>NZ_AP043663.1:0-5623270 GCF_055397605.1 Mycolicibacterium obuense | reverse complement strand
GCTGTCTACCAACGAGGCTGCCAAGGGTCGGAGCTCATCACTACGTGATGACACGTGGTGGGCTCGCGACCGAGTGAACGATCCTCGCTTCGTTGTCTTGCGCCGTTCCGGCATGGAAACGGCCTCGCCAGAAGCTAACAGTTTTCTCTCCGAGTGCCAACAGTTCTGCAACATTGCGGGGAAGGGTAATTCCGCGTGGCTCAATCGTTCCAGATGCACGTGACTGTTGAGGTGAATGTGATGCTGCTGACGTGCGGTTGGGGTGAACGAACACCGGCTGTGCGGGGGAGCGCTCCACTTGGCAGGCGCAAGTTTGACCCGGCCAATTCTCGTCAGTACCCTCGAACAGTCGCCCGCACGTGGCGATACGGCTGCGATCCGGCTCACGCCGGGGGCCGCGCCGGTACAGCAAGACCGCCGAGCTTACCAACGGCCGACAGCGTGATGCCCGTCAGGAATGGCGGGACGAGCGTGGGGGCCAGACCAACAAGGAGTGACTGCCGTGGCCAAGGGCAAGCGGACCTTCCAGCCCAACAACCGGCGCCGCGCACGCGTGCACGGGTTCCGGCTGCGGATGCGCACCCGTGCGGGGCGTGCCATCGTGTCCGGCCGGCGCCGCAAAGGCCGTCAGTCACTGACTGCGTGACGCGACCCCAGGTCTGACGCGGTGCTTCCGGCACAGAACCGGATGACCAGGTCGACCGAGTTCGGTGCCACAGTCAGTCGAGGGACGCGGGCCGCGCAGCCTGATCTCGTCGTCTACTGCCTGCGTTCTGATCAGACCGAGGAAGCCGGACCACGGGTCGGCTTGGTCGTCTCCAAAGCGGTGGGCAATGCCGTCCAACGCCATCAGGTGTCTCGGCGTCTCCGTCATGTCGCACGTACCGTTCTCCCCGAATTGGACGTCACCGACCGGGTGGTGATTCGCGCCCTCCCGGGCAGTCGGCGCGCCGTATCTCCTCGCCTCGAGCAGGAGCTGCGGATCGCGCTGCGGCGCATCAGGAATCGGGCAGCCGCATCGATGGACGCCCCCTCGTGAGTGCACGTGCGGTCCGTGCTCTGGTGTGGATGATCCAGCTGTACCGCAGCACGGTGTCCCCACTGCGGCTACCGACGTGTCGCTTCACCCCCACCTGCAGCCAGTACGCGGTCGAGGCCTTGACCGAGTTCGGATTGGTGCGGGGGAGTTGGTTGGCGCTCGTTCGCCTGCTCAAATGCGGACCATGGCATAACGGAGGGTGGGATCCGATACCGGATCGCACCGACCGTCAACGTCACAGTGACGCCACCCCCGTGAGTATCGGTGGCCCCTGTAGCGCCTCAGTAGACCGAGAAGACCAACCGGATCAGCAAGGGAAGAGTCTGCCGCGTGTTTAACTTCTTCAGCCTCGACATCATCTATTACCCGGTGTCGGCGATCATGTGGGTCTGGTACAAGGCGTTCGCGTTCTTGCTGGGCCCGTCGAACTTCTTCGCCTGGGCACTGTCGGTGATGTTCCTGGTGTTCACGCTGCGTGCGATCCTTTACAAGCCGTTCGTGCGGCAGATCCGCACCACCCGCCAGATGCAGGAGCTGCAGCCGCAGATCAAGGCCCTGCAGAAGAAGTACGGCAAGGACCGTCAGCGCATGGCGCTGGAAATGCAGAAGCTGCAGAAGGAACACGGGTTCAACCCGATCCTCGGATGCTTGCCGATGCTCGCCCAGGTACCGGTGTTCCTCGGGCTCTACCACGTGCTGATGTCGTTCAACCGGACGCAGACCGGCATCGGCCGGCTGGGTCTGTCCGTCGAGGAGAACCGCAGCCTCGGCAACTATTTCTTCAGCGCCACCGACGTCGGGCATTTCCTGGACGCCAACCTCTTCGGTGCACCACTCGGCGCGACCATGATCCAGAAGCACGGCTTGGAGGCGTTCACCGAATTCCACCGTCCCGCCGTTGTTGCCGTGGGTGTGCCGATCATGATCCTGGCGGGCGTTGCGACCTACTTCAACAGCCGCGCCTCGGTGGCTCGCCAGTCACCGGAAGCGGCAGCCAATCCGCAGACCGCGATGATGAACAAGCTCGCGCTCTACGTCTTCCCGCTCGGCGTCGTTGTCGGCGGTCCGTTCCTCCCGCTGGCGATCCTGCTGTACTGGTTCTCCAACAACATCTGGACCTTCGGTCAGCAGCACTACGTCTTCGGCAAGATCGAGAAGGAAGAGGAAGCCAAGAAGCAGGAGGCGCTGGAGCGGCGGGCGGCGAACGCACCTGCGCCGGGAGCGAAGCCGAGCCGCAAGAAGGGCCCGCGCCTCGAAGGTGAGTCGGTGGATGGCACCGACGGCGTCGAGATCACCGAGGCAACTGGTTCCGAACACGGCGCGGGCAGCCCGAATGGAATGTCGGGCGCCAGCACCAGTAATGGCTCCAGCACGAACAGCAGCGATGCCGCCACGCGGAACGGGACAGCGAGTCGTACTCCCAAACCCGGCGCACGCCCCAAGAAGCGGAAACGTTGACGCGCGGGCGACCGCGAACGAGGAAGAGGTAAACCATGACGAATTCAGAGACGACAACCGCAGAAGAGCTCGAGCAGGCGGACTCCACCGTGACCGTGGACGAGGCTGCGAAGGAAGCGGGTTCGGGTCCGACCGATCTCGAGGAGCGACTGGTCGCTGAGGGCGAGATCGCCGGCGATTATCTCGAGGAACTGCTGGACCTGTTGGACTTCGACGGGGACATCGATCTCGACGTCGAAGGCGACCGTGCGGTAGTGAGCATCGATGGCGGGGGAGACCTGACCAAGCTCGTGGGGCGCAAGGGCGAGGTGCTCGACGCTCTGCAGGAGCTGACCCGGTTGGCTGTTCATCAGAAGACCGGCGAGCGGAGCCGGCTCATGCTCGATATCGCGCAGTGGCGTAAGCGGCGACGTGACGAGCTGGCGGCCCTGGGGAGCAAGGTGGCGCACCGCGTGCTCGAGACGGGTGAGCGCGAAGAGCTGTCGCCGATGACGCCGTTCGAGCGCAAGATCGTGCACGACGCCGTGGCTGACGTCGACGGGGTGCACAGCGAGAGCGAGGGCGTGGAGCCCTCGCGTCGCGTGGTCGTCCTCGTCGACTGACAGCGTGGAGTTACACCGATGTAGTTCGGTGAGCGTGCCATTGTCAGGACTCGAGGCGGAGGATGTTTCACGTGAAACATGCGGAGGTGCCAGCGCCGCCCGCGGCGGTCGCGGCAGTCTTCGGTGACGCCGCCGATGCCGCATGTCGGTATGCCGAGATCCTGGCCGGCGCCGGTGTGGAGCGAGGTCTCCTCGGTCCCCGCGAGGTGGACCGGCTCTGGGACCGACACATCCTCAACAGTGTCGCGATAGCCGATGTGGTGGCCGATGGCGAGTCGGTCGCTGACATCGGAAGCGGATCCGGGCTACCCGGGATACCGTTGGCGTTGGCGCGGCCAGATGTGTCGGTGACGCTGATCGAGCCGCTGCTTCGCCGCAGCGACTTCCTTCGGGAAGCCATCGCAGAACTGGGGCTGAATTCCGTCGTGGTGCGTGGGCGTGCAGAAGACAGAGCCGTTCGAGATGCCGTCGGGGAGCAGGATGCGGTGGTGTCGCGCGCGGTCGCGTCTCTCGACAAGCTCGCCAAGTGGAGCGTTCCGCTGTTGCGTGCCGGTGGCCGAATGCTCGCGATGAAGGGCGAGCGGGCGGCCGATGAGGTGCAGCAGCACCGCAGATCGCTGGCTGCGCTCGGCCTCGCCAACATAGAGGTGAAGACGTGTGGCGCGGATTTCGTGGACCCGCCCGCGACAGTAGTCGTAGGGTTTCTGGAAGAGGAGCGGCGCCGTCGGACTCCGGCGGGAAGGAGACAGCGGTGACGTCAACGGCCGAGGAGCCGGGCGCGGATGTTTCACGTGAAACGTGGGGCACTCATGACGCCGACACCCCCATCGGTGCGGAGGCGGAGCGCGCTGTCCGTTTGATGCACGCGGCGTCAGAGGGACTTCTACCGAAGCCGGCACGCCAGCGAATTTTCACAGTTGCCAATCAGAAGGGCGGCGTCGGCAAGACCACGACGGCGGTCAACATCGCCGCGGCGCTGGCGCTGCAGGGCGCCCGCACCCTCGTCATCGACCTGGACCCACAGGGCAACGCGAGCACCGCGCTCGGTATCGAGCATCGGCCGGGGACACCGTCGTCCTACGAGGTGCTCATCGGCGAGATTCCCGTGGAGACTGCGCTGCAGCAGAGTCCGCACAATGAGCTCCTGTACTGCGTGCCCGCGACCATCGATCTCGCCGGCGCCGAGATCGAGCTCGTCAGCATGGTGGCCCGCGAGGGACGACTGCGCACCGCCCTCGCCGAGCTGAAGCACCACGATTTCGACTACGTCTTCATCGACTGCCCACCGTCGCTCGGCTTGCTGACCATCAATGCGCTCGTGGCTGCGCCTGAAGTTCTGATCCCGATCCAGTGTGAGTACTACGCGCTCGAGGGAGTCGGTCAGCTGCTTCGCAACATCGAGATGGTCAAGTCGCACCTGAATCCCGAACTCAACGTGACGACCGTGGTGCTGACCATGTACGACGGTCGCACCAAGCTGGCGGATCAGGTCGCCGTCGACGTTCGAGCGCACTTCGGCGACAAGGTGCTGCGGACCGTGATCCCGCGCAGCGTCAAAGTCTCGGAAGCGCCCGGCTACGGCATGACGATCATCGATTACGACCCCGGGTCGCGGGGCGCGATGAGCTACCTCGACGCGAGCCGCGAACTCGCGCAGCGTGGCGCGCCCGCAGCACGGCAGTGATCCCAAGCTGATCTCCCGAACCTCTAGCGTGCGACGAACGAAGGACATGGATGAACAACCCGGCACGTAAGCGCAGTGGCCTCGGGCGGGGCTTGGCTTCGCTGATCCCGACGGGCCCGGCCGAGGGTGATGAGCCGGCCACCACCGGGCCCCGGATGGGTGCTGCTGCCGCCGACGCCGTGTTCGGCGCACCGCCGTCGGAAGCTCCGCCGGCAGCCGGCGACGTCGGCGCGGTGTACCGGGAGATCGCGCCATCGCAGATCGATCCCAATCCGCGTCAGCCCCGACAGGTGTTCGACGAGGAAGCGCTGAGCGAACTCGTTCACTCCATCCGCGAATTCGGCTTGATGCAGCCGATCGTCGTGCGCGCCGTCCCCGCCACCGGGGATGCGCCGGTGCGCTACCAGCTGGTCATGGGGGAGCGCCGCTGGCGCGCAGCGCAGAAGGCAGGCGTCGCGACGATCCCCGCGATTGTGCGGGAGACCGCCGACGACAGCATGCTGCGTGACGCGCTCCTGGAGAACATCCATCGCGTGCAGCTGAACCCGTTGGAAGAGGCGGCCGCCTACCAGCAGCTGCTGGACGAGTTCGCCGTGACCCACGATGAACTGGCCGCGCGGATCGGCCGCTCGCGTCCGGTCATCACCAACATGATCCGCCTGCTGCGCCTACCGATCGCCGTGCAGCGTCGCGTCGCTGCGGGCGTGCTGTCCGCCGGCCATGCGCGGGCTCTGCTCGCCCTCGAGGGCGGGCCGGAGCAGCAGGAGGAGCTCGCCGCCCGGATCGTCGCCGAAGGTCTGTCGGTGCGAGCTACCGAAGAAGCCGTCACGTTGGCCAACCGGGAAGGTGCGGGCGCCCCACCGGCGCCGCGTCGCAAGCCGATCCAGATGCCCGGGCTGCAGGACGTGGCCGAGCAGCTCTCGTCGGCGTTCGACACTCGTGTGACGGTCAGTCTGGGCAAGCGCAAGGGCAAGATCGTCGTCGAATTCGGATCCGTCGACGATCTGCAACGAATTGTGGACCTCATGAACTCGACAACCCGGTGACCAACCACACGCGGCCGTTACGTCACTGTGACAGTCGCCCGTCGCGGACCGGGCTCGATCGCGGCGCCGCCGGGAAAGGCACTGAGCGCCAATCTGTTTCGGCGGCAAGCGCTCGGCAGGAGGTCCGACGGCGCAGTATCCGGCCGGCTGGGTCCGCGCCTTCTATTCTGGAGGGGCGGCCGCGCACCCCTTCGCGGCGGAGACCTTCGGGAGCGTAGTGACTGCACGAATCACGCCTCTGCGGCTCGAAGCGTTCGAGCAGCTGCCCAAGCACGCGCGTCGGTGCGTGTACTGGGAAGTCGATCCGCTCACAGTCGGAGACGACCGGAATCTTTCGGACCCCGAATTCGAGAAAGAAGCCTGGCTGTCGATGGTGATGCTGGAGTGGGGGTCGTGCGGCCAGCTCGCCGTCGAGTACTCGACACCGGTGCCCGACGACGAGACGGGTGACGAGCCGTGCCTCGGGTACGCCTTCTATGCGCCGCCGCGCAGTGTGCCGCGGGCGAGTCGCTTCCCGACCGGACCGGTCAGCGCCGACGCAGTTCTTCTGACGTCGCTGGGCGTGGAGACGGGCCCCGGCCACGAGGAACTGTCGCGCGCATTGATCACGGGAGTGGTCGGCGATCTCGTGCGACGAGGTGTGCGCGCGCTGGAAGCGTTCGGCCGCTCGTCTGTCGCTGACGAACTAGCGGACATGGCCGAGGTGCCGCCGGATGTGCAACCTGTGCTGGAGACCCTCGGTGACTGCGCGATGGGCACCTGTGTGATGCCGCTCGATCTACTCCTCGATGCGGGTTTCGTCGTCGTGTCCCACCACACCTACTTCCCGCGGCTCCGGCTGGAACTGGAGCAGGGTCTCGGGTGGAAAGCCGGTGTCGAAGCCGCCTTGGAGCGCCTGCTGGAAAGTGCGCAGCTGCAGCAACCGGTCGGTGCCGGCGCGGCGGCGAACTGCTAGCCGTCTTCGGCTAGCTGCGGCGTGACTGCTCGACGGCCAATTCGTGGGCGAGGAGCTCGGCGAACGTGAATGTGCCTGTGGGGCGGTCGTTCTTACCGAGAAGGTAGAGCCGCTTCACGGCCGCGAGGATGCCTTCGGCCAGAGAATCGCGGGCCGCGGGGGAGACGAGGGTGGCCCGGTCACCGGGATTGGTGATGTAGCCGACGTCCACCTGCACGGTGGGCATGCGGGTCAGGCGCAGCAGATCCCACGTCCGGCCGTGGACGCGGCAATCACGTAACCCGGTGCGTGCCACGACCTCTCGCTGGATGAAGTCGGCGAGGTTGCGCCCGATGGTGGACACCGAGCCGTGCGAGTTGCCGAAGTGGAACGACGCGACACCGTTGGCCGCGGGGCTCGCCTGCGCTTCGCATCGCAGGCTGATCATCAGATCGGCGCCGACGGAGTTGGCGGTCGCGGCACGTTCCGCGTCAGGGGGGGAGGCACCCGCAGACCGAGACAGAAAGGTCTCCATGCCGATGGCCGTCATCCGGCCTTCGAGCCGACTGGCCAGGTCCCACAGGATGTCTGCCTCGCTGATCGGTCCCGACGGCCCGTTCATGATGAGACCGTGATCGGTGCCGCCGCGCCCCGGATCGATGATGATCCTCTTGCCCGAAAGACGAGGTCCGGAGCTACGCACCAGCTCCTCCTCGCGGATCGCATGCGGCGAGCCGCCGGTCACGCGGGATCCCAGGTTGTACAGCGAGCGCAGCGTTTCCGGCCCGCAGATACCGTCGGGGAAGAGTCCGTACTCACGTTGGTAGGACATCAGCGCGTTGTGGGTCTGCAACCCGAAGTGGCCGTCGACCAACCCGGTGTAGAACCCGAGATCCTGCAGGCGCGCTTGCAGGGTGGCGACATCGTCGCCGTACATGGGGGCACCGAACTGGTGGTTCAGGGTTCGCGCGCCGAGGCGGTAGGAGGCCTCCTTGATCGCCCGATAGGTCGCCTCGCCGACGATCCCGTCGACGAGGAGACCACGATGCTGTTGAAAAGCGCGGACCGCGTGGTCGAGCTCGCCGTCGAACACATCGGCGGCGACTCTGCGCCCGGTGGCCAGGTCGTCGTCGGGATCGTCGAGCATGCCCAGGGCGGCCAACGCGATCCGGATCTCGGTGACCGCTGCAGAACGGTCACCGCGACGCAGACTCGACATAGGCAGCATTCTCTCAGAAGGGGAGAGGATTCCGGAAAACCCCAGGGAAGTGTCCCGGGGCAGTACGAGTCCGCTAGAGCACGTCAGCGAGCTCGCGCAGCAGCGCGGCCTTGCCCTTCGCCCCCACGATCCGCTTCACCGGCTGACCGTCCTTGAACAGGATCATGGTGGGGATCGACACGACCGAGAAGTCCCGCGCCGTCGCCGGGTTCTCGTCGACGTCGAGCTTGGCCACCGTCAGGGCGCCGGCCTTCTCGGATGCGATCTCCTCGAGCACCGGGGCCACCATCTTGCACGGCCCGCACCAGGTCGCCCAGAAATCGACGAGCACCGGGGTGCCGCTGGACAGCACGTCCTGAGAAAAGGAATCGTCGGTGACGGCGACGGTCGCCGAGGTGGACTCGCTCATTGCTGCGCTCCAATCAGATCGGTGTCTTCGGTTGTGGTGGAGGTTCGTTCGCCCGGTGCGGCGTGGTCAGCCAACCACCGTTCGGCGTCGATGGCTGCAGCACAACCACTTCCGGCAGCGGTGATGGCCTGCCGGTAGGTGTGGTCCACCAGATCGCCTGCGGCGAAGACTCCGTCGACCGAGGTGTAGGTGGTGCGACCGACGACCTGGACATAACCCTCGTCGTCGAGATCGACCTGCCCGCGCACCAGATCCGACCGCGGATCGTGACCGATCGCCACGAAGACACCGGTGACCGCCAACGCGGACTCTTCACCGGTCACGGTGTTGCGGAGCTTGATGCCGGTCACCTTCGGATCGCCCTCGATCGACTCCACCGCGGTGTTGGTCAAGAAGGTGATCTTCTCGTTCTGCTCGGCGCGCTCGAGCATGATCTTGGAGGCGCGGAACTCCTCGCGGCGGTGGATCAGCGTCACACTGCGTGCGAAACGGGTGAGGAAGGTGGCCTCCTCCATCGCCGAATCGCCACCGCCGACCACGGCGATGTCCTGGTCGCGGAAGAAGAAGCCGTCGCAGGTGGCGCACGTGCTCACACCCATGCCCAGCAGCGCGTCTTCGCCGGGGGCACCGAGGTGGCGGGCCGCGGCGCCCATCGCGAGGATGACGGCGCGGGCCTGGAAGGTCTCGTCACCGACGGTGACCTTCTTGACCGGGCCGCTCAGGTCGACCGAATCGACGTCCTCCATGCGCAAGTCGGCTCCGAAGCGCAGCGCTTGCTCGCGCATCTGGTCCATCAGCTCGGGGCCGGTGATGCCATCCCGGAACCCCGGATAGTTCTCCACCTCGGTGGTGGTCATGAGAGCACCGCCGAACTGGGTGCCTTCGAACACGAGGGGCTTCAGCTGGGCCCGCGCCGTGTAGACGGCGGCGGTGTACCCGGCCGGGCCGGAACCGACGATGATCACGTCGTGGACGGTGGACGAGGAGGTCATGAGTGCCTTTCTGCCTGCAATCCTTGAACACCAGGGTAGGCCGGGGTGTTCCCGATGGCCGCCCGGGCGGGTCAGTGGTGTTTCGAGGGTGGTTCTGCCGTTCGCAACGCGGCACCGATGCGGGCTGTGACCTCGGCGGGTACCGCGGGCGCCGAGGCAGGCTTGGCGCCGAGCCGGCTCAGTTCGCGACGGACGGTGTCGAGCGCCGCCAGCATCTGCGCCGCCTCGGGATCGGTGCGTACCCGGCGGCGCACAGCGGCGGCGGTGTCGTCGTCGAGGAGGCCGGCCTGCAAATCTGCCACGAGTTCCGGCGCGACGGGTTCGAGGTCGTCACCCATCGTCCACCCCCGCCGGTTGCGTTGTCCGCTGACCGTCTGAGGCTAGCCGACCGGGTTCATTCGATGTGATCGCCGGCGAACACCGTCAGGGATGCCGCGAGCTTGGCCCGGGCCCGCGCGCACCGACTCTTGACCGTGCCTTCTGGGATGCCGAGCAGCCGCGCGGTCTCGGCGACCGAGAAACCCTGCATGTCGACCGCCACCACCGCGGCACGCTGCTCGAGCGGCAGCGTCAGCAGCGCCCGTTCGATCACGATCGCTGTGTCGATGTGGCGGGTGGGGTCGGTGCCGCAGGTGAGTTGTTCGTCGAGTGCAGCGTGGTCGCGGAACTTGTTGCGGCGCAGTCGATCAAGGCAGGCGTTGACGACGATGCGGTGCAGCCAGCTGCTGACCGCGGAATCGTGCCGGAACGCGCCGGCGGTGCGGTGCGCCGCCAGCAGGGCGTCCTGCAGCGCATCGGCCGCGTCGTCGGGATCGGCGGTGGTCAGCGTCGCGAGACGGTAGAGCTGGCGGTGGTGGCG
The DNA here is from genome assembly GCF_055397605.1 of Mycolicibacterium obuense. Lineage (NCBI taxonomy): Bacteria > Bacillati > Actinomycetota > Actinomycetes > Mycobacteriales > Mycobacteriaceae > Mycobacterium > Mycolicibacterium obuense. Next base: position 5,613,028 of record NZ_AP043663.1, on the reverse strand, counting down.
ATAGAAGAGTTCCTCGAACGCGTAGCGGTCGCCCGCGACGTGCGCGGCCAGCAACTCGGAGTCGGTGCGCGGCCGCACCACGCCGTCGCCGTGCCCCGAGAAAATCCCCACAGCCGAACCCTAGGCGGACCGAGCGGGGGCCCTGCGCACCAGTTTTCGGTCAGCCGGCGGCTTTGAGCGTGATCTCCGAGACGTCGGTACGGCTCTGCCCGTTGACCTGTCCCAGCGTGGAGATCCACACGAGCACATAGGACGTCGGGGCGGCGTTCTCGACCGCAATGGTGTTGGTTCCGGGCTTGAGCGTCGTGGGCTGGGTGAGCGCGGTCGTGTCGTCCAGCGACGACGGTGACGCCGATGTCGCCGAACGGATCTGCACCGCAGTGCCGGTGCTGTTGACGTTGATACCGACCGAACCCAGCGTGGTCGGTTGCGGCAGCTGCAGCATCAGGCCGACACCGTTCTTGAATCCGGGGAAGGGGGCCGCGTCGCTGTAGGTGTCGGTGGGCCACACCGTGCTCGGATCGCCGTCGATCGCCAAGCCGGCGAGATCCGGCGCATCGGCCTCGCCTTCGGGCGAGAACACCGTGGCGCGAACGGGTTTCACGACGGCCCCGGCGTCGGTGGTGCTGCTGTTCGGCTGCGACGACGTCGGGGCGTTGAGGCCGAGCTCGTCACCGCTGAGCCCGTTGCCCACGTCGCCGAAGATGTTGCTGAGCACGGTCGCCAGCAGGATCACCACGAGTACCACCGCGGCGGCGGCCACACTGACACCGATGATCAGGCGCTTGCGCCGCCGGGCCGCGTCGTCGGGATCGACCGGGGCGCCGGGGACACCCGGCACCGGGGACGCAGTCTCGTCGACCGGGGCGAGGTGATCGGTGCGGTCAGCGATCGCCGTGGCCTGCTGCAGCAGGTTCAGCATCGTCGAGGCGCTGCGGATCCCGCCGTTCTCCTGCGCGGCACGAGCGGCGGCCGCGGAGATCTGGAACGGGATGTCCCGGTCGACGGTGCGGGGTTCGACGGGTTGGCCGGCGGCATCCAGCTCGGCGGCGGCGAGCCCACTGGGTTGGCCGCTCTCGGGCAGCGGCCACCGGTTGATCAGCAGCGCATACAGCGCCGCGCCGATGCCGCGGATGTCGTCGTCCGGGGTCGCCGACGGGAGCGTGGCCGGGAACGCAAGCGCCACATCACCGTCGATGCTGACGCGGATGCGGGCCGGATGGTCGATCGCCAGCGCGACGCCGCTGCGGTGCGCCGCTTCCGCCGCCGCGGCCAACGACTGGATGGCGCGGGCACCCCCGATCGGGGAGGGGGAGGTGTCGGCGACTTCGGCGAGGGAGCCGCCTCGAATCCATTCGGACACGACGAGGCCGCCGGTGCCGGTGGGCATCACGTCGAGAACCCGCGCCACCCCGGGCATGTCGATGCGACCCAGCCGTTGGGTGCGATCCAGGATCGCCTGCACCTCGCTCGCGGGCAGCGTTCCGTCCGGGTCGACGAACGTCAGGGCGACCTGCCGGTCCAGCGCCGTGTCGAGCGCCTGCCAGAACTGCAGGGTGGGTGGTCCGCCATGTGAGACGAGCAGGCGGTAACGGCCTTTGCCGACGGTGGCGCCGGGGATGAGGTGCATGTCCTCCGCCGCGGTCGCCGCCTCGAGCGGTGGTTCGCGGGGCGGATCGAAGGCCAGCGATTCGCGGGTGGGGTCATTGCTGTAGTCGGCGCGGGGGCGGGGCGTGCCGGCGGCGGGCATCGCCTCGGTGGGCGAGGCGGAGTCGGCGGGGGTGGGGTCGACAGCGGGCGGCTCGGCCGGGGCCGGCTCATCGGGCTCCGGCACGTCGGGCTGGAAGTCATCAGCCGACGGGCGATCGATGCGCGCCGTCTTGGCTGGATCGGCCGGATCGGACGTCTGCCGCGGGGCCGGATGACCACCGGCGGGGGTGTCGCTCACGGCAGCTCCTTTCCCGGTCCTGTGTTCGCCAACCATGCCTCCCTGTCCCCGGTGCGTCGTCCCGGGAAACTGACGCGTCCGTCGCGTCGAGGTGAGATCAGGGTACGTGAGCCCCCCGTCCGGCCGGGTCGAGACGGAGGCCCCGGCATCGGCGTGGCGGCGACCGAGGCGCGCCCGCACCGCGCCCGCCGCCGCAACCGCCTCGGGGACCTTCGCGGCGAGCAGGATTCCGGCGATGATCGGACCCATGACCAGGCCCAGCACCGCCAGCCGCAGCAGGGACCCGGCCGCACCGAAATGGTCGGTCAGCGATCCCAGCCCTGCCAGCCGGTCGAGCACGTGGGCTATCAGGCCGGCCGCGAGCGCCGCCGTGATCGTGACCAGCACGGTGCGCACGACGTCGGTGGAGAACAGGCGCCCGCCGGGGGGATTCAGACGATTACGCAGCAGCAGATAGCCGAGCGTCGCACCGGCGAGAAAGCCCAAGCCGTTGGCCAGCCCAAGGTAGCCGGCGACCAGCTCCCGGTTGGTGGTCAGGTGCGGCGCCGCCAGCGAGCCGGCGACCTTCACGACCGTGATCACCACGATCAGCAGGATCGGCGTCCACGGCTCCTCGCGGGCATAGAACACCCGCAGCTGCAGCAGAACCAGGGCGTACGGGATCAGCGTGAACGCTGACAGCGTGATCGCCATGCCGAGGTAGCCGGCATCGACGGCGCCGAAATTGCCGTAGGAGAACAGCGCGCTGCCGATCGCCGGACCGCCGACCGTCATCAACGCGACCACCGGGATCAGCGTCACCATCGTCAAGCGGGTCGCCAACGACAGATCGGCGAGTACAGCGGGTCCGTCGCCGGCCGCCGCGTTCCGGGACAGGCGCGGCATCACGACGGTCAGCACCGTCACCCCGACGATGCCGAACGGCAGCTGCAGGATCAGCCACGTGTAGTTGTAGATCGCCGGGCCCGACGCTGCCGCACCGCTGGCGACCTGATTGCCGACGATGAACCCGACCTGGCTGATGAGCACGTAGAGCACCATCGCCAGCGCCATCATCCCGAACTTCTTGAGTCGCGCGTCGATGCCCCACAGCGGCCGCAGGCTGACCCGCTCGCGCCGGATCGCCACGAACAGCACCGCGGCCTGTGCGACGACGCCCAGCGTCGTCCCGATGCCAAGGACCAGGAGCTTGGCGTCGCCCATCGTCACCGGGTTCAGTGAGAGTTCGCCCGGCACAAGGAGATACAGGCCCAGGGTGAGGATCGCGACGACGTTGTTGACCACGGGCGCCCACGCCGGGGGCCCGAAGATGTTGCGGGTGTTCAGGATTGCCATGAACACCGACGACAACCCGTAGAAGATGATCTGCGGCAACAGCAGGTAGGCGAACGCCGTCGTCAACGGCCGGTCCACCAGGGGTTCCGACCCCAGCATCAGATCGACCAGCAGCGGGGCGCCGGCGGTAGAGATGATCGTCACCACGATCAGCAGGGTGGTGGCCAGCGTCAGAAGCCTTCTGATGAAGGCGGATCCGCCGTCGGGGTCGTCACGTTCGGCGCGGGCGAGCACCGGCACGAAGATCGCGGTGAACGTCGCCTCCAGCACCAGCGCGGCGATCATGTTGGGCAGCTGATTGGCCACCGTGAACGCGCTGGACAGCGCTGCACCGAGGATCGCGGCGAGCAGCACGATCCGGGCGAACCCGGTGAGTCGGCTGACCAGCGTGGCCAGCGCCATCCCCCACGAGCGCGACACCACCGCGGCGTCGGAGAGCTCGGCACGGGCCGGGGCCCGCCGTGGTTGCGCCGTACTCACCGGCGCCTCCGCTCGTCGTCGGAGTAGGCGAGCGCCACCTCGATCGGGTCGGGGCGGTGCGGATCGGCCTCGAGATCGGCGCGGTCAGGCTGGCCACGGAACCGGTGCCACAGTCGGCGCCCGACGAGCAGCACCAGCACCGCACCGCCGGTCAGCGTGATGAAGAACAGCACCTTGCCGTACGCGTTGGAGTGCACCGACAGCCGCACCGGCTCGCCGAGCGACAAGCCGTCGACGGTGCGCAGCGACACGTCCACGGCCACCCGCTGGGTGAAGTGGACCTCGATGGGCACCTTGAGCGGAAGGAAGCCGGGTGGCAGCACGATCTCGCCGGGGTCGGTCACCGTCATGCCGGGCGGGGCGTCGATCTGCAGGCGCACCCGAATCGGGACGGGCAGATCGTTGCGCAGCGCCAGCGGCAGCGGGCTGCGCTCGGTGGCCAGCGTGTAGGAGCCGCCGGGATTGACGATCGTCACGGCCTTGAACAGGTCCTCCACGGTGCCGCCGACGGTGGTCAGCCGCTGCTGGGCGAGCCCGTTGCGCGCGTCCGGCGGTACCGACTGGCTCAGGGCCCGCAGCATGTCCTCGCGCAGCGGCGCCGTGTACTGCGGTCCGGTCAGCCCGGTGCGGTCGTCGGTGGTCAAGGCGTCGGTGAGGCCGCGGAGTCGGTTGGTGGTCGCTGCGATCCCGGACACCACGCCGTCGTCGAAGCGCCCGCGCGGGTTGCCGACGTTGTCGGCGGGGGGTGGCGCGCTGCCGTGGACGGTGGCGGCCTCGTCGAGCACCGCCCGCAGCGGTCGTGGCGCGGCGAGTCCCGACCGGATCGTGGTGGCGACGGTGGTCAGCACGGCCTCTGCGTCCTCGGCGGTGGCGTTCCACATCAGGGGCGGCATGATCAGCTGGCCCCGCGGTGAGGCATCGGGGTCCAGGCCTCGCCAGAGCAGTGCGCCGAGCGCGTCCTGTCGACGCGCGATCGCCGAGTCCTGTTTCACCGAGATGCTCAGCGACGGGGCCAGATACGACGGTGATTCCGGCGCGGTGCCCATGCCGGCCAGCGCGGCGCCGACGGCGGGATCGAAGGGTGCGGTCACCACGTTCGGCGTGTACCGCACCGGCGCTGTGTCCGCGGTCTGCGGTTGTCCGCCATCGGCCTCGTCCGGACCGGTCAGGTTGGCCGCCGCCAGCGCCACGGTCGGACCCTGCGCGGACATCAGGTCGACGGCGGCCGCGGTGAGGGGTCCGTCGCCGACGATGGTGGCGCCCCGGGTGGAGGCCACGCCGAGGATCTGATCGACCACGTCGGCGGCGCCGCCGGTCGCGGCCGCCGCCAACGCCGGATCGTTGACGCGGTGCAGCGCGTCGAGGTCGGCTTGGGCGTATGGCGTCGCGGTCACGCACATCCGCTGGGCCAGCGCCTTGAGCCGGGCGAGCCAGCCGATGGCGGCCTGCTGCCCGGTGCCCGGATGCGTCGGCGTGGTGCGCGGGCCCGCGTCCGCGGCGTCGTTGACGACGTAGCCGTTGGTCATCGCGTTCACCGTGACCAGAAGGTCGGGGTCGACGGCCAGACACAGCCCGCCGGTGACCTCACCACCCGGGTCGACCTGCGGGCTCGTCGCGAAATCCGCTGCGGTCAGCAGACTGTCGAGCCGGCCGCCCGGCGCGAGGGACGTCGCCAGATCGTCGTCGATGAGCCGCACCGGGGTGGTGCCGCCCGGGGCGCCTGCCGCGAGCCGGGGTCGGTCGGCCAGCGGCCAGAGCATCGTCAGGCCGACGGGCCTGGTGGTGTCCGGGGGTACTGCGGACGTCACCGTGTCGGTGGCCGCGTCGTTCTGCTGATCGGGCGGTACACCCACGACGGGCAGCAGGAAGCGGGAGTCGTCGAGGCGGGCCGGCGCCCCGTAGTCCGGCGTGCCGTTGACGTTCACCATCACCGGGTAGACGCCCGGCTCACTGACGTCGAAGGACGGATGATCCGCCGAGCGCAGCGGGTACGACAGCCGGAACGGGACGTTCTGGCCCCGGGCCATCTCCGGGGCGATCGTGATGAAGTCGGCGACCGGCTGGAACTGATCGACGTTGCCGGCCAGGTCGGTCCTCAGCGCGGTCGACGACGCCACCGGATCTGCCCGTTCGAGGCGCACCACCACGTCGCGCACCGCGCGGTCGCCGACGTTGCGGATGGTGCCGGTGACCGTCACCATCGGGTCGCTCGTGGTGGTGACCACATCCGGGGTGATGCTGTCGATCTGGACGGTGAGGAACGGCAGGGGGGACGGCTGCGTGGCCGGCTGGGCGTCCGCGACGGCGGGCGCGACGATCGGCAGAACGGCAGCCAGCAGGGCGACGACCGCGGCGAGCAGGCGCGCGGGCAGACCGATCACGGACCCTGACCGTAGCCGTTCGCCCGTCGGCCCGGCTGGGGTTGCGCCGTCGGATCAGTCCTGTGGTTGCGGGTGCGCGAGTGCGTCTGGCCCCGGCGCCGCGGTGTGCTGCGGGGCAGCGGAGGCAGCGCCGCGGGCCCGTCGCTGTGCAGTTTGTCGATCAACTCGTCGGCGACCTCGGCGAGCCGGCGTTCGTCGGCGTAGGCCAGCCGCTTCGGCAGTTCCTGCAGCGGCACCCAGGCGACCTCGGTGACCTCGACGTCTTCATCGGACAGCTCGCCGCCGGCGAATCGCATCAGATAGTGGTGCACGGTCTTGTGGACCCGGCGGCCCTCGGTGACGAACCAGTAGTCGATGCTGCCCAGCGCGGCCAGCACGCTGCCCTGGATGCCGGTCTCCTCGGCGACCTCGCGGATCGCTGTCTGTTCGGCGGTCTCGCCCCGTTCGATGTGGCCCTTGGGCAGGGACCACAGCATGCGCCCGCGGCGGTCGGTCCGCCCGATCAGGGCGGCGACCTGGCTTTCCTTCGGTCCGTCGAGGCCGTCGATGACCAGGCCGCCCGCGGAGGTCTCGTGCACGGTGCGCAGGCGTTCGGTGGGCCGGCGCGGCCCGGAGCGTTGGGGTTTGGGGGTCGCGGGCGGGGTGTCGGCGGGGTTGACGTCCCGCGGCCCGGCCGGCTGTTGGGTGCCTGCCTCGGGCGGTCCTGCCGCGCGTCGGCCCCGACGCCGCCCGCGGCGTCGTCGAGGTTTTGGCTGCTCGCCGTCCGACACCCAAGCGATAGTAGCTGCCATGAACTATCGGCCACGCCGCACTCGCCGGTCGGTGACATGGCTGTGACCAGTAGGCTCATCGGACGTGCCTGAGCCCTCGTCCGGACAAGATGTCGCCGAACTGCTGGCTGCCGCGCAGGTGTCCCTGGGGCGGCACCACAAGGTGCTGCAGGCGCTCGGCCGGGTGTTCACCGATGCCGGGCATTCGATCTATCTGGTGGGCGGCAGTGTGCGCGACGCGCTGCTGGGCCGGCTCGACACCGATCTGGACTTCACCACCGATGCGCGCCCGGAGCAGATGAAGCCGCTGCTGGCCGGCTGGGCCGATGCGCTCTGGGACACCGGCATCGAGTTCGGGACGCTCGGCGTCGGCAAGGACGGCGACCGCCTGGAGATCACCACGTTCCGTGCCGACTCCTACGACCACGTCACCCGCCATCCCGAGGTGCGCTTCGGCGACAACCTCGCCGACGATCTGGTCCGTCGTGATTTCACCGTCAACGCGATGGCGGTGCGCCTGGACCCCGAGCAGCCCGGCGGGCTGGGGGAGTTCCTGGATCCGCTCGGCGGGCTCGCCGCGCTGCAGGCCCGCACGCTGGACACCCCGGCCGAACCCGAGGTGAGTTTCACCGACGATCCGCTGCGGATGCTGCGGGCGGCGCGGTTCGCGGCCCAGCTCGGATTCACGGTGTCGCCGCGGGTGCGGCAGGCGCTGACCGAGATGGCGCCGCAGCTGTCTCGGATCAGCGTCGAGCGGGTGGCGGCCGAGCTCGACAAGACGCTTCTGGGCGCCGACCCGGTCGCGGGGGTGGATCTGATGGTGCAGACCGGGCTGGGCGGGATCGTGCTGCCGGAGGTCGGGGCGATGCGCATGGCTATCGACGAGCACCACCAGCACAAGGACGTGTACCAGCATTCGCTGACCGTGCTGCGGCAGGCCATCGATCTCGAAACCGACGGCCCGGATCTGGTGTTGCGCTGGGCCGCGCTGCTGCACGACATCGGTAAGCCCGCGACCCGGCGCCACGAGCCCGACGGCGGCGTCAGCTTCCACCACCACGAGGTGGTCGGCGCGAAGATGACCCGAAAGCGGATGCGCGCGTTGAAGTACTCCAAGCAGATGGTCGACGACGTGTCGCAGCTGGTGTACCTGCATCTGCGGTTCCACGGCTACGGCGAAGGCCGGTGGACCGATTCGGCGGTGCGCCGCTACGTGACCGACGCCGGACCGTTGCTGAGCCGGTTGCACAAGCTCGTGCGGGCCGACTGCACGACGCGCAACAAGCGCCGCGCGGCCCGGCTGCAGGCCAATTACGACGATCTCGAGCACCGCATCGCGGAGTTGGCGGCCAAGGAGGATCTGGCGCGCGTGCGGCCGGACATCGACGGCAACGAGATCATGACGCTCCTCGGCATCCCGCCCGGCCCCGCTGTCGGACAGGCGTGGAACCACCTCAAGGAGGTGCGCCTGGACCGCGGCCCGCTCAGCCACGACGAGGCGGTCGAGGAATTGCTCAGGTGGTGGAACGAGCAGCGGTAGCCGTGCGTCTGACAGTCATGGAGTACTGCGTGGGCGACGTCGACGGCGGCGCGACGATGTGGAGTGCCGACCCGATGACCGACGTCGACGGTGACGGTGTGCTGGATGCGGTGATGCTGGATCTGGATCACGACGGCCTGGTCGACGACGCGCTCGCCGATCTCGATGCGGACGGACTCGCCGAACACGGTGTGCTCGGTGTCGGGGGTGCGGGTGCGGTGACCGTGACCGACGACGGGACCGGCACGTGGGCGGTGCATCTGGATCCCGGGGCGGCGTTGCGATGGCTCGGGCTCGACGGCGTCGAGCATCCGGCAGGCGCCGCGACGGTGGATCTGGACGGCGACGGGCTGGCCGACGAGCGGCTCGTCGATTCTGATGGTGACGGGTTGGCCGACCGGGCATTCGGGACGGGCACCGCCTGGGTCGACACGGACGCCGACGGCCGCTGGGACGTCCGATTGGTCGACGCCGACGGCGATGGCGCCGCTGACAGCGCCACGCCTATCTGAGGTTCAGCTCCGCCCAGCCCCGGGCGGGCCCGCGAACGCCTGCGCGATCGTGAGCCACTGTTCGGCGTCCGATCCGACGGCGACGATGTCGAGCGCGGACCGCGGGCGGCGTTGCGTCACCAGCATGCAGAAGTGCTCGGCGGAGCCCTGCACCCGCTGCGAGGCATCCTCCGGCCCCCAGGTCCACTCGCTGCCGTCGGGCGCAGAAAGTTTCACGTGGAACGGTTCGGCCGGCGGCGTCAGCCCGTGCACGGCGTAGGCGAAATCGCGGGTCCGCACGCCGATGTGCGCGATCGACCGCAGCCGCGCCGTCGGTGTGCGGGTCACGCCGAGCGCATCGGCGACATCGAGACCATGCGCCCAGGTCTCCATCAGCCGGGCGGTGGCCATGGACGCGGCGCTCATCGGCGGTCCGAACCAGGGCAGCTTGCGACCCTCGGGCACAGACACCAGGGCGTCGTGCAGCGCTGCGCGGGTGGCCCGCCAGTCATTGAGCAGGGCGTCGGGCGCGGTGTCGGCCAACTCTTCGGCGGCGGCGTCGACGAAGCCGCTGGGGTTCTGCGCCGCGGCGGAAACGACGTCAGAGCCGAAGGCGTCCTCATCGGTGACGGCGATCAGGGACGTGCGATCAGTCCACAGCAGATGCGCGATCTGGTGCGCGATCGTCCACCCGGGCGCGGGCGTGGCGGTGGCCCAGCGTGCCGCCGGGAGGTCCGCGACCAGCGCATCCAGCTCGTCGCTCTCGGCGCGCAGGTCAGCGACGATGGGGGCAGCTCCGGCCATGGCGGTCACCCTAGCCCGCGGGGCGTCGCCGCCGCGCCACGGTCGCGTAGACGGCAAGCCCCACCAGATAGATCGCGGTGCCGGCGAAGGCGACTGCGGGCGCATGCCCGTCGGCCGGCATCACGAACGCCGCCGCGGCGATCGCGAGGATGAACGCCATCCAGAACAGCGCGTCCTGCACCGTGAAGACGTGTCCGCGCAGGGCGTCGTCGACGTCGATCTGCATCGCGGTGTCGGCGCACAACTTGACCACCTGACCGGCTCCGCCGAGCAGGAAGCCGCACGCGATCATCACCGGCAGCCGCAACGTCGCGCCGCACAACTGGACCGCTGCGGCGAACGCCAACGCCCAGATCGGGGTGGCGTAGCGGCCCCAGCGCTTCACGAGGATCGGCGTCACCGCCGTCGCCAGGAAGGACCCGATACCCGTCGCCGCCACGAACAGCACCGCGGTGCCCAGCCCCGCCACCGCGGCCGTGTCGCTGTGCCGCACGATCACCAACACCAGCAGCGTGTTGAGGCCGAACGCCATCCGGTGCGCCGAGAGCCCCGCCAGGGTCGCGGTCACGGTCGGCACGGCGAGCACCGTGCGCGCGCCGTGCAGCCATCCCGTCGCCACGGCGTAGGCGACGGAACCGTGCACGGCCCGGGCACTGTCGTCTGGACCCAGCACCCGCGGCGGGAAGCGCACCGACAGCCACAGCGCCAGGGCGACCGGGACCGCCACCAGGAAGATGATCATCGACGCGCCGGAATCACTGGAGCCGAACAACCAGCGCGGCAGCAGCATGAAGTTCGCACCGAAGAACGCCGCTGCGGCGCCGGTGGCCGTCGCGACCGAGTTCATCGCCACCACCTGCTCACGCGGCACCACGTGCGGCAGCGCCGCCGAGAGCCCCGATGAGACGAACCGCGTCATCCCGTTGACCACCAGCGCGCCCAACAGGATCGGTAGATCACCCAGACCTGCCGCCAGCAGTGTGCCCACGACGAGGATCAGCACGAGGCGGCCGGTGTTGGCGCCGATGAGCACCACTCGCCGGTCCCATCGGTCCAGCAGCGCCCCGGCGAACGGTCCGAGCACCGAGTACGGCAGGAACAGCACGGCGAACGCCGCGGCGATCGCCCACGGATCGGCCGCGCGCTCGGGGTTGAACAGGATCGCGCCGGCGAGACCGGCCTGGAACAGCCCGTCACCGAACTGGCTGACGGCCCGCAGTTCCAGGAGGCGGCGGAACCCGGGCAGGGACTTCGTCGTCTGCCACACCGAACTCCACCCTGCGCGGGATGCGCGATCGTCGGGCACGGAGGTCACGTCCTAGGAGTGGGTGGCGCGTCGAAGGTCGGCAGTGGCGCGACCGGACACCACAGTACAAATATTGCGCCGGGGCCGGCTTGTTCGCCTCCGCGCGACGGTGGTGATGACAGAATGGTCCGGTGGCGCAGCCAGAGGACCCGGAGGATTTCGTCGCCCCAGCGGCGCACCGGGTGCGCGCGGGCACCTTGCTGTTGGCGAACACCGATCTGCTGGAGCCGACGTTCCGGCGCAGCGTGATCTACGTCGTCGAGCACAACGACGGGGGCACCCTCGGGGTGGTGCTGAACCGGGCCAGCGAGACGGCCGTCTACAACGTGCTGCCGCAGTGGGTGAAGTTGGCCACGAAGCCGAAGACGATGTTCGTCGGCGGTCCGGTCAAGCGCGATGCCGCACTCTGCCTGGCCACGTTGCGGGTGGGCGTCGACGTCACCGGGGTGCCGGGGTTGCGGCACATCCAGGGGCGTATCGCGATGGTCGACCTCGACGCGGATCCCGACGCAGTGGCCCCGATGGTCGAGGGTGTCCGCATCTTCGCCGGCTATTCGGGCTGGACCATCGGCCAGCTCGAGGGGGAGATCGAGCGCGACGACTGGATCGTCCTGTCGGCGTTGCCGTCGGATGTCCTCGCCGAGCCGCGGACTGATCTGTGGGGCAGGGTGCTGCGTCGTCAGCCGATGCCGCTACCGCTGCTGGCGACGCACCCGATCGACCTCAGCCGGAACTGACCTCAGCGGCATGACAAGGTGCAAGCCGCGCACGACCCGGCACACCCGGCGTCGGCGCTCTGCCGCGCGTTGGCTCGGGCCACGACCTTGGCGCTCTGCCAGCAGCCCGCAGCCAGCGTCGCCACCGCGCCGATGACGCAGACCGCGAGCACGACCGATGCCGTCGATGCCGTCGCTGACAGCGCGACCGCTCCGCCGGCCGCCAGCATCACGGCTGCGGCCAACTGGATGGGGGCGACCCCGCGCAGCACCTGACGGACGAAGTCACCGATGGGGGCGGGCCGCGTCAGCGACCAGACTCCCAGCGCCGCGGTCACGAACGCGACGCCCAGGCACAACACTGCGGCGACCATCACAAGTCACGAGGATACGGCGTCGGTGGCGGGCCGCCGTCCCCCGGGCGCCAGGCTTCGCCCGGGGGACGACGCCGCTCAACCCTGCAGTCCCAGCAGCTGCGGCGCGGGGGCCACCGCAGCGGGGGCAGCAGGAGCAGGGGGCGCCGGTGCTGCCGGCGCGGGGGGTGCGCCCAGTGGCGCACCGGGCGCGGGTGCCGCGGACGGCACACTCACCTTGAAGCCTTTGATGATCGCCTCGGTGGCATCCGCGGCGGCGACGACCTGGTCGACGCTCGTGGTGACGGCCAGCGAGACCAGGTAGCGATCCGGGCCGACAGTCGCCAGCACGTGCCGTCGCGACGTGTTCAGCGTCATCGCGTTCTCCCGGTACGTGCCCTCGATCAGCGACGAGGGCATCCCGCCGAACTCGGCGAACGAGGCATCGGTGGCGCGCCACGCCGGCTGCTGCTGGGCATCGATGAAACCGTGGCTGATCGCCTCTCTGGGGTCGAAGTCGCCGATGAGCTTGTAGACGACCACCTGGGCGTTCGACGAGTAGAGCCCGTTGCCGCCGACGCGGTCGGCGATCACCGCGAAGGCGTCCGGCACGTTCGGGTCGGGAATGTGCTGCCAGCCGCGTGGCATCGGCAGCACGATGTTCAGTGCACGGAAGTCACGGCTGGACTGCGGCTCCAACGTGACGCCCTTGGCCGCGAAGAAGTCGGTGAGTGTGCCGGAGGTGGCCGGCACGATCTGCGGTTGCGGGGCGACAGGCGCGGTGACGCCGGCGGGTACAGCGGTCACTCCTGCGGTGACGGGCGCCACACCTGCGGGGGCCGCGGCGGCGCCGGGCTGCGCGATGGTCGCCGGGGACGGCTGGGTCGGTTGCACCGGCAGTGGTTGTGCCGACGCCGCGGCGGTGAGAGCGAGCGCACCGACCACTGCGGCGGTGCACGCACCTACCCCTCTTGCCAGAACCCGCCGGCCGCGGGCGATTTCGCTCATCGAGTGAAGTCCTCCCAGTCTCTCTGCCCGATTTCCAGACGCCCCGTGTGCTCGTGGGGCCGGGCAGGCGAGAAATGTATCCACGGCGCAGGGCCGGTCACCAGGGCTGGAACCGACCTGGGACCAACCCCTGACGCATCCGCAACGGAACCGAGATCAAGCCGTGGCCCGCGGGGCGGCTGGGCTGCGGCTTATACGCTGATGGCGTGATCGACACGCCGACTTCCGAAGACACCCCCCGCTACCGCTATGCCGCGGAGCTGGCCGGGGAGATCGAGCGATCCTGGCAGCAGCGGTGGTCGCAGGACGGCACCTTCAACGTGGCCAACCCGGTGGGTGAGCTCGCCCCGGCTGACGGGACGTCCGTTCCCGCCGACAAGATGTTCGTGCAGGACATGTTCCCGTATCCGTCAGGTGAGGGGCTGCACGTCGGTCACCCGCTGGGCTACATCGCGACCGATGTCTACGCCCGCTACTACCGCATGACGGGTCGAAACGTTCTGCACGCGTTGGGTTTCGACGCGTTCGGTCTGCCCGCCGAGCAGTACGCGATCCAGACGGGGACGCACCCGCGCACCCGCACCGAGGCCAACATCGTCAACTTCCGCCGCCAGCTGGGCCGGCTGGGGCTCGGCCATGACACCAGGCGGAGTTTCTCCACCACCGACGTCGACTTCTACAAGTGGACGCAGTGGATCTTCCTGCAGATCTTCAATGCCTGGTTCGACCCGGCCCAGAACAAGGCCCGGCCGATCGCCGAGCTGGTCGCCGAATTCGAGAACGGTGCGCGTGAGGTCGGTGACGGGCGTAGCTGGTCGTCGCTGAGCGATGGGGAGCGCGCCGATGTGCTGGCCGACCACCGCCTGGTCTATCTGGCCGACTCGGTGGTGAACTGGTGTCCGGGGCTGGGCACGGTGCTGGCCAACGAAGAGGTCACCGCTGACGGCCGCAGCGAGCGCGGCAACTTCCCGGTGTTCCGGAAGCGGTTGCGGCAGTGGATGATGCGCATCACCGCCTACTCCGACAGGCTGCTCGAGGATCTCGACGTGCTGGACTGGCCGGACAAGGTCAAGACCATGCAGCGCAACTGGATCGGCCGGTCGACCGGCGCGAGCGTGCTGTTCGGAACCGACGCCGGCGATGTCGAGGTGTTCACCACCCGGCCCGACACGCTCTTCGGTGCGACCTATCTGGTGCTCGCTCCCGAGCACGAGCTGGTCGACGAACTCGTGGCTGCGGACTGGCCGGCCGGGGTCGACGCGCGGTGGACCTTCGGCGGTGCGACGCCGGCCGAGGCCGTCGCGGGCTATCGGGCGTCCATCGCGGCGAAGTCGGATCTGGAGCGCCAGGAGAACAAGACCAAGACCGGCGTGTTCCTCGGCTCCTATGCGGTCAATCCGGCCAACGGACAACAGGTTCCGGTGTTCATCGCGGACTACGTGCTTGCCGGCTACGGCACGGGCGCGATCATGGCGGTGCCCGGTCACGATCAGAGGGACTGGGACTTCGCCACGGAGATCGGCCTGCCGATCGTCGAGGTGATCTCGGGCGGAGACGTGTCGGACGCCGCGTACAGCGGCGAGGGCCCTCTGGTGAACTCCGACTTCCTCGACGGCTTGGACGTCGCGGCCGCGAAGGCCGCGATCACCGAACGGCTGGTTGCCGACGGGCGCGGACGGGCTCGCGTGGAATACAAGTTGCGCGACTGGCTGTTCGCCCGGCAGCGGTACTGGGGCGAGCCGTTCCCGATCGTGTACGACGCCGACGGGCGGGCTCACGGGTTGCCCGAAGAGCTCCTCCCGGTCGAGCTGCCCGACGTGCCGGACTATTCGCCGGTGCTGTTCGATCCGACCGACGCCGACAGTGAGCCGTCGCCGCCGCTGGCCAAGGCCTCCGACTGGGTGAACGTCGAACTGGATCTCGGTGACGGGTTGAAGCCCTACACCCGCGACACCAACGTGATGCCGCAGTGGGCCGGCAGCTCCTGGTACGAGCTGCGCTACACCGATCCGTACAACAAAGAAGCCATGTGCGCCAAGGAGAACGAGGCGTATTGGATGGGACCGCGGCCGGCCGAGCACGGCGCGAACGATCCCGGCGGTGTCGATCTGTACGTCGGCGGCGTCGAGCACGCGGTGCTGCACCTACTGTATTCGCGGTTCTGGCACAAGGTCCTTCACGACCTCGGCCACGTCAGTTCGCGGGAGCCGTACCGGCGGCTGGTCAACCAGGGCTACATCCAGGCGTTCGCGTACACGGATTCGCGGGGTACGTATGTGCCGGCCGCCGACGTGGTGGAGCGGGACGGGAAGTTCTTCTACGACGGCGCGGAGGTGAACCAGGAGTTCGGCAAGATCGGCAAGAGCTTGAAGAACTCGGTCTCGCCCGACGAGATCTGCGAGGAGTACGGCGCGGACACACTGCGCGTGTACGAGATGTCGATGGGTCCGCTGGAGGCCTCCCGTCCCTGGGCGACCAAGGACGTCGTCGGCGCGCACCGCTTCCTGCAGCGGGTGTGGCGCCTGGTGGTCGACGAGGCGACCGGCCAGGTGCGCGCCACCGACGACGCCGCCGATGAGGACACCCGGAAGGTATTGCATCGCACCATCTTCGGGGTCAACGAGGACTATGTGGCACTGCGGAACAACACCGCCGCGGCCAAGCTGATCGAGTACACCAATCACCTGACCAAGCAGTCGGTGACCGCGCGTGAGGCGCTCGAACCACTGGTGCTGATGGTGGCGCCGTTGGCCCCGCACCTGGCCGAGGAGCTGTGGTCGCGGCTGGGGCACGATGGGTCGCTGGCGCACGGACCGTTCCCGGTGGCTGATCCGGCGTATCTGGTGGAGGACACCGTGGAGTACCCGGTGCAGGTCAACGGCAAGGTGCGCAGCCGGGTCTCGGTGGCCGCGGACGCGGCCGCGGATGTGGTCGAGGCGGCGGCCCTGGCCGACGAGAAGGTCGCGGGCTTCGTCGAGGGCCGCACCCCCAAGAAGGTGATCGTGGTGCCCGGCCGGTTGGTCAACATCGTCGTCTGAGCGATTTCGGCGTGCTTGTCGTCGCTGAGCGACGGTTTGCACGCCGAAATCTCGCTCAGCGGGGCCGGACGATGACCTCGTGGATGTGGGCGTCGCGGGGTGCGTTGATCGCGTCGACGGTGACCGCGGCGACGGTCTCGACGCTCAGGAACTGCGACGGGTCGTAGTCGCGGCCCTCGTAGGCGATCAGATCCTCCTGCATGGCGGTCGCGATCCGGCCGGGGTGCACTGAGGTCACGCGCAGGGCCGGTTCGTCGGCGCGCAGTGAGTCGGCGAAGCCCCGCAGCGCGAACTTGCTCGCCGAGTACGACGCCAACCCCGGTGAGGCGTTGATCCCCGCACCGGAGTTGATGAACACGACGTGCCCGGCGGCGGCGCGCAGCGCGGGCAGCAGTTCGAGCGTGAGGGCGACGGCTCCGACGACGTTGACGGCCATCGTGGCGCGCCACTGGTCGACGGTGGTCTCGCCGACGCGGCCGGGATAGGCGACACCGGCGTTGTGGATCAGCACGTCGAGTTCGACGATCGGCTCCACGACCGCGGGAATCGCATCGGGATCGGCCAGGTCGATCGGCCAGGTGGTCGCCCCCAACCGCTCGGCGACGGCGTCGAGGCGATCCGAGGGGCGCCCGGCGAGGAAGAGGGTGTGGGTGGGGGCCAGCGCGTCGGCCAGCGCGGCCCCGAGGCCTCCGGCGGCGCCGGTGATCATGGCGGTCGGCACATTCGCACCCTACCGACCTGCGCCGCGCGCGAACTCGTCGCATCATGGGAGGCGATGCCCCACGATCCGAGCTTTGCCCCGACACAACTCGCCGCCCGCGCGGCCTACCTGTTGCGCGGCAACGATCTCGGCACCATGACCACGGCGGCGCCGTTGCTGTATCCGCACATGTGGAGCTGGGACGCCGCCTTCGTGTCGATCGGGCTCGCGCCGCTGTCGGTCGAGCGGGCCGTGGTGGAGCTCGACACGCTGCTCTCGGCGCAGTGGCGCAACGGCATGATCCCGCACATCGTGTTCGCCAACGGGGTCGACGGATACTTTCCGGGGCCGGCGCGGTGGGCGGCGTCGGCGCTCTCGCCCGATGCGCCCCGCGGCAGGCACACCTCCGGGATCACGCAGCCGCCGGTGCATGCCATCGCCGTGCAGCGGATCCTCGACCATGCTCGCCGGCGTGGCCGCTCCACCCGCGCGGTCGCCGACGCATTCCTGGATCGCCGCTGGGGTGATCTGGTGCGTTGGCATCGGTGGCTCGCCGAGTGCCGGGATCAGAAGGGGCACGGCCGCGTCACGGTCTACCACGGGTGGGAGTCCGGCATGGACAACTCACCGCGCTGGGATGGCCCGTACGCCAACGTGATTCCCGGTGATGTGCCCCCGTATCAACGCGAGGACAACAAGATCAACACCGACGCGAGTCAGCGTCCCAGCGATCTGGAGTACGACCGCTACCTCTGGCTGGTCGAGCAGATGAAAGCGGTCCGCTACGACGACCGGATGCTGGCCGACGCAATGAGTTTCGCGGTCGAGGACGTGTTCGTCTCGGCGATCTTCTCGGTGGCCTGCCAGGTTCTCGCCGAGATCGGGGAGGATCACAAGCGCCCGCACGCCGACGTCAAGGATCTGTATTCCTGGGCGGACCGGTTCCGGGCCGGCGTGATCGATACGACGGATCAAAGGACTGGTGCGGCAAGGGATTACGATGTCCGCGCCGATCGGTGGATCGCTACGGAGACGGTGGCTCAGTTCGCGCCTCTGCTGTGTGGGGGGCTGCCGCACGAGCGTGAGCGCGCGCTGATCCGGCTGCTCGAAGGGCCGCGGTTCTGCGGTCATCCGGACATGGCGTACGCACTGATTCCGTCGACGTCGCCGGTGTCGCGTGACTTCCGGTCCCGGGAGTACTGGCGCGGTCCGGTGTGGCCGGTGATGACGTGGTTGTTCTCGTGGTGCTTCGCCCGGCGCGGCTGGGCGGAGCGGTCGTCGGCGCTGCGGCGGGAGGGGCTGCGTCAGGCCAGCGACGGCACATTCGCCGAGTACTACGAACCGTTCACCGGGGAGCCGCTGGGCAGCATGCAGCAGTCGTGGACCGCGGCCGCGGTACTGGACTGGCTGGGCTGAGCGCTATTCGGCGATCCGCTCGAGCGGTGCCAGGGCGTTGGTCAGCGCCGCGAGTTCCTCCTCGCTGAGGTTGCTCAGCAGCTGCGCGAGGTGGGCCTGCCGGGAGGCCAGGGCGTCCCGATGCTGGGCGAGCCCCTCAGGGGTGATCTCGACGAGCACGGCCCGCAGATCCGAGGGATCGCGGGATCGCTTGACCAAGCCCAGCTTTTCCAGGCGCCGGATGGCGACGGTGGTGGTGGGCGTGCGAACCCGCTCGTGGGCGGCCAGCTCGGTCATCCGCATGGGTCCGCGGTCGAGCAGGGTCAGCAGGATCGACAGCTGCGCGAGCGTGAGATCGCCGGCGGTCGCGGTCTTGCCGGTGTGACGGAGCACGGACATCAACTTGGCCAGCACGCGCTGCAGATCGCCTGCAACATCGCTGACCTGGGCCTCCGTGGTCACCATAATTTTGGCAGTCTAACGGGTCGCGGGCTGCCGCGACGCCTGGTCAGCTTCTTTGCCGTAAATATGCTCACAGCACCTGCGAGAGGAAGCGCTGCAGCCGCTCCGTCTCGGCTTTCTCGAAGATCTGCTCCGGTGGTCCGGTCTCGACCACCCGGCCGCGATCCATGAACACCACGGTGTCAGCGAAGGATCGGGCGAAATCCATCTCGTGGGTCACGATCACCATCGTCATCCCGTCGGCGCCGAGCTCGGCCATGAGCGCCAGCACGCCTTTGACCAGTTCGGGATCCAGCGCAGAGGTCGCCTCGTCGAAGAACATCACCTGCGGTGACATCGCCAGGGCGCGCGCGATCGCCACGCGCTGCTGCTGGCCACCCGAGAGGGTGGTCGGCCGCACCTCCGCCTTGTGTCGCAGCCCGACCCGGTCGAGTTGCGCGAGCCCGAGTTCACGTGCCGCGTCGGCGGCGAGGCCTTTGAGCCGACGCGGGGCCAACGTCACGTTCTCGAGCACTGTCTTGTGCGGGAACAGCTGAAACTGCTGGAACACCATGCCGATTCGTTGACGCAGCTGGTCGGGGTCGTCGTGCAGCACGGAGCGCCCGTCGAGCAGGATGTCGCCACGATCGGGCTCGTAGAGACGATTGAGGGTGCGCAGCAGGGTGGACTTGCCCGATCCCGACGGCCCGATGACGGCGGTCGACGTGCCGGCGGCGACGTCGAGATCGACACCGCGTAGCACGGCATTGGGGCCGAAGGACAGGTGCAGGTCGGTGGCGGCCAGCGACACCGGTTCCAGTCCGGTGGCGGTCGCCATCAGTTCATCTCCTGGGCTGTCGAGGTGAGCAACGGATCGTCCTCCTCGTCGGGCCGGCGTCCGCGACGCAGGCGCGCGTCGATGAAGTTCACCAGGTGGGTGAGCGGGATGGTCAACGCCAGATAGAAGATCCCGGCAGCGACGAGAGGGGAGAGGTTGCCGGTCTGCGCGTTGAGGTCGCGACCCACCTGGAACAGCTCACGCTGATTGGCGATCAGCCCGAGGAAGTACACCAGCGAGGACGCTTTGAGCAGCGAGATGAACTGGTTCATCAGCGCGGGCAGCACCCGACGCACCCCCTGGGGGATCACCACCAGGCGCATCGAGGTGGCGTAGCTGAAGCCCAGTGCCCGCGATGCCTCCAACTGGCCGGGGTCGACGCTCTGGATGCCCGAGCGGAAGATCTCGCCCACGTACGCGGCCGCCATCAACCCCAGCGCCGCGATGCCTAGCGGGTACGGGTTGTTGCCGGTGAGGTGTCCGACGATCGGGCCGATGCCCAGTCCGATCAGCAGGATGATCACGACCTCGGGCAGACCGCGGAAGATGTCGGTGTAGATGCGAGCCGGCCACCGCAGCCACCGAGACGTCGAGATGCCGGCCACGGCCAGCACCATGCCGAGCACCAGACCGATCACGCTGGCCGCAAAGGTCAGGATCAACGTGTTGGGCAGGCCCGTCGTCAGCAGATCCGGGATGGCTTGGCGGTAGAGGTTCCAGTCGAGGAACGAGTCCTTGAGTTGGGAGAGCGTCGATTTGGGGGCGACGGGCGCCGTCGGGCCGGCGGTCGCCTGGTTCTGCGCGGCGATCGCGGTGAAGTCCGGCAGCTGTGGGACCGGCGCGGCTTTGGACCCGGGTTTCCAGCCCGGGGGTAGGGCGCGTGGCACCCAGTCGGAGTAGAGCCGCGACCACGTCCCGTCGGCGATGATCGCGTCGAGTCCCGAGTTCAGCGCGTCGATCAGCGGCCGGTTGTCCTTGGCGACGGCCCAGGCGACGAAATTGTCCAGGCTGAACGTGTTTTCGATGATCTCGGCGGGATCGCCGGACTTGACCGTGCCCTGCGCCTGCTGCGACGGGGCGACCCAGGCGTCGATCTGGCGGGTCTTCAGGCTGGCGTAGACGGTGTTGTAGTCGGGGAATTTCACCGGCTGCAGCTTCAACGTGTCGATGACGTAGGACTCCTGCACCGTGCCCTGCACGACGCCGATGCGTTGTCCTTCGGCCAGCTTGTCGAAGCCGGTGATCGCGGATCCCTGCGGCACGACGAGCGAGAAGTAACCGAAGTCGTAGCCGTTGGTGAAGCCGACGGTCTGCCGCCGGGCGTCGGTGGTGGTGATCGATGACGAGCCGACGTCGAAACGGCGCGCGGCCACCTGAGCCAGCAGCCCGGAGAATTCGGTGCCGACGAACTGGATCTTGAGGCCGAGCTTGTCGGCGATGGCCTTCAGCAGTTCGTTGTCGTAGCCGGTGAACTGGCCGGCGGAGTCGATGCAGATACTCGGTGGGGCATCGGAGAGGGTGCCGACGGTCAGGGTGCCGGGCCGCGACAGCCCGAGTGCGTTGACGTCGATGTTCTGCAGCGGTGTCACGCCGGGCGTCGTGTACTTGTCTTCGCCGGGACCGGCCGCCGCCGCGGAGAGGTTGGTCGGCAGCGCGCTGGCGCTCTTCTCTCCGGGCGGTGCGCATTGATCGTTCTGCGCGCCCGCCGGGGCGGCGAGGCCCATCGCGACGAGGAGACCGGCCACCCACAGCACCGCGAACCATCTCACGACGGGAGCGGATACTCGCTTGCTGCTCATCTCAAGCAACGTAGTGGGCGTCGCGGCGCAGCCGAAAGTTTCGGCTCATCGAGTGTTGAAACACCGCTGCCGGACGTCAGCCGTCGCGGCGGTCGCGCCACCGGCACAGCGCCTCGGCTTTCGTGAGGTCGTAGTCGGGGCCGTTGACGCCGATCGTCAGCAGGGTGACGCCGAGCCCGACGAGCGAGTCGGCGCCTGCGAGCATCGCCTCCTCGCTGCCCTCGGGGACGCCGGAGGACCGCTCGATCGCCGAGGGATCACGTCCGACGTCCGCGCAGTGACCGTCGAGGACCTCGGCTTTGCGGGGGTAGGTGGAGGCGTCGGTGAAGCCGTGCCAGATGTGGGCATACTCGGCGACCAGCCGCAGGGTCTTCTTCTCTCCCTGTCCGCCGATCAGGATCGGGATGTCGCGGGTCGGCGCCGGGTTGAGTTTGCCCAGGCGCGACGTGATGCGGGGCATCGCGGCGGCGAGGTCGTCGAGCCGGCTGCCCGCAGTCCCGAACTCGTAGCCGTACTCGTCGTAATCCTTTTCTTTCCAACCGGATCCGATACCGAGGATCAGTCGGCCGTCGGAGATGTGGTCGACGGTGCGGGCCATGTCCGCGAGCAGCTCCGGGTTGCGGTAGGAGTTGCAGGTCACCAGAGCGCCGAACTCGATGCGTGAGGTCTGCTCCGCCCAGGCCGCGAGCATGGTCCAACATTCGTAGTGCGCGCCGTCGGGGTCCCCGTACAGCGGGAAGAAGTGGTCCCAGTTGAACGCGATGTCGACACCGATGTCCTCGCAGCGGCGCACGGCGTCGCGGATGTGGCGGTACTCGGTCGAATGCTGGGGTTGCAGTTGCACGCCGATGCGCACGGGACGGCTGGTCATTCCAGCACAGTAGCCCCTGGCGAGCAGACGCAAACTCGAGTGTTCTGGGCCGAAATCACTCGAGTTCGCGATCCCCCGCAAGCGGGAGGTGCCCCCAGCTCGCGAGCAGAAATCAGACCCCTATCGCGCCGTTGTCCTTCCACACCGCCACCACCGACGGCCGGGCCGTGCCGTTGCCGCCCTCGGGCCAGCGCGACTGCGGATCGTCGATGCTGTTGTCGTCGTTCTCGCCGGGATGCTGCACGCAGACGGTGACCAGGGTGTCGGTGACGACGGGCCCACAGGTCTCCGCGCCGATGGGCACGGTCAGGAACTGTTTCACCTCACCGCGATTCGGCCCGTCGAGCGCGACGGCGAACAGCCCGTCGTTGGAGTCGAGCGCGTTGCCGTCGGTGGAGATCCACAGGTTGCCGTGGCTGTCGAAGGCAAGATTGTCGGGGCAGGAGATCGGGCTGACCTTGCTCTTGTCGAAGCCCGCGAAGTAGGTGTCGGCGGCCGCGGGATCCCCGCACACCAGCAGCAGTTCCCAGGTGAAGTCGGTGCCGGCGTGATTGTCGGAGATCTCGAGGATCTGGCCGCTCTTGTTGTCGTTGCGGGGATTCGCGGCATCAGGTGCTGCCTCGCCGGGCGCACCGCGTTCGTCGTTGTTGGTCAGCGCCACATAGACCTTGCCGGTCTTCGGGTTGGCCTCGAAGTCTTCGGGCCGGTCCATCTTGGTGGCGCCTGCCTTGTCGGCGGCCATGCGGGTGAACACCGCAGCTTCCTGGGCGGTGATGCCCTCGACCAGCGACTGCGCCTGACCGCCTGGCCCGCTGCGCAGCAGGGGCAGCCAGGTGCCGGACCCGCTGAACGAGCCCTTCTCCGGCAGCGTGCCCGAGCCGTCGATCTGCGCGGGCGGGATGTCGCTGGAGAGCTTGGCGACATACAGCGTGCCTTCGTCGAGGATCGACATGTTGTGCGCCATCGCCGCCGGGTCTGTTCCTGATTGCACCTTCTTGGCCGACACGAACTTGTACATGTAGTCGAACCGCTGATCGTCGCCGGTGTAGGCGACGACGGTGCCGTCGTCGGTGACGTAGATCGTGGCGCCTTCGTGCTTGAGCCGGCCCAAAGCGGTGTGCTTCACCGGGGTCGACGCCGGATCCCACGGATTGAGCTCCACGACGTAGCCGAACCGGTTCACCTCGTTCGGGTTCTTGGTGAGGTCGAATCGCGGGTCGAAGGTCTCCCACTTCAACGATGTCGGTGCCGCTTCGACGCCGTAGCGGTCCATCCGGTCGGCGTCGACGGGGCCGGGTTTCGGGGCGCCGTCTGCCGCTCCGAAGTACTCGTGGAAGTTCTCTTCGCCCGACAGCACGGTGCCCCACGGGGTGACCCCGCCCGAGCAGTTCGCGAAGGTTCCGGCGACGGTGCGGCCGGCGGGATCGGCTGCCGTCTTGACGAATGCGCTCCCCGCGGCCGGCCCGACGAGGGTGAAGGGGCTGTCGGCGGTGATGCGCCGGTTGTACTGGCCGATAACAGGTTTCAGCCCATCGGCGGTTCGCTCGACTTCGACGACACCCATGCCGACGGCCGCGATCTCCACCTCGAATTGCTCGCGGGTAGGGGCGTCGGGCTTGTAGCCGGGGAACATGAACTGCGGGGTGACGTACTCGAAGTTGGTCACCAGCAGGAAGCGGTCGCGCCGCCCGGGGATCGGCAGCAACCCGGCGAAGTCGTTGTTGAAGCCGAACTGCCCGCGCTGCGCGGCGCCGGTCTGCCGGTTGACGTCGAAGGCGGGGGCACCGGGCAGGATCGGGTCGCCCCAGCTGACGACGACCCCGTGCCGGTAACCATCGGCGACGACGACGGCGTCCTCGCTGTTGGGCGCCACCGATGCGAAGTTCATCCCGGGTACGGGGCCGGGTGCAGGTGCTGCTGACGACGACGTGGGCGCGGGTTGGGTGGGGGAGGAGCAGGCCGCAAGAGCGGAGCCGGCGCCGACCGCGAGCACCGCGACGCCGCCGGCCTGCAGCATCGAGCGTCGCGAGACCGCCTTGGCGATGTCGCCGAAGTACTCGTTGTCGCTGCGGTTGGGCACCGGCTTTGAGCAGGCGTCGCCGCACTTGAACACGCACGTGACGTGTTGGCGGCGCGACTTCCCGTCGTGGCTGACGAACAGGTTCAACGGCAGGAGCGTCATGAATTCCCTCGAGTCGGTTCCAGCGCGGACCGCGCGAACCTACGACACCTGAACCAGCAGCAGACCGCCAGCGAGTGAACAGCAAGTGTCCAGGGTCAGCCGGCCAGCACGCCCCGCAGCAATTCCACCAAAGCCCGCGGCTGGTCACTCTGCACCGAGTGGCCCGAGTTCTCCACGACATGCACCCGCTGGAAACCCGGTGCGGTACGGGCGAATTCGGCGGCGTCATCGTCGTTGACGAAGAACGACGTCGCCCCGCGGATCAACGTCGTCGGAGTGTGCAGCCGCGGCACGTCCTCCCACAGGCCCTCGAAGCCCTCGCCCTTGCGGATCGAGTCGTACCGCCATGTCCACGATCCGTCGTCGAGCCGCTTGGCGTTGTGGAACACCCCACGCCGCAACGACTCTCGATCGCGGTGCGGAGCTGCCGCGACGGTCACGTCGAGCATTTCGGCAAAGGAAGGAAACGTCCGCTCACCCTGGACCAGCGCGACGGTTCCCTTCTGGGCGTCGGTCATCTGCTGGTGGCGCTCGGGTGCCGACGGGGTGACATCCACCAGGACGAGACGGCGCACCAGTTCCGGGGCTGCCACAGCCAACCGCAGGGCGGTCAGCCCGCCGAGCGACATGCCCACCACGAGGTCTGCGTCGGGAGCCAGATCTCTCACCACCGGTTCGACGGCGCGGGCGTTGAGCACCGGGCCGTAGTCGCCGTCCTCGCGCCACGCGGATCGGCCGTGGCCCGGCAGATCGATCGCCAGTGCGGGCAGGCCGAGGCCCATGATCACGGTGTCCCAGGTGTGCGCGTTCTGCCCGCCGCCGTGTAGGAACACCACACGTGCCGGGTCGTCACCGAACCGCAGTGCACTGACCGGCCCGTGTTCGACGCGGGTCGCGGGCATCGGCTCACCGTTCACGCCGGCTTGTCGCGCGTTCTCGGGGAGGAAGACGAACTCGGAGAGTCCGGCCAGTTCGTCGTCGCTGTCGACCATGGTTGGACACTACGCACCTCGGGGATATTGAGATGCGACGGGCGTCGGGGGTGTGCCACCGTCGAGGCCATGTCCGACATCATCTTCCGCAGTGCAGAGAAGGCAGATTGGCCCGCGATGGGCTTGATCACGGAGACGGCCTTCGGATTCCGGCAGCCCGACGAGGCGGCCGAGGCGTGGCGGTCACTGATCGGAGCTGACGGTGCCGTGGTCGCATGCAACGGCGATGACGTGGTCGGCACCGCGGTGTTCCTGGATTTCGAGCTGACCGTGCCCGGCGGGGCGGTGCTGCCGATGGCCGGCGTGTCCATGGTCGCCGTCGCTCCCACTCACCGGCGGCGGGGCGCTTTGAGCGGGATGTTCGACGAGCTGCATCGGCGGATGGGGGCCTATCCGGTCGCCGGCCTGGAGGCCAGTGAGGCGGAGATCTACGGCCGCTTCGGCTACGGCCCGGCGACGGTGTGGGAGCGGCTCGAGGTGCACCGTGACGGGGCGCGCTTCCGCCCGGGGGTGCCCGATCCCGGCGGGGTCCGGCTGGTGCAACCCGCTGAGCATCGCGCGCACTTGGAGGACATCGACGAGCGGTGGCGTCGGCAGACGCCCGGCGGCCTGCACACTCCGTCGCGGCTGTGGGATGAGGTGCTGGCGGACCGGGAGGCATTTAGACACGGTGGGTCGCCTCGTTATTGCCTGCTGCATCGGGACGGCTACGCGTTCTACCGTCTGCACGGCAGCGACGAGAAGACGACCGCCGAGGTGACGAAGATGGCGGCGGTGACTGCGGAGGCGGAGATCGCGCTGTGGCGGGTACTGGTGGGGCTCGACCTGAAGGAGATCGTCGGCCTCCACACCCATCCCGGAAATGTGATCCGCTATCTGCTGACCGATCCGCGGTTGGCCCGCACCCGGGAGATGTTCGACGGGTTGTGGTTGCGGATGCTCGACATCCCGGCGGTGCTGCAGGCGCGAACCTACGCGGCTGATCTGTCCGCAGTATTCGAGGTGACTGACGACTTCCTGGGTCGCGGTGGGCGTTTCGCGCTGACGGTGCGCGACGGGCGCGCGACGTGTGAGCGCACCGACGCCGCAGCGAATGTCCACCTCGATGTCTCGGTGCTGGGCAGCCTGTACTTCGGCGCTCATCGCGCGTCGTCGTTCGCCGCCGCACGCCAATTACGGTGCAGCGACGCCGAACTGGTCATCGCCCTCGACAGGGCGTTCGCCACCGATGTGCCCGCGGAGCTCGGGTTCGGCTTCTAGCCCGAAACGAGACTGCGGGGAGATCGGCCATCCCGGTGGAATGGCGATCTCCCCGCAGTCTCGACGCAAAGGCTAGCCCTCGATGAACTGCTCCAGCTGCTCGCGCGCCAGGTCGTCGGCGAGCTGCTTGGGCGGGCTCTTCATCAGGTAGGCCGAGGCGGCTTCGATGGGTCCGCCGATGCCGCGGTCCTTGGCGATCTTCGCCGCGCGCACCGCGTCGATGATCACGCCGGCCGAGTTGGGGGAGTCCCACACCTCGAGCTTGTACTCCAGGTTCAGCGGCACGTCGCCGAAGGCACGGCCTTCGAGGCGGACGTAGGCCCACTTGCGGTCGTCGAGCCACGCGACGTGGTCGGACGGGCCGATGTGGACGTTCTTGTCCTCGATCTTGTTGGCCAGCGAGCCCTGCAGGTTCGACGTGACGGCCTGGGTCTTGGAGACCTTCTTCGACTCGAGGCGTGAACGCTCGAGCATGTTGAGGAAGTCCATGTTGCCGCCGACGTTGAGCTGGTAGGTGCGGTCCAGCGTGACGCCGCGATCCTCGAACAGCTTGGCCATGACGCGGTGGGTGATGGTGGCGCCGACCTGGCTCTTGATGTCGTCGCCGACGATCGGAACACCGGCGTCTTCGAACTTCTTGGCCCACACCGGGTCCGAGGCGATGAACACCGGCAGGGCGTTGACGAAGGCGACCCCGGCGTCGATCGCGCACTGGGCGTAGAACTTGTCGGCCTCTTCGGAGCCCACGGGCAGGTAGGACACCAGCACGTCGACCTTGGCGTCCTTGAGCGCCTTGACCACGTCGACCGGCTCGGCGTCGGACACCTCGATGGTGTCGGCGTAGTACTTACCGATGCCGTCGAGGGTCGGGCCGCGCTGCACGACGATGTCGGTGGGCGGCACGTCGGCGATCTTGATGGTGTTGTTCTCCGACGCGAAGATCGCCTCGGACAGGTCGAAGCCGACCTTCTTGGCGTCCACGTCGAACGCGGCGACGAACTTCACGTCGCGCACGTGGTACTGGCCGAGCTTGACGTGCATCAGGCCGGGCACGCTGGCGTTCTCGTCGGCGTCCTTGTAGTACTGCACGCCTTGCACGAGCGAGGACGCGCAGTTACCCACGCCGACGATCGCGACCCGGACGTCATTGCTTGCGGTCATGACGACTTCTCCTCTTGTCCTACTTCAACTTCTGTAAGGGGCTGTGTGGGTGATACGGGGCTCAACTCTGTTCGGCGCGTCCCTGCGCCGATTTCTCCGCCGCGATCAACTCGTTGAGCCATGTGACTTCGCGTTCGCTCGATTCCAGCCCCAGCTGGTGCAGCTGGCGGGTGTACCGATCGAATGAGTTGCTCGCCCGCGCGATTGCTTCACGCAGACCTTCCCGGCGCTCTTCGACCTGACGGCGGCGGCCCTCCAGAATCCGCATCCTGGCCTCGGCCGGGGTGCGGTTGAAGAAGGCGAGGTGTACGCCGAATCCGTCGTCGGAGAAGTTCTGTGGTCCGGTGTCGGCGACCAGTTCGGTGAAGCGCTGCTTGCCCGCCTCGGTGAGCTGGTAGACGCGGCGCGCACGGCGCACCTTGAGGGTGCCTTCCGGGGCGGCGTCCTCCACGATCAGGCCGTCGGCTTGCATGCGGCGCAGCGCGGGGTACAGCGAGCCGTAGGAGAACGCGCGGAACGCTCCCAGCAGACCCGTGAGCCTCTTGCGCAGTTCGTATCCGTGCATCGGCGATTCCTGGAGCAACCCGAGGATGGCGAGTTCGAGCATCCGGGCACCTCCTCTTGATTCAGCCGCTACGACGGTTCGACACCTCGCGCAATAGTATCGCGCCGATATATTGAACGCCACACGGGTGCGCCTCGTAGCGGCTGGGGGCGCAGGGTTCAGGTGTTGGCGTAGTTCATGTTCTTGACGGTCAGATCACCGTTGAGCTGCATGTATCCGCTGTCCCCGAAATTGGGGGTGACGTAGATGCTGATCTGGATGCTGTCCGGCGGCGCGGTCATGTCGCGGTTGGCTTCGATGCTGATGTAGGTGGTTTTCACCTCGGCCGGGTTGATGCCCAGCGTTTCGGGTGCCCCACGCAGGATGCCGACCAGCTTGGGGATGTCGAAGGCAGCGAGGTCCACGACGCGCTCGTCGGAGCTCACGCTGGTCTCGCTCGGGTCCCCCCACCCGCCGCGGTAGGAGTAGTTGAGCACCCGCCGCGGTTCGGTGGGGTCCTGCCGCTCCAGCGAGGCGTAGTCGGGGTAGATGGTGGTCGAGTAGCCCATGGTGTCGCCGAACTTCTGCTTCATCTGGGTGAACAGGCCGGTCAGACCGCCGAGGGAGTGCAGCTGCCGGGGCGGCGTGAGCACCTGGGCGGGGATTCCGTCGTCCTTGGCGCCCGGGTCGGACGTGAAGTTCAGCGGCGACGGCGTGTTGCCGTAGAGGCCCCACCCGACCGCGATCCCGAAGATCACCAGCACCGCGGCCATCGCGATGCGAATACCGACTCCGGCGGGCAGCGTCGGCAGCCGCCGCGCGGGTTTGCGTAGTTGCGTCGGCGCGTTGGCGGTCTGCAGGTCGGAGACCAGCTCCTGGAGTTCGCCGAGGGTGGCGGCGTTGGTGGCGGCCTTGACCCGTTCACCGTGCTCGGTCATCGACAGCTGGCCCTCGGCCAGCGCGGTGTCGAGGATCTGGCAGGTATCGGTGCGATCGCTGTCCTTCGCGCGTGTCCACGATGTTCCGCGTGCTGAGCTGCCGGGAGCCACGACGAGATCGTAAGAGTTGGGTCGCCGATCCCGCAGGCCCGCCGCGAACCGGGCCGCTTCGGGTGCCCCGTCGAGCCTCCGCCGCTGAGGCGCCGACGTACTCTGGTCAGCGTGCGATTGCAGCGACAGGTGGTGGATTACGCCCTGCGGCGCCGGTCGCTGCTGGCTGAGGTCTATTCCGGGCGCACGGGTGTCTCGGAGGTCTGCGACGCGAATCCGTATCTGCTGCGCGCCGCGAAGTTCCACGGCAAGCCCAGTTCGGTGATGTGTCCGATCTGCCGCAAGGAGCAGCTGACGCTGGTGTCGTGGGTGTTCGGTGATCACCTGGGCGCGGTGTCCGGCTCGGCCCGCACGGCGGAGGAGCTGGTTCTGCTGGCGACCCGTTATGACGAGTTCTCGGTTCACGTGGTGGAGGTATGTCGGACTTGCAGCTGGAATCACCTGGTGAAGTCCTACGTGCTGGGCGCGATACCGCCACCCAAGGGGTCCCGTCCGCGTCGCACGCAGACCGCGCGCGGCGCCGCGCGGACGGCCAGTGAATAGCCCGGGGCGCCCCGACCGTTCCGCCGACCGAGCCCGTAATGGGCGCAGGGCGGCCGACGGCGGTGGCGCGCTTCCCCAGCCTCAACCCCGATCGCAGCCGCCTCGGCCCCAGGCGCCTCGTCAGGCCGACGGACCCGCGCACGCCGCGCGTCCGCACCCCGACGATCGGTTGACGACGGTGCTGCCCCCGGTTCGGGAGGAGCGGCCGCGGCACCTCAAGGATCCGATCGACGACGTCAAGCGCGCGCTCGATGGCCGTCCGCCCAAGCAACCGCCACCACCGCCGCGTCGCCCGACGGGCGGTGGCGGACCGGGCGGTGGCGGCCCGTCGGACCGCCGGCCCGGCTGGCGCCAGCAGGTCAACTGGAAGTGGGTGCGCCGCGGGCTGATCGCCTGCGCCGCCGTCCTGATCGTGTTGCCGCTTCTGACGTTCGGCATGGCCTATCTCATCGTCGACGTGCCCAAGCCCGGAGACATCCGGACCGCGCAGGTGTCGACGATCCTGGCGAGCGACGGGTCGGAGATCGCGAAGATCGTCCCGCCCGAGGGCAACCGGGTGGACGTCAACATCGACCAGATCCCGGTGCACGTGCGCGACGCGGTGATGGCCGCCGAGGACCGGGACTTCTATTCCAACCCGGGCTTCTCGTTCACCGGCTTCCTGCGGGCGTTCAAGAACAACATCTTCGGCGGCGACCTGCAGGGCGGGTCCACCATCACCCAGCAGTACGTCAAGAA
Source organism: Mycolicibacterium obuense (assembly GCF_055397605.1). Taxonomy (NCBI): domain Bacteria; kingdom Bacillati; phylum Actinomycetota; class Actinomycetes; order Mycobacteriales; family Mycobacteriaceae; genus Mycobacterium; species Mycolicibacterium obuense. Next base: position 5,582,345 of record NZ_AP043663.1, on the reverse strand, counting down.
CGCGTTGGTCGGTGATGCCCGTTCCGGCGTGGGCGGATTGATCCGAAAAGCGAAAGAGCTGGTCATCTCGACCAAGATGTCCAGCGAGTGGTCCAAAGACCAGGTGATGCAGTCGTACCTGAACATCATCTACTTCGGCCGCGGCGCCTACGGCGTGGCCGCGGCGTCCAAGGCCTACTTCAACAAGCCCGTCGAACAGCTCACCGTCGCCGAGGGAGCGTTGCTCGCCGCGTTGATCCAGCGGCCGTCGTCCCTCGACCCGGCTGTCGATCCCGAAGCCGCCACCGAGCGGTGGAACTGGGTGCTCGACGGCATGGTGTCCATCGGCGCGCTGTCTGCGCAGGATCGCGCGACGCAGGTGTTCCCGCCGACGATCCCGCCGGATGCGGCGATCACGCAGAACCAGACGACCGGGCCCAACGGTCTGATCGAACGCCAGGTCATCAACGAGCTGATGGACATCTTCAACATCAGCGAGCAGCAGCTCAACACCGAGGGCCTGCAGGTCACCACCACCATCGATCCGAAGGCGCAGTCCTCGGCACTCGACGCCGTCAACGAATACATGGACGGTCAAGATCCGGACATGCGCACGGCGGTGGTGTCGATCGACCCCAAGACCGGCGGCGTCAAGGCCTACTACGGCGGCAACGACGCCAACGGCTTCGACTTCGCGCAGGCCGGTCTGCCGACCGGCTCGTCGTTCAAGGTGTTCGCGTTGGTCGCGGCGCTGCAGCAGGGCATGGGCCTGGGCTACCAGGTGGATAGTTCACCCGTGACCGTGGACGGCATCAAGATCACGAACGTCGAGGGCAGCAGCTGCGGCAACTGCAACATCGCCGAGGCGTTGAAGCGCTCGTTGAACACCAGCTACTACCGCCTGATGCTGAAGCTCAAGAACGGTCCGCAGGATGTGGCCGACGCCGCGCACGCGGCCGGGATCGCCGAGAGTTTCCCCGGCGTCGAGCACACGCTGTCGGAGGACGGCAAGGGCGGCCCCCCGAACAACGGCGTCGTGCTGGGGCAGTATCAGTCCCGGGTCATCGACATGGCGTCGGCGTACGCGACCCTCGCGGCATCCGGGGTGTACCACAAGCCGCATTTCGTGCAGAAGGTCGTCAACGCCGAGGGCACGGTCCTGTTCGACGCGAGCCAGGAGGACAACGCGGGCGAACAGCGCATCGACAAGGCCGTGGCCGACAACGTGATCGCTGCGATGCAGCCGATCGCCGGCTATTCCAACGGTCACGCGTTGGCCGGCGGCCGCCCGTCGGGCGCCAAGACCGGCACCAACCAGCTCGGTGACACCGGCGCCAATCGTGATGCGTGGATGGTCGGTTACACACCGTCGTTGTCGACGGCGGTCTGGGTCGGCACCGTCGACGGCACCAAGCCGCTGGAGAACAAGTGGGGCTCCCCGGTGTACGGGTCCGGTATCCCGAGCGACATCTGGAAAGCCACGATGGACGGTGCTTTGGACGGCACCGACAACGAGTCGTTCCCGAAGCCGGAGGAGATCGGTGGGTACGCCGGCGTCCCGCAGGCGCCGCCACCGCCGCCGTCGACCACGGTGGCCCCGCCGCCGTCCAACACCGTGATCCAGCCGACGCTCGAGATCGCGCCCGGCATCACGATCCCGTGGGGCCCGCCGACGACGGTGCCTGCGGCACCCGGTCCTGTACCGGAAGGAACGCCGCCGGGTACCGAGGTGGCACCCGGCGTGCCGCAGCCCGGCGTGCCGCAGCCCGGCGTCCCGGTGGCGCCCGGCGCCCCCGCGCCGCCTCCGTGACCTCGCAGGTGCCGCGGGAATCGCCAGCTCCGCTGGCAGGCGATCTCCGGAGCCTCGATGACCGCGACTTCCCCAGCCGCACAGACACTCTCGGTGCCGGGCTGTCGGGCACCATCGGAGGTCCCGTCGGTAGGCACGCGCTGATCGGCCGCACCCGGTTCCTGACCCCGCTTCGGGTGATGCTGCTCATCGCGATCGTGTTCCTGGCGCTGGGCTATTCCACCAAGGCTGCATGCCTGCAGACGACCGGCACGGGGACCGCTGATCAGCGGGTCGGCAACTGGGCCAACAACCGCGCCTACTACGAGCTCTGCTACTCCGACACCGTGCCGCTCTACACCGCCGAGCTGCTGAATCTCGGGAAGTTCCCGTACAAGTCGAGCTGGCTGGAAACCGACGAGAAGAGCATGCCGCGCGTCCAGTACGACGGTGCGCCGGCGGTGCGCTACATGGAGTATCCGGTGCTGACCGGCATCTACCAGTACCTGTCGATGTCGCTGGCGAAGACGTACACGACGCTGACGAAACTGACGTCGGTGCCGATCATCGCCGAGGTGGTGATGTTCTTCAACATCTCCGCATTCGGGCTGGCCCTGGCCTGGCTGACCACTGTGTGGGCGACCGCGCTGCTGGCCGGTGCGCGCCGGATCTGGGATGCGGCACTGGTGGCGGCGTCACCGCTGGTGATCTTCCAGATCTTCACCAACTTCGATGCGCTCGCCACCGCGGCTGCCGCGGGGGCGCTTTTGGCGTGGGCGCGCCGACGGCCGGTCCTGGCGGGCGTGCTGATCGGTCTCGGCGTGGCAGCCAAGCTCTATCCGCTGCTGCTGTTGATTCCCATGGTGCTGTTGGCCATTCGCACGTCACGGCTGCAGGAGGTGGCCAAGACGGCGCTCGCGGCCGGGGCGACGTGGCTGGTGGTCAACCTGCCGATCATGCTGCTGTTCCCGCGGGGATGGTCAGAGTTCTTCCGCCTCAACACCCGTCGGGGCGACGACATGGATTCCCTCTACAACGTCGTGAAGTCGTTCACGGGATGGCAGGGTTTCGATCCGAACCTCGGCTTCTGGGAACCGCCGGTGGTGCTCAACACCGTCACCGCCGCGCTGTTCGCCGCGTGTTGCATCGCGATCGGCTACATCACGCTGACTGCTGCGCGCCGGCCGCGCATCGCCCAGATCGCGTTCCTGGTGGTGGCGGCGTTCCTGCTGACGAACAAGGTGTGGAGCCCGCAGTTCTCGCTGTGGCTGGTGCCGTTGGCGGTGTTGGCGCTGCCGCACCGGCGGGTGCTGCTGGCGTGGATGACGATCGACATGCTGGTCTGGGTGCCTCGGATGCTCTACCTGTTCGGCGAGCAGAACAAGGGCCTGCCCGAGCAGTGGTTCACCGCCACCGTGCTGCTTCGCGACATTGCGGTCATCACGTTGTGCGCGTTGATCATTCGTCAGATCTACCGTCCCGAGCTGGATCTGGTGCGTGGCCACGGCATCGACGATCCGGCCGGCGGGCCCTTCGATCGGGCGCCGGATGCCTATCCGTCGTGGGTGCCGGACTGGTTACAGCCGCGCACTCACATCCGCGCCCAGCGGGCCAACGCCAAGCTGTACAGCCCGTAGCACGCGAAGCCGAGCGCGGCGAACACCAGGAGCGCGTCACCGGAGGTTGCCGACCCCAGTGCCTGGACGGCGGCGTCGAGTCCGGCGGCTTTGGCCGGGTCGGCGCTGACGGCGGCGACGATCACCAACACCCCGGCGAGTGCGTAGACGATGCCCTCGGCGACGTAGCCGTAGATGCCGAGCACCAGCACCACCCGGCCGCCGGAGGTCGTCAGGTCGTCGACGAAGCGCCGCGAGGCGCCCTTGTAGGCGTAATAGCCGCCGATCACCGCGACGACCACGCCCACGGCGACCAGCAAGGCTCGTCCTGAAAGTGATTGCATGAGAACAGCACTCGCGCCGGAGTTCTGCTCGCTGCTGGGCTCGCGGCGCCCGACCGCGAAGCGCACGCAGGTGTATCCCACGCTGCAGTAGACGGCCAGCAGACCGAGGGCCTTGAGCCGGTTGCCGAGGCTCGCATCGCTGGGATCGCGGCCACCTTCGGCCGGATGCAGACCGAGAAGAGCTTCGGCGAGGCGCCAGGCCGCCAGCGGCACCAGCGCCGCGGCGATCGCCCACAGGATCAGCACGCCGTCGGTGGCGGCGGCGATCGTCGCCATCGCGCCGGAAGGGTCGGCGTGGCCGCCGCGGCCGAGCGCGATCCGTGCGATCACGTAGGCGATGAGGAAGTGCAGGAGTCCGCTGGCCACGAAGCCGGCGCGCGCGGTTCTGCGGACACCGCCATGGGCCAGAATCCGGTCGACGATCGGCGGCCGGGACATCACCGCGCTCTACCCTTCGCCCAGAGGATCGAAACCGGGGTGTTTCCCGGTGCCGCCTGGTGGTTATATTTGCTAAGCATCTGTATGCAGTCTGCAGGCTGGAGTCGTCTCATGAGTTTTCTGACCAAGACCGCGCCCGTCGCCGTGATCCTCGGCGGAATCGTCGCGGGCGCGCTGGGCTTCGGCGCGGGAACTTCGGTGGCCCAGCCGCCGCCCCCGCCTCCGGGACCGGCCGAGTTCCCCCCGAACCCGCCGGGTGAGCCGGTGCCGAACTGGGCGCCCCGCAAGCCGGCCGACATGTGGAACGGCGAGCCGGTGGTGTGGACCTCGATGTGGGGTGGGCGCTGGGGCGTGTGGAAGCACGGACAGTTCATCACCCTGTCGTCGAACCCCGTCACCAACGGCGGTTGAGGATCGGACTGCGCAGCTTCCTAGCTGCGCTATATAGTTGGCCCACGGCGGGTGAGATGCGCCGGCATTCGGCGAGGTAGGAGCGATCATGATCGGAATGGCGAGTCGAGTGCTGCGGACGGCCCTGGCGACGGCAGCAGCCGCCGGTGCTCTGTTCGGCGCCGCGGGTACCGCGCAGGCCGATTCGACCGACGACTACCCGATCCCGCACCGCATCATCGTCACCCAGTGCGATGTCGAGCAGTACATGCTGGCCGCCCGCGACACCAGCCCCGTGTACTTCGAGCGGTACATGATCGACCGGAGCAACCGGCCGGCCGACGTTCAGCAGCAGGCCTTCGACCGCATCCACTGGTTCTTCTCCCTCGACCCGGTCGCGCGGCGCCAGTACTCCGAGGACACCGCCACGAACGTCTACTACGAGAACGTGGCGACCCACTGGGGCAACTGGGCCAAGTTGTTCTTCAACAACAAGGGTGTCGTCGCGCACGCCACCGATGTCTGCATGAACTACCCGAAGGGCGATATGTCCGTCTGGGATTGGCCCGTTCGCCGCTAGCGATTTCGCAGGTCCACCTCTGGTCCTATACCCTGGGCAGGTTGCCGACGCAGGCGACCCTCCTGCCACGGACACGCCGTGGCCGTCAGACCAGAGGAGGTGATGGGTTCCCTATGCGTCCATACGAAATCATGGTCATTCTCGACCCCACACTCGACGAGCGCACCGTTGCTCCGTCGTTGGAGACGTTCCTGAACGTCATCCGTAAAGACGGTGGCAGTGTCGACAAGGTCGACATCTGGGGTCGTCGCCGGCTGGCCTACGAGATCGCCAAGCATGCCGAAGGCATCTACGCGGTGGTCGACGTCAAGGCAGAGCCCGCGACGGTGTCCGAACTCGACCGTCAGCTCAACCTCAACGAGTCCGTGCTGCGGACCAAGGTGATGCGCACAGACAAGCACTAAAGGGTGCCGATCGTCGGAGCCGCTGCGTAGGCTCGCGCCCAACGTCCGCTCACCTAGGAGGAACTCGTGGCTGGTGACACCACCATCACCGTCGTAGGAAACCTGACCGCCGATCCGGAACTGCGTTTCACGCCGTCCGGTGCCGCGGTGGCCAACTTCACCGTTGCGTCCACCCCGCGCATCTACGACCGGCAGAGCGGGGAGTGGAAGGACGGCGAGGCGCTGTTCCTGCGGTGCAACATCTGGCGTGAGGCCGCCGAGAACGTGGCCGAGAGCCTGACCCGCGGGTCGCGCGTCATCGTGACGGGACGGTTGAAGCAGCGGTCCTTCGAAACCCGCGAGGGCGAGAAGCGCACGGTGGTCGAGGTCGAGGTCGACGAGATCGGGCCGTCGCTGCGCTACGCGACCGCGAAGGTGAACAAGGCGAGCCGCAGTGGTGGCGGCGGAGGCGGTTTCGGCGGCGGCGGTGGCGGCGGGAATTCCCGTCCCTCCGAGCCGCCCAAGGACGACCCGTGGGGCAGCGCGCCCGCATCGGGGTCCTTCGGTGGCGCCGACGACGAGCCCCCCTTCTGAGACAAAACATTCAGTGATTTCAAGAAAGAGTTAGACACATGGCGAAGTCCTCCACCAAGAGGCGTCCGGCTCCGGAAAAGCCGGTCAAGACACGCAAGTGCGTGTTCTGCTCCAAGAAGGGCAAGGGGCAGAACATCGACTACAAGGACACCGCGCTGCTGCGCACCTACATCAGCGAGCGCGGCAAGATCCGTGCTCGCCGGGTGACCGGCAATTGCGTTCAGCACCAGCGTGATATCGCGATCGCGGTGAAGAACGCCCGCGAGGTCGCGCTGCTGCCGTTCAGCTCGGCGACGCGGTAAGGACGGTTGAGATGAAACTGATTCTGACTGCCGAGGTCGAGCACCTCGGAACGGCCGGTGACGCGGTCGAGGTGAAGGACGGCTACGGGCGTAACTACCTGCTGCCCCGTGGGCTGGCGATCGTGGCGACGCGTGGCGCGCAGCGCCAGGCCGAGGACATCCGGCGCGCTCAGGAGCTCAAGAGCGTCAAGAGCCTCGAGCACGCCAACGAGCTGAAGACCGCACTCGAGGGTCTCGATGGCGTCGAGCTCTCGGTGAAGACCGCCGGGGATTCGGGCAAGCTGTTCGGCTCGGTCTCCGCGGCTGACGTGGTGGCGGCCATCAAGAAGGCCGGCGGACCGAACCTCGACAAGCGGACCGTGCAGCTGCCCAAGGCGCACATCAAGAGCGTGGGCACCCACTCCGTCACGATCCGGCTGCACCATGATGTGGCCGCGACTGTGTCGCTGAACGTGGTCGCCAACTAGCACTACACGAGTCAACGGCCGGGTGAGGACCGAGAGGTCCGAGCCCGGCCGTTGTCGTGCTCTCGGCGAATTGTTCGGAGCGAATCCGCCACGGCGAACATAACCCGGTGTTAACCTCTTCGGCCCGCGATCGAAACGCAACACGCCCGAGAAGGCAACCCGGGACGACACGCCGATCGATTTATCATCCACAGAGCCGACACCGTCTCAACAGGCGTTCATCTGCGGAAACGGACCAGATCACAGTGTTGATCCACAAGTTGTCCCCAGCACCTCAACATGGCTCACCGGACCTATCCACACGCCATCCCCAGGTCTGTCAACAAGCGGTGGTTGCGTCTGCTGCAGCAACGTCTAGCGTTGGCCGTCGCGGACACCGTGACGGGCGCCGCGGGGACGATGTCGGTGCTCCGACATACAGTCTCATCGAACGTCCGTTCGACACCGACTGGGGAGGGGTGAGGGCACCGCGTGGCTGTCGTCGATGACTTGGGCCGGCCCGATGAGCATGCGGCCATGGAGCCGCCTCCGAGCGAGGATTTCGGTCGGCAGCCGCCGCAGGATCTCGCGGCCGAGCAGGCTGTGCTGGGCGGCATGCTGCTGAGCAAGGACGCGATCGCCGATGTCCTGGAGCGGCTGCGCCCCGGCGACTTCTACAAGCCGGCCAACCAACTCGTCTACGACTCGATCCTCGATCTGTACGGCCGCGGAGAGCCCGCTGACGCGGTCACCGTGGCCGCGGAACTGGACCGCAAGGGGTTGTTGCGCCGCGTCGGTGGGGCGCCCTATCTGCACACGCTCATCTCGACGGTGCCGACGGCGGCCAACGCCGGGTTCTACGCCGAGATCGTGTCCGAGAAGTCGCTGCTGCGCCGGCTCGTGGAGGCGGGCACCCGGGTGGTTCAGTACGGCTACGCCGGCGCTGAGGGCGCGGATGTCAACGAGATCGTGGACCGCGCGCAGGCCGAGATCTACGACGTCACCGAGCGGCGGGCCACCGAGGACTTCGTCCCGCTCGAAGAGCTGCTGCAGCCGACGATGGACGAGATCGATGCGATCGCGTCGCAGGGCGGCGTCTCCAAGGGTGTGCCGACTGGCTTCACCGAGCTCGACGAGCTGACCAACGGATTGCACCCGGGCCAGATGATCGTCGTGGCGGCTCGTCCCGGTATGGGAAAGGCGCTGGCGCTGGACACACCGCTGCCGACGCCGTCGGGGTGGACGACGATGGGTGAGGTCGCCGTCGGGGACGAGCTGATCGGGCCCGATGGCTTGCCGACGCGTGTGGTCGCCGCAACCGAGGTGATGACCGAACGGCCGTGCTTCGAGGTCGAGTTCTCCGACGGCACAGTGATCGTCGCGGATGCGGAGCACCAGTGGCTGACGTCGACACGGGCGGCTCGCCGTGCTGGAGGCGATACCGGGGCCATTCACACCACCCGCGAAATTCGCGAGACGCTGCGGTGCCGCACGGCGGACCAGCGTCTCAACCATTCCGTCGCCAATGCGGCGCCCCTCCAGGGTGCCGATGCGGACCTTTTGGTACCGCCGTACACATTGGGCGCCTGGCTGGGGGACGGAACGTCGCACGCCGCACAGATCACCACCGCTGACCCTGAGATCCTGATGCGGATCGAGGGGGAAGGGCTGATCACCGTCCCCTCGCGGGCGGTGGTGTTGCGGTACGGGCTTCAGCTCCCAGCGCCTGAACCCGCCGCAACCCGCACTTGTGTCGTGTGCGGTGCGCCATTCGTGCCGCAGACCAGTCAGGTGCGGACTTGCGGCCGGTCGTGCGGCGGTCGTGCGCGATTCGTGTCGGAAGCTGTTGTTGCCCCGACATGTTCGAGATGCGGCGAACCGTCATGCGGGATGCAACTATGCCAGACCTGCCGCAACGCGGTGGGCACCGTGCAAGGCCGTCTCAGAACGATCGGGGTGCTGGGGAACAAGCACATCCCGGGTCAGTACTTGCGCGCGTCGGAGCAGCAGCGCCGCGCGCTGCTCGCTGGACTGCTCGACACCGACGGCACCGTCACCAACGGCGGAGCGGTTCAGTTCTGCGTGACCAACCAGCGCCTGGCCGATGACGTCGTCGAACTCGTCGTGTCGCTGGGATATCGGTGCCAGGTTGCAACGAAGGCGGTGGAGGGTCGAACCCCGGAGACATCGACCGCTTATCTGGTCAATTTCTCGGCCACGGACAGCGTATTCGGCTTGCACCGAAAGGATCTGTTGCACAAGGAACGTCGGGCGCACAGCGCTGTGCGTTCCAACTCGCGTTTCATCGTCGACGTTCGGCCGGTGCCGAGTGTGCCGGTGCGGTGCGTGGAGGTCGACAATTCCAGCCACATGTATCTGGCAAGCAGGTCGATGGTCCCGACGCACAACTCGACGCTCGGACTCGATTTCATGCGGTCGTGCTCGATCAAGCATCATCTGCCGAGCATCGTGTTCTCGCTGGAGATGAGTAAGACCGAGATCGTCATGCGTCTGTTGTCCGCGGAGGCGCGGATCAAGCTGGCCGACATGAGATCCGGTCGAATGAGTGACGACGACTGGACCCGCTTGGCGCGTCGCATGAGCGAGATCAGCGAGGCACCGCTCTATATCGACGACTCGCCGAACCTCACGATGATGGAGATTCGCGCCAAGGCGAGGCGGCTCAAGCAGAAGGCGGACCTACGCCTCGTCGTGATCGACTACCTGCAGCTGATGACGTCAGGCAAAAAGGTCGAGTCACGCCAGCAGGAAGTGTCTGAATTCTCCCGGCAGATCAAGCTTTTGGCGAAGGAGCTGGAAGTGCCGGTGGTGGCGATGAGCCAGCTGAACCGTGGACCGGAGCAGCGAACGGACAAGAAGCCGCAGCTGTCGGATCTGCGTGAATCCGGCTCGATCGAGCAGGACGCGGATATGGTTGTGCTGCTTCACCGTCCGGATGCGTTCGAGAGTGATGATCCGCGTGGTGGTGAAGCGGATCTCATCGTCGCCAAGCACCGTGCCGGCCCGACGCGGACGGTGACCGTCGCGCACCAGCTGCATCTGTCGCGCTTCGCGAACATGGCCAAGCAATAGCCCGGCACGTGTAGGTTCTCAGCCCGCGTGTCATATTCTCAGCAGAGTTGTCATGTGGTTGTCATGTGTCTCACGAAGTTGTCATGCTGAAGCCGATGGTGTGGCTTCGCAGGTTTAAGCCCATATCCCGTATCACATCCACACAATGGCCACACGGACATGGGGGTGGGATGTCGCCCGGAAGGGGCGTCCCGCGCGTGCTCCACGTCAACCCGCTCCCGTCGGGTTTGGGCTTGGGCCGATGACCAACGCGGTTCTCCTGGCCCAAACCGTCGAGGCTTCAAAGTCCGCTCACGTCGTTGAGTGAAGGCCCGATATCCGCGACAGGATCTAGATTGACCTCGAAGTCTCTACACGCGAGACGGCAGAGCGCGTTATGGATTCCCACGGCAACGTGAGTTTCCCAGTCAACTTCGCCGGCCTCCGGGTTTGACCTTCTCGCTACGGAAGCTTTTGGCGTGAATTCATCGGAGGGGATGCGAGGAGGGCGGTAGATGAGTTGGTCGATACAAGAGGTGGCCCGGATGTCGGGGGTGACGGCTCGCACGTTGCGTCACTACGACGACATCGGGTTGTTGCCGCCATCTGAGGTAGGCGGCAATGGCTACCGGTATTACGGCCGAGACCAGCTGCTGCGGTTGCAAAACATCCTGCTGCTCCGCGAACTTGGCCTGGATCTGGCCACTATCAGGGCCGTAGTCGACGAGCAGCGTGACCCCGCGGAGATGCTGCACGCTCATCACCGCCGCCTGCTTGAGGAACGGGAGCGCCTAGACCGTGTTGCGCACACCGTGACCGTCACCATCAACAATCTCGAACGAGGAGATGATATGCCCGCCGAAAGCCATTTCACAGCAATGACACCCGAGCGCGCTGCCTACCTCACGGGCCTGCCCAAGAAGCGGGTCGCCGCCGGTGGCCTGTTCTGCGACGACCGCAACCGGACCCTGCTGGTCAAACCCACCTATCGGGACTACTGGCAGCTGCCCGGCGGAGTCGTCGAGGCCGATGAGGCACCGTTGGCGGCCGCGACGCGCGAAGTGCGCCAAGAACTCGGACTGCCCGCCCTGACTCTTGGTCGGCTCCTGGTGATCGACTGGGTGGCCCCGCGTGACGGCATCGCGATCGAGGGATTGCTGTTTGTCTATGACGCGCCCGCGCTCTCTGCCGAACTGATTGCTGCGATCACGTTGCCGGCCGAGGAGCTCGAAGCGTGGGCGTGGTGCGATGAAGAGCAGCTCCAGGAGCGCCTCCCCGCGCACATGCTACGTCGAATTACAGCCGCACGACACGCACGAACAACGGGCGAGACTTCCTATCTAGAAAACGGAGCAATACGCAACTGACGCTGCCGCAGCGGCTCAAAGGTGAAGGGGGCAGGGGTTTCTAGCGGATCTCCCCATTGATAGCTTCGACAACACGAGTGGTGTCTCGGGCGTTCAACGCGGCGCGAATTCGGTTGGCCAGCCGCGGGATCGTGGCGGCGTCTAAATCGGCGGGATCAACGAGCACCACGCCTCGGCCCTCCTCGCTGGCTGGGACCGATCGGAGAGCAGGCTCGTCGATAACGCCGCCGTCGTAGACGAACATGACGGAGTCGCCCCGGTTACCCTCGTCGGTCTGGTGGTCCAGCACGAGCAGCCGCCCAACGGCGATGTCGATGCTCAGTTCCTCCCGGCACTCCCGTGCGCATGCCGCTGGTGGTGTCTCACCTGTTTCGACCGCACCGCCCGGCAGTTCGAGATACTCGCGGTAGGTCACGTCGTACATCACCACCCTCCCATCAGGGGTGGTGATGAGCGCCCCGGCGCCCTGTCTCACGCGGGCGAGCTGCGCGTAGTACTGCTCCGGCGGCACGAACGGCTTTGGCATCAGCTCAGTATTGAGCACTTCGACAGGATCCCCCGTGAGGTGCTCAACCCTAAGAGGGGATTTGAACCGCCTCCATTCTCCGAAACGAGACTCGTCCGGGGTCAGCTACTCAACGAGGCGAGCGCTACGGCCGCGCTGATCAGCGATCATGCAGGCCGCCAACGCACTGCTAAAAAGGATGTCCGCCCATGGGGCATAAATGGGTTGGTGTCCGAGGGTGTGTGACGGGATGCTTTGACGATGGAGTTTTGGAGCGGATTCCGTCCCTTTCTGATCACGTCCAGACGGTGAGCGCGTTGTTCAGCCCGTGGGCGAGGGCCAAATTCGGCTCCGATTACGCGGTCGTTCGCCCTGTCTGCTGTGACCCGAGATGAATCTGATCTTCATTTATGGTCCCCCCGCGTCCGGGAAGTTGACCGTCGCCGAGGCACTGGCCGAACTCACCGGATTCCCGGTGTTCCACAACCATGTGACACGCGACCTGGTGCAGGGTCTCTATCCGGGCAAGGTGGCGGCCAACTACGAGCTCGTCGACGAACTGCGGGAAGCGGTCCTGAGCTACTGCGCACGGCGCGGTACCAATGTCATCTTCACCTTCGTCTACGACGGGCCGCAGGACGACGAGGTCGTACGAAAACGACTAAACGCCGTGATGACAAACGGTGGTGAGGTTCTGTTGGTGGAACTGCGCGCGCCGCACGACGTGCTCTTGCAGCGGGTGTCGGAGGTATCCCGCACGAAACACAACAAACTCACCGACCGCGACACTTTGGATTCGCTACTTCAATAGGTTCCGTATCCGTCGCTTCCCTACGCCGGCGTCTTGACGATTGACACCTCCAAGCACGACCCGAAAGACGCTGCAGCACTGATTGCGGCCCACTACGAACTCCCCACGAGGTAGTGGTGCTGCACACGATCGGGGTCAACGGTCAGCGGCCTAAGAGATGGACCAGGTGCGCAGCGCCGGTGATCGCGGGGCGATAGCGCCGGCGCGCTCGTGACTCCAACCAGGCGTCTCGGTCCAACTGGAAGACGCCTTCGGCGTATCGGGAGCCATGCTCGGTGATGTGATGACGATCAATAAGGCGGTAACCGAGTTTCGTTGAAACAGCGACGCTGGCCCGATTCTCGTCGAGTACCCAGGACTTGGCTGATTCAGCGCGCAGGTGGGCAAAGGCCAGCTCGAGAACTGCTGCGCGCGCACGCGTTCCGAGGCCTCGACCCTGAAAAGCCGCAAGCAGCCACGACGTCGTCCCCACGATACGGTGGTGCGGCCACTGATCGAACCCGGACAAGCTCTGCAAGCCCACCGGTTGTTCCTCGACCATCACCGCGAGGTCGAGCGACCAGCCGGGGCGACGGGTGAGATCGCGGTTGGCCTGCACCCGCGCAATGCGCTGTTGAGCGATCTCCTGCGGTGTTCGGCCCGCAATCCAGGTCACGAAGTGCGCCTCGGCTGGTGGGAGAACAGCACCGGGTTCGGCGGCGCGCCGTGCAAGCTGGACCAGGTCATCGTCAGTGGGCGGTTGAAGGAAGACGGCGCCGTCAAGTGCTAGTCGAAGTGTCATCGGCTTTCGCCGTTGACCGTCTCGACCACGCCTCCGGTTCCACGTGCGGTGAGTGCGTGACGAATCCTGTCGGCCAGCAGTGAAATGGTCACACTGGAAGGGTTTTTCGGGTCGACCAAAACCACGCCTCGACCCTCGTCAGAAGGGGCTGGATGTAGTGCAGACTCCTCGACGACGACGCCGCCGTCGTAAACAAACATCACCGAATTGCCCTGCGCCTCCGTCGACTTGATGATCAATGACGAGCAGACGCCCGATCTTGATGTCGACACCGAATTCCTCCCGTCCCTCCCGCAGGCACGCCACCGGTGGCGGTTTGTCCTCTCGGCGGCGCCGCTCGGCAATTCGAGGTAGTCGCGATAGGTCACGTCGCACATCACCACGCGCCCGTCGGGTGAAGTGATCAACGTCCCCGCGCCCTGCCTGATACGGGCCAACTGGGCGTAGAACAGCTTTGGGGCCACGAAGTCTTCCGGCATCAATCCAGTTTCCGGTACTCCGCCGTGGCTGTGGGCGCCAATTGTGACGGCAGTTGTTCGTGAATGTTGACGTCATGCCGTCGGGATCGGCGACTTGTGTTCGCGAAAGTTGACGCAGCTGCCACGTTTCGGTTGCTGACCGACAGACGGGGGCCTTTCCAAACGCTGATCACCTGATCTAATATCGGTTCGTGCGATCTGATTCGAAGAAGGTGACCTTTACACAGGCGGCACGACGAGCGCAGATCGTCACTGCTGCGATCGAGGTCATCGCGGAGATCGGCTGGGCGCAGACGTCAATACGCAAGATCGCCGACCGCGTTGGCGTCGCGATGAGCGCCGTGCTCTACCACTTCGGCAACAAAGACAACCTGGTCGACGCGATCATCGAGGAGATGTACCGCTCGGCGCTCGCTGCAGTAGCGCCGGCCATACAGGCAGAGAACACGTCAGCCGGAAAGCTGGCTGCCTACATCAGAGCCAACATCGCCTACTTCGACTCTCACCGCACACAATTGGCGGCATTGGCGCAATTGGGTGCGGGCTATCAGCCCACCGACGGCCGCCGCTTCGACGAGTTGGGTATGACCGAAGAGCTTCGCGAGGAACTCGCCATACTAGATCCAAACTCGATATTGGTTGCAGGACAACAGGATCACGAGTTCGGTGACTTCGCTGTCGGGTCGATGTCGATGGCGCTGCGGGGTGCTGTCAATGCGGTCGTCGAGAAGATTCTGCGGGAACCAGACTTCGATGCACACGCCTACGGCGAAGATCTGGTGGATATCTGCAGCCGCGTTGTGGCGGTGCAGCGATGAGCCGGGTCGTCATCATCGCCGTCGGCAGCCGCGGCGACGTCGCTCCACTGACCGGGGTCGGCGTAGCCCTGCAACAGGCCGGCCACACCGTCAGCATCGCCGCCTACACACCGTTCGCCGACATGATCACCCAGTGCGGGCTGGGTTTTCGTGAACTCCCGGCCAAATTGGAACTCGCCACTGACGGCGCCGAGGTGCAGCCGATGAAGGGCCTGGCGGTATTCGCCTCGCCCACCGGGATGCGGGCACTCGGTCACGACATCCTCGCCGCGGTCGACAACGAACCAGCCGACATCGCATTGCTGTCCCCGTTCGCGGAGATGGCCGGCCACCCCTGGGCGGAATCCCGAGGCATTCCTGCCATCGGTGTCCGCCTGCAACCCCTGTCAGCAACAAGGCACTTTCCACCGGCCATCCTCGGCGCCTGGTCGGCCGGAGCGGCCGGTAACCGTGGCGCCGCACGGATGGGTGCCTGGCTCGTCGATCGCGTCTACGGCAAGGTGGTAGCCGATTTTCGGCGCGAACTCGGTATCCCGCGGGACTCGACCCGCGCTTTACGCACGCAACGCACGAACGCCAAGTGGCCCATCCTGCACGGGTACTCACCATTGGTGGCGTCCCGCCCATCCGATTGGCGCCCCGGCCTCGATGTCACCGGGTACTGGTGGCCAGCTGATTCGGGAAAGTGGACCCCACCGGTTGAATTGACCCGGTTTCTGTCCGCCGGCCCGCCGCCGGTGTTCGTCGGTTTCGGCAGCCTCATGGTCACCCCCGCTCGCGCCGAGCAGCTCTCCGACCTCATCGGGCAGGCCGCGGCGCGGGCCGGAGTCCGCGTCCTCGTGCAAGCTGGATGGACCAGCCTGCACGTCGCTGACGACTCCGTGATGACCATCGGCGACACTCCCCACGACTGGCTGTTTCCTCGTCTGGCCGCCGTGGCACATCATTGCGGCGCGGGCACCACCGCAGCGGGGTTGCGCGCTGGTGTCCCCACCATCGCGCTACCCGCTTACGGTGACGGCCCGTTCTGGGCGGCCCGGCTCACCGCGCTCGGCGTAGCCGCCGCCGCCATCAACCAGCGCCGCCTGACCGTCGACCGTCTCGCGGCTGCGATGCGCACCGCGGTCGACGATCCACAACTACGCGATAACGCGCGTCGACTCGGTGCGGACATCGCCGCTGAGGACGGCGCCGCCCAAGCCGTTAAAGCTGTCGAATCCCGCTTGCATCACACGACCTAGGAGGTTTCATCATGCCGACTGACCCCATCGTGGGCGACGCACTCTTGGCCGGCGCCATCATCCTGGCCGGTGGCGCCATCGGTGCAGGTATCGGGGACGGAATGGCCGGATCGCAGTTCATCGCAGGCGTTGCCCGCCAACCCGAAGCGCAATCACGTTTGTTCACACCGTTTCTTATCACCGTCGGGCTGGTCGAAGCGATCTACTTCATCAACATCGCCTTCATGGCCCTGTTCGTCTTCGCCACGCCGGGCAGATAGCACATCGGTGGTCTCGCGGCAGCCCTCCCGAGTCGGTGCGAACTGTTCGTGGGCGCGAGAACCTAACGCGTAGAGAGGCACTGACGGGTATCGGTTCTTGGATGTGACACAGATCACATCGACTGAATCAACTGTCCTGGAACGGCTCTTGCAACCCCTAAACGATGGGGTATTTGGGCGCCGGTGACCTGCACTTTCATTCAAAGCACACACGGACTGCGGCGTGGTGCGTGAATTGATCTCGTCGAACTATCTTGCTGCGACGCGTAATTCGAATCGGCGGCAAGTGCGCCCAATCTTCCGTGACGGGGTGTTCGATGCCGTTAGGCGATCGGCATTTCACCGGGACGGTACCGGTGCCAAAGTGCCCCGCGGTCAGGAAGGTGCGGAAATGAGCCGACCCACGCTAGGTCCGCGAGATCGAGTCCGTGTCGAATTCCGCCTACCGCGCGAAGTGGCTGAGGCCGCGTACCGCTGCGCCGACGATTGGGACGTGTCCCTGTCAGAAGCCGGATCTAGACTCATCGAGTCCGGTTACATAAGCCTCCGCTCGCAGCCGAAAACCTCTGCCTTAGTGAATGATTCGTGCCGAGAAGCCTCTGCTGGTCTGAACCAGTCCACCAAACCCAGCGACGGACGGAGGGGATGCGACTCGGGGGCGTAGAGAAGTCGCCGCCTTAGCGGCGGCCCCAGATATGGCGAAGGGCCGGGCTGGCACCCGACCCCTCGCTTGCGGCCCTGAGAGCCGCAGTTCCAGATAAGCCCCTCCGAAGGGACCTCATGATTGCAACGCATTCCTGCGCCCATGTCAACGCTCCGACAAGTGTGTCGACACCTCAGCGCCGCGGCGGTGCTACCGGTGGCTGAATTTCGCACTGCTCCGATCGCCGCGTCCCTCTCCTTCAAAACTCATGATGACGATGCCGTCCAAACAGTCGACTGGGATGACGCGAACGGCGTCGCAACGTGCTCGCTCAAACCCTGGCGGACATTCCGGTGGTGGTACGGGCAGCGCCACTACTCCGGGACCTACTGGTCCGCGACAATGCAAGATCATGTGATCTATGAATCCCGGCTCGAGCTAACCAGGCTCATCTACGCCGACTTCGACCCTGAAGTGACTTCTATTGTCGCCCAGCCCTTCCTGATCGAGTCGGTCGTGGACGGCGAGAGGCGGAGACGCATCCCCGACTACCTGCTCCTAACATCACCCGGGCCGGTGGTGGTCGACGTCAAACCAATGGCCCGCGCAACCGCACCCAAAGTCTCTTACGCCCTGAAGTGGACGCGGGAACTCATCCAGGAGTTGGGGTGGCGCTACGAAGTGTGGACCGAGCCGCCGCCAATTGAACTCGCGAATCTTCGCTTCCTCGCCGGATACCGTGATGAGCGCCGGATGAACGCTGGCGTCGTTGAAAAGCTCCGCGGCAGCGAGATCGATGGGCTTTCGATCCAGCAGGCAATCCAGTCCTGCGACGGATGGCCACAACCTCTCGCCCATGCCGGTGTGTGTCATCTACTCTGGCGCGGGGCGATACGCACGGACCTGAGTGCCACACTGCAAGCGTCGTCTGTTCTACGCGAGGTGCCGAACTCATGAAGCATAGGCGACGAGTCGGCCCTGGAGCCCGTCTGACCTACCAGGGCGAACTGATCGAAATCGTTGAGATCCGCACGGCTTCCGGCGGCAACATCGCAATCGTTAAATCACTCGGCACCAACCAAATTCGTGCTGTCGCATTTAGCGACATCCTGATGTACCGGTCTGAGCAACCACACGAAGAGGCCTGGGACGCGGGAGACGATGAATCGGTCGAGGACGTTGCCGCCACCATCCTGGGCACGCTCAACGAGGCGGAGCGCAACGCGGTCCGCGATCGCGCTCGCCACATCCGGGAAGTCCTTACGGGTTTTCGTGACGAAGTTGGCGGATCCTCCACCACCGACGAGCCGAAGCCGCAGTACGACCCAGCGCTGTCGCTGAGCGCACGGTACGCAGCAAAGGCCGTCGAACTCGGTGTCGACATGCGCACCATCCAACGGATGGTGGCCGAATACCGGGCGCACGGGGAGGCAGGTCTGGCCAGAGGCAAGGGGGTCAGGGTGAAATCCATGCCGAGTGTGGACAGCCGCTGGCGGGATGCCGCCGTGGAGGTCATGGTGGAAAGCGTCGATCAATCGCGCCCTTCCCGCACCGCGGTAATCAAGCGCACGAACGCTCGCGTGATTGCTCGCTTCGGGCCCGACGTCGTGCCATTACCTAGCCGTGCCACTGCCTTTCGGATGCTGACCGAACTGGAAACTAAGCATCCAACCTTCCGATTGAGCACCAAACGCAACCGTGACATCGCTGAGCGAAACCCCGGTGTTTACGGAAAGCTGCGCCCCACGCGGCCGGGGGAATACATGCTCATGGACACAACCAGGTTGGATGTGTTCGCGATGGACCCTCTGACCCTGCGGTGGTGTCAGGTGGAGCTGACCGTGGCGATGGACTGGTACACACGCTGCATCGTCGGCCTGCGTCTGACGCCGGTGTCCACCAAGTCCGTAGACGTAGCGACGGTGTTGTACCAGGCCTACCGGCCACCGGCCGCGCCATCTACATGGCCCCCGGAGGCGACTTGGCCAGAACACGGAATCCCCTGCTCCGTTCTCCTGGATACCAACGGCATCGAACGTGAAGGCGTCCGCGCGGTCGGCCCAGCCATCGTCCCGGAAACGCTGATCGTCGATCACGGAAAGGTGTACGCCTCCGATCACATGAACAGCGTCTGCCAGCGGATGGGTATCTCAATTCAGCCGGCACGCCTACGAACTGGGCGAGACAAAGGACCGATCGAACGCTTCTTTCGCACAATCCGTGAAGACCTGTTACAGCTTCTGCCCGGGTACAAAGGCCCTGATATCCACTCCCGGGGCCGACACCCCGAATCAGAGAGACATTTCTACATCAACGAACTCGAAGCAATCATCCGCGAGTGGATCGCGGTGGTGTACCACCGCAGGCCACACGCCGGCTTGATCGAAGCCGCGCTGCCGGGCCTCGAACTCTCGCCAGTCACGATGTTCGAGCACGGGCTCGCACGGGCGGGATATATCGAGGCACCCCGCAACCCCGACCTGGCCTACGAGTTCCTCGCTGTCAAGAAGCGGACAATCCAGCCCTACGGTATCGAGATCGACGGTCGGAGATACAAAGGCCGAGTCCTCAATGGGCGTCAACACCAACGAAGCCCCTACCCAGGAGGATTGTGGCCGGTCCATTGCCACCCCGACGACATCTCCCGGATCTACTTCCGCGATCCCGACAGTCGTACCTGGCACACCTTGGTGTGGGAACACGCCGGCGCACTCGACATTCCCTTCAGCGACGAAGCACTGCAATACGGCCGGAAGCTGGCCAAACAGCAGTACACCTACCCCAATGACGAGTTAGCCATGGAGCTGCTCCTCGAGCGTTGGAATCTTGGCCTGGGTAGATCCGCGGCTGAGCGGCGAATCGTGCTTCGCCTATCGCGGGATGATCAATTGCGTGGTGCAGCAACCGCTGATGAGTCAGAACCAACGTCGAAGCTGCCGTCGGTTCGACATGCACTGTCCGAATCAGCCGGGATGGGGGCGGATGAACCCACCCCCGTCGAGACAGCGACGGACCCCGATGATGACGACGACAGTCCTGAGGACTTCTACGCCGACGCCTGGGAGGACGCGTGACGACAGCACCGCGCGTCCGCCGGAAGCCACCTACCCTGGACAATCTGACCCTGTCGCGCAAGGAAGGCTGGTTCGCGTTCGCCAACAGTCCTATCCTTTCGGCGCCCGAGCGACTAACCCAATTCGAGCTGATGAACCTGAACGATGACCAGTTGGCGAAGTACAACGCGCAACGGCGCCACTGGCATGCGAACCTCGGGCCGATCAGGACCCCACAGTTGGCGAATCTGCACGAGGACTTGTGGGACATTGTGGACAGCAACCTACAGACCGGTGACAAACCGAAAAGCGCAGTCGCCGTTGATGGTTTCCCGGGGTTAGGCAAGACCACTGCGGCGCTGGCTTTCGCCAAAGATTTTCACATTCGGGAGATCGCAGAGTACGGGCATACGACTGCTGAGGGCCACGAACGGATTCCAGTTTGCCGCGTCGGCCTCGCCGGTAACACCGGGATGCTGGATTTCAACCGGGCGATGCTCGGGTACTTCGGGCACCCTGGCATCAGCCGCGGTACGGCAGCGCAGCTTGCGCATCGAGTACTCGACTGCGTGTTGAGCTGCGAGACCAGACTGTTGATGATCGACGACTTGCACTTCTTGCGATGGGGAAACAGCCAAAGCGTCGAGATCAGCAATCATTTCAAGTACATCGCGAACGAGTTCCCGGTGACGATCATGTACATCGGTGTCGGGTTAGCGGCCAAGGGACTGTTCTCCGAGGGAGAGTCCTATCAAGACGCTGTTATCGCCCAAACAGGGAGGCGCACAACACGACTCACCATGGATTCGTTCGATATCAAGACGAAATCCGCGCGACAGTGCTGGCGACAACTGCTCCTGACACTAGAAAGAAGAATAGTCCTTGCCGGAAGTTACCCGGGAATGATCGCAGATGAACTCTCGGACTACCTCTGGGCCCGTTCCACCGGTCATATCGGCTCCCTGATGACTCTGATCAACCGGGGGTGCCAGCGAGCCGTACGTACGGGCGAGGAACGCCTTAGCAAGGACCTGCTCGATTTGGTCAAGAACGACGCCGCGGCTGAAAAGGCACGTAGAGAGCTTGAGTCGGCGTTGACCAATGGCAAGATCACAACCCGCGTCGGCGCAACATGAGCATCACCGCGCGGCGCATCCCGATCAACGTCGAGCCCATCGACGGCGAGGCACTCGATTCCTGGCTAGAAGCTCTCGCTGCTCGCACTCACACGAGTTGGGGTGATCTGCTCACCGCCGTCGGCCTGGGTGGTGTTGCACCAGTCCGATGTCTACCGCAGTGGATGGTGGCGATCACGATGAATCAGCAATCCGCACTGCACGCAGCAACGGGCATCGAACCAGCCACGCTCGCTGCAATGACGCTTTCCCACTACGAAGGACGAGCACTGGCCATCGATAACACGCGCACGACCCTTGACAACAACTTCCCCTGGAGCCCACGAGCAGGTTCACGATTCTGTCCGCAGTGTCTCTCGGAATCCGGCGGCCGAAGGCTGCTCACCTGGCGGCTAGGATGGACCTTCGCGTGTCTCCGGCATCGATGCCTGCTTGCTGACGGTTGCCCTGGGTGCCGAAGCCGCGTAGTGGAACGGCCCCGCCGCTTCGACCCAATTCCGAAGCCGGCCAGATGCGAAGCTGCGGATGGTGTCCGAACCCCCAAAGACGCGCGGTGCGGGATCGACCTTTCGATCGCTGAGACTCTCACGTTCAACGACGAGGCGCATCCCGTCCTTATGGCGCAGCGATGGATCGACGGCGTCATAGCCGGGAAGCGTGTGGGGTCGGGTCTTCACGCCCGGTGTGATGAAGGGGGCCGCGATGTGTTGTCCTCCGTGAGGGCAATCGCCATCAGAGCCTTGTCCTACGCGACACCGGACGAACTCGAACCTTTCATCGCCGGCGACCTGCTCAACGCCTATCGCCGCGACCACCCGCAACTCCCTACCGCCACACGCCGCAGTGACTCTAGGCAGCTGAGGATTCGATCGCCCCGGTCCGCAAGCTTGACCGCGGCCGGAGTCCTTGCTGCGCTTCGCTGCCTTGAGCAACCAGACGTGCAAACAGCGGCAAACGAGCTCCGTTGGTTGACGAAGGCGATGCGCACGCGGAAAGCCCTGCCCTGCACTACCAATCTGCTCTGGACTCCAGGAATATCAAGGGCCGTCGAGCTCGCAGCACTTGGCCCGACGCTCAAACCAAGCGATCAGCTCCGATACCGGACGATTAGTTCGTGGCCTTCCGTGCCATCCAAGACGGCCCGCGAAGTCAAGGAGCTGTCCCGCAAGATCCCCACGCTTCTGTGGCCGAAGTTGTCGCTACCGCTGGCAATCCGCGGAAGCCACCAGCGCCAACTTCGCGCGGCGCTGTCGGTAGCACTGCTCCTCGTCGGTGCACGAATAGTGCTTAAGCACAGCGTGCGCATCATGCGCAGTCCCATTGACGAGCAGGGTGCTTCCCGTGCTCTGCAACTGCTCCACAAGCAGCCAGAATGGCTGGACATCAGCCGCGCTTTCAGTCGCCTTTCCGAATACCTGTACGACACTGACATCCCCATCGACTACGCGCGCAGACGCGCACTGGATTACCGCACGTTGCTACCGGACAACGTCTGGTTTCGCATCTGCAGAGAGACCGATACTGCAGCGCACGGGTCGGCCCGGGCCGCCGTAGCCCGCTGCTATTTGGAAGAGCGTATTTCCGGGGCACCTACTGGAGTCCAAGATCTGAAACCGATGGTGCGGAGCAAGATTGCCGACTTCCCGTACTACCTGACGCCCGCGCTCGCCGACGCGCTCGATGCTCACGCTCGTGCGTTCCTCGCGAGCCAGAATGTCCACGACGAGCCCGTCCGCTATGAACCTCCGTCGACGTGCTTGGCCGGACTTCGGTTGCCAGGCATTGACCCGGATGAGGCGGACGTCGACACGCTCCACCATTATCTGCAGGACGGGTTGCCGCTCGGCCGCGCCGCTGAGCGAGCCGGCATCGAACTAGAGGTCGCCCGCTACCTCCTGAGTGCCTATCCCTGCCCCGCACTGCGCGACGGGGACCACAGTGCTTATTTCCTTGCTAGGAAGGCCTTTCCGCGCCACCGGTTCATCGATCACTACAACGTGGCGGGTAACAGCCTGCGTGATATCGCCGAGATCGCCGGCGTCAGCAGACAGACCATGGCGCGACTGGCGAAAGACTACGAGATCGACCTACGCGTTGGCGGACGGTCCCAGAAGCACAATGTCGAGCGCGAGTGGCTCTATACGGAGTACATCGTCCGCGGACGGACGCTTCCGGAGCTCGCTCGTGACCAAGGCGTAGGTGCGTCGACAATTGCTCGGTGGGCAAGAGCGCACGGGATTCCGTTGCGGCCCCGTGGCGGTACAAGAAAGGCAGTCGGTTAATCGTCCCTATCGCCCAGCACTGCTCACCGGTGTCTCGCTTGCCGAGCGATTCGTACCAAATCAGCGGACCACGGCGGCGGAGTTGGCCGCAAAGTCGTAGCGGCACATGCAGTTTCGAACGAAATGCCGAGGAGGCTGCACCACTGTGCGAGTCGTCCCGGGTAGCACCTGGGACCCACGACGATGGTGCTAGACAGGATGCTCACGACGATTCCTCGCCCTCCCAGCCCGCAAGTTCGGTGTCGGGTAAAGGCTCGTCAAAGTTCGCGGGCACAGACAGGCTCGGCAGTTGCCCAAACGTCCGCTGGGCGTGGGTGGTGGGCACGGAGTCGAGGCGTTCGGGCTCGAACTCGACGTCATGGCCGCTGTCGGCGCCGAGGAGTACCGACATAGGAGCATCTTCACCCGACAACGCATCGGCCAGGATCGCACGGACTTCGGCTTCGACGGAGTGACGGTGACGCGCGGCGCGCGCTCGCAGTGCAGCCATAGAGCCCTCGGGAAGGTCGCGGATCACGAGCGGCTCCACACGAGCGACGATATCAGCCGAGGCCGGGCTTCGGAGTTTGTCGCTAGAGCGCCCACCGGATTCCTGCCCGAACTGGTCCGGACTGAGCCGCCTACATCGACTCCCGAATCCGCGGACGAACGACTCCGCGCGCAGGATCTCCCGAGTCGGGCTGGGCGGTCTCCGCGATGGCTAGTGCTTCCTCGGACGAAAGGCGTTGTTCATCAATGAAACTCGCCTGCGCGCTGCCAAGCTGCCTGGGTATCGATCCAGGTTCCATCTGTTTGCCGCTTGCGCTGCCACTCGAGTCGGACGAGTTCGGCGGCCCGTGCGATGTGCTGGGCGTGCATATCGAGGAGGTGGTCCTCAAGAGCTGCGGTTTCGCGGCGGTGTTTATCGAAGCGACGACGTTCCACTGCTGTCAAGTGGCTGTAGCAGTGTTGCGCAAACTCACCGGAGCCGAGATACACGGCTGAGTTACTGCACGCCCGTTGTGCTTTGGTGACCGACGTACACGACGGTCTTGGAGCCCTTAGCTCGGTGCCGTCGTCAATCGGTGCTGCGTCGTCCATCAGGGCATCGAATAGCGATGCTGCGGGCTCGCGCGGCCGGACCCTGCGGGCTCCCGATCTGACGGCGGCATGGTGACGGGCAAAGATTGCCTTAGGCCGCGAGAAGTAGTCGCTCCACGCGGCCTCCAGTTCAGCCTGCTGGTTCAACAGACTGGCCGCGCGAAACGCTGACCGCGCCGTGTGTTGAATCGCGCCGAGTCCGCTGATGAGTTTGTCGAGGTTGAGACTGACGTCCTTCTGTATGTCACTGGCGACCAGCAGGCATTCCAGGAGCACCAGGCATAGCTGATCCATTACCTCAATGCCGTCAGGGGTCGCGAACTCCGCAGTTCTTGCGGCTTCCAGGTCCGACACCAGGCCTAATGTACTACTAGTAGGGCAGACATTGTTTGCGGACACCACTTTCCTGTCTGCGTGCCAACTCGTCCCAGTCAGAACGATCCGCAGAGGGTCGCCGAGTGGGAGCGGCTACGTCAGATGGTGGGCCTGAACATCCGTGACGCACGGACCGAGCAGGGTATGTCACAAGAGTCGCTTGCCCTTCTTTCGGGCGTGACCCGGAACGTCCTGATCGACGTCGAGCATGGCCGGCGTGGTTTGCTGTTCGAGCGCGTCTACGATCTGGCGCGTGCACTGCGGGTGCCGATCGAAACCCTTCTGCGCGAGCGATAACGCAACGAGCGGTCGGCGTGGGGGAGTTTTAACATCGCGGCCAAGCTCAATGTTTCTGGCTGAACAGCGAGGTCGACCGAACGGCCGCGGCTCAGCGCGTAGCGGCTTGCTGTGCGATGACGGGCGGATTGCGTGGAATGTCGTCACGCCGCAGATTTCCTGGGTAGCAGGGTGATGCGGCGATGACGCTTGGTGGGTAGGTCGGAGGATAGCTCGCTGTGATTTGGAGGACGTAGCCGTCCGGGGCGTATCCGAAGCGGTTCGGCTTTTCGTATCCGTCGCGCTCGATGACTTGCCAGCCCCAGCTTTTCCATACGTCACCGACCTCACTGACGAGATTGGTGAAGTCCATCTCGGCTGGCGTTTGGATGTCGCGCCAATCCGAGAACCGGACGGGTGCATCGGGCCCGCTTGGATCATCGTCGCAGTAGCGTGTGTCGCCGCCGGCGACGTAGCGGGTCCCGTCCAGACTGCTGCCTGGCGGCAGTGCGTTCACGGTGTCCTGCAGATAGCGAAGCACAGTGTCTTGCGCTTCCTGTTGACTCGCAGGAACTTTCGGCGACGGTACGGCAGGCGTAGCTTCCATGGGTCCTCCAGGGATGGGGGTAACGTCGGAACTTTCCGGGACGGACGTTTCTTCTGCTGGTTGGTTGCTCGGCGTACACGCAGCCAGCGAGACACCGACAAGAACGGCGGCCAGCATGGACATTGGGAATCGCGCAACGGTTTTCATGGTGACGTCTCTCAGAAGCTACGAGTGGAAAATCAGGCCAAATCGAGGTGCTGACGGACAACGGCGACGTCCTGCGTATGGACACGCGTGATTCGTTTCGACTTCACGGCGAAGGCGGATTTCTCGATTACCACCAGCCGTAATCCGTGCGCGGGGATTAGAGTGCGCTTGCGCGCGTCGTAGAGGCGGCGCTGCTCTCCTCGGCCGACCCCCGAGACGGTGTGCCGGCGGTCGAACAACGACGAAGGTTGCGAGTGCTGTTCCTCCTGGAACTCAACGACTAAACCTAGGTCTGGCCAGTACCCGTCGACGGGGAGCCGCGTGCCTCTCAGCCGTTTGGGAGATGGGTCTCCGCGTAGCCAGTCAAAGGTCGCCTGGCGGCATCCCCGAATCCCGAGGATCTCGTCGCAAAGGTCGAGGACGTAATGCTCGTCGGAGTCGGCACGGCTGCCCATGGACTGATTCTCACAGGGAGGCACATGTGATCTCGCTTGTACCAAGCGGCGGGACGCCTGACCGCTCGATTTCGATGGTCTTTCAGTCGAAAGCAGTCATGACACAGCCAACTAGCTGTACTGACCACGGACGTTAGGGACGGCGTGGTGAGGTGACAAGACGAAGACCTCCGAGTGAAGTGCGAGCTGCTTAGGAACGCACTACTCACTCCGGAGGTCTTCGTGGTCCACCGTAATGCCCCTTTGTGTCGGCTCCGGTTGAATCCTGAGCGGCCTGCTCCGGTTGAAAAGTGAGCAGGTTTACGGGGTTGAGTCTGCCTGACGATCGGCTTCCACGGAGGGCAGTGTGTCGATCGGGGTGTGTTTGATGCGGTAGCTGGCGCCTTTGAGGGCGATGACGTCGGCGTGGTGCACGATGCGGTCGATCATTGCCGAGGCGATGGTGGCCTCGCCGAAGACCTGGCCCCAGCGGGAGAACGGCAGGTTGGAGGTCAAGATGATCGACGATTTCTCGTAGCGGGTGGAGACGAGCTGGAAGAACAGGTTGGCCGCTTCGGTGTCGAATGGGATGTAGCCGACTTCGTCGATGACGATGAGCCCGTAGCGGCTGATCTTGCGCAGTTCGGCCTCGAGGCGGTTGGTGCGGTGGGCTTCGGCCAGGCGGGTGATCCAGCCGGTGGCCGGGGCGAACGCGACACGGTGCCCGGCGTGGGCCGCAGCGATCGCCAGCGCGGTGGCCAGATGGGTCTTGCCGGTGCCAGGTGGACCGAGTAGGACGATGTTGCGAGCTTCGGAAAGCCATCCGCCGGCTTCCAGTCGGGCGATCTGAGCGCGGTCGAGTGCGGGTTGTGCGGTGAAGTCGAAGTCGGTGATCGTCTTGATCGCCGGGAAACCGGCGTATCGGATGCGTTGGCGTGCTCCGGATTCCGCGCGGGCGTTGGATTCCACGGCCAGGACCGCGCCGAGGTAGTCCTCCAATGACCAGCCGGCGTCACGGCCCTGCTCGGCGAGCCGGTGGTAGTGCGCGGCGATGCGTGGAGCCTTGAGAAGACGTGCTTGATGGGCGATCAGCTTGTCGGCGTCACCCGGCGCTGACGGGGAGCGTTTAGCGGGCATCAGGCGACCTCCCCGGTCCCGAACCGCGCGTCATAGGCGCTCAGATCGGCTACCTCGACGTTTACCGTCAGATGCGATCCCGCGGCGGGACGAGCTCGGAACTGCTCCCGCAGCACCGCAGCGGCCCGAAGATGCTCCGGATCAGTGACGAGACCGGCTGTGCCCCAGAGTCGTTCGTGGTCGGCAACCAGCCGGTCGCCGCAGTAGGCGGTGATCCGGTCCAGACCGGTCCTTACGGTGATCATCCGGCCGATCACCTCCGGGTGCACCGAGTAGGCGTTACCGCCGCAGCTGACGTAGTAGTCGCGACCAAGCCGTGTCGCGACCGTGGTGCCCGTGGTCGGGGCCACCGGAGGCAGCGCGGTCATCGCCACCCGATCGGCGGACAGCGTTTCGGCCGGGATCAGGCCGGTGGTCGCGTGGATGCGGCAATTGGCGACCGAGTTCAGCCACGCCCACAACTGCGTGTTGAAGTCCGCCGCTGAGGCGAACGTCCGACCGGGCAGGAACGAGGTCTCCAGGTATCCGTTGGCCCGCTCGACCAGCCCCTTGGATTCGGGATCGTAGGGTCGAGTCTGGATCAGCCGGGTGGCCAGCACACCGCAGAACCCGGTGACACCCTCGGCCAGGCGGCCGCGTTGACCGATGCCGGACTCGTTGTCCCACAATAGTGTTCGCGGGACTGCGCCGACATCCTGCAGCAGGTGCCACATCCCGGCCAACAGATCCCCGGTCACCCGTGACGGGATCATCATCGCGGCGATGAACCGCGAATAGGCTGCGACCATCACCAGCACCGGGAACGACCGCAGCGCCCCGGCGTGATCGGGTACCAGCGCACCGGGGAACCACAGGTCGCACTGCACCTGCTCACCGGGCAGATGAACCAGCCGATCGCAGGGATCGGCCGGGGCGTACTCGGGGCGGATCCGTGCGACGTTCTCGGCGAACCAGGAGTGCCCGCCAGTCCAGCCGACCCGCTGGGCCAGCACCGTGGCCGGCATCGTCGGGAACTGCCCGAGCAGCGCCCGCACCGCCATCTCGATCTGCGCCCACGCTGACGTCATTGAAGGTGCGCGTTCATAGCGTGGTGGCGCCTCAGCGTTGATCGCCTTGGCCACGGTGTTGCGCGACAGAGACAACCTCCGCGCGATCGCAGCCTGCGACAGGTTCTCCGACCGATACAGCCGGCGAATCTCCGCCCAATCCTCCACAGTGATCACTCTCCAATCAGAAGGGTGCTCACTTTTCGACCGGAACTACCTGCTCACTTCTCGACCGGAGCCGACACTTTGTCTGAAACTGGCCGTCTGAGGCTGGCGCGCTGCATCGTCGATGACGGCTGGGCGTTGCGACGCGCAGCTGAACGCTTCCAGGTATCGGTGAATACAGCCTCGCGCTGGGCGAACCGCTACCGCGAGCTCGGCGCGGCGGGGATGGCCGATCGCAGCTCGCGGCCTCATCGCAGCCCGAATCGCACCCCCACGCGCACCGAGCGACGCATCATCGGCGTGCGGGTGACCCGTCGCTGGGGACCAGCCAGGATCGCCTACCTACTGCGGCTCAACGTCTCCACAGTGCACAACGTGCTGCGCCGCTACCGCATCGCCAAGTTGCGTTGGCTCGATCGCGCCACTGGGGCCGTGGTGCGGCGGATGGAGTCCGCGGCGTGCGGGGATTTGGTTCACGTCGATATCAAGAAGCTCGGCAAGATCCCCGCAGGCGGAGGCTGGCGGATGCTGGGCCGCACGGTAGGCAACCGCAACGCCCAGGCCGACAAAAGTTCGGGACAACGCTCGGCGCGCCGCCATCCGCTGCGCGGCTATCACTTCATCCACACCGCCATCGACGCCCATTCACGGCTGGTCTACTCCGAACTGCTGCCCGACGAACGCAAGGACACCGCCGCCGCCTTTTGGTTACGCGCCAACACATGGTTTCAGGAGTGCGGCATCATGGTGCGAAAAGTGTTGACCGACAACGGTTCCTGCTACCGATCACATACCTTCCGAGATGCCCTGGGTGATATCGAACATCGTCGGACTCGTCCATACCGGCCCCAGACCAACGGCAAGGTCGAGCGCTTCCATCGGACTCTGGCCGACGAATGGGCCTATGCCCGGCTTTACACCAGCGACGCGCAACGCTGCCAGGAGTACCCACGCTGGCTACACACCTACAATCACCACCGCGGCCACACCGCACTCGGCGGTCAACCACCAGCCAACCGTGTACCTAACCTCTCAGGTCAGTACAACTAGCTAGGCGGTTGTCGACTCGTGCCTGACCGGGGTAGTCCATAGCGAGTTGGGCCTGCTTTCGGCCTGAAATCGTGGCTAGCCATAAGCGCCAAGTGGGCAGGCGTGCTGACGTGCGGCAAACGGACCCATCGTCGAGCGTATCGGTAGAGCTGCTTGGTGGGATCGTGGTGCTCGCGCACTGAGACGCTAGCTCGAAGCGTTTCCGAGAAGCTGCCCGAGTCGTGCTGTCGGTAGGTGAATCCATCCTTCGCTTTGCACGCGTTCGAGTTGGTTGGCATCTGGGTGAATGGTCTGTCCAAGGGCGGTGGCTCGAGCAACGACGGATGCGACAACGGCATCGAGAGCGTGATCGCTGAACTTGCACTCTTGTTCGAACCGGCCGAAGTCGAGCAGTGGTGCTGACTCGCGGAACTGGTCGAGAAGGAGTGAGCGTGCGGGGAGTGCGTTGGCTCCCTTGTACCCCCGTGATGGGAGTGACCAGCAGGCAAGGGCAGAAGCGGGATAAACCTCGACCACGGGCCCGTTGACTCGGTCGACGACACCGAGTAGCTGCAGCAGTCCAGCGCACCTCATTGCCACGATGGCTATCTTCTCGGCTGCCACGCTTAACGGGTTCAGTCCGGTGTGGCTCTTCACGTGAAAGTCCGTAACGCGCCACAGCAGCGGACGTCGATGATCGACGGAGTCGAGTCTGGTGTCGTGAGGTTGTCCCGTTCGGTGCCGGCTGACGAAGTCCACGAAGGTACTGGGCCAACCGAACGGCGAGTCGATACCCGTCTTATCCGCCGCTGCGGTGAGATCAGCTATTCGACGATCGTCGGCTCCGACGACGAGGTCGGTGAGCGTTGCGCCGCGATCATGCCAATCGATGGTCGCGACCGCCGTTTCCTTGGGTTGTGCGGCCAAGTCGACGCCTACGGTGCGCATTGGTTTCGATTCGTCTCTTGCCTGACCTTCACTCGCGATTCCTGGAGATTGCGCTCACTCATCGCATTCACTCTTGCAGGATCGCCGCCTGATGGCGATGGGCGCGGACGCGCCCCGGTCCTCAATCGCGGGATTTGGACGTGCGTGTCGGTGACTCTCGGTATTTTGGGCAAACCTCGGCATCGAGGCAAGGGGAGGGGAACCCATGGGGGTAGCTGCTGGCTGGTACGACGATCCGTGGAGTCAGGCGGATCTGCGCTGGTGGGACGGTCGACAGTGGACGGGGCGGACGGCGACAACAAGCCGCGAGTCAGCGAGCACGGCTAATCCGGCGAACACGGTCGCAACGGGCATCGAGCATCTGATCGGTCGGGATGGCCGTATCGCGGTGATCGACGTCGAGACCACCGGTGTGTACAACAGTGACCGGATCGTCGAGATCGCAATCTTGACGCTGGACTGCGACGGCCGGGTTCACGATGAGTTCGAGACGCTCGTCCAGCCGCTGCGCGACGTCGGGCCGACATGGATCCATGGCATCGAAGCGAGCATGGTGCATCCCGCACCGACCTTCGCCGACGTCGCTCATCACGTCGCAGCGCGACTCAACGGCGCCGTAATCGCCGGACACAACGTCCGATTCGACATGCGGATGATCGGCAACGAACTTCTGGCCGCAGGCATCGACATCGAGTGGGGGATGGGCCTCGACACGCTCCGCGCGACCGGGTGCAAGCTCGGTCAAGCGTGCGAAGAGTACGGGATCGTGCTCGACGACGCACACCGCGCGATCGCCGACGCGCGCGCCACCGCGCGGTTGCTGTTCGCAACCCGCAGCCAGTACCTCGACGGGTGCTCGACGGCGACCGCCAGACCGCTGCACGTCACTCCGCTGCGTGTGCACGCCCGCGAAGGCCGTGTCGAGGTGCTCCCACCCGCGCCGTACCTGGCCGAACTCGCGCGCGGTATGCACACGAGCATCGACGTGGCTCCCTACGTCCAACTGCTGGACAGCGCGATGGCCGATTTGAAGCTGACACCCGACGAGCGGGAGGCGCTGAGCGAACTCGCGGGCGATCTCGGCCTCGACGCGCGTGGCGTCGCGCGTGCCCACCGCGAGTTCGTGAACGGTCTCATCGACGCCGCACTCGAGGACGGCGTCGTCACCGACGACGAGTACGACCAACTGTGTCGCGCGGCCGCGCTGCTGCAGGTCGACACGGAGTCGGTGATGAGCCGAATCGACCCGTTCCGGGCTGTCGTCGATCACCTCCAACTCACGCCGGGCATGACCGTGTGCTTCACCGGACAGGGACGCCTCGACGGCGAGTGCGTCAGCCGTGCGGAGCAGGAGCAGATGGCGCAGACGCACGGGTTGATCGTCGCGAAGTCGGTGACGAAAAAGGGGCCCGATGTCGTGGTCGCCGCGGATGGGGAATCGCGGTCGACGAAGGCGCGCAAGGCCCGACAGGCCGGCATTCCGATCTGCTCCTTCTCGGAGTTCGTCGCCGCACTCACCAACGGGACCGCTATGCCCTCGGCCCGAGCGGCCTCCAGTGGGGTGGCAATGGTGTGCATCAAGTGCGGAGGATCGTGGATGGCCCCGCGGCAGTCGATCGGCTCGATCTGCGTCGACTGCTCACGCGATGGTCTCCTGCAGCGCACGACAGGAGCAGCGCAACGGGTTCCGACCATCGCGGCGGTTGCCGTCGCGGCCGCCGTGGTGATGCTCGTCTGCGCCGATTGCGGGTCCGAGTGGGAGCGACCGAAGATGCGGGGTCGTAGACCGACGGTGTGCCCCGACTGCGCGCCGAAGCTGCAGACCTCGTGACGCCCGGGTATCAATCGGTCGCCGTGGTCGACGCCGCTGACGATCAGGTCGTGGTGTGGCAGGTCGACATCAGCGCGGACGCCGGGCTGACCCGCATGTGCGGGGCATGGATGATCGATTCGAGCGAGACCGACACACTGAAGAACCTGACGCAGTCGAGATATCTCGTCGCAACACCAGCGGGAGCGAAGGCCTGTGCTGGTGCTGGCGCGGAGGGCCACACAGGCGTCATCGATCTTCGACTCGTCGTTGAATCTGTCGAAGCCGAGATCCACTGTTTGCAAACAGCTTTCGATACGGCAATGGCGAAGTCGAAGTCAAAACTGATTGCACCGACATGGCCGCGGCTGCCTAACCCGATCGATTTGGGAGATCCGCCGCGAGACCGGAACGCACCCGACGACGTGGCGGCAGCGCTCGGCATCGCACGCTGGCTCGAAACCGTTGCGCTGGCGTGGGAATCGCTTGAGCAGCAGCGCCTGACCAGACGTTATCTGAGGGGCAAAGAAACGAGTCAGCGGCCGCTTCCAATACAACTCGCAAGCTGAAGGCCGCGCTGAGACGAGCGGACTGCGGATCTAAGAACCTCCGGCGTCGTCGACCAGAGACTACGGTCGCGAGCTGTAGCGCTGACTGACTGACTCGGGTGTTATCGGTCGCGGCGGCGGTTGTTGTAGCAGCCATCCGCCGATTAAATTCCGGGACCAATCGGCCACCCGCTACCCGATCGAGTCCATTGCATAGATCATGCGCGAGAATTTAAGGATGCTGCTCTCCGACTCGGCGCCGTGGTCCCGCCGAGCCCGTGAATCCCGATTTGGGTTTGCCGAGTTCCGTAGTTATCCGGAAGTTGCCGCTTTGAGCTGGCCGGATGATGTATTGGAGCAGTGGCTGTACGACCATGGCACCAATGGTTCATTCCTCGATGATTACAGCGATCTCGACCTTCGGATAATCCGGTGGGATGTCGAAGCCGTTCCTTTTGAGGCATTTCTTGATATACCGACCGGACCGTCCGATGCCGATTACATAGATGAAGTCGCATTGGACCCTGATCACTGGATTCGCGTTCGTTATCAAGGGGTCCACATCGGTGTATCGCAGTGTTGGAACGCGCACGGCACCTGGAAACGATGGCCCATCCTTCTTGACCGTCAGCTGCTGATCTCTGAGGAGCATGGTCTGCAAGTGGTAGAGGGTCGGACGCGGGTGGGGATTTTGAGGGGACGGCACCGGCTCGGGCAGCGAGTGGCTGAACACCACCTAGCTTGGGTTGGACGAAGGATCGACCGTGCTGCGTCGCGGGACCAGCAGAGCGCGTCGCTTGGATGAATCGCCCGGAAGGCGAGGTCCTCCTGCTCCGCTGGCATCCGTCGTCGCCCATCGTCTGGGCGCGGCGATTCGTGGCGCTACTAACGGTTTGGGCGTGGCGAAAGGTTGTGACGCGCGATTAGGAGACGGCCTGAGCTGGCCAGGCGGCAAACCTGCTTGCTGGCAAATGGAATTGGGGTGAATCGGTGACAGGTCCAGATGCGTTGGCGGGCAGGGCGCTTCCGCATGCGATCAAGGCGATCCGCGAGCTGGGGAAACCTGCCACTCAAGACAAGTTAGTGACTTCGCTGAAGCGCTACCTGGAGATTCCGAAGCTGACGTGGCGGCAGCGGGGCCGGCTGACAAAGGTGATCGGCAGTGAGGCTGCCGAGTACGCCTTGATGGATCAGGATCCGGTGGCGTTAGCGGCGGTGGTGGCAATAGCGCTGAGGGAGCCCGCCTCGGGACGTCCGCGGGCTGTCGCCGAGGCCCTGATCGCTGAGTATCCGGGTTGCGTCGACGGAGCTCAGCAGGCGATCGCGCTGGCCTACCAGCTGCGGTTGGTTCGCCATGCGCTCGACATGCACGGCGAGCAGCTCGACGGAATCGGCCAGACGGTGGCTGACCTCTACCAGCTCAGCGCGTCCGACCCTGGCCGGATCGACCCGGAGGTGTTGCTCAACGGGCCGCTCGATGGGCTCAAACTCCACGCCGATTACCGGCGGGTTGGCGAGCTTGCGGGCTCGGATTCTGGTGGTGCGGCCGAGTGTCTTTCGGTGATGATCGATCGGATTGAGGACGCTAATTATCCGCTCTTGACGCGGCGGTTCCGGCGCGAGCTCGCCGATCTGCTTGCTCAGGCGGGCCAGTATGAGCGTGCGGCCGACGCGTGGCTGCCGATGGTCGAGGACTCACTCTCCGGGGGATTCGGTTTCGGCCACGTCGATGCCTGCAACTCCTGGGAGGCCATGGCCACCTGCGACGGCGCCCCGGGGTGGCTTGCCTACCGGCGGGCGGTCGTGATCGTGTTGGACCACTGCATAATGGGTGACCGGTCGGCCGCCTCGGCGATTGAGGTTGCGGTCGCCGCGGCTGATGCCGGTGACCCCGCTGGGCCGGTGTGGTTGATGCATGCTGCGGAGGCCTGTCTTGCCGACGATGAGACGGCGGTCGTCGAGGAGCATCGGCAGCGGCTGCTCGCGGCCGCCGCTGCTGCAGTCGAGCCGATGGTGGCCGCGCGTCTGCGTTTGGCTGTTGCGGACGCGACGGATGATGCAGCCCTGTGGGAGCAGCTGATGGGGGGGACGGTTCCGGGCAGTGCGGGTACCCCGTCGGAGGTGGCCGCGCTGATTTTGGCGCGTCGTGGGCGAAAGTTGTTTCAGGACGGACGTCTTGATGATGCTGTCACGTCCTTTCGCATGGCGGCCGGTCGCGGCAGTCAGGTGCAGAATTGGCAGGACGCCGCGAACTGGGCCGCTTCAGCATCGGTGGCGCTCAAGCAGACCGAGGCTATTGATGTTGCCGTGTTGTCGACGCTGAGCGAGCAGCAGTCTGCGTTGCGTGACGCTGGCCCGGGAAGTCTGCTTACCGCGGGTTATGACATGCGTGGCTCGGCGACCGAGAAGCTGTTGGAGATCGCTGGTGGGAATACGAATCGTGCACGGACCGCGCGCATTCACCTGCGCCGCTACCTGAGACGGGCGATCGCGCTCGGCGAGATCAACGATGAGCTCGAAGCGCACGAGCTGCTGGCGCAGATGTACCTGCTGCTCGGCGATGCCGCGGCGGCGCTGGGGCATTCCCTGGCCGCTGGTGACGTCGCGCGTGCGGGTGAGGCCGCGGCGAAGCTGAGTACGTATTACGACTGTTTTGCCGCGGCCCAATCGCCAGTGCCCAATATTCGGGCGGCGGGCCTGCGTGCCGCCTTCAAAGAAGCCGATCTCGTTCCCGATGACCAGGTCGCGAGGTGGGCGCGGGCGGCACTCGACGATGCGCAGGCTCGCGTGACCGCGGCGATGGGGGCTGATCCGTATGTGGAGGCATACAGCACGCTGCGGGGGTTGGCCAATCGGTTTCCCGACGACCTGGTGCCCGAACTTCTCGATCTGGTGGCTGGGCGGTTGCCGGACAAATATGCGCTGCTTAGTGAGCAGATCACTCACATCTTGATCGAGCTGGGTCGCCACAGCCGGAATCACCAGGCGAGGATCGCCGGCCTGATAGCCACCACATTTGAGGACGCCGATGACATCGCGTATGACATCAGCGACGCCGCCCGATCCCTTACCGCGCCGCTGACGATGGTTGCCGACCGTCTGCGAGCACTCTTGAAGCCTGGCGAATATCGGCTGGGACGGCGTTCTGCCGCACTGACATTGGCTATCATTGGTGATAGTTCACCGCAGTTCGTCGAATACGCTGAGGCTGCGGTCGCCGAACAGCTTCCCGACCCATCCACCGGCCGGCCCGCGGGCGCCCCGGGGAATTGCGAGGATGCCGCGATCCTGGCCGCTGTGCTGCCGGCAGAGCGCCGCGCTGAGCTGGCCCGCTACTGCAGCACTCGGGTCGCCGACAGCAGCGCCGATGAGAACACTCGGATGAAGTATGCGAACGCTTGCCGGCTGGCTGTCGATGGGCTGCCTGCCGAGATCCGGGCGGAGCTGTTCGACCAGCTGTTCCCGCAGCAGGCATCCGCCGAGAGCCAGCATCCTCACGACGTGGCGCGGCGACAGCTTGAAAGCCCGTTCAGTTTCATCCGGGTGACTACCCACAGCACCGAACGGCTTCGCCGGCATATCGCAAAGGCCCTCGCGGCGCTGGCCACCGATCATGACCGTCAGGACCGTCTGTGGAAGGCGACGCAGCAGATTGCGGTGTCGGGCAGTTCAATTGATGTGAACACCGTCGGCGATGTCGGGTTCGTCCTGGCCAGGGCCGGATACGCAGCTCAATTACCGTGGGTGGCGATGACATGCAGTTCGAACGCGAACATGAGATCTCTTGCTGCAGCGCTGATTCCATACATGCCCGAGATTGATCCGGAGTTGGCGACAAATCTGGCCAATGATCCCAAACCGCCGGTACGGCGCGAGCTCGCCCAAGCTGTCGTCAACATCCGAAACAGCACTTCGGGCGGTGACGCCAGCCGACACGACGATTGGATCGGTCCGGTGGTCGAGATCCTGAGCGGTGATCCAAGCTATCGCGTGCGCCAGATAGTGAGCCGGTTGAGCGAGTAAGAACGCCTGCCGATGATCCTTGGCGATGTCGTGGCACGCCGGGGACAGCCCGTCCCGCAGCGCCGATGTCAAACCTCAGAACCACGCCAAGGTGCAATCCAGACTCGTCGAGGGCGACCGTTTGATCCCGAGTTATGACTTTGACCTGCACTTCTGCAACGAAGATTAACAATCTCTCGCGACACGCCTGCCCGAGTCTTGTCAAAGTACCCAGGCGTGTCCTGCCAATCTTCGATGCATTTCGACATCGGTAGGAGTAGTAGTGCGCATCAGTCAGTACGGGGGCAACTGGCGGCGTAGAACTAGCACCAGTGAGGTGGAACGCGGTTCTACCAATCCGAGTTTGCGCGCTCCCGATTCTGCACCCTGAGCTGGTCACACGAACGTGGCGGATGTGGCGCACGGTCTCGAGTACACGGGTGCATTTGCGGGTCGATTGGGGTCCAATGAGCGTTTTACTCTGTATACGTTGTATTGCTTTCCCGTAGTTCCCGGACGTTCCGCTCTAGAGTGCGGGCATCTTCGAGCATACGCAGCGGGATCGGCGCGCCACACCCCAGTGCGTCAACGAATTCGCGAATCGATGAGGGGAACGTTTGCATCCGCCAACCCCCTAACAGATCGGCAATGTCGCGTCGTTGCGCGTAAAACTCAGCGAGTCCTTCTAATAGTGCGAGTTCGCTGATCGTAAGCGGAACAGGCGGTTTGGTGTGGCCCCGTAGCGGAGCGAAAGGGTCCGCAGCCCGTATTCTCCAGTCCACCTGCACCGTCGCCAAACTCGACAACCCGTTATTGGGCACCACGACGAAAGGGAAAAAAGATGGGTTGGCCTCGACACCGAACGATAGGTGGTCGAGCAACAGTAAGGCGGTCGATACTAGCTGCTTGAACTTTGACTGTACGAAAGCCGACTCTGCATCGTCGTCGTAGTCGTCAACAGTCGCAAGGCCTTGCGCCAGTGTCGCGCCGAGATGATGGTTGGTTGCATCGAATAGGAAGCACGCACGTCCTGCCGGAAGGACGAAGTCGCATACTGACGGCGTTTCGCCGCGCTTCTCTGTCCACTCCTTCTGCATCTCGCCCTCCCGTACCACCCGCGTGATCTTGGCGCTGTAAGAAGCGATCTGATCTAAGGCGTCACCAA
Source organism: Mycolicibacterium obuense (assembly GCF_055397605.1). Taxonomy (NCBI): domain Bacteria; kingdom Bacillati; phylum Actinomycetota; class Actinomycetes; order Mycobacteriales; family Mycobacteriaceae; genus Mycobacterium; species Mycolicibacterium obuense. The sequence goes on along the minus strand of NZ_AP043663.1, from coordinate 5,544,267 downwards.
CAATTCGCTCGAAGGCGTAATTCATTGCTTGGCTGAAGGATTCGGCGAGCGAGCCGGGCTCGGGAGCTCCCAGGCTGAAGAACGTCTGCCAGTACAGTTGTTCTCCGAAGAATCGGTCGATCATCCACTGATACCGCAGCACAAACAAACTGCCGTCGTCGCGGAGAAGAAATGGTCGCTCAGTGAAGACGTAGCGTTGATCGGCAACTGACCCCTGCCTGCGATCTCTCTTAAGGCGCCGGCGAAACGTCTGCGCATTCAATGCCATCTGCTGGAAGACGAACTCGACCGCTGCGGCAGTGGCGCCACCCTCGATCAAACCTTCTTTGGTGTACGCGTACTTACCGCTTAGAGTGCCTTCGGTGATGATGTGACCCACCACCATCACGTCGAGCAGCGGAACTGAATTTGCGATCGCCCACGTCGCTGCGGGAGCATCGCCGACTCGTGCGTCGCTTACTCGGTCAGGCCATGCCGTGAACCACAGGTCATACGTCGAAGCCAAGATTAGTTCAAGCTTGATTGGCGAGTTGCTCTGCAAGTTGGCGAGCTCTTGGACAACCATTTTACGATTCGCAGCTATCGACTCTTCCGGCGCTAGGGCTGCGGCATCCGCGAGGGCCTTCTCAACATCTGCCGGATCGGGATTTGCCAAAGCATCGAGAGGGTGCCCGGCGCCCAGTTGTTCAGTGGTGATCGACATTATTAGTTCGAGGATGACCGTTAACCCGATAGTGCGCGTCGCGGGTTCGGCAGGGTCTTGCTCAAGCACCTCACGCACGAGTTGGGTCATCGATCTGGGTGGAATCAGCCGATGCGTCTGTCCAACCATTGCCGTGAGTTGGGGCCCCCACGGTCCGGCTGCCTCGGCGAGCAATTCGCGCTCGAGTTGGCCCTCTGACCAGTCTGACGTGGTGGCGACGTCAATTCGAGACTGAATTGAAACCAGTTCCTGCAGAGTGGAATCCACGTCGAAAGTCGCCAGAAGCGCAGTCCGCGCCGAGCGGTCCATAGGTTCCAGATCGGCATGTCCAGAGATGACAGGGAATCTAGGTGGGTCGGGTTGTGACATCACAGGGCGGGTACTGGGCCGACGCAGCTGTCGAGCCTGTCCTTTCGACTTCTTGCGCGGCTTTCGGGTGCGCTTTGATCCTTGCCGATTCTTCTTCACAAGTAACTCGACCCCTTCCGGTCGCCCGCTCGAGCCACCGCTGTGTCCGAAAATTTCACAAGGCGATTCGCGACATATGGCACCGCCGGTGGCCCGACTTACGGCGAGCGCACTTGGCGCGGCGGCGATGTGACCTCGCTGCGACCCAAGTTTGGTTCCTCTAGTCTCAGACTCGGTTACCTCAATTTCGAGGCTAGCTAAGCTAATGCCCTCTGCCCGTCCATTCCCCTGTCGCCAGCCAAATTTCGTAGTGTAGGAGCCACTCGGCGGTCCAAGGCAATACCGTGGCCGAGAGGAGGAGGTCGGACCTCCACTGGCTCGGATAGTAGAGGCAGAGTTCATCGCCGGGGTATACGTGTGGCAGCTTCGGTTCCCCTTCGTATAAGTCCAGTGGCGGGTCGACCACAGTCACGCGGGGGTGATCTCCTGCTTGCTGCTTTATGCGGACTGTATAGACCCGGCTTGCCGTGGTTGGTTGAATTTCGATTCGGCAGTCCAGCACGCCGCGTCGCGCCGTACCAGCCGTGGGTGTTACGGCGCGCAGGGCGAGCAATTGGGTCTGCTGCACGAATAGGTGACATCTGAGTTGGCTTGCCCAGCGTGGGCAGGCTGGAAGGATGTCCCCATGGCAAGGCCCTACCCCCGCGAGTTTCGCGACGACGTCGTGCGGGTCGCGCGCAACCGCGACGACGGCGTGACGATCGAGCAGATCGCCACCGACTTCGGTGTGCACCCGATGACGCTGCACAAGTGGATGCGCCAGGCCGACATCGATGAGGGCAACAAGCCCGGCAGGAGCACCACCGAGTCCGCTGAGCTGCGCGAGGCACGGCGTCGGATCAAGCTGCTCGAGCAGGAGAACGAGGTGCTGCGCCGAGCCGCGGCCTATCTGTCACAGGCCAACCTTCCGGGAAAAGGCTCTACCCGCTCGTAAGTGAGCTCGCCGCCGACGGGATCCCCGTCGCGGTGACGTGCCGGGTACTCAAGCTCGCCCGCCAGCCCTACTATCGCTGGCTGGCCGAACCCATCACCGACGCCGAACTCGTCGAGGCCTACCGCGCCAACGCCCTGTTCGACGCCCACCGCGACGATCCGGAGTTCGGCTACCGCTACCTGGTCGAGGAGGCCCGCGACGCCGGCGAGACGATGGCCGAGCGCACCGCCTGGCGGATCTGCTCACACAATCGGCTGTGGAGCGTGTTCGGAAAGAAGCGCAGCAAGAGTGGAAGGCCGGGCCCACCGGTGCACGACGATCTGGTCGAACGCGACTTCACCGCCGGTGGCCCAAATCAGCTGTGGCTCAGCGATATCACCGAACATCGCACCGACGAAGGCAAGCTCTACCTCTGTGCCATCAAGGACGTGTTCTCCAACCGCATCGTCGGGTACTCGATCGACTCCCGGATGAAGTCCCGGCTGGCCACCACAGCGCTCAGTAGTGCGGTGGCTCGCCGCGGTGATGTTGCCGGTTGCATTCTGCACTCCGATCGTGGATCTCAATTCAGGTCAAGGAGATTCGTGCGCGCACTCGGCCGTTACGAGATGGTGGGATCGATGGGCCGCGTCGGCGCGGCCGGCGACAATGCGGCCATGGAGAGCTTCTTCGCCCTGCTCCAAAAGAACGTGCTCGATCGCCGCCGCTGGCGCACCCGAGAAGAGCTGCGGATCGCGATCGTCACCTGGATCGAACGCACCTACCATCGGCGCCGCCGACAGTCCGGTCTCGGGCGATTGACCCCGATTGAATTCGAAGCAATCATGACCACACCGGCCAGTCAGGCCGCGTGACCGAAACTGTCACCTGATCGTGCAGCAGACCCATTGGTGAGCGGCGTTAAGTACGCGTCGCTTATTCGCAACCATAGAACTGATGCTCGGGGAGGATTACGCCCGCGGAGCCCGTGCTGAGGAGGCCGCCTGTTCGCATCCGGAGTGTTCCTGTGGAGCGCTTGTCGGCGAGTTGCTCTCCAACTTTGACCGCCGCGCGCCGGCTGGGTTCGAGGCCGAAACTCTTTGCGAGACGTGCTGTGACTGTGGGTAGGCCGGCACCTCGCATGCTCGACAGGTCATCGAGGGTGTGGCAGAGGTCGGAGTGCCAGTCGAAGTACGCCCGCCTCCGCTCGGGGTAGTCGTTCCATTTGTCGGCGAAGTTCTCACCGTCAACCGCCGGGTTAAGGACGCACCACTTGCCGTCAACCTTGGTGATCTTCGAGTTCATGTCGGCGGCTGTGGCTGTAGTTGCCGTGAAGAGATCGGTCTGCCCGGAGTAGGCCCGCGAGGCGAGTGTGGTGATGAGGATGGATGGGGGGCGGAGGTCGGGGTCACTTTGGAAGTAGTACATGCAGTGCCACTTAAGAACCTGGACCAGTCGCTGAAGTGTGCTGCGGACTGCCCACTCGGGAACGTCGGCGACGTCAGCCTTTCGTGCCTGGGCTGCTTCAATCAGTCTGCGCTGCAATTCTTCTGAGCGGGTACGGAACCATCGGCCGTATCCGATGGGGTCACTGAACTGCCAGTGATGCAACTGCTTGTCGGTGAGAATGATCCCAGTTGGGGGATTGTCGGTGTCGGGTAACGCCGGCAGCACGTCGAGATGGAAGCCGAGTGCGGTGTAGAGCAGCGTCCAGCAACGGCGTCGAACCTCGATTTCGTCGGGACCGTCGTCATCGCCGCGCGCGTTCTTCCATGCGATGTACTCGCGCAGCAGCTGACCGACTTCAGCTTTAAGTTCGGCTTGGCTGACATCGTGTTTGGAGATCAGAAGGCGACACACGAGGTCGATGTCGTAGTCGAAGCCGCCCATCGGGCGGACTACGGTACCGAGGCGAAAGGAGCCCTGCGGATAGATCTCGGAGTCGTACCCGGCGTGCTCGGAGAGGTACTCGCCTACCTCTCGGTAGCGGTCGACAGCCACCTGCTGGAGGGCTGGGGAGATGTCGAGAGCCTCGACGCCGCCCCCGAGGAGCATCGACAACATTTCGTCCATCGTGTCCACGGTCATACCTCGCGAATCGGGTGACGAGGAATGTACGGAGAGGCCCTATGCTCAAGGAACTTCCGGTAGAACTCAGGTGCGCCGTCGCGACTGACGTGGCTCGCTAGTCCGATCAGGTAGTCGCTGTCGACTTTGTCGAGTTTGAGCGCACCGGTGGGAACGGCAGCGTCGATACGCAGAACGTTCTCCTTCCCAAGAAGATGTCGCGTCTGCTTTGTGACGCCGTCACTCTGCGCCCGCATCAGAACAGGTGCCGCGGCGGCTGCCCAGGCCAAACGCCCACCTCGGGTGAGCAGTCGGCTGCGCTTCGGCTTATCGGTCATCGTCCCGATGCTGCACACCTTGACGCTGTGGAGTGGCAGTCCGAGAGGTCCGACGGCTTCCGCCACCGCAACCATCGCGGGGTTGTTGGCAAGGATCCCGCCGTCGATGAGCCGGGCGCCTCGTAGCGACATCGCCGGAAAGTAGGTTGGCGCGGCGGTGGTGGCCAGTGCTACGTCGACTGCGCGCTCACGCCAGTCTCGTTTTAGGTGCGGCAGATGCGGCGTTCGGAAGAGGTATGTGTCGCTGGCGTCGAGGTTGTAGCTCGTGATGACGAGCCGTTTGGTGCTCTCGCCGAACGTGCGTTCGCCGAGCGCTTTCACGAGCGCCTCTTCGAGCGGCGAGGCGCTGTACTTCGAGCGAATCCAGTGCCGCGCACCCCGAACCCCACCGTGATCTCGAAAGATGTTGGGACCGTGGTCGATGTAGAAGTCGACAATCTCTCGTGGCGTCATCCCGAGGCCGAGTCCCATCGCGATGATGCCGCCGGTCGACGTGCCGGCGATCAGGTCGAAGTGATCGACCACGCGCGTGCCGTGGTCTTCCTCGAAATGCGCGAGGAGGGCGGCCGAGAACATCCCCCTGAGGCCACCGCCGTCCAGGGACAGGATCTGGAATGGGTTGTGCTCGGCGCCGTCGTCCGCACCTGGTGCGTGCATCGACGCTGCCTCCTCTTCCGCCTCGGGGATCGGTTCTGAATGCACTTTATATCACGACATCTATTTCCGACAGTACTTCCGCGCTTAAATGTGCGTACGATTCGGATCAACTCGACACGACCCGCGCCAAGAGATCAGCCACCGGTGCGGGTCCCGACACCAGGAGAGTTAGTTGGAGCTCTCGGCGTTCGTACCGGCCCGACTGAAGATCGCCCGCGAGCTGGTCGGTCTTAGCCAGGGACAACTTGCCGCTCGAATCGGACTCTCGGCGGCCGCCGTGAGCCAATTTGAGAGTGGAGCCGCCCGTCCGAGCGCGGAGAGTGCGACCGCTCTGAGCGAGGCTCTAGGTATCCCCCCTGGGTTCCTCCTCCAGCCAGTGAATGACACGCACGAAGGATTCTTCCGATCGTTACGAAGGACATCTGTCGCGGATAGACGTCGAGCTCGCGCGATCGCGTACGTCGCGCATGACCTCGCCCGAGGTGCCGCGAGGAATGGGATGTTCCCTTGCAGCGATGTTCCGACATTTCCGGTCGGCGGCCTCGACGCGACTAGGCCTGAGATCGAGGCGATCGCACGAAAGGTTCGGCAGCTGTGGCGAATACCGTCAGGGCCGGTCGCCGGGATGGTCGACGTTTTTGAGCGGCATGGGATCGTGGTGATACGCCTTCCTTTGGAAACCGCCGATGTTGATGCGTTTTCACTTCCTTTCGCGGACCATCCCGTTGTCGTGCTTGGAAGCGAGAAGAACGATCGAGCCAGGTCACGTTTCGACGCGGCACATGAGCTCGCACACTTAATCATTCACGGTAACCAGATCTGGGGCATCAAGGCGGTTGAAGATCAAGCACATCAGTTCGCAGCAGAGTTCTTAATGCCAGCGGATGAAATCTGTGATCAGTTACCGACGACTGTTGATTGGCCACGGCTTTTTGAGCTGAAGCAGTACTGGCAAGTATCGCTTGCAGCTCTCCTGATGCGAGCGCGCACTCTCGGACGGATGAACGAGCGCACCTATCTCACCGCGGTAAAGGCCGCTTCAGCCCGAGGATGGCGGCGTGTCGAGCCAGTACCGCTGGGGCGGCCAGAAGAACCTGCCTTACTCCTCCGCTTCCTCGAGTCAGACGTGAGCTGGCCGACTCGGAGCTCACTGCCAGCGGATTTGATTGACCGCATTCAATCGGCTGCACATGTAGCCTGAAGGCCGCGTTTCCCGGCGACCGACAAGGGTTGCGCCGCAATGATTGCCGCGGTAGGTCGACACGGTCTTGGTGGACAGGACACGCCCTGAATGTCACTTGGCATAACTCTTACACCGCACGGAAATAGACCGAGCACTCTCGCCGGTCCACTTCAGCCGCCCGTAGCGCAGCGACGAGGAAGTGACACGAACCTGAGACTGTACCCAGATGACACGAAGTGAGACTCCACGCATCGTCGCATGTCAGGGCGCCGTGATATGACACCTGAAGTGAGAACCTACAGGCACGCGGTTTGTCGATTCTCAAAATACGTGTCACTTTCTCAAACGGACTGTCATCCGTATGTCATTTTGGACATCGGAGTGAGATAAACGGACTTATCCCGCTGTGCCTGCTGCTGTTGCCTGCGGCGGATGATCGTCGAGGGTCCGGTCGGCGGTTGAAAGTGGCCGCCTTCTTCGTCGTTTCGTCGCGGGGCCCTACCGAGTTCAGTGAACGTTCTCGAAGTCCGGCATCTGATAGTTGCCGGCTTGGATCTCCTGCCCTGGCCCGTATAGGCGCAGAATCAGGTAGACGTCCTTCTCCGGAATAGGCAGGAAGTTGGGGTTGTCCTGGTTGTGGTCGACGTCGGCGCTCATCTCGATCGTGTAGGAGCCCTCGGAATCCGGTGTGAGTGTCCGGTCGCCACGGCTGTGACGGTTGATCGCATTGTGGGCCATGAGCCGGTCGTCGGTGCCGTACACGGTGAACGACCAGAACTCGCTGACGTCGGGGGGCTGGAATCGTGCGCGATATGTCCTGCCGTTCGAACCGTTGATGGGGTTTCCGTCTGAATCGGTCTCGACCTTCAGATAGATGGATTCGGCCGGCGGCAGTCCCCATTGGCCGATGTAGGTTCCCTCGGCGAACAGGTCGCGGGGATCGTCCTGCAGTTCGGCTCGGGTTCCGAGGAGTTGTGCGCTGTTGGTCATCTGCGGCGCGAGTGCGGCCAGGTGCGCCATCCCGAGCTGCTCGCCCCGGGCGGCGGCCGCGGCCTGTTCGTCAGTCAGGTCGGTCTGGCCCGGGTTCAGTCCGATGGCCCCATACCGCGCGAGCCAGTCGGCGTCGGCCTCGGCCATCGATCCGTCGGCCAGCACGAAGTTGACCCGCTGCACCCAGTTCGTGGATGCCGGATCCGGGAATCTGCGCGTGACCGGCGGCGGCCCCGCAACTTGGTTGAACGCCGAGAGTGTCTGCAGTGCCCATTGGTCTTGGTACGCCTGAGCGAGCGGGAGGTCGTCGCCGCCGGTTGTCATGATCCGTCCCATCACCTTGATGATGTTGGAATCCGAGCGCACCACCTCGTCGATCCCGTCGGGGACCGATCCGCTCCAGTGACCGGCGGCGAAAAGGAATCGTCCCCCTCTGGTCCCGCGCGTGCGCGACCCGATCATGGCGTTGGTGTAGTGCCCTAGGTCCATCGTGTGCAGGATCCAGTACCGGCCCTCATCGAAATCGGGCACGGTCACGACCACGGGCTGGGCGGCGACGTCGAACCATCCCTGCAGGTGCAAGGTGTCGTTGTTGATGGTGGGATGGTCGGTGTACGTGTCATCGGCGAGTTCGCGCAGCCGCTGAAACTCGTTGAGCGCGGTGCCCGGCTTGATGGTGGTCTCGTAGAGGAACTTGTAGGCCTCGTCTATTGAGTACCCGTAGAGGAATGCGGCCTTGGCGAGTTCATCGGACAGCGGCATACGGCAAGGCTATCGGGTGATACGACCGCAAACAGCCGAACGTGTCCCGCAGCGAAGGCCACCCGATAGTTGTTGGCGCCCTGCAGTTGTGTGCCGGTGGAGAACCGATGAGTCTAGGTTTCTCCTGGTCGGGTTGGCCGGGGCTCGACCAAAACAGCGCGGTCCCGCAGACGCCTAAATATGGTGGGGTGATGAGCCAGACGCCAGATCGGGACGGTCGGGACCATTCCACAGCTGCGCTGCAAGCCGGTGAACGTTGGCCGGGGGTAACCCGGCGTACGGCGATCAGCTCCCTGGCGGGGCTGGGGGTGGGCGGGGCGGCATCGGTGTCGCTGTTGGCGGCGTGTGACAGCGGTGGCGGGCAGGCGCCTGGGGCGGCCCCGTCGGCGCCTGCGGGGCCGCCGGGTCGTGAGCATCTACCGATGAACGATCCGCCATTCACCGGCAAGGTCGCAAAGACGTATCAGGATTCGGTCGAGGCGTGGCCGGAGCTGCCGAAACCGCCCGCCGGCGCGCCGAATGTGGTGATCGTGGTGCTTGACGACGTGGGGTTCGGCCAGACGGGCACCTTCGGTGGGCCGGTTCCCACCCCCGCGTTGGATAAGTTGGCGGCAAAAGGGTTGAAGTACAACCGGTTTCACACCACGGCAATCTGCGGCCCCTCACGAGCGGCGTTGCTGACCGGGCGTAATCATCACAACTGCGGGTCGGGGTTTCTGGCCGAGTGGGCGACCGGCTTCCCCAGCTACACCACGATGCTGCCGAAGTCGACTGCCACCATCGGCAAGATTCTGAAGGAGAACGGTTACAACACGGGATGGTTCGGCAAGAACCACAACACCCCGGATTGGGAATCGAGTGTGGTGGGTCCGTTCGACCGGTGGCCCACCGGGTTGGGGTTCGACTACTTCTACGGCTTCAATGCCGGTGAGACCAATCAGTACTACCCGGTGCTGTTCGAGAACACCGTGGCCGTGGAGCCAGACAAGTCGCCCGAAGAGGGCTATCACTTCATGACCGACATGACCGACAAGGCGATCGGTTGGATGCGCTACAGCAAGTCGGTCAACCCCGATAAGCCGGTGTTGATGTACTTCGCTCCGGGTGCGATGCACGCTCCGCATCTGGTGGCTCGGGAGTGGCGGCAGCGGTTCACCGGCCAGTTCGACCGCGGTTGGGATGTGGTGCGAGATGAGACATTCCAGCGGCAGCAGACGTTGGGGGTCATCCCGCCGGAGGCGGAGAACACGCCGCGTCCGGATTGGTGTCCGGCATGGGATTCGCTGAGTCCGGACGAGAAGCGGTTGTACGCGCGGTTCATGGAGAACTATGCCGGCTACATGGCGTTCGCCGATCAAGAGATCGGCCGGCTACTCGAGGCCGTCGACGCGCTGCCCGACGCCGACAACACGTTGATCCTTTACATCGTCGGGGACAACGGCGCCAGCTCCGAAGGCGGCGTCACGGGTACCGTCAACGAGATCATGGCGCTCAGCGGGATCGACGCGACGCTCGAGGACAACCTGGCGCTTATCGACGAGATCGGTGAGCCGGGAACTGAACCGCACTATCCGCTGGGTTGGGCGTGGGCGGGTAACGCGCCCTTCCAGTGGGTCAAGCAGGTGGCCAGCCATCTCGGGGGTTCTCGTAATCCGATGGTGGTGTCGTGGCCGGCGAAGATCAGCGAACACGGCGGTGTGCGTTCGCAGTTCACTCACCTGATCGATCTGGTGCCGACCATCCTGGAAGTGGTGGGCATCCCGGCGCCCAAGTCGGTCAACGGGATCGAACAGAAGCCGATGGACGGGGTGTCAATCGCGTCGACGTTCGGCAGCGCCGACGCCCGGCCGGTGCGGCAGCGTCAGTATTTCGAGATCTTCACCAACCGCGCGATCTATGACGACGGGTGGATCGCCTGCGCGCAACACACGCTTCCTTGGCGCCAGGATCTGGCACCGGGCCATTGGGAGAACGACCGCTGGGAGCTGTATCACCTCGATGAAGACTTCAGCGAGAACCACGACCTGGCCGGCCAGCACCCCGACAAGTTGGACCAGTTGAAGAAGTTGTTCGACGACGAGGCCGAGAAGTACGGGATCTATCCGTTCGACGACCGCGGGGCGGCCCGACTGGCGGTCCCGAAACCACCCCCGGGTGGCGGCGACCCCAACCGCCGAAACTTCACCTACTATCCGGGCGCGATTCGGCTGCCCGAAACCGCGTCACCGAACACCAAGAATCGCACGCACCGCATCACCGCCCACATCGTCGAACGCGGCGACGGCGTCCTGCTGGCCTCGGGCGGATCGTCGGCTGGATTCGTGCTGTACGTCCAGGACGGCAAACCGCACTACGAGTACAACTGGTTCGACCGCGAACGCACCACGCTGGCCGGGTCGGCACAGCTGCCGGAGCATGCGTCGACGGTGACGTTCGACTTCCTCTACGACGGCGGCGGCGGTGGTAAAGGCGGAGAAGCGATCCTGCGCGTCGACGGCGCCGAAGTGGACCGCAAACGCATCGAGCACACCGTGGCCGGGCGATTCGGCATCGATACCTTTGGTGTCGGGATGGATACCGGTGCACCGGTCAGCAAGGCCTACAAGCCGCCGTTCCCCTACACCGGCCGGATCGAGCGGATCGACATCGAGATCGGCGAACCCGGACTCGATCCCGCCGAAGAAGCCGAACTACACGCCCGCTTCACCGCCGCCAAGGAATACTAACCAGACAGGATCCGGATGTGACTGACATCGAGCTCGCCCCCCGCACGCACCTGTCCCGACGAAAGGCGTTGGGGGGCTTGGCTGCAGCGGGTGCGGCGGCCGCAGCGCTGCCTCCCCTGCTGTCCGCGTGTAACAACAACACCCCCTCCGACACCTCCACGTCGGGAACACCGCAGCAGCCCGCCGGTGAATGGCCGGATCGCACCACGCTGCCGATCGAGCCCTACCAGAAGGTCGGCAAGATCGACCGGACCGTGGCGGGATCGGATCCGATCGACTGGCCCAAGGAGATCGCGGCTCCCGAGGGGGCGCCGAACATTCTGCTGGTGATGACCGACGACGTCGGGTTCGGCGCCTCGGAGGTGTTCGGCGGCCCGATCCCGACCCCGACGTATGCGCGGCTGGCGCAACACGGCCTGCGGTACAACCGCTTTCACACCACCGCGCTGTGTTCACCGTCGCGGGCGGCGCTGCTGACCGGTCGTAACCATCATGTGGCGTCCACCGGGATCATCATGGAGTTCTCCACTCCGTTTCCCGGCTATCACAGCATCGTGTCCCGCAGTGTCGGCACTCTCGGCGAGGTGCTCACCGGAAACGGTTACGGGACAGCTTGGTTCGGCAAGAACCACAACGTGCCGGACTGGCTGACCACCCCGGCCGGGCCCTTCAACCTGTGGCCCTCGGGCCTGGGATTCGAATACTCCTACTGCTTCCTGGGCGCCGACGCGCACCAGTTCCGGCCGGCGGTCTACGAGAACAACCTGCCGGTCGATCCGTATCTGGGCCGCGAGGACACCTACCATCTGGACGCCGACCTCGCCGATCGGGCCATCCACTGGATCCGGATGCAGAAGGCCGTCAACCCGGACAAGCCTTTCCTGGCGTACTACACCCCGGGGACGGCGCATGCGCCGCATCACGCCCCGAAGGAGTGGATCGACAAGTTCAAGGGCAAGTTCGACCACGGCTGGGACCGGCAGCGGGAGATGACCTACGAGAAGCAAAGGGAACTCGGGGTCATCCCGCCGGATGCGGTGCTGAACCCGACGCCTGCGGACTACCGGCGCTGGGATTCCCTGTCGCCGGACATGAAGCGGGTGTGCGCCCGACAAATGGAATGCTACGCAGCGGCGTTGTCGCACTGCGACTTCCAGATCGGCAGGGTGGTGGACGCCCTGGCGGAGATGGGCGAGCTGGACAACACGATGATCGTGTACATCCAGGGCGATAACGGTTCCAGCGCCGAGGACCCGTCGGGTCGGGGAATGACCAGTGAGATCGTCACCCTAGGAAACGGCATCGACGACCGCGACGACTTCATGGTCGAGAACATCGACCAGTTCGGCGGCATGTGGTTCCAGAACCACTTCTCGCACGGCTGGGCCCATGCCATGAACTCGCCGTATCAGTGGGACAAGAAGATCGCCTCCCACCTGGGCGGCAGCCGCACCTCGATGGTGATCTCCTGGCCCAAGGGCATCAAGGAGCCCGGCGGGCTGCGTTCGCAGTTCACCCACATCACCGACATCGTGCCGACCATCCTGGAGGCCGCGCAGTTGCCGATGCCGAAGACCATCGACGGCATCGAACAGGTGGACCTAAACGGCACCAGCCTGGTCCCGACGTTCGACAATGCGGATGCGCCCGAGACGCACACCACGCAGTACTTCGAGGTTATCGCCAACCAGGGCATCTACCACGACGGCTGGATGGCCAACACCGCGCCCAAGCGGCTGCCCTGGCAGGGGCGCGGTCCGACCAATCCGGACCCGTTCGAGGAATACGAGTGGCAGCTCTACCACCTCGACGAGGATTTCAGCCAATCGAAGAACGTCGCCAAGGACAATCCCGACAAGCTCGAGGAGATGCGCCAGCTGTTCCTGCGCGAAGCGGAGAAGAACAAGGTCTTCCCGCTCGACGACCGCTACCTGGAGCGGTTGAGTCCAGAGAATCGGCCGCAGCACAACGCCGGCCGTACCATCTACACGTACTTCGACGGCGTCACCCGGATCACCGAGGGCATGGCACCGAACATGAAGAACACCTCGTATTCGGTCACCGCAACCGTCACCGTCCCACCCGCCGGGGCTGAAGGCATCTTGATGACGCAGGGCGGCTGGTTCGGCGGCAACGCGCTGTATCTTCTGGAGGGCAAGCCGGTATTCGCTGTTGCCGCTTCGCATTACCCCGAACACAAGTTCCGGGTCGAAGCGCCGAGCGCCCTGGCCCCCGGTAAGTACGACGTTCGGGTGGACTTCGCCTACGACGGCGGTGATCCCGGCAGCGGCGGGACGGCGACATTGTTCGTCGACAACGCCCAAGTGGCCCAGGGACGCATCGACCGCACCGTCCCGGTTCGAGTGTCCGCCGACGAAACCTTCGACGTCGGCGAAGACAGCGGCACACCGCTGAACCGGGACTATGACGTACCGTTCCGGTTCACCGGTGAACTGCACAAGCTCGTCGTCGAACTCAAACCCACCAAGCCGTGAGGCGGCTCGACTTCTACCGAGATGGGTCGAGGAGGATCCTGGCCTCGTGCGGGTTGTTGCTCAGGCGCTCAAAGGCGTCTGCGACGCCGTCGAGACCGACGGTGCCGGTGAGTAGTGGAGTGACGTCGAAATCCCCGGCGGACAGGTGGGCGAATGTGGCGGCGAACTCTTCGGCGGAGTAGAACAGCGAAAACCGGATGTCGAGCTCTTTGAGGTCAAGCCCGCAGCGCCGACGCACTCGAACGCCACTGTCGGCCGCAGCGGCAACTGGCCGAGCACCGTGCTCGGTGGCGCCATGAGCGGGGGATCTTCGGTGGCCGCGGCCGCCGTGAAAGCCTCGAACGGCGAGTCCTCGCCTGGATCGACGACGATTCGTGATTGGCCCGGCACGTCACGTTGTGACCCCACCGGTGTCATGTGACAGAACTATGGCTGACTTGGCCTGATCGGTGTGAACGATCTCGGTCGCCGGCTAGGCCGGTCACGGGGCGCCGCTGGAGGAAATGACACGAATTTGAGACGAAGCCCCGATGACACGACGTGAGATGACCGGAGACACCGCAGTTCAGAGGATCGGGGTGTGACACGCGAAATGAGAAGCTACAGCACGCCTCTCCCGATGCCTGCCGCTTTGGCGAGAGCAGCACTAGCAGTGGCCACCAACGATGTTGTTGCGTTGCCGATCTATCCACGCGCCAAGGACATTAAGCATGGCCTGACCCGTTTCAAAGGTACCGTCGGTGGGTCTCGCCGCAAGTGAGACGCCGAAGCTGCCGGTGCTGTTGGTGACAAGTGCGAGTTGGCGAACCAAGTATCCGCCGTCGGTTTCTGGTCCCCAGCCCCCCTTGGCTGCGACGTCTGCGAACGATGCCAAGCCCCATTGCTGGCTGCCACCAAGGTTTCGCATCTGGTCAACGACGGGCTGGGCGCCCGCTACGCATGGCAGTCCGAAGGCGAAGATGGCAGCTTGATCATTGGACCACTCCGTCTGCCCGTAGGGACTGTAGGGGGGACGGACTTGTTGAGATTCAACGATGACTGCGGTGTTGCCGCCCTCACTTAAGACCGACTCCACAGCCGACGCAGCCGTCTGCGGGTCGCCAAGAAGCCCCCATAACTGTTCGGCCGCGGCGTTGTCGGATTGCGAGATGGTCTGCTGCATGGCAGCTTCTGCCGCGAGCCCATCGGCAGCTAGGCCAGCTATCGACAGCGGCACCTTGATGGTCGACCAGGCGGCACCGCTGGTCCACGGACCGTACGAATTGACCTGAAGGCCGTTGAACATCGCGACGCCGACCTCCCCGGCCGGCAACGTGTTAGCCAGTACATCAAAGCTCGCGGCAAGGTTGTCAATGGCCAACGGCGCGGGCGTCGAACTGAGATCCGGCACAGGCGCCGCGGGCGTGACGATGGTGACGGATACCGAAGATGACGGCTCGGGGGAAGTGGCCGGTGTTTGTGCGTTCCTGCCGGGTGCGTCGCTGGAGCTCGATGAGCACCCCGCGAGAGCTGTTGCAACGCAGGCTATGACGAGAACACGGCGTCTAGTAGATGTGAACGACAGCATTCACTCCGCCACGGCAGGTCACCCAGTCGGCGACACCGAACGCGCTACATTCCAGAACAAATAGATTGCCTTTGCAACGAGTTGACTGTTGATTGCAGGGGACGCCTCCGGCGGCGTAGAGCGTGCGCGGTGATGCGTTCGGACCGCCGGCGTCCCAATACGCACTCAGGACGTTATCGACGAATTGGCAGCTCGTCTCGGTGCTTCCGCGCACTGCCCGGCTTGCTTGGTCAAGGTTGCCAAGCACTTCGAAACCGTCGTCGCAGCGTTGCCCCAGCCCGTCGACGCCTCTTACGGCTGGCGGCGGGGATACTGGTCGAGTTGGCGGCTGCGGGGCGAGCGTGGAAGGCCGCTGCCCTGCAGGGCGCGAAGGCCTGTCGGGTGTTGGTAGCCGAGTGAGGGACGGGCCTTGCGCGGAGGTACCGGTATCGCCTCCGTCAGATTGCCTAACTAGCAGCCCGATGGCGATGCCGCCCGCTGCGAGGAACAGTGCTACACACACCGCTATCGCGATCAGCATTGTTTTGGGCATACCTTCGCGATCACGGGCCGCGGCGGCGGGCAGGGGATCTGCTGCGGGTGGCGGTGGCGGAGCGGGCCGAGTGTGCTGCGCGGTCGGGCTGTTTACGTGGGCCGCGGCCATGGTGACATTTCGGTCAGTGACCGTTGGGGCGGACAGTGCACGTTGCGCGGCGCGGGCCAATGCACCCGCGCTCCCGTAACGGTCGTCAGGCTCCTTGGCCATGCCGCGTTCAATGACGCCGTCAAGTGGTGGCTGAACGTGGGGATTGGCCAAGCTCGGCCGTGGTGGTGGGGTGTGCAGATGCGCGTTGATGACCTGTTGCATGCTGTCGATGGCGAATGGTCTTGCGCCGGTGAGGGCTTCGTAGAGGACGCAGGCTAACGCATAGATGTCGACGGCCTTTGTGGTGGGGTCGCCGCTGAGGCGTTCGGGCGCCATGTAGGCCCAAGAGCCGATGGTCATACCGGCTTCAGTGAGACGGGCGTCGCCGACCTTCTCAGCGATGCCGAAGTCGAGAAGATGGGCGAAGTCGTCACCGGAGACGACGATATTCTCCGGCTTGACGTCGCGGTGGATCAGACCTTCTGCATGCGCAGCGTCTAGGGCGGCGGCTATCTGGGCGATGATGTGAACTGCGCGGCCGGGTTCGAGTGGTCCGCGCTCGGTCAACCTTCGAAGGTCGTTGCCCCGAACGAGCCGCATGTCGATAAACAGCTTGCCGTCGATCTCGCCCCAGTCGTGGATGGGGACGACATGCGGTTCTTGCAGACCGGCGGCTGCATTGGCCTCGCGGGTGAAGCGGCTGCGGTAGTTGGGGTCCTGGGCGTACTGGTGGAGCAAGATTTTCAGCGCAACGACGCGCCCCTTCTCGGTGTCACGCGCCTCGTAGACCTCGCCCATGCCCCCACGCCCGAGCAGCGTCATGAGCTCGTACTTACCGAAACGCCTGCCGGCTCGTGACCGGCCAGACGACGCCACCATTCTCAACACCCCCTTGGTGCGCTTTCCCCCGTTTGCCAGTGAACCACAGGCCGTCACTCGAAAGGTCTGCTCAGAGGAAAGTCAGTATTGCTGCTGACAGGCCTGCTCTGAGCCTCCGAGGCCAGCACGGAAAGCCTCAATGCGCGTGAAACCGGCAGGCACGGTCAGCCCTTCAACAGTTGCGGCAGCTAGGCCGTTTGTGAGCAGCCCTACCTCTTTGACATTCGATGTACTGCGCGGCGACACAGTATTCGGTAGCAGATAACCGAGGCGCGGCAATGTGATCGCTCAGTCGGCAGATCACTTCAGCCGGCCATGCGGAGTCAGGTGAAACACTCCTACGGTCCAGAGGCGATTGCGGGTTCTGTATAGACGTCTCCCTCGGTATAGATAATGAGCCCGCTGCGACTAATGTCGTATCGAGTGCCGTTGTTGATTACCGAGAACCCGGTTGCAGTCGGCACGACCCCAGGCAGGTCGATTCGCGCGTTGTCTTTAAGTCGCAGGCCTTTATAGGTGTAAATATTCGAGCCCTCATCACAAACAACGACTGCCGATTGAGACGTCTGAAGCGTCAGCGCTACGGCGTAAGGACAGAACATCCCCGCGTAGCTACCGGGAGTCGCCGGGAGCGCTGGCCGTGCCGGTGGCTGCCAAGTGGTTTGTGTCGATTGTGGCTCTCCGGAAGGCAGCGCGGGGCGACCTGGTGTTGGTAGCCGAGTGAGGGACGGGCCTTGCGCGGAGGTACCGGTATCGCCTCCGTCAGATTGCCTAACTAGCAGCCCGATGGCGATGCCGCCCGCTGCGAGGAACAGTGCTACACACACCGCTATCGCGATCAGCATTGTTTTGGGCATACCTTCGCGATCACGGGCCGCGGCGGCGGGCAGGGGATCTGCTGCGGGTGGCGGTGGCGGAGCGGGCCGAGTGTGCTGCGCGGTCGGGCTGTTTACGTGGGCCGCGGCCATGGTGACATTTCGGTCAGTGACCGTTGGGGCGGACAGTGCACGTTGCGCGGCGCGGGCCAATGCACCCGCGCTCCCGTAACGGTCGTCAGGCTCCTTGGCCATGCCGCGTTCAATGACGCCGTCAAGTGGTGGCTGAACGTGGGGATTGGCCAAGCTCGGCCGTGGTGGTGGGGTGTGCAGATGCGCGTTGATGACCTGTTGCATGCTGTCGATGGCGAATGGTCTTGCGCCGGTGAGGGCTTCGTAGAGGACGCAGGCTAACGCATAGATGTCGACGGCCTTTGTGGTGGGGTCGCCGCTGAGGCGTTCGGGCGCCATGTAGGCCCAAGAGCCGATGGTCATACCGGCTTCAGTGAGACGGGCGTCGCCGACCTTCTCAGCGATGCCGAAGTCGAGAAGATGGGCGAAGTCGTCACCGGAGACGACGATATTCTCCGGCTTGACGTCGCGGTGGATCAGACCTTCTGCATGCGCAGCGTCTAGGGCGGCGGCTATCTGGGCGATGATGTGAACTGCGCGGCCGGGTTCGAGTGGTCCGCGCTCGGTCAACCTTCGAAGGTCGTTGCCCCGAACGAGCCGCATGTCGATAAACAGCTTGCCGTCGATCTCGCCCCAGTCGTGGATGGGGACGACATGCGGTTCTTGCAGACCGGCGGCTGCATTGGCCTCGCGGGTGAAGCGGCTGCGGTAGTTGGGGTCCTGGGCGTACTGGTGGAGCAAGATTTTCAGCGCAACGACGCGCCCCTTCTCGGTGTCACGCGCCTCGTAGACCTCGCCCATGCCCCCACGCCCGAGCAGCGTCATGAGCTCGTACTTACCGAAACGCGTGCCGGCTGTCAGCCCGCCGAAAGACGACTCCACCCCGATACCCCCTCGGTGCACTCACGGGTTTGCTAGTGAATCACAATTTCCCCGGTTACCGACCAAGACACCTGCTTTATTACGAGTCAGTATTGCTGGTGACAGGCCTGCTCTGAGCCTCCGAGCCCAGCACGGAAAGCCTCAATGCGCGTGAAACCGGCAGGCACGGTCAGCCCTTCAACAGTTGCGGCAGCTAGGCCGTTTGTGAGCAGCCCGCCGACGGCTTCATCCATGTCGCCGGCGGCGAGCTGCAAGCTGTTCCCGCTGGGGAGCTCAATCGGCTCGGCCATCGCGGCTTGCCCCACTCCTGTCAGGCAGGCAGTCAGCAGCGCGGTGCTGGGCTCATCGAGGGGCTCACCCCGTGCGTGCTGAAGGGACAGCGCGTAACGTGAGGTCACGATCGACAGACCACTGTTGTCGCCTTGTGGCAGAGAGTAATCCGAAGTCCCAGCGGGCACGGACATGGCCTGTAGCCCGGGTAGGTCGACCACGACGGTATTGGTGCTGGGGCAATACGACGCCGGGGGACTGGCTGCCCCTTCAGGGCATGATTGGCCGTCAAAGGACAGCCCGGGAGGACTCTGCGGTGCATAGATCTGATCGAGGAGTTCCATGAGCGTCGATAGCGTGGACTCGTCGAGGGGCAGCTCGCCAGTTTGCATCTGGCCGGAGAGGTCCTGCTGCAGCAGGATGGGTAGATCACCGCGCTGCTGTTCGATCGATGCGAGGTCGATGCCGGTACAGGAGGCAGTGCCGTCAACGAAACCTTGCTGGAATGCGCGCGTGCGGTCCAGAGCAGTGCCGTGGCCTTCCTCCACCATGTCGGCTTCTTGTTCTGACCACACCGGGTCAGCCAGGCTAATTGCTCCGGCTAAGACCTTGTTGAGGCCGTCTCCAGTGCTGAGGGTGAAGCGCGGGGAGTGTCCTTCGGCGACCCAGCGGCTGTAGGCGC
Source organism: Mycolicibacterium obuense (assembly GCF_055397605.1). Classification (NCBI taxonomy): domain Bacteria; kingdom Bacillati; phylum Actinomycetota; class Actinomycetes; order Mycobacteriales; family Mycobacteriaceae; genus Mycobacterium; species Mycolicibacterium obuense. The sequence goes on along the minus strand of NZ_AP043663.1, from coordinate 5,525,113 downwards.
CGGCAAAGCAGTCCGCCTGCTGCTCTCGGACGATGGTTTCAGTGAGTGAGTCCACGATGCCGGCTTCGTGTTGCACGCCGTGGCCGTATTCGTGCGCGATCAGCGCGGCAACCGACGTGTCTCCGAAATACTGCCGCCCCGTCGGCACGAGGAATCCGCGGTCCCAGGCAATGAGGTCTTTGTCGGAGAACAAAGGAGAACACCACATCGCGTTAGGCATATCGTACGTTTCGGTGCCACAAACTTCAGGACTGGACAGGTCTAGAGAATCGTAGGAGACGAGTTCGTCAACAGGCTCGAATCCTGCGCCGAAAGTCGCGGGATATGCTTGCTGCCAAAACATCTCGACGTCATCGACTGCCGCAAGTGCCAATGCGTCAACTGGCCCGCCGTCGCTGTTCCCGGCTTCGCGGCGTGGCGGTGGAGCGTCGTCACGTAGACCGCTGGGGCCCTCGACTACCGGCAGACCTCCCACGCGGTATTCCACCTGTTCCATCGCCGGACCGGCCGGGGTGTCTGGTCCTGAAGAGCAGGCCGTGAGCATCGCTGTGGCGAGGGTGACAGCGGACAAAAAACGTCCCATGTTGTGCAAGGCACCCCCGTTCTCAACGCTCGATCGGAAATAGACGGTCAGCACGGAATCCTGAAACTGGGATCGGTGGTGTAGTCCAGCCACTTGCCGTACGCATCGCCACCGGAAGAACGCACGGCGGCGCACACCTCGGCTTGGGTGTCACCCGCCGGGCGATAGACGGCATAAATGGGGTTGCCCTCGTCAGTTGCCGCGCGCAGCGAGGGGCAGGCCTGATCGGTGCGCAGATAAGAGGCGCCGGGGTGTGCGGCCAGAAGGCGCTGTACTCCAGCGGCGTAGTGCCCCGGCGTAGTGACCGACCCGAGGACGACAATTCCCTGGCCATTGCAGCTCGGCTTGCTCATCGGTTGACCGAGCCCGAGATCGCCCGCTGGTGCGGACGGGGCTCTGGGCGCGGGCGCAGGTGCGCGGGGTGGCGTGGGTGCCATATGTGGTGGTCCACCGGGTTGAGTCACCGTAACCGGAGGTGCAGTGCGCGTGATCGTGCGTGGAGGGGCGACTGTCTCCGACCACGCTGGACGAGTCAAAGTAGGCGTCGGTGCAGCACCAGGAGATGCCGCAGGTGATTGTCCGAGTTTCGCACCAACGAAAGCGATCATGCCGACAGCTAGTAACGCCACGGCGACACCAACGGCCATCAGCGCCGTGCGGTTGTTCCCTCGCGCACGCTCTGGTGGTGTTGACGAAGCAACACGCTGCTGCGTGGCAGCGATAGCAGCAGTAGTAGGACGCGGCGCCAGTTGTGTGGGGTCGTTCGGACCCACCGCATAGGCGGTGCCGCCCACAACGTGAGCGGTGTCGCGGGCAGTGAGAGCCGCGGCGAACTCGCGGCAGGTGTGAAATCGATGGTGCGGCTCCTTGGCCATCGCTGTCGCGAGCGCCGAGTCCATCTGTCCGAGATCGTCACGCAGTTTGGATAGGGTCGGCGGCGGTGAGCTGAGGTGGTTGCCGATGACTACGGCGGGATTGGAGTTCCCGAAGGGCACTGTGCCGGTAAGAAGATGAAAAGCGGTCGCAGCCAGGGAATATTGATCGGCACGACCGTCAAGGAAGCTACCGGTGAGCTGTTCGGGTGCCGCGTAGGCCACCGACCCAACTGTCATATTGGTCGCGGTCAGACCGTTGCTGTCGTCGACGCCGCGAGCGATCCCGAAGTCCGCGAGGACGATGCGGCGCTCGCCCTTCTGTGGATCGCTGAGCAGGATGTTTGCCGGCTTAACGTCGCGATGGAGCAGAAAGCGTTCATGCGCGTAATCGAGGGCATCAGCAATGGCGGCGACAACGTCGAGGACATCCTTCGGCGGCATTCCGTGCGGATAGCGTTCGCGCACCAATCTGGCTGCGTCGGTGCCTTTGACGTAGTCCATCGTGATCCACAACTGGCCGTCATGCTCACCGCGATCGTGAATAGCGACGGTGTGCGGATGCCACAGCGACGCGGCGATGTCAGCTTCACGGGCGAACCGTTGGCGGTAGTCCGGGTCGGCGCTTATGTTCGCCGGGAGAATCTTCAGCGCCTCCTGGCGGGGCAGCCGGGGGTGCTGCACAAGATAGACCTCGCCCATCCCCCCGCTGCCCAATAAGCGCTGAATTGTGTATCCGGCAAAGACCGCCCCTTCAGCAATGGGCATGCGCGAATCTTAACCAGCACCATCGACAAAAATGGCGCTATCTGCCTGTTAGGCGATCAGCGAGAGCAGCAGCCTACCTCGATTCGCGAACTCACCACTGATTCGTTGGATTGGAGCTGCACCGGTAGACCACGAGGGATGGTTCCAGCACCTGCCGCTATCCGGTAGAAGTCGCACCGTAACCGCATTGGCCTCCGTATCGTGACGGGCATGCGTGCACGGGGGGCGGCCAAGTCCGGTGGTGTGTTTGACAATCCGTTCAACCGGCGACAGCTGCTGGCTCTCGCCGGGACGGCCGGTCTAGCCACCGCGCTAAGTGCTTGCTCGCAACCGCCCGAGATGGCGAACTCCGCCACACCAGAAAACCCTCCCGCCCCGCCGTCAGCCCCACAGACCACCATCGCTCAGGCAGCGCCACCGGAGCCACCGCCGCCGATAGAGCAGGCGGTGCCGTCGTCGACAGTCGTACCGCGCATGATTTCTCGAGACGGTTGGGGTGCTCAGCCGGCTCGACCCGGTGGCATTCCGCACACCCCCACGCGCATGACTGTTCATCACACGGGAGTGGTGCTCGGTGATAACCGCAACGCCCCCGCCCGATTACGTCAACATCAGCAGCTGCACCAAAACCAACGTGGGTGGATCGACATCGCCTACCACGTCGGCGTTGACCGCAACGGCAACATCTACCAACTACGCGACCCGTCGATTAAGGGCGACACCGCCACGGAATACGACACCACGGGCCACTTCCTGGTCCTCTGCGAAGGCAACTTCGAGGAAGAGGTCGTCACCGAAGAACAGCTACAGGGCGCTGCGATGGCGTTCGCCTGGGCCCGATCCGAATTTCCCATTGGCTTGCCCGAGGTCGAAGGACATCAGGATTACGCCGCCACCGCGTGTCCTGGTGCCGACCTGTATGCCCACGTCGAGTCGGGAGATCTCACTCGCCGTGTGGATGCATTACTCGCCGCTGGACCGTTCAGCTTGCCGTTGATCAGCGGCCCCCAAGCCGCGCAGCTTGTGGCCGCAATAGAGGCCGGGCAATAGGACGCAAATACGGATGATGAGGGCTTTCGGGCGATGGCACTGAGCGAGGGGCAGCACTTCGCGGGCTACACAATTCTCCACCAGCTCGGTAGCGGCGGGATGGGCGAGGTGTATCTCGCGCAGCATCCGCGGTTACCTCGGCGTGACGCCATCAAGTTGCTCCCTCCCGAATGGTCCGCCGACGAGGAGTACCGTGCACGATTCACTCGCGAAGCCGATCTGGCGTCAACGCTGTGGCATCCAAACATCGTTGGCGTACATGACAGAGGAGAGGCCGACGGCCAGCTGTGGATCTCGATGGATTTCGTCGACGGTCTTGACGCGGCCAAACTGGCAGCAGAGCGCTACCCCGCCGGAATGCCGGTCGACGAAGTGGCGCGCATCGTGACAGCCATCGCCAGCGCGCTCGACGCAGCCCACAAGCGAGGTCTACTTCACCGAGACGTCAAGCCTGCCAACATCATGCTGACCCATGTCGACGACGACGAAGAACAGCGTGTGCTGCTAACTGATTTCGGAATAGCCCGCAACGCAAACGACATCAGCGGACTCACTGCGACGAACATGACTGTCGGAACCGTCGCCTACTGCGCGCCCGAACAGCTCCTAGGAGAAGATGTCGATGGGCGTACCGACCAATATGCGCTCGCAGCGACCGCCTACCACCTGCTGACCGGTGCGCCGCTCTTTGCGAACTCGAACCCCGCCGTCGTCATCAGCCGCCACCTCAACAATTCGCCTCCCGCACTCGCCGACACCCGACCCGAGCTCAAGAAGCTTGATGCGGTACTGGCTACGGCACTTGCCAAGCAACCTAATGACCGCTTTCAACGATCCAGCGACTTCGCACGCGCGTTCGCCGAGCAGGCGGGTGCAGCTCGGGTACTAGCAGCTGCCACGACAACGCCGGCACCAATTCATACTCCCAAACATGATGCTGGAGAGCCGGACCGCCGGCCCACCGTCGCCAAGCGGCAACACTGGATCTTGGTAAGCAGCGCGATCGTCGCGGTTATTGCCATCCTTAGCGCCGTTCTCGTGTGGCGAACTTGGCGTTCCGAGACGCGCGCAAGCCTGCCCAGTTCTAGTTCGTCGCTGACAACAAAGGTTTCGGCTTCCGCGTCCGGATTGACCTCGTTAGTGCGTCCGCCGCCGCCCCCGCAAACCCCACCGCCCCCGCCGACCTTTTCGGCGTCAAACATCGACGCATTACTGCTTAAACCGGCGGAAATTACAGCGTTATCGGGTGGCGCGTTTACCGGAGACCCCGCCTCGACCCCAGGCCCCGTGGAACTGCTCAGCTCGTCTCAGGGCACATCGGACAACACTCGAACCGTGGACCCGCCCGAATGCGCGGGGGTGATCTACGGGGCTGAACAACAGGTCTACAAAAACTCCGGCTTCGAAGCCATCCGTAACCAGACGCTTGGAAAGACCGTCTCCGACATCGACGACCTCGTAGAACAGACCGCCGTCGTCTTTCCGACGGCTAAGGCAGCACACGCGATAGTGGTCAGCTCAACTACGCAGTGGCAGCAGTGCGCACTTGGGCATCCAACGACCTACAGCTCGGAGTCATCAGTTAGCCAAGACTTGGGGTACGAGCGTGGTTTCGGCTGGTACTTCACGAGCGTCACTGACGCCGCGGGCCTCATCACCCTGAGAATGTCTGCAGTAGATAACTTGAACGGAAGTGCGCCCGCGTGCCAGGTAGCCATGGGTAGTCGAGACAACGTCATCATCAAGGTCAAGACATGCTTCGACACTGACGCTAACCCACAGCGATCGGATCCCGCGGTGGCAGGCGACTACGCGGAACGTATTGCCATCGCCATGAGGGATCGAGTCATTACCTAGTGGCACGGCGGGTCGCATGCATTGTCACCGCCGCCCTGTTGCCGACAGTAGCGCCTGGCGTCGCGCTGGTAGTGATAGCTTCCTGACGCTCTCGGGTGTTATCGGCGGTTGTTGCGCAGCGGTCGGCCTAGCCCGCGGCGAGGTGGCGTGTTGACCGTCGAACGTATGTCACCGCGGATGACCGAGAGACGAGAACCCAAACCTTCAGACACTCCCTTCCCGTCGCGAAGAAATGATCTGAGTCGGATCCGCTGGTAGATCTGGAAGTTCATGACCTCGTGGCGCCTGTGAGAGCGACTTTCGTAGCAATTGCGCTGCCAAAATCACAGCCTCGGGCTAACGTTTTCTTGGACAGATACCACCCGGAAGAGTGATGCAGAGCCTTGGCCAAGTACGGATTCGATCACTTGATCTCAAGGCAGCCGCAAAGTGAGGCTGACTACGCCAGCCTTCGATCCGTTGATCGCACCTATTTCTCTAGACCATTCCTAATACGGCCGCCCTCGCGAGACGCTAATTATCCGGGCAGGTTCGTATACAAGGTGTTCGACGAGCCAAACATTTCGAGCGAGTCTCAATACGACGAGTGGTCGGAGTCGATCTTGGTAGATGGATCCAGGAGGCAGATAAAGCTACTTGTTTCGCGAGAAGCCGGGCAGCTCAAGGAAATCAAGATCCAGCGCATTACGAATGGGGCCGACGCTGAGGATCTGTTGGTTCTGGACCGCAACCAGTCGGCGAAGCTTGTAGAACTTATCAGGCTGGTTGGCGAGGTGCCCGTTGACGGAGATGTTCCGACAAGGATCGATGACGACTTGATCAGTGCCTTATTCAACGACCCGGGTAGCATCCGCCGCGCGTATGAGGCTAATCCGCAAGCCTTCAGAGAGATGATAACTACTGACGCTGCGTCCGCCGATGTCATCGCTCTCGCCCATAGGCGTCAGCAGATCGAAAGATTCAGAAAGCTCCTAGATGATCGCGAATATTTCGAAGCGGCAGCAGCTTCCGCCACCGGACCGGAGAACGTTTGGCAGAAGTTCCTTGAGGACAACCCGTGGATTCTAGGCGTGGGCCTGACAGGTCAACTACTGACGGCGTGGAACTCAGACAGGCTGGAGCAAACGGTTGCCGGGTTCTCAATCCGTGACGCAGGGAAGCGCGCAGACGCACTGCTCCGGACTGTGGGAGCCTTCCGTTTGATGGTGTTCGCCGAAATCAAACACCATGGAACACCTCTGGTGCGCGAGTACCGTCCGGGTGTCTGGGCGCCGTCATCGGATCTCAGTGGAGGCGTGACTCAAGTTCAGCAGACGGTCAGTCGAGCTGTTTCAGAACTCGGCGAGCGGATTGCCGATACTGACAGCGATGGTGCAGAACTAAATGAGTTCACATTTCTTATCCGACCCCGCTCATACCTGATCGCAGGGCATCTTGGATCGCTCGGGAATGATGTGGGCGGCGTCCATATTCAAAAGCTGAGGTCCTTCGAGTTGTATCGCCGAAATTTGTATGAACCTGAAGTCATCACATTTGACGAGCTTCTAGCTCGCGCCGAGTGGAGCTTGAATCTTGCTGAACAGCAGGACCAGCACTAGCAATGAGTACAAACGACTCCGTCGAGATTGCTTGCGACGAGTGAGAGGCAGAGGGCGAGAACCTGGTTAAACGGCGGCTCTCGAGTGTTCGCGCACGGCAGCACGACACGTCTCAGGACGAAGCGCGTGAGTAAATTTCGCTGTTGGAGAGCGGAGTTTGATTCTCTGGTAGGGAGCTTAAGTTCTCGTGCCTCTTGACCCGTCGGCATCTCAAAAAGACCTTAGAACTGTTCGAGCATCGGTACCCGCAATGGTTCCCGTGACGTAGCCGGATTCGTCGGACACGAGGAACAGCGCCACGGCGGCCGCTTCGTCGGCCGTACCCATTCGCACCCAAGCGGCGCCCGTGGAAGGGCGCCTTCCTCGAAGTCGCGGCGTTCATCGTGAGGCATGAAGTTCCGTAGCCCAACCTGAATTGATTGCACCCGACGTGGGGTCGAGATGTCGACGCGATCCGCGCGACAACGCTTTTGGCGATGCTTGCTGAGTGCGTTTGCAACGGGTCGGCGCCGCGCCCGCCCTTGCCGGTCCAAGGACACGCGCGAGAGTCAGTCGGCTCTCAGCTGATCCCAGATGGTGATGTCGCGTGGCCGCTCCAGCATTTCCTCTAGTGCGTGGTGCCAGGCTGCCCGGTAGCGCCGGTGCAGCTGCACGTCCACGACGTCAGTGTGGCTCTCCCAGGTCTCGTGCAACTGGAAGCAGTTCGCGTCGCTCGGATCGACGTGTAGCGCAGCGTATTCGAATGTCGACTCGTCACGCATCGCGTCGAGGACGGGGTTGAGCAGTGCTAGGAATCGGCTCCGTTCGCTCGGCCGGACGACGAAAGTGATCACGTAAGTCGTGGACAACGGATGACTCCTCGGATCGAGACGCGAGTTCAACTCAGGGTGACCGTGACGTGGCACTCCGCCACGGACTGCTCGCTGGGGTCGGTGACCGTGACGCGTGCGACGTTGTGCCGTCCGCCGCCGTGGAGAAGACGCGCCCGTGCGGTGAGCGTGCCCATGGCCGCGGGGCGCAGGTAGCTGATGCTGAGGGTCGTGGTGGCCCCGCCGGTCGGCAGCTGACGGGCGTTGGCGATCGACACCGCTACGCCGGCGGTGTCGGCCAGTGTGGCGATGACACCGCCGTGGACGACGTCGCCGTAGGTGCAGTTGCCGGTGTCGGCAGGCAAGGTGAGTCGCACCTCGGACGGCGAGAAAGCACCGACTGCTATTCCCAGCCGACTGGCAGCCGGTGCTGAGACCAGTTGCTGCACAAGCGTTTGTCGCGCCGCGTCGAGCAGGGTCACGAGCGTGCGACGTCGATGATGTCCGCCGCGAGCCGTTCAGCGTGGGTGAGCACGAGCCCGTGCGCAGCTCCGGTGTACACCCGCAGACACGACCCGGGAATGAGGTCGACGTAACGGCGGGCTGTCTCGTTCAGCGGCGCGCTGACGTCGTGGTCTCCGTGGAGGAGGGTGACGGGAACGTCGACGGTGGCCGCGTGAACCGTGAAGTCCGTGGTCATGATCGCGTGCTGGAAGTCGACCAGCGCCTGCCGGGAAGTATCCAAGGCCATGCTCGCCAGCCAACGGTTGACGGTGGGTGGAGCTTCCGGCGCGAACGAGGGGAGCGTCTCGTCGATCCAGCCTGGCAAGTCGCCGATGAGTGTCGAGATGGTGGCGTCCACAACGTCGGGCGAGACGGGCTCACCGCTGGCAGGGTCGCTCGCCGGTCGCGGTCCGGTCGCGGCCACGAGCACAACGGCTTTGACACGGTTCGAGCCGTAGCGGGCCAAGTATCCGATGATCTCGCCGGCCGCCCCGGAATGCCCTACGAGGACGGCTCCTTCGACGGCGAGCGCATCGAGAACTGTCGCGAGATCGTCGACGAGGACGTCGTAGTCGTAGCGACCTGGGTCGGTGGAACGACCGTGACCACGGCGGTCGACGGCGATCGCGCGAACGCCCGAACGCGTCAGCCGTGTCATGACCTCTGCCCAGCCGCGACTGTCCATGGCCCAGCCGGCCAAGAGCACGACGGGCTGACCGGTTCCCCAATCGCGGACGAACACCTGGTGCCCGTCGCCAATGTCGACGTACGGAGGACTCATCGTCGTGAGCTAGCGTGCTGCGTCACCGAAAGTATCTGCATGGCAACAGCATCACAAAATCCGGGACTAGCTGCGATTACCCCCGAGGTAAGGCGGGCAGGGCACCCTCAGCACTCGATGGGCCGCGCGGCGGCGAGGCCAGAATCGGACCGATCCGATGGCAGGCTCTGGCCCGACAGCAGCGCGTTGATCTTGCCGCGCTTGACGGCGAGGTCGTTCAGTTGGTCGTCGATACCGTGCAGCGTCTCGCGGATCACGCCTGCTAATTGCGGGCACATGTCCACATCGTCACCGTTGAGGCACGGCAACACTTTCCGGATGGTGTCAGAGCTGAACCCGGCATCGATGAGGGCCCGAATCCGCCGTACGGACTCCACAGCCGACTCGGGGTAGTCGCGGTACCCGTTCGCGTGCCGGCGTGATTGCAGCAGTTGCTGCTCCTCGTAGTAGCGCAACGACCGCGTGGACACGTTGCATCGTTGTGCGAGTTCGCCGATTCGCATGAACCCTCCCGGTGTGACCGCCGTCCCAAACGCTTGACCTTCACGTAGATGTGAAGGTTTAGCGTCCAGGTTATGGCAGGCCCACACCTCGTCGCAGATCCCGACGTCATCCAGATCGGATCCGGCTCGCCCCTGGTACTCGCCCACGGCGCCGGGGGTAGCGTCACCGCCAATTTCGGGCAGGTGATCGAAGCCCTGTCGTCGACCCGCACCCTCGTCGGAATGAACTACCCCGGATCGGGTGGCACGCCCGAAGACGTGGGGGCCCTGGAGCTCGGCGTCCTCGCTGACTCGTTGGTGGGGGCGGCGGTCGACGCCGGTTTCGAGAGGTTCCCGATTCTGGGGCTGTCGTTGGGGACAGCTGTGGCCGTGACGGCGGCCGCCCGCCATCCGGACCGGGTGAGTGGGCTGCTCCTCACCGTCGGGTTCGCTCGTGCCGACCAGCAATTGCGGTTGGTGGTTGACACATGGACCGCACTGGCGGCGAGCGGTGATCGTCACGCTCTTGCCGGTTACCTGGTGAGCCTGTCGTCCCCGGCGGTGCTGGGGAGTCTCGACGCTGCGGCAGCTGATGCGGCCGTGACGACGACACAGGACAACTATCCGGACGGCGGGGCGGATCAGGCCCGATTGGCTGCATCGATCGACACATATGATGCATGTCGCGAACTTGCCGTGCCCGCAGTGGTTTTCGTTGCCGGGCGAGACCGCATCGTGCTACCGGAGTCCACCCGTCGACTGGCCGCGGCCATACCGGGTGCGTCGATGATCGAATTCCCCGATGCCGGCCACATCTTCACCCGCGAGGAGGCGTCGGTGTGGATCGACGACATCAGTGAATTCCTTGGCACACACGAGCTGTGACGGCGAGGAAGGCGCCCGCCCCGCTGCAGACGGCAGTATTGGCGGGGGCGCTGTTCGTGTATCTCACGGCCGAGATGTTCCCGATCGGTGTGCTGACCGATATGACGCGGGATCTGCATACCACCGAGTCCGGTGGCGGTCTGATGCTCACCGTGTACGCACTGGTTGCCGGCGCTGCGATCTTGCCAACGGTGGCGCTGACTCGGCACGTCGACCGCCGTGCCGTGCTCGTCGGAGCACTGATCGTGCTCGCGGTGTCGCAGGCAGCGCTTGCGCTAGCGCCGAACCTGCCCGCGGCGTTGGCGGCGAGGGCGGTCGCCGCGATACCCCACGGACTTCTGTGGTCGACCGTACCGATCGTCGCAGTGTCGCTGGCGCCTGAGGACCGGCAGGGGCGGGCCACCGCGCAGGTCTTCCTCGGGGGTTCTGCCGCGCTGGTGGGGGGCGCACCACTGATGACCGGACTTGCGTCGTGGATCGAATGGCGCGCCGCGGCCGGCGTGGTGGCGGTGGGGGCTCTCGCGCTGGCCGTTCTGTCGTGGGTGAGCCTGCCCGCGTTGTCGCCGGATTCGAGGACCTCCCAGAGGACGCCTCGGGAGCCGTCCTGGCTACCGCGCGTCGTAAAGGTCTGCGTGCTCACGGTATTGATGGTGACTGCGACCTACGCTCCGTACACGTTCTTCGCGCTCATGGCGCAGCCGTACGGTTTCCGCGCGTGGTCCCTCGGCGGTCTGCAAATCGCCTTCGGCGTAGCGGGGTTGATTGCCGTTGCCATGATCGGCAAGCAGATCGATCGCAGTCTCGATGTCGCCGTGGCGCTGACCATGGTGGGACTGATGGTGGCGTTCGGTGTGATCGCTCTGTCACCGCCCGCACCCGTGTTCGTCGTCGGCGTGATCCTCTGGGGCGCGGCGCAGGCGTGCGTGGCCCCGACGATGCAGAGCGCGGCGCTGCGTGGCGGTCCGGGCGCCCGGGTGATGGCGTCGGCGCTGTATGTCCTGGCGTTCCAGATCGGGATCAGCGCAGGCTCGTCGCTGGGTGGCGTGGTGTTGGACCGCGCAGGGCTCCAGTGGCTACCGGTGTGCGCGCTGCTCGGGCTCATGCCCGTCGTGGCAGCGCCTGTGGCGCAGGGTATTCGGTCGCGACCGTTGCTTCAGTGACGAGGGGGGTTTGACCCAAGACGTGCTCGTCGAGCAGTCAGTGCGGTGTCGAGATCCCGGCGAGCAGGACATCGGCGACGTGGTCGGCGACGGTGCTGGGGTCGAGCGTGGGATCAGAGTGCAGATAGTCCAGCATGGAGTCGACCATCCCCTGGTAGGTGACCGCCAGGAGGTGTGGATCGAGGCCGGGGCGCAGATGTCCGTCGGCTTGTCCCCGCGCGATGAGCGCAGCCTGACGGGCGTGTAGCTCGCGATATTCGTTGGCGCGCAGTGTCGTTTCGGGCACGTGCGGACGCAGACCGATGGCGATGTGCCGGATGGCCTGAAGTTCAGCGGGGTGGGTGGCAGGCAACGTCGCGGCGCGGTGAATGGCTGATCGGAACAGTGCGGTCACGTCCGCGTCCATGTCGGTATCGGAGGCGACGGCCGCCTCCAGCGTCGCCAATGCCCGCCGTCCGGCGCTGAGCAACAGATCCTCGAGGTCGTTGTAGTACCGCCAGAGCAGCCCCTTGGACACACCCGCAGCACGCGCGATCGACTCGGCAGTGGCCGCGGACAGCCCGTCCTGGCCGATGATCTGGATCGTCGCGCTCTCCAGCTGCTGGCGCCTCACATCGGCGCTGAGTCGTTGTCGCGGTGCAGAACTCATCGCTCTGTCAGAGCCGCTCGCGGATGACCAGAGCGATGACACCCAACATCAGCGCGGCGATGACCCACATCTCGCCCCGCATCCACATCGGGACGAAGCCAGGCCAGAGCGCCTCGACCACATTGACCAGAAACACGGCGGCAGCGATCAGACCGACCGCCCTCAACGCGGCGACGCTACCGCGACTGGCCGACCGCAGTCGCATCGGCAGCAGGGCGGCGAAACCGGCGACGATCACCGCATGCACCCATGCTGTCTGCGGCGCGGCCACCGGATCGACCAGTGACAACACCAGCAGCGCGACGAGTGTCAGCACGGCAAGTACCAGATACAACCGCAGCAAGGTGGCGATGCCCGCCAGGTTGTTCGCAGGAAACCGATCGGTGAGCGACATGCCCACCACGCTAATGACCAATCGGTCATTAAGCAAGTCGACGCGATAAGACCTTCACCGAACAAGACGAATTGGGCTTGCAATCAATCTGATTGGGGACTCGGAAAACTCCGCTGTCCGGATCGGGCGCGGGACATAGGATCGATGAAAGCATCCGCACCGCCGGTCACAGCGTGCCGTCCGGGGCGGAGCCGCGGTTGTTGTGATGGGAGGTTCGGATGGGCCCGTTCGACGTGTTGGTCGGCGATGAGCGCACGCAGCTCGACGCGTTCGTCGAGGAGTATCGCCGCGCTATCGAGGCCACTGTCGGCGGCCTCACGGAGGAGCAGGTGCGCATCCGGCTCGTGCCGTCGGCGACGACACTGCTCGGCTTGCTCAAGCACGTCACCTGGATGCAGCGAGTGTGGTTCGAGCAGTGCGTCGGTGGCACCTCGCGGCGGGAGCTCGGCCTGGTTCAGAGTGTGGATGAGTCGTTCAGTCTCGCCGACGACGACACGATTGCCACTGTGACCGCGGCTTTCCGCCAGGCCTGCGCTACGGCCCGAGAAGCGGTTGCCGGCCTCCCACTGGACGCTGTTGTGACGGGTCACGAGGCTGGCCAACGCACAGTGCGCTGGGTGTATCTGCAGGTTCTCCGCGAACTCGCTCACCACTGCGGTCACGCCGATTCTGCGCGAACAAATTCTGGCTGGCGCACACGCACGATCATGACCTAGCTAGCGACACCAATTCATCTGCCCGATGGCTGCTTTCGCGTCCTACGTCGGCGTTTGGAATCCGCCGATCTGCTGTTCGAGCAGTTCTGCCAGCCTCAACGGTGTGCGGTCCTCGAACATCGGACCGATGAGCTGCACCCCGACCGGCAATCCCTCGGCGGATCGCCCTGCAGGTATGGCGGTTGCAGGTAGGCCGGGCATCGTGGCCAGACCGGCCCACACCAGTTGGTCGAAGAACGCATAGTCGATGCCGTCGATGTCGATCCGGCATCCCAGTAGATCCGGGTTGTGGTCGTGCGGGAACGCGGGAGTCGGGGTGATCGGACACACCACGGCATCGAACGCCGCGAACAGCTGTCGCCAACGGTGCCGATGGAGGTCGCGACTGTGGGTGGCTTCCATCCACTCGCGATGGCTCAGCACCATTCCGCGCAGCCGCGCCGCGTTCAGACTGAGGTCCTCCGGTCTCAGGCGCGCCACGCGGATGCGCAGGAGTTCCTGATCGTCGACGGGAAAACGCGCCACCGCACCGGAGAAGAGCAGGAGCGTGTAGAGCGAGGCGGCGTCGGCCAGATCGGGGAGCAGCGGGCTGTGCCGTTCCACTCGGGCGCCACTGGAGACGAGTGCACGGGCCACTCGATCGACGCCGGCACGCACCGCGGATCCGGTGGCGATACACGGATGGTCCTCGAGAACGAGTACTCGGAAGTCGCCGAGCCTCTCGTGACGCGGGGGAGGCAGCGAGACCGTGTGTGCCACGCCGTGCGTCAGTGGGTCGGATCCGACCATCACGTCGAGCAGAAGCGTCAGGTCACCGGCGGTGCGAGCCATCGGACCGACGACGGCGAGGTCGGAGTCGGTCGGTAATGCCGGCGTCCGCGGCGGGGTCATGCCACGCGTGGCCGCCAGCCCGAGTGTCGGCTTGTGCCCGTATACACCGCAGAAGTGCGCGGGCGTGCGCAGTGAACCGGCGAGGTCGGATCCGATGGACAGCGCACCGAACCCGGACGCCAGGGCAGCCGCCGATCCGCCCGACGATCCGCCCGCCGTACGACTGTGGTCCCACGGATTGGTGGTCACGCCGTACAGCTCGTTGAAGCTCTGCAGACCCTGTAGACCCGCCGGCACGTTCGTCTTGCCGAGCACCACCGCGCCGGCGGCCTTGAGCCGCGCCACCTGGACCGCGTCGTCGGACGGCACGAACCCCCGGTGCTCCGGCAAGCCCCAGGTCGTGGGCAGTCCGGCGACGTTGTAGGACTCCTTGACCGTCACCGGAATGCCCAGCAGCGCCCGATCTTCACCACGTGCACGGGCCTCATCGGCGCGACGCGCAGCCTCCTGCGCCCGCTCGAAGTCCCGCACGCAGATCGCGTTGATCGCCCCATCGCAGCGCTCGATTCGGGCGATCGTCGCCTCGGTCACCTCGGCCGAGGACACCTCCCCTGCGCGCAACGCGACCGTCAACTCTGCGGCTGATCGAAAGTCCACTTCCACGAATCGGACGCTAACGACTCGCCTCGTAGGCCATAAAATGTTGCTTCACGCAACCCAGACATCATGGATGACAACAGGTCTCGGACCAGCGCGGGGTCCTGACGGAGGTGGTGTCGCAGCGCGAGTCCGATCCGGATAACGGGTTGTCCCACGGTGGCGCGATGTGTCAGGCTGCGGCGGTGCACATGCGCCACCATCAGCTGACCGTGTCACCGCTCCCCATCGTCGACGCCGTGGTCGCCCTCGCATGAGCCGCATCTTCGAAGTCGCCATCGATGGCGGGCCGTATGCGTTGGCTGCCGGCCGCGACGGCGCGATGTGGGTGACGCTGGTCCATCGCGGCGCGATCGCGCGGGTGGGTGCGGGCGGAGACCTCGAGGTGTATCCGGTGGCCGAGGGAAGCAAGCCCTCGATCATCACCGCCGGACCCGACGGCGCGCTGTGGTTCACCCGCGCGGGCGACGACCGGATCGGCCGGATCTCCACGGACGGTCTACAGACCGACTACCAATTGCCAAGCGGCAGTGCGCCCTTCGGTATCACCGCCGGACCCGACGGCGCGCTGTGGTTCACGGCCATGGGAACCGGTGTCATCGGCCGCGTCGACGTCGACGGTGACCTCAGCGAGCAGGCCGCCCCGGGCGGCATGCCGTCGTCGATCATCACCGGACCGGACAACGCCCTCTGGTTCACGTTGAACCAGGCCAACGCCATCGGCCGCCTCCATCGCGGCCAACTCGAGGTGCGGACGCTGCCGACCCCCAACGCCGGTCCAGTGGGCATCGCACAGACCCACGACGACGCGGTGTGGTTCACGGAGGTGCTCGCCGACAAGGTGGGCCGTATCCCGCTCAACGAGGCGATCCAGGAGCTCGACCTGCCGGGAAAGCCGCACGCAGTGGTCGCCGACCCCTCCGGTGGGGTGTGGGTCAGCCTGTGGGGCGCCGATCAGATCGCCCACGTCAGCGCTGACGGTGAGGTCGACACGATCGACCTGCCCGCGGGCAGCGAGCCGCACGGGTTGGCCATCGGACCGGACGGTGCGCTGTGGGTGGCGCTGGAGGCGGGCTTCGTGATGCGGTTACCCACGGCCTGACCAATCAGCCGAAAAGAACTCCGGGCGGTCATAGTCCGGTTCAGCGAAGTTTGCCGAACGGCAGCGTATGCCAAGTTATGATCTGGGCTCGTGAAAGAGACGCGGTGAAGACGGCGCCGCTACAGCTCAATATGTGGGGGGCGCGCATGTCGCACACCGAATTCCCGGTACCCGGGAACGAAGACCAGCGGATGAAGGTGCTCGCCGACTACCACATCCTGGACTCGCTGCCGGAGCAGGCATACGACGATTTCGCCAAGCTTGCGTCGGCGATCTGCGGCACGCCGATCGCGCTCGTCACGCTGGTGGATGACGATCGCCAGTGGTTCAAGGCGAACGTGGGCCTGGACGTCGATGAAACACCCCGCTCGCAAGCCTTCTGTGCACACGCGATCATGGATCCCGGAAGCGTGATGACGGTCGAGGACGCCACCACGGATCAGCGCTTTGCCGCCAATCCCCTCGTGACCGGTGATCCCGGTATCCGCTTCTACGCGGGCGCACCGCTGGTGGCACCGACGGGCGAGGCGCTGGGCACGATCTGTGTGATCGACCGTGAGCCGCGCAGTCTCAGCGAGACGCAGCGAGAGGCGCTCGAAATCCTTTCCCGCGAGATCATCGTGCAACTCGAGCTTCGTCGAAGTATCGCGACACTCGAACAGGCCGTCTTGGATCAGGAGAAGTACGTCGAACTCCTGCAGGAGTACCAGCGTGACATCGAAAAGGTGAGGGTGCACCTGGAGTCACAATCGGTCACCGACGTGCTGACGGGCGTGAAGAACCGTCGTTCTTTCGATCTCACGATCGAAGAGGACTTCACGCGGGCACGAGCGAGACGCACGACCCTGTCGCTGCTCATGATCGACGTCGACCACTTCAAATCCTTCAATGACGACTTCGGCCATCCCGCCGGTGACGAGGTGCTCCGATCGGTCGCGCAGCTCTTGCAATCGGAAATGCGGGAGTCGGACAGCCTGTTCCGCTACGGCGGTGAGGAATTCGCGGTCGTTCTGCCCGAGACCACCTGTAAAGGCGCGTTCGTGCTCGCCGAGAGGTTCCGGCGCACCGTGCAGAGGGCGCCCTGGCCGAAGCGTGCGATCACGATCAGCATCGGGGTGGCGGCGGTCGATGCCGATACTGGCTCGCCGCGGGACCTTCTCCAATCCGCCGACCAAGCGCTCTACAGCGCCAAGCAGATCGGCCGCAACCGAGTGACGATGGCGCCCAGCGGAACGTGAGTGCCCGCGTGCTCCCTCCCAGGCGGTGGGCACTGCGGAACGTCTGAGAAGCTGCTCGGTAGCGATTGACCGAGGAGAACGATGTCGACACCGCAGGACGCCGCGCGGCACACCGAGGCCGCGCACTCACCGACGCGCGCCTGGGGCGCCGTTGTGGTGCTCGCGCTGGTCGGCACCCTCAATTACGTCGACAGGTTCTTACCCGGTGTACTGGCGGAGCCGATCAAACAGGATCTTGCGTTGTCCGACAGGGCAATCGGTGTCATCAACGGCTTCGGCTTCCTCGTCGTGTACGCCGTCGTGGGCATTCTGATCGCACGTGTCGCCGACCGCGGTGCCTTCGGTGCGGTGATCGCCGGCTGCCTGACGCTGTGGGGCGCGATGACCATGCTCGGTGGTGCTGTCCAGTCCGGTCTCCAGCTGGCATTGACGCGCGTCGGGGTGGCCGTCGGCGAGGCCGGTAGTACGCCGGCGGCGCATGCCTACGTGGCGCGCAACTTTCTCCCGGACAAGCGGTCGGCTCCGCTGGCGGTGATCACCATGGCGATCCCGCTGGCCAGTGCGGCCAGCCTGCTCGGCGGCGGACTGCTCGCCGAAAGCATGGGCTGGCGGGCAGCTTTCGTGACGATGGGAGCCATCAGCGTGCTGTTGGCGCCGGTGGTGCTGTGGGTTGTCGGGTTCCGCCAGAGCCTGCCGACTCCACCGCCGCGGCAGGACAGCGACGCGCTGAAGTGGTGGGATCTGCTGCGCAAGACCAGCTTTCTGGCCATGGTGGCCGGTACCGCGCTGGTGTCCGCAGCGGGCTATTCGTTGACGACGTTCGCGCCTGCCTTTCTGATGCGGACCCGGGGAATGACACTGGGCGAGGTCGGTGTCGAATACGGCCTGGCCACCGGCGCATTGGGGGTCCTCGGATTGCTCGTCGTCGGACGAATCGCAGACCGGCTGGCCGCTCGAGACGCACGCTGGTTGCTGTGGATCGTCGTCATCTTGATCGCGGCGCTCCTGCCTGCATCTGCGTTGGCGTTTGTCGTGGAGAGTCGTCTGTGGAGCGTCTGGCTCCTGGCGCTGGCCTATCTGATCGGCGTCGCCTATCTGGCGCCGTCCATCGCGGCGATCCAGCGCCTGGTCCTTCCCGAGCATCGCGCGACGGCGTCGGCCGTGTTCTTGTTCTTCAATGCGACGCTGGGCGCGGTCGGCCCGTTCCTGACCGGCGTGGTCAGCGATTCACTGACTGGCGCCCTGGGCTCCCAGTCACTGGGAAGGGCACTGCTGATTCTCGTGCCGACGATGCAGTTGGTGGCGATCGGGTGTTATGCGCTTGCTGCGCAATGGTATCAGCGCGACATCGTCGTGGAGCGCTGACCGGAGGCCAGTCAGCCACCCCAGGGGTTGTCTCCGGCGTCCCAACGCTTCTGCAGCCCAGGATAGAGGGTCTGCAGGTGCACCGGGATCGTGCGCTTGGCCTCACGGGTGTGCTCGTCGGTGAGAACCTCCGGCTGCCCGGCGCGCACCGCGTCGAGTGTCTGCGCGGCGACCTCTGCCGGATCGATCTTGGCCTCGCTCACGGTGGCGGTCATGTCGGTGTCGATGAATCCCGGATGCACACCGACCACCAGCGTGCCCGCTGCATGCATCTCCAGGCGCAGTGCGTTGGTCAGGGACCACTCGGCGGCTTTCGACGCACAGTAGGACGCGTTGAAGGGCAGGGAATAGAAACTCGCCACCGACAGCACATTGACCAGTGCCCCACCACCGTTGGCCGCCAGCACCGGGGCGAAGGCGCGCGCCATCCTCAAGGTGCCGAAGTAGTTGGTCTCCATTTCTTTGCGTGCGGCTTCCGGGTCCATCGCGGACAGGAACGGTGACTCGAGCATCGCGCCCGCGTTGTTGACGACCACTGTCGCGTCGGCGGCCAACGCCGAGACTGACGAGACTGCGCCGGCGTCGGTGATGTCGAGGCCCACCGCGATGACTCGTGGGTCGTCGGCCACGATCGAATCGGGGTTACGCGCTCCGGCATACACCCGAGCGGCGCCACGCTCGAGCAGTGCAGTCACGTACGCGCGACCGAGTCCGCGGTTGGCTCCGGTCACCACTGCCACCGCACCCGCGATGGGCACGCCGGTTTCGTATGGCATGGGGCTCATGTCACTCTCCTCTTTCATCGGTATGGCTGTCGATCAGAACCGGCGGGCTGCCGGAGTCGGGCGTAGCCCGATGCCGGCGTCGACGTCGGTCACTGGTGAATTCCCCTGTCTCGCAGGGATATGTGTGGAACGCATCAGGCGCCGCCGATCGAGCCGCCACCATCGGCGCGCAGAATGTGCCCGGTGATGAACGCCGCGTCGTCGGACAGCAGGAATGCCACGGCGGCCGAGATCTCGCGGGGTGTCGCGAACCGACGCATCGGCACCTTCACCAGGTAACGCGCCTCGCCGTCGGATCCGGGTGCGTTGTTGGCCCGAAACAGTTCGGTCTCGGTCGGGCCGGGAGCCACCGCGTTCACTGTCACACCGGTCCCGGCCAGCTCGGCTGCCCATGCCCGCGTGCAGAATTCGAGCGCGGCCTTGGCGGAGCCGTACGCTGTGCGCTCCGCCATGCCGACCGTGACAAGGCTGGTGATGTTGACGATTCGTCCCCACCCGGTCGCGAGCATTCCGGGCAGCACTGCCTGCACCGCTTGGACGGCGACCCGGACGTTGACGTCGAAGACCGCAGCGAGATCGTCGAGGTCGACCTCCCCCAGTGTCGCCGGGCGGACCAATCCAACGTTGTTCACAAGGGCGTCGACCGGACCAGCGTCGAGGATCTCGGCGAGTGCGTCCGCCGTCTGGTGACGGTCGCTCAGGTCGGCGGCGACGAATGTGCCGGGGAATGCCTTGGGTGCGGTACGTGCTATGCCGACCGGATGGTCGCCGGCGTCGGCGAGAAGGCCCGCCAATGCGAGACCGATTCCTTTCGATGCGCCTGTGATGACGACGCGGGCGCCGGTCATCGGCGGTAGGCGAGGTCGGCTGCAGTGAGGCCTTCGAGAGCCATCCCGAACGGGACGCCCTCGACGATTCGGCGCAGCAGATGTTGGCTCAACGTCTGCTTCTGTAACGACCGGTACGCCGCAGGCTTGGCCGCCAACATGCGGGCGAGCTCCAGGCCGCGGGCGTATACCCGGTCGTGCTCGACGATTTCGTTGACGACCCCCCATCGTTCGGCGGTGGCGGCGTCGATCGACTCGCCGGTCCATAGCAGCCACTTCGCCCGCGCGGGGCCGGCGATCTCCTCCCAGACCACCTGCAGCCCGTCACCGGCGGTGATACCGAAGGCGGGGTGCGGGGAGTCTCCGTATGTCGCGCGGTCGGAAGCGACGTGAATGTCTGTGAGTAGTAGGTATTCCGAGTGCACTGTGGCGGGGCCGTTGGCAACGCCGACCACCGGAATCGGCAGGCTCAGGAGGCGTTGCAGAACTGCCAGTCCCTCTCGCCGGATCTTCTCCCAGACGAGGGGTTTGAAGATCTCGCCGAGGCTGTCGCCGTCGATGCTGTCCATAAAAGTGTCGCCAGTCCCGGTGAGAACCATCGCGCGGTTGTCGGTGTCCAAGGCGATGTCCTCGAGCGCCCGGGGGAGGTCTTCGTGCGTTTGTCCGGTGAAGGTGACCGGTCCGCCGTCGGTGTGGAACCGCATCGTCAGGACACCGTCGTCGGTGCGCTCGAAAGCGAGATTCTCATAGCGAGTGAAGTACGTGGGTGTGGACATGAGTAGTGGTCCTTCCTTCGACACACACGACCCAACGCGTCCTGGCCGCGCGTTGCCCCCGTCGACCCATTGCGATCGGGAAGGTCGACATAGGACGCACTTATGGCTGCAGGTGATGTGATGGATCCGTGGAGCTTCGAGAGATGCGCATGTTCATCGCCGTGGTGGAGGAGGGCAGCGTCACGGCAGCGGCGCGCCGCCTGCACATCAGCCAGCCGGCGCTCTCCCAGGCAATGGTGGCTCTCGAACGCCGGCTCGGACTGGACCTCCTCGTGCGACATCGCACCGGCATCACGCTCACCGACGCAGGGACGACCCTGCTTGCCGAATCGCGGGCGGTGCTGGCGCGATATGACCAAGCCCTGGCAGCGCTGTCACGGCACGACCCACCCGACAACGTCCTCCGACTCGGAATACCCCTGGAGCTACCGCCCGACCTGCTCCCCGGGCCGTTGGCACAACTGGGTGCTGAGTATCCCGAGACCCGTGTTCAGGCGCGGCACGCGACGACAGCACAGCAACTCGAGGGCCTCCGCAACGGCGAGATCGACGTCGGGCTCGTGCGAGAACGGCCGGCCGGAAGCGATCTCGATGCGACTCTGGTGTGCCAAGAGCAGCTGGGCGTCTTGTTGGCCCGGCACCGGGCTGACGCTGTGGCCACCGCTCGTGGTGTGCGGCTGGATGGACTCGCGGGACTCGAATGGGTGGGCTTTCCGCGTTCCGGTAGTCCGGCCTGGTTCGACGAACTCACCGCCATCCTGCGCAGCCACGGCGTGAGCCCGGGTGACGATGTCCGCGGTGGCGACCCCCTGATCGCGGAGGTGAAGATGGCGGCAGTCACGACCGGACACGCCTTCGCCTTGGCGCCGCCGCACTGGTCTCAACCGATGCCTGATGAGGTGAACTTGTACCCGTTGATCGGCAGCCCCCTGGTGCGGCGTACCTGGGCGGCCTGGCGGGCCGACTCCCGGCGGCGGGATCTCGCTCTCTTCGTCGGCGCCCTCGAGGCGACGGCTGACCAGTTGCGCTGAGTCCCGGAGACACCGTCACATCAGTGGCTCGGGCGTGAAGGTGACGTCCACTTCGCCCACGGTCATCGTCACCTGACCCTCGATCACCATCACCTGCGCCGTCACCCGTCGATCGACTGTCTGAGCCAGCTGTTGTACCGGCTGGTGTGGTATCTGGATCACCGACAAATTCTGCAGCCCAGCCACTTTCGGGCCAACGGTGCGCCACCAGGTGGCCACCCCGGCGGCGAACGGGAACAGCACAACCTGGCCGGACTGGCTGGCCGCTTTGCTCAGGACACGTTCGTCGGGCTGGCCGACGACGATCCACTCCAGAATTCGCCCCGTGTAGTCGGCGAGTCGCACGTCCGGCACGCCAGGGGTGGACAGGCCCGGTCCGAACTCCAACTCACCGTCGACGTCGCTGAGCCGGTGTGCGCGCAGGCCAAAGGCCAACAATCGCACCACCATCCGCTCATCGGTCTCACTGGGGTGGCGAGCCACGGTCAGAGTGTGATCGGCGTAGTAGCCATGGTCGACATCGGAGACACCGAATTCGACTTTGAACACCGTTGCAGAAAGAGCCACACCATAGTGTCCACCGTTGCGCTGGCCGCTCCACGCCCCAGACCGTCATCCATCATTGTCCGAGGACGCAGATTGTCGGTGGTCGAATGTATGTTCGAAGTATGTCGGAGGTGCAGCAGGCGGTCGCGGGGCTACGCGCCGCTGTCGATGCTGTGCTGGCCTGCAGCCTGGATCGGTCCACCGCTGGCGAGGTGGTGGAGCTGCTCGACGAGCTCGAAAACGCGGGCTGCCGGCTGCCCGCGGCGCAGCATCGGGCGTTGGCGCGGTTGCAGGTCGAGACGTCTGCGGTGCA
This sequence comes from Mycolicibacterium obuense, assembly GCF_055397605.1. NCBI lineage: Bacteria > Bacillati > Actinomycetota > Actinomycetes > Mycobacteriales > Mycobacteriaceae > Mycobacterium > Mycolicibacterium obuense. Next base: position 5,502,534 of record NZ_AP043663.1, on the reverse strand, counting down.
GATGGGGGCGAAGAACTGGAAAGACGTGCTGGCGATCCGCTACCGGATCAGCGGGTCGGAGGCTCACCGCCGGTTGACCGAGGCCGCATTTCTCGCCCCGCGGCAGTCGATGACCGGAGAACCCCTACCGCCGGTGCTGCCCGCGACCGCAGCCGCCCAAGCCGAGGGGCGGATCACCCCCGAGCATGTCGACGTCATTCGTAAAGCGGTCAAGAAACTTCCCGCGTTCGTCGACGCTGCGACCGCTGAGCAGTTCGAGGCTGAGGTGGTCCGTATCGCCCGTGGTGCCGGTCCGAAGGCCACCGACGATGCCGCAGAACTGGAGTTGTTCCTGCTCGATCAGGACGGGCCCGAACCCGACGACGCCGAACGCACCCGCAAACGGGGGTTGACCAAGAGCCCGCAACGTCGCGACGGCATGACGCAGTGGCGGGCCGACCTGACCCCGGAAGCGGCAGCCGTGTGGGAGGCGATCTTCGCCAAATATGCCGCCCCGGGCATGTGCAACCCCGACGACGACGAGCCGTGCACCTCCGGCACACCGACGCAGGCGCAGATCGACAACGACCACCGCAGCCTCGCCCAACGCCAGCATGATGCGCTGGTGACGGTCGGACGCATCGCCCTGATGAGCGGCGAGTTGGGTCAGCTGAATGGATTACCCGTCACCGTTATTGTGCGTACCACCCTGCAGGACTTGGAGTCGCGGGCGGGGATCGGGACGACGGGCGGCGGCACTCGGCTGCCCATCAGAGACGTGATCCGCATGGGGGCGCACGCCAGCCACTACCTGGCGGTGTTCGACCGCGCCACCGGCTCCGCCCTGGACCTGTTCCGCACGAGGCGAGTGGCCTCGGCCGCGCAAAGAATCATGCTGATCGCCCGCGACGGCGGCTGCACCAAACCCGGCTGCCCCGTCGGCGCCTACGGCTGCCAGGTCCACCACGTCACCCAAGATTGGGCCGACGGCGGGCTGACCAACATCGACGACCTCGGCCTGGCCTGCCCACCCGACAACCGCTCCGTCGCACCCGGCGGGTGGAGCACGTCGATGAGCCCCCGCCACGACGTCGAATGGACCCCACCACCCAACCTCGACACCGGCCAAACCCGGATCAACACCCACCACACCCCCGAACGCTTGCTGCGTCCACCTGACGAGGACGAGGGGAATGACGCCGCCGCGCAAACACATCCGATTGGTGACGCCACCGAGGCTCGATCACCCTCGACCAGCGACCCGTCACAGCCCGGCGGACCCGCACCACCCGACAACGAAGCCGCCTGAGAGCGGGGCCTCAGTCTGCGCGGGCGCTCGATGCCTCAGAACTGACTGACACCACCGTCGACATACACCTCTGACCCGGTCATGTAGGAACTGGCATCGGAGGCCAGGAAGGCGACAACAGCGCCGATCTCCTCGGCGCGGGCACGACGCTTGATGGGCACGGTCGCGGTCAGGTCAGACAATGCGCTGTCCGATCCCGCGAAAAGGTATGCGAGGCCAGGTGTTTCGGTGAGTCCTGGGGCGACGACGTTGACGCGAATCTTGCGATCCAGGAGTTCCGCGGCCCATGTGCGACCGAGCGAGCGGATCGCAGCCTTAGACGCGGCGTAGACACTTGCACCGGGGGCGGACTTCACGTCGGCGTTGGAACCACACAGGATGATCGACGCGCCATCGCGCAAGAACGGAAGCGCAGCTTGAACAGCGAAGATCACCCCGCCGACGTTGGTGTCGAAGATCCTCCTGTGGTGCTCCCAGGTAAGAGCTCCCAATGTCGCGAATTCGTTGATGCCCGCATTGGCGAACACGACGTCCAACGGGCGCCCCGAGGCCTCGATGATGGCTGCCAGCCGGTCAAGATCTGCGGGCGCGGTGACATCAGCGCGTACTGACGTCGCCTGCGCTGCACCGATTGTCGCGACAGCCTGGTCGAGTGCGTCCTGGCGGCGGCCGACCAGCAACACGTGGGCACCCTCGTTCGCCAGAGCACGTGCTGCAGCCAGCCCGATTCCGGATGTCGCTCCGGTGACGAGAGCGGTCTTCCCAGCGAGATTGGGCACGATTCCTCCAGTTTTGTACCGATCGGTCAAAAACGACCATACCAGTTTGGTACCGATCGGTAAAAAACCACAGTCCTCGGACTAGAATCGGTTGCATGAGCGCAGATCAACGGCACGCGGGAGGCCGCCCGCGAACCTTTGACGAGAAGCACGCGCTCGATGCGGCCATCGATGTGTTCTGGCGTCTCGGCTACGAAGGCGCGTCGCTGACCGAGCTCACCCAGGCGATGGGAATCAACAAGCCCAGTTTGTATGCGGTGTACGGCAGCAAGGAAGAACTCTTCGTTCGCGCGCTGGAACGTTACCGTCAGCGCTACCACGGACATCTGAATCAACTGCTGGCACAACCCACCGCCTACGACGTGCTGGAGGCGTATCTCCGCGACACCGCCCAGGCTGTGCGGACCGGCAGCGCGCCCGGATGCTTGTCCATCCAGGGCGGCATCTCCTGCGGGCCGAACAACGCTCACGTGCCGCAGATTCTCGCCGAGTACCGCCGCGGGATCGAGGATGCGATCGCGAAAGCGCTTGCAGCGACTGAAGATGCATCCGGAACCGATGCCGTCTCACTTGCGGGGTATGCCGTCACGATCGGGCAGGGTCTCGCGGTCGACGCCGCCGCGGGCGTACCGCAGAGCCGGCTCGATGCCGCCGTCGACGTGGCACTCACCGGACTCGCGGCAACACTCACTCGCGATCAGAAGTCGCTCGACGGCAAGCGCTAGTCCGGGAAGTCGGCACTACGGGAGAGCTCCTCGTTGGACCGGATGTCGGCCAGCGCACCCTCGAGCGTGTCGACCACCGCATCGAAGCCACCGTTGCCGAGCACAAGTCGCCGGGGAGGCGAGTCCTGGGCCATGGCCGCGAGCACCGCACGGGCCCCTCGTCGCGGATCGCCGGGCTGCACGCCGTCCATCTCGACGAACGTCGCCTTGACCTGTTCGAGCATGTCGCGATACTCCGGAATCGGCTCCGCTACAGGTTCATCCGCGAAGCCGGCGTATGCGTTGGTGCGGAACGCTCCCGGCTCGACCGTCAACACGGAAATACCCTGCCCGGCCACTTCCTCACGCAGCGTCTCGGTGACGGCTTCGATGGCGAACTTCGTCGCGCTGTAGTAGCCGAACCCGGTCGCTGCCACCAGACCCGCCACCGACGACACGTTGACGATCCACCCGCTGCCGCGTGCCCGCATTCCCGGCAGCACCGCACGCGCCACCGACAACACCGCAAAGAAGTTCAGCTCGAACATGGCGCGCACAGTCGACTCCGCCATCCCCTCGATCGAGCCGAACCATCCACGGCCGGCGTTGTTGACCACCACGTCGATGCCGCCAAACTCATCCTCGACTGTCTGCACCGCGTGTCGAACCTGGGCGGCGTCGGTGACATCGAGCGGCACGACGAGAACGCGGTCGCCGTACTCGTGAGCCCACGCGGCGAGCTCTTGTGGCCGCCGCGAGGTGAGCGCCACACGGTCGCCCGTCTCGAGCGCCGCCTCGGCGAACGCCACCCCGAGCCCGCCGTGCGTACCCCCTGTGATGAACCACCGCCGCGTCATGGCTCGATCACCAACCGGGCGATCAGTGCGCCGTCCAGCGTGAACCGGTAGTGCAGGTCGGCTACTCCGCCGGGGAAGTTGCCTTCGAGGTGTTGTCCTACGACGATGGTGCTTTCGGTGATCGTCACGCCAGTCAACTCGGTGGTGTAGGTGTACTCGCTGGCCGCGGTCGCGATCCACGCCCCGATCTCGTCATGGCCCGTGAGGTCGTGGCCCTCGTCGGTCACCACGGCATCGGTGGTAAGAGTGGCCAGCGCATGATCCACCTGACGGGCATCGAGTGCCGTCATGAAAGTTCTGATCGTTTCGGGGAGCTCATCCCATGCTGTTGTCATGACACGACGGTGGGCCTTCCCCGTGGGGCAAGGTCAAGCCGCCGATCCGATGTTGACCTTGCCCCTACGGGAAACTGCACAATCGTCTCAACTGAATGCAAGACCAAACGCAAGACCATGAGGGGGACGCGATGGGCGTGCAGGTGTCGATCGGCGACTTCTCGTTGATGACCAGCCTCACCAGAAAGGCGCTGCGGCACTACCACGACCTCGGCATCCTCGAGCCCGTCCACATCGACCCGCACACCGGCTACCGCTTCTACGACAGCAGTCAGGTCGATCACGCCCACATCATCCGGCGGTTCCGCTCGCTCGGTATGTCCATCCCCGACATCAAGGCGTTGCTGAGTACCGAGGACTCCGCGGCACGTACCGAGATCATCACGACGCACCTCGCGCAGATGGAGCAGCAGCTACAGCAGACGCGCGACACCGTCAGCGCGCTGCGTGAGTTGCTCGCTCCCGTGCACACCGCAGCAGTGGAATTGCGCCAGGAGCCTGCTCTCGCGGTGTGGTCGATCACCGCGACCATCGACGTCGACGAGATCGACACCTGGTTCGTTGCGACGCTTTCGACACTCGGTGAGGCGTTGTCCGCGGCTGCAAGTGCACCCGACGCTGCCGTCTACGGCGGCCTCTACGACCGAGCGCTGTTCAGTGAATCCCGCGGAGAGGCAACACTCTTCGTCCCTGCGCCGCAATCCACGATGGTGCCGCAGGGAATTCGGGCCCATGTCCTGCCTCAAGCCGACTACGCGGTACTCACACATTCGGGCAATCACGAGGGCATAGACCGCAGCTACGCGGCGCTGGGGAAGTACGCCAACGAACAGTTGATCAGCGACCAAGGTCCGACCCGCGAGCACTATCTTGGCGGCTCGCTGTTCGAGCCGACGCACTTCACTGCGACCGAGATCTGCTGGCCCATCTTTCGCACCGCGTCACCAACCGGGTGAGATACCTCGGGCGGTCGGACCGCTATCGTCAGCCCCGATGAGTACCCGAGCATTCTTCGCGTTGCAGACAGAGGCCGGCGGGCGTGAACACTTCGCGCCCACGCACTGGGCTCGAGGTCCGTGGGGTGACACCATCAGCGGCAACTATCTCGGTGGATTGCTGGGTCTCATCGGAGAGCGCGACCTTACGGAACGCACTGCCGGGATGCAGCCGGCCCGTTTCACCGTCGACCTGATGCGGCCCGCGGCGATGACGCCGGTGTCGGTGAGCACCGAGATCGTCCGCGCGGGGCGCCGGCTCCTGCTGGCCGACGTCGTGATGACCCAGGATGGCAGACCGGTCGCCCGGGCCAGCCTGCTGTATCTGCGACCGGGTGAGCAGCCTGTGGCCCCGCGCTGGTCTGCCGATGTGGTCATGCCACCGCTACCGGTGGTACCCGAGACGTATCCTGACGACGCGCCGATGCTGATGTTCACCGCGGGCCGCGAGGATGCAGCTCCCAGCGACGGTCTGGCAGCGTGGGCGCACAGCGGTCCCAAGTTCGTCTGGGTGCATGATGTGCTGCCGCTCGTCGATGCGCTGCCGCGGACACCGTTCGGATCCGCCGCGATGGCAGGCGATGTGGCGAGTTCGCTCACGGGCTTCGGCGAGGACGGCCTGCCGTTCATCAACGCCGACTACACGGTCTCGCTCAGCCGCCTTCCCGCCGGAGAATTCATCGGCCTCGCCGCCCTCACGCATCACAGTCATGGTGGGATCTCGACGGGCACAGCCATTCTCGTCGACGAGGCGGGTCCGATCGGGACGGCATCTGCCACGGCGCTGGTCAACCCTGGCTTCGAACCTCCGAACCTGCCGCTGTCCTGAGGCGAATGAGACACCTACTGCCTGAGTAGTGGGGCGCTGCGATAACTCCACATCCCTATGGAGCTGAACGCATCGCGATAGATGGAGAGCAGCTCATCGGGAGTCGCGGTGGCGAGTTCGGCAAGCGGCTTGTCGGCACTACCGCTACCCGAGAAGGGAAAGTCTCTGCCCAGGGTGTCGGCGGCGGCCAGTTGGAACAGCGTCAACGCACGGCGAATGTGGCTGGCCGAACTGATGATCAACGCGTGCGAGGCGCGCAGGCTTGCCAGCACCTCCACGCCGTAAGAGGCGTTCTCGACCGTCGAGCGCGCGAAGTTCTCGTCGTGAATGCGTTGGGCTGCAACGCCGTTGTTGACGAGCCATTCCTTCATCGACTCGCCTTCGGTGCGCCCGGATTGCTCCACCCCGCCCGTGACCACGATCGGTGTGCTCGGCCAGCGCTGCGCGGCAGCCTTGGTCTGCTGGAGGCGAGCGATCAGGATGTCGTCCATCGATCCGTCGTCCTTCAGTGCATAACCCAGAGTCACGATCGCGAGCCCCGGCTCTGGCAGCGCCGGCAGTGCATCGGTCAGCGGCGTCGAGACCTTCTGGTCGATCGTGGCGAACATGGCCTCCAACTGCTCTGCGCGTGCGGGGTCCAGGGCGCGGATCTGATCGACGTAGTTCTCCGATTCGGTCCGTCGGCCGAGATGACGGGACCAGCCGGCCAGATACGACTGCGCATCAACGTCATTGGGCGCTGTGGCGAGCGCAGTCTTGTAGAGCGCGAGCGCGGCGTCGACGTCCTTGCGGGCGATCTGCGCGGACGCAGCGCTGAAGAGAAGGTCGTTGCGGTACGGAGCGAGCTCGTGCGCCTGCATCAACCGGTCAGCGACGATCGACATGTTGTCGACTGTCTTGTCGGTGTTGCCGGCCGACGATGTTCTCGCCGGCGCGTCGAACGCTTCCTCCGCCTCGTCCAGCAACTTCTCGACCTGATCGTGCGTGCTCCCGCCTGCTGCCGAGCTCCTCTGCGAGGTCGAGGCCGAGGTGTCTGTGCGGTCGTTGGTGCAGGCGGCGCCGCCGAGGACGAGTGCTGCGGCGACGGGAATGATCAGCGCTTGGCGCGCGCATGAGTGGTTCATGAAACGGTGCCCCCTGGCGATCGGCTGTGAACTCCACCGTAGGCGACGAAGAACGCGGGCCGTGCCGAACGAGCTCGGTCAGCGGCCCGTCAACCAGTCCTCGAGGCGCGTCGTGCCCAGTTCGGCGTCGTCGTCTGTGACGAGCGTCGTGAAGTCGATGGACAACCCGCTGTAGGTCGCTGACGGATCGTCGATGACGTCGAGCGTGCGGCCCTGGTGTCGTAGGACGGTGCGGGCCATGTCGGCGAAGGACATCTTCTGTGGTCCGCCGACGTGATGGATGGCGTTGAGCGGGGGACCGACAGCGATCCTGGCCAGGACCGTCGTCACCTCAGCGGAGTCGACAGTCTGGATCAGTGCCACCGGTGCGCGCACCACGTCCTCAGTGATGAGGGACTCGGTGATGGGTGCGGCCAGTTCGTGAAACTGAGTGGCACGCAGCACCGTCCACGGCACACCCGAGTTCTCCGCTGCAGCCTCCTGCGCCAACTTGCCTCGGATGTAACCGGAATGGGTCGCCATACGATCCGCTCCGACGATCGAGAGGACGACATAGTGTCCGACGCCGGTCCTCGCTGCGGCCGCGGACAAGTGGGCCGACGTGTGCTCGAAGAATGCCTCGGCGGAATCGTCCGGTGTGGTGGAGTTGATCACATCGACGACGACGTCCGCGCCGGCCAGGGCGTCATCGAGGCCGTCGCCGGTGAGCAGATCGACACCCGACGCGCGGGAGGCCGCTGTGACGTCGAGGCCGCGGCCGCTGAGGAGGGTGAGGAGTTGACGGCCGATCAGGCCGGTGGCTCCTACCACGGTGATCTTCTGCGGGGTACTGGTCAGCACAGATCCCACGGTGGCATCGGCAATGGGTGTGTGCGCCCTGGAAACCCCGTGGTATCCCAACACCGTTGACATGCAAGTAGTGGCTTGCCTATGGTGCGGGAGGTGGGTGATGTTTTCAAAGCTCTGGCTGATCCCACGCGACGGACGATCCTCGACGAGCTGACCGAGCGGAGCGGGCAGACGCTGTTCGAGATCTGCGCACGGCTGGCGTCCAAGCACGGCCTCGGATCGTCTCGGCAGGCGATCTCGCAGCACCTCGACGTCCTCGAAGCCGCCGGCCTCGTGACCACCCGGCGGGAGGGCCGCTTCAAGTTCCACGACATCGACACCACGCCACTGGAACCGATCGTCGAGCGGTGGCTGAAGCGCAAGAACGTCGACCACGGAGAGGAATCACCATGAGGATCAGCCTGACGAGCGTGTTCGTCAACGACCAAGAGAAGGCGTTGACGTTCTACACCGAAGTGCTTGGCTTCCAGGCGAAGCATGACATCCCGATGGGTGAGCACCGGTGGATCACCGTCGTGTCACCGGAGGATCCCGGCGGTACCGAGGTGGTGCTCGAACCCGACGCCCACCCTGCGGTGAGACCGTTCAAGGAAGCGCTCGTCGCCGACGGCATCCCGTTCACCGCGTTCGCTGTCGAAGACGTTCGCGCGGAGTACGAGCGGCTCCGCGCGCTCGGGGTCTACTTCACGCAGGAGCCGACGAGCATGGGACCGGTCACCACGGCCGTACTCGACGACACCTGCGGCAATCTCGTCCAGATCCAGCAGATGGATTAGGCCCGTCATGGCCATTGCGATCGACGGGCTCTTCCCGAACAGTTGACGTATCGACGAGAAGGGATGACCGATGACCACCAACTCTGAAGCCCCGAGCCGCGAGCCCCGTCCCGACGAGGCCGAAGACAACGCGTTCTTCCCGTCGCCGTATTCGCTGACTCAGTACGTTCCACCGCGCAGCGACTTCGACGGGGTCGAGCACGAAGGTGCCTACACCGAGGGCTGCTGGAAGATCCTGGCGATCGCGACGGAGGAACGGTATCTGTTGTGCCGGAACGGAAAGATGTTTTCGACCGGCAACCATCCCGTGGAAACCCTCCTGCCGCTGATCCACCTGATGAAGGCGGGTTTCGAGGTCGAAATCGCCACCGTCGCGGGTTACCCGGCCAAGCTCGAGTGGTGGGCGATGCCTGGCGAGGATGAGGCCGTCCGGCAGGCATACGAATCCCTGAAGCCGAAGTTCAAGGAGCCGAAGAAGCTGTCCGATGTCGTCGCCGGTGAGCTCGGGGACGACTCCGACTACCTGGCAGTCTTCATCCCCGGTGGGCACGGAGCACTTCTCGGGCTGCCGGACGCTGAAGCGGTGGCGCACACCCTGGACTGGGCCATGGACCGCGACAAGTACATCATCACGTTGTGCCACGGGCCGGCTGCGTTGTTGGCAGTCGGCCGCGGCGGTCGTCAGTCACCCTTCGAGGGCTATTCGATGTGTGTGTTCCCCGATGCGCTCGACGAGGGCGCCAACGTCGACATGGGCTACATTCCCGGACATCTGCCGTGGCTCTTGGCCGAAGCGCTGCAGGCACAGGGCATCACGGTGCTCAACGACGACATGACCGGTCGAGTCCATCGAGATCGCACGCTACTCAGCGGCGACAGCCCGCTCGCGGCCAACAACCTCGGACTGCTCGCCGCCGACGTCTTGGTGCAAGCAGTGACACCTCAGAGCTAGAGGTCCATGCGGTCGATCGTCCAGTCGATGTTGTCGAAGTCCGGCATTTCGCGGCCGTCGTCGAGCCCGATCTCGTGTGTGATGAGCGCTTCCAGTTTCGCGCTGGAGGCCATCACCAGATCAGCGTGGTCCCCCTTATTTGCCGCGAGATTCGTCATCTCCGCCGGATCGGTCTGCAGATCGAACAGCTCGACGTCGTTGAAGCGGTAGAGCTCCTCGATGTCGCGCGGAACGTTGCGCTGGGTCGGCGCGAAGTATCGCGTGAATTTGTACCGCCCGTCGAACATGGTGCGTAGGCTGCCTCGCTTGCTCAGGTCTGGCTTGTAGCCGGCTATCGCCATGGCCTGCTTGGGATCCTGGTTCGCAGCTTTGGCATCCGCGACGATCCGAATCACCTCGCTGTCATTGGTCGCGAGCCCGCTGTAGGTGAACAGCACTGCGTCTCGCACCGAGTGTTCATCGGCACCCGCGGGGTCGCTCAGTACAGGGCTGAGGTCCTTTCCAGGAAGGTCCCGCCCGGCGATCTCGCCGACGGCGCCGGTCGGCACGCCGGCGAGAGCGAGAAGGCTCGGTGCCAGGTCGATGTGTCCTGTCAACGACGTGACCTGTTGTCCGCCAGACACATCGGGATGCTTGATGTAGAGCGGAAGGTGGATGGCTTCCTGGTAGGCGAAGGGGCCCTTGCCGCGCAAACCGTGCGCTCCGCCCATCTCTCCGTGGTCGCTGGTGAACACGACCATTGTGTCGTCCGCGAGCTTCAACGCATCGAGTTCGTCCAGAAGCAGCGTCACCTGCTGATCGACACTGCGAATGCTGTTGAGATAGAAATCGGAGAACCGGTTCCAGCGTTCCTGCTCGGGCGGGATCGTTCCGAGGGTATAACCCCATGCCTTCAGGTACTCGCCATGGGCAGCAGGACGTCCTGGCTCGGTCATCGACTGCGTGAGACTGGCGGGAAGCCCTACATCCCAGTGCTTTTCGTACAGCGCATTCTTCGGCGCGCGCGCTGCGTGCATCAGCAGACGGCCGTTGTCCTGCACCTGCTCACCGGGTGCATCGGTGTTGAAATACATGATGTCGTGAGGATTGACCAGGCTGACGAACAATGCCCAGGGCTTGTTGTCGTCGGCCAGTGAACGCCCCTGGTCGCGTAGCCACGACACGACGCTGCCGCCGATCATGTTGTCGTAGGTGTAACCGCCGAGAGTGTGTGTGAGCACGTCGCCGGGCCACACATAGTCGGAGAAACCGTAGGCTTCCATCTCCTTGGTGAACAGGTGGTCGGGCTGGGCGGTCTCGAAATCGCTGTTGAGATGCCACTTTCCCTTGTAGGCCGTGTAGTAACCCGCTGTGCGCAACATGTCGCCGACGGTCGGGATCTCGGTGCTCATGGACTTGACGTAGGGCAGGTCGACGTTCTCGAACATGCCGTTGTCCGCTGTCTGGAGACCGGTGAGGATGACCGACCGGGAACTCGTACACATCACGGCCGGGCAGTAGTGGTTGGTGAACTCGACGCCGTCGGCGTGGAGGCGCTCCCGGCCCGGCAGGGACATCCCGCTCGGCCACTGGGCGAAGTGGCGCTCCTGGTCGGTGAAGACGAACACGATGTTGTGTTTCGACGCCGAAGGCAACCCGGTCCTGCTCGGCGCGGGGGTAGGTGCGGACGAAGGTTTGGCCGAGCACGCCGCCGCGGTGGCTGCGATCGAGAGTCCCGTCATCGCCAGGAACCGTCGACGGCTTGGTGTCGAGAAGTCTTCGCCGGACATTGCATGAACCATCCCATCCTTGATGTAGCGATCCCTACAATAAGGAGTATTGCATGATCGTGGGGCAGGGGAGGAGTGGTCATGCCCACCAAAAAGCAGAATTCGGGCGCGCAGCGCCGCACTCGGGCCAACGGAGACATCTCGCGTCAACGGATTCTCGACGCAGCGACGGCGGTGGCAGCGGAGCGCGGATACGACGCGACCACCATCTCGGCGGTCAGTGAGCTCAGCGGGCTGCCGCCGACATCGATCTACTGGCACTTCGCCGACAAGGACGATCTGATCGCCGCCGTGATCGACCGTAGTTTCGAGACGTGGTCGCAGGCCTTGCGCCTGCCGGAGCACGGCACTGCCGGCGAGCGCGCGCGCGAGATCGGCGCTCAGGTCGCCGCAGCGCTGCGAGAGACCCCTGATTTTCTGAGGCTGGGGCTCAAGCTGGCGCTGGACCGCCGCCCCGTGGAGCTACAGGCCAAGACCAGGTTCCTGCACAGCCGCAATACCGCGTTCGACCGGTTCGCCGACGCCATTCGAGCCGTCGCGCCCGGGCTTGCTGCCGACAAGGTCGAGCTACTGACCACCTATCTGATCGCCGGGGCCGACGGACTCTTCATCGCCAACGAGATCGACGACAACTCAGAGCGTTTCGCGCAGCTCTTCCAGTTGCACGCACGCTTGGTTTTCGAAGAGGCCGCTGCCATGGAGCGCTGAGGGGCCGTGTCCGCTTCTCATGCGCGCGCCGCCTCACGGCGGAAGTCCCGAGGGTTGACGCCCCGCACCCGCTTGAACGCGGCACTGAACGCGAACGGATCGGTGTAGCCGACCGCGCGCCCCACCTGGGCGATGGACAAGGCGGGGTGATCGGTCAACAGGTCCATCGCGAGCGTCATCCGCCAGTGCGTGAGGTAGGTGAGAGGGGCTTCGTCCATCAGCTCGGTGAAGCGTTTGGCCAGCGTCGATCGGGACACCCCGACCCGTTCGGCCAGGGTCGCCACTGTCCACGGTGCCGCAGGATCGTCGTGCAGCAGGCGTAGTGCATCGCCGACCACCGGATCGCGCTGCGCCACCCACCAGGTCGGTGGCTCACCGCCGGGCCGGTCGAACCATCCGCGGATGGTGCACACGAGCATCCAATCGAGGAGCCGGTCGAGCACCACCTGCTGCCCCGGCACGTCGACGGCGACCTCCTCGGCGAGATGATCGAGGACGGCGTCTCCTGTGCCGCCGGCGCCGACGTGCATGACGACCGGCAGGGTCTCGAGCAGTCGTCGGCTGATCTCGCCTTTCGCGGGGTAGGAGCCCACTATCAATGTCGTTGCGCTCGAATGACTTCCAGGGTCTGCCCACCCGCGGCGGTGTCGGGTTCCCCCCTGTTCGGCGGTTGCGCAGAATTCGCCGCAGGCGATCGCCTCGGCTGCTGTGTCGAGGGCGTCGACGAATGTGAAGGTGCCCGGGCCGCGTACGACGACCGTCTCGTAGGAGTCGAGGCGTTGCGGCGCGCCGTGCTCGGGAACGATCCATCCGCCAGGCGAGGACGGCGTGCCGAGAACCGTGCACAGCGTCAGTGGCGCGCCGTCGACGAAGTGCAGCGACCACGGCGGCGTCAGCAGAGAACTGCCGAACAGCGAGCCATGTGCTCGCACGCCGCGGAACAGATCACCGAACGCGTCCATGGGCCGCAGGGTAGACGATCACACAGGTATGGCGGATTCCAGCCCATGTACTCGTCCCTGAAAGCGGGGTTAGCTGAACGGCATGAACCAGCTGACGGAGAACGATCTGCAGTTGCTGAGCCGCCCGCTCTACGGATTCCTGACCACCGCCGAGGGATCGCTGCCACCCCAGCCGAGGCCGGTGTGGTTCGAAGTGACCGAGGCCGGTAACATCCAGCTCTTCAGCGCACCGGACACCGCACGCGTACGCCGGCTTCATCGGAACCCCCGTGCGTCGCTCGTGGTGACCGCACCGGTGGGGGAGCGGGAACAGTGGGTGTCGGTGACGGGGACCGCGACGATCGCCACCGACGGCGCGCACGCCGTGCTCGAACGGCTCGCACCGCGCTACTGGGACCTCGACGATCCCCGTCGCGCAGGCGATCTCGCGGCGATGTCACGAGAGCAGTGGGTGCGCATCGTCATTCACCCGCAGACGGTCCATCGTTACGCGATGTGACCGCGGTGTCACACCGCGGTCGACGCCAACTCTTCGGCGAACAGCTGGGCGCGGGCTGCAGCGTACTGCCGACCCAACCGCGCGACGAGCTCCGCCGTGGGAACCACCTCCTGGATGGGGCCGATTCCCTGTCCGGCACCCCAGATGTCTTTCCACGCCTTGGCGTCGGTGTTTCCGCCGGAGCCGAAGTCCATCGCCGACGGATCGGACTGCGGAAGGTTGTCGGGATTGAGTCCAGCCGCCTCGATGGAACCGCGCAGATAGTTGCCGTGCACACCGGTGAAGAGATTCGAATACACGATGTCGCTGGCACCGCTGGTGGTGATCATCTGCTTGTGCGCGTCTTCGGTGCGCGCTTCGGTCGTGGCCAGGAACGCGGACCCGATGTAGGCGAGATCAGCTCCGGCGGCCTGCGCGGCCAGGATGGAGCGGCCGTGTCCGATGGCTCCGGAGAGCAGCAGCGGCCCGTCGAACCACTCTCGGATCTCCTGCACGAGTGCGAACGGCGAGATGGTGCCTGCGTGCCCACCGGCTCCGGCGGCCACGGCGATCAGGCCGTCGGCCCCCTTGTCGATGGCCTTGCGCGCGAAGGTGTTGTTGATGACGTCGTGCAGCACGATGCCGCCGTACGAGTGGATCGCGTCGTTGACATCGGCGCGCGCACCCAACGAGGTGATCACGATAGGCACCTTGAAGTCGATGCACGCCTGCACGTCCTCGCCGAGGCGCTCATTGGACCTGTGCACGATCTGGTTCACCGCGAAGGGAGCCGTCACCAGTTCGGGATGCTCGCGGCGTCGGGTGTCCAACGTGGTGGAGATCTGTTCCAACCATTCACGCAGGACCGAGGCCGGACGAGCGTTGAGCGCCGGGAAGGAGCCCACGACGCCGGCACTGCATTGCGCGATCACCAGTTCCGGACCTGAACAGAGGAACAGCGGGGACCCGACGACGGGCAGTGCGAGGTTGTCCCGCAGGATCTCGGGCAGTGTCACGGGGCCATCACTTTCGTTCGGGGGGCAGGGCTGACGTAGGGGACAGGTCGGTGCGGCCGCGGGCTCCTGGCCGCGAAGGCGCCAATTGCTCTGTGCTCTCGGCGATGTCGCGCCAGAACGCGATCGACGCCTTCTCGATCATCTGGCCCGCCCGCAACGTCGCCAAGGGATAACCCAGGTCAGGGCGATCCTGATAGCGGCGCTGCAGATCCGTGTAGTAAGCCAGTCGAGCTTTGCGTTCGACGATCTGATTCTCGGCGAGCTCACGCATGCTCGCCACGTCGGCGAGCTCACCGAAGTGGAGCTTGAGCAGCGCCTCGTCGTGCAGCTCCGAAGGCTGGGAGGTGCTGGGGTCGCGAAGCCAATGGCGAAGGGCGGCAAGCCCTTCGGTGGTGATCGTGAAGAACTGGCGCCGTCGGCCCCCCTCTTCCGTCTCGGACTGCAACAACCCGCAGTCCTCCAGGCGGCGCGGCTCCCGATACAGCGTCGCGTGCTGGAGTGGCCACAGATAGACGATCGACTCGGCGACATACTGCTTGAGCTGGTACGACGTGGTGGGACCGCGCACCGCGATCACACCCAGCACCACATAGGAGAGGTGATTGAGGCGGGAGCCTTCCGTCATGGTTCTGCACCGTATCATTGATACGGTCAGGTCAGCAGCGGAGCGGGGTCGTCTATTCTTGTGCCGTGCCTCACGATGTCGGCGCGATGCGGGATGGGTCACATGCAGGGCATGATGGCCAGCTGACCGCGGTACTCGACGGGTTGCGGAGCCTCGTCGCGTCCGACCGAACTGGGTCAGGCGAGTTGTCGCCCCGAGAGGTGCGGGCGGTGCTGTCGGAGTCCTGGTCGGCGCTGGCCGATGCCCTTGCCGGCGACACCGAGGCGGCCGCGATCCTGGCGGCGCTACAGACGCTGGCCGGCAGGGAAGCCGCCCTCGCGCAGGTGAGAGACAGGACCCGCGGACTCGCAGATGCATTGGCGCGGTTGGACGCCGCTCCGTGCGCCGTCGACGACCTGATGGAGTTGGCCCCACAACTGGTCACGCGGCTCGGGTTCGATCGGGCCATCTTCTCCCGCATTGTCGACGGTGTGTGGGTGTCGCATTCGGTCTGTGTTCCCGACGACCCGGATTGGGCCGCCGAGATCAACAGGGTGGGACAGGAGCAGCCGCAGCCTCTGGTGCGCGGACTGTTCGAGACCGAGATCGTGCGACGTCGCGAGGCCCGGGTGGTGACCGACGTGCAGCACGACGCGCGGGTACATCGACCCATCGCCGACGCATCACGCAGCAATTCCTATGTCGCCGCACCTGTGCTCGCCGGCGACCGCGTCGTCGCACTGCTTCACGCCGATCGGTACCGGCAGAATCGCGACACAGACGACATCGACTGCGAAGTGCTCACCGCTTACGCCAACGGGCTGGCGCTGGCCTTCAGCCGGGCGCGCGCGGCCGAGCGCCTGCAGGCGGTGAGTGCGGCGTTGCAGGCGGCTTCGCGTGACTGCAGCGACGCCGCGGCCGGCATCGGTGACTACACGCTCGGTTCGGCCGCCGGCGACCACGGACCGGCTGTGCCGGTACGCGCCGTCCAGCGCTCGGTGCGGGCCCTACTCACCTCGCGCGAGGCGGAGATCCTCGAGCACATGGCCAACGGCCGCACCAACGCCGCCATCGCAGCCAAACTGTTCATCGCCGAAGGCACCGTCAAGCAGCACGTCAAGCACATCCTGCGCAAACTCGGCGCCGAGAACCGCGTGGAAGCCGTCTCGATGCTCTATCGCGGTGACGACGTCTGATCTACTCGGTCTGCATCCGCTCGATCGACAGCGACTGCGTCGGACAGCTGCGCACCGCCTCCTCCACCTGCTCGAGCAGTGATTGGTCGAATCCGTCGGTGAGCGCATGAACGTGTCCGTCCTCGCCCACCTCGAGCGTGCCCGGCGCGAGCGCTTCGCACAGCCCGATGCCCGAGCAGCGGCCGGTGTCAACGGTCACGCGCCACCCGCTCACGCCGAGGCTCCCGCATCGAACGGCATGCTCAACACGCCGCGAATGAAGTTGGTACGAACCAGTTCTGGATCGCCTGTGCGGAAGTTCGGCGCCTGCGCGTAGATCTCGCGGAACAGCGAACGCAGCATGACCTTGGCGAGCTGGCTGCCCAGGCAGTAGTGGATTCCACCTCCGCCGAAAGCCATGTGCGGATTGGGACTGCGGCTGAGATCGAACGTGGTCGGATCGGTGAAGACGGCCTCGTCGCGGTTGCCGGAGGCGTACATCATCACCACCTTGTCACCGGGCAGGATCTGCTGGCCGCCCAGCTCATAGGGAGAGACGCAGGTCCGGCGGATGTTCTGGACCACCGAACCCCAGCGCAGGAACTCCTCGACCGCGAGGTTGATCCGTGAGTCGAAGTCTGCCCACAGCCATTCGCGCTGATCGGGAAAATCGTTGAGCGCCTTGGCTGCCAGGCTGGATGTGTGGCGCGTGGTGTCGTTCGCCGCGACGGAGAACAGCACCATGGTGGAGCCGATCTCGAAGTCGGAGAGCTTCTGGCCGTCCACCTCGGCGCTCACCAACGCAGACAGCAAGTCCTCCCGGGGATTCGCGCGGCGTTCGTCGATGAGTTCCTGGGTCATGTCGTGGATGCGCAACGCCGCCTCGATCTGGACCTCGGCAGGATCGCGTCCTGCGAGCAACACCGGATCGGCCCACGCCTGCGTCTCGTCGGCGGCGTGCACCACCTCGGCACGCAATTCCTCCGGGAAGCCGAACATGTCCCCGAACATCTCGGTCGGCAGGTGCCTGGCGATGTCGGTCACGAAGTCCACCGCCTCCCCGGCGCGGCTCTTGGCCACCGCCGCCGCGACGATGCGCTGCGCCCGCGAAGCGATGTCGCCCTCGATGCGCCGCACCTGGCGCGGGGTGAACACCGAACTCACCAGGCGTCGGATCTTGTGGTGCTGCGGATTGTCCATCGCGAGGAACGACATGGCCATTTCCAGGAACACCGGGGGCAGCATGTCGAACATGACGCCGTAACGGCTGACGAATACATCGCTGTGCTGGCTGATTTCGACGATGTCGGCATGTCTGACCACTGCCCAGTAGCCGGGGTCGTCGGGATCGGGGGAGACCGCCGTTTCGATGGGCGGTTGCCAACTCACGGGCCGACGGGCGCGCAGTTCGGCGAAGATCGGCTCGCGCTCGGGCAGATCCATGTCCCAGAAGGCATCGGTGGACACGTTGAGGGAATCGTAGGCGCGAGTCGCGGCGACATCATTCGTCGGTGGAACGTCGACCGTATCGTCGTCCTCGTCGAACGACAGGTCGGCACTGAAGAGTTCGTCGTCCATGGTGGTCATGTGTGGGTCCTCATTCGTCGGCGTGGCTGAGCAGGATGTCGTAGGGCTTGCTGTCGCGGCCCCCGGACAGGTCGAGGTGCACGGTCTTGACCTCGGTGTAGGCATCGAGTGCATCGGGGCCGAGCTCGCGCCCCATGCCGCTTTGTTTGAACCCGCCGAACGGCACCTGGCAGTTGATCTGATGGGCGTCGTTGATCCACACACTGCCGCTGTCGATCCGCGCGGCGAGATCCAGTGCACGCGAGTTGTCCGAGCTCCAGATGCTGGCCGCCAGACCGTAGTCGGAGTCGTTGGCGATCGAGACGGCCTCGTCGTCGTCGGAGTAGGCGATGACGACCAGGACGGGCCCGAACACCTCCTCCTGGGCGATCCGCATGCTGTTGTGCACGCCGGTGAGGATGGTGGGGGCCACCCAGTAGCCGGGTTGATCGATAGCCTGGCCGCCCAGCGCGACGGCGGCGCCCTCGGTGACGGCGCCGTGGATGTAGTCGACGATGCGGGCCTGCTGGCGGGCATCGATGACCGGACCCATGTCGGTGTCCCAGTCGCGGGTGGGTCCGAGTGCGATGGTGCTCGCCCGCGTCACCAGGCGGCCCACGAAGTCGTCGTAGAGGTGTGCGGGAACCAAGGCGCGCGTGCCGGATTCGCAGACCTGGCCGGAGTAGACGAAGCATCCGTAGAGCACCCCGTCGACGGCGAGGTCCAGATCGGCATCGTCGAGGACGATCGAGGGTCCCTTGCCGCCGAGTTCCAGCGTGACCTGCTTGACGGTGCCCGCGGCGAGCCGCATGATCTCGCGACCCACCGCTGTGGAGCCGGTGAAGGCGATCTTGCCGACATCGGGGTGGCTGGCCAGGCGCGCGCCCGCATCCGGTCCGTCGCCGGTGACGACGTTGAGCACGCCTGGAGGCAGCCCGTTCTCCTCGGCGATCCGGGCGAACGCGAGGATCGACAGAGGGGTGTGCTCGTCGGGTTTGACCACCACGCTGTTGCCGGCAGCCAGCGCCGGACCGACCTTCCACAGCGTCAGTAATAGCGGGAAGTTCCACGGCGCGATCGCGCCGACCACACCGATGGGTTCACGGTGGACGACGGCCTGACCCAGCGCCGGGAACGTCGTGATCGGGGCGGGACGCTGCCAGGCGTAGGTCTCGGCGAGATCGGCGAAGTAGCTGAAATGCGCAAGGGCATAACCGATGTGGAATCCGGTGGCCTGCCGGACGGTGGCACCGTTGGCCGAGAGCTCCAGCTCGATGAGCTCGTCGGCGACGTCGTTGGCCGCCACCACGATCCGGCGCATGACCGCGGCACGCTCCTGCGGCGTGCGATGGCGCCACACACCGGAATCGAACGCAGCGCGGGCAGCAGAGACGGCCGCGTCCACATGACCGGCATCGCCGTGCGCGACGGTCGCGACGGTCTCGCCCGTGCTGGGGTCGACGACGTTGCGGCGGCGTTCGGTGTCGACCTCCCGACCACCGATTCGCATCGGGAAGTGTTTGATGTCAACGCTTGTCACGTCAGTTCCTCGGATCCATGACGATCTTGGTGGCCTCGCGGGCCTCGAACATGCGGTACGCCTCGGCTGCCTCGGACAGGCCCATCCGGTGGGAGATGATCGAGCCGGGTCGCAGCTTGCCGGCGCAGGTGAGAGCGATGACCTCGTCCATGTATTCGGTGATGTGAGAGACACCCATCTGCAGCGTCACGCCCTTCAGATAGAGCTCGCCGAACGGCAGGGTGATGGCGTCCTCGTTGTAGACACCCGGGATCGACAGGGTGCCGCCCGCCCGGACCAGTGCGATCGACGACAGCAGCGCCGACTCGTGCCCGACCGCATCCACGACGACGTCGGCGCCGCGCCAGTCGGTGAGATCGAGCACCGCGTCGGCCGGATCGTCCTGGTCCGCGTCCACCGCGACGGCACCGAGGTTGGCGGCCTCCTTGAGCCTGGCGGCGACCTTGTCGACGACGATGACCTGCGCAGCGCCCAGGACGTCGGCGGCCATCGCCGCGCACAGGCCCACCGGCCCCGCGCCCACCACGGCGACGGTGTCGCCGGGGGTGATGGCCCGGGCCACCGCCTCATAACCGGTGGTCATGATGTCGCCGGCGAACAGGATGTCGTCGTCGCAGGCAGAAACTGTGTCCGGGATGGCGCGCGCGGTGCTGTCGGCGTTGGGCACCACGACGAATTCGGCTTGTCCGCCCGCCAGATCCCCCAGCGCCAGACCCAGGCCGAAGATGCGTGATCCGGCGCAGTTGCCGGGCTGATGCCGGCGACACTGGTGGCAGGCTCCGCAGCTGACCACACAGGAGCTGACCACCCGGTCGCCCTCGCTGAAGCGGGTCACCGCGGAACCGGCCGCGACGACGGTGCCCAGGAACTCGTGGCCGAGGACGATGTCGGCTTCGAGCTCGAGTCGACCTTCGTAGGGGTGCAGATCGGTACCGCAGATGGCGGTCTGCTCGACTCGCACGAGAATGTCGGTGGCACTGCTCATTTCGGGCCTCGGTACGTCGGCTACCTCGACCCGGTGCGGTTCGCGCAGCACCACCGCGCGCATGGTCTCAGGCATGGGTGCCGGCCTGGGCGTCCTTGGTGGCCACCTTTTCGCGGTACATCGGGAACAGCGGCTTGGTCAGCGGAACGAGCTTGAGGATCTTGTTGACCGGTCCCTTCGCTTTGACCTGGCCCTTGGCCAGGCCGATCGCGAGGTTGTACTCGCCGCGCCAGAACTGGTCGGCGGTGTCCCCGCGCATCAGCAGCGTGACATCGGCCTTTTCATCGCTGGGGCCTGCGATGACCCCGCTGTCGTCGCGGAAGACCATCGTCATCTCACAGTCGGGATCGGTGTAGATCACCCGCATGACGAGGTTGGCGCCCTTGAGCTTCGGCCCCGATTCCGGGTGGTCGAAGGCATCGCGGAAGACGCCCCCGATGTAGGTGTCGAGTTCGGCGGCATCGGTGAAAAAGCCCATGTGCTGACGCTCCGTTGTTCGGTGTTGTGATGGCCGTCACTCATGCAATCACCGGCACCGTCGCGGGGTCAGCCGTCGTTGGTGAGCCTTTCGTACCCCTTTGGGGATAGGCGCGCGAAAGATGACCACTTTTCGAAATGTGTCTACCTGCTTTGCGGTCTGTCCTATGGTGTCGGCGACCGCAGTGACGCAGTCGTCAATATCGAGGGAGTCGAATGTCGCAACTGTCAGCGTGGATGGGTGCTGGTGTGGTGGCCGCCGGGATGTCGGCGGCGATGATCGCGGGTGCGGACGCGGCCTGCGCGGATACGGGAACCGAGGCGGGCAGCACCTCCTCCTCTACCTCCGAGGCGTTGAACCGCGGCCCGCGTGTGTCGCATGTAGCCGACGCCGAGAAGGAGGTCACCAAGAAGGCGGACCGCAGGAAGACGGACCGCAAGAAGACGGACACCACCGAGACCGACGCTGACGGCGGCACCGGCAGCACCGACACCGACGTGAACGACGCGGATACCGGCGACACGGCATCCGATGGCACAGGCGCGGCCGACGATCCCGACACGGGAGCCGTCGATTCGGATGACCAGTCGGAATCGGTCGACGCGGATGCCGACGAGACGGAGGTCCGATCGGCGGCCATTCGGACGCCACGCCGCGGCGTCACCAGCAAGCCCGCACGTGCACCCATCACTGAGCTCGAATCGCCTCGCGTGACCGCGTACACGACGACGGCACAGGAACTTTCGCCGACACGTGCTGCAGCGGAGATCGCGTCCGCGCCGCAGCGCAAAAAGCTCGAGGACGTCATTCAGTCGCTGGTGACGGACATCGTCGGTGCGGCGATCCGCGTCGTGGCGGGACCGCCCGTGGTACCGCCAGGCGTGGACGTGACCGTGCGCAGCTCGAGGTTGGAGATCACAGAGGGACGGTTCGTTCGAGCGGACTGGTATTACCCCGACGGCGAAGAACTGCCGGAGCGGTTCATCTACCTACAGCACGGCTATCGCGGTGTCGGTGCGATGTACAGCTACACCGCGTCGTGGTTGGCCGAACGCACCAACAGCATTGTCGTCGTCCCCACATTGTCATCCAATCCGTATGTGCGCGACGGCTTCTGGCTCGGTGACGACCAGGTGTACCGCGCGACCGCAGAGCTGTTGCTCGGTGATCGTGACGCACTGACGGCCAGCGCGGTGGCCGCCGGCTTCGCGAAGCGTTACGGCGTGACCGCAGCCCTGCCGGATCGGTTCACACTGGTCGGGCACTCGCTGGGAGCGGGTGTTGCCGCAGGCGCGGCCGGCTACTACGCAGAGGCGGTGGCAGCCAGCGGTGGGATCAATCAGCTGGCGGGGATCCTGACCCTCGATGGAGCTCCTCCGGGAACGGTGCTGGCGGACGCGCTGGACAAGCTCGAGGGCCTGGGCACCTACATCCCGGTCTTTGAGCTCGGGGCGCCCCGGGAGGACGGGTCGCCCCGCCGGGTCGACCAGGCCCTCGACGAGCATCGGCCGGGGCATTTCAACGGGGTGGTTCTCGACAACGGTCAGCACCTGGATTCCATGCAGGGTGGCAGCAGGGCGATTCAGCTGATCTCGTATCTCAATCAGGGTTTCCCGACGGAGCAGAACAAGTCGGCCGCGCAGACGCTCATGGCGGGCTGGCTGAACGACATTTTCGCGGGCCGGATCGATCCGTCGACGGGGGCGTGTGAGGGCTCCACGTGCGCGGGAATCTACGGTGCGCCGGGGGATGCGATCACGGTTGCGACGCCGAGCGGCACCGCGACCGGGACCGTCATCGGGACGCCGGTTGCAGTGATGCAGAGAGGATTCCGACCGTCGCTGGTGACGTCGCTGCTGTCGGCGCGCTCAGCGTCGGTGCGCCTGGCGATCGCGGGCTGATCACCCCTCCCACTCCAGGTTAAGCGAGGGTACGGGGCTTGTGGCAAGACCCCGGTCGTGCGGCATGCTGGCCCGGCCCCGTACCCGACCTGGAGGTTTCCGATGTCTCGATCGGCCGAGCCCGGCCCGTTCTTCCACGGCACGATTGCGGATCTGACAGTCGGCGACCTGCTCACCGCGGGCCGGCCGTCGAACTACCGTCCGGAGATCGTGATGAACCACATCTACTTCACCTCGCGAGTGAACGGGGCCGGGCTGGCTGCCGAGATCGCCGCCGAGCTCGGCGGTGGTGCCGCCGCGCCCAGGGTCTACGAGGTCGAACCGACGGGCGGGTTCGAGGACGACCCGAACGTGACCGATAAGAAGTTCCCTGGAAATCCGACCCGGTCCTACCGCAGTACCGCTCCGTTGCGGGTGGTTGCCGAGGTCACCGAATGGGAGCGGCTGACACCGGACCAGCTGCAGATGTGGCGGGAGCGGTTGTCAGTGCTGCTCTCCGATGACGGCGGAGAGATCATCAACTAAAGCCTCGCGGACGTCGACTAGACATCGCAGAACGCACTTCGTAGCCTTGCCCGGAACGCTGATCGCCCGGCCGGGCCACTCTCGAGAACAAGGGATCGTGACTATCCGCATGCGCCACGCCTCCCGGGGAATGCTCTGCGGTGCCACGGGCATCCCGGTGGTGGCCTTGCTGGCGGCGGCGACGATCGGCTTCGCGCACGCCGAACCCGCCGACGAGGCGCTGGCCAGGCTCAACGAGCTCTCCGCACAAGCGGTGCAGAGTCGTGAGGCCGTCACCGCGGCCCAGCGTGACGTCGACGCGAAGCAGGCGGAGCTCGCCACGGCAGACGACCGTCGGCGCTCTGACCAGGGTGCGCTGGATGCCGCGACCGCACAACTGGCACCCCTTCAGGACGCGGTCGACCGCCTCTCGGCGATGACCTACATGAGTGGTGGCGACAGCCAGCTGGCGACGGTGCTCACCGCCTCGTCGCCGCAACGGCTCATCGACAGGTTGTCGCTGCAGCAGGTGATGGACGCGACGACGGCCGACCGACTCCGCGCGTATCGCCAGATGCGCGAACAGGCCGAGAGCGCTGCCCGCGCCTCCGAGCGCTCGGCCGCAGATGCCCGTGCCGCCGCCGAGCGCGCCGCAGCGATCCGCGCCGAGCTACAGGCCAAATGGCAGGATCTGCTGCGCCGGATCGCCGCCGCGGAGGCTCAGTACGCGGCGTTGACGCCGCAGCAGCAAGCCGTGATCGACGCGGCGGTTCCGCCGCCGGCCGCGCCTCCCGCCCCGCAGGATCCGGCTGTCGTCGCCATGCCCGCCCTGCCGCCCGGGGATCTGGCGCCCCCTCAGGTTCCGGATGCCCTACCCGTCGGCGTCGCCAATGAGGCTGGCCTGCAACCCAATACGGTCCTGGTCGCGCGAGCCGTCAGCGCCCAGTTCCCGCAGATCTCCACCATCGACGGGGTGCGGCCGGACTCGAAGCCCTGGCACCCGCGGGGTCTCGCGATCGACATCATGATCCCCAATCCCGATAGCTCCGAGGGCATCGCGCTCGGTGATCAGATCCGGGCGTTCGCACTGGCCAACGCGGGTCGCTTCGGTTTGCAGGACGTGATCTGGCGCGGCACGTACTCCACACCGGCCGGGCCGCAGGCGTCGGGCTACGGTCACTTCGACCACGTGCACATCACCACCACGCCGCGCGGCTGACCGAACGTCTCCGATCAGGAGGTGGCGTCGATCCCCGTGATCGTGATGGCGAAGGGGCCCTGCTGCTTGTCGAGGATGTAGACGGCCACTTCGTCGATGGTCGACGGATCGAGCAGCCGTGGCGCATCGGGTGCAGGATCCAGACGCATGCCGACCGGCTCGAAACTCTCGACGGGCAGCGCATAGCGTCGTGCGACGCCGGCGTCGGTCCGGAACCGCTGGATGTAGGACCACGGTCGCCCGGCGACCCCGGCCTTCAGCACGTAGGTCTTTCCGTCGCCGGTGGCCTGCACGTTCAGCGCCGTGGCGCCGATCGCCTTCTGCCCGATGCCGGGGTCCTGCGGGCTGCGGGCCGAGGCGAACCCGCCGTTGTTCTCCAGCGACAGGGTTCCCGAGAACTCGAGGCCGCCTCCGCTGAACGCCACGCGTGAAGTGGACTTGCCGCCCATCACGGGATCGTTGACGGTCGTCCAGCCGGCCACCGCGCCGGCATTGCCGACATCGATCAGGCTTACGAGGGGCACGCCTGTCGCGGTCGTTGGTTCGTCGGCACTGGCCTGCTGTCCGCAGGCCACCAGCATCAGGGCCGAGACCGCAATCGCGACGCCGGCGAGCCACCGTCGATTAGCAACCATGTCAGCATCCCTCCGAGCCGGCGTTCATCTCACGGCTCCGCATCGGCATGCCGTCGATCACCGAGTACACGACCTCGAGATCCGGAACCTCGTCGGTGCGCCACTTTTCACCGCCGTCCTTGCCGACCAACACCACGGTGAAGGCGTCGGGCGCGACGCGGTAGCGCTGCCTCAAGCGGTCCGACTCACCCGGGTCCGTCGCCGCGCCGTCGAGCGTGGTGCTGCCGCCGGCCACCACCACGGCGAGCACCATGTCGCGGTCGGCGAATGCGCACTGGCTGTCGTCGATTCTCCGGAGGGTCTCGGTCAGCCTCGGGTCGTTTCCTGCGGGTGAGAACACCACGAGGGGACGACGCTCCCAGATGTAGTCGCCGAGTCCGCCGGCCCACGCGGTGGCCGAGGAGAGCGCGGCGCACAGCACCGCCGAGGCGGCGACGAACGCCGACCGCACCACACTGCGCTGTCGAGCCATAGTGGCTTCCACGGTACCGACGATTCGGCAGGCGAGGCTGCGCGCAGCGAAGGGCGTCAGAACCGATCGAAGATCGAGTTGACTATGTCGTCGCCGATCCCGATGCCGGCGCCGGTCACCATCGCCTGCCCGAAGCGGCCGCCGAGGAACCGCTGCAGCGCACCGCC
Organism: Mycolicibacterium obuense; assembly: GCF_055397605.1. Lineage (NCBI taxonomy): Bacteria > Bacillati > Actinomycetota > Actinomycetes > Mycobacteriales > Mycobacteriaceae > Mycobacterium > Mycolicibacterium obuense. The sequence goes on along the minus strand of NZ_AP043663.1, from coordinate 5,476,867 downwards.
GCCCTGCGCGGGCTGCGCGTACTGCGAATACTGCGGAGGTTGGTACTGGGCTGGGGCGTACGCGACAGGGGGAGTGGAGTATGCCGGCTCAGGGACCGCCGCGACGTGGTTGTCGACGAGGCCGTGGATGGCCTGCAGGAGCTCGGTGGTCGTCGCCTGTTCGTCACGGATCGCCAGCGCGATCTCTTTGAGATCGAGCCCCCACTCCCGGGCATTCGCGTCTCCGGCCGCCGCTGCCGCGGACATCTTGTCGGCCAGCGTGCGGATCAGCGCACCCGTCTGATCGGCCTGCGCCTGTAGCGCCGTGAACTGACGATCTACGGTCTCGGTGTTCATCAGCAGTCCTTTCGCTCGTCTCAGACCGGAGTACTCCCGTCGGATGAGGACGAGCTGCGGATTTCCTGACAGCTTCCCGGCCCACCGTGAGCGACTCTGTCGGTGTTCCATAGGTGGTTCTGCCCATCCACGCGGGGTCACCCGAGACCCAGAACCAATTGTGCACAATTGAGCTGCGTGCGATAAAGTTTGTGCGTGCCCGGCCCCCGTCTCGACGAGCAGCTGTGTTTCGCGCTGTATTCGGCGTCGCGTGCGGTGACCGCTGCCTACCGACCGCTTCTGGAAGAACTCGAGCTGACCTACCCGCAGTACCTGGTGCTCATGGTGCTGTGGGAGGAACAGCCGTGCACGGTCGGCCATCTCGGCGACCGCCTGCATCTGGATTCGGGAACGCTGTCACCGCTGCTGAAGCGTCTGGAGTCGGCGGGCCTGGTGCGTCGCCAACGCAGTGCGACCGATGAGAGGCGTGTGGAGATCTCGCTGACCGACCGCGGGCGTGCTCTCGAGGAGCGCGCGGCGTGCATTCCGGACCGTCTGCTGGGGTCTGACGCGTCGGCCGCAGCGGATCTCGCCGCGTTGCGGGACGCTCTGCATCTGATCACCGCCGACCTCCACGCGCGCACCCCCGATGCGAAACCAATTCCGTGACAACGACGAAAGGGTCACCCGTGGCAGATCTGCCTGCGCCGCCGCCGACCACCCGCGCGCGGACCATCGCCCGCCTCGTGCTCGCCGGGGCGATGATCTTCGCGGGGCTCAGCCACTTGTTCTGGGCCCGCGAGGAATTCCAGGCGCAGGTACCGAAGTGGGTGCCGGTGGATGCCGACGGCGTCGTGATGGCCTCCGGTGGTGTCGAGATCACGCTCGGCGTGGGTCTCGCGCTGCTGAGGCGGGATCGCGTTCTGGTCGGTCGGCTGCTGGCAGCGTTCTTCGTGCTCGTCTTCCCGGGCAACATCGCCCAGTTCGTCAACCAGGCAGACGGGTTCGGGCTCAACACAGATACGAGCCGATTCGTCCGACTGCTCTTTCAGCCCGTGTTGATCGCCTGGGCACTGTGGGCTACGGGGATTCCGCGGGCGATTCCGCGCCGTCGCTGAGCATCTGCTCTACGGCAGCCACGGCGTGGAACTGTTTCCAGCCGAGAGTCGATGACAGGTATGAGAGCAATCAGCCCACAGTGGAGCGGACCGTCAGTGGAGTCCGAGAGGGGCTGACCGTAGGCGAAAAGAACTGTTGCACAGGGGAGTTCGTGCGAGGTCATGCAGAAATCCACTAACAAGCAACGATGCCAATCGATGTACTGCCCGTGGTGCGTCGAAGGTATTACTTGGCCGCGGTTGGACGTTTCCGCTTGGGCTTCGGAACCGGCGCCAGACCGTGCCGAATGAACACCTGCGCGTTGGCCACAATTGTGTCCACCGAGATGCGACGTCGATCCCACCATTCCGCGGCCCAGTTGAGCGTGCCGAGGATCAGCGCCAGCGCCAGCGCCGCGTCGAGGTCGTCGCGGATCTGTCCCTCGACCACCGCAGACTTCATCAGGCCGCGCCAGATCCGGTTGTACGCTGCTTCCTCGTTCTTCTGCCGGGTGCGCAGTCGCTCGGGTACCTGGCCCGAATTGCGGATCGATGCCCGTGCGAAGTCGGACAGCTCGAGTTCGTGCCGGAGATGCGATTCGACGGCGGCCATGATGCGGTCCATCGGTGATGCCTCCGGCGGAAGCGCGTCGAGCGCTTCTTTCACGAAGATGCGCAAATCGCTGATCCCGCTGAACATGACCTCCTCGATCAGGTCCTCCCGAGAGGGGAAGTAGTAGTAGATCGCCGGGGCCTGCAGTTCCGCGTACTCTGCGACGTCGGTGAGGCGGGTGCCCGCGTAACCCTTGACGCTCAGCACATGGGCAGCCGCATCGAGGATGCGGGCACGCGTGCGCTGCGACTTCGAGTCGCCTGCGGTAGCAGCGGACGTCTTCTTCGGCATCGTTCGATGGTAGAAGCGTCGTTGCCTTCACACCCCGAGGGCGTGCCTGTCACCCAGTGGGACGGCAGACCGATCGATCGGCTGAACGCGGAATCCGGTCACAGCGCGCGATCGTCTTCGCGCCACTCGCAGGATGGCGACGTGAGAGCTTGGTGTGACTCCCGCCGCTTCTCGTCATGTCCCCGTCAATGGTTGCGGAGCAATCGATCTCGTCTCCTGAGCTCAGGGAAGGAACCCACCGCCTTCGGCCGGGTCGACGCGGACGAACGCGCTCAACGCTGCGGACGTGTCGACATGTGCTCGCGTCAGGTCGGGCGGCCGTAGACCGCCACCACAACCGAGCGGTCGAGGCTGTTCAGTGACCAGACACCCATCTGTGTGTTGGCACAGTTCTGCATGATCGCCAGCGAGACGGGATTGTCGTACCACTGTCGGATGATTTCGATCCCGCTGATCGCCAGTGCGGGGTTGATGGCGACCGTCTGCTGGATTGTGCCCCGGTACCCGGCGGCCTCCGCTCGACTCTGCGGTGTCGAGCCGTCCGAGCCGAGGTCACCGTCCAGGGCACGATTGTTCAGGACGTCATTGGCGTGCCACTCCGCAGCGAGCTGCAACTGCGCATTGCGCGTCACATCGTTGGTGCAGCCGGCCTGGTGCTGCACTGTGTAGACGTTGGCGATCACGCTCTCGTTTAGCCGGCGGTTGTCCGCCTGAGCCGTAGCCGATGTCGCGACTGCAACACCCGCGATGGCGAGCAGAGCGCACACAACCCTGCTGCGGCGCAGGGACCGTTTGCGCATGATTGCCGTCGATGTCACCCCATCAGAGTGCGCAATCACGATCCCGTGGTCAAGAGAAGACTTCTAATAGGGATTAAGCAGTGGGTCGGCGAGTCTTTCTGGCTTTGAATCCCGCCGGCGACCGGCAGGGCGTCGGACCCGCCGCGCGCCGTACCATCGACCAATGGCCAGGCAGAATGCTCGCGCGGCGTCGACTGCGGATCAGCAGGGCGAGGCCTCGGTGTCGAAGTCCGCAGTGACGCGGTCGCGCATTCTCGATGCAGCCGCACGTGTGCTCTCGGAGAACGGCTACGCCGGCTTGCGTCTCACCGACGTCGCCGCCGCGGCGGACCTGCAGGCGCCGGCTATCTACTACTACTTCCCGTCCCGGGAGGACCTCATCGAAGAGGTGATGTGGTCAGGCATCGCCGATATGTGCGTGCACGTGACGTCCGTACTCGACGACCTGCCCGACGGCACTCCTGCACTCGACCGCCTGCTCATCGCCGCCGAGGCACACCTCCGCCACGAGCTCGAGATCTCCGACTACGCGACGGCGTCCATCCGCAACGCGGGACAGGTCCCGCAATCCATCAGACGGCGGCAGATCCTCGAAGAGGAGCGCTACGGGGAGATCTGGCGACGCCTCGTCAACGACGTCGCCCGCGAGGGACTGTTGCGGCCCGAACTCGATCTGTACATCGGCCAGATGCTCATCTTGGGTGCGCTGAACCGGGCAGTGGAATGGTGGAATCCGCGCCGAGGATCGGTGGAGGCGGTGGTCGCCAATGCGCAGTCCATCATCCGGCACGGGCTCGTCGTCCAAGCGTCCTGACTCACGTCGGATTGACCAACCACGCCAGGGCGCAGGACAGCAGCAACTCGATAGTCGAGTCGCGCTTTCATGCTCATCGCTTCCTGACGCCGTATGCGTTCAAAGCGCTACGCTGCCTGGGGGCATGAGACCGACCAGCCGAAAGCGAGTGATGCGATGATGCCGGTGCGGTGGGGAATGCGAGCAATTCCCGGCGTCAGTGGCGTCGGCAGTGGCCAATGCGTGCGCGGGTGCAGCTGATGACATCACCAGCATGTCGGCGAGCGGCCGTCCTGAGCGCGACGATGGTTGCAGCAAGCGGCCTTTCAGCCCTTCCGGTGGCCTCGGCCGTGCCCGCGCCCGAAGTCGAGTACACCTACAACGTCATCGTGCGGCGTCACTTCGATTTCCCCAACAACGATGCACTGGGGTACGGCTGGGGGCTGTGCGACAAAGTCGGCAGAGGCGTGCCCTACGCCCAGCTGATGGCCGACACCAAGCGGGACGTCTTCCCGAACGACGAACAGGCCGCCAACTATGTGGTGTCCTACGCCATCGGCATCTTGTGCCCCGCGCAGATCTGGCAGCTGCGGAACTCGGCCGCGGGCTACCGGCCGTAGGTCACCCTCCGGTCTTCTCGGCCTCGATGATGTCGTGCGGCACGACCGAGAAATGCCGACCGGTGGGCCGTAGGCCTGCGCTGACGAGCAGCTCCTCGAACTCCTCCGTCGACCTCAGCCTGCCCTCGTCGCGCTGCGTGAGGGTGTGCAGATCAAGGAGAGGGGAGAACGGATTCGGCCGGTTGCGCGGCTGGAGATACTCGACCACCAGGAGCTTGGCGCCGGCCGGCATGCTCGCCGCGACAGTCGAGAAGATCTTCGCGCAGCGTTCGTCATCCCAGTCGTGGAGGACGTCTTTGAGGATGTAGACGTCGGCGGTGGCGTCGATCGAACCGAAGATGTCTCCCTCGACACGCTCGATCCGGTCGTCGACACCCCGTTCGGCGAGGAACCGATCGGCCTCGGCGATCATCCCGGCACTGTCGACCAGGACTCCGCGCAGGTTCGCCGCGGTCTCGGACACGATCACCGAGAGCAGCGTCCCGATCCCGCCGGCCACGTCGCACACCACCGCACCGTCCGGCCACGGGTAGACGCGGGCGATGCTGCGGGCGATCATGCTGGTCGCCTGCCGCATCGTCGCGGCGAAGATCTTCTCCTCGTCGGGGTGGGCGGCATACCAATCCCACACCGACGTGCCGTGTACCAGCTCGAACGCACTCCGTCCGCTACGCACGCTCGCCGCCAGACCGCCCCAGGCGTCGACCGTCGACGGCATCCCCTTGTATCGCATCCACGCGCGCAGCGAGGCCGGGTGGTCGCTGCTCAGCACTGCACCCATGCGGGTCAGGCGGGCCGCCCCGGTGCGCCGGTCCAGGGTGCACAACCCGCAGGCCACAGCGCCGCGCAGCAGGCGGTGGGTGGCCTCGGGATCCGTGTCGAGCTGCTCGGCGATCTGACGTGCGGTCAGCGGTCCCCCTACGAGCACATCGGCGATCCCGAGCTCGGCGATGCTCGCGGCGATCTGGACGCCGGCGAGCCCCTCGCCGACATCGAGCATCGCGAACTGCGGTGGCACCAACCTGTCCGCGAACCGTTTGAGCCCGCGCCGGAGCGCGAGCGTGGCCAGCACCACGGGCAGGGGCGTCGACGGCATCCGTGCAGGTTACCTGCGGGGTACTCGCAGATCCCGCATCCAGATAGCAGCCATGGCTGCGATTCCGGCCCGGCAACAGCCTGGAACGATGTTCCGCGGTTATCGGGGGCCGAGGAGTTCGCCGCGGACGCTGCCGTGGACGGTGCGCGTCGCCACCAGACACCACGTGCCGAGCAGGCAGACATAGCCGACCACTGCGGCCACCCGCAGCGCCGGCAGTCCCGTGTGCAACGCCAGCTGCGTGGTGCCGGTGACGAAGGTGCCGACCGGGAACGTCAGGCTCCACCACGTCAACGCGAACGGCATGCCGCGGCGCAGCGTCCGGATGGTCAGCGACGTCGCCAGCACGATCCACAGCACGGCGAATCCCCACACGGGCACGCCGAAGAGCACCGCGAACACCTTCAGGGCGCCGGCGATCTGGGGGTCGACGGCCGCGGCGGCGTTGCCGCCCAGCAGCCCTGCCGCGGTGATGGACTGCCCCAGTGGGCCGAGCACGATCCACAGCGTGGCGACCCGCGCGGTGCCGGAGGTGCCGTAGTGAACGAGCCGGCTCCAGATCATCGTGATGATGATCAGCGCGGCGATCATCGACAGGCCGAACATCGCGAAGCAGGCGTAGAGCATGGTGGCCCGACCTGTCTCGCTGCCGATGTGCGGGATGAGCAGCGCCCCAGTCGCTGCCGACACCATCGGCGGCACCACCGGCATCAGCCAGCCGCCGAAGGCGGCGTCGGGGCCCACGTCGTGCCGGGTGACCATCAGGAAGGGAATGGTCGCCGCGGTGATGAGTCCGCCCGCAGTGCCGAATGTCCACAGCGCCCAGTCCAGTCGCAGCGCCGCGTCCGCACCGATCACGTCGCCACCGATCAGCAGCGCCCCGGCGCCGACGGTGAGCAGCGCCATCGGCGCCGCCCCGTAGAAGTGCGCCATCTGCGCGTTGTGGGCGTGGCTCCGGGCGACGACGGGGTGGCGCACCCAGAACGAGCCGACCAGCACGACGAGCACTGCGAGCAGCGCCGCGGCCAGCACCCAGACGACCTGGGCGAAGCCGCGCAAACCCGGCACCTGAACGGGGAGGGTCGCCGCGGCGGTGGCGACGATGCCGGTCCCCATCACCGAGGCGAACCAGTTGGGGCCCACATGGTGAAGTCCGCGCTGCGGCGGCGGGGCCACGACGGCGACGGGCTCGGGGATGAGGGTGGAGTGTTGCATGACTGTCACGCTACGAGCGGCTGGACCTGCTGAACAGTAGCCGTGTCACAATGAGAAATTGTGACCTGATCACTCACTTCGATGGCGCCGGACGGCGCTGATGTGGCTGAGCAGGTCCCGCACCGCACCGGCGGGGGGAGTACTTCCGCCCAGCCAGACCGCCCGCAACGCACGGCGGAGTTCGAGACCCGCCACGTCGACCGCGCGGAGCCGGCCGAGTTCGAGATCGTCGGCGACGGCCAGTCTGCTCAGCACTGCCGGGCCCGCCTGCGCGAGCACCGCGGCGCGCACGGCAGCAGCACTGGACAGCTCCAGGGCCGGCGGAACCTGAGGGGCATCGGTCACACGCCGGAGTGCGCTGGTCAGGAATTCTCTTGTCCCCGAACCTTTCTCGCGGGTGACCAACGCTGTGGCGGCGAGTTCGTCGGCCGGGACGGGCTGCGGACGACGGGCCCACCGGTGCGCGGGTGGCACCACCACCACCAGATCGTCGTGAGCGACGGTGCTGCTGCGCAACGGCCGCGGCACGCCGGGACTCTCGACGAAGCCCAGATCGGCCTGATCGTTGCGGATGGCCGCGATCACCTGTTCGCTGTTGGCCGCGGTGAGTATGACGTCCGGCGGCGTCGAGCGCTGCCGGGTCACGCTGTCTCGCCAACTCACCAGCCAGCGGGGGAGAAGCTGTTCTGCGACGGTCAGGCTCGCCGTGATGCGCAGTCGGGTCTTGCTGTCGTCGCGCAACGTGGCCAGGCCCGCGTCGACCTCGTGCGCCACGGTGAGCAGCCGATCGGCCCACTGCGCGGCGACCGCACCCGCCGGGGTCAGCCGAGACCCGGTCTTGCTGCGAATGACCAGGCGCACGCCGGTCTGCCGTTCGAGGGCGGCGATGCGTGCGGACACGGCCTGCTGGGTCAGCCTGCATTCGCGGCCGGCGCCGCTGAGGCTGCCGGTGCGGGCGATCGCGAGAAGGACCTCCAACGACGTGAGGTCCGGCATTCGCGCGCTCAGCTGCACGTCGACGACCTCACGTGGAACTCACGTTCACCGGGTGAGCGAGCACCGACTGATGCATGTATCCGAGCTCGTTCCACGGGGTGTGCTCGGGCTGTACGGTGCCGCGATTGTCGGTGGCCCGCACTCGCACGACGTGATCTCCCGGCGCGGCGTCCCAGCGGAACTGCCACCGTGCCCATACCCCCGAGGACCCGGGCGATGTGATGGTCGCCGGGCGCCAGGGGCCGCCGTCGATCCGGTACTCCACGGCGGTGACCCAGCCCTCGCCGGCGAAGGCCCGGCCGCGAATCACGTGCGTACCACTAGAAAGTGTTGCGGGCCAGGGGAGTTCGATCATGCTGGACAGAGCAGGCTCGGTGATCGCCGGTCCGCGCGCAGGCCCCTCTTGGGCGTGCTCTGGGCTGATCAGAACGTAATCTTCGGTATTCCACGGCGTGTACAGGTGTTGCGTGCTGACCTCGATGCGACCCAGCCACTTGATGCTCGCCGCTCCCAGCCATCCGGACACCACGAGGCGGGCGGGGAAGCCGTGATCAGCGGGCAGGGGCTCACCGTTCATCGCGATCGCGACGATCGTGTCGTCGGCGAGCGCCTTGGCCAGTGGTAGCGGCCTGCGTGCCCTGATCTCGTCGAGAGATTCCGGCATGACATCGCGGGCGTCGTCGGCGGTACCGGCCGGTGCGAGCAGGTCGCGGAGCCGGATGCCGGTCCACTCGGCAGTGCTGATCGCCCCCCGTCCCCACTGCGTGCCCTCGAAGGTGTGGTGCACCTCTTCGCCGAACAGCACCCGGCGATTGCCCGCGCACTCGAGGGTGCGGACGATCGAGATCAACGGGAAGTCGTCGCGCAGTTGGGCGTAGGAATAGCTCAGCGGTTCGCGCACGCCGTCACCGTCGATGTGCAGCGTCCACGTGTCGCCGTCGATGCGTGGCGTCGGAGCGTGGCTGCGAACGAAGAATCGGTCGTTGGGGGTGATGTCGCCCAGCATCTGGGTCGGCTTGGTGCCGTAGTCCAGTCCGGTACCGGTGTCGTCCATCAGTTCCGGCGGTGTCGGCTTCACCAGCGCAGGATCGGTCACGTCTGCACGATAGGCGCAATTCCCCCCGACATGACGTGCCTTGCCCGATCAGCAACTATCCTTGCCGATCTGAGCGTGGGTGAGCATGCTGAGCCGATGGCACCTCCTGACGATCGTGTTCGACTGCTCGCTCCTGCCGATCTCTACGAGCGCATCGGTGAACCGCTGACTGCGCAATGCATTTCACCGGCCTTCGAGATGGTGGGGGGTCTCGCAGGCGGAGCCGAGGTACTCGATGTGGCCTGCGGCCCCGGCGCGCTGAGTGTTGCCGCTGCCGAACTCGGTGCGCGCGTGACGGCTGTGGACGTCTCGGAGGACATGGTGGCGCGTGCGGCGCAACGGCTGGCTCGCTATCCGTCGTGTACGGCGACGGTGATGGATGCGCAGGTTCTCGAATTCGACGACGCCACCTTCGATGCCACGTTCTCGATGTTCGGGGTCATCAACCTGCCCGACTGGGGTGGCGCGTTGCGGGAGATGGTGCGGGTGACGAGGCCCGGTGGCCACGGGTGCGTCAGCAGCTGGACGGATCCGCGGACCGTGGCGTCGGTGGGATTGCTAGTGGAGGCGATGGCCGAGGTGTTTCCGGGGCGGGAAACCATCCCGAGACCGGCGGGTGTACTACTGGCGGCAGAGCCAGACGCGCTTCGAGAAGGACTGAAGGGTGCGGGATTTCGGGATGTCACCGTGCGCGCCGTCCAGGTCGTGTGGGAGGTCCCCTCAGTGGAGGGATTCCTCGCCCAACTGGACCAGGTCTACGGGTTCATGCCGCCCTACCTCGGCTTGACGCTCGACGAGCGTGACCGCCTGACGCCGGCGCTGCGGGCAGCGGCCTATCGGCGCGCCGGGTCCGACGGGAAGCTACGCGCCACGACGACGGCGCACCTCGCGGCGGGACGGGTGTGAGAACGCGGTCGATTCAGTCCGCCCGCATCATGGGTGCGGGCCAGTCGGCCGGTGCATCCGCCAGCGATGAGAGGTCGGGTAGCGGGAGCGCGCAGAGCGCGGCTGCCTGTTTCGCGGTGATACCGAAGGTGCGCAGCAGTCCACCGGCCACCTCGTCGACCGTGGTGTCGGCATCCCGGTCGGGCTTCTCCCTCAACAGCGTGGCCAAACCGATCAGCGCGCCGCCCGCCAGTGCGAGCCCCACGTCTGGGTCGGCGATCACGAACCGGCCGGCGTCGATGGCGGCGGCGATGTCGCGGCGGGCGCGCGGGGACAGACCGTGGTCGGAGAAGATGAGTGACCCGGCATTGGACAGCAGCAGTGCCGCCTCCTGCGGGCGATGGCGAAACAGCCTGCCTGCGAGTCGAAATCGCGTGACAAATGCTTCCGCTGGTTCGGTGATCGAGGCGGTGAAGACGTCGAGCAGGGCGCCCATCTGGTCCAGGGCATCCGTCAGGGCAGCGTCGAAGAGCTGTTCTTTGCTCTCGAAGTGGTTGTAGAACGAGCCCATTCCCACATCAGCGGCCTGGGTGATCTCCAAGATGGGCACCGCGAGCTTGCCCTCGGCGATGAATCCCTGTGCCGCCCGGACCAAGGCTGCGCGGGTGCGCATCTTGCGGCGCTGCAGCCGGTTGACGGGCTGCTCCGCACCGGCGCCCTCGGGCACGTCCATGGCCGCAGAATATCAGGCTCATCCCAGTCCTGATGATTTCGTCAGCGGGGCGAGGGCGAGGGCCGGGAATCTTTCCGGGCCGTGCTCGCTTACCAGTGGACACGAGGCCGCAGGAGATCCGGCCGACGACGAAAGAGATCGCGATGACGAGTCCCCTGTCCGGCAAACGAGCCTTGGTCACCGGCGGTTCGAGAGGCATCGGAGCGGAGATCGTGCGCCGCCTCGTCGCTGACGGCGCCGACGTGGCCCTTACCTATCAGTCGTCGCCGGAGCCTGCGCAACTGTTGGCCGACGAGCTGACCGCAGCGGGCGGCACCGTCGTCGCGCTGCAGGCCGACAGCGCCGACCCCGCCGCCGTCAGCGACGCGGTGCAGGCCGCCGTGTCGCGACTCGGCGGCCTCGACATCCTGGTGAACAACGCCGGCATCGCCTACGGAGCTCCGATCGAGGACTTCCCCCTGGAGGAGTTCGACCGTCTCATCGCGGTCAACGTGCGCGGCGTGTTCGTCGCCACCAAGGCCGCCGTCCCGCACCTCGGGCAGGGCGGACGCATCATCACGATCGGCAGTGTCAACGCCGACCGCGCACCGATGGCCGGCCTGTCCGGGTATGCGCTCACCAAGGCCGCCGTCGCCGGCTTCACCCGCGGACTCGTGCGTGAACTCGCGCCGCGCGGCATCACCGTCAACACCATCCAGCCCGGCCCGGTGGCCACCGACATGAACCCCGAACACGGCGGCGCTTTCTCCGACCAGGTTCGTCCGCTCATCGCCGTCGGTCGCTACGGACAGCCGGCCGACATCGCCAGCGCCGTTGCCTATCTCGCGTCGGCTGAGGCGAGCTACGTCACAGGCGTGACGTGGAACGTCGACGGTGGTTTCGTCATCTGATCCCGCGGCGGCCGATAGGTTGCTCCTATCCGCGGCAAGGCGTCGGCTATTGGACAGCGCTGACGGCGCGGGGAAGGCTTGGCCGCAGCCCACCGTGGAGGACGCCCGTATGACCCCAATAGGTATCGACGCCACCGGTACCCGTCAGGAGTTCGACAGCCTCGGCACCGTCGACGTGCCCGCCGATCGGTACTGGGGCGCCCAGACCCAGCGTTCGCTGCAGCATTTCTCGATAGGCACCGACCGCATGCCCATCGAGGTCTACCACGCCTACGGACTGGTGAAGAAAGCCTGCGCGCTGGTCAACGAGAAGGCAGGCCGACTGGAACCGCGGCTGGCGAAGGTGATCGTCCAGGCCGCGGAAGAGGCGATCGCCGGCGAACTCGACGAGCACTTCCCACTGTTCGTGTGGCAGACGGGATCTGGCACGCAGAGCAACATGAACGTCAACGAGGTGCTGTCCAACCGGTCCATCCAGCTGCTCGGCGGGCAGCTCGGCTCACAGCAGCCCGTCGGCCCGAACGACCACGTCAACATGGGGCAGAGCAGCAACGACACCTTCCCCACAGCCATGCACATCGCCACGCTGGACGCCATCGACGGGCATCTGGTGCCGAGAGTGAAGGCACTGCACGACGAGATCGCGACGAAGAGCGCGCAGTGGATGGACATCGTGAAGATCGGCCGCACCCATCTGGAGGATGCGGTGCCGCTCAGCGTGGGGCAGGAATGGTCGGGGTGGGCCGCCCAGCTGCAGGCGTGCCTGCAGGACATCGACCATGCGCGGGCAGGTCTGCTGGAACTGGCGGTCGGCGGCACCGCGGTCGGCACCGGGCTGAATGCGCCGGCGGGCTTCGGCCACGACGTCGCCACGACGCTGGCCGGCCTCACCGGAAAGCCGTACGTCACCGCGCCGAACAAATTCGCCGCGCTCGGGTCGCTGGACCCGATCGTGCGCGCCCATGCGGCAGTGCGTGGGTTGGCAGTCGCCCTGATGAAGATCGCCAACGACATGCGGTGGCTGGCTTCCGGCCCCCGCTGCGGGCTCGGCGAACTGGTGCTGCCCGCCAACGAGCCGGGGTCGTCGATCATGCCCGGCAAGGTGAACCCGACGCAGTGCGAGGCCCTGGTGATGATCGCGATCCAGGTGATGGGTAACGACGCCGCGGTGGCATTGGCGGGCTCGCAAGGCAACTTCGAGCTCAACGCGATGCGGCCCGTCATCATCAACAATGTCCTGCACTCAATCCGCATCCTGGCCGACGGGTGCGGCAAATTCCTCGAATTCTCGGTCGCAGGAACCACACTGAACGAGGAGCGGATCACCCGCTATGTGAGCACCAGCGCGATGCTGGTGACCGCACTGAGCCCCGTCATCGGCTACCAGAACGCCGCGCACATCGCCGAGGACGCCGTGGCCCGCGACATCACGCTGCGCGAGGCGGCGCTCGCGTCAGGCAAGGTGACCGGCGAGCAGTTCGACGCCATCGTCGACCCCCACGAGATGATCGGCCGCGGCGTGGCCGGTGCCTAGCGAATCGGACGGTCGCGCAGGCGCACTCGCAACGATCCTGCGCGCCGCCGTCCTGCTGCACGAGAGTGGTCAATCGACGGCCATGACACTGACCGCTGTGCGGCGACTGTCGCACGGACTGGGCCAGCCTGCCGAGGTCACTCCCGGGTGGTCGACGCTGACCGTCTATGACCCACGCGCCGGCGGTGCCGACGCGCTGACCGCGCAGACGCGGCCCATCGCGGTCAACATGCGCCGGGTGGCCGCGTTGATGCGAACCGTCGACGATGCCGCTCGCCGCCCGGTGGACCGTACCGAGGTGGAGCGGGCACTGGAGGAGGCCGCACGCCTCAAGCCGTCCTCGACCGCGGCCTTCGTCGTGGCCTGCGGCTTCGGCGCCGCGGCGTTGTCTGTCGTCTTCGGGGTGACCGACATCCGGGCCGTCGCGTTGATCGCCGGTGCCGCGGCACTGGGAGGCCTGCTGCGCCGACTGCTGGCCACCGTCACCTCGGACGTGCTGCTGCCGATCTTCGGTGCCGCGCTGATCGCCGGAGCGGCCGGCGCTCTCGCGGGGGCGGTCGGAATGCAGGTGCCGGGTGGTCTGGTCGCGCTGTGCCCGGCCATGGTCATGGTGCCCGGTCCGCAGATCCTCATCGGCGCCATGGATCTGCTGGCAGTCCGCATACCGCTCGCACTCGCCCGGCTCGGTTATGCACTCCTGGTGCTCGCGGTGATCGCCGTCGGCCTCATGGTGGGGTTGCGTATGGGCGGGCAGGCGCTGCCACTGACGTCGCCACCGGCAGAGGTGCCCTTCGTCCTCGACGTCCTGGCCGCAGGTGTCGCAGCCGCCTGCTATCCGGTGTTCTTCTCCATGCCGTACCGCCTGTTGGGTTGGCCGGTCGTCGTCGGCATGGCGGCGCACGCCCTCCATTGGCTGGCGACGGCGTACTGGCATGCCAGCCTTCCCGTTGCCGCACTGCTGGCATGCCTGCTGGCGGGCGCGGTGTTGACCCCGGTGGCCTATCTGAAAGGCATCCCCTTCGCCGCAGTGGGTTTCGCGGCCGTGGTGGCGATGGTGCCGGGCATGTATGTGTTCAGGGCTGTCGCCGGCGCCGCCGAGCTCGCCACGCACGCCACCGACCCTGTCCTGCTCGCCGTGGTCAGCGACGGCATCACAGCCACGCTCACGGTGGCCGGGATGGCGGTCGGGTTGGCGGTGCCCTCACGGGTGCGGGACTGGGTGCTCGATCGCCGGCACCGCGCCTGACGTCCGCGGCTTCGATCCTTCGACCACAATCGTTTCCGCCCGCAGGGGCTAGGGCGCCGCAGGTGTGCCGGCCAGATTGGCCCACAATTCGAGAAAGGCCCTCAGCGGGGCCGGCGCAGTGAGGTCATTGCGCCAGATGAGAACCTTGTCGAAGCCGATCTGTGGGCTGACGTGCCGAATGGTGAGCCCGGTTTCGCGCAGCGCGGGATCCGAGCGCACACTCAGCGCCACGCCCAACCCCTGAGCAGCGAACGCCACCTGCAACCGGGCGTCGTTGGCGGCGACGTTGGCCGACAAGACGACCCCGGCCTCGGTGGCGACCCGCTCGACAGCGCCACGTAGCGCACTGGTCTGCGGATAGGTGATCACCGGGTGAGACACGATGTCGCGCAACGGAATCGGATCGGCGTCGCCGAGGGGGTAGACCGTCGGGTCGTACACCGCCACGATCTCGTCGGTGAACATCGGCGAGGCGCTGATCGTCGCAGGCAACCCCGCAGCGGGCCGAGCTATCACCGCGGCGTGCAACCGACTCTGCAGCACCATGTCGAGCAGCGGTGCGCTCGTCGCCTCGGCGACCTCGACGTCGATGCCCGGATACTTCTGTCGCAGCTCACCCAGCAGCGCGGGGATGGTGGTGTGTTCGACCCCGCCGCCCGTCCCGATTCGGAGCTGGCCCCGCAGCAGACCCGCGCGAGCGGAGAACTCCGCCTTCGCGTCGCTGGCTGCGCGCACGCACTCCCGCGCGTACGGCAGCAGCACTCGACCGCCGTCGGTCAGCACCGTGGTGCGCTGGGTGCGATCGAACAGCGACTCGCCGAGTTCACGCTCCAGCCCCTGGATCTGGGCGCTGATCGAGGGTTGGGTGACGAAGCACTTCTGCGCGGCCCGGGTGAACGATTCCTCCTCGGCCACGGCGAGGAAGTACTCCAGAGTGCGCAGTTCCATACCCTGAACAATGCCCGATCACCTGCCCGATCTCAGGGGCCGGCGGCTCTACTCGACGATGCGAATGAGCTTCTTGTTCACGAACTCGTCCATCCCGAACCGGCCGAGTTCGCGTCCGAAGCCCGAGCGCTTCACACCACCGAAGGGCAACTCGGCGCCCTCGGCTCCGACGGCGTTCACGAACACCATGCCGGCCTCGATCTTGTCGGCAACCCGCTTGGCCTGTTCGCCGTCGGTGGTGAAGACGTAGGAACCCAACCCGAACGGGGTGTCGTTGGCCAGCTCGACCGCTTCCTGCTCGTCGGCCACCTTGTACACCGATGCGACGGGCCCGAACAGCTCCTCGCGGTAGTCGCGCGGCATGTCGGTGAGCACCCCCGGCGGGAAATGGGCGCCGTTGCGCTCACCACCGCTGGTCAGGTTGGCGCCGGCGTCGACGGCCCGCTTGACCTGATCCTCGAGGCGCTCGGCGGCGGCCACCGACGACAGCGGGGCCAGGCCCTCGGCCTTGCCCAGCACCTTCTCGGTGAACTTGCCGAGGAACTCGTCGTAGACGTTCTCGGCGACGATGATGCGCTTGGCCGCGTTGCACGCCTGGCCGGTGTTCTCGAACCGCCCGTCGACCGCGGCCTCCACGGTGGCGTCCAGATCGTCGGTCGACAGCACGATGAACGGATCAGAACCACCGAGCTCGAGCACGACCTTTTTGAGGTTGCGGCCCGCGATCTCGGCGACAGCGGCGCCGGCCCGCTCCGAGCCGGTCAGCGACACACCCTGCACACGGGGGTCGGCGATCGCGTCGGCGATCTGCTCGTTGGTGGCGTACACGTTGACGTAGGCGCCCTCGGGGAAGCCCGCGTCGGTGAAGATCTTCTGCAGGGCTTCCGCCGATTCCGGACACTGCGGCGCGTGCTTGAGCACGATCGTGTTGCCGATGGTCAGGTTCGGTCCGGCGAAGCGGGCCACCTGGTAGTACGGGTAGTTCCACGGCATGATGCCGAGCAGCACGCCCACCGAGCTCCGTCGGATCAGCGCTGACCCGTCCCCTTCGAGCAGATCGATCGGCTCGTCGGCGAGGAACTTCTCGGCGTTGTCGGCGTAGTAGGTGTAGATCGCTGCGCTGAACTCCACTTCGCCGATCGACTGGTCGAGCGGCTTGCCCATCTCACGCTGGATGATGCGGGCGAGCTCCTCTTTGCGCTCCTCGTGCAACTCGGCGACCCGGCGGATCAGGGCCGCGCGATCGGCGACGGACGAGGTCTTCGACCACTCACGGTGCGCCGCGTCGGCGGCGGCGATCGCCTGCTCGATCTGCTCGTCGGTGGCCGTCGGGTATTCCTTGACCAACTCGCCGGTGGACGGGTCGACCACTGCGTACATAGACGTGCTCATCGAGAGTTCGCTCCTTGAAGATCGGGCTCGGTACGGGCACCGCACGAGTGGGTGCGCCGCCAGTCTAGGTCGCCGTCTTCGGGGGCGTGTCGACTTCGTCAGCGTCGGGGATCGCTTCGCCCATGTTGACCGACAGAGGGCGGCGGAAGAAGCGCGTAAGCCACAGCAGCACAACGATTCCGATGGTGAACCAGATGATCCCGTAGCGCGTCGACTCGGGCGACAGGTAGAGCCACAGCAACACCGTGGCCAAGACGCCGATGCCGGGCAGGACGATGTTGCGGAAGATCTGTCCCGCCCCGCTGACCTCGCGGCGGCGATACGCGAAGTAGATGATGACGGTCAGGTTCACCATGGTGAACGCGATCAGCGCACCGAAGTTGATCAGCGACGCGACGAAATCCAGGTTGAACGAAATCGCCAACAGCGACACGACACCCACGAAAATGATCGCGTAGAACGGGGTCTGGAAGCTCGGGTGTAGGTAGCCGAAGAACCGGCCGACCGGCCCGCGCCCGTTACGCCCCATCACGAACAGCAAACGCGACACCGATGCGTGCGACGCGAGGCTCGAGGCCACCGTGGCTGCGAACGCAGCTGCGGTCAGCAGGATCTTGAACAGATGCCCACCGACATTGAACGCGATTTCCGGCAGCGCACTGTTCTCCAACGACTCCTGGCTGAAGTTCGACACGTCCGGGAACAACGACTGGGTGAAGAACGCGGCAACGAAGAAAATGGCGCCGCCGATCAACAGCGCCAGCACGATCGCCTTCGGCACCGTGGCGGCGTCTTTGGCTTCCTCGGTGTACATGGTGATCGCGTCGAACCCGATGAACGAGAACGCGACGATCGTCGCCCCGGTGATCACCAGATCCAGATGCACGCCCTCGTGCCACAGGGGCTCCGCCGAGAACAACGTGCCGTTGCCCATCCCGCCCATCAGCGACTTGGCGGCCAGGATCAGGAACACCCCGATCAGCACGACCTCGAACACGACCAGCAGCATGTTCACCCGGGAGGTGTTGGTCATGCTGAACAGGCACATCCCGGTGATCGCGGCGACGTAGACGACCACGAACAGCCACTGCGGTGCATCGGGGAAGAACGAGTACAGGTAGCTGCGGATGATCAGCGCATTCACCAGCGGCAGCAGGAGATAGTCGAGCAGGGCCGCCCACCCGATCAGGAAGCCGAAGTTGGGGCTGATCGTCGCCGAGGTGTACGTGTATGCCGAACCCGCGGACGGGAACACGGTCGTCATCCGGCCGTAGCTGACCGCGGTGAACGCCATGACCACCAGCGCGAAAACGTAGGCCGTCGGTACCACTCCGCCGGTCTCGTCGGAGACGATGCCGAACGTGTCGAACACGACCGTCGGTGTCATGTAGCCGAGGCCGAGGAAGACGATCGCCCACAGACCCAAGGTGCGGGCCAGCGTGGGAGAACCCGTGGAGCCGGAGGCTGACTGAGTCATGGTGGCACCGCCATCTCGCTGGTGGAAAAAGGTACTCACGGGGCTTACCACAACCTCGGCGGTTCTGTACCGTGACCAGCCATGCGATATGTCGTCGGGTACGGTCCGCGTCAGCGCGGGGTCGACGGAGTCAACGTCGCGGCCACCCTGGCGCGTTCGTCGGGAGCGACGCTCGATCTCGTATCGGTGCTGCCCAGCGACGCACCGACGTTCCAGCGGTACTCGCCCGACCAGGCCTTCAACGCCGAGCTCGACGAGCAGGCCCGAGAATGGTTGCGCGACGGACTGTCTCGGGTTCCTGACGACGTGACCGCCGACAGCGTGGTGCAGCGCGCCGACTCGATCACCCAGGGTCTACTCGATGCGGCCACCGACCCGGACCGCGGTGAGGCGGCACTGATCGTGGTCGGTACCTACCACCGCGTCCGTAGCGGCCGCTTCGGGCTGGGCAGCCTCGCTGACGCGCTGCTGCACGCCTCACCCGTACCGGTCGCGCTCGCGCCGGCGCAGTACCAGGCGCAGCCGGGGGTCTCGCGAATCACCTGCGCCGTCGGGCTGCGGCCCGGCAACGAGGCGCTGTTCGACAACGCCGTCCGGCTGGCAGGTGAGTGGCGGGTTCCGCTGCGACTGATGTCGCTGGTGGCACTCGACGAGGACGCGACCATCGACGGCAGTGACTGGGTGCGCGCCGCCGAAGAGCACGCCGCCGCGCTGGTGGATTCGGCTGCGCAGCGACTGCCGGCGGAGTGCTCCGTCAGCAGCATCATCGGCCGGGGTGAATCGCTTGAGGATGCGGTCGAAGGCGTCGAGTTCGCCGACAGTGAGGTCGCGCTGGTGGGCTCGAGCCGGCTGGCCGCGCCACGCCGGCTGTTCCTCGGCCGGTCGGCCACCAAGATCCTGCGGGCGCTGCCCGTGCCGCTGATCGTCTGGCCGAGGGACTGACACGCCGAATTTGCCGGCGAAATCCCCCCTGAGCGCTCATGCTGTTTATTGACGCTCAAGCAAAGGGTGGCAATGGTGGTCGATCGTCGCTGGGTGGCGTACTTCGTCGCATTTCCGATCGCCTACACCCTGGCAATTGTGGCAGGACGTGCCACCCGGCTCGGCGGGGACGAGATCTCGCTGGTGTGGCCCGCCGCCGCGGTGGCGACGGTCTGGCTCCTCGCTACCCGTGACTGTCCACTGCAGAGGCGTCTGGCGCACGTCGCGCTGCTGCTGGTCCTCACCTTCGCGGTGAATCTGACCACTGGTGCGTCGGTCCCGCTCGCGTTGTGGTTCGTGGTGGTGAATGGTTTGCTGGCGGCGGTGACGGCGGCCGTCCTGACTCGCGGGGGACGTGCGCCGACACTGCGCGATCCGGCCGACCTCGCCCACCTGGTCGTGGCCGTGGTCGTCGGGACAAGCACTGCGGCGGTCCTGGCAGCCGGATACTTCTGGGTGGTCGAGCGCGATGGCTTCGGCGAGAACTTCGCGCTGTTCGCCGTCCGCAACGGCGCCTCGACGCTGTTGGGAGTCTCTGTCTGGCTGCGCGCTCGAGAGATCACCCCCCGGCGTCCCCGGATCACCACCCGCGGTCTCGCCGAAGCGCTTGCCGCGACCGCAACGGCGGTGGTGGCCTTCGTCTACGCGTTCTGGCTGAACACCGGTGTGCCCATTGCTTTCATCGTGCTCGTGCCTGCCGTCTGGTTGGCTCTGCGATACAGCACGATGGTGTCGACCACGTTCCTACTCGTCGCCGGCGCCTGGATCGTCGGCGCCACCCTGCGGGAACGCGGCGCGCTGATCGTTCCCGACGTCGAGATGCGCGCGCTGCTCGCGCAGGCGATGGTCTGCAGTCTGACCATCGTCGTGTTGACTTTGGCGCTCTACCGCGACTCGCGCGCTCGGCTGATCGATCAGCTCTCGTCCGCGCGGGACTCCGCTGCTCGTACTTCTGAGCTGCTGGGCGCTGTCCTCGACAGCATCCACGACAGCGTTCTGCTCACCGACGCCGACGGCGTCGCCGTACTCCAGAACGCTCAGGCCACGTCGTCAGGCTGCGTCGACGATGTCGTGCGCGCGGCGAACGAGACCTCGTCATCAGGGGTATCCGGTGCCCAGCGGCGAGACCTCGAGCTGCCCGAGCAGGACCGGGTTGTCGAGCTGACCACCACCCCGCTGACCCGTCAGTCGGCGTTCACCGTCGCCGCGTTCCGCGACGTCACCGAGGAACGGCGCCACGCCGAGCAGCTGCGCGCGGCGCATGACCTGTTCGCCGGCGTCCTGCAGGCGGCGTCCGAACAGGCCATCATCGGCACCGACGCGAACGGGCTCATCACCGTGTTCAACAACGGGGCGGAACGCCTGCTGGGTTGGTCGGCTGACGAGATGATCGGACGCACGCCCATCGAGTTCCACGACCCGCTCGAAGTCCGGGCCAGGGCGGCCGAACTCGGCATCTCGCCCGCGTTCCATGTGTTCGTCCACGACGTCACACCGCACAACGCCGACGTCCGCGAATGGACCTACGTGCGGCGCGACGGCAACCGTGTGGCGGTCAGTCTGGCCGTCTCGCAGATGACCGATCACGACGGCACGTGTGTGGGATACATCGGCGTGGCCACCGACATCACCGAGCGCAAAGCATTCGAGGCCGAACTACAGCACCTGGCGACACATGATCCACTGACCGGGCTGGCCAACCGCGCCCTGTTCATGAACAGCCTCGAGGCTGCGTTGGCCGGCGCCCACCAGGTCGGATCGCGTGGAGTGGGGCTGATCTTCCTCGATCTCGACGGTTTCAAGGCAGTCAACGACACCCTGGGGCACGCGCAGGGCGACGAGGTGCTGAAAATCGTTGCGCGACGGCTGCAATCGGTGATCGCGGCAGACTGTATCGCAGCGCGTCTGGGCGGTGACGAGTTCGCAGTGCTCTGCACCGACGTTGGCGCTGCGGACGACCTGCACCATGCCGCAGAACGCATCAGAGCCGAGCTGCGCCGCCCGGTGAGGCTGGGCATGGGGCGCATGTACGACCGGTTGTCGGTCAGTGTCGGCATGGTGCTCTCCGAGCCGGGGTGCGGGGGCGAGACTCTGCTGCAGCGCGCCGACAGCCTCATGTACTCCGCGAAGCGCAACGGCAAGGATTGCGTCGCCACGGGCGGTGATGCGCTCCGGGCGACCGTCCGCCGTCATGAGGTTCAGCTGCGTTCGGAGATCTCCCGTGCCCTGGATCGGGACGAGTTCACCGTCCACTATCAGCCCATCGTCGCACTCGAGACAACGAAAACCGTTGCAGCCGAGGCGTTGTTACGGTGGGAGCATCCTCGTCGCGGTCTGCTGCTGCCGGGCGAGTTCCTGACCGTGGCCGAGGCGTCGGCATTCATGCCGGCCATCGGCCGCCGAGTGCTCAACGAAGCTTGCCGGAACGCCGCCTCATGGATCGCGCCCTGGTCTGCCTCGGCTGTTCACGTCAACGTCTCGGGGCGTCAGCTGGAACGAGGCGATCTACGCGGCGACGTCGTCGGTGCGCTCGAGATGACCGGTCTGGATCCGCGCCGGCTCGTGCTCGAACTGACCGAGACGCACGCGGGCGGGATCGCGGGCTCCACGCCCGACGACCTGGAGTGGCTGCGCGGGCTGGGAGTGCGGATCGCCATCGACGACGTCGGCACGGGCTTCAACGGTCTGCAGAAGATGGTCGACTTGCCCGTCGACATCATCAAGATCAGTCGAGAGTTCATCGCCGGGATGCTCGACGACGACCGATGCGCGACGTTCACCCGGGCGATCGTGGATCTCGGACCTCGCGTCGGCATGACCGTGATCGCCGAGGGCATCGAGCGCCCCGAACAACGCGACCGCCTCCTCGAGTGGGGATGCACCCTCGGCCAGGGCTTCCTGTTCGGACACGCCCGGTCCGACCTCGATGGAATCAAATCGCCAGTGGTGCTGTTTGACCCTGCATAGGCGGTATCACCCGCCAGCGGAGACGACAAGAGGCGAGAGCGATGAAGAAGTTCGGGTTGATGAGCATGGTCGCCGGCGCGATGACCGCCGCGGTGATCGGTTTCGCTGGTCCGGCGCAGGCTGACCAGAGCGGCTTCGGTTTCGGCGGCTACGGATACGGCCACCACGGCTACGGATACAGCAACGACTACTACCCGTGGTACGACCAGCTGTTCCCCCACGTGCACGTGCCGCACGTGGACACCACCGTCCACAACTGATCGACTCACACGAAGGGCGCCCGCCATTGTGCGGGCGCCCTTCGTGTTGTCAGAGCCGAGTCACTGCGCGTCAGCGCCACCGTCGAGATGATCGACGACGAAGGCCGCCGCCTGGTCGGCCATCCCATTGCTCTTGTAGGCGCTGTGAGCGGCACGATCGAAGGCGCCCGGTTGGCACACCGGATCACCTGGGGCGCAGAGTTGCAGCGTCTTGTCGGCGTAGAGCGGCCCGACCGTCAACGACGGTGCAGTGCGATCGACGAGGTTCAGGAAGAACGGGTCCGGCGTGCCGAACAGCACGACCGCCGCGACATGAGACGCGATCGAATCAGGCATGGGCCCGCTGATGTTGGGCGGCAGAATGAAACCCGGCGGTACGTGGTCGAACGTGGTGTAGGCCGCGACCGCCGCGCCTTGCGAGTAACCGCCCAGCACGATCTGTGTCTGTGGACAGCTCTGCGCCACAGACTGAATGTGATTGGCGGCGTCGGCGACACCGCTCACGGCGGTGGCGAAATCCAGCGAGGCTGGATAGTTCACCCCGTAGGTGGCGACCGGCGTTCCCAGGCGCGAGTCGAGCGAGTTGACCAGTGCCTGACCGGTGTCGCCGATTCCGGGTGCCTCCAGCGTGCCGCGGGCGAACACCACCTCGACGTTCGGGCAGGCCGGGGCCGGCTGGGCAGATGCGAGCCCTGCTTGCGGGCCGACACCCGCGGCGACGATGGCTGCGGCGGCGCAGACGAAACGGCGCACCCGCCTGGGCGTAGGGCTGATCGTCATGATGGTCCTTCCGAGGCCGATACCGAATGTGTCTGGCGAAGAACGAAGTACGCGCTCGCGTCCAACAGTGCGATCGCGGGCAGGGGATCACGGACCGACGACCGACCTGGGCACGCCAGAAATTCCCCCCTCACCTTCGGCACCCTAGCTGCTGAGGGCGCCACGCGCCGCGTAGGGAAGTGGGCGTGATCGATCCTGTGTCCGGACCGTCGTGTGGGAGACGAAAAACCGTTCAAGCCCAGGAGAATCGGATCATCGCCGCGCACTCACCTCTGCTGCGCCCGCCACTTGTCCAGTAGTCGGCGGTCCCGCTTCGTCGGGCGGCCCGCACCTCGGTCCCGCACGGCAACAGGTGTCGCGACGGCCGGCGGTGGCGGTGGGGTGCGGTCCAGGTAGCAGGTCGAGGCATCCGCGGCGCCGACCCGCTTCTGAATGACCCGCACGACTTCGACGATTCGGACACGGTCCCCGACGAGTGCGCGGACCGTGTCGCCGGGACCGACCATCGTCGACGGCTTGGCGGGCCGGTCGTTGACGCGCACATGACCGCCGCGGCAGGCCTCAGCGGCGTCCGGGCGGGTCTTGGTCAACCGCACCGCCCACAGCCAGCGATCCACGCGCGTCGCGTACATGGCTGCCATCACGCACCAGCGTCGGGGTGCGGAGCATCGACCCGGATGTCGACGAGCTTAGCCGCCTGGCTGCTGCGCTCACTCAGGAATCCGACCAATTCTGTTGCGGCCGTGGTTAAGTCGTCATCTCCGGCACTCTCCGTTCCGAGCAGCGCGGTGACAGCTGTGCTCAGTACCTGCAGTGGGTCGGCCGTCGGTAGGGGATCGCCTGCCCCGGAGACCAGCGACAGCGCGATGCCGGTGATCAGGCCGTGCAGAGCAAAGGCCTGATCGGCGAGGTCCCAGTCGGTGCGGGCCAATCCGTGGCGCCGCCACACCGGCAGAACCGCACCGACGACCGCACTCGGCCCGAGAGTCTGGTGCAGTGCGACGGAGCGAGGATGGTCGGCCAACATTCCCAGGAGGTCGCCGTCCTGGCGTTGCATCGCGGCGATCAGAGGGTGGTTCGCGGCTGCCTCGAGCATCATCGGGCAGAAGCGGGACGGACGTGCCAGCTCAGCGTCGGTGCGGATGCGGGTGATCAGGTCGTCGAGAAGGCCGAGAAAACCCCGGCCCACCAGACCGAGAAGAAGGTCTTCCTTGGTGGGCCAGTACAGGTAGACGGTGCCCTTTCCGACATGGGCGCGCGCGGCGACGTCGGCCACCGTGAAACCGCGCGCTCCCCGCTTCAGGAGCAGCTCTCCGGCTGCGGTCAACAAGCGCGCGGCTTTGGCTGACTGCTGCTCGGGCAGGGCAGCCGACACGGAACTCACCCGCCGACTATAGCGGCGGGCGAGGCTCCAGTGAAGAAACTGACCATTTCGGTACTCTAGTCAGTTGGTGGGTTACCCTGAGCCCATGGATCTCCTCTCCCTTGTCGACCGGGCGAAGCGTGTGGCTGCCCTGGAGTCGGCGATCTTCTCGGTCGCGGACCGGATCGAGCCTGTGGTGGCGCGGTCTCGCATCTACGTCGATGGGCTCGAGCACCTGCCGCGCGACGGTCGTTTCCTGCTGGTCGGGAACCACACGACGGCGGGATGGCCGGAGATCGTGATGATTCCGTATTTCGTTCACGCCGAACTGGGTGTGCGGGTACGTGGACTGGCTACGCGGCAGCTCGCCGACATGACTGGCCTCGGTCGTGAGATCGCCGAAGCTGCTGGTGCGGTGGTCGGCGACCCTGCCAACGCAGCGGAGCTGATGCGACAGGGCGAGACCGTGCTCGTGTTCCCCGGCGGAGGACGCGACATGCTCAAGTTCAAGGGCGAGGAGTATCGCCTTCTGTGGCAGGGCCGCAGCGGTTTCGCTCGGCTTGCGATCTCCCACGACTATCCGATCGTGCCTGTCGGGCTGGTGGGCGGTGACGACGTGTTCCACATCCTGACCGAGCGCGACGGCGCGTGGGAGCGGTTGACCCGGGGGATCGGCGAGCGGCTGCACGGCGTGCGCGGCGTCGGGATTCCTCTTGTCCGCGGTGTGGGGCCGACGATGGCGCCACGGCCGCAACGGATGTACCTGCGATTCGGCGCACCGATCGCAACCGCGCGGCCCAGTGACACCACGACGCAGATATGGGAGTCGGCCGTCAAAGAAGCCACCGAGAGAGCCCTGCGCTCGATCCTCGATGAGCTGCAGTCGCTTCGCGACGACGACCCGTTTCGCCGGCTCAACCCGCTTGCCTGGCGGCGCGCGGTCCAGCCGTCGGCTCAGACTGCGTAACGCGTACGGCCCCGGCCGGACGCCTTCGCGTTGTACATCGCCTCGTCGGCGGCGCGCAGCAGCTCGAGGGCGTCCCGCATGTCGTTCAAGCCCACCAACGTCACCCCGATGCTGGCCGTGACGGTGATCTCGAAATCGTGATAAGGGATGGGATCGGTTGCGGCGCGGTGCAATCGGTCGATCAACCGATCCAGGTCCTCCTGTTCGATGCCTTGCATCAGCAGCACCACGAACTCGTCCCCGGCCAGCCGGGCGATGAGATCGGATTCCCGCAGCGCGTCCTTCATCCGGGCGGAGGCGGTGACGAGTACCGCGTCGCCCGCGTCATGGCCGAACGAATCGTTGACCGACTTCAGGTCGTCGAGATCGATGAACAGCACCGCGCTCAGACGCTGGACCGCATCCGGACGCAGCGATGCCGCAATGCGCGCGAAGGCCCCCGACCGGTTCAGCAGTCCCGTGAGTACGTCGTGAGCGGCTTCGTGCTCGGCACGTTCGTGGGCCATCTTCTGCGCGGTGATGTCGACGAACGTCGCCACGACCGGCGACCGCAACGGATCGTCGGGACTGAGCATCCGCGTGCTCATCGACAGCCACACCCGGCTGCCGTCCTCACAGTCGACGCCCACCACGCGGTCGACCTGCGGGTCGCCGGAATGCGCCACCTGCCAGACCGGTTGCTCGGTCACCGGCAACGCGCGTCCATCGGCGTCGACCAGCGGAATGTTCGAGGCGAACGGCGCATCGACGGGTCGGACGGTGGCCAGGATGCGCTGCGCGGCCGGGTTCGCCGACATCGCCGAACCGTCCGGATGGAACACCACCACCCCCGCGTCCAGCGCGGTCACCACGGCCTCGAAGTGCCGTTCGGCGCGGCGAAGAGCGGTCATGTCGGCGCAGATCAGCACGTAGCCCGAAGCCGTCCGTGCCGCCGTGAGTCGGATGGAGCGCGGCGAGCCGTCGGCAGCGACGTGCGTCGCGTGCAGTACACCGAGTGTGTCGATCAGCCGGTCGGCGTCGACGTCCGCGCCCACCGCCTCGTGCACGGGTCGCCCGCGCACCTCCTGCGCCGTGCGGCCGTAGATCTTCTCGGCTGCAGCGTTCCACGTGCTGACCGTGCCTTCGGGTGACAGCCCGACGACACCGTCGCTGACATGGTCGAGAAGGGCCGCCTGATAGCGCAGAAGATCCGCCGCCCGACTCTTGGTAAGGTCTCGGAAATAGGTGACGACGGCGGGCCGGCCGTGCCAGTGGATTCGGGTCGAGGTCGCTTCGACGTCGCGCATCGCACCCCGGGATCGACTCATCGACACCTCGGTCGGCGGAGCGTTGTCGCCGTCGTGGTGCAGGCCGCTCAGTCGGCTCTCCACCTTGCCCAGGATGTCGGCCGGAATGAAATCCGCCACTCGTCGACCGATCAGATCCTCGCTGCCCGGCACCCCCATCCACCGCACCGCCGTGGCGTTCGCGAACACGATGGCGCCGTCCTGGTGGACACAGATCCCGTCACTGGACAGATCGAACAACTCCCGGAAGCGCTGCTCAACGGCCGCAACGCTCTCCACCGACGCCCCCGCGGCATCGGTGTCGTCTCCCTGCATATCCGCCCCCGCCGGCCCGATCCCTCTGAGCGAGGCTAGCGTGTCGGCGGGTGCTTTCGATGAGAAACGGGTATCGACGGTGCCATGGGTAATGAGCGTCCGAGGGTCGTGATCATCGGCGGAGGATTCGGCGGCCTGTTCTGTGCCCGGCGGTTCCGCGGAGTCGACGTCGACGTGACCCTGCTCGATCGAGCGGCATGCCACGTCTTCCAGCCCCTGCTCTACCAGTGCGCCACCGGCACACTCAGCATCGGCCAGATCAGCCGATCCCTGCGCGAGGAACTCGAGCACCATCCGAACGTCCAGACCCTGCTCGGTGAGGCCATTCGCCTGGATTCCACCGCCCGGCGAGTGACCGCGCGACGGCCCGACGACACCACCTTCGACGTCGACTACGACTACCTGGTGATCGCGGCCGGGATGCGTCAGTCCTACTTCGGGCATGAGGAATTCGCTGCGTGGGCGCCCGGCATGAAAACGCTCGACGACGCCTTGAGCATCCGCCGGCGGGTGTTCGCTGCATTCGAGATCGCCGAGACCCTGCCGCCGGGTCCCGACCGTGACCAGTGGTTGACCTTCGCCGTCGCCGGTGGTGGCCCCACCGGCGTCGAGTTGGCCGGTCAGATCAGAGAACTCGCGACTCGGGCGCTGGCCAACGAATTCCACAGCATCCAGCCGCGCGAGGCACGGGTGCTGCTGTTCGACGGCGGCGATCGGGTGTTGAAGAGCTTCGCCCCGGCTCTGGCCGGCCGGGCGCAGGAGACGCTGGTGAATCTCGGGGTCGAACTGCATTTCGGCGTGCACGTCACCGATGTCCGGCGTGATGGCATCACGGTGAGCCCGAAAGGCGCCGGGGAGAAACAGGATTACGCGACCCGGACCGTGTTGTGGACCGCCGGGGTGGAAGCGGTGCCCTTCGCCCGCCATGCCGCCGAGGTGCTCGGCGCCCAGACGGATCGATCCGGCCGCATCACCGTCGACCCCGACCTGTCCGTGCCTGGGCATCGAGAGGTCTTCGTCATCGGTGACCTGGCGGGTCGCGACGGATTACCCGGGGTCGCGGAGAACGCCATGCAAGGCGGGTTGCATGCGGCCGCGTGCATCCGTCGTGACGTGGGTGGCAAGCGCCGCAAGAACTATCGCTATCGCGACCTGGGCTCGGCGGCCTACATCAGCCGCGGCAACGCACTGCTGCAAGCGGGGCCTGTGAAGCTGGCCGGGGTTGGGGGTTGGCTGGGCTGGGGCTTCATCCACATCGCCTTCCTGACCGGGGTGCGTAACCGGTTCAGCACCGTCGGCACCTGGATGGCGACGATCGCCCGGGCCAACCGCAGCGACCGCACGTTCATCCTGGGTGGGTCCGGGCATCCCGAAGAGCCCTACACGTGGGAATCGCCTGTGCACCAGAGCTACAACGCAGGCCCGGACAAGTCAGCGTAGGGGCGCGTCGGCTCGTCCGATCACGAGCGGGCCGACGATCGGCGGCATCCCGCGCCAGGTCGCGTGCTCGACCTCCGGGGTGAGACCGCAGGCCGCCATCGCCCCGAGAGTGTCTCTGTTGCAGACACATCCGCCCGCGAAGGCACGCCACGGCCGCACCAACAGGTTCTGCCAGCCGGCCAACCACCGTGATCGGGCCCGAACATGCTCGATGAACAACAGCTGCCCGCCGGGCGCCAGCACGCGGGCGATCTCGCGGAGCGCACGCTCGGGATCGGCGACGGTGCACAGGACCAGCGTCGAGACAACGGTGTCCACCGACGCATCGGGCAGCGGAAGGCGCTCGGCCGGCGCCTCGATGATCTCGGCCACCCGGCCGAGACGCTGCGACCGACGAGCCAGCCTGCCGCGCATACCCGGTTCCGGCTCGGCCAGGATCAGCTCGTCGACCGTGGCGGGATAGGAGGGCAGATTCAGACCCGTTCCCGCGCCGATCTCGAGGACGCGGCCTGACGCCCGCGCCACCAGCTCACGTCGGCGTCGACGCATTCCCGCGACCTCGCCGAGCCACAGGAACGGGTCGTAGAGCAGCGCCATCACCCGCAACCATGCCTGGTTCATGCGCCGAATGTAGGTGGGTGTGGCGCAGCGCCGCATCGCCTGAATCGGCCATCGTGCTCGGATGGCCGATTTCGGTGATCTAGAGAAGGCCGCGGCGTGACGCTTCTGCGACGGCTGCGGTGCGCGACGGGCAGCCCAGTTTGTCCCGGATGTTCGCGACATGGCGGTGCACGGTGTGCGGGCTGATGGCCAGCTGTTCGGCGATCTCGCGGTCGCTCAGTCCGCGCGCCACGCAGCCCAGGACGTCCCGTTCACGCGCCGAGAGAAGTGCTGCGTGCGGCGGAGGCGTATCGCGCGTGGGAGCCGCGAGCCCGCCCCGGCAGGCTCGGACGACAGCGTCCACATCGCCGTGCCACGGAAAATGCGAATCACCCTGCAGTGGAACGAGAATGGCTCCGGGAATGGCTGCCGCCACGTCCCGACCGAGCCGGAACGGGACCGCGCGATCATCGCGGCGATGCACCACGGTCGTCGGCACCCGCACCCTCGGCAGGTGGGCGCTGACATCGAGCTCGTAGACCATGCCGAGCAGTGCGGCGGCCGTCTCGGCCGTGGCCGATTCGCGCTGCAGCCGCGCGAATCGCTCGTGCGCGGCGGTGTCGGCGCTGCCGAGGAAGATGTCGCTGAGCATGCGGGCACCCAGGCCCCAGTGCGCGTCGATCGCCGAGACGATGGCCTGGCCGACCTCCGGTGGAGTGAGCTGGTCGCCGCGCGCGTAGGCCCCGTAGAGCACCAGCCGATCGACGCGCTCGGGATACTTTGCGGCATAGGTGATTGCCGTCGCACTGCCTGAGGATCCGCCCAGAAGTGAGACCCGGTCGAGCTCCAGTTCATCGCAGAGCGCCCGCAGCGTGTCGACCTCGGCCTCGAGTGTCAGGTCGACGTCACGCACCTCCCGGTCGGACATCCCCACGCCCAGGCGGTCATAGCGGATCAGCGTGCGATCGTCGGCGATTCCCGTCCAGAACTGCTGCACACCGGGCTGCTGCCAGTCGAGCTCGAGATGGCTGACCCACCAGGCGGGAGCGATCAGCGGCGGCAGGGCACCGCGAAGCGGCCCGCGTACCTCGTACGCCAGCCGGCGGTCACCGATGCGCAGGAATTGCATCGCCTCGACGTGCCTGCCTCACGAGCTGAGAACGTACACCCGGAGATGGTCTACGTGACGAGGATTCCGACCTCGTCGCCGATACCGACGATCCCGCCGGTGACGACGTCGGCGTAGAGGCCCGCGCAGGGGAGGACTCCGAATTCGCCCGCCTGGACGCGGTTGTGTTCGAGCGTGTGACGAACGGCCTGTGCGGACCTCGGAAGCGAACCGTGCTCGAGCGTGGGCACCGAGCATCGCGGCGTGGGAAGTGTCCCGCGCACCTGGACCTCCCCACCGAGGCCGAACGTGACACCGACCCAGTCGTTCTCCACGAACGGCGGGCAGTCGGGCGGTGTCTCGATCACGATGTTCGGTCGATAGCGCACGGCGTCAGCGCGGTCCAGTCCGATGGCATCGAGAGCGGCGGTGGTGATCAGGTGGACGGGGGAGTGGTCGACGAAGGCGCCCCCAGGTGTGCCCTGCGCGATCTCGAGGATCTCGGCCTCCATGTCGGCGTCGACGCCGTGGGTCAAGACGTCGACCGGATCGGAGCGCTCGACGGTGGCCCCCGCGCTGCGTTCGTCAGCCAGATGCACGCGCCGCCCCACCATCTCCGACACCGCATCGGCTGACTGCTCGAGCTTCACGGCGCGGCCGTCGGGCAGGGTGAGTCCGACACCGCTGTCCCCGGTGGCTGCCGAGCAGTGCAGCAGCCGACGCCACAGGCGAGGGTTCTTCGCCGTGGCCACCCGCCCCGTCTCGTCGTCGACGAACGCAAACCGGCGGTCGCCGGCGACACCCAGGGGGCCGAGCTCGACGCGGGCGCACTCCTCGCCGAGTACGGACTTCACGGGATAGCGGCGCAGGGCGGCCACCCGGCCGCTCGGAACGGTGATCATCGTCTGCGCCAGCGTACGGGGCACGACGTGTCGTCAGCGGGCATGCGCGATGGCGAACAACCCGACGACGCCGACGACGTAGATGACGAGGACCGCCAGCGAGTCGATGCCCATCCGCGCGATGCGGCGTTGCGGGCGGAAGAGCAGACCGGTCGCGTAGCCCAGCGTCAGCACGATCGCCAGGGCGGTGAGGTAGATGTCGGTGCGCTGCGCCTGGGGTAGGACGGCGTCACCCGACAGCAGTGTCGCCATCAGGAACAGCACGGGCAGAAAGGCGTTCCCGCCGAAGATGTCGGACACCGCGAGCTGGTAGTCGCCGTTGCGCACGGATGCCAGACCCGTCGACAGCTCAGGCAACGACGTCGCGGCAGCCAGAATCGTCGCACCGAAGAGCACTCCGGACAGACCGATACCGTCGGCGATCGCGTCGCCGCTGCGCTCGAGGACGACGCCGGCGACGAGAGTCACCGCCGCGGCCAGGCCGAAGACCAGCGCCGATTTCGCCGTGCTGATGCCGCGAGAGGTCGCCTCGCGCTCATTGCTGGCGGTGCTGTGGCCGCGGGGTTTGTCCTGACCGTCGGGAGGTTGGCCCGATTCGTGCCACGGGAGTGACTGCCCGGCCCGGCGCAGCAGCAACAGCCCGCCCACCCAGACCACAAGGATGAGCAGTGCGGCCGGTGTCACGCGCCAGGCGATCAATGTGCCCGGCAGTTGGGTTCCTGCGATGACGATCGCCAGGACCGCCACCACCAACGCGGCTTCGAGCACCAGCACCAGGGAGGCCGCGCGGTAGGTCAGAGGCCGCGGTCCCCTCACCCCGAACGCGTCCAGCGCGACCAGGACCACGGTCTGGATGGCGATACCGCCGAGAATGTTGCCGACCGCGACTCCGAGATTGCCTGACAGCGAGGCGCTGGCGACGATCGCGATCTCGGGCAGATTGGTGGCGATGGCCAGCAGGATCAGGCCACCCAGCGCTGACCCGAGATGGAGTCGGGTGGACAGCACGTCAGTCTGATTCGACAGTGAGATGCCGGCGACCCAGATCGCCCCGGCCGCCGCGGCGAAGATCACCAGCAACGCCCACATCGGCCAACCGGACACAGGTGCTTCCTCTCGGGTTGCGGTGGTGGGGCAGGCGTACCCGGTCCGTCGGCGAGAAACCTGTCAAGTTCCTGAAAGCCCGGTGGCCGTGAGGATTCGGGCGAACGCCGGCGACGCCGCGGCCCGATGTTGTGCGGTACGGTCCCGTGTCGTACCGTCAACGAAGTTGATTAGTGATCCTAGCGATCTCCGGACGGTCCGCGCCTGGTCGCCGCTCCTGAAAGGCCAACGCATGCAGCGGGATTCGTTCGCTCGGCGGCTCGGGCGACGGTGGCCGTGGATCGTCGCGGTCGTCGTGGTCGCGGTGGCCGGGTTCACGGTGTACCGGCTGCACGGGATCTTCGCCTCGGGCGATGTCACGGCGACGCCCAGCGGATCGGACAGCCAGATCGTGCCGTTCAACCCCAAACACGTGGTCCTCGACGTCTTCGGTCCACCCGGAACCACCGCCACGGTCACCTACCTCGACGTGCACGCCCAGCCGCAGAAAGCACTCGGCGTGGCCCTGCCCTGGTCCTACGACGCCATCACCACCGACCCCGCCGTCTTCGTCAACGTCGCCGCCCAAGGTGACAGCGACTCCATCGGCTGCCGCATCACGATCGACGGCGAGGTCAAAGACGAGAAGCAGGTGAACACGCTGAACGCCTACACCTTCTGCCTGGACAAGTCCGGATGAGCACTCCGATGTCCTGGCGGTCCGTTCCGGATCTGATCCGGCGCTTCTCCGTGCTGATCGCGCTGTTCTGGCTCGTGACGGCCGTCGTCACCAACGTGTTCGTCCCCCAGCTGGAGACGGTCGCCGAAGCCCACAACGTGTCGCTGAGTCCCAAGGATGCGCCGTCGCTGCAAGCCAGCAAGCGCATCGGCAAAGACTTCGGCGAATACGACTCCGACAGCTCCGCGATGATCGTGCTGGAAGGCGACCAACCCCTCGGGGCCGACGCGCACCGCTACTACGACGGGCTCGTCGCCAAGCTCCAGCAGGACACCACCCACGTCCAGCACATCCAGAACTTCTGGGGCGACCCGCTCACCGCGGCGGGTTCGCAGAGCTCGGACGGCAAAGCCGCCCTCGTGCAGGTGTTCCTGGCCGGAAACCAAGGCGAGTCACTGGCCAACGAGTCCGTCGACTCGGTGCGCGAGATCGTCGACAACACACCGGCCCCGCCCGGCGTCAAGGCGTATGTGACGGGTCCGGCACCACTGATCACCGATCAGTTCGAGGTCGGGCGGCAGGGCACGCTGAAGACCACGCTGATCACGATCGGCGTCATCGCGATCATGCTGATGGTCTACTTCCGGCGCCTCACCACGGTGTTCTTCGTCATCTTCACGGTGATGATCGAATTGACCGCGTCCCGCGGCGTGGTCGCGGTGCTGGCCAACGCCGGCATCATCGAGCTGTCCACCTACTCGACCAATCTGCTGACCCTGCTCGTCATCGCGGCCGGCACCGACTACGCGATCTTCATCCTCGGCCGCTTCCACGAGGCGCGCTACAGCGGGCAGGACCGCGTCGCGGCGTTCACGAGCATGTACCACGGCACCGCACACATCATCCTGGGCTCCGGCCTCACCATCGCCGGAGCGGTGCTGTGCCTGACCTTCACCCGGTTGCCCTACTTCCAGAGCCTCGGGGTGCCTGCCGGCATCGGCGTGCTCGTCGCCGTGGTGGCCGCGCTGACGTTGGCACCGGCGCTGCTGTCGATCGGCCGGCATTTCGGACTCTTCGAACCGGCCCGGCCGATGAGCACGCAGGGTTGGCGGCGCATCGGGACCGCGATCGTGCGCTGGCCGGGTCCCATCCTGGTGGCCACTGTCGCGATCGCGCTGATCG
Source organism: Mycolicibacterium obuense (assembly GCF_055397605.1). Classification (NCBI taxonomy): domain Bacteria; kingdom Bacillati; phylum Actinomycetota; class Actinomycetes; order Mycobacteriales; family Mycobacteriaceae; genus Mycobacterium; species Mycolicibacterium obuense. The sequence continues at coordinate 5,442,917 of NZ_AP043663.1, read as the reverse complement.
GCCTGCTGGCGCTGCCCAATTACAAGACCAACTACGACAACCGCACCTACATGCCCGCCGACTCGCCGGCGAACGTCGGCTACGCCGCCGCCGAACGGCACTTCTCGCAGGCGCGCCTGGAACCCGAACTGCTGATGGTCGAGGCCGACCACGACCTGCGCAACCCCACCGACATGATCCTGCTCGAGCGGGTCGCCAAGGCCGTGTTCCACACCGACGGCATCGCGCAGGTGCAGTCGATCACCCGCCCGCTCGGTACCCCGCTGGACCACACGTCGATTCCGTTCCAGCTCAGCGCCAGCAGCGCCGCGCAGATCAACTCACTGCCGTTCCAGCAGGCCCGCACCGCCGATCTGCTCAAACAGGTGAGCGTGATCAACGACGGAATCAACACGTTGCGCCAGCAGTACGCGCTGCAACAACAGTCGGCTGCGGTGACCGATGAGCAGACCCGGGCGTTCGCGCAGACCGTCGCGACCGCACAGGATCTGCGGGACAAGATCGCCAACTTCGACGATTTCTTCCGGCCGATCCGCAACTACTTCTACTTCGAGCCGCACTGCTACGACATCCCGATCTGCTGGGCCCTGCGGTCGCTGTTCGACGCCCTGGACGGCATCAACGACCTGACCGACCAGCTCGCCAATGTCGCCGGGAGTATCGCGAAACTCGATGCGCTGCAACCGAAGTTGTTGGCCCTGATTCCTCCGCAGATCAGCAACCAGGAGACCAACCGCAATCTGACGATGACGAACTACGCGACGCAGTCCGGTCTGAACGACCAGAATTCGCGGGCCCTGGAGAACTCCACCGCGTTGGGCCAGGCCTACGATGCGTCCAAGACCGACGATTCGTTCTACCTTCCTCCGGAAGCGTTCACCAATCCCGAATTCCAGCGTGGGCTCAAGCTTTTCCTCTCACCCGATGGCAAAGCCGCCCGAATGATCATCACCCATGAGGGCGATCCCGCCACCACCGAGGGGATCTCGCACATCGACTCGATCCGGCATGCGGCGGTCGAAGCCGTCAAGGGCACCCCGCTGGCCGGCTCGCGGATCTTCATCGCCGGTACCGCGGCTACCTACAAAGACATCGCCGACGGCGCGAAGTACGACCTGATGATCGCGGGGATCGCGGCGATGTGCCTGATCCTGCTGGTGATGGTGTTCATCACGCGCAGCATCGTCGCGGCGTTCGTCATCGTCGGCACGGTGGCACTGTCCCTGGGCGCGTCGTTCGGCCTGTCGGTGCTGATCTGGCAGGACCTCCTGGGTATCCAGCTGTACTGGATCGTGTTGGCGCTGGCCATCATTCTGCTGTTGGCCGTCGGCTCCGACTACAACCTGCTGCTCATCTCGCGCTTCAAGGAGGAGATCGGAGCCGGACTGAACACAGGGATCATCCGTGCGATGGCGGGATCCGGGTCGGTGGTGACGGCGGCCGGGCTCGTCTTCGCGGCCACGATGGCGTCGTTCCTGTTCTCAGATCTGCGCATCCTGGGTCAGATCGGCACGACGATCGCGCTCGGGCTGCTGTTCGACACCCTCATCGTCAGGTCGTTCATGACGCCGGCGGTGGCGGCTCTGCTGGGCCGGTGGTTCTGGTGGCCGCTGCGGGTGCGGCCGCGGCCGGCGAGTGCGATGTTGCAGCCCTACGGGTCACGCGCGGCGGTGCGGCAACTGCTGCTGTGGGAGGACGACGACCCGGCGGTCAAGCACGCGAAGTAGGCGAGGGTCAGACGTGGGCTGGTTCGCGCTGCTCGATCGGTTCGGTGTCGAGCACCTCGACGTCGCGCAGGTTCCCCTTGAGGGCGGCCACGCGGCGGAGCTGGTTGGCCATGTTCATCGACGTCAGCATCGGGATACCGCCGATGAACGTCCGGAACGACGGGTGCCCGCCGTCCAGATGCAGGACGAACAGACACCCGACGACGTAGAAGAAACCGAGCGTGAACAGCGCGGCGGGAATCGCGTAGGCGAGCGGTGACCGGGCGTCGTGAATCAACTCGGCCGCGTAGTCGGCTTCGTCACGTGTGAGGGGTTGCTTCTTGCGCAGCTTCGCCAGCACCTCTTTGTGGGCGCCGACGACATCGCCGAGCGGATGCGACGTCTGCCGTTCGAGCCGTCCGACGTACACGAAAACACACGTGGCAAAAACTATTTCGGCGACAGCGGCAAGCACCGACAGATCGCCCCACAGACCCAGGTCCACGGTGGAACTCCTCACGCTCACCGAAAAGGTTACCCGGGCTAACTGATTCCGACGCACGCTCACAGCAATGACACAGGAAGCTTCGGACCGGGCCGTCTTCTGCAACATCGGTACCCTCGCGGGGGATTCCCCTCACGAAAGGCGACCCTTTGTCGACACAATCCGCGACAGCTGTGGATGGTATTGCCGGCTGGACGGTCGAGCTGATGGAGCGATGGGGCGGGCTCGGCGCGGGCATCGCGATCGCCGCCGAGAATCTCTTCCCCCCGGTACCGAGCGAGGTGATCCTGCCGATGGCAGGCTTCGCTGCCCGCCTCGGTGACCTCTCCCTGGCCGAGGCGATCGCGGGTGCCACGGCGGGCTCCCTGGTCGGCGCCTGGCTCCTCTACGCGCTCGGGGCGTGGCTCGGACATGACCGGATGCGGGCGCTGATCCTGCGGATCCCGCTGGTCGACGCCGAGGACGTCGACAAGACCACAGCGTGGTTCGGCAAGCACGGGGCCAAAGCGGTCCTGTTCGGTCGCATGATTCCGCTGTTCCGCAGCTTCATCTCGATCCCGGCGGGCGCGGAACGCATGAACTTCGCGCTGTTCACGGTGCTGACCCTGCTGGGCAGCCTCGTCTGGAACAGCGCCTTGATCGGCGCCGGCTACCTGCTCGGAGCCAACTGGCACGCCATCGACCCGTACACCGCCGTCCTGCAGTATCTGGTGATCGGCGGGGTGCTGCTGTGGCTGGCGCGGTTCGTCATGACCCGCCGGGCTCGTCGTTCGCAGCCTTGAGGTGCGCGGCCGCCGCGATCTTCAGATGCGTGAGGTCAGAGGCCACCGACGCGAACGTGTAGCCCTCACCCAGCCGGCGCGACGCAGTCGCTCCGTCGGGGGTGTGGATGCCGGCGGCGATGCCTGCCGCGGCGGCGGCTTCGCGGACCCGCACGAGCGCTGCCTCAAATTCGTCGTCGACAGCAGGGTCCTGCGAATGCGCGCCGCCCACCGCGATCCGTAGGTCGGACGGGCCCACGTAGACGCCCGTGAGACCCTCGGTCGCGCAGATCTCCTCGACGTTCGCCAGGCCCTGGGGTGTCTCGATCATGGCGAAGACGACGGTGTCGTTGTTCGCGACCGCCGGAGTGGGGCCGATGCGCAGCTGGGCACGCATGGGTCCGTAGGACCGAATGCCGGCCGGCGGATAGGTGGCCGCCGCGACGGCTGAGGCGGCTTCGGCCGCGGTGTTCACCAGCGGCACGATGACTCCCGCCGCACCCGCGTCGAGCGCTCGGCCGATGGGCGTGGGGTCGTTGGCTTCGACGCGGACCATGCCCACGGGCCCCTGGGCAGCGTCGACGGCGGTGAGGCCCGCCACCATGCCGGAGTAGCCGATGAGGCCGTGCTGCAGGTCGAGCGCGAGGTAGTCGTAGCCGACGTAGGCCAGCCATTCGTGGGCCACCGGGCAGTCCAGCACCGACCAGTAGCCGATCAGGCGTTCGCGGCGGCGCATCCGAGATGCGAATTCGCTTGCGGTCATGGGTTCGTCCTCAGCGGTTGTAGTTCGGCATGGCTCCGCGCACGGCAGCGCCGACGTCGTCGCATTCCGCGACCAGGTCGGCGTCGAGTGGGCCGGCGGCGATCGCATCGATGTTGGCTTGGAGGTGCCCGACCTTGGAACCGCCCAACAGGATAGGTCCCGCCGCCGGCTTGCTCACCAGCCACCGCAGGGCCAGCTCGGTCATCGGTATACCGGCCTTCTCGGCGAGCGTGGCAAGGTCGCCGATGGCGTCGAACACCGCGGCGTTCCAGTACCTCTGCTTGTACATCGCGGCGAGCCGCGAATCGCCGAAGCGGCCCTCCGCCGGATCGGCGTCGAAAGTGTGCTTGCCCGTGAGCAGTCCACCGCCCAACGGGTTGTACACCATGGTCACCAGGCCGGTCACGGCAGCGAACTCGGCGTATTCGTCTTCGATGCGGCGCGCGATGAGGTTGTAGACCTGCTGGGCCACGATCGGGCGCGGTGCGCCCACTTCGTCGGCGAGATGGTTGATCTCGGCGATCTGCCAGGCTGCGTAGTTGGACACTCCGAGTGCGCGCACCTTGCCCTCGGCCACGAATTCGGCCACGGTGGCCAGAGTGTCCCGCAGCGGCACAGCCCGATCGGGCTGGTGGAGGTAGAACAGGTCGACGTGGTCGGTGCCGAGGCGGGCCAGGCTGCCGTCGAGGCTCGCGCGGAGCCCGGCGGGCGAGAGCGGCGAGTGGTCACCGGAATCCGGATGGGGGATGCCCGCTTTGGTGGCCAAGGCGACCTCGTCGCGACGACCACGCAGCACCCGGGAGAGGATCCGTTCCGATTCGCCACCGGCATAACCGTTGGCGGTGTCGATGTGGGTGATCCCTGCCGCCAGAGCGGCATCGACCATGTCTGCGGCCACGCGCTCGTCGACGGTGTCCCCGAACGTCATGGTGCCCAGGACGGGTCGGGTGAGGTCGAGCTCGGTCATCAGGCAGCTCCTCGGGAGGTGGGGGTGGCGGTGCCGGTGGCACCGAGACGCGAGACCACGTTGCGCGGCTTCACGCCGACCATCGTGGTGGGATCGAGCGCCGCGGCCCGCAGCGCGGCGGTGTAGGGCTGGGTCGGGCGGGCCAGAACCTCAGAGGTGCTGCCCGATTCGACGATGCGACCGGACTGCATCACGACGATGGTGTCGCTGATCTCCCGCACCACGCCGAGATTGTGGGAGATGAACACGTAGGTCAGACCGGTGTCGTGCCTGATCTCACGCAGCAGATCGAGCACCTGCGCCTGGACCGACACGTCGAGCGCGCTGGTCGCCTCGTCGCACACCAGCAACTCGGGTTCGCTGGCGAGCGCACGGGCGATGCCGATGCGCTGACGCTGACCACCGGAAAACTCCGCCGGTTTGCGGTGCAGTGCCGTGGACGGCAGACCCACCCGGTCGATCAGCGCGGCGGCACGCGTCTCGCGCTCGCTCTTGCTGCGCACGCCGCGCAGTCGCAGCGGCTCGGCGACGATGTCCACCGCGGACAGATGGGGGTCCAGCGATCCGTAGGGGTCCTGGAACACCATCTGGATCCGGGATCGGTAGGGCTTGAGCTTCCGCTCCGACATCGTCGCGATGTCGACGTCGTCGATGCAGATCCGTCCCGACGTGGGGCGGACCAAGCGCACGATCGACTTGGCCAATGTCGACTTGCCGCAGCCAGATTCGCCGACGACGGCGAGACAGGTGCCCTTGTCGACGGATAGGCTGATCGAGTCGAGCGCGCGGAACACGCCCCCCGTGACCGGGTATTCGACGACCAGATCGTCGATGCGCAGCAGTGGTTCGCTCATGCCGGAACCTCCAGTTCGGGGTGGCCGTCCAGGCGCGGAACGGCGTCGAGAAGGCGCTTGGTGTAGGGACTCTGAGCGTTACCCAGCAGCTCGTCGGCGTTTCCGCCCTCGACGAATCGGCCCTGCTTCATGACGAAGATCCGGTCCGACATCAGCCGCGCCACGCCGAGATCGTGGGTGATCATCAACATCGCCACTCCGGTGCGCTCCTGCAGTTCCAGCAGCAGGTCCAAGATGCTGGCCTGGACGGTGACGTCGAGAGCGCTGGTGGGTTCATCGGCGACGATGAGTTCCGGGCCGGCGGCAAGGGCGGCTGCGATCAAGACGCGCTGCAGCATGCCGCCGGACAGTTGGTGCGGATACTTGCCGAGTTGCTCTGTGGCACGGGGAATGCGGACCTGCTCGAGCAGTTCGACCGCGCGGTCCCGTTGTGCCGCGCGCCCCGTGACCCCGCTGTGGCGGATCGCGTCGCGCAGCTGGGAGCCGATGGTGTGAACCGGGCTGAGCGCCGTCATCGGGTCCTGGGGGATGAGTGCGATGTGGCGACCGCGTACTTTCGCCAAAGCCGCGCTGTTGCCGAGGATGTCGCAGTCCTTGAAACTGGCGTGCCCGGAGAGCACGGCCAGATCCGTGGGCAGCAGGCCCAGGACGCCCATGGCGGTCGTGGATTTCCCGGAGCCGGACTCGCCGATGATGGTGACCGTCTCGCCGGCATCGATGCAGAACGAGACGCGGTCGACCGCGCGAACGACCCCGCGCGCGGTGATCAGTTCGATCTGGAGTTCGTCGACGCGTAACAGGTTGCCCATCTCACTTGTCCTTCCGCTGCAGCGCAAAGCGTTTGAGGAGACCCTTCGACCCGCCGGTGCGATCACGCATACCGTCGCCCAGCAGGTTGACCCCCACCACCAGCACCGCGATCACCAAGCCCGGCAGCGTGACCAGCCACCAAGAGGTGGTGACGTAGTCCTGCCCGTCGGAGATGATGCGACCCCAGGTGGCGAAGGGCCGTTGCGGGCCGGCGCCCAGGTAGGACAGGGCACTCTCCAGCAGTACGGCCTGCGCGAGCAACAGCATGACCACCAGCGAAACCTGCTTGACGATGTTGGGCACGATGTGACGCAGCAGGATCGCGCCGTTGCCCAGGCCGAGCACGTGGGCCGCCGCGATGTACGGCTTCTCCCGTTCGACCAGGGTCAAAGATCTTGTCAGGCGCGCGATTTCGGGCCACTGCGCGATCGCGATGACGAATGTGATCACCGGGATCGACGCGCCGAACAGCGCGACGACGAGCAGCAGCATCATCAGCAGGGGCAGTGACAGCTGAGCTTCGAGCAGGCGGCTGACGATGGTGTCGGTCCACCCGCCGCGGTAGCCGGCGAGCGCGCCCAGTGTCAGCCCGATCAGGCCCGACACCAGCACCGCGAGAAGACCGATGAGCAGCGACACCTGGCCGCCGTAGAGCACGCGCGCGAGCAGATCGCGGCCGAGCTGGTCGGTGCCGAACAGGTGGCCGTCTGTCAGCGGCGGCAAGCGGCGCGCGGCCAGGTTCGTCGCGTCGGGGGACGGGAGCGGCAGAATGCGAGCCAAGGCCACGGGAGCAACGACGATCAGCACGGAGATGGTGCCGACCCAGATCTTGATGCGGCTGTCGCGGCTGCGCCGGGTGGCCCCGGCCCGGGCGATGTCGCGTTCGGTGACGGCGGAAGGGCGGGGTTGATCGGGTGGCTCGATCACGATGGTCTGTGGAGGGGTTGATGCGCTGGTCATTTGCCGCGTCCCTTTCCGAGGCGGACCCGCGGGTCCAGGAGTGGATAACAGAGGTCGACCAGCAGCTGGACCAGGATGGCCAGGACGGCGGTGACCAGCACGGTGGCCTGGATGAGCGGGTAGTCGCGGGTCTCGAGTGCGCGGACCACCAGTGAGCCGACGCCCGGCCACGCGAACACGACCTCCACGACGACGACGCCGTTGAGCATCGACGCGAAGCGGGTACCGAGCGCGGTCAGCACGGGGATGGCCGAGTTGCGCAGCGCGTAGCGCCAGATCAGCTCGCGTTCGGACACCCCGCGTGCGCGGCCGACGGTGATGTAGGGGGACAGGAACGCGCCGACCATCTCGCGGCGGACCATCCGAGAGATGAGGGCCACCTGCAGCACTGCGACCGTGACAGTGGGCAGGATCAGGCTCGACCAGGTGGTGAATCCGGCAGGCGGCAGGATCGGAAACACGACCGCGAACACCGTGATCAGCATCAGCCCGGTCCAGAAGTCGGGCATCGACTGACCGGCGATGGTCGCGGCGTTGGCGGCCAGCTCACGACGCGTGTCGGCGTGGTGGGCCATCCAGACCCCGAGGGGGATGGCCACCACCGTCGTCAGCAGGATGGCGGCGACCGCCAGGGTGACCGTGTAGGGGAGTCGCGAGAACACGACGTCCAGCGCGGGTGCCTGGAATGAATACGAGGTGCCCAGATCCAGATGCAGCAACCCCTGCAGGTACTTCAGATACTGGACGAAGACGGATTCGTCGAGACCCATCTGGGTGCGGATGCGGGCGAGATCTTCGGTGCTCGCCAGCGGCCCCGCCAGGGCGTAGGCCGGATCGCCGGGGGCCATCCGGATGAGCACGAACACCGTTGTCAGGGTGAGGAACACCGTGAGGAGGCTCTGGCCCAGGCGGCGCAGTAGATAGCCCGGCATCGGCCCGAGCAGTGCGTCCATCGACCGGCGGCGAGCCGTGCCGGCCTGGGGAGCCGGTTTCGGTGGGGCCGCGAGTAGTTGATCGGCCATCTCAGTCACCGACCTCTCGATGCGCCTGTGCGGTCATCGTCGACCTTTCGATCCGCCGCGACGATGTGGTCGCGGCCGTGAAGTGACGAGTTTGTCGTCCAGATCACAATGACACTGATGCGCACAACGCGCAAGTATGGATTTCAATATTGCGTGTTACGCGCAAAACAGTTACGTTGTTGTGGTCGCGATCACAACTCATGCGCATTCCGATGCGTCACCGCGACAACCCCGTCGAAGTTGGAGGGTCGATGATGACCGAATCGCTCGCCGATCGCCGCCTGTCGCGACGCTCGATGCTGAAGTCGAGCCTGCTGTTCGGTGCCGGTCTGGCCATCGCTCCCGCGGTGGTGTCCTGCGCCACGCCGACGGGACGCCCAGGACCGACCACCATCAGCCTCGGTCTCAATCGGGCACTGAACACGCTCGACAACAAGCTGCTGCAGTATGACGCCGCGCTGACCGTGCAGCGCGCGGTGCGGCAGGCGCTGACCGAGATCGACGCCGATCTCAAGCCCCGACTGGTGCTCGCCGACCAGTTCCGGCTCGTGGACCCGACCACCTGGTACGTCCGGCTGCGGCCCGGTATCCGCTACTCGGACGGCGCACCGGTCGAGGTTCGTGACGTGGCCACGGCGCTGTCGATGTACTCCCAGGTCAACGGATCCTTTGTCGCGGGCTTCTTCCCCGAGTGGCCCACTGTGGAGCAGATCGACGACGCCAGCTTCACGTTGCGCACGACGCGGCCCGTGCCGGTGCTCGACTACCTGATGAGCAACATCTTGATCACCCCGGCGGCGGCCAACAAACCCGAGGACCTCTCCGGTGGAGTCGGCACCGGGCCCTATGTGGTGACACAGTCGGATCGCGGACAGGGCACCTACACCTTGGCGCGCAACGAGAACTACTGGGGCGCAGCGCCGCACGTGGAATCGGTGCGGGTGCGGTTCATGCCCGACGAATCGAGCCGCGTCGTGGCCCTGCGCAGCGGTGAGATCGACGTCATCGACTCCATCACCCCCGATTCCACCGACCAGATCTCCGGGCTGGCCGGCGTGGCCGTTCAGCATGCGGACGGGGTGCGTCTGAACCAGCTCTTCTACAACTTCCGCAAGCCCCCGAGCTCTCCGATGGCAGATGCGCGGGTGCGCCGGGCGCTCACCTACGCGATCGACGGGCAGTCCCTCATCGACAACGTCATGCAGGGCTCGGCCACCGCCTCCCGCGGCGTCATTCCGTTGAGCCTGGCCGGCGCCGTCGAAACCGGCAACTACACCTACGATCCGGACCGCGCCAAGTCCGAGCTCAGAGCCCTGGGGCTCGATGATCTGCGCGTCAAGATCATCTGGGAGAGCGGTGAATTCGCAGCAGACACCGACATCATGGAGTCGGTGGTGCAGATGCTCTCAGCTGTGGGGGTCAACGCCGTGCTCCAGCAGTTCGAGCCCGGCGGCGACATCGCCCAGTGGCGGCAGGGTAAGGCCGGCGACTGGGACATCCTCGGCAACGGCTACCCCAGCCCCACCGGCTTGGCGCTGACGATCATGCAGGGGATGTATGCAGGCACCGCCGCCAAGGAGGCCACCCGGGACACCTACCACGGTTACGTGTTCCCCGACATCACGAAGACCATCACGGCTGCCTCCGAAGAAGTGGACCCTGTCCGCCGCGATGCCCTGCTCGCCGACGCGCAACGGCAGATCTGGGCGACCTGCCCGTGCCTCTGGTCCTTCGTCCCGAAGGCCGTCCTCGGCCGCCGGAGTCGCATCGACGGGATCAACCTGCGCCCCACCAACTCCTACGACCTCGCCGCTGTGACGCTGAACGGAAACGCATGAGCACCGCCACCGCCGACACCACCACCCTGCAGCCCGACGGCGTGCTGCGGGATCACGCCGAAGAGGGCCGCCACGAAACGTTGCTGCCGCCGCCGCGCGTCCAGAACCACGCCGCGAACCTCACGATGCTGCCCGACGGATCCCTGGCGTGCGTGTGGTTCTCGGGCACGCAGGAGGGCGTGGCAGACATCAGTGTCTGGTTCTCCCGACTGCCCGCCGGCGAGACGGTCTGGACGCAGCCGGTACAGATGTCCGACGACAGCACGCGATCCGAGCAGAACCCCGTGCTGCACGTCCGCGACGGCGGTGAGGTGTGGCTGCTGTGGACGTCGCAGCACGCCGGCAACCAGGACACCGCGCGGGTGCAGCGACGCATCTCGAACGACGGCGGAAACACCTGGGGCCCGGTGCACACCATGGTCGCCGAAACCCCGCATGCGGGTGTGTTCATCCGCCAACCCCTGACCGTGCTGCCGAGCGGCCGACTGCTGCTGCCGATCTTCTACTGTGTGCGCACCCCGGGCGAGAAGTGGGTCGGCAACCACGATTACAGCGCCGTGCTCATCTCCGACGACGACGGATCGACCTGGCGTGAGGTGGTGGTGCCCGACAGTATTGGCTGCGTACACATGAACATCGGCCGTCTCTCCGACGGCACACTGGTCGCGCTGTTCCGCAGTCGGTGGGCCGATTCGATCTACCGCAGCGTGTCCACCGACGACGGCGAATCGTGGTCGGCGCCGCAGCCCACCGAACTGCCCAACAACAACTCCTCGATCCAGTTCGTCGTACTGCCCGACGATCGACTTGCGTTGGTGTACAACCATTCCAGTGCCGCCGACGCCACGGCCCGACGTCTCTCGCTGTACGACGAGATCGACGACGACGGACTCGCCGAGGGCGCCCAGCACCCTGTCACGCCTGAGCCGTCGGCGATCGACGCCGACGCGCGCACCGCGTTCTGGGGTGCCCCGCGGGCCCCGATGACGCTTGCGATCTCCCGTGACGGCGGACTGACGTGGCCCGTCCGCCGCACCGTCGAAGACGGTGATGGTTACTGCCTGTCCAACAACTCCCGCGATGCGCTCAACCGCGAGCTGTCGTACCCGTCGATCTGCGCGGACGGTCAGACGCTGCACGTCGCGTTCACGCGCTTCCGTCAGGCGATCGAGTATGTCGGACTGGACAATTCGTGGGTGTACGGAAGCGCGACATGAGCGAGGTCAAAAGCGCCACCAAGCAAGCCATCGTGACGGGGGTCAGCTCCGGAATCGGTGCGGCCATCGCCGAGCGGCTGCTCGCCGACGGCTGGCGCGTGCTGGGGCTCAGTCGCCGCAAGCCCGCCCTCGACGACGACCGTTTCGACTGGTGCGAAACCGACATGGCGGACTTCGGCCAGATCCAGCGCCACCTCGCTGGGCTGCAGACCGTCGACGCGGTCATCCACGCGGCCGGTGTCCAATTCGCAGCGCCGGTGGGCGAACTGGATCTCGGGCACAGTGCGCAGATGTGGCGCATCCACGTCGGTGCGGCCGAAGCGCTTGTCGACACCCTGGCCTCCCGGATCGCCGAGGGTGGCCGCATCGTCCTGATCGGCAGCCGCACGATGAGTGGCAATCCCGGCAAGAGCCAGTACGCCGCCACCAAATCCGCACTCACGGGCATGGCTCGCTCGTGGGCAGCCGAACTCGTCACGCGAGGCATCACCGTCAACGTCGTCGCCCCGGGACCCACGGACACCCCGATGTTGGCCGACCCGAACCGGGCACGAACCCCCGCCACGGTGCCCCCGATGGGGCGCCTCATCGACTCCGGTGAAGTCGCCGGCCTGGTCACCTTCCTACTGGGCGCCGACGCGCGCAGCATCACCGGCCAGGTCATCACCCAATGTGCAGGTCTGTCGCTATGAGCACTTCTGCCGACATCCTCGTTCTCGCCGACGACCTCTCCGGTGCCGCCGAGGCCGCCGCATCCTTCCTCGGCCGCGTCCCCGAGGCGAGGCTCGTGCTGGACCCGGCGCACGCGGACCTTTCCGGCGTCACCGTTGTCGACCTGAACACGCGGGCAGCGCCGCCGTCACAGACGGATTCGGTTCTGGAGTCCACCCTCGACCGCAGCCCCGCGGACCGTCTCACGATCGTCAAGATCGACTCACTGTTGCGCGGGCACATCGGTTCGACCGTGGACGTCCTGGCCGATCGCGGCCCGGTCGTCGTCGCGGCCGGGCTTCCCGGTCTCGGCCGCACTGTGCGCGACGGTGTGCTCCACGTCGACGGCGTTCCCCTGCACCGCACCGACCTGTGGCACCTGGAGCCGGCACCACCGCCGCTGTCGATCACCGACGTCGTCCGGCGCCCCAGCCGCATCTGCTCGTCGCCGGCGGACATCGCCGTCGCGGTGGCCGACGGTGCGGTGGCGATCTGCGATGTGGCCTCAGACGCCGACCTCGATGCCACGCTCGCCGCCGCTCGACAGGTACCGGGTGTCCAATTGGTCGGAACCGCAGCGCTGACGGCTGCCCTGGCGCGCACACTGGACGCGAGCTCTTCCGTATCGATCGCCGAAAACGACGGTCAATCAGTCATTTTGACCGTCGTGGGCACCGGAGCCAGGAATGCGACGGCACAGGTTGCGGCGCTCGTCGGCGCCGGTGCGGTACCGATCACGGTCGCAGCCGACGAGCTCCTCACGGGCACCGCCGAATCGTCCCGACTGGCTGAGACATTGGCGACGCACGCGCAGGTCGTCCTCACCATCACCGGATCGGTGCCGGCGGAGCAGCGCACTGCGTTGGCCTCTCGGCTGGGCGCTCATGTCGCCGCCGGTGACCGTGAGGCGAGACAGCGCCCCGATCTCGTCCTGACCGGCGGGGAGACCGCCCGCGCGGTCATCGACGCGCTCGGATACGACGCGCTGCGGCCGGTCGACGTCGTGCACCACGGAGCTGTCGTCAGTGTGGCCTCCGACGGTCGCAGGATCGTGACTCGCCCCGGAAGCTTCGGCGATCGCGACAGTTTCGTCGACATCGCAGCGCACCTGAGTTCCTCACGTGCGGACAGGGTTTCACCCACCCACCACCCGATGCTTTCACCCACCCACCACCCGATGTTTTCACCCACCCACCAGTTGAAGGGCACCACCATGACGCCGAACTCCGGCACCGCAGCACTTCCCGTCGTCGCCGTCACCATGGGGGATGGCGCCGGGATCGGTCCCGAGGTGATCGTCCCGGCACTCCTGGACGACGCCGTCGCGGGGTGGTGCGTCCCCGTCGTGATCGGAGACGCGAAGCGGCTGACCCAAGCCGCGGACATCCTGGGCATCACGTGTGACATCGTTGCGGTCGAGACGGTCGGCGACGCCCGTGTGGCGCCGGGCCGGATCAACGTCATCGACCTCGACCTGCTTCCGGCAGACCTGCCCTGGGGTGAGCTGTCGGCCGTCGCCGGCAACGCCGCCTACGAATACATCCGGGTGGCAAGCGAACTGGCGGTTCGCGGCGAAGTCCAGGCGATCTGTACCGCGCCGCTGAACAAGGAGGCGCTGCACGCCGCGGGACACATCTATCCGGGGCACACCGAGCTTCTCGCCCACCTGACGGGTACCGAGGAGGTGTCGATGATGTTGTCGTCGCCGAAGCTGAAGGTCATTCACGTCACCACTCACATCGGGCTGCTCGACGCCGTCGCAAAAATCGAACCGGGCCTGGTGGAACGAACGGTGCGCCGCGGGCATGACGCACTCGTGCGGTCGGGCAATCCGCATCCCAAGATCGGTCTCTGCGGTATCAACCCACACGCGGGGGAGAACGGGCTCTTCGGCTACGGCGAAGAAGACCAGAAGATCGTGCCGGCTGTCGAAGCGCTGGTCGCCGACGGGATCGACGCGCACGGACCACTGCCGGCCGACACCGCCTTCTTCCTCGCCGGCCGCGGCGACTACGACCTGATCGTGGCGATGTACCACGATCAGGGACACGGACCGGTCAAGGTGCTCGGTATCGAGGCGGGCGTCAACATCACGGTCGGTCTGCCGGTCATCCGGACGTCGGTCGATCACGGAACCGCCTTCGACATTGCGGGCAAAGGCATCGCGGAGGCGGGTAGCATGGTCGAAGCTCTGCGCCAGGCCGCCGAACTTGCCACCAGCACAACGGTTCTCAATTAGGAGTGGGTGATGCCACCACGTGGGTCGACGGGCCGCCGCGCTGAGATCATTCGGCTGGCCCGGTCCACAGGGCTGGCGAGCGTCGAAGAGTTGTCGGCCCAGTTCGGCGTGACCGCGTCGACGATCCGCCGCGACCTGAGCCTGCTGACCGAAGAGGGACTGATCGCGCGCACCTACGGAGGTGCGATCGCGCTCGGGCGGCAGCCGGAGTCCTCGATCCGGCAACGGGCGATGCAGGGATTCGACGCCAAGCACGCCATCGCCAAGTGGGCGGCCGAGCAGGTGCAACCCGGCGAGACCATACTGCTCGACGCGGGCACCACGGTGGGGGCGATGGGCGATTACCTGCGCACCGTCGCCGATCTCACGGTGGTGACCGCTGGTCTCACCGCTCTCGAAGCCCTTGCCGACGCTGACGCAGTCCGCGTCGAGTGCATCGGCGGCACTCTGCGGCACCTCAGCCAGGGTTTCGTCGGCCCGTTGGCCGAGGCCACGCTGGAGCGGCTGACGTTCGATCGCGCCTTCCTGGGCGCAGACGCGGTCAACTCGGAACTGGGGATTTGCGAAGCGGAGCTGGAACAGACTCGGCTCAAGGAACTGATGATGCAGCGCGCGGAGACGGTCTACGTGCTGGCCCACGCACAGAAGCTGGGGCGCAGGCCATTTCACGCGTGGGCGCCGATTCCGGCCGGCGCCACGCTGGTGACCGACTCCGACGTCACCGAGGACCAGATCCGTTCGTTCGAAAAGGCTTCGCTGACCGTCGCGGTGGCGCCGCAGCTTCTGGACCCGGCGGTCAGACCCGCGACGTGATCCGCGGACCGCGATGGCTCACGCGCGTGTCTGCGGTCGGGCCCTGGCACTTCGACATCGAAGCACTACAGTCGGGCCATGGCCGACACCCTGAACCCCGTCCAACTGCGGGCGTACTTCGCACTGATGGAGTCGGTCAGCTTGTTGCAATACGCGGTACGCCAACAGCTGCTGGACGACGGGGGCTTGAGTTACGTGCAATTCGAGATTCTCGCCAAACTCTCGGACAACGATCGACCGCTCACGATGACCGATCTCGCCGACGGCGTCGTCTACAGCCGTTCCGGGTTGACGCACCAGGCCGGGCTGCTCGAGAAGCAAGGATTGATCAGCCGCGCCGCGTCCTCGGAGGACCAGCGCGCCACCGTCGTCGAGATCACCGCGCGCGGCCGTGACCGGCTGGCCGCGGTGTTGCCGGGGCACATCGACGTCGTGCAGGAGTTGCTCTTCGACGCGCTTTCGGCCCGAGATGTACGCGCACTCGCAGACATGATGAGCGCGGCGCGCGACCACATGCGTGCTCGCCCGCCGCGCTCGGCCGCCCCCCGCAGACACCGCGCCGACTGACCGGCGTCAGTGTCGCGCGGGGACGAGCAGCGTCTTGCCGTGCAGGCGCCCCGCGTCAGAGGCGTCGTGCACCGCGGCGGCCTCAGCAAGAGGGCGGCGATCGGCGACCTCGATGCGCAGCTGTCCGTCGTCGACGCGGTGCGCCAGTGCAGCCAGCTGGGCGGCGTCGCTGCGGACGAACACGCGCTGGGTGCGGATTCCCCGCGGCGGGTTCTCGGGTCCGAACACCATGGTCCCGACGTGGAAACCGCCGTCTCCGATCAGGCTGATCAAGGCCTCGGTTTGCGAGTCGGTGGTGGAGACCAGGTTGAGCACCACGTCGAACGGTGCCCCCTCGACGCGGATCGGTGATCGGTCGTAGTCGAGGTACCCCACCGTGCGATCAGCGCCGAGATCAAGCAGCCGTTGTGTGTCGCGGTCCCTCGCCGTGGCGGTGACGTGCGCGCCGGCCTGCTTGGCCAACTGCACGGCGTAGCCGCCGACGGCTCCGGCGGCGCCGTTGATCAATACACGTTGCCCGGCCGTGAGCCCGGCGATCTCGAACAGCGCCTGCCAGGCGGTCAGTGCGGGCTCGGGGAGTGCTGCGGTATCGACGAGGGGCACCGACGTGGGGGCCGCCGCCAATGCGTAGGCGGGCACCAGGGCGTACTCGGCTGCCGCGCCGTCAGCGTCGAGGGGCAGGAACGCCACCACGGCGTCGCCGAGCGTCCATCCGGTCACGCCGTCGCCGAGCTCCGCGATCGTGCCGGCCACGTCCACACCCGGGATGTGGGGGAAGTCGACCTCGTAGACCTCTGTCAGGTAGCCGCCCCGGATGCCCGCGTCCACCGGGTTGAACGATGTGGCGGCGACCTCGACCAGCACCTGCTGCGGGCCGGGTGTCGGGCGCGGAGCGTCCTCGTAACGCAACACGTCACTGCCGCCGTACTCGTGATACCGCACTGCCTTCATGGTGTCCTCCTCGATCATGTGCTTCGCATTCGAAGCATCTGCGGGTGACAACTCGCTTCGACATCGAAACATTCCGGAGGTGCGCGGTGGATCGATAGGTCGGCCTGACCGGGGCCGCAGTGGGCCGGCCGCGCCAGCCGGCGCCGGAGTCGGTCAGCTGAAGCGGACGGCGAGGGTGGCCAACCCGAAGATCTTCTTTCCGGCCGACTTCGCGCCGACGATCAGGACGCCCGACCGGGTCTCGGGGTCAAGCGACTTCACCTTGCCGCTGAACTCGACGTCGGCGCCCTCCTTGGCGGACACGATCGCCGGCGCCGACAGCCGAACGGCGAACCGCAGCGCCGCCCCGGGATCACCGGTCCACGACGAGGCGAACCCGGCGCCCAGGCCCATCGTCAACATGCCGTGGGCGATCACGTCGGGCAACCCGGCCAGCTTGGCGAGGTCCTCGTCCCAGTGAATGGGGTTGGCATCACCGGCCACCCCGGCGTAGTTGACGAGATCGCCCCGCGACAGGCGGGTGTGGTGCACCGGGATCTCCTCGCCGGCTGACACGTCGGTGAACGCACGTGAGCCCGGCGTGCGTGTCGAGCCGCCGTCGGACAGCCGGACGTCGCCGTCGGGGCGCACCGTCTTCTCGTAATTCTCCTGCGAACCCCCGATGTCGAGGATGTTCATGTCGTGCATCATCGCGTTCTGCACCGCGGCCTTGACGTCAGCGCCGATGTCCTCGGCGGTCACCCCGACCACCGTCGTGTGCAGCGTGTGCACCCGTTCGCCGGCGGTATCGGTGAACGTGTTCGTCACCGTGATCAGGTCACGTCCGGCGATGCGGCGCACCGACGTCAGCTCGACATCGATCTTCAACTCGTCGCCCGCCACGATCGGACGGTGCTGCTCGAAGACCTCCTCGGTCTGCATGTAGGTGTCGTAGCCGACCACGACCTCTTCGAACATCCGACGGTTGCACTGCATCCCCGGCGCCGACGTGAAGGTCAGTGGCGCCACGAGATCGGGATAGCCCAGTTCAGCGGCGGCGTCGACATCCCAGTGCGCGGGGTGATAGTCCTGCACTGCACGGGCGTACTCGCGGAGCTTCTCGCGGCCGACCAGATACGTGCCGTCCATCTGGTAGTAGTGGCCCACCCGGGCTTCCAACGGCGACGTTTCTGCTGCGGCAGTCATGGATTGCACACTAATCGGCATGGCAGAACGGTCGGCGGGGGCGGCGGGCGACGGGCTCACCGCCTCCCAGCAGCGGGCGTGGATCAGCTACATGCGGGTGTACCACCGGCTCGAGTACGAGATGAACCGGCACCTCCAGCGCGACTGCGGGTTGTCCCTTGCGGACTACACGGTGCTCAATGCGCTGTACAACGCACCCGACGGCAAGGCGCAACTGTCCAGCCTGGCCACCGTCATCGGATGGGAGCGCAGCCGGCTCTCTCACCACCTGAAGCGCATGGCCACACGCGGGCTGATCGACCGGCTGCCGTCGGCTGACGACCGCCGCGCCACCGACATCACGCTGACCGCCGACGGGGTGCGCCAATTCCGAGCCGCCGTTCCGATCCATGCGGCCTGGGTGCGAGAGACGGTTTTCTCCGACACCGACCGTGGCCAGGAGTCGGCGCTCGCCGACATCCTGGCCACGGTCCACGACTCACTGCTGCGTACGGGCTCGCTCCCACCTCCGGAATTCGGCTCGCCGACCGAGTGATTCACACCTGTTCTGCCCCGCCGTCGACGAACACTTCCGCGCCCGTCATGAAGCTGCTCTGATCCGAGGCCAGGAACAGCACCGCCGCGGCGATCTCCTCAGGCTGACCCACCCGGCCCAACGGCACGTCCGCGGCTTGGGCGTCGAGGAGCTCCTGCTCACTGCCCGGAGCCAGACCGACGAGTCCGGGGGTTTCGACAGGTCCCGGCACGACGGTGTTGACGCGGACGCCGCTGCTCGCCAACTCGGCGGCCCAGGTGCGGCCGAACGACCGGATCGCGGCCTTCGTCGCGGCGTACACGCTGAACGACGGTGTCCCGTTGGATGCCGCGGTCGAGCCCGCGAGGACGATCGAGGCGCCGCGATTGAGCAGGGGCAGCACCTTCTGCACGGTGAACAGTGTGCCGCCGACATTGGTGGTGAACGTGGTGGTGAAGTGTTCGACAGTGATGTCCTGCAGCGCGGCGAACTCTCCGCCGCCGGCGTTGGCGAAGACGACGTCCAATCCTTCACCGCGCGCCTCGATGACCTCGACGACCGCGTCGAGTTCCTCGGGTTTCGACACGTCGCTGCGCACACCGGTCGCGGCGTCGCCGATCGACGCGACTGCCGCATCGAGAGCCTCCTGCCGGCGCCCGGTGATCACGACATGCGCACCCTCGGCTGCGAGTCGCTGAGCAGTGGCCAGTCCGATCCCGGATGTCCCGCCGGTGACCAGTGCGGTCTTGCCTTCCAGCTGTCCCATGATGTTTCCCTTCTTCGCGGTGGACGTGCGCTACAACATGCGTGACATGTCACCTATTCCGGCGGCGTCGCTACGGTGGTGTGGTGTTGTTCTTGCTGTTCGGCATCGGAACCAAGCGCAAACCCCTCGGCGCGGGAGGCATGCGGACGTGCCCTCGATGCCACAACACCACGCAGTGGACGCGGATGCGCCAGTTCCGCCAGTTCAGCGTCTTCTTCGTTCCGCTGATGCGGTGGAAACGACAGGAGTTCGAGATGTGTGGAATCTGCGGCACCGCCGTCACCACATGAGGCCCGCTCAGATTGGCGTCGGACGAGAAGCCTCGATACGTTCGTCGGCGTGACGTTTCCCGCGCTCAGTTCGCTCGCCCGGTGGATGGCCCCTGTCATCGCCGTGACCGCCGTGGCCACCGCCGGCGCCCTCGCAGGACCGGCGCCCGCCGATCTGCGTACCGACACCGTGCGCCTGGCCGCCGACGCCAACCCGCTTGCCGGCCTGCCGTTCTACGTCAACCCCGACTCCAAGGGCGTCCGGGCAGCGCGCAGTGTCGGCAACCCCGTGCTCGACCGTGTCGTCAACACGCCGACCGCGTACTGGATGGATCAGCTGTCCACGCCCGCAGTGGACGCGAAGTACATCGCGACCGCTCAGGCGGCGGGCACCATGCCGATCCTCGCCCTCTACGGAATTCCGCACCGCGACTGCGGCAGCTTCGCCGCGGGCGGCTTCGGGTCCGCGGGCGCCTACCGCAACTGGATCGACGGTGTCGCGGGAGCCATCGGCGGCGGGCCGGCCACCGTCATCCTCGAACCCGACGCTCTCGCGATGGCCGACTGCCTCTCCGGCGATCAGCGGCAGGAGCGATTCGACCTGATCTCCTACGCCGTGGACACGCTGACGCGCAATCCCGGCACCGCCGTGTACGTCGACGCCGGCCACTCGCGCTGGGTCAGCGCCGACGAGATGGCCAACCGGCTCAACCAGGTGGGCGTCGCCAAGGCGCGCGGCTTCAGCCTCAACACCGCGAACTTTTTCACCACCGACGAGGAGGTCGGCTACGGCTCGGCGATCTCCGGGATGACCGGTGGCAAGCCGTTCGTCATCGACACCTCGCGCAACGGTGCCGGACCGGTCGAAGGGGATCCGCTGTACTGGTGCAACCCGACCGGACGCGCGCTCGGCGTGGCACCCACCGCGAACACCGGCAACCCGCAGATCGACGCCTTCCTCTGGGTGAAGCGGCCCGGCGAATCCGACGGCTCCTGTGGCCGGGGCGAGCCCGGCGCAGGCACATTCGTCAACCAATACGCCGTCGACCTGGCGCGCAACGCCGGCTGGTGAGACTGCTCGCCGCGTAGGATTTCTCCGCGAGAAACCCCAGGCGGAAGGACAGGCGGTGGCGAGCGGACCCGATACCGCGACGCTGGAACGGGTGCTGGAGGCGGCCGGCTGGGCGCCGTCAGCGCAGAACGCCCAACCCTGGTCGTGGCACGTCGACCCGAACGGCCTGCATCTTGACGCCGATTGGAGCCGCCGGCTCGGCGACTCACCCTTCGACCGTTGCGATGTCCTGCTCGCCTGCGGAGCGGTGCTCGACCACTGCGCGATCGCGCTGGACGCCGCCGGCTGGGCCACCCGCATCCACCGCTTCCCGGGCGGCACCGTCCTCGATCCCAGGCTCGATCCCGTGCGCTTGGCCACCTTCGAGACAATCGAATCCGCTCCGATGCCGGCCGCTCGTGAGCTTGCCGACGTCATCCACCGCCGCAGGTCGGACCGTCGCCACTACGCATCTGCTACCCTCCCCGAGACAACGGTCGAAACGCTACTGGTGCGTGCCGCGCGCCGCGGTGTCGAGCTGGGGGTCGTCCCGGCCGCGCGATGGCACCGCGACGACACCGGGCAGGTGCATCTGCACTACGGCGACCACGCGGAGACGTCCGCGGCTCCCGCCGACGGTGTGCTGCTCGCACTCGGCACCGAGGACGACAGCGACGCGGCCCGGCTGCGTGCCGGGGAAGCGGCCAGCCGCGTTCTCCTCTCGGCGACCGCGATGGGGCTGGCGTCCTGCCCCTTGACCGAACCGCTGCGCCCGGCGCGGGACAGGGTCGCGTTGGCATGCGAGGTGTTCGACGGGCAGAGGCATGCGCAGATGCTGATCCGCATCGGCACGCAACCGGCCGATGTACCGGGTGTCTCCGCCGTCGTCCGGCGGTCTGTGGCCGAGACGACGACGTGGGCGGTGGACGGCGGTCAGCGGCGAATACGCTGAATCGTCGTGCGGCTCGCCGGCCGGTGCCACCCCGCCTGTGCGGTCCAGATGACGTGTGCGAGGCCGTGGCCCAGTCGGTCGAGACGGGCCAGCGCCGACGACAGATCGGTGGCAAGCGGGAGCTCGCCGTCCGGATCGCAGATCGACAGCAGGCGGCGGACCGGGTCACCCCCCACGATCGTCCAGTCCACATCGCTGCGTGTGCAGTGCACGCTGATGTAGTAGAGCGCGGTGAAGCCCGCCGAGCCGAAGAAGTCGACGGCACGCAAGTCGAGCACGAGCTGTTTCGAGATACGTGTGTGTCGCTGGACGTAGCGGCCGAACTCCCGACCGTTGACCGCGTCGATCTCGCCGATGACCGCGATGGCCACGCGAGTGGACGAACACTGGCGGGCCTCGAAAATGGCTGGCCCGCAACGCTGTTGCTCGTAATCCGTGCTGTAGGCGAGGGAAAAGCTGCGGTGCTTTTCGGCGGCGGTCATCGTGGGATACCTCGGATCGGTTGAACTCGTGGACAGTCCGCGGGCTGGAAGCTCAACCAAAGTCAAGATAATACGGATTTCGTTTGAGCGAAAGGTCTGCGTCCATTCTGTGAGCGTGCCCCTCAGCAGGGCATCTGTGTCTGTGCGGTGCCTGAATATTGACGCTCGAGCTGATCCGCGGATCGAACGCAACGAAATCCGTCGCCACGCCACCGCAGGCACAATGGATCGTGCCCTCACACGCGATCATCTCCGGTGCCGGTATCGGCGGCCCCGCTCTGGCCCATCAACTCAACGCGCGCGGATGGCGCACCACGATCCTCGAGCGCTATCCGCAGCGCCGCGACGAGGGACAGAACGTCGACATCCGCGGCGCCGCCCGCGACGTCATCCGCCGGATGGGTATCGACGCCGACGTGCGCGCAGCCAACACCACCGAGATCGGAACCCGGTTCGTCACCGCCGACGGCAGGGCTGTCGCGTCGTTCCCGGTCGGCAGCGGCGGCCACTCCGACGGACCCACCGCGGAACTGGAGATCCTGCGCGGCGAACTGTCCCGCATCCTCGTCGAGCACACGGCGGAGGCCACCGACTACCGATTCGAGACCCAGCTCGTCGACGTGACCGACCACGGCGACCGGGTGACGGCGGCGCTGAGCGACGGCTCCACGCTCGACGCCGACGTCGTCGTCATCGCCGAGGGTCTGTATTCGCGCTCACGCCGATTCGTCACTCCCGTCGACGTGCACAGGCTCGGCATGTACTGCGCCTACGCCACGCTGCCTCGCGACGACAGCGATGACCGGTGGTGGAACTGGCAGCACGCCACCAAGTCCCGCAGCGTGCACCTACGACCGGACAACCTCGGAACCACGCGCGGGATGCTGTCCTTCCTCTCCGACGTGCGCGGGCTGGAGGAACTCGGCCGTCGCGACCTGGTCACAGTGCTGCGGCGCACGTTCGCCGATGTCGGTGGCGCCGCACCGCGCATCCTCGATGCGCTGGACGCCGATGCGCCCATGTACTTCTCCGCGGTCGGCCAGGTGCATCCGCCGGTGTGGAGCAAGGGCCGCATCGGGTTGCTCGGCGACAGCGCGTTCTGCAACGCGACGTTCGGCGGCGCGGGCACCAGCCTCGCCCTGATCGGCGGCTACCTTCTGGCCCGTGAGCTCGCCGACGGCGACGACCCGAGTACCGCACTGCACCGTTACCGCGACGCCATGCGGCCCTTCGTCGCGACGGCGCCCACCGTGCGAGAGAACTCGCTGCGCTTGGCCAACCCGCGATCGCGATTCGGGGTGCGCGCCGTACACACCGTCGCGCGCGCCGCTGCGGGCCCCCTCGGGAAAGCGGTCAGCACAGTTTCCGGGATGGCCGGCATCGGCGGTGACCAGCAGTCACTGGACTGAGTCCGGCAGCAGCGCATCGATCACCGTCATCTCGGCAACCGTCGCCCACGACGGATTCGACTGCACCGGAACGCGAAACACCTCCAGGGAGGCCAGATCCGGACTCGTGCGGAGCTGCTCAGCGGTCAGCGGCTCGGAGAGCAGCGGGATGTGCACCGGCACCCGGTGCCTGCCGTCGGCGACCGCCACGTCACCGGTGATCCGGCCGACGCCCCAGATACCGCGGTCAGGTCGCGTCGTCACCCACAGCAGCACCCGCTGCCCAGGCCGCATAAACCGCGTCCGGTAGTTGTCGGCCACGCACCACCGCGGCGCGGTGTGCCCGGCCGAGACCATCGGCTCCACGGGCGTGTGCCGCGGATTGCACTTGATCACCCAGGCGCCCAGCGTCTCGAGCGAGACACGCTCAGACGTCAGAACTCTCCCGCCACAGGTCGATGCCGGACTCGATGGCGTACTGGTCGATTTCGGCGAGCTCCTCATCGGTGAAGTCCAGGTTCTTCAGCGCGCCGAGATTCTCGTCGAGTTGGGCCACACTCGATGCACCGATCAGCGTCGACGCCACGGTCGGCTCCCGCAGCACCCATGCCAGCGCCAGCTGGGCCAGCGACTGGCCACGACGCTCGGCAATGCCGGCCAGGCCGCGCAGCCGCTCCAGAACATCGTCGGTGACCTGCTCGTCATCGAACGTCGGCCGGGCGGTGGCACGCTCCACACCGTCGGCGGGCTGCGAGATGTAGCGGTCGGTGAGCAGGCCCTGCGCCAGCGCGGTGAACGCGATCGCGCCCATGCCCGCGGTGTTCAGCTCGGCGGTGAGACCGTCCTCAATCCACCGATTGAGGAGTGAATACGACGGCTGGTGAATCACCAGCGGCGTGCCCAAACTCTGTGCAATGGCGGCGGCCTCGGCCGTTTTCGCCTGCGAGTACGACGAGATGCCGACGTAGCGTGCCTTGCCCATGCGTACCGCGGTGTCCAGCGCGCCGATCGTCTCCTCCAGCGGGGTGCGGGGGTCGATGCGATGGGAGTAGAAGATGTCGACGTAGTCCAGCCCGAGACGGTCGAGGGATTCGTCGAGGCTGTTGAGGACATAGGTGCGGCCGCCGAGCTGACCATAGGGGCCGGGCCACATGTCCCAGCCAGCCTTCGTCGAGATCAGCAGTTCGTTGCGGTAGGGCTTGAAGTCGCGGCGCAGCATGCGGCCGAAGTTCTCCTCCGCCGAACCGTAGGGCGGCCCGTAGTTGTTCGCCAGATCGAAGTGGGTGATGCCGCGATCGAAGGCGTGCCGCAACACTTCTCGTTGCGTGTCGAACGGCCGATTGTCGCCGAAGTTGTACCAGAGGCCCAGCGAGATCGCGGGGAGCAGCAGCCCCGAGGTACCGACTCGGCGGTAGGGCATCTCGCTGTAGCGCTGGGCCGACGCCACCCAGGGGTCGTGGGTGAACGGAACGTCCGGAATCGCGAATTGCTCGGCCATCTGTTCATCGTAGGCCGCCCGCGTCGGCTGCTCGGTGTCCCTTAAGGGCATCCAGTGACGCGCCGCCTGCGCCGACGATCAGCAGGAAGATGCTGCCGCACAGCATGGCCATCTCGAGGCGCCCTTCGTGGAAGAAATCCCAGACACCGCCCTCGGAGGGATAGAGCGGCGCGTCGCGCCACAGCAGCGGCACTTTGGTGATGGTCAGCGCGCCGACCATGTCGACGATCATCGGCAGCACTGCGATTCGAACCAGCAAGCCGACGAGAATGGCTGCGCCGCAGAGAATCTCGGCAACACCATCGGCGTAGGCGAGTGCTGTCGACGCCGGTATCCCGGACTTCTCGAACCGGCCCGGGCCCAGGGTGTCGGGCCGCAGGAACTTCAGCACTCCTTCGCCGGCGAAGATCAGGCCGACGTAGAGGCGGATCAGGACCACCGCACCCGATGCTCGGGTGGCGGTCACACGATCGAACGGGAGGGGGCGTGCGGAGAGGACGGACATGCGGACTGCCTTTCTCGACGATGGGTTCGTCGAGATACACGCAGTCGGGTCATCTCCGGTTCACCGTCGCAGCGGAACCGCCGCCTCGAACTGGGCCGCCTTGCCGGCTGACTGCCACGAGAGCCAGCGTTCCCAGCGATGCAGATTCGTGCGCTGCCACCATCGATCCAGGGGCGGGCAGATGCGACGACCGAGCTCCAGCGCCGTGATCGCCGGTGCCCGCGCGAGCAGGAGCGCGATACCGGGCAGTGCCGACGGGAGCCGGTAGCGGCGGCGATTCCAGGGCAGCATGTAGAGGCCCAGATAGCCGGCCTGCACCCGATAGTGGTACTCGGCGCGCAGCCGGCCCAGGCCCCGGTGCGCCGTGGTCGGTGCGAATGCGGGCACGAACGATTCCACCAATTCGGTTCCACTGGAACCGCTGTCGTGACTGCGGGCCGAGTCGGCCATCAGCAGGATGCGCCACGCGTCGGTGACGGTCTCGGGGAAGTAGCCGTCACACCGCACGCCGACGAGATGGCCGCAGTACCGGTTGAAGTGCAGCACCGCGCGCATCTCGGCCGGGGAGGTCACGTGGCCGAGGAGGAACAACCCGAGCGCGGGCGCGACACTGCCACCGAGCAGCGTGAGCAGCATCGCGGACTGGCTGATCGGCAAGCCCCACCGCGCGGTGTCCCACTCCGGGTGCTGGCGCACCCGCTCGCGGACGCTGACGTGCATGATGCGCACGTGCAGAGAGATCTGCCGACCGAGCGAGCCGGGGGTCAGCAGCGCGCCCGGGCGGCACACCTCGATCCACCAGCGTGACGTCTCCAGGTAGCGATGCAGCGCGCGCTGGCCCGCGTACCCGCCGGACAGCGAGAGCGGGACCGCGAGCCAGCCCTCGGTGTAGGTGTCGGTGGTGCCGGCGTTGCCGAGCGCGCCCAGGGCATACGCCCACCGTCGCCACACCGCAGCGCCCTGCTCGACCAGTTCGGGATCCAGCCATTCGGGCTGCTGCTCGAACTCCGCGAACAGCGCCCGCATCGACTCCGGTGCGTGCGCCACGCTGTCGATGCCGTGGCGTTGCGCCTGCTCGACGAGATCGCGAGCCCGACGTGCGCCGAGCTCCCCGTGGTAGGTCTCGGCGACGAATCGCTCGGCCACCGGATCGCCGTCGGTGAGGCCGGTCATGAACGCCCGGGCCACGGCGTGGGACGGGAACGGGTCGATGCCCGTCAGCCGACGGATGCCGCTGCGCAGCCGCGCGCGCCGGTCGCCCACCTCGGGGTAGCGGAACGCGGTGGGTGCCTGCGGCGGACGAACCGTGTCGGGCATGGCTGTAGTCATAGCGCAGCCCTCGTGCCGACGGGTGGGTTTGGCTGCGACGGTGCGCCGATCCGAGGAGGATGGCCGGGTGGCCACCCTGGTGTCTGTGAACGTGGGCATGCCCCGTGACGTGTCGTGGAACGACCGCACCGTCTACACCGGAGCGTGGAAGGAACCCGTCTCCGGACCGCGGCGGATACGCAGGCTCAACATCGACGGTGACGGGCAGGGCGATCTCGGCGGGCACGGCGGCGAGAACCGCGCCGTGCTCGTGTATCAGATGGATTCCTACCGGCATTGGGCGCAGGAGTTCGGCCGTGACGACCTGGTGCCGGGCCTGCTGGGGGAGAACCTCACCGTGGAGGGTCTGCCCGACGACGAGGTGTGCATCGGTGACCGCTACCGCGTGGGTGACGCGATTCTCGAGGTCACGCAGCCCCGGGTCACCTGCTATCGCGCCGGGATGCGGATCGGGGAGCCGAGAATGGCCGCACTGCTGGTTGCGCACCGCCGCCCCGGGTTCTACTGCCGGGTGATCACCGAGGGCGATGTCGAAGCCGGGCAGGAGATCGTCAAGATCTGCGACGGCCCCGAACAGATGACCGTCGCCGAGATCGACGCGCTGCTCTACCTTCCCGGCCATGCTCGCGATGGACTCGCCCGGGCGCTGCGCATCCCCGCCCTCAGCCCGGGCTGGCAGGGTTCGCTGCGCGCGCTGGCCGACCACGACGCGGCCGATACCGGCAACCCCGGTCTGGCCGCCGCTGGTCCGCCGCCCGCCTGGACCGGCTTCCGGTCGCTGATCGTGCGCGACGTAGTCGAGGAGAGCCGGTCGGTTCGTTCCGTGGTGCTCGCCGATCCGACGGACGCGCCGCTACCGAGATGGCTTGCCGGCCAATCGGTCACGGTCCGGTTGCCGCGCAGCGGCGAAGCGCCCGCCGTGATCCGTACCTATTCGCTGTGCAACGCACCGGGTAGTCCGGCCTACCGCATCGGTGTCAAGCGCGAACCGCACGGCGCGGCGAGCGAATACCTGCACACCCAGCTACAGCCGGGCGACTCACTCGACGTCGCCGCGCCACGCGGCACGTTCTGGTTGGCCGACGACGAGTCGCCCGTGGTCCTCGTCTCCGCCGGAGTCGGGGTCACGCCGGTGCTGTCGATGCTCAACGCTCTGGTCGCAGCCGCATCCACCCGGTCGGTGTGGTGGCTGCACGGCGCGCGCAACGGCGCCGACCACGCGTTCGCCACCGAGGTCGAGAATGCGCTGAAAGCATTGCCCAACAGTGTCTCTCACGTTGTCTACAGCCGGCCCGCACCGACGGACCGGGCAGGAGTCGACTTCAGCGAGCACGGGCGGCTCTCCGCTGCGACGCTCGAGGGGCTGGGCATCCCTACCGAGACGACCGCCTACGTGTGCGGACCGCAGCCGTTCATGACCGGGATGGCAGCGGCACTGCTCTCCCACGGCCTGGACCCGTCGCGGGTGCACACCGAGATCTTCGGTGCTGGGCCGGCTCTCACCCCCGGGATCGCCGCGACGACCCGCACGCCGCACCCACCCGAGGGTGAGCCCGGACCGGGTCCCGAGGTGCAGTTCGTGCGCAGCGGGCTGGCCGTGCCGTGGGGACCGAAGCGGATGAGCCTGCTCGAACTCGCCGAGGCGTGCGACGTCCCGACCCGCTGGTCATGCCGCACAGGTGTCTGTCACAACTGCGAGACGGCCCTGCTGTCCGGATCGGTGCGCTACGACCCCGAACCGCTGGAGCCTCCTGCCGACGGGAATGTGCTCATCTGCTGCGCGTCACCGGTCGAGCCGCTGGCGCTGGATCTGTAGCGCCGGCTGCCACCGGAACCTCGCCGCGAGCTCGGGTGCGCTCACCCCGGCCAAACCCGCATGCATAGTGACACCGGCGCGGGGTAACCGCGCCGGCATGGCGAAGATCGGTTACTTCCTGTCCTGCGAACAGTTCACCCCGCAAAGCCTGGTCGATCAGGCGAAACGGGCGGAAGACGCGGGCTTCGAGGCGCTGTGGATCTCCGATCACTTCCACCCGTGGAACGACGAGCAGGGCCAGAGCCCCTTCGTGTGGGGCATC
Organism: Mycolicibacterium obuense; assembly: GCF_055397605.1. Lineage (NCBI taxonomy): Bacteria > Bacillati > Actinomycetota > Actinomycetes > Mycobacteriales > Mycobacteriaceae > Mycobacterium > Mycolicibacterium obuense. The sequence continues at coordinate 5,414,216 of NZ_AP043663.1, read as the reverse complement.
ATCGGCGCGCTGTCGCAAGTGACGTCGCTGCCGGTCAGCACCGCGGTGACGTGCCCGACGATGCGCATACATCCGGCGATCATCGCCCAGGCCGCAGCGACAGCCGCGGTGCAACTCGACGGCCGGTTCGTGCTGGGCGTCGGTAGCGGCGAGTTGCTCAACGAGCACATCTTCGGTGACCCGTGGCCCTCGGTGGGGGTGCGTCTGGAAATGCTCGAGGAAGCGATCGACGTGATCCGGTTGCTGCACCGCGGCGAGGAGATCAGCCACCACGGTGAGCACTACGAGGTGCAGGAGGCCCGCATCTACACCCGCCCGGAGCAGCCGGTGCCGATCTACGTGTCCGGATTCGGCACGCAGGCAGCCGAATTCGCGGGACGCGTCGGCGACGGGTTCTGCACCACGATGCCCGACGCCGACCTGGTCAAGGCGTTCCGCGAATCCGGGGGCGGCGACAAGCCTGTGCAGGCGGGCACGAAAGTGAGCTGGGATCGCGATGCCGACGCCGGTCTCGACGCCGCGCACCGGTTGTGGGCCAACGAGGCACTGCCCGGTCAGCTGGCGCAGACCCTGCCGCGGCCCCGCGACTTCATGGCGGCCTCGACTCTGGTGCCGCGCGACATGGTGGCCGAGTCGGTGGCGTGCGGTCCCGATGTCGATGCGCACGTCGCGCAGGTGCGTCAGTACGTCGACGCCGGGGTCGACGAGATCTACGTGCAGCAGATCGGCCCCGACCTCGACGGGTTCTTCACGAGCTGGCAGCAGGACGTGCTACCGCAGTTCCGCTGACGAGTTACCAGGGATGTCAGCTCTGCCTCATCGCCGCGGTGATCGCGGCGACCCGCGGATCGGCTTGCAGCTCCTCGAGCGTCTCGGGCAGCGGTAGCCGCCAGTTCGGGTATTCGTCCACGGTGCCGGGCAGATTGGGCTGGCGCACCTCGCCGATGACGTCGTAGGGCGAGATCAGCGTGAGCCTGCTCGGTGTACGCGCGAGCAGCCGGTGCATCGCCACGACGACGGCGGTCTCATCAGAGTCCTCGGCGCCGAGCAGCCCCTCAGAACGCAACAGCGCCAACCATTCCGCGCGCTCGGCATCGGCGTTCGCCTGCTCTGCCGGCACGTCGTCGAGCAGGCCCAGATCGGCGCGCGCCCGCACATGCTCGCCCTCCAGGAATCCGGCGGCGGTCGGCAGGTCGTGCGTGGAGATGCTCGCCGCTGCCCGTTCGGGCCACCGCGCCGGCGGCAGCAACGGCTCGTTCGGCTCGTCGAGGTCGCGGGTGAACCACGCGACTGCGCAGCCCAGCATCTCGTTGTCCGCCAGCGCCTGTGTCACCTCTGGCTCGACGGTGCCCAGATCTTCGCCGACCACGGTCGCGTTGGCCCGGTGGGCCTCCAGCGCCAGCACGGCCAGCATCGCCTCGGCGTCGTAGTGCACGTAGGTGCCGCGGTCGGGTCCGTCGCCCGGCGGTATCCACCACAGCCGCCACAACCCGGCGACGTGGTCGATGCGCAGGCCGTCGGCATGGGAGAGCACGGCGCGCAGCATGTCGCGCAACGGCGCATAGCCGCTCGCCGCCAATCGATCCGGCCGCCACGGCGGCAACCCCCAGTCCTGGCCGCGGGGCGTGAAATTGTCCGGCGGCGCGCCGATGCTCACTCCGGTGGCCAGCACGTCGGCCAGCGCCCAGGCGTCGGCACCGTCTGCGTCGACGCCCACGGCGAGGTCGTGGAGCACTCCCAGCGCCATCCCGGACGCCTTCGCCGTCTCCCGCACCGAGCCGAGTTGCGCCGCGCACTGCTGCTGAACCCACGCGTGAAAGGCCAACCGAGGAGCCAACTCTCGCCGGGCAGCTGCGACTGCGTCGCTGTTGACCTGGCGCAGCGATTCTGGCCACCGGCTCCACCGACCACCGTGACGTTCGGCGAGCGCGCAATACGTGGCCCAATCGCGCAGCCCGGCAGAGGCGTCGCCGGACAGGGGATCGGGTCGCCCGGCCGAGTGCCACAGCAGCTCCAGCGCCGAGCGCTTCGCCGCCCACACCAGGTCGTGGTCGATGCGCGGCGTGCTAGCGGATACACGCAGTGCGTCGACATCGGCGCGGGTGGCGGGGTCGAGTCCGGCGTAGGCCGGTAGGTCCTCGATCCGCAACGCCAACGGGTTGGCGAACCGCCGGCTCGACGGCGTGTACGGCGAGGGCTGGACCGGATGGGTCGGGCCGGGTGCGTGCAGCGGATTGAGAAGTACCGCGCCACAACCGTGTTCGGTGGCGGTCCAGCGGATGAACTCGGTCAGGTCGCCGAGGTCGCCGATACCCCAGGAGCGTCCCGAGCGCAGCGCGTACAGCTGCAGCATCCAGCCCCAGGTGTCGGGCGCGGTCGGCACTGTCGGCGGCGCGGCGACCACCGTGACCTCCTGGCCGTCGCGCGTGTGCAGCTGATACCAGCCCGGCGCCAGGTCGGCCGGAATCTCGTCGTGCACGTCGATGCGCGAGCCGTCCTCGGCGATCAGCAGCGTCGCCTGAGGGACAGGCTTCGGCTGTCCGGTCAAGCGCACCGCAATGGTGGGCGGCAGCACCCCCGCTCGCGCGCGTTCCTCGAGAAGGGTGAGCTCGGCGCGGCGCTGGGCTTCGGTCCCGGCCTCCACATCGAGAAGACCGAGCACACGGATCACGACGTCGGCATCGACGTTCACCGGTTCGCGACGTTCATTGCGGTAGAAGGTCGCGACGCCGTGCGCATCGGCCAACCGGCGCAGGTCGTCAGGCACGGGTGCGGGCTCGGTGGTCACCGCCGGTCTATACCCCGCGCGGAGATCCTTACACTGCGGCGCCGACCAGGTGTCCGATTCCATAGGTGATCAGCAGTGCGAGGCCGCCGCCGATCACGTTTCGGGCCATGGCGCGTTGCTTGGGTGCGCCGCCGAGTCCGGCCGACACCGCGCCGGTGAGAAGAAGTGCGGCGAGGACGGCCACCACGGTGACCGGCACTCGCAACGACGTCGGGGGCGCAAGGATCGCAATGATGGGGAGCAGCGCGCCGATGGTGAAGGACAGTGCCGATGACAGGGCGGCCTGCCACGGATTGGTGAATTCCCCTGGTGTGATGCCCAATTCAGCCTCGGCATGCGCGGTGAACGCATCGTGAGAGGTGAGCTCCTCGGCGACGGTGCGTGCGGTGGCGGGGTTCAACCCCTTCGCCTCGTACAGGGCGGCGAGTTCGTCCAGTTCTGCGGCGGGATCATCGCGCAGCTCGCGCCTCTCCTTGTTCAGCAGCGCCTTCTCAGTGTCGCGCTGCGTGCTCACCGAGACGTATTCGCCCAGCGCCATCGACACCGCGCCGGCGGCCAGGCCGGCGATGCCGGCGGTCAGGATCGGGCCCCGCTCGGCCGTCGCCGCAGCGACGCCGACCACGAGTCCCGCGGTCGACACGATCCCGTCGTTCGCCCCAAGGACGCCGGCCCGCAACCAATTCAGCTTGGCGGCAACGGAACCGAGATGAGGTTCGTCGGCGTGGGTTTCAGTGCTCACCGCGCTACCGTAGCCAGAATCGGCAGGATCTACCAGCAAACCAAGCCTTCCCAAACGCGCCGCGAAGGTGCTCTTTTGGTAGCTCCGAGCGCCCGATCGCTACCGCCGGTGCACTTTCGGCTCGGTCAGTGAGCAGACTCAGTGCGCGGCGGCGATCCGCACGGGGGCGCCCGCGGGCTGTGACGGGACGGCAGCAGGCACGGCCGCACGACGTCGGCGGCGCTGATCGCGGACGATGCGCCGGGTCAGGTGGCGCTCGTCGCGGTCGGTCAGCGACCGGAAGCGCTGGGAGAGGGCATCGAGTTGTTGCCAGCTGAGCCCGTCGAGATCACCGTCGGCGTCGTGGGTCGCCACGACGACGGCGCCGCGCAGCAGAGGCACGTTCTTGGCAGTGAAATTGGTTGTTGCCATGAGTAATTCGGTGGCATGGCGGTTGACGCGACGTTGGCAGCGTCCCGCCGACGAGCTGAACCAGAAATCGAACTGATGGTCAGCGCTGCTCAGCGACTGCAGCCCGCGGTCGTGCACGAGACGGTCGATGTCGGCCCGGGTGTAGGCCCGTGTCTCATAAATCGAACCCTGGGTGCTGAAGTACAGGATTGTGTTCATGGCGATGATCCATTCGTCACTTTCTCGGGGGTGGTGTGACGCGGGGTCCGCGTCGTTACTGGAGTTACCCATGTGACAAATGGGACAAACCTTGATAACGATCGAAACATTCCCATTGCGCGCTACGGTCGCGTCATGGACTTCGCGGACTACCGGACTTTCGATGCCGTCGGGCTGGCCGAGCTGGTGGCTTCCGGCCAGGTGTCGGCCGATGAGTTGCTCACCGTCGCACGGGAACGGGCCCGCGCCGTCAACCCGCGGATCAACGCGATCGTGCGCGACGTGCCCGCGCCCGAACCCTCCGACGGTCCGCTGCGCGGAGTGCCGTTCCTGATCAAGGACCTCGGCCAGGACTTCGCCGGACTGCCCACCGGTGCCGGATCGCGGGCACTGGCATCGCGGCCCGCCGCCGAGCACGCCACGGTGGTGCAGCGCTGGCTCGATGCCGGCCTGGTGATCTTCGGCAAGACCAACACCCCTGAGTTCGGCGCGAAGGGGATCACCGAGCCGGTCGCGAACGGCGCGGCGCGGAACCCATGGAACCTCGCACACAGCCCCGGCGGGTCCTCCGGTGGCTCGGCAGCCGCGGTCGCCGCCGGCATCGTCCCGTGCGCGGGCGCCAGCGACGGCGGCGGTTCGATCCGCATCCCGGCGGGCTGCTGCGGACTGTTCGGACTCAAGCCCGGCCGCGGCCTCGTCCCGTCAGGTCCGGGTGCCGGGGAACCCATGCACGGCGCCGCGGTCAACGGCGTCGTCTCCCGATCGGTGCGCGACACCGCCGCGATGCTCGACGTATTGCGCGGCGGTGAACCCGGCGCCCCGTACTCGCCCGCGATTCCCGACGAGCCGTTCACCTCGGTCCTCGACGCAGACCCAGCGCCCCTGCGGATCGGGTTCCGCGTGCCGTCCTCGATCACCCCGTCTCCGGACCCGGAGGCCTACGCCGCCGTCGAGAACGCCGTGCGGGTGTTGACCGAACTCGGCCACCAGGTGGAGGAGCTGCCGGAAGCGCCGTTCGACGACGCCGCCCTGGCCCGCGACTTCCTGCTGACCTGGTTCGTCTCTCTGGCCTTCGAAGTCGACGAGACCAAGAGGTTGACCGGCGCGGGTGACGCATCCTTCGAACGGGACACGTTGATCATGGCGGCACTGGGCCGGGCGACCAGCGCCGTCGACTACGTCGACGCCGTGGCCCGCCGCCACGAACACACCCGTCGGCTCACCGACTTCTTCACCACGCACGATCTGCTGTTGACGCCGACGCTGGCCAGCCCACCGCCGGTGATCGGCGCCTTCGACCTGCCGGCTGCGCTGGCGCGCGGCGCCGACGTGCTGCTCAAGACCCGGACCGCGAAGATGCTGCGATTCACCAAGATCGTCGACGACATGGTCGACGACAACCTCGGCTGGGTTCCGTACACCCAGCTGGCGAACCTGACCGGCCGCCCGGCCATGTCGGTGCCGCTGCACTGGACCGCAGGCGGGCTCCCGCTCGGCGTCCAGTTCGTCGCTCCGCTGGCCGGGGAGGCTCTTCTGCTTCGCCTCGCCGCCCAGCTGGAGCGGGCCGCGCCCTGGTTCGATCGGGTGGCCCCGGTCTAGCGTTCTTCACCCGCCGGCGATTCGGCCTCGCGGCGTTCCTCTTTCAGGCGATCTTTGCTGCGGATCAGGCGCAGCAGCGTGACCAGCGCCAGCCCGCCCACGATGTTGCCGACCACCGTGTAGCCGAACCACGACAGCCAGTCCAGGTAGCCGAACGACGTGCCTCCGGCGATCAGCGCCCCGAAGATCAGCAGCGAATCCAGGATCGAATGGAACAGCTGCAGACCGGCCAGCAGGAACGCGCCGGCGACCGCGGCGGCGATCTTGGCCGGCATCGAATCGGTGCCGTGCTGCATGCGCGTCATCAGCGTGATCACCATGCCGCCCAGCAGCGCGAGCGCGATGCTCTCTGCGTTCAGCGGCGCCTCGACGAAGTGCTTCGCCGATTCGATCGTCTGCTCGTGCAGCTTCGGGAACGCCGCCATGACCAGCCACATGATCAGCCAGCCGCCGACGAGGTTGGCCGCCAGCGTGCCGGCCCACAGCTTCAGTAGCTGTGCGACGCTCGCCCGCTTGGCGACCACCGTGGTGACCGGCACGAGGAAGCCTTCGGTGAACAGCTCACTGCGGCCCAGCAGCAATGCGAGGAAGCCGACGGAGAAGGCCAGGCCCGCCAGCAGGGGATTGCCGGTGGCGAGCAACACCGACAGGTAGGCCAGCACGCCCATCGCGACCTCGGTGCCGCCGAAGAACCCGGTGACCAAGATTTCCCGCGGACTGCGGTGCAGCCGCTGGGTGCCCTCGTCGACCATCCGGTTGAAGGCGTCTTCGAGAGCGTCCTCGATCGGGCTGTCGGAGTCTCCGAGTTCGCGCTGGTCGGTGTCCATCGCGCGCGAGTACCCACTGAGGCGCCGGAGTCACCCCCGCGGTGGCGCGAAGTACAGCTCCTGACGCACCGTGCACACGAGCGTGCCGTCACGGTTGAACATCGAGCCGCTTCCCAGCGCCAGGGCCTCGGTGCTGCTCGGCGAGCTCTGGTCGTAGAGCAGCCAGTCGGACAGGTCCGCCGGGGCGTGGAACCACACCGAGTGGTCGCGCTGCAGGGACGTGCCGATCCGGCCGCGGGCGCGATACACCGGCTCGGTCAATGTCACCGCCGACAGATAGGCGACCAGCGCCGCCGTCCGCGCCGGATCGTGCTCCGGCAGCTCGCCGTCGGGCCGCCACCAGATGAGGCTGCGCGCCGGCGGCGCCGACTCCTCCTCGACGATGCGGCGCTCGAACCAGCGCAGGCTGGCCCACTGCCCGGCCGTCGCCTCCGACGACTCGGCCAGGTGTGGCGGCACCACCGGCAATGACTCCGGGGCCGGCACCGTTGGACAGGTCGGCTGGTATCCACCGGCTTCCGCCAGCGCGGTGAACGACGACATCGCCTCGAGCAGGATCTGGTCGTCCTGGCGGGCCGTCACCCGGCGCGCCGAGAACGTGCGGCCCTCCTGGAGGTCGACGACGTCGAACCGGACCGGCCGGCGTGCGTCACCCGGCCGGAGGAAGTACGTGTGCACGCTGTGCGGAGCGCGGTCGGGTGCGGTCAGGCTCGCCGCCAACAGCGCCTGCGCGGAGATGTGCCCGCCGAGGATGTGGTTGGCGGGCGCCGGAAGCTGCTCCCCACTGAACGAGCGCGAGTCGAGGCGCGTCAGGTCCAGCGAGGCGAGCACGTCGGCGAGGGAGGAGGGCACGCCGCAGATAATGCCCGACGGGTGCGTGGCCGCCGCGGCGCTGCAGGTTTACTGCGAGCCGATGGTGGTCAATATCACTGCCATGCCTGGGCTGGGTGATGCGCTGGAATGGGTCAAGCACGAAATTTCGGCGCGCGTGCCCAAGGCCGACCTCGATCAGCGCGACGCCGACTACATCCTCGAGCAACTGCCGGGACTTTGGTTGCTGGCGTCGCTGTACTTCCGCGCCGATGTCCGTGGGTTGGATCGCATCCCCGCCAACGGCCCCGTGCTGATGGTCGGCAACCACAGCGGCGGCAATCTGCCCCCGGACACGTTCGTCTTCACGTTGGCGTTCTGCTCGTACTTCGGTGTCGAGCGACCGTTCTACCAACTGGCGCACAACCTGGTGGTCTCCATGCCCGGGCTGGGATCGCTGCGCAAGTTCGGAACCGTCGCCGCCAACCACGACAACGCGACGCTCGCCTTGGCATCGGGCGCGGCGCTGCTGGTGTACCCCGGCGGTGACTACGAGGTGTTCCGGCCGTCGTGGGAACGCCACGACGTCGACTTCGGCGGCCGCAAGGGCTACGTCAAACTCGCTCGTGAAGCAGGAGTGCCGATCGTCCCGATCGCCAGCGTCGGTGGCCAGGAGGCCGCGCTGTTCCTCGACCGCGGTCAGTGGCTGGCCAAATTGCTGATGGTTGACAAACTGGCCCGGCTCAAGAGCGTGCCGATCTTGTTCGCCCCGCCATGGGGGCTGACGGTCAGCGACTTCATCCCGCGGCTGCCGCTGCCCACCAAGGTCGTCATCGAGGTCCAAGAACCCATCGACGCCGCCGACATCGCCAACGCCGACGACGACGTCATCAACGACAAAGTGCTCGCCAGCCTGCAGGGTGCGGTGGACCGTCTCGGCGCCGAACGGCGCTTCCCGGTGATCGGATAGGGGGAGCGATGCGACTCTCGCGCAGCATCGTCGTCAACGTCGAACCCCACCTGGTGTGGAAACACATCAGCGACCCCGGGTGCTATCCGGAGTTCATGGCCAACCTGGAGCGCTGGGAGATCGTCACCGACACCCCCGCCGGGGTGGGCGCGCGCTACACCGTGCACTGGAAGGTCGGCTCGGTGCCCATCGGCGGCGTCATCGAGGTGTCCGAGTTCGACGAGCCGCGCGACCTCGCGTGGATCGGCATCACCGGGATCACGCTGCGGGGCCGCTTCCGGATGCGCGACGCCGGAGACGGCCGCACCAAGGTGAGCTTCCGGCTCGCCTACGAGGCACCCGGTGGGCTGCTCGGATTGATCGCCGACCGTGTCGCCGCGAGCCAGGTGACCCGCACGATGGACGAGACACTGCGCAGGCTCAAGCACCTCGTCGAGAACTGACGTCGAGCACTGACGTCGAGCACTGACTCTGCTGTACTCGCAGCCGTGCCCGTCCGTGCGATCCCCCCGTGGTCGGTGCCGCTGTTCTTCGTCGTCGGTGCGGTGTCCCAGTATGTCGGCGCGGCGATCGGCGTCTGGCTGTTCGCGACGACGGAGCCGGCGACAGTGGCGTGGTTGCGCGCGATGGGCGCCGCAGTGGTGTTGCTGGCGTGGCGACGGCCCTGGAACGGGCGGGAAAGACGGCCCTGGACCCGGCGGGGTGTGGGTGCGGCTGCGGCGTTCGGCGCCGTCACGCTGGCGATGAACATCGCTTTTTACGAGTCGATCGCCAGGATTCCGCTGGGCACTGCCGTCGCGATCGAGTTCACCGGTCCGGTGGCGGTCGCGGTGCTCGGGTCGCGCCGCCCCCTCGACTACGCGGCTGTGGGACTGGTCGGTGCGGGGGTCTACCTGCTGGCCGGGGTGCAGGCCGACGTCGACGCCGTGGGCGTGGCGTTCGCGCTGCTCGCCGCCGCGCTGTGGGCGGGCTACATCGTGCTCGGCAAGAGGGTCGCCGACGCGGGGACCGGGCTCGACTCACTGGCCGTGGGTATGGCGGTTGCCGCGGCGGTCAGTGCGCCGGTGCTGCTCGCGATGCAATCCGCTGTCGACGTGTCCGTGCTCGCCGAACCGCGGACCTGGCTGTGGGGCGCAGGTATCGGGCTGCTCTCCAGTGCCATCCCCTATGCGCTGGACCAGCCGGTGCTCGCGACGATCGGCAGGGCGCGGTTCGCGCTGCTACTGGCGTTGCTGCCCGCAACCGCCGCAGTCGTCGGCGCCGTGGCTCTGGCCCAGCGGCCCACCGTCGCCGAAGTCGCGGGCATCGGCGCGGTGATGGCGGCCCTGGCGGTCAGTGCCCGGGCCGCCCGCGGCGGCGGCGGTGACGACGGCACAATCGAGCCATGAGCTGTTGCCAGCACGAGGCGGGCCTCGACCCCGGATTCGACACCGCGTTCACCGTCGACGCCTCCCGCATCACGTTCGGTCGCGGCTGTATCGGCGAGGTGGGGGACCAGGCGGCTGCACTGGGGATGCGTCGCGTCGCGCTGTTCACCGATCCGTCGGTCGCCCGGCTGGAGCTGTTCGACAACGCACAGCGCGCGCTGCGCGACGCCGGACTCGACGTCGTCACCTATGCCGAGGTCGCCGTCGAACCCACCGATGAATCCTTCCGTGCGGCAGCAGCTTTCGCCACGGACGCGCGCCCGGACGGTTATGTGTCGGTCGGCGGTGGATCGGTCATCGACACCGCCAAGGCCGCCAACCTCTACGCGACCCACCCCGCCGATTTCGCTGCCTACGTCAACGCGCCCATCGGAGAGGGCCGACCGGTACCCGGACCGCTGGCGCCGCACATCGCCTGCCCGACGACATCGGGCACCGGCAGCGAAGTCACCGGCATCGCGATTTTCGATTTCCTCGAGCTACACGCCAAGACAGGCATCGCCAGCCCGGCGCTGCGTCCGTCGGAGGCGCTCGTCGACCCCGACAGCACCGACACGCTGCCCGGCGAGGTCGTCGCCTGCAGTGGGTTGGACGTGCTCTCTCACGCGCTGGAGTCCTACACCGCGCGGCCGTTCACCCGGCGGGCGGCGCCGGCGCGGGCCAGCGCGCGACCCATGAGCCAGGGTGCCAACCCGTGGAGCGACCTGGGCAGCCGCGAAGCCCTCGCCCTGCTCGGCCGCTATCTGGTGCGTGCGGTGACGGACTCCTCGGACCGCGAGGCCCGCGAGCAGACGATGTGGGCGGCGACGCTGGCCGGCATCGCGTTCGGCAACGCCGGTGTGCACATTCCGCACGCGATGGCCTACGCCGTGGCGGGACAGGTCCGCGAGTTCCGCCCCACCGGATATCCCGACGCCAAACCGCTTGTGCCACATGGCATGTCGGTGATCCTCAACGCGCCAGCTGCGTTCCGGGTCACCGCCGCGGCGGACCCGGCCCGCCACCTCGCCGCCGCCGGGCACCTCGGTGCCGACGTCTCGAGCGCCGTCTATGCTGACGCGGGGGAAGTCCTCGCCGGCCATCTGGTGGGCATCATGGAGTCGGTGGGGATGCCGGCCGGGCTCGGCGACGTCGGCTACACCGACGCCGACGTGACTGCCCTTGCCGCCGGCGCGTTCCCGCAGCAGCGGCTGCTCGGCAATGCGCCGATCGACGTCGATGAAGCGTTGCTGGCCACCATCTTTCGCGGTGCTTTGAGCTATGCCTGACCACGATCTGGAGAGCTACGGCTATGTCCTGCCCATCACCACCCGGTGGATGGACAACGACGTCTACGGCCACGTCAACAACGTCACCTACTACAGCTATTTCGACACCGTCGCCAACCACTTCCTGATCACCGAGGGTGGTCTCGACATCCACACCTCACCGGTGATCGCGCTGGTGGTGGAGTCGTCGTGTACCTACCGTGCCCCAGCTGCCTATCCCGATCAACTGCGCGCGGGTCTGCGCGTCGATGCCATGTCCCGGCGATCGGTGACCTGGGGCGTGGCGATCTTCGGCGCTGACGACTCAGCGGCGCTCGCCCACGGACGATTCGTGCACGTATTCGTCGACCGTGAGGAGCGCCGGGCGGTACCGATTCCCGAGCAGATCCGCGCCGCACTGGAAACCATTGCCGCACAGGCGTAGTCCGAGGCTGGTATGCGGGGGGCGACCCGGTGGCGTTCAACGGGTCAGATGGAAGGGGATGTCAGGGCCAGGTGTACCCGCACCAGTTCTGCCGATCGAGTTGGTCGAGCATGGCCATTTCCGCCGATCCCGGATCGCGGCGGACGCCGACGAGAACGGGCTCGGCCAGGGCGGGGAGTAGCGGGCAGGCCAGTTCTTCGAACCCCTCGGGAATGGCCGAGGCCGGGACCACTGTGACGCCCAGGCCCTGCGCCACGAGCCGGACCGCTGTGGAGATCTGTGATACTCGGGCTACCGTGTGCGGGCTCAGGTCCGTGTCGGCGAGCAGACGGGCGAGGTATTCGTCGAGCAGGCTGGCACGGCGGAATCGGATCCACCCCTCCGACGCCAGGTCTTCCAGACGCACGGCGACGCCGTCCGAGTGAAGCGGGTGGCCCTTCGGCAAGACGGCAACATACGCTTCCTCGCCCAGTGGGTGAGCGTCGAAAGTGCATCCGCCCGGAATGCGGTGCACCAGAACCATGTCGAGGGTTCCCTGGCGGAGCAGTCGTTCCATGTCTGCGGGGTCGGGCTCCTCGTGCAGTGTCACCTGAAGCCTCGGGTGGTGCCTGCGTAGTTGCCCCATTGCCTGCGGCAGCTGGCGTGTCCCCAGGCCCATGTGGACGGCGATGATGAGTTCGCCTGCCAGTTGCCCGTCGGCGGCGCGGGCGGCGGTGACGGCGCGCCGGGATGCCGTCGTCACCACCTTTGCCTCTGCCAGAAAAGCTCGCCCGGCAACGGTCACCGTCACCCCATGTGGGGTGCGGGTGAACAGCCGCACCCCGAGGTGCTTCTCCAGGGCGCTGATCTGTTGCGACAGCGAGGGTTGGCTGATTCGCAGTCGTTCTGCTGCCGCTGTCATCGACCCCTCGTCGGCAACGGCCAGCGCGTACTCGTACTGGCGCACGTTCATCCGCGAGTCCACTCTCGTCATGGCATAGACAATTCCAATGCAGACCATACAGCGCCACTATTTGCGTCTATGTAGAGCAGCTCCTACGGTGATGTCCACACCACGTGCAGCCACCTGACTATGACGTCGCGGACCGGGTCTCAACCTGCGATTCCAGTCGGCAAAGCATTGCGCAGCAGAGCATTTGGAGCAGATCTCACAGTGTTGACTCAAGGAGTACGGATGCGTCTCGCAAACAAAGTAGCCCTCGTCACCGGGGGCAGCACAGGCCTCGGTCTGGCAATAGCCCAGCGATTCGGAGCCGAAGGCGCCCACGTCTTCATCACGGGCCGTCGGAAGGAGGCTCTCGAGGCCGCGAAGGCATCGATCGAAGGACACGTCACGGCAGTCACGGCAGACGCCACGGTCTCAGCTGATCTCGACAGGGTGATCGAAGCCATCCGCCAGGACAGTGGACGGCTCGACGTGATCGTCGCAAACGCCGGGAACATCGAGCGGATGAACTTCGCAGACGTGACCGATGAGCACTTCGACCGCACCTTCGACCTCAATGCCCGCGGCACACTGTTCACCGTCCAGAAGTCCCTGCCACTGATGACCCCGGGCGGATCCATCGTGCTGGTGGGCTCGATCACGGCACTCAAGGGGCTCCCCGGATCGACGACCTACAGCGCGACGAAAGCGGCTGTGCGCTCCTACGCGCGCACGTGGGCGGCAGAGTTCGCAAGCCAGGGACTCCGGGTCAACGTGCTGTCCCCGGGCCCGTTCGACACACCCATCATCGACGGACAGGCTGAATACTTCGGGCAGGATCCGGCGGCTCTCCGAGCCCAAATGAGCACCCACGTCCCGATGGGACGCCTGGGACGTCCCGAGGAACTCGCCAGTGCCGCACTGTTTCTCGCCTCGGACGAGAGCAGCTTCATGACTGGTGCAGAACTGTGCATCGACGGCGGCATGGCCCAGGTGTAGCCCGCGTCACCGCTCATCGCTGACAGGTCGGGCACCACCAGGTGCGCCGGCGTTCCGGATCTCCTCCCACCTCGGCGACCACCCGGACCGTCGTCCCGCATCGCAGGCACGGGCGTCCGGCCCGGCCGGCCACCCAGTGCTGCTCGCCCTTGCGGCGCACCCCGGTGGTCACCTGCATCGCCCCCGGTACCGTCGCCGAGTGGCGCAGCGCCCGCGCGCCCAACTTCAGCAGTGCGGCGGTGTCGACCCGCCCGACCGGTGTCCACGGATCATGCCCCCGCAAGAAGCACAGCTCATTGGCCCACAGATTTCCGAACCCGGCGACGCATCGTTGGTCGAGTAGTGCGGCGACCAACGGCCGCTTCGGATCCGCGGCCAGGCGCCGCGCGGCCTCGTCGGGATCCCAGTCCTCGCGCAGCGGGTCTGGTCCCAGGTGGCCGATGCACTGCGCCTCGTCGGCCGTGCGCACCAGCTCGACCACGGGCAGCTTCACGCCGTAGGCGGCCGGCCCATCGGTGCGCAGCAGCACCCGGACGTCGGGCATCACCGAGCGCGGCAGCCATCGCCCGGCCGTCGACACCGTCCACGAACCCGACATGCGTAGATGCGTGTGCAGGGTGACACCGCCGGACAACCGGGTCAGCAGGTGCTTGCCGTGGGTCACCTGGGCGGTCACGGTGTGCCCGGCGAGGTCGTCGGTGGCATGCGCGGGCACGCGCAGCTCGCCGCGAACCAGGGTGCGCCCCGTCAGGGCGTCGTCGAGGCTCCGGGCCAACGCATAGACGGTGTCACCCTCGGGCACGCGGGCTCCGACTCAGACGCTGCGGGACTCGCTCGCCGCCTCGCGGCTGGGCCGGGTCGTGAGGTGTTCAAGAACACCGGTGATGTCGAGGAGCCGCTGTAATTGCGCGGGCCGGTGGTCGAGGTGCAACTGCACCCCGGCGGCGGAGGTCTTGCGGTGCACGAGCAGCAGCCCGGACAATCCGGCGGAATCGCAGAACGTCAGCCCGGCGAAGTCGAGGCGCAGGTCGGAGACCGCGGTGGTGGCGGCCAGCACGTCGGACGCAGCGGACACAAGGGCAGGGGTGCTCTCGTAGTCGAGGTCGCCGGTCACGGTCAGCCTGGTGGAGGTGCCGTCGATGTCGGTGCTCAGCGTGAGGTTCATGCAGATGCTGCCTGGTCGATCGGGGCCCTGCCGAGGGCACGGTGTGCCGCGGCGAGGAGGCGCTGGGTACGGGGAAATTCGGACAGGTGGGCGGCCAGAGCGTCAAGTGCGGGATGCAACGACGCCGCGGGCACTCCACGGGCGGTCAGGATCTCAGCGGTCCAGGTGACGAAGTCGGTGAACAGCGCATCGTCGTCGGTGTAGAGGGCGACCGCGAGGAAGTCGACGATGTGCGCGATGTCCTCGATGGTGTGCTGACGCTGCTGGTCGCTGTAGTCGCGCATCGCGGGGAAGCGGCTCTCCAGCTCCGTCACCGTCGTCGCGACCAGGTTTCCCGCCGTCGTGCTGACCATCGTGTATTCCTGGTCGGCCAGGTGCGGCAGATCGTCGATGGGTTGGTGCGGTGCGCACGGCGAGCGCCGCGGGATCCCGTCGGCCAGCAGCACGGCCGCTTCCCTGGCATTGGAGGCCCACGCGTCGGCCCCCAGCAGCGAGGCGAAGCGGCCGTCCACCCCGAAGCCGGCGCCCCCGGCGAGGACGGGAACCCCCGCCGCCTGGCACGCCGTGATCGCGGCGTGGGCGGTGGGTAGCCGTGTCGGGATCATGCAGGACAGCGCTACCGCGTCGGGGCCCTGCTGGTGCAGGTGCGCGATCAGATGGGGTGTGGGCACCTGAGCGCCCAGGAAGTCGACCTGCCACCCGCGCAAGCGCAGCACCTCGGCGAGAAGCCGGGCGGGCAGCGCGTGCCACTCGCCGTCCACGCACGCCACGGTGACCCGGCCCCGTGACGTCTCCGGCGGTCGGCATGCGCCGTGGTGGGCCAGAGCTGCGATCACTCGGTCGTTGATCGCGGTGGCGACGTGCTCCTGCACGACGGTGATCCGGTTGGCGGCCCACTCCGAACCCACCCGCTGCTGCACGGGCGCGATGACGTCGAGCAGCAGTTCCTCGCAGGGTGTCCCGGCGTCGGCGGCATCGAGAACCGCTGCGGCGGCGGTGTATTCGTCACCGTCGAGGAGCGCGGCCCAGAGCCTGTCGATGGTGGTGCTCATGCGGAGGCCGTGTACCTGCCCGCGGTGTGCCCGTCGACCGCGCTGAGGTGGGTGCGCCGGGGGGAGGTGATCGCCACGACGGCGATGTCGTCGTGGGGTCGGCCTTTCACCCACTGCGAGGTGAGCATCATGATGCGTTCGACCACGGCCTCGGCCGGCATGCCCGCGCACTCGCGCAGCGCGGCGGTCAGCCGCGGCTCACCGAACATCTCCGCGCCGGTCGGCCCGCCGTGCGCCTCGGTCACTCCGTCGGTGAACAGAAGACAGGTCTCGCCCGGCGCCAGCGCGGTCTCGAACGTGGACGACTTGATGTCGGGCAGCGCCCCGACCAGGGTGCCGCGGGTGTCGGCTTCCTCCACCCGCCCGTCGGCACGCACGATCAGCGGCGCGAGATGCCCGGCGCTGGTCAGCCGCAGAGCCACCTGTCCGTCGCGACGGCACACCGAGGCCAGCACCAAGGTCGCGAACTTGGTGTGCTCGGCCGACAGCAACGCGCTGTTGAGCAGTCTCAGCACGCCGGCGTGGTCGTCGGCCAGCGGGGCGAGTGCCTGCAGGGTGTTGCGGATCTTGCCGGTCACCAGCGCGGCCTCGAGGCCCTTGTCGCAGACGTCGCCGAGCACGACGAGCGTCTCGTCCTCGGGGTTCGCCGCCGGGTGGACGTCGTAGAAGTCGCCGCTGATGAGGTGGTCGTCCTCCGACGCGCGGTAGCCACCGGCCAACTCGATGCCGTGGAAGCGGTGCAGCTGGGGCGGCAGCAGATCACGCATCAGGGTGCGGGTGATCGCGGCCTGCTCGCCGTACAGGCGGGCGGCGGACAGGGCCGTGCCCGCGCGGGCGGCGAAGAGCCGGGCGAACACCTCCTCGCCGTCACTGAACGCCATCTGTGAGGTCTGGCGCAGCAGCACCAGCGCGCCCGCGGGGACACCGTGGCCGGGCAGTGGGGTGATGACGACGGAGCCGACTGGGCCGGAGAAGCCCTCCGGGATGAGCCATTCGGGGACCGTGGCCGGATCGATCCACCGCGACGGTACCGGCGGGAACCCCCGAAGGGCCTCCGCGAGGCCGGCGACCAGCTCAGGGCCGCCAGCGATGGTGCGCTGCACCACTGCGCCGTCGGGACCCGCGCACACCAGCGAGATCTGCCGGCGCGTCCCGGGCGCCACGACGACCGCGGCGTCGGCCAGGTGACGCGCCGCCATCCGGACCGTGGCCTCCATACAGCGCTCGACGTTGAGCGACGCCATCAACTCGGTGGAGGCCTCGTCGAGGAATGCGGCCCGGTCACGCTCGCGGGAGACCGCCTCCTGTGCGCGCAGCAGCGCCTGCTCGGAGTCGGCGAACAGCCACCAGGCCACCGCACCGGCCGACAACGTCGTCGGCCGCGCCGCGATCTCGTGCCCGGCGACGTCGCCGGCGGCCGAGGGTGAGCGCTCCAGATGGGCGGCGCTCAGCCAGGTGGGTGTGCAGTCGAGGAGAGCCGTGCCGGGGTGCGCAGCGGGGAAGATCGCCAGCGCCGCGGGACTGGTCGCGCACACCATGCCGTCGGCATCCACCACGATCACGGGATGCGGGATATCGTCCCAGCTGGGCTCGGCGACGGCGGTTTCGGTGGCCGGCTCGGTGATGACGCCTACGGCGAGGTCCGGGGTAGCGTTCTCACGCACGTCAACCCCCGTTCAATGTCTTCGGTCACTCTACGCCGATCACGTGCGGTTTCGGTGATCAGGCGATTTGCCTTGGCTGCTGTGGTCGGACGACCCTGGAAGAAGTGAGCAAGGCACCCAGCACCGCAGCGGTTCCTTCGACGGTAACGCATCACCGGCCGCGGGCGGGAGTTGTGACGATTCTGTCCGCGGTCGCGATCATGTTCGTCGCGGCGAATCTGCGCCCGGCCGTGGTGGCGGTGGCGCCCCTGGTGGGCGACATCAAATCGGCGACCGGGTGGGGCAGTGGGATCACCGGTTTGCTCACCACCCTTCCCGTGCTGGTGTTCGGCCTCGTCGCGCCGTTCGCGCCCCGGTGCGCGGCGCGGTTCGGTATCGAACGCACAGTGTTCGGCGCGATGGTCGTTCTCGTCGTCGCGAGCGCGGTGCGTGTGATGCCCACCCCGGCAGCGCTGTTCGCCGGGTCCGCGCTCGCCGGCGTCGGGATCGGGGTCTGCAACGTTGTGCTGCCGTCGCTGATCAAACGCGATTTCGTGCATCAGTCGGGGCTGATGACCGGCCTGTACTCGATGACACTGTCGGGCGGTGCCGCCGCCGCTGCGGCGCTGACGATCCCGATCGACGACGCGCTGGGTGGCGATTGGCGGCTCGCGCTCGCCAGCTGGGGTCTGTGCGCGACCGTGGCGGTCCTGCTGTGGGTCCCGCAGCTCCGCCGCGTGCACCGGATCAGCGCCGGGCGCCCCGCGGCGTCGCTGTGGCGCAATCCGATCGCGTGGGCGATCACCGCGTTCATGGCGGCTCAGTCGTTCATCTTCTACACGTTCACCGCGTGGCTGCCCGAGTTCCTCGTGGACCGGGGCATGTCGGCCAGCAGCGCCGGGGCTGTCCTGGCTCTGGGCCAAGTCGCGGGGCTGGTGATGTCGCTGCTGGCACCCATCGTGGCGGGCCGGTTCGCCGACCAGCGGGTGGTCACCATGGCAGCGTTGGGGCTGACCGCTGCGGGTTTCGTCGGCCTGTTGACGACGACGACGGCGCCGACGCTGTGGACGATGCTCGTGATGGCAGGCCCGGGCGCGTCGATCAGCTTGGCGCTGCTGTTCATGGTGCTGCGCAGTACCTCGACCGACCAGACCAGTCAGGTGTCGGGCATGGCGCAGAGCGTGGGATACGTCGTCGCGGCGATCGGCCCGGTCGCGATCGGTGCGCTGCACGACGTGACGGGGTCGTGGACCGTCGCGATGGGTGTTCTCTCCCTGGTCCTGATCCCGCAGGCGGTGTCGGCGCTGTGGGCGGCCCGGGACGTGACGATGGACGGGCACCAAAAAAGCCGGTGACCAATCGGTCACCGGCTCCAGGTGGGTGGGTCAGCTCTGGGCGGATTCGTACCGCTCGGCGACGGCCACCAGCTCGTCGCGAATCGACGAATCGGGCAGCGAGCGGATCCGCGCGTACAGACGGCGCCGATCCCTGGCGAGCTTGAGGTTGGCGCGGAACTGCGCGACAGACATGGTGCGTGTACTCCTTTTTCGGTTCCCCGGGGTGCCGGGGTGCTGTGGTGTGGCCTGCGGGGCGGGGATCGCCCGCCCAGCAGGCACAACGGGTCATGCTTCCGTGTTAATTCCACGTAAATCAACTCGCTGACGTGTGAGTTTGCGGACAGTGAGCGCCGTCACCGGGGTGTAGACGGCCGGGATCGGGGTATCGCGACGGCCATGACACCCGATCCGTCGACCGAGGATCCCGCAGAGCCGGGTAGCGCCGATTCCGAGCAGGGCGTGGCGCCGGCCAACCCGGCCTACGCGACTCCGCCGCCGGACGGACTGCCCGACGCAGATCGCGACTGAGCGGCGGTGCGTGGGCGCACCCCGACGAGCAGTGCGCCGCCGGTGAACAGTGCCGCGGCGAGCACCGGGAGGCGGCCGCCCGGCGCGAAGCCGTGTGCGGACAGCAGCGCGAGAGCAAGCGCACATCCGGCCGTGCCCGCGTACAGCGTCACCTCGGTGAGCGCCTGCGGCGCTCGGACGGCCACCGTCGGCAACGCGGCCGCGACGAACCGGCGTTGCCAATGCAGCAAGGTGAGCAGTGCTGCGGCGACCACCGCGAGCACGATTTCCCACTCGAGGCGGGCCAGCCACCATGCACCGGAACCCAGCGGGGGCTGCGGCAGCAGCCCGGTGGGATAGCCGACCAGGGTCACGATGATCACGGGCAGCATGTGCCACAGGTACAGCGCCATCACGTTCTGGTTGGCCACCCGGAGCACCCGAGGCCAGACGCCGCGCGCCAGCGCCCGATTCAGCACCGGCACCAGGGCGAACAGCACGCCGATCTGCACCAGCGCCAGCGCCAGCAGTGCCGCGGACGGTGGTGCGCTGTTCTCCACGCGGTCGCCGGGCACGCCGATCATCGCGGTCGGGTACGGGCCCCAGGTCACCATCGCGGGTAGGGCCAGCGCGGCGATCGCCGCGGTGCCGAGCAGCACGCACCGGCTCAGTCGGCCGTCATGGAACGCGATGCCCAGCTGGTAGATCGCCGCCCAGCAGAAGAAGTAGTTCGCCATCCGGATCTCGGGGTGGTCGGTCGCGATGCCCACGATGTCGACGAGCACCAGACTGACACCCAAGACCAGCGGCACCCGCAGCCCCCACCGGCGGTGCGCCGCGACAGCCAGCGGTGTCAGTGCGACCACCATCAGGTACACGGCCAGGAACCACAGGTGCATGGCGACGGCCCAGCCGCCCAGTTCGAGCACCGACCCGCTGATGCCCGACACCATCAGGACCGCCATCACGATGACGATGGCACCGGCGTACACCCCGGTGGGACCCAGCGTGCGGGCCACCCGGCGCCGAATCCAGTCCTGTCTGGCCGCGGTACCCGCATCGGCGGGGAGCCGCTGCCACGACGCTGCGCTGGCATACCCGGCGACGGCGAAGAAGACGGGAACGACCTGGAAGAACCACGTGATCCACTGGGTGAACGGCATCAGCACCAGCGGGTTGTCCCGACCGAAGGAGCCGTCCCGGTAGGTCATCACCGAGAGCAGCCAGTGTCCGATCACGACGATCAGCACCGCGGCGGACCGGTACAGGTCGAGGGCGCCTTCGCGTGGCGGTGTGGGGCCCGCGGTGGTGGACTCGGTCATCGACCCTCCCGGTGCGCATGTCTCCCATCCGCACGGTAGCCGAAGGGCATTACGTCACCGATGCGCGCGAAAATGTAGACGAAGGCTGACGGCAGCGTCAGAATCTCACGTGTGAAGCACCTGCGGAGTCATCGCCGTGTTGGCGTGTTGGCCGGACTAGGCGCGACGTTGCTGAGCAGCATGGTCTGTGCACCCACTGCTTCGGCCGACGTGTGCGGCAGCGTGGGCGGCCGGTTCGTCTCGGTGAGCGGCTGCGGCAATATCGCCGATGCGGTCGCGCCCTGGGTACCGCCTCCAGGGGCCTACGCGCCGCTGCCCGAGGACTACGCGGCGCCGCCACCGCCACCGCCGCCACCGCCTCCGAACGTCAACGTCTGCGCGAGCGTGGGCCGCCGAATCAGCGTGAGTGGCTGTGTCTAGGCTGCGGGCGGCCGCGTTCCTGTGCGCGGCGGCGGCCCCGATCGCCGGTGCGATGGGCCTCGCACCGCCGGCCGGCGCGGAGTGCGTGAGCTCGAACGGCACCACGGTCTGCTCGCAGGGCACCGTGCGCGGCACGAACAACGGACAGGGTCCCGGAACGCTCGACACCGGACCCACGTGGCCCTATCCCTGCGAATACGACTGGTACTGCAATGACGGCGGCCTTTCGATCATCTTCACGCCCGGCCGCAACTGAATCCGACAGGAGCACCATGAGCACCTTCCTCACCCGTGCCGCGCTGACAGCGATCGCACCGGCAGCGGCGCTGCTGGCCGTCGCGGCCCCGGCGTCCGCGCAGCCTGCGCCGCCACCCCCGCCGCCGAACTGCACCGCTGCCGATCTGGCCGGTGTGATGGCCGGCGTCACCGCATCCACCTCGGCCTATCTGTTCACCCATCCGGACGTGAACGACTTCTTCACCGGTCTCCGAGGCAAGAATCGTGACGAGATGAAGACCGAGGTGGAGGGCTACATCGCCGCTCGCCCGGACGTGGGCGATGCGCTGCGCGCGATCCGGCAGCCCTCGGTCGACTTCCGTGCCCGCTGCGGCTAGTTGCCGCGTGGCGTCGATGTCATCTGCCCCGGCCGGCACAACACCGAGACGATGACGCACAGCACGGCGGCGACCCCGAACGCCGCGTAAACGTTCAGCGCGTCGGCGGTGCCGCCCAGTACCGCCGCCGCGATCGGGCGCGACCCGAGGAACCCGACGAGCCACAGCGCCATGATCCGCCCGCGCAGCTCCTCGGGGGCCTGCTCCTGCACGACCGTTCCGAGCCCGGTCATGGCCCACCCGAAGCCCAGTCCAGCCAGCGCGAACCCGGCCACGGCGACGGCCGTCACCGAGCCCATCGCCAGCACCGCACAACCGGCCGCCATACCCCACAAGCCCAGCAAGGACACGCGGTCGGCCACGATGCGGCCGCGCAGCACGGCCAGCAGCGCCATCCCCGCCGCGGCGCCGATCCCGAAGATCGCCGACAACGTGCCGACCATGCGGGCGTCCCCGCCGAGCGCCTCGGCCACCGACGGGGTGAGGGTGATCGACGAGTCCGACGCGACACCGATCACCGCGACCGCGATCAGAGCCAGCAGGAGCCGGCGATCGCCCATCACGTAGCGGACCGCGACCCGCACCCTGTAGTCGGTGCTCGAGCTGCGAGCCGGTGGGACCGGGAACCGCACCACGACCAGGAACGCCGCGAACACCAGATGCAGAGCCGCGCTCGCGGCGAAGGCGTACGCCGGTCCGAGGTGGGCGGCCAGGTATGCGCCCGCGGCCGGGCCGAGGATGCGGCCGATCGTCATCGGCATGCTGTTGAGCGCCATCGCGGTGGACAGTTCCCCGTCCCGAATCAGGCTGGGCACGATCGACTGCATGGCCGGGCCACCGACGGCGAACCCGAAGCCGACGAGCAGCGAGCCAAATAGCACAGCGACCGCTGCCGCCGTGCCGTCCGCCGACGGCGCGGTTAAGAGCCACCCGGCCACCACGCCGGAGCCCGTCGCGCAGAACACCCGGCCGAGCAGGATCTGACGGACCGGGTTACCGGTGTCTGCCCACTTGCCGCTGGTCGGGGTGAGCAGCAGCTGCGGCCCGAACTGGGCGACGCCCACCATGCCGACCATCAGCGCGGAGCGGGTGGCGTCGTAGATGACGATCGCCGCGACGATGCCGTGCGTCCACACGGCGACGACAGAGAAGATCTTGCCCCAGAACAGCGCGCCGAAGACGCGGTCGAACATCAACCCCACCGCGCCGCGGGGGCGGTCGTCGAGGGTGTCTTCGCGCGCGGGCGTCACCCGAACTGCATAGCACAGTGCCGGCACACGCATCGACCGCCCATCCTGTCCACTGAGCGAAATCGCCAGTGCTGCTTGATGTTCGGCGTAACAGCAGGTGCCTTCAGATCGATACACCGGGCGGCTGGCCGTGTCCTGCCCTGTCCCACGCCCCGGTTCTCCCGTCGAAGGATGATGCCTTGACTCGCCCGACCGCGCAGGTGAGCTCCGTCGCCCACGGAGGCGCACTGCGCCGCCGTACCGCGCTCAAGGCACCCCTGCTCGCAGCTGCGGCGATGACGCTGACCCCGGTGCCCCGAGCATCGGCCGACGACGGGCGCTGGTCGGCCGACCGGGCCGGGCGGTGGTATCAGCAGCAGGACTGGCTGGTGGGCGCCAACTACATCGCCGGCAATGCGGTCAACCAGTTGGAGATGTTCCAGCCCGGGACATTCGACCCGCGGCGCATCGACGCCGAGCTGCGGCTGGCCAGCCTGGCCGGGCTGAACACCGTGCGGGTCTTCCTCCATGACCTGCTGTGGCTCCAGGACCCGACGGGGTTCCTGCGCCGCGTCGGTCATGTGGTCGACATCGCCTCTCGGCACGGGATACGACCCCTGTTCGTTCTGTTCGACTCCTGCTGGGATCCGCTCCCGGCGCTCGGCAAGCAGCCCGCACCGCGCCCGGGGGTGCACAACTCCCGCTGGGTGCAGAGCCCCGGTGCGGAGAACCTCGACGACCGGCGCTACAAGCGCGTGCTGCACGACTACGTCGTCGGTGTCCTCACCCGGTTCCGCGGCGACCGGCGCATCCTCGGATGGGATCTGTGGAACGAACCCGACAACCCCGCCAAGCAGTACCGGGACACCGAGCGCGCCGACAAGCTGGCGCTGGTGGCGGACCTGCTGCCGCAGGTGTTCCGCTGGGCACGCTCCACCGGCACCATCCATCCGCTGACGAGCGGTGTGTGGGACGGCGTGTGGGGCGATGCCCGGCTGCGCAGCGAGATCGCGGGCATCCAGCTCGACCAGTCCGACGTCATCTCGTTCCACAGCTACGACAGCCCCGTCGGTTTCGACGCCCGGATCAGTGAGCTCGCGTTCACCGGCCGCCCGCTGCTGTGCACCGAGTACATGGCGCGTTCGCTGGACTGCACCGTGGAGAACATCCTGCCGATCACCAAGCGCCGCAACGTCGCAGCCTATGCGTGGGGTCTGACGGCCGGAAAGACGCAGACGTACTTCCCGTGGGATTCGTGGGATCGGCCCTACGCCATGGAACCGCAGCCGTGGTTCCATGACCTTCTCGGGAGGGACGGTGAACCCTACCGGCCGGCGGAGATCGCCACGATCCGCAATCTGACCGGCCGACCTCGTCCGTCGTGATGCCCGTCGTGATGCCCGTCGCGACCTGTCACCGGGCCTTCCACTGCGGGCGCCGCTTCTCCCGCCAGGCCGAAATGCCCTCGGCGACATCGGCTGTCGCGCCTGCCACCTTGCGCATCACCTCGCCGAACCGGACCGACTCGATCCACCCCATGTCGGCCGTCCGCCAGGCCACTTCCTTGGTGGCCCGCTGAGCCAGCGGTGCCGCCTCGGTCAGCCTCCGCGCCCATTCCTGCGCCGCGGGCAGGAGCTCGTCGGGTTCGACCAGCTTCCAGACGAGCCCGACCTCCTTCGCCCGCTCAGCCGCCATCGGCTCACCCGTCAGCAGTAGTTCCATCGCATCGGCCCAGCGCAATCGTCGCGGCAACCGGATCGCGCCGACGATCGTGGGCACGCCGATCCTCACCTCGGGAAATGCGAACGTTGCTTCGGTGCTCGCAATCACGAAGTCGCAGAACAGAACTCCGGTGAGCCCGTAACCCAGGCACGGCCCCTGCACGGCCGCGATGGTC
Organism: Mycolicibacterium obuense; assembly: GCF_055397605.1. Taxonomy (NCBI): domain Bacteria; kingdom Bacillati; phylum Actinomycetota; class Actinomycetes; order Mycobacteriales; family Mycobacteriaceae; genus Mycobacterium; species Mycolicibacterium obuense. The sequence goes on along the minus strand of NZ_AP043663.1, from coordinate 5,389,645 downwards.
GGCTTGAACAACTCCATGCCGCTTTCGAAGGAGTTGATCGTCGGCTTCTCCCAGAACGTGCCGCCGAACGTCCCGACCGCGCCCTCGCCGTCCTTGAGGTCGGCACCGGCGCAGAAGATCCGGCCGGTCGAGGCGAGGATGCCCACCCACGCATCCTCGTCGTCGCGAAACCGGTTCCACGCCGCATTGAGTTCCTGCCGCAACGCACCGTTGATGGCATTGCCCGCCTCGGGCCGGTTCAGCGTGATCGTGGCGACGTGATCGCGGAGCTCGTAGGTCACCAGGCTCATGGCGCCACTGTGTCAGTTGCCGCGCTTCTCCGCGTGCAGGAAGGCGGCCGTGTCGTAGTAGGTGCGGAACGCCGAGATCGACTCGTCGTCACCTTCGAGCACGCTGACCCCGTCGTAACGGAAGTCGCTGCCGTCGCGCAGCGTCCCCGTCGAACTCCACTCCAGGTACGCGATGCCGTCCTCGGTGACGGTGTGCGAGAAGTCGGACGACAGGTCGTCGAAGACATCTCGGTATTGCGTCCAGAATGTGCGTGCGCCGTCCTTCCCGTGCTGGCCGTGGGGGAGGCCCGCCTTGGTCAGCGTCGCGTCGTCGGCGAACAGCTCGACCAGCGGCTCCACGTCACGACTTTCGTGCAGTCGGGTCAGCGCGTCGATGAAGTGCTTCGTCAGTTCATGCATGCGTTCCGCCTACCCGCCGCATGGCCCCGCACACGCGTCGGATCGTGCGGGGTCACCGTTTCGACAGATCAGGTGTGGGCCGGGTTTTCGGCGAAACGATCGGTGATGGTCTGGCAGAAGGCCGGCAGATCGTCGGGTGAGCGGCTGGTGATCAGGTTGCCGTCGACGCAGACCTCCTGGTCGACGACCGTCGCACCCGCGTTGCGGAGATCGGTGCGCAGACTGGGGTAGGAGGTCAGCGTCCGGTCCGCGACGACGCCGGCTTCGAGAAGCACCCACGGTGCGTGGCAGATCGCGGCCACCGGTTTCCCGGATCGGACGAACTCGCCGACGAAGGCGACGGCCGCTTCGTCGAGGCGCAGCTTGTCGCTGTTGACGGTGCCGCCGGGGATGACGAGTGCGTCGTATTCGTCGACGCGGGCGTCACTGACCAGCCGGTCCACCTCGATGGTTCCCGCCGGTTCGAGGTCGTGGTTGCGCGCGTCGATCTCGCCGTCGCTGAGCGAGAGCAGCTCCACGCGCCCACCGGTCTCGGTGACGGCATCGCGGGGCCGCTCGAGTTCGACCTTCTCGACGCCGTCGGTGGCGAGGAAAGCGATTCGGCGGCCGTTCAGTTCGTTGGGCATGGTGGCGTCCTTTCGTCGGCTGTGCGGGCGGTTACCCGCTCGCCGACGATCGAATCCCGTAGACGCTCAGGCCGACTCCGATCCGTCAGCATGCGGGGTCGGGCTCTGCGCCGACTCCCACTTGGACTCCAGTGAGCGGGTGACCCGTGTCCCGGCAGCGAATCGTTGCTGAAACGTCTCGCCGTCACCGTCGTCCTCCAGCGTCACGAGATAGCCATCGTCGTCGGCAACGATGTGCACCACCTTGTACTGCCGCTCGCCGTCGCCGCGGTCGGCGGTGATGATGTCACCGGGCGCGACGTCGTCGATGGGATCGGTGGACGTCGGGTCGGAAAAGGGGTCGGCGTCAGACATGCGTCGACCGTAACCGACAGCGCCGTTTGCTCAGCAACGACGGGGGTACTGCTGAACTGGCGCCACTGACCGTGCGTCAGTCCCAGAGAGGAATCCTTGATGACACGTCGACAGTGGGCCCGAGCCGCCGCAACGATGATCGCTGCTACCGCCGCCGTGTCGGGGGGCGCTGCCGCTGCTCCGACGGCGGCCGCCCAGGAATGTCCGGACGTCGAGGTGGTGTTCGCACGCGGAACAAGTGAAGCGCCGGGTGTTGGCAATGTCGGACAGGCGTTCGTCGATGCCGTGCGTGCGCAGGCGGCGCCCCGCACGGTCGGCGTGTACGCGGTGAACTACGCGGCATCCAACAACTTCGCGGCCCGCACCGAAATCGCTCAGACCGTGATCGACGGCATCAACGACGAGTCCGGTCACGTCCAGGCCATGGCGGCGAATTGTCCGAACACCCGCATGGTGCTCGGTGGCTACTCGCAGGGTGCGCTGGTGTCGGGCTTCACGACCTCCGATGTGGTTCCGGCCATGGTGCCGACCGCGATCGCGCCACGTCCGATGCCGCCGGCGGTCGCCGATCACGTCGCTGCGGTGGTGCTGTTCGGGACTCCGTCGGGGACGTTCCTGGAACGCTATGGCGCCCCGGCCATCACGATCGGTCCGCGGTACGCGGACAAGACGCTTCAGTTGTGCGCGCAGGGCGACACGATCTGCGACGGCGCCCCCGATGGCGGCCCGACCGTGGCGCACGCCCTGTACCCGGTCAACGGGATGGTCAACGAGGGGGCGGCGTACGCCGTCGGTCGGCTGTAGAGATCACGCCCCGGCGTAGGTGTCTTCGCGGGCGCACGTCGGGCAGATGGTCATGGTGAGCCCTTCTCTGTCGGTGGTTGTCACAGCCGCGCAGCGGATTTCCACGCCATGTGACGACAAACAGAAGTTTGGCCGGTTCAAGAGAGGGCATCAATCGGGGGCGATGCCGCCCCCGGTGTCGTCATCGTCGGCAAGGAGCGCACGTGACCACCGCATACACCGATCTCGGCACCATCGAGGCTGGAGTCTATCCGCCGCAGGAAGATTCACATCTGCTGATCGACGTGATGATCGCCGCTGGGCTCGCTCCCGGCGCGAAGGTGGCCGATCTGTGTACCGGTAGCGGAGTGGTGGCTCTGGCCGCCGCGCAGGCCGATGCGGCCGAGGTGGCCGCGTTCGACATCTGCCCCACGGCCGTGGCCCATGCCCGGCGCAGCGCGACCGCCGCCGGTGCGAACCTGGCTGTGCATCGCGGGTCCTGGGCACGTGCACGGGAATTCGGGCCGTTCGATCTGGTGCTGGCCAACCCGCCGTACGTGCCCCAGGCGCCGGTCGACGACACCGACGATATCCCGGCTGATGCCGGGCCGGCGCAGGCATGGAATGCCGGCGCCGACGGACGATCGGTGCTGGATCCGATGTGCACCGCCGCGCCGCACCTGCTCGCCGAGGGTGGCACGATGTTGATCGTGCACTCGGAGTGCTCGAATGCCGAGCAGACAGTGACGGCGTTGCGCAGCGAAGGCTTGGCCGCCGATATCGTTGCCCAGCAGATGATTCCGTTCGGTCCGGTGATGTCGGCGCGGGCCGACTGGTTGATGAGCGTGGGCCTGCTACCGCACGGTGCCACGATGGAACGCATCATCGTGATCCGGGCGGACGCACCGTGACCGAGCCATCGGCGCGCACCGTCCGCGTCGTGCCCGGCGGCCCGGTGATGGTGGAAGGGCCTGTGCGCGTGGAACTCCCGGACGGTTCAGTCGTGGAGTCGGACAGGTTCATGGTCGCCATCTGCGCATGCCGTCGCTCGAAGACGTATCCGCTCTGCGACACCAGCCATCGCCGCAGGCAACGCGCTGCGGCAGACGAGGACTCAGTCCAGAGCGCGGCGGAGTGAGCCGAGTCCCGCGTTCCAGCTCTCCATGAGGTGATCGGCCAGCCGTCCCTCGACGAGGTCGAACGCCCGGATACCGAACACCACGTCGGCGTCCAACTCGGGTTCGCGGGCGACCAGGTCGCCGACCACATCTGTGCGCACCACCTGCTCGTGCACCGCGTCCGCTTCGACATGCTCGCGGTAGAAGGCGGCGCACTCGTCGGGCGCGCCCATGCGCTCCAGCGCGGCGACCATGCGCTTGGACCCGGGAGGAGACGTCACCTCGGTGGCGGCGAAATGCCCGACGGCGGCACCGCGTAACCGGCGGTGCAGACCGAACATCGACATCAGGTTCACCACGGCCAGCGACGGCGCGGGCACGTCGGGGAGATACCCGAGATAGGTGGTGTCCAGCCCGGCCGCGGCCATCAGATCGGCGAACAGTTGCTGGTGCAGCCGGGCGCCCTTGCCGGCCCCGAATTCATCGAATTCGACAGCGACGAACGATGCCTTGGCCTGCCCGGTGAGGCGCGGGATGGCCCACGCGTGCGGGTCGCCTTCTTTCAAGTGGTACAGCGAGCGGTGGGCGAAGTATTCGCGCATCTGCTCCCAGGTGCCGTTGTCGCGCAGGTAGTAGGACGGTCCGGTGCCGCCGACCGGTTCGACGCAGAGGGCGTCGAGTTCGTCGAGTGCGCTGGTTTCCGGCTCGATGTTCCCGACGCCGCGCCGCACGTCGTCGAGGAACAGATCCTCGAGGCGGCTGCGCAGATAGAGCAGCCCGGGGTTCCATTCCCAGCCGGCGTCCACGCCGGCGAAGCCGCGGTAGTGCAGCTCGTAGCAGAGGTAGAGCGCAAGCTGTAGATCGATGCCGGCGGGGTCGGCGTCGGCCAGCGACGTCTCCACTTTCGTCAGATACCGCAGCGGAGCTCGTTCGTTCAGCAGCTCGATCACTGACAGCGAGATCGGCCCGCGGGGTTCGGGCAACACGGGGTGGACCATCGTCGGCATCACGGCTGCGACATACCCCGCGGCGGTCGGGCCAAACGGGTCCCCCCGCTACCCACGGCGGGTGCTTGATCACACGCGGATGATGTCTATTTCACATTTCCGGGGTTGAGCTGTCGAGCCCCCCGGTCGGTGGGTAGCCCATCAGCAGGCGCACACAAGTGCCAGTGACCGAAGCACAAGCCAACTCCTGAAGGGGTGACAAGACATGGCCACCACGGCTACCACCGAGTCCGTCGACATCGAAGCCAAGAAGGCCACGCTGATCGCTCAGCTGCGCACGATCCTCGACCTGACCAACACCGAGATCCAGGTCGCCGAGACCCGCATCGCACAGGCCCGTACCGACGCCGTCCGGCGCGAGCTGACCCAGAACGCCGAGAACGGACGGGACCGCGCCGAGCAGATCGAGCAGGCCATCCGCGACCTCGGTGGGTTCCCCGACGTCATCGGTCCGTTCCTCGGCCGCGCCGCCGCGGCGGTCAAGGCCCTCACCGAGCAGGCTGCCCCGTTCGACGAGGCACTGCTCGGGGACCTCGCACTCGAGGATCAGCTGCTGGACCGCTCGCGCTACGTCAAAGCCCTCGCAGTCGCCGCGAAGGACAAGGACGTCGAGGCGCTTGCCGAGCGGCTCATCACGGCCCACTCGGCGACCGTCGAATGGCTGACCACCGTGCTCGCCGAGGACGCACTCGGCGGCCCCGCAGCGCTGCGCCGCACCCCGCTGCAGGCTGCCGCGGGCCTGACGGTCAAGGTGCTGAACCTGCCGTTCACCTGGTCCGTGGAGCGCGCGGAGCGGGCCGTCGAGGCCGTGCGCTCGGTGCGTCCGGCCGTGGGTGACCTTGTCGACCGCGGCGCCCGTAGCAGCGAGATCGCGGCGAAGGCGCTGGCCGGGGCACGCAACTCGGCTCTGGAAGCCGCCGAGCGCATCACCCGTGAGCAGGGCGCCGAGGAAGTGGCTGACGTGATCCATGCGGCGCGTGGCGCGGCCGGAGTGCTCGACAGCGACGAGCTGCCCATCGCCGATTACGACGAGTTGAACCAGGCCGATGCGGTGGCTGCGATCAAGGACCTGACCGACGCCTCCGACATCCGCGTGATCGTGTCGTACGAGGAAGCGCACAAGAACCGCCAGCGCGTGGTCTCTGCGGCGCAGACCCGGTTGGCCGCCATCGCGCAGGAAGTCGTCGGCATCGGCTGATCACTGCAAGACATGCGCCGGCGCGGCATCCTTCGGGGTTCCGCGCCGGTGGCGTCTGAGCGGCGAGGGGGCCTTTTGACAGAGGCTGCCTTGACGACACGCGCACGTCTCGTTAGAGAATTGTCGGTGACGTTCCGACGGGTCGAGGGGATTCGCACGACATGACAGCCACAGCTGACCGACCGGCCGTCGTGGTGACAGCGTTGGCGGCGACGACCGCTCTCGCCGCCGACGTGGAGGAGTCGTGGGCCGCACTGCTCAACGGCAAGAGCGGGATCAGCCTCATCGAAGACCGCATGCTCGACCAGTTCCCGGTGCCGGTGACCATCGGCGGATTGGTGCGAGAGGACTTCGACTCCCAGCTCAGCCGTGTGGAAGTCCGGCGCCTGTCGTACATGCAGAAGATGGCTCTGGTGCTGAACCGGCGACTGTGGACGGCCGCGGGCGCCCCCGAGGTCGACACCCGCCGGCTACTCGTCTCGGTGAGCCACGCCTATGGATCCACACAGGACCTCTGGACCGCCTGGGAGGAGTTCAAGGCTCGCGGCATGCGGGCGGTCTCCCCGCTGGCCGTTCAGATGCACATGCCCAACGCGCCCGCTGCCGCGGTCGGTCTGGACCGCCAGGCCAAAGCGGGTGTCATCGCGCCCACCAGCGGCGACGCCTCCGGCTCGGCAGCCATCGCCGAGGCGTGGCGGCTGATCACACTCGGTGAGGCCGATGTCGCGATCTGTGGCGGCGTCGAGTCGCGGATCGAACCGGTGCCGATCGCGGCCTTCGACAACATGGGGCTGCTGTCCCACCGCAACGACGACCCGGTGGGCGCGTGCCGCCCGTTCGACAGGAATCGCGACGGCATGGTGTTCGGCGAGGGCGGCGCGTTGCTGCTGCTGGAAACCGAGGAGCATGCCAGGGCGCGCGGGGCGACGATTCTGGGCCGGTTGCTCGGGGTGGGCACCACCTCGGACACCGCTGACTTGATCGAGCCGAATTCGGACGGACAGATGGCCGCCGCGGCGCTGAGCCGGGCGCTCGAGCTCGCCGCCGTGGAACCGCGCGATGTCGATGCTGTGATCGCCCACGCCGCCGGTACGCGCGCCGGTGATCTCGCCGAAGCCCGCGCGCTGCACGCTGTGCTGGGGACGCATCGGCCCGCCGTGACCGCCCCGAAGGCCGCGCTGGGCCATGCCATGGGCGCGTCGGGTGCCGTGGCCGCGGCGTTGACGGTGCAGTCGCTGCGCGACGGTGTGCTGGCGCCGACGCTCAACTACGACACCCCTGACCCGGACATCGACCTGGACGTGGTCGCCGGTGAACGCCGTCCCGGTGACTACCGCTACGCGGTCTCGAACACGCTGGGGTTCGGCGGCCACAACGTGTCCCTGGTCTTCGGCCGGTGACCCTGGTCTACGACGAGACGCTTCGCGCCCGCGTCAGGGACAACCTGTCCGCGCACGAGCGGCGCACCGTCTCCGATCCCGCCAAGCGGCGGGCTGCCGTGGCGGTGGTGCTGGTCGACTCCGTCGTCGGAGAGGACAGGGTCGATCCCGCCCCGGTGGACGACTGGATCGCCGGCCGACCGATGCCCGAGAACCTGGACGGACGAATGGTCGATGTGTCCGGTGGCGCGTCGTTCCTGTTGTGTCGCAGGGCCTCTCGGCTGTCCACCCATGCCGCACAGTGGGCGCTGCCCGGTGGGCGGCTGGACCCGGGGGAGAGCGCCGTCGATGCGGCGTTGCGCGAGCTCGACGAGGAGGTCGGCGTGGCGCTGCCCGAGACCGCGGTGCTCGGCCTGCTCGACGACTATCCGACCCGCTCCGGGTACGTCATCACCCCGGTCGTGGTGTGGGGTGGCGGCCGGCTGGATCTGCGGCCGTCACCCGACGAGGTGGTGGCGGTGTACCGGGTGGGACTGCACCAACTGCTCCGCGAGGACTCGCCGCGGTTCATCACGATCCCGGAGAGCCCGCGGCCCGTCGTGCAGATCCCGTTGGGCAACGATCTGATCCACGCGCCGACAGGCGCGGTGCTGTTGCAGTTGCGGTGGCTGGGGCTCGAGGGGCGTGCTGACCCGGTCGACGAGCTCGAGCAGCCGGTGTTCGCCTGGCGGTGAGCTGACGTCGGTGTTTCTGCCGACAACGGGCCGGGTAGCCACAGCCACGATGGCCACCACACACCTGCCCGGCAGGCACCGCCTCTCGACCGCACCGGCACACGCCGGCCCGCGGTGGGGGCTGGCGTCGATGATCGTGGCCGCGGGCATGGGGGGATGGTTGCTCGCCGTCGCGGGACCTGACGGTGCCCGGGCGATGACGGTGACGACACCACCGCCGGCCGCCGTCCCGGCCGTCCAGGACATCCAGCGGGCCGGTTGGGTGACCGCGGTGTCGCCGACGTCGCTGACCACTACAGATGCCGCCGGACAGACCACCACGTTCTCGATCACCTCCGAGACCGCGCAGATCCACGGGCCGGGCTCCACGGCGTTCCGGCCCGCACAGCACGTCGTCGTGGTCGGTGTGGTGCGTGACGGGGCGCCGGTGGCGACGGCGATCGCCGATGGTGGCGCCGCGGCGGGCGAGGGTCGGCCGATGGATTACCAGCTGCCGAACTGACCTCTCCCGCGTTCTTGCCATCTTCACACCTCTGTTGTTAGTTTTGTGATGTTCGGTGAGAAGTTGCGGTGTGCAATGTCTGGTGTGCAAGGAGGCGCGGTGACGTCCACCCCGCCCATGCGCGTCAGCGCCAACACCGCTCGCCGCACCGAGATCGCGCAGTTCGTCCGCGCCAAGGGCACGGCCCGCATCGACGAACTGGCCCACGAATTCGGGGTCAGCACCATGACCATCCATCGCGATCTCGACCACCTCCACCAGGTGGGTCTGCTGCGGAAGGTGCGTTCCGGTGCCGAGGCACCGCCCACCGAGGCGTTCGAACGCAACATCGAACTGCGTCGTGTCCTCAACCTCGCCGAGAAGCAGGCTGTCGCCAGAGCCGGGGTGGCCTGGGCGAGCGACCGCATCGACATGACCGCGGTGGCCCTGGACGACAGCACCACCGCTCTGCACGTGGTGTCGTTGCTCTCCTCGCACCTGCCGCTCACGGTGATCACCAACTTTCTGCCCGCCATCAACGACCTCTCGACCGATGCGCGAGTGCGCCTGAACGCCATCGGTGGCGACTTCGTCCCGGAGTTCTCGTCGTTTCTCGGCCCACAGGCCATTCGGGCACTCCGCGACGTGCACTACGACGTGCTGTTCATGTCGGTGCCGGCGCTTTCGCGCGGCAGGTGCTTCCATCCCTCAAGTGCCGCAGCACAACTCAAGCGAGCTTTCATGGACAGTGCCGAGTTGCGGGTGTTGTTGATCGACCACAGCAAGCTCGCCCGGCGCGCGATACACCGCATCTGCGATGTGGCGGACTTCGACGTCGTCGTCGTCGATTCCGGAATCGACCCTGACGAGCACCGCCGTCTCGAAGACGCCGGGGCGAACATCCTGGTGGCCGAATCGTGAGCACCGTGACAGCACCTCTGGTCATCGCGGTCGACTGCTCGACCACCGCCGCCAAGGCGATCGTGGTCGACGCCGCGGGGCGCGTGGTGGGTTCCGGCAGCCAGGCGCTGGACACCCGGAGCCCGGTCCCGCACTGGTTCGAGCAGGACGCCAGCCAGTGGTGGACGGCCACCGACGCGGCCATCCGGGCTGCGCTGCAGGACATTTCGGATCGCAGCACTGTCGCGGCGGTCTGCGTGACGCATCAACGGGAGAGCTTCGTCTGCCTCGACGGTGACGAAACGCCGATCCGGCCGGCGATCCTGTGGCTGGACGGTCGCGCCGAGGCCGAGGTTCGGACCTACGGCACCGAGCGCGTGGAGCTGTTGTCGGGCAAGCCCGCCGACATCACCCCCGGTCTCTACAAGCTGCTCTGGCTGCGCGACCACGAACCCGAGACGATGGCGCGCTGCCAGCGCGTCGCCGATGTCCACACCTACCTGGTACACGCGATGACCGGCAGGTGGGTGTCGAGCACGGCCTCGGTCGATCCGCTGGCCGTGATCGACCAGAGCACCGGCGATTACAGTGACGAGCTGCTCGAGCTCGCCGGGCTGCGCCGCGCCCAGCTGCCCGAACTCGTCCCGAGCGGAACCACGATAGCAACGCTGCGGCCACAGGTCGCCGACGCGTGGGGCGTCAGTCACGACGTCGCGGTCATCGCCGGCACCGGCGACGGCCAGGCCGGCGGAATCGGTTTGGGCGTGACGGATCCGGGCGCGGCCTACCTGGTGCTCGGCACGGCCGTGGTGATCGGCAGCGAGACGAAGTCCTATGTTCCGGCACGCGCGTACCGATCGATGATCTCGGCCATGCCGGGCCAGTCCACCGTCGAGACGTTCAGCTCGTCGGGGACCTACCTGTCGACCTGGTTCCGGCGCGAGTTCGGCGATCCCGGTCTGGCCGGCGCACCCGACCCGGCTCTGGAGCGCGCCGCCGCGGACCTGCCCATCGGCAGCGAACGGCTCATGACGCTGCCGTACTGGAACGGGGCACAGACCCCGCACTGGGACGGGAAGGCTTCCGGAGTGACGTTGGGCTGGCAGGGATGTCACACCCGCGCCCACTTCTACCGGTCCCTGCTCGAGGGCATTGCGCTCGAGCTGCGTCTGCAGCTCGACGGACTCGAAGCCGCGCGCGGTGAGCCGGTCGAGGTGATGCGGGCGACCGGCGGCGGAGCCCGCAGCGCGCTGTGGACGCAGATTCTCGCCGACGCGTTCGACCGGCCGCTGGAGGTGTGCGCCACCGCCGAAGTGAGCGCGCTCGGCGCGGCCGCGATCGCGCTGACCGCAGTCGGCGCCTACGACACACTGCCCGCCGCAGCGGCGGCGGTCAGCACCACCGACGCCGTGGTGACTCCGCGGCCTGATGCGGCCGCCGCCTATCGGCGGCTGCGCGCGCTCTACGAGCGCGTCTACGCGCAGACCCGCGACCTGCTCCACACCTTGCACGAAACACCCCTGCACGAAACACCACTGTCGAAGGAGATCTCCCCGTGAGAGCCGCCATGTTCTACGGTCCCGGCGAACTGAAGCTGGAGGACATCGGCTCCACCGAGCCCGGACCGGGTGAGATCCTCGTCGAGGTGCGCGCCGCCGCGACGTGCGGCACCGACCTCAAGTCCTACCGACGCGGCCACCCCAAGCTCTTCCCCACGCTGCCGTCGCGATTCGGCCACGAGTTCGCCGGCGTGGTCACCGCCGTCGGCGACGGTGTCGACACCTTCGCCGTCGGCGACCGGGTCACCGCGGCCAACACCGTGCCGTGCGGCTACTGCTGGGCGTGCATCCGCCATCGCGAAAGCCTCTGCGAGAACCTCGAATTCCTCAACGGCGCCTTCGCCGAGGAAGTGGTGATCCCCGCCGCGATCGTGGCCCGCAACACCTACACGCTGCCCGACGACCTCGACTTCGCCGACGCCGCGCCGCTCGAGCCGCTGGCCACGGTCGTGCACGGCATGGCCGAGACGGGCATCGAGCTCGGTGACACCGTCGTCGTGCACGGGGCCGGGCCGATCGGGCTGATGTTCGTCCGGCTCGCCACCCTGCGGGGCGCCAACGTGATCTCCGTCGACCAGTCACCGTGGCGGTTGCAGCAGGCCGTCCGCGCCGGTGCGGTCGACACGATCGACCTGTCCGAGGTCTCCGACTTCGAAGACCGTGTCGCGCTGATCAAACGGCACACCCCGCACGGCCGTGGCGCCGACGTCGGCATCGAGGCGGTCGGCCTGCCGCAGGTGTGGGAGCAGACCGTCCGAACCCTGCGCCCCGGTGCGACGGCCGTGCTGTTCGGCGGAACACCCGCCGGCGCAGCGTTTTCCGTCGACTCCAGCGCGATGCACTACGAGGAGTACACCCTCAAGGGCGTGTTCCACCACACCCCCAACTACGTGCGTACCGCCGTCGAGTTGCTGTCCAGCCGCAAGGTGGACGGCTCGATGCTGGTGACCGAGCGCCGGCCGCTCTCCGAGCTGGTGCCCAGCCTGGAGGACATGGCCGCCGGCCGCGGATCGAAATACATTCTGGAACCATGAAACTGGAAGAGCAGCGGCAGCAGGTCGTCGACGCCTGCCGGTACCTGAGCCGCTCGGGCCTGGTCGTCGGCACGGCAGGCAATGTGTCGATCCGGGTCGACGACGTCCTCGTGATCTCGCCGAGCGGGGTGGACTACGAGGCGATGTCGGCGCGCGATGTCGGCATCCACGACCTGGACGGCAACGCCGTCGACGCGGTGCTGGCCCCGTCCAGCGAGCTGGCCCTGCACCTGGCGGTGTACCGATCCTCGGAGCACACCGCCGTCGTGCACACCCATGCCCCGGCCTCGACCGCGCTGTCCACCGTTGTCGACGAAGTCCCTGCGTCGCACTACTATTCGGCACTGTTCGGCGGGCCTGTCCGCGTCGCTCCGTACGCCACCTTCGGCACCCAGCAGCTGGCCGACAACGTCAGTGCTGCGCTGCGGGGCCGCACCGCGGCACTGATGGGAAATCACGGCGCGGTGCTGGCCGGTGCGGCACTGCCCAAGGTGCTGAACCTGGTGCCCTATCTCGAGTACGTGTGCGATGTGCAGTTGCGGGCCATGGCCACCGGCGCGCCGGTGCGGGTCCTCGACGACGCCGAGATCGCCGAGGTCGGCAGGCTGCTGTCCGGCTACGGGCAACAGGCGTCCGGGAAGGACTGACGAAAGAGGGGCCGGCCGCAGCGCGACCGGCCCCACTTCGTGTGGTGCGTCAGGGCTGCTTCTGGCCCGGGATTCCCTCGTAGGCGATGTCACCGCTCTTGAGGTTCGAGGCGGTCAGCTCCGAGAGCCCGTCGAGGAACTTCTGCCGGTCGGTCACCACGTGCTCGATCGCGACGTCGACGTTGTCCTTGGTGATGGCGGGCATCACGTACACGGGCTTGGTGTTGACCTCTTCCTTCTTGGCCAGCGCGTTGGCCACCGCGAGCCCCGCGGAGAGCTCCACGGTGCCGTTCTGCAGTGAGGTGCCGATGAACTCGCCACTCTTCACCGCGTTGAGGCCGTCCTCGATGCCGTCGATGCCGACGATCGGGACGTCGCTGCGGCCGGACTCCTTGAGCGCCTGCAGCGCACCGAGACCCATGTCGTCGTTCTCGGAGACGACGGCGTTGATCTGCGGGCCGAAGCCGGAGATCCAGTTCTTCATCTTGTTGACGGCCTCGTCGCGCTTCCAGTTGGCCGTGTCCTTGGCGAGCACCTTGATGTCCGGGTACTTGGCCAGCACGTTGTTGATGCCCTTGGTGCGGTCCAGCTCACCGGACTGTCCCAGCGGGCCCTGCAGGATCACGATGTTGCCCTTACCACCGAGGTGGTCGGCCATCATCTGCATTTCCTGCTCACCGGCTTTGACGTCGTCGGGCTGCACGCTGCCGGCGACATCGGGGTTGTTCAGCGCGGCGTTGACGGCCACCAGCGGGATGCCCTTGGCCTTGGCGCTCGCGACCTGCGGGCCCAGCGAATCCGCCTGGATGGGCACGACGATGATCGCGTCGACACCCTGATTCACCATCGAGTCGATCTGGCTTGCCTGCGTGGAGACGTCGAGATTAGCCGAGTTCCAGACCAATTCGATGTTGTTGTCCTTGGCGTAGGCCTCCATGCCCTCTTTGCCCGCGGTGATGAACGAGCTCATGTCGTACACCGTGACACCGATGCGCTTGGTGTCCGCGTTGGACGTGGTGTCTCCGGCGCCGCACGCGGTCAGCGCGGCACCGACGACACCGGCCGAGGCCATCGCCGCGAACTTGGTGATCAATCTCATGGGTTCTCTCTTCTTTCGATTTCGACAGTGAAACGTTGTGCGGAGATCGGTGATTCGGCTGTCGTCAGGTACGCCTCCTGGAGGACCAGACGTCGACCGCGACCGCGGCGACGATCAGCACACCCTTGATGACGTCCTGCCAGTAGGCCGGCACCACGAGGATGTCGAGACCGTTGTTCAGCGTCATGATCATGAACAGGCCCAGTGCGGTGCCCCAGATGCTGCCGCGTCCACCCATCAGGCTGGCGCCGCCGATCACGACGGCCGCGATGGCGTCGAGTTCGTAGCCCTGCCCCAGGTTCGGCGGGCCGGAGATGACGCGCGAGGCGAGCATGACGCCCGAGAGCCCGGCCAGCAGACCGGAGATCGCGTAGACGCTGAACAACACGTTCTTGGCGTTGATGCCGGCGATCTCGGCCGCGTTGCGGTTGCCACCGACCGCGTAGACCCGCATGCCGTAGGTGGTGCGCTTCATGATGATCGCCAGCGCGATGATGCCGATGATCATCAGCAGCACCGGAATCTGCAGACCGAGGATCTTGGTGTTGGCGATGGAGCCGAACTCGGCGGGCAGCCCGTTGATCGGCGCGCCACCGCCGATGACATATGCCAGACCGGAGCCTGCTGTCAGGGTGCCGAGCGTGGCGATGAACGGTGGAACGTTGATGCGCGAGACCAGGAATCCGTTGACGCATCCGACGGCCAGGCCGACCAGGACGGCCACCAGCACGGTCATCCACACCTGACCCGGATTGGCCTTGGCGGTCGCGGCGGCCGACATCGCCGACACCGCGATCACGCTGCCCACCGAGAGGTCGATGCCGCCGGTCAGGATGACCAGCGTCTGACCGAGCGCGATCAGCGCGAACGGTGCCGCGGCGACCAGGATCGTGATCAGGTTGTCAGGGGTGGAGAAGCGCGCGCTGCGGTAGCTGAAGTAGGCGATGACCAGCAGCACCACGATCACCATGGAGTACCGCAGGAGCATGCCCGAAATCCATTGCCGAGAGAACAATTTCACCGGCTCGCCGGTGATCGGCGAGGCGACGGTCGGCGCAGCCGACGGGCCGGGAGGCTGCGCGCTGCTGTCGACGTCGGTACTCATGAAGCCTCCTGCTTCGGGGTCGTCGTTGATCTGCTGTCGAGTGCGGTGGCCAGGCGGAAGACGGATTCCTGGACCTCGGGGTGGTCGAGGGCGTCGCGGTCGAGTTCGCCGACGAACGTGCCGTCGCGCATGACGAACGCCCGATGGCTGAGCCCGACGATCTCGGGCATGTCCGACGAGGCCATCAGCACCGCCATCCCGTTGGCCGCGAATTCGGTGACGATGCGGTAGATCTCGCTGCGGGCGCCGACGTCGACACCGCGGGTCGGCTCGTCGAGAAGCAGTACGTTCACGTCGCCGGTGAGCCAGCGCGCCAGCACCACCTTCTGCTGATTACCGCCGGAGAGCGTGCCGACTTCCTGGCTGAGTCCGCGGGTCTTGAGGCGTACCGACGACATCACGTCGGACACCGCCTTGTTGCGCGCGCGGCCCCGCAGCCAACCGGCCAGCGAGAACGACGACAGCCGGGGCAGAGTCCCGTTGTCCAGCACGCTCATCGAGAGCACCACCCCGGAGAGCTTGCGATCCTCGGGCACCATCGCCATGCCCGCGGTGATCGCCGCGGCGGGCTGGTTGCGCTTGACGGTCTTGCCGCGCACGGTGATCTGACCGGCGCTGCTGGACCGGGCGCCGAAGATCGCCTCCAGCAGCTCGGTGCGGCCTGCGCCGACGAGACCGGCCAAACCCACGATCTCGCCGGCGTGCACTGTGAACGACACCGGCCCCGAGGCGCCGTCGACCTGCAGGTCGCGCACCTCGAGCACGGGATCGGTGCCCGGTGTCGGGCGGTCGGGAAAAAGAGCGTCCAGTTCGCGGCCGATCATCGCGGTGACGATGTCGTCGTCGCTGACGTCGGCGATCTGCTTGTCGAGGATCAGCCCGCCGTCGCGCAGCACCACCACTCGGTCGGCGATCGCGCGGATCTCGGCCATCTTGTGGGTCGTGTACACCATCGCGACGCCGTGCTCGCGCAGCCGGCGCACCACCTTGTAGAGACCCTCGACCTCGCGTTCGGAGATCGCGGAGGTGGGCTCGTCGAGCATCACCACCTGCGCGCCGGTGCGGGCGGCCTTGACGATCTCGACGATCTGGCGCAGCCCGACAGGCAGGCTCCCCATCCGTGCCGACGGGTCGATGTCGACACCGAACACGCCCAGCGCGTCGCGGGCCTGATCGATCATCGCGCGCCGGTTCAGGAACGGTCCGACGGTGAGTTCGCGCCCCACGAAGAGGTTTTCGTAGACCGACATGTTCTCGATCGACGCGAGTTCCTGAGGCACGATCGCCACGCCGTGGCGCACCGCGTCTTTGGTGTTGCCCGGTGTGAGCGTCGCGTCGCCGACGGTGACGGTGCCGTGATCGGCGCTGTACTGGCCGCTGATGATCTTCATGAGCGTGGACTTGCCCGCGCCGTTCTCGCCGGCGAGTGCGGTGACCGTGCCCGGCTGCAGATCGAGCGTGATGCCCTCGAGCACCGGCACGCCGCCGAAGCTCTTGCGAATGTCGTTGCAGCGCAACAGCGCCGCTGTTGGTGAGGTCATCGGGGCTCCACGATCGATTTGAGGCTGGCCGGATCGGAATCGCTGTCGAGTGCTTCGCCGACGTGCTCTAGGTCGTACCGGCCCGTCACCATCGCGTCGAGGTCGACGGCGCCACTGGACACCAGGTGGATGGCTGCGGGCCAGGTGTCGGTGTAGCGGAAGATCCCGGTGAGGTTGATCTCGTTGTTGGCGATGTGGGCGACCGGCAGCGGGTATTCGTCGGCGCCCATGCCGACCAGCACGACGTACCCGGCCGGTCCGACCGCCTTGATCCCGCTGGCCACCGCGGCGGGCACGCCGGTGGCGTCGACGAACGCGTCCACGGGATCGATGGCGGCGACATCGACGGAGGTGGGATCGAGCACCTCGGTCGCGCCGAACTGCAGCGCCTTCTCGCGGCGGGAGGCGACGAGGTCGGTGACGACGATGCGGGCGGCCCCGAACGCGCGGGCAGTCTGTGCGCAGATGACGCCGATCGGTCCGGCGCCGGCGATCAGGATGGACGTGCCCGGGGCCACGTGCGCCTTGCGCATGGTGGCGATGGCGACCGACAGCGGCTCGAGCAGCGCGGCGGCATCGTCGGACATCGAATCCGGCACCGGGTGGGCCATGTCGTCGTCGGTGAGCACGTACCGGCAGAAGGCGCCGTCGATCGGCGGGGTGGCGTAGAACTCGATGTGGGCGCACAGGTTGTAGCGGCCCGCCCGGCACTGGGTGCACCGACGGCACGGGTGCTGCGGTTCGACGGCGACGCGCTGGCCGATCCGGGTCGGGTCGACGCCGGCGCCGACCGCGGCGATGCGCCCGGAGAGTTCGTGGCCGAGGATCATCGGCTCTTCGACGACGAAATCGCCGATGCGGCCGTGCCGGTAGTAGTGCACGTCCGAGCCGCAGACTCCGACCGCGGCGACCTCGACGAGGACCTGATGATCGCCCGGGGTGGGTACCGGTCTGTCCTCGATCCGTAGGGCGCCGACGCCGGTCATGACGCTGGCCCGCATGGTGTCCGGAGTCTTCTCGACGTCAGAACTCACCACGGTCACTTCGCACTCCCTCGCGCTCATCTGTTACGCCAACCGCTCATTTGATCCTTGTGATGTGGATCATTCTCTGGGCTATGCTCACATGTCAAGCAGGTGTGCTCATATGAGCAACGTCGGTGATCGGGTGACAGGCGGGAGGCGAGATGGGACCGGACGAGCTGTTCCAGCGCGCCGTCATCGCCCGCCGCTACTACCTGGAGGGCCGCACCCGCGTCGAGATCGCCGAGGAATTCGGCCTGTCCCGGTTCAAAGTCGCCCGGATGCTCGAAGAGGCGCTGGAGTCGGGCATGGTCGAGATCACGATCCACGATCCGGGCGCGATCGACGTCGAGCTGTCGAGTGCACTGCAGAAGCGCTACTCCTTGCAGCACGCGTATGCCGTTGTCGCGCAGTCGAAGAACACCGCCGACCGAGTCGAAGCCGTCGCCAAGGCGATGGCCGATCTGCTGCATTCCGTGCTGCGCAAGGGCGACGTGATCGGCATCGACTGTGGCCGCACCATGACCCGAATCGCCCCGTATCTGCACGATCTGCCGCGCTGCGACGTCGTTCAGCTGACCGGCCTGGCCGGTGGACTCACCTCCAACGGCGCCGACCTGACCCGGCGCATCACCGAGGTCACCGGCGGCAAGTCCTGGCCGCTCTACGCGCCCTACGTCGTGGCCGACGCCCGCACCGCCCGGAGTCTGGCGAGCACCTCGCCGATCAAAGACGCGTTCGCCAACCACTCGCGGGTCGCGTGCGCACTCGTGTCCGTGGGCGGTTGGACCGCCGAGGCGTCGCAGGTCTACACCTCCGTGCCCGAGGACGAGGCCGCGGAACTGTACGAGGCGGGGGTGCGCGCCGAGACCTGCGGGCTGCTTCTCGACGAGAACGGCCGGCGCATCGCAGGTCTCGACGAGCGCCGCATGGGCATCACCGAACAGGGGCTGCGCGCCATCCCCACCGTCATCGCGATCTGCGCCGGCGCCGAGAAGATCGTCGCCACCCGCGCCGTGCTGCGCTCCGGGCTGATCTCCGCATTGGTGACCGACACCGAGATCGCGGCCGCGGTCCTTGACTCGGACCTCGTTCCTGACAGCGAAAGGACTTCACCATGACCGAGCCGGTAGTCGACCTGGATTTCCCGCTGACCGGTA
Organism: Mycolicibacterium obuense; assembly: GCF_055397605.1. Taxonomy (NCBI): domain Bacteria; kingdom Bacillati; phylum Actinomycetota; class Actinomycetes; order Mycobacteriales; family Mycobacteriaceae; genus Mycobacterium; species Mycolicibacterium obuense. The sequence goes on along the minus strand of NZ_AP043663.1, from coordinate 5,371,209 downwards.
AGACCGCGATGGTGACCGGCGGCGCGTCAGGCATCGGCGCGGCCATCGCCGCAGCGTTCGCGACCAAGGGCGCCCGTGTCGCCGTCGTCGACCTGGACGGAACGGCGGCCCAGCAGCGCGCGGCTGAATTGGGTTCCGACAACAGAGGATTCGGCGCCGATGTCGCCGATCCGGCGTCGGTCACCGCGGCGGTCGACGGCGTGGTCGCCGCGTTCGGTCGCATCGACATCCTGGTCAACAGTGCGGGCATCGTGATGCTCGCGCCCGCCGAGGAACTGTCCCTCGACGCGTGGACCAAGACGATCGCGGTCAACCTCACCGGGACCTTCCTCGTCAGCCAGGCGGTCGGGCAACACATGATCGCGGCTGGGAGTGGAGCGATCGTCAACATGGCCTCCCAGGCTGCGACGGTGGCGCTCGATCAGCACGTCGCCTACTGCGCGTCGAAGTTCGGCGTCGTCGGCGTGTCGAAGGTGCTGGCCTCGGAGTGGGGGCCGCGCGGGGTGCGGGTGAACACGATCTCGCCGACCGTGGTGCTCACCGAGCTGGGGCGCAAGGCGTGGGACGGCCCCCGCGGTGACGAGCTGAAGAAGCAGATTCCCACCGGCCGCTTCGCCTATCCCGACGAAATCGCGGCTGCTGCAGTCTTTCTCGCCAGTGACGCGGCGGCGATGATCACCGGGGCCGACCTGCTGATCGACGGTGGCTACACGATCCGGTGACCCGAGGGGCGGTAAACCCTTCCCTCGGAACTGCTAGCCGCGCTATGTTTGCCGGACGACAACAGGGGGAGTCGGCCAATGGCGGCAGCAAAGAATATCGGACGGGTGGGCGCGCTGGCGGTTGCGCTGGGTATCGGGTCCGCCATCGCGGCGTGGCCGGCAGTCGCAGGGGCGGCACCCGACACGGGTGGTTCGGCCGGTGCATCGGCCACTGCGGACAGCACATCCCAGGCCCCCGGCCGGTCTTCGCACAAGCGCGCTCCCAAACGGGTTGCGGCAGCGTCAAAATCTGATTCCGATACCGGAATTTCGACCCCCGAACGCCCCGGCAGAGCGTCCGATGACACCGCGGAGCAGGCCCCCGATACCGTGCGCGTGCATCGCCCGAAGGCCTCCTCGCCGGTGGCTGCCGGGGTCGAAGAAGCGCCGGAAGTCACCTCTGACCGTGACGATGCGACGCCACTGCGATCTCCTCGGCGCGCGCCGTTCCGGAGTTTGCCGGAATCGGCTGATCCACCCGCCGTGGCGGATGTGACCGGCCCCGCGCCGGTGGCGACGGTGTTGCGGTCGCTGTTCACCCCGCATGCCCCTGCGCAGCGTCCGAACGAACCGGATGCTCCGGCCGCTGCACCGCTGCTGTGGACGATGCTCGGCAACGTACGACGCCAGCTCTCCGAAGGCCGTGACCTCACGCCCGCCGGCCCGCAGACCAGCACCTCCCACACCGCGGCCGCAGATGCCGCACCTGTGTCCATCCCTGGTCGACCGTACGGCCCGGTGGTGGTCGGCGCGGACGGAACCCTCTACCAGGTCACCTCCGACGACACGGGCACCCGGGTCAGCATTCTCGACAGCGACGGCAATGTCGTCACCACCACGGGCTATCTACCGGGCGGGACGGCGAGTACGCGCGTCGACTCGATCGCCGCGCGGCCGGACGGCACACTGCTCGTCTCCACGGTAAACGGCGGGCTGAAGAACCGGTCGACCATCGTGGCCATCGACGATCAGGGTGGGATCACCACCGTCGCACGTCTTACCGGTGGAGCAGGTGGTCTCACCGTGGGCGCGGACGGGTCGGTGTACACGCGAACCTCCATCACCGTGCCCTTCATCCCTTACGGCACGTACGAGTACCGCTTCGTCCGGATCTCACCCGACGACACCGTGCGGTCGCTGCCGCCCCGCACCTCGTTGACGCTGGCCGAGGACGGTACCGCCTACCTGCTGTCGAGCGGCTTCGGAAGCTCGACGCTGCGTTCCTTCGACACCGCCGGGAAGTCGAAAACGATCTTCGTCCCCAATTCGGCCTCCGCGCTCGGCGAGCCGGTGCTCGGCCCGGACGGGACGCTGTATCTGACCGCCGACGTCCGACTGTTCGGCAGCAAGACCACCCGGCTGTACACCGTCAACGGCACCTCGAGCAGTGTGCGCACCCTGGCGGGGTTGGCGGGAGTCACCGTGGTGACCGACGACGGCGTCTACCTCGAGACGCACACCTATCCCGGAGCCAAGGACAACGGTGTCGACGGCACCACCTACATCTCCAAGCTCACCCGAACCGACATCGACACCCTCGCGCCCATCGACGGTCGTATCTCCGCGTTGACCGGGTTCCAGGTGACGCCGGCGGGAGCCGTGTACGTCCCGCTCGTCGACCCCGCCGCGGACACCACCGCGGTCGCCGTCTTCGACGCCGCGGGGAACCGCACGACGATCGTCCTGCCCAGCACGACGCCCGCCGACCCCGGGTTCGTCCAGGCGATCGGCGAGGGTCCGCATGCCGACGAGTTCGGCTACGTCAGGTACTCCGCCGACGGCACAGACCATGTCGCTGTCCTGGCCGCCGACGGGACGGTGGCGCGAACCGTCGACCTCCCGCAGGGTGCCACCGTCGACGGCCCGGTGTTCTTCGGTCCCGACGGCACGCCCTATGCGATGGTGAGGTACCCCGCCGGCACCCTGCCCCCCAATACGTTGGCCACCCAGGTCCTGTCCCTGGCCAACGACGCGCTGACGCCCACGGTGCCCAACGGGGGCACCCCGAACTTCGTCGACGTCCAGTTCGCGCCCGACGGAACGGGTTACCTCTTGACCAGGGCGAATTCCGCGAACTTCAGCGGGGTCAGGATCACCGGCTTCGACGCACTCGGCGCTACGGGTGCCAGCCTGACGCTCGCCGACCCGATCCTGGTCGACAGCACGAAAGTCCTGGTGTTCGCCCCCGACGGCACGGGCTACGTCGTGGACTACGGTCAGAGCGGCGGCGCGGTGTACGCCCTCTCCACGTCGGGCGTGACCAAAGTTCTCGACATCCCTTACACCCCGGGCACATACGTCTACGGCGTCGTGGTCGGTGCGGACGGCACGCCATACCTGACGATGGGCTCGAGGGCGGACAACAGCACCACGGTCACGCCCATCACATCGGGCCTGTCGAGCTAGCCGGTCTTCTCGAACGCGCGGCCACGCCGGTCGGCGTCCGCGCTGCCGCTGAAGAGGCCCGAATCTGCTTGCGGTGCATCGGGATACCCGCCGTCGTAGGTGTCGACGCGGTCGGTGGAGGTCTGGTGCTCGATGCGCCGGCACGGCAGAGCCCCCGGGTTGGTGCGCTGGAGCCACGCCACCATGCCTTCGCGCACATCGCACCGCAGGTCGAACAGCTGCGCCGCGTTGGACGCACTGACCAGCATCCGCACCCGCACGACACCCTCGACGGCGTCGGTGACCTGCAGGACACCCACACGTCCGTCCCATTTCTCGTTGGCCCGCAACAGCCGGTCCAGTTCGGCGCGCATCGCGTCGAACGGCACGGTGAAATCGACGTCGAGTTCCGCGGTGCCCAACAGCTGGGTGGCGTTGCGGGTCCAGTTCTGGAACGGCGTCGTGGTGAAGTAGGTGCACGGCAGGACCAGCCGACGCTCGTCCCACAGGTGCACGACGACGTAGGTCAGCGTGATCTCCTCGATGCGCCCCCATTCCTCTTCCAGCACCACCACGTCGCCGACGCGAATCGCGTCGGAAAAGGCGATCTGGATGCCCGCGAACACCGAGCCCAGCGAGGTCTGGGCCGCCAGGCCAGCGACCACGGTCAGCACGCCGGCAGAGGCGAACACCGTCTTGCCGATGTCGCTGAACGACGGAAACGTCATCAACGCCGCGGCCGCACCGAGCACCACCACGACCGCCACGGCGAGCCGGCGCAGCGTGGTGACCTGGGTGCGGATCTTGCGCCGGTGCCGGTCCGCATCGGTCAGCCCGGTGTCGCCGCCGGCGAACCGATCGATCACCTGCCGTTCGGCCACCACCAGCAGACTCGCCACCAACCAGGTGACCGTACCGATCAACGCGATCACCAGCGTGTGGTCCAGCCAGCCGCGCCAGCCGGCCTGCCCGTCGGAGACACGCCGCACCGCCGCTGATGCGGCGATGACCACCAGGGTCGCCCGCAGCGGCCGCCGCGTCAGGTCGGCGACGTCATGCAGCACGCGGCTGCGCCGACCCAGCCGCAGGAGCAGCCAGGACAACGACAGCCCGAGCGCATAGGCCAGCCCGACAGCGCCGGCCACCCACGCTGCGGCGGTGGCCAGATGGGTCGCAGGCGCGAAAGTCACTTCGTCCACAGGAAATACAGCTCCTCGGGATCGGGGTTCGCGCCGAGGGAGGTGTCGTCATCGACAGTGTCGGCGCAAGATGTGCGTTCCCGGCTGCCGCGGCGGGCAAAACCGTATCGCCGGATCGAAGCGCCGATTGGGACTCAGCTCACACCGGTACGTTTGGCCACCTGTCGCTTGATCTTGGCCGGCAGTGCATCCGCGACGGCCAGACGCGGGAGCAGGTCCGGCTCGCTCATCAGGGCGCGGAACACGACGCCGACCGTGACGTCGTGGTCGGGCCGCGAGACCACCTCGACCCCGTCCCCGGCGCGGACGGTTCCGGGAGCGATGACGCGGAAGTAGGCACCGGGCAACGCGGCGGTGGTGAACGTCTTCATCCATCCGCGGACGCCCATCCAGCTGGCGAACGTGCGGCACGGAGTCCGGGGGCTGGTCACCTCGAGCAGAAGCCCGTCCGAGCCGACCGCCCACCGCTCACCGACCAGGGCGCCGGTCACGTCGACGTCGGCCGTGGTCAGGTTCTCGCCGAACACCCCGTTGGTCAATTCGCGGCCCAGGTCACGCTCCCAACGGTCCAGATCCTCACGGGCGTAGGCGTACACCGCCTGATCGTCGCCGCCGTGGTAGCGCCGGTTGATGATGGAATCCCCGGCGACGCCGCTGCCCGGCCCCGCTTTCGCCGGCCCCGGTGCGCTGACCGCCAAGGGGTCGGCACTGGGCCGCTTGTCGATCCCGGTACGCAGTTCGCCCAGATCGATGGGTGCAGTCGCCGTGTTCACCGTCAACACCGAAGCCATGACCGACGCTAACCCGAGTTCGCGTCTAGAGCCCTGCCGGGTCGTCGGGGACGTCGACGGCGTAGGACGCCAGCACCTCCAGCGCAACGATGTCGAGGGTGCGTTCGTGCGTCGACGCCAGCACGACGGGGCAGGCCTGCCCGTCCTGGTGTGCCCGCAGCCAATTACGCGCCGTCACGCACCAGCGGTCGCCAGGCACGAGGCCGGGAAACCGGTAGGCGGGCATCGGTGTGCCGAGGTCATTGCCGATCGACCGCTGATGGGCGAGGAACTCCGCCGTCACGACGGCGCAGATGGTGTGCAGACCGAGGTCCTGATCGCCGGTGCTGCAGCAGCCGTCGCGATAGAACCCGGTCAGCGGTTCGGTGCCGCAGGGGTCGAGTGGCTCACCGAGCACGTTCAGTTCGGGTGACGGACGTTCTGGCACCAACCCAGCCTAGGTGTCAGATGCTGAGTCGGCGGTAGCGTTGCAGCCGCCGGATGTCCGGCGCCGCCGCGGTTCCGGTACTGGGTGCCAGCGCGGATGACACCGCGGCGCGCACAACGTCGGTGTCCAGGTGCATGCCGATCGCGACGAGGTTGTTCGCGTCGGCGTCTGCCTTGGCGGGTGCGACGTGGACCGACGCGCCGACGACGTTCACCACGTAGCGGCGCACCGCGCCGCGGAACCGGACGGCGATCGTGCCCTTCATCCGATACACCCCGGCCGGTGGTTCCTCGAGCAGGTCCAGCACGGCGCCGGGGTCCACACAGCCCTCGCTCAGCACGGTCACGGAATCCGCGTGAGTGTGCGCGTGCGGAGATTCCTGCTGGTGCTCGCCGCCCTTCAGCAACTCCTGGAACGTCAACTGCCCCACCTGTTCGTCGGCGGCCACGTCGAACAGCAGCGCCGGGTCGATCCGCCCGGCCGTGGCGCCCACGACCTGGGCATGGGGGTTGTTCTCGCGCACCCGCTCGGTCACGCGCCGCAGCGTCGCCTCCGCGTCGGCGACCTGGTCGAGCTTGTTGACCACCACCAGAGTGGCGGCGCCGTACCGCGCCGGCGGGGCGGCGTCCCGATCGACGGTGTCGAAGTGCGTCACCGCATCCAGCACGTCGACCACGCCGCCCGACCGGATTCCGTCGACACCGCTGAATCGGATGATGCGGGCGATCGCCACCGGCTCGGCCAGGCCGCTGGCCTCCACGATGATCGCGTCCAGCCGCAGACGGGGATCAGCCAGCCGGGCCAGCGCCACGTCGAGACCGCCCTCGTCGGGCAGGCAGCAGATGCATCCGCCGGCGATCGACGCGGGCTCGTCGACCTGGCCGGTGACCAGTCCTGCGTCGACATTGAGCTCACCGAAGTCGTTGATCACCACGCCGATTCGTGCGTCCGGGGCACGCAGCACATGGTTGAGCAACGTCGTCTTCCCGGCGCCGAGATAACCGGTCAGTGCGATGACGGGTATCGGTTGCACAGCTGGGCAGGTTACCTGTGTGCGTAAGAAATGACGGTGCACAGGTTCCGCCGGTAGCATCAGCCTCCGCGCTGTCAGCGCGAATGGTGGGGATAGACGGGTGCGCGGCACATGGACGGTGGCACGGCGGCAGAGTTGCCGTTCTCCGGCGCCCCTGCTGACCTGCGCGTGCTGCAGTCGCTGCTGCGCATCGCCGAGGCGGTCGCACGGGCCGACGCGTTCGACGATGCCCTCGAGGTGATTGCCGAGCAGGCGCTCGCCGCACTGCGCGGGTCATCGCTGTCGATCAGCCGCTGGGAGGCCGACCTCGCACAGCTGCGCACGATGATCAACGTCGGCGACATCGGCCCCGACGAGAGCCGATGGCCCACCGACGAGTTCTACCCGGTGTCCGCCGATCCGCACATCTCGGAGTTGCTGCTGCACGGCCGCCCGTACATCAACGCCCTCGACGAGCCCGACTGCCCTCCGTACTGCACCGAGTGGTTGCAGAAAATCGGCAAGGAGAGCGAGATCGCCGTGCCGATCATGAGCGGCGACGCCATGTGGGGCGAGATCTGGGCTTCGGGCGACGGCGGCCGACGGTTCGACCTCGGGGACGCGCAGCTGCTCTCGGCCATCGCCGCGTACATCACCGTGGCGATCAACCGGTCCGAGACGTTGAACACGGTGTGGGGATACGCGCTGCAGGATCCACTCACCGGCATCGCCAACCGCCGCGCGGTCGACCAGCGATTCGCCGAATTGGATTGGGAGAGATCGTCTCCCGTCGCGATCCTGTGCGATCTGGACGGCTTCAAGCGCATCAACGACCGCGACGGACACCCGGCGGGCGATCAGCTGCTGCGCGACGTCGCCGCCGTTCTGGGTGGGCTGGCCGCGACCGTCGACGGCGCCATCGCCGCGCGCCTGGGTGGCGACGAGTTCTGCATCGTGCTGCCCGATGCGACCCTGGCCTCAGCTCAGGTGTTCGCCACCGATGCCACCCGCGCGCTGCACGATGTCGTTGATCGCGAAGTCAGCCTGTGTTGGGGCGCCGCGGTGGCGGGGCCCGGCGTCCGCAGCGCCGGCGAGTTGCTGGCGGCCGCCGACGCCGCGCTGCTGCACGCCAAGCGGCAAGGCCCGGCGCGCTACAGCACCGGTGCGCCGCTGGATGCACGCGACATCGACGGGTGGGACCGCCGCTCCGGCCCGCGGCGCGCTGTCGACCGATTGGCCTCCGATCTGGTGCGCATGCTCGACGACCAGCCCGCGCTGACGCTCGCCCAGGCCCTGGAGGCGCTGGCCGTTGCGCTCGCTCAGGCTGTGGATGCCGCGGCCTGGGCGATCTCGGAGACCGTTGGCGGCGGGTCGGCGCTGCGGATGGTGAACAACGTGTCGAGTGTGCGCAAGCGTGAGGCGGGACTGATCGTTCTCGTCGACTTCGGCCCGCCGAACTACTCCCTCGAGGATTACCCGGCCACGGCGCGCGCGATCGCCGACGGCACGACCTTCGTGGCCGCCGTCGGCATGGAGTCCGCCGATCCCGACGAGGTCGCGCTCCTTCGCGAGCTGGGCTACCAGGCAGTGCTCGGCGTCGGCATCCCCGCCGGCGAGACGAGCTATCTGATGGAGATCTATTCACACGACGGGCATGCCGACCTTGCCGAAGTCGCGCCGCTGGCACGGGTTCTCGCGGCGTACTGCGTGACCAGGGTCAGCGGAAACCAGCCGATCCACCGTCGGCCATGAGCGTCTGACCGGTGACGAACGCTGCGTCGTCACCGAGTAGGAAGCACACCACGGGGCCGATGTCGGTCGCCACGTCGCCGAGGCGGCCCAGAGGCACGGCGCGCACAGTGCGCTCGTAGGTCTGCGGGTCCATGTCCCGCCACGCCCTGATGCTCTCGGTTTCGGCATAGGGGCACACCACGTTCACCCAGATGCGGTGCCGGCCCCATTCCAGCGCCGCGACTTTCGACATGCCTCGGATGGCTTCCTTCGCCGCCCCATAGGCGCCGAACCGGGAGAGGCCCTGGGTGCCCGACCCCGAGCCGAGGTTGACGATGCTGCCTCCGCCGTTGCCGACGAACACCGGGTACACGGCCTGCATCAGGGCGAACGTGGCACGTGGTCCCACGTCGAACACGAGGTCATAGTCCTCCCGGGTGATCTCGTGAAAAGCCTTGGGCTCGTTGGTCGCGATAGCGTTGTTGACCAGGCCGTGCACCGAACCGAAAGTGTCGACGGCCGCCGCCACGATGCGCTCGGCGGCGTCGTCCTCGCGGAGGTCCATGGTCACCGAGGCGACCTGGCCGCCGCCCAATTCCGCCGCCGTCGTGCTCAACAGCTCCTCATCGCGGTCGACCAGCAGCACCCCGGCGCCGCGTGCGGTGAGCGCCCTCGCGATGCCCTTGCCGACACCGCGAGCGGCGCCGGTCACGATGACGGCCCGCCCGGTCAGATCCGTCATGCCGGATGTCCCTTCACGATCGCGCCGTCCTTGACGATCACGGGCAGATTCGTCGCGGGATCGCCGAGCACGGACAGGTCTGCAGTCGGATCGCCGTCGACCAACAGCACGTCGGCCCATGCACCGGCGGTGATCTCACCGAGGCGTGCCGATCGGTAGGGATCGCGATCGCCGGCCAGCCGCAGGAGTGCGGCGTTGCCCGACGTGACGAGTTTGAGCGCGTCGACGGCGCTCATGTACTCGCCGAGTCGCACCACCATCGCGCTCTGTAGATCGGCGTGCTCGGGCTCGAACAGGAGGTCGGTACCCCAGGCCAGCCGCACACCATGTGTGGCGGCCCAGCCGAAGAGCCGATCGGTGCCCGCGCAGATCTCGCGGTTCTTCTGCGCGCTGGCCGGGTTCGCGAACGTGTGGTCGTGTTCGGCGAACGGCTGCGTGGACAGCCACACCTCGCGCTCGGCGAGCATCGCGATGGTCGGTTCATCAGCGAGGTGGCCGTGCTCGATGGACTTCACCCCGGCCTCGACGGCCCGTCGGATGCCGAGGACGTTGTAGACGTGCGTGGCGACGTAGGTGCCGTAGTCCTCGGCGGCCTGCACGGCGGCGCGCAGTTCGGCCGGGGTGAACTGGACGGTGTAGAGCGGGTCGTAGAGCGACGCCGCGCCGCCGCCGACCATCAGTTTGATCTGGCTGGCGCCGAGCTTCAGTTGTTCGCGCACCGCGGCCAGGACGCGTTCGGGCCCGTCGGCGACCCGCATGAAACCGATCTGTTCTCCGCGGGACTCGTTGCCGCCCAGTGCGGTCGGACGTTCGTAGACGAAACTGAAGTCGCCGTGACCGCCGGTCTGCGAGATTGCGGCCTGGCTGGGGTAGATGCGCGGGCCCAGCTCCGGTCGGGCATCGGTCACCGTCTTGATGCCCGCGGTGTCGCCGGCCATGTCGCGCACTGTGGTGAAGCCGCGCAGCAGAGTGTCCCGGGCGCCCACCAAAGTCTTGGCGGCCAGCAGGGTCTGCGAGCCCATCGCGAGGTCCAGCAGCGAGTTGGCCATCCCGACGAGGTGAGCGTGCGCGTCGATCATGCCGGGCATCAGGGTGTGCCCCGCGCCGTCGATCACGGTCGTGCCGTCGGTCTCGGCGATGGGTGACCGGTCGACCGCGGTGATCGTGCGGCCCTCGATGAGCACGTGCCCGTCGGTGGTCTGGTCGGACAGTCCGTCGAAGATCCGCACGTTCTTGATCACCAGGCGCATGCCGGCCACGCTAGCCGCTGGACAGGCACCGAAAAGCCGGACCCGCGCCACGGGTCCGGCTGTGTTCGGTGGTCAGTTGTCGGTCGAGTGTCAGCCGACGGGGATGGAGGCGCAGCCCACTCCGGGGATGCATCCGGATACTCCGCCGGGTCCGGCAGAGCCGCCGACGCCGCCGGGGTTGGTCGAGCCGCTGGCACCGCCGGGTCCGGCGACGCCCGAGGGGCCGCCGGGGATCGCGCCGCTGGCACCGTCAGGGCCGGCTGCACCGGCCACGCCACCGGGGTTGGTCGCACCGCTGACCCCACCGGGTCCGGCCTCGCCGCCGGGACCGCCCGGGATCGCGCCGCTCGCGCCGCCGGGGCCTGCTGTGCCGATCGACGCGCACGGGGTGCCGTCCGGGTTGAAGCACGGCGGCGGTGCCGGCTGCGCGAAAGTCAGGGGCGCAGTTGCGATTGCAGTCGCCGCCGCGCCCGCGAAGATCAAGGAACCTAGATTCAGTGTCTTGTGTCGCATGGCTAACTAGTTGCCCGATCGCTGCAGAATCGAAACCACGAGTTGATGGCATTCTGGCGGGATGGGTCTGATCTTCCGGTTGCTCGAGCTGCTGGTGGTGCTCGTGCCGCTGGTCGGTGTGGGCTACGCGACGTACCGCGGCATCGTCGCCACGAGACGGCAGCGCGACGCGGAATTGCCCGCGCCGGCCGCGGCGCGTCCTGCGACTGCGGCTCAGCGGCGCACGGTCCTGCGAACCGTCGAACAGCACGACCGCACTGACACCCGGTGGCTGGAGTACGAACTCGATGCGGCCACGCTGCTGGACTTCCCGTTGATGACCGACCTGAGCGATCCCCTCACCGAACGCTTCCACCGGGCGAAGCTGCGCGCCGATTTCCTGCGGCCCGCCGACATCGGCGATCTGCTCGAAGACCGCGATTCGCTGAGGGCCTACATCGAGGCGGTCGGCGAATACGCGACCGCATTCGACATCGCCGAAGCCGAAGCGCGGCGCCGCAAACGGGCCGCGTTCACCGCCGACGAGCAGGACCGGCTGCTGCGCGCGCAACGGCTGCTTCGCGTCGCTGCCGATGCTGCCGCCACGCCGCAGGAGCGCGAGCGGGCCTACCGGTTGGCCCAGCGGGAACTGGACGGGCTGCTGGTGTTACCCGAGCGTGCCCGCCATGCACTGGAACGCGGAATCAGCGGCGAGCTGGGGGATTAGCCCAGCGCGACGTCATCCGAGAGAAGCGTCGGCGACGTCGAGAGCCTTGTCGAGCAGTGCCACACCTTCGCGTGCCAGGTCCTCGCCGATGATGCACGGCGGGACGACGTGGATGCGGTTGTAGTTGGCGAACGGCAGCAGCCCGAGCTTCTTGCATTCGGCGATCACCGAATTCATTGCAGCGCTGGAACTTCCGTACGGGGCCAAGGGTTCGCGGGTGGTTTGGTCGGCGACGAGTTCGACGGCCCAGAACACGCCCGCGCCACGCACCTCGCCGACGCTGGGGTGCCGCGCCGCGACGTCGCGCAGCGCCGGTCCGAGAACCTCGGTGCCGATCCGGGCCGCGTTCTCGACGATGCCTTCTTCGGCCATCGCGGTGATGGTCGCGACTGCGGCGGCTGTCGCGAGCGGATGGCCGGAGTAGGTGAGCCCGCCGGGGTAGGCGCGGTGGGCGAACGTCTCGGCGATGTGCGGGCTGATCGCCACCCCGCCGAGCGGCACGTAGCCGGAGTTGACGCCCTTGGCGAACGTCAGCAGATCGGGCACGACGTCGAAATGGTCGATGGCGAACCACTTTCCGCTACGGCCGAAGCCCGACATCACCTCGTCGGCGATGTAGACGATGCCGTACTCATCGCACAGGGCCCGCACGCCGGCGAGGTAGCCGGGCGGCGGCACCATGATGCCCGCGGTGCCGGGGATCGACTCGAGGATGATCGCGGCGATCGTGGACGGGCCCTCCATCCGGATGATGTCGCGCAGATGCGCCAGTGCGCGCTCGGACTCCTCCTCCTCGGTGGTGGCGTGGAACTGCGAGCGATAGAGGAAGGGGCCGAAGAAGTGCACGGTTCCGGCGTTGCCGTGGTCGTTGGGCCAACGGCGCGGGTCGCCGGTCAGGTTGATCGCGGTCTCGGTGCCGCCGTGGTACGAGCGGTAGCGCGAGAGCACCTTGTACCGACCGGTGTGCAGACGGGCCATGCGGACCGCGTGCTCGACGGCGTCGGCGCCGCCGTTGGTAAAGAAGATCTTGTTCAGCTCACCCGGGGTGCGCTCGGCGACCAACCGCGCGGCTTCGGAGCGCGCGGCGTTGGCGTGCTGGGGTGCGACGGTGCACAGCTTGGCGGCCTGTTCGGCGATCGCGGCGACGACCTTGGGGTGCTGGTGGCCGATGTTGGTGTTGACCAGCATCGAGGAGAAGTCGAGCAGCCGGTTGCCCTGGCCGTCCCAGACGTGGCAGCCCTCCGACGCGGTGATCGTCATCGGGGTGATCTCGGCCTGAGCCGACCACGAATGGAACACGTGGGCGCGGTCGAGCTCGTAGGCGCGGTCGGCTTCGGCACGTGCCTCGTCGGCGGTCAGGCCGTTGGGCAGTGTCAATTCATGCAAGGTCGGATTGGCCACAGGTAAACCGTAGTCGGTGCAGCCGAAATTGTCGGTGATCGAATGTATGTTCGAATCATGTCGGAGGTACAGCGGGTGGTCGCGGGGTTACGCGCTGCGGTCGATGCTGTGCTGGCCTGCGGCCTCGATCGGTCCACTGCTGGCGAGGTGGTGGAGCTGCTCGACGAGCTCGAAAACGCGGGCTGCCGGCTGCCCGCGGCCCAGCATCGGGCGTTGGCCCGGTTGCAGGTGGAGACATCTGCGGTGCAGATGGGGGCGAAGAATTGGAAAGACGTGCTGGCGATCCGCTACCGGATCAGTGGTTCGGAGGCGAACCGCCGGTTGAGTGAGGCGGCGCTGTTGGCGCCGCGGCAGTCGATGACCGGAGAGCCGCTACCCCCGGTGCTGCCGGCGACCGCGGCCGCGCAAGCCGAGGGGCGGATCACCCGCGAACATGTGGAGGTGATCCGTAAAGCGGTCGACGACCTCCCGAGCTTTGTCGACGTGGCCACGCGGGAGCAGTTCGAGGCTGAGGTGGTGCGCATCGCCCGTGGTGCCGGTCCGAAGGCCACCCGCGACGCCGCAGAGTTGGAGTTGTTCCTGCTCGATCAGGACGGGCCCGAACCCGACGACGCCGACCGCACCCGCAAGCGGGGGTTGACCAAGAGCCCGCAACGTCGCGACGGCATGACGCAGTGGCGGGCCGACCTGACCCCGGAGGCGGCGGCGGTGTGGGAGGCGATCTTCGCCAAATACGCCGCCCCGGGCATGTGCAACCCCGACGATAACGAGCCGTGCGTCTCGGGGACACCGACGCAGGCGCAGATCGACAACGATCACCGCAGCCTGGCCCAACGCCAGCATGATGCGCTGGTCGCGGTGGGCCGGATCGCCCTGATGAGCGGCGAGTTGGGTCAGCTGAATGGGTTACCGGTGACGGTGATCGTGCGTACCACCCTGCAGGACTTGGAATCCCGCGCCGGGATCGGGACGACGGGCGGCGGCACCCGGCTGCCCATCAAAGACGTGATCCGCATGGGTTCCCACTCGAGCCACTATCTGGCGGTGTTCGACCGCGCCACCGGGTCAGCGCTGGACCTGTTCCGGGCTCGCCGCACCGCCTCGGCGGCGCAAAGGGTCATGCTGATCGCCCGCGACGGCGGCTGCAGCAAACCCGGCTGCCCCGTCGGCGCGTATGGCTGCCAGGTCCACCACGTCACCCAAGATTGGGCCGAGGGCGGGCTGACCAACATCGACGACCTCGGCCTGGCCTGCCCACCGGATAACCGCGCCGTCGCTCCCGGCGGCTGGACCACATCGATGAGCCCCCGCCACGACGTCGAATGGACCCCACCACCGAACCTCGACACCGGCCAAACCCGGATCAACACCCACCACACCCCCGAACGCTTGCTGCGCCCGGAGGATGACGAGCCCACACAGGAGACAGCCGACCCGTCGGAACCCGGCGGGCCCGCGCCACCGGACAACGAAGCCGCCTGAGTGCGGCGAGGCGATGACAGGTCTTGCCGAGGTGACTCTCGTGGGAGCGATCAGTCCTCGGAGGCCTTCTCGAGTTCGGCCAGCGCCTCGCCGCTGTAGACGGCCAGGCGCTGCAGGTGCGGCAGCCGGTCGCGGCAGCCGACGAACCCGATGTTCAGGGTGTCGGCGTAGCTCTGCAGCGTGATGTTCAGCGCCATGCCATGGATCGGGATGGACACCGGGTAGGTCGCTTCCAGTCGAGAACCGTTGAACCACAACGGTTCCCGCGGACCCGGCACGTTCGAGACGCACAGGTTGAACGTGTAGGGCCACGGCGCCTGGACACCGGTCAGCGCGCCGGCGATCTGGGTGCCCGCCGGTGCGAGCAGCGCCGCACTGTAGGCGATGATCGCTGCCGGTGACATGTTCTGCAGCTGCGCCTTGGCCGCTCCCGTCGCGGCGGTGATGACGTTCAGACGCTCGACCGGATCGGCGATGTGGGTGCCCATCGGGGCGAGGATCGCGCCGACGGCGTTGCCGCCGCCCTCGTCACCTTTGGGGCGGACGTTGACGGGGAGGAACGCGATCAACGAGCGATCGGGCAGCTCGTCGATCTCCGACAGGAACTTGCGCAGGCCGCCGCCGAGGATGGCCAGCGCCACGTCGTTGATCGTCGCGCCGTGCTGTGAGCTCAGCTTCTTGAGGCGGTCGAAGTCGTACTGCTGCGTCGCGAAGCGCCGATTGCGGCTGATCCGTGCGTTGAGGATGCTGTGCGGCGCCGAGGCCGACCCCGGGATCTGGGCGTAGTCACCGTCACGGCGAATCTGGGTGTTGACCACCGCCGTCGCCAGGTCCACCGCCGAACTCACACCGCCGGTCACCGTCGACGAGATCCCGCCCAGCGCCCGCAACGTCGCGGCGATCGGGTTCACGGTTTCGGTGCTGGCGAGCGGCCGCGTGCGTTCGGGCAGCGGCACGTTGAAGAACATCCGGGTGTCGCGCGACTCGGGGTCGGTGGACATGCTGCGGGCGAGCATGCGCATCGCGCTGTACCCGTCGACCAGCGCGTGGTGGATCTTCATGTACAGCGCGAACCGGCCGCCTTCGAGGCCCTCGATGACGTGCAGCTCCCACGGTGGGCGGGTCAGATCGAGATGGTTGCTGTGCAGCCGGGAGACCAGGACGCCGAGCTCGCGTTCGTCACCAGGGCTGGCCAACGCCGATCGGCGCACGTGGTAGTCGAAGTCGAAGTCCTTGTCCTCGACCCAGCTGTGCAGCGGGCTGTACTGCAGCCGTGGATGGGCGAGCTTGAGGTTCCACGGCCGCATCACCTCTTGGCGGCGCGCCTCGGCGATCATCTCCCGGAGGTATTCGACCGTCGCGTCTGGCGGCGGCGTGAACGGCAGCAAGCCGGCCACGTGCATCTTCGAACTGGGTGTTTCCCCGTAGATGAACAGCAGGTCCTGCAGACCGAGCCTCTTGCTAGTCGCGCTCACCCCGTCACGGTACGCGGTGTGATCAGGTCCCACAGAATGTTCGGAACGTGGCGGAGAACTCCTGCCTGCCCGGCTCCGCGTAGCGCTCGAGACCCGGTCGCTGCACGTACGGCGCGCGCACCGCATCGAGCAACGATTCCGCCGGCCCCAGGTCGCCGTCGGTGGCGGCGGCCAGCGCCTCTTCCACCAGATGGTTGCGGGGGATGTAGAGCGGGTTCACCGCGTCCATGGCCGCCGGATCGGGGCCGAGTTCGCGCCAGCGGGCGAGCCACGCGTCGAAGGCGGCGAGGTCGATGAACTCGCCGCGTACCGGTTCGGCGTCCCCGCGGGCCGCCTCGGCCAGCTGCCGGTAGAACGACGTGTGGTCGACTCCGCTGTTCTGCATCTGGACGAGCAGCTCCTGGGTCAGCGCATCGGCCGCCTCAGCCGGGGCGTCGGCGAGCCCGAGCTTCGCGCGCATGCCCGCATCCCACCGGCTCTGGTACCGGTCACGGAAAAGGCCCAGCGACTGCTCGGCCTGGCTCACCGCGGTGTCGACATCGTCGTCGAGCAGCGGCAGCAGGGCCTCCGCGAAGCGCGCGAGGTTCCACAGGGCGATGCCCGGCTGATTGCCGTAGGCGTAGCGGCCGCCGTGGTCGATGGAGCTGAACACCGTCTGCGGATCGAACGCCTCCATGAACGCGCACGGGCCGTAGTCGATCGTCTCGCCCGAGATCGTCATGTTGTCGGTGTTCATGACGCCGTGGATGAAGCCGACCAGCATCCACCGCGCCACCAGGTCCGCCTGTACGTCGATGACCGCCTCGAGCAGCGCCCGGTAGGGCTGCGCCGCATCCGCACAGGCCGGGTGATGACGCCCGATCGCGTAGTCGGCGAGCCGGCGCAGCACTCCGACGTCCTTGGTCTGGCGGGCGACCAGCGACGCGTACTCGAAGCTGCCGACACGCAAGTGGCTGGCCGCCACCCGGGCCAGGACGGCGCCGGGCAGCTCGGTCTCGCGGTACACCGGCCGGCCGGTCGCCACCACCGACAGCGACCGCGTGGTCGGAATGCCGAGCGCGTGCATCGCCTCACTGATGACGAACTCGCGCATCATCGGTCCGACCGCGGCCAGGCCGTCGCCGCCGCGCGCGAACGGCGTGCGTCCCGACCCCTTCAGATGGAGGTCGCGCGTCTGTCCGGCGGCGTCGACGAGTTCGCCGAGGAGTAGCGCCCGTCCGTCACCCAGACGCGGGACGAATCCGCCGAACTGGTGACCCGCGTAGGCCTGTGCCACCGGGGTGGCGTCGGCCGGAACCGCGGTGCCCGCGAGCAGACGCACCCCTTCGCGACTGCGCAGCCACGCCGCGTCCAGACCCAGTTCAGCGGCGAGCGTCTCGTTGAGCACCAGCAGCGTCGGGTTCGGCGCGTCCTCGGCCTGCCATCGCACCGCGAGTTCGGGGAGGTCACGGACGAACGTGTCCCGCAGCGCGATGGTCATCCTTCCCAGACTACGGAGACGTCTGGATCAGAGCGATGGCGTCGACGTTGTCCTTGACGGGAATCCGGCGGGAGCTCTCCTCGACCACCAGCGCGCCGGCGGGGTCGGTGTAGCCATCGCTGTGCGGCAGGATCAGCGCCCGCTGCCCCGGGGCCAACTCGGTGGTCTGCAACGCCGATGTCGGTGGGGCGACCTGGGCGATGTGGTCGCCGGTCAATTGCCACACGACCGGGGGCGCGGCTTGCGGTTGACCGCAGCGCCACGTCGTCAGGCTCAGCTTGGGCGGGCCCTGCTGCGGCCACCACAGCTTGGTGATGCGGAAGCCGGCCGCCGGATCGGTGGCGGCGACGTCGAACGTCTGCTGGTTGCCGTCCGCATCGGCCTGCACGACGGCCGCGGTGCCGCACGCATCGTTGGTGGCCCGGTAGAGCGCGTAGGCCAGCGAGCCGCCGTCGGGGGAGAGGCGGGCGACGGTGACCGGGCTGTTGGCGTCGACCTGTCCGAGCGACGTCGGTGCGCCGGGCCCGCGTACCGCGTAGAGCGTGTCCGGGCCGCCGAACGGGGACGGCGGCGCTTCGACGCGGGCCAGCACGGCGGTTCCGCCGCGGGCCACGATCAGCCGCGGGTCGCCCGCGCCCGGCGCGGCCGGGAGGTCGACGGTCTGCATCGGCCGGGGCGTCGCATCCGGTGCCGCGAGGTCGAGACTCATGAGCCGGTTCGGCTGCTCCCACCAGACGATCGTGCTGCCGCCCGCGGTGCCCAGCGTGGGGCCCACCGGGATCTGGCGAATGCCACCCCGCCGGTTCGCCACATCGAGGATCCCGACGTGGTTGTCGACGGTGCGGGAGAACACGAACCGGCCGTCCTCGGTGGTGATGAGGTCGTTGCTGGGCGCGAAGGGCCCGGCCACCGTGGCGATCTTGGTGGTGCCGTCGACGACGCCGATCTCATCGGCGGCGCGGTAGGCGAGCATGGGGCCGGCGGGCGCCGACGGAGTCGTCGTCGGGTCGAACGGAGACGTGACTCTCGGGGACGTGGAATCCGCGCTCGATGACGGAGAGGCGGGCGGTGACTGCAGACCACTGCACGCTGCGGCCAGGATGGCGAGCAGCGCGAACAGCGTGACGGTGACGCAACGGCGAATCAGAATTCTCATAGGGGATCGCTCTCCATGAAAGCCGAAGAGTGCGTGATGGTGGTCGCGGGGTGGGTGCGCGACGCGCCCGGCACGGCTCCGCTCGGTATGGTGATTGCTCGCCGGTGACGGGGGAATCGTGGGCTGACGAGCATCGTCGGCCGGGCAGCCGGGCTGTGAGAACTCAGATGTGGAGCAACTTGTGAGCCTGAACACCATCGCTTTGGAGCTGGTGCCGCCGAACGTCGACCGGGGACGCGAGCAGGCTCTCTCCGACGCCGAGAAGGTGCTGCGCTGTTCGGCCGAGGCGGGCATCGGCGGGCGCGTCCGGCACGTGATGATCCCGGGCATGATCGAGGAGGACGACGACCGTCCTCTGGAGATGAAGCCCAAGCTCGACGTCCTCGAGTTCTGGTCGATGATCAAGCCGGAACTGCCCGATGTGCGCGGGTTGTGCACCCAGGTCACCGCGTTCATGGACGAGCCCACCCTGCGCGGCCGGCTGGCCGAGCTCAGCGACAGCGGGTTCGACGGGATCGCGTTCGTGGGTGTGCCGCGCACTCTCAGCGACGGCGAGGGCTCCGGGGTGGCGCCCACGGATGCGTTGACGATCTTCGACGAGGTCGTCGACAATCGCGGCGTCATCCTCATCCCCACCCGCGAGGGCGAGCAGGGCCGGTTCACGTTCAAGTGTGACCGTGGCGCCACCTATGGCATGACGCAGCTGCTGTACTCCGACACGATCGTCGACTTCCTCACCGAGTTCGCCAAGACCAACGAACACCGTCCCGAGATCCTGCTGTCTTTCGGATTCGTGCCGGCGGTGGAGACCAAGGTCGGTTTGATCAACTGGCTGATCCAGGATCCCGGCAATGCCGCCGTTGCCGCCGAGCAGGAGTTCGTCAAGCAGCTGGCCGGTTCGGAACCGGTGCAGCGGCGCAAGCTGATGGTCGACCTGTACAAGCGCGTCATCGACGGAGTGGGCGAGCTGGGCTTCCCGCTCAGCGTGCACTTCGAGGCCACCTACGGCATCAACACCCCGGCGTTCGAGACGTTCGCCGAGATGCTCGCCCACTGGGCGCCCGACACGGCCTAAGGCAGCGGCCGGCCGTAGATCGGCTCGTGCGGATTCCCGGGCTCCTCGATCGCGGGCAGCGGGTACACGGGCAGGTCGTCCGGCAGCGGAGACTCGGGCTGCGCGACGGTTGACGGCGGCGTTCCCGACGGGCTCTCCGCCGTCGGCATGGCCGCCACACCGGCGCTGGCCGAGACCCCCGGGGTCGGGGTGCCCGGCGGTTCCAGACCGGCGGAGATGCCGTAGCGGCTGTTCGAGGTCACCAGCGGTCCCTCGTCCTGGGGTGCGTTTCCTCGGCTGCTTCCCGGCAGTCCCTCGGCCTGTGACGGCGTGTCGACTGTGGCCGCGATCCGTACCCCGCGTGAGTCCGTCAGTGGCGGCGGCTCGACCGCGATGACGTTGTACGGGTAGTCGAAGCTGCCCGGTTCGACATCGGGTGCCAGCGGCACCCACGGCGGTGGGTCGGGCAGGTCCGGCTGGCCGGCTGCGACGGGGGCAGCTGCTATCGCGGCGGCGAGCGTCATCGCGGCCAGCAGCGAGACCCACGTCCGGCGCATCATCGTCACCTAGATCTTGATCGGGTCGCCGTAGACCGCGAATTGCGTGTGCGCGACGTCGGTCGAGACGCGCAGGTACGCATACGACCGTACGGTCACGTCGCCGCCGCACGCATCGGCCTTGATGTGGATGTTGTCGATGTCGATCATCGCCCGGCCGTCCGGGCTCAGGGTCATGTTCGACAGCGGGAGGTCGACGATCACGCCGGGTTGCAGAACTGTCTGCACGAATCCGGCGACGCCACCCGTGCCGCCGACGGAGACACCGGAGCCGCTACCGACACCGATCGCGCCCTGCGGTGCGACGCCGGCCGTGCCGCCGTACTGCAGGCCGGCGGACACATCGGACTGGCAGCCCAGCTGGTAGCCCAGGATGAAGATGCTGTCGGTGATCGGGCTCGATCCGCCGACGGCCGTGGCGGTCGCCGACGCGGTGACGAAACCCTCGCGAGAATCGTTGGCGTTGGCCAGGTTCGGCACCGAGTTGACCACCTCGTTGTCGATCCGGATGTTCAGGTGCCAGCCGTCGCGCGTCACCTTGTCGTAGAACTGCGGGCGCATCGCCACGGGTTCGGCATCGGCAGTGGTGACACTCACCGTCGTGAAGGACAACACCGTCATCGCAGCAGCGAGCCTCCCCGCACCCCAGCGCACGCGTGTAGCTAAGCAGACCAGCGAACACCCCGCGCGCTCGCGCTGAGAATTCCCCGCTGCTGCGGTCTACTTCATCGATGAGAGTGCAGCTGCCCGCGTGTGCGGCTGCGGCGCTGGCCGTAGCCTCGGCGGTGCTGCACGGGGGTGCTGCGCTCGGCATGGGCAGTCCTTGGCTGGTGGCGCTGACGGCCGCGATGGTCGCGGGGTGCCTGTACTGCGGCTGGGAACTGATGACGCGTGACAGCGTGCGGGCTTGGCTGCTGGTCGCGTTGATGAACCTGGCGATGATCGCGATGCATCTTCGGCTGCCCGCCGAACACCACTCGGCCGGACAGCCTGACGGGACACACGGCGCGGTGGGACACGCACTGCACCCGGCCACCGTCGTCGCGGCGGTCGAGGTGGTGCTCGCCGCGGCAGTGTTGTTCGCACGCAGCCGTACGCTCGCGCCGTCCGTCGCGTGCCAGAGTGGAGACCATGACTTCCGCGCAGACCCCCGCGCACCCCGCGGTCGGCACGCTGGGCTCGACGTCGATCGACTGCCCGGATCCGGCTGAGCTGGCGGACTTCTACGCCGCGCTGCTCGGCATGCGACGGTTGGTGGAGACGCCCGACGGCGGCGTGGTGGCGATCACCGACGGCAAGGCCATCCTGGCGCTCATGCGCGTCGACGGGTACGTCGCGCCGACATGGCCGAACCCCGATGTGCCCGCCCAGATGCACCTCGACGTGTCGGTCACCGACGTCGACGCCGCGGTGGCCGCCGCCGAGCGGCTCGGCGCACGCCAGGCAGATTCGCAGCCGCAGCCCGCGCTGTGGCGGGTGATGCTCGACCCGGCCGGCCATCCGTTCTGCCTGACGACGGTGACCGCTGCCTGAGATGTCCGATTCGAGCACCACTGCCGACGTGCGCGCGCTGCGCGCCCGGTTGGACGGCCTGACCCTGCGGGACGCGTCGCGGATCGGCCGCAAACTGCGCCAGCTGCGGTCACCCGATCCCGCGCACCTAGAGCGGCTGACCCAGCAGATCACGGCGGCCGAGGCGCTGATCGCCACCCGGCAAGCTGCCGTGCCGACCATCAGCTATCCGGATCTGCCGGTCAGCGAGCGGCGCGACGACATCGCCGCCGCGATCGCCGCGAACCAGGTCGTCATCGTGGCCGGCGAGACGGGCTCGGGGAAGACCACGCAGCTGCCGAAGATCTGCCTGGAGCTGGGCCGCGGCATCCGCGGCACCATCGGGCACACGCAGCCGCGCCGGCTGGCCGCGCGCACTGTCGCCCAACGCATCGCCGACGAACTCGGCACCCCGCTGGGCGAGGCCGTCGGCTACACAGTCCGGTTCACCGACCAGGCCAGTGATCGCACGCTGGTGAAGTTGATGACCGACGGCATCCTGCTGGCCGACATCCAGCGTGACCGCCGCCTGCTCCGCTACGACACCCTGATCATCGACGAGGCGCACGAACGCAGCCTCAACATCGACTTCCTGCTCGGGTATCTGCGCCAGCTCCTGCCGCGGCGGCCCGACCTCAAGGTGATCGTCACATCGGCGACGATCGAGCCGGAGCGCTTCGCGCGGCACTTCGCCACCGACGGTACGCCGGCGCCGATCCTGGAAGTCAGTGGCCGCACCTATCCCGTCGAAATCCGTTACCGCCCACTGGAAGTGCCGGTGGTCGCCGAGGGTGACGACCCGGATGACCCCGACCACGACGTGGTGCGCACCGAGCTGCGCGACCCGACCGACGCCATCGTCGACGCCGTCGCCGAACTCGCGAGCGAGCCGCCCGGCGACGTGCTGGTGTTCCTGTCCGGTGAGCGCGAAATCCGCGACACCGCAGAGGCGTTGCGCGCTGATCTCGGCGACCGGGCCGAGATCCTGCCCCTCTACGCGCGCCTGCCCACCGCAGAGCAGCAGAAAGTGTTCAGCCCGAGCAAGGCTCTCCGACGGGTGGTGCTGGCCACCAACGTCGCCGAGACGTCGCTGACGGTGCCGGGCATCCGCTACGTCGTCGACCCCGGAACGGCACGGATCTCCCGGTACAGCCGGCGCACCAAGGTGCAGCGGTTGCCGATCGAGCCGATCTCGCAGGCCTCGGCCGCGCAGCGTGCCGGCCGATCCGGCCGCACGGCGCCGGGTGTGTGCATTCGCCTGTACTCGGAGCAGGATTTCGAATCCCGGCCCCGCTACACCGATCCCGAGATCCTGCGCACCAACCTCGCCGCGGTGATCCTGCAGATGGCCGCGCTCGGGTTCGGCGACATCGAGGGCTTCGGATTCCTGGACCCGCCCGATGCGCGCAGTATCCGCGACGGCATCGCGCTGCTGACCGAACTGGGCGCCTTCACCGACGGTGAGCTCACTCCGCTGGGCCGCCGGCTGGCGCAGATCCCGGTGGATCCGCGGCTGGGCCGGATGATCCTGCAGGCCGACACCGAGGGATGTGTGCGAGAGATGCTGGTGCTCGCCGCGGCACTGTCCATCCCGGATCCCCGGGAGCGGCCCACCGAGCGGGAGGAGGCGGCGCGGCAGAAGCATGCGCGCTTCGCCGACGAGCACTCCGACTTCGTGTCGTTCCTGAACCTGTGGCGCTACCTCGGTGAGCAACGAAAAGAACGGTCTGGCAGCTCTTTTCGACGGATGTGCCGCGAGGAGTTCCTGCACTACCTACGGATCCGGGAATGGCAGGATCTGGTCGGGCAGCTACGCGGCATCTGTCGCGATCTCGGCATCACCGAATCCGACGAGCCGGCCGATGCAGCGCGGGTCCACGCGGCGCTCACCGCGGGTCTGCTGTCGCACATCGGGATGCGTGAGGGCGACGGCCGAGACTATCTGGGCGCGCGCAACGCGAAGTTCGTCCTGGCACCCGGATCGGTGCTGACCCGTCGGCCACCGCGCTGGGTGGTGGTGGCCGACCTGGTGGAGACCAGCCGGCTCTTCGGGCGTATCGCGGCCCGTGTCGATCCGGAGGCCGTGGAGCGGGTGGCGGGACATCTTGTGGTGCGCACGCACAGTGAGCCGCACTGGGATGCCGAGCGCGGAGCCGTGATGGCGTTCGAGAAGGTGACGCTGTACGGGCTGCCGCTGGTGGCGCGGCGCCGGGTGAACTACGCGCAGATCGATCCGCCGGTGGCCCGCGAGCTGTTCATCCGGCACGCCCTGGTCGACCAGGAGTGGCGCACCAAACACCACTTCTTCGCCGACAATGCCCGGTTGCGCGCGGAGCTCGCCGATCTCGAGGAGCGCGCCCGCCGCCGCGACCTGCTGGTCGGCCACGAGGAGATTCTCGCGTTCTACGACGCCAGGATTCCCCCGGAGGTCGTCTCGGCGCGGCACTTCGACGGGTGGTGGCGCAAGCAGCGCCACCGCACGCCGGATCTGCTGACGATGACGCGAGATGATCTGCTGCGCAACGAGTCCGGTGCGGACCAACCCGACTCCTGGCGGGCCGACGATGTAGCGCTGCCGCTGTCCTACCGCTACGACCCCGGCGCCACCGACGACGGCGTCACCGTCCACGTGCCCGTCGACGTCCTGGCCCGGTTGGGCGGTGACGAGTTCGCCTGGCAGGTACCCGCCCTGCGCGAAGAGCTGCTGACCGCGCTGATCAAATCGCTGCCCAAGGATCTGCGCCGCAACTTCGTGCCCGCCCCCGACACCGCCCGCGCGCTGCTGTCGTCGATCACACCGGAGGACGGCTCGCTGCTCGACGCAGTGCAACGCGAATTACGCCGGCGCACCGGCATTCTCGTCCCGATCGATGCGTTCGACCTGGACAAGGTCCCAGCCCATCTACGGGTGACGTTCGCGGTGGAGGCCGCCGACGGCAAGGTCGTGGCCCGGGGCAAGGACCTCACCGAACTGCAGCGGACGCTGGCCGCGCCGGCCCGTGACGCGGTGGCGGCTGCGGCCGGGGACCTGGAACGAGCGGGGCTGCGCGCGTGGCCCGACATCGACGAGTTGCCGCGCGTCGTGGAACGGCCGGGGCGATCCGGCAACACCGTGCGTGGGTATCCCGCGCTCGTCGACGAGGGAACGTCGGTGGCGGTGCGCGTGTTCGCCAGCGCGGCCGAGCAGGCGATCGCCGCGCCGGCAGGTACCCGGCGACTGCTCCGGCTCACGGGGCCATCGGTGGCCAAGCAGGTGGAGAAGGCGCTCGACATGCGGACCCGGTTGACCCTGGGCACCAACCCGGACGGTTCGCTCACCGCGCTGATCGAGGACTGCGCCGACGCGGCGTTGCAGCTGCTGGTGCCCGAACCGATCTGGACCAGAACGGAATTCGAGCAGGCCCGCAGCCGCGTGACCCGGGATCTGGTGCCCACGACCCTCGACGTGGTGCGGCGTGCGCAGAAGGTGGTCACCGCGCTCCACGAGGTGTCGCTCGCGCTACCGGACACGCCGTCGGCGGCCCAGGCCGACGCGATCGCCGACATCCGCGCCCAACTCACACGGCTGGTGCCCGCCGGCTTCGTGGCAGCCGCGGGTGCGCCGCGGCTGGCCGACCTCACCCGCTATCTGACCGCGATCAGCAGGCGACTCGAGCGGCTGCCGCAGGCGCCGGTCGCCGACCGCGAGCGGATGGACCGCGTGGACGCGGTGCAGGACGCCTACGACGACGTGGTCGCGGCGCTGTCGCCGGCCCGGGCGGCCGCTGCCGACGTGCGCGACATCGCCTGGATGATCGAAGAACTACGCGTCAGCCTGTGGGCTCAGCAACTCGGCACCCCCCGCCCGATCAGTGAGCAGCGGATCCACCGTGCGCTCGACGCGATCACGGCCTGACACTGCTCACCCCAGCGCGGCGATCCGGGCGACCGTCAGCGCCGACGTCAGCTGCAGCAGATCGGCAGGGCGCGACATCGCCAACCCCGTGAGTTCCTCGAGGCGGCGCATCCGCTGAGCAACGGTGTTGTGGTGCAGGTGAAGCCGCGCGGCGGCGGCCCGCCGGTCCAGTCCGGCGTCGATGACGACGCGGGCGGTGTCGAGCAGCGCCGTCGAGCGGGTGCGGTCGTAGTCCATGGCGCGGCCCAGCACCGATGTCGCGAACTCCTTCAGGCGCGCCGTGTCTCCCAGCTCGAGCAGCAGCTGGTCGACCGTCAGCTGGGTCAGGTCGATCACGGCCGGGGCCCCCGCGCCGGCGGCCAGGTCCAGGGCGCCACGGACGGCCCGGAATGTGGCGGGCAATCCCGCGGCGTCGACTGTTCTCGACACCGCGGCGATCACCCCCGTCATCGCGACGGTGTCGACGAGTCGACGGGTCGTCTCCACGGCGGCTCCGCTGGGCCAGAGCAGGATCACGTCACCACGGTGCACGGCCGACAGGGGGCGCTGCGTCGCGTGCCGGAAGAAGCGGTCGGCGGCGGCCAGCAGTGCCTCGGTGTCGTTGCAGCGCAGCCCGATCAGCGTCTGCGTGCCGGCGAGATCCCAGCCCAGCCGGCGGGCCCGATCGACGATGGCGGGAAGCGAGCCGGGGTCGGAGCCCAGTACGTCGGCCACCAGCGATCCGCGTAGGCGTTGTTCGACTTCGGCCGCTGTGCGGGCACGCAACAACTCGAGTGCGGTGACGACTGCGGCCTGTTCGATCGCGCGGACGTCGACGGCGGACAGTGGATCGTCCGTAGCGGCGACGCGAATGTGCGCCACCGGCGCGCCGTCGAGGATCACGTCGGTGACGGTGAAGTCTTCGGCTTCGCCGGGCGAGCCCGCGGCCGCCAGTTGCTCTGCGTAGACGTCGTCGATCACCACTGACCGCCCGAGCAGTTCGGCCAGTGCTTCGGCGACGCCGGTGACACCTTCACCGCGCAGCGCCGTCTCGGTCAGCAATGTGTGAACCTCTGCGGCGCGCCGCAATTCGGTGATCGTCGCCTGTTCGGCGGCGCGCAGTTGCGCGGTCCCGAGTGCGACTGCGACCTGGGTCGCCAGCGTGCTGACCAGTCCGACCTCGGCGCGATCGAATCGGTGGGGGCCGGCCCGGTAGCCGTTCAGCGCCCCGACGACGGTGCCGGACCGGCGTAGCGGAACCGAGATCAGTGCCCGGTAGCCCTGCTCGTGCGCCACCCCACTCCACGTGAAGTGCGGCTTGCGGTCGATGTCGTCGACCGTGACCACCTCACCGGTGCGGAAGGCGATGCTGGTCGGTGCCTCGTACTCGTCGCGCACGTCGAGCAGGATCGGCCGGTCGGCGTTGACCTGGGCGACATAGTCCGGCGAGAGCCCGTGTGAACCGACGATGGTGAGCGCACTGCGATCGGTGGTCGGCAGGAAGACGGCGCAGA
The DNA here is from genome assembly GCF_055397605.1 of Mycolicibacterium obuense. Taxonomy (NCBI): domain Bacteria; kingdom Bacillati; phylum Actinomycetota; class Actinomycetes; order Mycobacteriales; family Mycobacteriaceae; genus Mycobacterium; species Mycolicibacterium obuense. Next base: position 5,344,148 of record NZ_AP043663.1, on the reverse strand, counting down.
AGTCGTATCCGAGCAGGGTGCATGCGGTCTCGGCCACCCGATCCAGCACGGCCTCCACTGGGGTGTCCCCACCGACGGCTTCCCCGATGTCGGCGAGAGCTCCCAACCAGACTTCCAGCTGGCCCTCGCCGTCGTGTGTATCAACAGACACATCGATCAGCCTAAGTGTGTCTGTCAAGACATTGCCTCTGTTGTCGTCACCCTCCACAGTGAGAGTCGTGACCGCGGTCACAGACCAAGGAGGTAACCGGTGACACTCTCGATTCGGACCTGGGCGCGCGCGGTGCTCGCCCTGGCCCTCAGCGCGGTGCTGCTGGCCGCCACCGGCTGCGCGGCCGGGCTGGGCGGGCCGGCGTCCTCACGTACGGCGCAGGACGGCGTCATCCGTTTCACGTTCGCCCCCGACCCGATCTGGGACTACATGAACGAGACCGGCGTGGTGGCGCAGTGGGAGCGCGACACCGGCTACCGCATCGAGACCAGTGCGACGTGGGACGAGTTCGGGTTGTTCGCCGGCGGTCACGCCGACATCATCTCCACCGCGTCGTTCGAGGTGCCGGGCCTCGAGGAGCAGACCCGGCGCGAGACCGTCATCATCGGGCGCTACAACGCCGAACGCAGCCGGATCCTGGTGCGCGCGAACGACCCCGCGCAGACGCTCGCCGATCTGAAGGGCAAGCGCCTCGGTGTGTTCACCACGGTGTCGGGCACGCTGGTGTGGAGCGCCCTGGTCAAGCAGATGCACGATGCGAAGCTGGTCGACGGGGACTACCAGATCATCGTCGCCGACATCCAGAACCTGTCGAACCTGTTGGCGCGCGGCGAGATCGATGCCTGCATCTGCTACCCGGATCTGTCGGCGCGCGAGCTGCGCGATGGCTCGGTGCGCCCGCTCTACGACGGGAAGTCATCGGCCGATCTGTTCGCCGAACTGAACGCGCCGGGCCACGACGGTCCGATGGGCAACGTCTTCGTGGGCCGCAAGGACTGGGTGGATGCCCACCCGGGCGAGGTGTCGGCCTTCCTCGACCTGTGGGACCGCGGCCTGGCCGAATGGCGAGCCCACCGCGACGAGATGATCGAACGCTATCCCCAGCATTTCGCCGTCGCCACGCCCGAAGACATCGCCTTCATGAAAGCCTATGTCGCCGAAAATGACTGGGTGGTCGACGAGGTCCGGTTCGACCCGAAGTGGGCCGCCGACGAGAGCTCGGTCTTCGACCTGATGCGCGCCACCGGCGTCATCGGCGATGACGTCACCGATCCGAAGTTCCTGCCGACCGAAGGAGTTCAGCCGTGACCTCGACCGTCGCCCCGCCGGATTCGCCGTCCGTACCGGTGCCCGCCAATCGGCGCCCCCGCCGGCGGCGGCTCGGCCTGACCGCGAACCTGCGGTGGCTGGCCTCAGGCACCGCACTGGTCCTCGCGGTCGCGATCTGGGCGGCCGTCGCCGCGTGGATCGACGACCCGATCGTTCCCCGGCCCGCCGGAGTCGCCGAGCAGGTGGGCGCGATCGTCGTCTCAGGGGAGGCGCTGTCCAACTTCTCGGTCAGCATCGCCAAGATCGCCGCCGGATTCGTGATCGCGATGGCCGGTGGCCTGGTCATCGGATTCCTGATGGGCCGCAGCCGATTCATGACGTCGTACTTCTCACTGCCGCTGTTCGTGCTCGGCAACATGCCGGGACTGACCTACGCGGTGTTCGGACTGCTGATCTTCGGTGTCGGCGCGGGCGGGCCGATCGTGGTCTCCGCGCTGGTGGCGCTGCCGTTCATCGCGATCAACGTCGCCGAGGGGGTGCGCTCGGTGGACTGCAGGCTGCTGTCGATGTGCCATGCCTTCGGGCGGAGCCGCACCGACGTGGTGCGCCACCTCTACCTCCCGGCGGTGACGACGTTCGTCTTCGCCGGCGTGCGATACGGCTTCGCGATGGCGTGGAAGGTGGAGGCGTTGACCGAGGTGTTCGGCGCGAGCAGCGGCGTCGGCTTCATGATCCGCAAGGCCTACCAGGAGTTCCGCGTCGACGACATGCTGGCGTGGACAACCCTTTTCATCGTCGCGATGGTGCTGATCGAGCGCGGCCTGGCCGCGCTCGAGAATCGCTTCTTCGCCTGGCGCAAGGAGATCGCATGACCACCATGACCCGCCGGATCTCCAGCGGATCACTCTCGGCCACAGCGGTTCTGGCCGCGGTGGCGAGCATCCTGGCCGCCTGGCAGCTGGCCGTCGTCCTCGGCAACCGCGTGCCATCACTGCCGGACGCGGTGACCCGGCTGGGTTCTGAAGCCGCCGCCGGCGAACTCTGGGGCAACCTGGCGATCAGCATGAACCGGTTCGTGCTCGGGCTCGCTGCCGCGCTGGTGGTCGGTGCCGCGCTGGGCGTGCTGATGGGACTGTCCCGGTTGGCGGATCTGGCTTTCTCCGATCTGACCGCCGCCGGACTCGCCATTCCCGCGGTGATCTGGGCGCTGCTGACCACGATGTGGTTCGGTTTCGGCTGGCTCACCCCGGTGATGACGGTGTTCCTGTCCGGCCTGCCCTTCGTCGTGGTCAACATCGCCAAGGCCACGCGGGCCGTCCCCGCGGAGTTGGTGTTGATGGCACGGTCGTTCGGAGTGTCACGGGCGAAGGTGCTGCGCCAGATCGTCGCACCGGCCGTGGCCGGTTCCACCGTGGCCGCAGTGCGCTTCGCGATCATGAGCGCCTGGAACGGGCTGCTGCTGGCCGAATGGTTCGGTTCCACCTCGGGCGTCGGCTGGCGCGCCCGCTACTGGTACGACGCCAATCAACTCGACGGGTTCCTCGCCTGGGTGCTGGTGTTCATCGCCCTGCTGGTGGTCGCCGATCTGCTGATCCTGGGTCCCATCGAGCGCCGCACCACCCGCTGGCGCACCGTCTAGAAAGCGAGAAAGTCCAATGGCTGCAATCGAAATCAAGCAACTGGTCAAGGAATTCACCGACCGCCGCGGAGCGGTCACCCGGGTCATCGACGAGGTCGACCTGACGATCTCGGGCGAGACATTCGTCTCGGTGGTCGGTCCGTCGGGCAGCGGTAAGACCACGCTGCTCAACATCGTCTCCGGCATCGAACCGCACACCTCCGGCACGGTGTCGCTGCGGGCCGGCTCGCGCGACGCCCGGGTCGGCTATGTGTTCCAGGATCCGCGGCTGCTGCCGTGGCGGACCGTGATGGCCAACCTCGGCTTCGTCCAGCACGAGCGCGACGGGTGGCAGGACCGGGCCCGGCACTACCTCGACCTGGTCGGCCTGAGCCACTGCGCCGACCGGTTCCCCGCGCAGCTCTCCGGCGGCCAGCAGCAGCGCATCGGCATCGCCCGCGCGTTCGCCGTCGAGCCCGACATCCTGCTGATGGACGAGCCGTTCAGCCACCTCGACGCGATGACGTCGCGCACCCTGCGCGAGCATCTGGAACGGATCTGGTTGGAGTCGCGCCGCACGGTCATGTTCGTCACCCACGACGTCACCGAGGCGGTACAGCTCTCCGACCGCATCGTCGTGCTCGCCCCCGGTGGTCGGGTGCACGAGATCATCGACGTGGACCTGCCGCGCCCGCGCCGCGCCTCCGATCCGGCGGTGGCCCTGCTGCAAGCCGAGGTGCTCGCGCGCTTCGAGGCGCTCGAGGCGATGGGTTCGGCGGCATGAGCTTGCGCCCCGGACCGATCGATGTCCACGCACACTGGTTGCCGCAGCACCTGTTCGGGCTCGCCCCCGGCTCCCCGCTGCCCCCGTTGCGCGATCACCAGGGCGAACTGCACCTGGGCGAGCTGCCGTTGTCCATCGAGACCGAGGCGATGAGCGACGTATCCCGGGTGCTCGCGGACACCGACGCCGCGGGCCTGGGCGCCCGGGTGCTGTCGGCGCCGCCGTTCGCCTTCCCGGTCGCCGAAGGAGACGTCGACGAGTTCGTCGGCAGCTACAACGACGATCTCGCGCAGGTCTGTCGGGACAGCGACGGCAGGCTGGTGGGCCTCGGGCTGGTGTCACTGCACGACCCCGAGGCTGCCGCCAAGCAGATGTCGGCGCTGGCCGGCACCGACGGGATGTACGGGATCGCCATGCCCCCGCTGCTGGGCACGGCATCGTTCGATGTGGATCCGATGCGGGAGATCATCGGCGCCGCAGCTGATCTCGATCTCGCCGTCCTCGTGCACCCGATGCAGCTGCCCCGGCCGGAATGGTCGTCGCACTACCTGGCGAATCTGATTGGAAACCCCGTCGAATCCGCCACAGCGGCCGCCGCGCTCACTCTCGGCGGCGTCCTCGACGAGTTCTCGAACCTGCGGATCTGCCTCGTCCACGGTGGTGGGTGCGCACCCGCCCTGGTGGGGCGCTGGGCGCACGGCTGGCAGCAGCGGGCCGACGTGCGCGGTGCCGGCACCCGGCCACCGCGGGAGATGTTCTCCCAGTTGTGGTTCGACACGCTCACCCATGACGTACCCACCCTGCAGTTGCTGCGCGCTCAGGCCGATCCTGCCCACCTGATGTGCGGCAGCGACTACCCGTTCGACATGGGCACCGCAACCCCCCTCGAGCTCCCGCGCGCGGCCGGCATCGACGACGCGGCACTGGAGGCCAACGCCCGAGCGTTCCTCGGGCTCGACACAGGAGAACACCATGAGTGACGTGAGTTGGAGTTGTCACCGGGCGCTGGTGATCGGCGGATCGATCGGCGGGCTGACAGCCGCGCTGCTGCTGCGCCGCCTCGGCTTCGACGTCGACGTGTACGAGCGCACGCCGACCGATCTCGACGGCCGTGGCGGCGGCATCGTGCTGCAGCCCGACACGCTGCGCTGGTTCACCGAGTGCAGCAGCCAGCACCCGGAGACCGTCAGCACCCGAACACATTTCGTGCAGTACCTGGGTGCGGACAACACGGTGTTGCACCGCGAGAACGCGCCGTGGAGCTACACCTCATGGGGCACCTTCTACCGGGCCCTGCTCACCGACTTCACCGATGCGGCGGGCACGGGCCACTATCACCTCGGCGAGTACGCCGCCGGCTTCGACCAGGACGCCGACGCGGTGACGGTGCGGTTCGCCTCGGGACGGGTCGAGACCGCCGAGCTCGTGGTGTTCGCCGACGGTATCGGCTCACCGAGCCGGCGCCGCATCGCACCCGACGCGCGGATGGAGTACTCCGGATACGTCGGCTGGCGTGGCACGGTGCCCGAGCGAGAGGTGTCACCCGAGACGTTCGAGCTGCTGCACGACTCGATCAGCTACAGCGTCGCGCCACACACCCACATCAACGTCTATCCGATCCCTGCGCCCGGGGGTGGTCTGGCGGTGGGGGAGCGGCTGCTCAACTACGTCTGGTACCGCAACGTGCCCGACGGTCATCAGCTCGACGAGCTGATGACCGACAAGCGCGGCTTCGTGGCCGGGGTGTCGCTGCATCCCGGTCAGGTGCAGGACCGGTTCGTTGACGAGATGCGTTCGGCGGCAATCGAACTGCTTGCGCCTGCCGCCGCCGAGGTGGTGCTGCGTACGGAGCAGCCCTACCTGCAGGCCGTCTACGACGTCGGCGTCTCCCAGATGGCACTGGGCAGGGTGGCGCTCGTCGGCGACGCCGCCAGCGCAGCCCGGCCGCACGCCGCGGCAGGCACGGCCAAGGCGGCCGCGAACGCATGGGCGCTGCATGACGCACTGTCCGACAGCGCCGACATCGCCGAGGCGCTGGCCAAATGGGAGCCCGGCCAACTCGAGCTGGGGCAGCGGCTGCTGCGTCGCGTCAAGGAGATGGGCACCCGTTCGCAGGTGGACTGCACCTGGGTGCCCGGCGACCCCGACAACCGGTTCGGCCTGTACGGCCCGGGCCACTGACTCAAGGAGACACCATGACCAGTACCCGTGACTTCCTCACCGACGCCCCACTGGCGGGGACGCTGGTGGGCACCGACTTCGAGGGCTGGAGCGACGACCTGCGCGCCGAGTTCGCCGAGCACGCACATGACGGGCATGTCGGGTCGAGGTTGCTCAGCCAGAACGACCGCGTCCGCGTCTGGGAGATCCGCCTCGCGCCGGGTCAGCGGTGGCACGCCCATCGCCACGTGCTGGATTATTTCTGGACGGCGGTCAACCCGGGCCGCAGTCGGCAGCACACCGCCGACGGCACCACCCGCGAGGTCTCCTACGGAGCGGGCGAGACGCGTCACTTCCATTTCGCCGCAGGCGAATTCCTGTTGCACGACATCGAGAACGTCGGCGAGACCGAGCTGGTGTTCACCACCGTCGAGCACCTCGACTCGGCGAACCGGGCGCTGCCCCTCTAGGGGGTGACGGCGGTGCTCGCCGGGTCGATGAGAATCTTGGCGTGCGTCTCGGGGTCCCCTAGGGCGTCGAAGGCCGCGGCGACCCCGTCGAGGCCCACGGTCCCGGTCACCAGCGCCGACGCGTCGAGCTTGCCGTCGGCCAGCATGTGCAGCGTGTCGCGGAACTCCAGCGGCGTGTAACCGAACGCGAACCGGATGTCGACTTCCTTGCCGATCGCCATCGCGGGCCGGATCTTGTCGTCGCCCATGCACACGCCGACCACGACGATCCGCGAGGCCAGCGGCGCGGCGCCGACGACGCCGTCGATCATGCCGGGCACCCCGACGCATTCGAAGATCACCGGCCGCTTGGGTGCCGTCCCGCCGAGGCGGTCGGCCAGCCGGTAGACGTGCGACCAACCGGGGACCTTGCGCAGCTTCTCCATCGAGCCCATACCGAACTCGTAGAGCGCCGGGAGTTCGGTCATGCCTCGCTGCTTGGCCGGCACCGCCTCGTAGGGCGAATCGACGGCCGGGTCGACGACGACGTCGGCGCCGCAGCGGGCCGCCAAGGCCCGCCGGCCGGGGGAGAAGTCGCTGGCGACGATCGTGCGGACCCCGAGGGTCTTGAGGTGACAGATCACCGCGAGCCCGACAGGACCGCAGCCCAGCACGATCGCGACGTCCTTGGTGGCGATGTCGCTGCGCCGCACCGCGTGGTAGGCGACCGCCATCGGCTCGGTCAGCGCCGCCGTCTCGGGGTCCAGCCCGTTGGGCACCGCGAACGTCATCGCGGCTTCGGCCAGCACGCGTTCGGCGTAGGCGCCCGGCGCCAACGGTGAGAGGCCGGTGAGTTGCACCGCGCCGTGGGCCCGCAGCAGCGGGAACGAGACCACCGTGGTGCCGGTCGCGAACTCCTTGCCCACCTTGCGGCCGCGTTCGGCGACCACGCCGCTGAACTCGTGGCCCATCACCACGGGGGTGTCGCCGCGCATGAAGTCGGTGTAGCCGCCCTCGACCATCACCTCGCGGAGCTCGTCGGCGTGGTCCTTGGCGTGCAGATCCGATCCGCAGATGCCGCAGCGCAGTACCTCGAGCACCAGTTGGCCCTCGGCGGGGACGGGTTCGGGCGCCTCGATCACGTCGAGGGAACCGTTCAGACAGGAGACCGCTTTCATCGGCCCATCGTTGCACGGTAGAACAGCGGTATGACCAGACGGCAGAAGTGGGCGGGTATCGCGCTGGCGGTGCTGGCCGTCGCCACCGTGGTGCCGGGTGCGCACGCCGAGCCCGAGCCGCCTCCGGGGGTTGCCGCGGTGCCGGTCATCGAGCCCGTCGTGCTGGGGGAGATGCCGCACGATCCGATGGCGTTCACCGAGGGCTTCGAGATCGACGGCGGCGTGCTCTACGAAGGCACCGGTGAAGTCGGCACGTCCCAGCTGCGCGAACTCGACCCCGACACCGGCGCGGTCCGCAAGGCCGTGGACATGCCCGGCCGCTACTTCGGCGAAGGTGTCACGGTGGTCGGAGACCGCATCTGGCAACTCACCTACACCGACGGCGTGGCCGTCGAATGGGACCGCGCGACGCTGACCCCGATCCGGGAGGTTCCACTGCGCCCGCAAGGCTGGGGACTCTGCCGGGACGGCGACCGGCTGATCCGCAGCGACGGCACCGCTCGGCTGCGTTTCCAGAGCCCGGACGATCTGACCGAGACGGGCGGGGTCGACGTCACCAAGGACGGCCGGCCGGTCGCCGGGCTCAACGAGCTCGAGTGTGTGGGCGACCGGGTGTGGGCGAATGTGTGGCCCACCGATCAGATCGTGCGGATCGATCCGGCCACCGGCGCAGTGGATCTCGTGGTCGACGCCAGCGGGCTGCGTGCCCGCGGCATCCCGCCGGCCGCGCAGGTGCTCAACGGCATCGCGCACGTGGCCGGTGATGAGTTCCTGCTGACCGGTAAGTACTGGCCGACGACGTTCCGGGTCAGGTTGGGGTGACACCGGTGACCCAGATGAGCAAGGCGCGCTCGCTGTCGATCGTGACACTGGCCTACGTGGTGGCCGTCGCCGTGGCCGCCGCGTGGCTGCTGTGGGGGCCCGCCACCGGGCGGCTGTGGCTGGACACGCTGATCGCCGACGTGTTGGCCACCCTGGTGGTGTTCGCGTTCAGCCGGGCGTACGGCAATTCCAGCTTCTACGACGCCTATTGGAGCGTGATCCCACCGCTGCTGCTCTTCTACTGGTGGAGTCAGGGCGATGGCGACACGCTGCGCTCGTGGCTGGTGGCCGTGCTGGTCGTGGTGTGGGCTGTGCGGCTGACCGGCAACTGGGTCTACGCGTTCCCCGGTCTGCACCACGAGGATTGGCGCTACCCGATGTTCCGTGACAAGGCGGGCCGGTGGGAGTTCCTGGCTGATCTGGTGGCCATCCACCTGATCCCGACGCTGCAGGTGTTCCTCGCGATGGTGCCCGTCTACGTGGCGGTGACGACCCCGGAACGCGGTCTGGCGTGGCTCAGCATCGTGGCGTTCGTGCTCGGGTTGGCCGCGGTGGCACTCGAATTCGCCGCCGATACGCAGATGCACCGGTTCGTGCGCGACCGGCGGCCCGGCCAGGTGATGGACCGCGGGCTGTGGGCGTGGTCGCGGCATCCGAACTACTTCGGGGAGTTCGGGTTCTGGTTCGCGGTGGCCCTGTTCGGCGTGGCGGCCTGGCCGACGGCGTGGTGGCTGTTCGCGGGCGCGGCGGCGATGCTCGCGATGTTCCTGGGCGCGAGCATCCCGATGATGGAGGAGCGGAGTCTGGCGCGCCGGCCGGACTACCAGGCGGTCATCGAGCGGGTGTCGCGCTTCGTCCCTCGCCCGCCGGCAAAGGTGCGCGCGTGACGCGGGTGGTGATCGCCGGCCTCGGCGACACCGGAGTGCTCACCGCGATCAAGCTGGCCCGCCACGCACAGGTCACCGGGATCTGCAGCAAGCCCGGCCTGGTCAGCGGTCAGGAGCTGGGCTGGCGCCTGGCCCGGCCCGACGAATGGGCGCGGCACAACTGGATCCCCTATGGCCGGTTCCGTGGGCTGGACCGGGTCATCACCGTGCACGGCACACTCACCGGGGTTGATCTCGAATCACGCTGTGTCAGTGTGCAAGCCGCGGACGGGACGGCTCAGCAGGTGCCCTACGACGCGCTCGTGATCGCGACCGGGGTGCGTAACGGGTTCTGGCGCACACCCGTGCTGCAGGGTGCCGACGAGGTCGACGCGGACCTGCGCGCACCGCACGAGAAGCTCGCGGCGGCGCGGTCGGTGATGGTTGTCGGTGGTGGCGCGGCCGCGGTCAGCAGCGCCGCGCAGATCGCGACGACCTGGCCCGGGAAGCGCGTGGATCTGTACTACCCGGGCGAGCGTGCGCTCGTCGGACACCATCCGCGAACTTGGAAGACCGTGCAGCGCAGGCTGACTGATGCGGGCGTGACCCTGCACCCCGGCCACCGCGCCGACGTGCGCGACATCCCGGCCGAGCTGACCGCAGACCCGGTGCACTGGAGCACCGGCCAACCGGCCGCGACCGCCGACGCCGTGCTGTGGGCGATCGGCCGGGTCGTTCCGAACACGGGTTGGCTGCCCGCCGACCTCCTCGACGAGCAGGGATTCGTACGCGTCACGGAAACGCTGCAGGTACCCGGGCACCCGGAGGTGTTCGCGATCGGCGACGTCGCCGCGACCGATCCGCTGCGCAGCTCCGCACGCAACCGCGCCGATGGCCTGCTGGCCCGCAACGTGCGGGCGTTCTTCGACGGCGGCGAGCTCAGCGAGTACAAGGCGCCCACCAGGAGATGGGGGTCTGTGCTCGGTATCCAGCCCGACGGGCTGGAGGTGTTCGCACCCAACGGGCGGGCGTTCCGCTTCCCGGCCTGGTCGTTCGAGCGGGTGTTGATGCCGTGGATCGTGGCGCGCGGAATCTACCGGGGGATCAGGACGCGCTGACCCCGCATCCCCGCCGCGGCGACGAATGTGTCGGAGTTATGAGTTCCCTATGCGTCGAGCGGCCGTGCCGTGAAACGCGCTTACTGTGGTGAGCAGTGGACGAAGACACAGGGAACGAAGAGACGCGATCGACCTCGGATCACGATCACCCGGCGTGGATGAACCGCCGGACGTTCGTGGGGACCACCGCCGTTGTCGGTGGCGTCTTCGTCGGTGGCTCGCTACTCGCCGGGTGCAGTGACGACGAGGGTGACGGGAAACCGGCCGCGGGTGCGGCCGGCACCACCGACGTCACGCTGAGGATCAATGCTGAGGAACGCCGGATCGCGGTCGACAACCGCACGTCGCTGCTCGACATGCTGCGCGAGCGCGCCGGCTTGCCAGGCACGAAGAAGGGCTGCGATCAGGGTGCCTGCGGCGCGTGCACCATCCTCATCGACGGGCAGCGGGTCAACTCCTGCCTGACGCTGGCGGTGATGCACGAGGGAGCCGAGATCACCACCATCGAGGGCCTGGAAACAGACGGCCGGCTCCACCCGCTGCAGCAGGCCTTCATCGACAGGGACGCCTTCCAGTGCGGGTTCTGCACCGCCGGACAGATCGTGTCGGGGGTGGCCTGCATCCGGGAGGGCCACACCGGTTCACCCGCCGAGATCCGAGAGTGGATGAGCGGCAACATCTGTCGTTGCGGCGCCTATACCAACATCGTGGCCGCCGTGACACAAGCGGCCGACAAGGCATAGCCGCTGTGTTCCCCTTCGCCTTCTCCAAGGCCGCCGACGAAGCCGGGGCGCTCGACGCGGGTGCCACCGGCGCCCGCTACATCGCCGGTGGCACCACGCTGATCGACCTGATGCGTGAGACCGTCGAGCGACCGGACGCGGTCGTCGACATCAACGCCCTGCCCTACCGCGACATCTCACTGGACGGGTCACGGCTGCGTGTCGGTGCGCTCGTGCGGATGTCGGAGCTCGCCGCGCACGCCGACGTGCGGCAGCGGTTCCCCGTCATCACCCAGGCCTTGGAACTCAGCGCGTCGGCGCAACTGCGCAACATGGCGTCGATCGGCGGCAATCTGATGCAGCGGCCGAGGTGCCTGTACTTCCGCGACGTGACCGCGGCATGCAACCGGCGCACCCCCGGCGCGGGGTGTGCGGCCATCGGCGGCCGCAACCGCCACCACGCCATCCTCGGCACCAGCGACGCGTGCGTTGCCACCCACCCGTCCGACCTGGCCGTTGCCCTGGTGGCTCTCGACGCCGCTGCGGTCGTTCGAGACCGAGATGGAGATCAGACGATCCGGCTCGCCGACTTCTTTCGCCAACCGGGCGACCGGCCCGACCAGGAACACAACCTGCCGCCCGGTGCCCTCATCGTCGCCCTCGAGGTCCCGGTCACGGCAGCGGCCGCACGGTCGGGTTACCTGAAGGTGCGCGATCGGGAGTCCTACGAGTTCGCACTGACGTCCGCTGCGGTGGCGATGGACCTCTCCGGCGGGGTGATCCGCAGTGCCCGCGTCGCCGTCGGCGGCGTCGGCACGGTGCCGTGGCGCCTGCCGTCGGTCGAAGCGGCGCTGGCGGGACAGCGTCCCAGCGCCCGGCTGTGGTCGGAGGCCGGCGCTCTGGCCGCTGACGGGGCAAAGCCGCTGTCGGAGAACGGGTTCAAGGTCGAACTGGTCAAGCGGACCGTCGAACGTCAGCTCGCGACCGTGGCTGGTATGCCATGAGTGGAGCGCAGCCCGTCGCCGGACAACCCATCACCCGGGTCGACGGACGCCTCAAGGTCACCGGCAAGGCCGCCTACGCGGCCGACCACCCGATTCCGGATGTGCTGTACGCCGCGCTGGTCGGCGCCACCGTGGCGCGGGGCGGCGTCGGCCGCATCGACGCCGCCGAGGCGAAGGGCCAACCCGACGTGGTGGCTGTCCTGACCGACTTCGGCGGGGTGAAGCTGCCGTACGACCCCACGCAGGTGGCCTCGTTCGGCCAGCCGGTGGCGATCGTCGTCGCCGCCACGCTGGAGGCCGCCGCGCACGCCGCATCGCTGGTCACCGTCGACTACTCGCCGGGACCTTCGGTGACCGACATCGATGCGCCGCAAGCGGTTCCGCAACCGAGTGCCCGCACCCGCGACTACAGCCGTGGCGATGCCGACGCCGCACTGCGGACCGCCGCGGTGGTGTCCGACCTGACCTACGCGATCGAGCGCAACAACCACAACTCGATGGAGATCCCCGCCACCATCGCCCGCTGGGACGGTGACGGGCTGACCGTGTGGGACAAGACCCAGGCGGTCGCGCGATCCCAGGAGGCCTACGCAGAGGCGTTCGAGCTGCCGGCCGAGCAGGTGCGGCTGATATCGCCGTTCGTGGGCGGTGCCTTCGGCTCGGCGGGCCGGGTCTGGCCGCACCAGCTGCTCGCGGCTTTCGCGGCCAAGCAAGTGCGCCGCCCGGTCAAGCTGATGCTGACGCGCAAGCAGTTCTACACCACCGTCGGGTACCGGCCGACGAGTCGGCAGCGGCTGGCGATCGGCTCCGACCGCACCGGACGCATCTCGGTGATCGTCCACGAGGGGCGGGTCGAGACCTCGCGCGACATCGGCTACGAGGACGGCATCGTCGGCGCGCCGCGGATGCAATACGCCGCTCCGAACATGCGCTCGACGTACCGGGTGGTGCCGCTGGACGTGAACTCGCCGACCTACATGCGCGGTCCGGGTGACACCACCGGCGCGTTCGCGCTGGAGTCCGGCGTGGACGATCTGGCGCACCGGCTCGGCATCGACCCCATCGAGCTGCGCTTGCGTAACGAGCCCGACCGGGACCAAGAGGAGGAGCGGCCGTTCTCCACCCGCAGGCTCACCGAGTGCTTCAGCCAGGGCGCCGCGGCGTTCGGCTGGTCGCGCCGCAGCCAGCAGCCCCGGACGGTACGGGACGGCGCACAGCTGATCGGAATGGGCACGGCCGCAGCGATTTATCACACCAATCGCAACAAGTGCTCGGTGCACGCGAAGATGAACGCCGACGGCACGGCCGACTTCGACACCGCCACCAGCGACATGGGGCCGGGCACCTACACCTCCATGACCCAGATGGCCGCCGATGCGCTGGGCCTGCCGATGAACCGGGTCCGCTTCGACCTCGGCGATTCGCGGATGCCGCCCGCTCCGATCCACGCGGGCTCGATGACGATGGCCAGCGTCGGGTCGGCAGTCAACCATGCCGGTATCATGTTGCGCGACAGGCTGGTTCGGACCGCAGTCGTGGATCCCGGCTCGCCGCTGAACGGTCTGGCTCCTGAGGCCGTCACGGTCACGGATGGCCGGATGTCAGCCCGGACCGACCCTGGTCGCGGTGAGTCCTACCAGGATCTGTTGCGACGGCGGGGCTGGCCCCAGCTCGAGGCGCGCTATGACTGGGCGCCGGACGACGCGAACACCCGCTTCTCGATGAACGCCTACGGCGCGGTCTTCGCCGAGGTCGCGGTCGACGAGCTGCTCGGGACGGTGCGGGTGCGCCGGATCTACGGGTGCTACGACGCCGGACGGGTGATCAACCCGATGCTGGCGCACAGCCAGGCCATCGGCGGCATGGTGGGCGGCATCGGGATGGCGCTGCTGGAGGCCACCCACCTCGACCACCGCGACGGCCGGATCGTCAACGCCAACATGGCCGATTACCTGGTACCCGTCAACGCCGATGTGCCAGAACTCGACGCCGCGTTCCTCACCGGCGAAGACATGATCGCCGACCCCATCGGCGTCAAAGGGCTGGGGGAGGTGGTGATCGTCGGGGTGCCTGCGGCGATCGCGAACGCCGTCTTCAACGCGACGGGCCGGCGGGTGACCGAGCTGCCGATCACGGTGGAGGCGCTGCTGTGAGGCCCTCTAGATCCGCCGGACGACGATCAAGCGGCGAGGTACGAGTCGCGTTGTGGGGGCACCTCCCGCTTGCGGGGGAGAGTCCGGTAATCAGATCCGCGACATCTCGGCGTTGATCCGGTCCAGCAGCTGTGGATAGCGCTTCGCCTCTTTGTGCCCGCTCGGCTTACCGCTGCTGACCACCGCGACCGACAGTGCCCGCTGGGGATCGGCCCACACCGCGATGTCGGTGAGGCCGGTGTGGCCGAAGGCGCCCTGCGCGTTGCGGCCGAACGGCCCGAATCGCTTGGAGCCCAGCATGTATCCGGTACCCCAGCGCATCGGCTGCAGTCCCGTCGCCAGATCCGGCCGCAAGCGGCGGGCCTCTCTGGTCGCCGCCTGCAGCGTTGCGGGTGACATCACTCGAATACCGTCGAGTTCGCCTCCGCGACAGAGGATCTCGGCGAACCTGGACAGCTCGTTCGCGTTGGACACGGTGCTCGACGACGGGATCACGCTGGTGAGGAACTCTGGTGTGTTGGAGAACGGGATGATCCGCTGCGGGGTGCCGCCGACGGCGATCTTGAACGCCTTGGCGATCGGCGGGGGCAGCGGCTTCCCGGTGACGTGGCTGGGCGCCACCAACGGAACATCCTCTGCCGCAACACCGTAATTCGTCCACCGAAAGCCCAGCGGGGCCAGGATCTCGTCGTGCAGGATGTCGCGGATGTTGCGGCCCGCCGCCGCACCGATGATCTCGCGCATCAACGGACCCCAGGTGAGGCCGTGGTAGATGTGCACCAGACCGGGAGGATGGATCGGCTTGAGCTGGCCCAGCATCTCCCGGGCGTACTCGCTGTCGTTCATGCGGCGCAGGTCGGGGCGAGGCCCGGTGGCGAACGGCACGCCCGCGCTGTGCGTCATCACATGCCTGATCGTGGTGCGGTCCTTGCCGTGGCTGGTGTAGGTCGGCAGGTAGTCGCACACGCGGTCGTCGAGGGAGAACACACCGCGCTCGACAAGCATGTGCGCGACGGTCGTGGTGATCGCCTTGGCCGCGGAGTAGACGCAGAACGGGGTGTCGGTGCCGACGACGACCTTCTCGGCGTCCGGCGGGTCAGCGGGTCCGTTGCCTCGGGCGTGCCCGATCGCGCGGTCGAGAACGGTGCGGCCGTCGCGGCGGATGCACACCTGGATCGCCGGCTGCATGCCCGCCGCGTACCAGTGCCGCGCCGCCTGCCAGATCCGCTCGACGGAGGCGGGGTCGACGTCCGTGTGGTCTTCGGCGCCGACCGACGTCACGGCGTCGAGGTCGGCGGGAACGACGATCCGGCCGTCGAGGGTGCCCGCGGCTGGGCTCAGCGCGGTCCCCCGTTGAACATGCCGCTGCCGATGGCCTGGGTCAGTGCGCCCAGCAGGTCGCCGGGTCCCGGCTGAGGCGGCATCGGGGCGTTGGTGAGCTGCCAGGTCTGGCAGTCGGTGGTGGTGAACGAGGTGTCGGTCGCATCGATCTGGACGAACGCCGGCTTCTTGGTCAGGGCGTTGTCGACCAGCTTGTCGCCGGCCGAACGCTTCCAGTAACACGCGCCGTTGTCGACGGGGCCGGCGGAGGAGTACACCCCGGGGACGATGTCCTTGCCTACCGCGTACGACCCATTGCCGTCGATGGTGGTCTTGGGACCGTCGGCGGCCGGTGCGGGAGCGGGGGCCGGCGGCGCGGGCTGAGCGTGGGCCAGCGGTGCTGCGACGCAGGAACAGGCCAGCACCGCAGCCACGGTCGTACGCAGGAATCTCATGAGAAAACCAGCCTCATAGCAAGCCAGTCTAAGTGCTGCGGCGGCGGGCGTGAACCCGCCGCCGCAGCGCCTGACGGTCGAGGCGGCGTCAGCCCGCCATGAAGGTGTTGTAGGCCGACTGCAGATCGGCCGGCAGCACGGTGACGTTGCAGGTGCGCTGGGTGTCGCCGATCGGCGCCAGGATGCCCCGCAGGTCGTAGTACTCACCAGGGTTGGCGGTGAAGTAGCCACGCAGGTTGGCCTCGGCCTCGGGGCGAGACTGATGCATCGCGGCCGTCACGACCTGGTTGGCGCCCGGATGGCTGTCGAGGTACTGGCGCGCCGCGGTGGTCGCCGAACCCACGGTGCCCGCGACCTGGCTGGCGCTGCAGCCCTCACCCGGAGCGGCCGACGCCGTGGGCGCCACTGCCGCGGCCGACGCGATGGCCACGCCGCCGAAGACAGCCGCCGCCCCGATGCGGGCCACGTTCTTGCGCACGCTGATAGCACTGGAATTCATGGTGGTTCTGGTCCTTCTCAGATGTCGTTGGTGGTGCTTTTCCCCGCCCGCATTCCACGGTAACCGCGTTCTGAGGGGCTGAAACCGAGCATGTGTTCGCCCGGCGGGGACCCCGCCGGTGTTACAGGGTCGCGGCGTGAGATCGGCCTCAAAACGACGGCGAAACCGCCTCTGACGTTGGGTCATCGTTGAGACTTCTCACGATCGGCGGCGCTTCCTTAACTGATCGTGATGTGCGTTGTGTCCGAATCGTTATGTCGCGACGGCTAATTTGGTTCCCGTGAAGCTGGGTTTGCTGATGCCCGGGATCGAGGTGGGGCTCGTCACCACGAACCTCGAGGCGATGGTCGCGTTCTACGAGGGGTTCCTCGAACTCGAGCCGCAGGGCGAGATCGCCTTCGAGGGCGGCTCTCAACGCCGCTACTCGCTCGGCACCAGCGTGCTCAAGCTCGTCACCTACGACACCCCGCCGGCACCGGCCGTGCCCGGCGGCGGCCGCGCCCAGGCGGGCCTGCGGTACTTCACGATCGGGGTCACCGGGCTCCGCGCCGTCGCGGGTGCCTTCGAGGCGTCGCCGTACGAGATCGTCGAGGGACCGACCGAGTTCGCGCCGGTGCCCGGCATGGGCTTCATGTTCGTCGCCGACCCCGACGGCAACCACATCGAACTGTTCGGCACCCTGTGAACCAGCCCGGCTACCCGCCCCCGCCGCCGCCCGCGTACTGCTACCGGCATCCCGACCGGCCGACCTACGTCGGCTGCACCCGCTGCAACCGCCCCATCTGTGGCGAGTGCATGCACAGTGCCGCGGTTGGCCATCAGTGCGCCGAGTGCGTCGGCGCCGGGGCGCGCTCGGTGCGGCAGGCCACGACACCGTTCGGCGCGGTGGCGCGCCGGTCGGCGACGCCGGTGGTCACCTACACGCTGATCGGTCTCAACGTCGCGATGTTCGTGCTGCAGATGGCAGTGCCCGGCACGGAACGCGCGCTCGCGCTGTGGCCCGTCGCGGTCGCCGACGGCGAGTGGTACCGGCTGCTGACCTCGGCATTCCTGCACTTCGGGGTGGCCCACATCGCGTTCAACATGCTGGCCCTCTACTTCGTCGGCCCGCCGCTGGAGATGGCGCTGGGCCGGCTGCGGTTCGGTGCGCTGTACCTGCTCAGCGCGCTCGGCGGCGCAGCGCTGGCCTACCTGCTGACACTCAACGCGTTGACCGCGGGTGCCTCGGGGGCGGTGTTCGGATTGTTCGGCGCGACGTTCGTCGTCGGAAAGAAACTGAACATGGACGTCCGCGGCGTCGTCGCGGTGATCGTCCTCAACCTGGCGTTCACGTTCGTCTTCCCCTTGATCAGCGGCCAGAACATCAGCTGGCAGGGCCACATCGGTGGGCTGATCACCGGCGCCGCGGTGGCCGCGGCCTTCGCGTACGCGCCGCGGGCCCAGCGCACCGCGGTGCAGGCCGGGGCCTGCACCGCGACGCTGGTGCTGATCCTCGCGATCGTGCTGTGGCGAACGGCAGACCTGCGGGCGATGTTCGGGCTGTGACCGGCTAGAGCCGATCGCCGAGCGTGGAGTTCAGCTGGGCATAGCGTTGCGGGGAGCGCGCCTTGATGACGTAGGCGCCGATGACGCCGATGGCCAGTGACGCGAACAACATGGCGGTGAAGGTGATCTGCAGCCACCCGCCCCCGCCGAGCAGGACGTCCATGCCCGTGATGGCGTACCAGAGGAACGGCAGCAGTCCGGCGACGCCGAGAAGCGGCGCGATGAAGGTGTTCCAGGGTCGCTTGTCGACGGTCGAGCGGCGGAAGAACACGAAGATGGCGATGCTGGCGATGGTCTGCAGCAGGATGATGCCGGCGGCGCCGACGCCGGTCCACCAGGTGAACAAGGTGGTGTAGGGGTCGAGGCCCAGTATGGCGAAGACGGCGACCACCACGGCGACCATGGCGATCTGCACGTAGCAGGCCAGTGCCGGTGACTTGCGGGTCGGGTGCGTGGTGCCCAGCCGTTTCCAGATGACGCCTTGGCGGCCCAGCGAGTACAGATAGCGGGCGACGTTGTTGTGGAACGTCAGGATCGCGGCGAACAGGCTGGTGATGACCAGGAGTTGGAAGGCTTCGGTCCCGGCGCGGCCGAGGACGCTGTCGCTCACGGCGAACACGAGGTTGCCGCCCTCGCTTCCGGCCAGGTCGACGATGTTCCCGACGCCCACGGAGTTCACGATGAGGAACGCGGTGACGGCGTAGAACACGCCCATGAAGATCACCGAGGTGTAGGTCGCGCGGGGGACGGTGCGTTTGGGGTCTTTGGCCTCTTCGCCGTAGATGGCTGTGCCCTCGAAACCGATGAAGGAGGCGTGGGCGAACATCAGCGCGACACCGATCGCACCGGCGAACACCGCTGACGGAGCGAAGGGTTCGAACGAGTAGTCACTGACGGGATTCGGTGAGTTGACGAGGATGCCGATGTTGAGGACGAGGATCACGCCCGTCTCCAGCGTCAACAGCACGGCCAGCACGCGAGCACCGGCGTGGATCTGCCGGACGCCGAGGAACAGTGACGCGCCCATCGCCAGCCCCGAGAAGACCCACCACGGCACGCCGACACCGGTGTGGCGAGAGGTGAATTCGGCTGCGTAATAGCCGAAGCCGCCGATGACCCCGAGCTGGATGGCGTTGTAGGCGAAGATCGCCAGGGAGGCGGATCCGATCCCCATCGGTCTACCGAGCCCCCGGGTGATGAAGGCGTAGAAAGCGCCCGCGTTGGTGATGTGTTTGCTCATGGCGACATAGCCGACCGCGAAGATGGTCAGCACTATCGCCACGGCGACGAAGGCGCCCGCGATTCCGACACCGTTGCCGGAGCCGATGATCACCGGGAACAGCGCGACGACGACAGTCAGCGGCGCGGCAGCGGCGACGACGAAGAACACGATGCCGAGTACGCCGATCTGGTTGCGCGCCAGACCTTCCGAGCCGTCAGGCGAATCCTTCAGGGTGGCCAACGACT
The DNA here is from genome assembly GCF_055397605.1 of Mycolicibacterium obuense. Lineage (NCBI taxonomy): Bacteria > Bacillati > Actinomycetota > Actinomycetes > Mycobacteriales > Mycobacteriaceae > Mycobacterium > Mycolicibacterium obuense. The sequence continues at coordinate 5,324,727 of NZ_AP043663.1, read as the reverse complement.
GGGGATCGTCCTGGTGCAGCATGGCAGTCCTTCGGGGGTGGAGTGGTCGGTTAACGGGTGGTCTTGCTGCGGGCGGCGAATTTGACGACCTTGCGCAGCGCAGGGCTGCTCGCGACGGTGTAGCCGAGCTTCTTGCCGGTCTTGGTGTCCATCACGGTCTCCATGGCGCGGTCGATGACGCCGGCCTTAGGCGCCGGGCCGACGCGCTGCGCGGTCGGTGCGGGGGTTCCGTTGAGGTCTGCGATGACGACCTGGGCGGCGTTGTGACCGTTGGCGCCCATCACTCCGCCGCCGGGGTGAGTGCCGGAGCCGCAGAGGTAGTAGTTGTCGACCGTGGTGCGGTAGTCGGCCAATTCGGGCGTGGGCCGGTTGTTGAACAGCTGGTCGAAGAACATCGAGCCGTGGAAGATGTTGCCGCCGGTGAGCCCGTAGTCGCGTTCGAGGTCCTTCGGTGTGATGATCACCCGTTCCAGGATGTGGCCCCGCAGGTTGGGCGCGTACCTGAAGAGGACTTCCAGCACTCGATCCGCCCACTCGTCGCGGATGGTGTCCCAGTCCGTGCCTGCGAGTTCGAACGGAAGTTGTTGCACGCCCAGGGTCATCGTGTGTTTGCCCTCGGGGGCCAGGGTCGAGTCGTGCGTGGACTGGATGACAGCCTCGATCACGAAGTCGTCGGGGATCTCACCGCGGCGCTCGGCCTCCCAGGCGCGCTCGAAGTTCTCGATCGAGGCACCCATGATGGCCTGCGCCTGGTGCTGGGGCCCCTGCACGCCGGCGGGGAAGCCGATGTAGTCGGGCAGCTCGTCGATCAGCAGGTGGATGCGTGCCATCGAGCCGCGGGCGTCGTAGTCCTGCAGTTTGGCGGTCAGTTTGGCGTCGACCGCGCCGGCCGGTAGCAGGTGCAGCATGGAGCGTTGCGGGTCGGCGTTCGAGATCACCGTGCGCGCCGAAATAATCTGTCCGTCAGCCAGTTTCACGCCCGTCGCTTGGCCTCGGCTCACCACGACCTGCTCGACCGGTGACGAGAGCCGGATCTCGGCGCCATGCGCCTTGGCGCTGCGGGCCATCGCCTGGGTGATGCCGCCCATGCCTCCCTTGACGAAACCCCACTGTCCGAGTGTTCCTTTGAACTCGCCGACGGAGTGATGCCCGTAGACATAGCCGGTGCCCGGGGTGGACGGGCCACCCCACACCGAGATCATGCCGAAGAAGGTGAACAGGCCCTTGATGTGTTCGTTCTCGAAGTACCGGTCCAGCAGATCCTTCGTCGACAGCAACACCATCTCGTTGAAGAGATCCTCGGCGCCGGCGGCCTCGAAGGCGGCCAGCACCTGGGAGCGGCTGGGGGCCGGCGAGAGCAGGAACGGCGTGAGAATGGACGCAAATTTCTTGACCCGCAAACCGAATTCGAGGAAGGCGGCGGCATCGCGGGCGGAGAACTTCTCGATCTCCTTGAGCGTCTTGTCCATGTCCTTCCACACGAACAGATGGCTGCCGTCGGGGAAGATGCTGACCTCACTGGCTGCGGTCTGATACATCTCCAGGCCGTAGCGCTCCAATTCCAGATCGGCGATGATCTCCGGGCGAAGCAGGCTCGCGATGAATGCACACGACGACCAGGTGGCACCGGCGATGAGTTCTTCACTCGTACACGCGCCACCCACGACATCGCGGGCCTCCAGGACCAAGACCTTCTTACCCGCACGGGCGAGATATCCGGCGGTGATCAGGCCGTTGTGGCCCGCGCCGATGACGATGGCGTCGTAGGAGGGGACGGTGGTCGAAGTCATTGGTGTTCTCCCGGAATGGCGTGAGTGAAGTAGGTGCGGACGGTGGCGGGGTCGACGAGTTCGTCGAAGCCCGCGATGACGGGTTTCATGCTCGGGTCGTGGTCGCGGAACTGCTCCCAATCCGCCCAATCGGTGACCTCCATGACCTCCAGGATGTCGGCCGGAGCGCCATCGGGCGCATCGTCGACGCGGAACGCCTCGAAGCGTCGAACCAGGTCCCCGCGGGCCAGGCACGTCGGGCGATCCACCTCGGTGGAGAAACGCTCGAACTCGGCCGGGTCGACGCCGGGCAACATGGAGAACAGATTCACCGCCACTACCGTGCGGCCGGGGACAGTCATCGCAGGACCTCCGAAGGTGTTGTGCAGCAGACGATGTGGTCAGCTCGCCAGATTGATCATGATGTGCTTGATCTCGGTGTACTCCTCGACGGAGTAGATCGACATGTCGTTGCCGTGCCCGGATTGTTTGAACCCGCCGTGCGGCATCTCCGAGACGATCGGAAGATGGTCGTTGACCCACACCGTGCCGAATTGCAGCCTGCGGGCGGCGCGCATCGCCCGGCCGACGTCTCGGGTGAAGACCGATGCGGCCAGGCCGTACTCGACATCGTTGGCCCAGGCGAAGGCCTGCTCTTCGCTGCTGAAGCGGGTGGTGGTGACGACCGGGCCGAAGACTTCCTTCTGGACGATCTCGGAGTCCTGCGCGGCGTCGACGACAAGGGAAGGCTTGTACCAGAATCCGGGTCCTGAGCCGATGCCGCCGACGGCCAGCGAGGCCGGACCCGATGCGACGGCGCGGTCGACGAAGCCGGCCACCCGGTCGCGCTGGCGTTCCGAGATGACCGGGCCCATCTCGGTGGACTCCTCGGAAGGTTCACCCACGGCCACCTTGCTCACGGCGCGGGTCAGTTCGGTCACGAACTCGTCGTAGATGCCGTCGGCGATGTACACGCGTGAGGCGGCCATGCAGTCCTGGCCGGAATTGCCGTATCCGCCTTCGCAGATCTTCGTGATGGCGAGTTCGGCGTCACAATCGTCGAAGACGAGCACAGGCGCCTTGCCGCCCAGTTCCAGATGGAGGCGTTTGAGGTTGTCGGCCCCGGCGCGGGCGACGACCTTTCCGGTGGCGGTGTCGCCGGTCAGCGAGCTCATCCGCACCCGCGGGTGACCGGTCAGCGCGGCCCCGACGGTGTCGCCGTGACCGGTGACGACGTTCAGGACCCCTGCTGGAAACAGGTCGGCGGCCAGTTCGGCGAGGCGCAACGTGGTCAGCGGTGTCTGCTCACTGGGCTTGAGCACCAGCGTGTTTCCCGTCATCAGCGCCGGGCAGATCTTCCAGATCGCCATGACGAGGGGGAAGTTCCACGGCGCGACGCTGCCGACCACGCCGAGCGGATCGCGCCGGATGATGCTGGTGTGGGTGGGGGAGTACTCGCCCGCGGCGCGGCCCTCCAACACGCGGGCGGCGCCTGCGAAGAATCGCATGTTGTCCACACCGAAGGGGATCTCCTCGCGCGCAACGGAAATCGGCTTGCCGACGTTCTGCGACTCCAGCGCAGCGAACTCCTCGGCGTGAGCCTCCAGGCGGTCGGCCAGCTTCAGCAGGAGTTCGGCTCGCTTCCCCGGTGTGGTCGCCGCCCATCCGTCGAAAGCGCTCTCCGCCGCGCTGACCGCGCGCTGGACGTCGGCGGCGTCGCCCCGCGGCACAGTGGCGATCTGGTCGCCGTTCGCCGGGTTGATGACCGCTTCGGTCGCGCCGCTGGCGGCGGGGACGTGTTCTCCCGCGATGTACATGAGTGGGCCGTCCGCCATGAAAGTTCTTCTCCAAGTCACTGGGAGTGCGATGCCCGCCGAGCGGACGTGCTCAAGTGTTGAACAGTTGACATGGAGAACTTAAGCACAGCCGATAGGTGTCCGCAAGACGAGCAGTCAGAAAAGTCGTGGTGACGACACGGCCGTCGAATCGATGCTCGCGCAGCGCCGTCCGCGATGACTGCCGGCAGGGATGCGGCTAGCCCGCCGTGCGGGCAGCGAGGATCTTGCGCACCTCGTCACGGTTCTCGGTGATGATCTCGGCGATCGTGTCGCGGGCCACGTTCGGATCACGGGAGGTGAAGGCGGTGACGATGCGCTGGTGTTCGTCTTCGAGCCCCGAGCCGGTCTCGTACTCGTGATGGTCCAACGACAGGATCAGGAGGAAATAGCGCAGATCGCCGAGCAGTTCGGCGTAGAACTTGTCGAGCCGTGGGCTGTTCATCAGGCCGACGATGGCCCGGTGGATGTCGAGATCCTTCTCGACGATGACGCGTGGATCGTGCGTCGCCATGGCCGCTTTCAACGCCTCCATCGCGGTGAGCAGAGGCGACAGATCCGTATCGGGTCCCAGGGATGCGGCGGCCGCGGTCTCCAGATGCAGGCGGGCGCGGTAGATGTCGAGGACCTCCTCGTCGGAGGGATCCCAGACGACCAGGCCGCGGTTGAAGGTGTAGCGCACCAACCCGGTGCCCTGTAACAAGCGCACCGCTTCGCGCACGGTGTTGCGCGAGATGCCCAGGGCGTCGGCGACGACGGCTTCCCTGATGCGCTCACCGGGCTTGAGTTCGCCCTCCAGGATCATGTCCATCAAGCCGTCGGCGATCTGCTGCGCACTACTGCGTCCGACGATCTGAATGCGCTCGGCGATGGACATGGCCTCAGCGTACAACTGTTGAACACCGATTCGGAGCGCTGGCGGACGCGGTCGCGGCGGGCTGACTGGACGCCTCATGCTCTAATGTTCTACAGTTCATCGCTATCAACGACAGCCGCGGGTATCGCGGCGCAGTGAGATTCGATCGGGCGGCCGGGGCTGCGGGCCCCTCGGCGCGAGAACAGGATTGGCGATGACGGACGCTTTCCCCGACAGGGCCCTCGCCATCCCGCTGCGCTCCCGTGCACGGGACGGGGGCGTGTTCCGGGGCTCCGCTGCGCTTCTTCGCATCGCCCGAGAAAGTGCGCTCGACGAGTCGCCGGCAGAGCGCTTTCCCGAGCAGCAGGTGGCCGCCGAATTGCGGCGGCAGTACGACCTGGCCGGTCAGTTGAGCCGTATCCCGACCGAGAAGGACGATACGTTCCGTCTGGCCACCGACATCGGTCGCTTCCTGGTCAAGATCGCACCGGCAACGGAGGCCGCCCAGATCGTCAACCTGCAGTCCGCGGTCATGCTGCACCTGGAGAAGAGCCGACCCGCGATCCCCGTCCAGCGGTTGATCCGCGGGGTGCGCGGCCAGGTCGAGTCCACCGTGGTCGACCCGCGCGGGAATGCACGCCTCATGCGGGTCATGAGCTACCTCGACGGTGACCTTCTCGCGTCGACCATCCCGACCCCCACCCAGTTCCAGAAGGTCGGCGCCATGCTGGCGCGGCTCGACTCCGGGCTGGCCGGCTTCCGGCACCCCGGCGAATCTCGGTCACTGATCTGGGATCTGAAGAACTTCCTCCACGTGCGGCCACTCCTGGAGCTGGTGAACGACCACGACGACGTCACGATGGCGACGTGGATCTTCGACCAGTTCGAAGCTCTCGTCGCACCCCGAATCGGCACCCTCCCCACGCAGATGATCCATGGCGACTTCAGCCCGTTCAACGTCGTCGTCGACCCTGCCGCCGACGACTTCGTCACCGGCGTCATCGACTTCGGTGATGTCGTCCGCAGTCCCGTGCTGTTCGAACTGGCCGTTGCGGTGGCCAACCAGATCGGCCTCGACGATCGGCGTCCGTGGGACAGCGCGGTGGAGATCGTGCGCGGCTACCGTGCGGTCCGGCCGGTGCCCGATCGTGATGTGGCGCTGTTGGCCATCGCCGGGCCGGCGCGACTCCTGTTGCGTGCCTTGATTTTCGGCTGGCGCGCGGCTATCCATCCCCACAGCCGGGATTACGGGTTGTCCCATTCGGCGCAGGATTGGACCAGGCTCCGGTGCGCACTGTCGGTGGCCTCACCCACCGTGCAGGCACTGCTGTCGGCTGCCGGTGCATCATTTCAGACAGGAGAGAACTGACGATGACCAAGGCGTTCACGCCAGGAGCGTCCGAGCCCATGGTGAACGGGTTCGACACGTCGCGCATCGACGAGCTGCCCCCGCGCACCCGCGGCCAGGTCGAAGCTCGTGACCGTCTCCTGGGACCCGGCTACCGGTTGTTCTACGAAGACCCCGTGGAGATCGTCCGCGGCGCGGGAACTCTGCTCTTCGACGCCGATGGCAATGACTACCTCGACGTGTACAACAACGTGGTCAGCGTCGGGCACTGCCATCCCTACGTCGTCGACGCGATTCATCGGCAGCTGTCGACCCTGAACACGAACACCCGTTACATCCAGCAGTCGATCCTGACGTACAGCGAGCAGTTCCTGGCCACCATGCCCGCCGAGATCGGGCATGTCATGTTCACCTGCACCGGTTCCGAAGCCAACGACCTCGCGATGCGGGTGGCCCGGTACCACACCGGAAACCAGGGCGTCATCGTCACCGCCGGCGCCTACCACGGGCTGACCTCCGACGTGTCGGCCTTCTCGCCGTCGCTGGGTGTCGGTGTCCCACTGGGGCCACATGTGCGCACCATCAGCGCACCGGATCGCCTGCGTCACGGCGGAAACGACGCCGTGATCGCGACCATGCAGCGCGAGATCCGCGCAGCGATCGCCGATCTGGAGCGTCACGGGTTCGGAGTCGCAGCCTTCATTGCCGACATGATCTTCTCCTCCGACGGCATCTACGCCGATCCCGCGGGCTTCCTGCAGCCTGTCATCGAGGAAGTCCACAACGCCGGCGGGCTGTTCATCGCCGATGAGGTACAGCCGGGATTCGGCCGTACCGGACGGAATTGGTGGGGATTCCAGCGGCACGACCTCGTCCCCGACATCGTGACGACCGGTAAACCCATGGGCAACGGTATTCCGATCGCGGCGGCCGCCTTCCGCCCCGAACTCCTCGTCGAGTTCGGACGTAACATCCGCTACTTCAACACCTTCGGCGGTAACTCGGTGTCCATCGCGGCGGCGCAGGCGGTATTGGACGTGATCAACGGCGACGAGTTGATGGCGAACGCTGACCGCGTAGGCCGCTACATCCAGGCCGAAATCGAGTCCATGGCAGGCCGTTACGAACAGGTCGCCGAAGTCCGCGGCGCGGGGTTGTTCGTGGGGGTGGACATCGTCACCGACCGAGAATCCGCCACTCCCGACGGAGACGCGGCGTTGCGCGTGGTCAACCACATGCGCCGGCGCCGCGTGCTGATCTCGGCGTCGGGGCCCCGCGGCAGCGTGCTCAAAGTGCGTCCGCCGCTGCCTTTTTCGATGGCCGATGCCGATCGTCTCCTCGAGAATCTCGCGGTGGTGCTCGCCGAGGAGCTTCATTGACCCGCGCCGTCACGTTCGTACAGCGGCTGACCGCCGGCGCCGTCGAGGTCGACACCAGCAGCCGGCGGTTGGCCGAGTACAGCTACGACGCCTCGAATTATCGGGTCGAGCCAGTGGCCGTCGCATTCCCCCGGAACGCGGAGGACGTGAGTCATATCGCCCGGCTCTGTGCGGAGTTCGGCGTTCCCCTCATCGCGCGGGGCGGCGGCACATCGATGGCGGGCAATGCCATCGGCAGCGGAGTCGTCCTGGACTTCTCGCGACACATGGACCGCATCGTGTCTGTCGACGCCGCCAGCCGAACTGCCGTCGTCGAGCCGGGCGTCGTCTTGGCGGAGCTGGCGGAGGCCGTACAGCGCAGCACGGCCGATCAGTTGACGTTCGCCCCGGATCCGTCCAGCAGGAACCGGGCCACCGTCGGAGGATCGATCGGCAATGACGCCTGCGGCAACCACTCGGTCCGGTACGGGCGCACCGGCGACCACGTGGTGTCGTTGGACCTGGTGCTCGCCGACGGCACTCGCCTGACGGCCACCCACAGCGGACTGTGTGCCACCGATCCGGCGGACATCGCCGCAACGGAGCGAGCCAGCGCACTGTCCGCTGACCTGAGAGCCTTGACCGCACGGTACATGGCCCCGTTTCGTCTGGAACTCGGTCGCATTCCTCGGCAGGTCTCGGGCTTCCAGCTCGCACACCTGCTGCCGGAGAACGGCTTCGACGTCGCACGCGCACTGGTGGGCACCGAGGGATCCTGCGCCGTCGTCGTCGGCGCCACCGTCACCCTTGTCGACGTACCGCCGTCGGCGCTGCTCCTGGTCGTCGCCTATGACGACATCGTCGACGCCGCCCGCGACGTCACCACGATCCTGGAGTACTCGCCCGCGGCGGTCGAAGGCATCGACGAACACATCGTCGCCACGATGACAGCGCGCCGCGGCGAAGACTCCGTCGCCGCCTTGCCCGCCGGCCGCGCGTGGCTCTACATCGACCTCGACGGTGACGACGACGTCGCCGTCGCCGAGCACGCCCGCAGGCTCACCGCCGATCTGCGGGCCAACGGACGGGCCCGGCAGTTCCGGGAGGTCCGCGACCCGGGCGAACGTCGACAACTGTGGCGCGTTCGGGAGGACGGCGCCGGATTGTCGTCGCGACTACACCTCGCCGACGGGTCCACCGTGACGTCGTGGCCCGGTTGGGAAGATTCCGCCGTAGCCCCGGAGAACCTCGCCGATTACCTCGCCGACTTCCGCAACCTGCTCCAGCAGTACCAGCTGATCGGCGTGATGTACGGCCACTTCGGTGCCGGTTGCATGCACATCCGCATCACCTTCGATCAACGCACACCCGAAGGGCGAGAGGTCATGTCGGCGTTCCTCACCGCCGCGGCCCGGCTCGTCGTCGCACACGGCGGAACGCTGTCGGGCGAACACGGTGACGGGCGCGCACGGTCGCAGCTGCTGCCCGAGATGTACTCGCCGACGATCATGGAGGCGTTCGCCGGGTTCAAGGCTCTGTTCGATCCGGGCAACACCCTCAACCCCGGGATGATCGTCGCGCCCGAACCGATCACCGAACAGCTGGCGCTCGCCGATATCCCACCACTGCCCTGGCAGACCACGTTCACTCTTCACGAGTCCGCCGCACCAGGGTCCAGCCCATTCGCCGAAGCCGTGCAGCGCTGCATCGGCGTGGGCAGGTGCCGCTCACACAGCGGCGGAGTCATGTGCCCGAGCTATCGGGCGACCGGTGACGAGAAGGACTCCACGCGAGGTCGCGCCCGCGTTCTGCAGGACATGGTTCGCGGCGCTGACACGATGGACCAGGGATGGGCATCTGAAGACGTTCGTGACGTCCTGGACCTGTGTCTGTCCTGCAAAGCGTGTTCCACCGACTGCCCGACCGGTGTCGACATGGCAACCTACAAGGCCGAGTTCCTCGACCACCACTACCGCCGACGTGTGCGTCCGATGTCGCATTACTCACTGGGGTGGTTACCGCGATGGTTGGCCGTGACATCTCGCACTGCTCCCGTGGTCAACCGATTGCTGGCCAGCCCGCTGCGATCGGTGGGGCTGCGTCTCGGCGGACTGACGACGCAGCGACCGCTGCCCACCTTCGCCTCTCGCCGCGCGTTGCGCGCCGAAGTCGGTGTGCCGGGTGGCGGCACCGGGGACGTGATCATGCTGGTGGATTCTTTCACCAGAGGCTTTCGGCCCGAGGTCGCCGGCGCGGCGCGGCGCGTGATCGAGGATGGCGGCCAGCGCGCCGAGGTCCGCACCGACGTGTGCTGCGGACTCACCTGGATCTCCACCGGGCAACTGCGCCAGGCCCGAAAACGTCTGGCACGCACCGCTGCCGCTCTCGACGACGGAACCGATCGGCCGATCGTGGTCACCGAGCCGAGCTGCGCGGCCGCGCTGCGCAAGGATCTTCCTGAACTGGTCGGAAGCGACGCCGCTCGTCGGGTCGCGCGACGTGTCCGCAGTTTCGCCGAGCAGATCACTGCCCAGAGCGAGACCGGCTGGGCGCCGCGGGTAGCTCTGCCCGAGGCTGTCACCCTGCAGACCCACTGCCACGAATACGCCGTGTTCGGTGCGGCCACGCAGCGCCGCGCACTCGCCGCGGTCGGCATCGACCAGGTGCGTGAGGCGACCGGATGCTGCGGCGTTGCCGGCAATTTCGGTTTCGAGCGCGAGCACTACGACGTCAGCATGGCCGTCGCCGAACTGGCGCTGGCCCCGGCGCTGCGCGCCGACCCGGAGGCGGTGGTGCTCACCGACGGCTTCAGCTGCCACATGCAAGCCAGACAGCTGGCTCCGACCGCCCACGCCTCCCTGCACCTGGCACAGATTCTCGACCCCACATTGGAGAACGATCGATGACGTCAACAACGCTGCACGCTGGTCTCGCCGACATCCCGACCGGGCTTCTCATCGGCGGGCGGTGGCGCGCCGCGAACAACGGAAACGTCTTCGAGGTGGAGAACCCCGCCACCGGAGAGCTGTTGGCCAGCGTGGCCGATGCGGGTCCCGGGGACGCTGACGCGGCCCTGGACGCCGCAGTCGCTGCGCAGCGCTCGTGGGCCCGCACCGCACCACGCGTGCGTAGCGAAATCTTGCGCCGCGCATATGATCTCGTGATGTCCCGGCAGGACTGGCTGGCTGAGGTGATGACCTCGGAGATGGGTAAGCCGCTGGCCGAGGCCAGGGGTGAGGTGGCCTACGCCGCGGAGTTCCTGCGGTGGTTCTCCGAAGAAGCGGTGCGGATCTCCGGTGACCACACCACCACCGGCGACGGCGCGAACCGCATCATCGTCACGCGGGAACCCGTCGGTCCCTGTGTCCTCATCACGCCGTGGAACTTCCCGTTGGCGATGGGCACCCGCAAGATCGCGCCCGCCGTGGCAGCCGGCTGCACGATGGTGCTCAAACCCGCGCCGCAGACACCGCTGACCTCGTTGGCCCTGGCGGCGATCCTGCAGGAGTGCGGTCTGCCCGAGGGAGTGCTCAACGTCGTCACCACCACCGATGCAGCGACCGTGGTGCAGCGGTGGATGAGCAGCGGCAAGGCCCGCAAGATCAGCTTCACCGGCTCCACCGGCGTGGGCAAGGTGCTGCTGCGCCAGGCGGCCGACACGGTGATGAGATCGTCCATGGAGCTGGGCGGCAATGCGCCGTTCATCGTGTGCGCCGACGCCGACATCGACACCGCGGTGCAGGGGGCCATGGCGGCGAAGATGCGCAACATGGGGGAGGCGTGCACAGCGGCGAACCGCATGTACGTGCACCGTTCTCTGGCAAGCGAATTCAGTGAGCGCCTCGCGGCGCGGATGGCCGAACTGACGGTGGGCAACGGCCTGGCCGACGGTACCGATGTCGGACCGCTCATCGACGCCGCCGGCCGAGCCAAGGTCCAGCACCTGGTCGACGACGCGCTCGCCCGTGGTGCCACCGCCGTGACCGGCGGCCGGCTTCCCGACGGACCGGGTTACTTCTACCCGCCGACCGTGCTCGCCGATGTGTCACCTGAATCCGAGCTGATGTCCACAGAAGTGTTCGGTCCGGTGGCGCCGGTCATCCCGTTCGACGACGAAGACGACGTGATCTCCCGCGCCAACGACACCGACTGGGGTCTGGTCGGATACGTCTTCACCCAGGACATCGATCGCGCGTTCGACCTGAGCGAACGACTGGAGGTCGGCATGGTCGGTGTCAACACCGGGGTGGTGTCCAACCCCGCCGCACCCTTCGGAGGAGTCAAACAGTCCGGCCTCGGACGCGAAGGTGGCAAGGTCGGAATCGACGAGTTCCTCGAGTACAAGTACCTGTCGGTTCCCCGGCGCCGCCGCTAGGCGGACAGGCCCGCCGCGTCTGCGACAGCCTCCAGTGCCTCGAGGTGCTTGTCGACGGTCGTCAGGCCGGCGCCCATGGTGTTCACCGTCAGATGCGTGGCCCCGATCTGTCGCCACGCCTCGATCGCGGCGAGGACCGCGTCGGAGTCACCCTGCCAGCTGACGCGGCCCTCCATGCCGATGCTTTCCGGATCGCGGCCGGCGCCTCGGGCTGCCTCGTCCACCACGGCCCGCGCCTCGTCGAGACGCGGCCCCGGCCCGAACATCGGGAACCAGCCGTCGGCGAGCCTGCCCACGCGGGCGTACGCCCGCGGCGATGCGGCGCCGATCCACAGCGGTATGGGCCGCTGCACCGGCAGGGGAGCCACGCCCGCACCCACCACCCGGTGGTGACGTCCCTCGAACGTCACCGAGCGTTCGGTCCACAGCCGGCGCAGCAACTCGATCTGCTCTTCGGAGCGCCTGCCCCGATCGCCGAAGTTCTCACCGAGCGCCTCGTACTCCACCGCGTTCCAGCCCAGGCCCACCCCCAGCCGGAACCGCCCGCCTGTCAACAGGTCCACCTCCGCGGCCTGCTTGGCCACCAGCGCGGTCTGGCGCTGCGGCAGGATGATGACCCCGGTGACAAGCTCCAGCGTCGTCGTCACGGCCGCGAGATAGCCGAACATCACCAACGGCTCGTGGAACGTGGTGTCCACGTCGTACGGGCCTGCCCAGTCCCGGTGCACGGCCGGGTCGGCTCCGAGCACGTGGTCGTAGGCGAGAAGGTGGGTGAACCCGAGCTCCTCGACGCGCTGCCCCATGGCGCGCACCGCGCCGGGGTCGCCGCCGAGCTCGGTTTGCGGGAAAACCACGCCGATGCGCATACCGGGGCCAACCGTCACAGCGTGGAAATTAGTCCGTCTGGGTAGAAAGGGAGGGTGTTCGGACTACCGGAGGGCATCCGCGCGTGCCTGTTCGACCTCGACGGCGTGCTCACCGATACCGCCAGCGTGCACAAGCGGGCATGGAAGAAGATGTTCGACGACTTCCTCCGGGCACGCGACGGCGACGACTTCACCCCGTTCGACATCGGCGCCGACTACGACGACTACGTCGACGGCAAGCCGCGTGAGGACGGCGTGCGGTCCTTCCTCGAGAGCCGCCACATCGACGTCGACGACGCATGCGTGCACCAACTCGGCGATGAGAAGAACACGGCCTTCCAACACACGTTGGAGAAGGACGGGGTCGAGGTGTTCGACGGATCGCGTCGCTACCTGCAGGCGGTCGCCGAGGCCGGCCTGCGCCGCGCCGTCGTGTCGTCGAGCGCCAACACCAAGCAGGTCCTGGAGATCACCGGACTGGCCCAGTACGTCGAAGTACGGGTCGACGGCGTGACGCTGCAGGAGGAGCATCTGCGCGGCAAGCCCGCACCGGACAGCTTCCTGCGCGCCGCCGAATTGCTCGGCGTCGAACCAGCGGAGGCCGCGATCTTCGAAGACGCGCAGTCGGGAGTGGCCGCCGCTAAGGCCGGTCACTTCGGGGCCGTCGTCGGCGTCGACCGTGTCGGTCAGGCCGATGCGCTGCGTGAGCACGGCGCCGGCATCGTCGTCACCGACCTGGGGGAGCTGCTCGACCGATGATGATCTCCGACGAGGCTTTCCCGGTCGAACCGTGGCGGATCCGGGAAACCCAGCTCGTGTTCGACCTGCTGCCACAGACCGAGTCGATCTTCGCACTGTCCAACGGCCACATCGGATTACGCGGCAACCTGGACGAAGGGGAACCGTTCGGGCTGCCCGGTACCTATCTGAACGGGTTCTACGAGACGCGGCCTCTGCCCTACGCCGAGGCAGGCTTCGGCTATCCCGAGGACGGCCAGTCGATCGTCGACGTCACCAACGGCAAGCTGATCCGCCTGCTCGTCGAGGACGAGCCGTTCGACGTCCGCTACGGCGACCTGCTCTCCCACGAACGGGTGCTCGACATGCGGGCAGGCACCCTGACGCGCGAAGCCGAGTGGAAATCGCCTGCAGGCAAGCACGTCCGGGTCACCTCGGTGCGGCTGGTGTCGCTGGCGCAGCGCGGTCTGGCCGCCATCGAGTACATCGTCGAGGCGGTCGACGATCCCGTGCGCGTCACCCTGCAGTCCGAGCTGGTGGCCAACGAGGACCAGCCGGAGCCCTCCGACGATCCGCGGGTGGCATCGGTCCTGAAGAATCCGCTCAAGGCGATGCAGCACGAGGTCAGCGACAACGGCGCGGTGCTGATCCACCGCACCCGGGCCAGCAAGCTGATGATGGCTGCGGCGATGGATCACGTCGTCGAGGCCCCCGGGCGCGTCGACATCAGCGGCGACGCCGGCGGCGACTGGGCCCGCACCACGGTGGTGTGCGGCTTGCAGCCGGGTGAAAAGCTGCGCCTGGTCAAGTATCTCGCCTACGGCTGGTCGAGCATCCGATCCCGGCCTGCCCTGCGCGATCAGGTCGCCGCCGCGATCGCCGGTGCCCGCTACACGGGCTGGGACGGACTGCTCGACTCGCAGCGGGAGTATCTCGACGACTTCTGGGACAGTGCGGACGTCGAGGTCGACGGCGATGCCGACTGCCAGCAGGCGGTGCGCTTCGGCCTCTTCCACGTGATCCAGGCCGCGGCCCGCGCCGAACGCCGCGCGATCGCCGGGAAGGGCCTCACCGGCACCGGGTACGACGGGCACGCCTTCTGGGACACCGAGGGTTACGTGCTACCCGTACTGACCTACACCGCACCTCATGCCGCCGCAGACGCGCTGCGGTGGCGGTCCTCGACGCTGGACCTCGCCTGCGACCGCGCCAGAGAGCTCGACCTCGACGGCGCGAGCTTCCCGTGGCGCACGATCGCCGGAGAGGAGTGTTCGGCGTACTGGCCCGCAGGCACCGCCGCGTTCCACGTGAACGCCGACATCGCGATGGCGTTCGACCGCTACCGCGTGGTCACCGGCGACCACTCGCTCGAAAAAGACTGCGGGCTGGCGGTTCTCGTCGAGACCGCACGGCTGTGGATGTCTCTGGGCCACCACGACCGCAACGGTCTGTGGCGCATCGACGGTGTCACCGGCCCCGACGAGTACACCGCGGTGGTGCGCGACAACGTGTTCACCAACCTGATGGCGGCCAACAACCTGCGCATCGCCGTGGACGCTTGCCACCGAAACCCGGACGCCGCAAGCGATCTCGGGGTGGACAACGAGGAGACCGCCGCGTGGCGCGATGCCGCCGAGGCCGTGCACATTCCCTACGACGACGAGCTGGGTGTGCACCCGCAGTGCGATGGCTTCACCACGCTGCGGGAGTGGGATTTCTCGGCGAACACCGAATACCCTCTGCTGCTCCACGAACCGTACGTGCGGCTCTATCCGGCGCAGGTGGTCAAACAAGCTGACCTCGTGCTGGCCATGCAGTGGCAGAGCCACGCGTTCACCGCTGAGCAGAAGGCCCGCAACGTCGACTACTACGAGAAGCGCACCACCCGCGACTCGTCGTTGTCGGCGTGCACGCAGGCGGTGATGTGCGCCGAGGTGGGGCACCTGGAGCTCGCGCACGACTACGCCTACGAGGCCGCGCTGATCGATCTGCGCAATCTGCACCACAACACCGGTGACGGCTTGCACCTGGCGTCACTGGCGGGCAGCTGGACCGCGCTCGTCGGCGGTTTCGGCGGGCTGCGCGACGACGAAGGCATGCTGAGCCTCGACCCGCATCTGCCGTCGGGGATCAAGCGGCTGTGTTTCCGGTTGCGGTGGCGAAACTTCCGCGTCACCGTCGAGGCCGACCACTCGTCGGTCACCTACACCCTGCGCGACGGGCCGCACCACCGACTGACCATCCGTCATGCCGGTGAACCGCTGGAGATTAACACCGATGCGCCGACCACGGTGCCCGTTCAGCCGGTCACGCCCCTGTTGCCCACCCCGACGCAGCCGCCCGGCCGGGAACCGGTGCGCCGGCATCTGCAGAAATCAGACCTCGAGTCGTGAGCCGATCACCACGGTGCGGTCCAGCGGTAGCCCGAAGTAGGCCGCCGCGTCTGAGGTGATGTACGACGTCGCGATGAACAGGCGCTTGCGCCACCGCGCCATCGACGGTCGATCCCCTTCGCACAGTTCGAGTTTCGACAGGAAGTAGGTCGCGTTCGCCAGGTCGAGCGGGCCCTCGGTCTGCTCGGAATCCAGCAGACCGAGCACCCTGGGCACGTTGACGTGCTCCATGTAGCCGAACCGGGCCACCACGTGCACGATGCCGTCGTCGTCGGGCCCGAGTCGGTCGACGCTGACGCGCTCTGAATCCGGGATGCGCGGCACCGGTTCGGTGGTCAGACTCATGATCACCACGTGCTCTGCCAGCACGTGGTTGTGTTCGACGTTGGTGCGCATGGACAGCGGCGCCGTGTCGTCGCCCCTGTTCAGGAACACGGCCGTTCCCGGCAGCCGCACCAACGGCGGATCCATCGTGGTCAGCCCGTCGATGAAGTCCTGCATCGGACCCTCGACCTCACGTCGTTCCTCGGTGACCAGCACCCGGCCCCGCTGCCACGTCGTCATCACCACGAACGCGACGACGGCGATCAGCAGCGGCAGCCACGCCCCGTGCACGAGCTTGGTCATGTTGGCCGCGAAGAACATCAGGTCGACGGTCAACAGCACCGCCCCACCGCCGAGCACCAACCACAGCGGCGCCCCGGCGCGGGTGCGGGCGATGTAGAGGAACAGCAGCGTGGTGATCGTGATCGTGCCGGTGACCGCCATCCCGAACGCGTACGCCAGCGCCGAGGAACTGCGGAACGCGAACACCAGGATCAGCACCGCGACCATCAGCATCCCGTTGATCCACGGCACGTAGACCTGCCCCATCGCGGTGGCCGACGTGTAGTGGATTCGCAGCCTGGGCAGGTAACCGAGCTTGGCTGCCTGCGATGCCACCGAGAACGCGCCGGTGATCACCGCCTGCGATGCGATCACCGTCGCCGCAGTGGCCAGCAGCACGATCGGGATGCGGCCCCACTCCGGAACGAGCAGGAAAAACGGTGCGGCGACGTTGCGTTCGTCGGAGAGCACCAGTGCGCCCTGCCCGAAGTAGTTGAGCGTGCAGGCGGGCAGCACCAGACCCAACCAACCGACGGTGATGGCTTTGCGACCGAAATGCCCCATGTCGGCGTACAGCGCCTCGGCGCCGGTGACCGCCAGCACGATCGCGGCGAGCGCGAAGAACGCCACATGGAAACGGCCGGACAGGAATTCCAGCGCGTGGGTCGGTGACAGCGCCCAGAGGATGTCGGGATTGGTGACAATGCCGCGGATGCCGCACGCGCCGATCACGGCGAACCACAGGATCATCACCGGACCGAAGAACCGGCCCACCGTCTCGGTGCCACGGCGCTGCACGGAGAACAGGATCACGATGATCACCGCGGTCACAGGCACCACGAAGTCGGCGAACCCGGGATCGATCACCTTCACGCCTTCGACCGCCGAGAGCACCGAGATGGCCGGGGTGATCATGCTGTCGCCGAAGAACAGTGCCGCGCCGAACACGCCGAGCGCCGCCAGCACGGTCGACACCCGTCGTGTGGACGGTTTCGAGAACTTCTTCACGAGCGTGATCAGGGCCATGATGCCGCCCTCGCCGTGGTTGTCTGCGCGCATCACCAGCGTCACGTAGGTGAACGTCACGATCATCATCACCGACCAGAAGATCAGCGACACCACGCCGTAGACGTGATCGCGCGACACCGGCACCGGGTGCGGATCGTGGGGGTCGAAAACGGTGGCCAGCGTGTAGATCGGGCTGGTGCCGATGTCGCCGAACACCACGCCGAGTGCGCCGACCACGATGGCCGGGCGGAGTGGATGACGACCAGTGTTCTCGGTGATAGTGGACATTGTGGCTGATGGGGTGGACGATCCAGCGACCGACGCGGTGTCCGATGCACTCGATGCGCTGTACACGGCGCGCCCGCAGGACTTCACCGCGCGGCGCACCGAGCTGGCCGCGGCGGCCAAGAAAGCCGGTGACGGCGACGCCGCGAAGCAGATCGGCGCCAGCCGCAGGCCGACCGTCGCGGCGTGGGTGGTGAATCTGCTGGCGCTGAGAGGCACCGCGCGAACCCAACTCGCGGACCTGCGCTCGCGGCTACGGGAGGCGCACGCGGCGATGGACGGCGACGCGATCCGCGCCCTGACCACCGAGCAGCGCCGACTGGTGGAGGAACTGAGCCACGCCGGGTTCGTCGCGGCGGGGATCTCCGATCCGTCAGCCGCGCTGCGCGACGACGTCGTCTCGACCCTGCAGGCGGCCGTCGCCGATTCCGAGGTGCTCGCCCGCCTGGGCCGGCTGACCAAGGCCGAACAGTGGTCCGGCTTCGGCGACTTCGGGGTCGCGACCGCGGTGTCGGCGAAGCGTTCCCCGGCCAGCGCACCGGCCCCACCGGCCGAGAAGCGGGCCCGACGAGGCCCGTCCCCGGCCCTGCGAGACGCTCTCGCCCGGCAGGCCGACGCCGACGCGGCTCTTGCGGAGCTGCAGTCCGACCTGTCCGTGGCCCGGTTACGGGTCGAGGACGCGCGCCGCCGGCTCGCCACCGCCGAGGAAGCGCTGCGCACCGCCGAGGAGGCGCGGCGCGCAGCCGAAGACGCCTATGCTGCCGGCAAGCAGGCGAGCCGGGATGCCGCGGGAGCCGTCACGGCGGCCAGAGCGGCGCGCTGATTCCCGCTACCCTGGGCACAGGCATCCACACAGGGGAGGCACGGGAGATGAAGCTTCGAGTGCTGCCGTATGTGACCGTCGAGGTCGACGATCGGCTCCGCCACCGGCTACGCCGCGCCGGGGAACGGTGGCGGCTGAACATGCGGGCCTACCTGCTCAGCGCGGCCGACGACGTCGACTCCGCTGTGGAAGGCGCAGGAGACCGGGTGCGGGGGCTGTGCGACCGTGCCGTCAACCGCATCGACTCCGTGGCGGCCACGGTCACCGACAAGATCGCACCCGAGACATCGGCGCAGCCGGAACCGCAGGAGCGGCCCCGGCTGCGGGTGGTCAAGGACGAGCGCGCCAGCTAGAGACGGCGGTCAAAAAAGTCAGGCCCGCACCCGGCCGGTGCGACCACCGACGAAGAACGAACCGGCGATCACCAGAACGCCGACGACGGCCACGGGGATCGACCAGGAGCGCCGCGACGACAGCGCGGACTGGCACTCGGCGACGAAGTCCTTGTGCGGGATGATCTCGTTCAGCACCGGCAGGTTGGCCAGATTGTTGCCGTCGACGTCGCGCGCCTGGGACAGATCCGACGCGATCGCGTTGCCACAGCCGATGTCACCCTGGGGTCCCGGCACCGATACCGGCACCAACAGTGCGATCACTCCGACGAGCAACACCACCGCGCCGGCGAGCATGAGCAATCTCCGCAGATTCATGGCGCAGGGAGTGCCCAGTTCCGCGCTGCTGAAACAAGATCGATCACCGGCGCCCGTCGTGCCGGGTGGGCAGCGGCACGGTAGGTGTGCTGTCCTTGTCGGGTGATCGGCCATGGCGTGACCGTCCTGCTGTCGTTGTTGGCGGCGGTGTTCCTGGCCATCGGCATCGTGGTGCGGCAGCGGGCCACCCTGGACGTGCCCGCCGAACACGGCGTCAGCGCCGTCATGGTGCTGACGCTGATCCGTAGGCCGCTGTGGTGGGCCGGAACCGCCGCGGCGGTGGCCGGGTTCGTGTTCCAGGCGCTGGCGCTGGCCAACGGATCCCTGCTCCTGGTGCAACCCATCCTGGTGTCGGCGCTGCTGTTCGCACTGCCACTGTCGGCCCGGCTGGCCCATCGCAGGGTCACTCGCGGGGAATGGGCCTGGGCGCTGCTGCTCACCGCCGCGCTGGCGGTGTTCGTCGTGCTGGCCAAACCCAGCCCCGGTGACTACGAGGCCTCGCTGGGGATGTCGGCGATCGTCGCGGTCGTCTGCACGGCGGCTGTGCTGGCGTGCGTCGTCGTCGCGTTGCGCAGCGCCGATTGGCGCCGTGCGGTGTTGCTGGCGGTCGCGGTCGGCGTGCTCTTCGGCGTGGTCGCGGTGCTGACGAAGTTGTTCATGCACGTGCTCACCCACGAGGGAGCGTCCACCGTCTTCGCCACGCCGGTGCCCTATCTGCTTGTCGTGCTCGGCGTGATCGCCGTGCTGCTGCAGCAGTCGGCGTTCCATGCCGGCTCCCTGCAGACGTCCGTGCCGACGATGCTGACCCTCGAGCCGGTGATCGCGGTCATCCTCGGCGCGGTCGTGCTCGGTGAACATCTGGACGTGAGCCGCCTCGATGCGGTGGCGCTGGCGATCTCGACGCTGGCGATGGCTGCCGGCACCATCGCGCTGGGCCGCGACGAAGGCGCCTACGAGGAGCGGCTGACGGCGCCGGCCGACTCCGAGCCGGCGGAGCGTCAGGCCGCTTCAGGCACCGAGTAGCCGATCGAGGCGGGCGGCGATCTCCTCTACCGGCTAGCCCCCACCCCAGGACGCCCAGCGGTGAATCGCGATGCTGATCACGGGGCCGTCCAGCGCGACGCGGTCATACTGCGGGTACTTGGCCCGCAACTGCGCATAGCCCTCCGCCAGCGCGCGGCCCTCGTGATGGATCGTCGCCGTGCCGTCCGCCCGCACCCACCACAGCCGCGACCAGTCGTCGTCGTAGTGCTCGACCAGCAGGCTCACCTGGGGTCGGTGGGCGATGTTGTCCAGCCGACGCAGCCGCCGGGTCGACTTGGGCTTCGCGTCGACGGCCGTGAACACGACGTCGTCGCGATCGGCGGCCGTCGCGAACACCACGGGCACGACATGGGGGGAACCGTCGGGTCGCACGGTCGCGAGCATCGCCACCGGAGCGCCGGCGAACGCGGTAACCGGCCCGGACATGCCCACCTGCTCAACCCTAGGCGCGAGCAGCGCCGCCAGGTTATGGTTCACCGCGATGACACGGCCAGGTAATCGCCGCGCCACTGCGCCGCCTCCTGCTCACCGGAAGGTCTCAACCATGCCCTCTGCCAACACCACTGGACGCCTGTCCCGGTTCCTCGTCTGTGCCGCATCGGCCCTGCTGGTCGTCGGCGCCGCGGCGTGCGCCCCACCGGAGAAGAACGACTCCGGCTCCCAGACGCAGTCCGGCGGCAAGGCGTCAGAGGCCACCTCGGCGGCCGACTTCGGCGACATGGACGGTCTGGTCAAGGCAGCCAAGGACGAGGGTGAGCTCAATGTGATTGCGCTGCCGCCGGATTGGGCCAACTACGGAGCGATCATCAAGGCCTTCTCCGACAAGTACGGCATCAAGGTGAACTCTGCGCAACCCGATGCGTCGAGCCAGGACGAGATCAACGCCGCCAACCAGCAGAAGGGCCGCAGCAGCGCTCCGGACGTGTTCGACCTCGGCCAGTCCGTGGCGCTGGCCAACACCGCGATGTTCGCGCCGTACAAGGTGGCGACCTTCGACGACATCCCGGCCGCCTTCAAAGATCCCAGCGGGGCATGGGTCAACGACTACGGCGGCTACATGTCGATCGGCTTCGACTCCGCCAAGGTGCCCCCGGTGACGAATGTCAACGATCTGCTCAAGCCCGAGTACCAGGGCAAGGTCGCGCTCAACGGAGATCCCACCCAGGCCGGTGCGGCGTTCTCCGGCGTGCTGATGGTGGCGCTGTCGCAGGGCGGGTCCGCCGACGACATCGCCCCGGGCGTCGAGTTCTTCCGCAAGCTCAAGCAGGCGGGCAACTTCCTGCCGGTGGACCCGACGCCGGCGACCATCGAATCCGGGCAGACGCCGGTCGTCATCGACTGGAACTACACGAATTCGTCTGAGACGAAGAAGCTTCCGTCCTGGACGGTGTTCGTACCGCCGAACGCCGCGGTCGCGGGGTACTACTACCAGGCGATCAACAAGGAGGCGCCGCACCCGGCCGCGGCACGGCTGTGGCAGGAGTTCCTCTACAGCGACGAGGGGCAGAACCTCTACGCCCAGGGCGGCGTTCGCCCGGTGCGCGCCGACAACATGATCGCGAACAAGACGCTGGACGCCGAGGTCGCCAAGGCGCTCCCGGTGGTCGACGGACCGGTCACGGTGCCGACCCCGCAGCAGACCGAGGCCGCCTCGAAATACCTGTCGGAGAACTGGGCCGCCGCGGTTGGTTGACATGCGCCGTGTTCGTGACGGCCTGCCGCTGCTGCCGTTCCTGGCCGTCGTCCTGATCTTCCTGATCATCCCGACGGTCACCGTCGTGGTGAGCTCTGTGTATCTCGACGGGGTGTTCTCCTTCAGTCGCATCGCGGCGCTGTTCACCGGGACGGCGCTGTCGGCGCTGCTGACCAGCGTGCTGCTCAGCGCCGCCACGGCACTGCTCGGCGCGCTGCTCGGTGCGGTGATGGCGTGGCTGATCGTCAGCAGCCCGCCGACGTCGATGGTGCGCCGGGCCGTGCTGTCGCTGTGCAGCGTGCTGGCCCAATTCGGCGGAGTGGCTTTGGCTTTCGCGTTCCTGGCGACAGTCGGCTTGAACGGTGTGCTGACGCTGTGGGTGCAGCAGGCGACCGGCTGGAATCTCGCCGGCTCGGGGTGGCTGTACGGCCTGGGCGGGCTGATCCTGGTCTACACGTATTTCCAGATCCCACTGATGGTGATCGTGTTCGTGCCTGCGCTGGAAGGCCTGCGTGAGCAGTGGCGCGAGGCGGCGGTCAGCCTCGGGGCGTCCACGTGGGACTACTGGCGGGAAGTGGCGGTGCCGTTGCTGACCCCGGCGTTCCTCGGTTCGATGCTTCTGCTGTTCGCCAACGCCTTTGCCGCCTATGCCACGGCCGCCGCGCTGGTCAGTCAAGGCAGCCCGATCCTGCCGCTGCTGATCCGGGCGTCGCTGGTCAGCGAGGTGGTGCTGGGGCAGGCCGGTTTCGCCTACGCACTGGCGCTCGAGATGATCGTCGTGGTGGCCGTGGTGATGGTCGCCTACAACCTGTTGGTGCGGCGCAGCGCGCGGTGGCTGTCATGACGCGGGCGGTGCGCGGGCTGCTGTGGGTGGCGTTCGGGCTGTTCTTCTGCTTTCCGCTCTACGCGATGGCCGACTTCTCGACACGCGACCTGATCTCCGGCGGGCGCACCGGGCAGGCGTGGGCGAATCTGATCGCCGACGAGGCGCTGTACCGCGCGATCATCGTCTCCCTGTCGCTGGCGGTACTGACCGTGCTGGCGATGCTGATCCTGTTGGTGCCCACCATGATCTGGGTCCGGTTGCGCGCGCCCTGGGCCAAAGGGCTGATCGAATTCCTGTGCCTGCTGCCGCTGACGATCCCGGCCCTGGTGATCGTCGTCGGACTGCGCAACGTGTACCTGTGGGTGACGTACTTCTTCGGGGAGTCGGCGCTGACGCTGACGTTCGTCTACGTCGTGGTGGTGCTGCCGTTCTCCTACCGCGCGCTGGACGCTGCACTGTCGAGCATCGACCTGCAGACCCTCTCCGAGGCGGCACGGTCGCTCGGGGCCGGCTGGGTGACGACGATCCTGCGGGTCGTGGTGCCCAACATCTGGTCGGGCATCCTGTCGGCGGCCTTCATCTCGATCGCCGTGGTGCTCGGCGAGTTCACCATCGCGTCGCTGTCGGGATACGAGACGTTGCAGGTGCAGATCGTGACCATCGGCAAGAGCAACGGCCCGACCTCGGTGGCCGCGTCGCTGGCCACGCTGCTGTTCGGCTTCGCGCTGCTGCTGATCCTCTCCCTGGTCACCCGTGGCCGCCGCCACCAGACAGGAGTGACCACGTGACCGGAGTTGCCGTCGAGCTCACCGAGCTGACCCGTCTCTACGGTGAGACCAGGGCGCTCGACGGGCTGACCCTGCACATCGAACCCGGTGAGATGGTGGCGCTGCTCGGCCCGTCGGGCTGCGGGAAGACCACGGCACTGCGCATCCTCGCCGGTCTCGACGAGGCGACGTCGGGCACCGTGACCGTCGGTGGCGTCGACGTCAGCACGGTGCCCGCCAACAAGCGGGACATGGGCATGGTGTTCCAGGCCTACAGCCTGTTCCCCCACCTGACGGTGCTCGACAACGTCGCGTTCGGTCTGAAGATGCGAGGAAAAGCCAAGGGCGAGAGGCTGTCCCGCGCGGCCGACATGCTCGATCTGGTGGGCCTGGGGGCGCTGGGCGGCCGCTACGCCAAGGAGTTGTCGGGTGGGCAGCAGCAGCGCGTCGCGCTGGCCCGGGCGCTGGCGATCCAGCCCCGGGTGCTGCTGCTCGACGAGCCGCTCTCGGCGCTCGACGCCAAGGTGCGCACCCAGCTGCGTGACGAGATCCGGCGCGTACAGCTCGACGTCGGCACCACGACGCTGTTCGTCACCCACGACCAGGAGGAGGCGCTGGCCGTCGCGGACCGGGTCGGGGTCATGAACAAAGGCAGGCTCGAACAGCTCGCCGAACCCGCCGAGCTCTATGCCCACCCGGCTACGCCGTTCGTCGCCGACTTCGTCGGGCTCAACAACAGGGTGCCCGCGACGGTGTCCGGTGGCCGCGCGTCACTGCTCGGGCTGTCGCTGCCCGCGGCGCCGGGTTCGGTCGACGGCGAAGGGGTGGCGATGGTGCGGCCCGAGTCGGTGAACGTGACCGCTGACCCGGCGGGCACCGCGACCGTGACATCGGTGTCGTTCCTGGGGGCGATCTCGCGGGTGCACCTGAGCGCGGCCGACGGTGCGGTGCTGATGGCTCAGATGGCCAGCTCGGCGGCCCGGGACCTGCAGCCCGGCGAGCGCGTGGCCGTCGCGGTGGACAGCGACGCCGTGCTCGTCACCCCTGCGTGATTTCGGCGTGCCTATCGTCGGTCAGCGACGACAACCACGCCGAAATCACACGTCCTTGACGGGGTCGATGCCCAGGTCGCGGTAGCTCACCAGCGCCTGAAACGGTATGCCGCGCTTGGCGAATCGCGCGGCGGCGATGTCCCCGCGATCGACCATCGGGATCACGCCCGTCACGACCACGCCCAGGGGCTCGATGCGCTCGAGCGCCAGCTCGGTCGAGCCCCCGGTGCTGATCACGTCATCGACCAGCAGCACCCGGTCCCCGGCCTGCAACCGGGTGCCCTCGATCCACTGCTCACGGCCACGCTGCTTCTGCTCCTTGCGCACCGAGAACCAGGCCTTGCCCGTCACCATCGCCACGCCGTGCGCGAGCGGATCGGCGCCCATCGTCAGACCGCCGACGGCGTCGAACTCGATGCCGTGGGCAGCGGCGAGATCGGCCACCGCGCGGCTCACCACCGACAGCCGCTCCCCGGTGTCGACGGCGAACTTGCCGTCGATGTAGTCATGGCTGAGCTGGCCGCTGGCCAACCGGAACGGCTCCTCGCGACGCTCGTGTCCGCGCGTGCGGATCAGCTCGAACGCGGCCTGCCAGGTCTCGGGACGCTGCATCTGCTCGGACATAGCGCGATCGTAGTGCCCGCCGGAGAATCACTGCCCGCGGGCCCGACGCGTCAACTCGACCGTGGCTGAACGCAATTCGTCGGCGGAATCCAGCGGGGAAGCGAAACCGATTCTGGTGTAGGCCATTCCGCGTTCGGTCAGCACCCGCAGATCCAGGCCGTAGCGGTCCACGCCGGTGCACGAGGCGGTCGTGGTGTCCGGGTACCCGCCCAGTTCCCGCGCCATCGCGGCCAGCGCGTCGGCGTGGTCGGCGTTCAGATGGGCGATGGCGCCCGCGGCGTGGCGGCTGACCGGGTCCGGTTGCGCAGCGCCGTAGTCTGCTCCGCTCGTCGACTCCATGCGGCCGTAGCCGCCGACCCACCGCACACGGGCCACCCGCAACACCCACAGCGTGAAGTCGGTGTAGTCGATGTAGTACTTGGCCGCATCCACCGCCGCCAGGTGCGCCTCGCGCGCTGCCGTGTGCTCGTCGCCGGTCGGACGTTCCACGAGACCCGCTACCGTGATGCGCGCGTTGGCCAGGGGATCGGACTCGGTGGCCGGCGCGACGATGGCCAGGCTCGCCCTCGGGTCGGCCGCCAGGTTGCGGCCGTGCTCGGCGAGGTTCGACACGCACAGCACCGGCGCTCCGCCGAGCAGCCCATAGGTCACGAACGACGCCCACGGATCGCCGTAGGCCGTCAGCGTCGCCAGCGTCGCGGAGTTGGTCGACGCCGCGATCGTGCGCGCCTCTTCGGCGGCTGAGGGCCGGGCAGGATTGACGGGTTCGCGCAGCGGCGGCGGAATGGTCGGCGCATCGCCGGGATCGCCGTGATCGCGGGGTCGGCTTCCGGACGTCACTACGGCACCATAACCGGCACAGCAACCCGCTGACGCGCGCGTAGATTTCCGGCTGCGCTCAGCAAACTCCGATCCGGCCTCGGGGTTGTGCTGGTATGCGAGAATTGCCGGGGAGTCAACGACGGTCTTTCGGTACTGCGTCGGCTGAATGAGGGGACATCATGGGGCGGCCCGCATCGCGTGTCATCGCGGCTGCCGGCGCGCTGTCCCTGGTGCTGTTCCTCGGCGGTGTCGGTGTTGGGGTCGGGCCCGCCCTCGCGCAACCCTCGGACAGTGACGGTTCCTCGCAGACGGACTCCGGCGGCTCCGACAGCGGTTCCGAGGCACCCAAGAACACGTCGACGGACACATCGGGAAGCACGTCCAGCGGATCTACCTCAGTCGACACTCCCGACGACGCGTCGGTCACCGTCGACACCGACCCGGAAGAACCCTCACGCAGCGGCGGCTCTCGCGAACCCTCCGAGCCCGACTCCCCGGTGGCGCCCCGGGAATCCGGCAAGGTCGACTCCGGTCGGTCGCTGACCATCCCGATGCTGCGGCTGCCCGCCCCCGGCGAGATCCCGTCGGGTCAACTGCCGCTGCCGCGCAACTTCTACACCACGGTCGAGATCCCCGTGCCGACCTTGACGCAGTTCCTCTCGGCACTGTCGATCGTGCCGCCGGCACCGCCGCCCGGTCCGGCGTTCCGTACCCAGGAGGAGGCGCCGGTGGTGGATGCGTCCACCGGTACCGCCGGCGCGGGAGGTGGCGGCGGAGGAGGTGCCGGCCACGATCCCGCCGGTCTCCGAGCACCACTCGTGGTGACCGTGCCGCGCGCCCTCACGGCCGCCGATGCCGCACCCCGGGGCGTCAGAGCGCCCGACGCTGTCGGCGCCGAGCCGGGCGTGACCGCGCCAGGAGTCGCCGGAGCCAGCGCCCCGACAATCCGCGGCTCGATCGCCCCGACACCGGGCATCACCGCGCAGCCCCTGTCCACCGGTGCGGTGCCGCGAGCCGAGGCGATGCCGCGCTCCATGGTCAGCCCCACCGTCGCCCAGCTCGCGGCCGTCGCACTCCCCGGTCTCGCCGGCCTCATCCTGCTGACCTTCGGGGGCGGGGTCCTCGGCTACCGGCAGGCCAACAGCCTGCGGTATGTGCGCACCGCCGGTGCGGAGCGATTCCTCGCCTGAGCGTGGTCGGCGACGTCGTAACGGGTACAGGGACACCGTGATGAGACTGCCCTTCGCTGACTGGATAGTGCGCCAGCGCTGGTACGCCGGGCGCACTCGCCAATTGACCCGCGCCGTACCGATCGCCGTCACCGCGCTAAACGCCGACCTCGACCATGTTCTGCTGGACATCGGGTACGGCGACGGCTCCACCGAGCGCTACCAGGTGCTGGTCCGCTGGAGCGACACCCCGGTACCCGACTTCGGCGACATCGCGGCGATCGGATCGGATCAGGGTCGCTTCGCCTACGACGCGATGTTCGATCCCGCCGCGGCGACCCGACTTCTGTCCCTGATCGACGAATCCGCCACGGTGGGTCCGCTGACGTTCGTCAAAGAGCCCGGTGCCGCGCTGCCTCTCGCCGCGGCGCCCCGGGTCTCGGGCGCCGAGCAGAGCAACACCAGCGTGATCTTCGGCAGCGAGGCCATCCTCAAGGTGTTCCGGCGCGTGACTCCAGGCGTCAACCCCGACATCGAGTTGAACAGGGTGCTGGCGCGCGCGCAGAACCACCATGTGGCGACGCTGTTCGGTTCCTTCGAGACCGGCGGGGTGGCGGGGGATACGACGGGTGACACCGAGCCGTCCGCGCTCGGCATGGTGACCGCGTTCGCAGCCGACAGCTGCGAAGGCTGGGACATGGCGACGGCCAGTACCCGTGAGGACTTCTCCGACTTCACAGGAGAATCCCGCCGTCTCGGGGAGGCGGTGGCCTCGGTGCACGCGGCCCTTGCCGACGCGCTCGGCACGTCGACAGTGCCGTTCCCCGTCGATACGGTCCTCGCGCGGTTGCGCACCGCAGTCGAGGCGGCGCCCGCGCTGACCGATCACATGCCGCTGATCGAAGCCCGCTACCGCGCGCTGGCCGACGAGGCGATGATCGTGCAGCGAGTGCACGGCGATCTGCATCTGGGGCAGGTGCTTAAGACCGAAGACGGCTGGGTGCTGATCGACTTCGAGGGTGAGCCGGGTCAACCGTTGGACGAGCGGCGGCGGCCGGATTCGCCGCTGCGCGATGTGGCCGGCGTGTTGCGCTCGTTCGAGTACGCGGCCTACCAGCTGGTGGTCGAGCGGGGTGACGGCGGTGACGAGCTGGCCGAGCGGGCGCGGGAGTGGGTGGACGGCAACAGTGCCGCGTTCTGTGCCGGATATGCCGCCGGGGGCGGAGCGGATCCGGCTGCGGCGACGCAGATCCTGGCCGCCTACGAACTGGACAAGGCGGTGTACGAAGCGGCCTACGAAGCGAGGTTCCGTCCGTCGTGGCTGCCGATCCCGATGCGGTCGATCGAGCGCATCCTGCGCGGCTGACGCACAGAAAAAGCTGGCAACCGTGGCCACCCGGTAGGTCACCGCCGCTCTACGGCTCCTACTCCGGCCCGCCCGACCGGTGGCGAAACGTCACGACGTCCGCCAACGAGCGGCCACGGCTGCAACAGCGCTCCCAAGCTAACACATCGGAGCGGCAAACACGCTGAACCCGGCGGGTAAGCGTGCTGCCGCGCAACGTCTTTCGTGTCAGCCTTTCACACCATCACGTCACTCGGTCGTTGCCCGCAGCACGATCGTCGCCCGCGCCGGCACCTTCAGCGTCGCCCCGGCCGGCTGTGGCTCGTCCTGCTGACCGTCAGGGGTGAGCTCGCCGGTGTTGATCTCCGTCACCCACGCAGCGCCGAATTCCTTGGGCGGCAACGTGAAGTCGATCGGCTCGTAGTGGGCGTTGAAGCACAGCAGGAACGAGTCGTCGACCACGCGCTGGCCGCGGGCGTCCATGTCGGGGATGCCCTGGCCGTTGAGGAACACCGTCATCGACTTCGCGAAACCGGACTCCCAGTCCTCGCCGCTCATCTCCGTGCCGTCCGGGCCGAACCACGCGATGTCGGGCAGGCCCTCGGCGCCGCGGCGACCGACGGGCTTACCGGAGAAGAACCGCCGCCGCCGGAACACGGGATGATTGGCCCGCAACTCCGACACCGCCCGGGTGAAGTCCAGCAGGCCCTCGTCGACTTCTGCCCAATTGATCCAGGTGATCTCGTTGTCCTGGCAGTAGCCGTTGTTGTTGCCGCCCTGGGTGCGTCCGAGTTCGTCACCGTGGCACATCATCGGGACACCCTGCGACAGCAGCAGCGTGGTCATGAAGTTGCGTTCCTGCTGGGCGCGCAGCGCGTTGATCTCCGGATCGTCGGTCGGCCCCTCGACGCCGCAGTTCCACGACCGGTTGTGACTCTCGCCGTCGTTGTTGTCCTCGCCATTGGCGTCGTTGTGCTTCTCGTTGTACGACACGAGGTCGCGCAAAGTGAACCCGTCGTGAGCGATGACGAAGTTGATCGACGCGACAGGCCGGCGCGCGGTGTGCTCGTAGAGGTCCGACGAGCCGGTCAACCGGTAGGCGAACTCGTCGATGCTGGCGCCCTCACCGCGCCAGAAGTCCCGCACGGTGTCGCGGTACTTGCCGTTCCACTCCGTCCACTGCGGCGGGAAGTTGCCCACCTGGTAGCCACCCGGGCCGACGTCCCACGGCTCGGCGATCAGCTTCACCTGGCTGACCGTCGGGTCCTGCTGTACGAGTTCGAAGAACGTGGCCAGCCGGTCGACCTCGTAGAACTCGCGGGCCAGCGTCGAGGCCAGGTCGAAGCGGAACCCGTCGACGTGCATCTCGGTCACCCAGTACCGCAGCGAGTCCATCAGCAGCTGCAGCGTGTGCGGATGGCTGACGTTGAGGCTGTTGCCGGTGCCCGTGTAGTCCATGTAGAACCGCTTGTCGTCGTCGACAAGGTGGTAGTACGCGGCGTTGTCGATGCCGCGCATCGACAAGGTCGGACCCATGTGGTTGCCCTCGGCGGTGTGGTTGTAGACCACGTCGAGGATGACCTCGATGTTCGCCTCGTGCAGCGCCCGCACCATCGCCTTGAACTCCTGGACCTGACCGCCGGGGTTCGGGTTGGAGCTGTACTTGAAGTCCGGCGCGAAGAAGCCGATGGTGTTGTAGCCCCAGTAGTTCGACAGCCCCTTGTCCACCAGCGTCGAGTCGTTGGCGAAGTGATGCACCGGCATCAGCTCGATCGCCGTGATGCTCAGCGACTTCAGGTGCTCGATGATCGCCGGGTGCGCGACAGCGGCGTAGGTGCCGCGGATCTGCTCGGGGACATCCGGGTGGGTCATGGTGAGGCCCTTGACGTGGGCCTCGTAGATCACCGAGTCGGCGTACTCGTGGTTGGGTGGGCGGTCCACCCCCCAGTCGAAGTACGGGTTGATGACCACGCACTTGGGCATGTTGGCGGCCGAGTCGTCGTCGTTGCGGCTGTCCGGGTCGCCGAAGTTGTAGGAGAACAGCGACTGGTCCCACTCGAAGGTGCCGTCGATGGCCTTGGCGTACGGGTCCAGCAGCAGCTTGTTCGGGTTGCAGCGCACGCCGTTGGCCGGATCGTAGGGGCCGTGCACCCGGTAGCCGTACCGCTGGCCCGGCTCGATGCTGGGGATGAACCCGTGCCAGACGAAGCCGTCGACCTCGGGGAGGGTGATGCAGGCGGTCTGCTCGCCGTTCGCGTCGAACAGGCACAGCTCGACCTTCTCGGCGGCCTCGCTGAACAGCGCGAAGTTGGTGCCGTAGCCGTCGTAGGTGGCGCCAAGGGGGTAGGCCTTGCCGGGCCACACCTCGAGCGGAAACGAGGTGTCCGGCGAGGCGGCGGTCTGAGTCAAGGAGTTCTCCTGGTGTGCGATCGGCTGGTAGCGGTAGCGGATGCCCACAACGAGGGCACTGCAACCGTCCGTTATGTCACAAGGACGTCAATTGACGGTGACGCCGGCCGCGCGTAGTGCGCTGACGGCGTCCTGGGTCGTCACGGGCGCGACGCCGGCGGTCAGATCGAGCAGGACACGGGTCGCGAGCCCGTGTGCGGCCGCGTCGGCGGCGGTCGCCTTGACGCAGTAGTCGGTGGCGATACCGACGACGTCGACGGTGTCGACGTCGCGTTGGCGCAGCCAGTCGGCCAGCGAGGTGCCGTCGTCGTCCACGCCCTCGAAGCCGCTGTACGCGGCCGAGTACCGGCCTTTGTGGAACACCGCCTCCACCGGTGTGACGTCGAGGTCGGGATGGAATTCCGCGCCGTCGGTGCCGACGACGCAGTGCCGCGGCCAGGACGTGACGAAGTCCGGATGGTCGGAGAAGTGCTCGCCCGGATCGATGTGGAAGTCCTTGGTCGCCACCACGTGGTCGTAGCCATGCGCACCGGACAGCAGCGCGGAGGTGGCACGCGCGACGGCGGCCCCGCCCTCGACGGCCAGCGATCCGCCCTCGCAGAAGTCGTTCTGCACGTCGACGATGATGAGCGCTTTCTTCGCTGTCCGACCTGTCATGGCTTCACGGTATCCGCGATGCCTCCCACCCGCTGATGGGCGGTCAGGAGCAGGTGGTCGAACGTCTCGCGGGTGGGCAGCGTGTCCTGATAGTCGAGTTGCCGGTAGTCGGCGAGCAGTTGTTCGGCGAGCGCCCGCAGTTTGACGTTCGACTCTTGAGAGCGCCAACGCAACAGTTCGAACGCGGCGTCGCCGTCCACCCGGTAGATGAGCATCAGCATGCCCTTCACCTGTTCGATCACCGCGCGGTTCTCGGCGATCTCGCTCAACGCGGCGGTGACCATCTCCTGGGTCATCGTCCTGGCGGGGGTGACGTCGATGTAGAAGCCGTGCGTCCCGATCACATGACCCTGCTCGTCGGTCATCCGGTCGCCCACCACGACGACGTCGTGGACGTCGCCGCCTGTGTCGATGATGCGGTGCCGCGTGGAGAACGGGCGATGGGCGCGGCGCATCTCGTGCAGCGTGGCGGCGACCGCCGGACGATCGTCGGGGTGCTTGTGGGAGAGCACGAGTTCGGTGGTCGGAGTCACCGTGCCGGGCTCATAGCCGTGCATGATCTGCACCGCGTCTGACCACGCCCAGCGCTCATCGTCGAAGTGGAACGTGAACCAGCCGACGTGCTGGATTTCCTCGTCGGGCACACCGAGAAGATTAGCGCCGGTGCCGTCGACGCGATGCCCGGTCAGCCACCGAACAGCAAATACAAACCCATGAAGGTGTACCCGACCATCACCAGCATCATCGCCAGCTGGCCGGTGACCTGGTGCGCCCGGGGCAGCAACGCCAAAGAGCGGTCATGGGCCGCGATCACTCCGGCGATGTGGCCGGCCACGACGAAGCCGACCTTCAACGTGGCGCCCACTGCGGGATGCATGGAGAGCACGTAGCTGACCTCGTTGTCGGCCAGGCCCAGCACGTTCCAGCCGTGTCCGAGAGGGTCCGCCAGCCGGATGATCGCCTCCTGTCCGCGTTCGACCAGGTAGGTGAGGTAGTGGGCGAACACGTAGCCGATGACGATCGGGATCAGCGAGTGAGCCATCTTGCCGGGCAGCTCGCGCCGCTGCTGCGCGTCCACGCCCCCCGTGCAGCGGGCCGCCAGCGTGAAAGACACCGCAACCACGACGGCGAACAGCAGGAGACCCGCGGTGCGCAGCAGGCTCGCCGTCACCGCGGAGTCGGTGACCCGGTCGCTGAAATTGCGGAACGACGGGGTGGCCGAGAAGCTGTCGAATGCGGTCGAGCCGAGCAGCACCGACAATACGGCGACGATCCCGGGACGCACCGGCAGTGTCCCCAGGTGGTCGAACGGGTTGCCGATCGCGATACGACCGTCGGCGTTGCGGCGCATCGGGGAGAGCCGGGACGCGACGACGCTGTAGACCTCGAACGGATCGGCGCGGGCACACCACCGGGTGCCGCACCACAGTGTGCCCACGAGAGTGATGCCCAGATAGATGAGTAGCCAGGTGCGGATCGCGGGCAGGGAACCTGGGTCCGGGCTGGCCAGCTCGAGCCAGACGAACGCGAACAATCCCGCCGCGGCCGGCCAGTACCCCAACCGGTCCGGATAGCTGCGCCCCACAGAGGGGCGTCCGGTGATGCGGTGCAGCGCACGCACCGGCGAGATCACTCGCCACACCGGGCCGAACACCAGCGACAGCGCGACGAGCCCGACCCACAGCAGCACGTAGAAGACACCGGGCAGCGCATTGTCCGAGTTCTGTGGTCCGAAGAAGGCCGCCATCGCCACCCACGCCGTGAGCACCAGCGTCAGCGCCGTGAGGACCCAGCGGGTCGCCGTCGCATCGACGATCCGCGTCACCGCCGCGGGCAGCGCCCGGCCCGGCCGCGCCGTATCGAATTTCGGCTTCCGCCATGCCAATGCGACAACAGCGAACGTGAACGTCAACGCCCAGGCCGCACCGATCAGCGCATAGGTGAACGGGATCGGCAGATCGGTCGAGCCGCCCAGCCCGTGGGCGAGCACGGTGGTCGTCACTGCACGGCGATGGTCGCGATGGTCTTGTTCAGCTCGTGCAATTCCACGTCGACGCGGCCGGGCATGTCGACGGAGAACTGGAACGACTGGCCGGGACCGACGGCGATCGGGAACGAATGCTCGGGGGTGGAATGCACGTGCAACTCGTCGGCGGCATCACTGTCGACTTGAATCACGATCGGCTGCTTGACCTTTGCCTGGAGTTGCTCGTTGGTCGGCGTGACGGTGCCGCCCTTGATGGTCACCTTCAGCACCAACCGGTCCGGCGCCGTTTGGGCGTCGGTCAACTGCGTGGGTGCGGCCGCGCCAGGTGTGGAACTCCCGGTGCCCGCGTCGTCGCTCTTGTTGCCCCCGCAGCCGGCGATCAGCAGAGCCGCCGCGGCGGTCAGAGCGAGAAGTCTGGTCACGGTTCCCCTGTCTCGTCAGAGTTTCTGCGGTTCTTCCTGGCGATGTAGAACACCACGCCCGCCACCACGAACGCCGGAGCGAATGCGGGCAGCGCCAACCAGATCGAGTGATCCGCGAGGATCACCACCTCAGTCGCAGACGTCATGCCTGCGCAGACGGCTGCAGTTCGTTCTCGCTGCCGGTCGGCTCGTTGTTGTTGATGCGGCCACCGCCCCAGCTGATGCCCGCGATCATCGCCAGCGTGCAGACCAGCACGATGAGGCAGCCGATGATCCACAGCGACGCCGGGATGTCCGGGCTGCGCTCCCGCTGCAGGATGGTGATCTCCGAGACGAACGGGCGGGTGAACTGTGCCTCGGCCGGCACCTCCTTGGCACCGATACCGGGATCACCCGCCAGATAGATCGGTACCGCGGTCAGCGTCGTACCGTCGTGGACACGCAGCAGCGTCTTCCACTGTCCCGAGACCGGCATGGGCTTGGTCGAGACGTAGTGGCCGGGGCCGACCCTGTCCAGGTGATCGATGAACTGCCCGCGTTCGTTGGACAGCCCGCCCTGCCAGGCGAGGACCGACACCCAGTTGGGGTCGTCGCTGATCGCATCCGGCGGGGTGAAGCGGACGTCGGCGGTGACGAACCGGCCGGGTCCGGGGCCCTGGGTCTCGGTGAGCGCGAAGGTCGCGGTCTCGTTCTGCGGCACGGAGTAGCGCAGGCCGTTCGCCGTCGCGCCGCCGATCGCGAGCACTGTCAGCACGACCAGCCCCACGGAGATCGCCCGGCCGGGCAGCTTGCGACCGGTGAGGACCATGCCGATCATTCCGCCACAGCCGCCCGCCAGGATCGCGACGGGGACGGCCATCGCCAGCGCCTCGGGCCAGATGCTGCTCGGCCAGGGGTACGGGTAGATCGCGTCGATCCACAGCGACTCCAGCCACAGCCCGACCGTCGCGATACCGAGGCCGCTGACCATTCCGAACAGCACGGGTTTCTTGAGCAGCGGGGTCAGCGCCACCAACTCCACGACCAGGGCCGGGCCCAGGTAGAGCGGGAACCAGTTGACCGGCGCGTCCAGCAGGGGCGCGACCATGAACGCGATGATCCCGCGCAGGCCGATGGCCACGACAGCGGCGATGATCGCCGCCCCGCGACCGAGGAAGATGCGGGCCGCGACCAGGGCGACCGACGCCGCGGCGGCGATCAGCATCGGCTGGAAGACCTGCCGGAACTGCGGCACGCCGAAGTCGAACTCGATCTGGTACACCGACAGGCCGATCAGGACGCCGGCGAAAGCCAGATACTGGATGAACTTCAAGCCGATGCCGTCGCGTGGGGCATCGGCGCCCACGGCCCGCTTGCCTTCGACTTCGAGGTAGGCCGCGGCGATCGTGGAGAAGCCGGCGCCGCCGATCATCATCAGATGTGTGGGTCCCCACAGCGTGACGTCCTGACCGAAGATGCGGTGCCACACGTCGTCGAGCGGGAAGCCGATCAGCGCGTACATACCGCAGCCGGCCATCACGATTCCGCCGACGGGCGCGTACCACTTGTCGGTGATCCGCACCGCGGCCGGGCCCGGCTTGTCGAACGGCAGGACGATCGCGGTGCATCCCGCGATGAAGACGAAGAACAGGCCGATGATGATGAAGTAGTGCGCCGGGTTGGCCAGCGGACCGGGGTCGCGGCCCTTACCGATGTGCAGGCTGACATCCCAGATGAAGCCGAACAGCGCGCAGATGATCGCGCTGACGAAGATCGCGACCGGAAGCGCCACCCACGCCGGCCGGTGGAACTTGCGGCCCAACCATTCGGCGAAATTGTTCAGCCAGGAGATCTTGTGCTGGCGGTGCAGGTATCCGATCCACAGCAGCACTGCGGTGACTGCGAGTGCCACTGCAGACAGGCCGAAAACCTGGCTGAGTTCCGCGCCGCCACCTTCGCTGCCCTGGGCGAGCACCGCGATGTCCGGTCGAGAATGCGTCATCGTCATTCCTGTTCACCGTGCCGATAAGGTCCCTACTGGGCGGTAATGTTGCCAGAAGCATCTCAGGTGAAACCAGGGGTATCGGGTTTTTTCCTGGACCGACACGTTTCTGTGTCCGGGGCGTCGCGGAGACCGTGCACAGTAGTGGACTCGGGGCTGATATAGGGCTCTATCGCGGCTTATGTGAGCTGCAGTCACCGTCGCGTCATCGTCATCGGCTCAGCGTGTGAGGGCTCGACAGCTACCGGCCGCCAGGTGATACACCGCGTCCGGCGGCCCACCCGCAGCCTCCGCTAGCGGTTGCTAGCAATCGCTAGCGGAGGCGCCTGCCCCCGGCGTCGCGTCACTTCTTCGGGGGTCGCAGCACCTTCATGGCAGCGTTCATCACCGGCCCCGGCACGCGGTCCTTCATCGCCAACGCGGTGTTTCCGGCTTGCGTGCGCGCCGGCGTACCCCGGCCGAACATGCGATTCAGCGGGCCGCCACTGGGCTCGAGGTCGACATGCAGTGGCGGCCTGCCGTCCCCTGCGCCCAGCGCGTTCGAGATGACGATGCGCTGGATCTCGCTGGTGCCCTCGAAGATCGTGTACAGCTTGGCGTCTCGGTACCACTTCTCCACCGGGTGGTCCTTGATGTAGCCCCAGCCGCCCATCGTCTGGATCGCCCGCTCGGTGGTGCGCACCGCCAGCTCACTGGCCGCCAGCTTCGACATGGAGCCTTCGCCGCGCTCGAAGGGCACACCGGTGGCGGCCATCCACGATGCTCGCCACGTCAGCAGCCGGGCGGCATCCAGCCCGGTGGCCAGGTCGGCCAGCGGGAACGCGATGCCCTGGTTGTCGATGATGGGCGCGCCGAACGCTTCTCGCCTATTGGCGTACTCGGTCACGTATTCCAGTGCGGCCCTTGTGATTCCGAGCGCCTGCGCGGCGACCATCGGCCGGGTCTGCTCGAAGGTGCCCAACGTGGCGGAGCCCGAATGCTTGGCGCCTTCGACCGCCTCGCGCGCCCGCGCCAGTTTGTGCTCCAGCTTCTCCTGGCCACCCAGCAGGTTCTCGGCCGGTACGCGCACGCTGTTGAACTTCAGTTCGGCGGTGTGAGAGGCGCGGCAGCCGAGCTTGTCGAGCTTGCGGACCATCTCCAGGCCCGGGGTGCCACCCGGGACGATGAACAGCGCCTGCCCCTTGTGGCCCAGCTCCTGGTCGACGACCGCGTTGACGACGTGCACATTGGCGATGCCGCCGTTGCCGATCCACATCTTGTGGCCGTCGATGATCCAATCGGCATCCGGGCTGTCCCCGTCGCGCCGGGCCGTGGTCCGCAGATTGCGCACATCGCTGCCACCCTCGGGTTCGGAGATGGCCAGCGCCGCGAGCTTGAGATCGCCGGGTGTGCCGAAGCATTCCGGCGCCCACTGGAGCATCTGTTCGGGGGAGGCGGCCTGCCCGATCGCCGACAGGGCCAGCGCGGGCATCACCACGGCCAGGCCGATGCCGGCGCATCCCCAGAACAGCTCCTCCATGAACATCGGCAGGGACAGGCCGGTCGGGTCGCCGATCAGATCCCGGTAGAACAGGGGGCTGTAGAAACCCCTCTGCGCGGCTTCCTCGAGGACGGGCCAGGGGAATTCTTGGCGTTGGTCGTATTCGGCGGCGACGGGCCGAACCACCTCTTCGGCGAATTCGTGGGTCCGGCGCGCCAAGTCGTGTTGGGCCGCGGTCGGGGTGATGTCGAAACTCATCGCCGCACCCCCTCCTGCGTCGGCTCAGACCTCAGCTCGGTCCTCGGCTCCTCGGTCAACCCAGACATGCGCACCACCGCCTTTTCCCAGCGCTTTTCCCAGCGTCTCGGCTGGGCGGGTACCCACGGCCGCGCCGAAATCCACCGGCCACTGATCCGCCCGTCACGCGGACATCGCCTGTGGCGGCCCGCCGGCCTCGACGATGCGGCGCTGCGCCTCGCCGACCGAGATGCGCAATCGACGGGCCAGCACCTGCGCCCACGAGGCGCCGGCGAACTCGGCCGGAGGCGGCGCGCTCACCAGCCGGCGGATGAGCCGGCGTTGGAACGCGCCGACATGCTTGTCCATTTCCTCCAGCCGCACCACCAGCGCGCGCAGATCGGTGGGGCGGAGCTCGTGCAACGGCAGATCGTCCAGAGCGCGGTAGGCGGTATCGAGGGCGTCGAGGGCGGCGAACACATCATTCGAACTCATGTTCGACACGGTAGGCGAGGCCACCGACATGTCGAATACGCTCGGGTGATGGCCCGAAAGTATGCGACCGCCGAGGCCGTCGCCGCCGACGAACTGCACGACTTCATCCGCCCACGCCACCAGATGGTGCTCACCACGTTCCGCGCCGACGGGTCGCTGCAGACCTCCCCGGTGACCGGCGGCCTCGACGAGCACGGACGCATCGTGGTGGCCAGTTACCCGCAGCGGGCCAAAGCGGCGAACATCCGGCGGGACCCACGCGCCAGCGTCCTCGTCCTCAGCGACGAGTTCAACGGCGCCTACGTGCAGGTGGACGGTCCGGCTGAGGTGATCGAACTGCCGGAGGCGGTCGAGGCCCTGGTGGACTACTTCCGCGCGGTGGCCGGCGAACATCCTGACTGGGACGAGTATCGGCAGGCGATGGTGGACCAGGGGAAGTGCCTGATCCGCGTCACTCCGCAGCGGTGGGGTCCGGTGGCCACGGGCGGCTTCCCGCCGTCGTGATCGACAGGGCGCGCAGGACGGGCGGCGCCGATTGTGGTAGTCAGAGCTAGCAGACGCGTTGCATCAGCTAGCACGTCAAACTATAGTCTGGACACATGTCCAGGAGGGGTTCGGATTTCTTGCGCCACATGATTCGACCAGCTCGGAGCGGCTTCTCGCGCTGGACTCTCGTTCATATGCGTCCCGCAGGATAGGTGAGCTGACGATGCGTATCGCCTTGCTGTCCTACCGGAGCAAGACACATTGTGGCGGGCAGGGCGTCTATGTGCGCCACCTCAGCCGCGGACTGGTCGAGCTCGGTCACGACGTCGAGCTGTTCTCCGGCCAGCCGTATCCCGAGGGCCTGGATCCGCGGGTGCGCCTCACCAAGGTGCCCAGCCTCGATCTGTACCGCGAGCCGGATCCCTTCCGCGTGCCACGGCCCAGTGAGATCAAGACCAGCATCGACCTCGAGGAACTGCTGACCACCTGGACGGCGGGCTTCCCGGAGCCGAAGACGTTCAGCAAGCGGGCGGCGCGGCTGCTCGCCGACCGGCTCGACGACTTCGACGTCGTGCACGACAACCAGTGTCTGGGGACGGGACTGCTGGACATCGCCGCGTTGGGCATGCCCGTGGTTGCGACCGTGCACCACCCGATCACGCGCGACCGTGTCGTCGAGGTGGCCGCCGCGCCGTGGTGGCGCAAGCCGCTGGTTCGGCGCTGGTATGCGTTCGCCGAGATGCAGAAGGCCGTCGCCCGCCGCATCCCCGAGCTCGTGACCGTGTCGTCGACATCGGCGACGGACATCGCCGAGGACTTCGCGGTCGACCCACGCCAGTTGCACGTCGTGCCCCTCGGTGTCGACACCGAGCTGTTCGGTCCGGCCGAGCATCGGGTGCGTAACCGGATCATCGCGATCGCCAGCGCCGACGTACCGCTCAAGGGCGTCAGCCACCTTCTGCATGCGATCGCGCGGCTGCGCGTGGAGCGGGATCTCGAGCTGCAGTTGGTCGCGAAACTCGAACCCAACGGGCCCACCGAGAAGCTGATCGCCGAACTCGGCATCTCCGACATCGTGCACAGCTCGAGCGGGCTGTCCGACACCGAACTCGCCGATCTGCTCGCTTCGGCCGAGGTGGCGTGCATTCCCTCGCTGTACGAGGGCTTCTCGCTGCCGGCTGTCGAGGCGATGGCCAGCGGCACTCCGATCGTCGCCAGCCGGGCGGGCGCACTGCCCGAGGTGGTCGGCCCCGACGGCGAATGCGCACGGCTGGTGACCCCGGCCGATGTCGACGAGTTGACGTCCGTACTCGGTGAGCTGCTCGATTCGCCGCTCGAACTGCGTCGGCTCGGCGCCAACGGCCGGCGTCGTGCCCTCGAGGTGTTCAGTTGGGAATCGGTTGCCGCACAGACGGTTGCGGTATACGAACAAGCTCGTGAAAGGGTCGCTGCATGCTGACCGTTGACTTCGACCGACTCGGTGTGGGTGCGGGAACCAAGGTGATCGACGTCGGCTGTGGTGCCGGCCGGCACACGTTCGAGGCCTTTCGCCGGGGCGCCGACGTCATCGGATTCGACCAGAACGCCGCCGATCTCAACGACGTCGACGAGATCCTGCAGGCGATGAAGGAGCAGGGCGAGGCCCCGGCGTCGGCCAGAGGCGAGGCCGTCAAGGGTGATGCACTCGATCTGCCGTACCCGGATGCCACCTTCGACTGCGTGATCGCCTCGGAGATCCTCGAACACGTCCCCGAGGACAACCGCGCCATCGCTGAACTCGTCCGCGTGCTCAAACCCGGTGGGGCCCTGGCGATCACGGTTCCCCGATGGCTGCCCGAACGGGTCTGCTGGGCGCTGTCGGACTCCTACCACGCCAACGAGGGCGGCCACATCCGCATCTATCGGGCCGATGAACTGCGAGACAAAGTGCTCGCCCACGGTCTGACGTTGAAGCACACGCACCACGCTCACGCGCTGCACTCGCCCTACTGGTGGCTCAAGTGCGCTGTGGGCACAGAGCGTGACGATCATCCTGCGGTGAGCGCCTATCACAAGATGCTGGTGTGGGACATGATGAGTCGGCCGTGGCTGACCAGAACCGCGGAGGCGGTGCTCAATCCGGTCATCGGCAAGAGCGTCGCCCTCTATTTCACC
Organism: Mycolicibacterium obuense; assembly: GCF_055397605.1. NCBI lineage: Bacteria > Bacillati > Actinomycetota > Actinomycetes > Mycobacteriales > Mycobacteriaceae > Mycobacterium > Mycolicibacterium obuense. The sequence continues at coordinate 5,284,107 of NZ_AP043663.1, read as the reverse complement.
AAGCCCATCTGATGGCCGACATCCCACACGTACCAGGCGTTTTCACTGCCGAGCAATGCCTGCAGACCGCGGAATCCATTGCCGCGACGCAGGAGTCCTCGGGTGCGATTCCCTGGTCGGTGGGTGGGCACACCGATCCGTGGGATCACATCGAGAACGCGATGGCGCTGACCGTGGCGGGGCTACTGGACAGCGCGCGTGCGGCGTTCGAATGGTCGCGGACGACGCAGCGCGCCGACGGTACGTGGCCGATCCAGCTGCGCGACGGCGTCGTCGAAGATGCCAACAGCGACAGCAATTTCTGCGCCTACATCGCCACCGGCGTCTGGCATCACGTCCTCGTCACCGGCGACCGGGCATTCGCCGAACAGATGTGGCCGGTGGTGTCCAAAGCCATCGACTTCGTCCTGAGCCTTCAGAAGAGCACCGGTGAAATCTGCTGGGCCGCGGGACCTTCCGGTGTTGCGGACGAGGCTTTGCTCACGGGGTGCTCGAGCATTCACCACAGCATCCGGTGTGCGCTGGCGTTGGCCGACTATCTCGGGGAGCCGCAGCCGGAGTGGGAAGTCGCGGTGGGACGTCTGGGTCACGCCATCGCCGAGCATCCCGAGGGTTTCACCGTCAAGGATCGCTGGTCGATGGAGTGGTACTACCCCGTGCTGGGTGGTGCGGTGCGCGGACCTCGGGCGAGCGCTCGCATCCAAGCGCGCTGGCAGGACTTCGTCGTCCCCGGTCTCGGCATCCGATGTGTCGACGACCAGCCCTGGGTGACCGGCGCCGAGACGTGTGAGCTGGTACTGGCTCTGGATGCGATAGGGGACCGGAGCCGGGCGTTCGAACAGTTCTCGGCGATGCACCACCTGCGTGAGGAGGACGGGTCCTACTGGACCGGCCTGGTGTACGCCGACGGGAAGCGCTGGCCCGTGGAGCGTACGACGTGGACGGGTGCCGCCGTCATCTTGGCCGCCGACGCCTTGTCCTCGACGACCCCCGGCTGTGGCATCTTCCGCGGGACCGAGCTGCCCCGCGGCCTGGAGGGCGAGTACGACTGCGAGTGCGCGGCCAGCGAGCGCTAAGAGCCCCCAAGTGTGCCGGCCTCGCCGCTGACTCTTTCCAGCACCCGCATCGACCCCGTTGCGAGCTCCTCGCGGAAGTCGCCACACTCCAGTGCTTTTCGGTAGATGTGGAACGGTGCCTGGCCACCGTCGGCCGGATTCGGGAACACGTCGTGGATCACCAGAGCGCCACCGACCTCCACCCACCGTGCCCAGCCGTCGAAGTCGCGCTGGGCCGCTTCCTCGGTGTGTCCGCCGTCGATGAACAACAGCCGCAATGGTGTTCGCCATCCTCGCGCCACGACGGGGGAGCGGCCGACCACCGCGACGACGTGCTCGTCGAGATTCGCCGCGTCGAGCGTGTGTCGCAGCGTGGGCAACGTGTCGAACAATCCGGTGACAGGATCCACCAGCGACGAATCGTGGTACTCCCACCCGGCCTGGTGTTCCTCGGAGCCGTGGTGATGGTCGACCGTGAACAGAAGGCCTCCGGTCTGCTGTGCGGCAGCGCCGAGCATCACGGTGGACTTGCCGCAGTACGTGCCGATCTCGACGGCGACGCCGTCACCCAGATAGCGCAGAGCGGTGTCGTAGAGCGTTCGGCCCTCGTCGACGGGCATGAAGCCGGTGACCCGTTCCGCGAGGTCGAACAGCGTTGTGGCAGCCGGCGGCATGGTCATGACCCCCAACTTACCGTTGCTGGCATCTGCCCGTTGTAGTAGCGTCCGGACATGTGTCCGATCCGGCCCGCGAGTCGACTCGTCGGCGTCTGACGGCCAAGCAGGCCGAGACCGTGGAGCGTCTCGGGCAGGCTGCAGCGAAGGTGCTCGGCCGGGAGGGTTTCGCCGGCCTGACCGTGCGGCGGGTAGCCGCCGAGGCGGGCGTAGGTGCCGCGACTGCATATACGTACTTTTCGTCCAAAGAGCATCTGGTGGCCGAGGTGTTCTGGCGCCGCCTCGCCGAATCTCCCTGCGTGGCGTATCAATCCGACGACCCGGCGGTGAGGGTGATCGAGGTGCTCGGGCACATCTCGCAGCCGGTCGCCGACGAACCGGAATTCGCGGGGGCGGTCACCACTGCGCTACTCGGGCGCGATCCGGATGTCGAGGTGCTGCGCCTGCGCATCGGCCGTGTCATCCGGGATCGGCTCGCCGAAGCGGTCGGCGCCGATGCCGATCCCGGCGTGGTGGACACCCTCGAGCTGTTGTACTCCGGAGCGCTGGTGCGAGCGGGTATGGGATACGCCTCGTACGACGAAATCGCCCGCAGGTTGGAGACGGCGGCGCGTCTGCTGCTGGGCTAGCGTTCGTGCGTCCTCGCCACCAGTGCTGCGCACATGTCTCGCACCGACGCCGCCTCTGCCTGCTTGCGCTTGATGATCCGACGAATATTGCGGCCCCGCTCGGCTTTTCGCGCTGCGGGGGTGAGCTTGCGCAGTTCGTTGCACCGCTCCACGATCTCGGTCTCGAGAGCCTGCCAGCGGGCGGTCAACATCGCCAGGTAGTAGTCGGCCTGGGCGTCGTTCGCGCTGTCCGACGGCGGCAGCACTAGCCGGACGTCGGAACGTGCGACGCGATGCGATCGGCGATCGCGCTCGCCTGCCGCACGTCGGAGGACTGCGGCGCACAGGCCAGGACGTCGATGACCACGTTGGCGCGCGCCGAGAGGACGCGCTCGCAGGACGACGTGGCCGTCTCGGTCGCGCGACTGACGGGTATGCGTAGGCGGTCGAGCTGGGTGTCGAGATCACCACTGCGCCAACGGGGTAGCCGTTGATCGTTGAGCGTGATGTTGACCGTGTGGTTGGTGCACTTGGCCCACCGATCCGCTGACTGGGCGAAGAAGTCGCGCGCGCTCTCGGGTGTCGGGTACGAGGTCACCGACTGGACGACCGACGAGCGCCACTGGTCGTTTCCGGGAGCGCGTAGGAGCTGCCGTCGCACCGCACTCCAGGACCCCGGCGTGTCCGGGCTACCGTAGATCGCTGTCTCGCCAGGATGCCAGATGCCCAGGCAATTCAGGTTCGGCAGCATGTTCCGGTTGTCGTCCATCGCGGAGTTCACAGGGTCGGCGATCAGCGGCGCGCCGTTCATGATCACATCGATGTCGTTGCTGTTGAGCAGTATTCCACTCAGCGCGGAGTCCGGAACGAGATCCTGGGCGGTAGGTTGCGGTGCGGGCGACTTGCCGCAGCCTGCCGCGACGAGCGCCAGCGAGACGGACCCGGCGCACAACGCTGCGACGCGCCGTGGTCGGGCGAGGGTCATGCGTGAGTGCCTGCGGCGGCGCATGCTTGCTGCGCGGCGATGGCGTCGTTGTTCATCTCGTCAGCGGTGCTGTTCAACGTGTCTCGCCCGCCGCGCAGACCCATCTTGATCAGCAGCTTGGTGGCGTCCACCGACCACTGCCGCATCGGCTCGGCCACCGCCGGTGTCAGGCCGGGTGTGTTGGCAGCGCTCATCGCGACTCCGGCGCCCTGCCGTAACGCAGTGCGGCCCACCACATTGCTGCTCTCGACAGCGGGGTCGGAGTAGTCGACGGCGGCGAAGGCCTCGAGGGAGTCTGCGAAATCGCCGTAGTAGGTGGCCGTCGAGTCCAGCACCTCGGCGAACTGTCCACAGGCCGCGACCGCCGCGGGATCGGCGTTGTCGTTTCCCGGCGTGGCAACCTGAACCGGAGGAACCGCCGGATCGGCGACGGTATCAGCCGGTTGCGCGGCTGCGGCGGGCGCCAGCAAAAAACTCACGATGATTGTGACACATCCTGCGAGAAACGCTCGCGTGGCGCAGAACCCAGTTGGCACGTTCGTTCTCCGATCGATTCTGAAGCGTGATGGTGGTGCGCGAAAATTGTTCTTGGCAACGTATTTCGAGCTCGCGAATGCGTACTCAATGCGTCGAAAGTGAACGAATGGCGACGTGGGAATGGCCGACAGTGGTCTATTCATGGGTTCGCGGCCACCTCACAGTGAACCTCACAGTCGACTCACAGCAAAGGTCGGCACTCGATAGGAAACGGGCCTGAACGGGACACCGTGTGTTCACCCGGTGGACACCCGGCCCATGGACGCTCTGCGGGTCAAAGGCGATACAACCCGTCCACATTCCACGAGAGGCGTCGTCAGACCCATGTTCAACCGCTATGTCTCGCTCGCCGCTGTCTGCCTGGCGGCGCCGGTCCTGGCCGCACCGATCGTCGCGGCGGAGCCGGCACCCCCCAATCCAGGTGTACAGCCCGTCGCGGATGCGGCGCCTGTCCCGCCGCCGCCCGACGGCGCGGTCCCGTCCGGCCCGCCCGGAATCCTGGACACGCCCGACGGCTGGCATCTGGAAGTCTCGGGAAGCAACGAAACTCAGTTGCCGGTAGCGCCGCTGACCACAGCAATCTCGTCGCGTGAGTACCTCGTGAGCGGCACCTTCACGGGCAAGATCACCGGCAAGGGCAAGACCACTCTGGCCGGCGGGTCGATGGAGGCCGGTGAGCAGATCGGCTGCGGCATCATCTCCGACGAGACGGAGATCAACCCCGGCGCGAGCATCACGCCCAGCATCGGCATCCCGTTCACCGGCAACCCGGCGTTCGGCGCCTCGCTCAGCCTGCAGGGCAAGGTCTACCTCAAGCCCGGCACGGTCACGACGGTGGCACTCGACAAGAAGTCTTTCAAGGGGACCTCGACCCGTATCACGCTGACCGGTGTGCGGGTCAAGACCGATCAGTGCGCGGGTCAGTCCTTCATCCGGTCCTATGCGACGCTGACCAGCTCGACTGACAACACCGACGACGTCGTCACCTATCTCGGCGTGACGAAGGCGGTGTAGGCCCACCCGGACCCTCGTTCGTCATCACAGACTTCGCTGACCGAAAGACTCTGAGAGGCAATCGTATTCATGAAGAAGAAGCTCCTCGCGCTGGCCGTTGCCGGCCTCGCCCTCCCGGCCTTCGCGGTACCCACCGCACTCGCCCAGCCGGCTCCGCCGGCCCCACTGCCGCCGCCGATCGACGGTGCGCCGCCGCCGGACGCCGGACCGCCGCCGGACAACGGTGTCGTCGCATCCGCTCCTCCCGGAGTGGTCATGTCGCCGGACGGATGGCAGCTCAGCGTCGCCGCCACGGGTGAGACGCAGCTGCCCATCGCTCCGCTGACGACGGCCGTCTCGTCGCGCGAATACCTCGTCGGCGGAACGTTCGTCGGCACGGTGACGGGCAACGGCAAGACGAAGCTCAACGGCGGTGTGTTGGAGGCCGGTTACCAGATCGGTTGCGGCATCGAGCTCGGGCAGGTCCGTCTGATCGGCTCGGTCGGTATCGGCACCTCGGGTTCGACGCTGACCGGTGGCCTCGTACCGACGGGTGTGAACTTCCCGATCTCGGGCACGCTCGAGATCCACCTGAAGCCCGGCACGGTGAACCAGGTGTCCGTCGACAAGAAGTCGTTCAAGGCTGCACCGGCGCGCGTGACGCTCAAGGACGTCCACATCAAGGTGGATGGCTGTGCGGGACAGTCGTTCCTGCGCTCCTACGCGACGCTGACCAGCTCGACGACCGACACCGACGACATCGTGGCGTACTACGGCGTCACGAAGTCCGTATGACAGGTGTCATCCGGCAGGCACCGGCGGCGTTCCTCGCCGCCGGTGCCGCCGTCGTCTTCGCGGCTGTGGCCCATGCCCAGCCGCCGGCGCCGCCGGAGCCACTGCCGCCCGCACCGGCGCCTGCGCCGCCGGGACCCACCATCCCGGTGATCGGTGCGCCCCTCGGTCCCGAGGGCTGGAACATGCTCGCCCAGACGGGACAACCCGCTGTCCCCGGAATGCTCGGTGCGCCGGCAATTCCCGGCATCGACCGGACGACGGCCCTGGGGCAGAACGCGGTACCTTCGGCGCCTGGTGCAGGCCCGGGTGTGGTGCCGAATCTGCGTGCCTTCAACAACGCCTACGGTCTGCCGCAGAACGTGGTGCCGTCAGCCCCGGGGCAGGGCCAGCAGTTCGACGTCGCACCCGGGGATGAGAACGCCGACGTCAACGGGCGCACCTGGCTGGGCCGTTTCTACGACCTGGCCGCGGACGGGCGCCTGCACGGGGCTCTGCTCAACCAGTTGCCGCAGCAGCAGCTCGGCGAGCCGCTTCCGGGCACCGCTCCGCCTCCTGGCACCAACATCCCGCCGGGGCTCGTGCAGTTCCTGCCCGACCCGGCAGCACCGCCTCCACCGCCCTGACAGCACTGCGCGAAAGTGCTCCCAGTGCCGTGAATTGACGTTCGCAGCCGCAGTGTGAGCACTTTCGCGACGCATCGCCCACAACGAAGATCGGCCCCCACCGGATACGGTGGGGGCCGATCGCGTGTGAGGTCAGGCGGCGTCGGCTTCGGGCTTGCGGTGCTTTCCTCCGATCGACGGAGTTGCCTTCGAGTCAGGCTTGGTGCCGGTCTCAGTGTCAGACTTCGCGTCAGACTTCGCGTCAGACTTCGCGTCAGACTTGTTGTCAGACTTGGACTCAGACTCGGACTCAGACGTGGTGCCTGACTTGGACTCGGTCGTGGAGTCAGCCTTGGAGTCGGCTTCCGAGTCGGTCTTGGCGTCTGACTTCGTGTCCGAGGTGGTGTCCGGCGTCGAGGCTGCCTCGTGGACCGTCGGCTCCGGCGACTCCTCGACCTCGGGGGCACGGTGCTTGCCGCCGACGGTCTTGGGGGCCTCCGCGGTGTCAGACTCGGTCGGCTGGTCGGCGACGCTGTGCGCAGCGCTGAGCTGTGACAGGAACGGGTGCGGGCTGTCGAGAACGGTTGCCGCCGAACCGTCGCCGGCGAGCAGGTTCGGAGCGTGCCGACTCTGCAGAGCGAGTGACGCGGTGGAGCCGCCGAAGATCTGGTCGATGACGCTCTTGTTGTAGGCCAACTCGCTCTTGATGGCGGTGGAGATGCCGGGGAGCGCACCCTTCAGGTTCGCGCGGACAGTCTCGACGTACGCCGGGATTTCCGTGGTCCGGTTGGTCAGCACGTAGGTGAAGACCGAGAAGGGCAGAGAGGCCAGCTGCACCACGGCGTTGGCGGCGCTACCGACGGCCTTCGAGACACCGAGGAAGTTGTGGTACGGAATGGTCAACAGCTGGAGGAGCAGGGTGCCCTGGTCCACCGGATCTGCCTGCGCAGCAACGGTCTTGACGGACGTCGCCGACGACGTGACATTCGGCTGCGGGCCGAACACCTGGGAGATCAGATCGAGGTCGTACTGGATTTCGGTCTTGATCGCGGTGGAGATTCCAGGAAGGGCGCCGTTGAGGTTCTTCTGGACGCTGGCGATGTAATCGGGGATTTCGCTGGTGCGATTGGTCAGTACGTAGGTGAAGACGCTGAAGGGCAGCGATGCCACCTGGAGGACAGCGTTGACGGCACTGCCGACGGCCTTCGAGACACCGAGGACGTTGTGGTACGGCGCGGTCAGCAGTTGGAGCAGCAGCGTGGCCCTGTCGACACCCGACAGCTCAGCCATGGTGTCGACGGCCTCGACCAGCGTGGCGTCAGAGGTTGGCGCGACAGGGGCATTCAACGTCCGCAGCGATGGTGGAACCGGGTCGAACGTGGATACCGCTGCGGACAATTCGACGGGGATCGTCGCCGTGGCATGCACGGAATCGGAGGTGGTCATGGTCGTGGGCGTAGTCATGGCCGGGGCCGCCAGGCAGGCGGCCGAGACGAGCGCCACGAGAGGTTTGCCAATGGACGAGTGCATACCGTCGCCTTCATCAAGGGGTGTCAGGACGGACGGAAGGGTACGGGGTGCGCACATGGGAGTCCGGAACACATTGCGGCGCTGCGGTTCTGAGCGGGTGAACGGGTGGTGACTTTCCTGGGAAGGCGTCAGCCGCCGACCAGCGCGGCCGCCGCCGCCAGTGCCGGCTCGGTGATCTCGGCGACGTCGCGGCCATCCTCGACGACGTAGGCGGTCAGTTCGCGTAATCCGCCGAGGAGGATCAGCGCTGTGGTGGGCGCCAGCGGACGCATGCCGGCGCGATCGAACCCGGGGCTGGCCGTCAGCGTCGTCAACAACTCGGTGAGATCGCCCATCACCTGCCGGTGCAGCGGCCGCGCAACGGCACCCAGCGCGGGAGCCTCTCGAATCCAGCACAGCGTGATCGCGGGGCGCGCACCGATATGGGACACGTACGCGTCCACGGCCTGCCTGATCTGTGACTGCCAATCATCTTCTGGCGCAACAGCGGCGCGGATGCCGGCGATGAGGTCGGCGTTGTTGCGTCGCAGCAGTTCGATCAGGCACTGCTCTTTGCCGGCGAAGTGCTCGTAGAAGGTGCGTTTCGACGTCCGTGCGTACCGGACGATGTCGGCGACGGTGGTGTCGCGGTAGCCCCGTTCCCCTATCGACGCGGTCAGTCCGTCGAGCAACCGGTCCGATGTCGGCACTGCGCTCTCGGTCATCTCCACCTCTTGCGGTCCGCTGGTACCAAGCGGTACCGTACCGGACATGACTGTGGTACACAGCAGTACCAAGAGTGATCGTCTGCCGCCTGGTCCCGGTATCCCGCATGCGCTGCAGGGACTCGGATTCTCGTTCGCCCGCAAGTGGACGATCCGTCAGGCCACCCGCCGGTGCGGTGAGGTGTTCACGCTGAGTCTCCCGGTGTTCGGTGAATCCGTGATCGTGGCCGATCCGGTGCTCGCCAAGCAGGTGTTCATGGCCAATCCTGATGACGTGGGCAACATCTCGCCCAACCTGTCCCGCGTGCTCGGTCCTGGTTCGGTGTTCGCTCTCGACGGCACCGATCACCGTCTGCGCCGCAAGCTGCTGACCCCGCCGCTGCACGGCAAGAGCATCAAGAACTACGAGCGGATCTTCGAAGAGGAGACCCTGCGCGAGATCCAGACGTGGCCGGAGGGTTCGCCGTTCGAGACGCTCGAGCCGATGATGCGGATCACCCTCAACGTCATCCTGCGGGCCGTCTTCGGCGCCGACGGCGCACACCTGGACGAGTTACGACGCAGCATCCCGCCCTGGGTCACGCTCGGATCGCGGCTGGCGGTGCTGCCGATGCCCTCCCACACCTACGGCCGGTTCACCCCGTGGGGCAGGCTGGCTGCCTATCGCACCACCTACGACGAGATCATCGGGCGGCTGATCGATGCCGTGGCGGCCGATCCGGACCTCGACTCCCGCGATGACGTGCTGTCGCTGTTGTTGCGCAGCACATACGACGACGGTTCGTCGATGTCGCGTGAGGATGTCGGCGACGAACTACTCACGTTGCTGGCCGCCGGGCACGAGACCACGGCGGCAACGCTCGGGTGGGCCTTCGAGAGGCTCAGCCGTCACCCGGAGGTGCTCGACAGGCTCGCCGCTGAAGTCGACAGCGACGACAACACCTACCGTCAGGCAGCGATCCTCGAGGTGCAGCGCACCCGCACGATCATCGATTTCGCGGGTCGGCACGTCTATGCGCCGTCGTTCGAGCTCGGGGACTGGGTGATTCCGCACGGCTATTCGATCCTCGTGGCGATCGCCCAGATGCACCGCCGGGACGAAGATTTCCCGGAGCCTCTGCGGTTCGATCCGGAACGCTTCGTCGGTCAGCGGCCCTCCACGTTCGCCCACATCCCGTATGGCGGTGGCACCCGACGCTGTGTCGGGGCCACCTTCGCCAACGTGGAAATGGACGTCGTGCTACGAACGGTGTTGCGCCACTTCACCATCGAGCCGACGACGGAGCCCGCGGAGAAGCAGCACTTCCGCGGGGTCGCGCATACGCCGAAGCTGGGCGGGCGCATCGTGGTGCACCGCCGCCAGGCGAATTAGACCACCGCCGCCAGGCGAATTAGACCACCGCCGCCAGGCGAATTAGACCACCGCCGCCAGGCGAATTAGACCACCGCCGCTAGCTACACCTGCGTGCGCTTCGGCAGCTTCCAGCCCGGCCGCGGGAAGTGGCAGGTGTACCCGTTGGGGTAGTGCAGCAGGTAGTCCTGATGCTCCGGCTCGGCCTCCCAGAAGTCCGGTGCGGGGCTGACCTCGGTGACGACCTTGCCCGGCCACAGGCCGGAGGCGTCGACGTCGGCGATCGTGTCGAGCGCGACCTCGCGCTGTTCGTCGTCGACGTAGAAGATCTCCGAGCGGTAGCTGGAGCCGACGTCGTTGCCCTGCCGGTTCTTCGTCGTCGGATCGTGGATCTGGAAGAAGAACTCGAGCAGCGCCCGGTAGTCGGTCTCGGCCGGGTCGTAGACGATCTCGACGGCCTCGGCGTGCCCCGGGTGGTTGCGATAGGTGGGGTGGTCGTTCTGCCCGCCGGTGTAACCGACGCGGGTGGACACCACGCCCGGCTGGCGGCGAATCAGATCCTGCATGCCCCAGAAGCAGCCGCCGGCCAGCACGGCCCGCTTGTAGTCACTCATGCGCGCTCCTCCTCGGATTCGGTGACGGTGGATTCGGTGAACAATTCACGGTACTGCCCATAGCCCTGAGCCTCGAGGTCGTCGAGGTGGACGAAGCGCAACGCCGCGGAGTTGATGCAGTACCGCAGGCCGCCCGCCTCGCGCGGACCGTCGGTGAAGACGTGTCCGAGGTGGCTGTCGCCGTGGGCGGAGCGGACCTCGGTGCGCATCATGAGATGCGAGAAGTCGCGCTTGCGGATGACGTTCTCGGCGTCGACCGGCCGGGTGAAGCTCGGCCATCCCGAGCCACTCTCGAACTTGTCGACCGATGCGAATAGCGGCTCACCGGACACCACGTCGACGTAGAGACCGGGTTCGTGGTTGTCCCAGTACTCGCCGGTGAAGGGACGTTCGGTGCCGTTCTGCTGGGTGACGTGGTACTGCTCGGGCGACAGCGCGCCGATCGCGTCGGGATTCCTGTTGTAGGTCTGTGTCACGGAACCTCCTCGGGTTGGCACTTCTACAACCTCGAATGTCCCTCGGTTAGTTCCCGTCACGGACCTCGTCGACCAGCGTCACGATCTCGTCAGCGACGGCCTGTGGCTGGTACAGCATCTGGTTGTGTCCGGTCCCCGGCACGATGACGTTGGTGGTGCCGAGCGCGGCCGCCAACATGTCGTTCGCCTGATGGACCTGGGCTTGGGTGTAGTTGTCCGGCTTCAGGTTCTTCGGCGCGGCGAACTTGTCGGCGCTCAGCACGATCGCGGGGACGCGTGGCAGCGGAGGTGCCGCCGCGATCGTCGCGAACGCGTCGTACGGCAGGATCGCTTCCTCTCCCGGCGGCTTGGTGCGTCCGTCGGCGTCGAACGCGTCGTTCTGGTCGGGCCGACCGACGCTCATCAGGAATTCCGACGTCGGCTCGGAGAACAGCAGTCCGCTGACGAGTTCGGGATGCTGCCGTGCCAGCAGGTCGAGCACCAGGCCGCCGTAGGAGTGGGCGACGAACACCATCGGGGTCGGGAGCTGCGCTGCGGTGATGAGTGCGACGACGTCGTCGACGTCCTGCGCGACGGTGTGCGGCTGCGCGACAGGGGTCGACCGATCCGGGCCGTCGGGCCGGGTGTCGGGTCTGTCGTAGGAGCAGATGCGCGTCGTGCGCGCGACGATCGGCTGCGTCGCGAGGTCGGTGGGGTAGTCGATCACGGCCTCGTCGACGAGGTCGTAGCGCTGAAAGCGAATCGGGTCGTTCGGCGCGATCGACGCGTTCCATGCCTGGGCGTAGCTGCCCATGCCGGGAATGACGAAGACGGTGGGCGAGCCCGTGCCCTGGCAGTTCAGGTAGAGGCTGCGGCCGTTGCCGATGTCGATCAGCCCGGCGAAGTCCTGCGCGAGGGCGGGTGGAGCGGTTGCGAGCGCGACGATGACCCCGACGGTCGTCGCGAGCAACGTCTTCACGGCAAGGACGATACGACCGGTCGACAAGACCAGGTAGAACGTGTTCTAGTTCTGGGTGTGACGGGTAGCACTTTCAGTCGCGACGAGTTGGTCGAAGCGTTCGCGGTGTTCGAGCAGACGGTCGACCGTGCGGCGAGCACGCGCGACTGGGATCCCTGGGTCGCCCAGTACACCGATGACGTGCTCTACATCGAGCACGCAGCAGGCACGATGCGCGGCCGCGAGGAGGTACGGCCCTGGATCTGGAACACCATGGAGACGTTCCCCGGCAGCTACATGACGTCGTTTCCGGCGCTGTGGAAGGTGTTCGACGAGGACACCGGACGGGTGATCTGCGAGCTCGACAACCCGATGCGCGATCCCGGCGACGGCACGATCATCAGCGCGACGAACATCTCGATCGTCACCTACGCCGGTGACGGCAGGTGGTGCCGGCAGGAAGACATCTACAACCCGCTGCGCTTCGTCAAGGCGACCGTGAAGTGGTGCCGCAAGGCCCAGGAACTCGGCACCCTGCCCGACGAGGCCGCCGAGTGGATGGCGAAGGTGACCCGATGAGTGCGTTGGTGATCGGGGCCAACGGCTACCTCGGTAGCCACGTGACCCGGCAGCTGGTCGACGCCGGCGAGGACGTGCGCGTGATGGTGAGGGATGGGGCCAACACGATAGGTATCGATGACCTCACGGTGACCCGTTTCGTCGGCGACATCTTCGACGGCGAGGTGCTGCGCGCGGCCATGACGGGATGCGACGTCGTCTACTACTGCGTCGTCGACACCCGCGGCTGGCTGCGCGATCCGGCGCCGCTGTTCCGCACCAACGTCGAGGGCACCCGTCATGTGCTGGACGTCGCGGTTGAACCGGCGATCGCCGCCGGTCTGAAGAAGTTCGTCTTCACCAGCACGTACGCAGCCGTCGCCCGACGGCGCGGTCACACGGCGACCGAGGACGACGTGATCACCGACGAGCGCTCGCTGACCCCGTATGTGCAATCGCGCGTGCAGGCCGAGCGGCTCGTGCTGGAGTACGCGCGCACCCGCGGACTGCCTGCGGTGGCGATGTGCGTGTCCACCACCTATGGCGCGGGGGACTGGGGGCGCACCCCGCACGGCGCGATCATCGCCGGCGCCGCGTTCGGCAAGCTGCCGTTCGTGCTGGGCAGCATCGAGTTGGAGGCCGTGGGCATCGACGACGCCGCGGCCGCCCTGCTGCTCGCCGCCGAGAAGAGCCGCGTCGGCGAGCGCTATCTGATCTCGGACAAGATGATCTCCAACGCCGAGGTGGTGCGGATCGCCGCCGAGGCGGTCGGGGTCCCGGCGCCGAGCCGGACGGTCCCGCTACCGCTGACCTATGCGATGGCGGCGGTGGGCAGCCTGAAGGCACGGCTCACCGGAACCGACGAGCGCCTCTCGCTCGATTCCGTGCGACTGATGCGCGCCGAAGCCCCCGTCGACTGCAGCAAGGCCAAGCGTGAGCTGGGGTGGCAGCCCCGACCCGTCGAGGAGTCGATTCGGGAGGCCGCGAGGTTCTGGGTCAGCCTGCGCTCCGCGAAGCGGTAGGTCCTGCGAAAATCTGTCGGTGCTCAACGGTTACATCTCGCACTGGTACGACGGGCTGCCCACTCCGCGGTCGTTTCTGCCGGGTAGTCGCGACGCCGACGTCTGCATCGTCGGCGCCGGCTACACGGGCTTGTGGACGGCGTACTACCTGAAGAAGGCCGATCCGAGCCTGCGCATCGTGGTGCTGGAGGCCCGGTTCGCGGGATTCGGGGCATCCGGGCGCAACGGCGGCTGGCTGTCGGGTCTCGTGCCCGGCGATCGTGAGCGGATGGCGCGGCAGTACGGCCGCGACGGTGTGGTCGCCTGGCAGCGAGCTCTCAACGAGGCCGTCGACGAGGTCATCGACATCGCCGAGAGAGAGGGCATCGACGCGGGCATCGTCAAGGGCGGGACGCTGGAGATCGCACGTAACCGGGCGCAGGCAGCTCGGCTGGCGGACGCCGCGGCCGCAGAGCGACGCTGGCAGGTCGACGGTATCGAAGAGCTCTCCAGAGACGAAGCGCGGCAACGGATTCAGCTCAGCGACGTGGTGGCGGCCTACCACAACCCGCACTGCGCCCGAATTCAGCCGGCGCAGCTGGTGCGCGGATTGGCCGATACCGTCGCCGCGCTCGGCGTCGACATCTACGAGCGCTCGCCGGTGGTCGAGATCGCGCCCGGGCGCGCGGTCACCCCGCGCGGCACCGTCACCGCCCCAATCGTGTTGCGCGCCACCGAAGGATTCACCGCGGGTCTGCCCGGACTGAAGCGTCGCTGGCTGCCGATGAACAGCTCGATGATCGCGACCGATCCGATCCCCGCGCACGTGTGGGACGCCATCGGTTGGCAGGGCAGGGAAACGCTCGGCGACACCGCACACGGCTTCTTCTACGCGCAACGCACCGTCGACGACCGCATCGCGATCGGGGGGCGCAGCGTCCCATACCGGTTCGGTTCCCGCACCGATCGGGACGGCCGGGTACCCGAGCGCACCATCACCGCATTGACCGCCGCGCTGCGCACGGTGCTGCCGCAGGTGTCCGACATCGGCATCGCGCACGGCTGGTGCGGCGTGCTCGCGGTGCCGCGCGACTGGGAGGCGACCGTCGATTTCGACCGAGCCAGCGGGTTGGGCTGGGCGGGTGGCTACGTGGGCCACGGCGTCACCGCGACCAACCTGGCCGGCCGCACGCTGGTCGATCTGGTGCTCGGCCGTGCCACGCCGCTGACCGAGCTGCCGTGGGTGGGTCACCGGTCGGCGCAGTGGGAGCCCGAACCGCTGCGGTGGCTCGGGGTGCGAGGCATGTACCTGGCGTACAAGGCCGCCGATTGGCACGAGGCGCGGGGCCGCACCACGACGTCACCGATCGCCGTCGTGGCGGACAAGATCGCCGGCCGGCCGCACTGATCGGCCCCGAGGCGTTCAATGGAGTGATGACCGACCGCCCTGTGCTCGAACCGACGAGCGAACACCCGATCACCGTGACGCCGACCGGACGCCGAGTCGTCGTCCGCGTCGGCGGAGAGGTGATTGCCGACACACATGACGCGCTCACGCTGCAAGAATCCAATTACCCAGCGGTGCAATACATTCCGATGTCAGATGTGGTAGCCGATCGCCTTCGGCGCAGTGACACCAGCACCTACTGCCCGTTCAAGGGTGACGCCGGCTACTACGACGTCAGAACCGGGGCCGAGACCGTCGCCGACGCGGTGTGGACCTATGCGGAGCCCTACCCCGCGGTCGCCGAGATCGCCGGGCACGTCGCGTTCTACCCGAACAAGGCCGACATCGCGGTGGAGCCCTAGCGGATGCCGGAGAGCCGGACCGCCAGTGTCACGTTCCCCGGACCCGCGAGCCCGGCGCTGACACTGTCACCGCTGCGCCGCGGGCGGGCCGACCCGTGCTACCACGACGCCCCCGACGGCGCGATCTGGCGGACCAGCCTGCTGGCCAGTGGTGCGGTGACCGCACGGATCACCCGGGCCGCCGTCGACACCGTCGGGTGCGAAGCGTGGGGGCCCGGCGCCGCGGAGTTCACGGACGCGCTGCCCGCCCTGCTCGGCGCCGACGACGACGTGCGTGGGTTCGACCCGCAGGAGCCGACGATCGCGCGCGCCCACCGACGCGTGCCGCACCTGCGACTGGGCCGGACGGGACGCGTGCTCGAGGCGCTCGTGCCGGCGATCCTGGAGCAGCGGGTGTACGGCAAGGACGCCCGGCGCGCATGGCGCCAGCTGGTGACCAAGTACGGCGCCCCCGCCCCCGGCCCAGCGCCTGCACACATGCGTGTGCCGCCCTCGGCCGAGGTGTGGCGGCGCGTGCCGTCCTGGGACTTCCACCTCGCCAACGTCGATCCCGGCCGGGCCCGGACGGTGATCGGGTGCGTGCAGCGCGCCGATGCCCTCGAACGGTTGGTCCGGCGGTCGTGCGAAGCGGCGCGCACCGCGATGATGTCGCTGCCCGGGGTGGGTGTCTGGACGGCGGCCGAAGTGGCCCAGCGGGCGTTCGGCGACGCCGACGCCCTGTCGATCGGGGACTATCACCTGTCGACGATGGTGGGCTGGAGTCTGCTCGGCCATCCGATCGACGACGACGAGATGGTGGTGCTGCTCGCGCCTCTGTCGCCGCATCGGCAACGGGCCGTCCGATTGCTGGAAGCCAGTGGGCTCGCGGTGAATCCGCGCTTCGGGCCGCGGGCGGCCATCCCGAATCTTGCCGAACTGTGACGTCGAGCGCAGACGATTATCGCGCCGACGGCCCGGGTACACGGAGCGGGACATACGAAGGAGCTGTTACATGACTACGTTCACCGTGCCTGGACTGTCCGACAAGGCGGGCGCCGAGGTCGCAGAGTTGCTGCAGAAGGCGTTGAGCCGTTACAACGATCTGCACCTGACCCTCAAGCACGTGCACTGGAATGTGGTGGGCCCCAACTTCATCGGGGTTCACGAGATGATCGACCCGCAGGTCGACCTGGTGCGCGGATACGCCGACGAGGTCGCCGAGCGCATCGCTGCTCTCGGGGCGTCGCCGCAGGGCACCCCCGGGGCCATCCAGAAGGACCGCACCTGGGACGACTACTCGGTGGGTCGCGACACGGTGCAGGCGCACCTGGCCGCCCTCGACCTGGTCTACACCGGCGTCATCGAGGACACGCGGAAGAGCATCGAGCGGTCCGGAGAGCTCGACCCGGTCACCGAGGACATGCTGATCGGCCACGCCGGCGAACTGGAGAAGTTCCAGTGGTTCGTCCGGGCGCACCTGGAGAACTCCGGCGGTCAGTTGGCCACTGAGGGCAAGAAGACCGAGAAGGACGCCGCGGACGCCGCCAAGAGCGCCTGACCGCCTCAGTTTCCCCCGTGATCTGGGGTGCCGCCGGGGAGCGCGTCGTCGCGGACAGGGCGATCGGCGAGTTCCTCGGCGGTACCGAACAGATACGGATAGGCGATACCGGCGATCGCGGCGCCGATGAGCGGCGCAACCCAGAACACCCAGAGTTGTGCCGGTGCGCCGTCACCGTTGAAGAACGCCACACCGGTTGATCGCGCGGGATTCACCGAGGTGTTGGAAATCGGGATCGAGATCAGGTGAATCAGCGTCAACGTCAGCCCGATGGACAGGCCGGCGAAGCCTTTCGGGGCACGATCGTCGGTGGACCCGAGGATCACCAACAAGAAGATGAAGGTCAGCAACACCTCGGCGATGATGACCGCCACCAGTGAATATCCCCCGGGTGAGTGCGTGCCGTAGCCGTTGGCCGCCATGCTGCCGGTCGCGGTGAAGCCGTCGCGTCCTTTGGCGATCACGTAGATCACGGCGCCGGCGACCAGCCCGGCGATCACCTGCGTGACCCAATAGCCGGGTACGGCCTTCCATTCGACGCGTTTGGCCAAGGCGGCACCGAGCGTGACGGCTGGGTTGAAGTGGCCGCCCGAGATCGTTCCGAACGCGTAGACACCGGTCAGCACCGTCAGGCCGAAGGCCAGTGAGACGCCGACGAACCCGATCCCGAGCGACACGCCGTCTCCGGCGAGGAATTTGGCGGCGAAGACAGCGCTGCCACAGCCGCCGAACACCAACCAGAACGTCCCGATGAATTCGGCTGCGAGCCGATGCAGCATCGTCGGTGAGCGCATCGCGGACCCCTCTTCCCATTGATGTGGGCTCCACGGTGACACGACCACGGCGTTCTCGGCGCACGCCGTATCCGAACCGTTGCGTTATGGAAACGAAGGATTCATCACGATCAGCGGTAGGCGGTCAACCGCCACACCAGGGCCGGACGGCCGTCGGAACCGACTGCGACGACGTCCGCCGTGGCGGTGCGCCGGCCCATTCGGACGGGTGTCGCGCTGTAGTGCGCGCCGGCGCCGCCGTGCATCGGACGGAAGAAGTTGACCCGCAGCGAACCAGTGACGAACTCGGCGTCGGGACCACTGTTCAGCGCCGCCGAGCCGACGAGTTCGAGCCCCATCGAGGACACCCCGCCGTGGACCGCCCCCACGCCGTTGTACGGCGCGATCGTCGCGTTGGACCAACACGGCCGCCGCACCGCCGGTCTCGCCGACCTCGACGGCCATCCGGTCCGCGAGCTTCGATCCGACCACCGGCGCATCTGCGTCGTCGTCGGGCCACGTGACGAGTTCGGTCGGTGCGGGGATGTAGAAGGACCGGACGGTTGCCGTCGCGATCGCGATACCGTCGACCGACAGCTCGCAGAGCGCCAACGCGGTACTGCCCTTGGGCCCCATGGCGCGTGCGACGCCCAGCACCGGTCGATCGGGCGCAGCCGCGATTGCCTCGAGCGCGCCCGGCGCCACCTCCAGCGCCAACTCGCTGGACACCGTCCACTCGTCCGTCCCGCGCCGGACGTGATTGGCCGCGCCGGCGACATGGTCGACCAGCATCGCCAGCGGCGCGATGGTGGGCAACCCGGTGAGTGGATTGACCAGACCGGCGGTCGGAACGGACGCTGTCGCCAGGTCGGGATCGCGGTCATCGGTCTCGATCCCGAAGCGTCCGAGAGGGTGATTCAGCGGGTAGCGCACCCAGCCAGCCTGACCGGTATGCCGCACCGGCTCGGCGGTGGGGTCACCGTTGACGTCGATTGCTCTGCGGCACAATGTGTTTGGTCTAGCGAGTGGCGCTCCTGCGCTCGGGAAAGGACTGTCAGCCGTCAGGATGGCAACTCTAAGAATCTCGCCAGGCTTTGAGCAAACGCCACAGGGGCGTAACCCGCACGTCACGATCTGATGCGAAGTCTGTGGCAAACATATGACGACCGCATTGATCAAGTGTGACGTGGCTCTCATTTGGGGTGCCTGATCGTTGCCAGGGTGAAAGACCCTCCATGGCAACGTTATTCGTCTGTGACCTGGCAGTGGGGGCGGGACGTCGGCGCCCCGCCGGCCGGGCGTCGTTAGGGTCCACTAAGTTGGCATGTCAGGGGCCCTTTGTCATATCGTTTTGAGCACTTGTGGCGCGTGGAAAAAGGGCCGGCGTTCAGTGCTGCACGAAGGCCCCTCCGCCGCCGCCCCGGCTAACGTTCTCGCGCCGAGGTGTCTGAAGAAATAAGGTAGGTGGGAATGGCGCCCAGTCCTCAGGGCCTGTACAACCCCGCATTCGAACACGATGCGTGTGGCGTGGCCATGGTGGCGGATATGCACGGCCGCCGCAGCCGCGACATCGTCGAAAAGGCCATCACGGCGCTGCTCAACCTCGAACACCGCGGCGCTCAGGGCGCCGAACCGAACACCGGCGACGGCGCAGGCATCCTGCTGCAGGTCCCCCACGAGTACTTCCAGGCGGTCGTCGAGTTCGACCTGCCCGAGCCGGGCAGCTACGCCACCGGCATCGCGTTCCTGCCGCAGTCGTCCAAGGACGCCGCGACGGCATGCGAATCCGTCGGCAAGATCGCCGAGGCCGAGGGCCTGCAGGTGCTCGGCTGGCGCGACGTCCCGACCGACGAGTCGTCGCTGGGTGCGCTGGCGCGCGATGCCATGCCGACCTTCCGCCAGGTGTTCCTCGCCGGCGCCTCCGGAATGGACCTGGAACGTCGCGCCTACGTGGTGCGCAAACGCGCCGAGCACGAACTCGGCACCAAGGGCCCGGGCCAGGACGGCCCCGGCCGCGAGACCGTCTATTTCCCGAGCCTGTCCGGCCAGACCTTCGTCTACAAGGGCATGCTGACCACCCCGCAGCTCAAGGCGTTCTACCTGGACCTGCAGGACGAGCGCCTCACCAGCGCCCTCGGCATCGTGCACTCCCGGTTCTCGACGAACACGTTCCCGTCGTGGCCGCTGGCGCACCCGTTCCGGCGCGTCGCCCACAACGGCGAGATCAACACCGTCACCGGCAACGAGAACTGGATGCGCGCCCGCGAAGCGCTGATCAACACCGACGTGTTCGGTTCGGGCCAGGACCTGGACAAGATCGTGCCCGTCTGTACCCCCGGCGCGTCCGACACCGCCCGCTTCGACGAGGTGCTCGAGCTGCTGCACCTCGGCGGCCGCAGCCTGCCGCACGCGGTGCTGATGATGATCCCGGAGGCCTGGGAGCGTCACGAGTCGATGGACCCGGCCCGCCGGGCGTTTTACCAGTACCACGCCTCGCTGATGGAACCCTGGGACGGCCCCGCGGCGGTCTGCTTCACCGACGGCACCGTGATCGGTGCGGTCCTGGACCGCAACGGACTGCGTCCGTCGCGGATCTGGGTGACCAGCGACGGGCTCGTCGTGATGGCCTCCGAGGCCGGCGTCCTCGATGTCGACCCCGCCACCGTCGTACAGAAGATGCGTCTGCAGCCCGGCCGCATGTTCCTCGTCGACACCGCGCAGGGCCGCATCGTCGACGACGAGGAGATCAAGGCCGAGCTGGCCGCCGAGCAGCCGTACCAGGAGTGGCTCGACGCCGGCCTGTTCCAGCTCGAGGAGCTGCCGCCCGGTGACTACGTGCGTATGCCGCACCACCGCGTGGTGCTGCGCCAGCAGATCTTCGGCTACACCTACGAAGAGCTCAACATGCTGGTCGCGCCGATGGCCCGCACCGGCGCCGAAGCGCTCGGATCGATGGGCACCGACACGCCCATCGCGGTGCTCTCCTCGCGGCCTCGCGTGCTGTTCGACTACTTCCAGCAGCTGTTCGCGCAGGTCACCAACCCGCCGTTGGACGCCATCCGGGAAGAGGTGGTCACCAGCCTCGCGGGCACAGTCGGACCCGAGGGCGACCTGCTCAATCCCGACGCCGAGTCGTGCCGTCAGATCGCGCTGTCGCAGCCGATCCTTCGCAACGCCGAGCTGTCCAAGCTGATCTGCGTCGACCCCGACCACGAGATCCGCGGCCACAAGCACGGCATGCGCGCCGCGGTGATCCGCTGCCTCTACCCGGTCAACCGTGGCGGCCGCGGGCTCAAGGAAGCGCTGGACAACGTTCGCGCCAAGGTGTCGGCCGCGATCCGCGACGGCGCGCGCATCATCGTGCTCTCCGACCGCGAGTCCAACGAGCAGATGGCGCCGATCCCGTCGCTGCTGTCCGTCGCGGCGGTGCACCACCACCTCGTCCGCGACCGGACCCGCACCAAGGTGGGTCTCGTCGTCGAAGCCGGCGATGCCCGCGAAGTGCACCACATGGCATGCCTGGTGGGCTTCGGCGCCGCCGCGATCAACCCGTACATGGCGTTCGAGTCGATCGAGGACATGGTCGACCGCGGCGTCATCAGCGGCATCAGCAGTGACCAGGCGAAGGCCAACTACGTCAAGGCCGCCGGCAAGGGCGTGCTGAAGGTGATGTCGAAGATGGGCATCTCCACCCTGGCGTCCTACACCGGAGCGCAGCTGTTCCAGGCCATCGGCATCAGCGAGAAGCTGCTCGACGAGTACTTCACCGGGCTGTCCTGTCCGGTCGGGGGCATCGATCTCGACGACATCGCGAGCGACGTCTCCGCGCGCCATTCCCTCGCGTACCTGGACCGCCCCGACGAGTGGGCGCACCGCGAACTCGAAGTGGGCGGCGAGTACCAGTGGCGCCGGGAAGGTGAGTACCACCTGTTCAACCCGGACACGGTGTTCAAGCTCCAACACTCCACGCGCACAGGTCAGTACGAGGTGTTCAAGGAGTACACCAAGCTGGTCGACGACCAGAGCGAGCGGATGGCATCGCTGCGCGGTCTCCTGAAATTCCGTGCGGGTCAGCGCCCCTCGATCCCGGTGGACGAGGTCGAGCCGGCCAGCGAGATCGTCAAGCGGTTCTCCACCGGAGCGATGAGCTACGGCTCCATCTCGGCCGAGGCACACGAGACGCTCGCGATCGCGATGAACCGGCTCGGTGGCCGATCCAACTCGGGTGAGGGTGGCGAAGCGGTCGCCCGCTTCGACCGTGACGAGAACGGCGACTGGCGGCGCAGTGCGATCAAGCAGGTCGCCTCGGGTCGCTTCGGCGTCACCTCGCACTACCTGAGCAACTGCACCGATATCCAGATCAAGATGGCTCAGGGTGCGAAACCCGGTGAGGGCGGCCAACTTCCGGGACACAAGGTGTACCCGTGGGTGGCCGAGGTGCGGCACTCCACGCCCGGCGTGGGATTGATCTCGCCGCCGCCGCACCACGACATCTACTCCATCGAGGATCTCGCGCAGCTGATCCACGATCTGAAGAACGCGAACCCGCAGGCGCGGGTGCACGTGAAGCTGGTGTCCGAGAACGGCGTCGGAACCGTCGCCGCAGGCGTGTCGAAGGCGCACGCCGACGTGGTGCTGATCTCCGGCCACGACGGCGGCACCGGCGCGACCCCGCTGACGTCGATGAAGCATGCGGGCGCCCCGTGGGAACTGGGCCTGGCCGAGACGCAGCAGACCCTGCTGCTCAACGGACTTCGTGACCGCATCGTGGTCCAGGTCGACGGACAGCTCAAGACGGGCCGCGATGTGGTGATCGCGGCGCTGCTCGGCGCCGAGGAGTTCGGCTTCGCCACCGCACCGCTGGTGGTCTCGGGCTGCATCATGATGCGGGTCTGCCACCTGGACACCTGCCCGGTCGGGGTGGCCACCCAGAATCCGCTGCTGCGTCAGCGGTTCAACGGCAAGCCCGAGTTCGTCGAGAACTTCTTCATGTTCATCGCCGAAGAGGTCCGGGAATTGATGGCACAGTTGGGTTTCCGGACGGTCAACGAGATGGTCGGCCAGGTCGGCGCGCTCGACACGGCCAAGGCCGCGGAGCACTGGAAGGCGCACAAACTCGATCTGGCTCCGGTCCTGCACGAACCCGATTCGGCGTTCATGAACCAGGACCTGTACTGCAGCTCCCGGCAGGACCATGGGCTGGACAAGGCGCTCGATCAGCAGCTGATCGTGCAGTGCCGGGAGGCTCTTGACGGCTCCGCGCCGGTGCGCTTCTCGACCACGATCGCCAACGTCAACCGCACCGTCGGCACCATGCTCGGCCACGAGGTGACCAAGGCGTACGGGGGACAGGGTCTTCCGGACGGCACGATCGACATCACGTTCAAGGGCTCGGCGGGCAACAGCTTCGGCGCCTTCGTCCCGAAGGGCATCACGCTGCGTGTCTACGGCGACGCCAACGACTATGTCGGCAAGGGCCTTTCCGGCGGCCGCATCGTGGTGCGCCCACCGGAGAACGCGCCGGCGGGCTATGTCGCCGAAGACAACATCATCGCCGGCAACGTGGTTCTGTTCGGCGCCACCAGCGGGCAGATGTTCCTGCGCGGTCAGGTGGGTGAACGGTTCGCAGTGCGAAACTCCGGCGCCCACGCCGTCGTCGAGGGCGTCGGCGACCACGGCTGCGAGTACATGACCGGCGGACGGGTCGTCATCCTCGGCCCCACCGGCCGCAACTTCGCGGCGGGTATGTCCGGCGGCGTCGGCTACGTCTACGACCCGGGCAACGTCCTGGCCGACAATGTGAACGGCGAGATGGTGGCGTTGGAGAGCCTCGACGACGAGGACACCGAGTTCCTGCGCGACATCATCGCCGCGCACGTCGACGCCACCGATTCGGCCGTCGGACAACGGATTCTGGCCGATTGGGACACCCAGTCCGGCTACTTCACCAAGGTGATGCCCCGCGATTACAAGCGCGTGTTGCAGGCCATCGCCGATGCGGAACGCAATGGAGACGATGTGAACGAGGCGATCATGGCGGCTGCACGTGGCTGATCCGCGCGGTTTCATGAAATACACGCAGCGGGAGACCCCGCAGCGTCGCCCCGTCGATCTGCGCCTACGGGACTGGAAAGAGGTCTACGAGGATTTCCCTCCCGACCATCTGCAGATCCAGGCCTCGCGCTGCATGGACTGCGGTATCCCGTTCTGCCACAACGGCTGCCCGCTGGGCAACCTGATCCCGGAATGGAACGACCTGGTCCGCACCGACCGGTGGCGCGAAGCGATCGAGCGGTTGCACGCCACCAACAACTTCCCCGAGTTCACCGGGCGGTTGTGCCCGGCGCCGTGTGAGGGCTCGTGCGTGCTCGGCATCAACCAGGATCCGGTGACCATCAAGCAGGTCGAGGTCGAGATCATCGACAGGGCCTTCGACGAGGGCTGGGTGGTGCCGCTTCCGCCCGATCGAAAGACGGGCAAGAAGGTGGCCGTCGTCGGCTCGGGTCCGGCGGGACTCGCTGCGGCGCAACAGCTCACGCGCGCCGGCCACGACGTGACGGTCTTCGAACGCGATGATCGCATCGGTGGCCTGCTGCGGTACGGCATCCCCGAGTTCAAGATGGAGAAGCGCCACATCGACCGGCGCCTCGAGCAGATGGAAGCCGAGGGCACGCAGTTCCGCACCGGCGTGAACGTCGGCGTCGACATCACTGCGGCACAACTGCGTTCGCAGTTCGACGCCGTGGTGCTGGCCGGCGGAGCGACCGCGCGGCGCGATCTGCCGATCCCCGGGCGTGAACTCGACGGCATCCACCAGGCGATGGAGTACCTGCCCTGGGCCAACCGGGTGCAGCTCGGCGATCCCGTCGTCGACGACGACAACCAGCCGCCGATCACGGCCAAGGGCAAGAAGGTCGTCATCATCGGTGGCGGTGACACCGGCGCCGACTGTCTGGGCACCGCGCACCGCCAGGGCGCCGAGCACGTGCACCAGTTCGAGATCATGCCGCGCCCGCCGGAGACCCGCGCCGATTCGACGCCGTGGCCGACGTACCCGCTGGTGTACCGGGTCACCTCCGCGCACGAAGAGGGCGGCGAGCGCGTGTACTCGGTCAACACCGAGGAGTTCTTCGGCGAAGACGGCCGGGTGACGGGCCTGCGCGGCTACGAGGTCGAGATGAAGGCCGGCAAGTTCGAGAAGGTCGAGGGCAGCGACTTCGAGATGGCTGCGGATCTGGTGCTCTTGGCGATGGGGTTCACCGGTCCTGAGCGCGAAGGCCTGCTGGCCGACCTCAAGGTCGAAATCAGCGAGCGCGGCAACGTGGGGCGCGACGCGAAGTTCGCCACCTCGGTGCCCGGGGTGTACGTCGCCGGCGACATGGGTCGGGGCCAGTCCCTGATCGTGTGGGCGATTGCCGAGGGTCGCGCGGCGGCCTCCGCGGTGGACACGTACCTGATGGGGCACACGGCCCTGCCGGCGCCCATCAAGCCGACCGCGGTCCCGCAGCGGTAGTCGAAATTCTCGCTCGCGCATCGAGCGTGCACAGGTGGTCGTGAAAGCATCGATTTCACAACCACCACGGCACGCTCGATGCACGAGACGGTCAAGGATCTGTTTCGCGGTGTTAACAACAGTCACTTGAGTCACACCAGAAACAGCATATTTTTATTCGGCGTGCCTTCCGGTGTTTGCCAACGCTCAGGTATCTAATGACTTGGTGAGGGCGCTGCGGTAACGTGGCTCCCCGGTTCAGCTATACGTACACCGCAGGAGTGATCACCGTGTCCATCAACCCGGTTACCCGCACTCGGATCAGTCGTATTACCTGGTCACTGTTCCGTCACCACGTCAAAAGCCGCGAGTTTCCGGCCAAAGCCGAGCGCCTGATCACCCCAGACGAACTCGTCCGGTACGGCTTCTAGCGAATTTTGTCGCACCCGTCGATCTGCAGGCGGGCAGCGGGCGCCGCAACGTAGCCTTCCGTTACCGAATCGTGATCGTCACTGATCTTTGCTGAGCAGACCTGAGTCGCGGATCGCCTCGGCAAGCGGCTCGAGCACCGCGGGGTCATAGGGCGGAGGCAGGTAGATGATCGCCAGATCGAGGCCTTCGGCGCCCAGAGCGATGCAGTCCTCGATGAGCTTGCGATAGTTCTGCTCCTCCAGCCGCACGTGCGACGAGAGCATGATCTCCTTGGGGTCGCGCCCCACGTCGGCGCAATGCCGCTTCAGCACATCCCGCTTACGGGCGAATTCTTCCGGCGTGCCGCCCACGTAGTTCCAATGGTCGGCGTACTGGGCGGTGATGCGCAGCGTGCGCTTCTCACCGTTACCGCCGATGCAGATCGGCGGATGCGGCTGCTGCGGGCCCTTCGGCTCGTTGCGCGCGTCCTTCAGCTGGTAGAAGCGGCCGTCGAAGGTGGTCGTCTCCTGACTCAGGAGACCCTTGAGCACTTGGCAGGCCTCCTCGAAGCGATCGAACCGTTCCTTGATGCTGCCCAGTTCGATGCCGTAGGCGCCGGACTCCTCCTCGTTCCAGCCGGCGCCGATACCGAGCTCGAGCCGGCCATTGGAGACGATGTCCAGAGCCGAGGCCATGTTGGCGAGCACGGCTGGATGGCGGTAATGGATGCCGGTGACGAGCACGCCGACGCGCAGGCGCGTGGTCGCCTGCGCCAGGGCGGTCAGCGTGATCCACCCCTCCAGGCACGGTCCGGTCGAGTCGGAGAAGATCGGATAGAAGTGATCGAAGGTCCAGCCGGATTCGAAGACGTCGATATCGTCGGCGGCCTGCCAGACGGCGAGCATGTCCGACCAGGCGGTGTTCTGCGGGGATGTCTTGAAGGCGAATCTCACTATGCCGACTCTAGGACGAAATCCTGGAGATGCGCCGATGAGTTCGGCAGATGATCCGAGTCAGCACCGACATGATCGATATGACCTCTGCATGTGCGGGCACCGCGGACCTCGTGCGGGCCGTCGGTGACGATGAGTTGGCGGGGCCCACACCCTGTTCGGAGATGAGTGTGGCGGCGTTGGTGTCGCATCTGGGCGGCCTGGCGGCGGCGTTCACCGCGGCGGCCGCCAAGGAGTTCTGCGAGCTGACCGACACCCCGCCGGAGGTGAGCGACCAGCTCGACGACGGTTGGCGGACGTCGTACCCGGAGCGGCTGACGGCGATGGCCGCAGCCTGGAACGACCCAGCGGCGTGGGAGGGGATGTCGCGCGCCGGCGGGGTGGACTTTCCCGGCGAGGTCGGCGGAAGGATCGCGTTGACCGAGGTGGTGGTGCATGGCTGGGATCTGGCCCGCGCCGTCGGCCGACCCTATGCGGTCGACGACGACGTCCTGGCAGCGGTGCTGCCGCACGTGACGGAGTTCGCCGCCGGACCGCCGGTCGAGGGACTCTTCGCCGCAGCGGTGCCGGTCAATGACGATGCGCCACTGCTGGATCGGGTGATCGCACTGACCGGACGGGACCCTGCCTGGACACGTTAGGGGGCGACGAGCGACATCAATTGCGTTCCGTCGTTGGACAATTGGACCAGTGTGGTGTTGATGCGCCAGACCTGCGCATCGGAGTTGACCCCCGCCTGAAGTGTCCACAGCCTGTTGCACGTCGCGAGATCGACTGCCTTGGCGACGCGGCCGCGAACGGGATCGAGAATCCGCAGTACCGCGACCGTGCCGTCTGAGCCGAGATAGTTGCCGAAATTGTCCTCGCAGGTGGGCCCCTGCTTGCCAGTGCGCAGATCGTATTGTGTCCACTTCGGGAACGAGTTGCCGCCGCCTGTGTTGACCATCAGGCGTGTGCCGATGAGGACCGTGTCGGGCTCGGCGCCGTCGGAACTGATGCGAGCTAGCGGAGTACCTCTTGGCGTGTAAACCGTTGTACCGGCGGGTGTCACGATCATGGGGACATCCCGCGAACTGGTGGCCAGACGCCCTCCACTCTCGAGGTGTCCCACCTGTTGCGCTCGCGCGTCATAGAACAGAACCTCGTCGGGGTCAGCGAGTCTGCCGGAAGGTCCTGCTTCCGTCGCGAAGCCTCCCGGGTAGACGACGGCATCGAGGGTTTGCCTCTGCGGCCCGAGATCAGGGCTGAGAACTGTGCCGTCGGCAAGCGAGAAGGCTACTTTTCGCACAGTTGCCGGCCCGCCGACGACTTGAGTTCCGATGGTGGGATCGCCGAGGTCGCTCTGCGGCCGGTACCGCTGATCGGTGTCACCGTGGCCGCCGACGAACCACGTCAGCTCTGCGTGGTTTCCGATACCCGAGACACCGCGCCCCTGCTCGGAGGCAATGGCGTAGATGCCCACCTGGTCGACACCGTTGTGACCGGGGTTCTGCGTCAACGCTGTCGGTCCTCGGAAGGGGACAGCTCCTGTGGCGGCTTGGATGACCCACGCGATCGTGGAGGTTCCGTCGAGTCGCAGGCACAGCACGGTGTCTGGGCCGTTCAGGTAGCAATCTGGCCGGTAGACCGTATCCGACGCCAGCGACACAGGCGGGAAGAGTGGCTTGCCGCGGCGAACGTCGATGCCGACCAGCCACCAGTCGTGGTCGTCGAGTCGCGACGCCAGGAAGTACGCCTTGTCGTCGAGATAACCAACCAAAGGCTTCGACTGTCCGACGGCAGGAGCGGTGACGAACATGGTGTCGGGCGGAAGTCCGAGATCTGCTGCAGACAAGCGCCACCCGGTGACTGGCTGGGCGCGCATAGACGGAAGGAGTATCTGCGGCGGTGGATTCCACGCACCGGGCGACTGGGAAGGGCGAGAATGTTGCCACCACAGGAGGCCCGCGACTGTCGCGGCGATCAGTACAACACATGCGGCGGGCACGGCTCTTCTCTGCTGATCGGCTTGCCTGTCACGAGGGTGCGACAAGCGACATCAATTCCGTTCCGTCGTCGGACAATTGGATCAGAGTGGTTCCGGCGCGCCAAACTCTGCTGAAGGAGCCCGGGGCTGACGTGAAACGCCACCGCTCGACGCACGTGGCGATATCGAGGCCAAGAGTATCCCGCTGCGGGCTAGGAGTTTGATCTGTGAAAACCGCCGTAGTGCCATCGCTTCCAACAAGGCCGGACAGTGCGCTTCTGCAGATGCACCCCTTGCGGCCGTCAGTGAGATCGTACTGTTGCCAGTGATTCTGCGATCCGGAGCTGGTCTCATTGACGAAGAACCATTTTCCGAGCAGGAGCTGACCCGAGCCCGAATCAAACCCTGTGATATCGACTAGTGAGTTGCCCTCGTTGCTGTACACCGTGGATGTCCGGCTGGAAGCCACAATCGGGATTTCGTTCGACAACGTGTCGAGCGATCCTGCTGAGACAGCGTGCCCGAGTTGTCGTCCGTCGTTGTCGAAGAACCACACCACATCCGGGGTTGGTTGCTGCGACTTGGGAGTGGTCTGGACAGCGAACCCGCCTGGATAGACCACCGCGGACGTCGGCTCCACATCCTCGGGCAATTCCGGTTCGAGCACCTTGCCGTCACGTAGGGAGAACACGACCATGCGATCGGAACCTCGGCCGCCGGTCGTCTGGGCTGCCAGTGTCGACGCAGCGAAGTTCGTCGACCCCTTTTCGGTCCGCAAGCTTCCATCTCCCGGAACGAACCATGTCGTGTTTGCGGTATCGCCGATGCCGTAGACACCCTCGTCCATCATTGCCGCAACTGCGTAATCTCCTGCCTGCTCGACACCGAGATGCCCGACCGCCAGGGTCAGATCGGTCGGCCCGTCGTAAAGCACATTGCCGGATTCCGCATCGATCACCCATGCTGTGGATGTATCGCCGGAGGCAAGGCACAGCAGCCGATTCGGGCCATTGATGAAGCATTCTGGGTGAGCAGCGTCAGGCAAGGGCACCGGCGCGAAGAGCGGTCGCCCATCCCTGACGTCTATGCCCGTAAGCCACCATCGTCGATCGTCGGAGGTCGCGGACGTCATGAAATACGCTCGGTCGGAGACGCTTCCGATGTATGGACTTGACCACGGCGCATCATCGTTCGTCCCGAAGCGCACAGCTCCCGGTTGGTGAGCAATGGGCTCGGCAATGCCGAGGTCAGCTACCGAGATGCGCCAACCGGGAACGGGATGAGCGGCCATGGGCGACGACAACACGACTTCTGGCTGGGGGTGCCACTGCGGCCGACCGACAGGGTTGCCCTGGATGGCGCCTCGATGACCGCATCCGGTGACCACGGCAACGACGATCACGGCGGCAAGAGCCAACCACCTTCTGGAGCTAGCTGTTGACAGGGCGTATCGACGGTCCATCGTTCCGAATTGCCTCAGGCGAACATCACGGCACGCCGCTGCTCAACCAGTTCTGGTGCAGGCAAATGTAGTTCGCGGTGTAAGAAGCTCTCCGTCGCCGCACCGTCCTGACCGAGGCTTTGCATCAGGTTGGCGATGACGACGTGCTGTCCGGCCAGAGCTTGGAGTCGTGCCATCGTGGTGACGGCTCGGATTTCATCGGAGAGCTCACGCTCTGTCATTGTCACGACGTCAGGGCTGAGGATCACCCGGACGACCAGGCCGCTCATCAAAGCGACGGCAGATACGGTGTTCTCCGGGTTGCTCGCGGTGAACAGGACCGTCGTGAAGAGGTCCTCGCTGCCGTCATGAGAAGCGCTCGCCGGCCTGTAGACGTCCAGGGCCTCAACCGTCTGGCCCCAGTCAGATTCTTCTTCCTCGAACATCAATCCGTCCTTTCGACGTCCTAACCGGCGATCAGAGCCGACATTCCGTTCCGATCTGTTTGCCAGCCAGGTAGTCGGTGCTCTGATAGTTACGCGAAGCGTTCTGCAGCTTCTGGGCGAGTTCATCAGACACCCGCTGCATCGTGTGCCCCGCGACTTTGCGAGCGACATCTGCATCGGCCAGCGCCGAAGTCGTCATTGCACAGATCGGGCCGTGGGTTATGCCCACGTTGTTCGCCGCCGAAGCCGCCGCTCGGTTCGCCCCGACGAACTGTTCTGCGGCCCTTTGTTGCAGACCGGCAAGCCTGTCGATGTGTTCCGTGACGACGTGGAGATTGTCTTCGCGATTACCCATTGGTGTGCGACTCATTTCCGGAGGACGGGGGCTGTGTGCCCGGCGCCCGTCCCGCTGCCGTCGCGTGGCCGCGTGCACCCGGGCTCGCGGCGGGCATCGCGGGCTTGGGCGTGAATGCAGGGGAAGGGGTTCGGCCGGCCGATGAGGCAGACGATGACGGTCCGAGTGGTTTAGAGCCACCAGTTCCGAGCAGGGGCGCGGGAACCGCACCGGATTGATTGCTGTAGGGGATCGCGGGAGGACCCGTGTCGGGGACTTCCGGTTCTGGCACGGTGTAGTTATCGCCATCGGCGATGCGCGTCGGCAACCGCATGCGATCGTCTTGCTGGCTCACGAGCGTCGCGTTGCAATCGGGGCTCGCGTCGCCGACGGTTTCCTTACTCACGACTGCTGCGTAGTCCTGCAAGGTCGCCATGATGCGCTGAGCGTTCGCAACCGAATCGATCGCGAGATCGCTGATCGCCTTGGTCGTGACGCCCAGCGCTGCGGTGGCGGCGGCGATGTCTGCTTCCAGCTTGGCTGGTATGAGCGGCGGCACGAACATCATCCATGACGTCGCGAGCCCGAAGTCGTACAACGTTTGTGACGCCTCATCCAATGTCTGCCGCGTGCGGCGTACCTGGCCCGCTTCACGGGCAATCACCTCACCGATGGCCTTGTCCGCCACGCTGGTGTTGGACGCCTGCTTTCGGTGGACCGTGTTGGCCCGTCCGTACTCCTCTGCGGCCGCACCGTCCCACCGATCGTCCTTGGGTGTTGCGTCGATCAGTGTCTCCACAGTGTCTTCCAGCCGACGCGCGGAGTCGCGGTACCCGTTGCCCTCCTCGGGGTCGCCCGATCCTGTCAGCGCTTTCTGGCCTTCGATCGCGAGTTGCGCGGCGGCCAGGATCTTTGAGTCGGCCAGCTTGGCCGCCGAGCCCAGGTACCTCTTGGGCACCTCACCCAGGCTGACGCCAAGCCCCTCCACCCCGTCGAGAATGCCGACGACGTCGCCGATGAGGTTCCGGCCGTCGGTGGTCGCTCCGTGCACGTCACCCTGGAGCAGATTGATGACGAAACTCGGCGCGTCCGTCACGCCGCTGCGCAGCCCGTCGCCGATCTGGAAAAGATCCTCGAACAGCCCCACGACACTCCCTTCCGTCGGAGAAAACACTAACAACCGGGCAAGAGGGGTCTTGACACGAATTTCTTCATCGGTATCCGGGCACACTGGTGGCATGGATCCGGTCACTGCTCTACGCCAGATCGCCTACTACAAGGATCGCGCGCGAGAGGACTCGCGCCGAGTGATGGCCTACCGCAACGCCGCCGATGTCGTCGAAGCGCTCACCGACGCCCAGCGCGAGAAGCATGGCGCGGCCAACAGTTGGCAGTCGCTGCCCCGCATCGGTCCGAAGACGGCGAAGGTCATCGCCCAGGCGTGGGCTGGGCGGGAACCCGACGTGCTGGTCGAGTTGCGGGAATCTGCACAGGATCTCGGCGGTGGTGAGATCCGTGCTGCGCTACGCGGCGATCTGCACGTGCACTCCAACTGGTCCGACGGATCGGCGCCCATCGAGGAGATGATGCTGGCCGCCCGCGACCTAGGACACGAGTACTGCGCCCTGACCGACCACTCGCCACGCCTGAAGATCGCCAACGGGCTCTCGCCCGACCGACTCCGCCAACAGCTCGACGTCATCGACGAGATTCGCGAAAGTGTCGCTCCCATGCGCATTCTCAGTGGCATCGAGGTCGACATCCTCGAGGACGGCTCCCTCGATCAGGAACCCGAGCTGCTCGAACGGCTCGACGTCGTCGTGGCAAGCGTGCACTCCAAACTCGCGATGGACGCCCCTGCGATGACCCGCCGCATGATCAAGGCCGTCACCAACCCACACGCCGACATCCTCGGGCACTGCACCGGCCGGCTGGTCACCGGTGGACGGGGGATGCGGCCCGAAAGCACCTTCGACGCCGAGGCCGTTTTCACGGCCTGCCGAGACGCCGGCACCGCGGTCGAGATCAACTCGCGCCCGGAGCGCCGCGATCCGCCCACCCGGCTGCTCACCTTGGCGATGGACATCGGGTGCGTGTTCTCCATCGACACCGACTCCCACGCACCGGGGCAGCTCGACTTCCTGGGGTACGGCGCCCAGCGTGCCCTCGACGCAGGACTGGCCGCCGAGCGCATCGTCAACACGTGGGATGCAAACTCCCTGCTCGAGTGGACTCGCGCCTGAGGTGTCAGTCGGGCAGCATCGGCATCTCCACACCCGTGTCCCGGCCGACCAGCACGCCTCGGGTCACTGCCGCGTTGCCGTAGCGGCCCCGCACCCGGTCGATCGCCGCGTCGATGCTCGAGCTGTCGGCGGTGAGGTCGACATGTGAGAAGGGCAGCTCCATCTGCTGCGCACCGTCGCGATCGATGTTGCACACCGCGAACCCCACCAACGTCAGACCACGCTCGGCGATCAGTGGCGCCGCGGCCGCGACCAGCGTCCGCGCCGCCTGCAAGATCGCATCCGTCGATGCGGTGGCCAGCGGCAGCGTGTGCGACCGGGTCACCCGACCGAAGTCGTCGAATCGCAAGCGCAGCACCACCGTGCGGCCCGTTCGGTCGGCGGCCCGCATCCGCCGCGTGATCCGATCGACCAGGTTGACGACGACCGCGTCCACCTCGTCCGGCGACATCGAGTTGCCGGCGCGCCCCAGCGCGCGTTGAGCGCCCACCGAGCGGCGGCGCTGCCCCGTCACCACGCGGCGGCGATCCTGATTGTGCGCCAGCGCGAACAGCTGCCGCCCCATCGCGCCGCCGACCATCGACCGCAGCGTGGCCTCGTTCAATTCGGCGACGTCCGCGACGGTCTCGATGCCGTGCTCGTGCAGTTTGGCCGCGGTCTTCACACCGACGCCCCACAGCCTTCGCACCGGCAGCGGGTGGAGGAACGCGAGCTCACGATCGGGTGGCACCAACAGCAGACCGTCGGGCTTGGCTTCCTGGCTGGCCACCTTGGCGAGGAACTTGGTACGCGCGACGCCGACGGTGATCGGCAGTCCGACTTCGTCGCGCACCCGCTCCCGGAGCCGGGCGCCGACCTGAACTGGCGTACCGGAGACCCGTCGCAACCCGGACACGTCGAGAAAGGCCTCGTCGATCGAGAGCGGTTCGACGGTCGGCGTCGTGTCCCGAAACACCTCGAACACGTCCTCGCTGGCCTTCGAATACGCCGACATGCGCGGTGGCACCACGACGGCCTGCGGGCACAGGGCCCGCGCCTGCCGACCGCCCATCGCGGTGCGCACCCCGAACGCCTTCGCTTCGTAGCTGGCCGCCAGGACCACGCCGGCGCCGACGATCACCGGCAGACCGCGCAGCGCGGGGTTGTCCCGCTGCTCGACCGACGCATAGAACGAGTCGAGATCAGCGTGGAGGATGCAGGCTTCCCCGGACACGAACACATGTTCGCATCCAGCACCGACAGGTCAGGCTGAGGCGCCGTAGATGCTGGTGGTCCAGACGTGCACGAGGTTGTCGAGCACCCGGTGGTCGGGGATTGCCGGCTGCTGCCCGGCGAACGTCGCCGCCATCACCGACTCGTTCATCAGGTTCAGCGCCGTGGCCAGTTCCACCGCGGGCACCGTCACCGGCGCCGCACCCGCAGCCCGTTCGGCCTCGATCACCGTCGCGGAATGGTCGATCCAGCGCTGCATGGATCGTGCCCACATCTCGCGCGCGGCCGAGTCCGTGGTGCGGACCCCGACCGTCGCTGCGCATACGGCGCGGTGCGCCCCGAACGTGCGGACGAACACGTCGATGCCGTGGCGCCAGAACGCCCGACGATCCGTGGGCCGGGCGGCGATGATCTCCGCCAGCGCGGCGTCGGCCTCGGCGATGACCCGCTCCAACAGCGTCAGCAGGACCGCATCCTTGGACGGAAAGTAGAAGTAGAAGGTGGGCCGCGAGATTCCGGCGCCCTTGGCGAGGTCGTCGACGGAGATCTCGGCCAAGGGACGGTGCTCCAGCAGGCGCTCCGCGGTCTCCAGGATCGCGAGCTCACGGTCGTCACCGGACGGGCGCGAACCGCGCCGGCCGCGGCCGGTACGCGCATGGCTGGTGGTGGTCACTTTCTGCACTTTACACCCTGTTGATATTTTCGACGCACTGTTGACTCGCTCGACGCGGCGTTGAATACTTCGTGCATGACCGAGTTCGTCGACGTCGTCATCGTGGGAGCCGGCATCTCCGGCATCAGCGCCGCCTGGCATGTGCAGGACCGCTGTCCCGGCACCAGCTACGTGATCCTCGAGCGGCGGGCCCACCTGGGCGGCACCTGGGACCTGTTCCAGTACCCCGGCATCCGATCCGATTCGGACATGTTCACGCTCGGCTTCCGGTTCAAGCCATGGACGTCGAACAAGGCCATCGCCGACGGCCCGTCGATCATGGCCTATCTCGAAGAAACAGTCGCGGAGTTCGGCATCGACAAGCACATCCGGTACGGGCACACCGTCACCGGCGCCGACTGGTCCGACGACGAGAGTCGCTGGACGGTGACCGTCGAGCGCGACGGTGAACTGGTCGAGATCTCCGCCCGCTACCTCATGGCCTGCAGTGGCTATTACAACTACGACCAGGGTTACGCTCCAGAATTTCCCGGCGCGGCCGACTTCACCGGACGGATCGTCCACCCTCAGCACTGGCCCGCCGATCTCGACTACGCAGGCAAACGCATCGTCGTGATCGGCAGCGGCGCCACCGCAGTCACTCTGATTCCAGCCCTTGCCAATTCGGGCGCCGGCCAGCTGACCATGCTGCAGCGATCGCCCACCTTCATCGCCGCGCTGCCCGACGTCGACCCGTTCACCGTCGCGACCAACAAACGCCTGCCCGCCAAAGCCGCCTACGTGCTGAACCGGTGGAAGAGCATCCTCGCCCAATCCGCCCAGTATCAGATCGCCCGCCGTTTCCCAGACTTCTTCCGCAAGCAGCTCCTGACGATGGCCCGCCACCGGCTGCCCGAAGGGTTCGACGTGGACAAGCACTTCAACCCTCGCTACAACCCGTGGGATGAGCGAGTGTGCCTGGCGCCCAACGGAGATCTGTTCAAGACCATTCGCGCGGGCAAGGCCGACATCGTCACCGACACAATCGAGCGCTTCACCGAGACGGGGATCGCGCTGTCCTCGGGGCAGCATCTCGACGCCGACATCATCGTCACGGCAACAGGATTGAACCTGCAGCTGTTCGGCGGTGCGACGATCTCACGCAACGGCGAACCGCTGGTGCTCAACGAGTCGATGGCCTACAAGGGCATGATGCTGACCAACATGCCGAACATGGCGTTCACGATCGGCTACACGAATGCGTCCTGGACGCTCAAGGCCGACCTGGTCTCCGAATTCTTCTGCCGCGTCATCAACTTCATGTCCGACAAGGGCTACGACACGGTCGAACCGCGGCACCCCGGCGCCAGTGTCGGCGAGGCGCCGCTGATGGACTTCACGCCGGGATACGTGTTGCGCGCTCTGGACTACCTCCCGAAGTCGGGCTCACGCACCCCGTGGCGCCTCAAGCAGAACTACCTGCTCGACCTGCAGTTGATCCGCCGCGGCAAGGTCGACGACTCGGCGCTGGAATTCACCAAACACCGAGCGGCAGTGCGCAGTTCGGTGTGATCAGCTACTGACGACGATGATCCCGTCATCGTCGCTGTAAACGATGTCGCCCGGCGTGAAGACCACGCCGCCGAACTCGACCGCCTCGTCGCGCACACCCTCACCGGTCTTGGTGCTCTTACGCGGGTTGGTGCCCAGCGCCTTGATGCCGATGTCGAGCGTCCGCAGCGTGGAGGCGTCGCGCACCGCACCATTGATGATCAGACCCGACCAGCCGCTGGCGCGGCCCAACTCGGCGATCACGTCGCCGACCAATGCGGTGTGCACGGAGCCCGCACCGTCGATGACCAGTACCCCGCCGGCGCCGGGCTCCGACAACACCGACTTGAGGAGCGCGTTGTCCTGGAAGCAGCGCACGGTCGTGATCGGCCCGGCGAACTCGGCGCGCCCGCCGAACTGACGCATCTGCAGATCGCAGCTGCGCACATCGGGGCCGATCTCGTCGACCAGGTCAGCGGTGGGGCGCGGGGTCACAGTCACCGCGCCATTATGCCGTGGCCTCAGTCGTGATTGCGTCGCGCGGCGAGCAGAACCACGACCAGCGCGAGAATGCCGGTGACGGCCGCGGCGGCCAGCGGCAGGCGAGCCGACCGGGACTCCTCCCGGCTGGCGGGTGCCGGTGCCGTGACAGCAGGGCTGGCGGTAGCCACCGTTGATTTCGCCTGTGCGGCAACCTCTTCGGCAGCGCGGGTCACATCGGCAGCGGGCTGAGGGGGAGCGATCTTCTTCGCCGGGGCCTTTTTCGCCGGTGCCTTCTTGGCGGGCACCTTCTTCGCCGGTGCCTTCTTGGCCAGTGCCTTCTTCGCCGGTGCCTTCTTCGCAGGCACCTTCTTCGCGGGGGTCTTCTCCGGCGTCTTCTTGGCGGGTGCTTTCTTGGCCGGCGTCTTCTTCGCCGGAACAGCCGCGGCATCACCGTCGGGGGACACGGCATCCGACCGGTCTTCGGGCCGATCCGGCTGCTCCATGTCACCGCTCCTTCGACTGTTCAGGCGTGTGCGTCAACTCATCATGCCAGGCCCTGCGGGGCGCCCGACTGCCGTGTCAGGCGGTCACCGCCAGCGTCGCCGCAGCGGCCAGCGTGACCGCCATGAGCCCCAATTCCGTGTAGGCACGGGCCCGGGAGAGCCCGGCGGTGGCCCGGTGGGCACGCGCGTCGGGCAGCCAGGATGCCCGGTTGCGCCACGCCAACGCCAGAAGGACGACCGTGAGCGCCAGTTTCGCGGACAGCACCCTTCCCCACCCGGTGGTCACCAGCTGCGCGGGTGTCTCGAGCACTGCCAGGCCCGCCACGACCCCTCCGACGAGCAGCACGCACACGCTGGCCAGCGACAGTTGCGAGAACCGCGGCAACACTCGCGCCCACTGACCGCGATGCGAGACCGTCAGGACCAGCGCGGCGAGCACGCCGCACCACATCGCAGCGGCGAGCGTGTGCACCGCGACAGCGATGCCGCCGAGGGCGTCCTCGCCGAGATGGCCCGTCAACGGATGACCCACGACACCGATGGCTGCCACTCCGGCGGTGACCGCAGCCACCGGCGCAGTCCTGGGCGCGAGCCCCGCCGCGATGGCGACCACCGCCGCAGCCGCGATCGTCACCAGCGCAGCCCGGCCGGGTGCGGTCTCGACGCTGAAGTCCCACACGGTGTGCAGGCCGACGTTTCCGGCGCTGCGGCCCGCGGCCTCGGCAGTCGCGAGAACGAGCCGAACCAGCTCGGCCGCCAGCCACATCGTCGAGGCGGCCAGCAGCGATGTGGCGCCGCGCCGCAGCAGCTCGTCGCGGTATCGCGGTCCGTCGAGAGCGGGCACCACGGTCAAGCCGATGGTCACCACTGCGGCGCCGTCGGCGACCGCGCGCACCAGCGCCGCCGGAAGCGAAGCCCCCGGGAAGGCAAGCGCCCAGGCCAGGACGCACGCCGCGACGGTGACGAGTAGGCCACCCGTCACCGCCCGGCCGTGCGTCATGACCTGCGGCGGACCGCCCACACCGCACCCGCGGCCACCACGGCGATCGCGCCGACCGCGAACGGCCACGCCGGCAGCCCCGTCGGGGCGGGCGAGGCCGGCTCAGCCTGGGAGGTGGTCGGTGCTGCTGTCGCAGGCGTCGCCGCGGGCGCTGTCGTGCCCGTCGTCACCTGGAACGGCCACGAGCCGGTGACGACGTGCCCGTCGGCTGACGTCGCCCGGTAGTTGACGGTGTACGTGCCCGCGGGCGCACCGGGGCGAACCCCGATGCTGATCACGGCCCCGTCGACGGTCGGGGTTCCGTCGGCCCACTGCGCGCCGTCCGGGCCCACCACCGTCATCGCGGCGAACTCGGGTTGCATCGTCTCGTTGAACGTCGCGCTGACCCGGCCGGGGGCCTGGGGCAGCACGGCGTTGTCGGCGGGATCGCTGCCGATGCGAGCGGCGTGCGCCCACGCCGGACCGGCGCTGATCAGGGCGGTCAGGACGAGGACCAGTGCCGTCGCCCCGGCCGCGAGAACGTGGACGAGCCGGGGCCGCCCACGGTGAAGTTCATGCATTCGGTTGTCTGCTTCCTGTGTCGGTGGTGTCGGTGTCGGGGTCAGCCCGCGACGGGCGGACCCCGATGCGACATCGACGCGGCGAGCAGCAGCTCCGCGAACAGGGGTTGGTCACCGGGAGTGGAGGGTCTCGTCGGGGCGGGGGACACCCTCGCACCCGACGGGGCTGCCGTGCGCCGCACGACACAGACGAGCATGCGGGCGAGCTGCTCGCCCACGCTGATCAGCAAGGCGCCGACGACGACTGCGGCCAGGTGCGCGACGAGCATCGCCCCGCGCGGCGCGGCCGCGTGCGGGTGGCCGACCGCGAGCACGGTGTGGCCGACGACCTGTCCCGCCGCCAGCAGCAGGGCCAGCGGGCCCAGATTTCGGGTCCGCGGCAGCGCAGTGGCCGTCGCGCCGACCGTCGCCCCGACCAGCAGCAGGCCGATGGTGGCAGGGCCGACCGCGAGATGGCCACCGCCGGTTGCGTGAGCCGCCAGTGACAGCGCCGTGGTCACCAGTCCTGCGGCTGCACCACGCAGAAGGACGGGTTGCCGGACAGGCGCCTCGGACACGGGGTGTGCGGCTGGGTTCAGGCCACGCCGAGGCGCGCCAACAGATCAGCGTCGATACCGTCGAGCTGCTGGGCGATGGCGGCGTGTGCCGGCCTGCGGCGAGCGGGCGGCATGTTCTCCGCCGCGGTGACGGCGGCCGCCAGGTCGGTGAGCCGCGCGCTGATCGCCGCGGCGAACTGCTTGGTCTCGGCGTCCTTGGGCTTCTTCTCGGTGAGCTGGCGCAGCGACTGCTCGGCTCCGGCGATTCGCGCCGACAACTCGGCGCCGTGTCCGGAGAACTGCCCGAGCTGGCTGACGGGGATGCCGAGGCGATCGGCGCGACGCTCGTCGATCAGCCCCCGCGCCGAGATCGACGCGCGGTACACCAGCGGGATGACGACCGGCGCCAGCAGCCGCGACACTGTCAACGCTCTACGAATCTTGGTGGGAGTGAACAGCTTTCCCTCGCGGGCGGCTTTGAGCTGAGTTTCGGCGACCTTCAGCGCGGTGCGATCGCTGTCGCGCTGTGCGCGCAACTGCGCCCGCAGCGACTTGGCCGCGGCCTTCTGCTCGGCCTTGAAGCGGCGGACCTCGTTCTTGGCCGAGAGCTTGGCCTCGAGCTTGGCCTTGGTCTTGATGGCCCGTCTCTCGGCCCTACGGACGGCGCGGGACTTACGTCGCTTGAACAGACTCATCCGCAAAGCCCTCTCCACTGTCGATCGCCGGCGCGCTGACCCACACTATCGTTCACGCCTCGGTGATGAACCGGCCGGAGGGGCAGGAGCGGTTGTGCGAGAATCGAGCCTCACCCGGGGTCTACCTTCTCACCCGATACCCGGGAAGGTGGTGACGACGTGGGTCCGCGAGCGCGCAGTGTCTGTGCCGCCTGCCTGACCGTCGGCGGGCTGTGGGTCGCAGGCGCCGGAGCGACGGCGTCCGCGGAACCCGCCGACACCGAGACGTCCGCGAGGCCCGCCACCTCCACCGACCGCACCGACGACCCGCCCCAGGTCAATCGGCCCCCGACGATCGACGAACCGTCGACCCGCCGCGGGATCGGCACCACGTGGCGGCGCAGCCACCGAGCCGCCCTCGGGCGAGACCGCGACCCGTCTGATCCCTGCGGCGACAAAGGCGGGAAAGACTGCGGACCGGGCTGGCCGTGGCCGTGGCCCTGGCCGGGCGGTGGGCCCGACGACGATCCCGACGATCCGGAGCCACCCGGCATCCCGGCGCCGCCGGAAACCCATGGCGGAGTCAGCGACCGCCCGGCGGTGGCGCCACGTCCCGGTGGGATCGGCGCACCCGGAGTCGGCGCACCCCAGACACGACCACCTGCCGAGCTGCCGTTCGACCCCGACGTGCTCGACGTCGTTCCCGGCGTCGGGCTGCCGGCCACCGGAGCGGGCGCGCCGATCAGCCTTCCGGCACTGCCCGTTGTCGCGCCGGCCGCAGGGGCCGGACCCGGCATCGGCACCCCACGTGCCGTCGAGGCCGCACCGCCCCCCGCCGCACCGGCCAGGATCGCGGCCGAACCACCTCCGGCGCGACCGGTGGAGCCCGTGGAGAACGTCCTCGCCGGTCCGCCGCCGTCGGCGCGCGTCGGCTACGGCGAAACGCTGCGCTCCGCGGGCACCTCGCAGCTGGCCGCTCTCGCGCTTCCCGGCGTCGTCGGCATCCTCGTCCTGACGGCCGCCGGCGGCGTGGTCGGCTACCGACAGGCCAAGGCCGGCCAGGTGGTTCGCGCCCGGGGCACAGCACGATTCATGAACTGAGACGATAAGCATGTCGGTACGGGGTAAGCGGCGCATAGTAAAGCTGTCGACAGTGGGGGCCCGAACGGGCAGAGACGGGCGGAAAGGGGGAGCGATGCCTGCGAGCCGGCGAGTGACCCGCGCGGTCGGGGAGGTACTCGATCTGGCGCCGCGGCACGGGGAGATCACCTTGCCGCGGTTGGTTCAGGCGGTCAGTGAGCACCGAGGCCGCACGATCGAACTGACGACGGCCGAACTCCCGCCCGGTGTCTGCGGTCAATGGCGCCAGTACGCCGACCATGACGTCTTCCTCATCCAACAGGGGCTGCCCGCCTGGGACCGCACCCTGGCCCACGAACTCGGCCACCTCGTCCTCGGACACGAGGGCATCCCCGTCACGCAAGCGGCCCGGGAGAGCACCGAGGTGGCCAGCTCGGACCTGATCGGATACATGCTCAACCAGCGCACCGGGTGCATGGGTCCCGCCGGAGAGGACGCCGAGCAGGAGGCCGAGGACTTCGCCGCACTGCTGATCTACCGGCTGGGCCGGCTGCCGTCGGATCGGTCGTCGATCGTGCAGGTGCGCCTCGGAGAGGCGTTTGGTTGATCGTCTGGGTCATCGCCGGTCTCCTGGGATTGGCGACCGGACTTCGCATCGGGTGGGCGCTGGTCAACAAGCAGTCACTGGTCAGCACCGCGATGATCCTGGCGCTGGGCAGCCTCGGCGTGGTCGCTGCGCTCAACTGGCAGCCGCTGGCCCTGCTGATCGACACGCTGGCGCACTGGCCCAACATCGCGATGGGCCTCAGCCAGGTCGCGTTGATCGGGTGTGCCGCCGGGAGCTGCGTGATGATCACGACGGTGTCGAGCCATCGATCACCCGCAGCCGCGAAGAAGATCGCCATGGTGCAGTACGGGGTGGCGACGGTGATCGCCGTGGCCAGCCTCGCCGTGTTCTTCGCGGCGGGACGCAGCACCGAGATGGCGCCGCAGGAGTATCTGCGGCGCAGCCTGGGCGCCGAGGGCGCTTCGCTGCCATGGCTGTTGCCGCTGCTCTACGTGATGCTGGCGCTGAGTCTGGTGGCGTGGGCGGGGCTGCGGCACAGCAACCGGACCCGCCGCGGGCGCGCGCTGTTCGTGTTCACCGTCGGCATCGTGCTGATCGTTGCCGCGTCGGCGTTCTTCCTGCTGCGAGCGGTCGGCACGAGCGGTCTGGTCGGGGTGGGCGCGGCCGCCACGCTGCTCGGTGCGGCGATGCTGATCGTGGCCGCCGGCTCACTGCTGCCCAGCTTGGAGGACTGGTTCGGCGCGCGCCGTGAACTCCGCACGATCGGACCGATCCTGGCCGAACTCGGCCGCCGGCACCCCGACGTGGGGATCGGTGTGCGACCACGCGGTCCGCTGGTGTTCCGGGTGGCCGAGCGGATGTCGTTGATCTCCGATGCGCTGTTCCTCGAAGCGACGGCCGCGGCGGGTGCGCTGCGCCGGGTCGACGCCGGCTCCGGGGGAACCGACACGGACCGCGTCCGGGACGAGGACCTGGACGAATCGAGCGAGCTGGACCCACCCGACGTCACGCCGGAAGAGCAGGCCAGTGTGATCGCGGCGTGGATCGCCGACCAGCACGAGTTCCCGGGCCTGCCCTGGTTACGACAGCCGGAGAGCTACTCCGACCGCGAATGGATCCTGGAAATCGCTCGTCAGTACCGGATTCTCGACTCCGGCGGGCAGAAGGCCCACCTTCGCCGGTCCGAGCCGCAGGAGTGAGGACGGCTAAACGTCGAGGTTCTCTTTGCGTCGCAGCTCATCGACCTTCTGGACGATGTCCTGCTTCGCCTCGGCGGACAGGCCGACCGTGCGGGCTGCGATGCGGCGAACACCCTCGTCCCGCATCCCGGCGAGCAGGGTCAGCTCCTTGTCGAGCTTCTCGTAGTACTCGTCGTCCGTGAAGTACGCGGGCTTGATCCGGAAGAAGTTGGCAAGCGCGGCCATCGTGGCGACGGACGGGTTGGTTCGGTTGCCGGAACGCAACTGAGAGAGATAGGGAGCTGACATGGTGACGCCTTCGGCCTTGAGCGCCGCGATCACCTCGGCGGAGGTGTGGGGCCCACGTCCGGGCG
Source organism: Mycolicibacterium obuense (assembly GCF_055397605.1). NCBI lineage: Bacteria > Bacillati > Actinomycetota > Actinomycetes > Mycobacteriales > Mycobacteriaceae > Mycobacterium > Mycolicibacterium obuense. Next base: position 5,240,911 of record NZ_AP043663.1, on the reverse strand, counting down.
GGTAGACGGTGTCGAACAAGCGGTTCAGGCGAGCGGCAAACGTGTTGCTCATTGGATTGACCTCCAACTACAGACGAGCGTTTTTTCAGGGCGGCGTATTTGCTGATCATCGTAGCGACAGATGAGTCCACAACCAAGTGCAAACCACAGAAAAGTGAACCAGGGCTTGCGTCGCTGGCCACCGCTACTGGTGTGAACGGCGTAGTCGGGACATCTGCCACGGGGCGGGCACGGTGCAGCTAGGCAAATAATAACGCCTGCGTAGCAAGCGTACGCGCAGGTTTTCCGAAGGCGGCGGCACCGAGTATGTCGCGGAGGTGGCCGGCAACGATGTCCCGTGCGCGCGGCGAACACACAATTATTTGCTGAGTGTTCGGTCGGTCATGATGTGCTCAGTGAGGTGAGCCGCGCTGCACCCCCGGTGATGCGCGAACTCACGCCATCAGGCGGCATCGCTGGGCGCGCGACGCTGTCAGTAGCCAATGGCAGGTGGCGAGAAGCGAACGGTCAAGCGGCCAGCAGCATCGCCAGAATGGCGGTGTCCGGGTGGCTGATCGGGTCGAGGCCGACCCTGCTCACCATCGACGTGACGGTGCCATCGGATTCGGCCTCCACCCAAGCCGCCCGGTGTTCGAGGCCCAGATGCGGGAGTCCCGGCAGCAGCACGCACCCCGACGCGGCGCCGGTGCACTCCGGCAGCGACGGGGTGGTCTCCGACGGGGGATGGAGCATCAGCAGTGCGGGCGGCTGGCGCTCGGCGAAGTGTCCGGGGGCCACAGCGGCGTCGCCGACCACCGTTCCCTCGGCCAGCACCAGGCCCACCGTTCCCGGCTCGGGCTCGTCGGGCAGCTCTTCTCGGGCCCCGAAGATCGTCGTCGTGGACAGCAGACCCGGCATCGACGCGACCCGAACGGCGACCATCAGCAGCTGCGCCCACTCTTTGGTCGAGTCCGGCCACCGGCCCGAGACCACGAAACCCTTCAGGGACCCACGCGAATGAAACGGTGCGATCTCGATCGCCCGACCGGATCCGAAATCCATCTCGCCTCCCGGCATCGGTGAGCAACAGCCAGACACGTCTGTGGGTCGATTCGCTCAGGATGCGGCAGGTCGCATCGGGCACGCAAGTGGACACGGCATATCGATACGCCGCAGACACAAAACCGGCCCGGTCGCTGACGACCGGGCCGGAAGACGGGTATGCGAGAGGCTCACGCAGGCGGGTAGACGCCCATCTGCTTGCCCTTGTCTGTCTGCCAGAAGATGTCGGCGATCTCGTCGATGGTCTTCAGCAGCTTCTCGGCGACCGCGGTGTCCAGCGACTTCTTGACGTCGCCGGCCCCGTGAACGCCGTCCCAGAACAGCTGGTGCAGATTCGGGAACTGCTCGAAGTGGTCCTTGGTGAAGAAGTCCGCCCACAGGACCATCAGGTGATGCTTGACCTCTTCGGCCTGGCGCTCCTTGATGATGATGGCGCGGGTCTTGAAGTGGTCGTCATCCGAATCATGGTATTTCTGAAGGGTTTTCAGGCACGAGAGGGCCTCGATCTTGGCCTGCGCGGGGTCGTACACGCCGCAGTACAGATCGCAGTGCGCGTGGGCAGGAGTGGCGTTGGAGAACACGGAGTCAAAGAGTCGATGCAGCATGGCTTTAACTTACCCTCAAGATCATGAGGCCTAACCCCGGACGGCCGGTATTTCGGCACGGCCCGCCGGTGCGCCGATTCGTGGTGGTCGAGGATTCGATGCGACCCACGCTGTCCCCGGGTGACGGCCTACTGGCGCTGCGGTGCGGGCGCCTGCGGGTCGGCCAGCTCCGGGTGTTCCCTGACCCGTCGCGATCGTCGCGCTATCTGGTCAAGCGGGTCGGTCGGGTGCGCCGCGATGCGCGCGGTCTGATGTTCGAGGCGGTGTCGGACAACGCCGACGCGCCGGGCGTGGTCGATTCCCGAACCTTCGGGTGGGTACCGGCGGACCGCAGCTACCGCGTGGTGTGGAGAGTCCGGCAGACGGTGCGGCAGACCGGGCCCCGCGAGGCGTGACTCAGAACAGGACGATCAGCGCCAGGACACCGAGCAGCACGAGGGCGATCACGCCGGCCCTCAAGCAGGACATCAACTGACTGCTGGTGTACGCGCGCGAGGACGACTGCCACTCCGACGGCGGATACGCCGATCCCGGCCCTGTGGATGATTGGGCCATCAGATGCTCCTCACCTGCACGTTTGCTTCCTCCCCCACGTGCGTATCTCAGTGACATCTGTCACAGGCGAACGATGTGATCGCGATCATAACCTCATTTGTCCTACGCGGGAAAATCGATCGGACGGTGACGAGCCCGTCACCGAAATCGTTAGGCAGCCGAGACATTTCGCTCTGTTCGCTTCCTGTACTGACGGGTAGCTGTGAGTTTCCGGCGCGTTTCGTGGTGTCGTCATCCACAACTCGAGCCCATGGCCTCGACAACTGCGCTCACAGCCTGTGGATAAATCTGTGGAATCTGTGGATAGGTAGGCGGTCCGCGTCGATTTCGCTGCCGACCGGCCTCGGTGGTGCCGCCCCGCAGCGACGTGTCAGCATGGCCACATGGACGACATCGGTGTGAGGCAAGCGAACGTCGCCGAGATACCGGCTGAGTTCGACGCCGGGATGGGTGGCCCGATCCTGCTCGACGTCCGCGAGCACGACGAGTGGCGACTGGGCCACGCGCCGGGCGCGCGTCACATCCCGATGGGCGAAGTGCCGGCACGCATGGCCGAGATCCCGGTTGACGCCGACCTCTATGTCATCTGCCACCTCGGTGGCCGTTCCCAGCGCGTCGCCGACTACCTCGTCGGCCAGGGCTACCAGCCGGTCAACGTCAGCGGCGGCATGGCGGCCTGGGCCGGAGCGGGCCGCCCGGTGGTGACCGACGACGGCCGTCCGGGTTCCGTCTGATTCCCTGCCCGATCGCCTGCCTGAACCGCCCGTCCAGGCGGCGACATTAAGCTGGCCGGATGATCCAGGTGTGCTCCCAGTGCGGGACGCGGTGGAACGTGCGCGATCGGCAGCGGGTCTGGTGCCCGCGCTGCCGCGGCACGCTGCTCGCTCCCGGGAGCGCGGCGCCCGCGCCGGAATGGGGTCGGCGGGACGCGGCGCCCGCGCAGCGACGGCCGACCCCCGGGTTGCCGGCGGGGTTCAAGTGGGTCGCGGTGCGGCCCGGCCCGCCTCCGCCGCCCCGTCGTCCCCGTCGTGATCTGGGCCCGACGCCCCGATATTCGGTGATCCCCAGGTGGGGGCTCGTCGAGCACTTCGACGCCCCCGCCGACGAGAAACCGGTTCGCACCGGCCCGTCCCTGACCGCGGTCCACACGACCCTCGTGGCCACAGTGGCGGTGCTCGGCGCCGCGGCGTTCGTCCACCTGATCCGCTACGTACTCCTCATCGTCAACCGCACTGTGCTGCTCAATCCGTGGGTGGCCGGCATCGCCACGTGGGGCGGGGTCGCGGTGAGCGTGGTGGCGCTGTTCACCACTGTCGCCAGCCTGCTGCTGCTGATCCAGTGGCTGGTGTCCCGGCGGGCCGCCGCGTACGCCCACCACGGGCACGACGATCCCCGACCGGCCTGGATGCTGCGACTGTGCTGCCTGCTGCCGGTGGTGAACCTCTTCTGGGCGCCGGTGTTCGTGCTCGAACTGGCGCAGGTCGAGGGCCGGCAGAACTGGCTGCGGCGCCCGATCTCGGTGTGGTGGGCAGTATGGGTGGCCAGCACCGCGGTGTCGCTGTTCTCCATCGCGACCAGCTTCACCACCGATCCGCAGGGCATCGCCGACAACACGGTCACCACGATCGTCGCGTACCTGTTCGCAGCCGGCGCGCTGCTGCTGGCGCTCCAGGTGTTCCTCGGCTTCGAACGGCAACCGGTCGAACGGCCGTCGAAGCGGTGGCTGATGGTCACGGCGCCCGAGCAGAAGCAACCGGCGAAAGATTCCTCTGCCGATCAGGCGCGTGCGGTTGAGCCCGAAGGGCAGAACCCGGCAGCATAGCGGTATGAACTCCGGCGGGACGTCCGACGGCCACCCGTTCGTGGTGGCCCACCGCGGCGCCTCAGCTGATCTTCCCGAACACACCAGGGCGGCCTATGCGCGCGCGCTCGACGAGGGCGCTGACGCGGTGGAATGCGATGTGCGGTTGACCCGCGACGGGCATCTGGTGTGTGTGCACGACCGTCGCCTGGACCGCACGTCGACCGGTAACGGCCTGGTCAGCGATATGACGTTGGCGCAGCTGCGGGAGCTGGACTACGGCTCCTGGCACCCCAGCTGGCGAGCCGACGGCAGTCAGGGTGACACCGGGCTCCTCACCCTCGATGATCTGGTGGCGCTGGTCCTGGACTGGAACCGGCCGGTGAAGATGTTCATCGAAACCAAACATCCCGTCCGCTACGGCGCGCTGGTGGAGAGCAAGGTGCTGGCGCTGCTGCACCGGTACGGCATCGCCGCGCCCGCGTCGGCGGATCTGTCCCGCGCGGTCGTGATGTCGTTCTCCGCGGCGGCGGTGTGGCGGATCAGGCGGGCGGCACCGCTGTTGCCGACGGTGCTGCTGGGCGAGACGTCCCGCTTCCTCGGTGGCAGTGCGGCAACGACGGTCGGTGCGACAGCGGTCGGACCGTCGATCGCGACGTTGCGCGAGCATCCGGAACTGGTGGACCGGGCCGCGGCGCAGGGGCGCGCCCTGTACTGCTGGACCGTCGACCACTACGAGGACGTGCAGTACTGCCGCGACCTCGGGGTCGCGTGGATCGCGACCAACCACCCCGGCCGCACCAAGGACTGGCTGCAGAACGGTCTGACGGGCGCGGGCCGCGACTGAGCGTCAGGGGTTCGACGCGTCGAGCACGTCCTGGGGAATCGGCGCATCCGAAGCCAGCGCCGAGAACAAGCGTGTCGAGGCGTCGCTGTCCCAGACGACGATCGACCCGGAGCCGTTCTCCGTGAACTCGCCGATCGGGACCGTGATGGTCTGCAGGTCGCCGCGCAGCGCCCACCCCAGCCGCGCGAGATCCCACACGTGGTCGCCGTCGGCGACGGTGAGGGTGTCCGCCGCCGCCGTGGCCATCGGGTACCAGCGCAGCGGATTGGCCAACACCGACGGGCTCGCCGCGCGGTGCACCAGAGTGGACATGAAGGCCCGCTGGTTGGCCATCCGGTCGAGGTCGGCGCGCGGCGTGGCGCGGCTGCGGACGAAGCCGAGCGCCTGCTGCCCGTCGACGTGCTGGCAGCCGGCGGGCAGATTGATACCGGCCAGCGGGTCGTCGATCGGTTCCGGTGGGCACACCGTGACGCCGCCGACCGCATCGACGAGGCCTGCGAACCCGCCGAAACCGATCTCCGCGTAGTGGTCGATGCGCAGGCCGGTCGCCTCCTCGACCGTCTGGGTGAGCAATGCCGGGCCGCCGAGGGAGAAGGCGGCGTTGATCTTGTCGCTGTCGTATCCCGGGATGGGCACGTAGGAGTCGCGGGGGATCGACACCATCGTGGCCGGGGTGCTCGACCCGAGTCCGGGCAGATGGACGAGCAGGATCGTGTCGGTGCGGCTGTTACCCAGGTCGCCACCGGTCGACAGTTCGGCCTGCTGCTCCGGACTCAGATCCGACCTGCTGTCGGAACCCACTAGGAGCCAGGTCGTCCCGGCACCCTGCGCAGGTCGGTCGGCATAGTCCGTCAGGGCGGGGACGCGGCGCAGGGACGTGTCGATCCAGACGCCGGCGCCGACGAGCCCCAGCACCGCCACCAGAAGCACCACCGGGATCAGCCGAAGCCAGCGCCGGGGTCGGCGGGGCGTGCGGCGAGGCGGTGCCGGCGGTGCCGGCGGGCGTGCGGGGGGCGGTGGCGGTCGTCGCACCTGAGGTGGCGGAGGACGTCGCGGCGGGGCGGGCGCAGGGGCGGGAGGGCGGCGCGGCGGGAGCGGCGGCGGTGGCGGTGGCGGAGCGGGCGGCCGGTAGTGCGGATCGCGCCGGAGCTGCGGCGGCGGCTCCCTCCGCGGCGGATAACCACGCGGCGGGGGCGGTGGCGCCGGCCTGGGGGCGGGCGGCCGCTCGTCGGTCACAGCAAGAACCTACTGCAACCAGGTCAGTCGGCCGGCCAACAACGAGTACCCGACGAACGCCACGGCGTCGATCAGCGTGTGCGCCACGATCAGTGGCCACAGCCGACCGGTGCGTTGCCACGCGTATCCGAACACCAGGCCCATCGCCACATTGCCCAGCCCCGCCCCGAAACCCTGGTAGAGGTGGTAGACCCCGCGCAGCAGGCTCGACAGGGCCAGCGCGACCCAGGGGTTCACCTGGAGCTGGCGCAGCCGCGTCAGCAGGAAGCCGACGACGACCACCTCCTCGGCCCACCCGTTACCGAACGAGAGCAGCAGGAGCACCGGGATACGCCACCAGGTGTCGTTCAGCTCGGCGGGTTCGACCGAGGCGTTCACGCCGAGGATGCGGGCCAACTGGTACAGCGCCAGCCCGGGTATCCCGATCATCAGGGCAAGCCCTACACCGCCGAGAAAGTCTGTGCGCCAACGGAATCGAGCGAGGCCGATGCGGGCTGGGCTGTCCCCGGCGCGCCACAGCAGGTACAGCGCGAGGCCGCCCCAGGCCAGCAACTGGAACAATCCGGCGAGGTTCAGGCCGAGGTCGATCAGGCTGAACGGCGACCGGCGCGGATTGAGCGCCACGGTCTGCCCGGACAGCCCGAGCAGCACCGCTTCGATCAGGCGCAGCAGAGCCGTGTAGCCGCTGAGTCCGAAGGTGACGGCGAGGACCACCGCGATCTCGATGCGCAGGGCGCGACGCTGCGCATCGGTCGGCGGTTCGCTCACCGCAGCTACGGTAGCGGGACGACCGCACCGAGTCGTCAGACGCGGCGGGCGCGCAACCCGTTGAGGAACGGGCAACCCATCAAGATCCGGATGGCGCGGCTGAGTCCCGTCACATCGTCGACGGGATGCGGGAACGGCAGCCGGACGTCGTGGTCACCGTCGGCGGATTCCACGCGCAGCGCGACGCCGTAGCGATCGAGGCCGAGGGGGCGCACGTGGCCGTTACGCAGGGCTCCGGGAAGGCGGCTCGCCAGCCGGTCGACGACATCGCGGTGCTCGGCGTCCAGATGTTGTAGCCAGGCGGATTCCATGGCGCAGAACGGATCGGGCAGTGCGCCCAGCAGGCCCGCGACCGAGATCGACTCCGCGCCGGTCGAATCCGCGGCGACCACGGATTCGATCTCCAGCCGCATCAGCACGTCCTGGCCCCGGGTGCTGTTCACCTCGAGCAGGGCGGGGTGGGGATTGGACGCGGCGATGAGATCGAGCAGCGCGGGGACCTCGCGGTCCGGCACGGTCCGCAGCGTGCCCCGGATCCACACCAGCGAGCGGACGGGTTCGCGCAGCGGCAGCGGCGCATAATCGGTCAGCTCGAGGACGGCCTGCACACCGGCCGCCTCGGTCGTGGCCGCAACCGCGGTCAGGGGGCTCGACGCGGGGACAGTCAGCGCGGCTGATCCGTCGCACAGCAGGTGCACCAGCGGGGTGGGGGTCGGGTCGAGTCCGTCGATGGCGACCACCGCCCCGGTGGCGCGCGCACATGTGCTCCGGATTCGCTCCGCCGTCGTTGGTGTCTGGGCCGGTGTCTGCGTCGGTGTCTGTCCTGTCATCACGCCTCCATTAGTAAGGTGAGGCTAACTTAACCATCCGTACGGAGTGGCGCAAGGCTTTCCGTCGCCCACCAGCGCAGCTGTGTTCACCCGATAGGCTGACCCCGTGTCCCGCATCGCTTACCTCGGCCCTGAGGGGACGTTCACCGAGGCGGCACTGAGGGCTCTCGAGGCCGACCACCGGATCCCCGTGCCAGGACCCGTCACCCAGGCTCCCACCGACAGCACGCCGGCGGCGGTGGCCGCCGTCCGCTCCGGGGAAGCCGACTTCGCGTGCGTCCCGATCGAGAACTCCATCGAGGGGTCCGTGCTGCCGACACTGGACAGTCTCGCCGACGGGCCGCCGGTGCAGATCTACGCCGAACTGACCCTCGACGTGTCGTTCACCATCGCGGTACGACCCGGCATCGCGGCAGCCGCGGTGCGCACCGTCGCGGCCTTCCCGGTCGCCACCGCCCAGGTCAGGAAGTGGCTCGTCGCCAACCTGCCCGACGCGGCACTGCTGCCCGCGCACTCCAACGCCGCGGCCGCCGCCGAAGTGGCCGCGGGCCGGGCCGACGCAGCGATCACCACGGCTCTGGCCACCGACCGCTACGGCCTGGACACGGTGGCCGCCGGTGTCGTCGACGAGCCGAACGCCAGGACGCGCTTCGTCCTCGTCGGAGCTCCGGCCGCACCGCCCCCGCGCACCGGGGCCGACCGCACGTCGGTGGTGCTGCGCCTGGAGAACGTGCCGGGCTCCCTCGCGATGGCGATGACCGAACTGGCCATCCGCGACATCGACCTGACCCGCATCGAGTCTCGGCCCACCAGAACCGAACTGGGCAGCTACATGTTCTTCCTCGACTTCGTCGGCCACATCGACGACGCCCCGGTCGCCGAGGCGCTGCGCGCACTGCACCGCCGCTGCGCCGACGTGCGCTACCTGGGCTCCTGGCCCACCGGTGACCCGGCGGGCGCACCGCCTCCGGTGACCGACGAGGCGACGACGTGGCTGACGCGGCTGCGGGAGGGCACCCCATGAGCGGGCGCCTGGTGCTGGTGCGGCACGGACAGACGCACAGCAACGTGGCCCGGCGGCTCGACACGAGGCCACCGGGCGCCGAGCTGACCGAGCTCGGGCGCGAACAGGCCCGCGGTTTCGCCGGCACGCTGAGCCGCCCGCCCGGTCTCATCGCCCACTCGATCGCCACCCGCGCGATACAGACCGCTCACGAGATAGACAGCGCCCTGTGCGCGCAGGGCCCCGTGGAGTTCGACGGGCTCCACGAAGTCCAGGTCGGCGACCTGGAGGATCGGTCGGACGAGGCCGCGCACGACGAGTTCACCGCGATCTACCGGAGCTGGCACCACGGCGAGCTCGACATCGCGCTGCCCGGCGGCGAGACCGGCCGTCAGGTCCTGGACCGCTACGTCCCCGTGCTCGACGACCTGCGCATGCGCTACCTCGACGACGACGCCTGGCGTGAGGACATCATCGTGGTCAGCCACGGCGCGGCCATCCGCCTCGTGGCCGCCGTGCTCGCCGGGATCGACAGCCGCTTCGCGATCGAGAACCACCTGGCCAACACCGAATCGGTGGTGCTCGCGCCGATCACCGACGGACGGTGGAGCTGTCTGCAGTGGGGCGCGCTGACACCACCGTTCGACCTGGAGGCCAGTCCGGCCATCACGGTGACGGCCGGCGGCGACGCTGCCGACGCCTCAGCCGACCCGATGGGCTGACACCGCACCCACGTGGTCGCACTCGCAGCCGATCGCGCTGCAGTCGAGGTGCATGTCGTGCGCAGCAGGCGGGGAAAGGCAACCGTCCTCGGTGCATTCCTCCCGGCGGTAGGCGTGGTGGATCAGCGCACCGTGGCAGTGCTCGAGGCCCGCCGCGCAGTCGCGGCACCGAAGGCTCATGCTCCGTTCATAGCACCGATCGCCGACACGATCGGGTTGCCGCGCTCGAGCGACGTTCAGCCCCAGCCGAGTTCGTGCAGCCGCTCGTCGTCGATGCCGAAGTGGTGCGCGATCTCGTGGATCACGGTGATCGCCACCTCGTCGACCACCTCGGCGTCGGTGTGGCACATGTCGAGCAGCGCGTCGCGGTAGATCGTGATGGTGTCGGGCAGTGCGCCGACGTACCAGGAGTCGCGCTCGGTGAGCGCCACGCCCTCGTAGAGCCCTAGCAGTTCGGGCTCGTCGGGGTTGCGGTCGGCCACCAAGATCACCACGTTGTCGATCGCCGCGGCGAGCTCACCGGGCAGCAGGTCGAGCGCGTCGCCGACCAACTCGTCGAACCGCTGCGGACTCATCCGCACGGCCATCACGGGGCAGGTGGCGGGAACGGCGCGGCCGGGGGCGGCACCGGGTCGACCGGGGCCGGCGCGGCCGGCGGCGCCTGCTCGGCCGGCGGCAGCGCCACATCGGCCGGCGGCGCTGCCGGTGGGGGTGGCGGGCCACCCAGGAACGTGTTGCCCTGTGCTGGTGCCTGATCAGGGGCCGGCGCCTGCTGACTGGCCGTGGGTGCGGCCGTCGTCGCCAGCTGCGGCATGTGCTGGGTCTGCTGGCTGCTGTCCGACTGGGTCGACTGAGAGCTGGAGCTGGAGCTCGAACCGGAACTGGAGCTGCTCGACGACGTGTCCGGCACCTGCGGCACCTCGATCGGCGGCAGGTTCAGCCGCTCCTCGGGGATGTCCGGCGGCGGAACCGGCGGCTGCCCGTTGATCATCAGCGGGCCCTTGGCGCTGTTGAGCAGAGTCGACCAGCCGCCGTTGCCGAGGGTCGCACCGATGCTGCACGACACCTGACGGCTGCCGGCGGACCAGCTGGGCAGCGAGACCGTGCTGTAGATCAGCGTCAGCGTGGTGTTGCGCAGCTGGATCGGGGCCAGGTAGGCGTCGGTCATCTTGGTGCAGGAGTCCTTGATGAACCCGTCCTGCTCGGGCTCCGCCGGTAGCGCCCCCGGGAACCGCTCGGCCAGGTTCACCGAGCCGGTGACCTCCATCGCGTGCGGCGCGGCGCAGTCGACGGGGATGTCGGTCGGCTGGTTGGTGGTCGGGTCGATGCCCAAGCAGGTGCCGGCGGCCCACACCTTGGACTGGTCGATGTCGGCGACCTTGCCGGTGAACGCCAGCTGCTGATTGTTCGGGCCGGGCAGCTGCAGACCACACAGCATGCGGCGCTCCCCGGACTGCTTCCAGGCCTTGTCCCCGGACCACAGCATGCTGATCGTGAACTTGCTGTTCGGGTCGAACTTCGCGCCGAGATAGCGCCGGACCGCCGCCGTGCACTGCTCCTGGCTGATCTGCTGGATGCGGGCGGTCGAGGGCGGTGCGGCGTCGGGGCCGTACTCGCTGCCCGGGAAGGTACGCATGTCCACCGACTCGGCCACCTCGAAGCGGTGCTCGGCCGTACAGTCCACGACCTGGGCGGCGTCGGGCGTCCGCTCCGGCCAGTTCAGGCAGTCGCCGCTCTTGGCGTGGTCGAACGTGTCGTTGCCGCGGGAACCCAGCGAGATCGAGTTGGCAGTCAACCCGCCGGCCGGATCGGCTTGCGGAAGCGCGGTGATGACACCGGCGATCAGCAGGCCACCGAGCGCGGTCAACAGCAGGGCCCGGCGCGTGGACTCGGCCTGCAGGCTGTGCCACCAGCGCGTCGGACGCCGCTCCGGGCCGGCGGGCGGTGCGTCAGATGGCTGTGGCGGGGTGGACGACGAGAACATCGCCCACCATTGTGGCAGGCGTGTCAGGTGCTGTGACAAGTGATGCAGCTGTAACGTTATGCGGCTGACGCTGCGGCCCGTAGGGTTGCGCGATGTGATCGACCTGAAAGTGCTGCGAGAAAACCCCGACGCGGTGCGGGCATCCCAGCGGGCCCGCGGCGAAGATCCCGGCCTCGTCGACGCCCTGGCCGACGCCGATGTCGCCCGTCGTGCCGCCATCTCGGAGGCCGACACTCTGCGCGCCGATCAGAAGACGGCCAGCAAGGCAGTGGGCAAGGCCTCGCCCGACGAGCGCCCGGCGCTGCTGGCCGCAGCCAAGGAGCTCGCCGAACGCGTGCGGGCCGCCGAGGCGACGCAGGCCGAGGCCGAGAAGGCCTTCACCGCAGCACACATGGCGATCGCGAACGTCATCATCGACGGTGTGCCGGCGGGCGGCGAAGACGCCTTCACCGTGCTCGAGACCGTCGGCGAACCCCCCGCGCTGGAGAACCCCAAGGACCACCTGGACCTGGGGGAGTCGTTGGGCTTGATCGACATGGATCGCGGCGCCAAGGTCTCCGGATCGCGGTTCTACTTCCTCACCGGCTACGGCGCGCTACTGCAGCTGGCGCTGTTCCAGCTCGCCGTCCGCACCGCCACGGAGAACGGCTTCACGCTGATGATCCCCCCGGTGCTGGTGCGCCCGGAGATCATGGCGGGCACCGGCTTCCTCGGTGCCCACGCCGACGAGGTCTATCACCTCGCCGATGACGACCTGTATCTCGTCGGCACGTCCGAGGTGCCGCTGGCCGGCTATCACTCCGACGAGATCCTCGACCTGTCGAACGGTCCGCGCCGCTACGCCGGCTGGTCCTCGTGCTTCCGGCGCGAGGCGGGCAGCTACGGCAAGGACACCCGCGGCATCATCCGGGTGCACCAGTTCGACAAGATCGAGGGCTTCGTCTACTGCAAGCCCGAGGACGCCGAGGCCGAACACGAGCGTCTGCTCGGTTGGCAGCGTCAGATGCTCGCCCACATCGAGGTGCCCTACCGGGTCATCGACATCGCGGCAGGCGACCTCGGCTCATCTGCGGCGCGAAAGTTCGACTGCGAGGCCTGGGTTCCCACGCAGCAGACGTACCGGGAACTGACGTCGACCTCGAACTGCACCACGTTCCAGGCCCGTCGGCTGGCCGTGCGCTACCGCGACGACAGCGGTAAGCCGCAGATCGCGGCGACGCTGAACGGAACGCTGGCGACCACGCGATGGCTGGTCGCCATCCTGGAGAACCATCAACAGCCCGACGGCAGCGTCCGGGTGCCACAGGCGCTGGTGCCCTACCTCGGGGTTGAGGAGCTCAGGCCGAGCTAGGCGGCGATGATGTCTGCGATGAAGTCCCGGCAGGTCCGCCGCATGTCGGCCAGTGTCATCCGCGACGAGTGAAGGACCACCTGGACGGCGAGCCCGTCGAGCATTCCGATCAGCATGTTGCTGACGATCACCGGGTCACCGGGGCGGGCCAGACCGGCTCGCTGAGCATCGCCGATGACGCCGGCGACGACGTCGCGCCATTGCCCGTAGAGCCTGTCGTTGATCTCCTGCAACACGGTGTCCCGGCTGCCCTCGGCCCACAGCGCCAGCCACACCTTCCACGCCCGCGTCGACAGATCGTCATGGGGCAGATACGAATCGACCAGATCGTGCAGGATCGCCAGGCTGTTCTTCCCGGAGTTCAGCAGCTCCTGCCGGCGTGCCAGCGAGTCGGTCAGGTTGAACTCGAAGGCGGCGGTGATGACTTCCTTCTTCGTGTCGAAGTAGTAGTGCACCGTGCCCGAGCTCACCCCGGCTTCTCGCGCGACGTCGGACAACCGGAGAGCGGGAATCCCCGCCGTGGCGATCACTTCGCAAGCCGCGGCGAGGATCTGCGGCCGACGCTCGGCTTCCACACTGGGGCGCGGCATCAGTCACTCCGAATCGTCTGAATGGGCCCGGGCGACCTCGATCGTACAAGTCGCTTAACTGGCCGCCCGGTCAAATGCCCTGTGTCAGCCGAGGTTGCGGGAGATCACCAGACGCATGATGTCGGAGGTGCCCTCCTCGATCTCTTCGAGCTTGGCGTCGCGCATCCACTGCTCGACGGGGTATTCGCGGGAGTACCCCCAGCCGCCGAGTGTCTGCACCGCGGCGTGGGTGACGAACATGGCGGTTTCCGACGCGGTCAGCTTGGCCATCGCCGCCACACCGCGTGCGGGTGCACCGCTGTCGATGACCCGGGCAGCGTGCAGCACCAGCAGCCGGGCGGCCTCGATCCGGGTGGCCATCTCCGCGAGCCGGAAAGCGACGGCCTGGTGTTCGATGATGGGCACCCCGAACTGCTGACGGGTCTTGGCGTAGTCGAGCGCGTATTCGTACGCGGCGCGCGCGGCGCCGACCGCCGCGGCTCCGAGCACCACGCGGGAGATGTCGAACGTGCCCATCAGGCCGTAGAACCCTTGGCCCTCGTCGCCGAGGCGGTCTTCTTCGGGCACCAGCACGCCGTCGAGGAAGATCTCCCGGCACACGATGGCCCGCTGCCCCATCTTCTTCATCGGCGCGCCGAAGGTCAGGCCCTCGGTGTCCTTGTCGATCAGGAACGCCGAGATTCCCGACGATCGCCGGGTGGTGTCGGTCTTGGCGAAGACGACGTAGAACTGAGCAGCACCGGCGTTGGAGATCCAGGCCTTCTGCCCGGAGATGCGGTAGCCCCCGTCGACGCGGGTCGCGGTGGTGGCGATCGAGGCGGCATCCGATCCCGAGCCCGGCTCGGTCGTGGCCAGGGCGGTCATCACCGGTGCCGGACCCGTCAGCGGGGTGAGCCAGCGCTTTTTCTGCTCTTCGTTGCCGAGCACGAGGATCGGATCTGCGAAGAACCCGTTGGAACACACCAGGTTTCCGATGCCGGGATCGCCCCAGCACAGCTCTTCCTGGACGAGGCACTGGGTGAAGACGTCGGTGAACCCACCACCGCCGTACTCCTCGGGGATCATGAAGTCGGTGATGCCGACGGTCGCGGCCTGCGCGAAGATGTCGACGGGCGTGACGGTGTCGGCCTCGTCGACCTCGCGTCCGCGCGGACGGATGTGGCGGGCGGCGAAGTCGCGGCAGAGCTCGACGATCTGACGCTGCTCGTCGGTCAACGGCCAGGCGGGTACAGCGGTGGTGGTCATGTGTTCTCTTTCTCGGTTGTGTCTAATTGCACTGTGCGGCAATTGATATCGCTGATTCTGGGTCAGGCGAAGTCGTCGGGCCGGGTCAATACCAGGGCGTCCACGGCCAGGGCGCCCGTGGCGGTGACGCGGACGGGATTGAGTTCGATCTCGGTGATGTCGGGGTGCGTCGCGATCAGCGTGGAGACGGTCGCGACGAGATCGGCGAGTGCTGGTATGTCGACGGGCGTTCGGCCGCGCCACCCCCGCAGCAGGGGCGCGATGCGAAGCCCGTCGAGCATGGCCCTCGCGGTCTGCGCTGACACCGGTGCGCACTCCATGCTGATGTCACGATGCACCTCGGTTTCGGTGCCGCCGGCGCCGACCACCACGACCGGTCCCAGGTCGGGATCCCGCCGTGCGGCGACGAGCACCTCCACCGCGTCCGGCCGCTGGTCCTGCTCTTCGAGCACGAAGGCGCCGGGTCCGAGGCGGCGGTACATGTCCGCGAACGACGCATCGATCTGCGGCCGGTCCCGCAGGCCGATGCACACTCCGCCAGCGTCACTCTTGTGCTCCAACCAGTCAGCTTTGAGCACCAGAGGAGCGGTCAGATCATCTGCGGCAGAGGAGAGTTCGTGGTCATCGTGCACCAGCTCACCGCGCGGGAAGGGGATTCCCGCGGTGCCGAGCCACGTCCGGGCGGCCCAGTAGCCGGACCCGGGCGGGGTCTCGCGACCGGCCGGCGCGGAGACCGGCCGGGGAGCCGGAGCGCCCGTGGTGAGTGCAGCCAGGACACGCATCACCGCGGCGATGTCCCCGTAGGCCGGCACGCCGTGGTCCCACAGTGCCTGTGCCGCGGTGGATTCGGGTGCCATGGTGTGCACGAGCAGGGGGATGTCCGACGCGCAGGACATGGCCACCGCCACCGCCACCTCGGCGTCGGACAGGGCCGGCGTGTCCTGGCCATAGCAGCCGAAGTAACCCGTCAGCACGACGGCGTCGACGTCACCGTGTGCACGTACCTCGGCGATGACGCGGCCATAGGTCGCGAGGTCTTGTTCCCCCGCCCCCGCCAGGTCCACCGGATTGCTGCACGCGGCACCTGCGGGAAGGTCTCGGGCGAGCCGGTCGGCCACCGCGGTGGGCAGCGGCGGCACCTCGAGGCCGGCGGCCACCGCGACGTCGGCGGCGATACCACTCTGCCCCCCACTGTCGCCGATGATCGCCACCCGCCGGCCGCGGGCCGGCGACGCGGTGAGCAACCCGCGGGCCACGTCGATCACCTCGGTGGGGGTGGCGACCCGGACGACGCCGGCGGCTCGGCACGCGGCGTCGACGACGTCGAGGGGTGCGGTGAGCGAACCGGTGTGGGTCCGTGCGAGTCGGGCGCTGGCGCCACTGGCGCCCACCGTGAGCAGCACGGTCGGCTTACCGAGCGCCCGCAGCCCGGCGAGCACGCCGAACAAGGTCTCCCCGTGGGCGAAGCTCTCCAGGTAGAGCGCGATCACGCCGGTGTTGTCGTCGGCGACCAGGTCGGCGAGGACCTCGGCTGCGGTGACATCGGACTGGTTGCCGACGGACACGAAACGCGACACCCCGACACCGTGTCTGCGCCCGATCGCCATGAGCTCCGATCCGACCTGCCCGCTCTGGGAGACGATGGCCATCGGGCCGGGGGTGGGTGCCCCCCACATCAGCCGCAGATCGTGGGCGGCGTTGTAGATGCCGAGGCTGTTGGTTCCGATCAGGCGCGCGCCGGCGGCGGTGATGCGGGCGGCCAGTGCGGCATCGTCGGCGATCCCGGCGGTGATGCCGAGGAAGCCACGGACACCCCGCTCGAGTGCGTCGTCCACCACCGCGTCGACGTGGCTCGCGGGTACACACAGCGCCACCAGCTCAGGGGTCTCCGCCAGCTCGCCGATTCCTGCGGCGCAGGGCCGACCGAGGACCGTCCGTGATCGGCTGTTGACGAGGTGCACGGTGCGGCGATGCTCGCCGGTGAGCGCGCCGGAGGCCAGCCAGTAGCCCCATTTCGCGGGATCGTCGGACGCCCCGACGACGGCGACCGAGGAGGGATTGCTGAACACCCTGAGGTCCTGCCGCGCGGTCGGCGGCAGCAGCGTCGCGGTCATCGCAGCGCCGCCTGGATCTCGGCAGCGGCGCGCTGGCCGGAGGCGATCGCACCGTCGATGTAGCCGTTCCACACCGAGGACGTCTCGGTGCCTGCCCAGTGCAGGGGCCCGCATGCCGTCCGCCAGCCTGCCCGGCCGTGCTCGAGCCACACTCCCGGCGCTGGGTTGGCGGCGTAACCACCACGCGCCCAGGGGTCTTCGGGCCAGTTCTTCTCGGTGTAGTACAGCGGGGACTGCGCCTGCTCACCGAACAGCAGGCCCAGCGTCCTCAGCACGTCCTGTCGGCGTTCGGCCTCGGGCAGTTGTGACCATCGGTGCTGGCGCTCGGCGTAGACGAACGACACCAGCACTCCCAGCCGGCCGTCGGAGGGGGAGTTGTCGAACACGACACCCACCGAATGGTCACCGTAGACGGTGGCTTCACCGGACAGCCCGGAGTCTCGCCAGAACGGCGTCTCGTAGACGGTGTGGATCTTGGCGACGTCGCCCATCGGGCTGCGCTCCAGCCAGCGGTTGCGTGCCTGCGGCAGCTCGGGGGTGTGGTGAATCCGCAGCGCCGCCGCCGGTGTTGTCGCGACGACGACGCGGGTGGCGCAAAGCTGTCCGCGCCCGGAGTCGACGCGCACGCGACCGTCGTCGAGCACCTCGATGTGCTGCACCGGCGCACCGAGGTGAACCCGGTCGCCGAGGTGCGCCGCGATCGCGCTGGCCACCGACTGGGCACCAGCGCTGAATCGCCGCTCCTGAGCGCAGCCCTCGGTTTCCATCAGCTGCTCGAAACCGCCGGCGGAGGCGACGTAGAAGAGGAAGTGGAACAGGGAGATGTCGCGCGGCTCCACGGTCCACACGCCCTGCACGGCGAGGCCGAGGCGGGTGCGGGCGTCCGGATCGGCGACCGTGTGGTCGAGGTAGGTCTGCACGGTCTGGCTGTCCCATGCGCCGAGACCGGGGGTGGCCCACGGCTGTGTCAGGTCGACCGACGCGGCCAGTGCGTCGATCGCCTCGGTCGCCGCTTCGTAGGCGGCGACTCCCGCGCCGTCGACAGGTCCGGCGCCGCGGAAGGGCCGGCAGACCCCGTCGCTCCACAGCTCGAGGTGGGTGCCGTGGTTGTAGGTGGGAAAGGTGGGGCAGCCGAACCGTTCCGCCAACGCGAGGAGCCGGGTCTGGGTGGGGCCGACCCATTGACCGCCGTGATCGATGGCCAGGCCGTCCAACTGGGTGACGACTTCGGTGTGGACGCGTCCGCCCACCCGGTCGGAGCCTTCCAGCACCACCACGTCGATGCCGGCGTCGTGCAGGGCCAGCGCCGCGGACAGGCCGGAGTACCCCGCGCCGACGATGACAGCGGTGGCCTCCGTGGGCAGTGGCTCGCTCTTCTGAGTGGTGTGCACGGAGTCAGTGTGAAGATAATTGGCCCGCCAGTCAAGATTAAAATGTGATCTGGTTTCGCCTCTTGACAGCATGTGGCCGGCGACACACACTCTCTAAACTGGCCCGCCAATCAGAAATGAGAAGCCATGGAGTTCCTGCCGTTCGAGCGTCAGCTCGAGGACCGGTTGACCGCGATCGAGACGGGCGACGCCGACGCCGTGCTGGTCTCCGACCTGCCGCTACGGGACCTCCTGCTGGCGGTCGGCGTGCTCGTCGCCGTGATCGTCGCTCTGCTGTGGTGGGCATACTGATGGCGCGCACCGTGCCCCACGATGCTGTCGTCGGCTCGAACCTCGATGTGACGCTGACCGATCTCCCGTTGCTTCCGCACGAGCGGATCTGGGGGTTCTGGCAGCACTCGTGGGTCAACGTGGGACTGGCCATCGCGACCTGGGCCTTCCTCCAGGGCGCGGCGGTCGCCTACTACGTGGGCTTCGTCCAGGCGATCGCGACCGTGATCATCGGCTACGGCGTCAGCGTGTTGGCGGTGGCGCTCGCTCCCTGCCTGCCGTCCGTCAAATACGGGATCGAACAGTTCGTCGGCCTCCGCAGCACCTTCGGTGAGGTCGGTGCCAGGCTGGTGATGATCACCATGTCCACCGTCTTGGCCGCGGCCTGGTCGGCGGTGCTGGCCATCATGTTCGGTCACGGCCTGGTCGTCGTCGCCAATCAGGTGTTCGGCATCGAACTCTCCCAGGCCGGGGCTGCCGCCAGCCTGCTCGCACTGATCGCGATCACCGTCTCGGCGCTGATCCTGGCCCGCGGACCGGTGTCGGTCGAGGCGGTGTGCCGGGTGCTGGCGCCGCTGCTGCTGATCATCCTGGTCGGCATCATCGTCATCGTCTTCTCGCAGAACACCTGGGGAGAACTCGCAGCGTTGGCGCCGCTGGGCGGTCTCAGCGACGACCCGCATTTGAGCTTCGTGCTCGCTGTCGAACTGAGCATCGCCGGCGGCTTCGCGTGGTGGCCCAATCTGGGCAACTTGGCCCGCCTCACGCGCACGTCCCGGGCGGCGTTCTGGCCGAACTGGCTGGGCGTGTTCGGTGCATCCGTGGTGGCCGCCGTCGTCGGCGCTGTCGCCGCGCTGTCCCTCCAGGTCGAAGAACCGACTCAATGGTTCATCCCACTGGCCGGCATCGGCGTCGGCGTCGTGGCCTTGGCCGTCGTCTGCCTCGCCAACATCACCGCCATCCTGTCGCAGGGCTATGCGTCGATGGTCGCCCTCAAGGGCGGCGGCGGGCGCTTCTTCCGAGTGGCGGCCTGGCCCTGGCTCATCGCCGCGATCCTGGTCCCGGCCGCGGTCCTGGTGTTCTTCCCCGCCGCGGTCTACGACAACTACGGCCGCTTCCTGTCGTGGGGTGCCATCGTGCTGGCCCCGCTGTGTGCTGTGCAGATCGTCGACTACTTCCTGTTGCGGCGCCGCCAGATCAGCGTGCGCGATCTGTTCCTGCCCGCTGCGCAGTCGGCCTACGGCTACTGGAAGGGCGTGAACTACGCCGCGTTCGCGGCCGTGGCCGCGGGTGCGCTGACGTATTCGCTTCTGCTGAACCCGGTGTCGTACGAGCCGAGCGCAGTGTTCCGGTACACGACGGCCTCGCTACCCGCTTTCGTCGTCGCCGGGGTGGTGCACTACGTGTTGACGTCGCTGGTGGTCAGGCGCCGCGGTCTCGGCGGATACCCCACGCGGACGACCTCCTGAGTCAGCGACCCGCGAGGAGCTCGTCGAGCAGGTCGACGAATGCGTTCGGATGCTCGGGTGTGCACGCGGGCCGCGGAAAGGCGCCGCGGACGTCGAGGGTGACGAGCGTGGACTTGCGCGGCCGGTTCACATCCAGCGGGAGCCAGCACCGTAAATCAGTGCCCCACAGGCGGAACCGCGACATGAACAGCCCCAGCGGGCTGACGTGGTAGCCGCGGATGTCGCGCAACGGGATGATCTTCGAGGTGCCTGACGGGAAGTGATAGCGGCGCAGGGTGAGTGCTTCGCGGTCGAGCTGGATCAGCCCGTCGTCGTAGAACGGGCTCGAGACAGCGCCGGCGCTCACAGTTTCTGCGACCTCAGCTCGTGGCCCTTGGTGGTCAGGCACCGTCCGCTGTCGAGATTCCACTGCCAGCCGTGCAGATTGCAGGTCAGCGTATTGCCCTCCACCACACCGAATTTCGATAGATCAGCCTTCAGGTGGGGGCAGCGGCGCTGGATCTCGTAGCCGTCCAGCGTGATCGAGGCCGTGTCGTCGTGCGCCTCGGCGAACCAGCCGTCGGCGTAGGCGATGCGCTCGTCGGTCAGGCACTTGAAGAACGTGTACAGGTACTCGTTGTACCCGCCGACCCGCCAGGCCCGGAACCGCGTGGACAGGAAGATGGTGTTCACCCAGTCCGGTTCCCGGTCACGCACGACCGTGCGCACCAACTCGGCCGGTATCTCGAATCCGTACCTGAACTTCTCATCCGAGACCGGCTCGCGCACAGTACGTTTGGGGAAGTCCAGCACCAC
The DNA here is from genome assembly GCF_055397605.1 of Mycolicibacterium obuense. Lineage (NCBI taxonomy): Bacteria > Bacillati > Actinomycetota > Actinomycetes > Mycobacteriales > Mycobacteriaceae > Mycobacterium > Mycolicibacterium obuense. The sequence goes on along the minus strand of NZ_AP043663.1, from coordinate 5,220,294 downwards.
CGTTTCAGGCCCCATCCGCAGCTCCACGGGGTAACCGATGCCGTCGCAGATCTGGTCGGAGGCCGACATGATGGGTTCGAACAGTTCCCGTAGCGGCGCGAGCAGTGGCTCTCCGTCGGCCGGCGCCCAGGACGCCTTCTCGGCGGCGAGTACCGGGGCCATCCTCTCGGCGTACGCCGCGATGTAATCGGCCTTGCCGGTGGTGAAGATCGCCCGGACCTCGTCCTCGGACACCGGATGGTGCAGCGAATCCAGCACGGAGCCGGTGAATTCCGCAGTCGAACCGGGGATCATCAGCAGCCCGCCGGCGTGCCCGTGCGAGGCCATCTGGTCCAGGAACACCACCTGGTCGGGGAAGATGTTCGCCGGATCGCCGTGGTCGTCGTTGAGGTCGCGCAGCTCCGGATCCAGGAAGCACGGCGGACCGGCCGAGGGCACCACCCAGGTGGCGCCGACCTGTGCGATGTACTGCCGGCACCGGTCCATCTGACGCTGGCGCTTCTGCACACCGAACGCGTACTTGGCCCGATCGGGCATGTCGTAGACCATCGGGTACCAGATCGCCCCGGAGTACTGCAGCATGTGCACGTCGATCTCACCGAAGTCGGCGGCCAGCACGTCGAGATCGACCGGCCGGGCGTCGTTCATGTTGAACGCCACCGTCTCGCCGTCGGAAACCACGAGGCCGGAGTCGCCGATGGGGCCGTCCGCGGGAGCCCGCAGCGCGATGATCATCACGTCGAGGTCGCCTTTGGGACCGCTGACGCGGTGCTTCACCGAATCAGTGGTCTCGAAGAACTGGTGGAAGCCGAGCTTCTCGAGCTCACGGCGTAGATCCGGCACCGGGTAGTCCGGCAGCAGCACCACGGCGTCCTTGCGGACGTGATCGCGCAGGATCACCGGATCGAAGTGGTCCTTGTGCAGGTGCGACACATAGAGGTAGTCGACGTCGCCCAGCGCCGCCCAGTCCAGATCGCTGTTGTCCGGGAACGGGAACCACGAGGCGAAATACGCCGGCGTCACCCACGGATCGCACAGGATGCTCCCGGCCTTGGTGTCGATGCGGAAGCCGGCGTGCCCGACACTGGTGACCTGCACAAATACCCCTCTGACGACTGCTTGCTCGCCTGTCAGCTTAGCCCGGCCGCGCGGGCTCGTCGTTCCACCGCTGCCGGTAGAACGCGATGCGTTCGGCGTCCGGTGCCACGCCGTAGGCGGCGAGCAGCACCGCCTCCCACTCGCCGCCCGGATAGTTCCAGTCCAACGACATCGTGGCGATGGCGAGGTCGGCCCACAGGTCAGCCACGCCCAGGTCGCCGAGGTCGACGTGGCCGGCGAACGAGCCGTCGTCAGCCATCAGGGTGTTGGGGGCGCAGGCGTCGCCGTGGCACACCACGAGCCGCGCAGGTGGAGGAGCGCCCTCGCCGATCCAGGAGGGCGCGCCGAACGGACAGTCCGCGACGGGCAGTGAGTCGTGCAGCGCGCGCAGTCCGGCACCGATGGCCCGCGCGGCGGTCTCCGGTCGGCCGGTCCACCGCACGTCGACGGCCGAGCGACCGGGCAGTGCCGCGGTGTGCAACCAGCCGCGACCGCTGGCCAGCACCTCGGGCACGGTCGCGTGACGACGAGCCCACGTCAGCCGCACCGCCTCGTCGTCGAGCAGATGGGCGACCCCATCGGGATAGGTCTTGACGAACGCCGTCGGTGGATCGCCGACGGCGAACGTGACCCCGCCCAGTTCGTTGACCCACACCGCAGCCACCGGCAGGCCGTCCGCGATCCGGGACACGACGGCCGGCACGGGCAGCGGTTGGCTCGGCGTACTCACGGCGAGCCCCACTGTGCCACGCACTACGCTGGCGCCTGTGGAACCGGTATACGGCACTGTCATCCAGCTCGCCCGGCTCGTCTGGCGGGCGCAGGGCCTGACGTTCACCGTCACCGGCGTCGAGAACCTGCCCCGCACCGGCGGTGCAGTCATTGCGATCAACCACACCAGCTACTTCGACTTCACCTTCGCCGGGCTCCCCGCCTACCGACAGCACCTGGGCCGCAAGGTGCGGTTCATGGCGAAGAAAGAAGTGTTCGACCACAGCGTCACCGGGCCGATCATGCGCAGCCTGCGCCACATTGCGGTCGATCGCGACAGCGGTGCCGCGTCGTACGCGGAGGCGGTGCAGAAGCTCAAGGACGGCGAGTTCGTCGGCGTCTATCCCGAGGCCACGATCAGCCGCAGCTTCGAGATCAAGGACTTCAAGTCCGGTGCGGCGCGGATGGCGATCGACGCCGACGTGCCCATCGTGCCGCACATCGTGTGGGGCGCTCAGCGCATCTGGACCAAGGGCCATCCGAAGAAGATGTGGCGGCCCAAGGTACCCATCTCGATCGCGGTCGGCGCACCCATCTACCCGACGCTGCCGGCCGCCGAGCTGACCGCGCTGCTGCATTCGCGGATGCAGCATCTTCTGACCGAGGTGCAGGACGCCTACGGCCCGCATCCGCCCGGCGAATTCTGGGTGCCGCACCGCCTGGGCGGTGGCGCTCCGACTCTGGCCGAGGCCAACCGGATGGACGCCGACGAGGCGGCCGCCAAGGCCGCCCGTCGCGCCGGCCCGTCCACCGAGGCGCCGGGGTAAGCCGTGGAACCGGTCTTCCGCTCGCTCGAGATCGCGGCGATGCTGGCGGTGCGGGCCACCGGGACGACGATCACCTACCGCGGGTTGGAGAACATGCCCACCTCGGGGGGTGCTGTCATCGCGATCAATCACACGGGTTACGTCGACTGGCTGCCCGCGGCGTTGGCCGCCATGCACCGGCACCGCCGGATGCGGTCAATGATCAAGGCCGAGATGAACGAGGTGAAGACCGTCGCCTATCTGATCAAGCACACCAAGACGATTCCGGTGGATCGCCAGGCCGGCGCCGGAGCCTACGCCCATGCCGTCGAGGCGCTGCGGGCCGGCGAGATCGTCGGCGTGTACCCGGAGGCGACCATCAGCCGCAGCTTCGAACTCAAGGAGTTCAAGAGCGGGGCCGCCCGCATGGCGCGGGAGGCGCAGGTGCCGATCGTGCCGCTGATCGTCTGGGGAGCGCAACGGATCTGGACCAAAGATCAGCCGAGAGCGTTGGGCCGCAAGAAGATTCCCGTCACCGTCGCGGTGGGTGCGTCGGTCCCCCCGGACAGCGATGTCGACGAACTCAGCAGCCGGATGAGGGCGGCGATGACCGAACTGCTGCACGACGCACAACAGGGCTATCCGGCGCCGCCCGGGGCGCCGTGGCTGCCGCGCCGGCTCGGCGGAAGCGCACCCACCCCGGTCGAAGCCGCCCGGATCGAAGAGGCGGAGCTCGCCGAGCGAGCCCGCAGACGGGGAGAAACCGCGTGACACCCGAACTGGTCGCGACCGATGTCGACGGCACCCTGCTCGACGACGACGAGACGGTCAGCCCGCGCACCCGAGAGGCGGTGCGCGCCGTCGTCGACTCCGGGGCGCAGTTCGTGCTCGCCACAGGAAGACCGCCCCGATGGATCACCCCGATCGTCGACCAGTTGGGTTTCGCACCGATGGCGGTGTGCGCCAACGGCGCAGTGATCTACGACCCGTCGGCGGACCGCATCGTCAGTGCCCGCACGCTGTCCGCCGACGAGCTGGGGCAGCTGGCCGAGGTCGCCGCACGGGTGATCCCCGGCGCGGGCCTCGCGGTCGAGCGGGTGGGCAGGACCGCCCACGACGCCGCCACTCCGCAGTTCGTCAGCTCGCCCGGGTATGAGCACGCGTGGCTGAACCCGGACAACACCGAAGTGTCGCTGGAGGATCTGCTCAGCGCGCCCGCGGTGAAACTACTGATCCGCAAGGCGGGCGCCCGCAGCGCCGACATGGCGGCAGCTCTGTTCGAGCACGTCGGAACCGCAGGCGACATCACGTACTCCACCAACAACGGGCTGATCGAAATCGTCCCCACCGGCATCAGCAAAGCGACGGGTATCGCGGAACTGAGTGTGCCGCAGGGGATCGACGCTGCCCACATCGTGACGTTCGGAGACATGCCCAACGACGTGCCGATGCTCGCGTGGGCAGGGTTGGGGGTCGCGATGGGCAATGCGCACCCCGACGCCGTCGCGGCCGCAGACGAGGTGACGGCCACCAACGCCGAGCACGGGGTCGCGCGCGTGCTGGAGCGGTTCTGGGGCTAGCCGCCGGGGGGCTGACTCACGCCGGGTTGATCGGCGGAGTGAAGCGCTCCAGTTGGACGGGGTTGTCGACGGGGCGGGTCAGTTCGACGGGGATGCCGTCGGTCACCCGGGTGACGGTGCCCTTCTCCCGGTCGAAGTTGAGGGTGCCGTGTTGGAAGTTCTGCACGATCCACAGCGGTTCGGCGATCTCGGCACTGGTCGGCAAGCCCAGCGCGCCCCGCTCGAATCCCAGTGTGCCCCAGGCGTTGTACAGTTCGCCGGTGATCGGCTCGGCGCCCGTCGTGGGGGACCAGTAGACCGCACCGTGTTCGAAGGTGGCGTAGCGGGTCGCGCCCTCTCCGGAGGCCTCGGGCGAGGTCGGCTTGCCGAGATAGCTGTTGACCCCGCCCAGCTTGTCCCACGTGGTGAAGATCGCGCCGCCGCGCAGCTGCTCGATGAGTAGGTCGGCCCCGGGCGGCTCGTTGAATGCTGCTGCCATCTCCCGGATCTGCGGCATCACCGCGTAGGCGGCGTTGCCCGGGCACTCGGTGTTGCCGACGTCGCGGTGGGTGAAGATGGTCGGCAGCGTCGGGGACGAGCCGAACGGGAACTTGGTGAACGCTCCGCCCTCGGACGGCAGCACCACGGTGCCGCGTGGGTCGACCCCGGCCTGACCCAGCACCCAGCCGAGAAGCCTTGCTGTGGTCCGCAATTGGATAGGTGTCGGCGGGACGTCGGTGAAGTTGCCGAGCATGGCCACACCCCACGTGTTGTGGTTGAACCCGCCGGTGTGGCTGCCCTCGACCGGTCGGGTCATGCCGCCGGCCCGGCCCTCGAACACCTGGCCGTATTTGTCGACCAGTGCGTTGTAGGCGATGTCGCACCAGCCGAGGGTGCGTGTGTGGTACTCGTAGATCGAGCGGACGATCCCCGCCGAGTCCTGGGGGGTGTAGTCGTTGCTACCCGCGGTGTGGTGCACGACGCCGGCCTGAATCCTGCTGTCGTAGCGGGGTTCTCCGCAGCGCATCGATTCGTCGGCGCCCCATGCGGCGCGGTTGATGATGCTGGGCGGTTGTCCCGGTGGTGTCGCGGCGTTGGGGAGGGGGAGCAGATCGACGGGCGTCTGTGGCGGGCTGATCAGGACGGCATTGATGTTCTCGGCGAAGGGTTGCTCGACGGTGGCCGGGATGTAGCCGAGTGCCGGACGCGGCCCCTGCGCAGGGGCCGCAGGTCCGGTCACGGGAGCGTTGGGCGGGCGGGTGACCTCGATCTGCACCGTCGTGGTCCGGCCGACGAACACGGGTTCGGTGCCGCGCGGTGCGTCGTGGCTGGTCGGGCCGACCCCCCCGAGCGACTCGGCGTCGAACCAGGGGCCCCATCTGCCGTCGGATTTCTTCGCCCGGACCCGGGCGGTGGTGCCGGTCAGATCGCCCGACGTCAGCGCGACCATCGAGAACGGGGTGTCCTGGTGGATCTCGCGGACCGTGCGGCCGCCGCCGAGTTCGGCCAGCGGCTGCTCCGCCATCTGCGGGGCGGCGATCGCGGGGGTGGGTGCCGGGTCAGCGGTGATGATCGCGCGGACGAGCAGCACGGTGAGCAACACCGTCCCCGCCAGCGCGACGATCAGTGTCGACCTCGGACGACGACACAGCACGGGCTGATGTTACGTATGTGCCAGCTGTTACTGATGTTCCGACACGCGGACACGCGGACACGCAGACACGCGGACGCGCCGACGGCACCGCAGAGCACAAGGCTTCTGCGGTGCCGTCGTCGTGGGTGGCTGGAGTCGATCAGGCGCCGGCGTCGAGCGCTGCTTCGGCGGCCCCGAGCCCGGCCTGGGCCGGGGCAGCAGCCGCGCTGGCCGCGTCGACCGCTGCCGCGGGTGCGGCGGCCGCCGCGGCGGCGGGGGGCTTGACCGCGGACATGATCGCCGGCATCAGCACGCCCTTGAGCAAGTCGATGGCTTCTCCCGCGCCCAGCGAGTTGGCCGCGCTGGTCAGGTCACCGAGCAGGCCGCCGCTGCTGGATGCCACCGGCTGGGTGGCGGCCAGCGACGGGTCGCCCAGGATTGGGTAGCCCGTGCCGAGGGCCGGATCGAGTCCGACGGGTGCAGAGATCGGCACCTCGCCCGCGCCAGTCAGCCCCGACGTCGAGATCGGGGCCGCGCCCAGCACGGGGTCGGTCAGCGCCGGCGGTGTGCTCAGCCCCGGGGTGGTGAGCCCGGCGGGTGTGGTCAGCGACGGCGTCGTGAGTCCGGGTGCGGTCAGCGCGGGATCGGTCAGCGACGGCGTCGTGAGCCCAGGAGTGGTCAGCGACGGTGTGGTGAGGCCGGGCGCGCTGAGTGCCGGGTCGGTCAGCGACGGGGTGGCACCGATCGGGCTGGTCAGCGCCGGATTGGCCAGGCCTGGGTCGGTCAGCGACGGGGTGCCGAGGCCCGCAGAACCCAGACCGGTACCCAGTCCGGTGCCCAGGCCGGGCGACAGGGTGGTGGGTGAGCCGGCTCCGGTGCCGGTCAGCAGGCCGGTGGGCAGCGGGGGCAGGTTGATGCCGAACTGCGAAAGGCCCTGCGACAGCGCGGAGATCAGCTCGCCGGGCAGATCGGTGATGGTGGCGGCCTGACGGAACTCGCGGTGCTGCGGCTGCGGGGACGGCGAGGTCAGCTGGGTGGTGGCGACAACTGCAACGGGACCTGCGACGGCCAGAGCGGCGACTGTGCTCAGGGCTGTCGAGAGCCGGCGGCGACGTCGGTTCGGCACGGAAGTCTCCTCAATACATGGACTACAGGCGGTAGATCGCGGATTTGTCGTACGCGTTTGATGGTACTGATGTGACTAGTGGGACCAGAGTGACGATATGGAATCGTGAGCTAATCGCGACCTCCGCCGTTGCGCCACCGCGGGGCGGGCACCCGCCGTCAGATACCCTTGCTGCCGATGTTCTCCTCTGATTCCCGCCTGCCCGAAGGTGCCTTCGACCTCTATGTCGTCGGCTCCGGGTTCTTCGGCCTGACGATCGCCGAGCGGGTGGCCACCCAGCTCGACAAGCGGGTCCTGGTCCTCGACCGGCGTTCCCACCTGGGCGGCAACGCGTACTCCGAAGCGGAGCCGCAGACCGGTATCGAGGTGCACCGCTACGGCGCGCACCTCTTCCACACCTCGAACCAGCGGGTGTGGGACTACGTGCGGCAGTTCACCGACTTCACCGGCTATCAGCATCGGGTCTTCGCCCTGCACAACGGGCAGGCCTACCAGTTCCCGATGGGGCTGGGGCTGGTCAGCCAGTTCTTCGGCCGCTACTTCACCCCCGACGAGGCGCGCGCGCTGATCGCCGAGCAATCGGGCGAGATCGATACCGCCGACGCGCAGAATCTCGAGGAGAAGGCGATCTCGCTGATCGGCCGCCCCCTGTACGAGGCATTCGTCAAGGACTACACCGCCAAGCAGTGGCAGACCGATCCCAAGGAGCTGCCCGCCTCGACGATCAACCGTCTACCGGTGCGCTACACCTTCGACAACCGCTACTTCAACGACACCTATGAAGGTCTGCCGGTCGACGGGTACACCGCGTGGCTGGAAAACATGGCCGCCGACGAGCGGATCGAGGTCCGGCTGGACACCGACTGGTTCGACGTGCGCGATGAGCTGCGGGCCGCCAACCCCGATGCGCCGGTCGTCTACACCGGCCCGCTGGACCGCTACTTCGACTACAGCGAAGGCCGGCTGGGCTGGCGCACGCTGGACTTCGACCTCGAGGTGCTGCCGACCGGAGATTTCCAGGGCACCCCGGTGATGAACTACAACGACGGTGACGTGCCGTTCACCCGTATCCACGAGTTCCGGCACTTCCATCCCGAGCGGGCCTACCCGACCGACAAGACGGTGATCATGCGGGAGTACTCCCGGTTCGCCGAGGCCGACGACGAGCCCTACTACCCGATCAACACCGAGACCGACCGCGCGCTGCTGGCGTCCTATCGCACCCGGGCCAAGGCCGAGACCGCCTCGGCGAAGGTGCTTTTCGGCGGGCGACTGGGCACCTACCAGTACCTGGACATGCACATGGCGATCGCCAGCGCGCTCAACATGTACGACAACACGCTGGCGCCGCATCTACGTGACGGTGCGCCGCTGGTCGAGGAGACAGACACATGACAACCAGCGACATTCCGTCCGGCGCTCTCGCCCCGGGTCGATCTCAGGCGGTCAGCCCGCTGGCCCGGGTGATCCTGCCGCGACCCGGCGAACCGCTCGACGTCCGCAAGCTCTACATCGAGGAGTCGGAGACCAACGCCCGGCGCGCGCACGCGCCCACCCGCACCACGCTGGAGATCGGCACCGAATCCGAGGTGTCGTTCGCGACGTACTTCAATGCGTTCCCGGCCAGCTACTGGCGGCGCTGGTCGATCCTGGAGAGCGTCGTGCTGCGGGTCGAGCTCACCGGCAGCGCCCGCGTCGACGTCTATCGCAGCAAGGCCACCGGTGCCCGGATCACCGTCGGCGGCGCCCCCGTTGTCAGTAGTGGCGACGAGACCGCGGTGGCCGAGTTCGAGATCGACCTCACCCCGTTCGAAGACGGCGGTTGGATCTGGTTCGACATCACCACCGATTCCGCGACGACGCTGCACCACGCGGGCTGGTACGCGCCCATCCCGGCGCCCGGCCGCGCGAACGTCGCCGTCGGCATCCCGACGTTCAACCGGCCCTCGGACTGCGTCAGCGCTCTGGCGGCGCTGACATCCGATCCGCTGGTCGACGAGGTGATCAGCGCCGTCATCGTCTCCGACCAGGGCACCAACAAGGCCAAGGACCACCCGGGTTTCGACGAGGCCGCCGCCGCCCTGGGCAATCGCCTGTCGATCCACGATCAGCCGAACCTCGGCGGCTCGGGCGGCTACAGCCGCGTGATGTACGAGGCGCTGAAGAACACTGACTGCGAACAGATCCTGTTCATGGACGACGACATCCGGATCGAACCCGATTCGATCCTGCGGGCCCTGGCGATGAATCGCTTCGCCAAGGTGCCCACGCTCGTCGGCGGCCAGATGCTCAACCTGCAGGAGCCCAGCCACCTGCATGTGATGGGCGAGATGGTCGATTCCGAGAACTTCATGTGGACCGGGGCGGTCAACACCGAGTACGACCACAACTTCGCCAAGTACCCGCTCAACGACGAGGACGAGTACCGCAGCCGGCTGCTGCACCGTCGCATCGATGTCGACTACAACGGCTGGTGGATGTGCATGATCCCGCGCCAGGTCGCCGAGGAGCTGGGCCAGCCGCTGCCGCTGTTCATCAAGTGGGACGACGCCGACTACGGCCTGCGCGCCGGTGAGCACGGCTACCCCACGGTGACGCTGCCGGGGGCAGCGATCTGGCACATGGCGTGGAGTGACAAGGACGACGCGATCGACTGGCAGGCCTACTTCCACCTGCGCAACCGACTGATTGTGGCGGCCCTGCACTGGGACGGCAACATCCGCGGCCTGCTGCGCAGCCATCTCAAGGCGACACTGAAACACCTTCTCTGCCTTGAGTATTCGACGGTCGCCATCCAGAACAAGGCCATGGACGATTTCCTTGCCGGGCCTGATCACCTCTTCTCGATCCTGGAGTCCTCGCTGCCCGACGTCCGTGCGATGCGTCAGCAGTACCCCGATGCGGTGGTGCTGTCGAGCGCCACGACGTTGCCCACCCCGTCGGACAAACGCTGGCGCAAGAAGGTGGAGATTCCGACGAACCCGGTCGCGATCTCGCTGCGGTTGGGCCGCGGCGTGGTGCACCAGCTCAAGCCCCACGACCCCGAACACCACCAGCGTCCGCAGGTCAACGTCGCCACCCAGGACGCGCGGTGGTTCTCACTGTGCAACGTCGACGGGGTCACCGTGACCACCGCCGACGGCCGCGGTGTGGTCTACCGCCAGCGGGACCGGGAGAAGATGTTCGAGCTGCTGCGCGAGTCACTCAAGCGGCAGGCGCTGTTGTCTCGGAAGTTCGCCAAGATGCGCAAGGTGTACCGCTCGGCGCTGCCGATGCTGACCAGCACGCAGAAGTGGGAGAGCGTGCTGCTCGAGAGTTCCAGCGCAGAAACCGGCCGTGGCTGAGACCCCGCGCGGCGAGGATGCCGTGCTGGTGGCCGTGCAGTCCGCGGTAGCCGAGCGGCCGGGCGTGCTGCCGGCGGCGCGGGCGCTGTCCCACTTCGGTGAGCACAGTCTCGGCTGGCTCGCCGTCGCCGCGCTCGGTGCGTGGCTGGTGCCGGCCCGGCGACGGCAGTACGTCACAGCGGGTGTCGGGGCGTTCGCCGCGCACGCCGCCGCAGTCCTGATCAAGCGCATCGTTCGTCGTGCCCGCCCCCATCATCCGGCGATCGCCGTGAACGTCGGCACCCCCAGCCGGCTCAGCTTCCCGTCGGCGCACGCCACGTCGACCGCTGCGGCCGCGGTGCTGCTGGCCCGTCCCACCGGACTGCCGCTGCCCGCCCTGCTGGTCCCGCCGATGGCGTTGTCGCGCTTGGTGCTCGGCGTGCACTATCCGAGCGACGTGGTCGCCGGGGTCGCCGTCGGCACGGCCGTCGCCGGCGTGGTCGCCAGAGCTGCCGAGGTGCTCGAAGGAGGATCGCGATGAGTACATCCCAGGTCCGCGAGACGGGATCGTCGGCCGGACCGCCCAAGAGTCTGCCCGCGGGCATCATCAAGGCGATCCGGCCGCGGCAGTGGGTGAAGAACCTCCTCGTGCTGGCCGCTCCGATCGCGGCGTTCGGTGGCACCGCCCGCTACGACTACGACCAGATGGCGATCAACATCGTCATCGCGTTCGTGGCGTTCTCCATGGCGGCCTCGTGCATCTACCTGGTCAACGACTCCCGCGATGTCGAGGCCGACCGTGCGCACCCGACCAAGAGGTTCCGGCCCATCGCCGCAGGGGTGGTTCCGCCGTGGCTGGCCTACACGCTGGCGGTGGTCCTCGGGGCGGCGTCGCTCGGGATCTCCTTCCTCGCCTCGCCCAACCTGGTCGTGGTCATCGCGGTGTACATCGCGATGCAGCTCGCCTACTGCTTCGGTCTGAAACACCAAGCGGTGCTGGACATCTGCATCGTCTCGTCGGCCTACCTGATCCGCGCCATCGCCGGCGGTGCCGCCGCGGGCATCCCGCTGTCGCAGTGGTTCCTGCTGGTGATGACGTTCGGCTCGCTGTTCATGGTGGCCGGGAAGCGCTATGCGGAACTGCAACTGGCAGAACGCACCGGCGCCAAGATTCGCAAGTCGCTGGAGAGCTACACCGCGTCCTATCTGAGGTTCGTGTGGACGGTGGCGGCGACCGCGATGGTGGTCTGCTACAGCCTGTGGGCCTTCGAACGCGACGGCGCCAACGCCTCCTGGTACGCGATCACGATCATCCCCATCACCATCGCGATCCTTCGCTACGCCGTCGACGTCGACGGCGGACTGGCCGGAGAACCCGAGGAGATCGCGCTGAAGGACCGGGTTCTGCAGCTGCTGCTGCTGGCGTGGATCGGGACCATCGGTGCCGCAATCTTCTTCAGCTGAGCGCGTCACCTCCGCAGCGGCCGACCGGCTGAACCGCTGGCCGGCCTTCCCGTACCACCCGTGGGTGCGGATCAGCCTGTGGGTGAGCGTGATCGCGGTGGCCGCGCTGTTCGGCTGGGGCGCCTGGCAGCGCCGGTGGATCGCCGACGACGGCCTGATCGTGCTGCGGACGGTGCGAAACCTGTTGGCGGGCAACGGTCCGGTGTTCAACGCCGGTGAGCGGGTCGAGGCCAACACCTCGACCGCGTGGTCCTATCTGGTGACGCTCGGCGGGTTCGTCTCCGGATCGGCCCGGCTCGAATACGTCGCGCTCACGCTGGCTCTCGTGCTCAGTGTGCTGGGTGTGGTCCTGGTCATGCTGGGCACCGCGCGGCTCTACGCCCCCGGACTCGGCGGCCGGCGCGCGATCCTCCTGCCCGCAGGTGCGCTCGTGTACATCGCTGTTCCGCCGGCGCGCGACTTCGCCACCTCCGGGCTCGAAAACGGTTTGGTGCTGGCCTATCTCGGCCTGCTGTGGTGGATGATGGTGTGCTGGTCGCAGGCCCCGCGCCACGGCGGCGCATCCCGCGGATTCCAGATCGCGCTCGCGTTCGTCGCGGGGTTCTCGGTGCTGGTGCGTCCCGAGCTGGCGCTGATCGGCGGCGTCGCACTGGTGATGATGCTCATCGCCACCACCGGCTGGACCGCCCGGCTGATCCTCGTCGTCGCCGGCGGCCTGATTCCGTTGGCCTATCAGATCTTCCGGATGGGTTACTACGGACTGCTGGTGCCCGGAACCGCGTTGGCCAAGGACGCCTCGGGCGCCAAGTGGGACCAGGGTTTCGTGTACCTCGCGAACTTCAACCGGCCCTACCTGCTGTGGGCGCCGGCGATTCTGCTGATCGGGCTCGCTCTGATGGTGCTGCTGCTGCGCGGTCGGCCCCAATGGGTGCAGCGCGGCACGACGCGGCAGGCCGGCTGGCTGGCCCGCACCGTGCAGAGCCCGCCCGCGGTGGTGGCGTTCATGCTCGTGTCGGGTCTGCTGCAGGCGGTGTACTGGATCCGGCAGGGCGGCGACTTCATGCACGGCCGGGTGCTGCTGACCCCGATGTTCTGTCTGCTGGCCCCGGTGGCGGTGATCCCGCTGCTGCTGCCCGATCGCACCCGGATGGCCCGCGGCGCCGGGTACCTCTACGCCGGTGCCACGGCGGTGCTGTGGCTGGCGGTGGCGGGATGGGCGCTGTGGGCGGCCAATTCACCGGGCCTGGGGTCGGATGCCACCCGGGTGACCTACAGCGGCATCGTCGACGAGCGCCGGTTCTACTCGCAGGCCACGGGGCACGCCCACCCGCTCACCGCGGCCGACTACCTGGACTACCCGCGGATGCGGGCCGTGCTGACCGCGATCGCGAACACTCCCGACGGGGCGCTGCTGCTGCCGTCGGGCAACTACGACCGCTGGGACGTCGTGCCCGCGCTGCCGCCGCCTCCGGAGGTCCGCGCAGCGGCGGTGGGCGGCTATGTCGGACCGCACACGGTGTTCTTCACCAACCTCGGCATGCTCGGCATGAACGTCGGTCTGGACGTCCGCGTCATCGACCAGATCGGACTGGCCAACCCGTTGGCCGCGCACACCGCGCGTCTGACCGACGGACGGATCGGCCACGACAAGAACCTGTTCCCCGATTGGGCGGTGGCCGAGGGTCCCTTCCTGAAGGAACCGCCGTGGATTCCGCCGTATCTGGACGAGGACTGGATTCGGCAGGCCGAGGCGGCGCTGAAGTGCCCGGAGACCGACAAGGTCCTCGAGGCGATCCGCGCGCCGATGGGTGTTCGACGATTCCTGTCCAACGTCGTGCACGCCGCGGAGTACACCCGCTACCGCATCGACCGGGTGCCGTTGTACGAGCTCGCCCGGTGCGGTCTGCCCATCCCGGAGCCAGTCAATCCGCCCTATACGGGGCTGGCTCCGACCGGGCCGTGAGCCCCACGATTTGGCCGGGCGTCATGGTTTCTGCTTTCGTAACATGAGGGACTCCCGCAGCAGATATGCCTGATGGGCATGGGACGACGGGTCGCGAGCGCGTATCGCGGCGACAAGAGACGGCCACAAAGGTGTGGTTGACTACACGGGCACGAGGCCGGGTCGGGGACCGGCGGCTGGTTGCTGCTGTACGAAAAGATGGGACACAACAAAGCATGAAGTTCGGTTCAAGGCTGCGCGCCAATGCGCGACGGCTCACGATCGCGGCCCTGGTGGCAGCCGTGTTGCCCGCCGTGATCGGTGTCGTGGGCGGCTCCGCAACGGCGAGCGCGTTCTCACGCCCAGGTCTGCCGGTGGAGTACCTGATGGTGCCCTCGGCCGGTATGGGTCGCGACATCAAGGTGCAGTTCCAGAGCGGTGGACCCAACGCACCCGGTCTCTACCTGCTCGACGGTCTGCGTGCACAGGACGACTTCAACGGCTGGGACATCAACACCCAGGCGTTCGAGTGGTACCTCGACTCCGGCCTGGCGACGATCATGCCGGTCGGCGGCCAGTCCGGCTTCTACAGCGACTGGTACAAGCCGGCCTGCGGCAAGTCCGGTTGCCAGACCTACAAGTGGGAGACGTTCCTCACGCAGGAGCTGCCCGCCTACCTCGCGGCCAACAAGGGTGTGAACCCCAACCGCAACGCGGCCGTCGGCCTGTCGATGGCCGGCTCGGCCGCCCTGACGCTGGCGATCTACCACCCGAATCAGTTCCAGTACGCCGGATCGCTGTCGGGCTTCCTGAACCTGTCCGAGGGCTGGTGGCCCGCGCTGGTCAACATCTCGATGGGCGACGCCGGTGGCTACAAGGCCAACGACATGTGGGGCCCGACCGAGGACCCCAACAGCGCCTGGAAGCGCAACGATCCGTTCGTCAACATCAACAAGTTGATCGCGAACAACACCCGCATCTGGATCTACTGCGGTAACGGCAAGCCTTCTGAGCTGGGCGGCAACAATCTGCCCGCCAAGTTCCTCGAGGGCCTGACCATCCGCACCAACCGGACGTTCCAGGAGACCTACCTGGCCAACGGCGGGACCAACGGGGTGTTCAACTTCCCGTCCTCCGGTGCTCACGACTGGGGCTACTGGGGCCAGCAGCTCCAGCAGATGAAGCCCGACGTGCAGCGCGTGCTGGGCGCCGTGCCGCAGCCGTCGGCTCCGGCGGTGCCGGTCGACGCGGCGGCCAACGGCGGCTAGTCCGTTCGCCTCTGATCCACACTGACGGCGGTGTCCCCTTCGGGGGCCACCGCCGTCAGTCGCTTTGCGTCCCGGCCCGTCGGGGTGGTGTGGTTCACTACGTTGCGGTCGGTGATTCGAGAGGTGGGGTTGATGCGTGGGCTGATCCGGACATTGATGGCTGTCGTGCTGGCAGCCGCGGCAGGCTTCGCCGGCGGGGTGGGTACCGCCCACGCTCAGGGCGTCGAGATGCTGATGGTGCCGTCGGCGGCGATGGGCCGCGACATCCCGGTCGCGTTCCAGGGCGGCGGTCCGCACGCGGTGGTCCTGCTCGACGCGTTCAACGGCGCGCCCGACGTCAGCAACTGGGTGACCGCAGGCAATGCGATGAACGCGCTGGCCGGTAGGGGCATCTCGGTGGTGGCCCCGGCCGGTGGCGCGTGGAGCATGTACACGAACTGGGAGCAGGACGGCAGCAAGCAGTGGGAGACGTTCCTCGCCGACGAGCTGCCGAACTGGCTGGCCGCGAACAAGGGTCTGGCGCCGGGTGGCCATGGGATCGTCGGCGCGGCCATGGGCGGCACCGGCGCGATGACGATGGCGGCTTTCCATCCCGATCGCTATCGCTTCGCCGGGTCGCTGTCGGGCTTCCTGACGCCGTCGAACACGACGATGAACGGCGCGATCACCGCGGGGCTGGCGCAATTCGGCGGCGTGGACACCCGCAACATGTGGGGCCTGCCACAGCTGGGCCGGTGGAAGTGGCACGACCCCGACGTCCACGTGCAGCTGCTGGCCGACAACAACACGCGCCTGTGGGTCTTCAGTCCGTCGACCACCACCTGCACCGACGTGCCGGCGATGATCGGCTACTGCGACCAGGCCCAGGGCAGCAATCGCGCGTTCTATCAGCACTACCGCTCCGTCGGCGGCGGTAACGGCCACTTCGACTTCCCGGCCGGTGGCACCCATGACTGGGGAACGTGGAGCGCGCAGCTGGGGGCGATGAGCGGAGAGCTCGCCACCACGATCCGGTAGGCGAGCGCCGGCAGGCGCTGGTCGGGAGCCCCGGTACGTTGGAGACCGTGCATCACAGGTCACGGTCCGCGTTGGCGGGTGCAGGTGTGGCGGGGTGTGTGCTGGCCGCCTCGTCCTGGCTGGCCGGTTGCGGGGCCGCCGACGAGATGGTCGCCGGGCCCGCTTCGGAGATCGAGCCGTCGCCCGTGCACGGGCAGGGCGGCGCGCAGTTGCCCGGCCAGCCCGCGCCGGGAAACACGTCCAACGCGCTGGTGGTCACCCCGCGCGAACGGGCCTACCTCGACGCGCTGCGCTCCGCGGGGGTGGCGCCGTCCAGCGATCTCGCGGCACTGAGCATCGGCTCGTACGTGTGCCAGGCCCGCGCGGCCAGGCAGACCGATCAGGCGGTGTGGGACTTCGTCGCGCCGCTGGTCCGCAATGACGCGAGCGAGCCGACCTCCGAAGGTGTCATGAGCTCCGGCGGCGCGCCGCCGTCGGCGAGTCATCTGCACGCCGAGACCGCCGACTACATTCGCATCGCCACCGATCAACTCTGCTAGGAGCTCCCGAACCCATGGCCAAGACCAATCGGCGTAAACGCCACCGCCTTCTGGCGCTGTTCGCCGCCGGCGCGGTGGGCCTCGTCGTCGTGCTGATCGTCGCCGTCGTGATCGTCGTGCTGCGGCGGCCCGACGGTGGCTCGACGGCGATTCCGCCGACCGCGCTGCCTCCGACGGGGATGCCGTCCGGGTCGCCGGGTGCGCCCAGCAAGCCGCGGCCGGAGTTCCAGGACGCGAGCTGCCCCGACGTCCAGCTGATTTCGATCCCCGGCACATGGGAGTCGTCGCGGGCGCTCGATCCGTTCAATCCCGTGCAGTTCCCGGCAGCGCTGCTGCTGCGCGTCACGAATCCGATCCGGGCCGAGTTCGGGAACGATCGGGTCGAGGTGTTCACGGTGCCGTACACAGCCCAGTTCCACAATCCGCTGTCGGCCGATCAGCAGATGTCCTACAACGACAGCCGGACCGAGGGCACCCGGGCGGCCGTGCAGGCCATGACGGACATGAACAACCGGTGCCCGCTCACCAGCTACGTGCTGATCGGGTTCTCCCAGGGCGCGGTGATCGCCGGGGACATCGCCAGCGACATCGGCAACGGCCGGGGCCCGGTGGACCAGGATCTGGTGCTCGGCGTGACTTTGGTCGCCGACGGTCGCCGCCAGGACGGCGTCGGCCAGGACATCGGGCCCAACCCGGACGGTCAGGGTGCGGAGATCACGTTGAACGAGGTGCCGACGCTCTCCGCGCTGGGTCTGACGATGACGGGTCCGCGGCCGGGCGGTTTCGGTGCGCTCAACGACCGCACCAACGAGATCTGCGCGCGCGGCGATCTGATCTGTGCGGCGCCGTCGTCGGCGTTCAACATCACGCAGTTGCCGAAGACGCTCGAGGTGCTCAGCGGCGGGGCCGGACAGCCCGTCCATGCGATGTACGCCACTCCGCAGTTCTGGAACATCGACGGCCAGCCGGCCACCGATTGGACGCTGAACTGGACGCGGCAGCTGATCAGTAACGCTCCGCAGCCAAAACATGGCTGACACGTGACCGCAAAGATTTGGCCGCGGTCATGGCGTCGCCTAACATTAAGGGAAATCTAAGACACGCTCGGAGAGGACGTTCTCCGAGCACACGAACGGCGGCTCAGGGGCGGGGAGCCGTCACCCCGGTACGATTTCGGGGTTTGGGATTCATCCCATGTGATTGGAGTTGAGATGGCGTTCCACAACCCGTTCATCAAAGACGGGCTGATCAAGTTCCCCGACAGCGGCAACCTGGTCAAGCACGTCGAGCGATGGGCCAAGGTGCGCGGCGACAAGCTGGCGTACCGGTTCGTGGATTTTTCGACCGAGCGTGACGGGGTGTACCGCGACCTCAAGTGGGCCGACTTCGGCGCCCGCAACCGCGCCATTGGCGCCCGCCTGCAGCAGGTCACCCAGCCCGGTGACCGCATCGCGATCCTGTGCCCGCAGAATCTGGACTACCTGGTGGCGTTCTTCGGCACGCTCTACGCCGGTCGGATCGCCGTACCGCTGTTCGACCCCAACGAGCCCGGCCACGTCGGCCGGCTGCACGCCGTCCTCGACGACTGCTCGCCGTCGGCGGTCCTGACGACGACCGCGGCCGCAGAGGGCGTCCGCAAGTTCTTCCGCACCCGGCCGGCGAATCAGCGTCCGCGCGTCATCGCCGTCGACGCGGTGCCCACCGAGGTCGGCTCGACGTGGGAACCGGTCGATGTCCAGCACGACACGATCGCCTACCTGCAGTACACCTCCGGCTCGACCCGCATCCCGACCGGTGTGCAGATCACCCACCTCAACCTGGCCACGAACGTGGTCCAGGTCATCGAGGCGCTGGACGGGCAGGAGGGCGACCGGGGCGTCTCCTGGCTGCCGTTCTTCCACGACATGGGCCTGATCACCGTGCTGTTGTCGCCGATGCTCGGGCACTACATCACCTTCATGACGCCTGCCGCGTTCGTCCGTCGCCCCGGTCGGTGGATCCGGGAGATGGCGCGCAAGGAAGGCGACACCGGGGGCACCATCTCGGTGGCCCCGAACTTCGCGTTCGATCACGCCGCGGCGCGAGGCGTGCCCAAGGAGGGTGAAGAGCCCCTCGACATGTCGAACATCAAGTGCATCCTCAACGGCAGCGAGCCGATCTCGGCGGCCACGGTCAACCGGTTCAACGAGGCGTTCGGCCCCTTCGGCTTCAAGCCGCAGGCCATCAAGCCGTCCTACGGTCTGGCCGAGGCCACGCTGTTCGTCTCGACGACGCCGATGAACGCCGAGCCCCGGATCATCCACGTGGACCGCGACGAGCTCAACAACCACCGCTTCGTCGAGGTGCCCGCGGACTCTCCCAAGGCGGTCGCACAGGCCGGCGCCGGCAAGATCGGTGTCGCGGAGTGGGCGGTCATCGTCGACGCCGACACCGCCAGTGAGTTGCCCGACGGCCAGATCGGGGAAGTCTGGATCAGCGGCCAGAACATGGGCACCGGCTACTGGGGCAAGCCCGACGAGACCACCGCCACGTTCCACAACATCTTGAAGTCACGCACCGAGCCGTCGCACGCCCAGGGGGCCACCGACGACGCGACGTGGGTGCGCACCGGCGACCTCGGTGCCTACCACGACGGCGAGCTCTTCATCACCGGCCGCACCAAAGACCTCGTCATCATCGACGGCCGCAACCACTATCCGCAGGACCTGGAGTACTCCGCACAGGAGTCGACCAAGGCGCTGCGCACCGGGTTCGTCGCCGCGTTCTCCGTGCCGGCCAACCAGTTGCCCGACGAGGTGTTCGCCGATGCGCATTCGGGTCTCAAGCGGGATCCGAGTGACACGTCCGAGCAGCTGGTCATCGTCGGCGAGCGCGCACCGGGCGCCCACAAGCTGGACATGGGGCCGATCGCCGACGACATCCGCGCGGCGATCGCGGTGCGCCACGGTGTGACGGTGCGCGACGTGCTCCTGACTCCCGCCGGCGCGATCCCGCGTACGTCGAGCGGCAAGATCGGCCGCCGCGCCTGCCGTTCGGCATACCTGGACGGCAGCCTGCGCAGCGGCAAGGTGGCCAACGCCTTCCCCGATGAAACGGACTGACGTCCACCAACAGCAACGGCACAGGCGGCCCTCGGCTGCCTGCCGATCGTGAGGTAGTGAACATGGCTGAGCCGCAGAACAATCCGCGCGTACCCGACATGACCGTGAACGAGATGCGGGAGTGGCTGCGTAACTGGATCGGCAATGCCACCGGGCAGTCGCCGGACTCCGTCAGCGAGTCGACGCCGATGGTCGAGCTGGGCCTGTCCTCGCGTGACGCGGTGGCCATGGCCAGCGACATCGAGGACCTGACCGGCGTGACGCTCACCGCGACGGTGGCGTTCCGGCATCCGACGATCGAGTCGCTGGCGACGGTGATCATCGAGGGTGAGCCCGAACAGGATCTGGCCGCCCTGGACGCCGAGGACTGGTCGCGCGACGGGGACGAGGGCCGGCTCAACATCGCGATCGTCGGTGTCGGCACCCGCTTCCCCGGGGACATGAACACCCCCGACCAGACGTGGGAGGCGCTGCTCGAGGGCCGCGACGCGATCACCGATCTGCCCGAGGGGCGGTGGTCGGAGTTCCTGTCGGAGCCGCGTATCGCCGAGCGGGTGGCCAAGGCCCGCACCCGGGGCGGCTACCTGTCCGACATCAAGGGCTTCGACGCCGAGTTCTTCGCGCTGTCGAAGATGGAAGCCGACAACATCGATCCGCAGCAGCGGATGGCGCTCGAGCTGACCTGGGAAGCGCTGGAGCACGCCAGGATTCCCGCGTCGAGCCTGCGTGGCAGCAACGTCGGTGTGTTCGTCGGTAGCTCGGTCAACGACTACATGTTCATGTCGGTCGCCGACCCCACCGTCGCGCACCCCTATGCCATCACCGGTAACTCGAGTGCCGTGATCGCCAACCGGGTGTCCTACTTCTTCGATTTCCGCGGCCCGTCGATGGCCATCGACACGGCCTGCTCGTCGGCGTTGGTGGCCGTGCACGAGGGCATGAAGGCGCTGCGCGCCGGGGACGCCGACGTCGTTCTCGCCGGCGGGGTCAACGCCCTGATCACCCCGCTGGTCACGCTCGGTTTCGACGAGGTCGGCGGCGTGCTCGCCTCCGACGGCCGGATCAAGTCGTTCTCTGCCGACGCCGACGGATACGCCCGCTCCGAGGGCGGCGGCATGATCGTGCTCAAGCGCCTCGAGGATGCGCGCCGCGACGGGGACGACATCCTCGCCGTGATCGCCGGTGGTGCGGTGAACCACGACGGCCGCTCCAACGGCATGCTGGCACCGAATCCCGACGCGCAGGAAGCCGTGCTGCGGAAGGCCTACAAGGATGCGGGTATCGACCCGCGCTCCGTCGACTATGTCGAGGCGCACGGCACCGGCACCATCCTCGGCGATCCGATCGAGGCCGACGCGCTGGGCCGCGTCATCGGCCGCGGTCGCGCCGCCGACAAGCCGGCTCTGCTGGGTGCGGTGAAATCCAATGTGGGCCACCTGGAGTCGGCCGCCGGTGCGGCGAGCCTGGCCAAGGTCGCGTTGGCGTTGCGCAACAACAAGATCCCGCCGTCGATCAACTACGCGGGGCCCAACCCCTACATCGATTTCGACGCCGAACACCTCAAGGTGGCCGACACGGTCACCGACTGGCCGCGCTACAGCGGCAAGGCCATCGCCGGTGTGTCAGGCTTCGGCTTCGGCGGCGCCAACGCCCACCTGGTGGTGCGCGAGGTGCTCGCCAGCGACCTCGTCGAGCCCGCCCCCGAACCCGACGTCGCGGTCGTGACGCCCGCCAACGACGACGCGAAAGCGGTGTACGTCGGCGGGGTGCGGATGGATGAGTACGGCGAGTTTCTGGACGACGACGATGACGCGCTGGACACCCCGGCGGCAGCCGCCGAGGGTGAGTACGAGCTGCCGGGCCTGACGGACCGGGCCCAGGAGCTGCTGGAGGCTGCACGCGAGCAACTCGCGGCCGCCGACGCCGAGAATCCCCCGACACCGATAGTCCCGCTGGCGGTCTCGGGCTTCCTGACCTCACGCAAGAAGGCTGCCGCCGCTGAGCTGGCGGACTGGATCGACAGCCCCGAGGGGCGCGCCTCGTCGCTGGAGTCGATCGGCCGCTCGCTGTCGCGGCGCAACCACGGCCGCTCACGCGCGGTGGTGCTGGCCCACGACCACGACGAGGCGATCAAGGGTCTGCGCGCCATCGCCGACGGCAAGCCGACCCCGCTCGTCATCAGTGCCGACGGCCCGGTCACCAATGGGCCGGTGTGGGTGCTCGCCGGGTTCGGTGCCCAGCACCGGAAGATGGGCAAGAGTCTCTACCTGCGCGACGAGACGTTCGCCGAGTGGATCAACAAGGTCGACAGCCTCATTCAAGACGAGCGCGGCTTCTCGATCCTCGAGCTGATCCTCGACGACGCGATCGACTACACCGATGAGACCACCGAGCTGCCCATCGAGAAGGTGCAGCTGGCCATCTTCGCGCTCCAGATCGCGCTCGGTGAGCTCCTCAAGTCGCACGGCGCGAAACCCGGTGCGCTGGTGGGCCAGTCGCTGGGCGAAGCGGCCGCGGCCTACTTCGCCGGCGGCCTCTCGCTGGAGGACGCGACCCGCACCATCTGCTCGCGCAGCCACCTGATGGGTGAGGGCGAGGCGATGCTGTTCGGTGAGTACATCCGGCTGATGGCGCTGGTGGAGTACTCGGCCGACGAGATCGAGACGGTGTTCTCGGACTTCAAGAACCTCGAGGTCTGCGTGTACGCCGCGCCGACGCAGACGGTGATCGGCGGGCCGCCCGACGAGGTGGACGCGATCATCGCCCGCGCCGAATCGGAGGGCAAGTTCGCCCGCAAGTTCCAGACCAAGGGCGCCAGCCACACCTCGCAGATGGACCCGCTGCTCGGTGAACTGGCCGCGGAACTGCAAGGCATCGAACCGCATCCGTTGCAGGTCGCCTACTACTCGACGGTGCACGAGGGCAACCTCATTCGGGCCGGCGCCGACCCGATCCACGACGTGGACTACTGGAAGAAGGGGCTGCGCCACAGCGTCTACTTCACCCACGGCATCCGCAACGCCGTCGACAACGGGCACACCACGTTCCTGGAGTTGGCGCCGAACCCGGTCGCGCTGATGCAGGCCGGCCTCACCACGGCCGATGCGGGATTGCATGATGCGCAACTGATCCCGACGCTGGCGCGCAAGCAGGACGAGGTCGACTCGATGACCACGGCCATGGCGCACCTGTTCGTGCACGGCCATGACCTCGATTTCCGCACCCTGTTCCCGCGGACGTCGCGCGGGCTGGCCGGGTCGCTCGACTTCGCGAACATCCCGCCCACCCGGTTCAAGCGCAAGCCGCACTGGCTGGATGCGCACTTCACCGGCGACAACTCGTCGGTGATGCCGGGCAGCCATGTGGCCACCCCGGATGGCCGGCACGTGTGGGAGTTCTCGCCACGTGCCGAGGCCGATCTGGCCGCGCTGGTGAAAAGTGCTGCGGCGATGGTCCTTCCGGATGCCAAGCTGGTTGCCTCCGAGCAGCGCGCGGTCCCTGCCGAGGGCTCGCGTCTGGTCACCACGCTGACCCGCCATCCGGGCGGGGCGAGCGTGCAGGTGCATGCGCGGATCGACGAATCCTTCACCCTGGTCTACGACGCGATCGTCAGCCGCAACGGTGCGCAGACCGCACTGCCGACGGCCGTCGGTGCGGGCACCGTCGCCGAAGTGGCTGTCGCGGCGCCGGTCGAGGAGCCCGAAGAAACACCGGGGTTCGAGGCCGACAATCTGACTGCCGGGGCCAACCTCGGTGCGAGCTTCGCCAAGTGGTCCCCGGAGTCCGGCGAGACCATCGGTGAGCGGCTCGGCACGATCGTGGGCTCGGCGATGGGGTACGAACCCGAGGACCTGCCGTGGGAGGTGCCGCTGATCGAGCTGGGCCTGGACTCGTTGATGGCGGTGCGCATCAAGAACCGCGTCGAATATGACTTCGACCTGCCGCCGATCCAGCTGACCGCGGTGCGCGACGCCAACCTGTACGCGGTGGAGAAGCTGATCGCCTACGCGATCGAGCACCGCGACGAGGTGGACCAGCTCGCCGAGGCCCAGAAGGGCAAGACGGCCGAGGAGATCGCGGCCGAGCAGGCCGAGCTGATGGGTGGGGCGAGCACGGTCGCCGAACTCGAGGCCAAGCTCGCCGAGTCGGGTCACCCCATCGCGGCACCGGACGAGCAGGACGCGAAGCAGATCGCGACCGACAGCGTCGAGGCCCAGCAGGACCTGACACTGCCGCCGCCCCCGGTGGATCCGAGCGGCCCGGGCATCCCGCCCCCGCCGACCGATCCGTCGGGCCCGAGCGCCCCGAGTGCCGACAAGCCCAGTGCCGCGAGCCTCGCCGCGAAGGTGCTGACGCAGGAAGCGGTCACCGAGGCACTCGGCGCCGACGTGCCGCCGCGTGACGCCGCCGAACGCGTCACGTTCGCGACGTGGGCGATCGTCACCGGCAAGTCGCCGGGCGGCATTTTCAACGACCTGCCGTCGATCGACGACGCCACCGCGCAGAAGCTGGCCGAGCGGCTCTCCGAGCGCGCCGACGGAGAGGTGACCGCGGAGCAGGTCAAGGCCGCCGGCACCATCCAGGACCTGTCCACCGTCGTGCGCGATCTGATGGACGCCGGTGAGGTCGACGGGTTCGTCCGCACGATCCGGGCCCGGCCCGAGGGGTCGACGCGCATCCCGGTGTTCGTGTTCCATCCGGCGGGCGGGTCGACGGTGGTGTACGAGCCGCTGCTCAAGCGGTTGCCGCCGGACACCCCGATGTACGGGTTCGAGCGCGTCGAGGGTTCGGTCGAGGAGCGGGCCGCCGAGTACCTGCCGAAGCTGCGGGAGATCCAGGGCGACGGCCCCTACATCCTGGTCGGCTGGTCGCTGGGTGGCGCTCTGGCCTACGCCTGCGCGATCGGGCTCAAGCAGTCCGGCGCCGACGTGCGCTTCGTCGGGCTGATCGACATGGTCCGGCCGGGCGAGGAGATCCCGCAGACCAAGGAGGAGACCCGCGCCCGCTGGGATCGCTACGCGTTGTTCGCGCAGCGCACCTTCAACGTCGAGATCCCCGAGATCCCGTACGAGGAGCTCGAGGCGCTCGACGACGACGGGCAGGTCCGCTACGTGCTCGACGCGGTGCAGCAGGCCGGGGTGGAGATCCCGGGCGGCATCATCGAGCACCAGCGGACGTCGTACCTGGACAACCGGCTGCTCGAGACCGCCGAGATCCAGCCCTACGACGGTCACGTCACGCTGTACATGGCCGATCGCTACCACGACGACGCGATCTTCTTCGAACCGCGCTACGCCGTCCGTCAGCCCGACGGCGGGTGGGGCGAGTTCGTCGAGGATCTCGAAGTGGTGCCGGTCGGGGGCGAGCACATCCAGGTCATCGACGAGCCGTACATTGCCAAGGTCGGGGCTCACCTGAGTGAGGCGATCACCGTGATCGAGAGCGAGAGCAAGTGACCACGAAAACGACGGCGGAACTGCTGACCGAGCTTCGGGAGAAGCTGGAGCTCGCCAAGGAGCCGGGCGGTGAGAAAGCCGTCGCGAAGCGGGCGAAGAAGGGCATCCCGAGCGCCCGGGAGCGCATTTACGAGCTGCTCGATCCGGGCAGCTTCCTCGAGATCGGCGCACTGGCGAAGACCCCCGGTGATCCTGACGCGCTGTACGGCGACGGCGTGGTCACCGGGCACGGCACCATCAACGGTCGCCCGGTGGGCGTGTTCAGCCACGATCAGACCGTCTTCCAGGGTTCGGTCGGAGAGATGTTCGGCCGCAAAGTCGCCCGGCTGATGGAGTGGGTGGCGATGGTCGGCTGCCCGATCATCGGCATCAACGACTCGGCGGGCGCGCGCATCCAGGACGCGGTGACATCGTTGGCGTGGTACGCCGAGCTGGGCCGCCGCCACGAGATGCTGCGCGGGCTGGTGCCCGAGATCTCGCTGATCTTCGGCAAGTGTGCCGGCGGTGCGGTGTACTCGCCGATCCAGACGGACCTGATCGTCGCAGTGCGCGACCAGGGCTACATGTTCATCACCGGCCCCGACGTCATCAAGGACGTCACCGGTGAGGACGTCACGTTCGACGAGCTCGGCGGCGCCGACGTCCAGGCGCAGCGCGGCAACATCCACAAGGTCGTCGAGTCGGAGGCGGCCGCGTATCAGTACGTGCGCGACTACCTGAGCTTCCTGCCCGCCAACCACTTCGACGACGCGCCGATCGTCAACCCCGGGTTGGAGCCGGAGATCACGCCGCACGATCTCGAGCTCGACACGATCGTGCCGGACTCGGACAACCAGGCCTACGACATGATGGAGATCCTGCTGCGGATCTTCGACGACGGCGATGTGTTCGAGGTCGCCGACCAGCGTGGCCGGGCGATGATCACGGCGTTCGCCCGGGTCGACGGGCGGCCGGTCGGGGTCATCGCCAATCAGCCGATGGTGCTGTCCGGCGCCGTGGACAGCGAGGCGTCGGACAAGGCATCGAGCTTCATCCGGTTCTGCGACTCGTTCAACCTGCCGCTGGTGTTCGTCGTCGACACCCCGGGCGCGATGCCCGGTGTCGAGGAGGAGAAGAACGGCATCATCAAGCGTGGCGGTCGCTTCTTCAACGCGATCGTCGAGGCCGATGTCCCGAAGGTCACCATCGTGATTCGCAAGGCCTACGGCGGCGGCTACGCGGTGATGGGGTCCAAGCAGCTCTCGGCGGATCTGAACTTCGCGTGGCCGACAGCGCGCATCGCGGTGATCGGAGCCGAGGGTGCGGCCCAGCTGCTGGTGAAGCGGTTCCCCGATCCGACCGCGCCTGAGGTGCAGAAGATCCGCAAGGACTTCATCGAGGGCTACAACCTCAACATGGCGACTCCGTGGATCGCGGCCGAACGCGGTTACATCGACGGTGTCATCGAACCGCACGAGACGCGGCTGCTGCTGCGCAAGTCGCTGAAGCTGCTGCGCGACAAGCAACCGTTCCCGAAGGTGCTGCGCAAACACGGCCTGACGCCCATCTAGATCTGTGGTGGGGTTGGATAGAGCCTGTGTCGACTGACTTCACCGGGCTGCGTCGGGGTGCGCCCCTGGGCGATCCGCGCCTGGACCTGTGCGATCTGTACGTGTTCCCGTCCCCGAACGATCCGGGGCGCACCGCGCTGATCCTGACCGCGAACCCGAACGCGGATGCGATGCATCCCGACGCGGTGTACCGCATCGCGATCGACAACGACGGTGACCTGCGCAACGACATCGTGTTCAACTTCACCTTCAGTGAACCGGTGAACGGGCGTCAGAAGGTCGATGTGCGCCTGGCCCTGCAGGCCGAGGCCCGTGTCGACGCCGCGGTGGGGTCGGAGATCTTCGGCGGGCTCGACGTGTCGTTCGAAGACGAGCCGCATCTGTGGCGGTCGCGGTCGGGATCGTTCTCGTTCTTCGCCGGGGCGCGCACCGACGCTGCGTTTCCCGACTCGAAGGTCATCGCCATGGCGGTGGAATTGCCGACGGCCTATCTGGGGGCCGCGCCAGACGTCCGCATCTGGGCGCGGTGCAGTGTGAACACCGACGGTACGTGGCGCCATGTCGACCGGGTCGGGCATCCATGGGTCAGCGGACTCTTCCCCGACGACGAGGAACTCGCCGAGTTCAACGCCGACGAACCCAACCGGGATCAGGGCCGGTGGATGGGGCACCTCATCGATGTGTTGGCCGAGACCGGCGGCTACACCCGCGCCGAGGCCATCGATGCGATCGCCACCGAGGGCACGCTGCCGGACGTGTTGACCTACAACCCGAGCAAGCCCGCCGGGTATCCGAACGGGCGCGGGCTGCGCGACGACGTCGCCGACTACCGCTCGCGGTTCTTGACCAACGGCCGCACGACGATGACCGACTTCGCGCCGGGCGGGGACTTCCTGCCCGACTTCCCGTACCTCAGCGCACCGTAGGGGTGCGGGGATGCCGCTGACCGACGGGGACGTGATCGCGGGCTACACGGTCATGCGGCTGCTGGGCTCGGGGGGCATGGGTGAGGTCTATCTGGCACGCCATCCACGGCTGCCCCGAAACGATGCGCTCAAGGTGCTCTCTGCCACGGTCTGCGCTGACACCGAGTACCGGGAGCGGTTCAACCGGGAGGCTGACATCGCGGCCACGCTGTGGCATCCGCACATCGTGTCGGTCCACGACCGCGGGGACTTCGACGGCCGGCTGTGGTTGTCGATGGACCACGTCGAGGGCACCGACGCGGCGCGGCTGCTCGCCGAGCGCTACCCCGACGGCATGCCGCCCGATCTGGTGGTGCGCATCGTCACCGCCGTGGGGGAGGCGCTCGACTACGCGCATGCCCGCGGTCTGCTGCACCGCGACGTCAAACCGGCCAACATCCTGATAGCCGATCCGGACACCGATGACGAGCGAATCCTGTTGGCGGACTTCGGTATTGCCCGCCGCGTCGGCGAGGTCAGTGCGCTCACCGGCACGGACATGACGGTCGGCACGGTCGCCTATTCGGCGCCCGAGCAGCTCACTGCCGACAAGGACATCGACGGCCGGGCCGATCAGTACGCGCTGGCGGCGACGGCCTACCAGCTGCTCACGGGATCGCCGCCGTTCCAGCATTCGAACCCGGCGATCGTCATCAGCTCCCACCTGTCGGCGCGGCCGCCGTCGATTGCGCAGGCGCGGCCCGATCTGTCGGGGCTGGGCGGGGCGCTGGAGAAGGGGCTGGCCAAGTTGCCGGCCGACCGGTTCGAGCGCTGCATCGATTTCGCGAGGGCACTGGCCAACCGGACGGGGCTGGTGGCGCCGGCGCTCGGGGTCGATCCGCACGCGACGATGCCGGCGCAGGCGGCAGCGGCCGGTCCGCGGCACGCCAGGGCGGACCGCGCTGCGGCTCGCTCGCGGGGGCGTGGCGTCGCGGTGGTGGCGCTGGTGCTGGCCCTGGTGGCGGTCGCCGCGACGTTGTTCGTGGTGCTGCATGACGAGCCGGCGAAGACGGACACGGTGGCGGTGCCCGTGGTGGTGGTCGGCGCCGATTGTGGGACGTTGGGCGCGGCCGGGATCACCGAGCAGAAGGCCCAGGCCTACTGCGCGAAGGTGAGTGGGTCGGATCAGCAGCTGTGGTCGTTGTATTCGTCGGACATCGCGAAGCCGACGGGCACCGGCGACGTCCCGGTGCAGGTGTGCGTACAGCAGACGAATCGGTCTCAGGCGGACTGCCAGGGCGACATCGCGCGGGAGAACGCCGACCCCAGTGCGAACGACACCCCGGCGCCGGCGAGCTAGGTTCCGACGCTGCGGTAGAGCCGGATCGAGAGCGTGCAGAGCCATGCCCAGCTCAGCGCGACGGCGACGGTGAAGGCGAGCAGTGCCGCGGTGCCGCCGTGGCCGGAGGAGAGCCACAGGAAGCTCGCGGCGAACATCAGGCCGACGATCCGGGACGGCCAGCCGCCGATCACGACGCAGGCCGCCACCAGACACGCGAAACCCATACCGGCGACGGCGAAGTGGGTGATGCCGTGCCACGTCATCACACCGGGTCCGGCCGGGGTGCCGGGCGGGAAACCATCGGACGGGTCGGCCCGGAACATTCCGGCGAGGATCAGTGCCGATCCGTAGACGCCGAGGAGCCCCGTCGCCCACGTGGCGCGTCTGCCCGGTGCGAGCGCGCGTCCGACGCCGACGGCGGCGGCGATCGTCATCGCGCCGCAGACGACGAAGGTGGCAACCTGTATCCAACCGAAATCGCCGTTGACGAGCTGGCTCGCGGCGTGCCGTGTCGGATCGAAGCCGTCGCGCGTGGCGGCCTGCGCCGCCACGGAGATCACGTAGATCGGACCCGCGATCACGCCGTAGCCGAGCAGCGATTTGGTGATCCGGTCCGCGAGCGGAGGGCAATCGGTGGCCGTCAACACACCTCCCAGGTCGACCGTCGTGTCAGAATGGAACTAGACCGTACAGTACCGAAAACTGGACTGTCCAGTACCGAAGAGGTGTGATGCCCGAACCGACGGGTCGCTCAGCGCGTAAGCGCGCGACCATCCTGGCCGAGGCTCGCCGGCTGTTCCTCGCGCACGGCTACCAGGGCACGAGCGTCGATGCGATCGCGGCCGCGGCAGCGGTGTCCAAGCAGACGGTGTACAAGAACTTCGGCGACAAGCAGGCGCTGCTGATGGCGATCACCGACGAAGCCCTGCAGGGCGCCGTCGACGCGTTCTCGGCGCGGGTGTCGGCGCTGGCTGACACCACCGACCTGAGGCGTGACCTCACCGAGCTGGCCGCCGAGTATCTGCGTGTGGTCTTGGCCGAACCCGTGGTGCAGTTGCGGCGCCTCGTGGTGGGCGAAGCGGCCCGGGTACCCGATCTCGCCGAGGCGTATCTGCAGCGGGCGCCGGAGCGGACCCTGACGGCGTTCGCCGACTGCTTCGCCCGCCTGGGCGAGCGTGGGCTGCTCAACATCGTCGAGCCACGCGTGGCCGCAGAGCATTTTGCATTCCTCGTGGTGGGGCGCTGCATCGACGAGGCGTTGTTCCGCGGCGGTCCGGCCGTGCTCGAGTCGGTCGACGTGCACGCGCAGGCGGCGGCGGGTGTGCGGGTGTTCCTGGCCGGCTACGGCCGAAACTAGATTCCTGAGAGCCCCAGCCACTCGTCGACGCCGAATCCGTTCGCGCGGGCTGAGATTCGTGCCCCGCCCCGGCCGGGATAGTGCGCAGGCACCACGGTCGCGCCGCGCTGCGCCGCCTCGGTCAGCACGCGGTGGCGGGTGTGCGCCGCGGCGGCGGGGTCCTCGTCGAACGCGCACGGATCGTCCGGGCGGACCAGTTGGATCGGACAGTGGGTCAGGTCGCCGACGAACACGGCGGGTACATCGGCATCCAGCCACACCACCGACGAGCCCGGGGTGTGCCCGCCCGCGGGCCGCAACCACAGCGAGTCGCTGAGCTGATGGTCACCGGAGTAGAGCTCGGTCTGATCGGCAACAGGCAACACGCTGTCGGCGAACACTATTGGCATGCTCTCGTTGGTGCTGTCGCCGTCGGGGGAGAAGTGACGGTAATCGGCCTCGGGCATCAGATAGCGCGCATTGGGGAACGTCGGCACCCATGCCCCGTCGACGAGGCGGGTGTTCCAGCCGACGTGATCGGTGTGCAGGTGGGTGTTGACCACGACGTCGACGGACTCCGGTGCCACGCCGGCAGCGGCGAGCGCGTCGAGGTATCCGGTGCTCAACTGGTGCAGCGGCGGGAAATGCGGCCGGTGGCGATCGTTGCCGACGCCGGTGTCGATCAGCACCGTCATGCCGTCGACCTGCAGCACCCAGGTCTGCATCGCGATCTTCCATTGATCGGCCGCCCGGTCCCAGAACGACGGCTCGAGCAGGTCGGCGTTGTCGCTCCACGCCTGGGCCGGGGTCTGGCCGAACAGATCGGTGCGCATCTGGACCCGCAGCTCGACGACGCGGGTCAGCGTCGCCCGGCCGAGCGCGACGCGGTCGGTCACGGCTCGAAACGCATCGGCCCGGGTGAGAACAGCCCGGAGTGGGTGGCCTCGCCGAGATCGATCTGCGCCGGCTGCGCATCGACGATGGTGTCGAACCGGCGCAGCGAACCCCAGTCCTGGCCCCAGTCGTGCGACAGGTAGGTCGACATCACCGAGGCCCGCAGGAGGAGATCGGTGATCCCCAGCAGGCCGCCGTTCTTGCCGTCCTGCCACGTGTCGGTGCTCTGCAGCTTGGCGAAGTAATCCGGGGAGATGCGGAACTTCGGGATGTCGGTGACGCCGTTGGCGTGCAGCATCGGCTGCTGGCACGGGAACACCAGCCCGACCGCCCAGTCCATCAGGACCGGTTGGGTGGAACCGATGTACTCCTGCACCGAGCGCACCTCCGGCACGCGCGGGGGCGTGACCGCGACCCAGTCGCCCTGGCCCAGCGACAGGTCTTCGGCGACCACCCGGACGGCGACGGCATCGGCGGGGATCTCCGAGCGCGGGTAGCGCAGGTTGCGCCATGACGGTGTGGGGCCGATGTCGTAGGGGCGCACACGCCCCGCCGGCACGGGTGCGCCGTCGGGACCCTTGGTGGCGTACTCCAATTCGACCGTCTGACCGGACGTTTCGCCGTTGGCGACGCTGATCCCGGCGATGGTGCCCGACGCGGTGACGACGACCAGCGGATGCGCGTCATCAGGCGCGGGAAGCGCATACCACGCCGAGGTGAGGCGGCTTTCCTGTTGCGCTGCAGTCGAATACGAACCGGCCACCGGCACCCGGGCCGGGTCGAGACCGTAGGGCAACGGAACTGTGGATCCGTTCACCCCGGGCCGGGACAGCTTGACCGGTCGATTCCAGTCGTAGTCGGTGCCGGGCTGTGGATTGTTCAGCCGGATCGCCTCGGCGATGATCTTCTCCGGAACGCCGTTGGGGGAGAAGCCGGTCGGCGTCGCACCGCCCAACGGTCCCAGCGGGCCGTAGTCGCCCGGTAGCGGCGACAGGAAGCCGGCATTCGAATCGGGTTCCACCAGAACGTCATCGGCCAGCCCGCAGCCACCGGCGAGCCCGCGTACGTTGGCCCAGCCGTTGGAGTAGGTCGGGTACTGGCGGATCACGCCGATGGCCATCGAGGCGATCGACACCACGACCATCAGCGCCGCCGCGATCGGGATCGGCGCGGTGGTCAGCAGGCGGACCACCCGTGGTTCCCGCCGCGGTCTCAGGTGCAGCCAGAACGCGCACAGCGCGGCGAGTGCGAAGAGGGCGAAGAACATCGTGCTGATGCTCACGCCGCCGATCTTGGGCACCGAGTTGTTGAACGGCACACCGAAATTGGAGACATACCACCACCCGTTGGTGGAGGCGAAGCACAGCGCCAGCACGAAGAACACCAGCGACAGGAACGTCATCCGGTTGCGTGCCGAACGCAGCACCACCGGTGACACGATGACCGTGGCCAGCGCTGCCATCGCGCCGCCCACCGCGGCGAACAACCCGAAGTGATGGATCCACTTGGTCGGGGTGAACATCAAGAAGAAGATCGTCGCGAAGATCACGCCCATCAGCCGCCAGGCCGGGCCGCGGGCCACGCCCGGAACGCGCTTGCGCCGCAGCATGACGAACAGCGACGGGAACAGGCACATGGCGGTGAACAGGAACGCCACCCGGCGTTCGATGGCGCCGTCGGTGGTCGGCAGGACCAGGTAGTAGTAGCGCAGGTTCTCGGTGTACCACTCCTGGCTCGGGCCGATCGCGGTGCGGATCTTGGTGGCCTCCAACACCGTGGCGATGGTCTGGTCGGCGAACACCACGGTCAGGATCACCGTGCCCGCGGCCAGCAGCGGCGCGATCAGCGGCAAGGTGCCGACCAGCGCGCGACGGCGCATCACGATGCGAAGGATGGGACGGCCGCCGGCGATCAGGGCGGCGACCGCGATCAGTCCGGTCGGCTGGATGCCGAGCGTGAACGCCGCGGTGAGGGTGGCCAGTGCGGCCGGGGTGAGCCGGCCGGAGGTGATGGCCCGTTCGATGAGCACGTAGGTGACCAGGGCGCCGGTGGCGATCTGCCCTTCCGGGCGCAGGCCGTTGTTGAACGGCATCCATGCGGCCAGCAGCACCAGGCCGGCGGCCCACATCGCGGCGCGGCTGGACGACACCGCGGGGCCGAGCCGGGGCAGCACCTCGCGGGAGAGCAGCAGCCAGCAGATCAGCGAGCAGATCAGATCGGGCAGGCGGATCCACAAGCTGGCGTCGCTGACGTGGGTCATCAGCGCGAGCACGTTGTAGTACCAGCCGAACGGGTCCTCCGGGCTGCCGAACCAGCGGAAGTAGTTGGCCATGTAGCCGGCGTGATCGGCGGTGCGGGCCATCTGCATCTGATAGCCGTCGTCGCTGGAGCCGGCGCCGATCACGTACCAGAGCAGGAAGCCGCCCACGACGACGATGTCGACCACGCTGAACGTCCGCCAGCGCGTGGGGATCACGCGGTGCATCCGCCGCCCGTCGAGGCGGTCCAGCCGCCACAGGGCCAGCAGCGCGATCACCGTCGAGACCATCGCCAGCAGCATCGCGGTCAGCTTCAGCGCGCTCGGATGGCTGGTGTAGCGGGTGTCGATGGTCGCCGAGAACTGCATACCGGGCGGTGCCGGACCGACCAGGTCGGTGAACACCCCGACGATGGCGGGCCGCAAGTTCGGATCGGCGTAGCCGGTGCGCTGCGGTTTCCCGGCGTCCGCGCCGGAGACCTGGGTGAGGCCGACGAAGTCGGCGTACGTGCCGTCGTGTGAGGAGGTGATGTCGAGGCGCTCGCAGCCGCCGATCCGGTTGCGGTTGACGCTGACGATGACGACGTTGCGGACGATCACGTCGACGCGGGACGCGGTGACGTTGACCAGCATCGCGTTCAGGGCCGCGTCGCGCCCCTGGGCCGGGGCGGTGCCGAGAACGAGACCGCCCCTGGCCGGCATCCCGGCGAGCACGGGGCACGGGATGGACGCCGACAACGAGACCGGAGCCTGCGCGATCAGCGGCGCGGTCACATTGGCGAGCCGGTCCTGCTGCGGCCAGTTCAGCGTCGCCGTGGTCTGGATGACCGGCAGCAGCGGCGTCGCCACCGCCAGCACGAAGCCGAGCAGCCCGGCGATCGTCGCGACCCAGCGCGCCACCTTCACGTCGTTCATCACGGCAGGGCCCTGATCGGTCCGCCCCGGCTCCACCCGAACACTCGTGTCGACCCTTCCTCGACGACGGCGTCGGGTGCCTCGTCGCGCGGCACGACGCGGATGTAGCGCTCCAAGGCTCCCCAATCGCGGTACCAGTCATTGCGCAGGTAGGTCGGTATCGCCGCGGTCCGCAGCAGCGCCTGGATGAACAGGAACGGTCCGCCGGACTCGGCCGACTGCCACTGGTTCGACGACACCACCATCTGCTTGAAGTTCGGGATGATGCGGTACTGCGGCAGCTCGGCGATGCCGAGATGCTCGGCGAACGGCCGCTGGCACGGGAAGTTCGCCGCGGTGGCGATGTCCATCAGCACCGGGGTGTCCGATCCGAGGAACTGCTCGGCGGTCTGCAGCACCGGGACCCGGGGCGGGGTGAACCCGAACCACTGGTCCTCGGACAGGTTGGGGTCGTCGGCGACGATGCGGGCGACGTTGGCTTCCGGCGGCGCCGTCGTGAACGGGAATCGCAGGTTGCGCCAGGCCTTCTGCTGGAAGATGTCGATCGGCTGGACCTCGTTCAGCGCCTGGTAGGAGCCGTCGGGTCGGTGCACCCCCCACTGCAGCTTCAGCGACTGGCCGTAGTTGAAGGAGCCGTCCTCGTTGTAGTACCAGATGGCCCCGGCCGCGGCGACGCTGACCAGCGGCCGGTCCGGGGTGCGAGGCGGCAGTTGGTACCAGGCCGAGGTGGCCTTGGCGGCCACGGCGTTCTCGCCGAAGCTGCCCATCACCGGCGTGCGCTTGGGGTCGAGCCCGAACGGCAGGAACACCCGGGAACCGTTGACGCCCTCGGGTCCGTAGCCGCCGCCGGTGCCTGCCGCGTAGCCGACGCCGATGTTCGGTTTGTCGACCGGTCCGTCGGTGTTGACGGTGCCGGGGTTGGCGGCCACCGGCTCGGCCGGCTCCAGGGTGCCGCTGACGCCGTTCGGGGTGAAACCGACCGGATCCTCACCGCCGAGCGGGCCGTACTGTCCCCAGCGCTGGCCCGGAACCGGTTGCAGCATCCCGGCATTCGTGTCGGCTTCGACGAGGACGTCGTCGGCCATCGCGCAACTGTCCGTGCTCAGACCCGAGCGCAGCGCCGCGATGTTGGCCGCGCCGGTGGTGTAGACGGGATAGCGGCCGGCGGTCGCCTTGAGCATGGAGCCGAGCTCGAGGACGACCATGATGATCGCCACGACGAGCAGCGGTGTGGAGGCCAGCGCCCGGTTGCGGCCGGTGTCGGCGACCTGGGTGTGGCCCGCGTAGTCGATGCGGAAGTGCAGCCAGGCCGCGAGCAGGCCGCCGGCGATGGCGAGCACCAGGAAGATCGTGGTCACCGGGAAGTGGGCGATCACCGGCTGTTTGTCGAACCACGGCACGCCGTAGTTGCCGACGTAGAACCAGCCGTTGATGCCCGACGTCGCCCAGGCCAGGACGAACAGCAGTGCGGTCACGTACAGCGCCAGGTTGCGCCGGCTGTGCAGTCCGACGCGGGCGAACGCGAACGCGGTCACCCCGCCGAGGGCGCCGGCCAGCCCGGCGAACGCACCGAGCTGGACGGCCCATTTGGTGGGTGTCAGCGTCAGGAGCAGCAGGCCCACCGCGGTGGTGCCCGTCAGCCGCCAGACCGGCCCGCTCACCGCACCGGGCACGCGGCCGCGGCGCAGCAGCACCACGATCAGGCCGAACACGCACAGCAGCAGCACGAGGACGGCGAAGCGACGGGTCAGTGAGCCGTCGACGCTGTCCTCGACGGTCAGGAAGTAGTAGCGCAGGAACTCCTGGTACCAGGGGATCGTCGGTCCGACGACGTACTTGATGCGCACCGATTCGGCGACGGTGGCCAGCGTCTGGTCCCGGAACACGATCACCGACACCAGCGACACCGATGAGAGCAGAGGCAGCAGGGTCGCGGCGAGCCCGTCGGTGCGGCGGCGCGCGGAGATGATCCGGGTGATTCCGCGGGCGCCGACCAGCAGCGGCGCCACCGCGACCAGACCCTGCGGCGCCAGCGTCACCGAGAACATCGCGATCACGACGGCGACGGCCGCCGGCCACAGCCGTCGGGTCCCGAGCGTCCACTCGACCAGCATCAGCACCGCGACCACCGCGAAGGCGATCAGCGGTTCGGGGCGCAACCCGTTGTTGAACGGCAGCCAGGCCGCCAGGAACACCGCTGCGGCGGTCCACGTGGCCACCCGGTTGGCCGCGACGCGGCGGCCCAGCCGCGGCAGCAGACAGCGGCTGACGATCAGCCAGGTGCCGATGCCGGCGAGGGTGGCGGGCAGCCGCATCCACACCCCGGCGGCGCTGATCGAGGCCAGATGGGCCAGCACGCTCTGGTACCAGTCGAACGGCGCCTCGGACGCCCCGAAGTAGCGGTAGTAGTTGGCGGTGTAGCCGGCCTCGCCGGCCACCCGCGCCATCGTCAGGTTGTAGCCGTCGTCGGAGGACTGCGGGCCCACGATGTGCCACACCAGCAGCCCGCCGATGACGCCGAGGTCGCCCACCCAGGTCGCCCAGCCGACGCGCCGACGGGCGCGCGGCGGGCGTCGTCCGGACACCCGGTCGAGCAGCGCCAGCGCGATGATCGACCCGACCACGCACACCACGCCGAGCGCCATCACGAGGGTCTTCAGTGCCGTCGGGCTGGTGATGAAGCGGGTGTCGACGTCGATGCGTGCGTTCAGGCCCGATTGCACCGGGACGCGGAGGTCGGTGAACACTCCGGCCACCTGCGGGCGTTTGTCGACGCTCAGCGTGCCCGTCGCGCCGGGGATGCCGACGAAGTCGGCTCCGACCGCGCCGACGTTGGCCCACAGGCGCAGCTCGCTGCAGGCGCCGCGGTTCACGTCCTGGCGGGGGGCGACGGCGGCGACGGTGTCGCGGAACGCGACGTAGACGACGTCGGCGTTGGCGCGCACGAACAAGCCGTTACGGCCGGCGTCGATGCCGCCGGGGGGAATCGTCGAGAAGACCAGCCCGCCGTCGGCGGGCAGGCTCGCGACCGCGGAGCAGGGGATCGTGACGTCGAGCGACTTGGGGGCGCCGGAGACCAGCGGCGCGGTGATGTCGCTGACGGTGCCGTCGGCGTCGGCGCCTTGGGGCCACAGGATCGCGGCGGTCTGCTGGGTGACCGGAAGCAGCGGTGCGACACCGCAGCACAGGATGCCGAGGAGTCCCAGAGCTCCCGCGAGGATCGCGACGAGACGGGAACTTCGGGCAGGCACGAGGCTCGATGGTAGACGGGTCTAGGACAGACGCAGCGGCGCCGGGCTCCACAATCCGCTACGCGTTGCCGAACCGAGATCCAGGCGAGCGACGCCCGCGCCCGGGTAGTACGGCGTGAGCTGCTGCAGGGCGCCCCAATCGCGGGACCAGTCGTACTTCAGATACGTGGGCACGGTGGTGGCGCGCAGCAGGAGCTCGGTGATGCCGAGCGGCCCGCCGCCCAGGTAATCCATCACCGGGGAGTTGGCCTCGGCGCCGAAGCGGTCCGGCAGGATGCGCCACTTCGGCACCTCGATCACGCCGTTGCGATGCCCGAACGGGCGCTGGCACGGGAACGCGAGCCCGACCAGCCAGTCCAGCAGCACGGGGTCGCTGGAACCGACGACGTCCTGCAGGGTGCGCAGCTCCGGGATGCGGGGAGGGGTGACGGCGATCCAGTGGGTGGGGCTCAGATCGTCGTCGGTGGCGACCAGCCGGATACGGGTCGCGTCCGACGGGATGGCCGACAGCGGCGCGCGCAGGTTGCGCCAGGCCGGGGCCGCGCCGACGTCGGCGAAGCTGACGCTGCCGCCCGGTTCGTCGTCGTCACGCGCCCACTGGACCACGAGGTCGTCGGGGTCGAACCGGCCGGCCGCCGACACCACGAGCAGCGAGTCGGAGCGATCGCCGTCGCTCCAGCCGGCGGGCAGGCGGTACCAGGCCGAGCGCAGGAACGCCGGCGCCTGGGTGCCACTGCGCCAGCTGCCCAGCACCGGGGTGCGGGCCGGATCCAGGTTGTAGGGCAGCCGTGCGCGGGATCCGTTGATGCCCGCCGCGGCCGTCGTGCCGCCTTCGGTACCGGCCTCGCTGCCGGTGACCACGCCGCTGTCGGAGTCGGCGAAGTTGTCCGAGCCGGGTTGTTCCATCACCGGGTCGGCGGAGACGTCGGCCGGAATCCCGTTGGGGCTGAACCCTTCTGATCGCTGCGCACCCAGCGAGATGCTGACAGGCGTGTCGATGGGGGTGAGGATGCCGGCGTTGGGATCCTGTTCGACCATGACGTCTTCGGCCATGCCGCAGGTCTTTCCGGTCAGCGCCCCGAGGTTGGAGCGCCCCACTGTCCAGGCCGGGTACTGGCCGGTCATCGCCAGCGTCAGGGAGCCCACCTCGAAGATCACCAGCGCCCAGGTGGCGATCGCCAGCGGAGCCCGCGCCATGTTCCGCCAGCGCCGCGGCGGGCCCTCCGGGGCGCGGTCGCGACCCGAGAAGTGCAGCCACGCCGCCACCAGCAGCGCGAGCACCGACAGCCCGAGCAGCATGGTGGTGAACCCGAAGTGCCACTCGGGGAACGAATTCGACCACGGCACACCGAAATTCGAGACGTACCACCAGCCGTTGACGGTCGCGAACGACAGCGCGGTGAGGAACAGCACGGCCGCGGCGAACACGGTGCGGTTGCGGCGCGAGCGCATCGCGGCGACGGAGACCGCGACGGCGGCCAGCGCGCCGAGGCAACCGGCCAGCCCGGCGAACACCCCGAAGTGATGCGTCCACTTGGTGGGGGTGAACATCAGGGACAGGAACGAGATGATCGTGATACCGACGATGCGTCGGCTGGGTCCGGGTGCGGTACCGGGGATGCGGCCCTTCCGCAACGCCATGGCGACCGAGACGGCCAGCGCCAGCAGCAGGGTCAGCACCGCGAACCGGCGGGCCACCGAACCGTCGGGGCTGGTGGTGAACAGCCGCGAGTAGCGGATGTGCTCGTCGAACCACGCCAGGCTCGGGCCGACCGCGGACCGGAAGGTGTTGCCCTGCAGTTCGGCGGCCAGTGTCTGGTCGCGGAAGATCAGGAAGATCGTCACGGTGCCCGCGGCGGCGATCGGGGCCAGCAGCGCCCAGTAGCCGAACCTCGAGACATGGGCGGCCACAATCGTTTTCAGCGGCCCGATGGCGACCAGCAGCGCGCCGATGGCCGCAATTCCGGTGGGTCCGGAGAACAGCGTCAGAGCCCCGATGATCACGGCGATCGCGACCGGCAGCAGGCGACTGGTGGCCACTCCGCGCTCGACCGAGCACCAGGTCAGCAGGATGCCCAGCGCGATGATCGGCTCGGGGCGAAGCCCGTTGTTCAGCGGCAACCAGAACGCGAGGAAGAGCCCCGCGGCCGTCCATGCCGCGGCCCGGCTGTGCTTGACCGCATCGCCGAGGCGGGGGATCACCTCGCGGCTGATCACCCACCAGCAGGCCAGGCCCATCAGCAACGTGGGCAGTCGCATCCACACGCTGGTGGTGCTGACGTGGGCCCACAGCGCGAGCAGGTCGTAGTACCAGCCGAACGGCGCCTCCGGGGTGCCGAACCAGCGGTAGTAGTTGGCCATGTAGCCGGCGTTCTCCGACACCCGCGCCATGGTCAGGATGTAGCCGTCGTCGGCGGTGTTGGCGCCGACGAAGTGCCACCACACCATCACGGCGGTGAGCAGCCCGTCGAGCGGCGACAGCGACCACCACCGCGGCGGCAGGAATCGCTTGTGCCTGCGGCCGTCGGCGCTGTCGAGCACGTGCAGAGCGCCCAGCGACACGATCGTCATCGCGACCCCGAGGATCATCGCGACGAGTTTCAGCACCGTCGGCGAGGTGCTGTAGCGGGAGTCGACGGTGGCCGAGAACTGCATGCCGGGCGGGGCCGGGCCGGACAGGTCGGTGAAGACGCCCACGATCTGCGGGCGGAAGTCGTAGCCGCTGCGCTCGCCGCGCAGCGGTTCCCCGGCGTTCGACGAGTCGGGCGGCTGGGTGAGTCCGACGAACTCGCCGGTGAC
This sequence comes from Mycolicibacterium obuense, assembly GCF_055397605.1. Taxonomy (NCBI): domain Bacteria; kingdom Bacillati; phylum Actinomycetota; class Actinomycetes; order Mycobacteriales; family Mycobacteriaceae; genus Mycobacterium; species Mycolicibacterium obuense. The sequence goes on along the minus strand of NZ_AP043663.1, from coordinate 5,180,002 downwards.
CTTGTCGGCATGGGCGGTGAACGTCAGCTCCCGGCAGGCGGGGCTGAGCACCTGGTCCAGCGGGGCGCTGACCACCGGGGTGTTGCGCACGATCACCAATAGGTCGTTGTTGACCCGTTCGACGAGCAATCCGCGGTCGACAGCTTTGGGTGCCTGCCTGGGCACCGTCGACAGCAGCACCGAGCGGCCGGGCCGATCCAGCCCGGCGGCGGCCTGGCACGGGATCGTGATGTCGAGGTCGGTGGCGACATAGCCGATGAGTGGGGCGTCGACGCTGGCGAGCACGCCATCCTGCGGCCAGTTGATCTGCGCGGTGGTCTGGGTGACCGGCAGCAGCGGCGTGGCGATCGCCAAGACCGTGCCCAGCAGCCCCGCCACGATCGCGATCAGGCGCGCGGTGCGGTGATTGCCGCTTGTCGCCCGCTGCTCCGCCACGGGGCTAGATCGTAGAGGGCGTGCGGATGGCCAGCACGAACGGCCCGATCGTGGACACCTCGAAGCGGGGATCGTCGAACAGTGCGTCGTCGAGGGCGACGTGGTAACGGCGCACGTTGGGCTGGTTGGGGTAGACGTCGGAGGCCAGCCGCAGCGTGTAGGTGCCGCCCGCACCGCGGCGCATCAGGAACACCGTCGGCGGCGGCCACGGTAGCGCGTCGAGGGCCTGGATGAACTGATCGGCGGTGGTCAGCATGGACCAGCCCTCGATGGCGCCGGCCCGCTCGGTGAACTGGGCGAGCGGGTTGGCGTAGTGGGAGGTGAGGCCCTGGAAGCCGTAGTAGGGGTAGTAGGACAGGAAGCTGTAGTCGGCGGTCATCACCACGGTCTCGTTGCGCGGTCGGCCGGTCACCTCCTGGATCTTCGCGTCGACCTCGCGGTAGTACTGCTCGGCACCTGGTGGCCGGCGGTCGGCGCGCTGGCCCGCGCCGTCGGTGTCGGTGTAGGCGACGACGATGTCGGAGCGCAGCACATCGGGGATGTCCTGGCTGAAGGTGAGCGCACCCAGTGCGCCGACCGCGGTGGCGACGGCGACGACGCGGTGGGTGTTGGCGGTGCTGACCCGGGCGGCCAGTGCCTGTGCGGCCTCGACGAAGCCGAACGCGCCGGCGGCGGTCAGCAGCACGGTCAGCGTCGGCTGCAGGCGGAACGAGAGCAGCGTGGTGCCGACCAGCGTGGTCAGCATCGACAGCAGCGACCACGCATAGACGGCGAGCACGGCGACGGCCAGTGCTCCTGCTCTCGTGGAGCTGCGCGCCCGGATCACCAGCCAGAACGTGCCGAGCAGACACAGCGCACCCAGCAGGGTGAACTGCAGCATCGGGAACGACAGCTGGGCGCCGTCGACGGGTAGGTAGTGCTGGGCGGTGCCACGGTCGGCGGGCGTGCCCTTGGCAGCGGCGATCAGGTAGGGCCCCCACCCGATCAGCGCGATCGACCCGGAGATCACCGCGATCACGGCGAGGCGGGCCAGCGGGTCCCAGTGCCGCCGCGCGATGGCGAGCAGCACCGCCATGATCGTCAGCGTGAAGGCCGCGTAGGCCAGCAGCAGCGTGTAGAACAGGGCGGCGACGCCGAGGAAGATGCCGACGGCGACGACAGCGGCCCACCCGCTCGTCTTTTTCCCCGGGTCGCTTCGCTCCTGCCCGCCGGCCCGTTCCTTCACCCGCGCGCGCAGCCCCGACCACGCCAGCACGAAGATCGGCGGCAGCAGCACGGTGATGATCGCGGCGTACGGCTCGGCGGGGGTGTAGGCGAGCGCGGCGGCGGCCGTGGCGGTGCTGACCACGAGCGCGTACTCGAAGCGGACCATCGCCGCCCACAGCACGAAGGCCAGGACGATCGCGATCGTGATCGAGGCGACCGACCACGGCTTGAACATCTCCCAGGCCGGTGTGCCCGTCAGCGCGGCGAGCCGGCCGCCGAGCCAGAACCAGCCGGGCGGGTAGAACGGCGGCAACCCCATGTAGGTCATGTCGTGCAGGCTCGCCGAATCCGTCAGCCGGGTCAGGTATTCGGTGCGGAACTGCTGGTCGACCGAGATGCCGAACAGATACAGCTTGGTGGCGCCCAGCGGCATGGCGATGGTCACCACGGAGAAGGCGGCGAGGAACAGCACCGCGCCGAGGCGTGCCAGCGTGCGGCGGCCGCGCCGCCACAGCAGCCCGGCGGCGAGAAGCCCTGCCAGACAGACGACCTGGCCGACCGTGGTCAGTGCGTGCAGCTGATTGGAAGAGTTGTACGCCGGCCATTCGACGCGAGCGATCGCGGTCAGGCTCACAACGGCGACCGCGGCGGCGATGAGGGCCGCGACGGCCATCTGGCCGGCCACTCGAACCGGCGCGGCCAGCGCGCTGGGCATCAGATGGGCAGCTTGCGGAAGATCGGGCGCGGGATGTGGCGCAGCACCATCATCACGTAGCGGAACGCGCCGGGCGCCCACACCAGATCCTTGCCTTTGGCCGAGGCGGTCACCGCGAGGTCGGCGACGTACTCCTTGTCGACGGTCAGCGGCGCTTCCTTGACGTGCGCGCTCATCCGGGTGCGGACCTGGCCGGGGCGGATGACGAGAACGCGAACACCGTACTCGCGCAGGGCTTCTCCGAGGCCGAGATAGAAGCCGTCGAGGCCCGCCTTGGTGGAGCCGTAGACGAAGTTGGAGCGCCGCACGCGCTCGCCCGCCGCGGAGCTCATCGCGATGATCTGACCGGACCCCTGCGCGCGCATCTTGTCGCCGACGAGCACGCCCACCGACACGGCGGCGGTGTAGTTGATGTCGGCGATCTGCACGGCTTTGCGCTGGTTCTGCCACAGCTCCTCGGCGTCGCCCAGGAGGCCGAACGCCACGATCGCGACGTCGACATCCCCGTTGCCCCATGCCTTCTCGATCACAGCCGGATGGCTGTCGGTGTCGATGGCGTCAAAGTCGATGACCTCGACGGCCGAGGCACCTGCGTCGCGCATCTGGGCTTCGGCAGACCCGCGCAGCGGATCGCCGGGCATGCAGGCCAGGATCACGCGCGCTTTTGCGTTGCGCAGGTAGCGCGCGCAGATCGCCAGCCCGATCTCGGAGGTGCCCCCGAGCAGCAGGATGGTCTGGGGATTGCCGGTGGCGTCAAACACCATCTAGAGGAGCTCCAGTCGTCGAGCCATGTCGGAAGCGAAGACCCCGGCGGGATCGACCTTGCGGCGCACTGCGATCCACTCGTCGATGCGGGGATACATGGCATGGAAGGTTTCGGCCGTGGTGCGGGAATCCTTGGCGGTGTAGAGGCGGCCGCCGAATTCGAGCACGCGCTTGTCGAGTCCGTTGAGGAACTCGTTGAGGCCCGGCTTGATCGGGAAGTCCACGCACACGTTCCAGCCCGGGATCGGAAAGCTCAGCGGCGCTTCGTTTCCCGGCCCGAACAGTTTGAACACGTTGAGGAACGAGTAGAACCCCGAGCGCTGGATGTCGACGAGGATCGCCTTGAACTCCTCGACGGCGTCGGTGGGCACCACGAACTGGTATTGGCCGAAACCCAGTGAGCCGTAGGCCCGATTCCATTCTCCGAACATGTCGAGCGGGTGGTAGAACTGCGTCAGGTTCTGGACCTTGCCGCGGTAGGTGCCCGATTTGCGGTACCAGAGTTCGCCGATCGGCATGAACGTGTACTTGTTCGCCAAGCCGTTGGGGAAGACGTCGGGCAGCGTGAGCAGTTGCGGCGCATCGAATTTCAGCGGGTTCTTCTGCAGCTTCGGTGGGAGCTGGTCGAGGGTCGCCAGCGAGCCGCGGGAGATGGCCGCGCGGCCCAGCTTGGGCGGGGCGCTGATCGCGTCGAACCAGGCGCTGGAGTAGGTGTAGTTGTCCTCGGTGCCGTCGCTGTGGAACGCGATCGTCTCGTCGAGGCTCGCGGTGACGTCACCGTCGGCGATGAAGTACGCGGTCTCGGTGGGCGTCATCGCGATCGTGGCACGCAGGATGATGCCGGTCAGCCCGTTGCCGCCGACGGTGGCCCAGAACAGCTCACGCTCGGGGCCGTCGGGAGTGATCGTGCGGACCTGTCCGTCAGCGGTCAGCAGCTCCATCGAGCGCACGTGGTTGCCGAAGCTGCCGGCGCTGTGGTGGTTCTTGCCGTGGATGTCGCAGGCGATGGCACCGCCGATGGTGACCTGGCGGGTGCCGGGCAGCACCGGTACCCAGAGCCCCAGCGGCAGCGCCGCGCGCATGAGTTGGTCGAGGTTGACGCCGGCATCGACGTCGACGATCGCGTCGTCGGTGTTGATCGCATGGATGCGGTTGAGCGCATTCATGTCGATGACCAGGCCGCCGCCGTTCTGGGCGTTGTCGCCGTAGGAACGGCCGAGGCCACGCGCGAGTATTCCCCGGTCGGGGTCCTCGGCGGCGCGGGTGACGGCCTTGACGATCACCTCGGGATCCGGCGTCGTCAGCACCTGCGCGACGGTCGGGGCGGTGCGGCCCCAGCCGGTCAGGCGCTTGGCGGTGGTCGGAAGCTCGGTGCGAAACATCGTCACAGAGGGTACCGCTTCGCGGCGGCCGTCCGGTGCAGCGCGAGCGTGGCGCGGAGGTCGTCGAGCAGCGGGTCGACGAAGTCCGCGCGGTGTTTGGCGTCGGTGGCCGCGCGGGCGCTCAGGTACATGAAGGTCAACGCGATCAGGATGAGCGTGATGTGGGCCAGCGCCTGGTCGACCGGGAGCGTGATGTCCAGCCACTGGCTGCGCGCCGGATTCCCGTCGGTCAGGTGGTCGAGAACCGTGCCGTTGAGCACCACCAGCCCCATCACGAAGAAGATCACGCCGGTGACCAGGGCGAGGACCAGTGCCTGGATGCTCTGCGCCAGCGACACCACGGCGACGACTCTGGCTCGCTCCGAGCGTCGCAGGGGTGGCTCGATGTCGGCGATCAGGGGACTGCAGGCGTGGATGGACTCGGTGACCGTGAAGGCCAGCGCGATCGCGGCCATACAGCACACCAGCAGCCAGATCCGGGTGGTTTCCAGGTTGGCGGCGATGTACCAGACGGTGTTGTTGAAGAACACCAGAAGGGTGAGCAGGACGACGGGCAGGGCACGTGCGAGCAGTTGGGCTGCCGAGCGGAGGTGGGTGAACGTGGTGCGCAGCGCCCAGCCGAGGATCGCGCCCATCCCGGTACCGGTGGCGGCGAGGATGACCAGGATCACGGCCACGTCGACGGCTTCGGTCCGGAAGGCGGTCCAGCCGCCGGCCTGGTAGGTGTCCGACGCCAGGCCCACCACGATCGAGGCCCACGCGATCAACCCGCGTGCTCGCGGGCTCGCGATGCGGCTCACCGCGAACGCGACCAGGGCCATCAGGGGCAGCAGCGCCGCCAGCACCACGAGCACCGACCAGTCGGCGAAGGACGGGGACGTGCTGATGTCGATGTCCTGGTCACCGGAGGCGATCAGGACGTAGAGCTCGAGCACCATCAGCGTGGCCCAGGCGGCCAGGGCCGGTGCTGACCGGCGCACGACTGCGTGCCAACCGTCGGTGACGAGGGCCTCTCGAGTTGCCGGGCGGACGGTCATCGCAGCCGGAAGATGACGGCCCGCTGCACGATGAAGTTGATGACGGTCGCGGTGCCCTGGGCGATGACGAAGGCGACCGGTACCCGCCAGGGCTGGTTTTCGAACTGCATGTAGAAGACGTAGTTGATGCCGACCTGGACGGCATAGGTGACGGCGTAGAGCGCCACCACCGCGATGAAGCGGGCCCGGCTCGGCGGCGCCTGGAAGGTCCACCGGCGGTTGATCAGGTAGGCGGTCGTCGTCCCGGCGATGAAGCTCAGCGTCTTCGCGACGTTGACATGCAGCCCCGCCGCGAGGAACGCGACGTAGAGACCGAAGTCCACGATCGCCGACAACCCACCGGTCAGGACGAAGCGCCAGATCTGCGTCGTCAACGGGAGCTGTGGTGACATCGGAGGCTCGGCCACCCGGGCAGCTTAGAACGGGGGAGGTCCGTGGGGTTCGGCGCCGTGCCGTTGGTTCAGACGGCGGGCCGCGGTGACCGCACGCGCCCGGCTCTGGGCGCGTGTGTGTCGGCGCCGCGGCATCATCGCACCGCGCGCCTCGCACGCCGGCGGCCGCGGAGGATCGGCGTCCCACAGCGTGCCGGTTGGGCGGCACAGCGACGGAAACAGATCTCGACTGCCCGGATACGTCGTGTACTCATGGCCGGTCGGACTGGTCCAGATCACCGTGCCGTCGGGCAGCTGACGATCGTGCCATCCTTCGAGACCGGCCCAGAACGTTTTCAGGAGATGATGAAAACGGCACAGCGTCTTGAGGTTCGATGCGTGCGTGGGCCCGACGGGATACGGGACGGTGTGGTCGATGTCGGCTTCGGTGGCGGGCACGTCGCAGCCGGGGAAGCGACAGGTGACATCCCGGCAGCGGATGAATTCGGCGAGCGCGCGGGACGGCACGTAGCGCTCTTCGGACGGTGCGTCACCGGGATGGACGATCTGTCGTAGACGAGCGCGGGTCAGGTTCAACGCCTCCACCGACGTGACCCCTGAACCGAAGATGAGCGCGGGCTTGTCCTTGCGGGCGGGCTCCTCGGTGACCCTCTCCTCCACCTCGTCGATGGTCTCGCTGTCGGCGATCACGTAGACCGTCGTGTTGGGGCTCGGCGTCGGCCCGGTGGCGGCGTCGCAATCGTCGAGACCGCACTGGCACACCAGCGCGTCCAGCCCGACGCCGACGGCGCTCAGTGCATCAGCCCGGCGGTTCTGCAGGGTGCGGGGGTCCGCGGCGCAGACGGTGTGCGCGATGGCCTCCAGGCGATCCTCCAGTGCGGTCGCGTCGGCGGCCGGCAGAAGCGCCCAGACGCTCGTGAAGCCCGGCGCGTCCGAGGGTGAGCCGAACTCGACCCGCCGTCCCGCCAGGGACTCCACCACCTGGCGCACCGCGATCGGATCGTGCGCCAGCACGGTCGCGTCGATGGCCTGCTCGATCTTCTTCTCCGAGAGCTGCCCCCAGCGGTCGACGCGGTCGGCGATCGCAGCGTCGACTTCGGCCATCACCGCCGGATCGGTCACCAGCCCGGTCCGGTAGACGATCTTGCGGATCAGCAGATCGCTGATGAGTCCCTCGGCGAACAGCGCCGCCACCCGGGGAAGCCGGTCCCTCAGCGCCACCGCCCGTTGGGTCTGGTGGAGTGCAAGCCCCTGCGTGACGCCCACGGCCACCGCCACCTCCGCGGCGACCGCTGCCTCGGGGTCCAGCCACCACCCGGAGCGGTCCTCGGCGTCGACCCCGGTGCGGCGGGTGAACAGCTCGGCCATCACCGCCATCTTGCGCGCCGCGGCGGCGTTCTCCTCGCGTGACCACTGCCGGGCAGCGTCGATCAGATCGGCGGCGCTGAGCCTGCCCAGATCTGACATTTCGAACATGTGTTCGATGATAATGGAGCCCACCGACCGCGTTGACTCACTAGAAATGCGCGCAAATGGGCGGGCCGTTGCCTCATCAGAAATGCGCGCGTAGGCCCAGTAGATGGGGTTGACGTTGACCGAGCGCCGAGCAATCACCGAGGCGGCTGCGAAGCGCTATCAGCTGGCAAGCAAGGGCGTCAAAGGTCGGATCCTCGACGAGTTGTGCGCCAACACCGGGTGGCATAGGAGTCACGCCCGCAAGGCGCTGAAACAGGCGCTGGTGCCCAGGATTGTGGCCAGGCGCAGCCCGCGTCCTGTGAAATACGGGCCGGAAGTCATCGCAGCGTTGACGGTCTGTTGGCAGGTCTTGGAGATGCCGGCCGGCAAGCGGCTGGCGCCGATGCTCGGTGAGCTGGTGGCGGTGTTGCGGCGTTTCGGAGAGCTGACCATTACCGAGGACACCGCGGCATTGCTGACCTCGATGTCGGCGGCCACCATCGACCGCAGACTTGCCGGTGAACGCGCCAACCGCCAGCTCAGAGGGCATGTGGGCACGAAGCCAGGATCGCTGCTCAAGACCCAGATACCGGTACGCACCTGGGCGGAGTGGGACGACGCCCAACCCGGGTTCGTCGAGATCGACCTGGTCTTCCATGACGGCGGCGACCGCGGTGGCGGCCATGCATTCACCTTGACCGTCACCGATGTCGCGACCGGCTGGACCGAAAATCGATCCGTACCGAGCAAATCCGCCAAAAATGTGGTGGCGGCTCTTAACGACATCGCTAACACGATGCCGTTTCCGATCATCGGAGTGGATTCCGACAACGGATACGAGTTCATCAACGGTCACCTGCTGTCGTGGTGCGAGCGGCGCCATGTCACCTTCACCCGGGCGAGACCAGGCAACAAAAACGATGGCTGTCATGTCGAGCAGAAAAATTGGGCCGTGGTGCGTTCAGTCGTGGGTTACTACCGCTACGACACCGCCGCGGAGCTGTTGTTGCTCAACGAGATCTGGCGTTTGCATTCGAAGCTGGCCAACTACTTCTGCCCGCAGCAGAAACTGATCTCCAAGACTCGTCGCGGTGCCAAAGTTTCCAAGAAACACGACCAGGCGACCACGCCGTACCGGCGTGCGATCGATCACCAGACCATGACGGTTCAACGCGTCATAGCGCTCAAGCGGATCTACTCGCTCATCAATCCCGCCGCCACACGGCGCCAACTCCACGCCTTGACCGTCCAACTTTTCACCCTCGCCACCAGCAAACCCACTAACGACGGCCAACCGGCCATCACCAAGCGCGCACGCTCACGTGAGGCAACGACCACTCCTACGCGCGCATCTTGACGTGAGGCAACAGGCCGACAAGTTTCAGTCATGTGTTTCTGCCACCCATGATCAAATTTCTGCCACCCGAAATGTTCTGCGGCACCGGCGGGTTCCAGATATCAGATCACCACGATCGGAAACCAGAAGAGGGCAAGACAATGAAGAAGATCTCCATCACCACAGCTGCCGCCGCCGCCCTGACCGCCGGAGTCCTGGGCTTGGCCGCCCCCGCATACGCCGCCCCGACCGGAGGCGACGCCGAGCAGACCATCAGCGCGCTCGAGGCGCAGGGCAACCGGGTCGTCGTGACCCGCCAGTCCAGTGCGCCGCTGGATCAGGCGTCGGTCGTCTCCGTGACGCGCGGGCCCATCCAGCGCGGCGCCGAGCCGTTCGGCACCTCCAACGGCGATTCGAACCGCTCGACCATCGACCAGACGATCTACGTCACGGTCAAGTAGTCCTCCGAGATCCCCCCTCGGAAAGTGCGAAGGGCGCCCCCACAAGGGGCGCCCTTCGTCATGTCCGAGCTACAACCGACTGGCGGCCAACACCTCGCACAATGCCGAAACTGCCGATCCGAAGGCATGTTCCGGCGGCGCGGCGTAACCCACGACGATGCCGTCGCGCTCATCGGTCATGGCGTCGGGATGACGCAGGATCGACAGCCCGGTCAGCGCGATGCCGGCCTCACCGGCGCGACGCATCACCTCGGCCTCGGTGCCATCGGGAAGGGTCACGAGCAGGTTGAGCCCGGCCGCCAACCCGACTGTGTCCACGCCGAACGGCGCCAAGGCCTGCACGAGAGCGTCCCTGCGGCGCCGGTATCGCCCCCGCATGCGTCGGATGTGGCGGTCGTAGTACCCGCGCGCCACGAACTCGGCAAGGGTGAGCTGATTGATCACGTCGACGGAGAACTGTTGTCCACCAGCCGCTTCGACGACAGGATCCACCAGTGTCTCCGGCAGGGCGAGCCACCCCAGCCGCAAGGCCGGGGACAGGCTCTTGCTGACGGAGCCGAGATAGGCGACCCGACCGGGGTCCAGCGCCTGCAGCGCGCCGACGGGTTGGCGGTCGAAGCGGAACTCTCCGTCGTAGTCGTCGTCGAGGACGACACGGGATGTGCGACGGGCCCATTCGACCACCGCCGCCCGTCGGGCGGGGTCTAACGGCATCCCGAGCGGATTGTGGTGCGCCGGCGTCAGGAGCACCCCCGTCACGTCGAGTCCTTCCAATTCCTCGACGACGGCCCCGTGGTCGTCGACCCCGATCGGCACCGTCGACCCGCCCGCCGCCGTGATCGCGTCGCGAAACAGGTGCAGCCCGTACGCCTCGACCGCCATCGGCCCACCCAGCACGCGGGTCAACAACTCCACCGCCTGACGAACCCCGGCGCAGATCACGATCGACTCGGGGGAGGTTCGGACGCCGCGCGCTCGGGCGAGGTAATCGGCCAAGGCGCAACGCAATTCGACCCGTCCCCGCGGGTCGCCCATGTGGAGTGCCTCGCTCGGCGCGGCAGTGAGCGCCCGACGCGTGCAGGCGATCCATTGATTGCGGGGGAACTCGGACACATCCGGCGACCCGGGCATGAGGTTGTGCACCGGCGTCACCGAGCGGCCGCGGGGCCGGACACCGATGGGCGGCGCAGCCGTGTTCAGCACCCAGGTGCCCGCGCCCTGGCGGGACGCGAACCACCCCTCGGCGACCAGCTCGGCATAGGCGTCAGCGACGGTGTTGCGCGCCAGTCCGAGGTCGGCAGCCAAGGTGCGCGACGCCGGCAGCATGGTGCCGGGCGGCAGCCGGCCGGACCGCGCCGCGTCCCGCAGCGCCGCCATCACCGTGTCCTTGGCTCCCCGTGCACCTGGGGTCAGCGCATCCCGTAGCTCGAGGTGCAGATCCCGCGCTCCCGAATTGGCCCAAGAAACCATGGTTCGATTAGACCACCGAGGCGGGCTTTTCACGCCTAGCGTCGACGGTATGACACATACACTGACCGGCCCGAGATTCCCGATCTACAAGAGCTCTCCCGAGCTGTACGAAGCGATGATGGCGCTGTCCACCGCCGCCGCCAAGGACGTCGAACCGGAACTGGGCGAGTTGATCAAAATCCGCGCCTCGCAGATGAATCGGTGCGCGTTCTGCCTCGACATGCACACCCGCGATGCTCGCAAGCTCGGGGTGAGCGACCAGAAGATCGACGTGCTGGCGGCGTGGACCGAAGCCGGCGACCTCTTCACCGCGCGCGAACAGGCCGCGCTCGCCCTCACCGAATCCCTCACCGTGCTCGGCGATCACGGCGTCCCCGAGGACGTCTACGCCGTCGCCGCGGATGCGTTCACCCAACGTGAACTCGGGCAGGTCATCGCCATGGCCGTCACCATCAACGCCTGGAACCGGATCAACGCCGCCGTGCAGACGCCGCCGCCCCGCCGCTGAGTCCCCGAAGAAGTGCCGTTGGACCCTACGCGCGGGCGGCGCCGCCGACGAGCATGAGCACCATGGATGCGACAACCACCCCGGTGACCGAGCTGTCCGAGTCGCAGAGTTGGCAGCTGCTGTCGGGGCTCACGCTCGGCAGGCTGGTGACCACCGTCGGCGGCTGGACCGAGATCTTCCCGGTCAACTACGTCGTCCAGCACAAGACCCTGCTGTTCCGCACCGCCGAGGGCACGAAACTGTTGACCGCCGTTCTCAACGAGAACGTCGTGTTCGAGGCGGATGACCACAACGTCGTCGAGGGGTGGAGCGTCGTGGTCCGCGGAACAGCCAAACTTCTCAGCACCGCCGCCGAGATCGCCGAAGCCGACAGCGCCGGCCTGTATCCGTGGGTCGCGACCCGCAAGTTGCGCTACGTGCGGATCACCCCGCACACGCTGACCGGGCGCCGGTTCGTCTTCGGTCCAGAGCCGGATCAGACCGCGCTGGTCAGCTGAGCGTCACACCCAGTACGGCACCCGCGCACGGTACTGGCGCATCGCCAGCGCGGCGAACAGCCAGCCGAACGCGGTCAGCACCAGCACGACGACCCAGTGCCGCAGCTCCTGATCCGCGCCCAGCAGCGGTGCCCGCACGATGTCGAGGTAGTGCAACAGCGGGTTGAGTTCGACGATCTTGGCCCAGTGCCCGGCCCCCTGGGCTTCGAGCGTGGATTCGTTCCAGATGATCGGCGTCATGAAGAACAGCAGCTGCACCAGGCTGTTCAGTAGCGGGCTGATGTCCCGGTAGCGGGTCGCGAGGATGCCGAAACACAGTGACACCCAGACACAGTTCAGCGCAATGAGACCCAAGGCCGGGATGACGGCGAGGTCGGTCCACGTCCACGGCTTCGGATAGATGATCGCGATGATCACGAAGATGATGATGTTGTGCGCGAACAGGATCATCTGCCGCCACACCAGACGGTAGACGTGCACCGACAGCGGCGTCGGAAGCTGTTTGATCAGACCTTCGTTGGCGATGAACACCTCGGCGCCCTCGAGGATCGAGGCGTTGATCAGGTTCCAGATGATCAGCCCGAGCGTCACGTAGGGAAGATGTTCGGACAGTTCGAGTTTGAACAGCTTCGAGTACAGCGCGCCCATCGCGACGGCGGTCGTCCCGGTGGCGATCGTGATCCAGAACGGGCCCAGCACCGAACGCCGGTACCGCTGCTTGATGTCCTGCCAGCCCAGGTGAAACCACAGTTCGCGCTTGCCGAAGCCGCCGACCAGGTCGGCCCACGCCCGGCCGAAGGTCCGAGACTGCGCCGCGGCATCGGTGAACGTCATCGGCGGGTGAACCTCTCTCGTCGTCCCAACCGCCGCAACCGAATCCACTCGGCGAATCCCCGGGGGTCGCGCGTCGACACCAGGAAGTACCAGCCGAAGCGCAGCCACTCCTGCGCGACGAGCTTGCGCATGCCCGGTTGCGACTGCAGGTAGCCGCGGTTGCGGTAGGTGTAGAACCTCTTGGTCTCGTTGTCGGGGTACTGGGTGTGCATCCGGCCACCCAGGATCGGCTTGAATTCCTCTGTGCCGCAGGGGTGCAGATAGACCGCATCCAGGCAGGTGCCGAACGGCAGGCCCGTGCGAATCAACCGTCGGTGCACCTCGGTCTCGTCGCCACGGATGAACAAGCGCAGATCCGGCACGCCCACCGCCTCGATCGTCGACGCGCGGAACAGTGCGCCGTTGAACAGCGAGGCGATGCCGGGCAGCAGGTCACCGTTGCCGTCGGTGCGCAACTCGCTGGCCAGCCGTCGCCACGCCAAACCGCGGCGCAGCGGGAAGGCCAGCCGTTCGGGCTGCTCGAGGTTGCACACCATCGGCGACACCTCGGCCAGCCCGTGCCGCTCGGCGCACCGCAGAAGGGTTTCCAGCACCTCACTGTCCTGGGGGCGGCCGTCGTCGTCGGCCAGCCACACCCAGTCCGCGCCGAGCGCCAGCGCGTGCAGCATGCCGAGGGCGAACCCGCCTGCGCCACCGAGGTTGCGCTGCGAGGCCAGGTAGGTGGTCGGAATCGGTTGTCCGGCAACGATGTCGCGGACCCGATCGTCGGCATCGTTGTCGATGACGATCAGGTGGTCGGGGCGCCGGCTCTGCGCCGACACGATGTCGAGGGACTTCGCGAGTTCGTCGGGCCGCCGATGGGTGACGACGACGGCGCATACGGTCTCAGCCACGCGCGGTCTCCTCGAGGACCTCCCGCACATGGCGGGCGGCGTCCTCGCCCTCGTAGGCGCGGACGACGTCCTCGATGCCGCCCTCCATCTTCACGGTGCCGTGGTCGATCCACATCGCGGTGTTGCACAACCGGGCCAGGAATTCGTTGGAATGGCTGGCGAACACCAGGATTCCGGACCGCGCCACCAGGTCGGCCAGCCGGGTCTGCGCCTTCTTCAAGAAGTCCGCGTCGACGGCGCCGATGCCCTCGTCGAGGAGCAGGATCTCGGGATCGATGCTCGTCACCACACCCATCGCCAATCGCACCCGCATGCCGGTCGAGTACGTCCGCAGCGGCATCGACAGGTAGTCGCCCAATTCGGTGAACTCGGCGATCTCGTCGACCTTGGCGAGCATCTGCTTGCGCGTCTGTCCGAGGAAGAGTCCCCGGATGATGATGTTCTCGAAGCCGGAGATCTCGGGGTCCATGCCGACACCCAGGTCGAACACCGGCGCCACCCGGCCCCGCACCGTCGCCACCCCGCGCGTCGGCTCGTAGATGCCCGACAGCAGGCGCAGCAGCGTCGATTTGCCCGCACCGTTGTGGCCGACCAGACCGACCCGGTCACCCATCTTCAGCGACATCGTGATGTCGCGCAGCGCCTCGATGACGACGACGTTGGACTCGTTGCGTCCGATCGCACCGCCGGCCTTGCCGAGGAAAGCCTTCTTCAGCGACCGCGTCTTGGCGTCGAAGATCGGGAACTCCACCCACGCGTTGCGCGTCTGGATGAACGGTTCCGACGACTGGGGACTGCTCACCGACGTCTCACAGGTACTGGCCGGTACCGGGATGCCCGGGCCCGCCGCGCTGCGCCGGAATGCTCACGCCGGGCGGCAACGCTCCCTGGCGCATCTGCTCGAGCTGCTGACGGGCGGCCATCTGCTGAGCGAACAGCGCGGTCTGAATGCCGTGGAACAGGCCTTCCAGCCAGCCCACCAGCTGCGCCTGGGCGATGCGGAGCTCGGAATCCGACGGCACCGCGTCTTCGGTGAACGGCAGCGTGAGCCGCTCGAGTTCGGCGCGCAGCTCCGGCGCGAGACCCTCCTCCAGCTCGCTGATGCTGGTGCGGTGGATATCGCGCAGGCGGCCGCGGCTGGCCTCGTCGAGCGGAGCGGCGCGGACCTCCTCGAGGAGCTGCTTGATCATCGTGCCGATCCGCATGACCTTGGCGGGCTGCTCGACCAGGTCGGACAGCGATTTGCCCTCGGAGCCCTGCTCGGCGTCGGACGTGCCGTCGCCGATGATCTCGATGTTGTCGTCGTTGTCCGAAGTCATGTTCCTAGAGTGCCCCAGCGTCGCGTCGTCATTCCGGTCGGGCTGCGCGCCACTGGTAGATGCGCGTCTCGCCGTTGTCGTAGATCTTCTCCCAGGAGCGGGATTTGTCCAGCGACGCCAGACCGTCGGGGATGACGAACCCCCGCACCACCGGCGTGCTCACGAGAAGGTAGCGGATGTTGAGAGCTTTGACGGCCTCGGCCACCCGGGGATCGGTGTCGGCGTCGTCGGCGTAGGCCCAGATGATGAACCGGTTGTAGCCGGGGCCCTGCTGCACCGGGTAGTCGTAGTGCGTCCACAGCGGGTGCAGGTCGGCGACGGCGTACATCCATGCGGTGCCGTCGGTGTTGGCGTTGGCGATCAGCGTGTCGCGCGCCCCGGGCAGCGTCGCGAGGTGAGCGAAGGCCTCGAGGTCCTTGTCGTCGATGATCACGGAGTCGTACTTCTCGCCGAACAGGAACTCGTGGCGCGGGAGATAGTGCACGGCCGAGGCGACGGCGGCCACCGCGAGCACGACCGCGGCGGTCGTGTGCCGAACGCGCGCCGATACCGCCGGGACGCGCGCGGCCACCCAACAGGCGCCGGTGACGGCCGCGATCCCGGCCAGCGCACTCAGCAGCAGGGTGATCACCGCGGACAGCCGGCGCGGGTCGCTGTAGAAGAGGTCGCTGAACTGGCCGACGGCTGCCCCGAACGGGCCGCCGAACGGCACGGACGAGTGCACGATCGAGATGACCAGCAACAACCACACCAGGGCGGGCCACCACACCCGCCGCACGACGATCAGGACACCACCGGCCGCCGCCAGTGCGATCAGCCACCACTGGATCGGGAAATCGTTGAGATGACGGGTGTGCTGCACGACGGCGTCGAACAGCGCGCGCTTCCTGCTCTGGTGAGTGACGAAGGAGTGGCCCTCGATGATCTCCGCCTGTTGCAGCACGCCCAGGAACTGAGGGAGCAGCAGCGCCACCGCCGGGGCCCCGATGGCGAAGAGAGTGATGGTGTCGGAGAGCCGCCCGCGCACGGGCCGGCGCAGCACATCGACCAGCCACCAGGCGGCGACGAGGACGACCGCGATCACGCCGCCGGTGATGTGGACGGTGAACAGACCGACGACGGCCAACACCGCCATCGGGATGCGGTCGCGGTGCGCCAGCGTCGTGGTGACGAGCACGAACACCGGCACGGCGATGCCGTAGGCGGCGAGGTTGGGAATCGAGGCGGTGTCGAACTCGACGAACGGGACGGCGGTGAACGACGCGGCCAACACCGCCGAGGTGGCCGCGGCCCCGAACGTCGGCCACGGCGCCGCCCAGCGGTGCATGAGAAGCCACGTCAACATCGCGGCGCTCGCGGGGAACAGCCAGCAGGACACCGCGACGGAGAACACCGTGTACGCCGTCGCCGGCGCGGCACCGGCCACCTGGGCGAACACCGCGGCCAGCGCGTGGAAGGCAGAGGGGTAGTACAGCGCCTCGAGGGTTTCGACGTTGCGCAGTTCGCCCATGTGGGTGGGGGAGGCCTGGCCGGTGTCGAGGATGAACCGGATGGTGTTGGCGTGCCAGACCGCATCCCAGGTGCTGGGAATCGACTGCCAATTGGCCAAACCCCGCGCGGCGGCGACCCAGATCAGCACCGCCCCCAGGACCACGCCTCCGCCGACCAGGAGCGTCGCACCGCGCGGCGGTCGAGGTCTCTCGGGCGCCTGGGGGGTGGTCCAGATCCGTCGGGCCAGCACCCGCGAACCGGCGATCGCGCCGGCGACGACGGCGAGAGTGAGCAGTGCGGTGCCCGCGTTCCAGGGCACCCCGAGCGCGCCGAACGGCACGATTGCCATGGCCACGGCGCCGTAGGTCAACGCCGGCGCGACGGCCACCGCAGCCGGCCAGTGCAGCCCACCGCACCGCGCGATGATTGCCCCGGGGACAACCAGCAACGCCAACGCGAGTAGCACTCCGTACCCGAAGCTCACTGGACTAGTATGGCTGCCCAGATGACCCGTACCGGCCACGGCATGGGCAGCACGAGCGAGGTCGGGCAATCGCTCACCGTCCGCGATGCGGCGGCACGGCGAGGTTCCCTGGACGCACTAAGGTGGGCTGACATGGCATACGACGTCGCCCGGGTGCGGGGTCTGCACCCGTCGTTGGGCGATGGCTGGGTGCACCTGGA
Source organism: Mycolicibacterium obuense (assembly GCF_055397605.1). Taxonomy (NCBI): domain Bacteria; kingdom Bacillati; phylum Actinomycetota; class Actinomycetes; order Mycobacteriales; family Mycobacteriaceae; genus Mycobacterium; species Mycolicibacterium obuense. The sequence continues at coordinate 5,163,122 of NZ_AP043663.1, read as the reverse complement.
TGCGCAGCACGGCATGCTGCTGCCCGATACGGTCAGCCGCGCGGTGTCCACGGCTTTCCGTGGCTCGATGCCGACCGTGGCGAGTGCGCACCCGTCGTCGCGGCGCAGTGCCGCGGTGCTGGCCGCGGCCCGCCAGGCGGTGGCCGATCTGGTCAACGCCGACCCTGCCGGCGTCGTTCTGGGTGCCGACCGCGCGGTGCTGCTGACCTCGCTCGCCGACGCGGCGTCTGGCCGTGTCGGGCTCGGATACGAGGTGGTGGTGTCTCGGCTCGACGACGAGGCCAACATCGCTCCGTGGCTGCGCGCGGCGAACCGCTACGGGGCGCAGGTCAAGTGGGCCGAGGTCGACATCGAATCCGGGGAGCTGCCGACGTGGCAGTGGGAGGGCCTGGTCAACCGGGCCACCCGGCTGGTCGCATTGACCTCCGCGTCAACGACTTTGGGCACCGTCACCGAGCTTCGCGAGGTGACCAAACTGGTCCACGAGGTCGGGGGGCTCGTCGTCGTGGACCACTCCGCGGCCGCGCCCTACCGCCTGATCGACATCGACGAGGTCGAAGCCGACGTGGTGGCGCTCAACGCGCTGGCCTGGGGTGGGCCCCCGATCGGCGCGCTCGTGTTCCGCGACCCGTCGCTGATCGATGCGTTCGGTTCGGTGTCCCTGGCCCCTGAGGCGACGGGCCCGGCGCGTCTGGAGCTGGGGTCACACCAGTTCGGCTACCTCGCCGGCCTGGTGGCCAGCATCGAATATCTTGCCGGTCTTGAGGATTCGGCCCAAGGCAGCCGTCGTGAGCGGCTTGCGGTGTCGATGAGGTCCGCCTCGGGCTATCTCGACGGCCTCTTCGACTACCTGCTGTCCTCGCTGCGGGTGCTGCCCACGGTGATCGTGATCGGTAGCCCCGAGGAGCGCATCCCGGTGCTGAGCTTCGCCGTGGAGAACGTGCCCGCCGAGCGGGTGGTGCAGCGGCTCGCCGACAACGGCATCCTCGCGATCGCGAACGCGAACTCCCGCGTGCTCGACGTCATCGGCGTCAACGATGTGGGTGGTGCGGTCACGATCGGGCTGGCGCACTACAGCACCGCAGCCGAGGTCGATCAGCTGGTGCGGGCCCTGGCCTCACTCGGCTGACCCTCGCTAATCGCCTACGCGCAGAATCACTTTCCCGGACACGTCGCCGGACTCGAGCAATTCGTGGGCCGCTTGGGCTTCTGCGATGGGGAACTCGGCGCCGATCACCGGTCGGACCTGACCGTCGGCGATCATCGGCCACACATTGTCTCGCACCTGCGTCACGATCGCGGACTTGCCGGCCGGCCCGTCCACAGGGCGGGCGCGTAGTGCCGTGGCGAACACGCCGCCGCGCTTGGCCAGCAGCTTGCCGATGTTCAGCTCGCCCTTGACGCCGCCCTGCATGCCGATGATCACCAGGCGGCCGTCGTCGGCCAGGGCGTCGATGTTGCGATCCAGATAGGCCGCTCCCATGATGTCGAGGATGACGTCGGCGCCGCCGGCCTCGCGCAGCACCTCGACGAAATCGTCGGCGTGGTAGTCGATGGTGATCTCGGCGCCGAGTTCGGCGCACAGCTCCAGCTTGTTCGCCGATCCGGCGGTCACGGCGACCCGGCAGCCCAGCGCGCCGGCGACCTGGATGGCGTGGGTGCCGATGCCGCTGGCACCCCCGTGCACCAGCAGCAGCTGGCCCGGCTGCACGCCGGCGGTCATCACGATGTTCGACCAGACGGTGCAGGCGACCTCGGGTAGCCCGGCGGCGTACGGGAGCGGTATCCCTTCGGGTGCGGGGAGCAGCTGAGAGGCCGGAACCGCCACGTATTCGGCGTAGCCACCGCCTGCCAGCAAAGCGCAGACCGGTTGCCCCTGCGACCACTGCGGATCGTCGAGATCGGCACCCAGGGCCTCGATCACCCCGGACACCTCGAGACCGATGATGTCGCTGGCGCCCGGCGGGGGCGGATAGTGCCCGGCTGCCTGGAGGAGATCGGCCCGGTTGACCCCGGCGGCGGCGACCCGCAGCAGGACCTCGCCGGGGCCGGGTGTCACATCGGGGACTGCCTGCCAGGACAGTCGGCCGGAGTCCGCCACGATAGCCAGCATTCGGGCAACGCTACTACGCAGCGGAAACCGCATTTCCTATTGCCCGATGGCACTAGGGCGCGACCTCTAATATGTGGCAATGGAGGGGATCACGGGGGGGCGTAGCGCAAGCGATACGCCAGGTTTGGACATGTCAGAACAACGAGCGTGGCAGAACTTTCTGGAGGCGTCGCTGCGCCTGTACGCCACGATGAACAGAGCCTTGGTGGACAAGCACAAGCTCACCTTGAACGACGTACGGCTGCTCGATCTGCTGGCTGCATCGCCGGCAGGGGCGGCCCGAATGGGAGATCTGGCGGAGTCGTTGATGTCGCTGCCGAGTCGCGTCACGCGGCAGATCAATCGTTTGGAGAAGCAGACCCTGGTGACCCGGGGCGCGAGTCCGGACGACGGCCGCGGGGTGCTGGCTTTCATCACGGTGCAGGGCCGCGACGCGCTGTCCGCGGCGCAGCAGACGTACGGGGCGGCGGTACGCGAGCACTTCGTGGACCGTCTCTCGCGACCTCAAGTGACTGCGATGGGGGAGAACTGCCGCCGGATCAGCACCGCGCTGCAGTCGGGTGCGCCGTCGGCGAAGGTGGGCCGCGTCTAGACTGACGCGCGGTGGCGTGGCAGAGCGGCCTAATGCACTCGCCTTGAAAGCGAGAGACGGCTAACACCGTCCGGGGGTTCAAATCCCTCCGCCACCGCTGTTACTTGTCTTCGAAAGTCAAGGCAAGCGGGTTCGCAATGGTGCACAGTAATTGCCGTGAACCGACACACCGCCGCGCTGCTGGCCGCCGCGACACTGGTCGCCGCTCCGCTGGCCACCGCATCACTGTTGAACGCGCCGACCGCAGCCGCCGACATCTGCGCCGGAGTCCACGGCCGCTTCGTCGGCGTCGAGGGCTGCGGCGCGCCGATCGCCAACGGCGTCGAAGCCGGTGTGGCGGCGGCGGCAATCGCCTCGTCGGCTGTTCCCTACGTGCCCGGCGAGATCCCCTGCTACACCGTCGAAGGGGTGCCCTACTTCACCCCGCCCGGAGACCCCTGCTGAACATGACTGCGGCCGGCTACGGCCGCAGTTGGTGTCCCCCGATCGGTGGACATCGAATTCCGCCGGAGCGTTCCACCCAATAGCGGATGTGTTCATCCGGCAAAGCCGTCACTATCGACCCATGACGATGGAAGCGGCCCCTGCCGGACCCACTGCCACCCAACCGCTCTGGCGGATCGCGCTGTCCAGTTACGTGGGCTCGGCGATCGAGTTCTACGACTTCTTCATCTACGGCACCGCCGCGGCACTGGTGTTCCCGACGGTGTTCTTCCCCGACCTGAGCCCGATCATGGCGACGACGGCCTCGCTGGGCGCGTTCGCGGCCGCGTTCCTGGCCCGGCCGGTCGGGGCGGCGGTGTTCGGTCACTTCGGCGACCGCATCAGCCGCAAGCAGACCTTGGTCGTGACGCTGCTGCTGATGGGCGTCGCGACCGTCGGAGTGGGTCTCATTCCGAGCACAGCAACCATCGGTATCGCGGCTCCGCTGTTGCTGCTGGGTCTGCGGCTGGTCCAGGGCTTCGCCGTCGGCGGCGAATGGGCGGGCGCCGTCCTGCTCAGCGCAGAGAACTCGCCCCAGGACCGGCGCGGCTTCTTCGGGATGTTCACCCAGCTCGGCCTGGGCACCGCGCTGGTGTTGGCCAACCTCGTGTTCTGGGTCGTGCAGGCCGCCTTCGGCGAGGATCCGGGCTCGGCGTTCTTCGCCTGGGCCTGGCGAATCCCGTTCCTGCTCAGCGGAATTCTGATCCTCGTGGCGCTCTACATCCGCATGCACGTCAAGGACTCCCCGGTACTCGGCGAGGACACCGGACACCAGGGCGCCCCGCTCGTCGCGCTGTTCCGTCGGCAGGGGCGGCAGGTGCTGCTGGCTGCCGGGGTCGCCGTCTGCGCTCCCATGCTGGTGTTCCAGGCGGGCACCTTCTTCGTCCACTACGCCGCCGAGCGGCTCGACTTCTCCTACGACCTGGTGTTGATGACCGGGGTGATCGGCGGTCTGTGCGCGGTGGGCTTCGCAGCGGTGTCGGCAGTCCTCAGTGACACCTACGGCCGGCGTCGCATCGTGTCGTGGGGGTTCGCGTTGACGGCGCCGTGGGCGTTCGTGGTGTTCCCGCTGATCGAGACCGGCGACAAGATGATGTTCGGCGTGACGATCGTGGTGACCTACTGCCTCATCGGCTGGTGCATGGGGCCGCTCGCCGCGCTGCTGCCGGAGATCTTCGCCCCCGAGTACCGCTACACCGGCGCCGCGTTGTCGCACACGCTGGGCGCGATCATCGGCGGCGCGCTGCCGCCCGTCGTGTCACCGCTGCTGCTGGCCAACTACGGCGGTTGGGCGGTGTCGGTCATGATGGGCGCGCTCGGACTGGTCAGCTTGGCGTGTGTCCTGGCGCTGCCGGAGACGGCGGGCCGCAGGATCTAGGCGGTCACTCGCCGGTGAACGTCGGCGGGCGCTTCTCGAACATCGCGGTAATGCCCTCGGTGAGGTCCTTCGACGCCAGGAACGCCGAGTTCCACGCCGCCACGTAGCGCAGGCTCGCCGAGACCGCGGCGGTGCGCTGCTCGTCGAGGACGTCCTTGACGCCGGCGACCACCAGCGGCGGGTTCGCGGCGATCTCAGCCGCGGTGGCCCGCGCCGCGGCCAACGACGCGTCGGCGTCGGGGAACACGTCGTTGACCAGACCGATCTTCTCGGCCCGCCCAGCGTCGATGTCCTTGCCCGTCAACGCCAGTTCGCGCAGGTGCCCGTCGTTCAGGATCAGCGGCAGCCGCGCCAGCGAACCGACGTCGGCGACGATCGCGAGCTTGACCTCCCGAACCGAGAACTTCGCGTCGGCACTCGCGTAGCGGATGTCGACGGCTGAGATCAGGTCGACGCCGCCGCCGATGCACCAGCCGTGCACCGACGCGATCACCGGCGTGCGGCAATCGGCGACCGCGGTGATCGACTGCTGCATGGTCTTGAGGTGCTTGTGGAAGTCGGCGCGGGGTTTGGCCAGGGCGCCCTCGGCGAGCATCGGTGACAGCATGCCGCCCATCGCGGGCAGGTCGAGGCCGTAGCTGAAATTCTTGCCCGAACCCGTCAGCACGATCGCCCGCACGTCGGGGTCGGCGTCGAGCTCCGCGAAGACCTGGGGGAGTTCGGCCCAGAACGCCGGTCCCATCGCATTGCCCTTGCCCGGGCCGATCAACGTGACCTGTGCGATGTGGTCGGCGATCTCCACTGTCACTGACTCATAGCTGCTGCCCATGGCTCATGAGGCTAGCTGCCGCGCGACAGCGCGGGCCATCAGCCCATCAGGGCGTCAGCCCATCAAAACGTCGGCGACCTTCGCGCTGGGCAGGAACTGGCATGCGGCGTCGGCGAGGAGTTGGCCGACCGTCTCGCCGTTGGCGCCGATCGGGTTGTTGCCCTGGGCGAGGATCGCCTTGACCACCGCGAGCCGGGTCGCCTCGTCGAGCTTCGAGTACTCCTCGCACGACATGCTGGTCGCGTTCGGCGGGGGCGGCACCTCGGGGACGTTCGACCCGCGCGTCGGCAGCGGCAGATTCGGGATCGTGATCTCGGGCAACCCGGGGATGCTCGGCAGCCCGGGAATGCTCGGCGCGCTGCGTTCGGTGGTCAGCGGCGGGCCGGGTTCGGTGGTCTGCGCGACGGCACCCTCGGTGCTGCGTGAGCAGGCCGTCGTCGCGCCGAGCACGATCGCCAGCCCGACCATGGCGGTCGTCGTCACCCGCGCGCGCGTCCTCATCTTCGCCACGATAGGGGGCTACACCCGCTCGAGATAGAAATACAGGTGACGCGGCGTGCCGGAGCTGGTGTCCATGGCGCCCTTGCCGTTCATGATGCCGACGACGGCGTTGTCGTCGACGACCTTGAAGTGGTCGTGCACCGGCTTGCCGTCGTAGACCATGGACGCGACCGTCTCGCCGCGGAACTCTTCCATCCACAGGCTGGCTTCGCCGTTCATCGCCTCCGTGTTCGAGAACTTGGCGCCGTCAGCATCCAGGCACACCAGCGGCTTGGCGTCGGCGGCGGAGTGGAACGTCTTGCCGAACCAGTTGAGCCGCTTCATGAAGCCGTTGGCCTTGTGGCCGGTGTCGAACTCGCCGCCCTTCCATTCGCCAAGCATGAACTCGATGGTCGCCGGCGCCAGGGTGGCCCAGAACGCGTCGAGTTCGGCGTCGTCGATCCGGCCGGTGCGCGAGGTCAGCTCGGTGAAGGTCTTCCGGGGTTCGGTCATGAGCGTCCTGTCCAGGTGCGGGCGAAGTCGAGGAAGGCGTCGTTCTCGCGCGGGGCCGCCACGGTGACCCGCACGCCGTCGTCACCATAGGGCCGCACGATGATGCGGCTGTTGGCGGCGTCGGCCGCGAACTGCTGGGCGCGGCCGGTCAGCGGCAGCCAGACGAAATTGGCCTGCGACGGCGGCAGTTCGTACCCGGCGTCGCGCAGCGCGGCCGAGACGCGGGTGCGTTCGGCCACGACGGCGTCGGTGCGTTCGAGCAGTTCGTCGGCGGCGTCGAGGGAGGCGATGGCGGCGGCCTGGGAGACGGTCGTGGCGGTGAAGGGGACGTAGACCTTGGACAGCGCGCTGACGATGTCCGGATCGGCGACGGCGTAGCCGACGCGCAGGCCGGCCAGGCCGTACGCCTTCGAGAACGTCCGCAGCACGACGACGTTGGAATGCGCGCGGACCAGGCCGAAGCTGTCGGGCACCAGGTCGTCGCGGATGTACTCGATGTAGGCCTCGTCGAGCACGACCATGATGTGCGGCGGGACGGCCTCGACGAATGCGGCCAGCTTGGCGGGGTCGACGACGGTGCTGGTCGGGTTGTTCGGGTTACAGACGAAGATCAGCCGGGTGCGGTCGGTGATCGCGGCCGCCATGGCGTCGAGGTCGAAGGTGTGTTCGGTCAGCGGCACCTGGACCGGGGTGGCGCCGGCGGTGCGGACCTGCAGCGGATAGATCTCGAAGCTGCGCCACCCGAACAGCACCTCGTCACCGACCGTGGAGGTGATCTGGATCAGCTGCTGGCACAGGCTCACCGACCCGCAGCCCACCGAGATGTGCTCGGGCGCGAAGTTCACGTGCTTGGCCAGGCGCTCCTTGAGCTCGACGTATCCGTTGTCGGGATAGCGGTTGATGCCGTCCATCGCGTCGGCGACCGCGGCGCGCACGCTGGGCAGAGGCCCGTGGACGGTTTCGTTGCTGGCGATCTTGATGGCGCCCGGCACGGTCTTGCCCGGTGTGTAGGCGGGCAGATCGGCGAGTTCCGGGCGAAGACGTGCGGGCACCCGAACAGTTTAGGGCTGTCGTCGATCTGCTTTGCTTCCCGTGGCAGGGCCTGTGTACTCTCTCCTTTCGGCGGTCAACGTCAGGAGGCGTGCCAGAGCGGCCGAATGGGACTCACTGCTAATGAGTTGCCCGCCTTAAAGCGGGCCGGAGGTTCAAATCCTCTCGCCTCCGCCAACAACTGAACACGCACCACCACGCGCCCGTAGCTCAACGGATAGAGCATCTGACTACGGATCAGAAGGTTAGGGGTTCGAATCCCTTCGGGCGCACTTCTATTTCTTGTTGGCGAGCACCATGTCGACTGCCGCCTCGATGACGTCGTCACCCGGCACCGTTCCGAACATCAGCGACGGGCACGCCACCACGCCGGCCAGCATCGAGATCGCCGCTTCCAACTGCGCACCGTCGAAGACGTTCTCCAGCATCGTCCGGATCGGACGCTGCGCCTCGGAGTTCAGCGAATCGCGGATCTCGGCCATGGTCTCGACAGACGCCCACTGCGCCATCGCGTAGAGCACTTTGTCCAAGTGGAGGTCGACCACCGCGGTGCGGAACGACGTCAGCTCGCCGATCAGATCTGAGCGAAGGTCGCCCGAGGGCTCCGTGTGGGGCAGCTCGCCGATGGCATCGAGGGCGATCCGTAGCAGGTCCACGCGCGTCGGCCAGTGGGTGTACAGCGTGGTCTTCGAGTAGCCGGCGAGCTCGGCGACGCGGGCGTGGGTGACGGCTTCGGAGCCCTCGGAGACTAGGACATCCAGGGCGGTGCGGCCGACGTCGGCGCGGGTGCGGATGACCCGGGCGTCTTCGCCAGGGGCAGCCTTGCCGCTGCGGCCTGCCATCTGCACTCACCTCTGCCCCGTGGTCTCTGGTGCCCTCAATTAACGCATGAATCCGGTCGGGCCCGTCGAAGACGTGCGCGGGGCACCCTGTGCGCGTCGATAAAATTCACCGGTGATGTCCGACGTTGCCATGCTCACGCAGTCTGCGCAGGCGAGTCTTGTCGCCAAGGACTACGCGGCTGCGGCGTCGGCGGCCTGGGCGGTGCTCACCGTCGAGCCGACTCACGAGCATGCGATGCGGCTGTATGCGCTCGCGTTGCACGGGCTGGGCCGCGACGCAGATGCGTTGGCGATGGCGTGGCGTCTGGTGACCGAGCATCCCCGGTCGGCGCTGGCGCAGTACACGTACGCGAGCCTGCTGCATGAGTCCCGCATGGATCAGCAGGCGTCGGCGGTGGTGGACGAGGCGTTGCGGCTCGACCCGACGAACCCGGACGCACTGGTGTTGCGCGGCGACATCTTCCGAACGACCTGGGGTGCGAAGGCTGCCGAGCAGCAGTATCTGCAGGCGCTGCGGATCGAGCCGAACCATGCCATCGCGACGCACAACCTCGCGGTGAGCCGGTTGCGCTGGGGCACGTTGACGCAGGCGGTGCGGGGACTTCTGGTCGCCGACCGCATGAATCCGGCGTTGCGCCCCATGGTGATCGACAACATCGGGCTGGCGATGGCGCGGGTACTGCGGATGGCGACGGCGTCGGTGGTGTTCCTGGCGGTGGCGCTGATCGTCGTGATGGCCGCCAACGATGACGGAATGTCGACGGTGCTGCCGCGGATCGCGGCTGGGGTATTGGGCCTGGCTCTCGTCGTCCCGCTGGTGTGGGTGGCGCGTACGGTTCCGGCGGCGGTCTTGAGTGTTGTTGTGCGGCAGAGACTTCTACTCGGTGCGCGGATAGCGTTCGTGGCGTTGGCGGTGCTGCTGGGCGCGGTGACGGCGGCGGTGGGCGCGAACCCGGTGTCCGACGTGGCGGGCACGCTGCTGTTGTTCGGGGTGTTCGGCTTGACGGTGCTCGGATACGTGACGGGCTCGTAGCTGCCGTCACACGTGGAACAGCGGACGGCCCTGGGGTCCTCGTAGGACGCGATGATGTCGGGCAAGGGGTTGGACACCAGGTGAGAAAGCTTGACGAGTGTGTATTCGTCACGAGCAGAGGCGATGATCAGCCCATCTGTGTCGGTCAGACTGAAGAAGCCGTGGGTGTCTTTATCTGTGATTCGGAAGTCAGTTGCGTCGGCATCTGGGTGGGTCGGTAATCGCAGTCGCGGGAGCCCTTTTCGTGATCGAGCATCCGAACCCAATAGACCGAAAAGGTGCTTCTCCAGGGTCTCCGCCGCGGGCGCTGACAGCTCGAACTGTTCGTCAGAAGCCCTTTCCGACGAGGTTAGGACAAAATGGCCGTCAAAGCGTCGACGGATGTAGAAACGGATTTCTCCGCCGGGATCGGACCAGAGAATTGTCGCGCGCGAATGCCCTCCTCGGCTCACTGAATATCCCGCTGCTCGCGCCCACTCGACGAGGTCTTGTCACACCTCTGGGGTGAACGGTGAGTTGTCTGCCTCCCTTACGGCCAAGGTTCCGCCTAGCAGTCGGCTGTATGTGAGGCGCCCCAGAAGGTAGTAGCACGCCTCCGATTCGGTGGAGAGCCGTGCCAAGCCGTTCTTGTTTCCGCGTTCGTACCAGTACACCTCCCAGAGGCCATCAGTGCTGGGCTCGACGCACCATGAATACTCCGCCTGACCGCCGAGTGCCAGCTCGCGGTCTGGGATCTCCAAGGCGCGCAGAGCTCGCCTCAGCTCTGTGACGTTCATGCCGTTACCCGCTCGGCGAAAGCCGAGGTGGACTCTTCGGGATGCACCTAGACCGGTCCCTTCGTCGATGCAGGTCCACCGTCAACCGTATGTGCGACAGTGCTCTTCGAGATTTCAGTGAAGTCGACGGTTGGGTAGTCGCGTTTGATGCGTGCAGCAATATCGGCGGGATCGTCGGGTCTGAGTCCTCCCTGCATCAAGAAATAGCGACCCACATCGATCTTGTAGGGGCCTTCAGAGAACATCACCCGAAGGATGAATGAGCGGTCGCTTGCCTCGTAAAGTGTCCATTCCCAGGGAGAGTCGGCGAGCTTCGTGAGTTCGATGGAGTTGCTGGGGCTCGGAACGTCGCTCACCAAGGCCTGCCCGGCGTACTCGCATTTCTCGAACGTCAGATGCTCATCTCGGCCAACGGTGTTGTCGATGACCAGTGCGAGCTGCACGGGAAAGCGCTTCATGCCGTTGTGCAACTGCGTGCCTACAGCCAGACTGCACACGATCACCGCGTAGATACGCAGGAAGGCACCGGCGTCGTCACGTCCGTGAAACTCGGGTTGCGTTCGACTCCAGTCGAAGTCGGGCTGGGGATGAAAGCGCAAAGGCGGATTCAGAACGACGAAGAAGTAGTCACTTCTGTCGGGTCCGGGTATTTGCCGCGCCACACGTCCGCTCACCGGAAGTTGGCTCTGTAGCTCGGGGATTGCGTATGTAAGACCACCTCCCGACTGATCCCAATCGATGCTGTCGATCGTCAGATGCGGCATGGAAGTACCTCCCAATGAAACGCAGACTTCAGGGAGCCCACTGATTTTCAACCCCGCGGATATTGGTGAGTCGACCGGTGTCCACGACTACCTCGTAAACGCCAGGTTCGATCGAGCCCGCGCCGACGGTGCGCGCCAGACCAGGATCGTCGTCGAGCAAGAGGAGCTCGGCGGTTCTCCCGGACGTTCGGACGATACGTACCGGGACACCATCGAGCTCAGCGGTGAAAATGCGCTCGAAGACCTCGGTCTCGTTCAGGGGCACGCTCATCGACCAGACGTTGGCTCGGACTGGCTCAAAACCCGTCGGGCCGTCGGCGGTGACGGCTGTCAGCTGGACGGTCTCTGCGACGACGTCGGCGAAGAACTCGGTTCCGCGCCACCGAGCCAGTGTGCCGACCATCGGGCTCGGCGGGCGCCATTGCTTGGCGTTGAGCCAACCGCGTGCAACACCTTCGTATCGCGAAAGCATTTTCTGTTCGCCGTCGGACCTAAGGCGCCAGTATTCGGAGCCGTATGGATATCGGGTGCGGCTCATGGCCCACACCTGAGATAACGAATCGCCGAACAAGAAACCATTGGGAAAGGTCGGCCAGGGGCGTGGCGCTTCGCTGGGTTGGGACAGCGTGGCGAGGCGGGGCTGTTCGAAGCGCACGACATCGACGAACTGCGGCGCCCCTTCCACCCCGTAGGCTGCCAGAAGTTGTTGTGGTGTGCGCAGATTGACAGCTGCAGCCGCATCCGCGACGTATCCGCCCACCTGGTCATCGCCAGTGTCGACGATGGCAGTTGCGAGGGTGGAATTCAGCAACTTCTGGAGAATGAACCGATCAGGCATAGGGCATCTCCTCTATCTCGATGCTGTCGAAATCCTCCGGCTTGTAATGCCCTGTCCAGCCCATGTATTGGTCGCCGTCGAGTCCGAGTTCGTCTGCCACGGCGGGCGGTCCGATGTAGGTGACCCCTATTTGACCGTCGTGGAAACGGCTGACGAGAGACACGGCGTGGCCGGATAGGAAGCCGGTGACCTTTCTGTACAACATCTTCTCTATCGACGATCGAGGCACTTTGACCCAAGGCCGGTAATGGCCAGGCTCGAACCGTGACTCGCCAGCGTCAATGGCATCGGGGAATTCGGGCCCCCCGTCTGCGCGCAGTGCGATCCAATCCTCACCGGTGAAGGCGATCGGGTACTGCTTTCCCCGGTAGGTTGCGATACCGCCCGAGACAGGAATATCCATGTTAATTACCCTGAGGTATCCACTCGTCGCGGCCGAGGACAGCTATCAATCGTTGTGTTCCGTCGTCGAGGATTTCCCACATCTCCGCACCTTCCCGCATGGTGATCCCGGATGCAACGTACTCGGGTATGACGTCGTCACCGGATTTGGTGAAGCCGTTACCGGTGAAGGGATCTTCCCAGCTGTCGAACCGACTGTTTCCGCCCAGATCGGAATTCCTCGGTATTTCATAAAGATCGGGCGACGTTGGATTCTCCGCTTGAAAGCGGATGACCATCGTTCCCGGATCATGCTGTGCGAATTGTGATCCTCCGTAGTCGAGCCGAAGATGGTCGTATATTGCCGCCGGGGAGGACAGATGCGCAGTGTCCCCTGCCACGGTCACCGAACCATTGACTATCCGCGGATCAAAATTGGTTGCGCCCATGATGTAGTCGTCGGCGCGGCTTTGAACGAAGTGCCCGTCGGCATGGAAGAAGCCGGGCGGAATCACCTTTTGCATAACGGTGTCAGCTGTCGGTGCGGGCAAGGCGTCGCGAACCGCCGTCAACAAGTGGCGTTGATCCGCTGTCAGAGCATCCGTCGGGGTGTTGATCAGATCGACGAGTTCGCTCTTGCTCATGCCATGTGCTGCGAGGGCGTCGTCGATTCGATGGTTGTCGAGGAGCTGCTCAGGTGCGAGTGACGTGGTGTGCTCGCTGCCATCCATCATCGAGTAGACCCGCGCGTGCCCGTCCGGCGGAGCCTTGTCTCCGGGCGAAGTGTGGGTGCCGTCGCCCGGGGACGGTTGATCGCCGTTCGCGTGAGATTCCGGACTTCCCGGGTGTGTGCCATCGGGGGACAGGGGCTGTTCGTGAGTCCCGCCGGCAGCTGCGGACCCGCCATTCTGTGGACCCGGTTCCGACCCGCCGCCTCCGCCTGACGACTCCGGCGTCGGCGTAGCTGAAGGAGCCGAGTGCGCTGGGGCTTCTGTCGGCGCTTCAGGCGTCCCACCCGACGGTCCGTGCGGCGCTGTCGATCCGCCAACGGATCCGGGGCCCCCGCCGGGTGAAGCCGACGGCTGCCCGCCTGGCGAAGGTGTCCCACTCGGCGACGGTGCCGAGGACGACGGCGCACCGCCCGCCGACGGCGCTTCGCCCACGGGTGCCCGCGGTCCGGCGCCGCCCTCGGCGCCCGAACCCGACGGCCGGCCACTCGGTGCCGACGGCTCACCAGCACGCGGACCGCCACCCGACGGGCCGCTGCCCGACGGCGTCGACCCACCCGGCGCCGGACCAGCACCCGGCGTGCCCGGCCCCGCCCCGCCCGGAATCCCCTCGGGCCGCAGCGGCGGCACCCCGCCCGTGCCAGAGGGGTTGAACTCCGGAACATGCGGTGTCTCAATGCGACTCGGCGTCCCGCGTGTCCAGCTGCCCAGCTCACCGACCTTGGGCAGACGACCTTCCTCGAGCACGCGTCGGCTCAGGTTCAGGCCCTTGGCGACGCTGCCGGTCTTCGACAGCGCGCCGCCGGGAACGAACAGCGAACCGATGTTGAACGCCGCCTCGCCCGCGGCGCGGCCCGGATGGTCACCCGACCACTTGTCCCACGCGACGAACTCCTTGCCCATGTTGATCAGGACATCGGGCAGAGTGGACGGGTCCTTGGCGACCGAGAGCGCCATCTCGGCCATGCCCTTCCAGGTGTCCGGGTCGGCCATCGCCACGATCCCCGACACGGTGCCGATCAACCCGGTGACCGCGCCCACCTGGATGTCGGTGTACAGCGTGACGGCATTCGCCAGATCGTTGCCCACCCGGTCGCCGAACGTCTCCACCAGGATCGGCCGGATCCATTTCTGGAACGCCGTCGCCGCGTCGCCGATGAGGCCGGTCAGCTCGTCGAGCAGCCCGACGATGCCCTTCACCTGACTCTGGAAGTTGTGCAGCACCGTGCCGATGTCGTGCGCCACTTCGCGCAGGATGTCGTCGGCCTCTCCGGTGAAGATGCCTTTCACCGTGTCCCACAGGCCGTCCAGCGACAGCCGGTCGAGGATTCGCCGGATCGCGTCCTGGGTTTCCTGCACGCCGTTCGCAAAATCAGTGATCGACTGCGCGACAGAGTTCGACACCTCGGCCAGCGACGAGATCGCGGTGCCCAGGCTTTCCAGCGCGGTCTTCATCGCCCCGGTCTCGGGGACCTGTTGCGCGGCAACGGCATTCTTGATGCCGGTCAGCTGCGGCTCGATTAGCGCGAACCCGGTGGCGAAGTTCCGCCATTGCCCTGCGGTCACACCCATGATCGGGGCGTTGCCCGACGGCCACGTCATCGCGGTCCCGGCGAAGAAGCCGATGCCTGGCAGCACCTGCAGGAACGGTTGGATCAGGTACCACTTGTCCGGCGGCGGGACCGTGACGCCGTTGGGGCCGGCCGGGACGTGGGCAGGCAAGGCTTTGCCGGGTTCGGCGCCGACGCCGCCGGACGGTCCGGGCCCGCCGATCGTCGCCGCGGCGTCGGCGTTGCGGTAGTTGTAGCCGGTGGCCTGTAGCAGCATGCCCACGGAGTTGAAGGCGTTGGCAGCATCGGCGACGGCGGAGGTGAACTCGCCGGCTTGATGGCCGTACTTCAATCCGAAGTTCAGCCCCGCCGGGTCCATGCCTGACGAGATGCCACCGCCGAGCGCCGCGCCCAGTGCATCCGACAGCCGAGCCAGCTGCGAGCCGATCGCACCGGTCTGCTGACCCGCGGCGATCAGCGCCTCCGGGTCAACCTCGATCCGCACCGCGTGGCCCCCCGATGGTCATGCCTGCCACATCTGGCCGTTCTTGGCGACGGCGTCGGTGTAGTTCTTGTGCGCCGTGTCGGCGACCTTCTGCAGCGCGGCGAGCGATTCCTTCATCTGCTCTGCACCGGTCTCCCACTGTTTCTGCGCCTGCGCCTGCGCATCCGAGGCGGCGCCCTCCCACGAGCCGCGCAGCATCGCCATCGTGTGCTCGATGTCGTCGAGGCATTCGCCGACCTCGCGACCGAATTCCTCCATGTGGGTGATCGCGGCGCGCAGCGCATCGAAATCGACTATCAGCGCGCTCATCGCTCGTCCCTCGGCGTCGGATCGCGATCGGAACCCCGCGGCTGTTCGGGTGCGGGCGCCTCACCTCCCTGCGCTGCGCCCTCGACCATGGACGCCACCTGCTCGACGAATCCGCCGGCCATCTGCGCCCCCTGCTGCAGGAAGCCGCCGAGCTGTTGTGGCGCCGACTGTGCCGACTCCGCAACCGACCCGAGCTGCTCGAGGTTCATCGCCTGGGCCAGACCCGTCAGCGGCTCGGACGCCGCCGCAGCAGCGCCACCCCCCGTAGCCGAGCCACTCGCAGTTGAAGCCGCCGGCGCCGCAGTCGGAGCCCCGCCTCCGCCGCCACCACCCCCCGCAGGCGCACCCCCGCCGCCCTGCATCGTCGCGCTCAAAGCCTCACCGGACTGCTGGTCGGTCTTGGCGTACTCCTTGCCCGCGAGGCTCAGCAGGTCGGCCATGGTCTGCAGACCGCGAACCACCTGGCCGGCTCCGTCGTGCCACTTGTCCCACGCAGGCCCGTAGGCCGAGGCGGCGTCTCCTTTCCACCCCGAGCCGAGCAGTTGCCGCGTCTCCAGATCCACGCTGGACAGTCCGTCCTGCAGGCGCTGTCCGGCGTCGCGCAGCCGCTCGGATGCCGCCTGCAGTTCCGACACCACCACCTCGACCGAACGCTCCACGGCAAAGAGCCTATGGGCCGCGGCGAGGGGGTCCGTGCGCCAATTTCGCCCCGCCGCTGCGCTCTAGGGTGGGGGCGTGCGCCTTCTTCTGATCGCCGACACCCACGTGCCCAAGCGGGCCAAAGACCTCCCGCCGCAGGTGTGGGACGCGGTCGACGACGCCGACGTCGTCATCCACGCGGGTGACTGGGTGGAGCCGGATCTGCTCGATGCGTTGGAGCAGCGCTCCCGACGGCTGGTGGCGTGCTGGGGCAACAACGATGGCGACGAGCTGCGTCGCAGGCTGCCCGAACGGGCCGACGTCGAGTTGGGCGGGTTGCGCTTCATGGTCACCCACGAGACGGGCGGTGCGTCCGGCCGCGAGGCGCGCATGGCCAAGGCCTATCCCGACACCGATGTGCTGGTGTTCGGCCACAGCCACATCCCGTGGGACACGACCGCCGAGACGGGCCTGCGGCTGCTCAACCCGGGATCACCGACCGACCGGCGCCGCCAGCCACACTGCACCTACATGACCGCGACGGCGGCCGATGGCACACTCACCGACGTCCAGCTGCACCGTGTGCCGCGCCGTGAGTGACCGGCCCGCCACCGTCGACGACGTGCACCGCATCGCCGCGGGCATGCCGCACGTGACGCGCATCGAGGGCCCGAAGGCCGGCAACGCGATCTACCAGGTCGGCGGCAAATCGTTCGTGTTCTTCCGCACCCCGAGGCCCGACGCGTTCGACCCGGACACCGGCGAGAAGTACCCCGACGTCATCGTCATCTGGGTCGAGTCCGAGGCCGACAAGCTCGCGCTCACCCAGGACCCGTCGTCGCCGTTCTTCACCACACCGCACTTCGACGGGCACCCGTCGGTGTTGGTGCGCGCGAGCCGACTCGCGGAGGTCGCCGTCGGCGAGGTCCAGGAATTGATCCAGGACGCCTGGCTGTCCCGGGCCTCGAAACGCCGCGCGCAACAGTGGTTCAGCCGGGACGGGTGATCTTGTCGTGCTCGGCTCCGCAGCAGAACAGCGCGAGCCGGGCCGGGACGTCGCCGGGGTTGCGCCACCGATGCCGAGTCCCGTTCTGCACCACGGTGTCCCCGGGCTGCAGCGTCACCTCGGCGCCGTCGTCGAGCTCCAGGATCACAGTGCCCTCGAGCACCACCTCGAAGTCGATGGTGTCGGTGGTGTGCATGCCGGGATCGTCGAGCTCCATGTACCCGAGCAGGCCCGGCAGCTTTTCCTCGCCGTCGGCGATCGCCTCCTCGGTGGTGAGGTCGTCCGTGCGCGCGGTGGCGGTGCCCGGCGGCAGCGTGAACATCGAGAACCGGAATCCGCCGATCGGTGGAAAGTAGGTGCGCCAGTTCGGCATCGACCCGTCATCGGGGAAGTGGGGTGTCTGATCGCCGCCCCACAGCATCGTGAACTCCGACCCCGGAAGAAGCACCGGTGTGCGCGGCGCGACGGTCTCGTCGCTGACGAACACCGACTTGCCGGCGGCATCGTGACCTGTGACCACTCGACGGACATCCATCGGCCCAGTCAACCACCGCGACGGCAGTGAAAGTGGCAGTCTCAGCGGAATGGAGCACAAGCCGCCGAGCAGCACCATCGAAGCAGCGCATCGCGAGCATCTGACCTCCCTTCCGTTCGACGACACCCGGGATTTCGCCGACGCCGATCGCGGCTTCATCGCCGCGAAGACTCCCTGCGTCATCACCGCCGCCGACGGCCGGGTGGTGTGGGACAACGACGTCTACGACTTCCTGCACGGAGACGCACCCACGTCGGTGCACCCGAGCCTGTGGCGGCAGTCCCAACTTGTCGCGAAACAGGGTCTCTACGAGGTGGTCGGGGGGATTTATCAGGTCCGCGGTTTCGACCTGTCCAACATCACGTTCGTCGAAGGGGACAGCGGCATCATCGTGATCGATCCGCTGGTGTCCACCGAGGTGGCTGCGGCTGCCCTGGCGCTGTACCGCGAACACCGCGGAGAGCGTCCCGTCACCGCCGTCATCTACACGCACAGTCACGTCGACCATTTCGGCGGTGTGCTCGGGGTGACGTCACAGGCTGACGTCGACGCCGGGAAGGTTGCGGTGCTGGCGCCGGAGGGCTTCACCGCGCACGCGGTGCAGGAGAACGTGTACGCGGGCACGGCGATGGCCCGCCGGGCCGGCTACATGTACGGGGCAGTGCTGGAGCGTGGGCCGCACGGGCAGGTGGGCTGCGGGCTCGGTCAGACCCCCTCGCAGGGCGAGGTCGCGATCATCGTGCCCACCATCGACATTCGCGAGACCGGCGAGACCCACACCGTCGACGGTGTCGAGATCGAATTCCAGATGGCACCCGGCACCGAGGCGCCGGCCGAGATGCACTTCTACTTCCCGAAGTTCCGCGCACTGTGCATGGCCGAGAACGCCACGCACAATCTGCACAACCTGCTGACGCTGCGCGGCGCGCTGGTACGCGATCCGCACGGCTGGGCGGGGTATCTCACCGAAGCGATCGACACCTTCGCCGACCGCGCCGACGTGGTGTTCGCCTCCCACCACTGGCCCACGTGGGGCAAGGACCGCATCGTCGAATTCCTGTCACTGCAGCGGGATCTGTACGCCTACCTGCACGACCAGACGCTGCGCCAGCTCAACCAGGGCTTCACCGGGATCGAGATCGCCGAGACCTTCTCGATGCCGCCCGCTCTCGAGAACGCCTGGCATGCACGGGGTTACTACGGGTCGGTGAGCCACAACGTGAAGGCGGTCTATCAGCGCTACATGGGCTGGTTCGACGGGAACCCGGGCCGGTTGTGGCCCCACCCGCCGGAAGCGATCGGACCCCGCTACGTCGCGGCGATGGGCGGTCTGGACCGCGTGGTCGAGATCGCTGCGCAAGCCTTTGATGAGGGTGACTTCCGCTGGGCAGCAACACTTCTCGACCATGCCATCTTCACCGACGAGAACCACGCCGGGGCTCGGCAGCTCTACGCCGACACCCTCGAGCAACTGGCATACGGGGCGGAGACCGCCACGTGGCGCAACTTCTTCCTGGCAGGAGCCACCGAGCTACGTGACGGCAACTTCGGCACCCCGACGGCCACGTCGACGACAATGGCCGCTCAGCTCTCCCCGGAGCAGATGTTCGACGTGCTGGCGATCAGCGTGAACGGCCCGCGCGCATGGGATCTGGACCTGGCGATCGACGTGACCTTCGTCGACACCGCGACCAACTACCGGCTCACGCTGCGCAACGGGGTGCTGGTCTACCGCAAGGTCGATGCCGACGAGCAGACCGCGCAGGCCGCGCTGCGGCTGGCGACCAAGGTGCGGCTGCTGAGCTTGGCGGCGGGTGACACGACGTCACCAGGGGTCGAGATCCTCGGTGACGCAGCAGTTCTCGCGCAGCTCGTCGATGTGCTGGACAAGCCCGACCCCGGCTTCGACATCGTGACGCCCTAGGGCTGACCGCCGTCGGCGCGGATGATCGACCCGGTGGTGAAACTGCTCGCATCAGACATCAAGAACAAGGCCGCGCCGATGATCTCGCGGGGCTCGCCCGCACGCTGCAACGCCAGATGTCCGAACGCGGCGTCGGGGTCGAACGTCCACGCATCGGCGATGTCGGTGAGAAACGGCCCGGGCATCAGCGTGTTGACCCGCACCGTCGGCCCGAACGCCTTCGCCAGCGCCTCGGTCGTCGCATTGAGGCCTGCTTTGGCCGCCGCGTAGGGCAGGAACGTCGGATCCGGTCGTAGCGATCCGCTCGTGCTGACGTTGATGATCGACCCGCCTCCGGCGGCCAGCATGCGCTCACCCACCAGGGCCGACAACCGGAACGGGCCCTTCAGGTTCAGGTTGAGCGCCGCATCGAACAGCTTCTCGCTGACATCGGTGAGGGACTCGTACAGCGGTGACATCCCCGCGTTGTTCACCAGCACGTCGACCCGGCCGAACCGCTCATAGGCCGCGTCGACGAGCCCGTCGAGCTGATCCCACCGCCCGACGTGGACGGCGTACGGCAGTGCCGCGCGACCGGTCTCGGCGGCGATCTCCTCGGCGGTCGCGACGCAGGCCTCGTAGGTGCGGCTGGCGATCACCACGTCGGCACCGCACCGGGCCGCGGCGAACGCCATCTCCCGACCCAGTCCCCGACTGCCGCCCGTCACCAGCACCACGCGGTCGGTCAGATCGAACAGCGAATCTGCGTACCCGGTCACGGGCCCTATGGTGGCACGGTGCAACTGCTTCTCGTCCGACACGCACTTCCACTGCGCAGCGAACCGGGGGAGGGCTCGGATCCGAACCTGTCGCCCGAGGGTCTCGCCCAGGCGGCCCGGCTGCCCGACGCGCTGGCCCGCTTTCCGATCACTCGGCTGGTGAGCAGCCCGCAGGTGCGTGCCATCGAGACGGGAGGGCCGGTGGCCGAGAAGCTCGGGCTGCCGATCGATGTCGACGACCGCCTCGCCGAATACGACCGCGACCTCGAGCACTACATCCCGATCGAGCAGATCGCCAGGGACAACCCCGAGGAGCTGCAGCGGTTGATCGACGGTCACCTGCCGAGCAGCGTCGACGAGGACGCCTTCCGCGCCCGCATCGCCGCAGGCATCGAGGATGTGGTGGCCGCCGCCGACCACGAGGACACGGTTGTGGTGTTCAGCCACGGGGGTGTGATCAACGTGCTGCTGCACACCATCCTGCGCACACCGCGGTTGCTGAACTTCCACGTCGACTACGCCTCGGTGACCAGGGTGCTGTCCTCCCGCAGCGGTCGGCTCTCGGTGGCCAGCGTCAACGGCACCGAACACGTATGGGATCTGCTGCCGCGAAACGTCAGCTGGTAAACAGAACGCCGTGACAGACCTCGAAGGCCTCGACCTCACTGCCCTGGATCGCCACCTGCGAGAGGTGGGCGTGCCCCGCACCGGAGACCTGCGCGCCGAGCTGGTGTCGGGTGGCCGGTCGAACCTGACCTTCCTGGTCGCCGACGACGCGTCGAAGTGGGTGCTGCGTCGCCCGCCGCTGCACGGACTCACGCCGTCCGCGCATGACATGGCCCGCGAGTACCGAGTGGTGGCCGCGCTGAAGGACACCGCGGTGCCGGTGGCCCGGGCGGTGACCATGCGCAACGACGACTCGGTGCTCGGTGCGCCGTTCCAGATGGTGGAGTTCGTCCCCGGCCGCGTGGTGCGCTACACCCATCAACTCGAGGCTCTCGGCGACAAGGCGGCCGTCGAGCAGTCCGTCGACGCGCTGATCGCCGTCCTTGCCGACCTGCATGCGGTGGAACCCGACGCGGTCGGTCTCGGTGACTTCGGCAAGCCCACCGGTTATCTCGAGCGTCAGGTGCGGCGCTGGGGATCGCAGTGGGATCTGGTGAAGCAGCCCGACGACGCGTGCGATGCCGACGTCAAGAAGTTGCACAGCCGGCTGGCCGAATCGGTGCCGGCCCAGAGCCGATCGGCGATCGTGCACGGCGACTACCGCATCGACAACACGATCCTCGATGCCGAGGACGCCACCAAGGTCGTCGCCGTCCTCGACTGGGAGATGTCCACCCTGGGCGACCCGCTCAGCGACGCCGCACTGATGTGCGTCTACCGGCATCCGACGTTCCACTTCGTGCACGCCGACGCGGCATGGGCATCGGAGTTGGTGCCCGACCCCGACGCGCTCGCCGAGAAGTACGCGCGGGCGGCCGGTGTCGACCTGCACGACTGGGACTTCTACATGGCGCTGGCGTACTTCAAGCTGGCGATCATCGGCGCCGGCATCGCATTCCGGTCACGGGAGGCCGGCGTGACCGACGACGGTGATCGCGTCGAGGAAGCCGTCGCACCGCTCGTCGCCGCCGGGCTCCGCGCGTTGTCCTGATCACAGAGGGTTTCCCGCGCGGGACCATCGGGTAGAGAAGCGCGTGCCCTCCTCTGAGATGAAGCGCGACGTCGGTGCTGAACTGGACGTCGAGATCTATGCCCCGACGACCCTCGAGTTCCAGATCGCGGTCGCACCGCAGCCCGGCGCCGAGGTGACCGAATCCTTGTCGTTCACGTTGGACGGCAAAGAAATTCCGCTGGAGAAGATCAACGAGATCTCCGGCGACCACGGCAACCGCATCCACAAGTTCGACGTCGAGAAGGGCAACCTCAAGGTCAGCTACTCGGCCACGGTGCTGGGGCAGGCGGACCCGACGCCGGTCACCGAGCTGGATCTGACCACCTACCTGCGCCCGAGCCGGTACGCCGAGGCCGACAAGTTCTTCGGCTTCGCCGCGACCGAATTCGGTGACTACACCGACTCGGTTGCGCTGCTGGAGAAGGTGTCCTCGTGGGTGGGCTCGCGTCTGCAGTACGTGCCCGGCTCCAGTGACCCGATCGACGGTGCCGCCGACACGCTGCTCGCCGGCTCCGGGGTGTGCCGGGACTACGCGCACCTGGTGATCGCGCTGCTGAGGGCCGTCAACGTTCCTGCGCGCCTGGTGTCGGTGTACGCCCCGGGCTGCCAGCCGATGGATTTCCACGCCGTGGCCGAGGCCTTCGTCGACGGGCAGTGGCGCGTGGTCGACGCGACGCTGCTGGCGCCGCGACAGTCGCTGGTCCGCATCGCCACCGGTCGAGACGCGGCGGACACCGCATGGTTGGACAACCACAAGGGTTCGATCAACGTCAACAACATGGTCGTCACCGCGACCGTGGACGGCGACTTACCGAAGGATTCGGTCGATCAGGTGGTGTCGATTCGGTGAGGCCGGCTCACAACCCGGCTTTGAGGTTCTTCTTCGCCGCCCGGCGCAACTGGAAGATGCGGACAGCGCCGACGGCCACGGTGAGCAGGCCACCGGCGACCGCCGCAGCGAGGATCGCCACGCCGAGTGGCAGGCTCCAGCTCCAGCCCAGGAACTGGAACTGGGCCGACTCGGTGTTCTGCGCGATGAAGATGAGCAGCACGATGAGGATCAGGAAGCCGAGTGCCAACGCCGACCACAGCGCCGCGGCGCGGGTGCGGTGCACCGCGGACTTCGGCGGCACCGGGGTGCCTGTTGCCGGTGTCGTCGGCACGTCGTACGTGGGCGACGGGTCGGCCGACGAGAACGGTTCGCTGGACATGGCACCATTCTTGCCCTTTCGCGCTTCGAATGAAACATGCACAGATGTCGCGTTAGTGTCACGAAAGCTTCCGCGACCTGGAGAGGACGTTCCAGCGTGACCCGTTTCCGAAAGCACTCTCGAAAATCCGGATGGTCGCCGCTGCGCGTCCTGCTGACACTGGTGCTGGCGCTCACCGTCGCCGCGTGTGGCAGCTCCAATCCCCTGGGTG
Source organism: Mycolicibacterium obuense (assembly GCF_055397605.1). NCBI lineage: Bacteria > Bacillati > Actinomycetota > Actinomycetes > Mycobacteriales > Mycobacteriaceae > Mycobacterium > Mycolicibacterium obuense. Next base: position 5,139,996 of record NZ_AP043663.1, on the reverse strand, counting down.
GCGGGGAGGTGTCCGGGGATCTGAAGTCGATCAAGGTGGGTTCGGCGGACTTCACGGAATCGAAGATCATCGCCGAGATCTACGCCCAGGCCCTGGAGGCCAACGGTTTCACCGTGTCCCGACAGTTCGGGATCGGCAGCCGCGAGACGTACATCCCGGCTGTGCAGGATCATTCGATCGACCTGATCCCGGAGTACACCGGGAACCTGCTGCAGTACTTCGACGAGAAGAGCCCGGCCACCACACCCGACGCGGTGCTGCTGGCACTGTTCAAGGCGCTGCCCGGCGACCTGTCGATCCTGGTTCCCTCGCCCGCCGAGGACAAGGACACCCTCGCGGTGTCGGAGGCGACGGCGCAGCGCTGGAACCTGAAATCGATCGCCGATCTCGCGGCGCGCTCGCCGGAGGTGAAGGTCGGCGGCCCGTCGGAATTCCAGACGCGGCAGACCGGCCTGGTCGGACTGAAGGAGAAGTACGGACTCGACATCGCGCCGGCCAACTTCGTCGCGATCAGCGACGGCGGCGGTCCGGCCACGGTGCAGGCGCTCACCGGCGGCACCGTCACCGCGGCCAACATCTTCTCCACCTCGCCGGCGATCGAGCAGAGCAAGCTCGTGGTGCTCGAGGACCCCAAGAACGTGTTCCTGGCCGCGAACGTGGTGCCGCTGGTCGCCTCTCAGAAGATGTCGGCCGATCTGAAGACCGTGCTGGACGCCGTCAGCGCCAAGCTGACCACCGAGGCGCTGATCCAGTTGAACACCGCGGTCGAGGGCAATCAGGGCGTCGATCCCGACGAAGCTGCGGGAAAGTGGATCGCCGACAACGGCTTCGACAAGCCGGTCGGAAAGTAGGGGCGATGATCACGTTCACCAACGTCAGCAAGAAGTACCCGGACGGCACCGTCGCCGTCGACGACCTGACTCTCGAGGTCCCCGAGGGGACGCTCACCGTGTTCGTCGGACCGTCGGGATGCGGTAAGACGACCTCGATGCGAATGATCAACCGGATGATCGATCCGACGTCGGGCACGTTGACGGTCGACGGCGACGACGTCACGAAGGTCGACCCGGTCAAGCTTCGGCTCGGCATCGGATACGTCATCCAGAGCGCGGGTCTGATGCCCCATCTCCGGGTGATCGACAACGTGGCGACCGTCCCCGTGCTGCGTGGCGAATCACGGCGCAGCGCACGGAAATCCGCGCTGGGCGTGCTGGAAAGGGTGGGCCTGGACCCTGCGCTGGCCAACCGCTACCCGGCACAGCTCTCCGGCGGGCAGCAGCAGCGCGTCGGGGTGGCCCGTGCGCTGGCCGCCGACCCGCCGATCCTGTTGATGGACGAGCCGTTCAGCGCCGTCGATCCGGTGGTGCGCGACGACCTGCAGAACGAGATTGTGCGCCTGCAAAAGGAACTGCGCAAGACCATCGTGTTCGTCACCCACGACATCGACGAGGCCATCAAGCTCGGCGACAAGGTCGCCGTCTTCGGCCGCGGCGGGAAGCTGCAGCAGTACGACGAGCCGTCTCGGCTGCTGTCCAACCCCGCCAACGATGCGGTCGCGGGCTTCGTCGGCGCCGACCGCGGTTACCGAGGTCTGCAGTTCTTCCACGCCACCGGCCTCCCGCTGCACGACATCCGGCACGTCGGTGAACCCGAGATCGATTCTCTGACACTGAATCCGGGAGACTGGGTGCTGGTCACCCGGCCCGACGGCACCCCGTACGCGTGGATCGACGCCGAGGGTGTGAAGCTGCACCGGGAGGGTCGCTCGCTCTACGACAGCACGATCGCCGGCGGATCGCTGTTCCGTCCCGACGGCACGTTGCGGCTGGCGCTGGACGCGGCCCTGTCCTCGCCGGCCGGTCTCGGCGTCGCCGTCGACGAGAACGATCAGGTCATCGGCGGGGTTCGTGCCGACAACGTGCTCGAGGCGCTGGAGACCCAGCGCACCGCTCGGCAGGCCGGCGAGTAATGCGGTACCTGTTCACCCACCTCGATGATCTCTGGGCGCTCACGGTGATCCATCTGCGGCTCTCGTTGATCCCGATCGTGCTGGGGTTGGTGATCGCGGTTCCGCTGGGCGCGCTGGTACAGCGCACGACGGCGTTGCGCCGGCTCACCACCGTGACGGCGAGCATCATCTTCACGATCCCGTCGCTGGCGCTGTTCGTGGTGCTGCCGCTCATCATCCCGACCCGAATCCTCGACGAGGCGAACGTCATCGTCGCGCTGACGCTCTACACGGTGGCGCTACTGGTTCGTGCGGTGCCCGAGGCCCTCGACGCGGTGTCGCCCGCAGTGCTCGACGCCGCCACCGCGGTCGGTTACAAGCCGCTCACCCGGATGCTGAAAGTGGAACTCCCGCTTGCTGTTCCGGTGCTCATCGCCAGCCTGCGGGTGGTGGCCGTGACCAACATCTCGATGGTGTCCGTCGGCTCGGTGATCGGCATCGGTGGCCTCGGAACCTGGTTCACCGAGGGCTATCAATCGAACAAGAGTGACCAGATCGTGGCCGGCATCGTCGCGATCTTCGTGCTCGCACTGGTCATCGACACGCTGATCATGCTGGCGGGCAAGGCACTCACGCCTTGGACAAGGGCGCAGACCGGTTCGGCGACGGCGGCACCGAAGGGAGCGTCAGTGTGAACTTCCTCGAGCAGGCGCTGTCCTTCATCTTCACCGCCGCCAACTGGTCCGGCCCCTCCGGGTTGGGCATGCGGATCGTCGAGCATCTGCAGTACACCGCGATCGCGACCTTCTTCTCCGCCCTGATCGCCGTGCCGATCGGCATGCTGATCGGCCACACCGGGCGGGGCACCTTCTTGGTCGTCACCGGGGTCAACGCGCTGCGCGCGCTACCGACCCTGGGCGTGCTGTTGCTCGGCGTGCTGCTGTGGGGACTCGGGCTCGTGCCGCCGACGGTGGCGCTGATGCTGCTCGGCATTCCGCCGCTACTGGCCGGCACCTACGCCGGCATCGCCAACGTGGACCGCTCGGTGGTCGACGCGGCACGGTCGATGGGCATGACCGAGCGGCGCATCCTGCTGCGCGTCGAGACCCCCATCGCGATGCCCTTGATCCTGGGCGGGCTGCGGACCGCGACATTGCAGATCGTCGCGACGGCCACCGTCGCGGCCTACGCCAGTCTGGGCGGGCTCGGTCGCTACCTGATCGACGGCATCAAGGTCCGGCAGTTCCACATCGCCCTGGTGGGCGCCTTGATGGTGACCCTGCTGGCGTTGATCCTGGATGCCGCGCTGGCGTTCGCGGTCTGGCTGTCCGTGCCCGGGAGCGGGCGGTTGCGCGGCCGCCGATCGCTGCCGCAGCCCTTCCTCTCCGACGAGGTGGCGGTCGAATCTCGACGCAGTTCGGCAGCCCGCCACGAACGGGTGGGCCCGTCGCCTACGGTAGACCCATGAGTGAAGCCGACCGCTCTGAGACGACTGCCTTCCCCGCCGTGCTGACGTGGCGCGCGCCCGACGTGTCGCGGATGGAGTCGGTGCGCGTGCAGCTCTCGGGCAACCGCATCAAGGCCTACGGTCGCGTGGTGGCGGCCGCCACAGAAGCGCATCCCGCGTTCAGCGCCTCCTACGATCTGGTCACCGACGAGAACGGCGCCACCAAGCGGCTGTCCATGACGGTGACCATGGCCGAGCGCGAGCGGCAGCTGTCGGTCGCGCGCGACGAGGAGAACATGTGGCTGGTGCAGGAGCACTCGGGCCAGACCAGCCGGTCGTCCTATGACGGCGCCCTCGACGTCGACGTCGTCTTCAGCCCGTTCTTCAACGCCCTGCCCATCCGCCGCGCCGGCGTGATGCCCGGCAGCGAAGAGTCGGTGACCGTCCCGGTCGTCTACCTGAGGGTGCCCGATCTGTCGGTGGACATCGCGCACATCAGCTACACGGCGACCCCGGACGGCATCAAGCTGAACTCGCCCGTCGCCGACACCACCGTCACGGTCGACGCGAACGGTTTCATCCTCGACTATCCCGGATTGGCAGAGCGGATCTGATCACACCGCCGGCCCGGCCGGCGGCAGCCAGCTCCTCGTGCCACCCCGCGGCGCCGATCACCGTCCCGACGATGTCGGTTCGGCTGACACTGTCGTAGCGCACGCGGGCGGCGTGCCCCGCGGTCACCAACTCGGCGACCGACCCGTGCTGAGCCAACTGCTCGCGGGCGCGGGTCAGCAGCGCCAGCGCCTCGTCCAGCACGGGCAGCAGCTCGCCGGCGTTGGCTTCGCACATCGCACGCACCAGCTCGGGAGCCGTGGCCGCCACCCGGGTGCCGTCCCGGAACGACCCCGCCGCCAGCGCGAAGGCCAGCGGAACGTGCCCGGCCGTCGTCGCCAGCGCCTCGGCGAGCAGGTGCGGGAGGTGCGAGATCGTCGCCGCGGCCCTGTCGTGCTCGTCGGACCGGGCCGGCACCACGAACGCCCGGCAGTCGAGCGCCAGCGTCATGACCTCGGCCCAGACTTGCGGGTCGACATGGTCGTCGACGCTGATCACCCACGGGGTACCGACGAACAGGTCCGCGTCACCCGCGGTCCAGCCCGAGTGCGCGGTACCCGTCATCGGGTGGCCGCCGACGAACCGGTCCAGCAGCCCGGCTGCGCGCACCTCCTCGAGGACGGCCCCCTTCACGCTGGTCACATCGGTCAACGGGCACTGCGGGGCGACGGCGCGGACGTGGGCCAGCATCGTCGGCAGGGCCGGCATGGGGACGGCGATCACCACCACCGCACCGAGATCGGCGGCGCGGGTGAGAGCTTCGTCGAGGTGCGTGGTGGCGTCGTATCCGTCGAACCGGGCGGCCTCGACGCCCTCGACCGACCGGTTGTATCCGAACACGGGACGCCCCGCCGCCCGGGCCGCACGCATCAGCGAGCCACCGATCAACCCCAGACCCAGGACACAGACGGGTGTCTTCTCCACCTGTCCAGGTTGGCATAGCGCATGGTCAAGGCCATGGCAGGGGACTACGGTTAGCTCTCATGGCAGCGCAGCGTGCACAGGCTCAGGAGCGTTCGGTCGACGAACCGGACGGCTTCGGCGTGGCGGTGGTGCGTGAAGAGGGTAAGTGGCGGTGCACCGCGTTGGGCGCGGGCGCGCTGACCAGCCTGTCCGCCGCCGAGACGGAGCTGCGTGAGTTACGCAGCGCGGGTGCTGTTTTCGGGATCCTGGACATCGACGACGAGTTCTTCGTGATCGTGCGCCCCGCACCGTCGGGCGCCCGTCTGCTGCTGTCCGACGCGACCGCGGCGCTGGACTACGACATCGCCGCCGAGGTGCTGGAGAAGCTCGACGCGGACTTCGACGACGACGAACTCGAGAGCGCCGACCCGTTCGAAGAGGGTGACATCGGCCTGCTGTCCGACATCGGCCTGCCCGAAGCCGTGATGGGTGTGATCCTCGACGAGAGCGACGACCTCTACGCCGACGAGCAGGTCGGCCGGATCGCGCGGGAGATGGGTTTCGCCGACGAGCTGGCCGCCGTGCTGGACCGATTGGGCCGGTGACCGACGAGCAGCTGATCCAGGCTGCCCTGGCCGCCGCCGCTGCGGCGGGGCCGCGCGACGTGCCGATCGGCGCGGTGGTCGTGGCTGCCGACGGCACGGAGCTCGCCCGGGCGGCCAATGCGCGCGAAGAGCTGGGTGATCCGACCGCACACGCGGAGATCCTCGCGCTGCGTGCCGCGGCCGCGGTGCACGGCGACGGGTGGCGGCTCGAGGGTGCGACGCTGGCGGTCACCGTCGAGCCGTGCACGATGTGCGCGGGCGCGCTGGTGATGGCGCGGGTGGCGCGGGTGGTGTTCGGCGCGTGGGAGCCCAAGACCGGGGCGGTCGGCTCGCTGTGGGATGTGGTGCGCGATCGTAGGCTCACGCACCGGCCGCAGGTCCGTGGCGGCGTGCTCGCCGAGTTGTGCGCGGCGCCGCTCGAGGAGTTCTTCGCCGGCCAGCGCTGACAGCCGGTTTGGGTCGTGGGCGCTTGCTCGGTAAGCTGCCACACGGTGGCGTGTCCGAGCGGCCTAAGGAGCACGCCTCGAAAGCGTGTGACGGGTAACCCCCGTCCGAGGGTTCAAATCCCTCCGCCACCGCCAAAGCCCCGAGTCTGCGATCCAGACGCGGGGCTTTTTCTTTTCTGCGCTTCCCGCGCTGTTACCCTCCCGTCAATATGGGGGCTCGTCAGGCAGTTCGCGAGATATCGGGGGTAGCGATGGGGCATTCCGCCTGGGTTGGCCGGGTCGGGGCGTTGGCCGTCGTTCTCGGGATCGGATTGGCCGTCACCGGCGCACCGGCGGTTGCGTGGGCTGACACGGGCGACGCGGCCGGGGAGACGACGTCGGCCCTCGACAGCGGTCAGCGTGCGGTCGAGCGACCGACCGCGGCGCACGACACATCGAGGGACAAGTCGGCGACCGAACGACGCAAGACCAGGAGGGCCCACCGAGCCGAGGGCGAGCCTCAGGTGTCGAAGCGCCGCGTGCGAGCGAGCGAACGGGCGATCGATGCGGAGCCGACCGAAGACCGCGTCGAGCCCGTGCGGGCCCAGGCGGCGCCGACTGCCACCCGCCAGGCCGAGCCGGTGGCCGAGCGCCCGATCGCCGCTGAACCGGTGGCCCGAATCGAGACGGCCGCACCGACGCGGATGCCGATCGTCCGCACGGTCCTGCGTGCCGTCAGTGATGCCGTCGCCTCGCGTTCGGGGCACGGCACGCAGCCCGAAACCCCGTTGCTGTGGGGCCTGGTGGCCTGGGTGCGCCGCCAGATGCACGATCAGGATTCCGTGAGCGCAGCCGCGCTGGCGGCCGTGAACAATGCCCCCGTCGCCACCGGCGACGTCTACGCCGGCCTCGAAGACAAGACCATCAAGGGCAATGTCTTGGACAACGACACCGACGCCGACGGCACCGCGTTGGTCGCCACCGTGGTGGCCGGGCCGTCCTACGGGGTGGTGGCGCTGAGCTCCAACGGCGCGTTCGTCTACACGCCGACCACCAACTATCACGGCGTCGATACGTTCAGCTACAGCGCATCCGACGGCGCTGCGGCGAGCAACGTCGCGGTCGTCACGCTGACCGTGGCCGCAGTCGACGACATCGTGTTCCAGTTCACCTACGGCAATGGCGCGCAGTACTGGGCGCCGCAGGCCAAGGCGGCACTGCAGGCGGCGGCCAACCGTCTGTCGGAGTACATCGCCACATCGAGCCCGGTCACGCTGACCTACCACGTCACCGGCGAAAACAATTCGTCGGCAACGTATTTGGCGACGGGCGGCACGAATTTCGGCGTCCCCAGTCGGCCGGCCTTCTCCAACGCCATGATCACGAAGGTCACGTCGCGGTTCCACACCGACGCGAACCGCAGCGCCGCCGACGGCAACATGCTGGTCAATTTCTCGTACCCGTACTACTCGTATGACGATTCACCGGCGGTCAACGAAGTCGACTTCCAGACCGTGGTGATGCACGAACTCCTGCACAGCCTCGGCTACCAAGCCCTCCTGGACGGCGGGCAGACCAGCCGGAGATCCTGGCTGACCTATGACAAGTTCATCGTCGATGCGAACGGAACCCGAGTCATCAGCAGTCGAGGCCGCTTCACCAGCGCCTACGCCGCCAACCTGTCGGGTGCCAACGGCGGTCTCTTCTTCGGCGGTGCGAACGCGGTAGCTGCCTACGGCGGACCCGTTCCGCTGCAATCCCTTTCGCTGTCGCACCTGCGGCTGTCGACATTCCCCTACAGCGGGCCGGACGCGAAGTTGATGGGACCGGTCGCACCGAACGGCAAGACGCTGCGCGTACTGAGTCCCGTGGAGTCGGCCATCCTGCGCGACCTCGGATACACGGTGGTGTCGCCGGCGCCGTCGGTGTTCTCCGCCGCAGCCGTGAACCTGTGACCGCTGCTACGTCAGGATCAGAACCGCGGCGTGGCCATCGTGGTCACCGGTGGTGACCGTGTCGGTGTTGTAGGCGTTGTCGAGCGCGATCTGCCCGGCGCAAGTGGCCCGCCCGCTGGCGACCATCTTCGCGGCCAGCGCGTCACGGGCGACGTTCGACGAGACGTAGAGATGCGCGGGGCGCCCCTGGTAGGTGCCCCACTCCTCCTCGCTGAACGTCCCGCTCCACACGTAGCCTCCGGGCGTGGCCACCGGCGCGGGGCCGAAGATCCGGCCATGGTTGTTGGTCTCGAAGAAGACGTTGTCCGAATAGCCCTGCAGAAGACCGCTCGGCTGCTGGCGATATGCCTTGCCGTTGATGATGCCGCGGAAGCCGCCCGTGTGGATGGGCTGCGGCGGGAAGCCCGACGCGCGCATTGCCCTGTTCAGCCGGAGCCTGGCCTGAAAAGCGTTCGTGGACTTGGTGTCCACGATGACGATGTTGACCGGCTCGAGCAGGCTCTTGCCGTCCTCGCGTTGGCCGCCGTAGTCCGAGATCTGACCGCTGGGCTCGACCATCCACTTGCCGATGCTGCCGTACTGCGTGCTCACCTGGTCGGTCGGCGCCGGTGTGACCGGCTCGACGTCGGTCGTGGCGGCCGCGCGCTCGGCCCGGCGATCGGCGGCGGTCTCGAACTCCTGCCGCACGACCTCGAGTAGTGCGAGCACGGGCCGAGCGTTCTTCCGGACCGAACGAGGCCGGCTCGTCGGCCCGTCGGCTACCGAGGTATCGGCTACCGCGGTGTCCACCGAAGCCTTCTTCCCGGCGCGCCTGGATACACGGACCGACGGCCCGGCGTCGACCGCCGTCGCGCTAATCGTCGAGGCCACCGACCTGGTAGCCGCGGTGCCCCGGTCGTTGCCCACGGAATCATCAGCGTGGGCGACCGCTGTGCCGCCGGCGACGGCGGCGCCGACGCCGAGCGTGACGGCGAGCAGCCCGACACGTCCGATGCGCGCCTGTGATCCGTGTCGCGAAGCCCGTTGCTGCGCAGCAACGCAGGTCGCACTGTGCCGTCCCATGGCCGTACCCCTCGTCCCCCCGGCGGCGGCGCGCGACGTGCGCGGCGCAGTCGGCCGCCCGCGAGTCTATGGGCTGATCATGAAGTTCACAGCAAAGTCGGCGATGATAGCCATCGGTTCCATGCAAAAGGCCCGCCACCGCGGGGGTGACGGGCCCTTCGACGAATTGCGCCTACTTCTTGAAGGCGTCCTTCACGTTTTCGACGGCGTCCTTGAGGCTGGACTTGGCCTGGTCCACCTTGCCCTCGTTCTCGGTGCTCTTGTCGCCAGTGAGCTTGCCGAAGCCTTCCTTGGCCTTGCCGCCGAGGTCGTCGATCTTGTTGCTGGCCTTGTCGTCGGCGCCCATGTGAGTGGTCCCTTCGCTCTGGTGTTCAGCCCGTAGGTCGGGCCGTTGCGAGGGGAGTACCTGAACGGTCCGAGTTTGAAACACGCCGTCATGAGTCGATCTTGCCGACCGCGTCACACGGCGGCGGGCACCTCGGCGGGTGCAGGCTCCACCGTCACCTTGATCGCTTCACCGTTCTTGACGATCTGGAAGGCGTCGAGCACGTCGTCGAGCGGGATGTGACGGGTGATGAGGTCCTTGACCGGCACCTGCCCGGTGGAGATGTACTCCAACGCCCGCTTGTTGTGCTCGGGCGCCGACCCATTGGCGCCGTGGATGTGCAGCTGTCGATAGTGGACCAGGTTCGAGTCGCAGGTGATCGTCGGGTCGGTCTTCGGCAGGCCGCCGAAGAACGAGATCCGGCCGTTGCGGGCGGCCATCGAGATAGCTTGCTCCTGAGCAACATTGGCGGCGGTCGCGGTGATCACCACGTTGGCTCCGCGGCCACCGGTGAGCTCCATGACGCGCTCGACGACGTCGACCTCGGCACCGTTGATGATCTCGTCGGGACCGACCGCATCGGCCGACATCTGAAGTCGGGCGGCGTTGACGTCGACCAGGTACACCGGGCCGCAGTTGTGCACGCCGCGGGCGATGCGGATGTGCATGCAGCCGATGGGCCCCGCGCCGAAGACCACCACGGTGTCGCCCTCTTCGATACCGAGCAGCTCTTGGGCGTTGATCGCGCAGGCGAACGGTTCTGCGGCCGAGGCTTCGTCGAAGCCGACGTTGTCCGGAATGCGGTTCAGGCCATCGACTTTGAGCACCTGGCGCGGCACGATCATGTATTCGGCGAAGCCGCCGTCGTACTGGTAGCCCATCGACGTCTGGTTCTGGCACACCGCCATCCAGCCCTTGCGGCACTCGTAGCATTCACCGCACGGCACCGCCGCGATGACCTGCACGCGGTCGCCGACCTCCCAACTGCTGCCGTAGGTGGCGTTCACCTCTGAACCCACCTCGACGATCTCACCGGCGATCTCGTGTCCGATGGTGCGCGGGGGCGTCAGGTTCTGGTGGCCGTTGTAGAAGATCTTGACGTCGGTGCCGCAGGTCGAACAGTTGCGCACGCGCAGCTTGACCTCGTCGGGTGCGCAGTCGGGTTCCGGCACGTCTTCCAGTCGGACGTCTTCGGGGGCGTAGAAGCGCAGTGCCTTCATCGTGGTGTCCTCTCGTCGGCGACATGCTCGCTGGTGTGCTCTTCAGCACTCTATCCGCCATACGGGCATAAAACCACCACATATTCTGACCGAATGTGCCCGAGTGCTTGCGCACATGCCCGTTTGTGAGGTCTACTGGACGATGTGACCGGCGTCACCGGCGAGAATCGGAGGAGCTCCATGTCAACAGCAACCCAGGACACACCGCCCCGTGTCGGGGCCCGGGTACGCGTCCAGAAATTCGGCACGGCCCTGTCCAACATGGTCATGCCCAACATCGGCGCGTTCATCGCGTGGGGCCTGATCACCGCACTGTTCATCGAGCAGGGCTGGCTGCAGGGCATCTTCTCCGCGTTGAAGAACCCCGACGGCTGGGTGGCCCACATCGGTGGCTGGGGCTCCTATGACGGCGGCGGCATCGTCGGCCCGATGATCACCTACCTGCTGCCGATCCTGATCGGCTACACCGGCGGCCGGATGGTGCACGGCAACCGCGGCGCGGTCGTCGGCGCCATCGCCACGATCGGCGTGGTGACCGGTGCCGACGTGCCGATGTTCATGGGCGCCATGCTCATGGGCCCGCTCGGTGGCTGGTGCATGAAGAAGCTCGACGCTCTGTGGGAAGGCAAGGTCCGCCCCGGGTTCGAGATGCTGGTCGACAACTTCTCCGCCGGCATCCTCGGCATGCTGCTGGCGATCCTCGGGTTCTTCGGTGTCGGCCCGATCGTCTCGGCGTTCACCCGCGGCGCCGGCAACGCCGTGAACTTCCTCGTCGACAACGACCTGCTTCCGCTCACCTCGCTGCTGATCGAACCGGCGAAGGTGCTGTTCCTGAACAACGCGATCAACCACGGCGTGCTGACCCCGCTGGGCACCACGCAGGCCCTGGAGACCGGCAAGTCCATCCTGTTCCTGCTGGAGACCAACCCCGGCCCCGGGCTCGGTGTGCTGTTGGCGTTCATGTTCTTCGGCCGCGGTGCGGCGCGGGCCTCTGCCCCCGGTGCGGCGATCATCCAGTTCTTCGGCGGCATCCACGAGATCTACTTCCCGTACGTGCTGATGAAGCCCAAGCTCCTCGCCGCCACCATCCTCGGCGGCATGACCGGTGTGTTCATCAATGTGTTGTTCGGCTCGGGGCTGCGCGCACCGGCTGCACCGGGATCCATCATCGCGATCTACGCCCAGACGCCGGGCAACAGCTTCGTCGGCGTGACGCTGGCCGTGCTGGGCGCCACCGCGGTGTCGTTCGCGGTCGCCGCGTTCCTGCTGAAGACCGACAAGGACACCGACGAGCCCGACCTGGCGGCCGCGACGGCCAGCATGGAGTCGATGAAGGGCAAGAAGTCCAGCATCGCGTCGGCTCTCACCGGCGGGGTCGCGACCAAAGCGGGACCCATCCACGCCATCGTCTTCGCCTGCGATGCCGGCATGGGCTCGTCGGCCATGGGTGCGTCGGTGCTGCGCAGAAAGATCCAGAGTGCGGGCTTCGGTGATGTGAAGGTGTCGAACGCGGCGATCTCCAATCTGACCGACACTTACGACCTCGTCGTGTCTCATCGCGATCTGACCGATCGGGCACGCCAGCGCACGCCGTCGGCCCTGCACGTCTCCGTCGACGATTTCATGGCCAGCCCCCGCTACGACGAGATCGTCGGCACACTGGCCGAGACGAACGGGGCAGCGGGCGCCGACGCGACACCGGTACCCGACGAGCCCGCGCCGGCCACCGACGGCGACGTCCTTTCCCTGGAGTCGATCGTGCTCGCGGGCTCGGCCCGCAGCGCAGCCGACGCCATCGACGAAGCAGGCCAATTGCTGGTCGCCGCAGGTGCAGTCGAGCAGGCCTACGTGACCGCGATGCACGACCGGGAGAGCTCGATCTCGACCTACATGGGCAACGGTCTGGCGATTCCCCACGGCACCAACGAGGCCAAGGACGCCATCCGGCGCACCGGGCTGTCGTTCGTGCGCTACCCCGAGCCGATCGACTGGAACGGTAAGCCGGCCGAGTTCGTGGTCGGGATCGCCGGGGCCGGAAAGGATCACATGGCGCTGCTGACGAAGATCGCGCAGGTGTTCCTCAAAGCCGACGACGTCGCCCGGCTGCGGGAGGCCACGACGGCCGAGGAGATCAAGGCGATCCTGACTTCAGCCGACTAGCGTGACGTCGGTGGATTCCGACACCCGCCAGAGCAGGATCGTCGAGTTCGCCCGCACCCGTGGCCGGGTCGAGGTGGCCTCGCTCGCGACAGAACTCGACGTCGCGAGCGAGACCATCCGCCGGGATCTCAAGGTGCTCGCCGGTCGCCGGCTGCTCAAGCGGGTGCACGGCGGCGCGGTGCCGCTGGAGACGGCGTCCTTCGAGTCCGGTGTCGAATACCGCAGCCAAGTCGATTCCGCGCAGAAGCACCGCATGGCCATCGCGGCCAGCGAACTGCTGCACGGTGCCGAAACCGTCTATCTGGACGAGGGTTTCACGCCCCGTCTGATCGCCGAGCGGTTGGCCGAGAAGGAGCTGACGGTGGTGACGTCGTCACTGCTCGTCGCCGAGGCGCTGGCTCACAGCAGCACCGTCACCGTGTTGCTGCTCGGCGGTCGGATGCGAGGCAGGACCCTGGCCACCGTGGATCACTGGGCCGTGGACATGCTCTCCGGCCTGGTGATCGACGTGGCTTTCCTGGGCACCAACGGAATCTCGCTCGAGCACGGGTTGACGACACCCGACCCGGCGGTGGCCGCCGTGAAGAGCACCGCGGTGCAGGTGGCCCGACGGCCCATCCTGGTGGCGGCACACTCGAAGTTCGGTGAGAGCAGCTTCTGCCGCTTCGCGAAGGTGTCGGACTTCGAATCGATCGTCAGCGGAGCCGAACTCGACACAGCGATCGCCCGCCGCTACGAGGCTCTCGGTCCGGTGGTGATCCGCGCCTGATCATTCGTCGTTGTCCACGCGCTTGATCATTCGTCGTCGTCGACGACGGTGTAGAACGAGTCACCGTCCTCGGGTGTCCCGTCGATCTGACCGAGGTCACGACGGTCGGTCCGCACCTCGGGATCGCCCGGGGGCAGCACGTCGGGCTCCTCGGCGGCGAGGCGCTCGTCCAGGCTCTCGTCGTCCTCCGCCTCGATCCACTGGTCGGGCGGATCGACGACGATGTCGCCGTCGTCGTTGCGCACCTCGTCGGAATCCAGGGACTCACTCGGCCCGAGGGTGTTGTCGGGTGCTGCGTCGTCGTAATCGCCGTTGCGGTCCATGACAGAGGAGTCTGCCTCAGCCGTAGAACATCACCGAGTAATCGGCGGACCACGCGCCGCCGGCGCACTTCAACGGCACGCCGTCGGGTGACTGGGCCACCCCCGTCGAGTCGCCGCACGGCGAGCGCAGCAGCTTGACACCGACCAGTGGCGGGAACGACACCCACATGCGCTTCGAACTGCACGCCAGTGTGTTGCCGCTGGCGTCGAGGCCGAAGTTGTAGCGGGTGGTCTGGTTGCATTCACCGCCGACATGCACCCCGCGGTCCACGTACGGGACGCATGCGGCGTTGTCGCAGGCGCCCGGCGACGCCGTGGCGTTTCCAGCGCCGAGCCCCAGCACAGGAGCGACGAGCAGACCACCGGCAAGGGCGAGCAGACCTTTCATGCCCTGCAGCCTAAGTGGTCCGCCCGTACTCCCGAGCGGGGTTTGCCGGCATTGGCCGGATATAGCGCGCTCCGATGAGTCAGGGACAGGTGACCTCGATCTCGAACGGCTTGCTGACCGGTTGCAGCGGGTTGGCCATGTCGACGCCCGTGGCGGTGCCGGAGATCTTGTAGGTCTTGTCGTCCTTCTCGACCTTGGCCTCACCCTGACCCGCAGCGCTCGCGTAGGTCAGTGAGACGCCGTTGACGTTGCCCAGTCCCACCGATACCACCGAGGGGCTGTCACCGGCGGTCACGACCGCGCCGAGGCCACCGGTCGCGTTGCCGATCGCGATGTTGGTGTTGCCGCCCGCATCGGTGCAGACCACGTTGCCCTCGATCGCCTGGTCCTTGCCGTCGATGGTGACGGTGGACTTGCCCTGCGCCGCCGCGACGGACGAGGTCTCTCCTGATGTCTCGGACTTCTTCTCGGAGGAACAGCCTGACAGGCCGGCGATGAGGACCGCTGCGCCGCCGACGGCGACCAGGATTTCACGCTTCATCACGGGTTCTCCTTCGTGTAGTGGCGATCCGCCGCTGGATCACCGCGGTCAGTATGGGTGCCGAGCCGCGGCGGATTAGCCAAATTACGAAAAAGTGACCGGTACGCGATCGGGCCTGTCAACAGGAGACGGCGATGGTGAACGTGCCTGACGTGCGGAAGCTCGGGTTGTCGGTGGCGAAGCCGTCCGCCGTGCCGGTGATCTCGTAGGTGCGGCCTGTCATGCTGACCGAGGCCTCACCCCCGAGCCCCGCGTTGTAGCTGCCGGTGAATCCGCCGAGATCGTTGATGCCGACCTGGCGCACGCTCAGACCCTCGGCTGCGGACACGAGCGCCGAGGCGCCGCTCGTGCCGTCACCGGTCTCGATCGTCATGAGTGGCCCCGCCGGTGTGCAGCGCACGGACTCCGTGCTGCCGAGGTCCTGGCCGTTGACGGTGAGCTGTGCGGTGCCGGCGACCAGCTGGCCCGGTGGCGGCTCGTAGGGTGGCGGGGCCGACGAACATCCGGCCAGGACCGTCGCCGCCACACCGGCCCACGCGCCTCGCATCCTCACAGTGGAAGAATCTACGTCCGTGCCGCCCCCTGACACCCGCGATCCGTTTTTCTGCGTCGACGCGGAGTTGCCGGGACGGCGGGGTCGCGCCGGTGTCATCCACACTCCGCACGGTGAGATACGCACCCCGGCGTTCATCGCGGTCGGCACCCAGGCCACCGTCAAGGCGGTCCTGCCCGAGACCATGAAAGACCTTGGTGCGCAGGCGATCCTGGCCAACGCCTACCACCTCTACCTGCAACCCGGCGCCGACATCGTCGACGAGGCCGGCGGCTTGGGCGCGTTCATGAACTGGCCGGGCCCCACGTTCACCGACAGCGGTGGTTTCCAGGTGATGTCGCTGGGCGTCGGGTTCAAGAAAGTGCTCGCGATGGACACCACCCGGGTCCAGACCGACGACATCATCGCCGAGGGAAAGCAGCGGCTCGCCCACGTCGACGACGACGGTGTCACGTTCCGCTCGCATCTCAACGGTTCGATGCATCGCTTCACCCCGGAGGTGTCGATCGGTATCCAGCATCAGCTCGGCGCCGACATCATCTTCGCGTTCGACGAGCTGACCACGCTGGTGAACACCCGCGGCTATCAGGAGCAGTCGGTCGAGCGCACGCACCGCTGGGCGCAGCGCTGCCTGGTCGAACACCGCCGGTTGACCCAGGTGCGCGCCCACAAGCCGCGGCAGGCGCTGTTCGGCGTGGTGCAGGGCGCCCAGTACGAGGATCTGCGCCGCCAGGCCGCGCGGGGGCTGACCGAGATCGTCGACGACGACGGTGCCGGGTTCGACGGCTACGGAATCGGTGGCGCGCTGGAGAAGCAGAACCTCGCCACGATCGTCGGCTGGGTCACCAGCGAACTGCCCGACGACAAGCCACGGCACCTGCTCGGCATCAGCGAACCCGACGACCTGTTCGCAGCGGTGGAGGCCGGCGCGGACACGTTCGACTGCGTCTCGCCCTCGCGGGTGGCCCGGAACGCGGCGATCTACTCGGCGGACGGCCGCTACAACATCACCGGGTCCCGGTATCGCCGCGACTTCACCCCGCTCGACGCCGAGTGCGACTGCTACACCTGTGCGCACTACACCCGGGCCTACCTTCGTCACCTGTTCAAGGCCAAGGAGATCCTCGCGTCGACGCTGGCGACGATCCACAACGAGCGTTTCGTGGTCCGGCTGGTCGACGACATGCGCGCGGCGATCCTCGCGGGCCGGTTCGACGAGCTGCGCGAGCACGTGCTGGGCCGGTACTACGGGCGCGCGCACAATAGGGCATGACCCCAGGGAGGACCGAACAGTCGCCGGACGTCTTGCTGCGCGAACTCCTCGACCCCGCCCACCGCGCCGATCCCTATCCGCTCTACGCCGCGTTGCGCGACCACGGCCCGCTGCTGCTGCCCGGCCACAACCTCGCGGTGTTCTCGTCGTACGCCGACTGCGACGAGGTGTTGCGCCATCCCGCCGCCTGCAGTGACCGGTTGAAATCCACGGTTGCGCAGCGCGCGATCGCCGACGGCGCCCCGGCGCGCCCCCTGGGGCCGCCCGGCTTCCTGTTCCTCGATCCGCCCGATCACACGCGGCTGCGTCGGCTGGTCAGCAAGGCGTTCGTGCCCAAGGTGGTGCGCGCGCTGGAACCCGACATCACCAGCATGGTGGACCATCTGCTCGACGACGCGGCGAGCACCTTCGACGCGATCGCCGGTCTGGCTCATCCGCTCCCGGTCGCAGTGATCTGCCGGCTGCTCGGGGTGCCCGTCGCCGACGAGCCACGCTTCCGCGACGCCTCGGCGCTGCTCGCCCAGGGGCTGGACCCGTTCGTGTCCATCACCGGCGCCGCCGGTGACGGTGTCGAGGAGCGGTTGCAGGCCGGCCGGTGGCTGCGGGAGTACCTGCGCGGGTTGATCGCCGACCGACGCCGCGAACCGGGCGAGGATCTGATGTCGGCGCTGGTCGAGGTCGAAGAGTCCGGCGACGTGCTCACCGAGGACGAGATCGTCGCGACGTGCAATCTCCTGCTGATCGCCGGACACGAGACCACGGTGAACCTGATCGCCAACGCGACGCTGGCGCTGCTGCGTCACCCCGGGCAGTGGGCTGCGCTGCGCCGCGACCCGGGCCGCGCCGGCGCGGTGATCGAGGAGACGCTGCGCTACGACCCGCCCGTGCAGCTGATCGGCCGGGTCGCGGGGGAGGACATGACGATCGGCTCGGTGCGCGTGCCGAAGGGTGACAACATGCTGCTCCTGCTGGCTGCCGCGCATCGCGATCCGGCCGCGACGGACCGGGCCGACGAGTTCGATCCCGACCGCCCGGTGATCCGTCATCTCGGGTTCGGCAAGGGCCCGCATTTCTGCCTCGGTGCTCCGCTCGCGCGGCTGGAGGCCACCGTGGCGCTGACCGCGCTGACGGCCCGGTTCCCGGACGCGCGCCTGGCCGCCGAGCCGGCCTACAAGCCGAACGTCACCCTGCGCGGCATGGAGGACCTGTCGATCACGTTGTGAGGCAGGCTAACTGAGCGCCGCGATGACCTCGCCGGCCGCGCGCTCGCCCGCTTCCACCGCACCCTCCATGTAGGCGCTCCAGTGCGTCGCGGTGTCGGTCGAGGCCCAGTGGATCACGCCGATCGGCTCGGCGAGAGCCGGCCCGTAGGTGGTCCACACGAGCGGTCCGCAGTTGGCGTTGTAGCAGCCGCGCGTCCACTGCCGGCTGCCCCATTCGCCGTCGATGTAGAGCTGGGGGTGCGCCGCGCGGTCACCGTAGTGGCGGACCAGCTCGGCCGTCAGCGCCGCACGCCGGTCCTCCTCGGACCACCGCAGGTGCGTGCGCGCCTGTTCGCCTTCCAGGAACAGCAGGATCACGCCGCGGTCGTCGCCGGGGACGCAGGTGTCGTTCGACATGCGGGCGGGTCCGATGTCGGAGATCAGCTGGCCGTTGCAGCCGTCGGCACGCCAGAACGGCTCGTCGTAGACGAAAAATGCTTTCATCGCAGCGGAATTCGGCATGCGCTGGGTCAGCTGGTCACGGTAGCCCGACAGCGGCGGGTCGTAGGAGATCCGGCCGGCCAGCATCGGCGAGATCGCCACGATCACCCGGCGGGCCCGCGCGGTCCGGCCTCCTCGGGAGTGCACGGTGACGCTGTCGGCGGTGTGCTCGATCAGCTGCACCGGAGCCTGGAGCACCAGATGGCTTTCGGCCAGCGCCGCCAACCGATTCGGGATCTCGGCGGTACCACCGACGAAGCGGGTCGTCTGCGCTCCACCTTCGGATTCGGCGAACAGTTCGGCGGTCACACCGCACGTCTGGATCGTGAAGAGCAGATGCAGGAACGACACCTCGACGGTCGGGACCGCGAGGATTCCCACCGTGCAGATCTCCAGCAGGGTGCGCGCGACCGGGGAGAGCCCCTGGCCGTCGTACCACGCGCCGGCGGTGATGGCATCCCACTCCGCGGCGTGCGGCGCCGTCCACGGCGCCTCGGGCGGCACCTCGGCCGCGAGCTCGTCGAGCAGGCGCAGCACCTTCTCCAGCTCGGCGAGCTCTCCGCCGAATCGGCGGTGGAACTCGTTCTCGCGCAACACCCCTGATCCGGCGAGCTCGTAGGTCGTCTCACCCTCGTCGTACTGTGGGTAGGTCTGCACCCCGAGTTCGGCGGCGAGTGCGAACATCCGATGGTGGGTGTCACCGATCCACTGGGCCCCCAGCTCCACGGGCAGGCCCGGTGCCACCTCTTCGGTGAGGACGCGACCGCCGACGCGCTCGTCGGCCTCCAGGATCAGCGGGGTCAGACCGGCCGCGAGAACTGTGCGCGCCGCGATCAATCCGGAGATTCCCGCGCCGACGATGACGACGTCCGCCTCGAGTGCTGCCATGCCGACAGCCTCTCACGGTGACCTAGAGCGGGTTGAGAATTCGCTGCAGGAACTGCCGGGTGCGGTCGTGCTGTGGGTCGCCGATCACCGCGGCAGGCGGGCCCTGCTCGAGGATCACCCCGGCGTCGGTGAACAGCACCTGATCCGAAACCTGCTTGGCGAACTGGATCTCGTGAGTGACGATCACCAGGGTCCACCCCTCCACAGCAAGATCCCGGATCACCGCGAGTACCTCGCCGACCAGTTCTGGGTCCAGCGCGGAGGTGGGTTCGTCGAACAGCACCACCTTCGGTTTCAGGGCGAGTGCGCGGGCGATCCCCACCCGCTGCTGCTGTCCGCCGGAGAGCTGGAACGGGTACTGGTCGCGCTTGTCGGCCAGCCCGACCTGTTCGAGAAGCGTCACCGCCTCGGCGTTCGCCTCCTCGCGCGGGCGCTTCTGCGCGACGACCGGACCTTCGGTGACGTTCTCCAGCACCGTCTTGTGCGGAAACAGGTTGTGCGACTGGAACACCAAGCCGCTCTGGGCCCGGTACTCCCGGAGCACGTTCTTGGCCACAGGTGCGCTGAAGTCGACCTCGACATCCCCGACCCGGACCACGCCGGCGTCGGGAGCGTCGAGCGCATTGAGCGTGCGCAGCAGCGTGGTCTTGCCCGATCCGGAGGGGCCGATGACGGTGGTCGCCGAGCCGCGCGGCACCGTGAACGACACGTCCTTGAGCACCTCCAGCGGGCCGAACGACTTCCGCACGCCGGTGGCGACGATCCTGTCTTCGCTCATCATCTTCTTCTCCTCGCGCACGCGCTCGTCATCTCGCCACGTATCTCTCCAGTCGATGCTCGATTCTGGCTTGCCCGAAGGACAGCACCAGGCAGATCACCCAGTAGTAGACGGCGGCAGTGCCGTAGAGCGCGAAGAACTCGAACGTCGGCGCCGCGATGATCTGCGCCTGCCGCAGCAGTTCGGTGACCAGGATGGTCGACGCCAGCGACGTGTCCTTCACCAGGGAGATCAGCGTGTTCGACAGCGGCGGTACCGCAACGCGGGTGGCCTGGGGCAGGATGATCCGCCGCAGGGTGCCGGTGTAGTCCAGGCCGATGGTCTGCGCCGCCTCCCACTGGCCCTTCGGGATGCTCTGGATCGCCGACCGGATGATCTCGGCGGCGTACCCGCCGACGTTGAGCGAGAACGCGATCACCGCTGCGGGGAACGGATCGATCTTGACGCCGAACTGGGGGAGGGCGAAGAACACGATGAACAACTGGACCAGCAGCGGGGTCCCGCGGATCACCGAGATGTAGAACCGGGCCACGTTGCTGGCCACCACGTTCGACGACAGCCGCGCCAGCGCCACCGCGAGGGCGATCACCAACCCGAGAGCGAAGCTGATGACGGTCAGCGGGATCGTCATCGTCAGTGCCGCCCGGGCCAGCGGCCAGAGGTTCTCCCGAACCAACTGCCAGGCGGACCGTGCCTGCGGCGCGCCGTCGGCCCCTTGATCGGCTGAGGCCGGCGCGCCGGAAGCGTTGGCGTTGAGGTACTTCTGCGAGATCTGGGCCAGCGTGCCGTCGGCGCGCAGCTGGTCCAACGCCGTGTTCAGTTCAGGCAGCAGCCCGCTGTCCTTGCGCGCGGCGAAGCCCTGTTCGCTCTTCTCTCCCACGGTGCCTGCGATCTTCACCGAGGCGTCTTTGGTCTCTGCCAGGTAGGCGTAGACCGCGATGCTGTCGTTGATCACGACGTCGACGCGGCCCTGGCTGAGCAGGGTGATGGCCTGGGTGAACCCCTCGACCGATTCCACCCGGGCGCCGGCCTTGCGGGCGACCTCGGACCAGTTGCTGGTGGCGTTCTCGGCGGCCACCTCACCCTTCAGGTCGGCGGTCGACGTGATGGAGGTGTCGTCCGCGCGGGTGACGATGACGCCCTCGCCGACTGAATACGGCTGCGAGAGATCGTATTTGGCCTGCCGTTCGGGATTGATCGTGACCTCGTTGGCGACCACGTCGAAGCGGTCGGCCTCCAGCGCGGCGAACATCGAATCCCATGGAGTCTCGACGAACTCGACCCGTACGCCGAGTTTCTCGCCGACAGCCCGCGCCACGTCGACGTCGTATCCGACCAATTCGCCGGTAGCGGCGTCGTGGTACGAGAACGGGGCGTACACGCCTTCCGTCCCGACCCGCAGCACACCGGCCGACGCGATCGGCGTGTCGCCGCCCCCGGAGGAGCCGGCGCACCCGGCGAGGATCAGCGCCGCGAGGAGCAGAACCGCGAGCAGCGCGCGGTGTGGTCGATGCATCGGCCGCACGCTAGCAACACCGTGCGTCGACCGGAAGGGTTGTGATCACCCGGGCAGATATACCCACGGCGAGCGGGGTAGACGCGCCGGATCGAATTCGTCGAGCATGCCGTCCACCGTGGCCGCGGTGTATCCGAGAGAGTCCGCGATCAGGCGCAGCGCCCGCTCGACACCGATCTCGGCGAGTGTGACCGCGCCGTCCCGCTTCGCCAACCGGGCGCCGTCGGCGTTGAGCACCAGCGGGACATGGGCGTAGACCGGTACGGGGTGGCCGAGGAGTCGAGCGAGGTAGGCCTGCCGGGGGGATGAGGGCAGCAGGTCGTCGCCGCGCACCACCTGGTCGATTCCGGCCTCGGCGTCGTCGACGACGACTGCGAGGTTGTAGGCGGGCACCCCGTCGCCGCGGCGCACGACGAAGTCGTCGACCAGACCCGTGTAGTTGCCGTGCAGCAGGTCGTGCACCGTCGCCGTGGTCGTGTCGGTGCGCAACCGCAGCGCCGGGGGTCGCCCGGTGTCCGCACGCCGCTGCGCCCGCTCGGCGGCGGTGAGATCGCGGCACGTCCCCGGATATGCGCCCTCGGGGGCGTGTGGAGCGCGAGGCGCCTGCGCGATGTCGCGTCGGCTGCAGTAGCACTCGAAGAGCAGGCCCCGCGCGGCGAGACCGTCGACGACGGCGTCGTAGCGGTCCGGGTGATCGGTCTGCCTGGTGGCCGGTCCGTCCCACGTCACGCCGATCGCGGCCAGGTCGGCGAGCTGGCGGTCGGCGATGTCGGTGTGGGTGCGATCGTCGAGGTCCTCGACGCGCATCAGGAACCGGCGCCCCGTGGAGCGGGCGAACAGCCAGGCCAGCACCGCGGTGCGGAGGTTCCCCAGGTGCAGGTCGGCCGACGGGCTCGGGGCGAATCTGCCGGCGCCGGGACTGGTCACCGTGTCACTGTGTCAGACGGCGCGCCGGTCCTGGCTCTGCAGTGCGACCGATGCCGCGGCCACCGCGGGCGCGACCCCGACACCCCGGCCCTGCGCGGTGACCGCGAGCCGGGTGCGGTCGCCGCGGAACAGGTCGCGGGAGAATTCGCACGGGGTGTCGTGCTGGTCGTAGGTGATGCGGGTGATGAGCAGCAGCGCCGAGTTCGGCTTGATGCCCAGCAGGTTGGCCTCTTCGCCGGTGGCGTTGACCGCCTCGATGCGCTCGTCGGCGCGGGCGGCCACCAGACCGTACTGGCTCTCCAGGATCTCGTAGAGCGAGCCGCCGAGCTGCTGCTCGAGCAGACCGGGAAACGCGTCCGCGGGAAATTGCGCCGATTCCAGAGAGATCGGCGATCCGTCGGCCAGGCGCACGCGCTGGATCTCGATGACGAAGTCGTCGGCGGCCAGCCCCAGCGCCTTCTGCGACGTGGCGTCGGCGGCGCAGATCTTGGTGGACAGCACCCGGGTACCCGCGACGTAACCCTGGCTGGCGAGGAACGCGGGGACGCCGACGACGTCGCCGAGGCTGCGCTGCACCTGGGCGTGGCTGATGAAGATGCCGCCGGCGCGCCCGATGACACGATCGACGAGACCGGCCTCCTCCAGTGCGGCGAGGACCTGCCGCAGGCTGGAACGGCTGGTGCGGTAGCGGTCGGCGAGCTCACGTTCGCTGCCGAGTTTGGTGCCGGGCGCCCCGGCGTTGATGTCGGCCACGATCCGGCGCCGCAGATCCTCGCTGTGCGTGGCCACCGCGCCTCCTCACGCCTGAAATTGGTACGTCCAAATCAGGATACGTGCTACTCAGAGGTCGGCGAGCGCCTCTGCGGATTCGGGCAGGATCTGTCCACCGTCGACGACCAGCGTCTGGCCGGTGATGTAGGCGGCCTCGTCGGTGGCGAAGAACAGTGCGGCGTTGCCGATGTCGGCGACGGTGCCGAGCGTGCCGGTGGGGATGGCGGCCTTCATCTGGTCCATGTACTGCTCACCCATCTCGACGAGGCCCTCGGTCAGGATGTTGCCGGGAAGCACCGCGTTGACGGTGATCTTCTTGCGCGCCAACTCGATGGCCGCCGTGCGGAGGAAGCCGAGCTGCGCGGCCTTGCTGGCGCCGTAATGCGACCAGCCGGGAAAACCCGTGATGGGTCCCGTGATCGACGAGGTGAGCACGATGCGGCCGTGGCCGCTGGCGGTCAGTGGCTCCAGTGCCGCCTGCACGATGTAGAAGGTGCCCTTGACGTTGGTGTCGAGCACCTGGTCGAGGTCGTCGGGGGTCATCTCGCTCAGCGATGCCGAGGGGAAGATGCCCGCGTTGGCACACACGATGTCGAGCCCACCGTGGCGTTCGACGGCGGCATCCACTGCTGCGCGGCAGTCCTGCGGACTCGTCACATCGGCGGTCAGGCCGCTCACCGTGCCCGGCAGATCGGCGAAATCGGCCACGGTTCGGTCAATGTCGGCCTGGGTGCGTGCGGTGAGCACGACATTGACGCCGGCGCGGGCGAAGACCTCGACGATGCCGCGGCCGATGCCCTTGCTGCCACCGGTCACGATGGCGGTACGACCCTGCAGGGAGGTGAACATGGACAACCTTTCGAATGTCAGGTCAGCGAGTGACCGTCGGAGGACAGATACTTCTCGGCGAGGGTGCAACTGCCGGCGGCGTAGGTGACGGAGATGGCCTGCGACTCGCGGGAGTGGCTGTGCGTGCCCATCCAGGCCAGCAGCAGCATCCGGCGCAGCAGGACGAACGATGCCAGCATGTCCTCGTCGGCGGCGGACATCTCGCGGCGGGTGCGGTATCCGGTGACCCAGGCGTCCTGCCAGTCCGGTACCGAGGGGTGGTCTTCGAAGAATGACACGGCGGTGCCGAAATCGTAGAAATACCAGCCGAATCCGCAGTCATCGAAGTCGATCACCGTGATGGTGTCGCCGTCGACCAGCAGGTTGGCCAACCGCAGATCGGCGTGCACCAGGCCGAACGTGTCACTGCCCGTGCCGTATTCGGCGAGCCGCCGGCCCAGCAGCTGCTCAGCCCGGTCCAGGACCTCTGCCTCGGGTTCGCCGACCCCGATCGCGTCACTCCAGCGTCCCCACCGCGGCGAGGCACCCAGGCTGTGCTCCCAGTCCCACGCGAACCGGCTGAACGCCGGGGGGCGCTGCCAGCTGCGAGCATGGTCGTGCAGCGCGGCGGTGATACAGCCAAGCGTGTGGAAATCCGTTCTGCTGAGCGTGTTCTCGTCGGGTTCGGCGCCGGGCACCATCTCGAAGTGCACGACGTGGCGCTGCGCACCGTCGTGCTCGACGGTGACGACACGACGCCCGTCACGGGTCGGGACCACCGTCGGTACCGTGATGTCACTGTCGCGGCGCAGGGCATCCAGCCACGTCAGCTCGGACTCGATCTGATCGGCACGGTGGTAGTTCTTGCGGTGCACCCGCAGAATCGACCGGTGCCCGCAGCCGGGCTCCTCGACGGCGAATGTGGCGTTCTCCGAGAGGTTCAGCAGACGCAGCGCCGAGCCCGGCGGCAAGTCGAAATCCTCCAGTGCCTTCTGTGCGACGACCTCATCACCGCCGAGGTCACCGCCGAGGTCCTCGCTCAATGGTCCCGCCCCTCGATTCCCTGCAGCACCGTCGTGATCGCCTCGCGTGCGGTCACCACGTCATCTGTGCTGCCGCTGATATAGAGGCGGCCCGCCGCGCCGATCATCTGCACGTCCACCAGCGTCAGGCCGGGCGCGGCGCGCTCTGCCTCGTTGGCGGCCACCGCGGCGAACAGCGCCGGTGTCATCTCGTAGACGAGCAGCGACTGGCCCGGCAGCACCATCGAGGCCTGTCGGTTGCGGTTGAGGATCACCGCGTGCTGGTCGGTGATGTCGGCGATCACGTCGTGGTAGAGCACCCGCGGACGCAGCTGATCCGACGCCGAACTCTTCGTTCCGTTCAGGATCGCCTCACCGGCCCGGCGGACATCGGCCAGATCGCTCGAGTGGATCTCCAGCACGCCGAACTGGCGTTCCACGTAGAGGATTCCGGGCTGGATGCCCGGCACCTCGCGCAGCGCGAGGTCAATGACCCGCTCGATCGCCAGAGCCGGCGACACCTCGACGATGAGCGCGTGCTCACCGGCGTACGGCGGGTAGCCCCTGGCCCGGGTCGGTGTGCCGAGATAGGCGGCGAACTGCTGCTGCAGATCTTCGACGAGCAGGTAGACGCGGATGTCGGTCCGTGTCGGTGCGTCCGTGGCGGCCATCGGGTGAGGTTACTGCGCGGCGACGGAGAAGTGCGCGCCGAGCTCGTTGTGCGGGCGCGGGATCACGTGCACGCTGATGAGCTCGCCGACCTGAGAGGCGGCCTCGGCGCCGGCTTCGGTCGCGGCCTTGACCGCGCCCACCTCGCCGGTGACGATCACGGCGACCAGGCCGTCACCGACTTGCTGACGGTCGGTGATGGTCACGTTGGCGGCCTTGACCATCGCGTCCGCCGCGGCGAGCGCCGCGACGAAGCCCTTGGTCTCGATCATGCCGATCGCGTTGCTGGCCATGGTTTCTCCTTTTGTGTGGGTGGTGATGACGGGTGTTCGGGCTATTCGTTGGAGTCGATGGAGCCGATGATCAGGGCGTCGACCGGCGGGGGCGTGCCGGTGAACCAGCTCGCCGCCACGGAGCCCTGGGTGATCAGGACGTGTTCGCCGACTCCGCTGCCCAGGACGTCGAAGGCGATCAGCCGCGATCCGGAGCCGTCGACCTCGACTTCGAGAAGGGCGCCGGCGGGGAGACCGTCGATGCGTCGGGTCGACCAGACCTGACCGGTGACCGTGCCACGGATCATGTTCGCTCCTTGTGGATCGTCACGCCCAGTGCACGGGCGCGTTCGCGGGCCAGCGGGGTGAGCACGGCCTTGGGGCCGAGGACCAGGGATGAGCCGGATGCGGCGATGTCGGCGATCTGCCGCTCGGTGACGGCGCCGCGCTCGATGCGTCGGCTGCTGCCCGCGCCGCCGCGTTGCGTGCCTGCCAGCTGGAAGGACAGCCGGCCGTGCCGCAGGTCCGCGCGGGTCTTGGGATTCTCGAACAGCCGCAACAGGTTCCGGACGAACGCGTCGAGATCGCGGTCGTTGGCGATCCGCACGGTGTCCACCCGCGACCGCTCGTCGGCAGCCAGCGGACCGGTGGCCACCGGGCCTTCGGGCGGGCGGGGGGCCGGCGGTGGGGCTGACGGCTGCTGAGCCGGGCGGGGTGGTGGCGCGGGCTTGAGGTCGCCGATGGCCTCCCGGATCACCTCGCGCACCATCTGGCGCAACGCATCCCGGTCGACGCTCATCGCACGCTCCGGGCGAGGGCCTCTTCGGCGGCGGCTGCGGCCTGGCGGATGTCGGACTCGCTACCGGAGAGGTAGACCCGGCCCGTGGCACCGATCATGCGGAAGTCGACGACCTTGATGTCGGCGGCCTTCTCGGCCTCATTGGTGGCCAGGATCGCGTACGACGCGGGCGCGACCTCGAGCACGTACAGGGTCTCGCCGGCCAGCACCATGGACCCGATCTTGTTGCGGTTGATCAGGAATGCGTGCTGGGAGTCGATGCTGGAGATGATGCGCGACGCCAGGATCTGAGGCGGTTTGATGGCGTCGGTCCCTGCATCGCCGTCGCGGCCCAGCTCGGCCAGCGCCGCGTCGGCGGCGGACTGCACCGCGTCGGTGTCGCCGTGGAACTCGAGGTAGCCGAACTGACGCTCGACGACGAGCACGCCGGCCTGGACCTCGGCATGCTTGAGGGCGACATCGGTGACACCTTCGATGTCCAGACCCGGTGCCACCTCGATGATCTGGGCTGCCACCCCGGCACGCGGCAGGGCGCCTTTGATCCAGGTACCCAGGTACGACATCGTCTGCGGCTGGAGCCGATCGATGAAGATGAACGAACGCAGTTCAGCCACGGGTCACCTCTTGATCAGTTGGGCGAGTTCTTCGGCCACCATCGCGCGCAGCTCGGCGCGCAGCGCCTCGATGCCCGGGTCGGCGGCGCGACGGGAAGCGCTCGGGCGGCTCACCGGTGCGGCGGGCGCGGCGCCGGACGTGTCGTTCGACGCGCGCGGGTACGCGGGCACCTCGTCGGTGGGGGAGCGCCACGGCGAGAGGCCGGCGAAACTGGGCATCGTCACGCCGGCGTCGGCGTTGTAGGCGATCCGCGTCCAGTTCATCAGGTTCTCGGGCTGCAGGTTCTCCCCGATGGAGCTGCGCCCGACGAACCCGGTGCCGATCGTCATCGACGGGGCGAGGTTGGTCTCCAGCCCGGAGCTGCCGGTGCTGTTCCCGACGTTGACCGACACCCGCAGAACCGGCACGTTGGCTGCGAATTCCGTGATCACGGAGGCGCTTTCGCTGTGGATGGCAGCCGAGTGCCCGGCCCCGGCGATGCGGACCACCGCGCGGGCTGCGCGGATGCCGCGCGGCGCGTCGGCGACCGTGGTCATGCCGAGCACAGGGCTCAACTTCTCGTGGGTGAGCACCTCCTCACCGATCAGATCGGTGAACGGGGCGATCAGCACCTT
Organism: Mycolicibacterium obuense; assembly: GCF_055397605.1. Classification (NCBI taxonomy): domain Bacteria; kingdom Bacillati; phylum Actinomycetota; class Actinomycetes; order Mycobacteriales; family Mycobacteriaceae; genus Mycobacterium; species Mycolicibacterium obuense. The sequence continues at coordinate 5,112,085 of NZ_AP043663.1, read as the reverse complement.
CGTCTTCGGCGTCACCCGCAGCCCGATGCGCTCGGCGATCCAGGCGGCGTCGCGGCCGACGACCTCGGTGTTCAACGACCCGTCGGGGAACATGTACTCGCGCAGGCGCTGGGTGGCGTCGGCGTCGAGGACGTGGGCGCCGTGGCGGGTGAGCGCCGAGGTGAGCTTGCCGGTGATCGACTCCTCGGCGATCAGGACGGATTCGTTGGTGCACAGCACCGAGTTGTCGAACGCCTTGCTCTCGACGATGCGCCGCGCCGCGGCGTCGATGTCGGCCGTCGCGTCGACGAAGACGGGCACGTTGCCCGGTCCCACTCCCAGCGCCGGATTACCCGAGGAGTACGCCGCCCGCACGACGCCGGTGCCGCCGGTGGCGACGATGACGTCGGTGCGTTCGTCGCTCATCATCGCTTCGATCAGGGGGAGGGTCGGCTCGTCGATGACCGCGACGATGCCGTCGGGGGCACCCGCTGCGACGGCGGCCTCGGCCAGCAGGCGGGCCGCATCGGCCGAGCATTGGCGGGCCCGCGGATGCGGCGCGACGACCACGGCGTTGCGGGTCATCAGCGCGAGGATCACCTTGAAGTACACCGTGGCAACCGGATTGGTGGTGGGGCAGAGGGCGAGCACGACACCGGCCGGGCGGGGGATCTCGACGATCTTGCGGGCCGTGTCGATGCGCGGTGTCACGTAGTCCTGGTCGCGATAGAAGTCGACGATGCCGCGGGAGCAGGCGCGGTTCTTGACGATCTTGTGCTCGACGACGCCCATCTGCGTCTCGGCCACCGCGGCCGCGGCGAAGCGTTCGGCGTTGCGGTGCCCGGCGTCGGCGACCGCCTCGACGATGCGGGTCACGGCCGCCTGGTCGTACTCGGCGTAGGCGGCCGCGGCGAAGCGCGCCCGTTCCAGCATCTGACCTGCCTGCGCTACCGACATCACGGCTTCCTCCGTCCGGTCGCGGCCAGCTTCGCCCGTCCGACGGCGACCTCGACGCGGTCGAGCACGTCCTCGCACAGTTCACGGTTGAGCAGAAGGCCCGGTTTGAATTGCAGGACACGGGGATCGAGGGTGGAGAAGATCGCCCACACGCCGCCGCGGTAGAGCTCACGCATCACGAACTTCGCGCCCTCGGGGTGGTCGAATTCCAGCCCGATCACCACACCGTTCTGCCGGATTCCGACGAACCAGTCGGGATGGTCGGCCTGGATGCGGGTCAGACCGCGGGCGAAGATGTCCGCGATGTAATGCACCGAGGAGCGGACCTCGGGGCGACTGGTGATCTCGAGGGTCTTGAGGGCGGCCACGCAGCCGAGCTCGGCACCACCGAAGGTGGAGATGTGGCCGAAGCCGTCCTGCTCGAGCCATTGCGCGGCGCGGTCGCTGAGCAGTGCGGCGGTGATCGGGTACATGCCGCCGGACAGACCCTTGCCGGTGACCATGATGTCGGGCTCGATGCCGTGTTTGGTGATCGCCCACATCTCACCGGTCCGCATCAACCCGGTCTGCACCTCGTCGGCGATGTAGAGCGCGTCGTAGCGGACGCACAGGTCCTTCACCGCTTCCAGATATCCGATGGGCGGCAACGGGAATCCGTACGTGGCGGGAATCGTCTCCATGATCACTGCCGCGACGTCACGGCCGCGCAGCGCCTGCTCCATCGCGTCGGTGTCACCGAAGGGCACCTGCACGAACTCGTCAGGTCGGTCGGCGAGGAAGAGTTTGGCGAACCGGTCGTCACCGGTGGCGACCGCCAGCCCGGTGTGGCCGTGGTAGGCCTTGACGATCGAGACGATCTTGCGGCGCTGCATCGCATGGCGCGCGCTCTTGAGGGCGATGTCGATGGCCTCACCGCCGCCCGAGCCGAACGCCACCTTGGTCAGCGAGGCGGGTGCCGACTCGATCAGCTTCTGTGCCAATGCCGTTCGCGCGACCGAGGGGAAGTGGTGATTGCCGACGTCGAAGTACTGCATGCCTTCCGAAATGGCCGCCACCAGTTCGGGATTGCGATGACCGAGGTTGTAGGTGCCGCCGTTGAGGTGCATGTCGATGAGACGGCGCCCGCTCATGTCCCACAGGAAGTAGTCCTGTCGACGATCGATCACCAGGTCGACGCCGGAATCGGTCCAGAACTGCGTCTTGTCCGGGTTCCAGTACTCCTTGGCACGTTCGAGCACCTGTGCCTTGGATTCGAACGAGAACGTGCCGTAGTCGTACACGAAACTCCCTGTCGTCAGGTCGCGGGGGTTGACCAAAAGCTAAACGGTAGGACCATTTATGTCAACAGGTGCTGTTTGGGGTTGCGCGGTTGATTTGGTAGTGCCAATATGACCTTCGGCTTGCCTGTGGTCTAGGCCACAGGGGCTGACCATCATGGGTCTCTCCTTCACCTGGAAGGTGTCGTTTCAATGACAGAAGATGTCGTGCCCCGCCAGACATCAACCGATTCGGTGCAAAAGCTCAAACGCAATGCTGTCGGCACCATCGGGGTGATCTTCATGGCCGTCGCGACGGCGGCGCCGATCACCGCGATGGTCGGCAACGTGCCGATCGCCGTCGGCTTCGGCAACGGCTCCCACGCCCCGGCCGGTTACCTCGTCGCGACGATCGTGCTCGGTCTGTTCGCGATCGGATACGCGACAATGGCCAAGCACATCACGTCCACAGGGGCGTTCTACGGCTACATCTCCCACGGGCTCGGCCGCGTCATCGGCATGGCGAGCGGCCTCATCATCACGATGGCCTACGTGGTGTTCGAGGGCTCGCTGATCGGCATCTTCGCGTTCTTCTTCAAGAACCTGTTCTCCAGTCAATTCGGCATCGAGGTGCACTGGCTGGTCCCGGCGCTGCTGATGCTGGCGCTCAACTGCATCCTGACCTACTTCGATGTGAACCTCACCGCGAAGGTGCTCGGGGTGTTCCTGGTCACCGAGATCGTCATGTTGTCGCTCGGCGCGATCGGCGTCCTGATCAAGGGCGGCGGCCCCGACGGCTTCGCCATCGCCGAGACCCTCAACCCCATCGGTGCGTTCCAGCCCGCCGCGATCGCCGGTGCCAGCGCCGGCCTCGGCCTGTTCTTCGCGTTCTGGTCGTGGGTCGGCTTCGAATCCACCGCGATGTACGGCGAGGAATCCAAGGATCCCAAGCGAATCATCCCGCGCGCCACGATGATCGCCGTCCTCGGCGTCGGCATCTTCTACGTCTTCGTGTCATGGATGGCGATCGCCGGCACCGGCCCGCAGCAGTCCATCGAGCTCGCCCAGGACCCCAACACCAGCTCGGAGATCTTCTTCGGACCGGTGCGCAGCACCTATGGCGAATGGGCCATCACGCTGTTCAACATCCTGCTGGTGACAGGATCCTTCGCCTGCGGTATGGCCTTCCACAACTGCGCGTCGCGCTACCTCTACGCGATGAGCCGTGAGGGCCTGCACGCCGGCCTGCAGAAGACGCTGGGCGCCACACATCCCCACCACGGCTCGCCGCACATCGCGTCGTTCGTGCAGACCGGCATCACGCTCGTGTTGATCCTCGCGTTCTTCTTCGCGGGCATGGACCCCTACGTGCACATGTACACGCTGCTGGCGATCCTGGGCACCATGGCGATCCTGATCGTGCAGGCACTGTGCGCGTTCTCCGTCGTCGCGTACTTCCACTTCCACAAGAACCATCCGTCGAGTGCGCACTGGTTCAAGACGTTCCTGGCGCCTCTGCTCGGCGGCATCGGCATGCTGTACGTCGTCTACCTGCTCTGGGAGCACAAAGACGCAGCCGCCGGCGCCGCATCCGGCACATTGCTGTTCAAGCTGACACCATGGATCGTGGTCGGGCTGTTCGTGCTCGGGGCAGCACTGGCGCTGTACTTCAAGTACGCGGACAAGGATCGGTACGAACTGATCGGTCGGATCGTGTACGAGGACAACGAAGTTCGCGACTAGTTTCGTAACAAAGGTGGCTAGCGTGGCAGACGAGTTGGGCCGGTTCCGGGTACTGAACACCAAACCCGTCAACCTCGACGGGTTCAGCGTCCCGGACCCCCGGCTCGGCCTGGCCGCGATGCGCAGCCCCCATGACCCCTCCCCGTCCCTGACCATTCGGGACGGGGAGGTTGTCGAGCTCGATGGCAAAGGCGCCGGCGAGTTCGACGTGATCGACGAGTTCATCGCCCGCTACGGCATCGACCTCGCGGTCGCCGAGGAGGCGATGGCCCTCGACGACGTGACGCTGGCCCGGATGGCGGTGGACGTCAACGTCCCCCGCGCCGAGGTGGTGCGGCTGATCGGCGGCACCACCCCGGCCAAGCTGGCCCGGGTGATCGCGCTGATGTCCCCGGTCGAGATGCAGATGGCGATGGCCAAGATGCGCGCCCGCCGGACCCCGAGCAATCAGGCGCACGTCACCAACCAGCTCGACGACCCGCTGCTGATCGCCGCCGACGCCGCCAGCGCCGTCGCCTACGGGTTCCGGGAGGTCGAGACCACGGTGCCGGTGCTCGGCGACGCTCCCTCGAATGCGGTGGCGTTGCTGATCGGTTCCCAGGTCGGCACGCCCGGCGCGATGGCGCAGTGCTCGATCGAAGAGGCACTGGAATTGCGGCTGGGTCTGCGTGGGCTGACCAGCTATGCGGAGACCATCTCGATCTACGGCACCGAGCAGGTGTTCGTCGACGGCGACGACACCCCGTTCAGCAAGGCCATTCTCACCTCGGCGTACGCGTCACGTGGCCTGAAGATGCGGGTCACCAGTGGCGGTGGCGCCGAGGTCCTGATGGGTGCGGCCGAGCAGTGCTCGATCCTCTACCTGGAGTCGCGCTGCGTGTCGCTGGCTCGTGCGCTCGGGTCTCAAGGCGTGCAGAACGGTGGCATCGACGGCGTCGGTGTGGTCGCCTCGGTCCCCGAGGGGATGAAGGAACTGCTCGCCGAGAACCTGATGGTGATGATGCGCGACCTGGAGTCGTGCGCGGGCAACGACAACCTGATCTCCGAGTCCGACATCCGCCGCAGTGCGCACACACTGCCGGTGCTGCTCGCGGGCGCGGACTTCATCTTCTCCGGGTTCGGGTCGATTCCGCGCTACGACAACGCGTTTGCGCTGTCGAACTTCAACTCCGACGACATGGACGACTTCCTGGTGCTGCAGCGTGACTGGGGCGCCGACGGTGGGCTGCGCACCGTCACCCCCGAGCGCCTCGAAGCGGTGCGCCGGCGGGCTGCCACAGCCGTGCAGGCGGTCTATCGCGACCTCGGCCTCGCCGACTACGACGACGCCCGTGTGGACCAGGTGGTGGCCGCCAACGGGTCCCGCGATCTGCCCCCCGGACACCCCAAGATGGTGGCCGAAGCCGCCGCGTCGATCGAGGCCAAGCAGCTGACCGTGTTCGACGTCATCGCCTCGCTGCACCGCACCGGCTTCACCGACGAGGCGGAGGCGATCACGACGCTGACCCGCGAACGCCTCAAGGGTGACCAGCTGCAGACCTCCGCGATCTTCGACGAGCAGTTCGGCGTGCTGTCCAAGCTCACCGATCCCAACGACTACACCGGTCCGGCAACGGGATACGCGCTCACCGACGCGCGACGTGCCGAGATCGATGCGATCCGGCAGGCCCGCACCAGCGCCGAGTTGACCGCCGACCAGGACGAGCACCACGGCCACGTCACCGTCGTCGACGTCGAGCCGGCCCGGCAGGGCAGCGATCCGCGGGAGGTGTGCATCGGCCTGTCCCCGGCCTGGGGGCGCAGCGTCTGGCTGAGCCTGTGCGGGTTGACGATCGGCGAGGTCCTCCGCCAGCTGGCGGCGGGCCTGGAGGAGGAGGGCTGTGTGGCGCGCACAGTCCAGGTGCGTTCCACCATCGACGTGGGCCTCATCGGACTGACCGCGGCCCGGCTTTCTGGATCGGGTATCGGAATCGGGTTGCAGGGCAAGGGAACCGCACTGATCCACCGGCGTGACCTGGCGCCGTTGGCCAACCTCGAACTGTTCAGCGTGGCGCCCCTGCTGACCGCGAAGATGTACCGCGAGCTGGGCCGCAACGCCGCCCGGCACGCGAAGGGGATGGCGCCGGTGCCGATCTTCACCGGTGGCACCGACGAATCCATTTCTGCGCGCTATCACGCGAGGGCGGTGGCTCTGGTCGCGCTGGAACGTCAGGCGTGCGAACCAGGGACAGCCCCTGTCACGGTGAAGGTGGAGCGACCATGAGCGAGATCACCGTGGAGAACGCCGTCGACGGGAAGCTGGGGCTTGGCGATCTGCGCATGGATCCCGCCGCGCTGGCTCACCAGGCCGCGGTGGCGGAGCAGGGCGGGAACCCGCAACTGGCCGAGAACTTCCTGCGGGCAGCAGAATTGGCGACCATCGATGACGAAGACGTGATGGGGCTCTACGAGGCGCTGCGTCCGCACCGCTCGACGGCCGAGGAACTGGAGCAGTTGCGCACCTCGCTGATCGACCGCGGTGCGCCGCGCTGCGCCGCGCTGGTCGAGCAGGCGGCAGCCGCCTACGCCCGTCGCGGCTTGCTGCGTTGATCCGCACGGTCGCCGGGATCGACATCGGCAACCACACCACCGAGATCGTGCTGGCCACGGTGGACGGTGGGACCGTCACCACGGTCTCGCACGGGCAGGCACCCACCCGTGGCCGCAAGGGTGGCCATGATTCGCTGCAGGGTGCGGCCGCTCTGCTGCACAGGCTCGAGGTCGAGGCCGGGGTCGACGCTGACGAGTTGCTGCTCTCCGCACTGCGGCCGGTGGACACGGCGACCGCGCCGATCCCGCCGGCGTACTCACCGGCGGCGCCGGTGCGCAGCCTGCGCCGTCCGGATGCCAGTACTCCGGCGGGTGCGGGACATGCAGTGGGGCAGCATGTTCGGCTCGCGGATCTGAGTTCATCGTCGGTGGACGGGCCGGTGGTCGTGTCCGTCGACGCGGTCACCGATTTCGAGGATGCCGCGCGCGAGATCGATGCGGCGGTCGCCCGCGGATGGCGGGTCGTCGGGGTGGTGGCCGAGCAGGACGACGCCGTACTGATTCGCAACCGCATTCCGATCGACGTGCCGGTCGTCGACGAGTGCGACGTCGCCGGGCTCGCGCCCGGCGCACTGGTCGCCGTCGAGGTGGTCGAGCAGGGTCGTGCCTACCGGGCGATGGCCGATCCGATCGCGTTGTCGGCCGCCCTGGATCTGCCGTCGACGTCTCTGCCCGAGGTCGCCGAATTCTGTCGGGAACTGGCCGATGCGGCGGCCATCGCGGTCACCGCACGGACGGAGGCGGTACCACCGCCCGCGGCAGACGACGACTACGTGGAGATCCACGTCGACGGCGCTACAGTGCGCTACACGCCCGCGCAGGCGCACGCCGTGCTGCGTCGCTCCGTGCCCGGATCGGTGAAACGTGTTCGCCTGCAGTCGGTTCCGTCAGCCGCAGACAGCCTCGCGGTACACGATGCGTTCTTCACCGATCTCGCGACGATCGACAACGGGGCGTGGCTGCGGCGCGGCGTCGTCGACGCGCACGGGACGGTCGTCGCGCTGTTGGCCGCCGAGGAAGCCGCCGACGCCGCCGCGCGGTTGAGCGAGCTGACCGGCAGGCCCGCCCGCACGCTGGCTTCGGAACCCGAGGCGGCGGCCTGGGGGGCGCGCACCACGCCGGGCTTTCCGCCGGACGCGATGGTGTGCGACATCGGCGGCGGCACAGTCGATCTCATCGGAGCCGAGGCGACGGTGGTGGCAGCTGGTGCGGGGGAGTCGATCACCGTGGCGATCGCGCAGGTGCTCGGCATCCCCCAGGCACTCGCCGAGACGGTCAAGCGCACGCCCGCGATTCGCGTCGAGGGTCCGCACGTCGCGCACGAGGAGGACGGCCGGCGCGTGTTCCTCGACGCCCCTGCTTCGTCGGATGCGATCGGCCGGTTGTGCACCCGGGGCAGCGCAGGGTTGGTGCCCTTCTCCAATCGCCTGGCCGCCGAGGAATGGCGCAGTCTGCGGTTGGCGGTCAAGCAGGAGACCGTGGCGGCGAACATCGCGCGGTGTCTGACGGCGTTCGACGAGCCGCCGAGGGCCCTGGTGCTGGCCGGTGGCGGTGCGCTCGATGACGAGCTGATGCGCACGGTCGCCGAGGCGCTACGGCCCGCCCGTGTCGTGGTGGGCCGCGCCCATATCGACGGCGTGCACGGACCACGCTTCGCCGTCGCCCGCGGCCTGGTCGCCCTTTTCGCCGGTGGGCCCCACGCGGGGGCTAGATCTCGGCGAGTGCCTTGACCGCCGGGGCGATGCTGTCGATCCACGCCGCCGGAGAACCGGTGGGCGGAAACACGATCACCTCGTCGATGCCGAGCTCGGCATACTCGGCGGCGGCTCTGACGAATTCGTCGCGGGTCTCCGGGGCCGGGCTCAGGTCGTTGATCATGATGGTCTTGCGGATCGCGTCGTAGTCGCTGCCCACATCGTCGCAATGCCCGCGCAGCACTCGCAATTTGTGCGCGACCTCGTCGGGCGAGGTGCCGAACAGGTTGCACGCATCGCCGTACTTGGCCACCAACCGCAGAGTCTTGCGCTCGCCGCTGCCGCCGATGAGCACCTTGGGCTTGTTGATCGGCTGCGGATTACACAGCGTTTCCTGCAGGTGGTAGTGCTTGCCGCGGTACTCGCCGTTGTTGTTCGGGTCCCACATCTGGTTGCAGATCTGGATCGTCTCTTCGAGCCGCTCGAAGCGCTCGGCCAGCGGCGGGTACGGCACACCGAGGCCGAGGTGCTCGCGCTCGAACCACGCCGCGCCGATGCCCAACACCGCGCGGCCGCCCGACAACACGTCGACGGTCGTCACCGTCTTGGCGAGCAGTCCCGGGTGGCGGTAGGTGACGCCGGTGACCAGCAATCCGAGACTGATTCGCGATGTCTGGCCGGCGAGGTAGCCGAGCAGCGTGTAGCCCTCGAGCATGTTGGCTTCGGCGGGGAGGCCGGTCGGCTCGATCTGGAAGTAGTGGTCCATGAACCACAGGGAGGTCGCGCCGGCGTTCTCTGCCGCTGCGCCGGCGCGGGCGAGTTCGGGTCCGATGGCTGTGGTGCCGCCGTCGATGTCGAGGATCGGAATGCTGAGTCCTAGGTCCATGTCTGCTTCAAGTCGCTATCCGGGGCGTGCATTCCGCTTGGCAGCAACTTGACTGTGCCTCCCAGGACGGCCACGTGGCGTCGACCCGCCCCCGCGAGAAGACATGAACTCGCGCGACACGCCGCCAGAACACTCGAGTTCGCGTCTGTCCCCTACTTCGTGGGGGCCCCACGCGGAAAGAACGGTCAGGTTTCGCCAAGGCCGGGCACGATGTCGTCGAGGCGGAAACTCACCGGCCGGTCGATCTGGTCGAACGTGCACGAGTGGGGCTCACGGTCGGGCCGCCACCGGTTGAACTGCGCCATGTGTCGAAATCGGGTCCCCTCCATGTGTTCGTAGCGCACCTCGACGACGCGCTCGGGACGCAGCGGCACGAAGGACAGGTCCTTGCCCGCGTTCCATCGTGAGCCGCCGCCGTGGCGGCGCACCACATCCGGGTCGACGTGGGCCGCCCAGTTCCACGGATGCTCCTCGAAAGTCGTCACCAGCGGCTGCAATTCGTCGAACAGCGCGCGCCGTCGCGCCATCGGGAACGCACCGATGACGCCGACCGACGCCAGCGATCCGTCGGCCGCGTACAGGCCCAGCAGCAGGGAGCCGATCGCGTCCGGCCCCGACTTGTGCAGCCGGTACCCGGCGACCACGCAGTCGGCGGTGCGCTGGTGCTTGATCTTGAACATCACGCGCTTGTCGGGCTGGTAGGTCACCTCGGGCGGTTTCGCGATCACACCGTCGAGCCCGGCCCCCTCGAACGCCGAGAACCAGCCGCGGGCGGTGTCCAGGTCCGTGGTCGCCGGTGTCACGTGAAAGACCGGCCCCGACCCGGCGAGCGCCTCGACGAGTGCGGCCCTCCGAAAAGAGAACGGTCGCCCCGTCAGGTCCTCGTCACCGAGCGCCAGCAGATCGAACGCGATGAACGCCGCGGGTGTCTGTGCGGCCAGCATCCGCACCCGCGACGCGGCAGGGTGCAGGCGCAATTGCAGCGCCTCGAAATCCAGGCCGTCGCCGGTGGCGATGACGATCTCACCGTCGACCACGCAGCGTGGCGGCAGCTCGACCCGCGCCGCGTCGGCGATCTCGGGGAAGTAGCGCGTCATCGGCCGTTCGTTCCGGCTGCCGAGTTCGACGTCGTCGCCGTCGCGGAACAGGATCGAGCGGAACCCGTCCCACTTCGGCTCGTACCACGCACCGGGTGGGATCTCGGTGACCGACTTCGCCAGCATCGGCGAAACGGGCGGCTTCACGGGCAGCTGCACCCGCCCAGTGTGGCCGATTCGCCGGAGGCGCTACTTCTTGCGCCCCACCAGTGCGTCGACCGGGTCGGGTGCGCCGTCGCGATCCTTGACCACCCGGTAGGCCACAAAACCGACGACGAGGGTGAGAACCACGAAGATCAGCGCGAAGTACTGCAGGAACAGCGAATCCCCGGCAGGGTTGTAGACCTCTTGGCGCGGCCAGCCGATGTTGACCACCAGCAGGGCACCCATCACGACCGCGATCAGGTTCACGGGGATGCCCCAGCGGCCCAGGTCCATGATCGGCTTCCCGTGCGAGAGGCTGGTCCCGCGCAGCCGGTGCATCAGAGCCGGCACCGTCACCATCAGGTAGGCGAGGTAGACGATCACCACGGACACCGACGCGATCGCGGCGAACACGCTGGCCTGACCGAGGTTGACCAGAAGGACCAGGATCGCCAGCAGGCTGACCGAGATGCCGGTGATGACCGGGGTCCCCGTCCTCTTGTTGACCTTCGCGAGGAACGTGCCGAACGGCAGCCGGTTGTCCCGGGCCATCGAGAACATCACCCGCGACGCCGACGCCTGGATCGCCAGCGTTGCGGAGAAGATCGCGACGGCGACCAGACCCAGCAGCGTCTTGCCGAGCCACGTGTCGAGCTGGCTCTCGATCACCCAGGCCATGCCGCCGTGGGCGAGATCGTCGCCGAGCTCGGGCGCCGACATCAGCGCGGCCAGGATCATCAGTCCGCCGCCGACGAAGGAGACGAGCAGCGCGGTGACGATGGCCTTCGGCGCGGTTCGCCGCGGGTCGCGGGTTTCCTCGGAAAGCTCTGCGGCACTGTCGAAGCCGTACATCACGTAGGCGGCCATCAGCATCGAGGCGAGGAACGCCGGCAGGTACTGCACGCCGCTGCCGTGGCCGCCGGTGTCGGCGACGGCCTGCACCGGGCTGCGCTCGGCGGTCAGGAACATCGCGCCGATGATGAGGATGACGCCGATGATCTCCAGCGTCACCCCGGTGACGGTGATGCGGGCCATGAAGCGCACGCCCGCGGCGCTGATGATCGTGCAGAGCACGATCGTGACCGCGCCCAGGATGATGCCGTTGGTCGCGCCGTCCACCGACAGCGGATCCATGTCCTCACCGACCAGCTGGAATCCGCTCCAGATCGGTGGCAGCACCGTCTGCATCGCGATCGCCAGGGCTGCGATCGACACGATGTAGCCGATCAGCATGAACCAGCCGGCGAACCAGCCGATCGCGTTGCCGGCCAGCCGCCGGGACCACTGGTAGATGGCGCCGGCGACCGGGAACTTGCCCGACAGCTCGGCGAACACGAGGCATACGCAGAACTGGCAGACGAACACGATGGGCCAGGTGAAGAAGAACGCCGGCCCGCCGAGCGCGAAACCGAGCGGGAAGAAGGCGAACACGGTGGTCAGGATCGACACGAACGAGAAGCCGGCCGCAAAAGATGCGTAGCCGCCGACGCCGCGGTGCAATTCCTGGGTGTAGCCGAGTTCCTCGAGCGTGGAGGCATCCTCCGCGGAGGAGATGGCGGGGTCGAAGCCGGCGGTCATGGCGCTCCTGACATGAGACATTCCTGTCGTGCGACAGAAATGTACAAAGCGATCGTGTGCTGGCCGTTTCGGTTGTGTCACGGCTGTGTGACCGGAGCCTGGACACGTCACAATCGACTCCATGCCGCCCGGTCATGATCTCGCGCAGACCGTCGCCGCGCTCGACACGTGCGTCGACGAGGCAGGCCTGCGTGCCGAGATCGACCGCGCGGTGGCGGGCCTGACCCGCCGGCCCGAACAGTCGGCGGCGTGGTCGGCGGTGCTGCGTCGCGCCGTGGCAGCCGCGGTGCGCCTGGTGGAACCGGCGGACTGGACGTGGTTCGTGTCGGGGAGCGTGGCCCGAGGAGAGGCTGTGCCGGGGTCCGACGTCGAGACGATGGTGATGCTCGGCGACGGGATCGGTGACGACGAGAAGGCCGACCTGCTCACGCGCGCGGCGCAGGTGCACGCGCTGTTGGAGCGCTGCGGGATCGGTGGCGACGCCAACGGCGTGCTGGCCAGTCGGCCGAGGTTCTGCCGTCGGCGGCGCAGCTGGGACGAGGGGATCGAGCGCTGGGCGAGCGAGCCCGAGCGGGACCGGGGCGTGGTGATGACCGGTTTGATGGCCGACGCGTCCGGACTGGCCGGCGCCGAGGACACGCTGCGGGTGGCGGCGAACGCGGCGGCACGCCGGCACTACGCGGTGCGCCAGGCGATGGTGCAGGACGCCACCGCGGTGCGGGCCACGGTGCCGTCGCGGCTGAAGGTGTTCGTCAGCGCAGGTGACTCCGTCGACGTCAAACGCGCCGTGCTCGATCCCGTGGTCAAGATCGCGCGCTGGGCCGCGCTGTCGGGCGGCTCGACCGCGCTGGCCACAGGACAGCGGCTCGACGACGGCGCCGCCGCCGGGGTACTGGACGGCGACGACGCCGCGCCGCTGCACGAGTGTCACCAGTGGTTGACGCGGTTCCGGTGGCAGGGGCGCGTGGCGAACCTGCAGGCTGGCCGGGCCGGTGGGGACGTCGTCACGCTCGGGCAACTGTCCCCGCAGGACCGCGCCGCGTTGCGCGGCGTCGCCCGGGACGTGTCCGGGGTGATGCGCACACTCGCTTACCTGTCGTCGATCTCGGCGTTCGCCGACCAGTAGCGCCGATGGGTACCGAGGAGCACGTCGTCGCGACGACGGTGGCCGTGCATCGTATCGAGGGATGGCGCCCCGAGCCCGAGCACTTCGACGCGCTGGCTGCGATCGTGCGGGGAGAACTCGACTGCGACGACCACCTGGCCGCCTACCGGGACCGGCACCCCCCGCCGGTCCCGCAGCGCCGGCGACTGCGGCTGGGGCGGCCCGCACCCTACCTGCTGCCCGGAACAACGTTGCTGCGCAACGAGTTCGGAGTGACCACCGCCGAGGCGCTCGCCGACCTGGAGTACATGACGTCCGCAGCGCGCATGGCGGAGTGGCTGTGCCGTCAGCCACCCGACCAACCGCTCGACGTCCGCGACATCCACCGGCACCTGTTCGGCGGGGCGTATGCCTGGGCGGGTCACTACCGGACCGTCGAATTGCGCCGCGGCAAGCACTCTTTCGGCTCGGTCTCGATGATCGACGACGCGATGGCCGCGGTACACGACCGGGCGCGGCAGCTGGCGGGCGAAGACCTCGACCCCGCGCGGCTGGCCTACGAACTCGCGCGAATCTATGCCGTCTACAACCAGATTCACCCGTTCCGGGAGGGAAACGGACGCACCGGTGCGCTCCTTCTGATCGGCATCGCGGCGCGCTGTGGCCGCCGCCTCGACTTCGCCGGAATCGAGCGCGCCGACTGGTATGCCGCGGCGATCGACAGCATGCCGCTGCGCCGCGACGGCCGGGCGAGCCACCGGCCGTTCCTCTATCTGCTGAATAGGGCCGTGCACTGAGCGCATGATGGAGGCATGATCCGATACGCCGTGTGCGTGCCGCTGGCCGTGCTGCTCGCGGCCCCCTGCGCGGCTGAACCGAGCTCGGCGGCAGCCGTCATCGACGAACTCAAGGATCAGGGCTACGACGTCGCGATCAACTGGGTGAGCGGCATCAGCAGTCGTCCGTTGTCGGAGTGCCGTTCGCTGGGTGTGCACAATCCGGATCTGACGGGCCCGCCGCCGGAGACGTTCACGACGGTCTACGTCGACGTGTCGTGCCCCAACGATCACGACGACGGCGGCGTGTGGATCGAGGGTGGTCTGGGCGGCATCGGGGTCGGTGTCGGGAACTGAGCGCGATGAGATTGTCTGGGTACTCGGGTCTACGTGACTATGGATGCCATGGACCTGCCCGTGATGCCGCCGCTGGAGCCGATGCTGGCCAGGGCGCAGAAGGCGGTTCCTGCTGAGGCAGGCGTGTGGTCGTATGAGCCCAAGTGGGACGGGTTCCGGGCGTTGGTGTTCCGTGACGGCGACGAGGTGGTGCTGCTCTCGCGCAGCGGTAAGGACCTGGCCCGCTACTTCCCTGAGGTTCTCGATGCCGTGCGCGACGAGCTCGCGCCGCGTTGCGTGCTGGACGGAGAGATCGTGGTGCCGCGCGACGTCGGCGGCCGCGTGAGGTTGGACTGGGAGTCGCTGAGCCAGCGGATCCATCCCGCCGAATCGCGCGTCCGGATGCTGTCGGAGCAGACACCGGCGCATTTCATCGGGTTCGACGCCCTCGCCGTCGGCGACACCTCCCTGCTGAAAGAACCGTTCCGGACCCGGCGAGAAGCCCTGATCGATGCGGTCGACGAAAAGCAGTGGTGTCACGTCACCCGCACGACCGAGGACCCCGAGCTGGGCACCCGCTGGCTGCAGGACTTCGAGGGCGCCGGGCTGGACGGGGTGATCGCCAAGCGCCTCGACGGCGTCTACCTGCCGGGTAAGCGCGACATGGTGAAGGTCAAACACGCCCGCGATGCGGACTGCGTGGCGATCGGCTATCGAATTCACAAGAGCGGCGAAGGAATCGGCTCGATACTGCTGGGCCTCTACCGCGACGACGGGGAGCTGCAGATGGTCGGTGGCGCCGCGTCGTTCACCGCGAAGGCGCGGCTGTCGCTGCTGGCCGACCTCGAGCCGCTGCGCATCGGCGACGACGTCCGGGACGGGGAGCCGAGTCGGTGGAACTCGGCGGCGGACAAGCGCTGGATCCCGGTGCGGCCCGAGCGGGTCTGCGAGGTCGCCTACGACCAGATGGAAGGCGACCGGTTCCGCCATGCCGTGACCTTCCGCCGCTGGCGGCCCGACCGCGACCCGGCCAGCTGCACGTTCGACCAACTCGACGTGCCGGCGACATACGACCTCTACGACGTCTTGGAGTCCTCCGGGGCGAGCGAAGCGACGGGGGAGGGGAATTGATGCCCAGTCCCGCAACCGAAATCGACGTCGACGGGGTGAAGGTCCGGCTGACCAACCCGGACAAGCCGTACTTCCCGCAGCTGGGCGCCGACGGCACCAAGGGCAAGCTGGTCGAGTACTACCTGTCGGTGGCCGACCGGATGGTCACGTTGCTGCGGGATCGCCCGGTGCACCTGCAGCGCTTCCCCGACGGCATCGACGGTGAGGAGATCTATCAGAAACGGGTGCCGCAGAAGCATCCCGACTACCTCGAGACCTGTACGGTCACCTTCCCGTCCGGCCGCACCGCCGACGCGCTGAAGATCACCCACCCGTCGGCCATCGCATGGGCCGCGCAGATGGGTTCGGTGACGCTGCACCCATGGCAGGTGCGATGCCCCGACACCGAACATCCCGACGAGCTGCGCATCGACCTGGATCCGCAGCCGGGCACCGGCTTCGCCGAGGCGCGCGCCGTGGCGGTCGATGTGCTCAAGCCGCTACTCGACGAGCTCGGATTGGTGGGCTACCCGAAAACCTCAGGCGGGCGCGGCGTGCACGTGTTCCTGCGGATCGCGACCGAATGGGACTTCATCGCGGTGCGCCGGGCCGGGATCGCGCTGGCTCGCGAGGTGGAGCGGCGCGCGCCCGATGCGGTGACGACGTCGTGGTGGAAGGAGGAGCGAGGTGAGCGGCTGTTCATCGACTACAACCAGAACGCCCGCGACCGCACGTTCGCCTCGGCGTACTCGGTGCGCAAGACGCCCATCGCCACGGTGTCGACACCGTTGACGTGGGACGAGCTGCGCACCGCCGATCCCGACGACTACACGATGCGCACCGTGCCCGATTTCGTTGCCGGCCGGCCTGATCCGTGGGCCGACATCGACACCGTGGCACAGCGCATCGACACGCTGCTGGAGATGGTGGCCGCCGACGAGGAACGCGGCCTGGGCGATCTGCCGTACCCGCCGAGTTACCCGAAGATGCCGGGCGAACCACCCCGCGTGCAGCCGAGCAAGAAGGTCGCGGCGCACTGGGACGACGAGGGAAACCCGGTCACGTAACCGCAAGGGCGACGGTGAGTTCGGCGATCCACCGCGGATCCTGGAGGCGCTCCCCGTAGGCGTCGCGTAGCTGCCGCAGCCGATACCGGATCGTCGACGGCGAGACGAACAGGTCGGCTGCCACGTCATCGCGGCGGCCGTGATGCAGCAACCAGGACCGCAGCGTCTCGACGAGCCGATCCCGGGTTCGATCGGGCAGCCCCGCCAACGGCGCCAGCACCCGGTCACGCAGATCCGCGAGCGCGTCGGCGTCGGCACCGACGACCAATTCCGGGAGGAACTCGTCGGTGTCGAGAACATCGACGGCGTTCGGTCCGCGCAGCGCCGCGGCCCGCACCGCTCGCCGGACCGACGACCGCGCGGCCTGCCACGACAACGCAGGCCCGACAACGGCATTCGTGGCCGCCAACGACGCGAGGAACGGTGGGCGGGCCATGCCGCCGACATCGCAGACCAGGACGACGCGCTGCCCCGCGGCGACCTCGATGGCGTCCTCGGGCACGTTGAGCGTGCGCGGATCGGCGACGATCGCGGTGTGCCGCTGGCTCGGCAGCACCACCGCGGTGAGGGTGCGGGGGGCAAGCCAATTCGCCTCGGCCGCGGCGCGTTCCAGATCCTCGGTAGGCGCGCCGGTCAATACGAGGCGTACCAAGCGCTCCCGCTGCCGCTCGCGGTCGAGCCCTGACTTGGCCTGCTCCTCGGCGTAGCCGGCCACCCCGGCCGCCGAGATCTGGTCCAGGTAGGCGAAGAACATCTCGGCGAACGCGCTGATCTGGTCCCGGTCGATGCCGTCGCGCACGGCCAGGGAACTCCAGTCCCGCCACAGTTCGCGTGCACCCACTCGGTAGGCCGCCAGTTGCACCTCGGTGGGTCGGCCGTTGCGGGCCTCACGCCGGCCGAAGCGGTAGGCGGTGTCCAACACCTCCTGCATCGGCACGGCCGTCAGCGGTTCCGTCGATGCGTGCAACTGGTCGAGGAGGGCGCCCAACAGCTGGTCGGCCGACGCATCGATGACGGGCCGCCAGGATTCCTCGGCGGCCGCGGCGAGTGCGGGTACCTCGGCGATCACTGCCAGCACCATGCGGTCGATGAGGTCCGGCAACCCCGCCCGCATGGCGTCCAGCGTGTGCGGCGGCAGTCCGACGATGCGCGTTCCCGCGGTCTGCGACTCGGACATGGGCACGACTGTACGGAAGCGTGCGTCCTCACGTTGACCGCAGCGGGCAGTTTCGACCCGAAAGACTGGCCGGATAGGGCGAGAAATAGCCCACAGAGGTGAAGAAGAATAGGTGCCATGACCATTTCGTCGACCATGCCCGGAAGTGGGACCAGCCGGGAGGACATCTCGCTGCGGCTGCTCAAGGGCTCGGCCAAGAAGTCCTACGAACCCGTCGTCGACATCGACTGGGACGCCCCGCTGGCCGAGGACAAATACTTCGTCCCGCCGCAGATGTCGTCGCTCTACGGCACGCCGCTGTGGGAGCAGATGTCCCAGCAGCAGCGGTTCGAATTGTCCCGGCAGGAGTTCGTCAACTACCTGTCGATGGGGATCTGGTTCGAGAACATGCTCAACCAGTCGTTGCTGCGCGGAATGATCCACTCCTCACCGACGGCGCACACCACGTTCTACGAGCTGACCGAACTGGGTGATGAAGCGCGCCACATGCTGATGTTCGGCAGGGCGATCGAGCGCGTGGGCGTTGAGCCCTTCTGGCCCACGGGGAATGCGGCGCGCCGGGTCAATGCGATGGCCTTCGTGTTCCGCGGCCCGATGCTGTGGATCGCAGCGCTGGTCGGCGAGGAGATCTTCGATGCGTTGCAACGCAGGATCCTCGAGGACGGCGACGACGTGCAGCCCCTGGTGCAACGCGTGATGCGCATCCACGTCACCGAGGAAGCCCGGCACATCCAGTTCGCCCGCGACGGGATCCGCCGTGACGTCGGCTCGCTGTCGCCCCGTATGCGCTGGCTGCTGGCGAACCTGCACGGCCTCGGCGCCCGCCTCTACCTGCAGAACTTCACCCGACGCGGCCTCTACCAGCGGGTGGGTCTCGATGGTGCGGAAGCGCAACGGCAAGCGCGCGCCAACCCGCACTTCCACGCCGTCCAGCGAACGGGTTTCGCATCGTTGGGTGACTTCCTCGACGATGTCGGGCTGATGGGGCCGATGGCCCGCCGGATGTGGAAGCGCAGTCACTTCCTGTGATCGACGGCGATGACGTGCAGGATGGCAGGCCCGGCTATGCCGGACCGGCCAGCCTGGTGGTCGGCGACGTACGCCATGTCGTGCGGGTGCGGTTGACGGGCTCGATCAACCCGTTCGACGGGCACTATCACTGGCAGGGCACCGTGTACGACGCTCCGGCAGAGGTCCGGTCGGGGAGCGCGGCGGCCCGACTGTGCGTCGCCGACGTCGATGTGGCCGCCCGGCTCGTGGAGCGCACAGCGGGCGGGCATCTGATGATCAGCGGCACTGGGCGGCCGCCCTTTCCGCTCTGACGACGAGGGCAATCGCGTCGCGCGGTGACCTCAGTCGCTACCCTGCCCAAGTGACCTTCCGCAAACTCCTCGCCGCGCTGGCGATCTTCGGGGTGCTGGCCAGCGGCGTCGGCATCGCGTCGCTGGTGCTGGTCGCCAGGTCCGACGAGCAGCAGGCCTCGGCGCCGCGTCGCACGCCGCCGGCGCCACCACCGCCGTCGGTGCCCACCGTCAAGGAGTTCCTCATCGGGGTCACCGTGACCAACCAGGCGTGTCAGCCGAACGGCCCGTGCGTGTACACCTACACGATCGAACCCAAATACGTTGGGCTGCATCCGTTCCCGGAAACACCGTTCAGTGTGGAGTACGAGGTCACCGGCGGTACCGCGCCGCAGCCGGGCAAGTTCACCGTGCAGGGCGAGAAAGCGGAGATCTTCAAGGACGTGCAGATCGAGGGTCCGCCGGGGGCGCGGCTGTCGGTGAACGTGTTGCGCGTCGTCGAGGAACCACCGCCTCCGCCGCCGCCCCCCGGGGCGCCGCCCGCACCTGCCCCCGCGGCCCCGCAGCCGTGACGCAACCGCAGCGGAGCGCCTGGATCCGTAACTTCACCCCCGCGCCGGCGGCGCCGCTCCGCCTGGTGTGCTTCCCCCACGCAGGTGGTTCGGCCAGCTATTACTTCCCCCTGTCACGGGCCCTGTCTCCGGAGTTCGACGTGTTCGCGCTGCAGTACCCGGGGCGGCAGGACCGGTACAAGGAGCCGTTCGTCGAAACGATCGACGAGATGGCCGAACAGATCACCGCGGAACTCGCCGCGGTGCCGGCCGGACCGGTGGCCTTCTTCGGGCACAGCATGGGCGCCGTCCTCGCCTTCGAGGTGACGCGCAGGCTGGAGGCGGCGCAGGGCCGCGCGCCGGTGACGATCTTCGCCTCGGGCTCGCGCGCGCCCAGCCGCTACGGCGACGAGCGTGAGCACAAGGACGACCGCGACCTCGTCGACGTGATGCGGCAGCTCGGCGGAACCGATCCGCGGGTGCTCGAGAACAAGGAGATGCTCGAGACGTTCCTGCCGGCCTTCCGCAACGACTACCGGGCGCTGCAGGCCTACCATCGCGGCACCGACATCGGCATCGGAGCACCAGTGGTCGTGATGACGGCGACCGACGACCCGAAGACGAGCGTGGCCGACGCCTCGGCGTGGCACGAGCACACCTCAGCGGGCGGAACCGTGCACACCTTCTCCGGTGGACACTTCTATCTGGAGAAGCAGCCGCAGCAGGTGATCGACGTCATCGCCACGACGCTGCGGGCACTCCCGGCCTGACGGCCGGACGGACGCAGAGTCAGGACCCGGGGGTGAGCACAGCCTTGCCGGTGCGTGTCCCGCCGCTACGGTCGACCCACGTCAGGTCGACCACGTCGCCCGGGTAGTGCCGGTCGAGCAGGGCCGGCAGCGACTTCGACGAGTCGAGCCGCACCCCGTCCACAGAGAGCAGCAGGTCGCCGTCGGCCAGGCCGGCCTGCTCGGCCGGGCCGCCGCGCAGCACCTCTTGGATGACGACGCCCGGTGCGCCGCGGTCCGCGGCGCGGATACCGACGCCCAGCAGGACCGGCGGCCCGATGTGCACGCTGTCCGAGGCGGCCCCGGCGCGGATCTGGTTGGCGATCGACATCGCATCGTTGATCGGGATCGCGAAGCCCTTGCCACCCGGCCCCATCTTGAAGTTCACCGACGCCGCAGTCGTGATGCCGACGACCTCGCCGTTGGCGTTGACGACAGGACCGCCCGAGTCGCCGGCGCGCACCGGCGCGGCGAACTCGATCAGCCCGGTGATCTCGTCACTGGAGCCGGTCAGCGTGTCCTCGGCGTTGACCGTCTGGCCGAAGGCGGTGAACGTGCCCACCTCCTGCGTCAACGGGCTCTCGGTGCCTGAGGCGTTGCCCAGGGCGACGACGGGCTCGCCGGGCACCAGCACGTTGGAGTCACCGATCCGGGCCGGCGGGAGTCCACCGGCACCCTGCAGCTGGAGCACCGCGACGTCGCGTTTGCGGTCATACCCGACCAGCGTTGCCGGATAGGGGCGGCCGTTGACGGTGCCGGTGATGCGATCGGCGCCCTGCACGACGTGGAAGTTGGTCAGCACCTGGCCGCCCGGATCGATCACGAATCCGGTGCCGGCGCCGATGACGCCCTGGTAGTCGACCTGGGTGTCGATCCGCACCACAGACGGCTCGACCTGCGTGGAGACCGAGACGAGGTCGTTGGGAGCGGCAGCAGCCGGCGCCACCGGGGCGACGAATGCCAGCGCTGCGATCAGTGCGGCCAGGGCAAACCTGAGCCGGGGAAAAGAACCCATAACAATCAATAGTGGCCGCAGGACGAGCTGCTGTCGAACGAGCTCGTGCGTGCTCAGTCCTCGACCGCCACCGAACCGCGGGTCCGGCGGCGCTTGCTGAGCAGCGTTCCCTTGCCGGTCGGGCGCTTGTTCTGCAGCTTGCCGGGGGCTTCGGTGTCGGAGTCGGTGTCGGCGTCGGGCTCTGACTCGATGGAGGTCGGCTCGGGTTCGCTCCCCGCCTCGGCCACGTCGTCGGCCTCGGTGTCCTCGCTGGTCTCTTCGGAGGACCCGGTGTCCTCGACCGTCTCGGCTGTATCGGCTGCGTCAGCTTTGCCGCGCCGCCGTGACGTGCGCTGCTTGACCTTCACCGGTTTCGGGGGCGGAGGCGGCAGCTCGGCGACGAACGCCAGGTGGAACGCCAGGAATCCCAGCAGTGCGATCGCCGCGGCCGCGCCGTAGACGCCGAACAACCACTGGCCGGCGGTGTCCAGCGAGATCCAGATCTCGGCGATCGCCGTCCCGATGATCAGCGCCGCGGCGAGCACGTGCAGCAGGATCGAGGCGGTGCGCAGCCGCAGCGCAGCGTGGGGGACACCGAACTCCGGCCGGCGGGTGCGCTGCAGCGTGAACACGACGGGCAGCGCGGCCAGGCCGATGAGCGCCCCGGTGACGATCCGCAGCGCGGTGCCCAGCGTGTGCGAGGTGTCGCCGAGCAGTTCGAACGTGCGGGGGAGGACGAAGAAGAAATAGAGAACACCGGCGGCAACGGCGAACGACACATGCCAGACCACCGCGACGGTGCGGCCCATAGTCCTCCTCGATCGTGGTGCCCGGGGTGCGATGACGGTGGTGAGCGGGTCGATCGCACCCCGGGCGAGTGCGGAGGATGCGGGATTTGAACCCGCGAGGGCGTTAACCCAACCCGCGTTCCAGGCGAGCGCCATAGGCCACTAGGCGAATCCTCCGTCGGCAATGGTAACCGACCGCCATGGTGGCTCAGGAAATCCGCCACCCGTTAGACTCGCCGTGGACCCCGCGCGGCGTCCATCCTGTGAACTCCCCCAGGGCCGGAAGGCAGCAAGGGTCAACGGGCTCTGGCGGGTGCGCGGGGTCCCCTTCATGTCACACCCGTACGACGCGAAAGGCGAGCGGTGTCGTTTCAGTCGCTGGGCCGCGAAGAGCTGGCTCAGCAGCACGAACTGCAGCAGCGCAACTACGCCGAGCTGCAGGCCAAGAAGCTCCAGCTCGATCTCACCCGCGGCAAGCCGTCGCCGGCCCAGCTCGATCTGTCGAACGGCCTGCTGAGCCTGCCCGGCGACGGCGCGGACTCCTTTCGTGATCCCGACGGCACCGACACCCGGAACTACGGCGGCCTGCACGGTCTGCCTGCGCTGCGCGCCATCTTCGGCGAGTTGCTCGGCATCGCCGTGCCCAACCTCATCGCAGGCAACAACGCCAGCCTCGAATTCATGCACGACGTGGTCGTGTACTCGCTGCTGCACGGCGGTGTCGATTCGCCGCGGCCCTGGCTCGAGGACCTCCGCGACGGCACCGGGGTCAAGTTCCTGTGCCCGGCACCCGGCTACGACAGGCACTTCGCGATCACCGAGAGCCTCGGCATCGAGATGATCGCCGTGCCGATGCGCGAGGACGGACCCGACGTCGACCTCATCGAAGAGCTCGTCGCGGAGGACCCCGCGATCAAGGGCATGTGGTGCGTGCCCGTGTACGCGAACCCCACAGGTGCCACGTACTCCTGGGAGGTGGTCCGCCGGTTGGTGCAGATGCCCACGGCGGCAAAAGATTTCCGCTTGATGTGGGACAACGCCTACATGGTACACACGCTCACCCACGAGTTCACCAAGCAGGTCGACGTGCTGGGCCTGGCCGAGGCGGCCAACCATCCGAACCGCCCCCTGGTGTTCGCCTCCGCCTCGAAGATCACCTTCGCCGGCGCCGGGGTCAGCTTCTTCGGGGGTTCGCTGGGCAACATCGCGTGGTATCTGCAGCATGCGGGCAAGAAGTCGATCGGGCCCGACAAGGTCAACCAGCTGCGGCATCTGAAGTTCTTCGGCGACGCGGACGGGGTCCGGCTGCACATGCAGCGCCACCAGGAGCTGCTTGCGCCGAAGTTCGCGCTCGTCCAGCAGATCCTGGAGGACCGGCTGGGTGCGTCCAAGATCGCGTCGTGGACAGACCCCAGGGGCGGCTACTTCGTCAGCCTGGACGTGCTGCCCGGCACCGCTAAGCGCACGGTGTCGCTCGCCAAGGACGCGGGCATCGCCGTGACCGAGGCCGGTGCCTCGTTCCCGTACCGAAAAGACCCGCAGGACAGCAACATCCGCATCGCGCCGACGTTCCCGGGGATGGCCGATCTGCGGGAGGCCATCGACGGGCTGGCGACGTGCGCGCTGCTCTCGGCGACCGAGTCGCTGCTGGCGGAGAAGTAGGCCGCGAAGTAGTCGGACAGGGTCGGTAGCCTCTTCGACGTGGCTCTCTACCGTAAGTACCGACCGGCGACATTCGCCGAGGTCGTCGGCCAGGAACACGTCACCGAGCCGTTGTCCACCGCGCTGAACTCGAACCGCATCAACCATGCGTACTTGTTCTCCGGGCCTCGCGGGTGCGGCAAGACGTCCTCGGCGCGCATCCTGGCCCGGTCGCTGAACTGCGTCGAGGGACCTACCGCCACGCCGTGCGGGGTGTGCGATTCCTGTGTGGCCCTTGCGCCCAACGGCCCGGGCAACGTCGACGTCTCCGAGCTCGATGCGGCGAGCCACGGCGGCGTCGACGACACCCGAGAGCTGCGCGACCGCGCGTTCTACGCGCCCGCCCAGTCGCGGTACCGGATCTTCATCGTCGACGAAGCGCACATGGTGACCACGGCGGGTTTCAATGCGTTGCTCAAGATCGTCGAGGAGCCGCCCGACCACCTGATCTTCGTGTTCGCCACCACCGAGCCGGAGAAGGTGCTGCCGACCATCCGGTCGCGCACCCACCACTATCCGTTCCGGTTGTTGGCGCCCCGCACCATGCGATCGCTGATCGAGAAGATCGTCGCCTCGGAGAACGTCGACGTCGACGACGCGGTGTATCCGCTCGTCATCCGGGCCGGCGGCGGCTCACCGCGAGACACGCTGTCGGTGCTCGATCAGCTGCTCGCCGGCGCGGACGGCAACCACGTCGCCTACCAGCGCGCGCTGGCTCTGCTGGGCGCCACCGACGTCGCGCTGATCGACGACGCGATCGACGCGCTCGCCGCCGGTGACGCGGCCGCGCTCTTCGGCGCGGTGGAGGGCGTGGTCGACGCGGGCCATGACCCGCGCCGCTTCGCGACGGATCTGCTCGAGCGCTTCCGCGACCTGATCGTGCTGCAGGCCGTGCCCGATGCGGTGGCCCGCGGCGTCGTCGACGGTGCCGAGGACGAACTCGACAGGATGCGGGAGCAGGCGGCGCGGATCGGGACGGCCACGCTGACCCGCTATGCCGAGGTGGTGCACGCCGGGCTGGGGGAGATGCGCGGGGCGACGGCGCCGCGCCTGCTGCTCGAGGTGGTGTGCGCGCGCCTGCTGCTGCCGTCTGCCAGCGACACCGAGGCGGCGCTTCTTCAGCGGGTGGAACGCATCGAGACCCGCTTGGACATGTCGATTCCCTCCGACGGCACTGCCGCACCTGCTGCTGCGGCACCGGTCAAGCAGTACGTCCGCAAGACCCAGACCGCTGAGCAGGCCGCCCCACCGCCCGTTCCGGCGGCGTCCCCCGCTCCTGCGGCGGCGCCCCCACCTGCGCGGCCGCCGGCTCCTCCGGCGATGCCGGCGCCGAAGCCCGCACAGCGCGCACCCGAGCCCGATCCCGAACCTGCTGCCGCCG
The DNA here is from genome assembly GCF_055397605.1 of Mycolicibacterium obuense. Taxonomy (NCBI): domain Bacteria; kingdom Bacillati; phylum Actinomycetota; class Actinomycetes; order Mycobacteriales; family Mycobacteriaceae; genus Mycobacterium; species Mycolicibacterium obuense. The sequence continues at coordinate 5,087,087 of NZ_AP043663.1, read as the reverse complement.
AACCGGTTTCATCACCTCCGCCGGTGCGGCAACCCGCGGCGCCCGCGGTCGAGGCTCCGCCCGCGACACCCGCTGCGGCGGTAGCGGCGGGCGAACCGAACGCGGCGGCCGTGCGCAGCATGTGGACCACGGTGCGAGAGAAGGTCAGGGAGCGCAGCCGCACCACCGAGGTGATGCTCGCCGGGGCGATCGTGCGCGCGGTGGAAGACGGCACGCTGATCCTCAGCCACGAATCGGCGCCGCTGGCCAAACGGCTGACCGAGCAGCGCAACGCCGACGTCATCAAAGAGGCGCTCAAGGACGCGCTGGGCGTGAACTGGTCCGTGCGCTGCGAGGTCGGCTCCGCGCCCGCCGCAGCGCCCGAGCCCGCCGCGCGGCCCCGCAAGGTGCCCGACGAGCCGCCGCCCCCACCTGACGGGGACGACGAGGAGAGCATGCTGGCCGAGGCCGGCAGCATCGATCCCGCCGCGCCGCGCCGCGACCCCGAGGAAGCAGCATTGGAGTTGCTGCAGAGCGAGTTGGGCGCGCGCCGCATCGACGGCGGTTAGCCGTGGGCGTTCGGGAGTTCGCGTTCGCGACGCGGGCCCTGCGTGAGGGTCGCATGATGGGAGCGTTCACGCGTTTCATCGCCATGGCGTGTTTCCTCCTGGCGATGTTGTGCGTCGTCACCGCCGTCATCCCGATGGGACCCGACACCATTGCCGGACGAGCGATCCTCCTCACCGTCGCGGTGTCGGCCGTACTGATGGGTCTCCGGTGGCTGTTCACGCCGTGGCCGACCCACGGTCCAGCGGTGGTTTTCGTCGTCTGGGCCGACGTCGCGGTGGTGCTGCTGTCGATGGTGATGTCGACTCCTGAAGCGCGGCTGAGCTCGGCGCTGTATCTGGGATTGAACGGCATCTTTGCCGCGTTCCTACTCGGTCCTCGAGTTCTGCTGGCGCATTGCGTATTCGGTGCCGTGGTCATCGCGGCGATCACAGTCGAAGGCATGTCGTCAGGGGCGGCGCTCTGGGATCTGGGCATGTTCGCCCTGCCGGCGTTGGCGTGGGTGGTCTTCGTGCCGCTGGCCGGCTGTGTGCTCATCACCAGCGGCCGGCGTGCGCTGCGCGCCACCGTGCGCTCCGCTGAACGTGATCCGCTCACCGGTCTGTGGAACAGGCGTGGAATGCTCTCCGCCTTCGGCCGCGCCGTACGCAACGTGTCGGAGCCGCACATCGTCGCCGTGGCGGTGTTCGATATCGACAAGTTCAAGCAGCTCAACGACACTCGTGGCCACACGGCGGGGGACGGCGCGCTGATCGCGTTGGCTCAGAGGTTGCGGGCGATGGCGCAGCCCGGTGAGATTCCGGCCCGCATCGGCGGTGATGAGCTCATGCTGGTCGGCCTCTACTCCGATACCGACGACATCGACGATCTGATGCTCCGGCTGACGCCGCTGACCCGCAGCGCCGAGGGGGATCTGACGGTGAGCATCGGGGTGGCGTCAGAACGGACCGACGAGCCGCACTTCCTCGTCGACGATCTGGTCCGGCATGCCGACACCGCCATGTACCGAGCCAAGCGGACCGGCGGCGGGCGCTGCTCCGTCTACGGTCGTCCCGAGGGTAACGGTTAAGAGCTCCACCACGGACGCAACGGCAGGCCGCCGTCGCCGCCGCGCTCATCGAGCTTCGCGGCCAGCACCTGGTGGAGCTGAATGGCGTTCTGCTCGAAGCCCACTCGCGAGGCCGCCATGTACAGACCCCACACCTTGGCGGTGGGCAGCCCCACGTCGGCGACCGCCTGATCCCAGTTGTCCACGAGGTTGCGGCACCAGTCCCGCAGCGTCATCGCGTAGTGGTGACGCAGGTTCTCCTCGTGCAGCACCTCCAGGCCGACGTCTTGGATCTCGGTGATGATGCGGCCCGACCCGGTCAGCTCCCCGTCGGGGAACACATAGCGGTCGATGAAACCTCCGGCAGCGGGGCCGTGCCGATTGTCGTGCCGGGTGATGCAGTGGTTGAGCAGCAACCCGCCGGTGCGCAGCTTGGACTTCAGGAACCGGAAGTACGCCGGATAGTTGGCCACTCCGATGTGCTCGGTCAAACCGATCGAGGACACGGCGTCGAACTGGGACTCCCGCACGTCGCGGTAGTCGCTGTGGCGCACCTGCGCCAGATCGCCCAATCCTTCGTCAGCGATCGCCTTTTGGGCCCACTCGGCCTGCTGGCGTGACAGCGTGACCCCGGTCGCCTTCACCCCGTGTCGGGCGGCGTAGCGCACCATGCCGCCCCAACCGCAGCCGACGTCGAGAAGTCGGTCGCCGGGCTTCAGCCGCAGCTTCTCGAACACCAGGCGGTACTTGTTCTCCTGCGCCTCTTCCAGCGACGCATCGGGCCGCGGGTAGCACGCGCAGGTGTAGGTCATCGACGGGCCGAGCACCCACTCGTAGAAGGTGTTCGACACGTCGTAGTGGTGGTGGATCGCCTCGGCATCACGAGTCTTGCTGTGCCGCAGGCCTTCTGCGAATCGGCGCCAGCGTGGCAGAGCCTCCTGCGGCGGCGGTGAGATCGGCTTGAGGTGCTCGATGCCGATCGAGCGGACGATCTGCGCCATCACCCGCGCCGATGGCCGCTTGAAGTCGAGTTTCTCGGTCAGCGCATTGAGCAACGGATACGGATCGCCCGGGTGCACCCCACGCATGTCGAGGTTGCCCGAGATGTAGGCGCGCGCGAGGCCCAGATCACCGGGCGCGGTCGCGAGGTAAGTGGTGCCGCGCGGGGTCAGCAGACTCAGACCGAGGTCCGCGTCGTCGGGGCCGGCGCTGCTGCCGTCGTACGCCGTGAACTTCAGTGGTTGTGAGCCCGATGCGAAGATCTCCAGGATCTCGGCCAGCGTCAGCTTCGGGGCCTCGGTCGTCTCTCGAAACGTCGTCATTGTCGCCGCACCGCCTTCGCATACAGGTCCAGGAACCGTGAGTCCGGGTCGTAGATCTTCTTCACCGTCGTGTACACCTCGCCGCCGTAGAGCTCGTCGAACTCCTCCCGCGAGTAAAAAGCGTCCGAGTACAGGGATTTATGCCCGGCGAGATCGCTGACCTTCCGCTCGATCAACCGGTTCGTGTACCCCTCCTCGGGCCCGACAGGCACCGAGGACCAGAATCCGACATTGACGTAACTGTGCTGCGGCCGAATCGGATACAGCGGCCAGCCACCAGCTGAACTCGTCGATTCGCGCAGTCGGAGCGGACACAGCCAGATCGGTTCGATCGGGACGGTGGCCAAGAACCAGTCGACGAACTCGGCGGTGTGCTCGATGGGCACCTCGATGTCCTGCACGACCCGTTCGCGTGGCGGCCTGCCGTTTCGCTTCTCGATGCGGTCGGCGATGTCGAAACGCTGGTCGTAGCCGATCAACTTCCAGTAGAAGCTGCTGCGCCGCAACCGGCGCGGCCAGAAGCGCCTGATCCGCGGGTTCTGAGCGCCGAACGCCCGTGAGCACCAGAACCAGTCGGTGTCCCAGCGCCACAGATAATCGTGGATCGTCAACCGGTCGTGCTTCTCGCCGGTCGGATGCTGAATGGACCGGTAGTAGATCTGCTGACCGGTGTAGTCGCTGACGGGGCCGGGTGTGCCCGTTTGCACGCCCAGACACAGGTAGCTCTCCTCGGCGGTGAACACGACGCCGTCGAGGTAGTCGACCCGCTCGCCGTTCCAGCCGCCGGTGGAGATGATGCGATCCATCGCCTCGACGAGCTCGGTGATGGCGTGGAACCTCAGGTGGCGCAGCGCCACGAATGGTTTCACCGGTTCCAGCTCGATCTTCAGACGCACCGAATAGCCTAGGGTGCCATAGGAATTGGGGAAGGCTCGGAACAAGTCGGGGTTCTCGTCGGCCGATGCAGTGACGATTTCCCCTGTGCCGGTGAGGATGTCCATCTCGAGCACCGACTCGTGCGGCAGACCGTTGCGGAACGATGTGGACTCGATGCCCAGCCCCGTGACGGCGCCTCCGAGCGTGATGGTCTTCAACTGTGGGACCACCAGCGGTGAAAGCCCGTACGGCAGTGTCGCGGCGACCAGATCTTCGTAGGTGCACATGCCGGCGACGTCGGCGGTGCGCGCCTGAGGGTCCACGGCGATGACGCCGGTGAGGCCCGACACGTCCAACCCGGGCGCGGTGCTCTTGGCGCGGACGCGAAACAGATTCGAGGTCGGTTTGGCCAGGCGTACGGTCGCACCCGCCGGGATGGCCCGGTAACTGGCAAGAAGCCGCTGCACGCCCTCGGCGTGCGCGGCCCATGCATCGATCGAGCCCACAGCCACACATATACGCTAGTCCGCGGTCGCACCCGATGCGACCGCACCAGACTCGACGACAAGGAGTTCCACCGATGGGACAGGTCAGCGCGTCCAGCACGGTTCTGATCGACGCCGACCCCGCGACAGTGCTCGGCGCCGTCGCCGACTACCAGGCGATGCGTCCGAAGATCCTGTCCGAGCACTACAGCGGCTACCGCGTGCTCGAAGGAGGTCAGGGCGCGGGAACGGTCGCCACCTGGAAACTGCAAGCCACGAAGTCGCGCTCACGCGACGTCAAGGCCACCGTCGACGTCGCGGGCCGCACCGTCATCGAGAAGGACGCCAACTCGTCGATGGTGACCAACTGGACCGTCGCACCCGCCGGCCCGGGGTCGTCGGTGACGGTCAAGACGTCCTGGCAGGGCGCCGGCGGTATCGGCGGATTCTTCGAGAAGACGTTCGCGCCGATCGGTCTGCGCAAGATCCAGGCCGAGGTGCTCGGCAACCTTAAGCGTGAGGTCGAGGGCACCATCGCTGTTGAGGAGACCTAGCAGTTCAGGACGTCTAACTGCGCTGGGCGCCCAGGAAGGCCACCACACCGCGCACGATCGCGTCGGCGTATTTTTGCCGGCCCTCGGGGGATTTCATCAGACCCGAGTCGATCGGGTTCTTCATGTTCCCGCACTCCACGAGGATCGACGGGTACTGCGCGAGGTTCAGCCCGGCGATGTCAGCGCGCGGGTTGAGCCCTGACGAGCCGATGTAGGTCGCCGGCGGAATCCCCGACCCGGCCATCGTGTCGCGCATCGTCTGGGCGAACTGCACGGCAGGACCGGCCTGCGCCGCGTTGAGCGGCGGCGAGGAGTACAGCACGTGGAAGCCGCGCCCGGTGGCCGGCCCGCCGTCGGCGTGGATCGACACGATCGCATTCGGCCGGATCGCGTTGGCCATCGCGGCGCGTTCGTCGACGCAGGGCCCCGGCCCGCTGTCGTCGCCGCGTGACATCGCGGTCCGCACCCCGAGGCCGGTCAGCGCCTGCCGTACCCGCAGCGTGGTGTCCCACGTGAACGTGTGCTCGGGGTAGCCGTCGTCGGTGGCCGTACCGCTGGCCTGGCAGTCCTTGGTGCCGCCGCGGCCGGTGGGTACCTGGCGGCTCAACCCGGCCATTGACGCCTGGTGACCCGGATCGAGGAACACGATCATGCCGGCGACGTTGGAGGGGGCGGCATGTGCTGGTGCCGCGAGCGTGGAGGCCGCGACGAGCAGCCCGGCGACGATCTGGGCGCCGACACGGCGAGTGGCTCTGATCAGCACCGCGCCACGGTAGCCCGCCTGCCGACTACGCTGGAAGCCCTGAGCGCCGGTTCGGCGTGAGCGCAACCAAGTCGAGACCGACACGCAATCAACCCGCAAGAGGATCAGCATGCAGCCTGGTGGCCAACCCGATATGTCCGCTCTGCTCGCCCAGGCACAGCAGATGCAGCAGCAGTTGATGGAGGCGCAAGAGTCGCTGGCCGCCTCGGAGGTGCACGGTCAGGCCGGTGGCGGCCTGGTGCAGGTCACGATGCGCGGTAGCGGTGAAGTGGTCGGTGTGGCCATCGACCCGAAGGTGGTCGACCCGTCTGACGTGGAGACGCTGCAGGATCTGATCGTCGGCGCGATCGCCGACGCCGCCAAGCAGGTCACCATCATGGCCCACGACCGTCTCGGCCCCCTGGCCGGCGGCATGGGCGGCGGCCTCGGCCTGCCGGGTATGTGACTTGTTCGAAGGACCCGTTCAGGACCTGATCGACGAGCTCGGCAAGCTGCCCGGGATCGGCCCGAAGAGCGCGCAGCGCATCGCGTTTCACCTGCTCTCCGTCGAACCGCCGGACATCGACCGGCTGACCGCCGTGCTGAACAAGGTGCGCGACGGGGTGACGTTCTGCGCGGTGTGCGGCAACGTCAGCGACGAGGAGCGCTGCCGGATCTGCGCCGATCCGCGCCGGGATGCGTCGCTGGTCTGCGTGGTGGAGGAGCCCAAGGACGTGCAGGCCGTCGAGCGGACGCGGGAGTTCCGCGGGCGCTACCACGTGCTGGGTGGGGCGCTGGATCCGCTGTCGGGCATCGGCCCTGACCAGCTGCGAATCAGGGAGCTGCTCAACCGCATCGGTGAGCGCGTCGACGGGGTCGAGGTCGCCGAGGTGATCATCGCGACCGACCCCAACACCGAGGGCGAGGCGACCGCGACGTACCTGGTGCGGATGCTGCGCGACATCCCGGGACTGTCGGTGACGCGCATCGCCTCCGGGCTGCCGATGGGCGGGGATCTGGAATTCGCCGACGAGCTGACGCTGGGCCGTGCCCTCGCCGGCCGCCGCGCAATGGCCTGAGCGTTCGATCGGTCGGCATTGTCGGTGGGTGTTGACACCATGACCGCATGAACAGGGTCATCCTCGGCGGCGAAGCCGTCCGCGCAGGCGTGGCGACCAGGCATGAGCTCCGCCGCGACTACACGACGCTCTACCGTGGCGTGTTCGTCCGCAACGGGGTGGAGGTCACGCTGCGGGACCGGGCGGTCGGCGCATGGCTGGCGACGGGCCGGCAAGGGGTGATCGCCGGAGTCGCGGCTGCGGCGCTGCACGGTGCCCCTTGGGTCGACGTCGATGTTCCGATCGACGTGATGGGAGTCCGGCGTCGAATGCGCGAAGGCGTGGTCGTCCACACGGAGGTGCTCGCAGCCGATCAGATCACCTCGCTCGGCGGGCTGCCGGTGACCACGCGCGTGCGCACAGCCTTCGATCTCGGGCGTCATCTGGACCGCACCGAGGCGTTGGCTCGGCTGGATGCGTTGATGTGGAACCAGCGGTTCGACATCGCCGAGGTCACCGAGCTGGCCGATCTCTCACCCAGGTTGCGGGGTATCGCCCAACTTCGGGAACTCCTGCCGCTGGTCGACGGCGGTGCGGCGTCTCCGCGGGAGAGCGCACTCCGGCTCACGTTGCACGACAACGGTTTCCCGCGTCCGGAGACGCAATTCCCGGTGCTCGACGGGTCGCGGCCAGTGGCGTTCCTCGACCTCGCGTATCCCGAGTACGGCGTCGCGGTCGAGTACGACGGCGATCACCACCGCACCGACCGGCGGACCTACGTCAAGGACATCGCCCGCCTGCGGATGCTCGAGCAACGCGACTGGATCGTGATCCGGGTGATCGCCGAGGACCGGCCCGACGCCTGGCTGTCCCGCGTCGCGACCGCGTTACGGAAGCGGGGGTGCCCCATACCGCCGGGCATCGTCACGACGCTGTCCGCGTGACGGCCTCCTGCTCGAGCCGGGCAGTCAGCCGGCGGTAGCCGTTGAGATTCACCAGGCCGCGGTGCTCCGGTGCACCGCGCAACTGCAGGTCCGGATAGCGGTCGAACAACGCGCGCAGCGCGGTCACCGCCTCGTTGCGCGCCAGCGCGGCGCCGAGGCACACGTGGATGCCGCTGCCGAACGCCAGGTGCTCGCGGGCGTTGGGGCGCGTGATGTCGAAGCGGTCCGGATGATCGAACACCTTGGGGTCCCTGTTGGCACCTCCGAGCAGGAGCACGACCGCGGTGCCCTGCGCGATTGGCACCCCGGCGATCTCGGTGTCGCGGCTGGCCTGCCGCGCCGTCATCTGCACGGGGCTGTCGAAGCGCAGCATCTCCTCGATCGCCGACGGCCACAGGCCGGGATCGTCGCGCAGCAGCGCGAGTTGGTCGGGGTGATCCATCAGCGCGACGATGCCGTTGCCGATGAGATTGACCGTCGTCTCGACCCCGGCGCCCACGAGCAGCGTCGCGTTCGCCCGCAGTACGCGATCAGTCAGCCCGCCCTCGAGGGCCATCGTGCTGAACGGGGTGCCGTCGGAGCCCTCGGCGCGAAGCCGGCGGAAATGATCCTGCATGTAGGCCTCGACGTCGCGCAGTTCTTCCATCGCACCGCGGAATGCCGCCCAGCTGATGCCGATGTCGAGTAGCGGAGCAATCGTGTTGCCCCACCTCAGGATCCGCGGACGCTCGGCGCGCGGGACGCCGAGCAGATCGCTGATCACCGCGGCCGGCACCTGAGCGGCGTAGTCGCCGACGAGATCCACCTCGCGCCGCCCGTCGAGGCCGTCGAGCAACTCGAGCGTCAGCTCGTCGATGCGGGCATCGAGCGTGGCGATCGCGCGCGGGGTGAAGCTGCGCGCCACCATCTTGCGGTAACCCGTGTGCTCGGGCGGGTCGGTCATCAGCATCGACGGCGCCTCGACGGGGTTGGGCAGCTCGGGATCGAGCCGACGCACGATCCGTGCGAGCACGTCGGGCAGACCGGTTTCGGCGGGATCGGCGACGACGAAGTCGTTGTCGCGCAGCACCGTCCGGCAGATCTCGTGGTCGGCGCTGACCAGCACCGCGGGGGTCTGCGCGAGCGGTCCCGCTGCCCGGATCTCCTCGATGCGGCGCAGCCGCCCGGCGGAGTCGTCACGGCCGAGCGTCAGCGTCGCCATCGGCTCCCCGTGCCGAGCCCGCAGAGAGAGGAAGGCGCGCGGCAGACCGTGCAGTGCTGCCCAACGCATCCAGGTCGACAGTTCGCTAGCCATGTCTCGACGGTAGGCAGTTCAGCGCGCGAGCGCATCGTCCCAGGAGAGCAACACCGCCTCCTACCGGGGTAGGAGGCCGACTGCCGACCGCGGGCGGTTCCCCGGTACCCGGACCGCTCCTAGACTGGGCCGATGCTCGATGCGCTGCGGCACCGCGTGCGCGGATACGCCGCGCGCAAGGCGGACGAGATGCCGGGCGGCTACACCTGGCCGTTCGTCATCAGCGTGGACGTGACCATGGTGGTCGTCTCGGTGATCGCGGCGCTGCAGCGGCCGTGGTCGCACTGGTGGATCGCCACCGTCGCGCTGCTGATCGGAATCCTGCCCGACGTCGTGTTCTTCTTCACCGACCGGCGGGTGCCGGTAGCGGTCGAGGCGGCCACGGTGTGGCTGGCGTGGACGGTGAGTACCGCGCTGTTCCTGTTCGCCTTCCCCACGCCGATCAGCGGTGACTTCGCGCCGCTGCTGCTCAGCCTGCTGACCGGGATGATCGGCGCGTTCACCTCGGCGCGGACCAGCCTGCTGGTGGCGTTGTCCGCGGCGGCGCTCGTCGGCGCCGCGGTGTGGGCCGGACGGCTCGAAACACCCTGGCTCTATCTGACGTTCATCGCAATCGGCCTGCTCGTCGGTTGGCTGATGCGCATTCAACAGGAGCTGTTGCTCGAACAGCGGCGCGCGCACGCCAAACTCGCCGAGCACGCCGCCGCCGACGAACGGCGCCGGATCGCCCGCGAGGTCCACGACGTGATCGCACACTCGTTGAGCGTGACCCTGCTGCACGTCACCGGCGCGCGGCGCGATCTGCAGGTCGACCGCGACGTCGACGAAGCGGTGGACGCGCTCGAGCAGGCCGAGCGCCTCGGCCGTCAGGCCATGGCCGACATCCGCCACACGGTCGGCCTGCTCGACGACGCCACCGCAACGGCGGTTCCCAACCCCGGCATCGATGATCTGGCCGCGCTCGTCGAGGATTTCGTGCGGGCGGGGCTGTCGGTGTCGCTACGCATCTCGGGGGACACCGGCCGGATCTCCGCGGCCGAGGGCTTGGCGCTCTACCGCATCGCGCAGGAGTCGCTGGCCAACGTCGCCAAGCATGCACCCGAGGCGGCGACGTCGGTCACGCTCGACGTCGCAGGCGCGGCGGTGCTCACGATCGTGAATCGGGTTCCGGTCCTCGTCCCGGGTCGCGGCGAACAGCACGAGGGGCGGGGCATGCGCGGCATGCGGCAGCGCATCGAATTACTTGGCGGCACACTGGATGCGGGGCCCGACGGTGACGCGTGGTCGGTGCGCGCTGTCATCCCGGTGGAGGGCCGACCCGGCTGCGTGCTGCGGGGCGGCGCGCCGTGACAGCCGAGCCGGTGAGCGCGCTGCTCGTCGACGACCAGGAGTTGGTGCGCTCCGGCCTGCGCCGCATACTGCGACGGCGGGACGGGATCGTGGTCGTCGGCGACTGTTCCGACGGCGACGAGGTGCCTGCCGCAGTGGCCGAGCATCGGCCCGACGTGGTGGTGATGGATCTGCGGATGAAGCGCGTCAACGGGATCGAGGCGACGCGGGCCCTTGCCGACTGTGGGGGACCTCCGGTGCTGGCGCTCACGACATTCAGTGATGACGATCTGCTCTCAGGCGTGTTGCGCGCCGGCGCAGCGGGTTTCGTGTTGAAGGATTCGCCGGCCGAAGAGCTCATCCGGGCCGTGCACGCCGTTGCGCGCGGGGACGGGTACCTCGACCCGTCGGTGACCGCGCGGGTGCTGACGACCTATCGCACTGCGGCCTCCGATCCGGCGCCCGACGCGGTGAGCGAGCTGACCCCGCGTGAACTCGACGTGTTGACGCTGGTGGCCAAGGGTCGTTCGAACGGTGAGATCGCCGAGGAGCTGGTGATCTCCGGTGTCACCGTGAAGAGTCACATCGGCCGCATCTTCGGCAAGCTGGGGCTGCGCGATCGCCCGGCGGCCATCGTCTACGCCTATCGCCACGGGCTCGTCGCCCCGCGCTGATCTACACGCGGCGCGGTGCCGCCAGGCGTTCCCGCCGCAATGTGTCGACCTCCGGAAGGTCAAGGGATGCAAGCGGTCCCACCACCTTTGTGAGCAGGTGGTCGGCGAGTTCGGGGTTGCGCGCCAAACAGCAGCCGTGCAGATAGGTCGCCACGACGCTGCCCTGCACCGCACCGTCCACGCCCGAGCCCGCCCGGTTGCCTGCACCCTTGGTCACCGCGGCCAGCGGCCGCGCGTCAGCGCCCAGATCGGTTCCGCCCCGGTGATTCTCGAAACCGGTCAACGGCTGGGTGAGCCCGTCGATCAGCGGTGTGGAGGCCACCTCGCCAATCGTCCGCTCCGGCTGCGGTGAGGTCGTGACGTCGAGCAGCCCCACCCCGGACACCCGCTCCCCGGCCGAGGTTTCGTACCAGTGGCCCAGCACCTGGATCGCCGCGCAGATCGCCAGCACCGGCGCGCCGCGTGACACCGCCTGCTGTAGACCGGGATAGCGCACCAGATGTTTGGTCGCGAGACGCTGCGCGTAGTCCTCGGCACCGCCCAGGGTGTAGATGTCCAGGTCGGCGGACACCGGGTCGTCGAGCGTGATCTCGACGATCTCGGCGTCGATACCGCGCAACCGCAGCCGCTGCCGCAGCACCAGCGAGTTGCCGCCGTCGCCGTAGGTGCCCATCACGTCGGGCAGCACGAGCCCGATGCGGACTGTGGATTCGCTCATGGCAGCCGCCTGTTCAGCTGGAGGAACGCCGTGTAGTTGGCGAGGACCTCGACGTGGCCGGGCGGGCAGCTGCGGATCGCCGCCAGCGTGTCGTGCACCAGCGTGTGCTCGACGCCGGCGTAGCCGAGGCGCACCGCGAGATCGGTGCCGCGTTCCCCGGCCGCCACCACCGGCACGTTCTCGAAGTGCTCGAAACGGACGTCCCACAACCACGACAGGTCCTCGCCGTCGGGCACCTGCCCGTTGACCGAGATCACCACGCCCGCCGCGTCGCGGTCGAGCATCGACAGTGCCTCCTGCCAGCCGGCGGGATTCTTGGCCAGCAGCAGCCGGGCCGTGTGTGACGGGCCGACCGGCACGGTCCGATAGCGGCCGGCCACTTCGTCGACCGCCGACACAGCGGCGACGGCCGCGGCGGGATCGGCGCCGAGGGTGACCGCGGCGGCGACGGCCTGGGTGGCGTTGCCGCGGTTGACCCTGCCCGGCAGCGTGAGCGTCATCGGCAGGGCCAGGCCGCCGGGACCGTGGATGTGGGTGTCGTCGTACCGCCAGTCCGGTTCCGGCCGGTGGAAGTCGCAGCCCGTCGAGTGCCAGTTCGCGCCCTCGCGCACGATCACCTCGCCGGAGCGCGGGCAACTGACCGAATCGCTGGCCCAGCCGCCGCCGGCGGCCACCCACACCACGTGTGGGTGGTCGTAGGCGGCCGAGGTCATCAGGACGTCGTCACAGTTGGCGACCACCACGGCCGCGCTGTGACGGGCCAGACCTGCGCGCAGGGTCCGCTCGATGTGGTTGATCTCACCCACCCGGTCGAGCTGATCGCGCGACAGATTGAGCAACACGATCACCGACGGGGTGACGGCGTCGCTGACGTGCGGGACGTGCATCTCGTCGACCTCGAGCGCGGCCAGGGACGCGGTGGGCGCGGCGGCCAGCGCGGCCACCAGCCCGGCATCCATGTTGGCGCCCTCGGCGTTGGTCGCTACGGGGCCGAGCGTGGCCAGTGCGGCGGCTGTCATCCGCGTGGTGGTGGACTTGCCGTTGGTGCCGGTGATGACGACGGTGCGACGGCCCTGGCCGAGTTGCTGCAGGACAGAGCGGTCGATCGTCATCGCGACGAGCCCGCCGATCATCGCGCCGGCGCCGCGGCCGGTGACCCGCGACGCCCAGCGGGCGCCTGCACCAGCTGCGAGCGCCGCTCGTGCGCGTACCGAGACCATTCCCGGCAGTTTAGAGAAGGGGCCGACACGCGGCGTGGGGAGCAAGGCTTGTCGGGGCTGCGTGCCATTCTCGGAGGGTGAGTTCACCCGCCGTCCGCACCTGGGGCCGGCCCGCCGACGAGGCGGGCGCCGGGTGGGCGGTCGTCGACGTCGAGACCTCCGGTTTCCGGCCCGGACAGGCACGCGTCGTGAGTGTCGCCGCGCTCGCGCTCAGCGATGACGGCAACGTCGAGAAGAGCCTGTACTCGCTGCTCGATCCGGGGGTCGATCCAGGCCCGACGCACATCCACGGGCTCACCGCCGAGATGCTGGCCGGCCAGCCCACCTTCGGAGACGTCGTCGCGGATCTGTGTGAGGTGCTGCAGGGCCGCACGCTGGTCGCCCACAACGTGGGCTTCGACTACGCATTCCTGGCCGCGGAGGCCGAGATGGTCGGCGCTGCGCTGCCCGTCGACACGGTGATGTGCACCGTCGAGTTGGCCCGGCGGCTCGACCTGGGTGTGGAGAACCTCCGGTTGGAGACGTTGGCCGCGCATTGGGGAGTGACCCAGATGCGCCCGCACGATGCCCTCGACGACGCGATGGTGCTCGCCCAGATTCTCAAACCGGTGCTGGCGCGCGCCTTCGAGCGGCGGGCGTGGCTTCCCGTGCATCCGGTGTCGCGCCGCACGTGGCCGAACGGTCGCGTGACGCACGACGAACTGCGGCCGCTCAAGGCCATGGCCGCCCGGCTTCCGTGCCCGTATGCGAACCCGGGCCGCTTCGTGCCCGGGCGGCCCCCGGTGCAGGGCATGCGAGTCGCGGTGGCCGCCGAGGTCGAGCGCACGTATGAGGAATTGATCGAACGGATGTTGCACGCCGGGCTGGCATTCACCGAGGCGGTCGATCAGCACACCTCGCTGGTGGTGTGTGATCAACCAGAAGTTCTGCAGGGCAAGGGGTTTCAGGCCCGGGAACTGGGTCTGCCCGTCGTGTCCTCAGTGCAGTTCATGGACGACGTGATGTCGGTGGTCGGTGGTACCCAGGTCGAAGACTTCGTCGGCTCCGACCTGGGCGAGGACCAACTCGCCCTGTTCTGACCTAGGGCGCTTCGCAGATGCGTCCGGGAGTGCATCCCGCGACGTCCTGCATGCCGTCCTGGCCGGGCGGGATCTCTCCGACGATGGGCGGCGGACCGCCCTCAGGAGCGGTGGCATCGCACGCGGCACCGCGTGCTGCCCCGCCCGGGTCGTCGCACGGCACATTGGGTTGTGCACCGGCGATGGGTGCCATCGCGATGACCGTCGCGGCGGCCCCGGTCAGCATGGCTGTTCCGAAGGTGATGAGTTTCATGTCCCTGTGAATTGCCCGCGTGCAGACTGTTGAAACGATCTAATCATCGCCGTTGTTGCAGACCCGACCCGGAATGCAGCCAGCGCCGCCGATGTACGGGCTACCGCCGTCCTGACCCGACCCCGCCCCCGTCGTCCCGCCACCGGGCGTGACGTTCGTACACGGAGTGCCGTCAGCGGCACCGTGCGGCGTCGCGCACTCCGGCTGCGCGACGGCGGCGGGAGCGAACGAAATCATCGCCGCTGCCGCGAGAGTGAGAACCGAACCAGACGTCAACTTGAGCTTCATGCGGTAATTTCTTCCCGACCCGCGGGGGCGCGAAACCGCAATCAGCACAAGTCATTTCTTGATCACTTTCTCGCTTCGCGAGAAGGATGACACCGACCGCGCTCAGCGCCGAGCGGCCCGGTTGACCGCCGACACCACCGCGCGCAGCGAAGCCGTCGTGATCGACGTCGCGATCCCGACACCCCACACGGTCTTGCCGTCGATCGAGGCCTCCACGTAGGCCGCGGCCTGGGCCTCCTCGCCCGAGGACATCGCGTGCTCGGAGTAGTCCAGCACGTTGACGTCGTAGCCGATCGCGCCCAGCGCGTCGACGAATGCGGCCAGCGGGCCGTTGCCGGCGCCGACGATCTCGCGCTCGGCGCCGTCGACCTTGACCACCGCGGTGATGGTGTCGGTGCCACCGTCGACCTCGGCTGCGTCGACTCGCTGACGCATGCGCTCCAACGGCGTGATCGGGGCCAGGTACTCCTCGTGGAACGCGTCCCACATCTCCTTGGGCGACACCTCGCCGCCCTCACCGTCGGTGATGGCCTGGATGGCCGCGGAGAACTCGATCTGCAGGCGCCGCGGCAGCGCCAATCCGTGGTCTGCCTTCATGATGTAGGCCACGCCACCCTTGCCGGACTGCGAGTTCACCCGGATCACAGCCTCGTAGGTGCGGCCGACGTCTTTCGGGTCGATCGGCAGGTACGGCACCTGCCACAGGATGTCATCGACATCCGAATCCTGTTCGTCGGCTGATACTTTCATCGCGTCCAGGCCCTTGTTGATGGCGTCCTGGTGGCTACCGGAGAATGCGGTGTACACCAGATCGCCGCCGTAGGGATGCCGTTCGTGAACGGGCAGCTGATTGCAGTACTCGACGGTGCGCCGGATCTCGTCGATGTTCGAGAAGTCGATCTGCGGATCGACGCCGCGGGAGAACATGTTCAGCCCCAGCGTCACCAGGCACACGTTGCCGGTGCGCTCGCCGTTGCCGAACAGGCAGCCCTCGATGCGGTCCGCGCCGGCCTGGTAGCCCAATTCGGCTGCGGCGACGGCAGTTCCGCGGTCGTTGTGCGGGTGCAGGCTCAAGATGATGCTGTCCCGCGGGGTCAGGTGGCGATTCATCCACTCGATCGAGTCGGCGTACACGTTCGGCGTGGCCATCTCGACCGTCGCCGGCAGGTTCACGATCAGCGGTACCTCGGGCGTCGGCGCCACGATCTCGGCGACGGCGTTGCAGACCTCGACCGCGTACTCCAGCTCGGTGCCGGTGTAGGACTCCGGCGAGTACTCGAAGCGCCACTGGGTGCCCGGGTACTTCTTCGCTTCCTCGACGCACATCCGTGCGCCGTCGGTGGCGATCTTCTTGACGGCGTCGCGGTCGGCGCGGAACACGACGCGGCGCTGCAGGATCGATGTCGAGTTGTAGAAGTGCACGATGGCGCGGGGTGCGCCCTCACAGGCCTTGAACGTCTTCTCGATCAGTTCGGGCCGGCACTGCGTCAACACCTGGATCGTCACGTCGTCGGGTATCGCGCCCTGCTCGATGATCTCCCGGACGAAGTCGAAGTCGGTCTGGCTCGCCGACGGGAAGCCGACCTCGATCTCCTTGTAGCCCATCCGGACCAGCAGGTCGAACATCCGGCGCTTGCGGGCGGGGCTCATCGGGTCGATCAGCGCTTGGTTGCCGTCGCGCAGGTCCACCGCGCACCACAGCGGCGCAACGTCGGTGACCTTGTCGGGCCAGGTGCGGTCGGGCAGCGTCACCGGCTCTACCTCGGCGGCGAAGCTGCGGTATCGGTTGACGGGCATCGCGGAGGCGCGCTGGGTGTTCCAGGACGGCTGGCCGTCGCGGCGGGGGCCGGCGGGCGTGGTGATGGTGCGTACCGAATGAAAAGCGTCGGGGGTGAAGTTCTCGGTCATGATGTGGGCTCCGGGTTGGATGGGGGAATCTCAGACCGGCGCATCGCGAATACCCGCGACGGGAGGCCAGTCTGGATCAGACCCCGTCGCGGCGTCCGAGAAGGAGCACCCGCTGCACGCGGTCGACTGTACTCCGGCGGGCGCGCCGGGCAAAACGGGTCCGCGGTTGTACGGTGTCATCCGCAACACGCCGCGACGGGCGGATGAGGACGCACGCTCGGCGCGCTCAGACGTGGGAGTCGGGGAACGCGATCACCGACAGGAACCGGATGGGCAGCTCGACGAGGTCGACGGGGCCGTGGGCGCCCTCGCCGTCGAACTGCAGCGAATCGCCGGGGTGCAGCCGGTAGACCGACCGGCTGTGGCTGTAGTCCATCACCCCTTCCTGCATGTAGATGAACTCGGTGCCCGGGTGCTGGAACAGCGGATACGTTCGGCTCTTCTCCGACAGCGTGACCTGCAGACACTCCAGTCGCTTGTGCTCGCCGCGCAGTGAGCCGAGCAGTTCGTAATCATGGCCCTCGCGGGTGCCCTCCCGCACGATCCGCGCCCCGGTTCCGGACTTCACGAACGCCGCGGGGCGCTCGACATCCGCGCCGCGGAACAGGCTCGTCACCGGCACGTCGAAGCCCTTGGCCAGCAGCGCCAGCGTGGACAGGCTGCACGAGGTCTGCGCGTTCTCGATCTTGCTCATCATGGCCTTCGAGATGCCGACCCGGGCGGCGGTGTCGGCGACGGTGAGCCCCTGCTGGAGCCGCAGCAGCCGCACGTTGCGTCCGATCGCGGTCTCGATCTCCAGTTCGTCGACCGGCTCCTGCGGGTCGCGGTCCCGCGCGGTGCCGGACTTGTTGCGCAGCAGTGCTGAGTGATCGTCAGCTGGGGTCACAGCTCACCTGTCTAGCGCATCTGCCCGGCGCCGACGTACGGGTACGGCGTCGTGAGCAGGTCCGCTTCGGCGAAGCGGGCCAGCCGGAAATCCGACGCCGGGATACGCGGGTCGCGGCTGTGGCCGTCGATCACCAGATCGGCAACGAGCCTGCCGACGGCCGGCGCGATCTTGAACCCGTGCCCGGAGAAGCCCGCGGCGACGAGCAGGCCGTCCACCTCGGTCCGAGAGATGACCGGGTTCCAGTCCGGTGTGACGTCGTAGCACCCCGCGTAGCTGCTGGTGATGACGGCGTCGGGAAAGCCGGGGAAGCGGGTGCCGACCTTGTCGACGGTGACGTCGACGAACTGCTCGGTCGCCCGGTTCAGATAGCCGTCCGGGTCGGCGGTCTGCGCGTCGCTGAGATCGCTGTTGCCGAAGAGGATTTCCCCGCCGACCTCGGGGCGCACGTACTGCAGCGACACCAGGTCGGAGAACACCGGCACCGGGGGAAGGTCGACACCCGGGTCGATCAGCACGATCTGTTCGCGGACGACGCGGATCGGTACGTCGATGCCGTAGGGCGCCAGGAACGGCTGCGTCCACACCCCGGTCGCGACGACGACGGTGTCTGCGGCGACGGTGCTGCCGTCGCTCAGCATCACACCGGTCACGCGGTCTCCGTCGACTGCCAATCCTGTTGCCGCGCAACCCTGCCGGATGCGCACACCGGCCGCACGCGCCGTCGTGGCGAACGCCTGAGCGGTTTGGTAGGCGTCACCGTATCCGCCCCGTGCCTCGTACCCGAAGGCTGCGAACGGCTCCAGATCGGCGAACGGCCACATCTCGGCGACCTCGGCCCGGTCGATCTCCTCGGTGTCCACGCCGACGGCGCGCTGTGCGGCAAGGCTCTTGCGCAGGGCGTCGACGTTGGGTTCGCCGACGCCCACGACGTAGCCGGTCTGGCGAAATCCGATGTCGCCGCCGAAGATCTCGGCGGCCTGCTCGAACACCTCGAGTCCATCGGCGGCCATCGCCGCCAGCGAGCTGACGCCGTAGTGGCAGCGCACGATACCGCTGGATTTCCCCGTCATGCCGGAGCCGACGGTGCTGCGCTCGACGACGACGACGTCCGTCACGCCGCGCTCGGCCAATGCCCACGCGGCCGCGCAACCCTCCAGCCCGCCGCCGACGATGACGACGTCGGCCGTGTTCACAGGCCCGGTATCCACGACGTGCCGGCCAGCGGGACCTTCGCCATCGCGGCGGCTTCGATGCTGACCGCGACCAGATCGTCGGGCTCGAGATGGCAGACGTGGGACTTGCCGCAGGCGCGGGCGATCGTCTGCGCCTCCATCGTCAGCACCCGCAGGTAGTTGGCCAACCGTCGGCCGGCGGCCACCGGGTCCAGGCGGGCGGCGAGCTCGGGATCCTGGGTGCTGATGCCCGCAGGATCGTTGCCGTCCTGGTAGTCGTCGTAGAAACCTGCTGCGCTGCCCAGCTTTTCGTACTCGGCGGCGTAGCGCGGGTGATTGTCGCCCAGGGCGATCAGCGCTGCGGTGCCGATCGCGACGGCGTCGGCGCCCAAGGCCAGGGCCTTCGCGACGTCGGCACCGTTGCGAATGCCACCCGAGACGATCAACTGAACTTTGCGGTGGACGCCGAGTTCCTGAAGCGCCCTGACTGCCTCAGGGATCGCGGCCAGTGTCGGGATGCCGACGTGCTCGATGAACACCTCCTGGGTGGCCGCCGTCCCGCCCTGCATGCCGTCGACGACGACGACATCGGCGCCGGCGTGCACCGCGAGCTTGACGTCGTAGTAGGTGCGGGTGGCGCCGACCTTGACGTAGATCGGCTTCTCCCAGTCGGTGATCTCCCGCAGCTCGTTGATCTTGATGGTCAGATCGTCGGGTCCGGTCCAGTCGGGATGGCGGCACGCCGAGCGCTGATCGATGCCCTGCGGCAGCGTGCGCATCGAGGCGACCCGTTCGGAGATCTTCTGGCCGAGCAGCATTCCGCCGCCACCAGGCTTGGCGCCCTGACCGAGGACCACCTCGATCGCATCCGCCTTACGGAGGTCGTCGGGGTTCATGCCGTACCGCGACGGCAGGTACTGGTACACCAGATGCTTGCTCTGGCCCCGTTCCTCGGGCGTCATGCCGCCGTCGCCGGTGGTGGTCGACGTGCCGACCTCGCTGGCGCCCCGGCCCAGCGCCTCCTTGGCGGGCCCGGACAGGGCGCCGAAGCTCATGCCGGCGATGGTGACCGGAATGGCGAGGTGCAGAGGATGTTTGGCGTGCCGATCGCCCAGCACCACGTCGGTGGCGCAGCGTTCGCGGTAGCCCTCGAGCGGATACCGCGACATCGATGCGCCGAGGAACAGCAGATCGTCGAAGTGGGGGAGCCGGCGTTTGGCCCCCCACCCGCGGATGTCGTAGACGCCGGTGTCGGCGGCGCGCTGGATCGCGGCGATCGTGGCGCGGTCGAAGGTGGCGGACTCACGCAGGCCGAGGCGCGCGCGGTCGTCGGTGTCGGTCATCAGTAGCTCGCAGAGTTGTCGACGTGGAAGTGATACAGCGATCGCGCGGATCCGTAGCGGGTGTAGGAGGCGGTGTCGTCGTCCTCGAAACCCGCTGCCTTGAGGAGTTGTTCGAGCTCCTCGTGGTGTTCGGCGCGCATCGGCTTGGCCACGCAGTCGGCGCCGAGGGAGGCCACCTCACCACGCACGTAGATACGCGCCTCGTAGAGCGAGTCGCCGAGTGCCTCACCGGCGTCGCCGCGCACCACGAGCCGGCCGGCCTGAGCCATGAATGCGCTCATGTGTCCGACGTTGCCGCCCACGACGATGTCCACGCCCTTCATCGAGATACCGCAGCGCGCCGCGGCGTCGCCCTCGATCACCAACAGGCCGCCATGTGCCGTCGCACCCGCCGATTGCGAGGCGCTTCCCTTCACCCACACCGAGCCGCTCATCATGTTCTCCGCGCAACCGGTGCCCGCGTTGCCGTTGATCACGACATCGGCCTGCTGGTTCATGCCGGCGGCGTAGTACCCGACGTGGCCGTTGACGCTCACGCTGACCGGCGCGTCGAGGCCGACGGCGACGTTGTGGGCGCCGGCGGGATGGTCGATGACGAACTCGCCCTGCAGGTTCGGGGCGTGCAGCGCGGCGTTGACTTCGCGCAGCGGCGTGGTGCTGAGGTCGAAACGTTGTACTACCTGCTCCATGCGTAGACGACCTCCGGTTCGGGTTCCCAGATGCGCGCGTTCTCGACACCGGGAAGGCCTGACAGGGCGCGGTATTCGCTGGCCATCGCCACCCAATCGGGGGTTTCGGCGATCACCGCGGGTTTGCATGCGATGGCGTCGCGGACCACGGCGAACGAATCGCGGTTGGACACCAGCAGCGTGTAGAAGCCGTCGAAGGTCGCGCAGAGCTCCTTGAGGGCGCTCTCGACGTCGCGACCCTCCGACAACTGCGCCGCGATGAATCGCGCGCCGACCTCGGTGTCGTTCTCGCTGTCGAACACGACACCGCGAGCCCGCAGTTCGCGGCGGATGGTGGCGTGGTTGGCGAACGACCCGTTGTGCACCATGCACTGGCCCGGTCCGACGGCGTAGGGGTGGCAGCCCGAGGGAGTGACCGCGGACTCGGTCGCCATCCGGGTGTGGCCGACGCCCTGCCAGCCCTGGGCGCCGGAGAGTGCCCATCCCTCGGTCAGCACTCGTGGATGGCCGACACCCTTGAGAACCGCCATGTCGGAGCCGAAGCCGGCGACGATGGCGTGGGGGTAGCACCCTCTCACCGCCGCCAGCAGAGCCTCTGACGAGGTGTCGCAGGACAGCAGGTGACTGTCACCGACCGCCACCACCTCGACGGCGTCGACGTCCTCGTCGAGGGCGACCGCGACGGTGCGCCGGACCAGCTCGACGTCCTCGGTGCGGCCGGTGCCGAGATCGGCCACCGATACGCAGCCCTGGCCCGGCGGAGACCAGGTGGGGTCGCCGTAGACGGCCACACCGGCGGAATCGCTTCCCCGGTCGCCCATTTCGCAGAGCATGCTGCTGAGCAGGGTGCCCAGGAGCGGATAGAGCTCGGGTGTGCGCAGATGCAACCCGACGATGCCACACATGGCGTCCTCCAGTGGTGTCAGAAAGCGGTCAGGTACTGGTCGATCTCCCACGGGCTGACCGCGCTGTGGTAGTCGAAGAATTCTTCGCGCTTGATGCCGGCGAAGTATGCGGCGACCCCGTCGCCCGCGGCGTCGAGGACCCCGGTGACGACAGCATCGTTCTCGAGTTCGTCGACGGCGTGCAGCAGCGTGGGAGGCAGGGGGCGAGTGCTGATGCCCGACCCCACCGGGCCGGGATCCGTGCTGCGCTTGATGCCGTCGATGCCTGCGCCCAGCGCAGCGGCGATCGCGAGATACGGGTTGGCCGAACCGTCACCGCCGCGGAGTTCGACGCGCTGGGCGTCGGGCACCCGGATGTAGTGGGTGCGGTCGTTGCCGCCGTAGGTGGGCAGCCGCGGCGCCCACGAGGCCCCCGACCGTGTGGAGACCGCACCGGTCCGCTTGTAGGAGTTGACCGTCGGCGCGATCACCGCTTGCAGTGCGCAGGCGTGGTCGAGGATGCCCCCGATGAAACCGTAGGCGGTGTCGGACAATCCGAGGCCGCGACCGTCGTCACCCTGGGCCGGGAACACCGCGTTGCCGGCGCTGGTCAGCGACAGGTGCAGGTGCAGGCCGCTGCCGGTCTTGTCGGAGAACGGCTTCGGCATGAACGTCGCGATCATGCCCCGCTCCGCAGCGATCATCGACAGCAGGTACCGCAGCGTCACGACGCGATCGGCGGTGGTCAGCGCATCGGCGAACGTGAAGTTCTGCTCGAACTGGCCGTTGCCGTCCTCGTGATCGTTGGCGTAGTTGGACCAGCCGAGACCGTTCATCGCGGCCGACACGGCGGTCAGATGGTCGTACATGCGGGTCACGCCGCGTGCGTCGTAACAGGGCTGGGATGCCGTGTCGGCCGCATCGGCGACCGTGAGTCCACCGTCGGCGGTGCGGCGCAGCAGGAAGTACTCGACCTCGGCTCCCACCCACGGCTCGAAACCGGCGTCACCACAACGCTGTACGAGATTCTTGAGGATCACGCGCGGCGCGAACGGCCAGGGGGTGCCCTCGACGTGCGGGTCGCAGTGCACGATCGCCAGGCCTTCCTTGAGGAAGGGGACCGGGGTGAAGGAGGACGCATCGGGCAGCGCCATCAGATCCGGATCCTTGGGTTCCTGGCCCATGGCCCCCACCGCGTAGCCGGCGAAGCCGACGCCCTCGGTGGCCAGGAGGTCGATCGCTTCAACGGGAACCAGCTTGGCGCAGGGCTTTCCGCGGAGATCGACGAACAGCGCGAGGATGAATTTCGTGCCGGCCTTCTCGGCCGCGACCGCGAGGTCCTGGGTCATGTCGTCCACCTTGGTCTCTTGTTAGGAATCAAAGTATCACTAGCGGAAACCCCCCGCACGTCGAACGGCCGGTGCGGACAGCTGTCCGCACCGGCCGTTCGAGTGATGCGTTAGACGGAGGCGAGCTCGTAGGACGCCTCGCGGTGGAACGCCGCGTCGATGCCCTTCTCCTCGTCGTCGGGCGAAATACGAATGCCCACAGTCTTCTTCAGTGCGAAGGCGATGATGCCGGCGACGACGAACGAGTACACCATGACCGCGCCCGCTGCCACGGCCTGCCGCCACAGCTGGTCGAACCCGCCGCCGTAGAACAGGCCATTGGTGGCGTTGGGCATCGAGTCGCTGGCCAGGAAACCGATCAGCAGGGTGCCGATGACACCACCGACGAGGTGGACTCCGACGACGTCGAGCGAATCGTCATAGCCGAAGCGCTCCTTGAGGCCCACCGCGTACACGCACGCCGCACCGGCGACCGCGCCGAGGATGATCGCGCCGACCGGGGTCACCGCGCCACAGGCCGGGGTGATCGCGACCAGGCCGGTGATCGCGCCCGATGCCGCGCCGACGCCGGTCACGTGCCCGTCCTTGATCTTCTCCACGGCGATCCACGCCAGCGTCGCAGCGCAGGTGGCGACGAACGTGGTGACCATGACGATCGCGGCCGAATTGCCCGCCGCCAGAGCGGAACCGCCGTTGAAGGCGTACCAGCCGGCCCACAGCAGCCCGGCGCCCAGCAGCGTCAGCGGCACGTTGTGCGGTTTGCGCAGCTGACCCCAGCTCGCCGACTTGCCCAGCACGATCGCGACGGCGAGCGCAGCGGCGCCGGCATTGATGTGCACCGCGGTGCCGCCGGCGAAGTCGATGGCCTTCAGCTTGTTCGCGATCCAGCCGCCGGTCGAGTCCTCGGTGACGACGCCGTCGAAGGCGAAAACCCAATGGGCGACCGGGAAGTAGACCAGCACCGCCCACAGCGTCGCGAAGCCCATCCATGCACCGAACTTCATCCGGTCGGCGACCGCGCCGGAGATCAGCGCCACCGTGATCGCGGCGAAGAGCGCCTGGAAGATCGAGAACAAGCTGACCGGTAGACCCGAGATCGTGGTCTGCGTCTCGAGAAGGTCCTTCATGCCGGCGAATTCGGTCAGGTTGCCGAGGAACCCACCGTACGAGGTGCCGAACACCATCGAGAACCCGAACAACACCCACAGCACACCGACGATCGCGACCGCGCCGAAGGTCATCATCATCATGTTGGTCGAGCTCTTGACGGACACCATGCCGCCGTAGAACAACGCCAGGCCGGGGATCATCAGCGTGAGGCCGATGATGCAACACAGCATGAACGCGGTCGTTCCCGTATCCATAAACATCTCCTGCGATGGGCGGCTCCTGCTGCGGAGCCGTTCACCGACAGTTACCGATGTCTCTGTTACGTGGACCATCTCGTTGTGTTTCGGCGACGTAACAACTGACGGCCTAGCGTGTGGTCGCCACCGGAAGCTCCGCGCCCCCGCGCTCGAGGCCCGCTCGACTCGGTAGCAACGCGAGGACGACGATCGTCAGCCCCAGCAGCACGAAGACGGCCCAGAGGGGATGGGTGGCCGTCGCGAATTCCGCCGTGTGGGTGAGGGCGTCGCCGGCCAGGGGGCCGCAGAGCGCCACGCCGATGGCCAGACCGACCTGCCGGCTCGTCGTGGCCAGCGCCGCGGCCGTGCCCGAGCGATCCGCAGGCAGCGCTGTGACCGCGAGCGCGGTGACGGGCGCGTTGACCATGCCGAAGCCGATGCCGAAGACCGCGAACGACAGCGCCAGCGACCACATCGGGGTGTCGGGCTCCAACAGCATCAGTGACGCTGCTGCACCCGTGAACGCGAATCCGGAGACCAGCAGCGGGGGGCGCGTACCCCACCGGCCGATCAGGTGCCCGGCCACGGGAGAGCCCAGGGCTGCGGCGGCGGCCATGGGCAGGAAGCACAGGCCGGCCCGGATCGCCGACAGTCCCCGTTCGTCCTGCAGATAGTGCGACATCACGAACAGGAATCCGCCGTAGAGCGCGAACGAGCAGACCGCGATGCCGATCGCCGAACAGAACAGCGGTCGGCGGAACAGGCGCAGATCGATGAAGGGCGTCCGGTGGCGTGCCTCCACGGTGAGGAACGCGATGGCCGCGCCGAGCGCCATCGTCGCGACCCCGACGACGGCCCCGCTGGTGGCGCCACGGCCGGGGGCTTCGATGAGGACGAAGACCACGCCGAATATCGTTGCTGCGCCGAGCAGTTGGCCGGCCGGGTCGAATCCCGTCGGTCGCCGGGACATGGATTCGGGGACGAACACGATGGTCAGCACGATGGCCGCCAGACAGATCGGGATGTTGATCCAGAACACCGCGCGCCAGCTCACGAGATCGGTGAGAGTTCCTCCCAGAACAGGACCGAGCGCCAGCCCCAGCCCGATCACCGAACCCCAGATCCCGATGGCGCGGGCGCGCTCGACGCGACCCGGGAAGACCTGAACGACGATGGCCATCGCGATGGTGTTCAGCATCGATGCGCCCACGGCCTGTATCGCACGCGAGCCGACCAGCACCCCGACCGAACCCGCGAGGCTGCACATCAGCGAGCCCAGCGCGAACGTCGTCAGGCCCGTCAGGAAGACGCGCTTGCGCCCGTAGCGGTCGCCGGCTGCACCGGACAGCAGCAGCACGGCGGCCATCGTCAGCGCATAGGCGGCGATGACCCACTGCATCGATGCTGCGGAGGCTCCGAGGTCGTCGCGGATGCTCGGTATCGCGACGTTGACGATCGTGCCGTCCATCGCGGCGATCAGGACGCCGAGGCAGCACGCCGCCAGAATGACCGCCTTGCGGCGCGGTGAATGCTCCGCTTCCCCCACCGGCGCAGCGTAGAAGTGAGCGGTCAGGATCGCGCAGCCAACGAGTCTTTCGTCAGAATCCGGCCGACTGGGCGTTGAGCACGATCTCCGACAGCGGCTTGCGCTCGCGGGGCGCTCGATCCCGTTCGGCGATCTCCGGGTCGACATCGGCGTGATCGCCGAGCCGCCCGACCGCGATGACCATCAGCGGTCGCAGGCTCGCGGGCAGGCCGAACGCCGTGACCGCCCCGGCGGCGTCGAAACCCGCCATCGGGTGGGTGACCAGCCCCCGCGACACCGCCTCGATCGCGAGAGTGGCCATCGCCGCACCGGCGTCGACCGCGCTGTACCGCGCAGTGGTGTCGTCCTCGCCCTCATCGGCGCACAGCAGCAGCAGCGCCCCCGCCGCGTGGGCGTAGCTGTTGCCCCGGGTGAGCAGCCCCGCCAGGGTGCCGAAGGTGTCGTCACCCCGGACGCCGACCACGAACCGCACCGGCTGGCGACGGCCCCAGGTCGCGGCCCAGCGGGCCGCTTCGAGCAGGCCGGTCAGGTCGTCCTTCGGGAGTTCGGCGGTGGCATCGAAGGCCCGCGGGCTCCAGCGTGCCGCTATCGGAGGGTGCAGAGGGACCGAGGTGTCGGCGGACCGATCAGTGCGCGTCACCCCGGTGACGCTACTGGGGCGAATAAATCAGGTGCGCTCAGCCTTTATCCTTGTTCGGGTTCCCTCACGTCCGAAAGGCTCTCCAGTGGCGCTCGTCGTACAGAAGTACGGCGGATCCTCGGTGTCCGACGCCGAGCGTATCCGTCGTGTGGCCGAGCGCATCGTCGAAACCAAGAAGGCCGGCAACGACGTCGTCGTCGTGGTCTCGGCGATGGGCGACACCACCGATGAGCTGCTCGACCTGGCCAAACAGGTCTGTCCCGCACCGCCTGCGCGTGAGCTGGACATGCTCCTGACGGCCGGGGAGCGAATCTCCAATGCGCTCGTCGCGATGGCGATCGAGTCGCTCGGCGCGCAGGCCAGGTCGTTCACCGGCTCGCAGGCCGGCGTAGTGACCACCGGCACCCACGGCAACGCCAAGATCATCGACGTCACGCCCACCCGGCTGCGTTCGGCACTCGACGAGGGCCAGATCGTGCTCGTCGCCGGCTTCCAGGGCGTGAGCCAGGACACCAAGGACGTCACCACCCTGGGGCGGGGCGGCTCCGACACCACCGCCGTCGCCGTGGCGGCCGCCCTCGACGCCGACGTCTGCGAGATCTACACCGACGTCGACGGCATCTTCACCGCCGACCCGCGCATCGTGCCCAACGCCCGCCGCCTCGACACCGTCTCCTTCGAGGAGATGCTCGAGATGGCCGCCGCCGGCGCCAAGGTGCTGATGCTGCGCTGCGTCGAGTACGCGCGCCGCTTCGACCTGCCCATCCACGTCCGCTCGTCGTATTCCGACCGGCCGGGCACCATCGTCAAAGGATCGATCGAGGACATCCCCATGGAAGACGCCATCCTCACCGGAGTAGCCCACGACCGCGGCGAGGCGAAGGTGACCGTCGTCGGCCTACCCGACGTCCCCGGTTACGCCGCCCAGGTGTTCCGCGCGATCGCCGACACCGACGTCAACATCGACATGGTGTTGCAGAACATCTCCAAGGTCGAAGACGGTAAGACCGACATCACGTTCACGTGCTCGCGGGAGAGCGGGCCCGGCGCGGTCGAGAAGCTGACGTCCCTGCAGGACGAGATCGGCTTCACCCGAGTGCTCTACGACGACCACATCGGCAAGGTGTCGCTGATCGGTGCCGGGATGCGCAGCCATCCCGGCGTGACGGCGACGTTCTGCGAGGCGCTGGCCAAGGCCGGCATCAACATCGACCTGATCTCCACCTCGGAGATCCGGATCTCGGTGCTGATCAAGGACACCGAGCTCGACCGGGCGGTCGCCGCGCTGCACGACGCGTTCGGGCTCGGCGGCGACGAGGAAGCGGTCGTCTACGCAGGAACGGGGCGTTAGCGATGGTGCGCATAGGTGTTGTCGGCGCGACCGGTCAGGTCGGCCAGGTCATGCGAACCCTGTTGGCGGAACGTGACTTTCCCGCCACCGAGGTGCGGTTCTTCGCCTCGGCGCGCTCGGCGGGCAAGAAGCTGGAGTTCCGCGGCCAGGAGATCGAGGTCGAAGACTCCGAGACAGCGGACCCGTCGGGTCTGGACATCGCGCTGTTCTCCGCCGGCGCGACGATGTCGCGGGTACAGGCGCCGCGGTTCGCTGCCGCAGGCGCGGTCGTGGTCGACAACTCCTCGGCGTGGCGCAAGGACCCCGACGTCCCGCTGGTGGTCTCCGAGGTCAACTTCGCGCGCGACGCAGGGGTGCGGCCGAAAGGCATCATTGCCAACCCGAACTGCACCACGATGGCGGCGATGCCGGTGCTCAAGCCGCTGCACGACAAGGCCGGCCTGGTTCGCATGATCGCCTCGACGTATCAGGCGGTGTCGGGCAGCGGTCTCGCCGGCGTCGACGAGCTCTTCGGCCAGGCCAGCGTCGTGGTCGCCGACAGCCAGGCGCTGGTGCACGACGGCAGCGCCGTGGCTTTCCCCGCGCCGAACAAGTACGTGGCGCCGATCGCGTTCAACGTCGTCCCGCTGGCCGGCTCGTTGGTCGACGACGGATCGGGGGAGACCGACGAGGACCAGAAGCTGCGCAACGAGAGCCGCAAGATCCTCGGGATCCCCGACCTCGCGGTGTCCGGCACCTGCGTGCGGGTGCCGGTCTACACCGGACACTCGCTGTCGCTGAACGTCGAATTCGCGCAGCCGATTTCGCCCGCCGAGGCCACCGAGATCCTGTCCGGGGCGCCCGGTGTGACGCTGGTCGACGTGCCGACGCCGCTGGCCGCCGCGGGTGTCGACGACTCCCTGGTGGGGCGGATTCGGCAGGACCCCGGCGTGTCCGACGGCCGCGGACTCGCGATCTTCGTCTCCGGGGACAATCTACGAAAAGGTGCGGCACTGAACACGATTCAGATCGCCGAGTTGCTGGCCGCCCAGCTCTAGTGCGCCGAAACCGACGTTTGGGCGGGTAAGTGCGAGAGACGGGCGCCATTTCGTCGATCTCGGCGCTGGTGCTCGCCCTGGCCCTCGCTCCCGTCGCGAACGCCACACCGGCCGATCTGCCCCCGCTGCAGCCCGGCCAGGTGCTGCGTGTCGGTCCGGTGGCCGGAACCGGCACGCCGACAGCTGATTACGGCATCGGCGCGACCGATCTGTGTGAGTTCATGCAGTTCCCCTCCGGCATCCTGCAGGTGTGCGGGGACAGCTTCGCCGGCCAGGGCGTCGGATTCGGCGGTTGGTATTCTCCGATCGCATTGCACGTCGTCGACGGGTCGCTCGAGGACCCGGGCGGGGTGCGCTACGACGGGGTGACCGGGATCGGCGCTCCGTTGCTCGCCGACCCGACACCGCCGGGATCGTCGCAGCTGCCCGCCGGCATCGTCGAGATCAACCGGGAGAACTATCTCCTCGTCACCACCACCAAGGATCTGCGGCCGCAGTCGTCCCGTTTGGTGAAAGCCGAAGCAGGGCGAGGCAACTGGGCGACAGTACCCGGATCGGTGCGCGATGCCGCCTATGCCGGCGGCGGACAGTCGCAGATCAGCGGCTACTACGACCCGATCCCGACCGAGGACTCGCCGCGCGGCTGGGTGTACATCGTCGCCAACAATTTCGACCGCACCGGCTCGTTGACCCTCTACCGGACGCCGCCGCAGACCTTCACCGATCGTGCCCACTGGCAGGCGTGGTCGCCCGCCGGCTGGGGTACACCGCCCGCGCCGCTGTGGGGTGACCGGATCGGGGAGATGAGCGTGCGCCAGATCGACGGGCAGACCGTGCTGTCGTACTTCAACGCCAGCACCGGCAACATGGAGATCCGCGTCGCGAACGATCCGACACAGCTGGGGACCGCGCCGGTGACCACCGTCGTCGTCGCGGCGCCGTGGCCGGAGCAAGCCGAGGATCTCCCTGCGCCACAGGACAATCGACTCGCCCAGCCGTACGGCGGGTACCTGTCACCGGCGTCGACACCTGATGCGGTGCGCGTCTTCGTCAGCCAGTGGAACACCACCCCGCGCGGCGGCAGCCCGTACCGCGTCATCCAGTTCGCGGTGAATCCGGTGAAGCCCTGACGGCGCGCGCAGCGTTTGCACTGCCGAGCGACCGGACATGATGTCCATGGCGGATGTGATCGCGCGGGAAGGGAGTGACCAATGTCCGTACTGTTCATCGCGGAGAGGTCCAGGCGAGCGAGTGCGGGACTCTCGGGCCTGTCGATGGTCGCCGGAGACGGCGTCAGTTTTTCCGAGGACCCGCCGTTCCTGTACAGCGACTCGCCCGCCGAAGCGAGGAGAGTGGCGCTGGTGAGCGGCGGGGGCGCGGGTCACGAGCCGATGCACGGCGGATTCGTCGGCCGCGGCGGGCTGGACGCAGCCTGTCCGGGTGAGATCTTCACGTCCCCGCACAATCGGCAGATCTACGCGGCGTGCAGCCGGGTCGCGAGACCGGACGGCGTGCTGCAGATCGTGAAGAACTACACCGGCGACGTCCTGAACTTCAACATCGCCGCCGAGAGGTTGCGGGCCGACGGCATCCCGGTGGAGCAGGTTCTGGTCGACGACGACTGGGGTTCGCGTGACGCCGGGAAGGTGGGCAGGCGGGGCACCGCGGCGACGGTCATCGTCGAGAAGGTGCTGGGTGCCGCCGCCGACGACGGGATGTCCCTGACGGACCTGGCCGCGCTGGGACGCGACATCGTGGCGCGATCGCGCACCGTGGCGATCGCCGCGGAGGCCCACCGCAGCCCGGGAGACGGCGGCCGCGCCTTCGAGGTGAGGCCGGACTCGCTCGAGTTCGGTGTCGGCATCCACGGGGAGCCCGCACGCGAGAGCATCGACGCCGCCGACCTCGACGGGCTGGTCGGCACCATGGTAGACGCGCTGACCGCCGACCTCTCGGCACCGGACGGAGTGCTGGTGCTGGTCAACGGCCTCGGCGGAACAGGGCAGCTCGAGTTGCTACACGTCGGTGACGCCGCTGCCCGGACCCTGACCGACCGCGGCCTGACGGTGCGCAGCCTGGTCGTGGGTGCGTACTGCACGGCCCTGGACATGCGGGGCGTCAGCTTGACGGTGGTCGACGCCGACCCGGCCTGGCTGCCGCACTGGTACGCCGATCACGGCACCCCCGGGCTGCCCCGACCCCGACCGTTTCCGGGGATCCGGACGCTGCGCGGCGTCGCCTCCGACGACGACGCATCCGAGGCAGCGTCGCCGTGGCTGCAGGATGTGGCGAGCCGAACCGAGCGACTGCGAAATCGGTTCAACGCGCTGGATCAGGCAGCCGGCGACGGCGACTTCGGCGACAACCTCTCGGCCGGCATCGGGCACGCGGTGCGGCGCGGGGACGGCGATGACGACGTGGTGGCCGATCTCGGACATCTCGCCGACGCGTTCCTCGATGACGTCGGCGGGTCGAGCGGACCGCTGCTGGGGCTGGTGTTCGGCGGGGTGTCGTCCCGTGCCGAGGATTCTCGGTCCGAGGGGCTCAGCGGCGCGGTGCTCGCCGGACTCGCCGATGCGTTGACAGCCGTGCAGCGGGCAGGCGGTGCCGAGCCTGGCGACCGGACATTGGTCGATCCGCTGGCTGCCATCGTCGAGGACGCCCGCACGCGGGGCGTGACTGCGCTCGACGAGGCATCGGTGCTGGCGGGAATCGCGGCGGCCGCCTCGACCGCGGACATGGTCGCCGGCCGGGGTCGGGCCGCCTACGTCGGAGAACGCGCGATCGGCCAGCCCGATGCCGGTGCTGTGGCGATTGCGTGGTTGGCCGCGTTGCTGTGGCAGACCGTCGGCGGTGGCTCCGCCGACGTCGACGACGCACTGGCGGACCTGCTGCCTGAGGCGTGACCCGGGTGGCCGGCGGCTGCTCGCAGAACCCGACCTCATACGCAATTCTCAGGCAACGCCTAACCGGCATTGCGCGTTGTGGAGCAGGATCGTGCGCATGAGCGAGACACCGCCACCGTCGGCACCGCAGTCATCGTCACCCCCGCCCGACCAGAACGAGCCCGCCACGGGGCCCGTCTTCGCGCCGCCGCCCGCCTACACCGAGCCCGCCCCGACGCCGCAGAACACCGTCTACGTCGAGCGATCCAGCCGCCTCACCAAGGTCGCGGCATGGGTCGGTATCGTCGCCGGCTCGCTGTTCATCGTCGTCGTGATCTTCGGCGCCGGTTTCTTCACCGGCAAGGCCGTCGGCAACCACCGGGACTACGACCGCGGCCACGAGATGATGATGCGGCCCGGCGCGTCGATGTTCCCAATGGGTCCGCCCGGAGGCTTCCAGCGCGGTCCGTCGTTCTCCGGCCCCTTCGGCCCGGGACAGATCATCGAGATCCCGCGGCCCGGCGGAACACCGGGGGAGCCCGACACACCGGCGCCGCCGCGTCCATGAACGCGGGTGGTTTCTCCGGCTTCTGGGTATGCGGCGACAAGACGGCGGCGCAGCCCGGCAGCCGCTCGGCAGCTTCAGGAGAGTAGATGTCTGACAAGTACGCGACCACCGACGGTGGTGCCCCGGTCCCCAGCCTCGAGCACTCGCTGACCGTCGGCCCGGACGGGCCAATCCTGCTGCAGGACCACTACCTGCTCGAGCAGATGGCCAACTTCAACCGGGAGCGCATCCCGGAGCGCCAGCCCCACGCCAAGGGCGGCGGTGCCTTCGGCGAATTCGAGGTCACCCATGACGTCAGCGCGTTCACCAAGGCCGCGTTCCTGCAGCCGGGGACCAAGACGGAGATGGTGGCCCGCTTCTCGACGGTGGCCGGTGAGCGCGGCAGCCCAGACACCTGGCGTGATCCGCGCGGGTTCTCGCTGAAGTTCTACACGTCGGAGGGCAACTTCGACATGGTCGGCAACAACACCCCGGTGTTCTTCCTGCGAGATCCGATGAAGTTCCAGAACTTCATCCGCAGCCAGAAGCGGATGCAGGCGTCGAACCTGCGCGACCACCACATGCAGTGGGACTTCTGGACGCTGTCGCCGGAGTCGGCGCACCAGGTCACGTGGTTGATGAGCGACCGCGGCATCCCGAAGTCGTGGCGGCACATGAACGGCTACTCGAGCCACACCTACAGCTGGGTCAACGCCGACGACGAGCTCTTCTGGGTGAAGTACCACTTCAAGACCGACCAGGGCATCGACTACCTCACCCAGGAGGACGCCGACCGGCTGGCCGGCGAAGATGCCGACTATCACCAGCGGGACCTGTTCACCGCGATCGAGGACGGCAACTTCCCGACGTGGACGCTGCACGTGCAGGTCATGCCGTTCGAGGACGCGAAGACGTACCGCTTCAACCCCTTTGACCTGACGAAGGTGTGGCCGCACAGCGACTACCCGTTGCAGCAGGTCGGGAAGATGACGCTCAACCGCAACGTCGTCGACTACCACGCCCAGATGGAGCAGGCCGCGTTCGAACCGAACAACGTCGTGCCGGGCACTGGGCTCTCACCCGACAAAATGCTGCTGGCGCGCGGCTTCTCTTACGCCGACGCGCATCGGCACCGCCTCGGGGTCAACTACAAGCAGATCCCGGTGAACGAGCCGAAAGTGGAGGTGCGCGCCTACTCCAAGGACGGGCCCATGCGCATCCGCAACGTCACAGATCCCGTGTACGCGCCCAATTCGATGGGCGGGCCCGAAGCCGACCCGCGGCGGGCGTCCGAGGTGCACTGGGCGTCGGATGGCGACATGGTGCGCGCGGCGTATGCGTTGCGCGCCGAGGACGACGACTGGGGCCAGGCCGGCACTCTCGTGCGCGAGGTTCTCGACGACGAGGCGCGAGATCGCTTGGTGCAGAACATCGTCGGGCATGTCTCCGACGGTGTGAAGGAGCCGGTGCTGTCCCGGGTGTTCGAGTACTGGCGCAACGTCGATCCGGACCTTGGCAAGAAGGTCGAAGAGGGCGTGCGGGGCGCGTGACGCGTCGCGAGTGCACGGTTTCTGACGAGAACCTCGCGGCCGCGTCAGAAACCGTGCACTCGGCGTCAGCGCTGGCCCGGGTAGGGCAGCAGCGCCATCTCGCGAGCGTTCTTGATCGCCGTGGCGACCTGTTTCTGCTGCTGAACCGTGATGCCGGTGACCGATCGCGACCGGATCTTTCCGCGCTCGGACAGGAACTGCCGCAGCGTCGCGGTGTCTTTGTAGTCGACGGCCTCGATTCCCAGCGAGGACAACAGGTTCCGACGTTTCTTCGCGGGCTCGAGTACCCGCCTCGACCGCTTCACCAGCTCGCCTTCCGCACACCCGGCAGCTCACCGCGATGGGCGAGTTCGCGCATCCGGACCCGCGAGAGCCCGAATTTGCGCAGATGGCCGCGGGGCCGGCCGTCGACCGCGTCGCGGTTGCGCAGCCGCACCGGGCTCGCATCGCGCGGTTGCTTACTGAGTTCTGCTTGGGCTGACGCTTTTTCGTCAGGTTCACCCGTGCGGATGATCTCCTTGAGTTCGGCACGGCGCTCGGCGTAGCGAGCCACCACCTCGCGGCGCCGGGCGTCGGCGACGATCTTGGATTTCTTGGCCATCAGCGCTCTTCGCGAAAATCGACGTGCCGGCGCGCGACGGGGTCGTACTTGCGCAGGACGATCCGGTCGGGATCGTTGCGCCGGTTCTTGCGCGTGACGTAGGTGTAGCCGGTGCCCGCTGTCGAGCGGAGCTTTACCACGGGACGGATGTCGGTACTCCGTGCCATCAGATTTTCTGCCCTTCCCGGCGGAGGCGGGCCACCACCGATTCGATGCCGTCACGGTCGATGGTCTTGATGCCTTTTGCGCTGACGCGCAACGTGATTCGGCGACCTTCTGACGGCAGGTAATAGGTCTTGCGTTGGATGTTGGGGTCCCAGCGCCGACGAGTGCGGCGGTGCGAATGCGACACCGCGTTGCCGAAGCTGGGTGCGCGGCCGGTGACCTGGCAGTGAGCCGACATGGCGCCTCCTTAATGGAAATCGTTTTCGACAAGATGCGGACTGGACTGTAGCGTGAACGCGTCTTTATTGAAAATCATTCCCGATAAGGAGTCAGTCGATGCGCACCCCCGTCATCGTCGTGGCCGGCCACAACAGCGCCGCCGGCACAGCCGAGATCACTCGAGTACTGCTCGAGCGACCGGGCACGCTGGCGGTGGAGCACGACTTCGACGGGCACGTGGTGCACCGCACCACCACTTCGATCCAGCGCGGCATCACCGTGAAGGCCGACGCGGTGCTCGAGCTGACCAACTGCTGCCTGTCCTGCACCGTCCGCGAGGACCTGCTGGCCCACCTGTGCCACCTGCACCGCCGCGGCGGCGTCGAGCGCATCGTCGTGCGTCTGGCTCCGTGGCTGGAACCCGCACCCGTCTGCGCCGCGATCGCGCACTCGACCGCCGCGAGTGAGCTGTCGGTCGCCGCTGTGCTCACCGCCGTCGACACGGACACCTGGTTGCCCCACGCGCTCGGTGAGGACGAATTGGCCGACGGACGGACCGTGGCGCAGGTCGTGGTCGGACAGGTCGAGTTCGCCGACGTCGCCGTTCTGTCGGCCCCGGATCGCGAGACGCTCGCCGTCGTTCGCAGGCTCGCCCCACGCGCCCGCATCACCGTCGGCGCCGACCGTCTGGAACTCGCCCTCGCGCACCTCGAATCGGATGCACGACGCGGTCGCGGCGACGATCCGCATGCCTCGCTGCTCGCCGGTCAACCACCGTTGGACCCCGACGGTCGCGTCGGGCTGGTCGAGTTCACCGCTCGGCGCCCATTCCATCCCGACCGCCTGCACGACGCGCTCGACGTGCTGCTCGACGGCGTGGTGCGCAGCCGAGGTCGGCTCTGGGTGGCCAACCGGCCCGACCGGGTGATGTGGTTGGAGTCCGCGGGTGGCGGCCTGTTGGTGACGAACGCGGGAAAATGGTTGGCGGCGATGACCTCTCGCGAGGCCGCCTACGTCAATCCGGAACGCCGTGCGATGGCGGCTCTGATGTGGGACCCGCGCCACGGCGATCGGCACACCTCGCTGGCAGTGCTTACCTGCGGGGCCGGCGACCGGGACATCACGCGAGCGCTGAACGACGCCTTGCTGACCGATGACGAGATGAGCCGTGAGCACGAATGGTCCGGCTACGCCGACCCTTTCGGCGACTGGCATGCCGACCCGTGCGGCGAAGCGGTGTCCACGTCCGCAGGCGAGGAGGAGAGCGGCGCGGAAGGGTGATCCCCGACTGGCATGATCGGTGAGGTGAAAGCCGTCGCTGCAGGCTGCATCGCCGCCGCCAGTTTGGCTCTGACCGTCACGTCGGCCGCGCCCGCCGCTGCCCGGCCGTCCGAGCCCGGAGTGGTGAACTACGCGGTGCTCAACAAGGGTTCCGTCGGCAACATCGTCGGCGCGCGTCTGGGCGTCGAGTCGACGTTCACGGCGCCGTTCCAGGCGTACTGGGTCGACAATCCGGTCTGCAACAACTGGGCCGACATCGGGTTGCCCGAGGTGTACCTCGATCCCGACCTCGCCGCGTTCAACGGCGCGACGGCCCAGGAATCCCCATCCGACATGACGCACTTCGTCAAACAGGCGGTCGGCGTCTTCGCCACGCCCGAGGCCGCCGGCCGCGCGTATCACCGCGTCGTCGATCGGACCGTCGGCTGCAGCGGCCAGACCACAGCGATGCATCTCGACAACGGCGCCACCCAGGTGTGGAGCTTCACGGGCGGGCCCGCCGGCGCCGACCAGGCCGACTGGGTCAAGCAGGAGATCGGAGCCGATCGGCGGTGCTTCGTCACCACCCGGCTGCGGGAGAACGTGCTGCTGCAGGCCAAGGTCTGTCAATCAGGCAACGGCGGACCCGCGGTCAACGTGCTCGCCGGCGCGATGCAGAACACCCTCGGCCAGTAACGCTGCACGCCCGGATGGGCACGTCATAGGTGTGTCACGCCGCCGAGGGGGGAATTGTCGGTGCGGTCTGGAAGATAAAAGGGAAGACTCGTCACGCAGATCGTCAACGATGGAAAGAGGGGGCTGATATGGCCCGCACCATGCCGTGCGACGTTTCCCACGGCAACACCCTCACCAGCGCCGAAGCCGCCGCCGAACGTCTCGTGGCGAGCTGCCTGGTCGACGGGCCGGTCGGCGGGGTGGGGCTGGAGGTCGAGGCGCACTGCTTCGTCCTGGCCGATCCGCAGCGCCGTCCCGGCTGGGACGAGCTGACCGCGACCATCGCGACGCTGCCGTCGCTCCCTGGCGGCAGCGTCGTCACCGTGGAGCCCGGAGGGGCGGTCGAACTGTCGGGTCCTCCTGCGGCCGATCCCGTCGCCGCGATCGCGGCGATGCGCGCGGATCGCGTTGCGCTGCGCTCGGTCTTCCGCGAGGCCGGCTTCGGACTGGTACTCCTCGGCGCTGATCCGCTGCGCCCGCCGCGCCGGGTCAACCCGGGCGGCCGGTACCAGGCCATGGAGCGCTTCTTCGAGACCAGCGGCACCGGGGAGGCCGGCGCGGCGATGATGACGTCCACGGCGTCGATCCAGGTCAACCTCGAGGCGGGGCCGCGGTCGCAGTGGGCGCAGCGGGTCCGGTTGGCGCACGCTCTCGGCCCCACGATGATCGCGGTCGCGGCGAACTCGCCGGTGCTCGGCGGCGGCTTCACCGGTTGGCAGTCCTCCCGGCAGCGGGTGTGGGGGCAACTCGACTCGGCACGATGCGGGCCCGTGCTCGGCGCCAGCGGCGACGACCCGGCCAGCGATTGGGCGCGGTATGCGCTGCGTGCGCCGGTGATGCTGGTGAACAGTCCGGACCCTGAGCCGGTCACGGAATGGGTGCCGTTCGCGGACTGGGCCGACGGGCGGGTGCTGCTCGGCGGGCGGCGGCCCACCAAGGCCGACCTCGACTACCACCTGACCACGCTGTTTCCGCCGGTGCGCCCGCGCGGCTTCATGGAGATCCGCTATCTGGACAGCGTGCCGGACGCGTTGTGGCCCGCGGTGGCGTGGACACTGACGGACCTGCTGGACGATCCGGCCGCCGCCGACATCGCCGCGGAAGCCACCGAGGAAGTCGCGACGGCATGGGATCGCGCGGCGCGAATCGGTC
The DNA here is from genome assembly GCF_055397605.1 of Mycolicibacterium obuense. Lineage (NCBI taxonomy): Bacteria > Bacillati > Actinomycetota > Actinomycetes > Mycobacteriales > Mycobacteriaceae > Mycobacterium > Mycolicibacterium obuense. The sequence continues at coordinate 5,049,389 of NZ_AP043663.1, read as the reverse complement.
TGGCCGATCGACACCTGCATGCGGCGGCGCTGACCTGTGTGACCGCTGCCGCCGAGCGGGCGCCATCGGAGCTGACGGAATCGATGGACCTACTGGTGCGTTCGGTCGAGCGAGGCCGCTGCGCCGCCGACGACTTCGCCGACCGCGTGGTCAGTTCCGGCATCGCCACGGCGATCACCGAGATGGCAGAAGGGGACCTGTGACGACCCGCGAGCTCCTGGCCGAGGAACTGACCACCGCCCGGCACCGCACCCTGCGATTGGTCGATTTCGACGACGCGGAGGTGCGTCGGCAGTACGACCCCCTGATGAGCCCGCTGGTCTGGGACCTCGCGCACATCGGCCAGCAGGAGGAGCTGTGGCTGCTGCGGGGCGGCAACCCCGATCGCCCGGGCATGCTGACCCGCCAGGTCGATCAGCTCTACGACGCGTTCGTGCATTCGCGGGCCAGCCGGGTGGACCTGCCGCTGCTGCCGCCCGCCGACGCGCGCGCCTACTGCGCCACGGTGCGCAACAAGGTGCTCGACGCTCTCGATGCGCTGCCCGACGACCACCCCGAGGCGTTCACGTTCGGGATGGTGGCCAGCCACGAGAACCAGCACGACGAGACCATGTTGCAGGCCCTGAACCTGCGCTCGGGCGCCCCGCTGCTGGACCGCGGCGCCGCGTTGCCCGCCGGTCGCCCCGGGCTGGCCGGCACATGGGTCGAGGTGCCGGCCGGTGAGTTCGTGCTCGGCGTCGACCCGGCCGCGGAGCCTTTCTCTTTGGACAACGAGCGGCCCGCGCACACGGTCGACGTTCCCGCGTTCCGCATCGGCCGGGTGCCCGTCACCAACGGCGAATGGCAGCAGTTCATCGACGACGGTGGATACGACGAGCGCCGCTGGTGGACGGACGCCGGGTGGGCCCATCGTCAGCAGGCCGGGGTGATCGCGCCGCAGTTCTGGAACACCGGGACACTGGCCGGCACCCGCACCCGCTTCGGCCACATCGAGGACATCCCCGCCGACGAGCCCGTACAGCACGTCGACTTCCACGAAGCGCAGGCGTACGCGGCGTGGGCCGGTGCCCGGCTCCCCACCGAGATCGAGTGGGAGAAGGCATGCGCGTGGGACCCGGAGGTCGGCCGGCGCCGGCGCTACCCGTGGGGCTCGGACACCCCGTCGGCCGAGCGGGTCAACCTCGGTGGTGACGCGCTGCGGCCGGCTCCGGTCGGCGCCTACCCCGGCGGTGCGTCGGCCTACGGCGCCGAACAGATGCTCGGTGACGTGTGGGAATGGACCACCTCGACGTTGCGGCCGTGGCCGGGGTTCACGCCGATGGTGTACGAGCAGTACTCGAGCCCGTTCTTCGACGGCATCACCTCCGGCGACTATCGCGTGCTGCGCGGCGGGTCGTGGGCGGTGGCACCCGGCATCCTGCGGCCGAGCTTCCGGAACTGGGACCACCCGATCCGCAGGCAGATCTTCTCGGGTGTGCGGTTGGCCTGGGATGTGTAGGCACCTGGCCTGGCTGGGCCAGCCGGTGACGGTGGCCTCGCTGATGCTCGAGCCGCCGTCCGCGCTACTGGTGCAGTCGTATGCACCCCGCCGACAGAAGCACGGGCTGATGAACGCCGACGGCTGGGGCGCAGGGTTTTTCGACGGCACGAACCCGCGACGGTGGCGCAGCGCTGCGCCGCTGTGGGGTGACGTGTCGTTCGCGTCGGTGGCGCCGGCGCTGAGCAGCTCGTGCGTGGTCGCCGCGGTCCGATCGGCCAGCGTCGGAATGCCGATCGAACCCTCTGCGTCGGCGCCGTTCACCGACGGGACGTGGTTGCTGTCGCACAACGGGCTCGTCGATCGCGCGGTGCTGCCGTTGTCACCGCACGCCGAGTCGACCAACGACAGTGCGCTACTGGCCGCCCTCATCTTCGAGCGGGGGTTGGATGCGCTCGGAGACACCGTGGCCGCAATCGCCGCCGACGACCCGAATGCCCGGCTGAACATCGTGGCGGGTAACGGTTCTCGACTGCTGGCCACCACCTGGGGCGACACCCTGTCGGTGCTGCGCAGACCTGACGGCGTGGTGCTGGCGAGCGAACCCTATGACGATGATCCGGCGTGGCAGGAGATTCCCGACCGCCATCTTGTCGAGGTCATCGGCCACCACGTCGACCTCTCACCGTTGAAAGGATCGTGATGACTTTCTCGCTGGAGAACTACCTGGCCGCAGACGCCGCCGAGGCCGCGTTGCGCCGCGATGTGCGCGACGGGCTCACCGGCGACCCGAAGTCGTTGCCGCCCAAGTGGTTCTACGACTCGGTCGGCAGTGATCTATTCGATCAGATCACCCGGTTGCCGGAGTACTACCCGACGCGCGCCGAGGCGCAGATCCTCACCGCGCGGGCAGGGGAGATCGCTGCCGCCTCGGGAGCGGACACGCTCGTGGAATTGGGCAGTGGGACCTCGGAGAAGACCCGGCGGCTGCTCGACGCGATGCGTGAGCGCGGTGCCTTGCGCAGGTTCATCCCGTTCGACGTCGACGCCACGGTGCTCGAAGCTGCGGGCGCAGCGATCTCCGATGAGTACCCGGGCATCGAGATCGCCGCCGTGTGCGGTGATTTCGAGGAGCACCTGGGCAAGATCCCGGCCACCGGGCGGCGCCTGGTGGCGTTCCTGGGCTCCACGATCGGCAACCTGACCGCAGGCCCGCGCGCGGAGTTCCTCTCGTCGGTCGCGGCGATGATGCAGCCCGGTGACACCCTGCTGCTCGGCACCGATCTGGTCAAGGACACCGAGCGGCTGGTCCGCGCCTACGACGACAGCGCCGGGGTGACGGCGCGGTTCAATCTCAACGTGCTCGCCGTGGTGAACCGGGAACTCGGGGCAGATTTCGACGCCTCCGCGTTCACCCATGTCGCCCGGTGGAACGCGGAGGAGGAACGCATCGAGATGTGGCTGCGCTCCGATCGCGCGCAGCGGGTGCACATCCCGGCGCTCGAGCTGTCGGTCGACTTCGCCGACGGCGAGGAGATGCTCACCGAGGTGTCGTGCAAGTTCCGGCCGGCCGGCGTGGACGCCGAACTGCGGGCGGCTGGATTGACCCGCACGCAGTGGTGGACCGACGAGGCGGGCGACTTCGGGTTGTCGCTGGCGGTGAAGTGACACTCGCGCAGCAGTGGCGGGCCGCGCGCCCGCCGGCGGCCGGCGTGCACCTGGACAGCGCCGCGTGTTCGCGCCAGAGTGTGGCAGCCCTCGAGGCTGCGGCGCAGCACGCCAGGCATGAGGCGGAGGTCGGCGGTTACGTCGCCGCCGTCGCGGCGGCACCGGTGGTGGACGCGGGCCGCGCGGCGATGCAGGCGCTGGCCGGGATGGCCGATGCAGAGGTGTTCTTCACCACGGGGTCCAACAATGCGCTCGACATCCTGCTCTCCGACTGGGCGGGCGATCGTGTGATCGCGTGTCTGACCGGCGAGTACGGTCCGAACCTGGCGATCATGGCCCGCCACGGCTTCGAGATCCGCGAGCTGCCCGTCGACGGATTCGGGCGGCTCGACCTCGACGCCGTCGGCGCGGTCCTGTCCAACGACCCGCCCGCGCTGGTGCACCTGACGATGCTGGGCAGCCACAGCGGGGTGGTCCAACCGGCACGTGAGCTCGCAGGCGCGTGTCGCAGTCAGGGCCTGCCGCTGATCGTCGACGCGGCGCAGGGCTTCGCGCACCTCGACTGCACAGGCATCGGGGCCGACGCGATCTATTCGTCGTCGCGGAAGTGGTCGGCCGGACCGCGCGGCGTCGGCGTGCTCGCCACGCGACCCGGGCTGCTGTCGGAGGACATGCAGGCGCGGATCGCGCACGCCGAAACCAGCGTCGCCAACCATGTGGGGTTCTCGGTGGCCATCGGCGAACACGTCGCCGCCGGACCGGCGAACATCCAGGCCCGGCTGCGCGAGGTCGGCGCGCAGACCCGCCGTGCGCTGGCCGACGTGCCGGGTTGGCACGTGCGAGAGAACGTCGACGAACCGAGCGCGATCACGACGCTGACCCCGCCCGACGGCGTCGACGCCGCGGCGGTGCGCGCGGACCTGATCGTCCAGCACGGAATCCTCACCACGTTCATCGGCGTCGAGCGCGCGCCGAAGGAGATGACGCGTCCCGCCCTGCGCGTCTCACCGCACGTCGACGTCACCGACGACGACCTGGGGACGCTCGTCGAGGCATTGGTGGCCGTCACGCGGGTGTGACACGGCGCACTTCTGGTTATCCCTGCTGCACCATCACTGGAGGGGGACGCCACGATGACCGCCGCCGAGGCCGACACACCGGACACACCCGAGAAGTCCGGGAAGAAGCGCGACCGGACGCACTGGCTCTACATCATGGTGATCGTCGCGGTGATCGCCGGCATCATCGTCGGTCTGGTGGCCCCCGAGGTCGCCGGATCGCTCGGGGTGCTGGGGGAGCTGTTCGTCAAGCTGATCAAGATGATGATCGTCCCGGTCATCTTCTGCACCGTGGTCTTGGGCATCGGCAAGGTGAAGGCCGCGACCGCGGTGGGCAAGGTCGGCGGGCTGGCCATCGCTTACTTCCTGGTGATGTCGACCGTGGCGCTGGCGATCGGCCTGGTGGTCGGCAACATCATCAGCCCCGGCACCGGGTTGAACGTGCCCAACGATCCCGGCAAGGGCGTCGAGCTGGCCGGTGAAGCCGAATCTGCCGGCGGCACAATGGACTTCATCGCCAACATCATCCCGTCCACACTGTTCTCCTCGGTCACCGAGGGCAACGTGTTGCAAGCGCTGTTCGTGGCGTTGCTCGTCGGCTTCGGCATCCAGTCGCTGGGCGCCACCGGGGAGCCGCTGCTGCGCGGCATCGAGGCGCTGCAGAAGCTGGTGTTCAAAATCCTGATCGGCGTGCTGTGGCTGGCACCGATCGGTGCCTTCGGCGCCATCGCCGCGGTGGTCGGCGACACCGGTTTCGAAGCGGTCATCCAGCTCGGGGTGCTGATGGCCGCCTTCTATCTGACGTGCGTGATCTTCGTCTTCGGCGTGCTGGGCGCGTTGTTGTGGACCGTGGCGCGGGTGTCGGTGTTCAAGCTGGCCCGGTACCTCGCGCGGGAGTACCTGCTGATCGTCGCGACGTCGTCGTCGGAATCCGCGCTGCCGCGGTTGATCGCGAAGATGGAGCACGCCGGCGTCAAACCCGCGACCGTCGGCATCGTCGTGCCCACCGGCTACTCCTTCAACCTCGACGGCACCGCCATCTACCTGACCATGGCCTCGCTATTCATCGCCGACGCACTGGGTGACCCGCTGTCCATCCCCGAACAGCTCGGGCTCCTCGCGTTCATGATCGTCGCGTCCAAGGGGGCGGCCGGTGTCAGCGGCGCCGGGCTGGCCACGCTGGCCGCCGGCCTGCAGAGCCACCGACCCGAGCTGCTCGACGGCGTCGGGATCATCGTCGGCATCGACCGGTTCATGTCGGAAGCGCGGGCGCTGACCAACTTCTCCGGCAACGCCGTCGCCACCCTGCTGGTGGGGCACTGGACGCACAGCGTCGACGAGGAGCGGTTGCGCGACGTGCTCGACGGGAACCGTCCGTTCGACGAATCCACGATGGTCGACGACCACGACACCAGCGACCGGCCCAAGGAGACCTCTCCGACCGGATAGGTGGGGCCCTGCCCGCCCGTCCGCACTTGCGCTGCCCGACGATTCGGTTGTGCCCGTGAGCTGTTCTCCAGCTCACATCTGCCGTGCCATGGTGGTCCCCGACACCACCGTCGAGCACCGCAGAGAGGACCCCGCCATGAAGGTCGAAGATCTTCTGAAGCCCTTCCCCATCAAGGAGTTTCACCCCTTCCCTCGCGCCATGATGGGGCCCGGCGCGCATGAGATGGTCGGCCCGGAGGCCCTCAAGATGGGCTTCAAGCGGGTGCTGCTGATGAGCTCGGGCCTGCGCGGCACCGACATCGTGCACAACATGGCCGAGTCGCTGAAGTGGCACGGCCTCGAGGTCGTCGTCTACGACCAGGTGGAGTCCAATCCCAAGGACTACAACGTGATGGACTCGGTGAAGCTGTACCAGGAGAACGAGTGCGACAGCTTCATCTCCATCGGAGGCGGCTCCACCCACGACGCCTGTAAGGGCGCCCGCATCTCGATCGCCCATGACGGCCGCAACGTCAACGACTTCGAGGGCTTCAACAAGAGCGAGAACCCCAAGAACCCGCCGCACATCGCGATCTCCACCACCGCGGGCACCGGGTCGGAGACCTCGTGGGCCTACGTCATCACCGACACCACCACCGACCCGGACAACCCGCACAAGTACGTCGCGTTCGACGACGCCTCGGTGGCGACGCTGGCGGTCGACGACCCGGTGCTGTACTACGAATGCCCCGTCGACTACACCGCCCAGTGCGGCTTCGACGTGCTCGCCCACGCCTCCGAGCCGTACGTGTCCCGGCTGAACTTCGAACCGTCGCTGGGCAACGCGATCCGCGCGATCAAGCTGACCGCGGAGAACCTGCGCGAAGCCACCTGGAACGGAACGGATCTCAAGGGCCGCGAGGGCATGATGTACGCGCAGTACATCGCCGCGCAGGCCTTCAACTCCGGTGGTCTCGGCATCATCCACTCGATCTCCCACGCGGTCAGCGCCTTCTACGACACCCACCACGGCCTCAACAACGCGATCGCGCTGCCGCGCGTATGGGCGTTCAACATGCCGGTGGCGTACAAGCGCTTCGCCGACATCGCCCAGGCGATGGGTGTGGACACCTACGGCATGACCGACGTGCAGGCCGCCGACGCGGCGCTGGCCGCGGCGATCCGACTGCTGCGCGATGTGAACATCATCGAGCGCTTCGTCGACGTGAAGCAGGACAGCTACTCCAAGAACCGACTGGGCAAGGGCCCCACCAAGTTCTACGAGAACGCGCCGGTGATCAAGGGCGACAAGGCTGACGTCGACCGCATCACCAACCACGTACTCGGCGACGCCTGCACGCCGGGCAACGCCAAGGAGTGCACGTTCGACACCGTGCGTCCGGTGGTCGAGCACTGCATGAACGGCAGCCTCGACGAGCTGCTGCCCTGACATGTTGACTTCGGTGGAGCAGGTGCGCGAGGCGCTCGCCGGCGAGGGATACGTCGCCGACGAGCGCCTGGCCACCACGGTGTTCCTGCAGACCCGTCTCGACAAGCCGCTGCTGATCGAGGGACCGGCCGGCGTCGGGAAGACCGAGTTGGCCAAGGTGCTGGCGGCAGCCACCGGGCGGCGGCTGCTGCGCCTCCAGTGCTACGAGGGCCAGGACGAGACCAAGGCGCTCTACGAGTGGGATTACGGCAAGCAGCTGCTGTACACCCAGATCCTGCGGGAGAAGATCGGGCAGCTGGTGGCCGATGCGACGGACCTCGACGAGGCTGTCGAGCGCATCGGGACCCAGGAGAGCGTGTTCTTCTCCGACCGTTTCCTGGCGCCGCGACCTCTGCTCGAGGCGGTGCGGTCCGACGAACCGGTGGTGCTGCTGATTGACGAGATCGACCGCGCTGACGAGGCACTGGAAGCGGTGCTGCTCGAACTGCTTGGGGAATACCAGGTTTCGGTCCCCGAGCTGGGAACGTTCACCGCGAACCACGCGCCGTATGTGATCCTCACGTCGAACAACACCCGCGACCTGGCGGCGGCCCTGAAACGACGCTGCCTGCACCTGTTCCTCGACTACCCGGCGGCGGAACGGGAACTGCAGATCGTGCAGTCGAAGAACACCGGGCTCTCCGATGCGCTCGCCACCCAGCTCGTCGAGGTGGTACGTGGGCTCCGCGAACTGGAACTGCGCAAGGCACCCAGCATCTCCGAGACCATCGACTGGGCGCGCACCCTGGCCGTGCTCGGTGTGGACGACCTGTCGGCCCAGGTGCTCTCGGACACGGTGTCGGTGGTGGTCAAGTACGACAAGGACGTCCGCAAAGCGCTGGATGCGCTGCCGCGCCTGGTCGATCCGAATGCGACAGTGTCGGAACACAAGCACAACCACCACGATCACGGCCACCACCACGATCATGACCATCCGCACGGTCACGATCACGACCACGACCACGGGGACGACGGCCGGGCCGCGCGACTGGCCAAGGACAAACCCGGTCGCTTCACCGACGGCTACTACGGCACCCCGAAAAGGTCAGAGACCGCGACCTTGGGCCGACGCCGGGCACTGTGACCGATGGAAGCCACACTGCACCGGTTCGTCCGGCTGCTCCGCCTCGGCGGGGTGCGCGTCTCGATCCCCGAGGTGACTGACGCGATGCGGTGCGCTGGGCAGCCCGGTGTGTTGTCGTCCCGGGCTGTCCTGCGCACCGCACTGCGGGTGGCGTTGGTCAAAGACGAGCGGGACGGACCGATCTTCGACGAGATCTTCGATGCGTTCTTCAGCCTCGTGCGCGTCGGAGGCGACGACCGTGGGCACGGGCACACCCACGCCCACGATGACCTCGTCGACACCGGGCAGCTCGAATCCTTCACGCTCTCAGAGCAACCCAGTGAGACCCCGGAGCAGGGTCACGAGCACGGCAAGCCGTCGAGTATCCGTGACTACTTCAAACAGGAGGACCTCGCGCAGCGCTACAACCTGCATCAGGAGGCCAACAAGATCGACCTGGCGGCCCTGACCGACGAGATAGCGTTCAGCGATCAGGCTCGCGCAGGCGCCGACGATGCCTATCGGGTGCAGCTGTCCACCGACCGGCTGCACGGTGCATCGACCGTGGGCACCCTGTCGACATCGGCAGGCACCGCTGTCGACGCCGAGCTAACCATCGCCCAGCAGGAGGCGCTCCTGGGTTGGCTGGACGGCGAATTCGGGGATCAGGCCGGCGACGGCGACGATGCGGCTGCGCTGCGCCGGCGGCTGGCCGGGGTGCTGGAGAATCTGCCGCAGGCGCTCAAGCGTCACCTCGAGGCGCTGCTGGCGCTGGAGACCGCGATCGTCGAGACGCGTGAGCGGCGCGAGGCCCGGGTGGACCGGATCGGGGAGGCCGAACGAGCCGACCTCGAGGACTCGCTGCGCCGGCTCGCCCGCACGCTGCACGGCGCATTGACCCACCGGCGACGGGTCGCTGCCGCGGGACGTGTCGACTCCGGTCAGACGATGCGCCGGAACATGCGCTTCGACGGTGTGCCGTTCATGCCCGTCACCGTGCGGCGCGCCGAGGACCGGCCGAGGCTGGTCGTGCTGGCCGATGTGAGCCTGTCGGTGCGGGCGACGTCACGGTTCACCCTGAGCCTGGTGCACGGCCTGCAGGACCTGTTCACCCAGGTCAGGTCGTTCGTCTTCGTCGCCGACATCGCCGAGACCACCGAGCTGTTCCGCGACCAGCCCGGTGACCGGGCGCTGGGCCAGATCTTCGGCGGGGACGTGATCGACACGGCGGCGAACTCCGACTACGGCAGCGTCTTCGTCGACTTCCTCGCCGAGCACTCGTCGGCGGTGACCCGGCGCACCACGGTGCTGGTACTCGGCGACGGCCGCACGAACGGCCGCGACCCCAACCTCGCGGCCTTCGAGGAGATCACCCGCCGCGCGCGCGAAACCGTGTGGCTCACCCCAGAACCGCGCTACTCCTGGGGCCTGGGCAGCTGCGATCTACCCCGCTACGCCGAGTTTTGCGACCGGGTCCGGGTGGTGGCCGACCTGACGGGCCTGGAAAGCGCCGCCCACGAATTCGCGGCGGAAGCCGTGGGCAGGTGAGGCATGGGTCGTACCCTGAAAACGCGCGATCGCACCACGTGACCGCGGCCCGGGTTGGCGAGGCGAAATGACGACAGGACACACGCACACGGCGGTCGAGTCACGGCTGCTGAAGTTCCACGCCCCCGAGATCGTGTTCGGGGTGTCCTCGATGGTCGAGGCGGCCCACGCGGCGATGCGGCTTGGCGCGATGCGGCCGATGCTGGTCACCGATCCCGGACTGATCGAGGCCGGCTGGGCCGACGAGATGGTCGGCCACCTCGCCGAGCAGGGCATCGCGACGCGGCTGTGGCACGACCTGACGCCCAACCCCAAAGACCACGAAATCGCCGCGGGCTTCGAGCGCTACGCCGAGTACGGCTGCGACGTGCTGGTGGCCGTCGGCGGCGGATCGGTGATCGACGCCGCCAAAGGCGTGGCGATCCTGGCGGCCAACGGCGGCGACATCCTGGACTACGAAGGCGTGGACAAGGCCGAGATGCCGATCCCGCCGCTGGTGGTCGTGCCGTCCACCTCCGGCACCGGCGCCGACGTCTCGCAGTTCTGCATCGTCACCGACACCACCCGCAACACCAAGATCACGATCCTCGGCCGGGCGCTGGTGCCCGACATCACCGTCATCGACCCGCGGCTGCTGACCACGATGCCGGACTGGCTCAACGCCGCCACCGGCCTGGACGCCCTCACCCACGGCATCGAGGCGTTCGTCTCGCTGGGGCACAACCAGCTCACCGATCACCACGCGCTGCGGGCCGTGCAGATGGTGACCGACAACCTGGCCGACACCCTCTCCCGGCCCGACGAGATGTCGTCGCGCGTGCTGATGGCGCAGGCCGCGCTCGAGGCGGGGCTGGCCTTCACCAACGCGATCCTGGGCGCCACCCACGCGATGAGCCACCAGGTGGGCGGACTGCTCGACCTGCCGCACGGCGTCGTCAACGGCGTGCTGCTGCCGCACGTGATCCGGTTCAACGCCGAAGCCGACCCCGAGCCGTACAAGACCATCGCGACCTTCCTCGGGGTGGCCGATAAGGGGGCGCCGGCGGTCGAAGCGGCACTGGCGCTGGCCGATCGCATCGACGCGCTGGCCCGCGACGTCGGGGTGCCCCGCGGGCTCGCCGAACTGGGAGTGCAGCCCGAGGACCTGCCTCGGCTGGCCGAGACCGCGCTGTCGGATGCCTGCATGAGCACCAACCCGCGACCCGCCGACGTGGCCCAGATGCACGCCCTGTTCCAGGCGGCGATGTGAGATGACCGCCGCCGACGCCGGGCCGCCGGACCTGGCCAGGCTCACCGGGCTGCGTTCGGGCAAAGGCCGCTTCTACTCCGAATTGCGAGTCACCGCAGCGCGATTGGATCGGGTGATGGTGGCGCTGGACACCATCTCGCGCGCGCTGGTGCAGACGATCGACGGCCCCGAGAAGCTCGTCCGTGCCGTGGCAGAGGCGGCCCGCGCCACCCTGGACGCCGACTGGGTGCTGCTCGCCCTGGCCGACGGCGCGCTGCCCGAAGCCAGTGTGCGGCATCTGATCCTGGATTCCGGGGGAGTGTCGTATGCGTTCGAGGGACTGTGTGACGCCCGCGATCCGGGGGCCGCGCTGCCCGACGCGGTCCTCAACCGGCTCAACGACATCCTGCGGGGACAGCTCGCCGCGTTCCGGCTCCCGGTGATCGAGAAGCAGCACGCGCATGTACCGATCGAACTCGACGGCACGGTGATCGGAGCGTTCGCGGCCTGGACTCCGCCCCACCGGACGCTCGACGGCACCGACGCGATGGTGATGCGCATCCTCGCCAGCCAGACCGCCGTGGCGCTGCAGAACTCGGCGCTGTTCACCAAATCGGTGTCCCTGCTGGCACAGTCCGAGGCGCGCAACGCCGAGCTGCTGGCCACCCAGCGTGAACTGGGGGCGGTCCAGCGCCACCAGGTGCTCAACTCCGAACGTCACCGCATCGCGCGGGAGCTCCACGACAGCGTCGCGCAGACGGTGCTGTCCGCCGGCATGCAGATCGAGGTCTGTCGCAGCGAAATATCATCGCAATCAGACGAACTGGCGGGTCGGTTGGACCTGGCCAAGGAACTCACCCGGTCGGCCACCGAGCAGTTGCGTTCGGCGATCTATGCGCTGAACCAGCCCGCCGACGCGCAACGGTCCAGTCTGGCTGCGATGCTCGGCCAGCTCGCCACCGTGCACATGCCCGAGGATCTGCGGGTCACGCTGCGCGTCGACGGGTATGCCCGTGAACTGCCCAGCGATGTCGAGCACGCGCTGCTGAGGATCGCGGGGGAGGCGCTGTTCAACACCGCGATGCACGGTCACGCCACCCGGGCCAATGTGCGGCTGACCTACCGGCAGGATGCGGTCTCGCTCTCGATCGCCGACGACGGCACCGGTGACCCGGACAAGCTCCGCCTGATGCTGCGGATGGCCGAGGCCGCCGATGTCGACGGCCGGCACCGCGGCCTGGCCAACATGGCCGCACGTGCGGCCGGGCACGGAGGCACCTTCGGCGTGTACCGCTCCCGCCTCGGCGGCGTCCGCGTCGTGGCCCGCATTCCCTATCGTGCAACGGATCTCGCAGAAAGCCGGACGCCATGACACCCATCAGGCTGGTCCTCGTCGACGACCACGCGATCCTGCGTCAGGGCCTGCGCTCGGTCCTCGAACGTGCCGACGACCTCGTCGTGGTCGGCGAGGCCGCCTCGGAGACCGAGGCGGAGGCCGTCGTACGCGCCACGTCTCCCGACGTGGTCCTGCTGGACCTCAAGCTGTCGGCGGGTTCGGAGTTCGAGGGACTGACTTTGTGCGGCAAGCTCTCCGCTGCGTATCCGGATCTGGGCCTGCTGATCCTCACCACGTTCCTCGACGAGGACCTGGTGGTGCGGGCGGTGCACGCCGGTGCCCGCGGCTATGTGGTCAAAGACGTCGACACCACCGAGCTGGTGCGCGCGATCCGCGCCATTTCGGCCGGAGACAGCGCGTTCGATTCACGCAGCGCCGCAGCGGTGGTCCGGTCCCTGTCAGGACGCGGTGAACCCAAGGCGCAGCTCACCGACCGGGAAGTGGAGGTGCTCCGACTCCTGGCTGCAGGGTTGTCCAACAACAAGATCGGCGAGAAGCTCTACATCTCCGCGACCACGGCGAAGTTCCACGTCAGTAACATCATGCGCAAGCTCGAGGTGAGCAGGCGCGCCGAGGCGGTGTACGCCGCGAGCAAGCGGGGTCTGATCTAGCGATCGAGGATCAGCCAACCGCCGTGCAGTTCGAAGGTGCGCGCGCTGACGGTCGGGTGCCGGCGCATCAGGTCGTCGGCGAGCCGCTGCATCCGGGGCACGTCGAACCGCTGCACGTGGCCGTAGCACTCCCGCGGCTCGTCTTCGAACGGGACTGCGATCACCACGCGGCGGCGTGCCAGCCGCAGGGCTTCATCGCAGACGGCGATCATCACGCCGTCCGGGACGTGCTCGATCAGGTGCAGCGCGGTGACGGTGTCGACACTGCCTGACGGCAGCGGCACGGCCGTCGCATCGCAGGCCAGCGTGGTCAACGGCCGCTGCAATCGCGGGCTGACGGCGGTCAGCAGCCGCATCGTCGAGCCGTTGAGATCGGTTGCCGTCACGTCGATCTGGCGCGCCATGCGCAGCGGGAAGAAGCCGAAGCACGAGCCCAGATCGAGCAGCCGATCCCCTCGCACCTGTGCCTGCGCTTCGGCGTGGATGGGCCCGAAGGCGGTGTCGCCCCGTTCGAGCGCGCGCAGCGAGTTGCGATAGAACCGCAGCCACGACGCCAGGCTCCCGTCGACGGTCGAGCGCACCACACCCGTGAACACCAACTCGAATTCGGCTTGTCCGCGCAGCATCTCGGTGTCGACCAGGTACTCGGTCAGTAGCGATGTCAGTGCATCGGAGAGCTCGGCGGGGCTCAGATCGTGCTCGACGGAGAGCAGATCGTCGCGACGTTGCACACAGAACCGGCCGGCGCACACCGTCGCCGAGCTGCGGTGGGGCCGATGCGGGCCGCGCCGGCGGCTGACCCGGATGTGCTGGCCTCTCCACAGTCCCCGAGGTGACGGTGCCAGCGGATCGAGTTGCGCTGCTTGCATGTTCGACAACGCTAGGAGGCGGTGCGGGGGATTCGCGTGCCCCGATCGGGCGCGATGTGAGGTCCGCCCGGGTGGGTGGCTACTGCCCGATCGGTGAGTTCTTCTGAGCCGTTCCTGCTTCTAGCGTTGACGGCAACGAGATGTGAAGGAGTCACCATGGCCGCCTGGTTCGAAACCGTCGCCGACGCGCAGCGACGAGCCCGAAAGCGTTTGCCGCCCAGCGTCTACAGCGCACTCGTCGCAGGTTCGGAGAAGGGTGTGACGGTGTCGGACAACACCGCCGCTTTCGCCGAGCTGGGTTTCGCGCCCCACGTGGCGGGCCTGTCCGGTAAGCGGGACATGGCGACCACGGTGATGGGGCAGGCGATCTCGCTGCCTGTGCTGATCTCGCCGACCGGTGTGCAGGCCGTGCACCCGGACGGGGAGGTGGCGGTGGCGCGCGCGGCCGCGGCGCGCGGCACCGCGATCGGTCTGTCCTCGTTCGCGAGCAAGCCCATCGAAAAGGTCACAGCAGCCAACCCGGCCACGTTCTTCCAGATGTACTGGACCGGTGGCCTCGACAAGCTGCTGGCCCGCATGGAACGTGCGCGGAGCGCAGGTGCGGTGGGTCTGATCATCACCACCGACTGGTCGTTCTCCAACGGCAGGGACTGGGGGAGCCCGGCGATCCCCGAACGGATGGACCTCAAGGCGATGATGCGGTTCGCGCCGGAGGGAATCCGCAGGCCGCGTTGGCTTCTCGAGTTCGCGAAGACGGGGCGGGTACCCGACCTGACCGCGCCGAATCTCGCCGACGGCGGTGCGGCACCGACCTTTTTCGGTGCCTACGGCGAATGGATGCAGACACCGCTGCCGACCTGGGAGGACATCGCCTGGCTGCGGGAGCAGTGGGGCGGCCCGTTCATGCTCAAGGGGGTGATGCGCGTCGACGACGCTCGGCGGGCGGTCGACGCCGGCGTCACCGCGATCTCGGTGTCCAACCACGGCGGCAACAACCTCGATGGCACACCGGCCCCGATCCGCGCGCTGCCGGCCATCGCCGAGGCGGTCGGCGACGACGTGGAGATCGTGCTCGACGGCGGGATCCGCCGCGGCTCCGACGTCGTCAAGGCGGTGGCGCTCGGCGCCCGAGCGGTGATGATCGGGCGTGCCTACCTGTGGGGCCTGGCGGCCGGCGGGCAGGCCGGTGTCGAGAACGTCCTCGACATCTTGCGCGGCGGCATCGATTCGGCACTGCTGGGGCTCGGGTTGTCCTCCATTCAGGAGTTGGAGGCCACGAGTGTCATTGTGCCCCCGGCCTTTCGGAGAGACCTGGGCGGCTAAGCCGGTTTGTGGGCGGTGAGCAGGAACGCGCTCATCTTCGCCCGGCCCTTGTCGTCGCGGGCGTGCGGCGGCAGAGGAACCTCGGCGGGCATCTTCGCGTGGATGAAGGCCGGCCGGATCTCGTCGATGTCCCAGTACTTGCCGACGACGTCGCGAAGTTCGTCCTCGGTGACCTCGTTGGGCTTCTGCTCGACATCGGCCGGGAACGCGCCGCGCGCGAACACCAGGATGAAGTAGGTCGCGCCCGGTGCTGCGGCGCGGTGCACCGCCTGCACGTAGCCGTCGCGGCCCTCGAGCGGCAGCGAATGGAACAGCGTCGAGTCGATCACCGTCGAGAACCGGCCGTCGAACCCGGTGAAGGACGTGATGTCCGCGGCGAGGAACGTCGCGCCGGTCAGGCCGCGCTCCTGCGCCGCCGCCGTCGCAGCGGCGATGGCGGTCGGGGAGAGGTCGATCCCGGTCACGGTGTAGCCCTGCGCCGCCAGCGCCAGCGACAACTCGGCATGGCCGCAACCGGCGTCGAGTACCTCGCTGCGCACCCGCCCCGCGTCGATCAGGGCCGCGAGTTCGGGCTGCGGCTCACCGATGTTCCACGGTGGCTCAGCGGCGAAATCACTTTCGCCCCGATATGCGCTGTCCCAGTCCATGTCGTGGAGGTTGTCGGTCATGACCACAAGCTACGCGCCGAGCGGGAAGATCCGGCCGCGCCCGAGGCTTGAAGAAGGCAACACCGGCCACTGAAAGGCGGACCGACCATGATCAGGCCCCTGACCATTCCCCGCGGCTCCTTCGACCTCGCGGGTCTGCTCCACCTACCCGACGACCAGGGATCGTTTCCGGCGGTGGTGCTCTCCACCCCGGGCAGCAGCGTGAAGGAGCAGATCGGCGCCAACTATGCGTCCCGGTTGGCTGACCGGGGCATCGCCGCTCTCGTCTTCGATCCGGCGTATCAGGGAGAGAGCGGCGGGACGCCCAGGGATCTGGAAGACCCGTACCGTCGCGGCGAGGACATCTCGTTCGCCATCGATGCGCTCCAACGGGTGCCCGAGATCGATCCCGGGCGCATCGGGGTGCTCGGCATCTGCGCCGGCGGTGGCTACGCCGTGCACACCGCGCGCACCGATCACCGCATCCGCGCGGTCGGCACCGTGGTCGCGGGCAACTTGGGTGAGAGCTGGCGGTCGGCGGCCTTCGCCCCTGACGGCCCCGCTGCGGCACTCGACCGTCTTGCGGCAGAGCGCACCCGCGAGGTCCGGACCGGCCGGCTCGACCGCCTCAACTGGTTACCCGACACCGCCGAGGACGCCGTGGCCGCGGGCGTCACCGACATCGACAACACCCAGGCGATCGAGTACTACCGGACGCCGCGGGGCGGGCACCCGCGGTCGACGAACCGGCGGCTGGCCCGAAGCGATGCGCTGCTGATCGGCTACGACGCGTTCCACCTCGTGGACCGGCTGCTGACCCAGCCTCTACAGGTCATCGTCGCCGGGCGCCGGGGCGTGACCATGTCCTACGAGGCGGGCATGACACTGTGGGCGATGGCGCCGAATCCGATCGACCTGATGGTCATCGAGGGTGCCGGTCACTACGAGATGTACGACGTCCCGGAGTACGTCGACCAGGCCGTCGATCGACTGGCTGACTTCTACCGCGAACACCTGCGCGCGATCACGTAGGCAGCTCCCACGTGTGCACCGGATCGTTGGAGTGCATGCGCTCGCAGTACAGACGCAGCATCTCGGCCAGCGCCGCCGGCCGGCTCATACCGTGACCCTGCAGAGCCGCCACCGCCGCCGTCTGCCACACCGCGCCGTTGCGGCCCGACTTGGCGCGGCCCTCGATCACCCCGAGGTAGCGGTCGCGCACCTCAGCGGCCACCTCCCAGCGGCGCAGCCCCTCGTCGGCCAACGGCAGCAGATGCCGCAGCACCAACTCGTCGGGGGTGACCTCGCCAGCGCCCGGCCAGTACAGGCGCGCGTCCAGACCGTACTGGGCGGCAGCCTCGAAATTCGCCTGTGCCGTCGAGAAACTCAGCTTGGTCCACAGGGGGCGGTCCTCCTCGGACAGCGCCCGCAGCGCGCCGTAGTAGAACGCCGCGTTGGCCATCATGTCGACCACCGTCGGCCCCGCGGGCAGGACGCGGTTTTCCACCCGCAGATGCGGGCGGCCGGCCACCACGTCGTACACCGGCCGGTTCCAGCGGTAGATGGTGCCGTTGTGCAGCCGCAGCTCCGACAGCGTCGGTGTCCGGCCGGCGGCGAGTTCGGCGACCGGATCCTCGTCGGACAGCTCGGGCAGCAGTGACGGGAAGTACCGCACGTTCTCCTCGAACAGATCGAAGATGGAGGTGATCCACCGTTCCCCGAACCACACCCGCGGCCGCACCCCCTGCGTCTTCAGCTCGTCGGGGCGGGTGTCGGTGGCCTGGGCGAACAGCTCGATGCGCGTTTCGGCCCACAGCCGGTGGCCGAAGAAGTACGGCGAGTTGGCGCCCAGCGCGAGCTGCGGCCCGGCCAGCACCTGGGCGGCGTTCCAGTTGTTCGCGAAGTCGCCGGGTGACACCTGTAGGTGCAATTGCATACTGGTGCAGGCAGATTCGGGGGCGATCGAGGCGGTCTGCAGGCTCAGCCGTTCCGGACCGTGGATGTCGATGTCGATGTCCTCACCGCGCGCGGTGAAGATCGAGTCATTGAGCGCCTGATAGCGGGTCGACTCACTCATCCAGTGCCCGGACAGATGCTGGGGCATCAGCGTGGGCAGGATGCCGACCATCACGATGTGCGAACCGTCGCTGTTGGCTTTCGCCTCCGCGGCGTTCAGGCTGGCCCGCACCTCGCCCTCGAGGTCGAGTGCCGCGCGGCCGGGTAGCCGGCGCGGTGGCACGTTGAACTCGATGTTGTAGGCGCCGAGCTCCGTTTGATACGCGGGATCGGCGATCGCGGCGAGCACCTCGGAGTTGTTCATCGCGGGCTGATAGTCGGCGTCGACCAAGTTGCACTCGATCTCCATGCCGGTGAGCGGCTTCTCGAAGTCGAAGCTGGACTGCGCCAGCATCGTCTCGAACACGTCGAGGCACAGCTGCACCTTGCGCCGGTACTCGCGGCGATGCTCGCGAGTGAACTCGGTCTGCGTCAGTTCCTCGCCCACGACAGCCATTCAACGCCATCGCCCGCGATCGGGCGGCACAGTTGGCCGGCAAGGGTCTCAGCCAGCGCGGGTCGCGAGCATCACCTGCGGGCTGAGGCAGCCGCCGCGCAGTTCGACGTGCATGTCCGGATCGGCGTGGCGGGCCAGCGCGCGCAGCGCCGACGGGCTGTACGCCCGCAGCGAGCTGATCACGCCATCGTGGGCGAACGGCAGGAACGGGGCGAGTGGCAGCATCGTCGCCAGCCGGGCCAGGTGCAGCGGTGCGGGCGGCCGGGGTAAGTCGATGATCAGCAGTGTGGTGGCCGCGCGGGTGCCCTCGGCGAGGACCGCCGCCGCGTCCGTCGGCGACAGGTGGTGGAACGACAGCGCGAACACCGCGAGATCGAACGCGCCGTCATCGGCGTCGAGGGCGGTGGCATCCATCTGTGCGACGGTGGCGCGGGGATGGGCGCCCAGCTCGGCGGTGATGGCCGCGACAGATTCGGGAGCGACGTCGGTGACGGTGACGCGGGCGCTCGGATGCCACTCGAGGAGCCGACGCGACAAGCCGCCGTGTCCGGCACCCAGCTCGAGAATTCGCGGGTCGGGCACGTCGGCGACCTGTTCGAGCGCGAGGGTGGCGAACCGGTCGTGGTTGCCGAACACATCACCGGTCCAGTCCAGCGCGCGGATCACGCTGCGCTTGATCTGCGGATCGACGTCGTCGCGGTCCAGGTACTCCTGGCGGTCGGTCTCCAACAGACGATCCAGGCAGGACGCCTTGGGGCCGCCGCGGGGCATGTCCGCCAGGCGCGCGACGTCGCTCGCGGTGGTCAGGGCCCCACCTGGAACGGCACGACGGGCGGCAGACCGCCGCCGGGCATGGTGAACAACTCGGGGATCTGCGGCCGCTCGGTGGGCACCTTCGCCCCGTCGCGGTACACGAGCGTGCCGGTGTAGACGCCGTCGTCGTACCCGTCGTAGTAGAAACTGCCCGCGACGATGTACTGGCATTCGGCGTGTGTCGCGGTCACGGGGACGTAGACGCCGCCGAATTCGGGGTTTTCGCAACCGCTCCGCGGGTCGACGGGTGGGGGCGCCGGCTGGGCGAGGGCGGGCCCGCTGAGCAGGAGCGACGCGGCCGCTGCGGCGGCCATGAGACCGGCGAGCCTGTGGTGGCGGGGTCGAATGTTGATGATCGGCACCTTTCGTCGCGCCTTCGCGAACTCTAGCGCGACCCGGCGAGGTGTTCGGCCGATCGGCCCGGCCCGGTAGTTCATCATGGACGGATGGCCGACTTCGTCGCAGCAATCGACCAGGGCACCACCAGCACCCGGTGCATGATCTTCGACCACGACGGCGCCGAGGTGGGCCGCCATCAACTCGAACACGAGCAGATCCTGCCGCGCGCCGGCTGGGTCGAGCACAACCCCGTGGAGATCTGGGAGCGCACCGGTTCGGTGCTGGCGACGGCGCTGAACAAGACGAACCTGGCCGCCGGCGACCTCGCCGCGCTCGGCATCACCAACCAGCGCGAGACGTCGCTGGTGTGGAATCGCAAAACGGGACGTCCGTACTACAACGCGATCGTGTGGCAGGACACCCGCACCGACCGCATCGCCTCGGCGCTGGACCGCGACGAGCGCGGCGACATCATCCGCCGCAAGGCAGGCCTGCCGCCGGCCACCTACTTCGCGGGCGGCAAGGTGCAGTGGATCCTCGACAACGTCGACGGGGTACGCGACGACGCCGAGAAGGGTGACGCCATCTTCGGCACCACCGACACCTGGGTGCTGTGGAATCTCACCGGAGGGCACCGCGGCGGAGTGCACGTCACCGACGTCACCAACGCCAGCCGCACGATGCTGATGAATCTCGAGACGCTCGACTGGGACGACGAACTGCTCTCGTTCTTCGGCATCCCGCGTCAGATGCTGCCCGAGATCCGGCCGTCGTCGGTGACCGAACCGTTCGGTACCACCCTGGACACCGGCCCCGCCGACGGCGAGATCCCGATCACCGGCATCCTCGGCGACCAGCAGGCGGCGATGGTCGGACAGGTCTGCCTCGCCGAAGGCGAAGCCAAGAACACCTATGGCACAGGCAATTTCCTGCTCCTCAACACCGGGGAGAAGATCGTCCGCTCCGACAACGGACTGTTGACCACCGTGTGCTACCAGTTCGGTGACTCGAAACCCGTGTACGCGCTGGAGGGTTCGATCGCAGTGACCGGCTCGGCGGTGCAGTGGCTGCGCGACCAACTCGGCATCATCAGCGGAGCGTCGCAGAGCGAGTCCCTGGCCCGCCAGGTGGAGGACAACGGCGGCGTCTACTTCGTCCCCGCGTTCTCGGGTCTCTTTGCGCCGTATTGGCGTTCGGATGCGCGCGGCGCGATCGTCGGGCTGTCCCGCTACAACACCAACGCGCACGTGGCCCGCGCGACGCTCGAGGCGATCTGCTACCAGAGCCGCGACGTCGTCGACGCGATGGAGGCCGACTCCGGGGTGCACCTGGAGGTGCTCAAGGTCGACGGCGGTATCACCGCCAACGACCTGTGCATGCAGATCCAGGCCGATGTGCTCGGCGTCGACGTGGTGAAGCCCGTGGTCGCCGAGACCACGGCGCTGGGCGCGGCCTATGCCGCGGGCCTCGGCGTCGGGTTCTGGGAGGGCGCCGACGATCTGCGCGCGAATTGGCAGGAGGACAAGTGCTGGTCGCCGGACTGGTCCGATGACCAGCGCGCCGAGGGATACGAGGGGTGGCAGAAGGCGGTGTCCCGCACGCTGGACTGGGTCGACGTCGAGTGATTTCGGCGTGCTTGTCAACGCTGAGCGACGACAAGCACGCCGAAATCGCTAGTTGTCGCCGGCGGCGACCAGCGAGCGCAACGTGACGTCGGGGTTCTCCCGCGCCACGTTCTCCAGCCGCCACTTGGTGGAGAACACCGCGAGCAGCACGCCATCGCTGCGGGTGAGCACCTCCACCGAGGCCAGCCTCTGCAGCACCTCGGCGCCGTCGGCGTCGCAGATCCGAGCGACGGTGTAGGGCAACGATTCCAAGGTGATCGCGGCGCCGAACTCGCTGGCCATCCGATGGCTGGCCACCTCGAACTGCATAGGGCCGACCGCGGCCAGTACCGGCGCCTGCTCACCGCGCCGATCGGAGCGCAGCACCTGCACCACACCCTCCTGGTCCAGCTGCTCGATGCCCTTGCGGAACTGCTTGTGCTTACTCGGATCCTTGCCGCGCGCGACCGCGAAGTACTCGGGGGAGAAGCTGGGAATCGGCGGATACACCACGGGCACTTCGGAATACAGCGTGTCCCCGGGACGCAGTGCCTGTGCGTTCGCCAAACCGATGACATCGCCGGGCCACGCGGTGTCCAACGTGGACCGCTGCTGACCGAACACCGTCTGCGCGTACTTGGTGACGAACGGTTTGCCCGTCGCCGCATGGGTCAGCACGTCACCGCGCTCGAAGGTGCCCGAACACACACGCGCATAGGCGATTCGGTCCCGGTGCGCCGAATCCATACCGGCCTGCACCTTGAACACGAATGCGCTGAACGGTGCCGTCGCCTCCCGCCGGTGGCCCTCGGCGTCGAGTGCCCCCGAGGGCGGCGGGGCGAGCTCGGCCAACACGTCCAGCAGCTGGTTCACCCCGAAGTTGAGGGCCGCCGAGGTGAACAGCACCGGGCTCGACGTGCAGTTCCGGAACGTCTCGGGATCGAAATCCGCGTCGTCGGCGCTGAGCAGCTCCGACTCCTCGACCGCGGTGTCCCAGTCCACGCCCGCGGCGTCGTGGGCTCGGTCCGGGTCGATGTGCTCCTCGGGCGCCGCGGTGGCGCCGCCGGCGGTGCGGGTGAACCGGATGTAGTTACCGGTGCGCCGATCCAGCACGCCCTTGAAATCGCCGGCGATGCCGACCGGCCACGTCAGCGGTGTCGGCTTGAGCCCGATGCGCGTCTGGATCTCGTCGATCAGCTCGAGCGCATACCGGCCGGGGCGGTCCCACTTGTTGATCACCGTGATGATCGGGATGCGGCGATGGCGGCACACCTGGAACAGCTTGAGCGTCTGCGGTTCCAGGCCCTTGGCCGCGTCGATGAGCATGACCGCCGAATCGACGGCGGTCAGCACGCGGTAGGTGTCCTCGGAGAAATCGGCGTGACCCGGGGTGTCGAGCAGGTTGATCACACAGGTCGAGCCGGTCTTGGTGACGTACGGGAACTGCAGCGCCGTCGACGTGATCGAGATGCCGCGCGCCTTCTCCATCTCCATCCAGTCCGACACGGTGGAACGGCGCCCGGCCTTGCCGTGGATGGCGCCGGCCTCGGTGATGGCTTTGGCGTGCAGCACCAGAGCCTCCGTCAGCGTGGACTTGCCGGCGTCGGGGTGACTGATGACGGCGAAGGTCCGTCGGCGCTGCGCTTCGGCCGACAACTGGTCGGGCCGAGACCCGGCGGTGGAAGTCGTCATGATGACCTCGATGGTATTGCCGCCGGCGGCGAAACGAAGAATCGCTGGTCGAGGCTAGGCGGCAGCGTCGAGTGCCTGCTTGGTCTCGTCGTCGAGCTCGATGTCGGCGACGGCCGTGTTCTCCTCCAGGTGCGCCACCGAGGACGTGCCGGGGATCAGCAGCACGTTGGGCGCCACGGTCAGCGTCCACGCCAGCGCGATCTGCGCCGGCGTACGGCCCAGCTTCTCGGCCTCGGCCCGCACCGCGGGATGACCCAGGACAGGGTTGTCGGCCGCGAACGCCGAACCCAGCGGGAAGAACGGCACGAACGAGATGCCGTGCTCGGCGCACAGCTGAAGGACCGACTGCGACCTCCGGTCGACCAGGTTGTAGGCGTTCTGCACCGTGACGATCTCGGTCTTGTCCAACGCGATGCGCAGGTGGTCTTCCGACGCGCTGCTCAACCCGATGCCCTCGATCAACCCCTCGTCGCGCGCGGCGATCATCGCGTCGAGCTGGCGGGGGAACAGGTCGGTGTCGACGGGCCCGACGCTGTTGGGATCACCCGAGTGGATGCGCAGGTTGACCGCGGCGATGCGGTCGGCGCCCAGGGTCTCGAGGTTCTGTTCGATGTCGGCGCGCAACTCGTCGGGCTGCTGGGCGGGATTCCAGTTGCCGGCCTCGTCGCGGCGGGCTCCGACCTTGCTGACCAGGGCCAGGTTCTCGGGATAGGGGTGCAGGGCTTCGCGGATCAGCTCGTTGGCCACGTTCGGTCCGTAGAACTGGGCGGTGTCGATGTGGTTGATGCCCAGCTCGAGTGCCCTTGTCAAAACTGCGATGGCCTGGTCGTGGTCGCGGGGCGGACCCATCACGCCCGGACCGGGCAGCTGCATGGCGCCGAATCCGACACGGCCGACGACGTGGTTCCCGAGGCTGAAGGTCTCCATGGTGTCTACATACACCAAACCGGCGCGGTTTCATCCCCCATGAGCAGATCCGACACCGACGGTGGAATCCGTCCTCTGCGATCAAGGCGCACTCGGGCTGCGATTGTCACGATCAGCGCAGCCCCACGACACGAGGAGACACCGTGACGACCGTCAGCCAATCACCGACCGCCGCGAACGCGGCCAGCGCTCGTGCCGTCGAGGCCTACGTGTTCGGCTATCCGCTGGTGACCATGGAGTACACCCGGCGAGTTCTCACCAACGCCGCCACCCCCGCGGGAACCGCCGCGCCGATGGGTCAGTTCGTGCGGATGAGGCAGTACCCGAACGCGCAGTTCCGGGCCGTCACGGCGCCCAACGCCGACACCCTCTACACGACCGCATGGTTCGACGTCGACGAAGAACCCTGGGTGATCAGCGTGCCCGACATGGGCGACCGCTACTTCCTGCTGCCGATGCTCGACGGCTGGACCAACGTCTTCGCATCCCCGGGTTCGCGCACGACCGGCGGTGCAGCGCAGACCTTCGCGATCACCGGCCCCCGCTGGCGGGGCACCCTGCCGCCCGGCGTCGTCGAGTACGCGTCTCCGACCGCGCTGGTCTGGCTGCTGGGCCGCATCTACTGCAGCGGCACCGCGCAGGACTACGAGGCGGTGCACGGGTTGCAGGACCAGATAACCGCGGTGCCGCTGTCGAGCTTCGGCACGCCCTACACCCCCACGCCGGGCGCCGTGGACCCGACGGTGGACATGACGACCGCGGTGCGGGAGCAGGTCAACGGTCTTTCCGGAGAGTCCTACTTCACGGTGCTGGCCGACCTCCTGAGGACCAATCCGCCGGTGGCCGCCGACGCGCCGCTGATCGACACGCTGGCGGCGCTGGGAATCGTGGCGGGACAATCCCTCGACGTCGACTCGCTCGACCCGCAGGTTCGCGAGGCCATTGCCGCAGCGCCCGGACCCGCCCAGCGCATGATCATGTCCGGAGCCGATGACGCCGTCGCGGCGGGGACCCTCGCATACGCCAACGGCTGGCAGTATTCGACCCATCTCGGTGAGTACGGCACCGACTACCAGTTTCGGGCATACGTGACCGCGATCGGGTTGGGAGCGAACCTGTCCGCCGACGCCGTCTATCCAAAGTCCGAGGGCCCGGCGCCGGGCGAGAAGTACCGCGGTACGTCGGCCCACGTGCTGCACTTCGAGGACGGAGAGTTGCCCCCGGTGAGGGGATTCTGGTCGCTGACCATGTACGACTCCGACTACTTCTTCGTCGACAACCCGTTGAACAGGTACACGCTGAGCCAGCGAGACGATCTTCAGTACAACCCCGACGGCTCGGTCGACCTGTACATCCAGGCCGACGATCCCGGTACGGACAAGCACGCCAACTGGTTGCCGGCACCGCGAGGCGAGTTCGTCCTGATGTTGCGGCTCTATTGGCCGACGGAGACGCCACCGTCGATAGTGGGCGGCAGCTGGGTCCCGCCGCAGGTCAGTGCGGGCTGATCACTCTGCAGCGCAACGCAATCGGGTGCGATAGGCGCTCGGCGTGCTGCCGAACCAGCGCTGGCACGCACGGGTGAGTACCGCCGGCTCGGCGAATCCGAGTTGGCGTGACAGCTGCACCAGGCTCACGTCGGTGTCTCGCAGGATTCGGATCGCGATGTCGCGCCGGACACCGTCGATCACGGCGGAGAACGAGGTGCCCTCCGCGGCCAGCCGGCGTTGCAGAGATTTGGGATGGAGGCCGAATTGCTTGGCTACGGTCTCGACGGTCACGGTGCCGCCCGGGAGCAGCGGACCCGTCAGCCGCGCCACGGACTGCGCGGCGGACGAGCCGCAGGAGTCGATCACGCCGACCAATGCGTCGATCGCGGCCTGATGACTGTCGGATTCCTCCGCCAGCGGACGAGTCAGATCGAGCGCGTTCAGCGTGAATCCGTTGACGGTGTGGTTGAAGTGGACCGAAGCGCCGAAATACCTGGTGTAGTCCGATTGGGCCGAGAGCGGTGCGTGGGCCAGATGTACAGACAGCGGCGCATAGTCGGCGCCGAGGAACAGGCGCAGCAGGCGCAGCATGATTCCCAGGGACAGCTCGGCGGTCTGATGGTGGCGGACCGGCGGATCCAGGCCCAACCGCCACTGCCAGAACACGACGTCCTCGCGCGGTCCATCATCCCCGAGGTGCACGGCGATCGCGGGACTGTAAGCGCCCATGAAGTTCTCGAGGATCCCTAGCGCCTCGCCGACGGTCTGCGCTGTCCGGGCCGCCACGCCGAGCGGGCCGATTACTTCGATGCCCTGGCGCAAGGCGAGCCGGCGCCCGAAGTCCGGTGTCCGGGTCAGCGCGGCCGTCCGCTCGGCGGCGTGGATCGCATGGCGCAACGGCACGAAAACATCCGTGCGGCCGCAGTCCTCGACCCGCAGACCCAGCGGCGTCAGGACAGCCTCGGCGTCCCCGCCGAGCTCGGCCGTCAGCTCGGCGAAACCGTGCATCGCCGTGGCGGCGATCAGCTCCATGCCCACAGGATCGGGAGAGGGGGGCGACGTGGTCAAGTCCACGCCGCCCCCCTGTTCGATGTTCAGTCCTCGCTGAGGATCTGATAGATCTCCCGTCGCGCGGTGTTGACGATCTCGACGATGCGCTGCTGCTGCTCACTGGTGGCGGCGTGCGCAGACTGCGCGACCGCTCCCATCAGCTGGCCGACGGCGGTGCGCAGGCCCATCGCCGTCGGGTCGGCGCCCGAGGTGATCTCGTCCCACGGCGGGGTCTCGATCTTCTCCGCGGCGGCGCGACCATCGTCGGTCAGCTCGAAAAGCTTCTTGCTGCCTTCGCTTTCGGTCGCCACCAGCAGACCTTCGTCGACGAGCAACTGCAGAGTGGGATACACCGAACCGGGGCTCGGCTTCCACAGCTGCTGGCTGCGCGCGTCGATCTCCTGGATCATCTCGTAGCCGTGCATCGGCCGCTCTGCGAGCAGCGCGAGGATGGCTGCGCGCACATCGCCGCGCCGGCCGCGACCGCCGCCGCGCCGGCCGCCGCCGCGTCCGCCCGCACCGAATCCGAAGGGCCCGGGTCCAGGTCCGAATCCGAAGCCAGGTCCGAACCCGGGGCCGCCGGGTCCACCCGGCGCGAAGGGGCCGAAACCGGCCTGCCCGCGGTGCTCGCGCACGTGATCCCTGAATTCGCGACGAGCCTGCCTGCGGTGTTCATGCAGCGCGCGCCGGTCCTGCGGGCCGAACCCGAAACCGAAGCCGCGCTCTGGAGGGGTGAATGGGGTGTTCATGTGGTGTGTCCTTACGTCATGGGGAGCGCCAGTCTGCGCTCCGATGCATTGACGATATATCGAGAACTATCGAGATGCAACGTCCAATTTTCTCCTGAGGTGTCAGGCTGGGGTGATGACCGACACCGACATCGATGGCCAGGCGGCCCCCGTCGACACGTTCCGCACCGGCAACTACGCGCCCGTGCCCGACGAGCTCACTGCCTTCGACCTGCCCGTCGAGGGTGCGATCCCCGCCGACCTGTCGGGCTGGTACCTGCGCAACGGACCCAACCCCCGCGCCGACGGCGGACACTGGTTCACCGGGGACGGCATGGTGCACGGCGTGCGCATCGAAGGCGGCCGGGCGGCGTGGTACCGCAACCGGTGGGTGCGCACCGACAGCTTCGACGAACCGTTCGGTGTCTACAACCCCGACGGCACGCGCAACCTGCGCTCCAGCGTCGCGAACACCCACATCGTCAACCACGCCGGCAAGACCCTGGCGCTCGTGGAATCCTCACTGCCGTACGAGATCACCAATGATTTGGATACCATCGGGGCCTACGACTTCGGCGGCAAGCTCGTCGACGCGATGACCGCGCACCCCAAGATCTGCCCGACGACAGGCGAGCTGCACTTCTTCGGCTACGGAAACCTACTCGGCCCCAACGTCACCTATCACCGCGCGGACGCCTCCGGTGACCTGGTGATCAACCGACCCGTCGACGTACCCGCGATGACGATGATGCACGACTTCGCGCTGACCGCCGATCATGTTGTCTTCATGGATCTTCCGGTGGTGTTCAACCTCGAGGCCGCGATGCGCGGCACCATGCCGTTCCGCTGGGAGGACGACTACGGAGCGCGGCTGGGCGTGCTGCGCCGCGCGGATCCGTTCGGTGAGGTGCGCTGGTTCGACATCGACCCCTGCTACGTGTTCCACGTCGTCAACGCCCACGACACCGACGATGGATTGATCCTACAGGCGGTGCGGTATCCCGAATTATGGCGAGACAG
Organism: Mycolicibacterium obuense; assembly: GCF_055397605.1. Taxonomy (NCBI): domain Bacteria; kingdom Bacillati; phylum Actinomycetota; class Actinomycetes; order Mycobacteriales; family Mycobacteriaceae; genus Mycobacterium; species Mycolicibacterium obuense. The sequence continues at coordinate 5,021,409 of NZ_AP043663.1, read as the reverse complement.
CAGCGATTTCGGACCCAAAGCCGTCATGTGGACGTGGACGATCGACCTGCGCCGCGGCACCGTCACCGAAGCGCAGCTCGACGACCGGGCGGTGGAGTTCCCGCGGATCGACGACCGGTTGGTGACCCTTCCGGCACGCTTCTCGGTGTCCGTCGCCGGTGCCGGCCTGATCCGTCACGACCTCGTCTCCGGCGCCGCCCAGGAGCACCGCTTCGGCACCGAGGCCGCCCCGGGAGGGCCGGGAGAGGCCGTGTTCGTACCCGCCGACGGCCCAGCCGACGAGAGCAGCGGCTGGTATCTGGCCTACGTCTACGACGCCGCGCGGGACGGCAGCGATCTCGTGATCATCGACGCCGCTGACTTCACCGGCCCGCCCGTCGCCAGAATCACTCTCCCGCAACGTGTTCCGTACGGATTTCACGGCAACTGGATCTCCGACTGAGTCAACGAGCCGCCGTGCGATGCTGCTGCGGGCTCACACCGTACACCCGCTTGAACGCGGTGCTGAGCGCGAACGGGCTGCCGTAGCCCACCTGGCGGGCCACCGCGGCAACCGTGGCGCCCGAGTGGAGCAGATCAGCTGCAAGTGCGAGCCGCCAGCCCGTCAGAAAAGCGATCGGCGGCTCGCCGACCAGATCGGTGAAGCGGCGGGCGAACGCCGCCCGGGAGCATCCGACCGTAGCCGCCAGCCGCTGCACCGTCCACGGATGAGAAGGATTGCGGTACATCAACTTCAGGGCAGGACCGATCAGCGCGTCGTGCTCGGCCCGCCACCAGGTCGGGGCCGCCTCATCGCGGTCGAACCACGCGCGGACCGCGGTGATCAGCAACAGATCCAGCAGCCGGTCCAGGTACGTCTCCTGTCCCGGACCGTCACGGCCGGCCTCGTGCGACAGCAACGTGACCAGCGCCGGATCGGCAGGCATCACGGCCACCGGAGGCAGCGCGTCGAGGAGGCGGGCACCCACGATGCTGTGCCCCTCGTAGGCGCCGATCACCGACCGGCACGCGCCGGTGCTGCTGTTGCCCCAGGTGCGCACCCCCAAGGACATCTCGAAACGCAGATCGTCCCCCGACACCGTCGTGCAGCGCTGACCGGGATGGATGACGATCATCGGTCGTGTGCCGGCATCGTCGGCGAACACGTAGGGCTCGGTGCCGCGCGTCAGCGCCAGCTGGCCCGCCGTCAGCTCGACCGGCTGCCCGTCGGCGGGGACGATGACCGCGCGGCCGTGGGTCTGACAGATGACCGTCAGCGGCGCCTCGTCGCACACCCGCATCGACCACGGCGGGTCCAGCCGCATCCGCAGGATGAAGGCACCCCGGGCGCGGATGCCGTCCAGCAATCCGGCGAGTGCATCCATGCCGGCAGCGTAGACGCTCGATGATGCGTATGCGGTTTTCACCTATGGATAGTCTTCGGTGAGACGTGTGGACTGTGCTGATGACCAGCACCCTGACTGTCGTCTCGTCCGCTTCCGCGCTGGCCAGCGCGGCGGCGGGCGGCATGATGTTCGTGTTCTCGACGTTCGTGATGGGCGGGCTGGACCGCGCCGGCCCGCAGGACGCCATCGCGGCGATGCGGGGGATCAACGCCGCGGCGCAGACCAGCGCGACGTTCCTCCTCGCGTACTTCGGGGCCGCGCTGCTGGCCATCGCGATGGGGGTGATGGCAGCGGTGGTCTCGTCGCCGGGTCGAGGGTGGCTTCTGGCCGGCGCGGTCCTCGGGGTGGCGGGGGCGGTCGTCACCGTGGCGGCGAACGTGCCTCTGAATGACGGGCTCGACGCAGCCGTCGCCACACCTGAGGTGTGGCAGGCCTACCTGGCGAATTGGACCTCGTGGAACCACGTGCGGACGGTCACGAGCCTGGTCGCCGCGGCGCTGACGATGATCGGCGTGGTGCGTCAGTAGGGATTCGGGGCCGGTGGCCGCAGCCGCGACAGGGCCCGGCGGTGCCGCTCGGCGAGCACCGCCGCGAGTACCTGACCGGCCGGCGTGCCCGGCGGGGGCGGCGGGGAGATCTGCGCGACCACCTCCCCGGTGATGCGGCCGGCCATCTCGTCACGCACGCGCGGGTCGAGCTGATGCGCCCGGCTCAGGAATTGCCGCGCCATTTCGGCACTTTCGGGCCGCAGCGCCGACAGTTCGAGAGTCGAGGCCCACGGGGCGAGTTGCGGCGGCATCATCGGCGGCGGCGCCATCCGCGGGCCCCGTTCGGTGATCACGACCGTGCCCGCGAAGATGTCGCCGATCCGTTTGCCCTGCGGGGACACCAGACTGCAGATCACGGCCGGGCCGCCCATCAGCAGCCAGATCTCCAGATAGCCGGCCAGCGCACGAAAAAGGGCCTGGCGGAACCGTTCTGGGCTGCCGTCGTCGGAGACCACGCGCAGCCCCATCGCCATCTTGCCCAGCGACCGGCCCCGGGTGGCCGTCTCGAACGCCACCGGATAGCCGACCAGGCCCAGCACGATGAACACGATCAGCACCGCATCGGAGAGTGCCGAATCCCACTGCGAGAGCGTCAGCGCCCACAGCACCACGCCCAGCACGTAGACGATCACGATGACGACGACGTCGATCACCGTCGCCACGACGCGGACCGGCAACTGGGCGATCTGGATGTCGAGAACGACCGCGTCACCGGTCACCACCGGTTGCTGCGGACTGACCATGACGCCACGCTACTAAAGTCGACCGCGTGGATGTCGACGCGTTCGTGCTGGCGCACCGGCCGGCCTGGGACCGTCTCGACCATCTGGTGAAACGGCGCCGGCGGCTCACCGGCGCCGAAGCCGACGAACTGGTGGACCTCTACCAGCGGGTGTCGACGCACCTGTCGATGGCGCGGTCGTCGTCGGCGGACGCGGTGCTCATCGGAAAGCTCTCCAGCCTGGTGGCGCGGGCCCGCTCCGTCGTCACGTCCGCGCACGCCCCGCTGTGGCGGGAGTTCGTGCGGTTCTGGACGGTGTCGTTCCCCGTCGTCGCGTACCGCTCCTGGCGGTGGTGGGCGGGCACTGCGGTCGCGTTCTTCGTCGTGTCGGTGGCGTTGGCGGTGTGGGTCGCCGGCACGCCCGAGGTGCAGGCGACCATCGGCACACCGAGCGAGGTCCAGCAGCTGGTCAACTCGGAGTTCGCCGACTACTACAGCGAGCATCCCGCCGCGTCGTTCGCGTTCAGCGTGTGGACGAACAACGCGTGGATCGCCGCGCAGTGCGTGGTGGCCGCGATCCTGCTCGGAATCCCGATCCCGTACATCCTGTTCCAGAACGCGCTGAACTTCGGAGTCCTCGCGGGCGTGATGTTCAGTGCGGGCCGCGGCGACGTGTTCCTCGGGCTGATCACACCGCACGGCCTCATCGAGTTGACGGCGGTGTTCCTCGCCGCGGCGGCGGGCATGCGGCTCGGCTGGTCGGTGGTCTCGCCGGGGGATCGGCCGCGTGCGCAGGTGCTCGCCGAGCAGGGCCGGGCGATGATCTCGGTGGCAGTGGGGCTGGTCGCGGTGCTGGCGGTCGCGGGGCTGATCGAGGCCTTCGTCACGCCGTCGCCGCTGCCCACGTTCGTGCGGATCGCGATCGGTGTGGCCGCGGAAGCCTGCTTCATCGGCTACGTGGTGTATTTCGGCCGGCGGGCGATGCGCCGCGGCGAGACCGGGGACATCGACGACGCCCCCGACTACGTGCCGACGGGCTGACCCCCTACAGGCGGCCGGTGGCTTTCAGCGCCAGGTAGTGATCGGCGAGGGCCGGCGCCAGCTCCTCCGGCGGGGCGTCGACGACATCCACACCGCGGCCGCGCAGCCGCGACGCCACGTCCCGCCGATCGCCCCGGGCCCGCTCGGCGGCCGCGGCGTCATACACCTCGACCGCATCGGCGCGGCCCGCCGCGAGCGCGTCGACCCGCGGATCGGACACCGCGGCCAGCAGCACCTGATGCTTGGCCGTCAACTGCCCGAGCACACCCATGAGCCCCTCGTCGATCGCGGTGGCGTTCAGGTCTGTCAGCAGCACCACCAGCGCTCGGCGCCGCACCCGCCGCAGCACCGCCGCCACCATCGCGCGTGCGTCGGACTCCACCAGCGCAGGCTCCAGCGGCGCCATCGCCTCCACCAGCTGGGCCAGCAGATCGTTGCGCGACGCGTTGAACACACCGGCCCGGGTCACCCGATCGTGGGCGAGGAAGTCGACGTGATCGCCGGCCCGCGCCGCCAGCGCCGCCAGCAGCAGCGCCGCATCCATCGACCAGTCCAGCCGCGGCCAGCCCGCCGGCTCTGCCGCCGTGGGATCGACACCGATGCGGCCCGCCGACGTCCGCCCGGTGTCCAGCACGATCACCACTCGACGGTCCCGCTCCGGCCGCCACGTCCGCACCACCACATCGGCGCGCCGGGCGGTGGCCCGCCAGTCGATCGAGCGGATGTCGTCACCGACCACGTATTCGCGCAGCGAGTCGAATTCACTACCCTGGCCGCGGATCATCGCCGGTGTCGCACCGTCAAGTTCACGAAGTCTGGCAAGCCGCGACGGCAGGTGCTTGCGCGAGAGGAACGGCGGCAGGATGCGGACCCCGCCCTCGACCCGATGCGAACTCTGCCGGCCCGCCAACCCCAGAGGACCCAGCGACCGGGCGGTCACCGGCCCGGGCACCTGGTCGCCGCGCCGCACCGGATTCAGCTGCGTGATGATCGAAACCTGTTGTCCAGCAGCGAGATCGACAGGATGGGTGCGCGGTGTCGCGGCCGCGCTGGGCGCCCATGCGTCCCGCACCACGCCGCGGAAGCGCGAGCGCCCGCGATTGACGATGCGCAGACTGGTCTCGACCGGCTGCCCCAACCGGGCCGATCGCGTGCCGCTGCGGGCGAACTCGAGTGAGCGCGGACTACCTGCCAGCACGACGTCGACGAGCACGGCGACAGCGAGCAGCGCCAGCAGGACAACGAAAGTGGTTGCCGGATAGGGTGACAACCCGACCGGCACTGCGCACGCCGCGGCGATCAGCCCCGTGCGCCCGGTCAGGATCACCAGCGGGGCACCGGCACCGCAGAGAGGATGCCGTCCAGCACGCCGTCGGCGCTCGCGCCTTCCAGCTCGGCTTCCGGGCGCAGCGCCACCCGATGCCGCAACGTCGGCCGGGCCATCGCCTTCACGTCGTCGGGGGTGACGTAGTTGCGCCCCGAGAGCCACGCCCAGGACCGTGCCGTGGCCATCAGCGCCGTCGCGCCACGCGGCGACACCCCCAGCTTGAGTGACGGGGAATGCCTTGTGGCGCCGACGATGTCGACGATGTAGCCGAGCACCTCGTCGGCGACCAGCACCCGCCGCACCGCCTCCCGGCCCGCGGCCAACTCCGCCGGTCCCGCGACGGGCCGCACGGCGGACAGATCCCGCGGGTCGAACCCGCGCGCATGCCGGTCGAGGATCGCGATCTCCTGATCACGCGGGGGCAGCGGGATGTCGAGCTTGAGCAGGAACCGATCCAGCTGGGCCTCGGGCAGTTGGTAGGTGCCCTCGTACTCGATCGGGTTCTGCGTGGCGGCCACGATGAACGGGTCGGGCAGCGCCCGTGGATCGCCGTCGACGCTGACCTGGCGCTCCTCCATCGCCTCCAGCAGGGCGGCCTGCGTCTTGGGCGGCGTGCGGTTGATCTCGTCGGCCAGAAGCAGATTGGTGAACACCGGCCCGGCACGGAAGGTGAATTCCGCGGTACGGGCGTCGTAGACCAGCGAACCCGTGACGTCACCGGGCATCAGGTCCGGGGTGAACTGCACCCGCTTGAACTCCAGCTGCAACGCCGCCGCCAGCGTGCGCACCAACAGCGTCTTCGCGACGCCGGGAACCCCTTCGAGCAAGACGTGGCCGCGGCACAGCAGCGCGACGACCAGGCCGCTCACCACCGCGTCCTGACCGACCACGACCTTGCCGATCTCGGCGCGCAGAGCCATCAGCGCGGTGCGGGCCCCCTGCTCGGAGTGGTCTGCTGTGCTGGGCTGTGTCACGACTGCGCGACCTGCCTTTCGATGTCGTCGAGTGCGCCGGCCAGGGCCACCAGCTCAGGGTCGGTCTCCGGCGGCCGCCCGTACAGGATATGGGCGACCCACTGGGGGTCCTGCCCGCTGCGCTGCGCCGCGGCGGCGGCGACGACGGCCCCTGCGACGGCGTCGGGTCGCAGGCCCAGCCGCGGCAGCAGACGTTGCCGGGCCGCGGCGCGCAGCGCGTCGGCGGCGCGATCACGTGCCCGTCGTGACCGGTACAACCGGCCGCGGCCCTCCACGGTCTCCGAGGCACGCACCACCACCGGCAGCGGTTCGGCGACCAGCGGCCCCACCCGGCGGCTCCGCCACAGCGCGAGCAGTGCGACGGCCACCACGAGCTGGAGCACCACCCAGGTGACCTGGTCGGGGATCAGGTCCATGATGTCGGCGTCGCCCGCCGACCCGGCGCCTTCTCCGTGCTGGGGTGCGTACCAGATCACGGTGGTGCGCGTGCCCGCGAGGTTCATCGCCAGCGCGGCGTTGCCCTCGTCGAGCAGACCGCCGTTGGTCAGGAAGCTGGAATCGCCCACCACGGTGACGGTCCGGCCGTCGTCGTCGTACCGGGCCAGCACCCCGCCGTAGCAGCGGGTCACGGCCGTGGAGCCCGCCGCGGTGAACGTGTCTGCCGCGCCGAACTGCACCGGCCCCGCGCGCTGTGCTTCGCGCAGATCGCAGTCCGGTGCCAGGCCGCCGAATTCGGTGGCGTCGCCGCTGCGCACCGCCGGTGCCAGCGCCTCGCGCGTCTTGCCGATCGGGGCGAGGAGAAGCCGGTCACCGGGCAGAGCCGCCAGGCGGCGCAGCTGATCGTCGTCGTAGAGCCAGAACGTCTGCCCGGCCACCAGCAGGGTGTCCGGACGGGCGGCGCGCTCGACATCGGCCAGGGTTTCGGCGACGACGACGTCGATTTCGTTGTCGCGCAACAGGGTGACGAGTGCGCGCGCGCCGTCGGGAGACGTCGATGCGGCCTCCAGTGGACCGCCGGGGCGCGGCGCGGTGAGCCAGGTGCTCAGCGTCGCGACCGCGACGATGGCGGCCACCGCGAGCAGGACCCACCGCCAGGTCTTCCATCGCTGCCCGAGCGTCGGACCGATCGCGGTCGTCATCGCACCGGAGCCCAGGGTGGCTGCGCCGACGATCCCTGCGACGCGGCACCCGTCGACGGCCGTCGACCCAGGGCGTCGTCGAGAGCCGCCACCGTCCGATACCGGTCTTCGGTACCGGGTACCTTGCCGTAGCTGACGTCGTTGAAGACCCCAGCGGCAGAGACGAATTCGGATGCCATGTCGGGCAGCGCGCGGCCGGCGTCCTGGGCCAGTTCGGTCGCCGTGCGACCCGCGGCCGCGCTGAGGACCCCGTCTTCCTCCAGTTGGCGGGCCACCGCGCGCAGCCGGTGGCCGATCGCGGGGGTCCATTCGGCCTGCGCGGCATGACGCTGCGCGGTGGCTCGGTGTTCAGCCGCGGTGAGCACGTGACCGGCGAACAACTCGTCGTCGGCAGTTCCGCTGCTGCGCATGGCTCGTCGCGCGATGCGGATGACCACCAGGACGGCGATGACGGCCAACAGCAGAAGGACCGTCACGGTCACCCAGCCGCCCGGTAGCGATGCTGCCTCGGAAGTGATGCGGTAGAGCAGGCGATCGAGCCATTCGAGGAGTTGATCGGTCAGCGACGGCCGTGGATAGATGGCTTTGGACAGCTCGTTCTGCGCCGCGTCCCGGGCTGCGTCCCGGTCGATGTCGATCGGTGCCACGTCACCGCCGGCCGGTCAGCCACAGATCGTCGGTGGAGTGCGCTGCCGTCGGCGTCTGCACCGCGCCGGTCTGCAGCACGAGGTCGAACGCCTCGGAGCGGATCCGTCGGTCGGTGTACTGCAACACCACGATTCCCGCGCTGAACGGACCGGTGATGATCTGGCCGATCGCCCCCCCGACCGCGATGATGACCAGCGCGACCATGGCAGCCGACACGCTGCTCCCGGTGGTCAGCAGCACCTGGCCGCCGAAACTGAACGGGATCGCGACGGCCCCGGCGACCAGCTGGGCGACCAGCATCGCGAGCAGGCGGATGCCCAGGACCCGCCAAAAGTCGCCGCGGATCAGCGCGAACGAGCGGCGGACCGCCGAGACGATGTCGAGACGCTCCAACACGATCGCGGCGGGGGTGAACGCGAGCATGGTCCCGACGTAGACCAGAACCGCCAGAGCCCCCACGCCGAGCGGGATGGCGACCGCCACGGCCGCCCACCCGTTGACGAAGACCCCGACCGCGGCGACGATCGCCACCCCGATGCCGATCAGCACGAGCGCGCCGACCGCCTCGAGCACGGTGAATCCGAGCAGCGCCCACAGGCGCGGCTTCAACCGCTGCCACGCCTCGCCGATCGTGATGCCGGAACCGAAGATCGCGCGCCCGATGACCACGGTCAGAAGGCCGCTCAACAGGATCGTCGACAGCGCGGTGGCCAGGCCCGCGGTGAGGCTCGACAGCATCGACGCGATGCCCGCGCCCGTCTCGAACATGGTCGCGCCGGTCGCGGCACTGTCGATCGCCTGCTCGACATCACCGCTCAAGGCCAGGGGCCACAGCGACAGGATGAGCGCCAACACCTGCGCGGCGACCACGACGATCGCGGTCAGGCCCAGCGTGGCTTTCGGATTGGCCCGCATGTAGGCGAACGCGCCGTTGAACATGTCCGACAAGGTCAGCGGCCGCAGCGGCACGATGCCGGGGCGCAGAACCGGGGGAGGGCCCCACCCCGGTGCCGGCCCGAAGCCCGGCGGCGGAAACCACCCGGGCGGAGGCCCGTAACCCGGTGGCGGTCCGTAGCCGGGCGGTGGCCCGTAACCGGGCGGTGGCCCGTAGCCGGGAGGGGGTCCGTAACCGGGCGGTGGCCCGTAGCCGGCGGGAGGGCCAGGGGGCGGGCCGTATCCACCGGCGTCATGGGTCATGATCACCATCTTGTCGACCGCGCCGAATCTTGACAACGCGGCCCCCGGGAGGGCGGGTCGTTTCGGCACGGGCGTGCCGGGTACTCCCGCCGCATGACCCGATTCGGCTACACCCTGATGACCGAGCAGAGTGGCCCCAAAGATCTTGTCCGATACGCTGTTTCGGCAGAACAAGCCGGTTTCGACTTCGAAGTCTCCAGCGATCACTACTTCCCGTGGCTGGCCTCGCAGGGGCACGCCCCCTATGCGTGGACAGTGCTGGGCGCGGTGGCGCACGCGACCGAACGTGTCGAGTTGATGACGTATGTGACGTGCCCGACGATGCGCTACCACCCCGCCGTCGTCGCGCAGAAGGCGGCGACGCTGCAGATCCTCGCCGACGGCCGGTTCACCCTCGGGGTCGGCACGGGGGAGAACCTCAACGAGCACGTCGTGGGGCAGCGCTGGCCGACCGTCGCACGCCGCCAGGAGATGCTGCGCGAGGCCATCCAGATCATCCGCGAACTGCACACCGGCGAGCTCGTGGACTGGAAAGGCGAACATTTCGAGGTCGATTCGGCCCGCATCTGGGATGTGCCGGAGGTGCCGGTGCCGATCGCGGCGGCCGTCTCCGGGGACCGGTCGGTGGAGGCGTTCGCCCCGTTGGCCGACCATCTGATCGCCGTGGAGCCGAACAAGGATCTTGTCGACGCCTGGCACGAGGCCCGCCGCGCGACCGGGCTGCCCGGGGATGTCCGGGTGATCGGTCAGATCCCGATCAGCTGGGACCCCGACCGCGACGCCGCGGTCGAGCGCGCCCACGACCAGTTCCGGTGGTTCGCCGGCGGGTGGGCGGTCAACGCCGACCTGCCGACGACGATGGGCTTCGACGGAGCCACCCAGTTCGTGCGACCGGAGGACACCGCGGACTCGATCCCGTGCGGGCCCGACCTCGACGCGATCGTCGACGCCGTCTCGGAGTACTGGAAGGCCGGGTTCACCGACATCGCGCTGGTCCAGGTCGGCGGCGACACGCAGGACGCGTTCCTGAGCGAGGCCGCGGGACCGCTGCTCGAGAAGCTGCGCGACGCCGCGTCGTGAAACGAGCGTCGTGAAACGAGCGTCGTGAAAGATCGAAGCGTGAGGAGGCCCCTGTGACGCGAGGTAGCGGAATCTACGACGACGAGAGCGGCTCCACGGCTGACAAGACCGGGGACATAGAGAAGGATCCCGACCGCGACACCCCGGACGTGGACAAAGAGAGCGGCGAACCGACGGCCTAACGCGTTGCGACCGGGTCGTGGCGGCGCTTGGTCTCCAGCCGGTACCACGTCCACCAGAACAGCAGCGCTGACGCGATCGACCCCGCCGCAGCCAGCCACTGCGAACTGAGGAACAGCCGCCACGCCGTCGGCTCGTCCTCCACGTGAGCCGCGATCGCATGCAGCATCTGCACGGCACCGAGGGCGAGGCAGGCCGCACCGATGAGACTCGCGGCGACGACGAACACCGTGCGCAGCACGTAGCGCTGCGGACTCGGAGACACCACGGCGCGGATTCGTCCGGTGCGCGACAGCAGCAGAGCCGCCAGGCACGCCACGGCCAACGCGACCGCGTCGGCGGCCAGCGTGTCCGACAGCCGGTGCGCCTGGATGATCACCGTGTACGCGCCCATGCCGACCGCCCACGTCAACGTCAGGAACATCGCGATGCCGCGAAACCGGTACGGCATCACGATCATCGTCGCGAACAACAGACACATGGCCGCCGTCGTGTGTCCGCTGGGCAGCGTGTTCTCCGCGAACTGCCCGTCCACCTCGGTCAGGTCGGGCCGCGTGAGCACGTGGAACTTGAGGATCTGCGTCACCGCCTGGCCGCCCAGGATGACGCCCACCCCGGCGACGGCCAACCACACCTGACGACGCAGCAGGCCGATCGCCGCCACCAACACCGTGGCGGCGATCTGCGAGCTCACCGAGATGGTGTGGAACGCGCGCAGGGCAACCCTGTGCAGATCGGGATCCACCTGGTCGGCGCCGCGCAGCGCGGTGTCCTCGACACGCTGGCCGAGGGTGGTCTGCACGGCCAGGAGATACACCGCGACGAACACGAGCACCGCCACGATCAGCACGGCCGTCCACTGGCGGCGTGCGCGTCGGAGCCGGTCGTCGCCGACGTCGGCGATCCGCCGCCGTGCCCTCGTCACCGGGTGAGTGGGTGTCATGGTGATCCCCGAGAGTAGTCAGCCGCCGGTCCACCCGCCCGGTTCCGCGTTAGCCGAGATCGGGGCTTGTTGGGGGCCGAGTCACACCCCCCGTTCGCGCCGACGTGGGGCCGACACTGGCTGCATGACCAGAGTTCTCGACGTCGACGTCCGCCACGGTCGGGCTTGGGTCGGCCCCGATCAGACGGTCCGCATCGGCTACACCGTGGCGATACCGGCGATACCGGCGGAACCCACGAGGACCGTCGTGCTGCTCCACGGCGCCCCCCAGACCCGATACGAGTGGCGCAAGGTCATGATGCCGCTCGCTGCCGCCGGCTACCGGGTGATCATGCCCGACTATCGCGGCGCCGGCGCATCCGACAAACCCCGCGACGGATACGACACGTGGACCATGGCCGGCGACATCTTCAATCTGGTGCGCGAGACGCTGGGTGTGGCGGAACCCATCTCGCTCGTCGGCCACGATCTCGGATCGATGCTGGCCCTGAGTTTCGCGCTGCGCTACCGCGATGACGTCGTGAGCGTCACCTTCATGGAGGCTCCGCTGCCGGGCACCGCGTACTACGACTGGCGAGTCGTCCAGAAGTCGGCGTGGCAGTTCGCCTTTCACGCCAACACCGACATCGCGGTGTACCTGACGCACGGACGTGAACGGTGGTACATCAACCGGTTCTTCGACGACTTGAGCTACCAACCGGACGCGATCTCCAACGACGACCTCGACGTGTACGCCCGCGCTTTCGAAGCGCCCGGAGCCATGCGGGCGATGTGTGAGGTGTACCGGGAACTCGACCGCGACGCCGACGACAACCGGGCCGCGCTGGCCGAACACGGCAAGCTCACCATCCCGGTGCTGGCCTCCGGCGGTGCTTCGAATCCTCTGGCCCGCAATTTCCGGGCGATGTGCGAAGAGGTCGCCCATTCGGTGACCGAGCAGCTCGTCCCGGACTGCGGCCACTGGGTGGCCGAGGAACAGCCGGAGTACTTCACCCAGATGTTCTGCGACTTCGACGCGTCCGCCCGGGGCGCGCACATCACGAAGAAAGGGCAGTGAAATGGAGGGATCGACCATGGGTGACGTCACCCCGAAGACGATCGACATTGCTGGAAAGACAGTGTCACGCTTGGGTTTCGGATCGATGAGATTCACGGGCCGCGGAATCTGGGGTGAGCCGCAGGACCGAGACGAATGCATCGCCGTGGCCAGGCGGGCAGTCGAGTGCGGCGTGCAGTTCATCGACACCGCCGACTCCTACGGCCCGCACGTCGCCGAGCAGATCCTGTACGAGGCACTGCATCCGTACCCCGAAGACGTCATCATCGCGACGAAGGCGGGCTTGACCCGCAACGGGCCCGATGTCATCGACACCCCGTCCGGCCCGAAGCGCCTCGGCCCTGCGGCATGGCCGCCGGTCGGGCGGCCCGAGTATCTGCGGCAGCAGGTGCTGATGAGCATGCGCCGCCTGGGGGTCGACCAGATCGATCTGCTGCAGCTGCACCGGGTCGACCCGAAAGTGCCGTTGGCAGATCAGATCGGTGAGCTCAAGGCGCTGCAGGACGAGGGCAAGATCCGACACATCGGAATGTCGCAGTGCACCATCGAGCAGCTCGACGAGGCGCGCCAGATCGCCGAGATCGTCAGCGTGCAAAGCCGATTCAACGTCATGGACCGCAGCGCGGGCGACATGCTCGAAGTATGCGAACGCGACGGGCTCGCCTTCATACCGTGGGCGCCGGTGGCCCAAGGCGGGCTCGATGCCGCGCACCGTGCGCTCGCCGATGTGGCCCGCGCACACGGCGCCACGGTGGGTCAGGTGGCCGTCGCCTGGCTGTTGCATCTCTCCCCGGCGATGCTCCCGATCCCCGGCACCTCGCGCCGCGCGCATCTGGAGGAGAACCTGGCCGCCGCCGAGGTGCCCTTGACCCCGGAAGAGATCGACCAACTGAGCGCGGCTACGTAGCGGCGGCCACCGTCATGAGCGGTTCCAGCTGATCGACGGCGTCGGGATGCGACCCGCTCTCGACGGGGCAGTAGATGAACAGCCGCTGGTCGGGCGCATCTGCCACCTCGAGCGCCTCGAAGTGCAGGTGCAACTCGCCGGCCTGCGGATGGCGGAACACTTTGTCCTCGCTGGTGCGCGGACGCACGTGATGGGTCGCCCAGAGATCGGCGAACACAGCACTGTGTGCGGAGATCTCCTCGACCACCTCGGCGACGCGGTCGTCAGTCGGGAAACGGGTCAGACCGGACCGGAGATTGCCGACGACCTGTGCGGCCACCTGGTGCCAATGAGTGTAGAAGTCATGTGCGGCAGGATCACAGAACACCATCCGGGCGACATTGTCCGTGTCACCGAAGGCGCTGTACATCGCACGAGCGGGCGCGTTGATCGCCAGGATGTTCATGCCGATGTCGACGACGTATGCCGGCACCCGCATGCCGTCGTCGAGAAGGGTCTGGACCCCTCGGGAGACTGTGGACACCGTCGTCGCGTGAGCCGGTGTGGTGAGCGGGACGGGATGGACGAGGGAGACGAGGTAGGCGGTCGCGTGCGCGTCGAGCCGCAGCGCACGCGCGAGCGCGCGGAGTACTTGCAGTGACGGTCGCTGCTCCCGTCCCTGTTCGAGCCGCCGGTAGTAATCGGTGCTCAACCCGGCGAGGAGAGCCAGCTCTTCGCGACGAAGGCCACGAACCCGTCGACCGTCGCCGGGCACCAGGCCGACGTCGCGCGGCGTCACCGCTTCCCGCCTCGCGCGTAGGAACGACGACAGCTCCGCGGATGGATACGCCATAGCCCTGAAAGCGAGACGGCCCCGACCGGTATTCCCGGTCGGGGCCTCTCACCTGTCCACACGAGTCGGGGTGGCGGGATTCGAACCCACGACCTCTTCGTCCCGAACGAAGCACGCTACCAAGCTGCGCCACACCCCGTGTGAAGCCACGACAGCGTATCGCACGGGGTGCAGAAGAAGCCAAACGCATGACACGCCGCGGGATGGAATGGGTATGTCAGTGGTGTTGTGCACACTGACGAACAGCAACGACCGAAACGAGGCGGGTCATGACCGGACTAGGTGCATCGCTCTACCTGGGCTTCTTCGCGCTGGCAGCGCTCTGGCTGTTCCTCACCTCGGACGGGCCGCTGACCCCGCTGTCGCGGAGGTCACACGATCAGGGCCAGGAGCCGGACCGTTCGAACTCGGCGAGGACCTCGGCCGGTTCCGACGGATCGAGTCCGTGGCTGGTGAGCCACTCCTCGCGAAAGTAGGTGTCGGCGTAGCGTTCCCCGCCGTCGCACAGAAGCGTCACAATGGAGCCGGACCGGCCGGCCTCTGCCATCTCACACAGCAGCTGGAACGCACCCCACACGTTCGTCCCGGTCGACGGACCCACCCGTCGGCCCAGTACCCGGCTCACGTGGTGGGCCGCCGCCACCGAGGCGGCGTCGGGCACCACCATCATCCGATCGACCACACCCGGCAGGAACGACGGCTCCACCCGCGGCCGCCCGATGCCTTCGATGCGTGAGGACATCCCGGTGACCACGTGTGGGTCGTCGTGCACATACGACGGGTAGAACGCCGAATTCTCCGGATCGACCACGCACAGGCGGGTCGGGTGCCTGCGATACCGCAGGTAGCGGCCGATCGTCGCGCTGGTGCCGCCGGTGCCCGCCCCGACGACGATCCACTCCGGAATCGGATGGGTCTCGCGCACCATCTGGTCGAAGATCGACTCGGCGATGTTGTTGTTGCCGCGCCAGTCGGTGGCACGCTCGGCGTTGGTGAATTGGTCGAGGTAATGCCCGCCCGTCTCCTCGGCCAGCCGCTGCGCCTCGGCATACACCTGCGCCGACTCGGTGACGAAATGGCAACGCCCGCCCTGGGATTCGATCAACGCCACCTTGGTCGCACTGGTCGACGCGGGCATCACCGCGATGAACGGTAACCCGATCATCGATGCGAAGTACGCCTCCGACACCGCCGTCGAACCCGACGAGGCCTCGATCACCGTCGTCCCCTCGCAGATCCACCCGTTGCACAGCGCGTAGAGGAACAGCGACCGCGCGAGCCGGTGCTTGAGGCTGCCCGTGATGTGGGTGCTCTCGTCCTTCAGATACAGCGCCAGATCGCAGTCGCGGCCCCACCGCGACGGCAGCGGATAGCGCAGCAGATGAGTGTCAGCGCTGCGCCGCGCGTCGGCCTCGATGAGCCGAACGGCGTTGTCGACCCAGGAACGGGACCGGTCCTGCGCGGCGGAGGCGGCCGGATGGCTCACCGCGCCGATACGGTCGGATGTGACTGTCCGGCAACGCTTCCCGCATCGGAGCCACCCGTCGGTGTCGCGACCAGCGTCAACAACGTGGCCTCCGGGCGGCAGCAGAACCGCAGCGGCGCGAACGGCGACGTGCCGATCCCCGCCGACACGTGCAGCTGGGTGCGTGCACCCCACCGGGACGGGCCCTTGACCCGCGACCGGTCCAGCTCGCAGTTGGTGACGATCGCGCCGTAGAACGGCAGGCACAGCTGCCCACCGTGAGTGTGCCCCGCCATCACGAGCTGATAGCCGTCGGCGGCGAAACGATCGAGCACCCGCGGCTCGGGGGAGTGCGTCAACCCCAACGTCAGGTTCGCCGTCGGATCGGCCGCCCCTTCGATGGTCGCGTAGCGGTCCCGCGACAGGTGCGGATCGTCGACGCCCGCCGCAGCGATCCGCAGACCCGCGACGTCGAGATCGCGGCGGGTGTGTGTCATGTCCAGCCAGCCGCGCTCGGTGAACGCCGCACGCAGATCCTGCCAGGGCAGCGGTTCACCGTGAATGCGGTGCGTGGGCTTGGTCAGATAGTTCGCCGGGTTCTTCAGCCGTGGCGCGAAGTAGTCGTTGCTGCCGAAGACGAACACCCCGGGCACCGACAGCAGGTCGCCGAGGGCCTGAACCACAGCCGGCACGGCCTTCGGATGCGCCAGGTTGTCCCCGGTGTTGACCACCAGATCGGGCGCCAGGCCCGCGAGGTCACGGAGCCAGGCCTGCTTGCGGCGCTGCCCCGGACGCATGTGGATGTCACTGATGTGCAACACCTTCAGCGGTGACGAACCCGGCGACAGGACCGGCATGGTCGCCTCTCGAACCACGAACGCGTTGCGTTCGATCACCGAGGCGTAGGCGATGCCGGCCACAAGCGTGCCGGCCGACACGAGGGTGGTGTTCTTTGCGGCGCTTTTCACCTTCGAACCAGCAGAACCAGGCATCGTTCAAGCGTACTGCCACCGGCTGAGCCGCGAGCGGCGCGCGCCGATCAGGGGGGTGGTGGCGGCGCGGGCGGCGGCGGGCCGAGCACCGGCACGGTGATCGGCGGCAGACCCGGGATGTTGATCACGGTCTCCCCGACCGGAGGCGGCGGGGCACCCGGCGGCAACGCGCCAGGCGGAGGCGGCGGCGGCGCCGGGGCGATGCCGTTGGAGATCTGGATCGTGATGATCGACCCGGGCACCGTCTGCCCACTCGGCGACGTCCCGACGACGGTGCCGTAGGACGACCCGCTGTTCACCGGCGTCGCCTGGTCGGCGACCTGGAAGCCGGCCTCGCGCAGCCGGGCGCGCGCAGTGTCCTGGCTCATCCCCGCCACGCTCGGCACCCGCGACCCGGGCGCGCCGTCGACGTAGCGCGGGTCGGTCGGCGGCAGCGTGACGTCGGTGAACGGGGTGGTCAGCGGTTCCATGGCGGTGAACCAGGTGCGGGCCGGTTCGTTGCCGCCGAACAAGTTGCCGTCACCGCACTGACGCAACGGGAACGAGCACAGTTCGCCGGGGGAGTTCGAGTCGTCGTAGATGTAGTTCGCGGCCGCGAAGTGGTTGGTGAAACCCAGGAAGCCCGACGAGCGGTGCGCCTCGGTCGTGCCGGTCTTGCCTGACATCGGCAGGTTCCAGCCGACCGAGCCCGCCGCGCCGGCCGCGGTACCGCCGCCCTGGTCGTCCTTGCTCATCGCATTGGCCAGCGTGTTGGCCAGGCCCTCGGGCACCGCCTGCTCGCACGTCTCCGTCGTCACGGCGACCTCTTCGCCGCGGCGGTCCAGGACCTGCGCGATCGGGTTGGGCGGGCACCACGTGCCACCGGAGGCGAGCGTGGCGGCGACGTTGGACAGTTCCAGCGCGTTCACCTCGACCGGACCCAGCGTGAACGATCCGATGTTCTGGCGCTTGATGAAGTCGGCGAGGCTCTCATTGCTCTCGGGGTCGTAATCCCTCGCCGTCCCGGGCAGCGCGTAGGAGCGCAGCCCGAGTCGTACCGCCATGTCGACCGTGCGCTGCACGCCGACCTGCGCGATCAGCTTTGCGAACGCGGTGTTCGGCGATGTCGCCAGCGCATCGGTGACGCTCATCTGGCCGCGGTAGTTGCCCGCGTTCTGCACACACCACGTGGCCGGTGGGCAGCCCTTGGCGCCGCCGGAGCCCAGCCCCTTGGCCTCGAACCGCGACGGCGCGTCGAGCGTGGCGTTGATGCCCATCCCCATGTCCAGGGCCGCGGCGGTGGTGAACACCTTGAAGATCGATCCGGCGCCGTCACCCACCAGGGAGAAGGGCTGCGGCTGCATCGTCTCCCCGGCGTCGAGGTTCAGCCCGTAGGTGCGGTTGCTGGCCATCGCCAGCACCGGGTGGCTCTCCTTACCCGGCTGGATCACGCTCATCACGCTCGCGACCCCGTCCAGATCGGGAGCCGCGATGCCGTCGATCGACGACTTGACCGTGTTCTGCACGTCCGGGTCCAGCGTCGTCTTGATCAAGTAGCCACCCTTGGCCACCTGGTCCTTGCTGATCCCGGCGCGCGCCAGGTAGTCGAGCGCGTAGTCGCAGAAGAACGCCCGGTCACCGGCGGCGATGCAGCCACGCGGGAGCTCCTTGGGCGTCGGCAGGATGCCCAGCGGCTCCTGCTTAGCCGCGCGCAACGCGTCCGCCTGGTCGGGGATGTTCTCGATCATCGTGTCGAGCACCAGGTTGCGCCGCGCCAGCGCGCCGTCGGGGTTGGTGTACGGGTTCAGCGTGCTCGTCGACTGCACCATGCCGGCCAACAGCGCGGCCTGCTGCCAGTTCAACTCCGAGGCGTTGACACCGAAATAGGTCTGCGCCGCATCCTGGATACCGAAGGCGCCGTTGCCGAAGGACACCAGGTTGAGGTAGCGGGTCAGGATCTCCGGCTTGGTGAAGGTCTTGTCCAGCGTGAGGGCCATCCGGATCTCGCGCAGCTTGCGCGCCGGCGTGGTCTCGATGGCGGCGCGCTTCTCGGCGTCGGTCTGGGCGATCACCAACAGCTGGTAGTTCTTCACGTACTGCTGCTCGAGCGTCGATCCGCCGCGGGTGTCGAGGTTGCCCGACAGGTAGCCCGAGAGGCCTGTCAGCGTGCCCTGCCAGTCCACACCGTTGTGCTCGGCAAACCTCTTGTCCTCGATCGAGACGATGGCCAACTTCATCGTGTTGGCGATCTGATCGCTGGGTACCTCGAAGCGCCGCTGGCTGTAGAGCCATGCGATGACGTTGCCCTTGGCGTCGACCATCGTCGACACCTGCGGGACCTCACCCTCGACCAGCTGAGCCGATCCATTGGCGACCACATCGGAGGCGCGATTGGACATCAGGCCGATTCCGCCGACGACGGGGAACATCAGTCCCGCGGCGATCACGCTGGCCAGAAGTACGCACCAGGCGAGCTTGATCACCGTGACCGCACGCGGCGGCCCGGCCTTGTCCTCCTCCGGCATGGGTACAGAGTAGCGACGCCCGCTCAGCACACCGTCTCCAGAGCGCCTCCTCCTGCCTCCTGGCAGGACCTGACAAACGCCGAGGTCGCGCACCAGGTTGGGCACTGTACCGCCGGGACTGCACGGTTGTCCCAAAAAAGTGGTCACGAACGTATTGCGCAAAACGCCGGTGACCACCTAAATTGAGCGCACAGTGCGATACAGGTCACACAACGACCTCGCAGTGTGGCGTAGATCGCACCTAGGTGATCGACGTCGGGGAATCAGCCGTCTGCGTTGTCGGGGCGCGGCCAGAACTAAGGGGATCGCTGGTGTCAGTTACCAAGCCCGCCGCACGCAAGACCACGGAGAATCCTTCGGGCGATTCCATTCTGCACGGCGCAGAGGCAGAAGCCCGTATTGCCTGGGTTTCGCAAGCTCGGTGTCGCCAGACTGATCCCGACGAGCTGTTCGTCCGCGGCGCCGCGCAGCGCAAGGCCGCGGTCATCTGCCGGCACTGCCCCGTCATCGCCGAGTGCGGCGCCGACGCTCTCGACAACCGCGTGGAGTTCGGTGTGTGGGGCGGGATGACCGAGCGTCAGCGTCGCGCCCTGCTCAAGCAGCACCCGGATGTGGTCTCCTGGTCGGACTTCTTCGCCGCTCAGCGCAAACACCGCAGCGCGGGCTAGAGGCCTAAGTCCTTCCCGGGCGTCAAAATTTGCCTGGGGTCATCTGATCGCCGACCGAGCGGCCTGACTGCGTCAGGCCGCTGTCGTCTCTCCGGTGATCTGATCGGCGATGGCGCGGAGCGCCTCGAGGTCCGACACGTCGAACGGCAGGGACGGCACACCGACGATCGCCACATGGGGGTTGGCGCCGGTGAAGCGCGACAGCAGCCGCACCTCCCGTTTGGCCGTCGACGCCCGGTCGGCATGCACCCGCAGCACTCCGGCCGTGAGCGAGTCCGGATCGGAGCCGTCCAACTCATCGGCGGCCTTGCTGGCCGTGTCGGCGTTCAGGTCGCACAGCGTCGGGTGGGTTCGGTTGAGGATCAGCCCGGCCAGCGGCATGCGCTCCGAGGACAGTCGGTCGACGAAGAACGACGCCTCGCGCAGGGCGTCCGGTTCCGCCGCCGAGACGACGACGAACTGGGTGCCGCGGCGCTTGAGGAGTTCGTAGGTCCGGTCGGCCTTCTCCCGGAACCCGCCGAACGTCGCATCCAGCGACTGGACGAAACCGGCTGCGTCCGAGAGCATTTGGGAGCCGAGGATCGTCGACATGCCCTTCATCGCCAGGCCCACCGCGCCGGTGACCAGGCGGCCGATGCCCCGGCCGGGTGCCAGCAGAACCCGCCACAGCCGGCTGTCCATGAAGCTGCCCAGCCGCTTCGGCGCATCCAGGAAGTCCAGCGCATTGCGCGACGGCGGGGTGTCCACGACGATCAGATCCCACTTGTCCTCGGCCAGAAGCTGTCCCAGCTTCTCCATGGCCATGTACTCCTGCGTACCCGCCAGAGATGTGGCCACGGTTTGGTAGAACTGGTTGTCCAGGATGGCGTCGGCGCGCTCGGATCCGGAGTACTGGACGACCATCTCGTCGAACGTCCGGCGCATGTCGAGCATCATCGCGTGCAGCTCACCGGACACCTCCGGCGCCAACGGGACACGCTGGGGAACGTTGCCCAGATCCTTGATGCCGAGTGCCTGGGCGAGTCGCTTGGCCGGGTCGATGGTCAGGACGACGACGGTGCGGCCGTACTCGGCGGCCCGCAGCGCCATCGCGGCGGCCGTCGTGGTCTTCCCGACGCCGCCCGCGCCACAACACACGACGACGCGATTGCCCCTGTCGCGCAGGATCGACCCCATGTCCAGGGCCATCGGAGCGGTGCTCATCATCTGCCTCTCGTCACCGCACGCCCTGCTGGGCGAGCGCTTCGGCCAATTCGTACAGACTGCCGAGATCGACGCCGTCGGCGATGGCCGGCAGGTCGAGGCGCGGGACCGCGAGATCAGTCAGCTGCTCCGCGCTTTCCGCCCGCGCCGCGATACGCGTTGCGTGTTGGATCGTCTCGGTCAGCAGTCCTGCGAAATCGTTGTCCGACAACGTGATCCCTGCACTCGACAGGCCCGCGCGGACCTCGTCGGCGTCGATGCCGCCCTCGGCGGCCTTGGCCAGATCGTCGGGCGGTAGGTACGCCGGGATGTTGCGGTTGATGATCACCGAGCCGATCGGCAGTTCCATCTCGCGCAGTTCGGCGATCGCCTCCAGGGTCTCCTGCACCGGCAGCGCTTCCAGCAGCGTGACCAGGTGGATCGCGGTGAGGTCGGAGTGCAGCAGCCGCACCACGCCGTCGGCCTGCGAGTGCACCGGTCCACCCTTGGCCAGATCGGACACCGCCTTGGTCACGTCGAGGAAACGCGCGATCCGGCCCGTCGGCGGCGAGTCGACGACCACCGCGTCGTAGTACCCGTACTTGCCCTTGGCTTCCTTCGGGGTGCGGGTGACCACCTCTTTGATCTTCCCGGTGAGCAGCACGTCCCGTAGGCCAGGAGCGATCGTCGTCGCGAATTCGACGGCCCCGATGCGGCGCATCGCGCGCCCGGCCAGCCCCAGGTTGTAGAACATGTCGAGGTACTCCAAGAACGCGGCCTCGGTGTCGATGGCCAGGGCGTTGACCTGCCCGCCGCCCTCGGCGGTCGCGATCTTGACTTCCTCGTAGGGCAGCGGCGGGACGTCGAAGAGCTGCGCAATGCCTTGCCGCCCTTCGACTTCCACGAGCAGCACCTTGCGACCCCCGGCGGCCAGGGCCAGAGCCAGCGCCGCGGCGATCGTCGACTTGCCGGTGCCACCTTTGCCGCTGACGAAATGCAGGCGCGCCTCGGTCAGCCGCGCCGGCCACGAACCGTGCGGTGAGCCCTCTGCTGTGGTTGCCACCACTGCATGCTAGCCATAGCGGTTCCGCCGCCGGATAAGCTCAGCCGCATGAGCGAATCAACCCGGTGGGAATACGCGACCGTCCCGTTGCTTACGCATGCGACCAAACAGATCCTCGACCAGTGGGGCGAGGACGGTTGGGAGCTGGTGTCGGTGCTGCCGGGGCCCACCGGCGAGCAGCACGTCGCTTACTTGAAGCGCGCCAAGTGACGCAAACATGGTCCGAGCGGCTGGGAGAGCTGGGCATCGCCCTGCCCGAGGTCGTCGCCCCGCTCGCGGCCTATGTGCCCGCGGTCCGCACCGGAAACCTCGTCTACACCGCCGGGCAGCTGCCCATCTCCGGCGGCGAGCTCGTCGAGACCGGCAAGGTGGGCGCCGAGGTGTCGGTCGAGGACGCCGCCCACCTGGCCCGTCGCTGCGCGCTCAACGCGCTCGCGGCCGTCGACGCCCTCGTCGGGATCGACGCGGTGGTGCGGGTGGTCAAGGTCGTCGGCTTCGTCGCATCCGGACCCGGGTTCGGCGGCCAACCCGTCGTCATCAACGGCGCCTCGGAACTGTTGGGCGAGATCTTCGGTGACGCGGGCGCGCACGCGCGCTCGGCCGTCGGGGTGTCGGAACTGCCGCGCAATGCACCGGTGGAAGTGGAGCTCATCGTAGAGGTCCAGTAGATGGAGCACCCCGCGTACGGACTGCTGCGGCCGGTCACCGAGACCGCGTCGGTGCTGCTCTGCGACAACCCGGGGCGCATGACGCTCGACGGCACCAACACCTGGGTGCTGCGTGGCCCCGGCAGCGACGAGATGGTGGTCGTCGATCCCGGCCCGGACGACCGCGACGAGCACATCGAGCGGCTCGCCGCGCTGGGCCGCATCACCCTGGTGCTGATCAGTCACCGGCACGAGGACCACACCGGCGGGATCGACCGGCTCGTCGACCTGACAGGCGCGGTCGTGCGGGCGGTGGGCAGCGGGTTCCAGCGGGGGATGGGCGGGCCCCTGGTCGACGGGGAAGTGATCGACGCGGCCGGGCTGCGCATCACCGTGATGGCCACGCCGGGCCACACCGCGGACTCGCTGTCGTTTCTGCTCGACGATGCCGTGCTGACCGCGGACACCGTGCTGGGCCGCGGCACGACCGTCATCGACAAAGAAGACGGCGCCCTCGGCGACTATCTGGAGTCGCTGCGCCGGCTGCGTGGTCTCGGCCACCGCACGGTGCTGCCCGGGCATGGTCCCGACCTCGACGATCTGGTCGCGGTCGCCGACGCCTATCTGGCGCATCGGCACGACCGCCTGGATCAGATTCGCGGTGCGCTGCGCGACCTCGGCGACGACGCCACCGCGCGGTCGGTCGTCGAGCACGTGTACACCGACGTCGACGAGAAGCTGTGGGACGTGGCCGAGTGGAGCGTGCAGGCGCAGTTGGACTACCTGCGCCGCTGATCCCTAGCGGGCCCGCCTCGCCAGCCGCTCGGAGTCGCTGATCAGCACGCTCTTGCCCTCGAGGCGGATCCAGCCGCGGTGGGCGAAGTCGGCGAGCGCCTTGTTCACGGTCTCGCGGGATGCGCCGACGAGCTGCGCGATCTCTTCCTGCGTCAGATCGTGGGTGACGCGCAGCGCGC
Organism: Mycolicibacterium obuense; assembly: GCF_055397605.1. Classification (NCBI taxonomy): domain Bacteria; kingdom Bacillati; phylum Actinomycetota; class Actinomycetes; order Mycobacteriales; family Mycobacteriaceae; genus Mycobacterium; species Mycolicibacterium obuense. Next base: position 4,997,935 of record NZ_AP043663.1, on the reverse strand, counting down.
CGCCCTCCTGCGTGCCGAAGCGCTGGGCCAACTGCAGCAGCTGCTTGGCCACCCGGCCCGGCACGTCGGTGAAGATCAGGTCCGCGAGGTTGTTGTTGGTGCGGCGCAGCCGGCGGGCGAGTACCCGCAGCAACTGCTCGGCGATCTCGGGGCGATCGGCGATCCATGCGCGCAGCGCCTCACGGTCCATAGACACCGCCCGCACCTCGGTGATGGTGGTGGCACTCGATGTGCGCGGGCCCGGATCGAAGATCGACAGCTCGCCGAACATGTCCGACGGTCCCATGATCGTCAGCAGGTTCTCGCGGCCATCCGGTGAACGCCGGCCGATCTTCACCTTGCCGGTGATGATGATGTAGAGCCGGTCGCCGGGCTCACCCTCGGCGAACACGGTGTGCCCGCGGGGAAAGTCGACAGGCTGGAGCTGCTTGGTCAGCGCAGAAACAGCGCTGGGTTCGACCCCTTGGAAGATTCCGGCCCTGGCCAGGATCTCGTCCACGTTGCCCCTTTGGAAGATGTTGGTGGTCAGACACGTCCAGCCGACGTCGGTGACGACGGCTGGATCAGTCTAGAGCCATGCCCTGTCGTGACCAGCCCACGCTACACAGAATTGGCATGTCGGGTCTGCTGAAACCCGTTATTGAGGCTGTGTGGGAACGACGCAGTCGTCGGCAAACCCGGTGCGGCCTGCGCGCGCACTGGTGCCGCTGCCACCTCGCGCTCCACCCGCCGCCGGTTCTGGTCGCTGATCGCGGTGTCCAGTCCGTCGCGCACGAGTGCGTCGACGTCGCTGGCCTCGGCCTGACTCAGGAAGTCGGCAACCTCGGCTGCCGAGATGGTCTGCTCGCGCAGCCCGGCCTCCACCCTCTCGAGCCCGAAGGTCGCCAACATCAACAACCCGGGTATCAGCGCGACGAGCAACCACGACACATGCGGAAGTAAACACGGCGAAGGTCTCGGAGGGATCACGAAAAGCCCTCGTTAACGACCTTTCTGAAGTCCTTTCCGAGGTCGACTCGCCCTCTGCCGTGTCGGGGGTGCTCAGTACCCTGACGAGGTGACCGCGACCAGCCGGACCGCCAAATCGGTAACCACATCGGCCGCCAAGTGGGACCGAGAGACCCACCTGGGTCTGGTGCGGCGGGCCCGCCGGATGAATCGCACACTGGCCGAAGCATTTCCGCATGTGTACTGCGAGCTCGATTTCACCAATCCCCTCGAGCTCACCGTTGCCACCATCTTGAGCGCGCAGAGCACCGACAAGCGCGTCAACCTGACCACGCCCGCGTTGTTCGCGACCTATCGCACCGCGCAGGACTACGCCCAGGCCGACCGGGCGCAGCTCGAGGAACTGATCCGTCCCACCGGGTTCTTCCGCAACAAGGCGTCGTCGCTGATCCGGCTGGGGCAGGAGCTGGTCGAGCGGTTCGACGGCGAGGTGCCCGCCACTCTCGACGAACTGGTGACGCTGCCCGGCGTGGGGCGCAAGACCGCCAACGTCATCCTCGGCAACGCGTTCGACGTCCCCGGGATCACCGTCGACACCCATTTCGGCCGGCTGGCCCGGCGCTGGCGCTGGACCGCCGAAGAGGACCCGGTCAAGGTCGAGCACGCCGTCGGAGAACTGATCGAGCGTCGCGAATGGACGCTGCTCAGCCACCGGGTGATCTTCCACGGCCGGCGCGTGTGTCATGCCCGCAAGCCCGCCTGCGGGGTGTGCGTGCTCGCCAAGGACTGCCCCTCCTACGGCATCGGGCCCACCGATCCGCTGGTGGCGGCCCCGCTGGTGAAGGGGCCCGAAACGGAGCACCTTTTGGCCCTGGCCGGCCTCTAGAGCGCCGATGAGCACATCGGCACGGTGGAGCGTCGTGGCGCTGGTGGTCCTCATCGCGCTCGGGATCGCGCTGTTCAACGAGTTGGGTGACGATCCGGCCGGTCCCGCCGCACCCGCGGCGCCCGGAGCGGTGTCCGCGCGCGACAAACGTGACGCCGACACCCCCGCCGCCCTGGCGGGTCCGCGAGCCGAGGCCGCTCTGGCTGCGTGCCCGACCCCTGGTGCCGGCCCCGGGCCGGACGTTCTGCGCGGCATCGTCGTCGAATGCGCCGGCGACGGAGCCCCGGTCGACGTCGCGCGGGCGGTCGCGGGGCGGCCGACGGTGCTCAACTTGTGGGCCTACTGGTGCGGTCCGTGCGCCGACGAACTACCGGCGATGGCGGAGTACCAGCGCCGCGCCGGGTCGCAGGTCCAGGTCCTCACCGTGCACCAGGACGAGAACGAGACCGCCGGGTTGCTCCGGCTCGCCGAGCTCGGCGTGCACCTGCCCACACTGCAGGACGGCCGGCGCCAGATCGCTGCTGCGTTGCAGGTCCCCAACGTGATGCCGGCGACGGTGGTGCTGCGCGCGGACGGTAGCGTGGCGCAGATCCTGCCCCGGTCGTTTGCCACCGCCGACGAGATCGCCGCCGCAGTGGACCCGACGATAGGAGTGAGGTGAGCTGGGAGATCGCCGACGGTGAGCTGACGCCTGACGCCGCACCGCCCTGGTTGGCCCCGCTCGTCACCGATCCGACCTTGATCAAGGACGCCTACCGCCGCCGCGTCCCGGCCGAGGTCCTCGCCGCGCTGACCGCGGCCAACGCCACCGCAGCCGTCACCGGCGCCCGTCGCGATGCCGCTGTGCTCGTGCTGTTCTCCGGCCCGCAGGACGGCGCACCCGGCGAGCTTCCCGCCGACGCGGACCTCCTGGTCACCGTCCGGGCTGCCACGCTGCGCCATCACGCCGGTCAAGCAGCGTTCCCGGGCGGCGCCGCCGACCCGGGCGACCGCAGCCCCGTGCACACCGCGCTGCGTGAAGCCACCGAGGAGACCGCCCTTCAGGCGTCCCGACTGCGAACTCTGGCCACCCTGGACACGATGTTCATCCCGCCGTCGGGATTCCAGGTCGTACCGGTGCTCGCGTACTCCGTCGACCCCGGGCCCGTCGCGGTCGTGGACCAGTCCGAGACCGCCGTCGTCGCCCGGGTCCCCGTACGCGCGTTCGTCAACCCGGCGAATCGGCTCATGGTGTACCGCAAGGAGAACACCCGCCGCTCGGCCGGTCCGGCGTTCCTGCTCAACCAGATGCTGGTGTGGGGATTCACCGGCCACGTGATCGCCGCGATGCTCGACGTCGCCGGCTGGACGCAGCCCTGGGACACCGACTCCGTGCACGAACTCGGCGATGCAATGGCGCGTCTGGAGGCCGAGGGCAGCTACGGTGAGGTCCAACGATGACATCGTCACAGTGGCTGGACATAGCCGTACTCGCAGTAGCGCTGATCGCCGCCATCTCGGGCTGGCGATCCGGCGCGCCCGGTTCTGTGCTGGCCCTGGTCGGTGTCGTGCTGGGCGCGGTCGCCGGTGTGCTGCTGGCCCCGCACGTGGTCAACCACATCGACGGGCCGAGGACCAAGCTCTTCGTCACGCTGTTCCTCATCCTGGCGCTGGTGGTGGTCGGCGAGATCGCTGGTGTGGTCCTCGGGCGCGCGGTCCGCGGCGCCATCCGCAATCCCACACTGCGCGTGGTGGACTCGGTGATCGGCGTGGCCGTGCAACTGGTGCTGGTGCTGACCGCGGCGTGGCTGCTCGGCACCGCCCTGATCTCCTCGCCGCAACCGAATCTGGCCGCCGCCGTGCAGGGGTCGAGGGTGATCGCCGAGGTCGACTCGGTGGCGCCGAACTGGCTGCGCTCCGTCCCGGGCCGGCTGTCCGGGCTGTGGGACACCTCTGGGCTGCACGACGTCCTGAAGGACTTCGGGCCGACCCCGGTCGCCGCCGTCGACGCGCCGGACGCGTCGCTGGCCACTTCGGCCGTCGTCGGGACCACGCGATCCAGCGTCGTCAAGGTGCGCGGTGTCGCGACCAGCTGCCAGAAGGTGCTGGAGGGCAGCGGTTTCGTCGTCGCCCCCAACCGGGTGATGTCCAACGCCCACGTCGTCGCCGGGTCGGACAGCGTCACCGTCGAGGTCGACGGGCAGACCTACGACGCCAAGGTCATCAGCTACGACCCCAACGCCGACATCTCGATTCTCGACGTGCCCAACCTGCCGTCCGCGCCGCTGCAGTTCGTCGACACGGAGGCCCCAGCCGGCACCGACGGCATCGTGATGGGCTATCCCGGCGGTGGTGACTTCACCGCGACGCCCGCGCGGGTGCGCGAGGTGATCGAACTCAACGGTCCCGACATCTACCGCAGCACCACCGTGACGCGCGAGGTGTACACGATCCGCGGCACCGTCAAGCAGGGCAACTCCGGCGGGCCGATGATCAACCGATCGGGCAAGGTGCTCGGCGTGGTGTTCGGCGCGGCTGTCGACGACGTCGACACCGGTTTCGTGCTGACCGCCCAAGAGGTGTCCCGGCAGATGGCCAAGGTCGGCAACGTCGCGCCGGTGGCGACGGGCGCCTGCATCAGCGGCTGATCAGCCGTACACCTGCCGAAGGAACCGGTCCAGCTGCGCGTTGACCGCTCCCGGCGCCTCTTCGTGTGCGAAGTGTCCTGCGCCGTCGACAGATACGTAACGGCCGTGCGGGGCATAGTTCTGGGTGCGGTACACCGGGTCGGCGAGCACATACGGGTCGCTGTCGCCGCGCAGATGCAGCACGGGCACCGCGATCGGGCGCTTCATCGAGCGCATGAATCGGCGACCCTCGCTGCGCAGCTGACTCCGCACCGCCCACCGCTGATACTCCAGCGCTGAATGAGCGGCCGACGGGATCTGGATCGCCCGCCGCAGCAGGGGCATGGTCTCGGCGAAGTCGTCGGTCGCCTGCCACGGGGCGCTGGACCGGGCGCGCACGATGCGCTCGAGTTCGGCGGCATCGTGTCGGGTCAGAGCGCGTTCCGGCCACATCGGCAACTGATAACGCAGCATCCAGGGCAGCAGCGCCCGGCCTTGATCGCGGCGGCGCACCGTCGACGCCCGCAGCGCCGCCGGATGCGGCGAGCTGACCACCGCTATCGCGTGCACCACGCGCGGATGCAGCACCGCGGTGGCCCAGCAGACCAGGCCGCCGTCGGCGTGGCCCACCAGCGTCGCGGTGTTGTGTCCCAGCGCCCGCACCAGACCCGCCGTGTCGCCGGCGAGCGTCCACCCGTCGTATCCGCGCGGCGGCTTGTCGCTGCCGCCGTACCCGCGCAGATCGACCGCCACCACCCGCGCTCCCGACAACCCCCGCAGCTGATGCCGCCAGGACCACCAGAACGAGCCGAAGCCGTGCAGCAGGATCACCAGCGGGCGGTCGGTCAGCGGCCGCGACTGATCGTCGGCACCCGCCTCCCGCTCGGCCTCGACGACGTGAAAGCGAATGCCGTTGGCGTGCACGTCCAGATGGCGCCACGGTCCGCCGACGCGAACGACCGACGGATCGGGTGCGGCCATTACCAGCCGGACGGGTCCGTCGTCGCCGGCTGCTTGCCGTTCGTACCCGTGGTGACGGCCTTCTTGTCGGCGCCGCCGCCGAACGCCTCGGGGATCTCCTTGACCGATTCGATGGTCTTGCGGGGACCACGGATGCGCCTCACCTTGAGGAAGCCGATCAGGGCCAACACCGCGGTGACCACGACCATGAATCCGAACACGATCAGGAACGCCGCCCAGCGCCACAGCCACGTGTCGAGCAGCTCGGCGACGAAGAAGAAGAAAAAGAACGTGGAGTAGAACAGCACCACCAGCGCCAAGATGAAGAAGACGCTGCCGGTCAGGCCCTTCTTGACGTCACGGGTGATCTCGGCCTTCGCGAGCTCGACCTCGGCGCGGACCAGGGTCGACACCTGGGCTGTCGCATCCTTGACCAGATCACCGATCGACGGGTCCGGCTTCGGCGCATGCGGGTCCACAAGCGGTATGGATGTCACCGTCGCCGGTGCGCCGTTACTGCGATCGCTCACAAGAGCTTCCTTCCCCGCATGTGATCTGGTCGCGGCTTATGTTGCCACGTGGCGTGAAACGAAACGATCCGGCGGTGACGTTAGACTGCCTTGATTCCTTCCATGGCGGGTCGGGCCGTGATCATCGGGGTATCGATTGGGGCGAGCGTGACGACGAACGACCAGCCAGGAGTTCTTTCTGCGACCTCTGCGGTGCTGATGCTGCTCGGTGCGGGTCTCATCGGCGCCACCGGTGTCGCTCACGCGGCCGCTCCGGTCACCCTCGGCGGAGGTTCCGGTCTGGTCGTCAACGGCGACACGCTCTGCACGTTGACCGCGATCGGGTCCGACCGCAGCGGAAACCTCATCGGCTTCACCTCGGCGCACTGCGGCGGGCCCGGCGCCGTCGTCGCCAGTGAGGCCGAGCAGGATGCGGGCATCGTCGGGACCATGGTGGCCGGCAACGACGTGCTGGACTACGCGGTCATCAAATTCGACCCGGCCAAGGTGCGTCCCGTCAACGAGATCAACGGGTTCCGCATCGACGGCATCGGACCCGACCCCACGTTCGGCGAAGTGGCCTGCAAGCTGGGCCGCACCACCGGCTACTCGTGCGGCGTCACCTGGGGACCCGGGCAGCAGCCCGGCACGATCGTCAACCAGGTGTGTGGACAGCCCGGCGACTCCGGCGCCCCCGTCACCGTCGACAACAAGCTCGTCGGCATGATCCACGGCGCGTTCTCCGAAGACCTGCCCACCTGCGTGGTCAAGTTCATCCCGCTGCACACGCCTGCGGTCACGATGTCCATCAACACCCAGCTGGCCGACATCACCGCAAAGAACAGGCCGGGCAGCGGGTTCGTCCCCGTCGGCCCGGCCTGACCTCACGCTCTATCGGCTCAGCGCACCGCGCGGCGCACGCGAATCGCGGCGCTGACGACCAGCGCGATCACCGCACCGACGCCGGCGGCGCCGAGCAGCGCGACCCCCTGGGCGAGGTCGAAATTCCAGCCGATGAAGTTGATCGTGGTGTGCACGGTGTTCTGCAGCACGAACACCGCCAGCGCGACGACCAGCAGGAACGCGACGGCCAGCGAGAACTTCGCGGCGACACCCGAACGACGGGCGGGGGTGTGCTCGGTGGTGCGGTGCGTGGTCATGGTCGATCCCTCTTTTCTGTGATCCGTTGTGTCACAGATGGAGACGGGATCGATCGGCGAAACCGAACGTCGCGCGGGCGTGACGCTGCACACCCGCGCGACAGGTTTACTTGCTGGCCCGGATCGCTTCGAAGACGCTGGGGTCGACGAGGGTGGACGTGTCACCGAGTTCGCGGCCCTCGGCGACGTCGCGCAGCAGCCGGCGCATGATCTTGCCGCTGCGGGTCTTGGGAAGCTCCGGTACGACGTGGATCTCCCGCGGCTTGGCGATGGGGGAGATCTCCCGGGCGACTTCGGCGCGCAGCTCGTCGACCATCGACTCCTCCCCGCCGTGGGCGCTGGACTTGAGGATCACGAACGCGCAGATCGCCTGGCCGGTGTGCTCGTCGGAGGCGCCGACGACCGCGGCCTCGGCCACCCCGGAGTGACCGACCAGGGCCGATTCCACCTCCGCGGTGGAAATGCGATGCCCGGAGATGTTCATGACGTCGTCGATGCGGCCCAGGACCCAGATCTCGCCGTCCTTGCCGTAGCGGGCGCCGTCACCGGCGAAGTACCAGCCCTGCTCGGCGAAACGCGACCAGTAGGTCTCCTTGAACCGCTCCGGATCACCCCAGATACCGCGCAGCATCGACGGCCACGGCTTGTCGAGCACGAGGTATCCGCTGGCCTGCTCGCCGTGATCGGTGCCCGGGGCGAGTTCGTTGCCGTCGTCGTCGACGATCTTGGCCGAGATGCCGGGCAGTGCGCGCATCGCCGAGCCCGGCTTGCAGCTCGTGACGCCCGGCAACGGGGAGATCATGATCGCGCCCGTCTCGGTCTGCCACCAGGTGTCGACGATCGGGGTCTTGTCCGCGCCGAACGCCATCCGGTACCAGCGCCACGCCTCGGGGTTGATCGGCTCGCCGACCGAGCCCAGCAGCCGCAGGCTCGACAGGTCGTGCTCGGCGGGGATCTGGCGGCCCCACTTCATGAAGGTGCGGACCAGCGTGGGGGCGGTGTAATAGATGGTGACGCCGTACTTCTCGATGGTCTCGAAGTGCCGGTGCTCGTTCGGCGAGGCGGGCGTGCCCTCGTAGACGACCTGCGTGACGCCGTTGGACAGCGGCCCGTAGACGATGTAGGTGTGCCCGGTGACCCAGCCGATGTCGGCGGTGCACCAGTAGACGTCGGTCTCGGGCTTGATGTCGAAGACGTTGACGTGGGTGTACGACGCCTGCGTCAGGTAGCCGCCCGAGGTGTGCATGATGCCCTTGGGCTTGCCGGTCGTGCCTGAGGTGTAGAGCAGGAACAGCGGATGCTCGGAGTCGAACGCCTCCGGGGTGTGGTCGGTGGAGGCCTTGGGCACGACCTCGTCCCACCACAGGTCCCGCCCGTCGGTCCACGGCGTGTCGATACCGGTGCGGCGCACCACCAGTACGTGCTCGACCGGGCTGTCGTCACCGAGGCCGGCGATGGCGTCGTCGACGCCGTCCTTGAGCGAAACCGCCTGCCCGCGTCGATACTGACCGTCGGTGGTGATGACGATCTTGGCCTGCGCGTCGTCGATGCGGGCCTTCAAGGCGCTGGCGGAGAAACCGGCGAACACCACCGAGTGCATCGCGCCGAGGCGGGCGCAGGCGAGCATCGCGATGATGGCCTCGGGCACCATCGGCATGTAGATCGCCACCCGGTCACCGGTGACGAGGCCGAGTTCGGTCAATGCGTTGGCGGCCTGGCAGACCTCGTCCTTGAGCTCGGCGTAGGTGATGGAGCGCGAGTGCCCGACCGGTTCACCCTCCCAGTGGATCGCGACGCGGTCGCCGTTGCCGGCCTCGACATGGCGGTCGACGCAGTTGTAGGCGACGTTGAGCGTGCCGCCCACGAACCACTTCGCGACCGGTGCCTCCGACCAGTCCAGCACGTCGGTGAAGGGCGTGTCCCACGCCAGCCGCTCGGCCTGGGTGCCCCAGAACGCCAGCCGGTCCGATTCGGCCTCGTCGTAGAGGGCCTCAGTCGCGTTGGCCTGGGCGCTGAACTCGGGGGCAGGCGGGTACGAAGCCTGAACGTCGGCGTGCGTCTCGGTCATGACTGTGAGGGTAGTCACCCAACGTTGCATCGACGTTGGCGACTCACAACCGTCGCTGCGGGCGGCACCCGGGAGGCGACGAACGTCGCAACCGGCGCGCCGATCGGTCCGCCGACCATCGATTAGCGTGTGCGGGCGTGACCGATCCGCTTGCCCCGCTGACCACTCTGCCCGGCGTCGCCGAGGCGGGGGAGGAGGCGCGCGAGGCCCTGGGCCGGGCGCACCGGCACCGAACGAACCTGCGGGGCTGGCCGGGTACCGCCGCGGAAGCCGCGCTGCGGGCAGCCCGGGCATCGTCGGTACTCGACGGTGGTCCGCTGCAATTCGCCTCCTCCGACACCGACGGTGAGAAGGACCCGGTGCTCGCCGGGGCGCTGCGCGTCGCCGAAGCGCTCGAAGGTGGTCAAGGCTCTCTGATCGGGGTGTGGCGGCGCGCCCCGCTGCAGGCCATCGCCCGGCTGCACTCGCTGGCCGCGGCCGACCTCGTCGACGCTGATGCGCTCGGCCGGCCGCGTACCGATCCGGACATCGGCCGCCGACTGGAGCTGCTCGCCGACCTCGCGACGGGCGGCACGCGGGTACCGGCGACCGTGCTGGCCGCGGTCGCGCACGGGGAGCTGCTGACGCTGGCCCCGTTCGGCAGCGCCGACGGCGTGGTGGCGCGCGGGGTGTCCCGGCTGATCACGATCGCCAGCGGACTGGACCCGCACGGGCTGGGAGTGCCGGAGATGCACTGGATGCGCCGGTCGGGCGACTACACCGCAGCGGCACGAGGATTCGCGTCGGGAACGCCGGCCGGACTGACGGCGTGGCTGGTGCTCAGCAATGAGGCGCTGCATGCGGGCGCTCGCGAGGCGCTGTCCATCGCTGCCCCAGCGTCGTCCTGACGGGCCCTCCCGACCCGTCCTCCTGACCGTGTCCAGCAAAGCAAAAGCGGGCGGCGTTCCGAAGTAATTCGAAAAGTACTTCGGCGCGCCGCCCGCCAGCACGAGCCTCCGGTTACCATGCGTGCGTTGTGGGTTGCGTGGGTGGCCTCGGCGCTGTGCGATCCGTTTCGGCTGCGACCCCACCCAAAGGGCCGTCGTGGCCGTCCGATCTTCGCACTTACGCAGGCCCGCAACACTTTTGCCTGTTCCGCGGCATGTGCGCCGCGTGGGTTCCGGGACTCGTGCTGGGGAGCCGAGGTCGGGAGATCGAGCCTTCTCTTCCGGCTCGACCTTGGCCTCACCCGGCTTCCGTGGTTCCTTTGTACTACGTGACCGCGGTCACAGCAAGGGTCAAACGCGTCGGTTTCCCGATTCGTTACGCGGAGCTGTCCAGCTACCGCGGTGAGGGTCAGAAGGCGGTAGAGGTCAGAAGGCGTCAGAAGGCGAAGCGCCGCAGCAGGGTGTAGGTCAGTGCGCCCGCTGCCAGCGCGCTCACGCCGACAGCTGCTGTGGTCGCGACCGCGGCGCCAGACGGTGCGGGTAGCCGGTCGCGCAGCGACACGGGCTTGGAGAACGACCGCACCGGCCAGTCGCGGGCGGCGGCTTCTTTGCGCAACGCACGGTCGGGATTGACGACGGTCGGATGTCCGACCGTCGTCAACATCGGCAGGTCTGTGATCGAGTCCGAGTAGGCGTAGCAGTGCTCGAGCGCATAACCCTCCCGGGCGGCCAGCGCGCGGATCGCCTCCGCCTTGCCTTCTCCGTAGCAGTAGAACGCGATGTCACCGGTGTAGCGGCCGTCCTCGACCACCATCCGGGTGGCCATCGCGTGGGTCGCCCCCAGGGCCCGCGCGATGGGCCCGACGATCTCCTCGCCCGATGCCGATACGACGACCACGTCGCGACCGCACAGCTTGTGGTCGGAGATCAGGTCTGCAGCTTCGGCAAAGACCAGCGGATCGACGATGTCGTGCAACGCCTCGCCCACCACCGACTTGACCTGTTCGACGTCCCACCCCGCGCACATCGTCGTGATGTGGGCGCGCATCCGGTCCATCTGGTCGTGATCGGCACCCGACATCGTGAACAGGAATTGGGCGTAGGCGGATTTGAGGACCGTCCTCCGATTCATTAGCCCCTGGCTGAAGAACGGTTTGCTGAAAGCCAGCGTGCTCGATTTCGCGATGACCGTTTTGTCGAGATCGAAGAACGCGGCGGTGGGTACGGGGCGTTCGGGCGGGGGCGTCCCGCCGGTGGCTTCGGCGCCCGTCACAGGCTCGGAGGGGGTCACAGCGTCAGCATAAGACGCGCTCGCGTGACAGATTGCGGCAGATCGTACAAACTGGCAGTTCACGACACGTGTCTTCGACTGCAATCTTTTCTGGATCTGCTCCGACTTCTCTGCGGTGTGGTCTTGCGCCCGCCCGCGCAGGCGTGTGTATAGTGGGCATCACTCGGCTTATGCCGGGTGTGCATCAGCCCGACCCCCCGGGGCTGATACACGACGACCTCCGCCTCCTCCCCCCCTGGCGGGGGTCGTCCCTTTTCTGGGGTCTTTCGCAATGCGGATAGGCCACCTCATTCCAGTTGGTTGCGGAACGCCGTTTTCGGCGAAGTTCTCCCTGCTGATTCGCCGGCCTGTGGACAAGTCCACGGTCATCCACAGATCCGCGCGCGGCTCTGGCTGAGCGCGGCGACGCCGCGCAGCCTGGGAAACATGACCGCAGCCGCCATTCTGATCGTCGTCTCCGACCCCGTCCTGCGCGGGCTGGTGGATCGGGTGGTCGCCGCCGCCGGGGTGCACGCGGTGCGCAGTGCCGATCCCTCGGACCGGCGCGTGTGGGCGGGCGCAGCAGCGGTCCTGCTCGATGCCGCGGCGGCCCGCTCGTGCGCACAACGCGGCATGACCCGACGCGCCGGGGTGGTCCTGATCAGCGGTGCTGCTCCCGATGGCGCGCACTGGGAAGCCGCTGTCGCGGTGGGGGCGCACCACGTCCTGACGCTGCCCGCCCAAGAGGCCGACCTGATGGCGGTGCTGACCGAGGCTGCCGACGAGGCGCGCGCCGGGGGACCCCGCGGCGCTGTGGTGGCGGTGATGTCGGGCAGAGGCGGGGGCGGCGCGTCCGTGTTCTCGGTGGCGTTGGCCCGGGCTGCGAAGGAGGCACTGCTCGTCGACGTCGACCCATGGGGTGGCGGTCTCGACCTCGTGCTCGGCAGCGAAACCGAGTCCGGTGTGCGTTGGCCGGATCTGACCCTGGCCGGCGGACGGCTCGCCTATCCGGCCCTCCGGGCCGCGCTGCCGCGGGTCCAGCACGTCGCTCTCCTCGCGGGCAGCCGCGTACTGGCCGGTGAACGCGCTGCCGGGGAGATCGATCCGCAGGCTCTGAGTGCGGTGATCGATGCCGGCGCCCGGGCGGCGGTGACGGTGGTGTCCGATGTCGCTCGCCGCCCCAGCGCGGCCACGGAGACAGCTTTGGCTGCAGCGGATCTGGTGGTTTTGGTCACACCCGCCGACGTGCGATCCTGCGCCGCCGCGACGGCGACGGCCCAGTGGGTGCTGGCCTCCAATCAGAACACCGGCCTGCTCGTGCGCGGGCCTTCCCCGGGCGGATTGAGGCCCATCGATGTGGCGCGCATCGTCGGTCTGCCCATTCTGGCGACGATGCGTCCTCAGCCGGGCCTGGACCAGAATCTGGAACGGGGCGGGGTGCGACTTCGGGGAAACTCCCCGCTGGCGAGCGCGGCCCGGTCGGTGCTGGCCGTCCTGGAGACGAAGCCGCATCTCGAATCGCCGGGTGAGGTCGCCGCGTGAACGCGCCTCTGCTGGACCGGGTCCGTGAACGACTCGCGGCGGACGGCGTGCCGTTGAGGCCCAGCGTCGTGGCCGCCGCGATCCGCGCCGAGTCCGGCGGCGTCCTCGGCGACACCGAGGTGCTGACGAATCTGCGTGAACTGCAGACCGAGCTCGTCGGGGCGGGCATCCTCGAACCGCTGCTGACGGCGCCCGACACCACCGATGTGCTCGTCACCGCCCCTGACGCCGTGTGGGTCGACGACGGAACTGGTTTGCGACGCACCGGCGTGCGATTCGCTGACGAGGCCGCGGTCCGGCGCCTCGCCCAGCGGCTCGCGCTGACTGCCGGCCGCCGCCTCGACGATGCCCAACCGTGGGTCGACGGGCATCTCGCCGATCTCGGGAGTGCGGCCGGGAAAACGCTGAACGTACGGCTTCACGCCATGCTGCCGCCGATCGCCGCCGGTGGCACCTGTCTGTCACTTCGTGTGCTACGCCCTGCCAGCCAGGATCTCGACGCGCTGGCGGCCACCGGCACCATCCCCGCCGAGGCGGCAACACTGCTACACGGCATCATCGCCGCCCGGCTCGCGTTCGTGGTGAGCGGCGGTACCGGCAGTGGCAAGACGACCCTGCTGGCTGCGCTGCTCGGTGCGATACCCGCCCAGGAGCGCATCCTCTGCGTCGAGGACGCGGCAGAGCTGGCACCTCGCCATCCGCACCTGGTCTCGCTGGTGGCGCGAGCGGCCAACGTGGAAGGGGTCGGTGAGGTCACCGTTCGCGACCTGGTTCGGCAGGCCCTGCGGATGAGACCCGACCGCATCGTCGTCGGCGAGGTGCGCGGCGCCGAGGTGGTCGACCTGCTCACGGCTCTGAACACCGGTCACGACGGCGGCGCGGGAACCGTCCACGCCAACAGCCCGGGCGAGATCCCCGCCCGGTTCGAGGCGCTCGCCGCACTCGGCGGACTCGACCGGGCGGCTCTGCACAGCCAGCTCGGCGCGGCGATCCACGTGGTGCTGCACATGTCGCGAACCCGGTCGGGTGGTCGCCGGCTCGCCGAGATCGGTGTACTCCATCGCGACAGGGACGGTCAGGTGTCCGTGCTGCCGAGCTGGAACGCCGACACGGGTCCGGGGGAGGGCGCCGACGCGCTGCGCCGGCTCGTCGACCGCAGGAGCCGGACATGACTGTGGCCGCAATGGCGTTGGCGCTGGCCCTGCTGGTGCTGCCACCCGCGACGCGGGCGCCGGTGCGACGCGTGGCAGCGCGGCCGCGTCGGCGACCGCCGGTGATGCTGGTGGCGCTGCTCGCCTGCGCCGCGCTGGGTGCTGTGGTCCCGATGACAGCGGTGCTGGCAGCCGCGACGATGCTGGCAGTGCTGCTGGTGCGCCAACGGTGGCGCACCAGGCGGCGGGCGAGCGCACGCGAGTCGACTGCACTGCACGGTGCTCTCGAGGTCCTGGTGTCCGAACTGCGTGTCGGGGCCCATCCCGTGGCTGCGATCGACACGGCGTCTCGCGAAATCGAGGGGCGCGTCGGGGAGTCGTTCGGCGCGGTCGCGGCCCGCGCGCACCTCGGTGCCGACGTCGTGTCGGGGCTGCGGGCGGAGTCACGACGCTCGCTGGTGCCGGGCCACTGGGACCGGCTGGCGGTGTGCTGGCAGCTCGCGCAGCAGCACGGGCTGGCCATCGCGTCTCTCATGCAAGCCGCCCAACGCGACCTCGCCGAACGCGAACGGTTCCGGTCCCGGGTGGATGCCGGGATGGCGGGCGCACGCACCACGGGCACGGTGCTCGCCGGGCTGCCGGTGCTGGGCGTGCTGATGGGCTGCGCGATCGGTGCCGACCCCCTCGGCTTCCTGCTCTCCGACGGCGCCGGTGGATGGCTGTTGTGGATCGGAACCGCGCTCGTCGGAGCCGGTCTGCTGTGGTCGGACCGCATCACGGCGTCGGTGCTGGAATGACCTGGGCCGCAGTGTCGCTGGCGCTGGCCGTTCTGGTGCTCCCGCAACCGTCCGCGGCGCGCAGGCTGGGAGCGCGGCGGGTGCAGGCGCCGGGGCGAGGGGCGCCGCCGTCCGACGGACCGCTGGCGGTGGCGGCGACGCTCGACGCGTTCGCGGCGTGCCTGCGCGCGGGCATGGCGGTGTCGACCGCCGCCGCAGCGGTCGCCGCCGCGGCGCCGCACGCGCTGGCGCATGTTCTGCGCCGCGGTGCGGACCTGCTGGCCCTGGGTGCGGACGCCGGCCGGGCCTGGGCAGACCCCGCCGACGACGGGGATGCCGGCGACGTCGGAAAGGCGCACGTGCGTGCCTATCTGCGCATGGCGCGCCGGTCGGCGGCCTCCGGGGCCGCGCTGGCGCAGGGTGTCGAAGACCTCGCCGCCACGCTGCGCGCCGAGGCGTCGGACGCAGCCGGGGCGAGGGCCGAGCGGGCAGCCGTGCTGATCGCCGGCCCGCTGGGGCTGTGCTACCTGCCGGCGTTCATCTGCCAGGGCATCGTGCCGGTCATCGCGGGGCTGGCCGGAGACGTCCTGCGATCAGGAATGTTGTGACAACCAACCAGGAGGATCTGCATGTTCACTCAACGACTCGCCGATGTGCGCGCGCGGCTACTCGTGCTCGCGGTGGCCGACGACGGAATGTCGACCGTCGAATACGCGATCGGCACCATCGCCGCCGCGGCGTTCGGGGCGATCCTGTACACCGTCGTGACAGGCGACTCGATCGTCGGCGCACTGACGAACATCATTACCCGCGCGCTGAACACGAACACCTAGATGCCGGTTTCGCGACCGTCGAGGCGGCATTCGCCATCCTCGCGCTCGTGGCGGTGGTGGCGATCTGCCTGGCCGGGCTCACTGCGCTCACCATGCAGGTGCGGTGTGTCGACGCCGCCAGGGAAGCCGCCCGGTTGGCCGCGCGCGGCGACGAGGGCGTGGCTCTGGCGACCGCCCGCCAGATCGCGCCGCCGCAGGCGGCGATCGAGCTCCGGCGTGACGGCGGATTCGTGGTCGCGACGGTCGCGTCGCGCGCGGCACTCCTGCCGGGCATCGCGATCAACGCCCGGGCCGTCTCGGCGCTGGAGCCGGGTGCATGACGACACCGGCGCCGCGAGCGTGCTCGCGGCATTCCTGATCGCGGCTGTGGCGGCTGTCATGGCCGGCGGCGCCCTTCTCGGTTCGGCCGTGGTGGCCCGGCACCGGGCGGCCGCGGCGGCGGACCTCGCGGCGCTCGGTGCGGCCGCAGCGCTGCCGAGCGGTCGTGAGGCGGCCTGTGCGACGGCTGTTTCCGTCGCGCGGTCGATGGCCTCTACGGTGATCGGGTGCGACGTCGATGGGTTGGACGTGCTGGTGACCGCCGAGACGGCGCCGGGCTTCGGCGCTGCGCTGGTCGGCCCGGCGACAGCCGCCGCCCGCGCGGGACCGCTCGGCGAGCCGGGGTTTACGTCGCCGTAAGGCGGGATACGCACCCCTCATGACCGGCCGCGAACTGCTCGCCGGCCGCTACGAGGTGCGCGGCCTGCTCGGTCGCGGCGGCATGGCCGAGGTCCGCGACGGCTGGGACACCCGCCTATGCCGACCCGTCGCCGTCAAAGTGCTGCATCCTCAGATGTCCGACGATCCGGACCTGCGCCGCCGATTCGAGGTCGAGGCCAAGGCGGCGGCGGCGCTGGAGCATCCCAATGTCGTCGCCGTGCACGATTTCGGTGATCACGACGGGGCGCCGTTCATCGTGATGGAACGGCTGCCGGGCCGCACGCTGCACGACATCATGGGCGCAGGTCCCATGGCGCCGTACCAGGTCCGCGTAATCCTCGACGATGTCCTCGCGGGCTTGGGCGCCGCCCACGCGGCGGGCGTGCTGCACCGCGACATCAAGCCGGGCAACGTCCTGCTCTCCTCGGCCGGAGATCGGATGAAGGTCGCCGACTTCGGCATCGCCAAGACGGGCGGCGCTTCATCAGCCCTCACCGGGACCGGTCTGATCATCGGGACGATGTGCTACATGAGTCCGGAGCGCGTCACCGGGGCGCCGGCGTCGGTGGCCGACGACCTCTACGCCGTCGCGGTGATCGGCTACGAGGCGCTGGTCGGTCACCGTGCCTTTCCGCACGACAACCCCGTTTCCCTGGCCCGTGCGATCGTCGACACGCCGCCGCCACCATTGGCCGAGGTGCGTAGCGACGTCGATCCCGTGCTGGCCGCAGTGATCACCCGCGGAATGGCGCGCGACCCGGCGCATCGGTTCGCGAGCGCCGACCACATGCGAGCGGCGCTGGCCGGTGATCCCGCCGCCCTGGCGCCGCGGCCCGTTGCCGCTGCGCCCCGACCGGCCACCCGGGTCATGGCCGCGCCTCTGCCGCCGACGGCCGGATACCCGCCTCCCGCCCCGGTGCGTGCGCGACCGGGGCGTCGGAACCCGCGCCGCTACGTGCTCGCCGGGGCCGCCATCGTGGCGGCGTTCGTCGTCTCGGCGTTGGCGTTGGCGCTCGATCCCTTCGGCTCATCACCCTCGCCGGCGTCGGTCAGCACGAGCACCAGCGTGACACCGCCGACGACGCCGAGCAGCGTGACTCCGGTGACATCGGCGCCCGCGCCGGTCGTGGCGCCCCCGCCCCCGCCGCCCGCCGAGCCGCCGCGAGGGGGTCCGGGACCCGGCCGTGGCCACGGCAACGGCAACGGCAAGAAAGACAAGCCCTAGCGGGCTCGATACGCCACGCCCGGGAGGTTCAGCGCTCTTCCAGTCGGGCGTCGGACAATTCGTCGTCGGTTGGGAGACGCAACTCGGCGAGACCCCCGATGACCCCGTCGTGCAGTTCGATGCGATGAACCGTCACGTGCACCGGCGTCCACCCGCCGTCGCGCGCGATCACCCGCAGCACGCCCGACACCGAACCCCCGTCGAAACCCTTGGCCATCTCCGCGACCGTGGGGCGATCGTGCGGATGAATCGCTTGCTCGCTGGACATTCCTGCGCGCCAGTCGAAGAAGGGCGCGGGATCGTCGAGCCATTTGACGAGCATCCAGTGCGCGGGGTCGACCAGCGCGCGGTGGATGCCCGGCCGGGCCAGGCCGGCGAGGATGCGCTCGGCCAGCGAGGCTTCGCCGTTGTCCTTGCCCTCGTGCACGCTGCGCCAGTTCATCGCCCGGCACACCAGCCGCGGTGCCCCGTCCTCGTCGCCGTCGTCGTCGATCTCCTCGAGCGAGCGCGCCACGAAGCCGACGGTGATCTGCTCCCCGCGGTAATCGGCGACGTCCCACGTCGTGCAGATCGTCACGCCTGGCCGCGGCTTGATCAGCATGCTGATCACCTCTGCCTCGTGCGGATTGAGATCCCGGCGTGGCAGATCGTCGGCGAACGCGCGACCCTGCGTCGGCTGAGTCGCCGGATCCCAGCCCCCGATCTTCAGCGATTCGACCGTGTCCGTGGCGGCGCCGTTGGTGAGATCCCACAGCATCGACCCCACCTCGGGGCGAGGCGGCGGGTCTTCGTCGGCGGCGCCGATCCACATCTGCACCCCGTGGATGCGACCGTCGGACATCGCCACCACCTCGGTGCGGATCACGCAGTCGTTCTTCGGCGTGATGCTGCTCAGTCCGCTGCCACCGCGCACGGTCTCGCTGATCGCGGTTTGAATTGCCATCAGGTGGGGGTTGCGTCGGAGCAGAGACGAGATCGGGATCAGATTCTTGGTGTGGGCCCCCTGAGCGACCACGGTCGGTTCGCTCCCCAGCGTCTCCACGAGCATCCAGTCGTGGCTCATGAGGTGATCCTACCGAGCCACCGGCTGCGGGATCCGCAGCAAAAAGCCGCGTCTCTATGTCGATATGGCCCGTGACGAGCACTTTCGGGTTGCCTCGGTGCACCTCGAACGGTAGGTTCCGAAGAGTCGAGGCGGGTACGGATTCCGTCGGCGGATCCGCGGCGATCGTCGAGGGGTCGGTCGTCACCCGCCGATCGTCACCGCCGGTCGTTCAAGGCGTCCAGCACCAGGCGCAGGACGGTGAGCGCGCCCTCCTTGTCGAGTGGATCGTTGCCGTTGCCGCATTTCGGTGACTGCACACACGATGGACACCCTGCAGGGCATTCGCACGCCTCGATCGCCGACGCCGTCGCGGACCACCACCGCGTGATGGCGCCGAAGCCACGGGCCGCGAATCCGGCGCCGCCGGGATAGCCGTCGTAGACGAAGATCGTCGGCAGGCCGTCCACCGGACCGACTGCGGTGGACACGCCACCGATGTCACCGCGGTCGCAACTGGCGATCAGCGGCAACAGGCCGATGGCGGCGTGTTCGGCCGCGTGCAGCGACCCGGGGGTCCGCAACGGATCGATTCCGCTGTCGGACAGGGCTTCTGGTGTGATGGTGCACATCACTGCCATGGTCTCCAGTGTGCGCGTGGGCATGTCGAGCTCGCAGAAGTCGATGACCTCGCCGTCGAGACGGCGGCGCAGGTAACCGGTGACGGTGTTGCTCACGCACACCGGCACCAGGCCGAGCGTCACCGGGCCGTGCGTCGAACGTTCGCCGGGTCCGGTGACCGTGATGTCGGTCAATTCCCGTGCGAAGGTGGTGTATCCGGGATCTTCGGCGTGTACGAACGCGATGCCGTCCTCGAAGTCCAGGGAATCCACCAGATAGCTCTCGCCCTGGTGCAGATAGACGGCACCCGGGTGCACCGAGGCGGCGGCCTGGCCGGCACCGGCGTTGCCCAGCATCCGGCCGGTGTCCGCCTCGAGGATCGCGATCTGACCACCGATCGATCCCCGGATGTCCACGGCGGGGTGGGGATCGAGGCCGGGCGTCGGGAAGTATCCGCTGGGCCGGCGGCGCAGCAGTCCGTCGTCGACGAGTGCGCGGGCCACGGCCTCGGCGTCCCACATCCGGACTTCTGCGTCAGTCAGCGGGAGTTCAGTGGCCGCGCACAGCAATTGAGGACCCAGCACGTAGGGATTGGCCGGGTCAATCACGACGCGTTCGATCGGCTTGTCCAGGAGAGCAGCGGGATGATGCACCAGATAGGTGTCGAGCGGGTCGTCGCGGGCGATGAGCACCACCAGAGCGCCCTGGCCGCGCCGGCCCGCCCGCCCGGCCTGCTGCCAGAACGACGCGACCGTGCCCGGAAAGCCCGCCAGCACAACAGCGTCCAGTCCGGCGATGTCGACACCGAGTTCGAGCGCATTGGTCGTCGCCATGCCACGCAATCGCCCGTCGGCCAGCGCGCGTTCCAATGTGCGGCGATCCTCGGCCAGGTATCCCGCCCGGTAGGAGGCCACCGCTGCGGCCAACTCCGGGTCGGTCTCCGCCAACCGCGTCCTGGCGCCCAGCGCCGTCAGCTCCGCGCCGCGTCGGGACCGCACGAACGTCAAAGTTCGTGCGCCCTCGGTGATCAGGTCGGCCATCACGCGTGACGCCTCGGCGCCCGCGGAGCGCCGCACCGGTGCGCCGTTCTCCCCGACGAGGTCGGTGAGCAGCGCCGGCTCCCACAGCGCCACCGTGCGGGCCCCCTGCGGTGAGCCGTCTTCGGTGACCTCGATCACCGTCTGGCCGATCAGTTCGGCCGCGGTGGTCGCGGGTTCGGCGGTGGTCGCACTGGCGAAGATCACGGTGGGCATCTGCCCGTCGGGGGAGTAGCGCGCGCACAGCCGCAGCAGCCGGCGCAGCACCATGGCGACATTCGAGCCGAAAATGCCGCGGTAGTAGTGGCATTCATCGACGACGACGAATTTCAGGTGGCGCAGGAAAACCGCCCACCGGGCGTGGTTGCGCAACATCGACAGGTGGATCATGTCGGGGTTGGAGAAGATCCATCGGGAGCGTTCCCGGGCGAACCGACGGACGTCGGCGGAGGTGTCGCCGTCATACGACGTCGGGGCGACGTCATCGAGCCCCGCCGCTGTGCTGAGCGAGGCGACGGCGCGCAACTGGTCGTGTCCGAGTGCTTTGGTCGGCGACAGGTACAGCGCCCGCGCCCGCGGATTGTGTGTCAGCGCCGTCAATATGGGGAGCTGGTAGGCGAGCGACTTGCCCGATGCAGTGCCCGTGCTGAGTACGACGTGCCGCCCCGCGTGGGCGTGCTCGGCGGCGGCGAGCTGATGTGACCACGGGGCGCCGATGCCGTGATCGGCGAACGCCTGCACCACATCTGAGGGTGCCCATGAGGGCCATGCGCGGGCGTGCGCGCGGCGGGCCGGTAAGTCGGCCACGTGGCGCAGCGGACGTTCCCCCGACCCGGTGCCGTCGACCGCGCAGGCGAGCAGCGCGCGGCCGAACCCCAGCGTCGGATCGGGCACCTCGGAGCCTTCCACACATCCCCTACGTCGTGTCGTACGTGAATTTCTGACTACATGATGCTGCGCAACCGCTTGTCGGACTGTCGCAGCAGCGTCAGACATGGTTGACTAACGGCGGTCGCAGCTCCTGTCTTCGTGTATACGCACTCGCAGGAACAACGTTGCGGTCGCGGTTCCTGCGAGGGTTGTAGGTCGGGTCGAGTTCCGAGCACTCCACGAAGGTATGGCGGTCGGAACGGGCCCGGTACACCGGAAGTCGGTGAATCGCCCCGGTAAGAAGAGAAGGAAATTACGAAAGATGCCACAGGGAACTGTGAAGTGGTTCAACGCGGAGAAGGGCTTCGGCTTCATCGCCCCCGAGGACGGCTCCGCTGACGTTTTTGTCCACTACACGGAGATCCAGGGTTCCGGCTTCCGCACCCTGGAAGAGAACCAGAAGGTCGAGTTCGAGGTCGGCCAGAGCCCCAAGGGCCCTCAGGCCACCGGCGTTCGCGCCGTCTGAGTCACCTTAAGACCTGGCACCCCCGCGTCACCGCTCGTCGGCGGCGCGGGGGTGTTTCGTTTTGGCGGAACACGAGAACCGCAGCGCCGCGTTCGCGTCCGCATCCGCTGTGAAGATGGCCCGCTGGCCTACTGTCATCTGTGTGAGCCAGCTGTCCTTCTTCTCGGCTGAGTCGGTGCCGCCGGCCGTCGCCGATCTGACGGGGATGCTGGCCGGGCCGGGGCAGGCTTTGCTGGTCTCTGCCGTCCAGGGTCAGGCAGCGCGGCTGTCGGTGGTGGTGGACCGGTCATGGCGTGCCGAGGGGCTGGCGGAGATGATCTCCGACGCGGGGCTCACGCCGGAGATCTCGCGCACTGACGAGAACACGCCGCTGGTGCGTACCGCGGTCGATCCCCGGTTGACCGTGATCGCGCGGGAATGGACGCGCGGCGCGGTGAAGACGGTCCCGCCGCAGTGGCTGCCCGGACCGCGGGAGTTGCGGGCCTGGACGCTGGCCGCGGGTAGCCCGGAGGCCGACGACCGCTATCTGCTCGGGTTGGACCCGCACGCGCCCGACACCCATTCCGTGCTCGCATCGGCGATGATGCGGGTCGGAATTGCACCCACGCTGATCGGCACCCGCGGCTCGCGGCCTGCGCTGCGTATCAGCGGCCGACGGCGGCTGTCGCGCCTGGTAGAGAACGTTGGGGAACCTCCGGAGGGCGCCGAGGCGTTGGCGTCGTGGCCGCGTGTCTAACGGCTGAGGGACGGGTGCTCGGCGGGGAGCCGGTTTGCGTCGGCACGCGCAGAGTGCGAAATTGTTCGTTGCCGGGGCGGGGTGGCGCAACGATGTGCGAGCCTGCCGACGGCACAGAGAATAAGTAGTAGGAGTCGAGACAGTGAACCGGATAGGTGGCTGACGGAGACCGCGACCGCGGTGGAAACGGCAGAGTGCGGCGGCTCGTCATAGTCGAGTCGCCTACCAAGGCGCGCAAAATCGCCGGCTATCTCGGGTCCAACTACATCGTCGAGTCGTCCCGCGGACACATCCGTGACCTGCCGCGCAACGCGGCCGACGTCCCGGCGAAGTACAAATCGGAGCCGTGGGCCCGTCTCGGGGTCAACGTCGAGGAGAACTTCGAGCCGCTCTACATCATCAGCCCGGAGAAGAAGAGCACCGTCGCCGAGCTGAAGGACCTGCTCAAGGGCGTCGACGAGCTCTATCTGGCGACGGACGGTGACCGCGAGGGCGAGGCGATCGCCTGGCACCTGCTCGAAACGCTCAAGCCGCGCGTCCCGGTCAAGCGCATGGTGTTCCACGAGATCACCGAGCCTGCGATCCGCGCTGCCGCCGAGGATCCACGCGATCTGGACAACGCGCTGGTCGACGCCCAGGAGACCCGCCGCATCCTCGACCGCCTGTACGGCTACGAAGTCAGCCCCGTGCTGTGGAAGAAGGTCGCGCCGAAGCTCTCCGCGGGCCGGGTGCAGTCGGTCGCGACGCGCATCATCGTGCAGCGGGAACGCGAGCGGATGGCGTTCCGCAGCGCCGGCTATTGGGATGTCACCGCCGAGCTCGACGCCAGCGTCTCCGACGCGCAGGCCACGCCACCGACGTTCACCGCCAAGCTGAACACGGTCGACGGGCGGCGTGTGGCGGCCGGGCGTGACTTCGATTCGCTGGGCGGGCTGAAGAAGCCCGACGAGGTGCTCGTCCTCGACGAGTCGGCGGCGAACGCGCTGGCCTCGGGCTTGCGTGGGGCGCAGCTGCAGGTGGCTTCGGTGGAGCAGAAGCCCTACACCCGCCGGCCGTACCCGCCGTTCATGACGTCGACGCTGCAGCAGGAGGCCGGGCGCAAGCTGCGGTTCTCCTCCGAGCGCACGATGAGCATCGCGCAGCGGCTGTACGAGAACGGCTACATCACCTATATGCGTACCGACTCGACCACGCTGTCGCAGTCGGCCATCAACGCGGCCCGCACTCAGGCCCAGCAGCTCTACGGCGAGGAGTACGTGCATCCGTCGCCGCGCCAGTACACCCGCAAGGTGAAGAACGCGCAGGAGGCGCACGAGGCGATCCGGCCCGCCGGTGACGTGTTCGCGACGCCGGGCCAGCTGCACTCCGCCCTGGACACCGACGAGTTCCGGCTCTACGAGCTGATCTGGCAGCGCACCGTGGCCTCGCAGATGGCCGACGCACGCGGCACCACGCTGAGCTTGCGCATCGCCGGGCAGGCTTCGTCAGGCGAGCAGGTCGTGTTCAACGCCAGCGGCCGCACGATCACGTTCGCCGGCTTCCTCAAGGCGTACGTGGAGAGCCTCGATGAGCAGGCCGGCGGTGAGGCCGACGACGCCGAGAGTCGACTGCCGAACCTGACGCAGGGCCAGCGCGTCGACGCCAAGGGTCTGACCGCCGACGGGCACACCACGAGCCCGCCGGCCCGCTACACCGAGGCCTCGCTGATCAAGGCGCTCGAAGATCTGGGCATCGGCCGGCCGTCGACCTACAGCTCGATCATCAAGACCATCCAGGACCGCGGCTACGTGCACAAGAAGGGCAGTGCGCTGGTGCCGTCCTGGGTGGCGTTCGCTGTCATCGGCTTGCTGGAGCAGCACTTCGCGCGTCTGGTCGATTACGACTTCACCGCGGCGATGGAAGACGAGCTCGACGAGATCGCCGCGGGTAACGAGCGAAGGACCAACTGGCTGTCCAACTTCTACTTCGGTGGCGAGCACGGGGTGGACGGCTCGATCGCCCGGGCCGGCGGTCTGAAAAAGCTGGTGGGCGGCAACCTCGAGGAAATCGACGCGCGAGTTGTCAACTCCATCAAGCTGTTCGACGATGCGGAGGGGCGCGCGATCAATGTCCGCGTCGGCCGCAACGGCCCGTACCTCGAGCGAATGGTGGCCGATCCGGACAATCCGGGCGAGGTCAAGCCGCAGCGCGCCAACATCAACGACGAGCTGACGCCGGACGAGTTGACTCTCGAGCTGGCCGAAAAACTCTTCGCCACACCGCAAGAGGGTCGATCGCTGGGCGTCGACCCCGAGACCGGGCACGAGATCCTGGCCAGGGACGGTCGGTACGGGCCGTACGTCACCGAGGTGCTGCCCGAACCGCCCGACGACGGCGAGGCTGGGGCGACGGCGAAGAAGGGCAAGAAGCCAACGGGTCCGAAGCCGCGCACCGGATCGCTGCTGCGGTCGATGGATCTGGAGACGGTGACGCTCGAAGACGCGTTGAAGCTGCTGTCGTTGCCGCGTGTGGTGGGCGTCGACCCGGCCAGCGGTGAGGAGATCACCGCGCAGAACGGGCGCTACGGCCCATACCTCAAGCGCGGCACGGACTCTCGCTCGTTGGCCACCGAGGAGCAGATGTTCGACATCACCCTCGACGAGGCGTTGAAGATCTACTCGGAGCCGAAACGCCGCGGCCGCCAGGGCGCGGCGACACCTCCGCTGCGTGAGCTGGGCAACGATGCGGCGTCGGGTAAACCGATGGTGATCAAGGACGGCCGCTTCGGCCCGTACGTCACCGACGGTGAAACCAACGCCAGCCTGCGCAAGGGCGACGACGTCATGTCGATCACCGACGAGCGCGCCTCGGAGCTGCTGGCTGACCGGCGCGCCCGCGGACCGGTGAAGAAGAAGGCTGCGGCGAAGAAGGCTCCGGCCAAGAAGACGGCCGCCAAGAAAGCGCCGGCGAAGAAGGCTGCCAAGAAGGCCTGAGTCAGCGCGAGGACTTCGACACGTCGCCGGTGACCTCGACCTCGGGCGGCGTGACCAGTCCCACGGGCCGGGCCAGCTGCGTCGGGGCGGTGCGGCCGCGCAGGTTCACCGTCTCCCCGACGTCCCAGCACAGCGCCTCGGAGTCCAGGGCCTCGCTGACCGCGATCGCCGAGGCGAGCACGTGGCCCTTCTCCAGCTTCGCCAGCTCGGTGAGGCGCGCCGCTTCGTTGACGGGGTCGCCGATCACGGTGTACTCGAAGCGTGCCTGGGCGCCGATGTGGCCGGCGATCGCCCGCCCGGCCGACACTCCGATGCCGAATTCGGTCTCGCCCAGCACCTCGATCAGCTCGTCGTGCAGCTCGCGGGAGGCGGCCAGAGCGGCTCCGGACGCGTCGGGATGTTCGATCGGTGCACCGAAGATGGCCAGCGCGGCGTCGCCCTGGAACTTGTTGACGAACCCGCCGTGCCGGTTGACGGTGTCGACGACGACGCGGAAGAAGTCGTTGAGCAGGTTCACCACCTCGGCTGCCGGCCTGGTGGCGGCGAGGTTCGTCGAGCCGACCAGGTCGACGAAGAGCACGGCCACGTCGCGCTCCTGGCCGCCCAGCTCGGTGCCGCGCTCGAGCGCGCGGCGGGCGACGTCCTCGCCGACGTAGCGGCCGAACAGGTCGCGCAGCCGCTGCCGTTCGGCCAGGTCGCGGACCATGTCGTTGAACCCGGCCTGCAGCAGGCCCAGCTCGCTGGCGTCGTAGATCTGCATGTGGGCGTTGTAGTTGCCGCGTTGTACCTCGCCCAGCGCCCAGCGCAGCTGCCGCAGCGGGTCGGCGATCGACATAGCCACCAGCACGGTGCTCGACAGCCCGATCACCAGGGCGACGATCGCCAGCAGCAGGATCGTGGTGATCACCCGGTCGGCCGGCGCGGTCAGGATCTCGAACTTGCTCGCGACGAGAGCGAGCAGGATGGCGACCAGCGGCACCCCGGTGGACAGCACCCATGTCAGCACCTGCCGCAGGATGACGCCGGGTGCGTGGAACTTCTCCGGGACTCCGCCGCGCAGGGCGGCCACTGCGACGGGGCGCAGCACGCGTTCGGACTGCAGGTAGCCGATGATCGCGGTGGCGGTCGCGCCGAGGCCGGTCGCGACGGCGACGACGGGGGCGGACTTGCTGGCCACCGGCCAGCTGGCCACGATGAACACCACCGACCCCAGCAGCCAGTTCGTCGCGCTGATCACCGAGCGGTAGAAGGGCATGCGCAGCGCCCGCATGCGGGCGACCTCGGTGTCGGCGGGGTCGCGGTCGCCGAGCAACATGTCGCGGCGCTGCCAGCGCATCACCGGGATCAGCATGCGCAGCGTCAGATACGACGCCACGGTGAACGACACGAACAGGTAGCCCAGGAAGATCGACAGGTTGTAGGTCGGCAGGTCCTGCAGCTGGATGCGGTCCTCCGGGGGGAGCCCGAACCGCAAGAAGCCGAGCACCAGCAGTGCGCCGATGATGTCGGCCTGCAGCATGCCGAGCGTGAACACCGGCCAGGGGGTGCGCGCGACCCAGCGGACGAATGCACGGATTCGCCCCACCTCGATCGCTTCGGCAGCCACCAGATCACCGTATCGGGCAATGCTGACGCGTACGGGGCCTCTGGGACGGACGTGTCGGTTCGCAGCACTACTGTTATCGGCGATGGCGGGTGTTTTTTCGCGTCTGGTGGGCCAGGACGCTGTGGAGGCGGAGCTGACCGCTGCGGCCTGGGCGGCACGTGGTGATTCCGCTCACAGCGGGGCTGCCGAGGTGGGCACGATGACCCATGCGTGGCTGATCACCGGTCCGCCGGGGTCGGGACGGTCGGTGGCGGCGCTGTGTTTCGCGGCTGCGCTGCAGTGCACCTCCGACGGTGTGCCCGGGTGCGGGGAGTGCCGGGCCTGCAGCACCACGATGGCGGGCACGCACGCCGACGTACGCAGGATCATCCCGGAGGGGTTGTCGATCGGGGTGGACGCGATGCGCACGATCGTGCAGATCGCGTCGCGCCGGCCGGGGACCGGCCGCTGGCAGATCGTGGTCATCGAGGACGCCGACCGGTTGACCGAGGGCGCGGCCAACGCGCTGCTCAAGGTGGTGGAGGAGCCGCCGCCGTCGACGGTGTTCCTGCTGTGTGCGCCGTCGGTGGACCCCGAGGACATCGCGATCACGCTGCGCTCGCGGTGCCGGCACATCGCGCTGGTCACCCCGGGGGTCGACGCGATCGCCAAGGTGCTGGTGGAGCGGGACGGGCTGCCGGAGGCCGACGCGGCGTGGGCGGCGTCGGTGAGCGGCGGCCACGTCGGCCGGGCCCGCAGGCTGGCCACCGATGAGCAGGCCCGCGAGCGGCGCAAGCGGGCGCTGGGTCTGGCGCGGGAGGCGGCGACGCCGTCGCGGGCGTACGCCGCGGCCGAGGAGTTGGTGCTGACGGCCGACGCGGAGGCGAAGGCGCTGACCGGGGACCGTAACGAGGCCGAGGCCGAGGAGTTGCGTACGGCACTGGGTGCCGGCGGCACCGGGAAGGGCACCGCCGGCACGATGCGCGGGGCGGCGGGCGCCCTCAAGGACCTGGAGAAACGGCAGAAGTCCCGCCAGACCCGTGCCTCCCGCGATGCGTTGGACCGGGCGCTGATCGACCTCGCCACCTACTTCCGGGATGCGCTGCTGATCGCGTCGAGCGCTGAAGACATCGCGCCCAACCATCCGGACATGGCGGACAAGGTGGCTGCGATGGCCGCGCATGCCTCACCGGCCGCGCTGTTGCGCTGCATCGAGGCGGTGCTCGACTGCCGCGAGGCACTGGCGATCAACGTCAAGCCGAAGTTCGCCGTCGACGCGATGGTCGCCACCGTGGGCCAGGCCCTGCGCGGCTGACCGTTTTGGGCGCACGCGACGCCCTGCCGTAGACTCGTCCCGCCCGACCAGGCCGCCTTAGCTCAGTCGGTAGAGCGATTCACTCGTAATGAATAGGTCGGGGGTTCGATTCCCCCAGGCGGCTCAGGATTAGGTTCTTCGTCCACTGAGGCGAAGAACTCGCGAACGCTGACATTCAGCGCTCTAGCAATGCGCTCCAGCTCGTCGACTCGAAATGAGTCCTGCTCACGCTGGGGCTTGAACCGACGGCTCATCGTTGACTTCGTGATGCCGGTCAACTTTGCCAGGGCGGCTTGATCCAGATTGGCTCGCGCGGTTGCGGCTCGCACTTCGGCAGCGACTCGAGCCCAAGAGCTGGCCGGCGAAACCGGAAACTCGATCACGTTCGTCATGCGCTGATCATAACCCGCTAGACGGGCAAATCAACCGCTCAACGGGCGAAGATCCCGCTTAGTGCATCACATCGCCTCAATGAAACTAAATCCCACACATGGGCGCGTCGCGCTTGACCTGATCCCATGTGTGGGACACGATCCCTTGCATGAGTTCTCAGCTCACGGAGGGGCTTCTCGAAGAGATTCGGGTTGAGGCAGCCCGGCGACGCATCACCCAAGCCGCGATCGCCCAACACCTCAAGATCTCGACATCGGCTATGTCCCGTCGCATGCTCGGCGAGTCCGAGTTCACTGTCCGCGAGCTCGAGCTGGTGGCCGATTTGTTCGGGATCACCGCAACTGACCTTCTCTGCCGGCGAGCTAGCGCGTGAGCGGCACCGCAGTGTTGCTCCTGACACTTCTCCTACTCGCGATGGTTGTCGGGCCGGCCTGGCGTGCAGCGCACTCAGCGCGATGGTGGCGCGATGCTCTGCCCAACGTGAGGCGTTTCCGGTGAGTTCGGGCGGTGCTATCCGCGGGCTGCTCTGGATGCTGAGACTGCTGCTTTCGCCTTTACGTCGCCGGCCAACGACGGACGGTCCGAGATCACGGGTGTACGCCGACGCACTGGCCCGGGCGGACGAGGCGCTCTCCGCTCCCGGTAATGAGTCTGCTGCCCCGCCGCCGCTGGTCGAGGCCCCCACGCCTCGAGGGGCCTCGGCCAGCCCGCGTGTGACCGATCGTCTCGGCCCGGCGGAACGCGATGCCGTGTGGGAATGCTTAGAGCTTGCCCCAATTCCGGGCCACTGGCGAGCGCTTTACCGCTGGCAATCCACACCGATCAGCCCTGACGCAGGTTGGTGGGAAGTCTGCCGGCACGATGTGTGGACACTCGCCAGTGCCGGCGATCGTGACGTCACTGCAGAGACGATCAGCTCGGGTACGCAGCCCGATTTCGTTGTCGAGTTCCGCGAACTCGCGAATCACCCTGACCGAGTTGGGCTTATGGGGTGGCACCAGGTTCACGAGACTTACAGTGGCGATTCACCTGCGGCCACCGCTGCCGCCGCGGGTGACAGCCCGGCCGGGATGAGCGACGCGGTAACCCCCGCTGCAGCGCCCCCGGCCGGGCGCTACTACTTCAGTTACTACCCCGACGAGATCTCGCTGATGGTCGCCGATGCCGCAGCGCCATTCGTCGATCCCGCGATCGCCGCGATGATCGGCGCACGCGCAGCCCAGGCGCTGCTCGACGCCACAGTGCGGCCGCGATGACCGTGACAACCGCGGGGCAGTGGCTGCCCGCCATCGACCCCTCAGCACGGTTTTCTGACGACGACCGCGAGGCGTGGTCAGACCTGCTGTACCTGCGGGACCTGGCCGACGCCGTCCTCGAGGCAATCGACCGGAACTTCCGAGCGATCGCTGACCGCATCCTGGTGCGCCCCGACGCGAGCATTCGCGCGCTGGCGCAGCTGCACGGCATCCACCCCTGCGCGCTGACCGGTGATGCCAATACACAAGCCCCCCCCGCTCGAAATTGCGGGGCGTGAGGAAGAAAGGCGGGCCGTCACGCCAGACGACCCGCCGCGACAACGGAACAGCTGAAAGGAATCCCGATGTCACTCAGCACGGTAACCCAGGCCCGCTACGAGATCCGGGAAGGACTCACCGGCCCCGACCAATGTCCGTTCCTCGAGGCGGTGGTCGACGGCCAGGGCGTCGCGATCGTCATTCGGCTGTCGCAGGCCGAGGAACCGCGCTGGTTGCTGTCGGTCTACACCGAGGTCGCTGCCGCGGTCCGGGCACCGCATCCGGTCGGCGCACGCATCGTTGACGAGAGCCAGGCGCGCCAGTGGCTCGAGCTGATCGCCGCTCTGTACGCGGCCGCCACGGATGGCGAGGTCGACGTGATGCTCGATGATCCCGTTGAAGCAATCCGCGAGTGCGCGAATGACTTTCCGCGCGAGGTAGGCAATTCATCGCGGCTCGCGGAGCTGCTCGACACCGAGGTGGGGCGGTGAGGCCCCGCCAGCTGCGCCGCCGCCTCATCCTCGCGGGATTCGGCGGGATGCTCGTCGCGGCGGCCTCGACGCTCGGCGCGGTGCACCTGGCCGGACCCGTCGATCGCGACACCGCGGTCGTTGTCCAGGTGACCCGATGACCGGCCCCGAGATCATGGCCGCGCTGACACGCATGCGAGTGCGCCACGGTCTCACGCAGCGCGAAGTCGCGGAAGCCGCAGAAGTGACGCAGGCGCATGTGTCGCAAATCGAGAACGGTCACCAGACCCCGAGACTTGAGACGCTGCTGCGGTACGCCGACGCCGTCGGCGCCGAGATCGCCGTCGCGCGCCGGCACGGCGTGATGCCGCCGGCTCTCCCGCGGAGGCTCCACGGCGTCAGTAGGCGATTCGCGCAGGGGATGCGGCGATGACCGCCCGGGCGGCTCTGCGGCGGCTCGCAGCGGTGCTGATGGTCGCGGCCTACATCGCCGTGTGGTTCAGCGACACCGCCTGCGGCCTGCTGGCCGCCGCCGCGGGAGCATGCATGGTCGTCGCCGGGCTGCTGCGCCACCTCGACGACGACTGCGGCTACTCCGACACCGTTTACGGCCCTGCCGCGATGTACGGCCCCGTCGCGCCCGCACCCGAGGTCATCACAGGCGACGCCGACATCGACGCGCTACTCGACGACCCCGAGCAGTGGTACCAGAACCGCGAGGCGGCGATGTGGCCCCCCGAAGCAGGAGCACCGGAATGAGACGACCCATCCGCGTTACCCAGCGCGAGAACGCCGATGGCGATTTCTGGTACACAGTGCGCGCTGGCAACGGCGAGAACACCACTACCTCGAAGATGTACCCCGAGAGGTGGCGGGCCACCCGCGCCGCCCGAGCGTTCATCGCCGCGATCGCGCCGGCCCCGATCGTGTTCGAGTACTGGTCCGGCCCGACAGTGGCCTCCGTGCGCGCCGGCATCGACCGTGGCGCGGTCCGCTTCCACCGTGAGCGCATCCGATGAGCACCGAAGCCGACGTCTATATCGCCGCGCTACAGCCAGCCGAGATCTTCGCCGACACCGCCTATCAGCGGGTCCTCGACGTGCCGCGGGCCCGCAAGATGGCCGGCACATGGGACCGACGCCTCGCCGGCATCCTCGAGGTCTCCGACCGTGGTGAAGATGCCAACCCGCGCTATGCCGTGCTCGACGGTCAACACCGTTGGGCGGCAGCACGATTCCTCCAGACCCCCCCCAGTCTGGTGGCCAACGTGCATAGCGGCCTCTCTCTGGCCGACGAGGCCGCGCTGTTCGATCGCCTCAATCGGCAACGCAAGCAGATCACCACCTGGGACCATTGGAAAGCGCGCAGAGCTGCCGACGACCCGATGGTCGTGGCGATCGAGCGCACCGCCGCCACAGTCGGCCTGCGGATCACCGAACTCACCGGCACCGACGGGGCGGTGTGGTGCATCGGCACGCTCGAAAAGATCGCGGCATGCGCCGGCGGCCTCGAGTTGCTCGCATCGACGCTGACGGTGCTGACCTCAGCGTGGGGCCATCAACGCGCAGCATTCGAGGCCCCACTGGTCGCAGGTATGGCCATGACGCTCTACACGTTCGACGAGCGCCTGGACGCTGACCGCCTGACCGATGCGCTGAGCGACATGCCGCCGAAGCGAATCCGCGTCAACGCGTCCACCATGCGCGACTCCGGCATGTCCGGATCGCTCGGCAAGCTCTCGGCCGTCGCGATCCTCAACCAGTACAACCAGAAGTCGGGGAGGCGGCTCGCGTGGCCCACCAATTGGAAAGGCGTGCTGCCGAAACCGAAACAGGACGGCGGCGCCCCGCAATCTCCACGGACGGCCGCGGCCACATCCTCAACCGCCGACTCCTCCGCACCGGCCGCGCGTGCCGCTACCCCCGCACCGACGACAGCGGCGCGCGAGCTACCGCAGATCGGCAACCCGGGTAACCACCCGCCGCTAGCGGTGCCCAACGGTCTACCGCCCGAGCACCCGGAGACCGACAGCCACGCTGACGCCGTCATGGCGATGGCAGACCGCACCGACGCCGACATCGCCCAGGCGCTCAACATCCCCGAACGCTCAGTCCGCCGCATCCGCGCAGACCTTGGTCTAGAGCCCGTCTCATGATCCATGATCCGGTGCGCCCGCCGATCCCCGCGACGTGCGAGTCACGCCCGACGGTTGCAGGCGTCGTAATCCCCTGGGCGAACGTGCATCTGGCGGACGGCGGTGTCGACTTCCGCTCGCAGCATGAGAGCAAGGTGCAACGGTGCTGGGTCGAGGGCCGCTGCCAGGTGTGCGGCAAGCGCATCGCCGAGCCGCCGATCGTGTTGCTCGGCGGTCCCCGTCAGGTGGCGAGGCTGCAGTTCGACGAGCCGCCGATGCACCCCGAGTGCGCGGCCTACGTTTCTCGCGCCTGCCCGATGGTGGCCGGTCGCCTCGAGCGCTACGCCGACCGCGACACCGTCACCGAAGGCCGCCGCGGCGAGATTTGCAGCGTCCCGGGCTGTAACTGCGGCGGGTGGGTGCCCACACCGGGCCTGACTCCCGGCCCGGGCGGCGACCCGGCACACGACTGGTTCGCGGTTTACGTGTCGAGCTACTCGCTCGGCGTCACCGAGGACCGCCGCGATCGCGTCCACTCCGGCATCGTCGAGCGCGCACAAGTCCTCGCAATCCGCCACATCTCCGCGCCGGGCGCCGGCCGGATGTGGGAACGCACCACGCTTGACGAGGCGGCCGCCAATGCCTAGCACGACGGCACCCCGGACACTGGAGATTCGCGCACGCATCCTCGACGTCCTGCGCGAGGCCCACCCCCACACCGTCACCACGCGAGCAGTCCAGACGGCTCTCAGCGGCACCGTGCGCGCCTACCCAGGCGTGGTCTACCCGCAGCTGCTCGCCCTGAGCCTGCTGGGCCGGGTGGAGCGCGTTCCGCACCTCACCAACAATCGCGGCGCCCACTGGCGCTACGTCATCGATGAGGGCGAACCCGAGTGAGGGGCATGTGGACTAGTGCGCTGGCACCGCTGCACCGGCACGCGGCCTACCGCCGCCGGCTGTGTGTCGAGTGCCAGCAAGTCCCGCCGGCCGCCGGCATGCCACGCTGCTACCCCTGCCACGCCGCCTACACCGGCACACGGCTGACGCCGAGCCAGGCCCACGCCGCCAGAATTCGCGCGATGACCGGCCCACGACCCAGCGTCGAGGTCCGCGCGCTCGCCTACTACCTCGAGCGGTTCATCGCCGTCGTGAGCGAGGCGAGGGTGTGAGTACCGATCTCAAGGCGATGATGCGCGAACACCAGCGGTTCATCGACGTGTGCAGCGACCCCGACCTCGACGCTGACGCAAAGCTATTCGCGTGCCTAGTGCTCACAGTAATGCATCAGCGTGAGGTTGCCGGTCGCAAGAGTCTCAAGCACCGCAGCCTGTTCCAGGCCGTGGCAAACATTTCGAATCACCACAACCCGAACTACTGGATTCGCCGCGTAATCCAAAAGGACATCCCGCGCTATGAACCGCCAGAGGTCGATGTCAACGCAGGCTGCCTGGCGCCGATGGTCATGCGCGAGGGTCCGTGCGGCAAGCGGGTCATCGTCAGAGGCGTCGACCGCGATCCGCTGACCGGCGAGGGCGTGCCCTACGCGTTCTGCTCGCGGCACCGAAACCACCGCGATGACTGGCGCATTCAACAGAACCACAAGCAGTGGATAGAGAATGGGAAGCCATCGCCAGCACCGAACGCGGGCGGGGTGTTGCAGCGCTATTTCGACTCGGACTGGGATGCCCTCTACCAGTGGGCCGCGCCGTACATCACGCCGCTCAAGGGCGAGAAGCCGCCGACACTGCCCAAACCTTCACTCAGGCTGATCGAGGGCGGCGCGACGTGATCCCGCCGATCGAGGACTGCAACTACGCCGCCAAGCCGACCGGCAAAGGAACGTTCGTCGGCCGCGTCCGCGAATTCCCAGATCTGCGAACCAGACCCTACGAGAGGTCGATCGACGCGCTCGACGACATCATCAGCCAGACCCGTGATCGCCTCGCTGCGATCGCCAGTCAGCGCCGCGGTTTCGGTCCCGAAGTGCCGCAGGGGTCACGATGAGCGGCGACTACGCGGGCGCGGTGCGCGACATCATGCTGGCCCTGGCGCGCGCCGGGATCAACACGCTGCCCCGCGCCACCGAGTCACCCAGTGCTCCCGTCTGGGAGCAGATCTGGGGCGAGCTCGTTGCCATCCGACGCGATCGCGGGATCTCTCAAGAGGACATGGCCGAGCGAGTCGGCTACGCCCGTCACTCGCTGTCCATGATCGAGAACGGGCGTCGCGGACGACACGACTTGCGCACGATGGCCACCTACGCCGCCGCGCTCGACATCGACCTGCATTTCGTGTTGACACCCCGAACACGGGGAGTCGGCTGATGGCGCCGAACGCGCCGAAACCGTTGGTGCGCCGCATGTTCGCCCTGTTCCGAGAGGGTCGCGTCGAGGCGCGCGAGCACCGCCTGGCGGTCTGCTCGTTTGTCACCTGGCGAACCGTCCGATCGACCGACGAGCTCGCCGAACCTGACATCTACGCGGTGGTGTCAACGCTGCAGTACTGGAAGTCATGCGGCGAGATCGAGTACCGCTGCCGACGTATCGCTGAGAAGATCCAGGAGGTCACAGCGACGTGAGTGACAATGTCCGAACCCTGATGACGCCCGAAACCCGGCGCCACTGGACACGTTTCATCTTGGGCTGCCAGGACCTGACCGCGGCGGCCAAGACCGTGTTGATCGCGCTGGAAACGTTCGCCGACTACCGCGACGGCACCAACGCGCACCCCGGTGAGGCGCTGCTTGCCCAGATCTGCGGCCTGCAGACCCGCGCCGTGCGCTACGCCCTCGAGCGCGGCCGCGAGCTCGGTTTGATCGAGCAAACCGCGCCGGCCAACTCGCGGGCCGGCCGGGCCGCGGTCTACCGGCTCCTGCCGACCCCCGCCGAGAGGGCCACGACCGGCACAGCCGTGCCGGTAAAAGAGCCCACGACCGGCATGGCGGTGCCTGTGAACAACTCCACGACCGGCACGCCCACGACACCACGACCGGCACCGCCACAACACCACGACCGGCACGGCGGTGCCGCCCACCCTCCAAGTACCTCCCAAGTACCAACTCAGGTGCGTGACTGGGGTACGTCACCAGGCGAGCCAATCACCGCACACACACCCCGACCGCCATCCCGATTCTGCGAGCAGCACCCGCAGGGAACCCGCGGCAACTGTGGCGGATGCGCAAACGCACGAACAGCTTTCGAAGCCTGGCAAGCCGACGAAGCCGCCCGCGACGTCGCGATCGCCACCGCCGACGACCTCAGCCGCAGACGCCGCCGGCGGCTCGCCGAGCAGTGCCCCGATTGCGCCGGCACGAACATGCGCGTTCACCCCGACGACGTCGACAGCGCGATCCGCTGCAAGCACGAGTCCGTCCGGATGGCCGAGCATGCATGACCTCGAGCACGAAGAGCTGGCGATCCCCGCCGCCGGCCCCGGCCGCCGCGCGATCGCCCAGGGCCCCGTCGTCGAGGCCTACGCCGATGCTGACATGCATTTGCCCTGCCCAGGCTGCGGCACCGACGCTTTCGAGTACTGTCGGCACCCGTCGGGAGCTCTCCGCAGAATCCCTTGTTCACAACGCATCTCGAAGGACACCGATGGATAACCCGGCTCTCTACCCGCAGGAGTACTTCACCGGCGCGATACGCGTTTTCACGCCACGACGAACTTTCGACCGTGCCGCCGCGATTGCAGAGCTGATCGATGCCACTGTCGCGTGGACGCAGCGCCAGGTCGAACGGTTTCTGCTGCTGACGAACGACGACGAGCTCGAGATGGCGTGGGTGCGATTGCAGAGGGCGCTTGCCGTCGTCGAGTGGGAGAACGGACGCGCCACCCAGGCTGCCGGGATCGATCCCGCCTACGACGACGAGACCATCGCCGAGCTGCTCGCTGGGATGCGCGGATGATCACTCAACCGGCCGAGAAGCCCCGCACCCAGAAGCCCTGGCTGTTGGCCGCGATCCGCGACCTGCGCACCGCGATCGACCGTCTCATCGCCCCCAGCGACGCCTACGTCAACAACACCTACATCCGCACCCCCGGCCTGTACGACCAACTCGTCACATCGCTTGCAGGACAGCAGGGAAGCCGCAACGGCAGCCACCCCCGATCACTCCCACCGGTATGGGTCGACGCCGTCGAACAGCACCAGAACATCGACACCATGATCTTGATCTGGACAGGCGCCGGCGGCATGACCGGCCTCCGCCGGCTGGCCGCCCAACCCTGGACACCCGACAAGATCCGCGAGCTGCGCCGCAAGACCAGCATCATCAACGCCTGGGCCGACGACATCGACCAGCTGCTCAACCATGACCACGTCCGCCCCCTCCACGCCCCATGCCCCACGTGCGGCGCCGAGACCGTCCACGTCCGCGACAGCGCCGGTGAGCTCGTCCGCACACCCGCACTGCAGATCAGCGTCGACACCGGCTGCACCTGCCAGAACCCGGAGTGCGAGGCCTACTGGGCACCAGAGCAATTCGTAGATCTCTGCAAGCAGCTGAACATGCCCCTGCCCGCGGGAGTACTCGAGTGACACCAGAAGAACTCCTGCAAGCGATCTTTGGCGCGCAACCCGGCGACGGCCCATGCGAGTGCGTCTGCCCAGGATGCAGCGCTGGCGACCACTGCGACCGCGCATCGTGCGCGCAGCCAGCCTGACGTACCGCAACATTATCGGCGAAAGGAACCAGCCAGTGACCGTCCACACTCATCCGCTCAGCGTCACGCCGCGGCTCATCATGTTCGACACCGAAGAGCAGTTGCACGACCACGCCGAGAAGCTCAACCAGATCGGTGTCTCACCCGACGTTCCGATTATGGACTCGCGTGGCATAGCCGTCCTGGCCTGCCGAACCGCACCGGGCGGTGACGGCTGGGGCTTCGAGTACTACTCGCCCGGTGAGGACGGCTTCATGCACTGCTGCGGCTGCGCTGATCACAGGCCGATCGACTGCTCGTACCGCGCACCCGACTGGCGGCCATTCTTTCCGGTCACCGGCCTCGTCTGCTACGACCTCACCGGCGTCGAAGGAATTCTCTGATGGCTTGTATTCATCAGGGCTGTGAGTGTCGGTTCGTCGGCTGTGGGACCGACCATCCACCCGACTGGGTACCGAAGATGACGGCCAACATCAACGGCGTGGTGGTGGTCGGAGAAGACCAGGCGGACTGCATGGCGCACTACATGTTACAAGCCGGATACCCAACCGATCGGCCCGAGCACCTGCTCGGGGTGGCTGAGCGCGTCGTCGCACGCAACCCGCTCGCTTCCGGCCAGACATAAGAGAGGTTTCCGTTTCGTGGGTTACGACATGTACGTCGTGGACAAACAGGGCGACGCCGTCGAGTGTGAGCACTCGTATCTGCGCCGCAACATATTTGGCGGTAGAGCACTGGCTGAGCAGTTGGTCGAGGCAGGCATGGGCTACTGGCCGCGAGCCGCCAAGCCACCTGCCCCGCGCGCACCATCGACCATCGAGTGGGATGGTGATCTGCAACGGTGGCGCGGACCAGGAGCGGACGAATACGCCGCCGCAGAACTTGCATACCTGCGCAACACGTGGGACGAACGACCCGGCATCGCGGTCTACAAGCTGTGCGGCAGCAACGACGATTGGTGGGTCACGCAGATCGAGTGCCACTCAGCGTTGCAACTATGGAAACAACGCGGGCGGCCTGAAATCGACAGCGACATCCTGCCGTTCCTCCAAGCTGCGGCGTGCCACGCCGGTTTCCGCGTCGGTTGACCGAAAGGCATCACACCTGCCGGTGCACGACCGCGAGTACTTGATCCCGAGTCATTCCCGGCTTCATGTCGGAGAGCAGCCCGCTGACATGCCGGCGTGCGGCTGCCCGAGAGTCGTGTCGGTGCCGGCCGTTTTGATCGCGGCCACGGACCTCGACTGTCCACTCGACCAGGAACGGTTCCGTGCTGAGATCGTCGGGAGCCAGTTCGGTGACCACCACGCGCGTCACGTGTTGCGGCATCGCAACCGCTCATCGAGTA
The DNA here is from genome assembly GCF_055397605.1 of Mycolicibacterium obuense. NCBI lineage: Bacteria > Bacillati > Actinomycetota > Actinomycetes > Mycobacteriales > Mycobacteriaceae > Mycobacterium > Mycolicibacterium obuense. The sequence goes on along the minus strand of NZ_AP043663.1, from coordinate 4,959,148 downwards.
GCTCGTCAAGCTGCCTGTCACCTGGCTCTTGGCCGTGCTCGCGGATGGCCCAACGCACGGCCGCCACGATACGCAACTCCGCGTCGATGCCGTCCAGATCACGCACGCATGGTTGGACGCACGAGCGCCCCCATCGGTTCCCGCACCGGACCATGACACGCCGCGTGTCGACGCGAATGCTTGCGACCAGTCGAAACGTCGTGCATAGTGGGCGACGCGCTACACGTGTGTCAAAAACCACGGTGGCGCTTCTCCGTCTCAGGAGCAGAATCCATGCCTGATACCTCGCCAGGCGTCGGACCATCCGCCGCGATCAACCGCTACTGGACCGTCGGCGAAGGCCGCGCGAAATGGGCCAACAGCCCGCACCCGTACACCACGCTCGTTGCACTGCTGCGCGAGCACGTCTCCGAACACATCGCCAAGGGCCTGGCCGCCGAGTACTACCACCGCGTGTTCGGTCGCTGGCCCGGCCAACAGCGCGGCGACAAATGACCTGGGGCCAGGGCTCGACGATCCCGAAGCGGATCAAAGATCAGGTTCGGCGCCGCGACCAGACCTGCCGGTTGCAGTACCCCGGGATCTGCACCGGACGCATCGACGAGTTCGACCACCCCGACGGTTTGGCCGCCCACGGTCAGCAGCGCACGGCCGTGCGCTCGGCCGCCGAAGTCCAGGGCGTCTGCGAGCCCTGTCACGACCACAAGACCGAGGAGCAGCGCACCGCCGGCATCGCTCGAGCACGAGCTACCCGCGGATCGCTGTCGAAGCGCTACCGCGATCGCGAACCTCACCCGGGCCGGCGGAACTCGTGACCGCATGCAGGCTGTTCCCGCCGGAATATGACTCGTCTCGCCACTGTGGAGAGCACGGCGGTACCGCTTGGCTGTACGGTTCGCACCCCCTACGTTGCGATCGCGCTTCTCAGGGTGCGCCCGAGGCGGGCCTGAGCGGTCCGGAGCCTGATTGAAGCACCTGCAGGTTTCGAATCACCTTCGGTGGATTGTGTTGGTGCTGAACGAAAAGCCGGGTGAGTTCGCATGCAGCAGCGTGGTTGCTATGGCATCTCGGGCGGCGACCGGCCCCTTGGGGGTCACCCCCTACCCCCGCCCTACCTTCCGAAGGGATACCCAGTCACATGAATCCGACCGTCGGCCGCATCGTGCACTACCACTCGAAGATCGGCGACGGCATTGTCTCGCCGGCCATCGTGCTGCGCACCCGGGACACGACCAACCTTGACGTCATCGAGCGTTGGGGACCGAGCCCCGACGGCACCCTGTCCGGCAAGGGCCGACCCGAAGCACTGGTGCCCGAGCTGCCCGACGACACGACAGTGGACCTGCTCGTGCACGGGCTCGGCGGTGACTACCGCGAGTACGCCATCCCGTTCTCCGAGGCATCCGAACCGGGCACCTGGTCCTGGCCTCCTCGGTCATAGATCCCCCGTAGTCGGCCAGGACGCCGACTCACCATCCCACGGTTCCAGGAGGACCACCGATGACCGACACCGACGAAGCACCGCCCAAGGCACCGCCGCCGCCCGCCGACCTCAAGAGGATCGGCCGCAAGGACGGACCCGGCCGTGCGCTGTGGAAGCAGATCGCCGGCTCGGGCACCGGCCCGGTCAAGTACGTCCTTCGCCCCGATGAGCTTCACATCCTGGCCGAGGCATGCCGTGAGGCTGACCTGATCGCAGCCATCGATGAAGAGTTCCGCAACGACACTCGAGGATTCATCGTCCGCGGATCGATGGGCCAACCCGCCGCCAACCCGCTCATCTCAGAGCTGCGTCAGCATCGCCAGTGCTATGCCAACCTGCTCTCGAAGATCAAGCTGCCCGACGACGATGCTGGCGCCGGCGAAGGCCCTCGATCGACAGCTGCCCGCAACGCAGCCCAGTCCCGCTGGGGCAAGACCGGATGATCCCCGTCGCGCTCACCTGGTATCCGCCTCGAGCACCCGAAGTCACCGTGCACACGTCCATGCCACAGGTGCCCGCTGTAGGCGAGAGCGTCGCCCTCGACCTCGACGTACCGATCATGAGCGTGCGGCATGTGCGGTGGGTGTTAGAGGGCGAGTCCGGCCGCTGGGCTGCAGAACTGTCCCTCGGCTGATGGCGAGGGCTGTTTCGTCCACTGCTCTGATCAAGCAGCACGACTACAGCCACATCACGAACTGGTACCGCGAGACCCTGCCGAAGGTTGCGCCGCCCAGGCAGTTTCAGTGGGAGCCGATACGCATTGGCCCAACGTGGGACTGGGACCCGACTCGAGGATGGAACCTGCCCGAGCACACGATGGGCTGGGAGCTGCTCGGCTGGTGCGGGTACTGGCTGCGCGACTCGAAGGGCCAGGACTGGCAGTTCACTCCTGAGCAGGCGCGGTTCATCCTGCATTACGAGTCGCTCGACGAGTTCGGCCAGCTGCTGTTCCGCACTGCGGTGTTCCAGCGACTGAAGGGCCACGGCAAGGACCCGATGGCGTGCGCGATCGCCTGCGCGAAGGCCTTTGCCCCAACGACGTTCGACCACTGGGACGACGATGGGGAACCGGTCGGCCACGAAGAGCACGCGGCGTGGGTGCAGATTGCCGCCGTGTCGACCGAGCAGACGCAGAACACGATGAAGATGTTCCCGATCATGCTCAAGCCGGAGACCAAGGCCCGGTTCGGCATTCAGATCGGCCGCCGCAACGTGTGGGGTCTGGGCGATACGCGGCAGATCCAGGCGCTTGCGTCGAACTTCCTGGCGCTCGAGGGCAACCGCCCGACCCAGGTGATCCGCAACGAGCCGCAGAACTGGAACGACAGCAACCAGGGGCACGAGCTTGCCGGCGCGCTCGACGGCAATGTCACCAAGATCGAGGGCGGCGTTGGCCGGATGCTCGACATCCAGAACGCCTTCCGCCCCGGCCAAGACAGCGTCGCTGAACGCGTCCGTGAGGCCTGGGAAGCCACCCAGGACACCGAGGACCGGCAGGCCAAGTTCACCGCCGTCAGGATGCTCATGGACAGCCTGGAGGCACACCCCGAGGCGCCGCTGACCTACGAAGACGCACCGGAGGTCCTCGAGTCGGTGTGCGGCGACTCGACCTGGCTCAACATCCCGGCTATGACGGACTCGATCGCGACAGGTTCGAACACGCCGAGCGAGTCTCGACGCAAGTGGTACAACCAGATCATCGCCGCGGCTGACCAGTGGGTGTCGCCGCAAGAGTTCGATCCGCTCTACCGCGAGGAATGGCCGGCGGCCGGCGAACCGGTCCTGATCTTCGGCGACGGATCGAAGTCAGACGACCACACCGCGGCGGCCGGCGTGCGCATCAGCGATGGCCTGGTCTTCCCGATCGGTGTGTGGATGCCCACCAAGGTGCCCGGCCCCAGCGGCAGGGACATCATCATTCCGGTCAACCGCGGACTGGTCGACCGAGAGCTGAGGGAAGCACTCGACACCTTCGACGTGCACGGCTTCTGGTTCGACCCCTCCGACGCTCGTGACACCGAGACCGGAGAGCGGTTCTGGGAGCCCTACTGCGACGGCATCGCCAAGGACTACCAACGCCCGCTATCCCGCTTTCCCGCGGTGAAGCCCGGCAGACGACACGCACACGCTGTCATCTGGGACATGCGCGATGAGCAGAAGCTTCGCGAGTTCACCGAGGGCTGCGAACGCGCCCTGACTGACATGGTCGGCGAGAAGGACGACGAGGGCGTCGTCATCGGCCCCTCACCGACGCCGCTGTTCCACACGTGCCCACAGCCCAACGTGGGCGGCAAGGGCGTGATTGCCCGCCAGCACGTGCTCAACGCGAGGCGCCGGCCGAACAAGTTCGGTGTGGCGATCGGCAAAGAACACCGCGAGTCCCGCAAGAAGGTCGACTGGGCGGTGTGCATGGTCGGCGCCCGCATGATGTGGCACCAGTTCCACGCCCAGGCGCCCGCCAAGGGCCGCGCACCCGGCACCGGCCGAGTGACCACCCTGCAATGACGAGATCGGAGAACGCGTGACCGGACCCGCCGCGCTGCCCGCTCTCGATTCGGCGGCCCTGATGCCGATGACCTTGTACGCGCCCGCCGGCCAAGATCTCAGCCTGTCCGATACCGAACGTCGGATCATGAACTTCCTGTCCATGCAGCTTCTCGACCCCAAGCGTCGGGCAGCGTTGGACCTATCGAAGATGTACGCCGACGGAATGAACACCGTGACGTCGCTGGGGATCGCGATCCCGCCCGAAGTGGAGCCATTGCGAGCCGTGATGGGATGGTGCGGCGCCGCCCTGGCGGCCCGCTCCGAGCGGCTGACCCTGCAGGGATTCCGGATGCCCGGCAAGACAACCGTGGATGACGATCTGCAGTTGATCTGGCAAGCCAACGATCTCGACGCCGAGTCCACACTGGTGCACGACGACGCACTGACTTACCACGCCGGATTTGCCGTGGTCGGCGTCCAGGCCGACAGCGATGTGCCGCTGACCACCATCGAGTCGCCACTGAACATGACCGCGGTCTGGGATGCCCGTGCCCGCGAGGTGTCGTCGGCCTACCAAACGTTCATCGACACCGACCCCGGATCCGAGACCTACGCGCGCCAACGCGCAACGCTCTACACACGCTCGGCCACAGTGCAATTGATCTCAGGCCAGCAGGGCTGGGAAGTCTACGATCGCAACGATCACGGGATGGGCTTCGTGCCCGTGCTGATGTTCGCCAACAACCCGACAGCGTTGAACCGCTACGGCACTTCGGAGATCGCGCCGTCGTGGCGCAACACCCAGGACCGTGCAGCCCGCGGCGTCGTCCGCAACGAGGTCGCCGCGGAGTTCTTCGCCGCTATGAAGTTGTGGCTGCTCGGCGTCAAGGCTGACGATCTGCGTCGTCCGGATGGATCGCCGGCCACGGCGTTCGAGACTTTCGTGGGTCGCCTGTCGACGCTGGAAGCCGATCAGAACGGTGTCCTTCCCGAGGTGTTCGTGCAGCAGGGCCAGGACCCGTCGGGGCTCATCAAGTTCATCGATCACCAGGCGTCGGTGTTCTCGGGTCACGCTGCGATCCCACTCGACTATCTGGGCATCGTCTCGGATGGCAACCCGACGTCGGCCGACGCGATTACCAAGGGTGACTATCGGCTGATGAAGCGTGCCGAGCGGCTGATCACTCAGTTCGGCAATGTCTGGGAGGACTGGGCGCGAATGGTGTTGCGCATCAGCAAGTCTCGTAAAGGCGAGGAACTTCCCGCAGAGCTGGAGCGCCTCGAGTCGGACTGGGCGCGCCCAACGATACCGACGCCGAACGCCGATGCGGTCACGGTCACCACTCAGGTCAACGCCGGGATGATCTCTCCCGACTCCGACGACGCCCTGGCCGCGTGCGGCTGGACCCCGGTGCAGCGCAGCCGCATCACCGCAGATCGCGATCGCTACCGTGGCGAGGCGCTCGACCAGCAATTGCTCGCCGGTGTGAAGACGACGGCTCAGCAGCCGCTCGACGGAGAACAACCGGCGGCCCTGAATGGGCTGCAGCAGCGTCGTAATGGTGTCGTCGCCAGCAGTTGAGCAGCAGGCGCAGCGCAACGCCGCCATTGCTGCGCTCGCGGCCCGCGACCTGAGATCTGTGTGGCCGAGGGTGGACTGGGAGTCGCCGGAGGGACTCGGCACGGTGCAGCGGCTGTACCGGACGATCGTGACCCAACGAGGCCGAACCGCCGCCACCGCGGCGGCACGCTTCTACGACACCATCCGCGCTCAACAGGCCCTCCGGACGAGTTACCGCGCGACTGTCGCGCCGCCACCGGCGGCCGAGCTGCTCAACGAGGCCGTCGCTGGTGCATTCCGCGGAATCCATATCGTCGAGCTCGACGACCACAGCCACGACGCCGACCACGTGAACGTGACGAGCGAGCTTCCAGTCGATCAGCGAGTACCCGCGCGGCTCGAGCAGAAGCTGCAACGCCACGTCCTGCAAGCAGGCCGCGACACCATCGCGCTCAACGCCGCGGAAGACGCTGCCAACCCGGTCTACATTCGGGTGCCCCGCGGCGACAAAACCTGTGGCTTCTGCATCATGTTGGCCTCTCGCGCAATCGATGTCGGATTTTCCGGCTACGGCGCCAACTCCGTGCAGTGGTCAGAAGCCGAGGGGCGCAACATCCATGTGACCACCGGCCGAGGTCGCACGCCGACCGCATCGGTCACCGGTAAGACGCCACTCGGCCGGAAGTACCACAACAAATGTGACTGCGAGCCCGTTCCCCTGTTCCCCGGTCAGAACGAGTGGGACGTGTCCCCAAGGTTCACCGACTACCAGGACATGTACTACAAGGCATCCGCGGATGCCGGGTCCAGCAGCGACACCAAAAAGATCCTCGCGTCCATGCGCCAGCTCTACGGCGTGAGGTGAAGACCCCCGCCGCCCGAGGTGGACGGCGCGTGATTGCCCAGGAGGCACTCGAGCATGACATTCCCCAACCAGCCCGCTCCGACTCCGATGAGCATGCCCGGCGCCCAGCAGGCTGCCGCGGCCGCCGCGCAGCAGCAAGCCCCGCCCGCCGCACCACAGGCGCCGGCGGCCGGCACCCAGCAACAGCCCGAAGCGCCCCAGACACCGCCGCCGGCCCCTCAGCCTCCGGCCGCCGGCCAGCAGCCGCCGTGGGGTTCCGACACCGACTTCGACCCGCAGAAGGCGTGGAACCTCATCCAGAACCTTCGCGGCGACAAAGATCAGCTGAACCAGCAACTAGCGGCCGCGCAGCCGGTACTTGCCGAGCACGAACGACTGCGCCAGGCATCGCTCAGTGACAACGAGCGCTTGAGTGAGCAGCTGTCCCAGGCCAACTCTCGCGGCGACACGTGGCGCACCCAGGCGGTGCGTTCGACTGTCACCGCCATGGCCGCGGGCAGGTTCGTCGACACCGAGACCGCGCTGGCGCTGATCGGCGACGTGTCTGGCTTCGTCGAGGGCGACACGATCGACGCCGCGAAGATCACTGCGGCACTCGACAAGCTGGCAGCCGACAAACCGTTCCTGGTGGCGCAGCCAGGCGGTCAGCATCCGCCGGCACCCGGTGGCTTCACCCCGAATCCCGCGCAAGGTCAGTCAGGTGCTGGCCAGGCGAGCGCGCTGGACGCGCAGATCAAGGCCGCGCAGGACCGCGGCGACTTCGCGACATCGATCGCACTCAAGCAACAGCAGCTGCTCAACAAGAGTTAGGAGACCGTCATGTCCGGAGTCACCGGAATCGGTACCACATTCAATCTGCCCAACTACCACGGCGAACTGTTCGGGCTGACCCCCATCGACACCCCCTTGCTGTCGATGGCCGGCGGCCTGGGTGGCGGCAAGCAGGCCACGTCGACCGAGTTCGAATGGCAGACCTTCGATCTGCGCGAGCCGGCCATTCGACCCCGCCTCGAGGGCGCCGACGCACCCAACCCGGAAGAGCGGGTCCGTGGCAACGTCAAGAACGTGGTCCAGATCTTCCACGAGACGGTGGCCACCAGCTACACCAAGCAGTCCACCCCCGGACAGCTGGCCACGACCCAGGCCGCCCCGTACAACACCGCCGACGGTCTCGGGATGGGTAACCCCATCATCAACGAGCACACCTGGCAGGTCACCCAGGCGCTCACTCAGATCGCGCGGGACGTGAACTACTCGTTCTGGCACGGCAAGAAGAACGTGCCGGCCGACAACACCACAGCCCGCCAGACCGGTGGCCTGTTGTCGGTGATCAGCACCAACAAGGTGATGGCCACGGGCACGACCGAGGTCTCCGCGACGGCCGCGACCGACACCATCACGTCGGCCTCCAACGGCCTGACCAACGGTGACCAGGTCACGTTCACCGACGTCGGCGAGTCCACCGCGCTGCGCGTCGACCGCACCTACTACGTCGTCAACTCGGCCTCGGGCACGTTCAAGGTCGCGGCCACCCCCGGCGGCGCCGCGATCACCGTCGGCACCGCCAACGTGAAGTACGTGCGGTCCTCCGGCAGCGGCTCGGTCGGGATCACGACCGACGCGATCAACGCGTTCGTTCAGGGCATCTTCGACAACGGCGGCCTGGTGCAGGGTGCAACGCGCACGCTGTTCGTGCCCTCGATCCAGAAGACTCGGATCACCAAGGCCTACGCCACGTCCTACGGGTCGAACGTCAACGGTGCCCTGGGCACCTCGACCGGCCACACCGTGGGCGGCGTCGCTGTCGATCGCATCACCACCGACTTCGGCGATCTCAACATCGTCGTCGAGCGCGCTCTGCCCAAGGACTGCATCGTCGCGGCGTCCATGGAACAGATCGATCCCGTGTTCCTGCTCAAGCCGGGTAAGGGCGTCCTGTTCGAGGAAGAGCTGGCCAAGACCGGCTCGGCCGACAAGACGCAGATCTACGGCGAGATCGGCCTCAAGTACGGCAGCGAGCGCGCCCACGGCGTGCTGCGCGGCCTGGCGGTGGCCTGACCGATGGCCATTGAGCTCGAGCTGCCCGACCCGTACGCCGACGCCGCGCTACTCGCGGCGTACTGGGGGCGGCTGCTGTCGTCCGCCGAGCAGGCTCGTGCCACGAACCTGCTGGGTTGGGCAGCTCAGCTCATCAACGAACAACCCGGTTTCGAGGAGTTCGACCCGAACATCTGCGCACAGGTGTCGATGGACATGGTCAAGCGGGCCATGGCCGCCGGCGATCGCGAGGGCGTCTCGGCCACCACCCTCAGCCGGGCGATGGCCGACCAGTCCGCATCGGAGACGAACAACTACGTCAACCCGATGGGCAACCTGTACCTCACCGCCTACGAGAAGGACCGTCTGGCCGGCAGGACCGGCCAGCGCGGCGGCTCGTTGACGTTGTCGTCGAACGTGCGGGTGCCGGCCGAGCCGTGGAACAACCAGCCCTCAGCGCAGACCGATGCCAGTTCTTGAGCCGCGGTTCGCGATCCCCGTCACCCCCGAGCGGGACAACGGCGAGGACGGCAACCCCGACTGGACGGATCTGCCGGCGACCACGATGGTCGTCTCGCTCAGCGCGCCAACGCTGTTGGATGGCAAAGGCTCTCGGTTCAGTCAGAGCGGCACGATCTTCGTCCCGCGTGGCTATGACCTCAAGCACGGCGATCGCCTGCCCTACGACGGCGTGAAGTACTCCGTTGTCGGCAGGCCACGCGGCAATCACGACCACGCCCTCACCGGTGAGGACTTCGGGTGGGTTGCGTTCACCGTGACTGGCGGCGGGGGATAGGTGGACGTCCTCGTCTACCCGGCCCCAAACCCGGCGATCAGCGAGGCGCTGCTGTCGATGCGGATGCGCGGCATCGTGCTCGAGGTCGCCGAGCTCGCCCAGGCGCTCTACCGCGAGGAAGTGGCCAAGCGGACCGGGCGCATGGCCAGCCTGGCGCGGGCGTCGACCGAGAAGGGCGGCGCCAAGAGCGACCGGTGGATCGGCGTACTCACCGTCGGCGGCCCGTTCGGCGACGAAGGCGCGGTGCCGCACGACATGGGCGCCGACGTCGTGATCGACGGCGAAGTCGTCGGCGAGCAACACCCCGCACACGACCTCAACCGTGTGCTGGAGATCCTCTCGATTGCGAGCTACCTGTGAGCCTGACGTTCCCCGGCTTCCCGGAGTACTCCGGCGGCTACCCGAACATCGAAAACCTCGCCAAGACAGCGTTCTCCGGGGTGCTCGACGGGTCGGGTATCTCGCCGACGTACTGGTTACCTAAACCCGATAAGGTAACCGAATTTTTCGGGACCGGCGGCAACGGTTACCTGCGGATCTATCGCACCGGCGGCGCGATCAACCCGGTTGAGAAGCGCGACGAACCGCGGGTGCAGTTCGCCGCGCTGTGCAAGTCCCGCGATGACTCGTGGGAGCTGATCGAGCTCGTCCGCCAGGTTCTTCACGAGGGGTACGGGCAGGCGGCCGCGATCGTGCCTGACACCCCGCACAAGCTGCAACTGTCCGGCGAAGTCGTTGGACCACAACTGATTCCAGAGCTGTTGCAGGACAACAGGCTCGTTCCGATCACCTGCGAGTTCTTCACGTGGCGCCCGAAGGGCCTACCGAACTACCGCCAGGCCCTCGGCCTGTAACCACACGAAAGAAGGCAACATGTCCGGAATCTCTCTCCTGCAGGGCGGTCAGTCCGACCTCGAGCTCGCCGCCGCGGACGCCGCAGTGCTGCTCGCTCCGTACCTGGGGACCACTCCGATCCTCAACCTCGAATCCAACACCGGCGGGCTCGATCTCACCAAGATCGGCGCCTCGAGCCCCTTCGAGACGGTCGGCAACTGGACCAAGGACGAAGGCGTCACGCTGACCAACAAGCCGGTCATCAACGACATCAAGTCGCATGGCAAGGGCTCGCCGACGCGCAAGATCGCCTCGGAAGCCGCGAAGGGGATCACCTACACCCCGCAGGAAACCAAGCTGATCAACCTGCAGAACGCGTGGGGCTTCCCGCTCTCCGCGGTGACGGTGTCGACGACCGGCGGCATCAAGATCAACATCCCGAACCTGCCCTACAACATCCAGTGGCGCGCGGTGCTGCTCGCCTGGGATTCGTTCAACGGCAAGGACATCTTCAAGTGGTGGGTCGCCAACAAGGCCACCGTCGGCGACCGCCAGGACCAGCAGATGAAGGACTCCAACACCGACAACCTCGGTGTCTCGCTGTCCTTCGAAGATCCGGGCGGCGGCATCGACCCCGTCATCTTCGGCATCTGCGGCGAGGGCTGGGTGGACCTGTCCGCTGTGACCAACACCGGCTTCGCGACCGGCACCCCGTTGACCGGAATCGACGCCACCCCGGGCACCGTCACCCTCGACCTGTCCGACGCACAGACCCAGCAGATCACGGTCACCGATTCCAACAACGTGAACCGGACCGCGCAGGCGTCCTACGGCACCAGCGACGAGACCAAGGCCACCGTCAGCGCCAGCGGCCTCGTCACCCCGCACGCGACCGGCACGGCGACGATCACGGCCACCTACGGCGGTCACACCGACGCCGTCACAGTCACCGTCGTCGCCTGATTCAGACATGCCAGGTGGCCGGCTCGGCCCAGGCGACCGAGCCGGTCACCCCGCACCCCGCCAACTACCCCCGACGAACAGAATGAGGTTCATCGAATGGCGTCCAGGAGACGTGATTACGGATCGCTGTCGCCGCGGCTGCAGGAGCTCTCAGCCAAGACGACACCCGTCGAGCCCTACCAGGTCACCGACGAGATCAGCATCGAACACCCCGGCCGCAAGCGCCGCGACGAACTCAACGAGGCCTACGCGCAGATCACGACGTGCAATGCACGTTCCGCCGCGCTGCTGAGCAGCCTCAACGACGCCCCCCGACCGCCGAACACACCGGCCGACGACGCGACCGACGAGCAGGTGGCCGAGTTCGAACGGCTCAACGCAGAGTTCGATGCGCTGATGGCGACGTGGGTCGAGCGCATGAACAAATTCGACGAGAAGTCCGAACAGTTGGCCGCCGACTCGGCCGCTGCGTCGAAGCGCTACCAGCAGGCACTGTTCGGCCCGGCCTACGACGACATCATGGCGCTGTCGGAGAACTGGGACCCCCAGTTGTGGGACGACTTCGTAGCCGACGTCAACTCCTGGTGTGGCCGCGGGGTCAATCCGCCCCCGGACGGCACCTGCAGGACATGCGGCCAGGTCGTCGACGCGGAGGAAGCGGGAAAAGCGCCGTCATCCTCGACCTGATCGAGCACTACTGGGATCAGATCGAGGCCGATTTCGCCACCGAGCTCGGCGGCACGGACGCACGTGACTGGATTCGTGGTGATCGACCATGGGACCAGTTCCTGAACTACTGCGTGACCGTCGCTCAGAGGCCCGGAACGAAGCTCTACGCCGCCCAGCTGAACGACGACAGATACCTGCCGGAGTTCGAGAAGCTGCTTGCCGAAACCGAGCCGTCGACCCGACCGCCCCTGGAAGGCCATAGCCGCCTGGTGCAGGCGATCTACATGCTGGCCAACGAAGTTCGTGCGCAGACCCGGATCATCGGCCGCGTCGAGCTGCGCCCGATAGAGGGTCCCGAGATGCCGGCTGACCGCATTCGTCAACAGAAGAAGGCCACCGGTTTGGCCCGAATTGCCTCACTACTGAAGGGAGGGTGACCCCTTGGCATACAACGCTGGCGAAGCCCGCCTCGCAGTAGTCCCCGACCCAACAGGGTTCAAGGCCAAGCTCGAGGCCGACATGCGCCGCGTGCAGGCCAGTTTCGCCGTTCAGGTCACCGCCGACACCACCACCGCCGCGCAGCACCTCGCGGCGTTCCGTGCCCGCGAGGCTGCCAACGCAGTCAACCTGCGCGTCGACGTCGATACCGGCCGCGCGCAAGCGCAGCTCGCCGCGCTGCGCACCGCAAGCTCCGGTCTCGGCGGCGGCGGTGGCGCTCTCGGCATCAACGCCGGCCTGCTGGGACTGTCCGCCGTGGGCCCTGCCGCGTTGGGCGTCGCGCAGCTCGCCGGTGCGCTGCAACAGCTTTCACAAGCGGCGTTCGTGGTGCCCGGCGCGATCGGCGGCGCGGTCGCGTCCATCGGGACCTTGGCCATTGGCGTGTCTGGCGTCAAGACGGCCTACGAGGCCGTCACCGCGGCCGCAACCAGCTCGGGACAGAATCAGGCCGCCCAGGCGCGGCAGTCTGCCGGAGCGGCCAACACGCTGCGCAACGCGCAGAAGGATCTTGCTCAGGCCTACCGCGATACGCGCCAGGAAGTCACCGACCTCAACATCGAGCTCAACGGTGGCCGAATCAGCGAGAAGCAGGCCATCAACGACGCGCTGCGAGCACGCCGGGATCTGATGACCGGCAGCTACAAAGACGCGCTCGATTATGCCGACGCGCAACTGCGGGTCGAGGCCGCCGATCAGCGGGTCGTCGAGTCGCACCAACGCAACATCGACCTGCAGGATCGGGTCAACGAAGCCAACGCGCAGGGCATTTCGGGTAACGAGCGTGTTGTTCGCGCGCAGCAGGCCGTTGCCGACGCCCAGGCCAACGTCGCGGCCACCGCCACCGCAGCGTCGATGATGCAGCAGAAGGCCAACGAAGAGATGGCCAAGCTTGCACCGAACGCCCGCGAGTTCGTCGACGCGCTCGTCGAGACCAAGGACGCGCGCGACAAGATCCGCCAGGCAGCCCAGCAGCCGCTGTTCGCGGGCTTGGCCGGTGAGCTGAAACAGCTCACCTCGAGCCTGCTGCCGTCGGTCACCGCCGGTGTGGGGAACATCGCTACCGCGTGGAACCGCAACATTACTCAGCTGATGCGCTCGGTTGGCTCTGACAACAGCCGCGGGCTACTCGACCGCATCCTGGGCAACACCGCCGACGCGCAGGATCGGTTCACCCGCGCGATCGATCCACTGGTCCGGGGCATCGGCACTATCGTCGCGGCCGGCTCCGACTCCCTGCCCCGCATCGCCGACGCCGTCGGCGCGGTCGCCGATCGCTTCGCCAACTTCATCGAAGGCGCCGACTCTGACGGTCGTCTGGCCCGCTGGATCGACGAGGGCATCGACGGGTTCACCGATCTGGGCAACATTGTCCTCAACATCGGTAAGAGCTTCACTGCGATCACCCAGGCGGCCGGCGGGAACCTGCTGTCCACGCTGAGCGATCTCACCGGCCGGATGGCCACATTCCTCAATTCCGCTGACGGACAACAGGAACTGCGCGAATTCTTCCAGCAGGCCCGCCAGGACCTCGAAAACTGGCGACCCATCCTCGAATCGCTGCCCGGCCTGTTCCGCGGGCTGATGGACGCGGGGCGCGAGTGGGCGGCCATCATCCTGCCGCCGCTGGCGGACATCTCGAAGTTTCTCGGTGAGCACCCCACCCTGATCGCTGGAGTGGTCACTGCGTTCGCCGCGTGGAAGACGATCTCGGGCGTCTCCACCCTGATCGACAACCTGACCAAGATCAACAACTTGCTCGGCTCCGGCGGTAAAGGCGGCAAGGGCGGCAAGGGCATTCTTGGGAAACTGGCGCTGATCACCGTCGGCGGTGTCGCGCTCGATCAGCTGCTCAGCGACGACGACGCCAACAGCCCCACTCCGCCGGGTGTCGGCGACGCGCTGGGCAACCTGGGGTCCAACATCGCTGCCGGCGCTGGGAGCGGGGCCCTGGTGGCCGGCGTGCCCGGCGCGATCGCCGGAGGCGTGGGCGGCGCGGGCAAGAGCGTTGTCGACCGCGCCACCGGAGATCTGCAGCGCGGCCGCGCCGAAGCCGATCGCCGCGCCGCCGAACAGGCCGACCAGCACCGCAACGACACCACCGGACCGTACGCGCCGGCCCAAGCCGGCGGACCAACGCTCGACGCTGAGTTGCGCGACAAGGTCGCGGCCGGTCTCGTACCGGGGTACTCGCTGGCACCGGACGGCACCATCCTCGGACCCGACGGCAAGCCGGTGCCCGCGTTCGACGGCGGCGGCCCGACGCCGTCTGGCCGCGGACCCGGCCCGACCGGCGGCTGGCTCGCCGAGATCCACGACGACGAGTGGATTCTGCCCAAGCACGCTCGCCAGGCCGTGGGCGATAAGGCGCTGTGGGCGCTCACCCAGGGCCGCAGTTTCGAGCCCGGCGGCTACGTCGACCAATACGGGAACCCGGTCACCCCCGGCGCAGCACCCGGGCCGGCGGCCGGCGCGGCACCGCAGATCGCGGCAAACCCGTACCAGGGCGGCGGGGTCCCCGGCATCCTCGGCTCGTTCCTCCAGGGCATCCAAGGCCCGATCGGTAATGCCATCAGCCTGGGCAGCGGCCTGGCCAATGCAGCCGGCGCGGCGCCTGGGGTCGATCCGGGCATGCAGACCCAGCACGGGCTCGGCATCACCCCGCCCGGCCCTACCGCTGGAGCCGCGCCCAGCTTCGCCGACCGCATGTCCCAGGTGCCCGGTTTGTGGGGCCTGGTGGCGTCCTCAGCGAGTTCCGACCCGGTCGGCAACATGAGCGCCTGGGGACAGCAGACCGCCTCGTGGCTGGGCAACTGGGCGTCGAACACCCTGACCAGTTTCGGGTCGGCGCTGTGGCAAGGCGCGCTCGGCTTTTTCGGCCTTGAGAATTCGATCCTGTCGCCGAACAACGCGTGGAACCAGGCCGGACAGAAGGCCGGCCAGTTCTTCCTCGGCAGCGACGGCCCCGTCGGCGCTCTGCTCGGCAGCGGCGCGTCAGGTTCGGGTGCCGCGCCGCAACTGGGTCAGCAGGCGATCACGCTCGGGGACGGCACGCAGATCGCGATCCCCACGTTCGGCACCGCCAACGGCGCAGCCGGCGCCGCACCGGAACCCTACGGACTGCCTGCCGGATCGAACAGCGGCGGCTATGGCGGGGCCGGCGTGTAGTTCCCGCCGTGGGTGTACCAGCTCGGCGCCGCGTTCGGCGTGAAGCCCAGCACCTACCCCGGGCACCAGGAAGACAGCGGCGTCAACAAGGGCATCGACTGGGTCGGCCCGGTCGAGAACATGCAGCGCTTCGCCGAGTACCTGTCGTCTATCGGCGGCATGGAACAGGTCATCTGGCAGAACCCCACGACCGGGCAGCGCATCGGCGTCGCCGACGGCCGCCGCGTGGGCCCCGGCACCGACCAGCCGGGCTACTACCGCAACGACTGGGCCGACCACGCCAACCATGTCCACACCCGCCAGAGCTTCTCGATCCCGCTGCCGGGCGGGGCGTCGGTCGCCTCGGCCGGCGCCGATGCTGCAGCACCGCAGTGGAATGCGAACTGGCAGGCGATCGCTCAGGGCGAGTCCGGCGGTAACTGGGCGATCAACACCGGCAACGGCTACTTCGGCGGTCTGCAGTTCCTGCAGTCGAGTTGGGAAGCTGCGGGCGGAACGAAGTTCGCGCCGCGAGCTGACCTCGCGACCCCGACGCAGCAGATGATGACGGCTGAGCGTCTGCTGGCCATGCAGGGCCCCGGTGCGTGGCCGAACACGTTCGTGCCGGCCACCCACGATGTCGGCGGCCTGGTCCCGCCCGGGGCGTCGATGGTGGTCAACCGCACCGGAGGTAACGAGTACATCCTGAACCGGCCGCAGGCCGAGACCGCGGCGCACGCGTTGGCGGCGCAGAAGATCCTGCCGAAGCCGCGCGGCGGCTTCCAGCCGGTGCCCGACGCCAAGGTCAAACAACTGCCCGCGCCGATCGAGTCCGGGGCTGCCCCAGCCGCCCAACCGCCGGCGTCCGTCGCGCAGCCGCCGGCCACCGTGCCGGAGCCGGCCGCGCCGCCCAGCGGTCCCGAAGCGCCCACGCCCGTGACTGCTGGGGCGGCGCCGCAGATCGCGCCGGCCACACCCGGCGGCACGAACCACAACCTCTCAGCGATCGACACGGCAATCTCCTCCGGCGCAGCGACGTTGGGCAACATCGCGTCTACAGCCGCGTCGATGGGTGCCGGCGCCGCAGGCGCGGGCCCCGCGGCCGGCGCGGTGGGCTCGCTCGTCGGCGGACTGTTCCAGCAAGGCGGCAAGATCGCCCAGGACCTGGTCAACGTCGGCTCGAGCTTCCTGGTGGGCTCGGTCCCCGGATCGTTCGGCGGACCGCCGGGATCAAACCCCTACGGGCAGACGGTGCGCGCTGAGCAGAACGTGCCGGTGACGGCAACCCCACGGGTGCAGAACAACACGTTCCACGGCATGGATATCCCGAAGGTGTTCCAGCAGTTGGATCTTCGTGAGGCGCAGGCCTCCCAGGCGGAGCTGGCGAACAAATGAGACATCAGCTCGACACGATCGATGTGCTCGGGGTCAACGGGGACTTCTGCCGCATCTCCCCACCGGGCATGTCCTGGGGTCCCGAACTTGCGCGCGGATCGACCGGCCTGTTCGACATGCCGATCCAAACAGAATGGGGCAGTTACGGTTACGGGCAGTTCTTCCAGTCCTGGAAACCGAAGCGCCGCGATGTGGTGTGGACGATCCACATCATCAATCCCGAGACCGGCACCCGCCTTGATCAGGACTCCGATCTGTGGCACCTGATCTACTCCCGCTGGAAGGCGATGTTCATCTCGCCGAGCAGAGAAGCGGTTATCCGCTACACGAGCGCCGACGGTGTGCGCAACCTCGGCCTGCGCACCCTGGACACGACGAAATCGTTCTCCACGCAGCCGTTCGAGGGCGGTGACCCGCACGAGTGGGCGTACGGGTCGGTGACGCAGACGCTGGCCGCCGAGCTGCCGTTCTACGTCGGCCGCCCCGACACGTTCGAGTGGTCCAGCGACGGCCCGGGCGACTTCTTCTTCAAGCTGCCCTATTTCAATCCCTCGGCCGTGGACATCTGGGCCGAGTGGGACGTGTCCTGGGGCGCGAAGTACCAGCTGCCGGATTACTCGTTCGCCAATGAGATCTACGGCCGCGGGATCGCCGATCTGGGCAAGACGGTACCCACCCCGACGATCCTTGAGTCCGACGGCGAAACGTCGGTGTTTACTCGCCCAGACCTCGAAACCTACATCTCGGTCAACGAAACGCCGGTCGGGTTCCGCGCAGCTGGAATGGATTTCGAGTACCCCATCCCGCCCGGGGAGGGCGACGCCGACCCTGAGAACGGCGCCACGGTCCGGGTGATCGGAGCGACCGAGCAGGTCCACGTGAAGCTGACCCTGCCGCGGTGGTACGACACCCCCTTCTCGGCGCCGTTG
Organism: Mycolicibacterium obuense; assembly: GCF_055397605.1. NCBI lineage: Bacteria > Bacillati > Actinomycetota > Actinomycetes > Mycobacteriales > Mycobacteriaceae > Mycobacterium > Mycolicibacterium obuense. The sequence continues at coordinate 4,941,487 of NZ_AP043663.1, read as the reverse complement.
GTGGTGTGACGGTTGCCCACACTGGAAGCCTTGCGCCAGTCCCGCGCGATCACCGACGAGATCCGCAGACAGCGCAAGGCGATTCAGCGTGCCCAGACCGAAATCCGGCTGTATCGCAACAACCCGACAGGTGAGCCGGGACTACTGCCGCGGGGGCGGCTGAGCGCCCTCGACACCGCTGAGCACAAGTTCCAGAAGCGCAAGAACGTGTCCTCGCCGGGCATGTTCCGCATCCCGACGAGCCACTATCTCGCCAAGTGGATTGCCTCGATCCCGAACACCCCCGAGGAATGCAAGAACGTCGTCGTGCGGGTCGACCGGTGCGGCGGCGCCTGGCGCTGGACCGGGCAGCTGCACCACTGGGTGGTCGAGAAGATCGACGGCGTCGGCTACCTGACCGCGCATTTCAACGACGACATGCAGGTCATCCAGTTTCTGCTCGGACCGCCGAATCCCGCACTGCCACTGGGGCTTTTTCAGTTCCCGCGCGATTTCTTCATCTACTCGCCAGGGATCTGGGGCGCCGCCACCACCATTTTCCTGAACATCTGGCGGCAGCAGGCGAACATCTGGACGCTGCCCGACGATCCTTTCGATCCCGAGCAGTGGGACGACTTCTGGGACTGGGGCGACTGGCAGGTCCACGTCAAATGCCCGTCCTTCCTGAAGGACTCGTCGCTGTGGGCGCTCTACGCGTCCCGCATGAACTCGATCGACTCGGTGATCGCCGACGGCCTCGACGACGGCCAGCTGTGCCTGGACTACCGCCGCATCTTCACCGACGAGGGCGAAACCACCACCGGCCTGCTGAACAACAACATCGCCAACGGCGCCCTGGTCTTCGAGATCACCGACCGATCCGGGTTCGCCCGCGAGGACGGCACCTTCACCTCCGGATCGTCGGTCGGCGGCTTCACCCGCACCGTGATCGACTGGATCGACGGCGTGGTCGTCGACTCCCGCCGCTTCCGCCAAGACGACCAGTCGCTCTACCCCGACGAGTACTGGCAGCGCGGCTGGCTCGGCACCCTGGCGGCCGCGCCCGGCGTGTGCGTCCGCGACTCGCAGTGGAACGATCTGCAGTCCAAGACCACCTACTCGCCGGCCACCGCATCCCAGGTCGTCGTCGGCGGTGACAACCCCACCGCCGACGCGATCGCCCAGCTGACGATCTCAGCGGTCGGCAACCTGCTCGGCTACTTCCTGCTGTTCGGTTTCGACTCAGCCGGCGACATCGCCGCCGATCTGATCATGCCGTTCCTGGTCGGCACCATCCTGGCCTGGGCGCAGTTCGAGAACGGCGATCGCGCCACCTCGATGGGCTGGGTGCACCTGTGGGAGATCTACCAGTCCGGCGCCGAGCAGAACGTGTGGTCGCTCTCAGCTGCCGCGACCGCCCGCGGCGGCATGAAAGCCACCGACTCCGAGACCAACCACACCTTCGTCGTCGACGACTCGACCTGGGTCATCCCCGGGCTGCACTACCAGATCGGTGACCGGATCTCCTCGAGCGACGGCGAGATCCAACGCATGGGCATCGACATGCTGTTCATCAACCAGACCGAGGAACAGACCCTCAGCGGCAACGACACCGGCCACTCGGAATTCCTGACCAAGTGCGGCCAGTCCAAGGCCGCGATGTCCCGCGGCGAGCGGCACTCCAAGCTGCTCAAGCGCGCACTCGACAAGATCGCCGACATCGGCGTCCACCTGATCCAGTGACAAGGGAGCACAACATGATTCACGAGGTGCTGTGGTGCAGTCACTGATCGGTGCCGTCATCCTGTCGCGGGGCAGCGTGTGGAAACCGCATCCGATGACCGATCCGCCCTACCTGCACCCCAACAACAACGGCGTGCAGGTCTGGCCCGACGGCGCCTACTGCTTCGCCCGGTTCACCGACAGCTCCGGCGACCTGATCATCGACGACCTCGAGCTCCCCATCCAGCCCGACGGCATCTACCCCCGCGGTGACGCCGAAGAGATGGACCTGATCCCCAACGGCGCGAACTTCGAGATCTACATCGACCACCAGGGCGACGTCGAACAGATCCGCCACGGCAACGTGCTGCGCCGCGAAGCTTTCTACGCCACCCCGCCCTCGAAAGCAGCCATCCCACCGCAAGCGTTCTCCGACTCATTCCAACGCGACGCGCTGGGCACCAAGTGGAAGCCCGTCACCGGCCGCACAAAGATCTACGACCACTCCGCACTCGGCCTACCCAACGGGGTCTGCGTCGACGGCATCTGGGACCAGAAAAGCTCGATCCGCTACGTGCGCGAATTTACCGGCGACGCCATCGAAGTCCGCGTCCGCGTGGTCAACCCGTGGTCCTCGCAGAACGGCAAGAGCGGGTTCATCGTCTGCGCGGACATCAACCTGACCACCGGCCTGGTGATGCAGCTCGAGACCAGCGTCGGCAACAAAAAGCTGCACCTCGGAACACTCAGCGGACCCAACGCGATCGTCGACCGGATCACACCGGTCGCGAACACCGTCGCCAACCTCGACGACTACCTGATCCGAGTCACCGGTGACGGCACCGTGCTGTCGCCGATGGTCACCTCCGTCTACAAGGGCGACAGTCTGTCTCCGATGGCCCGGTGGACCGACGAGGCCGCGATCGTGCCGCACGGCCGCGGCTACCGGCACATGGGGATGAACTTCGACGCGGCCCTGCTGAATTCCGGTGTGCGGGTGGTCAGCTGCGCAGCACGGGATGCCGTGTGAGCGCTGAGCTGCTCACGCGACAGTTGTGGTTCGTCGCGCCGCCCGGGCGCGCACCGATCGCCAAGAAGCTCGTCACGGCCGGCTGGCAGCACCACGAGGACCTCGCGACCCGCAAGGCCGTGCAGGAGCCCGGCACCGAGCGGATGGGTAACTGGGCGCCGCTGCGGCTGGCCCCGCTGTCGGCCACCGCGGACATGCTGTCCCCGCCCAAGCCCAACCCGCGAGCCGCCGAAGAGATCGCCGCGCTGGCCACCACGCTCGGGTTCATCCCGCACGCCTCGCGCGTCGACATTGCCACTGGCTTCCACCAGCTTGGGTGGCGGTGGGAGCCGAGCTCGCTCGGCGATGTGGCCGCGGCCGCGACGCACCCTGCCAAGCCGGGCAGCCCGCCGCCCAGCGACATGCCGTCGGCGCTGCAGGCGCTGCGCCGTGTGCCGGCGCTGCGCGACCTCGCTGACCGCGTCGAGGAAGCTCTGGCGGCGGCCGAGCGCGGCGACACCTCGCTGCGCGAGCAGCTCGGCGCCGAGCTGCTCGGCAGGTTCGGCGACGTCGAGCGCAAGCTGATCGCCCACCGCGATGCCGGCGATATGGAACCCGACAAGCTCGAGCCCGAAAGCGACACCTGATGGCGGTGATGCCCGACGGGCCGGCCGGGATCGACCCCAAGGCAGCCAAGTACGGGTTCACCGGCAACAACGGTTCGATCTCCGGCGCCGCCGGACGCACCCAAGACGTCGTCGTCCGCGAGCTCAAAGAGGACGCCTACGGCACAGACTTCGGCCGCAACGACCCGTGGGACGGGCACCCCAAGATGCCGCAAGGCCCGCTGCTGTGGTCCGTGCTCAACGCCCTGTCCAAGAGCCTGCTCAAACGGCCAGGGGACATCTGGCCGAACATCAACGACCTGTTCGACGGCCTCGAGGCAATCCCCGACAAGCTCACTGAGCACACCGAGGCAATCACCACCCTCGAGCAGATCGCCGCCGCATCGAACGCCACCCCCGCCTGGCTGTCTGCGCTCGACGACATGGCCAGCGTGCCGCGTGCGCTGCTGCAGACCGTGGCGATTGCGTCGGGTTCCAACAACAAGCCCCGCTACGCCGACATCCTGACCGCAGAGGACACCGTCGGATACTTGCATCAGGGAGTGCTACCGACCATCCGTCCGGTCGCGGGCAAAGGGTCGTCGGTCGGCGACATTCTCTACATCCCGGTGGTGGCCGACCGCGTCGGAACCGCCACCACGATCCGCTGGGTAGTCGGCGCCGACACATCGATTTTCTCGATCGACTACTACGAAATCGCGCTGTGCGGCTACAACCCGCTCACGGGGAACGTCGAGAAGATCTGGACATCCGGAGACATCAAAGACGCTGAGGCCAACGTCGGCAGCCTAGGAGACCTCCCCGACGAAACGAGTATCGCGCTCACCGGTGCCGGCGGCCAGACCAAACCCGGCCAGCTGCTATTCGTCGCACACCAGCAGACCGCCCCCGGGCTGCTGCAGACCACGCGACGATTCGCCGCGGTACCTGAGCCGCCCCTGAGCCGCAACGTTCCCGTCCTCGACGCCTGGTGCTACGTAGTTCCCGCCTACTCGCAGGGCATCCCCTCGAGCTATGCGTTCGCCGACATGGTGCGCGAGAACCGTTACATCCCTTGGGCGTCCATCACGGTCGACGCCGTCGATATCGGAGAGGCAGCGTAGATGAGCGTGCTCGAGCAGCTGGCCGACCATCTCGACGAGCTGGCGGACCAGCTCGAGGACCTGGTCACCGCGGGGGAGTACCTGTGGTTCCGACCAACCACCAACACCTTTCATGCGAGCACCACACTGGCGCCGCCGCAAGCCGGCGATCTGTACCTGTTCGTCGCATCGTCCGGGTGGGTCAGTCAATGGGCAGGGGACTGGGATGCCGCCGGCCTGGCCCTTGTCGACGCTCTCGCGGCGACTATGGCAGATACGGAGAACTGATGGCCTCGATCATCACGCTGTGCCTGGCGCCCGCTGGCAACCTCGGGCGTGCAACATTGGCACCGAACCACTTACGCGGTGATCTGTTCCGCGACAACTACGTTCGACGCGACGTCCGCTACACCACCATCCCCAGCATGGACAACGCCGAAGAGGGGCGCGACAACCTCGACGCTGCGCTCCACGCCTACCCTGGCAAGAAGATCGTCGAGACCCATTCGATGGGCACACAGGTGGCCTGCAAGTGGCTGCGCGACATCGGCCCCGACTCCGACATCGACCCCGACGACGTCATCTTCGTCGGCACCGGCAACCCGGAACGCAAGTACGGCGGAGTGACGACCGTGCCCGACGCCGGCCTGCCGGCGATCTACGGCGGCATCGGGCCGCCCGCGGACACCCCGTACACGATGTACGACATTGCCCGGCAGTATGAATTCTGGTGCGACTACCCGACCGGGGAGATGAACGACCTGGCTCACCGCGCCGCGATCGCCGGATTGTTTCTGCACCTGGACTACTCACAGGTCGCGGTCAACGACCCCGCCAACGTCGAGCTCGTCGAGGGCAACGTGCATTACCTGCTCGCACCGACCTGGCCGGTGCCCACGGTCGGAAAAGCGTTCCGCGCCAGCGCCGCGGTGCAACAGGCCGACGACGACGACCGACCCGTCATCGACTCGGCCTACAACCGGCCCTTCACTGTGCCGACACCGACCGTGCGGCGCATCACCTCATTCCTCGGCTGGAACACCGCCACCAAGCGCCTGGTGAATACCTACGTACCGCGCTGGAAGCCCTTCGGATGAAAGCAAGGTTCTGATATGCCGGCTATTCGACGGCTAGTGAAATCCGCTGATGGACTGTGGATTCCGCAGTGGCCGAAAGCGCCCAGCGAGGTCGAGGGCTACGGCATCGGCTGGCTGCAGATCCTCGGCCCCAACGACTTCATCGTGGCGCACAACTTCATCGTCGAGGGCACCGGCATCGTGCAGGTGTCCGGCACCCATACGCGCAGCATGTCGGTGTGGTGGGGCACCGGCGGCGTCATCAACACCACCTGCGACGTCATCCACGAGATCACCAGCGACACCGGCCGCCGGCTCTCCCAGACCATGCGACTGCACATCGTCAAGAAGTAGAGAGGCGCGTACGAAACCATGAGTGATTCAGCAGGATTCAGCGAGTTCGTCCTGAACGGACTGCTCAACACACTGTGCCGCGGTGACGCGCTGGTCATCCCGGGGTGGTTCGGGCAGATGCACCTCGAGGACCCCGGCCTGGGCGGTCTGCTCAACCCCTCGATCGACGACGATCGCACGCAGGTGTTCTTCAGTGCCGCCGACAACGCCGCGATCGAAAACACCGGCGTGCCGGAGTGGTCGTCGAGCACCGGCCAGATCGTCAAGTGGATCAGCTTCCACGACCGCATCGACCCGAGCACGTCGGTGTGGATCGGCAACGGCCGGCTCGCCAAGCCGGCCGAGCTCGCCAACGGCGACGATTTCCAGCTCGACACCGCGGCGATCGCGTTCGTGCAGGGCCTGGCGGCGTCCTGATGCCGGCCAAACTCGACGCCGTCTCGGTCGGTCAGGACCTGTTCGGCGGCGGCACCAGCTCAGGCAGCGAGTCGGTCAATCACCCCGGCAGCAGTCTCGCCCAGGACGTCGCGGCGTTCCTGGCCGTGCTGCTGACCACGGAGGTCGACTTGACCGCCGCCACGTTCGCCCCGACATGGGGCGGAACGGCGATGAGCCTGCTGGCCGCGCCGCGCCGCTGGGACTCCAACAAGGGCATGCTCGCGGTGTACAAGCTCGAGGACCCCCCGCCGGGGCCGCGTACGGTCACGCTCGCCTACAGCGGCGTCCCGACCGAGTTGCTCACCCGCAACCTGATGCTCATCCCGAGCACCTATCAGGGCGTCGAGTCGATCGGCACACCGGTGGACGCCGGCGGCGGATCAACGACGAGCAACAGCCTGACCGTCAACACCGGCCTGCCGGCCCACCGCGGCGTGTCGTGGCATGGCGTCGGCAAAGGCCGCACATACACCAAAACCGGCAACAACCGAACCAAACGGCAATCCTTGGCGATGCTGGGCGGGGGGTCGCTGCTGCAGCAGGACGCCGCCGGCAACAACGGATCGCTCACCCTGACCGCCACTCACAACCTGGCCACGCCGAACTGGGCAGCGTTCGCCGTTGACCTTGCACCCGCCAAGGTGCGCGGATCGGTCACCATCCCGCTCGGGATCTCACTTGCCTGCAGCGGCGGCACCTACCGCACCGCCCCGCCCGGCAAGTTCTGGGAGATCCCCGCCGGCGCGCCCATTAACGAACTAGCCTGACCAGATTGGGGATTGACCACCCATGGCGACTGCTCATCGCATCGAAACACCGATCTCCGACATCACCGCTCGCGGAGACAACCGGCCGTGGACCTTCGCCACAGTTCTGCGAGCGGCTGACGGGCACCTCATCACCGACACCTCTCGACCGGTGACACCCGAAGGCGGGGTGCTCACCGTCGACCTCCTGCCGGGTTACGTCGAAGCGCGACACGGCAACAAGCTGTACCAATTCCTCGTTCCAGACATCCTCCCCGGGGGATACACCCTTGCCCATCTGCTTGAGGATGCGATCTCGTACCCGCCAAACGTTCCAGCCGAGCTGCTCGCCGTAGCAGTCGGCAAGTACGTCACGGACAACGTCGAGACCATCGCGTCGTCGCTCAATCCGGCCCTCGTCGCCAGCAGCGACCTGCTCAAAAGTCTTGCTGCAAATCCTGATCAGATCGCTGTCGGAACTATCACCCGGTCCTCAAACGGGGCCGCCATAGGGTTCTCAGTTGCATGGCCTGACGGTGCTACCGGAGTACTCACCGGCACAGAGTCCATCGACTTTCCCGGAGCCATCAATTCCTATGCCGTAACCCACGTTCTCGCTGGAGTGACGACCACTTACACCCAACCCGCCATGACCCGCGACACCTCTGGTGCGGTGACGGCCCGACCCGCGATTGTGGTGAGCTGAGTATGGGAATCCTTGACGCGCCCACTGTTTGGTCGAGGCTCCCAGGGCGGCCCGCCTACTATGTCGATGATTACGGCCCGGATAAGACCGGCGCTACGTTCTCTGATACCGCCGTTGCTGCTGCTCGCGCAGCGATGGGCACTAAGCCGGGCGTGTTGGTGTTCGGCGCCGGCACATACAAGCTCGCGAGCGGTCTTGCGACGTTCAAGGCGGGCCAGTCGGCCAAGGGGCAAGGCATCGGTGCGACGATCATCGACTTCCGCGGCAGCAACGCCGGCGCTGTCACTTTCCGGGAGGCATCGGTCGCCCTAGCCTCCCCTCAAGGTTCCGCGAAGCTTGATGATCTCACCATCATGGGCTGGAACGCGGGCGTAAACTCCTGGGGCCTGCGCTACGGCGACATCGGCGAATTTGACTGCAACATCCGCATCGTCGGGTTCGGGCAGTCTGGTAGCAAGGGCCTGTGGGGCGACAACCGCTACTCATGGTCCGAGCGATGCCACATCCGAGCATCCGTCGAAAAATGCACCGAATGCGTTGTCTTCGAGAACAACACCGGCTACGACGTCGATACGGCGGGAAGCTTCGACTACAGCTCGTACGACCTTGCCGTTCAGGCCGGCGTCGGCCAAAACGGTGTTTCCATCCGCAAGGGTTCGGTCGCGGTCGCATCCGGCAATCCGGGGACGCAGTTCGTTGGTGTGGACGTCAAGATGCGTGGAAACTTCGGCACTCACGCTTCCGCGAACACAGGTGTCGCGTTCGGGGTGGGCACCGAGGGGGATTCCACCGATCACACTGAGTTCCTCGGCACCCTCGACATTGGCGTGGAGAACTCGGGTGGCCTCGCGGTCACCCACAAGGATTTCAATGTCAGCGCGAACGCCCGTGTGAACGCTACGGGCAGCATCAATTTTGGCGGCAGCCAGGTGTGGGCGGCCGGCTCCGCGAACGTCTTCACCGTCGCATTCTCTGGTCGCATCAACTCCCGCTCACTCGGCGGTGTCACCATCAACCAAGGGCTGCGCACCATCGGCTCGGTGACCGGCACCGATCTTCGCCGCACCTATTCCTCCGGCGCGCTGATCTTCCAGATGGACACCGGCAACGTCGGGTTCTACCAGTTGCCGAACGGCGCCTCCACCGTCTACTTCCGGTACAGCGGCTCACAGAGCACATCCCCGCCCCAAGTGGCCATGTACGTCGTACGGCTGCAACAGCCCGCCTCGGGCGCTCCTGCCACCGTCAGCTCTTGGGTGGCGGGCACCGCGGGAACGCCGATCGCGGCCGGAAATATCATCTGGCCGAACGGAACCCCGGTTCTGTCGACCGTCAACGGGGCTCACGATCTGTTCGTGTTCTACACCAACGATCACCTGAACTACTACGGAGTGCATCTGACAGCGTCGCCGGGCGCGACGCAGGCGTATGTCGATTCGGCCCCTATGGTGCCGGACCGTCTCACAGCCGGGTTCCTGACCATTCCCCGGTGGGCTACGAACACCACCTCCGTCGGGCTCGGGGGTAGCGGGTCACTGTTGCTGTCGTATCTCGATGCGGATAAGGCCGCCACCCTGACCACGGTGGGGGTGCGGTCCGGCGGAACCGCCGCCGGCGCGACACCGACCCTTGCTCGGATCGGGCTGTACAGCGTGGCAGCGAGCGGTGACCTGACGTTAATCGCCTCGACCGCCAACGACACTGCCCTGCTCGCGGCGGCGAACACCAACTATTCGAGGGCGCTGACGGCAGCATCTGCCGGCTCTAACGTTGTGGCTCGGGCGGCGCGGCTGGCCGTAGGAGTGTTGGTGGTGTCGGGCGCGACGATGCCCACGTTGGTCGGGAACTCAGGCAACGCGGGATCGGCCGAGCTCGCCGTCGCCCCGAGGCTGTGTGGAATCCTGCCGGGCCAAAGCGATCTGCCAGCGTCGATCACCGCCGCAAGTCTGACGAACTCCGGGTCATCCCAGTTCTATGCCAGGATCTCCTGATATGGGCCAGCATCGGTGCGAAGTTCCGGTCCGCGGCGAGGTGCCGAAGGGCATGTATCCGGCACAAACTTGGATTTGCCCAGGATGTCGCAGAGAGTGGGAGATCGACGAAACCGAGGACGGCGATTTCGTCTGGCGCATCAACCAGCAACCCTCGCGCGAGGAATTGGTCATCCGCGCTCTGAGCAAGGTCATCCTTGAGGAAAGCCCTGTGAGCGTGCTCGAGACCTTGGAGACGTGGCGACCACCGTCACTGACGGACGAAGAGTTGGACGCCGCGCGTGACTACTTCACGTCACAACACGATCAGCAGTGAAGCGCCGAGTAGCCGCCCGCAAGCGTTTCCGCGCTGGCCGGTCAATGCCGTAGCCGATCACCGTGGCCAGGGTTATCGCCGCGGCTGCGGCTGTCGCAACCGCCCATAGTTGAGGCAGCGCCTCCAACGCCAGCATGATCACGTACCCGATGTTCTGATGCACCAGATACACGGGATACGACAACTCACCGAGGTAGTTCGACACCGGCCGCACCTTCTCGGATAGCCGTATGTGGAGGGTGACGATCACCAGGACGGTGCTGACCAGCAGGGCCGGCAACACCATGACATCGCCGGGGGCGACGACGCAGAACGACGCCACAATCACAGCGGCGGGAAGCAGCTTCTTCCCGGTGCGGTGGGCAACGTTCAACGCGATACCCACGATGAACAACGGCATCCAGTACGCGATCCCACCCACGATGCCCGTCACAGTGTTGTCGACGAGGAAGCTCAGCACCCGGACGCCGAAACCAACCGCCAGCCAAGCGAACAGCGTGAGGAACAGCCAACGGTCAGTCAGAGCCCGGGTGCGGGCGAGAACCCCGATGGTGACGTAAAACGTCAACTCCACCGCCAACGTCCAGTACGCCCCGTCGACGTAGGGGACGTTGAAAAACCCCTCGAGCATGGTGAGGTTGAACAGCGCAACCGGGGTTGACACTTCCCGCCCGGGCAGTCCGACCACAGCTACCACAGTGAAGGTGAGGATGACCGCGACCCAGTAGGCGGGGTAAAGGCGGATCGCCCGGTTCGCGAAGAACCGTTTCGTGGGGTCTTTGCAGGCGGAGTTGAAGATCACGAAGCCTGAGATGATGAAGAACAGCTGTACCCCGTACTGGCCCCACTGGAAGACGGGGTGTGCAGGACCGAGGTCGTCGTACAGCTGGGGTCCGCGGTACAGGTAGTGGTAGGCGACAACAGCGAGGGCCGCGAACCCGCGCAGCCCATCAAGCGCCCACAGGCGGTCAGACGTTTTCGCGATGTTCTCGGCCACAATCCCCCCGGAGTTGGCTCTAGCCGCCTGGCCCGGCGGGCTGCTGCGGCCTGTCAGGCGCTAGCCCAGGAATGGGAATGTCAAGCGTTCCCGCATTGGGTTGATTCAAGGCGTAGATGGCCACAGAGATCGTGACGACCGTCAACACCGCAAGCAGCACATAGCCCACAATTCGGCGTTTGTCTTCCCACTCTGGCTCACGCCTTGAACGACGACGTTTTCTCATCTCACCCCCCATGGCGAAGTCCGAACTCTACCCGAAAGGTGACATGACCGCTCTCGCACAACCCGATCGCGTTTGGTGGCAGATGTGATGCGCTGCGTGGCCGCGATCGCGGCCGGCTCCGCGCTCGGCGGCCTCATCGCCGTGTTCATCGCTGCTGGCCTGTCCGAGTTCTTCGACGCGCCACTGATCAAGAGCCTCTGAGAGGGCAACGGATGACGCAGAAGATCCTCGGCTACGACAAGGCCCGCCTCGGCCAGGACACCGGCTGGTTCTGTGGGCCGGCGACCACGCAGACGATCTTGTCCGGTCGTGGTCAGCTCGTCGACGAGGCGACGCTGGCCGGGGAGCTCGGAACCGACCAGGGCGGCACCGACTACGTCGGGCTCATCGAGAACGTGCTTGATCGACGACTCGGCGTGCCCTACCGCACGGTTTGCCTGACCAACTACCCCGGCCAAGGCCAGGTAGAGCAGCTCTGGTCGAACATTCGGCAGTCGATCGACGGCGGGTTCGGTATCGCCGTCAACTGGGTTGTGCCGCCGGGCAACCGGCCGCAAGCCATTCTCGACACGGCATCGCCGTCGTACCCGTCGAATCGCACCATCTACCACTACGTCGCGATCATGGGTTACGACGATCAGGCGCGCGCCGTGTGGGTGGTCGACTCGGGTTTCTGGCCGCGTGAATACTGGCTCAGCTTGACGCAGCTCGCGACACTGATCGTGCCGAAGGGCTACGCCTACGCCGACGTCGCGCCGGCGGAAAACGTACCGACGCCGACCTCACCAAGCATCGACGCCGTGGCCACGCTGTCGGAGGCCATGGGCGGCGTGGTCTCGCTCGACCGCTACGGCCAACTGCTGCCGGCGTTTTCGTCCGCGCTGGCCGCCTGCGACTGCACCACCGTCGACCGCATCGCCATGGTCGCCGCGCAGTGGGGCCACGAATCGGTCGGTCTGAAGTACTTCACCGAGCTGTGGGGACCGACATCGCAGCAGCTCACCTACCAGGGCCGCATGGGCAACGATCAGCCTGGCGACGGCTACCGATACCGCGGCCGCGGACCCCTGCAGGTGACCGGCAAGGACAACTACCGCGCCCTTTCCCAGTGGGCATTCGGCCGCGGCCTGGCCCCGACGGCCACCTTCTTCGTCGACCAGCCCGACCAACTCGCCTCCGACCAGTACGGCTTCATCGGTGCGATCTGGTACTGGACCACCCACAACGTCAATCGATGGGCCGACGCCCGCGACATCGAGAACGCGTCGAAGGCCATCAACGCCCCGGCCTGGATCGGCACCAGCCGCCGCGCCTACGGCATCGACGACCGCATCGCCCGCTACAACCGCGCCCTCGGCATGGGCACCGACCTCCTGGCCCTCGTCGAGGACTGGGCGACCCCGTACAACGAACTGATGGGAATCTGACCATGGCATCTGCACAGGACGTCACCAACGAGCTCACCGGCGCCGGCGACAACCACGTCGTGAAGCTCTGGCGAAACGTCGCTGACTGGGCGAAGGACTCCGCGAACGTTCGCTCGTTGCAGGACAAGGTGTCTCGCGTTGCACGCGAGCTCCTCGAGGGTGCGGCGCTACCCGGCGAGACCTACGACGCGGGCCGCGAGGACGGCGCGAACTTCGGGCCGCTGGGCATCCGCAACGCGATCTTCCGGGTGCTGTTCGAAGTCACGTTCTGGCAGCCCCGTCTCCCGCTCGCCCGGCTGCGCGGCAAGCGCAGCAACAAGGACACGCTGCTGGGCCACGCCCGCGACGCGGCCAGCTATGGCGACGTCATCGACCGCAAGCTCGACGCGATCGCCGCCAAGCTCGGCGTCGACCTCAGCGACATCGGGTGACCACCCTCGAACTCACGGCGTCCGGCACCTGGGCAGCCTGGGACCTCGGTTACCCGGCCGACGTCGGCCGGGCCCTCGACGGGGAATGGGACCCGGTGCTGGCCGAGCTGCTCGGCGTCGAGCGCCGGTTCCGCTGGCAGGGCATCGGCTATCCCGCCGTCGGGTTTCTCAACCCCGACCCGAACACGTCCTACGACGAGTCCGTCGCGATCGGCGTCACCGAAGGCCTGCGCCTCGTCGAGGTGCTGATCGGGCCGCTGCCCCCGATCGTGCACGCCGTCGAGGATCTCGACGACCTAGTCTTCGACGAGCTGACCGAACTCGACCTGGATCTCATCGGGTACAGCCAGGGCGCCGAGGTCGTCATCCGGATCGCGATGGCACTGCTGCAACGAGGGCTGCGGCCGCGTCGCATCGCCACGTTCGGATCACCGTGCCGGCCGCCCGGCCCCACCCTCGTCGGGAACAACCCCCCGGGGTCCGGGATCTCACGGCTGTACACGCCGAAACCGTTGCGGCGCATCACCTGCGACATTGTGCGCGATAAAGGTGAAATGTACGGCGGCGCCCGGGAGGACACTTACCTGCCCGAGTTCTACGGCCTGTTCGTCAAGGCCGAGGTGTCGATACCGTTCGCGGCCGCGGCGCTGCAGTGGGCCATGCCCTACGTCGCCGGGGGGCTCGGCGCGGTCCTGACCGGCAACCCGTTCGCTCTGCTGAAGGTCGTCGACCTCAAGAAAGCCGCGGCCACCGCGGCACAACTCATCGACTTCGCATCAACGCAGGCGCACACCTCCTACCACCTACCCGCACCCGAGTTCGGCGGCCGCACCGGCATACAGGTCGCCATCGACTTCCTCACGGCCGCATAGGAGTCTCACCATGACCGATTCGCGCGAAGACCACGTCCATACTTCCGCCGAGATACCCGCCCCCACATTCCTCGAGCGCACTGCTCAGCTGCGCCAATACCTGTACGGCATCCTCACCCCCGCGGTCGCCGTGCTGATGGGCTACGGCATCGTCGACGCCAACACCGCGGTCCTGTGGGTCGGTCTCGGCGCCGCGGTGTTGCTCGGCGGCACCGCCACCACGGCCATCACCGCGCAGCGCCGCCGCGGCGACCTGCCCTGATGCCACCTGGATTCTGGGCGAGCATTGGCAACCTTTCCGCACCCGCACTGGCCACCGTCGTGTGCGCGCTGCTGATCTGGGCGCTGGTCACTGAGCGTCTCGTGATCGGCAAGCAATACCGCGCCACGCTCGCCCGCGCGATTGACGCTGAGCAGGCGCGCGACACCGCGGTTGCGGCGCTGATCGAGAAGAACGTCGCCGACCAGGCGAGCACCAGCCTGCTCGGCACCATCCGCCGCGAGATCGCAGCATCCAGGCAGGACACGTGATGTGGCCCTGGCAGCGTGTCGCCGAGGCCGAGCGTCACGCCGAGGCGGCACAGGAGAGTCGCAAGGCCGTAGACCAGCTCGCCGAGCACTCGCGCGAGGTGACCGCGAAGTATCGAGATGCGGTGCGTGCGAATGGATTCACTGAGATGCTGCAACAGGCCATGAGTCGGAGAGAGGCGTAATGCGGGGGATCTATGCCGTCGGCGGATCGATCATCACCTCGACGTTCATCATCGACGCACTGGGAGCCACGGTCGACTACTGGCGGGCGGCCGCGTGGTCACTGACCCTCGGTGCAGTGTTCGTGACGATCTTCACGATCCTCTACCTGCTGCGGTCGAACTGGCGGTCCAACCGCATCGGCCGCATCTTCCTCGCGAAGTCGGTGCTGCTGAGTGCGGCGCTCTGGCAGATCGTCGCGACGACGTGGATCGGGCAGGACTACCCGTTCCGCAACGAGATCCGCTTCACGATCTACGCGGTGCTCGCGCTGGCGTACTTCACGATGGACATCGCGTTGATCCGCGAACAGAACCTCGATCGTGGGGGTGAGCCGCGAACCGGCCCGCGGCCGCGAACAGATCTGCCGCCTCTGTAAGCGCTCATCCGGTCGCGATGAAGGCCTCACCATAGGTACCGCGAAGGTCCCCGCATAAGACCCAGGCGTGTTGCTGGTCGGCACGGGCGACGAGGTCCGCGCGGCAACGGCACTCGATGCGGATCACGGACAGCAGTGCCCACACGACGAACCAGGTCACCGCGACGGCGGCGATGTACCAGAAGTACGCGCCGATCGCGCCGATGACGAACAGCAGAGCAAGCAGTTGCCTCATGCCGCACGCGCCTCGGGAGTGCCAGCGGGCTGCCGTTCGTCGTCGGGCAGCGTCACGGCG
This sequence comes from Mycolicibacterium obuense, assembly GCF_055397605.1. Classification (NCBI taxonomy): domain Bacteria; kingdom Bacillati; phylum Actinomycetota; class Actinomycetes; order Mycobacteriales; family Mycobacteriaceae; genus Mycobacterium; species Mycolicibacterium obuense. The sequence continues at coordinate 4,926,065 of NZ_AP043663.1, read as the reverse complement.
ACCGCGATGCGGGTCAGCGCGAGCAGCACTGCGACGTCGACGTCGGCTGCTGGCTGCTGATGCTGGTGTGGCATGTGGGTGCTCGCCTCCGATAATTGGTACTTACGTCAACCTGCGCGCAGCAGGGATCGCATGTCGATGGGTGCCGTCGTTGTCCCGCTCACCGGCGCTGCCGGCGTAATTCGGCGCCGCATCGGGTCCAGGCTGTCGATGCCGGCGATGCGCCGCTCATCCGTGACCTTGGTGTAGATCTGCGTCGAGGCTACCGACGCGTGCCGCATCAGTTCCTGTACGGTGCGCAGGTCGACGCCGTTGGCGAGCAACTCGGAAGCGAACCAGTGCCGCAGCTGGTGCGCCGAGCCCTGGACGCCGGCACGCGTCATGGCGTCCTTGATCGAGCCGCCCACGGATTCCCGCCGCTGATGGCCGCGATCGCTGCCGGGGAACCACCATCCGGTGCGCGGCATGTCGAATCGGTAGGCGTGTTCCACGATCCGGTGATGCAGCGGCAGGGTCACGGTGACGTCGCCTTTCCCGTGCACGGTGATCCTGCGTTCGATCAGATCGATGTGCTCGCCGCGCACGCGGGCGATCTCGTGGACGCGGAAGCCAGCAAAAGCGGCGAGCAGGATCATGGCGCGTGTCCGGCGATGCATACGAACGCCGAGCACGCGGCAGAGGTCAGAGTTGGTGACGGGGCGGGGCTCGCTGCGAGGGCGTTTTGGTTTGCCGATCTTGACCATGGGGTTGTCGATCCGGTGCCCCTGAACCTGCAGCCACAGGAACCAGGCCGTCAACGCTGAGTGGTAGGTCATGCGCGTCCGAGCTGACCAATCACCCTGTGCAAGCCACACAGCGATCTGAGAGTCCGTCACCAGCTCGGGGGCGGTGCGTGACCACTTCGACATCCGCTTGATCGTTTCGACTCGCTCGATCACCGTGCGGTGAGACAACGACTGGGCGTACTGCCAGATTTGCCACATCTCAACGAGGTTGCGGGCCGAACCCGGTACATCCCCCATGACAACCGACTGTGCCGGAAAGTGATGAATCTGACAAATCGTGCCGTCAGCAACATGTGAAACCACGCGTTCGCAACCTATGCCAAGCGGCGGTCCGGACGGCCAGCGCCCCGGAATATAGGAGTGGGTTTCCGCCGATTCCTATAGGCTTCTAATGAATAGGTCGGGGGTTCGATTCCCCCAGGCGGCTCCACCTTCCTCGTCGTCTCCCGACGCCCCCTGACTCCCACCGACGACTAGGAGACAGTCATGACGACGTCGGTCACCGTTGCCGTCGCGCAGTTCGCCCCCGGTGAGGACAAGGACGTCAACCTCGAGGCCATCAGGGGTCACGTGACCGAGGCCGCGACGCAGGGCGCGAAGCTGGTGGTGTTTCCCGAGTACGCGATGTTCACCGCGTCGACGATGGACGAGCGATTCCTCGGTTCGGCGGAGCCTCTGGACGGGCCGTTCGTCTCGGCGCTGCAGGAGCTGGCGCAGCGCGAGGCGGTGACGATCGTCGCCGGCATGAACGAGACCACCGACGGCGCGGAGCAGATCCACAACACGCTGTTGGCGATCGACGACGGCGGCGAGGTCGCGGCCACCTACCGCAAGGTGCACCTGTACGACGCGTTCGGCTACACCGAATCCGACGTCGTGCGAGCCGGCGAGATCGCCACCCCGCAGACATTCACCGTCGGCGCACTGACCTGCGGCATGCAGACCTGCTACGACCTGCGCTTCCCCGAGTCCACGCGGCGGCTGGTCGACGCCGGCGCCGACGTCGTGCTGATCCCGGCGGAGTGGGTGCCCGGCCCGTTGAAGGAGAACCACTGGACCACGCTGGTGCGTGCCCGCGCGATCGAGAACACCGTCTATGTCGCGGCTGCCGACCAGTGCGGCCGGTTCGGTGCGGGCAACAGCATGATCGTCGATCCGATGGGTGTGGTGCTGGCCTCGCTGGGTGAGGACGCCGGAGTGGTGTCCGCGACGCTGAGTCCCGACCGCATCGAGCAGGTCCGCCAGAAGAATCCGGCGCTGACACTGCGTCGGTTCACCGTCGTCGAACGCTGAGGGGTCGAACGCTGAGGGTCACCGCGGGGCGAGGAAGCCGACGGGCCCCGACGCCATGCACACCGACAGTGCGGCGGTGTTGGCGATCACGGTGATCGCGTCGCCCGCACCGGGCAGCCTGACGAACACCCGGTTGAGTCCGGGCCGCACCGGCACCTTGACCTGGTCTCCCTCGCTGAGCTGCACGAGGATCGAACCATCGGAATTGGCAAGATAATTCAGCTCCACCGTCCAGTCGGCGGGCAGCAGCGGCCCGTCGAGCGGCATGCGGACGGGGAAGTCGGGTTGCACCAGGTATCCGCACCGCGGATCGGGGCCGGGTCGAATGCTGCGCACCCACGTGACGACGGCGTCGACGAGCCGGCCTGAGGAGTCGAGCATCCTCAGATCGGTTGTGGCCGAGCTGAATTCAGGACGGTCGGAGAGCAGCGCGAACATGTGCGAGGTGAGGTTCTCCGGCCACGCCACCCGCTGCAGCACCAGCGGGTCGACTTCCTGGTCCAGCATCGGCGCGCTCGAGGCGGCGTGTGCGGCGGCCAGCCCGGCGCGGGCATCGAGCAGGTACGCCTTGGTCGGATTGTCGCGCCAGCTGGTCAGGAACGTCGAGGTGGAGTACAGGCTGCTCACCACGAAAAGTGTCGCTGCGCAGGCAAAAACGGGGCGCTCCCACCGGGCCGGGGCGCGCCGCGCTGGTGCGCGTATGCCGATCGCGGCGAGCAGCGTCAGAACGACCACCAGGTCGGGCAGGTAGCGCAGTGTCTGCGCGAGTTCCAGCGCGGTGAAGCGGGAGGATCGCATCAGATAGATCGGCACCTGGCACGCCATCGCGTAGCCCAGCGCCACGGCCCACACTGCGCCCAGCCGCCGGCGCCGCGACACCGTCACCACCACCGCGGCCGCCAGCGCCACCCACCCGAGCACCATCACGGCCACCGGCGGGGTGGCCCACGGCGAGGCCGGCGCCCAGCGCTGCCACTCCCACGGTCCGCCCACGAGACCGGGCACGATGCCGTGGGTGACGGAGCGCCACAGCAACTCACCGGTCATCGCCAGGTCGAAGCTCCACCGCTGCTGGTCGACCACTGTGACGTAGACACCCACCCACGCCGCCGTCACCGCCAGGCACGCCAGCCACAGAGGGCGGCCACGGCGCCACACCTGCCCGACGCTCGCCGATTCGGTCACGTAGCCGTACACCGCGGCGATCGCGAACGCCGCGAACGGGATGATCGCGGCCTTCTCGAAGAACAGCAGCCCGCCGAAGAGCGCCGCCGTACCGGTCACCGCGTAGCGGACGGCACCGGTGCGTACCAGCTGGATCGCATCGGCACACACCCACGCCAGCGCGGCCAGCATCGGCAGGGAGTTCAGCCCGGCCGCCCACCACGCGAAGCTCGGCACTGCCAGCGGCGTGAAAAGGGCGAACGTCAACGGGGTCAACAGCGCCGGCCGCCATCCGAGGATCGCGTGCAGTGCGCGCAGCAGCGCCAGAGCCGCGACCAGGGACAGCACCAGGAGGCTGATCGCGGGACCGATCCAGTTGAGCGGGGCGATCCTGGTGGTCAGTCCGGCCAGCAGGAACGCGCCGGGCATGACGTGGCCGTCGTGGTCGTCGAACAGGTAGCCGGGCGAGAGCAGCGGCTGGGTGCCGGCGCGGCCGACGAGGATCAGATCGTCCCAGTAGAAGTAGCCGCCGAACGCGAGCGCCGCCCGGACGGCCAGGTGCAGCACGATGAGGGCGACGGCGGCGCGGGCGACCCATTTCATGACGCCTGCGACTGTACGGATGCGCGGGCCACGACGGTGCCGCCGGTATGGTGACCCCGTGCGCACACTGGTCACCGGGGCAGCCGGTTTCATCGGATCGACACTGGTCGACAGGTTGCTGGCCGAGGGTCACACGGTGATCGGGCTCGACGATCTGAGCTCGGGCCGCAGCGAGAATCTGGGGCCGGCCGAGCGGCACGACACCTTCGACTTCGTCAAGGCCGACATCGTCGACGCCGACCTGGTGTCCCTGCTCGCCGACGTCAAGCCGGAGGTGATCTTCCATCTGGCCGCTCAGATCTCGGTCAGCCGCTCGGTCACCGAGCCGGTGTTCGATTCCAGCGTCAACGTGGTGGGAACGGTGCGCCTCGCCGAGGCCGCCCGGCTGGCCGGCGTCCGAAAGGTCGTGCACACCTCGTCGGGCGGGTCCGTGTACGGCGCCACGCCCCGCTATCCCACCGATGAGAACAACCCGCTCGACCCGGCCTCGCCGTATGCGGCCAGCAAGGTCTGCGGCGAGGTGTACTTCGGGATGTTCCGCAACCTCTACGGGTTGGACTGCAGCCACATCGCACCCGCCAATGTGTATGGGCCGCGCCAGGATCCGCACGGCGAGGCCGGCGTCGTCGCGATCTTCTCCCGCGCGCTGCTCGCCGGGCGGCCGACGAAGATCTTCGGGGACGGATCGGATACGCGCGACTACGTGTTCGTCGACGACGTCGTCGACGCGTTCGTCCGTGCCTCCGGGGACGCCGGCAGCGGGCAGCGCTTCAACATCGGCACAGGCGTGGAGACCTCGACGCGGCAGCTGCACACCGAGATCGCGCGCGCTGCAGGCACATCCGATGAGCCTGAGTTCCACCCGCCGCGCCTGGGCGACGTGCGCCGGTCCTGCCTGGACAACAGCCGCGCCAACGAGGTGCTGGGCTGGCAGCCGCAGGTCCGGCTCAGCGACGGGGTCGCCCGGACTGTGGACTACTTCCGCGCCGAGATCTGATCCCCGGGATCGTCGACGGGCTCGCGTGCGTTCTGCAGCGCCACGGCGCGGGCCAGCCGGGTGTACTTCAGCTCGATGTCCTTGAACCGCATGTACGTCGACAGTGTGGTGAACGCGAACGCGATGATCAGCACGTACTCCAGCAGATCGGTGCCGCGGTCCACGCCCAGCCAGTTCGCGACCACGGTGGTGTCGTCGGGACGCAGGATCGCGTAGATGCCGGCGATCACGAACAGCACGTAGCCGACCTTCACCCACGCCTTCGAGCGGGCGCTGCCGCGCGAGCGCAGCAGGTACACCAGCAGCGCGAGCACCGATGCGATCAGCAGTACCTGAATCCAGTTCATCGGGTGGTCCTCCTGCGCAGCAGGCCGTCGAAGACGATGTTGACCCCGTTGAGCAACGGCTGGCCTTTGGCCTTCGAGTAGTCGGTGTAGCGGATGTCGACGGGCACTTCGGCCACCCGCCAACCCTTTTCGTCGGCCAGGACGATGAATTCGCCGGCGTGTCCCATCCCGCTGATGGTCAGGTCGAGTTCATCGGCGACGCGGCGATTGAACACCCGCAGCCCGTTGTGTGCGTCGGTCAGGCCGAGGCTGCGGTTGCGTCGGCTCAGCGTCGCCACCGTCCGCAGGACCAGCCGCTTGAGCGGCGGGGTCTGGGTCGGGCCGCCGGCGAAGCGGCTGCCGACGACGAGGTCGACGTCGCCGGCGCGCAGGCGGTCGATCATCGTGACGACATCGTCGACCCGGTGCTGGCCGTCGGCGTCGAACGTCGCGAACAGTGCGGCGCCGGGCCGGGCGCGGGCGTATTCGACACCGGTCTGGATGGCCGCCCCCTGACCCAGGTTGACCGGATGGGTGACGACGTGCGCGCCGGCACGCAGTGCGGCGTCCCCGGTGCCGTCGCTGCTGCCGTCGTCGACGCAGACCACCTGGGGGAACACGGCGCGCACCTCACCGATGACCTCCTCGATCACCGTCGCTTCGCAGTAGGCGGGAATCACGATCCACACGTTGCGGGAGCGCTGGTCAGAGGGGCCGGAGATGTCGATGCGCAACAAAGTACACCGCCTAGCGTGGCGGAACCTTGGCAAGGGCGACGAGGTGAACGGCGATGCCGAGCAGCGGACCGCACAGCAGCGCCACAACGGTCCGCACCTCGAGGTCGAGCGGCAGCGCCAGCAGCGCCGCGGCGGCGACCGTCGCCGACACCCAGCCGACGGCGTAGGCGCGCTGCAGCGCCGCGGCGACCGCGGCGGCCCCGGTCAGCGTGAGCAACGCGATCATCACCGCCGCCGCGGTCAACCAGCCCAGCAGGACTCCGTCGGCCACGTAGTCGGCGCCGAAGGCCTCCCGCAGCAGCCACGGGCCGAACACCGCGGCCGCGGCCACGCCGACCGCGCCCAGCACGACCACGGCCGCCGCCGGGACGATCAACGCCCGCAGGCGATGTGCGCGCTGGTCCACGAAGTGGGCGATCAGGTTGCCCTGCATCGCGGTCAGCGGGACGAGCAGCGGGGCGCGGGTCAGCGTGACGGCCAGGATCACCACGCCGCCGGCGGCGCCGAGATCGCCCGAGGTGGCCTTGAGCAGCACCGGAAAGCCCATCACCAGCACGGCGCTGGCCCCGGCCGCGGCGATCGAATGGCCGGCGCCGCGAAGGAACGTCGCCGTGGTGCCCGGGGTGTGCAGGCGGGCCGCAGCGCGGGTCACCGGTGAGCCGGCCAGCATCAGCAACCAGCCCACCGCGCCCGCGACGGTCGCCCACAGATAGCCGCCCAGGCCCCAGCCGAGCGCGAAGCTGCCCGCGGCGACCGCGACCCGCAGCAGCGCGTCGGCGACCATCAGCGCGCCGTACTCCGACCAGTTGTTCCCTCCGGCGAGCAGGCCCAGCAGGGTGGTGTGCACGCAGAATCCCGCGAGCCCCGCGGCCAGCAGGGCCACGCTGAGCAGACGGGCGTCGGCGAACACGTGGCCGGCCCACAGCGGTGAGGTGACGGCGATCGCGGCCGCGGCGGCCAACCCGACCCCGACACCGATCCGCACCGGGCTGGTGCGCTGGCCACCGGGCTCGATCGTCGCGGCCTGCCGGACCTCCCGGGTGGTTTCCTGCAGCAGCCCGAAGGCGGCGCCGCTGGCGAGGCCGAAGGCGCCCCAGAACACCCCGAACACCGAGAACCCGGCGGGTTCGAGGTCCCGGGCGGCCAGGTAGAGCACGGCGTATCCGCACAGCGCCGACACCGCGGTGGCGGCCCCGACGCGCACGACGCTGCTACGCGTGACCGCGCCCGGGCCGACGGTCGCGTCGGTCACGGATTGTCCAGCGGCGGAACGGCGGTCGCGTAGAGCCAGGCCGCCCACAGCGGGCGCAACGACTCGTCGGCGTAGCGGGCCGCCAGCCCGATGAAGTCGTCGGTCACCACGCTGGCGTGCCGGTGCCTGGTCGTCCAGTCCTTGAGTAGGGCGAAGAACTGCTTGTCGCCCAACCTGTTTCGCAGCGTGTGCAGGGTCAGCGCGCCGCGTTTGTAGACGCGGTCGTCGAACATGTCGCGGGGACCGGGGTCGGCGAGGATCAGATCCTGCGCAGAATGCGTCAGACGGTGGTGGTAGTGCCGGGCCCACTCATCGGCGCTGCGCTGCCCGCAGTGTTCGGACCACAACCATTCGGCGTAGCAGGCGAAACCTTCGTGTAGCCAGATGTGGCGCCACCTTTGGACGGTGACGGAATTGCCGAACCACTGATGGGCGAGCTCGTGGGCGATCAGCCGTTCGGCGCCGCGCTGCCCGTCGCAGTGGTTGGCGCCGAAGATCGAGATGCCCTGGGCCTCCAGAGGGATCTCGAGGTCGTCGTCGGTGATCACCACCGTGTACCCGGTGTCGAGCGGGTAGGGGCCGAAGAGCTTGGTGAACAGTTTCAACATCTGGCCCTGCCGGCCGAAGTCGTGAGCCACCCGATCCCGCAGCCGTTCGGGGGCCACAGCGTGGATCGACACCCCGTTCTTGGCGATGCGGTGCCGTTCGTACATGCCGATCTGCAGCGTGATCAGGTACGTCGACGTCGGCTCGGTCTGTTCGTAGGTCCACGTCGTCATCGCCGCCCGCACTCGCCGCTGCAGCAGCTTGCCGTTGGCCAGCGCGAAATACGGGCTCTCCGTGCTGATCTGGATGCCGAAGCTGGCCTTGGCGCTGGGGTGGTCGTCGCACGGGAACCACGACGCCGCGCCGTTGGGCTGACCGGCGACCAGGGCGCCCTCGGTGAGTTCCTCGAAACCGACCGCACCCCACATCGATCGGACCGGGCGGGGCGTGCCGCCGTAGCGGACGACGATCGTCATCGCCGCGCCGGCGCGCAGCTTTTCGGTCAGGCTGATGTGCAGTTTGCCGTTCGTGGTGCGGAAGTTGCCCGGCCGCTTGCCGTTCACGGTGACCTTCGACACCGACAGCGCCGCCGAGAGATCGAGGGTGAACGTCTGCAGTTCGGCGAGGGTGACCGCGGTGATGGTGGCCGAGCCGGTCAGCCGATTGATCGCGACCTTGTACTCGAGGTCGAGTTCGTAGCGCGACACCCGATAGCCGAAATTGCCGGTGCCGGGTAGATACGGGTCGATGACCGGTGGCGTTCCCTTCTTGGCGGCCTGCTTGCGGGCCCTCACGCGGCCGCCGGCTTCTTCGCCTTGCCGCCGGTGTCCGCGCGTTTCTTGCGCGGCGGCAGCCACGGCGCGATCGGATTGCCCTGCCACCGGGTGGACGGCGGTACCTCGTCGCCGCGCACCACCAGCGACGCCGGGCCGACGGTGGCGCCGGCGCCCAGGCGTGCTGCGGGCAGCGCCACACAGTGCGGGCCCAGCGTCGCACCGGCGTCGATCACCACCGTGTCCATCCGCATGATCCGGTCGTGGAACAGATGGGTCTGCACTACGCAGCCGCGGTTCACCGTCGCACCGTCACCGAGCGTCACCAGATCGGCCTCGGGCAGCCAGTACGTCTCACACCACACTCCGCGTCCGATCGTCGCGCCCAGTCCGCGCAGCCACATGTTCATCACCGGTGTACCCGACGCGGCCCGGGCGAACCACGGCGCCGCGACGGTCTCGACGAAGGTGTCCGACACCTCGTTGCGCCAGACGAACGACGACCACAGCGGATGTTCGATCGCGGTGATGCGGCCCATCAGAAGCCATTTCGCTGCGACGGCGATCCCGCCGGCCACCGCTCCCGCGATCAGCAGCGCGAGTCCGGTCAGCAGCGCGGCACCCAGCCAGCCGACGGTTCCCGCCAGGGCCTGCGCGGCCAGCAGCACCCCGATGCCGATCGCGAACGTGACGACGACGGGCACGAACCGGAACGTCTCGACCACCGCGCGCAGCACACGCAACCGCGTCGACGGGTGGAACGTGCGCAGCGCGTCGGCCGCCGTGGGTTGGCGGCGCAGCCGCATCGGCGGACTGCCCAGCCACGACGAGCCGGCCTTGGCCTTGTGCGGGGTCGCCGAGAGCACCGCGACCAGACCGTCGTCGGGGACCCGGCGGCCGGGCTGGGTGATGCCGGAGTTGCCGAGGAACGCCCGCTTGCCGACCGTCGCGCGCGCCACGTGGATCCAGCCGCCGCCCAGCTCGTAGGAGGCGACCATCGTGTCGTCGGCGAGGAACGCGCCGTCCTCGACGACGGTGAACTTCGGGATCAGCAGCGCGGTGGAGATCTCGGTGCCCTTGCCGATCGTCGCGCCCAGCAGCCGCAGCCACCACGGCGTCGCGAGTCCGGCGTAGATCGGGAACAGGTAGGTGCGCGCCCCGTCCATCAGCCGCTCGGTCGCCCACAGCTGCCATCCCGACCGGCTGCGCACCGGGTGGTAGCCCTCGTGCAGGCCGACGGCGAGCAGGCGCACCCCGATCACGGTCAGCGCGGCGTAGACACCCATCGCCGCCGCGGTCGCCGGGATCGTCGCAGCGAGTGCGGGCAGCAGCGCGTCGGTCAGCGTCGCGGTGCCCCGCACGGCCCAGCCGATCACGGCGAGCCCGGCGGCCAGCGCGGCCAGGGGCAGCGCACCCAGCAGCATCGAGGTCACGCCGTACACCGCCACCCACACCGGGGCGCGTGGCGGCCGGTGGTCGGGCCACGGGTGTTTGGCCTTGCCGGACTTCACCGCGGGCGAGCCCTTCCAGTACTGCCCGTTCTTGACCTTGCCGACGACGCCGGAGCCCGGTGCCACGTCGGCGTTCTTGCCGACCACCGCACCGGGCAGCAGCGTGGTGCGCGCGCCGATGGTCGAGTCGTTGCCGATGGTGATGGGCCCGACGTGGAACTCGTCGCCGTCGATCCAGTGTCCGGTGAGGTCCACCTCGGGTTCGATCGAGCAGCGGTGCCCGATCCGCAGCATGCCGGTGACGGGCGGCGCGGAGTGCAGGTCGACCCCGCTGCCCACCGAATTGCCCAGGGCGCGTGCGTAATACACCAGCCAGGGCGCGCCGGCCATGTTCTCCGCGCCGCTCGCGTCGGCCAGCCGCTCGGCCAGCCAGATGCGCAGGTGCACCGACCCGCCGCGGCGGTAGGTGCCCGGCGTGAGCGTGCCGACGAGGATGCGCGCGCCGAGCACCGCGATGCCCATCCGCCCGGGCGGGGACACGAACAGCAGGAAGCCGGCGAGTATCCACCACCAGCTCAGCGGTCGCGCCCATCCCACCAGGTCGGTCGCGGCGGCGAGGTTGTTGGCGACCGCCAGCCACACCACCCACTGCATGCCGGTCAGCGTTGCCAGCGGCACCGTCAGCGCCACCTGGACGGCCTGGGTCAGCCGGGACACCGGGCGCACGGTCCTGGTCTCGACGGCCGGCGGTGGCTCCAGTTCGTCGAGATACCCGGCGAGCGAGCCCAGGCGCGGATGGTCGTAGAGGTCGGCGACGGTGACCTGCGGGTAGCGCTGCCGCAGCACAGCGATCAGCTGGGCGGCACTGAGCGATCCGCCGCCGAGGGCGAAGAAGTCGGCGCCCGGCCCGTCGATCGGGGCGGCGAGCACGTCGCGCCACAGTCCGGCGAGCCAGCCGAGCGTGCCGCCGAGTTCGGCGGTGGTGTCGTCGTCGGCGGGCCCGACGGGCCAGGGCAGCGCATCGCGATCCACCTTGCCCGACGTGCGGGTCGGCAGTTCGTCGACGACCACCAGCCGCGGCACCAGCGCCGCGGGCAGCGATTCGGCCAGCCGGGCCCGGGCGGTGGTCAGATCGAAGCCGGCGCCGGGTGCGGCGACGACGTAGCCGACGAGCAGCGGGGTGCCGCTGGCGGTGCGACGCACAGCCGCTGCGCCGCCGCTGACTCCGGGCAGGTGCACGAGCGCGGTGTCGACCTCGCCGAGTTCGATCCGTCGACCGCCGACCTTGACCTGGTCGTCGGCGCGTCCCATGAAGTAGAGGCCGTCGTCTTCGAGCCGGACCAGGTCACCGCTGCGGTAGGCGCGGCTCCACGCCAGCGTCGGGAGTGCGCCGTACTTCTCCGCGTCCTTGTCCGGGTCGAGGTAGCGGGCCAGCCCGACCCCGCCGATCACCAGCTCGCCGACCTCGCCGACGGGCACCGGGTTCCCGGAGGCGTCGACGACGGCCAGGTCCCAGCCGGGCAGCGGCAGCCCGATGCTGACGGGCCCGGTTCCGGTGAGTCGCGCCGCGCACGCCACCACGGTGGCTTCGGTGGGGCCGTAGGTGTTCCACACCTCCCGGCCCTCGACGGCCAGGCGCGAGGCCAACTCCGGTGGGCACGCCTCGCCGCCGAAGATCAGCAGCCGCACCGCTTCGAGCGCCTCGGCCGGCCACAGCGAGGCCAGCGTCGGCACCGTGGAGACCACGGTGATGTCGCGCGACACCAGCCACGGGCCCAGGTCCATGCCGCTGCGCACCAGCGAGCGCGGCGCCGGAACCAGGCATGCCCCGTGCCGCCAGGCCAGCCACATCTCCTCGCACGACGCATCGAATGCCACCGACAGCCCGGCCAGCACCCGGTCACCCGGGCCGAGCGGGTTGTCCTGCAGGAACATCTCGGCCTCGGCGTCGACGAACGCCGCGGCGTTGCGGTGGGTGACCGCGACGCCCTTCGGGGTGCCCGTCGACCCCGAGGTGAAGATGATCCAGGCGTCGTCGCGGCTCAGCGGAGCCGTGGCGCGCCATCCGCGCGACGTACCGGGGCCCCGGATCAGGCCGCGTTCGGTGATCACTCCGACGACGTCGGCCTCGGTGAACACCAGTTCGGCCCGCTCGGGCGGATCGTCGGCGTCGACGGGCACGTACGCCGCGCCCGCGGCGAGGGTGGCCAGGATCGCGACGTAGAGCGCATAGCTGCCCGACGGCATCCGGATGCCGATGCGGTCGCCGCGGCCGATGCCGCGCACCGCCAGCCAGGCCACGCTGTCCTCGACGTCGGCGATCAGCTCGGCATACGTGAGCTGCACGGTGCCGTCGTCCAGCGCCGTCGCGTCGGGGTGGCGCCGCGCGGTGTCGTAGAGGATGTCGATCAGCGTGCGCGCGGGCGGGGCCTGGGCAGACAGCAGGTACTGGTCGGGGATCTCCGAGGTTGGATCCGGTGCTGTCACGGGTACAAACTACTCATTGCGCGAGGCTGCTTCTCGCCGTCGGGTGGCCGCTGATTCGCGTGTCGACGGCGCGCCTGGCAGAATCGCCCGCTTGGAGGGGAGTATTCCTTCGCCGCAGTGTCGTCATCACGTCGCCCGTCTGAGGGCGACCGGTGCTGCGGGCCGGGCGCCGGACACGGCGGCGGTGGAAGAGACCTCCGGCGTTGAACGACGACCGGAGGTTTGATGAACGTCAGTGCTCTCGAGTGGGGGATCACGCTCAGCGTGACCATCGCGATCCTGCTCTTCGATGTGATCGTGATCGGGCGCCGCCCCCATGAGCCGTCCAAGCGGGAAACCGGTACCGCGTTGACGATCTACGTCGGTCTCGCGATCGCGTTCGGGGTGTGGACGTGGTTCTTCCACGGCAGCCAGTACGGCGTGGAGTTCTTCGCCGGGTGGCTCACCGAGTACAGCCTGTCGGTGGACAACCTGTTCATCTTCTTGATCATCATGGCGAGCTTCAAGGTGCCGCGGGTGTACCAGCAGCAGGCGCTGCTCGTCGGCATCATCCTGGCGCTGATCTTCCGCGGCATCTTCATCGCACTGGGCGCCGTCGCGATCGAGCAGTTCTCCTGGGTCTTCTACCTCTTCGGCGCGTTCCTGGTGTACACCGCGATCAAGCTGGTGCGCGACACCGACCACGACGACGACGGCGAGAACGGCGTGGTCCGATTCGCCCAGAAGCACCTGAAGTTCACCGACACCTGGGACGGCTTGAAGCTGTGGGTGAAGGAGAACGGCTCCGGACGATTGATGACGCCGATGTTCCTGGTGATCATCGCGCTCGGCACCACCGACCTGCTGTTCGCGCTCGACTCGATCCCCGCGATCTACGGCCTGACCCGGGAGCCCTATCTCGTGTTCGCCGCCAATGTGTTCGCGCTGATGGGTCTGCGTCAGCTGTACTTCCTGCTCGGCGACCTGCTCAAGCGGCTGGTGTATCTGTCGCAGGGGTTGGCGTTCATCCTGGGCTTCATCGGGGTGAAGCTGCTGCTGCACGCATTGCACGAGAACGAGGTGCCGTTCATCAACGGCGGCGAGCCGCTGAAGGTGCCGGAGATCCCGACGCTGGCCAGCCTGGGCGTCATCGTCGTCACGCTCGCGATCACGACTGCGGCGAGCCTGTACAAGACCCGGGTGCACGACGTGCGTAAGAACGGCGAGGCAGCTGGCGACGAGGCTCCCGAGGGGGCTGACGAGACCGATCCCGCGGCGGGCACCAGCCGCTGATTCCGTTGCGCTCGCCCTGATTGCAACGGGTGCGCGCAGTGGGGGGATCTGGTTAGCGTGGGCTCATGCGGATCTTTCTCGAGGATGACGCCGGGCTGCGCGAGCTCACCGATGGTGGTCAGCCCACCATCCGGGTGGCGGCTCCTGACCTGCAGCGGGCCCGTCAGGTCCGCTCGCGTATCCGGTCGGGTCCGGGAAATGCCGCGGTGATCCTGGACGTGACGGTCGCTGTGGCCGGGGACTTCCGCTCGGCACGAGGAGCGTTCAGTGAACTCGGTGCCGCCTCGGGGGACACGATCCGCTACGCGGGCACCATCGCCGGGTTGGCCGGGCTCGTCGGCGACATCGCGTCGGCCGGGGTGGCCGACGGGGTGACGCTGATCGGTGCGTCGGCGCAGCAGGATCTCGACCGCATCGGGCGGGACGTGTTGCGCGTGCTGAGCGCCCGCGATCAGGTCCGCGCGTCCTGAAGCGCCCCGTCGATCAGCCGCGCGTAGCGCAGCGAGCGGGTGGTGCCCGTCGTGCCCCCGCCCATCTTGTTCATCACGTAGGCGAACGTCGCCCGTCGGTCGAGGTCCATCACGACCAGTGAGCCACCCCAGCCGCCCCACCAGCAGACTCTGCCGGGCGGGACGGCGGGCACGCTCTCGGGCGTCGGCAGCCCGAAGCCGAGGCCGAACCGCAGCGGAATGCCAAGGACCAGATCGGTGCCGTGCGACTGCTCGACGAAGATCTGGTCGATGGTGGCGGGGGAGAGCACCTCCGTGCCTTTGACCGTGCCGCCCAGCGATATCGCGCGCAGCGCGCGCACCAGCCCGCGGGCGTTGCCGTGGCCGTTGGCGCCGCCGATGTCGGCGCGTCGCCACGGTGCGGTCTCGGCAACCGCGACACCGTAGGCGCCGGGTGGGAACGCCGCGAAGGTCCGGACCGCCGGGTGGTCGGGGCCGAGCCGGTCCAGGCCGCGGTCGCGGGGTGGGGGAGCGAGCAGCTCGGCGATGCGGGGCTCGTCGGATTCGTGTGCACCGATCTGCACGTCGGCGGCCATCGGTTCCGAAATACTCTCTCGGACAACGTCTTTGAGGTGCGTGCCGGTGATTCGTCGGATCACCTCGCCGATGAGGTGGCCGTAGTTCATCGCGTGGTAGCCCGACGCGGTGCCCGGCTCCCACCACGGGGTCTGGTCTGCCAGATGGGCGGTGGCGCGCTCCCAGTCGTAGATGTCCTCGACGTCGAATGGCACCTGCCAGCCCGACACTCCCGAGGTGTGTGCGAGCAGGTGGCGCACCTCGATGCGGTCTTTGCCGTGCGCCCCGAATTCCGGCCAGTATCTGGTGACCGGCGCGCCGGGGTCGAGCTCGCCGGCGTCGATGAGCAGCAGGGCCGCCAGCGCGGTCAGCGTCTTGGTGCAGGACCAGAAGTTGACGATCGTATCCTGTTGCCAGGCAATGGTTTTCGCTCGATCAGCATGGCCGCCCCACATGTCGGCGACGAGTTCACCGTCGACGTCGACGGCCAGTGACGCGCCGAGCTCCTCGCCCGACTCGATCTCGTCGGCCAGGGCGGCGGCGAGGGGATCGAAGCGGGGCTCCCACCGACCGTGCACGGCACCACGCATAGGGGCGAGCCTAGGCGGTCACCAGTTGTCGTAGCCGCCCTCGGGGCCGAGCATGCGTTCCAGCCGGGTGCGGTTGATCTTGGCCAGTTCGTTGCGCACGATCTTGCGTTCGGTCTCGTAGTCGTTGAGCAGTCGGTCGCCCATCGTGGCCAGCACGGTGTCGGCGCTGTAGCCGTTGACGTACATCACGAAGCCGAAGCCGAAATGGTCCAGGTAGGTCTTCGAGGCGTCGGCCAGCTGCGCCATCATCTCGGGCCGCGCGTCGGCGATCGCGCACTGCTCTGCCTGGGACTTCTCGCTGCCGGGCCGACGGCCGATGTCGGGGTAGGCCTGCAGGATCGAATCGATCGAGTCCTCGCCGAGGGCGAAGAGCAGCGAGTCGGCGCAGCGGAACAGCTGGTCGTGGCTGGTGAAGGGGCGCTGTCGGGCCAGGTCGGCGGCCAGCGGCACGCTGGAGCAGCATTCGTAGACGGCGTGCACGGCGCGGCGCATCGGCAGCGCGTTGAACGCGTCCAGTCCGATTCCCTGATGCAGTAGCACACCGCCATGATCGAACGGTCAAACGGCGCGGACGTTACGTCGTGTTACAGGCAGGTCAATTCCCGCGCGGGGAGAAAACTAGTGGCCCTCGGTCTTGAAGCGCTCGATCGACCGGTTCACCTCGGCCTCGGCGTCCTCGCGGCCCACCCAGTCCGCGGCGTGCACGAACTTGCCCGGCTCGAGGTCCTTGTAGTGCACGAAGAAGTGCTTGATCGCGTCGAGCTCGAACTCCGACACGTCGCCGATGTCCTGGATGTGGTCCCACCGCGGATCGGCGAGCACGCACAGCACCTTGTCGTCGCCGCCCTTCTCGTCGGTCATGCGGAACATGCCGACGGGGCGGGCCTCGACGATGCAGCCGGGGAACACCGGCTCGGGCAGCAGCACCAGCGCGTCCAGCGGATCGCCGTCCTCGCCGAGGGTGTCCTCGATGTAGCCGTAGTCGGTGGGATAGCCGAACGCGGTGAACAGGTAGCGGTCCAGCTTCACCTTGCCGCTGTCGTGGTCGACCTCGTACTTGTTGCGGGAACCCTTCGGGATCTCGATGAGAACGTCGAACTGCACCGGGGAGGCTCCTTCGCATGACGGGCGATCAACAGGCCGGAACCACCTTAGTGGGGAGCGATACCCTGCACTACAGGGGCTTCCGGAGTGATCGAGCGATAGGGGAACTATGCGGCCGACACGATGGCGGCGGTCCACCTATGCCCTGGTCGGCTTCGCCGTGGTGTTCGTGGTGGCGATCGTCGTCGCCGCGGCTGCGCTGATCGCCGGCCGGCACACGTCCGAGGCAGTGGCCGTCAAGCCTGCACCGGCGCCTGCGACCGCTGACCCCGGCGTCGTCCCGGTGCCCGACACCGCCGACATGCCGACCGTCGCCGGGCTGGCCAACGCGTTGCGCGGGGTGGTGGCCGATCCGAACCTCGGCCAATTCACCGGGCGCATCACCGACGCCCTCACCGGCGATGAGCTGTGGTCGCAGGGCCCGCATGTGCCGATGCAGCCCGCCTCGGTGAACAAAATGCTGACCACCGCCGCGGCGTTGCTGACGCTGGACCGCGACGCCCGCCTGACGACGACAGTGGTGGCCACCTCGCCCGGGACGGTGGTGCTCGTCGGCGGCGGCGATCCGACGCTCTCAGCAGCCCCGCGCGGCACCGACACCTGGTACCGCGACGCCGCCCGGATCGTCGACCTCGCCGACCAGGTGCGCCGCAGCGGGACCACCGTGCGCACGGTCGCGGTCGACGTCAGCGCCTACTCCGGCCCGACGATGGCGCCGGGCTGGGACCCGGCCGACATCGACGGCGGCGACATCGCCCCGATGGAGGCGGTGATGCTCGACGGCGGCCGCACCCAGCCCGTCACGGTGGACTCGGCGCGCTCGCGCACCCCGGCACTCGACGCCGGGCGTGCGCTGGCGATCGCGCTCGGCGTCGACCCGCAGAAGGTGACGGTGCTGCCGTCGGCTGCGCGGGGTCGCGAGATCGCCTCGGTGCAGTCTCCGCCGCTGATCCAGCGGCTGCGCGACATGATGAACGCCTCGGACAACGTGATGGCCGAGTCGACGGGCCGGGAGGTTGCCGAGGCGACGGGCCGCCCGCAGAGTTTCGCCGGTGGGGTCAGCGCAGTGCTCGCCGCGTTGGACGACGCCGGGATCGACACCGGCGAGGCGCGGCTGCTGGATTCCAGCGGGCTGTCGGTGGACGACCGGCTGACCGCCGAGACGCTCGACGAGGTCGTCGGCGCGGCAGCCGGTGATGACCACCCCCGGCTGCGTCCGCTGGTGGACCTGCTCCCGATTGCCGGTGGCAGTGGCACGCTGTCGAATCGCTACCTCGACAGCGCCGGCCGCGGCGCCGCCGGCTACCTGCGCGCCAAGACCGGCTCGCTGACCGCCACCAACTCGCTGGCCGGCATCGTGACCGACACCAGCGGCCGGGTGCTGACCTTCGCGCTGCTGTCCAACCAGGCCGGCCCCAGCGGGCGCACCGCGCTCGACGCGTTCGCCGCCACGCTGCGCACGTGCGGGTGCCGCTCATGACCCAGACGTTCTCGGTTGGCAGCGCGGTGGATTGGAACCTGGCTGCCTCGTTCGGCGGCAAGCTGGCCCGTCCCGAGCCGCCGTCCACCGACTACACCCGCCGGCAGGTGATCGCGCAGCTCGCCGACTCGGCGCGTGCGGCCGAGGTGCCGGTGCGTGAGGTGACCGGTCTCGCCGAAGGGGCGGACATCCCGGAGGCCCGCATCGTCGACCGGCCGCAGTGGATTCGCGCGGCCGCCGGCTCGATGCGGACGATGACCGGCGGAGGCGCCGATGGGAAACCCCGTGCCATCAGCGGGCGCATCGCCGGCGTGCAGACAGGCGCGGTGCTGGCGTTCGTGTCGTCGGGGATTCTGGGGCAGTACGACCCGTTCGCCTCTCACGATGGCGGCGAGCTGCTGCTGGTCTACCCGAACGTCATCGCGGTGGAGCGGCAGTTGCACGTGCAGCCGGCCGACTTCCGGATGTGGGTCTGCCTGCACGAGGTCACCCATCGGGTGCAGTTCCGCGCCAATCCGTGGCTGGCCGGTCACATGTCCGACGCCCTCGGCGTGCTCACCCAGGACGCCGGCGACGACGTGACGCAGGTGGTGGGGCGGCTGGCGGAGTACGTCCGCGAGAAGCGTTCCGGCCATGCTGCAGACGCCAATTCGGCGGGCATCCTCGGGCTGGTGCGCGCGGTGCAGTCCGAGGCGCAGAGCGAGGCGCTGGACCGGCTGCTGGTGTTGGGCACGCTGCTCGAAGGGCACGCCGACCACGTGATGGATGCCGTGGGGCCCGCAGTCGTTCCGTCGGTGGCCACCATCCGTCACCGGTTCGACCAGCGCAGGCACCGCCGCCAGCCCCCGGTGCAGCGGCTGCTGCGGGCACTGCTGGGGATCGACGCCAAGATGGACCAGTACACGCGCGGCAAGGCGTTCGTCGACGCCGTGGTGTCGAAAGTCGGGATGGCGCGGTTCAACACGATCTGGACCGGCCCGCACACCCTGCCGCTGCCCGACGAGATCGACGAGCCGCAGCGATGGATCGACCGGGTGCTGTAGCGCAGCTGCGCGCGGCACTGCGCCGGTTCGCGGCCGAATACGGGCTCGACGGGCCCTGGTGCGTCGCGCTGTCCGGCGGGCCGGACTCGCTGGCCGTGACCGCGGTCGCCGCAGAACTCCGGCCGACGACGGCGCTGATCGTCGACCATCGGCTCCAATCCGGCTCCGACGCCGTCGCCGCCACCGCACGCGACCAGGCGCTCGCACTGGGATGCGTTGACGCCCAGATCCTTTCGGTGGACGTCGGCTCCGGCGGCGGGCCCGAGGCGGCGGCGCGCGCCGCGCGCTACGCGGCGCTGGAGCAGGCTCGCGACGGGTCACCGGTGCTGCTCGGGCACACGCTCGACGACCAGGCGGAGACGGTGCTGCTGGGCCTGGGCCGTGGATCGGGCGCGCGCTCGCTCGCCGGGATGCGGCCCTACGATCCGCCGTGGTGCCGGCCCCTGCTGGGGGTGCGACGCAGCGTCACCCACGCCGCGTGCGCCGAACTCGCGCTGACGCCGTGGCGCGATCCGCACAACGAGGACCCGCGCTTCACCCGGGTGCGGCTGCGCGCCGAAGTGCTGCCGCTGCTGGAGGACGTGCTGGCCGGCGGCGTCGCGGAGGCGCTGGCTCGCACCGCCGCGGCGCTGCGGGAGGACACCGACGCGCTCGACGGGATCGCCGCCGAGATCGTCATCACTCCCGAGCTGGCGGTCGCGACACTCACGGCGCTGCCCGCCGCGGTGCGCCGCCGCGTGCTCCGGCGGTGGCTGCTCGACGGCGGCGCCGTGGGCCTGACCGATGCGCAGATCCGGTCGGTCGACGCGCTGGTGACGGCGTGGCGCGGGCAGGGCGCGGTGGCGGTACCGAGCGCGATGGCGCGGCGTCGGCTCTTCGCCGGCCGGCGGGGCGCGGTGCTGACGCTCTACCGGGAGCCGGTCGCCGACTGAGCACCAGTACGCTCTAGGGCGTGCCTGCGCATGGGGAGTTGTATCCCGGGGACATCAAGTCGGTGTTGCTGTCGGAGGAGCAGATCCGCTCCAAGACGGCTGAACTCGCCGCCCTGATCGCCGCCGATTACCCGACGCCGGGGGAGGGGCAGCAGGACCTGCTGCTGATCACGGTGCTCAAGGGCGCGGTCATGTTCGTCACCGACCTGGCCCGGGCCATCCCGCTGCCCACGCAGCTGGAGTTCATGGCGGTCAGTTCGTACGGCTCGTCGACGTCGTCGTCGGGGGTGGTGCGCATCCTCAAAGATCTCGATCGCGACATCAACGATCGCGACGTGCTGATCGTCGAGGACATCGTGGATTCCGGGCTGACGCTGTCGTGGCTGCTGCGCAACCTGGCCACCCGGCGGCCGCGCTCGCTGCGCGTGTGCACGCTCCTGCGCAAGCCCGAGGCGGTGCGTGCCGACGTCGACATCGAATACATCGGCTTCGACATCCCCAACGAGTTCGTCGTCGGCTACGGCCTGGACTACGCCGAGCGCTACCGCGATCTGCCCTTCATCGGCACGCTCGACCCCAAGGTCTACACGGACTGACCCCTCACCCGCCCAATCCGACGTTTGGGCGCGAAAGCGCGAGAAGTTCTCGCCATTTCGTCGATCTGGACGCAGGATCGAAGCCATGACCGAGACCGCGCTCCGCATCTGCCCCTTCTGCGAGGCCACCTGCGGCCTGACGCTGACCATCGACGCCGGCCGAGTGGTCGGTGCCCGGGGCGATCGCGACGACGTGTTCAGCGCCGGCTTCATCTGCCCCAAGGGCGCCAGCTTCGCCGAACTCGACAACGATCCCGACCGGTTGCAGGCACCGCTGGTCCGCCGTGACGGCGTGCTGACCGAGGCGACGTGGGAGGAGGCGTTCGCCGCGGCCGCCGACGGCCTCGGCGCGGTGATCCGCGAGCACGGCGGCGCCGCCGTCGGGGCGTACCTGGGAAACCCGAACGCGCACACGGTCGCCGGTGCCCTGTACCCGCCGCTGATCATCCGCGGCCTGGGTACCCGCCAGGTCTTCTCGGCGAGCACGCTGGACCAGATGCCCAAGCACGTCTCGCTGGGTCTGATGTTCGGCAGCCCGGTCGCGTTCACGGTGCCCGACCTCGACCGCACCGACTATCTCGTGATCATCGGGGCCAATCCGCTGGTCTCCAACGGCAGCGTGACCACCGCCCCCGACTTCGGCGGCAAGATGCGCGACATCCGCAAGCGCGGCGGCCGGATCGTGGTCATCGACCCGGCCCGCACCCGCACTGCCGAGCTCGCCGACCGGCATCTGGCGCCACGCCCCGGCACGGACGCGGCGCTGCTGTTCGCCGTCGTCCACGTGCTGTTCGACGAGAATCTGGTCGCCCTCGGTGACCTGGCCGAGCATGTCGCCGGTCTCGACGAGGTGCGCGCTGCGGCGCGCGGCTTCACCCCCGCCGCCGTCGCCGACTATTGCGGCGTCGACGCCGCCGAGATCGAGACGCTCGCGCGGGAACTCGCCGCGGCACCCAGCGCGGCCGTCTACGGCCGCATCGGTACGTCGACGGTCGAGTTCGGCACGTTGGGCAGCTGGCTCGTCGACGTCGTCAACATCCTGACCGGCAACCTGGACCGGCCCGGGGGTGCGATGTTCCCCTGCTCGCCGACGGCTCCGGCGCCGCGCGGGCACCGTCCCGGCAAGGGGTTCCGCACCGGCCGCTGGCACAGCCGCGTCTCGGGTCGCCCCGAGGTGCTCTCCGAACTGCCCACCCCGGTCCTCGCCGAGGAGATCGAGACGCCGGGCGACGGCCAGATCCGGGCGATGATCACGGTCGCGGGCAACCCGGTGCTGTCGGCCCCCGACGGCGATCGGCTCGACAAGGCATTGAGCGGGCGATTCATGGACTTCATCCTTTGTGTGGACCCCTACCTGAACGAGACGACCCGCCACGCCGACGTCATCCTGCCGCCGCCCCCGCCGTCGCGCTCCCCGCACTTCGACTTCGCCCTCAACGGGCTCGCGATCCGCAACAATGCGCGCTACTCACCGCCGGTGCTGCCGCTCGACGGCCGACCCAGCGAGGCCGAGATCATGTCCCGGTTGGCGCTGGTCGTGTTCGGCATGAGCCAGGACGCCGACCCGGCGCTGGTGGACGAGCAGGTCATCGCCACCACCCTGGCCAAGGAGACCGCCGACCCGTCGTCGCCGGTTGCCGGCCGCGCGGTCGACGAACTGACCGCGATGCTGCCGGCAGGTCCCGGCTACGAGCGCCGGCTCGACATGATGCTGCGCCTCGGCGCGTACGGCGACGCGTTCGGCGCGCGCCCCGACGGGTTGACGTTGCAGCGGCTCAAGGACGCACCGCACGGCGTCGATCTGGGTCCGTTGCAGCCCCGGCTGCTCGAGGTGCTGCGCACGCCGTCAGGCCAGGTCGAACTCGCGCCGCCCGCTCTGATCGAGGACGCGGCGCGGCTGCGGGAGGCCGTGGCGCGGCCCGCTGAGGGCTTCGTGCTGATCGGGCGGCGGCACCTGCGCAGCAACAACAGCTGGATGCACAACCTGCCTGCGCTCGCGGGCGGCACCAACCAGTGCACGCTGCGGATGCACCCTGACGACGCAGCCGATCTGGGCGTCACCGACACCGCCGTCGTCAAGGGCGCCGGCGGCGAGCTGGTGGTGCCCGTCGAGATCACCGACGGCATCCGGCGCGGGGTGCTGTCCCTGCCACACGGCTGGGGTCACGACCGCCCCGGCACCGGGCAGCAACTGGCCGCCGGTCAGCCGGGCGTCAACGTCAACCAGCTCAACGACGGGTCGCTGCTCGATCCGCTGTCGGGCACCGCGGTGCTCAACGGCGTCCCGGTGACCGTCGGACCTGCTAGCTGAGCTGCCACACCACCGTCACCGAGAACCCGACGGTCTGCTGACCCGGCTCGAGCGGCACCGCGGCCTCCATCGCTCGCGGCATCGCGGGCATCGGCACCGGCGGAGTGGGGGAGGCGGACTCGGAGATCGAGATGACGTCGCCGAGGTCGAGTCCGGACAGTTGCGCGTACTGGTTGGCGCGGTCCTTGGCGTCGTTGAACGCGCGGGCGCGGGCATCGCGTACCAGCTGGGAATCGTCGTCGATCGAGTAGTTGATCGAGTTGATGCGGGAGGCATTTCCTCCGGTGCTGACGATCAGACCGATCGCGTCCGATGCCTTGGCCAGGTCGCGGATCGTGACGGTGATCGAGTTGGTGGCGCGATACGCCGAGATCGTGGTGCTGTCGCTGCCGTACTGCGGCTGTAGATCGGCTGCCGTGGTGGCGATGTCCTTGCGGTCGATCCCGGCGCCGACGAGCGCGTCGATGACGGCCTGCTGGCGCTCGTTGGTCTGGCTCATCGCGCCGGTGGCGTCGGCGGCCTGGAATTCCATGGATGCATTGACGGTCAACGTGTCCGGGGTGCCCTTGACCTGACCTTCACCGACGACGGTGACCTGACGGGCGTCCGTGCCCGGCGACGCGGTAGGCCCGGACCGCGCATCGCAGGCGGCTGCCGACGCCGCGACGACGCCGGCGGCGGCCACGGCCAGAGCGATGCGGACGGGTCTGCGGGGTGAGTGAGGCATGGCTGGCACAGTAACCCGCCGCGCCCGGCAATCGGGTCACTCGGCGCGGTGGCGTCCCCAGCCCTTGTGGGTCTTCTTCGCCGGCTTCGGTGTGCTCGCTGCGGCCCCGTCGTCTGCGGGCGGCGCGGTGACGGTCGGTGTGTCGGCCTGCTGCCGGTCGTCGTCGGACCGGGCCGCCTTCCGTGCCGGCGTCGCGTCTGAGTCCTCTTCGGCGACAGCGCGTTTCGAGAAAAGAGTGCGACGTTCGGGCGTGGCTTGCTGGGTCTCCTCGGAGGCCGCGGCGAGTACTGTCTGCTCGGGTTCGGGCGCGACGACGGCTGCTTGTTCGGGAGTGTCCAGATACGGCCGGTCGTAGGCCTTTTCGATGATGTCGGTGAGCGGACCGTTCAGCTTCGCCGCCAGCTCGTCGAACCCCAGGGCGCGCAGGGGTTTGAGCAGCGGAAGCTCTGTCGTCGGGACGAACACGTAGGTGGTGTTGCCCTCGGTCCACACCACGTTGTCTGGATCGTCGAGGTCCACGCCGCGGTAGTCCAGATGCATCGGCGAGAGCATGCCGGCCGCGACGTTGGCCAGCGCCAACAGGTTCAGCGGCCGGTCGGGGAAGTCGGCCATCGGATCGTATTGGCGGACCACGTCGATCACGTGATAGTCGGTCGGCTCGATCGGCGGCATGAGACCGCCGTAGGCCCGCCGCGGATTGCCGATCAGGACGAAGGACACCTCGTCGGGCGAGGGTGCGCCGGCGACCCCGGAATGCTGGGCCATCCACTCCTCGGCCACGCCGGCGCCATTGCTGAAGCCCAGCACGACGGTCGGTCCGCTGCCGATGGCCTGCGCTCCGGTCGTGATCTCCGACAGTCGCCTGTCCAGGGCGCGCACCCCGTTGCTCGTCGCGAACGGCACGTAGTCCAGCCGGGAACATGCGCCGGTGGCGCAGAGCGATCCCTGCAGCGCGGTATCCAGGGACCACACCGGCCACAGCGGGCTGATCGTCACCACGGAACTCGCCGGGGGCGGATCCGCCGCGGCGGCGGACGACGGGGGTGCGGTGCCCAACGACAGCACCGCGCTCGCCGCGACCACCGGCGGGACGATGTAGCGAGCAGACAACCGCGGCAGGCCGAGCGACGGCCGGCCTATCGGTTCGGGCTCACGCAGGGAGTGTTCGAGGTCGTCGAGAACCGCGACCAGCAGTCCGTCCCGGTCGCCGAAGTGGCCGTACAGGTCGTCGGCGCTCACGCCTGCCGCCTCGGCGACGTCGGCCATGCTGGCGGTCGGCCCGAGATCGGCGAACGTCTGGCGCGCTGACGTCACCAGCACATCGCGATCGGACCGGCCGTCAGACGCGCAGCGACGCTTTGCTGTGAAATTCACGTCAATTTCCCCCCGGTCGCATGCCGCCCCAACCCGCAGCAAACGTACCCGGGAATGGTCCGAATCACACCTCAAACCGCGAGGAACTCGATCAACAATCGACTCAGCTCCTCCGGCCGCTCCTCGGTCAGCCAATGCCCGGCACCCTCGAGCAGCACCTCCCGGTAGGGTCCGCTGACCAGTTCGCTGGCGCGGTGCCGCGGGGTGTAGGCCAGGGTTGCGTCGGCGGTGCCGCCGATGAACAGTGCCGGCACGCTGATCGTGGCCGCCGGAGGGTCTGCGGTGAGCTCCCAGTTGCGGTCGAAACAGCGGTACCAGTTCAGCGGCGCCGTGAACCCGCCTCGGGTGAACGCCGCGACGTAGACGCCGAAGTCTTCGGGGGAGATCCAGTCCGGCAGAGTGCCCGGATCGCCGATGCGGTCGAGGAACCCGGCCGGGCCCGGGGCGAGCATCCGCAGAGCGGCAGCCTCGTCTCCGGCGGGCGGTGTCGCGAACAGTGTGCGCAGCGTGGTCGCCGGATCGCGGTCGAGCTCGTCGTCGGCGGGACCCGGCTCCTGGAAGTAGAGAATGTAGAAGAAGTGGTCGCCGAACAGTTTCCGGAACGCCTGCGTGGTCGGCACCCGAGGGCGCGGCACCGGGGGCAGGCTCACGCCGGCCACCGCGCGGAACCGGTCGGGCGCCAGCAGCGGCGCCGCCCACGCCACCACTGCGCCGAAGTCGTGCCCGACCACCGCCGCCTGCTCGGCACCGGCTGCATCGAGCAGGCCCACGACATCGCCGACCAGCGCGTCCACCGCGTAGGCCCCGACCTCGGCAGGCTTGTCCGAGTCCCCGTATCCCCGCTGGTCAGGGGCAAAGACGTGAAAGCCCGCCTCGGCCAGTGCCCGCACCTGGTGTCGCCATGAGTGGGCCAGCTCGGGAAACCCGTGCAGGAGGACGACGACGGGTGCGCCCGGCTCCCCGGCCTCGGTCACCTGCAGCGTCACCCCGTTGGTCCGGACTCCTCGCGTGCGCACGGCGTCCAGCTTCGCGCGAAAGTGCTCCCATCGTCGTCCCAACCACGGAATCGCGACGATAGGAGCACTCTCGCGGCGCGGCACCCACGTAGCGCGGTGGCGTCCGGAGTCCCGGGGAACTCCAGAGGCCGCCGAACGTTGGTCTAGCGGTAGCCTTGAGGTTTCCAGCTGCGCGTTAGTGGAAGGATTTTGGCCGGGGTTCTCTCACCCAGGCCGCACACATCGATGAACCGGACCGATGCATGAACCGTAAAAATGTGATCCGCACGCTCACGGTGATCGCCGTGGTCCTGTTGCTGGGGTGGTCCTTCTTCTACTTCAGCGACGACACCCGCGGCTACAAGCCCGTCGACACGTCGGTGGCGATGTCGCAGATCACCAGCGGCAACGTGACCAGCGCGCAGATCGACGACCGCGAGCAACAGCTGCGGCTGGAACTCAAAGACGGCAACGGCGACACCGAGAACAGCGACAAGATCATCACCAAGTACCCGACCGGGTACGGCGTGACGCTGTTCGAGGCGCTGCAGGGCAAGAACGTCAAGACCAACACCGTGGTCAATCAGTCCAGCGTGCTGGGCTCGCTGCTGATCTACATGCTGCCGCTGCTGTTGCTGGTCGGCCTGTTCGTGCTGTTCTCCCGCATGCAGACGGGCGGCCGGATGGGGTTCGGCTTCGGTAAGTCGCGCGCCAAGCAGCTGTCCAAGGACATGCCCAAGACCACGTTCGCCGACGTCGCCGGCGTCGACGAGGCGGTCGAGGAGCTCTACGAGATCAAGGACTTCCTGCAGAACCCGAGCCGCTATCAGGCGCTCGGCGCCAAGATCCCCAAGGGCGTGCTGCTCTACGGCCCACCCGGCACCGGTAAGACGCTGCTCGCCCGCGCCGTGGCCGGCGAGGCCGGGGTGCCGTTCTTCACGATCTCCGGCTCTGACTTCGTCGAGATGTTCGTCGGCGTCGGCGCCTCTCGCGTGCGTGATCTGTTCGAGCAGGCCAAGCAGAACAGCCCGTGCATCATCTTCGTCGACGAGATCGACGCGGTCGGCCGCCAGCGCGGCGCCGGCCTGGGCGGCGGGCACGACGAGCGCGAGCAGACGCTGAATCAGCTGCTCGTCGAGATGGACGGCTTCGGCGACCGCCAGGGCGTCATCCTGATCGCCGCGACCAACCGGCCCGACATCCTCGATCCGGCGCTGCTGCGGCCCGGCCGCTTCGACCGCCAGATCCCGGTATCCAGCCCCGATCTGGCCGGCCGCCGCGCCGTGCTGAAGGTGCACTCGCAGGGCAAGCCGATCGCCCCCGACGCCGACCTCGAGGGGCTGGCCAAGCGGACCGTCGGTATGTCCGGCGCCGACCTGGCCAACGTCATCAACGAGGCCGCACTGCTGACCGCCCGCGAGAACGGCACCGTCATCACCGGTCCGGCGCTGGAAGAGGCCGTCGACCGGGTGGTCGGCGGACCGCGCCGCAAGAGCCGCCTGATCAGCGAGCACGAGAAGAAGATCACCGCCTACCACGAAGGCGGCCACACGTTGGCGGCATGGGCGATGCCGGACATCGAGCCCATCTACAAGGTGACGATCCTGGCCCGCGGCCGCACGGGCGGCCACGCGATGGCCGTACCCGAGGACGACAAGGGTCTGATGACCCGCTCGGAGATGATCGCGCGTCTGGTGTTCGCGATGGGCGGACGCGCGGCCGAGGAGCTCGTGTTCCGCGAGCCCACCACCGGCGCGTCCTCGGACATCGACCAGGCGACCAAGATCGCCCGCGCGATGGTTACCGAATACGGCATGAGCTCCAAGCTGGGCGCGGTGCGTTACGGCAGTGAGCACGGCGACCCGTTCCTCGGGCGCACCATGGGCAACCAGGCCGACTACAGCCACGAGGTCGCCCAGATCATCGACGACGAGATCCGCAAGCTCATCGAGGCCGCCCACACCGAGGCGTGGGAGATCCTCACCGAGTACCGCGACGTGCTCGATGTACTGGCCGGTGAGCTCCTGGAGAAGGAGACGCTGCACCGCAAGGAGCTGGAGCAGATCTTCGGTGACGTGAAGAAGCGCCCGCGGTTGACGATGTTCGACGACTTTGGTGGCCGCGTGCCCTCGGACAAGCCGCCGATCAAGACCCCGGGCGAGCTCGCCATCGAGCGTGGTGAGCCGTGGCCCAAGCCGGTGCCGGAGCCCGCGTTCAAGACCGCGATCGCTCAGGCGTCCAAGGCCGCCGCCGAGGCGGCCCACCGCAACGGAGGAAACGGCACCAACGGCGCGAACGGTGCGCATGGCGGCCAGACCCAGCCTGACTACGGCGCCCCGGCAGGCTGGCATGCCCCCGGTTGGCCGCCTCCGCCGCAGCAGCAGGGTGCTCCTCAGCAGCAACCGCAGCCGGGTTACTGGTACCCGCCGTCGGGTTATCAGGGCCCACCGCCCGGGCCCCAGCCGCCGTACTATCCGCCGTATCAGCAGCAGTACCCGCAGCCCGCGCCGCCGGACCACGATCGTGGTCAGGACCAGGAGCATGGGCGCGGGGACAACGGACGCGGCACCCCGTCGGGCAACGGATAACGGAGGAGACCTCGATGACGCGGTCGCAGGAGATTTCGGCCACGCTCACCACCCCGGAATTCGATCAGGCGCGCGCGGAGGCCGCCGTGCGCGAGCTGCTGCTCGCCGTCGGTGAGGATCCGGATCGGCACGGCCTTCTCGACACCCCGGCCCGCGTGGCGCGCGCCTACCGGGAGATGTTCGCCGGCCTCTACACCGATCCCGACGACGTGCTCAACACGACGTTCGACGAGCAGCACGACGAGCTCGTGCTGGTCAAGGACATCCCGATGTACTCGACGTGCGAGCACCACCTGGTGTCCTTTCACGGTGTCGCGCACGTCGGCTACATCCCGGGCAAGGACGGCCGGGTGACGGGTCTGTCCAAGCTGGCCCGCGTCGTCGATCTGTACGCCAAACGGCCTCAGGTGCAGGAGCGGCTGACGTGCCAGGTGGCCGACGCCCTGATGCGCAAGCTGGATCCGCGCGGGGCGATCGTGGTGATCGAGGCCGAGCACCTGTGCATGGCGATGCGCGGTATCCGCAAGCCCGGGGCCCGCACCACGACCTCGGCGGTACGCGGGGTGTTCAAGACCAACACGGCCTCCCGCGCTGAAGCTCTGGACCTGATCCTGCGGAAGTGACAGCCGCCGACCTCGCGTCCTCCGCACCGGCCGGCGTGGCCGTGATGGGGGTCGTCAACGTCACCGACGACTCGTTCTCCGACGGTGGATTGTTCCTTGATCGGGACCGTGCGGTCGCGCACGGTATCGAGCTGGTCGCCCAGGGCGCCGCGATCGTCGACGTCGGCGGCGAATCCACCCGTCCCGGTGCCACCCGCGTCGACCCGGCGGTCGAGACCGCGCGGATTCTCCCGGTCGTCGCCGAACTCGCCGCCCACGGCATCACCGTCAGCATCGACACGATGCACGCCGGGGTGGCCGCCGCGGCATTGGAGAACGGGGCCCGCATCGTCAACGACGTCTCCGGCGGCCGAGCGGACCCGGACATGGTGCGGGTGGTCGCCGAGGCGGGGGTGCCGTGGGTGCTGATGCACTGGCGCTCGGTGGACAGTGAGCGGCCACA
This sequence comes from Mycolicibacterium obuense, assembly GCF_055397605.1. NCBI lineage: Bacteria > Bacillati > Actinomycetota > Actinomycetes > Mycobacteriales > Mycobacteriaceae > Mycobacterium > Mycolicibacterium obuense. The sequence goes on along the minus strand of NZ_AP043663.1, from coordinate 4,896,549 downwards.
CGAGGCGCCGATCTACCGCGACGTCGTGGCCGAGGTGCGCGACGAGCTGATGGCCGGCGTGGACGCCGCCGTGGCGGCCGGGGTGGCTCCCGACCGGTTGATCCTCGATCCCGGGCTCGGTTTCGCGAAGACGGCCGAGCACAACTGGGCACTGCTGGCGGCGCTGCCGGAGTTCGTCGCCACCGGTGTCCCGATCCTGGTCGGAGCGTCGCGCAAACGGTTCCTGGGGACACTGCTTGCTGACGCGGACGGGACGCCGCGGCCGCCGGGCGGCCGGGAGACCGCGACCGCGGCGATCTCGGCGCTGGCCGGCTGGCACGGGGCGTGGGGGGTGCGGGTGCACGACGTGCGCGCGTCGTGCGACGCGCTCGCGGTGGCGTCGGCCTGGAAGTCGGCGGGGCAGTCTGCGGGGCAATCGGCGGAGCAGGGAGCAGAGCGGCATGGCTGATCGAATCGAGTTGCGCGGCTTGCGGGTTCGCGGCAACCACGGGGTCTTCGAGCACGAGCGCCGGGACGGGCAGGACTTCGTCGTGGACATCACGGTGTGGATCGACCTGGCCGACGCCGCGGCCAGCGACGACCTCGCCGACACCCTCGACTACGGTGCGCTCGCGCAGCGGGCCGCCGACATCGTGGCGGGCCCACCACGGCAGCTGATCGAGACCGTGGCCGGTGATATCGCCGAGGACGTCATGGGCGACGAGCGCGTACACGCGGTCGAGGTGGTCGTGCACAAGCCGGCCGCGCCGATCCCGCTGGATTTCGCCGACGTCGCGGTGGTCGCACGCCGCTCACGCCGGGGCGGACGCGCGGCGGAGCCGCCCGCCCGTCGCGCGGCGGAGCCGCGATGACCTCGGTGGTGCTGTCCATCGGGTCCAACCTCGGAGACCGGATGGCGCACCTGCAGTCGGTGCTCGACGGGCTCGGCGATGCGGTCACCGCGGTGTCGCCGGTCTACGAGACCGCGGCGTGGGGCGGCGTCGAGCAGGGTGCCTTCCTCAATGCCGTCGTGCTGGCCGACGCCGCGCACGGGCCGCACGAGTGGCTGCACCGCGCCCACGAGATGGAGGCTGCAGCCCAGCGTGTGCGCGAACAGCATTGGGGGCCAAGGACACTCGACGTCGATCTGGTGGAGGTGCGCGACGGCGGCCGGGAGGTCACGGTCGACGACGACGTGCTGACACTGCCGCACCGCTACGCGCACGCTCGCGCGTTCGTCCTCGTCCCCTGGCTCGCCGTCGCCCCGTCGGCCACGCTGACGGTGCAGGGCAGGCCGACCCCCGTGGCGGAGCTGCTGGCCTCCCTCGACCCGGCCGAGCGTGCCGGCGTGCACCTCACCGACCACAGCTTGACGCCGCGGGTCGCGCGCTGATGGGGCTGACTCGTGCCCGCGACCTCGTCGCCGGGGCCGTCGCGGCCGCGGTGCTGGGTTATCTGCTGGTGCGGGCCACCTACCGGTATTTCCCGCCGATCACGGTGTGGACCGGCATATCGCTGCTCGGCGTCGCGGTCGCCCTCGCGGGCTGGGGCTTCTACGTGCGGGCGCGCGTGCGCGACGGCGAGATCGGAGTGGGTCGCGGGCGGCTGCATCCGCTGGCGGTGGCCCGCTCTGTGGTGATCGCCAAGGCGGCGGCGTGGATGGGCGCGGTCGTGCTGGGGTGGTGGGTGGCCGTGGCGGCGTACGTGCTGCCCCGCCGCGACGCATTGCGGGTGGCCGCCGCCGACAGTCCCGGAACTGTCGTCGCGGCGCTCTGTGCGCTCGCGCTGGTCGCGGCGGCGCTGTGGCTGCAGCATTGCTGCCGGTCCCCCGAGGACACCCCGCCCGACGCCGATCCGGCGACCGGCTGAGGGGCCGCGCGGCTTCGTGACCGAATCGCCGCAAGGGTCGACACGCGTGACGACCTGTGGCGGGTACAGTCGCCCCATGACCGATCCGACCCGCGGCGCCAGGATGCGTCGGGGCGGTCGGCGGCCCGGCTGGATCTTGATGTCGGCGTTGCTGGTGCTGGCCATTGCGGCCAGTTCTGCCCTGGTTTTCACCGATCGCGTCGAGTTGCTCAAGCTTGCTGTGATCCTCGCGCTGTGGGCGGCGGTGGTCGCGGCGTTCGTATCGGTGATCTACCGCAGGCAGAGTGACAGCGACCAGGCCAAGGTGCGGGATCTGAAGCTGGTGTACGACCTGCAACTGGAGCGTGAGATCTCGGCGCGCCGCGAGTACGAGCTGACTGTCGAGAGCCATCTGCGCCGCGAATTGGCGAGCGAACTGAAGGCCCAGTCGGCCGACGAGGTGGCTGCGCTACGCGCCGAGTTGGCCGCGCTGCGGGCGAACCTGGAGTACCTGTTCGACGCCGACCTGTCGGAGCGCCCGGCGCTGGAGCGCGATCGGGCCGAGGCGCCGTCGCTGCCCTCGGCTGGACGGGTCAGCAGCAGCCGCATCGACACCGAGGACGCCGACGCCCGCCGCGCCGCCATGGCGATCGAGCGCGACGAGCACGCCCCGGACACCGAGGAGAGCCCGATCATCGACGTGCCCGCCGAGCCCCACCCGGACGACAGCTGGCCTCAGGTGCGCGAGCCGGCCGAGCCGGCAGGTGGTGCGCACCGGCGCGCCGGGGCGCCGACCGGGCCGTGGACTCCGACACCCGCGCCTGCGACCCCTCACACTCCTCCGCAGGTGCCGTGGTTGCCACCTCAGACAGCACCGCAGAGCCCGCCGCCACCGCCTCGCCCGGCCGACATTCGCAGCTCGGCGGGTTCCTGGCAGCCCGCACCTGCCGAAGGCCGTTTCATCCCTGCGGGCCAACCTGGTTCGCACTGGTCCGCGCCACCGCCGTCGCCGCGGCCGACCCCTCCGCCGCAACGCCCGGAGCCTGAGCCGACCCCGGAGCCGGAGCGTGACGCCGAGTCCGAGTACGTGGGCCGGCGACGCGCTCCGGAGACGACCGAGGCGCCCCGGGGCAAGCACTCGTCGGCGTCGGAGCCGGCGCCGGAGCCGGAGCCGCCCGCCGAGGAGACCCCCGCCGCGCCCGACGACGTGGACGGCGGCGCGCACACCGGTGGTCAGTCGGTGGCCGAACTGCTGGCTCGGTTGCAGGCGAGCCCGTCGGGTGGTGGCGGGCGCCGCCGCCGCGAGGACTGATTTTCTCGCTGGGTTAGGCTGTGCGCGACCGGTACCCGCTCGCGGGACCGGACCGACAGAGAATCAGCGAGGGCGATGGTGGCGATGGTCCAGCCCCCGATCGGTGGGGCTCCTCACGACGGACTCCGCCCCGCTCGGCTGACCGTCGGCGTCGTGTCGGCGGGCAAAGTGGGGGCCGCGCTGGGTGCGGCGCTGGAACGGGCCGAGCACGTGGTCGCCGGGTGCAGCGCGGTGTCGCGCGCGTCCCGGGCGCGGGCGGCCCGCTGGCTGCCGGACACCCCGGTGCTGGCGGTCGACGAGGTCGCCGCGCGCGCCGAGTTGCTTCTGCTGGCCGTTCCCGATGCTGCGCTGGCCGAGCTCGTCGCCGGGCTCGCGGCCACCGGCGCGGTGCGGCCCAACACGATCGTCGCGCACACGTCCGGGGCCAACGGTATCGGCATCCTGGCGCCACTGGCCGAGCGCGGCTGCATCACGATGGCGATCCATCCGGCGATGACGTTCGCCGGCACCGACGAGGACGTGGATCGGTTGCGCGGCACCTGTTTCGGGATCACCGCCGCCGACGAGATCGGTTATGCGATCGCCCAGTCGCTGGTTCTGGAAGTGGGCGGTGAGCCGTTCCGGGTGCGTGAAGACGCCCGCACGCTGTATCACGCGGCGCTCGCGCACGGCAGCAATCACGTCGTCACCGTCGTGCTCGATGCACTGGAGGCGTTGCGGGCTGCGCTGTCCGGTCAGGAGCTGCTCGGCCAGGACATCGTGGCGGACGCCCCGGGAGGGCTGGCCGAACGGATCATGGGTCCGTTGGTGCGGGCGTCGGTGGACAACGCATTGCGGACGGGTCAGCGTGCGCTGACGGGACCGGTGGCCCGCGGGGACGCCACCGCGGTGGCCGGCCACGTGCACGCCTTCGAAGAGGTCAATCCTGCTCTGGCGCAGGCATATCGAACGAATTCCCACCGGACGGCGCAGCGCGCGGACGCACCCCGCGCCGTCTTCGACGTACTGGCGGAGGCCGAGTGACGATGCACACCGGGAAACTGAAATTCGCGGCGGGCGAACTTAACGTCTATGCCCGCCCGCAGGAGGTGTCCGACGTGACCCGCGCGCTGCGGACCACCGGGCGCCGCGTCATGCTCGTCCCCACGATGGGGGCGCTGCACGAAGGCCATCTGACGCTGATCCGCACCGCCAAGCGAGTGCCGGGCGCGGTGGTCGTGGTGTCGATCTTCGTCAACCCCTTGCAGTTCGGCGCCGGTGAGGACCTCGACGCCTATCCCCGCACGCTGGCCGACGATCTCGACGCGCTGCGCGCCGAAGGTGTGGAGATCGCCTACACCCCGACGGCTGCCGACATGTACCCGCAGGGCCGGCGCACCACCGTGGTGCCGGGACCGCTCGGCGCTGAACTCGAAGGTGCCGCGCGGACAACACATTTCGCCGGTGTCCTGACCGTCGTCGCCAAGTTGTTCAACATCGTTCGGCCTGACCGGGCGTACTTCGGCGAGAAGGACTATCAGCAACTGACGCTGATCCGGCAGATGGTCACCGACCTCGATCTGGGCGTGCAGATCCAGGGGGTGCCGATCGTGCGGGAATCTGACGGGCTGGCCATGTCGTCGCGCAACCGCTATCTCGATGCCGTCCAGCGGGAGCAGGCCGGCGCGCTCTCGGCCGCGCTGCTGGCCGGCATGTACGCCGCGGCTACCGGGGTGCCCGCCGCGCTGGATGCGGCCCGGGCCGTTCTCGACGAGGTGCCCGCGCTGGAGGTCGACTACCTCGAGGTGCGCGACCCGATGCTGGGCCCCGCACCCGTCGAGGGGCCGGCGCGAATGCTGGTGGCAGCCCGGCTCGGCACCACCCGGTTGCTCGACAACATCGCGATCGACGTCGGCGCCGGCGCCGGCATCGACGGTCATCCGCGCACCCCGAGTGGTGAGAGCCACGAACTGCCTTGGAGAAACTGAGTGCTGCTCGTCATCGACGTTCGTAACACCCACACCGTCGTCGGGTTGATCTCGGGGGTCGGCGATCACGCGAAGGTGGTGTCGCACTGGCGTATTCGCACCGAATCCGAGGTGACCGCCGACGAACTCGCGCTCACCATCGACGGTCTGATCGGCGACGACGCCGAGCGGCTCACCGGCGCAGCGGGCCTGTCCACGGTGCCGTCGGTGCTGCACGAGGTCCGCGTGATGCTGGAGCAGTACTGGCCTGCGGTGCCTCATGTGCTGATCGAACCCGGGGTGCGCACCGGTATCCCGCTACTGGTCGACAATCCCAAAGAGGTGGGCGCCGACCGGATCGTCAATTGCCTTGCGGCATATCAGAAATTCGGTACCGCCGCGATCGTGGTCGATTTCGGGTCGTCGATCTGCGTGGATGTGGTGTCGGCCAAGGGCGAGTTCCTGGGCGGCGCGATCGCCCCCGGTGTGCAGGTGTCCTCTGACGCGGCGGCCGCCCGCTCGGCGGCGTTGCGCCGGGTGGAGCTGACCCGGCCGCGGTCGGTGATCGGCAAGAACACCGTCGAATGCATGCAGGCGGGCGCGGTGTTCGGGTTCGCCGGTCTGGTCGACGGTCTGGTCAGCCGGGTGCGCTCGGACGTCGACGGCTTCGGCGGTGACGACGTCGCGGTGGTCGCGACCGGACACGGCGCGCCGCTGGTGCTCGCCGATCTCGCGACCGTGCAGCACTACGACCGTCATCTGACGCTCGACGGGCTGCGCCTGGTGTTCGAGCGCAACCGCGACGGCCAGCGCAGCAAGCCCAAGGGCGCCCGCTAGCAGCTGTGAGCGACTTCGGACCTGCTGGGCTGGTCATTTAAGCTGGCACGTCGTGACCGACGAATCCGGCAGCGCCGACTCCGACCGTGACATTTCCAGTGACATGTCGGGGGACATCCCCGAGCAGTTCCGGATCCGTCAGGCGAAGCGTCAGAAGCTGCTCGACGAGGGCCGGGAGCCCTATCCCGTCGAGGTCCCCCGCACGCACAGCCTCGCCGAGGTGCGCGCCGCCTTCCCCGAGCTGGCCGCCGACGAGACGACGGGTGAGTTCGTCGGGGTGTCGGGTCGGGTCATCTTCGCCCGCAACTCCGGCAAGTTGTGCTTCGCGACGCTGCAGGACGGCGACGGCACCCAGCTGCAGGCGATGATCAGCCTGAACCAGGTCGGGCAGGAATCCCTCGACGCGTGGAAGGCCGACGTCGACCTTGGCGACATCGTGTTCGTCCATGGTGAGGTGATCAGTTCGCGGCGCGGAGAGTTGTCTGTGCTGGCGGACTCGTGGCAAATCGCCTCCAAGTCACTGCGCCCGTTGCCGGTGGCCCACAAGGAGATGAGCGAGGAATCGCGGGTCCGGCAGCGGTACGTGGACCTGATCGTGCGTCCGGAGGCCCGCACCGTCGCCCGGCAGCGGGTCGCGGTCGTGCGCGCCGTGCGCTCGGCGCTGGAGCGGCGCGGCTTCCTGGAAGTGGAGACGCCGATTCTGCAGACTCTGGCCGGTGGCGCCGCCGCGCGGCCGTTCGTCACACACTCCAACGCCCTCGATTCCGATCTGTATCTACGGATTGCGCCGGAGCTTTTTCTCAAACGGTGTGTGGTGGGCGGATTGGACAAGGTTTTCGAGTTGAATCGGGTGTTCCGAAACGAAGGCGCCGATTCCACGCATTCTCCCGAGTTCGCGATGCTCGAGACATATCAGGCGTACGGGACTTATGACGATTCTGCGACCGTCACGCGGGAACTCATTCAAGAAGTCGCCGACGAGGCGATAGGTACACGGCAGGTGACATTGCCGGACGGCAGCATCTATGACCTCGACGGTGAATGGGACTCGATTGCGATGTATCCCTCATTGTCGGAGGGCCTCGGTGAAGAGATCACGCCCGCCACCAGTGCGCAACAATTGTGGCAGATCGCCGACCGGCTCGGTGTGGAAATTCCGCGCGACCGTGGTTACGGACACGGGAAATTGGTCGAGGAACTGTGGGAGCACGTGGTCGGTAACACGTTGTGGGCGCCCACTTTTGTCCGCGATTTCCCGGTGGAGACCACTCCGTTGACCCGCGCGCACCGCAGCATCGAGGGAGTCACCGAGAAATGGGATCTCTACGTGCGGCATATCGAGTTGGCCACCGGATACTCCGAATTGATCGACCCGGTCATCCAGCGCGAGCGATTCGAGGCCCAGGCCCGGGCGGCCGCCGCGGGCGATGACGAAGCCATGCTGCTCGACGAGGATTTTCTCGCCGCGCTGGAGTACGGAATGCCCCCGACGACGGGAACGGGAATGGGCGTGGATCGCTTGTTGATGGCGCTGACCGGGTTGTCCATTCGCGACACAGTTTTGTTCCCCATTGTTCGGCGCCACACATAGCATCTGTGCGTTGTTGAATGAAAAGCGCATTTATGGCACATTGATGCCGGGGTTCGGGGTCAGACGAGTTGCGGGGCAGAGAAGGGCATTGGGCCATGGCGAAAAAGGTCACCGTCACTCTTGTCGATGATTTCGACGGTGAAGGCGCCGCTGACGAGACCGTCGAATTCGGTCTCGACGGAGTGACTTACGAGATCGATTTGTCGGCCAAGAACGCCGCCAAACTCCGCAATGATGTGAACAAGTGGGCCGAAGCGGGCCGTCGGGTCGGTGGCCGTCGCCGCGGCCGAGCGGCCGCCACCGGCCGGGGCCGCGCCGCCATCGACCGCGAGCAGAGTGCCGCGATCAGGGAATGGGCGCGCCGCAACGGCCACAACGTGTCCACCCGGGGTCGCATCCCGGCCGACGTCATCGACGCGTTCCACGAGGCCACCTAGCAGCAACCTGGGCGGCAACCGCGCGGGCCGTTGCCAGGCCATCCCGGCCGGTTCGTTCGCTGTCGGCGAAGCCGCCGACCCTGCTCGCTCGAAACGATTCCGCCCGCCGCGGCGTTGCACTGGACAGCGTCAGGCCGTCACCCGCCGTTCAGCCCATGGAGAACAGACCCCGGAACCGACCGGGAACGGGCCGACAGGCGGGGCACCTGGAGCCGCCGCCCATTACAGTGGACGTCAGGTGCGGGCACGTCTTTTGCGTGCGGCACCCATCTATGCGATGGAGAGCAGGTAACCACGGATGTTCGAAAGATTCACCGACCGTGCACGTCGGGTTGTCGTCCTGGCTCAAGAAGAAGCCCGGATGCTCAACCACAACTACATCGGCACCGAGCACATCCTGCTGGGACTCATTCACGAGGGTGAGGGAGTGGCCGCCAAGTCACTCGAATCGCTGGGCATCTCCCTGGAGGGTGTGCGCAGCCAGGTCGAGGAGATCATCGGTCAGGGCCAGCAGGCGCCGTCCGGGCACATCCCCTTCACCCCGCGTGCCAAGAAGGTGCTGGAGCTGAGCCTGCGCGAGGCGCTGCAGCTCGGCCACAACTACATCGGCACCGAGCACATCCTGCTGGGGCTGATCCGCGAGGGTGAGGGTGTGGCCGCCCAGGTGCTGGTCAAGCTCGGCGCGGAACTGACCCGGGTGCGCCAGCAGGTCATCCAGCTGCTGAGCGGCTACCAGGGCAAGGAGACCGCCGAGGCGGGCACCGGCGGGCGCACCGGCGAGGCAGGCAACCCGTCGACCTCGCTGGTGCTCGACCAGTTCGGTCGCAACCTGACCGCCGCCGCGATGGAGGGCAAGCTCGATCCCGTCATCGGCCGCGAGAAGGAAATCGAGCGGGTCATGCAGGTGCTGAGCCGCCGCACCAAGAACAACCCGGTCCTCATCGGTGAGCCCGGCGTCGGCAAGACCGCCGTCGTCGAGGGCTTGGCCCAGGCGATCGTGCACGGCGACGTGCCCGAGACGCTGAAGGACAAGCAGCTCTACACGCTGGACCTCGGTTCGCTGGTCGCGGGAAGCCGCTACCGCGGTGATTTCGAGGAGCGCCTGAAGAAGGTGCTCAAGGAGATCAACACCCGCGGCGACATCATCCTGTTCATCGACGAGCTGCACACGCTCGTCGGTGCCGGTGCCGCCGAGGGCGCGATCGACGCGGCCAGCATCCTGAAGCCGAAGCTGGCCCGCGGTGAGCTGCAGACCATCGGCGCGACCACGCTCGACGAGTACCGCAAGTACATCGAGAAGGACGCCGCGCTGGAACGTCGCTTCCAGCCGGTCCAGGTCGGGGAGCCGACGGTGGCGCACACCATCGAGATCCTCAAGGGTCTGCGCGACCGCTACGAGGCGCACCACCGCGTCTCGATCACCGACGGTGCGATCGCGGCGGCCGCCACGCTGGCCGACCGCTACATCAACGACCGCTTCCTGCCGGACAAGGCGATCGACCTGATCGACGAGGCGGGCGCCCGCATGCGCATCCGCCGGATGACCGCGCCGCCGGACCTGCGCGAGTTCGACGAGAAGATCGCCGACGCGCGCCGGGAGAAGGAGTCCGCGATCGACGCGCAGGACTTCGAGAAGGCCGCGAACCTGCGCGACAAGGAGAAGCAGCTGGTCGCGCAGCGCGCCGAGCGTGAAAAGCAGTGGCGCTCAGGCGATCTGGATGTGGTTGCCGAGGTCGACGATGAGCAGATCGCCGAGGTGCTGGGCAACTGGACCGGTATCCCGGTGTTCAAGCTCACCGAGGAGGAGACCACCCGTCTGCTCCGCATGGAGGACGAGCTGCACAAGCGGATCATCGGCCAGGAGGACGCCGTCAAGGCGGTATCCAAGGCGATCCGCCGCACGCGCGCCGGTCTGAAGGACCCCAAGCGTCCGTCGGGCTCGTTCATCTTCGCCGGCCCGTCCGGCGTCGGAAAGACCGAGCTGTCCAAGGCGCTGGCCAACTTCCTGTTCGGCGAGGACGACGCGCTCATCCAGATCGACATGGGCGAGTTCCACGACCGCTTCACCGCCTCGCGGCTCTTCGGTGCTCCTCCGGGGTACGTCGGCTACGAGGAGGGCGGCCAGCTCACCGAGAAGGTGCGCCGCAAGCCGTTCTCGGTGGTGCTGTTCGACGAGATCGAGAAGGCCCACCAGGAGATCTACAACAGCCTCCTTCAGGTCCTCGAGGACGGCCGTCTCACCGACGGTCAGGGTCGCACGGTCGACTTCAAGAACACCGTGCTGATCTTCACGTCGAACCTCGGAACGTCCGACATCTCCAAGGCGGTGGGCCTCGGCTTCACCCAGGGCGGTGGCGAGAACAACTACGAGCGGATGAAGCAGAAGGTCAACGACGAGCTGAAGAAGCATTTCCGCCCGGAGTTCCTGAACCGTATCGACGACATCATCGTGTTCCACCAGCTGACACAGGACGAGATCATCAAGATGGTCGACCTGATGATCGGCCGGGTCGGCAACCAGTTGCGGGCCAAGGACATGACGATGGAGCTGACCGATCGGGCCAAGTCCCTGCTGGCCAAGCGTGGATTCGATCCGGTGCTGGGTGCACGGCCGCTGCGGCGCACCATCCAGCGCGAGATCGAGGACCAGCTGTCGGAGAAGATCCTCTTCGAAGAGGTCGGACCCGGCCAGCACGTGACAGTCGACGTCGAGAACTGGGACGGCGAGGGTCCGGGCGAGGATGCGGTGTTCACCTTCCACGGTGGGCCGAAGCGCTCCGAGCCTGCTGAGGCTGATCTGGCGCAGGCCGGCGCAGCCGAGTAGAAGCAACCGACGAACGGGCGGTCACCTTCGGGTGGCCGCCCGTTCGCCGTTCCGGCACGCTCGCGGCACGGTCGGTGCCCATGGCCGCGCTGCGCCCACTATGATCCGAATGCAATCGACGGTTGTCGGAATCTGGTGAGACTCCAGAACGGTCGCGCCACTGTGACAGTCAGACCCGATGCCGTCGGCACCCACCAACTGGGACGCGACATCCCGGAAAGGACCCCTCATGACCACTGGTGAATCCCGCAGAGCACGCGCGACAGCCATCGACTTCTCGGCCACCAAGGCCGCGCTGTGGCTGTCGTTGACCGCATTCCTCGCGCTCGTCGTGTTGTACTTCGTCGGCGTCGATCAGGGCGCGACGTCGGTGTTCGGCGACAACATGTACATCCACGAGTTCGTCCACGACGCTCGCCATCTGCTCGGATTCCCCTGCCACTGACGGGCAGAGGAAACGCAGACATGGAAAAGCAGATCATTTGGCGCGGGATCCTGTCCGGCGCCATTGCAGGTGTGTTCGCGTTCGTCTTCGCGAAGATCTTCCTCGAGCCGATCATCGGCCGGGCCATCGAGTTCGAGGACGGCATCTCGGCCGCGCACGAGCACATGGAGATGGCTGCAGGCGGTGGCCACTCGCACGGTGACGGTGGTGAACTGTTCAGCCGCGGCATCCAGTCCACCATCGGCATGGGCATGGGTGTCCTGCTGTTCAGCGTCGCTGTGGGCGCGCTGTTCTCGGTCGTGTTCGCGATCGCCTACGGGCGCATCGGGGACATATCGGCTCGGGCCACCGCGGTCGTCGTCGCCGCAGCGATGTTCGTGTCGGTGTGGCTGGTCCCCGCGCTGAAGTATCCGCCGAACCCGCCGGCGACCAGCGATGACGCCACCATCTTCCAGCGTTCGATGCTCTACCTGCTGATGGTGGGGCTTTCGGCACTGCTGATGGTTGCCGCGGTGTACCTCGGTCGTCAGCTCGCGCCGAAGCTGGGGGCGTGGAACGCGACGCTCGCCGGAGGTGCGGCCTATCTCGTCGCGGTATCCGCCCTGATGTTGGTCCTGCCGACGATCAGTGAGACCCCCGGTCCGATGGTCGACGACGCAGGCAGGATCGTGTTCCCGGGCTTCCCGGCCGTGGATCTGTACGAGTTCCGGCTCTATGCGACGGCGACTCAGGTGATCGTCTGGACGACGATCGGGCTGACGTTCGCGACGATGGTGTCGAAGCTCCTCGGCGAGAAGCGCAAGGACGCGCTGACGGTGTGAGCGGGGTCGTCCGGCTGACCCTCGTGTCGCACGGGATGACCGATGCGATGGCAGCCGGACGGTTCCCCACCGATGAACCGCTGAACGCGCTCGGGCGTAGGCAGGTGGCTGATGCCCCGACGGGGATCATGACCGCCGAGCGGGCCTACTGCGGTCCGGAGGCACGCGCCATCCAGACCGCCGATCTGCTCGGTGTGCAGGCACAGATCGAACCGAAGCTCGCTGATCTCGATCACGGACGGTGGCGCGGCGACGTGCTGAGCCGGGTGCAGCCCGCCGAACTCGCGATCTGGCTGACCGACCCCACGCAGGCGCCTCACGGTGGCGAGAGCGTCGTCGCGCTGATCGCCCGGGTCAGGGCGTGGCTGGACTCGCTGACCTCCGAGCGTGTCCGGGTCGTCGCGGCGACCCACCCGGCCGTTATCCGTGCGGCTGTCCTCGTGGTTCTCGACGCCCCACCGAAGTCGTTCTGGCGCATCGATATCGCGCCGGCAAGCCACACGGTGCTGCACTTTCGCGGCCACGCGTGGACGCTGCGGTCGTGATCGAGGTCCCGATCAGGGTGCGACGAGGCCGAACATCTGCCGCGCGATCGACAGCAGCCAGGACGCCGCGGTCGGGCTGCGGTACTGCGACCAGTTGGTCTGCATGCTGACCACCCAGCCCTGGCCGGTGCGGTCGGTGGCGAACCAGCTGAACGTCAGATCGCCGGGCAGATTGCCCGCTTTGGCCGCGATGTAGGGCCACTCGGTGCGGTCCAGGTCGATGCCCGGCACCGCCGACAGGATGTCGTGCACCGGCGCGGCGTCACCGGTCGCGTTGCGTTGCAGCGCCGCGTGCAGCCGGCAGATGTCGGCGGCGCTGGCGTACCACTCGGCACCGATGTCCGATGCCGGCATGTGGGTGCGCTGCGGATCCGGTTCGTACGGGCGCGAATTGGTCTGCTGGAGAAGCTGTGCGCGGCCGGCGTGGTTGGCCTGTTTCCACTGCTCGCGCAGGTTCGGTTCGCCCCAGCCCACCGAGAACATCTCGTGCATGGTCGGGAACGGCGTCATGCTGGCCGGGTCGTGGTGGCCGGCGGCGACGAGTGCGCGCTCGATCGCTCCCGGGCCGAGCCGGCCGATCAGCAGGTCGGTCGCCATGTTGTCGCTGGCCGAGATCATCTGCTGGGCCGCATCGCGCACCGACACCGTCGAGCCGGGGGGCAGCTTGTCGAAGCCCGAGGAACCGACGGCTTTCGCCTCCTTGGTGATGGTCAGCGGGTCCGTCCAGGCGACCGTGTGCGCCTTGACCGCATCGGAGAGCGCGTAGAGCACGTAGAGCTTGAAGATCGACGCCAACGGCAGCGACATCTCGGTGTTGGTGCCCGCGACCTTCTCGCAGCGGCCATCGACGACCTTGGCCACCTGATACGAGTACTTCGCGCCCGTCTTGGTGATTTCGGCGTCGGCGTCGCGGAAGGACGTGATTTTCGGCGGCACGAGGTCGACCGAGAAGCGATCCACCATGCCGGCGTCGTCGGTGCGCAGTTCGATGGTCTGCGAGACGCCGTACGACGTGAGGACGTGCAGCGTCGCGTTGCCGGCACCGACGTCGACCTCGGTGACGGTGAACGGGCGGTCCCACCACATCCGATCCATGGTTACGCCGACGGCCTCGACGACCTGCGGGGCGGCCAGCGTGCGGATGCCGTTCTCCCCGATGGGCCAGTCGCTGTTGAGCATGTCCATGGTCTGCTTGGCACGCAGACCCTGCGGGGTGTTGATCTGGATCGGGACGCCGTAGGCGGCGTCGGCTGGAGCGGGCCGGGTGGCGGCGCAGCCGTTCACCAATGTGACGACCGCGACGAGCGCGGTCGCGCAGGTGAGCGCGCGACGTATCCCGGCGCCCCTACGCCTGCGTGCGCGTTCCTGCAACGTCGAGCACAACCTCGAACTCCAGCAGTGATGCGCCCTTGGACACGGGGTTGGCGCGTTCCCCGGCGTGCGCCTCGATGGCGGGGCCGCTGGCCCAGGCCTGGAACGCTTCTTCGGACTCCCACTGGGTGACGACGAAATAGCGATCCTCGCCCTTGATGGGCCGCAACAGCTGGAACCCGAGGAAGCCTGCCTGGTTGTCGACGGCGTGGGCGCGGTGGGCGAAGCGCTTCTCCAGCTCCGGTCCGGCGCCGGGCGGGACCTCGATCGCGTTGATCTTCACCACCGGTGTGGCGTTCGCGTTCTGCTCGGACATGGCGTTCAGGCTACCGCGCCGCCGATGCCATGATGACGCCATGGAGCTGCTCACGGCCCACGGCGGTGCGGGGCGCCCACTGGTCCTCGTACACGGGCTGATGGGCCGGGGTTCCACGTGGTCGCGGCAGCTGCCCTGGCTCGCCGGTCACGGTCGGGTGTTCACCTACGACGCGCCGTGGCACCGGGGGCGGGACGTGCCCGACGCCCACCCGATCTCGACCGAGCGCTTCGTCGACGATCTCGCTGATGCGGTGTCCGGGCTGGGCGAACCGGCGGTGCTGATCGGGCATTCGATGGGTGGTCTGCATGCGTGGTGTCTGGCTGCGCAGCGTCCTGAGCTGGTCGATGCGCTGGTGGTGGAGGACATGGCGCCGGACTTCCGGGGTCGCACGACCGGGGCCTGGGAGCCGTGGCTGTACGCACTGCCGGTCGAGTTCGAGTCGGAGGCGCAGGTCGTCGACGCGTTCGGGCCGGTGGCCGGGCGCTACTTCCTGGAGGCGTTCGACCGCACCTCGACCGGGTGGCGGTTGCACGGGCAGCCGGCCCGCTGGGTCGAGATCGCGGCCGAATGGGGGAGGCGGGACTACTGGGCGCAGTGGCGCTCTGTCGATGTGCCGACGCTGGTGATCGAGGCCGGCGACTCGGTGACCCCGCCCGGACAGATGGCGCAGATGGCGCGCACAGGGCGGCAGACGACGTACGTGACGGTGCCCGGTGCCGGTCATCTCGTCCACGACGACGCCCCGGTGAAATATCGGGACGCCGTCGAGACGTTTCTATCGACGTTCGCCGGTGGCGGATGACCTCGGCCAGGAGGGTTGGCTTTCGAAGCGGGTGCGGATCGCATCCACGTCGTGGGCCACTCGGCCCAGGTCGCGGTCGTCTTCGAACAGTCGACCCGTGAACGGGGCGGCGATGCGGAACTGGTCGCGGTGCAGGCGCAGCACGCCGGTGCGGTGAGCCGCCCAGGTCAGCGCCGCGGCCAGGGCGAACGGGGCGGACAGGATCAGGAAGGTCAGTGCGATGCTCATGGCAGTAATGCTCCGCCTACGCAAGATCGTGCCACCAGTGGCAGAAGCGACATCCGTCGATAAGATGCTGCCATGACGATTCGGACGGTGTCCGCGCTGGTCCTCGACGGGTTGGCGGTGTTCGAGTTCGGCGTGATCTGCGAGGTCTTCGGCATCGACCGCTCCGCCGACGGTGTGCCGAATTTCGACTTCAAGGTGTGCGGACCCGAACCCGGCACGCCGGTGCGTACCACGGTGGGCGCCACGATCATCCCGGACCACGGGCTCGACGATCTCGTCGGAGCGGACCTGGTGGCGATCCCCGCGATCAGCGGCGGTGACTACCTCCCCGAAGCGCTCGAGGCGATCCGCAGGGCCGCCGATTCGGGATCGATCATCGTGACCGTGTGCTCCGGGGCGTTCGTCGCGGGCGCGGCCGGCCTCCTCGACGGGCGGCCCTGCACCACCCACTGGATGCACGCCGACGAGCTCGCCCGCATGTATCCGACCGCCAAAGTGGATCGCAACGTGCTGTTCGTTGACGACGGCAACCTGATCACCAGCGCAGGCACCGCCGCGGGTATCGACGCATGCCTGCATCTGGTGCGCCGCGAGATGGGCAGCGAGATCACGAACAAGATCGCCCGCCGCATGGTGGTGCCGCCGCAGCGCGACGGCGGTCAACGGCAGTACATCGACCAGCCGATCCCGGTGCGATGTTCGGAACGCTTTGCCCCGCACCTGGATTGGATTCTGGCCAACCTCGACAAGCCGCACACCGTCACGTCGCTGGCCCGCCGGGCGCACATGTCGGGGCGTACGTTCGCGCGCCGTTTCGTCGAGGAGACCGGCCGCACGCCTATGCAGTGGGTGACCGATCAGCGCGTGCTGTTCGCCCGCCGGCTGCTCGAGGAGACCACGCTGGACATCGACAACATCGCCGAGCAGTCCGGCTTCGGCAACGCCACGCTGCTGCGCCACCACTTCCGGCGCATCATCGGCGTCACCCCGTCGGACTATCGGCGTCGATTCGCCTCTGCCGCAGCCGAATCCGACTGCGCCGAGTCGGCCTGACCGGCTTCGCCCGCCGGAGCCTGATTGCCGGCTTCGCCGGCCGGAGTCTGATTGCCGGCTTCGCCGGCGAGAGCGAACCTGCCGTCCTCGGTCTGTTCCACCAGCCCGTCGACCAGCAACGAGTCCAGACACCGGTCCCGCTGTGCGGTGTCGGTCAGCCAGGCCACGTCGAGCTGCGCACGGGTGACCGGAATGTCGCTGCCGCGCAACACATCCAGCAGCTTGCCTCGCACCTGGCGGTCCGTACCGGCGAACTTCTGCACCTTGCGGGCCGGTCCGGTGCCGGCGGGGAAGCCCAGCGAGCGCCACGCACAGTGCGACAGCGGGCACACGCCGCATTTCGGAGAGCGCGCCGTGCACACGATCGCGCCGAGTTCCATCAGCGCCACCGAGAACGTCGGCGCCCTCTCGTCGTCGGGCAGTAGCGAGGCCACGTCGTCGAGGTCGCGCACCGACGCCGCCGCGGCGTCGTCACGCCCGTGCACCGCCCGCGCGACGACGCGACGCACGTTGGTGTCGACCACCGGCACCCGTTGGCGGTAGGCGAAGCACGCCACCGCCCGCGCGGTGTAGGCACCGATTCCCGGCAGCGAGAGCAGGGTGTCGACATCGTCGGGGACCACGTCGCCGTGGTCGGCGGCGATCACGGTCGCGCATTCGTGCAGCCGCTTGGCCCGCCGCGGGTAACCGAGCTTGCCCCAGGCACGCAGCACGTCGGCCGCGCTGGCCGCCGCGGTCGCCGACGGCGTGGGCCAGCGGGCGATCCAGTCCCGCCAGATCGGCTCCACGCGGGCGACCGGGGTCTGCTGCAGCATGAATTCGCTGACCAGGATCTGCCACGCCGAGACCCCCGGTTGCCGCCACGGCAGGTCGCGCTGCGCCTCGGCGTACCAGTCGAGAAGCTCACCCGTGTCGATCATCGATGCAGGCTGGGGCAGAATGACGGCCATGCCGAACACGAACCCGTTGACCGCGTGGAAAGCACTCAAAGAGGGTAACGAGCGCTTCGTCGCCGGGAAGCCGGAGCACCCTAGCCAGAGCATCGAGCACCGCGCCAGCCTGGCCGCTGCCCAGAAGCCGACGGCCATCGTGTTCGGGTGCGCCGACAGCCGCGTGGCCGCCGAGATCATCTTCGACCAGGGCCTCGGGGACATGTTCGTGGTCCGCACCGCCGGTCACGTCATCGACAGCGCGGTGCTCGGCTCGATCGAGTACGGGGTCGCCGTGCTCAACGTGCCGCTGGTCGTCGTGCTCGGCCACGACAGCTGCGGTGCGGTGGGTGCGACGTTGACCGCGCTCGACGACGGTTCGCTGCCCGGCGGCTACATCCGCGACGTGGTGGAGCGGGTCACCCCGTCGATCCTGGTCGGCCGTCGCGAGGGCCTCACCCGGGTGGACGAGTTCGAAGCCCGGCACGTCACCGAGACGGGCAGGCAGTTGCTGAGTCGCTCGACCATCGTCTCCAACGCGGTGTCCGAGGGCAGGCTCGCGATCGTCGGTTTGACCTACCACCTGGCCGACGGCCAGGTGGTGTTGCGCGACCACATAGGCGACATCGGCGAAAACTGAAAGGCAACACGCCGAGTGGCGTCAAACAGAGTCGCTTGAGCTGGCCTTACCGTGATGTCGTGCTGGATTTGGAACCGCATGGCCCGCTGCCCCAACAGATCTATTGGCGACGCAGGATGCTGGCACTCGGCGTTTCCGTGCTCGTCATCGGGATCATCGCGGCGGTCGTCGCGGTCGTCGTGATGAACAGCACCAGCACCGAGCAGCCGACCGCCAACGAGAACCAGGCGTCGCAGACCGCCGCGGCTCCCACGCCGCTGCCTGGCGACAATCCGGAGGTCAAGACTCCGATTCAGGCACCGGCCCAGCAGGCGCCGCCGCAGACCGCGACCCCGACGGCCGCCGTGGTGCCGCCGCCGATCCTCAAAGAAGGCGACGACTGCCCGGACTCGACGCTGGCGGTCAAGGGCATCACCAACCAGCCGCAGTACGTCGTCGGTGATCAGCCGAAGTTCACGATGGTGGTGACCAACATCGGGTTGGTCGCCTGCCAGCGCGACGTCGGCGCGGCAGTGTTGGCCGCGTACGTGTACTCGCTGGACAACCAGCGGCTCTGGTCGAACCTGGATTGCGCGCCGTCGAGTGAGACGCTGATCAAGACGTTCCAGCCGGGGGAGCAGGTGACCACCGAGGTGACGTGGACCGGGATGGGTTCGGCGCCGAACTGCCCGCTGCCGCGCCAGCCGATCGGGCCAGGCACCTACAACCTGGTCGTCCAGTTGGGCAACCTCCGTTCGGCGACGGTGCCGTTCATCTTGGCCCAGCCGCAGCAGGTCCCGCCGGTAGCGCCCGGCGCTGCGCCGGCGCCCGCCCCGGCACCCGCGGGCTGAGTTCAGGCCAGCCGGTCGGCGATCGTCGACTCGGCGAGCTGAGACAGGCCTTCTCGGATGTGGCGTGCCCACATCGAGCCGATACCGTCCACCGACTGCAGGTCGCTGGCGCTCGCGGCGAGCAGGCCCTGCAGAGAACCGAAGTTGCGGACCAGCAGGTCGACGTGCGCGAACTGCAGGCGCGGGATGCCGGACATGGCCCGGTAGCCGCGTGAGCTCATCGCCGAGTCCTGCGCCTCGGCCGTCGACGGATACCCGAAAACCCTTGCCAGGGTTGTGAAGTCGAGTAGCTCGCTGTCGGAGAGTCCGTCCAGCTCCTCCAACGTCGCGGTGACCTGCGCGGGGGTGGGAGGGTCGGGGTTGGCGTGATAGTCCCGCACGATCAGCTCGCGGTCGATGTCGTTGTCGCCCACCAGCTCGTCGAGCTGCAGCTTCAGCTGCCGGCCGTCGGTACCGAGTTCGACCACGTCGGAGTCGATCTCCAGGCTGATCCGGCGCACCATTTCGAGGCGCTGCACCACGGTCATGACGTCCCGCAGCGTCACGAAGTCCTCGATCTCGGCCATCGAGAGCTGTTTGCTCACTTCGTCGAGGCGGGTCTTGTAGCGCTCCAGCGTGTCGATGGTCTGGTTGGCGCGCGACAGGATGGTCGCCGACTCGGGCACGACGTGCCGCTCGCCGGCGACGTACACCGTCACGATGCTCATCGAGTGGCTGACGCTGATCACCGGATAGCCGGTCTGGATCGCGGTGCGCTCGGCGGAGCGATGCCGGGTTCCGGACTCCTCGGTGGGGATGGACGGGTCGGGTACCAGTTGCACGTTGGCGCGCAGGATCCTGCTCCCGTCACTGGACAGCACCACGGCGCCGTCCATCTTCGACAGCTCACGCAGCCGGGTGGGGGCGTAGCGCACGTCCAGGGAGAAACCGCCGTCGCAGATGGCCTCGACGCTGTCGTCGAACCCGATGACGATCAGGGCGCCGGTGCGCCCGCGCAGGATGCGTTCCAGCCCGTCGCGCAGCTGCGTGCCGGGCGCCAACCGGGCGATCGTCTCCCGCAGTGTCGGACGGGCCAACGGAACGACTGTGCGCGTGCTGCGTCCCGTCGACTTCACGGCCATCCGATCCCCTCGAGAGTTGGCTCAGTTCGCGTCATTCTGGCTGATCTGGCGCAGCACCCGCAATGCCGAGGCGATGTCGTCGGCTTCGAAGGTCCGCAGCCCGGCAGGCGCCGACGTCAGGCCGGCCGGCACGACCGCGGTGGTGAAACCCAGCCGGGCAGCTTCGGCCAGCCGGCGATCCATCCCGGTCACCCGGCGCAGGTCTCCGGCCAACCCGACCTCGCCGATCGCGATCGTCGACGTCGGCATCGCCAGATCGGTGAAGGCCGAGGCGATCGCCAAGGCGACCGCGAGGTCCGACGACGAATCGGTGAGCCGCATGCCGCCGACCGTGGACAGGTAGATGTCGTTGGCGCCGACGGGCAGTCGCGCCCGCTTCTCCAGCACCGCGGTGATCATCGCGGCGCGGGAGGAGTCGATACCGCTGACGGCGCGACGTGGACTGCCGTTGGCCGGCGAGCCGATCAGGGCCTGCACCTCGCCGATCATCGGGCGTTTGCCGTCGAGCGTCACCGTCACCGAGGTGCCGGGCACCGGTTTGGGACGCTGGTCCAGAAACAACCCCGATGCGTCCGCCACGCACTCGATTCCGTTGTCGTGCAACAGGAAACACCCGACTTCATCGGCGGCGCCGAACCGGTTCTTGACACCGCGCACCATGCGCAACGCCGATGCGCGGTCGCCTTCGAAGTGCAGCACGACGTCGACGAGATGCTCCAGCGAACGTGGTCCGGCGATCGCCCCGTCCTTGGTGACATGGCCGACCAGCAGCATCGCCACGCCGGTGGTCTTCGCCGCCATCGTCAGGGCAGTGGTGATCGCACGAACCTGCGTGACCCCGCCGGTGACACCGTCGGCTTCGGTGGTCGACATGGTCTGCACCGAGTCGACGATGACGAGCGACGGACGCACCGCGTCGATGTGGCCGAGCGCGGTCTGCACATCGGATTCGGCTGCCAGGTACACCTCGTCGTGGGTGCATCCGGTACGTCCGGCGCGTAGTCGGATCTGGCCGGCCGATTCCTCGCCCGAGAGGTAGAGCGCGCGCCGGCCCATCTGCGCCCAGCGGTGCGCCACCTCGAGCAGCAGCGTCGATTTCCCGACACCGGGATCGCCGGCGAGCAGGGTGACCGATCCGGGCACCACGCCGCCGCCGAGGACGCGGTCGAATTCGCCTATCCCGGTCGGGAAATGCCGTGTGGTCCCCGGATCGATCGAGCTGATCGGCACGGCGGGGGAGGCGGGTGCGATGGCGCGCCGGGTGGCTGTCCCGCCGACAGCGGCCAGCGCCACTTCGTTGACCGTGCCCCAGGTTCCGCAGTCAGGACAGCGACCCACCCATTTGGGTGTCGTGTGGTGGCATTCCGAGCAGCGATATTGCGAACGTGTTTTCGAAGTCCGGGCCACGGGTGCGACGGTATCGGCCCGCACCGACAACTGGTGGCGCGGCGCGCCCGTGTCGCGCGCTAGTGCCCGCCGGAGTGCTCGCCCGAGCTCTCCGAGACGGCCCCGCCGGCTTCGGAGACCTCGCGGCGCGGCGCCTCACCGGCGGAGATGGGCACCGGCACCGTGGTGTCACCCGCCTTCTCGAAGGTGAACGTGAAGTCATACGTCAGGCCGTTGGTGATGGGCTTGGTCAGCGCGACGCGCGCCTCTGCCGCGTCGGCGGGTTCGACCGCTTCCAGCGGGGTGGTCTGCCCGTCGGGGGTGCCGACGACGAGGACGCCGTTGGCGGGCAGATCCTTGCCGCCGGTCAGCGACACCGAGCCGACGTCGGAGGTGATGCGGACCAGTTTGTCGTTGGTGTCGGGCGAGGTGTTCGCGGCGGTGAAGATCAGCTCGACATCGCTGCCCGGGCGCACGTAGTCCGACGTCTGCTGGGCGCGCAGGTGGACGTTGCGCAGCACGATCGGGCCGGCTTTGCCACTGGTCCCGTTGATCGCCGGCTCCTGGGTCGCCGTCTGGGCCACCTGACCGGCACCGCAGCCGCTCAGCACGGCGGACAGTGCGATCGCTGCCGTCGCGACGGCGGTCGTGACAGAAGTGCGCCGATCTAAGGGGTTCACTCAGGTGCCTCCTGCTCGGCCGGCAGCGCGACGTGACATGCCGGTCTCCATCGTTCGACTATGCAGAGTAGTAGGTCGCGATGACGGGCGGTAGCGCAGGGCGCGCCTTGCACGGAATCGGCGGCCTGTCAACCCCCGATGTTGCTCCTCTGTGCCCCTGACCTGCATCGTTGGCGCACCCCCGGCGAGGGCGCGTGTTAAACTCGTCATGTGAAAGGGGCTCGAAACTGATGATTTTTAAGGTCGGAGACACCGTCGTCTATCCACACCACGGTGCTGCGTTGATCGAAGCGATCGAAACCCGAACCATCAAAGGCGAGCAGAGGGAGTACCTCGTCTTGAAGGTCGCCCAGGGCGATCTGACGGTCCGCGTGCCTGCGGACAACGCCGAATACGTGGGTGTGCGTGACGTCGTCGGCCAGGAGGGCCTCGACAAGGTGTTCCAGGTGCTTCGTGCCCCGCATACCGAGGAGCCGACCAACTGGTCGCGCCGGTACAAGGCCAATCTCGAGAAGCTGGCGTCCGGCGACGTGAACAAGGTCGCCGAGGTCGTTCGCGATCTGTGGCGTCGTGATCAGGAGCGTGGGCTGTCCGCGGGCGAGAAGCGGATGCTGGCCAAGGCTCGGCAGATCCTGGTCGGCGAGTTGGCTCTGGCGGAGAACACCGACGACGCCAAGGCGTCGATCATTCTCGACGAAGTTCTCGCTGCCGCATCCTGACGTGAATTTCCGCGTCGGTCTCGGCACCGACGTCCATCCGATCGAAGCGGGGCGGCCGTGTTGGCTGCTGGGTCTTCTGTTCGACGACGCCGACGGTTGTGCCGGTCACTCCGACGGTGACGTAGCCGCCCATGCTCTCTGCGATGCATTGTTGTCCGCAGCGGGCATGGGCGACATCGGTGAAGTCTTCGGTACGGACCGTCCCGAGTGGCGGGGGGTGTCGGGCGGCGACATGTTGCGGCACGTGCGCTCTCTGCTCGACGAGGCCGGGTTGCGTGTCGGAAACGCCGCGGTGCAGGTCATCGGCAATCGACCGAAGATCGGTCCACGCCGCGCCGAAGCTCAGCAGCTGCTCTCGGAGCTGGTGGGCGCTCCGGTGTCCGTGTCGGCCACCACCACCGACGGACTGGGCCTGACGGGCCGGGGTGAGGGCCTGGCGGCGCTCGCGACGGCCCTCGTCGCAAGCGATGCGGGTTCTGCCTGATCCGGCCGGTAAGCTGGCCCGTCGTGACCGAACGCCCTGCAGCTCCGATGCGGCTGTATGACACCTTGTCTGGCGGTGTGCGCGAATTCGCGCCACTGCGGCCCGGCCACGTGTCCATCTACCTCTGTGGCGCCACTGTGCAGGGTCTGCCGCACATCGGCCATGTCCGTAGCGGTGTCGCGTTCGACGTGTTGCGCCGCTGGCTGACCGCCAAGGGCTACGACGTGGCGTTCATCCGCAACGTCACCGACATCGACGACAAGATCCTGAACAAGGCCGCCGACGCCGGCCGGCCGTGGTGGGAGTGGGCCGCCACCTACGAGCGTGCGTTCTCGGCGGCCTATGACGCGCTGGGTGTGCTGCCGCCGTCGGCCGAACCTCGGGCCACCGGGCACATCACCCAGATGGTCGAGCTGATCGAGCGGCTGATCGAGCGTGGGCACGCCTACACCGGCGCGGGAGACGTGTACTTCGATGTGGCGACGCTGCCGGATTACGGCAAGCTGTCCGGCCATCGGATCGACGACGTGCACCAGGGCGAGGGCGTCGCGACGGGTAAACGCGACCAGCGCGACTTCACGTTGTGGAAGGGCGCCAAGCCCGGTGAGCCGTCATGGCCCACGCCGTGGGGACGCGGCCGCCCCGGTTGGCACACCGAGTGCGTGGCGATGGCGCACGAGTATCTCGGCGCCCAATTCGACATCCACGCCGGCGGTATGGACCTGGTGTTCCCGCACCACGAGAACGAGATCGCTCAGGCTGAAGCGGCCGGTGACGGCTTCGCCCGGTTCTGGCTGCACAACGGCTGGGTCACCATGGGCGGGGAGAAGATGAGCAAGTCGCTGGGCAATGTGCTCGCGATTCCCGCTGTGCTGCAACGGGTTCGGGCTGCCGAGCTGCGCTACTACCTGGGCAGCGCGCACTACCGGTCGATGCTGGAGTTCTCCGAGACCGCGCTGGCCGATGCGGCCAAGGCCTACACCGGTATCGAAGATTTCCTGCATCGGGTGCGTACTCGCGTGGGTGCGGTGGTCCCGGGCGAGTGGACGCCGAAGTTCGGTGCCGCGCTCGACGACGATCTGTCGGTGCCGATGGCGCTGGCCGAGGTGCACGCCGCCCGCGCCGAGGGCAACCGTGCGCTGGACGCCGGCGACCACGAGACGGCGCTGACCCACGCGATGTCGATCCGCGCGATGATGGGCATCCTGGGCGCTGACCCGCTCGACGAGCGTTGGGAGTCTCGCGACGAGACGTCCGCGGCGCTCGCCGCGGTGGACGTGCTGGTCCAGGCCGAGGTGCGGCGCCGCGGGGAAGCCAGGGCGCGCCGCGACTGGGCTGAGGCCGATGCGATCCGGGACCGGCTCAAAGAGGCCGGCATCGAGGTGACCGACACCGCCGACGGTCCCCAGTGGTCACTATCCGACGGAACGGACAAGTAGATGGCGGGCAACTCCCAGCGTCGCGGCGCGATACGCAAGGCAGGCACGAAGAAGGGCCCGACGGTCGGCTCCGGCGGGGTCCGGCGGCGCGGGCTGGAGGGCAAGGGCGCGACCCCACCTGCGCATGAGCGGCCCCATCATCCTGCGGCCAAGCGTGCGGCCAAGGCGGCGCGGCAGGCTCAGGGCAGGCACAAGAAGACCGACGACACCGAGACCGTTCTGGGCCGTAACCCCGTGGTGGAATGCCTGCGCGCGGGGGTGCCTGCGACGGCGCTGTACGTCGCGCTGGGCGCGGATTCCGATGAGCGCCTCACCGAGGCCGTGCAGACCGCGGCGGACCGAGGCATCGCGATCCTCGAGGTGCCCAAGCACGATCTGGACCGGATCGCCGCGAATGGTCTGCACCAGGGCATCGCGCTGCAGGTGCCGCCCTATGTCTATGCCCACCCTGACGATCTGCTCGCGCAGGCCAAGAAGGACGTCGCGCCGGCGCTGCTGGTGGCATTGGACAACATCTCCGATCCGCGCAACCTGGGGGCCATCGTGCGTTCGGTGGCCGCGTTCGGTGGGCACGGTGTGCTGATCCCGCAGCGTCGGTCGGCGTCGGTCACGGCTGTGGCGTGGCGTACCAGCGCAGGCGCGGCCGCCCGCACCCCCGTCGCCCGCGCCACCAATCTCACCCGTGCGCTGAAGCAGTATGCCGATGCGGGCATCCAGATCGTCGGGCTCGACGCCGGCGGGGACACCGCGATCGACGACATCGACGGCACCGGCCCGATCATGGTGGTGGTCGGTTCCGAGGGCAAAGGCCTGTCTCGCCTGGTGCGGGAGACCTGCGATGCCGTCGTGTCGATCCCGATGGCGGGGCCCACCGAGTCGCTGAACGCCTCGGTGGCCGCCGGGGTGGTGCTCGCCGAGATCGCCCGGCAGCGCCGCGGTTAGACGCCGATCACCTGCAGGCCCGCCCACAGCGCGGCCACGGCGGCGACCAGCGTGAGCGGTGTGGTGACCAGTCCGACGCGGCTGAATTCGGCGAAGCTGGGGTTCATGTCGCGGCGGACGACGCTGCGCCACAGCAGGTTGGCCAGCGATCCGACGTAGGTGAGGTTGGGGCCGATGTTGACGCCGATCAGCACGGCCAGGACGGCGCCGGGACCGAGCGGCGCCGCGAGCGGCAGCAGCACCAGCACCGCCGGCAGGTTGTTGACGATGTTCGACAGCACGGCGGCCACCGCCGCGATGCCCAGCAGCGCGAGCAGGCCCTGACCGTCGGGCAGCACCCGGTGCATGGCCGGCTCCAGTCCGTTGCGCATCACCGCCGCGACCACCACGCCCAGGCACAGCACGAACGCCAGGAACGGCAGGTCTATCGCCGCGACGATCCTGCCCACGGACGTGCGTCGGGTCACGAGGCCTCGTACGCCGAGCGCCGCTGCCCCGGCCAGAGCCGCCCAGGCCGGGGAGAGGCCGACCAGCGAGGTGACTGCGAAGCCGACCAGCGTTAGCCCGACGGTCACGAGTGCGAACAGCGGCAGGTCGACGGGTTCGGGCGGCGCCGGTTGCGGTTCGACGGCGAGGTCGCGGCGAAACAGCCAGCGCAGCAGCACGTACTCGACGGCGATGGCGACGAGCCACGGCAGCGACATCAGGGCAGCGAAGTGCAGGAAGGTCAGTCCGGCGGCACTGAACGCCAGCAGGTTGGTCAGGTTCGACACCGGCAGGAGCAGCGACGCGCTGTTGGACAGGTGCGCTGTCGCGTAGGCGTGCGGACGTGCCGGGACGGCGAGCGTGCGTGCGGTCGCCAGGACGACCGGGGTCAGCAGCACGACAGTCGCATCGAGGCTCAGGATCGCGGTGACGGCGGCCGACACGCCGAACACCGACAGCAGCAGCCGGTGCTGGCCGCCGGAGGTGGCGCGGGCCATCAGCACCCCGATGGCGTGGAACAGGCCCTCGTCGTCGCAGAGGCGCGCCAGCACCAGGACGGCGGCGAGGAACCCGACGACCGGCGCCAGTTCGCGGACCTCGACCCAGGCGCCGTGCCAGCTGATGGCGCCGGTGACGATGACGAGTGCGGCGGCGGGCACCGCCACCACCGCCTCGGGCCAGCCGTGCGGGCGCAGCAGCGCGAAACCCAGGACCGCGACGAGCGCGGCCACCGACAGGATCAGAGCCATGGGTCGGCGCGCTCCCAGAGGGTGGGCAGGTGGAGGGGGACGCCGTCCTCGGCGGCGAGCCGGCGCAGGACGCGGATGGACACGTCGAGGTCGTCGGCCGCGTAGGGCAGCGCGCGCAGTGGCTGATCGAGTGGCCGGAAGAAGTCGTCCCAGTGGATGAGCACGACGCGTCGCGCGCCGACGGTGCGGACGGTCTCGGCCCAGTACTCCACCAGGTAGCTCTCCGGCTGGAGCCCGAGTTGACCCACGCCGAGGTAGGCCACGTCGGCGCGCCGGCCGGCGAGAGCGCCGCGGCGGTAGCCGGCGCTGCCGACGATCAGGATGGTCCGTCCGGTGGGGCGATGGGTGACGAGCGTGGACCACGCCTCGCCGCAGCGGTACGCCGCAGCGCGTACCGGCGGCCGGACCGGCGCGGTGATCTCACCGGGGAAACGGTCGGGCGGGCAGTGGTGTCCCTCGATCAGGGTGACGTCGAAGGTTCCGGCGGCGACGGGTTCGCCGGGCGTGACGACGTCGACGCGATCGAGGTCGGCTCCGCGGGCGATGTGGGCGGCCGATGTTCCGCCGATGAGCCGGGCCCCGGTTCGGGCGGCGACGACGCCGGAGTCCATGGCGTGGTCGAAGTGGGTGTGCACGGGGGTGACTGCGTCGAGACGGGCGACGCCGAGGCGGGTCAGCGCCGCATCGATGCGGGATGGTGACGGCCGCAGGGGCCGGGTCGCGACGGCGAGCAGTTTTGGGCGAGAGAAGAAGCCGTCGGTCAGCACCGCGGATTGCCCGTCGTCGACGAGCAGGGTGGTGACGCCGGCCCACGCGACCGTCACCGGCGAGGCGGTCGTCGCCGTGGGTACGTCGAAGCGATCGGCGTACGCGGCGAGGTCGGGCCTGCCGAGCTTGAGACGCATGACCGACACCCTAGGGGGCGTCAGGGGGATGCCACGCGCCGTGGAGTTGCCGAAGCGCCACCCTTCTGACGATAATGACAATCGTTTTCACTTATTCATCGGAGGCGAACGTGAAGCGCGGCATTCATCCCGACTACCACCCGGTGGTCTTCCAGGACGCCAACACCGGGAAGACTTTTCTGACCCGTTCGACTGCGACGAGCGAGACGACGATCGACTGGCCGACGCCGGGCGGTGTTCAGCGATATCCCCTCATCGTCGTCGAGGTGTCGGCGGACTCACACCCGTTCTGGACGGGGAGTCATCGGATCGTCGACGCGGCAGGTCAGGTCGAGAAGTTCAATCGTCGCTACGGGCGGCGCGAAGCGCCGACGGCTGGTCAGTAGCTGTAGGTGTTCTTCGGTTGCGGGATCTGCTCGACCTGGTAGACCGCCAACGTCGGCCGGGACGAATCATCCTGCGCCGTGGCGACTTTGCCCTCGACGCGGATCCACGCGCCATCGGGCAGGCGGCCGGCAGCGGCGGCGGCAGGCCCGGTCAGGTCTATCCGCGCGAGCTGAGCGTCGGCGGCACAGCAGATGATCACGACGCGCCCCAGGTCCAGGTGGTCACCGTCGCGCATCGTGAAACCGGTGACGGTGACCAGCCGATCGTGCACTGTGCCGGAAGAGTCCTGAGCGAGGCGGATCAACAGATCGGGCAGCGACAGTTCGGGGGCGCGGCCGTCGGGCAGTGGCGGAAACGGCCGCCGCGCAGCGGTATTCGTCGTCTCCTGCATCTGCGGCCGGGCGGTCTGCGGGCCGATGGCGGGCGGAACGACGATGGCCAGCAACGCAATCGGCACGAGCAGCAGCCACGCCATCGCCGGGCGGTGTCCGTGGTGGTCCTGGTCGGCGGCGGTGGGCCCGCGTCGGATGTCGCGGACGATCGACACCAGGGCCAACAGCGCGAGCAGGATGCCGGCTGTCATCAGCCAGGGCTGCAGGGAGGGTTTGACGTAGCGCGCATAGGCCCCGCCGGCGGTGATCATCACGGTGCTGACTCCGACGAGGAGCAGAAGCGCGTTCTCGGTTTCGCGGCTCATCGGTTGCCCACGATCAGCAGGCCCACCCCGGACGCCATCAGCGTGGCGACGACGAAGGTCAACGGAGCGAAGCGCACCGCGAACGCGCGGCCGAACATGCCGACCTGCATCGCGAACAGTTTGAGGTCGACGGCCGGCCCGACGACCAGGAAGACCAGGCGCGGCAGCAGCGGCAGCATCGACAGGCTCGCAGCCACGAAAGCGTCTGCCTCCGAACACAACGAGAGCACGACGGCCAGCAGGGCCATGACGGCGATGCCGAGGATCAGGTGGCCGGCGAGGTGGTCGTACATCCAACTGGGCACCACGATGTGCAGCAGTGCGGCCGCGGCGGCCCCGAGGACGAGGAACGACGCGGCCTGCAAGAAGTCATGGCGCGCCGCCTCGGTGAACACCGCCCAGCGCGACCCGCCGTGAGCGTGCAGGTCCGGCATCTTCCGCGTGATCCACCGGGGTTGCCCGAAGCGGATCCACAGCGCTCCCACAGTCAGTGCGGTGAGAAAGGAAGCGGCGCAACGGGCGAACACCATCGCGGGCTCACCGGGAAAGGCGACTGCGGTCGCCACCAGCACCACGGGGTTGATCGCCGGGGCAGCCAGCATGAACGTCACCGCGGCCGCACCGACGGCGCCGTCGGAGTAGAGCCGCCGCGCGATCGGCACGGATCCGCATTCGCATCCCGGCAGTGCCGCGCCGCCGACCCCGGCGACGACCACCGCCGCCGCCGGATGGTGCGGCACCCACCGCGTCAGGCGCTCCGGCGTCACCATGGCCGCCACCAGGCCGCTGATGAGCACCCCGAGAACCAGAAAAGGCAACGCCTGCACGAAGATCCCGCAGAAGACGGTGGCCGCCGTGGCGACAACGGGGGTACCGGCCACTGCACTGCGCACCGTGGTCCCCGCCAGTGTCAGTGCGAGGACGGCGATGACGAGCACGTGCATCGATGTGATGCGCCGGAGTACCGGCGGCGTCCCGACGGCCACGTCGCCATTGTGCCATCGGCGATCTTGATCACCCTGGCTGCTCACTGGGGATCGGCCCGCTAGGGTGACCGCATGGCTTTTCAGGCGTTGTTGGTCAAGGCGGCATCGACGGTGGTGACAGGTGCTGTCGGAGTGGCGGCATACCAGGGTGTACGCAAGGCGATCGCTAAGGCCCCGCTGCACGAGATGTCAGTCTCGGCAACCGCATTGGCCCTGCGCGGCGCACGCAAGGCCGAAGAGGGCGCTGAGTCGGCGCGGCTGAAGGTCGCCGACGTGGTGGCCGAGGCGCGCGAGCGTATCGGAGAGGAAGCGCCGCCGCCGGCGGTGTCCGACACCGGTCACGACCACGAACACTGATCCGGTGGCGCCCACCGTCGTCTCCGACGCGGCGGGGCGGCTGCGGCTGCACGTGCCGTGGTTCCGCCACGATGCCTGCCGCGCGGTGGCGATCGAGGATGCCGTCGAGCGGATAGCCGGTGTCCGTGCGGTGCATGCCTATCCGCGGACTTCATCGGTGGTCGTGTGGTACTCCCCGAAGCGGTGCGAACGCGCCGCTGTTCTCGAGGCGATCGAGTCGGCGGCGGCCGTGTCTCGCGATCTCGTGCCGGCCCGGGCGCCCCACTCGGCCGACGTCGCCAACGCCGACGTGCTGCGGATGACCGTGGGCGGAGTCGCGTTGGCGCTACTCGGGATTCGGCGCTACGTGTTCGCGCGTCCGCCGCTGCTCGGACCGAGTAGCCGGCTGGTGGCCTCCGGAGTCACGATCTTCACCGGCTACCCGTTCCTACGGGGCGCGCTGCGCACACTGCGGGGCGGTCGCTCCGCGGGCACCGACGTGTTGGTGAGCGCGGCGACGGTCGCGAGTCTGGTGTTGCGGGAGAACGTCGTCGCGCTGACGGTTCTCTGGCTGCTGAACATCGGTGAGTACCTCCAGGATCTGACACTGCGGCGAACCCGGCGGGCGATCACGAGGTTGCTGCAGGGCAACCAGGACACCGTGTGGGTGCGGATGGCCGACGGTGTCGAAGTGGAGATGGCCACTGCGGAGTTGCGAGTCGGTGACGAGGTGGTGATCCACGATCAGGTCGCGCTGCCCGTCGATGGTGTCGCGGTCGACGGTGAGGCGATCGTGGACCAATCGGCCATCACCGGGGAGAACCTTCCGGTGGCGGTGTCCCCGGGCGCGCGGGTGTACGCGGGTTCGGTGGTGGTGCGCGGGCGGCTGGTGGTCCGCGCTGAGGCTGTCGGAGCCGAGACGACGATCGGCCGCATCATCGCGAGGGTCGAAGAAGCGCAGCACCACCGTGCCCCCATCCAGACCGTCGGGGAGAGCTTTTCCCGCCGTTTCGTGCCGGCCTCGTTCCTGCTGTCCGCGGCCACCCTTGTACTGACCCGCGATGTGCGGCGGGCGATGACGATGCTGCTCGTCGCCTGCCCGTGCGCGGTGGGCCTGTCGACCCCGACGGCGATCAGCGCCGCGATCGGCAACGGCGCCCGGCGCGGCATCCTGATCAAGGGCGGGTCACACCTCGAGGAGGCGGGTCGAGTCGACGCCGTTGTCTTCGACAAGACCGGGACGCTGACCGTCGGCCGCCCGGTCGTCACCAATCTCGTTGCATTTCACAAGGACTGGGAGCCCGAGCAGGTGCTGGCCTACGCAGCCAGTTCTGAGATCCATGCGCGGCATCCTCTGGCCGAGGCGGTGATCCGGTCCACTCAGGAACGTCACATCGAGATCCCGCCGCACGAGGAGTGTGAGGTGCTGGTCGGCCTCGGCATGCGGATGCGCGCCGACGGGCGGACTCTGCTGCTGGGCAGCCCGTCGCTACTGCGCCAGGAGAAGGTGCGGGTGACGAAGAAGGCGACCGAGTGGGTCGACACCTTGCGCCGTCAGGCGGAGACCCCCCTGCTCCTCGCCGTGGATGGTCGGCTCGTCGGCCTGATCAGCCTGCGCGACGAGATCCGCCCGGAGGCTCATAGAGTCCTGACACGATTGCGCGCCAACGGAGTTCGCCGCATCGTCATGCTCACCGGGGATCATCCGGATACGGCAGCCGTGGTGGCCGAACAGCTCGGCATCACCGAGTGGCAGGCGGAGGTCCTGCCCGACGACAAGCTCGCGATGGTGCGTCAGCTCCGAGACGAAGGGCACACCGTCGCGATGGTGGGGGACGGTGTCAACGATGCTCCTGCCCTCGCCGAGGCCGACATCGGCATCGCGATGGGGCTCGGCGGCACGGACGTCGCGGTGGAGACGGCCGATGTGGCGCTGTCGAGCGACGACCTGACGCGGCTGCTGGACGTCCGCGATCTCGGCGGCCGCGCTGTCGACGTGATCCGGCAGAACTACGCGATGTCGATCGCGGTCAACGCGCTCGGTCTGGTGATCGGCGCCGGTGGGGCGCTGTCGCCTGTGCTCGCCGCGGTCCTGCACAATGCCTCGTCGGTTGCGGTGGTCGCCAACAGTTCCCGGCTCATCCGCTACCAGTTGGGCGAGGAGTCAGCGGCGCGCTGACTGCTGGCGCAGACCGGCGACCGCAGCCGCCAGGCAGGCGGCCGCGACTGCGCCGGCGAACCACGGGAACACTGCGGCCAGATCCCACTCGGTGGCGGCCCAGCCGGCGACCAGTGTGGGCACGGCCATGGCGGTGTAGGCCGCCAGATAGAACGCCGACATGGTCTCGCCGCGCCGGCCCGCGGGCACGACGTCGGATAGGTGACGCAGTGATCCGCCGAAGCCGAGCCCGAAGGTGGCGCCGAGCAGCGCCGCGGCCACGAACACCAGCTGCGGCTGATGGGTCAGCAGTACCGGGATCGTCAGCAGCAGCGACACCGCCATCCCGATGTCTCCGATGATCGCCGAGTACCTGGCCGGCAGCCGTGTCGCGGCGAGTTGAGCCAGGGCCGCGGCGAAGGCCGTGCTGCCGACGACCGCGCCACCGAACACCAGGTTGTCGATGTGGGTCTGGCGCGCGGCCAGCGACGGGTACAGCGACAGCAGCACGCCCAGCACCGACCAGGACGCCATCGCGCCCATCGCGGAGAACCAGAAGTCGCCTCGGATCTCCTCCGGTACAGCGGGCTTGGCAATCCGAATCGGACCGGCGCTGCGGGCGGTGTGCGGTTCGCGCAGGGCCAGCACGCCCACTCCGACGATCAGGCACACCACTGCGACCACCGCGTAGGGGGTGCGCAGAGGATGCGGCGCGTACTGGGCGAGCAGTGCGGAGCCGAGGATCGCCACGGTCATGCCGACGTTGAAGCTGACCCCGGACAGCTGCCCGCTGCGCACGCCGTGGTCGGGGCGCAGGTCCAGCAGTGCGGCTGCTCCCGCGACGACGATCGAGCCGACGGCAGCGCCGTGGATGGCCCGGGCGAGCAGGAGCAGGGGCATGGTGTCGGCGATGAGGAAAACGCCCAGCCCGACGATCAGCGCGATCAGGGCGCCGACGAGCACCGGCTTGCGGCCCACCACGTCGGAGATGCGCCCGGACACCAGCACCGCGCCGAGGGCGGCGACCGCGTAGACGGCGAACACGATCGTGGTGGCCAGCGGGGACAGGTGCCAGGTCGACTCGTAGATGCCGTAGAGCGGGGCGGGAACGCCGGAGACGCCGAGCGCCACTCCGCTGAGTACCAGCAGCAGCGGATACGCCCAGCGCTGGGTTTCGGTGATCGGACGGTCGATCGCCACCATCTGGAGAACCCTTCCGCGTCGAGTACAGTACGACGGACATCGAACCTGCTCGAGCGTACGCTGGGTTCGACGATCATCAAACTCAGCGTGGTGAAGGACACTCCATGGCCGACGACGCGCACCCGGTGGCGCCAGTCCAGCAGGTGCTGGCTGCCCTGCACGATCCGGTTCGTCTGGAGATCGTGCGGCGCCTGCACAACGCGGGCACATCGCTGCAGTGTGGCGCTCTCTACGACGGCATCAACAAGTCCACGGCGACCCACCACTTCAAGATCCTGCGTGAAGCCGGGTTGACCGAGCGGCTGATCGTCGACGGTCTGACCTACCAGCGGCTCAGGGTCGACGAGGTCGAGGCCGCGCTACCCGGCCTGCTGGGCAGCGTCGTGAACGGTGCCAATCGGGCCGCCGGCGTCCCGGTCGGCTGAACCGGTCAGCTGAACGCGTTCAGCGCCACACCCTCGGCCTCCAGGCGCCCGCGCACCGCGGTGGCGATCTGCACTGCGCCTGGCGAATCACCGTGCACGCACACTGATTTCACCGAGATCGGGATCGTCGACCCGTCGACAGCGTCGACCCGTCCCCGGGTCACCATCGAGATCACCCGCTCGGCGATCTCGTCCGGATCATGCAGCACCGCGTTGCGCTCGCGCCGCGACACCAGCGCTCCGTCCGGCCGGTAGGCGCGGTCGGCGAACGCCTCGGGCACCGTGCGCACACCCAGTTGCTCGGCTTCGGTGAACAGCACCGAGCCGGCGAGTCCCAGCACGGGCAGCGCAGGGTTCACGGTGTGCACTGCCGCGATCACCGCACGCGCCTGATCTCGATGGCTGACCACCGAGTTGTACAGGGCACCATGAGGTTTGACGTACGACACGGTCGAGCCGGCGGCAGCGGCGAGTGCACTGAGCGCACCGATCTGATAGATCACGTCGGCCGTCAGATCCTCGGGAGGCATGTCGATGAAGCGGCGGCCGAAGCCGGCCAGATCGCGGTAGCTCACCTGGGCACCTATCTGCACGCCGCGCTCGGCGGCCAGCCGGCACGTCCGGGCCAGGGTGGCCGCATCGCCGGCGTGGAAACCGCACGCGACGTTCGCGCTGGTGACGATGCCGAGCATCGCGTCGTCGTCACCGAGCTGCCACACCCCGAAGCTCTCGCCGAGATCGGCGTTGAGGTCGACCGTCCGGGTGGCCATGCAGTCAGCGTAACCGCGCACGGGACCGTCGCCGGCTCAGTGTGAATGGTTGTGCGTGACGCCCCACGCCGGAAGGGGATCGGCGAACGTCAGCCAGTGGTTCTGGCCCGCCGCGAACTCCTCGTCGGTCAGCAGGGCCTCGGTCAGCAGCCGCTGCACCGACTCTCGGTCGAGCCTGACTCCGATGAACACCACCTCCTGGCCGGGCGCGATGTCGGTCGACGACCAGTACTGGGCCGGCTCGATGACCAGATTCGGCCCCGCCTGGGACCAGATCGCGGCGATGGTCGGTCGGGTGGCGATCCAGCAGAATCCCTTGCTACGCACGATGCGCGTCAGCTTTCCCAACGACTCGGCCAACCGCTGGGGGTGGAACGGCCGGTCGGACCGGAAGGTCATCGAGCTGATGCCGTACTCCTCGGTCTCCGGTGTGTGACCGTCGGCGATCTCCTCGTCCCAGCCGGGCGCCTCGGCGGCGAGGATTGGATCGAACAGCCCGGTGTCGAGTACTTCGCAGGTGTCCACGATGCCGTGATCGGTGTGGATCAGCTTGGCCCGGGGGTTGAGCCGCGTCACCAGGGTCTCGACGGTGCGGAGCGTGGCGGCGCTGACCAGGTCGGTCTTGTTCAGCAGGATCACGTCCGCGAACTCCACCTGGTCGACGAGTAGGTCGGAGATGCTGCGCGCGTCGCCGTCACCGGCGCTCATGGCCCGGTCGGCCAACGCTTCGCCCCTGGCGATCTCGAGGAGGAAGGTCGACACGTCGACGACCGTGACGAGAGTGTCGAGGCGTGCGAGTTGCCCGAGGCTCGAGCCGTCGTCGAACTCCCAGCTGAAGGTCGCGGCGACCGGCATCGGCTCGGAGATTCCGGTGGATTCGATGACCAGGTGGTCGAACTTGCGCTGACGGGCCAGCGCGCCGACCGCTTCGATCAGGTCTTCGCGCAGTGTGCAGCAGATGCAGCCGTTGGTGAGCTCGACGAGCTTCTCCTCGGTGCGGTCGAGGTGGCCCTGCCCCGCGATCAGTGCCGCGTCGATGTTGATCTCGCTCATGTCGTTGACGATCACCGCGACGCGCTTGCCGTCCCGGTTGGCGAGGATGTGGTTGAGCACGGTGGTCTTGCCGGCGCCCAGGAAGCCGGAGAGGACCGTGACGGGCAGGGTGGCGGAGGGGGAAGAGGTCACTCCTTAATGATAATCATTTCCAATAAGCACCGCGCCGATTGGGCAGAGGTTAATGGAAACGGTTATCGTTACCGCGTGACGACTCCGAACTTGACGGCCCGCCTGGCCGCCGCCGCGATTGCCCTTGCCTCGCCGATCGCCCTGGCCGCCTGCGGGAGCAGCAGTGAATCCGCTGCATCCTCGACCACCGCCTCTGCTGCGGGAGGTACCTGCCCCACCGCACCGATCAAGGTCGTCGTCAGCGTCGACCAGTGGGGTGACGTCGTCTCACAGCTCGGTGGTGCCTGCGCCACCGTCACCACGGTGCTCGCCGGATCGTCGGTCGACCCCCACGACTACGAGCCCGCGCCGTCGGACGCCACCCTCTTCGACGGCGCGCAACTGGTGGTGCTCAACGGCGGGCACTACGACGAATGGGCCGCCAAACTCGCCGCCTCGTCGGACCCGGACGCACCCGTCATCAACGCCGTGGACCTCAGCGGGGGCGGCGATCACGGCGGTGATGATCATGCCGAGGCCGGGGGCGATCACGGTGCTGATCATGTCGAGGAGGGCAACCCGCACGTCTGGTACAGCCCGGCCGTCGTCGGAGAGGTCGCCAAGGCAGTCACCGCAGAGCTCAAGAAGCTCTCACCCGGCGCTTCGGCGTACTTCGACGAGCGGTACACGGGCTTCACCAACGTCATGAAGCCCTACGACAACGAGATCGCCGCGATCAAAGCCGGCGCCGCCGGCAAGAGCTACGCTGCCACCGAGAGTGTGTTCGACGACATGGCGGCGGCACTGGGACTGGAGAATCGGACGCCCGAGGGCTACCGGCTCGCCTCGGCGAACGAGAGTGAGCCCGCCCCGGCCGATCTCGACGCGTTCCTGCGGCTGCTCGGCGACCGGAAAGTGGATGTGCTGATCTACAACACCCAGACCGAGGGTTCGGTGGTCGAACAGATCCGTGCGGCCGCCGAACAGGCAGGGGTCCCGGTCGTCGACGTCACGGAGACCGTTCCGCCGAACACCGAATCCTTCCAGACGTGGCAGGTCGAACAGCTGACCTCGCTGGCCAAGGCGCTCGGTGTCCGCGAATGACGCGGTAGCCGACCCGGCGCTGTCGTTCACCGATGTCAGCGTGGTCCGCGGTGGGCGCACGATCTGGTCGCAGTCGACGTTGCAGGTCGACGCCGGCCGGTTCGTCGCCGTCATCGGTGCCAATGGCGCCGGCAAGACCACCCTGCTCAACGTGATCCTCGGGCTGGTGCCCGCCGCCACGGGCACCGTCCGGATCTTCGGTGGGCAACCGGGCGCGCGCAACGACCTGATCGGGTACGTGCCCCAGGATTACGACGTCAACGCCACCGAAGCCATTCGCGCACGCGATGCGGTGCTGCTCGGCCTGACCGGGCACCGCTGGGGCTTCGCTCGGCCGACCGCGCAGGACCGTCGACGCGTCGACGACGCGCTGCGCCAGGTGGAGGCGACATCGTTCGGGAACAGGCGGCTCTCCGAGCTGTCAGGCGGGCAGCGGCAACGCATCGCGCTCGCCGGCGCGTTGGTCTCCGCGCCGCGGATGCTCATCCTCGACGAACCGCTGGCGTCGTTGGATCTGCGCAACCAGCACGAGATCGTCGAGCTGCTGGCGCGCCTGCGGCGGGAGCTCGGGGTGACGGTCATCGTCGTCGCCCACGACCTGAACCCGCTGCTGGCGACGCTGGACAGTGCGATCTACCTGCTCGACGGTCACGCCCACCACGCAGCGATCGACCAGGTGGTGGAGGCCGATCTGCTCACCCACATGTACGGCACCCCGATCAAGGTCGCGCACACCCTGCAGGGTGACCTCTACATGCGGAGTTCGGAATGAGACAGACCGTCCTGGCGGTGGGTTACCAGCACAACTGGGTGGACATCCTCAGCTCGTCGTTCATGCGCAACGCCTGGCTGGGCGGCACCATCGTGGCGCTGGCCGCCGGCCTGATGGGCTATTTCATCGTGGTCCGCAACTCGTCGTTCGCCGCTCACGCTCTGGCCCACATCGGGTTGCCAGGGGCCACGGGGGCCGTGCTGCTGGGAGTGCCCGCCGCGGTCGGTCTCGGGGTGTTTTGCGTGGGGGGTGCGCTGGTGATCGGGGCGCTCGGCAAACGAGCCTCCGATCGCGACGTGGCCACGGGCACCGTGCTCGCGTTCGCCACCGGGCTCGGTCTGCTCTTCAATTCGTTGGCCACCCGGAATTCGTCGACGCTGACGAACGTGCTCTTCGGGAACCTGTTGGCGATCACCGCGGAGCAACTGGCCGGGTTCCTGGCCCTTTTGGTGGTGTTGGGCGCGAGCATCGCGTTCATCTATCGCCCGCTGCTGTTCACCTCGGTCAACAGTCAGGTGGCCGAGGCCAGGGGCGTGCCGGTGCGGAGCCTGTCGATCGTGTTCATGGTGCTGCTCGGGATCACCGTCACCATGGCCGTGCAGGCGGTGGGCACGCTGCTGCTCTTCGCGCTGGTGGTCACGCCCGCGGCGACCGCCCTCACTCTGACCGCCCGGCCGGTGCTCGCGATGGCGGTCTCGGCGGCCATCGGTCTGCTGTCGGTGTGGGTCGGCCTGGCCGTTTCGGCGATGTTCAACCTCCCGCCGAGCTTCGTGGTCGTCTCGATCGCCTGTGGCATCTGGTTGGTGACCTGGACTCTTCACCGTCTGCCGCGCCGGAATCAGATGTCTGCTGCGGATCGCTCACAGTCCACTAACCTCTCGGAACATGTCCAGAAGTCCGACGCCGAGACGGCGCGCGACCCTGGCCTCACTCGCCGCTGAACTGAAGGTCTCGCGGACCACCGTCTCCAATGCCTACAACCGGCCGGATCAGCTGTCGGCCGAATTGCGGGAGCGGGTGCTCTCCACCGCCAAGCAACTGGGATATCCCGGACCCGATCCGGTGGCCCGATCGCTGCGGACGCGCAAAGCCGGAGCGGTCGGGCTGATGATCACCGAGCCGCTGAACTACTCCTTCTCCGATCCCGCGGCCCTGGATTTCGTCGCCGGCCTCGCCGAGTCGTGCGAGGCGGCGGGGCAGGGCCTGCTTCTGGTGGCGGTCGGGCCCAACCGCAGTGTGAGCGAGGGCTCGGCAGCGGTGCTGGCCGCGGGGGTCGACGGTTTCGTCGTCTACTCGGCCTCGGATGACGACCCGTACCTGCCGTTGGTCCTGCAGCGCCATCTGCCCGTGGTGGTCGTCGACCAACCCCGGGATGTACCCGGTGCGTCGATCGTGTGCATCGATGACCGCGCGGCCATGCGGCGGCTCACCGAGTACGTGCTCGAACTCGGCCACCGCGAGATCGGCTTGCTCACCATGCGGCTGGGTCGGGACTGGCCGCACAGCGGTCGCGGTCCGGCGCTGGCCGATCCTGACCGGGTGAGAAACCCGCAGTTCCACGTACAGAGTGAACGCATCCTCGGAGTGTCCGACGCGTTGACCGAGGCGGGCCTGAATCCCGATGCGCTGACCGTCGTGGAGAGCTACGAGCATCTGCCGACCTCCGGCGGAGTCGGCGCGGACGTCGCGCTGGAGGCGAATCCGCGAATCACCGCGCTGATGTGCACCGCCGACGTGCTGGCGCTGTCCGCGATGGATCGGCTGCGCGCCCGCGGGGTGTACGTGCCCGGTCAGATGACGGTGACAGGGTTCGACGGAGTGCCCGAGGCGTTGTCGCGCGGGCTGACCACGGTGCGCCAGCCGAGTGTCGAAAAGGGCCGCCGCGCAGGACAATTGCTGCACAATCCGCCGCGGTCGGGGTTGTCGGTGGTCGAGGTTCTCGACACCGAGTTGGTGCGGGGCCGCACCTCCGGTCCGCCCGCGTAGCCGTCAGCTCGGAGTGCTGAGCGCCGCGGCGATGCGATCGACGGTCGCGCGCTGCCACTGCAGATAGCTCATCCCGTCGGGGAGCGTGGAGCTGATCGAGATGATCGGCAGGGCGACCCCGCGAGCGGCCGCGGTGATCGTGTCGAGCCCCCCGCCCGTGGCCTGATCGTCGACGACGAGCGCCGAGACGCGGCGGGCAGTGATCGAGTCGCGCACCGCGGCGACGTCGGCGGGGGTGGGTGTGCGGCCCTGCTCCAGCGCGTCGGCGAACGCGGGCGGCGTCTTGTCGGCGATGCCGGCGTTGCGCACTGCGTAGGTCGCGACGGGCGCGATCGAGATCACCGACGCGCCGGGGTGGGCCTGGCCGATCGCGTGCTGGGCCAAGGTGAGCGTGTCGAGGTCCTCGTCGAATTGCTGTGCTGCCGCCGTGTAGTCCGCAGCGTGTTCGGCATCGGACTCCCCGAGGGTCTCGGCGATGCGGTCGGCCACCGCCTTGGCCGTCAGCACGTCGTAGAAGACGTGGTCGTCGGCCGGCGGCTGCAGTGGCGTCAGCGACAACGCATCGATGCGGGGGATGTCAGGTGCGTCTTTCAGGATCGGGGCGATCCACTGGTCGTACCGGCCGCCGTTGTAGACGACCAGCGACGCGTCGGCGACCTCGGAGACGGCGGCGGTGCCGGGAGTGAATGCTCGCGGGTCGGCGTCGGCCGGCATCAGCGAGCGCACCGTTGCGTGCTGCCCGACGACGGCCGCGGCGACACTGGCCCATGCCCCGGTGGAGGCGACCACGTTGGCGGTGCCGTGTTCGGCGTTCGGCGGGGTCTGCGAGCACCCGCACAGGGTGCTCACCAGCAGCGCGGTGACCAGGGGAACGGAGAAGCGCACTGTCGTCAGCCCCCGCGCGTCGACAGCAGGTGTGCCAGCGCGGCGGCCACGCCCTCGGGCGCATCGACCCGGTACGCCGCGGCAGTGTCACCGGGCCCGACCTTGACCCCCACATCGGCGTCGCCCAGTCGGCGGAACGCTTTCTCGTCGGTCACGTCGTCGCCGAAGAACACCACGGCGCCGGCGCGGTGCTCGGCGCGCAGGATGTCCAGCGCCTCACCCTTGTCGGTGGAGATGACCGCGAACTCCAGCACCGCCTTGCCGGTCGTGGCGTGGGCGTCCCAGTCCGAGGCGGCGTCCCACGCCGCGGCGAGCGCCGCCTCGCCGTCGGCGGTCGACGCATTGCGGACGTGCAGTGCGACGCTCGCCGGTTTGGTCTCGACGGTCACCCCCGGCTTGTCCGCGGCGATCTCCGAAAGCGTCTCGGTGATGCGGGCCAGCAGGTCGGTGTCGATGTCGTGGGCGAAGCCGGAGTCGAACTCTGCGCCGTGGCTGCCGACGAGGTGCACGGTCGCGGGCATCGAGGACAACGTGCGCAGGTCACGCAGGGCGCGGCCGGAGATCAGCGCGACCTCGGTGTCGGGGAGCTCGGCGAGCGCGAGCAGCGCATTGCCGGCGGCGGGCAGCGGACGGGCGTCGGCGGGATTCGACACGATCGGCGACAGCGTGCCGTCGAAGTCCGAGGTGACGAGCAGCCGCGGGACCTGCGCGACGGCGGCGAGGGCGGCAGACAGCTCCGGCGGCAGCACGCCTCCGATCCTAGGCGGGTCAGATCTTGGGTTGTTCGCCGTCGCCGATGAGCAGTCGCATCGCGAGGTCCAGCCGCTTGCTCACGTCGGTGGCCGAGGCGCGGCGGGTGAGCCAGGCCAGCAGATTCGACAGCCACACATCGGAGATCACGCGGGCGATGTGGTACTGATCCTCGGTCGGTTCACCCTCGCTCATCGCCCGGGCGAACATCGAGTCCATCAGCTTGCCCACATAGTCGACTTCGCCGGCGGCCGACGCGTCGGCGAACACGAACGCGCGCGTCATCGCTTCGGTGAGCAGGGGATTGCGCTGCATGGCGCGGTTGAGCTTGCCGACCATGATGTTGAGCCGCTGATACGGCGTCGCGCCGGCGGCCAGCACAGAACGGTCGGTCTTGGCGTCGATGCGTTCGAATTCGCGGCCCAGTGCGGAGACCAGCAGGTGGACCTTCGACGGGAAGTAGCGGTACAGGGTGCCGACCGCGACGTCGGCGCGTTCGGCCACCGCCCGCATCTGGACGGCCTCGTAACCGCCCTTCGACGCGATCGCCAGCGTCGCGTCGAGGATGCGCTTGCGGCGTTCCCGCTGTGCTTCGGAGCCGAGTTCCGATTCCGCCAGCACCGCGACGTTCATCACCTGCCGGGGGCGGGCGTCCGCTCCCGCGCCGTCGGTGCGCGCCGACGACCCTGTTGCGGACTGAGACGACCCGGACATGCGGTGTGGCTCCTTCGGTGCGCTGCGGCAGATGCATGGGTATGCAACCGAAGGAAAACGATACGCATTCCGGTCGCGACTTTCTCGCCACCCTCTGCGCGTCACCAACGATCTGGTCTGCTGCGATGGCGTTCGACTTGACGTTCGAACACTGGCACTATTAGAACACGTTCTAGTGGGAAGCATGGGGTTCTCACCCAAAGCCTAGGAGTCACGGTGCCGGCAACCATCAGCGACGAGCAGTCCGCCGCACGCGAGCTGGTCCGCGATTGGGCGGCGGGCTCCACGTCGCTCGAGGCTGTGCGCGACGTCGAGCAGGGCGCCCCCGATGCGTGGCGCGCCCCGTTCGACGCGCTGGCCGCGTTGGGCATTTTCGGCGTCGCGCTGCCCGAGGAGCTCGGCGGCGCCGACGGCACGGTCGCCGATCTGTGCGCGATGCTCGAGGAGGCGGCGGCCGGTCTGATCCCCGGTCCGGTGGCCACCACGGCGCTGGCCACGCTGGTGCTCGACGGCGCCCAGGGCGATCTGGTGGAAGCCCTGGCCTCGGGGCAGCGGACGGCCGGTCTCGCGCTGCGCGCCGAGCTGACGCTCACCGGGGAGAGGGTGTCGGGGATCGCCGCGACGGTGCTCGGTGCGACCGCCGACGGGGTGCTGCTGCTGCCGGCCGGGGACACGTGGGTGCTGGTCGACGCGACGGCCGACGGGGTCGTGGTCGAACGCCGCAAGGCCACCGACTTCTCGCGCCCGCTGGCCCGGGTGACTGTCGACGGTGCGCCAGCGACGACGCTGGACGTGCCGGCTCAACGCGTGGTGGACCTCGCGGCGACGGTGGCGGCGGCCGAGGCCGCGGGGGTGGCCCGCTGGCTGCTGACGACGGCGACCGAGTACGCCAAGGTCCGCGAACAGTTCGGCAAGCCGATCGGCAGCTTCCAGGCGATCAAGCACATGTGCGCCGAGATGCTGCTGCGCAGTGAACAGGCGTCGGTGGCCGCGGCGGATGCGGCGCGCGCTGCGGGCGAGTCCGATGACCAGCAGTTGTCGATCGCCGCGGCCTTGGCCGCGTCGGTGGGGATCGACGCGGCCACAGCCAACGCCAAGGACTGCATCCAGGTGCTGGGCGGTATCGGCATCACCTGGGAGCACGACGCGCACCTGTATCTGCGCCGCGCCTACGGCATCGGGCAGTTCCTGGGCGGGCGGTCGCACTGGCTGCGCCGGGTGGCCGCGCTGACGCAGCAGGGGGTGCGCCGCGATCTGCACATCGATCTCGCCTCGGTCGCGGATCTGCGACCCGAGATCGCCTCGGCGGTGGCCGAGGTGGCCGCCGCTCCGCAGGACCGTCGGCAGGTCGTGATGGCCGAGACGGGCCTGCTGGCGCCGCACTGGCCGCGACCGCACGGCCGCGACGCGGGCCCGGCCGAGCAGCTGCTCATCGACCAGGAGCTCGCGGCGGCCGGGGTCACCCGCCCGGATCTGGTGATCGGCTGGTGGACGGTCCCGACGATCCTGGAGCACGGCAGCGCCGCGCAGGTCGAGCAGTTCGTCCCGCCGACGCTGCGCGGCGAGCTGCAGTGGTGTCAGCTGTTCAGCGAGCCGGGCGCCGGGTCCGATCTGGCGGCGCTGCGGACGAAAGCTGTTCGCGCAGGGGGTGGTTGGAAGCTCACCGGGCAGAAGGTGTGGACGTCGGCGGCACAGAAGGCGCATTGGGGTGTGGCGTTGGCGCGTACCGACCCGGACGCCCCGAAACACAAGGGCATCACCTACTTCCTGATCGACATGACCAGTCCCGGCATCGTGATCCGGCCGCTGCGCGAGATCACCGGTGACGAGCTGTTCAACGAGGTGTTCTTCGACGACGTCTTCGTGCCCGACGAGATGGTCGTCGGTGCGGTCGACGACGGCTGGAAGCTGGCGCGCACGACGCTGGCGAACGAGCGGGTCGCGATGGCCCAGGGCACCGCGCTGGGCAACCCGATGGAAGAGCTGCTGCGGGCGCTGTCGGAAGCCGATGTCGATGATGCGCAACAGGATCGGCTCGGCGCGCTGATCTGTACCGCCCAGGTGGGTTCACTGCTGGATCAGCGCATCGCGCAGCTCGCGGTCGGTGGCCGGGATCCCGGCCCGCAGGCCAGTGCCCGCAAGCTCATCGGGGTGCGGTACCGCCAAGCGCTCGCGGAGTTCCGCATGGAGCTGTCCGACGGTGCCGGTGCGGTGGAGAACCAGCAGGTGCACGACTTCCTGAACACGCGATGCCTGACCATCGCCGGGGGTACCGAGCAGATCCTGCTGACGATGGCGGGGGAGCGGCTGCTCGGGCTGCCGCGTTAGCCGAAGCGGGTCTGCGCGCAGGCCGTCGGCGTGGTCAGGTTGACCCCGCCGTAGACCACCTGGATCTGCGAGCACGCGATGAAATCGGCGCCCGTCGCCGGCAATCCGTTCCGCCACTGCGTGGGCACGGAGTCGCCGTCCGAGGTGAAGCGCGCGATGTCCCCGCCGCCGAAGTAGGTGATGGACAGCTCGACGTCGTTGATCGAGCGGTACATCTTGGAGAGCACGTTCTCGTGGTTGGCGCCCTTGAGTTCGCGAGGGTTGCCCGACGGGGCGCTGTAGGTCGCCTGCTGCCAGACGTCGCGGTCCGAGCTGCG
Source organism: Mycolicibacterium obuense (assembly GCF_055397605.1). Taxonomy (NCBI): domain Bacteria; kingdom Bacillati; phylum Actinomycetota; class Actinomycetes; order Mycobacteriales; family Mycobacteriaceae; genus Mycobacterium; species Mycolicibacterium obuense. The sequence continues at coordinate 4,851,899 of NZ_AP043663.1, read as the reverse complement.
CAGCGTCACGGTCTGGCGGGCCCACGTGTCCTGGGGGAAGCCGGTGGGGCCGCCCGGCGTCAGCAGGCTCGCTGTGGTGGTGAAGAAGCACCGGGCCTGGGCTGAGTCGCAGTTGGCCGATACCTGCATCTGGATGGAGGTGGCGGGGTCGACGGCGATCGAGCTGGTCTTGGTGTCCGATGCGGCGGCCGCAGTGCCCGAGGGGATGAGGGCCGCCATCGCCAGGGTCGTCGCACCTATCACCGCGAGCCGCTTCATTCTGGCGAACCTAGCGCGCTGCTCACTCGTCATAGGTCACTTCGACAGAATCCGAGAGCGGATGCGCCTGGCACGCCAGGATCAGGCCTTCGTCGAGGTCTTGTTGTTCGAGCACATCGTTGATCTCCATCTCGATGTCACCGGACTTCTTGACCACCGCGCAGGCGCCGCAGTGCCCCTCGCGGCAGGAGAACGGGGCGTCGAGGCCCTTGTCGAGCAGCACGTCGAGCAACTTCGCGCGCCGCGGCCAGGTCAGTTCGTGAGTGGTGCCGTCCAGCGTCACCACGGCGGTCGCGGGGCCTTCGTCGCCGTCGTCGGTGTCGTCGAGCACGACCGCGGCGAACGGATCGGAGTCCAGTGACTTGAACACCTCGATGTGCACGCGTTCGGGCGCCGAGCCGCACGCGGTCAGTGCGTCCTGCGCGGCCGCCATGAACGGGCCGGGCCCGCACAGGAACGCTTCGCGGTCGCGGTAGGGGGCGAGCAGCGCTGCCAGCGCGGATGTGCTCGGCAGCCCCTGCACGGACTCGAGCCAGTGCACCGTGGTCAGCCGGTCAGGGTGTGCGTCGGCGAGTTCGCGCAGCGCGGCGGCGAAGATCACCGAGTCCTGGTCGCGGTTGGCGTAGACGAGGGTGACCTGCCCGCTGCCCTGGGCCAGAGCGGACTTCAGGATCGCCATCATCGGCGTGATGCCGCTGCCTGCGGCCAGGAGCAGGAAGTCGCTGTCGAGGTCGGCGGGCACGAAGGTGCCCGAGGGGGCGAGCACGTGGACACGCATACCGGGGTGCGCGTTGTCGCAGAGCCAGTTGGACGCGTATCCGTCGGCGGTGCGCTTGACCGTGACGGTGAGCGGGTCGCCGGTGAACGGCGAGCTGCACAGCGAGTAGCAGCGGGCCACCGAGCCGGTCCGGTCGCTGGGCACCCGCAGGGTCAGGAACTGCCCGGGCCGGTACCGCAGTCTGTCGGCGGGCACCTCGTCGGTCGCAGTGAACACCAGCGAGCGGGCGTCGGCGGTCTCGTCGATCACCTTCGCGATCTCCAGCTCGAGCACGTGCGCGCCCAAGGGCTCGTCGGTCACAGGCTGCTCTCTCTCCACGTCATCAGAGGGTCATAACTAGAACAGGTTACAGAAATGCATGTCCGCAGGTCCAGCCACCACAGGACGCCGCTACTCGACACAAATCGTAACGTGTTCTAATCTTTGTGCAGGTCCGTACTCCTGGGAAGGCTTGTCCAGTGACGTCCATTGAACAGCGCGACGTGCAGTCAGTTCTCGCCGGCATCGACGATCTTCTGCCGCGCATCGCCAAGCGTGCCCCGGCCGCCGAAGAACTCCGCCGCCTGCCCGACGACACCGTCGCCGAACTCGACGAGGTCGGCTTCTTCAAGCTGCTGCAGCCTGAGCAGTGGGGTGGCCTGCAGTGCGACCCCACGCAGTTCTACGAGGCCGTGCGCCGCATCGCGAGCGCCTGCGGCTCCACCGGCTGGGTGTCCTCGATCATCGGTGTGCACAACTGGCATCTTGCGCTGTTCGATCAGCAGGCCCAGGAAGACGTGTGGGGCGACGATCCCACGGTCCGGGTCTCGTCGTCGTATGCGCCGATGGGGGCGGGCACCGTCGTCGACGGTGGTTACCTGGTCAGCGGCGCATGGCAGTGGTCCTCGGGCTGCGACCACGCCACCTGGGCGTTCCTGGGCGGCCCGGTGATCAAGGATGGCCGGCCCGTCGATTTCGGCAGTTTCCTGATCCCGCGTTCGGATTACCGCATCGATGACGTGTGGAATGTGGTGGGGCTCAAGGCCACCGGCAGCAACACCGTCGTCGTCAAGGACGTCTTCGTCCCGCGGCACCGGTTCCTGTCGTACAAGTCGATGAACGACGGCACCGCCGGCGGGTACGAGACCAACTCTGCGCCGGTCTACAAGATGCCGTGGGGCACCATGCATCCGACGACGATCAGCGCGCCGATCATGGGGATGGCCTACGGCGCGTACGACGCTCACGTCGAGCATCAGGGCAAGCGAGTGCGTGCGGCGTTCGCCGGCGAGAAGTCCAAGGAGGATCCGTTCGCCAAGATCCGGATCGCCGAGGCGGCCAGCGACATCGACGCCGGCTGGCGTCAGTTGATCGGCAACGTCGGCGAGGAGTACCAGCTGCTCCAGTCCGGTCAGGAGATCCCGTTCTCGCTGCGCGCCCGGGCTCGCCGCGACCAGGTGCGCGCCACCAAGCGGGCCATCGAGTCGATCGATCTGCTGTTCGAGGCTTCCGGTGCCACGGCGCTGAACTCCGACCAGCCGGTGCAGCGGTTCTGGCGGGACGCGCACGCCGGCCGAGTGCATGCGGCCAACGAGCCCGAGCGTGCCTACCTGATCTTCGGTAACGACGCGTTCGGTCTCCCGCCCCAGGACACGATGGTCTAGTGACCTCGTTCGCCGCCGAAGCTGCTCAGCAGCAGGAGATCACGTTCGAGTCGACCTCGCGGTACGCCCAGGTCCGTGACGACATGCGATTGCACTACCACGAGGCGGGTGATCCCGAGTCGCCCACGGTGGTGCTGCTGCACGGCGGCGGGCCCGGCGCGTCGAGCTGGTCGAACTTCAGCCGCAACATCGGCGTGCTGGCCAAGCACTTTCACGTGTTGGCCGTCGATCAGCCCGGCTACGGGCACTCCGACAAGCACACCGAGCACGAGCAGTACAACCGGTACAGCTCCACCGCGCTGCTCGGTCTGTTCGACCAGTTGGGCATCGAACGCGCTGCGCTGGTGGGCAATTCGCTCGGCGGCGGTACCGCGGTGCGGTTCGCGCTGGACAACCCGAAGCGGGCCGGCCGCCTGGTGCTGATGGGTCCGGGCGGGCTGAGCGTCAACCTGTTCGCCCCGGATCCCACGGAGGGCGTCAAGCTGCTGGGCCGTTTCGCCAACGATCCGACCCGGGAGAACATCGAGAAGTTCCTGCGCATCATGGTGTTCGATCAGTCGTTGATCACACCGGAGCTGGTCGAGGAGCGGTTCCAGATCGCCAGCACCCCCGAGTCGCTGGCTGCCACCAAGGCGATGGGAAAGTCGTTCGCCGGCGCGGACTTCGAGCTCGGCATGATGTGGCGCGATGTGTACAAGCTGCGGCAACCGGTGCTGTTGATCTGGGGCCGTGAGGATCGGGTCAATCCGCTCGACGGTGCGCTGGTGGCGCTCAAACAGATCCCGCGCGTGCAGCTGCACGTGTTCGGGCAGTGCGGGCACTGGGCGCAGCTGGAGAAGTTCGACGAATTCAACAAGCTGACCATCGATTTCCTCGGAGGGTGACGTCGTGACGATCCGTTCGCTCGGATACCTGCGTATCGAGAGCACCGACGTCGCCGCGTGGCGGGAGTACGGGCTCAAGGTGTTGGGCATGGTGGAGGGCTCCGGCGCCACCGAGGGCGCGCTCTATCTCCGGATGGACGAGTTCCCCGCCCGGCTGGTCATCGTCCCCGGTGAGCACGACCGGCTCCTCGTCTCCGGCTGGGAGACGTCGAATGCGGCTGCGCTGCACGAGGTTCGGCAGCGCCTCGACGTGCAGGGGGTGCCGTACAAGGAGGGCACCGCCAGCGAACTGGCCGAGCGCCGCGTCGACGAGATGATCACCTTCGACGATCCGTCCGGCAACACCCTCGAGGTGTTCCACGGGGTCGCGTTGGAGCACCGCCGCGTGGTGAGCCCGTACGGCCACAAGTTCGTCACCGAGGAGCAGGGGCTGGGGCACGTCGTGCTCACCACCCGCGACGATGTCGAGACGCTGCATTTCTACCGCGACGTGCTCGGCTTCAGCCTGCGCGACTCGATGAAGCTGCCGCCGCAGCTGGTCGGCCGTCCCGCCGACGGCGCCCCCGCGTGGTTACGCTTCCTCGGGGTCAACCCCCGCCACCACAGCCTGGCGTTCATGCCCGGCGAAACCCCCAGCGGCATCGTGCATCTGATGGTCGAGGTGGAGGGCGCCGACGACGTCGGGCTGTGCCTGGACCGGGCCCTGCGCCGCAAGGTCAAGATGTCGGCGACGCTCGGCCGGCACGTCAACGACAAGATGCTGTCCTTCTACATGAAGACACCGGGCGGGTTCGACATCGAATTCGGTTGTGAAGGACTCGAAGTCGACGATCACAGCTGGGTGGCCCGGGAGAGCACCGCGGTCTCGCTGTGGGGCCACGACTTCAGCGTGGGCTTCAAGTAGCAGTGTCCAGCGCACCGATCGACCCGCGCACCTTCCGGAATGTGCTCGGTCAGTTCTGTACGGGCATCACGGTCATCACGACCGTGCACGAAGACGTTCCCGTGGGCTTCGCCTGCCAGTCGTTCGCCGCGCTGTCGCTGGACCCCCCGCTGGTGCTGTTCTGTCCCACGAAAGTGAGTCGGTCCTGGCAGGCGATCGAGGCCAGCGGGAAGTTCTGCGTGAACGTCCTGCACGAGAACCAGAAGGACGTGTCGGCGCGATTCGGGTCTCGCGAACCCGACAAATTCGCCGAGATCGAGTGGTCGCCCTCGCCGCTGGGGTCGCCGATCATCGGGGACACGCTGGCCCACATCGACTGCACGGTCGCGTCGGTGCACGACGGGGGAGACCACTTCGTGGTGTTCGGCGCGGTGCATTCGCTCTCCGATGTGCCGCACAAGAAGCCGCGGCCGCTGCTGTTCTATCAGGGGCAGTACACGGGCATCGAGCCTGACAAGACCACCCCGGCCGATTGGCGCAACGACCTCGAAGCGTTCCTCACCGCCACCACGGACGACACCTGGCTCTGACCGTCGGGCGAATTACATGCCTGTCATTCATCCCCAATGTGGATAACCCTGTGGATGAACGCCACGATCGTGTCCGCGACCTCCCGATGGACGGTCTCGTTGAGGATGTCGTGCCGAGCGCCGGGGAACTCGACGAGCTCGAGCGGAGCGATGGTTTCGGCGTAGGCACGCACCGCGCTGACCGGTGCGATCGGGTCCTGGCCGCCGTGCACGGCAAGTGTCGGCACGGCCAGCGCCGGGAGATCTGCGCCGAACCGGTCCCAGGCCCGATCCAGCTCGCGGGCCAGGGCGCGGCTGTCGGCTTCGACGAAAGCCAGCGGGTCGTTGACCATCGCGTCGAGATAGAACGGATCGGCGGACAGCCACGCAGGGTCCAGATCCAGCGACGTGTCGACGTCGAGCAGTTCGGGCACCGGAACCAGCGGCGCGCCGGAGATGACCGTGCCGGCGTACCGGTCGCCGTGCTCGAGGGCGCGCGCGAGTGTGACGACGGCGCCGTAGGAATGCCCCTGGGCGATCACCGGGATACCGGGGTGTGCCTGGCCGGCGAGTTCGGTCAGGCTCTCGGCAAGTGCCGAGCTGTCCTCGAGGGTGCCGACGTCACCGCGGTCGCCACCGGTGAGGCCGTGGCCGAACTGGTCCACCGCCCACAGGTCGATGCCGGCGGCGTTCAGCGCGAAGCCGTAGCGGTGATACACCCCGGTGTGTTCGCCGAAGCCGTGCAGGAAGACGACCGAGGCACTCGGGTCGGGAACCGCCCAGTGGCGGTAGTAGGCGGGTCCGCGGGGATGGTCGAGGAAGGGCATGGCTCACGCTAAACGGCGCCGAGCAGGACGTCGCGTTGCTCGGTCATCTGGGTCTGGATCGCGTCGACGAGGGCGGCCACCTCGGGGCGCCGCCGCGTCTCGGGCCGGGCGACGAGCCAGTACGCCAGCCGGACCGACACGGTGTCGGTCAGCACCCGTATCAGATCGTCGTGCCGGTCGGCCATGAAGCAGGGCAGCAGCCCCAGGCCTGCGGCCGCTCTGGTGGCTTCGACGTGGACGAACACATTCGTCGAGGTCACCGATTCGCGCATCGCGGGGGCGAAGCTGGTCGCCAGGTCCAGATCGTCGACCTGCAGCATCGAGTCGATGAAGTAGACGAGCGGGAAGTGGGCGAGGTCGGCGATGTCGGCGGGCGGTCCGTGTTCGGCGAGGTAGCCGCGCGAACCGTAGAGGCCCAGGCAGTAGTCGCCCAAGCGTAGGGCGGTGGCCCGGTGGACGCGGGGATCGCTCCCGGGTTCGGCGACCACCACCTCGAGGTCGAGTCCAGAGCGCTGCTGGGTGGCGCGCCGGGTCGCGGCCACGATCTCGACCGCGACCTTCGGGTGCCGGCGTTGCACCGCGGCGGCGGCGGGTGCGGCGATGTAGGCGGAGAACCCGTCGGTGGCCGAGAGTCGGACGACGCCCTCGAGAGTGCGGTTGCCCGACGGGTCGACGGTGAGCGAGCGCACCGCTGATTCGACGGCCTCGGCCGCCGCGAGGGCGTCGCGGCCCAGCTCGGTGAGCTCCCAGCCGCCCGCCACCCGAGCCAGAACGCGTCCGCCCATCGCCTGTTCGAGCGCGGTGATGCGGCGGCTGATCGTCGTGTGGTTGAGGCCCAGTTCCTCGGCTGCGGTGGTGTAGCGGCCCGTACGTCCGACGGCGAGCAGCACGAGCAGGTCGTCGGGGCTGGGCCGGCGTGCTGAGGTCACTTCTGCATTTTTGCAGATCGGCGGTGCGGTTTTGGCCATTGCTGCGATGGGTAGCTGCAGGAATACTCATTGCGATCTGTGGTGGGCGTCACAACGAAGGGGTGTGGATGAGTACGCAACAGGACGGCGGGTCGGTCACGACCGGTCTCAAGCGCGTCGTCGCGGCGTCGATGGCCGGCACTGTCGTGGAGTGGTACGAGTTCTTCCTCTACGCCACCGCTGCGACGTTGGTGTTCAACAAGGTGTTCTTCGCCGAGGGCACGAGTGAGGCCGCGGGTCTGATCGCAGCGCTGCTGACCTACGCGGTCGGCTTCATCGCGCGTCCGCTCGGCGGGGTGGTGTTCGGGCACTTCGGCGACAAGCACGGCCGCAAGAAACTGCTCCAGTTCGCGATCCTGCTCGTCGGCGTGGTCACGTTCCTGATGGGCTGCCTGCCCACCTATGCGCAGATTGGGGTGTGGGCACCGATCCTGTTGGTGCTGCTGCGCTTCCTGCAGGGCTTCGCGGTCGGCGGGGAGTGGGGCGGCGCGGTGCTGTTGGTCGCCGAGCACAGCCCGAGCAAGGATCGCGCGTTCTGGGCGAGCTGGCCGCAGGCCGCGGTGCCGGTCGGCAACATGCTGGCCACCGTGGTGCTGCTGGTGCTCACCGGCACGCTGTCCGACGAGGCGTTCCTGTCGTGGGGTTGGCGCGTGGCGTTCTGGCTGTCGGCAGTGGTCGTGCTGATCGGCTATTACATCCGGACGAAGGTGACCGACGCGCCGATCTTCGTGGAGGCCCAGAACGAGGTCGAGCGGGTCAAGGCGGTGTCCTACGGCGTGTTCGAGGTGCTGAAGCGTTATCCCCGTGGGGTTTTCACGGCCATGGGCCTGCGGTTCGCCGAGAACATCATGTACTACCTCGTCGTCACGTTCTCGATCGTCTACCTCAAGACACATGTGGGTGCCGACACCGGCGACATCCTGTGGTGGCTTCTGGCCGCACACTTCGTGCACTTCCTGGTCATCCCTCAGGTCGGCAAGCTCTCGGACCGGTTCGGGCGTCGCCCGGTGTACATGGTCGGAGCCGCGCTGGCCGCCACATGGGGCTTCTTCGCGTTCCCGATGATGAACAGCGGTGACTACCTGTTGATCATGGCGGCGATCATCTTGGGCCTGATGATCCACTCGCTGATGTACGCGCCGCAGCCGGCGATCATGGCGGAGATGTTCCCGACGCGGATGCGCTATTCGGGTGTCTCGCTGGGCTATCAGGTGACCTCGATCGTGGCCGGCTCACTCGCCCCGGCGATCGCGACCTGGCTGCTCGACGACTTCGGGACGTGGATACCGATCGCGGTGTATCTCGCGGCTGCCGCGGTCATCACGTTCGTCGCCGCGTGGTTCACCCGAGAAACCAATGGTCTCGACCTGAAGTCGCTCGACGAGGCTGACCGTGAGCAGCTCGCCAAGGCGGGCATCGCATGAGTGGGCCGGGCATGAACGAGCTGCAGGGTCGCACCGCCCTGGTGACGGGAGGGGCGAGCGGTATCGGCGCCGCGTGCGCCCGCGAACTGGCGTCCCGCGGCGTGTCCGTCACGGTCGCCGACATCGACGATGTCGGCGCGAAGACGCTGGCCCAGGAGATCGGTGGCACGGCATGGTCGCTGGACCTGTCGGATGTCTCGGCGCTGGAGGACCTGCAGCTCGAGGTCGACATCCTGGTCAACAACGCCGGCATCCAGAGCATCAGCGAGATCGAAGAGTTTCCCCCGGACCGCTTCCGCGCGATGTTGGCGTTGATGGTCGAGGCGCCGTTCCTGTTGATCCGGGCGGCGCTGCCGCACATGTACCGCGAGGGTTACGGACGCATCGTCAACATCTCGTCCATCCACGGGCTGCGGGCGTCACCGTTCAAGGTGGCCTACGTGACGGCCAAGCATGCGCTCGAAGGGCTGTCCAAGGTCACGGCGCTGGAGGGCGGGCCGCACGGCGTCACCAGCAACTGCGTGAATCCGGGCTACGTTCGAACCCCGTTGGTGACAAAGCAGATCGCCGACCAGGCGCGAACACATAACATCCCTGAGGATCAAGTGATCACCGACATCCTCCTCAAGGAGAGTGCGGTCAAGCGGCTCGTCGAGCCGGAGGAGGTCAGCGCATTGGTGGCATGGCTGGCGACACCCGCCGCAGGGATGGTCACCGGGGCGTCGTACACGATGGACGGCGGGTGGAGCGCCCGTTGACGACGACGACCGAGACGCCGCAGTGGGTGCCCTCCGAGGACGACATCGCCCGCGCGCGGGTCACGGATTTCGCGCGGTTCGCCGAGCGGCGGACCGGGGGTGCCTATCCCGACTACCAGGCCCTGTGGCAGTGGTCGGTCGACGACCTCGAAGCGTTCTGGTCGGCGCTCTGGGACTACTTCGACCTCGGTGACCGCGGTTCGACCGTCCTCGAGAGCACCGAGATGCCTGGCGCGCAGTGGTTTCCGGGAACCACCTGCAACTACGTCGACGCAATCGTGCGCAACGCCCGGTCCGATCGCCCGGCGATCATCTCGGTCAGCGAGGGCGGACCGGACCGTGAGATGTCGTGGGATGAACTGCTCGGGCGCACCGCGGCGTTCGCGGAGAAACTTCGTGCCGGCGGTGTGGCTGCCGGCGATCGCGTGGTGGGCTACCTGCCCAACATCGCAGAGGCGGTCATCGCGTTCCTCGCGACCGCCAGCATCGGCGCGGTGTGGAGTGCCTGCGGTCAGGACTACTCGGCCAAGGCTGCGCTGGATCGGCTCGGCCAGCTGGAACCCACGGTGCTCGTGGCTGCCGACGGCTATCACTTCGCCGGCAAGTACCGCGACAAGCGTGCTGACGTCGCGGCACTGCGCGAGGGACTGCCCACGCTGAAAGCCACGTTCACGCTGACCGATCTCGAGGAGGTCAGCGCGCGTGGCCTCGACAGCGAGGCCGTGCCGTTCGATCATCCGCTGTGGATCCTGTTCTCCTCGGGCACCACGGGATTGCCGAAGGGAATCATGCACGGCCATGGCGGGGTCGTGGTGGAGCACCTGAAAGCCGTTGCACTGCAGTCTGACATCGGTTCCGAGGACACGTTTTTCTGGTACACCAGTCCCAGTTGGATGATGTGGAACTTCCAGGTCGCCGGTCTTCTCGTCGGCGCCACGATCGTCTGCTACGACGGCAGCCCCAATGCTCCCGAGCCCGACGCTCTCTGGGGCATCGCGGCGCGCGTCGGTGCGACGGTCCTGGGCACCAGCCCCGGATACGTGCTGGGCTGCATCAAGGCTGACGCCGACCCCGCACAGACCCACGACCTGTCGGCCCTGCGCAGCATCGGCATCACCGGCTCGTCGCTGCCGGCGTCGTCGTCGCAGTGGCTGGCAGACCATGTCGGAGTGCATGTCGCCTCGATCAGTGGGGGCACCGATGTGGTGTCGGCATTCATCGGTGGCGTGCCCACCGTGCCGGTGTGGCCCGGCGAGCTGTCGGCACCGTTCCTCGGCGTGGCACTCGATTCCTGGGACGAGGCGGGCACTCCGGTCCGCGGCGAGGTCGGTGAGCTCGTCGTCACCAAGCCGATGCCCTCGATGCCGATCGCGTTCTGGAACGATCCTGACCAAAGCCGTTACCGTGAGGCCTATTTCGACACCTATCCGGGGGTGTGGCGGCATGGCGACTGGATCACGATCACCGATCACGGCAGCGTGATCGTGCACGGCCGATCCGACTCCACCCTGAACCGCCATGGCATCCGCATGGGCAGTTCCGACATCTACCAGGCCGTCGAGGGTCTCCCCGAGATCGCCGAGGCGCTGGTGATCGGCGCAGAACAACCGGACGGCGGATACTGGATGCCGTTGTTCGTGGTTCCCGCCGAGGGTGTCGAGCTCGATGACGCTCTGCGGCAACGCATCAACGATGTCATCCGCACCGAGGTCTCGCCTCGTCACGTGCCCGACGAGATCATCGTCGCGCCGGGCGTGCCGCACACCCGCACCGGTAAGAAGCTCGAGGTCCCGATCAAGAAACTGTTCCAGGGCCGCGACGCAGCCACGGTCGTCGACCGCAGCGCCATCGACGATCCCGATCTCCTGGACTGGTACGTCACGCAGCGTCGCGACTGACCAGGTCGATCGCGAGTACTCCCTCGACCACGCTGTAGCGGCGGGCAGGCGGTGGTCCGGGGAGTGGTGGTGCGGTGGAGTGGTAGGTGGCGCCGGTGGGGGTGGTGTAGTCGGCGCTGTGGCGGCCCTCGGCCTCGCGGGTGGTGACGGTCCAGCCAGGGGCTTCTTTGGCGTAATTGCAGGCTTCGCAGGTGCCGAGCCCGTTCAGAGCAGACGTCTTCCCTCCCCGGCGGGCGGGGGTGGCGTGGTCGTGGTGGCGGATCGGGGCGTCGCAGTAGGGGGTGCGACAGGTCTGATCGCGCAGCCCAATGAACGCGGCCAACCCTTTCGGGAAGATCCGGGCCCGGGATTCCATCGCGACCAGTTGGCCAGAACTCGGATGCCGGTAGAGCTTCCGCAGGGTGGCCCTCGCCGACTCATCAGCCACCGCATCCGACACCAGATCCCGCACGACCGCGGCCGGGACGGGCCCGTAACCCTCGATCCAGCCGGGACTGGTGTCGTCGCCGACCAGGGTGGTGTCGGCCATGATCAGGTTGACTGCGATCGGCACCGGTGTCTCGGCCGGGCGGGCGGTCACTCGGTGGTAGAGGGTGTCGGTCATGACCTGTCCACGGGGTCGGCCGTCGCCGCACAGATCTGCTTCCCGGCGCAGTGCGGCGTAGACCCCGATGCCCTGGGCCAGCGGCATCAGCGCGGTCAGGTACACCATGCCGTTCGGCGCGGGCCGGGTCGACATCCGCGCGGATGCCGCTGCGCGTTCTTTGCGTTGCACGACGGCGGCCGCGTCGAGGCGCGCGGTGATCGCCGCGGCGGCGGCCTCGATGCGCGCATTGCCCAGTCCCACGAGTGCGTCGGTGTCGGCGCACAGTTCCCGGTCCAGTGCCCGCCGGTCCTCGACCATCAGGCAGGCCGATTGTTTGACGATCAGCGTGGCCCGGTATTCGGTCAACAACCCGGCTTCCAGCGCGGCCAGCGTGTAGGGCATCTCGTGCACCAGCGCCTGGGCGAAGCCGAGGTGCTGATTCCCGCGGGCCGGCGAATCCGCCCGTGCCAACGCCACTTCCGAAGCCAACCCCCGCCCGCGCCGTCGCAACGGCATCCCCACCTCAGCCTCGGCGGCGCGGCGTTTCTCGGCCCATGATGCGGTCGCGCGGACCTGTGTCGCCGCAGCCTGGGCCTTCAGTTGTTCGCAGCGGGTCACGACCTCGCGCAGCTCAGCCTCCGAGGCCGAACCATCGAAATCGAACACCTGTGCGAACATGATCCCGACGCTACACCCGACCTCCGACAGGTGGGCTGTGCAGGAACATCGTCACCGCAGCCACGCACCGATGCGCCGCAGCGCCTCGTCGATGTCGGAGGTCGGGCCGGCGAAAGACAGTCGCACGGACGCGCCACCGCGCACCGTGTCGAAGTCGACTCCCGGCGCGATCGCGACGCCGGTGTCGGACAACAAGTCCGAACAGAACTGCAGGGAATCCGTCGTCAGCTGCGAGACGTCGGCGTAGACGTAGAACGCCCCGTCGGCCGGCGCGAGTCGATCGATGCCGATCGCTCGCAGCCCGTCCAGCAGCAATGTGCGGTTGGCGCCGTAGCCGTCGAGCAGCGCTTCCGCCTCGGCGATGGACTGGTCGGTGAAGGCGGCAACAGCCGCCATCTGAGGCAGTACCGGTGGGCAGATGGTGAAGTTCCCCGTCAGCCGGTCCACCGCCCTGCGCAACTCCTGCGGAACCAGCAGCCAGCCCAGCCGCCAGCCCGTCATCGCGAAGTACTTCGAAAAGCTGTTCGCCACAACGGCTTCTCGGGAGGTCTCCCACGCGCAGCTGGTCTCGGGCGCACCGGGGTAAACCAGGCCGTGGTAGACCTCGTCACTGATCAGGCGCACACCGGATTCGGCGCACCACCTCGCGATCGCCGCCAACTCGGCCGGCGGGATCACGGTCCCGGTGGGGTTCGCGGGACTCGCCACGATCACGCCGGCGATCGGCGGGTCGAGGGCGGTGAGCATGTCCAGAGTCGGCTGGAAGCGCGTGTCAGGGCCGCACGGCAACTCCACGACTTCGCAACCCAGCGCGGTGAGGATGTTGCGATAGCAGGGGTATCCGGGGCTGGCGATCGCAACGCGGTCACCTGCGTCGAAACAGGCCAGGAACGCGAGCAGGAACCCGCCCGAGGAGCCGGTGGTGATCACGACGTCGTCGGGGTCGACAGTCAGGCCGTGCCGATGGTCGTAGGTCGCGGCGATCGCAGCACGTAACTCGGGGATGCCGAGTGCGACGGTGTAGCCGAGACGATCGTGATTCAGCGCGGCGATGGCCGCCTCGCGAACGGCCGCCGGCGCGCCCGCGCTGGGCTGGCCGGCGGACAGGTTGACCAGATCGCCGTGCGTGCGTTGGCGCTCCGCCGCGGCGAGCCAGACATCCATCACGTAGAACGGCGGGATGCCGGACCGCAGCGAAACGCTCATGCCGCCAGGCTAGAACAGTTCCGATTCGAGGCGGCGTACCTGTTCACGCGGCGCTCCGAGCAGCTGCGCGCTGCCATGGGCGCGTTTGAAGTAGAGCTGGATGTCGCTCTCCCAGGTGATCGCGATACCACCGTGCATCTGCACCGCCTCGGCCGCGACACCGGAGAGCGCCTCGCTGGCGGCCAGCCGCGCCCGCGCCGCCGACACCGGTGAGGGTGCCGCGGTGTACTCGGAGACGGCCTCGTCGACGATCGCACGGGCCGTCTCGACCGCGACGTACTGGTCAGCCATCCGGTGCTTGAGCGCTTGGAAGCTTCCGATCGGCCGGCCGAACTGGACCCGGTCCTTGGTGTAGGCGACCGTCAGATCCAGGCAGCGCGTCGCCGCACCCACCTGCTCGGCCGCAATGAGGATCGCCGCCATGTCGGCCAGCCCGGGGTCGGGTCCGAGCACCGTGGTGTCGGAGGGCTCCAGCGCTGCGAGCGGACGGGTGATGTCCATCGCCGTCACAGCGGTGGTGGTGAAAGTCCGCCAGTGCGTCAGGTTTTCCCCATCGGCGGCGATCACGACATCGGCCGTGTTGCCGTTGATCACGTACCCGGGATCGAACACGACGGTGCCGATCGAACGACCTTCGGTGAGCGCCTCGAGGAGATCTGCCGGTGGTTCGGGCAGCGAGAGCAGAGCGAGTTCGGCGAGCGTGGTACCCAGTAGCGGCGTCGGCACCAGCCGCTTGCCGAGTTCGCCGAGCACCACGGCCGCGTCGGCGAGTTCGCCGCCTGCGCCGCCGAGTTCCTCGGGCACCACCAGGGCTGCGGCACCGACCTGTTCGCACAGCATCGACCACAGTGCCTCGTCGTACCCCCGTTCGGACGCGGCCGCCGCGCGTACCGCCTCGGGAGAGGCGTGTTTGTCGACGAGCGCTGCGACGGTGTCGCGCAACAACTCCCGTTCGTCGGTCGATGTCACAGTGCCTCCAACACTCGTCGACGGTGCCACGTGGGGTCGCCCCAGGCCGATCGCAGCGCCTGAGCCCGGAGCAGCAGCAGCGACAAGTCGTGTTCCTGGGTGTATCCGATCGCGCCGTGGGTCTGCAGCGCCGAGCGGGCGGCGAGCAACGCCGCGTCGGCGGCGGCGACTTTCGCGGCGCTGACGTCACGCGCGGTGTCGGGGGAGCCGTCGGCCAGTGCCAGCGCGGCCCCGTACACCAGGGGGCGCGCCATCTCGACGGCGATCAGCACGTCGGCGAGCTTGTGTTTGATCGCCTGGTAGGTACCGATGACAGTCCCGAACTGGCTGCGCTGCTTGGCATAGGAGACCGACGCGTCCAGCATGGCCTGCGCGGCCCCCACCAGTTGTGCGGCGGTGGCGAGCGCGCCGAATTCGAATGCGCGCTCCACGTCGGCGGGGCGCGTGTCACCGCTCGCGGTCACCTCGAACAGGTGGCGGGCGGGGTCGACGGATGCGTGCCGCTCGCCGGGCGTGGCCTCACCGACCGCGCCGTCGGCGACCAGCAGCACCAGCCCGGCGGTGTCCGCGTCCACGGCGCGGGGAACCTGTGGAGGTGCGGCGACGGTGGCGACCACCTCGCCCGCGGCCAGTGCGCCGGACCGCTCGTCATCGGCGAGCAGAATCGGTGCGACCGCAATCGATTCGGTGACCGGCCCGGGAACGTTCCACCGGCCCAGCCGCTCCAGTGCGACCACGAGGTCGACGGGGTGAGCGTCGATGCCGTCGAACTGTTCGGACACCATCAGAGCGGTCACGCCCAGGTCGGACAACTGCGCCCAGATCTTGCGGCCGGGCGCGGTGTCACCGGCCGCCCACGCGCGCACGGCGTCGGGGATGTTGGCCGCGCCCAGGGCGGCATCGATGCTCGCGGCGAAGTCCCGCTGCTGTTCGTCGATCTCGAAATTCACGTCTCGTCTACTTTCGGGGCAGGCCCAGCAGCCGCTCGGCGATGATGTTGCGCTGGATTTCGTTGGTGCCCGCATAGATCGGGCCGCCGAGTGCGAACAGCAGGCCCTCGGTCACGCTGTCCATCAGCTCGCCGTCGGCGCCTCGGAGGTCAAGTGCGGTCTGATGCAGTGCGACGTCCAGGTCGGACCAGAACACCTTGGTGATCGACGACTCGGCGCCCAGTTCGCCGCCGGCGGCCACTCTCGTCACGGTGCCGAACGTGTGCAGTCGGTAGGCCTGGGCCTTGATCCACGCATCGGCCACACGATCGGTGAACTCAGGCTTTGGATCACTCTTCCATTGCTGCACAAGCCGTTCGGCGGGAGCGAGGAAGCGGGCCGGGCTGCGCAGCGACATGCCGCGTTCGTTGCTCGACGTGCTCATCGCCGCGCGCCAGCCGTCGTGCACGCCACCGATGACGTCCTCGTCGGGCACGAACACGTCGTCGAGGAAGATCTCCCCGAAGCCGGTCGCGCCGCCGAGTTGGGCGATCGGTCGCACCGTCACACCGTCGGCTTTCAGGTCGAACATCACGTAGGTCAGACCCTTGTGCCGCTGCGCCTCCGGATCGGAGCGGAACAGTCCGAACGCGCGCTCCCCGAACACCGCGCGCGAACTCCAGATCTTCTGCCCGTTGAGCAGCCAGCCGCCGTCTGTGCGCGTTGCGGTCGAGCGCAGCGACGCCAGGTCGCTGCCCGACTCGGGCTCCGACCACGCCTGCGCCCAGATCTCCTCGCCGCTGGCCATCTTCGGCAGGATGCGCCTCTGTTGCTCTTCGGTACCGTGCGCGAACAGTGTGGGTGCGAGCATCGAGGTGCCGTTGGCGCTGGCTCGCCCCGGCGCACCGGCACGGAAGTACTCCTCCTCGAAGACGATCCACTGCAGAAGTGTGGCGTCGCGGCCGCCGTAGCTCTGCGGCCAGGTGATCACCGACAGGCCGGCGTCGAAGAGGATCTTGTCCCAGCGCCGGTGCTGTTCGAACCCCTCGGCGGTGTCGTAGGACTCGGTGGGGAAGTCCGCGGTGTGGGCGGTCAGGAACTCGCGCACCTCGGCGCGGAACGCCTCGGTGTCGTCGTCGATGTTGAGGTCCATCAGTTCCTTTCTCGCAGTTGTGGTTTGACGACCTTGCCACCCGGGTTGCGCGGCAGCGCGTCGAGGAACTCCACCGTGCGCGGGGTCTTGAAGTTGGCGAGGTGGGCGCGCGCGTGGTCGATCACCGTCTGGGCGTCCAGTTCGGTTCCTGGCAGCGTCACGACGAAGGCCTTGCCGACTTCGCCGAGCCGCTCGTCGGGCACTCCGATGACCGCGACTTCGGCGACGCCGGGCAGCCGCGCGAGGACCTGCTCGATCTCGGCGGGGTAAACGTTGAAGCCACCGCAGATGTACATGTCCTTGAGCCGGTCGGTGATCTTCAGATTGCCCGCCTCGTCGAGCTCACCGACGTCACCGGTGTGCAGCCAGCCCTCGGCGTCGATCGCCGCCGCCGTCGCCTCCGAGTCGTCGAGGTAGCCGAGCATCACGTTGGGCCCGCGCAGCAGCACCTCGCCCTGCTCACCGATTCGCAACTCGAAGTCGGCGATGGGGCGGCCCGACGTGGTCGCGACGGTCACCGCGTCGTCGTCGGCCCGGCACATCGTCCCGAACCCGGCCGCCTCGGTGAGCCCGTACGCGGTGAGCACGATGTCGATGTCGAGCTCTTTCTGCATCCGCTCGATCAGCACGACCGGAATGGTGGCGGCACCCGTGACCGCGAAACGTAGTGAGCTGAGGTCGAATTCGGCACGACGCGGATGGTCGAGAAGTGTTTGATAGATAGTCGGCGGCCCGGGTAGCACGGTGATGCGGTGCTCCTCGACCGCCTGCATCGCGGTCTCGGGGTCGAAGGTCAGGGCCGGGAACAGCGTGGCGCCGGTCTGCAGGCAGGCCAGGATGCCGGCCTTGTAGCCGAAGTTGTGAAAGAACGGGTTGATGCAGAGGTAGCGGTCGGCGCTGGTGAGCTGGCCGCACGCCGCCCACGCCGCCGACGCGTCCAGGGATTGCCGGTGCGCGCAGCGCACGCCCTTGCTCCGTCCGGTGGTGCCGGAGGTGAACAGGATGTCGGAGACGTCGTCGGCGCCGACGGCGGCCGCGCGGGCGTCGACCGCGGCCAGATCCGTCCCGGTGGCGACGAACTCCTCCCATGTCCCGTCCTCGGCATCGACCGGGATGCGCACGATGTCCCGCAGCTCCGGAAGGGCCGAGCGCTCGATGCTCGCGGCCTTGTCCGAGCCGAGGAAGTCGCCGGAGGCGAACAGCAGCGGCGCGGCGGTGCGCGCCAAGATGTCGGTGGCCTCACTGGTGGTGTAGCGGGTGTTCAGTGGGACGAGGACCCCACCGGCATGGTGGATGGCCAGGCAGGCCACCACCCAGTGCCAGGTGTTCGGCGACCAGATCGCGACGCGATCGCCGGGGGCGATGCCTGCTGCGAGCAGGGCGGCCGCGGCTTGGCGGACCTCGGTCCGCAGCTGCGCGAACGTCAGTGTCTTGGTGGGTGTGACCACGGCGGGGTGGTCGGGGAGTTCGCGAGCGATGTGGTCCAGAACCGCGGGAGTGGTTCTCGCGGCGGTGGTCATGGAACTCCTTGGGGATCGGTTACCCGAGCAAGTGCTTGGTAGGTTAGCCTACAGGGGTGATTGAGGTCCAGGAGTTCAGGGCGCAGGTCCGCGACTGGCTGGCCGAGAACCTGGTCGGCGACTATGCGGCACTCAAGGGGTTGGGTGGCCCCGGTCGGGAGCACGAGGCCTTCGAGGAGCGGCTCGCGTGGAACCGCCATCTGGCGGCCGCGGGTCTGACGTGCCTGGGCTGGCCGGAAGAGCATGGTGGCCGCGGGTTGTCGGTGGCGCACCGCGTCGCGTTCTACGAGGAATACGCGAAGGCCGATGCGCCCGACAAGGTCAACCACCTCGGTGAGGAACTGCTCGGGCCCACGCTGATCGCGTACGGCACGCCCGAGCAGCAGAAGCGGTTCCTGCCGAAGATTCTCGACGTCACCGAATTGTGGTCGCAGGGCTACTCCGAACCCGGTGCGGGCAGCGATCTGGCCAACGTGTCGACCACGGCCGTGCTCGACGGTGACCAGTGGATCCTCAACGGACAGAAGGTGTGGACGTCGCTGGCGCACTGGGCGCAGTGGTGTTTCGTGGTGGCGCGCAGCGAGAAGGGCTCCAAGCGGCACGCCGGCCTGTCCTTCCTGCTGGTGCCGCTGGACCAGCCCGGCGTCGAGGTTCGCCCGATCATCCAGCTCACCGGCGACTCGGAGTTCAACGAGGTGTTCTTCACCGACGCCCGCACCGATGCCGACCTCGTGGTCGGGGAACCGGGTGACGGGTGGCGCGTGGCGATGGGATTGCTGACCTTCGAGCGTGGCGTGTCGACACTCGGGCAGCAGATCCGTTATGCGCGTGAGCATTCGAACCTCGTCGAGCTGGCCAAGAAGGTCGGTGCCGCAGACGATCCACTGATCCGGGAGCGGCTCACCCGCTCGTGGGCGGGGCTGCGGGCGATGCGCTCGTTCGCCTTGGCGACGATGGACGAAGAACGCCCGGGACAAGATTCGGTGTCGAAGTTGCTGTGGGCCAATTGGCATCGCGAGCTGGGGGAGATCGCGATGGACGTGGTCGGTGTGGCGGGCCTGACGCTGCCCGAGGGAGAATTCAGCGAATGGCAGCGGCTGTTCCTGTTCTCCCGCTCCGACACCATCTACGGCGGCTCGAACGAGGTGCAGCGCAACATCATCGCCGAGCGGGTGCTCGGCCTACCGAGAGAAGGGCGGCCCTGATGAGCGCTTGCGCGAAGAGGAGACGATCAGCGTGACCGACTTGTCCGTCGCCCCGGCGGAGATCGAGGGGCACAACCTGCTGACCGGCAAGGTGGTCCTGGTCACCGCCGCGGCAGGCACCGGGATCGGGTCGACGACGGCGCGGCGCGCACTGGCCGAAGGTGCCGACGTCGTGGTCTCCGACTATCACGAACGCCGCCTGGGCGAGACGCGCGACGAGCTCGCCGCGCTCGGTCTGGGCACGGTCCACGCCGTGGTGTGTGACGTCACCTCGACCGCGGCGGTCGACGGGTTGTTCGCGGAGGCGGTCGAGAAGGCCGGCCGGCTCGACGTGCTGGTCAACAACGCAGGGCTCGGCGGTCAGACCCCGGTGATCGACATGACCGACGACGAGTGGGACCGGGTGCTCAACGTGACGCTGACCTCGGTGATGCGGTCGACGCGCGCAGCGCTGCGGTACTTCCGCGACGCCGGCCACGGCGGCGTGATCGTCAACAACGCCAGCGTGCTGGGCTGGCGTGCGCAGCACTCTCAATCCCATTACGCCGCAGCCAAAGCCGGGGTCATGGCGCTGACGCGGTGCAGCGCGCTCGAGGCGGTCGAGTACGGCGTGCGCATCAACGCGGTGTCGCCGAGCATCGCCCGGCACAAGTTCCTGGAGAAGACGTCGAGCTCTGAGCTGCTCGACCGGCTGGCCCAGGGTGAGGCGTTCGGCCGGGCGGCCGAACCGTGGGAGGTCGCGGCCACGATCGCGTTCCTGGCCAGTGACTACTCCAGTTACCTCACCGGTGAGGTGATCTCGGTGTCGAGCCAGCACCCATGAGCGCCGGGGCCACGAACACCCGTCGCGACGAGCTTCTCGCACTCGCCGCGACGATGTTCGCCGAGCGCGGGTTGCGCGCCACCACCGTGCGCGACATCGCCGACTCCGCCGGAATCCTCTCGGGCAGCCTCTACCACCACTTCTCGTCGAAGGAGGAGATGGTCGACGAGGTGCTGCGCGGCTTCCTCGACTGGCTCTTCGAGCGCTACCGGCAGATCGTCGAGACCGAACCGAATCCGCTCGAACGGCTCAAGGGCCTGTTCATGGCGTCTTTCGAGGCCATCGCCACCCGGCACGCGGAGGTCGTGATCTACCAGGACGAGGCCAAGCGGCTCTCGGCGCAGCCCCGGTTCTCCTACGTCGAGGAACGCAACAAAGAGCAGCGCAAGATGTGGGTCGACGTCCTCACCCAGGGGATCGAAGAGGGGCATTTCCGTCCCGACGTCGACGTCGACCTCGTCTACCGATTCATCCGCGACACCACCTGGGTGTCGGTCCGGTGGTACCAGCCGGGCGGTCCGCTGACCGCCGAGGAGGTTGGCCGGCAATACCTTTCGATCGTTCTGGGTGGCATCACCCCGACAGAAGGAGTCCACAATGGCTGAAGCGTTCGTCATCGACGCGGTCCGCACCGCGATCGGCAAGCGCAACGGATCGCTGGCCGGTGTGCATCCGGTCGATCTCGGTGCCGCCGGGTGGCGCGGCCTGTTCGACCGTAACGACGTCGACCCGGGCGCCGTCGACGACGTGATCGCCGGATGTGTCGACGCGATCGGCCCGCAGGCCGGCAACATCGCGCGGCTGTCGTGGCTGGCGGCCGGCTTCCCCGAGGAAGTCCCCGGTGTGACCGTCGACCGCCAGTGCGGATCCAGCCAGCAGGCCATCTCGTTCGGCGCGCAGGCGATCATGTCCGGCACCGCGGACCTCATCGTCGCCGGCGGCATGCAGAACATGAGCCAGATCCCGATCAGTTCGGCCATGACCGTCGCAGAACAGTTCGGATTCACCTCTCCCACCAACGAATCCAAGAGCTGGCTGCACCGCTACGGCGACCAGGAGATCTCCCAGTTCCGCGGGGCCGAGCTGATCGCCGAGAAGTGGGACATCAGCCGTGAGGACATGGAGCAGTTCGCGCTGACCAGTCATCAGCGCGCCCAAGCCGCGATCCGGGCCGGCCACTTCGACAACGAGATCCTCGAGGTGGACGGCTTCCGGGTGGACGAGGGACCACGCGACACGTCGCTGGAGAAGATGGCCACCCTCAAGACCTTGGTCGACGGTGGCCGGCTGACCGCGGCGATGGCGAGCCAGATCTCCGACGGCGCCAGTGCGGTGCTGCTCGCCTCAGAGCAGGCGGTCAGGGACCACGGTCTGAAACCCCGTGCGCGCATTCACCACATCAGCGCCCGCGGCGCCGATCCGGTGTTCATGCTGACCGGTCCGATTCCCGCCACCCGCTACGCGCTCGACAAGGCCGGGCTGACAATCGACGACATCGATACGGTCGAGATCAACGAGGCGTTCGCGCCGGTGGTGCAGGCCTGGCTCAAGGAGACCAAGGCCGACCCCGAGAAGGTCAACCCCAGCGGCGGGGCGATTGCGCTCGGTCACCCGCTCGGTGCCACGGGCGCAAAGCTTTTCGCCACCATGCTGAACACGCTGGAACGCACCGGGGGTCGTTACGGCCTGCAGACGATGTGCGAGGGCGGCGGCACCGCCAACGTGACCATCATCGAGCGGCTCTAGTTTTCCGGCGTGGGGCCCACGAAGTAGGGGACAGACACAATCTCGAGTGATTCCGCGGCGTGTCTGCTCGAGTTCATGTCTTGTCGCGGGAAGAACTGAGCGCTCGCCAGATTCGGGCCGGCGTCATCGGGAGGCGGTACACCCGCGCACCGGTGGCCCGCGCGATGGCGTTCGCCAGCGCGGGCGCCACCGGGTTGTAGGGTGATTCGCTCATCGACTTGGCGCCGAAAGGCCCCAACGTGTCGTAGGTGTCGGCGAAGTAGACCTCGGTCACCGGCACGTCGGCCAGCTGGGGCAGATGGTAGTTGCGCAAGGTGTTGGTCCACACCGCACCGTCGGGGCCGACGTGCATCTCCTCGTACAATGCCGAGCCGATGCCCTGTGCCACACCGCCTTCCACCTGACCGCGGCATTGCTGCGGGTTCATCACCACCCCGGCGTCGGCGGCCTGCACGCTCTGCAGGATGCGGACCTCGCCGCTCTCCACGTCGACGGCGACCCGGACGGCGTGCACGTTGAACGCTACCGAGCGGGGGGTACCGCCGTGCCTGCCGCGGCCGATCAGCGGTACGGGTAGATCGGCGAAGTCGATCAGCTGGCCAGCGCAGTGCACCCCGTTGCGGGTCAGCTGGCACGCGCCGCGAGGAGCACCGGTCAGCTCCGAGGCGGCCGCCTCGAGCTGGGACCGCAGCTTCTGCGCGGCCTCCAGGGTGGCCTGGCCCGCCACCACCGTCCCGGCGGAACCGAATGCGCCTGTGTCGTAACCGGTTGCTGCGGTGTCGGACTGGGTGATCCGGATGTTGTCGACGACGGTGTTGAGGGCAGTCGCCGCGATCTGGGCGTGCACCGTGGTGGTCCCGTTCCCGAACTCCGCCGTCCCGACACGCAGGGTGTACAGGCCGTCGGCGTCGATGCTGACGGCGGCCTCGGCGAGATGGCCGCGCGGCGGGATGGTGGCGATCATCGCGACCGCCATACCCTCACCGGTGCGCCACTGTGGCCCGGGCGGTGCGGGGACGTCGTTGCCCCGGCGCAGCGCGGCCTGCGCGAGATCGAGGCACTGGTCCAACCCGTAGCTGCCGAACGTCAGATCATCGTCGAGCACATGGGCGTCGACGAAGTCGTCACCCGGTACGACCACGTTGCGGCGACGGAAATCGAACGGATCGATCCCGAGTTGCTCGGCGAGCTGGTCGAGAGCGGATTCGATCGCGAAGATCAGCTGCCCGAGTCCGTAGCCGCGAAAGGCCCCGGACGGCAGGTTGTTGGTGTACACGGCACGAGCGTCGACGCGCTTGTTGGCGCAGCGGTACACCGACATCGATTCCCCGCAGCCGTGGAACATCACCCCGGGGCTGTGGTTGCCGTAGGCGCCCGCGTCGACCAGCACGTCGACGGCGAGTGCGGTCAACACTCCCGATGCGTCGGCGGCCGCGGTGACGTCCACTCGGAACGGATGCCGGCATGGCGCGGTGGTGAACTCGTCGCTGCGGCTGAACTCGTAGCGCACCGGCTCGCCCAACCGCAGCACCGCCAGTGCGACCAGGTCCTCGACGAGCATCTCCTGTTTGCCGCCGAAACCGCCGCCGATGCGTTTGGTGAACACCTGCACCTCGTCAGTCGACAGGCCGAACAGGTGGCACAACTCGTCGCGCACCAGGAACGGGACCTGCGTGCTGGTGCGGATCACCAACCGTCCCGTATCGTCGCGCCACCCCGTACAGCCGTGAGTTTCCAGGTGCGCGTGTTGAACTCGCGCGGTGTGCCAGCGTCCACGCACCACTGCGCCCTCCTGCGCCGCGGCCAGACCCTGCTCGATGTCCCCCACCCCGCCGTGGAGTTCGGCGACCAGATTGCCGGCCGGGTCGGCGATCCTGGCGTCGGCACCCTTGTCCGCGTGCAACAGGGGGGCATCGTCCGCCGTGGCCTGCTCGGGATCGAACACGGCGGGCAGCTCGTCGTACGTGACGACGATTGCACGGCAGGCCTTTTCGGCAACGGCGAGAGATTCAGCGACCACCGCCGCCACGCGCTGCCCGACGAAGCGGACGACGTCGTCGAGAATCACCGTGTCGTCGGGATCGTCCTCGCGGTTCTGGTGGCGTGCGGTGGAGAACCGGACCTCGGGACTGTCGGCGTGGGTCAGCACCAGCCGGACGCCGGGAAGGGCGACTGCGGCCGAGGTGTCGATGGACACGATGCGGGCATGGGCCACCGGACTGGTCAGCACCGCCAGGTGCAGCAGCCCCGGCGGCGCGAAATCCATGGTGTATTGCTCGGTCCCGGTCACCACCCGCACGGCGGCCGGTGCGCCGATCGACCGTCCCGCGTCCTGACCGTCGGACTTCTCGACGTTCACGGTGCCCGACAGGGCATCGGTGATGGCCCGGTATCCGGTGCATCGGCACAGGTTGTTCTTCAACTGCTGGGGAAGATGCTCTGATTCGACGGTCGGCAGCGATGCGGCGGTGGTCACCATGCCGGCCGTGCAGAAACCGCACTGGAATCCAGCAGCCTCGACGAAGCGACGCTGCACCGGATGCAGATCATCAGCGTCGCCGAGACCCGCCGCGGTGGTCACGTCCCGACCGGCCGCTCGGAACGCCGGATACACGCACGAGTGCACGGCTGCGCCGTCGACCAGCACCGAGCAGGCGCCGCAATCGCCGGCGTCGCATCCCTTCTTGACCTCGAAGTGACCCAGTTCCCGCAGATAGGTGCGAAGGCACTGGCCGGGGCGCGGATCATCCTCGCGCGCAGTGCCGTTGACGGTCATCCTCATGTCAGCTCGGCGACGATCTGCCCGGCCAACCGGAGCGTCATCGCGGCCCGCCAGTCGGGATCACCGTGGGCGTCGCGCGTCCAGGCCTGGTCCGGAATGACGGCCAGAGCCTCCCGCAGCGCGTCGGGGGAGGGCGGGACCGGGAACCGCACGACGTATGGGCGGACCGTGGCCGCGGTCACCGAGATCGTGAGCGCGCCGCCGTCGGCCGCGGTGTCGCGACGACCGATGACCACCACACCTGAGCGGCCCAGCGGCGACTTCGCCAGCTTCCGGTAGGCGATCCGACCCCGCAACGCCGCCGTTGGAAGGTGCACCGAGCGCAGTATCTCGCCGGCCGCGAGCACATTGGTGGTGACACCGGTGACGAAGTCGGCGACCGGCACGGTGCGCGCCTCGCCGTCAGGCCGCCAGATGAGCGCCGTACCGTCCAGTGCTGTGGCCATCGAGATCATCGAGCCCGCCGGAAGTGCGAGACAGATGTTGCCCCCCACGGTGGCGGTGCGCCAGATCTTGAACCCGGCCACCAGCGCGGTGCAGCACTGCGCGAACAGCGGCGCCGCGGTCCAGTCTCGGGGCAGGGCGGTCGACAGCTCGCTGACGTCGGCCAGGGTGCACGTGGCGGCGATCTCGATACCGTTGTCCGACACGATGATCGGCGGCCAGTTGAGCGTGGTGATGTCGACGAGACGGGTGACGTGCGGCTGGGGTTCGGAGAACAGCCAGGTGCCGCCGGCGAGGATCGCGTCCGTGGGCCCCAGCGGCCACACCTCGTCGCGGGACTGCGGGGTGCGCACCGCCTCGACGGTGTTGAGGTCCATCACTGCACCGTAGATCGCGGGCGGTCGCGGTGCAGGGCAAGCCGCCGAACTGCAAGGTTGCGGCAACGCTGGGACAATCGGCGGGTGCGTGCCTACCGCGGTCACCTGCTGCACATCGGTGGTGCGCCCCAGCTCGCACAGGCGGGTGACCATCTCGTGTCGGTGCCCGACGGGGTGCTGGTGGTGGACGACGACGGTGTCATCGCGTTCAGCGGCGCTCACGAGCGGCTGCCGGCGGACATGGCCGACGCCGAGGTGATCGACTGCCGGCCCGGCTACCTGTTGCCCGGGTTCATCGACACCCACCTGCACTTCCCCCAGACCTACTGCACCGACTCCTACGGGGGTGGGCAGCTGCTGGACTGGTTGCAGCGGTGCATCTTTCCCGCCGAGGCGATGCTCGCGGATCCGGAGCTGGCCCAGCGCACGGCACGCGACTTCTGCCGGCGCAGGGTCGAGGTCGGCACCACCACCGCGCTCGTGTTCGGGTCCGCCTTTCCCGACGCGCAGGACGCGTTGTTCACCGAATCGCTGCACACCGGCCTGCGCACCATCTCCGGTCGCGGCATCCAGACGGTGGGTCCGGAAGCGGCCGAGCCACTGCTCACCGACGAGGCGACCGCGATCGAACTGTCGGCCAGAGAGATCGACCGGTGGCACGCGGCCGACCCGCTACTGCAGGTGGCGCTGGTGCCCCGCTTCGCGCTGTCGGTGACCGCGCGGACGCTGGCAGCGCTGGGGGAGCTCTACGACTCGGTACGCGCCGACGGGGTGTATTTCCACAGTCACCTGTCCGAGAACGTCCGCGAAATCGAAGCGGTCCGAGACTCGTTGGGCGTCTCGTGTTACCTCGATGCGTACGACGGGCGGATCGGCGGCGCGGATGCGCCGACGCTTCTCGGCCGGCGCAGCGTGCTCGCGCATGCCGTGCACTGCACCGACCGCGAGCTGGCTCGGCTGGCCGACACCGGGACGTCGATCTCCCATTGTCCGACCTCGCAGCAGTTCCTCGGCTCGGGCACCATGCCGTGGCGGCGGACGACAGCCAGCGGCGTGACGGTGGCGCTGGGCAGCGATGTGGGCGCCGGCGACGAGTGGTTGATGGCACGCGTGGCCAACGACTGCTTCAAGGTGCACATCAGCGAGCCAGGCGCCGCGGGGCTCTCGATCCCACCTGCCCAGCTGCTGTTCACCGCCACCTTGGCGGGCGCGAGAGCGCTGGACATCGAGGACCGGGTCGGCAATCTGGACGCCGGCAAGCAGGCTGACTTCCTGGTGGTCGACCCGCAGCGTCAGCGGCTGCTGCCCGAACTGCTCGAGCGGGTGGCGCCCGAGGATGCAGACCGGCTGCTGTTCACGCTTCTGCTGGGCATTCGGGAGACTGCGATCGCCCAGGTCTACGTGCAGGGCCGCGAACTCACGGGGGAGTGAGCGGTCCACCCAGGATGTTTCCGACGATCCCCCGAATGATGTTGCTGCCGTCCTCTTTTCGCAGCTCCCCGTACCAGTCTGCGGTGACGTCGGGGTCTTTGGCGTGTGTCACGTCGCAGCGGCGGCGGGCGCGCAGCACCAGATCGCCGGCCCGCTCGGAGCGCGCGTTCTGGTAGGACAGCAGCGCGGCGTGCACGTCGCCGGGATGGTCCCGCAGCGCCCACTGCAGCGCCACCGCGTCCTCCATCGCCGAGCAGCCTCCCTGTCCGATGTCGGGGGTGGTGTTGTGGGCGGCATCGCCGAGCACCGCGACGCGCCCCTTGACCCAGGTGTCGAACGGGTCGAGGTCGAGGATCTCCACGCGATTGGTGGTGGCGGGATCGAGGATCTCGATCAGCCGGTGCACCCCGGGCGCCCAGCCGTCGAAGTGGTGCCGCAGCGTCTCCTTGACGTCGCCGCCGACGATCCCGGCCGGGTCCCCGACGATGTCGAAGAAGAAGTAGAACCTGCCGCCGGCCACCGGCATGACTGAAACGCGTTGCCCGTCAGCGACATAGGTGGTCCATTCGGTGGCCGGGCCGATCCCGTCGTCGACCGGTACGAGTCCGTTGACGTTCACGTACCCCGCGTATCGACGGGTGACCGGACTTCCCAGTACGTACTCGCGCGTGATGGAGTTCGCGCCGTCGGCGCCGATGATCAGGTCCGCGGACACGGTGGTCCCGTCGGCGAAGGTCGCGACAGCGGCGTCGGGCCCGTCCTCGACCGTCACCATCTTCATGCCGAAGTGGATCTTGTCCATGCCGTAGTGGTGCATCAGCATCGACTGCAGCTCGGCACGCGCGATCGGGTAGGGGCGTTGGCCCACCTGGTCGATCAGCGGCTGCATCGAGAACCGGCACATCGTCGCCCCGGTATGTCCGTCGACGTAGCTCATCGTCTCGACGATGCCGCCCAGCGCGGCCGTCTCCTCGGCCAGCCCGAGGTAGTTCAGGCATTTGACGCCGTTGGACCACACCGAGATCGCCGCGCCGACGGGCTTGTTCTCGGTGACCCGTTCGTACACGTGGGTCTCGACACCGATCTGCGCCAACGCGATCGCTGCGCTCATACCTCCCATGCCGGCACCGATGATCACGGCTTTCACGACAGTCAGCTCCCTCGGTAGGTGGAGTAGGCGTAGGGCGACAGCAGCAGCGGAACGTGGTGGTGTGCCGAGGCGTCGGTGACCTCGAAGGTGATCAGGACCTCGGGGTAGAACCCGGTGATGCCCTGGGTCGCGAAATAGGCTGCGGTGTCGAAACGTATCCGATAGGTGCCCACCTCGAGCTCGGCGGCCAATTCAGCGATGCGGCCGTCGGCGTCCGTCACGCCGGCGGACACTTCGATTTCGGATCTGCGCAGCGTCACCGCGACCCCGGCGGCGGGGCGACCGGTGGTGGCGTCGAGGACATGGGTGGACAGGCTCATGGGATCAGCATCCCCGATCGGAGCTCATTCGTGCGGCTCGCTGAGCAGACGTTCCAGCCGCAGCCGATTGATCTTCGCGAGTTCACTGCGCATGACCCGGCGTTCGGTGTCGGGGTCGTTGTGCAGACGCTCGGTCAGGATGTCGAGTAGTTCCTCCGCCGATCGCCCGCTGGCGCACACCAGATACACGTAACCGAAGCGGTCCTCGTAGTCGCGGTTCTTGGCCGCCAGCGCCGCTTTGATGTCGGCGTCGGCGCCGGCGACACGGGCCTGCTCGCGCGCCGACGACGGGTTGTCCGCGGTGGCGCCGATCCGTGGGTGACCGTCGAGGGCGGCGTCGAGTTCAGCGTCGGGCAGCTCGGCCAGCACCCGGTCGGCCCGGTCGTAGAGCGCGTCGGCGTCACGGAACGGCGCGGCGGCCAGCACCCGTCGCGCCCAGATCGGCGATGAGCACACCTCGTACAGCAGATGCATCTGCTGGCGCTCGGAGGCGGCGTTGAACCGCGTCAGCCCGACCGCTCTCACGAGAGTTCGTTGAGCCTGCTGAAGCGGGCAGCAGCAACAGGATTGGCGTCGGCGACCAGATCTGTGAACCGGTGGTTGACGATCTTGGCGACTTCGATCAGGGCGAACGCCTTCTCCGCTGCGGGGGAGTTGTCCATCCGGGACCACCCGTTGCGCAGCACCCGGTCGAAGCGCTCGGTCTCCTTCGCGCAGATGATCAGCGGGAAGCCGAAGTGGCTTCGATAGGCGGTGGCCAGCTCCACGACGTCATTGTGGTCGGCGTCATCGAGGTTGGACAGGGCCACGTGGTCCACGGCGAGCACCTGACCGGTCTCGTCTTCGGCCCCCAGATCGGGGAACGCCTCGAGCAGTTCGGCCTGCTGCTCGGACGTGCCGGTGAGCACAGCGTCCTGGAACGCCTCGCGCAACGCGGCGGTGTCGGCGAACGGCCGTTGCTCGTAGGCGCGCTCGACAGCCCATGGCACGTCCTGCAGCACGTGGCCGAACACCTCGGTGAACCGTTCCTTCGTCATCGCGTTGACCTCGCCGAGGGTGATGGAGCCGTTGCCCGCCACCCGCGGGCCACCCGAACCGGTGTGGAAGAACACGATGTTCAGCAGGATCGCGCTCACCGCGCCGATGCTGATACCGCTGCCGAAGATCAGGTCCAGGCCGGTGGGCATGGCCTTGGCGATGTCCGGGTACGCCGTCACCCACAGCGCCAGCGCGAGGCTCGTGGTCACGATGATGAGGTTGCGGTGATCGGTGAAGTCGACCTTGCCCAGCGTCTGTATTCCGACCACGGCGACGGTGGCGAACAGCGTCAACGCTGCGCCGCCCAGCACGGGGTTCGGGATCGATGCGACGACAGCCGCGACTTTGGGCAGGAAGCCGAGCAGGATCATGAACACCCCGGCCGCCGCGACCACCCAGCGGCTCTTGACCCCGGTCAGTCGCACGAGGCCGACGTTCTCGGAGAACGCGGTGTAGGGGAACGAGTTGAAGACGCCGCCGATGGTGGTCGCCAGCCCGTCGGCCCGCAGCACGTTGCCGATGTCCGACGCCTTCACCCGCTTGCCGACGATCTCGCCGGTGGCGATGGTCGACCCCGTCGATTCGACGGCGGTGATCATCAGCACGATGATCATCGTCAGACAGGCCACGAAGTCGAACTTGGGCAGCCCGAACAGGAACGGCGGGGTGAAGCCGATGGCCGAAGCCTCGCCGACTCGCGCGAAGTCCATGTCGCCCAATGCGAATGCGACCGCGCAGCCGATCACCAGACCGAGCAGCACGGCGATCGTCGCCAGGAAGCCGCGGAAGATGCGTTGGATCGCGACGATGATCGCGATGGTGCCGACGGCGTAGAGGAACCACCGGATGTTCGTGGGATCGGTGTCGTGAGTGTGCGGATTGGTGACGGCGTCCATGGCGCCGACGGGGACCAGGCACAGCCCGATGATCGTGATCAGGGTGCCGGTGACGACGGGCGGGAAGAACCTCAGCAGTTTGATGAACACCGGGGCGATCAGGAACGTGAAGATGCCGGCGACGATCACCGCGCCGTACACGTAGAGCATGCTCGTCGCGCCCCCGCCGTGAGCGAGGCCGATGGCGATGATCGGCGAGACCCCCGCGAACGTGACGCCCTGCAGCAGCGGCAGCCGCACACCGACGTTGCGAAACCCGACCGCCTGGATGATCGAGGCGATGCCGCAGGTGAACAGGTCGGCGGTGATCAGCTTGACGAGTTCGGCCTGGGACAGTCCGACCGCGCCGGCGATGATGATCGGCACGAGGACGGCGCCGGCGTAGAACGCGACGACGTGTTGGAACCCGTAGGTGGCGAGCTTCGGGACGGGCAGCACCTCGTCGACGGGATGGGTGCGCTTGCTCGTGCCGCGGGCGGTCGGTGTCGACATCGGATCAGAATCCGACAGGTTCGCTCACTTCCGGTGACGCACACGTTTCCGCGATGTTGCAGCTCCCGTTTTCTCCCGCGTGGGGCCCCACGCGCGGAGAACTGTCAGTGGTCGTGCAGGATCACGCCGCGGATGTTGCGCCCCGCGCGCATGTCCTCGTAGCCCTCGTTGACCTCGGCCAGCTTGTATTCGTGGGTGACGGTCTCGTCCAGCAGCAGCTTGCCCTCGCGGTACAGCGAGAGCAGCCGCGGGATGTCGGCGCGCGGATTCGCCTCGCCGTAGAGACTGCCCAGCAATCTCTTCTGGAACAGCGTGAACATCATCATCGACAGTGTCGGCTGGTTGTCGGCCATCGGCGCCAGCGCCGTCATCACCACCGCGCCGCCCTTGCGGATGATGTTCGAGGCATCCTCGAGCATCGATCCCTCGAGCACTCCGACGGTCAGGATCGCCGAGTCGGCCATCACGCCGCGGGTCAGTTCGGCGACGAGCGCGGTCGCCTCCGGCATCGACGTGACGAAGTGCGTGGCGCCGAATCGAAACGCCAACTCGCGCTTGCTCTCCACCGGCTCGATCACGACGATCTTCTCGGCCCCGGCCAGCCGCGCACCTTGGATGGCACCGCTGCCGATGCCGCCGAGGCCGATGATCACGACGGTGTCGCCCGGCGACACGGCGGCGGTGTTCACCGCAGAGCCCCATCCGGTCGTCACACCACAGCCGAGCAGGCACGCCCGCGCCAAGGGGATGTCGTCATCGATCTTGACGATGGAGGCCTCCGGCACGGAGCCGTACTGAGAGAACGTCCCGACGAACGCCATCGCCCCGACGTTCTGGCCGCGGGCACGGCGCCGATAGGTGCCGTCCACCTGGGTGCCGGCCATGATCAGCGCCCCGAGGTCGCACAGGTTCTGATGACCGGTCGAGCAGAACCGGCACCTGCCACACGCCGGCAGGAACGATGCGACGACGTGGTCGCCGGGGGCCAGACCGACGACGCCCGGTCCGACCTCGCGCACGACGCCGGCGCCCTCGTGGCCGCCGATCAGAGGCAGCGGGGCCGGCAGGTCACCGGTGCGGATGTGCTCGTCGGAGTGGCACAGGCCGGTGGCCTCCCAGGACACCAGCACCTCGCCGTCACCGGGCGGGTCGAGGTCGATCTCTTCGACGGTCCAGTCCGAGCCGTACTCCCACAGAATCGCGGCATTGGTCTTCATCGGCCGAGTCTAAGAAGCGGTCCGGTCCGCCCGCGGCGGATTCGCCTCGACTGGTGTCACACGGTGGTGAGCGCCAGGCCCGCCAACGCGATCAGCCAGCTCGCGAAGCTGCCGACCAAGAAGTACTCGGTCACCTCATCGATGCCGGGGCCCTTCGGATCGGTGGTCTCCGCGGACTCTCTGCGGGCCGCGGTGAGCTCGGGAAAGCGGATGATTCCCTTGGCCGCGATCACCGCCGAGGCTGCGCCGAACTCCCCGCCGAGCGCCAGCCCGACGATCAGCAGCCGCTCCATCGGGCCGAGCAGCCGGCCACCCTTGAGGCGGTCGGACGGTTGAGGCACGCCGACCGGGCGGACCGCCCCGACCGCGCCCAGGATCAGCCGCACCAACTGGTTCGCGGTGACCAGCTGCAGCAGGACGACCCCGACGACCATCAGCGCCCGCTGCGGCTCGACCTCACCCAGGCCGATCCAGGGCAGCCACCAACCGATCGGGCCGGCCACCGGA
Source organism: Mycolicibacterium obuense (assembly GCF_055397605.1). Classification (NCBI taxonomy): domain Bacteria; kingdom Bacillati; phylum Actinomycetota; class Actinomycetes; order Mycobacteriales; family Mycobacteriaceae; genus Mycobacterium; species Mycolicibacterium obuense. The sequence continues at coordinate 4,819,540 of NZ_AP043663.1, read as the reverse complement.
GAGGCCCAGCCGCCGAGCGCGACGATCAGTGTGGCGCCCAGGCCGAACGCCGTGAGTGCGCGACCCTGCCGCGTGCCCGTGCGTTCCGCGGCGTCGCCGAGGATGACCCAGACGACTGAGACCGCGGCGGCGATGACGAGCAGAACGATGTCTCCGGGATGCCAGAGCCCCGCCACCGCGGCGCCGATCATCACGGTGAGCGGACCCGCGAGCAGCGCCGGCCATCGCCGGGTGCCGAGCTTGCGGCAGATGTCGGCGACGCCGATGGCGATCAGGAACACCGCCAGCGCACCCATCACAGCTCCCGCAGTTCGGTGGCGACGGCGAGGAGCAGGTCGAGCCCGGACCGGCCGGCGCGTTGAGACACGGCCGAGGCGCTGATGCCCTCCTCCATCGCCAGCTCCTTCTTGGTTCGTCCCGCGCGCATCCCGGCGAGTATGCGCAGAGAGCGCTCATCGAGTGAGCCAAGCAGATGGTCCCGACACATCAGGGCGGCATTGACGGCGCGGGGGTCGGCGCCTGCGCCGGTGTCGTTGCGGAACGCGGTGCGTACGTGCGTCATTCCCGGTTGCTGCTGGGTGGCCGCCGTCCACTCGATGGCGGCCCGCGCTGCCCACCAGCCCGGTCCGTCCTGGATTCCGGACTCCTCGTCGAGTGCGGTGACGGCGCCCCAACCGAGTCCGAACCGGACGTCCACGTGCGGTGCCAGCGTGAGACGCAGCGTGAGCGTCGCGTCGATCGCCAGCCCGACAGTCGGGTACGCGCCCTGAAACTCATCGCCCACGGTGAACGCGGGCGCGTCGACGGCGTTCTCGGCCACGGAGGCCAGCGCCGCAGTGACCCTGCGGTGTAGGGCGCGTCGATCAGCGAACGTGCGAGAACCCACGACGTCGCCGATCAGCGTCGCGCGTGGCGCTGAAGGTCTGCGCTTCACCTGGGCCATATGAAGACTATAACTTCATTTTGCCAATGTGAAGATCACAGCTTCATGCAGGCGGCGCCGCGAACTGTCGGCGAAGCGGCATTGGATCGGAGCACGCAGCCCGGGATTTGTCGGTTGTCGCACGTATGTTCGAATCATGTCGGAGGTGCAGCGGGTGGTCGCGGGGTTACGCGCTGCGGTCGATGCTGTGCTGGCCTGCGGCCTGGATCGGTCCACTGCTGGCGAGGTGGTGGAGCTGCTCGACGAGCTGGAAGCCGCGGGCTGCCGGCTGCCCGCGGCGCAGCATCGGGCGTTGGCGCGTTTGCAGGTGGAGACGTCTGCGGTGCAGATGGGGGCCAAGAACTGGAAAGACGTGCTGGCGATCCGCTACCGGATCAGCGGCTCGGAAGCCAATCGGCGGTTGAGTGAGGCGGCGCTGCTCGCCCCGCGTCAGTCGATGACCGGAGAGCCGCTGCCCCCGGTGCTGCCGGCGACCGCCGCCGCGCAAGCGCAGGGGCGCATCACGCCCGAACATGTGGAGGTGATCCGCAAGGTCGTGGACAAGCTGCCCGGGTTCGTCGACGCTGCGACCGCTGAGCAGTTCGAGGCTGAGGTGGTGCGTATCGCCCGTGGTGCCGGTCCGAAGGCCACCCGCGATGCCGCGGAGTTGGAGTTGTTCCTGCTCGATCAGGACGGGCCCGAACCCGACGATGCCGAACGCACCCGGAAACGTGCGCTGACGAAATCTCGGCAGGGTCGGGATGCGATGACGCAGTGGCGGGCGGAGTTGACGCCGGAGGCGGCGGCGGTGTGGGAGGCGATCTTCGCCAAATACGCTGCCCCGGGCATGTGCAACCCCGACGATCCCGAACCCTGCACCTCCGGGACGCCGACGCAGGCGCAGATCGACAACGATCACCGCAGCCTCGCCCAGCGTCAGCATGATGCGTTGGTGGCGGTCGGACGGATCGCCCTGATGAGCGGCGAGTTGGGTCAGCTGAATGGGTTACCGGTGACGGTGATCGTGCGCACCACCCTGCAGGACTTGGAGTCGCGGGCGGGGATCGGGACGACGGGTGGTGGTACCCGGCTGCCGATCAAGGATGTGGTCCGGATGGGTGCGCACGCGAGCCACTATCTGGCGGTGTTCGACCGCGCCACCGGGTCAGCGCTGGACCTGTTCCGGGCTCGCCGCACCGCCTCGGCCGCGCAGCGGGTCATGCTGATCGCCCGCGACGGGGGCTGCACCAAACCCGGCTGCCCCGTCGGGGCGTATGGCTGCCAGGTCCACCACGTCACCCAAGATTGGGCCGAGGGTGGGGTGACCAACATCGACGACCTCGGCCTGGCCTGCCCACCCGACAACCGCGCCGTCGCACCCGGCGGCTGGACCACATCAACGAACGCCCGCCACGACGTCGAATGGACGCCGCCACCGAACCTGGACACTGGCCAAGCGAAAGTCAACACCCACCACACCCCCGAACGGCTCCTGCGCCCGGAGGATGACGGCGAGGAGGTCAGGAATAGCGCTGACGCGCAGGCAAATCGGGTCGGCGACGCCGAAGCCTGCCCGCAACCCTCGACCGGCGACGCGTCAGAACCCGGCGGACCCGCACCACCCGACAACGAAGCCGCCTGAGAGTCGCGAGGAGATGAACGCCGCGTCGGAAACGCCACCCGAGCTCATCACCCGACCGGCTACATCACTGCGTGATGTAGCCGGTGGCCTTCTGCAGGTGTTCGATCGCCTCGGCGACGATCGCGGGAACCAGGTCCGCGCAGGACGGTAGGTCGTCGATGATCCCGGTGACCTGACCCGAGGCCAGCACGCCGGCATCGGTATTGCCCTCGACCAGGCCGGCTTTCAGCAGCATCGGGGTGTTGGCGGCCATCACCACCTGGGCCCAGGTGAGGTCCTTGCCGTGCCGCATCGCCATGCCGTCGCGGAGCATCGACCGCCACGTCATCCCGCTCATCTTCTTGAACTTCTGCGCATTGCCTACCGCGGCGGCGAGGCCGCGCACCGGCGACCCGCCCTCCAGTTTCTCGACCAGGCCCGTGCGCAGCACCCGGTGGGGCATGCCGTCGACGCGCGTGGAGACGACTGTTCCATCGAGAGCGGCCTGCAGGTAACGCTGCTTGACCGCATCCGGCACGGTCGAGTCGGTGGTGAGCAGGAACCGCGTGCCCATGGCCACCCCTGCAGCACCGTAGGACAGTGCGGCGGCAAGGCCCCGGCCGTCGAAGAAGCCGCCCGCCGCGATCACCGGCATCCCGGTGTCGGCGACGGCGTCGAGCACCGAGGGCAGCAGCAGCGTGGTCGCGATCGGACCGGTGTGTCCACCGCCCTCGCCGCCCTGCACGATCACCGCGTCGGCACCCCAGGCCGCGACCTTCTTGGCGTGCTTGGCCAATCCGACCGACGGGATCACCACGACACCAGCGTCTTTGAGCTTGGCGATCAGATCGGGCTTCGGAGCCAGGGCGAAGGAGGCGACTTTGACTCCTTCGCTGATCAGGAGGTCGACGCGGTCATTCGCGTCGCCGGCGTCGGCGCGGATGTTGATGCCGAACGGTTTGTCGGTCGAGCCCTTGACCTTGGCCACTGCCGTCTTGAGCTCGTCGAGCGTCATGGTCGCCGAGGCCAGGATGCCGAGCCCTCCGGCGTTCGACGTCGCCGACACCAGGCGGGCACCGGCGACCCAGCCCATGCCGGTCTGGACGACGGGATGCTCGATGCCGACGAGCTCGGTCAGCGGCGTGCGCAGCGTGCTCACTTGACTTCCTTGTCGCGCAGCGACTTCGGGTCGATCACCTCGCGCAGGATTCGTAGCTCGTCGTCGGTGGGGAGCCGCGTCGTGTCGACCTCCTCGAGACCGTGCACCTCGAAGGACGTGTTCTCGGCGACCTGGTCGGCTTCGATTCCCGGATGCAGCGAGAGGGCGCGCATCTGGTGATCGGGGCCGTTGAAGTCGAAGACGCCGAGATTCGTCACGACCCGGAAGACGTTGACGAATCGGTAGGCGGGGTTGTCGCGATCGACTTTGTCCCAGCCGATTCCCGAGACGATGTCGACGGACTCACCGAACACCCGGGTGGAGTGGTTGCCCACCCAGTAGCTGGTCGCGTGGTTGATCGTGTTGCCCGGCGCGCCGCGCACGCCGAACATCTGGCGCTTCGGGTGCTGGATCGGACCGAACGCCGACAGGTTCTGGTTGCCGTAGCGGTCGATCTGGTTGGCGCCCATCACCACGTGACGACGCCCCCACGCCAGCGTCTCGAACACGCGGCCGAAGGGCATCCATCCCTCGATGGTTGCCGCCGCTCCGATGGCGGGGGTGTCGGCGATCAGCCGGGCTTCACCATCGCTGAGCACGATGTCGGGTGAGAACGTCAGTCGGGCGAGTCGCGCCCCGATCGAGACGATCGTGGTCATGGGACTCACCATGATCTCGCCTGCGTCGCGGAACAATTCGGCGCACGCGACGGCGCACACCTCTGCGCGGGTTGCCGAGATCACTGGGCCGCCTCCTGGAACGTGCGCACTGCTGCCTGGTAGTCGGATTCGCTGCCGGACAGATACGTGTCGACGAACGCCGACCATGTCTCCTCAGACCCGGCGGCCTCTGCGTAGTGCCGTTGGAACTTCTCGTCCCGCCTGTAGTCGGGTTCGGCCGTGGTGAAGTGTGCTCCGTTGGGCGCCTCGACGACGCTGTCGACCATCATCCGGTTGATCAGTAGCGCCTGCGGGGGAACCGACTTGACCAGTTCCTCCGTCGAGACCACCTTCTCCACCGACAGGAAGCGGCGCTGTGCCGACATCAGGAACAGATCGTCGAAGTAGGGGTCGATGCCGGTGTAGGCCGCATTGCCCTGCGCGTCACCGAGATTCATGTGCACGAACGCCGCGTCGAGGTTCAGGGCGGGCATCGCGATGAGCTCTTCGTAGCCCTCGTCCTCCGGAGGGCAGGAGCGCAGCGACCCGGGATTCGACACCGGGTAGGGCGATCGCACGGTCTTGAGTTCGTCGCCCCAGAAGGCGCGCACATCGCTGCCCAGCCCGGCGCGGATCGGCAGGAACGGCAGGCGCTGCGCGGCCGCCTGCAGCCCGCAGCGCAGCATGCCCTCGTCCATCTCACGCGCTTCGATCGTGCCGGAGGTGCGTGCCTTCGCGAACCACGGGTCGTAGAACGGCGGCGAGTCGAGTGATACGAAGCCGTAATAGGCCCGTTTGACCTTGCCGGCCGAACACAGCAGGCCGAGATCCGGTCCGCCGTAGGTGACCACGGTGAGATCGGTGACGTCGGTGCGCAGCAGGGCGCGCACGAAAGCCATCGGCTTGCGCCGTGACCCCCAGCCGCCGATGCCGATCGTCATGCCGCTCTCGATGCCGGCGACGGCCTCGTCGAGAGTGGTTCTCTTATCTTTCACTCTTTCCCCGCTCGCTTCGCTCGTGCCCGCCGCATCACTATTTCGACCCCTTGTCCGTGCCCGCGAACGCATCCCGGTGTTCGTCGGATACGCCGGCCAGGTTGAGCTCGAAGGTGAAGCCCTGCTCCATCCGGTAGCGGGCGGTGACCGGCTGCACGTCGATGAAGTTCAGCGCTTCCTTGGCTGCGCGGATCACCCGGGTGTCCTTGCTCGCGATGTCGCGGGCCACCCGCAGGGCGGCGTCGTCGAGGTCGGCGCGAGGCACGACCTCGTGCACAGAACCGAAGTGGTGCAGCGTGTTCGCGTCGACGGTCGCGGCGGTGAAGAACAGCCGACGCATCATGTGCTGGGGCACAAGACGTGACAGATGGGTCGCTGCGCCGAGTGCGCCGCGTTCGACCTCGGGTAGCCCGAACTTCGCGTCGTCGGAGGCGACGATGACATCAGAGTTGCCGACCAGCCCGATGCCGCCGCCGACGCAGAAGCCGTTGACCGCAGCCACGACAGGGACCGCGCATTCGTAGACGGCCCGGAATGCCTCGTAGCACCCACGGTTGGCGTCGATCAGCGCGGTGAAGCCCTCGGTGTTCTGCATCTCCTTGATGTCGACGCCGGCGTTGAAGCCGCGCCCCTCGGCCCGCAGGATCACCACGTGCGTGCTCTGATCACGCCCGGCTGCGGTGATCGCATCGGCGAGTTCGAACCAGCCTCGCGACGGAATCGCGTTGACGGGTGGGTAGTCGACAGTGACCGAGACGATTCCCGGCTCCACCGTCGCGGTGGTGATCGGCATGCGCAACTCCTGGGTGGCTACCTAAGCAAGCACTTGCTTGGTACGCTAGCACAGTGACCGACGCCCCCGACAGCGCCATCAACCTCGCTCTCACCGGCCGCGTCGTGCTGGTGACCGGTGGCGTCCGCGGCGTCGGAGCAGGCATCAGCACGGTCTTCGCCGATCAAGGGGCTGTCGTCGTCACCTGCGCCCGCCGTCCGGTGGAGGGGTCACCGTTCGAGTTCCGGCCCTGCGACATCCGTGACGACGATGCCGTCGCCGCGCTGATCGCCGGCATCGTCGCCGATCACGGACAGCTCGATGTCGTGGTGAACAATGCCGGGGGGTCGCCGTACGTGCCGGCCGCTGAAGCGTCAGCAAAGTTCAGCCGCAAGATCGTGGAGCTCAACCTCCTTGGCGCACTATCGGTGGCGACCCACGCCAATGCGGTCATGCAGCAACAGGATTCGGGCGGTTCGATCGTGAACATCTCCAGCGTCAGTGGTCGGCGGCCCACCCCCGGCACCGTCGCATACGGTGCTGCCAAAGCCGGGATCGAGAACATCACGTCCACACTCGCGGTCGAGTGGGCGCCCAAAGTCCGGGTGAACTCGGTGGTGGTCGGCATGGTGGAGACCGAGCAGGCCGACCTGTTCTACGGTGATGCCGACTCGATCGCCGCGATCTCGCGCAATGTACCTCTGGGCAGGCTTGCCCGACCCGAAGACATCGGTTGGGCGACGGCATTCCTCGCCTCGCCCGCAGCCTCCTACATCAGTGGAGCCTCGCTGGAGGTGCACGGTGGCGGGGAGCCGCCGCACTACCTGTCCACCACCACCGCCGACATCAAAAAGTAGAGGAGACAACAAGAATGGGATTGCTCGACGGCCGTGTGGTCATCGTGACGGGTGCCGGCGGCGGCATCGGCCGAGCGCACGCACTGGCGTTCGCCGCCGAGGGGGCCCGAGTCGTGGTCAACGACATCGGTGTCGGCTTGGACGGTTCGCCGGCCGGGGGTGGCAGCGCCGCGCAGACCGTCGTGGACGAGATCACCGCTGCCGGAGGCGAAGCCGTCACCAGCGGGGCGAATGTCGCCGACTGGGCGCAGGCCGAGGGACTGATCCAGACCGCCGTCGACGCCTTCGGAGGGCTCGACGTGCTGGTGAACAACGCCGGAATAGTCCGTGATCGGATGTTCGCCAACACCAGCGAAGAAGAGTTCGACGCGGTCACCGCGGTGCACCTCAAGGGCCACTTCGCCACCATGAAACATGCTGCGGCGTACTGGCGCGCGAAGTCGAAGGCCGGCGAGTCAGTGGACGCCCGCATCATCAACACCAGTTCTGGCGCGGGCCTGCAGGGTAGCGTCGGGCAGGCGAATTACAGCGCAGCCAAGGCCGGCATCGCGGCGCTCACGCTCGTCGCCGCCGCCGAGATGGGACGCTACGGCGTCACTGTCAACGCGATCGCGCCGTCAGCGCGCACCCGGATGACCGAGACGGTGTTCGCCGACATGATGTCCACGCAGGGGCAGGATTTCGACGCGATGGCACCGGAGAACATCTCGCCGCTCGTGGTGTGGTTGGGCAGTGTGGAATCCCGGGACATCACCGGGAAGATGTTCGAGGTCGAAGGCGGCAAGATCCGCGTCGCCGAAGGATGGGCGCACGGTCCGGAGATCGACAAGGGTGCCACGTGGGATCCGGCGGAGCTGGGTCCCGTGATCGCCGACCTGCTCGGCAAGGCCCGCCCTCCGGTGCCGGTCTACGGGGCCTGAGGGGAGGCCCGGCTCAGGCCGGGTCGCAGAGCAGGATCGGGATCTCGCGGTCGGTGTAGGACCGGTAGTTGACGAAGTCGGGGTACATCGCGTCGAGCTTCGGCCAGTACTCAGCGCGCTCCTGCGTATTCGCCTCGCGTGCAACGAGGTTCAGCTTCTCGCTCTTGATCTGGAAGGTGACCTGAGGGTTCGCCTTGATGTTGAGGTACCACATCGGGTTCGTCGCGCGCCCACCCTGCGAGGCGACCAGTACGACCCGGTTCCCCTCGCGCAGGAACAGCAGCGGGCTCTCCCGCGGCTGGCCCGACTTGCGGCCGATCGTGGTCAGGATGCCGACCGGCGGAGGAGCGCTGAATCGGTTCGCCCCGCCGCGCCACTTGTAGCCGAGCCGGCCTCCGGTGGCCTTGTACGCCAGCGTGTTCAGCTTCGACATCCACTTGATCGCGATGCCGGCCTGCTTGGAGTTCAGACTCTTGAGTTGCTTGTCCGTCAGGGGACGGGAGGGCTGAGACACGGGGTGCACCTTATCGCGTCAGGAACGGCCGGATCGAAGCGTTGATGTGGTGAATCTGCGCGCGGCCCGACGGGTCGTCGGCAGGTATCAGGAACGTCTCGTCGATGCGCGCGCCGACACTGCGGCCGCCCAGTTTCGGTGTGGTCGAGAGCTCGAACTGCGCGCGCACGGTGTCGCCGGCGATGGTGAACTCAGGGGTGGAGACCTTCTCGATGACGCGGTACTGCAGACCGCGATTGAGGCTGCGCCGCAGATGATTTCCCGAGAAGCCGGTCTTGAGGCCGACCTCGACCCGGGTGCAACCGGGCGCGAACGGCACGTCGTCGGCTTTGTGGCTGGCCAGGGCGCTGATGTATGCCTGCGCCGCGGCGATCCGCTCGGAGTCCGGGACGGCCATCAGATGCGCTCGATGATGGTCCCGGTCGACAGCGCGCCGCCGGCGCACATCGTGATCAGCGCCGTCGTCTTGTCGGTGCGCTCCAACTCATGCAGCGCGGTGGTGATGAGCCGACTGCCGGTGCTGCCCACCGGGTGGCCCAGCGCAATCGCCCCACCACTGACGTTGACGGTGTCCATGTCGGGCTCGTGGACCCGGGCCCAGGACAGCACGACGGACGCGAACGCCTCGTTGATCTCCGTGATGTCGATGTCGCCCATCTTCATTCCGGCCTTCTCGAGCACCTTTGCAGTCGACTGCACCGGACCGTCGAGGTGGTAGTACGGTTCGGCGCCCACGAGCGCCTGGCTGACGATGCGTGCCCGGGGTCGCAGACCGTGGGCCTTGGCGACGTCTTCGTCCATCCAGAGCACTGCCGCCGCCCCGTCGGAGATCTGCGACGAGGTGCCCGCGGTGTGAAGACCGCCCTCCATCACAGGGTTCAGCGATGCCAATGCCTCCAGCGTGGTGTCCCGCAGACCCTGGTCGCGGGTGACCGGAGCCCTCTCGGAGGTGGGTTGCTTGTTCTCGTCGAGCACCGGCGCCTCGATCGGGCTGATCTCTCGGTCGAACCGTCCTTCGGCCCACGCCTGCTTGGCCTTGCGCTGCGAGTCGAACCCGAAGCGGTCGATGTCCTCGCGGGTGATGCCGCGGCGCTTGGCGATTCGTTCGGCGGCCTCGAACTGGTTGGGCATGTCGATGTCCCAGGACTGCGCGCGGATCTTCGATCGGTCGGGCCCGGCATTGGCGCCCAGACCGACCCGGCTCATCGCCTCGACTCCGCAGGCGATCCCCATGTCGATCGCCCCGGCAGCGATCAGCCCGGCGATCAGATGGTTGGCCTGCTGGCCGCTGCCGCACTGGCAGTCCACCGTGGTGGCCCCGACGTGGTCGGGCAGCCCGGCGGTCAACCAGGCCACGCGGGTGATGTTGTTGGACTGTTCGCCGTACTGGGTGACGCAGCCGCCGATCACCTGTTCGACGTCGCCTGCGTCGATGCCCGCCTTGTCGACCAGCGCCTTCTGCACGGCGCCCAGCAGCTCGGTGGCATGCAGACCGGACAGCCAACCGTTGCGTTTGCCGATGGGGCTTCGGGTGGCTTCGACGAGGACAGGGTTACCCATGGCGTCAGGCTAGAACACGTTTCATTACTCTGACAAGCGGCGATGCCACTGTGCCTTTTATCTGCGGTAGAGGCATGTTTTACTGGCACTAGAACACGTTGCAATTGAGGAGCGCTTTCCTATGCCAGGCCCGAATACCTGCCCGATCAGCCCCCACTTCGATTTCCTCGACGCGAGCCTGAATCTCGAGCGTCTGCCTGTCGAGGAGTTGGCGGAGCTGCGCAAGTCCGAGCCCGTGCACTGGGTCGACATCCCCGGCGGCGCCGGCGGGTTCGGTGACAAGGGCTACTGGCTCGTGACCAAGCACGCCGATGTCAAGGAGGTGTCGAAGCGCAACGACATCTTCGGCAGCTCCCCCGATGGTGCGATCCCGACGTGGCCCCAGGACATGACCCGCGATGCGATCGACCTCCAGAAGGCTGTCCTGCTCAACATGGATGCGCCGCAACACACCCGGTTGCGCAAGATCATCTCCCGCGGTTTCACCCCGCGGGCCATCGGGCGTCTCGAGGACGAACTGCGGGCCCGGGCGCACAAGATCGCCGAGAGCGCCCGGGCCGAGGGCGCCGGTGACTTCGTCGAGCAGGTGTCCTGCGAACTGCCGCTGCAGGCGATCGCCGAGTTGCTCGGCGTCCCGCAGGACGACCGCGACAAGATCTTCCGCTGGTCCAACGAGATGACGGCCGGCGAGGACCCGGAGTATGCCGACGTCGATCCCGCGATGTCGTCGTTCGAGCTGATCACGTACGCGATGAAGATGGCCGAGGAACGGGCCAAGAACCCGACCGAGGACATCGTGACCAAGCTGATCCAGGCCGATTTCGACGGGGAGAAGCTCTCTGACGACGAGTTCGGTTTCTTCGTGGTGATGCTGGCGGTCGCCGGTAACGAGACCACCCGTAACTCGATCACGCACGGCATGATTGCGTTCTCTCAGAACCCCGATCAGTGGGAGCTCTACAAGAAGGAGCGTCCGGAGAGCGCCGCCGACGAGATCGTGCGCTGGGCGACGCCGGTGTCGGCGTTCCAGCGCACCGCGCTGGAGGACACCGAGCTCGGCGGGGTCTCCATCAAGAAGGGTGAGCGCGTGGTGATGTCCTACCGCTCGGCCAACTTCGACGAGGACGTCTTCCCCGAGGCGCACAAGTTCGACATCATGCGCACCCCCAATCCGCATGTCGGTTTCGGCGGCACGGGTGCCCACTACTGCATCGGTGCCAACCTGGCGAAGATGACGATCAATCTGATCTTCAACGCCGTCGCCGACCACATGCCTGACCTCGCGCCGATCGGCGAACCCGAACGGTTGAAGTCGGGCTGGCTCAACGGCATCAAGCACTGGCAGGTGGATTACACCGGCCAGGGTTGTCCGGTCAAGCACTGACGCGTCGAAGACTCGAGGAGGAGTCGGGTGGATTTCACTCCAGATGAGGGTCAGCAGGCCGTCGCCGACGTGGTGACGTCCGTGCTCGACCGGGACAACACCTGGGAGGCACTGGTGTCCGGCGGCGTGCTCGCGCTGGCGGCTCCCGAGCGCCTGGGGGGTGACGGTCTCGGCATCGCCGAGATCGCCACCGCGCTGACCGAGATCGGCAGGCACGGCACCGTCAGTCCGGCGCCGGTGGTCTTGGCCTCGGCCGCAGTGCTTCTCAGCCTGGCGTCCGAGGAGCAACAGGACCGCTATCTCTCCGGGCTGGCCACGGGGTCGGTGCTCACCGTCGCGCTGAACGAACCCGGTTCGTCCCAGCCAGACCGGCCGGCCACCACTCTGGCGGGCGGTGTGCTCAACGGCACCAAGCTCGCCGTCGGATACGCCGCCGATGCCGAATGGCTTGTCGTCACTGCAGATTCGGGTGTGGCGGTGGTGCGCGGGGACGCCGACGGGATCTCGTTGACGAAGACACCGTCGGCCACCGGCGCCGACGAGTTCGTGGTGACCTTCCGCGACGTCGCGGTCGCAGACGACGACGTGCTGGCAGACGCGGCCCCACATCAGGTGAACGAAGTCGTCCTGGCCACCTCAGGCGCCTTCGCGGCGGGACTGGTGGCCGGAGCGTTGCGGTTGACTGCGGACTATGTCGCCACCCGCGAGCAGTTCGGCCGACCACTGTCGACGTTCCAGACCGTGGCCGCGCAGTTGTCGGAGGTGTACATCGCCTCCCGCACGATCTCGCTGGTCTCGACGTCCGCGGCGTGGCTGCTGTCCCAGGGCCTCGACGCCGATGACGACCTGGCGATCCTCGGATACTGGCTGACCTCGCAGGCACCGCCGGCCATGCGACTGTGCCACCATCTGCACGGCGGAATGGGTATGGACATCACCTACCCGATGGATCGCTATTTCTCCTCGATCAAGGACCTCACCCGGATACTGGGTGGCCCGACGCACCGTCTCGATCTGGTGGGAGCGTAAATGTACATCGAACTGACCCCTGAGCAGCGGGCTCTGCAAGCCGAACTGCGCCAGTACTTCTCGACGCTCATCACACCCGATGAAGCCGAAGCGATGCAATCGAATCGGCACAACGAGGCCTACCGCGCCGTCATCAAGCGGATGGGTGCGGACGGAAAGCTCGGCATGGGCTGGCCGAAGGAGTACGGCGGTCTGGGCCTCGGCCCGATCGAGCAGCAGATCTTCGTCAACGAGGCCAACCGCGCCGACGTCCCGCTGCCGCTGGTGACCTTGCAGACCGTCGGACCGACGCTGCAGGTGTACGGCACCGAGGAACAGAAGAAGAAGTTCCTGCCCGGAATCCTGTCCGGTGAGATCCATTTCGCGATCGGTTACTCAGAGCCGGATGCCGGAACAGACCTCGCGTCGCTGCGCACCACGGCTGTCCGTCATGGCGACGAATACATCGTGAACGGGCAGAAGATGTGGACCACCGGCGCACACGACGCCGACTACATCTGGCTCGCGTGCCGCACTGATCCGGAAGCCGCCAAGCACAAAGGCATTTCGATCCTCATCGTCGACACCAAGGATCCCGGCTTCTCCTGGACGCCGATCATCCTGTCCGACGGGGCGCATCACACCAATGCGTCGTACTACAACGACGTCCGGGTGCCCGCCGACATGCTCGTCGGTGAGGAGAACGGCGGCTGGAAGCTCATCACGACCCAGCTCAACCACGAGCGCGTCGGCCTCGGCCCGGCCGGGCGTATCGCCGGAATCTACGACCGGGTGCATGCCTGGGCGTCGAAGCCCGGTTCGGACGGCGTCACGCCGGTCGACCAGCCGGACGTCCGCCGGCTGCTCGGGCAGATAAAAGCCATCTGGCGCGTGAACGAGCTGCTGAACTGGCAGGTCGCCTCGTCCGGAGAGACCATCGCCGTCGCCGACGCCGCAGCCACGAAAGTGTTCTCCACCGAACGGGTTCAGGATGTGGGTCGGCTGGCCGAGGAGATCGTCGGTGCCTACGGCAACCCGGCCGATCCGGAGACCGGTGAGCTGCTCGACTGGCTGGACAAGATGACCAAGCGCAACCTTGTCATCACGTTCGGGGGCGGTGTCAACGAGGTGATGCGCGAGCAGATCGCGGCGTCGGGACTCAAGGTCCCGAGGGTCTCCCGATGAGCGCTTGCGCGAAGAGCGGAGGGCGGCGGTGACAGACCTGCGGGCCCGGATCGACGAGATCACGGCTGCCGGTAAGAGCGAAGCGCGCCGTGGCCCGGATCCGGTGAATCTCCCGATGATCCACCACTGGGTGGACGCGATCGGCGACAAGAACCCGGTCTACGTCAACGAGGAGGCGGCCGTCGTTGCCGGCCATCCCGGCATCGTCGCGCCGCCGGCCATGATCCAGGTGTGGACGATGGGCGGGCTCGGCGAGGGGCGCTCTGACGACGACCCGCTGTCGAGGATGATGGCGCTGTTCGACGATGCCGGCTTCGTCGGCGTGGTCGCCACCAACTGCGAACAGACCTATCACCGGTATCTGCGACCGGGCGAGGAAGTCGAGATCCACGCCGAGATCACCGATGTCGCCGGACCGAAGCAGACCGCACTGGGCGAGGGTTACTTCATCAACCAGCTCATCACCTGGACTGTCGGCGACGGTGAGACGGTGGCCGAGATGAAGTGGCGCATCATGAAGTTCGCGCCCCGGGCGGCGGACGGTCCGGCCGTGCCCGACGATCTGGACCCGGACAAGCTGATGCGCCCGGCATCGTCGCGGGACACCAAGTTCTTTTGGGACGGCGTCAACGCCCACGAGTTGCGCATCCAGCGGCGGCCCGAAGGGAGCCTGCAGCATCCACCGGTGCCTGCGGTGTGGGCCGACAAGGACGAGCCCGTCGACTACGTCGTGGCCAGTGGGGAGGGCACGGTGTACAGCTACGTCGTCCACCACGCCCCGAAAGTGCCGGGTCGGACGTTGCCGTTCGTCATCGCGCTCGTCGAATTGGAGGAGGGGGTGCGCATGCTCGGTGAACTCCGCGGTGTCGATGCCGCCGACGTGAAGATCGGAATGCCTGTTCGCGCAACGTATCTTGATTTTCCTGACAGCGACATCAGCCCCGCCTGGACCCTGTACGCATGGGAGCCGCGATCATGAGTGCACCGACCGTGCCGTCCTTTGAGGTGGGAACCGCCTTGCCGGAGCTGGCGCTCTATGCCGACCCGACCTTCATCGTGTCGACCGCCATCGCCACGCGCGACTACCAGGATGTCCACCATGACCGGGACAAGGCCCAGGCCAAGGGTTCCAAGGACATCTTCGTCAACATCCTCACCGACACCGGGCTGGTGCAGCGCTACCTCACCGACTGGGCCGGCCCGACCGCGATGATCCGGTCGATCTCGCTACGTCTCGGCGTGCCGTGGTACGCCTACGACACGGTCACGTTCCGCGGCGAGGTCACCGCCGTCGACGGTGATCTCGTCACGGCCAAGGTCACCGGGAGCAACAGCCTGGGGGATCATGTGATCGCTACGGCTACAATGACTTTCGGTGGCTCACGATGAGCGGCGGCCTGTCGGGGCGAGCGGCGATCGCGGGGATCGGCGCCACCGACTTCTCCAAGAACTCCGGGCGCAGTGAGCTGCGGCTGGCGGCCGAGGCGGTGCTCGACGCACTGGACGACGCCGGCCTGGCGGCGTCGGATGTCGACGGCCTCGTGACGTTCACGATGGACTCCAACCTGGAGACCGCCGTGGCGCGGGCCACCGGGATCGGCGACCTGAGTTTCTTCAGCCAGATCGGATACGGCGGAGGGGCTGCGGCTGCGACGGTGCAGCAGGCGGCGCTGGCCGTGGCCACCGGTGTGGCCGAGGTCGTGGTCGCTTACCGCGCCTTCAACGAGCGCTCGGAATTCCGCTTCGGCCAGGTGATGACGGGCCTGACCGTCAACGCCGATTCCCGCGGCGTCGAGTACAGCTGGTCCTATCCGCACGGTCTGAGCACTCCCGCCGCCTCCGTTGCGATGATCGCGCAGCGCTACATGCACGAATATGGCGCCACCAGCCGGGATTTCGGCGCCATCTCGGTGGCCGACCGTAAGCACGCCGCCAACAACCCCAAGGCGCACTTCTACGGCAAACCGATCACGATCGAAGATCATCAGAACTCCCGGTGGATCGCGGAACCGTTGCGCCTGCTGGACTGCTGCCAGGAGACCGACGGCGGCGTGGCGATCGTGGTCACCACACCGGAACGGGCGAAGGACCTCAAGCATCGGCCCGCCGTGATCGAGGCCGCCGCCCAGGGCGCCGGCGCCGATCAGTTCACGATGTACTCCTACTACCGCGACGAGCTGGGCCTTCCCGAGATGGGGCTGGTCGGTGAGCAGCTGTGGGGGCAGAGTGGTCTCACGCCTGGCGATATCCAGACCGCCATCCTGTACGACCACTTCACCCCGTACACACTGATCCAACTGGAGGAACTCGGTTTCTGCGGCAAGGGTGAGGCGAAGGACTTCATCGCCGACGGTGCGATCGAGATCGGCGGCAGATTGCCGATCAACACCCACGGCGGGCAGCTGGGGGAGGCGTACATCCACGGTATGAACGGGATCGCCGAGGGGGTACGTCAGCTTCGCGGCACGTCGGTCAACCAGGTTCCCGACGTCGAGCACGTGCTGGTGACCGCGGGTACCGGCGTGCCGACCTCGGGCTTGATCCTCGGCTGAGGCCAGCGCCTAGCAAATTCTGACGCCATCGATACGTGTAACGACGGGCTTTCTCGTGTCGCCGCGGCATCGGATGGTTGCGACATTTTGACAGAGATCTCTCCAGGCATGCACGCTGTTGCCCTTCGGGACGCTCGCAGCGGCAAGGCCGCCAACAGGCAAAACAACGAAAGTTTGCCGTGAGCCCAACCTCGCTGGTGTTTTCCCACGCAATCACAGGCCTGCTACTCGCCGATTAGCACTTGACTGCAAATCTAGCAAACTCCCATAATAGGTGGTGTCAGTGCGTGACATGAGCGTCGGCGATCGCAAGGTCCGTCGGCACCTGGGCAATGGGGGGCAGGTATGGGGTCGGCTGTGGATATCGGCGATGTGGTGTCGACTCGGTTGGTACCGGCGGTGACCCGCGCGGTCCGAAAACGCTAGGCGGGGCGATGGCTCAGACGTGGGACACGCTCGGCAGGGTGCCGGTCGAGATCGCGGCACATCTCAGCGGCGAAGACGGACGGCATGGTGTCTCACCATTGCGCACCTCGACATTCCCGATGAGTTCGCCGATGACCGAGCACGAACGACGCCGGGTTCGTCTCGACGGACGCCACTCCGCCGACGGGGCGCATCTCGAGTTGCCGGTCGAGGACATCCTGATCGTCGATGACTCGCGCCTCCAGCGCGACAACCTCGCGACGATTCTTGCCGACGAAACGGCGGCGCGACCCGCCATGGCATGGAGTGTCGATTCACTGAGCGCCGCCGTCTCCACACCGCCACGCATCGTGCTGCTCAATCTGTTGACACACCAGAGTATTTCGTTGCTGCATTGCGTACGGCAGATGTGCCCAACAGCCAAGGTCATTGTCATTGGGGTCGACGATGACGATGAGGCCGTTGTGATCGCGTGCGCTGAGGCCGGCGTCGCTGCGTATCATCTGCGGTCCGAGTCTCTGAGTGAGCTGCGGAATCTCATCGCCAAGGTCGCACACGGAGAGTATGTCTGCTCGCCACGGATATCGGTGATCCTGCTCAGGTACCTGTCAACCGTGGCATCCGAGCGGCGAACCGTTCCCGGTGATCCAGATCTGACCGCGCGCGAGATGCAGATCCTCCGAATGCTCGAACAAGGTCTGTCCAATAGGGACATCGCCGACCAGCTGTGTATCGCGGTGCACACGGTGAAGAACCACGTGCACAGCGTTTTGGGCAAGCTCGGTGTCCGTACGCGTGCTGAGGCGGCAGCCTTCTGTCGGTCACTCCGGTGACCGTTTCAGGTGTGGGATCTAGACAGGTCTCTAGATGAAAGATCGCTCCAAAGAGCCATGTACGCGCGTGCCCTCGATGTTGATAGTTGACGTGCGGGGAGTCCGTTAACTCGAGTTCGTTGGCGTCGCCGGCTTTTCCTCGGAGCTGCTAGGGGGAGGTGGCATGTCTGCCCGTCGGAACGGCAAGCGTTGCTCGACAGCCGCATTACGTCCGGGGATGTGTCGCGGTGACAGCGGCGGTCGGTCGGCGCGGTCACCAGCAGTGGCAGCGATGCCACCTCAGGAACAGGTGCCGACCTCGGCGCCCGCCCAGTCGGCCACCCCCCGATCGGTCGACTCGCCGGGGTCGGCACCCTCTATGGGTGTGACTGCGCTGCGTTCGAGGCCGTCACGGTCATCCGCCGATAATGCGGTAGTGCTCGCGCCGTCGACCCGTGTACTTCACATGTGGCTCGAGGAATCATGCAACGCTGACATCGCATACGTAGATAAGCCCGATGGGGCTCGGATTCAACAGAATTGCCGAGGAGTCGCTGGCCTGCATCTGCGATGGACATGACGGCCCCCGTGAGCAACGGTGACTCGCACGCAGGATTCCCGGGTGCGGTATTGATCGTCGACGATTGCGCGCTGTATCGCGAAGCGCTTGCTTCGGCGCTGATGTCGAATGGTATTGGGCGCGTCACTACCGCCTGGGACCTGCCCTCTCTGATGCTTGCGTTGGAATCAGTAGCCCTCCAGGTGATTCTGTTCAACATGGCCACCGGCATGGGGCAGAGGTTTCTGCGGGCGGTGTCACATGTGAACCCGGGCGTTCCCCTGATCGCTGTCGCAACTCCCGAGGACGACGTGGAGGTGATCTCCGCGTGTGCCAAGGCAGGAGTGGCGGCCTACCACACGAGGATTGACTCGTTGGCCGACCTACTCGTGCTGATCCGGGTCGTCGCGCTGGGCAAGACCTGGTGTCCGCCACAAATCTCGGCAACGCTACTTCGACGGGTGTCCGCGGTCGCTGATACGCGTCGAAGTCCAACCAGGGATTCAGGACTCACCACACGCGAGATACAGGTCCTGCACATGCTGGAACTAGGCCGGTCGAACCAACAGATCGCTTTGGATCTGTCCATCGCGGTTCACACCGTGAAGAATCACGTGCACAACCTGCTCACAAAGCTGGGGGTCAACACCCGCGCCGAGGCTGCTGGGGCATTCCACAAGCTGCGGGCGGACCACGGCGACTGACGGAGGTCCGGCTCCCGGTCTAGTCAAAGTTGGCTCCCATGATCCATGTACGGCGGTTCTGAAGACCCCGATAGTGATGGTGGCAGAGGAGTTAGCTCTGCATCGCGTCCTCAGTGAATTGGCGAACGAGTCACCATGTGCCTTCGACTTTCTCGCGGTCGCGGTGACAAAGCAGGTTTCCATGGGGGAGGACCTTTGACGACACAACGGCGCTCGGACGTGACCGCGGGATGGTGCATCCATCTCAAGTCGGATCGCGGAATCCGACATGGATGAGCTCCCGCCCATCCGACCGCTGGTGTCGACCTGGCCAGGCGACGAGCTGGCGTCGTTCGACGGGGACCGTCGCAGAGCGGCCCATGATTGGGTTCCGGTCAATGGACGACCATCGGAAACCGAACTGGCACTGCAGCATTCGAACATCGAGTTCCTCGATCGGATTGTGCGGATGGCCGACGGCGTCCAAGCTCATCCCAACGTAGTGAGCGCACTCGGGTCACCTCATGACGTCCGGGTCCTGATCGTCGACGACTGCGCACTCCATCGCGAGTGTCTGGCCGGCGTTCTCGTCGCGCAGCCAGGCGTGGTGGCGGTCGGCGTAGCGTCCGATCTGAAGTCGATAGTCGCGGAAGTGCAAGCGACACTCCCGCACATCATTCTGTTGAACATGTCGACGCGCGATAGCGCGATCTTGCTGAAGCAGGCATCGACATCGAGCCCGAATGTGCGCGTGATTGTCGTCGGTGTGTCCGAGGAGGACGAATCGGGCATCGTCGCTTGCGCGGAGGCGGGTGCGGCGGCCTATCACCTGCGCGCAGAACCTCTCGACAACCTGCTCGTGTTGATACACCGAGTTGCTGCTGGCGAATCATTTTGTTCGCCAGTGGTATCGGGAATATTGCTCAGGCGGTTGTCGGCCCTGGCCGCACAGCGTCGGCATCCGACAACCAGGGAACTACCT
Source organism: Mycolicibacterium obuense (assembly GCF_055397605.1). Lineage (NCBI taxonomy): Bacteria > Bacillati > Actinomycetota > Actinomycetes > Mycobacteriales > Mycobacteriaceae > Mycobacterium > Mycolicibacterium obuense. The sequence goes on along the minus strand of NZ_AP043663.1, from coordinate 4,799,970 downwards.
CTGACTGCTCGGGAGATTCAGATCCTCAGGATGCTGGAGGCGGGACTTGCGAACCGTGACATCGCGGATCGGCTCTGTATAGCCGTCCATACTGTGAAGAATCACGTGCACAGCGTGCTGACCAAGCTCGGTGTCAGCAGTCGCGAAGAGGCCGCAGCGCTTGCGCGCAATATCGTTGCAACCAAAAATGTCTCGCCGTACTAGATCTCGATTCAGTCCCGGATCCAGTCCGAAGATCGCTCTCATGGTCCATGTACGAACGGTAGCGGGGTCGTCAATAGTGATGATGTGTTTGCGGGGGAATTCGAAAGCCGTTGCGAGGCATTGGCGCAGATGGTGATCTGGCCGGCGCCGGGCGGGGCTGTTGCGCTCCGGAACGCAACACATAGCGAAGTCAGTGACAGCAGTTCGACTACCTCGACAGCGCTCTTGCATGGACGAGCTCGGAATCTGTCAGTGATCACTGGGAGATACATCGCGACGTGCCGACACACGTTCGCTGGCGTAGGGCGGACAGTCGAATGAACCCACAGCTGCAACGAGTGATCGAGTCTTCGGTCGAACGAAGCCTCGATATCTGGAAAACGCTGTCTCACAGCGAAATACCGACCGCCCTTCTCCCTGAGTGTGAAGCCGAGCATGTGGCAGACATCATCGACGATTTCATTGCCGCGGCACGCGACTGGCCGAACCGCGCAGCGCTGGTGCACAACGGGACATCCATCAGCTACGGGGAACTGGAAGATCGGGTGCGAGCCGCGGCCTTGAATGTCCACTCTCAGACTGCGCAGCTCAACGGGATGCCGGGTCGTATCGGCGTGCTTGTATCACACCATCCCGCCGTGGCACACCAGCTGCTGGGCGTATTGCGGGCCCAGGCCACGTACTGCCCCATCGACGCCGCGCTACCGGCCGGGAGGGTGCAAGCGCTCACCACGGCCATGGGTGTCGACCGTCTGCTATCCGCAACGCAAGATCCCCGAGTAGACGTCGAGAACGACCTCCCGGAGCTGCGCTGGCGTCCGAGCGACGCCGCCTATGTTCTGTGCACCTCGGGCTCGACCGGCACGCCCAAACCCGTTGCGGTGTCGCGGTCTGCGCTGACCGTCACAGTGCGGGCACTGCGTTTGCTTTTCGCCCTCACTCCCGCGGACCGTGTGTTGCAGTTCGCCTCGCTCGGCTGGGATACCTGCCTGGAGGAGATCCTGCCCGCCCTGACTGCTGGGTCGGCACTGGTCTTCGACGACGCTGCTCACAGCGGTTCGTTCCCGGCCTTCGTGCGCATGCTCGCAGAGCAGGCGATCACCGTCGTGGATCTGCCCACGGCGTTCTGGCACGAACTCGTACTTTTCCTGCACGAGGAGCGGATCTCCCTCCCGGGCAGCGTCCGGCTCGTGGTCATCGGCGGTGAGCGTGTCGATCCCACTCGTCTGGAGCAGTGGCGGGCTCTCGATCTCCACGACGTCTGCCTGCTCAACACCTACGGGTGCACTGAGACGACGATGATCACGCACGCCGCACAACTCAGCGGACCGGGAACTGAACCCCCGAACGGTGCGCACCAGGCGGCGCCGATCGGTCGGCCACTCCCTCACGTGCGCGACCATGTCACCCTTGACGGTGAGCTGCTGGTGTCCGGACCGGGCTTGGCCACCGGGTACCTCGACCTGCCCGAGTTGACTGCGACGTCGTTCACGGTCGCCGACCATGGGACCGGGCCGGCCCGCTGGTTCCACACCGGAGACCTCGTCCACCGAGCCGGCGGGATGCTGTATTCGCATGGTCGAGTGGACCAACAGCTCAAAGTACTCGGTGTTCGGGTCCATCCAGCCGAGGTCGAGACGCAGCTGAACGCCCATCCGGCAGTCACCGGCGCCGTCGTCGTCGGTGAGAGGCTCCTGGGACGAACGTCATTGACGGCGTACGTGGTCGCGAGCCGACCCACCACCACCGCCGAACTGAAGGCATTCCTGCGCGAGCGCCTACCTGCGCAATTCGTGCCTACACGCGTGAATTTCGTCGCGGCGCTGGCATACACCGCCAACGGCAAGGTCGACCGTGCGGCAACACGCCGAGCCCTCGTCAACGGAAACAACCAAGGAGCAAATCGGTGAGTCCCGAACATATCGTCGAGATCTTCCGGCGGGTCCTGAAAACCACCGAGGTGGACGAACACTCCGACTTCTTCGAGCTCGGGGGTGACTCGTTGCTGGCAACCAGGGTGCTGAGCGCGATCGCTCGCGACTTCGGGATGGAACTCGTGTACGACGACCTCGTCGAGAACCCAACGGCCACTCAGCTATTCGATCTCGTTGCGGTGGTGGCGCCATGACTGGGGCCAGCACGCGTGTCGTCGTGGTCGGCGCCGGCCTCGCCGGCTTGATCGCGGCCCGCGACGTGGCCGCGTCAGGAGCCGAGGTCACCGTCCTGGAAGCTCGCGACCGGGTGGGTGGTCGCATGCGCGGTGTGCCGATGTCCTCGGGTGTCGTCGCCGACGGAGGTGCGGCCTACCTCGGACGCCAACACACCGAACTGCTTCAGCTCGTCGACGATCACCGCCTCGACCTGGTGTCAACTGGCATGAGCGGCGAGAGCACCTTCCTGATCGACGATCAACGCACGACTACTGCGAGCAGGGTGCCGCCACTGGACGCCGTCGCGCTCGGTGACCTGTTCGACCGTCTCGAAGATCTGGTCGAGACAGTCCGGCCGAATGCGCCGTGGCTGACCCCCGACGCCGACCGCCTCGACCGGCTTTCTGCGCAACGGTGGCTCGTGGACGGGATCGCGCGTCCAGACGCTCATACCTTCTTTCCTCTGTTCCTCGGCGAGATGATGGCCGCTGATCCTGCGGCGATCTCCGTTCTGCACATGGCGTTCTACCTTCGGTCCGGCGGAGGCCTTCGATACCTCAACGCTTTCGAGGGCGGGGCGCAGCAGTGGCGGATCGACGGCGGTGCGCACTTGCTCGCCGAGGAGCTGGCGGAGCAACTCGGTGATCGGGTGCACGTGAATCAACCTGTCGCTGCGATCGATCAGGACCATCACGGTGTGGTCGTGCGGTGCGTCACCGACACCGCTCACCGGCAGTCTGAGTTCCGGGCTGATCGCGTGATCGTCGCGGTACCGCCGCTACTCGCTCAGCGCATCGACTTCCGTCCGGGTTTGAGCACACCGCGGGCCACCACCGCCACGGGCCGCGGCTGCGCCATCAAAGTCCACCTGGGTTACCGGTCGCCCATCTGGCGTGAGGGCGGGCTCTCCGGGTGGTCGGTGAGCACCAGCGGGCCGCTGCTGTCCACGGTCGATGACTCGCCATCCGATGAGTCCGCGGGTGTGTTGACGGGGTTTGTCACCGGAGCGGCAGCGTCTGCCTTCTCCGCACTGTCGCCGGCCGGTCAGAGGGACGCGGCACTAGCCCATGTCGCGCGACTCTTCCCGCAACTTCCTCCACCGGACACCTGCTCGATTACCGACTGGATCACCGAAAAGTACAGCAGGGGCTGCTACGCCGCGTTGTTCGGGCCGGGCGACTGGCTTCGCCTGGGACCGACACTCACCGAGCCGCATGGACGGATCCATTGGGCAGGAACGGAGACCAGCCTGGAGTACTTCGGCTTGATGGAAGGCGCGATCAGGTCGGGTCGACGCGCCGCGGCCGAAGTGATCGATGCGGCAGATGCCACAACCGACTCATCGAAGGTGCTGGTCCGATGAGTACGGTCTTCGAGAGCGACGGGTCTGGCTTCACCGCGGTCACCGATCAGCCGTACATGTACGTGCGCAGGCTGTTGGTCGAGCCAGACTGGCGGCGATATCCAGGCTGGGCGAAGGTGTCCCCCTCCGATTGGCACGATCCGCAATGGCAGCGGGCGCACTCACTCAAGAACATCGGTCAACTCCGTGCCGTGATGGGCGATCTCCTCGAGGAGGAGTTCTATGCCGACCTGGCCGCCGATCAGCAGCACCGAGCGACGATGTCGATGCTGTTGCCGCCGCAGATGCTCAATACGATGGCGCCGCAGTGGGATTCGGCGCGCGACACGTTCACGAAGTTGTTCCATGCCGATCCGATTCGGCGCTACATGCTCCCTGTGCTCAGCGACCGTCACCCCGAATGGTGCTCTCACCCCTACGCCGAACGGGATTCGCTGCACGAGAGCGATATGTGGGTGGTGGAGGGCCTGACCCATCGGTACCCGACCAAGGTCCTTGCCGAATTGGTGTCGACGTGTCCGCAATACTGCGCTCACTGCACGCGGATGGATCTCATCGGCAACTCGACGCCGACGGTCACCAAGACGAGACTGACTCTCCAGCCGGCTGATCGGCAACGACAGATGCTCGATTATCTGCGCGCCACCCCGACGGTTCGCGACGTCGTGGTCTCGGGGGGTGACGTCGGCAATGTTCCCTGGCCGCGGTTGGAGTCGTTCATCTCTGAACTACTGGAGATCGACACGATCCGCGACATCCGACTGGCCACCAAGGCGCTCGCCGCATTGCCGCAGCACTGGCTGCAGACGAAGGTGCTCGACGGGGTCAACCGGCTAGCGCACCTCGCAGCCGGACGAGGTGTCAATCTGGCGTTGCACACGCACATCAACCATGTGCAATCGGTGACTCCACTCGTCGCCGCCGCGGCCCGCGCCCTACTCGACGCCGGGCTTCGAGATGTGCGAAACCAAGGTGTCCTGATGCGCGGCGTCAACGCCACCACTGAGGACCTTCTCGATCTGTGCTTTGCGCTGCAAGGTGAGGCGAACATCCTCCCTTACTACTTCTACATGTGCGACATGATCCCGAATGCCGAGCACTGGCGGACACCGCTGTGGCACGCACAGCAGCTGCAACTGTCGATCATGGGTTATCTACCCGGCTTCGCGACACCGCGTGTGGTCTGCGATGTTCCCTTCGTCGGAAAACGCTGGGTACACCAGGTAGTTCGCTACGATCGCAACCTCGGAGTCTCCTACTGGAACAAGAACTACCGCACCGTTCTGGAGGGTGCGGACGACGACGCCCTGAACCGGTCGTACCCGTACTTCGATCCGATCGACACCCTGCCGGAACTCGGCAAAGCGTGGTGGCGCAAGAACGGCCACCGCGGCTGCGAAACAGCACTTCTCGCTGACGAGAGTGACTCTTCCGAGCCCGCCCCGATCGGCGGCACCGTATGTGAACCGTACGGTGCCGCCGTTGGGGTGAACAGGCAGCAAGCGTCGACTCTGCATCTGAACGTCCGCAGAGACGAGGAGGCGCTGGATATGCGAGACATGGCGACCACCCGAGGCTGCACAGAATGACTGCGCCGCCCCTCGTTCGCCGGTTCAGGTCCACGATCCGTCTCCGGTCGGAGTCTGCCGACCGAGTGATGAAGCAGGTCACTGAAGCCAAAGCGCGCGCGAGTCAATGGAAGAAGATGCACAGACGGCACGTGATCGCGACGGATGCGGTTGCTGTGGTGGTGGCTGTGACGGTCGCTCAAGTCGCTCGATTCGGTCTTCCGGAGTCGACCAGCCCCGGGATGGGTGATCACTGGCGATACGTGACCGCGTGCTCGATCATCCTGGCGGTCGTCTGGCTGGCCGCCCTGGGATTGCAGGAGTCATGGGATCTCTCGCTGACGGGAATTGGTTCCGAGGAGTATCGCCGGGTGGTCACCGCGACCGCGTGGGCTTTCGGCATCATCGCTGTCACGGATCTGCTCCTCCAGCTCGGATTGGTCCGCGGCTATCTGGCCATCGCACTACCGGTCGGTCTGGTGGGGCTACTTGCGGGAAGACACCTTCTGAGAAGGGATCTCGCCAGGAAGAGATCGCGTGGTGCGTTCACGAGCCAGGTGGTCGTGCTGGGAAAGCCACGTTCGGTGATAGCACTGTGCAACACCTTCAATCGGTGCAGTCATGCTGGCTACCGTGTGGTCGGCGCCTGCTTGCCTGACTATCAGGGCAAAGTCGGTCTCGAGATCGACACACGGACCGGGCCCGTGCCGGTGCTGGGTAATCAGCATTCCGTGGCGGAGGTGGTGAGCCTCACCAATGCGGATGCACTCGCCGTCACTTCTGCTGAGCACCTCGGCCACGAGCACATGCGAACCCTGACTTGGCAACTCGACTCGTTGGGGACTGACCTCATCGTCATGCCGGGCATGGTCGACATCGTCGGTCCCCGACTGAAGATCCGCCCGATCGACAACATGCCGCTCTTCCACGTGGCACGACCCCGCCATGACGGAGCGTTGCACTACCACAAGCGCTTCTTCGACCTGGTCGTGGGAACCATCGCGTTGGTCCTGCTCAGCCCCGTGATGCTGATGGTTGCGGCGGCAATTAAGTGGCACGACGGCGGACCGGTGTTCTTCTGCCAGGATCGTGTCGGTTACAACGGAATTCAATTTCGCATCGTGAAGTTCAGAACGATGAAGCCGGAGTCCGAGGCTGAATTGGAGACGGAGCGGATCGTTTCTGGCCAGTCGGATGGGATCTTCTTCAAGTCGGCCACGGACTCGCGCATCACGCCGATCGGCCGGTGGCTCCGGAAGACGAGCATCGACGAGATCCCTCAGCTGTTCAACGTTCTCGCCGGTTCGATGAGCATCGTCGGTCCCCGACCGCTGGTTCCCGGCGAGGGGTCTTCTGTCGAGTACTTCATCGAGCGCAGGGGTCTCGTCAAACCAGGAATCACCGGTCTGTGGCAGGTGTCCGGGAGATCTGACGTATCTGCTGCCGAGCGCATTCGCTTGGACCACTTCTACGTCGACAACTGGTCATACGTACAGGATTTGGTGATCGTTCTGCGGACGGTGCGGACAGTTCTCCAACGCCACGGAGCGTATTAGAGCCATGACACGGAACGGGACATTGATGAAGTCCTCGAGTGTGCCGCACGCCGAGATGACCGACTCACATGCTGTCGGCGGAGTATCCGACTCGAGCGTGTCGGACTCTGTCGCACGATACGGTGCAGACTCCAGCGCAGGCTCGTTGGCCGGTCTTCAGGTGTGCGTTGTCGCCTGCCATTTCCGCCCCGAATCATCGGGTAGCGCACCCTACAACTCGTTGCTCGTCGACACCCTTGCCGATGCCGGCGCCGCTGTGAAGGTCGTCACCGGCGTTCCGCACTACCCCGAGTGGCGCGTGGTCGACCCCCAGTATCAGACGGGGCTGAGATGGCGTGAATCACCGGCCCGACCGACGGGTTCCGGCTCGGTCGACATCGTGCGACTACGCCATGCGGTTCCACACAATCCCGGCCTCCTCGGGCGAATGCGCCTGGAACTGAGTTTCGCGGCGCTGAGCGCTCCTGCTGTCCTCGCGACACGTGCCGACATCGTGATCGCCGTGACGCCGTTGCTGGGCGCTGCGGTAGCCGGCATGGTGGGCCGGCGTCGACGTCCGTTCGGCGCCATCGTGCATGACCAGGTGGGAAAAGCTGCGGTTCAATCGGGAAGTACGGGTGGACGCGTCGCGAATCACATTGCAGCAGCTGAGTATTCCGTGCTACGCCGTGCCGACCGCATTGGCGTTGTCACGGAGGGGTTCCGGCCGGCGCTGGTTGCGGGAGGAGTGGACGATCGACGGATCGTCGAGGTACCCCTGTTCTCTCATGTCACTCCTACGAATCTCGCTCCAGCGGCGGCCAGACGCGCACTGGGCTGGCGCGACACCGGCCGTCTCACTGTTGTGCACACCGGGAACATGGGGATGAAACAAGGCCTGGATCATGCCTTGGAGGCTGCCCGAGTCGCTGCCGTGCGTTACCCAGGCGAATTCGAGTTCGTGTTCGTGGGGGACGGCAACACGAGGCAGGCGTTGGAACACCAGGCCCGCGGACTGGACGGGGTTCGGTTCGTCGATCCAGTCTCCGAGGCGATCTATCCACTCACCCTCGCTGCGGCAGACGTGCTACTCGTCCACGAACGTCCTGGGGTCAGGGAGATGTCGTTACCCAGCAAGCTCACCTCGTACACGATCGCATCGCGACCCATCCTTGCGGCGGTCGCCGAAAACGGCATCACCGGATCGTTGTTGAGCTCACGCGACGCAGCACTGCTGGTGCCGAACGGCGACCCAGAAGCGCTCGTCAGCGGCCTGTGTGAAATCCGGTCCGACGATGCGCTGCGTGTCCGCCTCACCGACAACGCAAGGCGGCTCGGGGAGGCGGAGTTCTCCGAACGTCTCGGCCGGCAGCACTTCGTGACGTTCGCCAAAGCGCTCACCGACTTCTCGGAACGAAGGAAGGGACAAGAATGAAGAAGGCTGTCATCACCGGGATCACCGGCCAGGACGGGTCGTACCTCGCTGAGCTGCTCCTCGACAAAGGCTACGAGGTGCACGGCCTGATCCGTCGATCATCGACGTTCAACACCTCGCGCATCGACCATCTCTACGTGGATCCGCACGATCCGGATGCCCGGTTACATCTGCACTACGGGGACCTCAGGGACGGAGCCCGTCTGGTGACGCTGCTGTCGCAGATCTCGCCCGATGAGGTGTACAACCTCGGCGCGCAATCGCATGTCCGCGTGAGCTTCGACGAGCCGGAACACACCGGCGACACGACAGGTATGGGGTCGATCCGGCTGTTGGAGGCGGTGCGGCTCTCAGGAGTGCAATGCCGGTTCTATCAGGCGTCGAGCTCGGAGATGTTCGGCGCATCACCGCCCCCTCAGAACGAAGAGACACTGTTCTATCCGCGGTCGCCCTACGGGGCCGCAAAGGTCTACTCCTACTGGGTCACCAAGAACTACCGCGAGGCCTACGGCATGTTCGCGGTGAACGGAATACTGTTCAACCACGAATCCCCGCGCCGCGGCGAAACGTTCGTGACCCGGAAGATCACCCGGGCGGTCGCGCGGATCAAGGCCGGGCTGCAGGACGACCTGTATCTGGGCAATCTCGACGCCGTCCGTGACTGGGGTTACGCACCCGAGTACGTGGACGGCATGTGGCGGATGTTGCAGGTCGACGAGCCGGATGACTACGTACTGGCGACAGGCCAGGGCCACACTGTCCGGGACTTCGTGAGCATCGCTTTCGAACGGGCGGGGCTCGATTGGCAGGACCACGTGAGGTTCGACCTGGGATATGTCCGTCCGACCGAGGTCGACGCGCTGATCGGTGATGCATCGAAGGCAGCGCGAGTGCTGGATTGGAAAGCCGAGGTACGAACTCCTGATCTCGCCGCGATCATGGTGGACGCCGATATCGAGGCTCTCCGCTGTGCGGGCACGCCATGGGTCGATACGCCCCAGTTGGCCGGCCGGGTATAGCAACCGATCCCATGGCGACGCGGACAGGTGACCCGGAGTGCATGCGAATACTCCACGCGGTCACGTTGCTCACCCCGGACGGTGCGTACGGCGGACCCGTGCGGGTCTCGCTCAATCAGGCCTCGGCACTGCGCATCCGCGGTCACTCGGTGACACTCGCGGCGGCGGAGCGAGGCTTCGACGTGAGACCCACCTGGGCGGAGGGTAACCCACTTGTCGTCCGGCCCGCTGTGCGGTTGGTTCCTCGCGTCGGGTTTGCAGGTCTGTCTGCGCCCAAACTCGTGACATGGTTCCTTCGGTCGCACAGCCAGTTCCACGCTGCACACGTCCATCTCGCGCGCGACCTCGTCCTGTTGCCACTGGCAGTGGCCATGATGCGGATGCGATTGCCCTATGTGCTGCAGGCCCACGGCATGATCCTGCCCGAAGCACATCCGCTCGCACCGATGATCGACCGCACGATCGTTCGGAAACTGTTGTGCCAGGCACACGAAGTCTTCTATCTGACGACGGATGAGCGTGACGCACTCGATGAGATCGCCGGCGGGAACGCTCGACTCACCCCGCTCCCGAACGGCGTACCGCTGTATCCGGCCGCGACACACTCGCGGGGGGTACCTGAGGTTCTTTACTTGGCACGGCTCCATCAGCGCAAGCGCCCCGTTGACTTCGTCGCGGCGGCACAAGAGTTGAACGCGAGAGGGATAACCGCGGAGTACACGCTCATCGGGCCGGACGAGGGCGAAGGCAGGAAGGTTCAGGAGCTTGCCGCCCAGGCGCCCAACATCAACTGGGTCGGCCCGGTAGAAAGTGGGGCGGGTCCGGCACGCATGCAGCAGGCATCGATATTCGTACTACCGTCGCTGAGCCCGGAGCCGTACCCGATGGCCGTGCTCGAAGCGATGTCTGTCGGCCTCCCCGTTGTCGTGACAGATCAGTGCGGGTTGGCGCCCATGGTGCGAAAGTACGACTGCGGCATCGTCATCGAACCCGGACCGTCGAACATTGCCCGGGCCGTCGAGCGCCTTCTCTCAGCGCCGGACATCGCATTAAGACTGGGTGAACGTGGGCGCAGTGCCGTCAAGCATGACCTCGGTATGTCGTATGTGGGCCAACGGTTGGAGACGAGCTACTCCGTCGCGGCACACTTCCGCAGGTGGCTGCCATGACATTGCGGCATTCCTCGTGGCGATCCGCGATCGCGACTGTGGCGCTGGCATTCTTACTCGTGGCGGCGACGGCCGGCGTGACCGTCGTTCTCACGAGCCGTGGTGGAGAGTCGCTATCCACTTCTGCTGATGGACCGCTGCGCATTTCGGTGATCGGCGATTCGTACAGCGCGGGCTCCGACAACGACGTGACATGGCCGTCGCTGGTTGCCGCCGCATCCCCGCTCAGCATCTCCAATGTTGCGGTGGCCAACTCCAGTTATGCCGGCCGGGCGGGGCAGAGCGGACACTTCGCCGACCAGGTCGACAAGGCCCTCGCCTCGAAGCCTGATGTGATCGTGGTCTTCGGTGGTGTCGGCGATGTGGCGCTTCCCGACCAACAGATCACTCAGTCGGCCGTCGATCTGTTCACCGAACTCAGCAGACGAGCCCCCGACGCCTCGCTCGTCGTGTTCGGTCCCATCTGGCATCAGCACCCGGTGCCTGGTGTCTTCATGACACTCGACTCGGATATCGCGAAAGCGGCCAACGGCACTCACACAACCTATGTGTCTCTGATCGATGAGAATTGGCTTGCTGCCGACGGTTTGATGCGGCGGAATGTGGCACCGACCGACGAGGGTCAGTCCGTGCTGGCACAACGCTTGAGGCCACTTCTCCTGGCACAGATCCGCGGTACCAGCAGGATGGTCGTCCCATGATCGCCGGATTCCACGGTCGCGTCGCGATGCCCCGTCGATCGACGATTCTTCTCGTCGTCCTCTCGATCGCGGCTGCCATAGCTGTCCCTCGTGTCATCCTGAACGGATCTGCAGCGAGCTCGGACGGGCCACCACTGCAGACCATTGCTGCTCCACCCACCCTGCCGAGTCGGGTGGCACCCGCTGTCCTGTTCATCGGTGACTCGTACACCAAGGGTCCGACCACACCGGATCTGAGCTACGGCTGCCTGACGGCGACGGCACTGGGGTGGGAATGCAACATCGCTGCGGAGGGCGGGACGGGCTACCTCAGCGGGGGCCCTGGACACCGGCTCGAGGTCACCCAACCCGACTTGCCGTCCACATCGTTCGTAGAGCGGTTACCGCGTCTGCGAGAGATGTATCGCGCGGATGTGGTGGTCCTCGACGGTGGCCGAAATGACATGCAGTTCGCCACCTCCGACGTCGATCCGATTTTCGCGTACACCGTGAAGCAGGTCGTCGAGTCCTGGCCGAACAGCCACGTCATCGTGATCGGACCATGGTTCCTCAACGAGCCGGTGATCAGGCCGCCATCTCTGGCGGGGGAGACGATAGGCCACGAGTTCCGTTCGGTTCTTCGCTCCAACCCCGAGTTCGACGATGTCGAGTTCATCGATCCTGGAGCGCTGGGCTGGTTCGTCGGTATCGACACATCGCCGTACGTGGGCGACGACGGGATTCACCCCACCTTCGCCGGAGTGAGGAAGATCGCTGAGCTGCTGACCAGAGCATTGAAGGCGCAGGGGGTCACGCATCCATCATGAACTCGACCCTGACTGATTACGTGTTCGTGCTCCGGTGCTGGTGGCGGATCCCCGTCGCGTTCACGCTGCTGTCGGTTCTCGCGACAGCGTTGTTCTTCATCGCGAAGCCGCCCGAATATGCAGCCAAGGCAGTGCTTTTCGTGACGACGCCTCGGGACGACGAGCGGAGCTTCTACGAGGGCGACGACTATGCCAGGCAGCGAGCCGACACCTACTTCGCCCTGAGCAGGAGTCCGGAGATCGCCAAGAGGGTGATCGACGACCTCGGAATGGACATCGCCCCCGAGGAGATGATCGACCGCGCCAACCTCTCCCCGGTCCATGACACCGTGCTCTTGCAATTGACGACGACGGGTGACACCCCGCTGCAGGCCCAAGCGATAGGCAACGCCTACATCGAGGAACTTCGCCGAAGTATCAACGCGCTGGAAACGGTGTCGGCGGGACTGGTTCCCCGGGTGGACTTGATTCCCGTGAGGGCGCCGTCCTCGGACGGACGAGCCGGGAGGTTGCCGCTCGGGCTGATCCTCGGTATCGCAGCAGTCGTCGGCCTGATCGCCGGTGCCTTCGTCGCCGTGGTCGTCGCCCTTCTCGACGGGCGGCTTCGTCGCCCCGAGGATGCTGCGGAAGCCACAGAGACTCCTGTGCTGGCGACCATCCGTTCGGTGCCGTGGCAGTCCGCGGAATCTCGACCGTGGGACGAAGAGTCCGGCCGGGAGCTTCGAGGCACCCTGGACCGGCTCGCGATCCTCGGGTCGAAGGTCATCATGGTGGCCTCGGCTGAACGATCCTCAGGAAAAACCGGTACAGCCCTGATCGCGGCACGGGCACTGGCCAGCAGAGGTTCCACCGTTGCCATCGTCGACTTCGATTCGCGAGGCTCTCAATTGGCCCGGGTTCTGGGGCTGGACGATGCGCAGACCGTCAGCGGGCTCGTCCACGGCGGTGCGTCGATCGCTTCCGCGGGGTGGCACGGAATCACTGTCATCCCGTTCGGTTCGAACGATGGGGACCCGGGAGCAACAGCCGATCACCCGGGCACGGAGCGCATGTTCGACCAACTCCGCAGCTCATACGACTGGGTGATCGTGGACACCCCCGCGGTGCTCGAGTTCAGCGATGCGGTGCGACTTGTTCGACACGCCGATGCCATCGTGCTTGTCGCCAGGGCGCGCCAGACCACGTTCGACGCATTGCGTTCGGCATGCCAACAGTTGACGCTCGCGGCCGGACAGGTGCTGGGGGTGGTGTTCGTCACCCAGAGCGCTTGCGGGCAACGGCGAGATCGTCCGGGCAGCAACGGAAGTCCTGTCGACGGCGCCGGCGGATCGTCCGGCCCGCAGGCGTTCCCCACTTCGATTCCAACGAGGAGACCGTGATGGATTTCCAGACCGTCGTCAGCGCGATACGGCGTAGGTGGTGGGTACTCGCGATCACCGCGCTCGTCGGGATCTTCTTCGGGAACCTGGTGAGCACTCATGAGGTTCGTGAATACACGGCGACGACCAGACTGTTCGTCGCGGCCACAGGCGGGGGCAATAGCTCATCTGAGGCCTACTCGGGAGGCCAATTCTCGGAGCAGCGTGTTCAGTCGTACGCACAGATGATCTCTGGCCAGCAGTTGACCAGGCGCGTCGTCGACAGACTGCATCTGCCGTTGTCGGCGGACGAGCTGTCGTCGAAGGTTCACGCTGCCATCGTGCCGCGAACGGTGCTGCTCGACCTGTCCGCAACTGATCCGTCTCCTGAACGCGCCACCGAAATCGCCAACACGCTGGCGGATGAGTTCATCCAGTACGCCGGTCCGCTGGAGACGCCGATCGGCGAGAGCACGCCGCGCTCGACGATCACGGTGGTCAACCGCGCCCAGATACCTTCGACACCGAGTTCTCCGAATGTCGTCACGAACGCTGTGTACGGGTGTATCGGCGGCCTGATGATCGGCCTGCTGTGCCTTTCGTTGATCCCTGTCATATCGCGCCGCATCAACTCGGCCGAAGAACTCGGCCGGCTCACGGGTGCACCTACTGCAGGCCCTCTGCTGGTGCCTGATCCGGACGCCTCTCCCCAGCACAACCTGTTCGACACCTCACGCTCTGAGGAGTCAGAGGGCCTTCGACGCCTCCGGGTACAGCTGGACGCGCATGATCCAGCGCCGCAGGTCCTCCTCGTAGCACCGGCTACCTCTGGGCGGCCGGCCGTGGCGCTCGGAGGCGGTATCGCTGCGGCGTTCGCCGAAACGGGACGTAGCACCGCACTCATCGCCGCAGATTCCTCGCTGGACGCCACGTGGTTCGGAGTGGCAGGTGACAGCCCGGGACTGACTGATCTGCTCTTAGGCCGTGCGGGATTTGACGACGTGCTCCACAGCACCGTCCGTCCCCAGTTGTCCGTCGTCCCTCACGGCGGGAGCCATGCCATCGGGGTGTTGCTCTCGTCGGCGGTGATGAGCGCTTTCGTCGACGACCTTCGCAAGGAGTTCGATCGCGTGGTGATCGTGACCGGGTCCGTGAACGACAGCAGCGCTGCGTCGGTCTTGTCTGCGGTCGTGGACGCCGATTTGCTGGTGGTCGACACGTCGAGGTCACATCGCGGGGACGTGACCAGAGCCATCAGCGAATTGACCGCGGCGCGGGCGCATCTCCTGACCGTGGTGATGGCCAAGGTGAAAGCCCCCGAGCATCCGCAGAAGACGTCGAAAGGCTTCCGATGAACGAGCTGGCCTATTTTGACCGGGTTCCCGGCACGATGTCGGAGGCGGGCCGCCGCTTCTCCCTCGATGGGTTCACCGGGCGGGGATACGAGCGCGGCCGCAGCATCGGCGTCCAGGTTCTGTGGCTGATCGCACGAGAACTTCTGATGAAGTGGTGGTGTCCCAACCGGTTTCGAATCATGGTTCTTCGTATCTTCGGTGCCAGAATCGGTGCCGGAGTCCTGATTCGACACCAGGTCAAGATCCACTGGCCGTGGAAACTGGAGGTCGGAGCCAACTCGTGGATAGGCGAGGAGGTGTGGATCCTGAACCTCGAGCACGTGACGATAGGGTCCAACACCTGCATCTCCCAGGGAGTGCTCATCTGCACCGGAAGCCATGACCGACGCAGTCCCACTTTCGAATTCGACAACGCTCCCATCGTCATCGGAGATTCGGTGTGGGTCGCGGCGCGTGCGACCGTCCTGCGAGGGACTCGCATCGGAGACGGTGTCACCATCGGAGCAACGGTGGTGGTGACCGGCGATGTGCCCCCTGAGACGACCCTGCTTGCGAGCGAACCGCGCGTCCAGCGTTCCTGAACCGAATGAGAGGCACTTGTGTACAACGAACCCAAGATCTACGTGGCCGGACACCGCGGCATGGTCGGATCAGCCATCACGCGACGCCTCCTCGAGGAGGACGCTCATATCATCACTCGCTCTCACGATGAACTGTCATTGCACGATGCGGCGGCGGTGGAGCAATTCTTCGCTGCAGAGCGCCCCGATGTCGTGGTGCTCGCTGCGGCGAAGGTCGGCGGCATCATCGCGAACGCGACGTTGGGCGCCGACTTCATCCGCGAGAATCTGATGATCCAGACGAATGTCATCGACGCCGCATACCGCAACGGAACTCAGAATTTCATGTTCCTCGGATCGAGTTGCATCTATCCCAAACACGCGGAACAACCGATCACGGAGGAGGCGCTTCTCACTGGCGCCCTCGAGGAGACCAATCGGCCGTACGCAGTCGCGAAGATCGCGGGCATCACGATGTGTGACGCCTATGCAGAGCAATATGGCTTCAACGCATTCGCGGTGATGCCGTCGAACGTGTACGGGATAGGGGACAACTTCCACCCGGAACACTCTCACGTTGTCGCAGGCTTGATGCGCCGCTTCCACGAGGCGAAGCTATCGGGCCAGCCGAAGGTCGTCGTGTGGGGGAGCGGATCACCCCGGCGAGAGCTCATCGACGCCGATGACCTGGCAGATGCCTGTGTCTTCCTCCTCCGCAACTACGACAGCCGCGGCATCATCAATGTGGGTTCAGGGCAGGAGATCTCGATCCGTGAGTTGGCACTCCTGATGCGGATGGTCGTCGGATACGACGGCGAGGTCGAGTTCGACGCAACCCGGCCAGACGGCACACCGCGCAAGCTCATGGACAACAGCAAGTTGAGGGCCCTCGGTTGGCAGCCGACTCTCACGATCGAGGCCGGGCTGAAAAAGATGTACGCCTGGTTCGTCGAGTCGCACGCCGGCGTTCGCTGAGAAGGAGGCCGGTTCGTGAAGAAGAAGGTCGAGATGCTCGTCTGGCTTCTGCCGGGCAGCGGGCTGAAGAACAGGCTCTTGCGGATGTTCGGCCATGATGTTGCCGCGTCTGCCCACATCGCGCCGCTCCTGGCGGTGAATGTCGGCCGCGCGGTCATCGGTGAGAGCGCAATGATCGGCCCACTGAACGTCTTTCGCCGTGTGCGCCTGCTGAAGGTGGGCAACGGAGCATCGATCGGATCACTCAACACGATCTCCGCGCATCCCGCCTATCAAGCGTTGCACCCAGATGTCGGGGTTCTCGTCATGGGTGACGGCGCGATCATCACGAGTCGACACAACATCGATTGCTCCGGGAATGTGGCGCTCGGCGACATGTCCGGTATCGCCGGCCAACGGACCACTATCCTCAGCCACGAAATCGACATCATGCTCGACGTGCAGTCCGCAGGATGGGTCAGCATCGGTGAACGTTCGGTAGTGCTGACCAACTGTCTGGTACTGAAGGGTGCAGTGCTGCCGCCTCATTCGCTGCTGGTCGCGAACTCGATGTTGAGCAGGCCGAGAAAGGCGCATCAAGCTCCCGGTGTCTACGCCGGGTCTCCCGCCGAGTTCATCAGATCGATTTCGTTGGAGGGTGGCAGTTGGTTCGAGCGAGAGGAGAGCGCAACGACGACGCTGCGGGTGGACCTTCCCCGCAGTATGCGGTCGAACGGCAATCGTCGAGCATTCGTCGTCTCACCGGCGCCACCATCAACCGAGAAGGGCTTGGACGGCTGCGAGCGCCGGCTTTGCTGTGAAATCTGATCGGACCAGACCGTAGTTGTATTGCACGTTGCGACTTCCCGTTTCGACATCGCGGAAGTCGAAGAGGAAGATGGGGCCCCCATTGTGAAGAGACCGCAGGAAACTTATCCCGTTGGTCAGGATCTCACTCTGACGCTGCGGGGACACGCCGACCTGCTGACCGGAGAGATCCGGAGCGACAGCTCCGGGGGTGGCGGTCGACGCGCCGAATTCGGTGAACCAGATCCGCTTACCGTCCTGGCCCTCGTTGGCCATCAGATCGCTGACGTCTTTGATCGCTCGATTCGAGTTCGACGTATCCGACGTTCCTTCGGTGGTCAGGAGCTCCGGTGTGCTGTACGGGTGCATGGCGACCGCGTCAAAGAATTCACCTGCGCCATTGTCGTACAACCCCTTGATGAAGGTGACAGGCGACATCTCCGTCGGATTGTCCACTGCCGGGGACGTACCTCCGGTGATCACCACGGATTGTGGATCGACCCTCTTGATGGCCCGATAGGATTCCTTGAGCATCGACGAGTACAAGGCCAGATTGGGCCCTGGCGCAAAGCTGTCGTCGATGTTCGGCTCGTTCCAGATCTCCCAGTTGTGAATGACATTCGAGTAGCGCTTGGCGGCTTGGGCAACGAAGTTGGCCCAGGGGCCCGCGTCGGCCGGCGCCGGGTGGACGAGGTCCCGGTATTGAGGGGGAACGGCCCAGGAGGGCGCATAGGAGAGAACTCCGAGGACCGTCAGGCCTCGGCTGGCTGCGCCATTGACGAGCGAATCCGTGTCAGCCCAGTCGAATCGGCCCGGGGATCGCTCGATGAGATCCCACTCGATTTGAAGCCGAACGGCACTGAAACGATCGGCCGCAATCTGATCGTACTGTCTGTCTCTGGTAGCGGGGTCGGTCAGCGTGACGGCTGTCACCCCGACGAGGCCCGGCGGCAGTGCCGCAGTCGAGGGCAGGGGCCTCGCGAAAGAATCAGGCGGCCCGACCGTCTGGCATCCGACGATCGCGATGACCAGTCCCACGATGACGCCTACGGCCAATCGTGGAACCGGAGGGGGGCGTTGGCCTCTCAGGACATTCACCGTCTGGCTCCCCTTCGATCGACAACCCGAGAGTGCGGCGTCACCGGTTCTCTCCGAGCAAGAATGCCCCGCGATCGGCTGATCTGCAATGGGCGGGTCACGCGCGCACTGTTCGCCGGCATCGGACTGCCCCGATGAACGGCGTGGTCACGCAGACCAGGCTCATCAGAGGTCAGAACGCCGAGAACTCGCTCGTCTCACACGTCGTCGCTCCCTCGCGCGGGTCATTCGAGAGGCGGCGGCAGACCGCACGCCGAGCGCTCACTGTCGTTGTGCTGATTGCGCTGGGTGCGACGACAGCGATTCAAATCCAAGGGTTCACATTGACGATGCTGGCCCCGATGTGCCTTCTGCTGGCGCCGGCTTTGCTCTTGACCCGCTTGACGCTCGGCCAGTGGCTACCGCTCGTCCTCGCCCTGACCGGATTCGCTGCGTTCTGCATTTCGGCCCAGATCAACCATCTGAGTCTCGTCGATCAGCGAGTGCAGCAGTGGGCGGCGTTCGCGGTCTACTTCGCGGGATTTCTGGTACTCGCCGGCAGGGACCTCCTCCGCATCTTCGCGATCTACTGCGGAATCGCGATCGGCGCAGCGGCGTACAGCGTTTTCCATGTCGGGGCATCCGCCGACACCTACGATTCGACCGCGGAGTTGTGGAAATACGGCTTCGGGCAGTGGATCGTCCTCATCCTGCTCTTCTGCCTGGTTCTCATGAAGGTGCCTCTTCCGCTTCAAGCGCTCGCGCTATTGCTCGTCGCGGCCTACAGTCTGAGCGCTGACTACCGTTCACTGGCAACCAATTGCGCGCTCGTGACCGTGATAGCGCTGGTGGGCTGGGTCGCCGGCAACCGAGTGCCCCGATGGGTGCAAGTCGCACTCGTCGCACTGTCAGGGACATCGATGTATGCCATCGTGCCACGCCTGGCCGCCGACGGGCTCCTCGGTGATGCGATCGGGCGGAAGACGGAAACGCAACTCGCCGAGGGTGTTCCGCTGATATTGGCCGGACGGACGGAGTCTCCGCTGTCGATGTCGGCCATCCTCGAGCGCCCGTGGTTCGGCTGGGCCAGTGCGAACAACATCAGCGCGGAGGCTTTCGACCGCGCCAAGTCGGTGGCAATCGCCCTCGGCTTCGATCCTGCCGTACCCATCGAGAGCGGCTGGTACTTCGCGAATGGAGACGTTTCGCTCCACTCCGTATTACTCGGTGCATGGGCGGAAGGTGGACTCTTCGCCGCGCTGCTTCCGCTGGGACTGATGATCGCGGCGCTGGCCATGATCTGGAACGCGCCTCGATATGGGCGTTGGTCCGTTCTGGTGATTGCCGTATCGCTGCAGGCGGTGTGGGATCTACTTTTCTCACCCTGGTCCTACGGATCCCTTTCGGGCTTCGCCATGCTCGCAGTTGTCTTCGCTGCGAGGCACATGCCCTCGCACTCGCACTTCGACGAGAAGGAGTTTCTCCGTTGACCATCGAACCCACGGTGAGCGTCATCATTCCCACTGTCGGCAGAACGAGTTTGCGCATCGCAGTCGAATCGGCGCTGAACCAGACCGTCCCACCCCTCGAGGTCATCGTCGTGGTCGATTCCGACAGCGAACCGGAATTGCCGACCTCCGAGGCTATCCGGGTTCTGCGGACATCGGGAGGCGAGGGTCCCGGCCGCGCCAGACAGCTGGGGATCGATTCGGCCAGCGGCAGTATCATCGCCCTCCTCGACGATGACGATTCCTGGAGGAAGGCCAAACTGGAGAGGCAACTCGCCGCGGTGCCGCATTGCCGGGACCGCTGGATCGTTTCCTGTCGGTACGAGCGACGAGCAGACGGTCGCAAGCCACTGACGATGCCGCGCAGGTTGATCGGTCCGGGTGAACGGGTGGCTCCGTACTTGATGCAACTGGCCTCGATGAGACGGGCGCGACCGTCGATCGCGGTGCCGACACTCATGTTTCCCAGGGCGGTTGCAGATGCGGTGCCGCTGTCGGTATCGGCGGGCTCGATCCACGATGACCCTTCATGGTTGATGAGGGTTCAGCGCGAATTGCCCGATCTACCAATCCTCCAGCTCCCTGACTGCCTCGTCGAGGTCAACGTGACGGCCAACTCGGAGTCACGTCCGGGGGTGGATCGCAGTGCCGACTACATCGACTGGGGGAAAAGTGAGCTCGCCGATGAGTCGAAGCGCGTGCGAGGTGACTACTTTCTCTACAGCCCCGTCAGTTCGGCGCTCGAAGCAGGCTCGTTCCGTGGCGTTCTTCGATCGATCGTCGCGAGTGTGCGATGGGGTCGACCAGGGATCTGGGCATGGGTCTACGTCTCGACGGCGACTACACGTATCGCGCTGAGAAAGGTGCGAAGCTCGTTGAGAAGACCGTCGACGGAGAAGGATCAATGAGCTCTGCTCCGACCGTCTCGGTGATCACCATCACCTTGAACGACCTCGACGGTCTCAAACGAACCGTCGACAGCGTTCGGGCCCAGCGGTACCCGGGACCCGTCGAACACATCGTGATCGACGGTGGATCGGGTGACAACGTCGTGGACTACCTGCGTCAGATCGAAACCGGCTTGGGGTACTGGCAGTCCGAGCCCGATGCCGGGAGGTACGACGCGATGAACCAGGGGATCGCCCGTGCATCGGGAGATCTGCTGTGGTTCCTCCATTCTCGTGACCGCTTTTCTGATCCCTACTCGCTGGCCCACGTAGTGCAAGAGATCGCGAATCGTGGTCCCGTGAGCGACCTGTGGGGATACGGCATGGAGAACCTGATCGGGCCCGACGGGGTCAGCGTCGGGCTGCAGGCACCCATGCCTTTCGACATGCGGAGGTTTCTGATGATCCAGGCGACCATCCCCCATCAAGCTTCCTTCTTCGGATCGTCCCTGGTCAGAAAGATCGGTGGATACGATGTCGAGTTCGACATCGCTGCCGACCAACTTTTCATGCTGCGCGCCGCGTTGGTGCTCGAACCCATCACCATCGAGCGCGTGGTCACCGATTTCGACATCACTGGCGCCGGCTCGGCACGCTCGGTGGATGACGTCTTCGACGACATGCGGAGGATCTGGGACTTGGTCGGCTGCTATCCGTTCAACGGAAGGCTGACCTCGCGCGCTCTCCTGCGCTGCTGGGAACGTGTGGTGAAAGCAAAGAGCGCGGTGCACCCAGCAGTGAACGCCATGAAAGCGTGGTCGGTTCGCGCGCTCGGCACCAAGTTCCGACGGAGGATTCCGTGCAGCGAGGCGCCACTGTGACAGTGACCGGACATCGGGTGCTTCCCTGTCGTGCTGGACGACGAGGGATGATCGCCGCGTTCGCATCGCCGGGGGGCGAGGAGACGAGCGGGCTCAGCCGAAGGGCCACAAAAAGTTTGTCGTTCGAGGGTGTTTCTGGGGGAGAAATGAACGATCCGTTTGCTCGTAAGAGTGGCCTGCAGCGCGCCGCGCACAGCGCCGTTGATGCTGTCGTCGGTAACCGTTGGGGGTCGATCCGCAGTGTGCGGACGTATCAGCCACTCGTGGCCTTGACCTTCGATGACGGTCCCAGCAGTGTGTGGACCCCCAAGATATTGGACATTCTTGCCGACTATCGCTCACATGCAACGTTTTTCATGTTGGTGGAGAATGCGCGTCGGCTACCGGGATTGGTGCATCGCGTCGTCGCGGAGGGACACGAGATCGGTCTGCACGGTTTCGATCACCGTCGGCTCGCCGGCGGTTCCCGGCGATCGACGCGACGGATGCTCGCCGCAGCGGCATCAGAGCTCGCCACGATCTCCGGTGAACCGGTGAAATATTTCCGTCCCCCGTTCGGCGCTCAGACTGTGGGCTCGTTCCTGGGTGAGCGCGATGCCGGCCTCGAGACGGTGATGTGGGATCTGGACAGCTTCGACTGGAGCGGGCTGGGGGAGCGCGAGGTGGCATCCGAGGTGATCGACCGGACTGAGCCGGGGAGCATTGTGCTGTTGCATGACACCCTCGCAGATGATCCCGGTTGCTCGTTCGATCGGGCCGTTGCCGCGGAGTTGATCGTCGACGGGTTACAGCGGCGCACTCTGCAGAGCACGACCGTCTCCGGGCTGCTGGAATCGGGCCGGGTGCGGCGCGCCGCCTACTTCTCCCTGTCGACATGGTGTGGCTCCGGTGCGCGAGCTTTTGACGAGGATCCAGACAGGGCGCGGTGATGACGTCCGCTGACACCGTCCGGTACGACGCCTCGCTGCAGCCGATGGAGCGTAGGGCGATTGTCCTGGGCACGGCGTTTCGCATTGTCGGAACGCCGTTGGTAGCACTGATCGGACTGGTCAACACCGCAATGATCGTGCGCCAGACCGGAGAGGCCGTGTTCGGTGTCGTCTCACTCATCACGACCCTCAGTCTGCTCATCCCGTTCGCGGATCTCGGGATCGGCGCCGTGGTGACCAGTGCCTGCTCGCGGCCAGGTCGGTTGACTGACGACGGAGTGGCTCTGGCCACCGTGCAGCGCGGTGTGCGAATGCTCGGTGCCGTTGCAGCCGGGCTGATCCTGGTCAGCGTCGCGGTCATGGCCACGGATTCATGGCGCCTGCTGATCGGGACGAACACGGGCTCGGCCGACCGCATCGCAATCACTGTGGCCGTGTGTCTGATCGCTCTGGGAATTCCAGCTGGTATCGGTATCCGGATCATCATCGGTTTGAACATGAACCCGGTGGCGGTGCTGATGACCATCGCCAATGCGGCATTCACCCTGTTGTTGACGATGATGCTGAAAACAACTGGTGCAGAAAGTATTTGGTACGCAATATCCGGCGCCGGCGGAGTTCTCGCTGGAAACTGTATCGCCACGATCTTCGCTCTGCGGGTCAGTGGTCTCGGGTGGGCGGCGTTCGCGCGCCCCAGCGCGGAATACTCGAGACGCAAGGTTCTGCACGGCTCGTTGTGGATGTTCGTGTTGAGTATCGGACTGCCGCTCGGCCTTCAATCACACCGGCTGGTCCTCTCGCACGTATCGACACCACAGGAGCTCTCGCGCTACGCGTTGACCGCACAGATTTTCGGCGTGGTGTGGATGGTTTTCGACACGGCAGGGATGGCGCTGTGGCCGGTGTTCGTCAAGCGCCGAACAGCCACCGTCGCTTCTACCCAGTTGTGGCTGCGTTCGGTCGCCGTGTTCGGGTTCTCGTCCGCAGTCGCCGGCATCGGGATCGTGGCTTTTGCACCGTGGGCCACCTCCGTGTTGTCGGGCGGCCAGATTGTCGCGCCGCGGGCCTTGGCGGTTGCGTTCGCCATCATGCTGTTCGTGGAATGCGTCCACCTGCCCGGCGGAGTGATGCTGACGATGCCGCGTGAGGCCCGGTGGCAATCGTTCTGTATCACGGTCATGGGGGTGACGGCCGTGCTGCTGGGCATCTGGTGGGGTGCACGGTGGGGCGCCGCCGGCGTCGTAGCCGCAGCGACGGTGGCCATGGTCCTGGCGCAGGTGATTCCAGACTTCGTCTGGATTCCGCGGATGCTCAGGGCTCGGGAGATGGACATTCTCGTCGGCAGCACACAGAGATGACGACTGGCACGCAACAGCTATCTGCGTGCTTGGCGCGCAGCCAGGGCGCGGTATCCCGTCGCCCGCATCGCACTCAGTGTCGGCTTGAGCGGGGAGTTCTTGAGTCGTGCGATCGCGGTTCGCTCGGCAGTGATACGAGCTGTCCGGAGCGTTCGCCGCCATGGCGTGGCCGTTACCTCACCCTGGGTCACTGACACCGCGCCGGTCATCGCCCGCCGCTTGTAGTCCTCCTCTCCGGGGCCTAGATCGATGCGAGCCAACCCGAGCTGCGGGGCGGCAGAGATGAGTTCGCGCAACAGAATCCACCCCGGTGCGAACTCGGCGAAAGACCGGTCGAACACCGGGAACCACCAATGCAACACCGGACCGTCGCGAAGACCGAAGTGCGCCGCGAGCAGCGTATCGCCGGCGTAGACCGCTGAAAGTATGCCGGCGAACCCATCGACTCTGGTCTGAGCCAGATGGTGGATCAAGTCCCGACGACGACTCATGGCGAAGAAGTCGTAAGCTCCGGTCGCTGCGTACTGTTCGCGTTTGGTGTCGATCAACCAGTCCAGCAGCCGGGGGTCCTGGGCATCCCAGACGAGACGTACGTCGCCGAGTTGACGTGTTGCCTTGTTGGTCATCCTGCGCACTCGCGACAACTTGTCCCGACTTGCTTTGCTGATTCGACCCACGTACCCGTCTAGGCCACCGGTGACGTCGATGAAGGGCGCTTCCACATGGCCGTCGGACCACGGTGCGAACTCGCTGCGTGCTTCTGAGATGTGGTCGAACGTCAGCGCGTGCAGCCCTGTGGTGCGCACCAATTCGACGGGATCCACCGCGACACCCGGCGCCGTCACCGGTCCTTGAAAGTCGGCACCTGGCCAGCCGACCGGCCGGGCTCGCCGCTTGTGCACCTGGATCGGGAACCAGGTATGACCGTCGTTCACCGCCACCTGTACGTCGCCGAACATGTCGTGCACCGCCCCGGCGAAGGCCGGATGAAAGTACGGGCTGTCGAGCGCCGGGTTGCTGTCGCGAACCTCCGACCACGCCTTGCGTTGATTCGCATCGAGCGCAGTGAAATCCGTCAGTGTCCACCCCACAGAGGTCAACTTACAGGGGAGAGCAGAGACCCTGCTGCTCTTTCCGCATATGGGCGCTGACCGGGTGAGTTGCGTTCGTGCGCAATCTACTTCACTGGCGCGGCATCGGCGGATTGCTGGGATCCGAGGATGCGCGCCACCGCTGGATCTCCACACGCGTATCAGTGCTGGCGTCGCCGTAGAACTGCTCGATCGTCACGTACGGAGCAGTCACATCCTTGATCTGTGGATGCGTGTACGGACCGTAGACGACGCCGGTCGGTCCCAACACCCACGCCTTGCCCGCCGTGTTGTCGACATACATGGCGACGTGCTGAGTTTCGGTGCCGAAGCGGCGCCCGTACGGCACATTCGCGATGACCGTCAGAACATGGTTCTGCCACACGCCGTACTCGAAGTGATCATCGAGAAACACGACGTGCGCCGGGCTATCCGGTGTGAGCGTGTCGCCCAGGTAGCCCGACGGAATCTCGGTTGCGTACAAACCCAAAGCCATCGCGCCGCTGGCAGTTCCACCGGAGCCGAAGTTCCAATCAGCCTCGACGTAGGAAACCGTGGCGTCCAACTGCGCGGTGGCGTACCCCGCTCCGCGGCCGGGACCGGTGTAGTTGATGATCGACCTTCCCCCGTAGATGGTGGGACGGGCCGAGTCGTTCGGCGTGTAGGTGAGAATCGCGGTCTGACCGGAGTCGAACACAGCAGGATGGCTACCGTTCGGCTCGGTGCTGTAATCCTGGTAGAGGTCAGAGTGCGCCGTCGGGGATGCGCACGTGCACAACAGGAAGCACAGAAATGCCCCGCAGGCGATACGAATCGACGCCGCGGCCAGCATGTCCCGGTGATTCGCCGACGAGGTGGGTGGTGTCGTCATCAACGCCCTTCGGTCGGGGGACCACCATGACCGTGAGTGGATGATCGCAGACACGGGGGTGGTGCCGCGAGGCTATCGCCAGGTCGGTGTGCGAGTGACCGGTTCGATGGAGGACACGAATGGAATCGGCGTCGATCGTCTACCTCAGCAACGCAGACAGCCCGCCGGAGAAGTCATTTCTCTCGAGAGTTCATCCGGCCGATCGGCGCTGGTCCGCGCACCGAGATTCATGCGCAGCAGGCAAGGATCTAGTTCTTTCCCAGGCATCGACGCGCACGAGACCTATGCGGGACTGAATCCATGAGTAGTTCTCGCGGACAGTGTGATTCGGGCCAGTCGGACATTGATCTGCGGGTGCGTGGCGCAACATCACGCCAGTCACCGGCCTAGCGTCCGGTATCCGAATATCGTGATCGGAAAATGTCTGTTCCATTTCTCGTCTGATCTGACCCGCCGCGTTGTTGACACCTCGTCTGGCAAAGTTTTACGCTATGTGCGCAGCGGTCCTGTTGGCGGCACGCCATAGGTGACGCGTCACTGTTCCACTGCCTGACAAGACTCCGGACACTCCGCGAACGCGGTTTGGCCTACCGACCCGAGATCGAGGAGGGTGGCCCGTGAGTGAGACTTCGCGTGATCGCAAACCGGCTCCGTGGGTGGCTGTTCGAAAGATCGTCGACCATCCGGAGCTGATCGGCGATCGCATGTCGACAGGAGCTCGTCGTGGTTTTCTGCTGTTCCTCGTCTCGGGTATTGCTATTCAGACGTGGGCTCTCATTCCGTCGACGGTGCCGTCCGGGATCTACGTTGCGCTTCCTGATATGACCAAAGTTGCTGTCGCGGAGTCTGGCTCACCGAAGCGAGGTGTCGAGACCGCCGGACCGATCGATGTCCGCAGTGTGGTGAGCACCGAGTCCGTGTCGTTCACGATGTTCGAGGGAGCGAGGGCGGGGGTGGCGCCGGGTCCGCAAATGGCCGCCAACCCACACCTTTTCGGCACTCTCGGTGAAGTGCCCGTGAAAGCCAAGTTGCAGGCGTTGCTGATCCTCTTGACGTCCAGGTTCGGTGACAGAGACGTGTCGTCACTCATCGACAAGCTGCGCGCGTTACTGGCGTTGCCCGATTCCGCACTTACTGCTGTGCTCGGTCTCCCCGAAATGAGGGACTTGAGTCGGCTGCTCGACGCCGCTTCCCTGGGAACGGTGGATCTTCCCAGAATCACAACGGAGATGGCCAAGATCGCACTGACGTCCGCTCCCGCAACGCCCTACCAGGTGCAGATCGCGGTCAACGGTAGGCCGACCGCCAGCGTGGACATGCGCTACGTCCGCAGCGACCCCTCGGCGCCACTTGCCCCGGCCGCGCCTGCGACGGCGCCTGCGCCTGCGCCTGTCGGATTCGTCAACGTCGAGCCTGGTGTCTCAATTGTCGCTGACGCCATCACAGCCAGTGTCATGCGTGCGGTGGATCCCGTGGCTGCCACGCCGATGCTGGCGGCCGTCGCAGCGCCTGAGGTGTTCGCAGCGACATTCGAGACAGCTCCGACGACAGAGCCGGCTCCGGCGCCACCGCCTGCGCCGATGACCATTGCGCCCGAGACGTTCGCGCCGACAACCGTGACAGCCGCTCCTGAGACGTACTCCCCACCGACGATGACAGCTGCGCCAGAACCTGTTGCGTCATCGGAGATGTCGACACCGGAGCCGACTGAACCGACGCGGGCCACCGTCGAAGGCGACGTGTCGGCAACGACGCCAAACTCTGATGACCTGAATCCGGGCGAGGACACCGAATCCCACAGCGACGAACCGCAGGGTGGACAAGACAGTTCACCTTCGGGCGGCGCCGCGGAGTCGACGGGAACCACGGGACCTGGAGAAGACACTGGCGGGGGTGGTGGCGACGGTCCCGCGGGGGGACGAGATGCCAGCGGTGGCAATGATTCTGCGAGTCACGGTGATGGGGGCGACGGGGGTTCGCCTAGCTCGTGACTCCAGGGGGCACGGTCATCTGCGCAAGAGCTTGACACGATCGAGGTCGGTCACGCACTAGCCTGGACATCATGAGTCCTCAGGAACCACCACCCGACGACGAGGACACCGGGCCGCTGCACGCGCACGAGCCGCGGCGGTCTTCGACGTCGGCGGATGGGCGCTTCGATGCGCCGCTGTCGGTGACTCCGCGACCGGTGCGCCGTGACAACCGGCCGGTCGTGCTGATCGCCGTCGCCACGGTCGCCGTGGTGGCGCTCGGAGCGATTGCGTGGATGTTCTGGCCGTCGTCCGATGGCTCCGACACCGCCGGAGGCGACGATGCGCCCACGTCGACGAGGGAGAGCTCGGAACAGGCGCAGGCCCGGTTGCTGCAGATGCTGCCTGCGGGGTACGCCCCGGATTCCTGTGAGACGGTGGTCCCTGCGCAGGGCGCGCTGGCCCAGGTGAGTTGCGGAGCGAACACCGATCCCGGCGGACCGCTCACAGCCACCTACACGCTCGCCGCGGACAAGGCAGCCGCCAAAGACCTGTTCGACAACGTCGTGAGCACCTCATCGGTGGTCGATTGCCCAGGCAACATCCAGTCACCTGTTCTCTGCCCGACAGGCGTGTCGAAGACGGTTTGTGGAATCGGTTCGGCGAGGATGGGGGCAACGGCCGCGAGGTGAGTGGGGAGCCGCAGATGGTTAGTGATTCGGCTGACGGTTGGACTCTTCATTTCTACGATTTCCGCCGACGTTTCGTATCGGTGGACGACGTGGTTCCAGGGTTGGGTGATGTCGAGGCTTGGGCGAAGCGCAACGGTGCGTGTGATGGCACTCCGTTCTTTCTTGATCCGTGGGGCCGGGCGGATGCGTTGGTGAATGCCTACTGGCGGGATCCGCTGGTGCGGGGACGAGCAACGGGGACATTGCGTCGTTACGCCTTGTCGCTGAAGGTGTGGCTCGATTTTCTGCACGCGATGGGCGTTCGCTGGGATCAGGCGTCGCGATCGGAACTGGCTGCGTTCAAGGAATGGCGTTTGTCGGCTGAGGAGAATCCTCAGCACGTGAGTTCAAATAGTTTCTGTGTCGATCGCGCGGCGATCCGCGGTTTCTACTCGTGGGCGGCCGAGCAGCACGGAATTGACAACCCCGTCCGGGCCCGTGCGATTGCCACGTCGTGGATGGGCGGGAACCAAGCCGTGTTGGAGAGCACGCCGTCGGGAATGCGTAGAGCCGACGTGAAATGGCTTACCCCGCAAGCATTCCGGTTGTGGCGAAACCTGGGGTTGCGCGGTTTCGAAAGGGAGGGCGTGCCGCGCCAGGATTGGCGGGGAGCTACTGAGGATCGCGACGTCGCGTTCGTGGAGGGGTTGTTCGGGACGGGTTTACGAATCGGCGAGTGGGCCAGCATGCTGACCATTGAGGTGCCCGAGCCGGGCTTTGAGGGGCTCATTCGTTCGCGCGTCGCGTCTCATTGCGCGAAGGGTGGCAGCGGGCGAGCGTTCTGGATGCGGCGCCGCGTCGCCCAACAAGTCTACTTCTATCTCCAGGAAGGTAGTCGTACTGCTGCTATCGCCCGTGCGCAACGTGCTGGTCGCTATGAGCAGGTAGCCGACCGGTGGATCGTTGAACAGGCTCGCCGTGATGGACAGCTGGAGGTCATTGATGCGACGGGATCGCGTCGTACGGTTCGGCTGGATGCACTCGGGCCGTCGACACGAATGACGTTGTTTCGCAGGGGACGTGGTGGCCTGGAGCCGATGTGGCTGTGGCTGAATCACGACGGAACACCTCGCCCCAAACATTCCTGGTACAAGACATTCGACCGCGCGAATTCTAGGGTCGCGAAAGCGCTTGCACCATCAGGGGAAACGCCGTTGTGGTGCCGTCCCCACATGCTGAGGCATTCTTTTGCGCTGCGGTGGTATTGCATCGCCACGTTCGTCGCTTGGCGCCGTACCGATATGTTGACCAAGCAGGAGCAGCGCGACTTCCGTAATCAGCTCGGTGATGTGTGGTTCCTTTTGGCGACACTTCTCGGCCATCGCAGTGCCGAGGTGACACGGAGCGTCTACCTCGAGCCGTTTCAGGTGCTGCAGGTCGAGGAGCTCATCGCGCTGATGGATGCCGACGATCGGCAATCACTCGAGCGTCTCGTCGCAACAGTCGGTGGCGGCGAACCGCGTGTGCTGACGGCCCCAACGTGACGGGTCGCCCTGCGACGCAGCCGGATTCAGCGTGGCGACCCGAATCGAGGCGACGCGGGCTGATCGTGACGTTCGTCAGCGAGGACGGTACGCAGTCGAAGGACTTCGACTTCGGGTCCCTGCCCGGCAACGACGGAATCCGCCACGATTTCGCGGCTGCGTTCGAAGATGCCACCGGTGTTCTGGGCGTATCCAAGCGGCTCAGGGGCGCCGGTGCGCTGTGGCAGTCTGCCCGGCACGCCTGCTGCTGGCTCGCCGAAAACCGAACAGGACTGCAGGGACTGGCAGGTTTGTCCGCCTCGGATGCCCGGCTACTCGCCTTGTCGTGTCGGGTACCCAGCGGTCCTGGCCCGTTGCATGACCTGAAGACACTGCTGCGCTGCAGTCCCGTCGTCTCCGACGAGGCACGCCAGGCGTTCACGCGCGTGCGTCACCCGAAGACGAACACGGCACGCCAGCCCTACTCCGCGGAGGAGATGCGCCGCATCAACGTCGTGGCACGGGGAATGGTTCGACGGGCGCGGACCCGGCTGAAGACTCATTGGAAGATGGTCGACGACTATCGTGCGGGACGGTTCGATCACCTACCCCGCGCAGACCCCCGTCGTAGTCTGGCCGAAGTGCTCGACCACTGCGCCCGTGAGGGCGACTTCCCTCGTACTGCCTCGGGTGCACGGGCTTACGTGACGCGGCGAGTAGCCGCCGCGGCCGGTGGATGCCACCTTCAGTTGTTCCTGCATCTCAGCCCGGGCGAGGCGTGGGCATCTGGTGTTCTCCTCGCGGGCCTGACGGGCCTGAATCTGTCGACGCTGGACTCGCTGCCCGCGCCGCACAGACACGCTAGCAGTCCCGATGAGCCCGGCATCGTGTTCGTCAGCGCCAACAAGCCCCGCCGTGGGAAACGGTCGGCGATGACGGTGCCGGTGACCGCGTTGCGCCCCGAGCTGCGGCCGCTTGGTGGCCAGAATCGGCGCGCTGCAGTGCTCAATACGTCGCTGACGACCGCGTACGGAGTCTTCATGGTGCTGCTGGAACTGACTGAACCGGCCCGCGCGTTGACCGGGTCCCAGCACGCCTTCGTGTACTTTAGCGCCCAGCCTGATAATGCCGAACGGAAACTTTTCGGATACGGCATCAGCAGCACCGCCTCTGGGGTGAATGCTCGACGGCGGTGGCTGGCGCCGTGGCTGACCGGCGGTGCCGAGCATGACGAGTTGCTCCTCGGGATCAGTATGGACCGGCTGCGCAAGACCTACCTGGAGCAGGTCCGAAAACCCATATCTCACACCCCGGCCACGTTGGCGCGCTATCTGAGTCGCATGGACTCTGTGCGCCACGAGGGATTCCAGATCGTCGCCGAGGCCCTCGATGACCAGGTTGCACGCGCACTGGCCCGACGGTCGATGACGGTGCAACCGGATACCGACGACGACGGATCCGGCCAGGACGCCGTGCTGGGCGCGTGCGCTGATTTCGACCATTCGCCGGTCGACGGTAAGCGGTGTCGCCAGTCGTTCATGGCATGCCTGGACTGCAGCAACGCTCGCGCCTTCCCGCGCCACCTACCTGTTCAATTGGTCGTTGCCGACCGGCTTCGCGGCCTGCGCCAAGAAATGCCCATCGAGCGGTGGATCGCCGATCACGCGGGTCCTCTCGCTCAACTGGACGGCATTTTCGCCGAGTACGAGCAGGCCCAGCTGAGCGCCGCGCGAGACGACATCACCGCCGCCGATCACCAGACGGTCAACCTCCTGCTGACAGGAAACCTTGAAGCATCATGACGAGCACAGCTGAAGCACTCGACGTCGTGGCTGGTGTCTCCGTCGCCCCCGCAACAGAGGTCGTGATCAACCGCACGCTTCATATCGACGGGATCCGATGCCGATTCGGCGACCCGGTGTGGGATCTGTCCGCGGCGATCGAGGACCGCCACAGCGCGGGACAAGCCGTGCACTGGGAGGGGTTCCCGACGCCGTTTCGCCACGCCTGCAAGCTCTATCTGTTCGCCCTGCTCAACATCGTCGACGACCCACCGCGCCTTGACAGTGCCCGATCGCTGTATCCGCACATCAAGACGATCTTGGGCGAGCTGGTGCCGTTGCGACGGTTCGCGATATGGCTGGCGGACATGGGTGTCACATCGTTCGGCCAGGTCAGCACCGAACACCTCGATGGCTATCTGCGCCACGTGACCGAGACCAGCGGTGTCAGCGCCGGCTCCAAACGCTCGGCGCTGCAGGCCGTCAAACGTCTGCACGCGTACCGGGAAGCGCTGCCCCCGCATTGCCGGCTCCCCGCAGAGCCGTTGTGGGGCGGCGCGAGCGCACGAGGTCTCGCCAACTACGAGTCATCCTGGGGCAAGCCGAACACAACCCCGCGCATTCATCCCGAGGTCATGGAGCCGCTGCTCTCGGCGGCGTTGATGGTGACCCGCACGGTCGCGGCTGATCTCCTTCCCGCAGCGCGCAAACTCCTCGCAATGCGGCGCCTGGCCCACCAGATCGCACCCGACATTCGTCGGGCTCCCACCCGTACCGTGTCGCTGTTCGACACCACCAAGGCTCAACTGGACTGCCTGCTAGCTGCCCTGGGCCGCAATGACGCCTCACTTCCGGGTATCCGGACAGGCGGCACGACCAGTGTCGATCTGAAGGGTCTAGCCGTGGGCGGATGGCTTAACCACACCGAACTGAAACGCATGAAAGAGACGTCAGTCCTGCTGGCCAAGCATGGATTACCGATCGACGTCGACATGTTGCGCGTCGACACATTCAGCGCCATCGGCACCCATCGCTGGCGTGAAGACCCAGTCGGCGCGAGTGCACTCGTCGATCTGCTTCGCCACGTCACGACTGCCTGTTTCATCGTGATCGCCTACCTTTCGGGTGTTCGGACCGGCGAGGCACTGAACCTACGACGTGGCTGTATCAGTCGGGACTCGAAACTGGCGTTGACGCTCATGTCCGGTCACCAGTTGAAGGCCGATGAGCAGCGTCGGAACCGATCGCCGGCCACGATCCCGTGGGTCGTGACCGACGAAACCGCCCACGCCATCAGCGTTCTCGAGCAGATCACGGTGAGCGATCTGCTATTCCCGGCTTTCAACATGTGCTCCCAGGAACGGTTCCTCTTCGGCGCTACCCGGACCAGGACGCCCGGCTCCATCAACACCGACATCACCAGCTTCATCGGGTGGTTCAACCGTGACATCGCTCCGGCAGTCAGCCATCCGCTCATCGGCGCTGACCCGAACGGCACGATCCAGGTGCCGCGGTTACGCCGCACACTGGCCTGGCACATCGTGCGGCGGCCCGGCGGAACGATCGCCGGCGCAACGCAATACGGTCACCTGCACACACAAATGATCCACGGTTATGCCGGCGGCGCTGATTCGGGATTCCTCGACGACATCACCTTCGAGCAGTTCCTCCACCGTGCCGAGATCATCCACGACGATGCCCAACGACTCGTAGGCGGCGAGCACGTCTCCGGCCCGGCGGCCGATGAGTATCGGGCCCGCATCGAGCGGGCACGCACGTTCGCGGGCTTAACAGTGACCACCAAGAGTCAGGTCGCTAACGCATTAAAGAATCCGGACTTGCAGATCCACCACGGCGCCGTCGTGACGTGCGTGTTCCGGCGCGCCACCGCAGCCTGCCTGGAACCCAGCGACAGCTCCGCTGAACCCTTCTGGAGTCGATGCCGTCTGGGCTGCGTCAACGCCGCCCATACCGACCGCGACGTAGCCAGCCTTCGCCAGCATGTCAGGGCACTCCAACGCGACCTGGTGACTCTCGAACTCCCCGAGCCGTTGCGGCAACGAATTCAGACGCGCCTGATCGAGCACCGAAAGGCCCTCGCCGAACACGAATCCAGCCGACCGCCGACAACGCCACAGCAGGACGGGGAAGACGAATGACCCTCCTGGGAAATGTCACCGCAGGCAACGGCGAGGAACGCCAACTGGTCCGGGCCGCTATCAACCGCCTCCGAGACAATAGAGCCGAGCGGAGCAGCGGCGCACACACTGTCGTGGCCTTGGCCGACGAATCGGGAATATCACGTCAGAGACTCTACGAACATCACAGCGATCTGCTCAACGAGTTCAAGGCGACGGTCGGGTGCGGACCCGTCACGGCCACGGCCGAGGCTCTGCAACGTCAACTTGCACAGGCCCGTAATCACAACCAGGATTTGGCTGCCGAAAATGCTCACCTGCGAAGCAGGGTTAGAACGCTCTCAGCGGTGATTACCGAACTCACGCACGAAACCTCCGGAGCCAACGTCGTTACTTCAATGCCACGCAAATACCCATGTCGATGACCGGGGACTATCTGGGACTATCTCGTTAACCGTTAACGAGATCGTCCGAAAAAAGGATGGTGAGGGCTTCAGGGACCGATTCGGCTGTGGGGATCTGACGCGCGGTGTCGCCGATCTGCAGTAGTCGGCTTGCCGCGGGTCCAGGTACTACGATCCAGGGGGTTGCCGTGGAGGCGTGTCGTCGGCTGATGGCCAGGAGCGTTCGCAGCCCGTCTGCGCCGAGGAACGTGACCGCGGTGAGGTCGAGGATCAGCGGTGCGTGACGAATGACGGTGCGGCCGCGCGCTTCTTGGAGGAGATCGTAGGCGTTGGACGCGTCGATGTCGCCACGGGCGACAACGATGGTGGTGCTGTGTTCGACTCTGTAGACGAAGCGTGCACGGTCGCGGTGTCGCCGTCGAGTGCGTGGTCGTCGGAACGTCATGGTTACGGTGACGAGGCCGGAACACTGGGTCACGTCGGCTTGGCCGGCACGGTGCGGGCCTCCCGTCACGTAGGTGGCGGGAGGGCGTTCAGAGGGCAGAGGTCACCGACTTGCGTGTCTTCTTCACCTTTTTGAGGTCGGTTTCGAGGTCTTTGACCGCGTCGCGGTGCTCGGTGAGGGATTTCTTCACCTTCTTGATGGTCTTCGTTTGTTGGTCAAGGGATTTGCGCAGCGCGGCTTCGCGGCGTTCGACCGTGCGCAACACCTTCTGGGCGGCGGCAACACTGGCTGCCGGCGGTGTCGCGGTCTTGGCGGTGCCGCGGCTTCCGGTCTTTGTGGAAGCCTTCGCCGTGCGTGATCGTGACGGGGAAGCGGACCTCTTCGTGGTCGACGTGGTGGGTGCAGTCTTGCGGCTGCCGGTGGTCTTTTTGGTGGCTCGTTTGGTGGCCATGGTGTGTCCTAACGGGAGGTGGTCACTTCTGCGGCGCGTCGAGGGTGGTCGTCGCGGGCGGCGGTGCGATGGGTGGGGTGTCAGGTCGCGGGTTGTCGATGAGGTCGTTCCGGTCGTTGCCGCGGTTGCTGCGGCGCCGGGTGAAGGCTGACACCGAGAGCAGTGCCCGCGACAGTCGGGTGGGGGCGCCGCCGTTGCGGCGTTGCAGGTAGAGACCAACCTTGGCCAGGGCAAAGGCGAGTAGTGGCAGTAGCAGCGTGGCCAGCAGCCAGCGCCGCACTGGTGAACTCAGGAGTGCCAACATGGCGGTTCCTTTCAGTGCCGGGTGACATTTGCAGTGCCGCCGATGGGTGTTTGACTTGTCACCGGCGTGGCTTGACGGCCTGTCGGCTGGATCGGCGGCGGGGGTGCGGCGCGCGGGTTAGCGGGTTCGGGTGCTGCGGCGGCCGGTGATGCCGAGGTAGCCGGCGATGAGGATGACGGCGAAGATGATTCCGACAAGGAACGGGATGATCTTGAAGCCGCCGTTCTGGTTGGAGTATCCGAGTTTGTAGGACACCCACGTGCCCAGGAATGAGCCGATCGCGCCGAGTAGCACGGTGACGATGACCCCGATGTTCTGCTTGCCGGGCATGACGAGTCGGGCCAGCACACCGACGATGAGTCCGACGACGATGGCGCCGATGATGGTTCCGATCACGGGTTTCTCCTTTGATGGTGGGGGCCGCGTGTGCTGCGAACCGCGGCGTCGAGAGACGGGGGTGCTGGCTGCCCCGCCGGGGCGGCGGGGCAGCTCACGACTTGACTACTCGGCGGCTTTCTGGCGTGCTTCGTGGGTCTTGGCTTCGCCGCGGGCGGCTTCGGCTTCGGCTTCCTTTTGGGCGACGTCGCGCTGGGCGTCGGCTTTGTCCTGCTGGGCCTTACCCTCCTCGGTCAGGCTGTCGTTGCCGGTGACCGCGCCGATGGCCTCTTTGGCCTTGCCCTTGACGCCTTCGACGACGCCCTTGATGCCTTCGGCCGGTCCGCTGTTGCTGTCTGTCATGGGTTTATCCCTTCTCGATGGTGTGGTGTGTTGACTTCTCCCGCCCGTACATGAGCGGGAAAACCTGTGGCGCTCGGTGCGTTCCGGGCGTGCCGGGCTAGTGGGCGGAGGTCACGCGAGCCGGCGGGGGTTGGGTTTGCGGGTGTTGACGTGTAGGCGGGTTTGCACGGCAATGGAGTCGCCGAGCATGCCGACGGTGGTGGCGGCGATCTCGTCGGCCGCGTGGGCGGCGTGGGCGAGGGTGTCGGTGCCGGCGGCGGTGACGTCGAGGTGGATGCTGGGTTTGCCGCGGTCGAT
The DNA here is from genome assembly GCF_055397605.1 of Mycolicibacterium obuense. Taxonomy (NCBI): domain Bacteria; kingdom Bacillati; phylum Actinomycetota; class Actinomycetes; order Mycobacteriales; family Mycobacteriaceae; genus Mycobacterium; species Mycolicibacterium obuense. The sequence goes on along the minus strand of NZ_AP043663.1, from coordinate 4,763,662 downwards.
GACGGCTTTGCCGCTGGCGGATTTGATCGCGGGGCGCTCGCGCAGTTCGGCGGCCGCGGCGTCAGCCAGAGAGCCGAGGTTGGCCGACAGACAACCTTCGGAAAGGTTGCTGTCGGCCAAGGTGAGGTCCCCGGCCCGACGGGCGGGCCGGTGCGCGATCAGCCACCGCACCCCGAGCAGCACCAGCAGGACTCCGGCGGCGGTGACGGCCCAGGGCCACCATGCGGTTTGGGCGGCGGTCATCAGCCCCGGGGCGGTGAGGTAGACCGGGGTGCCGTCGATCAGGTGAGTCGTCCAGATGATCATGGCCACGCCCAGCACAAGAAGGAACAGGCCGAGGATCAGGGCGGCGAGGCGGTCGACGAACGTGGCGGTACCGGTCATGGTTCAGGGCCTTTCCACTCGGGTGCGCACCGAGATGCGTGGCGCTGAGGCCAGCGGCGCCAAGGCGGTGCGGACGGCGCCGGCGATGGCGTCTTTGGTGACGTCGGGTCCGGTGGTGCGGGCTGTCACTTTGACCGCGCGGCGGGTCGCCGAGGCGGTGGCCTTGGTGACGCCGGGAACGACGCGCGCGGCGGCGGCGGCGAGTTTGGCGGTGTCGGCGACGTCGAGGTAGACGCTGGTTTTGGCCTGCACGGGGATGGCTTTGCGGCGGCGCGGGGACAGCGCTGTCCCGACGAGAATGAGGCCGACGGCGGCGAGGATGGCGCCGATGGGGACCATCCAGCCGGCCGCGGATTGGCCGTCGAACCAGTTGATGGCCGCTTGGGTCCAGGAGGGTCCGGTGATCCAGCCGGCCGCGGCGATGCCGTCGCGGATGCCGGCCGCGCCGAGGGCGATCAGCAGCAGGGCGCTGATCACGCCGACGTAGTGCGCGGCCGCCGGTGCCAGCGGCGGCGGGGCCGATGCCGGGGATTGTGGCGTGGCCTCGGGTTGGCGGGTGCCGTTGTGCAGCGGCCCGGAGGTCGAGTGTGTCGACGGAACGTGTTCGAGGTGTTCGGGGGCGGTCATTGGACCCGCTTTCCGGTGGTGGCGTCGTTGGTGGTGACGGCGGCGACCGCCACGTCGACGCCGTCGACCTGCAATCCGGCCAGGTGCGAGAGCGCGAAGGTGACATTGTCGCGCACGGCGGCGCTGACGGCGCTGAGTTGGTAGCTCCAGGGCACGGCGATGTCGACTTTCGCGCGGACGCGTCCGGCGGCGATGCTGACGCGGGTCTTGGGTTTGGTGCGTCCGGTGAGTTTGTCCAGGCCGCTGGCCTGAAGCCGAACTCCGGCGGTGTCGAGGGCGGCTTTGGCGGCGATCTGTTCGGCGACGCGGTCATGCACGATCAGCGAACCCCGACCGCCGGGGTCGTGGTCGACTGCGGGCGCGGTGTCAGCCACGGCCGCGTCCCCGCAGGAGGGTGGCGAGGTCGAATTCGCCGTCGCGTTGCCCGCCGATCGCGTAGCCGATAGCGCCCAGGATCACAGCGATCAGGAAGCCGGTGAATCCGCCGGCGGCGGCGGCGACGCCGAGCAGCAGCCCGGCCAGTAAACCTACGGTGGCAGTGGTCATTGGGGTGGTCCTCTCACATGGTGGAAGTCGTTGTCAGACAGAGCAGTCGGGGCGTTAGAGGGTGAAGTAGCGGCGGCTGGTGTGTCGGCGCCGCCACTGACGGAGCCAGCGGTGCAGTCGTGCGCGCCGCGACCGCCGGATGATCAGCACCACCTCCGGGGGTGGTCCGCCGTCGGGTTGGCGGTCGATCTCGGCCAGCGCGGCGATGAGGTCTGCTGCGGAGCCGCCGCGATCGGGATGGTGCGCCCAGGCTGCCGCGCGCCGAGCGCTGTGGCGGTCGCGGTCGGCGGCCACGTGCTGCCCGCCCGGCGGGGTGTCGGTCATGATGGGGCGGGGGCGACGTCTTCGACGGTGACGTTGACCTCGGCGCCGGGATGCCGGGCGCTGACGGTGGCGCGGACCGCGGCGGCGGTGTCGCGCACCGCGACGCCGAACACCACGACGATGTGGACGTCGACGACGTTGTCGGTGATGCGGATGCCGGCGACGCGCCGTCCCGGTAGGTAGGTGCCGACCTCGCCGAACATGCCGGGGTGCAGCGCGGCGACGCCGGGAACCGCCAGCACCGCGGCGGCGAGCCGGTCGGCGGGCTCCTGCGGTGCCGGCGTCGCCGCATACCCCTCGGTCACTTACTGAACCCGCGCCGGGCGGCTGCTGTCGGTGCTGGTGTCGTCGTCGCTGTCGTCCTCGACGTGCACGTCGTTGACGGTGATGTTGACCTCGGTGACCTCCAGGCCGGTCATCTTCTCGATCGCGGCGATGACGTTGCGGCGAATCCCGCTGGCCAGATCGGTGATCGCGACCCCGTACTCGGCGACGATGTCGATGTCGATCGCCGCCTGCTTCTCGCCGACCTCCACCGACACGCCCTGGCCGTGGTTGACGGTGGCGCCGGGGATGCGCTCACGGAGCTGGCCGACGATGCGCTGCGCGCCGCCGCCCAGGTCGTAGACGCCGTGGACTTCGCGCGCGGACAGGCCGGCGATCTTGGAGACCACCGTGTCGGCGATCGTGGTCTTTCCGTGCGACGTGGTCAGGGCGGTTTCGCTGGCGGCCGCGGCCGGGGACTTCGGCGCGGTGGCGGGGGGCTGGGTGCTCGTCATGGGCACGGTTCCTTTCACAATTCTCGTCTGGGGTACATGGGCGTAGACGGGGCCGCATCACCGAAGTGCACGTCCGACCGCACGATTGTGATGTAGAACACATGTACCCGATTTTTCGGGTGCGCGTGAAAGGTTTTGTCTCAGCCCTTGTGCGGGTGTGGCTGGTTCACCTCGCGCCGCGAGCCGGCTTTCGGGAGGAGGTCACGGCTTGGTGGACACCCCACCCCGTGAAACGCTCTCGGCGGCAACGCACCTGGGTGACCGCACCCTGGCGGCGGCCGCCGCCCTGGGTGAACGCGCGGCGTTCGAAACGATCGTGCACCGCTACGGCCCGCTGCTCTACGGTTATGTTCGGCGCATGATCAGCGACCGCGACGGGGTCGATGACGTGGTCCAGGAGACGTTCGTCGCCGCCTGGCGTCAAATCGACAACTACCGCGGTGAAGCGGCCCTCAAGACGTGGCTGTTCCGCATTTGTGACCGCAAGATCATCGACTCACGCCGAGTGCGCTACGCCGAACCGATCGATGACCGCCTCATCGACCCCATCGATCCATCGGCGGCCCGAGATCCGGCGATCGTGTTGTCCAACACCGAGTTTCTCGAGGCCCTGGAACGTGCGCTGGCCGAGCTACCGGTCCGTCAACGCGCGGTGTGGGTGTTGCGGGAGATCGACGGCTTGACGTTCCCCCAGATCGGCGTGACCCTGAACTTGAGTCCCGGGGCGGCGCGCGGACATCACCACCGGGCTCAATCAACTCTTCGACGAAGGATGCAGCGATGGCAGCAATGAACGGGGACGACCCGCTCGGCGTACTGCTCTCGCGCGCCGGACAAGCATTGCGGGAGCTGGGTGAACCCGGCTGGGATCGCATCGCCGACACCGTGATCGCCGCAGTCCGCAACACCCCCCGCTCCGGCTGGCCGGTGACCGCCGAGGACCCCGACCCCCAGCAGCCGCCGCTGCCAGGGTGCATCGCGGTCAGCGATCTGGTCATCCGCGCCGCCCTGGCCGCAGCACTGCGCGTCGATCAGATCTGCGCCCCTGCCGCCGTCGACGTCCACCTCGACGGCACCGACCTGCAGCGCATCAGTGTCGCGATCACCGGCCGCTACGGCAACCGGCTCACCGAGGTCGCCGACCACGTCCGCGACCTCGCCGCCGGCATCCTCGACGACCTTCTCGGAGTGGCCGCCCTCGGGCACCAGATCGACGTCGCCGTCATCGACATCGTCCGGGGCAACCCGCTCGCCGAATAGCGCGCCACCCTCGAGCCAAAAGAGCGAGTTTCCCTGCGTAGAAATTAGGGAATTGACTCCGCCGAACGTCACGTGCCCCGGTTTTCGTAAAACGCCGAGACTACGACGACTTTCGCTATTGGCTGCCGCGCAACGTGGCTCTCTAGGGAATGGACGTGTATATGAGGGACGCTCTGAACGACATGTGGCGCTCGGTGGCCACCTTCGCCCCCAAACTGGTGGCCTTCCTGCTGATCCTGATCATCGGGCTGATCGTGGCCAAACTGATCTCCAAGGCGGTCGACAAAATCTTGGAACGGGTCGGGTTCGACCGCGCGGTGGAACGCGGCGGAGTCAAACGCGCCCTGGCCAACAGCCGATACGACGCGTCAACCATCGCCGGGAAGATCGTCTACTACGCGCTGGTGCTGTTCGTGCTGCAACTGGCGTTCGGGGTGTTCGGCCCCAACCCCATCAGCGAACTGCTCAGCGGAGTGATCGCGTTCCTGCCCAAACTGTTCGTTGCTCTGATCATCGTGGTGGTGGCCTCGGCGATCGCCGCCGCGGTGCGAGATCTGTTGTCCAACAGCCTCAGTGGACTGTCCTACGGCAGAATGCTGGCCAACATCGCCAGCGTGTTCATCCTCGGCCTGGGAATCATCGCCGCGCTCAACCAGATCGGCATCGCGCTGACAGTCACCTTGCCGGTGCTGGTCGCGGTCCTGGGCACGATCGGCGGCATCCTGGTCGTCGGGGTCGGCGGCGGCCTGATCAAACCGATGCAGCACCGCTGGGAGGACTACCTCAACAAAGCCGAGCAGGAAAGTCGTAACGTCCGCGACAAGGTGTCCTCCCCGCACGGCACGATGCCTCCGCAGCAACCCGGTCAGGTCGGGGCAGCAGCGCCGGGCTCCTACGACGGCCCCTCCGGGCAGCGACACGCCCATGCGGGCGGTGAGCCGCCCCACGGCTACCAGCAGCCCGGCTACCCACCCCCAGCGCAGCAGCAACCGCCCTACGGCACCAATCCGCCCCCGCGGCAGGGGTACTGACCGCTGCTCCGAATCCACCTGTGCGGCGCTGGTTCCGGTGCAGCCTAGGGCCGACGATTCGTCAACAGCGACCCAGACGCCACCCGCACGGCGTCTGGGTCGCTCACGGCGAGCGGGCCGTCAGGTGGGGGCAGCGGCCGGCGACGCCGTCGCACACCGAATCACCGACGCGCTCATCGAGACGCCCACACAGGCTGATGCCCGATCCAGCGGCGATGACGAACAAGTGCCAGCCATAGCCGGTGCAGCGAAAACTCGCTGCCGCCTGTCCGCGTGCGCGGCCGCCCGGAGGCGCTGCTGGGGCACCGTCGGCCTGCTGCTCAGGTTCGGACTCGCCGCACCGCATCTGTACCGCGGACGCGCTGGAATTGGATAGCCGGGTTACGGTTCACCGCAAGACGCCCGCTGAGCGCAAGCCGCTAAGGAAGCAGGATGTTAGTGTCCAGGCCGATGCCACTCGTCACCACCCGCGCTCGCCGCAGGCTGCGCCGGCCGGCGGCCCGCCGCCGCGGCGTGCGCAGCACCTCAGGGCGCCCTGAGACCGCGATACTGCTGGGTGTGGTCATCGTGTCCGTCGCGGTGGTGTGGGCGCGCCGCCAACGTCGCCGCCAGTCGTTAGCCGGTCCCGGTGACGACAAGCCTGCCGGTTACGAGAATCCCGCGATCTGAATCGCCCAGCGTCAGACAGGCCGTGCAACCTTCGCCGAAACGCCGGGTCGCTGTCTTCCTCACGTAGTGGCAGTGGCACGCTACCGCGCTCGGGCCGCGTCGGCGACGATGTCTGCGTCGCCGCCTTAGGTGTAGGCAGCTTCGCGCACGACCTCATCGGTCTCCAATCCAGCACCCAGCGCGCCACCGAGAGTGGCCAGCGAGTACGTCAGCCACGCGACCGGGGAGCCTGGCCGTTTTGCAACCTTCAAGTGTTGGTGTTTGAATCGGGTCCAAGTGTTTGCCGAGGCGAGATTGTCGGCCGTCGCTAATTGACGTCGGCTCTGCTATCAGGAGGGTGATGTGGGCACCCCGAAGGACTCGCGGTGAGTCGCTCCCCGAGGGGACGCGCCCTGCGGGTTGATCGCGACGCTGACTGGTCAGTGGTGAGCGAGACTGCTGACGACCAGGGCGTGGTTTACCGAGTTCTATGGTCAGCTGATTCCTGGATGTACCTCGGGTTGTGCGATTCGTATCCGCATCTGTCGTGGCAGGCAACTACAGAAGACGGCGCGTTGAACGGAATCCGCCGGCAAGTTCGACAACGCGCCGACGTTTCGTCGCCAACGGAAAGTGGATCGCGAGGGTGTTCGCCGGAAGGCTCGACCGTTTGAGTCATTCCAGCGGCGTCGATCCCCTGCTGCCTGCACTACGGCAGCGCTTCCAAACCGCCCTCAACACTGCCCTCGTCGTGGGTCGGCCACCCGAGTGCGCCATCGACCTGGGGCCGCGAACCTTAGCTGCGGTAGCGCTTATTGCCGCCGAGCACCCCGACGCCAGCGCCCAGATCATCGCCGCAGCCTATGACACCTTCCTGGACGAACATGGTTAGCACAACCTGATTGGTAGTACCGGAGATCACGGCCGTCTCAACGAGGAGGGGATTGCGGGTGGCCGGCAAAGCCAACGCGGAGAGAAGCTAACTACGTCGTGCGCGTTCGGCCGCCATCACGCTGGTTGGTTGTCGCGACCATTCAAGAGACAGAAGGGATGATCCGTTGCGGTGGGTGCTGGCCATCGGCAGCGCGCTGGCAATCACAGTCGGCGCGGCGATCGCGCTCAGTACGCCGATCCAGTTAGCCAGTGCGGATCACCTCGGGCGGCCGATTGCATGCGGCGATGCGCTGCGGGCAGACAGTGCCGCCGCGGAAGCTGCCGACGACTATAATCGGCGCCTGAACGACAGCAGCCCTGATCGCTTCATTGCCACGGACTACGAAAACCAGTGCGCAGCGATGATCGTTGAGAAGCGCCGACACGCCGTGATCGTCAGCGCCGCGGCAGCAGTGGCCGTGCTGACAACAGGCGGTCTAGTGTCCTGAGTCATTAATTCGGTTGCAGTAGTTGGCGATGCTTGCCAGGATCTGGTCGGCGGTCTTAGTCCAGACGTAAGGCTTGGGGTTGTCGTTCCAGGTGTCGATCCAGGCACGGATATCGGCGTTGAGTTGCCGCACCGAGGTGTGAGTGGAGCGGCGCAGTTTCTTGGTGGTCAGCTCGGCAAACCAGCGCTCGACGAGATTGAGCCACGAGGAGCTGGTCGGGGTGAAGTGCAGGACGAATCTGGGATGGCTTGCCAGCCAACGCTTCACCGCAGGCGTCTTGTGTGTGGAGGCATTGTCGAGGACCAGATGCACATCGAGATCGTCGGGAACTTCGGCATCGATCTTCTTGAGGAAGGCCAGGAACTCGGTGGCCCGGTGCCGGGAGTGCAGCGCGCCGATGACCTTGCCGGTGGTCAGGTCGAGGGCGGCGTACAAGCTGGAGGTGCCGTGGCGGACGTAGTCGTGGCTGGCTCGCGCCGGGGTTCCGGGCAGCATCGGAAACACGGGCTGGGTGCGATTAAGGGCCTGGATCTGCGTCTTCTCATCCACGCAGAGCACCAGCGCCCGCTCCGGCGGGTCCAGGTACAGGCCGACGACATCGCGGACTTTGGCCACGAACAGCGGATCCTTCGATAGCTTCCATGAGTCCTGCTTGTGGGGAGCCAGTCCGAACGCTCGCCAGACCCGCGACACCATCGACTGACTCAACCCCAAATGAGCGGCCATCGAGCGGGTCGACCAATGAGTGGCATCCGGCGGGGTGGTCTCCAGCGTCTTGGTGATCAACGCTTCGATCTGGTCGTCGCCGACGACCCGCGGACGACCCGGGCGAGGCTCGTCAACCAACCCGTCTAGACGTAATTCGACGAACCGGTTGCGCCATCGCCGCACCGTGCCGATCGACAGTTCCAGCCGATCGGCGAGTTCGGTGTTGGAGCCACCGTCGGCGGCTGCCAACACAATTCGAGCCCGCATCGCCAGACCCGCGGCACTGGATCGTCGCCGCGCCCACCCCTCCAACTCGGCCCGCTCGTCAGTGGTCAAGACAATCTTCGCGGCATGAGGTGTCGGCACAACCCAGTCTAACAACTAGATCGCAATTAATGACTCAGGACACTAGGCTTTTTGATCCACCGCGTTCGATCACGCGGATCAGGCTCGAAGTGAAGTCACGTTCGCTGATGGACCTGAGTTAACTGACTATGGAACGGGAATCGCGAGCCAGACCTACGCGCGACAGGGGAAGACGTCAGTCACGCTGAGGCCCAGTCACCGCGTTTGAACCGGTCTTTCGCACGGCCCGCACATCGCAGAGGCGGATCCCCTGATTCCAGCCGCTGTCCCGTTCTGTCTCGCATATCAGGCGATCGTGGTAGATCCGTCGACAACTGTCGAGTGGGTGAGTGAACGCCCGGTCCGTGGCGCCGCAACGCAACTCCGCAACAAACCGCGGGGACGCTGGTGTGTGGATTCCAGCAGAGCAAGCCGACGGTCGGCTGGAGCACCGACGCCGATCTGCTGGTCAGCCAGGTGCAGTCCGGACCGACTGGCCCGAACATGGTGCAGCTGTACACCTGGTGGGCATCACACTCCTGAGAGTGCTGCCGGCCCACCAGGTGCGTGAGCCGGCTACGACGGTGGCGGGATCACGACGGTGGTCGTGGCCGGGCTCTGCATCGGAGCGGGGGTACCGCTGCTGCCCGCCGGAAGCGGCGTGCCCGAGCTGCCCTGCGGCGCAGGGGTCACCGCCGCGGGCACCGGTGCCGGGCTGGCCGGCGCGGGGCTGGCCGGAGCCATGTCGGCGGGCATGGGTGTCCCCGCGCTGCCAGCCGGCAGCGGGGTTCCGGAGCTTCCCTCCGGCAGCGGAGTACCGGCGCTGCCCGCAGGAACAGGAGTGGGCGTCTGTGTGGCCGAGGCCGGTGCCGCGCCGGGGGTCGGCGGCGTCGACGTCGTCGCGGTGTCAGGCGCGGCAGTCTCGGCGGTGCCCGCCGACGACGAGCCCGACGATGCGGGGGCGCTGTATCCGCCCGTCGCGGGCGCAGGAGCTGGTGGCGGCGGCTCCACCCACAGCAACACCTGCTCGGGGTCGCCGTCGGAATAGAAGACGCTGTCGGGCTTTTCGCCCGTCACATCGAAGTAGATCTTGCCGGTGGTCTTCTCGCCCTGCGCCAGCGTCGACGGGTTCACACCCTGCGGAGTGGCCACGGTGAACAGCACCCGATAGGTGTCGCCGTTGCGGGCCCGCGCGTTCAGGTTGGACACGATGGGCGTGACCGAGCCGGCGATCGCCTCGTCGGTGGCGGTGGCTTCCCACAGCGTGCCCGCAGGCTGATAGGGAATCATGTCGCTGCTGGGCTTGAGACCGGTGACCGTCCAGTGCTGAACGACGCTGCCGTTGACGAGTTCGCCGGGCTGGCCGAGATACTGGACCTCCGCGTCGGCCGACGCGATCGGTGCCCCGGAGACGCCGAGCGCAGCCGCTGCGGCGGCAGCGATCACTGCGGGCTTGAATTTCACTGGATTGTCCTCCCGATTTTCCTTGAGCGAGCAGCGAGATACACCTCACGAGCAACCTAACAGCTCCCCACACGGGTCCAGTGCACCAATTTGTTCGACGAGACGGCTCCGGCCTTAGCAGACAGCGGAACTGGGCTATCGTCACCGTGCGTGCCCGGCATGCCGACACGACCATGAGCAGCAAATCGCGAGTTTGATGTCTGCGCAGGCTTTCGAAGGACTAGTGTCCCCGGCTGACGGGGATTCGATCACGAACAGGGGATCAGTTTTCATGGGCAAGCACTCCAAGAGCGGCGCACGGTCGATGTCGGTGCGCACCTACCTCGCGGCCGGGGTCACCGCGGGCGTCACCAGCGCCGCCATGGCCGGCATCGGCACGCTGATGCTGGACTACGACGCCGCGCCGGCGCCGGTGACGCATCAGATCCAACTCGTCAACGACGAGGACGTGCTCTGGTGGCAGCAGGCCGGCTCCCACAACGACAAGAAGGTCGCCGCGGCCGACACGTCTGCCGATCCGGCGCGGCCTGCGCTGCGGCCGATGATCGGTACGGGCGGCTGGCTCTACGGCGACGGCGTCGACGCAGCTGCCGACTGCACCGGCACTGCGTGCAATGGCGGTGACGCCGGTCTCTTGGGCGGCAACGGTGGCGACGGTGCCAACGGCGGCAGCGGCGGCAATGCCGGCAAGTGGTTCGGCAACGGCGGCAACGGCGGCAACGGCGTCGACGCGAAAGAAGGCTGCACCGGCTCCGCATGCAACGGCGGCGCGGGTGGCGCAGGCGGCGAAGGCGGCAAGTTCGGCGGCAACGGCGGTAACGGTGGCAACGGCGGCAAGGGAATCAACAACACCGCGAACGTCGTCGATGACCCGGCCACCAAGGACAAGGACGAATCCGCGGTCAACAACGCCTTCGGCGGTAACGGCGGCGCCGGTGGCAGCGGCGGCCGGTGGGGCGGCAAGGGTGGTAACGGCGGCAACGGCGGCACTGCCTCCTCGGCGAACGGCTCCGCGCAGGGTGGTAAGGGCGGCGCCGGTGGCGACAGCGGTGAGGTCGGCAGCGTGACCGCCGGCAACGGCGGCGATGGCGGCGGCGCGACCACCTCCGGGACCGATGAGATCGCCGTCGGCGGCGCCGGTGGATCCGGCGGCACTTCGGAGCTGGGCACGGGCGGCACCGGCGGCAAGGGTGGCGACGCGACCGGCAACAACGACAACGACACCTTCGGCGGCAAGGGTGGCGCCGGGGGCGGCACCAAGAACGGGCAGGCCGGTGGCGGCGGTGCGGGCGGAAACGCCACTGCCGGCGCAGGAGACGCGACCGGCGGCAGTGGCGGCGCCGGCGGTGGCGCGACCGGCATCGTCGGCAATGGCGGCGACGGCGGCAAGGGCGGCAACGGTACCTCGGCGACCGGCAAGGGCACCGGCGGCAACGGTGGTGGCGCCGGTTCGGGTGGCTTCTTCGGCAAGTCCGGTAAGGACGGCACCAAGGGCGCCGGCAGCACCCCTGCTTCCACCCCCTAGAAGTACGCGCGACCACGCAGGCACGGGCGTCGACACGTCGTCGACGCCCGTGTTCTCGTGCGATTCTTGAAAGTGTCTGCGAATCAACGCGATTCGCATGAGCTATCATCGCTGGCATGTCTGACACCAAACCGGCGTGGATGGCCCCGGCCGCGCTCGTCGTCGCCGTGATCGCTCTTGCCCTCGCCGCGTGGGGCCTGTTGCGCCCGTCGCCGACGGATAGCGCGAACGCCGCAGGCGCCTCGTCGAGCGGCGACGCCAAGACCGAGATCTGTCAGGCGTTCACGACCGTGCGCAATGCGGTGTCGTTGCAGACGAACGCGGATCTGGGCACCGACAAGGTCGCCCGTCAGGCAGTGGCCGCGAATGCGCGTCTCGCCACGCTCGGTGGTGGGGAGTTCCTGCTGTCACGGCTGAACTCCGCTGTGCCCGGCGATCTGGCCGACGCGGTCAGGTCGTTCGCCAACGACCTGACCTACATCGGGATGGGTCAGCTCGCCGGTGCTCCCGGCAACGATCCGGCCCAGGCCCAGCGGCAGACCAGCGCGCAGGACACCGCCACCAAGATCGACGAGCTGTGCCGGTAGAGGATCAGGCCGGCACGAACTCCACGCCGGCCAGCGCCACGGCGTCATCGCGCTCGGGCGCCGTGACCACCGCGCGGTAGGCACCGGCGTCCTTCCAGACGCTGACCTTCAGCGTTTCACCGGGGAACACGACACCGGCCATCCGCGCGCCGTATGACTTCAGGGCTGCCACGTCGCCGTCGAGCAGATTGTCGACCAACGCCTTGCAGGTCATGCCGTAGGTGCACAGACCGTGCAGGATCGGCCGCGGAAAGCCCGCTGCCGCAGCGAATTCCGGGTCCGAATGCAGCGGATTGCGATCACCGCACATCCGATAGAGCAGCGCCTGCTGCGGCGATGTGGGGAGCGTCAGCTCGACATCAGGTGCGCCATCGGGTGCCTCGGACGATCCCGACGGGCCGCGGTCGCCCCCGAAGCCGCCTTCCCCGCGGGCGAAGATCGATCGCTTCTGCGTCCACAGCAACGTGCCCGCAGTGTCGGTGACCTCGGTCTCCGACCAGATCACCGCCGCCTTCCCTTTGTCCCAGATCTCGGTGAACCGGGTGACCGCGGTGGCCGTCCCAGACGGCGGGATCGGACCGGGCACGGTCACCGCCTCGCTGGCATGCAGCACCTTGGACAGCTCGATGTCGATGCCGGGGAACTTCACCGCGGGCGGTTCGGTCATGTGGAAACTCTGCGCGACATTGCCGAAGGTCGGCAGCACCTGCGGTGTGCCGTCGGTCAGATAGCGCAGCTCGCGCGGGTCCATCGGATCGGCGCCCGCGCCGAGCCCGAGATGATAGAGCTGCACATCGCTGCTGCTCCAGGAGAATTCGACCGCAGGGAGTTCCGCACCGATCGCTTCGTCGAGATTGATGGGCATGCTTACTCCTTGCCGGCCAGGTGCCGCGCGGCGAGGTATCCGAACGTCATCGCGGGACCGATGGTGCCACCGGGGCCGGGGTAGGTGTGGCCCATCACGGGGGCGCTGACGTTACCCGCCGCGTAGAGGCCGTCGATGACCGAGCCGTCGTCGCGCAGGGCGCGCCCGTTGATGTCGGTGACGATGCCGCCCTTGGTGCCGAGATCGCCGGGCACCATCTTGGCGGCGTAGAACGGCGCGTGGCTGATCTCGCCCAGGTTGGGGTTCGGCTTGTTCGTGGGATCGCCGTAGTAGCGGTCGTAGGCGCTCTCGCCCCGTTTGAAGTCCTCGTCCACGCCGCTGCGGGCGAACCCGTTGAAGCGCGCGACGGTTGCGGTCAGGGCGTCGACGGGCAGGCCGGTCTTGGCTGCCAGCTCGTCGAGCGTGTCCGCTTTGACGATCACGCCGGACTCCATCCATTTGTTCGGAATCCGTTGTCCGGGTTGCAAACCGGCGAAGATGTAGCGGTCACGGTACTGCTGGTCGAAGACGAGCCAGGCCGGGATGTTCTCGCCGGGACCCTGGCCCTGTCCGTATTGGCCGCCGTACATGTGGTGACACGCTTCGACATACGGCATCGACTCGTTCATGAACCGCTTGCCGTTCATGTTGACGATGATCGAGCCGGGGGAGTTGCGCTCGGACAGCGCGAACCACGGCGCGCCGACCAGCGGAATGGTCGGACCCCACCAGGCGTCCTCCATGACGTCCAGCGCAGCGCCGAGCTTCTCGGCGGCGAGGATGCCGTCGCCGGTGTTGGCTGCCGCACCCACCGTCCACTCGGTGGTGATGGGCGCGCGCTGGTACTTGACCCGCATCTGTTCGTTGTGTTCGAAGCCGCCGCTACCCAGGATGACGCCGCGCCGGGCCCGGATCAGCGTCGGCTCGGCGCTCTCGGGTTCGGCGGTGTTGCGGACGTAGATGCCGCGGACGACGCCGTCCTCGACATGGAGGTCGGTCATCGCGGTGTTGAGCTGCACCGGCACCCCGGCTTTCTGCAGACCGACGCGCAGCGGCGCGATGAGCGCGCGACCCATCCCGACGAGGTTCTTGCCGGTGGCCTGCGCCCACATCGTGCGCGCGCCGACCTTGAGGCTGCGCAGCACCCCGCGGGGATGACGCTTGAGCTGGTTGAGCCGCATGTAATCCTGCTGCATGACGACGACGTTGAGGGGCACCTTGCCGTACGGGGGTTCCAGCCCCTTCATGTCGGGGCCGAGCTTCTTGGCATCGAAGGGCCTCGGTTCCACCGACCGCCCGGACGACTTACCGCCCGGTGACTCGGGGTAGTAGTCGGAGTAGTTGGGCACCCAGCACAGCTTCAAGGGTGAGTGCTTCAGCACGAACGACAGCATCTCTGGACCGCGGTCGAGGTAGGTGTCGATCTTCTCCTCGGGCACCACGTCGCCGATGATCGAGCGGAGGTAGGTGCGCGCGGCGTCGCGGGTGTCGCGGACGCCGTCCCGTTCCAGGATTTCGTTGTTCGGAATCCACACCCCACCACCCGAGCGCGCGGTCGAACCACCGTAGTGCGAAGCCTTCTCGACGACTATCGTCGAGAGACCCTGATGAGCGGCTGTGAGGGCGGCGACCATACCCGCGGCGCCGCTGCCCACCACGACGACGTCATACTCGTGCTCGGTCATGTAGAACACGTTATAGAATTGCCCGGCCGACTAACAACTGTGCCGGTGGACGAAACGAGGGGAATTCACATGTTGCCCGCGCAGGTGCGCGAAAAGCTCGCCGCCGACCTGGCCGAAGCCGAGCGCACGCGTCAGCCCATCTCACCTCTCACCGACGCCCATCCCGACATCGACGTCGTCGACGCCTACGAGATCCAGTTGATCAACATCCGGTCCAAGGTGGCCGACGGTGCGCGGGTGATCGGCCACAAGGTGGGGCTGTCGTCGGAGGCCATGCAGAAGATGATGAACGTCGACGAGCCCGACTACGGGCATCTGCTCGACGGCATGGAGGCCTTCGAGGATCGGCCCGTCGAATCGGCTCGATTCCTGTACCCCCGGGTCGAGGTCGAGGTCGGCTTCATTCTCTCCGACGACCTGCCCGGGGCCGGCTGCACCGAGGACGACGTGCTGGCTGCAACCGCCGCGTTCGCGCCGGCGATCGAGCTCATCGACACGCGGATCACGAACTGGCAGATCAAGCTGTGCGACACCATCGCCGACAACGCGTCCTCGGCGGGGTGGGTACTGGGGGAGGCGCGGGTCTCGCCCAAGGACATCGACATCCGGGCCATCGATGCGGTGCTGACGAACAACGGCGACGTGGTCGCCGAAGGACGGAGCGATGCGGTGCTGGGCAACCCCGTCACCGCGGTGGCGTGGCTTGCTCGCAAGGTGGAGGGCTTCGGCGTCCGGCTGAAGGCCGGCGACATCGTGTTGCCGGGGTCGTGCACCCGCGCGATCGACGCACCCCCGGGCAGTCACTTCGTCGCAGATTTTTCCGGATTGGGTTCGGTACGACTGGATTTCGAATAGGAGCCTGCTCATGGCAGACAAGGCAACCGTGGCGATCGTGGGCTCGGGCAACATCAGTACTGATTTGTTGTACAAGTTGTTGCGGTCGGAGTGGTTGGAACCGCGGTGGATGATCGGGATCGATCCGGCCAGTGAGGGTTTGGCGCGGGCGCGCACGCTCGGTCTGGAAACCTCGCACGAGGGTGTGGACTGGTTGTTGGGTCGTGATGAGTTGCCCGACATGGTGTTCGAGGCGACCAGTGCCTATGTGCATCGCGATGCCGCGCCGCGGTATGCCGAGGCCGGTATTCGGGCGATCGATCTGACGCCTGCGGCGGTGGGGCCGGGGGTGATTCCGCCGGCGAATCTGCGCGAGCACCTAGATGCTCCCAATGTGAACATGGTGACCTGCGGCGGGCAGGCGACGATCCCGATCGTCTACGCAGTGTCGCGCGTGGTGGGGGTGCCCTACGCCGAGATCGTGGCATCGGTGTCCTCGGCGTCGGCGGGTCCGGGCACCCGGGCCAACATCGACGAGTTCACCAAGACCACCAGCGCGGGCGTGTCGAACATCGGTGGTGCGGCGCGGGGTAAGGCGATCATCATCTTGAACCCGGCGGATCCGCCGATGATCATGCGCGACACCATCTTCTGCGCGATCCCTGAGGATGCCGACCACGACGCGATCACCGCGTCGATCAACGAGGTCGTGGCGGAGGTGCAAACCTATGTGCCGGGTTACCGGTTGCTCAACGAGCCGCAGTTCGACGAGCCGTCGGTGGTCAACGGCGGCACCCATGTGGTCACCACGTTCATCGAGGTGGAGGGTGCGGGGGACTATCTGCCGCCATACGCGGGGAATCTGGACATCATGACCGCGGCCGCGACGAAGGTCGGCGAAGAAATCGCGCGCGAGGTCTTGGCTGCTACTACGGGAGGCCACGCATGAGCGGCATCTATTTCGATCCGATGTGGGACGTGCGGATGACCGACACGTCGCTGCGCGACGGCTCGCATCACAAACGGCACCAATTCACCAAAGATGAAGTCGGGGCGATTGTCGCGGCGCTGGATGCGGCGGGGGTGCCGGTCATCGAGGTCACCCATGGTGACGGGTTGGGCGGGTCGAGCTTCAACTACGGCTTCTCCAAAACCCCGGAGCAGGAACTGATCAAGCTGGCCGCTGAGACGGCCAAGGAATCGAAGATCGCGTTCCTGATGCTGCCCGGGGTGGGCACCAAGGAAGACATCAAAGAGGCGCAGAACAACGGTGGGTCGATCTGCCGGATCGCCACGCACTGCACCGAGGCCGACGTCTCGATCCAGCATTTCGGCCTCGCCCGCGAGCTGGGGTTGGAGACGGTCGGGTTCTTGATGATGAGCCACACCATCTCCCCGGACAAGCTCGCCAAACAGGCACGCATCATGGCCGATGCGGGCTGTCAATGCGTCTACGTCGTCGACTCCGCCGGTGCGCTGGTCCTCGAAGGTGTGGCCGACCGGGTGGCAGCGCTGGTCGCCGAACTCGGCGACGACGCGCAGGTCGGGTTCCACGGCCACGAGAACCTGGGCCTGGGCGTGGCCAATTCGATCGAGGCCGTGCGCGCGGGCGCCAAGCAGATCGACGGGTCGTGTCGCCGGTTCGGCGCCGGTGCGGGTAACGCCCCGGTGGAGGCGCTGATCGGGGTGTTCGACAAGATCGGGGTCAAGACCGGCATCGATTTCTTCGACATCGCCGACGCCGCCGAAGAGGTCGTGGCCCCCGCGATGCCGGCCGAATGCCTGCTGGATCGCAACGCGCTGATCATGGGCTACTCCGGGGTGTATTCGAGCTTCCTCAAACACGCCATCCGCCAGTCCGAACGCTACGGGGTGCCCGCCCACAAGCTCCTGCACCGGGCCGGACAACGCAAACTCATCGGCGGCCAAGAAGACCAACTCATCGACATCGCCCTGGAAATCAAACGCGAGATGGACGCGGCGGCTCAGTAAGCGCCGCCGAACGCACGGTTCCTGGCGCAGAACACGAGAGGCGGCTCGTCAGAAACCGTGCACTCGCGATTTTTTTGACCGCCGACACCTTGGGTCTGACCTGCGCGGACGATGCAGATCGTGAGCTGGGCCCCAGCCGCTGGTGTTTGGCATCCGGGGCTGCCGGCTAGCCATTGGGCTGCGACCGTTTGATCGCAAACCCAAAGGAGTGATTCTTCGTGACTTCCGCTAACACCGTTCGCCGTGCACTGTTCGGCACGTTCGCCGGCGGCCTGCTCGCCTTCGGATCGGCGGCAATCATCGCCCCAGTGGCCAGTGCGCAGCCTGCGCCCGGGCCGGCGCAGGACTGCACCGCCAGCACCGTGGCCGGCACCGTCAGCACAGCGGCCGCCTCCGAGGGCGCCTTCCTGACGGCCAACCCGCAAGCCGACGAAGCCCTGACTCGGATCGCGGCCGAGCCGCAGCCGCAGGCCAACCAGGCGTACATGGCCTACTTCGCCGAGAATCCGCAGGTCCAGGATCAGCTGAAGGCGATCCACGAGCCAGTGAGTGCACTGTCGGACCGTTGCGGTGTGAAGCTGACGCCGACACCCGTGGCGCAGGCCGTATGGAGTGCGTCCGAGCAGGCCCCCGAGGTCCCGGTGACACCGGCGCCGGAGGCCGAGGCTGGCATGCCGGCCGCTCCGGAGATGCCAACCGCGTGATCTGAGAGACCCCATCACTCACCGTGTCCACGTCGCGTGGGCACGGTGAGTGACATTTGCCGGGGTAGGCTCATGCGGCGTCGGAGCGGTCTGCCCCGGCCTGCCGTAGGGTTCGGCCCGCTCGCGACATCGGAGTCTTCCTGACCGACGGCCTGTTGCATCCCGCTCGCGTCCCTCGCGCCCGAGGGTGGATCCACGTGTGGTGCGCCGTGCTCGCAGTCGCGGGGGCTGTTGCCCTTCTGCAGTCTGCCGCGATCGCAACGTCGTCCCGTGCCGTGTGGGCGGCGGGGATATACGCATGCGCCATCGTGGCGATGTTCACCGTGAGCGCGGTCTACCACCGGGTGGCATGGCAGTCGCTCGCCGCCGAGACATGGATGATGCGTCTCGATCACTCGACGATCTTCGTGTTCATCGCCGCGACATACACGCCCTTCGCCCTTCTCGCGATGCCGCCCCACGTCGGGGTGCAGGTGCTGGCGATCGTGTGGAGCGGAGCGGCGTTGGGTGTCGCCGTAAAGCTGTGCTGGCCAGCGGCGCCACGCTGGATCGGCGTGCCTCCGTATCTCTTGCTGGGTTATGTCGCCCTCTGGTTCGCCGAAGTCCTGCTGGACGGGGCCGGCGTCCTGGTGGTCGCCCTTCTCGTGGCCGGTGGCGTGCTCTACAACATCGGGGCCGTGCTCTACGGGGTCCGATGGCCCAATCCGTGGCCGACCACGTTCGGTCACCACGAGTTCTTCCACGCCTTCACCGCTGCTGCTGCTGCGTGCCACTTCGCCGCCATCTGGCTTGTCGTCCGCTGACGGCACGATGGTGACCATGGTGACCCGAGACGACGCGCAGGCGATCCTCGAGCAATTGGCGGGGCCCGGTGCGCGATTGCGTGACGACCAGTGGACGGCGATCGAAGCGCTCGTGGTGCATCGGCGCCGGGCGTTGGTGGTGCAGCGCACCGGGTGGGGGAAATCGGCGGTCTACTTCATCGCGGCCACTCTGCTTCGTCGCAACGGTCACGGTGCCACGGTCATCGTCTCGCCGCTGCTCGCGTTGATGCGCAACCAGGTCGCGTCAGCGGAGAAGGCCGGCGTGCGCGCCGCGACCATCAACTCGAGCAACATGACCGACTGGGACGGGATTCATACCCGAGTCCGCGACGGGGTCCTCGACGTCCTGCTTGTCAGCCCCGAGCGACTGAACAATCCCGACTTTCGCGACTCTGTGCTGCCGGAACTCGCGCGCGACGCCGGTCTCGTCGTCGTGGACGAGGCGCACTGCGTCTCGGACTGGGGACACGACTTCCGGCCCGACTATCGCCGCATCCGCACCCTTCTCGCCGATCTCGGCGCTGACGTCCCCGTGCTCGCGACCACTGCCACCGCCAACGACCGAGTTGTCGCCGACGTCGCCGCTCAGCTCGGTGTCGGCGGCCGGGACACGCTGGTGCTGCGAGGTGGTCTGGACCGGGAGTCTCTACGCCTGTCGGTCGTCAATGCCGGCAATCCCGCCGAGCGCGCCGCCTGGCTGGCCGCCCACCTCGGCGATCTGCCCGGCTCGGGCATCGTCTACACGCTGACCGTGGCCCAGGCTCATGACGTCGCCGCGCTGCTGCGCGAGCGCGGCCATCCAGTGGCGGCCTACACCGGTTCCACCGAAGCCGCCGAACGCGAGCAACTCGAGGCCGACCTGCTCGGCAACCGCGTCAAGGCGCTGATCGCCACGTCGGCGTTGGGCATGGGGTTCGACAAACCCGACCTGGGTTTCGTGGTCCACCTCGGGGCGCCGTCCTCGCCGATCGCGTACTACCAGCAGGTCGGCCGCGCCGGGCGCGCGACCGAGCGCGCCGAGGTCATCCTGCTGCCCGGCCACGAGGACGCCGATATCTGGCGCTACTTCGGATCGCTGGCGTTTCCTCCGGAACAGTTGGTGCGCAAGGTGATTCGCGAGCTCGACGGGGACCGTCCGCTGTCGACCGCAGCGCTGGAGCCGCTGGTCGACCTGAACCGCTCCCGGCTGGAGATGGTGCTCAAGGTTCTCGATGTCGACGGCGCCGTTCGCAGGGTCAAGGGCGGCTGGATCGGCACCGGGGAGCCGTGGGAGTACGACGAGCAGCGGTACCGGACGTTGGATGAGGCGCGCCGTCGCGAACAGCAGGCCATGCTCGACTACCAGAAGACCCCACGCTGCCGGATGGCGTTCCTCCGCGCCCAACTCGACGATCCGACGCTCAGCCCCGACGAACGCTGCGGCCGGTGCGACAACTGCACCGGTGAGCGCGTCAGTGGCGACGTCGCGGCCTCGGATGCCGAGCAGACCCGCGCCGCGCTGATGCGACCCGGGGTGGAGCTGGCGCCGCGCAAGCAGTGGCCGACCGGTCTGGCCAAGCTGGGCATCGAACTGTCGGGCCGGATCAGCGACGGACCGTCGCCCGGCCGCGTCGTCGGACGGCTCACCGATCTCGGCTGGGGCGCACGCCTGCGCGCGCTGCTCGACGGACCCGACGCGGAGGTGCCCGACGACGTGGTCGGCGCGGCGGTGAAGGTACTCGCGGCGTGGGACTGGAAGGTGCGTCCGACCGCGGTGATGGCGCTCGACTCGGTCACCCACCCGCAGCTGATCGGCTCCCTGCGGGTGCGGCTGGCAGAGCTGGGCCGGCTCACCGATCTCGGCACTCTGACCTACGCCCCCGGTCGCCGACCCACGGGCGCCGCGAACTCGGCCTACCGGGTCGCGGCCCTGCACGGCGCATGGTCGCCGCCCGACCGGATGCCCGAGACTCCGGTGCTGCTCGTCGACGATCGCACCGACACCGGATGGACCATGACGATGGCGGCTCGCGTCGTCCGGGCGGCGGGCGCCGCGGACGTGCTGCCGTTCGCGCTCGCCGCGACGTCCTAGGCCCGGGGGCGCACCCCGCCGAGCTGGGCGGTGACCGCGTCCGCGGCGGCGACCACCGCGCGGGCCCGCTCGTCGATGTCACGTTCGCTCAACGCCGTGCCGATGTGCATCGAGGCCACCATGGCCTGGCGCTGATGCTGGTCGAACACCGGGGCCGAGATCACGCTGATGTCGTGCCGCGTGCCGGCCGGCCGGTCCTCGCGCAGAGACACCCGTTCGCCGATGTCGGACACCAGCTCGCCGAGCAGTGCCCGCAGTTCGTCGGGCAGCGTGGCCGACATGCCGGCCATCAGCGCGTACAGGCGGCGACCGGCCGGGGTCTGGCGTTCCACGAGATAGCCGTCGGCCCGGCAGGCGGTGATCACCCGGTGTAGCCGCTGGGTGTCGGTGCGCAGCGGAATCGTCGGCTCCTTGGCCAGCCACGCCTGCGCAGCGTGGTCGTCCCACAACACGAACATCAGACCGACCGGCGGCGCGAACGGGTAACTCTGGCCCACCTCGACGCCCGGATGCGCACCGGGCGGGCTGACGAGATCCAGCACGGTGATGCGGTCGTCGACCACCGCCGACAAAGCGGCGGTGACGCCGAACCGGGTGGACAGCCGGCGCAGCTCGTCGCGCGCGGCGGGGCTGATGCGCATCGCCTCTTGGGCCCGGTGGCCGAGCGTGATCAGAGAAGGGCCCAGCCGGTAGGTCTTGTCGGCGTGATCGCGAATGAGATAGCCCGCTTCGGCAAGTGAGGTGACGATGCCCAGGCAGGTGGGCTTGCTGAGGCCGACCCGGCGCGCCAGTTCGGAGACGCCGAAGCGTTCCGTCGGCCGCCCACCCAGGAAGTCGAGGATCGCCACAACTCGGTCGGTTGGCGGCGAAACGCGGCGAGCGGTCGGCGGCACCTCGTTACCGTACACATTTCGGTACACATATGGAACGCGGCGGTCGACATATTGACTCGTGCTAGAACGCGTTCTAGTTTCGAAGTCGTGCACGCGCAGCCGTTGATCGACGCCATTGCTGAGGCCGAGGCGCTCGTCGTCGCCGCCCCGTTCATCGAATCCGAGGCCGACCTGCTCGAAGGTCTCCAGTACTTCGCCGGATGCGTGGCGGCCTGCACGCACGTGGCCTTCGACTACGACCGTGACCACCCGTTCCTGCACAGCGGGACCGGTCCGTTCACCAAGATGGGGCTCGACAACCCGGACACGCTCTACTTCGGCACCCGCGTCGTGCCGGGGCAGGAGTACGTGGTGACGGGTCGGCGTGGCACGACGACCGATCTCAGCTTTCAGATGCTCGGCGGCGAGTACACCGACGACAACGTCCCCGACAGCGAGACCGCCTTCGACGACCGCGAACTCGACATCGCGCCCGACGGCACGTTCGAATGGCGAGTGGTCCCGAAGTCACCGGCGCAGTTGGTGATTCGCGAGGTGTACAACGACTGGTCGGCGCAGCGCGGCACGCTGGCGATCGCGCGTACCGACACCGCGGGCACCGCGCCGCCACCGCTGACACCCAAACTGATCGAGAAGCGGTTCACGGTCGCGGGCAAGCAGCTGGTTCAGCGGGTGAAGACCTGGCTGCAGTTCCCGCAGTGGTTCTACGACACGCTGCCGGTGAACACGATGGTCGCGCCGCGGCTCACCCCGGGCGGGCTGGCGACTCAGTACTCGTCGGTGGGACATTTCGATCTGGCCCCCGATCAGGCCATGGTGATCACGGTGCCGGTCTCCGATGCGCCCTACATGGGATTCCAGCTGGGCAGCCTCTGGTACATCTCACTGGACTACATCAATCACCAGACCTCGTTGAACGGCACGCAGGCGCAGGCGGATCCGGACGGCTTCATCCGCATCGTGGTCTCGGATGCGAACCCGGGCGTGACGAACTGGATCGAGACGCTGGGGCATCGCAAGGGTTATCTGCAGTTCCGGTGGCAGCGGGTGTCTCGGCACCTGACCGAGGCCGACGGCCCCTCGGTGGCCGTGATGGACGTCGACGATGTCGCCGACGCGCTGCCCTACCACCGGGACAACGTGATCTCTTCCGAGGACTGGCGCGCGCGAATAGCTCTGCGCCAGCAGCAGATCGGCTACAGGATGGTGGGATAGCGATGGGCATGCTCGAGAACAAGGTCGTGCTGATCAGCGGCGTCGGTCCCGCGCTGGGCACCACACTGGCGCGCCGGTGTGCGCAGGAGGGCGCCGATCTCGTGCTGGCCGCGCGCACCGTCGAACGGCTCGAAGGCGTTGCGGGGGAGATCGAGGGCCTCGGGCGGCGCGCGGTGTCGGTGGGCACCGACATCACCGACGAGGCCCAGGTCGCCAACCTCGTCGATAAGTCGCTCGAGGCGTACGGCAAAGTCGACGTGCTGATCAACAACGCGTTCAAGGTGCCCTCGATGAAGCCGCTGGCCAAGACCAGCTTCGATCACATCCGGGAGACGTTCGAACTCACGGTGCTCGGTGCGCTCCGGCTGATCCAGGGACTCACGCCGGCGCTGACCGAGGCGAAGGGCTCGGTGGTGAACGTGAACTCGATGGTGGTGCGGCACTCCGACCCCAAGCAGGGCGCCTACAAGATGGCGAAGTCGGCTCTGCTGGCCATGTCCCAGTCGCTGGCCAGCGAGCTGGGTCAACAGGGCATCCGTGTCAATTCCGTTCTGCCGGGGTACATCTGGGGTGGCACGCTGCAGGGCTACTTCGAACACCAGGCCGGCAAGTACGGCACGACCGTCGACGAGATCTACAAGGCCGCCGCCGTCAACAGTGATCTGAAGAGGCTGCCCACCGAAGACGAGGTGGCATCGGCCATCCTGTTCATGGCCAGCGATCTGTCGAGCGGGATCACCGGGCAGGCGCTGGACGTCAACTGCGGGGAGTACAAGGCATGAGCCCATCCCGCACGGATGTCGGCACCGTCGAAGACCTGCACGCCTCGGCCGTGAAAGCGTGCGGACTCGAGGATTTCGGTAGCGATGACGACAACTATCGCGAAGCGCTGGCCGTCCTGCTCGAGTCCTATCAGCGGGACGCCGACCTGACCGAGTTCGGCAGCAAGATGCAGCGGTTCTTCGTGCGCAATGCGCTCGTGGCCAGGCTGGTGTCGGAAGCGGCGTTCCAGCAGTACCCCGAACATGTCGACGTCGCCATCGAGCGGCCGATCTTCGTCACCGGCCTACCGCGCACCGGCACCACGGTCGTGCACCGACTGCTGGCCGGTGATCCGCGCCATCAGGGTCTTGAGCTGTGGCTCGCAGAGTTCCCGCAGCCGCGGCCTCCTCGCGAAACCTGGTCGCAGAACCCGGTTTTCCAGCAGCTGGATGCGCAGTTCGCCAAGGCGCACGCCGAGAATCCCGACTACACCGGTCTGCACTACATGACAGCCGACGAGGTGGAGGAATGCTGGCAGCTCCTGCGGCAGTCCCTGCATTCGGTGAGTTACGAGACGTTGGCTCACCTGCCGACCTACTCGCAGTGGCTGGCGCGGCAGGATTGGACGAAGTCGTATCAGAGGCACCGCAAGAACCTTCAGCTGATCGGGCTCAACGATGCCGGCAAGCGGTGGGTCCTCAAGAACCCCAGCCATCTGTTCGCCCTCGATGCGCTGTTCGCGACCTACCCCGACGCGCTGGTGATCCAGTGCCACCGGCCGGCCGAGACGATCATGGCGTCGATGTGCTCACTGGCGCAGCACACCACCGAAGGATGGTCGAACAGCTTCCACGGCAAGGTCATCGGGGAGGATTCGCTCGAGACGTGGTCTCGGGGGTTGCGGTTGTTCAGCGCCGAACGGGCCAAGCACGATCCAGCGCAGTTCTACGATCTGGACTACTTTGCGCTCATCAAGGATCCGGTGGCGGTCGTCGAGGACATCTACCGGTCCTTCGACATCGAGTTCACCGACGAGGCACGCGCGGCCGTCGTGCAGACCCACGAGAAGAGCCAGCAGGGTCCGCGCGCCCCGAAGCACACGTATTCGCTGGCCGACTACGGGTTGACCGAAGAGCAGGTCAAAGAACAGTTCGCTGGGCTGTAGCCCATCACCCGTCGCCGGGCGACGGCGCGCTCGAGTACTCCTCGAGGCACCCCTCGGCCACGGCGTGGCGGATGCTGTCGGCCAGTCGCGGGCACGCCCGCTCGCGGGCGGGATCGCCCCCGGAAGAGCGGATCTCGGCGAAATGTGCGCAGCGCTGCGTCGCCTCTGACGTCCACTGCACCGAGGTGTGTGCCGGCCCGAGCTTCTTGACGCGCACCGCGACATGGCAGAAGCGGCAGTCCACCGAGGCCAGGCCCGAGTTCAGGTATCGCTCGCGATCGGCCTGACTGCTCGCCCGCACCGCCGCGGCCCGGTCCGGGTCCGAGGCGAAATCCGGTGCCTTACACCAGTTCTTCGAGCCGGCACCGGACACGGTGCCGTGTCCGTGCTCCTCGTCGTCGTGCCCGTGCAACAGCAGCATCGACCTTGCGAGGCGGTCCACATCGGGGGTGTCGCTCACGTCGACTGCTTCTCGGCGTCCCTTGCCTTCAGGTTCTCCTCGACCTCGACGTTCCACTTCTGTACCGCAGCCGTGGTGTCGACCTCCATCTCGAACCGGTCGGTCATCTCGGGCGTCACATCGGCGGCATCGACGTAGAACTGCTGGTACCACCGGCGCATCTGGTACACCGCGCCGTCTTCTTCGACCAGCAACGGGTTGTCGATGCGGGTCTTGTGCTTCCAGATCTCGACGTCCTGCAGGAAGCCCTTGCTGACCCCGTCGGTGAACGCGTCGGCCAATTTCTCGGTGGTCTTGTCGTCCAAGCCTTTCGGCTTCTCGACGATCACGCCCCACTGCAGCATGAACGAGTCCTGGGTGACCGGATAGTGGCAGTTGATCAGGATCGACTCGGCTTTGAAGTCGCCGTAGGTGTTGTGCAGCCAGTTGATCATGAACGACGGGCCGAAATAGCTCGCCTCGGAGTCGAGCTTCGCGTCCCCGTACGCGGTGCCCATGTCGTTGATGTCGGGCCGGCCCACGTTGTGGAGGTACTGCGACGCGATGTGGCCCTCGAACACGTTCTTGAAGTACGTCGGCAGGCCGAAGTGGATGTAGAAGAAGTGCGCCATGTCGGTGACGTTGTCGATGATCTCCCGGCAGTTGCTGCCTTCGATGAGCATCGAGTTCCATTTCCAGTCGGTCCACTCACCGCTGGCCCACTCGGGAATCTCGGGGATGCGGACTTCTTCCTGGGGTGGGTTGCCCTCGTGGTCGTGCCACACGAACAGCAGGCCGCCGCGGACATCGGTGTGCCAGGCGCGGGTGCGGGCCAGCCGCGGTGTGCGCTTGGCGTAGGGCACGAGCTTGCACTTGCCGTCGCCGCCCCACCGCCAATCGTGGAACGGGCAGGCCACCTCGTCGCCTTTGACCGTGCCTTGCGACAGGTTCCCACCCATGTGACGGCAGTAGCCGTCGAGGATCTTCACCTCGCCGGCCGAATCCGCGAACACCACCAGCATGGTGCCGAAGATCTCGATGCCGTGCGGCTTGCCGTCGAGGTAGTCCTTCACCGGGCCCAGGCAGTGCCAGCCGCGCGCGAAGCGATCGGGCAGCGTGCCGGTGTCGATCTCGCGAATGCTCGCGGTTCCCGCCGTGTCCGTGCTCACCAGGGGCCTCCCACTCTTGCTCGAATTAGAACACGTTACAGTTTTCGGCCGCCGGCGCGCAATCAGCCGACCCTCACCAGCGCGAAACGTTGCGCATCTCACCCTCGGTGGCGGGCGATCCGACTGGCTGGGGGCGCCCGAACGTCGATATAGTGCACACCGTGTCCACTATTACCCGTCCGGCCGAACCGGTCGTCGGAACGCGCCGCTGGCTCGCTGTCGCTGCCGCGACGTTCGCGATCGCCTGGGGCGGCAACGAGTTCACCCCGCTGCTGGTCATGTACCGCGCCGGGGAGGGCTTCTCGGGGCTGACGGTCGACCTGCTGCTGTTCGCCTACGTACTCGGCATCGTGCCGGCGCTGCTGGTCGGGGGGCCGCTGTCCGATCGTTTCGGCCGCCGCCCGCTGATGATCCCCGCCCCGCTGCTCGCCGCGGCGGGGTCGTTGATCCTGGCGGTCGGTGCCGATTCTGCCGCGGTGCTCGCCGTCGGACGCGTGTTCAGCGGGCTGGCGCTCGGCTTGGCCATGGCGGTGGGCGGCAGCTGGCTCAAGGAACTGTCTGCACCGCCCTATGGCGACGGCACCTCCGGCGCACGCCGCGCGGCGATGAGCCTGACCGCCGGGTTCGGCCT
Organism: Mycolicibacterium obuense; assembly: GCF_055397605.1. Classification (NCBI taxonomy): domain Bacteria; kingdom Bacillati; phylum Actinomycetota; class Actinomycetes; order Mycobacteriales; family Mycobacteriaceae; genus Mycobacterium; species Mycolicibacterium obuense. Next base: position 4,736,803 of record NZ_AP043663.1, on the reverse strand, counting down.
GGGAGCGGCCGCGGCGGGAGTGCTCGCGCAGTGGGGTCCCGCGCCGACGCTGCTCTCCTACGCCTGCAACGCCGCCCTGGCACTGGCCGCGGCGGCGGTGCTGACGGTGGCGCCTGAGACGCGCGGACGCCACGACAGCGCGAACTCGTGGTGGGCCGACCTGGCCATCCCAGCGGCAGCCCGGAGACGCTTCCTGTTCGTCGTGGTGCCCGTCGCGCCATGGGTCTTCGGGGCGGCCGGTTCGGCGTACGCGGTCCTGCCCGCTCTGCTGACCGAGCGGGTGGCGCACGCGCCCATCGCGTTCTCGGCCCTGCTGTGCGTCGTGACGCTGGGCGTCGGTTTCGGCGTTCAGCAGGCGGGTCGGTCACTCGGCGCCGACGGCCCGCGCGGGGTGGTGACGGCGATGGTGCTGTTGCTGGCGGGGATGGGCTGCGCGGCATGGGCTGCCGCTGTCCTGACGGTGACGGCAGCGCTGATCGCGGCAGCCGTCCTGGGCGCCGGATACGGCATGGCGCTACTCGCGGGTCTGACGGAGATCCAACGGCTCGCGGGCCCCGATGATCTGGCCGGCCTGACGGCGGTCTTCTACAGCCTGAGCTACCTGGGCTTCGGAGTTCCCGCCGCGTTGTCACTGCTGGCCGGGGCGGGCGTGGCCTACCCTGCGATGTTCGCCGTGGGTGCGCTGCTCGCCGTGGTCTGCCTCGTCATCGTCATGGTGGGTATCCGACGGTCCTAAGGTTGGTCCATGGTCACCCGCCGCGGACGTCCGCGCAGTGAGGCCGCACGCGGCGCCATTCTCGGCGCGGCCACCGAGTTGGCCGCCGAGGGCGGCCCGGGGGCTGCGACCATCGACGCCATCGCCCGCCGCGCGGAGGTCAGCCGCACCACGATCTACAAGTGGTGGCCGTCAGCCGCGGCGATCGTGTTGGAGGGCCTGCTGGAATCGGTGCGGGAGTCGATCGTGCGGCCGCCCGGAAGCAGCACGGTCGAGGCCCTTGTCCATCACGTCAGTGCCCTCAACGCGATACTCGCCGATCCCGGCGTCGGTGCCCTGCTGCGCAACGTGATCGCCGCCGCCGCCGGCGATCCGGCGATCCAGACCGCTCTGCTGACCCAGTGGATCGAACCGCGTCGTGGTGCCGTCGTGGACGCGCTGACCGACGCCGTCGCGGACGGAGAGCTCCCCGGGGACACCGAGATCGAGGTGGTGGTCGACGCGTTGGTGTCACCGCCGTACTACCGGCTCGTCTTCGGCATGCCGCCGCTGTCCGAGCGCGGCGTCCGTGCGCTGGTCAACGCGGTGTGGGCGGGCTGCTCCTAGCGGTCCTGCCACCCCGAATGGATGTAGGTGTCGGCGAAGCGCTTCAGCGAATCCTTCTTCTGCTCGATCGGCGCATCGAAGCTCAATCCGTCGAACACCCACGGGATCACGATGTTGTCGGTCACCCCGACTTCGGCGAGTTCCCGGTGCCCGTCGACACCGAACTTGTCGATGCACACGGCCTGGTACTCGAACGGTCCGTCGGCGCGGTCGTATTCGGCCCGCAGCGCCTCGATCTTGCCGATCGTCTCGGCCAGCTCCGCACCGGTCATCATCGCGCTGGTCCAGCCGTCCCCGACGCGTGCCGCGCGTTTGAGCGCGACGTCGGTGTGGCCGCCGACGTAGAACGGCACCGGCTCACTGGGTGCGGGGCTCATCTGGAGCCGGTCGAAGTCGTAGAAGTCGCCGTGGAACTCGACCATGCCGCCGCCGAGCACCAGCTTGATCACGTCGATCATCTCGTCGACGCGCTTGCCCCGTTTGGCATAGGGCACGCCGCACCACTCGAATTCCTCCGGTGCCCAGCCGATCCCGACACCGAACCCGAACCGGTTGCCGGTCAGGTTCGCCACCGAGCCCACCTGTCGGGCCAGCAGCAGTGGATTGCGCGAACCCAACTTCATCACGTTGGTGTAGAACCGCAGCGTCGAGGTGACCGCGCCCAGCGTGCCCGCGAGGATCAACGGGTCGACCCAGGGCGAGTTCTCGTCGAACATCCGCTTGCCGTCGGCGGTGTAGGGATAGTCGACGGACTGCTTCTCGAAGTAGAAGATCGAGTCCGGCAGCGCGATGTTGTCGAAGCCCAGTTCCTCGGCCGTCTTCGCGATGTCGATCAGCTGGTCGAGCGGGCTGAACGCGATGCTGACCGTGTACTTCATCATGCGCCCGGTTTGTCGGATGCGACGACCCACATCGAGTAGTACTGTGCCCCACCGCCGTACGCATGACCGAGAGCTTTGCGAGCACCGGGCACCTGGTGGTCGGCGCCTTTGCCCATCACCTGGATGGCGGACTCGGCGAAGCGGATCATGCCGGATGCACCGATCGGATTCGACGACAGCACGCCGCCCGAGGGGTTGAACGGAATGCGCCCACCGATGGCCGTCTCCCCGGCCTCGGTCAACTTCCAACCCTCACCCTCGGCGGCGAAGCCGAGGCTCTCCAGCCACATCGGCTCATACCAGGAGAACGGCACGTACACCTCGGCCACGTCGATCTCGTCGATCGGGCTGCTGATCCCGGCGGACTTCCACAATGCCGCAGCGGCGTCACGGCTGGCCTGCGGGTTCACCTGGTCGCGCCCGGCATACGCAAGCGGCTCGGTGCGCAGCGCAGTGGCATGCACCCACGCGACCGGATGTCCCTCGGCGACACGGGCATCGGCGCTCGCCTCGTCGCCGATCACCATCGCGGCCGCCCCGTCCGACGACGGGCACGTCTCGTCGTAACGGATCGGATCCCACAGCATCGGGGAGGACATCACCTTCTCCAGCGTGATGTCGGGCTGGTGCAGATGAGCCAGCGGGTTCTTGACGGCGTTGAGCCGGTCTTTGACCGCGACCATCGCGCCGATGTGCGTGGGCGCACCGGAACGACGGATGTAGGCGCGCACGTGCGGGGCGAAGTATCCGCCCGCTCCGGCGCCGACAGGTTTGGTGAACGGCACCGGAATACTCAGCGCCCACATGGCATTGGATTCCGACTGCTTCTCCCACGCCATCGTCAACACCCGGCGGTACTTCCCCGACTGCACCAGGCTCGCGGCCACGATCGCGGTCGACCCGCCCACCGAACCGGCCGTGTGTACGCGGATCAGCGGCTTGTTCGTCGCGCCGGTCGCGTCGACCATGAACAGTTCGGGCATCATGACGCCCTCGAAGAAGTCGGGCGCCTTGCCCACCACGACCGCGTCGATGTCGGCGAACGTGACGCCCGCATCCGCCAACGCGCGGTCGATGGCCTCGCGCACCAGGCCGTTCATCGACACGTCGGTGCGCTTGGCGACGTACTTGGTCTGACCAGTGCCCAGAACGGCTGCCAGCTTTTTCGCCATGACTACTTCCCTTCCAGGACAGCGACGAGATTCTGTTGCAGCGCAGGCCCACTCGTCGCATGTGCCAGTACGCGGGAGGCCTCACCCGAGAAGATGTGGCGCGCGGCCTCACCGATGCGCTCCAGGCCCGCGGAGAACATCGGGTTGGCGGCCAACGTGCCGCCGCTCGGGTTGATCGTCGTCGAATCACCGAGTCCGATCGCCTCGGTGAGGATCAGGTGCTGATGGCTGAACGGAGCGTAGATCTCTGCGATCTCGATCGAGGACGTGTCCCCGCCGGTGGCCGCCTGCGCAGACGCCGCCGTGGACGGCGACGTGGTCAGATCGCGGGCGCCGAGCACGGGTGTCTCGATGCGATGCTCGATGCCGGTGATCCAGGCGGGTCGCTCGCGCAGCTCACGAGCCCGGTCGCCGGCCGCCAGCACGATCGCCGACGCGCCGTCGGTGATCGGCGCGATGTCGTGGCGGCGCAGAGGTTCTGCGAAGTAGGGCTGGGACAGCAACTCTTCCACGCTGCTGCCGGACTGCAGCCGATCCACCCGGCCCGCCGCTTGTGCCTCGAGTGCGACCTCGGCCATCTGCTCAGCGGTCCATGCGCCCGAGTCGAGCCCCAGGCGGGCCTGCAGGCCGGCGATGCTGACGGAGTCCGGCCACAGCGGCGCCACCGTGTACGGGTCGGTCTGCAGCGCCAACACCCGGCGCAGGGTGCCCGCGCTGGACTTGCCGAAGCCGTACACCAACGCCGTCTCGACCTCGCCGGTCAAGATCTTGATGTAGGCCTCGTACAGTGCCCAGGCCGCGTCCATCTCGACGTGGGATTCGTTGATGGGTGGCACGGCGCCGATCGAATCGATCGCCGAGATGAACGAGAAGGCGCGCCCGGCAAGGTAATCCGACGAACCAGAGCACCAGAAGCCAATGTCGGACTTGGTGATGCCGAGCTCGTCGTAGATCTCGGCGAAGCACGGCATCAACATCTCGACGCCGTTGGTGGTGCCGTCGGTGCGGCGCACGTGCGGGGCGTGCGCGAACCCGACCACTGCTACGTCAGTCATGGAATGTGCCCCTTAGAGGTGATGCTTGTAGGAGTCGTACTCGGCGTCGGGTTCGCCGGTCGGTCGGAAGTACTCGATGTTGTCGATGCCGAGGCCCCACTGATCTTGCGGCTTCCACACCGCCTCGACACGCATGCCCATCCGCACCTTGTCCGCGTCGATGTCCGACACCAGGTGCAGTACCGGGATGTCGGCTCCGTCGAGCAGCACGTAGGCCGCGACGTAGGGAGGCTTGATGCGCTGGCCGGCGAACGGGATGTTGATGATCGCGAAGGTCGTGACGGTGCCTGTGTCGGACACCTCGACGAATTGGTCGAGCGGCCGACCGGTGGCCGGATTGGCTTCCTTCGGCGGGAAGTACACCTTGCCGTCATCGCCTGAGCGGGCGCCGAGCAGCGTGCCCTTCTCCAGCGCGCGCAGGAACGTGCTCTCGGGAAACGATGCGGTGTGCTGGATTTCGATGGATGCCGGCGAGATCACCATCGTCACCGGATCGAGGCCATCAGCCGGCGCCGGCGTCTCTTCCGCCTCCTCGCCCAGGTCGAAGTACGCGATATCGGTGATGGCGCCGACGGTTTCGTCGGCCCAGTGCACGTGGACACGGGCGCCGGTGCTGACCGCGTCAGGTCCGTCGGCGGCCACGGCGTGCAGCAGGGGAGTGTCGGCACCGTCGAGGCGGATCAGCGCCCAGGCGAACGGCCGGTCGAGTGGTTGGCCCTCCAGCGGGTGGGACTGCCACGTCCACGACAGCACCGTGCCGACGCTGGACACAGCGACGACCTCGGTCAGGGCCTCGGAGGTGACGGGGTCATACTCAGCGGGCGGAACGTGGACTCGCCCGTCGGAGCCACGCACCCCGACAACGCGTCGCTCGCGTAGAGCGGTGAAGAACTCACCGAGGAGTGGTCCCACTGAACGGGTGTAGTCGAACGAGAGCCTCAGCGGCGCTGAGAGCGGCGGCTCATGGGGATCGATCTGCACCGGACTGCTTTGGCTGGTGGTCACGGCATCGAGTAGAACAGGTTCTAAGAATGGTTTCAAGAAGGGGTCTGGAGGCGACCGCATGAAGTTGGGATTGCAGCTCGGATACTGGGGCGCGCAGCCGCCGGAGAACCACGCCGAACTCGTCGCGGCCGCCGAGGACGCGGGCTTCGACACGGTGTTCACCGCCGAGGCGTGGGGCTCGGACGCGTACACGCCGCTGGCGTGGTGGGGCCGCGAAACGAGCCGGTTGCGGCTCGGCACGTCAGTGATCCAGCTGTCGGCCCGCACCCCGACCGCGTGCGCGATGGCCGCGCTGACCCTCGATCATCTCTCGGGCGGCAGGCACATCCTGGGGCTCGGCGTGTCCGGACCGCAGGTTGTCGAGGGCTGGTACGGCGCGAAGTTCCCCAAGCCGTTGGCCCGCACCCGCGAGTACGTCGACATCCTGCGCCAGGTCTGGGCGCGAGAGGCCCCGGTGCACAGCGACGGCCCGCACTATCCGCTACCGCTGACCGGGGAAGGCACCACCGGCCTGGGCAAGAACTTGAAACCGATCACTCACCCGCTGCGCGCGGACATCCCCGTCATGCTCGGCGCCGAGGGACCCAAGAACGTCGCACTGGCCGCCGAGATCTGCGACGGCTGGCTGCCGATCTTCTATTCGCCGCGCATCGCCTCGATGTACAACGAGTGGCTCGACGAGGGTTTCGCGCGACCCGGTGCCCGCCGCACCCGGGAGACCTTCGAGATCTGCGCGACCGCGCAGGTCGTCGTCACCGACGACCGGCCCGCGATCATGGAGTTGATGAAGCCGCACCTGGCGCTCTACATGGGCGGCATGGGTGCCGAGGACACCAACTTCCACGCCGACGTGTACCGCCGGATGGGCTACGCCGAAGTCGTCGACGACGTCACGAAGCTGTTCCGCAGTGACCGCAAAGACGAAGCGGCGAAGATCATCCCGGACGAATTGGTCGACGACTCCGCGATCGTCGGTGATCTGGCCTACGTGCAGCAGCAGATCAAGGCCTGGGAAGCCGCCGGGGTGACGATGATGGTGGTCGGCGCCCGGTCGACCGAGCAGATCCGGGATCTCGCCGCGCTGGTGTAGACAGATCTTGCTGACTGTCTAGAACACGTTCTAGATTGGCGGTGTGACTCAACACACCGTCCAGGGCACCGTGCTGAACATGCCGGTGCGCGTGCGCACCGCGCATCAACACACGGCCATGTTCGTCGTCGACGCCGAAGCCGCGCAGCGGATGATCGACTACAGCGGGCTGCGGGTGTGCCGCTTCCTGGGCAACCGCGCGATGGTCGTGTTGATGTTGATGCGCTACGAGGACACCGACCTCGGGCAGTACTGGGAGTACGGCACCAACGTGATGGTGAACCCGCCCGGATCGAACGCGAACGGTCTGGCTGCGCTGCAGTCGGCCGGCGCGTTCGTCCATCACCTCCCCGTGGACCAGTCGTTCACGCTGGAGGCTGGTCGCACGATCTGGGGTTACCCGAAGGTCATGGCGGACTTCACCATTCGCGAGGGCCGGCGATACGGATTCGATGTCACCATCGACGGCGCACAGGTCATCTCGATGGATTTCGCGCCGGGACTGCCGGTGCCGGACCGATTCACCGCTCGCCCCCAGGTGCATTCCACGTACTCCTACGCCGACGGCGTGATCCGCGAGACGCCGGGGGAGATGCGGATGACGGGGGTGCGGTATCGACCAGGAGGTGTCAGGGTGCGCCTGGGCACCCATCCCTATGCCGCCGAACTCGCCGCACTGGGATTGCCGAAACACGCCCTCGTGTCCAGTTCGGCTGCCAACGTGGACATGACTTTTGCCGACGCCAAGGAGATCGCGTGACTGCTATTGCCCCCGCCAAGCCCGACGTCGACCTCGCCGACGGCAACTTCTACGCCGACGGCCGGGCCGCGCGCGAGGCCTATGCGTGGATGCGTGCGAACCAACCGGTGTTCCGCGATCGCAACGGGCTGGCCGCGGCGACGACCTACCAGGCCGTGTTGGACGCCGAGCGTAACCCCGAATTGTTCTCCAGCACAGGCGGAATCCGCCCCGACCAGCCCGGCATGCCGTACATGATCGACATGGACGACCCGGCCCACATCCTGCGCCGGAAACTGGTCAACTCAGGCTTCACCCGCAAGCGGGTGATGGACAAGGTGCCCTCGATCGAGCGGCTGTGTGACACGTTGATCGACGCGGTGTGCGAGCGTGGCGAGGCCGACTTCGTCCGTGACATCGCCGCGCCACTGCCGATGGCCGTCATCGGCGACATGCTGGGGGTGCTGCCGTCCGAGCGCGACAAGCTTCTCGAATGGTCCGACGACCTCGTGTGCGGGCTCTCGTCCACAGTTGACGAGCAGACGATCCAGAAGCTGATGGAGACGTTCGCCGCATACACCGCGTTCACGATGGAGACGATCGCCGACCGCCGAGCCAACCCGACCGACGACCTGTTCTCGGTATTGGTCAACGCCGAGGTCGAGGGCCAGCGGATGAGCGACGACGAGATCGTCTTCGAGACGCTGCTGATCCTCATCGGTGGAGACGAGACCACGCGACACACGCTGTCTGGCGGCACCGAACAGCTGCTGCGGCACCAGGATCAGTGGCAGCGGCTCTGTGCCGATCTGGAACTGCTGCCCGGTGCCATCGAGGAGACGCTGCGCTGGACATCGCCGGTGAAGAACATGTGCCGGACGCTGACCGCGGACACCGAGTTCCACGGAACGGCGTTGAGCGCCGGCGAGAAGATCATGCTGATGTTCGAGTCGGCCAACTTCGACGAGACCGTGTTCGAGGATCCGCACACCTTCCGGATCGATCGAAATCCGAACAGCCACCTGGCCTTCGGCTTCGGCACGCATTTCTGTCTGGGCAATCAGCTGGCGCGCCTCGAGCTCAAGATCATGATGAGCAAGGTGCTGACCAGGTTGCCGGATCTGCGGTTGGCCGACGATGCCATGCTGCCACTACGGGCGGCGAACTTCGTCAGCGGGCTGGAGTCGATGCCCGTGGTGTTCACGCCGTCGGCGAAGGTGCTCGACTAGCCCTGTCGCGCCGCGGCGAGTGTGCGTCCTGCTACACCCGCCGCGGCGTGTCGGGGATGACACCGCGCATTCGCGGCTGGGCTACTTCATCTTCCAGACGGGGGCGCGCTTCTCCTTGAACGCCCGCGGGCCTTCCTTGGAGTCTTCGCTCAAGAAGACCGGGATGCCGTTGGCGGTGTCGGGCTTGAAGGCCTCTTCTTCGTGCATGCCCTCGGTCTCGCGGATGGTCTTGAGGATCGCCTGCACCGCCAGGGGGCCGTTGTTGTTGATCACCTCGGCGATCTCCAGCGCCTTGTCCAGCGCGCCACCGTCGGGGACCACGTGCCCGATCAACCCGTAGGACAGGGCTTCGGCCGCGGTGATGTGGCGGCCGGTCAGCAGCAGATCGCACGCGATCGTGTAGGGAATCTGGCGCACCAGGCGCACGGCCGAGCCACCCATCGGGTACAGGCTCCACTTCGCCTCGGAGATGCCGAACTTCGCGCTTTCGCCGGCGATGCGGATGTCGGTGCCCTGCAGGATCTCGGTGCCGCCCGCGATCGCGGGTCCCTCGACCGCGGCGATCAGCGGCTTGGTGAGGCGACGCCCCTTCAACAGTGCAGGGATCGCGGAGGGGTCGTAGCTGCCGTCCTTGAACGAGTCACCCGGCGGCTTCTTCGAGGCCGCCTTCAAGTCCATACCGGCGCAGAAGTAGCCGCCCGCGCCGGTCAGAATGCACGTCCGGATATCCGGATCGCTGTCGACGCGGTCCCACGCCTCGACCATGATCGCCATCATCTCGCCGGAGAGGGCATTGCGGGCCTCGGGCCGGTTCATCGTGACGATCAGGGTGTGTCCGCGCTGCTCAACAAGGCAGTCGGGCTGCTTCTCGGAATTCTGCGCGTCACTCACAGATCAGGCCGCCTTCCAGCGTCGTTGCCACAGACTTGTCTGGAAATGTAACACGTTCTAGTTTAGAGCTGTGGCCCTCAACATCGCCGATCTCGCCGAGCACGCCATCGACGCCGTGCCTGACCGCGTCGCCCTCATCTCGGGTGACGAGACGCTGACCTACGCCGAGCTCGAAGAGAAAGCGAACCGGCTCGCGCACTACCTGCTCGACCAGGGCGTCAAGAAAGACGACAAGGTCGGGCTGTACTGCCGCAACCGTATCGAGATCGTGATCGCGATGCTCGGCATCGTCAAGGCCGGCGCGATCCTGGTCAACGTCAACTTCCGCTACGTCGAGGGCGAGCTGAAGTACCTGTTCGACAACTCCGACATGGTCGCGCTGGTGCACGAGCGCCGCTACGCCGACCGGGTTGCCAACGTGCTGCCCGAGACGCCGAACGTGAAGACCATCCTCGTGGTGGAAGACGGCACCGACGAGGACTTCCAGCGGTTTGGCGGGGTGGAGTTCTACTCGGCGCTCGAACAGGGCTCGCCCGAGCGGGACTTCGGTCCGCGTAGCGAGGACGACATCTACCTGCTCTACACCGGTGGCACGACCGGGTTCCCGAAGGGCGTGATGTGGCGCCACGAGGACATCTATCGAGTCCTGTTCGGCGGCACCGACTTCGCGACGGGTGAGCCGATCGCCGACGAGTACGACCTTGCCAAGGCGGCGGCGGCGAATCCGCCGATGATCCGGCTGCCCATCCCGCCGATGATCCACGGCGCGACCCAGTCGGCGACGTGGATGTCCTTGTTCTCTGGTCAAACCGTGGTGCTGGCACCGGAGTTCGACGCTGACGCGGTGTGGCGGATGATCCACGAGCACAAGGTCAACCTTCTGTTCTTCACCGGTGACGCGATGGCTCGACCGCTGCTCGATGCGCTGCTCGCCCATCAGGACGCCGGGAACGAGTACGACTTGTCGAGCCTGTTCCTTCTCGCCAGCACCGCCGCCCTGTTCTCGACCAGCCTGAAAGAGAAGTTCCTCGAGCTGCTGCCCAACCGGATCATCACCGATTCGATCGGCTCCTCGGAGACCGGCTTCGGCGGCACCAGTGTGGTCGCCAAGGGACAATCGCACACCGGCGGCCCGCGCGTGACCATCGACAAGAACACCAAGGTGCTCGACGACGACGGCAACGAGATCGAGCCGGGATCGGGTAAGCGCGGCATCATCGCCAAGTGCGGTCACATCCCGGTCGGCTACTTCAAGGACGAGAAGAAGACCGCCGAGACGTTCCGCACCTATCACGGTGTGCGGTATGCGATTCCGGGCGACTACGCCGAGGTGGAGGCCGACGGCACCGTGACGATGCTGGGCCGCGGCTCGGTATCGATCAACTCAGGCGGCGAGAAGATCTACCCCGAAGAGGTGGAGGCTGCGCTCAAGGGCCACCCCGACGTGTTCGACGCGCTCGTCGTCGGGGTGCCCGACCCCCGCTTCGGCCAGCACGTCGCTGCGGTCGTGCATGCCCGCGAGGGCAGCCGGCCGACGCTTGCCGAGCTCGACGCATTCGTGCGCAGCGAGATCGCCGGCTACAAGGTGCCGCGCAGCCTGTGGCTGGTCGACGAGGTGAAGCGTTCTCCTGCAGGCAAACCCGACTACCGATGGGCCAAGGACGTGACCGAAGAGCGGCCGGCCGACGAGGTCCACTCCAAGCACGTCGCCACCAGCTCCTAGGCAGGAACCACCATGAGAACTGAACTCTGCGATCGCTTCGGCATCGACTATCCGATTTTCGTCTTCACCCCGTCGGAGAAGGTCGCCGCGGCCGTGACCAAGGCAGGCGGACTGGGTGTTCTCGGCTGTGTGCGGTTCAACGACGCCGACGACCTCGAGAACGTCCTGCAGTGGATGGATGCCAACACCGACGGCAAGCCCTACGGCGTCGACATCGTGATGCCGGCCAAGGTGCCGACCGAAGGCACGTCGGTCGACATCAACAAGCTCATCCCCCCCGAGCACCGCGAGTTCGTCGACAAGACGCTCGCCGACCTCGGGGTACCCCCACTGCCGGCCGACGAGGAACGCTCCGAAGGTGTTCTGGGATGGCTGCATTCGGTGGCGCGCAGCCATGTCGAGGTCGCCCTCAAGCATCCGATCAAGCTGATCGCCAACGCACTGGGTTCACCGCCCAAGGACGTCATCGACCAGGTGCACGAGGCCGGTGTGCCGATCGCGGCGTTGGCCGGCTCGGCCAAACACGCACTGCGGCATGCCGAGAACGGTGTCGACATCGTCGTCGCTCAGGGCCACGAGGCCGGGGGGCACACCGGTGAGATCGGCTCGATGGTGCTGTGGCCGGAGATCGTCGATGCCCTCGACGGCAAGACGCCAGTGCTCGCGGCCGGCGGTATCGGCACCGGTCGGCAGGTTGCCGCTGCTCTGGCCCTTGGCGCACAAGGGGTCTGGATGGGCTCGGCGTTCCTCACCTCGGCGGAGTACGACCTCGGGGTGCGCCTGGACTCCGGCCGCTCCGTGATCCAGGAGGCGATGCTGAGCGCGACGTCGGCCGACACGGTCCGCCGCCGCATCTACACGGGCAAGCCGGCGCGGCTGCTCAAGAGCCGCTGGACCGACGCATGGGACGCCGATGGCGCGCCCCAGCCACTGCCGATGCCGCTGCAGAACATCCTCGTCAGTGAGGCCCATCAGCGGATGAGCGAATCGAGCGATCCCACCGCGGTCGCGATGCCCGTCGGGCAGATCGTCGGTCGGATGAACGAGATCCGGCCCGTCGCCGACATCATCGCCGAACTGGTCAGCGGCTTCGACGAGGCGACGAAACGGCTGGACGGCATCCGCGGGGCCTGAGCGGGCGTATAAAGCAGGGGTGAACGGCGCTCACTCTCTGCTCACCACGCTGGTCGATGCCGGCGTGGACGTCTGCTTCGCCAACCCCGGCACGTCGGAGATGCACTTCGTCGCTGCCCTCGACACGGTCGACGGTATGCGCGGCGTTCTGACGCTGTTCGAGGGTGTGGCGACCGGCGCGGCCGACGGCTACGCACGCATCGCCGGCGGACCCGCCGCGGTGCTCCTGCATCTGGGGCCGGGACTGGGCAACGGACTGGCCAACCTGCACAACGCGCGCCGGGCGCACACACCGATGATCGTGGTGGTCGGCGACCACGCCACCTATCACAAGATGTACGACGCGCCACTGGAATCCGACATCGACGCGGTCGCGGGTACGGTCTCGGGCTGGGTGCGTCGCACGTTGCGTCCCGAGGACGTCGCCGAAGACACCATGGCCGCTCTGGCCGCGGTGCGCCGCGGCGAGGTGGCGACGCTGATCCTGCCCGCCGACGTGTCCTGGACCGACGGGGAGGCAGGTGCCGTCCAGTCCGCCGCGGCGTCGGCACAGCCCGCCGCCGCCGTCGACGGCGATGCGGTGCAGGCGGCCGCACAGGCGCTCTATTCCGGGGAACACACGGTGCTTCTCATCGGCGGCGATGCCACCCACGGGCCGGGACTCGCCGCTGCCGTCCGCATCGGCGAGGCGACCGGCGCGACGGTGCTCTGCGAGACCTTCCCCGCGCGGCTCCAGCGGGGTGCGGGGGTGCCGGCGGTCGACCGGCTCGCTTACTTCGCCGAAGCCGCAGCCGAACAACTGGCCGGCGCGCGGCACCTCGTCCTCGCCGGTGCCGCGTCCCCGGTCTCGTTCTTCGCCTACCCCGGCAAGGCCAGCGATCTGGTGCCCGACGGCTGCGCCGTGCACCTGCTCGCCCCGCACCGCGGCGCTGCCGACGCCCTGCGGCGGCTCGCCGACGACGTGGCACCCGGCACCACGGCGCCCCTCGCGCCACCCGCTCGGCCGGAGCTACCCAGCGGTGAGCTCACCGCGTTCACGGCGGCGGCGGTGATCGGCGCCCTGCTGCCCGACGACGCGATCGTGGTCGACGAATCGAACACCGCGGGGGTGGGCATCGCCGCGGCCACCGCCGGCGCACCGGCACACGACGTGCTGACACTGACCGGCGGCGCCATCGGCTACGGCCTGCCCGCCGCGATCGGCGCGGCGATCGCGGCGCCGCACCGCCCCGTGCTCGCTCTGCAGGCCGACGGTTCGGCGATGTACACGATCTCGGCGCTGTGGACGCACGCTCGTGAGAACCTCGACGTGACCACAGTGATCTTCAACAACGGCGCCTACGACATCCTGCGCATCGAGCTGCAGAGGGTCGGCGCGACCAGCGGCACCGAGCCCGGCCCGAAGGCCCGCCAGCTACTCGACTTGGGCTCACCCGCAATCGATTGCGTGCAGATCGCCGAGGGTCTCGGAGTGCCGGGCCGACGGGTGCGCACCGCGGAGGAATTCGCTGCCGCGTTGGCCGATGCGTTCGCCGAGCCGGGCCCGCACCTGATCGACGCGCTGGTGCCGTCCCTGCTGGGTTAACGCGGCTGCGTCTGCCCGGCTGCGCCAGCCCGCAGGTTCTCTTCCACTTCCTGCTGCCACAGGTCGTAGGCGTGGGTGGTGTCGACCTCCTGCTCGAAGCGGTCGGTCATGTCGGGGGTGACGTCCGCGGCGTCGACGTAGAACTGTTCGTACCAGCGCCGGTGCTGGTACACCGGGCCGTCCTCCTCTGTCAGCAGTGGATTGTCGATGCGCGATTTGTTCTTCCAGATCTCCACGTCCTCGAGAAACCCCTCGCCGAAGCTGCGGTTCATCGCCGAGGCCAGTTTGGCGGCCTTGTCCGCGGGCAGACCGGGCATGGCGGCGACCGAGACGCCCCACTGCAGCATGAACGAGTCGTGGGTGACGGGGTAGTGGCAGTTGATCAGTGCCACTTCGACGGTGAAACCCGGTGCGAGGTCGTTGTGCAGCCAATTGATCATGTACGCAGGCCCGAAGTACGTGGCTTCAGACCGCAGATAGGTTCCCTCCCAGAGCTTTTCCGGGTCGGCGACGTAGTCGGGCCGGGGCTTCGATTCCATGTACTGACTGGCTGTGTGGCCCTCGATGACGTTCTTGAAGTACGTGGGATAGGCGTGGTGGATGTAGAAGAAGTGCGCCATGTCGACGTTGTTGTCGACGATCTCGCGGCAGTGTGACCCTTTGATCAACACCGAACTCCACTGCCACGGCGACCAGCGGCCGTCGGCGTAGCCGTCGATGGTCGGCGGGGTCAGTTCGGGGGCCGGCGTCGATCCCTGGGGGTCGTGCCACACCAGCAGCTGGCCGTTGACCTCGGTGGTGACCCAGGCGCGAGTGCGCGCCATCCGCGGTGTGCGCTTGGCGTAGGGGACCAGCGAGCAGCGGCCGTCTCCGCGCCAGCGCCAGTCGTGGAACGGGCACGCGATGTCGTCACCCTTGACAGTGCCCTGGGCGAGATTGCCGCCCATGTGTCTGCAGTAGCCGTCGAGGACCTTCAGTTCGCCCGAGGAATCTGCGAACACCACCAGCATCGTCCCGAACGCGTTGATGCCGTGCGGTTTTCCGTCCCGGAAGTCCTCGGCGAGACCCAGGCAGTGCCAGCCCCTGGCGAAGCGCGTCGGCGTGGTGCCGGTGTCGATCTCGCGGATCGGCTGGGTCATGTGTCGTCTCCTGTCATGTCCAGCACGGCCAGGTGGCTGAACACCATGGACGTGCCGATGGGATTGCCGCCGCCGGGATATGCGGTTCCGCTGGGGGCGGCCATCGTGTTGCCCGCCGCGTACAGACCGGGAATGACCATGCCGGTGGTGTCGAGCACGCGGGCCGACGCGTCGGTGCGCAGGCCGCCCTTGGTGCCCAGGTCGGAGACCCCGAAGGCGGCAGCGTGAAAAGGCGGCCGTTCGATGGGGTGCAGCGGCGAAGCGCCCCCGGAGAACGCACGGTCGTACGGCTCACCGCCGCGATCGAAATCCTCGTCCACACCACGGCGGGCGAAGTCGTTGAAGCGGCGCACCGTCTCGACGAGGGCGTCGGAAGGAACACCGATCGCTTTCGCCAGCTCCTCGAGAGTCGGGGCGCTGCGCCACAATCCGGCATCGACGTAACGGTCCGTCTCCACCATCGACACGTTGGGCGCCTTCACCGGCGGCACGGTGCCCTCGCGATCGTCGTAGACCATCCAGTAGGGCAACGTTACCCTTCCGTCGGCCATCGCGGCGAGCACGGCGCGCCCCAGCCGGTCGTAGGCGGCGGACTCGTTGGTGAACCGCCTTCCCTGATCGTCGACGAAGACGCCGCCGGTGAACCACAGTGCGAAAGCCGCTGTGCCGTCGGGATGTATCAACCCCGGTGACCACCACGCCTGATCCATCAGGTCCGTGTCGGCGCCCGCGGTGATCCCTGCCAGGTGTGCGAGCCCTTGGTTCGATGACGGCCCCATGGTGTCGCGGGAGTTCCCCGGCACGGCATACCGCTCCCGCATCTGGTCGTTGTGCTCGAATCCGCCGGCGGCCAGCAGCACGCCCCGCCGTGCGCGGATCCGCCGGCTGCTCTGCGCGTCGGCGACGACCGCGCCGACGACCCGACCGTCCTCCACGATGAGGTCAGTGAGCGCGGTGCCCAGCAGAGTCTGTGCGTGCGGAAAGCGGCGCAGGGCGATCAGGAACCGGGCGATCAGGGCGCGCCCACCGATGAAGTAGTCCTCGGGTTGTGGGTGTCCGAGCCGGTCGGTGTCGAGCGGGCCGCGGATGCGTTCACGAAGATCAGGCGCGGCAGCCACTTTGAGCGGCTTGGCGGCGATGTGACGCATGCCGTCGGCGCGTGCCTTCGGGGCGTGGCCGAAATAGTCCGGCCACGGCAGCAGCGAGAACTTCAGCTGGTCGTCGGCTTCCAGGTAGGCGATCAGGGGCGCACCGCCGCGCACGTAGGCGTCGCGCAGCGCGGCCGGGGTGCGGTCGCCGACGACGGCGTTGTAATACTCGAGCGCGTCGTCGATCGTGTCGTCGACCCCAGCGCGCTGCAGAACGGGATTGCACGGGAACCACATTCCGCCGCCGCCGGAGTAGGCGGTGGTGCCCCCGAACGTGTCGGACGCCTCGACCAGGACCACCTCGAGGCCTTCGCGGGCCGCGGTGTAGGCACCGGTGACGCCACCCGCGCCCGACCCAGCGACGATGACATCGACCTCGGCGTCCCAGTGCCGAATGGTCTTCGCGCGAGCGCTCATCCCGTGCCGAATCGTCTTCGCGCGAGCGCTCATCGGGTCAGACATGGCGTTCCCTTCCATGCGTTGCGAATTCGGAATCGAGTGCGTCACGGTCGGCAGCGCTCATGGCTCGATACTCGGGCCGGCCCCGACCTGCCCAGCGGTACACCGGGTCGTCGGTGTGCCAGCGCTGCGCCTGCAGGTCCCGTTTGAGCACCTTGTTCGACCCGGTCACGGGCAAATCGGCGGACACCCGCAGCAACCGGGGTGCGCCTTTGGCGCCCAGATCCTCGTGCTCACCGAGGAACTGCGCGAACCCATCGACGTCGAACGCGCCCGGATCGGCCACCTCCACCGCTGCCATCACCTGATCTCCCGAGCGCGGATCCGGCACGCCGTACACCGCCGCGGCGATGACGTCGCGGTGTCGGCGCAGTACACGTTCGATGGTCAGAGCCGAGATGTTCTCGCCGTCGACACGAATCCAGTCGCCGCGCCGCCCCGCGAAGTACAGGAACCCGTCGGTGTCGATGTAGCCGAGGTCGCCCGACCAGTACCAGCCGTTGCGGGTGCGCTCGGCCTCGGCGGCATCGTTACGGTAGTAGCCCTCGAAATCACGCGCGCCGCGCCGGTCGACGATCTCGCCGATCGCCTCGTCGGCATTGCAGACCCGGCCGGTGTGGTCGAGAAGTGCTGGTGCACAGGGCTGTAATGTATCCGGGTCGATGACGACGACATCGTCGTGCGCGGGCCGCCCCAGTGCGCCCGACGGCGCCTGCGGATCGGGTGCGGCCACGGCGCCGCCCTCGCTGGACCCGTAGCCTTCGAACAGTTCGGCGCCGAAGCGGCGGCGGAACTGCTTCTGGTCTTCCGGTGAGGCCTCGGTGCCGAAGCCCCGCTGCAGCGTGTTGTCGGCGTCGTCGGGCAATTCGGGGGTGGCCAGCAGGTAGGCCAGCGCCTTGCCGACATAGGTGAAGAACGTGGCGCCGAAGAACCGCACATCGGGCAGAAAACCGGAGGCGGAGAACGATGGTGTGAGGCAGACCGTCGCTCCGTTCGCCAGGGCGGGCGCCCAGAGCGCCATGAGCGCGTTGCCGTGAAACAGTGGCATGCAGCAGTAGTCGACATCGCCGCGGTGATGCCCGAACTTCTCCGTTGCCGTGTACGCGATGCGGGCCAGCCAACCCTGTGTGCACCGGACTGCCTTCGACGTGCCCGTCGTGCCGGAGGTGAACAGCAGGAGCAGCAGTGTTGCCGCGTCGACACCGGGCGCGGCGACGGCCGCGGCGCCGCGATGTTCGTCGACATCGAGCTGATACCGCGCATCGTCGATGCACCAGATGTTTTCGGCGTCCACGCCGTGATCGAGCGTGCGCAGCCGGTCGGCTCCCGCGGCGTCGGTCACGATCATCGCGCAGTCGGCGTGCCGGATGTCTGCCGCCAGGTCGTGCGCGCCCCTGGTCGGGTTGAGGCCGACGACGGTGGCGCCGGCCAGCGCGCCGGCGCCGAGCCAGAACACGAATTCACTCACGTTGTCCAGCAGGACGCCGATGTGAAACGGTGTGCCCGTCTGCTTTCGCGATGAGGCCAGGGCCGCCCTCGCCGCCGAACACGACACCACTTGGTCCCAGGTCCAGCTCTGCTCCCGGGTGCGCAACCCTGGATGCGTGTCACCGGCGCGCGCCAGCAGCATCGACGCGATGTCGGCGTGCCGGGTCATGGCCGGGGCACCTCGTACACGGCATCTGAGCAGTCGACACCCTCCGCCGACAACTGCCGCTTGATCACCTTGAAGGTCTCGGTGCGCGGCAGTGCGGCGGCGACTCGAACGTAGGCCGGCCACTGCTTTGGCCCCAGATCATCCTGGGCGCAGAGGAATCGAGTGAACGCCTCCGGTTGGAACGCGGTGGGATCGGGCAGCACGAGTGCAGTCATCACCCTGTCGCCGACCGCTTCGTCGGGAATGGCGTACACCACGGCTTCGGTGACCCCTGGATATCGCATCAGGATGCGTTCGATCGGTGCGGTGCCGAGGTTCTCTCCGTCGACCCGCAACCAATCGCCCAGTCGGCCGGCGAAATAGGCGAAGCCATGGTCGTCTCGATAGGCGAGGTCGCCACTGTGGTAGACGCCGCCGCGCACCCGGTCGGCGTCGGCGTCGGGATCGTTGTAATAACCGCGGAACTGACCGGGGCCGGCGGTGTTGACGAGCTCGCCGACCACCCCGGGAGGACATTCGGCCCCGGTGTCGACGTCGACGATCGTCACCCCGCCGACCAGCGGGCCGAGCGCGCCCTCCGGGGTGTCGGGCGTACGCGCGATCGCGACGCCCCCCTCGCTCGACCCGAATCCGTCGACGACCTCGACGGCGAAGCGCTGCGCGAACCGACTCAGATCCCGCGGAGCGCCCTCGTTGCCGTAGGCGATCCGCAACGGATTGTCGGCGTCGTCGTCGCGCTCCGGAGTGGCGAGAATGTAGGACAGCGGCTTGCCCACGTAATTGGCGTACGTCGCACCGACCCGGCGGACATCGGGGAAGAACTGCGAGGCAGAGAACTTACGCCGCAATGCAATCGAGGCTCGGCCTGCTACCGCGGGCGCCCAACCGGCCATGATGGCGTTGGAGTGGAACAGCGGCATCGACAGGTAGCAGGTGTCCGAAGGTCCGAGACCGAACCGCTGGGCCAGCATCAGCCCGGGTACCGCGACCTTCTCGTGCGTGCACCGCACCGCCTTCGGATCTCCACTGGTGCCCGACGTGAAGATCAGCATGAAGAGATCGTCGGGGGCGGCGTCGCGGAACTCCACGTCCGCACCTGCGCAGGCGGCGAGTTCGGCAGCGAATGAACAGGATTCGACATCGATCGACGTGATACCGGGAACGGCACTGTCGCGATCGGCGAGTACCAGTTGGCAATCCGCGTGCTCGACGTCGCGCTGCAGCGCCGCCCCGCGGCGGGTCGGGTTGAGCCCCACCGGAACGATGCCCGACATCGCCGCGGCGACCAGCATGCAGGAGAAGAACGGTGTGTTCCCCGCGAGCACACCGACGTGTGGTGGTCGGTCCGGATCGAGTCGCGCACGCAGAGCAGCGGCGAGAGCCGCGGCGTCCCGGACGTGATCGTGCCAGGAGACGAACGACACCTCGCCCGCGGTGTCGATGCCGTGGACGCCGCCGTCCGAGACGTCGGCCAACGGCGCCAGCAGGGCGGTGACGGTGGATGCGACGGGGGCGCCCACCGCGTCTCAGGCCGGCGTGTCGGCCAATTCGCGGCCAATACGCAGTAACTGCCCGGTGGCTCCGCCGAGCGTGAACTCGGTCTGCTTGGCGGCCAGGAAGTATCGGTGGATGGGGTGGTCGGTGTCGATGCCGACGCCGCCGTGCACGTGAACGGCCGTGTGAGCCACTCGATGTCCCGCCTCGGCGGCCCAGAACGCCGCGCTGGCCACATCGATGTCGGCAGGCAGGTCCTCCGAGACTCGCCACGCCGCCTGGGTCACGGTGAGCCGAAGTCCCTTGATGTCGATGTAGCCGTCGGCCAAGCGCGCGGACACCGCTTGGAAGCTGCCGATGGGCCGATCGAACTGCTCGCGTTCCCGGGCGTAGGCAGCGGTCATCTCCAACGCACGTTCGACGACGCCCAGCTGGTAGGCGCTGCGGCCGAGCGAGCCGCGAGTGATGAGCCAGTCCACGACCTCGGGCCCGCCGATGCGGCGGTCGGCGGCCACGGTGACCTCGTGCAGTTCCAGTGCACCGACGCTGCCGAGGCCGGTGGTGTCGAGCGCGTTGACGGTCAGCCCGCTGTCACGTGCTGAGATCAGGAAAACGCCGACGCCGGAGTCGGTTTCGGCCGGCACCAGGAAGGCGTCGGCTTTCGGCGCGAAGGGGACCAGCGTTCGCGTGCCGGTGAGCGTCACGCCGGCGCCGTCGGTGCGCGCCCGCACCGGTCCCTCACCCATCTCCCCGTCGAGTGCGACGGTGAGGATCTTTTCGCCGCTTACAGCCGCCGCGCCCCACTCCTGGGCGAGGGCGTCGGAGCCGAACCTGGTCAGCGCGCCGGCGCCCAGCACGACGGACTCCAGGTAGGGCACGGCGGCCAGCTGGCGGCCGAGGGCGACGAGCACCGCCACCTCTTCGAGCGCACCGAAACCGCCGCCTCCCAACGCCTCCGGTGCCGTGGTCGACAAGATGTCGGCGTCGATCAGCTTGCGCCACAGCGCATCGTCGAATCGACCCCCCTGCTGCGGGCCCAGCCCGTCGAGCTCGCGCTGATGCTCGGCCGTGCACACCGATTCGGTGATGGTGCGAACCAGCCCGCCGAGATCGTCACTGGCCTCTGTCGTCGAGAAATCCATGTCGAAGGTCCCCTTTACCGGTTCACTCGGGGCAGCCCCAGGGCCACCATGCCGATGATGTCTCGCTGGATCTCGTTGGTGCCGCCGCCGAAGGTGAGGATCAGGCAGGACCGGTGCATCCGCTCGATCCGCCCGCGCAGCAGAGCGCCCGGGGAATCCGCGCGCAGGGTGGCCGCGGTGCCCATGACCTCCATCAACAACCGGTACGCCTCGGTCGCCAACTCGGTGCCGTACACCTTGGCCGCCGACGCGTCCGCTGGGGAGGGGGCGGCGTCCTCTGTGGACGCCAGCTCCCAGTTGATCAGCTTGAGCACTTCGGCCTTGGCGTGCACCCGAGCGAGGTTGAGCTGCACCCACTGCGTGTCGATGAGCCGGCTGCCGTGTACGTCCTTGGTGTTCTGCGCCCATTCGCGCACCGCGCCCAGCGCGACGAAGATCGGCTGCGCCGAGACCAGCGCGACACGCTCGTGATTCAGCTGGTTGGTCACCAGCTTCCAGCCGGCGTTCTCCTCGCCGACGAGGCTGCTGACGGGAACGCGCACATCCTGGTAGTAGGTCGCGCTGGTGTCCACGCCGGCGACGGTGTGCACCGGGGTCCACGAGAAACCCTCCGCCGTGGTCGGCACGATCAGCATCGAGATGCCGCGGTGCTTCTTGGCTTCCGGGTTGGTGCGTGCGGCCAGCCACACGTAGTCGGCGTAGGCGATCAACGAGGTCCACATCTTCTGGCCGTTGATCACGTATTCGTCGCCGTCACGCACCGCGGTGGTGCGAAGGGACGCCAGGTCGGTGCCGGCGCCGGGCTCGGAGTAGCCGATCGAGAAGTGCAGTTCCCCCGCGGCGATCTTGGGCAGGAAGAAGTTCTTCTGCTCGTCGCTGCCGAAATGCATGATGGTCGGCGCGACGCTGTTGATGGTCAAGAACGGCACCGGCACGTTGGCGATGGCGGCTTCGTCATTGAAGATCAGGCCGTCCATCGGGGGCCGCGCCTGACCGCCGTACTCTTTCGGCCAGGACAGCGTCAGCCAGCCGTCCTTGCCCATCTGGGCAACGGTTTCGCGGTAGACGTTCCCGCGTCCCATCTCGCCGTCGTTGCTCGCCAGCGCCTCGGCACGTTCGGGGGTCATCAGCTTCGAGAAGTAGGCGCGCAGCTCGCGGCGCAGCTCCTCTTGCTCGGGGGTGTAGCCGATCCGCATCGTGATCCTCACTAGTCTGCGAGCCTGTACCCGGTGCCATCCCGGACGCCCGCGTGGATACCTCAGGTCTTCCCCGGTTGTAACACGTTCTAGTCTTGGGGTCCAGGCTGGTGTCACACTGGGTGCTCTGCGAATCGGCCTACAGCCCTAGACCGTCAGGAGGAAGTCATGCGAGTTGAAGTGGATCGTGACCGTTGCGAGGGCAATGCCGTGTGCGTCGGAATAGCGCCCGACCTGTTCGACCTCGATGACGAGGACTACGCGGTGGTCAAAGCCGACCCCGTCCCCGAAGGGGAGGAGGCGGTGGCCGAGCAGGCCATCATCGAGTGCCCCCGCGCCGCCCTGATCCGGCACGACTAGAGGTATTCGTAAGTGACAACTTCTGCAGCTGACATCGACCTGTCCGGACGCGTCGCGGTCGTCACCGGCGCCGCCGCCGGACTGGGCCGGGCCGAGGCCGTCGGGCTCGCGCGCGCCGGGGCCACCGTGGTGGTCAATGACATCGCTCCCGCGTTGGACCGTTCCGACGTTCTCGACGAGATCGCACAGGTGGGCGCCAAGGGAGTCGCCGTTGCCGGCGACATCAGTGAACGCTCGACCGCTGACGAACTCGTCGAGACCGCCGACGGTCTCGGGGGTCTGGGCATCGTCGTCAACAACGCCGGCATCACCCGCGACCGCATCCTGTTCAACATGACCGACGACGAGTGGGATGCGGTCATCAACGTGCATCTGCGGGGGCACTTCCTGCTGACGCGCAACGCCGCCACCTATTGGCGGTCGAAGGCCAAGGCCGGTGACGGTCAGATCTACGGCCGGATCATCAACACGTCGTCGGAGGCGGGACTCTCGGGCCCCGTCGGGCAGCCCAATTACGGCGCGGCGAAGGCCGGCATCACCGCGCTGACGCTGTCGGCGGCGCGCGCACTGGGACGCTTCGGCGTCCGGGCGAATGCGATCGCCCCGCGGGCCAGGACGGCCATGACGGCCGGGGTTTTCGGTGACGCGCCCGAGTTGCCGGAGGGTGCGGTGGATCCACTGTCGCCCGAGCACGTGGTCAACCTCGTGCGGTTCCTGGCATCTCCGGCCGCCGAAGCGGTCAACGGACAGCTGTTCATCGTCTATGGTCCGACGGTGACGCTCCTGGCGGCGCCGACGGCTGAGAAGCAGTTCAGTGCCGACGGTGACGAGTGGGACGCGTCCGCGTTGTCGACGACCTTGCAGGATTACTTTGCTGATCGCGACCCGGAGAAGAGCTTCTCGGCGGCGATGGGGCTCGGCGACCGAGACTGACAGTCTCTGTTGTCACAGGCACTCCCCAGGTAGAACGTGTTCTAGAATGACCTAGGTCACACTGGTCCTGAACAGCGCGAACATAAGAATACGGCGCGGATTAGCGGTCTTTGACACTGCGAACGTGTTCTAGTTAGTATGATCCCGCTCACGGGAGCTAGCGCTGGGCGCGGGGGTAGGAACCCGACGCAGGCAGCTTCTCAGTAAGAGTTCGCCAGGCGTACGTAGTCGACACCTTCGGACCGAGATCGGAGCACAGGTTTGATCGAACAGCTTGCGGCGCCCGCGCGGGCCGTGGGCGGGTTCGTCGAGATGTCCTTGGACACGTTCGCCAAGTCGTTCCGTCGCCCGTTCCAGTTCCGCGAATTCCTGGATCAGACGTGGATGATCGCGCGCGTCTCCCTGGTCCCCACTCTGCTGGTGGCGATCCCGTTCACCGTCCTGGTGGCGTTCACGCTGAACATCCTGCTGCGCGAGATCGGCGCGGCGGATCTGTCCGGTGCCGGTACGGCGTTCGGCACGATCACCCAGTTGGGGCCGGTCGTGACGGTGCTGGTGGTCGCCGGGGCCGGGGCGACGGCCATCTGTGCCGACCTGGGGGCCCGCACCATCCGCGAGGAGATCGACGCCATGCGGGTGTTGGGCATCGACCCCATCCAGCGGCTGGTCGTGCCCCGCGTACTCGCGTCGACATTCGTGGCGCTGCTGCTCAACGGTCTGGTCTGCCTGATCGGCCTCGCCGGTGGCTACGTGTTCTCTGTGTTCCTGCAGGGCGTCAACCCGGGTGCGTTCATCAACGGGTTGACGGTGTTGACCGGTCTCGGGGAACTGGTGCTCGCTGAGATCAAGGCGCTGTTGTTCGGCGTGGTCGCCGGCCTGGTGGGCTGCTACCGCGGCCTCACCGTCAAGGGTGGCCCCAAGGGCGTCGGCAATGCGGTCAACGAGACCGTGGTCTATGCGTTCATCTGCCTGTTCGTGATCAACGTGATCATGACGGCCGTCGGGGTCAGGGTTCTTGCCCGATGAGTTATGACCTCACCCTTCGTTTCCGGCGCGCGTTCAGCGGAGTGCCGCGCGCGGTGGACACCGTGGGCGAGCAGGCGCTGTTCTACGGCGAATCGGTCAAGTACATCCCGAACGCGATCACGCGGTATCGCAAGGAGACCATTCGGCTCATCGCCGAGATGACCATGGGCACAGGCGCGCTCGTGATGATCGGCGGCACCGTCGGCGTGGCGGCGTTCATGACGCTGGCCTCCGGCGGCGTGATCGCCGTGCAGGGTTACTCGTCGCTGGGCAACATCGGTATCGAGGCGCTCACCGGGTTCCTGTCGGCGTTCCTGAACGTGCGCATCGTCGCCCCGGTGATCGCGGGGATCGCGCTCGCCGCGACCATCGGCGCGGGCGCCACGGCCCAGCTCGGCGCGATGCGCGTCGCCGAGGAGATCGATGCCGTGGAGTCGATGGCCGTGCACGCGGTGTCGTATCTGGTGTCGACGCGGTTGATCGCCGGGCTGATCGCCATCGTCCCGCTCTACGCGCTGTCGGTGCTCGCGGCGTTCTTCGCCGCCCGCTTCACCACCGTCTACATCAACGGCCAGTCAGCCGGTCTGTACGACCATTACTTCAACACGTTCCTGGTGCCCAGCGATCTTTTGTGGTCCTTTCTGCAGGCCATCGTGATGTCGGTGGCCGTGATGCTGGTGCACACCTACTACGGCTTCAACGCCTCCGGCGGCCCGGTCGGTGTGGGCATCGCGGTGGGTCAGGCCGTGCGTACCTCGCTGATCGTCGTCGTGACGATCGTGCTGTTCATCTCCCTGGCGGTCTACGGCGCCTCGGGCAACTTCAACCTCTCCGGATAGGACAGACCAGCCATGGCCAACGGTGACGCCAAGCGCAGCCACGTGAGAATCGCTGCGGCGATTCTCGCTGTGGTGGTGCTCGCCGCCGTGGTCTTCACGTACCTGTCCTACACGGCGGCCTTCACCTCCACCGACAAGGTGACGGTGCTCTCGCCCCGCGCCGGTCTGGTGATGGAGACCAAGGCGAAGGTGAAGTACCGCGGTATCCAGGTCGGCGAGGTCGAATCGATCGACTACGCCGGGCAAGACGCCAAGTTGACGTTGGCGATCCGCAGCGACGACATGCGCTACATCCCGAGCAATGCGCAGGTCCGTATCGCCGGAAACACGATCTTCGGCGCCAAGTCGGTGGAGTTCCTGACCCCGCAGGATCCGGATACGACGTCGCTGCGGCCGGGCACCCAGGTGCAGACCAAAGATGTGCAGCTCGAGGTCAACACGCTGTTCCAGACGCTGACCGATGTGCTGGGCAAGATCGACCCGGTCAACCTGAACGCGACGCTCTCGGCGCTCGCCGAGGGGCTACGTGGGCACGGCGACGATCTCGGTGCCGGCCTCTCGGGCCTCAATTACTATCTGCAGCAGCTCAATCCGAAGTTGCCGACCCTTCAGGACGACTTCCGTAAGGCGGGAATCGTCACCAGCATCTACGGTGACGCGGCGCGCGATCTGGCGAAGGTCTTCGACTACGCGCCAACGGTCAGCAAGACGGTGGTCGACGAGCAGGACAATCTGAACGCGACGCTGCTGGCCGCCACCGGTCTGGGCAACAACGCCGCCGACACACTCGAACCGGGGGCTGACGACTTCATCGCCGCTGTCCAGCGGTTGCGGGCGCCGCTGAAGGTGGTTGGCGATTACTCGCCGGAGTTCGGCTGCGTGCTCAAGGGCATAACGGTCGCGATCAACCGGTTCGCGCCGATCATCGGTGGCATCCGGCCCGGCTTGTTCGTGTCGTCGAGCTTCATCCCCGGCTCGCCGGCGTACACCTATCCGGAGAGCCTGCCGATCGTCAACGCCTCCGGTGGACCGAACTGCCGCGGCTTGCCGGATGCTCCGAGCAAGCAGTACGGCGGATCGTGGTGGCACAGCCCATTCCTGGTGACTGACAACGCCTACGTGCCCTTCCAGCCGAACACCGAGTTGCAGTTCGACGCACCCTCGACGCTGCAGTTCCTGTTCAACGGTGCCTTCGCCGAACGGGATGATTTCTGATGAGCGCTTGCGCGAAGAAGCGACGGCTCTAGTGGCGCGCAGACTCGGTGCGCAGGGCCGCACCATGATCAACGTCGGAGTCTTCACCGTCGTGATGCTGCTCGTCGCCGGCATGCTGGTCGTGGTGTTCGGCGAGTTCCGGTTCGGTTCCGACAAGGACTTCCACGCCACCTTCACCGACGCCTCCCGGCTCAAGGCCGGTCAGGACGTGCGCATCGCCGGTGTTCCCGTCGGTGCGGTCAAAGACGTCACGCTCAACGACAACAACACCGTCGACGTCGCGTTCACGCTCAACGAGCGCTACCAGCTCTACACCTCCAGCAAAGCCCTGGTCCGCTACGAGAACCTGGTGGGCGACCGGTACCTCGAAATCGCCTCCGGCCCAGGAGATCTGGTCAAGCTGCCGCCCGGCGGCACCATCACCAACACCGCACCGGCGCTCGACCTGGACGCCTTGCTCGGCGGCCTGAAGCCCGTCTTCAAGGGCCTGGACGGGCAGAAGATCAACGAGGTCAGCAACGCCATCATCGAACTGCTGCAGGGCCAAGGCGGCGCGCTGTCGCAGATGTTGTCTTCCACCAGCGCGTTCACCCAGGACTTGGCCGCGCGGGATCAGCTGATCGGGGACCTGATCACCCATCTGAACACCGTGCTCGGCACGGTCGACGAGAAGGGCGCCGAGTTCGACGCGACGGTGGACAAGCTGCAGAAGGTGATCACCGGGCTGGCGCAGGGGCGCGACCCGATCGCCGGGGCGATCGGTCCGCTCGCCTCGGCCACCAACGATCTGACGGAGACCCTGGAGAAGAGCCGCCGGCCACTGCAGGGAGTGCTCGAAAACGTGCGGCCGCTGGCTCAGCGGCTCGACGAGCGCAAGGCAGACGTCAACAAGGTCATCGAGCCGCTCGCGGAAAACTATCTGCGGCTCAACGCCCTCGGCGCGTACGGGTCGTTCTTCAACATCTACTACTGCTCGATCCGCATGAAGATCAACGGGCCCGCCGGTAGCGACATCCTGATCCCGTTCGGCGGCCCGCCGGATCCGTCGAAGGGGAGGTGCTCTGAGAATGGCTAGACCTGACAGCGGAAACCCGTTGCGCACCGGCATCTTCGGCATCGTCCTGGTGACCTGCCTGGTCCTGGTGTCATTCGGCTACAGTTACCTGCCGTTCATGCCGCAGGGCAAGCCGTATGAAGCGTTCTTCACCGACGCCGGTGGCATCTCGCCGGGTAACGACGTCAACGTCTCGGGAATCAACGTCGGCAAGGTCAAAAGCGTGGCGCTGGCGGGCGACACCGCGAAGGTGACGTTCACCGTCGACCGCAAGATCCGCGTCGGCGACCAGTCGCTGGTCGCGATCAAGACCGACACGGTGCTGGGAGAGAAGTCGTTGGCCGTGACACCTAAGGGTGCGGGGTCGGTGACGTCGATCCCGGTCGGCCGCACCACGACCCCGTACACGCTCAACACGGCCCTGCAGGATCTGGGGCAGAACGCCAGCGAGCTGGACAAGCCACGGTTCGAGCAGGCGCTGCAGACGCTGACCGACTCACTGCGTGACGCCAAACCGCAGCTGCGCGGTGCGCTCGACGGTGTCACGAACCTGTCTCGCAGCCTCAACAAGCGCGATGAGGCGCTCGAGCAGCTCTTGACCCACGCCAAGAGCGTCACCGATACGTTGGCTCAGCGGTCCGGCCAGGTCAATCAGCTGATCATCGACGGCAACATGTTGTTCGCCGCACTGGACGAGCGCCGTCAGGCGCTGAGCAATCTCATCGGCGGGATCGACGATGTCTCACAGCAGCTTTCGGGGTTCGTCGCGGACAACAAGCGTGAGTTCGGACCGGTCCTTGAGAAACTGAACCTGGTGATGGACAACTTGCTGCAACGGCGGGAACACATCGGTGAGGCGCTCAAGCGTCTGCCGCCGTACGCAACGACCCTCGGTGAGGTGGTCGGCTCGGGACCCGGGTTCCAGATCAACCTCTACGGTCTGCCGCCGGCCACGCTGTCCGAAGTCCTGCTCGACACCTACTTCCAGCCGGGCAAACTGCCCGACAGCCTTGCCGACTACCTGCGTGGATTCATCTCCGAGCGGCTCATCATCAGGCCGAAGTCGCCATGACACAACCAGATTCGTCCTCCTCGAAGGGCCGTGTGCTGCGCATCGCGCTGGCGGCCGTGCTCGTCGTCGCCCTGGTGGCCGCGGTGTACCTGGTGTGGCCGTCGCGCAGCGGCAACAAGGTCATCGCCTACTTCTCCTCGGCGGTCGGCCTCTACTCCGGCGACGAAGTTCGGGTCATCGGCGTCCCGGTGGGTCGTATCGACTCGATCGAACCCCGCGCCAAAGACGTCAAGATCACGATGTCGATCGACGACGGCGTCAAGATCCCGGCCGACGCGCAGGCGCTGATCATCTCGCCGAACCTGGTCGCGGCGCGGTTCGTCCAGCTGGCGCCGGCCTACACCGGAGGCCAGGTGATGGCCGACGGGGCAGAGATCGGTCTGGATCGCACCGCCGTGCCAGTGGAGTGGGACGAGGTCAAAGAGCAGCTGACGCAACTCAGTTCACAGCTGGGGCCGCAGCAGAACTCGGTCCAGGGCCCACTCAAGGCGTTCGTCGATCAGGCTGCCGACACTCTCGACGGCAACGGGGATTCGTTCAGGTCGGCGATTCGGGAGTTGTCCCAGACCGCGGGGCGGCTCGGGGACTCGCGGACCGACCTGTTCGGCACCGTCCGCAACCTGCAAGTGCTCGTCAACGCGCTCTCCAACAGCAACCAGCAAATCGTGCAGTTCACCGATCATGTGGCCTCGGTGTCGCAGGTGCTCGCCGACAGCTCAGCGGATCTGGACAACACGCTCGGCACGCTGAACAAGGCGCTCTCCGACGTCAAAGGTCTACTGGGCGAGAACAACAAAGCGCTCATCGACCAGGTGGGCAAGCTGACGGACTTCACCAACCTGCTCACCGAACACAGCGATGACATCGAGCAGATCCTGCACATCACGCCGAACGGTCTGGCCAACTTCTACAACATCTACAACCCTGCGCAGGGCACCGTCGGCGGTCTACTCACGCTGCCGAACTTCTCGAACCCCGTGCAGTTCATCTGCGGTGGCACCTTCGACATCGGCGCGAACCCGGACAACTACAAGCGGGCGGAGATCTGCCGACAGCGGATGGGCCCCGTGTTCAAGCGCATCGCGATGAACTTCCCGCCGCTGCTGTTCCACCCGATCAACAGCATCACCGCCTACAAAGGTCAGATCATCTACGACACCCCCGAGACGGAAGCCAAGGCCCAGACACCGGTGCCGTACCTGCAGTGGCAGAACGCGCCGGGATCGACGCCGCCGCAGATTGCCCCAGGCGGAGCGGATCTGGCAGCACTGTTCGCACCGACCGCGCCGACGCAGGGTTCGGGTCCTGCGCCGGGCCCCGCGCCGGCGCAGGGTTCGGGCCCCGCTCCTGGCCCCACTCCGGCAGCGGCGGGTGGAGGCTCATGATCCGCAAGGTCATTCGCCCCGCGCTCGCGCTCGGCACCCTGACGATCCTGGTGTCCGGGTGTGAATTCGGAGGATTGAACTCGCTGGACATGCCGGGCACCGCCGGGCACGGCGAAGGGGCGTACACGATCACCGTCGAGCTGCCGGACGTGGCGACGCTACCGCAGAACTCGCCGGTGATGGTCAACGACGTGACCGTGGGGAGCGTGTCCGGCATCGACGCCGTGCAGCGTCCCGACGGGACGTTCTACGCAGCCGTGAAGCTGTCCCTCGACAAGGACGTCAACCTGCCCGCCAATGCGACCGCGAAGGTTGCGCAGACTTCGCTACTCGGCTCGCAGCACGTCGAACTGGCCGAACCCCCGGAGGAGCCCCTCGGCCGGCTGGCTGACGGATCGAACATCCCGCTGGACCGCACCGGCCGGTATCCGACCACCGAAGAGGTACTGTCGTCCCTCGGCGTCGTCGTCAACAAGGGCAATCTCGGTGCGCTGCAGGACATCACCGAGGAGTTCTACAACGCCGTCGCCGGCCGTCAGGGTACGTTCACCGAACTCATGCCCCGGCTGGCCGAGCTGACGTCGTCGCTCGACCGGCAGACCGACGACATCATCTCCGCCGCTGAGGGTCTCGACCGCTTCGCCGGCATCCTGGCGCGCAGCGAGGACAGCCTGGGCCGCACCCTGGACACACTGCCGGCGGCGGTGGACGTGCTGGACCGCAATCGCGCCAGCATCATCGACACGTTCACCGCACTGCGCAGGCTCGCGGTCGTCGGGTCGAAGATCCTCGCCGAGACGAAGGTGGACCTGGCTGCCGATCTGAAGGACCTGTTCCCGGCGGTCAAGGCGCTCAACGACAACGCCGACGATCTCATCAGGAGCCTGGAGTTTCTGCCAACGTTCCCGTTCCATTATCAATACCTGCGCAAGGCGGTCCGCGGCGACTACCTTAACGTGTTCGTCACGTTCGACCTGACCCTGCGTCGTCTGGGCGAGACGGTGTTCACCACGTCGCTCGGGCTCGATCCGAACATGAAGCGGCTCAACGAGGTCGTGAACACACCGGACTTCCTGACCGGTGAGATGGCCAACCTGTCCGGCCAGGCGGCCGACCCCTTCAAGATCGCGCCGGGCACGGCGACCCAGCACGAGGGGGCACCGTAGATGCTGGACCGGCTCTCCAAGATCCAACTGTCGATCTTCGCGGTCGTCACCGTCCTGACGGTCGGCGCGATCTCGATCTTCTACCTGCGCGTGCCCGAGGCGATCGGGTTGAACTCCTACCAGGTGACCGCCAACTTCACCGCGGCCGGAGGCCTGTACCAGAACGCCAACGTTGCCTACCGCGGTGTCACGGTAGGCCAGGTGGAATCGGTCGGTCTGTCGGACAACGGCGTCGTCGCGCACATGCGCCTCGACAGCGGAACGCCGGTACCGGCGAACGTGACCGCGACGGTCAAGAGCGTCTCGGCCGTCGGCGAGCAGTATGTCGACCTGGTGCCGCCCGAGGACCCCGCCGGGGACGAGCTGCGCAACGGTGCCGACATACCGGTGAGCCGGACCGCCATCGGACAGGACATCGCCGGGCTGCTGCAGCAGGCGGATGCATTGGTCAGCAGCGTGGGCAACAGCCGGATGAAGGATCTGCTCCGGGAAACGTTCAAGGCGTTCAACGGTTCCGGGCCCGAACTCGCCCGGCTGATTCAGTCTGCGCGGCTGCTCGTCGACGAGGCGAACGCCAATTACGAGCAGACCACCCAGCTGATCGACCAGGCCGGCCCGTTCCTGGATTCGCAGATCGCCAGCGGGGACAACATCCGCTCGCTGGCCGACGGGCTGGCCCGGTTCACCGGCGAGGTCGCCGGCGCCGACCCGCAATTGCGCACGCTGCTGCAGACGGCACCGGGCGCCGCCGGCGTCGCGAGCGAGACCTTCGAGGGCATCCGGCCCGACTTCCCGATGCTGGCAGCGAATCTGGCCAACCTGGGTCGGATCGGCGTGATCTACAACAAGTCCATCGAGCAGGCCCTGGTGATCTTCCCGGCCCTGATCTCCGCGCTGACCACCGTCGCCGGCGGCGTGCCCGCCGACGAGGGCGGCAAGCTGGACTTCAAGATCCACCTCAACGATCCACCCAGCTGTTCGGTCGGCTTCCTCCCGCCCACGACCATCCGCTCGCCGGCCGACACGACGCTGCGGGAGCTGCCCACCGACCTGTACTGCAAGACCCCGCAGAATGATCCGGCGGTGGTGCGCGGCGCCCGCAACTATCCGTGCCAGGAGTTCCCGGGAAAACGCGCGCCGACGATTCAGCTGTGCCGCGACCCCAAGGGCTACGTACCGATCGGCACCAATCCGTGGCGCGGGCCGCCGGTGCCGCTGGGCACGCCGATCGAGGACGGTCGGAACATCCTGCCGCCCAACAAGTTCCCGTTCATCCCGCCACAGGTGGATCCGGACCCGGGACCGCCCGTTGTCCAGCTGCCCCCGGGCGCGGTGCCCGGGCCAGGGCCGGCTCCCCACGCTCCGTTCCCGCTGCCGGTGCCGCCGAACGAGCCGGGAATGCCGCCACCGTGGCCGTACTTCGCGCCCCCGGACCAGGTGGTGCCGCCGTACGGCCGGACACCACCGGCTCCACCGGCCGCTCCCGCGCCCGCGCCCGGACCGGCAGCGCCGCCCGCGGCGCCCGCCGCTCCGTCGGGTCCGCTGCTGCCCGCCGAGTCGGTGCCGCAGCCGGGTGCGCCGATGCCACAGGCGGCAGGACCCGCCATGGCGAGCTACGACCAGAACGGGAAGTTCGTCGACCCCGCCGGCGGAACTGGCACGTTCGCAGGTGGAACTGACAAACTGGCGCCTGCAGAGAACTGGGTCGACCTGATGTTGGCCCCGAAGCAGCTATAGGCAGGACGAGTTGGTAGAAGCTAGCCCGCGTGAAGCGAGCCGGCCCCCGCGGCGTCGCGCCTCCCGCGCCGCAGGGCCGGCCGCCGGTGCTGAACCGGAGACGCCGCTCGCGGTGGTTCTCGACACCCCCGGCACCACCACCACGGTTCGGCGCCCGGTGTCGACGTCGGCGGCTCCGCCGCCCCGTCGCCGAGCCAACCGCGGCCTCGTCGCGCTGGTGTCGCTGCTGACGCTGGTGGTCCTCCTCGGTGCGCTTGGCGGTGGGGTGGCGTGGATGCTGCACGAGCAGCGCGCCCAGGAGGCGCAGCTCGCCCGTGACCAGCGGTTCGTCGACACCGCCTCGCAGCTGGTGGTCAACATGTTCAGCTACACGCAGGACAACATCGACGACAGTGTGAACCGCTTCGTCAACGGCACCACTGGACCGCTGCGCGACATGCTCAGCCAGGGCAACAACGTCGACAACCTCAAGGCGATCTTCCGCGACACCAACGCCAGTTCCGAGGCCGTGATCAACGGTGCCGCCCTGGAGAAGGTCGACCAGATCAGTGGCAACGCCGCGGTGCTGGTGTCGGCCCGGGTGACCGTGACCGACGTGGACGGCACCAACAAACCCTCACAGCCCTACCGCATGCGGGTGATCGTGCACGAGGACGACAACGGGCACATGACGGGCTATGACCTCAAGTACCCCGACGGCGGCAACTGATGGGGAAAGGGGTCGCGCGGCTGCTCGCCACCATCGGTGTGCTGTTGTCCCTCGGCGTCGTGGCCATCGGCGGGGTCGGCGGCTGGCTGTACTGGGACAGGGTGCAGCTCCAGGGTGAGGAGTCGGCTCGGCAGGAGCTGGCTCCGCTTGCCCAGCAACAGATTCCACAGGTTTTCGGCTACGACTATCAAACGGTCGAGGGCAGCCTGGGCAAGGTCTATCCGCTGCTGACGCCGAGCTACCGCCGGGAATTCGAGGACCGCGCCACCAAGGACATCATCCCGCAGGCGCGAGATCGGCAGCTGGTCAGCCAGGCCAACGTGGTGGGCGTCGGAGTGCTCGAGGCGCAACGCACATCGGCGTCGGTGATGGTCTTCATGAACCGCACCGTGACCGACAAGTCCCGCCAGCCCATCTACGACGGCAGTCGCCTGCGTGTCGATTATCAGAAGATCGACGGGAAGTGGCTGATCAACTACATCACGCCGATCTAGAGTCGGCCAGCGCGTCGAGGAAGGACCGTGCCCAGCGGTCCACGTCGTGGGCGAGTACCTGCCGGCGCAGCGCCCGCATCCGGCGCCGGCCCTCCTCCGGTGCCTGGGCCAGCGCCGCCTCGATGGCGTCCTTGACGCCTTCGAGATGGTGGGGGTTGGTCAGGTAGGCCTGGCGCAATTCGGCTGCGGCGCCCGTGAACTCGCTCAACACCAGCGCGCCGCCGAGATCGCTGCGGCAGGCCACGTACTCCTTGGCGACCAGATTCATCCCGTCGCGCAGCGGTGTCACCAGCATGACGTCGGCGGCGACGTAGAAGGCGATCAGGTCTTCGCGCGGCACCGGACGGTGCAGATAGTGCAGCACCGGGTGCCCGACCTCGCCGTACTCGCCGTTGACGTGCCCGACCTGACGCTCGATGTCCTCCCGCATCGCGATGTAGCTCTCCACCCGCTCGCGGCTCGGCGTGGCCAGCTGCACCAGCACGGTGTCCGTCGGATCGATGCGGCCCTCGTCGAGCAGTTCGGAGAACGCCCGTAACCGCACGTCGATGCCCTTGGTGTAGTCCAGTCGGTCGACGCCGAGCAACACCTTGCGCGGGTTGCCGAGTTCGGCGCGAATCTCCCTGGCCCGCTGCCGGATTCGGCGGGTACGGGCCTGCTGGTCGAGATCGCCGGAGTCGATCGAGATCGGGAACGCGCCGACCTTGACGGTGCGGAAACCGACGAACACCTCGCCGAAGCGGGAGCGGACCCCGACATTGCCGCGCGAGGTGTTGGCGCCCACCAACCGGCGCGACAGGATCAGGAAGTTCTGGGCGCCGCCCGGGAGATGGAAGCCGACCAGGTCGGCGCCGAGAAGCCCTTCGACGATCTCGGTGCGCCAGGGCATCTGCATGAACAGCTCGACCGGCGGGAACGGGATGTGCAGGAAGAAGCCGATGGTCAGGTCGGGCCGCAGCATGCGCAGCATCTTCGGCACCAGCTGTAGCTGGTAGTCCTGCACCCAGACCGTGGCGCCCTCCGCGGCGGTGCGGGCCGTCGCTTCGGCGAAGCGGCGGTTGACCTCGACGTAGCGGTCCCACCACTGCCGGTGGTAGATGGGCTTGACGATGACGTCGTGGTACAGCGGCCACAGGGTCGCGTTGGAGAACCCTTCGTAATACTCGGCGACGTCGTCGGCAGACAGTCGGACCGGCACCAGCGTCATGCCGTCCTGCTCGATCGGCTGATCGAAGCTGTCCGGGTCGTCGGCCTCTTCAGGAACGCCGGGCCAGCCGATCCAGGCGCCGCTGCGCTTGCGTAGGAGCGGCTCGAGCGCGGTCACCAAGCCACCCGGGCTGCGCTTGTACTCCGTGGAACCGTCGGGCCGGCGGACGATGTCTATGGGGAGACGATTGGCGACGACGACGAAGTCGGCCGACGCAGCCGAGCCCGAGCGGACGTCAGGGCCGCTCGGATCGGGCATTACGCGTCGAGCTTTGCCGGTCCGATGCCGAGCATCGACAAGAAGACCCGGCATTCATCGGGGTCGGTGGAGTAGGCGGCGACGACGCGTCGCGCCTGGCGCTCGGTGCTGTCGGCGATGGGCTCGACGTCGCCGATCTCGGCGGGATCAGGTTTGGCAGGCATGGGGACAACTGTAGCCAATGGACAGGCGGGGAGCCGAAGCCTGTTCGCGGCCTCGCTCAGTGCCGTATAACTGGAACACGTTCTCGTTTTCTGCCGTGGAAGGTGTGCCGATGCAGCTCTCCGATGCGATGTTGTCCGGGCGAACGGTGCTGGTCACCGGCGGGGGCAGCGGAATCGGCAAGGGGGTGGCGGCGGCCGTCGTCGCCGCCGGCGGCAACGCGATGCTGATGGGTCGCAATGCGGACAAACTGGCAGCCGCCGCTGAAGAGATCGGTGGCGCAGTCCGCTACGAGCCCGGCGACGTCACCGACGAGGACGAGGTGGCCCGCACCGTCGACGCAGCCGCAGCGTGGACCGGTCGCCTGGACGGCGTGGTGCACTGCGCCGGCGGTAGCGACACCATCGGCCCGATCACCCAGCTGGACTCCGAAGCGTGGCGGCGGCTGGTCGACCTCAACATCAACGGCACCTTCTATGTCCTCAAGCATTCGGCCCGCGCGATGGTGCGCGGCGGTGGGGGATCGTTCGTCGGCATCTCCTCGATCGCGGCGAGCAACACCCACCGCTGGTTCGGTGCCTACGGGGTGTCAAAGGCGGGTGTTGACCACCTGATGCAACTGGCCGCCGACGAACTCGGCCCGTCGTCGGTGCGGGTGAACTGCATCCGACCGGGTCTGATCCGCACGGACCTGGTGGCGGCGATCTTCATGTCACCGGAGGTGAGCGGCGACTACGCGGCGGCCACCCCGCTCCCTCGGCCCGGCGAGGCCGAGGACGTGGCCAATGCCGCGGTGTTCCTGCTCAGTGATGCCTCGAGCTACATCACCGGACAGCTGATCAACGTCGACGGCGGCATGATGCTGCGCCGCGGACCGGACTTCTCGGCGATGCTGGAACCGGTCTTCGGCGCCGACGGGCTACGCGGCGTCGTCTCGGAGTAGACCACCCCGGCGCTACGTGTCGTGATGGATGCGGCCATCCGTTTCGGTCAGCGGCCGGCCACCGCCGCCCCACCGCGACGAGATGATCTCCGCCGCGATCGACACCGCGGTCTCCTCCGGGGTGCGGGCGCCGAGATCGAGTCCGATCGGGCTGGACAACCGGCGCAACTCGTTGTCGGTGAGTCCGACCTCACGCAACCGGCGCATCCGGTCGTCGTGGGTGCGCCGCGAGCCCATCACGCCCACGTACCCGACGTGGAGCCGCAACGCCACCTCCAACACCGGGACGTCGAACTTGGCATCGTGGGTGAGCACGCAGATCGCGGTGCGGGTGTCGACAGCGCCCCGTTCGGCCTCGCCGGCGAGGTAGCGGTGCGGCCAGTCGACCACGACGTCGTCAGCCGCGGGAAACCTTGCGGCGGTGGCGAATACAGGACGGGCATCGCAGACCGTGACCCGATAGCCGAGCAGAGCTGCCTGGGCGGCGAGCGCGGCGCCGAAGTCGATCGCGCCGACGATGATCATCCGCGGCGGCGGGGCGTGACTGGCGACGAAGACGTCCATCCCGGCGTCCTGTCGCTGACCGTCGGGTCCGTAACTCAGGACTCCGGAGCGGCCCGCGGCGAGCAGGCCCCTGGCGTCGTCGACGATCGCGTTGTCGGCGCGTCCGGAACCGACGGAGCCATGTGCGAAGTCGGGGCCGACCACGATCCGTCGTCCCTGCCAGGTCGGATCGGGGTGGTCGATGACCGTGGCGACGGCCACCGCCCGATGCGCGGCGATGTCGTCGGCGACGGTCTGCAACTGTGGAAAGGTCTGGCGCGAGACCGGTTCGGTGAAGATGTCGATGGTGCCGCCGCACGTCAACCCGACTGCGAACGCCTCGTCGTCGCTGACGCCGTAGCGCTGCAACTCGGGTCGGCCGTTCGCGACGACATCAGCCGACACCTCGTACACGGCGGATTCGACGCAGCCGCCCGACACCGAACCGGCGACCGAGCCGTCCGGGGCGACCACCATGGCCGCACCGGGGGGACGGGGTGCGGATTGCATCGTGCGGACGACCGTCGACAGCCCTGCTGTGCCGCCGGCCCGCCAGACGGCGAGCAACTCGTCGAGCACGTCGCGCACGTGCGCAGTCTAAGCCCGTCGTGGACGCCCTACACCTTGGTCAGATCGGTGTGCATCAACATCACGTTGTAGCTCGACCACAGCGAGAGATTGAAGTACAGGTCCGATCCTGTGCCCTCCGTCGACGGCGACCACGGGTGCAGCATCGGCGCGTAGATCCCGCCGGGCTGTTGGGTCATCAGGACCGTGGCATCCGACCAGACGCCCTCGGGGGTGTCCGCGGTGCGCATCACGATGCTGTTGTTCTGATCGCCGTACAGCACGATGTACTTGCCCAGATATTCGTTGTACTGCACCGACATCTCGCTGACGGTGTAGCCGGGCTTGGTGAAACCGAAGAAACCGCCGGTCTTTCCGATGATCGCCGTCGCGGCCGACGGGTTGCCCTTCACCCAGCCTGCCGGTGAGCTGCCCAGCCAGCTCTTCGACGCCGCCTTGTAGTACTCGTATTTCGACGGATCGAGGATGTTCTCCGGTGCGACGCGGGAGAGGTACGCCGCGCCTTGGCGGCCGTTCGGCGTTCCGTACATGTAGATGTAGCCGTCGTCGCCCTTGACGAAGGCGGACTGCTGAAAGTTCTTGTTGCCGCTCAATAACGAGTTGTTACGGATGCTCTTCGGGTCGATGGTGAAATTCTCGCCGTTGTCCGTCGAGTAGCCGATGGCCGAGTAGTTGGTGGTCCATTTACCTGACGAACCCCACTTGCTGACCGACATGTAGCTGACGTACTGGATGGTGCCGTACGGCGTGTCCTTGGTGACCGGCACGTTCACCGAGACACCCGCGGTCGGGATCATCGTCACCGAACTCGGCAACCACTTCTGCGGGTTGATGATCGGCCGCGCATTCACGGGGCCGTCCAGCGGCGCACCACCGAAGTAGTTGCCGGTGAACCATTCTCCGTTGGGGATCGTGATGCCGTCGCTCAAATCGGTGTCGGAGCTGCGGAACAGCGTGTTGAAGATGTGCCGGCCGGTCATGTTGGGGCCGCTGAACGTGTCACCGACGGCGATCAGCACCTGGTGCTCGTTGTAGGGGGTGGACGGATCGTCGACCATGCCGTTGTCCCACATCGTGCCGACGTCGGTGCCCCACACGCTGAACCGGTCCACGGTGTTGGCCTTCAGCGGGTCACCGTAGGAGTAGCCGCCGGTCACCCAGCTGACGAAGTTGGTCGACGTGCTGACCTGAGGATTCAGCCACGGCGAGTACGGCGTGACCGCTGCCGCAGCCACCACCGTGGCCTGCGGGGCGTCGGAGGTCAGGCTCGCCGCGGTCACGCGTGTGGTGCGCGCGGCCGACAGCGTCTCGAGTTCGCGCCGCGCCACCGAGAGCAACGCCCACAGGAACGGCGGGGGAGCCGTCTGGCCCTGGCCCGCGTCAGCCTTCTGGTGCGCCCAGTCGACCATGCTGCGCGCCACCTCGACGACGGCCTTGACCACAGGTCGTTCGACGGCGCGTGCGGGTGGGTCGGCCTCGGCTGCGGCGCGCACCAGTGTCAGCTTCCCTGTGCTGCGTGCCGGTGCGGCCGGGTCGGGGGAGACGACTTTCGTGGAGCGGACCGAGCGCGTCGGTGCGGGTGTCGTCTCGGTGCTGTCGGCGGTGGACTCCGGCGTCTGCTGCGTGGTGTCGGGCTTCTTCCACGACGGGCGCTTCCCGGTGGGCTTCGCGGCCGGCTCGTCGGTGGACCCGGCATCCGATCCGGCACCGTCGGCGGCCTCCGGCTTGTCGGATTTGTCGGCCTTGCCCCACCGTCGTGGCTTCTCGGCGCGGGCCTTCGGCCCTGTTGTGGTCGCTGGCCTTTCTACCGAAGAGGGCGACGAGGCCGACGAGGACGACGAAGCCGAGGAGGATGAGGACGCCGTGTCGTCGGCCCACGCCTGGCCCGCGAACACCGCCGATCCGATGCCCAGGGCCACGGCCAATGCACCGACACGGCCGACATACGCTGCGGAACTCAACTGAAAACCCCTCCGGAACCGGTCTCTCGTCCCCCGACGTATGCGTCATTCAATCGCATCTCACAGGAGTCGGCCAGCAAAAGGGCGTAACGGCCCCGATTTCGTTTCGCGACTGTGATCGTTGGGTTTTCCAGATGGGCGGGGTCAGGTGCGCAAACCCGATCGTCGATGCGGGCCGCGGCACCGTCCGGTACACGTGGAGCCCCCTGTCAGGATTGAACTGACGACCTACGCTTTACAAGAGCGTTGCTCTACCGC
Organism: Mycolicibacterium obuense; assembly: GCF_055397605.1. NCBI lineage: Bacteria > Bacillati > Actinomycetota > Actinomycetes > Mycobacteriales > Mycobacteriaceae > Mycobacterium > Mycolicibacterium obuense. The sequence goes on along the minus strand of NZ_AP043663.1, from coordinate 4,696,833 downwards.
TGAGCTAAGGAGGCATTGGCGAGGAAAGCTTATCGGGTCAGGGCTCACTCCTCGACATCGATCACCCGCTGCGGGGTCGCCGGTCGCGTCATGAATCGGGCACGCGGGCGGCGGCCAGGCAGCGGGATGCGGTCGGCGATGTTGCTCAGCGGATTCACCACCTGGCTCAGCACGATGACGGCCTCCCGCAACGCCTCGATCGTCGGCTCCAGCGCCTCGAGTCCCGGAGTCAACCGGTTCAACGTGTCCGCCACCGCCGCGAGCTGCTCGAGCGGGCCGTTGCGTGCGGTCAGGGTGTCGACGACGCCGCCCTCGGCGAAGAGCCGGTCGGCCACCCCGTCCTCGGCGAGCAGCCGATCGACCAGGCCGTCCTCGGCAAGCAATTGGTCGACCAGCCCGCCCGGCGCGATGGCGCGCATCAGCCCGCTGTCCTCTTCGGTCAGCCGCTCCAGCGCGCCGCCGGGGGCGGTCAGCCGGTCGACGACGCCGCCGGGCCGCAGCAGGCGATCGAGCGCACCGTCGGGGGCCAGCGCCCGGCCCAGCGGCTGATCCTCGTCCATCAGGCGCGCCAGCCGGTTCGCCCGCTCAACGGCATCCTGGACGCCGATCATCGCGGCGAAGGAGGTCGGTGGCTGGCGGGTCCCGCTGCCGGGCTCACCGAGCGCCTTGCGGGCGATGCCCAGCCCTCCGCTGGCCATCCCGAGCCCGGCGTCGGTCATGGCGAGACCCACCCGCACCGGCGTCAACGCGAGATCGGAGAGAGATCTGCCGAGGTTCATCCGCCCAGTCTAGGAACAGCGCAAGAATGAACTCACAGGAACCACACAGCGAGCGTGCAGCACTTTTCCAAGTCAGAGGATGAAACTGAGGATCATGGCCATGCCGGTGCAGGAAAACATCCCCGAAGCTCGCATTCTGGTGGTCGACGATGAGACGAACATTGTCGAGCTGCTGTCGGTGAGCTTGAAGTTCCAGGGCTTCGAGGTGCACACCGCGTCCAACGGTCCGGCCGCCCTCGACCTGGCTCGGGAGATGCGCCCGGACGCGATCATCCTCGACGTGATGATGCCGGGCATGGACGGCTTCGGGTTGCTGCGCCGGCTGCGCGCCGACGGCATCGACTCCCCAGCTCTGTTCCTGACCGCGCGCGACTCGCTGCAGGACAAGATCGCCGGACTGACGCTCGGTGGCGACGACTACGTGACCAAGCCGTTCAGCCTGGAAGAGGTGGTGGCCCGGCTGCGGGTGATCCTGCGCCGTGCGGGTGGCGGTGTGCAGGAGCCGCGTACCTCGCGGTTGAAGTTCGCCGACATCGAGCTCGACGAGGACACGCACGAGGTGTGGAAGGCAGGCGAGCCCGTATCGCTGTCGCCCACGGAGTTCACTCTGCTGCGCTACTTCATCATCAACGCCGGCACGGTGTTGTCGAAGCCGAAGATCCTCGACCACGTCTGGCGCTACGACTTCGGCGGCGACGTGAACGTCGTCGAGTCCTACGTGTCCTATCTGCGCCGCAAGATCGACACCGGAGACAAGCGTCTGCTGCACACCCTGAGGGGTGTGGGGTATGTACTTCGCGAACCCCGGTGACAATGGGGGTGTGCCCCAGATCAGACGCGGGATTCCGCTTCGGGTAGGACTGGTCGCAGCGACGTTGTTGCTGGTCGGCTGCGGTCTGTTGGCGTCCGGCATCGCGGTGACGACGATCATGCACCACACGCTGATCAACCGCGTCGACGACACGCTGCGTGACGCGTCCCGTGGCTGGGCCCAGGTACCCCGGCAATCACCCGCCGACCCGGAGGATCAGGGCCCCAATCCGGGCAGGCCTCCGTCGGACTACTACGTGCGGGTCATCGAGCCCGGCGGCACCGCCTGGGTCGCGGTCAACGACCGCGACGCCGAGCCCGACCTCCCCGAGGACAACGACGTCGGGCCCGACCCGGTGACGGTCGGCAGCGCCGGCGACTCAGCGGTGGAATGGCGCGCGATGACCGTGCCGGGGACCGGCGGCGAACTCACCACCGTGGCGATCGATCTGTCTGACGTGAAGTCCACGACCCGCGCGCTGGTCGCCGCCCAGGTGGGCATCGGCGTGGCGGTGCTGCTGGTGCTGGGCATCGTCGGGTACGCCGTGGTGCACCGCAGTCTGCGGCCACTGGCCGAGGTCGAGCAGACCGCGGCCGCCATCGCCGCGGGGCAGCTGGACCGCCGCGTTCCCGAGCGCGATCCCCGCACCGAGGTCGGGCGGCTGTCCCTGGCGCTCAACGGCATGCTCTCCCAGATCCAGCGGGCATTGGCGTCCTCGGAGTCATCGGCGGATCAGGCGCGCGAGTCCGAGGATCGGATGCGCCGGTTCATCACGGACGCCAGCCACGAACTGCGCACGCCACTGACGACGATTCGCGGCTTCGCCGAGCTGTACCGCCAGGGCGCGGCCCGCGACGTGGAGATGCTGATGGGCCGCATCGAGAGCGAATCCCGACGGATGGGCCTGCTGGTGGAGGACCTGTTGCTGCTGGCCCGGCTCGACGCGCAGCGACCGCTGGAGCAGCGCCGAGTGGACCTGCTCGCGCTGGCCAGTGACGCCGTGCACGACGCCCAGTCCATCGCGCCGCGCCGGCCGATCCGCATGGAGGTGTTCGACGGCCCTGGCACGCCGGAGGTGCTCGGCGACGAGGCGCGGCTTCGCCAGGTGCTGTCCAACCTCGTCGCCAACGCGCTGCAGCACACCCCGGAGACGGCCGCGGTCACGGTCCGTGTCGGCACGGACGGGGATTCCGCGGTCCTGGAGGTTCGCGACGAGGGCCCGGGGATGAGCACCGAGGATGCTCAGCGGGTGTTCGAACGCTTCTACCGCGCCGATTCGTCGCGGGCCCGCGCCAGCGGCGGCACCGGCCTCGGGCTGTCGATCGTCGACTCGCTGGTCTATGCCCACGGCGGCACGGTGGGAGTGAGCACCGCGCCCGGCCAGGGCTGTACGTTCCGGGTCAGCCTCCCACGCATCGCGGAAACCTCCGAGGCCAAGATGCCTGCCGAGGTCGACGTCCCGGTCAGCTGAGCTCGGCCAGGGCCGCCTTGATGCGGCGTTGCGCATCGTCGAGCGATTCCGGCGACGGATTGTCGTCGACGTTGGCGAACCCGAAGTCCGCCAGGTCGCGTGCCGGGAAGACGTGCACGTGCAGGTGCGGCACCTCGAGACCGGCGATGATGACACCGGAGCGCTCGGTCTCGAACGCCTTGCAGACGGCCTTGCCGATCAGCTGGCACACCTGCATCACGCGGGCGAACTCACCGGCGTCGATGTCCTGCCAGTTGTCGATCTCGGCGCGCGGCACCACCAGCGTGTGCCCCTGCGTCATGGGCTGGATGGTCAAGAACGCCACCACGTCGTCGTCTTCGTAGACGAATCGGCCCGGCAGTTCGCCGTTGATGATCTTGGTGAAGACGGTCGCCATGGCATCGAGCATTCCATAGCCTGGCCCCATGCTGGGTTTGATGCAGGACCGACCACTATTGATCTCGTCGCTGATCGATTACGCTGCCGCGTTCCACGGGGACGCCGAGATCGTGTCGCATGTGCCCGACGGCCCCAAGGGCACGGTACGGCGGTCTTCGTGGCGGGAGGTCGGCGAGGCGTCCAAGCAGGTCGCCAACGCGCTGGCGGCATGGGGTGTGGAGGCGGGGGACCGGATCGCGACGCTGGCGTGGAACAGCGACCGTCACCTCGCGCTGTACTTCGGTGTCTCCGGGTCCGGCGCGGTGATGCACACGGTGAACCCGCGGTTGTTCCGTGAGCAGATCGTCTACATCATCAACCATGCCGAGGATCGAATCCTGTTCTTCGACATCACGTTTGCGGCACTGGTGGCAGAACTGGCGCCCGAGTTGACCACGGTCGCGACCTATGTCGCGATGACCGATCGCGACCACATGCCCGAGGTGCCCGGGTTGCCCGACGGCGCACTGCTGTGCTGGGACGACGTGATCGCAGGGCAGTCCACGCACTACGAGTGGCCGGAGTTCGACGAGCGCAGCGCGTCCTCGCTGTGCTACACCTCGGGCACCACCGGCAACCCGAAAGGTGTTCTGTATTCGCACCGTTCGACGATGCTGCACACCCTGATGGCCGCGGCGCGCGATGCCAACGACGTCCACAGCGGTTCGGTGATCCTGCTCGTCGTGCCGATGTTCCACGCCAACGCCTGGGGTACTCCGTACACCGCGGCGATGGTCGGCGCCAAGCTGGTGCTGCCCGGCCCCCACCTCGATGGCGAATCGGTGTACCAGCTGATGAAAGCCGAAGGGGTGAACCAATCCCAAGGCGTGCCGACGGTGTGGATGATGCTGTTCTCCTATCTCGACGATCATCCGGAGATCGATCCCCACGAACTGGGTTTGCGCATCGCAGGTACGGGTGGGGCGGCCCTGCCGCTGTCCATGATCGAGCGGTTCGAACGGGACTTCGGCGCACAGGCCATGCAGGGCTGGGGCATGACCGAGACGTCCCCGCTGTGTGTGATCGGCCGGCTGCTGCCCAAGCACGACGGGCTCTCCCAAGCCGAGAAGAATCAGATCATGCTCAAGCAGGGACGCGGGATCTGCGGGGTGGAGCTGAAGATCGTCGACGACGACGGCAACCGATTGCCATGGGACGGTAAGGCTTTCGGTGAGGTGTGGCTTCGCGGACCGTGGATAGCCAGCGGCTACTACCGGGGTGAGGGTGGGGAGAAGCTCGACGCCGAGGGGTTCTTCCCGACCGGCGACGTCGCGACCATCGATCCCGACGGCTATCTGCAGTTGGTCGACCGCGCCAAAGACGTGATCAAGTCCGGCGGCGAATGGGTCAGTTCGATCGACCTGGAGAACGCCGCCCTGGGGCACCCCGCGATCGCCGAGGCGGCGGTCATCGGGGTGCCGCATCCGAAGTGGCAGGAGCGACCGCTGCTGGTGGCCGTTCTCCGTCAGGGGCAGAGTGCGACGCGAGAGGACATCCTCGGGTATCTGGCGGGTGAGGTCGCCAAATGGTGGCTGCCCGAGGACGTGGTTTTCGTCGACGAACTGCCGCACACCGCGACGGGCAAGATCCTCAAACTCGAACTGCGCAAGCAGTACCGGGAACACCGACTGCCCGGCGTCAGTTCCTGATCTGTTCGGAGACTTTCCGGGAGATCTCGGCGACCGTCCACGGTGGCGCGTCGTGGTGGTCTCGGTAGGCGAGGATCTGCGGAGAGGGCCGATCGAAGCGGCCCACGAAACCGCCTGCAGCGATGAAGATCTGGCCGGTGACGTCGGCGGCACGGTCGCTGACCAGGTAGGCGTAGGTGGGGGCGGCGTACTCCGGCGGTGCAGCGTCCAGGGCGCCGGCCATGCTGACGTCGTCGAGCAGCCCGCGCCGGTTCAGCTCGGTGATGTGTGCCTCGTAGTCGGGTCCACTCGACAGTCGCGTCTTGGCTCCCGGGCACACCACGTTGGCGCGCACCCCGTGTTCGGCCAGTTCGGCTGCGATCGACAGCGTGAGGCCGTTCACCGCGCCCTTGCCGGCCGGATATCCGGTGCCGCCGTAATCGCCGAGGAACGCGAACGAGCCGGTGTTCACGATCGCCCCCGAACGCTGCCGGGCCATCACCGGCGCCGCGGCCCGGCAGGTCTGGAACACCGTGCCCAGGTGGGCGTCGATGAGGTCCTGGAACTGCGTGGCGGTGACGGTGAGGATCGATGAGCCGGCCGGCTCGGGCGTGCCTGCGCAATTGACCAGGATGTCGATGCGGCCGAATTCTCCTACGCACTCGCCGATCAACGCGTCCGCGGTGGCGGGATCCGCAGGCGAGCCGGCGAATCCGACGGCGCCGGGGATGGCGCGTGCGGCATCGTCGACGGCATCAGGGTCCCGGCCGTTGACGACGACACCGGCGCCGAGGTCGGCCAGCAGCGCGGCGACGGCCCGCCCGATGCCGCGCGTGCCGCCGACGACGACGGCAGCGCGGCCGGACAGCTCCGGCGATGATCCCGAGCTAATGCGTTGTTCCCGCTTCGGTGAACGTCATCGCGTCCATGTTCCAGTAGCCACGCAGGTTGGTGATCAGGCCTGCGTCGTCGACCCGGTAGGTGAACGCGCCGCGGACCGTCGCGACGAACCCGTTGGGAAACGTGGTCTCGAGCACCAGGATGTAGGCGATCTCGCGGGGGCTGCTGGACGGGAACGTCTCTTCGCACGTGATGCGGAGCCGATTGGGCCCGATATTGGTGTCGAAGAAGGCCGATACGGCGTCCTTGCCCCGCACCCCGGTGCCGTCGGGGTTGGTGACGGCCTCCCCGATCGGGTCCTCGATCACGATGTCGTCGGACATCAGCGCCAGCCAGCCCTCGCGGTCACCGCTCTGCACGCAACGCCACGACGCCTGGGACGCTGCGACCACCGGAGCCAGCGCGGTCTCGGTCATCGCGGTCTACCGGTCGGCGTCGGTGTAGCGGATGACACCGCGGATGTTGCGGCCCTCGAGCATGTCCCGGTAGCCGTCGTTGATCTGCTCGAGCTTGTACTGCCGAGTGACCATGTCGTCGAGATTGAGCCGCCCGGCCTTGTACATCGACAGCAGCTGCGGGATGTCGAAGTGCGGGTTGCCGCCGCCGAAGATGGTGCCCTGCAGGTTCTTCTGCAGCAGGGTCAGCATCGACAGGTTCAGCGTGACGTCGGAGTTGGCCATGTTGGCGACCGCGGTGACCACGCAGGTGCCGCCCTTCGCGGTGATGTTGAGGTAGTTGTCGATCTCCTCGCCCTTGAGCTCGCCGGTGGTGATGATCGTCTTCGACGCCATCCGGCCCTGCGTGGTCTCGGCGACGCCCATCATCGCGGCGCCGATGTCGGGGTAGGCGTGCGTGGCGCCGAACTTGAGCGCCTGGTCGCGCTTCCACTCGACCGGGTCGATGGCGAAGATGTTGCGGGCGCCGGCGTTCAGCGCACCCTGCAGCGCACCCATGCCGACGCCGCCGATACCGGCGATCACCACATCGTCACCGGGGCGCACGTGCGCGCTGCGCACCGCCGAGCCGTACCCGGTGGTGACGCCGCAGCCGACCAGACAGGCCACCTCGAACGGGATCGACGGATCGATCTTCACCACCGAGCTCTTGTGCACGACCATGTACGGGCTGAACGTGCCCAGCAGCGTCATCGGGATGACGGGCGTGCCGTCTTTGACCGCGTGGATGCGGTGGGTGTTGTCCGAGACCGCGGTGCCCTGCAGCAGCATCGCGCCCAGGTCGCAAAGATTGCGCATGCCGGCCTGACACGAGGGACAGGACCCGCAGGACGGGATGAAGGACAGCACCACGTGGTCGCCGGGCTCGAGACCCTCGACGCCGGGTCCGACCTCGGTGACGATGCCGGCTCCCTCGTGTCCGCCGAGCACCGGGAAGCCGGCCATCGGGATGTCACCGGTGACCAGGTGATGGTCCGAGTGGCACATGCCGGAGGCTTCCATCTGGATCTTGACCTCGTCTTTGACGGGGTCGCCGATCTCGATCTCCTCGATCGACCAGGGCTGGTTGAACTCCCAGATCAGGGCACCTTTGGTCTTCATATCTCCTGCTTTCGACGAGTGCTCGCACATCCAGACTAGAGGCTCTAGTTAGCCACATCACACCCTCCCCAAGCAACTGCTTGGTGGTGTCCTCACCAGATCGGGACGGGAGCCTCGCCGAGCGGGTAGTAACCGGGCAGCTTTTCCCCGGCCAGCGAGCGCTCGATGCGCTTCTGCATCGTCGGGGTGAGGTCACCGGATTCGATGAGCTTCATGAACGCCTTCTGCACATGGCCGAAGTCGAAGAAGTCCCGCTGCCACTCGATCAGCAGCTGATCGTTGAGCCGGAACCAGCTGCCACCGATACCGTAGATCTCGTCGCTGTTGCCGTCGCTCTTGTGGGCGATCTGCTTCCAGAACCCGACGATCTCGTTCTGCTTGTCGTCGATGAGCACCTTCTGGTACTCGTAGACCCAGTTCTCCAGGCCTTCCATCTCCAGACCCAGTGCCACGTCTCGGATTTCGTCCTTGTTGACGCACATGACGTCTTCCTTGGGGCCGATGTTCCAGCCGTAGGTCGCGTCCTCGGTGTAGAACTCGGCCAGCGGCTTCCAGTCGCCGGCGGCCTCAGCGGCGCGGTTGGCATCCAGCCAGCGCTGCACCCAGTCTTCCAAATCGTTCCGTGACGCCATTGCGGTTGCCTCTCAGTCCTTTTCGATAATGGATAACGCTCGGGTGGGGCACATCTCGACCGCCAACTCCACCGCGTCGCGCAGGTCGTCGGGGGGTTCAGAGTCGAGGATCTCGACCGCGCCGCGTTTGGGGACCCGGAACACATCGGGCGCCTCCAGTTCGCACATGGCGTGCCCCTGGCACAGATCCTCGTCGAGTTCGATGCGATAGCAGCCCACGGCTCTCAGTCTCCTTCGATCCCCGGGTCGCTGCGCTCCAGCCCGCCGGTCACGCGCTTGCGGTAGCGCACCTTCGCGGGCTGGGCGAGCTGCACCACCATCTTCGAGTGGTCGTTCTGGTAGGTCTCGGCGGGTTGTGACATCTCGAATTCGTACTCGCGCAGCAGGACCGAGAAGATGGCCTTGATCTGCATCTGCGCGAACGCGGCGCCCACGCAGCGGTGTTTGCCCGCGCCGAAAGGAATCCAAGTCCACCGGTTGATGAGATCTTCCTGGCGGGGCTTCTGGTAGCGGTCGGGGTCGAAGGCGTCCGGGTTCGGGAAGTCCTCGGGGATTCGGTTGGAGATGGCGGGCGAGGCGGCCACCATCTGCCCCTTGTGGATCGGATGGCCGACCACCTCGAATTCGTCCTGGGCCACCCGCATCAGGATGATCAGCGGCGGGTGCAGCCGCAGCGTCTCCTTGAGTGCATTGTCGATTTTCGGAATCTGGCGCAGCGCATGGAAACTCACCTCTTGACCGTCGGCGTAGAGCTCGTCCAGCTCCTGCTGCACCTGCGCGTAGTACTCGGGGTTGCGCAGCAGTTCGATCAGCGTCCAGCTCGAGGTGCCCGAGCTGGTGTGGTGCCCGGCGAACATCAGCGAGATGAACATGCCGGTGACCTCGTTGGCAGTGAACCGGGGGTTGCCGTCGTCGTCCTTGATCGAGACGAGGACGTCGAGTAGGTCGCGGTCGTCTTTACCCTTGGGCGGGTTGGCGATCCGCTCGTTCATGATCTCCTGCACCAGCGCAACCAGTTTGACGCGCGACTCGTCGCGGATGCGGAAGCTCTCGATGTCGAGGTACGGGTCGACGTAGCAGAGCGGGTCGGTTCCTCGCTCGAGTTGGTGGTAATAGTGCGCGAACCGACTGTCGAGCTGTTCGCGGAACTTCAGTCCGATCAGGCAGGCCGTCGAGGTGTAGATGGTGAGTTCGGAAAAGAAGTCGAGCAGTTCGATCTCCCCGTCGTCGCCCCAGTTCTCGATCATCTTGCGGACTTCGTTCTCGATCGTCGCGGCGTGGCCCTTCATCTGCTCCCCGCGTAGCGCGGTGTTGTGCAGCATCTCCGCCCGGCGTTCCGGATCGGCGTCGAACACCACGCCCTCACCGAAGATCGGCGTCATGAACGGGTAGGCCTCGGCCTGATTGAGCTCGCTGTCGCTGGACCGGAAGAAGAACTCGTTGGCCTCGGCACCCGAGAGCATCACGACCTGCTTGTCCGCGAGCTGGAACCATCCGACGTCACCACACTCGTCGCGCAGGCGCTGCATCAGACCGATCGGATCGGTCCGGAACTCCTCGAGGTGGCCGTGTTCCTCCCCGCCACCTGACACACGTTCCACTTCCTTGAGGATGGTCATCGATTCGGCATCCCTTCCTCGCCCAGCGCGAGCTTCTGGCGGTCCTTGGTGTCGGCCAACGGCGCCTCCGGCTGCAGCTCCATGTTCGCGATGAAGCCACCGCGTGGTGTCTCGGCGACGAACGTGATCGCACGTGCGAGGTCCGCTGCGCGCAGGAAGTAGTCGTGCCGGGCCTGCCCCCACTTGGCCCAGTCCTCGAGCGCGGGGCCGATCAGCTCGGCAGGCAGACTCCAGCCCATCGACGTCTTCGTCGGTCCCGGATGCACGATCGACGCGCGGACCCCGGTGCCCTCGAGTTCCATTTGGTAGTTGGTCACCATCGCGACCAGTGCCGCCTTCGCCGCACCGTAGGCACCCATGTGCGGCCGTTGCCGCAGTGCCACATCGGATCCCACGAAGATGAGGTCGCCGCGCTGCCGCTCCAGCATTCCGGGGAGCACTGCGGTGGCCACCCGGTTGGCGCCGATCAGGTGGATCTGGATCTGCGATTCGAACTGCTCGGTGCTGATCGAGTCGAGCTTGCCGAAGTAGGTGTCGCCGGCGCCGGCCACCAGCACCTCGATGTCGCCGAGCTCCGAGGTGGTCTGCTCGACGCAGGCCTTCACCGAATCGGGGTCGGTCACGTCGAGGTGCACCGCGATCGCCTCACCGCCGTCGGCGCGGATCTGCGCCACGATCTCCTCGAGCTTCTCGACCCGGCGGGCGCCGAGCGCCACGGGAAAACCGCGGGAGGCCAGATCGACCGCTGTCGCGGCGCCGATTCCCGAGGATGCGCCGGCGACGAGCGCCGGTCTGCGGTCGGGCAGGGGTTCGAAACGGGGCATCAGCGCACTCTCACGTCGATGGGCAGATGGGCGAACCCGCGCACATTGCTCGAATGGACGCGGACGGCGTTGTCCTCGTCCACCTCGTAACCGCGGATCCGGGTGAACAGTTCGGTCAGGGCGACGCGGGCCTCCATGCGGGCCAGGTGGGCGCCCAGGCAGAAGTGCGCGCCGCTGCCGAAACTCATCAGCTTGGAGCCGATGTCGCGTCCGATGAGGAAATCGTCGGGTCGCTCGAACACGCGCTCGTCCCGGTGTGCCGATCCGGGGAGCAGCAGCACGATGTCGCCGTCGGGGATCACGGTGTCGTAGAGGGTGAGGTCGCCGCTGACGGTGCGGGCCAGGATCTGGCTCGACGTGTCGTAGCGCAGCGTCTCCTCGACCCATGGGGCCACCCTGCTCAGGTCCGCGTACACGGGATCGAGCTGATCCGGATTGCGATGGCCCCAGAATGCCGCGTTGGCAAGCAGTTTGGTGGTGGTCTCGTTACCGGCGATCACCATCAGGAACATGAACCCGAGGATCTCGTCGTCGGTGAGGCGGTCCCCGTCGATCTCGGCCTCCAGCAGTGCCGAGGTGAGGTCGTCGGTGAGCTCGCGGCGTCGCTGGGCGACCATCTCCTGGTAGTAGACGATCAGGTTCAGCGATGCCTCGATCGCCGCGGGCGGCACGTCCGTCACGCCCTCGTCGCGGTGCATCACCCCGTCGGCCCACGCCCGCACCTGTGTGCGGTCGGCCTCGGGCACGCCCATCAGCTCGGAGATCACGTCCATCGGCAGCTTGCCCGCGAACTCGTCGACGTAGTCGACCGTCTCACCGCCGACGGCCTTCTCGAGCATCGTGTCTAGGTGACGGACCGCGATCTCGGTGACGCGGGGTTCGAGCTCCCGAATCCGGCGGGGGGTGAAACCTTTGGAGACCAGCGTGCGCAGCCGCAGATGCGCGGGATCGTCCATGGCGAGGAACGACATGGTCTTCGATGCGTGCGGACCGCGTGACGCTGGATCCAGCGAGACCCCGAATTTGTTGGACAGCGTGGTGCTGTTGCGGAAACCGGTCAGGACGTCCTGGTGGCGCGACAGTGCCCAGAACCCCAGTTCGTCGTTGCGGTACAGCGGTGCATCGTCACGCAGCCGCCGGTAGTAGGGGTACGGATCTTCGTGGAACGCATAGTCGTAGGGGTCGAGCAGGATCTCACTGACTGTCATTGATCGTCTCCGACGATGAGGCCCACCACGTAGCTGAGGCGGTCGGCGATCTGGTGATAGGTGAAGGCGCCGCTCCCGGCGTTGACCAGCGCGCCGAAGAACGTCATCTCCAATGCGGCCAGGGTGCGTGGGTCGGCGTCTGGGCCGACGGCGGAGCGGATGCGGCGGTGGATCTCGGCGCCGATGCGGTCCCGCACCGTCAGTACTGCGGGGTCGCCGCCCGACAGCAGCGCTGTCGTGCACGCCGCCGCCACCTCGGGCTCGTCGGCGACGGTCAGCGCCAGGGCGCGCAACGTCTTCTCGACCCGGTCGGCCGTCTTGTCGTTGACGTCGGTGAAGTATTCGACCTGGCGGATCAGATCGAGGTAGATCTCCGCGATCAGGTGGTTCTTCGACGAGAAGTAGGTGTACGCGGTGGCCGGAGCCACCTTCGCGCGCGCCGCGACCGCCCGGACCGTCAACTCCGCATACGAGGATTCCCTCAGCATCACCAGCCCGGCGTCGAGCACCTTGCGAAAGGTTTCCTCCTGTCGCCGGTTGCGACGGGAAGCACGGTCCGCGCCTGTGATCGCGGTAACGGCATCGCTGGACACATGTCCAACGTATCGGACGGCTGTCCAGGCAGGCAAGTGGTCGATGAAATCAACTGACGGAGAGCGTGATCGAGCGACGCCTGATGGCTGTTCTTGCTTGCCGACGACCACGGCGCTATGGTGCGTCCGAGGGCATTGCCAGACAGCTGTCCAGAAATCAGACAGGGAGTGCGGATGGGTATCTCGGCCGACCGTGAGAGCAAACTGCTCATCGACGGCGCACTCGTCGCAGGCCGCGCCGGGGTCTTGTCGACGATCAATCCCGCCACCGAAGAGGTGCTGGGTGTGGCGGCCGACGCCGACGCCGACGACATGGGCGCCGCGATCGCCGCCGCCCGGCGAGCCTTCGACGAGACCGGCTGGTCCACCGACACCGACCTGCGGGTGCGGTGTCTGCGCCAGCTGCAGCAGGCCATGCGCGACCACATCGAAGAACTGCGTGAGCTGACGATCGCCGAGGTCGGTGCGCCGCGCATGCTGACCTCGGCGGCCCAGCTCGAGGGCCCGGTCGAGGATCTCAGTTTCTGCATCGACACCGCTGAGTCCTACGCCTGGACGACCGATCTCGGCATCGCCGCGCCCATGGGGATCAAGACCAAGCGCACCATCGCCCGCGAAGCAGTCGGTGTGGTGGGCGCGGTGACCCCGTGGAACTTCCCCCACCAGATCAATCTCGCCAAGCTGGGTCCGGCGCTAGCCGCGGGAAACACGTTGGTGCTCAAGCCTGCTCCCGACACCCCCTGGGCCGCAGCGATCCTCGGCGAACTGATCGTCGAGCACACCGACTTCCCGGCGGGGGTGGTCAACATCGTCACCTCCAGCGACCACGGCGTCGGCGCGCTGCTGTCCCGTGACCCCAGAGTGGACATGGTGTCGTTCACCGGCTCCACCGCCACCGGGCGCGCGGTGATGGCGGACGGCGCCGCCACCCTGAAGAAGATGTTCCTCGAACTCGGCGGTAAATCAGCATTTCTCGTCCTCGATGACGCCGACCTGGCCGGTGCGTGCTCGATGGCGGCGTTCACCGCGTCGATGCATGCCGGCCAGGGATGCGCGATCACCACTCGGTTGGTCGTTCCGCGCGACCGGTACGACGAGGCGGTCGAGGCGGCAGCCGCCACCATGGGTGGTCTCAAACCCGGCGACCCCACCAAGAAGAGCACGATCTGCGGCCCGGTGATCTCCGAGCGTCAACGCGACCGGGTGCAGGGCTATCTCGACCAAGCGGTCGCCGAGGGTGGCCGATTCGCCTGTGGCGGCGGCCGACCCGCGGACCGCGACACCGGATTCTTCATCGAACCGACGGTGATCGCCGGGCTGGACAACGACTCCACGGTGGCGCGCGAGGAGATCTTCGGCCCGGTGCTGACGGTCATCGCCCACGACGGCGACGATGACGCCGTGCGCATCGCGAACGACTCGCCCTACGGGCTGTCGGGCACGGTGTTCTCCGCCGACGAGGAGCGCGCCAACGGCGTGGCCGCGCGGATGCGCGTCGGAACAGTGAATGTCAATGGCGGCGTGTGGTATTCGGCCGACATGCCGTTCGGCGGCTACAAGCAGTCCGGCATCGGCCGGGAGATGGGGATCGCCGGTTTCGAGGAGTACCTCGAGATCAAGGCGATCGCCACCGCGGTATGACAGCCCGAAACGACGAGAACGGAGGGCCTGCGCATGGGTCTTTATGGTGATCAGTTCAAGGACAAAGTGGCCATCGTGACCGGTGCCGGCGGCGGCATCGGGCAGGCGTATGCCGAAGCACTCGCCCGCGAGGGTGCGGCCGTCGTGGTCGCCGACATCAACACCGAGGGCGCGCAGAAGGTCGCCGACGGCATCACCGGTGAAGGTGGCAACGCGCTGGCGGTGCGCGTCGACGTGTCCGATCCCGAATCGGCGAAAGACATGGCGGCGCAGACGCTGTCGCAGTTCGGCGGTATCGACTACCTGGTGAACAACGCGGCCATCTTCGGCGGCATGAAGCTGGACTTTCTGGTGACCGTCGACCCGGAGTACTACCGCAAGTTCATGAGCGTGAACCTCGACGGCGCGCTGTGGTGCACCCGCGCGGTGTACCGCAAGATGGCCAAACGCGGTGGCGGTGCCATCGTCAACCAATCGTCGACTGCCGCATGGCTCTACGCGAACTTCTATGGGCTGGCGAAGGTCGGTGTCAACGGGCTGACGCAGCAGCTGTCGCGAGAACTCGGCGGGCAGAACATCCGGATCAATGCGATCGCCCCCGGTCCGATCGACACCGAGGCCAACCGCACCACCACGCCACAGGAGATGGTCGCCGACATCGTCAAGAACATCCCGCTGTCCCGGATGGGCCAGCCGGATGACCTCGTGGGGATGTGCCTGTTCCTGTTGTCGGATCAGGCCAAGTGGATCACGGGCCAGATCTTCAACGTCGACGGTGGACAGATCATCCGCTCATGAGCGAGCCGAGGCTGGGCTACATCGGCCTGGGCAACCAGGGCGCCCCGATGGCGAAGCGGCTGGTCGACTGGCCCGGCGGGCTCATCGTGTTCGACATGCGGGCCGCGGCGATGACACCGCTGGTCGAGGCGGGCGCCACGGCGGCTGACAGCGTGGCCGATGTCGCCGCAGCCGACGTCATCAGCGTCACCGTCCTCACCGACGCGCAGGTGCGCGACGTCATCGGCGAACTCGCCGACCACGTGCGGCCCGGCACCGTGATCGCGATCCACTCGACGATCGAACCCGGTACTGCGCCCGAACTCGCAGAGACACTGCGTGACAAAGGGATACGGATCGTTGACGCTCCCGTCAGCGGTGGTGCCGGCGCCGCCGAGAACGGTGAGCTGGCCGTCATGGTCGGCGCCGACGACGACTCCTACGACATCGTCAAGCCCGTCTTCAAGCGGTGGGCCTCGATGGTGGTGCGCGCCGGCGAGCCCGGCGCGGGAACCCGGATGAAGGTGGCTCGCAACATGCTGACATTCGTGGGGTTCGCGGCCGCCTTCGAAGCGCAACGGCTCGCCGCGGCGGCCGGCATCGACCTGCAGAAGCTCGGGCGGGTGGTCCGGCACAGCGACGCGCAGAGCGGCGGACCCGGCGCGATCATGGTGCGAGACGATCTCGGCCCACTGGCCCCCGACCATTGGCTCTACCAGATGTTCAGCCACACCCGCGGGCTGGCTGACAAGGATCTGCGGCTGGCGCTGACGATGGGGGAGGCGAGCGGAGTGGAGCTTCCGTTGGCCGAGATCGCCCTGCGCGACCTGGCTGCCGGACTGGGTGTGTCGGAACAGATTCCGGCGGGACAGGAGTGAGCGACATGGACGAGCTACGCCGCAAGGGCCTCGACAAGATGAACGAGGTCTATGGCTGGGAGATGCCCGACATGCCGGGCGACTACTTCGCGCTGACCGCCGATCACCTCTTCGGCACCATCTGGACGCGGCCGGGTCTGTCGATGCGCGACAAGCGGATCATGACGCTGACCGTGGTGACCGCCCTCGGCATCACCGACCTGGCCGAGATCCAGGCCAACGCGGCGCTGGCCAATGAGGAGCTCACCGAGGACGAGCTCAGGGAGATGGCGATCTTCTTGACGCACTACCTCGGTTTTCCGCTGGGCTCCAAACTCGACGGCGTGGTGGCCAAGGTGGCCAAACAGCGCCGCAAGGCCGCGCAGGCCGGCGGCGGCGAGGACAAGAAGGCCAACATGGACGCGGCGCTGAAGATGCACTCCGGGGGATCGGCTCATGAGCAGTAGGTTCGCCACGCTGACGCGCGAGCAGCTCGCCACCCTGGTGCCCGAGCTGCTGCTGATCGGTCAGATGATCGACCGCTCTGGAATGGCTTGGTGCATCAGCAATTTCGGTCGGGACGCCATGCTCCAGATCGCCATCGAGGAGTGGATGGGCGCCAGCCCCATCTACACCCGGCGGATGCAGAAGGCGCTGCGTTACGAAGGTACCGACGTCGTCACGATCTTCAAGGGCCTGCAGCTCGACATCGGGGCACCGCCGCAGTTCATGGATTTCCGCTACACCGTGCACGATCGCTGGCACGGGGAGTTCCACCTCGACCACTGCGGGGCGCTGCTGGACGTCGAACCGATGGGGGAGGACTACGTGCGTGGCATGTGCCACGACATCGAGGACCCGACGTTCGACGCGACGGCCGTCGCGACCAATCGGCGGGCGCAGATCCGGCCTATTCACCGGCCGCCCCGGCTCCCCGCCGATCGTCACCCGCACTGCGCGTGGACGGTCGTCATCGACGACGATCACCCTGAGGTGGCCGATCACCCTGTCCTGGAGACCATCGCGGGCACCCGCGCGGCACGCACCGAGCTCGACCCGATCGACCCCGACGACGAGGGCAGCGGCGACTACTCCGGAGAACTGTTGTCGGACTTCGACTTCGGTGCGTTCTCTCACTCGGCACTGGTGCGGATGGCGGACGAGGTCTGCCTGCAGATGCACCTGCTCAACCTGTCGTTCGTGATCGCTGTCGGTGCCCGTGCGGGTGCCGATCAGGCCTTGGCGACCGAGATCTGCACCAAGCAGCTCACCGGGGTGGCCGGCCTGGCCGCCGAGCGTATCCACCGGGCACTGGCTCTGCCCGCCGGCATCGACGGCGCCGTCGAGATGCTGCGGCTGCACCCCCTGTTCAATCCGTCCGCCTACGTCGACGCGGAGTTCGGACCCGACTCGGTGCACGTGCGCCGCTCACCGGCGCACGAGGACGGCGCCTGGGTGGCGCTGGTGCATCCCGGGGAGCGCCGCCCCCTGCAGGCGGCCGTCGCGGCCTTGGATCCCCACCTCGATGTGGAGCTGACGGGAACTTCCACCGAGTGGACCGCGCAGGTGGTGCGTCGCGAGACCCCGGCCCGGGAACTCGGCGAGGTGTCGGTGGTGAAGTTCAGCGGGGGAGCTTCCTTCGAGTTCCAGCCGAGGCGCTCGCTGCCGCTGACGGTGGTGTAGCGCCCAGCGCGCCGCCCACCCACCGTCGCAAGTAGGCGCGCAATTCCGCGCCGCGGCGCGGTGGACGGCCCGGGTCGATGACGAACGACTGGATCACCCGCAGCAGATGCTCGGCGAGTTCGTCGACATGCTCGGCTGGGTAGCCCGCCGCTGCCCAGTCGACGTCGAGCCGGCCGACCATGTCGCGGGCGAATTGCAACCCCACATCCGAGGTGACCGACTCGACGTGGGAGGTGCCGCCCGGCGCCATGAGCAGCCCGATGTACTTCTCCTTCGGGAGCCACTCCAGGGCGGTGGCGACGGCTTCGGTGACCGCATCGGCGGGATCGGTGATGCCGGCGACATGGTCGGCCAGCCGCTGCAGGAACCCGTCGACGGCGCGCACTGCCGCGGCCACGAGCAACGCTTCGGTGCTGGGGAAGTACCGATACACGGTCTGGCGGGTCACCCCGACCGAGCGGGCGACATCGGAGATGGAGAAGTCGGCGCCGCGCTCCTCGATGGCCTTGCCCGCCGCCGCCAGGATCCGCGCGATGGCCTCCTCGTCGGAGGCCGGTTTGGCTCCTGACCAACCGTGGGTGCGCACGATGGCACCTTAGATCGCGGCCGACCGGACCGGGCGATGCTAGCGATAGGCGACCCGCAACTCTTTGACTCCGTTGATCCAGCCCGAGCGCAACCGCGTCGGTTCGGCCAGCTTGGAGATGTCGGGAATCTGCTCGGCGATCTGGTCGAAGATCAGCTTGATCTCCATGCGGGCCAGGTTGGCGCCGATGCAGTAGTGCGCGCCGTTGCCGCCGAATGCCAGGTGTGGATTGGGGTCACGGGAGATGTCGAACTCGAAGGGGCGGTCGAAGACGTCCTCGTCGAAGTTCGCCGAGCTGTAGAACAGCCCGACCCGTTGGCCCTCGCTGATCAGCGTGCCGCCCAGCTCGACATCCTGGGTCGCCGTGCGCTGGAAGCAGTGCACGGGGGTGGCCCAGCGGATGATCTCGTCGACGGCCGTGTGGGGGCGCTCGCGCGTGAACAGCTCCCACTGGTCGGGGTTCTCGAGGAACGCGTTCATACCGTGCGTCATCGCGTTGCGGGTGGTCTCGTTGCCCGCCACGGCCAGCAGGATGACGAAGAAGGCGAACTCGACGTCCGACATTCCGTCACCGTCGAGATCGGCCTGCACGAGCCGGGTGACGATGTCGTCGGCGGGACACCGGCGGCGCTCCTCGGCCATCGTGTACGCGTAGCCCATCAGCTCGGCGTTGGCGGCCACGTGGTCGGTCTCGAAATCCGGGTCGTCGGTGTTCATGATCGCGTTGGTCCAGTCGAACAACTTCTCCCGGTCGGCTTCCGGCACGCCGATGAGATCGGCGATGGCCTGCAGGGGCAGCGCCATGGCGATGTCGTGCACGAAGTCGCCGCGGCCCTTCTCGGCGGCCGTGGCGACGATCTCGCGGGCGGATTCGGCCAGCTTGTCCTCCAGCGTCGCGATGGCCCGCGGGGTGAACAGCCGAGACACGATCTTGCGCAGCCGGGTGTGCTCGGGTGCGTCGTGATTGATGAGCAGCGCTTTCGTCAGTTCGAGCTGGTCACCCGTCACCCCGTCGGGCAGGCGCATCACCGCGCCCTTGCGGTTGGTCGACCACAGCGCGCCGTCGCGCGAGATCGCCTTGATGTCGGCATGGCGGGTGATCACCCAGTACCCGCCGTCGTCGAACACCGACTCCTGCTGGGGGTTCCACCAGACCGGGGCGGTTGCGCGCAGCTCGGCGAACTCGCGTACCGGCAGGCCTCGGACCAGCACGTCAGGGTCGGTGAAGTCATAGCCGGTCGGCAGGAAGGGGCAGCTCGTCATGCGGACCTCCGTGGTGTGACGTAGAGCACGTGGCATCGACCATACACCTAACGCTGCAACTGTATGATCAGCCGGTGTCATGGCCGTGCGATTAGGGTGTTCACCTGTGCACGTCCTGGTGATCGGCTCCGGAGCCCGTGAACACGCGCTGCTGCTCGCACTGCGCCGAGACCCCGCGGTGGATGGGCTGTCCGTCGCGCCAGGCAACGCCGGCACCGCCGCAGTCGCCGACCAGTACGACGTCGACGTGACCTCGGCCGACGAGGTCGTCGCACTGGCCCGCAGGGTGGCGGCCGATCTGGTGGTCATCGGTCCGGAGGTGCCGTTGGTCCTCGGGGTGGCCGATGCCGTGCGGGCGGCCGGTATCGCCTGCTTCGGCCCGACTCGGGACGCTGCGCGCATCGAGGGCTCCAAGGCCTTCGCCAAAGACGTCATGAGCGCCGCGGGGGTGCGTACCGCGACCAGCGAGATCGTCGACAACCCCGGACATCTCGACGCAGCGCTGGACCGCTTCGGCCCGCCCGCCGGCGAGCAGGCCTGGGTGGTCAAAGACGACGGTCTCGCGGCCGGCAAGGGCGTGGTGGTCACGAGCGATCGCGAGGTGGCCCGGGCGCACGCGGCGAGCCTGCTGGAGGCCGGCCACCCTGTGCTGCTCGAATCGTTCCTCGACGGCCCCGAGGTGTCGCTGTTCTGCCTCGTCGACGGCGACACCGTGGTGCCGCTGCTGCCGGCGCAGGACTCCAAGCGGGTCGGCGACGGCGACACCGGGCCCAACACCGGCGGGATGGGCGCCTACACCCCGCTGCCGTGGCTGCCCGAAGAGATGACCGCGCGCATCGTCGACGAGATCGTCAGACCTGTTGCCGCGGAACTGGTTCGGCGCGGCAGTGCATTCTCCGGACTGCTGTACGCGGGTCTGGCGATCACGTCGAAGGGGCCCGCCGTGGTCGAATTCAACTGCCGCTTCGGCGATCCCGAGACCCAGGCGGTGCTCGCCCTGCTCGATTCACCGCTCGGAGCCCTCCTGATGGCCGTCGCCACCGGCGACCTGGCTACCGCGCCGGCGCCGCGCTGGCGCGACGGCGCCGCCATCACCGTCGTCATCGCCGCCGAGAACTACCCCGGCCGGCCACGAGTCGGTGATGTCATCACCGGCGCCGACGCCGACGAGGTGCTGCACGCCGGCACCGCACGCCGTGACGACGGGGCGCTGGTGTCCTCCGGGGGACGGGTCCTTTCCGTCGTCGGCACCGGTGCCGATCTGGCGGCCGCGCGTACCTCGGCCTACTCGACCATCGACTCGATTCGCTTGCCGGGCAGCCACTTCCGCACCGACATCGGACTCGCCGCCGCCGAGGGGAAGATCAGCCTCTAGGCCGTCAGCAGCGGTGCCATCCAGGTCAGCTCCGAGCTCAGCTGCGACGACCAGAACGCGGCGTTGTGGCCGCCGGGGGAGAATCCGCCGGCCGGCGGATTCGGCAACTGGGCGATGAACTGCCGGGTCGCCGACGCGAACGGATCGTCGTTGCCGATGTCGATACGCAGCGGGATGCCGGTGAGCCCCGGCATACCCCACACACTGTTCGCCTGGTAATCCTCCGCCCCGTCGAACGCGCCGGGGGCCGCCGACCCCGGCGACGTCCACAGCGCCGGGCTGACCGCACAGATCGCGGCGGTGCGCGGCGCGCCCAGCCGGGCGCCCAGCAGCATGGCGCCGTAGCCGCCCATCGACCACCCGAGGAACCCCACCCGGGATGTGTCGAGGTCCTGCCCGGCCAGCAGCGGCAGGAACTCGTCGAGCACCATCGCGCCCGCATCGTCTCCGGAGACGCGCCGATGCCAGTAGCCGTTGCCGCCGTCGACAGCGGCGAGCGCGAACGGCGGCACACCTGCGGCCACCGCGTCGGCGAGGAACTGTTCGGCACCCATCGACATGACCGTCGCGGCGCTGCTGTCCTTGCCGTGCAGCAGGATCACCGGGCGAAGCGGAGCGGTCTGGCCGGGCGGGCGGGCGATGATCCAGTTGGTCGGCGCGCCGCCCCGGGCAGCGGAGGCGAACGTGCCTTCTGCGTACGTCGGCGCCGCGGCAGGCGGTGCCCCCGCTGCCGCTGCCCGGGTCAGCGCGGACACGGCGGTGGCTCCTGCTGCAGTCACGAGTCCCGCCCGGCATCCGAGGCCGAGCATGGCTCGCCGGCTGATCGTCGGCATGCGGGCCATCATGCCATCGGCGCGGAGGCGAATTGCCGAAAGCCCGATGCCGTACCCCCGTGGCTGGCACGATGCTAGACGTGACGGCAGCAGTCACTCCCAAGGGAGAACGTCGGCGGTATGCGCTGGTCAGCGCCGCTGCCGACCTGCTGTGCGAGGGTGGCTTCGACGCGGTGCGCCATCGCGCGGTCGCCCGCCGCGCCGGCCTTCCGCTGGCCTCGACCACGTACTACTTTTCTTCGCTGGACGACCTGATCGCCCATGCCGTCGAATACGTCGGACTGTTGGAGACCCAGGACCTCCAGAACCGGGTGGCGGACCTGTCGCGACGGCGGCGGGGCCCCGAGTCGACCGCCGACATCCTGGTCGATCTCCTCGTCGGCGACAGCCGCGAACGGGTCACCGAACATCTGATCTCCCGGTACGAGCGGCTGATCGCGTGCGCGCGCCAACCCAATCTGCGCGACATCCAACGCAGAATCCTCAAACACCGCACCGACGCGGTGATCGCGGTCGTCGAACGGTGTGGCCGTTCGGTACATCCCGAGTTGCTGACCGCCCTGGTGTGCGCGGTCGACGGTGCGGTTGTGGCCGCGCTCGTCGGCGATGGCGACGGACCACGCGCCACGGCGAGGGCGACGTTGATCGACGTGATCGACGTGCTGGCTCCCTACACTTAGCCTCTGCGCCGCAGGGCGCCGTGGTCGAAGATGGGTGCAACCGAGCGAGAGGCAGGGGGAGGCGCATGGCGGAATCGGCGACCGGTCAGGAGACTCAGCAGCCCGAGTTGAAGCGGGTGATGGGGCCCGGCCTGCTGCTGCTGTTCGTGGTCGGCGACATCCTCGGCACCGGCGTGTACGCGCTCGTCGGCGATGTGGCCGCCGAAGTCGGTGGCGCAGCGTGGCTTCCGTTCCTCGTCGCTTTCGGCGTCGCCACGATCACCGCGTTCAGCTACCTGGAGCTGGTCACGAAGTATCCGCAGGCCGCGGGCGCTGCGCTCTATGCGCACAAGGCGTTCGGCATCCACTTCGTCACGTTCCTGGTCGCCTTCGTCGTCATGTGCTCCGGAATCACTTCGGCGTCAACGGCTTCCAGAGCCTTCGCGGCGAACTTCTTCACCGGCATCGACGTCGACGCATCCAAACTCGGCGTGGCCCTGCTGGCCCTGGGCTTCATGGCGGCCCTGGCCGCCATCAACTTCCGCGGTGTGGGGGAGAGCGTCAAGCTCAACGTCGTCCTGACGATCGTCGAGATCACCGGCCTGGTCATCGTGATCCTCGTCGGCCTGTGGGCGTTCACCAGCAGCGCCGACGTGGACTTCTCCCGAATCGTCGCGTTCGAGACCGCCGAGGACAAGAACACGTTCCTCGCGGTGACCGCCGCGACGTCGCTCGCCTTCTTCGCAATGGTCGGTTTCGAGGACTCGGTCAACATGGCCGAGGAGACCAAGGACCCGGTCAAGACGTTCCCCAAGATCCTGCTGTCGGGCCTCTCGATCGCCGGCGTCGTCTACATCCTCGTCTCGATCGTCGCAGTGGCGCTGGTCCCGATCGGCGAGCTGGAGGCGAGCGACACCCCGCTGGTCGAGGTCGTCAAGGCCGGTGCCCCCGGGCTGCCGATCGACTCGATCCTGCCGTTCATGACGATGTTCGCCGTTTCGAACACCGCGCTGATCAACATGCTGATGGCGAGCCGGCTGATCTACGGCATGGCCCGCCAACACGTGCTGCCCCCGGTGCTGGGCACCGTGCATCCCACGCGCCGCTCGCCCTGGGTGGCGATCGTGTTCACCACGCTGATCGCGTTCGGTCTGATCCTCTATGTCAGCGCCTTCGCGAGCAGCAACGCCATCTCGGTGCTCGGCGGCACCACGAGCCTGCTCCTACTCGCGGTGTTCGCGGTGGTCAATGTGGCGGTCCTGGTGCTGCGCCGCGACGTGCGCGAGACGGGCGGTCATTTCAGGACCCCGACGATCCTGCCCGTCATCGGATTCCTGGTCTCGCTGTACCTGGTGACGCCGCTGTCCGGCCGTCCTGCTCAGCAGTACATCGTGGCCGGGGTGCTGGTCGCGCTCGGTGTCGTGTTGTTCTTCGTGACCCAGCTGATCAACCGGCAGCTCGGCATTCGCGATGCCCACATCAGCGATCCGACGCATCTGGGCGCCGGTCCGGACGACTGAGTCAGACCGCCGCGGGGTGGTCGTGCCTGCGGGCAGCGGCCCGGTCCAGCAGATCCTGATCGGCGGGTGCCAACGGCACATGCGCCGAGAGGTACACGTCGATGACAGCGTCGAACCGGCGAATGACCGCGCCCGGAGTGAGGCCGAATCCGCGGCGGCACTCCGTGTCCGGCAGTGGCCGGTCGGCCGGGCGCGCCGTCACGAACGACAGAATCTGGCGGTCGTACCAATCAAGGTGCATCTGTTCCACCTCAGCATTCGACATAGTTCACGGGCACATTGACGGCCAAGCCTCCGGTGGAGGTCTCCTTGTATTTGGCGAGCATGTCGGCTCCGGTGGTGCGCATCGTCTCGATGACCTGATCCAGCGTCACGTGGTGGGATCCGTCGCCGCGCAGCGCCATCCTGGCGGCGTTGATGGCTTTGGCCGCCGAGATCGCGTTGCGTTCGATGCACGGGATCTGCACCAGGCCCCCGATGGGGTCGCAGGTCAGGCCCAGGCTGTGTTCCATCGCGATCTCGGCCGCGTTCTCCACCTGTTCCGGTGTGCCGCCGAGGATCTCGGCCAGCCCGGCGGCCGCCATCGACGCGGCTGAGCCGACCTCGCCCTGGCACCCGACCTCGGCCCCGGAGATCGACGCGCGTTCCTTGTACAGCGAGCCGATGGCCCCCGCCGCCAGGAGGAAGCGCACCGCGGTGCCGTCGGGATCGCGCCTGCCAATGTCGGTGTAGTGCACCGCATAGTGCAGCACGGCGGGCACGATGCCCGCGGCGCCGTTGGTGGGTGCGGTGACGATCCGTCCGCCGGAGGCGTTCTCTTCGTTGACGGCGAGCGCCACGAGATTGACCCAGTCCACAGCGAATTCGGGGAGTCGGTCGGGGTCCTCGGCGATGAGGCGGTCGTACCAGTCCTTGGCACGTCGCCGGACGCGCAGCGTGCCCGGCAGGTAACCGGCCCGGCTGACACCCCGCTTCTCGCACTCGACCATGACGTCGCGGATGTGCAGCAACCGGCGCCGGACCTCGTCTTCTGCGCGGTTCTCACACTCGACGGCCAGCATGAGTTCGCCGACGCTGCAGGTGCGTCGGTGGCAGAGTTCGAGCAGCTCTTTTCCCGAGCCGAACGCCAGCGACTGTGGGTCCGCCGTGCGAGGTGTCGCGTCGAGGGTCTCGGCCTCGGAGACGACGAACCCGCCGCCGACCGAGAAATAGGTCTGGCGGTGCAGTTCGCGACCGTCGGCGTCGAGTGCGGTGAGCGTCATGCCGTTGGGATGGAACGGCAGGATCGTCAGCGGCCGCAGTGTGAGGTCCTGCTCGCTCAGCCGGATGGGATGCGTGCCCGCCAACTGGATCGTGCCCGTCGCGCGCATCGCGTCGACGCGCGCCTCCAGGTCCGCGGACAGGATCTCCTCCGGCCGGTGGCCCTCGAGCCCGAGCAGTACTGCGGTGAACGTGCCGTGCCCGGCGCCGGTGGCCGCCAGGGACCCGTACAAGTCCGCGCGCACGTCGGCAACCGCGTCGACGGCGGCGAGTGTCTGCAGATCGTCGACGAACCTTGCGGCGGCCCGCATCGGGCCGACCGTATGGGAACTCGAGGGGCCGATACCGACCGAGAAGAGGTCGAACACGCTGATCGTCACGTGGGACCTCTTCTGATCGGATACTGATATATGAGTTGAGACAACAACCGTAGGTCAGCCTGGTCAGCGCGTCAAGGAAGGAAGCGCGATCATTTCGACCGCTTGACCCCGGGCCTCCGGTGGAATACCTTGCTGTCAATCTGGAGTGTTAATTACTGCTCCTGAAATGTCAGAAAGCTGGTGTGCGATGACGCAGCTGATCGATCCCCTCCTGCAGCCCTTCGCGTTGAAGCAGATGACGTTGCGCAACCGCGTCGTGAGCACGTCGCACGAGCCCTCCTACGCCGAGGACGGGATGCCGAAGCGGCGCTACCGCCTGTATCACGAAGAGAAGGCCAAAGGCGGAATCGGTCTGACGATGATGGGCGGATCCGCCGTCGTGGCGCCCGACAGCCCCGCAGCCTTCGGCAACCTGCACCTCTACAAAGACGAGATCGTGCCCTGGCTGAGCGAACTCGCCTACGGCGTGCACGAAAACGGCGCGGCTGTCATGTGCCAGATCACCCATCTCGGCCGCCGCACGAGCAACTACGACGGCGACTGGCTGCCGGTCATCGCACCCTCGCCGATCCGCGAACCCGCGCACCGCGCCTTTCCGAAAGTTGCCGAGGAGTGGGATCTGGATCGCATCGT
The DNA here is from genome assembly GCF_055397605.1 of Mycolicibacterium obuense. Taxonomy (NCBI): domain Bacteria; kingdom Bacillati; phylum Actinomycetota; class Actinomycetes; order Mycobacteriales; family Mycobacteriaceae; genus Mycobacterium; species Mycolicibacterium obuense. The sequence continues at coordinate 4,670,907 of NZ_AP043663.1, read as the reverse complement.
CAAGGCCTATGCCGACGCGACCACGCGATGCCGCGAAGCCGGGCTCGACGGCGTCGAGATCGAGGCCTACACCCACCTTCTCGACTCGTTCTGGTCCCCGCTGACCAACCGTCGCGACGACGCCTACGGGATGGGCAGCATCGAGAACCGACTGCGGTTCCCGCTGAGAGTGATTCGCGCCGTTCGGGAAGCCGCCGGCCCGGACTTCGCCGTCGGCATCCGCATGTCGCTCGACGAGGACATCGAGGGCGGCCTGCAGTACAACGAAGGCGTCGAGATCGCCAAGCTCCTCGTGGCCGAGGGCATCGACTTCATCAGCGTCATCAAGGGCTACATGGCCAGTGACGAGGCGCTCTCTCGTGTGATCCCCCCGATGGGCACCCCGGTGGCACCCCATCTCGGGTTCGCCGGCCAGGTGAAGGCAGCCCTGCAGATCCCGGTGATGCACGCCGCCCGCATCAACGACGTCGCGACCGCGCGCCACGCCATCCGCGACGGGCTGGTCGACCTCGTGGGAATGACCCGGGCGCACATCGCCGACCCCCACATCGTCGCGAAAATCCATGCGGGAGAGGAAGACCGCATCCGGCCCTGCGTCGGGGCGAGCTACTGCCTGGACGAGATCTACCAGGCCCGCGACGCCAAATGCGTGCACAATGCGTCGACCGGGCGCGAGGACCGGATGCCCCACCGAGTGCCCCCAGCCACCGGAACTCCCCGCCGCGCGGTCGTCATCGGCGGCGGCCCGGCAGGCCTGGAAGCCGCCCGCGTGCTCGGTGAGCGCGGACACGAGGTCGTCGTGTTCGAGGCCGCCGACGCCCCCGGCGGCCAGATCCGGCTCGCCTCCTCGGCGCCGCGGAGGCGCGATCTGATCAGCATCGTCGACTGGCGACTGGCCGAGTGCAAGCTGCTCGACGTCGACATCCGGACCAACGCCTACGCAGAGGCCGACGATGTGCTGGCCGAGCAGCCCAACATCGTGGTGGTGGCCACCGGCGGCCTGCCCAACACCGAATTCCTCACCGAGGGAGCGTCGTTGGTCACCGACGCCTGGGACGTCCTGTGCGGGGCGGTACGCCCCCGCGGCACGGTGCTGTTCTACGACGACAACGGCGGTCACCCTGGGATGGATGCGGCAGAAATGGTCGCACGCAGCGGCGTCGAGCTCGAATTCGTCACGCCGGAAAGGACATTGGCGCCCGACGTCGGCGGCGTGAACTACCCGGGCTACTTCAAGGCATTCGCCGAACACGACGTGCGGGTGACCCTCAACGAACGCCTCACCGGGGTGCGTCGCAAGGACGGCCGCCTCGAGGTGGACCTGTACAACGAGTACGCGCATGCCACCCGGCAGCGCGTGGTCGACCACGTCGTCGTCGAGCACGGCACCCTGCCACAGGACGAGCTGTACTTCGAGTTGGTCGCCGGCTCGTCCAACCTCGGCGAGGTCGACCAGCAGGCGCTGCTCGAGCTGCGGCCGCAGCAGGTCACCCGCAATCGGCAGGGCAGCTACCAGCTGTTCCGTATCGGCGACGCGGTGGCCAGCCGCAACATCCACGCCGCCGTGTACGACGCCTTCCGGCTCTGCATCGCTCTGTAAACCCGTTGAAGTCGTCGTGGTACGGCGACTGCCTCCCCGAACGCGACTTCCCGACGCTGGTGGACCTCTACCAGCAGGGCCGGCTGCCGCTGTACCGGTTCGTCTCCGAGAGGATCAAGCTCGACGAGGTCGAAGACGCATTCGCAACCATGCACCGGGGCGAGGTGCTCCGCTCGGTGGTGATGCTGTGACCGGCGGCCTGCCGCCACTACGGTGAAGGATGTGGAGACGGGCGGCATCGAGCAGGACATCGACGAGAACGACATCGTCGTCAGCGGCGAGAAGACCTACGCGGCGGGAGTTCCCGCTGTCCTCGTCTCACTGCGTCGCGGCGTCGAACAGATGGGCGCCGTGCGGACCGTGCGCACGCTGGCGGCGCTGAACCAGCGCACCGGCTTCGACTGCCCAGGATGCGCGTGGCCGGAGACGCCCGGACACCGCAAGCACGCCGAATTCTGCGAGAACGGCGCGAAGGCGGTCGCGGAGGAGGCCACCAAGCGGCAGGTCGGACCTGACTTCTTCGCCGCCCATTCGGTCGCCGAACTCTCCGAGCGCACCGACTACTGGCTCGGCCGGCAGGGCCGTCTCACGCATCCGATGGTGTTGCGGCCCGGCGCAACCCATTACGAGCCGATCGACTGGGACGCCGCGCTGCAGCTGATCGCCGACGAACTGCGTGCCCTCGCCTCACCCGACGAGGCGGCGTTCTACACCTCCGGTCGCACGTCCAACGAGGCGGCCTTCGTCTACCAGTTGATGATCCGCAGCTTCGGCACCAACAACATGCCGGACTGCTCGAACCTCTGCCACGAATCGTCGGGCACCGCGCTGCAGGAGAGCATCGGCATCGGCAAGGGATCGGTATCGGTGCCCGACCTCGAGAACGCCGATCTGATCCTGATCGCCGGCCAGAACCCCGGCACCAACCACCCTCGCATGCTGTCGGTGCTGGAGAAGGCAAAAGCCAACGGCGCGAGAGTGATCGCGATCAACCCGCTGCCCGAGGCGGGGTTGCTGCGGTTCAAGGACCCGCAGAAGGTACACGGCGTGATCGGTGACGGTGTCGTGATCGCCGATGACTTCCTGCAGATCCGACTCGGCGGCGACCAGGCGCTGTTCCAGGGGCTGGCCCGGCTCCTGCTGGAGGCCGAGGATCGCGCGCCGGGCACCGTCCTCGACACCGCGTTCATCGCCGACCACTGCGCCGGCTTCGATGCCTGGGCCGACCACGTCCGCAGGGTCGACCTCGACACCGTGCTCGCCGCGACCGGGCTGACCCGTGCGCAACTCGACGCGACGGCCGCGGCATTGATCGCCTCGAAGAAGACCATCATCTGCTGGGCCATGGGGTTGACCCAGCAGACCCACGGCGTGGCCACGATCTCCGACGCCACCAATCTGCTTCTGATGCAGGGCATGATGGGCAAGCCCGGTGCCGGGGTGTGCCCGGTGCGCGGACACTCCAATGTGCAGGGTGACCGGACGATGGGGATCTGGGAGAAGGCGCCCGAGACGTTCCTGGCCGCGCTCGACACCGAATTCGGGATCTCCAGCCCGCGGCGGCACGGGTACGACGCCGTCGAGGCGATCCGGGCGATGCGCGACGGACGCGTGTCGGTGTTCATGGCGATGGGCGGCAACTTCGTCGCCGCGACGCCTGACACCGAGGTGACCGAGGCCGCGTTGCGCCGCTGCTCGCTGACGGTGCAGGTGTCGACGAAGCTGAACCGCTCACATCTGGTCGGCGGTCGCACGGCGGTGATCCTGCCGTCGCTGGGCCGAACGGACAAAGATCGCACCGGTGGACGCACACAGGTTGTCAGCGTTGAGGATTCGATGTCGGCGGTACACCTGTCCCGCGGCGGGCTGACCCCGGTGAGCGAGCATCTCCGCAGCGAGGTGGCGATCGTCTGCGGGCTCGCCGTGGCGCTGTTCGGCAGCGATCACCGCGTGCCGTGGGCCGAGTTCGCCGCCGACTACGACCGGATTCGCGACGCGATCGCGCGCGTGGTGCCCGGATTCGGCGACTTCAACCGCCGGGTGCGGGAGCCCGACGGCTTCGTGCTGCCGCACCCGCCGCGCGACGAACGCCGATTCGCCACCGCTACAGGGAAAGCCAACTTCGTCGTCAACGAGTTGCACTGGCTCCCGGTGCCGCAGGGTCGGTTGATCCTGCAGACGATGCGCAGCCACGACCAGTACAACACCACGATCTACGGCCTCGACGATCGATACCGTGGTGTCAAAGGCGGCCGGCGGGTGGTGTTCTGCCATCCCGACGACATCACCGAGGCGGGCTTTCGCGCGGGGGATCGGGTGGATCTGGTATCCGAATGGCCGCTGCCCGGCGGTGGGGTCGAGGAGCGGCATGCCGCCGACTTCCGGTTGGTGCCCTACCCGACGCCGCGGGGAAACGCCGCGGCCTACTATCCCGAGACCAACCCGTTGGTGCCGTTGGACCATGTGGCCAGGAGATCGAATACGCCCGTGTCCAAGGCGATCACGGTGAGGCTGCAGCGACGGTCGTGACCGTCAGAACATCGTCCGGATACCGTCTTCGAATTCGCGGACGTGCGCCTCGGCGAGCTTACGGGCGCGGGTGGCGTTGCGGTCGAGGATCGCGGTCAGCACCTCGGTCTGACCGTGCACGTGATGGTCGAGGTCGGGCAGCCGTTCCTTGGCCAGGTTCCACATGCGCAGCGACAGGTCGAGACTCTGCGTCAGCGTGTCTGACAGATACGGGTTGTGGGCCATCCGGTGGATCGCGCGATGGGTCGCCACGTCGAGCTCGAGCAGCTTCTCGTGATCGGTGCAGGCGTTGATGTCGTCGAGCAGGGACTGCAATTCCTGGCGCTCCTCGTAGCGCGCTTCCGTGGCGGCACGTTCGGCGGCGAGTCCTTCCAGGCGTTCGCGGATGTCGCAGATCGCCTCGAGATCCACGAGATCCAGGTCGGCGGCGTAACTTCCGCTGCGCGGGTAGATGACGACCAGTTTGCGGTAGGCCAACCGCTTGAGCGCCTCGCGGACCGGTGTGCGCCCGACGCCGAGCTCGGCAGCCAGCTGCTCTTCCTCGATGGGCGCACCCGGGGGGATCTGCAGCGAGACGATCTTGTCGCGGATGGCGTCGTAGGCCTGATCGGACAGGAGCGGGCTCGGCATGCGGACTCCTCGTACACCACGCGCGTTGTCTGAGATTTCAGATTCCGCCGAGGATACCCCAGATGTCGGCGCCGAGATCGACGTCATGGCGCGGCGCACTCGCACTTTCCCGCCCAAACGTCGGTTTGGGCGGGAAATCAGGGGTGGTGGAACTCCTCGGCTGCGTCGATCAGCCAATCCGCGAGGTAGCGGGCGAACGATGACCGCACGATGATGCGGTAGTCCGCACCGTCGTCACTCATCGGCACCAGCACCACCCCGGCGCGCCCGAGGACCGTCTGCGCGGCGTTGCCGGGACCGAACACCCGCGGGTGCAGATCCAGCGCACAGCCCTTGGCGAGCAGTGCGCGCGCCTGCGTGCCGCGCAGCCGCACCGACGTGCGCTGTGCCGAGACATCGACCGCCGCACCACCCTGCGCGGCCACGGCGTCGCGCAGGGCGGCCTCCAAGTCCTCGCCGTCACGCGTGGCCGACACGGTCAGCCACTCCTGCGGGCCGAACCAGATCACCGACACGTCGGACCCGTCCACGACGGTCGACGGTGCCGTCGGCAGCGCGTCGACGCCGAGGACGGCTGCGGCAGCAGCACCCCCGGGACCGGCCGGGTCGACCCACACCTCCACCATCGTGAAGAACGGCTCATCGGACACCGACGTCGACGCGGGCAACTCGGCCAGCCGCGACAGGTGGGCGTGCAAGGGACTGCGGCGCATCAGAGTGTCAGCCATCGCGGCGAGCTCCTTCGGGATCGACGAGCACAGAACCGGTGACCTCGACCGGCACCAGAGTGCCGTCGACCGGGACGTGCAGGGTGTGGCCGATGCGGTCGCGGCCACCCTTGATCAGTGCCAGGGCGAACGGGCGCCCGAGCTCGGCACTGCGATAACTCGACGTGACGTGTCCGAGCATCGGCACCGGCGGCGCGGGCAGCACCCCGTCCTCAGCGAACTCGATGATCTGGGCACCCTCGGGCAGCACCGTGTCCGCATCGGTGGGCAGCAGCCCGACGAACTGCTTGCGCAGCGGGTTCAGGTTCTCGCGCCGGGTGAACGACCGCTTCCCGATGAAGTCGGGCTTCTTCGTCGACACCGCCCACGCCATGCCGAGATCCTGCGGGGTGATCGTTCCGTCGGTGTCCTGCCCGATGATCGGGTAGCCCTTCTCGGCGCGCAGCACATGCATCGTCTCGGTGCCATACGGTGTGATGCCGTGACGCTCGCCGGCCTCGATCAGCCTCTCCCACAACGCCGTTGCGTACCAGCCCATGACGTTGACCTCGTAGGCCAGCTCGCCGGAGAAGCTGACCCGCGCCACCCGCACGTGCACACCGTCGATCGCGGTGTCCCGCCACGCCATGAACGGGAACGCCTCGTTGCTGACGTCGAGATCGCCGAACACCGCGCCCACCACATCCCGGGATCTCGGGCCGACGACTGGGAAGGTGTGCCACTGCTCGGTGACCGAGGTCAACCGCACGCGCAGATGTGGCCATTCGGTCTGCAGCCACTCCTCCATCCAGTCGAGGATGCGGGCCGCTCCGCCGGTCGTGGTGAACGCCATGTACCGGTCCTCGGCCAGGCGCATCACCGTGCCGTCGTCGATGACCATGCCGTCGACACTGCACATCACGCCGTAGCGGACCATGCCGACCTTGAGCGTGCTCATCATGTTCGTGTAGAGCAGGTCCAAGAACTCGCCGGCGTCGGGGCCCTGCACGTCGATCTTGCCCAGCGTCGAGCCGTCGAGAATGCCGACTCCTGTTCGCACGGCGGCGCATTCGCGCAGGACCGCGGTCTCCATGCTCTCCCCGGGGTGGGGGTAGTAGCGAGGTCGCTTCCACATGCCGACGTCTTCGAACACCGCCCCGCGCTCGACGTGCCAGTCGTGCACCGCGGTCACCCGCTCGGGGTCGTAGAGGCTGCCGCGGTCGCGGCCGGCCAGTGCGGCGAACGCGACGGGCGTGTAGGGCGGCCGGAACGTGGTGACGCCGAGTGTCTGCACCGGGGTGCCCAGCAGTGCCGACACGATGCCCGATGCCACCACGCCCGAGGTCTTGCCCTGATCGTGGGCGGTCCCGATGGTCGTGTAGCGCTTGATGTGCTCCATCGAGCGCATCCCGGCGCCGACGGCACGAACCAGATCGGCGACGGTGGCGTCGCGTTGGACGTCGACGAACTGTCGCGTCGCCGACGCCGGGTCGGGCACGTACCACAGCACGGCACCCGGTGCCTGTGGTCGACAGGTATCCGATTCTCCGGCAAGCGGATTCGTCTGTGCTGTCATTCCCAGTGCCGCGAGGGCAGCGGCAGCGGCTTCCCGGCCGCTGCGTAGGCAGCCGGGAAGGTCGAACTGACCGTCGGCCGCGCCGGCCACGCTCATGCCGTCGAGGTGCTCACCGGGGACGAAGGCGCCGAGCGTGTCGTCGTAGCGCAGCGTGCCGCGGGCCTGGCTGAACAGGTGCACCGCCGGGTTCCATCCCCCGCTGACGAGCAGCACGTCACAGGCCAGGACTTCCTGACTGGCATCTCCCGGGCGGCCGAGGACGGCGTGGGTGACCCGGGACTCGCCGCGCGTGCCGGTGACCACCGCACCGGTGTGGACCGGGATGCCGCGCGCCGCGAAGTCCTCGCGCAGCGGGGCGCCGATCTCGTCCCGCGCGTCGACGATCGCGGCGATCGTCGTGCCCGCGTCGTGCAGGTCGAAGGCCGCCCGGTAGGCGCTGTCGTTGGTGGTGAACACGACGGCCTGTTCACCGACCCTGACTCCGAAGCGGTGCAGGAACGTTCGTGCGGACGCGGCGAGCATGATGCCGGGACGGTCGTTGTCGGTGAACACCACCGGCCGTTCGTGCGCTCCCGCGGCGACGAGGACATGGCGCGCGCGAATCCGCCACACCCGCTGCCTGCTGACCCCGGCCGGCGCCTCGGCCCCGAGGTGATCTGTGCGCCGTTGCAGAGCCAGCACGAAGCCGTCGTCGTAGTGCCCGAACGCCGTGGTGCGCTGCAGGTGCAGGACATCGGGACAGCCGGCGAGCTCGTCGACGGCCTCGGCGACCCAGTCCATCGCCGGCCCGCCGGCGATGGTGTCGGCAGAACCGAGCAGGGCCCCGCCGGCCTCGCTCTGCTCGTCGATCAGCACGACCCGCGCCCCGGCCCGGGCCGCGGTCAGTGCCGCCGCGAGGCCCGCCGGTCCAGCGCCGACGACGAGGACATCGGTGTGCACATGGGTGCTGTCGTAAAGGGCGCTGTCAGGGATCTCGGCGAGGCGGCCCTGGCCCGGAAGTCCGCGTGCGACAAGGCCGTCGAACAACTCCACGGTGGTCGCCAGCAGCATCGGCTCGGGAAACGGGTGCTCGACCTGGACGAGACCGCCGGTGTCCTCGGCCCACGCGGCGGTGAAGCCGCGGGGGCGGCCGAGTTTGATGCTGGTGGCCACCTGATGCACGCCGTGGGCCAGCAGCGCCGAGGCGAGGGTGTCACCACGGTGTCCGGTGAACTCCCGGTCGTTGAACGTGAACGTCAGGGTGGTGTCGCGGTCGACGCGGCCACCCGTGGATGTGCGAAACGATGCGTTCATTCAGATCGTCGGCCTCTGCTCGTCCAGTCGGTACGTCCGCTGGAATCGGTAGGTGGCGGTGTCACGAACGGCGTTGAACCAGCGCCGGCATCCGTGGCTGTGGGACCATCGCTCGGCGAACAGCCCCTTCGGGTTGTCGCGGAAGAACACGAAGTGTGCCCACTGTTCGTCGGTCAGTGCCTGCGGGTCCTCGGGGTAGGCGATGTGCGCTTGGCCCCCGTAGTGGAACTCCGTCTCCTCGCGGGGCCCGCACCACGGGCATTCGATGAGCTGCATGGTGTGGCCTTTCTCAGTGCGCGACGCCGGCGGCGCCGTGCTCGTCGACCAGCGCGCCGGTGATGAACCGGTCGAGGCTGAACGGAGCGATGAATTCGTGCGGTTCGCCGGTTGCCAGCGTGTCGGCCAGACACCATCCGATCCCGGGGGTGGCCTTGAAACCGCCTGTGCCCCAACCGGCATTGAGGTACAGGTTCTCGTACGGCGTGTGGCCGACGATGGGGGAGGCGTCCGGGCAGACGTCGACGATGCCCGCCCAGGTGCGCAACAGGTGGGCGCGGGCGAACACCGGGAACAGTTCGACGGCGGCGGCCATCTGTCGTTCGATGACGTGGAAGGCGCCGCGCTGGCCGTACCCGTTGTAGGAGTCGATGCCGGCGCCCATCACCAGTTCGCCCTTGTGTGCCTGCGAGACGTAGACGTGGACGGCGTTCGACATGACGATGGTCGGGTGCACCGGCTCCAGGAGCTCGGAGACCAGGGCCTGCAGGGGGTGACTCTGCAGCGGCGTACGGATGCCGAGCATGTCCGTCAGTGTCGATGTGTGGCCTGCTGCGCACAGTGCGACGCGACCCGCACCGATGGTGCCCTGGGTGGTGCGCACCGCGGTCACCCGGTCGCCGTCGGTCTCGAAGCCGATGACCTCACAGTTCTGGATGATGTCGATGCCGGCCTGATCGGCGCGCCGGGCGAAACCCCAGGCGACATAGTCGTGTTTGGCGATCCCCGCCCGCGGCTGGTAGGTGGCGCCGAGCACCGGGTACCGGATCTCGTGGGAGATGTTGACGATCGGGCAGAGCTTCTTGACCTCGTCGGGGTCCACCCACTGCGCGTCGATGCCGTTGAGCTTGTTGGCCTCGACGCGCCGCACGCTGTCGCGCACATCCTGCAGGCTGTGGGCGAGGTTCAGAACGCCGCGCTGGCTGAACAGGATCGGATAGTCGAGATCGTCTTCGAGGGTCTCCCACAGCTTGAGGGCGTGCTCGTAGATGCGGGCGCTCTCGTCCCAGAGGTAGTTCGAGCGGATCAGCGTGGTGTTGCGCGCCATGTTGCCGCCGGCCAGCCAGCCGCGTTCGAGCACAGCGACGTTGGTGATGCCGTGGTTCTTGGCCAGATAGTGCGCGGTCGCCAGCCCATGGCCACCGCCTCCGACGATGACGACGTCGTAGTTCTTCTTCGGTTCGGGCGTCCGCCAGAGGAATTCGGGGTGATCGGGCAGGTGCGCCCCCGGCGGGGTGGGTTGTGTCGTCCCATGTGTCGTCACAGTGCGGTCTCCGTCAGTTCGGGGTACAGCGGGAACCGGCGCGACAGGACGTCGACCCGGGCGCGCAGGCCGTCGAGGTCCGCGTCGTCGGCGTCGGGACGCAGCGCCGCGGCGATGACGTCGGCGACCTCGGTGAAGCCGTCGAGGTCGAAGCCCCGGGTGGCCAGTGCCGCGGTTCCGATCCGCACCCCGGAGCTGATCATCGGTGGCCGGGGATCGAAAGGAACGGCATTGCGGTTCACAGTGATTCCGACCCGGTGCAGGCGGTCCTCGGCCTGCTTGCCGTCAAGTTCGGAGTTGCGCAGGTCGACCAGCACGAGGTGGACATCCGTGCCTCCGGACACCACATCGTTGCCGGCGGCGCGTGAATCGTCCTGCAGCAGGCGATCGGCGAGGATCCGCGCGCCGGCCAGCGTGCGCTCCAGGCGCTCGCGGAATTCTGGTTGGGCGGCGAGCCGGAAGGACACGGCCTTGGCGGCGATGACGTGTTCGAGGGGTCCGCCCTGCTGACCGGGAAACACCGCCGAGTTGATCTTCTTGGCCAGCGCCGCGTCGTTGGTCATGATGACGCCGCCGCGTGGACCGCCGAGCGTCTTGTGGGTGGTCGAGGTGACCACATGGGCGTGCGGCACGGGGGACGGGTGCAGGCCGGCGGCCACCAGGCCGGCGAAGTGGGCCATGTCGACCATCAGGTAGGCACCCACATCGTCGGCGATACGCCGGAATTCGGCGAAGTCGAGGTGCCGCGGATATGCCGACCAGCCGGCCAGGATCAACTTGGGCCGCCGCTCGTGGGCCAGCCTCTCCACCTCGGCCATGTCGACGCGGTGGTCGTGCTCGCGGACCTGGTAGGCGGCGACGTCATAGAGCTTGCCGGAGAAGTTCAACTTCATGCCGTGGGTCAGGTGCCCGCCGTGGGCGAGGGTCAGCCCGAGGATCGTGTCGCCGGGGGTCAGCAGCGCGGCCATCACCGCCGCGTTGGCCTGGGCGCCGGAATGCGGCTGGACGTTCGCATAGGTCGCGCCGAACAAGCTCGTCAGCCGGTCGATGGCGAGCTGCTCGACGACGTCGACGTGTTCGCACCCGCCGTAGTACCGACGGCCGGGATAGCCTTCGGCGTATTTGTTGGTGAGCACCGAACCTTGGGCCTGCATCACGGCCAGCGGTGCGAAATTCTCGCTGGCGATCATCTCCAGCGTGTTCTGCTGGCGGCCAAGCTCTGCCGAAATCGCCTGATGCACTTCGTGATCGAGGGTGGCTAGCGCTTGGCCGAGAATCGGGTTGGCGGCCTGGGCTGTGTCTGGGGGTGACGTGTCGACGGTCATGGTCGCCCTTCTCGATCTGCTTGATACGTGACTAATATATCAACTGTCGGATAGATTAGGATCAGTTCGCGGCCACGTCAACAGCGCGGCGGGTGAGGGAGTGGTGATATGACGGTGACGACTGTGACGACGTTGTCGGAGTCGAGTTTCGTCGACGCCGAGGCGGGCCCGGAGACCGCCGCCGATCGCGTGTACGAAGCGGTGCGGGAACGCCTCGTGATGCTCGACATCAGGCCCGGCGAGCCCATCAACGACGACCAGCTCGGCGCTGAGCTCGGAGTCGGTCGCACCCCAGTGCGCGAGGCGTTGAAGCGGCTGGAGCGGGACCGGTTGGTGACCGTGTATCCGCGCCGCGGGACGTTCGCGACCGCAGTGGACATGACCGATCTGGCGGACATCTCGGAGATCCGGCACCAGTTGGAGCCGTTGGCTGCCGCGCGCGCCGCGCGGGTGGCGACGACCGAATCGCGCCGCCGCCTTGCGGGCCTTGCCGAGAGCATCGCAAAGATCGCTGACTCCGACGACCCGCGGGATGTGCTGCGCCATGACGTGCGCGTGCACCGCGAGATCTATCGCGCGTCGCAGAATCCGCACCTGGAGTCGATTCTGGTGAGCCTCGACGCCCATGCCACGCGGATCTGGTGTCTTTTCCTCGATCGGCTACCCGACGTCGTCACCCACGTCCGCGAACACGTCGCCCTGTTGGAGGCCATCGTCGCCGGCGACGGTGAGACCGCGTCTGCACTGACGCTGTCGCACGTGACCGGCTTCGAGCACGCCATCCGCGCGTTGCTGTGACGGCGGTGCCGTAACCGCGCGACACACTGATATATCATCGGCGCACCAGGAAAGGGTGTGTCGGTGACGGTTGTCGGTGTGGAGTCGCTCGGCGAGGTCGATCTCAGTGCGATGTCGCTGGCCGATCAGGCCTACCTGATCATTCAGGACAAACTCATCATGTTGGACATTCGGCCCAACGAGGCGATCGTCGAGAGCGAGCTGGCCGCCGGCCTCGGGCTGGGCCGCACGCCCGTACGAGAAGCCCTCAAGCGCCTTGAAGCCGATCGGCTCGTCATCTCCTTCCCGCGCCGCGGAACGTTCGCCACCGGCGTGGATGTCGCTGATCTGCGCCACATTTCGCAGATCCGTGTGAATCTCGAACCGGTCGCCGCCCGCACCGCCGCCGAGAACGCGTCGGCCGCGATGCGCGCACACCTGCTCGAGCTCGCCGACCACACCGAGGCCCTCGAGATCGACACCATCGATCGCCACGAACTGATGCGGTGGGATCTGCGGGTGCACCGCGCCATCTATCAGGCCGCCGGCAACCCGCATCTGGAAGACGTCCTGATCCGGTACGACAACCTGGCCACCCGCATCTTCTGCCTGTTCCTCGATCGCCTCACCGTGGTGGCTCACCACGTCGGCGAACACACCGCCCTGCTGCGGACCATCGCCGAGGGTGACGGCGACGCGGCCGCCGCCATCGCGCTGGCACACGTCACCGGGTTCGAAGAAGCGGTCCGCTCCGTCGTGTAATCGTCGGGGTCGTGTAATTGTCGGGGTCGTGTGAGACCGTCAGCGGAACACCACGGTGCGGTGACCGTGGAGCAGCACACGGTTCTCGCAGTGCCAGCGCACCGCTCGGGAGAGAGCCAGCGCCTCCGCGTCCTGCCCGACAGTCGCCAACCGAGCGGGGTTGTGCGAGTGGTCGATTCGGATGACCTCTTGCTCGATGATCGGGCCCTCGTCCAGGTCCGGCGTCACATAGTGGGCCGTCGCACCCACCATCTTCACGCCGCGGTCGTAGGCCTGGTGATAGGGCTTGGCGCCCTTGAAGCCGGGCAGGAACGAGTGGTGGATGTTGATGGCCCGCCCCCGCAAGGCGGTGCACGCCTCGTCGGAGAGCACCTGCATGTAGCGCGCCAGCACCACGACCTGCGCGTCGAGCTCCTCGACGAGCTGCAGTAGCCGGGCCTCGGCTTCGGGCTTGGTGGTCGGCGTCACCGGGATGTGCACGAACGGCAGACCGGCCGCCTCGGCCATCGGGCGCAGCGCCTCGTGATTGGACACCACCGCCACCAGCTCCCCACCCAGAGTGCCTGAACGCCAACGGAAGATGAGATCGTTGAGGCAGTGTCCCAGCTTCGACACCATCACCACCACCCGGGGCGGCTGCGTCCCGTCGATCCGGAAGGTCATGTCGAAACCCGCCGCCACGGACGAGAACTGGTCGGTCAGAGTGGTCGTGTCGATGCCGTCGTCGGGGCAGCAGAACGTGGTGCGCAGGAAGAACGACTGGCTCACGTCGTCGTCGAACTGTTGGTGTTCGGCGATGTCGTAGCGGCGGGAGAAGAGGAACGAGCTGACGGCGTGCACGATGCCGGGCCGCTGCGGACAGCTCAGTGTCAGCGTGAATGTCTGTGTCATGAGCGGATCTTCGCCATCTCGGGATCGACGAGTGGCTCGGCGACGACGGTGGCGGGGACCCGACGGTCGAAGTACACGATCTCCACCGGAGTTCCGACGGTGACCGACGCCGGCAGCCAGGCGTAGGCGATCGGGGCACCGACGGTGTGCCCGAATGCCGCACTGGTGATGTAGCCGGCCGGCTCGCCGTCGAGCAGCACCGGTTCGGAGCCGAGAACGACCGAGCGGCCGTCATCGACGGTAAGGCAGACCAGGCGACGACCGACGGTGTCGTCGGAGATCTCGGCAAGTGCCTCGTGTCCGATGTAGCCGTCCTTCTGCGGGCGCACGGCAAAGCCGAGGCCGGCCTCGTACGGATTGTGTTCGGTGGTCATGTCGGTGCCCCACGAGCGGTACCCCTTCTCCATCCGCAGGCTGTTGAACGCGGCCCGGCCCGCCGCGATCACGCCATGACGCTGCCCCTCCTCCCACAGCGCATCCCACAGTCGCAGGCCGTGTTCGGCGGTGGTGTAGAGCTCCCACCCGAGTTCGCCGACGTAGGACAGGCGCATCGCGGTCACGGGAACCCCGGCGATCCGCACCTGCTTGCACCGGAAGTACTTGAAGCCGGCGTTGGTGAAGTCGTCGCGGCTCAGGGCCGACACCAGGTCGCGGGCCCGGGGACCCCACACTCCGATGCAGCAGGTACCGCCGGTGATGTCGCGGACGACAACGCCGTCACCGGCCTGACGGCGGACGTAGTCGAGGTCGAGGTTGCCGTTGACACCGACCTGGAAGGTGTCGTCGGCGAGCCGGGCGACCGTGACGTCGCTGCGCACACCGCCTGCGGCGTCGAGCATGAGCGTGTAGGTGACCGAACCGACCGACTTGTCCATCGTGCCTGTGGTGAGCCGCTCCAACAGCTCGACGGCGCCGGGTCCGGTGACCTCGAGGCGCTTCAACGGCGTCATGTCGTAGAGGGCGACGGCTGTTCGGGTGCGCCACGCCTCCGCCGCGGCGATCGGCGAATGGAACATGCCCGCCCAGGCATCACGTTGCGGCGGTTGCCATTCCGCGGGCAGGTCAGCGACGAGGTCGGCATTGGCCTCGAACCAGTGCGGCCGCTCCCACCCGCCGGCCTCGAGGAACACCGCGCCGAGTTCCCGCTGTCGCGCATGGAACGGGCTCACCCGGAGGTCGCGCGGAGATTCCTTGGGTTGCAACGGATGCAGGATGTCGTAGACCTCGATGAAGTTCTGCTGGGAGGTCTCGCTGACGTACTCGGGGTCGAGCTGCACTTCTTCGAAACGATGTACATCGCAGCCGTTCAGTGCGACCTCGGAACGGCCGTCGACGAGCACCTGTGCCACAGCGCGCGCAACTCCGGCCGAATGCGTCACCCAGACCGCCTCGGCGATCCAGAAACCCGCGACGTCCGGTGATTCGCCGATCAGCGGGTTGCCGTCCGGGGTGAACGAGAAGATGCCGTTGAAGCCCGACTCGATGGTCGCCGTCTGCAGGCAGGGCAGCAGGAGCTTGCTCTGCTCCCAGGCCGGCGCGAAGTCCTCCTCGGTGAAATCCAACATGGAAGGCATTGTCTCCGCGGTGATCTCGCCGCCGGGCAGCTCGCGAAGGTCAACGGGCATCGGCCGGTGGGCATACGATCCGATGCCGAGGCGGTCGACGTGCTCACGGAAGTACAGGTCCTGGTCCTGGTGGCGCAGGATCGGGAAGCCGGCCTCGGATGCCTCCGTGTTGCGTCCGGCCAGCTCGGGGATCTGATGGGTCTTCACGTACTGGTGGGCCAGGGGGAGCAGTGGCACGTCCATGCCGACCAGTGCGCCGAGCTCGGGACCCCAGAAACCGCCGCAGGACACCACGATATCGGCGGGCACGGTCCCCGTCGTCGTCGCGACGCCGGTGACCTTTCCGCCGCTGTGCTCGATTCCGACGACCCGCGTGGAGCCACGGAACTCGGCCCCCCGACTCTGTGCCCGGCGGGTGAGTGCGACGACGACGCGAGATGCCTTGGCCAGCCCGTCGCTCTCCACGTGGAGACCGCCGAGGATGCGGTGAGGATCGAGGAGCGGATGGAGCTTGGCGCACTCCTGCGGGTCGATGACGCGCGCGGCGACTCCCCACGCGGTGGCCCAGCCGTGGCGGCGGTGCAACTCCGCGAGCCGCTCTTCGGTGGTCGCGACCTCCAGTCCGCCGACCTGGTTGAAGCACCACGCCCCGTCGACGTCGAGCGTCAGGAACTTCTCCACGGTGTACGACGCAAACGTCGTCATGGTCTTCGAGGAGTTGGTCTGGAACACCAGGCCCGGCGCGTGCGACGAGGACCCGCCGGTCAGCGGTAGCGGGCCCTGGTCGAGAACCGTCACTCGATCCCAGCCGCGGGCGGTGAGTTCATCGGCGAGGTTGGTGCCGACGATGCCGGCACCGATGATCACGACGCGAGGGGATCCCATGTGCGTGGCCGCTCCTTGGTAATTGATCAACAACTGATATACCAACCTAAGGCGCGGCCCGTCGGTGGTCAACCGCTGCGGCACGCCAGTCGGCACTCGGCAGGTCATTTGAACACGCAGTAAAAATTTCCGTCGAAATACTTGACTGCTGTCAGCTTTTGTTCATACGTTGTCGGTATGGCGTGGGTGACGCCACAATTGCCTCCAGGAGTGACATGCACAGCACACCGCGCACCGCGATCATCGGAGCCGGCATCAGCGGCCTCACGACCGCCAAGAACCTGCAGGACGCCGGCGTCGACTTCGACTGCTTCGAAGCCTCCGACCGGGTCGGCGGGAACTGGGCCTTCCGCAACCCGAACGGGCACTCGAGCGCGTACCGCTCGCTGCACATCGACACCTCACGGGATCTGCTGTGCTTCAAAGATTTTCCGATGGACCCGAATCTGCCGGACTATCCGCACCACACCCAGATCAAGGACTACCTCGACGACTACACCGACGCCTTCGGTCTGCGGGAACGCATCAGCTTCGACACCGCGGTCCAGCACGCACACCGTTACCCGAACGGCGGGTGGCGCATCGACACCAGCGATGGTCAGAGCCGCGACTACGACGCGCTGGTGGTGGCCAACGGTCACCACTGGGACCCGAGATTTCCCGACTTCCCCGGCCACTTCGACGGCGAAACCATCCATTCGCACGCCTACATCGACCCGACCGAGCCGCTGGATCTGAAGGGCAAGCGCATCATCGTCGTCGGAATAGGGAACTCCGCGGCCGACGTCGTCTCCGAACTGTCCCAGAAGGCGTGGCAGAACACGGTCTACCTGTCCACCCGCTCGGGCGCCTGGGTCGTGCCGAAGTACATCTTCGGCCTGACCGCGGACAAGATCGCCAGGACGTTGCCGGTCATTCCGTTGTCGTGGCAGCGACGCGTGATGCGGCCGGTTCCCCGGTTGCTCTTCGGCAACCCCGAGCACTACGGGCTGCCCACGCCCAATCATCACTTCCTGGAGGCGCATCCGACGCAGTCGGCCGAACTGCTGATGCGACTGGGTGCCGGCGACGCCGTCGCGAAACCGAACATCGAACGCCTCGACGGCGACACGGTGCACTTCGTCGACGGATCGTCGGTGACGGCCGACGTCATCATCTACGCCACCGGCTACAACATCACGTTCCCGTTCTTCGATCCGGACTTCCTCAGCGCCCCGAACAACAAGCTGCCGCTGTACAAGCGGATGCTCAAGCCCGAGCTCGACGACCTGATCTTCGTGGGCTTCGCCCAGGCGCTGCCCACGCTGTTCCCGTTCGTGGAATGTCAGGCCCGCTTGGCGGCGGGCTACCTCGGCGGAACCTATCGCCCGCCGTCGGTCCGCGAGATGCACGCGACGATCGCGGCCGACGAGCGCAAGTACATCGGCCATTTCGCGGATCGGCCGCGGCACACGCAGCAGGTGGACTACTTCGACTACGAGCGCGACATGCGCAAGCGGGAACTCCCGGCAGGCGCCCGCCGGGTGGCGCGGCGGGGCCCCGTCACGCTCACCGGCCGCATCCCGCAGGCGTCGACGCATGGCCGTTGATTCGGAGGCGCGGTCCTCAGGACGCAGCACACAGCGTCCGCAGCCGCGAGGGGAGGAACGCAGGTCCAGGCTGCTGGCCGCCCTCGCGCACCGACTCGACAGGCAATCGCTGGCAGAGGTCTCGGTGGCCGACGTCGCCAGCGAAGCGGGGCTGGCGAGGTCGGCGTTCTACTTCTACTTCAGCAGCAAGAACGAGGCGGTGACGCATCTGCTGGCCGGCATCTTCGATACTCAGATCAGCGATGCCGCAGAGGTTTTCGGTCGCGACGGCGACGCGCGCGAGAACCTCTCACAAGTTCTGTTGCACACCGTCGAATCCTGGGTCGCGCAGCGCAGCAGCTTCCTGGCGATGCTCGACGCCCGCGACGCCGATGCCGATACGCGGGTCATCTGGGAGTCGTGGTTGACCCGCTACGAGGACTTCGTGGCGGCCTACATCGACGAGCACAGCGTGCGCGCCGCCGGGTGCGCCTCGCGAGATCTCGCGCATTCGCTGCTCTCGCTCAACGAACGCGTACTGGAGCGATTCCTGCGGGGCAACGGTCTCGACACTGCCGACGACGTGCATCGCTCGCTCACCCACGTCTGGACATCTGCGATCTTCGGCAGCGCACCATGAGGCACCCCTGAAAAGGTGTCGAGAGCACGCTTTCTGATGGATCTGCCGCGAAATTCGTCATAGACCGTGCGTTCGGGGGGCACCGTCCCCGGCACAGCCACCCCGGTAGTGTCGCTGCGATGGGCAACGGGAGCTCCGACTCGGGCGGAGGTGTGCAGTCCGTCGACCGCGCCGTGTCCGTGCTCGAGATCCTGGCCCGCCTC
This sequence comes from Mycolicibacterium obuense, assembly GCF_055397605.1. Classification (NCBI taxonomy): domain Bacteria; kingdom Bacillati; phylum Actinomycetota; class Actinomycetes; order Mycobacteriales; family Mycobacteriaceae; genus Mycobacterium; species Mycolicibacterium obuense. Next base: position 4,652,416 of record NZ_AP043663.1, on the reverse strand, counting down.
GGCGAGGTCGGTGTCACCGAGCTCGCGACCGAGATCGGCGTGCACAAGTCCACGGTCTCGCGTCTGCTGTCTGCGCTGGAGGATCACGAGCTGGTCGAACAGGCCCACGAGCGCGGAAAGTATCGCCTCGGCTTCGGCTTGCTCCGCCTCTCCAACGCGGTGTCAGGTCAACTCGATGTCACGCAACAGGGCCGGGAGATCTGCGAGCGCCTCGCGGTCGAGCTGGGGGAGACCGTCAACATCGCCGTGCTGCGATCGCACTACGTCGTCAACGTCGATCAGGCCCGCGGGCCCCGATCGGTCGGCAGTCACAACTGGGTCGGCGAGCTGACCCCCTTACATGCGACCTCCAGCGGCAAGATCCTGCTGGCCTTCATGTCTGCTGACGCCCGCCGCGACGTGCTTGCCGACGTACGCCTGACCCGGTACACCGATCGCACGGTCACCTCGATGGACGAGCTCGAACGCCAGTTGGAGGTTGTCGCCGGCGATGGCTACGTGGTGTCCACCGAGGAGTTGGAACACGGCCTGACGGCGGTGGCCGCCCCGATCAGGGACCACGCCGGCATCGTCATCGCCGCTCTGAGCGTGTCGGGTCCGGTGTACCGGCTCGACGACGGACGCGCCCGCGAGGTGGTTCCGGCCGTCGTCGCCGCGGCCGCCGCCGTCTCCGAACGGATGGGCTACCGGGGCTGACGCGCCCCCGTTTCCAGCACGTTTCCCGCCCGTTCCGGCACAGGTCGCCGCACCGAGCAAATGGTGCGGCGACCAGTGTTTTTCGGTGCTTTTGAACAGTCAGGAAAGTCACAGCGAGCCATGCCGCCCCTCCGCTTGACAAGGTTTGTGACGGCCCACACACTGTTGCGTATTACGAATCGAGTTCCTTAATACGCGTCATCTGCACGAAACAGGAAGGCAACACATGCTCGACGTCTGCCCGCTTGCCGACCTACCGCCGGGCGAGTCGGTCCGCGTCGCCGCGGACCCGCCGATCGCCGTCTTCCACACCGAGGACGGCGAAGTGTTCGCCATCGATGACACGTGCTCTCATCAGGACGCGTCGCTGGCCGACGGCTGGCTCGAAGGGTGCGAGGTGGAGTGCCCGCTGCACGCCTCGCGCTTCAACCTGCGCACCGGCGCCGTCGACGCGCCCCCGGCCAAACTCCCGGTGCGCACGCACACCGTCGTCATCGACGACGGCATGATCCGCGTCGAGCTCAGCACCGAAAAGCCTAACCTCCCACCCGACATCCGCGCGCGACTCGCACAGGGGCAGTCATGAAGCACATAGCGGTCATCGGCGCCTCGCTGGCTGGTCTGTCCGCCGTCAGAGCACTTCGCGCCCAGGGATTCTCAGGTCGCATCACCGTGATCGGCGACGAGAGCCGACGCCCCTACGACCGTCCGCCGCTGTCCAAGGACTTCCTCGCCGGTGTCGTGGCGGAGCAGGATCTGAGCCTCGAGGACTCTGAGGAGCTGGCAGCGGAGTGGCTGCTCGGATCGGCCGCCACCGCACTCGACACCACCACCAACACCGTCGAACTCGCCGACGGTCGCCGCGTGCACGCCGACGGTTTCGTGATCGCCACCGGGTCACGGGCCCGACGCTGGCCCGGCTGCGAGCAGATGGTTGGAGTCCACGTCATCCGCACCGTCGACGACGCCATCGCGCTGCGCGCCGAACTGCGTCCCGGTGGGCAGATGGTCGTGATCGGTGCCGGCTTCATCGGCGCCGAGGTCGCGTCGACCGCGCGCAAGCTCGGCATGGACGTGACGGTCGTCGAGGCGGCGCCGACCCCGCTGCAAGTGCAACTCGGCGCGCGGCTGGGCGCGGTCGTCGCACAGGCGCACGCAACACATGGCACGACCCTGATCTGCGGGGTCGGTGTCGCGGGTCTCACGTGCGGTTCGGGCGACCGGGTCACCGGGGTCGACCTGGCCGACGGTCGCCACCTGCCTGCCGACGTCGTGGTCGTCGGTATCGGCGGAATCCCGAACATCGAGTGGCTGCAGGGCAGTGGTCTGGATCTCGGCAACGGCGTCATCTGCGGTGCCGGCGGCCAGACGAACATCCCCAACGTCGTGGCCGTGGGCGACTGCGCGGCGTGGCACGACGCGTCGACGGGCGTTGCGCGTCGGGTCGAGCACTGGGCGGGCGCGCTCGAACGTCCCGCGATCGCCGTCGCCACGCTCCTCTCGGGTGGGCTCGACTGCGGCACCGCTGCCAAGGAGCCGTATTTCTGGTCCGATCAGTACGGCTCGCGTATCCAGTTCGCCGGCACCGCACTTCCCGACGACGAGATCACCATCGAGGCCGGTGATTGCGAGAGCGGCAGCTTTCTCGCCACCTACCGCCGCGACGGCCGCCTGGTCGCCGTTCTCGGCGTCGACCAACCCAAGTTGTTCACGCGGTGGCGCCGCCAACTCGCCAGCGCGCCGGTAGCCGTCTGACACCAGCCCCTTTCGCACTCACAGGAGCCTCATGACCACCTTCGAAGCGGCCCCTCAGCTGCCCGAGAGCCTCATGTCCACGCTGGCCGGGCACTACTACACCGACCCCGAGGTGTTCGCCCTCGAACAGCAGAAGATCTTCGAGGCGATGTGGTTCTGCGTGGTGCGGTCTTCGGACCTCGGCAAGCCCGGCGCCTTCAAGACGGTCCAGGTGGGCGGTGAGAGCGTGCTGGTGACCCGATCGCGCACCGGCGCGGTGAACGCGTTCTTCAACATCTGCCGTCACCGCGGGGCGCAGGTGTGCACCGAGGACAGTGGTGAAGTGCGCCGCGCGTTCCAATGTCCCTATCACGCATGGACATACGACCTCGACGGCAAGCTGATCGCCGCGCCCAACCTCACCAAGATGCCCGACATCGACAGGGTCGAGTACGGGCTCCGCACGATCGCCGTGCGCGAATGGCTGGGTTACGTCTGGGTGTGCCTGGCAGACGAGCCGCCGTCCTTCGAGGACACCGTGATGCAGGAGGTCGTCGACCGCCTCGGTGATCTCGAGTCGATAGACCGCTACGGCATCGCCGATCTCTCCGTGGGCCGCCGCATCGTCTACGACGTGAAGGCCAACTGGAAGCTGATCGTCGAGAACTTCATGGAGTGCTACCACTGCGCCACCATCCACCCGGAATTGACCGAGGTTCTCCCCGAGTTCGCCGACGGATACGCGGCCCAGTACTACGTCGGGCACGGTGCCGAATTCGGCGAGGACGTCCGAGGTTTCACCATCGACGGGTCGGAGGGGCTGGATCACATCCCCGGCGTCACCGCCGACCAGGATCGCCGCTACTACGCGATCACCGTGCGCCCGCAGGTGTTCGTCAACCTGGTGCCCGACCACGTGATCGTGCATCGGATGTTCCCGCTGGCGGCCGACCGCACCGTCGTCGAGTGCGACTGGCTGTACCTGCCGGACGTCGTCGAATCAGGCCGCGACGTCAGCCACTCGGTGGAACTGTTCCACCGGGTCAACAGCCAGGACTTCGAGGCTGCCGAAAGATGCCAGCCCGCCATGAACTCCCGCGTGTACCGCAACGGCGGCGTGCTGGTTCCGAGCGAACACCACATCGGCGCCTTCCATGACTGGCTGCGCGGCATGCTCGCCGTCTGACTCAGGTGAGTCGCTCGGACCTGTTCTCCAACAACCGGATTCGATGGGCGTTGCCGGGTAGGTCGATGTAGCGCCTGCCGAACACCGCCAACAGCGCATCGTCGAGGCGACGCACCGCGCCCGGCGGAAAGCGGTAATCCATGGCGGCGTTCACCGCATCGGTGTCGACGCGGGCCAGCACCGCGTCGACCTCGTCGATCGAGTCGACGCCGAGATCGAGCAACAGCCCGGCCATCCAGCCGTAGTGGTCGGTGCGCGACCAGCCGGCGTCGGGGAAGCGGTTGGCCAGGTACGTGGCCAGCACCGGAGTCGGAATGCCCGCCTCACCGGCGCTCTGCGGCCGTTCGACCGGGGTGGTCGACCGCAACCGCTCCCGGATTGCCGAGAACTCCCGGTCGGCCAGCTCCAGCAGACCCGCGGCCAGGGTGAACCGGCGATCCAGGTCGGGGGCGTCCTCCTCCGGGATCGAGCCCTTGTAGCGGACATCGTGCTCGAACTCCGCCCACGCGTGCTGCAGGATCGTGCGCACCTGTACCGACGCCGGCTGCTGCTCACCCTCGACAGCCAGCAGCAGGTGCCGGCTGGCATACCCCCACCGGCCCTCGCTGGCGGTCTCCACCCCCATGTCGCGATCGTCGAGGAGTTGCATCTCCTGCCCGAGCAGGCGGGCCACGGCGGCGACGTCGTCGCGCAGATAGGTGATCACCCGCAGACCGATCTGGTCGGTGATCTCCGAGAGCGGATCGGCAAAGAGTCTGCGCCCGTCGACATGCCGGTCGGCCTTGGCGGCGAACGACGCCACCGACTTGGTCCGCGCCGTCACGCTCAGGTAGTCGATACCCGCGTCATCGAGCAGCGCCGTCACCACCGCCACGTACCGCTCGGTGGAAGTCACCAACTGGGGGCGCCGCCCGGTGTACGTCGCGATCGCGTCGTGCACCACCCCAGGTGTCGGCTCGGGCGGCGCCGGCAGCAGATCCGACGGCAACGTCGGCGTCACGATGCACCCGGTCCCGGCGTCGCCGTAGAACGTCAGCAGGTCGGGTCGGCGCGCAGCCAACAGCGCCACGTAGGCGCAGACGACCGCGTCCACCGGATCTTCCACGCGCCGCAATTCGCTCTTGCGCTCGGCGCTTTCCGCGGCTGAGCGCAGACGCAGCCAGTCCGGGGAGTCCGCGACCCGCAGCGAGGGCTCCGCGGTCGCGAGTCCCTCGACGAGGTCCATCAGGCGTAGCAGCTCAGCCTGCAGCTGCGCCACCGAACGGCCCGGCTTGGCCTTGTACTTCAGCGTGCGGCCGAGCCGGAACAACGCCACCGTGGCCGCGTGCGGATACACCTCGAGCGCGCGGCGCGGCGCCTCGGACCGGGGATCGATGTCCAGCCCGAGGGCCTCGGCCAGCCGCCCGGCCCTGGTGCCGTCGGCGAACTCCGGCTTGCCCATGTTCGACGGATGCGTACCGGCCTGGAACTTCGCGAAGTCGGCGTTGAGCGCTCTCTCGGCCGGCCGCTGCCCGGTCTCGTTGCGCACCACGATGGGCGCGTCGATACCGACCACGCAGTCGCCCTCCACATAGGGCGCCACCATCGAGCGAATGCTGGCGTCATCGGTGGCCGCCGCCGCCGTCACAAGTCGGCCGGCGTCGTCGACCACCGCGACGCCGGTGGGTTTGCGCTGCCCCCAGGCCAGGTCCAGACCGACGAAATACATGGCCCCTACTGTGCCCGATAGGCTGTTGGGCCGTGAGCAACCGCGCGTCCATTCCTGATGTCCTGGCCCACCGCTACGCCAGCGAGGAGATGGTCGCGATCTGGTCGCCGGAAGCCAAGATCGTCGCCGAGCGCAAGCTGTGGCTGGCGGTGCTGCGGGCGCAGGCAGAGCTGGGCGTGGAGATCCCCGCCGGGGTGATCGACGACTACGAGCGCGTCCTGGAGAACGTCGACCTCGATTCCATCGCGGCGCGGGAACGGGTGACGCGCCACGACGTCAAGGCCCGCATCGAGGAGTTCAACGCACTTGCCGGCCACGAGCACGTGCACAAGGGCATGACCAGCCGCGACCTCACCGAGAACGTCGAGCAGATGCAGATCCGGCGCTCGCTGGAACTGGTGCATGCCCGCGGCATCGCCGTCGCCGCCCGCCTCGCCGAGCGGGCCGCGCTCTACCGCGACCTCGTGATGGCCGGCCGCAGCCACAACGTCGCCGCGCAGGCCACCACCCTGGGCAAGCGCTTCGCCTCCGCTGCCGAGGAGACCCTGGTCGCGCTGCGCCGCATCGAAGAACTCATCGCCCGCTACCCGCTGCGCGGCATCAAGGGGCCGATGGGCACCGCCCAGGACATGCTCGACCTGTTCGACGGCGACACCGCCCGGCTCGCCGACCTGGAGACCCGCATCGCACAGTTCCTCGGGTTCACCGACATCCTGACCAGTGTCGGCCAGGTGTACCCGCGCTCGCTGGACCACGACGTGGTGTCGGCCCTCGTGCAACTCGGCGCGGGCCCGTCATCGTTCGCCCATACCGTCCGGCTGATGGCCGGCCACGAACTCGTCACCGAGGGATTCGCACCCGGCCAGGTCGGTTCGTCGGCGATGCCGCACAAGATGAACACCCGCAGCTGCGAGCGGGTCAACGGATTGCAGGTGATCCTGCGCGGATATTCCGCCATGGCAGCCGAATTGGCGGGCGCGCAGTGGAACGAGGGGGACGTCTTCTGCTCCGTGGTGCGTCGCGTCGCACTGCCGGACGCGTTCTTCGCCATCGACGGGCAGACCGAGACGTTCCTGACCGTGCTCGACGAGTTCGGCGCGTACCCGGCGGTGATCCAGCGTGAGCTCGACCGCTACCTGCCGTTCCTCGCGACGACGCGCATCCTGATCGCCGCCGTGCGCGCCGGGGTGGGCCGCGAGACCGCCCACGAAGTGATCAAGGAGCACGCGGTCGCGGTGGCGCTGGCGATGCGCGAGCGCGGAGCCGAACCCGATCTGCTGGACCGGCTGGCCGCCGATCCGCGGTTGCCCTTGGACCGTGCGGCGCTCGACGGCGCGCTGGCCGACAAGGCGGCCTTCACCGGTGCAGCCGCGGACCAGGTGGACCGCGTGATCGCCGCCGTCGGCGATCTCGTCGCCCGTTATCCCGGCGCCGCCGACTACACCTCGGGCGCGATTCTGTGACGGCACCCGCGGAGGCTCTAGCCGGGATCGACTTCACCGATCTCGACAACTTCGCGGCGGGTTTTCCCCACCACCTGTTCGCGCGCCACCGCGAGTACGCCCCGGTCTACTGGCACGAACCGACCGAGAACACGCCCGACGGGGAAGGGTTCTGGTCGGTGGCCACCCACGCCGAAACCCTTGCTGTGCTTCGTGATCCGGACACGTACTCGTCGGTCACCGGCGGCGAGCGGCCCTTCGGCGGCACCCTGCTGCAGGATCTGCCGATCGCCGGTCAGCTGCTCAACATGATGGACGATCCGCGCCACGCCGCGGTGCGCCGACTGGTGAGTTCCGGGCTGACACCCCGGATGATCCGACGCGTCGAAGACGATCTGAGGGTGCGGGTACGCGGGCTGCTCGATGCCGTCCGACCGGGCCGGCCCCTGGACGTCGTCACCGAGATCGCCGCGGAGATCCCGATGCAGATGATCTGCATCCTGCTGGGAGTGCCGGAGTCCGAACGTCATTGGTTGTTCGAAGCCATCGAACCGAGTTTCGACTTCGGCGACGCCCGCCGGGCCACCATCTCGCGGCTGTCCGTCGAGGAAGCCGGTTCCCGGATGTTCGCCTACGGCCAGGAACTGATCGCCGAGAAGAAGGCGGCGCCGAGCGACGACATGCTCTCGGTGGTGGTCAACTCCGCCGACCCCGAGCTGTCCGACCTCGAGAGCTACCTGTTCTTCAGTCTGCTGTTCAGCGCCGGTGCCGAGACCACCCGCAATGCGATCTCCGGCGGATTGCTGGCCCTGATCGAGAACCCCGAGGCCTTCGCCGCCGTGCGTGCCGATCTGAATCTGCTGCCGACCGCGATCGAGGAGATGGTCCGGTGGACCTCGCCGTCGCCGTCGAAGCGTCGCACCGCCACCCGTCCGACCACCCTGGCCGGTCGCCGCATCGACGCCGGGCAGAAGGTGCTGGTGTGGGAGGGTTCGGCCAACCGCGACGCGGCGGTGTTCGCCGACCCCGACCGGTTCGACGCCACGCGAAAGCCCAACCCGCACTTGGGTTTCGGGCAGGGTGTGCACTACTGCCTGGGAGCCAACCTGGCCCGGCTGGAACTGCGGGTCATCTTCTCCGAGCTGCTGAGCCGATTCCCCGCGATGCGCCTGGCCGCGCCGGCGGAATGGACGAGGAGCAACCGGCACACCGGACTGCGGCACCTGATGGTAGTGATGGAGTAGTGACTCCGGACATGAGAGCGTCCGATGCCGATCGCGCTGCGGTGATGCAGATCCTCGAGCAGGCGGTGGGCCAGGGCATGTTGACACTCGACGAGTACAGCGAGCGTGCCGACGTCGCGCTGGCCGCGCGCACCCGCGGCGAACTGGACACCGTGATCGCCGATCTGCCTCACGTGCGCCGTCAAGTCGTTCCGGCAGCAGCACCAGAAGAGGTGCGCAGCTGGATGTCGAGCATCACCCGTAAAGGGCAGTGGACCGTGCCGCCTCACCTGCGGATCACCACCCGGATGTGTTCGACGACGCTCGATTTCACCGCCGCCGTCGTGCCGGGTCCGGTGGTGCGCATCGACGTCGACGACTACTGCAGCTCCACCGACATGATCCTGCCCGACGGCGCGACCGCCGACCTCAACGGCGTCCACCACCTCGGTTCGTCCATGTCGGTGAAGGTGCCGACCGCCCCGACACCGGCCGGCTTGCACGTCGTCGTGACCGGACGCGTGCGGTTCGGATCCCTCACCGTGCGCCATCCGTTCGGTGCGACGCTGCGGCGGTTTCTCCGCTAATCCGGGCGGCGCAGGTTCGACGCCCGGATCCCGGTCGCCCGCAACTCGAGAGCGGCGAGTCCGCGAATCGCCATCCGATCCTGGCTGCGCCACGCGCCCACCGGATCGGGGTTGATGGCGGCGAGCTTGGGCAGCGGCCGGTTGGCCAGCGCCCGCAGCGCCAGCAGCTCCTCCCCGGCAGCCGTGGACGCCAGCGTGATCGCGGTCCACTGCCGGCGGAAGAACCGGACCCGCAGGAACAGCCACGGCATCATCAGCGCCAGGATCGGGGGAGCGGCCACCGCCAGCGCCAACAACCACGCCAGCCAGCTGGCCGTCACGCCCAGCGACTGACCCGCGCCCGCGATCTCGCGGGCGGCGTCGCCGGCGGCGCTGAGCGGTTTGGCCAGCGAGTCCCCGATGAGAGGCACGTTGTCGGCGCTGTTGCCTGCGGAGTCGAGATTGCCCGCCACCCCGTTGGCGCCGCTCTGCACCTGGTAGCCGAACTCCGCGATCACCGCGACCGCTGAGTGCACCGCCAGGCCGACGAACACCCAGACGGTGGTCCAGCCGACGATGAGCACGTCGCTGAGCAGCTGCCACAGCAGCCGCCCAGGCGTAGTGGCATAGGGAATCCACCGGGATTTCATGCGATCGATCACAGCACACAGAGCGCCTCCGATGGCCCGATAGGCTGACTGGATGCGTCCCGCTCTGTCCGACTACCAGCACCTGGCCAGCGGTAAGGTCCGAGAGCTCTACCGGGTGGACGAGGCGCACCTGCTCTTCGTCGCCACCGACCGGATCTCGGCCTACGACTACATCCTCGACAGCGAGATCCCGGACAAGGGCCGCATCCTCACCGCGATGAGTGTGTTCTTCTTCGACCTCCTGCCGGTGCCCAACCACCTCGCCGGCCCGCCGGATGACCCTCGCATCCCCGAGGAGGTGCTCGGCCGCGCGTTGCTGGTGCGCCAACTCGACATGCTGCCCGTCGAGGCCGTCGCGCGCGGCTACCTGACCGGCTCCGGGCTGATCGACTACCAGAACACCGGCAGCGTCTGCGGTATCGACCTGCCGCCGGGCCTGGTGGAGGCCAGCCGCTTCGCCGAGCCGCTGTTCACCCCGGCGACCAAAGCGGACCTCGGCGATCACGACGTCAACATCAGCTACGACGACGTCGTCGACCTCATCGGCGACGAACGGGCCGAAGAGCTACGCGACCTCACCTTGACGACCTACCGTCACGGCGCCGAACATGCGCTCACCAAGGGCATCATCGTCGCCGACACCAAGTTCGAGTTCGGCGTCGACGCCGACGGTGTGCTGACGCTCGCCGACGAGGTGTTCACCCCCGACTCGTCGCGGTACTGGCGCGCCGACGACTACGCCGAAGGTGCGGTGCAGAACAGCTTCGACAAGCAGTTCGTCCGCAACTGGCTCACCGGCCCGGACTCGGGCTGGGACCGCCACGGGGATCAACCCCCGCCACCGCTGCCCGCCGACATCGTGGAGGCCACGCGGGCACGCTACATCGAAGCCTACGAACGTATTTCGGGTCGACGTTTCGCGGACTGGATCGGAGAACAGCAGTGAAGCCGCCGGTGGCACGACGTGCCGAACATCGACGTGAACATCACGGGGACGTGTTCGTCGACCCCTATGAATGGCTGCGGGAGAAGGACAGCACCGAGGTGATCGACCACCTCGAGGCCGAGAACACCTACACCGAGCACGTCACTGCCGACCTGGCTCCGTTGCGGCAGGCGATCTTCGACGAGATCAAGGCCCGCACCAAGGAGACCGATCTGTCGGTGCCGACCCGGCGCGGCGACTGGTGGTACTACGGGCGCAGCTTCGCCGGCAAGCAGTACGGCGTGCACTGCCGGTGCCCCGTCACCGATCCCGACGACTGGACGCCGCCGCAGCTGACCGAAGACACCGACATCCCCGATGAGCAGATCCTGCTCGACGAGAACGTCGAAGCCGAAGGCCACGACTTCTTCTCCCTCGGTGCGGCCAGCGTCAGCGTCGACGGCAACGTGCTCGCCTACTCCGTCGACGTCCTCGGCGACGAGCGATACACCCTGCGGTTCAGGGATTTGCGAACCGGCGAGCGGTACGACGACGAGATCGTCGGGATCGGCGCCGGGGCCACCTGGGCCGCCGACAACAAGACCGTCTACTACACCACCGTCGACGACGCCTGGCGACCCGACACCGTGTGGCGGCACCGCCTCGGCGCCGGCCTGCCGGCCCAGAAGGTCTACCACGAGCCGGACGAACGATTCTGGGTCGCCTGCGGGCGCACGCGCAGCAACAAGTACGTGTTGATCGCGGCCGGCAGTGCGATCACCTCGGAGATGCGCTACGCCGACGCCGCCGATGGCGACGCGGAGTTCACCGTCGTGTGGCCGCGCCGCGACGGAGTCGAGTACTCCGTCGAACACGCCGTCGTCGCCGAGGAAGACCGCTTCCTCATCATGCACAACGACGGCGCGGAGAACTTCACTCTCGTGGAGGCGCCGGTGGCCGACCCGTCGGCGACTCGCACCCTGATCGAACACCGCTCCGACGTCCGACTGGATGCTGTCGACGCCTTTGCCGAGCTGCTCGTGGTGAGCTACCGCAGCGAGGCGTTACCACGAATTCAGCTGTGGCCCTTGATCGGGACTGGTTACGGCGAGGTCCGCGACGTCACCTTCGACTCGGAGCTGATGTCGGTCGGGCTGTCGGCCAACCCCAACTGGGCCGCTCCTCGGCTCCGTATCGGGGCGACGTCGTTCGTGACGCCGGTACGGATCTACGATCTCGATCTCGCCACCGGAGAGCGCGTGCTGCTGCGCGAGCAGCCGGTGCTCGGCGACTACCGACCCGAGGACTACGTCGAACGCCGGGACTGGGCGATCGCCGAAGACGGTGCGCGCGTACCGCTGTCGATCATCCACCGGGTCGGGGTCACCTCACCCGCGCCGGTGCTGCTCTACGGCTACGGCGCCTACGAATCATGTGAGGACCCGCGGTTCTCGATCGCACGGCTCTCACTGCTCGACCGCGGCATGATCTACGCGGTCGCGCACGTTCGCGGTGGTGGCGAGCTGGGCCGGCCGTGGTACGAGCACGGCAAACTGCTGGAGAAGCGGAACACGTTCACCGACTTCATCGCTGCGGGAGCGCATCTCGTCGAATCCGGTGTCACGACCGCCGAGACGATGGTGGCTTACGGTGGCAGCGCCGGCGGCCTGCTCATGGGAGCGGTCGCCAACATGGCGCCCGACCTGTTCGCCGGCATCCTGGCCGCCGTGCCGTTCGTCGACCCCCTCACCACGATCCTCGACCCGTCGCTCCCGCTGACGGTGACCGAGTGGGACGAGTGGGGAAACCCGCTCGAGGACGCCGATGTCTACCGCTACATGAAGTCCTACTCGCCGTACGAGAACGTCGAATCCAAGCGCTATCCCGCCATCTTGGCGATGACGTCGCTGAACGACACCCGCGTCTACTACGTCGAACCCGCGAAGTGGGTGGCCGCGCTGCGGCATGCGCAGCTCGAACCCGAGCGCGACGGAGCCCGCGTGCTGTTGAAGACCGAGATGAATGCGGGCCACGGCGGCATCAGCGGACGCTACGAGCGCTGGAAGGAGACGGCCTTCCAATACGCATGGCTGCTCGATGTGGCGGGACTCGGCGGCGCCGACGTAACGTCGGCCCCATGACGCTCACCGACATTCCGCTGACCACCATCGACGGCACCGACACCACGCTGGGGGAGTTGGCCAGCGGGGCCGCACTCGTTGTGAACGTCGCGTCCAAATGCGGTCTCACGCCGCAGTACAGCGCGCTCGAGCAGCTCGCGAAGGACTACGGCGACCGCGGTCTGACGGTGATCGGGGTGCCCTGCAACCAGTTCATGGGACAGGAGCCGGGCACCGCCGAGGAGATCCAGACGTTCTGCTCCACGACCTACGGCGTCACGTTTCCGCTGCTGGCCAAGACCGACGTCAACGGACCCGGCCGGCACCCGCTCTACGCCGAGCTGACCCAGGCCACGGACGGCAGTGGCGAGGCCGGCGATGTGCAGTGGAACTTCGAGAAGTTTCTCCTCGCACCGAGCGGCGAGGTCGTCGCCCGGTTCCGGCCCCGCACCGCGCCCGATGCGCCCGAGGTGATCGCGGCCATCGAAGAACTGCTGCAGTAGAGGCGCTGGGGTAGCGGCCACAGTTCAGCCACACGAGTCGTGGTGTTGTCCATCCCGACACCTGGCGTTGCGACACTGCGGCAGTGGCAGGACAACTGATCGTCTCGATCTCCGGAGTCAGCGACCGCACTCTCGACGACGTCGCAGGGTTCCACGCGCAGCTCGCGCGGCGCGGCGTCCCGGCGTCGTTCCTCGTGGCACCCCGGCTCAAAGGCGGGTACCGGCTCGACCGCGACCCTGACACCGTCTCCTGGCTCGCTCAGCGGCGCGACGCCGGTGACGCGATCGTGCTCCACGGCTTCGACGAGGCGGCCACCAAGGCACGTCGCGGCGAGTTCGCGACTCTGCCGGCGCACGAGGCGAACCTGCGGCTGATGGCCGCCGACCGCGTCCTCGAACACCTCGGGCTACGCACCCGGCTGTTCGCGGCACCCGGCTGGAACGTTTCCGACGGTGCGATGATCGCACTGCCGCGCAACGGATTCCGAGTCATGGCCGGGCTGGGCGGCATCACCGACCTGGTCCGTGGGGAGACCGTGCGGGGGCGCGTGCTGGGCATCGGCGAGGGCTTCCTGACCGAACCGTGGTGGTGCCGCACCGTCGTGCTCGCCGCCGAGCGCACTGCGCGTCGCGACGGCGTCGTGCGGGTCGCTGTGGCCGCGCGGCACCTGCGCCGGCCCGGTCCCCGGCAGGCCATGCTCGATGCCGCCGACCTGGCACTGATGCACGGCTGCGCGCCCACCGTCTATGCGTGGCGGACCCCGACTGCGCTGTCCGACGCCGCCTGAGGGGTTCCGCTCGCTACATTGGCCGCATGGCAGATGATGCAGACGTCATCGTGGTCGGCGCTGGGTTGGCCGGGCTCGTGGCCGCGTGCGAGCTGGTCGAGCGGGGTCGTCGGGTGCTCATCGTCGACCAGGAGAACGCCGCCAACGTCGGCGGCCAGGCTTTCTGGTCCTTCGGCGGACTGTTCTTCGTCGACAGTCCTGAGCAGCGGCGCCTCGGCATCCGGGACAGTCATGAGCTGGCCCTGCAGGACTGGCTGGGCACCGCCGGGTTCGATCGCCCCGAAGACCACTGGCCGCGGCAGTGGGCGCACGCCTACGTCGACTTCGCCGCCGGGGAGAAGCGTCAATGGCTGCGCGATCGCGGGCTGCAGATCTTCGCGATGGTCGGGTGGGCCGAGCGGGGCGGCTACGACGCCCGCGGCCACGGCAACTCCGTGCCCCGGTTCCACATCACCTGGGGCACCGGGCCCGGCCTGGTCGACATCTTCGCGCGTCGCCTGACCGGGCCGCTCATTCGGTTCGCGCACCGCCACCGGGTGGACGAACTGATCGTCGAAGGCGGCGCCGTCGTCGGGGTGCGCGGCGCGGTGCTGGAGCCGTCGTCCGCGGTACGTGGAGCCCCGTCGTCACGAAACAGCGTCGGCGAGTTCGAATTTCGCGCCCAGGCGGTCATCGTCGCCAGCGGCGGAATCGGCGGCAACCACGACCTGGTGCGGGCGAACTGGCCCACGCGGATGGGCCGGGTGCCCGAGCAGCTCCTCAGCGGCGTGCCTGCGCACGTCGATGGCCGGATGCTCGGCATCTCCACAGCCGCGGGCGCCCACATGATCAACAGCGACCGGATGTGGCACTACACCGAGGGCATCACCAACTACGACTCGATCTGGCCTCGGCACGGCATCCGGATCCTGCCCGGCCCGTCGTCACTGTGGCTCGACGCCACCGGCCGGCGGCTGCCGGTCCCGCTCTATCCGGGTTTCGACACGCTCGGCACGCTGGAGCACATCTGCCGGACTGGGCAGGACTACACCTGGTTCGTGCTGAACAAGCGCATCATCGACAAGGAATTCGGGCTGTCGGGGCAGGAGCAGAATCCGGACCTGACCGGACGGAGCGTGAAGCTGGTCCTCGAGCGCGGCCGCAAGGGTCCCGCCCCGGTGCACGCCTTCGTCGACAAGGGCGTCGACTTCGTCACCGCCGACTCGCTCCGTGAACTGGTCGCGAAGATGAACGCGGTGCCCGATGTCGAGCCGCTGGACGTCGCGACCGTCGAGGCCGAGGTGACCGCCCGCGACCGGGAAGTCGCCAACCGGTTCACCAAGGACGGCCAGATCACCGCCATCCGCGGTGCACGCGCCTACTTGGCCGACAGGCTGAGCCGCGTCGTCGCGCCACACCGGCTGACCGACCCCAAGGCAGGCCCGCTGATCGCGGTCAAACTGCACATCTTGACCCGAAAGTCGTTGGGCGGCTTGCAAACCGATCTCGACTCCCGGGCGCTGGGGGCAGACGGTGCGGCGGTACCCGGGTTGTATGCCGCGGGAGAAGCCGCCGGCTTCGGTGGCGGAGGCGTGCACGGCTACCGCTCCCTGGAAGGCACGTTCCTGGGTGGCTGCGTGTTCTCCGGGCGCGCGGCGGGCCGGGCGGCAGCCCGCGACGTGGGCTAGTTCTTCTGCGCGACCAGACACGAACTCGAGTGTTTTCTCCGGCGCGTGACTCGAGTTCGCGTCTGGTCGCGGTCAGAACTCGGTGCCGTTCTCCGGCTCGAGCACCTGGAAATCGGTGGCCGTCATCTCCTCGAGCCGGCCGTAGTAGACCGGCCGCGCGATCGGATCGATCACTGCCTGATGGATCGGCACCGCACGGCTCGGGTTCACCGCACGCAGATAGTCGACGGCTTCGGAGATCTTCATCCACGGCGCGGCGGCCGGGGTCGCCAGCACGTCCACGGGCTCGTCCGGAACGAACAACGCATCACCGGGGTGCATCAGTCGGGCGGCATGCTCGTCATCGCCGACCAGATACGAAATGTTGTCGATCACAGGGATTTCCGGATGGATGACCGCGTGCTGACCGCCCACTCCGCGCACCGTCAGATGCCCGATCGACAAGGTGTCGCCGACGTGCACCGCCCGCCAGGGCCCGCCGAGTTGCGCCGCGGTCTGCGGATCGGCATACAGCGCGGCCTGCGGATTGGCCTCGACCAGCGCCGGTAGCCGCTCGGGGTCGGCGTGGTCGGGATGCTGATGAGTGATCAGGATCGCCGACAGCCCCGTGATGCCCTCGAAACCGTGGGAGAAATTTCCCGGATCGAACAGGATCGTCGTGTCGCCGCCGGGTTTGGCGCCGGGTTTGGCACTGTCGGAAAAGCTCGCCAACAGGCAGGAATGGCCGAAGTGTGTGAGCTGCATGCCTATAGTCTGGCGCGCACAGGGGAGCGGGGGTAGTGCGATGCGGTGGATGCTCACACTTGCGGTGGCGTTGTCGGGGGTGTTCTCGAGCATTTTCGTTGTGCCCGGCGGGGCGAATGCGGTGCCGGGAATCTGCCCGCCGACCTGCGATGCGATCCCCGACGCGGCGTGGATCGAGCCGAGCTCGCTCCCGCTGAACTCGATCTACCGGTGGCCGTCGCTGGCCGGCCTGGCGGTCACGGCCCCGGCACCCCGATTCGAGTTCGAGTCATGGTGCGTCACCCCCGACTCGTCCTCGGATCCCCGCCGCTACGCCGTCGCCGCGCGCGCCGCCGTACCCAACCCGGACGGCCAGTGGACCCTGCAGGTCCAGGTCATCCACTGGCGCGGCGACACCGTCACCGGCGGCCAGACCGCACTCGAGGTGCTGGAGAAGGCGCGCATCGCGCTGGCGTCGTGCAGCGACGGCGTGTCGCCATCACTGACCACCAACGAGGTCGACCGCATCGGCGCCGTGATCAGCGAGACCGGCAGCCGGGTGATGCGCGTCTACCTGCTGGCCGACCCCACAAACAGCACCGTCGTCGAGGTCGCGCTGTGGACCACGCTGCCCACCCGGGTCGAGTGGCGCGCGGTGCCCGACGTGCAGGTCTTCGATGCGATGGCGGCGCCGCTGTGCACCGCCTACCTCGGCTCGTGCCGGTGAGGCGGGCCTGCCGTCGCCGCAGGTAGAGTGTCCGCGTGGCAAAAGTGGTGGTTCACGTCATGCCGAAGACCGAGATCCTCGACCCGCAGGGGCAGGCGATCGTCGGCGCGCTGGGTCGGCTCGGCTTCGATGGCATCTCAGATGTGCGGCAGGGCAAGCGGTTCGAGCTCGAGGTCGACGACGCGGTCGACGACGAGAAGCTCGCCGCGATCGCCGAATCGCTGCTCGCCAACACGGTGATCGAGGACTGGACGGTCACCCGGGAGGATGGCTCATGACCCGTGTGGGCGTGATCACATTCCCCGGCACGCTCGACGACATCGACGCCGCGCGGGCAGTGCGCCTGGCCGGCGGCGAAGCCGTCAACCTCTGGCACGCCGACGCCGACCTCAAGGGCGTCGACGCCGTCATCGTGCCCGGTGGCTTCTCCTACGGCGACTACCTGCGGTGCGGCGCGATCGCCCGCTTCGCGCCGGTGATGGGTGAGGTGGTGGCCGCCGCGGAGCGAGGGATGCCGGTGCTGGGCATCTGCAACGGTTTCCAGGTCCTGTGCGAAGCGGGGCTGCTGCCCGGCGCACTGACCCGCAACGTCGGGCTGCACTTCGTCTGCCGCGACGTATGGCTCGAGGTCGCATCGAACACGTCGGCGTGGTCGACGCGCTACGAGCAGGGCGCAGATCTGCTGGTGCCGCTGAAGTCCGGCGAGGGCCGCTACGTCGCCAGCGCCGAGGTGCTCGACGAACTCGAAGGCGAGGGCCGCGTGGTCTTCCGGTACCGGGAGAACATCAACGGCTCGATGCGCGACATCGCCGGCATCAGCTCGGCCAACGGCCGCGTCGTCGGCCTGATGCCGCACCCCGAGCATGCGACCGAGGCGCTGACCGGCCCGTCTGACGACGGGCTCGGCATGTTCTATTCGGCGTTGGACGCGATCCTGGTCTCCTGAGCCCGGTGCCGGTCCGCTGGCGCGAACGCAGCCGATTGGTGCGCGCGATGCGCCTGTGGCGGACGCGCAACCCACGCACGTTCCGCGACAAGGTGCGGTACAAGATGCTCCGGGACCACCGTCAGCTCGTCGTGACGTTCGCCGACAAGGCTGCGGTTCGTGACTACGTCGCCGGTGTCGTGGGGGACCGCTATCTTCCGCGGGTGTACGCAATCCTCGACGATCCTGCGGCGCTGACCGAGGTCGGTCTGCCGGCTGCGTACGTGGTGAAGCCGACGCACGGCAGCGGGGCGGCGATCGTCGTCTCTTCTCGCGCGCCTCGCGGGGCTCGTCTACCGACTGAGCCCGGCAGCTGGGTGTATTCGCAGGTGCGGCCGGAGGCGGCCCCGCTGTCCGATCTGATTCGTATCGCGACGGGCTGGTTGGCGCAGCTCTACGGCCAAGGGCCCAACCGGGAATGGGTGTACGGGCGCGTTCCGCGACGGGTCATCGTCGAGGAGATGCTCGTCGGTTGCGACGGCTCGGTGCCCGACGACTACAAATTCTTCGTGTTCCACGGCACGTGCTGGTTCGTCCAGGTCGACACTGGCCGGTTCGGTTCGCGCACACAGGATTTCTTCACAGCCGGTTGGCAACACCTGGCGCTACGGGGCAGCGCGCCGTGCGCAGATCACGCGCCTGGGAAGCCGGTTCGGTTGACCGAGATGATCGACGTCGCGGAAAAGCTGGGCGCCGAAACGGATTTCGTCAGAGTCGACCTGTACGACGTTGACCGGCGAGTTGTCTTCGGGGAACTGACGAGCTTTCCTGCGGGCGGAGACAGTCCCTTCGAGCCTGAATCGTTCAACCTCGAGTTCGGGCTTCCCTGGACGGTTCCGCGGCGGTACTAGCGCGCTCGTTGTGGTGCTCGGGCACCCCTTGGACGTGCGTTAGCGTTGTTCTGTGCTGGTTGATCCTGACGTGTTGCGGGCCTTCGCGGGACAGGTGGAGGAAGCCTCGAGCGCCATCAAGACCGTCGATGTGGGGCACACGGCCGCCACAGCTGCTGACGGTCTCCCCGGTCGACGACGCAGTGGGCCGTGCGATTGGTCGGTGGCCACCTGACGACGCTGGCGGACGCGATCGCCGCCAACGTGATGAAGATGGCTAGCGCTGTACGTGGAGCGGGCGACATGTTCCAGGTCGTGGTATGCCGCTGATGAAGTCATCCGTGGTCGTCTCTGGTCGGCCGTCGCATTCGGCGCTTTCGCCGCGTTCACGGCAGCGGTTGCGTGCGTCCAGTTCGCGAGGCTGGAGGTGCCGAGCGGACTGGTGGCGCTGGGGGGATCGATATTCTGCTTGGGATTTGTCATTCCCGCCTTCAAAAGCGTTCCAGGCCGGGTGAAGCCACGCGTGCGTTCAGATAGCGACGGGACGACGTTCTTGCCTGATCGGGGGATCGAGATTCCCTTGCAGGTGGGGATGGCCGGTGCCCTCATGTCTTCAGTGTTGGTACTGATACTTCTTCCCGCGGGGCGCCTCGCGATTCCGGTTCCACCGAATATGCGCTATGCCTTGCCCTTCACGGCGTCTTTCCTCGTGGTGGGGATTGGGCCGATGCTGTGGCGAAACCTGCGCCGCGACAGTATGAGTCGTCTACGGCTGACGGAGCGAGGGTTCGAATTCCTGGAGGGCTGGCGGCCGCAATTGGCTGATTGGTCATCGGTGGAGGACGTGACTTCTCAAGCGCCGCAGCCGAAGAAATCCCCGCCGAGTGCGATTGTGGTCATCCTGTCCGACGACACGGTGTTGTCGTTAACGGCCTCTGCCTACACCCCCGGCGGCGTTGCATTGCGGAATCTGGTCCAGTTCTACTGGCGCCATCCCGAGGCCCGCGGTGAACTGACCGACGGGCGAGCTGCCGAGCGACTCGTCGCGTTGCACTGACAGGCCCCTCGCCGGACGGGAGGTGCCCCCAGCTCGCCGGACGTGGTCAGTCGTCGGAGGCGGTGCCGTTCTTGCCGGCGCTGCCCGACTTCGACCCACCTTTGCCGCCGGTACCCGGCGTGCCGCCGGCTCCGGTGTCGCCGCCGTCGCCGCCATCACCGCGCTCGCCGGCATTACCCCCGTTGCCTCCGGTGTCGCTGCCGTCGCCGCCGTCCCCACCGTTGCCGGTGCGGGTTCCGCCGTTACCGCCGACGCCCCCGGACCCCGATCCGCCGTCGCCTCGACCGCCTCTGCCGCCGTTGCCCTTTCGGCCAGCATCGCCGCCATCGCCACCGCCGCCGATGCCGAACTCCGATTCGCCGATGCCTGCTCCACCGAAGCCGCCGTTGCCGGACTGCGTGCCACCGTTGCCGCCGTCACCGCCGATACCGGCGTAGGTTCCGCGACCTGTGCCGCCAATGCCCCCGTTGCCGACGCGACCGCCGTCGCCGCCGTCGCCGCCGACAGCCACACCGTCATCGGGATCTGTGGCGGTCGCGTTGCCCCCGTTGCCGCCGCGACCGACGCCGAGCGCATCGCCGCCCCAGCCTGCAATTGCTGACGAGGTCGCGGTCGCGTCGCCCCCTCGGCCGCCCTGGCCCGACACTGAGCCACCGTTACCGCCGTCGCCGCCGTACGCGCCGTCGGCTGTCTCCGACCCACCTTCGCCGCCACGCCCGCCGTCGCCGCGCGAGCCGGCGTCACCGCCGTCGCCCCCGGTGGCATTGTTGCCTCGCGCATCGCCGCCGTCGCCGCCGCTACCGCCGAGTCGGCCGCCCCGGCCGCCGGTGCCGCCGGTGCCGTTGTCGACATCGGCGTCGCCGCCCCGGCCACCGTTACCGAACACTCCGGCATCGCCGCCGTTGCCCGCGGTCGTGAACTCGGCGTTGGCCTTTCCGCCGTTGCCTCCGCGGCCGGCGATTGAACCGCCCAGACCGCCGTCACCTGCTGCTGTCGTCGCGGTGGCATCAGCGCCCGCTCCGCCCGTCCCGAAAAGACCTGCTGCTCCGCCACTTCCGCCATTGGCGCCCGCCCCACCGTTACCCCAGATCAAGCCGCCGCGGCCGCCGTTGCAGGCATCGCCGGTACAGTCCTGCGCGGCGTCGAGTCCGTTGCCGAACAGCCGGATTCGTTGATCGCTGCCCACAAGCGTCACAGGGAAGTCTGCTCGGTCACGCATTGCGGCTGACGAGCTAGAGGTGCAGCCCGGACCCCAGCAGATATGTCTGTCGTTGAACGTCCAGACGAACTGGCGCAGGTTGTATCCAGTCACAGACACGATGTTCGAATTGCCCGTCAGGGTCATGTGGAAGCCCTGCGAGTCGATGCCCGCGGAATTGCCGTTACCGGTCACGGTGAGATACGAGTAGTCGCCATTGCTGCTGAGGGCGTTGTCGTTGCCGTTGATGATCACTGTCGCCTGCTCCCCCGTCGCGCGCGCAGCATTCCCCGCGCCATCGAGGACCACCGTGGTCTCGTCTCCGATGGCTTCGGCGCGAGAGGTGTCCGTCTTGACGATCGCCTGCGCGCCCTCACCGACCGCGAGCGCCCACGAATTGGTGCCGACAGTTGTCGCGGTTGCCGAGCCCTCCTGGTGCTTGACCTCTCCGTTGATCGAGATCGAGAGATTCCCCGGTGTCGGTTTGGTCGGAGTGGCCGCGTTCGCCACCAGAGGCGACACCACCCCGATGCTCATCGCAGCCGCCGCGACCCCGACACGTCCCAAAGCGCTACGCCGCACCATTCCCCCAAAGTCGACCGGATGTTTGCTCGAATGCTCCAATGGGCAAGCGCGCACCGACCCCCGACGGAGTGGCGCGATGCTGTTCCCCCAGTTCATTGCGCATTCAAGCAGCATCAAGAAGGCTATCAGCCATCACACACGCGTGTCCGAGGTTTGGCGAACGGGTGTGCTCGGTAGCTCGCGCGAGCGTGCGCTGAGTGCCAATCTCCCGCGGCGTGTGGCGTGCAGACACGCGCGCTCGCCGGACGGGAGGTGCCCCCAGCTCGCCGGATGGGTTACGGGGTCAGGGCGACTGAGGCTTCCGCCGTGTAGCAGAGGAACGTCAGCGTCTCCTCCAGATACAGCTGCACGGTCTCGGCATCGTGAGCCAGGTAGCCGATCGCGACGTCGGTGCCCAGCTGCAGATCGAAATCGCCTCCGCGCGTGGACAACACGAAGGCGCCGTCGATGGCGGGCGCCCAGATGATGTCACCGTCGACGAGGCGATTGATGTGCTCCAGAATCGGATAGCCATGTGCTGTCGTCTCAGCGACGCGGGTGTAGACATCCGCCGAGAGCAGCACCGCATACGGTCCGTCGACCCCCGCCAGTCGCAGCGCGCTCACGGCCTGCGCGATGACATCGGGGATGGCCCGCGGATCCTCGGGCAATGCCAGCGCGGGGTTCGAGCTGCACGTGCGAATGCCACTGATCGAGGCTGCGCCATAACCTTCGAACATCGCCCGATCCTCGGCGAACGCCAGTTTCCTGGCCGCCTCCTTGACCGGATCCCAGTCCGAGTCCTGCGAGCCCCGCTCGACATCGTCGATGTCGATTCGGTTGATGCTGAACGGAACTCGCAGCCGCACGAGCGGACGCGCCTCCCTCAGATGGGCAATGACCCCGTCGCTCGGTGCGACGGCGTCGACCAGGTGCCCTGTACTCACCGCCGCCGTGACCGCGCCCCCGGGCTCGCTGACGTCGACCACTCGCCGACCGGCTATGTGGCGCTTGAACGTTCGCGTGGCCTCCTGTTCGATTTCGGCCCATGCGGCATCGGTGATCGGAGCAAGTTCCCGGTACAGGTTGTTCATTGCGGTTGTCCTTTCAGACTGCCGATGGACAGAGAGCCGCTCGCGCTCTGCGGTGCCGAAATAGGAAGCGGGGGAGGATCATCGAGGAAGTCCTGGGTCGGGGTGAAGAACATCGAGCCCGTGATCGCCGTCGAGAATTCCAGGATGTGATCGGTGGTGCCGGGCGGCGAACCGATGAACATGTTGGTGAGCATGCGTTCGGTCACCGCGGCCGAGCGCGAGTACCCGATGAAATAGGTGCCGAACTCACCGCGCCCGATCTGCCCGAACGGCATGTTGTGCCGCACGATCTTGAGTTCGGTGCCGTCGTCGTCTTCGATCACGTTGAGTGCCACGTGAGAGTTGGCCGGCTTGACCGCATCGTCGAGTTCGATGTCGTCGAGCTTGGTGCGCCCGATCACCCGTTCCTGATCCTCGGTGGACAGCGCATTCCAGGCGGCCATGTCGTGCAAGTACTTCTGCACGTGCACATAGCAACCGCCCGCGAAATCCGGGTCCTCGTCACCGATCCGCGTGGCACTGTCGGCGAGCGGGCCGTCGGGGTTCTCGGTACCGTCGACGAAGCCGAGGAGGTCGCGGTTGTCGAAGAAGCGGAAGCCGTGGGTCTCGTCGACGACCATGATCGGGCCCATCGCACCGACGATCTTGATCGCCAGTTCGAAGCAGACGTCCATCGTCTCCGCGCGGATGTGGAACAGCAGATCACCCGGCGTGGCCGGGGCCCGGTGCCGACCTCCGTCGAGTGCGACGAACGGGTGCAGCTCGACCGGCCTGGGGCCGGAGAACAGCCGATCCCACGCCGCAGAACCGATCGACGTCACCACAGACAGGTGCTTGCTCGGGTCGCGAAACCCGATCGCGCGCACCAATCCCGCGATGTCGCCCAGCGCGTCGTGGACCGCCTGCTCTCCACCGTCGTCGATGGTCGCGACGAGGAAGATTGCCGCCGGGGTCAGCGACGCGAGCACCGGCTGCGGCAGTAACTCGGGCACCGTCTGACCCTAAATCATGATCAATTCCGGCGATCGACGAAGATGAAGAACCATGACGGCTGATGCGCAGGGTCTGTGTGAGTTCATCGATGCATCCCCGTCGCCGTTCCACGCCTGCCGCACCGCCGCGGAGCGGCTGCGCGACGCCGGGTTCGCCGAGCTGTCCGAGGGCGACGCGTGGACCGGAGCCGGCGACTTCTTCGTCATCCGCGCCGGCTCCCTGATCGCCTGGCGATCGACCGGCGAGCCGCACCTGCCCTTCCGGATCGTCGGCGCCCACACCGACAGCCCGAACCTGCGGGTCAAGCAGCACCCGGACCGGACCGTCGCGGGCTGGCAGGTGGTGGCGCTGCAGCCCTACGGCGGCGCGTGGCTGAACTCCTGGCTCGACCGCGATCTCGGCCTCAGTGGCCGGCTCTCCGTGCGCACCGGCGCCACCGCCTCCGACGTCCTGGTCCGCATCGACGACCCGATCCTGCGCGTCCCGCAGTTGGCCATCCATCTGTCGGAGGACCGCAAAGGCGTCGAGTTGAACCCGCAGCGGCACGTGAACGCCGTCTGGGGGATCGGTGGCCCCCGCTCGTTCCTCGACTACGTCGCCGAACGCGCCGAGGTCGACGCGGACGCGGTACTCGGCTTCGACCTGATGACCCACGACCTGGCCCCGTCGCGGCTGACCGGTGTCGACCGTGAACTCGTCAGCGCACCGCGTCTGGACAACCAGGCGACCTGCTACGCCGGGCTGGAGGCCTTCCTGGCGGCGCCCGCCTCGACGGTGACCCCGGTTCTGGTGCTGTTCGACCACGAGGAAGTGGGCTCGCAATCCGACCACGGCGCGCAGTCCGATCTGCTGCTGACAGTGCTCGAGCGCATCACGCTGGCCGCCGGCGGCGGCCGTGAAGATTTCCTGCGCCGGTGCTCGACCTCGATGGTGGCCTCCGGCGACATGGCGCACGCCACGCACCCGAACTATCCCGAACGGCACGAACCCGGACACCTGATCGAGGTCAACGCC
Organism: Mycolicibacterium obuense; assembly: GCF_055397605.1. Lineage (NCBI taxonomy): Bacteria > Bacillati > Actinomycetota > Actinomycetes > Mycobacteriales > Mycobacteriaceae > Mycobacterium > Mycolicibacterium obuense. Next base: position 4,628,023 of record NZ_AP043663.1, on the reverse strand, counting down.
GGACCCGTGCTCAAGGTGCAGCCGAACCTGCGCTACGCCACCGACGGGCGCACCGCCGCGGCGTTCGCGCTGGCGTGCGAGCAGGCCGGGGTTGCGCTGCAGCGTTACGAGCACCGGGCCGACCTGCCGTGCGGCTCGACCATCGGACCGATGACCGCCGCGCGCACCGGCATTCCGACCGTCGACGTCGGCGCCGCCCAGTTGGCGATGCACTCGGCGCGCGAGGTGATGGGCGCCGCGGATGTCGCTGCCTATTCGGCTGCGTTGGCGGCGTTCTTGTCACCCGCCTGACCTAAGGTCTGCCCATGTCACTCGACGTCGCGATGATCACCTTCGACTGTTCGGATCCCGATGCGCTGGCCGGTTGGTGGGCCGAGGCGGTCGGCGGCCGCGTCAATGCCGAGGCCCCAGGCGAATTCGTCATGGTCGCGCGGGAGAACGGCCCCGCGCTGGGCTTCCAGCGGGTGGACGATCCGACACCCGGCAAGAACAAGGTGCACCTCGACCTCCACACCGCCGACAAGGAGGCCGAAGTGACCCGCCTGGTCGAGCTGGGGGCGCGAGAGACGGGGCGGCATCAGCTCCCGGGTTTCGACTGGGTCGTGCTCTCCGACCCGGAGGGCAACGCGTTCTGCATCGTCGGCGGGTAGCCGCTGGCAAGATCGCCGTGTGCTGATCTCGCTGATCGCCTTCTCGGCGGTGTTCGCCGCGTGGGCGCTCGGTGCGGGACGGCTCGAGCGGGCCCGGTTGACGGCGCCGATCGTGCTGATCGTGGCGGGCGTGGCCGCCGGCTTCACCACCTCTGACGCACTGGCCGTCGCGCTCAACGCCGACGTCGCCCAGCACGGGGCCGAGATCATCCTCGCGGTGCTGCTGTTCGTCGACGCCACCGACGTCCGCGGTGGGCTGTTCGGCAGGGAGCCCCGCGCAGCGCTGCGCGTGCTGCTTCTCGCGATGCCGCTGAGCCTGGGACTGTCGGTGCTCCTCGGCGCGTGGATGCTGCCGGAGCTGTCCTTTGCGGTACTGCTGGTCATCGCGTGCGCGGTGGTGCCGACCGATTTCGCGCCCGCGGCGACGATCCTGCGCGACGCGCGGGTGCCCGAACGGGTACGCAACGTCCTCAACGTCGAAGCCGGCTACAACGACGGCATCGTCGCCCCGGTGTTCATCTTCGCGCTGGCATTCGCAGGGGATGACGTGCGCACCGAGACGCCGCTGCGCGCGCTGGGCTCGGCCGTGCCCCAGGCCCTGACCGCAATCGTCGTCGGCGGTGCCGTCGGTGCGCTGCTGGCGCTCGCGATCAACAGCGCCACCCGCCGCGGCTGGATGACGGGTCAGAGCGTGCGGATGATCTTGGTCACTGCGCCCATGCTGGCCTACGGGCTGAGCCTTGCGTTCGACGGCAACGGATTCGTCTCGGCATTCGTCTGTGGGATCACGTTCCACTACCTGCGGCACTCCCCGTCCTGGCACGAGGAACTGGAGTTCGTCGACGACATCGGCTTTCTGCTGTCAGCGATCATGTGGTTCGTCGTCGGCGCTGTCGCCGTCCTCGCCGTCGAGCGCGGAGTCTCCTGGCAGACGGTGGTTTTCTGCCTGCTGGCGTTGACCCTCGTCCGCGTGGTCCCGGTCATGTTGGCGATGCTGCGATCACGTTTCTCCTGGCGGGAGCGCATGATGCTGGCCTGCCTGGGGCCGCGCGGAACGTCGACGATCGTGTTCGGTCTGCTGGCCTACAACGTGCTCGACGGCGCCGACGAACACGACGTCCTGGCCGTCATGGTGGTCGTGGTGCTGGGCAGCGTCGTGATCCACGGGCTGATCGCGCCGTCCGCCGCGGCACGCTGGTCGCGCACCGAGAACTAGACTGTCCGGCGTGACGTCCGGGCTCACCCACGAAGTCGACACGGTCGACAACGCCGCTTCCACCCCCGATCAGCCGCAGCCGTTCCGCGAACTCGGTCTCAAGGACGACGAGTACGCGCGAATCCGCGAGATCCTCGGCCGGCGCCCCACCGACGCCGAACTCGCCATGTACTCGGTGATGTGGAGTGAGCACTGCTCCTACAAGTCCTCCAAGGTGCACCTCCGCTACTTCGGCGAGACGACCACCGCGAAGATGCGCGAAGCGATGCTCGCCGGCATCGGGGAGAACGCCGGCGTGGTCGACATCGGCGACGGCTGGGCGGCGACATTCAAGGTCGAGTCCCACAACCACCCGTCCTACATCGAGCCCTACCAGGGCGCGGCCACCGGTGTCGGCGGCATCGTCCGCGACATCATGGCGATGGGCGCCCGCCCGGTCGCGGTGATGGACCAACTGCGCTTCGGCGCGGCCGACGCCCCCGACACCCGGCGCGTGCTCGACGGCGTGGTGCGCGGTGTCGGCGGCTACGGCAACTCGCTCGGACTGCCCAACATCGGCGGCGAGACCGTCTTCGACGCGAGCTACGCCGGCAATCCGTTGGTCAATGCGCTGTGCGTGGGTGTGCTGCGGACCGAGGACCTCAAGCTCGCGTTCGCCTCCGGCGCCGGTAACAAGATCATCCTGTTCGGTGCGCGTACCGGCCTCGACGGCATCGGTGGGGTCTCCGTGCTCGCGTCGGAGACCTTCGGGGGCGACGAGAGCGGCGCGGGCCGTAAGAAGCTGCCGAGCGTCCAGGTCGGTGATCCGTTCACCGAGAAGGTGCTCATCGAGTGCTGCCTCGAGCTGTACGCCGCGGACCTCGTGGTGGGCATCCAGGATCTCGGTGGTGCCGGATTGTCCTGCGCCACATCGGAATTGGCCTCGGCCGGCGACGGTGGCATGCGCGTCGAGCTGGATCGGGTGCCGCTGCGTGCGGCGAACATGACCCCGGCGGAGATCCTGTCCAGCGAGTCGCAGGAACGCATGTGCGCCGTGGTCACCCCCGAGAACGTCGACGCGTTCCTCGCGGTGTGCCGCAAGTGGGATGTGCTGGCCACCGTGATCGGCGAGGTCACCGACGGTGACCACCTCGAAATCACGTGGCACGGCGAGACTGTCGTCGACGTGCCGCCACGCACGGTCGCTCACGAGGGACCCGTCTACGAACGCCCGGTGGAGCGCCCCGACACCCAGGACGCGCTCAACGCCGACACCTCGGCGACGCTGCCCCGACCCTCCACCGGTGACGAGCTGCGAGCGACCCTGCTGGCGATGATCGGCAGCCCGCACCTGTGCAGCCGCGCGTTCATCACCGAGCAGTACGACCGCTATGTGCGAGGCAACACCGTGCTGGCCGAGAACGCCGATGGCGGAGTGCTGCGCGTCGACGAGGAAACCGGCCGCGGGATCGCGATCTCCACCGACGCGTCCGGCCGCTACACCGCGTTGGACCCGTACACCGGCGCCCAGCTCGCTCTCGCCGAGGCCTACCGCAACGTCGCGGTCACCGGCGCCACCCCCGTCGCGGTGACCAACTGCCTGAACTTCGGCTCACCCGAAGACCCGGGCGTGATGTGGCAGTTCTCGCAGGCGGTCCGCGGTCTCGCCGACGGTGCTGCGGCACTGGGTATTCCGGTCACCGGCGGCAACGTCAGCTTCTACAACCAGACCGGCACCACGCCGATCCTGCCGACCCCCGTCGTCGGCATCCTGGGCGTCATCGACGACGTGAAGCGGCGCATCCCCACCGGATTCGGCACCGAACCCGGGGAGACGCTGATCCTGCTCGGCGACACCCACGACGAATTCGACGGCTCCATCTGGGCGCAGGTGACCGCCGATCACCTCGGCGGCGTGCCGCCCCGGGTCGACCTCGAGCGGGAACGTCTGCTGGCCGAGGTGCTGACCGCCGCTTCCCGCGACGGTCTCGTCTCCGCTGCGCACGATCTGTCGGAGGGCGGACTGATCCAGGCGGCCGTCGAAGGCGCCCTCACCGGCGAAACCGGTTGCCGCCTCATCCTTCCCGACGGGTCGGACCCCTTCGTGTTCCTGTTCTCCGAGTCGGCGGGACGCGTGCTCGTGGCGGTGCCCCGCACGGAGGAGAGCCGGTTCACCGCGATGTGCGAGGCCCGAGCATTGCCGGCGACCCGCGTCGGAGTGGTCGACCGGGGCCCCGAGGGTGGCGAGCCCGCCGTCGAGGTGCAGGGTCTGTTCACGGTCAGCCTGCAGGAGTTGCGACAGACGTCGGAAGGTGTGTTGCCCGGGTTGTTCGGGTGACCTCTCCGGAGTCCACCACACATCCCTTCTACGTCTGGGCGTGGGGCCTGCTGAGGCTGGACTTCACCGGAATCGCGTTCGCCGCGCTGTTCTTCTGCCTGTCCCTGACACCGTCACTGCTGCCGAGGGACTGGCTGTTCCAGGGACTGATCGGCGGGATCAACGCGGCCATCGGCTACGGCATCGGAGTGTTCGTCGCGCGGATGGCGCGCCGGTTCGTGCTCACCGGCCGATCCTGGTGGCCGCCGTCGCTGGCGGTGTCCTCGGCGCTGAAGACCGGCACCGTGGTGCTGTCACTTCTGGCCTGCGTGCTGATGGTGATACCGGCCGCCGGCTGGCAGCGTCAGGTGTCGGCGTTGATGGGACTGCCCGGACCGAGCACCGCGAGTTACCTGCGGACCCTGGTGCTCGCCGCGGTCATCGGCGGTGTGTGCGTCGCGGTCACCCGGGCGCTCATCGACCTGATTCGCACCCTGGCGCGCTACCTGATCCGGCGATGGCGCATCTCTGACGAACTGGCGCTCTTCATCGGCACCGCGATCGTGGTCGTGCTGGTGCTCACGCTGGTCAACGGTGTGCTGCTGCGGGGTTTCCTGGCCGGCGCGAACCGGGTATTCCAACCGCAGAACACCACCACCATGGCGGGCATCAGTCAGCCGCAGGAGCCGGAAAGGTCCGGCAGTCCACAATCTTTCGCGCCGTGGGACACGCTGGGCTATCAGGGCCGCAGCTTCGTCGCCACCGGGCCGAGTGCCGCCGAACTCACCGCCGTCAACGGCAGGCCCGCCAAAGAACCGGTCCGGGTCTACGTCGGACTGGAAACCGCCGACACCGACCAGGCGAGAATGGCGGTCCTGCTCAGCGAGCTCCAACGCAGCGGTGCCTTCGATCGCAAGGTGCTGGTGATCGCCCCCACCACGGGCACCGGGTGGATCAATCCGATCGCGGCGCGCTCGCTGGAGATGATGTACAACGGCGACACCGCGATCGTCGGATCGCAGTACTCCTTTCTGCCGAGCTGGATCTCGTTCATCGGCGATCAGCGCAAGTCGGTCGAGTTCGGTCGGATGATGATCAATGCCATTCACCAACGCTGGGCCACCCTGCCACCGCAGCGCCGCCCGCAATTGCTGCTCTACGGTGAGAGCCTGGGCTCGATGGCCGGGCAGGGCGCGTTCGACTGGTTGCCCGACATCTCCCGGATGGGGTTCTCGTCGGTGTTGTGGGTGGGCCCGCCCAACGCCAGCTCGCTCTGGCACGCGATCACCGTCCGTCGCGACCCCGGCACCCCCGAGGTGCGCCCCCGCTACGACAACGGCCGCACCGTGCGGTTCTCTTTGGGTAACGACGCGGCCCAGATCGCCCGCGACACAGCGCAACCGTGGGACGGCACCAGGGTGCTCTTCCTGCAGCATCCCTCCGACCCGATCGTCTGGTGGTCGCCGGACCTGCTGTTCAGCCGGCCCGACTGGCTCACCGAGCCGCCCGGGCGGGACCGGACGGCTTCGATGCGGTGGTACCCGATCATCACGTTCTGGCAGGTGGCCGCCGACATGACCAACGCCTCGTCGGTGCCCGGCGGCCACGGTCACAACTACGGTGACTTCATCCTCGACGGGTGGGCGGCGGTGGCGCCACCGCCGGGGTGGACGCCGGCCGACACGGAACGCATCAGAACTGCTCTGCAGCGCACGGAGTCCGAGGACGGTCAGTGAATCGCCAACGGCTGCACGCTTTTTCGCTTGCCGGACTCCTGCTGGGTTGGAGCGTGCTTGCGCCGCGGGTGCCGCGGCGTTGGTACCCCGCGCCGCACGTGCTCCTCGGCGCGGCCGCCGTCGCGACGACCGACGCCCCGCTCGGCTTCCGCCCGCCCGCGCTGACACAGGGCCTTCGGTGGGGGAGTGCCGCCGCCGCCACTGTCGTTGCGGCAGTGGCACTGTCGGCAACACTGACACCGGTTCGAGCGGGCATGGCGGCACGTACGCCACCCGCCTCGCCCGCGACGTGGCTACTGCTGCACATCCCGCTGGGCACCGTGTGGTCCGAGGAGGCCGGCTACCGCGCGTCGCTCGGGTCCGTCGCCGCACGCGCGTTCGGCGTCACCGGCGGACGCTTGTTCACCGCTGCCGTGTTCGGGCTCTCCCACATTCCCGACGCCCGCGCTGCGCGCGACTCGGTGCCCGGCACGGTGCTCGTCACCGGTGCGGCCGGCTGGGTCTTCTCGTGGTTGCGGGACAGATCCGGTAGCCTCGCGGCGCCGATGCTCGCCCACCTCGCCGTCAACGAGGCCGGAGCCGTTGCGGCCGTCGTGTTCTCACGTCCGATCAGGGATTGATCGTGTACTGGCCGACTTGACGGCCCCACACGTAGTCGACGAGAAGCGGCTGGCCCAGCTCGACATGGTTGTACGGGGCCAGATTGAAACCCGTGTCCATCACCAGATAGGGATTCGGCCACAGCTCGCGCGTGATCTTCTGCCAGCACCCGGGCCGGCCCTCGGGACCGCCCCGCGCGTTGACCCGCGGCAGGTTGTCCGGATACACGAACGGGTTGCCCGCGCCGGTGATCGTGCCCGCCGCGCGCAGCGAATAGCCGTTGTCGCCCCCCAACACCCGAGTGATCTCGGGGGCCACCTCGGCATAGTTGCGGATGGTGCAGAACATCATGCCGCGGTAGTCGTCGAGCAACCGTGTGGTGGGTAGCAGATCGGCCGCCCCCCGAATCAGATACGGGCCACCACGATCCAGCACCGACGTCGCTGGATCGGCGAAGCCGACCGCCGCCATCAACGCGGCGTCGATGTCACCCGAGCGGGCGGACAGCGTGCGCGCCGTGGTGACCGCGGAGGCGAGTCCGTCGAGGAGATCGGGAGCGGCGTCGGCGTAGATGTCTGCCAGGCGCGTCAGCGAACGCACGTCGGCCCGCCACTGCGGCATCAGGTCGTCGAACTCGGTGAGGATGCGGTTGCCGTCCTCCAGCGAGGTACCGAACCGGTCGCCCAGCCCGTTCAACGCCTCCGCTGTCGCGCTCAGCGTCTGATTCAACTTCACCGGGTCGACCTGCTCGGCGATCTCGGTGACCGTCTCGAACAAGGTGTTGAACTCCGTCGTCACCGCGGCGGCCCGCAGCACACTTCCGTCGGTGAGCCGTTGCGGCGCAGGCTTTTGCGGTGACATCAGGGAGATGTACTTGTTGCCGAACACCGTCGTCGCCCGGATCTCGGCTCCGGCATTGGCGGGGATGACGCCCATCACGTCGGGATCGACGTCCAAAGTCAGGGTGGCGCCCCCGTCGGCATCGGGCGCGATCTGGGCCACCCGGCCGACCTCGACCCCGTTGTAGGTGACCTTCGCGCCGCGTTCGACGACCAGCCCGGCCCGGTTCGAGAGCAGCGTCACCGTCGAGTACGTCGTGAAGTCCCCTCGGAACTGCAGGAAGAGGACCGCGCCGAAAACGGCGATCACCACGAGCATCAACGCGCCCAGCCGCCGGTAGGGCGGTGCGTCCGGGGCTGAAGACACTTTGAGAACCTAGATCATGGCCGTTCGCCGTGCTGTCGATCCGGAAAAGACCCGCGCCGCCGTGGCCGCGGTGGCCGATTGGCTGCGCGACGAGCACGCCGAAGCCCCACCGCGCCCCCAGGTGGCGGAGGCGGTGCGTTCGACGGCCAGGACGTTGGCGTCCGTTGCGCCCGGGGCGTCCGTCGAGGTGAGGGTGCCGCCCTTTGTCGCGGTCCAGTGCGTGGCCGGACCCCGACACACCCGCGGCACCCCACCCAACATCGTCGAAACCGACCCGCGCACCTGGCTGTTGCTGGCCACCGGCCTGCGCACCATCGATGACGCGGCCGCCGCCGGCGCTCTCCAGCTGTCCGGCTCGCGGGCCCGGGACATCGCGGCGGCCCTGCCGCTGGTGGCGCTGCCGCAGTGACCCGGGGAATCGGCGCGCCGCCGGCGTGGTTGTCGACTACGGCGCGGCGAGATTCCGCGTTTGACAGCGGTTCACCGTAGACTGGCCACCGTCACCCACCGCCCCTAGGGAGCAGCGACGATCGTGACCGCCGAGCAGCCCGAGCAGCATGAGAACGAGCCTCGAGAAGAGTGCGGAGTCTTCGGAGTCTGGGCACCTGGCGAGGAAGTGGCCAAACTCACGTATTACGGCCTCTATGCCCTACAGCACAGAGGGCAGGAGGCTGCCGGCATCGCCGTGGCCGACGGCTCGCAGGTGCTGGTCTTCAAGGATCTGGGGCTGGTCAGCCAGGTCTTCGACGAGCAGACGCTGGCAGCGATGCCCGGGCACGTCGCCGTCGGACACTGCCGGTACTCGACCACCGGCTCCACGACCTGGGAGAACGCGCAGCCGGTGTTCCGCAACACCGCCGCAGGCACCGGTGTCGCGCTCGGACACAACGGCAACCTGGTCAACACCGCTGAGCTCGCCGCGCGGGCCCGTGACGAAGGCCTGATGAGCAATCGCGGTGCAGCCGCGGCGACCACCGACTCCGACATCCTCGGCGCCCTGCTGGCACACGGTGCGGCGGACTCCTCGCTCGAGCAGGCGGCGCTGGAGCTGCTGCCGACGGTGCGCGGCGCGTTCTGCCTGACCTTCATGGACGAGAACACCCTCTACGCCGCGCGCGACCCCCACGGCGTGCGCCCGCTCTCGCTCGGTCGCCTCGACCGCGGCTGGGTGGTCGCCTCGGAAACCGCGGCCCTCGACATCGTCGGTGCGTCGTTCGTCCGGGACATCGAACCCGGTGAGCTGCTGGCCATCGACGCCGACGGGGTGCGCTCCACGCGGTTCGCGAACCCCACCCCCAAGGGCTGCGTATTCGAATACGTCTACCTGGCCCGTCCCGACAGCACGCTCGTCGGCCGCTCCGTGCACGCCACCCGCGTCGACATCGGCCGCCGGCTCGCCCGGGAGAGCCCCGTCGACGCCGATCTCGTGATCGGAGTGCCCGAATCGGGGACGCCGGCCGCCGTCGGCTACGCGCAGGAATCCGGCATCCCCTACGGCCAGGGCCTGATGAAGAACGCCTATGTGGGCCGGACGTTCATCCAGCCGTCCCAGACGATCCGTCAGCTCGGTATCCGGCTGAAGCTGAATCCGCTCAAGGACGTCATCCGCGGTAAGCGCCTCATCGTCGTCGACGACTCCATCGTGCGCGGCAACACCCAGCGCGCGCTGATCCGGATGTTGAGGGAGGCCGGCGCCGTCGAGGTGCACGTACGCATCGCCTCGCCGCCGGTGAAATGGCCGTGCTTCTACGGCATCGACTTCGCCACGCCGGCCGAGCTGATCGCGAACGCGGCCATCTCCGACGGTGCCGGTGAGGAGATGCTGGACGCGGTCCGCCACGCGATCGGCGCCGACACACTGGCCTACATCTCCCAGCAGGGCATGATCTCGGCGACCGAGCAGCCCGCCACCCGCCTGTGCTCGGCCTGCTTCGACGGCAACTACCCGATCGAGCTGCCCGGTGAGACCGCGCTGGGCAAGAACGTCATCGAGCACATGCTGGCCACCGCGGCGCGCACCGGTATCCCGCTGACCTCGGAGAACGACAACGCCTCGGCGCTCCGCCGCCCGTAGGCTGTAGCCGCGAAAGTTATTGCGAGGCAACCTTACTGAAGCGCAGCAGGTGCCTGCGTCCGGTGTGGTCCTCCTTCAGTGCAGCCACGACGGAGTCGCGGTACGAGGACAACCCCGCCGCAGGCGGCGGGATCACCGCGTCGATGTCGTGCTCGTGGCAGATCGCGTCGCACTCCAACGACTCCACCAGAGGCCGCGCCAGCCCGGCCTTGATCGGCGTCACCAGACCCACCCAGTGGCTGGCGATCGTCGGCGTCAGGAACGGCAGCACCACCATCACGCGCCGGCGCAGACCCGCAACGTCGGCGTAGGTCTGCATCGCGTCGCCGTACTCCATGACGTCGGGTCCGCCCACATCCCACGTGCGTGACTCCGGAACGTCGGCACTGGCCGCTTCCGCGAGGTAGTACAGCGCGTCGTCGATCGAGATCGGCTGAATCTTGTTGTGCACCCACTTCGGTGTCGTCATCACCGGCAACCTGTCGGTGAGGTGACGGACCATCTCGAACGACGCCGAACCCGACCCGATCACGATGCCCGCCTGCAAGACCACCGTCTCGATCGACGACGCCAGCAGAATCTCCCCGACCTCGACCCGGGAACCGAGGTGGCGCGACAGATCGGCACCCTCGGGATGAAGGCCGCTCAGGTAGACGATGCGCCGCACACCCGCCTTCTCTGCCGCGGCCACCACATTGCGCGCCGATTCGGCCTCCTCGGCGACGAAGTCCTTCGACGTGCCCATCGAGTGCACCAGGTAGTAGACGACGTCCATGCCGTCGAATGCCTTCACCAGCGAGTCCGGTTTGGTCAGATCGCCCGCTGTCACCTCGACCTGGCTGCGCCACGGCGCTCTGTCCAGCTTCGCCGGCTTGCGCGCCATCGCCCGCACCGCGTGGCCCCGTCCGAGCAGTTCGGGCACCAACTGCCCGCCGATGTACCCGGTCGCACCCGTCACCAGGCACTTGATCTGCTCAGTCGACACCTGCACTCCATTCGTCGCCGACACTCGAGAAGTCTTCGGTGCCGATACCGAGCTAGATTGCCCGCAAACGAGCGGCTTAAGCAGACCCGGGCAACACGCAGCCCGGATCGGGGGCGTCTACCACGAGCGGGGCCACGTCCCATGGGCACGCAGCATCGCACGCGCCACAATGACGCCATGGCGTTTCGCGGGTGGCCCATCGAAGCCGTGGAGTTCTACGAAGGCCTCGAGGCCGACAACTCCAAGGTGTACTGGCAGGACCACCGGGAGACCTACGAGCGCCACGTGAGGGCGCCGATGGAGGCCCTGCTCGCCGAGCTCGCCGACGAGTTCGGACCGGCCACGATGTTCCGGCCCTACCGGGACGTGCGGTTCAGCGCGGACAAAAGCCCGTACAAGACCACCTGCGCCGCCCGCATCGGCGCCGGCTATGTGTCCTTCTCAGCCGAGGGGCTCTCCGCGGGTAGCGGTCTCTACATGCCCGATCCGGCAACCCTGCAGCGCTTCCGCGCGGCCGTCGACGATCCCGATTCGGGCGCCGAGCTGGCACTCGTCGTCGCCGACCTGCGCCGCGACGGTTACGAGATCATGGCGCACGACGTGCTGAAGACCGCGCCACGGGGTTATCCGACGGACCATCCGCGCATCGAACTGCTGCGACACAAAGGCATCGCGATGATCAAGAGCTGGCCGGTCGGCGCCTGGCTGGGCACAAGCAAGGCCAAGGACCGCGTCGTCACGACCCTGCGCGCAGCGGTCCCGCTGGGGCAGTGGTTGGACCGCTACGTCGGCTAGCTGTACTGGCTGCGGGCGCTGGGCGGTAGCCTTATGGCCGATGACCGATCGCGCCGAACAACACGGCATTTCCTACGCGTCGGCAGGGGTCGACATCGAAGCAGGCGACCGCGCCGTCGAGCTGTTCAAACCCCTTGCCAAAAAGGCCACCCGGCCCGAGGTCCTGGGCGGCCTCGGTGGATTCGCCGGCCTGTTCGCCCTCCGCGGCGGCTACCGCGAACCGCTGCTGGCGTCGTCCACCGACGGCGTGGGCACCAAGCTCGCCGTTGCCCAGGCGATGGACAAACACGACACGGTCGGCATCGACCTGGTCGCCATGGTCGTCGACGACCTGGTGGTGTGCGGAGCCGAACCGCTGTTCCTGCAGGACTACATCGCCGTCGGACGGACCGTCCCCGAACGCGTCGCCGAGCTGGTGGCCGGCATCGCCGAGGGCTGCGTGGCGGCCGGGTGCGCTCTTCTCGGCGGCGAGACCGCCGAGCACCCGGGGCTGATGGCTCCCGACCACTACGACATCTCCGCGACCGGCATCGGCGTCGTCGAAGCCGACGACGTGCTCGGCCCCGACCGCGTCCGCCCCGGCGACGTGGTCATTGCGATGGCCTCGACCGGGCTGCACTCCAACGGCTACTCCCTGGCCCGGCACGTGCTGCTCGAAATCGACCACATGAACCTGGCCGGCCACGTCGAAGAATTTGGCCGCACCCTCGGCGAGGAGCTGCTGGAGCCGACCCGCATCTACGCCAAGGACTGCCTGGCGCTCGCCGCCGAAACGCAGGTGCGCACGTTCTGCCACGTCACCGGCGGTGGACTGGCCGGCAACCTGGAACGAGTCATCCCGCCCGGGCTCGTCGCCCACCTCGACCGCGGTACGTGGACCCCGGCGCCGGTGTTCGGCATGATCGCCCAGCGCGGCCGCATCGAACGCGCCGAGATGGAGAAGACGTTCAACATGGGCGTCGGCATGGTGGCCGTCGTCGCGCCGGAGGACACCGATCGCGCGCTGGCCGTCCTGACCGCTCGTCACCTGAGCTGCTGGACCCTCGGAACCATCGAGAAGGGCAGCAAGGACGCATCACGAGCTGTGCTCGTGGGCCAACACCCCCGATTCTGACCGGGGGAGCCGGACTGACCGGCGGCTAAGGCCGCCAGTCGTCCTCGTCTACCCAGCGATCGTCCGGTGGCACGTCGCCGCCGATGCGGTCATCGTCTCCACCGGCCAGCTCGCGCTGGAGCCGCTCGAAATCAGTCTGCGGTGAGCTGTACTTGAGCTCACGAGCAACCTTGGTCTGCTTTGCCTTTGCCCGGCCGCGGCCCATGGGGGAACCCCCTCGCGCAATAACGGAGCGGCCTAATTGCTAGGCGGCTCCGATCTGAGTGTGTCTATTGTCCTGCCGACACTTTACCGTGCCGAACGCCGCGGCGCTGGCAGGCCCCGTTTTGCCCGGGTCACCGCGCGGCGCCCCGCAGCCTGTCGACCGCCAACCGGCCTGCGCCCGCCACATCGGCGGCCGGCAGGGAGTCAGGATCAATGGCCGCCGACACCGCCACGTCGCCGCCGGTCACCAGCTCGGTGTCCGCCGTCAGGCCACGCTTGAGCAGCGCGAGGGCGATCGGACCCTCGTCCACGTGCTCCACCACGGTGCCCACCCGGCCCACGGCGCGGCCCCCGGCGAGCACCGGATCACCCGGGGAAGGGCGATCGGTGGCGCCGTCGAGGTGCAGCAGCACGAGCATGCGCGGCGGTTTACCGAGGTTGTGTACCCGCGCCACGGTCTCCTGGCCTCGATAGCACCCCTTGTCCAAGTGCACCGCCGTGCCGATCCAGCCGACCTCGTGCGGAATGGTGCGTTCGTCGGTGTCGACGCCCAGACGGGGCCGCAGCGCCGCCACCCGGTGCGCCTCGTAGGCCCACACCCCGGCGCGCCGCACCCCGGCTGCCTCCAGCCGCTGCAGGTACGACGGCGCCTGGTCGCGAGGTACGACGAGGTCCACCTCGTCGGCAACGCCCGGCAGCGAGCGCAGGAAGCCGCCGTCGGGTAGGGCGACGGCGGTACCGGCAACCGGCAGCGCCGGGACACCGAGCGCCTCCAGCGTGGCGGCCGCGGACACCGCAGGGCCGAGCAGGGACAGCACGGCCAGCTCCGTCGGCTCCACGACGACGTCCGCCCAGAACACCATCTTGCGCAGGAAGTTCAGCAGCGGCTCACCTCGCCACGGTTCGGTGTCGAGGATCGTGACGCCGGGCAGCTGCGTCTGCACCCAGTGATCTTCGACGCGGCCCTGCCCGTCGAGGCTGAGATTCTGCGTCACCGTGCCGTCCGGCAGATCGCTGACGTGCTGGCTGGAGACGGTGTGCAGCCAGCTCTTGCGCTCCGCACCGGTGAGCGCCAGCACCGCGCGATGGGAACGGTCGACCACGATCGCGCCGTGGCCGGCCGCCCGCTGCTCGCCCAGCGGATCGCCGTAATGCCAGACCGCGCCGGCGTCGGGCCCGTTCTCGGGCGCAGGGACCGCGGAAGAGTGCACAGACATGGCTCAATGCTACGAGCCGGCCTGATCCGGGCGCGGCTACGCTGATGCCCCATGGCCGGACTCAGCGTGGTGGTCTCCCTCGACAGCGGCGTCTGCGATCCGGCTGCGCCGCTGCTGTACGCCGACGACCTCGCCGCCGTGCGCGGCGACGGGATCTTCGAGACGCTGCTGATCCGTGACGGCAGACCCTGCTTGCTCGAGGCGCACCTGGCGCGGCTGGCGCATTCGGCGCAGCTGATGGACCTGCCCGCACCCGACCTGCAGGCGTGGCGATCCGCGATCGACCAGGCTGTCGCCCGATGGCTGGCCGACGGCGGCGACGAGGGCGTGCTGCGCCTGGTGTACAGCCGAGGCCGGGAAAGCGATCCGAGCGGCACCGCCTACGCGACCATCGGCCCGATGGCGGCCCGCGTCGCCGAGGCGCGCCGCGCCGGGGTTGCCGCGCTGACGCTCGACCGCGGCCTCGCCTCGAGCGCCGACGAGAACATGCCGTGGCTGGTGGCGGGCGCCAAGACACTGTCCTACGCCGTCAACATGGCCGCCCTGCGTCACGCCGAGCGGCACGGCGCCGGCGACGTCATCTTCGTCAGCACCGACGGCCACATCCTCGAAGGCCCCCGCTCCACCGTCGTCATCGCCACGACCTCCGACGACGGACGGCCGTGCCTGCTGACGCCGCCGCCCTGGTATCCGATCCTGCGGGGCACGACCCAGCGGGCGCTGTTCGAGGTGGCGCGCACCGCCGGCTACGACTGCGACTACCAGGCGCTGCGGCCCGCCGACCTGCTGAGCGCGCAGGGGGTGTGGCTGGTGTCGAGCATCACGCTGGCGGCGCGGGTGCACACCCTCGACGGCACCACGCTGGCGCCGGCACCGATCGCCGCCGACATCGCCGCGCTCGTCGACACCGCCATCCTCAGTGATCGCTGAGAGATTAATTCCCTTGTCGCCCAGCCAGAGCGCGGGTACCTTCGCCTGTACACAGGGAAGGAGGTGGTCCGACAAATTGAGTGACTTATGGACATGTGAGGTGGCTGCGAGCTAGCAGCGCCGGGGAGCGCTTGACGCCTACTGCGCGCGCTGGCGAATTCCCCGCAGCCACCCGGCCCCCGAGCCCCTTGGTTGAGTCCGACCGAGGATCACGGCTCGGGGGCTGCTCCGTATCTGGGCCTGTGCCGAATCTAGGGCTGTGCCGGCGCGTCCGGGCCTGGCGCCAGCGACGAACACTCGTGCATCGCGGCCTCCCACGCGGCCGGATCGACGCCCGCGGGTGGGCCCGTCATCGGCCCGGGCGGGCTCGGCATCCCGTGCTGACCCAGGCAGTAGGCGAGCGAGCCATGGCCGACACTGGGAGACACCGTGCTCGACGGTGCGGGTGCCTGAGGTGGGGGCGAGGCACACGCCGCCGAGGACGCCATGGCCATGCTCGCCGCACACACCGCCGCGGCCGTTGCGCGCCGCACTAACCGACGAACCTGGCCAGGCGCGCGGACAGGTGCGGAACCAGACCACCGTCGGCGTCGACCCGCTCTTCGACATAGGCGAGATCGCCACCGTCGACGATGCCGTAGAGCCGCTTCGCGCCCCCGACGAGGACACCGGACTTACTCCGCGCCAACGCGTCGGTGACCAGCTCCCACGACGCCTGGTTCAACGGCCGCCCGTAGAACAACTCCACGTAGCCGGCCGAATGCGCCAACAGCAACTCGATGGCCTGGGATTCACCCGGATCGCCGGGATCGTTGACGAAGCGCCAGAACCCCGTCTCACGCAACGTCGGGCCGTCGTAGCCGCCGTCGTCGGTCAGCCGCCAGGAGCGCGCTTCCCAGTTGAGGTAGTCGGCCCCGTCATGCGAGACCACGATCTGCTGACCGAACCGGTAGTCACCGTGGGAGCCACGACCCTCGCCCTCGCCGCGCCACACCCCGACCAACGGCAACAGGGCCAGCAGACGATCGTCGAGATCGGCGCCTTCACGCAGATTGGCCGTGTCGGCGGGCACGGGGAGATCCCCGAATGCCGGGATGTTGCGCGCGGCGGTCTGTCGGGCGCGTTCGGCAGCAGCGGCGACCGCCTCGTCGCCAGAGGTCACGACTCGTCGGTGATCAGCCGGTACAGCGCATAGAGCGCGAACCACGTGATGACCACGACGGCCGCGACGAGCAGGAGTTCGTAGAACAGCACCACGAGGAAGAGTCTAACTCCCGCTCAGCGGGGAGTTGAGATCAGCTGACCTTGCTCTCGTACTCGGGGCAGAAGGCGCCGGTGGCCGCGCCGACGAAGTACCCGGCCTGATAGTCCGACCAGTCGGTGACACTGGTCAGGTCGGCGACCTCCTGCTCGAAGCTGGCGCCGTTCTCCCAGTCCTGGCAGACCGCACGGCCGGTGTCGAGCACCTGCTGGGTCTTGTCCGAGGGCCAGGTGATGCCGCCCTTGCCGATCACCGTGAGGAAATCGCCCTCGGGATCCGCGAGAGCAGCGGGTGCGCTGACCAAACCAACCGCGGCGAACGCCGCGGCCGCAGCAAAGGCGAAGGTGATCTTCATAGTCGGGTCCTCGACAGGTGTGGCCCACGCGGGTGCGCGGACAGTGCACTCATCGTCGCCGACGACAGCGCAACGCGCAGCATTTTCACAGCAAGATCAAAGCGGTCAAGCGAGGAGCCGCGCCCTGTGGCGCGACTCCTCGGCTTCGTCACGCGCTACCTGATGGCGCGACTCCTCGGCGGCTCGTCCTCCCCCGCAAGCGGGTGGTGCCCCCACGCCGCCTTCGTCGTCACGCGCTACTCGATGGCGCGACTCCTCGGCGGCTCGTCCCTCGCCGCCTTCGTCGTCACGCGACCTTGACGTCGACCTCGTGGATCCCCGCGCCCGCCGGCGTCACAGTGGCGTCGCCATTGCCGCTCTTCGACAGCGCCCGCAGCTTCCAGCTGCCCGGCGCGGCGAAGAACCGGAAATCACCGGTGGCCGACGCGACGACCTCGGCGGTGAACTCGTCAGAGCTGTCGAGCAGGCGCACGAACGCCCCGCCGACGGCCTGACCCGAGCCGTCCACGACACGGCCGGTGATGACCGTTTCCTTCTCCAGGTCGACGCTCGCGGGCAACGTCAGTCCTTGTTTCGGTGCAGAGCACATATCAACTTCCCAACTCGATCGGGGCGCCCACCAGGGAGCCGTATTCCGTCCAACTGCCGTCGTAGTTCTTGACGTTCTCGTGTCCCAACAGCTCTTGCAGCACGAACCAGGTGTGCGACGAACGCTCCCCGATGCGGCAGTAGGCGATGGTCTCCTTCTCGCCGTCCAGCCCGGCGTCGGCGTAGAGCTTGGCCAGGTCCTCGTCGGACTTGAACGTGCCGTCTTCGTTGGCCGCCTTGCTCCACGGCACGTTGATGGCCGACGGGATGTGACCGGCGCGCTGGCTCTGCTCCTGCGGCAGGTGCGCCGGGGCCAGGATCTTGCCGGAGAACTCGTCGGGGGAGCGCACGTCGACCAGGTTCTTCGTGCCGATGGCCGCGATGACCTCGTCGCGGAACGCGCGGATGCTGGTGTCGGGCGACTTGGCGCTGTAGCTGGTCTCGGGACGCGTCACCGCGTCCTTGGACAGCGGTCGCGCGTCGAGTTCCCACTTCTTGCGGCCGCCGTCGAGCAGCTTGACGTCCGAGTGGCCGTACAGCTTGAAGTACCAGTAGGCGTACGCGGCGAACCAGTTGTTGTTGCCGCCGTAGAGCACCACGGTGTCGTCGTTGGCGATGCCCTTGTCCGACAGCAGCTTCGAGAACTGCTGCTGGTCGACGAAGTCGCGCTTCACCGGATCCTGCAGATCGGTCTTCCAGTCGAGCCGGATCGCACCGGGGATGTGCCCGGTGTCGTATGCGCTGGTGTCTTCGTCGACCTCGACGAAAACGGTGTTCGGCGCATCGAGATTGCTCTCGGCCCAGTCTGCTGTGACCAGGACGTCGGAGCGTGCCATGGAGGAGATCCTTTCGACTACGAGTGAGTGGGTTTGAGGCGGAGGAACAACGGATAGAGCTGGCAGCCCAGGCAGATGCCGAAGGCTGCGTTCAGAAATGCGGCTGCCAGCGCGAAGCCGGTGGCCACCAGCCCGAGCGTCGGCACCCCTGCGACGAAGGCTGCGACGCCCATGACGGCGAACACCAGGCCGACCGCTTGGGCGAACTTCAGGGGAGCGACCGGCTCGCGTTCGGTGGCCGGGCCCAGCCGCGGAGCGACGAGAGTTGCGAACAGAACGCCGTAAGGGTGGCGGCGTGGGCCGAGCGTGGCGCCGACGGCGAACACGACCGCCTGGGCCGCGAGAAGCGCCGCGGCGTAGACGCTGCTGACCGTCGAGACCAGCACGGTGGCGACCAGTACAGCGGTGGTGACCCAGGCGACGAACCGCGGCCCGCGGACGTCGACCTCGGCCGATGAGCGATTCTGCGTGGTGTGCGACACCTGCGACATGGACATGCTCCTGTTGTTTCGGGACTGGCTGATGCGGCTCGCGACGAGACCGCCGGAGAGCGCGGCGCCGATGGCGCGGCTACTCAGCAGCTACAACAACAACAGCAACAACCCGCGACGCGGCACAGATCCACTGCGCGGCGCTTGGTGAGCCTGAGCTCGACACGGGTTGGCACGGCGACAGCTTACCCAACGACAGGGTGATCAAGCCAACAGCGGCCGCAGTGCGGACCGCAGGTCAGCGGCTGTCGGTACGCCGGACGCCCGATACTGCTGCCGTCCCTCGGCGTCGAAGATGAAGGTCGTCGGCAGCGACAGCACGGAAAGGCGCCGGGCGGCATCGGGATTGGCATCCATGTCGATTTCCACGTGGGCGACGGCGGGCAGCTCGGCACACACCTGGTCGACAACGCGGCGGACGCCCGCGCACGGCCCGCACCACACCGCCCCGAAGTGCACGACGGTCGGCCCCGTACCGGATAGACCCAGCTCACTGGTGTCGACGGCGGGCGAGTTCGACACATCGCCGGCCGGCGTCAACCGGCCCGCACGCATGGTCAACACCCGGCCGACGACGACTGCGAGGCCGAACGCGGCGATCAGCACCGCGATCACGACGATCCACGACGAGCTCATGGCAATCTGAACCCGTCCAGGGGCACGGTTACTCCCTCGGCGATGCCCTCGATGATCAGGTCGGAGCCGCGGGCGCCCTCGCTGGTGGGGGCGATCCCGAACGGGAGCTTCTGACCTGGCATTTCGGTGGAGAAGGCGGCGAGCACTGCGGGCAGCTTGTCGGCGGGCACGTCCTGATCGGCTGTGCCGGGACCTGTCAACACCCCGGTCGCGGTCATCTTCAGCGTGGTCTGGGCCGGGCCGGTCACCGAGAGGTCGACCGCGATGCTGACACGCTCGTCGACCCCGGCCTGGCGCGGCGTGCCGGTGAACACCACGCCTTTGTTGCTGGAAATGCCCGATTCGGTCGTGCCGCCGGTGGAATCGTTGGTTTCTCGGGTGGGTGCCTCCACCAGCAGGTCGGGAATGTCCATGAAGCGGCCGACGTGCGTCGAGTCGATGATGATGCGGCTCTCCAGCTTGCCGACGGTGAGCGTGGCGTCTGGGGCGATCAGCCACGAATCGCCCGTGTCCACCGAATGAAGGGTCGCTTCCAACGAGGCCTTGCCGACCACGGCGTGATCAACGCCACTGGCCTTGATCTCCACTTCCCGGTAGTGGTGCTCGGCGGCCTGCGTCAGAAACGGGAAGCCGAGGATTCCCACGGACGGGTCCCATTGCAGGTCCGCGGCTGCGCGCACGCTCCTGGCCAGGCGATATTCGGCGTAGATCGCCGAGCCGAAGTCGACCCCGAGCGCGCCGAGGAGGACTACGACCACCGTCGCGATGGCACCGATGACGAACCTGCGCACGCGGACATTGTTGCCCACTGCGTCGGCATCGTTCGTTCGGCGCGGCTTAAGGGCAGGTGGCACGCTATCGTTAGGAAGCCATCGGCCGAGTAACGGCCGTATGTCATGCATGAATCTGGGAAGTCACCGCGCGACAAAGACGTACCGGCGAGGTCTCGGATGACTCCACGGCTGCTGGAGGGGACAGTTGGACCTACTGCTACTGACTGTTGACCCGCACCCCGAATCCGTCCTGCCTTCGTTGTCGCTGCTGGCGCACAACGTGCGGACCGCGCCGACCGAAGTGTCGTCTTTGCTGGAAGCCGGATCTGCGGATGTGGCGATCGTCGACGCCCGCACCGACCTGGCCGCCGCGCGCGGCCTGTGTCGCCTCCTCGGCACCACCGGAACCGCAGTTCCCGTCGTCGCCGTCGTCAACGAGGGCGGTCTCGTCGCCGTCAACACGGAATGGGGCTTGGACGAGATCCTGCTGCCCAGCACCGGCCCGGCCGAGATCGACGCCCGGCTGCGACTGCTCGTCGGCCGCCGCGGCGGGATGGCCAACCAGGAGAACGTGGGCAAGATCAGCCTCGGCGAACTGGTCATCGACGAGGGCACCTACACGGCTCGATTGCGCGGACGGCCGCTCGACCTCACCTACAAGGAATTCGAGCTGCTCAAGTACCTGGCGCAGCACGCGGGCAGGGTGTTCACCCGTGCGCAGCTGCTGCAGGAAGTGTGGGGCTACGACTTCTTCGGCGGCACCCGCACCGTCGACGTGCACGTCCGACGGCTGCGCGCCAAGCTCGGCACCGAATACGAATCGTTGATCGGCACCGTGCGCAACGTCGGCTACAAGGCAGTGCGCCCCGCCCGGGGGCGGCCACCGGCCGCCGATGCCGATCTGGGCGAGGACATGGACGACGACCCCTACGACGACGACGTCGCCGAGATGTTGGATGACGACGTGGCCGGGGCGCCTGCCGACGCTCTGCGCAGAACGTGACGGCGATCGGCTGGCACGAACGGCTGACCGAGCACCAGCAGCAGCTCGTTCGGGAGCTGATCGTCGCGGCGACGCAGTCCGACGGCATTGCGCCGGTGGGTGACCAGGTCCTGCGTGAACTCGCCCATGACCGCACCCGGCATCTGCTCGCCGAAGACGGTGACGGCGTACTGGGATACCTCAATCTCGCGCCCGCCGGTGACGACGCCCCGGCGATGGCCGAACTCGTCGTCCACCCCGAGGCGCGTCGGCGCGGCATCGGCGCGTCGATGATCAGCACCGGCCTGCCCGCCGGTGGGCCGGACACCCGCATCTGGGCGCACGGCAACCTCGCGCCTGCCCGAGCCACCGCTGAGGCGCTGGACCTCGCGGTGGTGCGCGAGCTGTGGCAGATGCGGCGGAGCCTCACCGACTTGCCGGCCACCCCGGCGCCGGCCGAGGTGCGCATCACCACCTACTCCGGCCCCGCCGACGACGCAGAGCTGCTACGGGTGAACAACGCCGCGTTCGCCTGGCATCCCGAGCAGGGCGGCTGGACCGCGGCCGACATCGCAGAACGACGCGCCGAACCGTGGTTCGACCCGGCGGGATTGTTCCTCGCCCGCGACGAGACCACGGGCGATCTCCTCGGATTCCACTGGACCAAGACACATTCGGACACCCTCGGCGAGGTGTACGTGGTGGGGGTCGATCCGTCCGCGCAGGGCCGCGGTCTGGGCGCCGCGCTGACGCTCACCGGACTGCACCACCTCGCGGACCGGTTGGGCGTCGATGGGCGCGACGCCGAGGTGATGCTCTACGTCGAATCGGACAACACCGCCGCGGTGAAGACCTACCGACGATTGGGTTTCGAGGTCGCGACCGTCGATGCCGCCTACAGTCGCCGCACCGGCGATCACCTGTGAGATCGCTGGACCTGTTCACCTGCCGTTCACCCGTCATCCGTAGTGCGTCAATTACCGCCGCATAGCTTGCCGAGTGAGCTCGGAGCCGCACCGGCAGCCGACACACGTGGATGACGAAAGTGGGATCAGTGAAGCGCAAGAGCATCGGCAAGACGTTCGGCACGACGGTCTCGGTCGCGGCGGTCGCCGCGATCACCCTCGCCGGCTGCGGCAGCGACAACAACACGGCGTCGGGCGGCAGCAGCAGCTCCGCCGCGTCGGGCAGCAGCTCCGCCCCCGCCGATTGTGGTGGCAAGAATGCGCTGACCGCCGAGGGCTCGACCGCCCAGCAGAACGCCGTCGCCCTGTTCAACCAGGTCTGGGGCCAGAAGTGCCAGGGCAAGAACCTGTCCTACAACCCGACCGGATCCGGTGCGGGCCGTGAGCAGTTCATCGCCAAGACCGTCGATTTCGCCGGCTCGGACTCCGCGCTCTCGGGCGATCAGGTCGCCGCCGCCGCGCAGCGCTGCGGTGGCAACCCGGCCTGGAACCTCCCGCTGGTGTTCGGGCCCATCGCCATGGCCTACAACCTCGACGGCGTCGACAAGCTGGTGCTCAACGGCGACACCCTGGCCAAGATCTTCCAGGGGCAGATCACCAAGTGGAACGACCCGGCCATCGCTGCGCTGAACAGCGGCACCACTCTGCCGGACACCGCGATCACCCCGATCTACCGCTCCGACTCCTCGGGCACCACCGACAACTTCCAGAAGTACCTGAAGGCCGCCGCGCCCGAGGCGTGGACCAAGGACGCCGGTAGCGAGTTCCAGGGCGGCGCCGGCGAAGGCGCGTCGAAGTCGGCCGGCGTCACGCAGGCCGTGCAGGCCACCCCGGGTTCGATCGGCTACGTCGAGAAGGGCTTCGCTCAGCAGGCCGGTCTCAAGTACGCCCAGATCGACACCGGTGCCGGCGCGGTGGAGCTGACCGACGAGACCGCGGGCAAGGCGATCGACGCCGCGAAGTTCGCCGCCGAGGGCAACGACCTGACCCTCGACCTGAATTCGCTGTACGGGACCAAGGAAGCCGGCGCCTACCCGCTGGTGCTGGCCACCTACGAGATCGTCTGCTCGGCCGGCTATGACGCCGACACCTCCGCTGCCGTCAAGTCGTTCCTGACGGTGGCGGCCAACGACGGTCAGGGTGGACTGTCGAGCGCCGGCTACGTGCCGCTGCCCGACACGTTCAAGGAGCGTCTGCTGACCTCCATCGACGCGATCAAATAACCGGACTGATCGCTGGCGCGGTAGCAGGTTCGAGGCGAGGATGGGTGCCAGACACCGATGACGTTCAACAGTATCGAGAAGGGTTCTGACGGAACTTCTGTGACTATCCCCGATCCGATGGGCGCGGGGTCGGGTGAGGCCTTGGCCGCACCCCACCCCGAGCCGACGCCGCTGTCCACCGACCCCTCGCGTCACGGCGTGGTTCGCCTGGGCGACCGGATCTTCCGCGGATTGGCCGAGAGCTCAGGCGTTTTCATCGTCGCGCTCATCGCCGCGATCGGGATCTTCCTGCTGTGGCGGGCGATCCCCGCCTTGGCGCGCAACGAGCAGAATTTCTTCCTGTACGGCGGGAACTGGATCACCACCGACACCTCGGCGATGCAGTTCGGCATCCTGGATCTGCTGCAGGTCACGGTGTTCGTGTCGGTGTTCGCACTGGTGCTCGCCATGCCGATCGCGCTGGGAATCGCGATCTATCTGACCAACTACGCGCCCAAGCGGGTGGTCGGTCCGCTGGCCTACATGGTGGATCTGCTCGCCGCAGTGCCGTCGATCATCTACGGCGTGTGGGGCCTCTACGTGCTCGCACCGGTGATCAGGCCGGTGGCGTTGTGGCTCAACGAAACTCTCGGAAGCTGGTTCTTCCTGTTCGGAACCGGCAACGCCTCGGTTGCGGGCGGCGGCACGATCTTCACCGCCGGGATCGTGTTGGCGGTGATGATCCTTCCGATCATCACCGCGGTCACCCGCGAGGTGTTCGTGCAGACCCCGCGCGGCCAGATCGAAGCCGCGCTGGCGCTCGGCGCGACGCGCTGGGAAGTGGTCCGCACGACGGTGCTGCCGTTCGGGATGTCGGGCTACATCAGCGGCGCGATGCTCGGCCTCGGCCGCGCGCTGGGTGAGACGATCGCCCTGCTGATCATCCTGCGCGGCACCCAGTCGGCGTTCGGCTGGACGCTGTTCGATGCCGGCTACACGTTCGCGAGCAAGATCGCCGCGGCCGCATCGGAATTCAACGATCAGTACAAGGCGGGCGCCTACATCGCGGCCGGGCTGGTGCTGTTCATCCTGACCTTCGTGGTGAACTCGCTGGCCCGCGCCGCGGTCTCCGGAAAGGACCGGTCTGCATCATGAGTTCTCCGACACTGGACCGCCCCGTCAAGGCTCCGACATTCCAAGGCGTCAGCACACGCCGGAAGATCACGAACAATGCGGCGACCGTCCTGGTGACCACGTCGGTGATCATCGCGTTGGTGCCGCTGCTGTGGGTGCTCTACACCGTGGTGTCCAAGGGGATCGGCGTGATCACGTCGAGCACCTGGTGGCTGAACTCCCAGGCGGGCATGACAGCGTTCGCTGCCGGCGGCGGCGCCTACCACGCGATCGTCGGCAGCCTCCTGCAAGCCGCGGTGTGCGCGGTGATCTCCATTCCGATCGGCGTCTTCGTCGGCATCTACCTGGTCGAGTACGGCGGCGGCACACGGTTGGGCAAGCTGACCACGTTCATGGTCGACATCCTCACGGGTGTGCCGTCGATCGTCGCGGCGCTGTTCATCTACGCGCTCTGGGTCGCGACGTTCGGGTTCGAGAGGTCGGGCATCGCCGTGTCCCTGGCGTTGGTGCTGCTGATGATCCCGGTGATCGTCCGGTCCACCGAGGAGATGCTGCGCATCGTCCCGATGGACCTGCGGGAGGCGAGTTACGCACTGGGCGTGCCGAAGTGGAAGACGATCGCAGCGATCGTGATCCCGACCGCGCTGTCGGGAATCGTCACCGGCATCCTGCTGTCCCTGGCCCGCGTGATGGGGGAGACGGCACCGCTGCTGATCCTGGTGGGCTACTCGCAGGCCATCAACTTCGACATGTTCAGCGGGTTCATGGGCTCGCTGCCGGGCATGATGTACGACCAGACGTCCGCCGGGGCCGGTGCCAATCCGGTGCCCACCGACCGGATGTGGGGTGCCGCCCTGACGTTGATCATCGTCATCGCGCTGCTCAACGTCGGTGCCCGATTCATCGCCAAATTCTTTGCGCCCAAGAAGGTCTAGGAGAAAATCAGTGGCCAAGCGACTCGATCTCAAAGACGTCAACATCTACTACGGCAACTTCCACGCCGTCGCCGATGTGTCCATGTCGGTGCCGCCGCGCAGCGTCACTGCGTTCATCGGACCGTCGGGGTGCGGCAAGTCCACCGTGCTGCGCACGCTGAACCGGATGCACGAGGTCATCCCCGGCGCCCGTGTGGAGGGCTCGGTGCTGCTCGACGGTGACGACATCTACGGTGCCGGCGTCGATCCGGTCGGTGTGCGCAAGACCATCGGCATGGTGTTCCAGCGGCCGAATCCGTTCCCCACCATGTCGATTCGCGACAACGTGGTGGCCGGGCTGAAGCTCCAGGGCGTGCGCAACAAGAAGACCCTCGACGAGGTGGCCGAGCGCTCACTCAAGGGCGCGAACCTGTGGACCGAGGTCAAGGACCGGTTGGACAAACCCGGCGGCGGGCTATCCGGCGGTCAGCAGCAGCGACTCTGCATCGCCCGGGCGATCGCCGTGCAGCCCGACGTGCTGCTGATGGACGAGCCGTGCTCGGCGCTGGACCCGATCTCGACGCTGGCGATCGAGGATCTGATCGCCGAGCTGAAGCAGGACTTCACGATCGTGATCGTCACGCACAACATGCAGCAGGCTGCCCGCGTGAGCGATCAGACGGCGTTCTTCAACCTCGAGGCGACGGGCAAGCCGGGCCGGTTGATCGAGATCGACGACACCGAGAAGATCTTCTCGAACCCGACGCAGAAGGCGACCGAGGACTACATCTCGGGCCGCTTCGGCTGACAGGCCATTCCGGCAACAAGTGAGCCCCCCGGAGGAGATGTCCCGGGGGGCTTTCTTGTTGCTGCCGCTCTCGTCAGCGGGAGAGCGGCAGGCCTTCTTCTTCGGGTGCGTGCCCGGTCACCTGGAAGATCACCCGGCGTGCGATCTCCACGGCGTGATCGGCGAAGCGCTCGTAGAACCGGCCCAGCAGTGTCACGTCGACCGCAGCTGCGACCCCGTGCCGCCACTCGCGGTCCATCAGCACCGAGAACAGATGCCGGTGCAGATCATCCATGGCGTCGTCCTCGTCGCGGATCCTGGCGGCCTTCTCCGGATCGCGGGTGAGCAGCACTTCGCGGGCGCTCTGGCCGAGTTCGACGGCGACGCGGCCCATCTCGGCGAAGTAGCCGTTGACCTCTTCGGGCAGCGCGTGCTGGGGGTGCCGGCGACGCGCGATCTTGGCCACGTGCAGTGCCAGTGCGCCCATCCGGTCGACGTCGGCGACGATCTGGATCGAGCTGACGATCGCACGCAGATCCCCGGCGACGGGCGCCTGCAGCGCCAGGAGGACGAAGGCGGTCTCTTCGGCCCGGACGCTCATCGCGGAGATCTGCTCGTGGTCGGTGATCACCTGTTCGGCCAGCGCGAGATCGGCCTGGAGCAGCGCCTGTGTCGCCCGCTCCATCGCCGTGCCCGCCAGCCCGCACATGTCACCGAGCTGGGTCGTCAGAGATTCCAGCTGCTCGTGGTACGCGGTACGCATGATCAAAAGCCTACGTGCTACCTGCACAGATCGTCACGAGCCGGGCGGTGAACGCCAGGTGAATGCCGCCCGTTATTCGCAGGATGTGTCGGCGGCGTTGGTGACCGTCAGATCTTCGGGCAGCGCGCTTGAGGTGTTCTTCGACCCGCGCAGCACGTGCACCTTGACGGTCGAACCGCTCGGCATCGGCGTGCCGACCGTGGAGAAGTCCTTGCCCAGGACTACTTGCACGACGTCGCCGAGGCCGCTCGACCGCTCGATCGTCGGGTCGGGGAACGACGAGGCCACCGTCGCCGCCGCTTCCTCGTTGCCGGGGGAGAAGAACACCGTGGTGTGATCCAGGGGACCGGGGTAGTCGTCGGGGTCGGTGATGGAGAAGCCGTGGGTCTGGAGTGCTTCGGCCGCGCTGGACGCCAACCCGCTCTCGGAGGTCGAGTTGGACACCCGCACGGTCACGTCGGCGGGATTGGTGGCGACGGCCTCGATGACCTCGCCGTCCGGAGCCGGGGCCGGGGCGCCGTTGGTCGGCGCCGCAGGGGTGCCGGGGACAGGGGTGTTGTCGGCGTTGCGTTCCTCGGGCAGCGGATCGTCGTTGATGATCGCGTCGAACAGTGCGCGCATGTCGTCGGTGCGGGGGATCTCGTTGCCGTACTCGTCGGCATAGCCGACGGTCGGCACCGTGATGAAGGTGATCCGGCCCGCGTTGACGCCCTGCACCGACTGGCCGAGGTCGACGAGATCCTTGGTGTCGAGGTTGTCGACGTAGCTGTCGTTGATGAACATGTTCACGACGTTGTTGAGCTTCGACAGCGAGAAGAACGTGTCTTTGGAGATCAGCGATCGCAGCAGTGACGACAGGAACCGCTGCTGGCGTTTTATCCGCCCGTAGTCGCCGTTGGTTTCGGTGGTCACCTGGCGGGCGCGCACATAGTTCAGCGCTGTGTGTCCGTCGACGACCTGGCGGCCGGAGTTGGCCAGGACGGTACCCAGCTCGTAGTCCTCGATCGGCGTCGTGCTGCACACCTCGACGCCGCCGAGGGCGTCGACCATCTTGGAGAAGCCGGCGAAGTCGACGGCCATGAAACGGTTGACGTGCAGGCCCGACAGCTTCTGAATGACCTTGACCAGGCATTTGGGCCCGCCGACGGCGAAAGCCGAGTTCAGCTTGTATTCCGTGTAGGCCTCTTCGGGCCCCCAGGATTCGGTGTCCTCGTCATAGATCGGGCCGTACTGGCGGGTCTCCGGATTCCAGACCTCGCACTTCATCGGTTCGATTTTCAGGTCGCGAGGAAACGACACCGCGACCACGCGCTTACGGTTCGCCGGGATGTTGACCAGCATCACCGTGTCCGACCGGGCGCCCGCGGCGTCCTCGGTGGTGCCGGCGCCCATTTCACTGTTGTCCCCGATGCGGGTGTCGGTGCCGACGATCAGGAAATTCTCGTCGCCGAACTGGGCATTGGGGTCGACAATGTCGCGGGAATCGGGGTCGAGCGCCGAGACGCGGTTGAGAAGGTTGTTCTTCGAGGACTGCCATTGCCATGCACCGCCGGTCAGGACCAGTGCCAGCACGGCGACCAGAGCCGCGACGACCCGTCCGACGATGACGCTGCGGTGATGCCGTGGACGCTCAGGCTTCGGCGCCTCGGGTACCGCGGTGGCCGTCAGGTCCGGCAGCTCCGAAGGGTGTGCGTGCACGGCCGGCAGGATCGTCGTGTCGAACTCGTCGGCGGGGTACGGCTCGGGCTCAGGCGGGGAGTCGGGCTCTAGCTCGAAGTCGGGCTCTGGCTCGGATACGGGTTCGGGTTCGGGTTCGGGTTCCGCACGGTGCCGGGTGGGCCGCTCGGGGATCGGTGCTTCGCCGTGGATCTTCGCGATGAGGTCGGCGACGGTGATCGGCGCGGATTCGTCGTCAGTTCCGCGCGACGGAGAATCGGTCCCGCGTTCCCACGGCGCGGCGCCTGGTGTCGGCCGTGTCGATCGGGTAAGCCATTCGTTGTCGCGGTCTGGCTCGCTGGAGTCCGGGCGGCCGGGAGTGGCGTGATCACCGTCACTCATCGTCTACCGGCCTTTCAGCTCCTATGGCTCCGCTGGCGCCTCGTCGGCGCCGACGCGCACCTCGGGTGAGCGCCAACTCCACCTCGATACGCGCTGATCCCGTCCCCGCGTTCGGGGCCGGACACATCAGCGTTTTCGCTGGCATCTCATCGTACTGAGACATCCTGAGAGAGGGCTAGCCGACGGAAGCCGTCAGCCGACGATCGATATCCACTCGAGACACATGTCAAAGAGGCGGTCAGCCGCCCGAATGCATGACGTCGGCGCCGACCGGCACCGCGCAGTCGTCGGGATCGTCGAGCCAGTTCTCCGGCAGCGACACCGACGCCGCCGACCCCTGGCGCCCGCGCGGCCCGTTGGCGGCATCCGGGAAGGGCACGTCGGCATCGAGTTCGCCGAGCAAATCGTCGAGCTCGGAGATCGTCTTCACCAGCGCCAATGACCGCCGCAGATCCGCTCCGGCCGGGAAGCCGTGCAGGTACCAGGCCACGTGTTTGCGCATGTCGCGCATCCCTTTGTCCTCTCCGAAGTGCGCAGCGAGCAGCTCGCCGTGTCGACGAATGATGGACGCGACCTCACCCAGGGTGGGCGGGGTGGCCGGTGTCTCGCCGTTGAAGGCGGCGGAGAGTTCGGCGAACAGCCACGGCCGCCCCAGGCAGCCCCGGCCGATCACGACGCCGTCGCAGCCCGTCGCGGCCATCATGGCCAGCGCGTCTCGAGCGTCGAAGATATCACCGTTTCCGAGCACTGGAATCCCGCTGACGTGCGCCTTGAGCGCCGCGATCTGCTCCCAGTCGGCGGTGCCCGAGTACCGCTGCGCGGCCGTGCGCGCGTGCAGTGCGACCGCGGCGGCGCCTTCCTCAGCGGCGATCCGCCCGGCGTCGAGGTGGGTGTGGTGCTCGTCGTCGATGCCGACGCGGAACTTGACGGTGACCGGGATGTCGGTGCCCTCGGTCGCTTTCACCGCGGCGGCGACGATCTGACCGAACAGGCGACGCTTGTACGGCAGGGCGGCGCCACCGCCCCGACGTGTCACCTTCGGTACGGGACAACCGAAGTTCATGTCGATGTGGTCGGCCAGGTTCTCGTCGACGATCATCTTGGCCGCCGCATAGGTGTTGACGGGGTCGACGGTGTAGAGCTGCAGCGATCGCGGCGATTCTTCGGGCGCGAACGTGGTCATGTGCATCGTGACCGGATGCCGCTCGACCAACGCGCGCGCGGTCACCATCTCGCAGACGTAGAGGCCGCTGACAGTGCCCGCGCGGGCGAGTTCGAGTTCGCGGCACAGCGTGCGGAAGGCAACGTTGGTGACCCCGGCCATCGGAGCGAGGACGACGGGGCTGGCAAGCTCGAACGGCCCGATCCGCAGGGACCGGGCCGTTCGGGACGAGTTGGGTGCTACGACGTCGATGATCCCACCAGCTGGTTCTTGGCAGCCTTCTTCTCCGCCATCTGACGCAGCCGCTCTTCACGACGCTGCTTGGCGACCTCGAACTTGTCGACGGCCTCCTGCAGTTCCTCGACCAGCAGGCCGAGGTCATCGCGCATCTTGGCGCTCTCGCCGTTGAAGTCCTCGCGCTCGAAGATGCGCCACTTCTTGAGCACGGGCATCACGATGTCCTCGAGGTGGATGCGCGGATCGTAGACACCGCCGGAGGCGATGGTGACCGCGCGCCGCCGGAAGTCTGGGATCGTGTATCCGGGCATCTTGAAGTTGCGCAGCACCTTGTGCAGCGACTTCATCGCCTGGTCGGGCGCGATCTCGAAGCCGGCCTCGGACACGTCCCGGTAGAAGATCATGTGCAGGTTCTCGTCGGCCGAGACGCGCTGCAGCAGCTGATCGGCGATCGGGTCGTCACACGCCTTGCCGGTGTTGCGGTGCGAGACGCGGGTGGCGAGCTCCTGGAACGTCACGTAGATGACCGAGTCGAACAGGCTCTCGGCGAACAGTTCGAGGCCACCCTGCTGGTTCTGGCCGGGGGAGAAGCCGCGGGTCATCTGCTCGACACGCAGCATCTCCAGCTCGACGGGGTCGACGTTGCGGGTGACGACGAGGTAGTCGCGCAGCGCGATGCCGTGCCGGTTCTCCTCAGCGGTCCACCGGTTGACCCAGAAGCCCCACGGGCCGTCCATGCTGAAATTCATCGCGATCTCGCGGTGGTAGGACGGCAGGTTGTCCTCGGTCAGCAGGTTGGTCAGCATCGCGACCCGCGCCACCTCGGAGAGCTTCGACTGCTCGATGTCCCAGTCCTGGCCGCCGAGGGCGTAGTAGTTCTTGCCGTCGGACCACGGGATGAAGTCGTGGGGATTCCAGTCCTTCTTCATCTTCATGTGCCGATTGACCAGGGGCTCGACAACGGGCTCCAGTTCGGTCAAAAGCTGCAGATCAGTCAGATCCTTGGCCATGACACCTCCGATATCTGTACCTCGTAGTTGCAGTCAATATATCTGTGTATGCCGGTGACATTCAAGTAGCCGCGCCGGATGTCACACCCTCTCGGCTGCGCCGATTCAGCGCGAAGCGCCGTGCAGCAGCAGCTCGGCGCAGTGGTCGATGAACTGCTCGCGGGTCGCAGAGAGCCGGCCGTCCAGGTACGCGGTGAACAATGCAGTGAGTGCCCCGATGAGCCCGGTGGCAACCATGGCCTGGGTCGTGGGGTCGGTGATGCGGGTCAGGTTGTGCTGCAGCAACTCGATGAAATTCGGCATCCAGCGTGCTCCCGAGCGGGCCAGCACCGGCTCGGCCTCGGGCGCGAGCAGCAGCAGGCGGCCGCGGGCCGGATCGTCGACCATCATCGCGACGAACCGCTCGACCGCATCGCGCATGCTCTCCGACTTCGCCAAGGACGCCATCGCGGCGCTGCCCACCTCGTCGTAGATCGCGGCGACGTAGTCGTCGCGGTCGGTGAAGCTCTCGTAGAAGTAGCGCTCGGTCAAACCCGCGGCGCGGCATGCGGCACGGACCGTGAGGTTCGGGCCGCCCGGGCTGCCGAGCAGCTCGATCCCGGCGGTGATCAGATCGTCGCGGCGCAGGGCTGGGCGGTCCCGCACGGGGACGCCGGACCACCTGCCCCGTCGTTGACCGGACGACACAGTCCTCCTAGACTCCGTTTTGACAACGTATGTAGTCAGAATTGGGGTAGCGCGAACAGTGACTCAAGATACGTCCGCCACATGCCCGGTGACCAGCGAGTCCGGCGCCGACACCGCGGTCGGCGCCGGCTGTCCGGTGACCGGCGGCTACGACGACGTGCCCACCGCCCTGGGTCCCGACTCGCTGACATGGAAGTACTTCGGACAGTGGACCGGCATGCTGCAGGGCCCGTGGGCGGGTTCGATGCAGAACATGCACCCGCAGCTCGGCGCGGCGGTGCAGCAGCATTCGATCTTCTTCCTCGAGCGGATGCCCCGGCTGTTCCGGTCGGTCTATCCCATCGGCGGAGTGGTGTTCGATGGCGACCGGGCGCCGCGCACCGGAGCGCAGGTCCGCGACTATCACATCGGCATCAAGGGCGTCGACGACCAGGGCCGGCGTTACAGCGCGCTGAATCCCGACGTCTTC
Organism: Mycolicibacterium obuense; assembly: GCF_055397605.1. NCBI lineage: Bacteria > Bacillati > Actinomycetota > Actinomycetes > Mycobacteriales > Mycobacteriaceae > Mycobacterium > Mycolicibacterium obuense. The sequence goes on along the minus strand of NZ_AP043663.1, from coordinate 4,595,690 downwards.
TACTGGGCGCACGCCACCTTCTTCAAATCCACTCTGCTGGCGGCCGAATGGGTCGGCGGCGGACTGACCGACGCGCAGAAGCGGCAGCTGTTCGACGAGCATGTGACGTGGTACCGCATGTACGGGATGAGCATGCGGCCGGTACCCGCCACCTGGGAGGACTTCGAGCGGTACTGGGATCACATGTGCCGCAACGTACTCGAGGACAACTGGGCCGCGCGCGAGGTGATGGACCTCTCCACGATGCCGAAACACCCGTCGCTCGACTGGCTTCCGGACTGGTTGTGGCAGCTCAACATCGCCGTGATGCAGCGCTTCTTCAACTTCGCCACCGTCGGTCTCTACGACCCGCCGGTGCGTGAGCTCATGGGCTATTCGTGGTCGCCCCGGCAGGAGCGGTTACACGCGCTCTTCGGTCGGGCGGTGTACCTGACCACCCGCCTGATGCCCCGGCGGATGCTGATGCATCCGCGCAAACGTTCGGCATGGGACCGGGCGCACGGCCGCCTGCCTGCCGACGCGCCGCTGGTGGAAACCCCGGCGCGTAACCTGCCGCCGGTCGAATACCGCGACGACCCGCACTTCTACTGTCCGAAGGTCTGACACGCGTAGTTTCGACTCTGTGCTGGGCAAACTGACCGTCGCGCCACTGCTGATGATCCTCGCGGCCGGCGCCACCGGCAGCGCCGCCGCCGAACCCGGGGGCGACGCGTCGGCGCAGCGCATCGTGGTCAGTGCGCCGGAGCCGGATTCGCCGGTCGGCGAACTCACGACCTACGAACGCGTCGACGGCCGCTGGCGGGTGGTGCTGGGCCCGACCCCGGCAGATCTCGGCCGGCTCGGGGTGGGCGCCCCGGCCGACGACGTGTTCCGGACCCCGGTGGGCACGTTCCCGCTGGGGCAGGCGTTCGGGCGTAGCGACAACCCCGGCACCCGCATGCCGTATTTCGTCGCGACCGACGAGGACTGGTGGGACGAGGACGTGGATTCGCCGACCTACAACACCCACGTGCACGCTGCGGAGATCGACTCCGAGGACGCGGAGAACCTCTACGACTCCGGGGAGATCTACGACTACGCGGTGCTGATCGACCACAATCCGGAGCGGGTTCCGGGCCGCTCCGCGGGGATCTTCCTGCACGTGACCGACGGCGAACCGACGTGGGGATGCGTCGCGATCGGGCGCGATCAGATGCGGTCGGTGCTGCAGTGGCTCGATCCGGCGCAGCACCCGGAGATCACCATCGGGGTCGGGCTGACGGGGCCTGCGTGACATAGGCGCCGACGGACCAGGCGGCAGGTGGGAAGCGGCCGTAGATGCCGTGCGGGTCGCCTGCCAACGTCAGCTGGTGTTCGTAGTCGGCGCGGGCGCGTAGTCCGGCGTCGCGGATGACGGCTGCCCGTCTGCGGCGGCGGATCGTGAGGGCGACGGCCGCTGCGGTGACGATGATCACCGCCGGGTACCAGCCGAGCCACAACCACCAGAGCGCCACAGCGGCAGCCGTCGCCGTGAGCACGGGATGGCGCCGGTACCAGTGACGTCGGGGTGATCGTGAGCTGAGCATCGACGACGATCCTACGAGGGGCTCGCCGCGGCCGCGTCAGGTTTGCAACGGGGCCGTTGCGGCTAGCTTGGAGAGCATGCACGCGCCGGAGGTTCTGGGCGGTCGCTACGAGCTACGAGGCATTCTCGGCCGTGGTGGCATGGCCGAGGTGCGTGACGCCTGGGACTTGCGGCTCGGCCGGCCCGTGGCGGTCAAACTGCTGTATCCGTCGGTGAGCGAGCAGCCCGACACCCGCCGCCGCTTCGCCACCGAGGCGCGCGCCGCCGCAGTCGTGGCACACCCCCACGTCGTCGCGGTGCACGACACCGGAATCCACCGCGGCAGGCACTACATCGTGCTCGAACGTCTACCGGGCCGCAGTGTGGCCGATGCGCTGGCGCGTGGTGGCCCGATGCCGGCGCAGCACGTGCGGGGCGTGCTGCGCGACGTGCTGGACGCGCTGGGCGCCGCCCACGCCCGCGGCGTCCTGCACCGCGACATCAAACCGGCCAACCTGCTCTACACGTGGTTCGGCACCGTGAAGGTCGCCGACTTCGGGGTGGCCAAGAGCGCTGACAGTCCACAGACGCTGACGAACCGCGTCTTCGGGACGATGGCGTACCTGCCGGCCGACCGCATCGCCGGCCGGCCCGCGGTACCCAGTGACGATCTCTACGCGCTCGGCGTGGTGGCCTACGAGGCACTGACCGGCCGCCGGGCGTATCCCCAAGAGAGTCTGACCGGGTTGGCCGATGCGATCGCGGCCGGCGCGGTGACACCGCTGTCGGTGCTGCGGTCTGACCTCGATCCGGCGCTGGTGGCCACCGTGGAGCGCGCGATGTCACCGGATCCTCGGTGGCGCTTTGCGACGGCCGAGCAGATGCGGGCGTGTCTGGACGGGCAGGCCGTCGGGATGAGCGGGGCGCCGCAGCGCGCCGTCGCGGTGCTGGCCGGGGTGGCGGCGGTGCTCGCCGTGCTGGTCGCGGCCATCGTGATGATCACGGTGTGAGCTGCGAGTTCGTGCTGGTGCCCCCACCAGGGCTCGAACCTGGGACCTGCGGATTAAAAGTCCGTAGCTCTACCGACTGAGCTATAGGGGCGTGGCGTGTGTGCCTGCAAAAGGATACTGCGGGGGTGGCCGTTTGAGGATTCGGGTGTCGGTACCCTAAGCTATCGAAGCTCCCAACGAACGTTGTTGCGAGTGCCCCGGAGGAATTCGGACTTGGCCCCCATCGTCTAGTGGCCTAGGACGCCGCCCTTTCACGGCGGTAGCACGGGTTCGAATCCCGTTGGGGGTACACGCAACGCGAGTTGTCGGGTTGCACACAGTAAGGCCCTGTGGCGCAGTTGGTTAGCGCGCCGCCCTGTCACGGCGGAGGTCGCGGGTTCGAGTCCCGTCAGGGTCGCCATATTGGCGAGGTTCGTCGGCGTGAGTCGGTGGCCTTCCGGCCAGGTAGCTCAGTTGGTACGAGCGTCCGCCTGAAAAGCGGAAGGTCGCCGGTTCGATCCCGGCCCTGGCCACCATGAACATCCGTGGTGCAGTCGCAGCGGTCGCCGCCGGTCTGGCGGTGACCCTCGTCCCTGGCATCCCGCCTGTTGCGTCGGCGCAACCCACCTACACCGTGACCGATCTCGTCGACGCCGCGGTGCGCCGCCTGCAGATCGCCGAGCCCGTCGCGGCCAACAAGTTCCACACCCGCACCCCGATCGTCGATGCCGCACGCGAGCAGCAGGTGCTCGATGCGGTCGCGGGTCAGGCCCGGGACTTCCAGATCGACCCCGCCTACGTGCAGACCGCATTCCGCGACCAGCTCGACGCCACGGTGGGCATCGAGTACCAGCGGCTGGCGCAGTGGACGTTCGATCCGGCCGCCGCACCGGCCGATGCGCCCGATCTGGCCTCGTCGCGGGACATCATCGACGCGCTCAACCGCGAGATGGTGACGCTGATGGCCGAGGAGTGGGGGAAGCTGCACTCCCCGCAGTGCCCCGCCGAGCTCGATGCCGCGAAGTCATCGGTGGCGACGTCGCGTGGCCTCGATCCGCTCTACCGGCAGGCACTGGATCTCGCCACCCGCAACTACTGCCGCTGACATGAGCGACTTCCGCCAGCGCCTGCTCGACGGCCTGGAAGCCTCGATCGCCGAGCAGGGCTATGCCAAGACCACGGTCGCCGAGATCGTGCGCCGGGCCAGGACGTCGCGGCGCACGTTCTACGAGCACTTCACCAGCCGCGACGAGTGCTTCGTCGCGCTGCTCACCGAGGCCAACGCCGATCAGATCCAGCAGATCCGCGCGGCCGTCGATCCCGCAGCGCCATGGCAGAAGCAGGTCCGCCAGGCCATCGAGGCGTGGATCGCCTCCGCTGAGGCGCGATCGGCGTTGATGCTCAGTTGGATTCGTGACGTACCGGCGCTGGGCAGCGCGGCACGGGGGTTGCAGCGTGACGCGCTGGACCACTTCATCGACATGGTCGACGCGCTGAGTGATAGCGCCGAATTCCGTTCGGCCGGCATCGGTCCCGTGCCCCGGCGGCGCATCGTCATGCTGCTCGGCGGGCTGAGGGAGCTGACCGCGATCACCGTCGAGGAGGGCGGGCGGCTCAGCGATGTCACCGACGAGGCAGTGGAGGCGTCCATCGCCCTGGTGGGCTTCCGGGATCAGCGCGACGCTCTGGCCTGCTCGTAGAGCGTCGGATCGTGCGAGCACACGATCATCAGGTCGGGTTCGTCGCGGCGGTGTAGCTCGACGAGCCGGGAGTGGTTGTCCACCAACTGTTTCCGATTTTCCGCAACAGCTCGCTCGAACGCCGTCAGCGCGGGCACCCGCGGGTTCTCGTCGAGTGTGCCGGACTGGAAGAACGCATCCCCGGCGTGCAGTATCCAGCGGTCGCCGGCGTCGACAGCCACGCACGCATGCCCGCGAGTGTGGCCGGGCAAGGAGATGAACACGAATCCGGGGCCGATCGCCGTGAGCTCCCTGGCGGCGGCGAACCCCCGCCACGCCTCGCCTGTGATGTCGTACTCGACCAGGTGAGGGCCGTGTGCCCACTGCTCGGCGCGGTATCGGATCCGGTCGGGCAGCGCGGGCGAGCGCATCGCCTGATCCACCTCGGCCGCGGTGACGTGGACCTGGGCGTCGGGGAAGTCGGCCAGCCCGCCGATGTGATCGGCGTCGAAATGCGTGGTGATGATGTGCCGCACGTCGGTGCGGTGGAAGCCGAGCGCCTCGACCTGACGCACAGCTGATTCGGCCACGTCGAAGGACGGCCGGAAGAAGTATCGCCGAAAAGGGCCGAAGCGGGCCGGGCGCATGCAGTCCTGCGTGCCGAACCCCGTGTCGACGAGCACCAGCCCGTTGTCCGCCTCGACCAGCAGCACATGGCACACGAGACTGCCCGCCCCCCAGGGCCGCATCGAGCCGCAGTTCACATGATGGACCTTCACCAGCCGTCGCCCCCGCGTCGTCAGCAATGTCAAATTTTCACACTGTCGTCACACCCTAACCTGTGCGCACCACTGGGCAATGGCAGCAGTTGTGCTCGGGCCGCGGCGGGTCGCGGGTGCGGTACGTTACCGAGATGGTCCGCCCTGCCCAGACGGCGCGCAGCGAGCGCACCCGGGAGGCGCTCCGCCAGGCCGCGGCCGTCCGTTTCCTGGCCCAGGGAGTCGAGGAGACGTCGGCCGAGCAGATCGCCGCCGATGCGGGTGTCTCGTTGCGGACGTTCTATCGGCACTTCTCGTCGAAACACGATCTGCTCTTCGCCGACTACGACGCGGGCCTGCACTGGTTCCGCGCGGCGCTGTCCGCGCGATCCCCGGACGAACCGATCATCGAGTCGGTGCAATGCGCCATTTCGGCTGCCCCGTACGACGATTCGGCTGTCACCCGGATCGCTGCGATGCGCAGCCAGGACCTCGATCCCGGTCGGATCGTGCGGCACATCCGGCAGGTGGAGGCGGACTTCGCCGAGGCCATCGAGGAGCGGATGGCCGCCAAGGATCCGCCCGCGCCCGGCACCGAAGAGCGCATGCGCATCACGGTGACGGCGCGCTGCATCGCCGCGGCGGTGTTCGGCGCGATGGAGGTCTGGATGCTGGGGGAGGACCGTTCGCTGCCCGAGTTGGACAGGCTGTGCCGTCAGGCGTTGGCACTGCTTCAGGACGGGGTCGGCAACCCCAGCTGATCCCAGGTTTCGTCAATATTGACAAAACCTGACGGTGCGTGTCAGCCTCGGTCGATGACGGATTTCGACGCGATCGTCGTCGGCGCGGGCCACAACGGGCTGACTGCCGCCGCCCTGCTGCAACGCGCCGGCCTGCGCACACTGTGTCTGGAAGCCAAGCTCTACCCCGGCGGCATGGCCTCGACAGTCGAGCTCTTCGACGGCTTCCGGTTCGAGATCGCCGGTTCGGTGCAGGTGCCCACCTCAGCCGTGGTCAGTGAGGCGCTGGGGCTCGATGCCCTGCCCACGGTCGATCTCGACGTGATGAGCGTGCAACTGCGGGGCATCGGCGACGACCCGGTCATCTACTACACCGACCCGATGGCATTGCTGACCCACCTCAACGAGGTGCACGGCGCCGAGGCCGTCAACGGTATGGCCGGCCTGATGGCGTGGTGCCAGGCGCCGATGCGCGCCCTGGGTCGCTTCGACGCAGCCCGTCCGCCGAAGACGCTCGACGAGATGTATGCCTGTGCCACAAACGAATTCGAGCGCCAGGCGATCAGCGACATCCTTTTCGGGTCGGTCAGCGACGTGCTGGACCGCCACCTGCCCGACCGGGAGAAGCACGGTGCGTTGCGCGGCATGCTCGCCTTCCTGGCCGTGAACACCACTTTTCGCGGTCCCGAGACACCCGGCAGCGCTGCCGCTCTGGCGTTCGGGCTGGCGGTACCCGACGAGAATGCCACGTTGATCAAGAAGTTCCGGGGTGGCATGGGCGCGGTCACCGACCATCTGCTGACCTTGTTCACCGATGCGGGCGGTGAACTCCGGTTGCGCAGCAAGGTTGCCGAGGTGCTTACCGCCGACGGCCGCGTGGGCGGGGTCCGGCTGGAGGCCGGCTCGACCTTCACCGCTCCGGTCGTCGTCTCCACCCTGGCCCCCGACCTGACGGTCAACGGTCTGCTGGATCACGCCGTGGTACCCGCCGACATCAAAGAACGCTACGCCCGCATCGACCACCGTGGCAGTTATCTCCAGATGCATTTCGCCCTCGACGGACCGCTGAAGTTCGCGGCTCCCTACGAGCAGCTCGACGACCCCGAATACCAGTCGGCCATCGGCATTTTCAGCACCCCCGAGGAACTTCAGCGGCAGTGGGAGGACGCGAAACGGGGGATCGTCCCCGCGGATCCGGCGATCGCACTGCAGGTCCCCTCGGCCAACGATCCGAGCCTGGCGCCGCCGGGCAAGCATGCGGTGTCAGCGTTCTCGCTGTGGTTCCCGCTCGGCGACGAGACCGCGAGCTACGGCGACCGCAAGGCAGAGATGGGGCGGCGGGTGATCGAGAAGATCACGCGACTGGTTCCCGATTTCGAGAAGCTGATCCTCCGCCACACGACGTTCACCCCCAAACACATGGGCACGATGTTCGGCGCGCCCGGCGGGGACTACTGTCACGGACTGATCCACCCGGAACAGATGGGTCCGAACCGGCCAGGGCCCAAAGGTCATGTCGGTCAACCGCTTCCGGTCGACGGTCTCTACCTCGCCGGGGCCGGCTGCCATGGCGGGCCCGGTATCACCTTCATCCCGGGATACAACGCCGCCCAGGAGGTGCTGTCGGCGGTGTGACCTAGGTGGCCGGGCCGTCTGAGGTCGCGCCGCCCTCGTCGGACCAGTCGGCCCCTTCGTCGGAACCCTTGGACGGATCGCTCATCACGTCGTCGTCGGCATCGTCGGCGCCGGAATCGGTGTCAGTGGTGCGGGGATCTGTGCTCACCAGGCAGGACTACCCGGCTGCGGGAATTCCATTCACTCGCGACGCGCCTGCAGCTGAGCCATCCAGTCCGCGGGCACCCGCCCCCGCGGACCCGGCACCGTCTCGTCGACCGGTCGGCTCTGCGGCGCGGCGAGCTCCGGTCCGTCGTAGTACGCCTCGGTCGAATAGTCCCAGAACCAGTCCTCGCCCGGCTCGAACGAGCGGATGATCGGGTGGCCGCTCGCGCGCCAGTGGGCGGCTGCATGCCGCTGCGGCGAGTCGTCACAGCAGCCGATGTGACCGCACGCGGCGCACCGACGCAGATGCACCCACCAGCCGCCCGCGGCATCGCACTCGACGCAACCGGTACCGCTCGGAGGCGCCGCGGGGTCGATGCCACTGCTCACGTCGACGAGCCTACGGACCTCCTCGGAGGATCTCGATACGAACGGCACCTCCCGTGCTCTATGGTTCCGCCATGGCCACGAAGGATTCTCGCGAAGTCGTCATCGAAGCAACGCCGGAACAGATCCTCGACGTCATCGCCGATGTCGAGGCGACCCCGACGTGGTCGCCGCAGTACGAGAAGGCCGAGGTGTTGGAGCGGTTCGACAACGGCAGGCCCAAGCAGGTCAAGATGACCGTCAAGGCCGCCGGACTGACCGACGAGCAGGTCATCGAATACACCTGGGATGAGCAGAAAGTCAGCTGGACGCTGGTGAAGGCCGGCCAGATCAAGGCACAGGACGCCAGCTACACGCTGACCCCGGAGGGCGACAAGACCCGCGTGCGTTTCGACATCGCGCTCGACCTGTCGGTGCCGCTGCCCGGCTTCATCGTCAAGCGCACCATCAAGGGCGGCGTCGAAACGGCCACCGAGGGCCTGCGCAAGCAGGTGCTCAAAATCATCAAAGGTTAGGCGAGCCGGTCGAGCGCATCGGGCTCGGCGATCGTCAGCACGGCGTCGACGATGTTCGGCTCGGCTTGCAACCTGTTCTCCAGGTCGCGCAGGGTATCGGCGATCCGCGACTCCACGGCATCACCCACGAGGTCGACGCTGGCCACCAGGAACAGCTGCTTGGGTCCGACGAACACCAGCCGGATGAAGCGCACGGAAGCCACCTCCGGCATCCGCTCCAGCTGGGCGATCGCAGCCTGACGCAGTTGTGGGCTGGCTGATTCACCGACCAGGAAGCGTCGATTGCGGTCGATCAGGATCACCGCGACCACGCCGAGCAGCAGGCCCACCAGGATGGAGCCGATCGCGTCCCAGATCGCATCGCCGGTGAGCTGGTGCAGGCCGATGCCGAGCAGCGCTATCACGATGCCGATCAGTGCCGCGGTGTCCTCGGCGAACACCGCGCGGGTGGTGGGGTCGGAGGTGTCGAGCACATGGGAGAGCAGTTCCCGGTCGTATTCGTCGGCCTCGGAGCGCAGTTGCCGGAATGCCTGCAGCAGTGAGGAACCCTCGAGGACGAACGCAACGCCGAGCACGATGTAGGCCACCAGATAGTTCTCCGGGCCCGACTCGCCGTGGATGATCTCGGTGATGCCGTGCCAGACCGACACCGTCCCGCCGACGACGAAGAGCCCCACCGCGGCGAGCAGCGACCAGACGTAGGCTTCGCGGCCGTAGCCCAGTGGCCGCTCGCTGTCCGGCGGACGGGCACTGCGCCGGTTGGCGACGATCAAGAAGCACTGGTTCGCGGTGTCGGCCCAGGAGTGAGTGGCCTCGGCCGTCATCGACGCCGATCCGGAGATGACGGCGGCGACGGTCTTGGCGACGGCGACGGCGAAGTTCGCGGCGAGCGCGACGACCACCGTCAGCGTGCTCTCACCACCGCTGGACGATTCGAGCTGTGCCTCGGAGGACGCAGGGTCGGGCCCAGAGTTGGACACAGCGCTCATGGCTGCGTGACTTCCCCGCCGCCGAAGTGCACAAACGTGGCGGCCCGCGCCAAATTAAGAACCGTCATAAAATTAGCTGGGCATTACCCTGCGTCTGTTCGGAACCACCGTTATCCTTTGCCGCATGGCTGTCCGTGCTTCCAGTGAGGTGGTGATCGAGGCGCCGCCGGAGGTCATCCTCGACGCGCTGGCCGACATCGAGGCGGTCGCATCCTGGTCGTCGTTGCACAAGGCCGCCGAGGTCGTCGACCGCCACCCCGATGGCCGGCCGCACCACGTCAAGGCGACGGTCAAGATCATGGGGATGAGCGACAAGGAGCTCCTGGAGTACCACTGGGGCGACGACTGGGTGGTGTGGGATGCCCAACGCACGTCACGGCAGCGCTGTCAGCACGGCGAGTACAACCTGGTGCAGGAGGGGGAGGAGCGCACCCGGGTCCGCTTCGACCTGATCCTCGATCTCGCCGCGCCGTACCCGGCATTCCTGGTCAAGCGCGCCAAGCGGATGGTGCTCGACGTCGCGCTGGAGAACCTGCGGCAGCGGGTGATGGCCGGCACTCGCTGAGCCGCAACCTCTGGCGTCACCGTGAGTTCTTCGGAATCGGCGGGCCGTTGCGCTGGTTGCCTCCCGTGTGACCACTGGAGTAGTGCTATTCGCGCGGCCCGACACAAGCAATGCCGTGGACGACATCGTCGAGCAGGCGCGCCGCGCCCATCACCTCGGCACACGGGGCGTCTGGGTCGCCCAGCAGTTCGACCACGATGCCATCGCGCTGTCCGGCCTCGTCGGTGCCGCGGTCCCCGGGCTCGGGGTGGGCACCTCGGTGGTGCCGTTCAACCCGCGCCATCCCCTGACGGTGGCCTCCCAGGCGCAGACCGCACAGGCCGCCGCGCACGGCAACTTCAGTCTCGGACTCGGTCTCGGCGCTCATGAGCCCGAGCGGATCGCCTACGGCACGTCATGGCCGAACACCATCGCGCGGTTGCGTGAGTACCTCACGATTCTGCGATCGGTCTTCCACGCCGGCGGCGTCGACTTCCACGGCGAGCAGTACACGGCGGCCCCGGAGTGGCCGACCACGCTGGCGGGCGGCACCCCGGTGCCCGTCTACGTGGCGGCGATGGGCCCGAAGGCTCTGACGGCAACGGGTGAACTCGCCGACGGCACCCTGCCGTATCTGGCCGGCCCCCGGACCATCGCGGAGTTCATCGAGCCGACGATCGGCCGGGCCGCCGCCGAAGCCGGACGCTCACGACCGCGCATCATCGCGTTCGTGCCGGCGCAGGTCACCTCGGACGTCGACGCCGCCCGGGACGCAGCCGACGAGCAGCTCGCTTTCTACGCGGCCATCCCGTCGTACCAGAAGGTGATCGCACGTGAAGGCATTGCCAATCTGTCGGAGCTCACCGCGATCGGCGACGAGGAAACGGTGCTGCGGTCGTTGCGGCGCTACCTCGACGCAGGTGCCACCGACGTGGTGCTCAGCCCGTTGAACCGGGACCAGCCCGACGAGAGGCTGTGGGAGCTAGCCGCGTCGCTCTAACGTCCCGAGTCTGCGGATCGCCTCGTCCAGGGTCTGCTCCCGCTTGCAGAATGCGAAGCGCACCAGCGGATTCCAGTCGCCGGCGTGCGGCGCCGCGGGGTCGCAGAACGCCGACATCGGAACGGCCGCCACCCCCACCCGCTCGATCAACTCGGTGCAGAACGCCCGCCCGTCGTCGAAGCCGAGGGGGCGCGGGTCGGCGGTCAGGAAGTAGGTTCCGACGCTGTCGTACACGTCGAAGCCGATGTCGCGCAGCGCGGCGGCCAGCCGGTCGCGCCGTGATTCGAACGAACGGCACAGTGCGTCCACCCACTCGTCTCCGGTGTCGAGCGCTGCGGCGACGGCAGGCTGGAACGGCGCCCCGCCCACGTAGGTCAGGTACTGCTTGGCCGCCCGCAGCCCCGCGATCAGGTGGCGCGGCCCGCAGGCCCAGCCGATCTTCCAGCCCGTGACGTTGAACATCTTGCCGGCGCTGGAGATCGTGATCGTGCGCTCGGCCATGCCCGGGTAGCCCGCCAGCGGACGGTGGCGGTGCCCGTCGAAGGTGAGGTGCTCGTACACCTCATCGGTGATCACCAGCAGGTCGGCCTCGACGGCGAATTCGGCGAGGGTCCGCAGTTCGTCGTCGCCGGCCACCGAACCGGTCGGGTTGTGCGGCGAATTCACGATGATGGCAGCAGTTTTCGGGGTGACGGCCGCGCGGAGCGCCGCCACGTCGATGGTGAAGCGCCCGCCGTCGCGGCGCATCGGTACCGCCCGCCGGTGGCATCCGGCCATCGCGATGACGGGGGAGTAGGAGTCGTAGAACGGTTCGATGAGCAGGATCTCCGAGCCGGGCTCGACGAGCCCGAGCACCGCGGCGGCGATCGCCTCCGTGGCGCCGGCGGTCACCAGGACCTCTGTGTCGGGGTCATAGGAAACTCCGTACCGGCGTTCGCGCTGCGCGGCGATCGCCTGGCGCAACGGCGCGATGCCCAGGCCGGGCGGGTACTGATTCACCCCATCGGCGATCGCCTGCTGGGCGGTCGCGAGCATGTCCGGCGGACCGGCCTCGTCCGGGAACCCCTGACCGAGGTTGACCGCGTCGAGTTCGGCGGCACGCGCCGACATCTCGGCGAAGATCGTCACCGCGTAGGGGCGCAGCCGGCCAACAGTCATGCCCACGAGGCTAGTTGCCGCCCTCCGCGACTGTGCGAACTCATCCGCTTCGCTCGGCCAGTCGGGTATGACATCGCACAGTCGCGAGCGCCGTCAGAGGTGCTTCGGCGGGCGTACCGGCTGCTCGGGCCACGCGGCGAGGTCGGCCGCTGCGGCGGCTGTCGCGTCGAGGAATCGGCGCAGCAGCCCGTCGGGATCGTCAGATGTCCGGACAGTGCGGTAGGGCAGCACGAACTCGCCCAGGCCGGTGTCGAACGATGCGCCCTCGACGCCGAGATCGGCCGTGTCGTAGCCGTCAGGCTGCGGGTAGGCGTAGGCGTAGAAGACACCTTCTTCCGCGCCGCCCGGCCAGTAGCCGGCGCTGGCCACCTCGGCGTTGTAGGCCTCGGTCATCACCCAGTCCGGGCAGTTCGGCACGCCACCCGGGTGCGGCGGCGCCTGTCGGCCCGAGAAACGAGTCACGGCCAGGTCGAAGGCACCCCAGAAGAAGTGCACGGGGCTGCTCTTGCCGGTGAAGTCCGCGCGGTAGTCGGTCATCACGCGGTCGGCGCTCACCAGTGAGGTGAAGAAGTCGGTCACCGCGGCCGCGTCGTAGCTGGCGTGCTCGGTGTCCTCGGCGAAGGGGGTGGCGTGCTGCAGCTCCACAGGAGTCGGGCTGATCGGCACGTCGATGCCGAGCTCGTCGAGGTGGCCGCGGAACTCGGCGTGGAAGTCGGCCACACTGCGCGGCTGCAGCGCCATGGTGCGCGACCTCCCGTCGGTCACCCGGATGCGCAGCACATGCTCGACGAAGTCGAAGCTGACATCGAAAGCCGTTCCCTGCCAACGCATCAGCGAGGTGGTCAAGCCGCGGGCGTCGACGTAGAACACCGAGTTCCACCAGTGGTTGACCGTCGGCGTGGCCGCCAACTTCACCTTGCCGACGATCTGGGTCCACAGATGGACCGTGTCTCGAGTGTCCTGCCAGTCCGCCACTACCAGCGCCGGCCAGCCGTTCGCGTGTGTCATGTGACCATCATCGACGACGGTTGGCGGGAATGGATCCGACTCCGCTCGCGCTGTAGAGCAGCATGACGTTCACTCTCGGCGCGGACGCGGCGCTGCGCAAGCCCCTTCAGATCGGTGCCCTCTCGACCGAGAACCGGCTCTTCATGGCGCCGCTGACCAGGTCGCGGGCCGATGCCGACGGCACGCCGTCAGCACTGGCTGCGGAGTATTACGCGCAGCGGGCGCAGGCCGGCCTGATCATCAGCGAGGCCACCGCGGTCTGCGAGCAGGCCAACGGCGCGTACATGAACACGCCGGGCATCTACACCGATCGCCAGCAGGACCGCTGGGCCGACATCGCGTCGGCGGTGCACCGCGCGGGCGGCAAGATGTTCGTGCAGCTCTGGCATGTGGGCCGGATGGCGCATCCGGAGATCAGCGGTTTCGAAGCGGTCGCGCCGTCTCCGATCGCAGCCGACATGGTGACGCACACGCCCACCGGCAAGAAGCCGCTGCCCGTGCCGCGGGCGCTCACGGCGGACGAGATCGCTTCCATCGTCGGGCAATTCCGCTCCGCCGCTCGCCGGGCTGTGGACGCCGGCATGGATGGGGTCGAAATCCATTCCGCCAACGGATATCTGCTGCACGAGTTCCTCTCCGACGTCGTCAATCAGCGCACCGATGCCTACGGCGGCTCCCCGCAGAATCGGGCCCGCTTCGCCGCTGAGGTCGTCGAGGCCGTCGCCGACGAGATCGGCGCCGAGCGCGTCGGGCTGCGCATCTCTCCCGGGAACACCGCCGGCGACATGTCGGAGGTCGACCAGGTCAGCGCCTACGAGGCGCTGTTGTGCCGGATCAAGTCGCTCCACATCGGGTACCTGCACATCGTCGCCGAGCCGTCGTCCGAGTCTTTCGCGGCGCTGCGCACCCAGTGGGAGGGCACCCTGGTGCTGAACACCCCGCGCACGGTGGACAGCGACATCGAGACGCTGGAGAACCTGGCCAAGTGGGGCGTGATCAGTGCCGCCGCCGTCGGGCGGGCGTTCCTCGCCAATCCCGATCTGGTGACGCGCCTGGAATCGGGTGCCGAGCTCAACGAGCCCGACGTGGCGACGTTCTACGCACCCGGACCCGCGGGGTACATCGACTACCCGACGTTGGACGAATTGGCTGCGGCGCAGCCGGCGTGACCTCGCGGTCCGCGGGCAATCTAGGTGGCGAACAGCCGGGCCGTTCGGGCTTCGTGGCGCATACCGCTGATCTCCATGGTGGGCGCGGTGCTCCACACGTCGTCGATATCGCGTAGGCACGCCTGCTCGACGAGATCGGCGATCAGGGGGACGCTGCGGGCCTGAATCCGCTGACTGGCCAACGGACCGAGCCGTCCCAGCCGGACCGCTGCGCTCAACATGGAGGCCAGCTGAGTTCTCAGCGCGCCCATCACCGAGGTGCCCTGCGCAACGCCGAGCTGTGCCTGAAGGGCTCCTTCGACGACGGCGTTGTGGGCCGGCGTCGTACCTGTCAGCACCGCGTCGAGGTAGTCGGAGCTGGCGGCCAAGCCCGTGGCGTGTGCTGCCGAGGCCAGCTGTCTTCCCGTCGACGTCGACGCCGTGCGCGCGTTGTCGGACAACTTGTAGGAGTCGAGGAGCCGATCCAAGGCCAGGAGCCGCTGATCGATCGCGTGGGCTCGCCACGCCGCTGCGGCGAACGTCGCGTCCAGCGGCGCATAACTGTCGGCGAGGTAGCTCAGTACCGCGTCGGCGATGTCGTCGGGGCCGGCATCGGGCCGCTCGGTCAGCCATTCCTCCAGTCCGTGACTGTGTACCATGCGGCCCGCCGGAAATGCGCTGTCGTGCAGCTGCATCCAGAGTGCAAGCGCAATCGAGGACTCAGTGATGATGGCCGGCCCGGGTGCTCGATGACGTCCGTGACCACCCGAGGGCGGCCAACGGAACGGGTGCGACGGTACCGATGATCCCAAGTTCGGCAAGGAGTTCGGCCGCGGCCTTCTCGCTGGTGAACAGGGGGGCTGCGACGCTGCTTCCGGAGACGTCGATCGGAGCGTGCTGGTTTCCCAGGAGATAACCCAGCAAGAGCATCCGGCGCGCGCCGTCGGAGTCGGCGTGGTCGTCGAATCGGGCGGTGACGGCCGGTTCAGCGGGCCGGCGCACCACCACGATGGATGTCCCGTCATCGGCGATCACCGCGCCGTCTCGCAGGAAGGACCCGCGCGGCAATGTAATGCGGATCTGCTGCCCGGTGTCGGTGGTCACCACCTGGCGGTGCTTGCCGGCATCCCCCCACCCGATGTCGACATGGTGGCGCATGCGGCCGTCGAACCGGGCGTCATCGGCATCGCCGAGGTCGGTCACCGCGTTCACGCCGCCCGCCTGGGCAGGGGCGTCGATGCGGGTGACCTCGACCAGGCACGGCACGCAGCGAACAGCCGCTCGCGGACACCGGTCAGCACCGGGGCGTGCGGCGCCCCCACGCGCGCGACGACTCCGATATCGGCGGGCAGAGTGCTCGCGCCGCCGCGGCAGTCGCCGAGCGCCCGTCTGATGTCCTGCAACAGCGTGCCGGCCGGACGGCCCGGAGCCACAGCGACGAACGTGGCGAGATAGTCGTCCTCGATCAACGGTCCGCCTCTGCCGTCGAGCGGCTCTACGACCTGCCTGTCGCGGGCAACTGGGCTGCCGTCGACGCTGATGACGAACGCACTGTCGTAGCGCGCGAAGCCGAACCGCTCGCCGTGGGCGATCCGTCCGGCAGCGACGGCCTCCCATCCGAGATAGAGACCACCGGTGGCGACGTCGACCCGGAGCTGTTGAGAGAACGTGGAATCGGCGTGCGGGATCACGGTACCGGGGCGGTACTCCAGGTGCGCCTCAGCCTCGACGGTGAACGTCAGGCGGTGCTGTGCGCCCGGTCCGTCACCGGCGAAAACCTGGGTGGCCGCCTGGGTGACCAGGTGCAGTTCGGTACCGGTGTCGCACCGCACCGCGGTCGCCAGTGCGTCGTCGGAAAAGGTTCCCCCGCTGGGGCTTTGCACGCACAATGTCGCCGCTCCCGGTCGGTCCGGATCGCAGTTCAGTGGTGTGGTGACCCGCTGCGGATACCGCTGATGCAGTCGTCGTGCCCGGGTTCGTCCTGCGGTGTCCGCGACGACGTGCACGTCGAGGGTGCCGGGGCGGATCGTCGTCATCTCGTCCCCGCGGTCAGCATCGCGCCCTCGATGACGTGCTCGGTCAGCTGGGCAAGTCCCTGACCGGAGTTCAGATCGGTGAACACGGTGGGCTTGACGGGGCGGGCCACGGCGCAGTCCCGTCGCATCGAGTCCAGGTCGGCGCCGACCCGCGGCGCCAGATCGATCTTGTTGACGACCAGGAGGTCCGCCTGCAGCAGACCGATGCCCTTCTTCCGCGGGATGTCATCGCCCCCCGCGGTGTCGATCACGAAGATCCAGTAGTCCACCAGGTCCGAGGTGAACGTCGCGGCCAGGTTGTCGCCGCCGGATTCGATCAGGATGACGTCGAGGTCGTCGAACGTACGGCATAGCCGTTGTGCTGCAGCCAGATTAGCGGACGGATCCTCACGGATCGCCGTGTGCGGGCACGCGCCGGTCTCGACCGCCAGAACACGTTCGGGATCGATGACACCGCTGCGCCGCACCCTCTGGGCGTCCTCATCGGTGACGAGGTCATTGGTGATCACCGCGACGCTGAGACCGGCGCGGATCAGTTCCGGCACCAGGGACTCGACAAGGCGGGTCTTGCCCGATCCGACCGGTCCGCCGATACCGAGGCGTACAACATCGGCCACGTCTGAGCTCCTTGTCACTTGAGGGTGTACCGGCGGCCCAACGGCACCCGGGTCATCGGTTCGCTCACACATAGCTGACCGTCCACGATCACGCGGTAGGTGTCGGGCTCGATGGTGATGTCGGGTAGGTAATCGTTGTGCAGCAGATCCGCTTTGGTCAGAGCACGGGCGCCACGGCACGACACGAGCCGGGTGGCCAGGCCCAGACGCTCGGCCAACCCGCTCTCTGCAGCGGCGCCGGCGACGAAGTTCACCGAGACATCCGCGGGAGCGCGGCCGAACGCCGCCCACTGAGGCCGGTAGCGCAGCGGTTCGCACGTCATCAGCGATGCGTTGGCCTCGCCCATCACCGACCACGCCGGGAAGCCGCCTTTGAACACCACTTCGGGCCTGATGCCGAAGAACTTCGGTTCCCACAGCACGATGTCGGCGAGCTTGCCCGGCTCGAGGGAACCGATCTCGTGGTCGATGCCGAACAACCGGGCCGGGTTGATGGTCAGCTTGGCGATGTACCGCAGGATGCGCGCGTTGTCGGCGCCGGTGCCCTCGTCGCCGGCCAGTGACCCGCGGGTGGCCTTCATATGGGAGGCGAGTTGCCACGTGCGGGCGACCGTTTCGCCGATGCGGCCCATGCCCTGAGAGTCCGAACCCATCGCGGAGATCGCACCGAGATCGTGCAGGACGTCTTCGGCGGCGATGGTTTCCCGACGGATGCGCGATTCGGCGAACGCGACGTCCTCGGGGATGCGGGGGTTGAGGTGATGGCACACCATCACCATGTCGAGGTGTTCGTCGAAAGTGTTCAGTGTGTAGGGGTTCGTCGGATTGGTCGATGAGGGAAGGCAATACGGCTCTCCCACGACCCGCATGATGTCGGGAGCGTGGCCGCCGCCGGCGCCCTCCGCATGGTAGGTGTGGATCGGGCGGCCGCCGATCGCCGCCATGGTGTCCTCGAAGAATCCCGACTCGTTGAGGGTGTCGGTGTGGATCTGCACCTGGAGGTCGAGTTCGTCGCCGGCGTCGAGCGAGGCGCGGATCGCCGCGGGTGTGGCCCCCCAATCCTCGTGGATCTTGAAGCCGATCGCTCCGGCCAGCCCTTGCTCGATCAGTGGCGCGGTGCTCGACGCACTACCGTTGCCGATGAATCCGAAGTTCATCGGGAATCCCTCGGCGGCCCGCAACATCCGGGCGAGGTTGTTCGGTCCCGACGAGGTGATGCCGACCGTGACCGGCCCCAGTCCACCGCCGATCATCGTGGTCACACCGCTGGAGATGGCCTCCTCGACCAGACCCGCGCTGTCGAAGTGCACGTGCACATCGATGGCGCCGGCCGTCGCGATCATGCCCTCGCCCGCGCGGATATCGGTTCCGGCGCCGATCACCAGGTCGGGATCGACGCCGGCCATCGTCCTCGGGTTCCCGGATTTGCCGATCCCGGCGATACGACCGTTACGAATACCGATGTCGGCCTTACGTATTCCCAGGACTGCGTCGATGATCAGCACGTTGGTGATCACGAAATCCAACGCACCGTCGGCATTGGTGATGTCGCCGTGCACGGCCATGCCTTCGCGCATCGTCTTGCCGCCGCCGAACACGGATTCGTCACCGTAGACGGTGGCATCGTGTTCGACCTTCGCGAGCAGCTCGGTATCGGCGAGGCGGACTCGATCGCCCGTCGTGGGTCCGTAGAGCTCGGCGTAATGGCTGCGGCTGATCCGGTGACCCACCTCAGACCTCCCGGGAGGCGTCGAGGAATCCCAGGTCGCGCATGCGCACCATGAGATCGGCTGCGGGAGCCTCAGCGGTCGATGCGTTGGTCACGTCGTTCTGGCCGATCACCACGCGCTCCCCGCCATAAGTCGTCAGCGACACCTCCTGGTCCTCTCCAGGCTCGAAACGCACAGCGGTGCCCGACGGGATGTCGAGGCGCATTCCGAACGCCGCAGCTCGGTCGAAGCGCAGTGCGCGGTTCACTTCGAAGAAGTGGAAGTGTGATCCCACCTGCACGGGTCGGTCTCCGGTGTTCCCGACGACGAGGGTGATCCCGGAGCGTCCCGCGTTGAGTTCCAATTCCCCTGCGCAGGGCAGGATTTCGCCGGGTATGACGCCGACCTCGGAGGGCGACCTGTGGCCGGGGCCGATGGCATCGTGCACCGTCACCAGTTTCTGGCCGTCTGCGAAGAACGCCTCGACCTGGACTGAGCCGAGCAGAGTGGGCACCCCGGACATGACATCGTCGTCGGTCAGCACCGCGGCACCGTGCGCAGCGGCCTCGGCGACGGATGCACCGGCGCGTGCCGCTTCGACCACCTCGTCGGCGATCAGGGCACGTGCCTCGGCGTAGCTGAGGAGCAAGCCGGCCGAGCGGTGCTTGCGTGCCAGTTCGGCGGCCAGGAACAGCAGCAGCCGATCCTCGTCTTTGGGAGTCAGATGCATGGTGTCAGCCCGTGATTCCCGCGGCCCAGGGGTAGCCCTTCAGGTAGGGATCGGGTTGGATCGGGTTCGGTGACGCCCACACCTGGTAGATCAGGCCGTCCGCACCGACACGGCCGATCCGCGCGGTCTTGGTGACATGGTGGTTCTCGCCGTCGACGGTCATCGTGCCTTCGGGGGCGTCGATCGTCACACCGCCTGCTGCCGTGCGGATGTCATCGACGGCGAACGACTTTGCTTTTTCCACCGATGCCTTCCACAGATAGACGGCGGCATAGGCGGACTCCATCGGATCGGAAGTCACCCGGTCGGCGCCGAAGCGCTTCTTGAAGTCCGCGACGAATTTCGCGTTCTGGGGCGTGTCGAGGGTCTGGTAGTAGTTCCACGACGAGAGCTGACCTTCGAGGGTACGGGCGCCGATGCTGCGGACTTCTTCCTCGCCCACGCACATCGACATGACCGGCATGGCTTCCGGGGTCAGGCCGGAGTTCTGGTACTCGCGGAAGAAGGCGACCAGGGAATCGCCGACGACGACGTTGAACACCGCGTCGGCGTCCGCGGTGCGGATCTTGTTGACGATGGTCGAGAAGTCGGTGGAGCCCAGCGGCGTGTAGTCCTCACCCTTGATCTCGATGCCGTTGGCCTTGGCGTAGGCCTTGACGATGGCATTCGAGGTCCGCGGGAACACATAATCGCTGCCCACCAGGTACAGCGATGTGACGCCCTGCTCCTTGAGATAGTCGAGCGACGGAATGATCTGCTGGTTGGTGGTCGCGCCGGTGTAGAAGATGTTGGGCGAACTCTCCAGCCCCTCGTACTGCTGTCCGTAGTACAGCAGCGCGTTGTCGTCTTCGAAGACCGGCAGCATCGCCTTGCGGCTGGCGGAGGTGTAGCCACCGAAAACAGCTGCAACACAGTCGGATTGAACCAGCTTCTGAGCCTTCTCCGTGAACGTGGTTGGCTCCGATGCGCCGTCTTCGCCGATGAGCTGCAGTTGTTTGCCCAGCACCCCGCCCGAGGCGTTGACTTGTTCGACCGCCAACACGATCGCATCGCGGATCACCGACTCGCTGACCGCGAGACCGCCGGACAGGGAGTTGATCGCGCCGACTTTGACGACGTCGCCGGAGGTGTCGGCACAGCCTGCCTTTGCCTCCGAGGCATTCTCGTCACCCGCTCTGCTGCCGCACCCGGCGAGCACGGTCGCTGCGGCCGCGAGCACCGCGACGGTGCAACGGATTCTGTTCATGGGTTCGTCCCTCGGTGATGAGTTGATGTCCGCACCGCGCTGTGGGACGAGAGTTGGGTGCCGACCAGCCTAGGAACGGCGCCGTGCACCGACCATGGGAGAAATCTCCCAAATCGGCGCACCGTTTCCGGGCTGCCTCGCACCGGAAACCTTCCGGAAACACCGGCTGCCCATGATGGCGTGACGGACCGGGGTGACGGCGAGGGAAACGCGTGGGTATGGCTGGGATCTACGGCGACGTCCTCGGCAGTGCGATGAGCATGGAGACTCGCGCCCACGATGTGCTCGACGCGCTGGGCTCGCGCGCAGCCTCGTCGGCGTCGGCGATCTGTCTGTGGGACCCGATCCAGCGCCGTCACGTGGGGGTCGCCAACCGCGACTATCCCGACCAGGTGATGGAGCACTTCAATTCGTGGTTCGTCGACAACGACCCGCTGTTCGATGCGATGCGTGTCCACGGCCTCGGGGCGCTGCGCTGGCGCGATTTCCCCGATTACCGCGAGGGCTACTCGGTCAACAAGGTGTTCAGGCCGGCAGGATTCGACGAAGGCTTGTCCGCTCGGCTGGTCACCGCCGACGGCACCTACGTCGGCACGATCCACGTCAACTGTGACGACCCGCGGTATCCGAGCGACGCCGACGTGGCGGAGATCAACGCGTTGCGCGCGCAGATGGCCGAGCAACTCGATTTCTCGGTGCGTCCGAGGATGGTGGCCGAGCTGGTGGCGCCGCAGGCGCAGGCGTGGGCTGTCGACGACCACGGCCGCGTGCACCTGTTGCGGCGCGGGGACACGACGACCGAGGAGCTGGCTCCGGGTGTCATCGGCGATCTCGCGCGCACGTTTCGCACCGCCGCCGCATTCGCCGTGGACGGACTGAGGTTCCACGACGGCACCTCGTGGCTGCACGTGCGGCGCATCGGCACCTCGCCGCGATTCCGCGGCGACAGCCTGGGCGCGGTTCTGCTGGTGACGCGAGCGGCGTTGCCGCTGGGAATCACGGCGCGCGAACTGGATGCGCTGACCCTGGCCGTGTGCGGCCTGACCAATACACAGATTGCGGCGCACCTCTTCATCAGCGCTCGCACAGCGGGCCACCATCTGGAAAGCGTGTCGGCGAAGATGGGCGCGCCGAATCGGGCGGCGTGCGCCTCGCAGGCCGTCGCGCTCGGCCTGTTGTCGGCCCACGTTCTCCGAGGTCTGGGCGGCCGGCGATCCCTGGCGGTCTGACGTCACACTCTTGTAGGTGTGAACGCACCACGTCGGGGAAACACCCCGCACATGGCTACCTACCGTGTGCTCAATCCCAAGGGTGACGTCGTCGATACCAAGGACATCGAGAGCGCCGAGGACGCGCACGCATGGTTCGTGGACCAGAAGGCGGACAACTCCGAGCTGGGATGGCGCATGGAGGTCGAGCACGACGGCGAGTGGTCGTTCTTCGACGACTCCGAGGGCACACCCGACTAGCCCCCTTTCCCGCGAGCAGACAGTAACTCGAGCTATCTGGCCTCAGATAGCTCGAGTTCGCGTCTGTTCGCCCACATCATCCAGGGCCCAACCAAGCGGTTGGGCGAGGCTGCTAGCATGCCGCTAGAGGAGCAGCCTCCCCGCGACGTCCGGCATGGACGCACCGCGGAATCCGATCTGAACAGGACCTGGAGATCACATGTCCGAAGAAGCCTTCATCTATGAGGCAATCCGTACGCCACGCGGTAAGCAGCGCGGCGGTTCGCTGAACGAGATCAAGCCCGTCAACCTGGTCGTCGGCCTGGTCGACGAGATCCGTGCTCGCTACCCCGACCTGGACGAGAACCTGATCAGCGACGTGATCCTGGGTGTCGTGTCCCCGGTCGGCGATCAGGGCGGCGACATCGCCCGCACCGCGGTGCTGGTGGCGGGTCTGCCGGAGACCACCGGCGGCTTCCAGCTCAACCGGTTCTGCGCCTCCGGCCTGGAGGCCGTCAACCTGGGTGCCCAGAAGGTCGCCTCGGGCTGGGACGACCTGGTGCTCGCCGGCGGTGTCGAGTCGATGAGCCGCGTGCCGATGGGTTCTGACGGTGGCGCCTGGGCCGGAGATCCCGAGACCAACTACCGCGTCGGCTTCGTGCCGCAGGGCATCGGTGCCGATCTGATCGCCACCATCGAGGGTTTCTCCCGTGAGGACGTCGACGCCTACGCAGCCCGCTCGCAGGAGCGCGCCGCGGCGGCCTGGTCGGGCGGCTACTTCGCCAAGTCCGTGGTCCCGGTGAAGGACCAGAACGGCCTCGTCGTGCTCGACCACGACGAGCACATGCGTCCCGGCACCACCGTGGAAAGCCTGGGCAAGCTCAAGTCCGCCTTCGAGGGGTTGGGTGCCATGGGTGGCTTCGACGATGTGGCGCTGCAGAAGTACCACTCGATAGAGAAGATCAACCACGTCCACACCGGCGGCAACAGCTCGGGCATCGTCGACGGCGCCGCGCTGGTGCTGATCGGCAGTGAGAAGGCCGGCCAGTCGCAGGGGCTGACTCCGCGTGCCCGCATCGTCGCCACCGCGACGTCCGGAGCGGACCCGGTGATCATGCTGACCGGCCCGACGCCGGCCACCAAGAAGGTGCTCGAGCGCGCCGGTCTGACGGTCGACGACATCGACCTGTTCGAGCTGAACGAGGCCTTCGCCTCCGTGGTGATGAAGTTCCAGAAGGACCTGAACATCCCGGACGAGAAGCTCAACGTCAACGGTGGCGCCATCGCGATGGGCCACCCGCTGGGCGCCACCGGCGCCATGATCACCGGAACCATGGTCGACGAGCTCGAGCGTCGCGGTGCCAAGCGTGCGCTGATCACGCTGTGCGTCGGCGGCGGCATGGGCGTGGCCACCATCATCGAGCGCGTCTAGGAGATATGACCATGGCAGAGAACACGATTCAGTGGGACAAGGATGCCGACGGCATCGTCACCCTGACGCTGGATGACCCCACCGGGTCGGCCAACGTGATGAACGAGCACTACAAGGAGTCCATGCACAACGCCGTCGAGCGGCTTGAGCAGGAAAAGGATTCGATCACCGGCGTGGTGATCGCGAGCGCGAAGAAGACGTTCTTCGCCGGCGGTGACCTCAAGGGCATGATGAAGGTCGGCCCCGAGAACGCCGCGGAATCCTTCGCCGAGGTGGAGTTCATCAAGGCCGACCTGCGCAAGCTCGAGACGCTTGGCGTGCCCGTGGTCGCCGCCATCAACGGTGCCGCCCTCGGCGGTGGCCTGGAGATCGCGCTGGCCTGTCATCACCGCATCGCCGCCGACACGAAGGGTGTCGTCATCGGCCTGCCGGAGGTCACCCTGGGCTTGCTGCCCGGCGGCGGCGGTGTCGCGCGCACCGTGCGGATGTTCGGCGTGCAGAAGGCGTTCATGGAGGTCCTCTCGCAGGGCACGCGTTTCAAGCCGGGCAAGGCCAAGGACGTCGGCCTGGTCGACGAATTGGTCGGCAGCGTCGAGGAACTGGTGCCACGCGCCAAGGCTTGGATCAAGGAAGAGCTCAAGGCCAATCCCGATACCGTTGCGGTGCAGCCGTGGGATCAGAAGGGCTACAAGATGCCCGGCGGGACACCGTCGCATCCGGCTCTCGCGGCGATCCTGCCGTCGTTCCCGGCGCTGCTGAAGAAGCAGCTCAAGGGTGCGCCGATGCCGGCGCCGCGCGCCATCCTCGACGCGGCCGTCGAGGGTGCGCAGGTCGACTTCGACACCGCCACCCGCATCGAGAGCCGCTACTTCGTCTCGCTGGTCACCGGGCAGACCGCCAAGAACATGATCCAGGCGTTCTTCCTGGACCTGCAGGCGATCAACGGTGGCGCATCGCGTCCCGAAGGTATCGCCAAGCAGGAGATCCGAAAGATCGGTGTGCTGGGCGCGGGCATGATGGGCGCAGGCATCGCCTACGTCTCGGCCAAGGCCGGCTACGACGTTGTGCTCAAAGACGTTTCGCAGGAAGCCGCCGACAAGGGCAAGGGCTACTCCGAGAAGATCGAGGCCAAGGCGCTGGAGCGCGGTCGCACCACCGAGGAGAAGTCCACGGCGCTGCTGGGCCGGATTCATCCGACCGCCGATCCGCAGGATCTCAAGGGCGTGGACTTCGTGATCGAAGCTGTCTTCGAAAACCAGGACCTCAAGCACAAGGTGTTCCAGGAAATCGAGGACATCGTCGAGCCCAACGCCCTGCTGGGGTCCAACACCTCCACGCTGCCGATCACCGGTCTCGCGACTGGCGTGAAGCGCCAGGAAGACTTCATCGGCATTCACTTCTTCTCTCCGGTCGACAAGATGCCGCTGGTGGAGATCATCAAGGGCGAGAAGACTTCTGACGAGGCGCTGGCCCGGGTGTTCGACTACACGCTGGCGATCGGCAAGACGCCGATCGTGGTCAATGACAGCCGCGGCTTCTTCACCTCTCGCGTCATCGGCACGTTCGTCAACGAGGCGCTGGCGATGCTGGGCGAGGGTGTGCCCGCGGCCAGCATCGAGCAGGCCGGTGCTCAGGCCGGCTACCCGGCGGCGCCGCTGCAGCTCTCCGACGAGCTCAATCTGGAGCTGATGCAGAAGATCGCCAACGAAACCCGCAAGGCAACCGAGTCCGCCGGCGGCAGCTATGAGCCGCACCCCGGCGAGGCTGTGGTGAACAAGATGATCGAGATCGGTCGTCCGTCGCGGCTCAAGGGTGCCGGCTTCTATGAGTACGTCGACGGCAAGCGCGTCGGCCTGTGGGAAGGCCTGGCGGAGACCTTCGGCGCGGGGAACACCGAGATGCCGTTGCAGGACATGATCGATCGGATGCTGTTCGCCGAGGCGCTCGAGACGCAGAAGTGTCTCGACGAAGGCGTGCTGACCTCGACCGCCGATGCGAACATCGGCTCGATCATGGGCATCGGCTACCCGCCCTACACCGGCGGGTCGGCGCAGTTCATCGTCGGCTACCAGGGCGCCGGCGGCGTGGGCAAGGACGCCTTCGTCGCGCGGGCGAAGGAACTGGCGGCCAAGTACGGCGAGCGGTTCACCCCGCCGAGCTCGCTGACCAGCTAAGCGTCATCAGTCGAATCCCTCGGAGCCGCAACGGTTCCGGGGGATTCGTCATATGTGAGAGCGGCCGAGGTGGCCGGCGGGGTGACGCCGTGCGCAACGCCGTGGCCGGCGTGGATGCCCGCGACGAATTCTCGGAGCACGCCGAAGAATCGATGATCGGTGATGCGGGGCGGTCGTTTGTAGAACATGACTCGATCATGCGGGGGCTACCGTCGCACGAACAGTGGCCCTGAGGCCACTGTTCGTTAGGATAGTGCCATGCATACCGTGGCGATCTTGGCCTATGACGGGATGACGGGTTTCGAGACGGGCCTCGCCGCCGAGATCTTCGGCATCACCGAGCTCAACGAGAAGTTCTCTGCCGGCATCACCGCACCCTGGTATTCGGTGCAACTGTGCGCCGAGGTCCCCGAGGTTCGCCTCCTCGGTGGCGCGACGGTGCGGACGTCCTACGGTCTGGCCGAGCTGGCCGACGCCGACACCGTGGTGATTCCCAGCGTGCGTGACATCGACGAGCCTGTCTCGCCCGCGCTCGTCGACGCGCTGAAGGCTGCTGATCGCCGCGGCGCGCGCCTGGTCTCCATCTGTTCCGGGGCGTTCGCGCTGGCCGAAGCGGGAGTGCTGGACGGACGATCGGCGACCACGCACTGGCTCTACGCAGATGCCATGCAGCGTCGATACCCCGATGTCCAGATCGATCGCGCGCCGCTGTACGTCGACAACGGCAGGGTGCTCACGAGTGCAGGGTGCGCGGCCGGTCTCGACCTGTGCCTGCACATCGTGCGCTGCGATCACGGTGCCGCCGTGGCCAATGACGTCGCGCGACGGCTGGTGATCGCGCCCCACCGTGCCGGCGGGCAGGCGCAGTACATCGAGACACCGGTCCCCGAGCCGGCGGCCGATGGCCGGATCGCTGCGGGCATGGCGTGGGCGTTGGAGCATCTCGACACCCCGATCACGCTGGACGACCTGGCCGCTCAGTGCGCGATGTCGCGGCGCAGTTTCCTCCGCCAGTTCGCCAAGGCCACCGGAAGCACCCCGATCAAATGGCTGATCGAACAGCGCGTGCTCGCCAGCTTGCCGCTGCTGGAATCGTCCCTGCTGTCGGTCGAGCAGGTCAGCGCGCGTGTCGGTTTCGAGTCACCGGTGACGTTCCGCTACCACTTCGTGCGCCAGATGCACACCACGCCGAGCGAATATCGCAGTTGCTTCGCTGGTGCGGTCGCGCCGTAGCCGGATGCGCTTAGAGTCGGGAGATCCGCTTCGGACTCTTCATCCCGCAAGGCTGGCGACTCGACCTGGTCGGCATCGATCCCAGCGATCAGTGGCAGGTGATGCGCGACCTCGCCACCTACGTCGACAGTGGCGACAGCTGGGACTCCCTGTGGGTGTACGACCACTTCCACACCGTGCCGGTGCCCACCGCTGAAGCGACCCACGAGGCGTGGTCGCTGATGGCCGCGTACGCGGCCAGCACCTCGCGGGTCAAGCTGGGGCAGATGTGCACCGCGATGAGCTACCGAAACCCGGCGTATCTGGCCAAAGTTGCAGCCACTTGCGACGTCATCTCCGGCGGCCGGATCCAGATGGGGATCGGCGGAGGCTGGTACGAACACGAATGGCGCGCCTACGGTTACGGATTCCCTTCCGCGGGTGCGCGACTCGCCCGCCTCGACGAGGGCGTGCAGATCATGGCGGACGCGTGGCGCGAAGGGGTCGTCAGCTTCACTGGCGAGCACTATCGCGTCGACGGTGCCATTGTCGCGCCGAAGCCGTTGCAGTCTGGGGGAATTCCGTTGTGGATCGCAGGCGGCGGAGAAAAGGTCACGCTGCGCATCGCGGCCAAGTACGCCCAGTACACCAACTTCACCTCCGAACCGGAGGGGTTCGCGCACAAGTCGAATGTGCTTGCCGCACATTGCCGAGACGTGGGCACCGACTTCGACGCGATCGTCCGGTCTGCGAACCTGAACATGATCGTCGGCACCACCGAGGCTGAGGTCGACGATCGTCGCGAGAGGGTGCGCGCCCGTATCGCCGCCCTGGCGGGCGACCCGGCCGCCGACGCGATGATCGACTCGATGCGCACCCCGCAGTCGGGAAGCGGCACACCCGAGCAGATCGTGGACACGCTGCAGAATCTCCGCGACCTCGGCTGCGAGTACGTCATCTGCTACTTCCCCGAGGCGGCCTACGACCGCTCGGGAATCGAGCTGTTCGAGCGCGAGGTCATGCCCGCGCTCGCCTGAGCGTTAGCGCGGAGGCAAACTCGCCGTCGCCCGAGCAGTACGTGGACTCCACGAAGCGCGACTCGCGGGGAAGTGGCCCGTCTGTTGCGCTCCCTTCGGCTCCGCGGTGGCGGCCAGATGTGTACGCAGGGTGCGGGCTGCTGCGTCGGTCGATGACAATCGAGCAACGTCGTTGCGTGGTGCCGTGCGGCGAGCCCGTGGCGGAGCGGTCTGCCGACGTCCGCCTCATCGGTAGCCGCTGAATCCTCTGGCGGTCAGTCGCTGGACAACAAGTTAGCGGCCTGGTGTCGGCGACCGTCGCAGCAAGTGAGTGATCTTCTGCGAGCCATGCCGGATAGCAGCTATTTCAACAGCCACTCGGTGCCAAAATTGCCGCAGGCAATAATTTTGCTAAAAATTGCTGATCTTCTGCTGCCGTTGACTTAATCTTTTCCTTGGTTGCGCGTTCATTGCCGGACTCGAGCGAGCGTTCAGCTAATTCTTCTGGCTCAGATGATTGTCGGGGGCGGCAATGAGGTTGCACAGTGTCGCATGCGCTCGAGGCGGGTCGACCCAATCGAGCGTCTCGCTTGTGATCGCGGGTGCAGCGCTGCAGATCCTGAGTCCAGCGTCAGGGGGGAACAGCATGCAGCAAATGGAGGACACCCATGTGTGCAGCTCCCCGCCATCGCGCTACCCGTACCGACGACGCGCCACCTGATCAGGACTTTTGGTCGGCAAGGCTGCTCTTGGCCGAGAGCAGCGATTCGGGCGCGACCAGGCACGCCCGCCGCGCCGCCCCGAGGTACGCCCTGCCTGTCGGCAGGATAGGGGCCCTCGCGGTCTCCCTAGGGGTGGGTTTCGCCGTGGCGAACTTCGCCGGCCTCGCACACGCGGACACCGAGACATCGGCCACGTCGCCAGGCCCGAAATTCCACAAGGCCGACGCGCGCCCGCACAAACTGTCCTCTCGCGGCACTGCAACCTCCGAGAATGCCAGTGGCGCTAACGCCACCGTTTCGGACTCTGCCGACGCGGGCGTTGCCAACGCGGGCGTGAAAGCCACCGGCGACCCGGGCGATCCTGATGTCGCGGCCGAGACCACCGACGAGGAGGGCGTCGATGCTGGGGTCGAAAGTGGCTCAGAAGAAGTCGCTCAACCGGAGGAGGGTGCAGTCCCTTCGGTGACTGGCTCCGGCCTGGAAGACGACGCTGAGGAGTCGGCTGCAGCTCCGTCTGAGGATCGAGGCGGCAACTCGGCCGACAAGGAACCATCGCCCTCCCCGCACGCCGACACCTCACAGGAAGAGGACGCAGGCGGAACTGACGTTGACGCGATGCCCGGTGCTGCCGGCAGGGATGGGGACGCCGAGCAGCCTCGCCAGGAGCCGGTCGCCCGGCCGCTGCGGACGAATTTCACACGTGGTGAGGACCACGTGAGCGCTGCGGCGATGTCCGCACCGCCCGTGGAGCAAGAAGTCGCGGCGGTCCAGGTGATGACCGCATTGGTCTCAGGCGCCATCTCCCCGCTCCTCGACCCGCATGCGCCCGCGACCGCCCCGTGGTTCGACGGGCTGCTTGCGTGGGTCCGCAGACAGATCCAACACACATTCTTCAACGAGTCACCCGTCTACGGCCCGGTCGAGAGCCATCAGATCCTCACGGGACAGGTGCTCGTCGACCTCCATGCCTACGACCCCAACGGCGATCCGTTGACGTACACGATCGTGCAACCGGCTCACGGTCGTGTCACGCGAGATCCGGTCACGGGTCAGTTCATCTACACACCGACGTCTGTCGTGACGGGCAACCCCGTGCAAGACAGCTTCAAAGTCATCATCAGCGACGGTAGTGAGGATCTGCGCGGTCCGTTCAAGATCATGCGGTTGGTCTTCCACACCCTCGCCAGGGCGATTGGTATCGCAGAACGGGACGACGTGACGGTCACTGTTCCGGTGACCGTCAATCCGACCGTCTCGGTGCCACCCGTTGTGGTGACGACAGGCGCGGGCACCTACGTAGTGGGAGCGGATCCCGTAAAGCTGTTGTCGGGCGCAATCATCACAGACGCCGACTCGACGAAATTGCTATCGGCAACTGTGTCGCTGACCAATGGCCGAAGCGGAGACCTACTGACTTACACCGCGCCGCCCGGAAATCCAGTGACAGCGCAATGGAACGCCACCACGAAGATTCTCACCTTGTCCGGATCGGCGACGCTTGCGCAATATGAAGCTGCGCTACAGGCGATTTCGTTCTCGACGACGCAGGGAGGCGCGCCGCGGATCGCCTCGATCACTGTAAAGGACGATAGCGGCTTACAAAGTCTGGTTGGTGGAGTCGCCTCGGTCATCGTGGTGGCCACTCCGCCGTTGCTTGTCGTCACGCCGGTGGCGGTTGGCATGTCGGGAACTGCGGTACGTGTGTCACCGGTGGTCTCTATCACCGATCTGGATTCGCAGAAGTTGTCGTCGGCAACTGTCACCGTGCAGAACGCCGCAGCGGGCGATGTACTCGGATATGGCACGCTACCCACTGGCGTGACGGCAACGGTCACCGGTGGGTCGGTGACGTTCGTCGGCGCCGCTACCGTGGCGGCATATCAGCAATTGCTGCAGTCGGTCACGCTGACATCGGCCGACGTGGGCGTCAAGACCGTGACGTTCGCAGTCACTGACGACCAATCCGAGAGCAGCGTTCCGGTGAGCACCGTGGTCACCGTCGTTGGTCTGCCGGTCAATGTGCCGCCGTTGGTGGTGGTTTCGCCGGTGGCGGCAGGTACCGCCGGCAGTCCGGTGACGGTGTCGCCGATTGTGTCGATCACTGATGTGGATTCGACCCAGTTGGGTTCGGCGACGGTGACGGCGTCGGGTGGCACGATTGGCTACGGCACTCTGCCCAGCGGGGTGACTGCGACACCGGGAACCAACTCGGTGACGTTCGCCGGTGCGGCGAGTGTTGCCGCGTATCAACAACTTCTGCAGTCGATCACGCTCACTTCGGGCGGTGCTGCGATCGTCACGGTGACGTTCACGGTGGTCGATGATCAGGGTAAGGCGAGTGTGCCGGCCACATCGGTGGTGACGGTGCTGGGTGTTCCGGTGGCTGCGCCGCCGTTGGTTGTGGTGGCGCCGGTGGCGGCGGGCACCGCCGGCAGTCCGGTGACGGTGAGCCCTGTCGTCGTGATCACCGATATCGACTCGTCCCAATTGGCGTCGGCGACCGTGACCGCTTCGGGTGGCACGATCGGCTACGGAACTCTGCCCAGTGGGGTCACCGCGACGCCGGGTGCGGGTTCGGTGACGTTCACCGGTGCGGCCAGTGTCGCTGCGTATCAGCAGTTGCTGCAGTCGATTACTTTGACCAGCAGCACCGGGATTGTCACGGTGACGTTCACGGTGGTCGATGATCAGGGTAAGGCGAGTGTGCCGGCGTCGTCGGTGGTGACGGTGCTGGGTGTTCCGGTGGCTGCGCCGCCGTTGGTGGTGGTCGCCCCGGTGGCGGCGGGTACCGCCGGCAGTCCGGTGACGGTGAGTCCTGTCGTCGTGATCACCGATATCGACTCGTCCCAATTGGCGTCGGCCACCGTGACGGCATCGGGTGGAACCATTGGCTACGGAACTCTGCCGAGCGGGGTCACTGCGACGCCGGGAACCAACTCGGTGACGTTCGCCGGTGCGGCCAGTGTGGCCGCGTATCAGCAGTTGCTGCAGTCGGTCACATTGACATCGGGCAGCGCGGGCATCGTGACCGTGAGCTTCACGGTGGTTGATGATCAGGGTAAGGCGAGTGTGCCGGCCACATCGGTGGTGACGGTGTTGGGTCTGCCGGTGGCTGCGCCGCCTCTGGTTGTGGTGGCGCCGGTGGCGGCGGGGACGGCCGGTAGTGCGGTGACGGTGTCGCCGGTTGTTTCGATCACCGATATTGATTCGACTCAATTGGCGTCGGCGACGGTGACCGCTTCGGGTGGCACGATTGGCTACGGAACTTTGCCCTCGGGTGTGGTTGCGACGCCGGGTGCGGGTTCGGTGACGTTCACCGGTGCGGCCAGTGTCGCTGTCTACGAACAACTTCTGCAGTCGATCACATTGACCAGCGGCACTGGGATTGTCACGGTGACATTCAGTGTGGTCGATGATCAGGGAGAGGCGAGTGTGCCGGCCACATCGGTGGTGACGGTGCTGGGTGTTCCGGTGGCTGCGCCGCCGTTGGTTGTGGTGGCGCCGGTGGCGGGGGGTACCGCCGGTAGTGCGGTGACGGTGTCGCCGATTGTTTCGATCACCGATATTGATTCGACCCAGTTGGCGTCGGCGACGGTGACCGCTTCGGGTGGCGCGATCGGCTACGGCATCCTGCCGAGCGGGGTGACTGCGACGCCGGGTGCGGGTTCGGTGACGTTCACCGGTGCGGCCAGTGTCGCTGTCTACGAACAACTTCTGCAGTCGATCACATTGACCAGCGGCACTGGGATTGTCACGGTGACATTCAGTGTGGTCGATGATCAGGGAGAGGCGAGTGTGCCGGCCACATCGGTGGTGACGGTGCTGGGTGTTCCGGTGGCTGCGCCGCCGTTGGTGGTGGTTTCGCCGGTGGCGGGGGGTACCGCCGGTAGTGCGGTGACGGTGTCGCCGATTGTTTCGATCACCGATATTGATTCGACCCAGTTGGCGTCGGCGACGGTGACCGCGTCGGGTGGCACCATTGGCTACGGCGCCCTGCCGAGCGGGGTGACTGCGACGCAGGGTGCGGGTTCGGTGACGTTCACCGGTGCGGCCAGTGTTGCCGCGTATCAGGATCTGCTGGAGTCGATCACGCTGACCGCTAGCAGTGCGGGGATCGTGAGCGTGAGCTTCACCGTCATCGATGACCAAGGTAAGGCGAGTGTGCCGGCCACATCGGTGGTGACGGTGCTCGGTGTTCCGGTGGCCGCGCCGCCGTTGGTGGTGGTTTCGCCGGCGGCAGCGGGCACCACCGGCAGTCCGGTGACGGTGAGTCCTGTCGTCGTGATCACCGATGTGGATTCGACGCAGTTGGGTTCGGCGACGGTGACCGCGTCGGGTGGCACCATCGGCTACGGCACCCTGCCGAGCGGGGTGACCGCGACACCGGGAACCAACTCGGTGACGTTCGCCGGTGCGGCCAGTGTCGCTGCCTATCAACAGCTTCTGCAGTCGATCACATTGACCAGCGGCACCGGGATTGTCACGGTGACGTTCACGGTGGTCGATGATCAGGGTAAGGCGAGTGCGCCGGCGTCGTCGGTGGTGACGGTGCTGGGTGTTCCGGTGGCCGCGCCGCCTCTGGTTGTGGTGGCGCCGGTGGCGGCGGGTACCGCCGGTAGTGCAGTCACCGTGAGCCCTGTCGTCGTGATCACCGATGTTGACTCGACCCAATTGGGTTCAGCGACGGTGACCGCGTCGGGTGGCACCATCGGCTACGGCACCCTGCCCGGCGGGGTCACCGCGACACCGGGAACCAACTCGGTGACGTTCGCCGGTGCGGCCAGTGTCGCTGCCTATCAACAGCTTCTGCAGTCGATCACATTGACCAGCGGCACCGGGATTGTCACGGTGACGTTCACGGTGGTCGATGATCAGGGTAAGGCCAGTGTGCCGGCCACATCGGTGGTCACCGTGCTGGGTCTGCCGGTGGCGGCGCCGCCGTTGGTTGTGGTGGCGCCGGTGGCAGCGGGTACCGCCGGTAGTGCGGTGACGGTGTCGCCGGTTGTTTCGATCACCGATGTGGATTCGACGCAGTTGGGTTCGGCGACGGTGACCGCTTCGGGTGGAACCATTGGCTATGGCACCCTGCCGAGCGGGGTCACCGTGACGCCGGGTGCGGGTTCGGTGACGTTCACCGGTGCGGCCAGTGTCGCTGCCTACGAACAACTTCTGCAGTCGATCACATTGACCAGCGGCACCGGGATTGTCACGGTGACATTCACGGTGGTCGATGATCAGGGCGAGGCCAGTGTGCCGGCCACATCGGTGGTGACGGTGCTGGGTGTTCCGGTGGCTGCGCCGCCGTTGGTTGTGGTGGCGCCGGTGGCGGGGGGTACCGCCGGTAGTGCGGTGACGGTGTCGCCGATTGTTTCGATCACCGATATTGACTCGACCCAATTGGCGTCGGCGACGGTGACCGCTTCGGGTGGCACGATCGGCTACGGCATCCTGCCGAGCGGGGTGACTGCGACGCCGGGTGCGGGTTCGGTGACGTTCACCGGTGCGGCCAGTGTCGCTGCCTATCAACAACTTCTGCAGTCGATCACGCTGAGCGCTAGCAGTGCCGCGATCGTCACGGTGACATTCAGTGTGGTCGATGATCAGGGAGAGGCGAGTGTGCCGGCCACATCGGTGGTGACGGTGCTCGGTGTTCCGGTGGCTGCGCCGCCGTTGGTTGTGGTGGCGCCGGTGGCGGGGGGTACCGCCGGCAGTGCGGTGACGGTATCGCCGATTGTTTCGATCAGCGACCTAGATTCGACACATTTGACATCAGCAACTGTCAAAGTCGCTGGATCAGCGGGAGCCGCACTGGGCTACGGCACCCTGCCACCCGGCGTTGTTGCAGCAGAAGGCTCGAATTCGGTGACTTTCACCGGTGCGGCATCGGTTGATGAGTATCAGCAATTGCTGCAGTCGGTCACAGTGAGTTCGTCATCCGCTGGCCTGAGCGCCGTGTCGTTCGAGGTGACTGATGATCAGGGGAACACCAGCGCGCTCGCGACTACCATTGTGACTCTCCTCGGTCTCGCCTTGGCCGCAGCGCCGTTGGTTGTGACCGCACCGACTGCTGCGGGTGTCAAAGGCAGTGCGATCACAGTCAGTCCGACAGTTGTCATCTCGGACATTGATTCGACAAGTGTTACGGCAGCGACGGTGTCGGCTTCGTCGGGCTCGCTGTCATACGGAGCGCTACCCGTAGGTGTCACTGCGACGTCAGGTGCGGGTTCGGTTACATTCACCGGTGCTGCCTCGGTTGAAGCGTATGCGCAACTGTTGCAGTCGATCACGCTTACATCGAGCGACGC
The DNA here is from genome assembly GCF_055397605.1 of Mycolicibacterium obuense. Classification (NCBI taxonomy): domain Bacteria; kingdom Bacillati; phylum Actinomycetota; class Actinomycetes; order Mycobacteriales; family Mycobacteriaceae; genus Mycobacterium; species Mycolicibacterium obuense. The sequence continues at coordinate 4,560,806 of NZ_AP043663.1, read as the reverse complement.
AGGATTGTTGACTGTCAGTTTCTCTGTCACCGGCGACCAGGGCAAGACGAGTGTGCCGGCCACAACTGTGGTCACAGTCCTCAGCGCTCCGGTGGCAGTAGCGCCGCTCCTCGTCACTGTGCCGACAGCCGCCGGCACAGTGGGCAACGCCACTACGGTGAGCCCGGTGGTGGTGATCACCGATATCGATTCGGCGCAGTTGGGTTCGGCGACGGTGACGACGTCGGGTGGCACCTTGAGCTATGGCACGTTGCCAGCGGGTGTGGATGCGATCACGGGCGCGGGCTCGGTGACGTTCACCGGTGCTGCGTCGGTGGCCGACTATGAGCAGTTGCTGCAGTCGATCACATTGACATCGGGCAGTACCGGCATTGTCACCGTGACTTACACGGTGGTTGATGATCAGGGCAAGTCGAGTGTGCCGACGACGACGGCAGTGACTGTGTTGGGTGTTGCGGTCGCGTTGGCTCCGGTCCTCGTCACCGCGCCAATCGCGTCGGGTACCACGGGCACTGCGGTCACGGTCAGCCCTGCCGTCGTGATCACCGATATTGACTCGACCCAGTTGGGTTCGGCGACGGTGACGGCGTCGGGTGGCACGCTGAACTTCGGGACCCTGCCGAGCGGGGTGACTGCGACTCCAAGTACGGGTTCGGTGACTTTCACCGGTGCGGCCAGTGTTGCTGCGTATCAGCAGTTGCTGCAGTCGATCACGCTCACTTCGGGCGGTGCAGGGATTGTCACGGTGACGTTCACGGTGGTCGATGATCAGGGCAAGTCAAGTGTGCCGGCCACGACCGCGGTCACTGTATTGGGTGTTCCGGTCGCGGTAGCCCCGATCGTCGTCACGGCACCGCTTGCCTCCGCGACGACCGGCAGCGCGGTAACGGTCAGTCCCGTGGTGGTCATCACCGATGTTGACTCGACCCAGCTGGCGTCGGCGACGGTGACCGCGTCGGGCGGCACCATCGGCTACGGAGCCCTCCCCAGTGGGGTTGTTGCGACTCCGGGTGCGAACTCGGTGACGTTCACTGGTGCCGCATCGGTGGCTGCGTATCAGGAACTGCTGCAGTCGATCACGCTGACTTCCAACAGTGCCGCGATCGTCACGGTGACGTTCAGTGTGATCGATGGTCAGGGTGAGGCGAGTGTGCCGGCCACATCGGTGGTGACGGTGCTCGGTGTTCCGGTGGCTGCGCCGCCGTTGATAGTGGTGGCGCCGGTGGCGACGAGTACCGCCGGTAGTGCGGTGACGGTGTCGCCGATTGTTTCGATCACCGATGTGGATTCGACACAGTTTGGTTCGGCGACGGTGACCGCTTCGGGTGGCACCATTGGCTACGGCACTCTGCCGAGCGGGGTGACTGCGACGCAGGGCGCGGGTTCGGTGACGTTCACCGGTTCGGCCAGTCTTGCCGCGTATCAGGAACTGCTGCAATCGATCACATTGACATCGGGCAGCGCGGGCATCGTGACCGTGAGCTTTACGGTGGTTGATGATCAGGGTAAGTCGAGTGCGCCGGCGACGACAGCGGTCACGGTGTTGGGTGTTCCGGTCGCGGTGGCTCCGGTGGTAGTTGCCGCGCCGATCGCGTCCGGCACTTCCGGGACCGCGATCACTGTGAGTCCCGTAGTGGTCATCACTGACATCGATTCGACCCAACTCGCGTCGGCGACGGTGATTACGTCGGGTGGCACGCTGAACTTCGGGACCCTGCCGAGCGGAGTGACTGCGACTCCAGGTGCGGGTTCGGTGACGTTCACCGGTGCCGCGTCGGTGGCCGCGTATCAGGAACTGCTGCAATCGATCACGGTGACCGCTGGCAGCGCGGGCATCGTGACCGTGAGCTTCACCGTAGTTGATGATCAGGGCAAGTCGAGTGTGCCGGCGACGACAGCGGTCACTGTGTTGGGTGTTCCTGTCGCAATCGCGCCGGTGCTGGTGTCAGCTCCGACCGCAGCCGGGATCACCGGTGCGGCGGTGACGGTGAGTCCCGTAGTCGTGATCACCGACATCGACTCGGCGCAGTTGGCATCGGCGACGGTCACCACCACGGGTGGCACGCTGAATTACGGAATCCTGCCCAGTGGGGTGACTGCGACACCGGGAACCAACTCGGTGACGTTCACCGGTGCTGCGTCGGTGGCTGCGTACGAGCAGTTGCTGCAGTCGATCACTCTCACCTCAGGCAGTGCCGGCATTGTCACGGTCACCCTCACCGTGGTTGATGATCAGGGCAAGTCGAGTGTGCCGGCGACGACGGCTGTCACTGTGTTGGGTGTTCCGGTCGCGGTCGCCCCGGTGGTGGTGACCGCACCGCTTGCTTCCGCGACGACCGGCAGCGCGGTCACGGTCAGTCCCGTGGTCGTCATTACTGACGTCGACTCGACCCAGCTCGCATCGGCGACGGTGACCGCTACAGGTGGCAGCATCGGCTACGGCACTCTGCCGAGCGGGGTGACTGCGACGCAGGGCGCGGGTACGGTGACGTTCACCGGTTCGGCCAGTCTTGCCGCGTATCAGGAACTGCTGCAATCGATCACATTGACATCGGGCAGCGCGGGAATCGTGACCGTGAGCTTCACGGTGGTTGATGATCAGGGTAAGTCGAGCGTGCCGGCGACGACAGCGGTCACGGTGTTGGGTGTTCTGGTCGCGGTGGCTCCGGTGGTCGTTGCCGCGCCGATCTCGTCCGGTACTTCCGGGACCGCAATCACTGTGAGTCCCGTGGTGGTCATCACTGACATCGATTCGACCCAGCTCGCGTCGGCGACGGTGACCGCGACGGGCGGTGGCACCATCGGCTACGGCACTCTGCCCAGGGGGGTTACCGCAACTCCGGGAACCAACTCGGTGACATTCACCGGTGCGGCCAGTGTTACCGCGTATCAAGAACTGCTGCAGTCCATCACGTTGAGCGCTGCTAGTGCCGGGATCGTGACGGTGAGCTTTACCGTAGTTGATGATCAGGGTAAGTCGAGTGTGCCGGCGACGACAGCAGTTACCGTGTTGGGTGTGCCGGTGGCGATTGCCCCGGTCGTGGTCACCGCCCCGACCGCCGCTGGGACCACCGGCAGCGCGGTCACGGTCAGTCCCGTGGTGGTCATCACCGACATCGATTCGACCCAGCTCGCATCGGCAACGGTCACCGCTACTGGTGGCAGCATCGGATACGGCACCCTCCCCAGCGGAGTGACCGCAACTCCGGGCGCGGATTCGGTAACGTTCACCGGTGCCGCATCGGTGGCTGCGTACGAGCAGTTGCTGCAGTCGATCACTCTCACCTCAGGCAGTGCCGGCATTGTCACGGTCACCCTCACCGTGGTTGATGATCAGGGCAAGTCGAGTGTGCCGGCGACGACGGCGGTGACGCTGTTGGGTGTTGCGGTCGCGGTGGCCCCGGTCGTGATCACCACCCCGGCCGCCGCCGGGACCACCGGTAGCGCGGTCACCGTCAGCCCGGCCGTCGTCATCACTGACATCGATTCGACCCAACTCGCGTCGGCGACGGTGACCGCGTCGGGTGGCACGATCGGCTACGGCACTCTGCCTTCGGGTGTGGTGGCGACGGCGGGTGCGGGTTCCGTGACGTTCACCGGTGCGGCGAGTATCGCTGCCTATGAACAACTTCTGCAGTCGATCACGCTGACCGCTAGCGGTGCCGCGATCGTCACGGTGACGTTCAGTGTGGTCGATGATCAGGGTGAGGCGAGTGTGCCGGCCACATCGGTGGTGACGGTGCTCGGTGTTCCGGTGGCTGCGCCGCCGCTGGTGGTGGTCGCCCCGGTGGCAGCGGGTACCGCCGGCAGCGCGGTCACGGTGAGCCCCGTCGTGGTGATCACCGACATCGATTCGACTCAACTCGCGTCGGCGACGGTGACGGCGTCGGGCGGGACCCTGAACTACGGGACCCTGCCCAGCGGGGTGATCGCGACACCGGGAACCAACTCGGTGACGTTCACCGGTGCGGCCAGTGTTACCGCCTATCAAGAACTGCTGCAATCGATTACTTTGACCAGCGGCACCGGGATTGTCACGGTGAGCTTCACCGTGGTCGATGATCAGGGCAAGTCGAGTGTGCCCACCAGTACGGCGGTCACCATGTTGGGTGTTCCGGTCGCGGTGGCTCCGGTGGTAGTGGCCGCGCCGATCGCGTCCGGCACTTCCGGGACCGCGATCACTGTGAGTCCCGTGGTGGTCATCACTGACATCGATTCGACCCAGCTCGCATCGGCGACGGTCACCGCTACTGGTGGCACCATCGGCTACGGCACTCTGCCCAGCGGGGTGACCGCAACTCCGGGCGCAAATTCGGTGACGTTCACCGGTGCGGCCAGTGTTACCGCCTATCAAGAACTGCTGCAATCGATTACTTTGACCAGCGGCACCGGGATTGTCACGGTGAGCTTCACCGTGGTCGATGACCAAGGTAAGTCGAGTGTGCCGGCGACGACAGCGGTTACGGTGCTGGGTGTGCAGGTGGCGATTGCCCCGGTCGTGGTCACCTCCCCGACCACCGCGGGGACCACCGGCAGCGCGGTCACGGTCAGTCCCGTGGTCGTCATCACCGACATCGACTCGACTCAACTGGCGTCGGCGACGTTGACGGCGTCGGGCGGGACCCTGAACTACGGGACCCTGCCCAGCGGGGTGATCGCGACACCGGGAACCAACTCGGTGACCTTCACCGGTGCCGCATCGGTGGCCGCGTATCAGCAACTGCTGCAGTCGATCACCCTCACCGCCAGCAGCGCCGGGATCGTCACGGTGAGCTTCACCGTCGTTGATGATCAGGGTAAGTCGAGTGTGCCGGCGACGTCAGCGGTCACTGTGTTGGGCGTGCCGGTCGCGATCGCGCCGGTGGTGGTCACCGCGCCGGTGGCGGCAGGGACGACTGGCTCGCCGGTCACCGTCAGCCCGGCGGTTGTCATCACCGACATCGACTCCACCCAACTGGCATCGGCGACGGTAAGCGCCACGGGTGGCACCATCGGCTACGGCACTCTGCCCAGTGGGGTGACTGCGACACCGGGAACTAACTCGGTGGCGTTCACCGGTGCCGCATCGGTGAACGCGTATCAGGAACTGCTGCAGTCCATCACGTTGACCGCTGGTAATGCGGGGATCGTGAGCGTGAGCTTCACGGTGGTTGATGATCAAGGTAAGTCGAGTGTGCCCGCGACGACGGCGGTCACTGTGTTGGGTGTTCCGGTGGCGATTGCCCCGGTCGTGGTCACCGCGCCGACCGCCGCCGGGACCACCGGCAGCGCGGTCACGGTCAGTCCCGTGGTCGTCATCACCGACATCGATTCGACTCAACTCGCATCGGCGACGGTGACGACGTCGGGCGGGACCTTGAACTACGGGACCCTGCCGAGCGGAGTGAGTGCGACTCCAGGTGCCAACTCGGTGACGTTCACCGGTGCTGCGTCGGTGGCTGCGTATCAGGAACTGTTGCAGTCGATCACGCTGACATCGGGGAGTGCCGGGATTGTGACGGTTACTTTCAGGGTGGTTGATGATCAGGGCAAGTCGAGTGTGCCGGCGACGACGGCGGTGACGCTGTTGGGTGTTCCGGTAGCGGTGGCACCGGTGGTGGTGGCCGCGCCGGTGGCGGCAGGGACGACTGGCTCGCCGGTCACCGTCAGCCCGGCGGTTGTCATCACCGATGTCGACTCGACGCAGCTGACGTCGGCGACGGTGACGGCGTCGGGCGGGACCCTGAATTTCGGGACCCTGCCTAGTGGGGTAACTGCGACGCCGGGCGTGAATTCGGTGACGTTCACCGGTGCGGCGTCGGTGGCCGCGTATCAGCAACTGCTGCAGTCGATCACGCTCACCGATGGCAGCGCCGGCATCGTGACGGTGACGTTCACGGTGGTTGATGATCAGGGTAAGTCGAGTGTGCCGACCACGACCGCGGTCACTGTGTTGGGTGTGCCGGTGGCGATTGCCCCGGTCGTGGTCACCGCCCCGACCGCCGCTGGGACCACCGGTGCGGCGGTGACGGTGAGTCCCGTAGTCGTGATCACCGATATCGATTCGGCGCAGCTGGCGTCGGCGACGGTGACGGCGTCAGGCGGGACCCTGAACTTTGGGACCCTGCCCAGTGGGGTGATCGCGACACCGGGTGCGGGTTCGGTGACGTTCACCGGTGCAGCCAGTGTTGCCGCGTATGAGCAATTGCTACAGTCGATCACAGTGACCGCTGGCAGTGCTGGCATTGTGACGGTGAGCTTCACCGTGGTTGATGATCAGGGCAAGTCGAGTGTGCCGGCGACGACGGCTGTCACTGTGTTGGGTGTTCCTGTCGCAATCGCGCCGGTGCTGGTGTCAGCTCCGACCGCAGCCGGGATCGCCGGTGCGGCGGTGACGGTGAGTCCCGTAGTCGTGATCACTGATATCGACTCGACGCAGTTGGGATCGGCGACGGTCACCACGACGGGTGGCGCGCTGAATTACGGGACCCTGCCCAATGGGGTGACCGCGACGCCGGGAACCAACTCGGTGACGTTCACCGGTGCTGCGTCGGTGGCTGCGTACGAGCAGTTGCTGCAGTCGATCACTCTCACCTCAGGCAGTGCCGGCATTGTCACGGTCACCCTCACCGTGGTTGATGATCAGGGCAAGTCGAGTGTGCCCACCAGTACATCGGTGACGGTGTTGGGTGTTCCGGTCGCGGTGGCTCCAGTGGTGGTGACCGCACCGCTTGCCTCCGCGACGACCGGCTCGCCAGTAATAGTCAGCCCGGTGGTGGTCATCACCGACATCGATTCGACTCAACTGGCGTCGGCGACGGTGACGGCGTCGGGCGGGACTCTGAACTTTGGGACCCTGCCGAGCGGAGTGACTGCGACTCCAGGTGCGGGTTCGGTGACGTTCACCGGTGCTGCGTCGGTGGCTGCGTATGAGCAGTTGCTGCAGTCGATCACGTTGAGCGCTGCTAGTGCCGGGATCGTGACGGTGAGCTTCACCGTTGTTGACGACCAGGGCAAGAGCAGCGTGCCGGCGACGACGGCGGTGACGCTGTTGGGTGTTCCGGTCGCGGTGGCACCGGTGGTGGTGGCCGCCCCGACGGCAGCAGGCACCACCGGCAGCGCGGTCACCGTCAGCCCGGCGGTCGTCATCACCGACATCGACTCCACCCAACTGGCATCGGCGACGGTAAGCGCCGCGGGTGGCACCCTGAATTACGGGACCTTGCCCAGTGGGGTGACTGCGACACCGGGAACAAACTCGGTGACCTTCACCGGTGCTGCGTCGGTGGCTGCGTACGAGCAATTGCTCCAGTCGATCACCCTCACCTCAGGCAGTGCTGGCATCGTGAGCGTGAGCTTCAGCGTGGTTGATGATCAGGGTAAGTCGAGTGTGCCGGCGACGACCGCTGTCACGGTTCTGGGTGTTCCGGTGGCGATTGCCCCGGTCATGGTCACCGCGCCGACCGCCGCTGGGACCACCGGTGCGGCGGTGACGGTGAGTCCCGTAGTCGTCATCACTGACGTCGACTCGACGCAGCTGACGTCGGCGACGGTGACCGCGTCCGACGGGACTCTGAACTACGGGACCCTGCCCAGTGGGGTGACTGCGACACCGGGAACAAACTCGGTGACCTTCACCGGTGCTGCGTCGGTGGCTGCGTACGAGCAATTGCTCCAGTCGATCACGGTGACCGCTGGCAGCGCGGGCATTGTCACGGTGAGCTTCACCGTTGTTGACGACCAGGGCAAGAGCAGCGTGCCGGCGACGACGGCGGTGACGCTGTTGGGTGTTCCGGTCGCGGTGGCACCGGTGGTGGTGGCCGCCCCGACGGCAGCAGGCACCACCGGCAGCGCGGTCACCGTCAGCCCGGCGGTCGTCATCACCGACATCGACTCCACCCAATTGGCATCGGCGACGGTAAGCGCCACGGGTGGCACCCTGAATTACGGGACCCTGCCCAGCGGCGTGACTGCGACACCGGGAACCAACTCGGTGACGTTCACCGGTGCGGCATCGGTGGTCGCGTATCAGGAGCTGCTGCAGTCGATCACGCTCACCTCGGGCAGTACCGCAATCGTCACGGTCACCTTCTCCGTGACCGACAACCAAGGCAAGTCCAGCGTGCCCGCCACGACGGCCGTCGCCGTGGTGACCGTACCCGTCGCCGCGGCGCCGGCATTGGTGACCTCGGTCGTCAGCGTGTCCTACACGGCCGGTGGTTCAGGGGTATCGGTTGATCCCAATGTCATTGTGCTGGATGCCGACTCGACCATGATGTCCGGTGCGGTGGTGTCGATAGTCGGCGGGGCGGCGGCAGGCGAGACGCTGGGCTTCGCCGCCCCTGCCGGAATCACCGGAAACTACAGCGGCGGGGTGCTCACATTCACAGGTACCGCATCACTGGCCGCCTATCAGCAGGCGCTGCGCTCCGTCACCTACGCGTCGAGCTCCTCGGCACCGGCTTCGATCGCCTCCATCTCCTTCGTCATCACCGACTCCACCGGCAAGGTCAGCGCACCGGCGCTGGTGGCCGTGACGGTGGTGGCGGCGCCCGTGAATGTCGCGCCGCTGGTGGTCACGTCGGTGACGAATGTGTCCTACAACGCCGGAAGCGCCGGCATCACAGTCGATCCCGGTGTCACGGTGCTCGACGTCGACTCGGCCAATCTCAGCGGCGCGATCGTCAAGATCACGGGAGCGTTCGCTGCCGGTGATGTCTTGACCTTCGCCCCGACAGGAAACATCAACGGCAATTACAACAACGCCACGGGCACACTGACTCTGACCGGTACGGGAACGATCGCCCAGTACCAGCAGGTGCTGCGCTCTGTGACCCTGGCGACCGCGGCCTCGGCGCCCGCCGCCATCAAGACGGTGACGTTCACGGTGTCCGATTCCCAGGGTGCGGCAAGCGCATCCAGCGCCGTGGCGATCACCGTCCTGGCCGCACCGGTCGACATCCCCCCGCTGCTGGTGACCTCGGTGACGAACGTGTCCTACACGGCCGGAAACGCCAGCGTCACAGTCGATTCCGGTATGGCAATTCTGGATCTGGACTCCTCGGCCATGGGAAGTGCCACCGTCAAGATCACGGGCAACTTCTCCACCGGCGACATCCTGACGTTCACGCCGCAAGCGGGAATCGTCGGCAGCTACAACAACGCTACGGGCACGCTGACCTTCACCGGAACTGCGCCGTTGGCCGATTATCAACAGCTGCTCCGTTCCGTGAAACTCTCGACGAGCTCCTCGGCATTGGCCTCGATCAAAACGGTGACGTTCACCGTCATCGACAACCAAGGCAGCGCAAGCCTTCCGGCACCCGTGACCGTCACGGTCCTGGCCGCGCCGATCAACATCGCTCCTCTGGTCGCGACTCTGCCCGGGCCGACCTACACCGCCGGCAACACCGCCGTGCAGGTCAACCCGTTGGTCACCGTCACCGATCTGGACTCGACCAACATGGCGAGCGCGACGGTCACGATCACCGGATTCGCCGCGGGGGACACGCTCGGCTTCACAACCGTCGGGAGCATCGTCGGTACCTACAGCAACGGCATCCTGCAATTGTCGGGGACCGCAACGGCGGCCCAGTACCAGCAGGTGTTGCAATCGATCACGTTCTCGAGCAGCGGATCCGCCTCAGCAGCAATCAAAACGGTCACCTACACGGTCACGGATGCGCAAGGCGCCACCAGCCCGACGGCGGCAACGACCGTCACCGTGCTGGCCAACACCGCCCCATTGCTGACGGCGCCGCTCGGGGGCACCGTCGTCCTGGGGCAGCAGTTGGTGAGCCCGACCGCGGTGATCGTCGACGACTCGTCGTACCTGCAGAGCGCCACCATCACGATCACCAACTTCCAGAGCGTGGACAGGCTCAACTACACCTCATCCGGCGGCATCACCGGCACGTACAACGTCTCGACAGGTGTTCTCGCGCTGACGGGGACCGCGTCGGTCAGCGATTACCAAGCCGTGTTGCAATCCCTGAAGTTCTCCAAGACCGGCCTGAACTTGCTCAGCACGCGCACCATCACGATGACCGTGCGGGATCAGCAGGGTCTGGACAGCAACACCGTCGCCGGCGTCCTGACCCTTTTGCTCTGACGGCGAAGAGGCTACTGCGCGGGCAACAGCGGCGGAGGAGGCGGCGAGACCACCGGCACGTAGGGCTTCGGCGCGTTCGGGTCCGGCGGAGGCGGAGGTGGCGGTACACCCCACTCGTACCCCGGCGGCATCGGGCCGCTGACGGGGTAGTAGCCCGGAGGCAGCGCCGGACCGCCGCCCTGCGGGGCCGTGGCAGGTGTCTCCGACCCGGGCGCGTTCAGGGACTTGTAGCCCGGCGGCAGCGGCGGAGGCGGGCCCGCCCCCGGCGGCGGGGCGCCGGCCGCCGGCATGTTCGGCATGTCGGCGGTCCCCAGGAAGCCGTAGGGGTCGCGGGCCTGGTGCCAGGCGTCGCGCAGGAAACCCAGCGGACCGTCGCCGGAACCGTACTGAGCATTCGGGATCTCGGGCACCATCGGCGGGCCCGGCGGCGCAGGCGGAGGGGCGGCGACCGCGGGGTCGACCGGCACAGCCATCGGCTGGCCGGGCGGCGGCGGTGCGCCGTCGGGTCCGGGAACAGGTGTCGGGAGCGGCTGGGCACCGGCCAGAGCAGCCGGTGAAAGCACGCCGAACGCCACCGCAGCGGCGACGCCTGCAGCGCAGCGCAGAGTTCTGGCGCGTACGTCGCGCCTGTCTGTCGTCATGGGTTCCTTCGTGATGCCTCGAGTTCGTCCCGACTCGAGGAATGAGGCTAGCCGGTTCGCGGCCGCGGCGCGCCCGCTCAGCTCGAACCCGGACTGTGCGACAGCACATTCACAACATTGCCTGCGGCGTCCTCGAAGAAGAAGCGCCGTACGCCCCACTCCTCGTCGGTGAGCGGATGGACGATGTGAATGCCCGCGTCCATTGCACTCCGATAGGCCTCATCGACATCGCTGACCTGGATCGACACCGTCGGATTGACTGCGGCGGTTGCGTCCTCGGTCAGCAGGCTGACCTGGTGGCGGTGTTCGGGGTCGGCGAGCGTGACGATCCAGCCGTGGTCCATCACGACGTCGAGGCCGAGGACCGCACGGTACTGGGCGACGGCAGTCGGCAGGTCTGGCACCGTCACGATGGGAACAACGCGTTCGACGGTCAAATCGCCGGCCCCAGCAGGTCGTCGGCGTCCTTGATGACGTAGCCGTAGCCCTGTTCAGCGAGGAACCGCTGTCGATGAGCGGCGTACTCGGCGTCGAGGCTGTCCCGCGATACCACGGAGTAGAACACCGCTCCGCCGCCGTCGGCCTTCGGGCGCAGCAGCCGTCCCAGCCGCTGCGCTTCCTCCTGGCGGGAGCCGAACGTGCCCGACACCTGCACGGCGACGCTGGCCTCGGGCAGGTCGATGGAGAAGTTGGCGACCTTGGACACCACCAGCGTGCGGATCTCACCGGTGCGGAACGCGTCGAACAGCTGCTCGCGCTCCGCGGTCTTCGTCGAGCCCTGGATCACCGGCGCGTCCAGCTCGACGCCGAGCTCGTCGAGCTGGTCGAGGTAGGCCCCGATCACCAGCGTCGGCTCGTCCGGGTGGCGCTCCAGGATCGACTTCACCACGTTGACCTTGGTGTGCGCGGTCGCGCAGAGCTTGTACCGTTCGTCCGGTTCGGCCGTGGCGTAGAGCATGCGCTCGTTGTCGGTCATCGTGACGCGAACCTCGATGCACTCGGCCGGCGCGATCCACCCCTGCGCCTCGATGTCCTTCCACGGCGCGTCGTAGCGCTTGGGTCCGATCAGCGAGAACACATCGCCCTCGCGGCCGTCCTCACGGATCAGCGTCGCGGTGAGTCCGAGCCGCCGACGGGACTGCAGATCGGCCGTCATCCGGAACACCGGCGCTGGCAGCAGGTGCACCTCGTCATAGACGATCAGCCCCCAGTCGCGACTGTCGAACAGCTCGAGATGCTTGTACTCGCCCTTGGTGCGGCGGGTGATCACCTGATAGGTGGCGATGGTGACCGGGCGGATCTCTTTCTTCTCCCCGGAGTACTCGCCGATCTCCTCCTCGGTCAGTGAGGTCCGCGCGATCAGTTCGCGCTTCCACTGGCGGCCGGCGACGGTGTTGGTGACCAGAATCAGCGTCGTCGCACCGGCTTTGGCCATCGCCGCGGCGCCGACAAGCGTCTTGCCCGCCCCGCAGGGCAGCACCACGACGCCGGAGCCGCCGTCCCAGAAGGAGTCGGCAGCCATCTGCTGATAGTCGCGCAGCTCCCAGCCGTTCTGCTCGAGCGTGATCGGATGCGCCTCGCCGTCGACGTAGCCCGCCAGATCCTCGGCGGGCCAACCGATCTTGAGCAGCATCTGCTTGACCCGGCCGCGCTCGCTGTTGTGCACGATCACGGTGTCGTCGTCGAGCCGCGCGCCGAGCATCGGCGCGATCTTCTTGTTGCGCAGCACTTCTTCGAGCACGGCGCGGTCGAAGCTGACCAGCGTCAACCCGTGGGCGGGATGCTTGACCAGCTGCAGGCGGCCGTAGCGCGCCATGGTGTCGACGATGTCGACGAGCAGCGGCTGGGGCACTGCGTAGCGGGAGAACGACACCAGGGCGTCGACGACCTGTTCGGCGTCGTGGCCGGCGGCGCGGGCGTTCCACAGCGCCAGCGGCGTGATGCGGTACGTGTGCACGTGCTCGGGTGCCCGCTCGAGTTCGGCGAACGGCGCGATCGCCGCGCGGGCAGCGCCGGCCTGCTCGTGGTCGACCTCGAGCAACACAGTCTTGTCCGACTGCACGATCAAGGGGCCGTCGGTCATGCGCGGCCTCGGAAGAAAGTCATCCTGCCCATTATCCGTACTCTCACGACAACCTGGCTTCGCGTTCAGGCCGGCGGGCACGGTCGCCCCGACAGAAGGGCGGCGTCTTGGGTTGCGCAATCTGCGGAAGCGGGTGCAGATCTAGGTCGACGGTGGGAGTGAACGCGCCCGCCCTCAGTAGCCTTCGTCGCATAACTCGACGTCAAGACGCACAATGAGGTTGCTGGAAAGACTTCTTGAAGCATTTTCACAGAAAAGACAGTCGCGCGCGTCAATTTGCTCTAGTGTTCGCTGCGCGGGGTAGCGGCCACAAGCGTGACGGCTCACGCCCAGCGTTGTCGTCGGGGGGGCGAACAGTCACGGGGGACTGGACGCAGTGACGGAGGCCGGGCGCATGAGTGGCAAAGCTGTCGGACATCGGAAGTCTCGCACCGGTGCCGAAGGGCAGTTCTGGGCGGCCGCAAGGCTCCTCGACGATGCAGGGTCCAACCGACCCGCGCGACACCGAGTCGAGCAGCAGCGGTCGCCGATTCCTGTCGGGCGGGTGGGGGCACTGGCGGTCTCCTTGGGCATCGGCTTGGCGGTCGCACACGCGGCGACGGGCGTGGCCGCGGCGAGCGAGGGCGAGACGGAGTCGAGCGTCACGTCGGCGGGCAGCACGACACAGGACACCGACGCACCCCTTGCCGGCAAGATCCGGGGGGCGAAGCGCTCCACGGACACCAAGGCCGAGACCGATGCCGACAGCGCGACCACTGCTGACGACGAGACAGCAGCCGGCCCGCGGCGATGGCATGCCAGGTTCGAGGGGCCGAGGCGGGCCAAGGACGCCGACGTCGACGAGAGCCGGGACACCGACGTCGTCACCGCCGGTACCGAGCAGAGTGCGGACAGCGACGAGGTCGCCGTATCGCCGGTGACGACGGCGCCGCGCAAGCGCCTCTTCGCCCGGGTGCCGGACCCGGCGCCGCAGACCGCCCCGGCGGAAGTGGTGAGTCTGCAAGCCCCCGCGGCGACCGAGAAAGCGACTGCGCTCTCCGACACGCTGTCCGACACGACGACCCCGGCGTCGTCTCCGGTCGACGACGCTCTGCTGGCCTACGTGCGCCGGCTGATCACCCACACCCTGTTCAACAAGACACCGGTGGTGCGGTCGGTGACCACCGAGCAGATCGTCACCGGACAGGTCGTGATCCGGATCGACGCCTACGACCCCAACGACGACCCGCTGACCTACACCATCGAGCAACCGGCCAGCGGAGGTGTGGTCGTCCGCAACCCGCTCGACGGCTCCTTCCTCTACACGCCGACGACCCCGGTCATCGGTAATCCCCGGCCCGTCGAATTCACCGTCGTGGTGAGTGACAGCTCCGTCGACCTCCCCGGATTGCTGGGCCTGCTGCACACCGTGGCTCGCGTGATCGGGCTGGCGCAGGCCGACACCTACCGCCAAACAGTTGCCTTCACCGTGGATCCGCTCGTCCAGCTCCCGCCCTCGCTACTCGCCACGCCCGCGCTGCCCTACGTCGTGAAGAGCGATCCGGTGAAGCTGTTGTCCGCAGCCGCCATCGTCGATCCCGACTCCACACAGCTGCAGAGCATCACGGTCTCGATCGCCGCCGGTAAACAGATCGGTGACGTACTCGGATACACCGCCCCCTCCGGCAGCGTCATCACGCCCGTCTTCACCGACGACAACCGCACGGTCACACTGTCGGGCCTGGCGAGCCTGGCCGACTACGAAGCAGCGCTCAAAGCCATCACGTTCAGCGCCACGAAGCTGGGCCTGGCGACTCGCGCCATCGAGATCACCCTCACCGACGAACAAGGCGTCGAGAACCTGGTACCCGCAGGCGTTCTGCTTCTGCTCCTGCCGGCGATCCAGTTCCCGCCATCGCTGTTCGCGGTCGGCGGCGGGCCGTTCCGGTTGGGTGGCGACCCGGTGAAGCTACTGTCGATTGCCGAGATCACCGATGCCGACTCGTCGTCACTGCAGTCGGTCACGGTATCGCTGGGCGCCGGTAAGCAGACCGGAGACGCGCTGTCCTACACCGCGCCGGACGGCAGTCAGATCACGGCGAGTTTCAGCGACGACAACCGCTCGGTGACACTGACCGGCCCGGTCACTCTCGCCGAGTTCGAGGCCGCACTGAAGGACATCACTTTCAGCGCAACGCAACTCGGGCTCGGACTGCGCACGGTGAACGTCACCCTGACCGACACCGACGGCAACGACAGTCTGCTGCCCGCGACGGTCGCGATGGGTGTTCTCCCCGCGATCGTCGTGGAACTCCCGCTGACAGTGACCCCATTGGGAACCCCGATCCACACGATCGGCAAGCCTCCGGTGAAACTGATCTCCTCGGTACTCATCGCGAACGCCGATGGAGGCAACCTCAGCGGCGCAACCATCGTCATCGGCCCCGGCCGCCTGTCCGGTGACACATTGACCTACACCGCTCCCGCGGGTTCCACGATCCAGGTCAGCCGCCCCAACGACTGGACCATCGAGCTGACGGGACTCGCCAGCGTCGAGCAGTACACCGCTGCGCTGCAAGCGATTTCGTTCAGCGCGACGCAGGTCGGCCTCACTCGATCGGTCACGATCTCGGTCACCGAAGAGGACGGCGACACCAGTCCTGTTCCGGGCGTGGTGTTCGCCAACACCATCGCACCGGTCCGGCCGCTGCTCACCGTGCTGTCGCTGCCGGCCACCTACACACTGGGCAAGTCCGGGGTCAAGGTCGCCGCCAACGTCGAGATCGGCGATCTCGACTCGACGGTGCTCACCGGTGCGACGGTGAAGATCAGCGGCGGACGGCAGGCCGGTGATCTGCTGAGCTTCGCCCCGATCGACGGCAACCCCGTATCGGCGACGTGGAACGGAACCGACACGTTGACGTTCACCGGGACGGCGACGCTGGCCCAGTACGAAGCAGCGCTGGAGGCTGTCACGTTCACGGCGACCGGCGGCGCCGGCCTGCTCGACACTCGTACGGTCACCATCGATGTGGTGGACGACTCCGGCGTGGGCACGCTGCTGCCCGCCACCGTGCTCGTGGGCGTGAAGAACCCGGACCGTCCGACCATCGCCACGGTCGGCGCCACGTTCGTCAAGGTCGGCAACACGGTCAAGCCCATCACGTCAGCGACGATCCTCGACACCGACTCGACGATGCTGACCGGTGCGTCGGTGGCGATCACAGCGGGCCTCCGCAGCGGTGACACGTTGGGCTACAACGCGATCAACGGAAACCCGGTGACGGCCGTCTACAACACGAGCACCGGGGTGCTGACATTGTCGGGCACGGCCACGATCGCTCAGTACAAGCAGGCGCTCGAGGCGGTTACGTTCAAGGCGACGCAACTCGGTGTCTTGCCGACCCGCACGATCACGGTGAACGTGGTGGACGATTCGAACCTGTCGGCGTTGGTCGCCGGGCTGGTCCTGACGACGGTGTCGCTGATCTAGCCGGGATCGGCCGAGACCACCGACGTGACGCGGTGGATGGCGAATTCGCGTACCCGACCTGAGGCCGGGTCATACGCGGTCAGCTGTCCACCGCGCACGTTGATCGGCGCGACCACCCGCTGGCTGGCGACGCCCGCCGGATCCACGTAACCGATCACCACCGACTCCTGATGGTGTGCGGCGTGCTGCAATTCGGAGATCGCGACCGCCGGGTCGAGTCGCAGCCCCGACGACGGCGACGCCGCGACTTTGCGCAGCACGGCGACGATCGCACCGAGGGTCTGGTCGGTGGGGGTGGCGCCGGGCCGGAAGGTGCGGCGCCGGCCAGGGGCCGGGACGCGGGAGCCACGGCTACGCAGATCGACGATCGTCCCGGTGGAATCCTCGGCAGCAGGGGCGAACCCGGCGCTTCGCAGCGCGGAGAGCACCTCGGCGATAGGAGCCTGGGACACCGCGACCGTCGGTGCGAGAAGGCGCAATTCGACGGCTTCGGTGGCCGGCGCGCCGACGGCGGCGGCCAGTAGCGCCGCGTCCTCGCAGCGCACGAACGACGCTGCCATGCCCACCCGCAGCTGCCCGTGCCGTCGTGCGACATCGTCGATGAGATAGGTCAATGCCTGCGGCACCGGTGTTCTGGAATGTCTGGTGAACAGTGCATGGAGTTCGCCGGCGGTCTTTCCGCTGTCGAGCGCGCGCCGCACCGATGCCTCGTCGATGCGGTACACCATTGCCGCACCGGCGGATTCGACAGTGGCGACTGCGCCCAGCCGTTCGGCCAGATCCCGCTCCAATGGCCCCGGGACGATCACGGTCAGATCCGCCTGCACCAGGAAATGGTCGATCGGGGAGGGAAGCGCCTTGTCCATCGCGGCGATGACGGCCTGCTCGTCCTCGCCGGCGAGCAGCCTGCGCAGCGGGCTGGCCAGCGCCCCGCGGCCGACGACGCCGACGGCGTGCGCCTCGGTCAGCAGGTCCGCCACCGGATCGGGCTGCAGGCGCGCCGACCAGCGGGGCCGCTGCCAGACCATGGCGCGGGATGCGCTCGCGGCATCCACCCCTGACCCTGGTGGCAGCTCGGAGAGCATCGACAGCAGGAGTCGGCGATCCAGCGGGGCCGCTGTCGAGAACAGCGAATCCGAAAGCGCTGCATAGGGTTTGCCATCCGGACCGCGGACGCCGACAAGGCTGGGCCGGCCCGGCAGGTCCAGCCACGCCGAGGCCACCAGGTGCCACTTGACCGCCGTGGGAGATTCGACGAATCGGTCCGCGGCCACCGTCGGTGCCCAATAGGAACCGGTGTCCGGGGGCTCGGGCTCGGGGACCCCGGCGGCGATCAGCCCTGCCGCGAGTGCCACCTCGAGGATAAGACCCAGCCGACGTTCGTCGATACCCGTCGCCTTCGTCAGTCGTTTGACCTCGCGGACCCCCAGGCCTCCGCTGCGGAGCTCCGGAACCGGTGTGGCACCGAGGTTCTCGAGCACCAGGTCGACTTCGCGCAGCAGGTCGATCGCAGCGCCGGCCGCGACGGCGTCGACGTCGGCGGTGGACGTGGTCGTCACCGTCGGGTCAGGACGGACCAGGCTCACCGGACCGGGCGTCTCGCCGCGCAGCGCCTGCCCCACGAGCCGAGGCAGGATCACCGTGTCGGCATCGAGTCGCCGCAGCAGCCCGGCGGCCAGCAGCCGCTGGACGGGCCGATCCGCCGGAGCGTCGGGGAGGGCATCGCGGGTGCGGCCGATCGGGGAGCCCTCGAGCAGCTTCTCGAGCAGATCGCGCGCCGCATCGTCGAGTGCGTCGAGAGCCGCGGTGACCTCGGTCGCGGAGAGGGCCTGCGGCTCGAGCGTCGCCTGGCCCGGATACCACGGCAGCCCGTTCGCGGCCTCGGCGACGACCCGCAGGGCGCCCGTGCCTGCGGTGTCGCCCCACACCAGCGCCCGCGCCGTGAGGTCGCCGACCGCCGCGCGCACAGACGCCTCGTCGGTGCGCTCACCCAACGCTGCGGCCAACTCCTTGACCGTCACCGCCGACGTCTCGGCATGCACGGTCAGCAGTGCGTCGAGCACCGCCAGGTGCAGGAAGTCGAGATCGTCGGTGGCGGCCTTGACCGACTGCCGGGCGGCGGCCCGGGCGGCCAGCGCGGCGATCGTTCCCGGTGGCGGCTGGGTGAGGTCGGGCCGCGACCGCAACAGCGTGATCAGTGCCTCGTCGTCGCGTTCGGCCAACCACACGCCCAACGGCATACCGGGGCTCTTGGCGCTCACCTGACCAGCGTAAAGCAGCCTCCCACCCTCGCCAGCCGGCGATCGGCCTGCCACAATGTCATCCGTGGCTGATGACAAGAAGACCCGATATGTCGATCCCGGCTGGCCCACCAGCGACGCCGACGACCACGCCGTCAGCGAGCTGGCCGCCGACCGCACCGGGGCCCTGTCGCCGTTCGGCGACATCACCTTCCCCCTGCCGGCCGAGGAGCTGCCGTTCATCCAGTCCTCGACCGTCATCAATAAGTAGCGATGGCCGAGCGCCTCTCGCATCTCGACGAGGCCGGCGCCGCCCACATGGTCGACGTCACCGCCAAGGACGTGACGAAGCGCGTCGCGGTGGCTGCGGGCACCGTCCGGACCCGCGCCGACGTCATCGACCTGATCAGCACGAATGGCCTGCCCAAGGGTGACGCGCTGGCCACCGCCCGCGTCGCGGGCATCCTGGCGGCCAAACGCACCAGCGAGCTGGTGCCGCTGTGCCATCCGTTGGCGATCACCGGTGTCGACATCGACTTCGACGTCTCCGGCGACGAGGTGGGTATCACGGCGACGGTCCGCACCACTGATCGCACGGGGGTGGAGATGGAGGCGCTGACGGCTGTCAGTGTGGCCGCACTGACCGTCTACGACATGATCAAGGCCGTCGACCGCGCCGCCTCGATCGACGGTATCCGCGTGCTCCACAAGGAGGGCGGCAAGACCGGCCCGTGGTCGCGGTGAGCCCGACCCGCTCCGGTGTGGTCGTGATCGCCTCCACCCGTGCCGCCACCGGCGTCTACACCGATCGATGCGGTCCGGTGATCGTCGACTGGCTCACCGCGCGTGCGGTGCACACCCCGCCGGCGGTGGTGGTTCCCGACGGTGAGCCGGTCGGTGCGGCGCTGCGGGAGGCGCTGCAGGACCAGCCCGATGTCATCATCACGTCCGGGGGCACCGGTGTCTCACCCACCGACGCGACGCCGCAGCAGACCGCGGCCGTGCTCGACTACGAGGTCCCCGGCCTGGCCGACGCGATCCGGCGCTCGGGGCTGCCCCAGGTGCCGACATCGGTGCTGTCGCGCGGGATCTGTGGGGTCACGGGGCGGACGTTGATCGTCAACCTCCCCGGCTCACTGGGCGGCGTGCGGGATGGTCTGGGCGTTCTCGACGACGTGCTCGACCACGCCCTCGACCAGCTGCGGGGCGGAGATCACCGACCGTGACCGAGGTCGTGCGCGCAGAGCTGACCGAGCAGCCGATCGATGCCGCCGAGCACGAGGCGCTCGTCGCCCACCACGCCGCGGGCGCTGTCGTGTCGTTCGCCGGGGTGGTGCGCAACCACGACGGCGGCCGCTCGGTGACCAGGCTGGAGTACTCGGCGCATCCGTCGGCGGCCCAGGTTCTCGCCGATGCCGTCGCGGAGGTGGCGGCCGAGGCCAGCGGGGTACGGGCGATCGCCGTCAGCCACCGCGTCGGTCCGTTGCAGATCGGGGACGCAGCGCTGATCGCTGTCGTGGCCGCGGATCATCGCGGCGCAGCCTTTCAGACGTGTGCACGACTCGTCGACCGCGTCAAAGAACTGCTACCCGTGTGGAAGCACCAGTTCTTCGTCGACGGCACCGACGAGTGGGTCAACTCCGCGTAGCGGAGATCAGGACGGCGGCAGGACCGGAGCCGGCGGGACCGGAGCACCCGGGGCGGGCGGCGCCGCGGGATCGATCGGCGCGCCAGGCAGCGGCGCACCCGGGGCGACCGGCTCGAGGGCGGCCGGACCACTGGTGAGCGGCCGCTGCGTGAGCGCGAGGAGCGCGTCCTTGCCGGAGATCTCCTGCGTCTGGATGGCGTGCCAGATGTCCTTCAGGTAGGTCACGTTCGGGCTCGGGTCGGCGACCGCGTTCGGATCGGCCGTGGTGCCGGGCGGGAGATTCGTCGGGCTGGCCAGATGCGGCATGCCGTCGGGCATCGGCAGGTCGCCGGAGATGGCCTGGTTGGCGACGTCGTAGGCCGGTGCGGGAACCGGGACGGCGTTCAGCGGGGCCAGCGGGTCCGGTGCGGCGACGGGTGCGGGCGCGGGGGCCGCCGGCGCGGGAGCTGCGGCGGGCGCGGGTGCCGGGACCGGGAGGGGAGCAGCCGGGGCGGGTTGCTGCGCCAGGTCGCCCGGGTGCAGGGCCCAGACCTGAGGCTGGTCAGCCGGTGCGGGGTTCTGCGCGGCGTCCCAGTCGGCGGCGTTGACCATGGGCTGGGCGGGAGGCGGTACGTCGGCCGGCGCGATGTTCGCGACGTCGACAACCGGTGCCGGCGGGGGAGGCAGCGGGGCGTCGAGCGGTGCGGCGTCCACGGGAGCGGGAGCGGGGGCCGGGGGCGGCGGGGCCATCGGGTCGGCCGGGGGAGGCAGCGGGGCGTCGAGCGGTGCGGCGTCCACGGGAGCCGGAGCGGGGGCCGGGGGCGGCGGGGCCATCGGGTCGGCCGGGGGAGGCAGCGGGGCGTCCAGCGGTGCGGCATCCACGGGAGCCGGAGCCGGGGGCGGCGGGGCCATCGGATCAGCCGGCGGCGCGGGCAGCGGGGCAGCCATCGCGTCGAACGGTGCGGGCGGCGGCGGAGCCATCGGATCGGCGGGCGGCGGGGGCGGCAGGAGACCGAGGGGTCCGGCCGGAGCGGGCGCCTCGTTGGCCGCCTCGTTGACGACGTTGCGGGGTGTCGCGGCGGAGAGCGGCCCGCCGCACACAGGCCACGCGCCCTTGCCCTGAGTCGCCAGCACGCGCTCGGCGACCGCGATCTGCTCGTCCTTGGTGGCCAGGTGGGCTGCGGGAGCGAACTCGCCACCGCCGTGTCCGGACCAGGTGCCGGGGGAGAACTGCAGTCCGCCCTGGTAGCCGTTGCCGGTGTTGATCGCCCAGTTACCGCCGGATTCGCAGCTGGCGACCCTGTCCCATTCGCTGTCGGTGGCCGCGCCTGCGGTACCGGCCAGAGCCAGGCTTCCGCCGCCGATGACCGCGCCGGTGACGGCGATCTTGGCGACGCTGACAGAAGAAGTCGTGGGCTTGCGGTGCCGTCCACTCATAGGTGCGCGTGGTCCTCTCGTATGCGCCCGCGAGGTCAGCTGTCGGGTTCGGGCTGGAGAGGTCGCCCGGCCGGCGGCGTCGAGACGACGTCGGCTTCACCCCAAGGAGCCGAACTCGGCTCCAGGTCCTGTCGGTGGACCGGTGGGTCCCCCGCCTCCATCCAAAGGTCTCGATCGTCCCGCGAACCAGCGGATGGAGCTCGGCGCAACTGGTTTCGCGACAAGCCGGTCAGTGGGGGCGACCGGCCTGGTCCAGAACGGTAACGGCTCGCCAGTTTCCCGTCACCTCGTCGCCATCGCCGTGTCGCCTACCTCGGCAAATACTAAAAATTCTCTAAAATGCCTGGCGGGCGCGTTGTTCCTGCAGGTGCCGGGCGTCGCTACCTCGCCGTAGCCATCCCGTGATCATTCCGTGATGTGACGTAAATCACGGAATACATCCGCGAGAAACGGTCATCTACCCACCGGCGAACGGCGGCAACACATCGATCGTCTGCGCAGGCGCCAGCGGAGTCGTGATGTCGCGCACGGCGATTCCGTCCCGCAGATACGAGCACCGCGCCAGGACGCGCGCCAGCTCCGGCCCGCGTGCACGCAGCACCTCCACCAGGTCGGCCACCGTCGCAGCTTCGTCCACGTCGACCGCTTCATCGTCGACGCCTGCCGCTGCGCGCGCAGCGGCGAAGTACCGCACCGTCACCGTCACCGGTCAGCCGCCGATCGCACTCATCGGACGGTCCGGCTGCACGAACCCCGGATCGTTGATGCCGTGCCCGGCCGCCTTGCTCCACATCGCGGCGCGCCACGCAGCTTCCACGGCGTCGTCGTCGGCGCCGGAACGCAACAGATCCCGCAGATCCGTCTCGTCCCGCGCGAACAGGCAATTGCGAACCTGACCGTCGGCGGTGAGCCGGGTGCGGTCACAGCTGGCGCAGAAGGCATGCGACACCGATGCGATGACGCCGACATCGCCCAGTAGCGCGCCATCGGAGTCGCGCACCTGCCACAGTTCGGCGGGGGCCGAACCCCGCGGCCCTGGATGCGCGGTCAGCACGAACTCGCGGCGCAACGCGGCCAGGATCTCGTCGGCGGTCAGCGCGTCCTCGCGGCGCCAGGAATGGCCGGCGTCGAGAGGCATCTGCTCGATGATGCGCAACTGGTAGCCCTGCGCGAGACAGAAGCGGAGCAGCGCGACCGCGTCGTCGCGTCCGCTGACCGGATCGAGGACGGCGTTGACCTTGACCGGCGCCAGCCCGGCAGCCTTCGCCGCCTGCAGACCGGCCAGCACGGCGTCCAGTCGGTCCCGCCGGGTGATCGCGGCGAAGCGCTGCGGATCGACGGTGTCCAGCGACACGTTGATGCGGTCGAGGCCGGCCTGCTGTAGCGCAGCCGCGCGCCCGGCGAGGCCGACCCCATTGGTGGTCAGCGTGATCTCCGGCCGGGGACGCAGCGCTGCCGTCGCCGCGATCACCTGCTCGAGGTGCGGGACCACCAGCGGCTCGCCGCCGGTGAAGCGCACACTGGTGACCCCGAGCCGGGTCACCGCGAGACGGAGCAGCCGGACGAGCTCGTCGACGCTCAGCTTCTGGTCCGACGGCAGCCAATCCAGTCCCTCGGCGGGCATGCAGTAGGTGCAGCGCAGATTGCACAGATCGGTGAGTGACACCCGCAGGTCGGTGGCCACCCGGCCGAAGGTGTCGACCAGCGGTCCGTGCGCGGGTGCGCCCTGCGGCAGCCCCCGCACCGACGGCACGCCGAGTGCGACCGCGGTCATCGCGGGAACCCGCTCGCGGTGGGCACGCCCGGACCGTCGACCGGGACGATCTCCTTGCCCAGCGGCATCAACGACACCGGGATCAGCTTCAGATTGGCCAGCGCCAGCGGGATGCCCACGATCGTGATCGCCATCGCGATGGCGATCAGCACATGCCCGATCGCCAACCAGATCCCGGCGACGAGCAACCAGATGATGTTGCCGACCAGGGCGCCGGGGCGGACACCGGGCTTGTCGACGATCGTGCGGCCGAACGGCCACAGCGCGTACACCGCGATGCGCAGCGCCGCGAAGCCGAACGGGATCGTGATGATCAGGACAAAGCAGATCAGCGCGGCGACCAGATAGCCGAGCGCCAGCCCTAGGCCGCCGAAGATCAACCAGATGATGTTCAGGATCAGGCGCATCTTCTTCCTCCCGCGGTCCGGCAAGCCTACCCAGTTAAGGGGGTGCTGGCTGCGGTGACGTCCGAGTAGGATCGTCCCGACGCGTCCCGACGCAGCCGGGGCGCTTCCTCTATCTAAACGGTCTGTACCCCGTGCGGGCGCGGACCTATCGGCTCAGACAGACAAGCAGGTGAGACCAGTGCCGACCGGCCGGGTGAAGTGGTACGACGCGGAGAAGGGCTTCGGATTCCTCTCCCAGGAAGACGGTGAGGACGTGTACGTGCGTTCCTCGGCGTTGCCCGCCGGTGTCGAAGGCCTCAAGGCGGGCCAGCGCGTCGAGTTCGGCGTCGCCGCCGGCCGCCGCGGTCCCCAGGCGCTGAGTCTGAAGCTGATCGATCCGCCGCCGAGCCTGACCCGGACCCGTCGTGAGGCGACCACCGTCGAGCACAAGCACAGCCCTGACGAGCTGCACGGCATGGTCGAGGACATGATCACCCTGCTGGAGGGCGCCGTGCAGCCCGAGCTGCGCAAGGGCCGCTATCCCGATCGCAAGGTGGCCCGCCGCGTCTCCGAGGTCGTCAAGGCCGTCGCCCGCGAACTCGACGCCTGAGTCGTCCGTCGCGTGACGGGGTAAGACAGAAGCCATGAGCTATGTGGCCGACCCGTCGAGCTCCGGCGGCGACTTCAACCGGGACACCGAATACATCTCCACCCGCATCACCGCGGACGGCCGGGACGGCTACCCGGTCGAGGCGGGGCGCTACCGCCTGGTGGTCGCACGCGCCTGCCCGTGGGCGAACCGCACGATCATCGTCCGTCGGCTCCTCGGTCTGGAGGACGCGCTGTCGATCGGGTTCTGCGGGCCCACGCACGACGAGCGCAGCTGGACTTTCGATCTGGACCCTGATGGCGTCGACCCGGTGCTGGGCATCCATTTCCTGCGCGACGCCTACAACAAGCGCATCCCGGACTATCCGAAGGGCATCACGGTGCCCGCGATCGTCGACGTGCCGACGGGCGAGGTCGTGACCAACGACTTCCCCCAGATCACCATCGACATGTCGACCGAATGGACCGCCCATCACCGCGACGGCGCCCCGCAGCTCTATCCCGAGCCGCTGCGCGACGAGATCGACGAGGTGTCCCAGCGGATCTACACCGAGGTCAACAACGGTGTCTACCGCTGCGGCTTCGCGGGTTCGCAGCGGGCGTACGAGCGGGCCTACGACCGGCTGTTCACCGCGCTCGACTGGCTCACCGATCGGCTGGCAGATCAGCGCTATCTGGTGGGTGACACCATCACCGAGGCCGATGTCCGGTTGTTCACCACGCTGGCCCGGTTCGACCCCGTCTATCACGGACACTTCAAGACCAACCGATCCAAGCTGTCGGAAATGGCGGTGCTGTGGGCTTATGCCCGAGATCTGTTCCAGACGCCGGGTTTCGGCGACACCATCGACTTCGTGCAGATCAAGCAGCACTACTACATCGTGCACAGCGACATCAACCCCACCGGAGTGGTGCCGAAGGGGCCGGATCTGGCCAACTGGCTCACCCCGCACGGTCGAGAAGCATTGGGCGGCAGGCCTTTCGGCGACGGGACTCCACCGGGCCCGCCGCGCGAAGGCGAAGAAGTGCCCGCGGCCCACACCGCCGGCTGACGTCGCGAAAGTGCTCGCACGGTAGTCGGAACCCAACCGCCGCTACCGTCACGACACTTTCGCGGTCATCAGCTCCAGGACGTGCGCACCGACCACTCGGCGTGCGGGACCGGGAACTCGTTGCCGTCCTGGTCGCGGACCAATGTCGGCAGCTGCACCGCGAATCCGGTCAACCGGCCGCGCTGGGCGTCGACGGTCGGGATCGTCACCGCCAACCGGGCGTTGGGCCGGAACTCCTCGATCACGTCGCCGTCCTCGTAAGCCCGCAGCAGCACCCACGGCGCCTTCGCGATCTCGCTCGGCAACGACAGCTGCACGGGGTGGCGGCCCGAGACGGGCAGCTCACCCTGGTCCGCGGGCACCACACAGTCGGTGGGGTTGAGGACCTGGCAGTACCGGTAGGGACCGACCCGGGTCAGCTGGCCGGCACTGAAGGCGGAGATCTCGGGCAGGTCGTGCCCCGCATCGCGGGACAACCGCCAGACCAGGACGGCGGTTCCGACGGAAGCCAGCAGCGCAACGGCGACGAGAACGGCGATGACGCGTTTCATTCGCCCGTCACCGCCGGCTCGGCGCGCACGCCCTCGGCGGCGGCGTGCACGGGACGGTTACCACCCAGTCCGGGAACCAGCGACTCCCCGCGGTAGCTGAAGATCGTCTGCGCCAGGCCGAGGATCAGCAGCGCGGTGATCGTCGTGAAGCCGGCGTACAGCTCGGTGTAGATCAGCACGCCCGTCGCACCGCCCACCACCCAGGCCAGCTGCAGCAGCGACTCCGAGCGCCCGAACGCCGATGCGCGCGACTCCTCGGGCAGGTCGTCCTGCAGCGAGGCGTCCAGTGACGCTTTGGCGATGGCACTCGCGCCCGAGGTGACCAGTGTCGTGGCCGCGGCGACGAGGAGGCTGCCGGTGAGCGCGGTGGCCAGCGACATCGCGGTCACCGCGATGGCGCACCGGACCACCAACTGCGCGGGATGGCCGAGCTTGAGCCGCGCCGCGGTGAAGTTGCCGATGAAGTTGCCGATGGCGGCCGCGGCGCCGATCAGGCCGAGGATGCGCAGCTGCTCCCAGCCACTGGCGTCATGCGCCTTGGCGACGAACGCCGGGTAGAGGAACAGGAAGCCGACCATCACCTTGACGGTGCAGTTGCCCCAGAGTGCAGCGATGATGTTGCGACCCAACGGTTGTCGCGCCCTCTTCGAGGCGGACGGCTCGCGGAACTGTCCCTCGGTGCGGCTGTGATAGCTCAGCGTCGCCGGGATCTCGCCCTCGGTGACCTCGACCCACTTGGGTATCCGCATCGCCAGCACCGCACCGGCCATCGACACCGCGACCACCACGTAGAGCGCGCCGGGCATCGCGAACAGCTGGAATCCCCACTCCGCCGCAGCGGCGATGCCCCCGCCGGCCATCGTCCCGCCGAGTAGGCCGAACATCGTGAGCCGGGAGTTCACGCGCACCAGGTCGATGGTCGGGGGCAGCACGCGCGGCGTCACCGCGCTGCGCAGCACCGAGAACGATTTCGAGAGCACCATCATGCCGAGGGCGCACGGATACAGCACCCAGGACGGGAAGCTGCCGGTCGCGCTGTCGAAGTTCGCGATCAGGATCACCGCCAGCACGGTGCGCAGCCCGAACGACGCGGCCAGTGCGACGCGGCGTCCGTGTTGCAGACGGTCCAGAGCGGGTCCGATCAGCGGTGCGATGACCGCGAACGGGGCGATCGTGATGAGCAGGTAGAGCGCCACCCGGCTCTTGCTCTCGCCGGTGGCGGCGGCGAAGAACAGCGTGTTGGCCAGCGCGACCGCCATCGCCGCGTCGAGCGCGAAGTTGGCCACCACCGGCCACGTCAGCGCGGTCAGGCCGGACTTGTCGGCGCCGTCGGCCGTGGCCGCTCGGTGGACCAGCCCGTACATCTTCGAGCCCATCTCGCGGCTGCGCTGTGCCGCCGCGCGAGTGACCGTCACCTTCTCGGCGCCGACGGCCCGGTCATCGTCGAACCGGTCGTAGGTGCGTCGACGGTCGTGTTCATCGAGCGGCGGCAACCACCGGTTTCCGCTCGAATTCGCGGTCGAGGACGCGCGCCTGCCGCCGGCGGCCACCGGATCGCTGGGGTAGTTGGCCATCCCCGGGTGCTCCCCGACGGGGGGACGTGGCGGGTAGTAGCGTCCGCCGGTCGGACCGGCGGGGTCCTCCTGGGAATCCCGGTCGCGCCGCGCTCCTGTCACGCGCTCGATTCTCCCCCATGGAGGCGACAGCGGACGTGCAGCCAACCGGTGTGGCTCCCGACCGGCTCCGTCGGGCAAGATGAACACCGATGGACAGCGTCACCGAACCCTCTTCGCCGTCGGACGAGCCGCCAGTTGCGGCAGCCGAGCCGGCGGTCGAACCGACAGCTGAGGCTGAGGCCGCCGAGGCGGAACCGACGGCGCACGCCGCCGAACCGGCACCCGAGGTACCGGAAGAGCCCGAGCCGATGTCCGCGGAGCTCGAGGCGATGCTGCTCGGCGCGGTCGACGACGCCCGCTCGGCGATCGCCGAGTTCAGCGGTGCCGACACCGTCGGCGATTACCTCGGCGCCGAGGTCGAGGATCCGTCCTCGGCGACCCACCGGTTCCTCGCGGAACTGCCCGGCTACCGGGGGTGGCAGTGGGCGGTCGTCGTCGCGGCCTGCCCCGGCGCCACACACGCGACGATCAGCGAGGTCGTCCTCGTCCCGGGCCCGTCGGCACTGCTGGCGCCCGAGTGGGTGCCGTGGGAGGAGCGGGTACGCGCCGGCGATCTCGGTCCCGGCGATCTGCTGGCCCCGCCTGCGGATGATCCGCGCCTGGTGCCGGGGTTCATGGGCACCGGCGACCCGCAGATCGACGAGGTGGCGGTCGAGGTCGGATTCGGCCGACGGCAGGTCCTGAGTCTGTGGGGGCGCGCCGACGCGGCACAGCGCTGGCACGACGGTGAGTTCGGTCCCGGCTCGGCGATGGCGCGCTCGACCCGCCGGACGTGTCGCGATTGCGGGTTCTACGTTCCGCTGGGCGGGGCGCTGGGAGTGATGTTCGGGGTGTGCGCCAACGAGTACGCGGCCGACGGGCATGTGGTCGACGCCGAATACGGCTGCGGGGCCCATTCCGACACGCCGGCGCCGAAGGGTGCGGGCTCGCCGCAATTCGACCCGTTCGACGACGGCGTGCTGGACCTGGTGGAGCGCACCGAAGAGCGCTCTTAGCGCTCGGCGGCCGCCTTGATGCGCGCCAGCGAGTCGTTCATACCCTCGATGAGTTCCTGCTCGAAGCTCTTCTCCCCGCCCATGAACTTGTCGACCGCAAAGGCCGACACCGCAGTGGTGGTGCCGTTCTCGGCTCTGCGGGTCTCCACCAGCTTTGTGCCGGCCTCGGTGGGTTCGAGTTCGTAGCTCCACACCGTGTGGTTCTCGCTGACTCTGAACGCCAGCTTCTTCTCGGGCACGAGCTCGGTGATGCGAGCGGTCGTGGGCCAGACCAACATTCCGCGACGATTCAGGTTGACCATGCGGGCGCCCTGGCGCACTCCGCCGATCGCCTTCGTCCAGCGGCACTGGGGGCTCCACTGTGGCATCCGCTCCACATCGGAGACCAGCTTCCACACGGTCGATACCGGTGCGTTGATGTCGATCTGCGCTTGCAGAATGGGCGCCGCCATGACGGTGTTCTCCTCTAGTCAGTCCAGACCGCTCTGTGCCCCGCGCGATCCGCGGCGCACGGCGTGACGTTGCCACAGAAAGATCGACGTGCCAAGAACACCCACCCCCAGCCCGGCCAGGCTGACGGGTCGCCACGGCGCCAATGCCTCGACCGTGAACGCGAGCAGCGTCGTGATCAGCCACCCGCCGGTGATCACGACGATCACCGGCCACGGGGAGGTCAGGGCGCGCGGCAGCGGCGGCGGTTCGGGGGGCGTGGTCGTCATCGCGGCCCAACGTAACCGATCAGGCGTCGGTAGTGTCGATCGCCGTGCCCGCCGCCCTCGTCGTCGATGTCGACGACCCCGCCGACCCGCGACTGGATGATTTCCGAGACCTCAACAGCGTCGACCGGCGGCCCGATCTGCCCAGCGGCAAGGGTCTGGTGATCGCCGAGGGCGTGCTGGTGGTCCAGCGCATGCTGGCGTCCCGGTTCCGGCCGCGGGCACTGCTGGGCACCGACCGGCGACTGACCGAGCTCGGCGCCGACCTCTACGGGCTCGCCGCGCCGTACTACCGGGCGAGCGCGGAGGTGATGGCCGAGGTGGTCGGGTTCCACCTCAATCGCGGCGTGCTGGCGTCGGCGTCGCGCGCGCCGGAGTTGACGGTGTCCGATGTGCTCGACGGGGTGCGGACGGTGGCGGTGCTGGAGGGGGTCAACGATCACGAGAATCTCGGCTCGATCTTCCGCAACGCGGCGGGTCTGGGGGTGGGCGCGGTGATCTTCGGCGCGGGCTGTGCCGATCCGTTGTATCGACGTGCGGTGCGTGTCTCGATGGGGCACGCGCTGCTGGTTCCGTTCGCGCGGGCGCAGAGCTGGCCGGGGGACTTGAACACGCTGCGCGACAGAGGGTTTCGTTTGGTCGCGATGACTCCGGGCGCCGGTGCGCAGCGGTTGGCCGACGCTTTTGCCGGGCTGGCCGGCGACAAGGTCGGCATCCTGGTCGGGGCGGAGGGGCCGGGTTTGGCCGAACACACGATGCGCGCGTGTGATGTGCGGGCTCGCATCCCGATGTCGCGCGGCACCGACTCGCTCAACGTCGCGACAGCGGCGGCGCTGGCCTTCTACGAGCGGGATAGGCTCGCGCCGTGACGCCCCCCGAGCCGACGCCCTGGGGTACCGGGCTGACCGTCGCGGCGTTCGTCGCCGCCGTGCTCGCCGCGGTACTCATCGTGTTGGGCATCGGGCTGATGCGGGTCAACCCGCTGCTCGCGATCGGCTTGAATCTCGTCGCTGTGGGAGGGCTCGCCCCGACAGTGTGGGGTTGGCGCAAGGCGCCGGTGTGGCGCTGGTTCGTCCTCGGCGCCGTCGTCGGTGTCGCGGCTGCCTGGCTCGGGTTGCTAGCGCTGGCCGCCGCTGGAACGTACGCCTAGCAGTACGTCCTCCCACGCGGGGACCGTGGGCCGCGCCTTCTTCGGACGCGATGGCTTGACCTCAGGGCTGGGCGTCTCGTCGACCGCCGGCTCGGGTTCAGGCGTCGGCGCGGGCAGGGGAGCGGGCTTGGGGGCCGGGGCGACCGGCTCGGGGTCGCCGAGGGCGAGCTGCGCCACCGGGGCCAGGGGTCGCAGCGGCCGGGCGTAGCTGGGGTCGATCAGCTGGTAGGCCGCGTCGTCGAAGGCGGTCACTGTGCCGCCGTGGGCACCGGGTGCGTACCGGAAGTGCGCGACGTTGTCGGACATGCCGGCCTTCCACGCCATCTGCACCGTCCAGCGGCCGTCCTCGTTACGCCAGGCGTCCCATTCGGTCTTCTCGGGGTCGAGCCCGCGGGCGATCAGGGCGGCGGTCACGGTCTCGAGCAGCGTCAGGACCGACGGGCCGTCGGACAGCACGGGGTGGGCGGCGGTGGCGAGCTCTGCGGCGCGGGAGCGCTCGAGCAGGACGGGGTGGGCAAACCGTTCCACCCGGCCGATGTCGACGCCGGCGGCCGCGGCGACCTGCTCCACCGAGGCTCCGGCGCGGATCTTGGCTTGGATCTCCCTGGGGCGCAGCACGTTCGGCACCTCGACATCGATCGTGGTCTGGTTCGAGCCGGCCCGGTCGCCGCGCACTGCGGCCTTGAGTCGCTCGTCGGAGCGCAGCACGAATTTCTCCGCGGAGTCGTCGGTCTCGCAGATGATCCGGGTGCCGTTGACTTCGAGTCCGACGACTTTCAGTTCCCGCATGACGACCTCCTCTCGGGCCGCACTGAGCCCGATACGCGGTCACCCTACTGCGTTATCTCGCCGTTACCGCGATGACACGCGGCAGTCGCTACATCTGTCCGACGACCCAGTCGATGCAGGCCGTCAGGGCACTCACGTCGTCGGGCTCGACCGCCGGGAACATGCCCACCCGCAGCTGGTTGCGGCCGAGTTTGCGGTACGGCTCGGTGTCGACGATGCCGTTCGCGCGCAGCGTCTTGGCCACGGCGGCGGCGTCGACGCCGTCATTGAAATCGACGGTGCCGACGACGGCCGAGCGCAGCGCCGGGTCGGCGACGAACGGGGTGGCGAACGACGAGGCTTCGGCCCAGGAGTACAGCCGCGACGACGAGTCCGCGGTGCGCTTGGTCGCCCAGTCCAGTCCACCGTTGCCGAGCAGCCAGTCGATCTGCTCGGCGAGCAGCACCAGCGTGCCGATCGCGGGGGTGTTGTAGGTCTGGTTCTTGACGCTGTTCTCGATCGCGATGGGCAGCGACAGGAACTCGGGCACCCAGCGGCCGGACGCCGCGATGGCCTCGACGCGGGCCAGCGCGGCCGGTGACATCAGCGCGATCCACAAACCGCCGTCGCCCGCGAAGTTCTTCTGCGGGGCGAAGTAGTAGGTGTCGGCGGCGGTGATGTCGACGGGCAGACCGCCGGCAGCCGAGGTGGCGTCGATGACGATCAGGGCATCACCCGCGCCGTCGGGGCGCTGCACTCCGACGGCGACGCCGGTGGAGGTCTCGTTGTGTGCCCAGGCGATGACGTCGACGGAGGGGTCGGTGGTCGGCGCGGGCGCGCTCCCGGCGTCGGCCTTGATCACAACCGGGTCGCCGACGAACGGGTTCTTGGCCACCGCGGACGCGAACTTCGCGCTGAACTCGCCGTAGGTCAGGTGCAGCGAGCGCTGGTCGACCAGCCCGAACGCCGCGGCGTCCCAGAACGCGGTGGAGCCGCCGTTGCCGAGGATCACTTCGTACCCGTCGGGCAGCGAGAACAGCTGGCGCAGCCCGTCGCGGACACGGCCGACCAGGTTCTTGACCGGGGCCTGCCGGTGCGAGGTGCCGAACAGGTGGCCCGCGTCGGCGAGCGCGGTCAGCTGCTCGGGGCGCACCTTGGACGGTCCGCAGCCGAAGCGGCCGTCGCGGGGCTTGAGGTCGTGGGGAATCGTCAGGTCGGCAGCCATGGGGCCAAGCCTAGAACCGGGGCGCCTCAGCCTCCGAATCTGGTGGGAATCCGGTGGCGCAGTGGGTACTGACTGTGATGTGTGTCACGTGTGACGGGAATAACGCGCCCAGCGCACATTCAGGAAATTGCCCTGTTCAATTCATGGGACCGCGGGTACTGTCCCTGGACAACGGGTACTGGAATGTAAACCTCGACGTGAGGGATGGAGGCTCCCGATGGCAGTCAAAGAAGCACGCACGAAGATCGTCCGCCGCTGGCGCAGGAACATGGACGTGTTCGACGACACGGACTACGTCAACACGCTTCAGACCCTCTCGGAGGGTTCGGTGCGGCGCAATTTCAACCCCTACACCGACATCGACTGGGACTCGCCCGAGTTCGCCGTCACGCCGAACGACGAGCGCTGGATCCTCCCGGCGACCGACCCGATCGGTAAGCACGAGTGGTACCGCTCGCAGCCCAAGGAGCGGCAGATCGAGATCGGCATGTGGCGTCAGGCCAACGTCGCCAAGGTCGGTCTGCACTTCGAGTCGATCCTGATCCGCGGGTTGATGGAGTACGCGTTCTGGACGCCCAATGGCTCGCCCGAGTACCGCTACTGCCTGCACGAGGCGGTCGAGGAGTGCAACCACACCCTGATGTTCCAGGAGATGGTGAATCGGATCGGCGCTGACGTACCGGGCATGCCGAAGCTGCTCAAGTGGGTGCAGCCCGCGATCCCGCTGGTCGCGGGCCCGCTGCCGATCCCGTTCTGGTTCGGCATCCTCGCCGGCGAGGAGCCCATCGACCACACGCAGAAGAACGTGCTGCGCGAGGGCAAGGCGCTGCATCCGATCATGGAGCGTGTCATGGCGATTCACGTCGCCGAGGAGGCCCGCCACATCTCGTTCGCCCACGAGTACCTGCGCAAGCGGGTGCCGGATCTGCCGCGCCGCAAGCGGTTCTGGCTCTCGCTCTACGTTCCCGTCGTGATGCGTGTGCTCTGTTCGGCGATCATCGTGCCGCCGCGGGCGTTCTGGAAGGAATTCGACATCCCGCGCTCGGTGCGCAAGGACATCTTCTTCCATTCGCCGGAGTCGCGGCAGATGTTGCAGGACATGTTCGGTGATGTGCGGATGCTGGCCCACGACACCGGGCTGATGAATCCGTTCGCCAAGCTCATGTGGCGTATCTGCCGGATCGGCGGGCGGCCCAGCCGCTACCGCAGCGAGCCGCAGCGCGCGCACCTGGCCTCGGTGGCGTAGGCCTGCAATAAAACATGCCGCACGTCATCACCCAGTCGTGTTGCAGCGACGGGTCCTGTGTTTTCGCGTGCCCGGTCAACTGCATCCATCCGTCGCCGGATGAACCGGGTTTCGCCACCGCCGAGATGCTGTTCATCGATCCGGACGCCTGCGTCGACTGCGGCGCATGCGTGTCGGCGTGCCCGGTGGGGGCGATCGCCCCGGACAGCCGCCTGAGCGCTGAGCAGCTGCCCTTCGTGGAGATCAACGCCGGGTTCTATCCGAAGCGGGAGGGCAAGCTGCCGCCGACCTCCAAGCTCGCGCCCGTCCCGGATGCCCCGATGGTGCACGCCCGCGGCGGGGGCCCGCTGCGGGTCGCGATCGTCGGCTCCGGGCCCGCCGCGATGTACGCCGCCGACGAGCTGCTCACCCAGTCGGGCGTGCAGGTGAATGTGTTCGAAAAGCTGCCCACACCCTATGGTTTGGCGCGTGCCGGCGTGGCTCCCGACCATCAGGCGACCAAGCAGGTCACCTCGCTGTTCGACCGGATCGCCGCCCGTCGAGACTTCCGGTTCTACCTCAACGTCGAGGTGGGATCGGATCTCACGCACGACGAACTGTTCGACCATCATCATGCGGTGCTCTACGCCGTCGGTGCCCCCACCGACAAGCGCCTCGACGTGGAGGGGATGAGCCTGCCGGGTGCGAGCACCGCCACCGAGTTCGTGGCGTGGTACAACGGCCATCCCGATTTCGCCGATCTGGCTGTCGATCTCAGCGGTGAGCGGGTGATCGTCGTCGGCAACGGCAACGTCGCGCTCGACGTCGCGCGAATCCTGACTGCGGAACCGGATACGTTGGCGCGCACGGACATCGCCGATCATGCTTTGGCGGCGCTGCGCGAGTCGCGTGTGCGCGAGGTGGTGATCGCCGCGCGGCGTGGTCCGGCGGCGTCGGCTTTCACGCTGCCCGAGCTGATCGGGCTCACGGCCCGGTGTGACGTGGTACTCGACGCGAACGACCACCAGCGGGTGCGAGAGGATCTCGCCGAGGCGACCGACGATCTGACGCGCCGCAAACTGGAGATCCTGAGCAAGCTCGGTGACAGCACCGCTCCCGTCACCGGCCCGCGTATTCGGTTGGCCTACAACCTCACTCCGCGGCGCGTGCTCGGCGCCCAACGGGTGACGGGCGTTGAGTTCGGAGTCACCGGCACCGACGAGGTGGTCGCGCTCGACGCCGGTACGGTGCTGACGTCGATCGGCTACCGCGGCATGCCCATTCGGGGATTGCCGTTCGACGAGGCGGCCGGCGTCGTCCCCAACGACGGCGGCCGGGTTCTCGACGGTGATGATCCGGTACCGGGCAGCTATGTCGCGGGCTGGATCAAGCGTGGGCCCACGGGTTTCATCGGCACGAACAAGTCGTGCGCAGCGCAGACCGTGCACACCCTCGTCGCCGACTACAACGCGGGCCTGCTACCCGACCCGAGCCACAAGCCTTCGGCGTTGGACCGATTCGTGCGGGGCCGAGCACCCGAGGTCGTCGATGCTGCCGGATGGCGCGCGATCGACGCCGCCGAGGTGGCACGGGGCCGGGGTGAGCGGCCGCGCGTGAAGTTCACGGCGGTGGAGGAGATGCTGCGGGTAGCCGCCAGCGTGCCGGCCGAACCGATGCATCGGCGCCTGCTGTCCGGTCTGTTGCGCTAGACGTTCCAATCCCTGAGTGCGTTGACGAACGCAGTGGGCTGCACCGACAACGCGCCCACGTAGGGATGTTCGAGCGCGAAGATCAGGTACATCACGAACGCCAGCAACGCTGCCGTGAGTCCGATCGCCATCCCGTGCACGAGTAGGTCTTTGGTGCCGAACAGATAGGTGAAGGTCATCAGCACCGCACCCCCGCCGATGAGCAGCACCCACAGCTCTCCCGGCACTGAGGCATCGCCGGTGGACACCCGCAACTTCCGGTTGGCACTGAGGTCGTTCAGACGCACGATCGCGTGGTCGAAGAACGCGATCTCATTGCGCGTCTCGGGCTGCACCTTCAGGTAGGACTGCCACACGTCGTTCAGTGCCGGGGATTGTTCGGAGATCGCCTCGCCCCGGCGCATGCGCGGGAACTCGTCGTCGATCACGTCGCGGGTGTAGGCGATCAGGTTGCGTTCCACCTCGGCGCGGTTCGCGGCGGGCAGGGCGGCCGAGTCGCGCAGCAGGTCGGCGACCGCCGAGGCTTCTTTGCTTGCTGCGTCCTCGGCGTCGCCCATCTGTTCCCACACCACCACGACGACGAACGCGACCAGGACGGCGTAGAGCACCCCCGCGACCTGAAACACCGCACTGGATACCGGGTTCGCGTTCTCCAGCCGGGTGTGCGACACCGCCCTGCGGAACAGCACCAGCCCGCCGACGGAGATCCCCACGATGATGACAACCCACAGGATGCCGAGGAGCACAGGGGGGAACTGGAGCAGCCAGATCATCGTCGGATTATCGCTGGCGCTTCCCATCTAGCCCAGCAAACACACCAAACGGTTACTCGGCACTGCTCATCTGTGCCGCGATCTCGGTGACGTCGACCTCTCGCACGGATTCGGCGAGCGCCCAGTGATGGCCGAAGGGGTCGCGCACCACCCCGTAGCGGTCACCCCAGAACTGGTCCTCCAGGGGGTTGACCACGACGGCGCCCGCGTCGAGCGCCCGCTGGAACCGGCCGTCGACGTCGGCGCCGTGCAGGTGCAGCGTGACCGGTGTGCCGCCGAGTGCGGCCGGGGTGCTCGACACGCCGTCGTTGTACTCGGGGAAGTCGTCGTTGAGGAACACCATCGACCCGTTGACACGCATGCAGGCGTGCATCAGCTTGCCGTCGGGCCCAGGCAGTCGCACCATCTCCTCGGCGCCGAACGCCCTGGCATAGAAGTCCAGCGCAGCGGCGGCGTCGCCGACGACGAGGTGGGGGACGAGCATCGGGGTGTTGTTGATGGCCATCAGTTTCTCCTTGGTCCGGTTGGCTGTCGATACCGACCCGGCCGACGCCCAGAACTCATCGGCCTAGACGACGGAGAATCCCGCGGGCAGCGGGCTGCGACCGGTCAACGCGAGCAGCACTGCCGGGCCCTGGCCCAGGTGCGCGCCGATCCGGCCTGCCAGCGCGGCGGCCTCCGAGAGCACTTCGACCGGCGGAGTCGCCGTGAGCCCGACCGCCGCGGCGATGTCCAGGCCGTGCACGGCGATCTCGAAGGTCCGGGTGGGCAGGTAGGTGGACAACCGCACACCCAGCCCGCCGATCACCTCCATCAGCGGGTCGCCGGCGGTGTCGATCTCGCCGAGCACCCGCTCGACCAGACCGTCGATCGTCGCGACGGGCTCCGCGCCGAGATCACGGCCCGCCTGACGGCCGCGCTCGACGATCGCGTCGGCGCCGGCATCGGTGACGTAGTCATTCATGCGCACGTAATACTCGGCGGGTTCGCGAACGTCCTCGCGGAATGCGGTGGTGTGCAGGTAGGTGCTGACGGTGATGAGTGATCGCGACGTGTGCCCCACCAGATCGCGCACCGTCCACTCTCCGAGTCCCGGTCCGTCCCATCGGTCCGCGGGAATCTGACGCACCAGTGTCGCCAGATACCGTGCGGCTGAGGCGAAGACGACCCGTTCGCCGGTCATGGCCGGGCCAGTGAGTCCCAGCCGTCGACCGACTCGAGGCTGCGCGGTGCCGGGCCGACGTAGATCGCCGACGGTCGCACCAGCTTGCCCAGACGCTTCTGCTCGAGGATGTGGGCGCACCATCCAGCGGTGCGCCCACAGGTGAACATCGCGGGCATCATGGCCGGCGGTACCTCGGCGAAATCGAGGATCACCGCCGCCCAGAACTCGACGTTGGTCTCGATCGCGCGGTCGGGCCTGCGCTCCCGGAGCTCGGTCAGGGCGGCCTGTTCCAATGCGGCGGCCACCTCGTAGCGCGGAGCGTCCAGGCGCTTGGCGGTGGCCCGCAGAACCCGGGCCCGGGGATCCTCGGCCCGGTACACCCGGTGACCGAAGCCCATCAGCTTTTCCTTGCGGTCCAGGATTCCGGTGATGACCGCGCGGGCATCCCCGGTGCGTTCGGCCTCCTCGATCATCGGGATCACCCGGGCGGGCGCGCCGCCGTGCAGCGGACCGCTCATCGCGCCGACCGCCCCGGACAGTGCGGCCGCCACGTCAGCGCCCGTCGACGCGATGACGCGCGCGGTGAACGTCGACGCGTTCATTCCGTGTTCGGCTGCGCTCACCCAGTAGGCGTCGATCGCCTCGACGTGGCGCGGATCGGGGTCACCCTGCCACCGCGTCATGAATCGCGCTGTCACCGTGGGGCATTCGTCGATGACGCGCTGCGGAACGGCAGGCTTGCCGATTCCGCGCGCGGACTGCGCGACGTAGGACAGCCCCATCACCGAGACCCGCGCCAGGTCGTCGCGTGCGGTCTGGTCATCGATGTCCAGCAGCGGCCGCAACCCCCAGATCGGGGCCAGCATGGCCATGCCCGCCTGGACGTCGACGCGAACGTCGCCGCTGTGCACCGGCACCGGGAACGGTTCCGCGGCTGCGAGTCCCGCCCCGAACCGGCCGTCGACCAGCAGGCTCCAGACGTCGCCGAAGGTGACCCGGTTGGACACCAGGTCGTCGATGTCGACGCCGCGGTAGCGCAGAGCGCCGCCGTCCTTGTCGGGTTCGGCGATCTCGGTCTCGAACGCCACCACGCCCGCGAGTCCGGGGGCGAAATCCTTGGGCACCGCAGTCATGGGCGTGATTGTCGCACCACCTCCCGCCGGCGAAACTGCCAGTCGGACGTCGGGCGTAGCGTGATCGCGTGAGCACATCGGATCACCTCGCGCGTATGCGGGTGGAGTACGGATCGGTCGAGAAGGACGGCAGTGCCGACCTCGACGAGAGCTGGCTCGACGGGGGCTGGCTGGCGCTGCTGACCAGCTGGTTGGCCGACGCCGAGCAGGGCGGGGTCGTCGAACCGAACGCGATGGTCGTCGGCACTGTCGATGCGTCGGGAAGACCAGTCACCCGCACCGTGTTGTGCAAGAGCGTGACCGCATCCGGCCTCACCTTCTACACGAACTACGCCTCCGCCAAAGGCGAGCAGCTGGCCGCCGCGCCGTATGCCTCCGCGACGTTCCCCTGGTACGCCCTCAGCAGGCAGGTGCACGTCCGCGGAACGGTGACCAAGGTGTCCGATGCCGAGACCGCCGCCTACTGGGTGCAGCGCCCCCGGGGCGCGCAGCTCGGCGCGTGGGCTTCGGCGCAGAGCTCACCGATCGCCACGCGTGATGCGCTGCGAGGTCAGCTCGCCGAGGTCACCGAACGGTTCGCCGACACCGAGACCGTGCCCGTCCCGCCACACTGGGGTGGCTACCTGATCGCGCCCGAGGAGATCGAATTCTGGCAGGGTCGAGAGAGCCGCCTGCACAACAGGATTCGCGTGCGCGAGGGTCACATCGAACGCCTCCAGCCGTAGTGGGGCGGCTGTTCGCCGACACGACGCCGCTGCAGACGCCGGACTTCCGCCGGCTCTGGTCTGCCGGGATCGTCACCGTCGTCGGCGCGAACCTGACGATCTTCGCGGTGCCGGTCCAGCTCTACGCATTGACCCAGAACTCGCTCTATGTCGGACTGGCCGGCCTGTTCGCGCTCGTGCCGCTCGTGGTGTTCGGGCTGTGGGGAGGCGCGTGGGCGGACGCGATGGATCGCCGGGTGCTGCTCATCATCACCTCGTGCGGATTGACCGTGTCCTCGGCGCTGCTGTGGGTGCAGGCGGCGCTGGGCATCGACAACGTGTGGGTGGTGCTGAGCCTGCTGTCGGTGCAGCAGGCGTTCTTCGCGGTGAACTCACCGACCCGATCGGCCGCCATTCCGCGCATGCTGCCCCTTGCCCAGTTGCCGGCGGCGAACTCGCTGAACATGACGGTCATGCAGTTCGGCGCGATCGCCGGCCCGCTGCTGGCCGGCGTGCTCCTGCACTGGGTCGACCTGTCGACGCTCTACCTCATCGACACCCTGACGTGTCTCGCCGCGGTGTGGGCCACCATCAGGTTGACCCCGATGCCGCCGTCGCGCACCGGTGAGGGCGCACCGGGGTACGGCCTGAAGGCCGTCCTCGACGGCTTCCGCTACCTCGCCGGCAACCGCGTGGTGCTGATGTCGTTCGTCGTGGACCTGATCGCGATGATCTTCGGGATGCCGCGGGCGCTGTTCCCGCAGATGGCTCACGAGAGTTTCGGCGGTCCCGTGGCGGGCGGCACGACGATGGCCCTGCTGGCGGCGGCGATGTCGGCGGGTGCCGTGGCCGGCGGCGTGTTCTCGGGCTGGCTACCCCGCGTGCGCCGGCAGGGACTCGCGGTGGTGGGCGCGATCGTGGCCTGGGGTCTGGCGATGACCGGCTTCGGCCTGGCGGCCGGGGCGGCGAACGGGACTGCGGGGCTGATGCTGTGGATTGCCCTGGGCTGCTTGGCTTTCGGCGGTGCGGCCGACATGGTTTCGGCGGCGTTCCGGTCGACGATCCTGCAGGAGGTGGCCTCGGACGAGCTGCGCGGGCGCCTGCAGGGCGTCTTCACCGTCGTCGTCGCCGGTGGTCCCCGGTTCGCCGACGCCGCGCACGGTGCGGCGGCCGCCGCCGTCGGGACGACCGTCGCCGCGGCAGGCGGCGGCGTGCTCGTGGTGGTCGGGGTGGTGCTGGCCGCGCTCGTTGTGCCCGCGTTCGTCCGCTATCGGGTGCCGGGAATTCGCTGATCTCTCCCACCTCAGATCGCCCTCGCGGCGCCGTCGCGCCGATTAGCATCCGTACCCGTGGGTGATGTCAGGGGGGAGCCCGTGCTCGGGCTTCGTGAGCGCAAGAAGCGCCGGACCCGTGCCACTCTGATCGACTCCGCCGTCGTGCTGTGCGATCGGCAGGGCTTCGACGGAACGACCGTCGACCAGATCGCTGCGAGCGCCGACGTCTCGCCGCGCACCTTCAGCCGTTACTTCGCCACGAAGGACGCGATCGCGCTGGCCCTGATCGACGAAGTGCTCGACATGGTCGCGGCGGAATTGATCACCCAACCACCCGAGATCGGACACTTCGAGGCGCTCCGGCGCGCGTACATCGGGATGGCGCAGAACTCGAAGTTGGCGCCCGCGGGGGCGCTGTCGTCATACCGACTGATGCAAATCCTGAGGATCACGGTGTCCTCGGGAACGCTGCAGCAGGCGGCGATGGAGTTCCGGGCCAGCCCCGTCGACGTCGCGATGGCCGAGCGGATGGGGCTGCGGGTCGACGATCGGCGGGTCAGGCTGATGTCGGCCGTTTTCGGTGGTGTGCTGATGACCGCGCTGCAGGAGGTCACGCGGTGCTCGTCTTCGCTGGCCGGCGTGGGGGTGGACGACACGATCGCCGCGTTCGAGTCGGTCTGTGCCGACTTCATGGACGAGTTCGCGGGGTTCGGGCTGGCGGTGTGACGCCCGGGCGATGCCGATGGGACCCGGCGTCGGCGACCCCCGCGGGCGTCCTCGTCGGAATGGGACTACCTTCTGTAGTCAGACTTTCTTCCAGACCTCGCGATTCCCGTTAGAACCGACCCGAAGGGATCCCAGTGGCCGATCACGCCGAAGCCGGGAAAGAGCACGCCACCCTGTCCTACCCGGGCGGGGAGCTGGACCTCGACATCGTCAAAGCGACCGAGGGTGCCGACGGCATCGCGCTCGGGTCTCTGCTGGCAAAGACCGGTTACACCACGTTCGACGGCGGCTTCGTCAACACGTCATCGACCAAGAGCGCGATCACCTACATCGACGGAGACGCCGGCATCCTGCGCTACCGCGGGTATCCGATCGAGCAGCTCGCCGAGAAGTCCAACTTCATCGAGGTCAGCTACCTGCTGCTGTACGGCGAGCTACCCACCGCCGATCAGCTGGAGAAGTTCACCACCCAGATCCAGCGGCACACGTTGCTGCACGAGGACCTCAAGCGGTTCTTCGACGGCTTCCCCCGCGACGCGCACCCGATGCCGGTGCTGTCCAGCGCGGTGAACGCGCTGAGCGCCTACTACCCGGATTCGCTGGATCCGTTCAACCCGCAGCAGGTGGAGCTGTCGACGATCCGGCTGCTGGCCAAGCTGCCGACGATCGCGGCGTATGCCTACAAGAAGTCCGAGGGGCAGCCGTTCCTCTACCCGGACAACTCGCTGACGCTGGTGGAGAACTTCCTGCGGATGACGTTCGGGTTCCCCGCCGAGCCCTACGAGGTCGATCCGGAGATCGTCCGGGCGCTCGACATGCTGTTCATCCTGCACGCCGACCATGAGCAGAACTGCTCCACTTCGACGGTGCGCCTGGTGGGCAGCTCGCAGGCCAACCTGTTCACGTCGATCTCCGGCGGTATCAATGCGCTGTGGGGTCCGCTGCACGGCGGCGCCAACCAGGCCGTGTTGGAGATGCTGACGAAGATCCAGAAGGGCGATGACGACGTCGCGACGTTCGTCAAGAAGGTCAAGAACCGCGAGGACGGCGTGAAGCTGATGGGCTTCGGTCACCGCGTCTACAAGAACTACGATCCGCGTGCCCGCATCGTCAAGGAGCAGGCGGACAAGATCCTGGGCAAGATCGGCGTGCAGGACGAGTTGCTCGACATCGCCAAGGAGCTCGAAGAGATCGCGCTGACCGATGACTTCTTCGTCGAGCGCAAGCTCTACCCGAACGTCGACTACTACACCGGCGTGATCTACCGGGCCATGGGCTTCCCGACGCGGATGTTCACGGTGCTGTTCGCCCTGGGCCGGCTGCCCGGGTGGATCGCGCACTGGCGGGAGATGCACGGGGAGCCGAACAAGATCGGCCGGCCGCGCCAGATCTACACCGGCTACACCGAGCGGGACTTCACCGACCTTTCCGACCGCTAGCCTCGTTCGGCGAGCGCGCGCGTCTGCACGCCGACGCGCCGCAATCAACGGCATTCTGTGCGCGCTCGATTGCGCCGAGCGTCACATTCTCGTCGCTTGCGATCATGACGGTTGTAGTTTCACAATCGTTGTATGAATGAAACCGTCGGCACGCTGACGCAGCGGCGCAAGGTGATCGTTCTGGTGTCCTGCTGCCTGAGCCTGCTGATCGTGTCCATGGACGCCACGATCGTCAACGTCGCGATCCCGGCGATCCGCACCGATCTGTCGGCCTCGCCCTCGCAGATGCAGTGGGTGCTCGACGTCTACACGCTGGTGCTGGCCTCGCTGCTGATGCTGTCGGGGGCCACGGGTGACCGGTTCGGCCGCCGCCGGGTGTTCCAGATCGGGCTGACGCTGTTCGCGTTGGGCTCGCTGGCGTGCAGCCTCGCACCCACGATCGACGCGTTGATCGGCGCCCGCTTTCTGCAGGGGATCGGTGGTTCGATGATGAATCCCGTTGCACTGTCGATCATTTCGCAGATATTCGTCAAACCGCAGGAGCGTGCCAGGGCGCTGGGCATCTGGGGTGGGGTGACCGGTATCTCGATGGCGGCCGGGCCGATAGTCGGCGGCTTGTTGATCGAGACGGTCGGCTGGCGCTCGGTGTTCTGGATCAACCTGCCGATCTGTGCGGCCGCGCTGGTCCTCACCGCCATCTTCGTGCCCGAGACCAAGTCGGCGACCATGCGCAGCGTCGACCCGGTCGGGCAGCTGTTGGCCGTGGTGACGCTGTTCGGCGTCGTCTACACCCTGATCGAGGGTCCGGTGCTGGGGTGGACTCATCCCCGGGTCGTCGGTATCGCCGTCATCGCTGTCGTGGCCCTGGCTGCCTTCCTGCGCTTCGAGTCGCGGCGTGAGGATCCGTTCCTGGACCTGCGCTTCTTCCGGAGCATCCCGTTCAGCTCCGCCACCATCTCGGCGATCAGTGCCTTCTCCGCCTGGGGCGCCTTCCTGTTCATGATGTCTCTCTACCTCCAGGGCGAGCGCGGCTTCTCGGCGATGCACACCGGCCTGATCTACCTGCCGATCGCGATAGGTGCCCTGATCTTCTCTCCGCTGTCGGGCCGCCTGGTCGGCCGGTACGGCGCGCGCCCGTCATTGGTGATCGCCGGGACGATGATCGTCGCGGCCGCCACGATGCTGACCTTCCTGACCGCGTCGACCCCGGTGTGGTGGATGCTGATCGTGTTCGCGGTTTTCGGTATCGGTTTCGCGATGGTCAACGCGCCGATCACCAACGCCGCCGTCGGCGGCATGCCGCTGGATCGCGCGGGCGCTGCCTCGGCGGTGACGTCGACGAGCCGCCAGGTGGGCGTGAGTATCGGTGTGGCGCTGTGCGGTTCGGTCGCCGGCTCGGCGATCACGATGGGCGGCACGGACTTCGCGACGGCCGCTCGACCGCTGTGGTTCGTCTGCGTGGCACTGGGGTTCGTGATCCTGGCGCTCGGGGTGTACTCCACATCGCAACGCGCGCAACGGTCCGCTGACCGGCTGGCGCCGCTGATCGCCGGCACGCCGAGCCCGGTGGGTGCCCATGTCCGGTGATTCGGCGGCCGACAAGGTCTGG
This sequence comes from Mycolicibacterium obuense, assembly GCF_055397605.1. NCBI lineage: Bacteria > Bacillati > Actinomycetota > Actinomycetes > Mycobacteriales > Mycobacteriaceae > Mycobacterium > Mycolicibacterium obuense. Next base: position 4,516,557 of record NZ_AP043663.1, on the reverse strand, counting down.
CGCGATATGTCCGCGCTGGTCATGGACAACCTCGACGGCTGGAAGCGGCTCGTCGTCGAGCGTGCCGGTCTGCCGTTCAGCCGTGTTCGCATCCTGACGCGTCTCCGTCGTGCTCCGATGACGGTCAAGGAACTGGCCGCCGCGGCGACCATCGATGCACCCGCCGCCACAGTCGCGATCAATGACCTGGAGGAGCGCGGTCTCGTGGTTCGCGAGATCGATCCGCGCAACCGGCGCTGCAAGGTGGTGTCGCTGACCGATGCGGGGCACGAGCTCGTGCGCGCGATCGACGACGTCCGCGATCCGGCGCCGCCGATGCTGACCGGTCTGGACGCCGACGACCTGGCGACACTGCGGGCGCTGCTGGACAAGCTGGCCGTCCGACCACCAGGTTAGCGGTCCAGCACCGCCATCGCCGCGTTGTGCCCCCCGATGCCCGAGACGGCGCCGCCGCGGCGAGAACCCGATCCGCACAGCATGATTCGCTCGTGCGCGGTGGCCACGCCCCAGCGCTGCGCCGGCGTGCGGAGCGGCTCGTCGTCTTCGGCGAAGGGCCACGTCAGCGCGCCGTGGAAGATGTGGCCGTTCGTCATTCCCAGCGCATCGTCGAGGTCGGCGGTCGTCTTCGTCTCGATGCACAGCCGGCCTTCGGCGTCTTCCATCAGGACGTCGTGGATCGGTTCGGCGAGAACGGAATTCAACGATGTCAAGACCGCGGACGTCAGCGTGTCACGCAGCCGCTCCGGGGTGCCTGCCGTCATCAGGTGGTGCGGGGTGTGCAGCCCGAACACGGTCAGCGTCTGCGCCCCGGACGCGCGCAGCTCATCCGACAGAATCGTGGGGTCCGCCAGTGAGTGGCAGTAGATCTCGCACGGAAGCGGCTCCGGCACAGCGCCTTCTGCGGCGCGTCGGTAGGCCGACTCGAGTTGGCTGTACGTCTCGTTGATGTGGAAGGTGCCGCCGAAGGCCTGCTCGACCGTGACGCTGTCGTCGCGCAACCGGGGGAGCCGCCGCAGCATCAGGTTGACCTTGACCTGCGCGCCGGGCGCGCTGTCGGGCGCGTCTTCGCCCAGAAGTCGGGCCAGCACCGTCGGCGTGACGTTGGCCAGCACGTGGTCGGCGACGACGCGGTGCTGCACACCGTCCTGGCAGTAGCACACCTCGCCGTCGGGAGTGATCGACTCGACCTCGGCCCCGGTGCGGATGTCGGCGCCGAAGCCCGCGGCCGCTGCGGCGAGCGCTCCACTGACCGCGCCCATACCGCCGACCGGCACATCCCAGTCCCCGGTGCCGCCGCCGATCAGGTGGTACAGGAAGCAGACATTCTGCTGCAGCGACGAATCGTCCAGCGCGGCATAGGTTCCGATCAGGGCATCGGTGGCCATCACGCCGCGGACCAGGTCGTTGCGCACCGCCGAGGTGATCGCGTCTCCGATCGGCTGGTCGACGAGCGCCCGCCATGCCCACTCTTCGTCAGGACCCCCACCGACTGCCAGACGCAGATCCGAGCGGGTGCGCAACGGTTCGGTCAGCGTCGGCCAGACCCGCGATGTCACGGTGTTGCAGCGCCGGTAGAACTCGTCGAAGCCGGCCTCATCGCCGGCCGCGCCCACGGCCCCGAAGGTGGAGGACGGTCCGACCAGCAGTCCCGTGCGGCCGCCGGACGCCGGGTCGGGGGTGTAGGACGACCACCGGCGTCGCACCAGACGCACCCGGACCCCGAGATCGTCGATGATGCGCTGCGGCAGCAGGCTCACCAGATAGGAGTACCGCGACAGACGCGCGTCGACGCCGTCGAAGGCATGGGCCGACACGGCGGCGCCGCCGACGTGGTCGAGCCGTTCCAGCACGCACACCCGACGACCGGCCCGGGCCAGGTACCCGGCTGCCACCAGACCGTTGTGCCCGCCGCCGACGATGACGACGTCGGTGCGGGAGTCCGTGGCCACGCTCAGCTCAGGTAGCCCTCGACCTCGTCCGCCGGACGCACCTGCGCGGCGGTCGGGTCACCACCGGTCTCGCGCAGCGCCCGCCGCTGGCGCAGCAGATCCCAGCACTGGTCGAGCTTGACCTCCACGGCGCGCAACCGCTGGTGCTCTTCGGACTCGTCGATCTCGTGATGCTGCAGCTTGGCGCGGAGGTCTTTCTCCTCCGCGACGAGCTGGTTCACCTGGGCGAGGATGTCTTCGTCGTTGGCCACGCCTACAGTCTGCCCCTCGGCGCGATCTAATGAACCGGTGACCATGCGTAGTGCCCTGGTGACCGGGGCGTCGGGCGGTATCGGAGCGGCGATCGCGGCAGCCCTGCACGAGGAGGGTTTCGCGCTGACCCTGGTCGGCCGGGATCCGGCCAAGCTGGACGCGGTCGCCACGTCCATCGGCGGATCGGCGGTCCACACCATCGCCGGCTCGCTGGCCGAGGAGTCGTTTCTCGACGAGGTGGTCGCGTTCCACGCCGACCGGTACGGGGCGCTGGACCTGCTGGTGAACAACGCGGGGATCGCCGGGAACAGGGCGGTCGCCGACATCACCGCGGAGTTCCTCGACGCGCAGCTGGCCGTCAACATCCGCGCCGTCGTGCTGCTGACCGCGAAATGTCAGCCTCTACTCAGAGAGGCTGTGCGGCAACATGGTTGGGCTCAGATCGTGAACACGGCGTCGAATGCGGGCAAGCGCGGGGAGGCCACCCTGTCCTCCTACTCGGCGACCAAGGCCGCCGTCGTGGGATTCACCGAATCGCTGCACGACGAGCTCGCGACCTCGGGCATCAAGGCCACCGCGATCTGCCCGGGTCTGGTGGACACGGCGATGGCCGACGTCTACCGCGACTCCATCGAGGCCTCGACGATGATCACACCGCGCGACGTCGCCGAGGTCGTGCGGATGACGACGCGGTTGTCGGCGGCGTGCATCCTTCCGGAGGTGGTGCTGCTGCGGCCCACCGAGTGGTTGCAGCCCGAGGAGGTCCGGTCGCCGGGCGAGGCGCCGGTCTAGGCTGAGCGCATGGCGACCAAACCCGAGATCGACTTCCCCGACGGCCCCGCACCCACCGAGTTGGTGATCGAAGACATCGTCGTCGGCGACGGCCCCGAAGCGGTCCCGGGCGCCAACGTCGAAGTGCACTATCTCGGCGTCGAGTACGACACCGGCGAGGAGTTCGACAGCTCCTGGAACCGCGGTGAGTCGATCGAGTTCCCGTTGCGCGGGTTGATCCAGGGCTGGCAGGACGGCATTCCGGGGATGAAGGTCGGCGGCCGGCGCAAGCTGACGATCCCGCCGGAGCAGGCCTACGGTCCGGCCGGCGGCGGGCACCGCCTGTCAGGCAAAACCCTCATTTTCATCATCGACCTCCTCGGCACCCGCTAGCGCGGGCCCGGCAGCCGCAGCAGCAGGCGCGCACCGCCCAGCGGGCTGGCCTGCAATGCCGCTGTCCCGCCGTGCAATTCGGCCTGCTGCGCCACCAGCGCCAGACCCAGGCCCGAGCCGGAGTGTGACGCCGTCGAGCCCCGGGAGAATCGCTCGAACACCACCGTGCGCTCCTCTTCGGGCACGCCGACGCCGTCGTCGTCGATCGCGATCTCCACACCGGCGCGCGAGCTGACCGCGGACAGCTGCACCCGTGTCGCGCCGCCGTGTTTGACCGCGTTGGCGATCGCGTTGTCGACAGCCAGCCGCAGGCCGGCGGGCAACCCGACGATGATCACCGTCGGCGCAGGCACCAGCGACACCTCCAGATCGGGGTAGACGCGCATCGCGTCGTGTGCGGCCCGGTCGAGAAGTTCGGTGATGTCGACGGGCACATGGTCGTCCTCGGTGGACAGCTCTCCCTGTGCCAGCCGCTCCAGTGCGCCCAAGGTCGCCTCGATCCGGGTCTGGGTGCGGATGACGTCGCCGACGACCTCTCTGCGTTGCTCCTCGCCGAGGTCGAGCGTCGCGAGCACTTCGAGGTTGGTGCGCATCGCGGTCAGCGGGGTGCGCAGCTCGTGGGCCGAGACCGACGCGAAGTCGCGGGCCGAGGCGAGCGCCGCCTTGGTGCGGCCCTGTTCCTCCCACACGCGGCCGACCAGACCCTTGATGGCGTCGGCGATCTCGACGGCTTCGGTGGCGCCGCGGATGTCGATGTCGGGTGCTTCGTCACCCGCCTCGATCTGGCGGGTCTGCTGCGCCAGCCGCTTGAACGGTCGCACCGCGAACGCCGCCAGCAGCCATCCGCCGAAGGTCGCCGCGCCCACCGCCAGGGTGCAGATGATCAGCACCCGGCGATGCAGGTTGTTGGTGTCGTTGATCGTGGCGTCGTAGGTCGCGCCGACGGCGACCGACATCGGCTCGGGCGCGGACAGCTCGACGGTGCGCACCCGGTAGCGCACCCCGTCGACCGTGGTGTCGGCGTAGCCGGGCGGCAGTTCGGGCAGTACGACGGAGTTCGAGGTCACCTGGCCGTCGGCACGCCGGACGGTGATGACGGCGTCCTGGTCGTTGGGGGAGGGCGGGATCTCGTCGAGGCCGCGCGGCAGGAACGGGATCGCGAAGCCCGCCGCTTCGTCGAGGCGCCGGTCGAGGCGCTCTTTGCGGTCCTGGGTGATGCCGACCCAGACGACGGCGCCGACGATCCCGACCACGATGGCCGCGGCGATCGCGGTGGCGAACGCGACGCGGGTGCGCAGCGACGGCGTGCGGCGGAAGATCCGCGACACCACGATCATGGGCGGATCACGACTACTGCTGTCGCAGGACGAACCCGACGCCGCGCACGGTGTGCAGCAGGCGGGGCGCGCCGTTGGCTTCGAGCTTGCGGCGCAGGTAGCCGATGAACACGTCGACGACGTTGGTGTCGGCCGCGAAGTCGTAACCCCACACCAGCTCGAGTAGCTGGGCGCGCGACAGCACCGCGGTCTTGTGTTCGGCGAGTACGGCGAGCAGGTCGAATTCGCGCTTGGTCAGGTCGACGTCGACGCCGTCGACGCGGGCGCGCCGGCCGGGGATGTCGACCTCGAGCGGGCCCACCGCGATGGTCTCCGAGGAGAACGTCGCCGTCGATCCGCGCCGGCGCAGCAGCGCCTTGACCCGGGCGACCAGCTCGGCGAGCACGAACGGCTTGACCAGGTAGTCGTCGGCGCCGGCCTCCAGACCGGCGACCCGGTCGTCGACGGACGAGCGTGCCGACAGCACGCAGACGGGCACGTCGTTGTCCATCGCGCGCAGCGCGGTCACCACGGACACGCCGTCCAGCACCGGCATGTTGATGTCGAGCACGATCGCGTCCGGCCGCGTCTCGGTGGCGCTGCGCAGCGCCTCGGCGCCGTCGACGGCGGTGAACACGTCGAAGCCGGACAGCCGCAGGCCGCGCTCCAGCGACGCCAGCACGTCGGGATCGTCGTCGACCACGAGCACTCGGGGCGAACCCACTGGACTGTCCATGCCCGCAATCTTGCCTGACGTCGTGTCCAAGCTGCGGGAACCTGGCCCGTTACCTGTCGGGGCGGTCGCGCGTGGCCGCCGGATCACCCAGGCGGGCCACCTCTTCGCGCAGCTGGGCGATCTCCTGGACCAGGGTGTCGATGTGTGCGGTCGTCACCTGCTGGGCGGCGGTGTCCTCGTCGGCCACCCGCTGCACGAGCCACGACGCCAGCGTCGCGGTGATCGAGCCGAGCAGGCTGATGCCGCCGATCATCAGCAGCACCGCGATGACCCGTCCGGTGGGGCTGACCGGGGTCAGGTCGCCGTAGCCGACGGTCGTGATCGTCGTCATCGCCCACCACAGCGCTTCGCCGAAGTGGGTGATGTGGGCGTCCGGGTAGTGCCTCTCGGCCTGCAGCACGGCCAGCGAGGACACGTAGATCAGCAGCACCGCACCGCCGACGGTGTACATCGCGACGCGGCCGCGGATGGCGTGACCGACGGCGCGGTTGAGCACCGTGATGAGCGTGACGAGCCGCAGTAGCCGCAGGTGGCGCAGGATCGGCAGCGCCACGATCGCGAGGTCGAACAGATGCCGCCAGAACCACCGCCAGCGGTGCTCGGCGAGGTACAGGCGCACGGCGTAGTCGACGACGAACATCGCCCACGTGACGACGCTGACGACGTGGACCGCCACGGCGGCGGCCCCGGCGGGGAGCGCGAGCACTTCCACGCTGTAGGCGGCCAGGAACAGTAGTGCGGCGATCGCGAGCGGCCACTCGGCGCGGCGCTCCCAGGCCTGCAACTTGGTCTCCACGCCGTGTACTCCTCGAAATCGTGTCGCGATGGTTCTGACGGTAGTGCGACCACCTGGGAAGTCTTTGACCTCACCCATTGTTGAGGTTCTACGGTGATGAGATGAGCTTGGAAACGGTTGCCCGGCAGTCGCTGTACCGGCAGACGCACGCCCGGGGCGGTGATCTGCATTCGTTGGCAGATCGCCGGCTGATGGCGCGCATCTGGCGGTTCGCCGCCCGGCATCATCGCATGCTCGGGTGGTTCCTGCTGGTCAGCGTGCTTGGTGCGGTGCTGACCGTGGCGACGCCGTTGCTTGCGGGCCGCGTGGTCGACGAGATCACGCGGGGCGGCACCGTCGCTACGGTCGTGGTGTTGGCCCTGGTGATCGCCGGCGTGGCGCTCGCCGAGACGGCGATGTCGTTGCTGACGCGCTGGCTGTCGTCGAACATCGGCGAAGGCCTGATCCTCGATCTGCGCACCGCGGTGTTCGACCACGTGCAACGCATGCCGGTCGCCTTCTTCACGCGGACGCGCACCGGCGCGCTGGTGAGCCGCCTGGGCAACGACGTGATGGGGGCGCAGCGCGCGTTCTCCGACACGCTGTCCGGGGTGGTCTCCAACATCGTCACGCTGACGTTGACGCTGGCCGTGATGATCGGCATCTCCTGGCAGGTGACCCTGGTGTCGCTGGCGCTGATGCCGTTGTTCCTGCTTCCGGCCCGCCGCATCGGCGCGGCGATGGCGAAGCTGTCACGCGAGTCCGCCGGGCACAACGCGACGATGAACACCCAGATGACCGAGCGGTTCTCCGCGCCGGGCGCCACGCTGATCAAACTGTTCGGCGACGCGGACGCCGAGTCGCGCGAGTTCGGGGTGCGGGCCGGTCGGGTGCGCGATATCGGGGTGCGTACCGCGATGCTGCAGTCGACGTTCATGAACTCGCTGACGCTGATGTCGGCGCTGGCGCTGGCGCTGGTGTACGGCCTGGGCGGCGCACTCGCGCTGGGTGGCCATCTGCAGGCCGGGGCGATCGTGTCGCTGGCCCTCCTGCTCACCCGGCTCTACGCGCCGCTGACCGCACTCGCCAACGCCCGCGTCGAGGTAGCGACCGCGCTGGTCAGCTTCGAGCGGGTCTTCGAGGTGCTCGACCTGGTGCCGCTGATCCAGGAGCGCCCCGATGCGGTGGCGATCCCCGACGGCCCGGTCACCGTCGAGTTCGACGATGTCCGGTTCGGCTATCCCGCTGCCGACACCGTGTCGCTGGCCTCGCTGGAAGACGTCAGCGAGCTGGACGACCGCGGTGGCGACGAAGTGCTGCACGGCATCTCGTTCACGGCCCGGCCCGGCCAGATGATCGCGCTCGTCGGTTCGTCGGGAGCCGGGAAGTCGACGACGGCGTCGCTGCTCGCCCGGCTCTACGACGTGTCGTCCGGGGCCATCCGCCTCAACGGAGTCGATGTCCGCGACGCCACATTCGCGTCGCTGAAGGACACCGTGGGCATGGTCACCCAGGACGGGCACCTGTTCCACGAGTCGATCCGCGCCAACGTCGCGCTCGCGGCGCCGGATGCCACCGACGCCGAGATCTGGGAGGCCCTGCGCCGCGCCCGGCTCGACACCGTGGTCGCGGACATGCCCGACGGTCTGGACACGATCGTCGGGGAGCGCGGCTACCGGCTCTCCGGTGGGCAACGGCAGCGGCTGACCATCGCGCGTCTGCTGCTGGCCGCGCCCCGCGTGGTGGTGCTCGACGAGGCGACTGCATCGCTGGACTCCGAATCGGAGGCCAAGGTGCAGCAGGCGCTGGCGGAGGCACTGGCCGGCCGCACGTCGCTGGTGATCGCGCATCGCCTGTCGACGATTCGGGCGGCCGACGTGATCCTCGTCGTCGAGGACGGCCGCATCGTGGAACGCGGCACGCACCCGGAGCTCCTCGCGCGGGGTGGCCGCTACGCCGAGCTGTACCGCACGCAGTTCGGGACGGCGTCGGGCGCACATGCTCATCTGCCGTGCCACCGGTCGCATTCGCTAGATGGGTTAACCACTTGCTCGCAGTGGGAAGATGTTGTGAGTGGCTGACTCCGGAACTTCTGCGCTGCGCGCAGCGCCCGCGATCGCGCCGCAGCCCCGGCGGGTGAGGCCCAGCTCGGACCTGTGGCGGATGCTGCCGTACCTGCTCCCGTACCGCGGCCGCTGGATTCTGATGCTCACGGTGGCCTTCGCGAGCCTGGGTGCCACGGTCGGGATTCCGCTGATGACCAAGGCGGTGATCGACGGACCGGTGCGACACCAGGACCAGCAGGGGTTGTGGACGCTGGGCGCAGCAGCGATGGGGCTCGGTATCGCCGAGGCGGCGCTGTGGTTCATCCGACGGTGGCTGGTGGCGCGCGCGACGATGGGCGTCGAGGCAGACATCCGCAAAGACCTCTACGCGCGGTTGCAGATCCTGCCGATGTCCTTCCACGGCCGCTGGCAGTCCGGTCAGCTGTTGTCGCGAATCATGAACGACCTGAGTTCTATTCGGCGGTTCATGTCGTTCGGGCTGACGTTCCTGATCCTCAACATCCTGCAGATCACCATCGTCACCGCGATCCTGCTCGCGATGTATTGGCCGCTCGGTGTGGTGGTGCTGGTGTCGATCGTGCCGATCACGCTGACGGTGCTGCACTTCCAGCAGGAGTACACGCGGCTGTCGCGGCAGGCCCAGGATCAGGCCGGCCACGTCGCGACGCATGTGGAGGAGGCCGCGCTCGGGTTGCGCGTGGTCAAGTCCTTCGGTCGGGAGGACTACGTCTACGACCGCTTCGACGAACAACTGGCCGACCTGTACGAGACGCAGGTGCGCCGGGTGACGGTGTCGGCGAAGTTCTGGACGCTGCTGGAGATCATCCCGAACCTGACGCTGATCCTGGTGCTGGGCTTCGGCGCGTACGCTGCCGGCCACGGCTACGTGACGATGGGCACGTTGGTCGCGTTCATCACGATGATGCTGTCGCTGGTCTGGCCGATCGCGTCGCTGGGGTTCCTGCTGTCGATGACGCAGGAGTCCTTCACTGCGGCCAACCGCATCGCGGAGATCTTCGACGCGCCACGGGAGATCGCCGACGGCCCGCGCGATCAGGCCCCGCGCGGGGGTCGGCTCGAACTCGTCGACGTCGGCTTCCGGTTCCCTGACTCCGAGGAATGGGCGCTGCGCCACGTGAACGTGACCGTGGAGCCGGGGGAGACCCTCGCCCTCGTCGGCGCGACCGGATCGGGCAAGTCGGTGCTGGTGGGTCTGCTGTCCCGGCTCTACGACGTGACCGAGGGCGAGATCCGCATCGACGCCCAGGACATCCGCGAGCTGAGCCTGGACGCGCTCCGGCAGGCGGTGGCCACGGCGTTCGAGGATCCGACGCTGTTCTCGATGTCGGTGGCCGAGAACCTGAAGCTGGGCAAGCCGGGCGCGACCGACGACGAGGTGCGCCAGGCCGTCGAGGTGGCCGCCGCGCAGTTCGTCTACGACCTGCCCTATGGCCTGGACACCCGCATCGGCGAGCAGGGGATGAGCCTGTCCGGTGGTCAGCGGCAACGCCTTTCGCTCGCGCGGGCCATCCTGGCGGCGCCCCGCATCCTGGTTCTCGACGACACATTGAGCGCCCTCGATGTGCACACCGAGGCCGTGGTCGAAGAGGCGCTGCGCCGGGTCCTGCACGCCGTCACCGGTGTGGTGGTGGCGCACCGCGCCTCGACGGTGCTGCTCGCCGATCGGGTGGCGCTGCTCCAGAACGGCACCATCACCCACGTGGGCACCCATGCCGAGCTGCTGGCGAACGTCCCGGCGTACCGCTACCTGCTGGCCGCCGACGACGAACTCGACGACGGCTGCGAACGGGAGGTCGATTGGACGGAGCGTGCCGAGCGGGCACGGTTGGATCACGAGATCCTGGAGGGGCGCCCGTGACGAGCGCTTGCGCGAGGAGCCGACGACCGTGGCGAGCGTGACTCCGGAGTGGCGCGGTCGCTTCGACGAGCACGACGATCTGCCCATCGACGAGTCGGTGCCCCGGCGCCGCGAAGCTCGCGCGCTGCTGGGCTCGCTGCTGCGCCCCTACAAGTGGACGGTGGCCGCGCTGGCCGTCGTCGTCGTGGTGGAAAACGCTGCGCGACTGTCGGTTCCGATCCTGGTGCAGAAGGGTATCGACGACGGTATCCCGCCGCTGCTGGCGGGTGGTTCGGCCGCCACGCTGATGACGATCGTCGGGGTGCTGTGCGCCGTCGTCGTCGTCCAGGCGAGTGCGCGGATGTTCTTCCTGCGCCGGTCCGGCCGCGTTGGTCAGCGGGTGCTGCGGGAGCTGCGCCGGCGGGTGTTCCGGCATTTCGGCCGGCTCGACATCGCATTCCACGACCGCTACACCTCGGGCCGGGTCGTCAGCCGGTCCACCAACGACGTCGAGGCCATCCAGGACATGCTGGAGACGGGCTTCGACAGCCTGATCACCGCGGTGCTGACGCTCGTCGGCACCGCCGTGCTGCTGATCACGCTGGACGCCGAGCTCGGGCTGATGTGCCTGGCGGCGTTCCCGATCCTGGTGATGCTCGTCGCGTGGTTCCACCGCGAATCGTCACGCATCTACCGCGAGGTGCGCGAGATCTCGGCGCTGGTGATCGTCCAGTTCGTCGAGACCATGACGGGCATCAAGGCGGTGCAGGCGTACCGCCGGGAGCCGCGCAACCAGGAGATCTTCGAGGACGTCGCCGATCGCTACCGGGTGATCAACGAGAAGACGTTCAAGCTGCTCGCGATCTTCATGCCGGGCGTGAAGTTCGTCGGCAACATCACCACCGGCCTCGTCCTGATCTATGGCGGCTACCGGGTACTGCACGGCGAGATGACGATCGGCACGCTGGCCGCCTTCCTGCTCTACCTGCGGATGTTCTTCGAGCCGATGCAGGAGATCTCGCAGTTCTTCAACACGTTCCAATCCGCGTCGTCGGCGCTGGAGAAGCTGGCCGGTGTGCTCGCCGAGAAGCCGGGTATCAGCGACCCGGCCGATCCTGTCGCACTCGACTCGGTGCGCGGAGACATCGAGTTCCGCGACGTCCGGTTCTCCTACGTGTCGAACAGGCCGGTGCTGCCGCAGCTGAACCTGGTGGTTCCGGCGGGCCAGACCGTCGCTCTGGTCGGTACCACCGGCGCGGGCAAGACGACGATCGCGAAACTGGTCACCCGGTTCTACGACCCGGTGGCGGGCAGCGTGTCACTGGATGGGGTGGACCTGCGTGATCTGCGGCAGAGCGATCTACGCCGCCACGTGGTGATGGTGACGCAGGAGAACTTCATGTTCGGCGGCACGGTCGCCGACAACATCCGGTTCGGCAAGCCCGGTGCCACCGACGAGGAGGTGCGGGCGGCGGCCGCGGCGGTCGGCGCCGAGGGGTTCATCTCCGCGCTGCCCGAGGGGTACGAGACCGACGTCGCCAAGCGGGGCGGCCGGCTGTCGGCGGGGCAGCGCCAGCTGGTCGCGTTCGCGCGGGCGTTCCTGGCCGATCCGGCGGTGCTGATCCTCGACGAGGCCACGTCGTCGCTGGACATCCCGAGCGAGCGGATGGTGCAGCGGGCGTTGGAGACCGTGCTCGCCGAGCGGACGGCGATCGTGATCGCCCACCGGCTCTCGACCGTGCAGATCGCCGACCGGGTGCTCGTGCTGGAGCACGGTCAGATCGTCGAGGACGGTTCACCGGAGGAGCTGACCGCCCGCGACGACGGGCACTACGCGGCGCTGCACCGGTCCTGGGTGCAGTCACTGGCCTGACCCAGGCGCCGAGACTAGGGGGAGATCGCAATCGGCGCCGGAAATGCGATCTGCCCGCAGTCTCGAGCGCTCGGTCAGGGCAGGAGGCCGGCCCGGCGTGCCTTCGAGACCGCCTCGTGCCGGGTATGGGCACCCAGCTTGGCCGCGGCACTGCGCAGGTAACTCTTCACGGTCTCGGTCTTCAACGAGAGGCGTTCGGCAGCAACGATGTTCGAGCAGCCGAGCGCCACCTGTGTCAGGACGTCGAGCTCACGGGCAGTGAGGCGAACGGTAGCGTCCTCGCCGCCGACCAACCGCTCGGCCAGCCGCGTCAAATCGCCGCGCAGAGTGGGCGCGACATGGGCGAGCCGACGCAGTTCGGCATGCACCTCGCGGACCCGCTCCGACGTCGCTCCGAGGGACGTCGCGGTCTCGTACATCGACAGCCGACGGTCGACCTCGTCGCGGATGCGCAGTTCGTCGCCGATCCGGCGGGCCGCTGAGACCATCAGGTCCGCGGCGCGGCCCCCGACCGGCGCTCCTGACCTGTAGGCGCCGTAGAGCATCACGCGGGGGACGCCCTCGACGATCACCGGCACGGCGAGCACCGACTTGATGCCCTCGGACAACACGGGAGTGTCGTAGTCGTGGGTGATGGTCGCGGCATTGCGGTAGTCGGCGACCGACAGCGGCCGGCCGGCGACCATGCTCGCGCCGCCGAGCCCGGAACTCGCCCGCACGACCAGGCCTCGCAGCAAGGCAGTTCTCGTTCCCACGAACTCGCTGAGCTGCAGCACGTCGCCTTGCACCTCGCCACCGAACAACACCGGCACTCGGCCCTCGCTGGCCACTCTCCGCAGCTCGGCGCGCAGCACGTCGGCGTCGCGAGGCCTCGTCAGCGATGGCACGAAAATCCCCTCTTTCGGGGGTAGCGGTTGGTCAGGTGTGACATAGATCCTAGTGGCCATGACGACCAACACCGATCGGTATCGTGCCGCCCGCGATCACCTCGTGGCCGTGATCAGCGATTACGCCACGGCCGTCGCGACGTTCGCGTGGCCCCGCATCACCGGTCAATTCAACTGGGCCACCGACTGGTTCGACGTCATCGCCCGCGGGCGCCCGCACGACATCGCGCTGTGGATCGTCGAGGAGGACGGCAGCGAACAGAAGATCACGTTCGCCGACATGGCGGCGCGCTCCGATCAGGTGGCGACGTGGTTGCAGGGCCTCGGCGTCGGCAAGGGCGACCGGGTCATCCTGATGCTGGGCAACCAGCTCGAGCTGTGGGAGTCGATGCTCGCGATCGCCAAGCTCGGCGCCGTCATCATGCCGACGACCAGCGCGCTGGGCCCTGCCGATCTCGCCGATCGCATCGGCCGAGGCGGCGCCCGCGCCGTCATCGCGAACACCGCGGACACGGCCAAGTTCGACGCGGTCGAGGGCGGGTCCATGCGGGTGGTCGTCGGCGAACCCGTCACCGGGTGGCACACCTACACCGACGCCTACTCCGTGCCCGCTCAGCCGTTCACCGCATGCACCGAGGTCGAGGACACCAGCCTCGTCTACTTCACCTCGGGCACCACCAGCCGGCCGAAGCTCGTCGAGCATTCGCAGGTGAGCTACGCGGTCGGGCATCTGTCGACGATGGCGTGGCTCGGCGTGCGGCCCGGCGACGTGCACTTGGCGATCAGCTCGCCCGGGTGGGCCAAGCATGCCTGGAGTTGCTTCTTCGCGCCGTGGATCGCCGAGGCGACGATCTTCGTCTACAACTACGCCCGCTTCGACGCCGCGGCGTTGCTGCACCAGCTGCGCCGCGCTCGCGTCAACACGTTCTGTGCGCCACCGACCGTGTGGCGCATGCTGATTCAGGCCGACCTCGGTGCCAGACCCGAGGGGCTGCGGGAGATCCTCGGCGCGGGCGAACCACTGAACCCCGACGTGATCGCTCGGATCGAGAAGGCGTGGGGCCTGACGATCCGCGACGGGTTCGGCCAGACCGAGACGACGCTGCAGGTCGGCAACACCCCCGGCCAACCCGTGAAGGCCGGCTCGATGGGCCGTCCGATGCCCGGCGTGCCGGTCGTCCTCGTCGATCCGCTGACCGGGGCGCGGGCCGAGGAAGGTGAGATCTGCCTCGATCTGGGGGCGGCCCCGCTGAACCTGATGACCGGCTATCTGGACGACGAGAAGCGCAACACGCACGTGATGCGCGACGGCTACTACCACACTGGCGACGTGGCCAGCCGCGACGCGGACGGCTACATCACCTACATCGGCCGCACCGACGACGTGTTCAAGTCGTCGGACTACAAGGTGTCACCGTTCGAGCTGGAGAGCGTGCTCATCGAGCATCCGGCCGTCGTCGAGGCGGCTGTCGTGCCCGCCCCCGACGACACCCGGCTCGCCGTGCCGAAGGCCTACGTGGCGCTGGCCGAAGGCTGGTCTGCTGATGCCGAAACAGCCAGGCAGATCATGCAATACAGTCGCGAGCACCTGGCGCCGTACCTGAAGGTGCGCCGCGTCGAGTTCGCCGAGCTGCCGAAGACGATCTCGGGCAAGATCCGCCGCGTCGACCTGCGCCGCCGCGAGGAGGAGGCGTATGCCGCAGGTGCGCCCATCGAGACCGAACACCGATACGAGGATCTGTTGCCATGAGCCAGAGCTACGACGCCGGGCCCACTGGCACGCCGATCCTCGAGGAGACCATCGGTGCGAACCTGGAGCGCACCGCGGCCCGCCACGCCGACGTCGAGGCGCTCGTCGACGTCGCGCAGGGTCTGCGGTTCACCTACGCCGAATTCAACGCCGAGGTCGACGTCGTCGCGCGCGGTCTGATGGCAAGAGGTATCGCCGTGGGCGACCGCGTCGGGATCTGGGCGCCGAATTGTGCGCAGTGGACCATCGCGCAGTACGCCTGTGCCAAGGTGGGCGCGATCCTGGTCAACATCAACCCCGCCTACCGCACGCACGAACTCGCCTACGTGCTCAACCAGTCCGGAACGCAGCTGCTGATCGCGGCCACGTCGTTCAAGTCGTCGGACTACGTGTCGATGGTCGAGAAGGTTCGCGCCGAAGCGCCGGTGCTGACCGATGTGGTATTCATCGGCACCCCCGACTGGGACGCGCTGCGCGACGGGGCGACCGCGGTGGGCGCCGACGAGCTCGCCGCCCGCGGTGCCGCACTCGACAACCGAGACCCGATCAACATCCAGTACACCTCGGGCACAACGGGTTTCCCGAAGGGTGCGACGCTGTCCCATCGCAACATCCTCAACAACGGCTATTTCACCACCGAGCTCATCAGGCTCGGTCCCACGGACCGGCTCTGCATCCCGGTGCCGTTCTACCACTGCTTCGGCATGGTGATGGGGAACCTCGGCTGCACGAGCCACGGCACCACCATGGTGATTCCCGCGCCGGGGTTCGATCCCGAGTTGACATTGAAAGCTGTTGAACAGGAACGCTGTACCGGGGTTTACGGGGTTCCGACGATGTTCATCGCGATGCAGAACCACCCGGACTTCGCGCGGTACGACCTGTCCGAGCTGCGCACCGGAATCATGGCGGGTTCGGTGTGCCCGGTGGAGGTGATGAAGCGCTGCATCGAGGACATGTCGATGACGGAGGTGGCGATCGCCTACGGGATGACCGAGACATCGCCGGTGTCGTGTCAGACACTCGTCGACGACGACCTCGAGCGGCGCACGGCCACGATCGGGCGTGCGCATCCGCACGTGGAGATCAAGGTGATCGACCCCGACACCGGCGAGACCGTCGAGCGCGGTGAGCCCGGCGAGTTCTGCACGCGCGGCTATTCGGTGATGCTCGGCTACTGGGACGACGACGACAAAACGGCGCAGGCCATCGATGCCGATGGCTGGATGCACACCGGCGACCTCGCGGTGATGCGTGAGGACGGCTACTGCACGATCGTCGGCCGCATCAAGGACATGGTGATCCGCGGCGGTGAGAACATCTACCCGCGCGAGATCGAGGAGTTCCTGTACACACATCCCGACATCGAAGACGTGCAGGTCGTCGGTGTACCCGACGCGAGATACGGCGAGGAGATCTGCGCCTGGATTCGGATGCGACCCGGCCGGCCCGCGCTCGACGCGGCCGAGCTCCGCGCGTTCGCGTCGGAGGCTCTGGCGCACTACAAGATTCCCCGTTACGTACACATCGTCGACGAGTTCCCGATGACCGTCACCGGCAAGGTGCGCAAGGTCGAGATGCGTGAGCGCAGCGTCGAGATCCTCGGCCTCTAACGGAACTCGGAGAAGAACGCGACGACGTCGTCGGTGAACAGTTCGGGCTGCTCGAACGCCGCGAAGTGACCCCCGCGGGGCATGTCGGTCCAGCGGGTGATGTTGTAGGTCGCTTCGCACCAGCGGCGCGACGAGCGCAGGATCTCCTTGGGGAACGATGCGGCGCCCGTGGGCAAGTCGACACGGCCCCCATCGCGGAACCTGTTGAAGCTCTCCCAGTACAACCGCGCGGACGACGCCGCGCTGGCCGTCAGCCAGTAGAGCATCACGTTGTCGAGCATCTCGTCTTTGGTCAGCACGTTCTCCGGGTGCCCGTCGGAATCGGTCCAGGCCCAGAACTTCTCGACGATCCAAGCCATCTGACCGACGGGCGAGTCCGTGAGCCCATAGCCCAGTGTCTGCGGTCGCGTCGACTGCTGCTTGGAGTAACCGGTGCCCCACTGCTGGTGCTCGGAGTATCCCTCGAGGACCTCGCGCTCCTCCGGGGTGATGTCGCTCAGGTCTTTGGGTGGTCGCCCGATCGGCATGTTGGTGTGAATGGCCACGCAGTGGCCCTCGTTGCGGCCGATCTGCGTGGTGACCGCCGACCCCCAGTCGCCACCCTGGGCGCCGTAGCGCTGATAGCCGAGGCGGACCATCAGCTCGTCCCACGCGGTCGCGATGCGCTCGACGCCCCAGCCGGTCGAGGTGGGTTTACCGGAGAAGCCGTAGCCGGGAAGTGACGGGCACACCACGTCGAATCCTGCGGCGGTCAGCGGTTCGATCACCTTGATGAACTCGACGATCGATCCCGGCCAGCCGTGGGTGATCAGCAGCGGGAACGCATCATCGCGGCCGCTGCGCTGGTGGATGAAATGGATCTGCAGACCGTCGATCTCGGTGGTGAACTGGTCGAACCGATTCAGCAAGGCTTCCCTTGTCCGCCAGTCGTATTCGTCGCGCCAGTAGTCGGCGAGCTCCCGCGCATAGGCCAGCGGCACGCCCTGGCTCCAGTCCTGCACGCATTCCTGTTCGGGCCAGCGGGTGCGGCGCAGCCGTTCGCCGAGGTCGGCGAGGTCGGAGTCGGCGATGTCGATGCGGAACGGCGTGACGGCGGGCATGACTCATCCTGACACCGGGATAATCGGGTCTCGTGTCCACCCCGACGCTCATCTTGCTCGCTGCGACCACGTTGGCGGCCTGCATCTGCCTGGGCGCTGCGCTCTACGAAGTGCTCGTCGTCGATCCGTACTGGCCGCGGCGCCCCGGACTGATCCAGTCGCGCAATGGCGGCATTGCCCGCGTCCGGTTCTGGCTCCCCGCCCCCGTGGTGTTCGAGGTGCTGCTCATCCTCACCTTGATCCTGACGTGGGGTGATTCCGCGATCGGGACCGCTCTGCTGGTGGCGCTGGTCAGCCACGCCGCGATGCGGCTGTGGGCGCTCTTCGACCTCATCCCGCGCGCCGCGGAGTTCGAACGCACCGACCCCGCCGACGTCGACGAGGCCGCGGCGGTGCGCTGGACGCGCCGCAACCTGCTGCGCGTGCCGCTGCTGCTCGTCACCTCCGGCGCCATGCTCACCGCACTGGCGCTGGCGTGAAGAGCAGGCCCATCCGATTTCGCCGAATGACGGGTGTCGGCCGAACGAGCGCTTAGTCTGCACAGGTAGCAAACTCGGACACCGGGGGAACATGAACAGCGCGCGACAATGGGGCCAGGTGGGTGGATGGACGATCGCCTGCGGTATCGGATGGGCAATACTGGCGAATCAGCCTGTTGCGCAGGCCACTCCGACCTCGGCGGACAGTACGGGCAGTGACACCTCTGCGACGGTGCGTTCCGGTGGTCCCAGGGAAGATGCCGAGGCCGAGAAGTCGCCTCGGCGCACTAGAGCAGCAGCACAGCGCGACGACGAAAGCCGCCGACGAATAGCTTCGACTGCGAGTGACGAGGTTCCCAGTAACGTACGTGATCGGACCAGGGTGCTCGGAGGCGGGCGCCCACGACCGGCTCCCAGCCCGCCGGACACTTCGTCGAGCGATTCGCTGATCGCGAGCACTGTTCTTCGCGGCACCCTAAGAGAGTTCGGTGCGCGCGCTCGCACAACAGATCGCGAGGTTCCGGGCGCGTCGGACCGCGATCGGTCGGCACTCGAGGAAGGCAACTCTTCGCCGACGGGAGCGACGCTGGTGGGTCTGCCGGGCTGGCGCACCGGTACCGTCACGGGGCACGTGTTCGGGTTCGATCCGGATCGCAATCCGCTGACCTACTCCGTGTCCACTCCACCCGCGAAGGGCACTGCGGTGATCGATGCGCAGGGCCGCCTCGTCTACGCCCCGACCGAGGAGGCGCGGCACGCCGCGGCTCGAGCGGACGCGACGGATGCAGACAAGACAGACTTGTTGGTCGTCACCGCCGATGATGGCCGTGGTGGAACCAGGACGTTCGAGATGACCGTGCGCGTCCGCCCCGAGAACGAGCGCCCGGTGGCTGTCGGGTCGATCGGCCGGCCTGACAAGACCACCGGAACGATCAGCGGTGTCGTATCGGCTCTCGATTCCGATGGTGATGCACTGATGTACACGGTGAGTGAAACCACCAAGGGCACTGTGGTCGTCAACTCCGATGGCACCTTCGTCTACACGCCCACCAATGCCGCCGAGCAGGGTGTCTGGCGTGAGCCGTTCCGGATCACCGTCAGCGACGGCCACGGCGGTGCCGAGGAAGTCGACTTCCCGCCGCAGAACATCCGGCTGGAACGGGACGTGACCATCACCAACACGCCGCCGACTGTGTGGTCACACACGAGTGCGGCCACTCGGGCCGGTGCGGTGACCGGCCGGGTATTCGGCTACGACCGAGAGGGAAACCCACTGACCTATTCGGTGTCCACGATGCCGGCCAAGGGCACCGTTGTCATGAACACCCGCGGGACCCTCACCTACCTGCCCAACGCCGAGGCCCGCCATGCTGCCGCGCGTCCCGATGCGACTGAGGCAGACAAATTTGACTCGTTCATCGTGCACGTCGACGACGGCAATGGGGGCGTCCGCAACCTCGAGGTCACCG
The DNA here is from genome assembly GCF_055397605.1 of Mycolicibacterium obuense. NCBI lineage: Bacteria > Bacillati > Actinomycetota > Actinomycetes > Mycobacteriales > Mycobacteriaceae > Mycobacterium > Mycolicibacterium obuense. The sequence goes on along the minus strand of NZ_AP043663.1, from coordinate 4,497,270 downwards.
TCAAGATCCGGCCCGCCAACAGTGCGCCGGTCGCCGTCGGCTCGGTGGGCTCGCCAGATCCGGCAACCGGACAGATCCGCGGCGTGGTCTCGGCGCTGGACACCGATGGAGATGTGCTGTCCTACAAGGTGAGTGAGACCTCACGAGGTAGCGTCGTCGTCGCGCAAGACGGATCGTTCACCTACACTCCGACCCGTGTTCCCGTCGCCGGCCGGGGTGTCGTCCGCGAACCGATCACCGTGACCGTGTACGACGGTCACGGTGGCAGCGATGACGTCACGTTTCCCGTGCAGTACATCCCCGTGCGGTCGATCCACCTGGGCTGAGCCAGCGCTGGCCTGAGCTCAGTCCTCGGGGAAGATCCGCGGCAACTCGGTGGCGCTGCCGGTGAAGTTCGGTGGCCGCTTCTCCCGGAACGCCGCGACGCCTTCTTTGCCGTCGCCGATGGAGGTGTAGAACATCGCCAGCGAGTCACTGAGGTGGGCCTGCAGCGGCGTTTCCGCGGCGCCGTTGCGGTAGAGCAGCTGCTTGGCCAGCGCCAGCGCCATGGGCGAACGTCCGGACACGTAGCTGCGGGCCAGCGCGACCGCATCGGCGACCAGCGAATCCGCCGGGTGCACCGAGCGCAGCAGCCGGCCACGCAGCGCGTCCTCGGCGGAGAGGATGTCGGCCGAATACACCCAGTCCAGCGCCTGCTGGATGCCGACCAGCCGCGGCAGGAACCATGACGAACAGGCCTCGGGCACGATGCCGAGACGGCCGAAGACGAATCCGATGCGGGCGTTCTCCGACGCGAGCCGGATGTCCATGGCCAACGTCATGGTCGCGCCGATGCCGACCGCGGCGCCGTTGATCGCCGCGATGACGGGCTTGGGGAGCGCGTGGATCGCGAGGGTGACGCGGCCGCCGGTGTCGCGAATGCCGCTGTGCAGGGGCTCGCTCGCGTACTCGGCCCGCATCTGTTCGGGGGTGGGCGCGAGGCTCTCATCGAGACCGAACACGTTGCCGTCGGCCGACAGGTCCATTCCTGCGCAGAACGCGCGGCCGGCGCCGGTGACGACGACGGCACGGATCGCGGCGTCGTAGGCGTCGACGGCGAAGAACTGCTCCAGTTCCCGGGCCATCGTCACGGAGAAGGCGTTGAGCTGCTCGGGCCGCGAGAGCGTCAAGAGAGCGACCCCGTCGGCGTCGACGGTGCACTGGAGCGTTTCGTAGTCCACGTCGGTGAGGCTACCGACCGCCCGCGGCGGGCTCATGCCTCGAGTTCGCCGAGTACCTTGCGTTCGATCGCCGCGCGGGTGGCGACCGGCAGCACGAGCAGTCCGGCCAGCTCCTTCTGCGCACGGCCGTAGGCGTTTTGGCGTTCCTGCGGGGTGGCGGCGTCGTCGGCGGCCAACCGCAGCAGGTGCTGGGCGCGGGCCAGGCGGCCCTGGTCGTCGGCGGAGAAGTCGCTGCGGCGCCGTCGGGTCGCTTCGGCCTCGGCTGCGTCGAACGCCGCGACGTAGTCGCCGACCGCGTCGCGATACCCTGCCGCGGCATCACGGTCGCCGACGAGGTCGTTGGGGTGCGCCGGCCGCAGCAGATCCGCCCGGCTCTTCGCTTTGTGGAACGCCAGCGTCAGCGGTTCCCGCATGTCCGTCATCACCGGGAAATCCAGCAGTTTCGCGACATCCATCTCGTAGGAGAGCCAGCGGGCGTCGGTGGCATCGTGGCGCTCGAGCACCTTGGTCAGCTCTCGGCGCCGGCCCTCGGCGGTCGACTGTCCGGCGGCCTTCTCCCGGGCGAGTGCGACCTTGGTCTCCTGTTTGATGCGGTACCGCTCGAGCCTGCGCTGGGCGCGGCGTTCGTTGGCCGCCGAGATGCCGCGCGCGGCGCCGCCGATCACCCCGCCGAGCGGGAAGACCAGCCACCAGTAGTTGCCGGCGAACTGTAACAGCGCCTCCACATGCCCAGAATGCCACCGGGGGATGTGGTGGGATTGGCTGGTGCCGGACGCGTCCACGGATTCAGCCCCCGAAGATCCTGCTGCCGTGCCGGCGATCACCGCCCGGGGGCTCACCGTGCGTGGGCCGTGGGGGCCGGTGTACGGGCCGGTCGACCTCGACGTCCCCGCGGCGGGGGTGACGGTCATGGTCTGCCCGGCCGGGTCGGGACGAACCGCGCTGTCGATGACCCTGGCCGGACGGATGCGCCCGACGTCGGGGTCGCTGTCGGTGTTCGGACGGACCCGCGCCCGCGACATCTTCGCCGTTGCGGCCCTGGCCGGCATCGACGAACTCGACACCGTCGCCGAGTCCGTCACCGTGGGTGACCTCATCACCGAGCAGCTGCGCTGGGATGCGCCCTGGTACAGGCTGATTCGCCGTGCCGACGACGACGACCTGAGGCGTGTGTGCGGGCCGGTGTTCGGTGAGCTGCCGCTGCCGCCGCGCTCGGAGTTCGTCGAGGAGCTCACCGAACTCGACGGTCTGCTGCTGCGCATCGCGCTGGCGAACACGCGCCGACCCGCGCTGTTGGTGGTGGGCAATCTCGAGCAGGTCACCAGCGATGCGAACCGAGAGGTGCTGGTCGACCGACTGGTCGATCTCGGCCGTGAACAGACGGTGCTGACGGCGAGCGTCAACGGCGTCGCCGCCCGCCCCGGGTTGCGAGAAATTCCGGTGGCAGGCGTCTCCCGCGCCGAACTGGCGGGACATCAGGAAGGTGGGGCGTAGTGGTGCTGGCCGGCATGTCACTGGGCACAGATCTCAAGCGGTACTCGCACGGGCTGATGCCGCGGATCGCGCTCGCCACGATCGTCCTGCTGCCACTTCTCTACGGCGCGATGTATCTGTGGGCGTTCTGGAATCCGTTCGCCGAGGTCGGCAAGGTGCCGGTCGCGCTGGTCAATGCCGATCGTGGTGCCGAGGTGCAGGGCGCGCAGGTGAACGCGGGTGACGAGGTCGCCCGCGCGCTGCTCGATTCGGGCCAGCTGGACCTGACCGAGGTCTCCGCGCAGGAGGCCGCCGACGGGGTGGCCGACGGTCGCTTCTACTTCTCGATCACGTTGCCGGAGAACTTCTCCGAGCGGGTGGCCTCACCGGCGGGACCCCGTCCGGCGCAGGCCCCGCTGCAGTTCACGTTCAACGATGCCAACAACTACCTCGGCACCGTCATCGGACAGAACGCCTCGCGGGAAATCCTCAACCAGGTCAACGCGAAGATCGGTGAACGCGGTATCGGCACCGTGGTGAACGGTCTCGCCGATGCGGGCTCGGGTCTCGACCAGGCGGCCGGCGGTGCCCAGCAACTGGCCGATGGTCTGGTCTCCGCCGACGACGGCGCTCACCGGCTCGCCGGGGGCGCGGACACCTTGACCTCGGGCCTGCGCACCGCGCAGACAGGATCGGCGCAACTCGCGGCGGGAACCAAGCGCCTGAGCGGGTCCGTCGACACGGCGACCGCACCACTGCTCGACGTGCTCGACCGGGTGGGAGGGTTGGGCCTGAACCCCGACGAGGTAGCCGGCGCCGCGCAGCACCTCTCGGGTGCGGTTCGGTCGACGACCGACCGGATCGCCGCGCTCAACGTCAGCAGTGCTCAGGCGGCCGCGATCGTCGATCAGGCGGTCGGGTTCCTGCAGAACAACCCGGATCCTGCGGTGCGCGACGCCGGGCAGGCCCTCGCCGGCGCGCAGCGCCTGCTGCGTGCCCAGGGCATCGATCCCACCACCGATGACGGGTTGGTCCGGCTGCGAGACAGCGCCGCCACGTTGGAGGGAGAACTCGGTGACCCCAACAGCCGGCTGCGGACATTCCTGACACGAGCCCTGAACGGCGGTCTGCGTTCCGACGTCGCACAGCTGCGCGACGGGGTCCATCAACTGGATTCCGGTGCGCAGCGCCTCAACGCGGGCTTGGGCCAATTGGCCGCCGGAGGAAACCAATTGTCCTCGGGAGCGCATCAACTCGCCGAGGGCACCGCGCAGCTGCGCACCGGCGGTCAGGAGCTGGCGACCCGCCTGCGTCAGGGCGCGGAGCAGATCCCGTCGTGGAACCCGCAGCAGCGCACCGAGGTCGCGCGCACACTCGCCGCACCGACCGAGCTCGAGCTGCGCAACACCCACCCGGCGGCGACGTTCGGGACCGGTTTCGCGCCGTTCTTCCTGCCGCTGGCTCTGTTCATCGGCGCACTCATCGTGTGGATGTTGTTGACGCCGTTGCAATCTCGACCCATCGTGAACGGATTGGGCGCGCTGCGTGTGGTGCTGGCGTCGTACTGGCCGGGCCTGCTGATCGTGGTCTGCCAAGTGGTGGTCATGTACGTGGTCGTGCACTTCGGCGTCGGACTCCACGCCACCTACCCGCTGGCCACGGTCGCGTTCCTGGCGTTGGTCGCCGGCGCCTTCCTGGCGTTGATCCAGGCGTTCAACGCGGTGCTCGGTGTCGCGGTCGGCCGTGTCGCGACCCTGGCGTTCCTGATGCTGCAGTTGGTGTCGGCGGGCGGCATCTACCCCGTCGAGACCACCGCGAAGCCGTTCCAGATCCTGCATCCCTTCGATCCGATGACCTATGCGGTCAACGGATTACGCCAGCTGATCGTCGGCGGGGTGGATGCTCGGCTGTGGACGGCGATCGCGGTCCTCTCGGCGGTGCTGCTGGCCTCATTGGCCGCCAGCTCGTGGGCGGCGCGACGCAACAGGCAGTACACGATGGAGCGGCTCCACCCACCGATCGAGGTCTGAGGTGAGCCGCGACGACGACCGACGGCTCAAGGATTTCGCCGGCGCGGTGGTGCTGCTCCTTCTACAGGGGTTCTGTTGGCGCGCAGCCATGTTCCTTTCCCATGGTGCTGGCCCCGTGCTGCGCTACGGCGGCGTGGCCGTGCTGATGCTCACCCTCGCCGTGGTGATCTCGCAGGTGGCCAGGAAGCGCCCGGCCGCGTGGTTCGCCCTCGGCGGGCTCGCCGTTCAGGCTGCGATCGGTGCATTCGCGTTACTTGCCTGAGAAGTCAGGGCAGGCCGATGCGGCTGTACCGTGCGATACGGGCCTCCAGCCGCTCGAGCGCGGGCACCGCCCGCAAGGCTTGCAGCTCCGCGGCGATGGTGTCCGACAGGCGGCCGATGAACGCCCGAGGTTCCTCGGCGGCGTCGGGATGTTCGGGGACGATCGCATCGACGATGCCGCTTCGTAGCAGGTCGGCGGAGCGGATTCCCTGTGCCGCAGCCAATTCGGGGGCGTGGTCGACGTCGCGGTAGACGATCGCGCTGGCCCCCTCGGGCGGGAGTGGCGCGAGCCAGCCGTGCAGCGCGGCGATCACGCGGTCGGCCGGTGCCATCGCCAGGGCGGGGCCGCCGCTGCCCTGCCCCAGCAGGATCGACACGGTCGGGGTGTCCAGCATGACCAGATCGGCGAGGCAGCGCGCGATCTCCCCGGCCAGGCCGTCCTCCTCGGCCTCGACCGACAGCGCCGGGCCCGCGGTGTCGATCACGAGCACCAGCGGCAGCTGCAGACCGGCCGCGAGCGCCATGCCGCGCCGCGCTTCCCGTAGAGCCACCGGTCCGACCACACCGCCGACCACGTGCTGCTGACCGAGCACGACGGCGGGTTGGCCGCCGAAGCGGGCCAGCGCCAGCAGCGTCGTCGCCCCCTCGCCCTGCCCGGTGCCCGACAGCAGGACCCGCTCCGTGGAGCCGTGGCGCAGCAGAGCACCGACTCCGGGCCGATCCGGCCGCCGGGAGATCTCCACCGAGTCCCAGGCGGGCACGTCGGGCAGCGGCTCGGCCGGGGGAGCGGGTGGCGCTGTGCCCGGCGGATCGGACACCACGGTCAGCGTGCGGTCGATGGTGGCGCGCAGGACATCGAGCGGCACGACGGCGTCGATGACGCCGTGGCGCCGGAGGTTCTCCGCGGTCTGCACCCCGGCCGGAAACGGTTCGCCGTACAGGTGCTCGTAGACCCTCGGGCCGAGGAACCCGATCAGCGCGCCCGGCTCGGCCGCGGTGACGTGGCCGAGAGAGCCCCACGACGCGAACACTCCACCCGTCGTCGGGTGCCGCAGGTACACCAGGTAGGGCAGATGGGCCTGCTTGTGCTGCTGTACGGCGGCGGTGATCTTGACCATCTGCAGAAAGGCCACGGTGCCCTCCTGCATGCGCGTGCCACCCGAACTTGGTGAAGCCAGCAGCGGCAGCCGCTCGGCGGTGGCCCGGTGCACCGCCGCGACGATGCGTTCTGCGGCGGCCACCCCGATGGAACCCGCGAGGAATTCGAACTCGCACACGATGAGCGCGACCCGGCGGCCCATCACCCGGCCCTCGCCGGTCAGCACCGACTCGTCGAGCCCGGTGGCCGCGCCGGCAGTGCTCAATTCATGACGATAGGTGTCAGACATCGGGACCTTCAGGGGCGCGGAATCCCAGCTCACGAACGATTCCTCGTCGAGAACGGCGTCGCGCAGCTCGAGGGCGCGGATCCGGCTCACAGCTCGAGGCTAATAGGCTGGGCCCATGATTGAAGCCACCCGTGACGGCCATGTGCTGACTCTCGAGATGCAGCGTCCGGAGCGGCGCAATGCCCTGAACTCCGAACTCGTCGACGGTCTGCGCGAGGCGATCGAGAAAGCCGGCACCGAGGACGTCCGCGCGATCGTGCTCACGGGAGGCGGGCACGTCTTCAGTTCGGGCGCCGATCTGTCGGGCGGCCAGGGCGTCGCCGACGAGCTGCCCGACAAGGCGCGGGCCCTCAACCTGGCGATCGACCGGGCGCCGGTGCCCGTGATCGGCGCGGTCAACGGCCCGGCGATCGGCGCCGGGGTGATCCTGTCGATGATCTGCGATCTGCGGGTGGTGGCGCCGGAGGCCTACTTCCAGTTCCCGGTCGCCAAGTACGGCATCGCGCTGGACAACTGGAGCATCCGCCGGCTGACCTCCCTCGTCGGTGCCGGCCGGGCACGCGGCATGCTGCTGGCCGCCGAGCGGCTCACCTCGGAGGCGGCGCTGCAGACCGGGATGGCCAACCGCATCGGCACGCTGGCCGACGCGCAGGCTTGGGCGCAGGAGATCGCCGGTTACGCGCCGCTGGCCCTACAGCACGCCAAACGGGTGCTCAATGACGACGGCGCCTACGAGGATCCGTGGCCCGCGCACCAGGAGCTGTTCGACAAGGCCTGGAAGAGCCACGACATCATCGAGGCGCAGGTGGCCCGCATCGAGAAGCGCGCGCCGAAATTCCTGGGCGCCTGATGTTCGCCGCGGCGCTGCGCTTCGGGTTCGGGACAGCCTCTCTGCTGGGTGCCGGTTGGGTGCTGCGGGCGCTGCAGGGCACCTCGGCATCGCTGGGCGCCACGCCCGCCGAGATCGCTCCGGTCGCTCGGCGCTCGCCGCAGTACCGCGACGGCAAGTTCGTCAACCTGGAGCCCCCGTCGGGCATGACGATGGACCGGCAGGCGCAGCGCACCCTGCTGCGCGATCTGGCCAACGCCGGATCCTCGGGTAAGCCGCCGGGGCCCATCCCCATCGCCGACCCGCCGAAGGTGCACCCGGACGCGCAGACCGCGGCGGCGAGTTGGTACGGCCACTCCAGCTCGCTGATCGAGATCGACGGCTACCGCGTGTTGGCCGATCCGGTGTGGAGCCGCCGGTGTTCGCCGTCGCGAGCCGTCGGTCCCGAGCGCATGCACGAGGTGCCGCTGCTGATCGAGGCGCTGCCTGCGGTGGACGCGATCGTCATCAGCCACGACCACTACGACCATCTCGACATCGACACCGTCATCGCACTCACCCACAGCCAGCGGGCGCCGTTCCTGGTGCCGTTGGGCATCGGCGCGCATCTGCGCAAGTGGGGCATTCCGGAGAGCCGCATCGTCGAACTCGACTGGCACGAATCCCACCGCATCGGGGATCTGACGCTGGTCTGCACGCCGGCCCGGCATTTCTCCGGCCGGCTGTTCACCCGCGACACCACGCTGTGGGCGTCGTGGGTCGTCATGGGGCCGAAGCATCGCGCGTTCTTCGGCGGTGACACCGGATACACGAAGAGCTTCGCCGAGATCGGCGCCGAGTTTGGGCCATTCGACCTCACGCTGCTCCCGATCGGCGCGTATCACCCCGCGTTCTCGGACATCCACATGAACCCCGAGGACGCGGTGCGCGCGCACCTCGACGTGACCGAGGGCGGACTGATGATGCCGATCCACTGGGCGACGTTCCGGTTGGCGCCGCATCCGTGGGCCGAACCGGCGGAGCGGCTGGTGGTGGCCGCCGACGCCGAAGGCGTGCGGATCGCGGTGCCCATCCCCGGCGGCCGGGTGGACGGCGAGTCGGACTTCGATCCGTGGTGGCGGCTCTAGCGGACCGCCGCGGGTTACCGTTTCGATCATGAAGCTGGCCGTGCTCGCCGTGCTGTCCCTCTTGGCCGCCGGCTGCGGCGCCGGACCCTCGTCGAATCCGACGACGACGGCGTCGCCCCCGAGTCAGAGCGCCGACACACCCCCGCCATTGGTGCCGGCGATGCCGCTGCCCGAGGGCGCGGTCGACAAGGCGGTGGCCAAGCTCGACGGGCTCGCCGAGGAGCTGATGACGTCCTCGCGCATTCCCGGGATGGCCGTCGCCGTGGTACACGGTGGAAAGACTGTGTACGCGAGGGGTTTCGGCAAGAAGGATCTGACCCGCCCCGACGGATCGGAGAACGCCGTCGGACCGGACACCGTGTTCCAGCTGGCGTCGGTGTCCAAGTCACTGTCGGCCTCGGTGGTGGCCCACGAGGTCGGAGTCAAAACCGTCGACTGGAACACCCCGATCGTGTCGAAGCTGCCGTGGTTCGCGCTCGCCGATCCGGCCGTCACCTCGATGGTCTCGATCGGCGACATGATGTCGCACCGCTCCGGGCTGCCCGACCACGCCGGCGACCTGCTCGAGGATCTGGGCGACGACCGCAGGCAGGTCTTGGAGAAACTGCGCGACTATCCGCTCGACCCGTTCCGAATCTCCTACGCCTACACGAACTTCGGATTCACCGCGGGAGCCGAGGCGACGGCCGCCGCTGCGACCAGACCGTGGGAAGACCTCGCCTCCGACGTCCTGTTCCGTCCGCTCGGCATGACGACGGCCAGCTACCGCTTCGCCGACTACGCCCGCCGCCCCGATCGCGATCGGCCACATCCGCATCGACGGCACCTACCGGCCGCAGTTCGTCCGCGACGCCGACGCCCAGGCCCCCGCCGGCGGGGCCAGCGCCTCGGTGACCGACATGACGCACTGGCTGGCGATGGTGCTGGGCAACGGGACTTACGAGGGCCGGCAGGTGATCGACCCGGCGGCGCTGCTCCCCGCACTGACCCCCCAGTCGGTGTCCAGCCCGGCTACCGAACCGGCGATGCGCACGGGCTTCTACGGGTTCGGCTTCAACGTGGGAACCACGTCGGCGGCGCGCACCGAGCTGAGTCACTCCGGCGCGTTCGAACTGGGCGCGGGCACGAACGTCCTGATCCTTCCGTCGGCCGATGTGGCGATCGTCGCGCTCACCAACGCGACGCCGACCGGGGTGCCCGAGACGCTGACCGCCGAGTTCGCCGACCTGGTGCAGTTCGGCGAGATCAGGCAGGACTGGCGCAACCTGTATGCGAAGGCGTTCGAGAAGATCGACGCCCCGACGGGTTCTCTGTCTGGCAAGCAGCCCCCCGCCGACCCCGCGCCGCATGCTCCGCTGGCGAGCTATCTGGGGACCTATCGCAACGACTTCTGGGGTCCGGCCATCGTGACCGAAGCCGACGGCGTGCTGAAACTCCGGATCGGAGCGAATCTCGATGTGCCGCTGCGGCATTGGGACGGCAACACATTCGCCTACGACTTCATCACCGAGAACGCGCCACCGGGCACGGTGGCGTCGGCGACGTTCGACGGTCCGCGTCTGACGCTCGACTACTACAACGCCGAGGGCAAGGGAGTGTTCATCCGGTGACCACAGGACTCTCCGATGCCGAGGTCGCCCAGCGCATCGCCGCGGGCAAGACCAACGACGTGCCGACCCGCGCCGCGCGCAGCGTCTCGGAGATCATCCGCGGCAACGTGTTCACCCGCATCAATGCGATCCTCGGTGTGCTGTTGGTCATCGTGCTGTCGACGGGGTCGGTGATCAACGGTGCCTTCGGCCTGCTGATCATCGCCAACAGCGGGATCGGCATCATCCAGGAGCTTCGGGCCAAGCGCACCCTGGACAAGCTCGCGATCGTCGGGCAGGCGAAACCCTTGGTGCGGAGGCTTTCCGGGACGGCGCCGCTCCCGCCGAGCGAGGTGGTACTCGACGATCTGATCGAACTCGGGCCGGGCGACCAGATCATCGTCGACGGTGACGTCGTCGAGGCGGCGAACCTCGAGATCGACGAATCGTTGCTGACCGGCGAAGCCGACGCGATCGCCAAACACCCCGGCGAACACGTGATGTCGGGCAGCTTCGTGGTGGCCGGCAGCGGCGTCTATCGCGCCACCAAGGTGGGACGGGAGGCATACGCCGCCAAGCTCGCCGAGGAGGCCAGCAAGTTCACGCTGGTGAAGTCCGAACTGCGGAGCGGCATCAACAAGATCCTGCAGTTCATCACCTATCTGTTGGTGCCGGCCGGCGCGCTGATCATCTACACCCAGTTGTTCACCACCGACGCGGGCTGGCAGGAATCGGTGCTGCGCATGGTCGGCGCGCTGGTGCCGATGGTGCCTGAGGGCCTGGTGTTGATGACGTCGATCGCCTTCGCCGTCGGCGTTGTCCGGTTGGGGCGGCGCCAGTGTCTGGTCAACGAGCTGCCCGCCATCGAAGGCCTGGCCCGGGTGGACGTGGTGTGCGCGGACAAGACGGGCACGCTCACCGAGAACGGCATGCGGGTCAGCGAGGTCGAGCCGCTGGACGGGAGCGAGGTCACCGAGGTGCTGGCCCAGTTCGCCGCCGATGACGCCAGGCCCAACGCCAGCATGGCCGCCATCGCCGAGGCCTACCGCATGCCGCCCGGTTGGCGGGCCACCGCGACCGCGCCGTTCAAGTCGGCCACCAAGTGGAGCGGCGCGTCGTACGGCGAGCACGGGAACTGGGTCATCGGGGCGCCGGACGTGCTGCTCGACCCGGCGTCGCCGGCGGCCGCGCAGGCCGAGCAGATCGGTGCCCAGGGTCTGCGCGTGCTGCTGCTGGGCTCCAGTGACGTGCCGGTCGACGATCCGCAGGCGCCGGGTTCGGTGACCCCGGCCGCGCTGGTGGTGCTGGAGCAGCGCGTTCGGCCCGATGCCCGCGACACCCTCGACTACTTTGCCTCCCAACGGGTCTCGGTCAAGGTGATCTCCGGGGACAACGCGGTGTCGGTGGGCGCGGTGGCGTCCTCCCTGGGCTTGGCGGGCGAGACGATGGACGCGCGCCGACTGCCCACCGAGGACGACCGCCTGGCCGACACGCTGGAGGAGTGCACGACGTTCGGCAGGGTGCGGCCCGACCAGAAGCGGGCGATGGTGCGTGCGCTGCAGTCGCGCGGGCACACCGTCGCGATGACGGGCGACGGAGTCAACGACGTGCTGGCGCTCAAGGACGCCGACATCGGCGTCGCGATGGGGTCCGGAAGCTCGGCATCTCGCGCGGTGGCGCAGATCGTGTTGCTGGACAACAAGTTCGCCACCCTGCCCTACGTGGTGGGGGAGGGCCGTCGGGTCATCGGCAACATCGAACGTGTCTCCAACCTGTTCCTGACCAAGACCGTCTACTCGGTGCTGCTCGCGGTGCTCGTCGGTGTGGCCGGCCTGTCGGCCAAGATCTTCGGCACCGATCCGCTGCTGTTCCCGTTCCAGCCGATCCACGTCACGATCGCGGCCTGGTTCACGATCGGGGTGCCGGCGTTCATCCTGTCGCTGGCACCCAACGCCGAACGCGCGCACACCGGATTCGTCCGCCGGGTGATGACCGCGGCATTGCCCTCGGGCCTGGTGGTCGGGATCGCGACGTTCGTGTCGTATCTACTGGCCTATCAGGGGCGGGCCGCCACTGCGGTCGAGCAGACGCAGGCCTCGACCGCGGCGCTCATCACGCTGCTGGTGTCGGCGCTGTGGGTGCTGGCCGTGGTGGCCCGGCCTTACGAATGGTGGCGGGTGGCGCTGGTCGCCGCGTCAGCGTTGGCCTACGTGCTGATCTTCAGCCTGCCGGCGGCCTGGAAGCTGTTCCTGCTCGACCCGACGAACCTGGCGACCACGTCGACGGCGCTGGCCATCGGGCTGGTCGGGGCGGCCGCGGTCGAGGTGATCTGGTGGGTGCAGGGCAGGGTGCTCGGCGAAACCCGCAGGCTGTGGCGTTCGCCAGAACGGTAAAGTCGGGCGCATGGGATTTTTGGACAAGGCGAAAGATCTTCTTTCCAAGAACGCCGACAAAGTGGACACCGTGATCGACAAGGCCGGTGACCTCGTCGACAAGAAGACGCAGGGCAAGTACGCGTCGACGGTCGACAAGGTGCAGGAGGCGGCGAGGAAGGCCGTCTCCGATCAGACGGGGCAGCCCGGCACGCCCGGACAGCCCGGCACGGTCAATCCGCCGGTGCCGCCGCAGCAGGAACCGCCGACGGCCCCTCCGATCTCGTAACGCGCCGATGGCCAAGCTCTCGGTTTCCGTCGACGTGCCGCTACCGCCCGACAAGGCGTGGGAGAGCGCCTCGGATCTGTCCCGCTACAAGGAGTGGCTCTCCATTCACCGGGTGTGGCGCTCGCCGCTGCCTGACACCATCGACAAGGGCACGACCCTCGACTCGATCGTCGAGGTCAAGGGCATGCTCAACCGCATCAATTGGACTGTCGTGCACTTCAAGCCGCCGGAGGCGATGACGCTGAACGGCGTCGGTCGCGGGGGAGTGAAGGTGAAGCTGATCGGCAAGGTGCGGCCTTCCGCCACCACCTCCCCCGATGGGTCGAACGTGCAGTTCGACGTCCACCTGGGCGGGCCGGCGCTGTTCGGTCCGATCGGTATGGTCGTCGCCAGCGCCCTGCGTAGTGACATCGAAGAGTCGCTGAACCGCTTCAAGGCCGTGTTCGCGCCGGCCTGATCGTCTTCCGGCGAGCAGACGCGAACTCGAGCTGTTCGGTGCTCGAGTTCGCGTCTCCTCACGCCGAGGAAATCGGGGTGTCCCCGGCGATCAGCTCGAACGTGCGGCCCTCGGTCTGCGGGTCGTGGAGCACGTCGACGATCACCGCCGCGACATCGGCGCGGGCGATGCTTCCCCGGCCCGTGTGCTCGGCGATCGTGACCCGGCCGGTGGGCTCGTCATCGGTGAGGTGTCCCGGGCGCACGATGGTTGCCGAAAGTCCTGTGCGCGAGCGGATGTCGTCATCAGCGGCACCTTTGGCGCGCAGATAGGCGACGAAGACCTCGTCGGCCGCGTCGTCGGGGGTGTCGACGTCGGCGCCCATGGCCGAGATCATCACGTAGCGCCGTACGCCCGCCGCCTCGGCGGCATCGGCCAACAGGATCGCCGCATCCCGGTCCACGGTCTGCTTGCGGGCGGCCCCGCTGCCGGGGCCGGCGCCGGCAGCGAACACCACGGCGTCCGCGCCGGCCAGGTGGCCGGCGACCTCGTCGACCGTCGCCTTCTCGAGGTCGATGACGACGGGCCTGGCGCCGGCGGCCTCGAGGTCGGCGGCGTGGTCGGGGTTGCGGATCAGTCCGACGACCGCGTCCCCCCGCGCAGCGAGCAGCCGTTCCGTGATCAGAGCGATCTTGCCGTGACCACCTGCGATGACAACGTTCACCGTCTGTTCCTCTCGGTCGGGGACACTGATCCCGTGTCTACCACCGTGCCCCGGCGTGTTTCGGCCGAAACCGTTGGGTCAATACTGGCGCCCGTGTCCGCAAGAGTCGCCCGTGTCTTGACCGCGCTGGCCGCAGCGGTGGTCACCGTCGTCGCGTCAGCCGTGCCGGCGGGTGCCGCCCCAGGCCCGGCTCAGGGCCTGCTCCAGGTCGGCGGCCTGCAGCGCACCTACTCGGTGCACGTACCGCCCGGCGCCGTGACCGGCCTGGTGATCAACCTGCACGGTGCCGGCCAGACCGGTCGCGACCAGGAGACGTTCACCAACTACGACGCGGTCGCCGACCGTTACGGATTCGTCGTGGCCTACCCCGACGGCGTCGACATGAGCTGGGCGGACGGACGCGGCGGCTCGGTTCCCGAGCGGCAGGGCGTCGACGACGTCGGCTTCCTGTCCACGCTGATCACCCAGCTGACCAACGAGTACGGGGTCAGCCCGGGCCGGGTGTTCGTCACCGGCATGTCGGCCGGCGGCTTCATGGCGCAGCGGCTGGCCTGCGACCGTGCGGATCTGGTCGCGGCCGTGGTGTCGGTCGCGGGCACGCTGGGCGCGACGGTCCCGTGCGCGCCGTCGCGACCGGTGTCGGTGCTCGCCGTGCACGGTGACGCCGATCCGGTGGTGCCCTTCGGTGGCGGCCCCATGGTCGGTCGCGGCGGACCGAGCGTCATCGTCTCGGCTCCTGAGCTCGTCAACCGCTGGCGCGCGATCGATGGCTGCCCGCCCCCGGTCGACAGCCCGGGCCGCTCGTCGGCGACGGGGTGCGCCGACGGCACCGCGGTCGAGTTCGTGATCCTCGGCGGTGGTGGCCACGTCTGGCCGACCGGATTCGGGTTCGACGCCAGCCAGGCGGGCGCGGACTTCTTCGCCGCACACGGCCGCTGACGCAGCGGCGCCGCACTCCATGTGCTGTCCGTTCTGGGGCAGCAGGGCGGCAGGACGGCAGATCCTGCGAAACATTCCGGAAACATGATCGCCTCGTCGTGGAAACGCGGGGCCGACATTCTCGTCCGGGACCGCCCGAAGGAGTGCGCACGTGAATCAGATCGACCCCGCAGCGACCGCCTGGTTGTTGGCCAGCACCGCCCTGGTGCTTCTCATGACGCCCGGTCTGGCGATCTTCTACGGCGGGATGGTCCGCACCACCGGCGTGCTGAACATGATCATGATGAGCTTCATCGCGATTCCCTTGGTCACGGTGGCGTGGCTACTCGCCGGCTACAGCCTCGCGTTCTCGGACAGCCGCGCCGGCGGAGCGATCGGGAGCCTGGCGCACGTGGGGCTCAGTGGCATCACCCCGGACAGCGTGCACGGGCAGGTTCCCGAACTGCTGTTCGTGACGTTCCAGCTGACGTTCGCGATCATCACTGCGGCGCTGGTCAGCGGTGCGATCGCCGACCGCGCCAAGTTCATGGCCTGGGTGGTCTTCGTGCCGCTGTGGGTGATCGTGGTGTACTCCGTTGTCGCACATTGGGTATGGGCTCCGGACGGCTGGATGATGCGCTGGGGTGTGCTGGATTACGCCGGCGGTCTGGTCGTCGAGATCGTCTCGGGCGCTTCGGCGTTGGCGCTGGCGCTGGTGCTGGGACCGCGCATCGGATTCAAGAAGGAAGCGATGCGACCGCACAACCTGCCGTTCGTCCTGCTCGGCGTCGGACTGCTGTGGTTCGGGTGGTTCGGTTTCAACGCGGGCTCGGCGCTGGCCGCGAACGGGACCGCCGCAGCCATCTTCCTGAACACACTGGTGGCCGGGTGTCTGGGCATGCTCGGCTGGCTCACGGTCGAACAGGTTCGCGATGGCAAGCCGACGACGTTCGGCGCAGCGTCGGGAGTGGTGGCCGGCCTGGTCGCGATCACGCCGTCGTGCGGGACCGTCACCACATTCGGTGCCGCGCTGGTGGGTGTGGCCGCCGGCGTGGTCTGCGCCTTCGCCATCGGCCTCAAGTTCCGCTTCGGCTACGACGATTCACTCGACGTGGTGGGGGTGCACTTCGTCGGCGGCGTGGTCGGGGTCCTGCTGATCGGTCTCCTCGCGTCGTCCACGATGACGGGCGGAGCGAGCGGTCTGTTCTACGGTGGCGGCTTCGGTCAGCTCGGCAAGCAGGCGGTCGCGGTCGTGGTCGTCGCGGGCTATGCGTTCGCCGCGTCGTTCCTGCTGGCCAAAATTGTCGACAGGGTCATCGGTTTCCGCATCAGCGCCGAGGACGAGGTGTCCGGTGTGGACTTCTCGCAGCACGCCGAAACCGCCTATGCAGAAGGCGTTCACGGTCACGGAGCTCCGCCGCGAACGGGCCTGTTCGGCAGCTCGGGTCCGACGGGGAATGCGGCTTCGTCACGCCCCGCCAGTTCCGGAGAACAGGCGCCGCAGCCGGACTGACCTCCCGATGCTGTGAATTAGTGCACCCGCTGTATTCAACGGTGCGGTAAGTTACAGTGGCTAAGAACTTGTTCCGTAGGTCAGTCACAGCGTTGCGTCAACTGCATCTCTCACGCATCCGGGGCTGGTCACCGGGATGCCATTGGGTAGGTCGTAGTCGTTGACGCCGACAGGAACGTGCTGAATTGACCGATCTGGCAACGTCTGTGGATGTACAGACCAGCCGCGCGATGTTGCGCCACATGCTGGTCGCACGCGGCGTGGACGCGGAGGCCGTCCGTCTGCAGAATCAGGGTCGGGTCGATCTGTGGCTGTCGTGCCGCGGCCAGGAAGCAGCGCAGGTTGCCTCGGCGATGGCCATCGGTGAGGCCACCACCATCTTTCCCAGCTACCGGGAACACGCTGTGGCAATCGTGCGTGGCATCGACGGTGTCGGGCTGGTGGCGCAATGGGCCGGCAAGACATTCTGCGGGTGGAATCCCCATCGGCACCGCTTCTTTCCCTACACCCTGGTAGTAGCGGCACAGACCCTGCACGCGGTCGGCTTCGCGATCGCCCGCCGGCTGCAGAGCCTCTCCGAGATGGTGGTCGTCTACCTCGGCGACGGCGCGACCAGCGAGGGGGATGTGTCAGAAGCGATGAACCTCGCTGCGGTGGAACAGGTTCCGGTGCTGTTCGTCGTGCAGAACAACGGGTGGGCCATCTCCAAACCGAGCCACGAACAGATGCGGACCAGTATCGCCGAGCGGGCTCGCGGCTTCGGCATCACATCGTGGTCGGTGCCTACCGAGGATCCCGAACTCGCCTACCTCCACTGTGTCGGTGCACGCGAGCACGTCGAGACCACCGGCACGCCCGGGCTGATCGAACTGCGCACCACCAGAACTGCTGGGCACAGCAGCTCTGACGCCCACACGCTCTATCGTGACGAACACGAGTTGGCCGCAGCGGCAGCCAACGATCCGGTGCAGCAGTACCGCGACAGGCTGTTGTCCGCCGGCGTCGTGGACGACCTGTGGCTCGCCGAGATCGACCGCGACATCGAAGCGCACAGCCGTGCGATGGTGGAGGCGTTCGGTCGATGACCACCGCGCGGCCCAGCTGCCTGGCCGAATCGCTCAACGGCACGCTGTCCGACATGATGGACCGCGACAGCTCGATCGTGTTGATCGGGCAGGACATCGGACGCCTGGGCGGGGTGTTCCGGGTGACGAGAGGCTTGCAGGGTCGCTTCGGTGTGGACCGCGTGCGCGACGCCGTGCTCGCGGAGTCGTCCATCGTCGGCCAAGCGATCGGGATGTCGATCGCAGGGCTGAAACCGATCTGCGAGATCCAGTTCGACGGCTTCGTCTACCTGGCGATGAATCAGATCGTCACCCAGGCCGCGAAGATGATCACGCGCTGGAACGGCGACCTCGACCTGCATCTGGTGGTGCGGGTTCCCGTCGGCGGTGGTATCCGCGCGGTCGAGCACCACAGTGAATCCCCCGAGGCGCTGTTCGCCCACACGCCGGGCCTCCATGTCGCCTATCCGTCGTCGCCCGAGGATGCCGCGGCGATGCTCGAGTACGCGTGCCATCTCGGCGCGCCGGTGATCTTCTTCGAACCCAAACGCCTGTACTGGCATCGTCGGAGGCAGGCCCGAACTGATGCGGACGTGCTGTCGGCTCTCGGTGCACGCGTGGTCCGGTCCGGGTCGGACATCACGGTGGCCGGTTGGGGTGCGGTGCTCGAAGAGGTCCTGGCCGCGGCAGACGACCTGGCCGGCACCATCGATGTCGAGGTCATCGACCTGCGCTGGATCGCGCCGATGGATGTCGACACGGTGCTCACCTCCGTGGCACGCACCGGCCGGCTGCTGATCGTGCACGAAGCCGTCGAATTCTGCGGTGTGGGAGCAGAATTGGCGGCCACGGTGAGTGAGCGAGGCTGGGCCGACCTGACCGCCCCGGTTCGGCGGTTGGCGCCGCCGCGCCACATCTATCCCCCCGCGGACTTCGAAGCCGACCATCTGGTGGACCAACCGGCCGTCGTCCGCATGATCGAAGAGATGTGCCGGTGAGCGAAGATTCGACGGTCGACATCCACGTCCCCGACTTCGGTCACGGGCTGACCGACGCGCTGGTGGTGGAGTGGCTGGTCTCCGTCGGTGATTCCGTGGAGCGCGGCGACGTGGTCGCCGTTCTCGAAACGGACAAGAGCAGTGTGGATCTGATGGCCGAAAGGGCCGGCACGGTGGTCGAAATAGTGGTCGATGCCCGGTCGATCACCACGTCAGGATCAGTGTTGTACAAAATCGACGAGCGACGGTGAAAGGTCGAGGCGATGTCATCCATCGAAGAACGAATGAACACCATCATGCTCAAAATCGTCCGGCGTCGATCTCCTGACGCCGGCGTCGACGACTTCGGCACGGCGGTCTGGGATCTCGACCTGGATTCGCTCGACGTCGCCGAGCTGACCGAGCTGCTGGAGAAGGAGTTCAGCGTCGAGGCCGATCTCGAGAAGCTCGACGAGTGCGTCAGCCCCGCCGACATCAAGGCCTACTTCATGGGACTGATCGGCACACCGTGAACGCCGGCATCGTCGATATCGTCACGGCCACAACGGGTGAGCACGTACCGAACGCGTTCTTCGACGCCATCGGACTCACTGACGAGTGGATCCGTCGGCGCACCGGCGTCGCCGCGCGGTGGTGGATGGACGACGACGAGGCGCTCGACGATGTCGCGGCGCGTGTGTGCGCGCCGTTGGTCGCCCGGCACCGGGACATCCGGATCGCCGCGCTGGTGGTGGTGAGCAGTTCGGCTGGCGGCGCCGTGCCCGGTATCGCGCAGCGCGTGGCCACGAAGGCCGGATTGCCGCACGACATCTTGGCTTTCGACATGTCCGCTGCCTGTAGCGGATTCATCTACGGTCTGATCAACGGCTTGACTCTGTGCGACGGTGGCGACGGCTCCGCGGTGATCGTCTGCTGCGTCGAGGCGATGTCGCGGATGCTGGACAAGACCGACCGCAACACGGGTCCGCTGTTCGGCGACGGGGCGGGTGCGGTGCTGATCGCCCCGAGGCCGGCGTTCCGCAAGCATCGCTGGCACGCCGGATCCGACGGCGCCGGTGCGGATCTCATGCGTGGGCAGGTGGGTCAGGGCATTCAACTCGACGGCATCCGCGTCTACCATCGCGCTGTCCGGACCATGACCGAGACAGCGAAGATCCTGCAGGACGGCGATGTCGAGCCCTCGATCGTGATCGGTCACCAGGCCAATTCCCGTATCCTGCAGCGGGTCCGCGACGAGGCCGACATCGGGAACGCCGTGTTCGTGGACTGCGTCGAGAACTTCGGCAACACCTCGGCGGCGTCCATCCCGCTGGCGCTCGGTGAATCGTTGCGGCAGGGAACCATCCCCACTGAGGGCCGCGCGCTGCTGGTCGCCTACGGCGCCGGTGAGGCGTGGGGAGGCGTCATGGTCGACTACGACCTCAGCGACGCCGATACCGGCGCAGCCCTCGACATCGATGGGTGATGGTCCCGAGGTCGTGGTCGTGACCGGCGCGTCGCGCGGAGTCGGTGCCGGCGTGGCCGTCGGGGTGGCGCGTCCGGGCCGGCACGTCGTCGTCAACTACCGGGAGAAGGAGCGCAGGGCCGCCGAGGTCGTCGCGGCGGTGCGTGAGTCCGGTGCGGGAGCGACGGCGGTGCAGGCGGATCTGTGCGACGAGAACGCCGTGAGCGCGATGTTCGCCGAAATCTCGCGGCTCGGGGTGCTGAAGGTGTTGGTGCTCAACGCTTCTGGCGGGCTCGAGCGGCACGCCGACGCCGGATACGCGCTGCGGCTCAACCGTGACGCTCAGGTGGCGGTGGCGCGGCGGGCGCTGGCTTGTATGCCGGCCGGGGGACTGATCGTGTTCGTCACCAGCCATCCGGCTCACTTCTTCGGCCGTCGACCGGTGCCCATCGACGGCTATGCCGGGGTGGCGGAGAGCAAGCACGCCGGCGAGGTGGCGCTGCGGGCGCTGCAGGACGAGTTCGCCGCCCGCGGCGTCACGTTCGTCGTGGTGTCAGGGGATCTGCTGGAAGGGTCGGTGGCGGTGCGGATGCTGCACCGCATCGACCCGGACGGGGTGGCGGCCCGGCGGGAAGCGGGCCCTCTGCCGACGGTGGCAGAGTTCGCCGGCGCGATCGTCGCGGCGATCGACTCGCCTCCGTCGACCGGCGAGACGATCTACGTGGGGTGAGGCTTGTCGCGTGATGATCGCCGCCGCGGCGGCTTCTCCTCACGGGGCGGCTCCGTGGCGCCGCGATTGGTGAACCGGCCCAGTGTGGACACCCCGGGCATCGTCGACACCGTGCGGTAGACGTCGTTGCCGGTGGCCACCAACGCTTCGAGTTGCGGCAGGAGGGCATCGAGGGTGCGCAGCATGGGGTCAGCCAGCGCCAGATAGCGTTCGGTGCGGTCGATCACCGCATTGAGTCGCGCGGTAGCTGCGGCGAGATTCTCGATCAGGTCGGGCATCTCGGCCGCGAGTTGGATGGAGGCGGGCGGGATTCGCATGGCGGTCGAGGCGACCGTCTGGGCCGCGTCTGCCGCCGCCTGCGCGGCCGCCCTGAGCTCCTTCGGACTGGGGACTTGAGGGGTCATGGATCAACGATGCCGCATGCCGCCAAAGCCCGTGGGCTTTGGCGGCATGTGTCGGCCCGCTAGAACCAGACTTTTCGCCCGCCGACGGGACGGCCCACGGCGCCGAGAATCCACAGCACCACTCCGACGACCACGAGGATCGCGCCGATCGTGTAGAGGATCGACAGGCTGGTGAAGTAGCCGATCAACAGAAGGATGATGCCGAGCACGATCATGATCAATCCGATCTTCGAAGGACACGTTCACGTCATAATTGCGTCAGAGGAATTACCAGTTCCGTCAAAACCAAACCCCTCGAATCGAAACGCAGAAGGCCCCCGCACTCGGACCCGGTGAGGAAAAGTGGGGTCATGCGCGAATATCTCCAGTTCTACATCGACGGTGAGTGGGTCCCCCCGCTGCGGCCGAACACCCTCGACGTCGAGGATCCGTCCACCGAGAAGGTCGCGGGCCGCATCGCTCTCGGCTCCTCGGCGGATGTGGACCTCGCTGTCCAGGCCGCTCGGCGCGCGTTCGCCGGGTGGTCGCAGACCAGCCGTGACGAGCGCCTCGAGTTGCTGTCGTCGATCCTGACCGAATACCGCTCACGCAGCAGCGACCTTGCCGATGCGGTGCACGAAGAGATGGGGGCGCCGCCGGCCCTGGCAGCAGGCACTCAGGTCAACCTCGGGATGGGCCATCTGCTTTCGGCGATCGAGACGCTGAAGACCTTCGCGTTCGACGAGCAGCAGGGCGGCACACAGGTGGTGCGGGAACCGATCGGGGTGTGCGGTCTGATCACGCCGTGGAACTGGCCGCTCAACCAGATCGCCTGCAAGGTGTTCCCCGCGCTGGCCGTCGGCGCCACGATGGTGCTCAAACCCTCGGAGGTGGCGCCCTTCTCCGCTCAGATCTTCACCGAGATCATCGCTGCCGCAGGAGTTCCCGCGGGTGTCTACAACCTGGTCTACGGTGACGGTCCCGGGGTGGGTGCTGCGTTGTCCGCGCATGACGACATCGACATGGTCTCGTTCACCGGGTCGACTCGCGCCGGCGTCGACGTCGCGAGGAACGCCGCCGCGACGGTCAAGCGGGTGACGCAGGAGCTCGGTGGTAAGAGCCCGAACATCGTGCTCGACGACGACCGATTCGCCAGGAGTGTCGCCGTGGGCACGACGGCGATGATGCTGAACAGCGGTCAGAGCTGCAACGCGCCGTCGCGGATGATCGTGCCGGCTGCTCGGATGGCCGAGGCGGTGGAGGCGGCCCGGGATGCGGCGCAGGCCGTACGTGTCGGCGACCCGGCGGACAAGAAAGCCATCGGGCCAGTGGCGTCGAAGGCGCAGTACGAGAAAATCCAGGGTCTGATCGCCCGGGGCATCGACGAAGGGGCCACGCTGGTGGCCGGCGGACTCGGTCGGCCCGACGGTCTCGACACCGGCTACTACGTGCGGCCGACGGTGTTCGCCGACGTCACCAACGACATGACCATCGCGCGCGAGGAGATCTTCGGGCCCGTCCTGTGCATCCTGGGTTACGACGATCTCGACCACGCGATCGAGATCGCCAACGACACCGACTACGGGCTGGCCGGCTATGTGGCTGGCGCTGACCCCGAGCAGGCCCGCGCCGTGGCCAAGCGCATCCGCGCAGGATCGGTGGCGATCAATCACGCCTTCGACATCGAGGCGCCGTTCGGCGGATACAAGCGCAGTGGCAACGGCCGCGAATGGGGCCGGTTCGGCTTCCACGAGTACCTCGAGATCAAGGCCGTGACGTCGGCCTGAACCGGCGATCAGGGCGCGGAGGAAGCGAAATGTACACCTATGCAATCGATTTCGACCGCATCGAGGCGATCGACATCCACACCCACGTCGAGATCGACGGACATGGCCATCGCGCCTACGACGACGTGCTCATCGAGGCGACGGCGAAGTACTTCAAGATGGCACCCGGGATCGTCGCCAGCGTTGACGCGATCGCCGACCAGTACCGCCGCCACAACACCGCCGCCGTCGTGTTCACCATCGATGCTCGGCACGGGATGCGGCATGCGCCCAATTCGATCGAGGATCTGGTGCTGGGGGCCGAGCGCAACAACGACGTGCTGATCCCGTTCGGGAGCGTGGATCCCCACCAGGGTCGGCACGCGGTGCATCGGGTCCATGAGCTGGTGCGTGACTTCGGCGTGAAGGGCTTCAAGTTCCATCCCAGCATGCAGGCGTTCGAGCCGAACGACCGTGCGTACTACCCGATCTATCACGCGATCGCCGATGCCGGTGTGCCCGCGCTGTTCCACACCGGGCAGACGGGGATGGGATCTGGGCTGCCGGGCGGATATGGCATCAAGCTGCGCTACAGCGATCCGATGCTGCTCGACGATGTCGCCGCCGACTTCCCGGAGCTGACGATCGTGATGGCCCATCCTGCGGTGCCGTGGGTCGATGCGCAGATCTCGATCGCCACGCACAAGCCGAATGTCTACGTCGATCTATCCGGATGGAGCCCGAAGTATTTCCCGCCGCAGTTGGTGCATGCGCTCAGCCGGCAGTTGCGCACCAAGGCTCTGTTCGGGACGGATTACCCGTATCTGCAGCTCGACCGGTGGCGCCGCGACTTCGACACACTCGACATCGATCCCGCGGTACTGCCGCTGATCTACAAGCAGAACGCGTTGCGGGTCCTCGGGGTGACCTCATGAGCGCGAGCAGACGCGAACTGGCGCGAATCACGCCAGATTCACGCGAGTCCGCGTCTGCTCGCCCCGTCGTCAGGACTTCTTCTTCAGCGAGTCCGGCTTGTGGACGGCGTCATTGCCGCTCTTGTCGCTGACCACCCGGTACTGCGGGTCGTCTTTGGACGCGCGGACCGTCCGTCCTGCCGCCTCGGTGTCAGAGGTGATCTTCTCCTCGACGGTGCCTTTGACGGTGTTGCCGTGGCTCTCCCAGGTGACCTTGTCGCCCTTTTTGAATTCGCTCATGGGCGGCGAATACCCGGCTCGCGGCCGCGAAGACCTGACCGAAGGGTGACGGTGGGTCAGTTCTTGACGAGCGTGAACTGACCCAGTTCGCTGACGCCGCGGTTGAAGAAGTCGCTGCAGCCGACGAGGTACTTCATGTAGCGCTGGTACACCTCTTCGGAGGTCGCGGCGACCGCCTCGTCGTGATGGGCCTCGAGCGCCTCGGCCCAGGTATCGAGCGTGCGCACGTAGTCGGCGTTGAGGAACTGCGTCTGCTCGAGGGTGAACCCGGCCTGGCTGGACAACTCGACGATGTTCTCCTCGCCGGGCACCGATCCGCCGGGGAAGATCTCTTTGGCGATGAACCGCATGAACTTCAGGTCGGTCATCGTGATCGGGATGCCCAGCTCAGGCCACTTCTTCAGCGGATGGCCGAGGATGGCCTGCAGAAGCATGCGGCCGCCCTCGGGCAGGACACTGCTGCACATCTTGAAGAACGGTTCATAGCGCTCCTGCGGGAACGCCTCGATCGCCTCGATGCTGATGATCCGGTCGACGGGCTCGTCGAACTGTTCCCAGCCGCGCAGCAGAATTCGACGTGAGCGGTCGGTGTCGAGACCGTCGAGCAGTTCCTGCGCGAACTTGCACTGGTTGCGGCTCAAGGTCAGCCCGACCACGTTGACGTCGTGCTTTTCGACGGCCCGCTGGAGCACCGAACCCCAGCCGCAGCCGATGTCGAGCAGTGTCATGCCCGGCTCGAGGTTCAGCTTGCCCAGCGCGAGGTCGATCTTGGCCATCTGGGCCTCTTCGAGCGTCATGTCGTCACGCTCGTAGTACGCACAGCTGTAGGTCCGCGACGGATCCTGAAACAGACCGAAGAAGTCGTCGGAGAGATCGTAGTGCGCCTGCACCTCTTCGAAGTGGGGCGTCATGTCCTTGTTCGAGTCGGACCGTCCCGCAGCGCCCTTACCCATTCCCCGACCGACCTCCAATTCATCCGCACCGATGGCGAATCTGCTCAAATTACTACACAGACGTCAATGCCTGCTTTTCACAGGTGAATTGCGCGACGTCGGTGTAGCCGTCCCGGAACAGGTCGGCGCAGCCCTGCAAATACTTGAGGAACCGCTCGTAGATCTCCTCAGAGGTGATCTCGATGGCCTCGTCCTTCTTGTTCTCCAGGTTCGACGCCCACGTGTCGAGGGTCTTCACGTAGTGCGGCTGCAGGTGCTGCTCGCGGGTGATCGTGAAGCCGGCCTTGACCGCGTGGTCACGCACCATCGACGCCAGCGGCAAGCGGCCACCGGGATAGATGTAATCCATGATGAACTTGATGAACCGCACCTTGGACATGGTCAAGGGCAGTCCCTTGGCCTTGATCTCCTCATCCTCGGGGATGATGATCGTGTGCAGCATCATGACGCCGTCGTCGGGCATCCAGCTGTACGTCTTCTTGAAGTAGTCGTCGTATTTGTTGAAGCCGAAGTGCTCGAACGCGCCGATTGACACGATCCGGTCGACCTGGCCCTCGAACTCCTCCCAGGGCTGCAGGCGCACCTCCATGCTGCGCTCGCTGGTGGAGTTGGCAAACCAGTGGTTCTCGATGTGTTCCTTCTGGTTCTCCGACAGCGTTAGGCCGATGACGTTGACGTCGTACTTCTCCACCGCCCGCATGATCGTCGCGCCCCAGCCGCAGCCGATGTCGAGCAGCGTCATTCCGGGCTTGAGGCCGAGCTTGCCCAGCGACAGGTCGATCTTCGCCATCTGGGCCTGCTCGAGGGTGTAGTCGTCCTTCTCGAAGTAGGCGCAGCTGTAGACCTGGTTGGGGTCCTGCCAGAGCCGAAAGAACTCATTGGAGATGTCGTAGTGGAACTGCACCTCTTGTTTGTCCGAGCCGCGGGTCTCCGACGCAGACTTCGACAGCCACTTCGACTGGGCTGTGCCCTGCGGCTGATCTGTTTCGGTGTTCGACATTCGCCCATCCTCATCTGAGTTCTTGATTCACCTGCGGCGTGCGGCGCGGGTACGCTGCTGACCCGCGCGGCCGCCAGAAACTGGCTTCGCCGACCATACCTTTCCCCACCGCCCATCGACAGGCGGCGTGCGGAGAGCGCGGATCAGAAAACTGTCACATGGTCGCGGAAGCGTCAAGATGGTGGCGTGGACGAACAGGCGTTCTATCTGAAGGCGTGCATCAACGGAGTCCGTACCCCGGAGGAGCACTCCGCGTTGCCGGTGAGCCCGGATCAGTTGGCGGCCGAAGCGGTGGCGGCTCACGGCGCGGGCGCGCGGGCGGTGCATCTCCACCCCAAGGACGACCGCGGCGTGGACTCGCTGCTGGCCGAGGACGTGACGGCAGCAGTGGCTGCCGTCCGGGAGGCGCTCCCCGGTTTGCCGTTGGGGGTGACGACGGGTTTCTGGGCGTTACCGGATGCCGAGCAGCGTCGAACGGCGATCGAAAAGTGGTCGGTGCTACCCGATTTCGCGTCGGTCAACTGGCACGAGCCGGGGTCTGAGGAGCTGGCCGAGCTGCTGCTGTCCCGTGGTATCGGCGTGGAGGCGGGGATCTTCCACGCCGAGGCGGCCCGGGCGTGGGCGGCCTCGGATCTGGCCGCGCACTGTCTGCGGGTGATGGTCGAGCTGGGCGCCGACGGCGACGTCGCGACGGCGGACGGGGTGCTGGAGGTGGTTGCCGAGGCGCAGTCGCCGGCCCCCGTCCTGCTGCATGGACTGGACGAGAGTTGCTGGCCGCTGCTGCAGCATGCCGGGGCACGTGGTCTGCAGACCCGGATCGGTTTGGAGGACACGCTGCGGCTGCCTGATGGTTCGCTCGCCGACGGCAACGCCTCGCTGGTCGCGGCCGCGGTCGAGCTGCTCAGTCGGTAGGTGCCCCGAGTGCGAAGTCGGCGAAGTCGAATCCGGGGACGACGACGCAGCTGACCAGGCAGGGTTCCTCGCCCTGCGGGCGGGCGCGCTGCCAGTGTCCGGGCGGGACGACGAACTGAGGCTGCTCACCGCCGAGGATGTCGGTGCCGAGCACATGGGTCGTGGCGCCGTCCTGGCTGGCGCCGACGTCGAGCAGCAGGGGACCGCCGAAGTGGTAGAGCCACAATTCCGCGCTGCGCACGGTGTGCCACGCCGACTGCTGACCGGGCATGAGGAGGAACAGGATCGCGGTGCCGGCGTTGCGGCTGCCCGTGTAGTCCGGTGGCAGTGCCGACTCCGGCACCGTGAGCTCACTGCGCCACGTCTCGGTGAACCAGCCGCCCTCAGGGTGCGGAGAAAGGTTCAGCCGACGCGCCCATTCGGGGAGATCGCTCATCGGCTCACCCTAGTAGTCTTTGCCCATGTCTCGCGCCCGTCCCGGCTGGCTGGTGGCAGTGTGCGCGCTGGTGGTGGCGGTGAGCGCCTGGCTGCCGTGGCTGCGTTCATCGGCAGGGAACGGGGGACGCGCCAACGGCATCGGTGGTGTCGCCGGCGCGATGCCGGTGCCGCCCCCCGGATTCGGCGTCGGACAGCTGATCGTGTTGTTGTCGGCGACGTTGGTGGTGGCAGGCGCCATGGCGGCGCGCGGTGTCTCGGTGCGCATGGCTTCTACTGCGGCGCTTGGGATTTCGGTGATCTTGGTGGTGCTCGCACTCTGGTTCTACCGGTTGTATGTGTACCCGCCGGTGACGGCTGCCTACGGCCTCTACATCGCCGGCGGGGTGGCCGCCGCAGCGGTGGTGCTCTCGATCTGGACGATGGTCTCGGGTTGGCGCTCGGCCGGAATCGCCGGTGCCCGAAGGTGAGCGGGTTCGTCGAACCGGTCCTGCTGACAGGCCAGAGCGGGGTCTCGCTGGAACCCCTGCGAGAAGACCATGTCCCGGAGATCGAGGCCCTGTCAGCCGATGGCGAGCTCGGTGGGCTGTGGTTCACCGCGGCGCCGAAAGCTGGGGCTGCCGCGCAGTGGGTCGCGGGCCGGCTGGCCGCGCAGACCCCGCACACCGGGCTCACTTTCGTGGTGCGGGACCGCTCGGGCGCGATCGTCGGCTCGTCGAGCTACATGAACGTCGATCCACCGAACCGGCGCCTGGAGATCGGCCACACCTGGTACGTCGCCTCGGCCCGGCGCACCGGGGTCAACACCGAGACCAAGTTGTTGATGCTCGGCCATGCGTTCGATGAACTAGGTTGTCTCGCAGTCGAATTGCGTACGCACCACCTCAATCGCGACAGCCGTGCCGCGATCGAGAGGCTGGGCGCCAAGCTCGACGGCATCCTTCGCAGCCACCAGGTGTTGCCCGACGGGTCGCGGCGCGACACGGTCGTGTACTCGATACTCGATATCGAATGGCCGGCCGTGCGGTCCAACCTGCGATACCGGTTGGACCGCAACGGCTGACGTCACGCCTGTGGTGTGGCACCTCGTTCGGCGGGCAGCGGCGGTGTGCTCGGAGCGGGCGCCTGGCCGGCGGGAGCAGGCGCCTGGCCGGCGGGCCCGCCGGACGGCGGAGGCGGTGGCGGTGCCTGACCGGCTGGCCCACCCGGCCCACCGGGCCCGCCCGGTCCGGCAGGCCCGCCGGGACCGTCGGGACCACCCGGAGGCGGCGGCGGAGCGTCTCGCCCTGGACCACCAGGCCCGCCCGGCCCGCCCGGACCACCCGGGCCTCCGGGTCCTCGGTCGTGACCTCCCGGTCCGCCAGGCCCTCCAGGTCCACCCGGACCGCGCTCAGGCCCCCCCGGTCCACCCGGGCCAGCGGGGCCGCCCGGGCCAGCGGGTCCACCCGGACCACCCGGGCCTCCCGGTCCATCCGGGCCCCAGAAGCCCGGACCGGGCGGCGCGGGTTGAGCGACCGACGCGGTGCCGACCGACAGCGACATCATCGGATGCGCGTCGGCCAGTGTGCCGCCGAGAAATCCGATGACCAGACCGGCGGCGGCAGCGCCGACGGCGGCGCCGACCGGGTGGCGCCGTGCGGGTTCGCGAACCGTCGCCCAGCGGCTCTTCTTCTCGACCACAGGGGCCGGAGGTGCATAGTGCGGTTCGGGGATGCGGTCGGTTTCGGGGGTGTCGTCAAAGTGCTCGTCTGCCCGATCCTCGTGCGGGCGGTCGTCGTCTGAGCGAGTGTCGTTGGCCATGGGACCTCTTTCGTCGGGATAACTCGGACTGATCGCGACGCTAGGGCGTGGTGATGAAGCCAACCTGAAGAGCGGCGGCCGCAGCGGATTCTTCAGACGGGCTTCAGAGAGCACCGGCCAGAATGGACACATGGGCGCCCCCGCAGACACCGATCGTGCCGCAGCCCGCGTGCTCGTCGTCGAAGACTCGTCAGCCATCCGCGAGATGGTGGTCGACGCCCTTGCGTCTGCCGGTTATGCCGCCGACGGCCGCGTCGACGGCGAGGGCCTGGAAGAGGCGCTCGACGGCTACCGGCCTGATCTGGTCATCGTCGACATCATGCTGCCGGGGCGAGATGGGTTCGCACTGGCCGACGTCGTCCGCCAGTGGGGCGACGTCGGCCTGATCATGCTGACCGCACGCGACGGTCTCACCGACCGGTTGCGCGGCCTCGACGGCGGCGCCGACGACTACGTGGTGAAACCTTTCGAGGTGCCCGAACTCGTGTCCCGGGTCGGGGCCGTGCTGCGCAGGCGAGGGCGCCTGCCTGCGACCGTGCAGACCGGTGACCTCGTCGTCGATCGCGGTGCCGGCATCGCGTCGCGCGCCGGCGTGCCCCTCGATCTGACAGCCACCGAATTCCGGCTGCTTGACTTCCTTCTCGACCAGCGCGGCCGCATCGTCAGCGCCCACCAGATCCTCAACGCGGTCTGGGGCTACGCCTCCTACGACGACAACCTCGTGCACGTCCACATCAGCAGCCTGCGGCGCAAGATGGAGGCCCACGGCCCACGGATCCTGCACACCGTCCGCGGCATCGGCTACCGATTGCAGGCGCGATGACCGCGACACCGTCGCTGCAGCGCCGCGTCGTGATCGCCGTCCTGGTGTTCCTCGCGGTCCTGCTCGTCGTGCTCGGCGTGGTCATCGACGTGTTGATCGGCGAGCAGGCCCGGCGCGACCTCAACAGCCGCCTGCAGGCGGGCGTCACCCGCGTCGATGCGCTGGCTCGCGCCGGTGTGCCGCCGTCGCAGTGGGCCGTCGAGGTCGACGGCGGCGGCATCCGGGCGGCCGTGTTCACCGCCGACGGCGAGCGGTACGGCGATCCCGTCATCGATCCCGATACCGCGGTCGGCGAGGACCTCCCGCCACCGCCCCCACCCGGGCCGCCCGGACGTGATCGCGGACCCGGGCCGCCCGACGGTCGCCGGCCGCCTCCTCCGCCGGACGCGACCGCGACGGTCATCGACCACCGGTTGCCCGACGGCAGCCGGCTCGTCCTCGTCGCCGACACGACGGCGACGTCGGCGCTGCTGCGGCAGTTGCGCATCCTGATGGTGGTCGCGGGAATCGCGGTGCTGCTGGTCACCGCGTTCGGCGTGACGCTGATCGCCCGCGCCACGATGCTGCCGCTGACCCGCCTGACGCAGGTCGCCGAGTCTATTGCTGCCGGCGACCGCGCCAGGCGGGTGCGACCGGACCGTCCCGATACTGAATTGGGCCGCGCTGCAGCCGCTTTCGACACCATGGTGGATGCGCTGCAGTATTCCGAGAATCGTGCCCACCAGTCGGCGCAGGCCGCCGCACAGGCAGAAGGCGCCACCCGTCGGTTCCTGGCCGATGCCGCGCACGAACTCCGCACACCGATCGCCGGAATCCACGCTGCCGCAGACCAACTCCTGTCATCAGCCATCCAGCATGACGATCCCGAGTCCGCTCGCCAGCGGCACCGGGCCGAGTTGGTGCTCAGTGAGGCGCGCCGGGCGGGAAGGCTGGTCGCCGACATGCTCGACCTCAGCCGCATCGACGCCGGGTCACCGCTGGATCTGCAGACGTGCGACCTGGTGGCCCTGGCCGACGCCGAGCGGGACCGCAGCGCCGTGCTCGCGCCGGGCCTGCAGATCCGACGCAGCGGTGATGCGATGCTGCCGGTCGTCGCCGACCCTCTGCGCATTGCCCAGATCCTCGCGAACGTCGTCGACAACGCCCGCCGGCACACCCCGGCGGGCGGGGTCATCGACATCGACGTCCGCGCGGACGGTGCGCGTGCCGTGCTCACCGTCACCGACACCGGGCCCGGTGTTCCCGACGGACAGCGGGAACGGATCTTCGAGCGACTGGTCCGTCTCGACGAGGCCCGCGATCGTGACCGCGGCGGCGCCGGGCTGGGCCTGCCGATCGCCCGGGCTCTTGCGCGGGCGCACGGCGGAAACCTGGTCAACGTGGCGCACCGGCACGGGGCGCGATTCGTCCTGACGCTGCCGCGGCGTTGACGTAGTCACGCGACTGTGCGGTCCAACCGGACGAATCCGGTTGGACCGCAGTGACTTCAGTCGGTGTTAGTCGGCGTCGACGGTGGTGGGGGAGATGGACGTCTGCGCGCCGGCGTGCTGGATCTCCACCTTGCGCGGCTTGGCCTTCTCGGCGACCGGGATGGTCACCGTCAACACCCCGTTCTCGTAGGTCGCCGAGATCGCGCTGGTGTCGATCCCGTCGCCGAGGGAGAGTTGCCGGCGATAGCCGCCGAAGAAACGCTCGTTGGCCAGCCACTGCGCCGACTCGTCGGAGCGGGCGGTGCGGTGGGCAGAGATGGTCAGCGTGCCGTTGTCGACGTTCACGTCGACCGAACCCGGATCGACGCCAGGCAGATCGGCGGTCAGCACGTAGTGGTCATCGATCTTGCACAGGTCCATCGGCATGAAGCGTGGGACACGGTTTGATCCGGTCTGGCTGGTCAGCAAGCCCCGGGTCAGAGAGTCAAGGTCACTGAACGGATCAAAGCGAAGCACAGTAATTCACCTCCTATGTCGTCCAGAGCCCGCCACCCTGGCGGGCGACCAAATCACTGTGCACCAGCGAGATTTGCACTCGACATCAGGGAGTGCCAAGAGTTTTCGGGTCCTCGATGTCAGCTGTCGGAGAACGAGATCGCATCGGTGGGGGGGACGGCGGCCACGCGTCCGGGGCGGCCTGATAGGACCAATACAGATTCGTGTGGTCGATGACTGCCGACACAGGGGGAGCGCCCCACGACGTCTTGTCGCCCGCGGTGTGGGCGTCGGCGACGAGGGTGACGTCGTAGCCGTTCACGAACGCGCCGTGCAACGTACTGCGCACGCACGCATCGGTTTCCGCCCCGGTCACGACGAGCAACGCGGTCGTCGTCCGGTTCGCGAGCGTCGTCATGACGTCGATATCTGCGCCCCGCGCAGCGGTTCGAGACAGTGATCGCAGGTGAGCCTCGGATCGAACCGGTGCCCGCACGCCACGTGGGTGACGCGGACGGCCGGCCCGTCGGGATCGGGGTACCAGCGCTGCGCCCATTCCAGCGCACAGACGACGACGGGCAGCAGCGCTCGCCCCTTGTCGGTCAGCACGTACCGGCCGGCGACCGTGTGCAGAATTCCTTCGGCGGTGAAGATGGCCAACCGTCCGGAGATCGTTGCCGTCGGCGCCCCGAGTTCGTTCTGGAAGTCCGTGAACCTGCCTATCCCGACGAACGCGGCCACCAGAACGGCGAAGCCCCAGCGGTCACCGATGACCGTCATCGTCTGCGGGAACAGCACACCGGCGCGCCGCTCGGCGGACCGGCGACGGGTCGTGGCCGACGGGACGGAGCGCTCCCAGCCCCCGCTCGGGCCCCATTGCGCCAGAAGCTCTTTCTCGGAGACGACGGGGGTCTCGCACGACCGGCAGGTCAGCCTCGGCGCGAAGAGCCCGCCACAGGAGCTGTGGCGCATCGCCGGCAGCGGGCGCAGATGTTCGGGCACCCAGCTGCGCTCCCACTCCCAGATCGACGTGAGCATCGGCCACAGCGAGCGGCTCTTCGAGGTTGCGGTGTAGTCGACCCGGCTCGGATGCTGTTGGTAATCACGGCGGGTCAACAATTCTTCGGTGACCAGGGTGCGCAGTCGCCCCGACAACACGGCGTGGGAGACGGGAAGAGCATCGACGAAGTGGCCGTAGCGCGAGGCTCCGAGCAGGGTCTGCTGGACGATGAGCAGACTCCATTCGTCGCCGAGGACACCCAGCATCCGTGCGACGGAGTTCGGGGCGTCGGTCACAACCCGATCGCAGCGGCGGCCGACTCGCTGTCGCGCCAGCGGGGCAACTCCGACCCGGCTGCCCACGTGGAGTGGGTGCCACTCGAGATCCGTTCGGGCAGTGCGAGTGTGCACACCGGCCCGTCGGCCACCCGGGCTGCGTCGAACACCAGACAGTGCGAGGCGTCGGTGTTCATGTCGGTGGTCAGTGTGATGAGATACCCGTCGTCTTCTGCGGTACCGCCGGGGCGGGGCGCCATCGCGGTCTCGCTGCCGTAGACGCCGTCGTCGAACGCGAACCGTTCCTCGCGGCCGGTGTGCAGATCGTGCTTGAGCAGTCCATCGAACAGGAACCAGGACGGTTTGCCCGTCGCCGCGTAGGTGTAGCGGTGGGCACGGCCCGCATAGTCAGGGTTGATCATGCCGAATTCGCTGATGCTGTCGGTCAATTGCTCTTCGCGGACCTCGCCCGTCACGAGATTGAACCGCCAGCGGTGCAGCCGGGCCTGCATCCGGTCGAGGGCGAGGAACCGGAAGGCGCGCTGCCATTTGTTGCCCATCCCGTTGTCCGCGGGTTCGGGGTCACCCTGGAAGAACCCGTCGAGCACGATCTCGTCGCCGTCCTCGTAGGCGTTGGGGAAGTGCAGCACGTAGGTGGGGTCTGCCTCGAACCAGCGGATCTGGGAGGCGTCTCCGCGACGCGGGATCACCGCGAAGCGCGACGGGGTGTCCCGGTGGAAGCGCGGTAGGTGGATGTTGTGCTCGAGCAGCGCGGCATCCCAGAACAGCGGGAAATCGTTGAGTATCACGTAGTTCTCGGTGAACGCCATGTCGTGGGGCAGGCGTGGGCCGGGGAGTTCGACGTCGACGGTGTGCACCACGTCGCCGGTATCGCTGACCGCGCCGTAGCGCAGGTACGGCGCCTGCTTGCTGTAGCTGAAGTACAGCAGTTCACCGCCGTCCACCTTGGGGTGCGCGGACACTCCCCAGTCGTGGGGGAAGCCGCCGTTCCAGCTCTCCTTGCCCAGCGCATCGCCGGTACACGGATCGATGCGATACAGGTCCCCGCATTGGTAG
This sequence comes from Mycolicibacterium obuense, assembly GCF_055397605.1. NCBI lineage: Bacteria > Bacillati > Actinomycetota > Actinomycetes > Mycobacteriales > Mycobacteriaceae > Mycobacterium > Mycolicibacterium obuense. The sequence continues at coordinate 4,463,302 of NZ_AP043663.1, read as the reverse complement.
TGGCTGGTCAGCGCCACCCCGCGATGCACGATCACGTCGGTCGACGACGCATCCTTCATCAATGTCCGTGCGCCCCAGCCGTGATCGCGGCGAGACAGTTCGATTGGCTCGGCGATGCCCGGCCACAGCGGTCCGCCCGCCTCGTTCTCCGCGAGGAATCCGTCGGTACGAACGAACCGATTGCGGTAGAACGTTTTTCCGTCCCGGAACCCGACGATGTGCAGCATGCCGTCGCCGTCGAAAGGGTGGTAGTTCTTCAGCGCGGGGTGAAGGGGGTTCTCGGTGTTGCGTAGGTACACGCCATCCAGATCGTCGGGCACGGTGCCTGCGACGACCTCGAGGTCGTCGCTGTCCCATTCGGTCGTTTGTGGCCGCCACGGGCCGGTGCGATAGGGGTGGTCGTCGTCTGGCGGCAGGGTGGACAGGAAGGTGGTGACCACCTCGGGATGGGTGCGCAGGCTCATGAATGTCTCCCGACGACGAAGCTGACGGTGGTGGCGGTGCTGCCACCGAAGTTGAGGGTGCCGAAGGTGGTTGCGCCGTCGACCTGATAGCCGCCTGCGGTTCCGCTCACCTGGCGGGCGGCGTCGAGCAGCATCCGTACCCCGGACGCGCCGACGGGATGCCCGCCGCCGATGAGCCCCCCGCTGGGGTTGATGGGGCATCGGCCGCCGGGGGCGATGTCGCCGCTCTCGATGGCCTGCCACGACTGTCCCGGCTCGGTCAGCCCGATGTGGTCGATGGCCATGTACTCGCTGGGGGTGAAGCAGTCGTGCACCTCGAACCCGTCGATGCCGTCGAGGGTGACCTGCGCGCGCTGGAAGGCATCCTGCACGGCTGACCGAACGTGGGGTAGCACGTAGGGCGAGTCCGCAGAGCGTCGCAGCTTCTGCTCCAGCCCCAGGCCCACGGTGCGATGGCCCCAGCCGTCGATGCGGGCCAGCGGCCGGGCCGACGGATGAGCGCGTAGCCAGCCGTCGGTGACCAGCACGATGCCGGCGCCCCCGTCGGTGAGCTGGCTGCAGTCGAAGCGACGCAGCCTGCCCTCGACGGGCGGGTTGCTCACGTCGTCGGCGGTGAGCGGCTCCGGAAAAGCCCACGACCGGGTCTGCGCGTTCGGATTCGTCCGCGCGTTGGCGAGGTTGCGTGCGGCGATGGCGCGCAGATGCGCGTCGTCGATGCCGTAGCGACAGTCGTAAGCGGCTGCGACGGTGTCGAACATGTGCGGCCACATGTATTTCGCGTCTGCCCCTTCGTGGCCTGTCCACGCCGCGGTGCCCAGGATGGCTGTCGCGGTGTCGCCGGGCACCGTCTTCTCCAGCTCGACGCCGATCACCAAGGCGCTGTCGTAGGCCCCGGACCGGAGGTCGGCGATGGCGGCGAGCGTGGCGACACTGCCGGACGCGCAGGCGGCTTCGTGGCGGGTTGCGGGGGTGTCCCACAGGCCGTCGCAGACGGTCGCCGGCATCGCGCCGAGGTGACCTTGGCGGGCGAACAGTTCGCCGAACGCGTTGGCCACGTGCACGACGCCGATCGCCGCGGCGTCGGTGTGCGCGGCGGTCAGGGTTGCCTCGACGACCTCCGCCGTGAGTGCTGCGAAGTCCACGCCCTCCCGGTCGAGGTTGCGCGCGAAGTCGCTCTGATAGCCGCCCAGAATCCAGACGCCGACTGTGTTCACCGGCGTGACGCTACTACTTCAATTAGCAGAGTGACAGGGGTCAGGCGGTCTCGCCGGCTGTTGGCTGAACCGACGAGACCTGACAGGCGCTTCGGTCGACCGAGGCTCCTGTCTGCGGCCCTGCATTGCCCGCGCGCCAGCGAAGCAAACCCTGCTCGGTGTACCGTTCCCTTCGATGAAGGGGTTCACGAGGTCATGACCGGTTCGACCAACCGCGATCTGGCACAGCGGATGGCCGAGCTCGCTCGGGCGGTCGCCTCGCCACGCAGCGTTGACGACGTGCTGTCCGATGTCACCAGAGAGGTGCTGGAACTGATTCCCGGCACCGACGCGGCCGGCATCCTGTTCGTCGGCAAGGCAGGGCGCTTCGAGTCCGTCGCCGGCACCTCCGAGCTGCCGAACGAGCTGGACCGACTGCAGATGAAGTTCAACGAGGGCCCCTGTCTGGAGGCCGCTCTCGAGGAGACCATCGTGCGCTGCGACGACTTCGCCGCCGATCCGCGCTGGCCGCGCTACTCGGCGGCCGCCGCCGACTTGGGGGTGCGTAGCGGTCTGTCGTTCAAGCTGTACACCAGCTCGCAAACGGCGGGTGCGCTGAATTTGTTCGCTGTGAAGCCGAACGCGTTCAGTGCCGCTGACGAGAATATCGGTGCGGTCTTGGCGGCCCACGCGGCCGCCGCGATCCTGGCCAGCCGCCATCACGAGCAGTTGCAGTCGGCGCTGTCCACGCGGGATCGCATCGGTCAGGCCAAGGGCATCATCATGGAGCGCTACAACGTCGACGATGTGGCGGCGTTCGACATGCTGCGGCGCCTGTCGCAGGACAGCAACACGAAGCTGACCGACATCGCCGCGCGGGTGATCGACACCCGGGGCACGTGAGCCATTCGAGGCCAGCCGCGGCGAACGTACGGAATATCACGTCGGTGCTCGCAGAACGCATCAGAAACCGAACATTCGGCGTGCAATACACAAAGTGCCCCCGGCAGGATTCGAACCTGCGACACCGGCTTTACGGTGCGCTTATGCACAGGGTAATTCAGACCTACATGCTCTACCTATTTGTGCTGGTACTGGCGTTTTGATGCGTGGACGCAACACCTACGCCGCTCTGTCTTCGCGTATTTGCGCCCCATTGAAGACCTCCTAGTGGGGGAGGAGGCTGTTTATGGCACGTCCCCCGTTACGCGTTCCTCGGTGTCTGCCGCTGGAGCGACGATGGGCACATGAGCAAGAAACCCGCCGATCCCCTGGCTGCCGTCAAAGAGCGCCGCGCCGAGGGCGCATCCATCTGGGTGCCCGATGGGTGGGTGAGCCTGATGCTGGAGCTGCACGCGGCGCTGGTGAAGGTGTCCCCGAACTTCGAGTACGCACAGATCAAACAGAAATGGGCGGAGTTGAGGGTGTACGTGAGCGGCGCGAGTCCTGAAGCCCGCGACCTCATCGCCGCTGCCGAGCGCCGCTCACGCACCATCTGCGAGGTGTGCGGCGCACCGGGGACGGCTTGTGTGTCGAAGGGTGGGTGGTACAGGGCACTGTGCCCTGAGCACGCCGCCAAGGTGGGGTATCAGGTGGTGGAGCCGTCATGACCTACGACCTCACACCCTTCATCACCGACCTGGACAGAGGCTGGCTACAGGCGCGCGTCACCTGGACACCGCACGGTGGCGGGGACACCGTGACCGCCGAGAGCGACTACGCGGACGCGCGGAGCGGAACTGCACACCTGGGCTGCGGTATCGAGCAGTGCCTGGATGATTTGGGACTGCCACAATTCAACGACGAGACCAAGTATTTGGCTGTCTGCGACCTCATCAACCGCCAACTCCGACACCACCCTTGGGCACTGCTCCACTGCCCCGAAGGGGTAGCACGGCTGGAGCTGATCCCGCCGCCATCGTGACCCGTGACCTGGACTCGCTGGACTCGCTGCTGGCGACAATTGACCAACTGGAAGCGGACGACGAGGACACCTTCTCCTGGGCGGACGCTGCACGCTGGTGCCCCGCCGCGCTGGACTGGGCTGATCCCTTCGAGGACAGTCTGCCTGAGTTCATGGACGACGGCGCGGTGATCATCGTTGATCCCGCGCGCCCGTGGGTGGTGACGGCGTACACGCCGCCGTGGTGGGCGCGGGAGTAGGCGGGTGTGGGGTGTCCCGCAGTAAGTCATTTCCCCGCGACTCTGTGTCGCCGCTCAGAAGCAGCAGGCATGTCGATAAGGTGCCAGCAACACCGAATGAACGAAGGAATTCCGACGTGACTGACGACGCTCCCAGTGTCACCCCAGCGGGCTCAGTGCCCGAAGGCAAGGTGGCGGACTTCCTGACGGGCAACTTCGTCAACGACACACCTGAGGAGTACGTCCGACAGAACATCGAGAAAGCGCTCGTCGGGCAGTACAAGTTCGCACCGAAAGATTGCCAGCCCGAGTTTGCCATCAAAGTTGGTTCCAGCCGCAAGCGGGTGGACATCGTGGTGTTCGGAGCCGGACAACCGCACACTCAGCCGAACTGCCACGTCCTGGTTGAGACTAAGCGCTCCGACGTGAAGCCGACCCACCGCACTGAAGGCATCGGGCAGCTTCAGTCGTACATGGCAGCGTGCCTTAACGCCAAGTATGGAATCTGGACGAACGGTGATGACAAGTTCTGCTACGCGAAGCGTCCGAACGGTAAGGGTGGCTGGGATTTTGATGAGATAATCGACGTCCCTGGATACGGTCAGTCCGAGGAAGACGTTCAGCGCCCAAAGCGAAAAGACCTCAAAGTTGCCACTGCGGACAACCTCCTGTTTGCATTTCGGCGCTGCCATAACTACATCGCGGCGCACGAGGGTAAGCAGAAGACAGAGGCGTTCTGGGAACTTCTCAAACTGATCTTCACCAAGATCGAAGATGAACGGTCGCAGAACCTCAGCTTTTACGTCACTCCCGCCGAACGCGCGAACACTGCATCAGCATCGGCTGCCAAGCGCCGTATCCAGAAGCTATTCGAGGACAAGGTTGTTAAAAAGTATCCGACCATCTTCGATGATCGTGACCGCACCATTGACCTGAAGTCTGCTGTCATTGCCTATGTAGTTAGCCAACTCCAGAACTACTCGCTGCTCTACACGCCTGTGGATGTCAAAGGCGTTGCGTACGAGGAGATTGTCGGGTCAAACCTTCGTGGTGACCGTGGTGAATTCTTCACTCCCCGCAATGCCTGCCGCATGGCGGTCACTATGCTCAATCCCAAGCCAGACCAGCGCATTCTCGACCCCTCCTGTGGCACCGGCGGATTTCTCATCACCGGCATGAATCACGCACTTGAACACATCGAGTCCGAGGAGCGGGCTCAGTGGATAGACCCATCGAACGGAACCGATGCCGAACGCGCAGAACTGCACCACCGTCGCACGGAGTATCTGTCCAAGAACGTTTTCGGGATAGACCTCAACCCCGCTCTGGTGCGCGCCGCGAAGATGAACATGGTGATGAACAACGACGGTTCAGGTCAGCTCTGGCAAGCGAATACCCTTGAGAATCCGTACAAGTGGGACAGAGGCGTGCGGGAAAGCATTCCGTTGGGGAGCATCGACCTCATCGTTTCCAATCCTCCGTTCGGCGCGAATATTCCGATTGACGACGAGGACACACTCATCCAGTATGACCTCGCCGCCATGTGGGACCAGGACGACGAAGGCAACTGGGCGATGAGGCTCGACGCAAGTGGAAACCCCGTCCTGCAGCGTTCGCAACCTCCAGAGATTCTGTTCATTGAACGCGCAATTCAACTGCTGAAACCAGGCACGGGACGTATGGCGATGGTCATCCCCAACGGTATCTTGAATAATCCAGGGCTCGCCTACGTCAGGCACTGGCTGCTCACCCATGTGCAGGTTCTCGCCGTTGTGGATATGCACCGCGACCTATTCCAGCCGAAGAACGACACCCAGACCTCGATGGTGTTGATGCGCCGCCTGGACGGCAGTGAAGTGGCAAAGGCTGAAGAGACTGGGCTCGACTATCCGTTGTTCATGGCTGTTGCTGAGAAGATTGGTCACGACAAGCGAGGGAATGTCATCTATCGCCGCACCGAGGATGGCAAGGACGTGCTGGTGACGCGTAAAGAGACCGTCACTGACATTGACCAGGACACCGGAAAGGAAATCCTGCGGGAGGTCACCGTCACCGACCGTCAGATTGACGACGAACTCGCCGAAGTCGCACAGGTTTACCGTGAATGGCTTAAGGATCAGAAGTGATAATCGCGCCTGCACGTGCGCTCACGGTATCCGAGTCAACGCGTCTGGACGCGAGGTACCACACCGCGCCCGCTGTTCGTATTCGAGCTGCCCTGGCACACACGAAGAAGCTGCCCCTGCGCGAAATTGGCGATTACGGAACTGTTTACGCTCCGAGCAGGTTCAAGCGGGCTTACGCAGTCCCAGGCGAGAAGTACATCTCCTACCTACGCCCGTACGACGTGTTCGAGTACCTTCCTCCCGAAGCCGACCGTTTGTCTGTCTCGCGCACCACGAACCTTGCCAATTACAGAGTCAAGGCGGGCGAGCTACTGCAAACCTGCTCTGGGCGGAACCTCGGACCACTCACCATCGCTGACGACTACCTGGCGCGATTCGCACTTTCGCATGACATGGTTCGCATACGCATCCCCGATGAGACGGAACGTTATTACACACTCGCCGTTCTTCAATCAGCCGTTGGTCAACACCTGTTACGCGGCGACCTGAATGGCTCCGTCATAGACCACATCTCGGATACGCACGTCGCGTCGCTGCGGCTACCTTTCATCGACGCCATCACCGCAGAAACCGCCAAGCTCATGCGAAGCGCCGCGAAGACGCGCGGCAAGTCTCGGATCGCATTGCACGATGCCGTTGACGCACTCAACAGCGCCCTCGCTGTTTCCCAGGACAAGGCGCTCCGAGAGGGCTGGACGGTTAAAGCTGCGACGCTGGGCACCCGCCTCGACGCCGCGTTCCATTCGACCCACGTCGATGCGGTCAAGGACAAGTTGCTCGACATGGGCGGTGTGACGCTGGGCTCCGTTGCGCAGGTCACGAAACCTGGTGGACGGTACAAGACCTACTACGTGGCACCGGGGCACGGAACGCCATTGCTGTCGGGGACGCAGATTCTGCAAGCCGACCCTATCGGGGCGAAGCACATCTCATCGCGGAGTATCACCGAAGGGACGGGATACGAACTGCGGCAAAGCGTCGTGTGTTTTCAAGCGGACGGTCGCGCTGAGGAGAGCCTTGGATACCCCGCTCTGGTGACCAAGGAACGGGACGGTTGGCTCGCCAGCGGACATGTCGGGCGAGCTAAGCCCAAGGACGAAGCGGATGCGGGCTGGATATGGGCGGCGATGGCTAGCGATGCAGTGCGGCAACAAATCTCCGCGCTCGCATGTGGGTCTGTGGTAGATGCCTTATACCCCGAAGACCTGAAATCTGTTGTCCTCCCGCCACGAGAGTTAGTGGACTCGAAGGCAGTTATCCAGGCGTGGGCTGGATTCTCCGTCGCTGCGGTCAAAGCTGCGCAAGCTCGACAACTCGTGGAAACGGCGCTGAGTAAGCTCGGTGTTTCGTGATGAAGGCACGCCTGATTAAATGATTTTTCGACGGCTCTCCCGTCGCGTTGGTCACGGCAGGGTTCTCACCCCTGATACGCCAGGCACATGCTCAGCTTGTCGTCCACCTTGGCGAAGCCTTCGTTGAACGCTTTCTCTCGCGCGGGCTTCTGTCCAATCGGTGACGTGGGCAGCGCGCGGCGAACCAGGTCGTCCAGTGAGCCGTACAGTGACCCGCGCGCGGACATGTACACACCTGCCAGGCAGTCCGCCTGCACCTCCACAAAGCGGTTGCCGTGGAACTTGCCCAAGGTGTCCTGCACCGCGTGCCCGTATTCGTGAGCCAGGGTGAGTGCCATCGCCATGTCGCCGCCGCGTGCTTGCTTGTCCTCGAACGCGGCACGATCCCACTGCATCTCGTCCTCGTCGCCCATCTCGCAATACCCTGCAACGTCATACGGGTCACTGCCGCACAACGGAATCTCTCCGGTGCGGGAATCGAACTCGCCAACGGCGAACGTGACAGCGCCGCTGCCCAGCCCCATCGTCTGTTCCCAGAAAGTGTCGATGTCCTTGAGGATGTCGTGGACGCTGGCTGCCAGCGGGTCGGTCGGACGTGTGCCCGTTGGACGGGGCGCGGTGGTCATTGGACGTGGCGCGGTGGTAGAGGTCGTCGTGTGCGTTGCGGTGGTGTCGCTGATCGCGGTACCGCTCACGGTCGTTGTCCCACATGCGGACAGCACAAGAGCCGCCGCCACCAACCCCGTGGTGACAGCGGTCGTGACCTTGCGCCGCGTTCTCATACCAGATACAACGCTCGGTACAACGGTGTTGTGACCATCGGCTAGGGGATGTGTCATATCTCGTACCTGGGTGAAGGCAGGTCAGTGTCCACGGAGTTGAGGTGTGCTTCTGCTTCGGCGTTGTTCTCGTCCACAACCGTTGCGTTGTCCAGCACACCCGTTGCCACCGTGCGAAGAGAGGCGGCAATGGAACGTGCTTGCGCCGCCAAAGCACCAGCGCCAGTTTTCAGTTCACTCATCTTCGCCGCGTGAGCATCGGTCGGGCTGTACTTGCCCTGCCACGCGGTGCGCTCCGCCTCGGGGGTTTCGGTGACCGTCTCTGCCTCGGTGGCGATGGCTTCCCATTCACCTGCTGCAGTGTTGAGAGCACCGTGCAGCACGCGCTGCTCATCGGTCTGGTTGTAGATGTCGCCGCTCATCACGCCGCTCCCTTCTTGTCGGTGTCCTTGGTGTCCTCGTCCTCGTCATGGAAGAACCAGTTGTAATCTGGGTCGCCAGGCTGTGGCGCGGGCTCCTCGTGCCTGTAGATCGGCTTGTTCGATTGCCCCGTAACGGTTTCCCCCGAACCGAGGGTCTGCCCTGGTGGGCGTGCGCCCGCTCCAGCCAGACCACCGCCACCAACACCACCCTGCCCAGGGGCAGTTGCGCCTGGTGCCGCCGTTGTGGGAGGTGTGGTTGGTGGAGGTGTGCCAGTGCCAGGTGGCGTACTGGCCGGGGACGATGGCGCGGCTGTGCTCGGCACACCTGTCACGCCTGCGACACCTGTCACGGGTGTCGATGTGTCATCGTCCTTGCGCTGCGGGTTCTTCGGCGTGGAGGGCTTGCTGCCCGTGGCGCTGCTGAGCTGCGGTGAACGTCCGCCAGAGGCTCCGAACGCGGGGTTCGGGGCACCGTGAGTACCTTGAATCGGCTGTCCACCAGGGGTCGGCTGCGTGGGTTGGGACAGAGTTCCTGTGCCCGCGCCTGTCGTGGGTGCCATGGTGTCCGAAGACGTTTCGGTGCTGACAGCATCATCATTGAGCGGTGTCGGACGCGGTAGCCCGTCGCTCATCTGGACGCGCGGGCTGTCACCCGGTTCGCTCATGGTGACGGGGGCGCTGCCCTCACCACCCTCGGACATCGTGACGGGCTTGTCTTCGTTACCTTCGGTGGCGTCATCGGTGCCACCCTCACCCGCTAGCGTCCCCTCGCTGCCTTCCCCTTCACCCGCGAAACTGTCAGTGGGTACGCCGCATGTGCCAACGGGTGCGGTTGGGAAGCTGTTGCTTAGCGTTGCATTTTCGTGAGCCGTCACTGCCTGCTTGTGGTCTTCCACTGCGTCCTTTAGAGCGGCGTGGTCGCCGCTACGGAGCAACGCGTTCAGGTCGTCACGGGTCGGTGCCATTTCCAAACCACGGTCGATGGAATCCTGTTCGCGGCACGTCTTCGCCGCGTCGGTGGCGTACTGCCCCGCTGACTCGGCAGCGGCGGTGATGGTGGACTGCGCGGCGTTGAACCTGTCCGCTGCGCCGCCCGCCATTCCCGTACCGGGGAACTCGAAGTTGGTGATTTGCGCTGTGGCATCAGCGATGCGTTCGTGCAGTGCGTCCATGTCGGCGGCTGCGGTTGCGAATCCTGATCCCATCACTTCACCTCTTCCCACGCGGCGCTGTACTCATCCGCCACACCGTCCATCGGCTCCTCGGGCACCGAAACCTCCAGACGGGTAACGGGCGCGGGCGGCTCGGGGGAACAAATAGCCAGCGGGTACGGGAACGGACACGGGGCGGGCTCAGCCTGCACCACGGTGCGAGGTGTCACGTCCCCATCCTTCCCCGATCCGGTGGTGCTCTGATGCACCAAAATCCCCGTGCCCGCCAGGGCGGATAGGGCGGTGAAGGTGAGCGCTGCGAAGTGTGTCTTGGTCATCAGATACCTGCCTTCAGGGTGGCTCCGCTGCCCATCACCTGCGGGGTGGTGACCCGTTGTTCTGCGCGGGCAAGGATGGACTGAACTGCCGCCACGCTGGACGACATGGCGGCGGCGATGACTCGGTAGGTGACACCTGCATCGCGTAGACGGATAACGGTGGACGTTGTTATGTAAACAGTCAAGCTGTCGCAGAAGGAACGGTGTCGCAGGGCGGCGGCGCCTCGGTGGAACCTACCTCGGGATTCTCCAAGGGCGGGCCTGGTGTGAATGGCGATTTTCCAGCCGGCCCCTGGTGATCGCTGCGGAGTCGGAGCTCTGTTCGTCGGACTGATGCCAGTGGCCGAGCGTCGTCGCCGGCGCCGAAGTCCTCGCGTCAGCGCCTCTTCTCTTGGTGGTGGCGATGGTCGGTCAGACCGGCTCGGCCGATCAGAGCGGCAGCGACGAGCAGTGCAGCCCCTGCGGCGTAGACGGCGGTGATCCCTGCCGCATCAGCCAGCCACCCACCCAGCCCGAGGGAGGCCAGGCGGCCGAGTTGCCAGATCAGATCGAAGGCGGCGAAGACCCGGCCGCGTGCGGCGGGTGGGGTTTCGGCCTGCAGCAGCGAGTTGAAGGTGACTGCGCCGGCAGAGGTGCCCCCGCCGTAGCCGGCCAGGCTGCCCAACGCCACCACCGGGACGCGGACACTCGCAAGGACGGCATCTACGGCGGCGCGCAACAGATAGGGTCCGAAAATGAACGCGGGTTTGCGAGGATCGGTGATCAGCCGGGTCAGCAGTAACGGGCCTGCTGCGGCGCCCACGCCGATGCAGGCCAGCGCGATTCCGTATCCGGCGGGGCCCCTGCCCAGGCGCTCGCGGATCAACACAACCAGCAGGGCACTGGTCGCTCCGGCCGACAACGCCGCCAGGGCCTGACCAGCGGCCAAGGCTCGCAGCACCCGGTGCCCGGCCAGCACCCTGATGCCGTCTCGGGCCTGATGCCACCAGGCGGCACGGGCCGCATCGGCTGCCGGGCGCAGCAGGTGCAGGCGGGACAGCAGCAGCGCCGAGACGGCGAAGCTCGCTGCGTTCACCCAGAACGCCAGGCCATAGCCGACGGTCGCGACCACGGCACCCGCAGCCGGGGCGAGCACGATCTGGGAGAGCACCGCGGCGGTCCAGATCCCCGAGTTCCCGGCGATCAACTCCTCCTCGTTCACCAGCGCGGGCAGCGCGGCACTGGCGGCCGGATTGAACAACGCCGACGCTGCGGACATGGCGAACGCCACCGCGTAGATGCCCGGCACCGAGCCGGCGACCAGCGGTAGCCCCGCAGCCACCAGCACGCGCGCCAAGTCGGCAACCACCATGACCCGCACCGGCGAGAACCAGTCGACTGCCACCCCAGCGAACGGTGCCAGCAGCAGCACCGGGACGATCTCCGCGACGATCACCCCGGCCACACCGAGCCCGGAGCCGGTGCGGTCCCACACCAGCAGGCCCAACGCCACGGTGGCGAACGCGTCACCCCAGGCAGAAGCGGTGCGCGCCGCCCACAACCGGCGGTAACCAGGATGGGAGAACACCTGGCGCAGCCCGGTGCCCGCACGTCCTGGCTGGCCGCGGCTCAGCGGACTTTCTCCATGGTGTGCCCGCAGCAACAGGTGGGGTTGCGGTCGCGACCGTGGCCTGGGACGGCGCCCTTGGTGACGGTCATCTCACATCCGCGCTCCGGGTCCGGGCGCCGGTACACCTCGCACTCGACTATTGCCATGACCTGCGCCTCCCTTCGGTTTCCGGTCCTACACTGGAGACGCTAAAACCTTCACCCCAGGTGAAGGTCAAGGCGAGCGGCCGGGACGCGAAGGAGGCAGACGATGGCCCAGGCGATGACCGTCGGGCGGGCCGCCCAGGCGGCCGGGCTCACCCGTAAGGCCGTGCGCTTGTATGAGGAGCGCGGCCTGCTGCCGCCCGCCCAGCGCACTGCGGCCGGGTACCGCCTTTACAACCAGGACGACGTCGACACCCTCACCTTCATCCGCCGCGCCCGCGCCCTGGACCTCCCCCTGGACGACATCGGCACCATCCTCACCCTCCGCCGCGCCGGTCCCACCCCGTGCGGAGCCGTACGGGATCTACTCGACGCCCGGATCGCGGAGATCGACAACACCATTACCGAATTGCTGGCGCTGCGTGCGAGCCTCACCGCCAGTCGGGACACCGCCGTGGCAGCCGATACCGAGTCGGAACCGAACAGATCGATCTGCCCGATCATCGAACGGTGAAGTAGCCGCTCAAGGACCCTCATGTCTCACTGAACTCTTGATGGCCGCGTTGCGAACTGGCGGTAGCCGAGCCTTTGCGGAATGGCCACTCGTTGCGGCAAATGTCCAGTCAGACTGGGCCGACCGATCATCGGACGGCTGAGCGGCGTTCGATAAAAGACTGTGTTGTGCCAGACGCCGCCCCGCTGGGCGATGCGTTCGCGGATGCCGACGGTTCAGCAACCGGCGGCGTGGTGCGGGGCGATGCTTGCGCGATTCTCCGTGAAGATGGAGGCATGCAGAGTCCGCAGCCCTGCGTCGTCGACTGTGGTGGTTTGCTTCTACAGCAAGGCTTTGCCGCCTGCCGGACTCCCATGGGGACAATCCGGCCGCCTCGGGCTCGCATCGTAGAGGCCCGCGTGCCAGTTGGATCCCGGCAGGCAGGTCACCTGCTACCGGGTCCTCCTACCTGGTCCGCATTTTCTTCGGGCTGTGGCCTGGGTGCGCAGCAGTCGTCGGCGGTGTCGGTGGTGGTGTGGCGGCGTTCGCGGCGGGTGAGGGTGGCGATCGCGGTGACGAGGATGAGGCCGAGTGCGGTGATGGCGATCGCAAGTTGGTGTCCGGTGATCCAGGCTGACACGGTGCCGACGACGCCGGTGAGTGCGCCGATGCCGGGGTGCCCGCCGAGTAGTTGTGGCAGCCAGTAAAGGAGTAGGTAGCCGCCGGAAAGGGCAAGCACGGCGCCGGTGATGCGGTTCATGTGGGGCAGCAGCCGTCGGAGGAACCGGTTGATCAGGCCGCTGGCGAATGCGGCGAATAGCGCGAGGGACAGCAGCAGGGTGGCGGAGCCGGCGGCGTAGGCGGCGAATACGACCAGGACGCCGGAGATGTTGGTGCTGGCCAGGGCTTGGGTGACGACCGCGAGCAGCACCGCGAGCGTGCAGGAGGCGGAGGCCAGTGCGTACCCGGCGCCGAAGGCCACCATGCCTCTGGGCCCCTGCCGCGGGGTGCCGGAACGGCGGGTGGGTAGCCGCAGCGGCAGGTGTCCGCCGGCGACCATGGCCAGGCCGCCCACGGCCAGGATCGCGCCGAGCGCGGCGGCCAGCCACGGGATGACACCGGTCAGGGAACGCAAGCCGAGGGCGAGTAGTAGTCCGATGGCGGTGAAGGTGCCGGCGAACCCGGCGGTCAGCGCGAGCCCGGCGCGCAGGCCACCGGCCAGCCGGGACAAAGCGCCGGGCCGCGCGTCCGCCTGGCCGTCGCCGGTGTCGACGGCGTAGGCGAGGAAGGCGGGCAGTACGGCGAAGCCGCAGGGGTTGACCGGGGCGAGCATCCCGGCGCCGAAGGCGAGCGCCAACAGCGGGCCGATCACGCGCTCACCTTGGCCAGTTCGGCACGGATCTGATCGGCGGTGGGCTCGACAGCGCGGAACACCGGTTTGCCGGAGGCGTCCAGCACGACGGCGGTGGACAGCTGAGTGACCTGGTAGGCGCTGATCAGGGTGGCGTTGCTGTCGCTGGCGTAGGCAAGGCTGGTGGCCTGGTTGGCGGTGAGGAAGTCTGTGATGTCCTGCTCGGTTTCGCCGGGGCCGATGTCGACGGCGACGAAGTTCGCCTTCGTGCCGACCGCCTGCTGGACCTGGGCGAGGGTGTGGGTGGCCGGACCGCAACCGCCGCACCCGACGGAGAAGAAGAACAGCACGCTGGGCCGCGAGCCGGGCACCGCGACCTGCACGCCCTGCAGGGTTCGGGCGGTGAACGCTCCCGCAGCGGCAGTGGTCCCGGCCTTTGCGCTGCCGTCGGCAGCGGGTGGGGACGCGGTCTGCTTGCTCGACGGGGAAAACGCCGAATACAGCACGACGGAGATCCCGACGACGGCGATAACGGTCAGCGCGATCGTGACGAGTCGTCGACGAGAGCGAAGCGCGGCAGGTCCGGTCGGGGCGGGTGCGTCAGGCATGGGTCAGGACTCCTGGTTGGGGTGGGAGGACTCGTGTGGCCGATCGGGCTGGTCGCGGGCGGGTGGCACGGGCGGGCAGCACGAGTTGTCTCGGGTGGCACCGTGTCGGGTGACGCGCCGGCGCGCGAACCGCGTCACCGCGGCGAGGACCACCACGACGGCGGTGCCGATGACCCAGGGGTTGCCCAGTACCGAGCCCACCGCGCCAAGGGCTCCGGCGGCGATCAGCACCGGCAGGCCGCAACACACGATGGGGACCAGGAGGAAACCGGCGGCGGCGAGCGCGGTGCGCTTGCTCTCGGAGCCGGGGTTGGTCGACATGGAGGCGGTCTCCTCGGCTGGTCAGGCGTTCGGGGCGGTGATGCGCATGCACGCGGCGAGGGCGGCGGCGTTGTCCGCGGCCAGCGAGCGCGCCAGCAGCACCAGTTCCGCGACGCGGGGGTCGGTGACCCGGTAGTAGGCGAAGCGGCCTTGGCGGCGCAGCTGCACGTAGCCGCAGTCGGACAGGCAGGCCAAGTGACTGGACACCCGGCCCTGGGACAGGCCGATGTGCGTGACGCATTCGCCCACGGCGTGTTCCTCGTGCAGCAGGAACTCCAGCAGCCGCAGCCGGGCGGGGTCGCCGAGGGCGCGGAAGAATTTCGCCATCATCTCCACCCCGTTCGGCTCGGTGGGCAGCAGCGTGCTGCTGCGTTCGGAAGCGTCGGCCACGGTCGCCGTCCTCACATCGAGTGTCTGTCGTATCCGGATGTACGAATCTTAGGTTAGCATCTATGCATCCGGGAAGACGAATATGTCAGTGGGAGGAGATCGCTGGTGCGGTACGACTTGGCGGTGATCGGTTCGGGTGGGGGTGCGTTCGCGGCGGCGATCGCGGCCCGCGGCAAGGGCAAGAGCGTGGTGATGATCGAGCGCGGCACCGTTGGCGGGACGTGCGTCAACGTCGGCTGTGTGCCGTCGAAGGCACTGCTGGCCGCGGCCGAGGCCCGCCATGTGGCGCTGGACCAGCACTTTCCGGGGATTTCCACCAGCGCGGGCCCGGTGGACGCCGCCGCGCTGATCGGTGGCAAGGACACACTGGTGGCAGGGTTGCGGGCGGAGAAGTACGTCGACCTGGCCGCCGAGTACGGGTGGGAGATCCTGCCCGGCGAGGCCCGGTTCATCGAGGGACCGGCGCTGGAGGTGAACCTGCATGACGGCGGCCACGTCCGGGTCGAGGCCGAGCACTACCTGATCGCCACCGGCTCCACCCCGCGTACCGACGGCCTCGACGGAGCCGACCGGGTGGACTACCTGACCTCGACCACCGCGATGGAGCAGACCGAACTGCCCGAGTCGTTGGTCGTCGTCGGCGGCGGCTACGTCGGGCTGGAGCAGGCGCAACTGTTCGCCCACCTCGGCGTCCGAGTGAGCATCGTGGGCCGATTCGCCCCGCACACCGAACCGGAACTCGCCGGCCTGCTGGCCGGGGTGTTCGCTGACGACGGCATCGCCGTGATCGCCGAGCGCGCCACTGAGGTTGAGGCCGATGGTTCGGGCGTCGTCGTCACCGCCGGTGGGCAGCGGGTGACTGGGCAGCGGCTGCTGCTCGCGACTGGGCGGAACCCGGTCACCGCCGGGCTCAATCTCGACGCGGTGGGCGTGAAGACCGGGCATCGCGGGGAGGTGGTCGTCGACGAGTATCTGCGCACCGACAACCCGCGCGTCTGGGCGGCCGGGGACGTCACCGGGCACCCGCAGTACGTCTACGTCGCCGGGGCCCATGGCAGCGTCGTGGTCGACAACGCCTTCGGCGACGCCGGGCGCACCCTGGACTACCATCACCTGCCCGCGGTCACCTTCACCACGCCCAGTCTCGCCTCCGCCGGGCTGACCGACGTCCAAGCGGTGGAGCAGGGCTACGCCTGTAAGTGCCGGGTGCTGCCGCTGGAGTACGTGCCGCGGGCGCTGGTCAACCGCGACACCCGCGGCGCGATCAAGCTCGTCGCCGAACAAGGCTCCGGGCGGCTGCTCGGCGCGCACGTGCTCGCCGCGGGCGCCGGGGACGTCATCGCCACCGCTGTCTATGCGCTGGCAAACCAGATGACGGTGCACGAGATGGCCGACCTGTGGTGCCCCTATCTGACGATGGCGGAGGGCATCAAACTCGCCGCCCAAACCTTCACCCGCGACGTGTCCAAACTCTCCTGCTGCGCCTCCTGAAACCCTGCTCTCGGAAGGACAATCCCGATGACGAATGACCTGGACACCGTGGTGTCCACTATGGATAGTGTCTTCTCCCGCCAGGACAGCCCGGCCGGATGGCTATGGCAGCCGCTGTTGCGGCAACTGGCCCGCGGCGAACCCCTCACGATTGCCGACCTCGCGGCCGCCACCGGCCGCGCCGGTGACGAGGTTGCGCAGGCGGTGGGCCGACTGCGCGACACCGAATACGACGACGCCGGACGGATCGTCGGCTACGGCATCACGCTGCGCCCGACCCCGCACCGTTTCACCGTCGACGGCCACCAGCTCTACACCTGGTGTGCCCTGGACACCCTCATCTTCCCCGCCACCCTCGGCCAATCCGCCCAGGTTGAATCCCCCTGCCACAGCACCGGTGCCCCGATACGGCTCACCGTCGAGCCCGACCGAGTCAGGGATGTCGAGCCCCAGACCGCGATGGTCTCCATCGTCACGCCTGACGACTTGGTCTCCGTACGGGCTTCCTTCTGCAACCACGTGCACTTCTTCGCCGACGCCGACGCCGCGGCGCCCTGGCTCGCTGAGCACCCCGGCGGATCGGTCCTCCCAGTCGCCGACGCTTATCAACTCGGCCGGCAGCTGGACGCCGCTCAATCCGAGGAGCCCGAGCCCGGCGGGTGCTGCTGACGCCCACCTGCGCCGCCCGAACCGCCATCACCGAGAAGGGACAGCCACTGTGAGTACGGACTTCGATGTAATCGTGATCGGCGCCGGACCGGGCGGCGAGACCGCCGCCTCGCGCCTGCACGCGGGCGGACGGCGGGTCGCGTTGATCGAGCAGGAACTGATCGGCGGGGAGTGCGCCTACTGGGCGTGTATCCCGTCCAAAACCTTGCTGCGCCCACCCGAGGCCCGCGCCGAAGCCGCCCACGCGGCCGGCCTGTCCACTCCGGCGCAGAACTGGGCGGCACTGCGAGACTACCGCGACTACATGATCCGCCACCTCGACGACACAGAGCAGGTCACCGGATACGAGAAGCAGGGCGTCACGGTTATCAAGGCCACCGCAGCCCTGGTGGGCCGGGACCCGTGGCGGGTACGGGCCGGTGGCCGGGAACTCACCGCCGAGCACGTGGTGATCGCCACCGGCTCCGACGCGATCCACCCACCCATCGAGGGCCTGGACGAGGTCAGCGTATGGACCAACCGGGAAGCTACCACCCTGCGCGAGATCCCCGAGCGGATCGTGATGATCGGCGGCAGCGCCGTCGGGATCGAACTCGGCCAATTCCTCGCTCGCATGGGCGCTCGGGTCACCCTGATCCAGCGCGGCGACCGGCTGCTGGACCGGGAAGACCCCCGTGTCGGGGACATCGTCGCCACCCACCTGCGCGCCGACGGCATCGACGTCCGTCTCGGCCGGCAGGCCACCGCCGCGCGCCGCGACGGCGCCGATACGGTGATCGACCTCGACGACGGCACCACCGTGCGCACCGACGTCGTCGTGCTCGGCACCGGACGCCGCCCCCGCACCCACGGGCTCGGCCTGGAGACTGTCGGGGTCACACCGGACCCGCGCGGCGCGCTGGAGGTCGACGAGCACTGCCGCGTCACCGCCGGCCTCTGGGCGCTCGGCGACGTCACCGGGGTCGCGCTGTTCACCCACGTCGCCATGTACCAAGGACGGGTCGTGGCCGACAACATCCTCGGCACACCCCGCCAAACCACCTACAGCGGCATCCCCCGCGTCGTGTTCGCCCAACCCGAGATCGCCGCTGTCGGCCTGACCACCGACCAAGCCCGCCAGCGTGGCCTCGACATCGCCACCACCGAACTCGACCTCGCCGACTCGATCGCGCGACCCTGGACTTACGAAACCGACCCCGACGGCACCCTCGGTCTCATCGCCGACCGCACCCAGCGGACGCTCATCGGGGCCTGGGCCATCGCACCCCAAGCCGGGGAATGGATCCACACCGCCGCCCTCGCCATCCGCGCCCAGATCTCCATCGACACCCTGCTCGACGGCGTCGCCCAATTCCCGACCTACACCGAGGCGTACCTCGCCGCCCTCGAACAGCTCGCCATCTAGAAACCGCCCGGCCGCTCTCGGTGTCACAGCGTCGGTGGACGGGGGTCACCTCCGGGTGTGAAGCGAGATCACGTCGGGATCGTGGTGCGCCAGATGTCGGATCTGGTCCTCCAACTCCGAGTTGCGCAGGGCGAGGACCTGGATCTGGTTGGCGTAGACCCTGATCGTCTCCTCCAGTTCCCGCACGGTGGCGGCGTGGTCGCTGGCGGTCTGTTTGCGTTCCCGCTTGAGGGCGGTGATCTCCTCGCGCAGCGCGACGAGTTCAGGTTGCTGGGCTTCTCGATTCGCTTGTGCCGCAACAACGGCGTCCTTGAACTCCGGAGGCGAGCGGTAGAACGAGTCGCGGCCCACACCGGCTTCCCGGCACAGGTTGGAGACCGTCAGCTCGCCGTCGGTCACAGTCGGCTGACCGGCGAGCAGCCGGGTCAGCGCCTGCTCCAGGCGGACTTGGGTAGCGACGCGGGTCACGCCTGCGCCTCCTCGCTGTCGAGATCACCGATGAGCTGGTCGAGCTCGGTGATGTAGCCGGTGAGCGCGACCTGCTGGAGTTTCGGGACCGGACCGGCTTTCTCGCAGGACGCCTGGAGATCCAGGGCCTGATTGCGGGCGGCGGCCAGCCGGGGCCGGTGCACTGTGGACCGTCGGGCGTTCGGACAGCGCAGGCACATGTTGTGCTGCGGAACGGGCTGCCCGACGACCTTGGCTCGCTTGACACAGACCGCGGTCGCCGCGTTGAAGAAGCAGTCGTTGAGCACGCCGGGATGCAGCGTCTTGGTGAGATGCCGAAGCATCGTCCGCAGCCGCAGCTCGTCGGACACGACGCCGGGGAGATCACCCAGCTCGCGCCGAATGCGCTGGAACTCGGCGTTGATCCGCTCGGCCGCCCCACCGCCGGACTGGGCGCCGGTGTTCCAATCCCGGTAAAGATCCTCCACGTAGTCGAGCATGGCGACCGCCTCCTCGGCGGCGACCTCGGCGGCGAACCCAGAGGCTGAGGTCCCGGCATAGCCCTCGAACATGGTCACCTTGGCGTGGTGGTACTGCCGGGCACCGGCGACCACACCGAAGGGCTGGTGTGCGATATGCCAGGCCAGACTCCGCCGGAACTGCCGGGTGGTGAACACCCACTGCTGTTCCCCGTCGGCGGGGACGAACGGTTCGGCCACCCCGTCGGACGATTGGGTACCGAACAGCTCGTTGACGTGGTCCCGGAAACCACCGAGGCGCTCGGTGAGCTTGTTCGCCAGCCGTGGCTTGCTGGCGGGCCAGAGCCGGTAACCGAACAGATGCGTGGGGTCGTCGTTGATCTGCAGCAGGACGTCGATCGCCTCGTGAACGGCGTCGAGCACGACCCACTCGGCCTCGTCACCGGTGAGCTTGCGGCCCTTGAAGACCCGGCCGCGCAGCTTGTAGCGGGTCCGGCCGTCAACGGCGGTGGTGGTGGTGACAGCGCAGTCCCGCGCCAGCTCCAGGACTTCCATGTCCCGAAGTCCTGACAAGTAAGCCACCAGCACCCAGCAGGCGGTGCGCAGGTGGTGCAGTTCGTCATGCAGGCTGCGGTGATTCAGCCGCCCTCGCCAGGGTCGCCCGGTGTCCGGCCACGTCGAGATCGGCGTGTCCAGACCACCCTCTTCGTAGCCGATCTCGGCGCCGATCTGCTCCATCAGCCGTGTCGGATGCCCCTGGAAGCTGTTGGTTCCGCTCATCAGGGCGACGAGAGCGGCGTTCGGGGCTTGCACGACGCCGTCGACAACCGGCGCGGTCGGGCGCTGGGCCAGGCAGTACAGCGGCAGTGCGGGAACACCTCGCCCCTCCTGACGGCGGCGGTCCAGGAACGCCTCGATCTTGGTGACAGCCTCGCCATGCCGGCACCGGCCGCCTGCTCGGGCCTGCTCCAGGTCGGCGATTTCCCGCTGGGCGGCCAGGAGGTCCCGGCTGGCGGTCTGGACGTAGAACAGGGCGGCGCGCAGCAGTGGAGCCATGATCGGCTCGGGGATGCGCGGGGTGCTGTTCTCCTCGTCCGGTCGCCGCCCGGCGACCTGGGTGGCCGGGCGGCCCTTCCAGGGCACGACGGTGAGGCGGTCCGCGGTCAGGTACGGGCTGTGCGCCTCCAGGTGCTGGATGACGCCGATCCGGACAGCCAGCGTGTTTGGCACACAGGTCTCACGCCAGACGCGTGCGGTCGCGTCCAGGTGGGATTGGCGGGCCTGCGCCAAGCGCGTCACGCCCTGCTTGCCGAGCTCGGTAAACAGTTGACGCACGATGATGAAGTCCTTGTAGGTGTTGGTGATTTTCATCGGTCGGGCGGTCCGCGATCCGTAGGACAGCGGGACCACGCGGTGGATGCGGGAGTAGATGAACTCCTTGGCCGTGAGCATCGCGATCTCGTCGGGCAGCTCGGTGAAGTCCAGCCGGAGGTAGCCGTTGCTGCGGGGCGCGAACGGTCGGAAATCCCAGATGTCGTCGCTGAACCGGGGGCCGCGGCCAGTTGTCTCGGTGGTCAAGGACTCGGGCAGCACCCAGGGATCGGCCGATGGCTCCGGCGCGGCGGACGGGCGCGGTGCGGGGGCGCGGGTCACGCGACGGCCTCCCAGAACTCGGGCGGCAGCAGCAACCGTGCCCCACCGCTTTCGGCGATCGTCTGGGCGGTGGTGATCTGCTCGTCTCGGAACTTGGCCCGGATGCCGCGCACGATCCGGTCCCACGCCAGGCCGTAGCGCACGTTCCACTCGCTGACGGGGTACTCCTCCCGCTGGCGCTCGATGAAGTCCAGGAAGGTCAGAACCTGCGGCAGGTGCCGGGTGGTGAACACCGCGTTCGGGCACTCCAGGCAGCCCCACAACGACACCGGGCACGGCTTGCCCTTCGCCCCGAAAGGCGAGTCGTAGAAGTCGCGGCAGGAGGCCAGGAACACGTCGCTCTCGCGCGACAGCAGCGCCTGCACCTGCTCGGGTGGCAGGTCCCCTTCTCCGGCATCGAGGCGGGTGCCGTCCTCGTCGAGTACCACCGGCGGCGGCAGCGCGACGTCCAGCGCTTCGCGCAGGCCGTTCTCCACGGCTTGGTCGTGCAGCTCGTCGTGGGCGGGGATGTTTGCGTAGTGGTTTGCGGCGACGTCGGCGGTGTGGCCCTGGGTGAAGTCGGCGAGCACGCCGGTGGCTTTGAGGTATTGCTGGGACTTGTAGGTCTTGCGCAGCCGCCGCAGATCCAGCCGCACCGGCGTTCCGTCAGCGTCGGTCATCTGGTCGATGCCGTGTCGTTTCTGCCAGTTGTCCACGTGACCCCAAGGACCCTGCCCGCCGAGCGGGAAGGAGTCCCGCAGGCCCTTGTCTCCGTAGTCGACCCACAAATCGGTGCTGCCACTAAACTCGCGGGCTCGCGCGGTGAGCCGCAGCGCCAGTCGGATCAGACCGCCGGGATGGTGCAGGGCACCGCCATCGCTGACCCGCATGGACTTAGAGATCCGGCGACCGTGCGCGCGCCGCTTGACATAGTTGACACTCACGAACCCGCGGGCCGGGTTGGTCAAGCAGTCGGCCTGCAACCGCTTGGCGCACTCCGGCTCAAGCCCGGTCATGCAGATCAGCAGGATCAGGAACACGACGTTGTCCTCCCGAGTGAGGATGAGCGCCGCGTTGAGCGGGCGCCCGTTGCCCAGCCTCTTGCCGACCAGGGGCCGCAGGAACTGCATCGTGACAGGCCCGTGACGGGCGATGTGCCACAGCACGTTCTCGATCACATCCCAACCGCCGACGTTCGGGTCCTGGCCCGTCGCGGCTCGGGCTTCGCCATCCTGTATTCGGCGCGCGATCGCGCGGACATCCGCCAGCGCGGCGTTCCTGATCGCCTCGAACACGTTCTGCGGGTAGGCATCCAAGGGTCTCGTCTGACGGGCACGGGTTTCCCGTCCGAGGAACCTCAGCCGGATAGCCAGGTCGGGATCGAACGTCGTGGGGCTGGCGTCGAACGCCACGCGGAGCAGCCGGACCACCACACCGATGCTGATGCGCGGCTGGTCACTGTCCGGTCCGTACTCGGCGATCAGCGCCTGCTCGAACGCGTCGATGTGCTCGGCCTCCAGGTCACTGAACTCGACCTCGGTGGCGTTCTGCGGTTCGGCTCCAGTGATGAACCGCACGAACTTCCGCACCGAGAACAGGTTCACCTTGAACGCCTGGTAACTCGATTCGGGTCCGTCGGCGGCCACCGTGCGCAGCGTCGCGGCAAGCTGGCGGGTCAACCGCGGGCATGGCCACGCGGACATGTCGAACGTGCGGTCGGCGCCATCCAGGTGCAGCCGGAGCACCAGCGGACCGATGTCCGGGACAGGAGCGGGTTGCGCGGGCATCTGCTCCTCGGTCGGGAAAGCCGCCCAGCGGCCACGGCGACCGGAGCCGGCACCCTCGGTGCGGTTCACGCGGCAGCACCATCCTCAAGCCGGACCCTGCTCAGCGCTTCGGCTTGTTCATCCCATTCGCGCAGCGCGGACAGCACGATCTCCTGCGCCTCGTCCAGGACGTCGAGGTAGACGAAGACCGTCTCGCGCTGGCGATGGCCGAGCAGTAGCTGCAACTTGCGCAGCGGGTCGCCGACCAGCAGCCGTTTCACCTGCTGGCTCATCAGGGTCTCGCCGGGCTCCATGCGCAACGCGCGGACGGTCTGGCGCAGCAGCAGCCCGAGCATGTGCACGGCGAATGTGTGACGCAGGGCGTGCGGATGGACCACCAGGTCCAGGCCGAACCGGGCGCACCGTTCGTTGGCTCGCCGAAACACCGCCTGCCACGTCGACCGCGACAGCGGCAAGCCGTCCTCACCGAGCCACAGCCACAACGGACCACCCGGACCGTCGTCGCCGACCCGGCACAGTCGCTGCCGTTCCTCGATCGTCACCCGCGAGTACGGCCGCGAGCGGCCATCCTCGACGAGCGTCAGCGCAGTCTTGCCGGCGGAGCGAACTCCCATCCAGGCGTCCGTACACCCGTAAGCCCCGGCCGCCCGGCGGCGCTCGACCAGTTCGTCGCGTTCGATGTCGACGTAGTGGTGCAGGTCGCGCAGCACGCGGCGCGACACGAAAACCGTCCTCGGCCGGCTGCGCTTGGTGATCGTCGCGGGCAGGTTCAGGTCTCCGGTCAGCCGCCGCTGCGCCAGCGGCGGTACCTCGGTGACCAGGAGGCTCGACGCCTCTCTCAGCCGCATCCCGGTGCAGACCAACAGGTCGGCGAACACCGCGTTGCGCTCGCCGTGCCGACCGCGCCAACTCGGGTCCGGCGAGCCGTCGGGTAGTTGGCCACGCAACCCGACGTCCCGCCACACCAGGTAGTCCTCGTAGGCCAGGAACCGCACCGGCCCGGCGCTGTCCTCGACCTCGCGCTCGGCATTGAACAGCACCCGTACCAGCCCGCGGGGCGTCAACACCGTCTTCTCCACCATGCGGAACGGCTGGGCCTCGATCAGCTCCTCGTGTATCGCCCACTTGACCCACTTGTCTAGCGCCGCGATGAACCTGTTCCAGGTCGACGCGGACACCGTGAAGCCCTTGGTCCGCCGCCGCGCCCGCTTGTAGGCGCGCAGATCGTCCTGGCCGGCGTCCCAGATGGACCGTCCACCACGGTGCTCGTGGAGGAAGCGGCCGAACAACATCAGATCACGCGCGTACGCCTCTCTCGTGTGTTCCGAGCGCACACCCCACCCGTCCAACTCGCGCACGAACCGGTTCAACTCCAGGTCGTACGAGCCGTCGGGGCCGAGTAGGAACGGCAGCCCGTCGCCTACACCGGCACGACGCAGCACCTGGGCTTCGTCACCGCCGAGCCCAGGTGCGCCGAGCGCTCTCACCGGTGACGTCTTGTACATGAGCAAGGTTGAGATCCTCCGGGATCTGAACACGCCAAACACAGCGAAGCTGGCGTTGGCTAGGGACCTCTGCGACAGCAGTGAAGTGTCACCATACGCTGCGTTCGGCTCCCAGTCGGTGAGTGTGCGCCAGGGCTCGGCGCACCTCGGCGGTCTGCTGCCGCAGGAGCTGAAGGTCGCGGCGCACCTCGGGTGTGAGTGTGGTCGTCATGTTGCTGAGTTTACAGGGTCGGTGTACAAATACCCTAGTAAACCGCGTATAGGGGTACTGTACGAGGTTTGCTGTTAGGTAGGCGTAACACCCCTACCGTTCGGGAATCGGCTGTCCCGTCACCCAATCCTTGAACGGGTTCTCATCGACATCGGACACAGGCGCGGCGTTCCACGTGGCATTCGGGTCAGCCAGCTTGCGCTCGAAGAAATCAGCCAACCGCTCCCGTTCGGCGTCCCGCTGTTCGGCGGTGAGAGCGGGCTCGGAGGTGAAGTCCGTGAAGGGGTTCTCGGGATCGGGCGCTGCGGTCTCCGCCTGTTCGGCTTCCGGTGACGTTTCGGGCGCTGCGTCCACAATGTCCACGGTCGCGGCGGCGTGCTCGGCGCGTTTCTTGCGCATGTACTCCGCCTGCCGTTTCGCTGCTGCCGCCCGCCGCTTCTCCTGCTTTTCAGGGTCGGCACAGCGGCACCGTTTCCCACCTTCGGCGATGCTCTTGCACATGCCCAATTCTACCACGAAAAGACGTCATTTCCGCAGGTCAGGACGGGTGCAAGGGTGATTTTTGGGCATAACACCTCTGACCTGCATGTATTTTTCTCTGCAAAACTCTGACCTGCGGTTATGGGGGTGGCGCGCCGCGTATTGCGAAGGTGTCGTTACCGCCGACACCTTCTGACCTGCGCATATTTTTCGTGACCTGGGGCTTTGGCGCTGCGCACACGTGGACGGCTGGACGGCGCTGCGTGGGCATGTGGGGTGTGGTGACTTTTCCTGGGATCGCGGGATTGGTGGCTGCCCGCGTGCCGTGGGTGCGGCGGTCTGCGGGTGACGGTGGGTCTGTCATGGCCACGCGTGCAGTTGTGCGGTGTCATCGCACACCGTGGGACTTCCGTGGTGCGTGGATATGGGCACATCGGGCAGGCGGTCAACCACGCGCGGATAACCGCCCTGGTCGGCGCTTACGTTCCTGGCATCGGGAACGTAAGGCTCCAATCGCGGCTGTGTGCCCCGTAAAGCCCCGTACAGCGGGTCACCCGCCATCGGGTCGGATGGCGTGGGAAACGGACGCTCAGGGGCGCGTGGAGCCCCTGAGCGGTGGTCGGATGGCGTCCCGTGACGGTGTACACGGGAGAGCGCCGCTGCGGCGCTGTGAGAGCCGTTTCCGCTGGTCGTGAGGTTACCGGGAATGTGACCCTAGAGGCGGTCGTTTTCCCCTGTTTTCGCAGGTCGTCTAGGTTACCGAGGGTTCGTGGTGCGGTACCTGACGGATGACCATATGACCGACAAAAGTCATATGGTCCCGTTTTCTGCGTTTCCGCTGGTCAGCGGTACATCGGGTCACGCGCGGCGTACACCCGTGTTCCCCGTTTCTCCTGGTCACCCGCCACAGGGGACTCTGAATCTGCTGGCAGGTGCGGGTTTCGGGCGCGGCGTGTGGGTATGGGGTGGGGAAAGGGGTGCTTGGCTGTGGGTGACGTATGGCGGGTGGCTATGGCGGCTGTAGGCGGTTTTGTAGGCGGTTCTGGGGTCGTTTAGGCGATAAAGACCCCGTTTAGCCATGCCGTACAGCAGTATATCCGCAGGTCAGGGCATATTTCGCCGCTCGCATCTATGGCGGTATGGCGGTATGGCTGTCTTGAGCCCCGATATGGCGACTCCAGCCATGAATCGCCTACGCCGCTAGGGGTTTGCTCTCGTTATGAATACCTGGGGACGTGACACTTATATATTTATATACTCTGAGCTGCGGATATGCGTTTCGGTGAGCCGCGTTGTGAGAGCGGCGGCGCGTTAGCGGGAGGGGTTTTCGCGGCGCTCAAGACAGCCATACAGCCATACCGCCATAGTCATTAATCGCCTACATGCCCTCTGACCTGCGGGTATGCGTCGCGGGACACCACTTTTTCAAGGCTACTACCCCCCATAACCGCCTAGTCATCGACAAAACCGCCAAAAACCGCCTAGCGTCCTCGACCCGAAATCGCCATACGCAGCCATACGCCGCCCAAACCCTCGCGGCGGCGGTTTGGGCGGTATCCAGCCTTGCTTCCGCGCCCCCGACGCCCGCACTCGGTGTGACCTTGGTCACACATGCCTTCGATTGCCTGTATACGTCAACATAACAGCAAACTTCTTGGAGTCCGTTGCGCCCTGCCCTCACGCTGCGGTGATGGCGAAGGGTGTTACGTCGATATCTACACATATACACAGGTAGGGGACACCACTTTCTCATTTGCACTTGTTTCGAGGGGTGTCGAATTTGTAGGCGATTCTGAAATCTGGAGATAGCGTTGACGTACTGAGCAAACAATTGACGGGATGAAAGGAAAGCCGTGAGCGTAGGCATCGACACACAACTAGACGCCCTGTTCGACGTTGACGCGCCGCGCATGACGGCGACGGAAACGGCGCAGCGCTTCGGTGTCACACGCGGCGCAGTCCTCCATGCGATTCGCACAGGAAGGCTTCCAGCCCAGCGCGTGGGCAACGGGCAGCGGGTGACCGTGTGGCTAGTTCGCCCGCGCGACGCGCTCCTGATATGGGGTCACCGTCTCCACGCCGCGACCGACCGCTAAGCCCTAGAAACGACGAAACCCCCGCCCGCCGCCAAGCAAGTAGGGGGTTCCACCGGAAGGAATCTTCAAATGTCTAAGTCAAATGTAACACGGACTAACTCCGCTGACCCGTACGACCGTCCGAACCCATTCGGAGAGCCAACTGACGGCGACCTCCTGGACGACATTGAAACCACCACCAATTTCTGGAACGCAAAGCCGCAACTTCAGCGCATTCATCAGGTTGCGCGCAGCGAAGGACGTATGTCTCCGTGGGGGCTTTTGGTAGCCGTGATGGCGCACCGCCTGAGCCAGATACCGCCGAATGTGGTTCTGGTTCGCCGCAACGGTAAAGAGGGGAAGACCTTGGCAGGCGGCACCTCACTGAACACCTACGTGGCAGAGGTATCGCCACCATCAGGTGGCAAGACGGCGACCATGAGCGCCGCGAAGGAACTGGTGCCCCCGCTGGGCGGCACCATCGCAGACGGCACCGGGCAGGGCATCGTCAAAGCCTTCGCCGAGACGGTGAAGGTGTCCAAGGACGAAGAGGGTAAGCCTCTCGACACCCCCTACCTTGTGACCCGTTTCTTCCGTCATTCCGTGACCATCCACGCCGACGAGGTGGCGACCCTGAACGCCGAGTTCGCCCGTGAAGGGTCGAAGACGGGCGGCATGCTCCGATCACTGTGGATCGGCTCAGACGTAGGTATGACCAACGCCGACCGCGACCGCAACGTGTCTATCCCCGCGAACATGGCACGACTGGCGGCTATATGGGGTGTACAGCCGTACGCCGCTCAGCAGATCATGGCGCAAGCCAAGGACGGTACCCCGCAGCGGTTCCTGTGGGTACCGGCGACGGAATGCCGACCATCGACTGGGTGCCCACCCGTGGCACCTCCGCCCGCTGGTACGGAGTTTCCGTTCCCGCTGTTCGGTAACACCCCTGCGCAGCAGGCGATGGGTTCCGTGCTTCCCCACGAAATTCGGATGGACGCCGACCTCTCCGACCTCCCGGACCCGATCTGGGTTCACTGGTCACCTCAAATGACGGCGGACATTTTGGCGTTTCAGGCTGAGCAGGACGCGATGACCAACCGATTCCCGTACGCCGCGAAAACCCCCGAGCAGCAGGCAGAGGCTGATCGCCTGGTGATGGAAGGGCACCTCTTGCTGACCCGCATCAAGATAGCCGTGTGCCTGGGGTTCCTGTGGGGGCACCGCGAGCCCGACGACTTGGATTGGTGGCTTTCAGGCATCTTGCTGGAAGTGTGCGTCGCCGAGGCAGCAGGTGTGTGGTCGGTGTGCCAAGAGCAGGCTAAAGCCGACGCCGAGGCACGGGGGCATGCCCGAGGTATCGAGCAGAACGCGGCAAACGAAGTACGGGATGCCCTGGAAGAGAAGAAGTTCGCCAAGTGGCGTGACCGCGTGTACCAGGTGCTGGCTGAACGCGGCGAGTTGACACAGAGCGGCGTCGAGCAACACCTGTCCACGGCGCAGCGCAAGGTTGCGCGCGAGCTTCTTCGCGCTCTGGCGGCAGAAGGGCGAGCCGGATACGACGGCGCGCTGTGGTTCGCCATTTACCAAGGACGCAGATTAACCAAACTCCGAGTAGTGGAAGGCTGACAAATGACCATTCGAGACCCTGAGCAGGTAGTGCCTGCCATCGTCCGCAGGCTGGAACGCAACGGCGCTATGACGCGTAGCCAGCTCCAGCAGTCGTTGAGCGCGGCTAGCCGAGCGTGGCTGACAGAAGCGCTCTCCGCGGCCACCGACACGGGGCGCGTCGTCCGTCGTGACGACGGCACGTACACCCTGCCGATAGCGGTAGTTCCGAGCCACCGCCGTCCCCGCGCGGTGTGGACGGGCGGTGAGTAATGCCTACCATCCACACCCCCGAGCTTTACGGCGCATACGCCGTGTACACCGACGATGAGCACAGTGAATACGTAGAGCGCCCCATCATCGGATGGGACGAACGCGGGCGTCCGCTCGTGATGTGCGGCAACGCGCTGCATACAGCGGACAACGCCCCGTTCGTGAAGGTTTCGGTGTACATGGTGGTTCGCCGCCCCGACCTTGTGAAAGAGGTTGTGGCAGCGGTGACGCAGAGCATCAACGCGGACATCGGGTCGATGTTCTGGCAAGCCGACAGCATCAACGACCTTGTGCGTAGCGCCATCCGTCAGCACCTCCGCGAGACCCGCGAAGGACGTTACGAGACATGACCACCATCGCCGCTGCTCGAAGAACAGAAAGGACAACACCTGATGGCTCTCTTCTTAAAGCCCGATCCCGCTGACATCCGAGCTGCGCGCCGTGACATTCATCGTGAAGCGCTAATCCGTGGCGTTGCGTCCATCGCGCAGTCCGCCCAGCCTGCCGCCGTGACGGCACTGTCCGAACTGCTGGACGAGGGTGTGGTCACCCGACGCGGCGACCGTGGCGTGGCGATAGCTGACGACACCGACGTGTACCGCGCAGCCCGAGCCATCATGCTGGAACTGGAGAGCGGCGGGGGCACCCTCTCTGTGGAGGGACTACACGACCGCATCGAGCACACCGCGCCCACCACCCACACAGCGTTGAACTACCTTCGCGCCCACAAACTGGTGGCACTACGTGATGGTGTGCTCACCGACCGCACCGGGGACAAGATGCGTGGACGTAAGTCCGCGCTACCGACCGAGTCGCTGGAACTGGCAGCCATCGCCGCCGCCGACGCGGCGGTACGGAAGAACATCGCCGCGTTGGGCGACTCCACTACGCGGTGGTTCAAGCACCCCGACGATGACCGCTGGACACCGGAAGCCTTACGCGACATCCGCCGTGAGACGAACGCGGTCTACCGCGTGCTGCCTCCTGGGCGACGGATGACGGTGGACAAGTTTCGTTATGAGGTTCGCAAGGTCACCGCAGACCATGTGGACGAGGTGATGGCTCGTCTGGAAGCCGCCAAGTTCATCACCGTCACGGATAGCACGGTGACCACCCACGCGGCGCTCCCTGTGCCTGAGGTGCCGAAGACTGAGAAGCCAGAAACGGTGACGCCTGCACCTACACCCATCGCCGTGGCGGCAGGCGGTGACGTTGGTGACCTGGCGTCGTTCAGTGGACCCGAGACACCGAATCCCGACACCAAGCCAGCCCCCGAGGTTGTCGAGCAGAAGCCCGAGCCCGAGCAGAAGCCCGCAGGGGACACCAATTCTTCAGCGCCTGACCCGAAGCCCGAGGGCACCGTGCAGATGGCGAAGACCACGACCGAGGTTGTCGAGACTCCCGAAACCAAGGTTCCTGAGCCCGCAAAAAGTGGTGTCCCCGAGACCACGGACACCGTTTCCGAGGGCACCGGGGCGGCGTCTACCGAGGCTCCCGATCCCGCGCCGAAGACCACGACCAACAGCGGCACCTCCGCACCGAAGACCACCAATACCAAGGGAACGTCAAAGGTCTCTCCAACCGTCTCTGCACCAGAGACCACGAAGTCCGTCACCATCGGTGACCAGATTCTCGGTGAGGTCCGCGAGCTACGCCGCGACGTGCGGCAGGCACTCGCCCCGATCACCGCACCAAAGACTGACCCGCAGCCCGCCGCGCAACTGCTCGCAGCGTCGGACCCGATGACGCGCAAGGTTCTGGTTCGCGTCGTCGTCTGCCTGCACGTGCGGGGCGAGATGACCCGCACCGCCCTGCGCAAAACGATGAACGGGAAGCGAGCGACTTACCTCCCTGAAGCGATCAGGCTCGGGCTCCGCTTGGGGGTGCTCGATGCAAACGCGCAGGACGGCAAGGCGCTCAGGCTCATCGACCACAGCAAAGTCATCAGCACCGCCGATTTGGAGCGTCTCGCTGCTGAACAGCGTGAGCGTGATGGCGGCGAGGAGGACAACGGTCTTCTAGGTGGTATCGCACGCACGTTGGTAGGGGCTGTCTCATGACACGCCGCGCCTACCGTGTCACGTCCCACGCCGCCATTGGCGTGAGCGAGTTCTGGAGAGAAGGTTAGGAGTTAGCTGGAATGAGTACCGGAGAGGGGTACGGCGTGTCCGAGAAAACCAAGACCCGTTGGTGGAGAAACCCCGACAAGGGGGCGCTGGCGGCGCAACTGCTGCTCATCACCGTGGTGGTGGCGAGCTGCTCTATCAACGTGGTTCACGGTGTCACCGTGGCGACGGATGCCGAAGCGAGCCCGTTCCGTATCGGCGCTGCTGGGGTGGCTTCGGTGTTCGCACCTATCGTCTTCTTCGCCCTGGCGGAGGTTGTCCTACTGACCTGGAACCGCGAACTACCGCGCGCTGGACGGCTGTTCCTGAGCGGGTTGGTTCTCATGGTGGGCGGCGCGGCTGGATGGATGAGCTTCATGGATCAGGTGGGCTTCGCCCGCACCATCCTGCACATGGGCGAGGGCGACATGCGAGCCTTCGCCCTGCCGTTCATCACCGACGCGGCGGCTGTTGCCATGACATGCCTGCTGTTTCTGATGAAGGACGCACCGACACGCAAGCGCAAGCCGAAAGAGCGCAAAGAGGAGGCTCCCATCGCTCGAATCGGCATCCTGCGGAAACTGTGGATCAACCTGGTAGGCGGCGCGGCGACAGTACCAACAATGCCGCTGACACCCGAACGACAGCCCATCGACACCCTGTCACCGACGGTTCAGCGACAGCCGAACGACAGCGCGGCGACACCTACGCCCGTCATCGACACCCCGTCATCGACACCGTTGCCGACACTCCCAGCGACACCTGTGGCTGTCATCGACACGACTGTTGCTGACGACATCGACGCCGACGATCTTGCTTTCGCCGCCGTTGTCATCGAACGCGCGAACGTGAAGCAATCGCCCGCGACAGTTCATCGTGTGATCGAAACTCTGCGCGAGACGAACGGGAACCTGAGCGCGGCGGCGAACGCGGTGGGACTCAGCCGCGACCCGGCACGGAAGATCGCAGCGGCTCTGGCGGACATGGAAGCCGAGCGTGGCGCTCTCACGGCGGTGGGGTAGCCCTCCCGCCCGCTATACCGAGAACCCCTCACACGCCTCTCCCGTGTGAGGGGTTTTTCTTTTGCTCTCAGCCCGAGCGGCGTTACGGGATATGTATGGAGAGACCAGAGAGACCAGTCTCTCCATACATGCGGCGACACGGTATGTGTCCTCAAAATCCCTAGTCTGACGTGCGCACTTTTAAACGTTCTCCGAACACCAGCGGGCGGCTCTCAGGGCAGTGGTCTCTATTACAGAGACCATTACGAAGACCGTTACGACCCCCATTCCAAACCCCACCAACCACCATTCCAAACCCCACCAAAACAGTTTGCCTGTTACTCCGATATATACACCCAGCCCGCCCCGATGACCTATATCAGTGGCTGGCTGAGCTGGGGAAATGAGGCGGGATAGAGAAAGTATCGGCGTGTCGAGTTGACAGAAGAAGAATTTGCTAATCCATGCTACCCTCATAACTAGCACCATAAATGGCACTAAATGTCAAGTCGAAGTGATAACGCGACATTAGCGCCCACCACATCGCCCTATATAGAGAGAAGAAAGAGAAATGGCTCCCACACCCACACCATCCCCTGAAATCCCCACCCTGTCCGACTACCTCGGCTCGGATGGCACGTCCCCCTCGCTCGATTCGGTTCTTACCGAAATCGCCGAATCTGCCGATCCCAACGCGCCCTACGGCGAAAAGCTGGACGCGGCGCTCGATAGCGTTTCCCGAACCGTCTTCGGCATCGACTATGTGCCTGACACCGGGCT
The DNA here is from genome assembly GCF_055397605.1 of Mycolicibacterium obuense. Lineage (NCBI taxonomy): Bacteria > Bacillati > Actinomycetota > Actinomycetes > Mycobacteriales > Mycobacteriaceae > Mycobacterium > Mycolicibacterium obuense. The sequence continues at coordinate 4,430,472 of NZ_AP043663.1, read as the reverse complement.
CATCATCACCGCATCACCTGTCGTCCTTCTGGTGACCCTCGCAACGGCGGTCATCCTCGTCGCCATAGTCGTGGCTCGCCGCGCCCGCCGTTCCGATGAGCCAAGCTCTCGTGCTCGGTTCCTCGCGGAACGTGAGCGGGCACGGCTCGCGCAGCGCGAACGCGACGCGCTCGCGAAGGTCGCCGCCGCCAAGGCAGCAGAGGACGGCGAGTCATGACCCACTACCCTCACGACCCCCTCTACGCGGCGCGCCGCAAGGCGCAGGGCTGGTGGATGGTGACCGCCGCGACGTTCGTCCTGGGACTGATCCTCAGCGTCAGCTACAACGCGAGCCTGACCCCCTCAACCAACCCCTACATCCACACGGCTTCACCAACGACCCTCACCTACGTCCTCCTAGCCATCGGGCTGGTGAACGGGATCGTGGGAACCGTCGCCTTCATCGTCGCCATCCGCGCGACCCGTGACCACGGGCGCATCAAGCGTGAGACCTACGGAGGTTTCTGACATGAAGACCCTCACAAAGATCGCGCTCATCGCCGCAGGTGTCGCCATCATTTTCGGTGCCTTAGCAGGGGTGAGCGGCGCTATGGTGTCCGACCCGTGTGGGGCGCTGGCATCGAAGAGAGACGCCGCGTACACGGAGTACACCGCGGACACCACATCAGCGCAGAAGAAGACGACCTGGCTGAGCGCCATCACCGACCATGAACGGTGCCAGGGCGCGCACAAGTCCAAGAAGAACACCATGACATCAGTGTTTGCTGTGCCCGCCGCGCTGGCGGGGCTGGTGGCTATTCTGGCGGGCTTTTGGGCATCGGTCAGCGCCCTCACCCGACCGATGGACAGGGCGCTCTCACCGACCGTCACCGCCGCCGCTGACGCCGCCGCTCGTCAGGCAGCCGCAGCCCGTCAGGCTCATGTAGCGCGCGCTGAGCGGCGTCAGCAGGGGTACGGCGGGTATCCAGCAAACTACGGCGCGGGTACGGATGGTGCTGGATACATCGACGCTGAGGTGGTGGATTTCCCCGAGACCGAGGGCTGGCTGAACACCGATCCTGTGCAGCCCGATCCCGAGCCTTCCCCATCTACCAACGACCGCCCGCGTGAAGGCTGGGGACGCGGCGTCCAGTTCGGAGACTGACCATGATTCGCGGCGCAGCGCGGTGGTTCGGCATCCTCCTCATCGCCATCGGAGCGATGTTCCTGTTGGGCGGTCTGATGGGCGGCGACGCCATGACGCTCATTTCCGGGGTCTTCTTCGGCGCAATCGGTGGATTCCTCTACTTCTGGGGACGCGGGAGGTCTAGGGGTGGTGTGCGCGGCGGTGACCCCGTGTACGCCGCGCAACGTGAGCGCGATGAGGCGCTCTACGCGGTGCAGCGCAGCGGGGCGCAGGCAATCGAAAACCTCCGACACCAGGAGACCGCGAAGGCGCGCGCCGCCGTTGCCCGCGCGCAGCAGCGCACAAAATCGTTGGAAGGAGCGTGGTTGTAGTGGGTCTCTTTAACACGGGCTATGTCCCGAGTGAGCGCGACCGCTGGCATCGTGCGCAGAAGGAACAGGACTACCAGCGCCGCCGAGCCGATTCACAGTTCGACGCCGCGAGGAAGATTCGAGACGGCATCCCCGCGCTCATCGAGAAGGAGCAGGAGAAGATCAAGCGCGACGCGCAGGCTGTAGTCAGTGGTATCCGCAAGTCCGCTGAGGCGGAAGAGAAACGCCTTCTCACGCAGCCTGTCACTCAGTACAGTGGTGGCGCTCACGCCAACCCGAACCCCATCATTGTCTGGCACTGGCGAGTTCCCATGCCTGAGTCCATCAACATCTCTGTCGAAGGTGTGAAAAGGAGCGACGCCGGTCCCGTTCTTGCCCTGCAACCTGGTGGTGGAATCGCGCCCGAAGACATCATCCCGAGCGCCCTTCGCAGCAAGCTGGGTGCCCGACCTGAGTTCGCCGCGTGGGCAGGCGAAGTGTCCGAAGTCTTGGCGGAGATGGAGACCCGTTACCCCGTGTTGGCGGACATCCGCGACGACAAGGTGTTCGCCAAGATGCTCAGTGCGACGGGCGTCAACAGGGACGAGAAGGGCAGCCTAGAGGAGCGCGGCGCTTACGGCACGGTGTACACCCGCCCGAGAACCGTGGTGCACGTCCCCGTGCTAGTGGGTATCGACATCACACCTGAAGGACTGGAGCTGGTTTTCCAGCATGACGATCACCGCCGCGCGGGCGACATCGGAGGCGCTGTTCTCGACCGTCTTCGCAGCGCCTTCAACGCGGGCGGCATCCACAACGCCAAGAACTTGGTGGCGCTGGACGGCGACGATGGCGAACTCATCTTGCAGTTCCGTGACGCTCCGTCCTCGTTCCCAGCAGCGTTGGCTATCGCACCCGCAGCCCCGCCCGCGACCCTGGACGACGCGAAGAAGCTCTTTGCCCGCGCCACGTGGCCCGTGGGCATGGATGCACGCGGAAACCTGATCACACCGACCGTGAAAAGCACCCGTCATTGCATTGCCGCTGGGCAGCCTGGCGTTGGCAAATCGGTCTGGGTACGCGGCGTCATTGACTGGTTCCGCGTTGGGTTGGGAGCTGAAATTTATTGCGGTGACGGGAAAGGTAGCGACTACGCCTCCTTGGCTGGACAGCCGAACATCCGCATGGTTTCTACGAGCCCCGCGCAGCATTTGCGCATGGTGGCTGAAGTGTGCGATGAGTTGGAGCGCCGCCGACAGGAGGCAGCGATCAACAAGCGCACCGACCCGCACCCCTATGACCGATACAGCCCGATCCTGCTAGTGCTGGACGAATTCGGAACGATGAAGTCCGAAATCCACGACCTGGACAAGACGAGCGCCCTGGATACGTTCATGGACAAGCTGGCGAAGATCATCAAGGTGGGGCGTGAGGCGCGCGTCATTCTGTTCATTGCGGCACAAGACATCTACGCCGACACCATCCCGATTGCTCTTCAAGATCAATTCGGGCTGGCTGTGCTGCTCGGTGTCCCCGGTGAGCGCACCATCCAAGGCAACTTCGTGCCTGAGCCCCTGCGCGACGATGCACGGCGTATCGGAGCGCGGTTGACCCGTCCCGGTTCGGCGCTGTACATCGACCGCGACGCGCAGAGGGTCATCGAAGTGCAGACCCCGTATAACTACAGCCACGGTTCAACGCCGCTGGACGCCGCGTTGACCGATGAGCAGCGCGCGGTGTGGGCGGAGTCCAAGGCGCACGCGGACGCGCTTCCGTGGTTCTACCCTCGCCTCGGTATCAACGCCGCGCCTGGGTGGGAGAAGAGCGGTACCGACGCCATCGTGAACACCGAGCTGGTGGTGATGACCGACCGTGACGGCAACTTGCTCCCCGGCGCGGAGAAGTTCGACCCGATGGACGAAACCTTCGTGGGAGCGGGTGGCACATCGACGGTGAAACCGCGCCCACGTATGTGGGATCACGACAACGACCCGTCAACGCCCGAAGTTTCCGTACCCGATGAGCCTGCAGCGCCTAGCAGCGAAAAGGTTTCGTCCATTCAGGGTGAGCAGATCAGGGGCGGGGGTGACCTGTGACGCGCAGCGTTGTAGCGGTGGACACGACCGTCTTCTACACCTCAATTGCCCGTCTGGTGGACGGTGACCCGACACCCCGATGTGGGTACTTGCACGCGGCGGACGTGACCTCGCACCATGCCCCCGCGCAAGAAATGCGGCGTCACGTTGACCTCGCCGCGCAGGTGGTTACCGCCGTGACGAAGAGCCGTTTCGGTGTTCCCGACCTGGTGACGTTGGTTCGCCCGCACATAGGCACGCAGAGCGCTGATCCAAGCGCCGCGCGGCGCGTGAGTGTGTGGTGGGAAATTGTGCGCCAACTCGACGCGGCGGGTGTGCCCGTTGGTGAGGTGTCCCTGTTGTCCGTTCAAAAGGGTGTCCTCGGATCGGCGTCCTTCGGTAAGAAGGGCACCGATGCCCTGGCGCAGTGGGTGACCGACAACTGGACGGGATGGACACCACCCCTGTTCGACGGGAAGCCTGACCCTCGCTACCGCACGACGACCCTCGCGGTTGCCGCAGCGGGGGCACTGGCAGCAGGTTTCCCCGTCCCGCAGTTGCCCGTATCGGATGACGTGGTGGTGGCTCTACGCGGCGGGATGAACCTTCCCGCTGGTTTCCGGTTACCTGATACCGCGCCGTTCGGCGCGGGCACCAAGAGACGGTTGTCCCGCGATGAGTACATTTCGGAGCGCCTGGTGGAAGTTTCGTCACTACCGATCACGGAACTCGAAACGTGGAAACCCCGAAGCCCCGAACTGAAACAGGCGCTCAAACAGCGGTTTGCACGGGAAGAAGAGCGCCGCGTGGAGGCGTCCATCATGGGAGGCGAACTGTGATTACACACCTCATGACCGCAGGTCTCGGCAACCGCAGCGATGGCACAAGCAACGGCAGCCTCGTCGCGTTGGTTGACCGCCTGGTCATGGGCAGTCTCACTATATCGGTGGGCATTTTCATCGTCCTTCTGATGTGCGCAGCCTGGGTACGTCAAAAAGGGACGGGCAGGTTCGAGGCTGGTGGCGGGAGGAACGGCGGGAATCCGATACGGGCGATTGTGCCGCCCGCAGCGGGTTTCGTGGTGTTGACGATTCTCTTGGCGGGTGTGTGGTTCTTGGTGAAGATGGCAGCGGGGTTGAGCGGCGGTATGTTCAGTTAACCGTGATTATCCGGTTAACCGACATTTGCCTTCCGCTCTCGGTACGCAGCGGCTCGACATGCACCCGAACACCACCTACCAACTGGACCTCGTTTCGGCTTCGGAACCACCCGCGAACACCATCCACACAGTGGCGCAAAACCCGTGACGCTGACCATCGAAACGGCTGTTTCTGTCACAGGTTTTAGCTCTCGGTTTGACCACAAAACCTCTACCCGCTCATGTCCTTTCAGAGGGTTGTTTGACCCCTGATATGTCGCCGCCGCCACCTCGACACGGAACCACCCCGCGTACAACTCGTCATAGAGGTCAGAGCCATACCCCGACAGCACCACCGTCGCCCTGCACTCCCGCAACACCGAAGCCAGTTCCCGATGAGCCTTCTCGCCCAGCATCTCCGTGCGGTAGTTGAACCTGCGCGTCGAGCCCAAGTAGGGCGGGTCGCAGTACAGCAGCGTGTTCACGTCACCGCCGTACCTCTCGACCACCTCAGTGGCGGGTCTGCACTCAAGCGTCACGTCCCTGACTCTCGCGGCAACCCTCTCGATTCTCTCCACGTACCTGCGCATCACCTCGCGCCGCTTCCCTGCTATGCCTCCACCCCGTGTTCGCCAACGTGCCAGAGCGCCCCTGCACCAGGGCGCTCCACACCAGCCTCGCCCGCTCCAAATCGCTTGCGTCAGAGGGTATGTGGATGGCGGCGCGGCGCTCTTCACGCGAGTGCGGGGTGAGGAAACACACCCGCGCCAGGTCTTCGGGGGTGTCCCTCAACACTCGCCAAAAGGTCATCAGGTCTTTGTCCAAGTCGTTCACGATTTCGTGCTTGCTCGGCGGTTTCGCCAGCAGCACAGCCAGGCTCCCAGCGAACGGTTCGACATATCTCACGTGGTCGGGGAACATGCTCGTGATGGTGTGTGCCAGTGAGGTCTTACCGCCGTAGTAGGGCGTGGGCGCAGCGATGGGTGTGCTCATGCAGGTGACGTTACCGGGGTGTTCGCGTTTCGCAGATGTGACACGAAAACCGCCCCGGACAGGTTCATCCGTGGCGGTTCTTGGTCTCCTTTGGTGAGGTCTACGCAGCGCTACCCCCGTCAAAGTCAGCGGGGTAGAAGAACAACGGTGCGTCGCTCTCCACGACATCCGCCAACGTCGCCATCTCACACTCGACACCTGCCCTGTCCAGCTTTGCCAGCAGGTCGGCGGTTTCGGGGCAGGGTTCGGAGTGCTCATGCCCGTTCACGCTGCCACCGCCACCAGTTGGTCACGCAGAGCCGCGATTTGAGCCTTCATGTCCGCGATGAACGGGTCAGCCGCGTTGATGACGGTTTCCGCCATGCGGTTGCCGTCAAAGATGAAGTCGGTGTTCGTGCGCCACTCGTCCACGCGGCGCAGTTGCTCGGTGAGATAGTCGATTTCGTCCTGAAGGGTTGCCTCGGGGTTGAACTTGTGGAACATGGTAGTATCTCCGTATCTGTTTGATGTTGTACTGATTCCCCACGGTTGCCGCCGTGGGGTTTCGTCTTTCTAGGACTTCTCCAGCCGCGTGACGCGGCTCTCCAAGTCACGAACCCGGCGCGCCAATTCCGCCGTTGTCGGTTCGCCGCTCGACGCCAAAAACTCCTCTACGTCGGCGCGGCGATACACGATGGTGCGGTGTCCCGTGCGGGTGAACCTCGGGCTAGTTCCACGGTGCCGTCGCGCGGCTAGCGTTGCGGGTGTGATACCCAGCAGCGCAGCCACTTCCGCGCTTGTCAGGGTGTCGGGCTTCGGGCTCATTGGTCTCCTTGACGGGGTAGATGGGGCGGGGAACCGTGGTTGACACAAGCGGGGCTCCCCGTCCCCGTGGACTTACGCCGCGATGGGCTCGGATACGGCGGTCAGGAACTCGATGAGAGCCGTGACGCCCTCGAAATGCTCCAGGTTGTCAGCGGTCACGCCCAGGTGGTACACATCCCAGTAGAGATATACGTCCTTCTTCAGGTGAGCGATAACGGCGTCCGCGATGGCGTCGCCGTGCTCGGCGGTCACGTTCTCCCTCACGGCGGCGAAGAACTCGTCCAGCTCGGGCATGTCGTCATACATGGTTGTCTCTCAATCTGTTTGGTGTTGTGGTTTCGGGGTTGCCGCCCCGTCTCTCTTGTAGTACCTACTCTACCATTCATTACATAGTTTGTAAGGAATAATGGTGTGACGTTCATCACAAACACGGTGTGTTGTCTTGCGGGACAGGCAAACTGGTGCTGATGCGACATTAACAGGGTGCAAGGCATACATGACACACCGCCCGCCTCCACAATGGAAACGGGCGGTGTTGTTGGGTGGGTCAGACCGCTGCGGGCTCCAATTCGACAACTTCCATGCTGTCCGCGACGCTGCGCGGTATCCCGCGCAGGGTGCGCGTCGTGATGACCAGTGTGACGTTCACCTGCCGTCCCAGTCCCGTGATCCGCTCCACAGCGTCCCAGTCGCTTTCGCCCAGCACAGGATCGTCCAGGATGACGGTGTGCGGGGTCTCGTCGTAGGCGCGGCGCTCTGCACGGTCGTACACCAGGTCTCGCGCCTTGGTGACGGCGCGGCGGGCGTTGATGGTGACGGTGATGCCTTCGACGTTTGCCCATTCCGGTGCGCGGTACTCGGAACCGGCGACGACGGTGACCGATTCGCCGCGTCCAACCGCCTCTCGGGCAATTCCCTTGGCGGTGTAAGTGAGTCCGCTGCCTGGTCGTCCAGTGATGAGGGTGTGTGTCATGTTCTTCTCTCCTTCGTTGAGTGTGTGGGATGGTCTCCGGTGTGCGTGTGAAGTTGTCACGTCCCGCCCTGGTAGGGCTTGCTACGAAACGGGTCGGGGTCAAGGTCAAACGTGATCGGAGCGCTCGGTGGTAGCGACGTTGGTTTCGGGGTGTTGAGCCCCGCGATACGGTTCGCCGCCGCGAACACCTTCTCCGCAAATCGTTTCAGCACGACGCATCATCTCCTCTGTCGCTGGTCGCAGCAGCGACGTACACCGCCGCCAGAGTGAGCTTCTCGTCAACGGTCAGCTCGGGCTCGTTGTCCATCACAGCCAGTCACTTTCGTTGTCGTTGGTGTTGAGCACACAGCAGCACTCGGGGCACCTACCGTCCTCCGTGCACGCATCGACACCCACGTGAGTGCCGCAGAACGGGCAGTCCCAAGCGATGCGGTCACGGTCTAGGGTCTCCGTGATGTAGGTGCGTGCCAAGGTGTTCCACACGATGCGCAGCTCGGACAATGCGGTGTCCCTCGTCGCGGGTGCGATAACCGTCAACACGCCGCCCGCACGGTTCCAGTCCTCGTAGTACCGCTCGTTGATCACCTGCGCGGCGTCTAAGCACTTGCCCCACTGCGCGGTGAGGCGGGCGAAAGGTTCGGGGAACTCGGTACCTGAGCAGCGGGCACTGTCCAACGTCGGGCGGGTGCCATCGGCGAACACCGTGGTGAGTCCGGTGAGGTAGTTCTTGGCTCGGAACGCGGGGGTGTAGTCGGTGTCCCAGGCTTCGGTGTTCACGCGGCGTCCTTCTGTTGGTCGATGAGTGCTCGGGCAACCGTCGCGCCCGCGTCCTCGGCGGCGCGACGAACAATGAAGTCGATGAGGTCGGTCTTGCGGATATACCGCTCACGGTGGTTGATGACCACTTGCGATAGCTCCCCGTCATGGACAGCGCGGCGCATGATGCGGCTCTGAACGCCGATGAGCGCGCCCACATCTCGCATGCGGATCAGTCCGTCAGCAGCGGGGTGCAGGGCAACTCGCGCCAGCATCTCGCGGTAGTCCCGCCGCCAGTGAATGCCCGTCCCACGCCAGGCGTTCACGCGCCGTGTGACAATTTCCAGGTGGGCAGGGTTGACGCAGCGCTTGGTACCGCACACCGAATGGTCAAGGGTGAAACCGTCCGGGATCACGCCGTGACGCTGTTCCCATGACACACGATGAGCCAGGTAGCTCGTCTTTGTCCTAATGAGCCCGAACGTCCCGTAGCCCTTGCCGTTGGTCGATGCCGTCCACAGCCAGCAGTCACCCGCAGACGGGGACACCTTGTCCCAGAAACGGTCAAGCTCGGGTCCGGTGAAGGTGGTCACGCTGCGCTCCATCCCGGAATGAGTGGATACGCCCATCTGGGCAGCGCCGCTTCCAGCAAACCCAATACTGGCTCACCGTCAACGGTGAACATCTCGATGACTTCGTGAGCCTCACGCAACGCGGTACGGGCGGCAGCCTCGGACGGGAAAGTGCGTGAGGTGACGCGCCCACCGTGCCGGACTCGCAACAGCACGCGGGTATTCCGCAGCGGTTGGATGGTGATGGTCACGGGACTACACCGCCACCTTCGCAGTGGCGGAGAACTCGCCCAGGCGCAGGAATGCACGTACAGGCTCGGACGGGATGACCCACCGCTGACCGATTCGGGTGAATGGCACCGGAAACTCGTTGGTGTCGTTCTTGGCGTCCTTGGTTGCCAACCGGTGCAGCGTGCTCGGGTGCACATCCATCAGCACCGCCAAGGCGGACAAGTCGATAGCGCTACGCGTGAGCACACGTTCGGTGGCTTCCTCATGTGTGGGTAGCCGCCGCTTGTCGTCTTCGGTCTTGGTGTCGTCGGACATGGTGTGCTCTCTTGTGCGGTTCAGCCGCTCGGCTGTGCAGACTATCTGCTCTGACAAACAGACTAACACACGTCGCTCTGAATGGCAGAGCGCAAACACGCGGGTATAGAGCAGCAAGTGTTACTCTGTGCCGTATGTCCGAAAAGCACACGTCGCAGGTGGTCGGTGCGAACCTTCGCCGCGTCCGTACCGCCGAAGGCTCTACGACACGTGTGTTGGCGGCGGCGGTCGCCGAACAGGGTGTCCCTATGTCCTCGTCGGGGATCACCGACATCGAAGCGGGCAGGCGCGGCGTGTCCGTAGACCAGTTGACCTGTCTAGCAGCGGCTCTCGGGGTGTCCCCGCTGGCGCTTCTCACCCCGATACCTGATGACGAAAACCCCGACACCGATGTGCTGTTGTCGGGGACTAGCTGGGAGAAGGCAGGGGATATGTACCTCTGGCTCAAAGGGGAGCAGTCACTGTCCCATGAGATGTTGGACGACTTCGAGCGTGAGGCGTTCCGCCGCGCATCGAACCCGCCCTGGACATACAAGAAGGGAGCATCCTGATGGCTGGTAGACCGCCGTTGCCGATTGGCACCTACGGCAAGATTCGCCGCGTCGAGATGGCACCGGGGCAGTGGCTTGCTGAAGCTAGGTTCCGTGACCGTGACGGGGAGACCCGCCGCGTCAAAGCAACAGGAACCACGGGAGCCCGCGCCGAAGCAGCACTTCGGGAGAAGCTGAAAGTCCGCAAGAGTCAAGGCTTCACCGAGTCATTGACCGCCGAGTCCACCGTGGCTGACCTCATGCGTCGCTGGCTGGTCGAAGTGGACGGTTCGGGGCGCACAGACCAGACCAAGGACTATTATCACCGCGCCGTCGAGCAGTTGGTGATTCCGGGTCTGGGGAAGTTGCGTATCCGAGAGCTTGACCCGCAGCGGGTGGACGGCTTTCTTCGTGGTCTGGAGGTTCGTGTCCGCGATGCCCGCACCACATTGCGGCAGGCGTCGAGCATGGGTGTGCGGTTTGGGCTGTTGGAGTTCAACCCCGTCAACGACACCTACACCCCGCCGCGCAAACGGGGGAAGCCGAAAGCGCTCACCGCTGACGACGTAGAGGTGTTGTTGGGGCGTATCACCGTGTGGCAGGCAGCGCAGTCATTCGGACCAAAACGCGGCTATGACCTGGTGGAGATGTTCACGCTTCTGCTGGCTACGGGTGCCCGTATCGGTGAGCTGTTGGCTATCCGATGGGAAGACGTGGAGAACCTGGACGATGACCCCGCCGCGCCGTGCAAGGTGACCATCGCGGGGACGCTGACCAACAAGAACAAGCGGCAGGCGTGGGGGAAGACTCACAGCAGCTACCGCACCATCACACTCCCCGAGTTCGGACGGGTGGCACTCAAGAGGCAGCGTGACCGTGCGTTACCGTTCGAGTTGGTGTTGCCGAACCGTGTCGGTGATCCCCGCAGTTTGTCGTGGGTTCGCAAGAGTTGGCGCGACATCCGTGGTGAGGACTACAAGTGGGTGACTCCGCACACCTTCCGCCGCACGGTGGCGACGATGGTGGAACGGCAGTTCGGTATCGAGTACGCCGCCAAGCAGTTGGGGCACTCCGATAGCGATGTCACGCGACGGCACTACATCGAGCGGGCGATGGCAGCCCCGGATACCTCCGCCGCGCTGGACGTGTTCGCCGACCGCCTGGGCAAGCCCGTCAGGCATTTACGACCTATAAACAACCCATAGCGGGTCATAATCCACCGAGTGCGTGACAAACACGCTGGTGAGAGTGCCCCCGGCAGGATTCGAACCTGCGACACCGGCTTTAGGAGAGCCGTGCTCTATCCCCTGAGCTACGGGGGCGACGCTGGGAGCTTACCGGGCAACGACCGCTGAACCCCAGTCCGGCCGATATGTCAAAAGTGACAAAACGTAGCGAAGCCGCCGGTAGCGTCCCGAGCGTGGAGCTGACACTGCAACGCATCGGCGCCTGGTCGGGCAGCATCATGATCATCCTCTACGGCGCCAGCTTCTCCGGCGTCGCGCAACTCTTCCCGCCGTTGTCGCCGACCGCCTCTGCCGACGAGATCGCAAGGTTCTTCGTCGACCACAAACTCTGGATCCGCTTCGGTGTCTCCGGAGCGTTGCTCAGCGCCGCGCTGGCGCTGCCGTTCCTCGCCGTCATCCTGCTGCGCATCAAGCGCGCCGAGGGCGGCTGGGGAATGCTGTCGATGACGCAATTGATGGCCGCCACGGTGTTCGTGCCGGCGTTGATCTTTCCACAGTTCTTCCTCGGGGTGGCCGCCTTCCGGCCCGAAGGCCGATCCGCCGAACTCACCCAGGCGCTCAACGACGTCTTCTGGCTGTGGTTCATCGGCATCGTCGGGACGATCATCGTCCAGAACATCACCCTGGCCATCGCCGCGTTCACCGACCAGGCCGACACCCCGACCTTCCCGCGCTGGTACGGCTACCTCAACCTGTGGGTGGCCACGCTGTCGCTACCCGGGTGCGTCGTGGTCGTTTTCAACGACGGGCCGCTCGCGTGGAACGGGGTGTTCGCGTTCTACATCCCCGGGCTGGTGCTCGTGATCTGGTTGTTCACCACGACGGCGGTGATCCTGAAATCGATCACTGTCGAGCGGGCACTGTCCGGGTGACCGCCGCCGTCCGCCGGGTGCCTGCCGAAAGCGGCACCTGGGTCTTCCTGTTCGGCGACATGCTCGTGTTCGGTGCGTTCTTCGTCACCTTCCTCGTCGAACGTGCAAGCGCACCAGAGCTTTTCGACGAAGCGCGAACCACCCTGCACATCGGCGTCGGGGTGGCCAACACGCTGGTGCTGTTGACCAGCTCGCTGTGCGTCGTGCTCGCTCTCAACGCGATGCGCGCCGCGCAGCGCACCATCGCCACCCGCGCGGCCGGTGCGGCGATCGCCTGCGGTCTGATCTTCATCGCTCTCAAGGTGACCGAATACGTCTCGCTCGCGCACGCGGGACACGGCCCGGGCGCCAACCACTTCTACCTCTACTACGTCATCCTCACCGGACTGCACCTGTTCCACGTCTGCCTCGGACTCGCAGCCTTGACGTTTCTCCTCACGCAGACCCGACGTGACGAGCTCAGTGCCACCCGCACCGCTTTGGTCGAAGGCGCCGCATGCTTCTGGCATCTGGTGGACCTGCTGTGGATCTTCCTGTTCGCACTCCTGTATCTGGTGAGCTGACGATGACGGTGCTGAAACTGCTCTCGAACCGCGCCGGGCTGAGCTGGCTGGTTCTGATCGCCGCCACCGTGGTCTCCTGGGCGGTGGGCGCCGAACACGGCACCGGCTCGACGGTCGGCGTCCTCGTGCTCGGTATCGCCGCGATCAAGGTGCGCCTCGTCGGCCTCGACTTCATGGAGTTGCGGCACGCGCCGATCGCGCTGCGTGCCGCGTTCGAGGCGTACTGCGTCGGGATGTGGGCCCTGCTCTCAGGGCTGTATCTGTGGCTCTAGCAGGCTATTTCAACAGTGCGATGACCTCGCCGAAGGCTTCGGCGTGCCGATCCTGCACCGTCACGTAGCTGATGCCGTAGCGGTCGCGGTAGCTGCGAATCCGGTCGGCCATGTCGGCCGCAGACCCTGACAGCACCCCCGGATGGCGCAGCAGTTCGTCGTCCGACAGGCCGGGCAGGAAGTGCCGCGGAATCGTCAGGTCCGGCATACCGGAACCGTCCAGCGGCATCGCAGTGACCGCGATGTTCAGTTCCAGGGCGTCGAAGCGGTCACCGGCCGCGTCGCGCACGAACGCGATCCGATCTGCCAGCGGATCCTCGTCGGCGTCGGGCGCCCGGTCCCCTCCGGTGAGCCCCACGATGTCGGCCATTCGAGCCGCGATCCGCAGGACCCGATCCCCGTTGCCGGCGATCATGATCGGCACATCGGGCGCGTGCTCGGCCAGATACGCGCAGGTGTCTCGCAGGTGCTCGACCCGCGCGCCCGCGCTCGGAAACGGAATACCTGCGGCGTCGAACTCTTCCTTGACGTAGCCCGTGCCCAATCCGAGGTCGAGGCGTCCCTCGGACACGTCGTGCAGCGCCGTCACGTCTCGCGTCAGTAGTGCCGGCCGATAGAACGCTGCGTTGAGGACGAACGTGCCGACCCGCAGGGTCGACGTCGCCATCGCGAGCGCCGTCATCACCGGAAACGGTGCCGGACCACCCAGGTGGTCCGGCACGTGCACCACGTCATAGCCGAGGTCCTCGGCCTGACGTGCGAAATCGTGCAGTTGCCGGCGTGACGTACCGCGCATCACGCCGATACCAAATCGGAACTCATCGGCCACGATCCGATCGTAGGGACAGGTTTGAACCGGATCCGGCAGGGGCATTAACGCTGCAGACTTTTCCCGCCGATCCGGCCCGTCGTTGAACACATCCGACGGGCCGGATCAAAATTTTCAGCAGGTTGTGCACGGCCATGGCAGACATCCCCACGATCGGCGTCGAAGAAGAATTCCTCCTGGTCGATCCGGATTCCGGCGCACCGCTGCCCCGAAACCGCGACGTCGCCGACCATGCCGCCCAGTTGGGGCTCGACCTGCAACTCGAGCTCACCAGCTGCCAGATCGAGACGGCCACAGACGTCGCGCACACCGCAAACGAACTCCACACCTCCCTGGTCCGGCTGCGACGCACCGCCGCCGACGCCGCCGATCAGGCCGGCGCGCGGCTGCTGGCGGCCGGTCTGCCCCCGACACTGCCGCACGACTTCCCGATCACCGACACTCCGCGCTATCGGGACATCGGCGACCGGTTCGGGATGATCGCCCATGAACAAGGCATCTGCGGGTGCCACGTGCACGTCGCGGTCCCGGATCGGGACGCGGCGGTCGCGGTGTCGAACCGCCTGCGCCCGTGGCTGCCGGCGCTGCTCGCGTTGACCGCGAACTCGGCGATCTACCGCAATGCCGACACGGGCCACTCGAGCTGGCGCAGCGTCCTGTGGGCGCGTTGGCCGAGCGCCGGCCCGCCACCGCACTTCGACTCCGCCGCGGAGTACGACGCCGCGGTGCAGATGCTGGTGCAGTCCGAGGTGATTCGCGACGACGGCATGGTCTATTGGGACGTGCGGCCCTCGGCCGACTTCCCGACCGTCGAGATCCGGGTCGCCGACGTGCCCGCGACAGTGGGGGAGACGGTTCTGCTCGCGGCGTTGGCCCGGGCAGCGGTGATGACCGCGCTCGCGGAGGAAGACCGCGGCGATCCGCAACCGACGGTGGATGCCTGGACATTGAAGGCGGCCTACTGGAAGGCCGCGCGGGACGGCCTGGACGGACACGGCGTCGACCTGAGCAGCAACACTGCCGCGCCGGTGCAGACGTTGCTGCAGAACCTGGTCGACTGGGTGCGACCGGCGCTCGAGGTCGCCGGCGACGAGGACCTGGTGCACCGCAGCCTCACCGCCGTCGTCGAGCACGGCAACGGGGCGATGCGGCAGCGACGGGCGTGGCGGCGCCGACACGACATGCGTGACGTGCTCGCCGTCGTCGCGGACGCGACCTTGGAGTTCTAGACCAGCGGGAGCTGGGCGAAGACCGGCGTGGTCGGTTCCTTGGACCCGCCGGGCGGTTCGACGGTGAATGCCAGCGACTGCGACGAGCCGAGGTCCGGCAGCACCGCCGTCGTCGACGGTGTGACCGCGCCGGCGTCCATCGTGCCCGCCGAGTGCGGACCGTCGGCGGCGACGAGCCACATCTGGTAGACCGTTCCCGCCTTGGGCGGCGTCACGTTGTTCATCACGAGCACGCCGGAGTCGCGTTCCCGGGAGAACACCACGGTCGCGGTACCTCCGCCGGGGATGTCACCCGACACGGTGCGCACATCGGGCGCTGCGAAGATCTGGTCGGTCGTGGACTCCGAAGCGCTCGGACGCATCGCGACTCCGACGCCGAGAGCGCCGAGGCCGACGGCGACCACGGCCGCCGCGGCTAGCATCACCGTCGCCCACCGGCGCCGTTTCGGGCCGAGGGAACGGACAGCTGCACCACCACCGCCACCGCGCTGGATCTGGCGCAGCACCTGAGCGCGCAGTTCCGGCGGCGGTTCGACGGCCGTGGCTTCGGCGATCACCGCCATCGTCTCGCGCACGGCGCGGACTTCGGCGCGGAACGCCTCGGCCACCTCGGGCGAGGCCTCGCTGAGCCGACGGTCGATGTCGTCGGCTTCGTGGTCACTGAGCGCATGCAGCGCATAGGGCGTTGCAAGGGTCAGCAGTTCTTCCGGGCTGGTCATGTCACCCCCAGGCATCGGCGGAGACCGCGGATCGCGTCACGCATCCGGGACTTAATGGTGGCAAGGTTCGTCGAAAGATGCTCGGAAACTTGCACATAGGTAAGACCGTCGTAATACGCGAGCTGGATGCATTCGCGTTGGGTGTCGGTGAGCGACCCGAGGCACGCCGCCACCTGGCGGCGCTCCTCGTCGAGGATCACCTCGTCGGCGACGTGATCGGTGGGCGGCTCGACGTTGGCGGCGCCGTACCGGGATTCCCGGGTACTGGCGGCCTGCTCGGAGCGCACCCGATCCACCGCTCGCCGGTGCGCCAGGGTCATCAGCCATGCCAGCGGCGACCCCGCCGACGGGTCGTAGGTGTGTGCGTTGCGCCAGACCTGCAGGTAGATGTCCTGCGTCGTTTCCTCGCTGTATCCGGGATCGCGCAGGATTCGCACAACCAGACCGAAGACCCGCGACCGGGTCTGGTCGTAGAGAGCAGCGAAGGCGTCCACGTCCTGGCGGGCCACCTGGCGCAGCAAAGCGTCGAGTTCGGCGGTCACGAGCGGTAGCCTAGCGGCTGCCCGCGGGCCGTCAGGTGAAGTCCTGAGCAAGGATGCCGTCATCAGGTGTGCCAGACGATCACGAGTGGTACACCTTCTCCCGCTCCTCGGAGGGGTGCGGCACCATCGGAACGCGTCGCAGGCGCAACAGGGTGCCCTGCACGCGCATGCTCAGCGCGTTCATCTTCGGTGCCAGCGGCGACACCACCTGCAGCGCCAGAATCTGAGCGGTTCCGACGGCCTTGCGGTCGCCCCGCATGGTCGCGACGAATGCCGGATGGTTCTCGCGGTGCAGCGAGATGCGCAGGTCCAGACGCTCGTTCGGGTGCGGCGCATTGATCAGGTAGTGGCCGTCGACGTCGTTGAACGGCGACACGTACAGCTTCTTCGTGACCATCGCGGGCCAGTCGCCCGACGGCGGGAGCAGGTAGGCGTGCCGCTCACCGCAGCTGTTCTGGACCTCGACGATGACATGCCGAAGCATGCCGTCCGGGCCGTGGCACCAGTAGAAGGTGAACGGGTTGAACACCGCACCGAGGACTCGAGGTTGCAGCAACGCAGTGACCCGGCCGCCGGCGAGGTCGATGCCTTTGTCGGCAAGGAACGCGTCGACGCGGCCGCGCAGCGTATCGACGGGAGCCGGCCACAGATGGTCGGCGGGGTCGAAGGTCGCGAACGCGCGAAGCCATCCCGGCACGTGAGGCATGTGGTCGAGATCGACCAGCCAGCTGTAGCTGCGGTGCTCGAAATAGTGATGCACCGGTGCACGCCGCAGGTGCGTGATCCGGGTGCGGTAGAGCGCTGCGGTCGTGTTCGCGGCGCCGCCCTGTTGTTCCACATCCTGTATTCGGAGCGGGCGGGGTTGCGGATTGCGCCCCGATGGTGTCCTTCTGTCAGTCCTGTCGCCAGGACCGGGCGGCCTGCACCAATCCCTGGACCAGGGCAGAGGTGGCGGGAGCCAGACCGTCGTCGCCCGGCAGGCCGCTGCGCGGGCTGATACCGCGCACCCGCGAGGAGAGTTCCAGTTGGGCGCCCCCGCCGCGGGGACGATTGACAGGGTTGTCCGGATGCAGGCCGCGAAGTTCGCGCGGGATCGCGTCGAGCTCGGTGATGACCCGGTAGCCCGGAATCTCGATGTGATCGGCGAGGTGCTGCGCCAGCTCCCGGTGCCGGCCGCCCGCCAGCAGCTCCGTGCTGCGCCCGATCCGGCCGTATCCGTGCAGCGATACGACGACGTCGACGTGGTCGAGGAAGTCCTTCAGCCGGGGTGAGTGCGCCGGATCGTAGAGCGCTGACGCGAGGTGGTGGGGATACCGGTCCGGGTGGTGGACGACGTAGAGGGACGCACCCGCGGCATCCGCGGCGCGGCGTGCGATCACGTCGGTCATCTGCTCCAGTCCGCCACCGTGGATGGCCAGGAACCCGAACCGCGACCGCAGCGCGCTCTCCTCGGAGATCCCGGGGGAGGCCAAGAGCTCTGACAGTGATTGCGGCGCAGCAGAATTCGGGGCCGTATCGCGGCGCGGCCACCGCGTCGGGTCCCACCGCTGGAGGAAGTCGATCCAGCGATGTGGCAGGCGATGGTGCTGGGCGCCCTCGAGGATCCGTTCCAGGTAACCGGGGCGCGGCGGGCCCGGTTCGACGCGGTGGTCGATGTAGACCCAGGCGGTGCGCTGGCCGTGGGCGGTGTGCACGGTCAGCGCGTCGCGCCGATAGCGCACCGGCACCCCTTCGGCGCTGTCCAGCGTCTTCAGGTCGTGGTCGGAGATGCGCCACACCACGCCGTGGACCACCCCGCCCGGCTGCGGTTCGACGGTGGCGACCCCGCGTTCGTTGATCAGCCAGTCGTGGTCGGCCAGCGTGGCGGGCTGCGGATCGGTGGCATCGGGGCATCGCTGCGCCATCTGGCGCACCGACAGATTCGAGCCGTACGCGAAGTAGTGGTGCCGCGCGGTCATTCAGCCCGTCAACGTCAGATAGATCAGCGCCACGTTGAGCACACTAATGAGTCCGGCGACGAGCCAGCCCAGGGCCGTGGTCAGCGCGCGGTTGACGTCGACGCCCATCAGTGCCCGGTCACTGGTCAGCCGGATCAGCGGAATCAGCGCGAACGGGATTCCGAATGACAGCACCACCTGCGACAACACCAGGGCGCGGCTCGGGTCCACCCCTGCCGCCAGCACCGCCAGCGCGGGCAGCAAGGTGATCAGACGGCGGGTCAGCAGTGGCACCGACCGGCGCAGCAGACCGTCCATGATCATCGCGCCGGCATAGGCGCCGACCGATGACGAGGCGAGTCCCGACGCCAACAGTCCGATCGCGAACAGCAGCGCGACGGTGTGGCCGAGCGTGTTCTGTACCGCGGCGAAGGCTCCCTCGATGGAGTCGGTGTCCGCGATTCCCTGCAGCGTGGTCGCGGCGACCAGCAGCATCGACAGGTTCACCGCGCCGGCGACGAGCATCGCGGAACCGACGTCCCAGCGGGTGGCGCGCAGGAGAGCCTTGCGTCGGGGACCTGGCGCGTGATGCCCGTGTCGGTCGCGCGTCAACCCCGAGTGCAGGTAGACCGCGTGGGGCATCACCGTCGCGCCGAGCATCGCGGCCGCCAGCAGGATGCTTTCCGGTCCGTCGAAGCGGGGCACCAGACCGCCGAGGGCCTCGCCGACGGGCGGAGGCGCCGCGAACAGGCTGGTGAAGAAGCCGATGGCGATGACCGCCAACAGGCCCGTGATGACCCGCTCGAACACGGTCTGGCCGCGGCGATCCTTGACCAGCAGCAGGACCAGTGACACCGCGCCGGTGATCACGCCACCCACCAGCAGCGGCAGATCGAACAGCAGATACAGCGCGATGGCACCGCCGACGACCTCCGCGAGATCGGTCGCCATCGCCACCAGCTCGGCCTGCACCCAGTAGGCCACCCGGGTCGGGGTGCTCATCCGGTCGGCCACTGCCTCGGGCAGCGATCGGCCCGTGACCACTCCGAGCTTGGCGGACAGGTATTGGACCAGGCACGCCATCAGGTTGGCGACGACGATCACCCATACGAGGAGGAAGCCGTACTGGGCTCCCGCGCTGACATTGGCTGCGACGTTGCCGGGGTCGACGTAGGCGATGGCCGCGACGAAGGCGGGGCCGAGCAACAACCACAGGGGACGGATCGGTGCTGCGACGTCGGGCTTCACCCGTGAGCCTTCTCTGTTCGTCGGTACGAAGAGAAAAGTTAGGTTAGACGAAAATCCGCGGTCACCGCAATGTCCGCGATGACGCGGAGCGGATCAGGGCAGGTAGCCGAATGCGCCGAAGGGGTAGTAGCCACCGCCCTGCCAGCCGCCCCAATTCCAGGGTGGCGGCGTCGCGGTGATCTGGGTGCTGCCGTTGGTCTCGCAGTATGTGATGGTCTTGCCGACGTCGCTGCACTTCGGCATCGCCGTCGCGACTCCCGCTCCGCCACAGGCGATCGCGACACCCGCACCGGCAAGTGCCACACAGCCCAGTACCCGACGCATCATCGTCGGCTCAGAGGACGTAGGGGCCGTAGCCCCAGCCGAAGCCACCCTCCCACGGCTCGGCATACACGCCGGGGCGGGAATCGATCTGGGAGTTGCCCGGTGATTCGCACACGGTGTTCGCGCCACCCTGGAAGCCGCCGCCCTCACCGGTCTGGACACAGGACGGCTGTGCCAGCGCAGCAGGTGCGGCGGCGATCGCGAGAGAGGCTCCGCCGGCGACGAGCACAGCGGCGAAAGTGGTCAGGCGGGCCTTCATGCGGAGTCCTTTCAGCAGGTTCAGGGCTTAGCGTACAGACCTTTGCCAGTCACGGGAGGTAAGTCGAGCGCTGTCACGATTCCCGGCGCGGCATCGATGACCGCGGGGATGGCGTTCACCACGCGAGCGGCCGTGGCGACCAGGCCGGCGTGGTTGTGGTCGCCGTGGGGACTGCTCAGGCACAGATCCACGGTGTAGGACGGTTCGCCGGTGATCTCGATCCGGTACGAACCGCCGGGTTGTGCGGGCTGCGGCCAGTCCGGACACAGATCGTCGCGCAGCCGCGTGACGTGTTCGAGAACCACCGCCACCTCGCCGTCTTTCATTCCACGCACCTCGAAACGGATTGCCGCCGTTGTGCCTTCGGCGATATGGCCGGAGGCGATGTCGAAGTCCTCGGGTGCGGGCACGCGAGTGTGGGTCTCGGTCACCTCGTCGAGTTCCAGGCCCAGGCCGGCGGCCAGCTGCCGCACCACCGACCCCCATGCGAGGCTCAGCACGCCGGGCATCAACAGCATCGGCGTCTCGTCGAGGCTGCCGCCGAAACCCATCACGTCGAACATCACGGTCGCGCTGTCGTAGGTGTCGTAGTTGATGATCTCCATGCAGCGGATCTGGCTGATGCTCTGGCAGGTGCCTGCCAACGCCATCGGTAGCAGATCGTTCGCGAAACCGGGATCGATCCCGTTCACGAACACGCTGGCATTACCGGTCTTCGCCGCCTCCTCGATCGGGGTCACCATGTCATCCGGCAAGACGCCCCACGGGTACTGCAGGAACACCGCGCTGCTTCCGACCACATTGATGCCGGCAGCCAGGATGCGCCGGTAGTCCTCGAGAGCCTCGGGCAACCGGTTGTCGGCCATCGCCGTGTAGACCGCGCAGTCAGGGGCAGTGGCGATGACAGCCTCGAGATCGGTGGTGGCCAGCACCCCGGTCGACACGCCGAGTCCGGCGAGTTCGCCGGCGTCGGTGCCCGCCTTGGCGTCCGACGACACCCATACCGCGGTGAGTTCGAACTGCGGATTCGAGATCAATTGCGCCAGAGCGTGTCTGCCGACGTTTCCGGTTCCGATGGCGGCGACGCGAATCGTCATGGTGTCCTTCACAGATCGGGGATGGGCAGTTCGAGGTTCGGGTAGGTGATGCCACCGTCGACCTCGAGGGTTTTGCCGGTGAGGTAGGCGCCGGCCGGGGACGCGAGGTAGACCGCGGCCGCGGCGATGTCGAGCGGATCGCCGAGCCGGCGCATCGGGGTGGCCTTCTCCATCGGCGTCCGCAGGTCGTCGTTGCTCGCGACGATGTCGAGGGCAGAGGTCAGGATGGAGCCGGGCGCGATCGCGTTGACGCGAATGCGGGGTGCGAGGTCGAGTGCCGACAGCCGCGTGTAGTGCGCCAGCGCGGCCTTCGCGGTGCCGTAGGCCGCGAAGCCGCGCCCAGCGACCCGCGACATCGTCGAGGTGATGTTGATGATGCTGCCGCCGCCGGAGTGTTCGAGCATCAGCGGCGCCGCGGCGAGCGTCAGTGCATGGGCAGTGGCGACGTTGAAGGCGAATGCGTCGCGAAGATCCTTGGTGGAGGTGTTCAACAGCGCGTTCGGCATGGTCCCGCCGACGTTGTTGACGACGATGTCTAGTCGGCCGAAGGCCTCCACCGCCTGGGCTGCCAGCGCCGCGGTGTCCTCGGCGTGAGCGAGGTCGGCGACCACGATGTGCGCACGCCGGCCGGCCGCAGCGACCTGCTCGGCGACCTCCTCCAGCTGGGCCTGTGTTCGTGCGGAGATCAGCACGTCAGCGCCCGCTTCTGCGAAGGCGGCAGCCATCGCCGCGCCGAGGCCGCGGCCTGCGCCCGTCACCACGGCCACCTGATCGTCGAGCCGGAATCTGTCCAGAATCACGGGCGTCACGCTAGCAAGCGCACCGCCACCTCGGTGGGCGTTTCTGGAACACGTTCTATTTCTTGGTCGCTGCTTTCTTCGCAGCCTTCTTGGCCGGGGCCTTTTTCGCCGCCTGTGTGGCCGGCGCCTTCTTGGCCGCCTTCTTCGCAGGGGCCTTCTTGGCAGGCTCCCCCTCTTTCTCGGAGCTGGAGTCTTTCTCGCTGCTGGAGCCCTGCTCCCTGCGGGCCTTCACACTCGCCTCGAGCTTGGCCAGCAGGTCCGAGACGTCCTCGGATTCGTCGAGTTCGGTGGGTTGCTCCTCGGTGGCGAATGCCTCGCCGCCTTCGAGCTTCGCCTGGATCAGCTCGTGCAGGTGCTCCTGATAGTCGTCGTGATACCGGTCGGGATTGAAGTCGTCGGTCATCGAGTCGACGACCTGGCTGGCCATCTTGAGCTCTGCGGGCTTGATCTCGACCTCCTTGTCCAGGATCGGGAAGTCGGGGTCGCGGATCTCGTCGGGCCACAGCAGGGTGTGGATCATCATCACGTCGCGCTTGCTGAAGTCCTTGACCCGTAGCGCGGCCAGCCGGGTCTTGTTGCGCAGCGCGAAGTTCACGATCGCCACGCGGTCGGTCTCTGCCAACGTCTTGGCCAGCAGCACATACGATTTCGACGACTTCCCGTCGGGTTCGAGGAAGTAGCTGCGGTCGTACATCAACGGGTCGAGATCGCTGGCTGGGACGAACTCCAGCACCTCGATCTCACGGCTGCGCTCCTCGGGCAGGGAGGCGATGTCGTCGTCGGTGATGATCACCGTTTGACCGTCTTCCGATTCATAGGCCTTGGCGATGTCGCGGTACTCGACGACCTCGCCGTCGACTTCACACACGCGCTTGTACCGGATGCGCCCGTTGTCCTTGGCGTGCACCTGATGGAACTTGATGTCGTGGTCCTCGGTGGCGCTGTAGACCTTGACGGGGACGTTGACCAGCCCGAAGGCGATCGAACCCTTCCAGATGGACCGCATCACCCCAGGCTAGCCGGGTCCACCCTCCCGCGGGCCGGACCTCGCCGCGGCCGCGTCGCGGGTCGCCCGATCGGGAAGATCGGCACCCGCCCGCGCGACGGTCAGCGCGGAGGACAGCGCAGCCGTCTCCAGCGCATGGGTCAGCGCTGGCTCAGAGAGTCGGCGCAGGTCGGGCCGGCGCTCGGCGCCCAGCAGGTCCATGTCCCACAGCGCATCGATGAGTCCTGCCATGAACGAATCTCCGGCACCTACCGTGTCCACCACGTCGACCGCGGGTGCCGCAACGGTGACGCTGCCGCCGGCGACGAGCCCGAACGCACCTCGCTCGCCCCGCGTCACGACGACGACGGCCGGCCCGAGGTCGAGCCACGTGCGCGCGATCTCCTCGGGCGAGTGTTCCTTGTCGTACCAGGCCAGGTCTTCGTCACTGACCTTGACGATGTCGCTGCGCTCGATCAGGCGGTCGATGCGGTTGCGCGCAGCGTCGGCGTCGTCGATCAGCGAGGGCCGGACGTTGGGGTCGAAGGTCACCGTCGCCGACGGGTGATACGTGTCGAGCAGTGCAGCCACCGCCCGACATCCCGGTTCCAGCACCGCAGCAATCGAACCGGTGTGCGCCACCAGCGGTGGGGGCACCTCGGGGGTGCCGCTCAGCGCCCACGCGATGTCGAATTCGTAGGTGGCTCCGCCGTGTTCGCCCAGTATCGCCCGGGCGGTCGGCGTGCGGGCGGCAGTGCTGCTGCCGGTCACCAGCTCGACGCCGGAGGCGTGCAGGTGTTCGGTGATGCGACGTCCGTGCTCGTCGTGACCGATGTGGGTGAGGAAGTCGACGCCGCGCCCGAGTCGGCCGAGCCCGACCGCGACGTTGAGCGGACTCCCGCCGACGTGCTCGCCGGTCACCTCCCCGTCGCGAATCACGATGTCGATCAGCGCTTCACCGATCACGAGTGCCCGTCGTCCGCTCACTGCGCATCACCGTTGATGAGTGCTTCCAGCGTGGCGCGTGCGCCGTGCTCGTGAAGCGACGCGAGCGACTCGCGGTAGGCCTCGACGAAGCGGGGCTGCTGTGCGAGGTCACCGAACAGCGCCGTGTTCTCGATGAACGCGCTTGCGTTGTCGCGTTGTGCCTGTGCCAGAGGCTTGAGGGCCTCGGCACGGTTGTCCTCGACGTCGATCGGTTCGCCCTGCTCGTCGACGCCTTCGGCGTAGCGCGCCCAGCTCGCGACGACAGCCGCCGAAATCTGCACGCCGCGATCGGCTTTCAGATTCGCACGGATCACCGGCACCAGCCACTGCGGGATCCGGTCCGAGGAGTACGCGCAGAGCCGGGCGATCGTATCGCGCACCCCCGGGTTGGCGAAACGCTCGATCAGGGTGCGCTGGTAGTCCTCGAGGTCGATACCGGGCACCGGGGCCAGGGTCGGGGTGGCTTCGGCGAAATAGCGCCGCAGCAGTTCGGCGAACAGCGGATCGCCGGCGGCATCGTGGACCAACCGGTAACCGGCCAGATACGCGAAATAGCAGAGAGTCTGGTGTCCGGCGTTGAGCAGACGCAGCTTCATCAACTCGTAGGGGGTGACGTCGTCGACCAGAAGGACATCGGCGTCCTCCCACGGCGGCCGGCCGTCGGCGAACGCATCCTCGAGCACCCATGCGGTGAACGGCTCGGCGATCACAGGCCACTGATCGTCGACACCGAATTCGGTTGACACAGTGTCGATCACTTCGGGCGTGGTGACCGGCGTGATGCGGTCGACCATCGAATTGGGGAAACGGGTGTGTTCGGCCATCCAGTCCGAAAGCCCCGGGTGAGCGGAGTCGGCGTATCTGGTGAAGGCATCCCGGGCGACATCGCCGTTGCCTTCGATGTTGTCGCACGACACGATCGTCGGGGACGCTACGCCGCGCTCGCGCCGGCGTTCCAGGGCAGCGGTGACGAGGCCGAACACGTTGATCTCGGGCAGGTCGTCGAGCTGGTAACCACCCTCGGTGATCGTCAGCGAGATGATGCGGGTGCTCGGTGCGGCCAGCAGCTCGATCACGACCTCCGGGTCGTCGGGTGCGTACCGGTAGTTGACGATCGACCCGATGACCCGTGCCTCGCGAGTGCCGTCAGGGTGTTCCAGCAGCAAGGTGTACAGGCCGTCCTGCGCGGCCATCACGTCGGCCATCTTGCGATCGGCGGGCAGCACGCCGACCCCGCAGATGCCCCACCCGTCGGCCAGCCCCGCGTTGAGGAGCCGATCGACATAGGCGGCCTGATGCGCCCGGTGAAAGCCGCCGACCCCGAAATGCACAATGCCGACACCGGTTTCGGCCCGGGCGTACGTCGGGGCGGGAATGGTCAGCTGCCGCAGCGTTCCGTTGTCGAGGTTCATGTCCGCGCCACCACCGTTGTGACGGTACCCCTGGTGGGCCCGATGCCGAAGGCCGTCTGACAGTGCGGAGCGCGCGGACCGACCCGATGTCGAAGTGTTGTGTGCATCACACTCAGCATGCTAACGTGATGAGCATCTACTCGCACCCCTGAGCATTTGCTCACGGGTGAGGCGTTCTGAGCGAGGTGGGTTCGTGGTCGCAACGGTTCCTGACGGTGACTTCGCTCGCCCCCTCGGCAAGCATCACGTCCAGCCCAACGAGCGCGGGTCTGCCGATGACCTGCGCCTCGCCCTGCGGGCGGCCACTCTCTACTACCTCGACGGGCTGACGCAGGCCGAGGTCGCGGCGCGGCTCGGCGTGTCCCGTCCGACCGCGGGCCGTTTGGTGGCGCGGGCGAAAGCGAACGGCCTCGTGCGAATCGAGGTCGTGGTCCCGCCCACCCTCCGCGACGACCTGCACGCCGACGAGGAGCGCGAACTCGAGCAGCGTTTCGGCCTGACCGAGGCGGTGGTGACCGGACATGGCGTCGACGTCGGTGCGCCGGGGCGGCCCGCGGCGTTCGCCAGCGTCGGCCGCGCGGCGGCCGCGCTGCTCGTGCGGCGCATCGCGCCCGACGACGTGCTCGGCTTCACCTGGGGACCCGAGCAGGTGGCCGTGGTGACGGCGTTGGCGCCGGGCGTCGCCAGCTGCCGCACCGTGGTCCAACTGGATGGCGCCATGTCAACGTCGGTGTACCAGACTGGCGTCGAATACATTCTCGACCGGTGCGCAGACGTGTTGCGGGCAAAAAGCATCCGACTCCCTGCCCCTTTGTACGCCGATCCATCGACGGTGGTCTCGATGCGCAGCGACTCTCTGATCTCGCGGACGCTCGAGGCGGGAAGCCGGGCCGATCTGATGCTGTTCGGTGTCGGCGCTGTCTCGACGTCGACCACCCTGTTCGAGGGCAGCTACCTCGACCTGACGATGCTCGACGAGCTCGTCTCCCTCGGGGCGGTGGGAGAGATCGGCGGTCGCTTCTTCGATGCGCACGGCGAACCCGTTGCCACTGAGTTGCAACAGCGGGCGGTCTCCGTCCCACTCGAAGACATCCGCGACTGCGCGAAGACGATTCTGATTTCCAGCGGGCAAGCCAAGCACATCGCCACGCTGGGAGCGCTTCGGGGGCGGCTCGCCCGCATGTTGGTGTGCGATATCGATTGTGCCCGTTGGTTGTTGGCTCAGTGAGGAGGCACGGAATGGTGAGACCTGGAAAGGTGAAGCGACTCGGGGTGGCGGTGGCCGCGTCGGGGCTTGTGCTCACCGCCGGCTGCGCCGGTGCAGGCAGTCTCGGAGCCTCGTCGAACGAGGTGACGATCGCTCTGGTGTCCAACTCGCAGATGACGGATGCGCAGAAGCTGTCACCGGAGTTCGAAAAGGAGAATCCGGGCGTCAAGCTGAAGTTCATCTCGCTGTCGGAGAACCAGGCTCGCGCCAAGATCACGATGTCGACTGCCATGGGCGGCAGCCAGTTCGACGTCGCCATGATCAGCAACTTCGAGACGCCGCAGTGGGCGAAAGACGGTTGGCTGCTCAATCTCTCGGACTACGCGAAGAACACGCCCGGCTACGACGAGCAGGACTTCATCCCGTCGCTGCGGCAATCGCTCTCCTACGAGGGCAACATGTACTCGGTGCCGTTCTACGGCGAATCGTCGTTCCTGATGTATCGCAAGGACATGTTCGAGAAAGCCGGGATCGAGGTCAGTCAGGACCCGAACTACCAGCCGACGTGGCCCGAAGTAGCGCAGTGGGCCAAGACGATCAAGGCCAAACAGGTCTCTGATGCGGGGATCTGCCTGCGCGGCAAGCCGGGATGGGGTGAAGTTCTCGCCCCTCTCGACACGGTCATCAACACCTTCGGCGGCCGCTGGTTCGACGAGAACTGGAACGCGCAGTTGAACAGTCCAGAGGTCAAGAAGGCGGTCGACTTCTACGTCAATACGATCAAGGAATCCGGCGAACTGGGCGCGTCCTCGACGGGATTCCAGGAGTGTGCCAACCTCTTCGGACAGGGCCAGACGGCCATGTGGTACGACGCGACGTCGGCGGTGTCGGTCCTCGAGGACCCGGCGACCTATCCCGACCTCGTCGGCAAGATCGGCTATCTGCCCGCGCCGATCGTCGAGAAGCCCAATTCGGGGTGGCTCTACACGTGGGCGCTCGGTATTCCCAAAGCCGCCAAGAACCCTGACGGCGCGTGGAAGTTCATCTCGTGGATGACCAGCAAGGACTACATGAAGCTGGTCGGCGAGAAGTTGGGGTGGGCTCGGGTGCCACCGGGCAGCCGCACCTCCACCTACACCGAACTGCCGCAGTACGAGGCGATTTCGAAGTCGTACGGGCCCCTGACACTGAAGTCGATCACCAACGCGACCCCGGACAAACCCACGGTCCAACCGGTGCCCTACACGGGCGTGCAGTTCGTCGGGATACCCGAGTTCCAGGATCTGGGAACACGGGTCAGCCAGCAGATCAGTGCGGCGATCGCCGGTCAGAAGTCCGTCGACGCCGCACTGGAGCAATCGCAGTTGTATGCCGAGGTCGTCGGCAAGAGCTACCAGGAGAAGTGATGACGACAACTTCACCACCCGCCGGCCTCACAACCGAGGCCGACGAAAGGGCGGTCGCCGAACGCGTTCGCAAGATCAAGGAGTCCCAGGACGTCGGCGTGAGCCGTGCGGAGGGCTGGCGACGGCGCGGCCCGCTGCTACCCGCCCTGATCTTCATGATCGCGGTGACCCAGGTGCCGTTCCTGTTCACGCTGTACTACTCGACGCTGTCGTGGAACCTGGTACGGCCAGGCTCGCGGCAGTTCGTCGGGGTGGACAATTACGTTGCCGTCGTGCAGGACAGCCAGTTCTGGTCGGTAGCAGGCAATACCGTCATCCTGATCGTCGGGGTGGTGCTGATCTCGGCCTTCCTCGGCCTGCTCATCGCGCTGCTGCTGGATCGGGCATTCTTGGGCCGCGGCGCGGTGCGCACCCTGCTGATCACGCCGTTTCTCATCACCCCCGTTGCCGGAGCACTGATCTGGAAGACCACAATCCTCGATCCGAACAATGGCATCCTCAACTGGGCGCTGTCGTTGGTGGGGATCGGGCCGGTGGACTGGATCGGGCAATTCCCGCTGTCGATGGTGATGGTCGAATTGATCTGGCAGTGGACGCCGTTCATGATGCTGCTGATCCTGGCCGGACTGACGTCGATGCCCCGCGATCAGCTCGAGGCGGGACGGGTGGACGGCGCGACGGCGTTTCAACTCTTCCGAGAGTTGACGCTTCCCCACTTGCGGCGCTTCATCGAACTCGGGGTGGTGCTCGGTGCCGTCTACCTGGTCAACACCTTCGACGCGATCTTCATGATGACGCAGGGCGGCCCCGGCGTCGCGAGCGCGAACCTGCCGTTCTACATCTATCAGCGTGCGTTCCTGGGCTTCGATATGGGCCAGGCGGCGGCGATGGGCGTGGTGGTCGTCATCTTCACGATGATCATCGCCAGCTTCGCGCTTCGGTTGATCTTCACATCGTTCTCCGGCAAGGAAGAGGCGGCCTAGTCATGACTACCCACGACGTCGTTGACAGCAGCGAAAGAACGACGGCCGCCGACGGTGCGACGCCGGTACACAAGAAGAAGTCCACTAAATTCAGTCCGTGGGGTGTCGTGGCCTGGCTGGTCGGCATCGGCTTCTTCTTCCCGGTGCTCTGGATGGTGCTGACGTCCTTCAAGGCCGAGAGCGATGCGGCGACCAACCCGCCGAAGCTGTTCTTCGTCCCGACGTTGGACCAATACTCGGCCGTTTTCAATCAGGGCATCGGCCCGGCGATGCTGAATTCGGTGTTCGCCACGGCGATGTCGACGGTCCTGGTGCTCCTGCTCGGGGTGCCCGCGGCATTCGCACTCTCGCTGCGGCCGGTCCGCAAGACGTCTGACGCGCTGTTCTTCTTCATGAGCACGAAGATGCTTCCCGTGGTGGCCGCGATCCTGCCGCTGTATGTGATCGTGTCCAACCTCGGCCTGCTGGACAACATCTGGGCACTGGTCGTGCTCTACACGTCGATGAACCTGCCGATCGCGGTCTGGATGATGCGGTCGTTCTTCCTCGAGGTGCCGGGTGAACTGCTGGAGGCGGCGAGCCTCGACGGAGCCAGCCTGTGGCGCTCGGTGCGCGAGGTCATCCTGCCGCTGGTCTCACCGGGCATCGCTGCGACGGCGTTGATCTGCGTCATCTTCGCGTGGAACGAGTTCTTCCTCGCAGTGAACCTCACCGCGGTGAATGCCCAGACCATGCCGGTGTACCTCGTCGGCTTCATCGCCGGTGAGGGTCAGTACTGGGCCGTGCTGTCGGCGGCCGCGACCATGGCGGCGCTTCCCGTGATCCTGTGCGGGTGGTTCGCCCAGAACAAGCTGGTGCGCGGACTGTCGTTCGGCGCGATCAAGTAACCCCTGTCGACAAGGAACGGAAACAGCCATGGCTGCAATCACATACAAGAACGCCACGTGCATCTACGAGGGCTCGGACAAGCTCGCGGTCGATTCGCTTAATCTCGACATCCACGACGGGGAGTTCGTCGTCCTGGTGGGGCCGTCGGGTTCGGGCAAGAGCACCGCGCTGCGGATGCTCGCCGGCCTCGAGGACATCGACGAGGGCGCCATCGAGATCGGCGGTAAGGACATGACCGGTGTGCCGTCGAAGGACCGCGACATCGCGATGGTGTTCCAGAACTACGCGCTGTATCCGAACAAGACCGTCGCGGAGAACATGGGGTTCGCGCTGAAGCTGCGCGGCGTGCCCGCCGCCGAACGACGCAAGAAGGTCGAGGATGCGGCAAAAATCCTCGACCTCACCGAGTTCCTGGATCGCAAGCCCGCCAAACTCTCCGGCGGCCAGCGTCAACGCGTGGCGATGGGTCGCGCCATCGTGCGCGAGCCGCAGGTGTTCTGCATGGACGAGCCGCTGTCGAACCTCGATGCGAAGCTACGTGTCCAGACGCGCACCCAGATCGCGGCGCTGCAACGGCGGTTGGGCACCACCACGGTCTACGTCACCCACGATCAGGTGGAGGCCATGACGATGGGTGACCGGGTGGCCGTGCTGCGCCTGGGGAAGCTTCAGCAATTCGCCTCTCCCAACGAGCTCTACGACCGTCCGGCGAACGCGTTCGTCGCCGGCTTCATCGGCTCGCCCGCCATGAACCTCGTCGACCTTCCTGTCACCGACAACGGCGTCAAGATCGGCGATTCCGTGCTGGAGTTGGACCGCGCCGACGTCGCCAAGGTCAGCGAGGCGGGTCTGTCGGCCGTCACGTTCGGTATTCGTCCTGAGCAGCTCGAGATCTCGAACGACGGCGGTGGCGTCGAGGTCGTCGTCGACCTGGTCGAGGATCTCGGAAGCGAGGCCTACGTCTACACCCACGCGGGCTCCGGAGTCGAACTCGTCGCCCGGTGCAATCCGCGCACCGCGCCGAAACTGGCGGACACGGTCCGCCTGCGCAAGAACCCCGAGGGCGCAGTGCACCTGTTCGACCCGACCACCGGTGAGCGGCTGAACTGAGTCGCGAGGCGCGCGCCGCCGGTTGGACTGCTGCGCGCGTTGAACCGACCGGCGGGGGGTAATACCGTCGAGTGGTGGACGGCTACCAGCGGGTTCGGCTGAGCAACCCCGACAAGGTGCTGTATCCGGCCACGGGCACCACGAAGGCCGAGGTCTTCGAGTACTACGTCGAGATCGCCGCAGCCATGCTGCCCCACATCGCGGGCCGGCCGGTCACCCGGAAGCGGTGGCCCAACGGCGTCGAGGAGCCGTCGTTCTTCGAGAAACAACTGGCGTCCTCCGCTCCGGACTGGCTGGACCGCGGCACCATCGTCCACAAATCGGGCACCACGACGTACCCGATCATCGACACCACGGAGGGCCTGGCCTGGATCGCGCAGCAGGCGTCACTGGAAGTCCATGTGCCGCAATGGCGCTTCGTTCCCGGCGAGCGGAGCGGGACGCAGGAGGTGGGGCAGGCCACCCGGATCGTGTTCGATCTCGATCCCGGTGAGGGCGTGCGCATGCGTCAGCTCTGCGAGGTCGCGCACGAGGTCCGTGATCTCATCGCCGACATCGGGCTGCGAACGTTCCCGCTGACCAGCGGCAGCAAGGGATTGCACCTCTACGTTCCGCTCGATGACCCGATCAGCTCGCGCGGCGCGTCGGTGTTGGCCAAACGGGTGGCGGTGCAGCTCGAGCAGGTGATGCCGAAGAAGGTCACCGCGACGATGACCAAGAGTCTGCGCGAGGGAAAGGTCTTCCTGGACTGGAGTCAGAACAACGGAAACAAGACCACGATTGCGCCGTATTCGCTTCGCGGACGCGAACATCCGACCGTCGCGGCCCCGCGGACCTGGGAGGAGATCGAGGACCCCGATCTGCGCCATCTGACTTTCACCGAGGTCCTGGAGCGTTGGGAGAGGGACGGGGATCTGCTCAGCGACCTCGACGAGCCGCTGCCGGTGCCCGATCGGTTGACCACCTATCGCGGCATGCGGGACAGCGCGAAGACGCCCGAACCTGTTCCGCCGCAGGCGCCGCAGGTCGGCAACAACAACACGTTCGTCATCCAGGAGCATCACGCGCGCCGGCTGCACTACGACTTCCGGTTGGAACGTGATGGCGTGCTGGTCAGTTGGGCGGTACCCAAGAACCTGCCCGACACCCCGTCGGTCAATCACCTCGCGGTGCACACCGAGGATCACCCGATGGAATACCTGACGTTCGCTGGAGAGATCCCGAAAGGGGAGTACGGCGGTGGTGAGGTCTATATCTGGGACACCGGAACCTATGACACCGAGAAGTTCACCGACCACTCGCCCGACGGCCCCGCCAAAGGCGGCGAGGTGATCGTGACGTTGCACGGCGACAAGATCCGGGGGCGCTACGCGCTCATCCAGACCGACGGCAAGAACTGGCTCGCTCACCGGATGAAGGAGCAGCAGGAGCCGACGTTCGCCGATCTGGCCCCGATGTTGGCGACCGAGGGCTCCATTGCGCGATACACCAAGGCTCAGTGGGCTTTCGAAGGCAAGTGGGACGGCTACCGGGTGCTGGTCGACGCCGACCATGGGTCTCTCAGCGTCCGGTCGCGACGCGGCCGCGACGTCACCGCCGAGTATCCGCAATTTCGCGCGCTGGCCGCCGATCTCGCCGAGCACCATGCGATTCTTGACGGCGAAGCGGTGGCCCTCGACGACGCCGGGGTGCCGAGCTTCCGCGAGATGCAGAACCGGAAGAGGTCCACGAGGGTCGAGTTCTGGGCGTTCGACATCCTCTATCTGGACGGCCGGTCGCTGTTGCGGGCCAAGTACTCCGATCGACGGCGCATCCTCGAGGCGCTGGCCGAGCAAGGGGGATTGATCGTGCCGGCGCAACTCGACGGCGACGGTCCGGACGTACTGGAGACCGCACGACGACAGAATTGGGAAGGGGTGGTGGCAAAGAAGCGCGACGCCACCTATCAGCCCGGCCGACGCTCGTCGGCGTGGATCAAGGACAAGCTCTGGCTCACCCAGGAAGTCGTGATCGGCGGGTGGCGCGCGGGAACGGGCGGCCGCACGAGTGGTCTGGGCGCGCTGATGCTCGGTGTTCCCGACGAGGATGGTCTGCAGTTCGTCGGCCGGGTCGGTACCGGTTTCACAGAGAAAGAACTGGCGATGCTGCGGGCGACCCTCGAACCGTTGCACACCTCTGAATCACCCTTTGCGACAGAACTTCCGACACAGGATGCCAAGGGTGTGACGTTCGTGCGCCCGGAGTTGGTCGGCGAGGTCCGCTACAGCGAGCGTACGGGGGACAACCGGTTGCGTCAGCCGAGCTGGCGTGGGCTGCGCCCCGACAAGGAGCCCGCCGATGT
The DNA here is from genome assembly GCF_055397605.1 of Mycolicibacterium obuense. Lineage (NCBI taxonomy): Bacteria > Bacillati > Actinomycetota > Actinomycetes > Mycobacteriales > Mycobacteriaceae > Mycobacterium > Mycolicibacterium obuense. The sequence goes on along the minus strand of NZ_AP043663.1, from coordinate 4,397,352 downwards.
GCGGTGGGAATAGGTCTTTTCAGTTACCGAACGCGTCACGAAGAAACGGCGTGGAATCGACCATCGACGCGAGAACCGTTCCGCTGTGGTCGTCTTCGGGGTAGATCCGCAGGGTGACGTCTTGGTTGTTGGCCACCAGTTGGTCGTAGAACGACAGCGTCGACGATGGGGGAACGTCACGATCGAGCAGCCCGACGCCCAGGAAGAGGGGACGGTCGAAGCCGGCGGACGGCGTTCCCATGAAGTCTCTCAACGCTTCTTCCACGCCGGGTATCGAGCTCAGTGGCGCGGAGAAGAACGACGCCGGCGTCAGGTGTGACAACCGATCCGACAGCTCGGCGGCGCACAGAGTCTCGGCGAGGGCGGCGGCGTCGACTCCTGCCGGGCTCAGCACACGATTGAGGTCCAGGTCGGGTCGCGCCTCACGCAGGGCCGCCACGATGTACGCGGTGTAGGCGTTGGCGATGGGCGCCAGTTCGGGCAATTCGAGGTGCGGCCCGGCCTGCGCCACCAGCTTGTCGATGTTGGCGGGCGTGCCGGTGGCGACGGCGCCGCGGTAATCCAGGCCGGTGCCGCGGCTGAACTCGGTGGCCCAGCGCGCGCTACTGACTGCCGCGCCACCGCCCTGCGACTGGCCGACAATCGCCCACTTCGGTGAGAGCGGCAGGCTCATGTCGTGGGCGGCGATCAACGAGTCCACAACGGCGTGGGCGGTGGTGACGCTGTTGAGGTAACTCATCAATCCCGGCGTGCCGAGGCCGGCGTAATCGCTGGCGACGACCGCATATCCCTGATCGAGCCAATGGGACAGGTACTCGTCGTCGCGTGGTGTTCGAGGATGCGCGGAGGGCGTGCAGTCGTCGCCGAGACCGACAGTGCCATGGGCCCAGGCGATGACCGGGAACCCGCCCTCGGGCGCGGGACCGGGCGGTAGGAAGACCGCCCCGGTGCTGACGGCAGGGCGATCGTGTTGGTCGGTGGTCGAGTACAGCACGCGGTAGGCGGGGCCGGCGCCCGAGAGTGACAGCGCGGGGTCCAGCGGGACAGAGGCGATGGTCGTTCCGGCGGGCGGGATGGGGCCGGCGAATGACGTCGCATCCAAGCCCGACCAGGCGGGTGCCTCGGCGTTGGCCGGTGACACCGCAGTGGTTACCAACGCAGCTATGAGCAGTACCGCCAGGACGATTCGTTGCATCCACCGCATCGGGGCAGCCAACCACAGGCCTGTCGAAGGGCTGACGGCCGGACCGCCCAAAGTTGTCGGTGATCGCACGTATGTTCGAAGTATGTCGGAGGTGCAGCAGGCGGTCGCGGGGTTACGCGCCGCTGTCGATGCTGTGCTGGCCTGCAGTCTCGATCGGTGCACTGCTGCCGAGGTGGTGGAGCTGCTCGACGAGCTCGAAAACGCGGGCTGCCGGTTGCCCGCGACCCAGCATCGGGCGTTGGCCCGTCTGCAGGTGGAGACGTCTGCGGTGCAGATGGGGGCCAAGAACTGGAAAGACGTGCTGGCGATCCGCTACCGGATCAGCGGGTCGGAGGCTCACCGCCGGTTGACTGACGCCGCGCTGCTGGCGCCGAGGCCGTCGATGACCGGAGAACCGCTACCGCCGGTGCTGCCCGCGACCGCAGCCGCCCAAGCCGAGGGGCGCATCACCCCCGAACATGTGGAGGTGATCCGTAAAGCGGTCGACGACCTCCCGGGCTTTGTCGACGTGGCCACCCGGGAGCAGTTCGAGGCAGAGGTGGTGCGCATCGCCACTGGCGCCGGTCCGAAGGCCACCCGCGACGCCGCCGAGTTGGAGTTGTTCCTGCTCGATCAGGACGGGCCCGAACCCGACGATGCCGAACGCACCCGCAAGCGGGGGTTGACCAAGAGCCCGCAACGTCGCGACGGCATGACGCAGTGGCGGGCCGACCTGACCCCGGAAGCGGCGGCGGTGTGGGAGGCGATCTTCGCCAAATACGCCGCCCCGGGCATGTGCAACCCCGACGATGACGAACCCTGCACCTCCGGCACCCCCACGCAGGCCCAGATCGACAACGATCACCGCAGCCTCGCCCAACGCCAACACGACGCCCTGGTGGCGGTCGGACGAATCGCCCTGATGAGCGGCGAACTGGGCCAGCTGAATGTATTACCCGTCACCGTGATCGTGCGCACCACCCTGCAGGACTTGGAATCCCGGGCGGGGATCGGGACGACGGGCGGCGGCACCCGGCTGCCCATCAAAGACGTGATCCGCATGGGTTCCCACTCGAGCCACTACCTGGCGGTGTTCGACCGCGCCACCGGCTCCGCCCTGGACCTGTTCCGGGCTCGCCGCACCGCCTCGGCCGCGCAGCGGGTCATGCTGATCGCCCGTGACGGCGGCTGCACCAAACCCGGCTGCCCCGTCGGGGCGTATGGCTGCCAGGTCCACCACGTCACCCAAGATTGGGCCCAGGGCGCGCTGACCAACATCGACGACCTCGGCCTAACCTGCCCACCCGACAACCGCTCCGTCGCACCCGGCGGCTGGACCACATCAATGAGCCCCCGCCACGACGTCGAATGGACCCCACCACCGAACCTGGATACGGGACAAACCCGGATCAACACCCACCACACCCCCGAACGCTTGCTGCGTCCACCGGACGAGGAGGGGAGTGGTGCTGCCGAGCCGGTCGGCGAGACTGACGACTGCCCGCCACCCTCGACCCGCGACCCGTCAGAACCCGGCGGACCCGCACCACCCGACAACGAAGCCGCCTGACAGGCGGGCGTTAGATCGCGACCCCCGCAGCGATGGCCTCGGTCATGCCGCGGGTCGCGAGCACGTCGGCGAGTTCGTTGTCGTCGACTCCGGAGTGGCCCTTCACCCAGAACCACTCGACTTCGTGGCGGGCGCAAGCCTTTTGGAGCCTCTGCCACAGATCGACGTTCTTCACGGGTTGCTTGGCGGCGGTCAGCCATCCGTTGCGCTCCCACCCGAGCACCCATTTGGTGATGCCGTTGCGCACGTAGGTGCTGTCGGTGTAGAGGTGCACCGACACCGGCCGGGTCAGGGCCTCCAGTGCCATGATCGGCGCCGTCAACTCCATGCGGTTGTTGCTCGTCACCCCGGATTCGCCGCCGCACATCTCGCGGACGTGCTGGCGCTGCCGCAGCACCGCTCCCCAGCCACCCGGCCCGGGGTTGGGGCGGCAGCCCCCGTCGGTGTGGATCACCACGACATTGTCTCGGGTGTCGTCATGCATGCGCAGAGGATAGGCAATCGGGTGAGCCGCACGCAGGGTGACTCGCCGCGTCACCGGCGAGTCGTCGTCCCGGCGCGTGAACGGATGGCGGGCGCGATCCAATCGTCCAGGTACTCGCGCAGGCCGTCACCTCGACGGTCCGGCCCGCCGGGGTCGACGATGAACGACTGGAGTGTCCGCAGCATGAACTCCGCCAGCCCGTCGAGCTTCTCACCGCCGAAACCCGCTGCTGCCCAATCGATGTCGAACCTCTCCAGGATCGAGCGGCCGAATCCGATCGCCATATCCGACGTCACGCCCGCAGTGAATGCGGACGCCTTCCCAGGTTCGACGACGAGACGCAGATAGCGATCCTGAGACAGCTGCTCGAGGGTGTAGACGATGCCTTCGACCACGGCTTGCGTCGGATCGTCGATGGCGCCCAGTTGGTCGGCAAGCCGATCGAGGAAGCCGCCGATCGCCGACAGGGCTGTCGCGGCGAGCAGCGCCTCCTGGGTGGGGAAATAGCGGTAGACGGTCTGCCGCGTGACACCGAGTGATTGCGCGATCGTGGACACCGTGGCGGGTTGCCCGCCGTCGATGGCCCGGCGGGCGGCCCCGAGGATGCGCTCGGCGGCCTCCTCGTCGGATCGTGGGATGTCACCCGACCATCCGTGCCTGCGCATACAGCGATCGTCGCACGCCACGCGGTCGGATCTTGACAATACAGTTACGTATGTATGTATGGTCAGTGTCATGGTGCTCACCCATGGCGTCCCGGCCCCCTGTAACGACGAGATGTTGACCGAAAGGGCGCTCACACACGCGCTCGCCGGCACCACCGATATGGCCGACCGCGAGCTGAGGGTGCCGCTGCACTACTACCGCGACCCGAAGATCACCGAAGTCGAAGAGTCTCAGATCCTGCGGCGGGTCCCACTCGCGATCGTGCCGTCGGCCCAACTGCCGAACGCCAACGACTACGTGGTTCGCTCAGTGCTCGGCGATTCGCTGCTGATCACCCGGGACCGCACCGGCGCCAGCCGCGTCCTGCTCAACTACTGCCGACATCGAGGTGCGATGCCGGCGTGCGGATCCGGCAACGCATCGCGATTCGTCTGCCCGTATCACGCCTGGACCTACAAGAACACCGGCGAACTGTTCATGGTGCCCGGGCGCGCCGGCTTCGACTCGATGAACCTGCGCGACTACGGCCTGGTCGAACTGCCGTCCGAGGAACGGTACGGGTTCATCTGGGCGGTGCTGTCGGCCGATGCGACGATCGACCTGGACGCTCACCTCGGGGCGGTGGCGTCGGACCTCGAGCGGTGGGACTACGCATCGTACGGCTACCACACAGAACGCGAATTCACCTCGGAGGTCTCGTGGAAGGGCGGACTCGAGGCCTTTGCCGAGGGCTACCACTTTCCGTTCGTGCACGGCCAGAGCGTGATCGGCCAGAACACGTTGGCCAACACCGCGATCTACGACGAATACGGCCGACATCACCGCATCGGCTTCCCGTTCACCTGGATCAGCAATCTCGATACCGATCCCTCGGCGCCGCGCGACCCGTCGACGAATATGGGCGTCATCTACTGGATCTATCCGAACCTCATTCTCGCCAACAGCCCTGTGGGAGTGGAGATCATCGACATCTTGCCTGCCGGCGAGCCGACCCGCTGCACGGTGCGGCACAGCTGGATGGCGCGCATTCCCGCGCAGAACGACGACATGCGCGCGACCTACGACACCATCTACGAGAGCGTGCACGCCGCGGTGCGCGACGAGGACTTCGCGATGCTGCCGCAGTGTGGCGAAGGCGTGCGCCGCGGCCAGCACGACCACATGATCATCGGCCGCAACGAAATCGCCGTTCAGCACATGATCAAGGTCTTCGCCGACGAACTCGGCATCGCCTTGTCGTGAACCCTGATCACGCGCGCGGCGGACGCGCCGACATCAGCGCCGTGCGCACCGACAGGCCCAGCTCCTGATGGCGCAGCGTGGTGATCGACCGGCCAGGCTGTACCGCGGCCTTGATCGGCGCGGTGCGATCGCCGAAGAAGCGGGCCGACTCCTCGATGTCGGCGACGACGTACGTGATGCCCCACAGCGTCGACGGGCCAGGACCCGACGTCGCGGGTGAGCCGACCACCTCGACGACCGTCTCGCCGAATCGGTAGAAGATCTGCCGGATCGGTCGGTCGCCCAGCGTCGCGTCGCGTTCTCGGCGCGGCTGCATGCCGAGGTCGCCGAGCGCGCTGACGGTCCGATCGAGATCGGGTGACATCAGGACGACGTGATCGATGGCGGTGACGCCGTTGCGGTGAACCGCCGGCGATGATGCCGCGGTGTCGGACCGTCCGGTGGGGATCCCGTCCACGCCGTCACCGGCGCCCGGAGGGAGGCCGCCCAGCGACCATCCGAGGATGCCGAATCCACGGTCGCGGCCCACCAATTCGATGCCGACAGCACCGATCCGACATGTCCCGCCGGCGTCGACCGTGAAGCCTGCCTCCGCCCAAGCGGACGGAGGGTCGGCCACCACGAGCGTGTCGATGCGGAGCGTCATGACCGCTCAGTGTGGCAGATCAGGGAGTGTCGGATCAGCGCGCGAAGTCTGCGGGCCGGAACTTCCCGTCACTCAACTTGCTCTCGATCTCCTCGAGACTGCGACCGGTGAGATCGGGCATGCGGAAGTACACGAACAGCCACGCCGCCACGTTGAACAACCCGTAGAGCCACATCGCCGGGCCCACCCCGATGCCGCTGATCAACGTCAAAAGTGTCAGCGTGATGAGCAGATTCGTTCCCCACAGCGCCGCCGACTGCACCGCCGTCCCCGCGGGCCGCACCGCCAGTGGGTAGGTCTCCGAGCCTGTCAGCCAGCCCATGAGTTGCAGACCGCCTGCATTGAACAGCATGAAGACGACCAGACAGGCGATGATGAACGGCACCGAATCCCGGCCGCTGTTGCCGGTCACGAAGAGGGTTCCGAGTACGAACAAGCTCACCGCGGCACCCGGGATCATGATCAGCGTGAGCCGGCGCCTGCCGACCTTGTCGATGATCGACAACCCGACCAACTGCGCGACCAGATAGCTGACCCCCAGTGCGACGGACACTTCGAGCGCCACCGATTCCGAGAAGCCGTTGTCGGTCAGGATCGTCGGCGAGTAGTAGATGATCATCTCGATGCCGCTGAGCTGAGTGAATATCGCTATGCCGCAACCGAGGATGAGAGCGGGACGCACCCACGCCTCGCGCAGACCCGGCCACCCCCTGGTCTTCGCGGTCTGCTCCTTGCGGGTCAGCTCTTCCATCTCCGCGAGCTCACCGTCGACGTCGTAGCCCGACGGGCGAACCCGTTCGAGGACGTCGCGGGCATCGTCGCCGCGATCGTTCTTCACCAGCCAGCGCGGGCTCTCGGGTAGGCGCAGCAACAGCACGAGCATGATCGCGGCGGGGACGGCCGCAGCCCCGATCGACCATCGCCACGGAATGTGTTCGGTGGCACCGACGATCGTCGCGATCACGATTCCGACGCCGATCGCGATCTGGAAGCAGAGCACCAGCCGGCCCCGATATTTCGGCGGAGCCAACTCGGCGACGTACATCGGTGCGGTCTGTGTCGCGCCGCCGACTGCGAACCCGAGAACCAGCCGGCCGAGGGAGAGCGCGAACGGATTCGGCGCGACTGCGCACCAGAGCGCACCGACGACGAACACGACGGCCAGCATCAGCAGGGTGCCCTTGCGGCCGCGCTTCTCAGATAGGTAGCTGCAGGTCAAAGCGCCGATGACAGCACCAAGCAGAATGCTGGCGGCGATCACCTGCTTCCACGACTCCTCGATGCCGAAGTCCTTGGTGATCTGCAGAAGCGCGCCGGAGATGATGCCGGTGTCGTAGCCGTAGAGCATGCCCGACACCGCCGAGACGAGTGCGACGATGATCGCCGCACCCGTCAACTGGCCCGGGGCCGTGGCCCTGTCGTTGTCCGCCGCGGCGGTCTCATGCGAACTCATCCGCGGGCTCCTGTCGTTGTAGCGCAGGCGATTGTGATGGCTACTTGTCGTCGTCTTTGTCGGACTTTTCGTCTTTCTCCGACTTGTCGTCGTCGGACTTCTCCGACTTGTCGGAGTCCTTGCCGTCAGAGTTCTTGCTGTCGTCGGACTTGTCGCCGTCCTCCTCGTCGTCGCCGTCAGAATCCGACGACGAGGACGCCACGAGTTCCAGAACCGCCCAGTGACTGGGCGACAGCAATACCGACCACTTGTCTTTCTCGCGGCCCAGTTTCAGAACACCGTCGTCGAGCTCCCAGATGGTGTCGTCGTCGTGCGTGGATTCCTGCCCGTCCGAGTACGTGAGTTTGAAAGCCATGCCGGTGTGTGCCCCAACCTCGGCAGTGTTAATCCCGTCACATTTGAGGAAATCGACGCGACGACGGGATCAGCGCGGTGCGTGAGCCAGGAACGTGTGCACGATGTTGCGCTGCCACCCCGAGACCGTCTCGCTGCGGACGTCGACGAAACCGTTGCGCTGCAAGCGCTCCCGGAATGCCGTCGCACCGTCGAAGTCGTTGACGCTGGTGCGCAGGTAGCGGTAGAGCCCGGCGTCCCCGGAACGGATCTTGCCGCTGGGGATGATGATGGCCGCGCAGACGAGGTTCCACGTCACGCGGGCGACCGCCGAATCGCGCACCGAGTACTCGTGCGCGGCGAACACGCCGCCCGGCCTCAACAGCCCGCGCAGTGTCTGCAGCACCGGATCCGGGTCCGACAGGTTGCGCACGAGGTAGGCGGCGAGGATGCCGTCGAACGGTCCGGCGACCCCGGCGTCGGCGAGACCCTCGGCGCGGCTGTGCACGAACCTCACCGTGTCCGGCCACTGCTTGGCCCGGGCTTGCTCGAGCATCCCGGCCGACCCGTCGACGCCGATGATCTCGGCGTGGGGCGCCGCCTCCAGCAGCGCGGCCGTGGAGGCGCCTGTACCGCAGCCGATGTCGAGCAGCCGCAGCCCGCGGCCCTCATCGGGGAGCTGCATGCGCTGCGCCGACAGCCGGAGGTGGTCGTGATAGCCGGGGTTCGCGCTGACCAGTCCGTCGTAGGCGTCGGCGCCGGCATCGAAGGCGTCGGGGACGTCGTAGGCGCCGCGTGTCATCGACCGAACTCTACCCACGTGCCGTCACAGCTTAGCGATGACGTTCTCGGCGAACATCTCCAGATTGCGGATCTTCGTGTCGAGGGGCTCGGTGTCCGGTCCGGTGATGTACGGAATCCGGAATCCGACGATCACGTCGGTGATGCCCTTGTCCTCGAGCCGCTTCACGCCGTCGAGGGTGTACGCGTCGATCGAGATGACGTGGATCTGATAGTCGTCGTTGCCGGCGCTGCCCTCCTCCTCTCGGAAGCGGGCGAGTTTCGCCAGCAGCGCGTCGAGCTCCTCCGGGTCGCCGCCGCCGTGCATCCAGCCGTCGTTGCGGGCCGCCCGGCGCAGAGCCGCGTCGGCGTGCCCACCGATCAGGATCGGCACGGGCCGCGACGGTGCGGGGGTCATCTTCGTCTTCGGGATGTCGTAGAACTCCCCGTGGAACTCGAAGTACTCACCTGAGGTCAGGCCGCGGATGATCTCTATGCACTCGTCCATCCGCTTGCCGCGGCGCGCGAACGGCACACCCAGCAACTCGTAGTCCTCGGCCCACGGGCTGGTTCCCACGCCGAGGCCCAACCGGTTGTCGAACAGGGCGGCCAGCGATCCTGCCTGCTTGGCGACCAGCGCCGGCGGCCGGATCGGCAGCTTGAGCACGAAGTGGTTGAAGTGCAGCGTGGTCGTCACCGCGCACAGGGCGGCGGTGAGCACGAACGACTCGATGAAGGCCTTCCCGTCGAGGAATTCGCGGCTGCCGTCGGGGGTATAGGGATACGTCGAATCCGATTCGAACGGGTAGGCGATGCTGTCGGGGATCGTCATCGCGTGATAGCCCGCCGCCTCGGCGGCCTTGGCCAGCGGGATGTAGAACGTCGGGTCGGTCATCGCTTCTGCAAAGGTGAACCGCACATCGCCTCCTGGTCGTCGCTGACCGAATACTAGAACGTGTTCTAGATCCTGCGCGGCGAGACGGTCTTACGGGATGAAGACGTCGACGCCGGGCGGCCCCGCGGGGGATGATGGCGACCGTGACGTCGTTTCTGCTGCGGGCCGCGCTCACCGGGGTGGCGCTGTGGGTGGTGACCTTGGTCGTCCCGGGGATCGCGTTCGTCGGCGGCGATTCGACCGCGGGGCGCATCGGCATCATCTTCGTCGTGGCCGTCATCTTCGGGCTGGTCAACGCCGTCATCAAACCGATCGTGCAGATCATCTCGATCCCGCTCTACATCCTCACCCTCGGGCTGATCCACATCGTGATCAATGCGCTGATGTTGTGGATCACCTCGTCGATCACCGAGCACACCACCCACTGGGGTCTGTTCATCGACGACTTCTGGTGGACCGCCATCTGGGCAGCGATCGTGCTGTCGATCGTGAGCTGGGCGCTGTCGCTCATCGTCAGGGCAGACTGAACAGATGCCCGAACTGCCCGAGATCGAAGCCCTCGCCGACCATCTGCGCCGGCATGCGGTCGGGCAGATCGTGCGACGCGTCGACGTCGCCGCGCTGTCGGTGCTCAAGACGTTCGATCCGCCGCTGTCCGCGCTGCACGGCCAAGAGGTGACCGGCGCGAACCGCTGGGGCAAGTACCTCGGATTGCAGGCGGGCGACCTGCATCTGATCACGCATCTCTCTCGGGCGGGGTGGCTGCGCTGGTCGGACAAGCTGGGTGCCGCGCCGTTGAAACCGGGCAAGGGACCCATCGCGCTACGGGTGCATCTGGGGGAGGAGGGCCTCGGCTTCGACCTGACCGAGGCCGGCACGCAGAAGCGGTTGGCGGTGTGGCTCACCACGGACCCGATGACCGTGCCGCAGATCGCATCGCTGGGACCCGACGCGTTGGCACTGACCGTCGACGGATTGGCCGACGTGCTGCGGGGCAATTCCGGGCGCATCAAGACCGTGATCACCGACCAGAAGGTGATCGCCGGGATCGGCAACGCCTACAGCGACGAGATCCTCCACGTCGCCAAGCTGTCGCCGTTCGCGACGGCGAACAAGCTGACCGAGGCGCAGCTCGCCGCGCTGCACGACGCGATGATCTCGGTGCTCACCGACGCCGTGACGCGCTCGGTCGGTCAGCAGGCCGCCACGCTCAAGGGGGAGAAGCGGTCCGGGTTGCGGGTGCACGCGAGGACCGGCATGCCGTGCCCGGTGTGTGGCGACACAGTGCGCGAGGTGTCGTTCGCCGACAAGTCGTTCCAGTACTGCCCCACCTGCCAGACCGGGGGCAAGGTGCTCGCCGACCGGCGGATGTCGCGCCTGCTGAAATAGCGTCCGTCGATTTCGGCGCAGTTGTCTAACTCGGTTATCCTGCCGCAATGACTCGGCAGAAGATCCTGATCACCGGTGCGAGCTCGGGGCTGGGCGCCGGTATGGCCCGCCAGTTCGCCGCCAAGGGCCGCGACCTCGCGCTGTGCGCGCGCCGGCTGGACAACCTCGACGAGCTGCGGGCCGAGATCACCACCCGCTATCCCGGGGTCAAGGTCGCTGTCGCAGCGCTGGACGTCAACGACCACGACCAGGTGCCCAAGGTGTTCGCCGAGCTCTCCGAAGAACTCGGCGGCATCAACTGCGTGATCGTCAACGCCGGCATCGGCAAGGGCTATCCGCTCGGCGGCGGCAAGATGTGGGCCAACAAGGCCACCATCGAGACCAATCTCGTTGCCGCACTCGTTCAGATCGAGACCGCGATGGAGATGTTCAAGGCGGCGGGCAAGGGTCACCTCGTCCTCGTCTCGTCCGTCCTGGGCAATGTCGGAGTTCCCGGTCACAAGGCGGCGTACGCAGCCAGCAAGGCCGGCGTCACATCACTCGGGGAGTCTCTGCGCGCGGAGTATCCGTCGGGACCCATCAAGATCACCGTGCTCGAGCCCGGCTACATCGAATCGGAGATGACCGCCAAGTCGAACACGACGATGCTGATGGTCGACAACGAAACCGGCGTCAAGGCGATGGTCGACGCGATCGAGAAGGAAAAGGGTCGGGCTGTCGTCCCCGGCTGGCCGTGGTGGCCCCTGGTCGAGGTGATGAAACTGCTTCCGCCGAAGTACACCAAACGCTTCGCCTGAACCCGGCTCAGAACGAGGCCCCTCAGGAACACGTGCTTTCATCGACGGATGCGCAATCTCGACCGTCGAAGCCTGATGGTGATGTCCGGGATCGGCCTGCTGGGCGCGGCCCTTCCGACACCGACAGGCCACGCCGCACCGCCGCCCCCGCCGGTTGCGGGAAAATACCTGTTCGAGGACCACTTCGACGGGCCCGCCGGCTCCGCGCCCGACCGGTCGAAGTGGGAGATCGCGACCGCGCGCGAATCCATGGAGGACCCGACCTACTGGGAGCTGCCCGGCAACGTCGGCCAATACCGGGACGACCGTCGCAACGTCTACCTCGACGGCAAGTCCAACCTGGTGTTCCACGCCGCCAAGGACGGTGACACCTACTACAGCGGCAAGATCTTCGGCACCTTCCGCGGCGGCATCGGCCACAACTGGGAAGCCCGCATCAAGCTGAACTGCTTGACCCCCGGCTGCTGGCCGGCGTGGTACCTCGCCAACAACAACCCCGTCAACGGTGGCGAGGTCGACATCATGGAGTGGTACGGAAACGGCCACTGGGCCCCGGGCACCGCCGTGCACGCCAAGCTCAACGGCGGCGAACACGTCAGCCAGACCATCAGCGTGGACAGCGCCTGGCACACCTGGCGGGTGCAGTGGGACGACGCCGGCATGCGCTTCTGGCGGGACTACACCGACGGCGCGGCACCCTATTTCGACGTCCCCGCGCATGCGCTACCCGACTGGCAGTTCAACGAGCCGGGCTATCAGCTGTTCCCGATCCTCGACCTGGCCGTCGCAGGCTCCGGCGGCGGCGACCCCAGCGGGGGCACCTATCCGGCCGAGATGCTGATCGACTACGTCCGCGTCTGGTGAGCGATTTCGGCGTGCTGGTCGTCGCTCAGCGACGACAACCACGCCGCAATCACGCCGTGCGGCCGCGCTCGGAGCGGTAGCGGCGCACCAGGGCGTCTGTCGACGAATCCGACTGCGGCGCAGGCGAATCATCGTCGGTCAGCACGGGCAGCAGGGCCTTGGCCTGGGTCTTGCCCAGCTCCACACCCCACTGGTCGAACGAGTCGATGCCCCACACCACGCCCTCGGTGAACACCTGGTGCTCGTAGAGCGCGATCAGCTGGCCCACGATCGACGGGGTCAGCTTCGTGCCCAGGATCGAGGTGCTCGGCCGATTGCCCGGCATCACCTTGTGCGGCACCACATTCGGCGCCGTGCCCTCGTCCGCGATCTCCTCGGCGGTCTTGCCGAACGCCAGCACCTGGGTCTGGGCGAAGAAGTTGCTCATCAGCAGGTCGTGCATGCTGCCGGTGCCATCGGCGGTGGGCAGGTCGTCGGTGGGCTCGCTGAACCCGATGAAGTCCGCGGGAATCAATCGGGTGCCCTGGTGGATCAGCTGATAGAAGGCGTGCTGACCGTTGGTGCCGGGCTCGCCCCAGAAGATCTCGCCCGTGCTCGTCGTCACCGGGGTGCCGTCTGCTTGCACCGACTTGCCGTTCGATTCCATCGTCAGCTGCTGCAGATACGCGGCGAACCGGGACAGGTCATTCGAATACGGCAGCACCGCACGGGTTTCCGCGCCGAAGAAGTTGTTGTACCAGAGCCCGATCAGTCCGAGGAGCACCGGCGCGTTGGCCTCCAGCGGGGCGGTGCGGAAATGCTCGTCGACGAGGTGGAAGCCGGCCAGGAACTCGGCGAACCGCTCCTTGCCGATCGCGGCCATCACACTCAACCCGATGGCGCTGTCGACCGAGTACCGGCCACCGACCCAGTCCCAGAAGCCGAACATGTTGGCGGTGTCGATGCCGAACTCGTCGACCAGCTTCGCATTCGTCGACACGGCCACGAAGTGCTTGCTCACCGCATCATCGCCGAGGGCCTCGGTCAGCCAGCGTCGTGCGGCCGTCGCATTGGTCAGCGTCTCCAGGGTCGAGAACGTCTTCGACGCGACGATGAAAAGTGTTGCGGCCGGGTCCAGTCCGTCGAGCTTGGCGACGAGGTCGGCCGGATCGACATTTGACACGAAGCGTGCCGTGATGCCTGCGTCGACGTAGTGCCGCAACGCCTGGTACACCATCACCGGCCCCAGATCGGAGCCGCCGATGCCGATGTTGACCACCGTCGTGATGCGCTCACCCGTCGCGCCGCGCCACTCGCCGCTGCGCAGCCGATCGGTGAACTCACCCATCCGGTCGAGCACCTCGTGCACGTCGGCTACCACGTCCTGGCCGTCGACGCTCAACTCGGCGTCGCGCGGCAGCCGCAGCGCGGTGTGCAGAACGGCGCGGTCTTCGGAGGTGTTGATGTGCTCGCCGGAGAACATGGCGTCGCGCCGCTCGGGCAAACCGGCGGCGCGCGCCAGATCGAGCAGCAGACTCAGCGTTTCGCGGGTCACGCGGTGCTTGCTGTAGTCGATGTAGAGATCGCCGACGGTCAGCGTCAGCTCCGCTCCCCGGTCGGGATCCTCGGCGAACAGCTGACGCAGATCAGCCCCGCGGATCTGCTCGTGATGCCGGGACAGTGCCTGCCATGCCGGTGTGGCGGTGATGTCGGAAGAGCCCATGAAAAGAACCCTAGTGCGGTCGACTTGACCGAGGGTAAATGATGGACACATGGATTCTTCGTCTGTTTCCGCGCTGCTTGCCTCCGTCCCCACCGGTCTGTGGATCGGTGGTGAGGAGCGGGAGGGTTCGTCGACGTTCGACGTGCTCGACCCCAGCGACGATCAGGTGATCACGAAGGTGGCCGACGCCACCCCCGACGACGCGCGCGCCGCCCTCGACGCCGCCTGTGCGGTGCAGGGGGAGTGGGCAGCGACAGCGCCGCGCAAGCGCGGCGAGATCCTGCGGTCGGTGTTCGAGACCATCACCGAACGCGCCGACGACATCGCGGCGTTGATGACCCTGGAGATGGGCAAGGTGGTCGCCGAGAGCAAAGGCGAAGTCACCTACGGCGCGGAGTTCTTCCGCTGGTTCGCCGAGGAGGCCGTCCGCATCGACGGTCGCTACACCGCGAGTCCCGCTGGTACCGGCCGCATCCTGGTCACCAAGCAGGCCGTCGGACCGTGCTACGCGATCACGCCGTGGAACTTCCCGCTGGCCATGGGAACTCGAAAGATGGGGCCCGCCTTTGCTGCCGGCTGCACGATGATCGTCAAGCCGGCGCAGGAGACGCCGCTGACGATGCTGTTGCTCGCCAAGCTGATGGACGAGGCCGGACTGCCCAAGGGCGTGCTGTCGATCCTGCCCACCAGCAACCCGGGCGGAGTGACCGAGGCGCTGATCAACGACGGCCGGCTGCGCAAGCTGACGTTCACCGGCTCGACCGGCGTCGGCAAGGCACTGGTCAAGCAATCCGCGGACAAGCTGCTGCGCACGTCGATGGAGCTGGGCGGCAACGCGCCGTTCATCGTGTTCGACGACGCGGACGTCGACGCCGCAGTCGACGGGGCGATCCTGGCCAAGATGCGCAACGGCGGCGAGGCCTGCACGGCCGCCAACCGCTTCCACGTGGCCAACGCGGTGCGTGAGGAGTTCACCGAGAAGCTGGTCAAGCGGATGAGCGAGTTCACCCTCGGCAAGGGGCTCGACTCGTCGTCGACACTGGGGCCGTTGATCAACGCCAAGCAGGTCGCCACCGTCACCGAACTGGTCTCCGACGCGGTGTCCCGCGGCGCAACCGTCGCCGTCGGCGGCGTCGCACCGGGCGGCCCCGGAAACTTCTACCCCGCCACGGTGCTGACCGACGTGCCCGCCGACGCGCGCATCCTCAAGGAGGAGGTGTTCGGTCCCGTCGCACCCATCACCGGCTTCGACACCGAGGACGAGGGCGTGGCTGCGGCCAACAACACCGAGTACGGGCTGGCCGCCTACGTGTACACCCAGTCGCTGGACCGCGCCCTGCGGGTGGCCGAAGGCATCGAGTCGGGCATGGTCGGCGTCAACCGCGGGGTGATCTCCGATGCTGCCGCGCCGTTCGGCGGGGTCAAGGAATCCGGGTTCGGCCGCGAGGGCGGCAGCGAGGGCATCGAGGAGTATCTCGACACGAAATACATTGCCCTGACGAAGTAGCGCGCGCCTTCCGGAAACGGCGCCCCGACCTCCCTAGGCTTCCTTGTTCGAAGGCAAGGAGGGCCACACGAGTTGACTGCCGTGAGCGCGGCGCCGATCCGGGTTGGCCCACGCCGCTATGTCGGTTCGGGCCAGGGGATTCCGGCGCTGGACGGGATGCGGGCCATCGCGGTCGGGTTGGTGCTCGCCGACCACGGAGGCGTGCCGGGATTGCCGGGGGGATTCCTCGGCGTCGACGTGTTCTTCGTGCTCAGTGGATTCCTGATCACCTCGCTGCTGATCGAGGAGACCAGTCGGACGGGGCGGATCGGCCTTCGCGGCTTCTGGGTGCGCCGCGCGCGACGGCTCCTTCCCGCGCTCGTGGTGATGGTGCTGGCCGTGGTGGCCGCCCGCGACCTGTTCGCCCCCGAATCGGTCGCCGGTCTGCGCGAGGAGGCCGTCGCCGCGCTGTTCTGGATGTCGAACTGGATGTTCGTCGCCCAGCACACCGACTACTTCTCGACGGGCGCCCCGCCGTCACCGCTGCAGCACACGTGGTCGCTCGGCGTCGAGGAGCAGTACTACCTGCTGTGGCCGCTGCTGATCGCCGGCGTCGTCGCGGCGCTGGGTGCCCTGGCCTACCGCCGCGGTGTGCCGGTCACCGCATCGATGGTCCGCACCGCCGTGTTCGTGCTGGCCGCGCTCGGTGTGCTCGGCTCGGCGGTCGCATCGGTCGCGCTGGCGTCCGACGACTCGTTGCACCGGGTGTACTTCGGCACCGACACCCGCATGCAGGCTCTGCTCGTCGGCGCTGCCGCAGCGGCACTGGTGGTGCGGGATTGGCGCGGGATGACCGCCGGCCTGGTGACGTTGCGCTCACGCTGGGCCCGCTGGCTGGCCTGGTTGCTCCCGATCGTCGGGCTGTTGATCCTGGCCACCGCGGCGCACCTGGCGGTCGGGACGGCGGCCGAGTTCCGCGGCGGCCTGCTGATCGTCGTCGCCGTGTCGGCCGTGCTGGTGATCGCTCCGGTCGCGCTGGACCAGACCAGTCCGGCCGCGCGCATGCTCTCGATGGGGCCCCTGGTCGGACTGGGTGCTATCTCCTACGGCGTCTACCTGTGGCACTGGCCGATCTTCCTGCTGCTCAACGGCGAACGGACCGGGTCGGAGGGCTGGAAGCTGTTCGCGCTGCGCTGCGCTGCGACGATCGCGGTCGCGGCGGTGTCGTGGTGGTTGATCGAGCAGCCGATCCGGGACTGGCGGCCGACCTTCGTGCCGATGCTGCGGTTGTCGGCGGCGACGGCTGCGACAGCGGCGGTCGTGGCGATGACCGTGCTTCCGTCCGGGGTGACGTTCCCCAGGCCGGGCGCTGGTCCGCTGATCGACTCGGCCGCGCTCGTCGCACCGGAGATTCCCGTCGCGGTCACCACACCGGTACGTCAGCGCGCGCCGGGGGACGTGCGGGTCGCGGTCTTCGGCGATTCGATCGCATGGACGATCATGCGGTACCTGCCCGACACCCCCGGTGTCGACTTCGCCGACTTCACCACCATCGGCTGCGGTATCGCGCGTGGCGGGCCGTATGAGTACGTGGGTCAGGAACTGCCGCAGAAACCCGAATGCGACTCGTGGCCGGCGCGGTGGGCACAGCGCATCGGCTACGAGAAGCCCGATGTGGTTCTGCTGATGGTCGGCCGGTGGGAGGTCGTCGACCGGATGAACGAGGGCCGGTGGACGCACATCGGCGAGCCCGCCTATGACGCCTACCTGCGCGGTGAGCTCACCCGGGCGCTCGACATCCTGGGCTCGACAGGGGCACGCATCGTCGTCACGACCGAGCCGTACAACCGTCGGGCGGAGAAAGCCGACGGCAGCCTCTATCCCGAGGACCAGCCCAAGCGCGTCAACGCGTGGAACAGCCTGTTGCGCAGCGTCGCCGAGGCCCGCCGCAATGTCACCGTGCTGGATCTGAACGACAAGCTCAGCCCCAACGGCTACTACCAGGCCAAAGTCAACGGGATAGTCGTGCGTGCCGACGGCGTGCACCCCACACCGGAGGCGGTGCAGTGGCTGACGCCCTGGCTGATGGACGCCGTCACGCGCCGGTGACTTCGGCGTGCCTGTCGTCGCCTAGCGACGGCAATCACGCCGAAATCGCAAGGGGTCAGTGGCCGAGGCGGCCGCGGCCCAGACGCAGCAGCAGCATCGCGAGGTTCTTGCCCTCGGGACCCAGCACGCTGTAGCGCTCGATGACCTTCATCTCGCGGCTGTGCACCAGGCGGGTACCGCCGGAGGCCATCCGGGCCTTGCCGATCATCTGCGAGACCTCGGTGCGCCGCCGGACTGCCTCGAGGATCGTCGCGTCCAAGCGATCGATCTCCTGGCGCAACTCGTCGATGTCGGGGCTGTCGGTCGTGGCGGCCTGTGCGGTGTCTGTCGTCATGTCGTTCTCCGGATTCTCGTCGTGTGACTGGTCTGGTCTCATCCGGTTCCGGGCCTCACAGAAAACAAGCCCCGGGTCCGGAAGCGGACCGCGGGGCTCTGGGGAAGCAGCTAGACCACGGGCACCGCTGGCCGGTACCCGTAGAAAAATCGCCGCTGCTGACAAAGCACTCAACGAGTGTGCCACTACGTGCGGTGGCTGCGCAAAGAGTGTCACTCTTCAGCGGTAGGTTTGAGACAGTATGTCGATCGTCAGCACTGAAACAGACGAGCTCCTTGACGGGCTCAACCCCCAGCAGCGCCAGGCCGTCCTGCACGAGGGCACGCCGCTGCTCATCGTCGCCGGAGCGGGCTCCGGCAAGACCGCGGTGCTCACCCGTCGCATCGCCTACCTGCTCGCGGCGCGTGAGGTCGGCGTCGGCCAGGTCCTCGCGATCACGTTCACCAACAAGGCCGCTGCCGAGATGCGTGAGCGCGTCGCGCAACTCGTCGGTCCGCGCGCCCGCAACATGTGGGTGTCCACGTTCCACTCGACCTGCGTGCGCATCCTGCGCAACCAGGCGTCGCTGCTGCCCGGGCTGAACTCGAACTTCTCGATCTACGACGCCGACGATTCCCGTCGTCTGCTGCTGATGATCGGCAAGGACATGGGCCTGGACACCAAGAAGTTCTCACCGCGGCTGCTGTCCAACGGCATCTCGAATCTGAAGAACGAGCTGATCAGACCCGAGCAGGCCGCGGCCGAGGCTTCCGAGGCGGCGGAGGATCTGGCCCGCATCATCGCCGAGGTCTACGCCGAATACCAGCGCCGTCTGCGCGCGGCCAACGCGCTGGACTTCGACGACCTGATCGGCGAGACGGTGGCCGTGCTGCAGGCGTTCCCGCAGATCGCGCAGTACTACCGGCGTCGCTTCCGGCACATCCTCGTCGACGAGTACCAGGACACCAACCACGCGCAGTACGTACTGGTGCGTGAGCTCGTCGGCACCGAAACGGTCGATGGGGTCGCGCCTGCGGAACTGTGCGTCGTCGGCGATGCCGACCAGTCGATCTACGCGTTCCGCGGTGCGACGATCCGCAACATCGAGGACTTCGAGCGCGACTATCCCAGCGCCACAACCATTCTGCTCGAACAGAACTACCGCTCCACGCAGACGATCCTCAACGCGGCCAACTCCGTCATCGCGCGCAACGCCGGGCGGCGGGAGAAGCGGCTGTGGACAGATGCCGGCGAAGGGGAGCTCATCGTCGGCTACGTCGCCGACAACGAACACGACGAGGCCCGCTTCGTCGCGCAGGAGATCGACGCACTCGCAGACAGCGTCAGCGACTTCTCGTACAACGACGTCGCGGTGTTCTATCGCACCAACAACTCCTCGCGTGCTCTCGAAGAGGTCTTCATCCGCGCCGGCATCCCGTACAAGGTCGTCGGCGGCGTGCGCTTCTACGAGCGCCGGGAGATCCGCGACGTCGTCGCTTACCTGCGGGTGCTCGACAACCCGGGTGACTCGGTCAGCATGCGGCGCATCCTGAACACCCCACGCCGCGGCATCGGGGACCGCGCCGAGGCGTGTGTGGCGGTGTACGCCGAGAACACCGGGGCGAGTTTCAACGACGCGCTCGTAGCGGCCGCCGAGGGCAAGGTGCCGATGCTCAACACCCGCGCGGAGAAGGCCATCGCCGGCTTCGTCGAGATGCTCGACGAACTGCGGGGCGGCCTCGACGGGGAACTCGGCGAGCTGGTCGAGTCGGTTCTCGACCGCACGGGCTATCGCGCCGAACTCGAGTCCTCCACCGATCCCCAGGATCTGGCCCGGCTCGACAACCTCAACGAATTGGTCAGCGTCGCTCACGAATTCAGCATCGATCTGGCCAACGCGCGGGCTCTCGCGGAGGAGGACGCCGAGCCCCAGGACGAAGACGTGCCCGACACCGGCGTGCTGGCCTCGTTCCTCGAACGGGTGTCGCTGGTGGCCGACGCCGACGACATCCCCGAACACGGGTCCGGTGTGGTGACGATGATGACGCTGCACACCGCGAAGGGACTCGAGTTCCCCGTCGTGTTCGTGACCGGATGGGAAGACGGCATGTTCCCGCACATGCGCGCCCTCGGTGACCCGGTCGAGCTCTCGGAGGAACGTCGGCTGGCCTACGTCGGCATCACGCGGGCCCGCCAGCGGCTCTACCTCACCCGGGCCAAGGTCCGTTCGTCGTGGGGCCAGCCGATGCTCAACCCGGAATCGCGCTTTCTCCGGGAGATTCCGCAAGAGCTGATCAATTGGCGCCGCGTCGAGGCACCGGCATCGCACTTCTCGGCGCCGGTGAGCGGGGCGGGCCGGTTCGGTACGCCGCGCCCGTCGCCCGCGCGCTCATCGGCAGGCAAGAGGCCGCTGCTTGTGCTCGAGCCCGGCGACCGCGTCACGCACGACAAGTACGGCCTCGGTCGCGTGGAGGAGGTGTCGGGCATGGGGGAGTCGGCGATGTCGCTGATCGACTTCGGCAGCGCCGGGCGCGTCAAGCTCATGCACAACCACGCACCCGTCAGCAAGCTCTAACCGGAGCGACCCCAGCGCGCCGTCTCCGGCAGCAGCGCCAGCACGATCGAGGCCACCGGCAGCACCGGCATGCCGTAGACGAGGGCAGGCAGTGCGGCGCCCGCGACGAACAACCCCGCGAAGATCAACAGCGCGACCGCTGCGCCGACGATCACTAGCAGCCTGCCCATCCGGCGCCGCAGCAGCAGCGCGATCAGCCCGCCGATGGTCGCGGCGGCGGAGATCGCGGCGAGGAAACCGATCGCCACACAGAACAGCGGGTCCGTCGCCGACCAACCCGAGATCAGATTGGTCGCGATGACCGCGGTCGCCCACCCGGACAGGATGCTGACGACGGCGGTCGCAATCGCCGACCTGGCGGGCACCCGCGGCGCGTGCGGCGGGCCGACTGCGATGGGCTGCGCTCGAGGCAGGTAGCCGGTGGCGGGCTCTGCTGCGGCGGGGAATTCACCGGTCGGGTGACGCCTGATGATCGACGTGGCCGGATCGGCCGATTCAGGGACGGGTTGCGAGCCGGTGTTCAGCGGTGCCCGGCGCAGGATCCGTGTCTCTGCGTCATCGTGTTGTTCGGGTCGGTCTGTGGGGTCGCTGGCCACTCAGCCAACGTAGCTGCCGGGGGACAGTCCCCGCTTGGCCAGCCACCCGACGGGATCGATCCGGTTGGAGCCGTCGAGAAGTACTTCGAAGTGCAGGTGGGGGCCGGTCGAGTTGCCTCGGTTGCCCATCGTGGCGATCTGGTCGCCGGCCATGACGCGCTCGCCGACGCTGACCAGCCACGTGTTGATGTGGCCGTACAGGGTCACGGTGCCGTCGGAATGCTTGATCTTGACCCATGCGCCGTAACCGGCGGTCGGGCCGACGTCGACGACGACACCGTCGGCGGCGGCCAGGATCGGGGTGCCGATGGAGTTCGCGATGTCGATGCCGCCGTGCAGCACGCCCCACCGGAAACCGAACCCGGAGGTCCACACTCCGCGTGTCGGCATCACGAACTGCGGGCGGGCCAGGCGCGCCTCACGTTCGGCACGCTCCTGCGCGAACGCGGCGGCCTTGGTGATCTCTTCGGCGTGGATGGCGGAGTTTGCTGCCGGTGTCACGGTGACGATCTGCATGCCATCCGTGGAACCGGTGACGACACCGGAGCCGCCCAGTGTCGTGGTGTCGGATGCGAGGACGGTTTCGGCAGGCTGCTTCTCCGCGGCGGTGGTCACGCTGTACGCCCCGGCGGCCGTGGCGCCGACGGCCATCGCAGCGACCATCAGCCGGCCCTTGACGGGAACCTCGGGTTTGCGGTGCTGCCCCGTGCGGCCGCGCATGTCGATGACGTCGGTGGTGGCCGTGCCGTCGCTGCGGTCGGTGTGGCTGTCGCGATAGGCGCGCGAGCTGCGCAACGAGCTGACATCAGAAGGCGATTCGGCGCGCGGTTCGGCTCGGAACTCGGCCGGAACCAGGCGCAGCGGCTGCAGATCGTCGGTGTCGAGCAGATCGTCCAGTTCGGGGGCGTGGATGACCTGGGTGTCGCGATCGAACACACCGTCCCCGGGGCAGTCCAGATCGTGAAGCTCGCCCAGGGCGCCGAACTCGTTGAACGGAATGATGTCCGTGACTTCAGTGGCTGCAGGTGCTGCGAGAGCCTCAGAGAAGCGAGGCGATCGATGCTGAGCCAACCTGAAAGGTCCTTAATCTGTCGTGTGCCGTCGTGATCAGACCGTTATCTAGACCACAGGACGTTAACCAAAATCCAATGCAAGTGCCAACCCGTGACTGTAATCCACTGTCGAATGTGACCTGAATCACGATTAGGGGCCCGGTGAGATCGACCACATGACAGGTAGGCGGTGCCAACTTCGGTTCGCGAGGTCGATACAGTCCCCCTGGAGCCCGTCGGGCACACACCTATAAGCCGCCGACAGACAGGGATGGTCTGAGAGTCCATGGACCTCTTCGAGTACCAAGCGAAAGAACTTTTCGCCAAGCACAACGTTCCCACCACGCCCGGCCGCGTCACCGACAGCGCCGAGGACGCGAAGGCCATCGCCGAGGAGATCGGTAAACCGGTCATGGTCAAGGCGCAGGTCAAGGTCGGCGGCCGCGGCAAGGCCGGTGGCGTGAAGTACGCCGCGACGCCCGACGACGCTTTCACCCACGCCCAGAACATCCTCGGCCTCGACATCAAGGGCCACGTCGTCAAGAAGTTGTTGGTGGCCGAGGCCAGCGACATCGCCGAGGAGTACTACATCTCCTTCCTGCTCGATCGTTCCAACCGCACCTACCTGGCCATGTGCTCGGTCGAGGGGGGGATGGAGATCGAAGAGGTCGCCGCGACCAAGCCCGACCGCCTGGCCAAGGTGCCCGTCGACGCCGTCAAGGGTGTCGACCTGGCTTTCGCCCGTGAGATCGCCGAGAAGGGCCACCTGCCCGCCGAGGTTCTCGACGCCGCGGCTGTGACCATCCAGAAGCTGTGGGAGGTCTTCACCGGCGAGGACGCCACCCTGGTGGAGGTCAACCCGCTGGTGCGTACGCCTGACGACCAGATCCTCGCGCTCGACGGCAAGGTCACCCTGGACGCCAACGCCGACTTCCGCCAGCCCGGCCACGCGGAGTTCGAGGACAAGGACGCCACTGATCCGCTCGAGCTCAAGGCCAAGGAGAACGACCTCAACTACGTCAAGCTCGACGGTGAGGTCGGCATCATCGGCAACGGCGCGGGTCTGGTCATGTCGACCCTCGACGTCGTCGCCTACGCCGGCGAGAAGCACGGCAACGTCAAGCCTGCGAACTTCCTCGACATCGGTGGCGGTGCCTCGGCGGAGGTGATGGCCAACGGGCTCGACGTCATCCTGGGCGACAGCCAGGTCAAGAGCGTCTTCGTCAACGTCTTCGGCGGCATCACCGCCTGCGACGCGGTCGCCAACGGCATCGTCAAGGCGCTGGAGATCCTCGGCGACGAGGCCAACAAGCCGCTCGTCGTGCGTCTGGACGGCAACAACGTTGACGAGGGCCGCCGGATTCTCGCCGAGGCCAATCACCCCCTGGTCATCCAGGCCGAGACCATGGACGCCGGCGCCGACAAGGCCGCCGAGCTGGCGAACAAGTAAGGGACACACACGATGTCGATCTTTTTGAACAAGGACAGCAAGGTCATCGTCCAGGGCATCACCGGTGGCGAGGGCACCAAGCACACCAAATTGATGCTCAAGGCCGGCACCCAGGTCGTCGGCGGCGTCAATGCGCGCAAGGCGGGCACCACTGTGTCCCATGTGGACAAGGACGGCGATGACATCGAGTTGCCGGTGTTCGGTTCGGTGGCCGAGGCGATGAAGGAGACCGGCGCCGACGTGTCGATCGCCTTCGTGCCGCCGGCCTTCTCGAAGGACGCCATCATCGAGGCCATCGACGCCGAGATCCCGCTGCTGGTTGTCATCACCGAGGGAATCCCGGTGCAGGACAGCGCTTACGCGTGGGCCTACAACGTGGAGAAGGGGGAGAAGACCCGGATCATCGGGCCCAACTGCCCCGGCATCATCACTCCGGGCGAGTCGCTGGTCGGCATCACGCCGAACAACATCACCGGCAAGGGCCCGATCGGGCTGGTGTCGAAGTCGGGCACGCTGACCTACCAGATGATGTACGAGCTGCGCGATCTCGGCTTCTCGACTGCGATCGGCATCGGCGGCGACCCGGTCATCGGCACCACCCACATCGACGCCCTCGAGGCATTCGAGAAGGATCCCGAGACCAAGCTCATCGTCATGATCGGCGAGATCGGCGGCGACGCCGAGGAGAAGGCGGGCGCCTACATCAAGGCCAACGTCACCAAGCCCGTCGTCGGCTACGTCGCCGGCTTCACCGCACCCGAGGGCAAGACCATGGGCCACGCGGGCGCCATCGTCTCCGACGGTGCGGGCACCGCACAGGGCAAGAAGGAAGCCCTCGAGGCCGCGGGCGTCAAGGTCGGCAAGACGCCGTCCGAGACCGCCAAGCTGGCCCGGGAGATCTTCGAAACCCTGTAGCCCCAGCACGCCGAGACTGCGGCCAGATCGCCATCCTTCGGGAATCGGCGATCTGGCCGCAGTGTCGTTCGGGGCGTCAGGCGGTCATCAGGGCGAGGAGGTCGAACACCACGGTGGCCGCGGCGATCGACGTGATCTCGGCGTGGTCGTAGGCGGGGGACACCTCGACGACGTCGGCGCCGACGAGGTTGAGGCCGTGCAGGTTTCGCAGCATGCGCAGCAGTTCGCGGGCCGTGAGTCCGCCGGACTCCGGCGTACCGGTGCCCGGCGCGAAGGCGGGATCCAGGACGTCGATGTCGATGGACAGATAGACGGGCACGTCTCCGACGCGGCGCCTGACGGCGTCGACCGCCGCGTCGACCCCCATCACGTCGAGGTCGCCTGCGCGGATCGTGCGAAACCCCATACGGGCGTCTTCGTTCAGGTCGATGCGGTCGTACACCGGCCCGCGGATGCCGACGTGGATCGAGTGATCGGGAACCAGCAGTCCCTCCTCGAACGCACGCCGAAAGATCGTGCCGTGCGTGACCGGGGCGTCGAAGTAGGTGTCCCAGGTGTCGAGGTGTGCGTCGAAATGGACCAGGGCCAGCGGACCGTGCACGCCGTGCAGCGCACGGAGTGCGGGCAGCGCGATCGTGTGGTCGCCGCCGATCGCCACCACCCGTCGCTCCCGTGCACCGATCACCTCGCGCATGTGCTGCTGGATCTGGCGGCAGGCCTCGTCGATGTCGAAGGGCGTCACGGTGATGTCTCCGGCGTCGACGATCTGTACCTCCTGCAGTGGCGTCACCCCCAATTCGACGTGGTAACCGGGGCGCAGGGTTCGCGCAGCCTGTCGAACGGCCATGGGACCGAAGCGGGCACCCGGACGGTAGGAGGTTCCGCCGTCGAAAGGCACTCCGAGCACGGCGATCTCGTAGTCGGTCACCTCACCGATGTCGGCGATCCTGGCGAAGGTCGACTTGCCGGCGTACCGCGGCACCACAGTCGAGGGAATCGCCCCCAGGGGCGGCTGCTCGGCGCCGGTCTCGGGCGGGTTCACCGGCGGCCGGTCGGGCGGACGTCGACGTCGGGGAATGCGGGCACCTCGAACCGGGTGTGCAGATAGGTTTCCGTGCACGCCTCCTGGGCGTGTGCGGCGATGTCACTCATGGTGGTCACCCACATTCCGTCCATGCTGCGCACGTTCTCGATGAGGCGTTCCAGCGCAACGGCTTTGGAGGGTCGACCTGAGATGAACGGATGGTTGGTGAGCACGAAGCAGCCCCCCTCGAGGTGGTGGGCCTCCGCCTCGAGGGTCCACATCTCGAGAACCTTTGCCGGACTCTCGATGACACCGCTTCCAGTCACCCCGGGGTAGAAGGCGTACTGCTCCCAGTCGTCGAGGGCCCAGTCGACAGGGATCTCGATGAGCGTCTCGGCGGAGTCGGGCGCCACCGCGAACCGGTAGGGCTTGTCGCCGTCGAGAAGACTCGAGTCGTAGAGGAAGCCACGTTCGGCCAGCAGTGCCGGTGTGTGCCAGTTGGTTTCCCACCATGGGGCGCGATACCCGACGGGGCGGATACCGGCCACCCGTTCGAGGGCGTCGAGTCCGCGGTCGAGGTAGCGCGCCTCGGTGGCGGCGTCGATACCCTGCATCGGTTCGTGCAGATAGCCGTGGTGGGCGATCTCATGGCCACTGTCGACGATCGCCCGGACGGTGTCGGGGTAGCAATCGGCCGTGAAGCCCGGCACGAAGAAGGTGGCCCGGATGTCGTGGCGGGCCAGCAGTCTCAGGAGCCGTGGCACGGCGACCCTGGGTCCGTAGGACTGGTGGCTCATCAGCGACATCCGGCTCGCCGCACCCGGATCATGGGCCAGCACACAGGATTCGGCGTCGACGTCGAACGTGAACGCCGCTGCCGCTCGGTAACCCTGCGGCCAGCCGAGGTCGTCGCGTCGGACGGTGGTGGGCATGGGGGCCGGGCTGGTCACAGGGCGCTTCCCTCTGCGGTCTGGACGGGTGGCGCAGCGACGGCTGTCTCGGCGCGGCGCCGGTAGGCCCGAGGGCCGAACACCGCGTACAGGCCGCCAGCGATCAGGCCGCCCGCCAGCCACGACAGATCGAGTCCGCCCATCGCCCTGGACCCGAAGCCCTGCATGACCGGTAGCGAGCCGTACATGAACATCCAGGTGCCGACGATGCCCGCGACGAAGCAGCCCATGGTCGTCCAGTTGACGTCGGGCAGACTGCGGGAGCCGACCGGGTCGAACAGGCGCTGCGCGTCGAGGCTGCTGCGTTCGATGACGAAGTAGTGGACACCCATGATGCCCGCCCAGCTGGCGATCCAGGCCACGATCGCGCCGAGCCAGGTGCTGAGCACCGTGGCGAGGCTGGACTGGAAGACGAAGAAGACCACGACGACGAGCGCGAAGGCGCCGACGAGCAGATTCAGTGTGCGTCGGGACAGCTTCACGTCCAGTGCCTGGGTAGCGACCGAGAACGTGTAGATGTTGAGGATGTTGGTCGCGATCGGGCCGTGGATCACCAGGAACAGCACGGGCAGGGCGAGTGATCCGAAGTTCGACACGATCAGTTCGCCGGGATCGACATCACCGTTGGTGGTGGCCAGGCTGGCGCCGAGCACGCCGAGCCAGACCACGGGGATGAACTGGCCCAGGGTGCTCGCCAGATAGAGCTTGCGCGGCGGCACCTTGGTGCTGACGAACCGTGAGTAGTCGCACGCGTAGGTGAACCACGTGATGCCCCAACCGATTCCGATGACCGTCATCACCGCCGACATCGCCGCGATGCGTTCCGTGCCCTGGAGGACGTTTCCGTCGGGGCCGGCGTAGGACCAATCGATCGGGAGGTGGAACCACGCGACGGCCGACATCAGGATCAGTACGGCCAGCGTGGGCGGAACCGTCCAGCGCTCGAACGTCGCGATCGCGCGATAGCCGAGCCACGCGATCGTGACCTGGATGCCCATGATCACTGCCGCGACGGCGACCTTGGCCGCGATGTTCGGCGCCGCCGGATCGACCAGGTGCAGTTGCCCGAGTAACGCCATGACCAGGTCCAGGATGATCCAGGTGTTCACCGCACACCATCCGATCGCGAGGGCGGCCTGGATGGCGGCCGGTACGTAGGCGCCGCGGCGGCCGAACGCAGCGCGGGAGAGCACCATCCCGGTCACGCCTGTGCGCTGGCCGATCAGGACGAAGACGCCGAACAGCGCCATGCCGACGATGTTGCCGACGATCAGCGCGATCAGCGTGTCGCGCAGCCCCAGGCCGAGGCCGATCCCCAGTGCGCCGAGCACCCAGTTGATCGGAGCGATGTTGGCGCCGGCCCAGATCCAGAATTGTCCGGAGACGCGCGAGGTGCGCACCGACTCGGGGATCGGCTGCAATACGTCTTCGATCTGATGGATGTCCCCGGATCCGGGGATGTCGGCGCTCCGGCCCTGGAGCTCGACGGGCACGGGTTGCTCTGTGCTCATGAACGTTCCTTCGGGTGTCGGCGACCCAACCGGTGGAGAATAGTTGCGTCTAATGCAACAGCGATGCACTGATTCAGAACCTAATGTGGGGCCTACCACCTGTCAACACGAACCGGATATTGGTTGGTTCAGGTGCAGTTGTCACAAAAAACATCGTTAACACCGTTTTTACATGTAGCCAATCCGCGTGGTCATGCCGCCCCGAAACCTGCGTGTGTTGACTTGAATGCAACACTGTTGCACTGTGTGGGGACCGGGTGTCACGCCCCGGCCGTCGACGATTGAGAGGAACACTGATGAACCTGGAGCGCCTCAAGCGGATCCCCAACGGTGACAAGGTCACCCCCACGTTCAGCGCCGCGGAGATGGAGTCGCGGCTGACGACCCTGCGCAAGCAGATGGCCGACGACGGCCTGGCTGCGGTGATCTTCACCAGCTACCACAACATCAACTACTACTCGGATTTCCTCTACACGGCGTTCGGTCGGCCGTACGCACTGGTGGTGACCGAGGAGAGTGCGACCACCGTGTCGGCCAACATCGATGCCGGCATGCCGTGGCGGCGCACCTTCGGTGACAACCTCGTCTACACCGACTGGCGGCGCGACAACTTCGAATACGGCGTTGCGCAGGTGCTCGCCGAGCACGGCATCACCGAGGGCCGTGTCGGCGTCGAGAACGACCACATCAACCCCGATCTGCTCGCGCGGATCATGGGCGCGCTGCCCCGGATGCAGGCTGTCGATGTGGCCGCGGCGACCATGCGACTGCGAATGATCAAGTCGGCCGAGGAGATCGAACTCATCACCCACGGCGCCCGGATCGCCGACCTCGGTGGTGCGGCGGTGCGCGAGGCAATCGCCGAGGGGGTACCGGAATACGAGGTCGCCATCGCTGGGTCCAACGCGATGATCCGCGAGATCGCACGCACCTTCCCGCACGCCGAGTTGCGCGACACCTGGGTGTGGTTCCAGTCGGGGATCAACACCGACGGCGCGCACAACTGGGCGACCAGCCGCACCGTTGCACGCGGAGACATCCTGTCGCTCAACTGCTTTCCGATGATCGCGGGTTACTACACCGCACTCGAACGCACCCTGTTCTATGGTCGGCCGTCCGCGGAGCACCTGCGGCTGTGGGAGGTCAACGTCGCCGTGCACCGCCGCGGGCTCGAGCTGATCAAGCCCGGCGCGGTGTGCAAGGACATCTGCGCCGAACTGAACGAGATCTACGAGGCGGAGGGCCTGATGCCGAACCGCACATTCGGCTACGGCCACTCGTTCGGCGTGCTGTCGCACTACTACGGGCGAGAAGCCGGCCTCGAGCTGCGCGAGGACATCGACACCGTGCTCCAGCCCGGCATGGTGGTCTCCATGGAACCGATGATCATGATCCCGGAGGGGCAGCCCGGTGCCGGCGGCTACCGCGAACACGACATTCTCGTCATCGGCGAGGACGGCGCGGAGAACATCACGAAGTTCCCCTTCGGTCCCGAGCACAACATCATCGACGCGTGAGCACAGCGCCGGGTTCCGGTCAGACGGGACCCGGCCGACGCGTCGGTCACAATGACATCGGCGACAGAAGGCGAAGGGGTGGTGGTCGTGAGTACCGACGACGGTGGCGTGCTCTCGGCGGAGCGCAACGGCTCACCGGAGCGCAACAGCGATGCCCGATCCTCCTCCGTGCTGCTCAACGGCCTGCGCGTTCTCGAATCCTTCTCCATCGCCGAACCGGTACTCGGTGTCACCGAAATCGCCCGCAAGGTCGATCTGCACAAGAGCAGCGTCTCGCGCATCCTCGCCACTCTCGAGAAGGCGGGTTACGTCGAGCGCGACGAGGGCACGGGTCGCTTCCGACTGGGCCTCGGTCTGATCGCGCTGACCGGACCTCTGCTGGCCAACCTCGACGTTCGCCGTCTCGCGCACTCGGAACTCGATCAACTCACCCGTCGGACCGGCGAAACGAGTGCCCTGACGATGTGGAACGGGAACGAGGCGGTGGTCGTCGACCAGGTGTCCAGCCCCAAGCAGGTCAAGCACACCGCTGCGGTAGGTACCCGCTACGACACCTACCAGAGTTCTTCTGTGCAAGTGTTTCTCGCCGAGATGCCTGCCGCCGAGGTGCGCAGGCTCTTCGACCGACGTCTCCTCGTCGGTCCCGTCGACGATGCAGTCGACGCCCTGCTCGACGAATTGCGCGAGGCCCGCACCAGGGGTTACGCGCTGAATGACGGCCTCACCTCCATCGAGGAGGTCGGCATCGCGGCGCCCGTGCACGACCACCGCGGAGAGCTCGTCGCCGCGATCGTGCTGTCGGCGCCGCGATTCCGCGTGCCGGCGCCGATGCTCGAGCCACTCGGGCTGGCAGTCGCCGACGCTGCGGGCAGGATCTCGGCACGCCTGGGCGCGGTCACCTCCTGACCGCACGCGCAAGGTGCTCCCAGCTCGGCACGTTTTGGTGACCTGTAACCCGTTCTATTAGCCTCTCGAATTAACACCCGTCAGGAGGCTTGTATGCCGGTTGATCCGCGAACCCCGATCCTGGTCGGCGTCGGTCAGTTCACCGAACGCATCGACGACCCCGGCTACCGCGGTATGTCGGCCGTCGAGCTGGCGACCGAGGCCGCACGGGCCGCCCTGGCCGACACCGGTGCCGACGCATCGTCGGTGGCGGGAGCCATCGACACGGTCTTCGGGATGCGGCAGTTCGAGATCTCGGGTCCGATGCCGGCCACGCTCGGCAAGTCGAACAACTACCCACGGTCGGTGATGCAGCGCCTCGGCGGGAACCCGGCGCGCGTCGTGCTCGAACCCGTGGGCGGGCAGGGGCCCCAGAAGCTGGTGGCTGAGGCCGGCGCGGCCATCGTCGTAGGGGACGCCGACGTGGTGATGATCATGGGATCGGAACCGGGGTCGACGGCCAAGTACTTCGCCGACCGCGACGACAAACCGGACTTCACCGAACACGTCGAGGGTCAGCTCGAGGACCGTGGGCACGGGATCTACAGCTACATCGACGAATACACCGTGACGCACGGATTGACCGGCGCGCCGGTGCAATACGGGCTACTTGACAACGCCCGCCGGGCCCGGCTGGGACTGGGTGTTCAGGAGTACCGCCACGCCATGGCCGAGCTGTTCGCGCCGATGTCGAAAGTGGCTGCGAAGAACCCGTTCTCGTCGTCTCCGGTCGAGCGCTCGGTCGAGGAGATCGAGACCGTCACCGACGACAACCGGATGATCTGCGATCCCTATCCGCGCTATCTCGTCGCTCGTGACACCGTGAACCAGGGTGCCGCGCTGCTCATGATGTCGGTCGAGGCGGCCCGTCGTCACGGTGTGCCGCAGGACAAGTGGGTGTTCGTGCACGGGCATTCGGACCTGGTCGAGCAGGCTCTGCTGAGCCGGGTGGACATGGGCGCCAGCCCGGCAGCCGTTCACGCGGTCCAGGAGGCGCTGCGGGTGGCAGGGCTCGGCGTCGGTGACATCGCCACGTTCGATCTGTACAGCTGCTTCCCGTTCCCGGTGTTCGTGGCGAGCGAGGCCCTCGGAGTGTCCGGCGACGATCCTCGCGGATTGACCCTCACCGGGGGACTGCCGTACTTCGGCGGACCGGGCAACAGCTACTCGGCTCACGCGATCGCCGAAACTGTCGCCCAGATGCGGGATGCGCCAGGTGACTTCGGATTCGTCGGCGCCAACGGCGGCATCATGAGCAAGTACTCGGTCGGCATCTACTCGACCGAACCCGTCGAATGGCGTTCGTCGCGCAGCGCGGAACTCACCGAGCGGGTAGCCGCGCTGCCGACGGTTCCGGTGACCAAGCAGCCGGAGGGGTCGGGCGTGGTCGAGACGTACTCGGTGCGCTACGACTGGCCGGTGCGCACCGGCATCATCGTCGGGCGTCTCGACGCCGACGGTTCCCGCTTCATGGCGACCACGACTGACGACGAGCTGGTTGCCTTGATGGCCGATGCTGACCCGCTGGGCGCGAAAGTCGTTGTGACGTCGACGGACAACGGAAACAGAGCGGTTCTGCGCTAGAACAGCGTGGTGGCGGTCGGGGTGAGGACGAAGCCGTGGTCGCCGACGATGCAGGCCGTCAGACCGGCCGTCCCGACAGCGCAGACGGCTATCCCTTTGGCTGCCTGAACTTTGTGGGAGGGCTCCAGGACGGGAGGTGGACTCTGCCGAGCGGCGGCGAGATCTGGGTCGTCCGGGACTGGTTCGACTGTTGCAGCCTCAGACGCATGGGCAGACACGGACCAGTCGCCAGGTCCTTGTGCGGGAATGGCTCCGCGACAGCCGATCTGCTCGTACTCCACATCGGGGTAAGCATTGCTTCCGCATATCAGTCCGCCGGCAGTCGAAAACGAAAACCCCTGCACTCTCGGGACATTCACCTGCTCGTACCGACCCGACGTGTCCTCCGTGAATTGTGAGAGGTCCGGGAAGTCCACACCGGTCGGCGGCGATGCGCTCTTCGATGTCAATGGCGACGATGTCGACACAGGCGTCGCAGGCTCGTGTTTGTCCTGCGCGCACCCCGCGATCAGGGCTGCCGTGATTACCAGACCACCGGCGACGTGACGATTGATCGACATCCCGTCTCCCTTTCCATCGATTGTGCAGCCGTGAGTCGCGGCGACTTCTGCTCTGCCATCTGGGTCAATAGCCGCCGAGTCCTCTTGTGTCCGAATTCTGGATCTGAACGAGTTGTGTTCCATAGGGATTCCAGAGAGATATGGAGGCGTCGATCGAGTCGCCGGCCGAGAGCGGCGATTGAAAGATTCCGTAGGCGCCAGGTTGCGTGGTGACGAGCTGTGGCGGGGTCCAGTTGACGCCATCCGTCGAGGAACTGGTGAATACGTTGCCTTTGTCGTCGTTGAATGTGGCCAGGGCTTTGTTGTCGTAGAAGTGCACGTTCGGTTCCCCGACCCCCGTGTGACCGGGTGGCGGATGCAGCACTGGGGGACTGGTGCGCGGGGTCTGGCTGCCGTCGAAGGATGCACCGTTCCAATACTGGTACTTCGATGGGTCTTCGACGTCAGCGATCGGGACCCGTGCCGCATGCATGCCGTCGTTGGCGCGCCCGTCTTGTGTTCCGTACATGTACACGTAGCCATCGTCGTTCGGCGCAAAGCTCTGCACCTGGAAAGGTTGATCGTGAGCAGCGCCAGCGTTTTCCCATACGGCGGGTTTCACGGGCTGCCAGGTCTTACCCCCGTCGATTGACTTGTATAGCTGCGAACTTCGCGTCTGCCACGTCTGGTCGTTCCAGTTCTTCACGTTCATCACCGACGCGTACATCGTGTCGCCATTGTTGAACGTCGATGTCGGAATCGTGGATACGTCCCCTGGGGTGTTCGGGAACGGATCGTTCACAACTTCGTCGACGACCCACTTTCCGTGTTCGTCCATTTTCCAAAAGATGATGTTGTTGTGCCCGCCGGTCTCAGCGCGTGGTCCCGGTCCGCCGGTCTCGCCGACGCCGACGGCGGTGTCGCCCTGGATCGTGAACATGCGCGCGTCGGGCGTCATCCCCATGATCGACAGGTCGGTGTTGGGCACGCCGACCCCGCCGTCACCGGTCTTCGGATCCCCCGAACCTGCCAGGCTCTGCAGCCACTTCAGCTGATCGCTGTTGAGACTGTCGGGGTCGATGCCGCCGGGCCCGGGATTGTTGCCCGGCAGCCAGCCCGCGTTGATGGCGCCGATACCCTTGGCCGTTGTCTCGTCGGCGTTGAGGAACTGTTCGATGAGCTGCTGGATGATTCTCGTGTACGCCGCGGCGATGGCCACCCACGGCGCCATGTCGTTCGGCGCCCGGACTGTCACCACGCCGGCGTCGCTGACGTCGACCATCGATGCGGCGATACCCACCCAAGTCAACAACACCGATCGGATCGCGTCCATCGCCCCGCCGCCGGACTGCATGGCCGCAGCCAGGGCGACCAGCTTCTCGTGCTCGAGATATTCCTGCTGGATGTTCCGATAAGACTTCGCGGCGGCAGCCGTCGCCGCCCGGCCGAACCAGCTCTCCCGCATACGGTTGGCCGCGCGCACCTGCTCGCCGATCAGCCCATCGAGCATCGAAGCCTTTCGGCTGAGGTCATGCCCGGAATCGACGACGCGCCGTGGCTCCTGCGCGCGGATCATCGAGATGGACATCAGGCCCCCAAGCCGGTGTTGCTCACCAGCCTAGAACCGGCGCCGGGGCCTCCGGCGCACCGAATCACACCAGTGCAGTGAGCTTGCCCGCGAGCCGTTCGACGTACCCGGCGACCTCGTCGGGGCCGCGGTCGGGGAAGCCGAACAGCACCTCGGTGACCCCCAGATCGCGCCAGCGCGCCAGCTTGTCGGGGTCGGGCTTGAAGTCCAGCGCGACGATCTGCGGAGCTCCGTCGCGCCCGGCGGCTGCCCACGTGTCCTGGAGGAGCTTCACCGGTGCGTCGATGTCGAAGTCGCGCGGGGTGGTGATCCAGCCGTCGGCGGACTTCGCGATCCACTTGAAGTTCTTCTCGGTGCCCGCGGCGCCGACGAGCACCGGGATGTGCGACTGCACCGGCTTGGGCCACGCCCACGACGGGCCGAAGTTCACGAACTCGCCCTCGTAGGCGGCCTCTTCCTCGGTCCATAGCGCCCGCATGGCTTCGAGGTACTCGCGCAGCATCGTGCGGCGGCGCGCAGGGGGCACGTTGTGATCAGCGAGTTCATCGGTGTTCCAACCGAATCCGACACCGAGGGACACTCGGCCGCCGGACAGGTGGTCCAGCGTGGCGATCGACTTCGCCAGCGTGATCGGGTCGTGCTCGACGGGCAATGCGACCGCGGTGGACAGCCGCACCCGTGACGTCACTGCAGCGGCGGTGCCCAGCGACACCCAGGGATCCAGGGTGCGCATGTAGCGATCGTCGGGCAGGGTCTCGTCCCCGGTGGTCGGGTGCGCGGCCTGCCGTTTGATCGGGATGTGGGTGTGTTCGGGCACGTAGAAAGTGGAGAAGCCGTGCTCGTCGGCGAGCTTGGCCGCCGCGGCAGGCGTGATCCCGCGATCAGAGGTGAACAGCACCAACCCAAAGTCCATGCCGAGAATTAGAACGTGTTCCAATATGCGTCCGCAAGTGGGGTGCCCCGGGTAGCACTGCCTCGCCGGCCGCGCAGACTTGCGTAGCGCGCTACTCAAGACCACGCGATTCGGTCGCGTGACAGTTATCCCATGACGACACGAACGCGTGTGCGGTCCCGGATCGGGGAGTGGATACGGCGCTATCTACCCTGCGAAATAGCCGGCACCGCAGCAGAATTCGGGGCCGCGGCACTCGCCTACGGCGCCACCGGCTCATTGGCTGCCGCCGCCGTCGCGGCGACCGTCGGTGCCTCCGCGGGTTACTACGCGACGGCATTCCTGACCGCATTGAGATGGACCTACCGCGACCATTGTCACCGGACACGGCGCGACCGCGTCGTCGTGTCCGTCCTCTTGGCGCTACGCAGTGTCGCGATCGAGTTCGGTCCCGCCGAACTGATCGACAGCATCGCCGTGCGGCCCCTGGCGTTCTACGTCGGACCCATGCTGTTCGGCAACGTCGCCGCCGGCTGGATCTTCGGAAAATTGGTCTCCGACGTGGCGTTCTACGGATGCGCAGTCTTCAGCTACGAGCGCTTCACAGCGCTCATCGCGCAGCGCCTTCCGGCCGAGAAAGGAACCGGTCATGAACCTGCACCGACGGTCTCAGCTGCGTGAGCAGCTGCGCGCCACCGCGCCACGCTGGATGCAGCTGGCCCAGACGCACGGCACACCGCTGCTCGTACTCGAACCGCAGCGGGTCGCGCGACGCCTCCGTGAACTGCAGTCCGCGCTCCCGGGCTTCGAGGTGCACTACGCGGTGAAGGCGCTGTCTCATCCGGTGGTGCTCTCCACCGTCGCGATCTGCGGCGCCGGTTTCGACGTGGCAACGCGCGGCGAGGTGGACCTTCTGGGCCGGCTCGGCCTGCCTCTGCATCGCAGCATCCACACCAATCCGATCAAGAAGCCGGCGGACATCGACCATGCCTACGCCGCCGGCATCCGCACGTTCGTAGTCGAGAACGTCGCTGAGGTACAGAAATTCGCGGGCCGACCCGGCGACATCGACCTGCTGGTGCGCCTGGCCTTCGGTAACCCTTCGGCGAAATCCGACCTGTCGTCGAAGTTCGGGGTGGTGCCCGCCGACGCCGAGCTCTTGGTCAAGCACGTGCTGACCGGTGGCGTCGGATTCGCCGGGTTCAGCTTCCACGTCGGCAGCCAGAGCAGCTCGACCGAGCCGTTCCGGCGCGCCCTGCAGCACACCCTCGACCTGACCGGTCACATCGAGGCCGCCCTCGGGGTGCCCACGCGGACGATCGACATCGGTGGGGGATTCCCGGTCAGCTATCGCGAACAGGAGCCGCCCATCACCGAGATCGGCGACATCGTCGACGACGTCCTCGGCGCGCGGCGCGGTGAGTTCAGGTTGCTGTGCGAACCCGGACGATTCCTCGCCGCCGACTGCATGACGCTGCTGACCGCCGTGGTGGGCACCGCCGAACGCGCCGGCCGGACGTGGCACTACCTCGACGACGGGCTCTACGGGAGCTATTCGAACGTGATGACCGAGGACGTGCACGCGCCGATCCTCGCGCTGACGGAGCTGACCGGGCAGAGCGAGCCGACTCTGCAGCCGGTCACGCTGGCCGGGCCTACCTGTGACAGCGCCGACGTGATCGCCCGGGACTACCCGATGCCTGGCCTGGCAGTGGGCGATGTCCTGCTCAGTCCGCTGATGGGCGCCTACACCGCGGTCACCGCATCGCGGTTCAACGGCATCGAGGCCACCCCGATCGTCATGGGCTGACTTCGCCTCACCGCGATCCATACCGATGACGGACCGCCATCGCAGCGCTTCGATGGCACACCATGACGACCGAACGCATCGCCGAGAACGTTTCTTTCGCCTACTGGGTGCCCAACGTCAGTGGCGGCCTCGTGGTCAGCGACATCGAGCAGCGCACCGACTGGAACTACGACTACAACGTCAAGCTCGCGCAGACGGCCGAGAACAACGGCTTCGACTATGCGCTGTCCCAGGTGCGGTATGAAGCGAGCTACGGCGCGGAATACCAGCACGAGTCGACCAGCTTCAGCCTCGCGCTGCTGCTGGCCACCCAGCGGCTCAAGGTGATCGCGGCCGTCCACCCGGGCCTGTGGCAGCCCGGCGTGCTGGCCAAGCTGGGCGCCACCGCCGATCAGCTCTCCGGTGGCCGGTTCGCCGTCAACGTGGTGTCCGGATGGTTCAAGGACGAGTTCACCCACCTCGGTGAGCCCTGGCTCGAACACGACGAGCGCTACCGGCGCAGTGCGGAGTTCCTCCAGGTACTCCGCAAGATCTGGACCGAGGACGACGTGGACTTCCGCGGTGACTTCTACCGCATCCACGAGTTCACCCTCAAGCCCAAACCGGTCAACACGCCCGAACGGCCCAACCCGGAGATCTTCCAGGGCGGGAACTCCACCGCGGCCCGCCGAAACGGGGGCCGCTACGCCGACTGGTACTTCTCCAACGGTAAGGACTTCGACGGCGTCACCGAACAGATCGTGGACGTCCGCGACCACGCCCGGGACGTCGGGCGTGAGGTCAAGTTCGGTCTGAACGGTTTCATCATCGCCAGAGACACGGAAAAAGAAGCGAAGGAGACCCTCAGGGAGATCGTGGAGAAGGCCAACCGTCCCGCGGTGGAGGGATTCCGCTCGGCCGTGCAGCAGGCCGGCAACTCCACCGGTGACAAGAGGGGGATGTGGGCCGACTCCAGCTTCGAGGACCTCGTGCAGTACAACGACGGTTTCCGCACCCAACTGATCGGCACGCCGGAACAGATCGCCGAGCGCATCGCGGCCTATCGCAAGCGCGGCGTCGACCTGATCCTCGGCGGGTTCCTGCACTTCCAGGAGGAGATCGAGTACTTCGGCGCGAAGGTGCTACCACTGGTCCGTGAGATCGAGGCAGCCGAGCGCTCGACGGCCGACACGCCGGTGCTGATCCCCGCCTGAGGGTCGCCTCCGCCGCTCGGGGTCCCCAGCGATGTGCGCTAGCGTGGTTCATCGAATCGCTCAGGCGGTCCGTCGGGATCGCTAGTCACCTGCGTCGACATCGTTGGTTGTCGATGCGGGGGCCCGCACACCACAGGAGAGGTCATGTCGTATCCGCAAGGCCCGACCGGAGGCCACGGCTATCAGCCGGGTCAGCAGCCCACCACACAGTTCAGCGCTCCGACACAGCAGTTCGCCCGGGTCAATGAGCCCGGCCCCGGCGCCGAGGGTCCGAGCAAGCTCCCTGAGTACCTGAGCGCCGCCACCGCAGGTCTCGGCCTGCTCGCGTACCTGTCGTACTTCGCGCCGCAATTCACTGTGGAGTCATCCGACTTCCCGGGTCTCGGTGAGCTCAGCGGCAGCTCCGTCGGCCTCGGCATCGCCGTCGTCGCGTCGCTCGTCGGTGCGCTGGTCGCCGGGGTCGGTCTGCTGCCCAAGCAGAAGAACCGCGTCGCCCTGGCCGCGGTCGCATCGGTGCTGGGCTTCCTGCTGGTGATCTCGGAGGTGCTGAACAAGCCCAGCGGTACCAGCGTCGCCTGGGGCCTGTGGCTGGTGACCGCCTTCACGCTGCTGCAGGCCGCCGTCGCCGTCGTGGTGCTGCTGTTCGACTCGGGAATCCTCACCGCGCCGACGCCGCGCCCCAAGTACGAGCAGCCGCAGTACGGCCAGTATCCCGGCTCCTACTACGGTCAGCCGGGCCAGCAGGGGCAGCCGCAGCACGGCCAACCTCAGCAGCAGCGCCCCGGCTACCCGACGCCCTACGGCGGCTACCCCGGCTCGGGTCCCTCCACCGGCGGATTCCCCGCCACGTCCCCGTCCGGACAGCAGCCGTCGGGCCAGCAGTCATCGGGCACCCCATCGGGGCAGCAGCCCTCCGGCGCGCAGTCGGGTTCCCCGACGCCGCCCACCGGCTACCCGACCTACGGCCAGCCTCCGTCGAGCAACACTCCGACGACGCAGGTCCCCACGCAGCACCCGTCGTCGCCGTCCTCGCAGTCGGGTCAGTCCTCGTCGTAGTGTCGAGCGCGTCGTAGTGTCGAAGCGCGTCGTAGTTCGAAGCGCGTCGTAGTCTCAACCGCGCGTGCGTGACCGTCGCGCGTCCGAGAGCGTCTTTTCAGGAGCGGCCCGACCCGTGAACACAGCCCCACGCGCGGGTAGTACGCCAGCGGCCCCACGCCAGGCGCGTGAGCTGCTCCGGGTGGCGTTCGGGCCGTCGCTGGTCGCGTTGGTCGTCATCGCGGCGGTGGTGCTGCTGCAGCTGGTGATCGCCAACAGCGACATGACGGGCGCGCTCGGCGCCATCGCGAGCATGTGGCTGGGCGTGCACCAGGTGCCGGTGTCGATCGCGGGCAGCGCATTGGGAGTGATGCCGCTGCTGCCCGCGTTGGCGATGGTCTACGGCACGGCGCGCACCACCGCGGCCGCGGTGACGCACACGTCGTGGTTCGTGACCCGCTGGGTGGTGGCCTCGGCGTTGGGTGGACCCCTGCTGATCGCGGCGCTGTGCCTGGCGGTGATCCACGACGCCGCCTCGGTGCTGACGCAGCTACAGACACCCGACGCCTCGCGCGCCTTCGCCAGTGTGCTGACCGTGCACCTGCTGGGGGCGGCGCTCGGTGTCGGGTCGCGGCTGGGCAGGCGACTGATCCGGCCACCGCTACCTGCCTGGCTGCCCGATGCGTTCCGTGCCGCAGCGGTCGGTGTGCTGGCGCTGACTGCGTTGTCAGCGGCGGTGGTGGCGGGCTCGCTGGTCGTGCACTGGTCGACGATGCACGACCTCTACTCGATCACCGATTCGTTGTTCGGGCAGCTCAGCCTCACCGTGCTCTCGCTGCTCTACCTGCCCAACGTGGTGGTCGGCGCCGCCGCCGTCGCCGTCGGGTCGAGCGCGCACGTCGGCCTGGCCACCTTCAGCGCGTTCACGGTGCTGGGCGGAGACGTGCCCGCGCTGCCCGTGTTGGCTGCCGCGCCCACTCCGCCGCTGGGCCCGGTCTGGGTGGCGCTGCTGATCGTCGGTGCGGTGTCTGGGGTCGCGCTGGGCCAGCAGTGTGCGCGCCGGGCGCTGCCGCCCGTGCAGGCGCTGGCGAAGGTGCTGGTCGCCGCGGCTCTGGGCGCCGCGGCGATGGCGTTGCTGGGCTACGCCGGCGGTGGGCCCCTGGGCAACTTCGGCGATGTGAAGGTGGACCAGGCCACCTTCGGTCCCGCTGTCTTCGTGTGGTTCGCCGGCATCGGCGCGCTGACGGTCGCCATGTCGGGCGGCTTCGCGCCCCGTGTCCGTAAGCCCAGACCGGCGCCACCTGCGGAGGACCTCGACGACGATCTGGAGCCGCCCGACACCGTCGTGCTCCCGCCCGAGAGCATCGACGCCGCCCCCGTCCCCGAGCCGCCCGCCGAACCCGCGGCCGAACCTGCGGAACCTCGGGGCCAGCAGAAGCCGGTACGCGAGGCGTTCGGGCCCGCAGACATCGAAGACTTCGCAGATCCCGAGGATCATTTCGTCGCCGACGACGACATGCGTTCGGACCGCGACGGCACCACCCACTAGGCTTCCAGCCGTGCAGCCACCGGTCCGGGTCCCCCCGAGTGTGCCGTCGCGGCTCGTGGTCCTGGCCTCTGGCACCGGCTCCCTGCTCGCGTCGCTGCTCGAGGCCGCGGTCGACGAGTACCCCGCGCGCGTCGTCGCCGTCGGCACCGACCGCGAATGCCCGGCTCTGCAGATCGCCGAGCGCGCCGCGATCCCGACGTTCACCGTGCCGCTGCGCGCTCATCCCGACCGCGCCGCATGGGACGCCGCGATCACCGCGGCGACGGCAGCGCACCAGCCCGATCTGGTCGTATCGGCGGGCTTCATGAAAATCCTTGGCCCGGAATTTCTTTCGCGCTTCCCAGGGCGGGTGGTCAACACCCATCCCGCGCTGCTGCCCGCGTTTCCCGGCGCGCACGCCGTTGCCGATGCGCTCGCCTACGGCGTCCGCGTCACCGGGTGCACCGTGCACCTCGTCGACGCGGGCACCGACACCGGCCCGATCGTCGCGCAGCAGGCGGTGCCCGTGCTCGACGGCGACGACGAGGCCACGCTGCACGAACGGATCAAGGTGATCGAACGAGAACTTCTGGTGGATGTCCTGGCGGCGCTGGCCACCCGCGGCGTCACCTGGACGGGACGAAAGGCGACCATAGGATGACCGACAGCGACGGCAGGCGACGTATCCGCCGCGCCCTGATCAGCGTGTACGACAAGACCGGGCTGGTGCCGCTGGCCCAGGGTCTGCACGAGGCCGGGGTCAGCATCGTCTCGACCGGCTCGACGGCGAAAACCATTGCCGACGCCGGTGTTCCGGTGACCCCGGTGGAGGATGTGACCGGCTTTCCCGAGGTGCTCGACGGGCGCGTGAAGACGCTGCATCCCCGTGTCCACGCCGGCCTGCTGGCCGATCAGCGCAAACCCGAACATGTTTCGGCGCTGGCGGACCTGGGCGTCGAGGCCTTCGAGCTCGTCGTGGTGAACCTGTACCCCTTCACGCAGACGGTGAACTCCGGGGCCGGTGTCGACGAGTGCGTGGAACAGATCGACATCGGCGGCCCGTCGATGGTGCGCGCTGCGGCGAAGAACCATCCCAGCGTCGCTGTCGTCGTCGAGCCGCTGGGGTACGACGGAGTCCTGGCGGCCGTGCGTGCCGGCGGGTTCACGCTCGCCGAGCGGAAGACGCTGGCGTCGTTGGCTTTCCGTCACACCGCCGAGTACGACGTCGCGGTGGCCTCCTGGATGGAGACCGTTCTG
The DNA here is from genome assembly GCF_055397605.1 of Mycolicibacterium obuense. Classification (NCBI taxonomy): domain Bacteria; kingdom Bacillati; phylum Actinomycetota; class Actinomycetes; order Mycobacteriales; family Mycobacteriaceae; genus Mycobacterium; species Mycolicibacterium obuense. The sequence continues at coordinate 4,355,479 of NZ_AP043663.1, read as the reverse complement.
GCCCCCGAGGCTGACACCGAGGCCGGCGCGGCCTCTCTGCCGCCGTGGTTCGGGGCGACATTCCGGCGCACCGCCGTCCTGCGCTACGGCGAGAACCCGCACCAGCAGGCGGCTCTGTACAGCGATGACGGTGGCTGGCCGGGTCTGGCGCAGGCAGAACAGTTGCACGGCAAGGAGATGTCGTACAACAACTTCACCGATGCCGACGCCGCCTGGCGGGCGGCATTCGACCACGAGGACATCTGCGTGGCGATCATCAAGCACGCCAACCCGTGTGGCATCGCGGTGTCGTCGGTGTCGGTGGCCGACGCGCACCGCAAGGCCCACGAATGCGACCCGCTGTCGGCGTTCGGCGGCGTGATCGCCACCAATACCGAGGTCAGCGTCGAGATGGCCGAGACTGTCGCGGGGATCTTCACCGAGGTCATCGTGGCGCCCGCCTACGAGCCCGGTGCCGTGGAGGTGCTGAGCGGCAAGAAGAACATCCGCATCCTGGTCGCGTCGGAGCCGCAGGCCGGGGGAACCGAGTTCCGTCAGGTGAGCGGCGGTCTGCTGGTGCAGCAGCGCGACGCGGTGGACGCCTCGGGCGACGATCCGGCGAACTGGACGCTGGCCACCGGCACGCCGGCGGATCCGGCGGTGCTCGCCGATCTGGTGTTCGCGTGGCGCACCTGCCGTGCGGTCAAGTCGAACGCGATCGTCATCGCCAAAGACGGCGCGACCGTCGGCGTCGGCATGGGTCAGGTGAACCGGGTCGACGCGGCGCGGCTGGCGGTGGAGCGGGCCGGGGATCGCACGCAGGGGGCCGTCGCAGCCTCCGACGCGTTCTTCCCGTTTCCCGACGGACTGCAGACGCTGACGCAGGCCGGCGTGACGGCCGTGGTGCATCCGGGCGGTTCGATGCGCGACGACGAGGTGACGGCGGCCGCCGCGGAGGCCGGGATCACGCTCTACCTGACCGGGGCGCGTCACTTCGCGCACTGACGATCGCGGTGAGCGGGCGCAAAATGCCTGCGTGAAGCGGTGTGTTGCGTACAGACACGCCCGCTCGCGGAGAACAGTCGTAGCGTGGAGTGGTGACATCACCTAACGACCTGCCCCGCACCGTCGGCGAGCTGCGCGCCTCCGGGCATCAGGAGCGCAGCGTCAAGGCCGAGATCCGGGAGAACCTGCTGTCCGCCTTGAGCTCGGGGGCCACCGCCGAACAGATCTGGCCGGGCATCCTCGGCTTCGACGACACGGTCATCCCGCAGCTGGAACGGGCACTGATCGCCGGCCACGACATGGTGCTGCTAGGGGAACGCGGGCAGGGCAAGACGCGGTTGCTGCGGGCTCTGAGCGGACTGCTCGACGAGTGGACGCCGGTGATCGCCGGCGCGGAACTGGGTGAGCACCCGTACAGCCCCATCACCCCGGAGTCGATCCGGCGGGCCGCTGATTCCGGTGACGACCTGCCGATCGCCTGGCGGCACCGCAGTGAGCGCTACACCGAGAAGCTCGCCACCCCCGACACCAGCGTGGCCGATCTCGTCGGCGACATCGATCCGATCAAGGTGGCCGAGGGTCGCAGCCTCGGCGATCCCGAGACCATCGCCTACGGCCTGATCCCGCGCGCCCATCGCGGCATCGTCGCGATCAACGAGCTGCCCGACCTCGCCGAGCGCATCCAGGTCGCGATGCTCAACGTGATGGAGGAGCGCGACATCCAGGTGCGCGGCTACACCCTGCGGCTCCCGCTCGACGTCCTCGTCGTGGCCAGTGCCAACCCGGAGGACTACACGAACCGCGGTCGGATCATCACTCCGCTCAAGGACCGCTTCGGTGCGGAGATCCGCACGCATTACCCGCTCGAGCTCGACGCCGAGGTCGGCGTCATCACCCAGGAGGCGCACCTGGCCGCCGAGGTGCCGCCGTATCTGATGGCCATCCTCGCCCGGTTCGCGCGTGCCCTGCGTGAATCGACGGCGATCGACCAGCGCTCCGGTGTCTCGGCGCGATTCGCGATCGCCGCGGCGGAAACCGTGGCCGCATCCGCCCGCCACCGCGGGGCCCTGCTCGGTGAACAGGACCCGGTGGCACGCGTGGTCGACCTCGGCACCGTGATCGACGTGCTGCGCGGGAAATTGGAGTTCGAATCCGGGGAGGAAGGCCGCGAGCAGGCGGTGCTCGAACACCTGCTTCGGCGAGCCACGGCCGAGACCGCGCAGCGGCTGCTCGGCGGTATCGATGTCGGCCCGATCGTCACCGCGGTCGAGAACGGCTCGCCCGTCACGACGGGGGAGCGGGTATCGGCGCGCGAGGTGCTCGCCGCACTACCCGAGGTCCCCGCCGTCGCCGAGATCCAGCGCCGCCTCGAGGCGTCCACGGACGGTCAGCGGGCCGCGGCGATCGAGTTGGCGCTCGAGGCGCTGTACCTGGCCAAGCGCATCGACAAGGTGTCCGGAGAGGGCGAAACCATCTATGGTTAAACGACTTTCGCGGTACTCGCGATACACCGGCGGGCCGGACCCGCTGGCCCCTCCGGTCGATCTGCGCGAGGCGCTGGAGGCCATCGGTCAGGACGTCATGGAGGGGACGTCGCCGCGGCGTGCGCTGCAGGAGCTGCTGCGCCGCGGGTCGAAGAACATGCCCGGCGCGGACAAGCTGGCCGCCGAGGCGAACCGCCGGCGTCGGGAACTGTTGCAGCGCAACAACCTCGACGGCACCCTGGCCGACATCAAAAAGCTGCTCGACGAGGCCGTGCTCGCCGAACGCAAAGAGCTGGCCCGCGCGCTCGATGACGACGCGAGATTCGGTGAACTGCAGCTGGATTCGCTGTCACCGTCGCCTGCCAAAGCTGTCCAGGAGCTCTCCGAGTACGGCTGGCGCTCCCCGGAGGCGCGGGAGAAGTACGAGCAGATCAAGGACCTGATGGGCCGTGAGATGCTCGATCAGCGGTTCGCTGGAATGAAGCAGGCGCTGGAGAACGCCACCGACGAGGATCGCCAGCGCGTCAACGACATGCTCGATGACCTGAACGACCTTTTGGACAAACACGCCAAAGGCCAGGATTCGCAGCAAGACTTCCAAGACTTCATGGACAAGCACGGCGAGTTCTTTCCCGAGAACCCGCGCAACATCGACGAGCTGCTCGATTCACTGGCCAAGCGGGCCGCGGCCGCGCAGCGCTTCCGCAACAGCCTGTCCGAACAGCAGCGTGCTGAGCTCGATTCGTTGGCACAGCAGGCGTTCGGCTCGCCGTCGTTGATGAACGCCTTGGACCGGCTCGACTCGCATCTGCAGGCCGCGCGCCCGGGGGAGGACTGGAACGGCTCGGAACGCTTCTCCGGCGACGACCCGCTGGGGATGGGCGAGGGTGCGCAGGCGCTGGCCGACATCGCCGAGCTCGAGCAGCTCGCCGAGCAGCTCTCCCAGAGCTATTCGGGCGCCACGATGGACGACGTCGACCTCGACATGCTGGCCCGTCAGCTCGGCGACGAGGCCGCCGTGAACGCGCGCACGCTGGCCGAGCTCGAACGCGCGCTGATGAATCAGGGCTTCCTCGACCGCGGCGCCGACGGGCAGTGGCGGCTCTCGCCCAAGGCGATGCGTCAGCTCGGGCAGACCGCGCTGCGCGATGTGGCGCAACAACTCTCGGGGCGGCACGGCGAACGGGACACGCGGCGGGCCGGTGCGGCCGGTGAGCTGACCGGTGCGACGCGGCCCTGGCAGTTCGGCGACACCGAACCGTGGAACGTCACCCGGACGCTGACGAATGCTGTTCTCCGAGAAGCCGGCACGGGTGAGCGGTCGGGAGCCATCGGCATCACGGTCGACGACGTGGAGATCTCCGAAACCGAGATGCGCACCCAGGCCGCGGTGGCGCTGCTGGTCGATACCTCGTTCTCGATGGTGATGGAGAACAGGTGGCTGCCGATGAAGCGCACCGCGCTCGCCCTCAACCACCTCGTGAGTACCCGGTTCCGGTCCGACGCGCTGCAGATCGTCGCGTTCGGCCGCTATGCCCGCACCGTGACCGCCGCCGAACTGACGGGGTTGGAGGGCGTCTACGAACAGGGCACCAATCTGCACCACGCGCTGGCCCTGGCGACCCGGCATCTGCGTAGGCATCCGAACGCGCAGCCCGTCGTGCTCGTCGTCACCGACGGTGAGCCGACCGCGCACCTCGAGGACTTCGACCGCAACGGAAGTCCCGCTGTGTTCTTTGACTACCCGCCGCACCCGCGGACCATCGGGCACACCGTGAAGGGCTTCGACGAGGTCGCGCGACTCGGCGCGCAGGTGACGATCTTCCGGCTGGGGAGCGACCCAGGTCTCGCGCGGTTCATCGATCAGGTGGCCCGACGGGTGGGTGGTCGCGTGGTGGTGCCGGACCTCGACGGGCTCGGTGCCGCGGTGGTCGGCGACTACCTGGGGTCCAAGCGGCGGCGCTGATCGACCCTCAGGCGGCCTTGCGCTTCTTCCGCTTGACCGTGACGCTGCCCCACAGCGCGAACCCGGAGATCCGCACGCAGGGTGCGCCCGGCGCGCCCTCGCCCTCGATGCTGTGGTCGAAGCTGCCCATCACCGACACCCCGCGCAGGTCGACGTTGACCTCCGGTGGAACCAGGATGGTCTGGCCACCCATGATCGTGTAGATCCGGATCTCGACATCGTGAGCGGTGAAGTCGGCGTAGCGCAGGTCGACGACACCGCCGCCCCACAGCGCGAAAGTGGTGAGCCGCTTCGGCACGTTCCACCGACCGCGGCGCTCGTAACCCGACAGGATCGCGAGCAGGGTGCTCGACGGGGCCGGGCGGCAGGTGCCGCTGCGTCCGCGGGTGATCGCGCCGGGGAGGTCGGCCGACAACCGGTCCAGCTCATCGCAGGTCTGCGCCGCATACGCCCTGGCCAGCCGGGATTCGTACTCGCTCACGCCGATCGTGCCCGATGCGGCGGCATCGGTCAGCAGCTGCGCGACCTGAATGCGATCGGTGTCGGCAGCCCGCATCGAACGGCTCCGCGACGCGGGGCTGCTCATCGGCGTCTCCTGCTACATCCCAACATCGCCACCCAGGCTACGACGATCGGCGATACATGCAAGACCCGTGGCCAAACTGTGAGGAGTCAGCCGACCCAGCGCGGCTTTCGCTTCTCCAGGAACGCGAGTATGCCCTCACGGGCCTCGTCGGAGACGAACAGCTCCGCCGAGCGTTGGGTGAGGGCCTCCGCCCGCCGATCGAACTCGTCGAGAATGGCGGCCGTGGTCAGTGCCTTCGACTCTGCCAGGCCCTGGGGTGAGCCCTGCGCGATCGCCGCCGTGAGGTCGTCGACAGCGGCGGCGACTTCGGCTGCAGCGAGGGTGACCAGGCCCATCTGTGCGGCCTCTGCCGCGCCGAACTTCTCGCCCGTGACGAAGTAGCGGCCGGCGGCACGCGCCGTCATCTTCGGCAGCAGCGTCAACGAGATGATCGACGGCGCCACCCCGATGCGTGCCTCGGTCAGCGCGAACGTGCTCGCTGTGCCCGCCACCACGATGTCGCAGGCTCCGATCAGCCCCAGCCCACCGGCGCGGACATGGCCGTCGACCGCCGCGATGACAGGAAGCGGGCAGGTCAGGATGCGGCGCAGCAGCTGCGTCATCTCCCGCGCCCGGTCGACGGCCAGCTCGGAGGGGTCCCGGCCGGCGGCCTCGGCGAGGTCGGCGCCGGCGCAGAACGTCCCGCCCGTGTGTCCGAGCACGACGACCCGGACGTCAGGGTCGGCCGCCGCCCGCTCGAGGCCCTCGTGCACCTGCGCGACCAACGCTGCCGACAGCGCGTTGCGGTTGTGCGGGGAATCGAGCGTCAGCCGCGCGACCGCACCGTCGCGGTCGTAGGTGACAAGATCGCCCATCAGTGCAATCTCTTCTTCGCGCAAGCGCTCATCAGTAGGACCGGGGGAGCCCGAGCGACGTCTGCGCGATGAAGTTGAGCACCATCTCGCGGCTGACCGGCGCGATCCGGGCCAGCCTCGACGCCGTCAGTACCGAGGCGATGCCGTACTCCTTGGTCAGACCGTTGCCGCCGAGGCACTGCACCGCCTGGTCGACGGCGCGCACCGACGCCTCACCGGCGGCGTACTTGGCCATGTTCGCCGCCTCGGCGGCGCCGGCGTCGTCACCCGCGTCGTACAGCGCGGCGGCCTTCTGCATCATCAGCTTGGCCAGTTCGACCTCGATGTGGTTCTGCGCCAGGGGATGCGAGATGCCCTGGTGCGCACCGATCGGCGTCTTCCACACCTGTCGCGTCTTGACGTACGAGGTGGCCTTCTCCAGGGCGAACCGTCCCATGCCGACCGCGCTCGCTGCACCCATGATGCGTTCGGGGTTCAGTCCCGCGAAGAGCTGGGCGATGGCGGCGTCCTCCGAGCCGACCAGGGCGTCGGCGGGCAGGCGGACCTCGTCGAAGAACAGCTGGAACTGGTTCTCCGGGCTGACGATCTCCATGTCGATCTTCGTCCAGCTCATGCCGGGGGTGTCCGTCGGGACGACGAATAGCGCGGGCTTCAGATTGCCCGTCTTGTGGTCGGCGGTGCGGCCCACGACGAGCACGGCCTGGGCCTGGTCGACGCCGGAGATGTACACCTTCTGGCCGGACAGGATCCAGTCGCTGCCGTCCCGGCGTGCGGTCGTGGTGATGCGGTGCGAGTTGGAGCCGGCATCGGGCTCGGTGATGGCGAACGCCATCGTGACCGTGCCGTCGGCGATGCCGGGGAGCCAGCGCTGCTTCTGCTCCTCGGTGCCGTACTTGGCGATGATCGTCCCGTTGATCGCCGGCGAGACCACCATCATCAGCAGGGCGGACCCTGCCGCGGCCATCTCCTCCATGACGAGGCTCAGCTCGTACATGCCTGCACCGCCGCCGCCGTACTCCTCGGGCAGGTTCACCCCGATGAAGCCGAGGCGGCCGGCCTCTGCCCACAGCTCATCGGTGTGCTGACCCGCGCGGGCCTTCTCCAGGTAGTAGTCCTGCCCGTAGTTGGCAGCCATCGCGCCGACCGCCTTGCGCAGGGCCTGCTGTTCCTCGGTCTCGACGAATCCGGTCATGATGCCTCTCCTGAATCGACACGCGCCAGAACGGCGCCCACTTCCACCTGCGTTCCCGCGGTGACGTTGAGTTCGGCCAACACACCGTCGGCCGGTGCGGCGATGGTGTGCTCCATCTTCATCGCCTCGAGCCACACCAGCGGCTGGCCCGCGGTGACGGTGTCGCCCACGGCGGCCCCGACGCGCAGCACCGAACCCGGCATCGGCGCGAGCAGCGACCCGTGTGCGACGGCATCGGCCGGATCGGGAAACCGCGGCAGCGCGAGCAGATGCACCGCGGCGGTGGGGGAGTCGACGTACACATCGTCACCGTGGCGCGCCACCGCGAACGGGCGGTCCACGCCGGCGACGTTGAGCACTGTCTGCGCGGGCGTCGCGGTCACCAGCGTCACGTCGTCGCGGTCGGCCACGCGCACGCCGTCGCGGGTGAAGCGGTACGCCACTTCGTGGGTCTCGCCGTCATCGTTGATGTAGCCCTTGGTCTGCCAGCCCGACGCGAGATTGCGCCACCCACTCGGGACCCCCGCGAAAACCGTTGCTGTGCTGCGGTTGTGCGCCGCCTCGGCCAACGCGGCGGCGATCGCCGACAGCTCCACCGTCGCACTGTCGGCGACCGGCGCGGCAAGCACGGCCAGGTCATGGGTGTCGAAGAACGCCGTGTCGGTGGCGCCGCTGCGGAACGCCGGGTGGCGCAGCACGTTGACCAGCAGGTCGCGGTTGGTGCGCACACCGTGTAGCCGGGTGCGGGTCAGTGCATCGGCCAGCAGCGCTGCGGCCCGCTCCCGGGTGGGTGCCCACGAGATGACCTTCGCGATCATCGGGTCGTAGAACACCGAGATCACCGAGCCGTCGCCCACCCCGGAGTCCAGACGCACCCCCGCCCGGTCGAGCAGCTCGAAATGCTCGACCGCCGTGGGCACGTCGAAACGATGGACGGTGCCGGCTTGGGGCTGCCAGTTCTTGGCGGGATCCTCGGCGTAGAGGCGCGCCTCGATCGAGGAACCGCACGATGCGGGTGGCTGCGCGTCCAGCGCCGCTCCGTCGGCAACCGCGAGCTGTAGCTCGACCAGGTCCAGGCCCGACGTGAGCTCGGTGACGGGGTGTTCCACCTGGAGGCGGGTGTTCATCTCGAGGAAGAAGAAGTCGCCCCCATCAGAGGCCATGAACTCGACGGTGCCTGCGCCGGTGTAGCCGATCGCGGTGGCGGCCAGCCGGGCCGCCTCGAACAGCTTGTCCCGCATGCCCGGAGTGCGTTCCACCAACGGGGAAGGTGCCTCTTCGATGATCTTCTGATGACGGCGCTGGATCGAGCACTCCCGCTCGCCGACCGCCCACACCGTGCCGTGCGCATCGGCCATCACCTGCACCTCGACGTGATGACCGGCGTCGAGGTAGCGCTCGCAGAACACCGTGGGATCGCCGAAGGCGGACTGCGCCTCGCGTTGCGCGGCCTCGACCTGCCCGGGCAGCTCGCCGAGTTCGCGGACCACGCGCATGCCGCGGCCCCCGCCGCCGGCGGACGCTTTGATCAGTACCGGCAGCATGTCGGCGGTCACCGTGTCCGGGTCGAGCTCGTCGAGCACCGGAACCCCGGCGGCGGCCATCATCTTCTTGGCTTCGATCTTGGAGCCCATCGCGGCCACCGCGGCCACGGGCGGCCCGATCCACGTCAGCCCCGCGTCGACCACGGCGGCCGCGAAGTCGGGGTTCTCCGAAAGGAATCCGTACCCGGGGTGGACTGCGTCGGCGCCGGCGGCCCGCGCGGCTGCGATCAGTTGGGCGGTGTCGAGATAGCCGCGGGTGCCCTCGAGACGCACCCGGACGTCGGCTTCGGCGACGTGCGGTGCCGCTGCGTCGGGATCGGTGTACACGGCGACGGTGCCGATACCCAGCCGTCGGCAGGTGGCGAACACCCGCCGGGCGATCTCGCCACGGTTGGCGACCAGAACGCGAGTGATCATGGCTGCTCCCTCCTCGCGATTTCGGCGTGGTTGTCTGCGCTCAGCGACGGCGAACACGCCGAAATCACATCCGGAAGACGCCGAAGTTCGACGTCCCCTCGATCGGTGCGCTGGCGATCGCCGACAGGCACATTCCCAACACGGTGCGGGTGTCCCGCGGGTCGATGACGCCGTCGTCGTAGAGCCGGCCCGACAGGAACATCGGCAGCGATTCGGCGTCGATCTGCGCCTCGACGGCCGCGCGCAGTGCGGCATCCGCCGCCTCGTCGACCTGCTGACCGCGGGCCTGCGCCGCGGCCCGGCTCACGATCGACAGCACGCCCGCCAACTGGGTGCCGCCCATGACCGCCGACTTCGCGCTCGGCCAGGCGAACAGGAAACGCGGGTCGTAGGCGCGCCCGCACATGCCGTAGTGGCCTGCGCCGTAGGAGGCGCCGATCAGCAACGACAGATGCGGCACAGTCGAGTTCGAGACGGCGTTGATCATCATCGAACCGTGCTTGATCATGCCGCCCTCTTCGTACGCCTTGCCCACCATGTAGCCGGTGGTGTTGTGCAAGAACAGAAGTGGCGTGTTCGAGCGGTTGGCCAGCTGGATGAACTGCGTGGCCTTCTGCGACTCCTCGCTGAACAGCACCCCGCGCGCGTTGGCGAGGATGCCGAGCGGGAACCCGTGCAGCGTGGCCCAGCCGGTCACCAGTGAGCCGCCGTACAGCGGTTTGAACTCGTCGAACTCCGAGCCGTCGACGATGCGGGCGATGACCTCGCGAGGGTCGAACGGGATACGCAGATCCGGCGGCACGATGCCGAGTAGTTCCTCGGAGTCGAACGCCGGCTCGGTGTAGGCCTTCGGCGCCGGACCTTTCTTGTGCCAGTTGAGCCGCGCCACGATCCGCCGGCCGATGCGCATCGCGTCGAGTTCGTCGACGGCGAAGTAGTCCGCGAGACCCGATGTGCGGGCGTGCATCTCGGCCCCGCCGAGCGATTCGTCGTCGGACTCCTCCCCGGTCGCCATCTTGACCAGCGGAGGACCGGCCAAGAACACCTTCGAGCGGTCCTTGATCATCACGACGTGATCGCTCATCCCGGGGATGTAGGCGCCGCCTGCGGTCGAGTTGCCGAACACCAGGGCGATCGTCGGGATACCGGCCGCCGAGAGTCGGGTCAGGTCGCGGAACATCTGCCCGCCGGGAATGAAGATCTCTTTCTGCGTGGGCAGATCCGCGCCACCCGACTCCACGAGAGAGATCACCGGCAGTCGGTTTTCCAGGGCGATCTGATTGCCGCGCAGGATCTTTCGCAGGGTCCACGGGTTGCTGGTGCCGCCCTTGACGGTCGGATCGTTGGAGACGATCAGGCATTCGACGCCCTCGACCGCTCCGATGCCGATGACGACGCTCGCGCCGACCGTGAAGTCGGTGCCCCACGCGGCCAGTGGGCTCAGCTCGAGGAACGGGGAGTCGGGGTCGACGAGAGCCTCGATCCGTTCGCGCGCAGTCATCTTGCCGCGGGCATGGTGGCGGCTGACGTACTTCTCGCCACCACCGGCCAGCGCCTTGGCGTGTTCGGCGTCGAGTTCGGCGAGCTTGATCGCCATCGCGTCGGCGGCCTCGCGGTACGAGGGGGAGCGAGGGTCCAGTGTCGAGCGGAGCGTCACGCTTGGAAGCCCAGCGACTTGGCGGCCAGCGAGGTCAGGATCTCGGTGGTGCCGCCGCCGATGCCGAGGATGCGCATGTCGCGGTACTGGCGTTCGACCTCCGACTCGGCCATGTATCCCATGCCGCCGAACAGCTGCACCGCCTGGTTGGCGACCCACTCGCCCGCCTCGACTGCGGTGTTCTTGGCGAAGCACACCTCGGTGATCAGGTTCGACTCACCGGCGATCTGACGTTCCACGACGTGGCGGGTGTAGACGCGGGCGATGTCGATGCGTCGCGCCATCTCGGCGAGCGTGTTCTGCACCGACTGTCGCGCGATCAGCGGCTTGCCGAAGGTCTCGCGGTTGCGACACCACTCGACGGTGAGGTCGAGGCACCGCTGCGCGCTGGCGTAGGCCTGCCCGGCGAGGCCGACGCGCTCGGACACGAATGCGGCGGCGATCTGGAAGAAGCCGCTGTTCTCGGCGCCGACGAGGTTGGCCACGGGCACGCGGACGTCGGTGTAGGAGAGTTCAGCGGTGTCGGAAGACCGCCAGCCCATCTTGTCGAGCTTGCGGCTGACCTCGAAGCCGGGTGTGCCTTTGTCCACGACGATCAGCGACACCCCCGCCGCTCCCGGCCCGCCCGTGCGCGCCGCGGTGACGACGTAGTCGGCGCGTACGCCGGAGGTGATGTAGGTCTTGGCGCCGTTGATGACGAACTCGTCGCCCTCCCGGACCGCGCGGGTGGTCAGGTGCCCGACGTCGGAGCCACCGCCCGGTTCTGTGATCGCCAGCGAGCCGATCTTCTCGCCCCGCAACGTCGGCCGCACATAGGTGTCGATGAGGTGCTCGTCGCCGGAGGCGATCATGTGGGGCACCGCGATGCCGCAGGTGAACAGCGAGGCGAACACCCCGCCGGGTGCCCCCGCCTGATGCATCTCCTCGCAGATGAGCAGCGCATCTGCGCCGTCGCCGCCCTCGCCGCCGGCCGTCTCGGGGAAGCCGGCGCCGAGCAGCCCGGCCTGGGCTGCCTTGCGGTGCAGGTCGCGGGGGAGTTCGCCGACGCGTTCCCACTCGTCGACGTGGGGGAGCACCTCGCGTTCGGCGAAGGCGCGCACCGTCTTCCGGAGGTCCTCGCGTTCCGATGTGGTCCAGATGCTCACGGCAACAACTCCTCGGGGATGTCGATGGTTCGGCTGCGCAGCCATTCACCCAGGCCTTTGGCCTGCGGATCGAAACGCGCCGCGGACGCGACGCCCTGACCCAGGATGTCTTCGATCACGAAGTTCACGGCGCGCAGGTTGGGTAGCAGATGGCGGGTCACGGGGAGTCCGGCCGCCTCCGGCAGCAGCTCGCGCAGCTTCTCCACGGTCAGCGCCGACGCGAGCCAGTGCCAGTGGTCATCGGTCCGCGCCCAGACCCCGATGTTGGCGCTGCCGCCCTTGTCGCCGCTGCGGGCACCCGCGATCGTGCCCAGCGGCACTCGCCGCGTCGCGGCCGCCTCGTTCGGCGGTGGTACCTCGACGTCGGGCACCGGCGCGAGTTCGAGGGTGTCCACGGCGGGTGAGATGTCGACCCGGGTGCCGTCGGCGTGCACGGCCACATGAGGCACCTGCTCGGCCGGTACGTGAGCAGCCGTGAAGACGCCGTACACCTGGCCGTCGCCGGGCGGAGTGGTGCTGGTGAAGCCGGGATAGCTGGCCAGGGCCAGTTCGACGGCGGCAGCGGAGAATCGGCGGCCCACCGCGGCGGCGTCGGGGTCACGTGCCACGCAGCTGAGCAGGGCGCTGGCGGTCTGTTCGGTGTCGGCATCGGCGTGGTCGGTGCGGGCCAGCGACCACTGCATCTCCGCCGGCCGGACCGTCAGGCTCGCCTCGAGCTGACGTCGCACGAGCGCCACTTTGGCCTCGATGTCGAGCCCGGTCAGTACGAACGTCATCTCGTTGCGGAAGCCGCCGAGACTGTTGAGGCCGACCTTCAGCGTGGGCGGGGGAGGTTCACCGGTGACGCCGCTGACGCGCACACGGTCGGGGCCGTCGTCGGTCAGCGTGATCGAGTCGACCCGCAGGGTGGCGTCGGGGTTCGCGTAGCGGGCGCCGCCGATTTCGTAGAGCAGCTGCGCGGTGACGGTGCCGACGCTGACAGCGCCGCCGGTGCCCGGATGCTTGGTGATGACCGACGAACCGTCGGCGTGGATCTCGGCGATGGGGAAGCCGGGGCGCGCCATGTCGGCGATCTCGGTGAAGAAGGAGTAGTTGCCGCCGGTGGCCTGGGTGCCGCACTCGATGATGTGGCCCGCGGCGATCGCACCGGCGATCGCGTCGTAGTCCTCGCGCTTCCAGCCGAAGTGCGCCGCCGCGGGGCCGACGATCACCGACGCGTCGGTGACGCGCCCTGTCACCACGACATCGGCGCCCGCCTTCAGGCAGTCGGCGATGCCCCAGGCGCCCAGGTAGGCGTTGGCGGTCAGGGGTCGGCCGAGACCCAGCTCGTCGGCGCGCGGGAGGAGGTCGTCGCCCTCGACGTGGGCGACGGCGACGGTGATCTGCAGCCGCTCGGCGAGAGCGCGCACAGCGGCGGCGAGTCCCGCGGGGTTGAGGCCGCCGGCGTTCGCGACGATGCGCACACCGCGGTCCACCGCGAGGCCGAGGCACTGCTCGAGCTGCCGCAAGAACGTCTTGGCGTAGCCGCGATCGGGATCCTTCATGCGGTCGCGGCCCAGGATGAGCATGGTCAGCTCGGCGAGATAATCACCGGTCAGGTAGTCGACGTCGCCCCCGGTGAGCATCTCGTGCATGGCCGAGAGCCGGTCACCGTAGAAGCCCGAGCAGTTCCCGATCCGGATGGGATCGCGGTCCGACACCGGCGTCACGCAGTCTCCCGTCGCTCAGGCGGGCAGGGCGCCCAACCAACCGGTAGGTTACTTGGTACCGGCGGTAGCACGTCAAGACCTGACCGCGTTTCCCACCGCCGGGTCATCCGCGGGGTTTGGAGCCCGTCCAGCTCACCGGCTATCCTGGTGTCCAATTGCCCGCGTCCGGTCCGCCCAGGCTTGCAGGCAGTACTGGTTCATGTTCGCCGGTCAGCCGACGGACACCCCGAAACACAGATGGAGCTCGATCATGGCTGTCCCGAAGCGCAGGATGTCGCGTGCGAACACCCGTAGCCGGCGCGCGCAGTGGAAGGCCACGGCCACCGGACTCGTCGGCGTGACCGTCGGAGGTCAGCAGCGCAAGGTGCCGCGGCGGTTGCTCAAGGCTGCACGCCTGGGTCTGATCGATCTCGATCGCCGCTAACCGCGACGACGCGTATCGGAAACATTCAGGTTTCATCGGCGCGGCTCTCAGCACTCTCTCAGACACGGAGTTGAGACTGTGGCAGTGCGCATACTCGTCGTCGATGATGACCGCGCGGTCCGCGAATCGCTGCGCCGCTCCCTGTCTTTCAACGGCTACTCCGTGGAGTTGGCTCAGGACGGGCGTGAAGCGCTCGACCTGATCGCCAGCGACCGTCCCGACGCTGTCGTACTGGACGTGATGATGCCCCGCCTCGACGGACTCGAGGTGTGCCGCCAGCTCCGCAGCACCGGTGACGATCTGCCGATCCTCGTCCTGACGGCGCGAGACTCCGTGTCGGAACGCGTGGCCGGGCTCGATGCCGGCGCCGACGACTACCTGCCCAAGCCCTTCGCCCTCGAGGAGTTGCTGGCGCGCATGCGGGCCCTGCTGCGCCGCACCACACTCGACGATTCGAGTGAATCGGCCGCGCTGACATTCGCCGACCTCTCACTGGATCCGGTGACCCGTGAGGTCACCCGAGGCGAGCGGTCGATCAGTCTCACCCGCACCGAGTTCGCATTGCTCGAAATGCTCATCGCCAATCCTCGGCGGGTGCTCACGCGCAGCCGCATCCTCGAAGAAGTGTGGGGCTTCGACTTCCCGACGTCGGGCAACGCGCTCGAGGTCTACGTCGGATACCTGCGCCGTAAGACCGAGGCCGAAGGCGAGCCGCGGCTCATCCACACGGTGCGGGGAGTCGGGTACGTCCTGCGGGAGACCCCGCCCTGATGCAGCCGCATCCCGACGTCGCCTGGCCGGGACAGCCCCATCAGCAACAGCCGGCCGGTAGCTCGGTGTCGCTGCGCTGGCGCGTGATGCTGCTGGCGATGTCGATGGTGTTGATGGCGGTCGTGCTGATGGGCGTCGCGGTGTACGCGGTGGTGTCCCGAGCGCTCTACGACGATCTCGACAGTCAGTTGTACAAGCGGGCTCAGCTCCTGGTGGAGAGCGGATCGCTGGAGATGGACCCGGGCAAGGCCATCGAGGCGACGGCATACTCCGACATGAACGCACGGCTGGTGATCCCCGGCCGGGCCGGGTACCAGACGTCGGACAACATTCCGATCGGGGAGCCCGAAAAGGCTGTCATCGCAGGCAATTTGGGGATTTCCCTGCGGACGGTGGGGCACCAGCGGGTGTTCGCCGTCCATTTCTCCGACGGGTCGTCGCTGATCCTGTCGAAGAGCCTGGGACCGACCGGCGACCTTCTCAAGAAGCTGGGAACCGTGCTGTTCTGGGTCGGCGGAATCGGGGTGGCGATCGCCGCGATCGCCGGCGGGATGGTGGCCACTGCCGGCCTACGGCCGGTTGCTCGACTGACCCAGGCGGCCGAACGCGTGGCTCGCACCGACGATCTGCGACCCATCCCGGTGGTCGGCCACGACGAATTGGCCAGGCTCACCGAGGCTTTCAACATGATGCTGCGAGCGCTGGCCGAATCTCGCGATCGCCAGGCGAGATTGGTCACCGACGCCGGACACGAGTTGCGTACGCCGTTGACCTCGCTGCGCACGAACGTCGAACTCCTGATGGCGTCGATGCGGCCGGGAGCACCACGTATCCCGGAGGACGAGATGGCCGATCTGCAGGCCGACGTTATGGGGCAGATCGAGGAATTGTCCACGCTGGTCGGTGACCTGGTCGACCTCACCCGTGAGGACGCCGGCCGTGTGGTGCACGAAGTGGTCGACATCTCCGACGTCATCGACCGCTCCCTCGAGCGAGTTCGGCGCCGTCGCAACGACATCGAGTTCGATGTCACCGTCACGCCCTGGCAGGTGTACGGCGATACGGCGGGGCTGGGCCGCGCCGTCCTCAACCTGCTCGACAACGCGGCCAAGTGGAGTCCCCCTGGCGGTCGGGTGGGCGTGGTACTGAGGCAGATCGACGCGAACCACGCCGCGCTGGTGGTGTCAGACAACGGACCGGGAATCCCGGCCCACGAGCGGGATCTCGTGTTCGAGCGGTTCTACCGGTCCACTGCGGCGCGGGCGATGCCGGGCTCAGGGCTCGGCCTCGCGATCGTCAAACAGGTGGTGGCCAAGCACGGGGGAACCCTGCTGGTCACCGACACCGTCGACGGCGGTGACCCACCGGGGACCTCGATGCACATGGTGCTGCCCGGGCGTCCCCCGGTCCCGACGGGGTCGGCGACACACGACTCGTCATCCCCGCGGTGACGCGTGTCACCAGCGACGATGTTCGGGTGAGCCCGGCAGAATCTGGGCGTGTACCGATGTGAATCTCAGGGCACTCTCAGCACAGGTGGGCACTCTTGAGCCACGCACTTCGTTGACGACGTACACCATCCCCTACTCGAGGAAGACACCGCAGCGACATGACCAACCATCCGAGGTACTCACCGGGTCAGCATCCGGGTCAGCAGCCCGGCATGGGTGGCCAGGCGCCCCAAGGTCAGGTCGGCCCCGTGCGCTCCGGATCCCATGAGCAGCAACCCGGCTGGGATTGGCGGTACGCGACGGAGCAGCAACGGCAGGCCTACCGCTCGCCCTACGATCCCTACCCCGGGGCGCCGATGCCGAACCCGTACCCGCGGCCCGGTTTCCCGCCTGCCGCACCGACGCCCAAGAAGCGTTCGCGCGCAACAGGTCTCGCCGCGGGAGCCGTGGCCCTGGCGATCGTGTCCGCGGGCATCGGCGGTGGTGTCGCGACGCTGGTGCACCCGGCCCACAGTTCGACGGGCTTCAGCGCGTCGGGCGCGGCGCCGAGCCAGCCCGCCGCCAGCGTGCCCAATGGCTCGGTGGAGCAGGTCGCGGCGAAGGTCGTGCCGAGTGTGGTCAAGCTCGAAGTGAACGAGGGCCGCCAGTCCGAGGAGGGCTCGGGTGTCATCCTCTCCGCCGACGGGCTGATCCTGACCAACAATCACGTGGTCGCCGCCGCGGCGGCGCCGGGCGGTGGGCCGCAGACCAAGGTCACGTTCTCCGACGGCCGCACCGCTGCGTTCGACATCGTGGGCACCGATCCGGGCAGCGACATCGCCGTGGTCCGCGCGAAGGGGGTCTCCGGATTGACGCCGATAGCGATCGGCTCGTCGGCGAATCTGCGGGTCGGCCAGGATGTGGTGGCGATCGGATCGCCGCTGGGTCTGGAAGGCACCGTGACCACCGGCATCATCAGTGCACTGAACCGCCCGGTCGCGGCCGGAGGCGATGCGCAGAACCAGAACACAGTGCTCGACGCGATCCAGACCGACGCGGCCATCAATCCCGGCAATTCCGGCGGCGCTCTGGTCAACATGAACGGTGAGCTGGTCGGCATCAACTCCGCCATTGCCACCATGGGCGCCGATTCCGGTGCGACACAGAGCGGCTCGATCGGTCTGGGCTTCGCGATCCCCGTCGACCAGGCCAAACGGATCGCCGACGAACTGATCCAGACGGGCAGCGCGACGCGCGCGTCGCTGGGTGTCCAGGTGGGCAACAACGCCGGGGGAGACGGGGCCAAGATCGTCGAGGTCACCCCGAATGGCGCGGCGTCCTCGGCGGGACTTCCCGCCGGGGTGACGGTGACCAAACTCGACGACCGGGTGATCGACAGCGCTGATGCCCTTGTCGCCGCGGTGCGGTCCAAGGCGCCAGGAGACAAGGTGACGCTGACCTATCTGGACCCCTCCGGGAAGCCGCAGACGGTCGACGTCACCTTGGGTAAGGCCGCACAGTGAGGGTGGTCCAGGGACCGCCACGGCCGACGCTTCGAGTGGCTGCGCCGCTGTCCGTGCCGACATATACGGTTGTGCCCATGGAACAGCCCCACACGTTGGTCGGCCGGGCTCTCGTCGTCGTCGTGGACGACCGCACCGCCCACGGTGATGAAGAGGACCACAGCGGGCCTCTTGTCACGGAACTGCTCGGCGAGGCCGGATTCGTCGTCGACGGCGTCATCGTGGTCTCCTCCGACGAGGTCGAGATCCGCAACGCGCTCAACACCGCCGTCATCGGCGGCGTCGATCTCGTGATCTCGGTCGGTGGTACCGGTGTCACGCCGCGCGATGTCACCCCGGAGGCGACGCGCGATCTGCTCGACCGAGAGCTTCTCGGCATCGCCGAGGCGCTGCGGTCATCGGGCCTCGCGGCGGGCACCGCGGACGCCGGGCTCTCGCGCGGTCTCGCGGGCGTGTCTGGGAGCACTCTGGTGGTGAACCTCGCCGGGTCCCGGGCTGCGGTGCGCGACGGGATGGCGACACTCGGGCCGTTGGCCGCGCACATCATCGCGCAGCTATCCAGTTTGGAGATCTAAACGCCATGGGCTGGCAGGAGCTAGTCCACACGCGGGTCGGAGGAGCTTCCTCTCCGACCCGCGTTTCCGTGTCCGGACCATGCGTCGGACCAGCAGTGTTAACGGAAAGTGAACTGCCATCCCGGCTCGGGTGTGATCTTTGTCACACAGGGTGGGCTCAATGACCGAGCAGTCGCGGCCGTCGCGCGATGTAGTTAACAAGGTGTTCGGTGAGACATTGCCTGAGATGCCGACCGGTGAACGCGATCCGGACCGGGCTGGAGACGACGACGACCGGGACCGCTGGCTGCGGGACAACATTCCGCCTCATCACGGCGATCACGGCTGACCTGTAGGTTCACCACAGCTCCATTTCAGGAACCTGGTGTAACGCCGTCGCCGCGGAACGCGAAGACGTTGGTGCGGGGTCAAGATCAGCGACGGAGTTCTTCTGCCGAGCCCCGTCGTCGCGAGGAGGGGGTCGCTGTCTCTCGAGGGGTCGTCAGCAAACGTTGGCCGCGTCGTGCGTCTCGCGACACCACACGGACGTACGCGTTGCCGGTCGGATGCCTCCTCGTTATGTTCCTCTCGTCAAAACGATGAGTAATTCGTAAGAACAAAATGTGGGGTTTTTAATTCCACTCACATGAAGTTCTTGCGAGGTGTGTGGTGTAGCGGTACGGCCAGGCACGAGCAACCGGTGCCCCGACATGGGGACCCGTTCTACTGAGCAAGGGAGAACATGAAGGCAATCAGTCGGGTGCTGATCGCGATGGTCGCGGCCATCGCTGCGTTGTTCGTGAGCACTGGCACCTCTCACGCAGGGCTGGACAATGAGCTGAGCCTGGTCGATGGCAAGGGTCGGACGTTGACGATCCAGCAGTGGGACACGTTCCTCAACGGCGTGTTCCCCCTTGACCGCAACCGGCTGACCCGCGAGTGGTTCCACTCGGGCAAGGCTGTGTACAGCGTGGCCGGCGAGGGCGCCGATGATTTCGAGGGCACCTTGGAGCTGGGCTACCAGATCGGCTTCCCGTGGTCGCTGGGCGTGGGCATCAACTTCAGCTACACGACCCCCAACATCGCGCTCGACGGCCAGGACGTCATCGGTGTCGACGGCGTGGGCATCGACCTGTTCCCGGCGATCTCGACGCCGCCGCTGTTCCCGGGCGTGTCGATCTCGGCGGACCTGGGCAACGGCCCCGGTATCCAGGAAGTCGCGACGTTCACCGTCGACGTGTCCGGCCCCAACGGCGCGGTCGCAGTGTCGAACGCGCACGGCACGGTGACCGGTGCTGCCGGTGGTGTGCTGCTGCGTCCCTACGCACGGCTGATCTCGTCGGCCGGTGACAGCGTCACCACCTACGGCGAACCCTGGAACATGAACTGACCCACGGGCATCGCCCACGAGTTCGGTGGAGTGCCGGTCCTTCGAGGCCGGCACTCCGTCGCTCTCACCACCTGAAAAGGATCACCATGAAGACAATTTCTCGGGTACTGATCGCGATGGTCGCGGCCATCGCTGCGTTGTTCGTGAGCACTGGCACCTCTCACGCAGGGCTGGACAATGAGCTGAGCCTGGTCGATGGCAAGGGTCGGACGTTGACGATCCAGCAGTGGGACACGTTCCTCAACGGCGTGTTCCCCCTTGACCGCAACCGGCTGACCCGCGAGTGGTTCCACTCGGGCAAGGCTGTGTACAGCGTGGCCGGTGAGGGCGCCGATGATTTCGAGGGCACCCTGGAGCTGGGTTACCAGATCGGCTTCCCGTGGTCGCTGGGCGTGGGCATCAACTTCAGCTACACCACCCCCAACATCGCGCTCGACGGCCAGGACGTCATCGGGACCGCAGTCGGCCCCATCGACCTCTTCCCGGCGATCTCGACGCCGCCGCTGTTCCCGGGCGTGTCGATCTCGGCGGACCTGGGCAACGGCCCCGGTATCCAGGAAGTCGCGACGTTCACCGTCGACGTGTCCGGCCCGAACGGCGCGGTGGCGGTGTCGAACGCGCACGGCACGGTGACCGGCGCTGCCGGCGGTGTGCTGCTGCGTCCCTACGCACGGCTGATCTCGTCGGCCGGTGACAGCGTCACCACCTACGGCGAACCCTGGAACATGAACTGATGTAACGGTTCTCCAGAAGCGGCCTCTGACTTCGGTCAGGGGCCGCTTTTGTGTACGGCCCAGGTGGACTCTGACACGTCCAGGATGGACCCCCTGTCTGTGACCAGGTTGGTAAGTGAATACCAAACAGCTTGGCGGGCAAGCAGTCCGGCGCAACGGCTGGTTACTTTCATCTCCTCGATGACGAGACCCCAATCGATCTACGGGCTGAGGAGAGCATGAAGCTGATCATCCGGGTGCTGGTGGCACTGAGCATGAGCGTTGCGGCGCTGCTCGTCAGCACCGGCACATCGCACGCAGGGCTGGACAACGAACTGAGTCTCGTGGACGGTAAGGGCCGCACCCTGACCATCCAGCAGTGGGACACCTTCCTCAATGGTGTGTTCCCCCTTGACCGCAACCGGCTGACCCGCGAGTGGTTCCACTCGGGCAAGGCGGTCTACTCGGTCGTGGGTGACGGGGCCAAGGACTTCGCGGGCACGTTGGAGCTGGGATATCAGATCGGCTTCCCGTGGTCGCTGGGTGTGGGCATCAACTTCAGCTACACCACGCCGAACATCGCACTCGATCAGCAGGACATCATCGGCACGGCAAAGGGCCCGATCGATCTGTTCCCGCCGATCTCGACGCCGCCGCTGCTGCCCGGTGTCTCGATCTCTGCGGATCTGGGTAACGGCCCGGGCATCCAGGAAGTCGCGACGTTCTCGGTCGACGTCTCCGGTGACCACGGCGCCGTCGCGGTGTCGAACGCCCACGGAACCGTCACGGGTGCGGCCGGCGGCGTGCTGCTGCGTCCCTACGCGCGGCTGATCTCCAAGGACGGCGACAGCGTCACCACCTACGGAGAACCCTGGAACATGAACTGACTTCTCGATCTCTCCGCGGAAGCGGCCCCTGACGACAGTCGGGGGCCGCTTTTGTGACCGTCGTCTCCCGCTACCTGTGACCAGCCTGGCAATTGGTTACCAAACAGCTTGGCGGACAAGCGGTGCGGTGCCCGGCTAGATACTTTCGTCTCCTCAAAGATGAGAAATTTTCCAATAATTCACCGTCAACGGGCTGAGGAGAGCATGAAGCTGATCATCCGGGTGTTGGTAGCACTGAGCATGAGCGTTGCGGCGCTGCTCGTCAGCACCGGCACATCGCACGCAGGGCTGGACAACGAACTGAGTCTCGTGGACGGTAAGGGCCGCACCCTGACCATCCAGCAGTGGGACACCTTCCTCAATGGTGTGTTCCCCCTTGACCGCAACCGGCTGACCCGCGAGTGGTTCCACTCGGGCAAGGCGGTCTACTCGGTCGTGGGTGACGGGGCCAAGGACTTCGCGGGCACGTTGGAGCTGGGTTATCAGATCGGCTTCCCGTGGTCGCTGGGTGTGGGCATCAACTTCAGCTACACCACGCCGAACATCGCGCTCGACGCGCAGGACGTCATCGGTACCTCTCAGGGAGCCATCGATCTGTTCCCGCCGATCTCGACGCCGCCGCTGCTGCCCGGTGTCTCGATCTCTGCGGATCTGGGTAACGGCCCGGGCATCCAGGAAGTCGCGACGTTCTCGGTCGACGTCTCCGGTGACCACGGCGCCGTCGCGGTGTCGAACGCCCACGGAACCGTCACGGGTGCGGCCGGCGGCGTGCTGCTGCGTCCCTACGCGCGGCTGATCTCCAAGGACGGCGACAGCGTCACCACCTACGGAGAACCCTGGAACATGAACTAAGTGGATTACCCACTTCGGCAAGGGAAAACTCAAGGTGAGGAAGATGATTCTCAACATTGCGCTACCTGCGCACGAAGCGCTCGACACTGGTAATCTGAGCGGACCTAGCTTCAACCAGTTCAAAGAGAAGGGACGGCCGGTGGCCGAGTACGGTACTTCCGTTTCCGCGCGGTTGGCGAAGCCGATCGCAATGGGGCTGAGCGGTCTGGCCGCTGCCGCCGCGCTCATGACAATCGGTGTGGGCACTGCCAGCGCCGACGACATGTCTGCTGATCCCTCGACGCCGGGTAACGGCCGCGAGGCCGACGGCGCAGTCCGCTCGCCCGACGTGGCCAACGGCTCGTCGGGCGTCATGGCGCAGGGCGAGGTCCGCACCTCCGGGTTCGGCGAGGCTCTGGCCTCGCAGGGCGGCGAGGTTCGCACCTCGACGCGTGGCGTCCCCGGCACGAAGGCATGGGTGTTCTCCGGTGCTGCCGGTGACATCAGCGCCTGCGTGTACGACGGCCCGTGGTGCGCGAACTGGATGGCGATCCCGTTCGACATCAACAACCCCTGATCGACTCTCACGCAAAAGGCCCCCGGCGAAAGCCGGGGGCCTTTTGTTGTGTATGCGGTCAGTCGCGGTCCGCGCTGGTGTGTGTCGCGGTATCCGGGCTGGGGCCGGTACCCGGACCGCTGACGTGCTTTCCTGCCGGACCGTTGGTCTCCTGCAGCAGGTTTCGGATCTCGGTGAGCAGGCTCAGCTCGGTGTCCTGCGCTTGCTCCACCTCGCCACGCTCGCGGAGCTTCTTGTACGGAAGCACGATGACGAAGTAGACGACGGCCGCCACCAGAAGGAAATTGATGAAGGCGGAGAGCACCGCATTGAAGTCGACATACTTGTCGGCGCCCAGCGGGATCTTCAAGATCCCGTACTCCCTGTCGCCACCGGCACCGATTCGGTCGATGAGCGGCTGAATCACACTGTCGGTGAAGGCCTTCACCAGAGCGGTGAACGCGGTGCCGATGACGACCGCCACCGACAGATCGATCACGTTGCCGCGTGCGAGAAACTCCTTGAACCCTTTGATCATGCTCATCCTCCCGATGGCAGAATGCGGACTGACAGGGCTCCACGTTAGTCGTTACTGCCACCGACCGAACACTTTCTGCCACCGGAATGATCGCCCTGAGCTGCGGGTTTAACAGGCATGAGCACAATCGGCATCGCCACCGCAACAGCCACCGCCCTCACCGCTCTGGCGCTGGGACTGGCGGCACCGGCACTCGCCGCGCCCACCGCGGCCAGCGCCGAGGACACCATCAGCGAACTGGAGGCCGCAGGCAACCGGGTCATCGTCACGCGCCAGTCACGAGTTCCGCTCGACGAGGCGGCGGTGGTCAACATGACCACCGGCCCAGACATCTGGAAGCGGTTGTGGGACGCCAACTTCGAAGATCAGCATCTGACCAGGACGGGCAGCGTCATCTATCTGACCGTGAAGTGATCAGTGCAGCGTCACGGTGACGGCCTGCATCAAGGCCGCACCCGCCACCGTCTTGGCTGATGAAGACGGAAGGGCAACCAGGACAACACGATTGCCGTTCTGCGAGGTGATTCCGCCACTCTTGTTCGACACCAGAACCACGACCGCATCGGTCGCGATGATTCGAGCCTCCGTGTCGCTGCCGCCCGACGCCGGGGCGGCCACCACGTCGACGACGTCGCCGGCACGCAGCAGATCGAGGAGTGCGGCATCAGCCAGAGGCAGAGCGACGAGGCGAGCGTCGGGGCCGGCCGTCGATTCGGCCAGCCGTGGCCCGAGGAGCCGGATGTCGGTCAGCGCCTCACCGCGGCGGGCAGGGCCGGCCAGCGTGCTCCCCGCGACGTCGTCGACATGGGTTTGCGCCCCGTCCGGAACGGTTGCGGCGCTGCGTTGTTCGAGGCGCACGTCCTGCGCGCTCAATGCGGTGCCGGGGGAGAGGTCTCGGGCGGCGACGACGACGTCGATGCGGTCGTCACGAGGATCGTCGCGCCACGCCGCGGCAGCGGCGAGCAGCACCAGGGCGCCCGCCAGAACGCGACGAGCGGTCACAGTGCGCGACCAGTCGGGGCGCACTGCGCGAGACAGCCGGTGCAGTGCGGTGGGATCGAGCGAGCCGGGCATGCGGCCACGCTAAGACGTCAGGCGAGCCCCGTCAGCGGCGTGTTCGCGCCCTGTGGACAACGGGGGGATCAGCTGGACGCGGCAGCTGCCGGCGCCGAGGACGAGCTCGAGGACTTCGACGAGCTGTCCGTCGAACTCGACGAGCTGCTCGATGACGAGCTCGACGAGGAGCTGTCCGAGGACGCGGACGAGCTGGACTCGGAGCTGCTGCTCTTCGCGCTGGAACCGGTCGAGCTCTTGCCGGACTCACGGCTGTCGGTGCGGTAGAAGCCGCTGCCCTTGAAGACCACGCCGACCTTGCCGAACACCTTGCGCAAGCGACCGTTGCACTGCGGGCACTCGGTCAGCGAATCGTCGGTGAACGCCTGCACCACGTCGAACTTGTTGTCGCACTCGGTGCACGCATAAGAATAGGTGGGCACAGCTTCCTCCCAGGTCGTCACACTTGTTAGCACTCTACCGACTCAAGTGCTAGAACCGCCAGCGGGTGGTTGTCATTCCCGCCGCAGGTCGAGGACGCCGAGACCGGGCGTCGCGGCGTGAGTCATCCGAACGTCGTGCGGGTCGTTCGGCAGCTCGTCGACCAGTTCGTCGTCACGCACGACCGCCACCAGCGGCGCCGTCGCGGCCGCCCACTGCAGCGTCCGATCGTAGAAGCCGGCGCCTCGGCCCAGCCGCGTCCCGCGACGGTCCACGGCCAACGCAGGCACCAGCACCGCGCTCGCCTCGCCCACCGCTTCCGCCGGCAGATGCGGCGGCGCCGGCTCGCGAAGTCCGAGCGCCGCCCGGACCAGTGTGCCCGCACGGTAGGCGCCCCACTGCAGAGGTTGCGGCACGCCGTCGTCGTCCTGGCGCGACACGGGCAAAAGCACCCGCACACCGCGGTCGGTCCATGCATCGAGCAGCTGCACCGAGCCGGGCTCCGTGCCGACCGGGACATAGGCGCAGACCGTCGAGCCGGGCGTCACCCACGCGAGCAGATGACCGGTCAGGGCGGCGGCCTCGGTGGCGCGCTGGTGCGGTGTCGAGGCTGCACGCGCAGCAAGGATTGCGGCGCGTACCTGTGCTTTCGTCAGGGGCACTGAGTAGCCTTCCGCGTCCCGGGTATGGGGAGAACTACCGACCCCGAGAGGTTAGTGTGTGAACGATGAATCGGCCTGAAGTTCCCATACCGCGCACCGCGGTCGTCCCCGCCGCGGGGCTGGGAACCCGTTTCCTGCCTGCCACCAAGACGGTGCCCAAAGAGTTGCTTCCCGTCGTCGACACACCCGGTATCGAGTTGGTGGCCGCCGAGGCCGCCGAAGCCGGCGCCGAACGACTCATCATCATCACGTCCGAGGGCAAGGACGGGGTGGTCGCGCACTTCGTCGAGGATCTGGTGCTCGAGGGCACGCTCGAGGCGCGCGGAAAGAACGCGATGCTGGAAAAGGTGCGACGGGCGCCGGCGCTGATCAAGGTCGAGTCGGTGGTGCAGGCCGAGCCGAAGGGCCTCGGGCATGCGATCGGATGTGTCGAGGACAGCCTCTCGCCCGACGAGGACGCGATCGCGGTGCTGCTCCCCGACGACCTGGTGCTGCCGACGGGCGTGCTCGAGACGATGTCGAAGGTGCGCGCGAAGCGCGGCGGGTCGGTACTGTGTGCCATCGAGGTCGATCGCGAGGACATCAGTGCCTACGGCGTGTTCGACGTCGAGACCGTCCCCGACGCCGCCAACCCGAACGTGCTGCGGGTCAAGGGCATGGTGGAGAAGCCCAAGGTCGAGGACGCGCCGTCGCCGTACGCGGCGGCCGGCCGCTACGTGCTCGACCGCGCGGTCTTCGACGCGCTGAGGCGCATTCCGAAGGGCGCAGGCGGTGAACTCCAGCTGACCGACGCCATCGCGTTGATGATCGAGGAGGGCCATCCGGTGCACGTCGTGGTCCACCGCGGATCTCGACACGACCTGGGAAATCCCGGGGGCTACCTCAAGGCTGCGGTTGACTTTGCGTTGGAGCGAGACGACTACGGGCCCGAATTACGGCGGTGGTTGGTCGAGCGGCTGGGGCTCGGGCAGGATTCGGCCGAGCACTAGCGCCACCGATCACGCGCATCTTCTGCGGAGCGCGTAGGCGCTCAACAGAAGAAAGGCATCCTGTGCGTTCGGTGGAGGAGCAGCAGGCCCGGGTGGCCGCGGCCGCGGTGGCGCCGCGGCCGGTGCGGGTGGCGATTGCCGAGGCGCAGGGTTTGATGTGCGCCGAAGAGGTGGTCACCGAGCGGCCGCTGCCGGGGTTCGACCAGGCGGCCATCGACGGGTACGCCGTGCGCAGCGTCGACGTCCTGGGAATCGGCGGTGGCCCGGATGGCGGTGACGGTGACGAGCGCGAGAACCGCGACCTCAGCCTTCCGGTGATGGGCCTGATCGAGGCGGGCTCGCGGACGCCGAGCCGGTTGCAGCCGCGGCAGGCCGCGCGTGTCCAGACCGGCGCGCCGATGCCGACGCTGGCCGACGCGGTGCTTCCGCTGCGGTGGACCGACGGCGGTGAATCCCGGGTGCGGGTGTTGCGTGGCGTGCGCTCGGGGGCGTACGTCCGCCGGACCGGCGATGACGTTCAACCCGGGGACGTGGCCGTGCGGGCCGGGGCGATCATCGGCCCGGCGCAGGTCGGCCTTCTGGCCGCGGTGGGCCGCGAGCGGGTGCTCGTGCACCCTCGGCCGCGGTTGTCGGTGATGTGCGTGGGCGGTGAGCTCGTCGACATCTCGCGAACTCCCGGCAACGGCCAGGTCTATGACGTCAACTCCTACGCGTTGGCCGCGGCCGCCCGGGACGCCGGCGCGGAGGTGAACCGCGTCGGCATCGTGCCCACCGATCCCGCCCAACTGCGTGAGGTCGTCGAGGGGCAGCTGAGCCGGGCCGAAGCGGTGGTGATCGCGGGGGCGGTCGGTGGCGCGGCCGCCGAGAGTGTGCGGTCGGTGCTCGCCCAGCTGGGTGACATGGAGGTGACCCGCATCGCGATGCACCCCGGTTCGGTGCAGGGCTTCGGTCAGCTCGGACCCGATGGCGTACCGGTGTTCCTGCTGCCCGCCAATCCGGTCAGCGCGCTGGTGGTCTTCGAGGTGATGGTGCGGCCACTTCTGCGTCTGTCGCTGGGCAAGCGGCAGCCGATGCGGCGCGTCGTGCAGGCGCGCGCGTTGTCGCCGATCACCTCGGTGGTCGGCCGCAAGGGATACCTGCGGGGACAGTTGATGCGCGACCAGGACACCGGTGAGTACCTGGTGCAGGCGCTCGGCGGTGCCCCGGGCTCCTCGTCTCATCTGCTGGCCACGCTGGCAGAAGCAAACTGCCTGGTGGTCGTGCCCAGTGACGCCGAGCAGATTCGCACCGGTGAGATCGTCGACGTCGCGTTCCTGGCTCAGCGCGGCTGAGACCCGAATCCACCTTCTGTGATGAATCTCCTCGGCGCCCGTTCGCAGCACCCGGGGTGGCCGCAGCCCGTGGGCCCGCTGCGGGTCGCCGCGGGGGAAGTGCGGCTGCGGCCCGTGCGTCTACGCGACGCCGCGCAGTGGAGCAGGATCCGGTTGGCCGACCGCGCTCATCTGGAGCCGTGGGAACCCTCGACGGATATGGATTGGCAACTGCGCCACGCAGTTTCGTCGTGGCCCGCGGTGTGCTCGGGATTGCGGGCCGAAGCTCGCAAAGGGCGGATGCTGCCGTACGTCATCGAACTCGACGGAAAGTTCGCCGGCCAGTTGACCATCGGGAACGTCACCCACGGCGCGCTGCGATCGGCGTGGATCGGGTACTGGGTGGCGCGGGAATTCGTCGGGGGAGGGGTCGCGACCGGAGCGTTGGCGCTGGGTCTGGACCACTGCTTCGGGCCGGTGATGCTGCACCGTGTGGAGGCAACGGTGCGGCCGGAGAACGGGGCGAGCCGGGCGGTTCTGGCAAAGGCCGGTTTCCGGGAGGAAGGCCTGCTGCGGCGCTATCTGGACGTCGACGGCGCGTGGCGGGACCACTTGCTGGTGGCGCTGACGATCGAAGAGGTCAACGGCTCGGTGACCTCTGCACTGGTGCGTGCGGGGCGGGCGTCGTGGGCGTGATCGCTCCTTTGCCCGGCCGGCTGTGGCTGATGTGACACGTGTGACGTTTGGTGCTTGTACTCAGCGAATTACAGGTGTGTAATTGTCCCGGCGCGCCGCTCACGGATGCGCTGGTCGAACAGACCTAGCCTGATGGGGAAAGGAGCAGGCGCCATGCCAAGCATCCCCCAATCTCTCCTCTGGATCTCCCTTGTCGTGCTCTGGCTGTTCGTGCTGGTGCCGATGCTGATCAGCAAGCGCGACGCCGTGCGACGCACCAGTGACGTGGCGTTGGCCACCCGGGTGCTCAACAGCGGCGCCGGCGCGCGATTGCGCCGTCGCGGCGGGCCGGCTGCCGGGCATCGCAGCGATCCGCACTGGCAGCCCGCCGACGACGACGAGGCGCAGGCCGACGACGCGCCGGGCCGTTCGGTGGTCATGGTGGCCGACGACACGCGCGACGCCGACGAGCCCGACTACCTCG
The DNA here is from genome assembly GCF_055397605.1 of Mycolicibacterium obuense. Taxonomy (NCBI): domain Bacteria; kingdom Bacillati; phylum Actinomycetota; class Actinomycetes; order Mycobacteriales; family Mycobacteriaceae; genus Mycobacterium; species Mycolicibacterium obuense. The sequence goes on along the minus strand of NZ_AP043663.1, from coordinate 4,326,710 downwards.
ACGTCGACGTCGTCGAAGAATCCGGTGCGCTGCCCATCGCGGAAGCGGAGCAGACGGCCGACGAGCCTGTCGTCCGAGCCCACAGCGAAGACGCAGAAGACCTCGAGGATCTCGAGGATGCCGAAGAGCTGTCCGCGGCCGATGACGACGAACCGCAGGCGGAGCTGCCGGACGATGAGGTCCGTGCCGACGACGAGTACGAGTACGTCGACGACTCCTCAGGTCTCGAGCCGCCGGCCGATCCCGGACTGCGCGGCGCCGACTCGCTCAGTGAGGCGCGGCGCCGCCGGCGTGAAACTGACACCGCTGCGGCAGTCAGTGCCCGCAAATACCGTTTCCGGGCGCGCACGCTGGCGGTGATGGCGGTCTTGATCCTCACCAGTGCGGTGGCAGCGTTCACGTGGTCGGCGTCGATGTGGTGGGCCTGCGGCACCATCGCAGCGATCACGCTGCTGTACCTGGCGTACCTGCGGCGTCAGACCCGCATCGAGGAGCAGCTGCGGCGCCGCCGAGCGCAGCGCATGGCGCGGTCGCGCCTCGGGGTCGAGAACACCAGCGATCAGGAGTTCGACGTCGTCCCTTCGCGGCTGCGCCGACCCGGCGCCGCCGTCCTCGAGATCGACGACGAGGACCCTGAGTTCGAGCACCTCGAGTACGTCGCCTTCGCCCGCCACTACGACCTGCCGCGGGCGGCGGGGCAGTAGTCCAGGCGATTTCTGCCGGTGACCGGCGACTGGTAGCCTGCTACCGGTATCAGGGGCTATGGCGCAGTTGGTAGCGCGACTCGTTCGCATCGAGTAGGTCAGGGGTTCGATTCCCCTTAGCTCCACCAGATTACAGCTGGTCAGAGGCCTGAGGCGAGACCAAATGAAAATGACGTCAACACGGCGGTCACCAAATCGGGTCTACAGCTTGTCAGCGATACCCCTGCGCACCAGTTCACAGGTCGCCCTCAGTTCTGAGGATCGATCTCGTCATACTCTCCCTGCTCATGGCGACATTCACGAAGTGGGGAGACACCTTCACCCGGTGGTATGACGGCGCAGGGAAGGGCAGACGCCGAGGCTTCTGGCTCGGCTTCATCACGATGGTGGTGATCGGTGGCGCCCTGATCGGACCGACGCATGACTGGCTCTTCGGGTCGAGCGCGAACAACGTCAGGGTGTGCTGTGACCCGCAGGGCACGGAGATCACCGTCGCCCGAGACGATCCGCGAGTCGATCTCAACGACTTCGACGCCACGAGGTACCGGATCTGCAACCCGGCCACCTAGCTCACAGACAGGCCGTCTGCGTTCTACCTTCAGGTCATGGGGAAACGGGGGGACCGCTCCGCGAGCTGGTTTGTCGCGCTGCCGAAGGGTCGAAAGTTCATTCTGTCGGAGATCATGGCCTCAACGACGATCCTGTCGCCCGTGCTGCTGATGGCACCGACAGTTTCCTGGGGCAGCCATCCGACGGAGGGCCGGTTCGAGTTCCTGTGCGAGGACAACCGCAACGGTGACCACCAGGTCAGCGTCGAGCTGCCCAGCGACCCCGACCAGATCAACGAGATGAACGCCAACCCCGAGCAGTTCGTGGCCCTCTTCCGGTCGGTCTGCCCGAGCTACTGACAGCAGAAAGCCCCTGCCCGAGAGCGGGGCCTGAGCGAACAGCGTTGTGCAGTAGTTCTCGCAGAAGAATTTCGATTCCCCTTAGCTCCACACATTTCATTCACGTCGTCGGTGGCCGCCCGCCGGCTCGTCATCCCGTGTAGTCCAGGCTGGTCATCATGCCGGCTGCCTGGTGGTAGGTGTTGTGGCAGTGCAACATCCAGATTCCGGGGTTGTCCGCGACCAGTGCGACGCCGACGTTCTGTCTCGGCTGGACGATCACGGTGTCCTTGCGGGCGCCTGGGCTCCCGTCGGCCCTGATGACTTGGAACGTGTGGCCGTGCAGATGCATGGGGTGCCACATCATGGTCGCGTTGGCGAAGGTCAGGGTGGCCGTCTCTCCCTGTCTGATCCCGAGGGGTTGGTGGCTGTCGTAGGGCTGTCCGTTGATGGCCCAGTCGTAGCGCATCATGCCGCCGGAGAGTCGGGCCTGGAGGTTCACGTCGGAATGCCCCGACCAGAGGTTCGCCTCGGGGGACGCGGTGAACATGCTGACGGTGCCCACCCGTCCGGTCAGCTCCGTCGGTGTGAACGCAGGATCGGGCGGGCTGCCCGCCCCGGTGGTCAGGAGCGCCCGCGCGAGTGCGTCCTTACCCTCCGCTGCTGCGACCAGCGCGAACACACCATCTCCTGCGGTGACGACGACGTCGTAGCGTTCGCCCATGCCGATGAGCACTGCGTCGACGTCGGCGGGTACGACGGGGTAGCCGTCGGTGTGCGTGACGGTCATCGCGTGGCCGGCCAGGGCGACGCGGAACGCGGTATCGGATGCGGCGTTGACGAGGCGAATCCGTATGCGCTGCCCGGGCTTTGCGGAGAAGCTGGTCGGCGCCGCCGGAACACGCCCGTTGATCAGGTAGGCCGGGTACCGCACGTCGCCGGCGTCCCCGCCGAGCAAGCGCGAATCCATCCCGCCCATGCTCGGCATGTGGCCCATGCCTCGGCTGCGAAGACCGTCGAGGATCTGCTGCGGGTCGGGCCCGACACCGTCGGTCCAATCATCGAGTACGACAATCCATTCCGCGTCGTAGTCGCCGGGTTCGCGGGGGTCGTCGATGATGACCGGCAGATAGAGGCCGTAGTCGGCGTCGAGGCCGGTGTGGGGATGCGCCCAGTAGGTGCCCGGGCGCGGCGCGGAGAACCGGTAGGTGAACGACTGTCCGGCGCTGATGTCGGGCGTCGCAGGGGCCGCGCCGTCCATGTCGTTGCGCAGCGTGATGCCGTGCCAGTGCACCGACGTCGGGTGATCGAGGCGGTTGTGCACCGTCACCGCGATGTCGTCGCCGACGTCTGCTCGGATCAGCGGGCCGGGCACGCTGTCGCCGTAGACGAGGGTGCGGACATTCACACCGCCGAGGTCGACGGGTGAGCGCTGCGCAGTCAGCGTCGTCGACACGGCGCGGCCTGAATGCGGGCGCTGCGCTTCGGTGCGCTCGATCGCTGCAGTCAGGTCGAATCGGGCTGTGCTGGGCGACGAGGGGGAGCGGCCACAGGCCGTGAGCGTCGCGGCCGCGGCGACGGTGCCCGAGAGGAACGCGCGTCGACTGCAAGCCATGGGAGCAGATCTACGCTCGCCGGTGTGTCCCGGCTAGGGTCCGAGGTCCCCGTCGGATGCCGAGGTTCAGTCGGCGTCAGAGCCCAGAGATGCGATGGCCGACTCCAGTTTTCGTGCCGCCTCGTCGGCGACCTCGCGAAGCTCGGGGTTCTCGGAAACCTGCACCATGACCTTCGGGTCCATCGCGTCGACGATCACCGCGCCCTGCTGTGACGGATCGGTGCGCACGACGACGTTGCAGGGGAGGAGCAGCCCGATCTGGCGTTCCGCTTCGACGGCTCGGTGTGCGAGAGGGGGATTGCAGGCACCGAGGATCAGATAGTCCTCCATGTCCTCGCCGAGTTTCGCCTTCAGGGTGGCCTTCATGTCGATCTCGGTGAGCACGCCGAAGCCCTGCTCTGCGAGCGCGTGACGGGTGCGCTCGACCGCGTCCGCGAAGGTCGTGTGCACGGTGGTCGACAGCGCGTAGCTCATGTCTGCTCCTTGGTTGGGCACGTCGTCGGGCTCCTCCATGATACTACTGGGGGTATTCACGGTTGTGCGACGAAGAGCAGCCTCTCTACTATCTGCGTATGCATGCAGATAAAGGCGGATGCACTCGGCGGCTGCCGGACGACCAGGTCGACCTGGTCGTCGAGGTCTTCCGCATGCTCGCCGATCCCACGCGGGTGCAGGTGCTGTGGGCGCTGGGCAGCCGTGAGATGTCGGTCAGCGACCTCGCCGGTCACATCGGGAAGCCCGCCCCTTCGGTGTCCCAGCACTTGGCGAAACTGCGCATGGCGCGTTTGGTCCGTACCCGACGCGAGGGCACCACGATCTACTACAGCCTCGACAACGAGCACGTGCGGCAGTTGGTCACCGACGCCGTCTTCAACGCCGAACACGCCGGACCCGGTGTTCCCGGCCACCACCGCGACGACTCCGAGCTCGCGGTTCTGCACTCCGACACGAACGAAGGGCAGCGGGCATGACTCACGAGGCTCACCATCACGACCACGACTCAGATCACGGCCACCACCATGGCCACGACCACGGCACCACGGTCGGCGGTGCGTTGCGGGAGATCTTCGCCCCGCACAGCCACGACGCCGGCGACAGTATCGACAGCGCGCTGGAATCGAGCGCCGCCGGAATCCGCGCGGTAAAGGTCAGCCTGCTCGTCCTCGGCGCCACAGCACTCGCCCAGATCGGGATCGTCGCCATCTCCGGGTCGGTGGCGCTGCTCGCTGACACCATCCACAACTTTTCCGACGCCCTCACCGCGATTCCGCTGTGGATCGCGTTCGCCCTGGGCACCAGGGCGGCGACGCGGCGCTACACCTACGGATTCGGCCGCGCCGAGGATCTCGCCGGCCTGTTCGTCGTCGCGATGATCGCGCTGTCCGCAGTCATCGCGGGCATCGAGTCCGTGCGCCGCCTGATCAACCCGGTGCCCATCGAGCATGTGGGCTGGGTCGCCGTCGCGGGCCTGGTCGGCTTCCTCGGCAACGAGTGGGTCGCCCTGTACCGGATCCGCGTCGGCAGGAAGATCGGCTCAGCGGCTCTGGTCGCCGACGGATTGCATGCTCGCACTGACGGTTTCACGTCGCTGGCGGTGTTGTTCGGCGCAGCCGGCAGTACATTGGGCTTTCCTCTCGCCGACCCCCTGGTCGGGCTCGTGATCACCGTCGCCATCCTCGCCGTGCTGCGCACGGCGATTCGCGACATCTTCCGTCGTCTGATGGACGGGGTGGATCCGCGGTTCGTCGATTCCGCCGAGGCGGCGCTGGCGGCCGAACCGGGCGTCACCTCCGTCCGCAGCGTGAAGATGCGGTGGATCGGGCATCGCCTGCACGCCGACGCCGAACTCGACATCGACCCGAACGTCAGTCTCGCCGATGCGCATCGCATCGCACACGACGCTGAACACTCCCTGACGCATGCGGTGCCGAAACTGTCCTCGGCGCTGGTGCATGCCTATCCCGCGACGTAAGTCACTGGAACGCCGCCGGATTCAGCTCTTACGGAACGGGTTCCATCTCTTTGCTGCCGAAGGTGCGGCGTCATGACCGCCACACCACTGGCCGGCGGGCACGCTACGGCGCACCGCGTCGACATGGTTCCCACAGCCTGACCATGTCGTCTTTCCGCACGTGCGGCACTGAACTGCTCGGCACACGATGTGTCCTTTCTTTCACGGGGTTCGACCGGTCACACCGTGCGGACCGGGCGCGTATGAACTCTCAGGGGCCACCAGAACCAGCGGCCCAGCATGGCGGCGATCGACGGGGTCATCAGTGATCGCACGATGAGGGTGTCGAAGAGCAAGCCGATGCCGATCGTGGTGCCCGCCTGCCCGATCGAGATCAGATCGCTGGCCGCCATCGACATCATCGTGAACGCGAACACCAAACCTGCCGCGGTCACCACGGCGCCGGTCTCGCCCATCGACCGGATGATCCCCGTGCGCAATCCGGCGCCGATCTCCTCTTGGAACCTGGAGACGAGCAGCAGGTTGTAATCGGAGCCGACCGCCAGCAGGATGATCAGGCCGAAGACCGGTGCAATCCAGTTCAATTCGAGCCCGAACAGATACTGCCACACCAGAATCGACAGACCGAACGCAGCGCCGAGAGAGAGTAGCACCGTGCCGACAATCACCAGCGAGGCCACCAGCGCCCTGGTGATCAGCACCATCACGACGAAGATGAGTGTCAGTGCGGCGATGCCCACGATCAGGAGGTCGTACTGCGACCCCGACTGGATGTCCCGGTATATCGCGGCAGTGCCGGTCAGGGAGAAGGTCGCGTCCGTCAAATTGGTGCCCTTGACGGCCTGATGGGCCGCCTCGAGTGTGGGTGTCACCGAGGCGATTCCAGCGGGTGTGGCCGGATCTTTCTCGTGGGTGATGATGAAGCGGGCCGCCTTGCCGTCCGGTGAGAGGAACAGCGCCAATCCGCGTTGGAAATCGGGATTGGTGAACGCTTCCGGCGGTAGATAGAAGTAGTCGCCGCTTCTCGAGGTGTCGAACGCCTGGCCCATCGCACTCGCCGTGTCGGTCATCTCGGACATCTGCGTGATCAGCCCCGCGAAGCTGCTGTGCATCGTGAGCAGCGTGTTGCGCAGGGATTCGGCGATCGCGATGACGGGCGGGAACTGCGCCAGCATGTCGGGAATGACTGCGTCGGCGTCCCGGATATCGCCCACCAATGCCGTCATGCTGTCGCTGAACGTGTTCACCCCGTCCATCGCGTCGAAGACGGATCTGATCGCCGAGCACGCGGGGATGTTGAAACAGTGCGGCTCCCAGTAGAAATAGTTGCGCAGGGGGCGCACCACATCGTCGAAGTCGGCCAGGTGATCGCGCACCTCGTCGATCGCCGTCTTGATCTCCGCGGTGTCGTCGACCATGCGGTGTGTGACCTCGCCCATGCGCGCCAGTGAGGCCTGCAACCGCTGCATCGCGGCGATCATGTCGCCGAGATCGTCGCTCATCGTGAGCATGTCGGCCGTGCGGTCCTTCATGAACTGCAGGTTCTGCTGAATCGGAATCGACGAGGCGCTGATCTGAAACGGAATCGACGTGTGTTGGATCGGGCCACCAAGTGGTCGTGTGATGCTCTGGACCATGGCGATACCGGGGGTGCGAAAGATCTCCTTGGCAATCTTGTCGAGCACGATCATGTCGGCGCTGTTGCGCATGTCGTGATCGGTCTGCACCATCAAGATGTCGGGATTCATTGTCGCGGCGGTGAAATGGCGCTCCGCAGCCGCATATCCGACGTTCGAGGGGAGATCCTGCGAGATGTAGTAGCGGTCGTTGAAGTTGACCTTCATGGTCGGGACGAAGGCGATGCCGACGAGCGCGACGGCAAGTGTCGCGGCGAACACTGCACCCGGCCACCGGACGGTGGCGGTGCCGATCCGCCGCCACCTCCTCACATTCACCGGGCGGGTGGGGTCCAGCAATCCGAAGCGGCTGGCGATGACGACCACGGCGGGCGCGGCGGTGAGTGCTCCGGCGACCACCACGACGAGCCCGAGGGCCGAGGGGATGCCGAGTGCCTTGAAGTACGACAACCGTGCGAAATGCAGGCACAGGGTTGCGCCGGCAATGGTCAGTCCCGAACCGAGGATGATGTGGTATGTGCCGCGAAACATGCTGTAGTAGGCGGCTTCTCGATCAAGGCCTGCTCGTCGAGCCTCCTGATAGCGGCCGATCAGGAAGATCGCATAGTCCGTTCCTGCCGCGATGGCGAGCGAGGACAACATCGCGACGACGAATGTCGAGAATCCGAGCATGCCGTTGTCGCCGAGCAGCGCGACGAGGCCCCTGGCGGTACCCATCTCGAGCCCGACCATCACGAGGACGAGCAGCATCGTCGACACGGACCGGTAGGTGATCAGCAGCATGACCATGATGACGACGCCGGTGACGCCCATCATGATGAGCATGCTCTTGTCGGCGGCCTCGTTCATGTCGGCGGTCAACGCGGCCGGTCCCGTCAGGTACACCCGAAGCCCGGCGGGTGGCGAAGAGTGGTCGAGGATGTCGCGCACCGACTCGATCGACGCGATGCCCTGGGTACTGCCTTGGTCGCCCGCCAGGTTGATCTGTACGTAGGCGGCCTTGCCGTCCCGGCTCTGCACGCCGGCCGCCGTCAGCGGATCGCCCCAGACATCGTGGACGTGCTGCACGTGTTCGATGTCGGCGCGCAGGGCACGCACCAAGCGGTCGTAGTACTGGCGCGCCGCCGTGCCGAGTTCGCCCTCTCCTTCGAGCACGATCATCGCGATGCTGTCCGAATCGGATTCGTGGAACGTCGCTCCGATGTCCCTGGCGGCGATCATGGCCGGTGCATCCTGCGGTGACATGGTGACCGCATGGTTGCGCGCGACAGTCTCGATCTGCGGAACCGCCACGTTGAGGACGACGGTCAACGCGAGCCAGGCCAGCACGATCGGCACGGCGAACCGGCGGATGAACCGCATGGGTGCCGGTCTCGACTCGACGTCGCCGCTCATCCGGCTTTCACCAGACACGAGATCTGCGCATCGCGGCCGGAGGCCGAGCGGTCGTCCTCGACCTGACCGTTGATCGTGATGCGGCAGCCGACGCTGTTGCTGTCACCCTGGGCGACGAGGCTGGCCATCACGGCCGGTGCTGTGGTCGACACCGTCAGTGACCAGGGCAGAGAGGTGAACTCGACCTGCCGGGGCTGGGCGTTCTCGTCGAGGTAGTTGAGGCTGCCGGTCGTACCGCTGGGGCCGTAGACCTCGTACGTGACGCGCTTGACGTACGTGGCCGGGAGAGGCTCGGCGCTACGTCCGGACGCGGAGAAGACGGCCTCGGAGCCGAATGCGTCGCGCAGGTTGATCACCGCGACGGTGCCCGCGGCGACGGCTGCCGCGGCGACGAGGAAGACCCAGGTTCGCGCGATCGCTCTCATGCACGCTGCCTTTCCTTGCCAGGTCGACCGTTCACCTTTTTTACCATACCCCGTAGGGTATTTGACAGTCCGTCGGTGGTGAGGTCCAGAGGCTGCCGCACAGCGGGGATCGCGACCTTCAGCCGCTGCTGTCCCGGCGGACGTAACCTTGAAGTCTGCGATTGCGATGCAAGGGCAGACCCGTATTCGGCCGGCACAAGGAAAAGACGCGATGAGACCACGCTTGGTGATTCTCGCGACCGTGATGATGGCGCTGTGCGGCGTCACTCCCGCGATCGCCCATGCCGACGTCGACGACGGCGCCGGTTCCGGGGCCCATGTCGCCGTGCTCGCCGGTGCGCTCGACAGGCCTGAGCGGACCATGCAGCAGCTGCACGGCTCGCTGTGTGCGCCCCCGAATATCTGCGAGCCGATCAACTACATGAACGTCGGCCTCGCGGGCCCGGCCATCGGTCAGGCCAGCCTCGACGACGGCGTGGCCAAGCTCGACGGATGGATCAGGAACACCCCGGGGCCCAAGATCGTGTTCGGGCACTCGCTGGGCTCCAACGTCATCAACCGGTGGCTGCGCCAGTTCTCGTTCGACCCGACCGCGCCGCCGCCCAGCGAACTGCGGTTCGTCACCACCGGTTCCCCCGAACGCGCGGGCACCGGGTTCGTCTACACCGATCCCGAGGGCAAGAACCGCTGGCGCGCACCTCAGGGGTTCGGCATCCCGCCGAACACCCCCTACAAGGTCGTGGACATCTGCCGCAAATGGGACGGCTTCTGCTACTACATCCCCGGCGATGAACGCTCCATCGACGGCCAGATGAGCAAGCGGCACACCGACTACTCGGACATCAACATCGACGACCCGGCGAATCAGGTCACTGTCAACGGCAACGTCACCGAGGTGCTGGTGCCCACGCCCGGCTTGGGCTGATCGCTAGAACGGGCTGCTGTTCTGCTGCCAGTCGGCTGATTCGGGCCGTGCGCCGAAGCGGCGGGCGTAGTCCTCGTGCATCTGCGCCTGCTTCTTGCGCTTGATGACGTCGACGAGATTCGGGTCGAGCCCGTGCACGGCGAGGCGGTGCCGCCGCCACGGCTTGTTCAACGCGAGCGCCATCAGCACGGCCCACACGTAGATGGGCGCCGTCATCTCCAGGTGCATGTAGAGGTTCACCGGGATCAGCCAGAACGGGGCCAGGACGAAGATCGGCGGGATCGAGTAGCGGATCATGTGCCGGCGGACCGCACCCTCGCCGGCGAGATCCTCGGCGACCCAGCGCTGCATGGACTTCGGCAGTCGCCGCCCGTAGATGTAGGTGAAGTACTGCCATTTACTCGGCTTGTCGCTGGACATGTCGGCTCCTCGGGTGGGGTTCATTCGTACAGGGCGCCGGCGGCCAGGGCGGCGGTGTTGACGCGGGTGAGGGCGCTGCGGAGTTGTTCGAGCTCGGGCAGATCGACGCCGAGCCGGGCCACGACTGCCGCCGGTATCGCGAGTGCCCGTTCGCGCAGAGCGATGCCGTCGGACGTCAACTCGACATCGGTGGCGCGCTCGTCGGTCGCGCTGCGGGTGCGGGTGATCAGTCCGAGTGCCTCGAGGCGTTTGAGCATGGGAGACAATGTGGCGGAATCCATCTGCAATGCGGTGGCGATCTGCTTGACCGACATCGGCGCAGGGTCGTCCCCGGCTGATTTTCGGTGATCCCAGAGGGCGAGCATCACCAGGTACTTGGGGTGGGTCAGGCCCAGCGGCTCCAGGAGTGGCCGGTACACCGCCAGTACGGCGCGGTTGGTGACCGCCAGCGCGAAGCACACCTGCTGCTCGAGGGCGAGCGGGTCGATGTCAGCGGCGGCGGTCACGACAATCATGGTGCCCTAATAGTTAGTGCCCTAGCAATATGTCCACCGTCACACGTGACACCTTGCCGGGTGCCGACAGCCGCCCGTAGCCTCGAAGAATGTCCGGGGTGACTGCCGTGGAAGCCGACGATCTCGTCGCCCTCGATGTCTTCGCCGGCGTGTCGGTGCCCACCCTGGTGCCGCTGGCTCGACAGTTGCGCCCCTTGTCGGCAACCCCGGGTCAGGTGCTCATGCAGCAGGGTGAACTCGCAGTGAGCTTCCTGCTGATCGGCTCGGGACACGCCGAGGTGAGTCACACCGGCACCGACGGCCACGACACCGTCGTCGACGTGAGCCCTGGGCTGATCGTCGGCGAGATCGCGCTGCTGCGCGACGCTCCGCGCACCGCCACCGTGGTCGCCACCGAACCGCTGACCGGCTGGGTGGGCGGCCGCGAGGCGTTCGCCACCATGCTCGAGATCCCCGGCATGATGGACAAGCTGGTCCGCACGGCTCGTCAGCGCCTGGCTGCATTCATCACCCCGATCCCGGTCATGATGCGCGACGGAAGCGTGTTCTATCTGCGCCCGGTGCTGCCCGGCGACAGTGCGCGCGTCACCCAGGGGCCGGTCGAGTTCTCCAGCGAAACCCTCTACCGCCGCTTCCAGTCCGTCCGCTCACCCACCAAATCGCTGATGAGGTATTTGTTCGAGGTCGACTACCTCGACCATTTCGTGTTCGTGTTGACCGACGGCCTCGACGGTCCGGTGGTGGCCGACGCCAGATTCGTGCGCGACGAGCGCCATCCCGAGGAGGCGGAGATCGCCTTCATCGTTGGAGACGATTACCAGGGCCGGGGTATCGGGACGTTCTTGATGCGAGCCATCTCGGTGGCGGCGCACGACGACGGTGTGCGCCGGTTCACCGCGCGCGTGCTGTCCGACAACATGCCCATGCGGGCGATCCTGGACCGCGCCGGCGCCGTCTGGCACCGCGACGACCTGGGCGTCGTCGTCACCGACATCGACGTGCCGAAACCGTCCGACCTGCCCTTCGACGCCGAACTCGTCCAGCAGATCCGCGGTGTCGCGCGCCAGGTGATCAGGGCCGTCGGATGACATCTGCCGCTCGAAAGCCTGCGCTCAACAAGGACACTCGCGTGTGCATCTCGCTGGCCGGGCGCCCGAGCAACATCGGCACCCGGTTCCACAACCATCTCTACGAGGTGCTCGGGCTCGATTTCCTCTACAAGGCGTTCACCACCACCGACATCGTCGCCGCCATCGGTGGTGTGCGGGCGCTCGGCATCCGTGGATGCTCGGTGTCGATGCCGTTCAAGGCGGACGTGCTCGAGCTCGTCGACGAGGTCGAGCCGTCGGCGCAGACGCTGCAATCGGTCAACACGATCGTCAACGATGACGGCAGGCTGACCGCATCGAACACCGATTACCTTGCCGTACAACAACTCATCGCTGACAACGGCCTGACCCCGCGACAGTCGGTGCTGATCCGGGGCAGCGGCGGGATGGCCAGCGCGGTCGGGGCGGCCTTCGCCGACGGCGGCTTCCGGGCCGGCACGATCCTGGCGCGCAATGCCGACGCCGGGCGGGCGCTGGCGGATCGGTTGGGCTACTCCTACCACTCCGAACGCGGCGCACCGCAGACCGCCGACATCGTCGTCAACGTCACTCCGATAGGAATGGCGGGCGGTGCCGAAGAACACGACCTGGCCTTCGACGAGCAGGCAATCCGCAACGCGCACACTGTTTTCGATGTCGTCGCGCTGCCGTCCGAGACGCCGCTGATCGCTGCCGCGCGCCAGGCGGGGGTCGGCGTGATCACCGGCGCGCAGGTGATCGCGCTGCAAGCCGCCGAGCAGTTCGAGCGCTACACCGGGGTTCGTCCCACGCCGGAGCAGATCGCCGAGGCATCGGCGATCTCCCGGGCCTGACGTCGGTCAGGGCGTGATCTTGGCCTGGTCGTCGATCGCCGCCGTCGCGTCCATCAACGCGTTCGCCTCGTCCGGGGTGCCCTCGGCGTTGATCTGCAACACGTACAGGCCCTCTTGCCCGGGGATCACCACGGTCTTCTGGGCGACCATCCGCTGCGCGCCGTCCTTGGTGTACGTCCCACCGATGACCGTGGCGTCGAAGCCACTGAGCTTGTTGGGCTGACCCGCTCCGGGACCGTCGAACCCGGGCAGGGTGCGCAGCTCACCCGGCGCTACCTCGAGGACCTTGGCCGGGTCCACATTGCCCGTCAGCTTGATCACCTTGGTGACGACCGTCGCCGGGTCGGCGACAGGCGGGTCGGAGGTGAACACCGACGCCGAATACGAGCCCTCGGGGGCGTTGCTGCCCATGTCCTCCCACCCTTCGAGGGTCGGCAGCTCGATCGTCGGAGAGCCGGCATCGCCCGGCATCACCGGGGTCTCGACGATGTTGTTGTCGCGTACGTAGTCGGCGAGCGTGACGATCGGCGCGGGCGGTGCCGACGAGGTGGGCGGTGCGGCCTGCGCCGATGACGCCGCCGATGACGATGTCGCCGACGAGGATGCGCTGGACGCACTACCCGAGGTGTCCGAAGAGCAGCCCGAGAGGCCGATGCCGAGAGTGAGGGCGGCCAGTGCGATGAGCCCGGCCCGCGCAGAGGTGGTCATGTCGTCTCCTGTCCGCCGATGGCAGCGCGAGCATAACCGGCCGGACCGACGATCCAGCCGATTGTCGTCCCACGACATCGCGACGATGAGGTGTCGATCGACCCTCGAGGCGTTGCGGCGTGGTATCAACAGCGCGTGCGGTTGGCCTCCGGCATGGTTGCTGTGGCGTTGGCGGCGGGCCTGACCGCCTGCTCGTCAGCCCCGGCACCGGTGGCCGGCACCCCGTCCGCCGCGAACGCTGCGGCGCCCATCAACCCGGCCCGGGTCGAGCGCAGCCGCGCGGCGCTGCCCGACGGCTACGAGATCACCGCCTATCAGGGTCCACCGGCGCCGGTGGCGCTGTGGGGCATGCGTGTCCCCGCCGTCACGGAGCCGCCGCAGTGCGCCGCCCTCGCGGCGCCGGCCGCCGACCCGTCGAGCGCTCGCGGCTGGTCGGGTTCCGGGCCGGGTGGCATCGCGTACGCCGTCGTCGCAGGCTTACCTGCCGGCTCCCCGGTGTTGCCGCACGACTGCGGCAGCTGGACCGTGTCGGCCGGCCCGACGACAGCCACCGTCGTCGGCGTGCCCGCGCCCCTCATCGACGGCGCCGACGTCGTCGGAATGCGAACCGACGCCGTCACCGTCGTCGAAGGCGGAACCGAAACCCGGCTACACGCAGAAACATTCATCGCCGGACTGGGCGATTACCTGTGTCTGGTGTCGCTGGTCACCGACCCCGGATCGCCACACCCCGCGTTGGCGCCGGACTTCGCCGCGCACCTGCTCACCGAAACCGTGGCGGCACTGCGCGGCTGAGCCCCTGGCGGGCGGGTACATTGACGGCGATGTCGTACTCGAAGTCGATGGCGCTGTTGCTGTGCGCAGGGCTGCTGGCCTCGTGTGGAGGCAAGTCCGACGACTACTCCCGCGCCGACATCGCCCGCGTGAAGGACCTCAGGAGCGAGTTCCCGGCGCCGTTCACCGTGAAGGATGCCGGACCCGCCGCCATCGACCCGCGCCTGCTGGCCGGCCAAAAGCTGCCTGCGGGGCTGACTTTCGATCCCGCGGAGTGCGGCAAGGTCACCCAGCAGCAGACCGTTCCGGCCGACGTCAAGGGGAACATGGCGGCGCTCACCGCCGAGGGGGACGGTGTCCGCTACGTCGTGATAGCCGTCGAGACCTCCGAGCCTGTTCCCGTGCCCACGCCCAGCGACCAGTGCCACAAGGTCACCGTCGCGGGCGCGGGCATCCGCGGACTCGTCGAAGTGGTCGACGCACCCGACGTCGACGGCGTCCAGACGGTCGGCACCCACCGGGTGTTGCAGACCGTCACCGCGCAGGGGCCGCGCACCGGAGAGCTCTACAACTACGTCGCGCATTTCGGCACGTTCATCGTGATCGTCACCGCCAATCCGCTCGTGCAAGCCGATCGGCCCGTAGCCCGCATCGACACCGGACGTGCCCGCGACCTCGTCACCAAGGCCGTCGAGCTCGTCAAGGGCTGACGGGTCTACCGCACGTCGTGTGGCCGGAACTGGATGCTGATCCGGGGGCCGGTCGGCCGAGTGGTCTTGGGGATCGCGTGCTCCCACGTGCGCTGGCAGGAGCCGCCCATCACCAGCAGGTCGCCGTGCCCGTGACGGATGCGCAGCGACGCTCCGCCGCCGCGCGGACGCAACGCGAACACCCGCGTCGCACCGAGTCCGACGATGGCGACCATGGTGTCGTCGGTGCGGCTGCGGCCGATGTTGTCGCCGTGCCACGCGACGCTGTCGTTGCCGTCGCGGTACAGGCAGAGTCCGGCGGTGACGAACGGTTCGCCCAATTCGCCGGCGTAGGCGTCGTTGAGGCGTCGCCGGAGTTGCTTGAGGCGGGGATGGGGTGCCGGCTCGTCCAGCAGGTGGTGGAAGCTGACCAGCCGCGGTACGTCGAGCACGCGGTCGTACATCTGACGACGCTCGGAACGCCACGGGATCGCCTCGCGCAGCTCACGGAAGAGCGCTGCGTCGTCAGCGCCGTCCTGCGCGAGCCAGCCGGAGCGCACTTCCAGCCACGCCCCGTTGCCCAGCTCGCGCCGGTCGGCCTGGTCGAACAGAGAGCTCTGCACCGCCTGCTCCATGGCAGCCACCCTATCGCACAGGCGTTCGATCGTGTCTACAGGCGCGCGGCGCCTGGACCCTGGGCGGCCAGCATGTCGTCGGGGTTGGCCAGCGTGCACGTCTTCAGCGACAGGCAGCCGCACCCGATGCAGCCGGCGAGGTTGTCGCGGAGGCGCTCGAGGTGCACGATGCGCTGGTCCAGGTCATCGCGCCAGCCCGCCGACAGCCGCGCCCAGTCCTTGCTCGTCGGCGTCCGGTCGGTCGGCAGGGTGGCCAGCGCCTCGCGGATGCGCGCCAGCGGAATGCCGAGCCGTTGCGACATCCGGATGAACGCCACCCGGCGCAGGGTCTCCCTCGCATAGCGGCGCTGATTGCCGCTCGTACGACGGCACGAGATCAGGCCCTCGCGTTCGTAGAAGTGCAGCGCCGAGACCGCCACGCCGCTGCGCACCGACATCTCACCCGGTGTGAGCTCCTGCGCTCTGGTCATAGGTAAACCCTAGTTGAGGTCGCTTTCCCGCTACGGTGCTAGTTGTGACAGAGCCAGTGCTCGGGTGCAACTCGGAGGTCGGCACGCTGCGGACGGTGATCCTGCACCGGCCCGGCGCGGAGCTGAAACGGCTGACGCCGCGCAACAACGACACCCTGCTGTTCGACGGGCTGCCCTGGGTCGGCCGAGCGCAGGAAGAACACGATGCGTTCGCTGAATTGCTCCGTTCGCGCGGCGTCGAGGTGCTCCTACTGGGCGATCTGCTGAGCCAGGCGCTCGCCCACAGCGGCGCGGCTCGGATGCACGGCATCTCGGCGGCAGTCGACGCACGACGGCTGGGAGCGCCTCTGGCTCAAGAACTCTCGATGTACCTACGGACACTGGACGCCGCGGCGCTGGCCCACGTGCTGATGGCCGGCATGACGTTCGACGAGCTGCCGTTCGGGGAGAACGAGCTGTCCCTGGTGCGCCGCATGCACCACGGCGGGGATTTCGTCATCGACCCGCTGCCCAACCTGTTGTTCACCCGCGATTCGTCGTTCTGGATCGGGCCGCGGGTGGCCATCACGTCGCTGTCGATGCACGCGCGGGTGCGGGAGACGTCGCTGACCGATCTGATCTACGCCCACCACCCGCGTTTTCTCGGGGTGCGTCGGGCCTACGAGTCCCGTTCGGCCCCCGTCGAAGGTGGCGACGTGCTGTTGCTCGGGCCCGGCGTCGTCGCCGTCGGGGTGGGGGAGCGCACCACGCCGGCGGGTGCAGAAGCGTTGGCGCGCAGCCTGTTCGATGACGGGCTGGCCCATACGGTGCTCGCGGTGCCGATCGCGCAGGAGCGGGCGCAGATGCATCTGGACACCGTGTGCACGATGGTCGACACCGACGCGGTGGTGATGTATCCGAACATCGTCGACTCGCTGACCGCGTTCCCGATCCGCCAGTCCGCAAACGGGGTGCGTATCGACCGCGCCGCACCGTTCGTCGACGTCGCCGCCGACGCCATGGGTATCGGCAAGCTCCGCGTCATCGACACCGGCCTCGATCCGGTGACCGCCGAACGTGAGCAGTGGGATGACGGCAACAACACGCTGGCGTTGGCGCCCGGCGTGGTGGTCGCCTACGAGCGCAACACCGAAACCAATGCGCGGCTGAGGGATTCAGGTATCGAGGTGCTCGCCATCGCGGCGTCGGAACTCGGGACCGGCCGCGGCGGGCCCCGCTGCATGTCGTGTCCGGCGGCCCGCGACCCGCTCTGATCGCGAGAGTGCCTCAGCGGTAGCTCGACCCGCCTCAGCGCAACTGTCAGAGCACTTTCGCGAAGGCTAGCGCCAGGACGGTAGCCAGATCTGCATGTTCCACGTGCCCTGCGAGATCGGCAGCCCCGTCAGCACCGGGTAGAGCCAGGCGAAGTTCGTGATGACCAGCGCCACATAGCAACTCACCACGAGCAGTCCCAGGGTGCGTCGTTCGGCGTTCTGTCTCGGCGCGTGCAGGATGTCGCCGAGGATCATCGCGATCATCATGACGAGAAACGGCGCCATGGTCGCGGCGTAGAAGAAGTACATCTGGCGGTCGATGTCGGCGAACCACGGCAGGAAGCCCGCGCCGTAGCCGACCAGCAGCACGCCGTAGCGCCAGTCGCGCTTGACGAAGGCACGCCACAACACCCACACCAGCACGGGGACGGCGAGGAACCACATCGCCGGTGTGCCGACCAGCATCACGGCTTTCACACACGACTGGGCCCCGCAGCCGGGGATGTCCTGGTTGTCGATCGCATACAGCACCGGGCGCAGCGACATCGGCCACGTCCACGGCTTGGACTCCCAGGGGTGGTGGTTGCCGTCGGCGTTGGTCAGCCCGCTGTGAAACCGGAACGCCGCGTACGTGTAGTGCCAGAGGGAGCGGATCGCGTCCGGTAGCGGGAGCACGCTGTCGGGCCCGATCGAGCGCCCGACCTCGTAGCGGTTCACCCCGGTCTCGGACGCGAACCACATCGCATACGACGCCAGGTACACGCTGAAGGGGATGGCCACCAGCGCGTAGAGCGACGGTTCGACATCGCGGCGCAGAGTCCCGAGCCACGGCCGCTGCACCCGATACTGCTTGCGGGCCGCGACGTCGAACGCGACGCTCATGACTCCGAAGAACAGCACGAAGTACAGCCCCGACCACTTGGTCGCGCAGGCCAAGCCCAACAGCACACCCGCACCGAAGCGCCACCACCGCACGCCCAGCCGCGGACCCCAGCGCGTCTCGCTGACCCGGCCGGCCATCAGGGCGATGTGCATGCGTTCCCGCACCTGGTCGCGGTCGACGATCAGGCATCCGAACGCGGCGACGACGAAGAACACCAGGAAGACGTCCAGCAGCGCTGTGCGGGCGGTCACGAACGACACGCCGTCGGCGATCAGCAGCAGCCCGGCGATGCCGCCGACGAGCGTGGAGCGGCTGATCCGCCGGGTGATCCGCACGACCAGCAGCACCATGACGACGCCGCACAGCGCCCCGGTGAACCGCCAGCCCACCCCGGTGTAGCCGAACAGCGCTTCGCCCAGCGCGATCATCTGCTTGCCGACGGGCGGGTGCACCACAAGGCCGTAACCGGGGTTGTCCTCGACGCCGTGGTTGTGCAGCATCTGCCAGGCCTGGGGCGCGTAGTGCTTCTCGTCGAAGATCGGCGTGCCGGCGTCGGTGGGGGAGCCGAGGTTCAGAAAGCGTGTCACCGCGGCCAGCGCGGTGATCACCAGTGTCATCGCCCAGCCTCGGTACCTGTCCAGCGGCCCGAAATCGGCCACCGGGACCAACGGCCCGGGAGAGACCACGGGGACCGCACGGCGCGCGACAACGAGCTCGTCGGGCGGGGCGGTCACGCCTGCGATCGTAGGCTGTGGGGCATGACCGCCGGACGACTGCTCATCGGCGCCACGCCGCTGGGCCAGCCGTCGGACGCCTCGAACCGGTTGATCCGTGCGCTGGCCAGCGCGGATGTGATCGCCGCCGAGGACACCCGGCGGGTTCGGGCGCTCGCGACCGCGCTGGAGGTGCGTCCCGCCGGGCGCATCGTCAGCCTGTACGACCAGAACGAGGCGTCCCGGGTGCCCGCGCTACTCGACGACATCCGAGGCGGCGCGACGGTGCTGCTGGTCAGCGATGCCGGGATGCCGCTCATCAGCGACCCCGGTTATCGGATGGTGGCCGCGTGCGTGGACGCCGGCCTGCCGGTGCACTGCCTACCGGGGCCGTCCGCGGTGACGACCGCGCTCGCGGTGGCCGGGCTGCCGTCGGAGCGGTTCTGCTTCGAGGGGTTCGCGCCGCGCAAGAAGGCGGCGCGTGCGTCGTGGCTGCAGAGTCTGGCGAACGAGCTGCGCACCTGTGTGTTCTTCGAGTCTCCACGCCGGCTGGGGGAGTGCCTGGCCGATGCGGTCGAGGTGCTGGGTCCGCAGCGGCGCGCCGTGGTCTGCCGGGAGCTGACCAAGACGCACGAGGAGATCGTGCGAGGGAGGCTCGGCGAGCTCGCCGAGTGGGCCACCGGCCCGGTGCTCGGGGAGATCACGGTGGTGCTCGCGGGGGCGACGCCGACGGCCGACCCGGAGGCTCTCGTCGCGGAGGTGAACCGGTTGGTCGACGGCGACGGGCTGCGGGTCAAGGACGCCTGCGCCCAGGTGGTGGCGGCGCATCCCGGCGCGCCGTCGCGCCGGGAGCTCTACGACGCGGTGCTGCGCTCCCGCACCTGATCACCCACGATCGGCGCCGCCTTGTGCAGGCACTCCTCCCACTCGCGGAGAGGATCCGAATCGGCGGTGATGCCGCCACCGACGCCCAAGACGGCGTCGCCGCTGGGCGTGAACTCCACGGTGCGAATCGCGACGTTCAACTCGCACCCCGATACCGGAGATGCCAAACCTACTGTCCCGCAATATATTCCGCGACGGTGCGGCTCCCACTGCTGCAGCAGCTCGCGGGCGCGCGTCTTCGGCGTCCCCGTGACCGAGGCTGGTGGGAATGTCGCGGCCAGAATCGCGGCATGCGGCACATCGAGGGGAACCTGCGCCGTCACCGTGGACACCAGGTGCCAGACCCCCGGTGCCGGACGGACGGCGAGCAGCTCGGGAACGAGGACCGTCCCGGTGCGGGCGACCCGGCCCAGATCGTTGCGGACCAGGTCGACGATCATGATGTTCTCGGCGACGTCTTTGACCGACGCGCGTAGTGCGGCGGGGTCGGCATGCCGGGGCAGCGTGCCCTTGATCGGGCTCGAGGTCACGGTCTCGCCGCAGCGGCGCAGGAACAGCTCAGGAGACAGCGACGCCACGGCGCCCCATGTGCCGGACAGGTACGCCGCTCGCGCGGGCGCCGTGCGCGCCACCGCGTCGGCGAAGAAGTCCACCGGCTCGCCCTGAAGCGTGCCGCGGAACTGTGTGCACACGCACGCCTGGTAGACCTCGCCCGCGGCGATCGCGCCCAGGCAGGCCCGCACCCCGCGCTGGTGCGTCTCGCGGTCCGGAGCCCGCCAGGTCACCGTCGCCGCCCGCGGCGTCGGCCCCGCGTGCAAGGCCTCGAGCACCCAGTCAGAAACCGTTGCGCCACTGAGGCTTTCGTGCCACCAGGTGCCATCGGCGGCGCATCGCAGCACGCAGTCCGACCATCCGCCGGCGGCCTCGGGCAGCCGCGGTCCGCACCCGTCGGCGCCCGGGTCGGGGTAGGACAGGTAGCCGAACCAGCCGCCGCCCACGGGGCCGTCAGCACGGGTCCCGACCGCCGCGTCGAAGGCGTCACCGGCCGGCACAGCAGACACGGCCACGCTCGGCGCGATCACCGCACGCGAGCCGAACCAGTCGCCGATCAGGGCGGCCGGCGGCGCCAGCCCTCGCTGTGCTGCGGCGACCGCCAGGGCGCTCAGGACCGACGGGGCGGCGCCGAGGGGGCCGAGTCGGTCGATGCGCACCGGCTCATTATCGGCCGATGCGCCGCGGCACCATCACCGTGGCGAGCTTCTCGGGGTTGCGCATCGCGTAGAAGTTCGCGATCTTGCCGTCGCTCACCTCGATCAGCACCACACCCTCGAGCCGCTCGCCGGTGTAGAGCACCAGCGCCGGCGCACTGTTGTACACGGCGGGCTCGACGCGGGCCTCCGGTCCGCCGACGCGCACCAGGCCCATCACCATGCGGGCGACACGTTCGGCGCCGACGACGGGCCGGCGCGCCGCACTCACCTTGCCGTCGCTGTCGGCGGTCCACACGACGTCGGGGGTGAGCATGGCCATCAGCCCCTCGAGATCGCCGGTCGCCGCGGCGGAGAAGAACCGAGTGGTCAGTTCCGCCGAGTACTGCGGGTCGACAGGCTCGAACCGTTTACGGCGGGACTGCACGTGCTGGCGTGCGCGGTGGGCCATCTGTCGCACCGCGGCCGTCGACTTGCCGATTGTCGTGGCGATCTCGTCGTGGTCGAATCCGAAGACCTCCCGCAGCACGAAGACCGCACGCTCGTCGGGGCTGAGTGTCTCCAACACCACCAGCATCGCCATCGACACCGATTCGGCCAGCACCACATCCGCGGACGGGTCGGCCTCGGTCAGCAGCGGCTCGGGCAGCCAGGGGCCGACGTAGGTCTCCTTGCGCCGGGACTGGGCGCGCAGCGCGTTGAGCGCCTGCCGGGTGACGAGCTGGGCGAGGTAGGCCTTGGTGTCGGCCACCCCGCTCAGCTCGACCTGCGCCCACCGCAGGTAGCTCTCCTGTAGCACGTCGTCGGATTCTGTTGCACTGCCCAGGATCTCGTAGGCGATCGTGAACAGCAGCGGCCGCAGCGCGGTGAACCGTTCGGCGTGCTCGCTCACCGGCTGCCCACCGCCTCGGGGGCGGGGCCGGCAATCCGCTCGGGCCCCTTCAGCGAACGGTAGGAGCCGGGCTCGGCGGCTTCACCGGCCATCCACTTCACCGTCCACCGGCAGACCTGCTCCTTGATGAACGCGCCGGCACGCCCTCCGATGTACACGGGCACGGGGGTGTCGTTCTTGCGCTGCAGCTGCAGGGTGCCCGCGTCCCGGCCGAGGCTGATGCACTGCGCGGTCATCGGCACCGAACGGGGCGCGGGCTGCTCGCCGGCCAACCGAGCGAGCACGGTGTCGGCGGCCAGAACGCCCATCGGGAGGCTTGCCTGGCAGCTCATCCGGTAGGGCTGCCGTGATGGCGCGGCGGCGTCGCCGGCGCCGACGATCCGGTCGTCGTCGACGCTGGTGCACGTCTCGTCGGTGACGAGCCGTCCCATCCCGTCGGTCGTCAGACCGCTGATCGTGGCCAGCGCGGGCACGCCGAAGCCGGCGCTCCACACCGTCGCCGCACTCCTGAGCCGGCGGCCGTCGGCGAGGACCACGTGATCGGGCCCGACCGCGGTGACCGATGCCCCCTCGCCCTCGAGCATCGTCACCCCCAGCTTGTTCAGGCGTGTGGTCACCGAGCGGCGACCGGGGCGGCTCAGCGACGGTCCGATCTGGGTGCTCACCAGGGTGACGGACCGCCCGGCCTCGGCGAGTTCGGCCGCCGTCTCGATGCCGGTCAGGCCCGCCCCGACCACGACGATCGGTGCCGGCAGCGCCACGTCGGCCAACCGGTGGCGCAGGGCGTCGGCCTGTTCCCATTCGCTGATCGGGTAGGCGAACTCGGCTGCGCCCGGCACCGCCGCCGGAGCCGCGCCGGTGCTGCCCGCGGCGTAGACGAGGTAGTCGTAGTCCAGTACTGTGCCCGATTCGAGGCCCGAGGCGAGCGTGAGGGTGCGCGCGGCGGCGTCGATGCGTGTGACGCTGTCGACCAGGACGCGCACGCCGCCGTTGAGTACGCGGTCGTACGGCACCACCGCATCGTCGTTTCCGACAGCCAATTGGTGCAGCCGGATCCGCTCCACGAACTGCGGGCGCGGGTTCACCAGGGTCACCGCCAGATCGTCACGTGACGCCAACCGGTTGGCGGCCATCACTCCGGCGTAACCGCCGCCGATCACGACGACGCGGGGCTGAGGATCGGTCATGCTGTCTCCTTGGTCCGGGGGCTTGTGACCTCCAGACACCGACGACCGCCTCCGTGTGACACGACGTGATGCGTATCACACCTTGTCTGGCGTCTTCTCCTCGGCCTGATAGCGGGGAAAGACCCCGCTGGGGGCCGGCAGGACCAGTCCGGGTGACAGCCGGACCGGCACCGCCGTGAAGGCGCGCTGGTCGGCGGGCTGGCCCAACAGGTCGAGCAACCGCGCCATCGACTCCGGCATCACGGGCTGGCTGAGCAGCGTCGCGATGCGGACCACCTCGAGCGTGGTGTAGAGCACCGTCGCGAAGCGCTGCGGATCCGTCTTGCGCAACACCCACGGCTCCTGGGCCGAGAAGTACCGGTTGGCCGCGCCGAGCACCGACCAGATCGCCTCCAGCGCCAGGTGCATGGCCGTCGCGCCGTAGTGGCCGCGCACTCGCTCCAGGAGTCCGTCGGCCGCGGCCAGCAACTCGAGATCCTCGGGGGTGAAATCACCGGGTTCGGGCACCACGCCGTCGAGGTTCTTGGCGACCATGGACAGGGAGCGCTGTGCCAGGTTGCCGAACTCGTTGGCCAGATCGGCGTTGATGCGGGCGATGATGCCGTCCTCGCTGTAGCTGCCGTCCTGGCCGAAGGGCACTTCGCGGAGCAGGAAGTAGCGCACCTGGTCGACACCGAACGAGTCGACCAGATCGTGCGGATCGACCACGTTGCCCACCGACTTGCTCATCTTCTCGCCGCGGTTGAACAGGAAGCCGTGCGCGAAGACCTTCTTCGGCAGCTCGATGCCCGCCGACATCAGGAATGCCGGCCAGTACACCGTGTGGAACCGGATGATGTCCTTGCCGATCATGTGCAGGTCCGCCGGCCAGTAGCGGCGGTAGAGCTCGGAGTCGGTGTCGGGGAAGCCGACTCCGGTCAGGTAGTTGGTCAGCGCGTCGACCCACACGTACATGACGTGGTCCGGGTGGTCGGGTACCGGAACGCCCCAGTCGAACGTCGTCCGCGAGATGGACAGGTCACGCAGCCCGCCGGAGACGAAGCTGACGATCTCGTTGCGCCGCACGTCCGGCTCGATGAACTCCGGGTGCTCGGCGTACAGCGCGAGCAGCCTGTCCGCGTACGCGGACAGGCGGAAGAAGTAGGTCTCTTCTTCGGTCCACGTCACCGGCGTGCCGGTCTCGATGGACGTACGGACCCCGTCGTCGCCGAGCACTGTCTCGTTCTCCGCGAAGAAGCGTTCGTCGCGCACCGAATACCAGCCCGCGTACTTGTCCAGGTAGACGTCGCCGGCATCGACCATGCGACGCCAGATCGCCTTGGACGCCTCGTAGTGGTCGGCGTCGCTGGTCCGGATGAAGCGGTCGAACGAGACGTTGAGCTTGCGTTGCAGGTTCTCGAAGACGTCCGAGTTGCGCCGCGCGAGCTCGACGGTCGGCACGCCTTCGCGCGCGGCGGTCTCGGCCATCTTCAGTCCGTGCACGTCGGTGCCGGTCAGGAAGCGGACGTCGAAGCCGTCGAGCCGCTTGAAGCGGGCGATGGCGTCGGTGGCGATGTATTCGTACGCGTGTCCGACGTGCGGGTCGCCGTTGGGGTAGGCGATCGCCGTCGTGATGTAGTAAGGCTCGCTCATTTGTGGTTCACCCTAAGGTGTGGACAGTGAGCTCCTCCTCCCGACAGCGGCGCGAGCCGCCGCCGCTTCCTGAGCCCCTGGCGCCGCTGATCGATGCGCACACCCATCTCGACGCCTGCGGCGCGCGGACGGCCGACGATGTGCGGACCATCCTCGACCGGGCCGGGAGCGTCGGGGTGCGCGCCGCGGTGACCATCGCCGACGATCTGGACTCGGCACGCTGGGCCGTCGACGCCGCCGACTGGGATCCGCGGGTCTACGCCGCGGTGGCATTGCATCCCACCCGCGCCGCAGCGCTGACCGATGACGCGCGCGTGGAGCTCGAGACGCTGGCCCGGCATCCCCGCGTCGTGGCGATCGGGGAGACCGGGCTGGACCTGTACTGGCCAGGGCGTCTGGAGGGGTGCGCCGAGCCCGCGGTGCAGCGCGAGGCGTTCGCCTGGCACATCGACCTCGCCAAGCGCGTGGGCAAGCCTCTGATGATTCACAACAGGGACGCCGATGCCGAGGTACTCGACGTGCTGCGGGCCGAAGGTGCGCCCGAGAGTGTGATCTTCCACTGTTTTTCCTCGGACGCGGAGATGGCGCGGACCTGCATCGACGAGGGCTGGCTGTTGAGCCTGTCCGGCACGGTGAGCTTCAAAAACGCGCATGCGCTGCGGGAAGCCGCCGCGCTGATCCCCGGCGACCAGCTGCTGGTCGAAACGGATGCGCCCTTCCTGACTCCACACCCGTTCCGCGGCGCACCAAATGAGCCCTACTGCCTCCCTTACACTGTTCGTGCGCTGGCTGAGCTCCTCGGCCGGGCGCCGGAAGAAGTCGCCGATAACAGTTCGGTGACGGCGGAGCGTGTCTACGGCCTGCAAAGTTGCCGCGCGTAGGCCTATTCGTTACCGTCTCGTGATATAGCTCGCGCGTACAGGATCTGCGCGCGTCGAAGAAGTTGGGGTCGACGACATCGTGAATGCCATCACCAGACTTCATCAGACGCGCTCGCCCATCCTGCGGGCGCTTGTCTTGGCGACTTTGCTGGCTCTCATTTTCGCGGGAAGCGCGGCCGTCGCGATGCACAAGACGGTGACGCTCACGGTGGACGGCGCGTCGATGACCGTGCCGACGATGAAGAGCCGTGTCATCGACGTCGTCAAGGAAAACGGCTTCGATGTCGGGGAGCGCGACGACCTGTTCCCGGCTGCCGACACGCCGGTCCACCAGTCGGACACCATCGTTTTGCGGCGCAGTCGCCCGCTCGAGATCTCGACCGACGGTGGCGGAACCGAGCAGGTGTGGACCACGGCGTCGACCGTGCAGGAGGCGCTTGCGCAGCTGCGGATGACGGACAAGGCGCCGCTGGCCGCGTCCCGTGGCAGCCGCGTGCCTCTCGGCGGCATGGCGCTACCTGTGGTGAGCCCCAAAACAGTTCAGCTCGACGACGGTGGCGCGGTGCGTACCGTGCGACTCGCGGCGCCGAATGTCGCGGCGCTGCTCGACGCCGCCGGGGCGCCGCTTCAGCAAAGCGACATCGTGAATCCAGCACCCTCGGCTGCCATTGTCGACGGCATGCGCATCACGGTCACCCGGGTGCGCATCGAGAAGGTCACCGAGCGGCTTCCGCTCGCCCCGAACAATCAGCAGATTCCCGACGTCACGCTCAACATGAGCCGCCAGGTCGTGGAAGATCCCGGAATGCCGGGCAGTCAGGACGTCACGTTCGCAGTCGCCCGCGTCAACGGCATCGAAACGGGCAGAATGCCAGTAGCCAATGTCATCGTCGTTCCGGCCCGTGACGGCGTGCTTCGTATCGGTGCGAAGCCGGGAACCGAGGTGCCCGCGGTGTCGAGCCCGGGTCAGTGGGATGCCCTCGCTCGGTGCGAAGCCGGAGGTAATTGGGCGATCAATACCGGCAACGGATTTTTCGGTGGTGTCCAATTTGATCAAAACACCTGGGAGCGCAACGGGGGTCTGAGGTATGCTCAGCGTGCAGATCTGGCAACGAGAGAAGAGCAGATCGCAATTGCTGAAGTGACCAGGGCGCGCCAGGGTTGGGGTGCGTGGCCGGTCTGTAGTGGAAGGATCGGTGCGTCATGACAATTCGGCTGCTCGGGCGAACTGAGATTCGTCACTTGGCAAAGTCGATAGATTTCCGTCCCCGGAAGTCGTTCGGTCAGAACTTCGTCCACGACGCCAACACGGTGCGGCGGATCGTGTCCGCGTCCGGCGTGAACCGCAACGATCACGTGCTGGAAGTCGGTCCCGGCCTCGGGTCGCTGACCCTCGCTCTGCTCGACCGGGGCTCCCGGGTGACGGCCGTGGAAATCGATCCCGTGCTGGCCGAGCAGCTGCCCAACACGATCGCCGACCACTCGCACAGCGAGATCAACCGGCTGCGGGTGCTCAACCGCGACATCCTCACGTTCCGCCGCGAGGATCTCGACGACGAACCCACCGCGTTGGTCGCCAATCTGCCCTACAACGTTGCTGTACCTGCACTGTTGCACCTGCTCGCGGAGTTCCCGTCCATCCGTACCGTGATGGTGATGGTGCAGGCGGAGGTCGCCGAGCGCCTCGCCGCGGAGCCGGGCGGCAAGGACTACGGGGTGCCCAGCGCCAAGGTCCGGTTCTTCGGAAACGTGCGCCGCTACGGCATGGTGTCGCCCACGGTGTTCTGGCCCATCCCGCGCGTCTACTCCGGACTGGTCCGGATCGACCGCTACGAAACCTCGCCGTGGCCCACCGACACCGAGTTCCGCCAGCAGGTGTTCGAGCTCGTCGACGTCGCGTTCGCGCAGCGTCGTAAGACCGCGCGCAACGCATTCGCCGAATGGGCGGGCTCGGGCAACGAGTCGGCGAGCCGCCTGCTGGCAGCGAGCATCGACCCGTCGCGGCGGGGCGAGACGTTGGCCATCGCGGACTTCGTGCGGCTGCTGCAGCGCAATGCGGATTGGCACATCGTCCCGAAGGCGGCCCCGGCGGTCACCGCCGAGGCCACCTCCGATGAACTGGGGGCTCAGGTCACCTCCTAAGGGGTGTCCTCGCCGTCCCGGCCCTTGTCGGACTGCACCTTCGGATTGTCGCGTTCCAGGTATTCGTCCATCAATGGTGTCTGCGCGGCGATCGGGTAATTGCCCGTGATCCCGATGCGCTCACGCGCGATGTCCATCACTCGTGTGCGTACCAGGAACCAGCCGATGATCAGCGCGGGCACCAGCACGACCAGCGCCACCAGGTTCCAGTAGTTCTCGTAACACATCAGTGCCGTGACGGCGAACAGGAACACCAGGGTCGCGTAGCTCGTGTAGGGCGTACCCCACAGCCGGAACGACGGTCGCTCGAGGATGCCCTTTTTCGACCAGCGGTAGAGCTGGATCTGGCAGATCACGATCGTGGCCCAGGACGCGATGATGCCCAGCGCCGAGAGATCGAGTGCGATGTTGAACGCCTCCGCGGGCACGACGAGATTGAGGAACACTCCGACCACGGTGAACACTGCGGTCAGCGCGATACCGGCGAACGGTACACCCCGCTTGGTCATGCGGGAGGTGAACTGCGGGGCGCTGCCGTTCAGCGACATCGAGCGCAGGATGCGGCCCGTGGAGTACAGGCCCGCATTGAGGCTCGACATCGCAGCGGTCAGCACGACGAAGTTCATGATGTCCCCGGCCGCAGGCACACCGATCTTGGAGAAGAACGTGACGAACGGACTCTCGCCCTGCTTGTACGAGGTGTAGGGCAGCATGAGGGCCAGCAGAATGAGTGAACCGACATAGAAGATCGCGATGCGGAACACCACCGAGTTGATGGCCTTCGGCATCACCTTCGCCGGGTTCTCCGTCTCGCCTGCGGCTGTCCCCACCAATTCCACTGCGGCATAGGCGAAGATGACGCCGGAGGTGACGAGAACCAGAGCCAGCGCGCCGGTCGGCAGGATTCCGCCGCTGTCCGAGATCACCGACAGACCCGTCGGTTGCCCCTCGATGTCGAAGCGGCCGGCGAGAAAGACGATGCCGACGACCAGGAAGGTCACCAGCGCGATGACCTTGATGAGCGCTGCCCAGAACTCCATCTCCCCGAACACCTTGACCGAGATCATGTTCACCGCGAGCACGATCACCAGCGCGATGAGCGCGATCGTCCACTGCGGCATCGCCTTGAACGCGCCCCAGTAGTGCATGTAGAGCGCGATCGCGGTGACGTCGACGATCGACGTGCACGCCCAGTTGAAGAAGTACATCCAACCGGCGACGAAAGCCGCTTTCTCGCCGAGGAATTCACGCGCATACGAGACGAACGACCCTGACGACGGACGGTGCAGCACGAGCTCGCCGAGGGCGCGCAGGATGAAGAAGACGAACACGCCGCATACCGCGTAGACCAGGAACAGGCCTGGGCCGGCGGAGTTGAGTCGGCCGCCGGCACCCATGAAGAGGCCGGTGCCGATTGCTCCGCCGATCGCGATCATCTGGAGCTGGCGCGGTTTGAGTCCCTTGTGGTAGCCCTCTTCCTCGTGGGCGAGGGCTGAATTGTCGTACTGCACGGCAGTCATGGACGGCACGCTAGCGCCACTGTGTCACGCCGGAATTCGCTGACGTTAAGCGTCGGTTACGAAGCGCGGGAATGATTTTCAGGTTTCACGGGCGGAGTAGACGGGTAATCAGCGCGATCGGTTCGGCGCAGGTGGAGTACCGCGCTTCGGGCTGCTTCGCCAGCGCCTTGGCGACGATGGAGTCGAAAGCGTGCGGTAGCCAGGCGATGTGGCGGGACAACCGCGGTGTCGGGCTGGCCAGTTGCGCTGCGGTGAGGCCCATCGTGGTCGCCGCGGTGAACGGTGGTGCACCGGTCAGCAGTTCGACGGCGCTGCACACCAGGGCGTACTCGTCGGTGGCCGCCCCGACGGGGCGACCGAGCAGCAGTTCGGGCGCCGAGTACGGCAGCGACGCCGTCACCCGCGTGGTGCGCGGCGGGGCCACCTCACCGAGTTCGCGCGCCGAGCCGAAGTCGGCGAGCGCAGCCCCGTCGTCGACGAAGCTCGCACGTAGCAGCATGTTCGCGGGCTTGACGTCGCAGTGCACCACGCCCTGGCCGTGCAGGTAATCCAGCGCGTCGGCGATCTGGGCCACGGCGGCGAGGCGATCGGACCGCACCGGGAGGTTGGTGATGGGACCGCCCGCGAGGAATTCCATCGCCAGCCAGCCCGGCCCGTGCGCGATCACTGCCGCGATGTGCGGGTGGGCGAGCCTGCGGCCGAGGGCGAACTCGCGATCCAGCCGCGCCGAGTCGTCCGGGCGGGGTGGACGGTCGGTGAGCATTTTGAGTGCGATGGTGCGTTCGGGGGGTCGGATCTCGTGCGCCCGGTAGACGGTTGCCGTGCCTCCGCGCCCCACCATCGCGTCCACGACGTAGCCCTCGAAGCGATCGCCCGGCGAAAGCACCTTCCCAGACTAGGGTTCACTCACGGTTTGCCGCGGCGTTAGGGTCGTGCGGTGTCCGCGCGCGACGGCAATACCGCCCCCGAGTGGGTTCCCACCGGTTCGGTCACGGTCCGGGTTCCCGGCAAGGTCAACCTGTACCTGGAGGTCGGCGACCGCCGCCCCGACGGGTATCACGAGTTGTCGACGGTGTTCCATGCCGTCTCGCTGCTCGACGAGGTCACGGTCACGACCGCCGATGTGCTGAGTCTGGAGATGAGCGGGGAGGGTGCGGAATCGCTGCCGACCGACGAGCGCAACCTCGCCTGGCGGGCGGCCGAGCTGATGGCCGAGCACGTCGGACGCGCACCCGACGTCGCGATCGCGATCGAGAAGACGATTCCGGTCGCCGGCGGGATGGCCGGCGGCAGCGCCGACGCCGCGGCCGTGCTGGTCGCGATGAACGAGCTGTGGGAGTTGGGTGTGCCCCGCCGCGATCTACACGCGCTCGCCGCCCAGCTGGGCTCCGACGTCCCGTTCGCCCTGCACGGCGGCACGGCGCTGGGCACCGGCCGGGGCGAGGAGCTGGCAACGGTGTTGACCCGCAACACATTTCACTGGGTGCTTGCCTTCGCCGACGGTGGGCTGTCGACCGCGCGGGTGTTCGGTGAGATCGACCGGTTGCGCGATGCGCAGGACCACACCCTGCCGGCCCGGCTGGAGTCCGCGGAACCGGTGCTTGCGGCGCTGGCCACGGGCGACCCCGCCGCGTTGGCCCCGCTACTCGGCAACGATCTGCAGCCGGCGGCGTTGACGTTGGACCCGGGGTTGCGTCGCACCCTGCGGGCCGGCGTGGAAGCGGGTGCGCTGGCCGGCGTCGTCTCCGGTTCGGGACCCACGTGTGCGTTCCTGTGCGCGTCCGCCGGGGCGGCCGTCGACGTCGGTACGGAGCTGGCCGGGGCAGGGGTGTGCCGGACGGTGCGGGTGGCCAGCGGGCCTGTACACGGCGCGCGGGTGGTGCCCAGTGCGACGCCGTCGGCCTGACCGTTGCGAGAAGCACGAGTGTGTGACGAATCCCTCAAACTCGACGCCCGTTTGGCAGTTACTTAAGAGTCTTCTAAGATGAGCGACGGTGAGAGCTAGCGGTCGAGCAGTGGACGCATTCAGTTCCCCCGTCGTCATCGGCGGAGGGCCTGATGATTGCGGCCGAGCTGTTGTCCGCCGTGCGCATCGTCGGAGCGGACCATCACCGATTCGAGACACAACCGCTGCCTTAATGTGTGCGCGCCTGCATGAAAAGGCCGCTCAACAGGCGGAACATGGCAAACGGGCATGTGCACACGCGCAGATGTCGGCGAGGAGGTCGTCGTGAGCAGATTCACCGAGAAGATGTACCGCAACGCCCGCACGAGCACCCGGGGCATGGTGACCGGCGAGCCGCACGAGCCGGTGCGCCACACCTGGGGTGAGGTCCATGAGCGTGCGCGTCGCATCGCCGGTGGCCTCGCGGCCGCCGGGGTGGGCCGCGGCGACGCGGTGGGCGTCCTCGCGGGCCTCCCCGTGGAGATCGCACCGACCGCCCAGGGCCTGTGGATGCGCGGCGCCAGCCTGACGATGCTGCACCAGCCCACGCCCCGCACCGATCTGGTGATGTGGGCCGAGGACACCATGAACGTGATCAGCATGATCGAGGCCAAGGCCGTGATCGTCTCCGATCCCTTCATCGTGGCGATCCCGGTGCTGGAGGAGAAGGGCGTCACCGTCCTCACAGTCACCGACCTCCTCGCAGCGGACCCCATCGACCCCATCGAGGTCGACGAGGACGAACTTGCGCTGATGCAGCTGACGTCGGGTTCGACCGGCTCGCCGAAGGCCGTGCAGATCACCCACCGCAACATCCACTCCAACGCCGAGGCGATGTTCATCGGCGCGCAGTACGACGTCGAGAAGGACGTCATGGTCAGCTGGCTGCCCTGCTTCCACGACATGGGCATGGTCGGCTTCCTGACCATCCCGATGTACTTCGGCGCCGAGCTGGTCAAGGTCACGCCGATGGACTTCCTGCGGGACACGCTGCTGTGGGCCAAGCTCATCGACAAGTACAAGGGCACGATGACCGCGGCGCCCAACTTCGCCTACGCGCTGCTGGCCAAGCGCCTGCGCCGGCAGGCCAAGGAAGGCGATTTCGACCTGTCGACGCTGCGGTTCGCGCTCTCGGGTGCCGAACCCGTCGAGCCGGGTGATGTCGAAGACCTCATCGATGCCGGTAAGCCCTTCGGGCTCAAGGCGTCGGCGATCCTGCCGGCCTACGGCATGGCCGAGACCTGTCTTGCCGTGTCGTTCTCGCCGTGCGACGCGGGTCTCGTGGTCGACGAGGTCGACGCCGACCTGCTGGCGGCGCTGCGCCGCGCCGTGCCGGCGACCAAGGGCAACACCAAGCGGCTGGCCGACCTCGGCCCGCTGCTGACGGACCTGGAAGCCCGCGTCATCGACGACCACGGCAACGTGATGCCGCCCCGCGGGGTCGGTGTCATCGAGCTGCGCGGAGAGTGCGTGACCCCGGGCTACATGACGATGGGTGGGTTCATCCCCGCCCAGGACGAGCACGGCTGGTACGACACCGGCGACCTCGGCTACATGACCGAGGACGGCCACGTCGTCGTGTGTGGTCGCGTCAAGGACGTCATCATCATGGCCGGCCGCAACATCTACCCGACCGACATCGAGCGGGCCGCCGGACGTGTCGAGGGCGTGCGCCCGGGGTGCGCGGTCGCCGTGCGCCTGGATGCCGGCCACTCACGCGAGACGTTCGC
The DNA here is from genome assembly GCF_055397605.1 of Mycolicibacterium obuense. Lineage (NCBI taxonomy): Bacteria > Bacillati > Actinomycetota > Actinomycetes > Mycobacteriales > Mycobacteriaceae > Mycobacterium > Mycolicibacterium obuense. The sequence goes on along the minus strand of NZ_AP043663.1, from coordinate 4,294,147 downwards.
CGTGGCGGTGGAGTCCAACGCCTGGCAGGACCCGGCCGAGGTGCGCCGCATCGAGCACCAGGTCGCGCACGAGGTCGTCGCCGAGGTCGAGATGCGGCCGCGCAACGTCGTCGTGCTGGGCCCGGGCAGCATCCCGAAGACGTCGTCGGGCAAGCTGCGCCGCTCGACGTCGGTCTCGCTCGTCACCTAGGCGACCGCGCGCGGCCAAAAGCATTGGCCGGATGTCGGCCCTCGCGGATACCGTCGGGGCATGGAATCGGCCATCGAAGCCATCGAGTTGGTGAAGCGCTTCGGCGAGAACACCGCGGTGGGCGGCGTCAGCTTCGCGGTACCACCTGGCACCGTCCTCGGCCTGCTGGGCCCCAATGGCGCCGGCAAGACCACCACGGTCCGCATGATGACGACGCTGACCGAGCCCACCAGCGGTACGGCGCGCGTCGCGGGATACGACGTACGGACCCAGCCGGATCAGGTCCGCCGTCACATGGGGCTCACTGGACAGGTGGCCACCGTGGACGAACTGCTCACCGGTCGGGAGAACATCCGGATGATCGGCGGGCTGTACGGCATCCGCCGCAAAGCGCTCGACAAGCTGGGTGACCAACTGCTGCACCAGTTCTCGCTCAGTGACGCGGGCGACCGGGTGGTGAAGTCGTATTCGGGCGGGATGCGCCGTCGCCTCGACTTGGCGGTCAGCCTGCTCGCCTCGCCGCCCGTGCTGTTCCTCGACGAGCCGACCACCGGACTGGACCCCCGCAGCCGCAGCGAATTGTGGGACGTGCTTCGGGAGTTGGTCGCTAGCGGCACCACGCTGCTGCTGACCACGCAGTATCTCGAAGAGGCTGATCAACTGGCCGACAACATCGTCGTGATCGACCGGGGCCGCATCATCGCCGAGGGCTCGCCGCTGCAGCTCAAGCAGCAGGCGGGGCGGGCCAGCCTGGTCGTCACCGTCGGCGACGCAGCGGATCTCACCTCCGCCCAGGAGTTGTTGCAGCGCACCGGCGCCGAGGTGCACGTGGATGCGGGCGCTCGCCGGTTGACGGCCTCGGCGGACGGTCTCGACGACATGATCGCCGTCGCCGGCTGGCTGCGCGACAGCGGCATCGGCGTCGACGACATCGGATTGTCCCGGCCCAGCCTCGATGACGTCTTCCTCAACTTGACCGGCCACCGTACCGACGAATCCGAGGAGGTCGGCGCATGACCGCGCTGGACACCGAGCACCCGAGAGTCCGCACCGGCGCGGTCCCGACGTATCCCACCAACATCGTGCAGCAGTCGTGGATCATGGTGAAGCGCAACATGATCCACACCAAACGCATGCCGGAGATGCTCAGCGACGTCACCGCGCAGCCGATCATGTTCGTCCTGCTGTTCGCGTTCGTGTTCGGTGCCTCGATCACCAACACCGGCGGGGCGTCCTACCGCGAGTTCCTGCTGCCCGGCATCCAGGCGCAGACCATCGTCTTCTCGGCGTTCGTGGTGGCCTCGGGCATCACCGCCGATGTCGAGAAGGGCATCATCGACCGCTTTCGCTCGCTGCCGATATCCCGGTCCTCGGTGTTGATCGGGCGCAGTGTCGCGAGCCTGATGCATTCGTCGCTCGGCGTGGTGGTGATGGCGCTGACCGGCCTGGCCATCGGCTGGCGCATCCGCGGCAGCATCGCCGAAGCGGTGCTGGCCTTCGCGCTGATCCTGGTGTTCGGCTTCGGCATGATCTGGTTCGGCATCCTCGTCGGTTCGTTGATGCGAACTGTGGAGGCGGTGAACGGGGTGATGTTCACGGTGCTGTTCCCGGTGACGTTCTTGGCGAACACGTTCGTCCCCACCGAACCGATGCCGCACTGGCTGCGTGTCATCGCCGAGTGGAACCCGGTGTCGTCGCTGGCCCAGGCGATGCGAGAACTGTGGGGCAACGGGGGTCCGGCGGCGCCGGATGCCCAACTGCCGCTGCATCATCCGGTGCTCGCGACAATTCTCTGGTCGGTCGCGCTGACCGCGGTGTTCGCGCCGTTCGCCCTCGCTGCCTACCGTCGTCGCACCACCGACTGACCTTTCCGGCTGAGTATTGTGTACCATACTCAGCATGGTGCAGAAGTTGCCGCCACGCCTGGCCGCCCACCCGACCGTGCGTGCGGTGCAGGAGCGGCCGTCGCAGCCGCCGGGCGTGATCGACGCCGGCTGGTTGCGCACGGTCTGTCGGGAGGCCGGCGTCGACGACGTCGGTTTCGCCCGTGTCGACAACCCGGCGCTCGACTCTGAGGTCGAGCACGTCGAGGCGGCGCTGCCGGGCGCGGTCAGCTATCTGTCGCTGGTGGTGAAGATGAACCGCGACAACGTGCGCTCCACCGCTCGCAGCGTCGCCAACCAGGAGTTCCACCGCAGCGGTGAGATCATGAACGAGGCCGCCCACCGCATCACCCGGGTGCTGCAGGACGCCGGTCATCGGGTGATCAACCCGTCGGCGACGTTTCCGATGGAGATGGATCGCTACCCGGGGCGTATCTGGGTGGTGGCGCACAAGCCCGTCGCGGTCGCCGCCGGGATGGGCGTGATGGGCATCCACCGCAACGTCATCCATCCGCGCTTTGGCAATTTCATCCTGCTCGGCACCATCGTGGTCGGCTCGGAGGTCACCGAATACGATGCACCGCTGGACTATTCACCGTGTCTCGAGTGCAAGCTGTGCGTGGCCGCGTGCCCGGTCGGGGCGATCAAGAAGAACGGCGAGTTCGACTTCATCGCATGCTCGGTGCACAACTACCGCGAGTTCATGGGTGGGTTCACCGACTGGGTGCAGACCGTCGCCGACAGCGCCGACGGCGAGGATTTCCGCTCTCGCGTCAGCGATTCCGAGAACGCGTCGATGTGGCAGAGCCTCTCCTTCAAGGCGAACTACAAGGCCGCCTACTGCCTGGCCGTGTGCCCGGCGGGGGAGGAGGTCATCGAGCCCTACCTCGACGATCGCAAAGCGTTCATGGACGTGGTGCTCAAGCCGTTGCAGGAGAAGCAGGAGACGCTCTACGTGCTTCCGGGCTCGGCGGCCGAGGAGCACGCCCTCAAGCGGTTCCCGCACAAGCCGGTCAAGCACGTCGGCAGCGGCATTCGCGGTGTGCGCGAATAGCGCAGTATGGCCGCGCGAGCGCCGCAGAGGGAGTTCAATGAAACCCTCTCGACCACGCTCACTTCTGGGTCGAGGCGCTGCACTCAGGAGGAACGATGGCTTGGGTCCGTTGTCTGACGGTTGTGCTGTCCTGCCTGTTCGCACTTGCTCCGCCGGCATGGGCCGGTGGGCCCGGAGGCGTGGTGGACTCGGCGTGGTGTCCAGAGCGGTCGGATCCGGTGTCCGGGGCGGGATGTTGATCGGGTTCACAGCGACGGGCCCGACAAACGACCTGGCCTCCGCGGCGGTCATCGCCGCCTGCCAGGGTGCCGGCGCCGAACAGTGCAGCAGCGATGAGCAGACCAACGACGTGTTCTGCATCGTGTCGGTCGGAGCCGACGACGGCAGCGGCGTGGTGTCGGGCGGCGCCGGCCCCACCGTCGAGGCGGCTCGCGACGACGCGTTCCGGCATGTCACGGCGGCGAATCTGACGCTCGATCCGAGTGCCCGGGTTCTGGCGTCCTCGTGTCCGTGAGCAGAACCGTTGCGCAAGTGACATTTTCAGCCAGGAAGGCAGCCATGAGCCGATGTGTGAAGTCCCTGCTGGCAGCGCTGATCGCGGGTGGGGCGGCGCTGACGACGGCCCCGTTCGCCGATGCGCAGCCGACCTGCCACGAGGCCGGGAGCATCGTGCGGTGCGAGACCAACGGCAGTGTCTCGATCAAGTCGGTGCCGGGAACGCGGGCACCAAACGTGGCCGACCAGATTCCACGGAACAACAACCGGTCGGGAATCGTCCTGACCTGGTAGCCGTCACGCCCAGGCGTGCACCACGTTCTGCGCCGGCTCCAGCCCTTGGGCGATCAGCAACTCGACTGCGTCGGCGGCCTGCTCGCAGATCACGGCGACCTCCGGCCGCTCGCGGGCGTTGAACGGTTCCAGGACGAACGACGCTCCCGACTGCCGGCCCGGCGGCTTGCCGATGCCGACCCGCACGCGATGGAAATCGTTGGTGCTCAACGCCGCACCGACTGATCGCAGGCCGTTGTGGCCGGCCACGCCGCCTCCGTACTTGAGCCGGATGCGGCCGAAGTCGATGTCCAGCTCGTCGTGCACGATGATCACGTCGCGAGCCGGGACCGAGTAAAACTTGGCCAACGGTCCGACCTGGCGCCCGGATTCGTTCATGTACACGCGCGGCTTGGCCAGCACCACCGGGCGGCCGGCCAGCCGCCCGGTGGCCACGTCGGCCCCGGATTTCTTGTGCACCTTGAACGTCTCGCCGATGCGGTCGGCGAGCACGTCGAGGACGAGGAAACCGAGGTTGTGCCGGGTCAGAGCGTACTGCGGACCCGGATTCCCCAGGCCGACCACCAGCAGGGGTTCGGCCATGTCGACGACTACTCGGAGTCGCCGTCGGCGGGCGCGTCCTCGGCGCCCTCTTCCTCTGCCTCGGCCTCAGCGGCTTCGGCCTGCTCCTCGAGCGACTCGCCGCCACCCTCGGCCTCGAGCTCTTCCTCGGTCGGCGCGGTGATGACGTTGACGACCAGCAGCTCGGGATCGGACACCAGCGTCACGCCGGACGGCAGCTCGACCTGGCCGGCGAGGATCTGGGTGCCCTCCTCGGCCTCTTCGACCGAGACGGTGAGCTGCTCGGGGATCGACTGGACGTCGGCCTCGATCTCGAGGGCGTTGGATTCCTGGGTGACCAGCGTGCCGGGTGCGGCTTCACCCTCGACGACGACGGTGACCTCGACGGTCACCTTCTCGCCGCGGCGCACCACAAGCAGGTCGGCGTGCTGGATGTTGCGGCGGATCGGGTGGATCTCCAGCGACTTGGTCAGCGCGAGCTGCTCCGTGCCGGCGATGTCGAGCGTCAGCACGGCGTTGGTACCGGCGTTGCGCAGCACGGCGGCGAAGTCGTGGCCGTCGAGCTCGAGGTGCTGCGGGTCGGTGCCGTGGCCGTAGAGGACGACGGGGACGCGGCCTTCGCGGCGGGCGCGACGCGAGGCGCCCTTGCCGGTCGTGCTGCGGACCTGAGCGGTCAGATTGTTGGGGGCGTTCTTCGCCATGTTCTGTACTCCTGTGCCGGTTGTGGACACGGCCAGGGTGACGCGAACTGGTGCTCGGTCCCGTCGATAACGGCGGTCCGCGCGGACCACCCTCGCCGTGATGCGTCGACCAGGGTAGCCCAGCACCGCGCTAGAGCGGAAATTCCACCCCGGTGAGCTGCTCGGAGAGCGTCCACAGGCCGGCGGCCTTGGCGCTGTTGCGCGCCAGCGGGGTGCGCCAGTGCGCCCCGGTGGGGCCGCGCATCGAGAACCGCGGGCCGACGAACGTGTCGCCGGGCACATCCTGCGCGACCGCGTAGAGCGTCTGACGCGCACCGAAGTCGGCGTCGGTGGCGAAGAACTTGTTGCCCGCGTCCCAGATCCGGCTGCCGAATCGGTTGCCGGTGTGGCCCTGCAGATTGGTCGCCGAATAGCCCGGGTGGGCGGCCAGCGCGCGGACCGGGGAGCCGGCAGCGGCGAGTCTGCGCTGCAGCTCGCTGGTGAACAGCAGGTTCGCCAGCTTCGACGCGCCGTAGGCGGGCCATGCGAGGTAGGGCCGGGACTTCCAGTTCAGGTCGGCCAGGCTGAGGTAGCCGAAGACGTGCATGAACGACGACACCGTGACCACCCGGTCGGTGAGCCGAGGCAGCAGAAGGTTGGTCAGCGCGAAATGGCCGAGGTGGTTGGTGCCGATCTGGCTTTCGAATCCGTCGACGGTCAGCGCGTAGGGCACAGCCATGATGCCGGCGTTGTTGACCAGCACGTCGGCCCCGGATACGCCGTCGGCGAAGGCCTTCACCGACGACAGGTCCTGCAGATCGAGTCGGCGCACCTCGACGTCTCCGGGCATCGTCGCGGCTGCGTCCCGCCCCTTGTCGACGTTGCGCACCGCGAGGATGGTGCGTGCGCCGGCTCGGGCGAGTTCGCGGGCGGTCACCAGGCCCAGTCCGCTGTTGGCGCCGGTCACGATCACCGTGCGGCCGGCGAAGGAGGGCAGGTCAGCTGCGGTCCAGTCGCTCATCGCATCACTGTAAAGAGACGCTCAGCGCGCCGGCGGGGTGGGCACCTTCACCGTGAAGCCCCTGATGACGGCTTCGATGTCACCGGCCTCCTCGGCTGCCTTCTCGGCGTATCCCGTGACGGTGAACTGGATCAGGTAGCGCTGCTTCTTCGGGGCGGCCCCGGTGGCGATGACGATGCGGTTGTAGCTGTGCATCCGCGATTCGTTGAGGTCGTAGCTGCCTTCGATCATGGACGACGGGAAGCCGCCGAAGTCCGCCGTGGAGGCGTTGAGCTGGCGGAAGTTCTGGCTCATCTGCGCGTCGACGTTGGCGTGGGTGAGCGCCTGGGCGATGTCGAAATTGCCGGTCAGCTCGAACATGATGAGCATCGCGGTCGGGTAGGTGTCGCCCTTGACGATCATCCGGGTACCGGGTGACAGGTTGGTGTTCTGGTAGGGATGCCAGCCGGGTGGGGTCGGCATCGTCACCGTCAGGTCGGTCACCTTGGTGTAGGCGACGGGCTGACCGGTGACGCCGTTCTGCTCGAGGAACGCGGCGATCGGTACCGGCGCCCCAGACGGGTTCGCCGACGGATTCGACGCTTGCGGGGACGGGCTGGGTGCGCTCGTCGTCGACCAGACCGCCTGATAGTCAGGGGCTTCCGGTGCGCACGCGGCCAGAGTCAGCGTTGCGACGGCCGCCGCGAACACCTGTCGGGCGGTCACAGGATCTCGCGAACGCGCTCCAGCGGCCGGGCCAGCCGAGTGCCCTTGCCGGTCACGACGAACGGCCGCTCGATCAGGATCGGGTGCTCGACCATCGCGTCGATCAGCTCGTCGTCTGACGCCGAGGCCAGGCCGAGTTCGGTGTAGAGCGATTCACGGGTGCGCACAGCCGCGCGGATGTCGATGCCTGCGTCGGAGATCATCGCCGTCAGCTCACTGCGCGACGGCGGGTTCTTGAGGTAGAGCACGACCTCGGGTTCGATGCCGCCCTCGCGCAACAGTTCCAGAGCCTTGCGCGACGTGGTGCATCGCGGATTGTGCAGGATGCGTGCGCTCATGCCGATCCGTCGAAAAGCCCTGTCACCGAGCCGTTTTCGAAGACCGCCCGGATCGTGTTGGCCAGCAGCGGGGCGATCGACAGTACGGTCAGCTGCGGGAACATCTTGTCGTCGCCGATGGGCAGCGTGTTGGTCACGATGACTTCGCGGGCCCCGCTGGCGGCCAGCCGCTCGCGGGCGGGGTCCGAGAGCACCCCGTGGGTGGCGGCGATGATGACGTCGCCCGCGCCGTCCTCCTTGAGGAGCCTGACCGCACCGGCGATGGTGCCGCCGGTGTCGATCATGTCGTCGGTGAGGATGCAGGTCTTGCCGCGGACGTCACCGACGACGCGGTTCGACTTGACCTGGTTGGGCACCAGCGGGTCGCGGGTCTTGTGGATGAAGGCGAGCGGCACACCGCCGAGGCTGTCGGCCCACTTCTCGGCGACACGCACGCGGCCGGAGTCCGGCGAGACGACCACCATGTCGTGGTCGGCGTAGTTCTCGGCGATGTATCCACACAGCAGCTTCTGCGCCCGCATGTGGTCCACCGGGCCGTCGAAGAAGCCCTGGATCTGATCGGTGTGCAGGTCGACCGTGACGATCCGGTCGGCGCCGGCGGTCTTGTACAGGTCGGCGACCAGGCGCGCGGAGATGGGCTCACGGCCGCGGTGCTTCTTGTCCTGGCGCGCATAGGGATAGAACGGCAGGATCGCGGTGATCCGCTTGGCGCTTCCGCGCTTGAGCGCGTCGATCATGATCAGCTGTTCCATCAGCCACGTGTTCAGCGGCGCGGGATGGCTCTGCAGCACGAAGGCGTCACTGCCGCGCACGGACTCGTCGAAGCGGACGAAGATCTCGCCGTTGGCGAAGTCGCGTGCGGTCTGCGCGGTGACCGGCACGTCGAGTTCCTTGGCGACCTGCTCTGCGAGTTCGGGGTGCGCCCGACCCGAGAAGAGCATCAGGTTCTTACGGTTGTCGGTCCAGTCGTGGCTCACGGGCGCCCTCGGCTTCTCGCAGTCGATTCTCGGGTCATCGTACGTAGCGCGGACGCTCGCACGTTGGCGGGTTACCAGAATGCCAATAAACGGCGACGAAACGCTACTCGCCGGTAGCTTCAGCGGCCGCGCGTGCCGCTGCGGCCGCCTGCGCGGCGGCACTGCCGGGCCGCTTCCGTTCCACCCAACCCTCGATCGTGCGCTGAGGTCCGGCCGAGACCGCGAGGGCGCCGGGTGGCACGTCGTCGCGCACCACGGTGCCCGCGCCGGTGTACGCACCGTCGCCGATCGTGACGGGGGCGACGAACATCGTGTCCGACCCCGTTCGGACGTGGGAGCCGATCGTCGTGCGGCTCTTCGTCTCGCCGTTGTAGTTGACGAACACGCTCGAGGCGCCGATGTTGCTGTGCTCGCCGATGTCGGCATCGCCGACGTAGGTCAGGTGCGGCACCTTCGTGCCGGTGCCGATGGTCGCGTTCTTGGCTTCGACGAACGCGCCCAGCTTCCCGTCGTCACCCAGGACGGTGCCGGGGCGCAGGTAGGTGAACGGTCCGACGGTGGCGTCGGCGCCGATGACCGACTCGGACCCGTGGGTGCGCACCACCGACGCGCCGTCGCCGACGGTGACGTCGGTCAGCGTGGTGTCGGGGCCGATCTCGCATCGCGCGCCGATTGCCGTCGCCCCCAGCAGCTGGGTGCCGGGGCGCACCACGGCGTCGCGTCCGATCGTCACGTCGACGTCGATCCACGTCGTCGCCGGATCGACGACGGTCACCCCGTTGCGCTGATGCGCGGCGACCACGCGACGGTTCAGTTCGGCGCCGAGCGCGGCCAGCTGGACGCGGTCGTTGACCCCTGCCACCAGCGCTGCGTCGTCGATGTGCTGGCCGAGCACCGGTAGGCCGTCCCCGCGCACGATTGCGAACACGTCGGTGAGGTACAGCTCGTGCTGGGCGTTGTCGGAACGCAGCCGGCTCAGCGCCGAACGCAGCTCTGCGGCGTCGAACGCGTACACCCCGGCGTTGACCTCGTGGATCGCCCGCTGCGCCGGGGTGGCGTCGGCCTGTTCGACGATGCCGATCACCTCGCCGTCCTGGGTGCGCAGGATCCGGCCGTAGCCGGTGGCGTCGGCCAGCGTCGTCGTCAGCACGCTGGCCGCGGCGCCGGCGGCGGTGTGCGCGGCGATCAAGGCGTCGAGGGTGTGGGAGTTCAGCAGCGGTACGTCGCCGGAGGTGACGACGACGACCCCGGTGAAGTCCTCCGGCAGCGCCGAGAGCCCACAGCCGACGGCGTGGCCGGTACCGCGCTGCTCTTCCTGCACCGCGATCTCGACCCGGCGGCCGAGGGTCTCGCCGATCTGCTGCGCGGCCGGGGCGACGCGTTCGCGATCCTTGCCGACGATGGCCACCAGGTGCGTGGGCCCGACCCCGGCGACGGCGTGCACGGCGTGGGCCAGCATGCTGCGGCCGCCGAGGGTGTGCAGCACCTTGGGGGTGTCGGATTTCATCCGGGTGCCGGCTCCCGCGGCGAGGATGAGGACGGCTGCGTCACGCGTCATCGCGGCTCCTGCCTGTCGATTGTGCAGGTTCATCCGGGGCACGCCGGGTGCGCCGTATCAGTTCGCACACTCGCGATCGATGGGCTCCGTCGCCAGGACTCGAACCTGAACTATCTGAACCAAAATCAGAGGTGCTGCCGATTACACCACGACGGATCGGTGACGAGATACGCGTGCGACTTTAACGCACCACGCGGTCCCCGCCTCGCGATGCGTGACGCGGTTTACCCTGAACGGCGTGCCAGCTCCCGACAAGGATGTCCGCGCCCCACGCGCCCGGATGACCGGCAGTGAGCGCCGCCAGCAGCTGATCGAGATCGCGAAGTCGCTGTTCGCCGAGCGCGGTTTCGACGGCACCTCGATCGAGGAGATCGCGCTGCGGGCCAACGTCTCCAAGCCCGTGGTCTACGAGCACTTCGGCGGCAAGGAGGGCCTCTACGCCGTCGTGGTCGACCGCGAGATGTCGGCGCTGCTCGACGGCATCACCTCGTCGCTGACCAACAACCGCTCTCGCGTGCGCCTGGAGCGCGTCGCGTTGGCGCTGCTGACCTACGTCGAAGAACACACCGACGGGTTCCGCATCCTCATCCGCGATTCGCCGGCGAGCATCACCGCGGGCACCTACTCGACGTTGCTCAACGACGCCGTCAACCAGGTGTCGTCGATCCTGGCCGGCGATTTCTCCCGCCGCGGACTCGACCCCGACCTGGCGCCGCTCTACGCGCAGGCACTCGTCGGCTCGGTGTCGATGTCGGCGCAGTGGTGGCTCGACACCCGCGAGCCGAAGAAGGAAGTGGTGGCCGCGCATCTGGTGAACCTGATGTGGAACGGGCTGACCCATCTGGAGGCCGACCCGCAACTGCGGGGCGAGTAGCCCGCCTTTTCGGGTTCGGCCGGTTCGGTCATCGCGCCGTCGGGGCCTACGATGGAGCCCATCATGACCTCATCGGGGACCCTTCATGTCCACACCCCGATCGCGGGCCTCGTCGACCTGGCACTGCGCGACCCCTCTCTGCAGGAGGTCACTCGCCGCGCCGCCGACCGGCCCGCCGATCTCGACCTCGTCGGCCCGGCCAGCGCGCGGCTCTTCGCCACTACCGCGCTCGCGCAGGCCGGCCCTGTGCTGGCCGTCACCGCGACCGGCCGCGAAGCCGACGACCTGACCGCCGAGCTCAAGGGCGTGTTCGGCGATGCGGTCGCGATGTTCCCGTCGTGGGAGACCCTGCCGCACGAGCGGCTCTCACCGGGCGTCGACACCATCGGCGCGCGGATGATGGTGCTGCGCCGGCTCACCCATCCCGACGACGAGCGGCTGGGCCCGCCGTTGCGGGTGCTGGTGACGACGGCGCGCTCGCTGTTGCAGCCGATGGCGCCCGATCTGGCCGCGGTCGAGCCCGTCACGTTGACCATCGGTGAGGAGTCCGACTTCGACGGCACCGTCGCGCGGCTGGTCGATCTGGCCTACACCCGGGTGGACATGGTGGCCAAACGCGGGGAGTTCGCGGTGCGCGGCGGCATCCTCGACCTCTTCCCGCCGACGGCCGAGCATCCCGTGCGTGTGGAGTTCTGGGGCGACGAGGTCTCGGAGATGCGCATGTTCGCCGTCGCCGATCAGCGGTCCATCCCCGAGATCGACGTCGCCACGGTGATCGCGGTGCCGTGCCGCGAGGTGCTGCTGACCGCCGAGGTGCGGGAGCGGGCCGCGGCGCTGTCCGCCGAGCATCCGGTGGTGGAGAACGGGGTGACGGGCAGCGTGCCCGACATGCTGGCCAAGCTCTCCGAGGGCATCCCCGTCGACGGCATGGAGGCGCTGCTGCCGCTGCTGAAGCCGGTCGGTCTGGTGACGCTGCCGTCGCTGCTGCCCGAGGGCACGCCGCTGCTGATCTGCGATCCGGAGAAGGTGCGCAGCCGTGCCGCCGATCTGATCAAGACCGGGCGCGAGTTCCTCGAAGCGTCGTGGTCGACGGCGGCGGTTGGCGGTGACGCGCCGATCGACCTGGAGGCGCTGGGCGCATCGGGCTTCGTCCCGTTCGACGAGGGCCGTGACGCCGCGCGGGCCGGTGGCCACCCGTGGTGGACGTTGAGCCAACTCGACAGCGGCGCCGACGAGCCGCTGCGCCTGGACATCCGGTCGGCGCCCTCGGCGCGGGGGCAGCAGCACAACCTGTCCGAGATCTTCGCGATGCTGCGGGCCCACGTCCTGACCGGTGGCTACGGGATCGTCGTCACCCCGGGCAGCGGCACGTGCATGCGCGTGGTCGAGCAACTCGGCGAAGCCGACACGGCTGCAACGATTCTGGAGCCCGGTGCGGTGCCGCGCGACGGCGTGGTCGGGGTGCTGAAGGGCCCGTTGCACGAGGGTGTCGTGATGCCGGGTGCGAACCTGGTGGTGATCACCGAAGCCGATCTGACCGGTAATCGCGTCGCGTCCACGGAGGGCAAGAAACTCGCGGCCAAGCGGCGCAACGTCGTCGACCCGCTGGCGCTGACCGCAGGTGATCTGGTGGTGCACGATCAACACGGCATCGGCCGGTTCGTCGAGATGACCGAGCGGGTGGTGGGTGGCGCCCGCCGCGAGTACCTGGTGCTGGAGTACGCGTCCGCCAAGCGTGGCGGCGGGTCGGATCGGCTGTATGTGCCGATGGATTCGCTGGATCAGCTGTCCCGCTACGTCGGTGGTGAGGCGCCGACGTTGTCCAAGCTCGGCGGCAGCGACTGGGCGAACACGAAAACCAAAGCGCGCCGAGCGGTTCGGGAGATCGCCGCGGAGCTCGTCACGCTGTACGCCAAGCGGCAGGCCTCACCCGGGCACGCGTTCGCCCCGGACACGCCGTGGCAGATCGAGATGGAAGACGCGTTCGGGTTCACCGAGACGATAGATCAGCTGACCGCGATCACCGAGGTGAAGTCCGACATGGAAAAGCCGGTCCCGATGGACCGGGTGATCTGTGGCGACGTCGGCTACGGCAAGACCGAGATCGCCGTGCGCGCGGCGTTCAAGGCGGTGCAGGACGGCAAGCAGGTGGCGGTGTTGGTGCCGACGACGCTGCTGGCCGACCAGCACCTGCAGACGTTCAGCGCGCGCATGGCGGGCTTCCCCGTCACGGTGAAAGGCTTGTCGCGCTTCACGTCCGGCTCGGAATCCAAAGCCGTGATGGAGGGGATGAAGGACGGTTCGGTCGACATCGTGATCGGCACGCATCGCCTCCTGCAGACCGGCGTGACGTGGAAAGACCTCGGGCTGGTGATCGTCGACGAGGAGCAGCGCTTCGGCGTCGAACACAAAGAGCACATCAAGTCGATGCGCACCCACGTCGACGTGTTGACGATGAGCGCGACACCGATCCCGCGCACCCTGGAGATGAGCCTGGCCGGGATTCGCGAGATGTCGACGATCCTGACCCCGCCCGAGGAACGCTATCCGGTGCTGACCTATGTCGGCCCCCACGACGACAAGCAGGTCGCCGCGGCGCTGCGCCGCGAGATGCTGCGCGACGGTCAGGCGTTCTACATCCACAACCGGGTGCGCTCGATCGACCAGGCCGCCGCGCGGGTACGGCAGATGGTGCCCGAGGCGCGGGTGGTGGTCGCACACGGGCAGATGCCCGAGGAGCAGCTCGAGAAGACGGTCGAGGGGTTCTGGAACCGCGAGTTCGACATCCTGGTGTGCACGACGATCGTCGAGACGGGTCTGGACATCTCGAACGCCAACACGCTGATCGTCGAGCGAGCCGACACATTCGGTTTGTCGCAGCTGCACCAGTTGCGTGGTCGCGTCGGACGCTCGCGCGAACGTGGGTACGCGTATTTCCTGTATCCGCCGGAGGTTCCGCTGACCGAGACCGCCTATGACCGGCTCACGACGATCGCGCAGAACAACGACCTCGGTGCCGGCATGGCGGTCGCGATGAAGGATCTCGAGATTCGCGGCGCGGGCAACGTGCTGGGTGCCGAGCAGTCCGGCCATGTCGCGGGCGTGGGGTTCGATCTGTACGTGCGGCTCGTCGGCGAGGCCGTCGAGGCTTACCGCGCCGCGGCGGACGGGAAAACCGTTCTCGCGCCGGAGGAGCCGAAGGAAGTACGCATCGATCTGCCGGTCGACGCGCATCTGCCGCCGGAGTACATCGGCAGTGATCGCTTGCGGCTGGAGGCGTATCGCCGGCTGGCCGCCGCCGCCGACGATGCCGCCGTCGACTCGGTGATCGAGGAACTCATCGACCGCTACGGCCCGCTGCCCGAACCTGCCCTTCTGCTCGTCGCGGTCGCCCGGTTGCGGCTGCTGGCGCGGGCCTTCGGGGTGACCGAGGTCGGGGCGCCGTCGGCGTCGACGGTGCGCATCTCGCCGCTGACGCTGCCCGATTCGGCGCAGCTGCGGCTCAAGCGGCTCTACGCCGGTGCGAACTACCGGGCCACCACCTCGACGGTGCAGGTGCCGATTCCGCGGACCGGCAGCGGGGTGGCGGCTCCACGCATCAGGGATCTCGAGCTGGTCGCGTTCGTGGCAGGGTTGCTCGTGGCGATCGCGGGGGATGGTCAGGCCCCGGTCGACATCGCGAAGTTCGGAGGTGGCGCATGACGGTCGTTCTGGTGGATCCGCGCCGCCCGTCGCTGGTGCCGATCGAGGCGATCGATCTGCTGGCCGGTGATGTGCAGTACACGGAAGAGATGCCGATCAAGGTGCCGTGGTCGTTGCCGTCGGCGCGGCCGGCCTACAGCGGTGATCCTGCGCCGACGCTGCTGTCCTCAGATCGTGAGCATCCGTCGGTCGCCGCGCGGATCGCCGCCGGCGAGCGGGTGATCGCCGCGCCGGCCGCGCAGCCCGGGGAGCATCTGGTGGATGCGGTCGCGATGATGGACAAGCTGCGCACCGCCGGGCCGTGGGAGAGCGAGCAGACGCATGACTCGCTGCGGCGCTATCTGCTCGAGGAGACCTACGAGCTGTTCGACGCGGTGCATGGCGGTGATCTGACCGAGCTGCGCGACGAGCTCGGAGATGTGTTGCTGCAGGTGCTGTTCCACGCGCGCATCGCCGAGGATGCACCCGAGGATGCGTTCGGTATCGACGATGTCGCGGATGCGCTGGTGCGCAAGCTCGGCAACCGGGTGCCCGCGGTGTTGGCCGGTGAGTCGATCTCGCTGGAGGATCAGCTGGCGCAGTGGGAGGCGCGCAAAGCGCTGGAGAAGTCGGCACGCGAGTCCATCATGGACGACATCCCGACCGCGCAGCCCGCGCTGGCGCTGGCGCAGAAGGTACTGGCGCGCGCCGAGGGTGCCGGCTTCCCGGCCGAGCTGGTTCCCGATGCCCTCACCTCGATCACCGTGAGCGCTGACTATGACGCCGAGAGTGCTTTGCGCACAGCGATTCTGGAGTTCATGGCCGATGTGCGCGTGGCCGAGCGTGCGGCTGCCGCCGCCCGGCGGGGTGACGATGTCGCCGAGGAGCTCGACGGCAGCCCGCACGGGGTGATCAGCGCCGACGAGTGGCGTGCGCATTGGCCGCATGAGGTTGCCGACGAGCCCCACGACGCCCAAACCGACGAACGGGCGCAAGAAGTCGAGTAGATCGCGCCATTTCGTCGAGTTCGATCACGCTCTCGCAATGGCCACCAATTGCTCGCTCGTCGTCCACAGGTCGTGGGCTTTGGCCGTGTCGTAGGAGTCCGCCGATGACCGGATGGGGCGCTTGCCCTCGTAATAGGTTCCGGTGACGCCCTCGTAGCGTGCGTCGTGCACCAGGGCTGCCAGCCGCCGACCCGACGCCGCGATGCTGTTGACGTTGGGCAGGATACGAAGAGCCGGAAAAGCGTAGCGCCACAGCAGTTTTTGTGCGGGGGAGTACTCCCGCGCCAATCCCGATCCCGGCATCAGGCCCGGGTCGAACGCCGTCACGGTGACACCGCGGGCCCCTGCGTAGAGCCTGCGGTCCAGTTCGTAGGCGAACAGCATGTTGCACAACTTCGATGTGGTGTAGCGCCGTCGCCCGTCCTTGTCGTCCGGGTCGCCCGGTCGTGCCAGCTCCTCGGCCGAGGTGTAGAGCGGATGGGGCATGCCGCCGGTGAACTTCGTCGGATCGTGGGTGCCGCTGCTGACGATCACGATGCGCGCTGGCGCAGCGAGCTCGTCGAGAAGGCTTGTGACCAGAGCGAAGTGGCCGAGGTGGTTGACACCGAACGTCATTTCCACGCCGTCGGCTGTGGTCTGACTGACGTCGACCACTTGCAGACCGGCATTGCAGACGAGGGCGTGCAGGGGCGGCAGATCGGCGCGGGTGAGTGCGTCGACGAATTCGTCGACCGATCGCAGCGAGGCGAGGTCGCACGGGAGGACGGTGCATCGATGGGGGGCGCCGAGCGCGTCTACGGCGGCCATTCCGCGGGCCGGGTCGCGCACGGCGAGGACCAGATGCCAGGTCGGGTCGTCGGCGAGGATGGCGCGGGCACAGTCGAGGCCGAGCCCCGCGCTGGCGCCGGTGATGACGACCGATCGTGATGTCATGTCTCCTCCAAGAGAATGGGAATGAGGGCCTGCACGGCTTGGATCATGCGGACGTACATGCGGTCGACGTCCGTCGTCTCGGGTTCGAGGTGGTCAGCGAAGAACACCCCATCTGATATCGCGGTGGCGAATGCGGCGAGTTCGTTGACGACCCGCTCGGCGCGCTCGGGTGCGACGCCGGCCGGGATCATCGGCGCGATGGCCGCGCGGAAGCCGGCGATGGCGGTGTCACGCACCCGCCGGATGGCTGCATCGACGGCGGGGTCGGTGCTTCGCTCGAGCGACAGCATGTAGGTCAACCGGAGGAAATCCGGATGTTGGGCAAGCAGTTTCGCTGCTGCGGCACGTCGGGTCTCGATGTCGGGTTCGTGTGGATCGCCCGGCTCGCGTCGCGGCAGCTGAGCGAAGAAGCGATCGGCGCCGCGTTCCATGACGGCGGCCAGCACACCCTCTTTGGACCCGAAGTGCCAGTAGATGGAGCTGGCGGGCAGGCCGCATTCCTTGCGGATGTGGCTGATGGACGTCGCGGCGTAGCCCTGCGCCGACATCAACCGTTCGGTGGCGTCGAGGATCTGCTCTCGAGACGTGTCTCCCTGTTGCTGACGCTTGTTGCGGGCGGATGTCACCGCGTTCGCCTCTCTGTAAGGATCGTTCCAGACAGGCTAGCGGGGACGGGTACAGCGCGCAATGGTCGACGAGGTCGACGAAATGGCGAGATGCTCTCGCGAAAGTTCGCCCAAACGTCGTTTGGGCGAAAGAGGGGGAGTGCTCAGTCGAAGAGCGTGGAACCCCAGAACGTCGACGTGTCGCCCTCGCGGATCCCCGGCGGGCAGGCGAACACCGCCGAGCTCGTCGGCAGCACGTACTCGTTCATCGCGTCGTTGCGCGAGATCGCGTTCTGCATCGGCACGAACTGCTTCAGCGGATCGCGCACGAAGGCGATGAAGAACAGGCCTGCGTCGAGGTGCCCGAACCCGTCGGAGCCGTCGGTGAAGTTGTAACCGCGACGCAGGATCTCGATGCCGCCGAGGTTGTCCTTCGACGCCAACCGCACGTGCGCCCGCTCGTCGATCAGCGGGTTGTCCTTCTTGTCCGTCAGCGAGAAGTTCAGCTCGTCGAACTCGTCGTTCAGACCCATCGGGGCGCCGCTGCCCTTCTGGCGGCCGACGACGCGTTCCTGCTCGAGCAGCGTGGTGCGGTCCCACTGCTCGATCCGCATCCGGATGCGGCGGGCCACCAGGTAGCTGCCGCCGGTCAACCACGCGGGCCCGTCGCCGTCGCCGACCCAGACGAACCGGTTCAGCTTGTCCGTCTCGTCAGACCGTAGGTTGGCCGTCCCGTCCTTGAAGCCGAACAGGTTTCGCGGGGTGGACTGATCGCGGCTGGTTGAGGAGGTGCGACCGAAGCCCAGCTGCGAATAGCGCACTGCGACGGTGCCGAAGCCGATCCGGGCCAGGTTGCGGATCGCGTGGACGGCGACCTGCGGGTCGTTCGCGCAGGCCTGTACGACGATGTCGCCGCCGCTGCGGGCCGGGTCGATCTTCTCGTTCGGGAACTTCGGCAGGTCTACCAACTGCGCGGGCTTCTTGTCGGCGATCCGGAACCGGTCCACGCCGTCCTTGAGGAAGAAGGACGGCCCGAACCCGATCGTCAGTGTCAGCTGTGACGGCGGCAGGCCGAGCGCCTCACCGGTGTCCGTCGGCGGCGCGTACGGATTCTGGCCGGTGGCGCCGTTGGCGAATGCCTCCTCGCCCTGCGTCATCCGCTCGGCCATCTCGGTCCAGTCGGCCAGCATCTTGATCACGTCGTCGCGGCTGTTCGTCGTCACGTCGAACGTCGCGAAGTGCATCCGGTCCTGGGCTTCGGTGACGATGCCCGCCTGGTGCTCGCCGCGGAACGCGACGGCGGTGTTCAGGTGGTTGGCCGGCTGGGCTGCCGAGGCGCGGCCGGCCAGTGCGCCTGCACCGGCCGCGCCGACCACTGCGGCGCCGACCCCGGCCGCGCCGAACAGCTTGCGTCTGCTCAGCCCCGGTCGTGTCGAATCCTGCTGTGGCACAGGATCATTGGGGTGCGATGACACCTTGCACCTGGCTCACTTCTTTGCTCAGCGCGTCGATCGCCCGGGAGAGCTCCTGGCGCTGCGGCTCGGTCACCGTGTCGTAGCTGACGAACCCGTCGCCCTTGCGGTACTGCTCGAGCAGCTTCTCGGCCTCGGCGAACCGCTGGTCCACTCGCTTGCCGAGGTCGGGGTTGCGCTCGTCGAGGATCGGCCGCACCGAGGCGACCGCCGTCTGGGAGCCCTGCAGGTTGGCGTTGAAGTCCCACAGGTCGGTGTGGCTGAAGATGTCCTCTTCGCCGCTGATCTTGCTGGTGGCGATCTCGTCGAGCAGGCCCTGTGCGCCACCGGCGATCTGGGTGGAGTCGATGGTGTAGTCGGGCGCCTTCACCCCGGCGTCGAGTTCCTTGACGTCGGCGACCAACTGGTCGGCGATCGCGTTGGTGTCGGGCTGCAGGCCGCTGACCCACAGGTCTTTCTCGAGGCGGTGGAAACCGGTCCACTTCTGTCCGGGCTCGAGGTCGGCTTCGCGCAGGTCGATGCGCGGGTCGAGATCGTCGGGGAAGGACTCGGCGACGGGCTCGATGCGTTCGTAATAGGTTCGCGCCGTCGGATACTGGGCCTTGGCGGCCTCGATGTTGCCGGCTTTGATCGCGGCGACGAACGATTCGACGGCCGGGATCAGCGCGTCGGTCTGGCTGTTGATGTAGCGCTTGTAGCTGTCGGCGGCCTCTTTGAACTTGCCCTCGGTGTCGATCTCGACGGCGTCGCCGGTCACGGTGTAGTCGGCCCGGATGCCGTCGCCGATCATGCCGGGCTTGCACGCGGTCTGGTAGGTGCCGGGCTGCGACAGCTGCACGATCAACTTGCGCTGCAGGCCGGGGGAGATGTTCTCCACCTCGCCCATCACCCGCTCACCCTCGCCGTAGACGTAGAACTCGGTGACCTTGTTGCCGTTGTTGGTGACCACGAAGGTGTTGGCGCCGGTCTTGCCGGCGGTGCCGGACAGCTCGCAGGAACTGTCGGAGGCGGTGACGGTGATCTGCGCGGGCGCATCGCTGCCCTCGGCGGCGTTGGCCGGCTCCTCTTTGGCCTGGCAGCCGCTCAGTGCCAGCGCGGCCACGGCCGTGCTGAGGACGGCGACAGACGGGGAGACCTTCACGTGGTGGACCTTTCGGGATCGGGGAGAGGAGTCGACGGGGCCGAGCGGGTCGGCGCCGGGGTGGGGCGCAGGAACAGCGCCAGGATCACGGCGAGGTAGGCGAGCCAGCCGACCAGCTGCAACACGGTGGGGGTCGGGGTGACGTTGAAGACGCCCTGCACCACTTCGCCATACCAGGAGGACCAGTTGAACCAGGTGCTGATGTCGAACGCCTTGGACGCCAGGCCGGGCAGCCAGCCCACGGTCTGGAGCGCGCCGATGCCGTAGGACAGGATTCCGGCGGCGACGACGATCAGGAACACGCCGGTGTAGGTGAAGAACTTGGCGAGGTTGATGCTGAGCGCCCCGCGGTACATGCCGTAGGCGATGGCGCCGGCGATCAGCACGCCCACGATCAGGCCGACCAGCGGCCAGTTCGACGTCGCCTCGGCGTAGCCGACCATGAACAACGCGGTCTCGACACCCTCGCGGCCGACGGCGAAGAACGCCAGCAGCGCGACGGCGAGTGGACCGGTTTCCAATGCCTGGGCCATGTCGCTGCGCAGCTCACGCGACATGCCGGCGGCCGCGCGCCGCATCCACAGCACCATGGTGGTGACGATGCAGACGGCGACCAGGGAGGCGACCCCGGCGATCGCTTCGGCGGCCAGGCCGGTGATCGTGTTCTCGCCGAACTGGATGACGAGGAAGACGGTGACGGTCATCGCGAGTGCGGCGCCGACCCCAAGCCACACCCATTTGAGGGCGTCGCGGCGATCCGATTTGACCAGGAACGCGACGAGAATCGACACGACGATCGCGGCTTCGAGGCCCTCGCGCACCCCGATCAGACCGCTGCCGAACAGCTGCGAGGTCAGGTCGGGCGAGGCGGCCAGCGTGGCCGAATGCATGGTGACCGGCAGGTCGGTGCTCATGCTCATCGCGTCGTCCTCATTGTTGAGCCTTGGCTAGCCAAAGGAAGGTTCGGCTCACCTTGGTTGGTGATGCGCTTAGTGAATGTACACCGCCCGCGTCCGGCCTGGCATAGGTCTTAAGTCCTTGGCTGCGTGGCAGCATGGCTAAGACCAGAAGGGGTTGAGGAGTCCGGTGACACGGGTGCGTTGGCTGCGAACGGTGGCCGTGATCGGCGCTGCGGCGCTGCTTCTGGGCGCCAGCTGTTCCTGGCAGCTCGGCAACCCGATTCCCGAGGGTGTGCCGCCCCCCGCTGGGGACCCGGTGCCGCAGATCGACACCTACGCCAAGGGCCGCCCGGCCGACGCGCTGCACGAGTGGGCGTCCGCCCGCGCGCCGGCGCTCGGTATCCCGGTGACGGCTCTGGAGGCCTACGCCTATGCCGCGCGGGTGGCCGAGGTGGAGAACCCCGACTGCCATCTGAAGTGGACGACGCTGGCGGGCATCGGCCAGGTGGAGAGCCATCACGGCACCTACCGAGGCGCACAGATCAGCCCGAACGGCGATGTCACGCCGCCGATCCGCGGAGTGCTGCTCGACGGCACGGGCGGCAACCTGGAGATCCTCGACCACGATTCCGTCAGCCACGACCCGGCCGTCGAGGACCAGGGTGACGAGCCGTTCGCCCGCGCGATGGGGCCGATGCAGTTCATCCCCGAGACGTGGCGGCTCTACGGCGTCGACGCCAACAACGACGGCAAGATCAGTGCCGACAACATCGACGACGCGGCGCTGTCGGCCGCGGGTTACCTGTGCTGGAGCGGTAAGGACCTGGCCACACCGCGCGGCTGGATGGGTGCGCTGCACGCCTACAACCACTCGGATCAGTACGCGCGGACCGTGCGCGACTGGGCGACTGCGTACGCCGAAGGACACCCGCTGTAACAACCTCTAGGCTCAGTGCTGATTCCCACGCTGATCAGGAAGCCTGGAAAGACCAAGGAGGCAGTAGTGCCCATCATCGAGCAGGTCGGAGCCCGCGAGATCCTCGACTCCCGGGGTAACCCGACGGTCGAGGTGGAGGTGGGTCTGCTGGACGGCACGGTCGCCCGCGCCGCCGTCCCGTCAGGCGCCTCCACAGGTGAGCACGAGGCCGTGGAGCTGCGCGACGGCGGTTCGCGCTACCTCGGCAAGGGCGTGCAGAAGGCGGTCGAGGCGGTGCTCGACGAGATCGGGCCCGCGGTCATCGGCCTCGGGGCCGACGAGCAGCGCCTCGTCGACCAGGCGCTCGTCGATCTGGACGGCACGCCGGACAAGTCCCGCCTCGGCGCCAACGCGATCCTCGGCGTCTCGCTGGCAGTGGCGAAGGCTGCCGCCGACAGCGCTGCGCTGCCGCTGTTCCGCTACGTGGGTGGCCCGAACGCGCACATCCTGCCGGTGCCGATGATGAACATCATCAACGGCGGCGCGCACGCCGACACCGGCGTCGACGTCCAGGAGTTCATGATCGCGCCGATCGGCGCCCCCAGCTTCAAGGAGGCGCTGCGCTGGGGTGCGGAGGTCTACCACGCGCTGAAGTCGGTGCTGAAGAAGCAGGGGCTCGCCACCGGTCTGGGTGACGAGGGCGGTTTCGCCCCGGACCTGCCCGGCACGAAGGCGGCGCTCGATCTGATCGGCACCGCCATCGAGGCCGCCGGCCTGAAGGTCGGCAGCGACGTCGCGCTCGCGCTCGACGTGGCGGCCACCGAGTTCTACACCGAGGGCACCGGCTACGCGTTCGAGAAGGAGACCCGCACCGCTGAGCAGATGGCGGCCTTCTACGAGCAGCTGATCGGGGCCTACCCGCTGGTGTCCATCGAGGATCCGCTGTCGGAAGACGACTGGGACGGCTGGGTCGCACTCACCACTGCCATCGGTGACCGGGTGCAGCTGGTCGGCGACGACCTGTTCGTCACCAATCCCGAGCGGCTCGAGGACGGTATCGAGCGCGGCGCCGCGAATGCGCTGCTGGTCAAGGTGAACCAGATCGGCACGCTGACCGAGACGCTGGACGCGGTGTCGCTGGCGCACAACGCCGGCTACAAGACGATGATGAGCCACCGCAGCGGCGAGACCGAGGACACCACGATCGCCGACCTCGCGGTGGCGGTCGGCAGCGGCCAGATCAAGACCGGCGCCCCGGCCCGCAGCGAGCGCGTCGCCAAGTACAACCAGCTGCTGCGCATCGAGGAAGAACTCGGTGACGCGGCCCGCTACGCAGGCGACCTGGCGTTCCCGCGATTCGAAGGCGGAGCGAAATAGCCTGTGCCCGAAGCGAAACGGCCCGACCCTCGGCGGCGCACCTCTCGGCCCGCCGGGCCGGGTAAGCCCGGGCGGGCCAAGCCGGGCGCGACGGGTCGTCGTGAGCGCAGCGCGGCGGAACCACGGGTGTCCGAGGGTGTCGACGAGTCAGCGCCCGCCGACGTCGAACAGGACGCCCCGCCTACGTCGATCCGCGCGTCGATCGCTGCGTCCATGCAGGCCTCGGCCGATCAGCGGTTCGGTTCCACGGCGCGTCGCGCTGCGATCCTGGCGGCGGTGGTCTGCGTGCTGACGTTGACCATCGCCGGGCCGGTGCGCACGTACTTCAGCCAGCGCACCGAGATGAAGCAGCTGCAGGCGTCGGAATCCCAACTTCGGAATCAGATCGCCGATCTGGAAGCGCAGAAGGCCAAGCTGGCCGATCCGGTCTTCATTGCCGCGCAGGCGCGCGAACGGCTGGGTTTCGTGATGCCGGGGGAGATCCCGTATCAGGTGCAGTTGCCGGCCGGGGCCACGCAGTCGGCGGAGGCGCCGCAGGGTGCAGGTCCCGCGGCGAGCTCCGATCCCTGGTACACAGCGCTGTGGCACACGATCGCCGATGCGCCGCACGGCATTTCACCGGCGACACCGCTTGCACCCGTTCCGCCGCCGCCTCCACCTCCCCCTGCGGCGCCCGGTGGTTGAGCCGACGGATCTCGAGATCGTCGCGCGGCAGTTGGGCCGTGAGCCGCGCGGCGTCCTCGAGATCGCCTACCGCTGCCCGGACGGGGATCCCGCCGTGGTGAAGACGGCGCCGAAACTGCCCGACGGCACGCCGTTTCCGACGCTGTACTACCTGACGCATCCGGCGTTGACGGCGGCGGCGAGCCGGCTCGAATCGTCGGGGCTGATGCGCGAGATGACGCAAAGGCTCGTCGACGACCCGGAGCTGGCCGCGGCGTATCGCCGCGCCCACGAGTCGTACCTGGCGGAGCGCGACGCGATCGAGCCGCTGGGCACGACGTTCTCCGGGGGTGGGATGCCGGACCGGGTCAAGTGTCTGCACGTGGTGATCGCCCACGCGCTGGCCAAGGGGCCGGGCGTCAATCCGTTCGGCGACGAGGCATTGGCGCTGCTGGCGGCCGAGCCGGAGATGGCCGGCATTCTCGATCCGGAGGTGTGGAGATGAGCGCCAGGGTGGCGGCGGTGGATTGCGGAACCAACTCGATCCGCTTGCTGATCGCTGACGTCTCCGACGGGCGGCTCACCGACGTGCACCGCGAGATGCGGATCGTACGGCTGGGGCAGGGGGTGGACGCCACGGGCGAGTTCGCGCCCGAGGCGCTGGCCCGCACGCGTGCGGCGCTCGAGGCCTACGCCGCGCTGATGCGCGACCACGAGGTGTCGGCGGTGCGGATGGTGGCGACGTCGGCGGCGCGCGATGCCGGTAATCGGGACGAGTTCTTCGCGATGACGTCCGAGGTGCTCGGTGCGGTGGTGCCGGGCACGGTGGCCGAGGTGATCACCGGCGAGCAGGAGGCGCGGTTGTCCTTCCTCGGTGCGGTCGGTGAATTGGATTCGGCGGCAGCACCATTCGTGGTGGTCGACTTGGGTGGCGGCTCGACCGAGGTGGTGCTCGGCTCCGACGATGTGGTGGCCGCGTACTCGGCGGACATCGGGTGCGTGCGGTTGACCGAGCGGTGCTTGCATTCCGATCCGCCCACCGATGAGGAGATCGACGCGGCGCGCGCTGTGGTGCGTGAGGCTCTCGAGACGGTGCTCTCGGTGGTGCCCGTGCAGCAGGCCCGCACGTGGGTGGGCGTCGCCGGCACGATGACCACGTTGGCCGCGTTGGCGCGGAAGATGACCACCTACGACTCCGACGCGATCCACCTGTCGTCGGTGGGCTTCGACGATCTGCTGCCGGTCTGTGCTGAGCTGCTGGCTATGACGCGCGCCCAGCGCGCCGTGCTGGGGCCCATGCACGAAGGCCGGGTCGATGTGATCGGTGGCGGCGCGCTGATCGTGACGGAGTTGGCTGCGGTGCTCGGCGAGCGGGCCGGCATCGACTCGCTGCTGGTCAGCGAGCACGACATCCTCGACGGGATCGCGCTGTCGATCGCCTGACTCGCCGCCGAATGCACGGTTTCTGACGGAAATCGGCCGAAATCCATCAGAATGCGTGCACTCGACGCAGGTGAGCCCTCAGTGGCTGGCGGCGCGCCGGACCCGCGAGCGACGCTTGGTGGGGTCGTGTTGGCCGGCGAGCGTGACGGCGAGGAGCACCATCACCGCCCCGATGCCTGCGTGCAACCAGTTGTCGGCGCCGTTGAGCGGAATGACGTGGGCGTTGCTACCGCGTTCGACAAGCAGCCCGTAGAGCCACAGCCCGAGATAGATCAGGCCGCCGCCGAGCAGGTAGGCGCGGGCGGCGGCGTAGCTGCGCGCCCCGGCGAACCCCGCGACACCGACCACGATGTGCACGACGTTGAGCAACACCGACACCAGGAACATGCCGAACAGCAGGGCACCGGACTGCTGACCGGCCCAGGTCAGCCGGTCGATTCCCGACGTGATGCCGGGGATGAATCCGAGCACCCCGATGACGGTCAAGGCGACGGCCACGATGAGTGCCGCGCCCTGCACCGCCATGTATTTGGGCTTGTCCGCCATGCGGTCCTCCTTCACGTCGTCATATTGACGTGCGTGCTGAAGAGGTACCCCGCTGCGCGCCGGGATAACACCTCAGGGGCGCAGGATCGGACCCAGCTTCTCCAGCACGGTCGGGTCCTCGATGGTCGACGGGACGGGTTCGTCGCGGCCGGTGGCCAGCCCGCGCATCGTCTTGCGCAGGATCTTGCCCGACCGCGTCTTCGGCAGGGCGGGGACGACGTCGACGAGCCGGAACGCGGCGACGGCGCCGATCTCGTCACGCACCAGCTGGACCAGCTCGGCGGCCAGCCCGTCGGTGGAGGCGCCGGCCTTGACCACGACCAGCCCGCGCGGCGCCTGCCCCTTGATCTCGTCGGGCACCCCGATCACCGCGCATTCGGCGACCGCGGGATGGGTGGCCAGCACCTCTTCGATGGCGCCGGTGGACAGCCGGTGTCCGGCGACGTTGATGACGTCGTCGATGCGTCCCATTACGAACAGGTAGCCGTCGGTGTCGAAGTGGCCGCCGTCGCCGGTGAGGTAGTAGCCCGGGTATTCGGACAGGTACGACTGCTCGTAGCGCGCGTCGGCGTGCCACAGCGTCGGCAGGGTGCCCGGCGGCAGCGGCAGCCGGATGCAGATGGCACCTTCCTGCTCGGGGGCGCAGCCGCTGCCGTCTTCGCGCAGGATGTGCACGTCGAAGCCGGGCATCGGGACGGTCGGTGAGCCCGCTTTGATCGGAAACTGTTCTGTCCCCATGGGATTGGCGGCGATCGGCCAGCCCGTCTCGGTCTGCCACCAGTGATCGATCACCGGCACGCCGAGCTTCTCGGCGGCCCAGTGATAGGTGTCGGGGTCGAGGCGTTCACCAGCGAGGTACAGGTATTTCAGTGTGGACAGGTCGTATTCGCTCACGTAGGCGCCCTCGGGGTCCTCCTTGCGGATGGCCCGGATCGCGGTGGGTGCGGTGAACAATGCCTTGACGCCGTGTTCGGAGATCACCCGCCAGAACGCGCCCGGATCGGGGGTGCCGACGGGTTTGCCTTCGTACAGCACGGTCGTCGCGCCGAGAAGCAGTGGGGCATAGACGATGTAGGAGTGGCCGACCACCCAGCCCACGTCTGAGGCCGCCCAGAACACGTCGCCGGGGGCGATGTCGTAGATGTGCTTCATGCTCCACAGCAGCGCGACGGCGTGGCCGCCGTTGTCGCGCACGATGCCCTTGGGTTTGCCGGTGGTGCCGGAGGTGTAGAGCACATAGAGCGGATCGGTGGCGGCGACGGGGACGGGGTCGACGGGGCTCGCGGCGGCCATCGCGTCGGACCAGTCCAGGTCGCGGCCCTCGATGAGCTCGCAGCGATGCGTGTCCCGTTGTACGACAACACAATGCCGCGGTGGGTGCTCGGACATGCCGATCGCGGCGTCGAGCATCGGCTTGTATTCCACGATTCGTGTCGGCTCGATCCCGCAGGATGCCGAGACGATCACGGCCGGTTGCACGTCGTCGATACGGACGGCGAGCTCGTGGGGTGCGAATCCGCCGAAGACCACCGAGTGCACCGCGCCCAGTCGCGCGCACGCCAGCATCGCGATCACGGCCTCGGGGATCATCGGCATGTAGATGATCACCCGGTCGCCCTGGCCGACGCCGAGATCGCGTAGCGCACCGGCGAATCGCGCAGTGTGATCGGTCAATTCGCGATAGGTGTAGGTGCGTTGCGTGTCGGTGACCGCGGAGTCGTAGATCAGCGCGGCCTGCTCACCGCGGCCGGTTTCGACGTGGCGATCCAGGGCGTTGGCGCAGGTGTTGAGTTCGGCGTCGGGGAACCAGCGGTAGAACGGCGGCCGGCTGTCGTCGAGGATGCGCTGCGGGGCGCGAGTCCAGGTGACGGCGGTGGCCGCGTCGGCCCAGAAGGCTTCGGGGTCGGTGATGCTGGCGTCGAACAGGTCGCGGTACCCGGGCATAGCAGCACCGTAAACCCTCCCCGTTAGTCTCAGGGGCATGACGAACCAACCCCCTCCGATCGGAGGGGTCCGCCGCAGTCACGTGACCGCGCGTGGTGTCCGTTTCCACGTGACCGAGGCCGGACCCGAGGACGGCAGACCGGTGCTCGCGCTGCACGGCTGGCCCCAGCACCACTGGGCGTACCGCGACCTGCTCGCCGATCCGCCGCCCGGTCTGCGGATCATCGCGCCTGATCTGCCCGGCTACGGCTGGTCGGGCCCCGCGCCGCACAAGTGGGCCAAAGAGGACGTGGTCAGCGATCTGGTGGCGCTGATGGATGCGATGGGTCTGAAGCACGTGCTGCTCGTCGGTCACGACTGGGGCGGCTTCATCGGCCATCTGCTGGCGCTGCGGGTGCCCGAGCGAATCGACGGCTATCTGGTGCTCAACATCCCGCACCCGTGGATTTCGGCCAAGGCGCTGGCGCCGCACCTGTGGCGGTTCGCGATCTATCAGCCGTTCGTGGCGTCGATCGGCGTGCCGCTGCAGCGGCGCACGCCGTATCTCGAGCGGGTGATCTTCCGGCTGGCCGCACCGAACCTCGACCGTGAGACAGCCCGGGTGTACGCCGACGCGTTCCGCGATCCGATGGTGGCGCGCACCGCACGCGACACGTACCGGACGTTCCTGCTGCGGGAGGCCCGCGAGGGGAGCCGCAACCCGGAGCGGCGGTGGTCGACGGTGCCGACGCGGGCGCTGTTCGCCCGCAACGATCTCGCGATCCATCCGTCGCTCGCTGCCGTCGAGACCGCCCGCGCCGACGACTACACCTTGGAGCTCGTCGACGGCGGCCATTTCATCCTCGACGAACAGCCGGAGTTGGTGCGCGCCAGGCTGATCGACCTCGCCAACGAGATCCCGCCCCGCTAGTTCTCCCCGCGTCTGCTCGGCGTCAAAGATCAGCCCGCACCCGTCAAGATGTCGCAAGGATCGCGTTCGGGTGGTTCGCGACGGCGTAGACCGGGGACATGGCCGTTCTCGACGTTCCCCGTCCCGCCCACCACCTGCCGTCGACGATCCGGGGCATGCGGCGCCGGCTGCCGATGTCCACTCCCAGCGTGCCCGCGCGGGCGCTGATCGATCCGGCGGTGGCCGGCTGGGTACGCGCCCACGGCATCACCGTGTTGGCCGCCAGCGCCGGCGATCTCGCGCTGACCGGAACCTGCGGCATCGGGGCCGAACACGTCATGCTGCGGTGTGACGCGACCACGTCGCTGATCCGGGCCGCGGTCGCGGGCGGGGTGACGCGGTTCCTGGTCGCCACCGAGCGGCACGTCGACGTGCTGGCGTCGGTCGGCCACCCCGGCATCGCCGTCTACCTCGACGACCGCGGGCCGGCTGTGATCGGCGAACGCCGGCTCCAGGTCGTCGGATTACACGCCGACGTGGACGACTCCGCGGGCGCGGTGGAGTGGGGGACAGCGGCCGAGCGGCTGCTGTGCCGCACCGCGGTGCTGCGTACCTGCGGGCTGCCGTTGGGGCGGATCAGCCTCGGCGGCGGGGACGCCTCCGACTGGGTCTACGGCGGTGGACAGTTCAGCGCGGCGGTGGCCGCGGAGGTCGACGGTGCGCTCACCGACGGATGCGCGCGGTGGCGTCTGCCGCGGCCGTCGGTGATGCTCGGCCCCGCGACGTGACCTCAGTGCCCGGGTTCGCTGGCCACCAGGCCGGCGGCCTGGGCCTTCGCGACGGTGTCTTCCCACGCGCGCTCGCCGGCGACGAGCACGGCCAGGGCGATCACCAACGCGAACGCCGACACGGTCCAATACAAGAGCGGGGCGCCCGGGGTCGCCATCAGCATCACCGCGAGGCTGGCGGGAAACGCGAGCACAGCTGCACACCCGAGCAGGCGGGTGTCGATCGAGCGAGACATGCCTCTACGGTCCGATCAGCGACTGAGAACATGCCTATCGATAGCTGTGGAAAAGCTATGAGTTCACTACTCAGCCGGGCGGCGGCTCATTGGTCAGCGCCAGATAGCCCCGAGCCCCGGCCCGCTGCAGGCTCGCCCGGACCAACCCGACGATCAGGCCTTGGATGGCGCCGGCGATCAGCACCGACGACGTCGAGTAGCTGAGGTCTTTGGGATCAGGGGGTTCGGAATCGTTCTGGCCGACCCGCTTCCAGATCTGGCCGAAGATCTGGCCTGCCAGCAAGCCGCCGCCGACACCGGTGGCCACCGACAGCGGGGTGTACAACTTCCTCGACAGCCTGCTCATGGGCCGGTGATTACCCGAGCTCGCCGTAACCAAACTCCGTACGACGCTGATGCGCGGGTGCGAAGATCGACCCGTGAACGCACATCCTCTCGACGACGACGGAGGGTGGGACAGGCGAGCCCGTCATGAGACGGAAATCCAACGGCTGGACCGCAATTGGACCAGTCTGCTGCAGGAGCTGCGGGTCGTGCAGACCGGCGTGCAGCTACTCACCGGATTCTTGCTGACGCTGCCGTTCCAGCAGCGGTTCACGATGCTGGGCCAGAAGATGCAGGTGGTCTATCTGGCGACGGTGAGCGCGGCGGTGTTGTCCACGGCACTGCTGATAGCCCCGGTCGGTATGCACCGCCTGCTGTTCCGACGCCATCGCCTCGAGACGTTGGTCACCGCGGCGCACCGCTGCGCCTTCGCCGGTCTGCTGTTGCTCGGTGTCGCGGTCACCGGCATGACGGTCATCATCTTCGATGCCGTCGCCGGGTTGACCGCCGCGCTGATCGCCGGGGTGGCCGCGCTGGTGCTGTTCGCGTCGTTCTGGGTGGCGTTGCCGCTCGCGCTACGCCGTACCGACCCGTAGTTTGCGCCGCACCTGCCCGGGTACGGCAGGTGGCATGAAGGCAGTCACTTGGCACGGGCGGCGCGATGTGCGCGTCGACACCGTGGAAGACCCCCGTATCCAGGAGCCGACGGACGCGATCATCGAGGTGACGT
Organism: Mycolicibacterium obuense; assembly: GCF_055397605.1. Taxonomy (NCBI): domain Bacteria; kingdom Bacillati; phylum Actinomycetota; class Actinomycetes; order Mycobacteriales; family Mycobacteriaceae; genus Mycobacterium; species Mycolicibacterium obuense. The sequence continues at coordinate 4,263,923 of NZ_AP043663.1, read as the reverse complement.
CCACCAACATCTGCGGCTCGGACCTTCACCTCTACGAGGTGCTCGGTGCGTTCATGAACGCCGGTGACATCCTCGGCCACGAAGCGATGGGCGTGGTCCGCGAGGTCGGCGCAGGCGTGTCCGATCTCGCGGTGGGTGATCGGATCGTGGTGCCGTTCCAGATTTCGTGCGGTCACTGCTTCATGTGCGACGAGCAGCTCTACACGCAGTGCGAGACGACACAGGTCCGCGAGCAGGGGATGGGGGCCGCGCTGTTCGGCTACTCCGAGCTCTACGGTGAGGTGCCGGGCGGTCAGGCCGAGTACCTACGCATCCCGCAGGCTCAGTTCACCCACATCAAAGTGCCGGAGGGACCTCCTGATTCGCGGTTCGTCTACCTGTCCGACGTGCTACCCACCGCCTGGCAGGGCGTGGCGTATGCGGGCATTCCCGACGGCGGATCGGTGACCGTGCTCGGTCTGGGTCCGATCGGCGACATGGCTGCGCGCATCGCCACCCACCTCGGCTACCGGGTGATCGCTGTCGACCGTGTCCCAGAGCGGTTGGCTCGCGCCACCGCCCGCGGCATCGAGACCATCGACATGGCCGGGCTCAGCGGTTCGGTCGGCGATGCGGTGCGTGATCTGACCGACGGACGGGGCACTGACTCGGTGATCGATGCGGTGGGTATGGAGGCGCACGGCTCGCCCGTCGCGCAGGCCGCCCAGACAGCCGCCGCGTTCCTGCCCGATGTCGTCGCGAAACCGTTCATGCAGAAGGCCGGCGTCGACCGGCTCGGTGCGCTGTACTCGGCGATCGATTGTGTGCGCCGCGGCGGGACGATCTCGCTGAGCGGCGTGTACGGCGGCATGGCGGACCCGATGCCGATGCTGACGTTGTTCGACAAGCAGATTCAGCTGCGGATGGGACAGGCCAACGTCAAGAAGTGGGTCGACGACATCATGCCGCTGTTGACCGATGCGGACCCGTTGGGCGTCGACTCGTTCGCCACCCACGTCCTGCCGCTCGATCAGGCGCCGCACGCCTACGACATCTTCCAGAAGAAGCAGGACGGTGCGGTCAAGGTGATCCTGCAACCCTGAGTGGGTATCCCGGGCTGACGTTGGGTTGGCAACAAGGGGCACATCACGATGCGGCTGGCACGAAGCAAACTGGACACGCCGGGGATCGTCCGTAAGAGACGGGGCAAGGGTTTCGCCTACTACGGGCCCGACGGCGAGCTCCTCGCCGATCCCGACACCGCGCAGCGGATCAAAGATCTGGTGATTCCGCCGGCGTGGAAGAAGGTCTGGATCAGCCCACGGCCGAACGGCCACATCCAGGCGGTCGGCGTCGACGCTGCGGGCCGGCGTCAGTACCTGTACCACGAGCGGTGGCAGCAGGAACGAGCCGAGGAGAAGTTCGACCGGGTGCTGGAGATGTCGACGCGGCTGCCGGAGTGGCGATCGCAGATCGCGCGGGATCTGGCTGGGCGCGGGCTGACTCGCGATCGCGTGCTGGGGCTGGCTCTGCAACTCTTGGACCGCGGGTACTTCCGTGCGGGCGGAGAGCAGTCGGCCGAAGAGTTCGAGCACTACGGCTTGGCGACGCTGCTGTGCAAGCACGTGACCCTGAAGAAAGATGCGGTCGAGTTCGACTATCCGGCGAAGCACGGGGTGCAGCGCACCGTCGAGATAGACGACCCGGAGGTGGTGCGCGCCGTCCGCTCGCTGATGCGGCGCACCGAGCGCACCGAGCGGCTTCTGGTGTGCCGCAGCGGAAACAGCGGCTGGGTCGACGTCAAGGCCGACGATCTGAATGCGCGATTCAAAGAGATCGTCGGCGCAGAGTTCACGGTCAAGGATCTGCGGACCTGGCACGGCACGGTGCTGGCCGCGACGGCATTCGCGGCCGCAAAGCCGCCCACCTCCAAGACGGCGATCAAGCGGGAGACGTCGGCGGTGATGAAGGAGGTGTCGGGCGAGTTGGGGAACACCCCCGCCGTCGCCAGGGCCTCCTACGTCGATCCGCGGGTGGTCACCGGATACGAGAACGGGTTGACGATCGCTTCGGCGACCAAGCGGGCCGAGACGATGCGCGACCTCGACAAGGCGCAGGAGCTGATGGAGAAGGCCACCCGCCAGCTGATCCGGAGGGTCGCGAAGAGCAAGTGAGGTGTTTGGCGGCCGACGTGCGCGGAAATCCTCTCGTCATTGACGACGTCGAAGGAGGATCGTTGCGATGCCGAACTCATCGATCAAGAACGAGAAGCTGTACGAGGATCTCCGTCGTGAGGGAAACTCCAAAGAGAAAGCGGCCCGCATCGCGAACGCAGCGGCCGCGCGCGGTGCGTCTGCGGTCGGCAGAAAGGGCGGCCGCTCGGGGTCCTATGACGACTGGAGCGTCGACGAGCTGAAGAAGCGCGCCAAAGAGCTGGGGCTGAGCGGGTATTCGCGGTTGACCAAGAACAAGCTCATCTCGGAACTGCGTAACCACTGATCGGCCCGCCCACCGCGTCCAGCAGTGCCTGAGCCAGCTGCGCGGCGGGAGGTGTCATGCGCCCTCGCGCAGGCGAAGCCAGGTACACCGTCCACAGCACCGGCTCCGCGAGATCGACGGTTCGCAGCGCGGGGAAGCGTGATGCTTCCGACCGCGGCATGAACGCGGTTCCCAGCCCACTGCCGACCAAATCTGCTACGGCATGGAAGCCCGCCGGTACCTCGTACAGCGTGCGCGCTTCGCGTCCTGCGGCGTGAAACGCGTCGTCGACGAGGCGGCGCAGACCGAAGCCCGGCGGGAAGCCGATCAGATCCTCTTCGCTGAGGTCATCGATCAAGACTTTGCGCCGATCGGCGACCGCATGATCGCCGCGGCAGACGAACACCAGCGGATCGTCGAACAATTTCTGCAGCGTCAACGGTGCGGGGAAGCGATCCGGCACTGACACCAGCGCGAGGTCCAGGGACCCCTCGAGCAGCGCCGACAGATAGGACGACGCGCCGGTTTGGCTCAGCCGCAACCGAAGTCGAACGTGTGGATGCCGCCGATGGAACTGCCCGAGAGCACCCGCGACGTCCAGCGGCCCGAATGCGATGAGTGAACCGAATTCGACGGTGCCCACCAGCGAGCCGCGAAACTCGCCGACCGAATCGACGGCTGCCCGGCCGGCGCGCAGCACGTCGTGGGCGTGGGTGTGGAACCGTTCTCCGGCGGGGGTGAGGGTGATCTTCTGCCGGGAGCGGTCGAACAGCGCGACTCCGAGTTCCCGTTCCAGTTTGGCCACCGAGGTCGACAGCGCCGACTGCACGACGTGTGCGCGCTCGGCGGCGCGGGTGAAGCTCATCTCGCCGGCGACGGCGAGGAAGTGCTCGAGTTGACGGAACTCCATCGAGCCAAGCTATCTCATCTGTTGATGACAATGATCTAAATCTATCGTTGGCATTGATTGCTTGACTGCGTTGTCATGGATGCATGAGTGACGGAGTGAGCAGGCGGCAGTTCGGTTTTCTGGTGACGGCCGCAGCGGGGGCGGCGACGCTGGCCGCGTGTTCGTCGACGCCGGCCGGCGCGACCCCGCCACCAGCGCCCACGCACGCTCTCGGCCCGGTCCGGCAGATCGCAGCCGGTGACCTCGGCGTCGGCTATGTCGACGCCGGGCCGCGGGATGGTCAGCCCGTCATCCTGTTGCACGGGTGGCCCTACGACATCCACAGCTACGCCGACGTGACCGCGATTCTGGCCGGGCAGGGTTTTCGCGTCATCGTGCCTTTCCTGCGCGGCTTCGGCAGCACCCGCTTCCTGTCCGATCGCACCGCCCGCAACGGACAGCAGGCGGCGCTGGCGCGCGATGTCATCGCGCTGATGGATGCGCTCGACATTCCCGCCGCCATCCTCGGCGGGTATGACTGGGGCGGTCGCACCGCCAATGTCGTTGCCGCGCTGTGGCCGCAGCGATGCACCGCGCTGGTCGCGGTCAGCGGCTACATCATCGTCAGTCGCGAGGCCAACCTGGCACCGCTCGCTCCGCAGGCCGAATACGGCTGGTGGTACCAGTACTACTTCGCCACCGAGCGCGGCGAGCGTGGATATCGAAGTAACACAGCAGATTTCAACAAGCTCATCTGGCGTAACGCTTCCCCGCTGTGGCACTTCGACGACTCCACCTACGACCTGTCGGCCGCCGCGTTCACCAATCCGGACCACACCGACATCGTGATCCACAACTATCGGTGGCGCCTCAGCCTGGCCGACGGTGAAGCCCGCTACGACGACGACGAGCGGCGGCTGGCCGCCATGCCGGCGATCACCGTGCCCACCATCACGATCAGCTCCGACTTCGATGGCCCCGCCAAGAACGGTGCGGCCTACCGAAAGCTCTACACCGGCCCCTATCAGCACCGCGTCCTCGACGGCATCGGACACAACGTGCCGCAGGAAGCGCCCCGAGACTTCGCGTCGGCGATCGCCGACGCGACCCGCCAGAAGTGAGGAACACCATGACCACATCAACCGATCTGACCGGCCGCACCGCTGTGGTGACCGGCTCGACGTCCGGACTGGGCGCAGGCATCGCGGCGACGCTGGCAGCCGCCGGCGCGCACGTCGTGATCACCGGACGTACCCGCAGCCGCGGCGACGAGGTCGTCGCGCGGGTCCGATCCGTTGGCGGGCGGGCCGATTTCATCCGTGCAGACTTCGCCGACCCCGCCCGGGCCGCCGCCGGCGTGGCCTCCGCAGCCACCGAGATTTTCGGTGGAGTGCCCGACATCCTCGTCAACAACGTTGCCACGCTTGTGTTTCCGACCCCGACGGCGGATGTGACCGCCGACGAGATCAGCGACGCGTTCGCGGTCAGCGTCACGGCCCCATTCCTGCTGACAGGCCGCCTCGCCCCGGCGATGGCGCAGCGGGGCCACGGAGCCATCGTCAACATCGGTTCGATCAGCGCACTGTTCGGCGCATCAGGCTCAGCGCTCTACGGTGCGACCAAGGCCAGCGTGCACCTGCTGACGAAGTCGTGGGCCGACGAGTACGGACCCTCGGGTGTGCGGGTCAACGCGGTGGCGCCCGGACCCATCGCCACCGAGCGCATGGTGGAGTTCGGTGACGCAGTCAACCCGGTGCTGGCCCGGGTACCGTCGAATCGGATGAGCACCATCGACGAAGTCGCGGACGCGGTCCTGTTTCTCGCCGGACCGCACGCCTCCAACATCCACGGCGCGATCTTGTCCGTCGACGGCGGATTCGCGGCGGTCTGACCCGAAGGACTCGTCGTGCATCACGTCTTCACCGATCCGCTGGCGCGGCTGTTCGCCGCGACGGTCAACCCCGCCCCGAAGCCGGCGGTGCGATTTCCCGACATCGTGGGTCGCACGTCGCTGATCATCGTCCCCACGCGGCACGGTCCCGTTGCCGCGACCGTGTACCGGCCGGACCCGCGGGTACACCGCCCGCCGGTATACGTCAACATCCACGGCGGGGGCTTCGTCGTGGGGCACCGCGAGCAGGATGATCCGTGGTGCAGGTATCTGGCAGAGGCCGCGGGCGTGGTGGTCGTCAACACCGATTACCTGCTCGCGCCACAGTATCGCTTTCCCGTTGCGGCGGAACAGATTTACGACGTCGTGCGCTGGGCCGCCGACCCAGCGCGAGACTGGGACGGTGCACGGTTGTCGGTGGGTGGTCAGAGCGCCGGCGGGAATCTGGCCGCCTCGGCTGCGCGTCAGGCACTCGAGAACGCGGGTCCGGAGATCGGATTGCAGGTGTTGCACTATGCACCATTGAATCTCGTCACCGCGGTGGGGGACAAGCCTTCACCGCTGGGCTCGCGAGCGGTGATGAAGCCGTGGATGGGGCAGGTGTTCGATAACGCCTACACCCCGGACCGGTCACGCCGACGCGACCGATTGGTGTCACCTGCCTGGGGTGCGAATGCCGACGACATCGTCGGTATCGCTCCTGCGGTGGTGGTGACCGCGGAATTCGACCGGCTTCGCGACGAGGCGCGGTGGTACGCCGACAGGCTGGCCGCGGCGGGGTCACTGGCCGACTACATCGAGGTGTCCGGTGTGGACCACGGCTACAACATCATGAGCGACGATGCGGCTGTCACGGAACGGGTGTACGCGCAGATCGCCGAGCACGTCGCGCGCGTCGGGACGCGCTAGTCCTGCTGGGCGCGCGCTTCTGCGCCGGACTCCTGGGTGTCGATGTCGTCATCGGAGCCGGCGCGACCCACGTACGGACCGTCGGCCTGGTCGTCGTCGCCTTCACTGGCGCGTGAGCCGGCCACCTTGGGGTCGGGTTCGATGTCTGACTCGGCCTTTTCGGATTCCGGATTGCTCATTGCTGCCTCCTGATCGGTTCCGCACGGCATGCCCGAGCGGTGCGAAATCAAACCCGAGGGTTTGACCGGTCACAGAGCGGATATCTCCACACGCACGTGGCGCGACCGCGCGTGGAAACGATGACTGAGTTGTGACCGGTCGCGGCATGCCGTTTGTCGGTAGGACCCATGGGCAACGCTCCTGCATGGCCGAAAGTGGCTTCCGCGCCGTGCGCGCACACGCCACTCGCCTGTGAAAGGAGTGATGATGCCCGATACATCAAGAGATCCTGTAGACCACGCCCGTACCTATCGCCAGTACGCGGGCGAGACGATGAAGGCGGGAAAGAACGCCGTAGGTTTGATCGGGGTTGGACTCGGGGTGCTGTCGTTGGTGATTGCCCTTTTCTCGTTCGCCAACGGATCGCGGACCACCGGGGTGATCGGGGTGATCCTGGCGGTGGTGCTGGCCGGCGCCGGACTTGCCTGGATCAGGTATCGCCACCAGAAGGTGGTCGCGAAGACCGAACAGTGGTACCGAGAGCATCCCGAGGTCCCCTACGAACCGCCGACAGCCTGAGGTTCAGCGACCCGAGGTGAAACGCTTCAGGAACTGCTTCGTTCGCTCTTCGCGTGGACTGTCCAATACAGCCGCGGCCGAACCGGATTCGACGATCTGACCGCCGTCGAGGAAACACACCCGGTCGGCCACGTCGCGGGCGAAGGCCATCTCGTGGGTGGCCATCACGATCGTGGCTCCCGACGCCGCGAGTTCACCCACCAGGGTCAGCACCTCGCCCACCAGTTCCGGGTCCAGGGCGCTCGTGATCTCGTCGAGCAGCAGCAGTTTCGGCTCGTAGGCGAGCGCACGGGCTATCGCCACGCGCTGCTGTTGACCACCGGAGAGCTTGTCGGGGTACGAGTCTGCGTGTGACTCCAGGCCGACGCGGGCCAGGAGTTCGCGGGCCCGGTGCTCGGCGTCGCGGCGGCTGTTGCCGTGGACGACCCGCGGAGCGAGGGCGACGTTAGCGAGCGCGGTCATGTGCGGGAACAGGTTGAACGACTGAAAGACCATTCCGACCGCCTGACGTGCCTCTTCGGCATTGATGCGCGGATCGCTGATGTCGCGGCCGGCCAACAGGATTCGACCGTCGTCGATGTCTTCGAGCAGGTCGACGCAGCGCAGCAGCGTCGACTTGCCCGAGCCGGACGCACCGATGAGCACCACGACCTCATGGTCGTTCACGTCGAGATCGACCCCGGCCAATACGGCGCGGTCGTGATATGCCTTGACCAGGCCCTGGATTTGAAGCAGCGGGGTCACAGTGCGCCCTGCCGTGTCGCGGAGCGCCGGGCGGCCCAGTCGGCCAACCGCGCCGACGGTACTGCGAGCGCGACGAACAACAGGCCGGCCACCACGTACGGGGTGAAGTTGTAAGTGGTGGCGGACTGGATCTGCGCGGCGCGCACGGCATCGACCGCGCCGAGCACGGAGATGAGCCCGCAGTCTTTCTGGAGCGCGACGAAGTCGTTGAGTAGTGCGGGGGTGACCCGGCGGGTTGCCTGGGGGAGCACCACCAGGCGCATGGTCTGGCGGTAGGTCAGGCCCAGCGAGCGGGCCGCGGCGAACTGCGACGGGTGCACGGATTCGATTCCGGCGCGGAGGACTTCGGCGACGTAGGCCGAGTACACCAGCACCAGCGCGAGTCCGCCCAGGATTACCGGGCTGGTGGGCAGTCCGGTGAGACGCAGCCCCGGCAGGCCGAATCCGACGAGGTAGAGGCAGATGAGCAGCGGCAGACCGCGGAACAGGTCGACGTAGCCGGTGGCCAAGGCGCGCAACGGAAACCACACAGGCCCGCGCAGAGTGCGCAGTGCGGCCAGGGTGAGACCGACGACGAGCACAAGGATCTGGCAGACGATGAGCACGCGGATGTTCAGCCACAGGCCGGACAACAGAGCGGGCAGGCTGTCCCACCCGATGCGCAGGTTGAAGAAGGAATCGCGCACCCGCGGCCAGCCCGGCGCCGAGGTGACCGCGAACAGCAGCACCGCGGCGAACACGACCGTCGACAGCAGCGCCACGAGCGTCGAGCGGCGCGCCCGCGCCTGCCGGTAGGCGACGCGGTCGATGCCGACGGTCGTCACGACAGGACCGGTGCGTTCCCCGCCTGGGCGAGCCAGGTCCTCTGCAGCTCGGCGAGTTCACCGCGGTCACGAAGCTCGTCGACGGCGCGGGAGACGCACGCCGTCAATGGGCTGCCTTTGTCGAGGACGATCCCGAACTGTTCGGGCTTGTCCGAGCCGGCCGGCAGCTGCCCGACGATCTTGCCGTCGGTGAGCTCGGCCTGGATCTGGAACGCAGTGGGCAGGTCGACGACGAGGCCGTCGATCTGCCCGTTGGAGAGCGCGGCTTTGGCGTCGTCGTTGTTGTTGAACACCGCCACGCCGGGGTCGATCTTCTGCGCGGCCGTGTAGCTGGTGGAGCCCACCTGCGCGCCAAGCTTGAGTCCCTTGAGGCCTTCGAGGGTGGTGACATTGGCTGCGGGCGAGGACTTCAGCGCGACGACGGTCTGGGTGACGTCGTAGTAGGGGGAGGAGAAGTCGACGGCCTGCTTGCGTTCCTCGGTGATCGAGAACTCGTTGAGGTCGGCGTCGAACTGCTTGGGCCCGGGCGCGATTGCCGCGTTGAAGGGGACGCGAATCCAGGTGACGTTCTCCTTGGCGTAGCCCAGCTCGTTGGCCACGGCGTAGGCGACCGCCGACTCGAAGCCCTTGCCGTTGGCGGGGTCGTCATCGGAGAACCAGGGCGCGTAGGCGGGCTGGTCGGTGGCGACGGTGAACGTGCCCGGCTTCAGCGTCTTGAGGTTGTCCTTGGTGCACGTGTCGGCGCTGGCCGACGCCGACGACGAGGCGGCAGGCTGCTCGTCGGCCGGGGCGCAGGCGGTCATGGCCGCGGGGACGAGGGCGAGCGCGCAGAGGACACCAGTGAGGCGATGCATGCGCGGCATCATCGCGCATTCGGCCGCCGGACGCTACGGATCGGTGCGAGGTGATTGGATCGCGCACCCCGGCATTACTGCAATCCAGCTCTTTGTCCAGGGTCGAGCCACCACGGCTATTCGAAAAAGTAGCTGGAGGGTGCCAGTGATTCAATATGGCGACCTTCACGTCGTGAACTTGGTGCCTAGGGACCTCAGCGGTGCTACTTAGACTTCCAGGGTGGAGATTGTTCATGTCGAGGCAGCAGGACTGAGTTCTTTGGCAGCGCGTTGTGAGACCCTGGCTGTCGAGATAGACCCTCAGCCGGCGCCAGACACTTCGGGCAGCTCCTTTCAACCGAGCGTGGTTGCAGTCGACACTGCCCATACAGCCGTGAGGACTGCGGCGCACAGCCTCGCCACTCGCATGAGAGCGACAGCGGACAAACTATCTGCCAGCTCGGCTGCGTACGAGACCCAGGATGGGGCGAGCGCGGCTGCGATACAGACAGTAGGACTCTAGACGTATGCCAGCCACTGGCCCGTTCCCCAGTCTGTCCCAGATCGCGGCGTGGGAAACTGCGCACCTTCGCGAGGCTGCGACGAATTGGAGCAACGCAGCGGACAACTGGCAAGACGCATTTGAAAGTGTCGCTCGAGAGATGCCAAATCCGGGTGGTTTGCTGTGGCGAGGCGGGGGCGCCGAAGCTGCGCAGACACGAGCGGCAGACGACCGGGTCACAGTACGCGGTGCCGTCGACGATCTGCGCGTTGCATCGGCGGCAGCCAGTACGGCCGCTGACGAGATCGACTCCGCGAAGCGCCAGACACTCCACGCGGTCGGTGAGGCGCATGCGCAGGGATTTACCGTCGGCGAGGACCTAAGTGTCACAGACAAGCAAGCATCGTCGACGCTCGCGGAATATGCCGCTCGTCAAGCTCAAGCGCAGAGCTTCGCTACTGACATTCGAACAAAGGCGACGGCACTGCTCGCCCTCGATCAGAAGGTGTCTTATCAGATCGTTGCCGCTACCGCAGGCTTGGCTGACCTGACCTTCATCGAATCCCCAACGCAATCCAGCGAAGACCGTGCTGTACATGCAATCGATTTCAGAGAGGCACCACCGCCTCCAGAACCACCCGGACCCAAGCCGCCGCGAGGTCTGCCGCCGGAGGGGGTGGAACCCCCTGTAGCGGGTGACCTTACGCCCGGACCGGCGAGTCGTCCCAGTGAAGCGGGGAAGGGCGGACAGAGTCTGTGGGATGAAACGGGAGGCGAGTGGCGATACTTTCCCGGCGACAAGTACCACAACCCTCATTGGGACTTCAATCCGCACAATGCTCCGAACTCCCCTTGGGGCAACGTACCGATTGGCGATCTGCCACCCGTGAAAGAAAACCCGGTGATCAGCGGCCTACCTCCCTGGCTGGATAATCCGGCGACGCACCAGATTGTGGGTCCGCCTCAAAACCCATTGCTGGCTCCATTTCCTGAAGTGGGCATCTCTAGCCCGTCGCCTTGGGAACCGGCGCCTCCTGTGGGGCTGCCCGACTTCTGGCCAGACGTCAACATCGACGCACCCAACCCCCAGGACTTGGAAAAGGCTGGTGCGGCCGGCACGGGTGTTGTGGCCGGCGGTGGCCTGATTGCGTTGCTCTACATGATTTTCGTACAGAACTGATCGTCTGATGTCCGATATTCGCCGCACAGCAGATGCGATCCCGTCATTATCCGACAGCCTGGGTCGACACGCCCGCGCCGTGACTCTGGTCGGCGGCCATGAGTTGCCCACGTGGTTCCCTGACCTACCGCTCCCGCCAGAGGGTTGGACTATCGGCCGAACCGCAGCGGCTCCAACACCAACACGAATCCTATTGTCCAGCAATGTGTACGGTTCCGCGTGGGACGGGTGCGGAGTTCTGAATCTGTTTACGTTCACAGGGCGAGTGCCCACTGAGCTCGTTGAGGCGCGCGTAGACGCCACCTTGCGCATCGCTGGTGCCCTCAACATAGATCGTCGCGCGATGGCCATGCCGGCACACCCCGAGCTGTGTGTCGCCGCAGCTTCCGCCGCCGGCGAGGTCACAATCGGAGGGCGGCGCCTGCGCTCGCGATTCACCGCGTACTTGGTACAGAAGCGCGATATTGGCTGCGATAGCGAACAGGGGGGAACTCGCGGTGCCCTGGTGGAGCACAACATGTTTCTTGCGGCTGAGGCTAACGACAAAACGGAGCGCGAACTTTTCAACATGGACGATCAGATCCACTCGGCAATGATGAAGGTTTTGTCGTGAGAGTAACGACCTGCCGCGGGCGAGAGATTGTTCAGAGCGCGAAGTCCAGCGCCGAGATTCTTGATATGAGGAGAGACATTTATGAGGGGAGAGGCTATGAGCATCATTCGCGTTGAACTCGCCGAGGAGTTCATGCTCGGCGATGATGTCGTGTTGGTGGCTATGGATGGTGATGGTGTTGCAGAGTTTACTGTCGCTCTGGAAGGTGCTCAGCGACAGGGAAGTTGGGAGTTCGATCAGGCCGGTTGCCGCCACCAATTCTCCATTGCATCGGGGCAATCTGCTGTTGATCTGGAGGAGCGCCGCGTTCACTGGAGACTTGACCAGGCCAAGGTTGGCGAAATGATCGACGCTCTCAAGTCTCTCTCGGACGGAGGTCGACCCGGCCACCAGTACGTTGACATCTCGCAGCCCGTAGATACGTTGGTGCTGTCGCGAGACGAGTATGTCTAGTCTGCGTCAGCAAGCAGACGTGCGGGTTATCGGTGGCATGAAATCTCAGTGAAGTCGTTGCTGTGACCCTGGGGTCTGACACTGCCGCGGCGCATCCGGACCGGGCATTGGCCGACCTCGGCGAGGGCGTCGACCAGCGCCCCACCGACGCCGTCATCGTCCTCAACCAGTGTGATGCGCATCGCCGATCACGGTACGACAGCTTCGGGCCGGGTAAGGCTCTCGTTGGCCGTTCTGGCGGTGTGGTGGGTCAGGCAGGCACCGACGTCCGCTTCTCCAGCGGATGCGAGGGGAGAGCGAGGAGCACGAAGAACGCTCCTGCGAGGCACACCCCGGCCGCGGTCAGGCACCCCGCGCTCATGCCGGACAGGAACGCGTCGCTGACGGCGCTGCGAACGGAGTCGGCGATCGCCGCGGGCGTCTGTGCCGCGACAGCGAGCCCCTGCGCCAGTCCCTCGCCTGCTGTGTCCCGCGCTGATTCCGGCAAGATCTGCACGGTCGCAGCGTCGTTCAGGTGCGTGAGATAAAGCGTGGAGAAAATGCTGCCGAGAACGGCGACACCGAGGGTGCCGCCGACCTGACGGGTGGCGTCGTTGACGGCCGACCCGGCGCCGGCCTGCTCGGGCCGGACGACGCCCATGATGGAATCTGTCGCCGGAGCGCTCGTCAGGCCGAGTCCGCCGCCGAGAAGGACCATCTGGGCCGCCATCTCCGGATAGCCGATGCTCACGTCGGCTGCGCTGATCCAGGCGAACGCCGCTGCCATCAGGACCAGACCCAGCGCCACAATGAACTTGGTGCCGATCCGGCCGACGGCAAGCCGCGTGCCCAGCACCGAGCCGACGGCGATTGATAGTGCCACCGGGAGAATCCGGACGCCGGTCTCCAGTGGGCCGAATCCTTGCAGCAACTGCATGAACTGCGTGATCAGGAAGATGAAGCCAAACAATGCGAAGAACGCCACAGTGACGGCTCCACTGGCTGCGCTGAAACGCAGGTTGGCGAAGAGGCTGACGTCGATCAGGGGATCGCGCTGGCGGCGCTCCCAGAACGCGAAGCCAACGCCGGCAATGATCGTCACCACGAAGCCGGTGAACGTCGGAAGCGATGTCCAACCGCGCTCCGGAGCTTCGATGATCGTGTAGACCAGCGCGGCGAGCATGACGACGGACAGCACCAGTCCGCCGCGATCGAGGCGAGACGGCGCGTCGTCCTTGGCGGCAGGGATCACCAGGGGCGCCGCGACGGCCGCGGCGAGCGCGATCGGAGCGAGCGCGAGGAACAGGCTGCCCCACCAGAACACTTCGAGCAGAGCGCCGCCCAGGATCGGGCCGATGGCCACGCCGAGGCCGGTGACGGCGCCCCACACTCCGATCGCCGCCGCGCGTTGACGGGGATCGCGGAAGGTGTCGGTGATGATTGCCAGGGTGGTCGGGTAGATCATCGCCGAGGCCACACCCATCACCACGCGCATCGCGATGAGCTCGCCTGTGGTTGTGCAGAGCGCTGCGCCGATGCTGGCTACCGCGAACAGGACGAGGCCCGTGATCAACGTGCGGCGGCGGCCGAACTTGTCGCCGATGGTGCCGCCGGCCAGGACCAGTGCCGCGAACGCCAGGTTGTAGGCGTCGACGATCCACTGGAGCCCGCGTGTGGAGGCGTCGAGTGCCGAATTCAGCGTGGGGAGAGCGACATTGACGATGGTGGTTTCGACGTTGATCGCCAGGGCGGCGACGAGGACCACGGCCAGCACAGCGCCGGGACGTTTCGTGTGGCGGGTGATGCTGCCGGCCGGGGAACGGTCGAGCGCGTGTGAGGTCATGGAGGGACCGCCTTATGTTGACGCGGATAACTTCGTCGAGCATGACAGTGGAAGTTATCGCTGTCAACATGTTGGGGTGGGCGGCTAGCGGATGCCCGCCCCGATGACGTCGAGCAGGCGGTCGGTGATCACCTGTTTGCGCGTGTCGTCGGTCGTGGCCAGCGGCCCATCGAGATAGAGGACCGACAGGCCGTGGACCGAGGCCCAGGCCGCTTCGTCGAGTCCGTCTCGCTTGCGTTCGTCGAGGAGGCCGGCGGTCACGAGGTCGTCGATACAACGGCCGAGGATGTGGAACGGATGGCGGCTCGTCGGGGTGGCGTCGTCGGTGCGGCTCGGCCCGCCGGGGGTGAACGCGGCGCGGAACAGGCCGGGTTCGGCGAGGGCGAAATCAACATAGGCCTGTCCGGTGGCCCGGAGACGAGCCACGGCGCGGGGACCGCGCGGCCCGCGGTTGGGGATGCGGGCCAGCGCGTCAAGCATCTGGTCGCCGAGAAGACCCATCGCGTGTTCCTTGACGGCGGCCAGAAGTGCTAGACGATCGGAGTAATGACGGTATGCCGCAGCGTTACTCACGCCGACGGCGCGCTGAACGTCGCGCATGACCACGGCATCGGGGCCGCCGGCGCGAGCGAGTTCGACGGCCTGCTCGAGCAGCGCCTGACGCAGGTTGCCGTGGTGATACGAGCTCGCCGCCATGTTGACCAGTCTTACATCGGGTGCGCGACATCAGGGCCAAGGCGGCCTGAAGTATGTTCTGAGTGCGCAGGCCCCCATAGCCCAATTGGCAGAGGCAGCGGACTTAAAATCCTCTGAATTGGACGTTTGTCGTGTTTGACGCAGACGGTAGCGGTTGAAGATATTGCCCGGAACTGCGAGTTTGGAGTTGGCAGCGTTGGTGAGTGCCGAGGTGAAACGGAACCACTGCGGTATGTACTGCGGTATCTAGCCTTCGGTCGTCAGGCTTCGTGCCGCGCACAGTGAACCCCTCCGACCCCTGACACTGGGTGCAGCGCCCGGCGAGCGGATCGAAGTGTCTCGATAGAACCTGCTGAGACTGCCGGGCGGCGCGCCGGGAGCTCTGTTGATTTGGAGCGGTCGCCGGCTTCGTGGGCCTTTAGCGGCCGTTGGGTGATTGGTGCAGCTGCAGGCTGTCGCTGACTCCCAGGATTTTGATTGTCTTTCTGGCGCGCGACAACGCCACGTACAGATCGTTGATGCTGGCATGCTCATTGACGTTCGCGATGATGACGTGATCGTATTCCAGCCCCTTCACCAAGAGGGTGCGGGAGATGATGCGCCTTCGTTCGCGTCTCCCAGCGTGCCTGAGCACTTCACGGACCTTCGCAAGCTCTTCGAGCAGCACCCCGGGGTCATCTCCATGAGCTATGGCTCCACGGATCGATGCCTGAATGTCGTACCACGCTTCGTGTGAATGCAGTCGTAGCACTGGTGATGTGGGAACGACGCTCATTGCAGCCGCCAGAGTCCCTAGGGTTGGGTTCGATACGATCGAATCGAAGGCGCGGATAGCAGGTTCGGCGCCGGCTCTACCGCCAGCACCGCCCTTGAGCAGATCGCCCGCGGACTTCCCGTTCGCGTAGCGTTTGCGCAGGGTCTGTGTGTCGAGGACGCCGTGGTTGCAGTGGCATGATTTGGTCAGATCGAATAGCCAGAGCGGGTAATCGATTGGGCTCATCGTCGCTAGGTTTTCTAGGCGCTGCGCCATGTACTTCCCGGCCATTTCCTCCATCACGGTAAATATCCCTCGAAGGTCTCCTGCGATCGTTCGCGCAGTGTTGGCACGGGGAGCGATGATGAGCACGGTCTCGTTCGCGGGGCGGGTCGCCAAGGCTGCTTCCGTAACGCCCGTGGGGTCGTCAGAGATGTTCTGAAACGTCACACCCTCCGGTAGAGCAACGTTGGTCCACCTCACAACGTGGCCGGGGACCATGCGTGGACGAATCTCCAACAACCATTTGCCAAGCGCCTCGTTGTGGCCGGACCATCTGTGGGGCTTGATCGTCGTAGGGTGTGATGGGAATTGTGTCTGTACGGTCGGCCAGTCGGCGAGGCGTTCATTGAAGCCGAAGATGGCCTGCAATGGGTCGCCAAGTACTCCGGCTGCTGGGATAGCTGCACGAAGAGCCAATACGAACGCGTGCTGCGTCTCGCTGCAGTCCTGATACTCGTCTACCAGCAGATGAGTGAACGATGCACGCAGCACTGCATGGATGTGTCTGCTCTGTGCGACTTTGATGGCTGCGCTGACGTAATACTGGGCCTGGGCTGGGACCATCAATTTGGGGACCCGCAGGCCACCCAACTGAGGGTAGGCCCGTGCGAGGCGGAACGCGAAGGAGGCGATGGTCGAGACCTGCACTCCCTTGGTGATGCCGAATCTCTTGAGGCGTGCATTGATGGCATGCACGCCTGCGTTGGTGTGGGTTAACACTAAAGCGCGACCGCCACAATCAATGATGTGCTTGGTTGTCGCAGCCAACAGATGGGTCTTCCCAGCGCCTGCCGGCATTTCGACGGAGGCTGGCAGACTCATCGCGAATGATGCTGCATCCGTCGCCAATTCAGTTGATACCTCTTCAGGCATGGGCAGGTCCGGATACGGCACCTGGGTGGGTACCTGGCTGCCTCTCCCGTGTCTCCGACTGTGCATGGTCGTCATCGAGGGGTTGGGTGAGCGCCTGACCGGCGAGCGACTCTGCGTAGATCGCAGCGCGGAGTTGGTCGATTGTTGCCTTGAACTTGCCCGTCTGCAAAGAAGGGGTTTCAAGGATGAAGGTGCCTAGGCGTTGGCCCTTGTCGACGCGCTTGAACCAGCTTTTGGACTTCGACACTAGAGCGATCGCTGACCGGCAGGCGTCCAGGTCGATGCCTGCGGCTGTCCAGGTGTTTATATCCAGAAGCTCGACACCTTGAGGTGTAACGGAATTGACAACGGCGTACGTGCGCAGGTTGTCGCTAAACGACTGCTTCGCGGCATCTGCGTCCTCGGCGACCTCGAGTGCCGCAGCGATGTAGCCGTTGAGGCCCGTCTCATCGAGTTGCGCGCAGACGGCTGATTCGATGCACGCGCCGTCGGGCCACTGCACCACCACTCCGCCGAGTGTTTGCACGTCAGACACTAACGCGTTCGCGTTTGAATCGTCGCTATCGATGAACAGCACGACTTCATATCCGACACTGAGGAACTCCTTCGCCCACTTGCATGAACCGGTTCCGCCGTTGCCCTCCAACGCCACGACCCCTAGGGCGGCCGAGGGGACGGCCTGTTCCAGGCGGTCGTCCCACTTCTGCAGGAGTCGAAGTACGACCCCGTACTCGGTCTTGCCTTCATTGATCACGATCCGCCGTGACAGAAACGCTTCAGGGCTGGTCTTGAGCAACGGCCGCAAACTGGGGGGATCGCCAAGTGATCGAACGTAAGTGGTCCCAGCCGCTGTCGCGCGAACCATCGCCAGGTCGTCCGGTTCGAGATGGCGCAACGCGGTCGGCGAATGGGTGGTGATGAAGACCTGCGAAAACGCGTCTTTGTTTTTTAAATAAGAAAGTAGATGAACCAGGCGGTGTGGTTCTAGGCCGTATTCCACCTCGTCGACCAGCAGAGTGGCGGAGCCTCCGTTGGCGAGTTGTTGGGTCGCAGCACCCGTTAGCCGGCGGGTACCCAGTCCGAAATTGGTGAGTGGTACGTCCCCCTCGAACAGAGCAAGGTTGCCACGCGTATTGGACAGCGATACATCAAGTCCAGGCTTCAAATCATCGAACCTGGCGGTCCCGATGGTGTGCACTGCTTCCTGTACCTCACGTGCAAGAACTTTAAGGTCATCTGTGACGGCAGCCGAGGCTGCGTCCCGCGCAGCCCGGTTTGCAGCAGTCAAGGTCGCCTTGGTGTTGCCGCGCTTAGAAGTGAGCTTCCCCAGCGACGATGACGACGACCAACGAAGGTGCGCGTCGATACGGTCGTCGATGCGGTACGCAGTTATCCGAGCGCGTTGCGCCGAGCGCACCGGATGCGGATCATCCTCTTGGACGTCTGGCCCGCCCAATGGCGGACGGTAGGACTGCCACACTGGCTCAAGATCAGCCTCGACGAGCAGTTCCACGATCACGCACCGTTCGGACTCGCTGGTCGGGTCGTGCGACCACTCACCCGCGTCGTCGATCCCAGAGAGGAAGGTGCCAAAAGTGTCCATCGTGATGAGCTGGTCTGGCAGATCGGCCACCGCCACCCGGATCCGAATGGGCTCATCGACCTTCGCGCCGTAGAAGTCCGTGTCGACGAACGTCATACCCGCCCGGTCGTGAAGTGTTCGCTCGATAGCCGTCAGGAGCGTCGTCTTGGTTGAGTCGCCGGGGCCAATGAGAGCGAGGAAACTACGCTCTTTAGGTAGTCGCCACGACGCAAACTTGATACCGCGGAAATTTTGAATATCGACGCGTCGAATTCTCATGCGCGACCCCTCCACCCCTTGGACCGAGTCCAAACTAATCGCTTCGGCAAACGGGTTGCGCTATATAGAAGCAAGACACGCCGCATGAGACGGGAAACGATACGGCTCGACCGGCGGTTTTGAGACGGGATGGGGCGCCCCGATAAAGTCTCGCATCTCTAGAAATGAGACAGCGGGCGTTGCGGATGGTAGGTGAATCCACGTCAAACTAGACGAGTGAGTTTTCAAGACGATCCGGTCGAATACGAGCGCCGACTAAAGGCGAAACTGCAGTCAGACATCCATTCGCAGCACCTTGGGCGTTCGCCGGTTTGTACCAAGTCACTCATGCGATGATCCAGCACTCGGTGCTGGACAAAGTTCGAGAGTTCTACTGCCCCGAACTGCGTTCTGGGGTGACGGTCGCGACTCAAGAACAGCAGCGGTACGAGCAGCAAGTGTTGTCGCTGGCGCCAAAGAGGAAGTTTCGAGCGTCACTGCTCTGGCTTGTTCAAAGCGACGCCATCACAAAAATCAGGCCGACCGCCTTGACCACATCTACGCGCACCGACACTCGCTCACCCACGAACTCGTCAAGTACCTGATCGATCCGGACCTCGATCCTGGGGTCGAGTTGTTTGTCGGCGCGATAGCCACGCTGAAGCGCTGCATCGCTTTTGGATCAACATAGAACTCAGCGTGGGGGATCTTCCTCGCGATGGGTCGCACGTCGAAGGGTTGCGTCCAGCAGAGTGGTGTACGAGTCGGACCTGATCAGCGGTACCGGCGTGTCGTAGCCGAGTGATTGAAGGTCATCGCGTGATTCTTCGAGGGACCGACCAAAGTCACTCGAGCAAAGAAGGAACACACGCGATGACCACTGCCCACAATATCGACCTGCCCACCGTGCTGGCCGAACGACTCACCACCACCCACCCCGACGTCCTGCGCGAGCTGCTCGCCACGTTCATCCACACCCTGATGGGCGCCGAAGCCGACGCCCTGTGCGGCGCCGGATACGGCGAACGCAGCACCGACCGCACGAACTCCCGCAACGGATACCGGCACCGCCAATTCGACACCCGCACAGGCACAATGGACCTCGCGATCCCCAAGCTGCGGCAGGGTTCCTACTTCCCGGAGTGGCTGCTGGAACGCCGCAAGCGCGCCGAGCGGGCCCTGACCACGGTCGTGGCGACCTGCTACCTGCTCGGGGTGTCCACCCGGCGAATGGACAAGCTCGTCGAAACCCTCGGCATCACCAGCCTGTCGAAGTCGCAGGTCTCGGTGATGGCCAAGGAACTCGACACCGCGGTCGAGG
This sequence comes from Mycolicibacterium obuense, assembly GCF_055397605.1. NCBI lineage: Bacteria > Bacillati > Actinomycetota > Actinomycetes > Mycobacteriales > Mycobacteriaceae > Mycobacterium > Mycolicibacterium obuense. Next base: position 4,244,302 of record NZ_AP043663.1, on the reverse strand, counting down.
CGTTCCGCACCCGACCACTGGACGCCGGCCCGTACACGTTCGTCGCCGCCGACGCCCTGGTCCTGAAGGTCCGCGAAGGCGGCCGCGTCGTCAACGTGCACGCGCTGATCGCCGTCGGGGTCAACAACGAGGGCCACCGCGAAATATTGGGCATCGACGTCAGCACCGCCGAAGACGGCGCCGGCTGGCTCACGTTCTGGCGATCGCTGACCGCTCGCGGCCTCTCCGGGGTCAAGCTGGTCACCTCCGACGCTCACGCCGGGCTGGTGGCCGCGATCGGCGCCACCCTGCCCGGAGCTGCCTGGCAGCGCTGCCGAACCCATTACACGACCAACCTGATGGCGCTGACCCCGAAGTCGTCGTGGCCGTGGGTGCGTACCTTGCTGCACTCGGTGTTCGACCAACCCGACACTGAATCGGTTGCCGCACAATATGATCGGATCATCGACGCGCTGTCCGACAAGCTCCCGAAAGTCGCCGACCACCTCGAAGCTGCCCGCCCGGACCTGCTCGCATTCACCGCGTTCCCCAAGGCGATCTGGCGCCAAATCTGGTCGAACAACCCCCAGGAGCGACTCAACAAGGAAATCCGCCGGCGCACCGACGTCGTGGGCATCTTCCCCGACCGCAACGCGCTGATCCGCCTCGTCGGCGCCGTGCTGGCCGAACAACACGACGAATGGGCCGAGTCCCGTCGCTACCTCGGCCTGGACGTCCTGAGCAAATCCCGAGCCGCCCAGAACTCACCGACCGAACAGGAGGACGTGCCAGCGGCCCTGACCGCCTGAACCATCACCTCGAAGAATCACACGACGACGTCGTACACCACGTCCCGGGACTTGACCCGTCGAAGTCGACGATATCGATGCCGAGGAAGCCATTCCTGCGTCGTTGATGGCGTTGCAGCAGTGCATAGACGCCTACCTCGACGGTCTTCCATCGACCGGCCCAGCCGACTCCACAACGCAAGATCACCACCCCGAATGACGCTCGCGATCCTCGCGCGCATACACCGCTGGTTGAGGCTGCGAGCTTCTGTTTGCAGAGGCGCCGTGACGCTCCTCCTGGCAGATCCCGGCGTGGACCCATCCCCCGCGCGAACCGGCGGCCGGGCTGTCCGTAGCCCGTGTAAGTGATCTGTTGTCGAGCAGCTCCGCGGCTCTCACTTCTTTTCGTCCGTCGAAAAGAGACTTCGAGTACCGGCGCAGGGGTCGTATTCATTCGGGGTGAATACGCCTTCACGCTGGTCGGCATGTAGCGCCGGGTATTGCTCTGTTCGCTTTTCACCTCTCCTGGACCAGCACGTGAGGTGCGTCCTTAATGCCTCCTGGGTTGGTCTGACCGGGTCGCGGGTTTGTTGCTTTGGTGGGCCACCAGCTGGCTTCGCGTAGGAGTGTGGCGATGGCGGGCACGGTGAGGGTGCGCACGAGGAAGGTGTCGAGCAGCAGCCCGAAGCCGATGATGAGGCCGGCTTGGATCATGATGGCGACTGAGCCGACCATGAGGCCGAACATGCTGGCGGCGAATATGAGGCCAGCGGAGGTGATGACGGCTCCGGTGTTTGCCACGGTGCGCAGGACGCCGACGCGGATGTTGGTTCCGGATTCTTCGCGGAGCCGTGAGACGAGCAGCATGTTGTAGTCGGCGCCGACGGCGACGAGGATGATGAACGCCAGCAGCGGTACGGGCCAGGCGATTTCGTGGCCCAGTCCCCATTGGAAGACTACGACGCCGATGCCGAGTGATGCGAGGTAGTTGAGCACGACGGTGCCTAGTAGGTAGAGCGGTGCTAGGAGTGCGCGCAGTAGTAGGACCAGGATGACGCCGACGATGATGATGGTGGCGATGGCTAGTTGTGCGAAGTCGGCCCAGAGGAGTCGTTGGATATCGGAGTTGACGGCGGGGAAGCCGGCTACGGACACGGTGGCGTCGGCGAGTGACGTGTTGGGTCGTGCGGTGTTGGCGGTGTCGGTGATGCGGCTGGCGAGGTCCATGGCTTCAACGCTGTATGGGTCGTGGCTGCTTTCGATCATGAACCGCGCTGTTTTGCCGTCCGGTGAGAGGAATTGTTCGGCGACGTCGGTGAATTGCCGGTTCTCGAATGCGTTGGCGGGCAGGTAGAAACCGCTCGAGGAGTCGGAGTCGGCCGCTGCGCGCGAGGAGTTCTGTAGTTGGGTGGCGATCTGGCTCATGCCGGACAGCATTTCGATGTTGCTGTCGGCGAGGGTGCGGACGCCGGTGGCGAGTGCTTGGGCGCCGGAGGCCAGCTGTCCGATTCCGTCCTGCAATCGGCGGAGATTTGTGGTCAGGTCGGCGGGGTCACCCAGGGCTCCGAATGCCTTGTCCAGTGAGGCGACTGCGTTCTGGACGTTGGCGAGGGTGCCACCAACGGTGGCATTGGTGGCGGGATCGTAGCGGTCCCCGAGGTCGGCGATTTGGTTGAAGAATCCGTTGTCGCGCAGAGTGACCAGGATCTGGACCTGGTTGCGGATTTGGGCGCATTGTGGGGTGGTGGCGCACCAGGGTGAGGTGTTGAGGGCGCCGACGAGTGGGTCGAGTTGAGTGATTGCGTTTTGGGCTTGGTTGGCCAGCGGTCGTAGTCCTGGGCCGGATTGGATGGCTTGGTCGACGGCGGGGGCAGTGGCGGAAAGTTGTTGCAGCAGCGGCCGGAATTGGTTGACCTGAGTTCCTGCGGATTGGGCTTGGGTGAGGATTCCGGCTAGTGGTGTGAAGGCGGTGCGCACGGTGCTGTCGAGTTGGGCGAGGCCGTCGGCGAGCTGGTCGGCGCCGTCGGTGAGTTTGGTGAGGTCGTCCTTGCGGGAGTTGCCCTCGGCGACGGCGCCGGCCATTTTGTCGCCGATCTGGCCGTTCTGCCAGGCCAGTTCTGCTTGGTCGAGGCGCTCTCCGGTGGGGCGGGTGACTCCGGAAACCTTGGTGACGCCGGGGATCTGGGAGACGCGGGAGGCCATCTCGTCAAGATCGGCCAGTCCTTTGCCGGTCCGCATGTCGGTCGGATTTTCCACGACGAGGAATTCGCTGATGACGACGTCTTTGCGGAAGCGGCGGTCCAGCAGGTGGTAGCCCAGGTTGCTGGCCGTGGTGTCTGGTTGGCCCTTGCGGTCGTCGTAGCTGATTTTGATGGTTGCTGCCGCTGCCGACAGGGCGAGCAAGATGACCAGGCTGACGATGAGTAGTGGCACGGGACGGCGGACCACGGCGACGGCGACGCTGTTCCAGTAGCGGCGGGTGCGATCGGGTTTGGGTTCACCGATGCCGCGTTTGGCGGCTAGCGACAGCACCGGTGGCAGCAGGGTTACGGTGGCCAGAAATCCGAACAGTACGGCGATGGCACACGCGGGGCCAAGGGCGGCGAAGACGCTGAGCCGCGCGAAGACCATGGCCAGGAACGCGAGTGCGACGGTGGCGGCGGAGGCGAGGATGACGCGCCCGATGCTGGCGGTGGCGTGGATGACGGCCTGATCGGCGGGTACTTGGGCGCGGCGCTGTTCGTGGTATCGGCTGATCAGAAATACGGTGTAGTCGGTTCCCGCGCCGAGCAGGATCGCAGTCATGAAGGCGACGGTGAACTGGGAGACGGGCATGCCCATCTCGCCGAGGGCGGACAGCACGCCGCGCCCGACTGCCAGGCTCAACCCGATTACTAGCAGCGGTAACAGCGCGGTGAACACCGACCGGTAGACGATCAGCAGGATCAGGGCGATCACGCCCGCGGTAGCGATTGAGATCAGCAGCAGGTCGTGCTCGGCGGATGCGATCATGTCGCTGAAGGTTGCCGGTGGTCCCGTCACTTGCACAGTCGTGGTCGAGCCGGTGAAGACCTCGGCGGCGATGTTGCGCACCGCGTTTACCGATTCGGCGGCCGTGGGGTCTCCGAGGGTGCCGGTGACACCTACGGGCAGGTACCAAGCTTTGCGGTCGGCGCTGACTGCCTGGGCTTCGGTAATCGGATCGGACAGTAGGTCCTGCACCAGCAGGACGTGGTTGCCTTCGCCCTGCAACCGGCGCACGAGTTCGCCGTAGCGCTGCCGTGCAGTCGGAGTCAAGCCATTGGGGTCTTCCATGGCGACGAACACCATGGTTTTTGAGCCTTCTTCGCCGAAAGCGGCGCTCATGCGGTCAACCGTCTGCAAGGACGGCGCATCGCGAGGGATGAGGTCCACCGACTGTTGGCGCACCACGGTTTCTAGCTGGGGGAACAGCAACGCGAGGACGACCGCGGCGCCTAGCCATACCCCGATGACCAGCGCTTTGTGTCGGAGGGTGAATCGGGCTAGCGCTGCCAACCGTTCGCTGTACTCGCGGGTTTCGGCCGGGTTGGGGGATCCGTTGTCCCGCTGGCCACGGCGCGTGGCCTGGCCTGGGGAATCTGCAGTGCCGTCGGTCACTGGGCCTCCACTAGTAGCGAATCGTAGCGATACTATCGGTATCGCTACGCTACCGCATGTAGTGCAAGTGGTGGCGGGGCCGTCGTCGCCAGGCCGCGCAAAGCGCGCGGCTGGCGAAGGGGCCGGCGACCGCTATCGAGTCGGGACCGGGCCGACGGTCGCAGTGGGCAGAGGAATGATCGAACACTCAGTGGGTTTCTGGAAGCCAGGGCTGACGCTGTAAGTCGACGACACTGGCCTTGGATGCCGTTCAGGGTCTTGCTGTTGCTGTTCTCGGACGTTGGTCGTCGGGCGCACGCACGGCCACATCGCGTAGCGGGGCCGCTAGCTCTAGGTTTGCGCTTCGGTTGTGGCCGACTGGCCCGTGTTCTGCAGCAGCACGTAATTGCCTAGGCTGCCCAGGAAACCTGCGCAGTGCTGAACGAGTTCATCTGTGGTGAATTCCAGTTCTCCGTCGAGTCGGCGGCGCAAGACTTCGAATAGCCCTCCCACGCCCAAGGTCGAAGCCAAATGGGCAACCCCCACGGCAGAGTCGGCGATGTCGAGGTGAAGTCTGGCTTCGCGCAAGACAAGGTCGGTGAAACCTGCCATTAGTTCGCTGCGTAGCTCTCGGAGCAGCGGCTCGGTTGCAGATTCCACGAACAGGATCCGACCCAGCCGCGGGTCGTTGTCGATCATGCCGACCAGCCTGCGGATTGGCGCGTACGCCAATACCTCCGGTGGCTCGCCGGCATCGGGGATCGCGTCGACTATCACCTCCTGGAAGGTGGCATAGAGCTGCTGGTAGACAGCCCGCAGGAGTGCGTCTCGGTCGGAGAAGTGCTGGTAGAAGTACCGTGACGTGACACCCGATTCAGCGCAGACGGCAGTCACAGTGGCGGCGGCAACGCCGCGCGTGCCGATCAACTCCGTTGCGGCCTCGATGAGACGGGTGCGCCGGTTCCGGTGACGCTCCTCGGCGGACATTCCGCTATACACCCGCGCCGAAACCACGTGGATAGCTTGCCATCTAATTCTGACAAGGCTTAGAGTCAGATTGACCGCGCGTCCTTGGCGAATGGGAGAACAACATGAGCGACGATTCGTCCACACGGCCCACCGCACGGGTCGTCCCGAAGCCCCGCCGTGTTCGATTCGATATGCCTGCTGGGACCAGTCGGCAGCACTTCGTTGATGGCGACTTGGTGATGAGCCACTTTGTGTCCACCTTGTCGGCCACGTTCCCCGAAGGCGAAGACTTCTTTATCCGGTCAGTCCGCGAGTACCGGGACCACATCAGCGACGCTGACCTCAAGGAGGCGGTCAAGGGGTTTATCGCACAAGAGGCCACCCACCGACACCAGCATCGGCTGCTCAACGATCGGCTTCAAGCAATGGGCTATCCCACCGAGGGGATCGATCGGCATGTCAAGAAGCTGGTTGGCCGACTTGAGAAGCGTTTTTCTCCCAAGATGCGCCTGGCTGTGACGGCCGCCCTCGAGCACTACACGGCGACATTCGCCGAGATCATTCTCACCAGCGACGAAGCTCAAGAACTGATCGGCGACACCGAAGTGCGGCCTATTCTGCTCTGGCACGCACTGGAAGAATGCGAGCATAAGGCCGTTGCTTTCGATGTCTACGAGACGGTCGGTGGAAGCGAACGCACCAGGGTCTGGGGGATGCGGATCGCCAGCCTCCTCTTGTTCAGCGAGTTGGTCATCCAGACCACCCGCTCTCTGGCTGGTGACCGTTCCGCCTACAACCCGGTGCGCTTGCTGCGCAGCCTTCGAGCCTTCCGTCATAACCCGCTATTCAGCCCAGCAGCAATTGCGCGCTTTCGCTCCTACACCCGCGCCGGATTTCATCCCGACGACTGGGACAGCGCAGAAATCCTCGAACGCTGGACCAAGGAACTCTTCGACGCCGATGGTGGCCAGCAAGTGCGTAGTGGCGTCTAGCTCGACCAGAGCCCGGCACAGTTCAAAGTCGGCCTTAACCGAAGAACACTTCATGGGCTCCGCTTCGCGCGCTGTGAAGTCAAGATCGGTTCTGACTACTGGCCGATCGATGGTGCTCGACCAACGTCGCGACCTACAGGAGGTTCCGGCCGAGGAACTCGGTGACGGCGCAGCCGAAGGCGTCGTTGTCGTCGCCGGCGATCATGTGTCCGGTGCCGGATACGTCGACGGTCTCGGCGTGGGGAACCAGTTGCTTGAACTCGTCGACGGTGGCTTGGGAGACCACGTCGGACAAGAGGCCCCTTACGAGAAGTGTTGGGGCATTGACCCGTCGGGCTCCGTCGATCAGCAGGTGGCTGATTGCGTCGAATTGCTCCGTTCCCGTGGTCGATTCGTCGCGGAGAAAGTCGAAGTTGGAGTGAATGAATGCCGGGTCCCACCGCCAGATCCAGCGGCCGTCGTGACGCTGCCGTAGCACCTTGCGCAGGCCGTCGACGTTGGCCGGGCGCGAGCGATGGGGGTTGTACGCGGCGATCACCTCTGCGGCGTCAGAGAGGGTGCTAAAGCCATCGGGATGTGCGGCCATGAACGTCACCACGCGACGGGCGCCCTGGAATTCAAGTCGCGGGGTGACGTCGACCAGGACGACCGCCGCCCACGACGCCCCGGATGTCAACAGATGCGTGCCGAGCACGGTCATGCCCCCAAGGGATGCACCTACGACCGCAGGGGCGGTATAGGCGCTGAAGTGCTCGCGCACGGCGAGAAGATCGGTCGCGAGTCGCTCGATGTCGTACCTGCCGGCTGGGTCCCAGTCGCTGTCGCCGTGACCGCGGGTGTCGTAGGCGACGACTGTGTATCCGCATGCGTGGAGGCGACGCGCTGAAGTGCTCCACGCGTGCCGGTTCTGGCCGCCGCCGTGCAGGAGCAGCACGACGGGACGGGCGTCATCGTGGCCGTAGCAGTCCGCAGCCAGGGCGATCCCGTCCTGGGTTCGGACCCGATGCTGCACGGCGGAGGTCATGACACCTTCCTGGCGAGATCGTCGTCCGCCCGAAGCGTGGGCCCGGCAGCAAGCGCCTTCATAGTGCGTTGCCCGCGGCGTTCACGATCGTGACCGTGCCCTGGGCTACGCAGACGGCTTTGTCGCCGTTGCTAATGTCGATGCGCGCCACTCCACTGCGCTTGCCCAGCGACACGATGTCGGTGACGGCGACACACACACCGGTGGACACGGGTCGCAGCAGGTTTAGCTTGAATTCGGTGGTGGCGACCCATGATCCGGCCGGAATGACGGGGTAGAACACGACTCCGAGACAGTGGTCGACCATCGCCGATAGACATCCGCCGTGCAGGGTGCCGAAGGGTGTGAGCAGTTCGGCACGGGTTTCCATCTCTGCCACCAGCCGACCGGCGGCGAGTTCGGTGTGCCGAAAGCTCAGAAACCTCGACAGTCCACCTGCTGTGTTCGGCGATCTGAGCAGCTGGTCGGCGATCTGCTCATCGAAGTGCGCGAATGTCACTGCCACCACCATGCCCCTTTCTCCTGTCCGGTCATGGGTCGATCACCGTTCGAGCCCGCGAATCGTTTGAGCATGTCGCCGAATGCGCCGAGGTCGCCGTGCGCGGCGGAGTGCTCGATATCGACGGCGATGAAGAACCTGGCCGCGCGGTGATGCACACGACGCGTCGTCGAGGAGGGGCACGGGCTAGACCGGTGTGGTCCAAGTGATGGGCAGCGATGTGTAGCCGCGGATCGGTCCGGACCGCAGCCGCCGCGCCGATTCAAGATCGACCTCCCAGTCGGGCACCTTGTCCAACAGAGCATCCAGAGCGATGCGGGCCTCCATCCGCGCCAGTGCCGCGCCCAGACAGAAGTGGATGCCGCGACCGAAGGCGACCTGGTGCTCACTGGTGCGCTCGATGTCGAACACGTCAGGATCGGGGAAGGCGCGCTCGTCGCGGTTGGCCGACCCGAACAGCAGCAGCACCTTCTCACCTTGACGCATGGTCGTGTCGTGCAGTGTGACGTCGCGGGTCAGGGTTCGTGAAAGTCCCTGTGCCGGTGAGTCGTAGCGCAGCAACTCCTCAACTGCCGGCCCCAATAGTGTTCGATCGGCGGCCAGGCGTCGGCGGGTCTGCCGATGCTGGGCCAGCACGACCGCGGAGTTCCCCAGCAGATTGGTGGTGGTCTCGTAGCCCGCGACGAGCAGCAGCGCGCAGAAGCCGAGGACTTCCTCGTCGGTCAGTCTGATCCCGTCGACTGTGGCGTTCGCCAACGCCGACATCATGTCCTCGCGGGGGGTTTGGCGGCGGTCGGCGAGGAAGTCGGTGAAGTAGGCGTAGATCGAGGTGGCGGCGGTCAGTGCGTCGGTGGTTTGTCCGTGGTTGACGTCGACCTGGACCAGTTGGCTCGACCACAATCGGAACTGATCACGATCGGTGGCGGGAATGCCCAGTAGATCGGCGATCACCGCGGCGGGCAGGATCGCGGCGAAGTCGGTCACGAAGTCCGCCGAACCAGAGCCCTCGTCGAGGCGCTCGAACAACTCCGCGGCCATCTGTGTGATGGCGCCCTGCAGCCCGGCCACCCGCCGGGGAGTGAACGCCCGGCTCACCAGGGCACGCAACTGGTCGTGGCGCGGAGGGTCCATCACGATCATCATCGGCAGGAACGAGCCGATGAAGTCCGATCCCGGTGGGGTGGGGAAGATGCCGTCCACCGAGGAGTACGTGCCGTGATCCAGTGCTGCGGCCTGGACGTCGGCGTGCCGGCTCAACACCCAGGTATGGGATTCCTCGGCGCGGTACACCGGAGCCGTGTCACGCAACGACCGATACGTCGGATAGGGGTCGTTGAGAATCGAGGCGTCGAACGGGTCGTAACGAATTTGCACCGAGACCACCAAGACCTCCGACCACCAAAGTAACGACGGTTTAGACTCGCAGTCTAAACCGGCCGAACGGGACAGGGGGGCAATGCGCAAGATTCCACGTCAGATCTCTGACCGGCTTCCCGCCGCGGCGGACTTGTTCGCCGAGAAGGGGCTCAACGACTCCAAGATCGAAGACGTCGCCGCGGTGACCGGTGTGCCGAAAGCGACGCTGTACTACTACTTCGCCGGTAAAGAGGACATCCTTGCTTTCCTGCTCGAAGACCTCCTCAAGGACATCTTCGATGCTGTGACCGCGATCGTGCACACCGGCGGCACCGGTGCCGAACGCCTCGAACTCGTGATCCGCGCACAACTGCGGGCAATGGCGCAGCGGCCAGCGGTATGCCGTGCACTCATCGGCGAATTGGGACGAGCGGCCCGCATGCCGGCTATCGCCGAGATGATCAATACCGCCTACCAACAACCCGTCGAAACCCTGCTCATCGAAGGGGCCCGCGACGGATCCCTCGTCGCTCAGCCCGATGCGCGATCGACGTCGATTGCGCTGTTCGGCGCGGTCACCATCAATGCACTCATGTACCTGGTCACCGATAACCACCTCGACGAGACGGTGGTCGCCAGCACCCTCAGCGCCGTCATGTTCGACGGGCTGCGCCCGCGCACAGGAGACCAGTCATGAGCACCTACGGCCTGTCGGTTCTCGGCGCGGATCTGAAGTCACTGGCCCAGACCGCCCAGGCCGCTGATGCGGCCGGGTTCGACGCCGTATGGGCCTCGGAGTTCTATTCTCGGTCCGGATCGATCTCCATGGCCGCGATGGCCAACAGCACCCAGAACTGTCGGATCGGTTCCTCCATTCTCTACGGCGTCGGCCGAAGCCCCCTGGTGCTGGCCACCGAGGCGCGCGACCTCGACGAACTCTCCAACGGACGACTGGTACTCGGCATCGGCAACGGCACCAAACGGATGATGGGCGACTGGCACGGCGTGCCCGACACCTCCGCACCCGCCCTGCGGATGGAAGAACTCGTGATGCTGCTGCGCCGGATATGGAACCTGCATGAAGGCCCGATCCATCACGAGGGCCGTTTCTACAGAATGAATCTCACCCCGACCGGCGACGTGGGACCCTCCAGCAGGCCGATCCCGATCGTCACTGCCGGTGTCCGGCCCCGGATGTGCGAGGCGGCCGGGCGGGTGGCCGACGGCCTAGCCGGACATCCGCTGTTCACAACCACCTACGTCGAAGAGGTCGTCCGGCCCGCTATCGCCAGGGGCGCCGCGCACACCGGCCGCGACCCCAATGACGTGGAAATCATTTCCATGGTGATGTGCGCCATCCACGACGACGCCGAGGTCGCCAGGCGCGAACTGGCGCAGCAGATTGCGTTCTACTCCTCGGTCAAATCCTACGAGACGGTACTCGATGTGAACGGCTTCGCCAGCGAAGGCCGAGCCATCCGGCAAGCATTCGCCCAGCGCGATTTCCCGGCGATGTTCGCCGCTGTGTCCGAGGAGATGATCGACGCCATGGGTGTCGCCGGGACGGCGCACGAGGTCCGTGAACAATTGAGACGGTACAACGGCGTCCTCGACCACATCATGCTGTATTCACCATCGGTCGGCATCACTGCCGAACGCGTGCAACAAAACCTCGACAGCATCATCCGGGAATGCTCGCCCGCCTCGATGTCGCCAGGGCGGTCCTGTCCACGTTCAACCTGATCCACGTATTGCCGCCCAAGTCGACCCGTCGCAGTGTCCGCGGCCGGATTAGTGGGTCTGCCGCGCCGACCCCGCCGATGATTGCCTGACGCTGTTGACGATGTTGGCGTCGTCGGTGTCGGGGAGGTCATGGCGGACCACGCGTACCCGTCCTTGAGGTAGACAGGCCATGTAGCCGTGGCGCATGCCATAGAGCTCCCACGCTGTCTGTTCAGCGTCGGGATCGACATCGATGCGATGTCCGCGCGAGAAGCTCAGGTGTAGCCCTCCATCGTCGCTGGACCAGGCCTGGGTGCACAGTGCGCCGGCGAGGTTCAGCAGCGGGCGTTCGTGGGTCGCGATCCTGAGGGGGTCAATACGCACCGCCTCGATGGGGTAGGTGCCGACGGCAGGAAGCGTCAATAGTAGGGGGCAGGAGATGACGATTTCGTTGTAATCATCGAAATCCAGAACCAGGCCGCCGTGCAGCGAGAGGCGTTGTACGACAAGGTTTTCGATCCATTGGGTGTACATGGCAGTCTCTTTTCGACGCATCGTTGAGCCGTATCCCCAAAGAGTACGCCAAGTATCGCTGCGATACCAGCAGTATCGTTACCGGTAGACGGCTGGCCTAGCAGCGCTGGTCACGACGCGCCTGGTGGCTCGGTCAATGCGGTCGCGGGTGTCGGCGGCTGTCGCGCGGTGGCCGCTGAAGGCCACGAGGTTGGCCAGCCAGATGTCGGAGATGATCCCAGCCACGTGCAGATCGGTAGGAGTGGGCTCGCCGCCCCTGAGCGTGCGGGCCAGCAGGATCTGGATCTCATCGGCCGCGCGGTCGAGTTCCGCGGCGGCGCGGGTATCTGCGACTGCGAAGGCCCGTGTCATGGCCGTCGTCAGCCATGGGTCGCGCTGCCAGCGGTCATGCAGATGTGCGGTGAGCCGTTCGAGCCGTTCCAGCGGTGTGCCCTCACCACTCGCCCAGTCCCCGGCCGAGTCGAGTCGACGGAACTCGCGCGTCAGCGCTGCCACCAGCAAGTGGGTTTTCGCCGGGAAATAGCGGTAAAGCGTGCCGACGGCGATGCCGACCCGCTCGGCAACTGTCCGCATCTGAACCGCCTCGTAACCACCCGCCGCGGCCACGACCAAAGCTGCATCAAGAATGGTCTCCCGGCGCCGTGCGGACGCGCGTGAACGCGACGCGTTAGCGGCTCGCTTCTCTGCAGCGACCGAGTTCGCTTCCGAAGGCGGGGTTTTCCCGTGGCTGCGCGCCTGAGGGACAGTCATGACGGCTCCGGGTCGAGGCCGCCGCGGCGCGAGAACTGCTCCAGAAGATCGCCGAAAGCGCTGACATCGCCGTGTGCGGCGAAGTGCTCAGGGCTGACGACAATGAACACTGCACTGGCGGTGAAGCGGGCGATCCCACCCTCACCCGTGCCTGTCGCCGTGACATGCAGCGCCCGCCCTTCACGAGAGACGATGTGGGCAGTAATCCGGTGGGTCTGATGCAGCGGCACCGGCCGCAAATATTCGACCGTCAGGGTGCGGGTCACCGCCGGGGTTCCGGCGATCCACAACGTGAAGCCCAGGACGTCATCACATGCCGCGGCCACTGCCCCGCCATGGGCCAGGCCCGGGGCCCCGATATGGCGCTCATCGAACGTCACATCGGTGTACACCGCGTCGCCGCTACGATGCACCACCAACCGCAGTCCGTGGGGGTTGTCCGGGCCGCAACCCATGCATGTCGTGGTGTGCGAGGGCAGCCGCTCGGGCGGCAACAGGCTTTCGGGCACCGTCACCCTCCAATACGATCGGTTTCGCTGCGCTACCGTTAGTACCACACTGCTAGACTGCCGTGACAGCATCGCGTGAAGATCGACCGCCGAGGTGAACGAGTGAGCGACAGTCAGGCAGTGCCCGTCCCTGACGACGACGTGGACCCTCGGCTCATCCGGTCACGCACCCGGCTGCTGGATGCTGCGGCAACGCTACTGAGCACCGGTGGGGTGGAAGCGGTCACTATCGATGCCGTCACCAAAGCATCCAAAGTGGCCCGAACCACGCTGTACCGCCACTTCCACAGTTCGTCGCATTTACTGGCAGCCACGTTCGAACGCCTACTTCCACAAGTGACCACTCCGGCACCGACCAGCGGACCCCTCCGTGAGCAGCTGATCGAATTGCTCAGCCGCCAAGCCGCCCTTTTCAACGACGCACCGCTGCATGTCACGACACTCGCGTGGCTCTCATTGGGGCCCACCGGCTCCAATGCCCAAGCGGAAGACCGCCACACATCCGGGGCGCTACGGACCCGAGTTGTCGATCAATATCGTCAACCATTTGACGCCGTACTCACCAGCCCAAAAGCTCAAGCCGAACTCAACGACTTCGACCAGGAACTGGCGCTTTGCCAACTCGTCGGACCACTCGCCTTCGCCCGAATGACCGGGCTTCGCACTATCACTCACAATGACTGCGCGAACATCGTCGATGACTTTCTCGCCGCCCACCGCAACACCGACAGCGACGCCATAAAATCGAACATCGCCACCAAGAAGACGGGCCGCCCGGCGCGCTCAGCTCGCTAGGCACAACGAAATCACAATGTCGAGCCGGCTGGTCTTCGGGCCCTTTTCGCCTCTCGCAAATCGCGTCGGTGATGGCATCGAAGGACCATTCGTCGCCATCATCGGCGAGGCCGTACGCTGGTTTCCGTTCCACAGCGAGGTGCGGAGACTCGCAGCAGGGTAGTGAGCTACCCGAAGTGCAGGTCACCCGCGGTTCGGCGTCTCAGACGCTTGAGGGCGCGCAACTGCTTGAACCCGTTTCTCGATTGCTTGACTTGTGGCGAGGAGGATTGACAAAGAACAACTTTGACGAGAGCAGGCGAATCGTGGCCTCGGCGGCATGGAGTGGTTACGACATCGCTGTTGCGAGTTAGCTCCGCCTTCGATGCGGCATTGATCTGCCGCGTTCGGTGACGTAATCGGTCCAGTCGCGGGCGGCGAGTTTGGCCCAGGCGGCTGCGTTCTTGGTGGTGATCGCGAGCAGTTCGGCCAGCACGGGTGCGGGCATGTCGCTGGCGAGCTGGAAGAGGGCGGCTTTGCGATGTTCGTAGGGTTTCACCCCGACCGCGACGAGCTGGGTGCGGATGTTCTCGGTGGACAGGTGGGTGCCGGGAAGTCGGCCGGGGAACAGCCAGCCCGTATGGGATGGGGTGTAGCGGCTTTCGCATTGCTGCTCCAGATGCTCGCGGATGAGGTCGTCGAGTAGGGGAGGCATTTGGATGGGGATGGCGGCGAAGACGACATGCACGGCGTGATCGTCGGAGATCGAGATTTGGCTTGATCGCAGGGCGACGATGCGCGAAAGAGGTTGGGCGAACAACAATGTGAGCAGTCCCGCGATGCGGGTTTTGCGGCGGATTGTGTCGTCGTGCAGCAGCCGCCCGACGGCGGCCCACCGCTGGGAATCCGAGACGGTTACCGAGGGAGGTGACCGTGGCGGATCGGTGACCCTCAGTGTGGTGTTGATGCGGGATTGGCGTAGCCAGACGAGGAAGGCGTACTCGGCAGTGAGCGGCCTCCGGTGGAGCGCCTGGTAGCGCTCCAGCATCTCCTGTGTCGCTGTCGCCGGAGTGGCGTCGTGGGTGTGCAGAAACGCCATGAACTGAATCGCCACGCGGACGCGACGACGGCAGGCATCGGTCATCGATCTCGTCAGCCGGTTCTCGTGGGAGGCCTTGCGCATCTGGCGCAGTACATGCCAATGCGCGAATCGGCGAATGATGGCGGCGTCTTCGGCCGGAAGCTCGGCTACAACGTCCTCGATCCAGGGCAGCATCCGTTCGACGCGGATGTCGATCGGGCCCAGAACGCCGACCGCGACCAGGAGGCTGCGCAAGTAATCGTGGGCTCGGTCCGAGGGAAGATCGCTGAAGGTGTCGTGGCTGATTTCACGCGTTCCGCAGGCCATGTCGCGAAGGAGCTGCGGGCCGGTACCGGGCTTCTTTCGCAGCCACCAGAGCACCGTCTGTGGGCGGTCGGCGTTGATCAGTTCGTCGAACACGGGCCGTAGTCGGTGATGAATCGTGCCGCTGATCGGGTCGGTGAGCAGCTCGGTGAGGCGCTCGCGTAGGAAGCAGCGGGCGCATCGGTAGAACCCGTAGGGGTGTTCTTCGCGGCCGCATTCGCTGCAGGTGAAGATCGATGCGACACCGGCGCAGGAGGCGCACACGATGGCATCGTCGAGCTGCCACGCCAGTGGCCGCACGGTCTCACACCGCGGGCATTTCTCGGGGTGATAGTGCCGTCTGCGACGGCATGCGACACAGATGCGACGCCCGTGCGTCAGTGGGGTTAGCCGGATGGTGCTTGCACACTCCCAGCAGGCCCGCTGAGTCACTGGTTGTCGTGGGGGCGGCGGATGGTGGCGCGGATGGGTCGCAGGTCGCCGATGCCGGGTCCGCTGTCGTTGACCGCGGGCGCCTCACGGACTTGTTCGGCGACGAGCTCGAGCAGGTCGTTGGGCGTGCACGACAAGATGTCGCAGAGGGCGGCGAGCAGGTCGAGATTGATGCGCTGCGGGGGCTTGGTCGCGATCCGGTGCACCATCTGTCGGGAGATCTCCACGCCACGCTCGTGCAGCGGTGCGACAAGGTCGGTGGTGGCGAACATTCCGTTCTGGGCCATCAGCTGACGCAGGTTCCACCGCAGCACGGTCCTAGTGCTCATCTCCGCCTTCACCTGTCGTCGTGGATGATCCGTAGACGCGGCGCAGCGCCGCCTGCAGTGTTTTGGTCTTGAAGTCGTCGGACACCGAGGTATAGATCGCGGTGGTCGAGGCATACGAGTGCCCCACCTGTTCGGTGACGAACCGCTCCGGATAACCGAACTCGATCAGATGGGTGACATAGGAGTGCCGCAGGCAGTGCAAGGTGAGCTCGGCAGGCAGTCCCGCTTGCACCCGTGCGACGGCGAATCGCCTATCCATGGTCTTGGTCGCCACGCGCCGTCGACGCTCGGTCAGCCAGAGCTCTTGACGGTTCCCGGGGCTGAGGAGTGGGCGGCCGTGGTCGACCCATTGGCGCAGTCCGTCGATCACCCAGTCGAACTCCGGAACGGCGAGCACGGTGCGACGCCTGGGAGAGCTGCCGCGACGTGATTTGGCGTAGCGAACGTGGACGGCGCCGAACGTGCCCCAGGCCGGCATCCGCGAGTTCGGACGCAGGTCGGCGAGATCGAGATAGCACAGCTCGCGGCGGCGTAAACCGAAGGCGTAGGCCGTCTTGATCATCTGTGCGTCGCGCAGCGCCGCGAACGCGCCTTTGTTCCTGGACCGAGCGAGAACATCGACGCGATCATCGAGGAAATCGAACAATGTTTCCAGTTCGTCGTAGGTGAACGGGCGACGCGCGGGCTTGCCCTCGTAGTCGACCAGATGCGCGGCGGTGTTGTAGTCGTGACAGACCTGCGATGGGATCCGTCCGAACCTGTTCTCGCATTGCGCGATCCAACCGTAGCGGCTATCGAGTAGGTAGTCGCAGAACATCCGCAACGACATGTGATAGCCGCGAATGGTCGACGGTGCTTTGCGTTCCGGGCCCGACATCAAAGCGGCCGTGAAGTCTTCGACATCGCCGGCAGTCCAGTCCCACGGAGGCGCCCCGGCGAACTCTGCGAACCGCCGCACCAACGCCAGCCGCGGCTCGATCGTGGCCTCAGCAGCGAGTAGCCGAGACGCCTGTTGACGACCCCACCCAGACAGCATCGCTTCGAAGACTGCGCTGGCCTCGTCCAGGTGAACCACGCCCGAGGCAAGAACCAAGTGCGCCGACCCCGGAACGCTCACAAGAGAACCTCCATCTATCGTCAACTTAGAGTTGTCAATGACAACCGCAAGTTACCACACCTGCGAGCGAAATCCGTCTACCAGGAGGAACACGAAAGTGGTTCAATGAAGCGCATCCGGCGCTGGTCCCATGCGCCAGATATACGCGTCAACTTCAGGTTGATTCGCGACCTTCGGGCCCTGAGTGCAAGAGGTGTGTGGTCTGTGGTGGGGCGACGGAAGGGGGTCATGGGGCAGGGAGCTGGGTGGGCGGTGCTCGGTGGTGAGTGACGCGGGCTGTGGGCGTGGTGAGGTGAGTGGTGGTAGACGGATGCGGTGAAGGCGAAAAAATTGGTGAGAGGCGAATGTGGCTGCGGTGGTGGTCCGCTCGCCGGTGGACCTTCTACTGTCGGCGACTATGACAGCAGCAACGTCCAAGGTGGAAGCCCGGCGCCGGGCACGCGAAGCGACCCGACGCGCCAACGAGGAACGCGCCGCGCGGGATAAGGCGAACATCGATGACGCCGCGGACTTTCTCGTCGCGGTCGGCAAGGTCGCCGAAGTCGAAAGTTGGAAGAGGGAGCGCCTGGCCCAGCTGCGCGCGCAGGTCGACGCAGAAGCGGCCAAGCGGGTGGCTGGCCATCGGGCCAAGGCCGGCGCGGCGGTCGCACGTATGCAGGGCCGTGGTGAGACGCTGACGACCATCGCCGCACGGACCGACGTCGGAATCGGGATCGTCCGCACCATGGCACGGCATGCTCCGAAATGCGAGAAGCGGACTGCCGGGAATGGTTCGCATGCACTAGGTCTGGAGGCATTGTCCGGCCCGACCGCTCAGGGGGTTGACCCCCACGCTGACCAGCCTCCGGCGGATGCAGCCTCGGCGTGACGCACTGCGCAACGGTGCAACGAGGCCGGTGGTGCACGACGATGTGCACGGCCGGGGTGCGTGGGTCGGCGGGTGCGTGGGCCATCATGGAGGTGCGCCGTTACGCCGGTCGGCCCGCTGACGCACACGCCGGTCGCGCCCCTGGTGCTGCGAACCGGCCTGTGCGTCCGACTACACCAGGTCTGCCCAGCGCGGTGGGGAGCGCTCGACGTGGCAGGGGCTGCGCAGCGGTAAAGGGGCACCCGGGAGCAGGGTTACGGCACCGGTGGAGCGGGCCGCGGTGGCCGCGCTGAATGTCAGTGCCGGCGGATAGGTTCAACGGCCATGAGAAGCGCGGGACAGCTTGTTGTTGATCAGCGTGTGCACGCTGCCGAGATCACGCGCTTTCACAGCCATGTCGTCTGCGGCCCAACGGCTTCGGATTGCAACATCTGGACCGGCGCGATCGGCGCCGATGGCTACGGTCAGCTCTACCTGACCCGCGAGCGTTCAGGATTGTGCGTTCGCCCGCACCGCTACGCGTTGGCGATCGTGTCCGGTGTAGTGGCCGCTGGGGTGCTCGGGCTCCACGAATGCGACAACCGTGTGCGTCAAGATCTCGGCGGCAACAAAACCCCATCAGCACGTCGGTCCGGCCCGCAGGGTGACAACATTGAGCGGATGGCGCGGATGCATCGCGGCGGCGGCCGATATGCGTTGCGACGCCTCGACGGTCGCGGTATTCGACGGGAACGGTCGGCGACGCTGCGGGAGGCGGTGCGCCATGGTGGGGACGCGGCGCTGCTCGGTGATCAGGCCACGCTGTGGTGACATACGTCAGGGCCCCCCTGGAGCCGGTGCGCGTGGGAGCGGGTGCGGCGAGCTGGATGGTCTGGCGCGCGGTGTCGCAGTGCCGAGCTGGAAGGGTGTGCGGCGGTGGTGTCGCGCGCGGGCGCTTAGCCGCGCTGCACGAGTACCGCGTCGCGTGACGTCGCACCGTGTTGGCGTCGAACAACACGAGCAGAGCAGAAACTCGGGCGGTGCGGGCCCGGCAGATGCGGTGCCGCCCGATCGTTTCGCCGTGCCGTGGCCGTTGAGATCGACGCGCAGCGTGTTGCTCAAGCGCGCAAGCTTGAAGAACTGACCGACGCGGGGGGCAGAAAGCCTGAGGTAAGCAAGAGTGGCCTTGCCGCGCTGCACGGTGCCGGCGAGGAGGTCGGGGTGCGATCGCATTGTTCTGCGCGCTGGTAGCACCTGCCGCCGTGTCCTCCTCATCGCCCTGTATCGGATGTGCCACGCCGTGCTATTCGGGGATGCTGGGCGGTTCGCTTCGAGTGGCGAGGACACAGGTCACCGGATTTCAGGGCCCGTTCCGGCCTCAGTGGATGGACCGGTTGTTTCGCAAGGCCCGGCTGGACAGCGGCTGCCTGGCCTCGTAACCTAACCGTGACCTACGTATCTAGTACGTACTTGCTTACTTTGCCGAAGGTTTTCGCTGTTGTGACTTCATCTGTGCTTGCGGTCCTGCCGCGCGCGTTGGGTAGACGGTTCGTCTGCATTTTGGTGGCTTTCGGCGTTTTTGCTGCGCTTTTGGCAACCGATGTGCGCGCTGATCCGGCGGCTGATGCGCTTGCCGAACTGACTGAATTGTCGCGTCTGGCGGAGCAGACCACCGAGCAGATTCACACGGCGCAAATCGACCTTGACGAGAAGCTCGCAGCGCAGCAGGTTGCGGAGAAGGGGGCGGATTCGGATCGCATGGCCGCGGATGCAGCGGCGGCCGATCTGGTGAGGTATCAGGCTGCAGTCGACAGGTTGGCCGCGGCTGCCTACATGGGTGGGCGCACGGATACCTTGGCGGCGGCGTTGACGGCGACGTCCCCTCAGGATCTGATCGATCAGCTGGCAGTCCAGAAGACGGTTGCGTCGGAGCTGACTGTGCAGATGGCTGCGTTCCGGTCGGCCAGTGCGCGGGCCGCGGCAACTGCAGAGCGGTCTGCGAAGTCGGCAGCCCAAGCACGGAGTGCGGCCGATGAGGCGGCGGCAGTGCGGACCGACCTGGAGGCCAAACAGCGTCGGATGGCGGAACAGATTGCTGCTGTGCAGGCCCGCTACGACTCTTTGACGCCTGATCAGCGAGCGATTCTGGCTGACCCTGGCCCCGCGCCGCCTCCTTTGCCGTCGACTCCGCCGGTGAGCGATCCGAGCATCGTTGCTATGCCGGGCCCGGCGGGCGGGGCCTCCTCGGGGAACGGTGTTGCGGTGGTCCAGGCGGCGCTGACACGGGTGGGGTCGCCTTATTCGTGGGGAGCCACCGGTCCGGATGCGTTCGACTGCTCTGGGCTGATTAAGTGGGCGTTTCTGCAGAACGGCAAGTCGTTGCCTCGGTCGAGTCAGGCGCTTGCGCAGGGCGGGCAGCCGGTGGCGCTTTCAGACGTTCAGCCCGGCGACATCGTGACCTTCTATGCTGACGTGTCTCACGCGGGGATTTACATCGGCGACGGGTTGATGGTGCACGCGTCGACGTACGGAACGCCGGTGAAAGTGGCGCCGATCTCGTCGGCACCGATTCACAACGTGCGGCGGTACTAGGCCGCCGCCGCGGCGCTGCGTCAATCGTTGAAGAAACGGCTGGTGATTTCCGTCCACTTGCGGATCTCGTCGATGGTGTGAGCGACGTGCAGCGTCGAGTCGGGGATCAGCTCAGCGAGGCGCTCGGCGGTGGAGATGGGATGCAAGGGGTCGGTGTCCCAGGCCAGCACCAAGGTGGGCTGGCGGATGGAGGTCAGCCGATTGGGGTCGGGTAGATCGGAGGAGCCGACTCCGCGCAGCGCGGCGGAGACCACATCGTCGTCGACGCCGGGTTCGAATTTGCCGTGCCGGTAGTTGGCGAAGATCGGCAGTGGGGGAGCTTCGGCCCATTGTTGTCGCCAAGCGGTTGTTCCAATGGAGTCGATGAGGTCGGCGGTGTCGAAGTACCACTGGCGCAGTTGATCGGGCCCTGTTTCCCAGGCGACGGGAGGGATCACCAGTGCCAGCCGCCTGAATCGGCGAGGAGCGTTGAGGGCGGCGTGCAGTGCTGCAGCGGCTCCGAGCGAGGATCCGGCGAAATCGATGGGTTCATCGAGGCCGGCCGCGTCCAGGACGCGCAGGAGATCGTTGGCTGCCTGCTCGAAGCGATAGTCCTCGGGTTCTGGTCGGCCCCGTGATGCGCCGTGTCCGCGTTGGTCGTAGGTGATTAGACGGCGGCCCTCGGCGATAGTGTCGATGTCGAAGATGCCCAGGCCGCGCACGATCTGCCGGCTCATGAGCACGCCGTGCCCATAGCCGACTGGCACCGTGTTGGGTGGGCCGCTGAGCTGGTAGGCGATGGTGGCGCCATCGGTGATGAGAAGGTGGTCATCCGGCATTGCGGCTCCTCAGATGCGTTGGTGCGGTATTGCGTGGGGTTTCGGGTGCCAGCCGTCTATTCCACAGCGGTGAGGACGTTCACCGTGGCACCGTTGTCGGTTGAGGTGTAGATGGCGGTATCAGTGGCGATGTAGACCTGACCGTTGCCCGCGGCGAGCAGGGCCTGGGGTTTGTTGTTGAGCGAGTGGCCCGGCTGCCAGGTCTGCCCGTCGTCGGCGCTGGTGTACAGCCGTCCTTCGAGGTCGGCGCCGAGCAGGGGACCGCGGTCGGGCCAGCTGATGAACAGCAGTGCCGGCGCACCGGTGACTGCGCTGAACGTCCTCGCCCCGTCGGTGCTTCGGAGCAGCCCTTGGCGTGCTGTCGCGAGGATCTCATCCGGGGCATCCGGTGATATTGCGAGGTCGACGGCGGGGACTTCTGCGCGCTGTTGCCAGGACCGCTGATCAAAACTAACCATCACGGTGCCGGATTGACTGTCGTGACCGTAGACCCGTCCGTGGCGGTATTTGAGCGCGTGGAAGTCGGCGCTACCGTGCAATGACAGAGGTTCCCAGGACTGGCCGGCGTCGCTGCTTTTGATCAGGCCGAGGTGGGGCGGTTGTTGGCGATCGGCGGGGTCGGGGTGGCCGCTAGCCAGGAATTCGTCGGGGCCGGCGACGGTGAAGCCCATGAAGTCCTGCGAGAGCTCACCGACTCGTTGTGGCGCCTGATCTTGCTCAACGGTGTAGAGGCCGTAATGAGTTGCGACGTAGAGCTTGTCGTCAGATGGGTTGATGCCGAGGCCGTGGATGTGCACCATGCCCGGCACGACGGCGGGTGGCGGGCTTTCAGGGGCGTTCGACGAACAGGCCGCGGCCAGAGCCCCGGTCAGGGCGATGGCGAAAAGGTTGCGGATCAGCACACGGACACCTTCCGGTCACGAGATCTACGTAGTTCAATAGTAGGTGGGCGGTGCGTGAGGTGGCTGCGCCTCGGGTGGCGCGACCGCGAGTGACAGACCGGGGGAGTCGTCTTCATCAAATCTTCATCGGATCACGAACCGACCCATACTCGGATTGCTGAGGCTGGGGTGCGGCGGCGCAAGGGCTTGCCGTGTGGACGCATGGTGTCACGAAGATGTTTGAGGAAGGATGTGCGATGCAGCACAAGCGTTTTGGATTCGGGCTTGCGGCGCTTGCGGCGTCGGCCCTGTTTGTCAGCGGCTGTTCGAATGCAACGAACGAGTCTCAGTCATCGTCGTCGAGCACCACCTCGGCAGCAGCGTCGGCGTCGGCTTCGCCCAGTGCTGCGAGCAGTGACGCTGCCCATAACGATGCTGATGTGACGTTCGCTCAGGGCATGATCCCTCATCATCAGCAGGCGATCGAGATGAGCGACATGCTGCTCGGCAAGCAGGGAGTTGATCCTGAAGTAGTGTCACTCGCCAACGAGATCAAGAACGCTCAGGGTCCTGAGATTGAACAGATGCAGGGCTGGCTGCAGGACTGGGGAGTGTCCTCGTCGACGACGGCCCCCAGCACCGCCGCAATGCCCGGTCATGACATGCCTGGCCATCAAATGCCCAGCGAAGACATGGGTGATATGCCGGGTATGAGCGGCGGCGGTATGGGCATGATGTCGGAAGCCGATATGGCTGCACTGCAGAACGCGCAGGGCGCCGAGGCTAGCCGACTCTTCTTGACCCAGATGATCGAGCATCACAAGGGCGCGATCATGATGGCGCAGCAGGAAGTTGACAACGGCCAGTTCCCGGCGGCAGTCGAGATGGCGCGCAATATCGTGTCTTCGCAGCAAGCAGAGATCGACACGATGCAGGGAATGTTGGACAAGTAGCGCGGAGAGGGCACTAGTCAGCGACGCGCTGAGTCAGCCGTCGCAGGGTGGTGTTCGCTGCGTATCGGGGTGATGGGCAGGGCGATGGTGAATGTTGCGCCGGCGCCGGGTCCAGCACTGGCTACCGAGATCGATCCGCCGTGCGCTTCGATGAGCGCTTTGGCTATGGCGAGCCCGATACCGGCGCCGCCATGCTCGCGGTCGCGGGCGGTGTCTGCCCGGTAGAACCGTTCGAACACTCGGGTGACGTGCTCGGCGGTGATCCCTTCTCCGGTGTCAGCGACAGCGATTTTTACCTGGTCGCCGTCACGAAGACAGTGAAGGTGTACCGACCCGCCGGGCGGTGTGTGCCGTAGCGCATTCTCCAGCAGGTTCCCCAACACTTGAGACAGTCGTTGTTCGTCGGCCCAAAGCGGCGGTAGCGGTTGCGGGAGGTGTACGTGCAGTCCGACCCCCTTGGCGTTATAGCGTTCTTGTGCTGCTGCGACGCACTGGCGGGTTAGGCGGTCCACGTCGAGGGAGGCGTAGGACATAGACACCGCACTTTCCTCGGCCTTCGCCAGCGCGGCGACGTCATCGGAGAATCGCACCAGCCGACGGGTTTGGTCGCGCAGCATGGCTGCTGTCTGGGGTGTCAGGGAGCGCACGCCGTCTTCGAGTGCCTCGATGTAGGCCTCGAGTACTGCCACGGGTGTGCGGATCTCGTGCGCGAGGTCTCCGAACAGTTGCTGTCGTGTCGAATCGACGGCTTGAAGCCGGGAGGCCATTTGGTTGAATGCGGTTGCGAGGGCGTCGAAGTCATCGCCGAGGCGCGGCGGTGACACGCGGATGTCGTAGTTCCCTTCAGCGACATCGGTGGCCGCGGCGGCGACTTCGGTGATGGACCGTTGGAGGCGTCGACTGACGTAGAAGCTGACCGCGAGGGCGGCCAGTGCTGACACCGCTAAAGCGCCTCCGATGGAGATCACCGTTGCGTAGCCGTAGGCCTCTTCGGCGTGGACTTCTTCCAGGGAGTCCATCGGGACACCGGCACGGTGGAGGTGTTCGCGGAACAGCGGTGGGCCGACCACGGCAGCGACCACCGCGGTCGTCGCCGCTCCGGCCGCCAGCACGATGGCTTGGGCCGCCAGGAGTCGCAGGCCGATACCGGGACGGCCCGGCCGTCGACGCCGGCGAGGGGTCGACGTAGGTGGGGGAGTCACTGTCCGGTTCCCATCCGGTATCCGACACCTCGAACCGTGGCGATGTAGCGGGGGCGTGCGGCGTCGTCGCCGAGTTTGCGTCGTAAGTGTCCGATGTGGACGTCGACGAGGTGTTCGTTGCCGACCCAGGGTTCGTCGCGGATTATTTCGAGAAGTTGTCGGCGGCTCAGCACGATTCCTGGCCGCGCGGACAGGGCTTCGAGAATGTCGAATTCGGTGCGGGTCAACAGGATTAGTTCGTCGTCGATATGTACCTCGCGGGCGGCGACGTTGATGCTCAGTGCGCCGAAGCGGCGCGGCGGGGCTGTCTCTCGTTCGGCGGGTGCGGCGGCTGTTTGCAGGATGCGGGGTCGCCGCAGCATGGCGCGGATGCGCGCGACCAGCTCGCGGGGACTGAAGGGTTTAGTGATGTAGTCGTCGGCGCCGACGGTGAGGCCGAGCACGGTATCCAGTTCGGTGTCACGGGCGGTGAGCATGACGACGTAGGCGTCGGAGAAGGTCCGCAATTGCCGGCAGACCTCGAGTCCGTCGATGCCGGGTAGGCCGAGGTCAAGGATGACGACATCGGGATCCAGGTCGCGTGCGACGGCGATTGCGTCGACACCGTTGCCGGCGACGACGGCTTCGAACTGCTCGCGTTCGAGATAGCTGGCCACCACTTCGGCCAGGGGGAGTTCGTCGTCGACGACCAGCGCGCGGTATCCCTTCGCGCTCTCAGGCGCGCCCAGGTGGTGGTGCTGCATGTCCATATGGTGCCTGCTGGTGCGCCCGTAACCAGGTATGGCTGACCGGGCGGCTCGATCTTCAGCAGATCTTCACACGACTCATACCGTTTTCCTCCTGCGGTGGGGTGAGGCTCACTGTGAGGAGGGCCTGACATGCGTTGGCTGATGGACGTGTGCCCGAACAGTCTCGGGTGGCAAGCGTGGCTGATCCTGTGTGCCGTGGTCGTGGTGCTGTGGGCGGCTGCGATCGCCGGCGCGACGGCGCTATTTAACGCCTCTCGCTGGCCGCGTCGTTCGGGGCGGCCTGACGTGCCCGAGGAGGCCGATTCGCAGGGGCCGCACCGCGGCGCACTGACCGGTCCACCTGCGCGGCATCGCGGCGACGTCAATATTCGATCAAGCGGGTGACGTAGGGCGTCATGCCGGAGGTGCGCACGGGCGAGATCTTGACGACCGACCCGGTGTAGGGGGCTTCGATCATCATGCCGTCGCCCAGATACATCGCTTCGTGCTGGCTGGCGTTGGGGCCGTAAAAGATGAGGTCACCGCGTCGCATCTGTGACGAGGGGATCTTGCGGCCTGCGTTGTATTGCGACCCGGAGTAGTGGTCGAGTTTGATGCCGACGCCGGCGAAGGCATACAGCATCAGGCCCGAACAGTCGAAACCCACGGTGTTGGCGCCCTGGTCGATGCCTCGTGACGGGCCGTTGGCGTTGCCGCCGCCCCAGGAGTAAGGCACGCCCAGTTGTGACATGGCGCGGCGAATCACGAACTCTGAGGCCTGGCGGCCGTAGAGGCGGGGGATGCGTCCGTTGGTGATGCCGGGATCTGCGGCGGCGGTGACTGGAGACAGAATGCCGAGTTTGGTGAGGAACTTGCGGCCCATGTCGGCCGTCAGCTGCGCCGAGGTCGCCATGATCTTGAGGACGGCATTGATGATGGCCACCGGGTCGCCGGCCACGTTAGCGCTGGGCACCATCGGCAGCGTGGTGTCCCACAGGCCCCCCTCGGTGGCGCCCCCCGGCGACGTGGTGCCGCGGTCCCAGGGAGCGCCGGATACCGGCACAGTGCCGGGTTGCGCCGCACTGGGCGCGGCGGCTGTCGCCGCCACCGGTCGGGCAGCTTCCAGTCGAGCTTGAGCGGAGTCGCGTTCGGTAGCGAGCCGTTCGACCTCGCGTCGCTGTGCGGTAAACGTCTGCTGGGCGTCCCGGAGTGCGGCTACCGCGTCGTCTTGCCGGCGTTGGGCGTCTGCGGCGGCGCTCTCGGCGCGCGCCCGCGCTGCCGTCGCAGCAGAAAGCTTGTTGGCCTGATCGGTCTGCCGACGCAAGAGGTCGTCGTGGACCCGCTGGAAGCTGATGGTGAGGGTCTGCTGGGTCGAGGCCCCGGCCAGGATCTCCTCGGGACTTTGTGCCAGCGGCAACGCACCCGACGGCCCGTTCATATAGGTCGACGCGGCGAAGCGGTCAAAACGGTGTTGTGCGGCCTCGATCGCGTGTTGGCTGGCGGTAAGGGCTTGGTCGCTGGCAACAACGTCGCGTCGGGCCTGCGCGAGGGTGTCGCGAGTGGCCGCGATTTCGACCAGGGCACGGTTGACGCCCTCTTGCTTGATCTGGATGTCGCTACCGACGTCGGCCATCCGCTGGTTCGCTTCGGCGACCGCCGCAACCAATGAGGGAACGTCGTCGCGGTCGGGGCTGCCGTCATGCCCGGCAACAGCGGTACCCGGGGCGCTGAGCACCAGTGCCGGCATTAATGCGAAGAGACTCAGAAAAGAAGTGAGGCGCCGCATCGAATCTCCTCAGCTGGGGTGAGCGTTGTCGAGCCGCGCATCGAAGCCGAACGGCACCCGCGGCGCTCCTACTACCGAGCTAAGTACGTAGCACGATAGTACGTAGACGGAACGTACATCACTTTGGTATCAGGAGGAACGTCTGTCACAGTCTCAGGTCGGTTACGACTGTGCGCCACGGGCGCTAGTTTCACGCGCCGCGGCCGGTAGTGCAGATGCTGGCCCTATGCGGTCGAGGTGAGGCGTATCGCGGCTTTTCCCAGCTCGGCGGCTACATTGGGGGCTGAAGAGCTCGGGGCGCGAGGAGGCCAGCTCGTCGCGGAGAGCGGGAGAGGCGCAAATGGAACAGCGAGGATTCGGCGACCTCGAAGCGGTGGTCATGGATTGCGTGTGGGATTACGCCGAGCCTGTCACGGTGCGTGAGGTTTTCGACGAGATCTCTCAACGGCGGCAGATCGCGTACACCACCGTGATGTCGACGATGGACAACCTGTACCGCAAGCGCTGGTTGCAACGTCAGCGCGATGGGAAAGCGTACGTGTATCAGGCGTCCATGAGCCGCGAGGAGCGTTCCGCGCGTTTGATGAAGGCCGCGTTCGACGCCGGCGGGGATACAGATGCGGTGCTGGCGTTCTTTGTTGAGCAGATGAACGCCGAGCAGTCCGCTCAATTGAAGGCGGCTCTGCGCAAGGGGCGTCGGTGATGACCGCCGCGCTGTGGCTGCTCCTCTACGGCAGCGCGCTGGCCTGGTGGGCGCCACCGGTCCTGAGGCGGATGACCCGTCACGGCATCAGCCCCCATATGGGAGTGGCCGCCTGGCTGGCCACCGTCGCCGCGACGCTGACGGCGTGGCTCGTCGCGCTGATCATGGTCATCGGCGCAACGACGGACAGTATTCGTACGGGCGCGGTCGTGACGCTGTGCCTGGAGCTGTTTGGCTTCTCCGAGCACACCCCCATGGCCGGACGAATCGGTTCCGTTGTTCTCATCGCGGTAGGAACCCTGACGTCAGGGTTCGTCGTAATGCGGATCGGTCGCTGCTTGTCGCGGCTGCGGGCGCGAAGTCACGAGCACGCGCGTGCCGCGCGGATCGTCGGCCGACCCACCGACCATCCCAATGTGGTGGTCGTGGAGGCCGACCGGCCTGCTGCCTACTGCGTGGTCGGACGCCCGAACGCCATCATCGTCACCTCCGCGGCGATGAAGTCGTTGAACCGATCACAGCTCAAAGCGGTTCTGGCGCATGAAAACGCGCACATCTCAGGGCGCCACCACCACATCCTCATGGCGCTCCGCGCTTTGGGGGGCACACTGCCGCGGCTTCCGCTTTTCGCGACGGCCCCTCATCGTGTGGGTGAACTGCTGGAGATGTGCGCTGACGACACCGCCGTGCGCCGCGTCGGCACGCATCCGCTGTTGGCTGGATTATCTGCTCTGGCCGGAGAACACCCGCCTGCACGGGAAGGCCTCGCCGCGGCGGGAACAGCGGTCATCGCGCGAGCGCAGCGCCTGCTCACCCCCACACGCCGGCACGTGCGATGGCGCCACCGCATCTGCCTGGCAGCCGCGATCACCGCCATGCTCGCCACACCCGCCCTCATCCAGGTGCTCTGCCACCACTAGCGCCTCAACGCCCGCCGCACGTTCCGCAGGTGGAGCCAATGCGCGTAGGCCGCCAGCAAAGGAAACACCGCTTGGCGCGCGGGCCGATAGAGCGCAAATTATCTACGTAGTAAAACCGTAGATGATCTGCGGTACAAGCAGCGCAACGATCTGTTGTATCTCCTTCGCGGAACCTCCAAAAGGGCGTTTTCGCAAGGGCATCGGGCGAAGTCGATCGTGCGACGGAACGGCCGGATGGCTCGGCGCAACGGCGGTCGCGCTCTGATCACAACCCGGCATCGGCTAGGGGGCCGAGCCTGAATTCGCCGATCCGCTGCTACAGTCGGCAACATCGTGAAGTACTTCGACGCGAACTCTGGGCAACGCCGCCGCGCCATCGTCGCGGCGTTGATCGCGTTCTGGACCGTCATCGTCGGAGCCGAGTGGGCACTGCCCGGCGTGAATGCGGCACCTACGCACGGACCGCACACCCTGGCCGCCAGTGCGGTCGGCGCGCCGATGTCTGTCGAGCTCGACCACCCCCACCTCTCCCAACCCGACGCCGAGTGCACGCCCGACACCCTGGCCGAAGCGATCCTGCCGCGGGGAACGGTCTCCCTGATCGCGCTCGCGTTGGGCCTCGTCGTGGCTGTACTTCCGCTGCTGTGGTGCCAGGCGGCGAAGGCGCCTATCCGCGGTCCACCACGGAACGCCCGCGCCCTGCGCACCGGCCGCGACGTGCTCGCCCACCTGTGTATCGCGCGCCGCTGATCGGCTAGCGTCAGGCCCCGTCGTCTTCGACGGTGGCCGGTGACCGCTACCTGCCGTCAGTCGCCGTGCTTCGTCGCGGCCTCACAGAAGCGACATTCATCGATGAATCCTGCCCTGCCAATCCGCCATGCACGCACTTCCCACACCCGATCGGCACAGCCACAACGCGGCCGCAACGAGCGGCCGGCCACCATGGTCGGCCAGACCCCTGTCTTGAGAATCGGCGCACCGTTCACGTCAGAAGAGCGGGGCTTTTGCGCCAAACTCGAAGGCTTCAACCCGGGAGGAATGAAAGACCGACCCGCGCTACACATGGTCGAACGCGCCCGCTCCCGCGGGGCACTTACCCCCGGCGCCCGCATCGTTGAATCCACCAGCGGGACGCTGGGATTGGGTCTCGCACTAGCCGGAACGGTCTACGGGCACCCCGTCACCTTGGTCACCGACCCCGGGATGGAGCCGATCATTCAGAATATGCTCGCCGCATTCGGCGCCGACATCGAATTGGTCACTGAACCGCACCCACAGGGAGGCTGGCAGCAGGCTCGCCGTGACCGCGTGCAGAAGATCTTGGCCACCGACCCGCGCGCGTGGCATCCCGATCAATACAGCAACCCCGATAACGTCGAGGCCTACCGCGGGCTCGCGTTGGAACTGAACGAACAACTCGGCGCCGTTGATGTCCTGGTGTGCTCGGTGGGCACCGGAGGCCACTCGGCCGGCGTCGCACGCGTCCTCCGAGAATTTAACCCGCAGCTGCGGCTGATCGGCGTCGACACGGTGGGCTCGACGATCTTCGGCCAGCCCGCGGCTTCTCGGCTCATGCGAGGCCTGGGATCGAGCATCTATCCCGGCAACGTCGACTACCAAGCGTTCAACGAAGTGCATTGGGTTGCCCCCGCGGAGTCGGTGTGGGCATGCCGCACCCTGGCGGCCACCCACTACGCCAGTGGCGGCTGGAGCGTCGGTGCGGTCGCCCTAGTTGCAGGCTGGGTCGCACGCAATAGCCCTGCCGGAGCCACTGTCGCAGCGATCTTCCCGGACGGCCCGCAACGCTACTTCGACACCATCTACAACGACGACTACTGCCGCGCCCACGGCCTGCTCGACGCAGCGCCCCCGAGGCATCCCGCCACCATTGAGGACCCGATGACCCAGACAGTCACGGCGTGGACGCGATGCACCACCGTTGTCGACCCCACCGAGGTGCAGTCACGATGACCCTGCTGTCAGCCTTCCGCAGCTTTGGTTGGCCCAGCCGGATGCTGATGATCAACCAATTCGGCATCAACCTGGGCTTTTACATGCTCATGCCTTACCTGGCCGGCTACCTCGCCGGCCCGTTGGGGCTGGCCGCGTGGGCCATCGGCCTGGTGCTGGGTGTACGTAACTTCTCCCAGCAAGGCATGTTTCTCATCGGCGGCACTCTGGCAGACCGGCTGGGCTACAAACCGCTCATCGTCTGCGGATGTGTCCTCCGGACAGCAGGATTCGGCCTGCTCGTCTTCGCTGAATCGCTGCCGGCGGTTCTGATCGCCTCGGCAGCAACCGGCTTCGCCGGCGCCCTGTTCAATCCTGCGGTGCGCGCCTATCTGGCGGCCGACGCGGGCCCACGGCGCGTGGAAGCCTTCGCGGTGTTCAACGTGTTCTATCAGGCGGGCATTCTGGCCGGACCCCTTGTCGGGCTGGCCTTGATGTTCGTCGATTTCCGAATGACAGCTGCCGCCGCAGCGGTCGTGTTCGCAGCGCTGACCGTGGCCCAACTCTTAGCATTGCCCCACCGCGCCGCGGGGACACCTGATGAGAAGACATCGGTGCTGCAGGACTGGCGAACAGTAGCGGCCAACCGCTCCTTTCTGCTCTTCGCGGCGGCCATGATCGGGTCGTATGTTTTGTCATTCCAGGTCTATCTGGCATTGCCGCTTCAGGCGCGAGACCTGTTTCCGCGCAACGATTCCGTTGTCACCGCCATGATCTTCGTGGTCTCGGGTCTGGTTGCTGTCCTCGGCCAGATGCGGATCACACGATGGTTCGCCCACCGCTGGGGCGCCGGCCGCTCGCTGGTGATCGGCATGCTGATCCTCGCGGCGTCGTTTTTGCCGCTGATCGTGCTGCCCGATGACACCAGGGCAGGCAGAGTCGCCGCCGCGACCGCGCTACTCGTCGCCACGGCGGTGCTGGCGGTCGGGTCGGCGGCCGTCTTCCCGTTCGAGATGGACACCGTCGTCTCATTGGCCAACAACCGTCTCATCGGAACGCACTACGGCTTCTACAACACCATCGTCGGAGTCGGCATTCTTGTTGGCAATCTGGCCACCGGCTCGCTGATGCAGGCCGCCCGAGATCTCGGGCAACCCTGGCTGCTGTGGGTTCTGCTGTCGGCAATCGGGCTGGCCTCCGCAGCGGCCTTGTTCCGGCTGGACCGACGGGGCCGACTTCAACCCGAACAGCTGACATCCTCTGGCGCGCAAACCCCCCGCTGAACACCCGAAGACGCGAACATGCCCGACACCCCATATCGCCATCTACGTAGTAGCTACGTAGATGGCGATATGCTGGTTCCAGCATCCGCGCGGACACCTTCACGCCGTGAATGGCCCACGCTGGCAAGGAGACTGCCACGACCATCGAGCCGCACCCCGCTTCGGGCAGCGTTGCCTCTCCGGCGATAGCTGCTGGGCGCATTCGCGTTCTGCTGGTTGAACCTCGGCGCATCTACGCCGACATGTTGGCCGGCACCCTGCGCGCCGAAGAGTTCGCCGTCGACGTCGC
Source organism: Mycolicibacterium obuense (assembly GCF_055397605.1). Lineage (NCBI taxonomy): Bacteria > Bacillati > Actinomycetota > Actinomycetes > Mycobacteriales > Mycobacteriaceae > Mycobacterium > Mycolicibacterium obuense. The sequence goes on along the minus strand of NZ_AP043663.1, from coordinate 4,212,553 downwards.
ACGCTCAGATGCTGCAGCGCTCACCGCGGTGCGCGACGATGACCCCGACGTGGTGGTGGTGTGCCTGGGATCATCCGCGCACGGCGCCGTCGTCCTTGACCGTGTTCGCCAGGCCGCCCATTGCGGCGTCGTCGCGCTCGCCGACACAGAGATGGCGCCACTGATATCGCGCGTCGGAGTGGTTCCCATCGGCTCCCGCGACATACTCAACACGCGAATACGGCAGACACTCAGGCATTCTCACCAACGCAGCGAGGACGGCGGCGCCCAGCGACGCCACGTCGACGATCTGGTGATCGACGTGGGGGTCCGGCGGGTCTATCAGCGCGGCAACGTCATATCGCTGACTCGAACGGAGTTCGCGATCCTTCGGGTTTTGTCCGATGATCCAGGGGAGCCCGTGACGTGCCGACGACTTCAGGAAGTCCTTTGGGGGGCGACGCAGCCCGGCGGGCGGTCGGCACTGGGCGTGCACATCGGCAATCTACGTCGCAAGCTCGGTGACGCCCCGTCTTGTCCGCGCTATGTCCGGACGGTCCGCGGCATCGGCTACTGTCTGGCCGGCTGAACCGTTACCCGGTGCGGACAAGGCTTTTGGCGGGAGGAAGCTGTTGGCGGAAGCGTTCGGGGTCAGGTCTCGATAATCCGTATGACGTAGGGTGTCATCCCGGCGGTACGCACCGGTGAAATCTTGATGGGAACGCCGGTTTGTTGCGCCTCGATCATTTTTCCGCCGCCGAGGTAGATCGCTTCGTGTTGGCTTCCGCCGGGCCCCCAGAACAGGAGGTCACCGCGTTTAGCTTGCGCGGGAGGTACCTTGCGGCCAGCGTTGTACTGGTCGCCGGACCATCGCGGCAACAGTACTCCGACGCCGGCGAAGGCGAATCGTGTCAGTCCTGAGCAGTCGAAACCGACGGTGCCTGCGCCTTGGTCGACACCGCGACTAGGGCCGGTGAGGCTGCCCCCTCCCCAGGAGTAGGGAACGCCGATCTGCGTTCCTGCCCTGCGGATAACGTATTCGATCGCCTGGGCACCGTAGAGACGGTTGCCGCGGACGCTCGTTTGGGGGCTTGCCGCGGGACTGACGAGTCCGAGACTGCCCAGGAAGCTACGCCCCAAATCCATCGCAGTCTGGGTGGCAACGGCCGTCGCCTGCAAGGACGCGTTGGCGATGGCAACCGGATCGCCGGGCGCTCCCGCACTGGGGATCTTGGGCAGGAGTGGATCCCACGGACCGCCTGTCGGCTCGGCGGAGGCTGCTGGGGTGCACGCCAAAAGTACCGTCGCGACGACGGCAACGATCACCCCAGTCAGGCGAAAGCCGGACGCAGATACGCGGCCTTCCTCCGGGCGGGAGCATCGGGCCATCGGTTCCATATGGCGTTCTTTCTTTCGGCTGTCGGAGCGCCGGTGATTGGTTTCGCCAAAAAAGGCGAAGCAGAGCGTTCCGTACTGTGCAGCAACGATGTACGTAGCGAATACGTAGATCAGCCTAACTCACATATGCCTCATCAGTAACACCCGCAACATAATTACAGTGCTGGAATTTCGGCGGCTGGAATTGCTAATGGCTTTTGCGAATGGGTGTTTGACAGTGTCGGTCGTCGATGCCGGGACTACGAAATAGTCGGTGGTCCGGACATGTGAAAACGCCGTTACCTGAGGACGGCAAACCAAAGGTGTCGTAGCGGAAAGGGCTGCGCTACCTGTGCTGCGTGGGCCCCACGGCGCGCGATGCTCGGGTGACGCTCGGCAGTTCGCAACCCGGTTCGGTGGATGCGAGACGTCCTGCTGACACGCGTAACTGGTGCCACGAGGTGACTGGGAGGCGGCGGTTGTGAGTCTCCGCTTCTGCTCTGTGTTTCAGAGGTTGGCGTTGCCGGCTTTCCACTGATCCCAAGGGATGTTCCAGTCACCTAAACCGTCTGTCCCCGACAGCGTGGGGCCGGTGGTGTTGATGACCTCAACGATGTCGCCGCGTCGGGTGTTGTCGTAGAACCAACGGGCGTTGGCCGGATTGACGTTGAGGCATCCGTGGCTGACATTGGCGATGCCTTGGCTGCCCACCGACCACGGTGCAGAGTGCACGTAGATCCCGCTGTAGGACATCTGGGTCGCCCACTCCACCTCGGTGCGGTATCCGTCAGGAGAGTTGACCGGGACTCCGTAGGTGGACGAATCCATCACCAGAAACGAGTAACGATCTCCGATGATGTAGGCGCCGTTATCGGTCGGGGTCTTGGCTTTACCCATGGAGATGGGCATGGTCTTGACGATCTGACCATTGCGCCGCACAGTCATCGTTTTGGTGGCGTCATCGGCGGTGGCGATGACCTCGTCACCGATGGTGAACCGGGTAGTGACGTCATCCTGACCGAACAGCCCGTCACCGAAGTTGACGCCGTAGGCGTTGACCGCCACCTCTACTGTTGTTCCCGGTTTCCAGTATTCGGCTGGGCGCCAACGTACTTCGCGATTATTGAGCCAGTAGAAGGCTCCCTCGACCGGGGGGGTGGTGGTCACGTTGATCGCTTGCTGCGCCGCAATCCGGTCGGTGATGTTTTCATCGAAGCGGATCGCGATGGGTTGGCCCACGCCAACCGTCTCGCCGTCGTTGGGCAGGACGTAGGGCATCGTTAAGTTGTCGGGCGAGTGGGTTTCGAAGGTCGCTGTCGTAGTGGTCGCGCCGCCCAGTCCAAGGGCCTGGGCATGAAGGGTGTACTGCTTGTTGTAGCCCAGCGGCTCGGCAGACGACCAGGACACGCCATCGGGGCTGAGCTGTCCGTCGACGAGATCGCCGGCTTCGTTGGTCAACGAGACTTGGCCGAGAACGCCGTCACCGGCGGACACGGTAACAGGGGAGTCCACCGCGACACCGATCGCTCCGTCGGTCACCGACGCCTGCAATTTGGGCACTAGCAGGTCGGCGAACGGGGTGCCTTTATCAGTGATGACCTCGGGCTGGGGCGCGGCGGCCGGCGACGAGCTGCACGCGGCCGCGATCAGCAGCACCGCCATCGCCAGGACGGCCGTCCGCAGCCACTGCGCCGTCCTGCGAAACGGTGGGAGGCAAGTCGCCTGCGGCATCAGTGTGGTCTCCGTATCCGAATGTTGACATCGCTGATGAGCGGGCACTGCGTGCGCCGCGACAGCCGTTCGCGGGCGGCGGTGCACCGTTCACGGATATGGTTCAAGTGTGCTGATGCGTCATTTGGCTTTCTTAGTCCTTCGATGAAGATTCAGTAAAGACGCAGACTTGCGCACTGGTCTGCCCGACATGGCATCCGGCTAGCTCTGGCAGGCGCCGAACGGGCTGCCGATCCTTTGTTCGTCGATCGTCGGACCGTGGCGCGCAATAGGCCACGTAGAAGGCTATGGGTCTAGTACGCGTTCTGGGCTGATCGGGAACGCTTGAGGCAATCACGGTCCGGGAGCGCTAGACGCTGGTCCCTCTCAGCCCTGCTCCGGTGTCGGTCTCGTCGCGGTGGGGTCCTTCGTCGCGGTGGTGGACTTGAGGCTGCACCCTCCGGCGGGGGTGAAGGGGTGTATCAGCTGCCGCCCGTACGCGGTGGGGTAGTCGGGGTGTGCGGCCATGCCGAGCTGGGTGGAGTCGAATCGGCGGGTGGGGTTATAGGAGTAGGTGCGCATGAGGTGGTCCCAGACCAGGATGAACAGCCCGAAGTTGACGTCGCCGATGCCGGCCCACTTGAGGTGATGGAAGCGGTGGCCTTCGTTGAGAGCCAAGACGTGCTTGGCGGGGCCCACGCGGTAGTCGGCGTTGGAGTGCTGCAGCAGCAGCTGGATCGCCACCGCGATTGCGAGCAGGGAGGCGACGTTGACGGGCAGACCGATCAGGATGAGCGGTGCCACACCAGCGGCTCCCGCGAACGATCGCACCGTTCCGTTGGGAAGCCGTATCGTCCTACATCGACAGGCTGGCCCGCGCCAACCATATCGGCGTCTCCACACTGCGCGGCCATGTCGCCGAATCATGCGCAGCCCGGCCGCGACCGGACTGGTTGGCCGTCGTCAGCGGCCAACCTGAGCAGGTAATCCGGTCCCGTCTCTGCGGGCTTGCTGGCGACCCCACCGCGCTCAAGCAATATCTCCGCCGCCCTTTGTGTCAAAGATGTATGGCACGCAAGGGAATACACGAACCCGTCTACTGCTACCTGCCTGCACATGTCTCCGTATGCCACCGTCACCGACGCTGGATCGGTTCACCAACGCGCGTTCTTGACGACCAGGTGGATCTTCGTGACCGGCCCACGGTGCTCAGTGCCGGGCGCACGCATCGGCGCTTGGCCCGTCAGTATTCAGAGGTCGACCTTCATGACGCCTTGGGCGACGCCCGCCACATCCTGGTCTTCTGGGCTCACGCAGAGCGTCACGTGGCGGCGGGGATTCTGCAGAATGGCCTAGAAGCGCACGTGGTGGCCTACCCCGATGTGATCGCCGTAGCCGCAACATTGCTCACAGCTCGCCCTCGGGTTGAACAGCCCAGGACGCCAACGGAACCCGCCTGGCCGACGCTACTGCTCGACCGCATCAACGAACGCACCGGCGCCCACCATGCCGACGCCACCCCCGTCGAGCAATGGGCGCAGTACCGACGCCTATTCGCCACTGCCGTATTGACGACACGCTCAGACGGCGCAGAACTGGCGTGTCGCGCTTAGGGGTCGGCAGTCTTGAATGTGCCTTATCAGTAAGGCACTTGTGGTGTGCATCTGACTGTGTCCGACGGTCGTATCTATCGGCTTTCTAATCGTTAGGGACAGTGGTATCTGGCTGGGTGTATCGGCCGGTGAATCATCACCGGCGGCGCTGCTTGCCGGTGATTGGCCGGCGGTGGGTGGTCCAGCACGCGGCCACCGCGCTGACCACCACAGCGAAGGCGGCAATGACGCTGGCCGGGAGGGCGTGGTCCTGCAGCCATCCGGTCGCGGTGGCCGACCAGCCGGTGAGCAGGTTGCCGCCGCTGGCGGTGTGCCCGGTGGCCGCGGGCAGCCAGTACCACGCGAGGTAGGCGCCGGTGGCGATGAGGACAACGGCGGTGACGCGGGTCCCGTGGCGGGCGAGGATACCCAGATGCCGGGTCAGGGCCGTGCCGGCGATGGCGGTGCCGACGCTGACCAGCATCAAGATGGTGGCGGCACCGGCTGTGTATGCGGTGAACACTGCCAGCAGACCGCCCCATCCGCTGGTGGCCTGGGCCTGGGCGATCACCGCGAGCAGTACCCCGAAGGTGCAGGACAGTGACGCCAGGGCGTAGCCGATTCCGGCCGCGAGCACACCACCGGCTGTTGGGGAGTCCGGCCGATGACGCGTCCGGGCAGGCATACGCAGACCGATGGTGCGGCCGGTGAGCATGAAGCCGCCCAAGATGGCCAGGGTGAGCCCGATCGTGATCCCGAGCCAGGGAGCAGCCGTCACCAGGGTCCGGGCACCGGCACTGATCGCGATACCGGCGAGGGTGAGGGTGCCGGTGAACCCGATGGTCAGGACGGCCCCGGTGCGCAGTGCCCGGGCCAGCCGCACGAGCACCGCATCGGTGCCGCCGGTGGCGATGGTGCCGGTGATCCACGCCGGTAGCAGCGCGAACCCGCAGGGGTTGACCGGGGCGAGCATGCCAGCGGTAAACGCGAGCGCGAGCAGGTTCACCGTGCGGCGCTGCTGCCGAGGGCGGCCAGGATCTGATCCTGGGACGGGGCGTGGCCGCGGTAGCTGATCTGCCCGGACGGGTCGATGACGAGGGCGGTGGTCGGCGCGGTCACCTGGTAGCGGCTGGTCAGGGCCCCGTTAGTATCGACGACCGCGGGCAGGCTGGTGCCGCCGATCTGGTCCAGGAAGTGGCGAACATCGGCGGGTTTCTCGGTGGGGACGATGTCGACGGCTAGGAACTTGGCGCTGCCTCTGGCTTTCTCCACGGCCGCCCGAGCAGCGGCCAGGGATTTACCGCCGCCGACGCATTCGCCGCACCCGTAGGAGAAGAACAGGATCGCGGTCGGGGCGGCAGCGGGCAGTTCGACGGTTTTGCCGTCCACCGTGGTCAGTGTCGCCGCCGTCGCCTGGGTTGTGGCGTTGGCGTGTGGCGGTGAGGTCGGATTGCTGGTTGTGGCCGATTGGCCGCACGCGGTCAGCGCGCCCGCTGCCAGCATCACAGCCGTAACGCCCGCCCACCTGTGGGGTGTAAACGAACGCGTTTCAGACATTGTCGATGCTTCCTTTCGTCAGGTCGTCGAGCGTGTGCGTCGCGGGTGAATGGCTGTCGGCGGGACAGCAGTGATCGCCGCGTTGACCGCGGCGGGCGAAGGCGACCACAGCCGCCAGCAGCAGCGCGACGGCTGCCCCGATGACCCATGGATTCTCGAGCAGTCCACACACGGCGGCGAGCGCGCCGCCGGCGATCAGGACTGGCGCGGCGCAACACAGGGCCGTCACCAGCACCGCTGCCGCACCCAGCAGCACGGGATTTCTTCGTGGACGTTGATTCATTGATTTCTCCTCATCAGGTTGGGTGCGGCTGGTCAGCTGCAGCAGCCGGGGTGGGCAGTTGGCGGGGTATGGAGCTGGGTAAGGATTTGTGTGGTCAGGGCTGCGCCGAGTTGGTGGGCCTCAGCGACGCTGACGATCTGACCTTCGGGGTGCTCGGCGAGCCACGGCGCGGCGTCCTGCGCGCAGGTGAAGTAGTGCACCTGGTTGCAGAATGAGGACCGGATCGAGGTGAGGTCGTCGGGGTTGACCAGCGAGACCACCGCGGTCTCGGGCTGCACGCTGGTGACACCGTTTTCGCCGACCGAGACCCTGATCGGGTGCCCGCTGACGGGTGATTCGGATTCGATGCTGGCGGGCCGGTCCAGGATGGTGGGAAAGATGAGGGTGTCCAGGGCGCACCAGGTGTAGAGCTCTTGGCCGGCCACGGTGAATCGGTGGCGGGTCGGGCGCAGGGTCAGGCCCTGGCCGACGATGCGGCCCTGCTCGTCGTATTCGGTGTCGGGTACCGCGGCCAGACGCCGGGTCACCTCGTCAACCGGGAGGCCGACGGCCGCGGCGAGCGCCTCCACGGTGACCGGCTCGCCGGCGGCGAGCAGCCGCAGCAACGGCACCAGCATCGTCGGGTCGAGCCCGGACTCTTCCGGAATGGTCAGGCGGTCAAGGAAATTGGGCATCAGGAACCTTTCGAGTGAGCCATGCGTCAGGATGCGCAGCAGGACAGTCGGGACATATCGGCGCTGAAGGACTGGGCGGCGATTTTGATGCCTTCGGCCATGGTCAGATACGGGGCCCAGGACCCGGCGACCTGGTCGACGGTCATCGCGGCGTCGAGGATGTAGACCGCGGCGGCGGCGATCTCGCCAGCATCCTTGGCGACGGCGGTGATGCCGTGGATGCGGCCGGTGCCGGCGTCGGCGACGAGTTTGATGAAACCGCGGGTGTCTCGGTTGACCACCGCACGCGGCACATGTTTTAGCGGCAGCACCCGGCAGTCGCACCGTGTCCCGGCGGCGAGGAGCTCGGCCTCGGTCGTCCCGGCCGCACCGACCGCGGGGCTGGTGAACGTCACGCGGGGCAGATGGCGGTAGTCGACCCTGCGGCCGGCGTCGGTGAAGATGTTGTCGGCGACCATCGCGCCGTGATGGGCGGCGACGTAGACGAACTCGCGGTGCCCGGTCACGTCGCCGGCCGCCCAGATCCGTGGGTTCGACGACTGCAGCCCGTCGCTCACCACGACCTCGTTGTTCTCGCCGGTTTTGACCTGCACCGCTTCGAGATTCAGGCCGTCGGTGTTCGGACGGCGGCCGGTGGCGACGAGGACTTTCGCGGCACGGAACTGCTGCGTTCCGCCGGTGATGGTCGCGGTGACCGTGACCTGATCGTCGGCCTGCTCGACCTCGCTCACCGTGGCGCGGCGCACCACCCGGATGCCGTCGTCGGCGAACACCTCCAGCAGCGCCATGCCGACTTCCGGCTCTTCCTTCGATGCCAGCGTGGAGCGGACCAGCACCGTCACCGTTGACCCGAGCCGGGCGAACAGTTGCGCCTGCTCCAACGCGACGTAGCCGCCGCCGATCACCAGCAGCGACTCCGGGACCTCGGTGACTTCCATCGCGGTGGTCGAGGTCAGGTAGGCGACGCCCTCGAATGCGGGCGGGATGACTGGGTTCGCGCCGGTGGCGATCAGGTAGTGCTCGGCCTCGATGGTGGCATCGCCGACCTCGATGACGGGCGCGTCCGGGGTTCCGGCGAACCGCGCTTGGCCCTGAATGCGCTGCCAGCCATACGATTCGGCCACGTTGAGGTACTTCTCTGAGCGCAGCGACTCCACCAGATCGTGCGTGCCGGCGATCAGGGCCGCCATGTCCACCGGGCCGGCCGTGGTGGCGATCCCCGGGAACCGGGCAGTGTCGGCTGCGGTATGCCGGGCCTCGGCCGCTGCGATCAGGGCCTTTGACGGCACGCAGCCGGTGTTGACACACGTGCCACCGAAGATGCCGCGCTCGATCATGACGACGGACTTGCCGAGCGCGGTAGCGCGGATCGCCGCGGCCATCGCCGCGCCGCCGGAACCGATGACCGCGAGGTCCAATCCCTGACTCATGCACCCATCCTTGACCTTCAAGTAGGCTTGAAGGTCAAGTGTTCTGAGGAGACATCGTGAGAATCGGGAAGCTCGCCGAGGCGACCGGGGCCACCACCGCGACGCTGCGCTACTACGAAGACGAAGGCCTGCTCCCGCCCGCCGAACGTTCCCCGGCGGGGTATCGCGACTATGCCGCCGACACGATCGCCCGGGTCGGCTTCATCCGACGGGGACAGGCCGCCGGGTTCAGCCTCGCCCAGATTCGGCAGATCCTCGACATCCGTGACAGCGGCCACGCGCCGTGCACGCACGTGCGCGACCTGCTCGACATCCGACTGACCGACCTCGACGAGCAGATCAGCGCACTGGTGGCACTGCGCGAGACCATCGCCCGGCTGCGGCAGGGCGCCGAAAGCGTCGACCCGGAATCATGCAGCGCCGATGACGTATGTCGATACCTCTAGGAGCCACCTCCGTGGCACCGGAGGCATGTATTTCGTCAAGTCCGTTGACCCCGGCAGTCGTCATGAATTTCCGCCCCACTGGAGGTCGTTGGTGCGCGGGAGCGCGGGGCCTGCTGAGCAGTAGGCTCACCCGATGCGGTGGGATTTCACTCGAAGCTGGTCGCATTGGCCGTGCTGAGCCCAGCCACACTCGTTCAGGCGATCGCCACCTTCGCCATCACCAATATCGACGACATCGTGGTCCTCGCGGTGATGTTCGGCCAGGCGCCCGGTCATCGTGGCGCAGCCATCCGAGTGACCGCCGGTCAGTACCTCGGCTTCACCGCCATCTTGGCAGTTTCGGTCGGCGGCGCACTCCTGGGTGCCACGCTGCTTCCTCCAGCCGCACTGCCGTACTTCGGGCTGCTGCCCATCGTGTTGGGGCTGCGGGCGGCATGGCTGGCCTGGCGGGATCGCCGCACCCAACCGGCGCCGACCGATGATCCCGCAACACTGTTGACGCCTGGCACCTGGCAGGTCGCAGTCATCACCTTCGCCAACGGCGGCGACAACATCGGCGTGTACGTTCCGATCTTCGCCGTCTCAACGATCGCCACCATCGGTGTTTACATCATCGTGTTCCTCATCGGTGTGGCCATCTGGTGCGCGGCCGGCCGATATTTCGCCTCCCACCCGATCATCGCCAAAGCACTCTCACGCTGGGGCCACATCGTTCTGCCCGTTGCACTGATCACAATCGGGGCCCTCATCCTCATCAAAGGCGGAGCGTTCGCCCTCTAGCTCGGAGCAACTTCACCACTCAGGGCCAGGAGGCGCTCCTGCATCGGCATGTGTTGGCGTTCAACCACTTTGGTGATGTCCCGGCCCGTATCCGCTATGACAATCTAAAACGGGCGGTGGCCAAGGTGCTCAAAGGCCGCAGCCGGCACCCGAACTACCAACACGAGCGAGCGCACCACAGAATCATGATCGTGTGTCACGAGAGACACGATCACAGTAGTTATACCGAAGACGTACCCGAGCCAACGGAATCGACAGGAGACCATTCCGGCTACCCTGCTGCGCTCGCAGCCGGGCGCGGAAGCAGGGTAGCCCCAGATTCAATGAGAAACGTCGCGATCGAAATTCTCATCCAATCTGGGGCAATGCAGGTCAGACTAGTAAATGTGCCCCAGATTCAATGAGAACGGACATCGATCAGCTCGTCGACCACGACGGCCAACGGACGTCGGCGGGTGAACGTCAACACCGGAGCAACAGTCCAGCCGGACCGAAGCGCGCGCAGGTGCGCCGAGCGCCCTGGGGCAGACTCCGGTTCCAAGAACACTACGGTGCCCTCCGGCGCGCCGACTTCAACTCGGTGTGGCGCATCGGCGGGCACGACCACCTTGGTGCCGCGATGCTGGTTGCCGTGCTCGTCACGCATCGTGAAAGGTGTTGTTGCGGTGACAATCTGGACGGCATGGTGGGCGTGTAGATCGGTGGTGCCAATCGATCCGGTGAACGCCAACACCCCAGGTCGCAGCAGTGCAGTCCCGCCCCAGTGCGGTTCACCGGTGATACCACCGCCATCCCGCATCATCGCCACGAATCGATGCTACGGCCTTCCATTAATCGACTTACCGCGGCGCCAGCAACGGGGAACATCGAATCAGGCGTGGAGCCATCCGCCGCCACGGGTAATGCAGGATATGCGCCGTGGGCCAGTCACCCACCGCCGCGCCTAGCTCGGGCTGCCCTTGTACCGTATACCCCTCAGGGGTACCTTCGTTGTATCACCCGGGGCGGGTAGCCCGACGACTGGAAGGCGTATCGCTGGTGAGCGTACAAGAAAGATTTCGGCAGCTCGTGCAAAGCCAGACCGCACGGTCGATCGCCAAATGCATCGCTTTGTGCGCGGTGGGTCGTGTCACTAGTGGGCGCCGCTCAGGCAAGGCCGGCGAGGGAAAGTCCTGCTGCGGCTGACAGCACCGCGACAGGCTGCCCCCGAGCGGCTTGCCGCCGGAGCGTGAGGCCCCTCACTGCTGCCGCCGTCCTTAGTGCCTAGTCTTTATGGACCCGAGTGTCCCGGTCCGATGTTCTGCGAAGGAAGTTCTCGATCGCTGGGCCGAAAGCGTGTGCCATGTCCTCAGCGTTGACGAATTGGCGGGACATCGAAACTTCGGCGAGGACCCCTCGTGGAAGGACATCGGCGAGGCTGTGGGCCAAGCACTCGGGGTGACGGATGTCGTCGCCGGCGATGACGAGCGTCGCAGTGTCGATGCGCCGGAGGTCCTCGACCGTTGCAAAGGCGCGGTCATGACCGATTGACGCCGCGGCCGCCGCACTGTGGGCGTCAGCGCGCGGAATAGCCTCAGCGACCAGGTTGGCGATCAGCGGCTGAAGATCAGGAATGAACAATTCCCAGGCGGCCTGCAGACCGCGGGAACGGGCATGCTCGGCGAAACGATCCATCAGATCGGTGTCTGCGGCTTTGTCCGCATCGTCCTCTATCGCTTCAGCACTGATGACCACCGCCGACCGGGCGATACGGGGGTGCTGGAGGCACGTCCGCAAAACGATGGTGCCGCCCAGTCCGGCGCCGACAAGGTGGGCGCAGGTGTCATCGAGCGCGTGAACGATCGCAATGACGTCGCTGACGTACTGATCCCATCGGTGCAACGTCGGGTCGGGACAACGCGATGCTCCGTACCCTCGAATGTCAGGCAACGCAACGCGATACCGGCCAGCGAGCCGGTCAGCAAGCGGTCGCATGCTGTAGTGATCCGGACCCCCACCATGAAGCATGATGATCAGTTCGCCGCGCCCGACGACCTCCCCCATGAGGGGCCAGCCATCATCTCCGACGTGCAACGCGCGCACCACCAACTGATCCCTCCCGTCGTTCCGGGATAGCGCTACGCGCGTCGACACCAAACCAATGACCCCGGAAAGTAACCCTTGAAGCATACCCCCAAGGGGTATATGCTCTCTTACGTATACCCGGTAGGGGTATCTACACCCGTCGAGGATAGGAGATTGGTGATGAGCACGAGCACGTACGCCGTCACAGGAATGACTTGCGGACATTGCGAGCTGTCGGTGCGCGAAGAGGTCAGCGAGGTCGCCGGAGTTGAAGACGTCGAAGTTAGCGCCAAAACCGGCACCCTGATCGTGACGTCGAGCCGTCCCGTCGACGACGCGCAGATCCTCAACGCCGTCGACGAGGCCGGCTACTCGGCGGTGCGTGTCGCATGAACGCCGCGGGACGATTGACAGCGTTTGGCGCCGGACTGGCAGTGGCGTTCACGGCTGCATACGTCACCGCCGCAGCGGTCGTCCCTGATACCGCGGCGACATCTCCCCAGACCCAAACTTCCGATGCTGCAGCGGATCACAGCGCGCCGCCGACCGAGCAGGCGTCGCCAGTCGATCCCTTCGCCGACCCGCCGGGGTTGTCGTTGGCCGAAGACGGATACGTCCTGAGCCCGGTGCGGTCCCCCAGCGCACCCAACGATCGGGGAACGATGAGCTTCACCATCGTCGACCCGGGCGGCACGCCGCTGCTGGACTACGCGACCGTGCACGACAAGCAACTGCACCTCATCGTGGTCCGTTCCGACGGCCAGCACTTCGCCCATGTACACCCAAGGCTGGACGCGGCCACCGGCACGTGGTCAACGCCGTGGACGTGGAACGCCGCCGGCACCTACCGCGTGTTCGCCGACTTCCAACCCGCAGGGGCGGGCAGCGCCAAACTCACCCTCACCCGAACCGTGCAGGTGGCCGGCGCGTTCGTCCCGGCGGTGGCGAGTGCCACACGCACCGTGGATGACATCGCCGGATACACCGTGAAACTGGACGGTGCACTCACCGCGGGCGTCTCCCACCAACTCACCGCGACAGTCACGCGCGACGGCCGGCCGGTGATGACCTTGCAGCCCTACCTGGGGGCTTACGGCCATCTCGTCGCCTTGCGTGAGGGAGACCTGGCGTATCTACATGTGCACCCTGAGGGGGCCGAGCCGGTACCGGGCGGCACCGGTGGGCCTGCGGTGTCGTTCGCGGCAACCGCACCCACAGCGGGGCGCTACCTGCTCTACCTCGACTTCAAAGTCCAGGACACCGTGCACACCGCCAGCTTCGTCGTCGACGCCGCACCCGGTGGCACCAACGAGCCCGCGCCAGAGCCATCGCGTGACGCCGGCCATGCCGGCGGGCACTGAGCTATCCCGTCCGAATCAGAAACTGAAAGGCAGTGGCTTCATGACGACATCGACACCGGTGTCTGGCCCGAGTGTGGAACTTCGCATCGGGGGAATGACCTGCGCCTCCTGCGCCAACCGCATCGAGCGCAAGCTCAACAAGCTCGACGGCGTGGCCGCGACAGTCAATTACGCGACGGAAAAGGCCACCGTCACGGTGCCTGACGGATACGATCCGGCGCTGCTGATCGCCGAGGTGGAGAAGACGGGCTACACCGCCGCGCTCCCGACACCGCGCACGCCGATGCCCTCCGACGCATCCGGTGACACCCCGCACGCCGCGGACACCGCCGACCCCGAACTGGCCTCGCTGCGGCACCGCCTGAGGGCCTCGGCCGTCCTGACGGTGCCGGTCGTCGCGATGGCGATGATCCCGGCGCTGCAGTTCACGTACTGGCAGTGGGCGTCGCTCACGCTGGCGGCCCCCGTCGTCGTGTGGGCAGCATGGCCATTCCACCGGGCCGCCTGGGCCAACCTGCGACACGGCACCGCGACCATGGATACGCTCATTTCGCTGGGCACCGTGTCAGCGTTCCTGTGGTCGCTGTATGCGCTGTTTCTGGGCAGCGCCGGCACGCCGGGTATGAAGCATCCCTTCGCGTTCACCCTGGCGCCGTCGCATGGCGCCGCCAACATCTACCTCGAAGTCGCCGCCGGCGTAACCACGTTCATCCTGGCCGGACGCTACTTCGAGAAGCGGTCCAAACGGCAGGCCGGAGCGGCACTACGAGCCCTACTCGACCTAGGCGCCAAAGACGTATCCGTCCTGCGCGACGGGACGGAAACCAAGATCGCCATCGAAGAACTCGTGGTTGGCGACGAGTTCATCGTGCGCCCGGGGGAGAAGATCGCCACCGACGGCGTGGTGGTGTCCGGTTCCTCGGCTGTCGACGCCTCGATGCTGACCGGCGAAGCGGTACCCGTGGAAGTCGCTACCGGCGACACCGTGGTCGGTGCCACCGTCAACGCCGGCGGTCGGCTGGTGGTGCAGGCCACTCGCGTCGGCTCGGACACCCAGCTCGCGCAGATGGCCCAGCTGGTCGAACGCGCCCAGACCGGCAAGGCCGAAGTGCAACGCCTGGCCGATCGCATTTCCGGCGTCTTCGTACCGATCGTCATCGCTATCGCCGTGATCACCCTCGGCGCCTGGCTGGGCGCGGGATTCTCAGTCGCCGCCGCGTTCACCGCAGCGGTCGCGGTCCTCGTCATCGCCTGCCCCTGCGCCCTCGGGCTGGCCACGCCCACCGCCCTGCTGGTGGGCACCGGTCGCGGCGCACAAATCGGCGTGCTGATCAAAGGTCCCGAGGTGCTCGAATCCACCCGCAAGGTTGACACCGTGGTGCTGGATAAGACCGGAACCGTCACCACCGGCAAAATGACGCTGGTCGATGTCATCACAGCGCCGGAAACCGAACGCGCGGAGCTGCTTCGACTGGCCGGCGCCCTGGAGAACGCCTCCGAGCACCCCATCGCCCAAGCCGTCGCCGCCGCGGCGGCCGAGGAACTCCAGGCCCTGCCCGTTCCGGAGGACTTCGCGAATGTCGAAGGTAAAGGCGTCCACGGCATCGTGGATGGACACGCCGTCATCGTTGGGCGCGAATCACTGCTGTCCGACTGGGCGCAACACCTCAGCCCGGATCTGTCCCACGCCAAGGCCCGCGCGCAAGCCCAGGGAAAGACCGTGGTAGCGGTCGGGTGGGACGGGCAGGCGCGCGGTGTACTCGTCATCGCTGACACCGTGAAATCGACGAGCGCACAGGCAATCTCGCAGATGCGTGACATTGGGCTGACCCCCGTGTTGCTCACCGGCGACAACCAAGCCGTCGCTCGACAGATCGCCGCCGAAGTCGGCATCGACGACGTCATCGCCGAAGTCATGCCCGAAGGCAAGGTTGACGTCATCGCACGCCTCCAAGCCGAAGGCAAGACGGTCGCCATGGTCGGCGACGGAGTCAACGACGCGCCCGCCCTCGCCCAAGCCGACCTCGGTCTGGCGATGGGCACCGGCACCGACGTCGCCATCGAGGCCTCCGACATCACCCTGGTGCGCGGTGATCTGCGCAGCGCCGTTGACGCGATCAGGCTGTCCCGCGAAACACTGTCGACGATCAAAACCAACCTGTTCTGGGCGTTCGCCTACAACGTCGCAGCGATCCCCGTCGCAGCACTGGGCATGCTCAATCCGATGCTGGCCGGAGCCGCAATGGCATTCTCCAGCGTCTTCGTGGTGGGCAACAGCCTGCGCCTGCGCCGCTTCAAAACCACTTCCGCCGACACCACCAGTTAAATCACCGCCACCTGTGAGGAGAACCAATGTCCGAGAATCAGAACCGCACGTCAGCCTGCTGCTGCAGCGGCGCAGCCGACAAAATCGATACCTCACCCATCGACCCTACGGCGAGGAACCTGCTTGACCTCGGATCGCAGAACGAGACCACCTGCCCCGTGATGCCCGGCACGCCGGTGAACAAGACGGTCGCCGAAGCGGCGGGACTATTCCGTGACTATCGCGGTCGGCGTTACTGGTTCTGCTGCAAGGGATGCGGACCACGTTTCGACCGCGACCCCGACAAGTATGCCTCCGCCGCATGACCGCGACCCTCGTCGCGCACTCCTCGCCGGGCACCCGAAGTTAGTCACCACCACGCACAAGGAAAGCGTCATGACCCACGCCGACAACACCAGGCACTGCCCCTCAACAGGCACCACCCACCACGGCTACATCACCGATAAAGACAAATACCTCAAGCGGTTGAAGCGCATCGAAGGCCAAGCCCGCGGCATCAGCAGAATGATCGAAGAGGAGCGGTACTGCATCGACATCCTGACCCAAACAGACGCGCTCACCAAAGCCCTCCAAGGCGTCGCGCTGGCACTGCTTGACGACCATCTTCGCCACTGCGTCCGTGACGCCGCCGCCACCGGCGGACCGGCCGCTGACGCCAAACTCACAGAAGCCTCTGAAGCCATCGCCCGCTTGGTGCGTTCCTAACACCCACATCATCAATGCGCGTCGACTGAAACGCGAAGTCCCCTAAGGAAAGAACATGACAAACCGCGATGACCACGGCGTAGCAACATCCCACCCTGGCGGGCACGCCCACCACCAATTCCCCAGCGCACACCCTGACACCCACCCACACGGCGAACACCACGGCCATGACAATCACACCGGCCACACTGGCCATAGCGGCCACGGCGGTGACCACGTGGCCCAATTCCGCAAGCTCTTCTGGATCAACCTGATCATCGCCATACCGGTCGTCGCGTTCTCGACCATGTTCGCGATGCTGCTCGGTTACGACGTCCCCGACTTCCCCGGCGCACGCTGGATCGCGCCCCTGCTCGGGACAGTGATGTACGTCGTCGGTGGCCGCCCCTTCCTCACCGGTGCGCTGAACGAGGTCCGTTCCCGCAAACCAGGAATGATGCTCCTGATCGGACTGGCGATCACCGTCGCCTTTTTCGCGTCCTGGGGCGCGAGCTTGGGCCTGCTCCACCACGAGCTGGAATTCTGGTGGGAACTCGCCCTTCTCATCGTCATCATGCTGCTCGGCCACTGGGTAGAAATGCGCTCGCTGGCCCAGACCACCTCAGCGCTGGACTCACTGGCCGCACTACTTCCCGACGAAGCCGAGAAGATCGACGGCGACCGCACCGTCACCGTCTCGCCGACCGACCTGCACGTCGGCGATGTCGTTGTAGTCCGACCCGGCGGCAGCATCCCTGCCGACGGCAAGATCGTCGACGGACGCGCCGACATGGACGAGTCCATGGTGACCGGCGAATCCCGGCCCGTTACCCGCGGCGTCGGGGATCCCGTCACAGCCGGCACCGTCGCCACCGATTCCGGGCTTCGGGTCGAGATCACCGCCACCGGCGACGACACCGCCCTAGCAGGCATCCAACGCCTAGTCACCGAAGCGCAGAATTCGTCCTCGCGTGCCCAGCGCCTTGCTGACAAGGCCGCCGGCTGGCTGTTCTGGTTCGCCCTGATCACCGCCGCGATCACCGCGGCGGCATGGACAATCGTCGGCAATCCCGATGCCTCGGTGGTAAGAGCGATCACCGTGCTGGTCATCGCCTGCCCTCATGCGCTGGGCCTGGCGATACCACTGGTCGTGTCCATCGCCACCGAACGCGCCGCCAGAGGCGGCGTCTTGATCAAAGATCGGCTGGCCCTGGAAGGTATGCGCACTGTCGACGCCGTGCTGTTCGACAAGACCGGCACCCTGACGAAAGGCGAACCCACCGTCACCGCCGTCGAGGCGACCGGAGACGACGACGGCGACATCGTGCTCGCGCTCGCCGCCGCCGCCGAGACCGACAGTGAACACCCCCTGGCGCGGGCCATCGTGAAAGCCGCCGAGGATAGGGGATTAACGGTGCCGCGCGCCAGCGGCTTCTCGTCCTCTCCTGCCGTCGGTGTGACTGCGACGGTCGACGGGCACGAAATCCGAGTGGGCGGCCCCCGACTTCTCGAAGAAGTCGGCGCCCAGGAGGTCCCCGCGGCCACCGCGTGGCGCGGCGAAGGCGCCATCATTCTGCACGTCATCCGCGACGGAGAGGTGCTCGGCGGCCTGCGCTTGGCCGACGAGATCCGCCCCGAATCCCGCGAAGCCGTCGATGCGCTTCACAAGCTTGGCGTGCAAGTCGTCATGATCACCGGCGACGCCGAAGCCGTCGCCAATAGTGTCGGCCACCAGCTGGGCATCGACCGGGTGTTCGCGGGGGTGCGCCCCGAAGACAAGGCGTCGAAAGTTGCTGCCCTGCAACACGAGGGCAAGAAGGTTGCCATGGTCGGCGATGGAGTCAACGATGCCCCCGCCTTGGCGCAGGCCGATGTCGGCATCGCCATCGGTGCCGGCACTGACGTCGCCATCGCTTCCGCCGGTGTCATCCTGGCCAGTTCCGACCCCCGCTCGGTGCTGTCGGTCATCGAGCTGTCCCGCGCCAGCTACCGCAAGATGAAACAGAATCTCTGGTGGGGCGCCGGGTACAACCTCATCTCTGTGCCCCTGGCTGCTGGTGTGCTGGCACCCATCGGCATCGTGCTGCCCATGTCGGTCGGCGCCATCCTCATGTCACTGTCAACGATCGTCGTCGCGCTCAACGCGCAACTTCTGCGCCGCCTCGATTTGACGCCCGAGGCGAGCACCCGCGCCGTTCTCAACCGTTAGGGGACGGCCCACCATGTGGAGCATCCGGCGACCATGTGAAGTTCGAATCGCCGCTCCCAACCATGTGGAGCTTCGCACGAAGAAAGCAAATGCAGTCGCCGGTCGAATTCTCAATTATCCGTCGACCGCCGGTACCTTCGGATGCGCCGTAGACGGCGTGTAGCTGAGCGACAAGCCACCCAATCGGAGCCGGGGAAGCGGAGGAAGGAGCACCAGTGACCGACCTCGCCACTGTCGAAAATTCGATTCGACGACGGTCGTTCGGCACCCTGTCGACGCTCGATAGCAGCGGCAACCCCCACGCGACGGCCGTCACGTACGCAGCGGCCGGTGAAGGCACAAACCTGACGTTGTACATCACGACCCGTACTACGAACGTCAAGGTTAAAAACATTCGACGACGCCCACAGGTAGCCTTCGTCATTCCCGTGCCGCACCGCTTTCTCCCCATGATGCCGCCGGCAGCTGTGCAGTTTGCGGGGTCGGCCACAATACTGAACCACGAAAACGCCGACGCGCGAGGGGCATTCCACGCGGACTGGTTTCTCCGTCGCATTCTCGCCGCCGAGGAGCGCATCGTCTCTCAGCGTGCTGAGCTGTGCTTCATCGCAGTCCGGCCGAGGCGATGGTTATCCACCTACGGCATCGGAATGTCGGCCCTCGACATCGTGCGTCATCCGGGCGACGCCATCGGGCGGGCAGACCTGACGGGCGGAAACTAGCCGTCAGGCCGTGGATTGGCCATACAGACGTAGGTCAATGCACATGGTCGTGGTCTTGGTGGTCGTCTAGCGGCGTCGCCGCTGGAAGCGGCTCGCTGATGGGCACGGGCGTAGCCTGCTCAGGCGCGCCGCCAGAGCCAGCGCCTGGTGCAGGAGCTTCGACTGGGCGCACGGCAGGCGGGGAAGACGTCGGCTCCAAATCGTAATTGTGATGGTCGTCGACGTGTTCTGCACCGGTTCCGTGATCATCGGAGGCGGGCTCCCCAGCGGGCGCTGCAGGGGATGGTTCAGGATGGCTGTGATGGTCGTCAGTCTGCTCTGCACCAGGTCCGTGGTGATGAGCCCCTGCTTCAGCGCCGGCTGGGGCGTGGTGGCCGTGCCGTAGACCAGAGGCAGCGCCCACTGTGGACGCCAACGTGACGATCCCAATCGCGCCCAGGAGCACCATGGCACTGCCGAAGGCGGGCACCGGTTCTCCTTGAAGGCCGCGGTGCCAGACCCAGCCAGCGCCCATGACGACATAGATCTGAAGCAGCAACGCGCATAGGTCCGCGGCTTGGATCAGTTCGGCTTGACCGGCGTGGGGCCCGAGCGGCGCTCCCGCGGTTCTCGACACGGACCAAAGCGCAATAACGGCAAGGTTGACCATGATGCCAAGAGCTAGCACCGGGGTGGTGGTACGGGTGAGTACTAGCCGCGCCCACAACAGTTGGAACAGCGCGATTGCCGTAAAAAACAGGCCCGCTGGCATCCATTCCTGCCAGTGCGTGGGAACGACGGCGAAGTGGATTACAGAAGCGCCTAGTGAGGCGAGCGCGGCAAGCCGAGCCGCTAACCGGCTGTCGGTCTTCTTCGCTGTCCTAGGCGCCACCGAACAAGGATGACAGCGCCACCCTAGACACTGGCTGCACGAGGCCACATCTCAACCCGACCGAGATTCATTCGTCATCAACTACTGCCGTCCTACGTAGATGGATCGATGCGACCCTTCGTCTGCGAGTCTCAACCACCGCCGTTTGGCGATAACCAACACCGGCTTCTCTTGAGACCTCGCCGATGCGGCAGTAGCGCACGTCGCTGTTCGCGTCCGGAACTGGCTCAGATTGTCGACGGGACTACGCGCGTCACCGTGCGGGGCGCCGAAGGACAGAGGTCACATCTGCCTCATGGCGTTGCGCTGCTTGAGCTGTTCGCGCACCACATCCTCGATACGGCCATCGGGTAGCGACAACACATAGCGCCGCATGACATCCAGCGCAAACTCCTCAATGTCGGCGTAGCTGGCACCGGCAAGCTTGTCGGCGAGGGTGCGCGGCGCCATACCGAGGTTCCCGCCGAGCCGCATACGCAGCTGCTCGAGAAAAGTCGTGGCCTGTATGCGCGACGGGGGATGCAGTGCTAACCGCACCTGAAAGCGGCGCCATGCCGCGCGGTCGAGCAGTTCGCCATGGTTGGTCGCGCAGACGGCGACGACGTGGGAGGGCAAGCGATCGATCTGTAGGAGCAGCGTCGAAACGACGCGCTTGATCTCGCCGGTTTCGTGCGCGTCGGAGCGCTCCTTGGCGATGGTGTCGAACTCGTCGAAAAAGAGCACGCAGCGCCGAGTCCTTGCGAACTCGAAAACGTGATCGATTCGACTCGTTGTCTCTCCAAGAAAGCTAGATACAACTCCCTCGTAACGCACGGCGTAGAACGGCACCATCAACTCCGCTGCCAACACTTCAGCAAGCGAGGTTTTACCGTTACCAGGCGGACCTTCCAAAAGGATGCGGTTACGCGGTTCCAGGCCGTGGCTGCGGAGAAGCTCGCTACGGTGATGCTCCTCGATGATCTCGTTCACCGCCGCCGTGACGGCAGGCGCCAGATGCACCTCTGACAATCGCCGTTTAGGCACAATTTCGGTGACCAGATCAGCGACCTGGCGGGCGGTGTCATCACGGGCGAGCAGGCTGCGAGCACCGGCAGTGGTGATCAATTCGGACAGACGATCAGCCACAAGATGGTGCTGATTGTTGCGCTCCTCGGCGATGATCGCCTCCACCAGCATGCGAAAGCGGGCGACGTCGCCACGCTGCTGCGCCTCGACCAGATCAATCACTAGGTCAGACCTCGCCATGTGGCCCCTCCTTGCGCAATGCGCTCGCTCGATCATTGCAGATGCGTTCACCACCGCGGGTTCGGCGCCGTACTGTGTCGTGCCCGCTAGCAGCGCCAACAGCGCTCAGATAGTTGTCCGAGTTCTGCCGTAGTGTTCTTCGACCGCCCTGCGGCCACTGATCGCACGGGTGGCTTGTCGCCAGCTACCCGGGAGTGTCTCAGAGGCGTATTGGTGCGCCGGGCGGTCACGCTCGTCGGCGTTGGTCTAGTTCCGGACAGCAGGCCCCGCGACGCTCTGCGTGTCGGTGAGGCGAAGCTGCGTTGGCACGGCAGCAGCGCTGAGGTGTCGAGCTGGTCGCGGCCGTGACAGGCCTTCCGGTCACCGGTTTCGTCGTGGTTCACGTCGACAAAGACGCTGATGACCGCCGACATCGACGAAAGTGCATGGAGTTTCTTCTGCCGCACTTGGCGTTGATGCCGTGCCCACCGGCGAGCCGATCTTGGAGCTGGACACTCGGTCACTTCTGAGGACGTCGACCACGCGACACAGCGCGCCGAGGAAGCGAGACAGCGCGCCGAAACGCCCACCTGTCCGCAGCCCATCTCCACGAACAGGCCGGCGACGCACATCAGCGGGCAGCCGAGGTTCACGACCAAGCACCGTCAGCAGGCGTCGGAGACGTCACTGCGCACAAGGCCAAAGCTCAACGTCATCGCAGAGCGGCCACTTCCGATCGAGAGGCCGCTTCGCGCGACTACTACGACGCCGAGCAAGAACGTCACTAGTTGACTGTCTCGTTTCTGAAAATTTGAGACCAATCAGTTCCTGTCTTGATTCATCGAGACGAAGATTAGACCCCTGTCGTCTCGAACGGGTCTCGGCTTCACCCGTTGCTTGATGGCGGCGGCGAGGTCGTCTGGGATGGGCATGGGTGTCATGAGGCCCGCGTTGACGCGGCCGGTGTTGCCGACCGGGTAGCGGCCAGTCATCGAGCCGGGGGCGGCGACGATGAGGCGCAGGACTTGGCCGATGGCTTCGCGGCGGTCGTGTTGGCGAAGTGCGAGCGCCAGCATGGCGGCGTGGTTGCAGGTGTGCAACCAGGGACTTGGTTGGGAGACGATGTGTGCCCGCTCCAAGTGTCGCCACCGGGTCGCGGGGTCTGCGGCGTGTTTCGCGGCGGTCATTTCCGCTCGGTAGACCTTGCGGGCCTGCTCACTGATTCGTGGCATTGAGTTGGCTCCTGTCGTGGGGATGAGCTTGGTGGGGCTATCGGCGGCTGGTCCGCTTGGTGGGTGCGGTCGTGCCGTTGACGGCCGGTGGAGATGCGGTGGGGGCGCAGCAGTCGCACCCGTGCTCATCCTGTGCCGGGGCTGGGGTGATCAGGGAAAGGCTGATGCTGGTGGCGGGGGTCTGCGCGGACTGTAGAGGGCTGCAGCAGGGGTCGTCGAGGACGGGTGCTGGGCCGATGTCGAGGGTGTGGGTTGTGGTTCGCGGGGTTGTCGCTGTGACGCCGGGAAGGGCGGTGATGCGGGCGGAGCGGATGGCGTTGAGGATGACGAATATTTCGGTGGTTTCGTGGATCAGGACCACGGTGGCCAGGCCCAGGACGCCGAAGGCGGCCAGCGGTATCAGGACGGCGATGATGGCCAGCGAGAACGCGATGTTCTGCACCATGATCCGGCGGGCGTGGCGCGAGTGGGCCAGCACCTGGGGTAGGTGCCGAAGGTCCTCGCCCATCAGGGCGACGTCGGCGGTTTCGATGGCGACGTCGGTGCCCATGGCGCCCATGGCGATGCCGATGTCGGCGGTGGCCAGCGCGGGGGCGTCGTTGATGCCGTCGCCGACCATGGCGATGGGTCGGCCCGTGGAGAGGGTCGGCAGCAGGGCTGCCTTGTCTTCGGGTAGCAGCTCGGAGTGCACGGTGGTGATGCCGGCGTCGGCGGCCACCGTGTCCGCGGTGCGGGTGTTGTCGCCGGTGAGCATGGCCACCGTGATGCCCATTCGCTTCAACAGACGGACGGCTTCGGCGGCTTCGGGGCGAAGTTCATCGCGCACGGCGATGGCGGCGACCGGCTGGTCGTCGCGGGCGAGCACCACCACGGTGGCGCCGGCGGCCTGCAACCGCTCCACGTCAGCGGCGAGTGGTCCGGGGGCGACCCAGGAGGGTTTCCCCAGGCGCAGCCGGTGGCCGTCGAGGTCACCGTGCAGGCCGTGGCCAGCCAGTGCGGTCACATCGCTGGCGGCCGGCGAGTCGCCGGCGGCGGTCAGGATCGCTTGAGCCAGTGGGTGTTCGCTGCGCATCTCCAGGGCCGCTGCCCACCGCAGGGCGTCGGCGTCGCTGAGGTCGTCGGTGGTGATCACCTCGACGACGCGGGGCTGGTTGCGGGTGAGCGTGCCGGTCTTGTCGAGGGCGACGACGGTGATGCGGCCAAGTTCTTCCACCGCCGCGCCACCCTTGATCAGGGCGCCGTGGCGGGTGGCGGCCCCGATGGCCGCGACCACGGTCAACGGGACCGCGATCGCCAGTGCGCACGGTGAGGCGGCCACGAGCACCACCAGTGCCCGTTCCAGCCACAGCATCGGATCACCCAACACCGCGCCCACCGCGGCGATCACCGCGGCCAACGCCATGATCGCCGGCACCAGCGGACGGGCGATCCGATCCGCCATTCGTTGCCCGGCGCCCTTGCGTTCCTGGGCTTGCTCGACGATGTGCACGATCCGCGCCAGGGAACTGTCGGCGGCCGGGGCGGTGACCTCGACCTCTATCGCTCCGCCGCCGTTGATGGCACCGGCGAACACGTCGCTGCCGGGCCCGGCTTCCACGGGCACCGATTCGCCGGTGATCGCCGACAGGTCCAGGCTCGTCTGACCGGCTCGGATGGTGCCATCGGTGGCGGCGCGTTCACCGGGACGGATCACCATGACGTCACCGATGACGAGATCCTGGGGGGCAACGGTCGTCTCGATGCCGTCCCGCAGCACCGAGGCCTTCGGCGGCACCAGCGACAACAGGGAGCGCAGCCCGCGACGGGTCCGGCTGACGGCGTAGTGCTCCAAGCCCTCGGCGATCGAGAACAGGATGCCCAGCAAGGCGGCCTCGGCGAACTGACCCAACGCGACTGCGCCGATCGCGGCGATCGTCATCAACGTGCCGACCCCGATACGGCCATGCCGCAGATTACGCACCGCATCGGGCACGAACGTGATCGCGCCGGCAGCGACTGCAGCCAGCTCGACGGCGTGTGCGATGCCCTCGTAGCCGACCCGCCCGGCAATCCAGCTCACAGCGAGCAGCACCGCGGCCAGCGCCGCGAACTGCAATTCCCGTATTTGCCAAAGCCTTTCGGGACCCGCGTCGGGTTCGACGTCGTTGCGTGGCCCGCAGCACGCATCAGACACGATTGGCTTCCTTAGCGCTAGTTGCGGCCACGCTCGGCAAAACAGCTGCGGTTAACTCGCGTCCGCGCTCGGTCAGCTGATACATGACCAACTTGCCCTGACGGCGCGACGACACCAGCGCCGCGTTCTTGAGCTGGCGCAGATGGTGGGACACCAAGCCTTGCGGCTGTCCGACCACCCAGGCCATATCGCACACGCACAATTCGTCGCCGGCCGCCAGGGCGGCCGCAATGGACAACCGGGTCGCATCGCTGAGGCCGCGCGCCGCCGCGGCGGCGGCCTGGACGGTGGCGCTGTCGGGCACCGTGGCGCGAATGGACTCCGCGTGGGGCAGGTTCAGGCAGAGCAGATCGCAGGTATCCACCGGTTCACTCATATCCATATACTAAAGTACGTCGATATGAACATGAAAGGTCTCGGAGCGATCCTGACCAACACCCGCGTTCTGCTGACCGTCTTCGTTATCGCGTTAGCAACGATCGGGACCGCGGTGTTCCTCTCGGTCCGAGGAACCGACTCGGCGCCTCCGATTCAACTTGATGGGGCAGCCGGACAGACGGTCCGAGACAACAGTCACCGGCTCAACTCGGTACCCGACAGCGACGCCTACTTCGTGGAATTCCTCGATTTCGAGTGCGAGGGCTGTCGCGCGGTGTATCCCGCCATTGAGCAGCTGCGCGCCGAGTACGGCGATCGGGTGAACTTCGTGCTGCGCTACTTCCCGCTGCGCTCGCACTTCAACGCCGAGCGCGCCGCACGCGCGGTCGAGGCCGCCGCCCAACAAGGCCAACTCGAACCCATGTACCGGAAAATGTATGAGACACAAGCAGAATGGGGCGAGCAGCAGACTCCCGCCGACGACGTATTCCGCGGCTTCGCCCAGCAACTCGGCCTGGACATGAGCGCATTCGACGACACCTACAACGACCCGGCCACCCTGGAACGCATCCAGCTCGACATCGCCGACGGCACCGCATTAGGCGTGCAAGGAACCCCGACCTTCTTCCTCAACGGCGAACGCATCCAGCCGCGCAGTTATGAAGACCTCTCCACAGCGCTTGACCAGGCTTTGGTGCGCGGATAGACGTCTGTCTCGTATCTACTGAACGGCATCGGTTGCCTCACGTGGCAAGGGCGTGGAAAGAAGACCCTTAAGAATATTCGGCCTGGTTTATCAGATCCCTGGCTCGCTTTCATCGCAACCTGGCAGACCTGCAGCGCGTGACCCATGGTTTCACCGTCTGGCCCGCCCGCCACACGGGTCGGCCGCCAGACAATGGCTGCTCGTCCCTACATCTTTCCCGCACAGCAGGGGCACGGTTCCTTCATGTTGGCGCAGCAAGGGCATGCGTCCATCGGCATCGCCATCATCGTCTCGCCGCAGCACCACATCAGTGGCCTGGCGCCACCGGCGGTGTACGTGACCGCCATGGGGTACTCGCTGGTGACGTCAAAGTAGATCTTGCCGGTGGCCGTCTGCCCTTGAGTCAAGGTGGCCGGGGAAATTCCCCGCGGGCTGGCCATCTGCCACAGCGCTGGGTAGCGGGCGCCTACAGAGGTTGCGGCGAAGTTGGGGATTACCGGTGTCGAAGTGCCCAAGATCGCCGTCACCGTCGCGGTCGCTTCCCACAGCTGGCCGGCCACCGGGAAGTCAGGCACATCACCGCTTTTCTTCAGATCCGCGACCGACCAACTCTGAATGCCACCACCGTCCGCTACCTGCTGATGCGCTCCAAAGCGGTGCAAACAGTGCTCCGCCGCCGACGCCGCCCCAGCCGAGCCCAGTCCCGCCATCGGCGCCATCACAGCCAATACCGCCATCAAACAGAACTTGAGCACATCTACTCCCTACCGTGGGGCCCGGCAAAGTAATCGCCTCGCGTCTACAACCTACGTACCGAGATAGTAGATGATGTCAGAAGCCGATCGACATGGCCTTGCCCTGGGCTCCTATGACGACGGTTGACACCCGCCGCTGAATCGGAAGAGGTCGCCACGCGGTCAAGCACCATCGCCACTTGCCGGTCAACCGTCTGCAACTCTTCCCGCCGCGCCCGAAATCAGGAGCACCTTCGCTATCTGTAATCAGCAAATGCTTCGCCGCCGACACCCAGCTCATCACTGGCGTCGTTAGTGGGCGGCGTCGCGTCGGGCCGGGTCGGTCCGGCGTCGAAGGCGGCCATTTCAACGTAAGGCCGGTTACTGTCAGCGCAACCGGAAACAAGTTTTTGACCGGAGGTATTGACGTGGCAGTGCGAGGGGAGCGAATCCTGGCTGCAGCGCTGGCAGCAGCGGGAAGTCGGCGATTCCGGAACCGGATCGCCGGGCAAGCCGCCCGCTACTGGTCGGCGCCCACAGGATCGGCCTGGGAAGCGAACTCGCACTGGCGCAACGGAATCGGCGATCAAGCCTGGCTGGAGGTTGGTGACGACCATTGGAAGATCTATGAGACCTTCGCCCGAGCCCTTAATTCGCCCAGCCCGAACACGGTGATGGAGTGGGGCGCCGGCGGCGGGGCCAACGCCGTGGCTTTCGCCCCCCATGCGCAGCGCTTCATCGCCGCCGACATCTCCGAAGAAAACCTCGACGAATGCGTCCGACAAGTCCGCGCAACTTGCACGACACCCGTCGAGACACGGCGCATCGACCTCACCTGCCCCGAACAAGCCACCGTCGGATTGGCGGGCAGCAGCGACGTCTTCCTGTGTCTATACGTGATCGAATTAACGACCGACACCGACGCGGTACGGGCCATCCTTGAAATCGCCCGCACCGTGTTGGCTCCCGAAGGCATGGCGTTGGTCCAGATCAAGTACCACACCAGCGATCGTCGGACCCGCGGCTTCGCCGGGACGGCCTACGACCGAAACCTCGCATCGACCACCACCTTCACCATTGAAGAGTTTTGGAACCTGGCGGCAGAGTGCGGACTCACCCCAAGGCTAATCACTTTGGTGCCGGAAAACCGTCTCGACAGCCGCTACGCCTACTACGCCCTCACAAATCCAGCCGCCGTGCAACCCGCGCCGCCTGACGAGCACCTGCTCGACGTCAAGTACACAGAGTTCGCCGCCACATTCAACGCTGACGTCGCCGACGCAGAGAGGCGCGCGGCGCGCGGCAACTACATAAGCCGCCGTGAGGGCGAACAACCGTCGACGACTGACGGTTAAACGGCTTGCCGCTGATTGGTGTAGTAACCGACTCTCCCTGCGTGGACGGCGCGGTGGCATCGTGGGCAGTTCGGATCATTCCGAGCAGCCAGCCCCTAGTTGCTCGCGAATTTGGCTGTGGTGGTGGACGATAGCGCGCGGCTCGTCCTACGTTTGCGTCTATGAGCGGAAGTGAGAAGTTACGGGCGCGCAAGCGTGCGGTGGAAGCGCAGCGCAGGGCGAACGAGAAACGCGCGAGCCTTGAACGTGCCAATGTAGACGATGCCGCCTCGGTTCGTGTGCTGCTCCAGCGGCTGGGCGCCGTTGACGCTTGGGAGAGTGCGCGCCTCGATCAAGTGAATGAAAACGTGCGCACGGACGCAGCCCGCAAGCGTGTGAGTCATTTCGTCAACCTGCAAACGGTTACTGGGCGGATGAGGGACCGCGGTCAGACGATCGCGTCGATCGCTACTCTCGCTGAGGTCGAGGTTCGCGACCTCCAAAATGTCCTTTGCAGAGCGCGTGCTGACGAGGGCGGCGCGCAGCGTGCAACGGAGTCTCGAAACGCCGCGGCCCTCCGCGCAAACGGCGCAAGTCTGGGGAGCCATAGCGCAGTTGGCGTTGACCATCATCAACCGATCGCAGCGGACAACTACCCGACATCAGATCCGAACCGGTGCGTCCGTTGCGACGCGGTCATGCTAGATCCCGAAGTCACTTCCCGGCGGGGGCGTCCGCGTCGCTATTGCTCTGACACGTGCCGCAGAGACGCCTCGGCCGCGCGTACAGCAGCACAGCGGCACGGAGAACCGATTCGCATCGTCGAGGTTCCTCGTGCTGCCGTCCGAAGTGCATCGGGTACACAGCAACACGGTGCCACCGCTCCGGTAATTCGTTCCGCATGCGACGCGGTAGAATTCGCGCTCCGAAACGCGGATGCCATGAAGATATTATTGTCGAGTGTGGCTGAGCGGGCACGGCGTAAAGAGTTGGACCGCAGCACATTTGAGGCCGCCCGAGAACTCGCCAAAGTGGTCTATCCAAATAGGAATTAACGCGTACCCTGGCTCGGCGCTACCCCGTCAGATGCGACGCATGTCGTGTTCCGCCTTCACTTGATGGGGCATTGCTGGCCATGCAAACAGGCGGCGGCATCAATTCCAGCGTGACTGATCCTGACATATGAGAGTTCGGCTGGAATCAAACGTTCTGGACATGACGCGGCTGCCAGTGTCCTGTTTGCTTGAAATTGCAGATCAGCCCACTGAACTGGGAGTATCCGCTAAACGAATGTGTGCTCAGCTGTGGCGAAGTGTCTGTGCGAAGCGGTACTTTATGGGTCATGGAGCGTCTAGATCTGCAGCCGGCCACCGCGTGGGGCGGAATTGCGGCAGCTGGCGTGGCCGGTTCAGACGCCGCGTCTGTTGAACCGGCCGGTCCAATCGCTAGCGGCAGTCTGTCCATCATCGACGCCGCAGCCGGCCTCGCAGACTTCACTTCTGTCGCTGCCCAGCAGGGTCACGCGGCGGGGCTCCTTCTGCGGGTTGAAGCATTAAGCACTGCAGCGGCCGCAGCAGTGAATTCCCTTGTTGTCGTTGATGAACTGAACGCGACACAGCTTCGTTCCGTGGTGGAGTGACTGTGAGCAAGCTGGCGTTCTACCTCGCGGTCGTTAGCACCGTCGTTGCCATCATGTCACTCGCTGTGAGTCTCAAGATCTTCCCAAGTGGGCAGTCTGAACACGCGATAAGGCCGTCGACCTCGTCCACGTCTGCTGCGGAGCCCTCAGAAAAGCGCGACGCAGCAATTGAGGCGTGTGTTGGCCTGAGGAACTTCAAGAGCGGTGTTGGGATTGCGCGTGGCGCCTTCATCGATCGCGTCGACCGGGCCAATGACTGGGAGTCATCACAAAGCCTGGGGGTGCAGGGCTACTACTTCAGCGCGGTGGGTGCGGAGTTGAACTATATGGCCACCCGGCTAGGTCCAGGCGTACCACGAGAAATTGTTGATGCGCTCGCTGATGTCCGGCGGTCGATCGTGGCTGTGGTCGACGCAGATTTGCGCCGTGAACCCGCATCCGTTTCCAACGACATGGTTGATCAGTACTCGAGTGCCCTGCGGGCCGCTGAAAGTGCCTGCGAAGAAACGGGGGCCGGCTAATGGCCGCTCCACCACCCGCTCGTAGCTATTCACGCTTCATCGTGGCGCCCGATGTATGGCCGGTCACCCGCGAGCAATCTGAAGGACGGGCTGCTGCTCAACGTCGTCTGGCGATGGCGACTGCGGCTGCAGTAGATGCTCACCGGGTCGCCTTGCACGGCTTGCAGGTTGTCGGTGTGGCGCAGTCAAATGGTTTCGAAGCAATGCACGCTGCCTACAGGCGTATTCAGGTTCGGGCCGACGATAAGGCCGACGCGGATAAGGCTGCCGCTGATCTGATGCAGAGTGTTGCGGCGATCCAGATGAGTGCTGAGCTGATGATTGACACGATTGATGCTGAGGCACATCAACAACTGGTACACGTGCCGAGCAGAAGTCCCACCGCTATCAACATCATCACCAGTGCTGCTGCGCGGGCGCGAGGAATCGCAGTAGGGGCAGCCGATGAGATCCGCGCTCTAACTGTGCAATTCGTCCAGGGATTTACGCCTCTGCCGGAGGGACCCCCGAATGGCGATCCGTTTAGTACCGGCGATGACGATCGGTCGACCGATAAGCGATCCGACGAATCGCCTGAGCGTCCACCCGAGGTGGCAGTGGAGACCGGTGATACGCAGCCTCGTCTTTCGGTGCCAGACCCGTCTGATGCCGAATCCAGGTCTGGTAACACTGCGCCGCGGGTCAGCACCGGGCCTACCCCTGGTTCTTCATCGCTGTCACCGCACCCCCCGGCGCAGAGCGCCAGTCCTGCGTCCGTAGCCGCGGTTGGTGACATCGGAAGCAGTGGGGTAGGCCTCGCCGGACCAGGACGTTCCTCATCCATCGGCTCGTTGGCCGCGTTCGGAAGTTCAGCATCTCCGCTATCGGGATCGGGCACTGGAGGAATGTCGCAGTCGGGTTTGGTACGGCCGGCAGTATCTGCATCGCCGTCTCCTGCTGTCGCGCTGCAAGGGGTCATGCCTGCAAGTGGTCCTGCGCCGCTGTCATCGGTCACCGGCGCTCAGACGACTAGCTTCCCTGCTGTCGTAGCCACTGCGACGCCGGCGCAGCCGGCGGCATCTCCGAGTGGAATCTGGCATCCGTTAATAGGAGCGACCACGGGTGCCGTGCCAGCGTCTATTGCCGGGCCGCAGGTAGTGTCGAGTACTAATCCCTATCCAGCGGTTTCAGCACCCTTGCTGCCCCCGGGGCCGCTGGGTCCGCCGCCTTCAGTTCCGGCCGCAATTCCACCGGCCGCCGGTGCTGTCCCATTGATTGGCGGCGCTCACACCTCAATGGCGCCTGCCGGCGCATCGGTCGCGACGGCAGCGTTGACAACTCCCGCCGCGACGCTGCCGTCCCGGGTAGCGGCCGCGGCGGCCCGGGACTTGGAACGGCGGCGCAACGAGTCGAGTGATCTACAGACGGTTAAATGGTTGGCGTGGGAACTGTTGTACGCCACCGAATCCTGCCGAACCTTCGCACTGTGGGCCGTCGGCCTGATGTATTCAGCGGCTGGCGATCGGCATGTTGTGGCGCTGACACATCACGGTGCGGGTTACGTCCCCGCGGGGATTGTGGTCCCTAAGGGCGTGCGGATGCTCTGGTCTGACCAAGCTATTGGAGAGGGCTTTCGTAGCCGATGGATCGGAAATCTCGATCCGGCTGCGACACTGATCGCCTTCGCAGAAGTCAAGGCCGCGGAGCCGGCTGGCTGGCGCTTAGCCGCTGCAGCGACCACCTGGTCGGACGTAACAGCGCTCATGACTGCCGCGCAACGCTGGGGCACTGAATGGGCCACCTGCTCCGGTATGTCCATGCCCGCCTCAATCGGAAAACGTGACGCTATCGCCAACGCGAATACTCCGCACCGATTGGAGCGGGAGTACCCCGACCTTTTCGAGCGTGTAGCGCAACTTCGTGCCAGAGGGCTTACCCAGCGAGCCGCCAAACTGGTCACGGAAGCAATCGTTTCCGACGCGCGCCTTGCGATCGTCGCCGACGGTGGCCCCCGAATTCCGCCGAACTTCGACTCGGTGTGGCCGGCTGCAGCTGACGGCAGAGTAGACGCTTCGGATCGCGCCCGTTTCGCCGAAGCGGTTCAGCAGCAATGGTTCAGCATCGGAATGGTGCAGCCGGGTTGGGAAGATGAACGCACTGACACCGTCTGTGCAGAGTACAGGGGGCAATGGCTTATTTGCCGGGCGCTTGAGGTGGTCCTGGGGTGGATAGCTGACGACAACTGCGGGGCAATGCAGGCGGACCTGCCGCTGGAAGACATGATCTACGCCGCAGCACATGCCTACCTCGACAGTCGGGGAACCGGCTGGATCACTGCAATTTTCGACGCTGCAGGCGGTTCATCCTGAAAATGGATTCGCTCCCTCAGGAGGTAGATGGTGAAGCTTGGCGCGCCGAGCTCGCGCGGCAGCATACGTATCTGGCGAACGTCGTCGATCAAGCATGTGCCTGGACGCGCGAGTTCCACGTGCAAACTGGGGTTGAGCTGTGTGGCAACTACACCTCACTAAAGAGTTATCCCCTGCTGGACTACGCGAACAGGCTGAGACAGCTCAGCTCAGCACTAAAAAGAGTGTGCGCAATTGCTTCGCTACAGCCTCCGCCGCCGACCTGGGACCGCACGACCCTGCATGCGCCCCCGGCTATAGCGGTGCCCGGGCGAGACCCAGATTGGCGACGGGCCGATTACTCGGAAGGCGGTCGGTACCTGCTGATGCTTCAGCCCACTTCGCCACCCGGATACCCGGCTACCGCTCGTGAACAGTGGAGCGCTGCCCTTCGCCTTGCGAGCCCAAGCATCATCGAACGCGAAATCGGTGTGCCGCAACTAGTTGCCTACGGTTGGATGGCTCGATCGGAGTTCGACAAAGCATATCGAGTGGTGCACAGAGCGTTTCTCGACAGTGCGGCCGCCACGTTTGGTCGTGCGTGGGCTACCGGATCTTCCGAGGATGGAACTCGTTCAATGACCGTGCTGGTGAGTTGGATGAAGGCACTGACCGACCATGGGTGCTCCTTGGGTGATTGTGATTCCGTGCTTCGCGACATCGAGGTCGTAGACCCGCAAGCTGTCGCGGATTGCAGAGCAGTCCAGGAAGTTTGGTGCCCTCCCACGCCCTGACCTGCTCCGCCGGCTGATACAAGACCGACGCAAATGCCAGAGTGGCGCCTGCGGCAGTCTTTGGCCTCACGGTGCTTCACTGCTCTCGGGCATGTAACCGGTGACCTCATACTCTTGGACCAATCGTGAAGATCATTGCAATGCAGGACCTCCTAGAGAACTTCGACGAAGTGCTCTTGAGCGTCGAACGAGGGGATTCATTCGAAATCCGGGCGGAGGATGGTCACGCCATCGCCCTGCTGCTGCCGATTCAGGATGAGCTCTAGGACCCAGCCACCCCACCGAGGCGAGCTGCCACATGTCGACGCTTCGCCGGTGTTGACGCATCATCAGACCGGATGAAACGGTATGCGATCAACTATCTGGGCACCTGTTTCCCTGCACCACAGCGCACGGTCAAGACGCTGCCGCCGTGCGACCCTCGCCAGCCTTCGCGTCGGCATTCAAAACTTTCTGCTGACTCCGGTCGAAGTTCGCGTTCTCGCTGATCTGCGTAAGCGAGAGACGCGAGGGTTGCGAGGCTCGCTGAGCCACAACATCTTTGTACGGCGGATAGATTGTCCACAGCAGTACGTTCCTGCGGTTGCGCGCGCCATCATCTTCGATCACCCATCCGAGGTTGCGTAGAGCGGGTGCGTGCCTACGCAGCAGCCCAGAAACGTCGCGACCGTTCTTCGGCCAGTCCCTCGGTCGTTGCCAGTCGTCGTTGACCGGTGTGAGCAGCATCAGCAAATCACTGCCGGATTGACCAACAGCAGGTTCTAATGTCCGCGAGCGAAGCTGTTCGATAAACGGGTCGACGGACAAACTATCCTCAGACAACTGATTGGCGCGCGACATGTACCGGCGTACGCCATTAGTCGACAAGATCTCGTCCACGGCCGCCAGCGTGCGACAGAAGTCCGCCATCCTGGGCGAGTCCTCAACTGTGATGGTCTCCAACTGTCGTCTGCCATGAGGATGGGACCAGTGTGACCTGATTTTTGCCAGGGTGATGGGACCACCTGGATTGCCAGTTATGGGACCACCGGCGCGTCGCGTCGGTGGTCTTTTCATTTGTTCGTTCGATCGCCGTGACGGCTCAAGGTCACGGAGGTCGGCGGGCATGGCTTTTCGGGAGGTCAGTGTGAATGAGATCAGGGAAGTGCTGCGGGTGTGGCTGGGGGTGGTGGGACTGCCGGCGCCGGGGTACCGCAGCATTGCCGCGCATTGCGGCCTGGACCGCAAGACGGTGCGCCGCTACGTCGAGGCCGCCCAGGCGGCGGGTTTGCGTCGCGACGACGACGTCAGCGCGGTCGATGATGCGTTGATCGGGATGGTTGCCGAGGCGGTGCGTCCGGTGCGCCCCGATGGCCACGGGGCGGCGTGGGAGCAGCTGGTGGGCTTCGAAGATCAGATCACCGCCTGGGTGGCCGGCACCGGTGAGCATCGGCCGTTGACGGTCACGAAGATCCACACCCTGTTGGCCCGGCAGGGGTGTGTGGTGCCGTATCGGACGTTGCACCGATTCGCCAGCCAGCGTTGCGGTTTCGGCCGCAAAGACCTCACGGTGCGGGTCGCTGATGGCGATCCCGGAGTGGAGTGCCAGGTCGACTTCGGCTACCTGGGGATGCTCACCGACGCTGCTGACGGGCGCCGCCGCAAGGTGCACGCGCTGATCTTCACCGCGGTGTACTCCCGGCACATGTTCGTGTGGTTGTCGTACTCGCAGACCCTGGCCGCGGTGATCGCCGGCTGCGAGGCGGCCTGGGAGTTCTTCGGCGGGGTGTTCGCCGTGCTGATCCCCGACAACCTCAAACCGGTGATCGCCGCCGCGGACGCGGTCAACCCGCAGTTCAGCCAGGGCTGGCTGGACTACGCCGGGCATAGCGGGTTTCTGACCGACCCCGCCAGGGTGGCCTCGCCGAAAGACAAGCCACGGGTGGAACGCGCCGTGCAGTACGTGCGGCGAAACTTCTGGGACGGAGAAACATTCACCAGTCTGCAGCAGGCGCAGGACGCCGCCACAGCGTGGTGTCGTGACACTGCGGGCACCCGCACCCACGGCACCACCTGCGCACGCCCGCTGGAGGTGTTCACCGACGAAGAGCAGCCCCGGCTGTTGGCGGTGCCGCAGGTCTATGACGTGCCGGTGTTCAAGACGGTCAAGGTCCACCGCGACTTCCACGCCGAGGTCGCCAAGGCCCTGTATTCGCTGCCCGAATGCTGGATCGGTCAGTACCTGGACGTGCGCGCCGACACCGAGCTGGTGAAGTTCTATCGCCGCGGCGTGCTGGTCAAGGTCCATCCCCGCCAACCGGCCGGTGGGCGCAGCACCGACCCCGCTGATCTGCCCGAACACAAGACCGGCTACGCGCTGCGCGATGTGACGACATTGATCGCCACCTGCGCCGCGCACGGCCCCAACGTCGGGATCTACGCCGAACGCATCCTCGATGACCGGCTGCCCTGGACGAAGATGCGTACCGTCTACCGGCTGCTGGGTCTGGTGCGCCGCTACGGCGCCGACCGGGTCGAACAGGCCTGTTCATTGTCGCTGGATCTCGATGTCGTCTCGGTGAACAAGATCGCCTCCATGCTCGAGCGTGCCACCGAGACCAGCTCCCCGGCCCTGCCGAAAGCGGTCGGTCACACCGCGACCCGCTTCGCCCGTGATCCTTCCGAATTCAACTCCACCCCAACATCATTGACCATCGTTTCCGAGGAGAACCGCTGACATGACTACCACCGCCCGTGGAGCTACCGACCCGATCGGCGCTGATCTGCTCCGACTGCTCAAAGCCCTCAAGCTCGGTGCACTGGCTGACACCCTGCCCGAACGCGCCGCCTTGGCCCGACAACACAAACTCAGCCACATCGGCTTCCTGGAAACACTGCTGGCTGACGAGGTCTCCCGACGCGAATCCCGCTCCGCGGCACTACGAGCGGCCAAAGCCGGACTCGATCCGAGCATGCGGTTTGATACCTGGACCGCCCACGGCGACCTGCGCTATGACCGCACCCTGCTCGGTGATCTCACCTCGCTACGGTTCCTCGATGCCGGCCAGTCCGCGATCGTCCTCGGGCCCGTCGGCGTTGGCAAGACGCATCTGGCAACAGCATTGGGAAACATGGCTATTCGACGCAGACACACCGTCGTGTTCGGCCGCGCCGACAAACTGTTCACCCGGCTGCGCGCCGCCCGCCTCGACCACACCGTCGACGCCGAGATCCGCCGCCTGGCCGCCGTCGACGTTCTGATCATCGACGACTTCGCGCTACGCCCCCTCGACGCCACCGAAACCAGCGACTTCTACGAAATCGTCGTCGAGCGCCACCGCGCCAAGACCACGATCATGACGTCGAACCGCGAGCCCGCCGAATGGCTGACCATGACCGCCGACACCCTGCTCGCCCAATCAGCCATCGACCGACTGACCTCCGCCGCGCACACCCTGGTCATCGAAGGACCGTCCTACCGCCAACGGACCCGCCCTCAGCTTGACCCAGACCCCGCCGACGAGCATCCTCAATAACGCGCCACGGTGGTCCCATCCCCCTGGCAATCAGGTGGTCCCATCACCCTGGCAAGCGACACCAACCGATGGTGAACGGAGGCAGCCAAGTCAAGTAGTCCGCCAAAAATACCTGGTAGAGCTGCTTCCCACCGCTGTCGCATCTCGGCCTCTGACTGTCGCATTCTGGGGTCGATGCGTCGCAGCTCGACGATCGCTAGCCGCTCTGCCAGATCGGGTCGGATGGCGCCGACGTCGATTCCGTTGATAATCACGCATCGACGAAACTTGATGACAGCCAGATCGGCATCGGTATATAGAGACCGTTTCACCATGGCGTCGCCTGTCGCAGCGCGGCATAACGAGTCCGACAGCCACGGCGGGATGGCCGACAGGTTGTCCAGAGCAACGACCCACGATCCAGAAGCGGCAACCGCCCATGAGTCCGCGTCCCGCGGCGCCTGACGAAAGGGGGCGGGCGAAGGATCGATGAGTTCGACCAAGCTCCGTGTCGATGTCGTTTTAGCGCTACCTTGCTCGCCAAACAGGGCTAGTACCGGATGCGGGACGTCGCACTGAACCAAAGCAGCTACTAGGAACGCGAGAAGAACTGGGCGGTCCTCAACGGCGACATTGACGAACTCCCAGAGCTTCGTCACATCCCCGCGGGGGCTTGGTGCCGGCATCGCCCCCGTCAGCTTCGTATTTCGGAGGAACCGCACCGGCGCAGTGGGAGCCATCGACCACCTTCCGTCGCAGACTTTGATTACTTGACCGTTTGGATCTCCAGTGTCGATGTAGATCGTCCCGTGGTGGTCGGCAACGCGTAGGTTCAACTTGTCGGGTGCCTGCGTGGCCGCCAGACCTTCCAAAATCAGTGTGGCGTCGGTAAGTGCTTGGCCCCCGGCGACCGCACCGGTCTCGGTGAAGTAGCGAGCGGCGAGATCTGCCCGTAGGCCAGCCCTCCCACCACGCAGGAGTATCGCGAGGTGGGGTCGACTGCGTTCGGCGCCAAATGGTTCGCCGTCCTTGGAGACTCCGAGAACATAGCGTTCCCGGGCCATATCGACTAAGCGTGCCGCGACTGACTTCTTGTCCCCCTCCCCCCTGCCGCTCAAGGGATTTCCTGCCCGTGGTGCTGTCGATTATGGGCATGCTGCGCTATTCTCATGAGGAACTTCCGTGTGGCGTGATCGGGTGGTTCGAACGAAGGCCTCGGCTAGTCCCCGAGGTCTTTTTCGTGCGCAGGCACTAAGCGGCGTCGCCGCCTCCGCGGCGGGTTGCGCTCTCTCGCTCCGATATCCAGCGCAATACCTCGGCCCTCCGATAAACGACTCGGCGTCCCAAGGTGAAACTCGCCGGCCCAATATTCGAATGCCGCCAGTACCTCAGCGTCCCCATCGGAACTCCAGTGATGTCCGAAACTTCCTTCGCTCCTAGCAAATCCATCAAATTACTCCTCAGCTATGGTCGGTTCGCCTGAGCCAACAGTGACTGGTGACTTGACGGTCTGTCCACGACCACAGCCACATTCACTTGAAGAAAAGCCTTTCAATGACTCGGGGGTCGTGACGTCTTCGGCGGGCTCATAGTCCGGCCTCCGGACAACGAAGCGGATGAGGGGAGCGGAATACTGCGGTACTTTCAGCGTATGACGACTCGGAACGAGCGAGCGGGAATTGACGACCGCTGGCACAAACGAGTCAAGGCGCCGGACGGCGCGATGCGTACGGAGCGGTCTGCGGTATACGGCAAGGTCTCGCGCTGGCGTGTCAGATGGGTCGACAGCACAGGCGCTGAACGGACCAAGAGTTTCCAACGCAAGCCGGATGCGCAGGCATACCTCAACGGCCTGACCGCCGACCTTCAGCGCGGTGAGTATGTCGATCCGAGGAAGAGTGCGGAGACGTTCGGGTCGGTGGCGGAGCAATGGTTCGCCACCAAACAGCACCGAAAGCCGAAAACCGTTGCAGGATATCGCTCGTTGCTCGACACCGTAGTCTTGCCGAAGTGGGATGGTGTTCCGCTGAAAAGGCTTGACTACGAGTCCTATTCGACGTGGCTGGGGTCGCTGTCGGTCGATGGTGGGCAACGTGGAGCCGGTTTGTCGGCAAGTCGGATCACCCAAGCGCATCAGCTGGTAGGTGCTGTCCTGAAATACGCCCAACGGACTGGCAAGGTGGCGAAGAACGTCGCGTTGGAGATCAAGCGGGACGAGGATCTTCCCGAGCAAGCCGAGCGTGAGCGGCGCTACCTGAGCCATGCCGAGTTGTTGGTGCTGGCCAAGGCTGCGGATCGGTTCGAGACGCTGACGCTGGTCCTGGGGTACTGCGGGCTGCGGTTCGGCGAAGCCGTTGCGTTGAGACGCAGGCATGTGGGGGATCGGGTGCTGACGGTGCGCTCGTCGGCAACCGCGGTCACTGGTAAGGGCATCGTGGAGTCGACGACCAAGACGAAGCGGGATCGCCACGTGCCCGTGCCCGAACCTGTCTGGAAGAAACTCAAGGCTGAGTTGCCTGCCGATCCGAACGCGCTGGTGTTTCCTAGTCGGAAGGGCGGGTTCCTGCCACTCGGTGAGTACCGCTGGGCATTCGACAACGCGTGTGAAGACGTCGGCATCGAAGGGCTGGTACCTCACGGCCTCAGGCACACCACGGCGTCACTGGCGATCAGTGCAGGCGCTAACGTCAA
Source organism: Mycolicibacterium obuense (assembly GCF_055397605.1). Classification (NCBI taxonomy): domain Bacteria; kingdom Bacillati; phylum Actinomycetota; class Actinomycetes; order Mycobacteriales; family Mycobacteriaceae; genus Mycobacterium; species Mycolicibacterium obuense. Next base: position 4,173,241 of record NZ_AP043663.1, on the reverse strand, counting down.
GGTCGTGCAGAGACTCCTGGGGCATGCAACGGCGGCCATGACGCTCGACCGTTATGGGCACCTACTCAACGACGATTTGAGCGGTGTGGCAGACGCGCTGGGTAAGGCTATAGACAGCACTGCGGTATCACTGCGGTATTCAGGACGTCAGAGGAAGGCTGATACGGCCTAAAGTACGCTCTGAGCTGCGACGCCCCCATAGCCCAATTGGCAGAGGCAGCGGACTTAAAATCCGCCAAGTGTCGGTTCGAGTCCGACTGGGGGCACAGGGACTTGACTCGTAACGACGCAGGTAGAGGGATTATTGGAGGCGGCTAGACCGCGTTCGTAGGCCGTTCTGCCCACATTTTGCCCACAGTCACATCTAACTTGTCGGCAACTCCGTTGAGGTCGTCGTCGAACAGATCGGCGTAGACGTCCAATGTCATGGCCGCCGACGAGTGCCCCAACATCCGCTGCACGACCTTGACGTTGGCGCCCGCCGAGATCGCCAAGGAGGCTGCCGTATGTCTGAGTGCATGGGCTGTCACGCGAGGGAACACGGGGGTGGTCGGCTCATCACCCTCTTTCGCCCGGGCCGCTTCCGCGGCTGCCTGGCACCGCTCCACGGCCCCCGACAGCCAAGCATGCGACGACGGTGGACCGAGGTACCCGCCGTCCCGGGCCGGCCAGGTCAGGTCGCCGTGAGCCTTGCCGCGGCACGTTTTCGACAACTCCTCGATTACGAACGCGGGCAACACAACCGTCCTCGACTTGCCGGACTTCAGAGTCCCGAGGTGAACGTCACCGCCCACCGTTACCGCGTTCTCGTGCAACGTGATCCGGCGCTTCCGCGCCACCATGCGAGTCGGGTACGGCTTCCCCCACGAAGCAGCTGTCGTCTGCATCGGTGATGTCGACGGCTCCTAGCCCACCACCCCTGACCCGGTGAGCGCGTGAGCGTCAAACCCTCCAACGGTACGGAGGGCAAGGACGCCATGACCACGCCGCAAACCAGTGCGAGCAGTACCTGCGCTCCGTGCTCACCGTAAACACCACCGAGGACACACCTACATGCCACGCTCATGCCTCAAAGCCTGCGCCCAACCCGGATGCCCCGAACTGCAGATCGAAAGCCGCTGCACCAAACACAGACACGCCAACGACCGCTACCGCCGCCAGTTCGGCTCCAAGCCCACCGAGCCCCGCGACCGCGGCCGGCGTCGGGCCGCTGTCGACGCCCACCGAGCCCAGCACGGCGACTGGTGCCCCGGATGGGGACGAGACGCCCACCCGTCCACCGACCTCACCGCCGACCACATCACCGAAGTCACCCTCGGCGGCGACCCCCACGGCGAACTCCAGGTCATTTGTCGAGGATGCAACTCGAGGAAGCACGCCACCCGACAGACCAGAGTCCGATGATTAGACGTGTTCGATGGGAGTCGCAGGTCAGGCAGGGTGGGGAGTGCCTCCGGCAGCGGATCGCAGACGGTGACCGCCGGTGAGAGCCCTCGCAGTGCAGAGACTTGAAATGCTGTGAGAAACGGTTCGCGCCACGGCGCTAGATCGGAAGGGTCATATATTCGATGCCACTGTCAATGCCCTCCGTCAGGACTGTCGGCCCGTAAATCGGTGTCCGCTTATCGACCTCGCCCGCGAGTTCCGTGAATTCTGCCTTCAGTGCATCAAACTCTGCGGGGGAGTCGGCCCAGTAGAGCCTTGGGCCCTTCATGTCGATGATGTTGGCATCGCTTTCCACCGCAGCGGCGTAGTGATCACGTAGTTCGTCGCCGTCCCGATACCTGATGTCTTCGTCCAGCTTCAAATAGGCAATTTTCGGTGAAGGGAACTTACCCGGCGGTAGCCGTAGTGGGACCATCAACCCGAGATCTTTAAAACCGAATACTGCGGCCAGCGTCCCCCGTTTGGCGCCAGGAGCGATCATGCTGTCCTTGCCCAACCGGGCCGTTCGTTCTCGGAGATAGGGGCAGACTATTGCCGAGTAGAACACGCAGGATCGATGGAGCGGTCCTGCCAAGTCATGGGCATGTTCACGTTCGTGGCCGCGAATTTGAGCCGCATCACCTTGCGCGAAGGCGCGATAAACGTTGTGGCCGGGCGGCATCGGGTATCCACACAGAGCACATGCTCGATTCACCGCCAGGACGACGGTTCGCTCGACCGAAAACTTATTGAAGGCTGGTTTACCCCCTTCCCATCCAATCTCGGCGAGGATGAAGAATCCCCGAGAGTCACGTGGTAAGTCCGCAAACCACGGCGCTGGTTCCGGAAATTCAAACGACATGTTCCCCCCTAGGTTGACGAGGCCCTAGCCTATGAGGAATCGAGTCAGGAGGGTGCCGTGTCGAGCGACCAAGAGCGGGCGCAACTTAAGGAATGGTGGGAGACACTCACCGAGAATCAACGAAACCGGTTGAAGGACGCTATGCGGACTTACCCCGCAGACCCTTCGATCGTCAATCTGCTGACTTCATGTCCAATCGAGGCGGTGAAGGGTTCGTGGACGGCCACGTCGATCGCCAACAGCGGCCACGCAATTGCCATTCACGAACCGCTGAAGTCGTTCGTAGAGGGCAAACTCGGAGACTGAATTTCTGTCGGTCGCCGGTGAGAGGATGCAGAGGTGTCTAAGCTGTCTGAGATCATCGACGCGGCCACGGGCGAGACGGTGTCGATCGCGTCGCTACTCCGCCAGGTCAAGGTTCTCGGTGTGCGTACCGGCACTCAAGCGTTATCTAAGTGGGTCGATCACGAGCTTCACGGCTATCCGAACGACATGGACTTGCCCGATTACCGAGGACCGTTTCAAACTCAGGTCTTGAGCAACTGGTCCGGGCCGTACAGCTCCATGATCAGGAACGCCCCGTTGGCACCGTCGGCGTTCCCGAAAGTATTGCGGGAAGTTGGAGCTTTCGAAATCGAATTCCGTGAGTCTGTCAGTGAGTTGGAACGGCTGTCGGCGAACGACGGTCCGTTGTCTTATAACTGGGGAACGGATGTGATCGGCCACCTCAATCTCCTGATACAGAGGGGCAAGCTGCCGGAGCTGGCAGCGATGGCCCCAATGCACGGATTGGTGAGTGCGCACCGCGTGGTATCGCCCGCGTTAATAACCTCCGTACTTGACCAGGTTCGCACGCGGGTCCTGGGCTTGGCCCTCGACATCGAGAGAGTAGCTCCCGAGGCGGGCGAGCCGGGGGCCGATCTAAAAGATGAGCACGCGGTCCAGAACATTGTGCACGCCTACATCTACGGCGACGGAAACACCGTCGCAGTGGACAGCCCCGGGGCTATTCAGATTGGCAATGTGGCGGCAGGCGACCTAGACGCTCTCCTGGCCGCGGCCCGAGGACTTGGCTTCGCGGAGGAAGACATCGAAGACCTTCGCGCAGCGCTGGAAGATGATGCGGCTGAGGGAGAGCTCGACGAGCGGGTCGGACCGGGTACGCGAGTCACTCAATTCATGGGCAGGGTGGCGATGGGTGGCTTAACTAGGGCTGGTGAGGCCGGCACGCAAGAGGGAGTGAAGATTCTCGGCGGCCTAATTCGAAATTACCTCGGTATGCCATAACCGTGTTCTTGCGGTTCGTCACCCCCACGCTCTGCCCACAACTTGCCCACAGTTACAGATAACTCCCGTGAACCACGGTCATCTGTTTGTGCTGATCACAACAGGTTCGGATCACTTATCTGCACCGCCAAATCGGTTCGAGTCCGACTGGGGGCACGTTATAGGCGCCTGCAGCGGCGCTCTCTCCGTGGTCGGTTCCGCTCGCGAAGCCGTTGCTGCACGCAAGTTTCTGCAGCTGACGGACCCGATCGACGTAGAGTCTTGCGGCATTACCAGCTGGCGCGAGTGTCTCCTACGCCGCTGGCAAGGTCCCGGAGTTCGACTTCATCGTCTACTCCAACGCACCGGCCTACCTGAGCGACGAGGTCGTGCACGACGCAACATCTCCCGCCGAATGCGGCTCTGCACTGCTGTGGAGAGCTACGTCATCCCCCGGGCTACAGCGCCGTCGTGGCATCGCCAGGCTTCGGCTCCGACGACGAGGTGATCGGCTTCCGCGAACACATGGTGCGCTGACCGTCAGGCGGCCGTCCGCCGCGGCATGATCATCGTCGGCACCGGCGAGTGCCTCAGGATGCGTGCCGCCGCCGAACCCAGGAACACCTGCGCCACCGGGCCGGCCGCCCCGGACCCCAGCACGAGGATGTCGCCGGTCTCCCACCCGACGCCGTCCACGGCGTCTCGCCACGTCGAACCCGAGCCGATCACGATGTCGGCCTCGACGGTGTCGACGCCCGAGCGAACCGCTTCCAACTGCTCTGCGACGCTCACCCGTGTTTGCCGCGCCCATTGCGCGATCACGAGGTCGTCGGCGCCGGGTTCGAGCGAGCCGCTGAACACGGACATCGGTCGGACGGTGAAAGACGCGATGCGCAGCCGAACCGACCAGCGCGCAGCCAGTTCGGCCGTCGCCGCGACCAATCCGACGTGGTCCGCCTGCCCGCCGTACGCCACCGTCAGTCGCTCGATCCGCCCGGGGTGAGCGGGATAGCCGCGCGGCGCGATGGCGACCGGGATCTCCGCCGTGTGGACCAGACGGTCGGTCGCACTGCCCAGGGCGATCCGGCCGAGCAGCCCCGTCGACGACGATCCCACCACGACGGTGTCGGCCTTCACCTCCGTGGCCAGCTCTGTCAGACCCTCCGGTACCGACGTGGCCTGGTGCACGATCGGCCACACATCCAGACCCGGCGGCAGTTGAGCGATGGCGTGCTCGAGTGCCTTCTCGGCCTGCAAGCCGATGTGGTTGAAGTACTCGTTGTCCATCGGATTGGGGAGCCAGGGCCGCTCGATGACCGCCGCCGCGACGATCTTCCCGCCGGTGCAGCGGGACAGTTGCGCTGCGAGATGCAGCGGCGCCGGACTGTGCCCGCTCCAGCTGAACCCCGTGAGGATCGTCATCGCCGGACCTGGCTTGCCGCAGCGGATTTCGCGACAACGTGGGTCACCGGAACGGTGAAGTGCGCCCTGGCGCGGTCGACGACGTCGAAGCGGTGCCATACCGAGAACTCGGGGGACAATGTCGCGATGACGATCTGGTCGGGACTGAACTCCTCAGCGGCGTGCTCGAGCGCCCGCAGCGGCCGGTAATCGCCCAATTCACCGCGTGCGTCCAGCTTTTCGCTACGCAGCGCGGCAAGCGTGGTGTCGAGCCGGGCGGCGGCCGCCTCCTGCGTTGCCTCGGTGACGTCGCGCGGACCGTGCGTCTCCGCGGCGCCCGTGTCGACGGGGCTCGCCGGCACCACCACCAGATACCTCGTGTCCTTGTCAGCGCCGATCCGGCGCAGTTCGTCGAGCAGCTCATCGGAATCGACGGTCTGATTGGCCAGGACGAGCACCCGGTGCGCTGCACCGGCGGGGGCCTCCTCCGCCGGTTCGGACGGGCGTTTCTTGACGAACCACTTGTTGATGACGAACAGCACGATGACCACCGCCCACGACAGCAGGCTCAGCACGAGCTGGGAACGCAACGCGGTGTCGATGAACATCTGCACCAGGATCGCGACGATCCCCACCGCGGTGAGCACTGACAACACGGGGAAGAGCCACATCTTCACGCGGAGTTCCGAATCAGGGGTGCGGTACCGCAGCACGATTTGCGAGACCGCGATCAGCAAGTACACGAACAGGATGATCGCGCCGCTGGAGTTCAGCAGGAACGCGAAGACGGTGTCGGGGGAGACGGCCGCGGCTATGACGCAGAGGAAGCCGACCACCGACGAGGCGAGGATGGCGTTGGCCGGCACACCGCGACGAGTGACGTTGACCAGTGCCGGTGGCGCTTCCCGACGCGCTGCAAGGACGAACAGCATCCGTGACGCCGTGTACATCCCGGAGTTCAGGCAACTGAGCACCGCCGTCAAGACCACAGCGTTCATCACGTGGTCGGCGTAGGGAATGCCCATTTTCGTGAACGCGGCGACGAACGGCGACGCGGCAATTCCCTTGTCGTTCCACGGCAGAATGGTCACCAGCAGGAAAACCGCGCCGACATAGAAGATCAGGATCCGCAGGATCACCGAGTTGGCCGCTTTGGCGACCGCTTTCTCCGGGTCCGAGGATTCCGCCGCCGCGATGGTGGCGATCTCGGCGCCGACCATCGAGAAGATCACGGTCACGATGCCGACGGTGATGGCGCCGAAACCCAAGGGCATGAAACCGCCGTGACTCGTCAGATTGGAGAAGTCCGCCGATTTGTCCGGCCACAGGCCGAAGACAAACGCCCCACCGAGGGCGATGAAGGCGATGATCGCGGCGACTTTGATGCCGGCGAACCAGAATTCGAACTCGCCGTAGGAGGCGACCGAGAACAGGTTGGTCGCCGTCATCAGGATCATGAAGATCAGGGCGGACAACCACAGCGGGACGTCGATCCAGTACTGCACGATCTTGGCCCCCGCGATGGCCTCGAACCCGACCACGATCACCCAGAAGTACCAGTAGAGCCATCCGACGGAGAATCCCGCCCAGTGCCCGAGCGCATTGCGTGAATAGTCCGCGAACGACCCGGTGGACGGATTCGCCACGGCCATCTCGGCCAGCATCCGCATGACCATGATGATGAGCACGCCCGCCATCCCGTAGGTCAGGAAGGAGCCGGGTCCCGTGTCGGCGATGACGACACCGGATCCGACGAACAGGCCCGCGCCGATCACACCGCCGATGGCGATCATGGTCAGCTGACGCTGGCTGAGGGCCTTCTTCAGGGTGGGTGTTGCACTCATGGAAACCTCCAGCGCCTCAGGGAACCGGTCAAGCGTGACAACACTTCAGTGTGGCATGGATCACATTCGATTCCTACGGCCTCTTGAACGGTCACGTCGGCGAACCGGTTGAGTGTCCAGCGCTTCGGCGTACCAGGCCGGAGATCGGCGGGACTTCTGAGACCACCCGAATCACGAACGAATCACAATCATGTTGTTTAGTGCCTCCGACGCGTGGGAATCGCTAGTGACGGAGGCACGTCACATGACAACAAGCACACCAACACTTCGTCGGCAACGCCGATATGCCATCGTCCACACAGTGGCCATGGTCGTGGCCATAGCGTCGGGTACGTTCGCCTTGGTCGCAATGCTCTTCGGGTCGCCCGCGAGTTTCGGTCTCGCACTGGCGCTTTGCGGCGCAGCGTGGATCGTCACGCACTTCGTCGAGTACCTCACCGAGCAGGATGCGATTGCGGCGCGTCGTCGTCGCCCACGGCCGACGCGGCGCATGACCGGTTCCACGCGGCTGACCCCATCGCACTAGACATTCGGCGAAGCAGGCACACCGCGCTCGATTGCCCCACAGGGCCACTGCACGGACACCGGTCGAGCCGGCCGCCAACGGCGCGTCAAGGCGACCTCTGGCACCGTTTGCGAGAAGATGCCCCTGTGACTTCTGATGCGGATGTGACGAAGGCTTCGGTCCCGGCGGAGGCAGTGAACTCCCGCGCAGACAGCGCGGCCGGACCCGAGCCGGCCCAAGCGCCTGCCGAATCCCCGAGCGCGACAACCCCGGCGCCGCAGCCGCGCACGTGGTCGATGCCGAAGTCGCCGGTCACCCGTCAGCACGTCGACGATGTGGGCCGCGGCGTCGTCAAGATCTCCAGATCGCTGTCCAGTCTCGTGGGCCGCGCGGCACGGTCGGGCGTACGCATCGTCGCTCAGATGTGGCGCGCCCTCGCAGCGGTGCCCCCGGCAGCGCGACTGCTGTTCCTGGCGAGCGCGCTGCTGCTCCTCGGATTCGTCGGTGCCCTCGTTCTCGACGGCACCCCTGGCCTGCTCTGCATCATCGTCGTGATCCCGGTGTGCGCGGCTGTTCTCGGCGCACTCGGGTACCGCTGGTACAGCGGGCTCGGCATCGACGCGGCCGCCGCATCGCAGTCGCGCCCGATCCAGCCGGCGAAGTCGGACCTGGAGCGGTCCGTCGATTACGTCGACCGCAAGCTGGCGCTGGCCCTCACCTCCCTCGGCACCGACCATCACCAGCAGGCGGTTATCGCGCTGTTCCAGGCGAAGACGGCCGTCGAGCTGACGTTGGGGACCGAACAGGATCTCGACAGCTATGCCGACATGACGATGCGCCCCGACGACTACGGGCTACGTCCCCGGATCGGGGCCGGGTCCGGTTCGACGTCGACGCCGCGGGAGGGTAATTCGCTGGCGGCCTCGTGACCCGACGGGCGGAGTGACCCGCTGCCCCTCACGCAACCTGGGTGTTGGCTGTGAGGTGGTGGCAACACGACTGTCCACGCGCTGTTGCGAATCGGCAATCCGGTCGGGGAACTCTGGGGCAACGGTCTTCCCCGAAAGGTTCTCCATGTCCTATGTGAGTCCGAGCGAGTTCGTCGGCAAGATGATCGACGCCGGCGAGTCGAAAGCATTGATGTCGACCCGCGACATCCTGATTCGAGCGTTCATGGCAGGCGCCATCCTCGCCCTCGCGGCGGCGTTCGCCGTGACCATCACCGTGCAGACCGGCAACGCGTTGCTCGGCGCGGTCCTGTTCCCCGTCGGTTTCTGCCTGCTCTATCTGCTCGGATTCGACCTACTGACAGGTGTTTTCACACTTGTCCCACTGGCGATGCTCGACAAGCGCCGCGGCGTGACGTTCCGGTCGATGATGCGCAACTGGGGCCTGGTCTTTGTCGGCAATTTCGGCGGCGCCATCCTGGTCGCGCTCATGATGGCGGTGGTGTTCACCTACGGCTTCAGCGTCGACCCGAACGAAGTCGGCCAGCGGCTCGGCGAGATCGGGCACAGCCGGACGGTGGGTTACGCCGAGCACGGTGCCGCAGGCATGCTGACGCTGTTCATCCGTGGCGTGCTGTGCAACTGGATGGTCTCCACCGGCGTCGTGGCGGCGATGATGTCCACCAGCGTCTCCGGCAAGGTCATCGCGATGTGGATGCCCATCATGTTGTTCTTCTACATGGGCTTCGAGCATTCCATCGTGAACATGTTCCTGTTCCCGTCGGGACTCATGCTCGGCGGTGACTTCTCGATCGGCGACTATCTGATCTGGAACGAAATCCCCACGGTGATCGGTAATCTCGTTGGGGGACTGACCTTCGTGGGACTGACGCTTTTCGCCACGCACGCCCGTACCGGCGACACGCGACTGGTCGAAGTGCCCTCCGAGGATCGCGCGCTGATGACAACAGGACGGAAGGCTCGATGACCCCGATCATGCCCAAAAGCGAGGCCGCGGAACTGATCAAGGCCGCTCGCATCCGCAAGAAACTCGACTGGTCCGATATCGCGGCGGAGATCGACGCGCCCCTGGTGTGGTGCGTGGCCGCCCTGCTCGGGCAGCACCCCATGCAGGCCGCGCAGGCCGAGCGAGTGTGCGCACTGCTGGACCTCGACGGTGCGGTGGCCGAGAGCCTGCAGCTGCAACCCAGCCGCGGCATCGACCCCGCGCTCATGTCCGATCCGACCATCTACCGATTCCACGAGGCTCTCGCCGTCTACGCGCCCGCCCTCAAGGAGTTGATCCATGAGGAATTCGGCGACGGCATCATGAGCGCCATCAACTTCAAGGTCGACATCAAGCGCCGTGCGGATCCGGACGGCGACCGGGTCGTGGTCACCTTCGACGGGAAGTTCCTCGACTACCGCTGGTGACGCGCACGCCTACCGCGTCGTGCGCTCGCACTGCTTCCAGAAACTGGTGAACGACGCGTACGACTTCTCCGGCACGTCGGGAAACATCCGCGGCATCTCGTCGGCGGTGCCGCGCCAATGCGGCACCGAGGGATGCCGCATGTAGGTGACGTCGTTCCCCAGGTCGAGGTCGTCGAACTCGGCCACGATCACGCGAGCGCCAGGAATCTCCCGCGCGCATCGCATCACGTAGTCGGTGACCATCGGCGAGACCGGGAAGCGGTCGAACCAGCTGGGTTCCAGCAGGACGATCCGGTTCGCGTCGACGTCCTGGCGCCATGCGGCGTTCAGCCAGAACGAGTGGTAGAGCACCGTGGGCTTGGCCGGGTCGACCATCGGCTCGTCGCTCGGCGGCGGCGTCCACCTGAGGTCGAGCTCCACACGTTCGGTGAGGACGTCGGGAACCGCCATCTCGGCGAGCACACCGTAACCGTGGTCGATGACGGTGTCGTGCTGCGTCAGCGGTGAGTACTTGTTGACGTTCTGCTGGGCCGGCACGTATTTCTTACCGCTGTTGGTGCCCGCCACCCACTGCCATGACAGGCTGTTGCTGGCGGGATCGCCGTCGAGCAGGTGGTAGTACAACCACAGGCTGGGTTCCCACCAGTGGGTGCGGCCGATGTTGCATGTCAAGCCCGCCAACCACATTCGTGCGTGGTTGTGCATGTAGCCCGTGTCGTAGAGCTTTCCGACGGCGGCGTCGAGCGCGTCGATTCCTGTGCCGCCGTCGCGCACGGCTCGGGGCATCCGCCGCGAGCTGACGGGGTGCTGCGGGCGCTTGACGTCGCTGAAGATGCGATCGCCGAGGAACGTCCACTCCCGCTGCCAGTACTCGCGCCACGCCAACTCGAAGACGAACTTGTAGGCCTGGCTGCGCGTGAAGCGCTCGAGGACCAGATCGCGGACCTCAGGCAACGTCACCAACCCACGGGTGAGATAGGGCGAGATCTGCGTGCCGCCATCGGTGAAATTGCGCGTCCTCGCGTAGCGCGCGGCGTCGATTCCCGACACCTGGTCCAGCACGTCCTGCCGGGACACCGCAAACGACTCCACCTCGTCGAGAGTAGCCACGGGGTCGGACACGCCCCGGACACGCTCGAAACACCCGCTGGGTGCGAGGATGTTCACCCATGACCACACGCGAACCGGACCTGGTCGCCGGCGTGCCCCGCAGGCGGATCGTCGTCGCCTCGATGGTGGGCACCACCATCGAGTTCTATGACTTCTATGCCTACGCCACCGCCGCCGTCGTGGTCTTCCCGCACCTCTTCTTCCCCAAGGGCGACCCGACGACGGCGCTGCTCGCATCGCTGGCGACCTTCGGCCTCGCCTTCGTCGCGCGTCCCGTCGGGTCGATCCTGTTCGGGCACTTCGGCGATCGGATTGGACGCAAGACCACGCTGGTGGCCTCGCTACTGGTGATGGGCATCGCGACGTTCCTCATCGGCGTGCTGCCCACCTATCACCAGGTGGGGCTGCTCGCTCCGGCGCTGCTCGCGATCATGCGCTTCAGCCAAGGCCTCGCCCTCGGTGGCGAATGGAGCGGCGCGGCCCTGCTGGCCACCGAGACCGCCCAACCCGGCAAGCGTGCGTGGGCGGCCATGTGGCCGCAGCTCGGCGCCCCGTTCGGTTTCCTGCTGGCCAACGGCGTGTTCCTCATCCTGGTGCTGTGGCTGGGCTTCAACACCGCCAGCCCCGACCTGGACGGTGCGTTCCTGACGTGGGGCTGGCGTATCCCGTTCCTGCTGAGCGCTGTCATGGTGGCCATCGGCCTCTACGTCCGGCTGCGCCTGACCGAGACCCCCGTGTTCGCCCGCGCGATCGCGCGCGGGGAGCGGGTGCGTGCCCCGTTGGCCGAGGTGTTCCGCAATCACTGGCGTCAGTTGATCATCGGAACGTTCGTCATGCTGGCCACCTACACGTTGTTCTACGTCGTCACCACCTGGGCGCTGAGCTTCGGCACCGGCAAGAAGACTGCCTCCGGTGGGGGATTGGGTATTCCCTACCTCGAATTCCTTCAGCTGCAGCTGATCTCGGTGCTGTTCTTCGCAGCGATGTTGCCGGTCACCGGACGGCTGGCCGACAAGTTCGGCCGCCGGGTGACGTTGCTGGTGATCACCGTCGCGATCATGATCTACGGCACCACCTTCGGGCTGCTGCTCGACCCGGCGTCGGCGACGACCACCTCGACGCTGGTGTTCCTGATCGTCGGGATGACGTTGATGGGCCTGACGTTCGGACCGATGAGTGCCGTGCTGCCCGAACTCTTTCCGACCAACGTGCGGTACACCGGATCCGGCGTCGCCTACAACGTCTCCAGCATTCTCGGCGCGGCGATCGCACCGTTCGTCGCGACGTGGCTGGCCACCTCGTACGGAGTGGCGTGGGTGGGCGTCTACCTGCTGTGTGCTGCGTTGCTGACCCTCATTGCGCTCCTGGTGATGCGCGAGACGCGCGACGCCTCACTCGACGACATCGAGGAACTGGTTCCGTAGCGGGGGAGCTCTCACGACCCCATGGTGCCGGGTGTCCGCACCCGTTCGGCGAGCCACGGCAGGGCGTCGGAGAACGAACGCTCGGCGAACTGCCAGGTGTGGAAGCTGATGACCTTGTGAATGGAGCACGAGATCTGCACGGCCTGACCAGCTGCGCAGAGGTCCTCGGCCGCGCCCAGCTCGTCGGTGTCGCGTTCCCCGTCATGGCCGCCGAATCCGGACGGGGAACTCGACTGCGGTCGGTGCAGGCCGGCGGTCTTCATCAGTTGGTCGGCATTCGCCGGTGCGACGGTGTCCTCGAACCAGCCAGCGACACCCGTGTAGGGGCCGTGCTCGGCCATCACCGTGCGCGGATCGAAGGCGTCCCACTGCGTGGCGTCACCGCCGTAGAGCCGGTCGATCGTCTGCTGCTTGGTGCCCGCGGTCGGGCCGTGATCGCCCGCGATGTCTTCGAACGTCCCGAACAGGTCCGGATGCATCACGGTCAGGTCCACCGCGCACGTGCCGCCCATGGACCAACCCACGACCGCCCAGTTGATCGCCGCGTCGGATGCGCCGTAATGGGCGACGAGGTAGGGGCGCACGTCTTCGGTGAGATGGTCGGCGGCGTTGCCGCGCGGCCCGTTGACGCATTCGGTGTCGTTGTTGAAGCTGCCGCCGACGTCGACGAACACGAAGATCGGTGTCTGGCCCTGGTGTTGGCTTGCGTACTGATCGATGATCGGCATGACGTTGCCGCTGCGCATCCAGTCCGCCGGGGTGTTGAACTCTCCGGCGATCATCATGACCACCGGCAGTCGTGGTGGAGTGTCACCGGCGAACCAGGCGGGTGGCAGATAGACGTACTCGCTCCGATGCGTGAAACCGCTTGCCGTGTCGGGAATATCGACCTTCACCAGCTTCCCCGAATCCGGGGTGGTGTTGCGTAGGGAAGGAAGCGCCGAGGCGTCGACCTCATGCGGGAGCGGGCCCGCGGTGATCGCACCCCATGCCGATTGCAGCGATGGGTAGTAGCCCACCCATTGGTTCAGCGACATCGCTGCGGTCAGCAATGTCAGCGGTATGGCGAGAACGGACAGCCCCCGACGCCACCATCTGGTGTTGCGCCAGCCCAGCACCGCGATCGCGACCGTCGCCCCGAACACCGCCGTCCACACCCACAGCACGAATGGTGCCGGGTCCGAGGCCAGCCCTTCGGAATTCATGGAGGTGCGGGCCGCCAGCGCGACGAGTACCCCGACGACGATCGAGATCGGCACCCAGATCACCCGCCACCGTCGGGTCCGCCAGCCGATGACGGCGATCAGCACCACGGCGGCGAGGATCTCGACGGTAGGCGGGAACCAGCCGCCGAGCAGCGAGATCCCTCGCTGGAATTCGTGGAAGTCGGGAGCCGGGAGTTGCGGCAACGGTGGCGGCGTCGGCGTCTGCGGCGGCATCCCCCCATCGTGGCGACGCTAGCTGTGCACTTGCCATGCGCCCCGATCGCTCAGACAGCGGCCCGGTGGAGAAGGTGGCGCGCGCGCTCGCCGGCGGTCATCGCTCCCCACACTCCGTGCTGCTCGGGTGTGCGCAACGCGTGGTCGCGACACTGTTGGAGAACAGGGCACTGTTGGCAGATCTTCTTGGCGGCTTTCTCCTTACTGTGGATCACCGCTCGAGAGGGGCCATCCGGGAAGAACACCTCGGCCGGGTACCCGAGGCACTTTCCCCGCAACTGCCAGCTCCATGCGTCCTCTGTGGGTGGGGGGAGCCGGAGGCAGTGTGTTCGCGCGAACGAGGTCAGATAGCTGCTGTGGCGCGTCATCAGCGTCCTCCGCGAATCTCCGTGCTGCAGTCTCTGTGGCCACAGCCGTCACAGGAGAAGTCGATGGACGCAGGAGTCTCGTTACAGCGTGGGGTATCAGATCGCCCTGCCGCCCAATCCCTTTCACAGCAACCTGCCAGCCAAACTCACAGGTGACATCTCGTCATCTTCAGGTTGGCTTCAGGCCGCACGGTCAACATCACTGACGGCAAAGATCCGAGCCCACGCGAGACAAGGCGCGTGTCCACCTGCCACCGGCCTCTAGACACGGGGAACTGACATTGAGCGTGATCACTGTGGATGTTGTCCTCATCCTGCCGCCGCCACTGCGAGATCTCTCGGTGGCCACCAGCAATCAACTGGCCGATGCGATGTCGGACTCCGGCGGTGCCGCGTTCCGCCTCGGCCGGCCTTTCCCGGGCCGCGACGACGGTCCGTGCGAACCGCACATCTCGCTGTTCATGATGGCCGTCGACGCCACCGAGGTGGCGGAGGTCGCCGCGGCGGTGGCCGGCGCCGCGCGCACGGTCACGCCGGTGGCGGCCTCGGCCGTCGAATACCGGCACAACCACGAAGGTGCCCCGGAGGTGTTCTTCGCCCGGTCCGACGAGTTCCGCGCAGTCCAGCGTGCAGTGATCGCAGCGGCGGAACCGTTGCGCCGGGGCCGGATTCGTGAACTCGACCCCGGCGGCAACCCGCTGGCGGCCGTCCTCGACGACCCCGACCCGGACGATCCCGCGCGGGTACGGCAGTTGCGCACCTACGGGTTCGACGATGTCTCCGACGACCAGGACGACCGGTTCAACCCGCATGTAACGCTCACCTGGCCGGTCGATGAGACCAGCCGCGTCGACCTGACGACCCTGCGCCCTGCAGCGGATTTCAGCGGTCGGCTCACCGACGTCGCTCTGTACGGCATGGCGCCCAACGGAACCTGCACCCGCCGCTACGGCTCGTGGACTTTGACCGGGGACCCGGTGTGACCACCGACAGCCCCGAGCTCCGGCGATCGCTCTGGGCGCTCGACGGGGTCAACTTCTTTCTGGCCGACGTCCAGGCCGGACTGGGCCCGTTCCTCGGGGTCTACCTGATCAACAAGGAGACCTGGAACCCGGCCAACATCGGCCTGATCCTGACCCTCGGCGGCGCGGTCGGGCTACTGCTCAACGCCCCGGCCGGCGCCCTGATCGACGCCACGAAGTACAAGCGGGCCCTGCTTGCCGGGGCCGCCGCGCTGACGTCGTTCGGCACGTTCATCGTGACGCTGAAGCCGACCTTCGCGGTGGTCACCGCCGCCCAGTTGCTGACCGGTATCGCCGGGGTGGTGCTCGGGCCGGTCATCGCGGCCATCGCGCTTGGGATGGTCGGGCCGAAACGCTACGCCGCGCAGACGGGTCGGATGCAGGCGTTCAACCACGCCGGCAATGTGGTGGGTTCGGCCGTCGCCGGGCTGGCCGGCTACCTCATCAGCCTGCGGATGGGCTTCTGGCTGGCCAGCCTGTTCGGCATCTTCGTCGTGCTCTCCACTCTGCTGATCAAACCGAACCTCATCAACCACGACGTCGCGCGCGGGATGAAGCCCAAGGACGACGCAGACGACGGCGACGACAAGCCATCGGGCTTCCGGGTCCTGCTGCGCAACCGCCCGCTGCTGATCCTCGCCGCCGTCGTGGGCCTGTGGCAGCTCGCGAACGGCGCGATGCTGCCCATCACCGGCCAGAAGCTGGCTGTCGGCGACGCCAACGACGGCGCTCTGTATCAGGCCGCCCTGATCATCGTCGCGCAGGTCGTGATGATCCCGATGGCCATGCTCGTGGCGCGCCGCGGCGATCGGTGGGGCCGAAAACCGTTGATGGTCCTGGCTTTTGCGGTGCTCCCGGTGCGCGGCGTGCTGTTCATCCTGGCGCAGTACCCGGGTGAGGTGATCGCCGTGCAGGCCCTCGACGGTATCGGGGCGGGGCTGCAGGGTGCGTTGTTCGCGATCATGGTGGCCGACCTGACGCGCGGCAGCGGCCGGTACAACATCGCCTTCGGTGCGGCCACGATGGTGCAGGGCATCGGCGGCGCACTCAGCCCCACACTCGCCGGCGCCATCGACGCCGCCGCCGGGTACGGCGCGGCGATGTGGGCGCTGACGGGTATCGCGGTGGTGGCTCTGATCCTGCTCGTGCTCGCGGTACCGGAGACGCGTGCGTCGTCGGACGAACCGCCGGAGACCTCCGACGTCGCACCCGAACCCACCGCGGTCGGCTAGTACCGATGATCTCTGGACTCGGTGCGACCGTGTTGTCGGTCGCTCTGGTGGCGGCCGTGATGGTGTTCGCGGTGGTGCGACCCCGCGGGCTGCCGGAGATCGCCGCGGCGTTGCCGGCTGCCGTGATCGCGGTGGCGGCCGGACTGGTCAGCTGGCCCGCGGCACGGTCCGCGGTCGCCGACATGGCGCCCACCGTCGGGTTTCTCGCGGCCATCCTGGTTTTGGCGCATCTGGCCGATGCCATGGGCGTCTTCGCCTGGATCGCCCATCAGTTGCGGCGCGGATCGCGCGGATCTCCCACGCGACTGCTCAGCCTCGTGTTCGTCGCGGCGTCGGCGACCACCGCGATCCTGAGCCTTGATGCGACGGTCGTGCTGCTGACGCCCGTGGTCATCGCCACGGCGCAGGCGCTGCGGATGGACCCGCGGCCGCACTCCTATGCCAGTGCGCACCTGTCCAACACGGCCTCCACGCTGCTGCCGGTCTCCAACCTGACCAACTTGTTGGCCTTCGCCGCAACGGGTTTGACGTTCGTGGAGTTCACGACGGTGATGGCGCTGCCGTGGATCGTGTCGATCGTCGCCGAGCTCGTCGTGTTCCGGATCTTCTTCGCGCGGCAACTGCGTGCCCCGGCCGACGCACCGGGGGCGGCGCGGGCCGCTGTGGCGGACGACGTGACTGGGACGAGCGAAGCGACGGGAGTTGATTCGGCGCCGCCGATGCCGACGGCTGCGCTGGCCGTGTTGGCACTGACGCTCGCCGGTTTCGCGGTGTCCGGGTTCGTCGGGGTCGCACCGGGTTGGGTGGCGGCCGCGGGTGCCGTGGTGCTGGCGGGATTCGCGCTGCGGGCCCGGCGGACCACGGTGCGTCGCACGCTGGCCGCGGCGGACGTGCTCTTCTGCGGGTTCGTCCTCGCGCTGGCGGTCGTGGTGGCCGCCGTGTCCGACGGGCCGATCGGTCGTGCGCTCGCCGAGCATCTGCCGCGCGAACCCACGCTGCTGGGGTTGTTGGTGGCGGCCGCCGTCGCCGCGGTCATCTCGAACCTGGTGAACAACCTGCCCGCGACCCTGTTGCTGCTGGCGGCGATCGGCACTCACGCGCCGCCGGCTCTGATCCTGGCGGTGCTGCTGGGCGTCAACATCGGCCCCAATCTGACCTACGTCGGATCTCTGGCGATCATGCTGTGGCGCAGGGCATCTGCAGCAGCCGGCGCCGATCCGCAACTGCGGGTCTACACCGTGCTGGGGCTCCTCACTGTGCCGACCGCACTGGTGGCGAGTGTGCTCGCGCTGTGGGTCGGGGTCAGGCTCATCTGACGTGTGGCGCGGCCAGCGGGCCGCAGCGCAGATCGAAGCGCTCGCGCAACGTATCCAATGTCCGCCGAGCATTGTCGCGGTCGCGCCGGTGCCGGAGCAGGAACGTCAGGGACCCCCGCAGTTGGCGGGTCAGCGGATACCAGGAGTCGACGTTGGACCCGCACCGCAGGAACACCGCATTCGGCAGCCGCTCGAACATGACACTGAGGTTGTGCTGCGACAGGCACAGGATGCCGAAGGGAAGGATGACTTTCGATTTCGCCCGCAGGTCGATCGCGTCCATCTCGTACAGCGGGGCGTCCGCCAGTCGATCGCGGTAGAGCATGTGCGTCATGAAGTACGCCATGAAGGACGTCAGATGCATTGTCGCCGAACGAAGTTGAATCGACAGCGCCGATCCGCCGGGTGAGAGGTAGGGCTGATAGGGCCCGGCGTCGCGCAGAACATAACCCGTGCAGTTGATGATCCAGCTGCCGGGTGCGACCGTCCGGCGTTGGCCGCTGGCGAATGTCATCACCGGACCGTCGGGTCCGTCGACCACGTCGGTGAAGCGGTCCATCGCGACTTCGCGCAGACCCGCGGCGATGGCGCGGCTCTCCGCGGCCGACATGATGCCCAGCACGTAGGTGTCGGCGCCCTGTGTGGGCCACACGCCGTAGGTGTCCCGGAACCAGCGGTTGGCCTCGTCTTCGTTGGTGCCGTCGAAGTGGCTCAGCATGTGCGCTCCCGAGACGCTCGCCGGGGTGCCCGACCACCACCGCCTGCGTCCCCGCGGGAAGGTCTCGTCGCGGCTGAGGAAGTACGTCCCCGAACCGGCGACCATCGACACCTCCCGGTGTGGGTCGGCAGTGATCAGCGCGTGGGCGGTGTCCATCCCCGTCTTGCCGCCGCCGATCACCCACACCGGCGCACCGTCCGAGGCGATCTCGTCGACGTCGCAGAAGTTCGGCGACACCGAGCGCACCTGGTGGGACTGAACGGGCAGCGGATCGTTCGGCGTGACGGCGAAGCCGGCCGCGTTGATGAGCCGTGGCGTGGTGATCGTGCGCGTGCGCCCGTCGGCGGCACTGACGCGCACCGTGGCCATGCCGTTGGATTCGGTGAAACCGTCGAATTCCCAACCGAACAGGGTGTCGACCGTGACCCGCTGGCGGACGACGTCGAGGCAGTGGGTGAAATGGTCGAGCACCTCGGATCGTGTTGCGAGGTGTCTGCGGTCGTGACCCTGGGTCCACGGGATGTCGCCGGCGGTGAACCACGGGTGGGGCTGGTGCAGGCGGACGTACGGGTAGGTGTCGACCCACATGCCGCCGACGCGTAGGCGACGGTCGACGAGAAGCACTCGCTGCCCCCGGCCCAGATATTCCGACGCCACCGCGAGTGCGTTCATCCCGGCCAAGCCTGCGCCGACGATGCACAGATCGCAGCTCTCGGTCTCCGTCGAAAGGCTCACCGTCGAGTTGTCGGTCACCGCGTCACCTGCTTCGCTCGTCGCCTCCCGAAGGGGTGCCCCTTGACAGCAAACCAAAACCTAGCGACAGCGTCGAAAAACTATCCGTACGGCTATCTCGAGTGCCGGTAGCCGCCAACCGCAGTCCGTCAGTACTCGCGGCGGGCGGACGCCGCGCCCGCCTCGCGCAGCCACCGCAGCGGTTCTGCCAGTGCGGCGTCGACTGTGCCCGCGAGATCAACGAGCGACACCGCATGGCCGGGGGCGTCCACGCCGACCTGTCCGGCGATCACCATCGCGGGGGTCCCTGCCGATTCGCACTCCTCAAGCACCCGGCCGACGAGCTTGCCGTTGAGCGACGTGTCATCGAATCGCCCCTCCCCGGTCAACACCAGGTCAGCACCCGGTATGCGATCGCGCAGACCGGACCTGCGCATCACATGGTCGGCGCCTGAGGTGAACCGAGCGCCCCAGCACAGCAATGCATAGCCGACCCCGCCGGCCGCCCCGGTCCCCGGCGTACTCGGGTCCGCCGTGAACCCCGCCGCGGCAAGCACATCCGACCAATGCCGCAGACGATCGTCGAGGTATCGGCGCACCGCGGGCCCGGCGCCCTTCTGCGGCCCGAAGACGTGAGCCGCTCCGTGAGGACCGAACAGGGGGGCAGTGGTGTCGACGAGCGCGACGACCCCGCCCACAGGAGGTGGCCGCAGCCCGGTTGCATCGACGGTGGCGACGGCATCGAGAGCGCCGGCGGTGGCGTCGTCCAACAGCCGGCCGCGTGAATCAAAAGCCCGCAGGCCGAGTGCACACAGCAAGCCGAAGCCGCCGTCGGTGCTGGCTGATCCACCGAGGGCGATCTGAACGTCGTGAACGCCGGAGTCGAGCGCGCGCTCGAGCATCTCACCGGTTCCGCGACTGGTCGCCGTCACAGGCGACAGGGCAGGCATCAGCGTGATGCCCGAGGACTCGGCGAGTTCCACCACCGCAGAGCCGTTTTCGTTGCATATCCAGCGTGCATACAAGGATCTGCGGTCGGGGCCGGTGACCCGCACCCGGTGGCTGCGCCACGACCCTGCGGCGGCGATGGCGTCGAGCGTCCCCTCGCCACCGTCGGCCTGCGGTAGTTCGATGACGGTGTCGTGCGGGCGCGCCGATCGCCAGCCTGCCGCGACGGCGCGGGCGGCATCTGACGCCGACGCCGAGCCCTTGAACGAGTCCGGCGCGACGAGCACTCTCACGCCGACAGACCGGGCAGCACCAACTCGCGATATCGCTGCTTCATCGTCTCGACGACGCCGCGCGGATCGGCGGACCACACGTCGGCGTTGAAGATCTCGACTTCCACGTCACCGTGGTAACCCGCGGCGGACACCATGGCGGTCACCGACGCGAAATCGATGACCCCGTCGCCCATCATGCCGCGCGACATCAGCGGATCGGCAGCCATGGGAACCAGCCAGTCGCAGATCTGGTAACTGCTGATGCGGCCCTGCCTTCCGGCTTCGGCGATCTGCTGCGGCAACTCCGGGTCCCACCACACATGGAACGTGTCCACGACGACGCCGACGACATCTGCCGGATGCGGTTCTGCGAGGGCGAGCGCCTGGGACAACGTGGAGATCACCGCGCGGTCGGCGCAGTACATGGGGTGAAGAGGTTCCAGTGCCAGCCGGACCCCGCACGCGGCGGCGTGAGGCGCCAGCGCGCCGATTCGGTCGGCCACACGTGCGCGTGCCCCAGGGAGGTCTCGGTGGGGGATGCCACCGACGACCATGACGAGTTCGGGGGCCCCGAGTGCGGCGGCCTCCTCGATGGCGCGCCGGTTGTCGTCGAGTGCGTCGTCGTCGAACCCGGTGAGAAAACCGCCGCGGCAGAGGCTGGACACACGAATACCGTTGTCGGCCACTATCTTGGCCGATTCAGCTACGCCGGCCTCGGCAACGCGGTCGCGCCACAGTCCGACCGCAGGCAGCCCCGCGGCCGCAGCTCCCTCGACCGCTTCACGCAGAGTCCACGAATTCGTGGTCTTGGTGTTCAGCGAGAGGCGGGCGAACTCCGTGCCGGTCACTGGGAGATCCCGTTCAGTTCGAGGAACACGCGCATCCGGTGGGCCGCGCGGTCGGGATCGGCCAGCAGGCCGGCTCGGTCGGCGAGCACGAAGATCCTCGTCAGGTGCGGCAGCGACCGCCCGGTGGCCAGCCCGCCGACGAGAGCGAATCCCGGTTGGTGGCCGTTGAGCCAGGCGAGGAAGGCGATGCCGGTCTTGTAGTAGTACGTGGGGGTCTCGAAGATGTGCCGGCCGAGTTCCTGCGTCGAGTCCAGGATCTCGCGAGCACGCACCGGATCACCGGCGTCGATCTCTTGCAGGGCCGTCGACGCGGCGGGGTAGATCGCGGCGAAGATGCCGAGCAGGGCGTCGGAGTGTCCGTGCTCGTCTCCCATGATCAACTCGGGGTAGTTGAAGTCATCGCCCGTGTACAGCCGGACTCCCGCGGGGAGTGCCCGACGCAGCGCGACCTCGTGCTCGGCGTCCAGCAGGGACACCTTGACGCCGTCGACCCTATCCGCATTCTCCTCGATGAGGCGCACGAATGTCTCAGTGGCCGAGGCGATGTCGGAGCTTCCCCAGTAGCCGCGCAGGGCCGGGTCGAACATCTCACCCAGCCAGTGCAGGATCACCGGGCGCTCCACCTCCGACAGCAGCGCCCGATACACCGAGAGGTAGTCATCTGCAGAAGTGGCCACGGCTGCGAGCGCGCGTGACGCCATCACGACCACCTGCGCGCCCGCCTCGCGGATAGTGGCAATCTGCTCACGGTAGGCGTCGGCAACCGCGGTCAGACCCGCCGCCCCCGAGGGGATGTCGGCGAGCTCGAGTTGATCGGTGCCCGCGCCGCAGGCCAGCCGACCGCCGACGGAGGCAGCCTCCGCTGCGCTGCGGCGGATCAGCTCTGCGGTGGCGGGCCAGCTCATTCCCATGCCGCGCTGTGCGGTGTCCATCGCGTCAGCGATGCCGAGGCCGTAGGACCACAGCTCGTGTCGGTAGGCCAGCGTCGCGTCCCAGTCGAGATCGGCAGGCGCGCCGGGGGTGTTGTCGGCAGTCACCTTCGGCACGACGTGCGCTGCGGCATAGGCGATCCGCGACATGATCGGCTGATCGGGGCGTCGCCACGCACCAGGCGTGGACAGCTGATAGGGACGCACCGCGCCGTCGAGAGGAAGCGCGATGCGTGCGGTGGTGTCCGCAGTGACGGTCATAGCACGATCTCCGGAACCTCGAGGCGCACGCCCCGTGCGGAACTGTCGAGGCCGAGCTGCGCGAGCTGGACACCGCGTGCGGCTGACAGCAGTCCGAAGCGGTGCGACCGCTCGGCGAGCACGTCACGCAGGTACTCCTCCCACTGCAGCTTGAAACCGTTGTCGAGTTCGGCGTTGGCCGGCACGTCGAGCCACTGGTCGCGGAACTTCTCGGTGGCCGGGAGGTCCGGATTCCATACGGGTTTCGGTGTGTGTGCTCGCTGCTGTGCGACGCAATTCCGCAGTCCCGCAACAGCGGAACCGTGCGTGCCGTCGATCTGGAACTCGACGAGTTCGTCGCGGTGCACGCGTACCGCCCACGACGAGTTGATCTGGGCGATGACGCCCCCGGCGATCTCGAAGATGCCGTACGCGGCGTCGTCGGCGGTGGCGGCGTACTCCTTGCCCGCCTCGTCCCAGCGCGTCGGGATGTGGGTGACGGTCTTCGCCGTGACCGCCTCGACCTTGCCCAGCAGGCCCTCCATCACGTAGTTCCAGTGGCAGAACATGTCGACGGTGATCCCGCCGCCGTCTTTGGCGCGGTAGTTCCAGCTGGGCCGCTGCGCGGCTTGACCATCGCCTTCGAACACCCAGTAACCGAACTCGCCGCGCATCGAGAGGATGCGGCCGAAGAAGCCCTCGTCGACCAGCCGACGCAGCTTGACCAGACCGGGGAGGTAGAGCTTGTCGTGCACGACGCCGGCCACGATGCCGGCGTTCTCGGCCATCCGGGCGAGTTCGACGGCTTCGACCAACGTTTCGGCCGTGGGCTTCTCGGTGTAGACGTGCTTGCCCGCCTTGATCGCGGCGGTCAGCGCCTCCACCCTGCGGGACGTCACCTGGGCGTCGAAGTAGACGTCCACGGTCGGATCCGCGATGACGGCGGCGGTGTCGGTGGTCCAGTGCTCGACCCCGTGCTGTGCGGCGAGGTCGGCGAGACGGTCGGCGTTACGGCCGACGAGGATCGGCTCGACGGCGACGCGCGTACCGTCCTCGAGCACCAGTCCTGAGTCGCGCAACGGCAGGATCGAGCGCACCAGGTGCTGGCGGTAGCCCATGCGGCCGGTGACGCCGTTCATGGCGATGCGCAGGGTCTTGCGGGGAGTGGTCATGGGAACGTGCTCCATCGTGGGGCGCGGCGTCGACGACGCTGCGCAAGAGGGCGGTGGATTGCACTTCGGAATGCGCTTTCCACGGTAAGCTGACAGCCGCGCATCGGTCAACCCATGTGCGAGAACTCGCCTTTGACGTGGCGATTGAGGAAGGCGAGTGGATGGCGGTCACCCTGCAGGACGTGGCGACCCGTGCGGGCGTGTCGCAGGCGACGGCATCCCGGGTGCTCAACGGGTCCGCGCGCGTCCCCGGGGAGGGCGTCGCCGATCGCGTCCGGGCGGCGGCCAGGGAACTGGGTTACGTGCCGAACGCGCAGGCCCAGGCGCTGGCGAGATCATCGACCGGACTCCTCGGCCTGGTCGTGCACGACATCGCCGACCCGTACTTCTCCTCGATCGCGCGCGGCGTGCAGAACGCATCGCGCGCGGCCGGCAAGCAGGTGCTGCTTGCCAGCACCGATCGGGACTACGACGTCGAACGCGATGCGGTCAGCACATTCATCTCGCACCGCGCCGACGCGATCCTGCTGGCCGGTTCCCGCCAGAGCGGACACCTCGATCGCGACATCGAAACCGAGTTCGGGCGCTATCGGGACAACGGCGGTCGCATCGTCGTCATCGGTCAGCCGCTGGCCTTCGGCGGTGCTGTCGAACCTGAAAACGCCTTTGCCTCAGCGCAACTCGCCGACCAACTGGTCGAGCTCGGGCACACCCAGTTCGCCGTGATCGGCGGGCCGGGCAGCATCCGCACCGCGGTGGACCGCCGCAATGGGTTCGTCGACGCACTGGGCAGGCGGGGCATCACACCGCTGGTCGAGGTCTCGGGCGACTTCACCCGCGACGGCGGGCACTCGGCTGCCCGGCGGCTGGCCGCTGCGCTGCAGCTCAGCCCCGCTACGGGGGCCCCGCCGGTCTGCGTCTTCGCCGTCACCGACGTCATGGCCATCGGCGCCATCGCGGCGTGGCGCGAGCTGGGCCTGGAGGTCCCGCGCGACGTCTGCATCGCCGGCTTCGACGACATCCCCACACTGCGCGACCATTGGCCGAGTCTCTCCACGGTGGCGCTTCCCCTGGAACGGATAGGGGAGCGCGCGGTCGAGCTCGCGCTCTGTACCGATCCGGGCGCTGACGACCTACGCGAACGCGTTCCCGGGAAGGTCGTGCTTCGGACCAGCACCCAGCTCTGACCTGCGCTGACGCCGCCGACGTGCGCCGCATCGTTGACAGTGTGTGCTGCATCACGTTAGGGTCGGAACTGCTTCGGAAAGCGCATTCCCAACGGGTGTTCATCCACCCGGACCTTCGAATCAAGGATTCATCCATGGCCGTAACCGCACCCGCGGAATCGCGCCGGGCCCCGCGCCCCGCCGCTCGACAGAAACGCCCGCGGAGATCGTTGTCGCCGATGAGCACGCTGTCGAGCATCTGGCGCCCGTCGGCTCTGCTGCTCGCCCTCCTCGTCGCGTGGTGGGCCGTCACCGAGGCCGACCTCGTCGCGCCCTACATCCTGCCCTCACCCGCAGATACCTGGCAGACCGCCGTGGACAACGCCGCGTACCTCGCCCAGAACACCTGGGTGACCACCTGGGAGACGGTGGTCGGCTTCGCGATCGCCACGGTGGTGGGCGTTTTCGTCGCAGTCGTGATGGTCTACTCGTCGAACATCGAGAAGACCGTCTATCCGTTGATCCTGTTCGCTCAGGTGATCCCGAAGATCGCGATCGCACCCTTGTTCATCGTCTGGCTGGGTTTCGGCACGTCTCCCAAAATTCTGGTCGCCGTCCTCATGGCGTTCTTTCCCATCGTCATCTCCGGGCTGGCCGGCCTGCGGTCGGTCGATCCCGAGATCCTCGAGCTGACATCGACCATGGGCGCGAGCAAGCTCAAGACCTTCGCCAAGATACGGTTTCCTGCCGCGCTGCCCCAGTTGATGTCAGGACTCAAAGTCGCCGCCACCCTCGCCGTCACCGGTGCGGTGGTCGGCGAGTTCGTCGGCTCCAATGAGGGACTCGGATACGTCATCCTGCAAGCCAACGGAAACGTCGACACCGCGATGCTGTTCGCCGCACTCGTGATCATGTCCGCACTGGGCATCGCACTCTTCGCCATCATCGAGATCGCCGAGAAGCTGCTGATCCCGTGGCACTCGTCGCGCCGCATCAGCTCATCCACCACTCAAGCCTGACCCGAAACCCCAGGAGAGACCATGTCGCTCAACCGACGGGCCGTCGCCATCGCCGCTGCGGCCACCGCCACCCTGCTGACGCTGACCGCGTGCGGCGGAAGCGGATCCGAAAACACAACCGCCGCTGATGGTTCGACCCAACCGGCGACCCTGATGCTCAACTGGTATCCCTACGGCGAGCACGCGCCGTTCTACTACGGTGTCGAGAAGGGCATTTTCGCCGAGCACGGAATCAACCTGAAGATCGATGCCGGACAAGGGTCGACGAAGACCGTGCAGGCCGTCGGTTCCCAACAGGTCGACTTCGGCTGGGCGGACACGCCTGCCGTCCTGAGCAACATTGACAAGGGCGTCAAGGTGAAGAGTGCGGGCGTCTTCCTGCAGACGACTCCGTCGGCGGTGCAGGTGTTCGCGGACTCGGGAATCAACACCCCGAAGGATCTCGTGGGCAAGACCATTGCGGTGTCCGCCGGAGACGCGCCGACGACGACCTTCCCGATCTACCTCGAGAAGGTCGGAGTCCCTGCGGATCAGGTGAAGCAGCAGAGCCTCGATGCCGCGGGCAAGATGTCCGCCCTCATGTCGGGTCGCGTCGACGGTTTGATCGGCTTCGCCCACGACCAGGGCCCGACGATCGCGAACAAGAGCGGGCGCGAGATGCGCTACCTCCGGTACAGCGATGCCGGCTTGAACTTCTACAGCAACGGCCTCATCGCCAACACCGAAACACTCTCCGACAACACAGAACTCGCGCAACAGATGGTCGAAGCCACCAGTGAGGCGTTTGCAGCCGCGGTCGCCGATCCCGAGGGTGCCGTGGACGCCATGGCGGGTAAGGACCCGCAGATGCCGCCGCGTGAGGTGCTGCTGGAGCAGTGGCGTCAGACCATCCCGCTGCTGAGCACCCCCGCGACCGCGGGCAAGGCACCGGGCGTCAACTCCGAAGCCGACTGGAAGTCCACGATCGCCACGCTGAACGAGGCGGGCCTGCTCGAGACGGCCAAGGAGCCCAGCGAGTACTGGGAATCCTCCATCAGCCCGCGCGGCAACGAGTAGGAGATCAGATGACCACCGCAACCATCGATCCGTCGACCGAAGTGACCCCCGCCGGCATCACCGTCGATGGCCTCACCGTGACGTTCTCATCCAAGCGCGGAACCACCACCGCGCTGCAGGACATCGATCTGCAGGTCGCCGACGGCGAGTTCGTCACCATCGCCGGCCCCTCGGGATGTGGAAAGTCGACGCTGCTCAGGGTGATCGCCGGGCTGACCGGCTCCACCAGCGGGGAAGTCCGGCTGCGCGGCAAGGCCGTGCGCGGGCCGCAGCGGGAGATCGGCTACGTGTTCCAGCGAGCCGCCCTGCTCGAATGGCGCAGCGTGCGAAAGAACATCCTCCTTCAGGCTGAGATGCGCGGTATGTCCCGGCAAGCCGCTGCGCGCCGGTGCGACCACCTCTTGGAGATGACTGGGCTGGAGGGCTTCGCCAACGCGATGCCGTACGAACTCTCGGGCGGTATGCAGCAACGGGTTTCACTGTGCCGGGCGTTGCTGCACGAACCTGACGTGCTGCTGATGGACGAGCCGTTCGGTGCACTCGACGCGTTGACTCGGGAGAAGATGAACGTCGAGCTGCACCGCATCTGGCGAGAGACTCAGACGACCGTCGTCCTGGTGACCCACTCCGTGGCCGAGGCGGTGTACCTGGCCAACCGCGTCGTGGTGATGAGCCCCCGTCCCGGCCGGATCGTCGAGACGCTCGACGTCGACCTGCCGGCGGACCGCGACTACTCCGATACCATGGAGCGGCCGGAGTTCATCCGCGTCGCCAACCGGGTCCGGGATCTCCTGGGGAGTTCAACCGCCGCGGACTGACCGGCGCATGTGCTCGTCAGCGTCGACTGCGCAGCGGGTCCAATTGATCGTCGGTGGCGTCGTCGGCGGCTGTGGAGAGGCTCAGCTCCTCCCACTTCTCGTCCGTGGCAAGCAGATCACGTCCGGCGGCCGTCGCGTAGCGGTAAGCGTCCGGCCCGACCAGGAGTCGGGCCGGCGGCTTCGGCATCCCGACGACGTCGAGCAACAGCGCGGCCACCTTGGCGGGGTCACTCGCCCCGATCGTGGCGGTGTTGCTCATCGCCGCGGCAGCCCCGACTGTGGGCTGATATTCCTCGCGGATCGGGTCCACGCGCATAGAGGATCCTGCCCAGTCCGTGCGCATGCCGCCGGGCTCCAGCACTGTCACTGTGATACCCAGTGGCGCCACTTCCTGGGCGAGGACGCTGGAGAAGCCGGTGACCGCCCACTTGGCCGACTGATAGGCGGCCAGGCCCGGTCGCGTCAGTCGGCCACCCACCGAGGAGATCTGGACGATGTGGCCGCCGCGTTGGGTGCGCATGACGGGCAGCGCGGCCTGGGTCAGCCGCACCACCCCGAGAAAATTGGTGTCGATCTGGGTCCGGAAGTCCTCGAAGTCGACATCCTCGATGGCCCCGATGTTGGCGTACCCAGCGTTGTTCACCAGCACATCGAGCCGTCCAAACTGGTTGACGGCGTGCGTGATTGCGGCCCGAACCTGGCCATCGTCGGTGACATCCAGTGGGACGACCGACAGTGTGTCGGGGAACTCGGTGGCGAGGTCGTCGAGCGCCGAGACCGAGCGGACGCCGGCGACCACGCGGTGCCCCGCCGCGAGAGCGGCCTCGGTGATCGCGCGACCGAGTCCGCGAGAGGCGCCCGAAATGAGAAAGACGTGCGATTGATCGGTCATGGGAACTCCTGTGGGTGATGGGTGATCAGGAAACGGATCGGATGGTGCCGCCGTCGACGCGGAGGTCGGCACCGCTGATGTAACCGGCATGCGTGCTGGCCAGAAACGTGACGGCAGCAGCGATTTCCTCGACGCGGCCGAACCTGCCGATGTCGTTGAGGAACCACTGCGAAGACGCCGCCTTCTCGATGTCGGGCCAGTCGGTGCCCCAGCCGTTGTCCGCTGCCAATCGACGGGTCATGTCGCGGACCGGCTCGGTCAGAATCGCGCCGGGGGCAACGATGTTGGCGGTGACTCCTGTACCTGCCAGTTCTCGAGCCAGAGCCACCGTGAGGTTGTGGCGGGCCGCGAGCGTGGCGTTGTAATGCGGCTGAAGCGCGACCGGCTGGATCGCCAGGCCACCTCCGATCGTGACGATGCGACCCCATCCGCGACGTCGCATGCCGGGGACCAGATGACGAATCATGCGGACGCCCGTCACGACGTTGGCCTGGTAGATGTCTGACCAGTCGTCGTCACTGAGCTGCGACCAGGTCAAGCCGTCGTAGTAGCCGGCATTGTTGACCAGGATGTCGATCTCGCCCGCGGCGTCGACCACTGCGGTCGCGCCGGCACTCGTCGTCAGGTCACCCAGTGCGGCGACCGCCTCGCCGCCGTTCGCGCGGATGGTGTCGACCACCGCGTGCGTCCTGGTCTGGTCGCGTCCATGCACGACGACCGAAGCGCCCTCCGCCGCCAGCATTTCGGCGATAGCGCGACCGATGCCGGCACTCGACCCGGTGATCAATGCGCGTCTGCCTGTCAATCCCATGTCCACGGCGCGCTCCATATCTACAGTCGTATACATACAGGTATACAGACGTAGACTTGTCGTCGTCTATTCCCTAACATGAAGACGTGCCCCCCCGCCCGTCGCGACCGCGCAACGCGGCGGCCACTCGCGAGGCCATTCTGAGTTCTGCGATCAGCAACTTTGCGCGCGCCGGCTATGACGGAGTGGGGGTTCGCGAGATCGCGGGCGATGCCGGTGTCACCGCCATGCTGGTGAACAGGTATTTCGGCTCCAAGGAGCAGCTGTTCGCAGAGGCGGTCGAAGCGTCTTTTGCGGCACCGGCTTTCGTCGCCGAGCAGCCGCGGTTCTCTGCGCGGGAGACCGCAGCAGCACTGGTGGCTCGCTCCGCCCCGGGCGGCGATGAGCTGGCCCCATTCCTGATCATGCTCCGGTCCGCCTCCAACCCGCGCTCCGCGGAGATCGTGGTCGACGCCATCGAGCGGCACGTGGGCAGGCGCTTGGCGAGGCAGCTGTCCGGCCCCGGCAGGCAGTTGCGCAGCGACGTCGTGCTGTCC
Organism: Mycolicibacterium obuense; assembly: GCF_055397605.1. Lineage (NCBI taxonomy): Bacteria > Bacillati > Actinomycetota > Actinomycetes > Mycobacteriales > Mycobacteriaceae > Mycobacterium > Mycolicibacterium obuense. Next base: position 4,143,486 of record NZ_AP043663.1, on the reverse strand, counting down.
GTGATCAGCGGAGTGCTCCTGATGCGACGGGTGGTGGGGACACGAGCGCTGAACAGCCGCGACATGGACGGGCTCACGGACATCTTGGAGGCCGTGTTCGAAGCCATCGTGCAGGGTCCTCCAAGCTGACGAACCGTCCGGGTCGCTTCAACTCGGGGAACATCCGTGGCATCGCGTCGGCGGTGCCACGCCAAGGCGGCACCGAAGGATGTCGCGTCTGGGGTTTTCGCACGCCGTAACGACGCGTGACCCGGAGACGCGCACCACCCCTTTGGCATCGAACTGGTCGTGGGCTTACCCGGCGAGTAGCGCTGATGTCGTCTAGGGGGTAGAGCTGCGTTCGTTAGCTCTGACTGCTCGTTCCACCAGCGCCGGTTCGACGAGGAGAGATGGGTGGGCCGCCATGAAGGAGACGGCTGTGTAAACGTCCGCGACCGACTGATCATGCAAAGTTGCCTGCAGCACTTGGTCGAAATTCCACCTCTGCTGGGCGACGTCACTGGCCACTTCGTTGCCATGTAAGGCGTCGAGCCGGGCGGCGTCGGGGCCAGTTGAAAGGGCCCAAGCGGCGTCAGTGACGACGGATTGGAGGTGGAAGAACTGTGTGGCGGCCTGACTCAACCGCGGACCGGAGGACAGGTACATCGATAGGCAGTTTCCGTGTAACGCCGCGGAAGACATTCCCTGACCGTGAATTGGGTTGAAGGAGGCCACAGCGTCTCCGACGCTGACCAGGCGGGCCGGAAAGTGCTGCAGTGCGGTGAAGTCGCGGCGACGGCTATCGGCTTGGCGGTAGGTCCGTATCTCGCGGGTGAGCAGACCCTGGGCTGCGTGGGCGAAGACGGGTGGCAGCTTGGCGCAGGTGGCACGGAACTGTTCTAGCGATGCGGGAGGTCGATCGGGCTCATATGCCGTGAGCATGACCATCCACTGGTCGCGTTCGGCGGCGAGTGCAGCACCGAGCGCCACTGCGTCGGGGGCTCCGGGGCTGGTGAACAGCGCAAGTGTGGTCAAGGGGTGCTCTGCGACATCATCGGACCGTTTGAATAGAGCAGTGGCGTAATTGATGTCGCTACGCAGCCGCTGCTCTATGGGTCGTTGGAAACCCGCGCGTTCGACCCACCCCGCTGCCTTGCTGGAGCGGCCCATGGCGTCGACTACGAACTCGGCAGCCACAACCCGCGGGCCGTCGTGAGTCTCATACCGAACGGCACAGACCTCATCGTTGTCGAACTCGAGCCCGGTCACTCGGGCAGGCAGCGCCGAGACGTTGGGGTATGCCAGGACGCGGCTGCGGATTGCCGCCTCGAGAAACGGTCGAGTGGCCGACAAAATGGGCAGGTCGCGGTTCGGCAGCCGCGGACGACCGTCGAGGTAGACAGCCTGATGCTTCGACTCGACGAGAACGGCACCCTGATCCTGCAAGTCGCCGCTGAAGCCGGGCAGCCACTTTTCGATCTGCATATGCCCACCTGGCAGCAGGACGTGCCCTTGGCGATCTTGGGGGACACCGGTACGCGGAGGTTCGTCAGCGTCGTCGCGTTCGAGAATGAGCACCGTCGTGGCGTGATCGGCAAGCACACGGGCAGCCAACAGTCCAGCGACACTGCCGCCGAGCACACAGGCAGTACCGAACAACCTTGGGGTGTGTGTGGGCACCAGGGTGCGGACGATGCGATCGAATACGACCCGGCCGGGGTGAAAAAGGCGGTTCATCTACGGTGCCATCCGCGCCTTGTCGAGGAGGGCGGTGCGGTCGGCCTAACGGAGCCGCATGCCGGCGCCACCGTCGTTGATACCGAAGGGGATGCCTGATTCGAGAGGTACACAGTCAACGGTGTCTTGCATCCATTGAGCCGTTACACGCAATCGTCGGTGCATCCGGAACGCAACCATGTCACGGACCTTCGAGATATTGGTGTCGGTAGGGCTGTTCGTCGTTCAAGGAATTCTGCGGGTCGGACCCGCATCTTGCAGGCCGAGCTCATGCCGGTGCTGCACGCCTGCGGTGTCGGGTTGGTGGCCGTGATCCCCAGGAAGTCCAACGGTTCGCTGAACTCAACCGCGATGAACGGGCTGACCCTTGCCGTGATCTCCGATGCGGCTGACACAATGGCGAATGGTTTGAGTGGCCAGACGCGACCCTCCACCAAAGCCGTTTATGCAAAACACACTTCGGTTCACGGCGCGAGCGAGCGAAACGCCGACGGCGTCAAGCCAGCCTGCCCATGCCGACAAGTCGGGGCTTTTCGGTAATACGGGCTGCCGATGGTGTGCGCGCCCGGCTCCGCGGAGTCGGAACGCGGCCTGCGCGAGCGCTCGCAGTGTCGGCGTCGCTCCGCGACAGCGGGCGTCAAGGGACATTGGCACGGCGGCAGTCGTCGAGTCCAAAAGTCGCGTTCACCAACGTCTGAGTATGTTTCATGCGGTCAGCCGTCGAGTAGGCGTTGACTCACTCCGTGCGGTAGCGATCGGACCTCGCCACGTTGTTTTGCTACCGTTGGCGGCTCTGTGTGCGAAAAACGTTGGGAAGTCAGGGCAGAACCGACGCTCGCACCGCGGAGACGATTTCCTCGATCGGCGGGATGTCGGCTGCAGTCATCGCTTCATGGACATAGACGACCCTGCCGTCACAACCCACGACGTAAGTGCCGCGGCCTTGCAAGACGTTCGTGCCCATGCCAAGGACTTTGGATCCCGCGTGGCGGGCCGCCAGAAGCCGCCGGGGTGAGAAGGCGAGGTAGCGCAACAGCTTGAAACGTTGTAGATCGACGGCGTCCTCCAACGATCGGTGAGCGTCACTGACGCAAACCGCTGCGGTGTGACGTTCCGTGCAGGCCGCTGCCACCGCGTTGAGGTCCTCGCGGTACACGATCACGGTGACCGCGCCCAAACGTGTGAGCTCTGATGCGGCGCCACTGAGCTGGATCGCGGCCTGCTGGCAAAAGGGGCACCACATTCGGTGAAAGGCAATCACCAAGGGCCCGCTGGACCACAGGTTCGCCAAATCCAGCTCTCCGTCGGTGCTGAGTACTCTCATGGCGGGAAAACGATCTCCTACAGACATACTCATCGTGACAGTGTCCTCGCTTTCAATCATCGTTTCCTGCCGTCGGCATTCCGATAGCCACGTTTGGCGATCCGTCCTGACTCGCATCACATGACCAACTGCCGGCAGCAGGTCATAGAACACTGTGTGTCGGATTCATCGCGTTCCGTTTCATCGAAATCACCGCGACTTCACTGGATATGATGCAGGCACCAAAGAGTCGGGCACCCGCCTGAGATGGAAGACCCCTGAATCTGAGCCCATCTCCGGATGGCACGGTTACTAGCCGCGGGGTCAATTATGTTGCAGGGACTGAATGCAGGTCGCGAGTAGTTCACTTGCGTGTCGGCTTGATGTACTGTCTGGTACAGTAGGCGCAGATGGCTACAGACCAGTCTCGCGTCGTGTGCTGAAGATCGATCCTCCCCGACCATTCTTGAAAAGCCCATCTGGAAGTAGGAATTGAAAATATGCAGACCGTAGACAACGAACCCAGCGAGACGGCCCTCGTCCGGAACTTCTTCGATCTGGTCAACTCCGACAAGTTCGACGAGGCGACCGATCTGCTGAGCGAGGATGTCTTCTACCACAACATCCCTTTGCCGGAAATGGTGGGTCGCGATAATGTCAGGGACTTCCACAAGGGCTTCGGTGTCGGATCCCGGGTGACGATCGATTGGCAGCTGACACGTATCGCGCAGTCTGGAAACGCGGTCCTTACCGAGCGAATCGACATCTTCCGTCACAGAAACGGGGCGGAGATCGTCCTGCCGATAATGGGCAGCATGGTCGTCGAGTCGGGAGCGATCACCCAATGGCGGGACTATTTCGACCGCGGAGACTTCGAGCGCCAGGCAGCATCGTTTCGCCCGTGACCACGATGAGCCTGCGATCGGCAGGTAGGCCAAGCTGGCGATCGCAATGGTGATGCAGCGCCCGCCGACTCGATTCTTCGGATTGCCTCGTATCGAAGGGTGGTCCGAACCGGATGGCAGCATCGACCTGCGGACGCAGTTGGCGGAATTGAGAATTGCGACCACGCCGTCGGCGGAAGGTCGCGGCCGGCATGCTCACCATCGCGTGCCGCGTTCGCGCAGCAGTGTGTAACGCCGCCACGGTGCGAGACCACAAGGTTGGGTGAGATGCACCCCATTCGACGAAGGAGCTCATATGGCCACCCCGTTTGTCCCCGGCCAGCAAAGCACTATTCGCGCCTATCAGGCGATCTCCACCGCAGGTGGGATAATTCTTCGGTTGGGTCTGATCATCCCGCTGGCGTGGATTGGGATTGCGAAGTTCACCAGTGCCGAAGCCGCCGCCATCATGCCACTGGTCAGCCATCAGCCGCTTATGCGTTGGGTTTACGACGTCTTCAGTGTCCAGGCGTTCTCAAATGTGCTCGGCTGCCTCGAACTCTTGGCCGCCTTGCTCATCGCGATCAGGCCGGTCTCGGCACGCCTCTCGGCGATTGGCAGTGGCATTGCGGCACTGTTGTTCGTCTCCACGATCAGCTTTCTCTTCACCACCCCCGACGTCGTCGCGTCCTCATCGCTGCACGTTCCGCTGGTGACCGAAGTCGGAGGCTTTTTGATCAAGGACGTGGCCCTGCTCGGTGCTGCGGTGTGGACACTCGGCGAGGCGCTGATTGCGCAGTCCGCGAAGGATGCCCGAATTGTCGGGGATCGCGGCTAGATCACGGTTGTGTCATCCACGATTGCCGAGCTGGCGAAAGCGCATGCGGCAACTGAGCTTCAAGGCTTCGTTAACGAAAGATGATCTGCGGGAAGCATCTACAGGTGGCCGGCATCGACCCGTCGAGCCGGGCGCCCACAACGACGACGCGCGTGACGCCATCGGGACCGGTTCGAGTACTACGACGACGGCCGGGACGTAGGTGGCTCGGCCGTCATCGAGACTCCGTCCTCGTCACGGGATTGCGCGACTCTCACCTGGCCTTCGCGCGGGTGCTGACTGGTCGCGGACGCGGCGTCCAGCGGCGAAGTTCGGTGAGCGCCGCGGTGAGCGAGTCGTGCAGGGGAGTGACGTCGTCGCGGACACGCGCCATCAGCATTCCACCCTGAAGGGCCGCGATGACCATGGCGGCGAGCCGCTGAGGGTCAGCCTTCCGAGACAGCTCGCCGCGCCTCTTCATCGTCGCCAATCCGCGGGCCAGCGGGGCTTCCCAACGGCGGAAAGCCGCATCCAGGCTGGGTCGGTATGCCTCGTCGTTCTTGAGTTCAGCGGCCATCGTGCCCAGCGGACAGGCGAAGGGGCCCTCCGGGGGAGCATGCAACTCCAAGTACTGCGCGGCCCACGCGTCAATGCCCGCCCAGGAATCGGTGTGACTGAGGGTGGGTTCCTGTTCTTCGAGAACGAGCTGCAGTTGACGATCGATGACAGCATGGACGAGGTCGGACTTGCCGTCGAAGTAGTGATATAGCTGACTCTTGCCCGAGCCCGCCGCGGCCAGGACATCGTCGAGGCTTGTGGCGCGCACGCCACGCTGATACATCAAGGTGGCCGCGGCATCAACTATTGCCGCCCGGGCGCGTCGGCCGCGCTCGGTGGCGGGTAAAGGTCGGGCATTGCCGACGGGCGGGGACCCAGACATCTACAAAGCGTATAAGACACCACGTAAGGGAAGTGCTTCATAGGGCTCGCCGCCACCTGGGCAGGTTCGTCGAACGCAGTGGCGACGTCGAGTCGGGGAAAGGCCGGGAGGCGTCGGTCTGCAGCAAGGAGTTCATCGTGGTTGACCGCCTGATCCGGTAACCGTGTGCGCCGATGTCGTCCGAGCTGCGCACGCCAGATCCTCAATCGAGGGCGGAGGGCCGTCTCTCGGACGGCGCAAAGGCCGACGCGCCGCGATGATTGCTCACGTTGAGCACGGTCATTCTGAGCCCGTCGCGTAGTCCTCCAGAATTCGCCGGATCGCCGCGCGACCCCGATGGAGCAGGACACGCTGATTGGCTGCACTGATGTCGAGCACCTCGCAGACCTCCGTGGAGTCGAAGCCCATGAAGTCGCGCAACATGACCACTTTTCGTTGCCGCGGCGGCAACGTGTCGACCGCCGGCTGAGCGACGGCGCGCAGTTCGCGCCCCAAGATCGAGCCCTCTGGAGAATGGCGAAGGTTCGCCGGGCGCTCCTTCCGCCCCCCGGCGCTGGGAACCCCCGGTCCGCGAATGGTGGCAGTGTCGACGTTGGAACCCGCCGAGAGAAGTAGCACTTCCCTGTCGCGTCGTTCACGGATACGGCGCGCCTTGGCGATATTGCTCATCACCACAAACAACCATGCACGCAGCGAGGATCGACCCTCGAACCCTGCGACGCCCTTCACCAGCGCGATCCAGGTCTCCTGGACGACCTCCTCGGCGACGGCATGGCTGGGGACGTACCCGCGCGCCGCCCGAAGAAGTGCCGGTGTATGAGAGTTGACCAGTTCCGTGAACGCCGCTTGATCTCCGCTTCGCAAAGCCAGGATCAATCCCGACTCGTCGATCATTTGCTCACCACGACTTCGTCGCCTCTGCAAAGCTGACCATCAGCCGATCGCGCAACACCGGTTTCTGGGTGCTCCACGACGAGGGTCCTACCGTCGGCGAAGGATGGACGCGCGCCGTATCTCGGGAGAGGCGGTAAGTGCCCTCGCACGTCGGCATGTGGCGCGTGAAGTGGTCAGCTCCTGAGCGTCGAGCGCGTGCTCGAGATGAGTAAGGGCAACTTTACAATCGCGTTGCCCAACAGTGATTTTAGCGCTCCATGGATCTGTACAGCCGGGTGAAACGCCACCGTGAGTCGCAGGTGTCAGTTCCATGGACAGTTCCTTTCAGCCTCTGAAAGTGCACTGCGGCCGTAGCGAAGCGCTCTGATTTGACTGGCGATGTGTTCGTCAGCGGGCAGACCTGACGGAACGTGGCGATCCGCCTGCACGATGGACGCGGCGACTCAACGAGCCGGCGAGATATCGGCGATTCGCCTGGAGGGAGATCGGTCGCGATTACGACGAGATCCAGGGTCGGATCGCTACGCGCTTTTAATCCCCGAGACTCTATCGCCTCCCACCTTCACACCCAGACTGCTATACGTGAAAAGCCCTCATGCTGAAACTCTTTGGTGCGACTGAGTCTCCTGATGGACAAACCGGTGACACGCGCTCATAACGATGTGCTAGTCAGGCGACCGGCAGCGAATGAAGCGCCCTGGCTTGCCGGGTCGCCGACGTAGTTGGCCGGGTTGTGTCCCGCGAAGTTGAGGCCATCCGAGCAAACGGGGTCGTCGACAACGCACAGCGCGCGCGTCTTGTTCTCATACAGAGGGCCGATCGTCACCGGCGGCTGACCCAGAAAGCTCATGGCACGACCGTTCGGCATGCCGAACAGCACTACTGCCGCAACGTGCTCGGCAACAGCTGGTTGCAATGGTTCAGGGACGGTCGTGGGATCGATACCTCCGGGCACCGTAGACGACGTCACGAAGCCTGCAACGGCGGCTCCCTGGGAGTAGCCCCCAAGAACAATGTTGGCTTGGGGGCACGTCTTCGAAATCGAGACAACACGAGCGGCGGCGTCTCTCACACCGTCAACGCCTGTAGCCCACTGATCGCTGGCAGGGTAGTTGACCGGGTAGACCTCAAGTGATCGTTGGCCGATTTGGGGACGCAAGGCGTCGACGAACGCATCACCGATGGGCCCGGGACCCGGAGGCTCATGCGTTCCCCGAGCAAAGATGACCTCGACATCGGGACACGCCGCGGCCGACGTGGATGGCGCAACGGTGGTCGTCAGCGCAGCCATGGCGAGCGGCACCACTCCCGAACTGAACAGGATCTTGTTGGTTCTCACTATCTGCTTCCTTCGCAATCAAATTGGTGTGAAACGGACTGTGATGGGGGCTCTGATCGCCCCTGGCGGTGATCGAGGCGGCGTGCCAGCGGCCTCCAGCGTTGAATGCGGGCGGCGTGGATCGTGACTTTCTGAACTCAACAGAGTCGGAACAGTGTGTCGTGTTGCGGACAGAGCGATCACTGTCGCTGCTCGTGGGTACGGCGGTGGCTTCGGCGGAACGAACTGATCGTACTGTACTCAAGAGTACATTAATTGGTAGCGCTGAATCGACGCTGAATATCGGCGTTGCCTCGGAGCGCGGTGATCCTCGCCGAACCCCGTAATGCATGGCAGTAGTGGAAGTGATCCGCGCGATCGAGCGACAGCGCCGCACAGGCGATCCAAAGGCCTTTATTGGTGATTCCGTCGCCCTGATCCTTCATCGGTCACGATCATCACGCTCTATGGGTGATTCTGTTTGGTGACTACCACGCGTTTTTCACACGCGTTTTTCAGTGGTCGTTGAGGCTTTGGGGTCCCGGCCGTGGCACCTTCATCTGCGCCACACGGATTTCAGATTGCAGAAGGCGCGGATACCCTCCGAAGAGAGTTCTTGTCCCACACCGGAATCCTTGACGCCTCCGAACGGTAGTTGCGGGTAGGAGACGGACATTCCGTTGACGAACACGGCGCCGGCCGCGAGGCCGCTGACGAAGAACTCTTCGTCGGCGGGGTCGTTAGTCCACACGGCCGAACTCAATCCGAATGTGGTGGCGTTGGCCAGTGCGAGTGCTTCGGCGCGGTCGGCAACCCGGTAGAGCGACGCCAGCGGACCGAATGCCTCCTCTGCGTACAGCTTCATTTCGGGGGTGACGCCGGCGACGACAGTTGGAGGGTAGTACCAGCCGTCGCCGTCGGGAACGACACCGCCGGTCATGACACTCGCTCCCTTGTCGCGAGCGTCGATGACCAATTCTTCGATGTCGCGGCGGCCGGACTCTGTGGCCAACGGTCCGATGTCGGTGCGTTCGTCGAACGGATCGCCCACGACAAGTGCGGCCATCGCCGTGGTGAACTGATGGACAAACGCGTCGTAGACGTCTTCGTGGACGATGAACCGCTTGGCGTTGATGCAAGCTTGACCGTTATTCGAGGTGCGTGCTGCGACCGCCGTGCTGACCGCGGCGTCGAGGTCCGCGGACGGGGTGACGATGAAGGGGTCGGAGCCACCGAGTTCGAGGACTACTGGCTTCACCTCCGAGCCTGCTATTGCGGCCAGCGAGCGGCCGGCCGGCTCCGAGCCGGTTAGTGTCATGGCGGCCACACGCTTGTCCCGTGCCACGCGCTCGACGCCAGCGGCGGGAATCATCAGTGACTGAAAGCATCCCGCGGGAAACCCGCCCCTGTCGAAGAGCGTGTCGAGGTACATTGCGGCCTGGGGCACGTTCGACGCGTGCTTGAGTAGCCCTACGTTGCCGGCCATGAGCGCGGGCGCGGCGAAGCGGATTACCTGCCAGATGGGGTAGTTCCACGGCATGACCGCAAGCACGACACCCATCGCCTCGTAGCGGGTGTAGGCCGCGCTGGCGTTCACAGCGGACGGGTCTGGCAGGAAGCGTCCGGTGAGGAATTCCTCGGCGTTCTCGGCGTAGAACCGCATGGTATGGGCCGACTTCAGTACTTCGGCTCGGGCTTGGGTGAGGGGCTTTCCCATCTCCAGCGTGAGCAACCGCGCGACGTCGTCGACGTCCGTTTCCAACACGTCGGCTGCGGAATTCATCCACACTGCCCGCTCGGCGAATGAGGTCTTCGCGAGGGCGAGAAAAGTGTCGTGGGCCAGGCCGATCCGACAGTCGACCTCGGTCTCGTCGTGTGGGGTGAAGAACTGTTCGATTTTCCCGGTGGCCGGATTAGTGGTGGCAATCGCCATGAGTGTGCCTTTCGATGGAAGCGGGTGGAGTCGAGAGGGCAGACGTTGTCATCACATGTTGATCATGTGGCCGGCCAGTCCGTGGATGGCTTCCTGGAGCGCTTCAGACAGGGTCGGGTGGGTGTGCACGTTCTTTGCGAGTTCGTAGACGGTGAGGTCCCACCGCTGCGCCAGCGTCAGTTCAGGAAGTAGTTCGGAGACATCGGGTCCGACGAGATGCGCCCCGAGAAGCTCTCCGTATTCGTCGTCGGCGATGAGCTTCACGAAGCCGATTGGTTCGCCCAGCCCGTGAGCCTTGCCGTTGGCGGAGAAGGGGAACTTAGCGGTGCGGATGCTCGACGAGCCTCGAGTTGCGGCTTGCTCGGTCGCTTGCTGTTCGGTCAGTCCGAAGCTGGCCACCTGCGGTTGACTGAACGTGGCGCGTGGCATCATCCCGTAGTCACCTATCGGGTCGGTGTCGTGACCGGCGATCGTCTCGGCGGCCACGAGGGCCTGCGCCTCGGCGACGTGAGCGAGTTGCAGCTTCGCGGTGACGTCACCGACCGCGTAGATATGAGAAACCGAGGTCTGCATACGGTCGGAGATTTCGATGGCGCCGTCCGCCGTCAGCGCGACGCCCGTGGACTCGAGGCCGAATCCGTCGACGCGCGGAAGGAATCCCACTGACTGCATGACCTTGTCGACGACGATCGTCTCGGACCGGGAGGTTGCGTTGTCGGTCAAGGTGACGGTCACATTGTGCCCGTCGTCGTGCAGCTCGGAGACCGTCGTGGCCGTCTTGATCGTCACCCCGAGCTTGCCGTACTGCTTCCGCGGCACGTCCGATACGTCAGAATCTTCGCTAGGGAGCACTCGGTCGAGGTATTCCACGATCGTCACGTCGACGCCGTAGTTGACGAGCACGTAGGCGAACTCCATGCCGATGGCGCCGGCGCCCACGATGAGGATTGACTTGGGAAGGTCACAGGCCATGATCTGTTCTTCATAGGTCACCACGTTTGGGCTCAAGGTGGTGCCGGGCAGCAGCTTGGTGGTGCTTCCGGTGGCAATGATGGCGTGGTCGAATTCGACTGTCGCCGTGCCACCGTCAGTTCTGGTGACTTCGATTTGGTGCGGATCGACAAATGACGCGCTACCGAAGAATTCAGTGATCGAGTTCTTTTTCATCAGGTAGTGCACACCTTTGACGCGGGAGTTCGCGACCATGCGGCTGCGGTCGAATGCTGCGCGGTAATCGGCGGTGTTGTACCCACCGGAGAGGCCGAACTCTTCGGCGCGATCCCGGAGGAGATGAGTGAGTTCGGCGTTGCGTAACAGAGACTTTGACGGGATGCAGCCGACGTTGAGACAGACGCCGCCCCAATACTGCTTCTCCACGATCGCGGTCCGCAGGCCGAGCTGGCTTGCACGTATCGCCGCGACGTATCCGCCGGGGCCTGCGCCGAGGACGACGACGTCGAAGCGCTCGCTCATGTCAGGTGGTTCCCTTCACTGTGAATATCTCGGGGTGGTTGAGAATTTCCATACGCGTACGCTCGACGTGGGTCTTCAGGATCGTGGCCGCAATCGTCCTGTCCCGCTGGGTGATTGCGTCGAGCAGAAGACGGTGCTCGGCGATCACGACCCAGCGGCGGCTGGGGCCGGTGATCCGGACGAATTCCCGCCGGTAATGCTGAGTCATGTTCCACAACCGGACGACCGTCGAGGCCAGGGGTTCGACCGTGCATCCTCGGTAGGACGTGAGATGGAAGGCTCGGTCCAGTTCCATGAAGTCCGCCAGGTTGTCGCGGGCTTCGATCCGGTCCTGGATGTCGGAGAGTTCGGCGATGTCGGCGTCGCTGAGTGCATCGATGCTCTCGCCGAGGACCAGCGGTTCCAGGGATTCCCGCATCCGGTAAATCATGTCGGCTTCGTGGCGGGTCAGGGCGGGCACTCGAGCGCCACGGTTGGTCTGGAGTTCGGTGAGCCCTTCGAGTTCGAGCATGCGGAGCGCTTCGCGAACGGGTAGGCGACTCATGCCGAATCGGTCTGCAATCTCCTCTTGGCGGATGCGTTCCCCGGGCCCGATCTCTCCCGCAAGGATGATTTTTCGCAGGTGGTCGGCCACCCGCTCGCTCGCGGCGGTTGCAGCGGCGGAGGGGGACGGTGATTTCACGTCTTCTGCTGACATGACGTAACTCTTACTCGCCCGGTAGCGAGATGACTGGCTCATTTTCTCGGCCGGCTTCTGCGTCACGCCGTTTGGGTGCGCGACGCGACCGCGTGGAGACGGTAGCGCACCGTGGTGTGCTCCCGGTATCGCCATCACGATATCCATAATGGATCCATAATCGGAGATTTGTCCACCAAACTTGACTCTAGAAGGCCATAATGGCTACATTTTGGAACGAGCATGTGACCGAGAACTCAGGGGAGTCGAAGTTCGTATGAGCAACAAGAACGCGCTGCAACCAGCCGTCGACTGGATCGAGGTCTCGGTCACCGAAGACGATTGGGACGACGCCCACCCGGCGCTACTGACGTCGATGTTCACTCAAGCGACCGTGATTCGGGTGTTCGAGGAGTACGTTCTCGACCTTGCCGGTCAAGGGCTGATCCACGGTCCCGCGCATTCGAGTATCGGGCAGGAGGGCGGCGCCGTCGGATCCGTGCTCTCCCTGACCAGTTCTGACGTGGTCAATGGCACGCACCGCGGGCATCACCAATTTCTGGCCAAGTCGCTGCATCACGTCGCGGCTGAAGGAATAGACGTGACGACTGAGCTCGACGAGGACGTTCGCACGGTGTTGCTGCGCACCCTCGCCGAGATCTGCGGGCTTTCGCGTGGATTCTGCCGCGGTAGAGGTGGATCGATGCACCTGCAGTGGCGAGAAGCCGGCGCGGTAGGAACAAACGCCATCGTCGGAGGTGGGGTGCCCCTGGCAGCCGGCTACGCGTGGGCTCAGCGTCATGCCAATACCGACGCCGTGGCTGTCACCTACTTCGGCGATGGCGCCACCAACATCGGATCGACACTGGAGACGCTGAATCTCGCTGCAGCATGGACGCTGCCAATCTGTTTCTTCATCGAGAACAATCGGTATGCGGTGTCCACCACCGTCGAGGAGGCCACCGGCGAACCACGCCTGTCGGCACGCGGCCCCGGGTTCGGCATCCCGAGCTGGAAAGTCGATGGGATGGACACTCTTGCAGTCCATCTCGCGATGAACGAGGCCATCGAGCATATGCGGGCCGGAAACGGTCCGACTCTCATCGAAGCTGAGGTCTACCGTTACTTTCATCAAAATGGGGCCTTTCCCGGCAGCGCGTTCGGCTATCGCACCAAGGACGAGGAACGCGCCTACCGCGACCGTGATCCCATCGCCCAACTCGCCAGGAACCTGTTGCGCCGCGAGATCGCCGACCAGGAACAGCTCGACACTTTCACTGCAAGCGTCAAGGCGACAATGCAGGAACTCGGCGACGTGATCCTCGAGCCGAAGCCCGGCGGCAAGCCACGCGAACGCCGAATCAAACCGAGCGAACTCCCCAACACCGACTTCGTCGACATGGGGGTGCGTGGGGATTTGTCCGAATTCGACGACACGGAGTTCACCGATCGCGACACCTTCACGGGTGAGGTGAAGCAAAGCAAGTTCATTGACGAGATCGCGACCGTATTGGCTCGACAGATGGATCGTGACGACACCGTTGTGATCATGGGTGAGGACGTTCACCGCCTCAACGGAGGTACCAACGGCGCCACCCGTGGCATCTCGGACAAGTGGCCCGACCGCATTCTGGGTACTCCGATCAGTGAGAACGCCTTCACTGGTCTAGGCGGTGGCATGGCCCTGGACGGTCGGTACAAGCCGGTCGTCGAGTTCATGTACGCCGACTTCATGTGGGTCGCCGCCGATCAACTGTTCAATCAAATTGGCAAGGCCCGCCACATGTTTGGAGGCGACAACGATGTCCCCTTCGTCTTGCGCAGCAAGGTGGCCATGGGCACCGGCTACGGGTCTCAGCACTCAATGGACCCCGCAGGCATCTTCGCGACTCAGCCGGGCTGGCGCATCGTCGCGCCGTCGACACCGTTCGACTATGTCGGTTTGATGAACACCGCGCTTCGCTGCAAGGATCCGGTGGTCGTCCTCGAACACGTGGACCTCTACGCGAGCACCGGCGACGCACCCGTGGACGACCACGACTACTACCTACCGGTTGGCAAGGCCGCCAAGCGCCGAACTGGCGACGCCGTCACTGTCCTCACATACCTTGCGATGACGAACTATGTCCTCGAGGCAGTCGACGACGGTGGCTTCGACGCCGACGTCATCGATTTGAGATGGCTCGATCGCGCGAGCATCGACTGGGAGACGATCGAACACAGCATCAAGAAAACCAACCGCGTGATAGTCGCCGAGCAGGGTGCCCGTGGCACCAGCTACGGCGGCTGGCTCGCCGACGAGATCCAGCGCCGGTACTTCGACTGGCTCGACCACCCCGTCGAGCGAATCACCGGTGGCGAGGCGTCGCCAAGCATCAGCAAGGTCCTCGAGCGGGCCGCTATCGCTCAGGCGGCAGAGGCCACCGCCAAGCTGACCGAAGTCACGGAGGCCTGACCCATGCCCGCCCTCTACCGCATGCCCGAAGTCGCCGCAGGCACCACCGACGCGCTGCTCTCGGAGTGGCTCGTCGCGGAGAACGCTGAATTCGCAGAGGGTGACACGCTTGTCACCGTGGAGACCGACAAGGCCAGCGTCGACATAGAAGCCGAGGCGGCGGGGGTGATTTTGCGCTATCTCGTCGAGGCAGGAACCCGTGTCGAGGTCGGTGACGCGATCGCCTTCATCGCCGACGTCGGACAGTCCGTCCCCGACATCGACGCCGCTCTGGCCGAACTTGGTGTCGACGGCTCCGCGGTCGGGGTCGGCACACCGGAGGCCGATGTGCTGCCCGCCGCGGCCGACGCCGACCATACTCCAGAACGCACAACCAAAGCTGCGCCGGCGCCCACGCCAGCTCCTGCGTCGACGGAGGGCACCGCAAGCAAAGGACGCCGCTTCGTCGCGCCACTGGTGCGACGACTTGCCGCCGAACACAACCTCGACCTCGATGCCGTCGTCGGCACAGGGCCCAATGGGCGAATGGTCAAGCGCGACATCATCGATCTGTTGAACGCGCCTGCCGCACCCGCAGAGCCCACGGCAGCGCCCGCACCCGCTACACCTCAGCCCCCCGCCTCCCAATCTCCGACGTCACTGCCCGAGACCGGTGCGCCCGGCTACACCGATCTGCCTCACACCCGAATCCGCCGAGCCATCGCTGCGCGTCTCACCGAGAGCAAGCATCAGGCGCCTCACTTCTATCTGCGCGGCAGCGCAGACGTCGGTGAACTGCTGGCCCTGCGGGCGGTGATCAACGACTCCGCCGCCACCAAGGTCTCGGTGAACGACATGTTGGTGAAGGCCGCCGCGGCCGCGCACATCGCCGTGCCCGAAATGAACGTGATCTGGACCCCCGATGCGATAAGGCAGTATCACAGTGTGGATTTGGCCATTGCCGTCGCTTCCGAGGGCGGCCTGGTCACCCCAGTCGTCCGCAACGTCGACGGCCAGTCGATCACCGCCATTGCGACGACAACCCGCGACCTGGCCGAGCGAGCCCGCTCCGGCGGCCTCAAACAGCACGAACTCAACGGCGGCACGCTGACCATCAGCAATCTGGGCATGTACGGCACCCAGGAGTTCGCCGCCATCATCAACCCGCCACAGTCGGCAATCCTTGCCGTCGGCGGGGCCATGAAACAGGCGGTCGTGATCGACGATCATCTGGCCATCGCCACCATGGTGCAGTTCACGCTGTCAGTTGATCACCGTCCGGTCGACGGCGCGGTGGCGGCCGAGTGGATGAAGACTTTCATCAGCATAATCGAGACTCCCATGCGAATTCTCCTGTGACGGAATCTCCGAAGGAGTCATCTCACACGACAGATCGTGACGAGGTGGATTGAATCCACCCCGTCGTTCGCGTGTTCGTGGTTGTCGGCTATCGTCGCGCCGCCCCCGGTGGCTCTTCGCACAGTCATCAACGCACACAGCCCGTAATGCTCTCGCCGCACCAACCGCGAGCGCGACGAGCCGCTACCGACGCAGGGACGATGGACATGAATCGACCCACACGATCGCCCATTTCAACGTGGTCCTAGATTCCGAGCAGCTGCGCAATGGCGCAGGGGGCCTGTACCGAGTGTGCCTGCTCCTCATGAACAAAGGCGATCGAGCGGATGCCGAATGAACCGCGATAGGTGCAAGACACCTCTTCGGCCGTCACGCACAAACACTGCGCCTTTCTGGGCGCGCCATGGCTCGTTCGCCGTGCGCCAACGCCACAGCGAATCGCAAAGGGCAGTCGTTCGAGTTATGAGGTCATGGGCGCAGCGGCAATCGAGCTGACCTGGGGTAGCACCTCGAGGGCGAACTGCTCGGTCTGCTCTGCGTACTCAGTCACTGTGCCTCCAGGACAGTCGAACTGCACGGTGATGTGCTGATAGCCGTGGCCGGCCAATCGCTCGAGATCCGCGACGATCTGCTCGACGTTGCCGGTCAAGACGGGACGGCCGTATCTGAAGGATCCGTCTGGCTGCGCCGTTGGCGTCAGTCGGACTTGACAGTATGC
Organism: Mycolicibacterium obuense; assembly: GCF_055397605.1. Classification (NCBI taxonomy): domain Bacteria; kingdom Bacillati; phylum Actinomycetota; class Actinomycetes; order Mycobacteriales; family Mycobacteriaceae; genus Mycobacterium; species Mycolicibacterium obuense. Next base: position 4,127,021 of record NZ_AP043663.1, on the reverse strand, counting down.
GCCCATGGTGAAGTCGGATAGGTCGCGCTGCAGTTCGTCTGCTTCCTTCCGGATCACCGTCCGCAGAAAGTCGAGATCCGACGGTTGCGTGCGTCCGTCCAACAGCATCGGGTAGAAGCCGTCACACATGCGGGCCGCCCGCTTTGCGGCGATCTTCGACATTCCCCCGTACCAGATCGGAATTCTACTTTGGATCGGCTTCAAATCCATTGATACGCCGTCGATGTCGAAGTACTTTCCCCGAAACTCGATGTCGGAGTGTTCCCAGGCCTGGCGATAGATTTGAATGCTCTCCCAGAGTACGCCGCCACGCTGGTCGAAATTTGCGCCCAGGGCCGCGAACTCGCCTGTCTCCCAGCCGACGCCGACGGCCATCATGGCTCTGCCACCCGACAGCACGTCCAGAGTCGCCCATTCATGAGCGGTGACAAGCGGGTGTCGATAAGGGGCGATATAAACGGTCGGACAGAAGCGCAGGGTAGAGGTCCTGCTTGCGATGGCGCCGAAAGTCGTTGCCACGTCCAGCATCACCGGCCTGTCGGGATATGCTCGCTTACCTGACGAGTTGGCCGGGTGCACCTCGTCTGTCTGTCGTTCGGTCACGATGTGATCGCTCAGCCAGACGGAGTGGTAGCCAAGCTCCTCGGCGCGGACGCTGCGTTCGACTGGCTTCATGTCCTGAGGATCGATATTGGTCAAGAAGCAGTCTCCGTCCACGTCGCGGCTCATCACGCCGTGGGTGGGGAGGTTCAATCCGAATTGCATTGGCCAGTGCTCCAATCTCGCGTCGTCACGTGACGTTCTAGGCCCAGCTTCCAGCCGACCTCTGCCTCGTAGAGCCGCGCAACCTCGAGCAACTCTGCATCGGTGCCTTTCGGTCCCGCCAGCATCACACCGACCGGGAGTCCGTTCGCGCGTCCTACAGGCATGCTCAGTGCCGGCATCCCGGTGCTGTTGAAAGGCGAGGTGTTACCCAGCATCGTCCACCCTCGCTCCAAGACTTGTTCGACGTTGGCGTGGTCGCCCGCCAACAGCGGGGCAATCGGCGTGGTGGGCATGACGAGCATATCGAGCGACCTGAAAACGAGCTCGTACGTGGCTGTTTGGCTGGCAAGCTGGTTTCGGGCCCTGGCATACAAGGCGCCGCCGTACGTGGTCGACATCGTCGTCCCGGCCAACCACGCCAGTTTTACTTGCGGTGACAGCTCGAGGGCACGGTTCTGCAACGCACTGTGCAGCCGCGCCGAGAACAGCGGGTCGTAGCGACCGAGGTGTCCGTATCCTTGGCCCCCGGATCGCAACAGCGAGGCCATGCCTTCGATGTTGCAGACGAACGCCGCCTCGGCAATGGTGAGGTGTTCGGGGATCGACACGCGTTCGATTCGTGCGCCCAACGCCTGCAGCTGGGTGAGGGTCTGTTCGAAGACATCGAGGATCTCCGTGGACCCGTGCTGACGGGTGAGGTCGACGGCTTCGTCGACGACCCCGATCGTGAGGCCGGCGAGGGATTTTCGTGCGTTCTCGACCCGCCTGGTGAACATCGGTGGGGGGATCTGGGCGGGTTGTCGCGGGTCTTCGTCGTCCCTGCCGACCAGTACGTCCATCAATGTCGCGATGTCTGCGACTGACCGGGCGATGGGCCCTGCGTGGTCGATGATCTGATCGATTCCCGCGATACCGGTGTACGGCACCCACCCGTGAGTGGGTTTGAGGCCCAGTGCCCCGCACCACGCCGCCGGAATGCGGATGGATCCACCCTGGTCGCAACCCACGGCCATGTCGATCCCGGGGTAGGACAGTGCGGCTGCAGCGCCGCTGGAAGACCCTCCGGCGAGGTGCGCTGCGGAGTTCGGATTGACCGTAGGCCCGTAGGAACTGGTTTCACCCGACGCTGCAAAACCGAAGCAATCCATGTTGGTGGTCGCCACCACACGACCACCAGCGCGAAGGATGCGGTCGACGACTGTCGCATGGGCGACGGGAACGAAGTCTTCCAGTCCCGTGTAACCGCATGTGGCCGGCACTCCCGCGACCGAAATCGAGTCCTTCACTGAAATGGTGCGACCCGAAAGCGGACCGTCGCCAGTCGGAGGCAGATCACACCAGCGCACAACGGCATTCAGGGGGTCGTCCTGCGGCGTCGACCGGCGCCAGTGGGTGGGGGGGTGGACTGGAGACGGCATGGCCGCCATCGGCTCCGCGGCATCGAGTTGGACGTTGACCATCTTGATGATGTCGTCGATGCCTTTGTTTTCGGACAGTCCCCAGGTCGCCGCCAGCGCGGCGACATCGGTCCGCGTTCGGGTCATGGAATCGCTCCTCCTCGAGCTCGTGAATCCGACTCGGGCCGGTCAGATATGGAAGCGACTGTCGTGCCAGCCGTGATCGATTCGCGCTTGCATGGCCCAGTTCAGCCGCACGACGGAGAACTTCCACCCCTCGTCGGTCAGCCGATATTCGTCGTTGTACGTACCCGCCATGATTGCTGAAAACCCCTGGCCACCGTCCGAGATGGCGACGGGTTCGTAGAGCTGCCAAAAGCCGGTCGCTGTCGTCGCCGTTTCGTCGACGTCGATGTCGCCGCCGATCATGAGGTGCAGCGCGAAGGTGATGGTCTCGCTGGTTGCGGCGAAGAAGTCGTAGATGGCTTGGCGGCCGACGTGGCGTCCCCAGCGGTCGCCGCCGTCCCAGATCGCGTCCTCGGTGAACATGGGCGCTATGACGTCGGGTTGATAGTCGTTGTCGCATGCCACGGCGTACTGCAGCTTGAGGCGACGAATCTGTTCGGCAGCGTCCAGGCGTGCAACCCTCTGGGTGAGTTGCTCGATGGTGTTGGTCATGTTCACTCCTTCAATGGTTGTGTTGAGGTGAAGCTCTTCAAAGGGTTTCGCTGGGAACCCGTCGTGCGGGTATTTCGATGAACTCGACGACGGCGCCGAGTGTGTCCTGTGTTTCGTAGTACGCGAATCCGCCGTCACCGTCGACGCCGTACCCGGCACCCGTCTGGGTAGGCTCCAAACCGTGCGTGCGATAGGCGTCGACGATGTCGTCAACTGACGAGACGAAGAATCCGACGTGGTGCAACCCGTAGCCGTGTTCGTCGATCCAATCGTGGTAGATACTGGGCCCATTGATGGGCTCGATGAGTTCGATTTGGGGCACCGTGTCGGCCAGTGCGAGTCGCATGGCGAACCGACCCGGTCCGCCACGATAGCCGTAGCGTGCCCCGGCTTTACCGGGTGCGTAACTGTAGATCTGCCACCGCGGTGCGCCGAGCGCGGCAGTCCATTCTCGAACGCCCCGGGCGAGATCTGGTACCAGGAAGCCAAGTTGGTCGACTCGGGACGAGGGAAGTTGCGGTTGCATCGATGTCCTTTCGGCTTTGCGCCAGGCGCGAGTGGGTCTCAAATCGCCTGTGCTGAACGGCGGTTGGACGTCAGCCGGGACAGTGCGATGGCGATGACCAGCGCGGCCCCGTTGAAGACCGGGTCCACCCAGGAGGGCACCCCGAGTTGGGCGAGTCCTGCCACTCCCACGGCAAGTAGGTAGACAGAGGCGACGACGCCCAAGGGGTTGAACTTTCCGATCTGTATTGCCGCCAGACTCAAGAACGCTGCCGCGAACGCGGGCAGGAAGAATGCGCTGTAGGACGTCGGGTTGGCCGAGCCGACCCGAGCCGTGAGGACCAGTCCGGCTATCGCGGCGAGTACCGGAGCGCCGAGCAACGCCACCGTGCGGATCTTGGCCGTGGGTACGCCAGCCAGTCGCGCGGCAGGCTCGTTGGCGCCGACGGCGTAGAAGAGGCGTCCGATGGGTCGTTGCGTCAACATGAACCACAACGACGCGGTGATTCCTGCGGTGATCAGGATGGGAAGACCTATTCCGGCGACGGACGCGGTTCCGATGATCCGGATTCCGTCGGGTATGGCCTCGTACACGACTGCGCCGTCCGAGTAGAACAAAATCAACCCTGCCAGAACGGAATTGGTGCCAAGGGTCACGACGAAGGACGGAAGGTTGAACTTGACGATGAGGAGCGAATGAATGGCCCCCACCACGAGTGCCATGATTACGATGGCAGCTAGTGTCGCCACGACGCTGAATCCCTGCCGTGCCGGCAGTCCCGCGGCCAGCATCGCGGACATTCCCAAGACTGCAGCTAGCGACAGGTCGAATTCGTCGACGATCAGCGGCAACATCACGGCCAGGCTGAGCATTGTCAGCACCGCGCTCTCGACGAGGATGGTTTCGGCGTTTGCCGCCGTGGCGAATGTTTCGGGCCGGAGCAGGCTGAACACCAGGATGAGCAGGATGAGCAGACCCGGAACCGCGAGCTTGGCCGCGACCTTTCCCCATTCTCGGGCGGGTTGTTGGTGTAGGTGCGTCGTCACCTCAGCTGTGGCCATGAATTTCTCCTTTGTGCATTTCGGTGAGCACCGACGAGACGTCGACTGGTGCCGTTATCTCGGCTGACACTTGTCCGTTGTTGATGACCACCATCCGGTCGCACGCAGCGGCGATCTCTTCTGGTTCGCCGCTGATCAATACGACCGCGAGACCGTCGGCGGCGTGTTGCCTCAGCTTCGACAAGATGTCGCCCTTGGCGTAGACGTCCACGCCCTGAGTCGGTTCGTCGGCCACCAGAACGTGAGGATTGACCGCGAGCCATCGGCTGAAGAGCACCTTCTGTTGGTTTCCGCCCGAGAGTGCGAGCATGTCGACGTCGGGGTCGAGTGGATGGACTCCCATGGAATCGAAGAGTTCGTACATGCGGGTCCGTTCGCTTTTCACGTTTATTCGTCCGCGCGACAGGTAGGGACGCATGTCGGACACCGTGGCGTTCTCGCGCGCGGTGAGGCCGGGCAGGACCGCTTGGGTCGCGCGGTTGGCTGGCACGAAACCGACCATGCGCGGGGCGCGCGCGACCTTGGTCTCACCCAGCTCGACGGATCCGCCCGTCGGCTCGGCCCTGCCGGTGAGCAGCGATCCCAGCTCCTCGACGCCGCTGCCCAAGATGCCGGCGACACCGACGACCTCCCCGCGGTGTACGTCCAGATCGATCCCACGAAGCGTCTCGCCTCTGAGTGCGGCGGCACGCAACACGAGAGGCCGGTCGACCCGCGTGGTCGTCGCCGTAGACGGTGCTGACACGGCCACCGGTGCGAGACTCGTACCGCCCATTGCGGTGGCGATCCGGTCGACGGACAGTTCTGACGTCGGTGCACTGTGAACCGCTTTACCGTTGCGCAGCACCGTGACTGCATCACTGACCCGCATCACCTCGCCTAGTCGATGCGAAATGAACAACACGCCCAGACCGGAGGCGGCGCACTGCGTGGTCACGTCCAGAAGGCGTTGTGTCTCCCGCGCCGGCAGTGTGGACGTCGGCTCGTCAAGAACGAGGAGCGAGCAGTCGGCGCTGGCCTGCAGGCCGCGGGCGATCGCCACGATGGTCTTCTCGGCCTTGGTCAAGGCGTCGACCGGGGTGTCGATCTTTGACTCGAGATCGAACGGCTCGAGTGCTTCGATCACCGCTGCCCGCTCGAGACGCTGGTCGATCCGCCACCGCCGAGTCGGGATGTTGCGCCCCAGGCTGAGGTTCTCAAGCACGGTCAACGACTCGACCAGAGCAAGGTCTTGGTGGACGAATGCGACTCTGTCGCTGAAGTTGTGGCCGTCACCGCCGACTTCCAGGCTGCCGGCATCACGCTGGTAGAAGCCCGCGAGGATTTTGACGAACGTCGATTTCCCCGAACCGTTCATTCCGACGAGTGCATGAACGCTAGCGGCCGGAATCTCTACGTGAAAGTCGTCGAGTGCTGCGTTGTCACCGAAGCTCTTACTGACCGACTCGGCTCTGAGCGCCGGAGAGCGATTCGCCGTCGAGATACTCATGAGCCCAACCAGATTCGTCGGTACTCCGACATGTAGTCGATGTCACCTTCCCACTGACCCTGCTGCGGAATGTCGGCAATGTTGTCGGTGGTGATGAGTCGGGTAGGCACGTGTTGTTCCACGATGTCCTGGCCCGACAACAGACGGTTGACGTTGTCGAACGCAGCCCACGCGCCCCATTTGATCGGCACCGCAGAGGTGGCGTTGGCCTGCCCATTGCGGATGAGCTGTAGCCAGGGAGCGATCCCGTTGAAGCCCCCCACACGCACACTGTCGAACCCGGCACCGCGGATGGACGGCAATGCGCTGAGCATCGATGCGTCGTACGCACCGATGACGGTGTTGATCTTTGGGTTCTCGCGGAGAGCACTGACCATCAAGCTCGGCACCCGAGTGGAAGCTTCAGCCGCGGTGAATTTATCCTCACGTACGATCTCACATGTCTTGCACGCCTGCAGGGTTTCGCGGGCTCCTCTAATCCACTCCCGCACAACGTTGAACTCGGGGGCCTCGGTGAGATAGGCCCGCGCTTGTCCGCCGGACTGCCAGATCATGTAATTGGCCATGTTGACGCCTTGTTCGGCGATGGGCTGGTCGACCTCGAAAGACACCCCAGTGGGGGAGGGCTCGTTACCACCGTCCCAGCTGCCGACCACGATCCCCGTGCCACGAGCCCGCTGGACGGCGCCCGCTACCGCCTCGACGGACACTGCACTGAGGATGATTGCGTCGTAGTCCTGGTCGACGGCCTCGCTGATCGCGCGGTTCTGAATTCGTGGGTCGAGTTGGCCGTCGACTACCCGCAGGTTCCAGCCGAGGGCGTTCGCGGCAAGTTCTGCGGCTTCAGCTGGACCTTTGCAACCTTCTGCTGCGAACCCGCAGGCAATCCACATCACCTTCACGCCCGGTCGAGCGCGCGGCCCCTGGGTTGGTCCCGGCCACGTCGTGACCGGTTTCATGGCCGCTTGGCTGGCGTTCTCGTAGGCCGACACATCGACGACTGCCTTATCAGCACCTGTTGCGGCAGCGTTATCGAGCCCCGAGGAACAGGCTTGCGTAACCAACGCAATGACCGCCACAAAGACGCTGCAACAGAACGATTTCCGAACCATGATTCTCCGAGTCATTCATTTTGGGGTGATCGGGCGATGCGCCGTAGCTTCGATGAACACCTCATGCATGGACAGGTGTGGTTGCCCGACGCGTCCACAGCGCAGACGTCGACGGCGCGAGTACTACTCGATGAAGCGGTCACTCATCCCGGGTGATGCCTCAAAAGCCGATGGACACAGAAGATTCGGCTTCCGTGCCGCCCTGGTCTTATGACGAAAATTGGGCCGTGACCATGTAGCGAACATCCACCGCGTCGTCACATCGGACTCGGGCGGACGGGTGAGTGACTCTGCCGCCCAGACGGGAATACCGAAGGGGGCAGGGTGCGCAGGTACTTAGTCGGGCGAGTTGCAGATCCGCTACCCGCGTTACCTCCAAACTGTGTAATGAACCAACACCATGTGTAATAGAGATAGTCTCGCCGACCGGTGTTGCCGTGTCAAGAGGAAGTGCGAGGCAGGTTGCAAAGAACCGAAGGCGGTGAGCAGGTGGTGTGTCATCTCAGCGCACGCGGCGCCGGCCTAGATGGCGAACTCGACGATATATGCGCAGTGGATGCGTAATTGGAGAGATTCAATGGCGACATAGACGAATTCTGTTGTTTGCAAAACGATTACACTGCGCCGAGGTGATGACGGAACCAACCGCCGCATTCCCGTCGCTACACCGAAGATTCGTCGGTTCCGGTCAAACTTGTGAGCAGTGGCGAAATAGACTGGTGTCACGAGGTTTTCCGTATCGGTGTCGAAGTTGGGGGTCGTCCCGTCGTGGGCCGGCTCAAGGTAAGCGAGATCAACCTTTAGGCGATCGGCACGCTGGTTCAGCCTCAGGCCTGGATGCTGCGGCTGGTTTGCCTGCCACACGCCGACTCCGACTCGTTGCATCCGCGCTGGTGCGATCGATCACCTGGGGCCAGGGCACCGAGATGGCGCGTCACCTTGCGACCGCCGACAAGTTGGACGCGCCTGTTCATTTCTGCGATTTACGCTCACCCTGGTAACGCGGCAGCAATGAGCACGAACGGGCTACTGCGGGATTACACCTCCAGGGGCGTGACCCTGCGGGGCCGCTCGCCCAAGCATCCACAGCTGTGGAAAGCGAACTCAACAACCGTCGCCGGAGAGTCCTGCAAGTCCGTTGTCCCGCGGACGTATTCGCCACCCCGCTAGCCTCGCGAAGTCCGCCGGTGTTGCGACGTTGACCAGAACTCGCCTCGGAGCGGGCCGCTCAGAGATGGACCGGAGCCGACAGGATTCGTGAGGTCGCTTCGGCTGCCCGTCGTCAAACGTCCCCACGGTGGCGGTGACACAGAAACAGGGCACAGCTCGACTCGCCGTACGCGTCAAAGGACGAGAAGTGCAGTGGGGCTGACCGGCGACGGCTGTATCCCTCAGACGCTTGCAGCAGCCAAAAGTGCCTCGACGTACGCGGTTTCGTTGGCCGCGAAGCGATCAGCGGGCATTGTGAGGGTGAGCGCACATTGCGGGTGGCGTTCGCCGAGGTACATAGGGACGGCTATGCCCCACACGCCGTCTAGGTACTCGCCGCGGTCGATGGCATAGCCGCGCTCTCGTATTTGGGCGAGCTCAGCGCGCATCGCGTCGACTTCGACGATGGTGTTGGCAGTGCGCCGCGTGAGAGTACGGCTTGTCAACAGGCGTTCGGCGTGGTCGTGCGGCGCGAAAGCGAGAAGGCACTTGCCCGAGGAACGCGCGTGGATGTCGCCAGCGCGTCCGATTTGAAGTGCTGCCACGCGGATGGCGTGGTTACCCTCGGCGACCGCGATGATCATGACGTCATCGCCTGTCCAGCAGGAGGCGTAACCTGATTCGCCGGTCTGTTCGGTGACCTGGTGCAGCGCAGAAAGCACCGCTGGGGACGGCTTGACATCGGCCTCGATCTGGGAGTAGAGCGACAGCACTTTCTCCGTCGAGAGAGAGTATGTCCTACCGTGTTTGGCGAGGTAACCGCATTCCGTCAGCGTGTTCAGCAGGTGGACGGCCGTGGTCAGGTTCAAACCAAGCGATGACGCGATCTCCTGTCCGCGCATACTGCGGTTCGCACTGATTTCGTCGAGAATGGCCAACGCTCGAGCTACCGACTGAATCCGGCCCGCTCGCCTGGCCTGATCCGGTTCACCCGACGAGGCCGCGTCCTCACTTTCGTCGACCATCATCCTCTCCTTGCCGAAACTCGCCTAAAGTAGCACAGTCGGACAGATGGTTTCACCATTGCACAGGTGGATTGACGCGCTCTAGTCCTTCCGTCATCCCACGCGTCGCGGCTTTGCTGGTGCCGCCGTCCGATCGAGCGTCGACAGCTCCACCCCCGTTGCGTGCAGCGAAGTCCGGCCGGGTGGCGTGGTAGTTGCCCGCGGCTATCGGGCCAGCGGGGAGATTTGCTGGGCGATGGATGAATCTCAAGGTTAGGGGCGACCGCGCCTTGCTAACCCTTGACAACGCCAGAACTACCTGACCACAATCGTCACTATTGCACAGTATGTTGCACAATATAACAGCTATGAGGTGACTCGATGTTTGGTGCTCAGTGGTGGGATAGGTATCAGCAGACGCTCAACGAGGACGCGCAGTGGCGCGCGGCGTCGCGGTGGGTGGACGCCCGCGTGCTCTTCGTGGTCGACGACGAACCGGTTGCCGGCTTGGAGGTTCGCCAAGGCCGCGCTCTCGGGGTTCAATTCGGTTTCCCCGGCCGCGGTGCAGACATTGTGCTGACGGCGCCGCGCAGTGAATGGGCTCGGCTGTTGGCAGGCGACATCGATTGGTTCGAGGCCACGTCACCTGGTCTGGGGCGGCTCGTCGTTTCCGGCGACGTGGTTGCAGCCATGCGCAATGCGAAGAGCATGTGGTTGATGCTGGGCGCACTGAGCCGGGTCGACAAGCCAGCTGCTGCCATACCGCAGCCATCACCTTCGCCCAGCCCGTCGGGCCACGACATCACCGGCCGGTACGTCACGGTCAACGGTTCGCGTACGTACTACGAGGAGGCTGGCGATGGTCCAGCCATCGTCTGCCTGCACGCGGCGTCCCAGGACGCCATGATGTACCGACACGTGCTGGAGGGGCTGTCGGACTCGTACCGGGTGATCGCCCTCGACGCGCCAGGACATTGCAAATCTCATCCCCCGGTCGGCGGCTTGTTCACAAGCATCACCCAGCACGCCGAGTTCAACGAGGCGTTCATGAGGGTGCTCGAGCTGGACCGACCCGCTCTCATCGGCTGCTCGTTCGCCGGCAACCAGGTGCTGGAATTAGCAGCTCGCCAGCCGGGTGCCTACAGCGCGATCGTCTCCAGTGAAGGCGCGGACTACACGCCTACGGTCTCAGATTTCTTTCTGGAAATGATGCGCACCGACGGTCACCAGATCGTCGACGCATGGTGCCAATCGATGATCGGAAACCGCACACCGGCCGATCGCCGGGACGACGTCGTCTGGCAAATTCAAAGAAACCCCGCCGAGGTCATGGTGAGCGACCTGATCGGATATGGGCACTTCGACAAGCGCGATGACATGGGTCGCATTACCGATCCGGTGTTGCTGTTGCGTGGCGACGCAGACTGGCTGGTGTCGCAAGAACAGGTCGAGGCCACTGCCGCGCGTATCAGTGGGAGCCGCATCGCCCTGCTAGCAGGCACCGGTCACTACCCGATGATCGAAAACCCTGTGGAGTTCAACCAAGCCGTGCGCGAGTTCCTCTCTGATGTCGGCTACGTATAGCCGCGCATTGCGACTCCGACCTCCGTTCCTGTGAGTGTGCACGCCCGGCCGGCACGGGGGTAAGTGACACACGGCCAGGGCCCGGCTCAGGTCGACATCGGATTCGACGAAGCGCGTCAGTGGGCGAACACGCCGTATTTGGAAGCAATCTGCCACCGTGCGTCAACCATGGTCACCCCAGCCGGCGCTGGGTGAGGACAGCACACCCGCCACGAGTCAATCGGCCTCAACGGCTCACACCGGATCGAGTGCGCCGGAGTTCGAACTTTCAATGGGCCGTACTGAAGTCGGGTGCCGGAAGTGGTAGCCAGTCCATCCCATGAGCTCACCCGAAAGTCGGTCGATGCAAGAACCCCGACGTCGGCGACAAGTGTGACTCAATGTTGGTTCCCTTGCGCTGATCCCGCTTGAACCTGCGGGTGCGCCTCTACCCGAGGCGGTGCCGGCCTGCTCGCGTCGATCGATAGTGCGTGTATGACGCAGGGTGACAGCCGTCGATGGCAGGTAGGCAGACTAGATGGAGCGCCTTGCCTCGAAAGGCCCTGGTGCGGAGCCAACCTCAGCAGACACGTCTGGGTGCGTCCGATGAGAAAATGGTCGTTGAGTCCCCGAGCAATGCAGCTGGACTGCGGATCTCCGACCGAGACCTTTTGGAGCCCTGGACTTTCCGTCAACGCTCAGCATCCAAAGGTGTGAACGTGGCGTGGTCGACGCGGTATGCGATCCGTAGATGCCGAGGCTGGTGGGAATGCGTTTCCTCGACCCAGCGTGCCGGAGTCGTTGGACGGTGTCGTGGCGGGAATCGGGCCGGCCATACTGAACTGGCCGGCCCGACGCCCACCGAAACTAGGCGCATGCCGTCTGAAGTGTTATCAGTTCCTCGGTGTCGCTACTACTTTGACGAGAACATTCAGATTTCCTGCCCCGGCCGAACTGTACGAGACCACTGTTGCTCCGCAGCCCACCGCGCTGTTCCTTCTCGCTTCGGGCGCGGACGCGCACGACTCGGTCCTATGTTTGGTTGAGTATCGCGGTGACGCGAATCTCGACTCGCATTGCAGGTAGCCCCAAACTGGTGACACCACTTTGCGTCCAGATTGGCGCTACATCCCCCAAGTGTTCGGCGAATTGTGGTGTCATGACGGCATTGTGGTCTTCCCAAGAGGCCCCCCGCTCGTCATCGATGACGTGGTAGGAGTTGATATGGACGACGTCAGACCACTTCGCACCAGCAAGGGCGAGCGTACGAGTCAGGTTGTCAAAGGCCAGCCGGATTTCCGCGTCTAGCGCTTCCGGGATGTTGAACTCGTCGTCCCATCCTCCTTGGCCTGATGTCTCGACGCGGTCACCGATGCGAAGCGCTTGACTGTAGCGCAGCCGTTTGACCATGGCCTCGCCGTATCCAGGCGTAACGAACAGTTCCACGTTCGGCATTTCCGTTCCTTCTCTTCATTGTTGATTCCCCGATTGTGGGGCTGTCAGCGGACAGATCCGTCGAAACCAGCAGAGCAGGGCAATTCGCCTTCACGCGACCGCGGATTCGGCGCCTCGTGGCGAGCGACGTGCTCCCGGCCAAAGTGTGGCATAGATGCATGCACATTGGCATAATGACAGTTTGTTGGATATCGTGCGAGTCTGTCAAGGCGAAAGGTATGGAGGCAGTGGATGAGTCGGCGGACTCGGGCGTCAGAGATCCACCCACCGTCGGCCCATGTCCGGCGGGCCGGCGCCACGACTCGTCTCGGATGTGGTGTGGACCGTGCCGCCGATAGGCTCCGATACAACGGCTTTCCTCAGCGGATCGCGGACTTGCACGGTCGCGTGTATACGGGTGATGCACGCGGCATGCAGCGACGTTCAGTCCTGATGCCAGCCTGTGGTGACTCCAAATCGTGTGCTGAAGAACGCGATACAGCTCGTCGCCGCAAACGACGGGACGTCGACTGGTGCCGTATAGTTGGCGACCAAACCCCAGAAGGCAAGTCTCTGAGCCAGCGACGACTGATCCGTCGCGATGGCCGAAGGCCTTTCAAAAGTACGAAGTGAGTTGACATCTCGCTCGGGGAACCGGCGCATTGCGCGCCCTCGCCACCAGTAGGAGCGGTCGGCCGCCAATGCCAACTGTCAGCTGATTCAACAAGGGAAGATCATGGAGCACGTTCTGCATGCTTTGATCGGGGACCTCTCCACGCTGGCGGGCAACGCGGTCAAGGCCGTGGCACTCTTCCTGACTGCAACCGCGCTCTTCCGGCTGAGCGGGCGACGCAACCTGGCCGACTTCGCCCCCTTCGACTGGCTTGTCACCGCAGCTGCGGGCGCAATCGTCGGACGATCGGCCACCGCCCCCGACACCTCGTGGCTTTCGGCGACTGTCGCGCTCGTCAGCCTGCTCACGACTCACGCCCTGCTCGCGAGGCTTCGATTGTTCCCGCGACTGCAGCGCATGATCGACCCGCCGCAACGAATACTCATCCGGGACGGCCTCATCATCGAGAACAACGTCCGTCGGTGCGGGCTGACCGCAGCTGACCTCGACGCGATCTTGCGCCAACATGGCCACCGCGATGCGAACAGGATTCATTTGGCGATCTTCGAGACCAAAGGCACAGTCTCGATTTTTCTCCGCGACGGATCCGCTGGTGAACGATGTGCGCCATCGAGTTAGGGGCGAGTGCGCTGTTCAGCGCTCGTACAACCCAAGCGGCAACGAAGTGTTTAACACTCCGACTGTCAGTCAAGCCTCGACACAGGATTGTCGGCCACGTCCCGAGGCTCCAGTGTGAGGACGATCTTGAGTTCGCCTGTGCGATGTATGTACCATCGAGTACAGTCGATCAATTGTCCGACGCGATCGCTGCCAGAAAGGCATTCGAGGCGACCGGGAATATGCCGAGCCGCGGGCCTGGATAACTGTACGCTGCGGTACATCCGGCAATTGCCCGGTCGAAGATCGATGGCTGTCCGCCGCGGACCTTGGTCCTGGTGCGGACGATGAAGCGCATCGAAGCCCGTGGCAGTTCATTCACGTCGCGTAGTAATCCCCGGGTAGGTCGCCGATAGATGTAAGTGAGGCAGTAGTTCTGTGCGACTGGATCTCTCGACGAAATGAGGCCGGGATGACTACGCTTGCAGCGACATCGCAGGTGGCAACCACGACAGCCATCATTGGTTACCTAATGTGGAGAACCGTCGGGTGGCGAGACGGTGCGCAGTTCCGAAGGCGGGTAAAGGTCAGAGTTGCCTTCGTCATCTTCGTGGGCTCCAATGCCTTGATTCAAGATGGGACCGCCCGCATCTTGCTCTTGCTGTTCGTGTGCACTCCGGTTGCAATGGCGGTGATCTACTCCTGCATCAAGCGAAAATGCCGTCGTCCCACAACATCGTGATCGCTGCGACGCCTGTGAACAATCGAGGGTACGGGCGCGGTGGCGAAATAGGTCGCTACCGAACGGAAGCACATGAATGCCGCGGGTTTTGTGAAACAGTCTGGTGCTGATACGCATTCGAGTCCTGCGAATGGCACGGGATCCACTTCGCCGCGGTGTTCAGCTCGGTCTGATCGTAGGAATTAGCACGGGCCGCTCAGAAGGCTGGATTTGGCGGAATCGGTCTTAAGCGCGTACGGAGACGCCGTCCGTCAGCCCGCTACCGAAACTACAACTGTTCCGTATAGTACAGTTCGTCTGAATCATCATCAGGCAAGGAGCGATGTGAACACCCCAACCAAAACGGTCTTTCGCGGCAGCAGCGGAGATTTGGCCGGGAAGCTGGAGATGCCGACCGGCACCCCGCAAGCCTGGGCACTGTTTGCGCACTGCTTCACCTGCGGCAAGGACAACATTGCTGCAGGCCGGATTTCGCGTGCCCTGGCCAACCAGGGTATTGCGGTTCTTCGATTCGACTTCACCGGCTTGGGCGAGTCCGATGGTGACTTCGCCGCGACCGGCTTCAGTTCCAACGTTCAGGACTTGATCTGTGCCGCAGACTATCTCCGTGAGCAATTTGTCGCGCCAGCGATCCTCATCGGACATTCTCTGGGCGGTGCGGCAGTCCTAGCAGCCCGTCCGCACATCCCTGAGGTTCGCGCAGTCGTCACCATCGGCGCCCCGGCCGACCCGGCCCACGTCACCGGACTGCTGAGCAACGCGTTGCCCGCCATCGAATCCGGCGAGGCCACGGTGTCAATCGGGGGTCGACCATTTCGGCTGCGCCGCAGCTTCCTTGATGACATCGCTGAGCAACCGCAGCGTGAGCGCATCTCGAGACTTCGCGCCGCGTTACTCGTCATGCACGCACCCACCGACGAGGTGGTGTCGGTGACCAACGCGCGGGAAATCTTCGATACCGCCCGGCATCCCAAGTCATTCATTTCACTCGACGGCGCCGACCACCTTCTCAGCAACCGGTCCGACGCCGAGTACGCGGCGAGCGTCCTCGCCGCCTGGACCAGCAAGTACATAGCAGCGCCATCCACGAGTACCCGCGTCACGGACACTGAGGGTCTCGCCGATGGCGTCGTGCGGGTTGCGGAAAGCCGGACCGGCAGACTGAGTGAGGAGATTAGTGTGCGCCGACATCGTCTGACGGCAGACGAACCCCACCCGGTCGGCGAAGACACCGGGCCCACTCCGTACGAACTACTTCTGGCTGCGCTGGGAGCATGCACGTCGATGACGGTGCGGATGTATGCCGACCGGAAGCAGTGGCCGCTTGAACGCATCGTGGTCAACTCGCGCCACTTTCGCATTCATGCGAAGGATTGCGCCGAATGCGAGACCGCCACGGGAATGGTCGACCGGATTGATCGTGACATCACCCTCATTGGCCCGCTCGACGACGATCAACGCGCCACATTGCTCGAGATCGCCGACAAGTGCCCGGTGCATCGCACCCTTCGTTCCGAAGTCTCCATCCTCACCGTTGAAACGAAAGCCGACGAAGAAGACTGACACGAACCGGACTTGTCCTTCGACGCAATTGTCATTCATGGCGTTCCTGACTGCGACCAGCACCTCGACGTCGGTGTTCCTGACCATCGGAATGACGTTGATGCGGCTCATGTTGCGACTGACGTCCGATACACCGGGTCCGGTGTCGCGTACAACGGCTCGAGCATCCTCGGCGCGGCGATCGCACCGTTCGTCGCGGCATGGTTGGCCACCTCCTATGGGGTGGCGTGAATGGGCGTCTATTTGATTGCGCCGCGTTGCTGACGCTCATTGCGCTTTTTGGTCATGCGAGAGACGAGATGCCTCACTCGACGACATCGAGCATCTCGTCCCGCTGCCTTGCGCCCACTCTGCGCACCGACAGGCACATGACCGCTGCGACGGCGCACAGCCCGGCCGCTAGGTAGAACGCGAGGTCGTAGTCGCCGCGCAGGTCGCGAATCCAGCCGGCGCCTGCCGCGGCGACCGCAGCGCCGAGCTGGTGCGAGGCGAACACCCACCCGAAGACGATCGGCGTCTTATCACCGAAGTAATTGCGGCACAGCGCAATTGTCGGCGGCACCGTGGCCACCCAGTCCAGGCCGTAGAAGATGATGAATACCCACGTTCCCGGCTCGGCGCGGGGAGAGAGCAGCGCCGGAAGCGCGAGAAGCGACAGCCCGCGCCCGGTGTAATAGATGACCAGCAGCACCCGGGCGTCGACCCGATCGGTCAACCATCCGGAGAACACCGTGCCCGCGACGTCGAGGATGCCGACCACGGCGAGTAGGCCGGCGGCCACGGTCGTCGGCATCCCGTGGTCGTTGGCTGCGGGGATGAAGTGGGTGCCGATCAGCCCGTTGGTCGTCATGCCGCAGATCGCGAAGCTGCCCGCCAGCAACCAGAACGCCGGTACCCGCGCACCCAGCACCAGCCCGGAGAACGCCGCGGCGAAACTGCTGTCGGGTGGGCGTGGCGCCGGTCCCGTGTCGGAGGACGGCTGCCGGCCGTAGCGGCCAAGGCCCCTGTCCTGCGGCCAGTTTCGCATCAGTAACAGCACGGGTGGTATCACGGCGAGCGCTGCGGCGGCGACCAGAAGCGACGCCCAACGCCACCCGTGATGCGTTGTGATGGCGGCGACCACCGGCAGGAAGATCAGCTGACCCGTCGCGCTGGCCGCGGTCAGCACCCCGGTGACCAGTCCCCGGTGCGCCTCGAACCACCGGGTCGCGATCGTGGCCACGAAACCCATCGAGATGGCGCCGGTTCCGGTGCCGACGAGCACACCCCACAGCAGGACCAGTTGCCAGCTCGCGGTCATCGTGACGCTGAGCGCGCTGCCGGCCGCGATCAGCGTCAGTGCGACGGTCAGCACCGGGCGAATGCCGAAGCGATCCATCAGTGCCGCGGCGAATGGCGCGGTGAGACCGAACAACGTCATGTTCACCGACATCGCGAGTCCGACCGTTCCGTGCGACCAGCCGAACTCGTGGTGCAGCGGGTTCATCATCACCCCGGGCACGGAGCGGAAGCCGGCGGCGCCGAGCAGCGCGATGAAGCTGACGGCCGCCACCACCCAGGCCCAGTGCAGGCGGGCGGTGCTGCGCGCAGAGCGGTCTGTCACGGTCACCGCTCGACTATGACGGCAGTGCGGCCCGACGACTAGTGGCAAGACTGCCGTTATGTGTCAAAAACGTGCCATCATGGCGTCATGTCCGCCCACCGGGTCGTCGTGCTCCTGCTGGAACCTGTCATCGGCTTCGACGCCGCGATCGCCCCGACGCTGTTCGGTGCGGCCAGCAGCCCCGAGGGCGCACCGCTGTACGAGGTTCTCACCTGCGGGCTGACGGCCGATCCGGTACTCGCCAACACGGGGTTCGCGATGATCCCGGCCGCCGGGGCCGAGGCCCTGGCCACCGCCGACACCGTGGTGGTCCCCGGCACGCGTTATCAGCCCGCTCGCGTCGACGGCCGGCTCGAACCGCAGGTGGCCGATGCGCTGGCGGCGATCCCGCCCACGGCGCGCGTCGTCTCGATCTGCACAGGCGCCTTCGTGCTCGCTGCGGCGGGGCTCCTCGACGGCCGGCCCGCTACCACCCACTGGCAGCACGCCGACACGCTGCGCGCACTGTATCCGCGGGTGTTACTCGATGAGAACGTGCTGTTCGTCGACGACGGGGACGTGCTGACCTCAGCGGGCCTTGCCGCAGGTATCGACCTGTGTCTGCACATCATTCGGCGCGATCACGGAACACAGGTGGCGAACGCGGTCGCCCGCTACTGCGTCGTACCGCCGTGGCGGGAGGGCGGCCAAGCCCAGTTCATCGAAAGTCACCTGCCTGCAGACGATTTCGCGTCGACGGCGGCGACCAGAACCTGGGCGGCGCAGAATCTGCACGAACCATTGACGATCGGCCGGCTCGCCGAGCATGCCGGCATGAGCACGCGTACGTTCATTCGCCGGTTCCGTGAGGAGACCGGCCAGCCACCCGGAGAATGGATCCGCAACCGCCGCATCGACCGCGCCCGCGAGCTACTCGAGGGCCACGACCTCAGTGTCGACGAGGTCGCCCGACGGTCGGGGCTGGGCTCCGGCGGCAATCTCCGGCACCACCTGCGCCGCGGATTGGGCATGTCGCCGTCGAGTTATCGCAAGGTCTTCGCCGGCCACGATCGCTAGGTCCGGGTGAAGGAAGGCTGTCCCAGCCCATCGCTACTCTCGAATCATGCAGATCACCGGCGCCTTCCTCGCCGAGCACGCCGAGATCGTGGACGGCAAGCTCAACGTGACGGGAGGCGTTCTCGACGTCGTCAAGGCTCCGGCGATAGGCCTGACGAACGAGAACGGGGAGCAGTTGGCCCTCCCACTCAGCCTGGTGACGCTGATGCAGGCCGGGCCCGACGACGAGGGCCGGCCCTATCGCATGAAGCTGGAGGTGGTCGCGTCCAACGGCGACATCATCGTGCTGGGCGACCAGGAGATCCCCGGCGGACACCCTGAGGGAGAGAACCACTTCTGGATCAGTGACTTCGGGCTCACCACCCGGGCGACCGGACGCATGGCGTTGATCGCCAGCATCGAAGGCGGCGGCAGCGTCAGTGTTCCGGTGTTCGTCGAGCGGGTCGACAGTCACCCGCCCGCTGGGTGAGCGTCCCCGGTGGCCGACACGTCATGCAGTCCGGCTGAGCGTTGGCGACGAATACCTTCAGTGGCGAATAGCGCGTGCAGCGTCCGCAGGCTGCGGATCCTTCTTGCACTGTCGAACGTCGTCCTCGTCGTCGTCGGCGTGCTCGTGGTCTCCGACCCGACGCGGCGGGACGCCCGCGGCGCCGGTCGGCCCGAATTGCCCGACCTCCACGTCCTCACCGACACCATGCCCGTCGACGAGAGCGCAGTGCCGCCGTTACCCGGCACGCAGTGGGGCACCATCATCGCCGTCCCCCAGGGTGGCCCCGCCCCGGTCCAGCCGCCTGAATGCGGTGTGTTCCTCTCGCAGGGAGAGGTTACCCAGAAGGCCCTGGCAATGCGCTCGTCGGGCGGTGCGGCGATCGGCATCGAACTCGCCGTCACACCGCAGCGTGTCCAGGTCCATGGTCTGCCCGACCGGTGTGCGTCGTTCTCGCTGACCACACCCGAGCTTCGCTCCGCCACCCGTGTCGAACCCGCAGACTTCGGTGCCACTGCGCCAGAAGCGATCAGCGTGCTGATGCACACGCGGACGACCACGAAGACGCAGTCGCTGGCGTGGGACATCGCGATGATCGTCGGCGTCCACCGCGGGCTGTTGGTGACGGCGGAATACACCCCCGGACCCCACGGCGCTGCCTTCGATCCCGCATTGGCGCAGCAACTTCCGGCACTGTACGAGGCTCAGACAACGCGATTGGACAAGAGCTGAGCCGCAGGCAGTCAGGCGCTGTCGCGCAGATGTGAGGCGACGGCGCGCAGGCGCGCCGGTTCGGCACTCGAGCGTCGCGATCCGATCTGAACGAACCCCGTCTCCCGCACGATCCCCAACGGGCCGGGACCGCTGAAGCGAGCAAGACCGGCGGCGCGGAGCGCGTAACCCGCCTTGGCCTGGCGGAAGCCGACCATGGTCCCGAGACCGGTCAGGCTGACCATGCCGAAGAGTCCGAAAGCGGCAGCGGTGAACAGCGCCCATATCGAGACGTTGCGGATGAACGTGCCGACGCAGGGGAGCCTCGGCTGCAGTCCCGAGCGAGCGGTCACCTGATCGGTGAGCGCCTTCACGATCCCGGGGAGCTTCGCCGCCTCGGCCGCCAAGGTCGCCGACGTCCTCTGCAGCAGCGCCGGATCAATCGGAAGGCCGAGAGAGCGCATTCCTTGAAGGGCGTCCAATGTCGTTGTGAACCAGGAAAACTGCGTCGGGAGAAAAGCTGTCGAGGACGGGTTCGGGTACACAGCGCTGATCAGCCGGGGGTCGGCGATGCCGAGGCGATTCAGAACCGGTGTCACGGCCGAGCCACTCAGCTGCTGTTGTATCAGCCATTGCAGCTGGGCCCAGGTCAACAGGACGAACCACTGCAGAATGCTGGGCGGTGCGACCACTGCCGTCGCTGAGACGAGTGGCACCGTCGTCACGGCTGCCGAAATGGAGACGGAGACAGCGATGGTCGGTTCAGTTGCGGAGGAGATCGGTGATTCGCCTGTGGCGGGCGCATTCTCGACGACAGGAGCGTTCTGCGCGACGGGGGGAGCGCTGACGACTGACGCGGGTTCGACAGCAGGCGTGGAGGTGCTCGAGGCGTCGGTACTCACGGGACTCGCGGTGATCCCCGCGTCGTCCGCGGTCGGCGCCGTCGTGGTTGCGGTGGCGACGGGTACCGACGTTGAGGACGAATCTGGTCCAGTGGTCGACGAATTGGTCGCGGTACCGGACTCGGTGTCCTCCGCGGGTTGATCGATGGTCGGAACGTCTTCGGGCGTCACATCCTCCGGTACCGCAGGCGACGAATCCGCGGTGCTGTCCGTGGACGTGTCCTGTTCCTGGGACGGAGGGGCGGCATCCTCGATCCGCGGAGACTCACCGGAACCATCGGTGTCGTCGGGGTGCGCGGCCTCTGCTTCTGTGCGTGACGGCGAGAGCGATTCTGTGCCCGGTTCCCGAAATGACGTGTGTTCGGATCGGTCCGTGACGGATGGACCGTCTCGGCTGCCCGAGTCGACGGAGTTCGGCGCGCGATCATCGGCGTAAGCGACGGCTCCGCCGCCGCCGAAGACGACAAGGATCGACGAGATCGCGCCGCCTGCGGCGATGTACCGCCATGCCGGCACGGTGCATGTGTTGGACCGCAGGGCCGGTCGCCCCATCGCTACGTCCGGGCTCGGTGGCTCGAGGCGAGCTCGATCACACCGACGCATCGTCGGCGAGGTGTTCCTTGCGCCGCAACTCGTCGACTTTCTCCACGACATCGCGCTGCGCCTCCGGCGACAGTCCGATGGCCCGCGCGGCCACACGGCGCACCCCCTCGTCGCGAAGACCGGCGAGCAGGGTCAGCTCTTGGTCGAGCTTCGCGTAGTAGGCGTCGTCGGTGAAGAACTCGGGTCTGATGCGGAAAAAGTTTGCCAACGCGGCCATTGTCGTGTTCGACGGATTGGTCCGGTTTCCCGATCTCAGCTGCGACAGGTAGGGAGCCGACATCGTCAACCCCTCCGCCTTGAGCGCCGTGACCACTTCGGCGGACGTGTGCGGTCCGCGTCCAGGCGGATAGACCGTGTCGAAAAGCCTGTTCAGACGGTCTGCGAATGTGTTCATATTCTGCTCTTATCGTGTGCGGCCGGTGGGCGGATTCCCGTGCCGATCGAATAAGAATAAGTTCTGGCATTTCGATCGCGGTGAAATCGACGTATTCGAATTGCATTCTTTTCAACCGGTGTTGCTGACGCCATCGGGGAATGGCAACCGAAATTGTTGCGCTTGCAAAAGATCACGGGATGCGTAGGACATCGCCCACCAGTGGATGGAGGGTGTCGTGCTCGGCCAGCGGTGCCGGCTCGGTGTCGCGCGCCATGTGTATGCGGTTGTGCCACCACACGGGCATGCCCACGTTGGCCGCTCCGGCGATGTCGTAGCGCGATCCCGCGACGAAGAGAACGCGGTGCGGTGCGAGCCCCAGATGCTGGAGCGCGAGAACGTACGGGGCCGGGTTCGGTTTGTACGCGCCGGCCGCTTCGGCCGTGACGACGACGTCGAGAGGGGCGTCGAGCCGTGAGGCCGCGAGATGCCCCAGCCGTTCCGAGCAGTTGGTGACGACACCGAGCGTGACGCCGGCGGCAGCCAACTCGGCCAGGACAGCGGGCGCTTCACCCCACGGCTGCAGTTCCGCCCAGCGGGCAGACAGACCGGCCGCCAGGCCGCGATCGAGAGCCAGCGACTCTGCGGCCTCGGCGACCAGCGCCTCGTAGTCCCGGTACGAGCCCTCGCCATACGTGATCTCGAGATATCTGTTTCGCCAGCGGCTCCCCGTCTGCGGATCTCCGGCGACGTCGTTCCACACGGTCCACGAATCCAGCAGTGCGGTCAGCAGATCGAACAGCACCGCGTCATAGCGTGGGGATCGAACCGGGACGTAGCTACCACCAGACACAGTCGGCCTTCCTCGAGACGAGAGTCGTCCGTCGACAAGCCTCGCCCTTCACGCTGTTGTTTCCGTGCGTAACACGCTGGTAGCACGCGTCCGATACGTTCCCTTGCGACAGACCTCCCCATCGGAGGCAGCTGGTTGACAGGAGCAGCGGGAAGCATGGTCGTACGCGGCAACTCATTCGCGATGGTGATGTCCGGCATCACCTTCACGGTGGAAGAGTGCCTGCGCGCCATCTCGTCGCAGCGAGTGCCGATGGCGCTGCTGTCGATCACCAGAGAGCGCGAGTACCACTAACCGCGCCACCGGTGTGCCCGCGGTCGGGTGAAATCCCAGCGGACACCGCGCGTATCACGTCGACCCGAGCGCAACGTCGGATCACACATCACCGCACCGGTCATCCCGGTCCTGCGGCCATTTGAACTTCGCAGCAACGCCTGCGCACCTGGAAGTGAAATGCCATGTCCATCAGCTCATTACCCGAGACACCGACCATCGGTGTGCCCACCGCCACGTCGACCCGTCTATACAACGCGGACCTCGCGCCCGTCACCAAGCGAAACTGGGGTGTCTACAACTTCTTCGCCATGTGGATGCAGGACATCCACAGCATCACCGTCTACACGTTCGCCGCATCGCTGTTCTTCATGGGCCTCAACGGCGGTCAAGTCTTCATCGCGCTCACAGTCAGCGTCGTGATCATCTGGGCGCTGATGAATCTGAGCGGGATCGCCGGACAGCGCACCGGGGTGCCGTTCCCTGTGCTGGCACGCTCCAGCTTCGGGATCTGGGGAGCCAACATCCCCGCGTTGATCCGCGCCGCCATTGCCGTCATCTACTACGGGATCCTGACCTATCTGGGTTCTACCGGCCTTCAGATCGCCGCGCTGCGCGTGGCACACGATGCAGTCGAGCCACTCACGCACCCAACGCTTCTCGGCCTCCATGTGCTCGGCTGGATCTGCTTCGCCGTCATGTGGGCGATTCAGCTGCTGGTCGTCCGCCACGGCATGGATGCGGTGCGCAGATTCCAGGACTGGGCGGGGCCCGCGGTCTGGGTGGTGATGTTCGCACTCGCCGTCTGGATGGTCATCAAGGCAGGCGGCAATGTGTCGTTCGACCTGAGCCCCGACCAGGCGCACGGCTGGGATCTGACCTACGAGATGTTCGCCGCCATTGCCCTGAACGTGTCGTTCTTCGCCACCTTCCTGGTCAACTTCGCCGATTTCGGGCGCCTGGCGCCGAACGAGAAGACGATCACCCGCGGCAACTTCTTCGGACTACCGGTCAACTTCGTGATGTTCGCCATCGTCGCCGTCACCGTGACATCAGCGAGCATCGTGGTGTTCGGCGAGGCGATCACCGACCCCGTCAAACTGATCGAAAAGACCGACAGCACAGCAGTCATCCTTTTCGGCGCCCTGGTCTTCACGATCGCCACCATCGGCATCAACATCGTCGCCGATTTCATCTCGTGCGCATACGACTTCTCCAACATGGCGCCCAAACAGGTCAACTTCTTTCGTGGCGGTCTGATCGCCGCGGTGCTGTCAGTGCTGCCACTCCCGTGGCACCTGTACAACAATCCGGAATCGATCGCATACTTCGTCGGCGGACTGGGAGCGTTCCTCGGACCTCTGTTCGGAGTGCTGATGTCGGACTACTGGATCATCCGCAGAGGGCGCGTCGACGTCGCAGAACTGTTCCGCGCCGACCCAGAGGGCAAGTACTACTACACCCGCGGGGTCAATCCGAGGGCGCTGATCGCGTTGATACCGGCGACCGCTGTGGCGGCAGTTCTCGCACTGGTTCCGGCGTTCGGGGCCTGGGCGCCGTTCTCCTGGGCGATCGGCGCCATTCTGGCCACCGCGCTCTATGTGCCGATCGCGTGGAGCACACGCGAGACCGAGACGCCGGCGGAGGTGACCGCATGACGCAGACCGTGTCTGACACCGTTCCCCTCATCGACCTCGCCCGGGCGCGCGGCGGGGAGCAGGATCGCCGCCAACTGGCCCGCCAGATCGATGATGCGAACTCTCACGTCGGATTCCTCGCCGTCGTCAATCACGGCGTCTCCGCCCAGTTGCTCGACGACATGTACGCGGTGACGGCCGAGTTCTTCGACAGCGCCGAGAGCGTGAAACTGGCGGTCCGTGGGGAACCGGATACGAGCCGGGGTTACATGCCGCCGAAATCTCGGGCATTGGCGCGTACCCGGGGAAAGGTGACGCCGGCCGACCTCGTCGAGTTCTTCTCGATCGGCTTGCCCGACGTCCCCGCCGGCGACCCGTGGTTCGTCGAAGCCCGTCGACGCGGCCACTTCCGGGACAACATCTGGCCGTCCGTCAATGGGTTCCGGGGCGTGTGGGAGCGCTACTACGACGAGATGGCGGCGCTCGCATTCGACATGATGCGCCTCTTCGCGCTCGCACTCGGACTGGACGAACACTGGTTCGACAACAAGGTGGACAAGCCGATCAGCAATCTGTTCGCCAATCACTATCCGCCGCTGGAACACCCACCCGAACCCGGCCAACTCCGCATCGGGGAACACACCGACTACGGCAGCCTCACGCTGCTCTATCAGCGCGACGCCGTAGGTGGACTCGAGGTGAGACTCGACGACGTGTGGGTTCCCGTCGCCCCGATCGCCGACAGCTTCGTGGTCAACATCGGAGACCTGATGGCTCGGTGGACCAACGACAGGTGGACCTCGACGCTGCATCGCGTGCAGAATCCCACTCTCACCGGCCCGGCCAGCCGTCGGCTGTCCCTTCCGTTCTTCTGTCAACCCAACTACGACTCGGTCATCGAGACGGTTCCGACCTGTGTCAGTGCCGGCGCCCCGTCGAAATATCCGACGACCACCTCGGGTCAGAATGTGACAGACAAAACCAGGGCCAGCTTTGGTGTACGGACCTGAGAGGCAACCGGTTACGAACTCGCCACCCCGCGTGTCTGAACTGGTGGCGGCCGACTGTCAGTGCTTTCTGTTGTCGAACAACGCTTCAGCCGAAGACCGCTTGGCCGCTGTCTTCGCATTCTTGTCGACGCGCTTTTCCTTCAACGATTTTCCCGATTTCTTCGACATGGCCTGGCGCGGAGACTTATCAGACATGAAGGAGCCCCTTGATTCTGGGGCCTGGGTGGTCCCGATGCCCCGACGGTACTCCTGTCGCGGGTTCCCTGGTGGTTTGCGGTGAATCGGCGGCGAGGCGCCGTGCGTGTAGCGTTGAGGGATCAGGTAGCTCGGATACGAGCGAACATGCCTGAGTGAAGAGGAATCTCATGGCATCGCCATCGACCATCCGATCGCCGTACGAAGTCCGGTTGGCGCTAGTTCAGGACACCATCACCTCGCATTCGCCACTCGATACCGATGCGGCCCGCACCCTCGCGGTACAGATCCTGGCGACGATCAACTCCATTCCCGAAAAG
This sequence comes from Mycolicibacterium obuense, assembly GCF_055397605.1. Taxonomy (NCBI): domain Bacteria; kingdom Bacillati; phylum Actinomycetota; class Actinomycetes; order Mycobacteriales; family Mycobacteriaceae; genus Mycobacterium; species Mycolicibacterium obuense. Next base: position 4,101,305 of record NZ_AP043663.1, on the reverse strand, counting down.
GTGCGCTGACCTCGTGACGGTCAAGGTGACACTGCCCGACGGCGGTCTCGACAGTTACATGCGGTTCGGCGACACCTACGTCGAGCACGGTGACGGCAGCTTGGACGTCATTCGCACGGGAGTCAAAGACACGTTGCGCTACACCTCGGACGAATGGGTCGGCGTCGAAGGTGATCGCAACACGTCGAAGACGAGATTCTTCCGTCGCTGACCGGGGTTCACGACCGCGCAGAGTTCACGACCATTCGGCGAGAATGCGCATCTTGCCGGCCTTGACCGCTGCATCGCGCCGCAGCTTCTTCAGCTCCGGCGCGAATGCGTTGCGCTCGTTGCCCTGGATGTTCAGCGGCAGCACCAGGGCATCGAGCAGCTTCGCCTCCATGTGCCAGGGCTCGGGATGGAGCACCCACGACACCGCCGCGTTCTCCGCCATCCACTGGGTCAGGATCGCTTCGCCGCCGGCGAACGTCTGCCGTTTACCCGAGCCGACCCGGCGCAGCGCAAAGCCCAATTCGCCCCCCAGCAGCACACCGAGGGATTTGCGCAGCGTCGAGCCGTCTGCGGCGGCATTCCCCGCGCCGAAGTGATATCGGATGCGCTTGCGCAGATCCTGCGGCGTCTGCGGCTTGCCGTCGGCACGCGGCGGACCGGGACTCACCCCGACGTACAGCAGTGTCCAGCCGTCGCGCTGCTCGCACTCGGAGACGTCGATACCGCCCGGGATCTCCCGGAACCACCACCCGTGCGCACCCGCGCGGGCGGGCACCGGGTCTGCCTCGGAGAACACCTCGTCACGCGTATACCTTTGCGCGGCAAGGAAGTTTGCGATCACATCTGCAGTGCGCTTCTCGGATATCCGGCCAGCCATGTGGCACAGCCTAGCCGCCCCGCGTCAGCTGAAATGCGCCTTGTACACCTGCCCGTGCACGCCGACGGTCCGGTCCACCACCTGCGAGACCGAGAAGTCGGCGGCTGCCGACAGATACGCGTATGCCGTCGCGCGATCCATTCCCCGGTCGGTCTCGAGGAAATCCAGCGCGTTGACCACGGCGCGCCTCATCGCCACGTCGAGGTCACTGCCCTGCCCGCCGACCGAGCCGTCGGGATCCGACAGGCCTATCGGTACCCAGGCGTCGGCTGTCTCGGCGAACGGGTAGCGGTACGACACCGACGGCGCATCGCCCGATCCCGGCTTGCACACCGTCAACCGGTAGGTGCCCCGCAGTGAACCCTCCATCGCCGTCAGCGCCACCTCGCCGTCACCCATGCCCATGTGCGGATCGCCGACGTAGAACAGGGCTCCTTCGGCGAACACCGGCAGATAGAACGTCGACCCGGGACCCAGCAGACGGATGTCGATGTTGCCACCGCCGACGGTCGGCGGGATCGAGTTGGCGGTCGCCGCGGTCAACTCGGTGTCTTGTGAGAAGGCGACGCCCATCATGCCCATGAACGGCCGCAACGGGAACCGCACCCGAGCGTCGCCGTAGGTCATCACGCCGTGACCGTCCTCGACGGCGGTGAACGTCGACACGTTCCCATAGCGCAGAGGATCTTTCGTGGCTCGCCCGTCGGTCGCCGTCGGTGGCATCACCTCCGCCAGCGTGATGCCGGCCGGGGGAGAGCCGTCGGAAGCACGCGCCAAAGCACCCTTGCCGTGCCTGCTGGAGACCACGCCGTAGGGCACCCGCGGAATAGCCTCCAGCACTTCGATCTTCACGACATCACCCGGCTCGGCTCCCTCCACGAAGACGGGGCCGGTCACCACGTGTGGGCCGTCTTTGTCGAAATCGCGCGGAGTTCTTCGGTACTCGGATGCGATCGCGACCGCATCATCGAGCACGTCGGCTTCGGCGACACCGTGGGCGCCGAAGTACTCGACCGGATTGCGGCCCTGGTCTTCGAGGATGCCCTCGTGGCTGACCGCGTCGATGCTGACCGTCTGCCCGGAAGACATCCGGAGCACGGGTTCGGCGTGGACGTTGGGGACGTATCCCCAGAGCACCTCGTCGGGGCGGGACTGAAGATAGTGATCGCCGGTGGGATCGCCCTGGCCGGGTTGCAGGACGGTGAAGCTCCCCGCCGACCCTGACGTCGCCGATGGCTCGGAGGGGCTCGAGGAGCATGCCGCGGCGATTCCGGCGACGCCGGTCCCGGCCCCGACGGCGGCCACCGCGCGCAGGAAGTCCCGGCGCCCCAGTCCTGTCCACAGGGCTTCTGCGGCGTGTCGAGCGAAGTCGGCCATCTGTCACCTTTCGTCGGGGTCGTGAAAGGTGTTCCCGCGCACTGTTTCCACTCTGCTAATTCTGTGGAACCGCTGTGTTAGGGGTCGATCGCAGCAAGAGTCGGTACTGTCGGGGGCACTTGTCGACGAGAGGACCTTCCATGCCGGACAGCGATCTACGCAGCTCAGCCAGAGCGTTCCTTGCCACGGCCCGGGGGTTCGCGCTGGCGTCCGTGGCGGTGCTGATCGTCTCGTTCGTGACGGCGGGTGAACTGGTGCAGTTGCACGAACTCGAAGACATCCACGGCGGTGCCGCGATTGCACTGCACGTCGTCACCGCCGGCTTGACCGTCGCACTGGCCGGGTTGGCCTACGCCCGGCGGAGCGCCTGGTGGACCGCGGTGGTCGCCGGATTCGCGTGCATCTATTCGTTCATCCAAGCCGCCCTGGGGGAGGGCGACACGCTGAAATTCCACATCCCCGGCGCCTTGTTCCTGGTGGTCGCCGTCGTGTGGCTCACGGCGTGGCTGTTCTCGCCGGCCGCGGCCGACCGCGACCGCTGACCGCCGGCCTCACGCCGGGGCGAGTTCCAGCACTTCGTCGAAGCCTTCGCGTAGGCAGTCCATGAACACCTCCAGGTCGGGGACGGCACCGGCGTCGATGTCGACACCCAATGCGCAGGTGTCGACGTAGGTCAACAGGGTCACGTTCACCGCAGCGCCGATCGTCGGCCCAAAGGCGTATTGCTTCAGCACTTTCGACCCGCCCAGAGACACCGGCACCGGGATGCCGGGAACGTCGCTGCACAGGAAGTCCACGTGCCGCAGGATCGATCCGATGTACCAGCGCGGCACCCGGTTGAGCACGCCTGCGATCAGCTGGGTGTGCGGTAGTGACTTCTCATGCCGTACCCGTGTGGTGATCTCGCGGATCCGCTGAATGCGCGTGGCCGGATCGCTCTCCCCGACGGGGATGTCGAATCGCATCACGGTGATGCGGTTGCCGCCGGGCGCATCGTCGTCGGTGCGCAGATTGATCGGCATGGTCAGGTGCAGTGAGGACACTCCGACGTCGTGCCGCTCGTGGTAGCGGCGTAACCCACCGGCCACCCCGGCGACGAATGCGTCGTTGAGCGCACCCCCGCCGCGGTGGCCCGCCTCCCGTAGTCGGGGCATCGTTATGTCGAGCACGTCGAGCCGTCGCAGCAGCGTCCGCCGGCTCATCAGCGCCGACCCTGCGTGGTTGACCGGGCGCACCGTCCGGTAGACCGAGGTGGCCATCTCGGCGGCCGAGCGCGCGGTACGCAACGGTGCGCGGGCGCTGTCGACGAGCAGTCGCGGCACCGCGGCGGCAACCCCGATAGCGGCCTCGCCGACCAGCCCGACGCCGTATCGCGCGGCCTCGGCGTAGTCGTCGACGACGCTGTGCGTCGGTGTGACCCGGTCTGCCTCGTCGTGCGCCGCGAACTCGGTCAGGCCGAAGAGCGTCATCGCGATCTGCACCCCGCCCACCCCGTCGGAGAGTGCATGGTGAAAGACGCACAGCACCGCGGCTCCGCCGTCCGGCAGTCCCTCGATCAGGGTGATCTTCCACAGCGGCCGGGCGCGGTCGAAGTCCTCCATCTGCGCCAACCGGGCGAGCTCCAACACATCGGCGAACGACCCGTCCGCGGGCAATGCCGTTCGGCGCATGTGGAAGTCGAGGTCGAAGTCCGCGCAGTCATGCCACCGCGGGGGCGCGTACAGAGGCGTCTCCATCACCCGCTGACGCAGCATCGGCAGCTGATGGCTTAAAGCCTCGACGCGCTGCCGGACCTCGTCCCAGTTCGGCGTGCGATCGAGCAGCATCACCGTCACCACCGTCGAGCGCAGTCGTGGGTCACTTTCCATCGACCATGTGAAAGCGTCGCTGCTGCGCATGAATTCGTTCATCGTCATCTCCTGCGCACCAGTGTGGCGACGGGCGCGCAGCCGTCAGAAGGGGCTTTGGTCCCGTTCTGAGCGTCCCTTGCTCAGCGGTTCTGCACCTCGCCGGTGATGTCGTGCAATGCGCTGTCGTCGCGATGGTCGGTCATGTTGCGGCACTCGCCGAAGATCTGCAGCGAGCCCCGCTGGGGGTAGTTGCCCACCGATGCGATCGCCATCACGCCGCCCTTGTGCACCACCTCGCCGTAGGGATTGAGCCCCGGCGGCGGGCCGGGCGCCCACCCCGGCTGCCGGGCCGCAACCGTGGCGACCTGCTTGGCCATCGCTGCGCTCTCCGTGCCCGCCGGCACCTCATACGCCACGTCGACGCGGCCGTGGTACGGCGGCTCGCCTTGGTCGTTGCACCATTCCCACTCGAAGGTGGCATAGGTGACGCGCAGATTCGCCGCCTGGGCGATCTCCTTGGCCGCGTCGACGACCTGCGCGCGGGCCTGGTCGTCGGGCAAGCCTTGGGCTGACGGGGTGGCGGACGCGGTGTCCTCGGGTGGTGGAGACATCGATGAGCAACCTCCTGTGACGGCGGCAAGGACAGCGAATGCTGCTGCCGCGCAGAGTCGTAACCGCATATCAGTACCTGTGGTCATTGGTGACGGTCTTTCGGTCCCATTCGGGGTCGTAGATGATCGGGGTCTGCACGTCGACACCGGGGATGGGCACCTTCCCGACGATGGGGACGTCGATTTCGCGCGGCGTGCTGACCGTGATCGGATGGCGGTGCTCGGCGATCAGGTTGTCGGTGACCAGGCGGTCGGCGTTCCCGGACGCGATGTCGGTGATGCCGCGCAGCGACTCGCTGCCGACTGTGTAGTAGTTCGAGTGGTCGGAAGGGTCGATGCCATCGGCGCCGGCGACTTCGGCGCGGAACCTCACGGACCCGAAGTCCTGACCGGCGGGGTCGGTGCCCAGCCCGGCCGAGACGCCCATCATGTTGCCCAGCTTCTCGTTGAGGGCGTTGGGAAGTCCTGGCCCGGCTTCCCCGAGCATGCCGACCGGATCGGTGGAGGCGTCACCCACGTACACCTGCCCGCCGTTGAGGTGGAAGTCCGCGGCGCTGCGGGCCGCGTCGGTGCCCGGGCACCCGAGGAGCACGGCGTCGTTGGCCTGCATCCCACTGCGAGCGAACGCATCCGCGACTGTCGTCGAGCCGTAGGAATGCCCGATGACCGTCGTGTGCTGCGGCACCGACGGATCGTGGGTGACACCCAGGCTGTTGACGTCCCAGGCGAGCGCGTCACCGCCGGTGCGCGCCAGCCCGGGCGTGGCGATGTTGGGGTCGGTGAAGCTCTCGGGGGTGTCGTAACCCATCCACGAGATCACCGCCGTCGGATCGGTCGGATCGGCCTTCAGGGACTGGTCATAGAGGTTGCGGGCGTCGTTGTGGCCGTCGGAGAGCCACCCGTCCCGCACGCTGGACCCGGTGCCGGGCACGATGACGGCGGTGTTGGCGGACTTGTCCGGATTGCCGATGGAGACCGCCGCCCGGCCCTTACCGTCGAAAGCCGTTGGCTCATAAGCCCACAACATCGTCGGGCGCAGGTTGCGGTCCATCCGCTCCTGCGGGCTGATGTCGCTGTAGCGGCGGTTGTTGCGTTCGTCACCGTCGATGCCCATCTGGTGCAGCAGACCGTCTTGCGTTCGCTTGGCGTTGTCGTACCGCACGACGTCGTCGCGGGAGAGCCCAAACCTGCTCGGGTCGGATGTGACGTCATCGACCGAGACGCCGTGCTGCTGCGCGGTGTGCTCGACGCGGTCCAGATCGTCGTCCATCACCGCGACGTTGACCTGATCGCGGACTTCTGCCGGTAGCCCGTTGAGGTTGCCGAGAATCGGCGGGTGTTCGGCGATCAACTCCTGGCGCTGCTGATCGGTCAGGCTGTCCCACCACTGCTTCACGTCGGCGGGTGCGGTGTCCATCGACGGGATCTGCACCGGGTGCCCGTCGACGGTGATCGTCGGGTTGTCCAGGTTCGGGCCGTCGGCCTGATCGATCGCCGCCGCGGTGTTCTCGTCGAGGTCGGTGAACAGCTGCAGGATCTTCTTCAGCATGGTGCTGCAGTTGTCGGCGATGCTGTGCAGGAAGCGGCCGACCAGCCACTGATGCGGCGTCACGGTGCCGTCGTCGGCGACCGCGAAGCCCATCTTCTCGAGCGAGGACACCAGGTCCAGCAGCGCGTCGCGCAGCGCGCCCATCTGCAGGCCCGCGTTCTGCAGCGCCGACTGCAGCTGTTGCAGACGCATCGCCGTGCGCTCCTGGATCGCGATGTCCTTGAGCCCGCGGGCGATCGCTGCCTCGGCCGCGGCGCCTTTCCAGTGGTCCTGCAGGTGTGACAGCGTCTCGCGCTCGCCGGCGATCACGGTCTGGACCTCGGTGTACTGCCGACCCAGCTCCGCAGCCGCATCGACCAGCGTGCCGGGGTGCGTCCCCCTGACCACCGAAATCGATACCGGCATGACCCTCCACTCGTCGCTGGGACGATGGTGTCACATCCCCGGTGGAGGTCAGTGCGCCTGGACGGGGTGGCTTCGAGGCTGCGGTGCTGTGGTCGCCGTTCGGCGGAGGATTGCGCACCGTCAAGTACCGCATCGGCGAATCCGCTCGGCTGCCGGATGAGCCTTGGCCAGCCGCACGAGCAGGCTATCGAACAGCGTCCGACAGTGCTGGGCGGCAACGAGTTTCGGGTCCCATCAGTCGGCGGCGCCGACTTGTCGGTGCCTCGTGATTGTGTGGGGTCATGTACCCGCGCAGTTCGTTGGCCATCGATGAGCGGCTCTCGGTGCTCTTCGATGAGCTGGCGGAGCTGACGGGGCAGCGCAACGCGATCGACGGGCGGATCGTGGAGATCTTCGCCGAGGTCGATCGCAATCAGTTGTGGGCGGCCGCCGGAGCGAAATCGACGGCGGGGCTCTTGGCGTGGAAGGCCGGAGTATCCCCGTCGCGGGCGCAGACGATCGCCGCGATCGCCCACCGCTATGACGAATTCCCGCAGTGCATCGACGGGATGACACAGGGTCGTCTCTTCGTCGATCAGGTCGGGGTGATCGCCGAGCGCGGTCTGCCTGGCTCTGACGAGCACTTCGCCACGATGGCCCAGTGTGCGACGGTGTCCCAGCTGCGGACCGCGCTGAAGATGCAGCCCAAACCCACCCCGGAACCGGAGCCCGTTGACGAGGCAGACGATGAGGACGACGACGGGGAGGTGGTCGTCGATCCGGGGCCGCAGGTGTCGATCACCTCGACATCGGATGAGCAGTACACGTACTGGACCATTGCACTGCCGCACGTGGAGAACGCCGCGTTCGAAGCCGCGCTGGCGTCGCACCGCGACGCACTCGTCACCGAGTGGAAGGCCGTCGACCCTGACGGGCGGGCGTCGATGCCCGGCACCGCTGCGGCGTTCCTGCGGCTGATCGGAGCGAGCTGGGACGCCGAAGCGGCGGCCCGCCCGCACGGGCAGCGCACCACCGTGGTCATCCACGTCGACATCCAAACCCGCCTGGCAGCACTACATTTGGGTCCCGTTCTGCCCGACAGTGACCGCCGCTACCTGACCTGTGATGCCACCTGCGAGGTGTGGTTTTCCCGCGACGGGCAGGTGGTCGGCGCCGGCCGGTCGACCCGCACGGTCAACCGGCGGCTGCGCCGGGCGCTCGAGCATCGCGACCGGGCGTGTGTGGTGCCCGGCTGCGGGGCGACCCGGGCGCTGCACGCCCACCACCTGGTGCACTGGGAAGACGGCGGCCCCACCGAATTGTGGAACCTGGCGCTGGTCTGTCCGTATCACCATCGGGCCCATCACCGGGGCCTGATCACGATCACCGGCCCCGCCGACCAGCTCGTCGTCACCGACGCCGCCGGCCGCGCCCTGACCTCAGACTCGTTGGCCCGCACGCCCACCCAACCACCGCCCGACGTCGCACCATGCCCCGGCCCGACCGGCGAACGCGCGAACTGGTGGTGGTACCAGCCCTACGAACCCCGCCCACCCTCGACGAACTAGGGCACGACGATCACTCGCTGTGCGTGAGCGAGTCGGTGAAGGCCGCGTTCGCTGCGCCGTTGAGGCGGCTGCCGTCGAAGCCGTACTCGACGGCGTCCCCGCGGATGGCCCGCAACGGATCCTCGAAGTCCCGGAAGTAGCCCATCGCCCAGGCGCCCTCCTGGTATCCGATGAGCTTCAGCAGATCATCATCGAGAGTTCGCGCGACATCCAGTGGTACCGAGAGGAATTGATTCTCTTCCTGGCGCACCCAACCGACGCAGTAGTTGACGTTGATCGCGCGCCGCACCCGATCGGAACGGTTGGCGGCGCCGCTGTGCACGATCTTGCCGGTGTAGATCAACACGGAACCGCGTGACATCTCGGCCTGCAGGCATTCGTCGTCGCCATAGTCGGTGGGCTTCTTGTCGCCGACCTGGCTCCCCGGAACGACCCGGGTGGCGCCCATCTCGGCGGTGTAGTCCGACAGCGCCCACAGCGTGTTGCACTGCACGTGGTAGTCGTCGGGGAAGGGGTAGAAGTCGAACGCGTTCTGGTCGCGGTGCAGCGCCTGTGCCGACTCGCCGGGTTCGATCGAGATCACCTGCGTGAGCATCAGCTGAAACGCCGACGCGTGGCCCAGGAAGTCGGCGCAGACGCCCATCATCGTGGGGTTCTGGACCAGCGTGCGGCACCCGTGCGAGCGTGCCACCAGTGCGCCGGTGCGCCGCGTCCGCCGCCCGATCATGGCGTTGTAGCCGAGCGGGGTGGCGTCGAGGTACGGCGCGAGTTCATCGTCGATCTGGTCCATCAATGCTGTGGACGCGAGGTCGTCGACGATCACGTAGCCGTCGCGACGCAGGAGGTCGGAGATCTCCTCAGGCGGCGTGGTGGCGGGTACGTGGTTCAGTTCGGCCATGGGCTCGAGTATCGCCATCGCATGTGTTGAGCTGGTAAAACGGCGTCACGCCGCCGTTACGAGACAGGCGCTCCCGCGTGATCCGGGGAGAGAAGGCGGGCCGACAGTTCGACGAGGGTCCGCTGCAGATCGCTGTCGCCGATGTCGGACATGTCGGGATCGGCCGCGACCCGGCAGACACCGGACAGGAACACTCTGAGGGCAATCCGGTCGGCGATGCACGGCTGCGGTCCCTCGAGCAGCTCCTGCAGGCGGTCGGTCACGACCCTGAATTCCGGTTCATCGCGCACCAATTGATCGATACCCGGATCGCCGTAGAACAGGACCGACAGTTGACGATGTCGGACCACCATCTCGATCAGGCCACTGACCAACACCTCGCGTCGGCGCTGCATGTCGGGAAGCACTTCGGCAATGCGAATGACCCGGGCCATATCGTCGATCGAGGGGCGCAGCACCTCCAGCGCAATCTCTTCTTTGGACCGGAACTGGTAGTAGACCGCTGCTTTACTCACCCCGACGCGGTCGGCGATCATCTGCAGCGACGAGCCGTGGACTCCGTGTTCGGCGAACAAGGCCAGGGCGGCGTCGAGCACGCGTTGCCGCGCCAAGCCGCGCGGAGCAGTGGGTCGCGCCATCCACCGTTCCTTCCTGTGAGGCCCTTCCTGTGAGACCGGCTCAACCTTAACGCCGAGCCTTCTCGGCGAGTGCCCTTTGGGTTTATCGATCGACAAAACAAAGCTAGCCGATCGGCTTGCTGAAATTATGCAGCCCATCTATGTTTGCTTGGCCGACACACATGGTGTCGCGTGGCGCACAAGGGGCATGCATGGTCGGGGTCTTGAAGCGGGCGTGGATACCGCTCGTCATCGTGGCGGTCGTCGCTGTCGGGGCGACCGTGGTGTACCGGATGCACGGGTTCTTCGGCTCGAACAACGAGACGACCAGGCCCGGTGCAGGTTTGGCCCAGGACGCAGAACCGTTCAACCCGAAGGTCGTCACCTACGAGATCACCGGCGACTCCGGCGCCTTCGCGACCATCAACTACCTCGATCTGGACGCCAATCCGCATCGCGTCGACGATGCACCGCTGCCGTGGTCGCTCACCTTGGAGACCACCAAGCCGTCAGCGGCCGCCACGATCATCGCCCAGGGCGATGGTGCGTCGATCAGCTGCACGATCTCGGTGGACAACGAAGTGCGCGACCATCAGACCTACGACGGTGTGAACGCGCAGACCTCCTGCCTGGTGAAGTCCCTGTGAGCGCGCCTCAGACCGGCCACGCCCGGATTCCCCGTTTCCTCCGACTCTTCTGCGTTCCCGTCCTGCTGGGCTGGCTGGCGCTGACCGCCCTCCTCAACGTCGTCGTACCCCAGCTGGAAGCGGTCGGGGCCGCCAACTCCACCTCGCTGACGCCCAATGACGCGCCGTCACTGCAGGCCACCCAGCTGGTGGGAAAGTTGTTCGGGGAGTACACCTCCAACAGCTCCGCGATGATCGTGCTGGAAAGCGACACGCCGCTCGGTGCCGACGCGCACAAGTACTACGACGGTCTGATCGCCGCTCTGCGTGACGACACCACGCACATCCAGCACATCCAGGACCTGTGGGGTGATCCACTCACGTCGTCCGGCTCGCAGTCGGCCGACAATCTGTCGGCCTACGTCCAGCTCTACCTCGCCGGAAACCAGGGCGAGACGCTCGCCAACGAGTCGGTGGAGGCGGTGCGCGACATCGTCGCGGAGAACCCGCCGCCGCCGGGGCTGCGTGTCTACGTCACCGGCGCCGGACCTCTGCTCTCCGATCAGCAGCACGCCGGCGACAAGAGCCTGCAACTGGTGACCGCGCTGACGTTCGCCGTGATCCTCACCATGCTTCTGATCGTCTACCGCTCCATCGTCACCGTGCTGCTGGTGCTGGTGACGGTGGTGCTAGAACTCGCGGTCGCGCGCGGCGTCGTGGCGTTCCTGGGGTATCACCACATCATCGAGTTGTCGACGTTCGCGGTGAACCTGTTGACGCTGTTGGCCATTGCCGCAGCCACCGACTACGCCATCTTCCTGGTCGGCCGCTATCACGAGGCGCGCAGCGCCGGCGACGACCGTGAGAACGCGTTCTACGTCATGTATCACGGCACCGGACACGTGATCCTGGGTTCCGGCCTGACGATCGCCGGTGCGACGCTGTGCCTGCACTTCACCCGGCTGCCGTATTTCCAGACCCTCGGAATCCCCTTGGCCATCGGCATGTTCGTGGTGACGGTGGCCGCGTTGACCCTCGCGCCGGCGATCATCACCGTCGCCTCGCGGTTCGGTCTGCTCGACCCCAAGCGGAGCCAGCGGACCCGCGGATGGCGCCGCATCGGCACCGCAGTCGTTCGGTGGCCCGGCCCGATCCTGGTCGCCTCACTCGCCGTGACATTGGTCGGACTGCTCGCGCTGCCGTCGTACACCACCAGCTACGACGACAAGAAGTACCTGCCGTCGAGTGTCGAGGCCAACGTGGGCTATCAGGTTGCGGCCAAACACTTTCCGCAGGCTCGTTTGAATCCCGAGGTGCTGATGCTGGTGGCCGACCACGATCTGCGAAATCCGACCGACATGCTGATCGTCGACAGGGTGGCCAAAGAGGTCTTCCACTTGCCGGGCATCGCTCGGGTGCAGACCATCACGCGTCCGCTCGGGACGCCGATCGAGGGTTCCTCGATTCCCTACATCGTCGGCCAGCAGGGTGTGAACCAGAAACTGACGCAGTCCTACGGGGAGGCCCGCACGGCTGATCTGCTGCGGCAGGCCGCCGACATCAACAAGCAGATCGATGTGCTGCGTCAGCAGTTGGAGCTGCAGAAGCAGAGCGCCAACGCACAGCAGGAGCAGTCCGACGTCTTGAAGCAGACGGTCGCGGTCACCAACGACCTGCGGGACAAGATCGCCAACTTCGACGACTTCTTCCGGCCGATTCGGAATTACTTCTACTGGGAACCGCACTGCTACGACATCCCCGTGTGCTACTCGCTGCGCTCGCTGTTCGACGCGCTGGATGGCATCGATGAGCTCTCCGGACTGCTCGCCGAGACCACCGTCAGCCTCGACAAGATCAATGCCTTGCAGCCCAAACTGCTTGCGTTGATCCCGCCGCAGATCGCGAGCCAGGAGCGCAACCGCGATCAGATCATGACGAACTACGCGACGCAGAAGGATCAGCAGGATCTGCAGGACCGGCAGCAATCGGATCCCGCTGCGATCGGCCGGGCCTTCAACCAGTCCAAGATCGACGACTCCTTCTATCTGCCGCCCGAGGTCTTCGACAACCCCGACTTCAAACGCGGTCTCAAGCAGTTCGTCTCGCCCGACGGCAAGGCAGTTCGCTTCATCATTTCCCACCAGGGTGATCCCGCGACGCCAGAGGGCATTTCGCATATCGACCAGATCAAGAACGCGGCATTCGAGGCGATCAAGGGAACCCCGCTGGAGACCTCGAAGATCTACCTCGGCGGGACCGCGGCGACCTACAAAGACATGCGCGACGGTTCCAACTACGACCTGATCATCGCCGCGATCTCCGCGATCTGCCTGATCTTCATCATCATGCTCATCATCACGCGGTCGGCGATCGCTGCGCTGGTCATCGTCGGCACCGTGGTGCTCTCGCTGGCCGCGTCGTTCGGCTTGGCGGTCCTGCTATGGCAGCACATCATCGGGCTCGAGCTGCACTGGCTGGTGCTGGCGATGTCGGTGATCATCCTGCTGGCGGTGGGATCGGACTACAACCTGCTGCTGGTCTCGCGGTTCAAGGAGGAACGCGACGCCGGCCTGAACACCGGGATCATCCGCGCCATCGCGGGCAGCGGCAGCGTCGTGACCTCGGCCGGTCTGGTGTTCGCGTTCACGATGATGTCGTTCGCGATCAGCGATCTGAAGGTGATGGCTCAGGTGGGCACCACGATCGGGCTCGGCCTGATGGTGGACACCCTGATCATCCGGTCGTTCATGACCCCGTCGATCGCCGCGTTGATGGGTCGGTGGTTCTGGTGGCCGCAAAACGTCCGTCCTAGGCCGGCCCGCTCGGTGACCTCACGCTGATCGGTCGAGATGGGTTATCCGAAAAACCCGAACTACTCAGGTGCTTGCGTACCGATCGCCAGCTACCCGTCACCGTCATCGGTGACAAAATCGGCTGCGATTCCTAGGCGTTCGGGTCGACCGTGACGTGACCATCAGGGCTGACGTGCACTGTCCCGTCCTCGTGAGCCCCGGGTAGATCGGGCATCTCGTGGCGACCGCCGGCCGACCGGCGACGCGCCGACCACACCGCGCCGCCGACCGCGGACGCCGCCGCTGCTGCGATCGGCCACACCAGTCGAGACCTGTTGCCCATGCGTCCCGGTATGCCCAGAGGGCGCCGTCGGAAAACCGGTGCGCGAAGGTGCGTAGTGAGCTACTCGAGTCACGGGGGCGCCGCCGGGCTACCGTGACCACATGACCGACATGCCGCTGCCGCGCGTCGCCGTGATCGGAGCGGGGCTCTCCGGCGCGGCCTGTGCGCAGGCACTGCGTGACCGCGGCATCGCGGTGGACATCGTCGAGCGGGGCCGCGGCCCCGGCGGCCGGATGGCGTCGCCGACCGTGCAGGGGCGCCGTGTCGACCTGGGGGCGGCGTACTTCACCGTCAAGGAACCGGCGTTTCAGGCCGTCGTCGACGAGTGGGTGCGACGAGGACTCGCCCGCCCCTGGACCGACACCTTCGATGTGCTCGCACCCGACAGCCGTGACAGCACCTCCGGACCCGTCCGATTCGCCGCGGACCGAGGTCTGCGCTCCCTGGTCGACGACCTGCTGCCCGAACCGGTCCGCTATGCGACTCCGATCGAGACCATCGACGACCTGACCCACGACGCCGTCGTTCTCGCGATGCCCGATCCGCAGGCGGCACGGCTCGTCGCCGCACCGGGCAGTGAGTGGGTGAGCTACGACCCCGTGATCGCGGTCGCGGCCGGCTGGTCGCAGCGCCGATGGCCGATCGAGCACGCCGCCTTCGTCAACGACGACCCGGACCTGTCGTTTCTCGCCGACGACGGATCACGCCGCGGCGACGGCGCCGCTGTCCTCGTCGCGCACAGCACCGCGGACCTGGCGCGCCGGCACCTCGAGGACCCCGGGAAAGCCGTCGCACCCGTCGTTGCGGCCATGCGCCGACTTCTCGACATCGCCGGCGAACCGGACTGGACCCATGTGCACCGGTGGACCTTCGCCAAGCCCTCCGGTACCCATGGCGACGCCGAGTTCAGCCTCGACGCCACCGCGAGACCGCTGGGGCTGTGCGGAGACTCCTGGTGCCCGTCGGGCGCGCCGCGTGTCGAAGCGGCGTGGCTGTCCGGGCAGCGCCTCGGTGCCGCACTGGCGGATCACCTCACGAAGGGAATGACACAACGGCCATGAAAATCACTGAGCTCTGGCGCTTTCCGGTGAAGTCGATGGGCGGCACTCGCGTCGATGAACTGCGTATCGACGAGCGCGGTGTGCACGCCGACCGGCTGTGGGCAGTCCGCGACGTGGAGAAGGGGGTCACGGCCTCGGCGCGCAGAATCCCGGTGCTGCTGCAGTGCTCGGCGCGCTACGTCGACGAACCCGGCCCCGATGCCGGACCCGGCAAGGTGCCCGCCGTGGTGATCACGCTGCCGGACGGGCGGGAGATCACCAGCGACGACCCGACGGTGCACACCGCCCTCAGTGAGCTTGTCGGCCGGGAGGTGCGGCTCACCGCGCTCCCGTCGGTGAACGACACCAGCGCCCACCGGATGTCGTTGCAGACCTCGCTGGGCAACTTCGCGACAGATCAGGTCCGCCAGGATTTCGGGCTCGGTGCCACCGACGAGCTGCCGGACACCTCGGTGTTCACCACCCGCCAGATGGTCACTCTGGCACGGTATTCCACTCCGCCGGGAACGTTCGTCGACCTCAGCCCGGTGCACGTGCTCAGCACGACCAGCTTGCGCAGCCTCTCGGCCGATGCGACACCGTATGACGTGCGGCGCTTCCGGCCCAACGTGCTCGTCGACGTCGAGAGCCCCGACCCGTTCCCTGAATCCGCCTGGGTCGGTGGTGAAGTGCATTTGGGCACCGTTGTGCTCTCGGTGACCAATCCGACGATCCGCTGCGTGGTCGGCACCAGGCCGCAACCGGGCCTGGAGAAGGACCTGTCGGTGACTCGCCAACTGGCCGAAAAGACGAACCGATTCCTCGGAATCTACTGCGACGTCGCCACCGCGGGCACCGTGCGCATCGGCGACGAGGCAACCGTCTATCTGCCCACGCCGCCGAACGTGGTCGAACGGACGGCCGCCGCGGTCGGCAAGTCGGCCAGCCGGGGCCTGCAGAAACTCGTCGAAGCCACGGTGCTGCGCTTCGCCAAGTGAGGGATCACCGGCCCGGATGTCGGAGGTGGTCGGGTTGGCTCACCCAGCCCGGCGGCACGTCGACCGACAACGCGAGATGGACGAACCTGCCGACCGCGGCGGTCGTCGCGCGGATCGGGCACCACTGCAGCGTGTAGGGAATGAACCGTGGGGGATCCAGCGGGATGAGGACCACCCCGGGTGCCGCGCCCGCCACGGCGGCGGTGGTCAGCGTCCAGCCCACCTCGGGCTGTTCTGCCCAGCGGTGCGCCGACAGGTCGATCTCCACCAATTCTGCTGTGGGCGGCACGATTCCAACATCATCGAGGATCTGCTGCACGGCCAGCGACCACGCGGGGAACAGCGCCTCGCTGTGCACGCCCAGCGTCTCGCCCGACAGCTGCGCGAGGTCGAGTGTCGGACTGTCGGCCAGACGGTGACCCTGCCGCAGGCCCACCACCGCGGGCTCGGCGCAGAACACCTCGCTCAGGATGCCAGGCGGGTTGGTGACCGGACCGCACGTGATGGCGACGTCGAGTGCGCCCTCGCCGATCGCCTGTTGCAGATCGGGCAGCCACATCCGGCGCACGGACAGCTCGACCTCGGGTGCGGCCCGCCGAAGGGCCTGCGCAAGGTGCGGCGCCAACAGTGGTGCCGCGGGCGGAGTGATTCCCAGCCGGACCGTGCCGGTGTCCCCATCGGCCAGCCGGCGCACCGCCGCCGCTGCCCCCTCGACGTCGTCGAGAATGCTGACCGCGCGGCCGAACAATTCGACGCCTGCCTGCGTGAGGGCGACCCGGCGCGTCGTCCTGGTCAACAGCGGCGCGCCGACTTCCCGCTCGAGGCGGCGGATCAATTCGCTCAGCGTGGGCTGAGCGATGTGCAGTTTCTCGGCGGCGCGTCCGAAATGCAGCTCGCGCGCCACCGCGACGAACGCCTCCAGCTGGCGCAACTCCACCCGACGATCGTAAAGCCCGCGACGCGATTGATCAGCCTGCCCGATGAATGCGATCCCGGATCGGCCCTTGTTCGCCGTCTCCGACCCCGGGCACGCTGAGTGGGTGTCCGATACCACCACGCGCCACCGCACCGCGACCATCGACGGGCTCGACGTCTTCTATCGGGAGGCCGGCGACCCGAGCCGCCCGACTCTGCTACTGCTGCACGGGTTCCCGTCCAGCTCCCACATGTTCCGCAATCTGATCGCCGCGCTGGCCGACGAATACCACCTCGTCGCACCCGATCACATCGGCTTCGGTCAGTCGGCGATGCCATCGGTGAACCAGTTCACCTACAGCTTCGACCGGCTCGCCGAGATCACCGAGGGACTGATCGAGCATCTGGGCCTCGAGCGGTTCGCGATCTACATCCACGACTACGGCGCACCGATCGGGCTGCGCATCGCCCACGCCCGACCGGACCGCATCACCGCGATCATCAGCCAGAGCGGCAATGCCTACCTCGAGGGCTTCACCCCGTTCTGGGATCGCCTCTTCGCGCACGCGAAAGATCGCGCCGCGAACGAGGATTCGGTGCGGGAGTACTTCACCGCCGAGACCACCCGGTGGCAGTACACCCACGGGGTGCCCGCCGATCGACTCGACCGCATCGCCCCGGAGACCTGGCAACTCGACCAGGCCGGGCTGGACCGCAAGGGCAACGACGCGATCCAGTTGCAGCTGTTCTGGGACTACCAGTTCAACCTCGACGGCTACCCGGGGTTCCAGGAGTACTTCCGCACTCATCAGCCGCCGCTGCTGGTCACGTGGGGGCGCAACGATCAGATCTTCGGCGCCGCGGGCGCCGAGGCGTTCCAGCGCGACCTGCCCGACGGTGAGTACCACCTGCTCGACACCGGCCACTTCGCGCTGGAAACCCACGGCGACGAGATCGCCGGCTACATCAGAGACTTTCTCGGTCGAAAGGTGAGGCAGCCGTGAACTACCCGCCGGACAGCACCGCGGTGGTCGTGATCGACCCGCAGAACGACGTGCTCAGTCCGACGGGCAAGAACTGGGAAGTGTTGCGCGACAGCGTCACCGAGAACCGGACTGTCGAGCATCTGGTCACGCTGCTCACCGCCGCACACGATGGCGGATACGGCGTGTTCGTCTCGCCGCACTACTTCTATCCCACCGACCACCGGTGGCTGTTCAACGGACCCCTGGAAACCGACGAATTGCGCACCGACACCTTCGCCCGGCGCGGGCCGCTGACCCTGGACGGGTTCACCGGCTCGGGAGCGGACTGGTTGGCCGAACTCGCCCCGCTGATCGACCACCCGAACACCGTCGTGGCCAGCCCGCACAAGGTCTGGGGGCCACAGACCAACGATCTGGTCCTGCAACTGCGCAAGCGCCGGATCAGCACGGTGGTGCTGTGCGGCATGCTGGCCAACATCTGCGTGGAATCACACCTACGCGACCTGCTCGAGCAGGGCTTCGAGGTCGTCGTCGTCACCGACGCCACCGCAGGTCCGCGCCATCCGGTGTTCGGCGACGGTTACCAGGCAGCACTGATCAACTACGAGTTCCTCGCCCACGAGGTCGCGACGACGAACGACGTGGTCACCGCGATGACCCAGGAAGGCGCACGACGATGACGGAATCACGACCACCATTTCCCCCGTTCGACCTGACCACTGCTCTGCAGAAAGTCCAAGCCGCCGAGGACGCATGGAACACGTGCGATCCGCACCGGGTCAGCCTCGCCTACACCGAAGACAGTGTGTGGCGCAATCGCGACCAGTTCGTCACCGGGCGGGCGCAGATCGTGGACTTCCTCACCGCCAAATGGGAGCGCGAACGCGACTACGCCCTGCGCAAGAGTCTCTGGGGATTCCGGCAGAACCGGATCGGTGTGCGGTTCCAGTACGAGTGCCGCGACGCCTCCGGTCAATGGTGGCGCAGCTACGGCAACGAACTGTGGGAATTCGACGAACACGGCCTGATGCGCCGGCGCGAGGCGAGCATCAACGACGTCGCGATCGACGAGTCGGAGCGCCGCTACTTCGGCCCGCGCCCCGAGGCCGAACACGGCCACGAGATCCCGCTGCAGTGAGCAGACACTACGCATCGATCGCGTTCACCCCGGCCGTGCGGTCGGTGCAGGACGAGCACGGGAGCGCCACGTTCTACGGACGCAAGGCGGACGCGGGCGCGGCGGCGCCGGGGCCTGACCGGCTCACCGACGACGAGCGGGATTACCTGGCCGAGCGAGACCACTTCTACCTCGCGTCGGTGGGGGAGACGGGGTGGCCGTATGTGCAGTTCCGGGGCGGACCGCCCGGTTTCGTGAAAGTTCTCGACGACCATTCCATCGGGTGGGCCGATTTCCGCGGCAACCTGCAGTACATCAGCACCGGCAACATGGGCGGCGAGCAGCGCGTCGCGCTGATCTTCCTCGATTACGCACACACGAGGCGCCTCAAGGTCTTCGGACGCGCCCGGATCGTGACCGCGCCGCAAGACCCCGAGCTCGTCGCATCGATGACCGATCCCACCTACGACGCAAGGGTCGAACGCGCCGTCGTCGTCGATGTCGCCGCCTACGACTGGAATTGCCCGCAGCACATCACCCCCCGCTACACGCTGGCCGAACTCGAGGGTGCGCTGGAGCCGATGCGCCGCAGACTCGCGGCGCTGGAGGCCGAGAACGCCGAGCTGCGAGCGGGGCGAACCTGACCGTGTCGGCCCGATAATCAGCTCCCGCGCCCTTCGGTGGGGCTAGCGTGTTCGCGAGATCATCACCGACAGGGAGGTCCAGCATGCGAGCCGGTTGGTCGGGACCCACGGTCCCGCGCAGAGTCCCGTGCAGAGCGCGAGGGTGGGGCAGGGTCGTCTCACTGCTCGGAGTACTGCTCGTGCTCGGCGTCGGTTCGGCGCTGACAGTTCCGCAGGCACTCCCGCAGGCCCAGGCGCAGGGGCAGACCTACACGGTCGCCACCGACACCACGTTCGCGCCGTTCGAGTTCCAGGACAAACAGGGCAATTTCGTCGGCATCGACATGGACCTGATCCGGGCGATCGCCAAGGATCAGGGCTTCACCGTCGACATCAAACCGCTCGGATTCGACGCCGCGCTGCAGGCCGTGCAGGCGAACCAGGTCGACGGCGTCATCGCCGGCATGTCGATCACCGACGAACGCCGCAAGGTGTTCGACTTCTCCGACCCCTACTTCGAGTCCGGCATCCAGATGGCCGTGCTCAAGTCCAACGACACCATCAAGTCCTACGAAGACCTCAAAGGCAAGCGGGTGGCCGTCAAGAACGGCACCCAGGGCTCGGATTTCGCGAACTCCATCAAGGATAAGTACGGCTTCCAGGTGGTCTCGTTCGCCGACTCGTCGTCGATGTTCGACGAGGTGCGCACCGGGAACTCCGACGCCGTCTTCGAGGACTACCCGGTGCTGCTGTACGGCATCGCGCAGGGCAACGGCTTCAAGACGGTCACCCCGAAGGAAGACCCGACCGGTTACGGCTTCGCCGTCAACAAGGGGGCGAATGCCGAGCTGCTCACCAAGTTCAACGCAGGCCTGAAGAACCTCAAGGCCTCGGGCGAATACGACAAGATCATCAGTGCCTACCTCGGTGAAGAGGCCACCACCGACGACAATTCGATCCTCGGCCTGATCAAGAGCACCTTCCCGCTGCTGCTCGAAGGCCTCAAGATGACCATCATCCTGACGGTCGTCTCGATCTTCTTCGCGCTGATCCTCGGCATCATCTTCGGGCTGTTCCGCGTCTCGCGGGCCGTCTGGCTGCGCGCGATCGGCACCACGTTCGTCGACATCTTCCGTGGCACCCCGCTGCTGGTGCAGGCGTTCTTCATCTACTTCGGCATCCCGTCAGCGCTGGGCTTCCAGATGTCGGCGCTCACCGCGGGCATCATCACGCTGTCCCTGAACGCGGGCGCCTACATGACCGAAATCGTCCGCGGCGGAATCCAATCCGTGGACAAGGGGCAGATGGAGGCGGCGCGAAGCCTCGGTATCGGCTACCTGCCGACCATGCGCAAAGTGATCCTGCCGCAGGCCATCCGCACGATGATCCCGTCCTACATCAACCAGTTCGTCATCACGCTGAAGGACACCTCCATCCTGTCGGTGATCGGCATCGCCGAACTCACCCAGACGGGCCGCATCATCATCGCCGGCAACTACCAGTCGTTCAACATGTGGTTGATCATCGGCATCATCTACTTCATCGTCATCATGGCGCTGACCAAACTCTCGGACCGACTCGAGAAGAGGCTCGTGAAATGAACCAACTGGCACCCGAAAGCGCGACGGAATCCACGGGCGCGGTGAAGATCCGCATCGACAACCTGAAGAAGTCGTTCGGTGATCTGGTGGTCCTCGACGGCATCACGACCACGGTCAAAGAGGGCGAAGTCGTCTGCGTCATCGGCCCGTCGGGCTCGGGCAAGTCGACGTTCCTGCGCTGCCTGAACAAGCTCGAGGACATCACCGACGGCACCGTGGTCATCGACGAATTCGACCTGACCGACAAGAAGATCGACCTCGACAAAGTGCGCCAGCGCATCGGCATGGTGTTCCAGCACTTCAACCTGTTCCCGCACATGACGGTGCTGGACAACGTCACGCTGGCGCCGCTGCTGACCAAGAAGATGGACAAAGCGGCCGCCGAGAAGCGGGCGATGGAGCTGCTCGGGCAGGTCGGCCTGGCCGAGAAGGCGCAGGTCAAACCCGCGACGCTCTCAGGTGGGCAGAAGCAGCGCGTCGCCATCGCCCGCGCGCTGGCCATGAGCCCGTCGATCATGCTCTTCGACGAAGCCACCAGTGCGCTCGATCCGGAGATGGTCGGCGACGTGCTCGAGGTGCTGCGGACGCTGGCCGCCGAGGGGATGACCATGGTCGTCGTCACCCACGAGATGGGCTTCGCGCGGGAGGTGGCCTCACGGGTGATCTTCATGGCCGACGGCAACATCGTCGAGGACGACACCCCCGCCCAGGTGTTCGACCATCCCAAACACCCACGGCTGCAGGATTTCCTGTCCAAAGTGCTCTGAGTGCCATGACATCTTCGTCGGTCACCGGAATATCGTCACGTCGGTGGTGTTGACTGGTGGCATGACTGAGCAACCGCAGCTGAGCCCCACCGACTGGGTTCGCGACCAGACCAAGCAGATCCTCGAGCAGGGCACCACCGAGGGCGTCCACATCATGGACCGGCCCGTCGTGCTGTTCACGACCGTCGGTGCGAAGTCCGGCCAGAAGCGCTATGTGCCGCTGATGCGCGTGGAGGAGAACGGTAAGTACGCGATGGTCGCGTCCAAGGGCGGAGACCCCCAGCACCCGTCGTGGTACCACAACGTCAAGGCCAACCCGGCGGTGACGGTGCAGGACGGCACCGAGGTGCAGGAGATGACGGCGCGCGAGATCTCCGGAGACGAGCGGGAGCACTGGTGGGCACTGGCCGTCGAGGCCTACCCGCCCTATGCGGAGTACCAGACCAAGACCGACCGGCAGATCCCCGTCTTCGTCGTCGAGTAGCCGCTGGTGACCGCGCGGGGATCGTTCGTCCTCGCGGTGACCGCGACGCTTGCCGGCGTCGTCATCGGCCTCATCGGCGGCGCCTTCCGCTGGTGCCTGCAGCACGCCGAAACGCTGCGGCTCGGTCTGGTCGAGTGGGCGCACCGCCTGCCCGGTCCGGGGTGGCTGATCCCGGTCGCCGCGGCTGCGCTGGGGGCGTGGCTGGCCGCGTTGATCGTGCGGCGGCAGCCGCTGGCCGCCGGTAGCGGCATCCAGCACGTCGAGGCGGTGTATCACGGTCACGCACGTCCACCGCTGATCGGACTACTGTTCGCGAAGTTCGTCGGCGGGGTGCTGTCCATCGGTTCGGGACTGGTGCTGGGCAGGGAGGGCCCGACTGTTCATATGGGTGCTGCGGTGGGCGCCCAAGCCGGTAGACATGCCCGCCTGAGTGACGCCGACGTCCGTCTGATGCAGACCGCGGTCGGCGGCGCCGGGCTGGCTGTCGCCTTCAACGCACCGATCGCCGGCGTGCTGTTCGCCGTCGAAGAGGTCAGCAAGTCCTTCCGCATGCAGCTGGTGCTGGCCACCACGCTGGCCTCCGCGACCGCGGTCGGGTGCACGCGGCTGATCCTCGGCAACCACCCCGACTTCGCGGTCGAGCCGTTGGCCGCTCCGGCGCTGGGCTGGCTGCCCCTGTTCTTGATCTTCGGGCTGCTCACCGGACTTCTCGGGGCCGCCTACAACGTGACGGTGCTGTGGTTCCTCGACCACGTCGCCACTGTCGTACGCATCCCGACAACGGTGAAGGCCCCCCTCATCGGCGCGGTGATCGGGCTGGCCGCGGTGCTGCTTCCGCTGTCGGTCGGCGACGGGCAGACCATCACGCAACTCGTTCTCAGCGGCCACACCCTGGCCCTGACCGCGATCGTGGGCTACCTCGCCGTGCGGTTCATCGCCGGTCCGCTGAGCTATTCGGCTGCGCTGCCCGGTGGGCTCTTCGCCCCGCTACTGGCCATCGGAGCGCTGTGGGGAGTCGGCTTCGTCACGATCGTCGACGCCATCTGGCCGCACGACCTCAGCGGGCTGGCCATTCCGATGGCGATCGTCGGGATGGCGTCCTTCTTCTCCGCCACGGTGCGCGCGCCCGTCACCGGGATGGTGATCGTCATCGAGATGACGGCGACCACCTCGGTCACGGTGCCGATGCTGGCCGCGACCGCCGCTGCGGTGATCGCCGCGCAGCTCACCGGATCGGCGCCGATCTACGACAGCCTGCGCGACCGGATGGTGCCCGAACGCGGACCTTCGGACTCGGCTGACTAGTCGGTCAGTTCTCGTCGGGGATCTGATGGCGCGTCTGCCATCCTCCGGGTGCGTCTGCGTCGTCGTCCTGATGGTCGAGCTTGTCCTGCAACTCGCGTTGTTCCTCGGTGGCCTGGGTTGCGTCCTCGGGTGTACTGGAATCGGTCACGATCCAATGTTCTCTTTTCACCCCGCCGCCAAACACCACACACTGGCGGAACGTTGTTCTGCGGTATCGGGCCCGGCCCGGCGCATCGAACGCGCCGAAGTCGATCTCATCGGAGCGGCGACTCGGTGAGACAGTGGCGGGCGGCGCGAGCATGCGCATCGCCGGCGGCGCTGCTGGCGCACCGTCTGGGTGCCGCGTCCGGCGCTGGATGCGACATCGCGGTGGTGACCACGGCGCCTGGCTCTGTGTCGCAGAAGGGCATGCAGCGCTGGGGTTTTCATCTCTTGTTCACGCGAGCGATCCTGGTGCACGACGCTGGCGGGTACTAGAGGCGTCACTTGTGGATGCGGGTACCCGAACAATTGCAGTCGATCACTCAAACTTACTGTGCGACAGCTCCTTTCGGAGCCACTGAGTTGCGTGGGGTCGAGCCCGAGGGTAGCCTTACCGTCAGCGAAGGGGAGTAGCCCCCAATCGGATGGTCGACATACTGGCGCAACGCGTGCGTTCTCGCCCGGTCATCCGAACCGGACCACGTGGACCGGTGGGCGAGACCTTCGGCCGTGCATCGTATTTCGGTTGCCGGCCGGAGGCGTGACCCGATCCGGCTGACAGCCACGACCAGAGGAGCCGTCAGTGATCGCCGCCCTGCTGCTGAGTTTCGCCGTGATCTTCGTGGCCGAGCTCGGCGACAAGAGCCAGTTGATGGCGATGATGTTCGCCCTGCGCTACCGGTGGTGGGTGGTGCTGTCGGCGATTCTCGCGGCCACCACCGCCGTGCACATTCTCTCGGTCGCCATCGGGCACTACCTGGGCGCCGCGCTTCCCACCCACCTGCTGGGTCTGATCGCGGGCGTGATGTTCATCGTCTTCGGCCTGTGGACGCTGCGCGGCGACTCACTCACCGATCAGGAGGCGTCCCGGGCCCAGCGTGCCACCGCGCCCGCGTTCTTCGTGGTCACCTCGGCCTTCATGCTCGCCGAACTCGGTGACAAGACCATGCTCGCCACCATCACGTTGGCTGCCGACAACAACTGGCTGGGTGTGTGGATCGGCTCCACGATCGGCATGGTCGCCGCCGACGCGCTGGCCATCCTGGTAGGAGCGGTCGCGGGCAAGCACCTGCCGGAGCGGCTCATCCAGGTGGTCGCCGCAGCGCTGTTCGGTGTGTTCGGCATCTTCATGGTGATCGACAACATGCTTCCGAGCCTCGCCGGCCCGGTCGGTGTCGCGATCGCAGTCGGTGTCATCGCCGCGATCGGACTCGTCCTGCGGTCCCTGCCGGAGCGCATGCGGCCGTCGGTCCTGCGGCCCGCGGCGCAGCTGCCCGCAGACGAACAGCCCGTGCAGCCCAGCCGCGGCTGACGTCAGATCGGCGCCACCGACCGGATCGAGATCTGGTCGGTGGCGCACATCCGGCACATCAGAGGGCGAACCTTCAACCGCACGTTGGCAATTCGCAGAGCACGGCGGCACATCGGATAGGGGCATCCGCACGACAGCGTGACCCACCACTGCGCCGGGTGCGCCAGCGGGCCGCAGAAGCGTCGGCACGTGCACAGGATGTCGGGTTCGAAATCCAGCTCCGCCAGCGACGGTTCCAGCAAGGTGGTCACGGCCACCAAGGCTAAAGTCCGGGTCGAGGGTTGTGCGGGAGGCGCGCGCGAGCGGTGCGGCCGATGTCCTCGAGGGTGCACCGCCCGCGCGCCACACGCTAGAGCCGAATCCAGCGGCCCAGGAACCAGAATCCCCAGCCGTCGCCGTTACCGGCGGGCATCGGCTGGACATGCTGGCCCTGGTACTGGAAGGGCTGGTGATCCTGGCGGCCCTGGTCGATGCCGCGGCGCTGCCAGTCACCGTTCGGCTGTGGTGCCGGCTGGCAGGCCGGCGCACCCGGCGCGCCGCACGGGCCGCCGGGTTCCGCAGCCGCGATGCCTGCAACCCCCGAGGCGAGGCCAGTGAAGAGCAAGGCCCCAGCAACAGCCGAGGTGCCCAGGGTGCGGGTGAGGTTCATACGTCGCTCCATTCGTCGAGTCGTGCGTGGCGGATGACCACACGAGCGACGACGCTAGGGCCGCGGCGTGGGTGGGCTCTTTGCGCAGCCTAGGTGCGCGCTTTGGATCCGGTCACGAATCGGACACCGAACGGCCACAAGATGTTTGGGCCGCTTCGGTGTCATCGCGAGCAGTTCAGCGTGACCGTCACCTTGGGCTTGGGGAACGTGGTGAACACGTTGATGTCGTCCTCGTTGATCGGGATGATCTGCGCCGGACGCGAGAAGGTGTTCACATTCGTGACAATGCATTCGTCCAACGGCGCGCTGCCGATGCGATTCACCCGGACATCAGCGCCCGAGGCCTTGAGCTGGTTGATGGTCGCCACGGCGTTGCCGCCCGCAGTGGCGTCCGAGGTGGGCGCAGCCTGCGACGGGACCGCCAGCGCCATCATCGCTCCCGAAGCGAGCACGCCTGCGGTCACGGTTGTGCGGATGGTCGCGGTCATCATGAAACCCCCAGTGGTGTCGGCTCGGCGGTGGCGAGCGTGTCAACCGGTGACACGGTGCCCACGGCCGAACGGTTCAACGCCCGAAGGAAGCGCGACCATTCCACGCCGCCGCGCCGTCAGCGGTCGTCGGCGAAGTGGGTGTCGAGGATGGCGCGCGATAGGGGGTAATTGCGCAGTGCCGCCGATGCCGTGCCGGCGAGTTCGTCGACGACGGACGCGGCGAGTCCCCGCGTGGTGACCACGTCGGCGATCCACGCCACCGTCTCGGGAATCGGCCTGCTGTCACCTGTCAGCAGGACCGCCGAAACCGCATGCAGCAGTTGGTTGAGCGCGTCGATTGCCATGGCCCTGTCCGTGGCATCCAGGCGCCCGCCGGCGGTCACCGACCAGGATGCGGCGAGCTCGTCGACGATCGCGCGGTGGTCGTGTTCGAGGTCGGCCTGCTCGGCCGCGGCCCGGGGCGGCAACGGCGAGACCGGCGGAACCACCGGAGGCAGGCTCGCGACAGCAGTCAGCGCCCCGTGCGCGTCGGCCGCCCACGCGGTCGCACCCAGCGCCTTGGCGCGCACGTCGTCAGAGCCGAACGCCGGACCACCCACCACGATCGGTGTCCCCGCGGCGGTGCTGGCCTCGATGAACCGCCTCGTGGCGGGCAGGGAGCCCAGCACCGAACAGCTGACGGCCACCGCCTCGGGCCCGTAGTCCTGCAGATACTGGTTCAGCCGCACCGGCGAGGTGGCCGCACCCATCAGGATGCTGTCCCACCCGTCGCTGCGCAGCGTGCAGTCGATGATCATCGCGGGCAACGCGTGCCATTCCCGCTCCGCACAGGCCAACAGAACTCGACCGCGCGTCGGCGCGACGGAACGCACATGCCGGCTCACCGCCTTGGTCGCGGCCACCGCCATCGCGGTCGCAGCGTGCTCTTCGGCGATGGTCCACTCGCCCCGCTGCCACCGCTCCCCGTTGTCGCGCTGCACCGCGGCGATGACGTCGGTCAACACGGTCACCGGATCGAGACCGTCAGCCAGCAGGCGGTCGATCAACGACTGCACGGCGCCGGCGTCACGTGCGGCGACCGCGTCTCGATACCGCAGCATCCGATCGTGTTGATCGTCGTCGCTTGACGACGACGGAGGAGGAGTCGAGCCATCGGACCCGGTCAGCGCGGACACGTCACCGCCAGCAGCGCGATGTCGTCGTGGGGTCGGCCGTCGACGTACTCGACAACCTGCTGTTCCACCGCCTCGCACACCACGTCGGGCGATGCGCCTGCGTAGGCGGGCAGCAGACCGATCAACCGATCGACGCCGAACAGGCCCTGCGCGCCGTGCGCCTCGTCGACGCCGTCGGTGAACATCAGCATCGTGTCGCCGCGGTTCAGACGCAGCGTGATGGTGCGGTACTCGACGTCAGGAATCATCCCGCACGCGGTGCCGAACACCTCGAGTTGCTCCACGAGCCCGTCGCTGCGGATGACCAGGGGCGCCTGATGGCCAGCGGTGGCCAGGTCGACGTCGATATGGGAGCCCGTCTCGGCGATGTGTAACCCGACACACAGCACGGTGACGAACTGCTCGGGCCGCGTCTCGTACAGCACGCTGTTCAGCGCACGCAGCAGCATCGCCGGCCGGCGGTCGAAATAGGCGGCCATGCGGACGCTCTGCCGGGTACGCCCAGTGAGAGCAGCTGCTTCCACGCCTTTGCCGCTGACGTCGCCGAGCGTGATCAGCCAGTCCCGGTCGGAGCCGAGCACGTCGTAGAAGTCGCCGCCGATGTCGATGTGTTCTGCCGCGGGACGGTAGCGCGCCGCCAGATGCAAGTGCTCGATCTCGGGCAGCGACGGTGGCCGCAGCGCTCTGCTGAGGACGGTCGCGATCTGCGTGCGCTCCTCGTAGAGGCGCGCGGAATCGAGCGCGATGGCGGCACGGGCGGCGAGATGACCGGCGAACGTGGTGTCGTCCGCGTCGAACGCTCCGCGGCGAGCGAGCAGCAGCGCGCCCAAGGTGGCGCCGCGCGCGTTGAGCCCGACGACCAGAAGATCCGTCAACCCCAGCGCTGCGACCTCGGCGCGCAAGGCAGGGTGCGGGAGCAGCCCGGCGAGAGACGGATCGGCGATGTCCGAGGTGGCATCGGTGTTTCCGGTGCGCAGCACCCGGTCCAGACGGCTGCCGGCGATCGAGGTCTGCGAGATCGTCGCGGTGAATCCCACCGACTCGCCGCCCTGGAGGAGAAGCCCGCCGCTGCGCGCGTCCGGCATCGCCAGCATGGCCCAATCCGCGAGCTCGGGTTTGAGCAGCGTCAGGAGCCGCATAGCGGTGCGTCTGGGGTGCAACGAGCCCGCGAGGCCGAGTTCGACCTCTTCAGCCAGTTGTGTGCGCGTGCGGACGGAGCACCTCCGATTTCAGCCGTGTTCCCGCGAGATGTGCCAACCTCAGGCGTGCTCCACGGTAGTCGCCGCCGGCGGGCATGCACGCAGGTCGGCCGATCCGGTCCACGCGCCCGCACAGGCACTCCGATAGCCTGTAGCCGGTTGTCGGCTCCGGCAACGCGTCGAGCAGGTTCAGACTGCAGCCTCGTGACATCAGCGCCCCCGCAGGGCGAAGAGAGATGAGGCATTGCGCGTGCAGCAATTCAGCGAACACCAGGTCGACGGCGTTGTCGTGATCGCGGCGTCCGGTGCTGTCGACATGCTGTCCGCTCCCGAGCTCCAGAACGTGATGAGTGCCGCGGCCGAGAGTCATCCCGCGGGCCTGATCCTGGACATGACCGAGGTGGATTTCCTCGGCACGGCCGGCATGGAAGTGCTGATGACAACCCGCAAGCAGCTCGGCGAGAACACCCGTTTCGCGGTGGTGGCCGACGGTCCCGCCACCAGCAGGCCGATGACGATCATGGGATTGGCCGACTACATCGAACTGTTCTCGTCATTGGATGTCGCGCTCAGCGCCTTCACTGGTTGAATGTTTGACATCCCCGGGGACCAGGGAACAGACGCATCGCTGAGCGGCCGGGCCGCTCCCCGGAGCGGAACGATCCGTCCGGGCACAACACTGAAGAGGGAGCGCTCCCGTGGGTGACAACAATTCTGGTCCCGAAGAAGCCGTCAAGGGTGTCGTCGAAGGCATCAAGGGCAAGGCCAAAGAGGTCGCCGGCGTCGTGACCGGCCGTGACGATCTGCAGGAGGAAGGCGAAGCCCAGCAGGACAAGGCCGACGCTCAGCGCGAAGCAGCCCAGAAAGAGGCCGAAGCCGAGAAGGCGCGCGCCGAAGCCAAGGCTAACGAGGCCCGTCAGAAGGCTGCGGAGTAACAGCCCATGCCGCAGTGATGTCCGTGCCATGACCGTCACGTCCATTCGTAGCAGGTCATCAGACTGCCGAAGCTTCTCTGTGGCTTCGACAGACC
Source organism: Mycolicibacterium obuense (assembly GCF_055397605.1). Taxonomy (NCBI): domain Bacteria; kingdom Bacillati; phylum Actinomycetota; class Actinomycetes; order Mycobacteriales; family Mycobacteriaceae; genus Mycobacterium; species Mycolicibacterium obuense. The sequence goes on along the minus strand of NZ_AP043663.1, from coordinate 4,071,929 downwards.
TGACTGTTGCGACTCGGACGCGCGGTCGTGGCCGGGCGAAGGAAGTGACGGTCGCGGTCGCCGGTGAGGTGGACGCGGCCAATGCCAAGCATTTCGCGCATGCGATCCGAGAAGCCGCCGGTGTGTGCCGCGCAGTGGTCGTCGACCTCACCGCGGTGCCGTTCATGGCCTTCGACGGCGCGTCCGCGCTGTATGCCATCAGCGCACATTTCTCTCGCGAGGACGTCGAGTGGTGCGTCGTCGGGAGCCCGGCGGTCGCCCGCGTGTTGCAGTTGTGCGACCCCGAAGGCCTGATTCCCCGAGCCGAAGTGCCCGTCCTTCGCGGAGCCGAACCGGCCTGAGTGCCGTGGCGCTGTCCACCGCGATAATTTGCTGCCGTGTCCCGGTGTGATCTGGCACTCACTTCGCGGCAGGACTCTAAGAAACCCTGAGCGCGCCGACTTGGTCACAGTCGTTGACAGCGGTTGCGGATCGGCGATGCCGTGCTGTTCATCGGCTGTTTGCTCGTTGCCATCGCAACGTAACGAATCGATAACCAAGAAAAGTCTAAGTGTGTGTTGAGAGTTTCTCCGCGCTCCTTCGCGCATGTGACCTTTGGCACCTCTGACCTTGATTTTTGGTCGATACACTCGATCCAGAACTGCGCCCGCAAGGGTTGCTGACAGACGTAATCGGACCCGGGAGACGTCGTCCCGGGGGAGGTGAGACTGCAATGGCCAGATTTGCGATGCCCACGTGGATGCCGGTGCGCAAGCACACGGAAGTGTCCGACGAGACCCATGTGGCCGACGTGGCTACCGAGGACTCCGACGCGAGCGCTGTGCGCCGTCTGAGCATTGGCCGTGGACCGGTCGGCGACATCGCCGCCGGCCCCCGCGCGATTGCTGTCGCGAACCCGGCCGACGACACCCTCACTCTGCTCGACCCCCATACGCTCGCCGAGCGAGCCGTGCTCGGTCTCGATGGCGAGCCGACCGGTGTCGTCGTCAGTGACGACCGCGCCTACGTCAGCGTCACCTCGGCGCAGCAGGACGCGGTGGTCGTCGTCGACGTGGAAACTGCCGGCGTGATGGCAACGTTCCCCGTCGCCTCGGGGATCACCGCACTGGCGGTCGGGCCCGACGGCAAACGGCTCTACGCCGGCCGCGCGTCGGCCGACCGCGTCGAGGTGACCGTCATCGACGTCACCGCGGAGCGCGCCGGAACCATCGACATCGGAAAGGGTCCGGCGGCCAACATCGACGCGCTGGCGCTCGACCCCCGCGGCAGGCGCCTGCTGGTCGCCGTCACCGATGACCGCGGCAGCCAGCTCGTCATCGTCGACGCGGAGACCGCGCGCGTGCAGCGCGTCGTGCCCGTCGGCTCCCCGCTGCGCGATCTGGCCTGTGCCGGCGACACCGTGTACGCCCTGACCTCCGATCGCGCGATCGGTGGCGCAGTGCACGTCGTCGACCTGGCCACCGCGCGGGTGACCGGCACGATCGCCGTCGGTGGGGCGCCGACCCAGCTGTCACTGAGTCGCGACGAGGCACGTGTCTACGTCGTCGACTACGACCGTGTCCACGTCGTGGACGCGACGCGTCTCGAGGTCGTCGACGCCCTGACGGCGCCGGCCCGGCCGTCGTGTGTGGCGCACAGTGCCGACGGTGGCGAGCTGTTCCTCGCGGATTACGCCGGTGGGCTCAGCGTGCACGCCGTCGAGTCCACGATCGGCATGCTCTATTCGCAGTTCCTCGCGACCGAACCGTTCGCCCTCAGCGTGCGCCAGCCCGTCGGCGTCTGAGCCGCGTCAGCGCCACTGGTAGCGAGTTTTCGGCCGGCCCGCCTTCCCGTAATCGGTCTCACGACGCAACGTGCCCTCGTCGGCCAGGCGCTCGAGATAGCGCCACGCCGTCACCCGGGACACCCCGATCTGTTTGGCGACGGCGTCCGCGGTGACGCCCGCATCACCGGAATCGCGCACCGCGCGGGCGATCTCGTCGTTCGTGCCGGGGGCGATGCCCTTGGGTGCAGCGGTCCGGTCCGGTCCGATCCTCAGCTCGGACAGTGCCCGGTCGACTTCAGCCTGGCTGGCGGCGTCGGTGCCCGCGGGAAGTGCGTCGCGGTAGCGCGCATACCGCTCCAGTCGATCGCGGAACGCCGCAAAGGTGAACGGCTTCAGCAGATAGGCGAGAGCACCGTGACCGACCGCGGCCCGCACCATCTCGAGGTCGCGCTCCGAGGTGATCGTGATGATGTCGGGGGCGGGGCGCAGCCCCGAGAGCGCCGACGCCAGCGCGATGCCGTTCGCGTCGGGCAGCCCGATGTCGAGCAGCACCAGATCGATCGCGGCGCCGTCGGCCGCCGCCTCGGAGGCGGCCCGCATCGCATCCCGCGCCGTGTGTGCCACCGCTGCCACCGAAAACCCCTGCAGGCGACCAAGATACGCCTGATGCGCCTCGGCGATCAGCGGCTCGTCCTCGACGATCAGCACCCGGATCACAGCGCGTTCACCTCCACCGTGACCACCGACCCGTACGTCACGTCGGCGCGCAACGATCCGCCGTGCTTCTGGACGACCTGAGCCACCAGCGCCAGCCCGAGGCCGTGCTGCTCGGCGTCGCTGCCCGTCTTGGTCGAGTATCCCCGCCGCATCGCCTTGTCAAAGGTGTTGGTGTCCATACCTTCTCCGCTGTCGGCCACCCGGATCAGCAGCCGGTCATCGCTCTGATTGACCGTGACCTCGACCCACGGATCGGATTTGTCGCAGGCATCCATCGCGTTGTCGATCAGGTTGCCCAGCACCGTGACCATCTCCGAACCACTGAGCAGATGCCCGTCCCCGGCAGGCAGATACGTGTCCTCGGTGATCGTCAGCTCGATTCCCCGCTCATCGGCCTGGGCGGTCTTGCCGAGCAGCAGCGCCACCAGCGCCGGTTCCCCCACCGCGCCCGACAGACGATCGACGAGGTGCTGCGACAACTCCAACTCGGCGGTCGCGAATCGGACCGCCTCGTCGGACCGACCCATCTCGACCATCGTGACGATGGTGTGCAACGTGTTGGCCGCCTCGTGCGCCTGCGCGCGCAGCGAATCCGTCAGCACCTTCAGCGAGTTCAACTCGCCCAGCGCACCCTGCAATTCGGTGCGGTCACGGATCGTCACCACCTCCGACGAGCGCTCGGCCGAAGCCACGGGGGAGCGGTTCACCACCAGCACGCGATCGTCGGTGACATGGACCTCGTCCCGGGCACCCGGCGCGAACGACTGCAGGAACTCCGGCAGATCCGTTCGCTTCACCGAGCCCTCCGGCAAGGACAACAGCCGCCTCGCCTCGTCATTGACCAGCGCCACGCCGTCGCGGTCGAGCACGATGAGACCCTCGGACACCGAATGCAGGATCGCGTCGTGGTGGTCGTACATCACCCGCAGCTCCTCAGGCCGCAGGCCCCTGGTCTGGCGCAGCAGCCGGCGGCGGATACCCCAGACCCCGACGAGTGACACCGCGAGCGCCCCGACGCCCACCGCCGCGATCACCGGCCACTGAGATCGCCACCGTTCGGCCAGGCTCTTCTGCAAGATGCCGGCGGCAACCAGGCCGACGATGCGGCCCGACCCGTCGCGCACCGGCGCGACCGCGCGGATCGACGGACCCAACGTGCCGGTGTACGTCTCGCTGAACGTCTCACCCTGCAGCGCGGGTTCGATGGTGCCCAGGTACTTGCCGCCGATCTGAGACGGATCCGTGTGGGTGAACCGGGTGCGGTCAGGCGCCATGATCGTGATGAACGCGATGTCGGTGTGGGTGCGCACCAGCTCCGTCATCGGTTGCAGCACCTCGGTGGCGCGGCCCGATTCGATGGCCGACGCCGTCGAGGGGGCGTCGGCCAGCGAGGTGGCGATGCCGAGCACCTGATCGCGAGCCGCTGCGTCACCGTCCTGACGGGCGTCGATCAGCGCCAGGATGCTGCCCACCGCCACGATCAGCGCGATCACCAGCACCTGCAGGGCGATCGCCTGGCCGGCCAGGGACCGCGGCCACGCGGCGCGGAGCGATCGCATCGTGTACGCACCCTCCCTGAACGAAATGAACTAAAACGTGACCTGGCTCACGCGCTGGCTGACCATCCTTTCAGACCACTTCGTCACCCCAGTTCGGAGGAAGCACATGACCACCACCGTCGACCGGCCCCCCACACCGGAAGCGCCCAAGCGGCGCGACCGCACCCACTGGCTCTACATCGCCGTCATCATCGCGGTGATCGCCGGCGTCGGCGTCGGAATCGTCACCCCCGAGGTGGGCAAGAGCCTCGGCGTCCTCGGCACGATGTTCGTCGCGCTGATCAAGATGATGATCGCGCCGGTCATCTTCTGCACGATCGTGCTGGGCATCGGATCGGTGCGCAAAGCCGCCACCGTCGGCAAGGTCGGCGGGCTCGCCTTCGTGTACTTCCTGGCGATGTCGACGTTCGCGCTGGCGATCGGTCTGGTCGTCGGCAATCTTCTCCACCCCGGTGAGGGCCTGAACATCAGCTCGACCACGGCCGCCAAGGGCGCCGAACTCGCCGACAAGGCACACGAGGCCGGTGGCCTGATGGACTTCGTCCAGGGCATCATCCCCACGTCGATGTTCTCCGCGCTGACCGAGGGCAGCGTGCTGCAGGCCCTGTTCATCGCACTGCTGGTCGGATTCGCAGTCCAGGCCCTCGGCTCCACCGGTGAGCCCATCCTGCGCGGTGTCGAGCACCTGCAGAAGCTGGTGTTCAAGGTCCTGAGCATGATCCTGTGGCTGGCCCCGATCGGCGCCTTCGGCGCCATCGCCAACGTCGTCGGCCAGACCGGCTGGTCCGCAGTCGGACAGCTGCTGACGCTGATGCTGGGCTTCTACATCACCTGCGCGATCTTCGTCTTCGGCATCCTCGGCTCCCTGCTGCGGGTGGTCTCCGGCATCTCGATCTTCAAGCTGGTGCGCTACCTCGCTCGCGAGTACCTGCTCATCGTGTCGACCTCGTCGTCCGAGTCGGCGCTGCCGCGCCTGATCGCCAAGATGGAGCACCTCGGTGTGGACCGCTCGACCGTGGGCGTGGTCGTGCCCACCGGCTACTCGTTCAACCTCGACGGCACCGCGATCTACCTGACCATGGCGTCGCTGTTCATCGCCGGCGCGCTGGGTGACCCGCTGTCGATCCCCGAGCAGATCGGTCTGCTGGTGTTCATGATCGTCGCCTCCAAGGGTGCGGCCGGTGTGACGGGCGCGGGGCTGGCGACGCTGGCCGGCGGCCTGCAGGCCCACCGCCCCGACCTGCTCGACGGCGTCGGCCTGATCGTCGGGATCGACCGGTTCATGTCCGAGGCGCGGGCGCTGACCAACTTCTCGGGCAACGCGGTGGCCACTCTGCTCGTCGGGTCGTGGACCCGCACGATCGACAGGACCAAGGTCGACGACGTGCTCGCCGGGCGAGATCCGTTCGATGAGCTGACAATGGTCGACGACGGACACGGCTCACGCGTTCAGGAGCCGCAACAGGAGAAAGCCCCTGCCGCGGTGTAGGACGCGAGAGGAAAGACCCGGTCGGTGCTTCCCGGCCGGGTCTTTTCATGTCCGTTTCTTTGCGCGACCAGACGCGAACTCGAGTATTTCGCCCGACGTGTCACTCGAGTTCGCGACTGGTCGGCGGAAGAAACCTCAGCGTTCGGCGCGCTGGTAGGCCGTCACGACCGCCGCGCCACCCAGCCCGATGTTGTGCTGCAGCGCCGCCGTCACACCATCGACCTGACGCTTGTCGGCATCGCCGCGCAGCTGCCAGGTCAGCTCGCTGCACTGGGCCAGACCCGTCGCACCCAGGGGATGGCCCTTCGAGATCAGCCCGCCCGACGGATTGACCACCCAGCGTCCGCCGTAGGTGGTGTCCTCGTCGTCGATCAGCTTCGGCGCCTCGCCGGGCCCGCACAGTCCGAGGGCTTCGTAGAGCAGAAGCTCGTTGGCCGAGAAGCAGTCGTGCAGCTCGATCACCTGGAAATCCTGCGGCCCGAGGCCGGACTGGTCGTAGACCTTCTGCGCGGCCTGCACATTCATGTCGTAGCCGATGATGTTGGCCGCGCTGCCGTCGAACGTCGACGCGAAATCGGTGGTCATCGCCTGCCCGACGATCTCCACCGCCCGGCCGGCGAGGCCGTGCCGATCGACGTAGTCCTCGCTGGCGAGCACCACCGCCGCCGACCCGTCCGAGGTCGGCGAGCACTGCAGCTTGGTCAACGGATCGGAGATCATCTTCGCGGCCAGGATGTCGTCGAGGCTGTACTCGTCCTGGAACTGTGCGTACGGATTGTTCACCGAGTGCTTGTGGTTCTTGAACCCGATCTTGGCAAAATGTTCGGCGGTGCTGCCGTACTTCTGCATGTGCTCGCGGCCCGCGGCCCCGAACATCCACGGCGCCACCGGGAACTGCATTGCGTCGATGTCGTTGAGCGCGAGGATGTGTCGCTTCATCGGAGACTCCCGATCGTCGGCGCCACCGCCGAGCGAGCCAGGCTGCATCTTCTCGAAGCCCAGCGCCAGCACGCAGTCGGCCAGCCCGCCGCGGATCGACTGGGCGCCCAGGTACAGCGCCGTCGACCCTGTCGAGCAGTTGTTGTTGACGTTCACGATCGGGATACCGGTCATTCCCAGCTCGTAGAGTGCCCGCTGACCCGACGTCGAGTCGCCCGAGCAGTACCCGACGAAGCCCTGCTCGATCTCGGAGTAGTCGATGCCGGCGTCCGCGAGCGCGTTGGTGCCGGACTCCCGCGCCATGTCGGGGTAGTCCCAGCCCTCCCGTCGTCCAGGCTTCTCGAACTTGGTCATTCCCCCGCCGACCACGAACACACGCTTCATGTGTTGATCCCTTCGCCAATCGCGACCGGCCCGCCGGGCGCTGGTGTACATCTGAGTAGAACACGTTCCAGTTCTTTGTCGGCATTGTTGGAGGAGGCGGAATGGCGCTGCGCGTCGTGCAATGGGCGACCGGCGGTGTCGGCGTCGCCGCGATCAAAGGCGTACTCGAGCACCCCGAGCTGGAACTCGCCGGCTGCTGGGTGCACTCGGCCGCGAAGGCCGGACGCGACGTCGGCGAGCTCATCGGCGTGGCCCCGCTGGGCATCACCGCGACCGACAGCATCGATGAGATCCTCGCGATGGACGCCGACGCGGTCATCTACGCCCCGCTGATCGCCAACCCCGACGAGGTCATCGCGCTGCTGCGCTCGGGCAAGAACGTCGTGACCCCGGTCGGTTGGCTGTATCCCAGCGAGCGCAGCGGTGCGCCGCTGCGCGAGGCCGCACTGGCCGGCGACGCCACCCTGCACGGCACCGGCATCGCGCCCGGCGGCATCAGCGAGAAGTTCCCGCTCATGCTCTCGGCGATGTCGACCGGCGTCACCTTCGTTCGCGCCGAGGAGTTCTCCGATCTACGCACCTACGAAGCGCCCGACGTGCTGCGGCACGTGATGGGCTTCGGTGAGACACCGGACAAGGCACTGACCGGGCCGATGCAGAAGATGCTCGACGCGGGATTCATCCAGGCCGTCCGAATGTGTGTGGACCAGTTGGGCTTTCACTCTGATCCGCGAGTGCGGGCGACGCAGGAGATCGCCGTGGCCACCGCCACGATCGAGTCGCCGATGGGGCCGATCGAGCCGGGGCAGGTGGCGGGACGCAAATTCCATTGGGAAGCGCTTGTCGACGGCGAGCCCGTGGTCCGGGTGACGGTGAACTGGTTGATGGGTGAGGAGCACCTCGACCCCGCCTGGTCCTTCGGCCCGGCCGGACAGCGTTACGAGATGGAGGTGCGCGGCAACCCCGACTTCACCGTGTCGGTGACGGGCTTCCAGTCCGAGGTCGGCGGCCAGGGGCCCGAATACGGCGTGGTCGGCACGGCCGCCCACTGCGTGAACTCGGTACCCGCGGTCTGCGCCGCCGCGCCGGGCATCGCGACCTACCTCGACTTGCCTCTGATCAGCGGCAGAGCCGCACCCCACCTGTAGATGTGCCGCCTGTTCGGGATGCACGCCGGGACGGCTGTGCCGGTGACGTTCTGGTTGCTCGATGCCCCCGACAGCTTGGCCGAACAGAGCCGCCGCAATCCCGACGGCACCGGCCTCGGCTACTTCGACGCGGCCGGACAACCCGTGGTGGACAAGCAACCGCTGGCCGCGTGGCAGGACGCCGCGTTCGCCCGCGAGGCCCGCGACGTGGTGGCGACGACGGTACTGGCCCATGTGCGCTACGCGTCCACCGGAGCCCCCGACCCGACCAACACCCATCCCTTCGTGCAAGAAGGCCGGTTGTTCGCCCACAATGGCGTCGTGACCGACCTGGATGTGCTCGACGCGCGTCTGGCCGAGCTGGGCATCTCCGAACTGGTTGTGGGGCAGACCGATTCGGAACGGGTATTCGCGCTCATCACCGGCGCGATACGAGCACGCGGCGGCGACGTCACCGCCGGCCTGATCGACGCCGTCGAATGGCTGGGCGCCCACGTCGGAGTGTTCGCGATCAACATCCTGCTGTGCACCGCGACCGAGATGTGGGCGCTGCGCTACCCGGACACCCACGACCTGTTCGTGCTCGATCGCCGCACGCCCGCCGACCACACCCCGTTCGAGATGCGGAGCAGCAGGATCAACGCCCGGTCCGGCGACGGGCCGTCGGTGGTGTTCGCGACCGAGCGGATGGACGACGACCCCGCCTGGCGGCTCCTCGGCGACGGCGAACTGCTGCACGTCGGACCCGGATTGGCCCTCACCTCGACCACCGGCGTCCTCGCCCCGCCCGCGCACCGCCTGAGCGTCGCCGATCTGAACCCGGTAGCGGCGGCGAGTCAGACCGTCCGGTAGAACAGGAGGGTGACGACGCGTCGTGCCCTAGTGCTGGCCGGTGGCGGACTGGCCGGAATCGCCTGGGAGACAGGTGTTCTGCTCGGTATCGCCGAGAACGTGCCCGCCGCGGGTCGGGCGCTGCTGGCTTCCGACGTCCTGCTCGGCACCTCGGCGGGGTCGACGGTCGCCGCGCAGCTCTCCAGTGACCTGCCGCTGGAGGAGTTGTTCGCCCGTCAGCTGTCGGAGACCTCACACGAGATCCACCCGGGGGTCTCGGTCGACGGCATCACCGAGCTGTTCCTGGACGCCGTGATGACCCCCGGTACCACCAAGGAGCAGAAGCTGACGAAGATCGGTGCCGTCGCCGCCGCCACGGACACCGTCGACGAAGGCGTGCGCCGTGAGGTGATCGCCCACCGGTTGCCGTCGCACGACTGGCCGTCACGCGACCTGCGCGTGACCGGAATCGACATCGCCACAGGCGAACTCGTGGTCTTCGACCGCGCCTCGGGAGTCGATCTGGTCGATGCGGTGGCGGCCAGCTGTGCTGTACCCGGCGCGTGGCCCACCGTCAGCATCGCCGGCAGGCGCTACATGGACGGCGGTGTCGGCAGCTCGGTGAACATGTCCGCCGTCTCCGACTGCGACACCGCCGTGGTCCTCGTGCCGTCGGCACCCGATGCGCCGTCGCCGTGGGGGACCGGCACGGCCGACGAGATCGCCGCCTTCGCAGGGGCCACGCTCGCGGTCTTCGCCGACGCCGGGGCGTTGGAGGCATTCGGCCCGAACCCTCTCGACCCGGCCTGCCGGGCACCCTCGGCGCAGGCCGGCCGTGCGCAGGGCCGGCGCGAAGCTGCCCGCATTGCGCAGTTCCTAGGCCTCTGACGCGGACACGGTCGCTTCGAGCGTGTCCAGTGCGGCACTGGCCAGCTCCTGGCCGATGTCGATCACCTCGTTGGCGCGATGGAAATCCAAACTCCGGCACACCGTGCGCGGCACCTCGATCAACAGATCGGGTGGATAGGCCGCCAGGGTGTGCCGGGCCAACGCCGCCTGCGCGATGTCGATGACACGGTTCATCACCTCGAAGCCGCCCAGCCGCGGCACCACGGGCATCACCGGTTCGCTAGGAGCCTCCAGGGGCTCGTCGTCACCCACGGTGAACCTGCCCAGCACCGCGCGCCCCGTCGGTGTGTCCAGCAGTGACCGCGCGGCCTTGGAATCCAGCAGCGACGACGAACTGCGCCACATCCGGTTCAACCAGTCGCCGGTGGCCTGCCGGGGTTCCCGGTCGCGGCGGTGCGCTTCGGGATCATCCCCGGAGAGGCTGACGGCGATCGTGACGTCGGCGGTGACGGCGGCAATCGGAGCCATCGGCAGTGGATCCAGGATTCCGCCGTCGGCCAGCAGCCGGCCGTCGAGCACATGTGGAGTGATGACGCCCGGAATCGCGATCGACGCTCGGATCGCGTCATCGACCGGACCGCGCTGCATCCACACGGACTTGCCCGTGATCAGATCGGTGGCCACCGAGGTGTAGGGAATCGGCAGGTCCTCGATCCGCACCTCGCCGAGGATCTCCCGCACCGCATCGAGGATCTTCTCGGCCCGCAGCACCCCCGCCGCCGTGATCGACGGATCGAGCAGGCGCAATACCGCCCGCTGGGTCAGCGAACCGGCCCAGGTCGTGTACTGGTCGAGCCGCCCCGCCGCTTCCAGGCCACCCACCAGGGCGCCCATCGACGACCCCGCGATACCGACGATCTCGTGGCCCCGCTCGTGCAGTTCGTTGATCACTCCGATGTGGGCGTACCCGCGGGCTCCTCCGCTGCCCAACGCCAATGCCACCCGCATCCGCTCATTCTCGCTTGCGTGAGCCGACCGCGACGGGCAACCCTGTCCCTCATGATCGGAACACTGCGTTCAGTCGTCGTCGACTGCCCCGACCCCCTCCGCCTGGCGCGTTTCTGGGCCGAGGTTCTCGGCGGCGACATCACCCAAGAGGACGCGGACTGGGTGGTGGTCACGGGTCCGGACGGGCGCCGGCTGGCGTTCCAGCTGTCTCCCGAACACCGGCCGCCGCAGTTCCCTGACCCGCACGCCTCGCAACAGATCCACTTCGACGTGATGATCCCCGAGGACCAGCTCGAGGCCGCTCAGGCCGAGGTGATCAGGCTGGGTGCGACATGGGTGCAGGACGTCGACGAGGACCAGTTCCGGGTGTACCGCGACCCGGCCGGCCACACGTTCTGCTTCGTCTGGAACGATTGAAACAACGCAGCGCTAGCCGCACAGCGCGTCGGCGGCCGACTCGACCGCGACGATGATCGCCGACTGCTGCCCGGCCGACAGCTGCGTCCAACTCTTGTTGAACTCGCCCGACCCCACCGTCGGCGTGCTCTGCAGCATCTTCAGGTACGGCTCGATCTGCGCCTTCGGGTCACCGCCGTGAGTGTCCATGTAGGTGCGCGCCGCACGGCAGTTCTGGAAGTAGTCGTCTTCCGTGGACTCCGCCGGTGCGCCCACCTTGGTCGTCACGCCACCCGGTGAGACCTCGACGGCGTCGGGGGCCAGCGATTCGGTGGCAGTCGTCGGGGCCGCGCTCGCCCGGGTGGACGAGGACGTCTCGGTGCTGGGCGTGGACGGGGTGGGTGTCGACGAGCAACCGGCCAGTGCCAGCAGGCCCGGTGCGGCGAGCAGAACGACTCGGACGGCGAAGGGGACCATCCCGTCAATCTAGCCGCGACGTGCGCAATTCCAGATTCACGGTGAGATTAAGTCCGCAGACCTGGCCAATCGCCTGGTCTCGTGCCACAGTGGGTGCGTGCGCAACGGAATGACTCGGGAGTGTTGTCGGGCCTGACCCCGACCCCCACTTCGTCCGTTCCACCCCTGGAGTTCTCCCATGGTTCTCGCTCCCACCCGTTTGCGCCCAGCCGACCTGCTGCATGCCACCGATCGGTACGCCGCCGACGTCCTCTCCGGTCGTTTCGACGACGTCCTTCCGGTCGGTGGGCCGCCCACCACCGAGCGCTGGTACACCCGCCTGCACGGCGATGACGAGCTCGACGTCTGGCTCATCAGTTGGGTGCCCGATCACGCCACCGAGTTGCACGACCATGGCGGCTCCCTCGGTGCACTCACCGTCCTATCCGGCGCGCTGCGCGAAACCCGCTGGGATGGCAAGCAATTGCGCAATCGCCGGCTTGAGGCCGGCGACCAGGCGGCGTTCCCGCTCGGCTGGGTACACGATGTGGTGTGGGCTCGCGAGAGCGTGTCGCTGTCCACTCCGATCGTTGCGCCGACCCCGACGCTGAGCGTGCATGCCTACTCACCGCCGCTCACCGCGATGTCCTACTACGAGGTATCCGAGCGAAACGCGCTGCGCCGCAAGCGGACCGAATTGACCGACCAACCGGAAGGGAAGTGACATGGGAAGCCGTATCGATGTGGTGCTGGAGAACGCTCGCACGAAGATCAACCGACTGACCGCGGACGAACTGCCGGCCGCCCTGCGACGCGGAGCCATCCTCGTCGACATCCGGCCCGCCGCCCAGCGGGCCATCGAAGGCGAGGTCCCCACCGCGCTGATCATCGAGCGCAACGTGCTCGAATGGCGACTCGACCCCACCAGCGATGCCCGGATTCCGCAAGCCGTCGACGACGACGTCGAATGGGTGGTGCTGTGCTCCGAGGGCTACACGTCCAGTCTGGCCGCGGCGGCCCTGCAGGAGATCGGTCTGCACCGCGCCACCGACGTCGTCGGCGGATACCACGCCCTCAAAGGCGTGCTCGTCTACTAGGAACTCTCGTCGCTGCGCAGCAGCGGCCTCAGCTTCTCCGTCTTGGCCGCAGACCACCCGGGCGGCAACAGGATCGAGGCCCACGCGTCGGCGACGTTGCGCACGTAGACGTGCCCGTGTCCGTCGGGCACGTTCACCGCCACCGCCATGTCGGCAGACACCTGCAGGAACGTCACGACTGGAATCCATTCCATGTCGGGGGAGACGTCGTACCCGCGCGGCTCCCGCAGCCAATCCGGTTTGGCGAACAACAGATCCGGATTCCACCAGGCGATCGGATCCGAGGCGTGCTGCAGATAGACGACGCGCGGCTGGCCCCACGGATCGTGCGGGCGCTGCAGGTCTTTCGGCTCCGCGACGAATCGCACGTTCTCGCCCTGGTCGTAGATCGGCAGCCATTGCGGGGAACCGGGATCGCGGTTGGTGGTCAGGTCGGTCCAGATGGTGTTGTTGAACGTCGGTCCGCTGAACAGTGCGCCGTCGGTGCGGGCGATGAGGTTGTTCAGCGCCAGGAACGGGGCCTCGCCGCCGAAGGAGCCCAGGCTTTCACCGAACACCACGAGCTTGGGGCGCTGCGCCTCGGGCATCGCGCGCACCAGCTCGTCGACGGCCTCGAACAACGCCTGGCCGGCCTGCCGCGCGTTCTCCTTGTCGACGAGGAACGACAGCCAGCTCGGGAGGAACGAGTACTGCATCGACACGATCGCGGTGTCGCCGTTGTACATGTACTCCAGGGCGGTGGCCTCGGCCTCGTTGATCCAGCCCGTGCCCGTCGTCGTGGCCACGGCCACCACCGGACGGTCGAGACCGCCGGTGCGCTGCAGTTCACGGGCGGCCAGCCGCGCCGTGGCCTTGATCCCGTCCGCGGAGTTGAGGCCGGCGTAGGCACGGATGGGTTCGACGGCGGGGCGGGCGTTGAACGCGCTGAGCTCGTCCACCGACGGTCCGCCGCCGACGAACATGCGACCCTGATGGCCGAGCGACTCCCAGCTGACCAGAGATCCCGGGCCGCCGGAGCGCAGCGGCGTCGCCGGAGCCGGATTGTCCGGATCGGTCTCGTCGTTGACCGCCGCGAATGTGCTGTTGATGGTGCTCATCGCGAACCGCACCACGATGCCGTTCAGCAGCGCGATCGTCAGCGCCAGTAGCAGCGTCACCACGATCACGGCCGAAACCCTCGGCGGCGCAACGCGATCGAGCTGACGAACGAGAAAGAGCACCAGCCGGCGGATCAATTGGCCGATCTCGACGAACACGAACAGCGTCACCACCGAGATCGCAGCCGCCAGCGGATAGTCCCAGAACGTCAACCGCGGCACACCCATCAGGTCGCGGACGTTGTCCTGCCATTCGTGGAACCAGACGATCGCCAGGACCATGCCGATCGCACCCACCACGACGAGGACCAGCCAGGCGCGGCGCGGAGGGGGCGGGCTCGAATCCTTGGACCGCATGTAGCGCACCAGCCACACCGAGAACACGCCGATCGCGTACCCGAAGGCGCCCGCGCCTCCGCTGACCAAGCCCTGGAACAGCGGGCCGCGGGGCAGCAGCGACGGCGTGAGCGACAACCACAGGAAGACGAGGCCGACCGCGGTTCCGGTGAACGTGTAGCGACGTATCCACCAGGGTTTGCGGGTGGTCTCGGCGCGCGGCTCGTCCTCCGGCGGGGCGACGGTGACGGTCACGAAGGCATGTTAGCCGTGCATGTCAGCGGTGGGTGAAGTTCGGCGAACGCTTCTCGGTGAACGCGGCCATGCCCTCGGTCTGATCGTCGGTGGCGAACGCGGAGTGGAACAGCCGGCGCTCGTAGAGCAGGCCCTCGGCGAGCGTCGACTCGAAGGCGCGGTCGACCGCTTCCTTGGCCATCCTGGCGGCGGACAGCGACATACCGGCGATCGTCTGCGCTGTGGCCGTGGCTTCCTCGAGCAAGGAGTCGGCCGGGACCACGCGGGACACCAGCCCGGCCCGTTCGGCCTCCTCGGCTCCCATGGTGCGACCGGTCAGGATCAGATCCATCGCCTTGGCCTTGCCGATGGCCCGGGTCAGCCGCTGCGAACCACCCATGCCCGGCAGCACGCCCAGCTTGATCTCGGGCTGGCCGAACTTCGCGGTGTCGGCGGCGATCAGGATGTCGCACATCATCGCCAGCTCGCAGCCGCCGCCGAGCGCATACCCGGCGACCGCGGCGATCGTCGGCGTGCGCGTGGCCGCGAAGTTCCCCCAGGCGGCGAAGAAATCCGACGAGAAGACCTCGGCGAACGACAGATTCGCCATTTCCTTGATGTCCGCACCGGCGGCGAACGCCTTCTCGTTGCCGGTCAGCACGATGGCGCCAATGCCCGGATCGGCGTCCAATTCGGCTGCAGCGGAGGTGACGTCGTTCATCACCTGGCTGTTCAGCGCGTTGAGAGCTTTCGGTCGGTTCAGCGTGATGGTGGCGACGCGGCCCTCGCGGGTGACGAGGATGGTCTCGTAGTCGGTCATGGCTGCTCCTGGTGCGTCTCGGTCTGGAAGGTCAGGTCGGGGTCGGTGCGCTGGAAGTAGGCTTCCACGTCGGCGTCTGTGACAGCGTCCAGCGTCGCCGGATTCCACTGCGGGTTGCGGTCCTTGTCGATGACCTGCGCCCGGATGCCCTCGACCAGATCATGGGAGCGCAGCGCCGCACAGGACACTCGAAACTCTTGCTGCAGAACATCTTCCAGTGATGGCAGCGAGCGGGCGCGGCGTACGGCCGCCAGCGTCACCGACAGGGCGACGGGGGAGCGGGAGCTGATCAGATCGGCAGCCTTGGTGGCCGCGGGGTCCTCCTCGTTGCGCAGGGCATCGACGATGCCTGCGACGGACTCGCCCGCGTAGCAGCGATCGATCCACTCACGATGATCCGCCAACTCGCCGGCCGGCGGCTCCTGCGCGAAGTCCGCGACCGCGCGGTCCACGCCGTCGGACTCGATGGCTTCGACGAACGAGGCGAGATCGGCGTGCGGTACGTAGTGGTCGGCGAAGCCCATCGCGATCGCATCGGCACCACCGAAAGGGGCGCCCGTCAGCGCGGCGTGGAGGCCGAGTAACCCCGGCGCATGGGCCAGGATGCGGGTGCCGCCGACGTCGGGCACGAAGCCGATGCCGACCTCCGGCATGGCCATCTTCGTCGCCTCGGTGACCACGCGGACGTCCCCGTGCGCGCTGATGCCCACGCCGCCGCCCATCGTGATGCCGTTCATCAGCGCGACATACGGTTTGGGGTAGCGGCCGATGTACGCGTTGAGCAGGTATTCGTCGTGCCAGAACAGGCGAGCCTCGGCGCCGCCGGCCTTCGCGCTGTGGTAGATCGCGACGATGTCACCGCCTGCGCAGAGGCCACGGTCGCCCGCGCCGGAAACAACGACCGCGTGGACGTCGTCGTCGTGCTCCCACGCCGTCAGGGCGGCCGTCATCTCGGTGACCATCGGGTGGGTCAGCGAGTTGATGGCCTTGGGTCGGTTGAGGGTCAGGTGCCCGACATGCCCGCGCACCGTTACTAGGAGATCCTCGTTTTGATCCACGCCAGCAATCTAGATCGTCGCCCCTGATCGGAGGGCGCCGGGTAAGGTTCCTGTGAGAAGGCTGGGAACAGATTCGATTCTCGGGAACCGTCCCGACGTGTCGATCGTTGAACCGATGTTCGGCACAGGCCGAATCACGACATCAGGAAAGGAACCGACGGTGCGCGAGAGCAGCAACCCGGTATTTCGCACGCTGCCCAAGGGGCAGCAAGGCGGATACGCGCAATTCGGTACCGGAGCCGCCGGCTACGGTGCGCAAGCGGTACACGCCGATCCCTATGCCACCTACCCCGATCAGCGTCAGACGGGTGTTTCGCGCCCGCTGACCATCGACGACGTCGTCACCAAGACCGGCATGACGCTGGCAGTGCTGTCGGCCGTTGCCGTGGTGTCGTACTTCCTGGTGGCGTCCAACATCGCGCTCGCCATGCCGTTCACGCTGGTCGGCGCGCTCGGCGGTCTCGTCCTGGTGCTGATCGCGACCTTCGGCCGTAAGCAGGACAACCCCGCCATCGTGCTGACCTACGCGGCGCTGGAGGGCCTGTTCCTCGGTGCGTTCTCGTTCGTCGTCGCCAACCTGATGGTCTCCGGCGTCAGCGCCGGCGCCCTGATCAGCCAGGCGGTCCTCGGCACCCTCGGCGTGTTCGCCGGCATGCTCGTCGTCTACAAGACCGGCGCCATCCGCGTGACGCCGAAGTTCACCCGCTTCATCGTGGCCGGCCTCTTCGGTGTGCTGGCTCTGATG
The DNA here is from genome assembly GCF_055397605.1 of Mycolicibacterium obuense. NCBI lineage: Bacteria > Bacillati > Actinomycetota > Actinomycetes > Mycobacteriales > Mycobacteriaceae > Mycobacterium > Mycolicibacterium obuense. The sequence continues at coordinate 4,055,001 of NZ_AP043663.1, read as the reverse complement.
CTGGGCAACTTCGTGCTGGCGCTGTTCGGTGTCGGCGGCGGTGAGGGCCTGGGCCTGCGCAGCGGTGGCCCCATCGCGATCATCTTCTCGCTGGTCTGCATCGGTCTGGCGGCGTTCAGCTTCCTGATCGACTTCGACTCGGCCGACCAGATGATCCGCGCCGGTGCGCCGGAGAAGGCAGCCTGGGGTATCGCGCTGGGCCTGACCGTGACGCTGGTGTGGCTCTACATCGAGATCCTGCGCCTGCTCAGCTACTTCAACAGCGACTAGTCATCGCACGGAGAAGGGCGCTCACCGAAAGGTGGGCGCCCTTTTTCGTGGTGCGCGTGTGCGCGGTGTGCTTCCGCTTCGGCGCCGAAACTGCTCACAGATCGCATTTCATCCACAGATTGCGATCCCCCCGCAGTCTGGGCGCCGATTGGGATGTCGCAACGTGTGATGGTGGCGCCATGACGCCACCGATCTGGCCGTTTGTCGGAAGCGAAGCCATCGCCGATGGTCGGGTGAAGAAGCATCAACTGCGCTCGAACTATCGGGCAGTCTTCCCGGATGTCTACGTTCCCTGTGACGTCGAGCCCGGGCTCGAGCATCGCGCCGTAGCGGCGTGGTTGTGGTCGCATCGCGAAGGAGTGATCGCCGGGCTGACGGCAGCGGCCCTGCACGGTGCCGCATGGATCGACGACACGCTGCCGATCGAACTCGTTTGGACGAATGCCCGGCGGCCGCTGGGAATGCGCACCATGGACGCCCGGTTGCGCTCAGACGAGTTCATGGTTCGCCCCGACGGCATGAGACTGACGACGATCACGCGAACTGCATACGACCTGGCGCGCCGAGGCAGAATCGGGGAGGCAGTCGCACGCGTGGACGCTCTGGGCCATGCCACAGGACTTCGCGCCGAGGACGTGCTCGCGTGTGCTCGCACCCACCGCGGCGCTCGGGGGCTGCGACAACTCGAGAAGGTCATGGACCTCTACGACGCGGGATCGGCGTCACCGAAGGAGACCTGGTTGAGGCTCCTGATCATAAGCGCCGGCTATCCGCGCCCACACACGCAAATTCCGGTGCGCAGTGCGGACGGCCGGCGTCGGTACTACCTCGACATGGGATGGCCCGACGCGATGATCGCGGTCGAGTACGACGGAGAGCAGCACCGCGTCGACGACGCGCAGTACGCCAGAGACATTCGCCGTTCCGAGGATCTGCGTGAGCTCGACTGGCTGGTGGTCCGCGTCATCAAGACCGACCGGGAGGTCGACATTCGGGCCAGAATCGCGCGCGCATGGGCCGCGAGACTGCGGGGAGATCGCGAAATCAGCTGAGATCGCGATCTCCCCGCAGTCTCGCGGCAGAACTAGGAGAGGCGCTCCACGACCATCGCCATGCCCTGCCCGCCGCCCACGCACATCGTCTCGATGCCGAAGGTCTTGTCGTGGGTGGCCAGGTTGTTCAGCAGCGTGGCGGTGATCCGGGCGCCGGTCATGCCGAACGGATGCCCGAGCGCGATCGCGCCACCGGAGACGTTCAACTTCTCCTCGTCCATGCCGAGCTCACGCGCCGACCCCAGCACCTGAACCGCGAACGCCTCGTTGATCTCGCACAGGTCGATGTCGGAGATCGACATCTTCGCGTTGCCCAGCGCCTTGCGCACAGCCTCGATCGGGCCGAGGCCCATGATCTCCGGCGACAGACCCGACACACCGGTCGAGACGATGCGCGCCAACGGGGTCAGCCCCAGCTCCTTGGCCTTGGTGTCGCTCATGACCACCACCGCGGCCGCACCGTCGTTCAACGGGCACGCATTGCCCGCGGTGATCGTGCCGTTGGGCCGGAACACCGGCTTGAGCTGGCTGACGGCCTCGTAGGTGGTGCCGGCGCGCGGGCCGTCATCGGTGCTGACGACGGTGCCGTCGGGCAGCGTGACCGGCGAGATCTCCCGCTCGAAGAACCCGCTCTTGATGGCCTCTTCGGCCCGGTTCTGCGACCGCACGCCCCAGTGGTCCTGGTCCTCACGGCTGATCCCGGTGTGCAGCACGACGTTCTCCGCCGTCTGGCCCATCGCGATGTACACGTCGGGCAGCAGGCCGTCCTCGCGCGGATCGTGCCACTCGGTCGCCCCCGCGGCGGCCTGATCAGTGCGGGCCATCGCGTCGGCGTACAACTCGTTCTTCGAGTCCGGCCAGCCGTCGGAGGTGCCCTTGAGGAAACGCGACACGGTCTCGACGCCGGCCGAGATGAAGGCATCACCCTCGCCGGCCTTGATCGCGTGGAACGCCATCCGCGTGGTCTGCAACGACGACGAGCAGTACCGGTTGACCGTGGTGCCCGGCAGGAAGTCGTAACCCAGCTGCACCGCCACGGCGCGGCCGATGTTGAAACCCGCTTCACCGCCGGGCTGCCCACAGCCCAGCATCAGGTCGTCGATCTCGCGCGGGTCCAGTGCCGGCACCTTGTCGAGCGCCGCCTTGACCATCTGTGCGGCCAGATCGTCGGGCCGCATGGACACCAGGGAGCCCTTGTTGGCCCGGCCGATGGGGGAGCGGGCGGTGGCGACGATGACGGCTTCGGGCATGACGACTCCTCGGTAGACAGCGAGAACTATCTGTGAACCTAGCTCGCAGCCACGACGATCGGCGCGGGGACCCCGGTGGAGCGGCGCCACAGCCGGCCGAGATTGCCGATCCGCGACAGCAGCGATCCCTCACCGGAGCGCGATTCCAGGGCCGCCTCGGCGGGCTCGCTGCCGACGAACTCACCGAGCGCAGCGCACAGCGCGGGCAGCAACTGCTGGGCGGCCAACGAATAGCCCGCCGCCGAGGGGTGGAACATGTCGGGAGAGAACAGCTCGTCGGGCGCCTCGTAGAAGTGCGGTGCCAACAGGTCGGAGAACGGCACCGGCACGCCGCCGGCAGCCCGCACCTCACCGGCCTGTGCCCGCGCCAAGCGCAGGCCGCGGCCGCGCGCCACCCAGCGCAGCGGCTGCGGAATCGCCTTGATCACCCCGAAGTCCGGGCATGTGCCGACGACGACCACCGCGCCGCTGCTGCGGAGCCGCTGCACCGCGCGGCCCAACCGGCGCGCGGACGGCCCCAGCCCGTTGGGGGCGGTGATGTCATTGGCCCCGATCATGATGACCGCCGCGTCCGGGGGCGGACCCGCGACGAACATCGCGTCGATCTGACCGGACAGTCCCTTGGACGTGGCACCGACGATCGCCTTGGTGCTGAGCCGGATGCGCTTGCCCGACTCCTTCGCCAGGCCGCGGGCCAGCAGCACACCGGGTACCTCGTCGGCGGTCGCGCAGCCGTAACCGGTCGCGGTGGAGTCCCCGAAGATCATCAGGTGCAGGTCGAACGGCACGCCGCGATACCAGCGGGTCACGGGGCCGCCGTCGGGCGAGTAGACCCCGTCGGCGCGTGGGGGGACGTCCCAGGATTTCGGGATGACGCGCCGGGCCTGATCGGCCTGACCCGTCAGCAGGTTGCGGGCGCCCACGTAGAACGACCCGGTGGATGCGAGTGCTGCAACTGCCGCCAGCGCGACGGTCGACCGGCGGACGTGAGGAGCACGGCGGCTGAATCCCACGAGTGCGAGTTTAGGTGGCCGTTTGCGGGGCTCGCGGGAGGGCGACGGAATCCGCGGTCACAGTGCGGTATCAACTCCGGTATCAATCGCGTTTAAACGATTGCGATAATGGTTACAAATGCCAAGCTAAATAACGAGCTTGTCTGAGTATCTTGGCTGATCCCGTACTACAACGGCGTAGGGAGTGGTGGCGATGACGGCACCGAGCAAGGTCCCCAGTACTGCGCACCTGGGCGTCCGGCCTGGTCGCGGCCACAAGCCGCGCCGTTTTCCGGTCAGCGACGGGGCGCCGGTCGAGGTCGTCGAGGACGGCCCGAGCATCGCTGGACGGCTCTTGGGTCTGGCGGCGATGGCCACCATCAAGCCGTTCCTCTCCGTCGGCAGCTACGCCCCCAAGCTGCCGTGGCCCTGGGGAGTCGTCGACTTTGCGGCCCGTGTGATCCGCCCGGTTCCCGGCACGGTGCGCGCGACGATCTCGCTGCCGCACTGCACCGCGCAGCTGGTGCGGGCGGCGGGTGTCCTGCCCGCCGACGGCAAGCGCAGCGTGATCCTCTACATGCACGGCGGCGCGTTCCTGACCTGTGGCGTACACACCCACGGTCGCCTGGTGACCGCGTTGTCGCAGTACGCCGATGCGCCGGTGCTCGTCGTCAACTATCGAATGATCCCCAAGCATTCGGTGGGCACCGCACTCGACGATTGCTTCGACGCCTATCGCTGGCTGCGGGAGACCGGCTACGAGCCGGATCAGATCGTGCTCGCCGGTGATTCCGCGGGCGGCTATCTGGCGCTGTCGCTGGCCGAACGCCTGCAATTCGAGGGCGTCGAGGGCTACGGTTCCGAGACCCCCGCGGCCATCGTCACGATGTCCCCGCTGTTCGAGATCGACAACGAGGCGCGCGCCGAGCATCCCAACATCGGCAGCGATGTGATGTTCCCGCCCAAGGCTTTTCACGCACTGATCGAGTTGATCGAGCAGGCCGGGAAGAAGCGCGTCGTCAACGGCAAGCCCGAGGAGACCTACGAACCGCTCGACCACATCGAGCCCGGCCTGCCACGCACGCTGATCCACGTCTCCGGCTCGGAGGTTCTGCTCAGCGACGCGAGGAAAGCGGCTCGTCTGCTCGCCGAGTCCGGGGTGCCGGTGGAGGTGCGTGTCTGGCCCGGCCAGATGCACGTCTTCCAGCTCGGCGCGCCGGCAGTGCCCGAGGCCAGCCGGTCGATCAAGCAGATCGGCGAGTACATCCGAGAGGCCACCTGGTAGTCGCCCGGCGGGCCTGAGACGATGGATGCATGCGCATCGCCCGGCACGTCAGTGAGCTCATCGGCAACACCCCTCTGGTGCAACTGAACTCGGTGGTTCCGCCGGGGTCGGGGACGGTGGCCGCCAAGGTCGAGTACCTCAATCCGGGCGGCAGCTCGAAGGACCGCATCGCGATCAAGATGATCGATGCCGCCGAGGCCAGCGGCGCGCTCAAGCCGGGAGGCACGATCGTCGAGCCCACGTCGGGTAACACCGGTGTCGGCCTGGCGCTGGTCGCGCAGCAGCGCGGCTACAAGTGCATTTTCGTCTGCCCGGACAAGGTCAGCGAGGACAAGCAGAACGTGCTGCGGGCCTACGGCGCCGAGGTCGTGGTGTGCCCGACCGCCGTCGCACCCGACGATCCCGACAGCTACTACAGCGTCTCCAACCGGTTGGTGACCGAGATCGACGGGGCGTGGAAGCCCGACCAGTACTCCAATCCGATGGGGCCGGAGAGCCACTACGAGACCACCGGGCCGGAGATCTGGGCGGACACCGACGGCAAGATCACCCACTTCGTGGCCGGCGTGGGCACCGGCGGCACCATCACCGGTGCCGGCCGCTACCTCAAAGAGGTTTCCGACGGTCGGGTCAAGGTCGTCGGCGTCGATCCGGAAGGCTCGGTGTACTCGGGCGGCACCGGGCGGCCCTACTTGGTGGAGGGTGTCGGCGAGGATTTCTGGCCCACGGCCTATGACCCCGCGGTGCCGGACGAGATCATCGCGGTTTCGGATGCGGACTCGTTCGAGATGACGCGGCGGCTGGCACGCGAAGAGGCGCTGCTGGTCGGCGGGTCGTGCGGAATGGCTGCCTATGCCGCGATCCAGGTCGCCGAGCGCGAGGGTCCTGACGCCCTGGTCGTGGTCCTGCTGCCCGACGGCGGCCGCGGCTACCTGTCCAAGATCTTCAACGACGGCTGGATGTCCTCCTACGGGTTCCTGCGCAGCCGGCTGGACGGCTCGGTCGCGGAGTCCACGGTCGGTGACGTGCTCCGCGGCAAGTCCGGGGCGCTGCCCGACCTGGTGCACACCCATCCCGCGGAGACGGTGCGCGACGCGATCGGCATCTTGCGGGAGTACGGGGTGTCCCAGATGCCGGTGGTCGGTGCCGAGCCGCCGGTGATGGCGGGCGAGGTGGCGGGCAGCGTGTCCGAGCGCGAGCTGCTGTCCGCGGTGTTCGAAGGGCGCGCCAAGCTCGCCGACGCCGTCAGCGAGCACATGAGCCCGGCGTTGCCGTTGATCGGTGCCGGCGAACTGGTGAGCACCGCGGCCAAGACACTCCGCGAGTGCGACGCCGTGATGGTGGTCGAGGAGGGCAAGCCGGTGGGTGTGCTGACGCGGCACGATCTGCTGGGCTACCTGTCCGACACCAGCTCGCGACGCTGAGCGCACAGCGGACAAAACCGCTGTTCGCAGCCGTCTCTCAGGTATGGTGATCTCGCTTGCTGCCAGCTAAGAAACAGACTGGAGGCACCATGGGCGAGCAACCGCCGGGGTCTCGGCTGTCCCCGCCGTATGTGAATCGGTTGTCTCGCCGCAGAATTCAGTCTGCACGCCGTGGCTTGGCCGGTTGCTCGCCAGACTTTCGTCCAGCACTGAACCATCCGAGCCGAGGAGGAAGATTCGATGACTGACAATCCGGGCGGTTACCCGCCCCCCGGTGGATATCCGCCGCCCCCCGGCGGCCAGCCGACCCCCCAGGGTGGCTACCAGCCGCCGCCCCCGCCCGGAGGGTATCCGCCTCCGCCGCAAGGCAATTACCCGCCCGGCGGATTCCCGCCGCCGCAGCAGGGCGGTTACCCGCAGGCCGCGCCCGCCCTGCCCAAAGAGGCCTACACCTCCTGGTTGACGCGCGTTGCCGCCTGGTTCATCGACTACATCCCGGTGTTCATCCTGGTCGGGCTCGGACAGGGCATCGCGATCCTCACCGGTGACAACAACTGCGAGAACATCAACGGCGGCTACGCCTGCACATCGGAACCGTCGGCGCTCGGCGCGACGGTGAGCATCCTGGCGTCGGTGCTGACGTTCGCCTATGTGATCTGGAATTACGGTTACCGGCAGGGCACGACGGGCTCGAGCATCGGCAAGTCGGTGATGAAGTTCAAGGTCGTCAGCGAAAAGACCTTCCAGCCCATCGGTTTCGGGTTGTCCGTGGTCCGCCAGCTGGCCCACATCGTGGACACGATCATCTGCTACATCGGGTACCTCTTCCCGCTGTGGGACGGCAAGCGTCAGACGCTGGCCGACAAGATCATGACCACGGTGTGCCTCCCCACCACTCCGCAGGGGCAGCACGGGCAGCAGCCGACGCACCACTACTGAGCCAGGGAATCGGCGCCGGCGCTGGGATGCGCCGGCGCCGATCGCTGCGCCCCGGTGCCGGGTCGACAGCGAGACGGTCCCCAGGGCTACCGTGGCAGCATGAGTGAGCAGCGCAGCGCGTCCGAGCACTTCCGGGCACTGGGACCGGCGACCAAGGCCATCCACGCCGGCTACCGGCCCGATCCGGCCACTGGCGTGGTCAACACCCCGATCTACGCCAGCTCGACGTTCGCCCAGGACGGCGTCGGCGGGCTGCGCGGCGGCTTCGAGTACGCCCGTACCGGCAACCCGACCCGAGCGGCACTGGAATCCGCCTTGGCTGCAGTCGAATCCGCGACCCATGCTCGCGCGTTCAGCTCGGGGATGGCCGCCACCGACTGCGCGCTGCGCGCGGTCCTGCGGCCGGGAGATCACCTCGTCATCCCCGACGACGCCTACGGCGGCACCTTCCGGCTCATCGACAAGGTGTTCACGCAGTGGGGGATCAGCTACACCGCGGTGGCACTCGGTGATCTCGACAAGGTGCGGGCCGCGGTCACCGACCGCACCAAGCTGATCTGGGTCGAGACGCCGACCAACCCGCTGCTCTCGATCGCCGACATCGCCGGCATCGCGTCGCTGGCCGCCGAACGCGGCGCGAAAGTGTTGGTGGACAACACCTTCGCCTCACCGGCACTCCAGCAGCCCATGCTGCTCGGGGCCGACATCGTGCTGCACTCGACGACCAAGTACATCGGCGGACATTCCGATGTCGTCGGCGGCGTGCTGGTGACCAACGACGAGGCTCTCGACGACGCCTTCGCGTTCCTGCAGAACGGGGCCGGCGCGGTACCGGGCCCGTTCGATGCGTACCTGACGATCCGCGGGCTCAAGACGCTGCCGCTGCGGATGCAGCGCCACAGTGAGAACGGTGCGGCCATCGCCGAATTCCTCACCGGGCATCCCGCGGTGGAGACCGTCCTCTACCCGGGGCTGGCAGACCACCCGCATCACGACGTCGCGGCCCGGCAGATGAGCGGGTTCGGTGGGATGGTGTCGGTGCGGCTGAAGGGCGGCCCGCAGGCTGCGCGCGACTTCTGTGCGCGCACCGACATCTTCATCCTCGCCGAGTCGCTCGGCGGCGTGGAGTCGCTGATCGAGTACCCCGGGGCGATGACCCACGCCTCGACCGCGGGCTCGCAGCTCGAAGTCCCCGACGATCTGGTTCGCCTGTCGGTCGGTATCGAAGACGTCGCGGACCTGCTCGGCGACGTCGAACAGGCGCTCGCCTAGGTCAGCTCTGCCAGCGCCTGCCGCACCGCCGACGCGGTGACGGCGAGGTTGACCTCGGCCAGCCCCGTCGGCGACTCGTCCAGCCAACTGCCGGCCGCGATCTCCCCGGCGCGGGCGTGCACCCACCGCCAGCCGCGGTCGTTGAGGCTGAGTAGCGCCCCCAGACCGTCGGCGGCATGCAGCACCGTGATGATCGCCGCGGTCGCGGCGGAGGGTGGGCGTCGCTCGAACAGCGCCGCCAGCAGCGCGTCGCGGGCGGGTCCCACCCGGCGGCGGTCGGTCGGCGAGGTGCTGGTGCGTCGACGCAGTGCGCTGGAACGCACCGAGACGCGACGAATCTGGCCGGTCCGCTCCAGGTGCTCGGCCAACCGGCGTTCTGCCGACCGACCCAGGACCTTGATCGCCTGGCCCGGCCGTCGCGGGGCTCTGCCGATGTAGTCCACCGCCGGTGCGGTCAACGGATCGACCGGGCCGGCAGCCGCGAGCGCCACCAGCGTTCCCGGCGGTGCCGGCTCGCCGTCCACCGCAGGGCGCACGCGGCAGGCGTACGCCACATCGAGCAGGGTGGCTGCCGCCAGCGCATGAGCGCGCCGCGTGTCGTCGAGGCCGGGTTGACCGGACGCGTTGTCGACCAGGAGCAGAAACAGCTCTTCAGCGATCTGCGCCACGCCGGTCAGCCGTGATAGGGCTCCGCGGAGACCAGCGTGACCTTCACGGTGTTGCCGTTGGGCACGGTGTAGGTCCGCGTGTCGCCCACCTTGGCGTCGAGCAGCGCGCCGCCCAGCGGAGAGTTCGGGGAGTACACCTCGAGCTTGCCGTCGGTGACGCCCTCCTGGCGGGTTCCGATCAGGAACGTCTCGGTGTCGCTCTCGTCGTCGTCGTAGTAGACCTTGACCACCGAACCGGGCAGCGCCACGCCCGACTGCTTGGGTGCCTCGCCTACCTTCGCGGTGTTGAGCAACTCCTGCAGCTGGCGAATCCGGGCCTCCTGCTGGCCCTGCTCCTCACGGGCGGCGTGGTAGCCGCCGTTCTCGCGCAGGTCGCCCTCTTCGCGGCGGTCGTTGATCTCGGCCGCGATGACGGGTCGGTTGGCGATCAGATGGTCGAGTTCGGCCTTCAGCCGGTCGAACGCCTCTTCGGTCAGCCAGGTGACCTGGGTGTCAGTCATATCGGCGCGCTCCTGTCGTCGTCGCTTTCAGCGCTTCTCGCGTGAAAAGTTCTCGGGCACGGTGCCGGGGCGGTGCTGAGGAACCAGCGTGTATCAGCGTGTATTGCCGCATCCGCCCGTTGTCGCAACTCGTCTGTCGTGATCGTCGTAACGGCGCTCAAATGCAGCAATACACGGCCCCAGCAGGAACCGTGTACTCAGCCATGATAGCACCGGGCGGCCACCCGATTTTCATGTTTTCGCAGTCCGCGGTTGGTTGCGGGACGATCCGTTGTCGCTCGTCCTATCCGCCGACCAGGTACGACGGCACATCGGTGCCGCACCCGTAGACGTCGCCGACAACCGCCGGCCGAGACGTCGTCACCGTCGTTCGGACCTGGACGATCTCGGTCGCCGACGGCGCGACGAGCAGCTCCCGGCGGCCCACTTCGTCACCGTCGTAGGACCGGGCCCGCACGATGCACACCACCGGCGCAGAAGGGTCGTCGCGGGTGATGCTCGCCGTCACCTCCACGGTGCGGTCGTCGACGACGCGGTATCCGCCCAGTTCCCCCTTGACCTCCGGCGACCCCAGCCGGGAGTACGCCACCGCCGCGATCGTCACACCGAGCACCACGACCGCGGCGAACAGGCCTACGATGACCCAGCGGCGGGTGCGCCGGCTGCGCTGCGGGGCGCCGTAGCGCGACGCAGGACGGTCGAGGGGACTGTCGGTCATCACGTTTTGCATGCCCGTCGTTCGGATGGGTGTACTAGGACTGGAACTATAGGACGTGTCGGATGTGTTGAATTCGACCGTGAGTGTCCATCCAGGTGAGCAGCTAAGAGGGAACTGTTGAGCGAACTGCGGTTGATGGCCGTGCACGCGCACCCCGACGACGAGTCAAGCAAGGGCGCGGCGACGATGGCCCGCTACGTCGATGAGGGCGTGCGGGTGATGGTGGTGACGCTGACAGGCGGCGAGCGCGGCGACATCCTGAACCCGGCGATGGACCTGCCCGAGGTGCACGGCCGGATGGCCGAGATCCGTCGCGAGGAGATGGCCAAGGCGGCCGCCATCCTCGGCGTCGAGCATCACTGGCTGGGCTTCATCGATTCCGGCCTGCCCGAGGGCGACCCGCTGCCGCCGCTGCCGGAAGGGTGCTTCGCGCTGGAACCGCTCGAGGTACCCACCGAGGCCCTGGTCCGGGTGATCCGCGACTTCAAGCCGCATGTGATCACGACCTACGACGAGAACGGTGGCTATCCCCACCCCGACCACATCATGTGCCACAAGGTGTCGGTCGCGGCCTACGAGGCGGCCGCCGACCACCTGCTCTACCCGGACGCCGGCACGCCGTGGGCGGCCCACAAGCTCTACTACAACCACGGCTTCCTGCGGCAGCGCATGCAGGTGCTGCAAGACGAGTTCGCCAAGAACGGCCAGGAGGGTCCCTTCGCGAAGTGGCTGGAGAGCTGGGATCCGGAGATCGACCTGTCCGCCAACCGGGTGACCACGCGCATCGAGTGCGCGAAGTACTTCCAGCAGCGCGACGAAGCGCTGCTCGCGCACGCCACCCAGATCGACCCGAAGAGCTTCTTCTTCACCACCCCGATGGAGTGGCAGCAGCGGCTGTGGCCCACCGAGGAGTTCGAGCTCGCCCGGTCCCGCGTTCCGGTGTCGCTGCCCGAAACCGATCTGTTCACCGGTATCGAGGGGCGGAACTGAAACCATGGTGACCGCGCTAACTGTCGACATCCTGGCCCAGAACCCGCCGCAGCAGAGCGGACCCGACTTCGGGAAGGCCAGCCCGTTCGGCCTCATCGTGATCGTGGTGCTGCTGATCGCCGTCTTCGGACTGGTGTGGTCGATGAACCGGCATCTGAAGAAGGTGCCGGCCTCCTTCGACAACGACGCCACCGACGCGGACCCGGGCGCGGTCACGGGTGCCCCCGACGCCGATCCCGATCTGGCCGCCGGAAACCCGGCGGATCCGGCGGCGCGCCGTGAGCCCGACGCCGGCACGTAACACCCTCGGGGCGGCCCTGAGCCCCTATCTGCGCCAGCACGCCGACAACCCGGTGCACTGGCAGCAGTGGAGCGCCGAGGCGCTGGCCGAGGCTGCCGCGCGCGACGTACCCATCCTGCTGTCCATCGGCTACGCCGCGTGCCACTGGTGCCATGTGATGGCCCACGAATCGTTCGCCGATCCCGAGGTCGCCGCCGCCGCCAACGCGGAGTTCGTCTGCATCAAGGTGGATCGGGAGGAGCGGCCCGACCTCGATGCGGTCTACATGGCCGCGACCGTGGCGCTGACCGGGCAGGGCGGCTGGCCGATGACGTGCTTCCTGACCCCCGACGGCCGGCCGTTTTTCTGCGGCACCTACTACCCGAAAGCGACCTTCCTGCAACTACTCTCGGCCGTCAGCGAGACGTGGCATCAGCGCCGCGCCGAGGTGGAGCAGGCGTCGGCGCACATCGCGGGCGAACTGCAGACGATGGCCGGCGGTCTGCCCGTGGGCGCACCCGTGACCGCGGAGGTGTGTGACGGCGCGATCGATGCGGTGCTCGCCGAAGAGGACACGGTGCACGGCGGTTTCGGTGGACCCCCGAAGTTCCCGCCGTCGGCTCTGCTGGAGGCACTGCTGCGCCATCACGAACGCACCGGCGCGGACGGGGCCCTGCAGGCAGCGGTCCGCGCGGGTGAGGCGATGGCGCGCGGCGGCCTCTACGACCAGCTGGCCGGCGGATTCGCCCGCTACAGCGTGGACGAGGCCTGGGTGGTCCCGCACTTCGAGAAGATGCTCTACGACAACGCCCTGCTGCTGCGCGTGTATGCGCACTGGGCGCGACTCTCGCGTGATCCGTTGCCGCTCAGAGTGACTCGGGAGACGGCGAGATTCCTGCTCGACGATATGCGCCGCGACGACCTGTTCGTCTCGTCCCTGGATGCCGACGCCGCGGGACGCGAGGGGTCGACGTACGTATGGACACCGGCGCAGCTGCGCGACGCGCTCGGTGACGACGCCGTCTGGGCCGCAGAGCTTTTCGGGGTGACCGACGCCGGCACCTTCGAGCACGGCGCGTCGGTGCTGCAGCTGCGCACCGATCCCGCCGACGCCGAACGGTTCACCGCCGTGCGGGCCGCACTGCGCGCGGTGCGCGCCGAGCGCCCACAACCGGAGCGTGACGACAAGGTCGTCACCGCATGGAACGGCCTCACGATCACCGCACTGTGCGAAGCCGGCGTCGCGCTGGCCGAACCCGAGCTGATCGACGCCGCCGCGGCATGCGCCGGCGCGCTGCTGAACCTGCACCTGCGCGACGGACGACTGCGCCGCACCAGCCTGGGCGGCGTCGTCGGGCCCGGCACGGCGATCCTCGAGGACCACGCGGCGCTGGCCACCGGCCTGCTCACGCTCCATCAGGTGAGCGGCGAGCAGCGATGGCTCGACTCCGCCACCGAGGTGCTCGACCTGGCGCTGGACCACTTCGCGGATCCGGACACCGCCGGCCGCTGGTACGACGTCGCCGACGATGCCGAGCAGCTGCTGGTGCGGCCGGCCGATCCATTCGACGGGGCCACGCCGTCTGGGGCGTCGTTGCTCGCCGAGGCGCTCATGCTGGCGGCGCACCTCGCCCCGTCCGACCGTGCGGCCCGCTACGCCGACGCTTTCAACACCACGCTCGCAGCAGCCGCCCCGGTGATCACCGGCGCGCCCCGTTCGGCCGGGCACTGGCTGGCGATCGCCGAAGCCGCGGTGCGCGGCCCGATCCAGATCGCGGTGTCGTGCGTCGACCCGTCGACGTCGGATCTGCTGGCCGCCGCTCGCGTGCTCGCGCCCGGTGGCGCGATCGTCGTCGGCGGGCCGGCCGATGGTTCGGAACTGCTGCGAGACCGGCCGCGGGTGGCCGGCACCGACGGTCCCGAGGATGCCGCGTACGTGTGCCGCGGGCGGGTGTGCGATCTGCCCGTCCACACAGCGGACGATCTCGCCGCCGCGCTGGGTCCGTCCGTGTAGCGTTGCGGCTCATGAGCTTCGAGCCCGACGTGCTGCAAGGTTTCGTCCAGCGCTACCTCGACACGGTCGCCAACGGCAAGGCCGAGGATGTCGCGGCGCTCTACGCAGAGGACGCCACGCTGGAGGATCCGGTCGGGTGCGGGGAAGTGCACATCGGCCGGCAGGCCATCGCCGGGTTCTACAAGGGCATGGAAGGTGATCACGACATCACCACCGAGCTGCTGACGTTCCGCGCGGGTGGGCACGAGGCCGCATTCACGTTCGCGATCACCGTGGGCGGTGCGATGCGGATCGAGCCGATCGAGGTGATGGTGTTCGACGGCGACGGCAAGATCACGTCGATGAAGGCCTACTGGAGCCAGGAGAACATCACCCCGCTGTAAGGGGCGCTGTCGTTCTGGGGGAAGGGTTCAGCCGGAGAAGACGGCGAACCACATCGCGATGTAGTGGCAGATCGCCGCGACCGCCGTGCAGGCGTGGAAGAACTCGTGATGACCGAAGGTCGTCGGCCACGGGTTGGGCCACTTCAACGCGTAGAGCACGCCGCCGATGCTGTACAGCGCGCCACCGACGATCAGCAGCACCACCGCGGCCACCCCGGCGCCCTGCATGATCGGCCCGATGAACCAGGCCGCCACCCAGCCCAGCAGGATGTAGAGCGGCGTTCCCACCCATCGCGGCGCCGACGGCCAGAACATCTTCAGCAGCACCCCGGCGAGCGCACCGCTCCACACGATCCAGAGCAGGACCCGACCGCTGTCCTCGGGCAGTGCGAGCACAGCGAACGGCGTGTAGCTACCGGCGATGAACACGAAGATCATCGAATGGTCGGCGCGCTTCATCCAGGTGCGCGCCGTCTTCGACTGCCACGTCACCCGGTGGTAAGTCCCGCTGACGGCGAACATCGCCACGATCGTCAGCGTGTACACCAGCGTCGCCAGACCCGCCTGCGTGGACTTCATCGACCACGAGACCGCCACCAGCGTGGCGCCGCAGATCACCGCGATCACCGCGGAGTAGACGTGAATCCACCCCCGCAGCCGCGGCCGGCCCAGGAACTTCGCGACGCCTTCGGCGACCGCCTCGGGCAGATCCTCGGGGTCCCGCGGCGCGTCGGCGGTGTACCAGGGCTCGAGAGATGTCGGCATTTCACCTCCGCTGACTGGCGTGGACAATCCACGGGCCACAGTAGTCTGGATCATCGTGGACCTCATTCCGCGGCGGCTCAAGGAACCGGCTTACCGGCTCTACGAGATGCGGCTGCGCCAGGGGTTGGCCCGGCAGAAATCCGAGCTCCCACGCCACATCGCGGTGCTGTGCGACGGCAACCGCCGGTGGGCCCGTGAACTCGGTCACGACGACGTCGCCTACGGCTACCGCGCGGGCGCGGAGAAGATCGCGGAGATGCTGCGCTGGTGCGCCGAAGCCGGCATCGAGATGGCGACGGTCTACTTGCTGTCCACCGAGAACCTGCAGCGCGACGCCGATGAACTCGCGGCGCTGATCGACATCATCACCGATGTCGTCGAGGAGATCTGCGCACCGGCCAACCAGTGGAGCGTCCGCACCGTCGGCGATCTCGCTCTGATCGGCGAGGAACCCGCCCGCCGGGTGCGCGAGGCCGTGCAGTCGACGGACGCGAACGGCGGGAGGTTTCACGTCAACGTCGCCGTCGGATACGGCGGCCGGCAGGAGATCGTCGACGCGGTCCGCGCCCTGCTGAGCAAGGCGATGGCCGACGGCGCCACCGGGGACCGATTGATCGAAGCCGTCACCGCAGAGGCGATCTCGGAGAACCTCTACACCTCCGGCCAACCCGACCCCGACCTGGTCATCCGGACCTCGGGTGAGCAGCGCCTGTCGGGATTCCTGCTGTGGCAGAGCGCCTACTCCGAGATGTGGTTCACCGAGGCGTACTGGCCCGAGTTCCGGCGGGTCGACTTCCTGCGGGCCCTGCGCGATTACAGCGCCCGGCACCGCCGCTACGGGCGCTAGGGGCCCGCGATGCTCGGCCTGTCCGCCGCGGTGTTCGCACTGAGCTGGTGGCTGGGCCTCTATCTGCTGGCCCGCGATCCGCGCAAACCCGTGCTCGTCCTCGCCGCGGTGGGCCTCACCGGCTTCGCCGCGATGGTGGCGCTCGACGCCGTCCGCACCGGCGCGGGCGTCGACGCGCTCGGCCGGATCGAGGTGTATCTCGTCGCCGTGCCGGGGGTGGCGTGGTTCGCCGTCCTGCTGGAGATGTCGCGCCCGCGGGACTGCACGCGCGGCCGGGGCCGGGAAGCCGCTCTCGTCGGCGCTGCGGCCGTCGTCGCCGCCACCGGAGCAGCGATGGCCGGCGATGTCGAGGGGCCGCTGCGCCTCGGCCACTGGGTGTTGTTCGCCGCAGTCTCCATCCCGGCCGTGGGCGCGCTGCTGGCCGCGGTCCTGCGTCGTCACCAGCCCCGCCCCGTCGTCGGGTTCGTCGTCGTCGCCACGCTCTTCTTCGCGCTCGGCAACGCGATCCTGGTCATCCCGCTCGGTCTGGTTCCGAGCTGGCTCGCGCTCGCCTCGACCGGGTGCGACGTCGCCCTGCTCGGCGTCGCGGTCGCGCTCGGCGACGCCTTCGACGAGGGCCAGGCACTGCGCAAGGACATGCTTCGCTCGGCGCTGGGCACCGCGGCGGTGGCGGTCCTGTTCGGCGGTCAGGTGTTGCTCGGGGTGGCCGTCTCGGGGCCGGGCGCCACGCTGGTCGTCCTGCTGTTCACCAGCCTGGCGGTCGCGATCACGGTCACCGTGCTGGCCGACCCGCTGGCCGGACTCCTCGACCGGCTGGCGTTCTCCCGGACACCCGCGCTGAGCGCCGAACGCGCCGCGCTGCGCAGCACCGAGGCGGCACTGCCGCGCCGCGCGGCCAGCCCCCTCGACGACATGGACGACGAGACGTTCGTGCGCGTCACGCGTCGCGCGCTGGGGCATTACGCGGACCTGTCCAAGCTCGTCGCCAGCCCGTTGACTGCGCTGCCGATCATCGACGAACGCCTCATGCGGCGCGGGGCATCCGATCGACCCCTGGAACGCGCCAACGAGCTGCGCGCCCTGCTGGCCGAGCGCATCGCGGGCCTCAAACCCCGCGACGGCAACGACTTCGGCACCACCGAGGCGTGGCGGCACTACAACGCGCTGTACTTCCCCTACGTCGTCGGCGTCCGTGCCTACGCGCAGAACGCGACCGCCGCCGGCCTGGACCCGGTGGCCCGCCGGGCGTGGCAGTGGCTGGCCACCGAGGTGCCGCAGCGCTCGTTGCACAACTGGCAGAACGCGGCCGCGCGCGTCATCGCCACCGACCTCAAGAGCAGCCTCGTCGACGTGCGCTGACCTGCGGCTGGCAGTAGTTGGCAGCGTTCGGTGTCGATGTGGCACCGACATCGGCGCACCGTCATGGCAGGTACCGGAGTCGCCGTCGGAAGAGGTTACGGCGTCGGCTCCGGTACCGATCGTCCATCGAGAAAGGAACCCGTCATGACCGCCACCGTTTCCTCCCGCCTCGGCACGTCACGCGACTCGCTACTGCGCTTCGCGATGCGCGCCGACGCCGTCTGCAGCGGCCTGACCGGAATCGGACTGCTGGTCCTCGCGCCCACCGTCGCCCGGGTGTCCGGTACGACACCGACCGTCGAGTACGTGACGGGTGCGTCGTTCGTCGTGTTCGCCGTCGCGGTGCTGGTGTTCGCGGCACGGCCGCGCATTCGCACCGCCGGTGCAGTGCTGGCCGCCGGCAACCTGTTGTTCACCGTGGCCACCGTGATCGTGGTGTTGGTCGGGGTGTGGCCGCTGACCACCACCGGTGTGGCGCTTTTCCTCGGCACGGGCGTCTACACGCTCGTGATGGCCGAACTGCAGTTCCAGGGTGTGCGGCGCATCTCCGCTCGCGGCTAGAGCTTGCGCAGCCGAAGCCGGTTGATGGAGTGGTCGGCGTCCTTGCGCAGCACCAACGTGGCGCGCGGGCGCGTCGGCAGGATGTTGTCCATCAGGTTGGGCCTGTTGATCGAATTCCAGATGTCGCGGGCGGCGAACACGGCCTGCTCGTCGGTCAGCGTGGAGTAGTGGTGAAAGTGCGAGGCGGGGTCGGCGAACGCGCCGGCCCGCATCGACAGGAACCGCGAGATGTACCAGTTCTCGATGTCCTCGATGCGGGCGTCGACGTACACCGAGAAGTCGAACAGGTCCGACACCATCAGCGCCGGCCCGGTCTGCAGGACGTTGAGACCCTCCAGGATCAGGATGTCCGGATGGGCGATGATCTGCTTCTCGCTGGGCACGATGTCGTAGAGCAGATGTGAGTACACCGGGGCGCACGCCGCGTCGGCGCCCGACTTGACCGCGGTGACGAAGCGCATCAGCGCCCTGCGGTCGTAGGACTCGGGAAAACCCTTGCGATGCATCAGGTTTCGACGCGACAACTCGGCGTTGGGATAGAGGAAGCCGTCGGTGGTGACCAGGTCCACGCGGGGGTGGTGCTCCCAGCGGGCCAGTAGCGCCTGCAGCACACGCGCGGTGGTGGACTTGCCGACCGCCACGCTGCCCGCCACGCCGATGACGAACGGCACCGGCCGGTCCGGATTCTGCTGCGGCTCACCGAGGAAGTCGGCGGTCGTGGAGAACAACGCCTGCCGCGCCGCCACCTGCAGGTGGATCAACCGCGCCAGCGGCAGATAGACCTCTTCGACCTCGAGCAGGTCGATCTTCTCGCCGAGACCCCGTAGCCGGACCAGTTCGTCCTCGGTCAGCTTCAGCGGGGTCGACATCCGCAGTGCCCGCCACTGACGTCGGTCGAACTCCACGTAGGGGCTGGGTTCGCTCAGCCGAGCCATGGGCACAGTCTTGCAGTTAGCGTGGTGACCATGGACGCCGGTACTAGTTCTGACACGCTGGTGCGCGACTACCTGATGCTCGGGTTGCGCTTCGACCGCATCGAGGAGGGCTACGTCGACTCGTTCACCGGTGACCCCGCGCTGCGCCGCGCGGTGGCCGATGAACCCGCACCCGACCCCGCCGACCTGGCGCGTGATGCGCGCCGGCTGCTCGGCGAACTGCCCGCCGGTCTCGACGACGAGCGCGCCGCGTTCGTCGGCGCGCACCTGCGCGCGCTCGAGTGCGCGGCACGCACGTTCGCCGGCGACAAGGTGGGGTTCGTCGACGAAGTCGAGGCCTACTTCGACGTCCGCATCAGCAAGGGCGATCCCGAGCGCTACCGCGAGGCGCACGCCAAGCTCGACGACGCACTCGGCGGCACCGGCCCGTTGGCCGAGCGCATCGCCGCCCACCGCGCCGCCGAGGAGATCCCGCCGGCGCGGCTCGAGGAAGCCATCCACGCGTTCTCCAGCGCGCTGCGCGACAACGTCCGCGCCACGTTCCCGCTGCCGGAGCGCGAGACCATCACCTACGAGGTGGTCAGCGACAAACCGTGGTCGGGCTTCAACTACTACCTCGGCGACTACCGGTCCACGGTCGCCGTCAACGCCGATCTCAAGCAGCAGATGGCGAACCTGCCACGGCTGGTCGCCCACGAGTCCTACCCGGGCCATCACACGGAGCACTGCCGCAAAGAGGCCGGACTGGTCGAGGCCAAAGGTCAGGCCGAGCAGACGATCTTCCTGGTCAACACCCCGCAGTGCCTGATGGCCGAAGGCCTGGCCGATCTGGCGCTCTACGCCGCCGTCGGGCCGGGCTGGGGGAGTTGGGCCGCCGAGATCTACGCCGATCTGGGCCTGCGGTTCGACGGCGCACGGGCCGAGACGATCTCGGAGGCGACGGCCGCGCTGGCCGACGTCCGGCAGGACGCCGCGCTGATGCTGCACGACGAGCACCGCGACGTCGACGACGTCGTCGCCTTCCTCAAGCGCTGGTTGCTCGTCGACGACGACCGCGCCCGCCAGATGCTGCGGTTCCTGTCGTCGCCGCTGTGGCGGGCCTACACGTCGACCTACGTCGAGGGGTACCGGCTGCTGCGGGGCTGGCTCGACGACCGGCCCGACGGCGTCACGCTGACACAGCGGTTCACCACCCTGCTCGACGAGCCGCTGATCCCGTCGTCGCTGCGGACCGCCTGACCCCGCCGCCGGTTGTGCGGATTCATCCGCGGCGCCCCGGGTCAGGCGTATGAGGGCGCACGCTCGCCGGGTTTTCCGGGCGGGCCCGTGGCCGACTAGGCTCGACACCATGACTGCCACCTCCGCCAAAGGTCAGGGCATCGAATACGCCGACACCGCCAGCGAGGCCTACCGCGCCGCGCTACGAGTGATCGAGAGCGTGGAGCCGCGCATCGCCGAGGCCACCCGCAAAGAGCTCGACGACCAACGGCATTCGCTCAAGCTGATCGCCAGCGAGAACTACGCCTCGCCCGCCGTGCTGTTGACGATGGGCACCTGGTTCTCCGACAAGTACGCCGAGGGCACCGTCGGGCACCGCTTCTACGCGGCCTGCCAGAACGTCGACACCGTCGAGGCGCTCGCCGCCGAGCACGCGCGCGAGCTGTTCGGGGCGTCCTACGCCTATGCCCAGCCGCACTCGGGCATCGACGCGAACCTGGTGGCCTACTGGGCGATCCTGGCCACCCGGGTCGAGACCCCGGGGCTGGCCGAGCTCGGCTCGAAGCACATCAACGATCTGTCCGAAGCCGACTGGGAGACGCTGCGCGCCAAGCTCGGCAACCAGAAGCTGATGGGCATGTCGCTGGACACCGGCGGCCACCTCACCCACGGGTTCCGGCCCAACATCTCGGGCAAGATGTTCCACCAGCGCCAGTACGGCACCAACCCCGAGACGGGGTTCATCGACTACGACGCCGTCGCCGCGGCCGTGCGCGAGTTCAAGCCGCTGATCCTGGTGGCCGGCTACTCCGCCTACCCGCGCCGCGTGAACTTCGCCAAGATGCGCGAGATCGCCGACGAGGTGGGCGCGACGTTCATGGTCGACATGGCGCACTTCGCCGGCCTGGTGGCGGGCAAGGTGTTCACCGGCGACGAGGATCCCGTGCCGCACGCGCACGTGGTGACGACGACGACGCACAAGTCGTTGCGCGGCCCGCGTGGCGGCCTGGTGCTGGCCACCGAGGAGTACGCCCCGGCGGTCGACAAGGGCTGCCCGATGGTGCTCGGCGGCCCGCTCTCGCACGTGATGGCCGCCAAGGCCGTCGCCCTCGCCGAGGCCCGCCAGCCGGAGTTCCGCACGTACGCCCAGGCGGTCGCCGACAACGCGCAATCGCTCGCCGACGGTTTCGTCAAGCGGGACGCCTCGCTGGTCACCGGCGGCACCGACAACCACCTGGTGCTGCTCGATGTCACGTCGTTCGGGCTGACGGGCCGCCAGGCCGAGTCGGCTCTGCTGGACTCCGGCATCGTCACCAACCGCAACGCGATCCCGGCTGACCCCAACGGCGCCTGGTACACCAGCGGAATCCGGTTCGGCACGCCCGCGCTGACCACACGCGGGTTCGGCGCCGACGAGTTCGACCGGGTGGCCGAGCTGGTGGTCGAGGTGTTGTCCAACACCCAGCCCGCCGCGGGGCCGAACGGCCCTTCCAAGGCCAAGTACACGTTGGCCGACGGAACCGCGGACCGGGTGCGTTCCGCCGCGGCCGAGCTGCTGGAGGCCAACCCGCTCTACCCGGGTCTGACGCTCTGACGCGAGGCCTGCGACACGGCCGGGGAATTTTACGATCCCCACAGAATTGGGTTACTGTAACTGCATGGCACAGAAACCTGTCGCTG
Organism: Mycolicibacterium obuense; assembly: GCF_055397605.1. NCBI lineage: Bacteria > Bacillati > Actinomycetota > Actinomycetes > Mycobacteriales > Mycobacteriaceae > Mycobacterium > Mycolicibacterium obuense. The sequence continues at coordinate 4,033,599 of NZ_AP043663.1, read as the reverse complement.
ACGCGTTGACCCTCGAGCTCGAGCCCGTCGTCGAGGAGCAGCTGAGGCGTCACCTCGATACCGAGGACGCCTGGTTCGCTCACGACTACGTGCCCTTCGACCAGGGCGAGAACTTCGCATTCCTCGGCGGCCGGGACTGGGACGCCTCGGATGTGACGCTGCCCAACAAGGTCACCGACGCCGTCGAGATCTTGCTGATCACCAAGGACAACCTCGCCGGCTACCACCGCGAGCTGGTCGAGCACTTCATCCTCGAGGACAAGTGGGGCCGCTGGCTGGGGCGCTGGACCGCCGAGGAGCACCTGCACGCCGTCGCGCTGCGCAACTATCTCGTCGTCACCCGTGAGGTCGACCCGTCGGCCAACGAGGACGTGCGCGTCGAGCACGTGATGAAGGGCTACCGCGCCGACAGCTACAGCCAGCTCGAGACGCTGGCGTTCATGGCGATGTGGGAACGTGCCCACGCCGTGTTCTGCCGCAACCTGGCCGCCCAGACCGACGAGCCGGTGCTGCGCGGCCTGGTCGAGAAGATCGCCCGCGACGAGGAACGCCACGCTGACTTCTTCTCCAACCTGGTGGCCCACTGCGTGACCTCCATGCGCGACGAGACCGTCGACGCGATCGCCACCCGGGCTGCGGCCCTCGACGTGGTCGGTGGCGACATCGACGCCTACACCGACAAGGTGGCCGCCGTCGCCGAAGCCGGCATCTTCGACCGGGCCGCGCTGCGGCAGGTCGTCGCCGACTCGATCGCGGCGTGGGGGCTGACGGACGAGCCGCGTCTCGCGGAGTTCATCAGCTCGTAACGGGGCAGCCGCTTCGGCACGGCGCGCCTGCGCGGCGCGGATGCCCGCGCGGGAGTAGCGTCGTTTTCGATGGCTAGCGAATTGCTCTGCTGTCCGGGCGGTCCGAATCGTTTCGACGAAAGGACCGGCCCCGGTCCTTTCGGCCGCGCCCGCGTCCACCGAGATGTTCGCGCCGGGGCTCCGCGAACTCGCGCAGCCTCGAGGAGCGCTACGTGACCGATTCTCCCATCCGGACCTACGTTCTCGACACCTCCGTCCTGCTATCAGATCCCTGGGCCATCACGAGGTTCGCCGAGCACGAGGTCGTGGTTCCGCTGGTGGTGATCAGCGAACTCGAGGCGAAACGCCATCACCACGAGCTCGGCTGGTTCGCCCGCCAGGCGCTGCGGATGTTCGACGATCTGCGTCTGGAACACGGTCGGCTCGATCAGCCGGTTCCCGTTGGGGCAGAAGGTGGAACGCTGCATGTCGAGCTCAACCACAGCGATCAGAGCGTGCTGCCGTCGGGCTTCCGCACCGAGAGCAACGACACCAGGATCCTGACGGTCGCCGCCAACCTGGCTGCCGAGGGCAAACAGGTCACCCTGGTCAGCAAGGACATCCCGCTGCGGGTCAAGGCGGGCGCGGTGGGCCTGCTGGCCGACGAATACCACGCCCAGGATGTCGTGACGTCCGGCTGGACCGGGATGACCGAGTTGGAGGTCACCTCCGATGACGTCGACGGCCTGTTCGCCGACGGTGAGATCGACCTCGAAGAGGCTCGGGATTTGCCCTGTCACACCGGAGTTCGGTTGTTGGGCAGCAACTCTCACGCGCTGGGCCGGGTCAATCCGGACAAGCGGGTGCAGTTGGTCCGTGGGGATCGCGAGGTGTTCGGCCTCCGGGGAAGGTCAGCCGAACAACGCGTGGCCCTGGATCTGCTGCTCGACGAGTCCGTCGGCATCGTGTCTCTCGGCGGCAAGGCCGGCACCGGCAAGTCCGCGCTGGCCCTGTGTGCCGGTCTGGAAGCGGTGCTCGAGCGGCGCACGCAACGCAAGGTCGTGGTGTTCCGGCCGCTGTACGCCGTCGGAGGCCAGGATCTCGGCTATCTGCCCGGCAGCGAGAGCGACAAGATGGGGCCATGGGCCCAGGCCGTCTTCGACACCCTCGAGGGACTGGCCTCTCCGGCGGTGCTCGAGGAGGTGCTCTCACGCGGCATGCTCGAGGTGCTGCCGCTGACGCACATCCGCGGTCGGTCGCTGCACGACTCGTTCGTGATCGTCGACGAAGCGCAGTCGCTGGAACGCAACGTGCTGCTCACAGTGCTGTCGCGGCTGGGCAGCGGGTCGCGGGTGGTGCTCACGCATGACGTCGCGCAGCGGGACAATCTGCGGGTCGGCCGGCACGACGGTGTCGCCGCGGTGATCGAGAAGCTCAAGGGGCATCCGCTGTTCGCCCACATCACACTGCTGCGCAGCGAGCGCTCGCCGATCGCGGCGCTGGTCACCGAAATGTTGGAGGAGATCAGCCCCGGCGCCCTGCCGTGACCCTGTGATCTGGCACGCCGCGCGCTGGGCGGCGTGCCAGATTCGCACGGTAGGCTGCCCGACGTGCGTAGGCGTCCCGACAGCTTGACCTGGCGTTATGGCCGGACCGTTCTCGGGACGGCCGCGGCGGTGGCCGTCATCATCGTCGGTGGGCTCACGGGTCACGTGCGCCCCGCCAATGCCGACGACGTGGACTGTGCGCAGGTCAAGTGCGTCGCGCTGACGTTCGACGACGGCCCGACCCCATTCACCGACCGATTGCTGTCGATCCTGCGCGCCAACAACGCGGACGCCACGTTCTTCCTGATCGGCAACAAGGTGGCCGCCAACCCCGCGGGCGCCAAGCGGATCGCCGACGCCGGTATGGAGATCGGCACCCACACCTGGGAACACCCGAACATGACGACGATTCCGCCGGAGGACATCGCCGCGCAGTTCAGCAAGGGTGTCGACGCGATCGTCGCTGCCACCGGAGTGCGGCCGACGTTGTCGCGCACCGCCGGTGGGTTGGTCAACGACGCGGTGCTCGCGGAGGCAGGACGGCAGGGCTTGGCCGACATCAACTGGGACGTCATCCCGTTCGACTGGGCCAACGACAGCAACACCGCGGCCACCCGGGCGCTGCTGATGAGCCAGATCAAGCCCAACTCTGTCGTGCTGATGCACGACACCTACTCCTCGACCGTCGATCTGGTCGAGCAGTTCATTCCGGTACTGAAAGCCAACGACTACCACCTGGTGACGGTGAGCCGCATGCTGGGGCCGCGTCAGCCGGGCACGGTGTACGGCAGCCGCGACAACGGGCCGCCGGTCAACGGTCTCGTCGACCTGCCGGCCGGTCAGATCCCGCCACTGCCGGCGACGCCGTCGCCGGCGCCGATGCCGAACTACCCGATCACCGACATCCCGGGCCAGAACTCAGGCGGCCCGAACAACGGCGCGTAGGCCCGGCGCACGTCTGGCGACCAGACGCAAACTCGAGCGGACACGCCGTGGAATTGCTCGAGTTCACGTCTCTTCGCGGAAAAAAGGCCCTACTCCCCGTCGCGAACTTTTGCCATCTTCAGCACGTCCAGGCGCTTGTCGAGTTCTTCTTCGGAGAGCTTGTCGCCGATCAAGCCGCGATCGATGACGGTCTGCCGAATCGTCTTGCGCTCCTTGAGCGCTTCCTTGGCGACCTTGGCCGCCTCCTCGTAGCCGATCGCCGAATTCAGCGGCGTCACGATCGACGGCGACGACTCGGCCAGCTCGCGCAGATGCTCGTCGTTGGCCACCAGCCCGTCGATGCAGCGCTGCGCGAACAGCTTCGACACGTTGGACAGCAGCGTGAACGACTCCAGCACATTGCGCGCCATCATCGGGATGTAGACGTTGAGCTCGAAAGCCCCTGAGAGCCCGCCGACAGTGACGGCGGCGTCGTTGCCGATCACCTGGGCGGCCACCTGCGTGACGGCCTCGGGGAGGACGGGGTTGACCTTGCCCGGCATGATCGAGCTGCCCGGCTGCAGATCGGGCAGCTGCAGTTCGCCGAGCCCGGTCAGCGGCCCCGAGCCCATCCAGCGGATGTCGTTCGCGATCTTGGTCAGCGACACCGCGATGGTCTTCAGGGCACCTGAGGCCTCCACCAGGCCGTCGCGCGCCGCCTGAGCTTCGAAACTGTCGACGGCCGTGCGCAATTCGGCGATTCCGGTCTGGTCGACGAGCACGTCGACGACCTTCGCGCCGAACCCGTCGGGGGCGTTGAGGCCGGTCCCGACCGCGGTGCCGCCGATCGCCAGCTCGCCGAGGCGGGGGAGCGTCGCCTTCACTCGCTCGATGCCGGCCTGGATCTGCCGGGCGTACCCGCCGAACTCCTGGCCCAGCGTCACCGGCACCGCGTCCATCAGGTGGGTGCGGCCCGACTTGACCGTGGTCCGCCATTGCCGAGCCTTGCTCTCCAGCGACTCGTGCAGCACCTCGAGCGCCGGAATCAGATGTCGCACAGCGGCTTCGGTGGCCGCGATGTGCGTCGCGGTGGGGAAGGTGTCGTTGGAGCTCTGCGACATGTTGACGTCGTCGTTCGGGTGCACGGTGACACCGGCCGCGGCTGCGATCGAGGCGATGACCTCGTTGGTGTTCATGTTCGAGCTCGTGCCCGACCCGGTCTGGAACACGTCGATCGGGAACTGGTCGTCGTGCGCGCCGTCAGCGATCTCGGCAGCAGCGGCGATGATCGCGTCGGCCTTCTCCGGTGCCAGCAGGCCCAGGTCCTTGTTCACCTGTGCGCAGGCACCTTTGAGCAGCCCGAGGGCACGGATCTGGGTGCGCTCCAACGGCCGGAACGAAATCGGGAAATTCTCCACCGCACGCTGGGTCTGAGCCCGCCACAGCGCGTTCTTGGGCACCTTGACCTCGCCCATGGTGTCGTGCTCGATGCGGTATTCGACCTCGTTGTCGCTCATTCGCTTCCTGTTCGTCTGGGGTGGGGCGGGGTTAAGAAAGATGGTCAGGGCAGGGGATATGCGGCGGTCTTGTCGCCGGTGAAATCGACCGCGGAGTACTCGTTGAGCTTGGCGAGGCGGTGGTACGCCTCGATCATCCGCACGGTGCCGGACTTGGAGCGCATGACGATGGACTGCGTCGTGCAGCCACCGCCGGAGTAGCGGACGCCCCGCAGCAGGTCGCCGTCGGTGACGCCGGTGGCGGAGAAGAACACGTTCTCCCCGGAGACCAGATCCTCGGTGTGCAACACGCGGTCCAGGTCGTGGCCGGCGTCGATGGCCTTCTGCCTCTCGGCGTCGTCGGTGGGGGCCAGCACGGCCTGAATGGCGCCACCCATGCACCGGATCGCGGCGGCGGTGATGATGCCCTCGGGGGTGCCGCCGATGCCGGCCAGCAGGTCGGTGCCGGAGTTCGGGCGGCAGGCGGAGATCGCGCCGGCGACGTCGCCGTCGGAGATCAGCCGGATGCGAGCGCCTGCCTGTCGGACGTCCTCGATCAGCTGGGCGTGCCGCGGCCGGTCGAGCACGCACACGGTGAGGTCGGCGACGCTGGAGTTCTTGACCTTCGCGACGCGGCGGATGTTCTCGCCGATCGGGGCGGTGATGTCGATGACGTCGACAGCATCGGGTCCGACCGCGATCTTGTTCATGTAGAACACGGCCGACGGATCGAACATCGCCCCGCGCTCGGCCACGGCGAGCACGGAGATGGCGTTGGGCATGCCCTTGCTCATCAGCGTGGTGCCGTCGACGGGGTCGACGGCGAAGTCGCATTCAGGCCCGTCGCCGTTGCCGACTTCTTCGCCGTTGTAGAGCATCGGGGCGTTGTCCTTCTCGCCCTCCCCGATGACGACCACACCGCGCATCGACACCGAGTTCACCAACTCGCGCATCGCGTCGACCGCGGCGCCGTCGCCGCCCTCTTTGTCTCCGCGCCCCACCCAGCGGCCCGCCGCCATCGCGCCCGCCTCGGTGACTCGCACCAGTTCCAGGGCCAGGTTGCGGTCGGGGGCTTCCCGCCTCGATTCCGTCATGGGCGAGATTGTCCCATTAGCGGGCCACCGATCGGGAGCTGGGATACTGGCAGTCATGACCACGCCGCCCGACCCCGGTCAGCCCGCAGGCAGTGAGGGCGCCGAGCGCCCCGCAAGCGGGTACGCGGTACCCGTCGCCAAGCCCGCCAAGGCCCGTCTCCTGCAGGACGGCCGCGACATGTTCTGGTCGATCGGTCCGCTGATCATCGCCTGCGTGGTGCTGGCAGGCGTGCTCGGCAGGTGCTCGTTCGCGCCGACGGGCCCCGGTGAGGGCCCGCCTCCCACCTACGACGCCCGTGCCTCGCTGCAGGCCGACGCGGATGCGTTGAAGATCCCGATCCGGGTTCCGCAGCTGCCCCGCGACTGGCGGGCCAATTCGGGGAGCCGGAAGGGCATCGAGGGGGGCCGCACCGACCCGCAGACCGGTCGGCAGGAGCGTGCGGTGGCCTCGACCATCGGCTACCTCGCACCCAGCGGCATGTACCTGAGCCTGACGCAGAGCAACGCCGACGAGGACAAGTTGATCGCCTCGTTGGGGCCGGATCTGGTGCCGACGGGCACCGAGGACGTCGACGGCATCCGATGGGTCGTCTATCAGGGTGGCGAGCAGGACGGCCGGGCCGCCGAGCCGGTGTGGACCGCCCAGCTGCGCGGTCCGTCGGGACCTGCCCAACTCGCGCTGCGGGGGGCTGCAGGTACGGACGAGTACCGTACGCTTGCCGCAGCGACGCAGTCCCAGCAGCCGCTGACTGTCAACTGATCGACGCACCTGACTCAACGATGGAGACGTGATGACTTTTCCTGTTGCCGACCTGTCGGGGTGGGTCTCCGAGCCCTTCACCGCTGCTGGCTACACCCACGACGTCTACCGCAAGGGTGAGGGGCCCGGCGTCGTGCTGATCCCCGAGATGCCCGGCCTGCACCCCGGTGTGCTCGCTCTCGGTAATCACCTGGTGGACAACGGGTTCACCGTGGCCGCACCATCGCTGTTCGGCACCCCCGGCGCGCCGGCGCTGCGCCCCGGCGCGGTCCCCGTGCTGCTGAAAGGGTGCGTGGCCAAGGAGTTCGCGGCGCTGACGACGAACGCCGACCGGCCGGTCGCGCACTATTTGCGGGCGCTGGCCCGCGATCTCAACGAGAAGACACCCGGCAAGGGTGTGGGCGTGATCGGGCAGTGCTTCACCGGTGGCTTCGCGCTCGCGGCCGCCGTCGACGACAGCGTCCTCGCCCCGGTGATGAGCCAGCCGTCGGTGCCGCTTGCGTTGACGCTCAAGCACAAACGCGATCCCGGCGTGTCCGAAGCCGAGATGGCGACGATCGAACAGCGCGCCCGGACCGAGGGTCTGTGCGTGATGGGCCTGCGGTTCAGCGAGGACGCGATGGCGCCGGGGGAGCGGTTCGCCACGCTGAAGAGCCGCCTCGGTGACGCCTTCGAATGCATCGAGATCAATTCCAAGAAGGGCAACCCCGACGGCTTCGGCCGGATGGCGCACTCGGTGCTCACCGATCAGGTGCGCGAGGTCGACGGGCACCCGGCCTACGAGGCACGCAAACGCGTGGTGGAGTTCCTCAAGACCCGCCTGACCTGAGCGCCCGGACCGGCAGCAGGCGCTGCCACCACGGCGGCTTCTTCTCGTCGTCGGTCGGATCGCTGGTGAGCGAATCCAGCGGCGCCCCTTTGTCGACGGCGAGGTAGACACTGATCGTCGTCACGATCACGATCATCAGCACCGGACCCAGCACGATCCCCCAGAAGCCGAACATCCTCAGCCCGGCGAACACCGCCAGCAGCATCAGCGCAGGGTGCAGATGAGCGCTCTTCGGCACGAGGAACGGGCGCAGCAGGTTGTCGATGCTGGTGGTCACCAGGACGTGGAACACCACGATGAACACGCCGCCGGCGACGTTGCCGAAGACCGCCAGGCCGATACCGAGCGGGATCGTGACGATGCCGCTGCCCAGCGGGATGAACGACAGTGCGGTCAGGAAGATCAGGAACATGAAGAACCCGTCGTGCAGCCCGGCCACGTAGATGGAGACTGCGCCGGCCACTCCCTGGCACACCGCGATGATGAACTGGCCCTTGACCGTCGCGGACACCATCGCGCCGATCTTGGCCAGGTAGATGTCGGACACCTCCCGTCCCAGCGGGTTGAGGTCGCGGAACAGGTCGGCCACCGCGCCGCCGTTGGTGAGCATCGCGAGGAATACGTACAGGAAGATGACGAGTGCCGTGACCGTCGCGGCGATGCTGCCCACCGAGTCGCGCGCGAAGTCGAGCGCGACTTGACCTGCGCCCTGGCCGACCCTGGTGGCCGCCTCCCGCACCGAGTCCTGGGTCAGCGTGACGTTCACGAACGGCAGCCGGGCGAGCACCTCGTTCGCGGAATCGAGCAGCCGCTGCGCCAGCGCGGTGAAATCGGTCTGCTCGGCCCAGTGCCCGATGCTGGTCACCATCTGACGGATCTGCAGCACGGCCAGCACGATCACGCCGGACAGCGGAATCACCACTGTGGCGACGGCAGCGAGCAGCGTCGCCGTCGCAGACAGCCCGGTGTTCATCCGCGCCCGCAGCCGGTGATACAGCGGGCTGAACAGGTACGCCAGCACCGCGGCAACGGCGATCAACAGGAGATAGGTGCGCAGGAAGTACGCGCCGAACCCGAGTGCGGCCACCGTGGCGACGGCCAGCGCGCGCTTCTGGGTGAGGGTGAAGCCCGCCGTCCCGGTGAGGTTCACGGTGCCTGGTCCATCAGCCGCGTCACATGGCCGAGCAGATCCGGGTAGCGCAACAGATGTGCTCCGCCGTTGATGTCGAGCACCTCGCCGGTCAACCAGGAGGACCGTGAATCGCACAGGTAGGCAACGGCATTGGCGATGTCCTCGGGGGTGCCGGCCCGGCCGAGGGCGGTGTTGTCGATGTAGTCGTCGACCACGCCGGGCACTGCGGCCGCGGGTTCGGTCAGCGGCGTGTGCACGAATCCCGGCGCCACCGCGTTGACGCGGATGCCGCGCGGGCCCATCTCCAACGCGGCCACCTGGGTCAACATCGACAGACCTGCCTTGGCTGCGCAGTACGCGCTCATGCCTGCTGCGGCCTGGCGGCCGTTGAGTGAGCTGATCTGCACCAGCGAGCCGCCGGCGCGCAGGTGCCGACCCGCGTGCTTGGTCACGATGAACGCACCGACCAGGCACACGTCGATCACGGCGCGGAAATCCTCGGCCGGCATCTCGGTGATCAGCCCGAGCGTGCTGAAGCCCGCACAGTTGACTGCGATGTCGAGGGCTCCGACATCGTCGAAAAGGCGCTCCACAGACGGTTCGTCGGAGACGTCGACCCATGCCGCGGAGTGTGGTGCGCCCAGCGCGGAGGCGCGTTCGGTGGCCGCGTCACGGTCGCGGTCGGCCACGACGACACGGCACCCGTCGGTGGCCAACGCCTGCGCCGTCGCCCAGCCGATGCCGGAAGCTCCACCGACGATCACTGCGACCCGCTCGGTCATGGTGAACTCTCCTTCTGGGCAGGACGGGAAGCGGGTTACAACGTCACACCTGGCCAATCAAAAGGCAATAGCGCTGACGGATTCCCGGCTGGCAGACTCGACATCGTGACCGAATTGCAGAGATCCGAGTCGATTTCGGTGGCGGTGCCGCCCGATCAGCTCTACGCCCTGGTGTCCGACGTGACGAACATGGGTCAGTGGAGCCCGATCTGCAAGGCCTGCTGGTGGGACGAGGGTGACGGTCCGCGCGTCGGGGCGTGGTTCACCGGGCGCAACGTGCTTCCCGAGCGGACCTGGGAGACGCGCAGCAAGGTGGTGGCTGCCGACCCGGGCCGCGAGTTCGCGTGGGAGGTCAACAACGGCTGGGTGCGGTGGGGATACTCCTTCGAGCCCGACGGCGACGGCAGCCGGCTCACCGAGCACTGGGAGTTCCTGCCGGCCGGCCTCGAGGGCTTCCGGGAGCGTTTCGGGGACGCCGCGGACGAGGAGATCGCCAAGCGCAGCGAGGCGGCCCGCACCGGTATCCCGGCCACGCTGGCGGCGATCAAGGAGTCGGCCGAGAGCGCCGCCTGATCCTGGGGCCGGCTACCAGTGCGATGCGCGGCAGCCGGCCGCGATGTTGTGGCAGTGTTTGCCTTCCTTGCACTTGCTGCACGAGCAGCGGCATTCGTGGTCGGAACGTCTGGTCATGGTGCTCCTTCTCGTCGGATACAGCGAAAACCGATGTGGCTCATACCCGTATCCACCGGCTGTGGGCGGCGGGCGGCGGGCCGGTAGCGCATGCAGTAGCTGTCGGCGCACAGGAACGAGCCGCCCTTGACGACCTTGCGTGGCACGGGGGTGCCAGGCTGGCGCGGGTCGTAGGTGTCGGCGGCGCAGCAAGGTTGGTTGTCGCGGCTGTCGCCGTACCAGTCGGTCGTCCACTCCCAGACGTTGCCGGCCATGTCGAAGAGCCCGTAACCGTTGGGTGGGAACGATCCCACCGGGGTGGTCTGTCCGTAGCCGGTGTCCGGTAGGTACGGGAACTCGCCGTGCCAGTAGTTCGCCAGCCGCTGATCTCGGCGCTCCGGCTCGTCACCCCACGTGTAGACCGCGTGCGCGAGTCCGCCGCGCGCAGCGACCTCCCACTCCGTCTCGGTCGGCAGGGCCAGGCCTGCCCACTCGGCGTAGGCCTGCGCGTCCGCAAAGGCGATGTGCACGACGGGGTGCGCGTCCTTGGCGCAGAGGGATGAGCGGGGCCCGCGGGGGTGGTTCCAGCAGGCGCCCGGGGTCCATGCCCACCACTGCGACAGGTGGCGCAGGTCCACCGGGCCCGTCGTGCGCTGGAACACCATGGAACCCGGCACCAGATTCTCCGGAGGGGCTCCCGGGAAGTCGCTCGGATCGAGCGGCCGTTCGGCGACGGTGACATACCCTGTCGCAGTGACGAACTCGGCGAACTGAGCGTTGGTAACCTGGCGCGGCATGATCGCGAACCCCTCGACACTGATCTCCCGCGCAGGACCTTCCTCCGGGTAGTGCTCGACGGACCCCACGACCGTGGTCTGAGGCGGCACGGGCACCAGGTCGTCAGTCACCGAACACGGTCACCCAGTCATCGCGCATGCTGGCGACGAGCCAGCCGAGGGTGGACGCGGCATCCAGCGACTTCTCGGCACCAGCGAGGTAGTCGAACTCGCGTTCGCCGTCGTCGTGGCGCAGCAGTAGCGCCAACGATGGCCCGCGACCGGCGGTGGCGTACTGGAGCATCGCGATGTCCCCGTTGGAGTTGCCGGCAGCCATGATCGGGCGCCGGCCCACCCGGCCCCAGATCCGCACCGGTTTCACCGGACCGTCGTCGAGGAACTCGGGCGTCGACGTGGTCGTGAGATGACCGTCGGCGAAGTCGAGGCCCACCGAACTGCCGATGACCCGCTCGGGAGGGATGCCGTACATCCTCGTGGTCACCGGCCGCATGAAGTCGCGGCCACCGCCGGACGCGATGTAATTGGTGAATCCGTGGTGCTCCAGGTAGCGCAGCAATTCCACCATCGGCGTGTAGCCGCACGAGGTGTACGGGCGGCCGAGTGTGGGGTGGACCGCGTCGTCGAAGAAGGCTGCGACTCGGTCGGCATGCTCCTCGACGGTGAGCCCGGCGTACGCCGAGAGGATTGCTCTCGCAAGAGTTTTCATCGCGGAGTCGTCACCGTTGTAGTGACGGGTGACGGCGTCGCCGAACCAGGACAGGTCGCCGGACGCAGCCGCCCGATACGGAGGATCGTCTGCCAGCGCCGGCTCTGCCGCGGCTTGCTCGGCCAGCCGGCGGACCAGGAAGTCGAGCTGGATGTAGGCCGGCTTCTCGCACCACAGCGTGCCGTCGTTGTCGAACACCGCGATCCGCTCCTCGGGGGCGACGTCGCGCACCGCGCGATCGACGAACTCGACGATCGAGGTCTTCGTGGAGCCGTCGCGCCAGGAGTCCAGAACCGCCAAGTCAGCCGCCGCCGGTCGCGAGGAACTTCTCGAGCTCCTCCACTGCGTTGTCGATCGTGAACGATGCCGGTTCCTGGCGTGGCGGGAACTCCCGGAACGTGTCGAGGAACTGAGTGACGATCGCCGAGCCGTAGAACATCAGGAAGAGCCTGTCGATCATCCAGTCCCAGTACGTGTTCGACGTGACGTCGGCGCGTTCGAACGGATCGGTGCGCAGATTGAACAGCTTGGGCGCCCGCAACCGGGTGAAGGGCTCGAACCACACCTGCAGCGTGCCCTGGCAGCGCTGCTCCATGAAGACGATCTTCCAGTTGTCGGCGCGGATGCCCAGCACGTCGCCGTCGTCGGAGAAATAGATCATGCCGCGCCGCGGGCTCTTGTCGACCTCTCCGGTGAGGTACGGCAGCAGGTTGTAGCCGTCGATGTGCACGCGATAGGTCATGTCACCGATGGTGTGTCCGGCTTTGAGTTTCTCGATGATGTCGGCATCGCCGGCCGCCGCCAAGAATGTCGGCAGCCAATCATGGTGCTGCACGATCTCGTTGGACACCGATCCGGCGGCGATCTTTCCGGGCCACCGGATCATTTCCGGGACGCGGAAGGCGCCCTCCCAGTTGGTGGCCTTCTCGCTGCGGAACGGCGTGGTGGCGCCGTCGGGCCAGCTGTTGGCGTGCGGTCCGTTGTCGGTGGAGTAGATGACGATGGTGTCCTCGGCGATGCCGAGTTCGTCCACCAGATCCAGCAACGTCCCGACGTTGCGATCATGGTCGATCATCGTGTCGTGGTACGGCGACTGCCAGCGGCCGGCCTGGCCTCGGCTCTCCGGCTTGGTGTGCGTCCGAAAGTGCATGTGCGTCATGTTCATCCACACGAAGAACGGGGTGCCCTCGGAATTCTGGCGACGGATGAAGTCGGCGCAGGCCGCGGTGGTCTCGTCGTCGATGGTCTCCATGCGCTTCTTCGTCAGCGGACCGGTGTCCTCGATGCGCTGTCTGCCCACCGGTCCGTAGCGGTCGTCGACCTCGCCGGAATCCTCTTCTGTGGGCCAGGAATGGATCACCCCGCGCGGTAACAGCGCCTTGCGCAGCAGCGGCGCCTCCTCCGGGGTCGGGTAGTCCTCGTGCTCGGGTTCCTCTTCGGCGTTGAGGTGGTAGAGATTGCCGAAGAACTCGTCGAACCCGTGCGCCGTCGGTAGGTACTTGTTGAGGTCGCCGAGGTGGTTCTTGCCGAACTGGCCGGTCGCATAGCCGAGGGGCTTGAGCAGTTCGGCGATCGTCGGGTCTTCCTTCTGTAGACCGATGTCGACCCCGGGCATGCCCACCTTGCTCATACCGGTGCGGTAGACGCTCTGTCCGGTGATGAAGGACGACCGACCGGCGGTGCAGCTCTGCTCGCCGTAGGAATCGGTGAACAGCATGCCCTCGGTGGCGATGCGGTCGATGTTGGGCGTGAAGTAGCCCATCATTCCGCGGCTGTAGCAGCTCAGATTCGAGATGCCGATGTCGTCGCCCCAGATGACGAGGATGTTCGGTCGGCCGTCGGGCATGGCGGGCTCCTTCACCATTTGACGTTCGCGTCAAGCGTAGGACTACCCGGGCCGCCCGGTCGGCGGATTCCGAAAGTGTGGCCGGGGAGCGCGCACCCGGCCGAGGCGTCAGCCCTCGGGTGCCACCGGTGCCGCGGCGTGCACCAGCGGCTCGCCGGCGGCGGCCTTCATCCGTTCGAACAACTCGACGTAGTAGGGGAGGCACTGCTGCAGCGCCTCTTCGGTGGTGAACAGCGGGCGATAGCCCAGATCGCGCTGCGCCTTGGCGATCGAGAAGTAGTTGTCGAGGTACAGCCGTTCCACCGCAAGGGGTTCCAGGAGCGGCTTGGGTGCGCCGAAGCGGAAATGCAGGAACTGCCAGAGCGTCATCGCGAACCACACCAGCCGGCCCGGCACCCGCAGCCGCGGATACGGCTGACCGCACGCCTCCACCACCGGGCGAGAGAACTCGAACATGTTGATCGGCTCACCGTCGTTGATGAAATAGGCCTGACCGGGTGCGGTGCCGCCGGGCACCAGGTGCTCGGCGGCCAGGATGAAGCCGTGCACCAGGTTGGCGATGTAGGAGTTGTCCAGCTTGACGTTCTTGCTCCCGACGAGCACCTTGACGTGGCCGGCCAGCACGCTCTCGAAGACGCGGCGGAACATCGTCTGGTCGCCGCGGCCCCAGATACCGCTCGGCCGGATCGAGCAGGTGAGAACGCCGTGCTCGCCGTTGGCGGCCAGCACGAACTTCTCGGCCGTCACCTTCGTCTCGGTGTAGAGGTCGTTGAACCGCGCGGTGTAGGGCAGTGTCTCGTCGCCGCCGGAGATGCGTTGGCCGCCCATCACCACACTGTTCGACGCCGTGTAGACGAAGCGCTTGGTGCCCGCCTGCTGCGCGGCACGCACCAGGTTCTGCGTTCCGGTGACGTTGACCGCGAAGCTGCGCTGCCGGAACTCCTCGCTGACCGCCCCTCCGCCCGTCAAGTCGATGATCGCCGCGGTGTGGAACACCGTGTCGATGCCCTCGACCGCGCGGGCGACGTCCGCGGTGTCGGTGATGTCGCCCTCGAGGACCTCGAGCCGGGGATGCGATGGCAGCGGCGAGGTCACGCGGTTGAAGCTGCGGACCTCGAGCCCGCGGTCGAGCAGTTCGGTCACCAGGTTGGCGCCCACGAAGCCGGAGCCGCCGGTGACGAGGACCCGGCCCAGTTCGGTGGTCAGCGATGCATCACCCATGGGGGGCAGACTAACTGAAACGTGTTCCAATTTTCCAGCATCGGCCGCGAAGTGAACCCGCGATCACTCGTCGGACTCGTCGCTCGCGGACAGTGCATCGGCCACCCTCTTACGGGCTCCAGCTAAGTGCTCTTCACAGCATTTTGCGAGCGCTTCGCCGCGTTCCCACAGTTTCAGCGATGCATCGAGATCGAGGCCCCCGTGCTCGAGCTGCTGCACGACCTCGATGAGCTCGTCGCGCGCCTCTTCGTAGCCGAGTTCGCTAATGGGCTTCATAACAAGTCCTCTGCTTCACCCTCGCTGATCGCCGTCACCGCGCCGTCGGACACCCGCACGCGTAGGCGCACCCCCGCCGGCGCGTCGAGCACCGACTGCAGCACCTGCGGCTCACCACCGGTCGGCGCCACCTGGACGACGGCGTAACCCCGCGCCAGCGTCGCTGCGGGTCCCAGTGTGCTCAACCGCGCCGACAGGTGACCGATCCGGTCGGATTCCACGTCGAGCAGCCTGGCGATGTCGCGGCGTCCTGCCCGTCGCGCCCGGTGGATCTCGTCGGCCCGGGCGGCGATCGCCTCCAGCGGGCGGGCCAGCACCGGTCGGCTGCGCAGCTGGGTCAGCGTGTGCTGTTCGCGGTTGACCCAGTTCCTCAGCGCCCGTGCGCTGCGCCTGCGCAGGTCGGCCACCAGCGCCAACTCGGCCGTCGTATCGGGCACGATGCGCTTGGCCGCGTCCGTGGGCGTCGCGGCCCGCAGGTCGGCCACCAGATCGCAGAGCGGATTGTCGGGCTCGTGTCCGATGGCGCTCACCACCGGCGTGGTGCACTTCGCGATCTCACGGCACAGCGTCTCGTCGGAGAACGGCAGCAGGTCCTCGACGCTGCCACCCCCGCGGGCCAGCACGATGACGTCGACCTCGGGGTGTGCGTCGAGCGCGCGCAGCGCCTCCACGATCTGGGGTACGGCGTTGGGACCCTGCACCACCGTGTTGCGCACGTCGAAGCGCACCGCGGGCCAGCGCGCCGAGGCGACGGCCGTGATGTCGTGCTCGGCCGCCGACGCCCTTCCGGTGATCAACCCGATCGTGCCCGGCAGGAACGGGATCGGTCGTTTCAGCCGGGCGTCGAACAGACCCTCGGCCTCGAGCAGGCGGCGCAGGCGATCGATGCGGGCCAGCAGCTCGCCGATGCCGACGGCTCGGATCTCGCTGACCCGCAGCGAAAACGTGCCGCGACCGGTGTAGAAATTCGGCTTGCCGTAGACGATCACCTGCGTGCCGTCGGTCATCTTCACCGGCGCATTGGTCACCAGGTCCCGGGGGCACGTCAGCGACAGCGACATGTCCGCGGCGGGATCCCGCAACGTGATGAACGCGGTGTTCGAGTTGGGCCGCAGTGTCAACTGCGCGATCTGTCCCTCGACCCAGACCGCGCCCAGCTTGTCGATCCACCCGGCGACGCGGATCGCGACGCCGCGAACGGGGAAGGGGTTCTCCGGCGACTGCCCGGGACTGGTCACTTCGCCGACGCGCGCGTGATCCTGTTGGCCAGCAGGGTCTGGAACGGGGCGCGCGCCTTCGTCGTCTCCTCATAAGAGAGCAACGCCTCCAGGTCCGCGATCCGCAGCGAGGTCAGACGCGCGCGCAGCTGGGCCAGCGTCAGGTTCTGGTAGTCGATCTCGGTGACGATCTCCGGCGCGTCGGTCGACGACGTCGATGACGCCGACGAGGCGGGTGTCGAGGTGGTGTTCGGCGTCTCGGGCTCCTCGCTGAACAGTGCGAAGCGGCCCTCGGTGAGCCGTTCGCCGTCGCGCACCGGCAACGTCACGACATCGGCGCCGGACTGCTCTGCCGCGCCCAGGTCCTCGTCGAACGTCGCCCACTCCGGCTGCTCGTCCTTGGGCGGGAACATCGTGTCGAGCGTCTCGTCGCCCTTGATGACCAGGACCGCGACGTCCTGCTGCACCTTCATGACCATCTGGGCGATCTGACTCACGACGGTCATCGGGTACATCAGGATCGTCTGCGGGAGCTTGCGGGTTTCCTCGATCGCGGTCACCGCTGCACCCACCAGCAGACGGACCCCGTACGGTGCAGTTGCCATGGCGACAGCCTACGGCTGGGCGAGGCAGGGGACCGATCAGTACCCTGGACTCATGCCGCCGACTGTCAACATGGGGATTCCAGGCGCCAGCCGATCCGCGCTGGGTACGGGTCTCGCGCAGGACGCGGGTAAGCGGGTCCTGCTCGCCGAGCCGCGCGGCTACTGCGCCGGCGTGGACCGCGCGGTGGAGACCGTCGAACGTGCTCTGGAGAAGCACGGCGCGCCGGTCTACGTCCGCCACGAGATCGTGCACAACCGCTACGTCGTCGACACGCTGGCCCAGGCCGGCGCCGTGTTCGTCGAACAGACCGACGAGGTGCCCGAGGGGGCCATCGTCGTGTTCTCCGCGCACGGCGTCGCGCCCACCGTGCACGAAGAAGCCAAGGCCCGGAAGCTGCAGACCATCGACGCCACGTGCCCGCTGGTCACCAAGGTGCACAACGAGGCCAAGCGGTTCGCCCGCGACGACTACGACATCTTGCTCGTCGGCCACGAAGGCCACGAGGAGGTCGTCGGCACCGCGGGGGAGGCGCCCGACCACGTCCAGGTGGTCGACAATCCCGACGCGGTCGACAACGTCACGGTCCGCGACCCCGCCAAGGTGGTCTGGCTGTCCCAGACGACGCTGTCGGTCGACGAGACCATGGAGACCGTGCGACGGCTGCGCGAGAAGTTCCCGACGCTGCAGGACCCGCCCAGCGACGACATCTGCTACGCCACCCAGAACCGTCAGGTGGCGGTCAAGGCGATGGCGCCGGAATGCCAGCTGGTCATCGTCGTGGGCTCCCGCAATTCGTCGAACTCGGTGCGGCTGGTCGAGGTGGCGTTGGGTGCCGGCGCTTCGGCGGCGCACCTCGTCGACTACGCCGACGACATCGACCCCGCCTGGCTGGCCGACGTGACGACGGTCGGGGTGACCTCGGGCGCCTCGGTGCCCGAGATCCTCGTCCGCGGTGTCCTCGACCGGTTGGCCGAACACGGTTTCGGGACCGTGCAGCCGGTGACCACCGCCAACGAGACACTCGTGTTCGCTCTGCCGCGGGAGATCCGGCCCGCACGCACCTAGCGGGTACCTTCGGCCCCTGTGGGTGTGCGCAAGCGTTCGTCGGCTGTCCTGTTCGTTCTCCTGCTTGTCGTGGCGGGCTGCAGTAACGCCGGAGACCGATTGCGGGACACCGTTTCCGCGTTCGCCGACGCCCTCAGCCGCGGCGGTGCGGCTGCGGCGGCCGCACTGACGACCGACCAAGCCGCGGCGGGCACGACGCTGGACGCATTGTTCGCGAGCCTGGGTAAAGACGTCCATGTCGGTGTCACCTCGACAGCAGAGGACAACGGCGCGGGCACCTTCGGGCTCGACACGACGTGGAAGTTCGGGCCGCAGAAGCAGATCGAGTGGAAATACAGCGCGGACGGCCGGGCCGTGAGCGCCGGCGACGACTGGAAGATCCAGTGGGATGCCACGACGGTCGCGCCGGGTCTGGACAAAGGGCCGCTGTCGTTCAGCACCCTCGTCCCGCAACCCGCCGCTCGCGTCCTCGACCGCACCGGCGCCGAACTGCTCACCCAGCACGTCGTCACACTGGTCGACCTCGCGCCCGGCGCGGACGTCAATGCCGTTGCCGCACTGCTCAATCCGATCGCACCCACGATCACCCCGGAGTCGCTGGCCGGTGAGTTGGCCGGCGGAAAACCCGTCACCGCGGTCACGTTGCGCGACGAGGACCTGGCACCCATCGAGGCTGCGCTGACGGCGCTGCCGAACGTCACGCTGCGGCCGCAGACCCGGCTGCTCGCGACCGACCGCGCGCTGACCTCACCCACGCTGTCCGGGCTGTCGGACCTGTGGCAGCAGCGCATGGACGCCGCGGACGGCTGGGCCGTGACCGCGCAGACCGCCGCGGGCGCGCAGCGCGTCGGCGGGCAGGACGCCACACCTGTCGGCGACATCGCCGCCACGCTGGACATCGGGATGCAGCGCGCCGCCGAGAGCGCGCTGGCGCCGCTGCCGACACCGGCCGCTCTGGTGGCGATCCAGCCGTCGACGGGCAATCTGCTCGCCGTCGCACAGAACGCTCCTGCCGATGCGCAGGGGCCACTGGCGCTGACCGGTCTCTATCCGCCGGGGTCCACGTTCAAGACCGTCACCGTGTCAGCCGCGCTGCAGGCCGGCCAGGTGAGCGCGGACACCGTCCTCGGCTGCCCCGGCACCGAGAACATCGAGGGCAGGCAGATCCCCAACGACGACGAATTCGACCTCGGGGAGGTGCCGCTGCACACGGCGTTCGCGAAATCCTGCAACACCACGATGGGGCGGCTCGCGGTCAACCTGCCGCCCGACGGACTGACGAAGGCCGCGGCTCAGCTGGGCCTGGGCCTCGATTTCACCGCGCCGGGCATGACTACCGTGACGGGCTCGGTACCGGTCGCCGACACGTCGGCGCTGCGCGTCGAGGAGGGCATCGGCCAGGGCAAGGTCACCGCGTCGCCGTTCGGGATGGCGCTGGTTGCTGCGACGCTGGCCCACGGTTCGGTACCCATGCCGGCGATCGTCGCTGGGCAGCCGGCCACCGTGGACCGCACCCCGGCACCCCTGCCCGCCGGGGTCGACGGGCAGATCAAGGCGATGATGGCCGAGACCGTGTCCGGGGGCACTGCCACCCAACTGCAGGACATCGCCGGCATGCTCGGCAAGACGGGCACCGCCGAGTACGTGGGACCCGACGGGGTGCAGCGTGCGCACGGCTGGTTCGTCGGCATCCACGACGACCTGGCGCTGGCGGTGTTCGTCAGTGACGCCGACAGTTCCACGCCGGCGGTGGATGCCGCCGGCCGGTTCCTGCGGAGCTAGATGTCGTATTCCCAGCGGTCGGCGTCGGTGTCGCGCGACGGTCGCCGGCGCGGCCGGTACTCGGGCTCGTCGGAGTCATCGCCGCCGCGGTACCGCACCCGTGAAATCGGATGGTGGGTGCTGCTCTCGCGCGGCTCGTACTCGTCGTAGCGGGGCCGGCGCGCGGGGCGTTCGTAGCCGCTGAGGCGCTCGCTGGGCGGGATGCGGGACTCGCGCGTCGAGGACGACTCCCGCGCCGACGCACGCTGCCCCGATGGCCGGGGGCGGCGCCTCGGCTCGGACGCAGGTGCGTCGTCCGGGCGGGGTCGGCGGCGGCGCGGCCGATCGAGATCGACGACCGGTTCGATGATTTCGGTGGGGTCCGGCGGCCGGGCATGCCGCGACCGTGAGGGTGCAGCGCGCTTGGTGGGCCGTTCGGCACGCGACCGCGCGGTGGCCCTGTCGCCAGGGCCCGCGGCCTCGGCGCGCCGGCCCGCGGTGTGGCGCCGGCGCGGCGGCTTGGCCTTCTTCTCGGCCGGGTCGGCGGCGTCGGCCTTGCCGCCGCCGGTGACGAAGCTCGACAGCTTCGCCGACACCGGGCTGCTGTGGCCCGCCGGAGAGGCGCCGAGGTAGCGGCGCGCGATGCCGACGACGAGCACGGCCGCAGAGGTGAAGAACATCAGGGGGAAGCGCTCGATCAGCGGATACCCACAGTTGATCAGCAGGTCCTTGATGCCTTTGACCTCGCTGCTGTGCATCAGGAAGTACGCGCCGGGCACCGTGACGAACAGCAGCAGCGGTGGCTGGATGACGGCGGTGAACAACCCGCTGCGCCGAACGGCGAGCACCGCGGTGAGACAGCCCATGACGTAGAGCACAGAGAACACGGACGTCAACGCGCCTCCGCCGCCGCCGGCGTCGATGGCGAAGCCGGCCGTGCTGGCGGCGACGGCGATCAGAATGGCGCCCCACCAGGGCACTCCCGCGATACCGGGGTGCGCGGAGCGGAGTTCGGCTGGCACCGCCGAGCGCGCACGCTGTCCTGACACACGTCGACCGTACCGGCTGGGGTGGCCGCATGCCGCCAGCGGACGCCTGTGTGGCGATGGCGGCCGGCCGACATCTGGCAGACTGTGGACTCCGTGGGCCTGAATCTGGGAATCGTCGGACTGCCGAACGTGGGCAAGTCGACCTTGTTCAACGCGCTGACACGCAACGACGTGTTGGCTGCCAACTACCCGTTCGCGACGATCGAACCGAACGAGGGTGTGGTGGCGCTCCCGGATCCGCGGCTGGACAAGCTGGCCGAGATGTTCGGCTCGGAGAAGACCGTGCCGGCGCCGGTCACGTTCGTCGACATCGCGGGCATCGTCAAGGGCGCGTCCGAGGGTGCCGGCCTGGGCAACAAGTTCCTGGCCAACATCCGAGAGAGCGATGCGATCTGCCAGGTGGTGCGGGTCTTCGCCGACGACGACGTCGTGCACGTCGACGGCCGGGTCGATCCGAAGTCCGACATCGAGATCATCGAGACCGAGTTGATCCTGGCCGACATGCAGACGCTGGAGCGTGCGCTGCCGCGGCTCGAGAAAGAAGCCCGCACGAACAAGGATCGGCGACCGGTGCAGGAGGCGGCGCTCGCGGCGCAGGAGGTGCTCAACGGCGGCACGACCCTGTTCGCGGCAGGTGTCGACGTGACGCTGCTGCGCGAGCTGAATCTGATGACCTCCAAACCGTTCCTGTACGTGTTCAACGCCGACGAGTCGGTGCTCACCGATGCCGCGCGAGTCGCCGAGCTGCGCGAGATGGTGGCGCCGGCGGACGCGGTGTTCCTGGACGCCAAGATCGAGGCGGAACTGCAGGAGCTCGACGAGGAGTCCGCAGCCGAGCTGCTGGAATCGATCGGTCAGACCGAGCGCGGCCTGGATGCGTTGGCGCGGGCTGGTTTTCACACGTTGAAGCTGCAGACGTATCTGACCGCGGGCCCGAAAGAGGCGCGCGCGTGGACGATTCACCAGGGCGACACCGCGCCGAAGGCGGCCGGGGTGATCCACTCGGACTTCGAGAAGGGCTTCATCAAGGCCGAGATCGTGTCGTTCGACGATCTGGTGGCCGCGGGCTCGATGGCCGCGGCGAAGGCCGCGGGCAAGGTCCGCATGGAGGGCAAGGACTACGTGATGGCCGACGGCGACGTGGTGGAGTTCCGCTTCAACGTCTAAGACAAAGCAGTGATCCCACGCTTTGCTGCCGACCGGAGGGATTGATGGACCTCGTCGTGTTCGGAGCGAACGGACCTACGGGACGTCGCGTTGTCAGCCAGGCGTTGGCCGCCGGTCATCACGTCACCGCTGTGACGCGCAAGCCCGATGAGTATCCGGTGACCTCGCCGAGCCTGAGTATCGCTGGCGCTGACGTCATCGACCAGGACGCCGTCGAAAGGGCGGTCGCTGGGTCCCAGGCGGTCATCTCCACTTATGGTGTGCCCTACAGTCGAAGCCAGATCACCGTCTACTCGGACGGCATCGCCAACATCATCCGGGCGATGGTCGCGAATGACGTCAATCGCCTGGTGTGCGTCAGTTCCACAACCGTAGCGACGGAAGACGCGCCGGGGGAGTCGCTGCTGTGGCGTAGGGCCATCGGCCCGTTCCTCCGCAAGGTCGTCGGTCGCACGCTGTACGACGACATGCAGCGCATGGAGGAGATTGTCAAAAGCAGCGATCTCGACTGGACCATCGTCCGGCCCGGTGGACTGTTCAACGCAGACGAGCCGACCGACGATTACGAAGTCGCGCCTAAACGTCTATCGGGGCGGGTCACGTCTCGCGCCGATCTCGCGGACGCCCTGATCAAAGAGGTTGCCGAGCCAGGGCACCCGCGTACGATCATCGAGGTCGTCACCAGGTCGGCCCAGCCGTCACCCCTCACGTTTCTTAAAGAGGCCTTCGGTGGCGGGAGCTAGAGGCCGCACGCGGAATCGCGACGTGGTGGAGTTCCGCTTCAACGTGTAGACGCCGCGGCTCGCTGATTCCGCAGCGCACCAGGCCGCGCTAGGTTTGGTCGATGATCGGTGTTGAAGATGCCGACGTCGGGGACGACTCCGATCGGTGCAGCGCTGCGATGGACGAGCGCGAACGCAGCCTCACACGGCGCGAAACCGAACACTCGCGGCGCGAACGGGTTTCCGACGAACGCGACCGGATCGCCGATGAACGCGACAGGATCGCCGACGACCGCCAGCAAGCTGCGGATGAGCGCGAGCGGATCGCGGACGAGCGCGAAGGTGCCAACGAGCAGCGTGAGCGGGATCGCTTGCAACGCATCACGGACGGTGAAAACCGTTCGTTAGCAGGGGAGAGACGGGACCAGGCCGAAAGGCGCGAAGTAGCCGAGACGCGGCGGTCGATGAACGAAGGCCCGCCCTAGCGGTGCTGACGACTCGAGGAGTCGCGGAGTTCCGCTTGAGCGGCTGGCCGTCGAGCGTGGGGGCTGTGCACGCTTCGGCGCCTGATTGCGTACACAGGGCCCACGGTGGGCGCCCGCGGGATGTCGGTGCCCCGGTCTAGCGTCGGCCGGCATGAAGCTCGTATCCGTCCGCCTCATCACCGCCGACGTGCCGCGGCTCGTGTCGTTCTACGAGATGGTCGCCAAGGCCTCAGCGGTCTGGGGTAACGCACTGTTCGCCGAGATCCCGACATCGGTCGGCACGCTCGCGATCGGCAGCGACAAGACCGTTCCGCTCTTCGGCGCCGGGTCCGCGGAACCCGCGGCCAACCGCAGCGCGATCATCGAGTTCCTCGTTGCCGACGTCGACGCCGAATTCGACCGTCTGCGAAAACAATTGGACGATGTCGTCACCGAGCCGACCACGATGCCGTGGGGCAATCGCGCGCTGTTGTTCCGGGACCCGGACGGCAACCTGGTGAATCTGTTCACGCCCGTGTCCGACCAGGCGCGCGCCAAGTTCGGCGTCTGAGAACGCGTCAGCGCGGTGTCAGCCTCATGATCGGAATCTGGCGACCACTCTCGGCAGTCCGCTCGCGGTAGTCGTCGTAACCCTCGTACACCTGCTCGGCCAGCGCGAACAGTCGGGCGTATTCGTCGGGGTCGGTGACCTCCGAGGCGGTGAACGGCTCGCCGCCGAACTCGCACTCGGGATGTGCGGTCAGATTGAAGTACCACGACGGATGCCGCCGCTTCCCGTAGTTCGAGGCGACGAGGATGACGTCGGAGCCGTCGTGGAAGTACGTCAGCTGCGTCTGGCGCTGCTGCCCGGATTTCGCGCCGGTCGAGATTAGCGGGGCGTTGATGATCGGCCCCATGTTGACCCGGCCGCCGGTGAGCCGGAACAGATACGGGTCGGTGCGCCGCGCAACGTGGCGCGCGAAGAACTGACCGACCGGCGAGCGGCCGAAGCGCACCCCACGCTGATAGGAGCGGCCCCGCCTGCGGTGCGGGTCGACGTAGCGAAGCGGCATATCCGGAAAGCTACCCGAGGGTGGGAAAACGATTCAGCCGCGGCGCGACGTGAGGCGCTGCTGCGCGCTGCGCTGTAGTTGGCTGACGGCGACAAGGGCAAGAAGGCCGACCGCCTGACGGGCGAGCACGGGCCGACGGGTGCGCTGGCGCCAGCTCTTCGACTGTGACGCGGAACGGCGGCCCAGGTAGAAGCCGAACAGACCTGTGGCCGCCATCATCGAGAACACGACGATGGCGGCCACAGGGTCAGCTTTCCCGACCGCGGTCGCAGTCAGGTCACAGGCGGGCTACACCTGAGACATCAGCCCACATAGCCGATGAACAGCCCGTTCCACCAGATGCCCCAAGAGTTGGAGCCGGGATTCCACACCAGCGGCTGGGGATCCCGGATACCGAGGTCGATCCAGTTGGCGGGCCGCCACACCGGAGGCAGGCCCAGACGCACCGGGTCACCCCAGTGTCCGGGCGGGCCGGCCAGCGGGCCCGGGCCCTTGGCGACCAGTCCGGGCGGCCCGAACGGGTTGTGGCCGGGCGGGTCGCCCGGCAGCCAGATGTCGTCGTGGCCGTGACCCGGTTTCGCCTGCGCAACACCTGCGCCGATGCCGACGATGGCTGATCCGAGAGCTGCGGCGGTCACCGCACCTGCTGCGAACTTCGTGAATCGTGTCATGACACTCCTCCTCAGAGTCGCTGTTCAACGCGCCGGTCACCGTCAACGTCGTGGCACCGGCCGGATACGACCCCCCTGCACTGAACGGCAGGTTAACCACACGACGAAGCGACCAAACGCTCCCTAGGGTTTAGCGGTCAGGGCCCCGAGAGTGTTACCGCGCTTGTTTGTGAACCACATCACGTGAGGGTCCGGGCCGGGTTTGATGTCGAATGGTCCGCGGATGTCGGGCGAGCTGAGAAACGACCAGGCGCCGCGCTGTGATGCCTGGTCGGGGGCCACGCTGACGATGCGGTCAGCGGCCGTGTCGACCAACCACAGCTGACCGTCTGCGCCGGTACAGATCCCGTCGGGTTCGACCAGGTCGGGGTGCGTGAAGAGGCGCATGGTGCCTGTGGGGTTCTCGGGGTCGAACGACAGCAGTCCGGCCGGTTCACGCGCTGTCAGCCACAGCGTGCCGTCATCGCCGCGAGTCCATGCGCGCGGAGTCGCCGGAAGCGGCCCGATGGTGGTCACGTGTCCGGTGAGCGGGTCAGCGCTGCCGATCGATGCCGCGTTCACCCACCAGGGCCGCCCGTCGCCGGTCACGAACAACGCAGCCGGCGCGGCGATGCCGTCGTCTGTGATCAGCCGCAGCGACGCCGCGGGATCTGGGGCGCACGGATCGATCGAGCCGATCGCGTCGGCGCCGCGCAGCGAGAACCACAGCCGACCGTCGGGGGCGGCCTTGAGTGCCACCGGGCGACTGCCGGCGGGCAACGCGTAGGAGGCGATCGTCGACGCCGGATCGGCGCTGTCGGGATCGATGGCCACCAACGCGTCGGAGCCGAGACTGGTGCACCACACCCGGCCGTCGGCCGCCGGAAAGATGTTGGCGGGGAAGCGAATGACGCCGGGCTCGGCGCCGAAGAGTTCGATCCGCCCGCTCCGGACGCGCCCGATCCGATCGTCGCCGATGTTGGTGAACCAGACATCGCCTGCTACGGCGATGATGCCCGAGGGCGCGTTCAGCCGGGGATGGTGCAGAGCTGTGACCGTGGGCATATCGAAACCGGTTCAGCCGGCCCGGTATTCGATCACGCGGTCCCGACTCTGCAGCGACTCACCCGCGATGACGACGAGTTCGGTGCTCGTCAGCCGGTAGGTGGTGGTGTCGTTACGCGCTTCGAATCCGGCCGGAATGAGCCGGACATCGTCGAGGCGCAGTGAGGCGCCGTCGCGCAGTCGCACGCCCCGGTAGGTGTATCCCTGCGCGTCACGGCACACCGCGACGGCTGAGTGTTCGGTGCGCGCCACGGCGACGGCGCGCTGATCGGTGTCGCACCGCGCCGCCGAGTCGACGAACCCGCGGGTGTCCATCGGCATGCTCACCGGCGCCGCCGGTTCCACCGGGGCGGGGCGCGGCGGGGGTGAGGGCTTCGCAGGCGCCGCCACCCAGGCGGACACCGTGTTCGGCTGCGCCGGAACGGAGTGCACCTGCTGTTCGGCTGGACCGCGGGAGGCGAGCAGCGCGACGATGATCACCAGCGTGCCGAGTGAGGCGACGACGATGGACAACGCCGGACCGCGCGAACGCGGCTCATCGTGAGCGTCGGGGGCTGGGGCGTGGTCGGTGACGGTCATGCCTGACGCTTCCTCGTCTCGCAGTATCTTGAGGACAGCAAAGCATCGCCGGTGGACGAAAGCCGGTAGCCGCACCGGCGTTTCACACACTGATTCAGGGCGCAACCGCGATCTCGGCGCCCAGTCGGTAGCCGTCGGCCAGCGGCAGGTCATCACCACTCCAGAACGATCCCGGATCGAACCAGTTCGCGTTCTTCTCGGTGACGAGCAGGCCCATCTCCTCGTAGGTGATCGCCACGGTCTCCGCGCAGTAGGCGGTCTCCAAGCCCATCTGCGTCCGCTCGATCTTGCGCTTGTCCGCGGCTCGACGAACAGCCTTGTGCATCAACGGGATTCCGCGAGTGAAATCGCTGACGGTGGGAATCCGTCCGCGTAGCCAACGCCCGGTGAGGCGCGCTGTGGAGGGAAACGGGGTGCCGTCCATGCGTGCGATCACGGTGAGCATGCGGTCCTCCTGCTCACGGTCGGCGTGCGGTGTGAGCTGGCGCAGCCAGCAGCGCTGGCCGTACGCGTCCGCCCAGCGGTGTACCGCTGCCCGCAGATCGTTGAGCTGCACCCCGCGATGGTGGGTTCCGGTCCACAGGTCGAGGAGCTTGTCGCCGAGCTCCGCGTGCCAGATCAGTGGTGGCAGATCCTCCAGTGCGACGGTCATCCCGACATGGTTGACCGGACTGTTGGTCATGGACTGGATCGCGCGGTCCGGACCGGAGTGGCCACGGAACAACCAGATGTCGCCGGTGCGCGTTTCCTCCAGCGCGCGTTCCAGGGACACCGTGCTTGGCTTCATGCCCGCAGCTTAGGCAGACTGACCGGCATGCGGGGAATCTGGAAGTGGGTCGGACTGGCCGGTGCGGCCGGCGTGGTCGCCGGCGGCGTGCTGGTCGCACGTGATCAGCGGCGGCGAAACTCCTACACCCCGGAGGACATTCGCGCTCGCCTGCATCAGCGCCACGCCCAGGCGCACGGCTCCGACGTCACGCGGTGACGGCGTAGAGCGTGTGCGTGCCGGAGAAACCCTTCAGCTCGGTGTCGCAGTGTCGTTCGACAACCAGATCGTCGCAGTCGTCGCGGTCGTCAATCGCATCGCGCACGGCCGCACTGACCAGGATCTGACCGCCGTCGGCCTGCGCGGCGACCCGCGCGGCCAGCGCCACGTTGCGGCCGAAGACGTCGTCGCCGCGCAGCACCGACTTTCCCGTGTGGATGCCGATCCGCACCCGAATGCTGTTGCGGCGCTTCGACAGTGAGCGCTGGATGTCCAGGGCGCAACGTACCGCCTGTTCGGGACGGGCGAAAGCGACCATGAACCCGTCGCCCTGGCTCTTCACGACGTGACCGTCGTGGCGCTCGACGAACCGGCGCACGGCCCGGTCGTGCCTGGCGATCAACCGGACGAACGCGCGATCGCCGATGCGCTCGTTGAGTGCGGTCGACTCCTCGATGTCGGAGAACATGATCGCGAGCCGTCCGTTGCGGGAGAGCCGGGCGAGATCGGGCCGTTCCACCTCGGCCCAGTCCGCGAGATCCTCGATCGAGGAACGCACCGCCGCGCCCAGCCCGTCCCGGCGCAGGATGTTCGCCGTCTGCCACACCGTCTTGACGGCCCTCGTGCCACCCGACACCAGCAGCTGTCGGGTGTCGAGGCGGTTCCGCAGCTCGTCTGCCTCCGCTTCCGCGGCCCGCACCCGTCGCCACAGCAGTCCGATCGCGGCTGCCTCGCCGATCGCGACGACGGCCAGGGCCAGCGCGACGATCTGCATCCCGGTCACCGGTCCAGTATTGGATGCTGGGGGCGTGAGTTCTCCACAGGCCCCCTGTTACGAGAGCCGCTGGCTGCGTGCCAACAGCAGCGACGGCACCCGCGCGATCTGGGTGCGCGAGACGCTGTTGCGGTCCTCGACCGGCGCGGCGAATGCGGATGTATGGGTGATGGCCTTCGATCCCACGGGGCACCGGGCGCTCCGACAGTCGTTCCCGATCGACTCCGCGGCCTTCGAGGACGTGCCCTGGACCGCACAGATCGGTCCCAGCAGCCTGACCGACACGGCCGCCGTCGGCGACATCGCCGGCCGCGCGCGCTGGGATCTGACGATTCGTCCGGGTGGGGAGCCCGCGGTGCGCATGCTCTCCGATCGGGCCTACCAGGCCCGGTTCCCGCCGGCGAAGACGCTCGTGCGGCATCCGCGGGCGGAGATGGCCGGCCGCCTCCAGATCGACGGTCTGACGGTCGACGTCGACGGATGGGTGGGCAGCGTCAACCACAACTGGGGCAGCCGGCACACCGCTGCCTACGCCTACGGGCAGGTGTGCGCGTTCGACGATGCGCCTGACACCACGCTCGAGATCGTCACGGCGCGCGCCGCGGTGGGGCCGGTGCTGTTGCCCGCGGTCACGCTCCTCGTGCTCCGCCATGCCGGCGTCGAATTCGCGGTGCGCAGCGTTCTCGGCAGTCTGCAGACGCATGGCCGGTACGAGCCGTTCACCTGGAGCTTCGGCGCACGGGTGGGGGAGCAGACCATCGAAGGCGAGATCGTCGCCGCAACCGATGACGTGATCGGCTTGACCTACACCGACACCGGCGGCGCCGAGAAGTACTGCTACAACTCAGCGTTGGCGACCTGCAGACTCCAGGTGGCCGGCTCCGCCGTCGCGCGTACCGAATTGACCAGTGCGGCAGCGATGTTCGAGATCCTGACCGCCGACCAGGTGGCGGGTGTGCCGCTGCGGGTGTGAGTCAGGGCCTCAGTACGAACGACACGACGGCGTCGGAGAAGGCGTCGTTGTCGTCGCCCGCAGCGGTGTGTCCCGCGCCGGTGAGCTCGACGAACTCAGCACCCGGCACCTTGTTCAGGAAGTCGGCGACGGCCTCCTCGCTGACCACGTCGGACAGCTTTCCGCGGATCAACAGGATCGGGATGGTCAGTTCGACGGCGGCCTGTTCGAGTTGCTCGACCCGCAGGAACGGATCGTCATGGGGAGCGGTGAGAAACGCCGGATCCCAGTGCCAGTACCAGCGTCCGTTGCGGTGCCGGAGGTTCTTCTTCAGTCCCTCGGGGTTCTGTGGCCGGGTGCGGTGCGGCAAGTAGGCGGCGACCGCGTCGGCGGCGTCGTCGAGGGAATCGAACCCGTGGACATGGCTGAACATGAAGTCGCGGATGCGCGCGCTGCCGTCCTTCTCGTACCGCGGCACCACGTCGACGAGCACCAGACGGGTGACCTTGTGCGGGCCGGCGTTGCGCGCCACCTGAATGCCGGTGAGCCCGCCCATGCTGGCGCCGATCACGACTGTCGGGCGACCGATCTGGTCGAGTACGCGCTCTGCGTCGGCCGACAGCGCGTCGATGCTGTACCGGGCGTCGGGGGAGCGGTCGCTGTCGCCGTGGCCGCGGCTGTCCAGGGCCACCACGTGCAACCCGCGGGAAGCCAGCACCTGCCCGGTCTTCTTCCACGACCAGCGGTTCTGGCCACCACCGTGGAGCATCAGCACAGACGGGCGAGCGGGGTCACCGTTGTCGGCGGCCGAGGGCCGGTTCCATTCGTCGGCGACCAACTGGAGGCCGTCGGCGCCGGTGAAGGTCGCAATCGTCGCATCGCTGCTGGTCATGGTCCACCGCGTCCTCTCACCGGTCCCCGAAGCCCTGAGGCTACCCAGCGCATCGGATCCACCGATCCCGGGTCCCGGCAGACCGCCGTCGATCTATTATTTTCGGTTGTGCAAATTGTGGCCGGTTCCGACGACGAACGGCGGCGCATCATCGAGGCCGCCTACCGCTGCCTGTCCGATTCCCACCGGGAGCCGGTCACGATGTCGACGATCCTGCACACCGCCGGCGTCTCCAGTCGCGCGTTCTACCGCCACTTCCGTTCCAAGGACGATCTCTTCCTGGCGCTGCTGCAAGAGGGTGCCGACGAGATCGCCGCCCGGGTGGACCGGGTGGCCGCGGCCGAGATCGGCAGCCCGGTAAACCAATTGGCGACATGGATCGGGGAGATCTTCGATCTCATGGTGGATCCGCGCCGACGGATGCAGATGGCGGTGATCGATTCCGAGGAGGTCCGCTCCGCGGCCGGCTACCGGGACATGCGGGAGCGCTCGCACGCCAGCAGGGAGCGGTCGCTCGCTGACATCCTGCGCCGCGGGCGTGCTACTGGCGCGTTCCCGCTGGCTGACCCCGACCACGATGCCGTCGCGATCAGCGCGTTGGTCAGCCGGATCCTGTCCTCCGTCGCGCCCGAGGACGTGCAGGCGGTCAAACAGGCCGAGTCCCGGTTGCTCGACTTCGCGCTGCGCGCCGTCGGCGCGGTGGCTCGCGAGTGAGCGTGACCGGCGCTTGCGACTCGTGTTGCCGCACCACATTTTGGTGATATACGGGCTGCCAGCGTCCTCACAGATGTACCGTCACCCCACACAGCGGGGGTTGGTCGGAGGCTTTGGCGGTGAACTGCTTGCGAGGAAGGACCGGTTGAATGGTCGCTTCCGACGTCATCAGCAAACCCGTACGTGCCTTCGGCGGGTTCTTCTCGATGGCCCTCGACACGTTCGTGGCGCTGTTCCAGCCACCGTTCGCGTGGCGCGAGTTCATCGCCCAGTCATGGTTTGTCGCGCGCGTGTCGATCCTGCCCACCCTGCTGTTGACGATTCCCTACACCGTTCTGCTGACGTTCATCACGACCATCCTGCTGACCGAGATCGGCGCGGCGGACTTCTCCGGAACCGGTGCGGCACTCGGCACGGTGCGCCAGATCGGGCCGATCGTCACCGTTCTGGTGGTCGCCGGTGCCGGCGCCACCGCGATGTGCGCCGACCTGGGGGCCCGCACGATCCGTGAGGAACTCGACGCGCTGCGGGTGATGGGCATCAATCCCATTCAGGCACTGGTGGTTCCCCGGGTGCTGGCCGCCACGGTGGTGTCGCTCGCGCTGTCGGCGACGGTGATCCTCGTCGGCCTCTCGGGTGCGTACTTCTTCGTCGTCTACATCCAGCACGTCTCACCGGGCGCGTTCGCGGCGGGGTTGACGCTGCTCATCGGCACCACCGACGTGATCATCGCGTTGGCCAAAGCGGCGCTGTTCGGGCTCTCGGCCGGCCTGATCGCCTGCTACAAAGGCATTTCCGTACGTGGCGGCCCGGCCGGGGTCGGCAACGCGGTCAACGAGACCGTCGTGTTCACATTCATGGCGCTGTTCGCGATCAACATCGTGGCGACGGCTGTGGCGATCAAGATCACCGCATGACCGTCTCGCGGCCGCATTCCCAGTTCCCGTGGCTCAAGGCCCGGTTCCGAAGCGTGGCCGGACCGTGGAATGACATCGGTACGCAGACCAAGTTCTACGGCCGCACGTTGCGCTCGGTGGGCTATGTCTTCACCCACTACAGCGTCGAGCTGATTCGCATCATCGCCCAAATGGGTCTGGGCGCAGGAGCACTCATCGTCATCGGCGGCACCGTGGCGATCGTCGGGTTCCTCACGGTCACCACCGGCGCGCTGGTGGCGGTGCAGGGCTACAGCGACTTCTCCACCATCGGTGTCGAGGCGTTGACGGGTTTCGTCTCGGCCTACTTCAACGTCCGGCTGATCGCGCCGGCCACCACCGCGATCGCGCTGTCGGCGACCATCGGCGCCGGCGCCACCGCCCAACTCGGCGCGATGCGCATCAACGAGGAGATCGACGCACTCGAGGTGATGGGCATCCGCAGCATCGCGTTCCTGGCGTCCAGCAGGGTGATCGCCGGTCTGTTCGTCGTGATCCCGCTCTACTGCGTGGGCGTGCTGATGGCGTTCTGGGCGGCGCGGTTCGGCACCACGGTGATCTACGGCCAGTCCACTGGCGTCTACGACCACTACTTCAAGACGTTCCTCAACCCGACCGATCTGATGTGGTCATTCGGACAGTGCATCGTGCTGTCGGTGATCATCATGCTCGTCCACACCTACTACGGCTACACCGCGCGCGGCGGCCCGGCCGGCGTGGGCGAGGCCGTCGGGCGGGCGGTGCGGACGTCGCTGATCGTCTCGGCATCGGTGTTGGTGCTGCTCTCCCTTGCTGTCTACGGCCAGTCCGGCAACTTCAACTTGGCGGGTTGACATGGACACACACGACGAAGGCCTGCATCCGGCGTGGTACACGCTGATCCTGCTCGTGGTCATGGCTGTCATCCTGTGGCTGACGTATTCGTTGTTCTTCGGCACCTTCACCTCCCACGAGACGGTCACGCTGACCTCCGACCGGGCGGGTCTGGTGATGGAGACGAACTCGAAGGTCAAGCTGCGCGGCGTACAGGTCGGCCGCGTCTCGGCGATCGAGGGCGGCAGTGAGCCGGTGGCGCTGAAGCTCGAGATCGACAAGGACAAGATCGGCTTCATCCCCGGCAACGTCGAGGCGCAGATCCGGGCGACGACGGTGTTCGGTGCCAAATACGTCGACCTGATCTATCCGAGTGACCCGCAGGGCACGCTGCGGGCCGGTCAGGTGATCCAGTCGCGCAACGTCACCGTCGAGGCCAACACCGTGTTCCAGAACGTGGTCGCCATCATCGACCGGGTCGACGTGGCGAAGCTCAACAGCACGTTGTCCGCACTCGCCGACGGGGTGCGTGGCCTGGGCCCGCAGATCGGTGAAGCCACCACCGCCGCGAATCAAGTTCTCCTGCAACTCAATCCGCGCAGCGACACCATCGCCGAGGACTGGCGCACGCTGCGGCAGTTCAACGACACCTACAGCGCTGCCGCGGGTGACATCGTCACCACGCTCGACGCGCTCAGCACCACGAGCACGACGATCGCCAACCGCGCTACGGCGCTCGACACGCTGCTGATGTCCACGATCGGCCTGTCCAACAGCGGCATCAGCCTGCTGGCCCCCAACCAGGCCAACCTGATCAAGGCCATCAACGTGCTACGGCCCACCACCGACCTGCTCTTCAAGTACAGCCCGGAGTACACCTGCCTGCTCACGGGCGCCAAGACCCTGCTGGACACCGGCGGGTACGAGGCGCCGGGTGGGAACGGCCGCAGCCTGATTCTCGACGTCGGCCTGTCTCTGGGTGACGATCCCTACCACTACCCGGACAATCTGCCGATCATCGGCGCCAAGGGCGGTCCCGGCGGCAAACCCTCCTGCGGCTCGCTACCTGACGTCGCCAAGAACTGGCCGGTGCGGAACCTGGTGACCAACACCGGGTTCGGCACCGGGATCGACTGGCGGCCCAACCCCGGTATCGGGTTCCCGGCCTGGGCCAACTACCTGCCGACCACCCGCGCGGTGCCCGAACCGCCGAGCATCCGCAACCTGTTCGGCGGACCGGCCATCGGGCCCATCCCGTATCCGGGTGCCCCCGCCTACGGGGCGGATCTGTACGCCCCCGATGGCAGCCCCCTGTGGCCCGGATTGCCGCCGGCCCCACCGCCGGGCGCACCGCGGGAACCGGGCCCCACACCCGGGTCCGAACCGTTCATCGTCGCGAATCCGGCGCAGATGCAACCCACTCCGCTGCCGCCGGTTCCGCTGCCGCGTGAGGCTGCCCCGTCACCATGACCACCATCGAGAACACACGGAGAGGTGTCCCGCCATGGCAGGCCTGACGACCAGGATCAGGCACGACGCGTGGCGTCTCGCCGTGTTCCTGACCGTCTGCCTGCTGGGTGTCTTCGGGCTGTTCGCGGTGTTCGGCCAGATGCGATTCGGGGAGAAGACGCACACCTACCGCGCCGAGTTCATCAACGTGAGCGGACTCGAGGAGGGCGATTTCGTCCGGGTCGCCGGCGTGGAGGTCGGACGCGTCGACAAGGTTGCCATCGAACCGGATACGACGGCGATCGTGGAATTCACCGCCGATGACTCGGTGGTGCTCACCGAGGGCAGCCGCGCGGTGATCCGCTACGACGACCTGATCGGTGGCCGCTTCCTCGCGCTGCAGGAAGGCGCCGGCAGCACCGCGACGCTGAAGCCGGGCGACACGATCCCGATGGCCCGCACGGCGCCGGCCCTGGACCTCGATGCTCTGATCGGTGGCTTCCGGCCCTTGTTCCGGGCGCTCGATCCGGAACAGGTGAACGCGCTGTCAGGGCAACTGATCTCGGCCCTGCAGGGGCAGGGCGGGACCATCAACTCGTTCCTGGGGCAGACCGCCGCACTGACCAGCACCCTGGCCGACCGGGATCAGCTGATCGGGCAGGTGGTCACGAACCTCGACGTCGTGCTCGGGTCGCTGGGGGACCAGAGCGACCAGTTCGCCAAGGCGGTCGACGGGCTGTCCGGACTGGTGGAGACACTCAAAGACCGCAGGCAGGACATCAGCACCGGACTGGCCTACACCAACGCGGCGGCATCGAGCATCGCCGACCTGCTGGCGCAGTCGCGGGAGCCGTTCACCAAGACAGTGCGCGAAACCGACCGCGCCGCAGGCATCGTCGTGGCCGATAGCGAGTACTTCGACAATCTGCTCAACACGCTGCCCGACGCCTACCAGGCGCTGGCACGCCAGGGCATTTACGGCGACTTCTTCAGCTTCTACCTCTGCGACATCGTGCTCAAGCTCAACGGCAAGGGCGGCCAACCCGTGTACGTCAAGGTGGCCGGTCAGTCCACGGGGAGGTGTGCGCCGAGGTGAAATCGTTCAGTGAACGCAATCAGTTGATCGTCGGCTCGGTCGGGCTGCTGGTGACGATCGGCGTGGTCCTCGGCTCCCTCAACTACACCAAGTTGCCGTTCTTCCACGGCAACGAATACTCGGCGTTGTTCGCCGACGCCGGCGGGTTGACCACCGGTCAGGACGTGCTCGTGTCGGGCTTCAAGGTCGGCACCGTCACGTCGATCGACCTCGATCAGTCGCGCGCACGCGTCGCGTTCACCGTCGACAAGGGCATCCGGCTCGGGGACCGCACCGAGGCGGCGATCAAGACCAAGGGACTCCTCGGCACCAAGCTGCTCGAGATTACCTCCCGCGGCGACGGCCAGCTCGACGGCCTGATTCCGTTGGAGCGCACCACGTCTCCGTACCAATTGCCCGACGCACTGGGCGATCTGGCGTCGACGATCAGCGGCCTGAACACCGACCAACTGTCCGAGTCGCTGCGGGTTCTGTCCGCCACGTTCGCCGACACCCCGCCGCAGCTGCGCATCGCCGTCGATGGCGTCGCCCGGTTCTCCCAGACTCTCGACGAGCGGGATGCCCAGTTGCGCAACCTGCTCGGCAACGCGGACAAGGCGACGACGGTGCTGGCGCAGCGCAGCGATCAGATCGTGGGCCTGGTCAACAACAGCAATGCGCTGCTGGCCGAACTGCGCACCCAGAGTGCGGCGCTGGATCAGATCTCCGGCAGCATCTCGACGCTGAGCGAGCAGCTGCTCGGCTTCATCAACGACAACCGCGCGATCCTCAAGCCGTCGCTGGACAAGCTCAACGGTGTGCTGACGATGATCGACAATCGCAAGGAGCGCCTGCAGAAGTCACTGCACCTGCTGCAGCAGTACTCGATGTCATTGGGTGAGTCGGTGTCCTCGGGCCCGTTCTTCAAAACCTATGTGGCCAACCTGCTGCCGGGTCAGTTCGTGCAACCGTTCGTCGACGCCGCGTTCTCCGATCTGGGTCTGGACCCCAACGTGCTGCTGCCGTCGGAGCGCACCGATCCGCAGGTCGGCCAGCCGGGCACGCCGGCGCTTC
Organism: Mycolicibacterium obuense; assembly: GCF_055397605.1. Taxonomy (NCBI): domain Bacteria; kingdom Bacillati; phylum Actinomycetota; class Actinomycetes; order Mycobacteriales; family Mycobacteriaceae; genus Mycobacterium; species Mycolicibacterium obuense. Next base: position 3,997,653 of record NZ_AP043663.1, on the reverse strand, counting down.
CGATGCCGTACCCGCGCACCGGCCAGGGTGGCGAACCGCGCCTGACCATCCCGGACGCCATCACCGGTAACCCCGGTGACCAGGGCTGCGGACCGCCCGGCCTGCCCCTGCCCGGACCCACCGGCTGCTACCCCTACCGGGAGCCGCTGCCGGCGCCGCCACCGGGCGGTCCGCCGCCCGGCCCGCCCGCCGAAGCCCCGCCGAACCTGCAATCGACCCCCGGGCCGACACCTCTGCCGCAGTACGTGCCGGCGCCCGGCGGCATTCCACCCGCCGCACCCACGGATGGAGGAGGCCAATGACGCGTATGCCGCGGACCTTCCTCATCGCCGCGCTGGTGGTGATCCTCGCCGGTGGTGTCGTCGTGCTGCTTCGCACCATCGATCGGGTCGACCGCACCCACGCGGTGGCCTACTTCGAGAACACCAACGGCATCTATGTCGGCGACTACGTCAGCATCGTCGGGGTGCCCGTCGGGCGGATCGAGTCGATCGAGCCGCAGCCCGAGTCGGTCAAAGTCAGTTTCTGGTACGACAGCAAGTACAAGGTGCCGGCCGACGTCAAGGCGGCGATCCTGTCGCCCACGCTGGTGACGGCGCGCAGTATCCAGCTCACGCCGCCCTACACCGACGGACCCGTCCTGCGCGACGACGCGGTGATCCCTCGGGAACGCACCGCAGTGCCGGTGGAGTGGGACCAGGTGCGCGAACAACTGGCGAAGCTCGCCGACAGCCTGCAGCCGACCGAACCCGGCGGGGTGAGCCCACTCGGGTCGGCGATCAACACCACCGCCGACAATCTGCGGGGCCAGGGCGCCAACATCCGCGACGCCGTCATCAAACTGTCGCAAGCCATTTCAGCGCTGGGCGACAAGAGCACCAACGTCTTCTCCACCGTCAAGAACCTGGCGATCCTGGTGTCGGCGCTGCAGGACAGCACCGACGTGATGCGCCAGCTCAACCAGAATCTCGCGAGTGTCACCGGACTCCTGGCCGACGATCCCGACGAGGTGGCCAACGCGGTCCGCGATCTCAACGCCGTGGTGGGCGAGGTCCAGACGTTCGTGGCCGAGAATCGCGAATCGCTGGGCACCACCTCGGACAAGCTCGCCGGGGTCACCCAGGCGCTGACCGACAGCCTCGGCGATCTCAAACAGTTCCTGCACGTCGGCCCGAACACGCTGCAGAACTACGTGAACATCTGGCAGCCGGCCCAGGGGGCGGTCAGCAGCGTCCCGATGATCAACAACTTCTCCGATCCGATCTCGTTCCTGTGCGGCGCCATCCAGGCGGCCTCCCGGCTGGGCGCCGAGGAGTCGGCGAAGCTGTGCGTGCAGTACCTGGCGCCCATCATCAAGAACCGGCAGTACAACTTCCTGCCCGTCGCGCAGAACGTGTTCGTCGGCGCCAGTACACGGCCCAACGAACTGACCTACAGCGAGGATTGGTTGCGGCCGGATTACGTTCCGCCGCAAGGCTCCTCGATGCCGGCGTCGGCGCCGGGCCCGGGGCCCGGCCCGGCGCAAGTGCCCGCCGAGGGTGCGCCGTTGCCCCCGTCGATGGGCCCGCTGCTGCCCGCCGAGGCGATTCCGACCACGCCCGACCCGGCCGCCGGCCTGCAGGGCATGATGGTGCCCCCGGGAGCGACGCCGTGAGGCCCGCGGTGCGCGCCGCCGCCGTCGCGGTCGTCTCGGTCGGACTGCTGTCGGGCTGCTCGGACTGGCGTGGCCTGAACTCGGTTCCGCTGCCCGGCGTCGAAGGCACCGGGCCGGGGGCGTTCACCATCGAGGCGCAGATGCCCGACGTCAACGCCATCGAACCGAATTCCCGCGTCCGGGTCGGTGACGTCAACATCGGCCATGTCCGCAAGATCGAACGCCAGGGCTGGCACGCCCTGGTGACGATGGAGCTCAACGGCAACGTCGTGCTCCCCGCCAACGCCACCGCCACGCTGGGGCAGACCAGCCTGCTGGGGTCTCAGCACATCGAGCTGGCCCCGCCCACCGACGTCGCCCCGGCCGGCCGACTGCACCAGGGGTCCCTGATCCCGCTGTCGTCGTCGAAGGCGTTCCCGACCACAGAGCAGGCATTGGCCGCGGTGGCGATGCTGCTCAACGGGGGCGGTATCGGGGACATCCAGGACATCACCGAGGCCTTGAGCGTCGCGTTCGCCGGGCGGGAAGGTGACCTGCGCAGCTTGATCGAGCAACTCGACCTCGCGATCGGCTATCTGGATGACCAGAAGCAGGACATCATCGACGCCGCCGACAGCCTCAACAACCTGGTCGGGCAGTTCGCCGACCAGAAGCCGGTCGTGGACAAGGCGCTCAGGACGATTCCCGACGCTCTGTCGGTGCTCAAGGACCAGCGCAAGAACCTGGCCGAGGCGCTGACGCAGCTCGGCAGATTCAGCGCACTGGCCGCGGATTCGGTCAATCAGACCAAGGAGGCCCTCGTCGCCGAGCTGCGGGATCTCGGTCCGACGGTCGAGCAGCTGGCCAATGCCGGACCGGCGCTGACCCGTGCGCTCAGCTTCCTGCCCACGTTCCCGTTCCCGAAGGAAACGCTGACCAACTGGATTCGCGGTGACTACGCCAACCTGACGCTGGTCCTCGATCTGACGCTGAGCCGCATCGATCAGGGCATCTTCACCGGCTCGCGCTGGGAGTGCGACCTGACGTGGCTGGAGCTGCAGTGGGGCCGGACCATCGGTCAGTTCCCGAGCCCCTGCAATGCAGGTGGTCCCGGCACCGCGGGCAACCCGCTGGTGGCCCCGTACCGATTCGACCAGGGGCGCTGACATGCGGCTGACTCGGCGGATTCTCCTGCAGATGGCGATCTTCGCGCTCATCGCGACGATCGCGCTGACGATCATGGTCTTCGGTTACATGCGGTTGCCGGCGTTCTTCGGCGTCGGGCAGTACCAGGTCACGATGAAGCTGGCCGAAAGCGGCGGCCTGTACCCGCGCGGCAACGTCACCTACCGCGGCGTCGAGGTCGGCGAGGTCAAGAGCATCGCACTGACCGACACCGGGGTGTCCGCGGTGTTGACGCTGAACTCCGACGTCCCGATCCCCGCCGACGTCGAGGCCGAAGTGCACAGTGTGTCCGCGGTGGGTGAGCAGTTCGTCCAGCTGCTGCCGCGCAGCGCGGGCGGCCCGATGCTGCGCAACGGCGACGTCATTCCCGAGGACCGCACCACCGTGCCGACCGACATCAACACCGTCCTGGACGCCACCAATCGAGGGTTGCAGGCGATACCGCAGGAGAACCTGCAGACCGTGGTCGACGAGGCGTACACCGCCGTCGGCGGCCTGGGTCCGGAATTGCGCCGTCTGGTCAGCGGCAGCTCGACGCTGGCCATCGACGCCCGCGCGAACCTCGACTCGCTGATCACGGTCGTGGATCAGTCGAAGCCGGTGCTGGACAGTCAGATCGAGACCGGGGACTCCATCCGGGCGTGGGCGTCGAATTTGGCGACCGTCACCGGCCAGCTGCAGCGGCAGGACCAGGCGGTCAACGGGATCCTCGACAAGGGCCCGGGTGCCGCCGAAGAGGTGCGGGCGCTGTTCGACCGGTTGCGACCCACGCTGCCGATCGTGCTGGCCAACCTCGCCAGCGTGGGAGAGGTGCTGGTGACCTACCAGCCCAGCCTCGAGCAGCTGCTGGTGCTGCTGCCGCAGGGCACCGCGGTCACCCAGGCCGTCGGCGTGCACAAGCGCAACACCAAGCAGGACTACATGGGTGATGCGCTGAACTTCAACCTCAACCTCGCGATCCCGGCCTTCCCGGCGCCGATCCCGCTGCCCCCGCAGGCGCTGCCGCCACCGTGCACCACGGGCTTCTTGCCCGCGCAGCAGCGGCGGGTGCCGACGTTCGAGGACTATCCGGACCGGCCGCCGGGCAACGTCTACTGCCGGGTGCCGCAGGACGCGCCGTTCAACGTGCGCGGCGCCCGCAACCTGCCGTGCGTCGAAAGGCCCGGCAAGCGCGCGCCGACGTGGCAGGAGTGCGAGAGCGACGAGGTGTACGTGCCGCTCAACGACGGATACAACTGGAAAGGCGATCCGAACGCCACGGCGTCTGGACAGGCCGTGCCCGACATTCCGCCGGACATCCCACCCACCGGAGCTGCTCCGGCGCAACCCGCGCCCCCGCCGATCGCGGCCGCCGAATACGATCCGGCAAGCGGCACGTACGTCGGACCGGACGGACGTGTCTACACACAGTCCAATCTGGCCAACGGTGCCGCAGAGGAGAAGACATGGCAGACGATGCTCCTCCCCCCGAAGGGGAAGTGACGGAGACAGCACCGGACACCAGCGTCGAACCGACAGACACCGACAGCGCCGACACCGACGGCGCCGACACCGACGAGAACTCGGAGTTCGCCGATCCTGACGAATCCGACGAGGACGCCGACGCGCGGCCGCCGCGGGAACCGTGGTCCTCGGTGAAGATCGCACTCGTCGGGGGACTGGCCGGCGTCGTGGCGCTCGCGGGTCTGACGGGCTGGCTGGGATTCCGCACCTGGGAGTCGCAGCGGGCCGAACAGGCCCACGAGTTGTTCCTGCAGGTGGGCCGGCAGGGTGCGTTGAACTTGACCACGATCGACTGGCAGGAGGCCGACGCCGACGTGCAGCGCATCCTGGACTCGGCGACAGGCACGTTCTACGACGACTTCCAGAAGCGGGCCCAGGCGTTCGCCGATGTCGTGAAGCAGGCGAAATCGAAGTCCGAGGGGACCATCGCCGAAGCGGGCCTGGAGTCCTCGACGGACAACGAGGCGCAGGTCCTGGTCGCGGTGAATGTCAAGACGACGAATGCCGGCGCCCCCGAACAACAGCCGCGAGCCTGGCGGATGCGGATCTCGGTGGAGAAGATCGGCGACGAGGCCAAGGTGTCCAACGTGGAGTTCGTGCCGTGACCGACGAGAAGAGCACCGAGGTGACCGACGTGACCGCCGAGACCGCCGACGAGACGGTCGACGAGACGTCGACGGCACAGGAGGCCCCACCGATCGAGGACGAGGGCATCACGGCCGCCCCGGCGACGCGGTCTCGGCCGACCTGGTCGCGGGTCGTCGCATTCGCGGTGCTGCCTGCGCTGGCACTGCTCCTCGCCCTGGGTGCGGGCTACCTGAAGTGGCAGGACAACGGCGTGCGCAACGGTGAAGTCGCCGCGGCGACGTCGATGCAGGCGGCTCGGGACGGCACAGTTGCGTTGCTGTCCTATACGCCCGACAAGGTCGAGCAGCAGCTCGGCGCCGCGCGTGATCTGCTGACCGGCCAGTTCCGCGACTCGTACACGTCGCTGACCAATGACGTCGTGATCCCGGGCGCCAAGCAGAAGCAGATCGCGGCCGTGGCGTCCGTGCCGGCCGCGGCGTCGGTGTCCGCCACGCCGGAGAAGGCTGTCGTGCTGGTGTTCGTCAATCAGACCGTCACCGTCGGCAACGACGCTCCGACCGACACGAACTCGAGCGTGCGCGTCACGCTCGAGAAGGTCGGTGACCGCTGGCTGATCTCGGAGTTCGACCCGGTCTGATCACGTCCTGCGACCGGGGTGGCTGCGGCCCAGCAAGGGCAGCAGCAGCCGGTGCGGTGCATAGCGATAGAGCAGCGCAGCCGCCCTGTTGGGCACGCCGGGAACGATCACGCCGCGCCCCTTGTCGAGGCCGTCGATCGCGGTGCGCGCCACCGCATCGGCCTGCTCCCACAGGAACGGCGGCAGCATCTTCTCTGCCTCCTCATCGGGAATGCCCGCGGTGGCGCCGAACTCGGTGCGTACGGGCCCGGGGCACACCACGGCCGCGGTCACGCCGCTGTCCCGCAGTTCCTCACGTAGAGCCTCGGTGTAGGACAGCACGAACGCCTTGGCCGCCCCGTAGGAGGCCTGGAACGGCACCGGCCCGAACGCGCCGACCGAGGCGACGTTGAGCACCGCGCCGCGGCCGCGTGCCACCATCGCGGGCACGAATCGTGCACTCAGATCCACCACCGCCGCGACATCGAGCTCGATCAGTCGCAGTTCGTCGGACACACTCACCCGCGCGACCGGTCCCAGGTTCGACATGCCGGCGTTGTTGACGAGGATCTCGACGGTCACCCCGAGTGCGGCCACCTGATCGGGCAGCGTGGCCCGCTGCGCCGGATCAGCCAGGTCGACGGGAAGCACATAGGCGCGGGAGTCGAGGGACTGCGCCAGCGCGGTCAGCTTGTCGGCACGCCGGGCCACCAGCACCACGGGGTAGCCGCGGCCGGCGAACTCGCGGGCGATCTGTTCGCCGATGCCCGACGATGCGCCGGTGACCAGCACCGCCCCGGTCTCCGAGACAGGTGGCAGCAGCGTCATGGCGTCAGCCTAGCCTTGGCGCCATGACGCTGCGCCGACTCACCGCTGTCGACGCGCAGATGCTCCTGCTGTCGGCGGCGACCCCGAACGACCAGTTCCTCCTCTACGGTTTCGGCGCACCGGTCGACGCCGCGGCGGCGCTCGCCGCGGTCCGTGACGCTGCCACCCGCTGTGCCGAGCTGACGGTCAGGGTGCGCGATCGCGGCCCGTGGCGCTACCCGGTGTGGGAGCTATGCGATGTGGGTGCCGACCAGTTCGTGGTGCACGACACGACCACGTGGGCGGGTGCGCTCGCGACGGTGGCCGCGCTGGCCGGCGATCAGGTCGACGTCCATGTCCACCCGTGGCGGCTCCACGTCTTCCCCGACGTCGACGCGCTCCCTGGTTCCGGCGCGGGATCGATTGCAGTGCTTCAGATTTCGCATGCTCTGGCCGACGGCGGGCGTGCGTCGGCTCTGGCGGCTCGGCTCTTCGGGCGCGCCGCTGCCCTGGAGGCGGTGAGGCCGCTGCCGACCCACGGCTTCGTGTACCGGTCGGCGGCCGCTGCCCGGGCGCATCGCCGGCTCGTCCTGGACACCGACGCGGGACTCGTTCCGGCGCCGGCGGTGTCGTGCCCGGCGCTGCGCAGCAACACCGCGCCGGCCGGCGCGGTGCATGTCCGCACCATCGTCCGCCGTCGCGATGAGCTGGCCGGCCCGACGGTCACCGTTGCCGCGCTCTCTGCGATCTCGGCAGCCCTGTCCGCGCACCTGCGGGCGTCCGGCGACGATGCGGAGCGGCTCGGTGCGGAGATCCCGATGGCGAAACCCGGTGTGCGTCGGGCCAACAACCACTTCGGCAACGTCGGCGTCGGGCTCTATCCGCAGCTGCCGCATCGGCAGCGGGCGCGGGCGATCGCCCAGGACCTGCTCCGGCGCCGCCGGCGGGTGTCGCATCCGGCGATGGCCGCGCAAGACGCGTCCTTCGCCGCGATCCCGGCCGCGCTGCTGCGGTGGGGGATGGGGCAGTTCGACCCGGCGCAGCGCTCACCGACGGTCGCCGGCAACACCGTCGTCTCCAGCGTGAACAGGGGGCGTGCGGACCTCACCTTCGGTGGCGCGCCTGTTGTGCTCACCGCCGGCTTTCCCGCACTGTCGCCGATGATGGCTCTCACGCACGGGGTGCACGGCATCGGCGACACCGTCGCGATCAGTGTGCACGCCGCCGAGTCGGCCATCGGTGACATCGACGCCTACACCGAGCGGCTCGTTCACGAACTCGGCTGAGCGGCAGGCTCGCTTCTCTCCGCGACCGCCCGCAACGACTGCTGCGCGGTGTCGCGATCATCGCCCATCCCGACCAGCGCGTCGATGATGAGGGGCCCGAGAACCTGTGTCAGCCCGTGGCCCTCGTGGCCGAAGAAGCCGGCGGTCTCGAGCATCACCGCGCCGTGGTTGAGGCTCCACAGTCGAGCAGCCACGGAGCTCTCGTCGTCGGGCCGGATACGTCCGGCGGCCATCATCCGGTGCACGGCGTTGCGGAGCGCGCCGAACGAGGCCGCCCATTCGGCGCGATCGGTGGCGTTGCCGGTCGTCGTCAGATCCGACCGATGCTGGGCGATGGACGCCGGGGCGGACGTGCCGAACATCAGCTGATAGCGCTGGGGGTTGGCCATCGCGAAGCGGTGATAGGCCAACCCCATGGCCAGGAAGTCAGCCACCGGATCGTCGGTCAGCGGCACTTCGGTGAGCACGGCGGTGAACCTGTCGAAGACCTCCCGGGCGATCGCATCGAGAAGTCCCGTCATACCACCGAAGTGCGTGTACAGCGCCATCGTCGACGTCCCCGCTTCGGTTGCCACCGCACGCGCGCGCAACGCGGCCACACCGTCGCGTTCGAGGAGGCGCACCCCGGCGTCGATCAGGGCTTCCGGCATCGAGCTCATGGTTGCCATCGTGCCATAACGGTGTTATACAAGACGCACGATAACGCTGTTATAGGAGGCGGACATGGGAAATCGCTACCTCGAAGGCGTCTACGCGCCGCTGTCGGAGGAAGTCACGCTCACCGACCTGGAGGTCACCGGGTCGATCCCCGAGCGCCTCGACGGTCGGTATCTGCGCAACGGGCCCAACCCGATCGGCGAGATCGATCCGGAGCTGTACCACTGGTTCGTCGGCGACGGGATGGTGCACGGCATCCGACTGCGTGACGGCCGCGCCGAGTGGTACCGCAACCGCTTCGTCCGCGGGCCGGGTACGGCGCGCGCACTCGGCGAGACAGTGCCCGATCAGCGGTACACGGTGTCGCCGATCGGCGCGAACACCAACGTGATCGGCCACGCCGGCAAGACGCTGGCGCTCATCGAGTCGGGCGTCGCGGCCTACGAACTCACCGACGAACTCGACACTGTCGGGGTCTGCGATTTCGACGGCACGCTGCGGGGCGGCTACACCGCGCACCCCAAGCGCGACCCCGAGACCGGGGAACTTCACGCGGTGTCCTACCGCCTCGGCCAGAAAAACACCGTGCAGTACTCCGTGATCGGAGTCGACGGACGCGCCCGCCGCACCGTGGACATCGAGGTCACGGGAAGTCCGATGATGCACGACTTCTCGCTCACCGAGCGGTATGTGGTGTTCTACGACCTGCCCGTCACGTTCGACGTCGAGCAGGCCGTGGAGATGACCGTGCCGAAGGCGCTGCGCCTGCCGGCCCGGTTGATGATGTCGGCTCTTCTCGGTCGGGTGCGCATCCCCGACCCGGTGGCCGCGCGCATGCCGGCCGCGCCGAGCGCCGACCGTCGCTTCCCGTACTCGTGGAACCCGCGCTATCCCGCACGGGTCGGCGTGATGCCGCGCGAGGGCGGCAACGCCGACGTCCGCTGGTTCGACGTCGAGCCCTGCTATGTCTTCCACCCGATGAACGCCTACGACTCGGGCGACACCGTCGTGCTCGACGTCGTTCGCCACCCGAAGATGTTCGCCACCGACCATCTCGGCCCCAACGACGGGCTGCCGACACTCGAGCGCTGGACGGTCGATCTGGCCGACGGCAAGGTCCGGGAGTCACGCATCGACGACCGCCCGCAGGAATTCCCCCGCGTCGACGAGAGGCTCGTCGGCAAGCGGCACCGCTACGGGTACGCGCCCGGCTTCTCTGCCGAGGGGGAGGAAACGTTGCTCAAACACGATCTGGTGGGCCACAATTCGGCGGCGCGCTCGTTCGGGGCCGGGAAGGCCGTCGGCGAGTTCGTGTTCGAGCCCAACGCCGCCGATGCCGGCGAGGACGACGGCGTGCTGATGGGTTACGTGTACGACCGGGCCACCGATTCCAGCGAGCTGGTGATCCTCGACGCTCAGACCCTCGACGATGTGGCCGCGATCAAGCTGCCGCACCGCGTGCCCGCCGGCTTCCACGGCAACTGGGTCCCTGCCTGATCTGGGTCACCTGACCCCCAGAGCCACCTGACCCCTACGGTCACCTGACCCCCGCGAGCAGACGCGTACTCGCGTGACACGCCGCAATTCCACGCGAGTTTGTGTCTGTTCGCGGCCACAAGAACTGGAACACGTTCTAGTCTGGGGAGCCATGGGGTTTCTCAAGCAAGACGCACCCGTCGTCGACTACGCCGAATGGAGCAAGGGAACCCGCGCCGAGCGGATCGTCCCGATGGCCAGGCACTGGGCCGAGGTGGGCTTCGGCACGCCGGTGGTGATGCACCTGTTCTACGTCGTCAAGATCCTGCTCTACGTGCTCGTCGCGTGGCTGATCGTCCTCACCACTACGGGAATCGACGGGTTCACCAACGTCGCCGCCTGGTACCACGAGCCGATCGTGTACCAGAAGGTCGTCTTCTACACGATGCTGTTCGAGATCATCGGGCTGGGCTGCGGCTTCGGACCGCTGAACAACCGGTTCTTCCCGCCGATGGGCTCGATCCTGTACTGGTTGCGGCCCAGCACCATTCGGCTGCCACCGTGGCCGAACCGGATCCCGCTGACCCGCGGCGATGCCCGCACGCCGGTCGACGTGGTGCTCTACGGCGCCCTGCTGGTGATGCTGCTGGTCGCGCTGTTCTCTGACGGCACCGGACCCATCCCGGAGCTCGGCTCGCAGATCGGGGTGCTGCCGGTCTGGCAGACCGTGGCCATCCTGGCGCTGCTCGCCCTCGCCGGGCTGCGCGACAAGGTGCTCTTCCTGGCCGCGCGCGGCGAGGTCTACGGCGCGCTGGCGGTGTGCTTCCTGTTCAGCGGCGCCGACATCGTGATCGCGGCCAAGCTGGTGTGCCTGGTCATCTGGATGGGCGCGGCGACGTCGAAGCTCAACAAGCACTTCCCCTTCGTCATCTCGACGATGATGAGCAACAACCCGGTGATCCGCCCACGCTGGATCAAACGCAAGTTCTTCGAGCACTTCCCCGACGACCTGCGGCCCGGTCGCGCGTCGCGCGTGCTGGCACACGTCTCGACGGCCATCGAGATGCTCGTGCCGCTGGTGCTGTTCTTCTCCCACGGCGGCTGGCCCACCGCGATCGCCGCGTTCGTGATGCTGTGCTTCCACTTCGGCATCCTGTCGGCGATCCCGATGGGGGTGCCGCTGGAGTGGAACGTCTTCATGATGTTCTCGGTGCTGGCGCTGTTCGTCGGCAACGCGGGCATCGGGCTGGGCGATCTGCAGAGTCCGTGGCCGCTGGTGCTCTTCGCGGTGTCCGCGGGCACCGTCGCGATCGGAAACCTGTTCCCGCGCAAGGTGTCCTTCCTGCCCGGCATGCGCTACTACGCGGGCAACTGGGACACGTCGCTGTGGTGCGTCAAGCCCTCCGCCGACGCCAAGATCGCCGCGGGCGTCGTCGCGATCGCGAGCATGCCCGCGGCGCAGATGGAGAAGTTCTACGGCAGCCGCGAGACCGCCGAGATGTACCAGTACATGGGGTACGCCTTCCGCTCGTTCAACACCCACGGCCGCGCGATGTTCACCCTCGCGCACCGGCTGATGGCCGGACACGACGAAGCCGACTACGTGCTGACCGACGGAGAACGCATCTGCAGCACCGCGATCGGGTGGAACTTCGGCGACGGCCACATGCACAACGAGCAGCTGATCGCCGCGCTGCAGAAGCGCTGCCACTTCGAGCCGGGGGAGGTGCGGGTGCTGCTGCTCGACGCGCAGCCGATCCACCGGCAGCGTCAGGAGTACCGGCTGGTCGACGCCGCGACGGGTGAGTTCGAACGGGGGTACATCCTGGTCGCGGACATGGTGACCCGGCAGCCGTGGGACGACACCGTGCCGGTACACGTCACGTGGCGCAAGGACATGTCCGAAACGGCTTGAGTCAGCCCATCACATCGCGAATCGGCACACTCTCCAGACCGGTCAGCAGCAGTTCCCGCGATACGTCGAGGTGCTTGCGCCAGTGCTGCTCGGCGCCGGCGGCGTCGCCGGCCCGCAGGTAGGTCATCAACTTGCGGTAGGAGCGAATCAGCTTGTCGTAGTCGGCTTTCGACACGGGCCTGCGCTCGTTGAACACGAAGGCCGTGTGCCGCACCGTGATCTCGTGCAGCATGCCCGCGACGATGGACAGCGTCGTGTTGCCCGAGAGCTGCACCACCCGCAGATGGAAGGTGCCGGTGTTCTCGGCCAGCCGGTCGGACTCGCAGCCCTGGGCCACCAGATCATCGAGCAGTGCGTCGAGTTCGGCGAAGGCCTCGGCCGAGCCGGATTCGGCCAGCAGACGCGCCGCCAGCGGTTCGATGCCGGCTTTCGCAGTGAGCAGATCGGCGATCGTGGCGCCGGAGAGCTCCAACAGCAGCCCGGCCGGCCGGGCCACCACCTCGGGGCCGGGCACCCGCACGCGTGCCCCGGTGCGCGAACCTCGCCGCACTTCGACGAGCCGCTCGGACTCCAGCACGCGCACGGCTTCGCGCAGCGTCGGCCGGCTGACCCCGAAGTGGGCCATCAACTCGGCTTCGTTGGGCAGGAAATCCCCGTCGGTCAGCTGCCCGTCGACCACCATGCGACGCAGCGTGCCGGCGACCAGCTCGGCGGTCTTGGGTGACCGCACCCCCGGCCGCGCGCCGGTCGCGTCGATCATCGGCGCCAACCGGGTGCTTCGCGTCACGATGTCTCCACGATCTGAACAGGGTCCTGCCGCCGCGTTGTGCGGCGAGCTGTGCAACTCAGTAAACCATGTGAGGGCTGCGTTGCCGGTGTCGGAATCGACCGGTGTTTGTCCGTCGGACGCATTGACCTGCATGGCAGGGTATCGGCATGCCGGAGGAATTGACCGCCGAGCGGGCCGCGCAGCGGCTGCGCCCCGTCGACACGTTGGGCATCCCGCTCGGACCGGGACAGCCGCCGGCCTTCCTGCGAGCGCTCGGCGCCCGCACGGACTGGACGGCGCTGCAGGTGTACGGGGCCCTGCTGGCCGTGGGCACCGAGCTCTTCTCCCGCCCGGGGGTCCGCTACCTGTCGGGGTTCTACGGCCCGCTCGAACGCGCGTTGCGCGATTCCGGCGCCGACGTCGACTTCATGCCGGCCGATTTCCGGCGTTTCGGGCCGCTGCTGCAACGGCAGCGGCCCCGCGTGATGGCCACGGTCGCGACACCGCCGGATGCCGACGGGTGGTGCTCGCTGTCGTTGCACGCCGGTGCCACCGTCGCCGAACTGCACCGGGCCGGCTCCGATCCGGACCGGCTGCTGGTCGTCGAGGCGTCCGAGGGGTTCCCGCGCACCGGGGGGTGGGGTGAGCGACATCGCCACGCGCTGCACGTCGACGAGATCGACGTGCTGATCCGCTCGACGGAGCCGCCGCTCTCGCTGCCGATCGCGGCGCCCACGGACACCGACGCCGCGATCGCCCGGCACGCCGTCGGATTCATCCGCTCCGGGGCCACGCTGCAGACCGGGATCGGCGCGATCCCGAGCCAGATCGCCGCCCTGCTCGCCGAGGGGGAGGCCGGCGACTTCGGGCTGCACAGCGAGATGTTCACCGACGGGTGCATGCGTCTGCACGAGGCGGGAAAGGTCACCAACGCGCGCAAAGGTCAGTACGACGGCGTGAGCGTCACGACGTTCGCGTTCGGATCGCCGGACCTCTACAGCTGGCTGGACGGCAACGCCGAGGTCGCGTTCCTGCCCGTCGAGGTGGTCAACGCGCCGGAGGTGATCGCGGCCAACGCGGACATGATCTCGATCAACGGCGCGCTGGCGGTCGACGTGCACGGCCAGGTGGTGGCCGACACGATCGGCGACGAACAGTTCAGTGGGATCGGTGGCGCCGAGGACTTCGTCGCCGGCGTCGGACTCGAACTGTCCGATCGGTCGCTGATCTGCCTGCCGTCGACGTTCGAGCGCGACGGCGTTCCGCACTCCCGCATCGTGGCCCAGTTCGCGTCCGGCGCGATCATCACCACGCCCCGCCACCAGGTCGACGTCATCGTCACTGAGTACGGCGCTGCCGAGCTCGAGGGGCTGACGGTACGGGAGCGCGGCCATGCGCTGGCCGCCATCGCTCACCCGCTGTTCCGGGACGAATTGATCGACGCGGCGGACCGCGCCGCCCGCCGTGCATGAGCAAGTTGACCTAGTAAACCTTGTCGTTTAACTTCGAAGAATCCGTCCAATGAAGGAGTGTCTTTCCATGCCAGAAGCCGTCATCGTCGAAGCTGTGCGGTCCCCTGTCGGCAAGCGCAACGGCGGACTCTCCGGAGTGCATCCGGCCGAGCTGTCCGCGCAGGTCCTCAACGGTCTCGTCGAGCGGGCCGGGGTCGATCCCGCGCTGGTCGACGACGTCATCTGGGGCTGTGTCATGCAGGCCGGCGAGCAGGCGCTCGACATCGCCCGCACCGCACTGCTGACGGCCGGATGGCCGGAGTCGGTGCCCGGGGTGACCGTGGATCGCCAGTGTGGATCGAGCCAGCAGTCGGTGCACTTCGCCGCGGCCGGTGTGGTCGCCGGACACTACGACGTCGTCGTCGCCGGCGGTGTGGAGTCGATGTCGCGGACCCCGATGGGTTCGTCGTTGGCCGGTGGCGGAAACCCGTACCCCGCGGGCTTCAAGGACCGGTACAGCAAGACCCCGAACCAGGGCATCGGCGCCGAGATGATCGCCGAGCAGTGGGGCCTCAGCCGCACCGATCTCGACCAGTTCTCCCTCGACTCGCACGAAAAAGCCGCCGCCGCACAGGATGCCGGTGCTTTCGAGGATCAGATCGTGGCGATCAAAGACCAGGACGGTAATCCGGTCCTCAAGGACGAGGGCATCCGTCGCGGCACGACCCTGGAGAAGATGGGTCAGCTCAAGCCCGCGTTCCGTGAAGACGGTGTGATCCACGCCGGCAACAGCTCTCAGATCTCCGACGGCTCGGCCGCGCTGCTGTTCATGTCGGCCGAGAAGGCCAAGGAACTCGGCCTCAAGCCGCTGGCGAAGGTGCACACCGCGGTGCTGGCCGGCGCCGACCCGGTGATCATGCTGACCGCGCCGATCCCGGCGACGCAGAAGGCACTCAAGCGGTCGGGCCTGACGATCGATCAGATCGGTGCGTTCGAGGTCAACGAGGCGTTCGCGCCGGTGCCGATGGCGTGGCTCAAGGACATCGGCGCCGACGAGAAGAAACTCAACCCCAACGGCGGGGCGATCGCACTCGGTCACCCGCTCGGCGGCTCGGGCGCCCGGATCATGACCACGCTGCTCTATCACATGCGCGACAACGGGATTCAATACGGGCTGCAGACCATGTGCGAGGGTGGCGGGCAGGCCAACGCCACCATCCTGGAGCTCCTGTGACCACTACGGAGACGACCGAGCCGGGCGCGCTGGTCGAGCGCCGCGGCAACGTCATGGTCATCACGATCAACCGGCCCGAGGCGCGCAACGCCATCAACTCTGCCGTGTCGATCGCACTCGGCGACGCGCTGGAGGAAGCGCAGAACGACCCGGACGTGTGGGTCGTGGTGCTCACCGGCTCGGGAGACAAATCCTTCTGCGCCGGAGCGGATCTCAAGGCGCTCTCTCGGGGCGAGAACATCGGCCATCCTGATCAGCCGAAGTGGGGCTTCGCCGGTTTCGTCCGACACTTCATCGACAAGCCGACCATTGCCGCCGTGAACGGCACAGCTCTCGGGGGTGGCACCGAACTGGCGCTCGCCAGTGATCTGGTCGTCGCTCAGGAGAGCGCGAAATTCGGTCTCCCCGAAGTGAAGCGGGGCCTGATCGCCGGCGCCGGCGGGGTGTTCCGGATCGTCGAGCAGATCCCACGCAAGGTGGCGATGCAAATGATGCTGACCGGTGAGCCGATCAGTGCGGCCGACGCGCAGCGTTGGGGGCTGGTCAACGAGGTCGTGCCCGACGGTACCGTGCTCGACGCCGCGCTCGCGTTGGCCGAACGCATCACCGTCAATGCCCCGTTGGCCGTTCAGGCCAGCAAACGGGTCGCCCGCGGCGCCGACGACGGCGTGGTCGTCGACGAGGAAGCCGGATGGACCCGCACCATGCGCGAGGCCGTCGTCGTCTTCAGCTCCGAGGATGCCAGGGAAGGGCCACTGGCGTTCGCCCAGAAGCGTCAACCTGTCTGGAAAGCCAAGTAAGGGAATCGATTATGAAGCGCACCATCTACGAGGCCGAGCACGAGGCGTTCCGCGACACCGTGCGGGGATACATCGAGAGTGAACTCGTGCCCAACGCCGAGAAGTGGGAGGCCGATCGCATCATCGACCGGTCGGCCTACGTCGCGGCCGGCAAGCACGGGCTGATCGGGTTCAACATGCCCGAGGAGTACGGCGGCGGCGGCACCGACGATTTCCGGTTCAACGCGATCATCGACGAGGAGATCGCCAAAGCCGGTGTGCCCGCACCGGGGCTCAGCCTGCACAACGACGTCGTCGGGCCCTACTTCAAGGACCTCACGAATGACGAGCAGAAGGAGCGGTGGCTCCCGGGTATCACGAGCGGCGAGACGATCATCGCGGTCGCGATGACGGAGCCGGGCGCAGGCAGCGACCTCGCCGGCATCCGCACCTCGGCCGTGCGGGACGGGGACGACTGGATTCTCAACGGGTCCAAGACCTTCATCTCCTCGGGCATCAACAGCGACCTCGTCGTCGTCGTGACCCGCACCGACCCCGACGCGGGCCACAAGGGCTTCACGCTGTTCGTGGTCGAGCGGGACATGCCTGGGTTCACCCGCGGCCGCAAGCTCGACAAGATGGGAATGCACGCCCAGGACACCGCCGAACTGCATTTCGAGAACGTGCGGGTGCCGAACGCCAACATCCTCGGCAAGGAGGGTCGCGGCTTCTACCACCTGATGCAGAACCTGCCCTCGGAGCGGTTGTCGATCGCGATCTCCGCGATCGCCGGCGCGCGCGAAACCTGGCGCCAGACACTGCAATACGCGAAGGATCGCAAGGCGTTCGGCCAGCCGATCGGCAGCTTCCAGCACAACCGGTTCCTGCTCGCGGAGATGGACACCGAGCTCGATGTCACCGAGCAGTACGTGGACCGGTGCCTGCAGGCCGTCGTCGACGGCGAGCTGACCGCCGTCGAAGCGGCCAAGGCGAAGTGGTGGGCGACCGAGGTGGCCAAGAAGGTGGTCGATCAGTGCCTGCAGCTGCACGGCGGCTACGGCTGGATGATGGAGTACCGCGTCTGCCGTGACTACGTCGACGGGCGAATCATGACGATCTTCGGTGGAACCACCGAGATCATGAAAGAGATCATCGGCCGCGATCTCGGCCTGTAGGACAAACGATTTCGGCGTGGTTGTCGTCGCTAGGCGACGACAACCACGCCGAAATCACTAACCGATCGGGGCTTCTGCGGCCGGGGTGGTCGGCGTCTCGGCCGGCAGCGGTGCAGCCGGCGTGGTGGCCGGGGTCGCCGATGTGGTTGCCGTGGTCTCCGCTGTGCCTGACGTGCTGGTCGACGTCTTCGGGGCCGGTGCGTCCGCCGGGTTCAGCACGTGATCGACCAGGTAGATCCGCGCGTTCTCCGCCTGGATGCCACCGCACACCACCTGGGTGGTCTCGTTGACCTTGAGGTTGTCGCCGGAGCCGGTCACCTCGATCTCGGTGCCCTCCTGCGTGGGCCGCTGGCCCTTGACGTCATCGGGGCCCAGCAGGCCGAGGAAGACGTGGTAGTACAGCAGGCTGGTCAGCGCGGCCGGGTCGGTGCGCAGCATCTCCTGCTGCTCGGGCGGCAGCTCGGCGAACGCCTCGTTGGTGGGCGCGAACACCACGAACGGGCCGTTGTCGAGCACCGGGTCGATGTTGACGGCCGGGTTCAGCTGGCCGGACACCGCGGCGTTGAACGAGCTGATGTCCGGGATGCTGGCCAGCACCTTGCTGACGGGCACATTGGCCAGGCTCTTCCAGTTCGGCACTGCTTGCTTGAACGGATCGCACTTGCCCTGCGGGTCGGGGATCTCAGCCGTCACGGTGGTCGTCGTCGGCTCGGCGGATGCGGTCACAGCCAGCGGAACCGACAGGGCGAGCGCGGCGGCACTCGCAGCGATGCCGATGGTCTTGCCGGTGCGGGTCTTCACGTTCTGCTCCTCATGCTCGTCAGGTCGCTTGGCATGCTAAGCGCAGGCTCGGGTCACGACCAAGTCGAGAATGTGTCGCGGTTGTGCCCTGAACCGTTACAGAAGAACCGCTGACCAGCAGTTATCGCGCGCCGACAGCGGGCGTGCAGAGCTGCTCGGAGAGCTGCCACAACTCCAGTGCGCGGGCCTCGTCCACCGCGTACGCCGCCGCCTCGGCGACCGCACAGTCGGACAGATACACACCCCCGGCAGGGGTCACGTCGTCGCTGACCGCGGCCCACACCTGCGTCGCCGCGCCGTACTCGGGCGTGGTGAACTGCCGGTTGGTGCGGCCACGCCGGGTCAGGTCGGCGAAGTCCTGGTCGTCCATGTGCCGGGCCAGCGAGGTGGCGACGATGCCGGGGTGCACCGCATAGGCGTGCACGCCGCTGTCGCGCAGGCGTCGGTCCAGTTCGACCGCGTGCAGCACGTTGGCGGTCTTCGATGCGCCGTACGCGACGAATTTGTCGTAGTCGCGGTGCTCCCAGTTGGCGTCCTCGAGGTCGATGTCGCCGAGCCGATGCCCTTCGGAGGACAGGTTCACCACACGCGCGCCGTCGGCAGCGACCAGAGCGGGCAGCAGCGAGCGGGTCAGCTCGAAGTGACCCAGATGGTTGGTGCCGAACTGCATCTCGAACCCGTCGACGGTGCGCTCGAACGGCGTGAACATCACCCCGGCGTTGTTCATCAGCACGTGGACGGCCGGGGTCAGGTCGCTGATCTCCGCCGCTGCCGCAGTCACCGATTCGAGCGAGGTGAGGTCCATGCGCACCGTCGCGGTCGACGCCTGCGGTACCTGCTCGCGAACCCACGCCTGCGTATCGGCGAGCGCCGCCGCGTCGCGACCCGTCAGGACCACTCGCGCACCGGTGTGGGCCAGGCATCGGGCCGACTCCCGGCCCAGTCCCGACGTCGCGCCGGTGATCACGACGGTCTCACCGGTCAGATCGACGCCCTCGACGATCTGCAGGGCGGTGGGGGTCGACGTCATTGTCGAGTCGGAGGTCGTCACGACGAGAGGATCGCACGCGCCTGCCGAGCACGCGGCAGCCGACCCTACGATGGCGCCATGCCGGAGCCGCTGATCCTTCCCATCGCCGGGCACGCGCCTACGCTGCATCCGCAGAGCTGGGCCGCGCCGAACTCCACGCTCGTCGGCCGGGTGATCCTCGCCGAGGGGGCCAGCGTCTGGTACGGCGCCACGCTGCGCGCCGAGACCGAGGACATCGAGGTCGGGCCGGGCAGCAACATCCAGGACAACGTGACGATCCACGTCGACCCGGGTTTCCCTGCGCGTATCGGCAGCGGCGTGACCGTCGGCCACAACGCGGTCCTGCACGGGTGCACCGTCGGCGACGACACCCTGATCGGGATGGGAGCGGTGGTCCTCAACGGAGCCACCATCGGCGCGGGATGTCTGATCGCCGCCGGCGCGGTGGTGTCGCAGGGCGCCCAGATCCCGGCGGGACACATGGTCGCCGGGGTGCCCGCCAAGGTGCGCCGCGAGCTGGGCGATGCCGAGAAGGACGGCATCCGGACCAACGCGCTTCTGTACCAGGAGCTGGTGAAATTGCACCGTGACACAGGCAACGTCTGACATAGCGGCGGTTGGGGTACAGGCCAGTCGTGGGTAATCGGACTCTGGTCACCGGCGCGAGCGGCTACATCGGCTCTCGCCTGGTCGCGTCGCTCCTGGCCGCCGGCAACGACGTCGTCGCGGTCAGCCGCCACCCCGAAAGGCTGCGCGAATTCGGCTGGTACGACCGTGTTTCCGCAGTCGAACTGGATGCCGGTGACGCAGCGTCGGCGCGGCGGGCGTTCGACGAAGCCGGTCCGATCGACGTCGTCTACTACCTGGTGCACGGAATCGGCCAACCCGGTTTCCGGGAGGCCGACAACGAGGCCGCTGCCACTGTCGCCGAGGCGGCCAAGGCCGCGGGAGTGCGCCGCATCGTCTACCTCGGCGGATTCGTGCCGCAGGCCCGTGACGGCGGACCGCTGTCGGAACACCTGGCCAGCCGGGCCGAGGTCGCGCACGCGCTGCAGATCGACGGCGGACCCGACGTCGTGTGGCTCGGCGCGGCGATCGTCCTCGGGGCGGGGTCGACGTCCTTCGAGATGTTGCGTTACGTCGCCGACCGGTTCCTGCTGCTGCCGATGCCCGAGTGGTCGGCCAATCCGATCGACCCGATCTCGATCCGCGACGTGCTGTACTACCTGGTGGCCGCAGCGGACGAGACGGTGCCCGCGGGCTCCTATGACATCCGCGGACCCGAAACCACCACGTACGGAGATCTGCTGCGCACCTACGCGCGCATCGCCGGCATCTTCCGGACCCCGGTCCCGGTGTACGGCATCGACACCGGTCTGGTGTCGAAGGTCAGCGGCGCCATCCTGCCGGTGCCCGGCGGTCTGGCCGGCGACCTGATCGAGTCGCTGGACTTCCCGATGATGGCGACCCAGGACGGTCTTGACGTGCCCGACCCGCCGGAGGGACTCACGAGTGTCGAGGACGCCATCCGCGCAGCCGTGACGAGCCCCTCGCGCCGACCCGTCGACCGTCTGGCCGACCCCCACCACCTCGCCGACACCGATCCCGATTGGGCGGGTGGGGACGCGTTGCGGCTGCGGCAGATCGCCTCCGCTGTGACGCCGCATGTCGTCCACCCGGTACTCGGACTGATCGGTCTGGTGCCCAAGCCCGTCGCCGCTGCCGTCCGCACCGGTCTGGATCACGTGATCGGACTGGTGCCCAGAGGGAGTACTGCGTGAACAGCTCAGAGCACACGCCGCTGTCCGGCGAGATCAAGCAGATCGCGCGCACCAAGGCGCCTGCATTCAACGAGCCGCCGTCGATGGTGACCCGGCGCAAGTTCGTCGTCGCGGTGTTCCTGCTGATCGGCGCCGCGCTTCTGGGTTACTCACTGAGCCTGCCGCCCGGAGACAGCTCGTTCGTGTGGCTCACGCTGGCGCTGGCCGCGGTGTGGGCGATCGGCGCGTTCCTCTCGGGCCCGCTGCACTGGGGGCACGTGAGCTTCCGCGGCCGCAACCAACGCCCGGTCATCACCGGCACCGGGGTCGGTTTGGGGCTCGGAGCGATCTTCGTGCTGGGTGCGCTGGTGGCCCGCCAGATCCCCCCGGTGCGTGACTACATCACCAGCGTCCTGGAGTACGTCAACACCGCGCCGCTGTGGGCGATCGCGTTCATCACGGTGATCAACGGCCTGGCCGAGGAGATGTTCTTCCGCGGCGCGCTCTACACCGCGCTGTGGAAGTACAAGCCGGTGCTGGTGTCGACGGTGCTCTACGTGATCGCCACGGCCGTCACGACGGGCAACCCGATGCTGGGTTTCGCGGCCATCGTCCTGGGCACCGTGTGCGCGCTGGAGCGCCGTGCCACCGGGGGAGTACTCGCCCCGATGCTGACGCACTTCTTCTGGGGGCTGGTGATGGTTCTCGCCCTGCCCCCGTTGTTCGGCGTCTAGTCCAGCGGGTGCGCGACCTCATCGCGCCCCATCTGGGCGGCGGCCATCGCGATGCCCGCCAGCAGCACCGGCACCAGGCCCGCGGTGAGGAAGATCGTCGGCATCGACACCACCTTCGACAGCGGGCCGATGATCGCGAACGACACCGGCATGAACGCCAGTGAGACGAAGAAGTCCAGGCTCGACACGCGGCCCAGCATCTCCGGCGGCACCCGCCGCTGCAGCAGCGTGCCCCAGATGACCATGCCCGCGCCGTCGGTGACGCCGATGACGGAGGTGGCCAGCGCCATCACCGGGAACGACGACGTGACGCCGACGACCGCCAGCGGTATCGAGCCCAGTCCCCACATCGTCATCATCACCGTCAGATAGCGGCGGGGCAGTCGCCGTGACGACACCGTCAGCGCACCCAGCGCGCTGCCGAGGCCGAAGAACGCGAGCACCAGACCATAGGTCTTCTCGCCGTCGGCGAACCTGTCGCCGACGATGAAGGGCAGCAGCACCTCGATCGGGCCCAGGACCACCAGCACGAACACGCTGGCGAACAGCAGCGTCCACAGCAGCCACGGTGTGCGCCACACGAACGCGAAGCCCTCGCGTAGATCGCGCAGCAGGTGCGACTTCGGTTGTGTGACAACCCGTGTGCCGGCCGGCCGGGTTGCGATGAGCAGCGCGAGACCGATGGCGAACAGGATCGCCACCACGAGTGCGCCCGCGGCCGGGAACGTCGCACCGATCAGCACGCCCGCCACCGCAGGGCCGGCGGCGCGCTGGAACACCGGGCGTACGACGCCTTCGACGCCGTTGGCGGCCAGCAGCTGCTCGGCCGGCAGGATGCGCGGGAGCAGGGCGCTGTAGGCCGGGAAGAAGAACGCGGCGGCTACGCCCAGGGCGCCGGCCGCGATCGCGAGATGCCAGATCTGCAGCGTGCCGGCGAAGCCGAGCGCCGCGATGACGGAAACCACTGCGGTGTTGACGAATTCGACGACGATGATGATGCCCCGCTGGGGGAGCCGGTCTGCGGCCAGGCCGCCGACGAGGACGAAGGCGACCAGGCCGAGCCCCAGGCATGTCGCGACCAGCGACAGCGAGGTGGGATCGTCGTCGATGGCGATCACCTGCAGCGTCATCACCACCGCCCACATGCCCTCGGCGAAGATCGACAGGGAGACGGCAGCGATGAGCAGGCGGTACTCGCGGAATCGGAAAGGCGCGAGCACGCGCCAGCGGGCATCTGCCGCCGGCGTCTCGATGTGGTAGTCCGTGCTCACTTGTCGATGGTGGCCGACGAGTGGTGCTCGCGTCGAACGATTTTCGCGCGTCCGCGGTCGAGAAAGGGCTAGGTGTCGGTGAAGGTGGGCTCCCGGCGCTGCTGGAACGCGCGCATACCTTCGCGGCAGTCGTTGGCGCCGAGCAGGATCAGCTGGCCTTCGGTCTCACGCTCGAGCGCACCCTCGAGCTCGGTCAGCGTCGCGGCGTTGACCGCCTCCTTGGTCTTGCGCAGTGCCACCGCCGGGCCGCGGGCCAGCCTCGCGATGACCGCGTCGACCTCGGTGGCGAAATCCTCGGTCGGGTAGACCGCGCTCACGAGCCCCCAGTCGAAGGCCTGTGCGGCGGGAATGCGCTCGGCCAACAGCGCCATCCGCATCGCCCGAATTCGCCCGACCGCCGCGGCGATCAATGCCGAGGCCCCGCCGTCGGGCATCAACCCGATCTTGGTGAACGCCAGCATGAAAAATGCCTTCTCCGAAGCCAATACGACATCACACGCCAGCGCCAGTGACGCCCCGACACCCGCTGCCGCGCCCTGCACCACCGCGACCGCCGGCTGCGGCAGCGCCACGATCGCGCGGATGGCGCGGTTGGCGGCGTCGAGCACCTCGGCCGGCGTTCCCGCCCCGTCTGGATCGGCGTGGTCGGACTCGCTGATACCCGCGCCGGAGGAGAAGCCGCGCCCGGCCCCCTCGATGCGCACCACCCGCACCTCGGGGTCATTCGAGGCGCGGTCAAGAGAGTCTGCCAGCGTGGTCAACATCGCTGCGGTCAGCGAGTTCAGGCTGTCCGGGCGGTGCAGTTGCAGCGTCAGCACACCGCCCTCGCGGCTCACCCGAAGGTCGTCGATACCCGCGTAATCCTGCGACGTTGACATAGTCAGGCACCCTAGGTGGGCCGAGAAGGTTATACAAGTAAGCTATGTCGGGCTCGACCGAGCGACCGACGAAAAGGACGGGTGGAGATGGCTGGACCTCTGCAGGGACTGCGTGTGGTGGAGTTGGCCGGCATCGGCCCCGGACCCCATGCGGCGATGATCCTCGGCGACCTGGGCGCCGATGTCGTGCGCGTGGAACGTCCGGGCAAGGGCGGTGGTGCGCCGAGCGGGGACTACCTGCTGCGTAACCGGCGTTCGATCGGCGCCAACCTGAAGGACCCGGCCGACGTCGAGAAGGTGCTCTCCCTGATCGCCAAGGCCGACGTGCTGATCGAGGGGTTCCGTCCCGGGGTCACCGAACGTCTCGGCCTGGGGCCCGAGGATTGCGCGAAGGTCAACGAGCGCCTGATCTATGCGCGGATGACCGGGTGGGGCCAGGACGGACCGCGGGCTCAGCAGGCCGGTCACGACATCAACTACATCTCGCTCAACGGCACGTTGCACGCGATCGGCCGGGCCGGTGAGCGCCCGGTGCCGCCGCTGAACCTGGCGGGCGACTTCGGTGGCGGGTCGATGTTCCTGATCGTCGGCGTCCTCGCTGCTCTCTTCGAGCGTCAGACCTCCGGCAAGGGTCAGGTGATCGACGCCGCGATGGTCGACGGCTCCAGCGTGTTGATGGCAATGATGTGGGCGTTCCGCGGCACCGGCATGTGGAGTGACGAACGCGGAACCAACATGCTCGACACCGGTGCGCCCTACTACGACACCTACACCTGCGCCGACGGCCGCTACGTCGCGGTCGGCGCGATCGAGCCGCAGTTCTACGCCGAGATGCTCAAGGGGCTGGGCCTCGACGCCGCCGATCTGCCCGGCCAGAACGACGTCAGCCGGTGGCCGGAGTTGCGGGCGCGGCTGACCGATGCGTTCGGCGCGCACGACCGCGACCACTGGGCCTCGGTGTTCGCCGGTACCGATGCCTGCGTCACCCCGGTGCTGTCTTTCGCCGAGGTCGAGTCCGAGCCGCACAACACCGAGCGCGACACCTTCTACCGCGAGAACGGGAACCTGTACCCGGCGCCGGCGCCGCGGTTCTCCCGCAGTGTGACGGACGCCCCGAAGGCGCCGGGTGTACCGGGTGCCGATACCGAAGCTGTTCTGCAGGACTGGATTTAGCCAACAGAAAGGAACCGATCAATGGAGATCAAGGACGCGGTCGCGGTCGTCACCGGAGGTGCCTCCGGTCTCGGTCTCGCGACCACGAAGCGCCTGCTGGACCGAGGCGCATCCGTCGTGGTCATCGACCTCAAGGGCGCCGAGGCGGTCGCCGAATTGGGGCCGCGCGCCAAGTTCGTCGAGGCCAACGTCACCGATCCCGAGCAGGTCGCCGCTGCGCTGGACGCGGCGGAGGAGATGGGGCCGGTCCGTATCGACGTCAACTGCGCGGGCATCGGCAACGCGATCAAGACGCTCGGTAAAGAGGGGCCCTTCCCGCTCGACGGCTTCCGCAAGGTCGTCGAGGTCAACCTGATCGGGACGTTCAACGTCATTCGCCTTGCGGCAGAACGCATTGCCAAGACCGAGCCCATTGGCGGCGAGCGCGGCGTCATCATCAACACGGCGTCGGTGGCCGCGTTCGACGGGCAGATCGGGCAGGCCGCGTACTCGGCATCGAAGGGCGGCGTGGTCGGCATGACGCTGCCGATCGCGCGTGACCTGTCGCGTGATCTGATCCGCGTCGTCACCATCGCGCCGGGCCTGTTCAAGACCCCGCTGCTGGGCTCGCTGCCCGAGGAGGCGCAGGCCTCGCTGGGCAAGCAGGTGCCTCACCCGGCGCGCCTCGGTGACCCCGACGAGTACGGCGCGCTCGCCACGCACATCGTCGAGAACCCGATGCTCAACGGGGAGACGATCCGGCTCGATGGCGCGATCCGGATGGCGCCGCGGTAACCATGGCCATCCGGACCAAGTTCACCGAAACCTTCGGTGTCGAGCATCCGATCGCCCAGGGCGGAATGCAGTGGGTGGGCCGCGCGGAACTGGTTGCGGCCGTGGCCAATGCGGGCGGATTGGGTTTCCTCACGGCGCTGACGCAGCCGACGCCGGCGGATCTGGCCAACGAGATCGCCAAGACGCGGGATCTGACCGACAAGCCGTTCGGGGTGAATCTGACGATCCTGCCGACGATCAATCCGCCGCCGTATGACGAGTACCGCCAGGTGATCGTCGACGCCGACATCAAGATCGTCGAGACGGCAGGTTCCAACCCGGCGCCACACCTGCCGATGTTCCACGACAACGGCATCAAGGTGCTGCACAAGTGCACCTCGGTGCGGCATGCGGTCAAGGCGCAGAGCCTGGGTGTGGACGGCATCAGCATCGACGGCTTCGAATGCGCGGGTCACCCCGGCGAGGACGACATCCCCGGCCTGGTGCTGATTCCGGCGGCCGCGGACAAGATCGAGATCCCGATGATCGCCTCCGGCGGGTTCGCCGATGCGCGGGGTCTGGTGGCCGCGCTGGCGCTGGGCGCCGACGGCATCAACATGGGGTCGCGGTTCATGTGCACCGTCGAGTCGTGCATCCATGACAACGTCAAAGAGGCGATCGTTGCCGGCGACGAGCGGGGTACGGAGCTGATCTTCCGCAGCCTGCACAACACGGCGCGGGTGGCATCGAATGTGGTGTCGCGCGAGGTGGTCGAGATCCTGAAGGGCGGCGGCCAGTTCGACGACGTGAAGAATCTGGTGGCCGGCTCGCGGGGCCGAAAGGTGTTCGACGAGGGCGACGTCGACGCCGGAATCTGGACTGTCGGGACGGCCATGGGCCTGATCAACGACGTCCCGACGGTGGGCGACCTGGTGTCGCGCATCGTGGCCGAGGCAGAGGAGCTGATCCGCGGCCGGCTGGCCGGGATGGTCGCACAGACCTCAGCGGTCTAGCAGGGTCGTACTACACGGTAAAGAGCGCGCGTCCGGGAGGGCGCGCGCTCTTTGTCACACGGCAGTAGGAAGAGTCTGCTCGTCGTCGAGCTGCTCCGACGTCAGCCCCTCGACGAGAACATCGCCGTGGTAGAGGGCGTCGAAATCAACCTTGATGACATCAGCATTGGTGTCGTCGATCCACATGTACTGAACAGTAACCACGAGCTCTAAGGAATCTTTGAGCCTCGTTTCGGAAAACTGTGGCAATTCTTACCGGTGGGTAGGTTCAGCCCGTCGCGGTCAGTGATTACAGGCCTGTCATGGTTCGGATCGGCGGTCGCCGGCGCCGCTACCATGACGGCGTCATCGCAGGAGGCGAAGGTGCTCCAACGGATCGCGTCGTCGGCCATCGCCGCTCCGCGCCGCATCCTCGCGGCCGCGGCTCTGGTCATGGTGGCCTGCGGAATCTTCGGCATCCCGGTGGCCGGGAAGCTGTCTGCGGGCGGGTTCGGTGACCCCACCTCGGAATCGGCCCGGGCATCCCAGATCCTCATCGACCACTTCGATCAGGGCGACATGGACCTCCTGGTCAGTGTCACCGCCGAGCGCGGCATCGAGGCGGCGCGTCCGGTCGCCGCGGAGATCGTGGCGGGGCTGGCCGCCTCGCCCCACGTCAGTCAGGTCACCTCGGCATGGACCGCCCCGCCGCAGGCATCCGCGGCACTGGTCAGCCGTGACGGGAAGACCGGGTTGATCGTCGCCGGCATCACCGGCGGCGAGACCGGCGCGCAGCGCCACGCCGAGGAACTCGACGAACGCCTGCTGTACGACCGCGACGGCGTGACCGTGCGCGCGGGCGGCGTCGCGATGACCTACGTGCAGATCAATGCGCAGACCGAACGCGATCTGCTGCTGATGGAGTCGATCGCGATCCCGCTGAGCTTCGTGGTGCTCGTGTGGGTGTTCGGTGGGCTGCTGGCGGCCGGCTTGCCGCTGGCGGTGGGCGGGTTCGCGATCCTCGGTTCGATGGCGGTGCTGCGGACCGTCACGCTCGTCACCGACGTGTCGATCTTCGCGCTGAACCTGTCGATCGCGATGGGCCTGGCGCTGTCGATCGACTACACCCTGCTGATCATCAGCCGATACCGCGATGAACTCGCCGATGGCGCGGACCGCGAGCGTGCGCTGATCCGCACGATGACGACAGCGGGCCGCACCGTACTGTTCTCGGCGTTGACGGTGGCGCTGTCGATGGTCGCGATGGTGATCTTCCCGATGTACTTCTTGAAATCATTCGCCTACGCCGGGATCGCCGTGGTGGCGTTCGCGGCGCTGGCGGCGATAGTCGTGGCGCCCGCGGCGATCGCGCTCGCCGGTGACCGGCTCGATGCTCTCGACGTGCGTCGCCTGCTGCGCCGCCCCCTACGGCGATCCGAACCGGCACCCGTGCCCATCGAGCAGATGTTCTGGTACCGCTCGACGAAGTTCGTGATGCGTCGCCCGATTCCGATCGGCCTGGCTGTGGTGGCACTTCTCCTGCTGTTGGGTCTGCCGTTCTTCGGGGCGAAATGGGGCTTCCCCGACGATCGCGTGCTGCCGCAGTCCGCCTCGGCGCGCCAGGTCGGCGACGAGATGAGGGAGAACTTCGCGGTCGATTCGTCGAACAACGTCGTCGTCGTCCTGCCCGACGTCCGTGACGTCACCCCCGAAGAGCTCGACGGGTATGCCGCGGCGCTGTCCCGGGTCGGCGACGTGACGACGGTGTCGGCGCCGGGCGGCACGTTCGTCGACGGGGCGAAGGTGGGCCCGCCGGCTCCAGAACCCGGGACAGCGACCGGAATGGCCGACGGGCGAGCGTTTCTGACTGTCGGCAGCACGGCGCCGCTCTTCTCCGACGCGTCGGAAACCCAGCTCGACGAGCTGCATGCGGTCGAGACCCCTGACGGCAGGGAGGCGATGCTGACCGGGCTGGCGCAGATCAACCGGGACAGCTCCGCATCGATCACTTCGCGATTGCCCGCGGTGCTCGGTGTCATCGCGGCGATCACGTTCGTCCTGCTCTTCCTGCTCACCGGGTCGGTGGTGCTGCCGCTGAAAGCCCTGGTGCTCAACGTGTTGTCGCTGACCGCGGCGTTCGGCGCGCTGGTGTGGATCTTCCAGGACGGTCACCTCGGAGCGCTGGGCACGACGCCGACAGGCACGCTGGTGGCCAACATGCCGGTACTGCTGTTCTGTATCGCGTTCGGCCTGTCGATGGACTACGAGGTGTTCCTGGTCTCCCGCATCCGGGAGTACTGGCTGGCGTCGGACCGCAGCGCGGCGGCCAACGACGAGAGCGTGGCGCTCGGGCTGGCCCGCACCGGCCGGGTGGTCACGGCGGCCGCGCTGCTGATGGCGATCTCGTTCGCGGCCCTGATCGCCGCGCAGGTGTCGTTCATGCGGATGTTCGGCGTCGGTCTCACACTCGCCGTGCTGGCCGACGCGACGTTGGTGCGGATGCTGCTGGTGCCCGCCTTCATGCACGTGCTCGGCCGGTGGAACTGGTGGGCGCCGGCGCCGTTGGCCCGCCTGCACCAGCGCATAGGATTGCGGGAGACCTGACGGGGGCGTTGAGGAGTTCGCTGATGGCTACCACTGTCGATAATCCCTTCTTCGCGCGCATGTGGACCCTGATGTCGGCCCGAGAGCCCGAAACGGTGCGGCGGCTGCGCCGGGAGAACCTGGCCGGTCTGACGGGCCGGGTGCTCGAGGTGGGTGCGGGCACCGGAACCAACTTCGCGTTCTATCCCGCCACGGTCACCGAGGTCGTCGCCGTCGAGCCCGAGCGCAGGCTCGCCGCCGTCGCGGAGCACGCTGCAGCACTGGCCGCGGTGCCCGTCACGCTGACGGCCGACACCGTCGAAGGATTCGGTACCGGTGAACAGTTCGACGCGGTGGTGTGCTCACTGGTGCTGTGTTCGGTGGAGAGCCCCAGCGATGTTGTCGCGCAACTCTTTTCGGTGCTGAAGCCCGGGGGCGAGATGCGCTATCTGGAACACATCGCCGAACCGGGGGTCAGGGGCGGCTTGCAGAAGGTCGCCGACGCGACGATCTGGCCCCGGCTGGCGGGCAACTGCCACACGCATCGCCACACCGAAGAGACCATCGCGGCCGCAGGCTTCCGGCTGGAAGGGCGCCGGGAGTACACGATGCCCCGGTGGGTGCCGCTGCCGGTCTCCGCGGTCGCGATCGGCCGGGCGGTGAAGCCGGCATCCTGACCGGAGCGGGTAGCCCCCCGCTAGACGCCGCCGCGGCGCAGCATCCGGCCCTGCGGGGTCGTGAAGTCGATCTCCTTGCCGCGCAGCCACGTACTCGTCACCACACCGGCGAGCGCGCGCCCGTCGTAGGGGCTGATCGGGTTCTTGTGATGCAGTCTGTGGACGTCGACCACCTGTGCGGACTCGGGCTCGAAGATCGCGAAGTCGGCGTCATGCCCCAGCGCGATCTTGCCCTTGTTGGTCAACCCGGCGAGCGCGGCGGGCTTCGCCGCCATCCAGTCGATCACCTGGGTGAGCGCGATCCCGCGGCGCTTGGCCTCTGTCCAGATCAGGGACAGGCCGAGCTGCAGCGATGCGACGCCGCCCCACGCCACACCGAAGTCGCCGTTCTCGACGTCCTTGAGGTCGACGGTCGACGGTGAGTGATCGGACACGATGCAGTCGATGGTGCCGTCGAGCAGGCCCTGCCACAGCAGTTCCCGGTTCGACGCCTCACGGATCGGCGGACAGCACTTGAATGCCGTTGCCCCGTTGGGGATCTCCTCGGCGAGCAGCGTCAGGTAGTGCGGGCACGTCTCGACGGTGATCCTGACGCCGTCGCGCTTGGCGGTCGCGAGCATGGGCAGCGCGTCCGAGGACGACAGGTGCAGGATGTGTGCGCGGGCACCGGTCCACCGCGCGCGCTCGATCACTTCGGCGATCGCCACGTTCTCGGCGCCGCGCGGCCGCGAGGCGAGGAACCGGCTGTAGCGGTCACCCTCGGCGGTCGGTGCGCGATCGATGGCGCGGGAGTCCTCGGCGTGCACGATCATCATGGAGTCGAAGCCGGCCAGCACGGCCATGTCCTTCTCCATCTCGTCCGCGTCGAGGTGCGGGAATTCGTCGACACCGGAGTGCAGCAGGAAGCACTTGAACCCGAAGACCCCGTCGTCGTGCAGACTCCGCAGATCGCCGGTGTTGCCGGGGATGGCGCCGCCCCAGAATCCGACGTCGATGTGCAGCTTGCCCGTCGCCGCGTGGCGTTTGGCGTTGAGCGCGTCGACGTTGACCGTCGGCGGTATCGAATTCAGCGGCATG
The DNA here is from genome assembly GCF_055397605.1 of Mycolicibacterium obuense. Taxonomy (NCBI): domain Bacteria; kingdom Bacillati; phylum Actinomycetota; class Actinomycetes; order Mycobacteriales; family Mycobacteriaceae; genus Mycobacterium; species Mycolicibacterium obuense. The sequence goes on along the minus strand of NZ_AP043663.1, from coordinate 3,966,850 downwards.
TCGATCAACGTGGTGACACCGCCGGCCGCCGCCGCTCGGGTGGCGGAGTCGAACCCTTCCCACTCGGTGCGTCCGGGCTCGTTGACGTGCACGTGCGTGTCGACCAAGCCGGGGATCATCACCTGCTCGTCGGTGAGTTCGATCGTCTCAGCGGCGGTGAGGTTGCTGCCCAGCGGCTCGATCGCGACGATGCGGCCGTCGCGGACACCGATCTCCCGGGCGACGATCCCGGCGGTCGTCAGCATGCGGGTACCGCGCACCACCAGGTCGAGATCCGGTCGGTTCGTGGGGGCGTCGACGGTCATGGATATCCTCCGTTGCGACGTACGTGAATTCCTCATCGTGGAATTCGATTCCACTCTGTGCGCGACTGTAGGGGTGAGCGGGGCCACAGTCAATCGCGTCAGATGCTTGACAGGTGATGCCTGCGTGCGAGTTACTTGAGCCACAGTGGAATATTTCTTCCACAAGATGGAATTTCAGCGACGGCGCCGGGCGTCGGAGCTCCGACTGTGACAGGCGTGTCCATTGAGCACAGAGCCCTCCCAACTCGTCGATGAACCCGGTCGTGGCTTCACCACCGACGCCGCCGCGGCCGCTCGGGTGAGTCCGTCGCTGTACAACCCCGATCTCGCACCCATCAGACGCGAGGGGCGGCGCTGGAGCGCCTACAACATCTTCACGTTGTGGGCCAACGACGTTCACAGCCTGGGCAACTACTCGTTCGCCATCGGTCTCTTCGCGTTGGGGCTCGGCGGGTGGCAGATCCTGCTCGTGCTCGGGCTCGGGGGTGCCTTCCTCTTCCTGCTGCTGAGCCTGTCCGGGTTCATGGGGGAGAAGACCGGCGTTCCGTTCCCGGTGATGAGCCGCATCTCGTTCGGCATCCGCGGCGCCCAGATACCCGCTGTCATCCGCGGCGCGGTGGCGATCGCGTGGTTCGGCATCCAGACCTACCTCGCCTCCGTGGTGCTGCGCATCCTGATCGTCGCGCTGGCACCGTCGGCCGCGACGCTGGACACCAACAGCGTTCTCGGGCTGTCGACGCTCGGGTGGATCTCATTCGTCGCGTTGTGGGTGGTCCAGGTGATCATCGTCAGCTACGGCATGGAGATGATCCGCAAGTACGAGGCGTTCGCCGGTCCGGTCATTCTGATCACGATGGTCGCGCTCGCGATCTGGATGCTCAGCAGCGCCGACTGGTCCATCGCATGGACGACGCCGGATTCGCTGACCGGTGTCGACATGTGGCTGCAGATCGTCGGCGGGGCCAGCCTGTGGGTCGCGATCTACGGGACGTTCGTGCTGAATTTCTGTGACTTCACCCGCAACGCGACGTCGAAGCGCGCCATCGTCGCGGGCAACTTCTGGGGAATCCCGCTCAACATGCTGGTGTTCGGCGGAATCGTCGTGACGTTGGCGGGCGCCCAGTTCCGTATCGACGGGCGCATCATCGAAGCGCCCGCCGACATCGTCAAGGAAGTGCCCAACACCCTGCTCCTGGTACTCGCGGCTCTTGCGCTGCTGATCCTGACCGTGGCGGTTAACCTGATGGCGAACTTCGTCGCCCCCATCTACGCCCTGAACAACCTGTTTCCCAAGCACTTGAATTTCCGTCGCGCAGCACTCATCTCGGCCGTCATCGGCCTGGTGATCCTGCCGTGGAACCTGTACAACTCGCCCGCCGTCATCAATTACTTCCTCGGTGGGCTCGGCGCCATCCTCGGACCGCTGTTCGGCATCATCATGGCCGACTACTGGCTGGTGCGTCGTTCACAGATCAACGTGCTGGACTTGTTCACCACGGATTCCGGCGGTGAGTACCACTACGCGAAGGGGGTCAACATGCGTGCCGTCGTCGCACTCGTCATCACCGCGGTGGCAGCTCTGTTGATGGCGTTCGTCCCGGCGTTCAAGGTCGTCTCCGAGTTCTCCTGGTTCATCGGCGCGGGACTCGGTGCAGTCGTCTACCTGCTGGTGGCGGATCGCCGCGGACCGTTCACCGACGTCTCGGGCGAGCCCATCGCCGTGGCGAGCACCCACTAGGACCGCGATGAGAATCCTGGTGGCCAACGTCAACACCACGGCGTCGATGACCGACGCGATCGCCGAGTCGGCGCGCGGGGTCGCGTCGCCGGGTACCGAGATCATCGGTGTCACACCGCGTTTCGGCGCGGATTCGTGTGAGGGCAACTTCGAGAGCTATCTCGCGGCCATCGCCGTCATGGACGCGATCACGTCCTACCCCGAACCGTTCGACGCGGTGATCCAGGCCGGATACGGCGAGCACGGCCGTGAGGGCCTGCAGGAACTGCTGGACGTCCCGGTCGTCGACATCACCGAGGCGGCTGCGTCGACCGCGATGTATCTCGGACACAAGTACTCGGTCGTCACCACGCTCGACCGCACCGTCCCGCTGATCGAAGACCGTCTCAAGCTCGCGGGACTCGACGCGCGGTGCGCGTCGGTGCGGGCCTCGGGACTCGGTGTCCTCGAACTGGAGTCGGATCCGGACCGGGCGGTCGAGGCGATCGTGCGTCAGGCGCGAGAGGCGGTCGAGCACGACCACGCCGAGGTCATCTGCCTCGGGTGCGGCGGCATGGCCGAACTCGAGGCGAAGGTACGGGCCGCCACCGGCGTCCCGATCGTCGACGGAGTCCGCTCGGCGGTGACCATCGCCGAGGGTCTGGTCCGGATGGGCCTGTCCACGTCGAAGGTGCGGACCTATGCGACGCCGCGCGCGAAGAAGGTCACCGGCTGGCCGTTCCGGTTGTAGCGCAACCGAATGGGGTCAGAGCATGACCTGGCGGTTGACATCCTTGTACAGCAGGTATCGGAAGTTCGACGGCCCGCCCGCGTAGCACGCCTGCGGGCAGAAGGCCCGCAGCGAGAGGAAGTCGCCGGCCTGGACCTCGACCCAGTCCCCGTTGAGGTGATAGACCGCCTTGCCTTCGAGCATCAGCAGGCCGTGCTCCATCACATGGGTCTCGGCGAACGGGATCGTCGCGCCGGGCTCGAACGTGACGATGTTGACGTGCATGTCGTATGCCAGGTCCTGGGGGTCCAGCATGCGCGTGGTGCGCCATTTGCCGTCGGTTCCCGGCATAGCTGACGGCTCGATGTCCTGCTCGTTGCCGAACAGGACCGACGGGATGTGGCCCTCGATGGCCTCGTAGCGCTTGCGGATCCAGACGAACGTCGCGGTCTCTTCGCCGTTGTTGGCGGCCGACCACTCGGTGCCCGCCGGAAGGTACGCGAAGCCGCCCGCGGTGAGGGCCTGTGACTGACCTGCCGCATCGACGGTGAGCGCGCCGGATGTCACGAACAGGAAGCCGGCCACCTCGGGTTGCGGCTCGGGGCGCTTGGCTCCGCCGCCGGGCGCGACCTCGACGATCGCCTGGTAGTACGTCGTCGCGCCGCCGGCGACAGGGCGATTGATGATCCACGCGCGCGTCTCGGTCCACTCCGGGAACACCGAGGTGACGATGTCGGAGAGCACGCCGCGCGGGATGACCGTGTAGGCCTCGGTGACGATCGCGCGGTCGGTCAGCAGATCGGTCTGCGGGGGCAGGCCGCCGCGAGGGGTGTAGTACGACGCTCGTGTCTTCGCGTGGGTCACGGGGTGCTCCTTGGTGGGCGGCCGAGCGCGATGTCGCGGACGGAGGACAGGGGAAGGTCGACGGCCGTTTCGATCTCGTCGTCGGTGAGGGCGCCGCAGACGCTGCCGCGATGAATGACGTTGGCCAGTGCGCGCGCGGTCGCCGGCTCGTCCATGACGGTCGAGTCGAGCCCGTGGAAGTAATTGCGCAGTCGGGTCGCGGCCGGGGCGAAGGCGCCGCGGTAGAACGCATAGGTCGCCAGGTACCGGGTGACGAGCTGAGCGGGATGCAAGTCCCAGCCCTGGTAGATGCCGCGTTCGAGATGGCGTCGGACCAGGCGCGCGTGCAGTTTCCATGCCATCGCGACGTTGTCGGGGTCGCCGACGGGAAGGATGTTGGTCGAGCCGTCGGACAGGTGGACGCCGGTGCCCGCGACGGCGGTCTGCATGACGTTCTTGGCGTGGTCGGCCGCCGGGTGCTCCATCGACTGGTGAGCGGCGGCGATACCGAGGGAGGCCGAGTAGTCGTAGGTCCCGTAGTGCAGCGAGCTGACCCGGCCCGCACCGGCGTGGACGAACTGCGCGACGGGCGAGCGGCCGTCGGCGCCGAGGATCGCCTGCGGCGTCTCGACCTGGACTTCGAAGCGAATCCGCCCGTCCGGCAATCCATTCGCGGCCTCCAGCGCACCCGCCACCGCCACCATGGCCTCGACCTGCTCGACGGATGTCACCTTCGGCAGCGTGAGCGTGAGGCCCTCCGGCAGACCTCCGTTGTCGACGAGTCCGCTGACGAACATGTCGAGCGTGCGGAGCCCGCGTGCCCGGGTGGCTGCTTCCAGACACTTGAAGCGCGTCCCGACGAACGGCGTCGAGGTGCCGGCGTCGAGCGCGCCGCGCAGCGCGGTGACCGCGCGCGTCACGTCGGCGTCTTCGGTGGCGTCGTCGACTGTGCCGTACCCGTCTTCGAAGTCGATGCGGAGGTCTTCGATCGGCTCGGTGGTGAGCTTGTTCTCGACCAGTGTCGCGAGAGTCTCCGGTTCGCAGTCGGTGTCACCGCTCGCGCCGACCATGTCGGCTATGGCGTCGAGTCCGTGCGCGTCGTTCGCGGCGGCCAGCGCTGCAGATCCCCATGCGGCGGGCATGGTCGCGGAATACTCGTCACCGGGTATGTAGACGGTGTGGACCGGTTGCCGGCGGCCGTCGTCACCGGGATATCGATCCGCGAGTCGGGCATCGGCAGCCGCGAGACGGCGATCGATGTCGGCGAGCACCGCGTCGCCGAGGGATCGTGTCACGTCTGGCCCCCTGTCGGCGTGGAGAGATCTCGCATGAATTCCGCATTGTGGAGTTTAGTTCGTGAGCTGCGAAATGTACACGCCACGCCGCACTGCGGACGAAGACTTCCATATTGTGGAACTCAATTCCGGCCTGTTCAATGGATGCACATCGGCGGGCCAGGAGTGGACACATGGCGGACAGATCAGGCGGCGTGCAGTCGGTCGAGCGCGCATTCGAGCTGATGGAACTCATCGGGCGCGCGGGCGGGGAGTGCTCGTTGACCGAACTGTCCGCAGAGTCTCCGTTGCCGCCGCCGACGATCCACCGGTTGCTGCGCACCCTCGTCACCCTCGGCTACGTGCGCCAACTTCCGAATCGTCGCTATGCGTTGGGCCCCAGGCTGATTCGACTCGGAGTGGTCGCCAATCGGCAGTTGGGTGCGGTGGCCGGTCCGGTGCTGCAGTCGTTGGTCGACGAGCTGGCCGAGACGGCGAGTCTCGCGGTGCTCGACGGCGACATGGTCATCTACACGGGCCAGGTCGCGTCGACGCAGATGATGCGGACCGCCGACGAGGTCGGCAGGCGGGTGGGCCTGCACACGTCCGGTGTCGGTAAAGCCGTCCTGGCCGAGCTCGACGATGCGCGCATCCTCAAACTGGTGACGCAGTCAGGACTGCCGGCGCCGACGGGCAACAGCGCGGCCACGTTGTCCGCGGTGTTCGCCAACGTGGAGCGCGTGCGCGCCGACGGGTACGCCGTCGACGACGAGGAGTTCGAGATCGGCATCCGCTCGGTCGCGATGGCCGTGCCGGGTGCTCCGACTCCGATGGCCGTCGGCATCTCGGGTCCGGTGGCACGGATGGGCAAGGACGTCATCGCTCGTGCTGTGCCCGCGCTCGAGAAGGCGGCCGGGGTGATCTCCGAGGCGTTGATCGGTGCGCGAGAACGCTAGCCGATCAGGGCGGGCAGCCGCTGCAGCAGGCCGGGCAGTGCGGTGCCCGCCTTCTCGCGCAGGGACACCGTGGCGCTGCGTGACAGTGGCGTCGGTTCCGGATTGATCTCGATGACCGGGGTTCCGCTGGCCACCGCCAACTCGGGGAGGCCGGCGGCCGGGTAGACCACCGACGACGTTCCGACCACCACGACGACATCGGCGCCGACGACCGCGTCGACCGACTGCTGCCATGCCCGGTCGGGCAGCGACTCACCGAACCACACCACGTTCGGCCGGATGAGTCCTCCGCAGACCCCGCACCGCGGGGGGTCGACGGATTCGACCGGCTCGGGCATGTCGGGTACCTCGCCCGGGTACGCGGTTCCGCAACGGTCGCAATGGAATTCGAACAGGCTGCCGTGGACGTGGTAGACCTGCGTGCTACCGGCCCGCTCGTGCAGATCGTCGACGTTCTGCGTGACGACGTGCACGTCGGCGTAGTCCTGCCACGCTGCGACGGCGCGGTGCGCATCGTTGGGTTCGACGGCGGCCATCATGTGGTGGCGCCACAGGTACCACGCCCAGACCCGGTCGGGATGCGCCTGCCAGCCCTCCGAACTCGAGATCTCGTAGGGGTCGACCTGGGCCCACAGCCCGGTCTCGACGTCGCGGAACGTCGGCACACCGCTTTCGGCCGAGATCCCGGCGCCGCTGAAGACCGTCACCTGCACTCCACCAAACTAGTCGCTGTGAGTGATACTGAGCACGTGGCCGAGTTGGGGGATTGGGTACACGTCGACACGCAGGCGGCCCGGCCGCTGTTCGACCAGCTCAGAACGCAGATCATCGAGGGCATCCGGGACGGCCGGCTCACCCCGGGCACGCGCCTGCCCACCGTGCGGGAACTGGCGGGGCAGCTGGGGCTGGCGGTGAACACCGTGGCGCGGGCGTACCGCGAACTCGAAGCCGCGGGCATCCTGGAAACCCGCGGCAGATTCGGCACCTTCGTCGCCAGCTCCGACCCCGCCGACTCCGCGTTGGCGACCGCAGCGCACACCTATGTGTCGGCGGCCAAGGCCCTCGGGGTCGGCAAAGGGCAGGCGCTGCGCTATGTGGAGGCGGCGTTCGGCTGATCAGCCGAATTCGAGCAGTGTCGTCAGGGGCCGAAGCGGGTCGAGCAGTGGCAACCGCTGCCACGTCCAGATGATCGCGTTGAGCAGCCGCCCCCGGGCCGGTTCGGCCGGTAGGTCGTGCACGGCTCGGACCCCGGGCACCGTGTTGGCCAGGTCGGCTGCCTCGGCGACGGTCAGGGAGAACGGCATCGGCGGAACCCGGTAGCGCAGCGAGGCGGGCATCCCGCGGCGGACCAGTGCGGCGAGTGCCGACGGCGGCAGATCGAAGATCATCTGACCGCCCGGGAAGCGGGAGGCGCATTCGGAGATGATCGACATCGCCTCATCGGGTTGCAGGTACATCAGCAGGCCCTCGGCGGTGATGAACACCCCGCCCCCGGTGTTGCTGTCGGTGTCGACCTCGTCCATCCAACTGAAGTCGAGCGCCGACTGCGCGCGCTCGGTGATGCGATCCGATGGAGGCAGGATGGCCCGCCGTAGCTCGATCATCGGCGGTAGGTCGACGCTGAGCCACGAGAAGTCGTGGCCGACCCCGCCGGTGGTGTCGAGTCGGTAGAAGCTCGTCTGCAGACCCTCGGCCAGCGCCACCACCGTCGCCTTCGGATGGTCGCGGAGATAGCGGCGGGTGTACTTGTCGAACAGGTTGGCCCGCAAGGCCATATCCTGCCGGCGGGTGAAGCCGAACTTCGCGAAGTCGAAGTTGATGGAATCCATCAGGTGGATGGCCATCGGATCGTCGATGATGCCGTCGGGGCGGCGAGCCTCGGCTGCCCGCACCGCCAGCGTCATCAACGCGGTCTCCGAGACCCCGGTCAGATCGGCGGTGTGTTTGGGTGAACGTGTCATCGGTGTGATGCTCCTTGGTCAGCCGGCCAGCAGCTTGTCGATGGTGCGAAGATTCCGCGTCGTGGTCGAGGGCTTGAAGCGCTTGTCGCCCATGGTCTTGCCGATGGTGCTGTCGAGGGTCGACCCCTTGGGGACCTGCCAGTAGATGACACCGTCGCCGGCGTCGATCTTCTCCGTCGGGCCGGCCGACAGGCTCGCCAACTCGTCGAACGCCTTTCGGTCACTGACGAACGTGACGTAGGACTGGTGACCGTCGCGCTCCCGCTCGAACGGGTAGGCCGCCGAGATCTCGGCCAGCGTGTCCAGGTCGTACACCAGAACCCATGCGTCGTAGCCGAACTCGTCGCGCAGCGCCTTCTCGGCCTTCGTGCGCACCCCGGCGGTGGCGGCCCTGCTGCTCAGCAACACGTTGCCCGTCGCCAGCACCGTTCTCACATCGGTGAAGCCGGCCTGCTCGAGGGTGCGCGCAACGTCGGGCATCTTCAGTTTCACGCCGCCCACGTTCACTCCCCGCAGCAGTGCGACATACCGGGTCATGGGGGAGTCATCTCGGGGGCGCCGCACTCTGCCAGGAGGTCCACCTGTTCGATCATTCCACTCGCCGCGCCGACGTACCCTCAGGTGATGACACGCGATGTGTTCGACGACAAGCTGCTGGCGCTGATCGCCGGGAACTCGCTGGGCGTGTTGGCCACCCTCAAGCGTGACGGCAGACCGCAATTGTCCAACGTGTCCTATCACTTCGATCCGCGCACGCTGACGATCTCGGTCTCGATCACCGAACCACGAGCCAAGACCCGCAATCTGCGCCGCGATCCCCGTGCAGCCATTCATGTCAGCTCCGACGACGGGTGGGCCTACGCGGTGGCTGAAGGCGATGCGATTCTCACGCCGCCGGCGGCGAACCCGAACGACGACACCGTCGAAGGGTTGGTCGCGCTCTACCGTGAGATCGCCGGGGAGCACCCCGACTGGGACGACTATCGCCGAGCGATGGTCGACGACCGGCGGGTGTTGATGCGCCTTCCCATCGGACACCTCTACGGCATGCCGCCGGGCAAGCGCTGAGCCGCTACGCTTGCGCCATGGCATCCCAAGAGTCGCCCGCGCCGTCGGATACTCCGGAGGACGAGAACAAGCGCAAGTTCCGCGAGGCGCTGGAGCGCAAGAAGGCCCAGGCGGCCGGCGGCTCCTCCCACCGCGACGGCGGGACGAAGCAGCCCCGGGCACACGGCCCGGTCGAGAACCGTCGCGAGTTCCGCCGCAAGAGCGGATAGCTCACCTCCCGACGGCGGCCGCCTCACGCGGCAGCTGGGAGACCGCACGTCCCTCGTCGGCCAGCGCCCGCGCGGCTGCCAGGGCACACAGCATCACCGCAACCAACGGCAGGCCCAGATCTTTCAGGCCCCAGCCGACCGACGCCAGCGTCGCCGCCCCCGCGATGCACAGCAGGGTCCCGACCGCCGCACTGCGCAACCCGGGTCGGGCGACACGTCCGCCGTCCCACCAGGGGAGTGGCCCGTTCTCCAGCGGCCGCAACAGGACGAACGCCGCGCTCACTGCCACCGCCATGATCGCCACCTGCAGCACCGACACCACCAGGAAGAGCGGCGCGGCGGGATCGAAGCGCGGATAGCCCAGGTAGTCGAACGCCAGATGCACGGCCAGCAGCGGCGGGATGTGCCAGAGGTACAGCGTCATCGCGCCGCTGTTCCCGATGGCTGTCGCCCACCACACCCGCGGCCGGCGCGCCCACCGTCCGATCGCCGGTGCAGCCGCAATCGCCAACGCGCACATCATGATTGCGTGCCCGGCCAGTAGCAGCGACGGCGGTGTCATGTTCTTCAGCTGCTGGCTCTCCAACCCCACCAGGCTGAGTTCGTAGGGGCCCAACGCCACCAGCGCCACGTTGACACCGAACGCGACCGCCGCCGTCGTCAGCGCAGCACGCCCGGTCACCAGGCCGCGCCGATAGGCGACCCCGAAAGCCCCGGGAATCAACCACATCGCAAAGTTGACATAGCCCAGCGCAGACCAGCCGTCGTGGGTGATGCGCAGCAGGTCGACGGCGGCGACCATGACGTACAGCAGGGCTACCGTGGCGACGAAGCGGCGGGTGGTGGTGATCCGCGCCAGCAGTGGCACCGTGGCGAGCACCAGTACGTAGGCGCCCAGGAACCACAGCAGCTGGATGGAGATGCCGGCCACGGGTTCGTACACGTGCACCGGCAGCACCTGTTTCGCCACCGCCAGCGTCACGCCCCAGAACGCGAGGTAGGAGAACACCGGCCGGTACAGCCGGGTGCAGCGGCGCATCAGCCAGCCACCCCAGCTCATACCGGGCGTCCAGGTCTGCACCGACGCGGCCACACCGGCGAAGAAGAACAGCGGCATGATCTGGAAGACCCATGTCAGCGCCTGGAACACCGGCGACACCGACAGCAGGTTGGTCCAGACGAACACGTCGTCGCGAATCGTACTGGTGGCCATCACGGTGTGGCCCACCACGACGCCCGCCAGAGCGGTGATGCGGATGACGTCGATCGCGCGGTCCCGCTCGGGCGGGGTGGCAGCCTCTACGTCATCGGGGCGGGGAAACGGCGTCCGAGGACTCATGCTCCGAAACTAGCTGCGGTGCGGCATCCTTCGAATGAGTAGAAGCACTCAGGATCGCGATCAGACAGCCCGCCGCGAGCACCGCGACCGCGACCGCGAACACCACCCCCGAGGTGCGCAACCCCCACGCCTGGGCGGCCAGGCCCTCGCCGATCACGGGGACCGCGATCGCGACATAGGCGACGACGAAATAGGTGGAGCTGACCTCGGCGCGGCGGTCGGGCGGGGTGCGTTCGGACACGGCGGCCAACCCGCGGCTGAAGCTGATGCCTTGGCCGATACCGGAGACCACGGCAGCCGCGATCAGCCCCGGCAGCGAGCCCACGTGCAGCGCCACCGCGAGCGTCGCCATCCCCGCGATGAGGATCGCGCAGCCCAGCGCGACCGCACGTTCAGGATTCATCGACCGCGCCACGACCTGCGCGACCGCGGAGGTGAGGAAGATCGTGCCGGCGATCAGTCCCGCGAGGGCGTGATTGCCGATGCCGATCACCTCGGCCAGGAAGGACGGTGCGACGGCGGCGAACAGGCCGGTGACGGCGAAGCCGGCGAACGCCGCCAGCGCGGCCACCACGAACACCGACCGTGCTTCGACAGGCACGGCGAGACGCTGCAATCCGAGCTTGCCCTGCCGTGGCGAGGTCTCCCGCGAGCACAGCACGGCCACCGCGGCGGCCACCGTCAACGCCAGATGCACGACGAAGCTCAGGTCCAGCGGCCGCGGCGCGTACTGCACGAGCACGCCGGCCAGCACCGGACCCAGACCCAGCCCGCCGATGTTGACCACCGAGGCGACCGCGGCAGCGCGCCCCCGCCACGCTTCCGGCGCCGCCTCGATCACCGCCGCCGTCGCCGTCCCGGTGAACAGGCCGGCCGACAACCCCGACAGCACGCGGCCGATCAGCAGTTCGGGTACCGAATCGGCCAACACGAACACCACGGCGCTCGCCGCTGCCATCGTGATGCCCGCCAGGAGCACGGGCCGCCGACCCACGACGTCCGACCAGCGGCCGAACAGCAGCAGCGCGGCCAGCACCCCGCCGGCGTAGGCGGCGAAGATGATCGTCGTCGTCAGCACGTGGAAGTGCAGTTCCTCGGCGAACAACGCGTACATCGGCGTAGGCAGCGTCGTGCCGACCATGATCGCGGCGAACGCGTAGGCCAGCAGAGCCATCGAGTAACGGTGCACGGACATTCTCAGCGGCATACCCGCCGAGGCTATTCCGCCTACCGCGTCAGTGTGCGACTGCCTTCTCTGCGCCGATACCGGTCAGCGACCGCACCTCCATCTCAGCGGCGATTTCCGGGTTGCCGCGGTCCGAGGAGGTCAAGGTGCCGACGATGCCGAGCACGAACGCGAGCGGAATCGACACGATGCCCGGGTTGGCCAGCGGGAACCAGGCGAAATCCGCACCCGGGATCATCGAGGTCTTGGCACCCGACACCGCGGGGGAGAACACGATCAGCACGATCGTCGAGATCAGCCCGCCGTACATGCTCCACAGCGCGCCGCGGGTGTTGAACCGCTTCCAGTACAGCGAGTACACGATCGTCGGGAGGTTGGCCGCTGCGGCCACGGCGAATGCGAGCGCGACCAGGAACGCGACGTTCTGGCCGTTCGCGAGAATGCCCAGGCCGATCGCGAACACGCCGAGCACCACCGCGGTGATCCGGGAGACCCGCACCTGCTCGGCTTCGGTCACCTTGTGCTTCTTCAAGACGCTGGCGTAGATGTCGTGCGCGAACGACGCCGACGCGGTGATTGTCAGACCGGCGACGACGGCGAGGATGGTCGCGAACGCCACCGCCGAGATGACGCCGAGCAGGATCACCCCGCCCAGCTCGAATGCCAGCAGCGGTGCCGCCGAGTTCACCCCGCCGGCGGCCGACAGGATGCGGTCGGGGCCGACCAGGGCGGCCGCGCCGTAGCCGAGCACCAGCGTGAACAGGTAGAAGGCGCCGATCAGCGCGATCGCCCACACCACGCTTCGCCGCGCCTCTTTGGCCGTCGGCACCGTGTAGAAGCGCATCAGCACGTGCGGCAGGCCGGCGGTGCCCAGCACCAGCGCGATCGCCAGCGAGATGAAGTTGATCTGCGAGGTCAGGGAACCGCCGTACTGCGCGCCGGGGGCGAGGACGTCGCGGCTGGCGACTCCGGTGGTGGTCGACCCGCTGATCGCCGACTGCGCGGAGCCCAGGATCTCGGAGAAGTTCAGCCCGAACTTGGCGAGCACCATCACGGTCATGAAGCCGGCGCCGACGATGAGCAGCACCGCCTTGATGATCTGCACCCATGTGGTGCCCTTCATGCCGCCGACGAGCACGTACACGATCATCAGCACGCCGACGACGGCGATGACGACCGACTGGCCCGTGCGGCTGCGGATGTCGAGCAGCAGTGCCACCAGTCCGCCGGCCCCGGCCATCTGGGCCAGCAGATAGAACAGCGACACCGTCAGCGTGTTGGTGGCCGCGGCGAGTCGCACCGGACGCTGCTTCAGCCGGAAGCTGAGCACATCGGCCATCGTGAATTTGCCGGTGTTGCGCAACAATTCGGCCACCAGCAGCAGCGCCACCAACCAGGCGACGAGGAAGCCGATCGAATAGAGGAAGCCGTCATAGCCGTAGACCGCGATCGCGCCGGCGATGCCGAGGAAGCTCGCCGCCGACAGGTAGTCGCCGGCGATCGCGATGCCGTTCTGCGGGCCGGAGAAGCCGCGCCCGCCGGTGAAGAACTCGTCGGCGGTGGCGTTGCGCTTGCTGGCGCGGATCACCACCACCATCGTGACGACGACGAACAGACTGAAGATGCCGATGTTGGCGATCGGGTTGCCGACGGTCTCGGACGCCGCGAGGACGGTGGTCATCGGAGGTCGCCTTCCAGTTCGGTGCGGATCGCCTCGGCGCGCGGGTCGAGCTCGCGGTTGGCGAAGCGGACGTAGAGGCCGGTGATGAGGAAGGTCGACAGGAACTGCCCCAAGCCGATGATCAGCCCGACGTTGATGTCCCCCCAGACCTTGGTGGCCATGAAGTCGTGGGCGAAGGCGCCCAGCAGTACGTACACCGCGTACCAGATCAGGAAGATCGCGGTCATCGGGAAAACGAAGCGACGCAGTCTGTTTCGTAGCTCCTGGAATTCAGGGCTGGCCTGGACCTCGAGATAGCGTTCGCCGCTGATCGCGTCCGGGCGGATGGGTAGGTCGGTGTCGGACACGGTGATGACGCTCCTGACTGCTGTGAACCGGCTGTGCAGCGACCGTAGTTGAGATGTGGGTCACAGAAACAGGCACAATTGCGCGAACACGACGAGGTCGGGCAGCGCTGCGGTGAGCGGTCGGTCGGTGACGACGAGCGGCTTACGTGTCAGGCACGCGGTCGACCACCATCCCGAGGTTCTCCGGCAGATGCATGCGCGCGAACGTCCGCGCGACGTCGGCAGGTGCCGGCGCACGGGTGAGGCGGCTGACCACGATCATCGTCGCGAACGCGAGCGGCACGCTGATCGCCGCCGGATATCCGATCAGGACCGCCGGCCATCCACCGGCGACGTTCTCGTCGACGCCTCCCGCGACGGCGACGGTGACCGCCACCCCGGACATGAGCCCTCCGACGGCCAGCCCCCACCCGGCGCCTGCGGCGGTCAGGCCCCGCCACCAGATGCCGAGCACCAGCAGCGGGCACAGCGTCGAGGCCGCCACGGCGAAGGCCAACCCGACGCTGCGGGACAGCTCGAGACCGCCGGAAGCGGCCAGCGCCAACGGAATCGGAACGAGTCCGCCGATGATCGCGGCCACCCGGAAGTCCCGCACACGTCCTCCCAGCACGTCGGTGGCCAGTGCGCCGGCGAAGCTGACCAGCAGACCTGACGAGGTGGCCAGGAAGGCGGCGATCGCGCCCGCGGCCACCAGCGCCGCCAGCAGCTGCCCTGCCGCGCCTCCGACCGCCGACCCCGGCGCCAGCAGCACCGCCGCGTCCGCGGTCCCGGTGATCAGCAGTTGCGGCACGTAGAGCCGAGAGAACACGCCCAACAGTGTCGGAAACAGATAGAACAGCGCCAGCAGCGCGATGACCGCCAGCGCCGTGCGCCGCGCCGCCCGGCCGTCGGGATTGGTGTAGAAGCGCACCAGCACATGCGGCAATCCCATGGTGCCCAGGAACGTCGCCACCATGATCGAGACCACCTGGTACATCGGGTGGGCGCCACCCAGGCCACCTCCCGAGGCGATCCAGTCCGCCCCGGCGGCGGGAGTGCCTGCGAGCACAGGGGTGGCGGCGCCGGAGGCGAGCCGCAGCGTGCTGCCCGCGCCGAGGGTGTGCCGGCCCGCGGCACCGACGGGTGCGTCGGCCACCGGCTGTCCGTCGAGCGTGCCGCTGACGGTGACGCCCTCGGGTGCGACCACCTGGACCACCACGTCGGTCTCGATCGCCACCGTGGTGTCCTGCGCGACGGTCGGGGGCAACGGGCCGCCGAGCTCGCCGCCACGGTCACCGAGGAACAGCCCGGCCAGCGCGAGCGCGGGAATCGCCACCGCGGTCAGCTTCAGCCAGTACTGGAACGCCTGCACGAACGTGATCGAGCGCATGCCGCCGGCCACCACGTTGGTCAGCACGATCGCGCCGACGGCCAACGGCCCCAACCACACCGGCGTGCCGAGCAGTGTGCTCAGCGTCAGCCCCGCGCCCTGGTACTGCGGAACCAGATAGAAGATGCAGATCACCACCACGACGAGCATCGCGATCTTGCGCAACCGCTGCGAGCCGAGCCGGAACTCGGCGAAGTCGGGGACGGTGTAGGCCCCGGAACGGCGCAGCGGCGCGGCGACGAACAGCAGCAGCCCGAGGTAACCGGCTGTGAAACCGACCGGATACCACAGCGCATCCGCGCCGTACTTGGCGATCAACCCGGCAACGCCGAGAAACGACGCAGCCGAGAGATATTCGCCCGAGATCGCGGCGGCATTCCATCGCGACCCGACCGTGCGAGACGCGACGAGGAAGTCGGACGTGGTGCGGGAGAAGCGAACTCCGTACGCGCCGATCGCGATCGTGGCACCGGCCGCGGCCAGCAGCGCGGCGGCGGTCAACGGAGAACCGGTCACGGTTCGGCGTCCACCACGCCGATGAAGTCCCGCTCGCCCTGTTCGGCGAGCCGCACATAGGCCCAGCCGATGCCGTACAGCAGCGGATACACCAGCCCCGCCAGCACCAGCCAGTTCAGCCGAAGCCCGAACACCGTCACCGCGCCCAGGCCCGGGAACAGCGCGCTCAGCACCGGAATGGCGCCGACGAGGCACACCACCACCGCTGCGAGTCGCAGCGCCAGCCCGAGCTGCGCGCGCACCAGTCCACGCACCAGCGCGTCGCCCACCTGGGTCTGCTCCTGCACCTCGACGCGGGTGCGCACCATGCGGGCGCCGCGGCGATGGGCCAGCACCACCCGTTGCCGCTGGGGGCGGTCACTCATCGCTGCCCCCACCGGGGCGCAGGCTGCGCATCGGGGTGCGCACCACCCGGTCACGCAGTTCGCGCGCCTGACGCCGGCTGACGGGCAGTTCCACCGCCGGTGACGCGCCGTTCTCGCGCAGCCGCACCAGGACCGCACCGTCGGCGGTGCGCAAGCCCGTCACGAACGGCAGCGCGACCAGATAGGAGCGGTGCACCCGTTGGAAACCGTGCTCGCCCCAACGGTTCTCGAGTGTGCTCAGCGGGATGCGGACAAGATGTGCCCCGGAGGCCGAATGCAGGCGGGCGTAGTCGCCCTCGGCCTCCACCCAGCTGATGGTGTCGCGGGGGATCAGGTGGGTGACGCCGGCGAGTTCGGCGGGGACCACGTCCGAGTCGACGTCGTCGCGTTCGGTGGGAGCGTCGGCCGGCCGGGAGGTGACGACGCGGCGGATCGCCTCGTCGAGACGGTCCTCGCGGATCGGCTTGAGCAGATAGTCGACCGCGCCGAGGTCGAACGCGGCGACGGCCTTGTCCTCGTGGGCGGTGACGAACACGATGGCCGGCCGCTGCGCGTAATGCGCGAGGACACCGGCCAGTTCGATGCCCGACAGGCCGGGCATGTTGATGTCCAGGAACACCGCGTCGATGCGACGGTGATTGAGTTCGCGCAGCGCCGAGGTCGCGTCGCCGGCGCGGATCACCTCGCCGATGTCGGCGTGACGGCTCAGCAGGTAGGCGACCTCGTCGAGAGCGGGGACCTCGTCGTCGACCGCGAGGACGGTGAGTGATCTGCTCACTGCTCACACACGCCTAGCCACTTCGGCCCACCCCGTACGTCCCTCCGTCGGCTCGGACGCCGGATCGGAACTTGGGCACCCGCATGATCACCTTGGTGCCGGCGCCGATCGCTGTCTCGACCACCAGACCGTAATCGTTGCCGAAGGCCGCGCGCAGTCGATGGTCGACATTGGTCAACCCGACGTGCGCCGAGGCGCCTTCGGGGTCGCCGGCCGACAGCGCGTCGCCCGGCCCGGCCCGCAGCGCCTCGGGATCCATGCCGACACCGTCGTCTTCGACCGAGATGATGCAGTCCGAGCCTTCGTCGCGCGCGATCAACTCGATCGAGCCGCTGCCCCGACCCGCGAAGCCGTGCCGAACGGCGTTCTCCACCAACGGTTGTAGTGCGAGGAAGGGCACCGTCACGGTGAGCACCTCAGGCGCCACCTGCAGCGTCACCCGCAGCGCGTCACCGAAGCGGGCCCGCTCCAACGTCAGGTAGCGGTCGATGTTGCGCAGTTCCTCGGCCAGCGTGGTGAACTGCCCGGCCGCGCGGAAGGAGTAGCGGGTGAAGTCGGCGAACTCGAGGACGAGTTCCCGGGCGCGATCGGGATCGGTGCGCACGAACGAGGCGATGGTGTTGAGCGAGTTGTAGAGGAAGTGCGGGCTGATCTGGGCACGCAACGCCAGCACCTCGGCGCGGTCGAGACGGGCGCGCGAGGCGTCGAGTTCGGCGAGCTCGATCTGACTCGCGGCATAGCGGGCCACCTCACCGACGGCGCCCAGCAGACCCGGACCGGGGGAACGCGTCGTCACGACCACCAGGACACCGAGCACGTCGCCGGCGTCGGCCAACAGCGGTTGCGCGACGACCGCCGACGTCGGGGCATGGCCCATCACGCGGCGCTGCCCGGACAGTGAATCGCCGGCCGCGCTCGCGCACGCCTCGCGCACGTCGGCGTCCCACGCATCGTCGGGATCACAGGCCAGCAGCTTGCCGGTGCCGTCGAACAGGGCGAGCCGGTCGGTGCCGGTGAGCTCCCGCAGGAACGGCGCGGCCTCCCGCGCGGAGTCCGGCGTCAGGCCCTGCCGCAGCGCGCGGGCCGCGAGCGAGGCGGTGTGCAGCGCGGCGTGCACGGCCCGCTCGGTCGGTGTCGCGACCACCCGTCGAGTCCGTAGCGCCAGCACGACCGCCGCCACCGCGATGACGATGAGCGCGGCGGTCAGGGCGATCGCGAGCTGGCCGGACATGGGTTCACGCTCCTCGCCGGATGTTCAGTTGTCGATGGTAAGCCGGGGTGTCTGGAGGGGCCGACTACCGTACGGGGCGCGTCACTGAACGGGGCACGCGTACTTGCGGGCGACGTCGAAGACCCGCTCCTGCGCGCCCGGGCCGATGACCCCCTGGGCGGCGAGTTCGAGCCCGATGTATCCGGGGATGCCGCCGATGCACGCCTGATGCGCGACCCGCCACGCGGTATCGGGGTTGAGGTTGTAGCCGTTGCGCTGCAGGCCTTGCAGATAGGCGTCGAAGGCCGGCGTGCCCTGATCCGGGATCGCGTGCGCGGTTCCCGCGAGCGAGAGTGCGGTGACCACCGCCGCGAACAGTGTTGCCGCAACGCGTCGTTTCATGTCGTCATTCCCCCTAGGTGCGAACATGAAGAATAGTGGCGTCCCTGGCTATCTCGCAGTCAATTGCAGAAGTCGTGCTCGGTCGCATCGGTGGGTACAGGGGCCGCCTAAGCTGCTGCCATGACCGTGACGTTGTGCCTCGCGCAGGACGCAGATGCCGATGCCCTTCTCGATGAGAACCCCCTCGCGCTGCTGGTCGGCATGCTGCTCGATCAGCAGATCCCGATGGAGGTGGCGTTCGCCGGGCCGAAGAAGATCGCCGATCGCATCGGTGGCTTCGACGCTGCCACCATCGCCGACTACGACCCCGAGCAGTTCGCCGCGCTGTGTGCGCAAACCCCTGCGGTACACCGGTTTCCGGGGTCCATGGCCAAGCGGGTGCAGGCGCTCGCGCAGACGATCGTCGACGAGTACGGCGGCGACGTGACCGCGCTGTGGTCTGACGGCGCCGACGGTGCGACGGTGCTGCGGCGGCTCAAGGCACTGCCCGGCTTCGGCGAGCAGAAGGCCAAGATCTTCCTCGCCCTGCTCGGCAAGCAGTACGGGGTGACGCCGTCAGGGTGGCGTGCCGCGGCCGGTGACTACGGCAAGGCCGGTAGCCACATGTCGGTGGCCGATGTGAAGGACGCCGGCACGCTGCAGAAGGTGCGCTCCTACAAGAAGGAGATGAAGGCGAAGGCCAAGGCGGCCAAGGCCTGACCTTCAGCGCCGAGACTGCTGTCAGATCGCCGAATCCGGCCGCATCACGATCTGTGCGCAGTCTCGCTGTCGAGGACGGCGAGTTCTGTGAGCACCTCGGCGACCGCGCGACCCGTGGCGCTCGCCGTGTCCAGGCCGTTGGCCAAGCAGCGCACCGTGATTGCGCGGCTGGTCAGGTCGGCCACGATCTGAGCCACTTCGGCTGCCGAGCGGCCCAGCCGGTCCAGGCTCACCACCACGACCACGTCTCCGGGGCGAGCGTAGCTCTGCAGTGCCAGCAATCCGGGCCGTACCTTGTCGGCCGAGCCGGCTGCCCGATCGGTGAAGATGCGCCGCGAGTCGACTCCCGATGCGGCGAGCTCGGCGAGTTGCTCGGCCAGGTCCGGCGACGGCCGACCCGCCATCGCGTATCCCAGCGTCACCGACACCTCTTCACGGTCTCACGGGTGCGCCGTTGCTGGTGAAGGGCACGCCGTCGGAGCGTGGCGGACTCAGCACCTCTTCGGTGTCCGCGTGTGCCATTGTGAAGTCATGAAGACTCACTTGAGCTGCCCGTGCGGCGAGGCGATTCAGGGCAAAGACGAGGACGATCTGGTCGAGAAGGCCAAGGAGCATCTGTCCGAGGTGCACCCCGGCCGTGACTACGACCGCGACGCCATCTTGTTCATGGCCTACTGACCGAACGGCGAAGGTGCATCGTCGGTAGTCGCGGCGTCGTTGCCGCTACCGAGGATGCACCTTCGCGGTTGGGGGGAGCCGGGTCAGGGGACGACGGTCGAGCCGATCGTCGGCATGAACTGGCACTGCTTTTCGGTCGTGGTGACCTGGCCGAAGATCGTCGACATGATGCTGCCCGAGCCGGTGTCGGCGATGGCGGTCAGCGTCGTCGGGCCCTGGGGGTTCATGTCCGGCCGGGGCTTGAGCGTGACGCTTCCCGACTTGCCCGTCGTGAGGTTCACCCACGTGGCGTTCAGCGGCAGTTTCTGCTCGGCGGCAGGCCCGGGTGTGCCGACCGCGGTGAACACATAGGCCGTCTGGCCCGGTCCGGGGCCGGGGAGCGGGATCGCTGCCGGGCCCGCCACCGAGATGGCCGTCGCCAACACGTTGCCGCCATCGGCCAGGCAGCCGTTGCTGATCGACGGATACAGGAAGTCCTGTGTCACCGGGGTGTTCGGGCCGAAGGCGCCGCCACCCGGAGTCGTCGCGGCGACGGGCTGTGCGGCTGGGTCCGGAGCCGGCGCGGCCGGAGCCGGTGCGGGCGGGGCCGCCGGATCGGGTGCCGGCGCCGGCACGGCGTCCGGAGCGGGCCCGGGCAGCGCCGCCTGCGGCGTCACCATGTGCGCCACCTCCGGCGCGGCGTCCGGAGCCGGCCCCACGGCGAACTCCGGGTTGACGCCCGCCGGGAGGTGGGCCTCCGTGCCGGGTACCGCCCCTGTCGCGGGAACGTGAGCGACGGGCTGCACGAACTGGTTGACCGCCGAGGCGACATCCTTCGACGGTGCCGGTGCCGCGGCGTCACCGGCGAACACCGCGGCAGCGGCCATCAGCATCGACGCCGCATTCGACGGATCCGCGGCGGCCTGCTGAATCACGGGCCCGAGGCTCTGCACCGCGGGCAGGCCCGGTGCGGTGAGCCCGTCGATCGGCAGCGGCGCCACCGGGTCGGCGTGAGCGACGCCGGTCACGCCGACCGCCAGCAACGCGGTCGATGAACTCACCGCCAGAGCGGTGGTGAGCATCGTCCTGATCGTTGACATGGTTCCCCTCGTGTCGGATGGGCGGTTATCGGGTTATCGGTGTCAGGGCAGCGCTGAGAGCAGCGGTGCCGCGACGGGAGCCGCCGGTGCAGCGGGCGCTGCCGGTGTCGCGGCGGCGCCTCCGGTGGGCAGCAAGCTGGCCAGCGGGGATCCGCCCGGCAGCAGCGAGGCCAGGCTGCCCGGCGCGCCGAGGACGTCGGTCAGACCCGACAGCGGCGAGGCGGCGGCCGGCGTGTTGACCGGCGGGACGGTGGTGGTGTTGCCGGCCGGCACGGTGCCGGGCGTCGCGGTCACCGTCGGCATGGCTGCAGGCAGCGTCTCCGGCAGGGCGGCCACGGCGCCGGGCAGGGCGTTGACGCTCGGCGGCAGCGTCAGCGACGCGGTGGCGCCGGGGGCGGGGGCCAGCGGTGCGGTGGCGGCGCCCGTCGTCGCGGAGGCGGCGGCCGGCGCGGTGCCCATCAGGTTGGTGAAACCCTGCATGAGCTGCGTCGCCGCAGCCGGGTTGGCGGCGATCTGCTGCAGGAACGACAGTCCGGGCACGGCCGGAGCCGGCGCCGGAGCGGGGGCGGGAGCCGGTTGGGCAGAGGCTCCCGCGCTGAGGGTGACAGCCGCCGTCACTGCTCCTGCCGCGGCAATCATCGTGGTGGCGAACAGTTTCCGGGTGCGGTTCATCAGGTCTCCCAATCGGTGTAGTGGCACGCCTGAACCCGAAGCTAGCCTGTTACTAGAGTTACTCAAGTGACATGAGTGGCATTTATTCAACCGTTACGGACGTGAAGGCAGACGGTGACCGAGCGGCCCCATCGATAGAGTCGCTGCCATAGACACCATCGAGGCGGCCACGCGCTCACGGTGGGCAGCCCGGCTGTCCGCCGCGGCACCCGTGCTGCTGATCCTGAGCATCGGCGCCCGGCTGGCGTGGACTTATGTGCTGCCCAACGGCGCGAACTTCGTCGACCTGCACGTCTACGTCGGCGGGGCGGCCGCCCTCGACCGGCCCGGCACCCTCTACGACTACGTCTACGCGGATCAGACGCCTGACTTTCCGCTGCCCTTCACCTATCCGCCGTTCGCGGCCGTGGTGTTCTACCCACTGCACCTGCTGCCCTTCGGCCTGGTGGCATTCCTCTGGTCGATCGGGATCATGGCCGCGCTCTACGGTGTCGTCCGGGTCAGCCAGGGACTGCTGACCGATACAGAGGGGAGCCGGCGTGTCGCCATGCTGTGGACCGCGGTCGGCATCTGGACCGAACCGCTGCGCAGCACGTTCGACTACGGGCAGGTCAATGTCGTTCTGGTGCTGGCCATCCTGCTCGCGGTGCGCAGCACACGCTGGTGGCTGTCGGGCCTGCTCGCCGGCCTCGCGGCGGGCATCAAGCTGACCCCGGCGGTCTCGGGCCTGTACTTCGCCGGCGCGCGCCGCTGGGCGACAGCGGTGTTCTCCGCGGTGGTGTTCTTCGCGACGATCGGCGTGTCGATGCTCGTGATCGGGCAGCAGGCCCGGTTCTACTTCACCGACCTGCTGGGCGACGCCCGGCGCGTCGGCCCGATCGGCACATCGTTCAACCAGTCCTGGCGGGGTGGCATCTCGCGAATCCTGGGTCATGACGCCGGCTACGGTCCCGTCGTGCTGGCGGGCATCGCGGTGACGGCTCTACTGGCCGTGCTGGCGTGGCGCGCGATCGGCGGTGCCGATGATCGGCTCGGCGCGATCGTGATCGTGTCGCTGTTCGGGCTGCTGCTGTCGCCGATCTCGTGGACGCACCACTGGGTGTGGCTGATCCCGCTGATGATCTGGCTGCTGCACGGGCCGCTGCGCGCGCAGCGCGGTGCCCGGGTTCTCGGGTGGGGGTGGCTCGCGCTGACGCTGATCGGCGTGCCGTGGCTGCTGAGCTTCGCCCAGCCGACCATCTGGGAGATCTCGCGGCCCTGGTACCTGGCGTGGGCGGGCCTGATCTACATCGTCGCGACGCTGGCGACGCTGGGCTGGATCGCTAGCCGAGGAGGCCGTCGATCTCGCGTGCCATCGCCACGTCCTTGTCCGTGATTCCGCCTTCGGAGTGCGTCACGAGGGCGAAAGTCACTGTGCGCCATCGGATGTCGATGTCAGGATGATGGTCGGCAGCTTCTGCGCGCTCGGCCACCCGCCGGACGGCGTCGATACCGTCGAGGAACGCGGGGAATTCCACGCTGCGGCGCAGGGCGCCGTCGGAGCGCTCCCAACCGTCGAGTTCGGGCAGGACAGCATCGACATCGTCGTCGGACAACACGGCCATGCCGTCGACGGTACGCCGGTCCGGATACCTTCATGACCATGCCCACGCTGGTTGTCGTCGCCGGAGCGCTGATCGAGCAGGGTCGGCTGCTCGTCGCGCAGCGGGACCGGCCGCCAGAGCTGGCGGGGTGGTGGGAGCTGCCCGGCGGGAAGGTGAACGCCGGCGAGACGGATGCCGGGGCGCTGCGGCGAGAGTTGTTGGAGGAGTTGGGGATCGAGGTATCGGTCGGTGCCCGCCTCGGAGCCGACGTCGCGTTGAGTCCGACGGTGACGTTGCGGGCGTATCTGGTCACCCGCGCCGGCGGGGTGCTGCACCCACACGACCACCGCGCGCTGCGCTGGGTCGGTGCCGAAGACCTCGACGGGCTGGCGTGGGTGCCGGCCGACCGCGCGTGGTTGCCGGACCTGGCGGGCCTGCTGGCCGGCTGACGTCCTACTCGTGATCGCGGGAGA
Organism: Mycolicibacterium obuense; assembly: GCF_055397605.1. Classification (NCBI taxonomy): domain Bacteria; kingdom Bacillati; phylum Actinomycetota; class Actinomycetes; order Mycobacteriales; family Mycobacteriaceae; genus Mycobacterium; species Mycolicibacterium obuense. The sequence continues at coordinate 3,943,410 of NZ_AP043663.1, read as the reverse complement.
CTCCGCCGGATGCCCGGTCGCGGGCGCGCAGTGCGATGGCGAACGCGGTCTGATCGTCGAAGCGCAGCGGGTCCCGGCCGGTGATCTCGTGGATCCGGGTCAGCCGGTGGCGAACGGTGTTGGTGTGCAGATACAACTCGCGGGCGGCCTCTGACAGCGACCCGTTGGCGGCGATCAGGGCACGCAGGGTCAGGACATGCTGGGTGCCCCGCGCCCGGTCGATCCGCTCGAGCGGCTCGATGAGCTGTGCGACGAACGGGGACAGCTGTGCCGAAGGCAACTGCTGGATCAAACTGTCCAGCGTGCTCAGCTGATCCGGCCCGATACTGCCGCCGTGCTGGTGGGCCAGACTCAACGCGATCCGGGCCTGGGTGATCGCCGGTCCGAGTTCGGTGATCGGCACGTCGGCGGAATGTCCGGACGGCAGCGACAACGCCTCGGCGGCGAGATCGCCGGTGTCGGCCTCGGTCAGGACCAGGCACACATCGGGGGCGTCACCGACGAGCGCACCCGGGAACGCCAACGACAGCAGGGCTCCGGCACCACCCGGCCAGGCCGAGCACCGCACACTGGCCACCGGTGTGTCGGGCCAGCCCACGAGCTGGTGCAGCGCGTCGGGCAGCAGCATCCGGCGTTCGACGAGCGACAGCAATTGGCCCACGCGCTCCCGCGACAGGGCGGCCTCGATGTCGTGCTCGCTCTGCGCGGCCCGCGCGAAGCGCCCGATCATGGCCAGCAGCGACGGATCGGGCCGGTCGCCGCGACCGATCCACACCAGCGTGCCCAGCTCGGGGATCCTGACCGTCGCCTCGGCTGCGCCGTCTGTGACGGGCGGCCGCGTCTCCTGCTCGTCGAGGATGAAGTAGCACCCCATCAGCTCTCCCGCCCGGTCGAGCAGCCGGCGTACCGGCTCTCGTCGCCGTAGTGCCGAGATCAATTCAGGCACAAGAGTGTTGGTGGCGCGCGCGGCGGCGAGCTCGCTGCCGAGCCGGTAGTCCGCGACGAAGCGGCTCACCGTCTCGAACGGCACGTTCTGCGGCGCCACCACGACCGGCAGACCATGGGCACGGCAGCGGGACATCAGCTCGGCCGGGACGACGTCATGGCCGTCGCCGGTGCCGAAGCACACGCCCGCGGCGTTCGAGCGAGCAAGAGCGTCGGCGAAGGTACGGCAGTCCTGCGGAGACTGCAGCAGCAGACCCACCGTGCACACCAGCTCGCCGCCGCTGAGATAGCGCGCCGGATCCTGCAGCTCGGTGGTGTGCACCCAGGTGATCGGCCGGTCCAGATCCTGGCTCGCCCCGGCGGGCTCGGTCAGACCCAGCAGCGAATCGGTCAGCAGGTCACGCACGGTGGGTGCCGCCGCGCCGAGCTCCGGCGGGTCGATCATGGCCCCGAGCGTAACGCCGTCGTCACATCGCGGCCACCGACCATTGTGCGATCGTCCAACGTGAGGATGCGCCTGTGGTGCGATCGCTGCGAATTCGGTGCTATCGGTGGTGCGCAGCGGTGCGCCGACCGATAGTTTCTCCAACCCGCCACCGGAGGAGCACTCATGACGTCATCGGTTGACAGCGTCGACTCGCCGTACACACTGCGACGGGAGTTCTCGCTCTGGTCGGCGTTCGCCTTCGCGTTCGCGTTCATCTCACCGATCGTCGCTCTCTACGGCATCTTCGGGTTGGCGCTGACAGCTGCGGGCCCGAGTTTCTGGTGGGGATTCCTGCTCGTGTTCGGCGGCCAACTTCTGGTCGCGTTCGTGTTCGCCACCCTGGTGTCGCGGTGGCCGCTGGAGGGATCGATCTACCAGTGGTCACGCCGTTTGATGGGCACCGGATACGGCTGGTTCGCCGGCTGGTTCTACATGTGGACCCTGGTGATCGCGATGGCCACGGTGGCGCTGGGCGCGGCCGGTTTCATCGCCAACATCGCCGGGGTGGCGGCACCCTCGGGCGGTCTGCGCGCGGGCATCGCGCTGGTGATCCTGTTGTGCGGCACAGTGATCAACCTGATCGGCCGCGGCGCGTTGAAGCTCTTCATGACCGCCAGCATCGTCGCCGAGGTCCTCGGCTCGATTGGGCTGGGCACCTGGCTGCTGATGTTCCACCGCAACAACTCGCTGTCGGTGCTCTTCGAGGGTGGCGGCGCGGGAGCCGACACGTGGTCCTATCTGTCGGGGCCGTTCCTGATCGCCGTCGCGTTCATCGGCTTCTCGTTCGTCGGGTTCGAAAGTGCCGGCGCGATCGCCGAAGAGGTGCACGAGCCTCGCCGCGACCTACCCAAAGCGGTCCTGTTCTCGCTCACCTTCATCGCACTGGTGGTCGCGTACTCCAGCCTGGCGATCATCCTGGCCATCCCGGACATGGCGGCGGTGACCGCCGGTTCGGTGGCCGACCCGGTGTACGACACACTGACCGCGGCGCTCGGCGCAGGGATCGCCAAACCCGTCGAGGTGTTGTTCGTGGTGGGCTTCCTGGCCAGCTTCCTGGCATTGCAGACCGCGGCGTCGCGGGTCATCTGGGCCTACGCCCGAGACGGCGCGCTGCCCGCGGCGAGTGTGCTGGCGCGCCTGGGTAACACCAATCGGATGCCGGTGGCGGCCATCGGAGTGACGACCGTCGTCGGCGGTGCCCTGTTCGGCTTGTCGATCGTGGCCGGCGACATCTACTCCCTGATGGTCAACTTCACCACCGGCGGCTTCTACCTGGCGTTCCTGTTCCCGCTCATCGGGTTCCTCGTCGTGCTGATCCGCCGCACCTGGACCGCGCCGTCCTTCTCGCTCGGGCGCCTTGCGCTGCCGGTCGCCGCCGTGGCGGTGATCTGGGCGGTGCTGCAGATGCTCAACATCTCCTGGCCTCGCGCGGTCTATGAGCAGCGCTACCTGGACTGGTCGGTGTGGATCGGGGTCGTTGCGCTCGCGCTGCTCGGTGCGGTGATCTTCGCCGCCGTACGCTGCCGCATCGTGGCCGTCAGCGTGATCGAGGACGCGGAGCTCGCCGACGAACGCGCCGACGGAACCCGGCGCTCCCGGTGACCGGGGCCCCGGTAGCGATCGTCACCGGCGCTGCGAGCGGTATCGGCGCCGCCGTCGTCACGGCGTTGCGGGGACGCGGATTCGCCGTGGCCGGACTGGATCTCGTCGACGCGAACGATGTCGATTACGCGGTGCGTGCCGACGTCTCCGACGGCGCGGCGGTCGCGTCCGCGGTCGCCGCGGTGCGCGAGCGGCTCGGGCCGGTGCACGCGGCGGTCAGCGTCGCGGGGCACTACGCGATGGCTCCGGTCGAGGAGATCACTGCGACGGCGTGGCGGCGGATGCTGCGGGTGCACCTGGGTGGTTTCGTCAACCTCGCGCGGGCCTGCCTGCCGGACCTCGAGGTCACGAAGGGTGCGCTGGTGGCGATCGCGAGCGAACTCGCGGTCGGGGGAGGCGATCACGACGCGCACTACGCCGCGGCCAAGGGTGCCCTGCTGGGGGCGATGCGCAGCCTCGCCGCGGAGGTCGCACCGAGGGGTGTGCGGGTCAACGCCGTTGCGCCGGGACCCACCGACACGCCCCTTCTCGCACCCGACTCACCTTGGCGCGCAACGGAGTACCTCGATACGCTCCCGCTGCGGCGGCTCACCCTGCCTCACGAGGTGGCCCGCTGCGTCGAATACCTGGTGTGCGACGCGGGGTTCAGCGTCGGCGACGTGGTCAACGTCAACTCGGGAGCGGTGATATGACGACCTCACTGTCCGGCCGCGTCGCCCTCGTCACCGGAGCCGCGCAAGGCATGGGCGTGGCGCATGCCCGGCGACTGGCTGCCGCCGGCGCGACAGTCGCGGTCAACGACCTGCGGGCGACCGCCGAACTGACCGAAATTGCCGGCGACATAGGCGGATTCGCGGTGCCCGGCGACGTGTCCGATCCCGCTGAATGCGTGCGCATCGCCGACACAGTCGCGCACACCGCCGGCCGGTTGGACGTGCTGGTGGCCAATCACGCGTACATGACGATGGCCCCGCTGCTCGAGCACGACGACGCCGACTGGTGGAAGGTCGTCGACACGAACCTCGGGGGCACCTTCTTCCTGGTGCAGGCCGTGCTGCCGCACATGCGACGGCAGGGGGAGGGGCGCATCGTCGTGATCAGCAGTGAATGGGGCGTCACCGGCTGGCCGGAGGCGACGGCATATGCGGCGTCGAAGGCGGGCCTGATCTCGTTGGTGAAGACGCTCGGCCGCGAGTTGGCGCCGGAGCAGATCATCGTCAACGCCGTCGCACCCGGCGTCACCGACACCCCGCAACTGGAAGTGGATGCCGCCGCCGCGGATGTCGACCTGGCAACCGTGCACACCCGGTATGCGGAGGCTATTCCGTTGGGCCGCATCGGATCGGCTGCGGACATCGCGGCCGCCGTGGAACTGCTCGCCGATTTCGAGGTCTCGGCCGTGGTGGGACAGGTGCTGTCCTGCAACGGCGGGTCCACGCGCGCGCGGGTCTGAGAAGGGAGCACGACATGGCGCAGGGATCGTATGTGCGTACCGAGAGCGGCACACTCGGTCAGATCGACGCCCGGGAGGTGCCCCGCTACGCGGGCCTGGGGACATTCGCGCGGCTGCCGCAACGCCACGAGGTGGACCGCTACGACATCGCGGTGGCCGGCGTGCCGTTCGACAGCGGGGTGACCTACCGCCCGGGGGCCCGATTCGGCCCCGCCGCGATCCGGCAGGCCTCGCGACTGCTCAAGCCCTACCACCCGGCGCTGGATGCCACGCCGTTCACCTCCGCCCAGGTGGTCGACGCCGGCGACATCGCCGCCAACCCGTTCGACATCTCCGCCGCGGTCGACCAGATCCGCGACGGCGTCGCTGCGCTGCTGACCGAGGACGGCCACCGGGTGGTGCTCCTCGGCGGGGACCACACGATCGCGCTGCCGTCGCTGCAGGCGCTGCACGCGGTGCACGGGCCGCTCGCGCTGGTCCACTTCGACGCGCACCTCGACACGTGGGACACCTACTTCGGTGCACCCTGCACGCACGGCACGCCGTTCCGCCGCGCCGCCGAGCAAGGGTTGTTGGTGAAGGACCGCTCGGCGCACGTCGGCATCCGGGGGTCGCTGTACGACCGCGCCGACCTGCTCGACGATGCCGAACTCGGCTTCACCGTGGTGCACTGCCGCGACATCGACCGCATCGGGATCGACGGGACGATCGAGCGAATTCTGGAACGGGTGGGCGACCATCCCGTCTACGTGTCGATCGACATCGACGTCCTCGATCCCGCGTTCGCTCCCGGCACCGGCACCCCGGAGATCGGCGGGATGACCAGCCGCGAGCTGGTCGCCGTGCTGCGCGCGATGCGCGAGCTGCCGATCGTGGGCGCCGACGTCGTCGAGGTGGCACCGGCCTACGATCATGCCGAGGTGACCGCTGTCGCGGCGGCCAACCTCGCCTATGAGCTGGTTACCCTGATGGCGGACCGATGAGCGAATTCGATTGGCCGAGCGGCAAAGTCGCGGCGGCGTCCTTCACGTTCGACGTGGATGCCGAGTCGGCGGTGCTGTGGGACGCTTCCGGCGACTGGGAGTCGGTGGGCGCACGGATGAGCGTGATGAGCCATCAGGCCTACGGCCCCCTCGTCGGCCTGCCCCGCATCCTGGCCCTGCTGGAGCGCCACCAGATCGCCTCGACGTTCTTCGTTCCCGGCCACACCGCGGACCGGTACCCCGACGCGATCCGCGCGGTCGTCGCTGCCGGCCACGAGATCGCCCACCACGGCTATCTGCACGAGCAGCCGACCAAGCTGTCGCTGGAGGGCGAGATCGACGCGCTCGACCGCGGATTGGCCGCCCTGGCCGACGTCGCAGGCGTGCGTCCGGTGGGATACCGGGCCCCGATGTGGGACCTGTCCTGGCGCACGCCCGCACTGCTGGTCGAACGCGGCTTCCTCTACGACTCCAGCCTGATGGACGCCGACCATCCCTACGAACTCGCGGTGACGGATGACGGTCAGCTCGTGGAGATCCCGATCCAGTGGGCGCTCGACGACTGGGAGCAGTACTGCTTCCTCCCTGACGTGTCGGGCAGCGGATTGATCGAATCCCCGCGCAAGGCACGGGAACTCTGGCAGCTCGAGTTCGACGCGCTGCGCCGGGTCGGTGGCTGCTGGGTGCTGACCAATCATCCCTTTCTCACGGGAAGGCCTTCGCGCGCAGCTGAACTCGATGACCTGATGAGCTACGTCGTCGGTCACGACGACGTCTGGACCACCAGTCTGGGCGAGATCGCGACGCACGTGCGCTCACTCGGACTCCCGCCGCGCAGCATCAGCCCACCCGACGTTCCGCGGTGACACCGCGTCAGTACCGCAGTCGGTCGTCGAGGATGCGCACCGGGGCGTCGCGGTGGCGTGCCGCGTAGATGGGGTGCAGCAGGCTCGGGTGCTCGCAGTGCGGGCAGGACACCCGCGGATCGCGCCGCGAGTTGAAGGCCAGATGGTGACAGGCCGAGCACCGCACCACGTACAGCGCGCCGATCCAGTTCATCAGGCCCAGGTAGATCGCCAGCGAGGCCAAGGTGGCGAGCGCGACGATCAGGGCAACGGTGAGGACTTCGTAAGCCGTCATGATGGCCAACCTCCACGAAGCTGACGGATCTCCCCACGGTACGCCCGAAAACCGGTTCGATCAGGCCTTTCGTGCCCTCTTGTGCACCTTCTCCAGGTCCTTGCCGCGGATGCCGCTGAGCTCGGCCTTGCGCACCTTGTGCAGCACCAGCGGGCACTTCTTGCAGCGGGGCTTGCTGCGGCAACATTTCTTCTTCGGAGTGAGCTTGGTCAGCTTGCTGGCCACGTGACGGGTATCTCTCGTTTTCGCGATCGGTGCACCACACTGCGACAATCACGGGCGTGACTGCACGCCCCGACTTCCGCAACGTCGCCATTGTGGCCCACGTCGACCACGGCAAGACCACCCTGGTCGACGCAATGCTGCGTCAATCCGGGGCGCTGACCCACCGCGGTGACGACGCGATCGAACGCCTGATGGACTCCGGTGACCTGGAGAAGGAAAAGGGCATCACGATCCTGGCGAAGAACACCGCGGTGCATCGCCACCACCCCGACGGCTCGATGACTGTCATCAATGTGATCGACACCCCCGGCCACGCCGACTTCGGCGGTGAGGTGGAGCGCGGCCTGTCGATGGTCGACGGCGTCCTGCTGCTGGTCGACGCCTCCGAGGGCCCGCTGCCGCAGACCCGTTTCGTGTTACGCAAGGCCCTCGCTGCGCACCTTCCGGTGATCGTGGTCGTCAACAAGACCGACCGGCCCGACGCCCGGATCGCCGAGGTCGTCTCGGAAAGCCACGACCTGCTGCTCGACGTCGCCTCTGACCTCGACGCCGAAGCGCAGACGGCCGCCGAGTTCGCGCTCGGGTTGCCCGTCCTCTACGCCTCGGGGCGTGCCGGTATCGCCAGCACCACCGAACCCGCCAACGGGGAGAACCCCGACGGGGAGAATCTCGACCCGCTGTTCGACGTGCTGCTCGAGCACATCCCGCCGCCGCAGGGCGACCCCGAGGCGCCGCTGCAGGCACTCGTCACGAACCTCGACGCATCGGCGTTCCTGGGACGCCTCGCGCTGATCCGCATCTACAAGGGCCGCATCCGCAAGGGCCAGCAGGTGGCCTGGATGCGTGAGGTCGACGGACACCCCGTCATCACGAATGCCAAGATCACCGAGCTGCTGGTCACCGAAGGTGTGGAACGTACTGCCACGGACGAGGCCGTCGCGGGCGACATCGTCGCGGTCGCGGGCATGCCCGAGATCATGATCGGCGACACGCTCGCCGACCCAGACCACGCGCACGCGCTGCCGCGCATCACCGTCGACGAGCCCGCGATCTCGGTGACCGTCGGCACCAACACCTCGCCCCTGGCGGGCAAGGTGTCCGGACACAAGCTGACCGCGCGCATGGTCAAGAACCGCCTCGATTCCGAGCTCGTCGGCAACGTGTCGATCAAGGTCGTCGACATCGGCCGCCCCGATGCCTGGGAAGTGCAGGGCCGTGGTGAGCTCGCGCTCGCGGTGCTCGTCGAACAGATGCGCCGCGAGGGTTTCGAGCTGACCGTCGGCAAGCCACAGGTGGTCACGCAGATGGTCGACGGCAAGCTGCACGAGCCGTTCGAAGCGATGACGATCGACTGCCCTGAGGAGTTCGTCGGCGCCGTCACCCAGCTGATGGCCGCCCGCAAGGGCCGCATGGAAGACATGGCGAACCACGCCGCCGGGTGGGTGCGGATGGACTTCATCGTGCCCAGCCGCGGTCTGATCGGTTTCCGCACCGACTTTTTGACGTTGACCCGCGGCACCGGCATCGCCAACGCCGTGTTCGACGGCTACCGCCCGTGGGCGGGGGAGATCCGCGCACGCCATACCGGCTCGCTGGTGTCCGACCGGTCCGGTCAGATCACCCCGTTCGCGATGATCCAGCTCGCCGACCGCGGGCAGTTCTTCGTCGAGCCGGGACAGGAGACCTACGAGGGCCAGGTCGTCGGCATCAACCCGCGCGCCGAGGACCTCGACATCAACATCACCCGGGAGAAGAAGCTCACCAACATGCGGTCGTCGACGGCCGATGTGATGGAGACGCTGGCCCGTCCGCTGGAGCTCGACCTGGAGAAGGCGATGGAGTTCTGCGCCGAGGACGAGTGCGTCGAGGTGACACCCGAGATTGTGCGGGTGCGCAAGGTGGAGCTGACGGCGTCGCTGCGGGCGCGGGCGAAGGCGCGGGCCAAGCAGCACGCCAATTCGTAGCCTGTCACCGAGGGGTTCCGGGCCGGCGGACGGCGATCGATACCCTGGCAGCGTGCCCATCGCCCGCCGTGTCATGACCTGCGCGGTCGCGGTGATGGTGCTCCTGTCGGGTTGCACGGTGAGCCCGCCGCCCGCGCCGCAGAGCACCGACACGACGGAGTCCACCGCGCCGCCGCCGACGAAGGCGACGCAGATCATCATGGCGATCGATTCGATCGGGCCTGGCTTCAACGCGCACCTGGTCTCCGACCAGTCCCCGGTGAACGCCGCGATCAGCTCGCTGGTTCTGCCGAGCACGTTCCGACCGATCCCCGATTCCCGGACCCCGACCGGCTCGCGCTGGGAGATGGACCCGACGCTGCTGGACTCCGCCGAGGTGACGAGCCAGGACCCGTTCACCGTCACCTACAAGATCCGGCCCGAGGCGCAGTGGACGGACAACGCGCCGATCGGGGCCGACGACTTCTGGTACCTGTGGCGGCAGATGGTCAGCGAACCGGGCACGGTCGACCCGGCGGGTTACGACCTCATCACCGGTGTGCAGTCGGTCGAAGGCGGAAAGACCGCGGTGGTGACGTTCTCTCAGCCCTATCCGGCGTGGCGGGAGCTGTTCCACAACATCCTGCCCGCGCACATCGTCAAGGACGTGCCGGGCGGGTTCTCCGCGGGGCTGGCGCAGGCCCTGCCGGTGACGGGTGGGCAGTTCCGCGTCGAGAGCATCGATCCGCAGCGCGACGAGATCCTGCTGGCACGCAACGACCGGTACTGGGGTAAACCCGCCGTCCCCGACCTCATCCTGTTCCGCCGCGGCGGGGCGCCGGCCGCCCTGGCCGATTCGATCCGCAACGGCGACACCCAGGTCGCGCAGGTGCACGGCGGATCCGCGGTGTTCGCGCAGCTCTCAGCGATACCGGACGTACGGACCGCCCGGATCGTCACGCCGCGCGTCATGCAGCTGACGCTACGAGCGCAACAGCCTGCGCTCGCCGACGCCGACGTGCGCAAGGCCATCCTCGGCCTCCTCGACGTCGACCTGCTGGCTGCGGTCGGCGCCGGTGACGACAACACGGTGACGCTGGCGCAGGCGCAGGTCCGCTCGCCGTCGGACCCGGGGTACGTGCCGACGGCCCCGCCGGCCATGACGCGTGACGAGGCGATGGCGCTGCTCGGTGCCGCCGGCTACCAGATCGACACCCCACCCGCGACGCCGACGGCGACATCGACGCCGAGCCCGGCGCCGTCGACTCCGGAGAACAACCGCGGTCAGCTGGTCAAGGACGGCGAGCCGCTCACCTTCGTCCTGGGCGTGGCCGCCAACGATCCGACGTCGGTGGCGGTGGCCAACACCGCGGCCGACCAGCTGCGTAGCGTCGGAATCGCGGCGTCGGTGTCGGCACTCGACCCGGTCACGCTCTACGGCCAGGCCCTGACCGACAACACCGTCGATGCCGTCGTCGGCTGGCATCAGGCCGGCGGGGATCTCGCCACCGCGTTGGCGTCACGGTTCGGGTGTCCCGCACTGGAGGCGACGGCCGTGCCCACCACCGCACCGAGCGCGTCCACCCCTGCCGAGACGACCACCACGACAACACCCCCGACCACGACGACCAGAACCACGACGACGCGCAGGCCCACGACGAGCGCCACGTCCCGACCCGCACCACCTGCGCCGCCCACGACGATCGCGAGTTCCACCCCCGCGCCCGCCCCGGAAACCGGCCAACTGGTCCAGGCGCCGAGCAACATCACCGGCATCTGCGATCGCACGATCCAACCCAGGATCGAGGCCGCCCTACAGGGCACCGCCGACATCGGCGAGGTGATCGACGACGTCGAGCCACGACTGTGGGACATGGCCACCGTGCTGCCGATCCTGCAGGACACCACGATCGTCGCCGCCGGCCCCAGCGTGCAGGGAGTCAGCCTGACCGGTGCCGTCCCGGTCGGCATCGTCGGCGACGCCGGGCAGTGGCTCAAGCTGCCCCAGTAGCTAGGACGCTGTCACCCGGCGCAGTCGCGTCAGGCCGTGGGCGGTGAACGCGGCGAGCGCGAACACCGCGAGCAACCACACCGGCGGCCGCGCCAGCTCCCAGACGAACAGCGCGGCGAACAACGGTGAGCGCTGCGTGATCGCCAACACCCCGGCCGCGCAGGTCAGCGATACCGCCGGCACGGGCAGCGTCAGACCGGCCCAGGCGTCGAGCGCCAGCGCCACCACCGAACCGGCCGCCGCTCCCGTCGCCAGCGCCGGGGTCAGCAGCCCGCCGACCGCGCCGGCACGCAGGAACGCCGCCGACAGCAGCGGTTTGAGCACCAGGATGGCCGCCGCGGCGCCGAGCGTCAGACCGCTGTCGACGCTGACCTCGAGGACACTGCGACCGTTGCCGGGCAGCTCCGGCAGCCAGATCGAGCACACCCCGGTGAGCAGTCCGGCCGCGGCGATCGCCGGGATCAGGGTCGGCGCGGCGGCAGGCGGCCCGGCGGCCATGATGCGTGTGAAGGCCCACCCGACGGCCACCGCCAGCGGCGCCAACGCCACGGCGAGAAGGCCGAACAGTGGCGAGAGATCTGCGGTCGGCCAGGTCAGCGGGTGTTCCAGGTGGGTCACCGGCGACGAGACCGCAACCGCGAGGCTGGATGTGATGAGCGCGGTGCCGAGCGCGCGAGGATGCCAGGTACCCAACAGGATTCGCGTCGCGAACAGCGCACCACCCAGCGGCACGCTGTAGACCGCACCCAGCCCTGCGCCGGCCGCGCACGCGAGCAGGATGCGACGATCGGCGGCGGTGAGCGCCCATCGCGATGTGCCCAGATCCCCCCACGCCACGGCCAGCTGACGTGGCGCGCCTTCGCGGCCCAACGACGCGCCCGAGCCGACGAGCAGCACCTGCAACGCGGCGTCGCCGGTGAGCGCCAACCGTCGCACCGGCTGCTCGCCGGCGAGCGCCGCGGACAGTGTGGGCACGCCGGCGCGGCGCCGCAGCAGCCACCAGCCCGTCCCGGCCAGCGCGCCGCCGACCATCGGCCCCAGTGCGCGGCGCCAATCTCCGCTGTTCTCGACGCCGTCCAGCAGCGAGCCGAAGCTGTAGCGATAGGTGAGGTGTTCGATCGCGTGCAGCAGCAGCGTCGTCGCGGCACCGGCGACGCCGGCGAGCAGGCCGATCACCACGATCGCGCAGCCGAACTCGACTCTGCGGCGGGACACGAGGCGAATCTAAGCCACACCTGGACTCGATGGCCGGCAGACCAGCGGGCAAGCTGGGCGCATGGAGACGCCGCGCCTGTTGTTCGTCCACGCCCACCCCGACGACGAGACCCTCACCACCGGCGGCACGATCGCCCACTACTGCGCCCGCGGTGCGCAGGTGCAGGTTCTGACATGCACGTTGGGCGAGGAGGGCGAGGTGATCGGCGAGCAGTGGGCGCAGCTGGCCGTCGACGCCGCCGACCAGCTCGGCGGCTATCGGATCGGTGAGCTGACCGCAGCTCTGGCCGCGCTCGGGGTGGACCGGCCCCGCTACCTCGGCGGCGCCGGTCGGTGGCGGGATTCCGGCATGGCAGGAACCCCCGCCCGGCATCGGCAGCGTTTCGTCGACGGCGACGTCGACGAGCAGACCGCCGAACTTGCGGCCGTCATCGACGACCTGCGCCCGCACGTCGTCGTCACCTACGACCCGCAGGGTGGGTACGGCCATCCTGACCACATCCACGCTCACCGGATCGCGACGGCCGGCGTCGCCGCGGCGCAGTGGCGCGTACCCAAGGTGTACTGGAACGTGATGTCGCAGAGCGGGATTCGCGATGGTCTGGCCGGATTGTCGGGGCTCCCGGAGAGCTGGGTGACGCTCGACGCCGAGGCCCTGCCGCTGGTCGGATTCGCCGACGACACGATCGACGCGGCCATCGACGTCACCGCGCACCTGCCTGCCAAACTGGCCGCGTTGCGCGCGCACGCAACTCAGGTGCAGGTCGCCCCGGACGGGACTGCGATGGCGCTGTCCAACAACATCGCGCTGCCGGTGCCGGCGGTGGAGCATTACGTACTGGTCGAGGGGCAGGTGGGCAAGCGCGACGATCGGGGATGGGAAACCGATCTACTCGCCGGGCTGACCCTGGGGTGAGCAGGGGCGCCACGGGGTACGCTGCCCCTGGTCGGTTGGACGCGCGGAAGGGAAGCCCATGGATCCGGATCTCGATCCCAACCTGCAGCACTGGCAAGACCGGCTCGACAACTTCCAGTGGGTCGTCGGATCGCTGGTCTCCGTGCTCGACAGCATTCCGACCTGACTTCCTCCGCACCGCCGGCATCCGACCGGCTGCGCTGGTTCGTGCTCGCCGTCCTGGCCTTCGATGGTGTGCTCTCGGCGCTGATGGCTGTCTTCTTCCTTCCGCTGCGCGTGGGCGGTGTGGCGGTGCCGATCAGCGCTGTCCTCAGCGGAGCCATGAACGTCGCGCTCGTGTGGGTCGCGATGCGGTGGACCTCGTCGACCCGACAGGCCGCCGCGCCGTTGTGGGCCTGGCTGGCGACCGTCCTGCTGTGCACGTTCGGAGGTCCCGGCGACGACATCGTCTTCGGTGGCGTGGGGCTGATGGAGTACGCGTCGGTCCTGCTCATCGCCGTCGGCGCACTGCCGGCGGGCTGGTTGTTGACCCGGCGGCGGACGGCGCAGGAACGCGCCGGGGCGGGCCCCGCGGCGTTTCGCCGTTGACTACTGTGGCCGGTATGCCACGCGCACGGGTTTCAACATGTGAGACGCGCGGATGATCCGCGTCGACGCCGGGGTTATGCGGGAGTGGCTCTGAACTCCCAGCGCGGCACCGATCTGCCCGATCCCTCCGTGCCCCCCTCTTCTGCACCCCCGTCTACGGCGGCGTTGCGGCGAGTGCTGCGGCGCGCGCGGGACGGGGTGGCGCTGAACATCGACGAAGCTGCGATCGCGTTGACGGCCCGTGGGGCCGATCTGACCGATCTGATGGCGAGCGCTGCCCGGGTGCGTGATGCCGGTCTGGAGGCGGCAGGTCGGCGCGGTGCGCACGGCCGGCTTCCGGTGAGCTATTCGCGCAAGGTGTTCATTCCGGTGACGCATCTGTGCCGCGACACCTGCCACTACTGCACCTTCGTCACGGTGCCGGGCCGGCTCCGCGCGCAGGGCAAGGGCATGTTCATGGAACCCGACGAGATCCTCGCGGTGGCCCGCCAGGGTGCCGAGTTGGGTTGCAAGGAAGCTCTTTTCACGTTGGGGGATCGGCCGGAGGCGCGCTGGGAGGAGGCGCGTCAGTGGCTCGACGAACGCGGCTACGACTCGACCCTCGATTACGTGCGGGCGATGGCGATCCGGGTGCTGGAGGAGACCGGGCTGCTGCCACACCTCAACCCTGGGGTGATGAGCTGGACGGAGCTGTCCCGGCTCAAGCCCGTGGCGCCGTCGATGGGCATGATGCTGGAGACGACGTCGCGGCGGCTCTACGAGACGAAGGGTCTGGCCCACTACGGCAGCCCCGACAAGGACCCGGCGGTGCGGCTGCGCACCCTCGACGATGCGGGGCGGCTGTCGATCCCGTTCACCACCGGGCTGCTGGTCGGCATCGGCGAGACGGAGCTGGAACGGGCGGAGACGATCCACGCGATCCGCCGCTCGCACCGCGAGTTCGGGCATGTGCAGGAAGTGATCGTGCAGAACTTCCGCGCCAAGGACCACACCGCGATGGCGGCCGTGCCCGACGCCGATCTCGAGGAGTTCCTGGCCACGATCGCGGTCACCCGGCTGGTGCTGGGCCCCAAGATGCGGGTGCAGGCGCCGCCGAATCTGGTGTCGCGGGCCGAATGCCTGTCGCTGATCGCGGCGGGGGTGGACGACTGGGGTGGTGTCTCCCCGCTGACGCCGGACCACGTGAACCCCGAGCGGCCCTGGCCTGCGCTCGACGAGCTCGCTGAGGTGACCGCCGAGGCGGGTTACGACCTGGTGCAAAGGCTCACCGCGCAACCGCAGTACGTGACCGCCGGAGCGGCATGGATCGATCCGCGCGTCGGCGGACACGTCGCCGCGCTCGCCGACCCCGACACCGGTTACGCCCTGGACGTGAACCCGGTCGGGCGGCCCTGGCAGGAACCCGACGAAGCCGCCGAATCCCTCGGCCGCGTCGACCTGCACGCCGCGATCGACGTCGAGGGCCGCCGCAGCGAGACCCGCTCGGATCTCGGGTCCGCGTTCGGGGACTGGGAGTCGATCCGCGCCAAGGTGTCCGAGTTGGCGGCCCGCGCGCCGGAGCGCATCGACACCGATGTACTGGCCGCACTGCGCGCGGCCGAGCGTGACCCGGCCGGCTGCTCCGACGACGAGTACCTGGCGTTGGCCACCGCTGACGGGCCCGCTCTGGACGCCGTCACCTCGTTCGCGGATGCGTTGCGCCGTGACGTCGTCGGCGACGACGTCACGTTCGTGGTCAACCGGAACATCAACTTCACCAACATCTGCTACACGGGCTGCCGGTTCTGCGCGTTCGCGCAACGCAAAGGCGATGCCGACGCGTTCTCGCTGTCGACCGCCGAGGTCGCCGATCGCGCGTGGGAGGCGCACGTGGCCGGTGCGACCGAAGTCTGCATGCAGGGCGGCATCGACCCCGAGCTCCCCGTGACCGGTTACGCCGACCTGGTGCGGGCGGTCAAGGCACGGGTGCCCTCGATGCACGTCCACGCGTTCTCCCCGATGGAGATCGCCAACGGCGTCACCCGCGCAGGCACGTCGATCCGGGACTGGCTGACGGCACTGCGCGAAGCCGGCCTCGACACCATCCCGGGTACGGCGGCCGAGATCCTCGACGACGAGGTGCGCTGGGTGTTGACCAAGGGCAAGCTGCCCACCCCTATGTGGATCGAGGTCATCACCACCGCCCACGAGGTCGGGCTCCGATCGAGCTCGACGATGATGTACGGCCACGTGGAGCAGCCCAGGCACTGGGTGGGGCACCTGAACGTGCTGCGCGAGATCCAAGATCGCACAGGCGGTTTCACGGAGTTCGTCCCGCTGCCGTTCGTGCACCAGTCATCCCCGCTGTACCTGGCGGGCGGGTCCCGGCCCGGCCCGACGCATCGCGACAACAGAGCGGTGCACGCGCTGGCGCGGATCATGTTGCACGGCAGGATCTCCAACATCCAGACCAGCTGGGTCAAACTCGGCGTCGAGCGCACCCAGGTGATGCTCACCGGCGGGGCAAACGATCTGGGCGGCACGCTGATGGAGGAGACCATCTCGAGGATGGCGGGCTCGGAGAACGGCAGCGCCAAAACCGTCGCCGAACTCGTCGCGATCGCGCAAGGCATCGGTCGGCCCGCCCGTCAGCGCAGCACCGACTACACCCCTCTGGCCGCCTAGCTCGTTCCGCGAGCGAGCGCGTCTGTACGTCGGCACGCCGCGACACGCGGGCAATCGGCGCGCACTCGATCGTGACGACAGCACCCGTCTTGCCGCGGATTCACAGCTCCACCTGGTATCACCATCACTGTGAAGCTGCGGCGGATGCTGGTCGACGGGCGCATCGAGATGCAGGCGCTCGCCGCCGACGGCATCTGGCAGGCCGCGGAGTGGACTCCGGGAGTGCTGCTCGCCCACGCATCTGGGGACGAAAGACTCTTTCTCGGAGAGCTATTCGCCATGGGAATCTTGCCGGGTCGATCCGGCATGGAGACGGGCCACTGGTCGCGACCCGGTGACCAGCTGACCTTGACCATCGACCAGATCGGTGAGACCAACCACCCGATCGTGACTTCCTGAGGACCTTTGATGACCACAGTTTTCGGATTGCCCGCGCACGCACTGCTCGTCCACGCCATCGTGGTTCTCGCTCCGCTCACTGCCGGTCTCGGCATCCTCTGTGCTCTACTTCCGTGGGCGCGAACACGTTTCGTGTGGTTGGTGGTAGCGCTGGCCGCGGCGAACCTGGTACTCACCCCATTGACGGTCTCTGCAGGGCAGTGGCTGTACAACCGGGAGGACTCGCACAGCCCCATCCTGGAACTGCACGAGGAGCGCGGCGAGACGATGATCTACTTCTCGATCGCGCTGCTGGTGATGGCGATCGCGATCGCCGTACTGCATGTGCGTGCCGGACGTTCGAGCACACCCAAAGGGCTCGCGATCGGCGTGGCGGTGCTCGCCGTGGTGATCGGCGTCGCAACGACAGTGCAGGTGGCCCGCATCGGGCACGTCGGCACTGAAGCGAAGTGGGGCGTCGTCAGCGACTAGCCGTTACAGTCCGCGAGTGGGATTCGACGAACGGTTCGCAGTTCTGGACCCAAAGGTGTGGACGGCGTCGTACCTTCCCGCCTGGAGTTCGCGTGCCGCATCGGCCGCGGCGTGCACCGTCGGCGCGGACGGCCTCACGCTGTCGGTTCCGGCCGACCATCCGCTGTGGTGCCCGGACGATCATCCGACGCCGCTGCGGGTGTCGGCGATCCAGAGCGCGAATCGATCCGGAGCTGTGGGATCAACCGATGCGCCCCAACCGTTTCGAGACGGCCTGGTGGTCCGCGAGCAGCAGCCGACGGTACTCGGCTTCACGCCGCATTTCGGCTCGATCGCCGTCACGTGCGCGGCGAAGCTCGGTGCACGCTCGATGTTCTCGGCGTGGATGGTCGGGCTCGAGGACAGCCCCGAACGGTGCGGGGAGATCTGCCTGGTGGAGGTCTTCGGCGACACCGTGGAAGACCGCACCGCCATGGTGGGCCAGGGGATTCACCGGTTCCGCGATCCCGCACTGCGTGAGGATTTCTCGGCGCAGCGGCGCGAGATCGACGTCGGCGACGCCCACACGTACGCCGCGCACTGGGAGCCCGGCCGAGTGGAATTCAGCATCGATGGTGCGACGACCGGAATCTGTACCCAGGCGCCGGATTACCCGATGATGCTGATTCTCGGCGTCTTCGATTTCCCGGATCGCCCAGGCGATTCCGGGCACGTGCCGTCGATGCACATCAACCGCGTGACTCATCGCTGACCTCTGTGTCGGACGTCACGGGTCCCGTGCCGTTCGGTTCTCCGGTTTTTCGACGTCTGTAAGGCAGTAACGGAAAATCGAAGGAGAGATCATGGGAGAGCTGTCGGACAAGGCTCAAGAAATCGCCGGCCGTGCACAGGAGGCTGTCGGCGACGCGACCGGAAACGACGACATGCGCGCCGACGGCGCGGCCAACCGCGTCGAGGCCGAAGCCAAGCAGACCGTCGACGACGTCAAGGAAAAAGTTGACGACGTCAAGGACAAAGTCGACGACGTGAAGCAGGCAGCCGGCGAAAAGGCTTCGCAGGTCGCAGATTCCGTGCAGGACAAGGCCGACGAGGTCAAGAGCGCCGTCGCCAAGAACGCCCCGCAGGCCTCCGGTGTCGCCGTCGCGGTAGCCGCGGGAGCCGTCCTCGTCGCGGTCCTGCTGCTGCGCCGTCGGCGCTCCGCCTCGGGCAAGCGTCACAAGGGTCGCAAGGTCGCGACCAAGGCGGTCTCCGCCGGGCTCAAGGAAGCCATCGCCCGGTGACCGAACGGGCCGCATCGCCGAGAAGCGATGCGGCCCGCCGCCGTCAGGCCTGCTTGAGTGCCTCGATCTCCAGGGTGATCGTCACCTTGTCGCCGACCACGGCGCCGCCGGTCTCCAGCGGCATGTCGATGTCGATGCCGAAGTCTTTGCGGTTGAGCACGACTGATGCCTCGAAACCGGCGACCTCGCCATGCCCCATGCCGGGGTTGACCCCGTTGAACTCGAGATCCAGCGAAATGGGCTTGGTGATGCCCTTGAGCGTGAACTCGCCGTCGAGCACGTAGCGCTCGCCCGCTTCGCGGACCGAGGTCGACGCGAACGTCGCAACGGGGTGGTTCTCGACGTCGAAGAAGTCGGCGGCCTTCAGGTGCGCGTCACGCTGTTCGTTGCGGGTGTTGACGGAGTCGACCGCGATCTCGGCCTGTACCGAGGGTGCGCCGTCCTCGCCGACGGTGATCGTCCCGCTGAAGGCGTCGAACCCGCCGCGGACCTTGCTCACCACGAGGTGGCGGACGGAGAAGTTGACCGAGGAGTGGACGGGATCGATCGTCCAGGTGCCGGTCGGCAGGGCGGTGGCTACGGAGCTGGTCATGGGTGTTCCTTCCGGACGTGCGTCGGACCATCCGACGTCGGCACCCGATGAAACGGACCGCAGTCCGAATGCATTCCCGACACGTTCCCGCAGGTGCCACGCACGTGGTATCTGCGACGTTTAGTATCAGTAACCACGCGGAACCCCCGTCGGGGATTCGCGGAGTTAGGGCACACTGACACGCGCGGCCAACCAGCGGCAGGGATACTTGCTGAGCCGGTCGCGCCGACCAGCGCGCCTACCGGGAACAGCCCACCGGACAGGTAGTTCGAGAGGACTTAGGAGAAGTTCGTGACGTACACGATTGCCGAGCCCTGCGTCGACGTCAAAGACAAGGCATGTATCGAGGAATGCCCTGTCGATTGCATCTACGAGGGCGCTCGCATGCTGTTCATCCACCCGGATGAGTGCGTCGACTGCGGCGCCTGCGAGCCGGTCTGCCCGGTCGAGGCCATCTACTACGAAGACGACGTGCCGGACCAGTGGAGCAGCTACACCCAGATCAACGCCGACTTCTTCAGTGAACTCGGATCGCCCGGGGGCGCATCGAAGGTCGGCCAGACCGACAACGACCCGCAGGCGGTCAAGGACCTGCCCCCGCAGGGTGAGGACTGACCTCATCGGCGGGACACGGTCCCGTGCGTGACTCCGGGCGGCGCCGATCGGCGTCGTTACCGGTCTTTCCGTGGGACACCCTGGCTGATGTCACGGCCGCGGCTCGGGCCCACCCCGACGGCATCGTCGACCTGTCGGTGGGCACGCCCGTCGATCCCGTCGCGCCGCTGATCCGGGAGGCACTGTCGGCCGCCAGCGGCGCGCCCGGCTATCCGACCACGGCCGGTACCGCGGCACTGCGGGAGTCGGCGGTTGCTGCACTCGGTCGCCGCTACGGCGTCACCGGGCTGACCACGTCGGCCGTGCTCCCGGTGATCGGCACCAAGGAGCTGATCGCCTGGCTGCCGACACTGCTCGGACTCGGCGCGACGGACACCGTCGTCGTCCCCGAACTGGCCTACCCCACCTACGAGGTCGGCGCGCTGCTGGCCGGGGCCGCCGTGGTTCGAGCCGACTCGCTGACCCAGCTGGGGCCGCAGACGCCCGCGCTGGTGTTCCTGAACTCGCCGAGCAACCCGACCGGCAAGGTGCTCGGGGTCGACCATCTGCGCAAGGTCGTCGGCTGGGCGCGCGAGCGCGGAGTGCTGATCGCCTCCGACGAGTGCTACCTCGGGTTGAGCTGGGACGCCGCGCCGCTGTCGGTGCTGCATCCCGACGTCTGCGACGGCGACCACACCGGGCTGCTGGCCATCCACTCGCTGTCGAAGACGTCGTCGCTGGCCGGCTACCGTGCCGGTTTCGTCGCCGGTGACCCCGCCGTGGTGGCCGAACTGCTCGCGGTGCGCAAGCACGCCGGCATGATGGTGCCGACCCCGGTGCAGGCCGCGATGGTGGCCGCGCTCGACGACGATGCGCACGAACACGAGCAACGCGCCCGCTACGAGCATCGGCGCGAGCTGCTGCTGCCGGCGCTGCGCGCGGCCGGTTTCACCGTCGATCACTCCGAGGCCGGACTGTATCTATGGGCCTCGCGGGACGAGCCGGGTCGCGAGACGGTCGCGTGGCTGGCCGAGCGGGGCATCCTCGTTGCCCCCGGCGAGTTCTACGGTCCCCGCGGCCTGCGGCACGTACGGGTGGCGTTGACGGCGACGGACGAGCGCATCGCGGCCGCCGTGGCCCGCCTCGCCTGAGCTCACCTTCCTGGGGCCCTCGCGGGAAGAAAGTGGGCTCAGGGCAGGGTGAGTTCCGCCGGCGCCACCGACGCCAGTGCTGCGCGGCAGGCGCGGATCGCGGGCGTGTGGCGCAGCGCGGTCCGGGTCGCGGTGAAGACGGTGCGGCGGCGCGTGTCGACGTCGACCACCCGGACGTCCGGGCGGCGTCGCACCCGCATCAGGTCGGGCAGGATCGCGACCGCGTTGCCGCTCTCGATCAGTGCGATCTGCGCTTCCAGATCGTCGGTCTCGAAGCGCACATCAGGCTCGAAACCCGCTCGGCGGCACAGTTGTTCGGCCCAGTGCCGGGAAGCGGTCCCGGCGGGTTCCATGGTCCAGGGAAGCGCGGCGGCATCGGTGACAGTCCGCACCTGTTCCCAGGGTGCGCCCCGCGGGGGAACGGCGAGGCGCAGCAGATCCGAGGTGAGCGGTTCGCGGTCCAGGTCGGGGTACACGCGCGCGGCATGGCCGGGGTACTCCTCGGCGATCACCAGGTCGAACTCACGCATCCACGTCTCGTAGAGCGCCTGCTCCGGCTCGCGCTGCGACATCGTCACGCGCAGCCGCGGATGGCGTGCCGCCAGTTCGGTCAGCATCTGCGGCATGAACGCTGACGCGGCGGACTGGAAGACGGCCAGGCGCACCGTCCCCGACGCCTCGGCGCTACGGGCGGCGACCTCGCTGGCGGCCAACTCGAGTCGGTCCAGGATGGCGGCGGTGTGCTCGACGAGCACTTCGGCGGCCGGGGTGAGCCGAACGCGGCGCCCGACCTTCTCCAGCAGCGGTACCCCGACGTCGTGCTCGAGTCGGGCCAGCGCCTGGGACACCGACGACGGACTCTGATGCAGCGCCTCGGCGACGCCGGCGATGGTCCCGCGCACGCTGAGTTCCCGCAACAGGCGCAGCCGGCGGGTGTCGAGCAGATCGGGGCGACGAACCGTCACTTCTGCTTATGCTTTTGCTTCAGAAAACATCGCTTTATTTTAGGGTTCGCGACCGCGGATCATGGAGACATGACGCTGATCGACCGCGATGGCCCCACCGTCGATGTGCTCACCGACGTCGAGACCCTGGTCCGGGAATGGCTCGACGACGCCGCGGGACGGCGGGACACGGCAGCCGCTCGCCGGCTCGCCGACGTGCTCCGCGACCCCGCCGGTCTCGACTTCACCGTCGGCTTCGTCGACCGGGTCATCCGTCCCGACGACCACCGGGTCGCCGCCGCCAACCTGCGCGATCTCGCACGCACCGCTCCCGGCTTCCTGCCGTGGCACCTGCGGCGACTGATCAGCCTGGGCGCAACCCTGTCGCTGGTGATCCCGGGGCTCGTCATCCCGATCGCCCGAAAGGCACTGCGGGGGATGGTCGGTCACCTGCTCGTCGACGCGACCGACCGCCGCCTCGGGCCCTCCATCGCCCGCATCCGCGACCGCGGGGTGGGGCTCAACATCAACCTGCTCGGCGAGGCCGTCCTCGGACGGGGAGAGGCACAGCGGCGCCTCGAGGGCACCGAGCGCCTGCTCGCGCGACCGGACGTCGACTACGTCTCGATCAAGGTCTCGGCGACCGTGCCGCCCCATTCCCCGTGGGCGTTCGACGAGGCGGTCGACCACGTGGAGCGCAGCCTGCTGCCGTTGTTCACGCTCGCGGCCACCTCGCCGACGAAGAAGTTCATCAACCTCGACATGGAGGAGTACCGCGATCTCGAGATGACGATCGCGGTCTTCACCCGCCTGCTGGACAGGCCTGAGCTGCTGGATCTCGAGGCCGGGATCGTGCTGCAGGCCTACTTGCCGGATGCGCTGTCGGCGATGATGCGCCTGCAGGAGTGGGCGGCCACCCGCCGACAGCGCGGTGGCGCCGGCATCAAGGTACGTCTGGTCAAGGGCGCCAACCTGCCGATGGAGCACGTCGAGGCCGATCTGCACGGCTGGCCTGTCGCCACGTGGCCGACCAAGCAGGACACCGACACCAATTACAAGCGCGTCCTCGACTACGCCTTGCACCCCGACCGCACGGCCAACGTGCGCATCGGGGTGGCCGGGCACAACCTGTTCGACATCGCCTACGCGTGGGTGCTCGCCGGCCGGCGCGGTGTGCGTGACCGCATCGACTTCGAGATGCTGCTCGGCATGGCCGAGGCGCAGGCCGAAGCTGTGCGCCGCACCGTCGGTGGCCTGCTGCTGTACGTGCCCGTGGTGCACCCCAAGGACTTCGACGCTGCGATCGCCTATCTGGTGCGCCGACTCGAAGAGGGGGCCAGCCAGGACAACTTCATGTCGGCGGTGTTCGACCTGCACGACGAACGCTCGCTCTACGAGCGGGAGAGGGACCGGTTCATCGCATCGCTGGCCGCGTTGGATACCCATGTGCCGCAGCCGAATCGCCGCCAGGACCGGCGAACCGACGATCCGGCCGGTTCGGAGCGGTCGGTGTTCGCCAACGTCGCCGACACGGATCCCTCGCTGCCGGGTAACCGTGCGTGGGGCCGGACGATCACCGAACGCGTCGCGCACTCCGACGCCGGGCTGGCGCTCGTCGACGAGCACACCGTCACCGGCGCCGATCGCCTCGAGGCGGTGATCGCCGACGGTGTCGCGGCGGGAAGCGCTTGGTCCGCCCGGTCGGGCAGGGAGCGCGCGACGATACTGCGCCGCGCCGCCGGGACCCTCGAGGCCGCCCGCGCGCAGCTGCTCGAGGTGATGGCCGCCGAAACCGGCAAGACCCTCGACCAAGGTGACCCGGAGATCTCCGAGGCCATCGATTTCGCGAATTACTATGCCCACCTTGCCGAGAACCTCGACGACGTCGACGGTGCCACCGCCGTCGCGGTCGGACTCACCGTGGTGACACCGCCGTGGAACTTCCCCGTCGCGATCCCGGCCGGGTCGACGCTGGCGGCGCTGGCGGCGGGCAGCGCGGTCATCATCAAACCCGCGACGCAGGCCCGCCGGTGCGGCTCGGTGATGGTGCAGGCGCTGTGGGATGCCGGCGTCCCGCGCGACGTGCTGCAATTGGTCCACGTCGACGAGGGGGAGCTCGGCTCTCGACTCGTGTCCGATCCGCGGGTCGGCCGGTTGATCCTCACGGGTGCGTTCGACACCGCGGCCATGTTCCGTCGGATGCGGCCCGACCTGCCACTGCTCGCCGAAACCAGCGGCAAGAACGCCATGGTGATCACCCCGCACGCCGACATCGACCTGGCGGTCAAAGATCTCGTTGCCTCGGCGTTCGGGCATGCCGGCCAGAAGTGTTCGGCCGCGTCGCTGGCGATCCTGGTCGGCTCTGCCGCGCACTCGCGGCGGTTGCGCGATCAGCTCGTCGATGCCGTCACGTCGCTGACGGTCGGCTACCCGTCGGACCCGACCGCGCAGATGGGGCCGGTGATCGAGCCTGCCGACGGAAAGCTGTTGCGCGCGTTGACCACTCTGGGACCGGGGGAGACGTGGCTGGTCGAGCCGCGCCGGCTCGACGACACCGGACGGCTCTGGTCGCCCGGGGTGAAGACGGGGGTCCGCCGCGGTTCCGAGTTCCACCTGACCGAATACTTCGGTCCGGTGCTGGGTCTCATGGAGGCGGCCGATCTGGATGAGGCGATTGCGATCCAGAACGAGGTCGACTACGGCCTGACGGCGGGACTGCACTCTCTCGACCGTGCGGAGATCGAGCAGTGGATCGACCGGGTGGAAGCCGGCAATGCTTACGTCAATCGGTCGACGGTCGGGGCGATCGTGCGGCGGCAGCCGTTCGGCGGCTGGAAGAAGTCCGCGGTGGGCGCGGGCACCAAGGCCGGCGGCCCCAATTACCTTGTCGGGCTCACCGACTGGCGTAGTGCCCCGGCCGCCGGCGGGGCCCCGCTGACTCCGGTGCTGGTCGATTTCCTCTCGGCGGCAGAAGATCTCGGGCTGGGCGCCGAGTTCCTGCAGCGATCTCTGGCCTCCGATGCGCTGGCCTGGAACGAGGAATTCGCCGTGGCACGCGACGTGTCCGGCCTTGCGGCGGAGAAGAATGTGCTGCGCTATCGGCCCGTGCCGGTGACGGTGCGCGCCGAGGACGGCTCGACCGCGGAGCTGCTGCGCGTCGTCGCGGCGGGTGTTCTCGCGCGCAGCCACGTCACCGTCTCGACCCCGGCGCCACTGCCGCCGGCGACGGCGGGGTTGCTGCACGCCCACGGCGTGGCCTGCCGCGTCGAGGACACCGATGCGTGGCGAAATACGTTGCGGGGTAACGCTCCGGCCCGCGTGCGGCTGCTGGGTGGGACGCGGCAGGATTTCGCTGCGGCCAGCGACGGCAGGGTCGACGTCGCGCTCTACGCGCAGCCGGTGGTCGAGGCGGGGCGGATCGAGATGCTGACCTTCCTGCGCGAACAGTCGGTGTCGGTGACCGCGCACCGCTTCGGTTCTCCGACAGCACTCACCGAGGGCCTGTTCGACTAGCGCTCAGGCCGGGTACGCAGCGACGGGCATGATGACCGTGCCCTTGCATATCCCGTCGAGGATTTCGGTGCGCCAGCTGCCGTACATCGAACCGTCCAACGTCGGTGCGTAGAACACCAGGGAGCGAGCGGGGACGTACTCGCGGGGGACGTCGTCGCCGCGGTAGCACTCCCACTGCCAGTTGTAGTTGAACACCCACTGCTTCCCGTCCCATGTGTAGCGGCTCGGTTGCGGGACGGTCGGATTGCTCGATGCGGGGCCGTCATTGGCGGTGGCCACGCAGGTGCCCGCGCACGAGGTGCTGAACGTGTACTGGGCCCGGAAGTCAGGTTCGGGCTGGCGCGCGGCGATGCTGGTGCCCAGCTTGTTCGATGCGAACGTGATCACGGTGTAGCGCCCCGACCAGTCCGGCGGAGCGGCCGTGGCGGTGGCGGTCGGGTGGACGCACGCGGCGGCGACGAGGATGGCAGACGCGCACGCGCTCCGTCGGGCAGACATGGTCCCTCGCCGTAGTTCCAGTCACACAGTAATTTTCCAGTTACCTGTGAACGGTATCTCCGCGCACCGACACTCATCCCCGCCGACACGGGCACGGTTGCGTCACGGGTTGATCTCGTCGTCAGTCAGTGACCGGCGAGCAGCATCAGCGTCCACGCCGCCATCGATTGCGCATCGGTGATGACGCCGTCGCGCATCATCTGCTCGATCTCCGCACGTGCGAACCACGCGCTGCGCATGTCCTGCTCCTCGTGCTCTCGGTCGTGGGGGCCCTCGGTGATGCCGGTGGCCAGGAACACCCGGCCGCGCTGGCTGCTCATCCCGGGCGCGACGTCGAGCAGGCCGAGCTCGGTGAGCGTCTGCGCGATCAACCCGGTCTCCTCGCGCAGCTCGCGAGCGGCGAGCTCCGCCGGCTCGAGGTGCGCGCGGTCGGGGGCGGTGCCTTGCGGAAACTCCCAGCGCCGCAACCCGAGCGGGTAGCGGAACTGCTCGACGAGGTGGAACCGGTCCCCGTCCCGGGGGATGACCAGCGCGTAGGTGGGTTTGTCGACGACGGCGTAGATACCGTTGCTGCCGTCGGGACGCTGGATGTCGTCCTCACGGATGGTCAGCCAGTTGTTCTGATAGACCTGGCGGGACGCGAGCGCTCGGATCGGCTCCATGGCCCCAGTATCGCCGAGTGTGCTCAGGCCGGCCGGGTAGCCTCAGTGCGTGCTGCTGGCCTCCTTGAACCCCGCGGCGGTCGCTGCCGGCGCCGACATCGGCGACGCGGTACGCATCAACGGTGTGACGCTGAGCCGCAGCGACCTGGTCGGTGCGGCCACCTCCGTCGCCGAACGGGTCGCCGGTGCTGCGACGGTCGCCGTGTTGGCCCGGCCGACGGCCGCCACCGTGCTGGCCGCCGTCGGCGCGCTGATCGCCGGCGTGCCCGTCGTCCCGGTGCCCGCCGACGTGGGCGCCGCCGAGCGCCGCCACATCCTCACCGACTCCGGTGCCCAGGCCTGGCTCGGCGAGCTGCCCGAGGACAGCGCGGGCCTGCCGCACATCCCGGTGCGCCTGCATGCGCGGTCCTGGCACCGCTACGCCGAACCCTCCCCGGACGCGACAGCGCTGATCATCTACACCTCCGGCACCACCGGCCCGCCGAAGGGCGTGCTGGTCAGTCGCCGGGCCATCGCGGCCGACATCGACATGTTGGCCGCCGCCTGGCAGTGGACCGCCGAGGACACGCTGGTGCACGGGTTGCCGCTGTATCACGTGCACGGTCTGGTGCTGGGACTGCTGGGCTCGCTGCGGATCGGCAACCGGTTCATCCACACGGGGAAGCCGTCGCCGCAGAACTATGCGCAGGCGGTCGCAGACGGTGGCTCGCTGGTGTTCGGGGTGCCGACGGTGTGGTCCCGCATCGTCGCCGACGGTGACTCCGCCCGGGCGATGGCTCCGGCGCGGCTGCTGGTGTCGGGGAGCGCGGCGCTGCCGGTGCCGGTCTTCGACGGGTTGGCCGACCTCAGCGGGCATCAGCCGGTGGAACGGTACGGCAGTACCGAATCGCTGATCACGTTGAGCACGTTGGCTTCCGGAGAGCGCAGGCCGGGCTGGGTGGGTCTCCCGCTGGAGGGAGTCGTCACGAAGCTGATCGCCGAGGATGGCACGAACGCTCCCCACGACGGCGAGACGATCGGTGCGCTGCACGTGCAGAGCCCCACGCTGTTCGACGGCTACCTGAATCGGCCCGACGCGACCGCGGAGGTGCGCAGCGCCGACGGGTGGTACCACACCGGCGACGTCGCGGTCATCGATGCCGCAGGGATGCACCGCATCGTGGGTCGCGAATCGGTCGACCTGATCAAGAGCGGTGGCTTCCGGATCGGCGCCGGCGAGATCGAGACGGTGCTGCTGGCGCATCCCGGGGTGAATGAGGTGGCCGTCGTCGGGGCCCCGGATGCCGATCTGGGCCAGCGAATCGTCGCGTTCGTCGTCGGCGACGCCTCGCCGGAGGCCTTGATCGACCATGTCGCGCAGGAGCTATCGGTGCACAAGCGGCCCCGGGAGGTGCGCATCGTCGACGCGTTGCCCCGCAACGGCATGGGTAAGCTGCTGAAAAAGCAACTGCTGCAGGAGTTCTGAGGTGGGCCAGCGTGTGTGGGGCGCGATCGCGGCGATCGGCGGCGCGCTCACCGTCGCGGCCTGCGGTCATCCGTCGCAGCCGGACGTGATGCTCGTGCAGACCAGCATCGTGCTGCCCCCGCCGCCCGAACCCGCAGCGCCGTCCCCGCCCCTGGAGCCGCTCTCGATCGGAGCGGCTGCGGTCGACACCACAGGCGGCTGGCTGCCCGACGGCACCACTCTCTCGCCCTTCGACGTCACCAATCCGATTCTCTCGCAGATGAATCCGGCTCTGCTGCAGGCTGTCCAGAATGCGACCCGCGCTGCGCAGCCTGCGGGTGTCGACATCCGGATCACGTCGGGCTGGCGTTCGCCGGGGTTCCAGCAGCGCCTGTTCGACGACGCGG
This sequence comes from Mycolicibacterium obuense, assembly GCF_055397605.1. NCBI lineage: Bacteria > Bacillati > Actinomycetota > Actinomycetes > Mycobacteriales > Mycobacteriaceae > Mycobacterium > Mycolicibacterium obuense. The sequence continues at coordinate 3,915,283 of NZ_AP043663.1, read as the reverse complement.
TCCGGTCCTACGGAAGTGTGGCAGCCGCCGCGCAGTTCGTGGCCACGCCGGAGGTGTCCCAGCATGTCCGGGGGCAGGCCGTCGACATCGGTCCGGCCGCCGCCGACGAGTGGCTCATCGCCAACGGCAGGCAGTTCGGGTTGTGCCAGATCTACGCCAATGAGATCTGGCATTTCGAGTTGGCGGTCGATGCGCAGGGCAACTGTCCGCCGCTGCGCCCCAACGCCGCCGGCTGACCGTCAGGGCCGGTCGGGAAACGCGTTGCGCGCCACCGCAGCGATGAGTGTCCCGCAGAAGATCAAGACCATCGCGACCCACGGCAGCACACCCAATCCGGCGCGGTCAAGCAGCATCGCCCCGAGCGCGGAGCCGCCGGCGATCCCGACGTTGGCGGTCGCGTTGACCCACGCGCCCGCGCGCTCCGGCGACACCGCGTGGGTGCGCACCGCGCAGGCCTGATACACCGATGGCACTCCGCCGAAGGCGCCGCACCACAGTGCCGTCGCGCCGAGCACGGCCACCAGCGCCGGCCAGCCCACACCGAGCAGCGCCACGGCCGCCACAGTGGCCAGCAGCAGAATCAGCGTGGTGCGCCGGGGATTGCGATCGAGCCCCTTGCCCGCGTACCAGAGGCCGATCAGCCCGCACGCCCCGCACGCGAGCAGGATCGGCCCGATGAACGCCGGTCCGACGCCGCTGGACAGCAGCAGCAGGCTGATGAAGGTGTAGGCACTGAAGTGGCCGACGAAGACCACCAGGTTGGACGCGGACACGGCGACGAGCATGCCCCGACGTCCGGGCTCGGGTCTGCTCGTCGGCTGGCTGTTCGCCACGGGCGGGAGCACGGTGCCGACGAGGGCGAGCGTCGCGACCGATGCCACCGCCAGTGTGATGAACGAGGCGCGCCAGCCGGCCGCCGTCCCGAGTGAGGTCAGCAGCGGCACGCCCAGCACCAGGCCCGCGGACACGCCGCTGCCGGCGATCGCCAGCGCCCGGCCCACATGTGCGCGCGACACGAGTCGAGGGGAGTACCCGATCAACAGCGCGAAGAACAGCGCGTGGGTGAGGCCGCCGACCGCTCGTCCGACGGCGACGACGGCGAACGTGGGTGCGAGTGCGACCACGGTGTTGCTGATCACATACCCGGCGATCGTGGCCATCAGCAGGGGTTTACGGGCGAAGCGCGACGTGGCGATCGTCAACGGCACGGCGAACACGGCCACCATCACGGCATAGAGTCCGACGAGCAGGCCGGTGGTCGAATCGGAGACCCCGAAGGCCGTGCCCAGGTCGGGCAGTAGCCCCACGGGCAGCATCTCGGTGGTGACTGCCAGTGCCGATGCCAACGCCAGCGAGAGCAGGGCGGGCAGGGCATCGCGCACCCCGCGCGTCGGGGCATGATCGGCTGTCAGAGTCACGTGTCCTCAATATACTCAGGCATCGAGTTTATTCCAAAGGAGTTTCCCCGCATGGTCTCTGCACACGCCGAACGGCTGCGATGGCACACCGCCGCGCAGCTGCTCACTGTGATGCGGGACGCACCGGGCATCACACGCGCCGCCGCGGCGGCGCGTCTCGGCATCGGCAGCGGCAGTGCCAGCGAGCTGACCGCGCGGCTACGCAAGGCACATCTCGTCGACGAGGTCCGCGCGCCGGCGCAGGGCCGTGGCCGGCCGACCGCTGTGCTGGCCGCCCACCCCGAGGGGCCGCTGATCGCTGCGGCGGATCTCGGTGTGGCCGGCTGGCGGCTGGCCATCGCCGGCGTGGACGGCCGGCCCGAGATCGTGGCGCACGACGAGTACGCGGGACACGAGCTGTCCGCCGCGTTGGCGGGGATGTCCCGCGCGATCGGCGCGGCGCACCGGCGCCACGCTGATCGTCTTGCGGCGCTGTCGGTGTCGGTGGCGGGGACGGTCAGTGATGCCCGACTGGTCCAGTTCACCGCGCGTGGCTCGCGCGACGTCGATCTGGCGGTGCTGACCGCGAAGATCCCGCGGCGGGTGGCGGTGCTGCTCGGCAACGACGCCACCCTGGCCGGGCTGGCCGAGGCCCGCACCGGTGCCGCCCGCGACGTGACGACCGCGCTTCATCTGATGGTGGCGCAGGGCATCGGCGGGGCGCTGGTGGTCAACGGTGAGCCGGTCGCGGGCGGGCACGGCGCGGCAGGGGAGTACGGGCACGTCCCGTTCGGAGACCCCGGCCTACGGTGTCCGTGCGGGGCTCGAGGGTGCTGGGATCTGACGGTCGACGGCCGCGCGTTGGCGCGCCACCTCGGCGACCGGGCTCCGACCGATCCGATCGGCTACGTGCATGACCTGGCTGCTCGTCGGGACGCGTTGTCTCGCAGTGCGTTTCGAAAGGTCGCGGCCTCGCTGGGCCGTGGCATCGGGGCGCTGGTGAACCTGCACGATCCGGAGGCGGTGACGCTCGGGGGTGTCGCAGCGCTGCTGCGGGCGCAGGCTACCGGGGCTTTCGACGATGCGTTCCGTGATGCGCTGATGGCGTTCCGGAAGGCGTCACCGCCGCCGGTGCGCGACGCCCTGCACGGCGAGGACGGGCCGCTGCAGGGCGCGGTCCTGGCCGGGCTCGATCACGTGACGACGCCCGACGCGCTCGCTGCGTGGGTGGGTCGCCGGCGTGCCTGACGTGATGCGCGCCGGTGTCACCACCGATCCATCAGCCCGAACACCTGCAACCCGTACACCACGGCGACGGTGAGGAACAGAACGACGAGGACTGCGGCGGCGATCATGCCCGCGATCGCCACAGGTGTGAACCGGTGCTTCGGCAGTGGGTTCTGGTTCGCCGATGCCGACAGCGAGCCCGAATCGGGCGGCGTGTCACCCGGTTGGACGCTGCCGCCTTCCGAGAGGCCCGTGGTGTCGCCGGGATCCGGGTCGGGGGGAAGCGCTGTCGAGTGCTCGCCACTCGCCGCCATGGGCCACTCCTGTCGACATGGTTTCCCTGTCAGTCCCCACACGCAGCGGTCCGGTAAACGGATTTCGCCGCGTCAGGAGCGTTGGTCAGAGTTCGGTCATGACCGGGACGCTGCCGCAGTGACGGACGACCCTAGTTGGCGTGCAGGGCGTCGTTCAGCGTGATGCCGGTGCCGTCGCGCTTGACCACCTCGACCGCCCCCGTCACCGAATTGCGCCGGAACAGCAGATTGTTCGCGCCGGAGAGCTCCCGGGCTTTGACCGTCTGACCGTCACCGGTCGTGACCTTGGTGCCCGCGGTCACGTACAGCCCGGCCTCGATCACGCAGTCGTCACCCAACGAGATGCCCAGACCCGCGTTGGCGCCGAGCAGGCAGCGCTCACCGACCGAGATCACCTGCGTGCCACCGCCGGACAGGGTCCCCATGATCGACGCGCCGCCGCCGATGTCGGATCCGTCGCCGACCACCACGCCGGCCGAGATGCGGCCCTCGACCATCGAGTTGCCCAATGTGCCGGCGTTGAAGTTCACGAACCCTTCGTGCATGACCGTCGTCCCCGGCGCCAGGTGCGCGCCGAGCCGCACGCGGTCCGCGTCGGCGATGCGCACCCCGGAGGGCATGACGTAGTCGACCATCCGCGGGAACTTGTCGACGCCGTAGACGGTCACCGGGCCGCGGCGGCGCAGCCGCGCCCGCACGATCTCGAATCCCTCGATGGCGCACGGCCCGTGGTTCGTCCACGCGACGTTGGTCAGCACGCCGAACAGTCCGTCGGCGTTGAGCCCGTGCGGCGCGACCAGCCGGTGCGAGAGCAGATGCAGACGCAGGTAGGCGTCGTAGGCGTCGACGGCCTTGTCGTCCAGCGCCGCGATGGCGGTGCGGATCACCACCGTCTCGACGTCGCGGTCCTCGTCGCGGCCGGCCAGTTCGGCCAGCTCGGCGGGCACCTCGGCGACCGACAGCCGCACCGAGCCGGTCTCGCTCTCGTCCGACAGCTCGGGCGCCGGGAACCACACGTCGAGAACCGATCCGTCGGCCGCGATCGTCGCCACGCCGATACCTGATGCTCCTGAAGTCACGGTGCTTCAGGCTACCGGTGGGCCTAGCATCGCGTGACAGGTCCCAACCGGGCCCGGGCAGGACGGGAGGCGTGCCACGAGCACCGACGTGACCCTGCGCCAGCTGCGCTACTTCGCCGTCCTCGGCCAGGAGCTGAACTACCGCCGTGCCGCGGAGAAACTGTTCATCACCCAGCCGGCACTGTCCACGGCGATCAAGCAACTCGAGCAGCACTTCGGCGTCGTGCTGTTCCGGCGCAACACCCGCGAGGTCGCGCTCACCGACCTCGGTGCGGCCTGGTTGCCCCAGGTGCAGCAGGCGCTGTCCGGCGTCGACGCCGTCGTCGACAACCTCGTCATGCTCTCGGGCACCCGTCGTGGCGTGCTGCACCTCGGCTATCTCATCGGGACCGGCGCGGACCTGCTGTTCCGGCTGGTACGCCACTTCGAGGCCGCCTACCCCGACGTCACGGTCGAACCGATCGAGTTCGACTTCGCGGACCCGACGGCCGGGCTGGCCGACGGCACCACCGAAGTCGCGATCATCCGGCCGCCGGTCGACCTGCCCGAGCACCGCATGCTGATCCTGGACTCCGAGTCGTGGGTGGCCTGCCTGCCCCGCGACCATCGGCTCGCGGGCCGCCCCGAGGTCTCGATCGTCGAGCTGCTCGACGATCCGATCGTGTGCGCGCCGCTGACCGCGGGCACGTGGCGTGACTACTGGCTGGCGATGGACGTGCGCGGCACCCGGCCCCCGACGATCGCGGCGGTGGCCGCCACCTACGAAGCCGAGACGACGTCGATCGCACGCGGCCTGGGGATCAGCTTCACGTCGTCGTCGGTGGCTCGCTTCTACGACCGGCCGGGCATCGTTTACGTACCGATCACAGACCGGCCGCCCAGTCACACAGCGCTCGCGTGGCATCCCGCAGCGCTGTCTCCACAGGCTGATGCCCTGGTCAGGCACGTGCAGGCGCACTGGAGCTTCGGCGATGCCGCGTCCGAGCCGACCTACTGATAAGCCGCGGTTATCACCAGATCAAAACATCGAACTTCCGATGAACGGCCAACGGCGTTTTCCTGTCATCAGGTGTTCAACCGATGCCTCTCACCTGGAGTGAACATGACCGATGCCCTGACCTCTCCCACTCATTCGCAACCGTCGAGCGGAGGCGAGGACGCCAAGCTCGAAGAGTTCGGCTACACGCAGAAGCTCGATAGATCCGTCGGACGACTGGCGTCCTTCGCGCTCGGCTTTGCGACCATCAGCGCGACCACCGCGGTCTTCACCGGCTTCGGCGCCGGCTACTTCACAGCGGGCGGACCCTTCGTGTGGACCCTGCTGCTCGCGGCCGCAGTGTTCCTGATCTGGACGTTCATCGCTTCCGACCTGTCCGCCAAGATCCCGCTGGCCGGCTATTCGTACCAATGGACCAGCCGCCTCGTCGGCTCCTCGATGGCGTTGTTCACTGGCATATTGGCCCTCGCTGGGTGGATTTGCGGCATGACCGGCGTCGGCTTCATCCTGTCGGGGTATCTCGGCAGCTTGTTCGGCTGGAACATGACCCAGACCGCGCAAATCCTCGTCGCGATCGGCGTGATGGCCGTCTGCATGATGATCAACCTGTACGGCGTTCGATTCGCCACAATGGTCAACAACATCGGTGTGAGCCTCGAGTTGGTCATCACCGTCGGCGCCACAATTCTCGTCGCGATCATCGCGTTCTCGTCGCCCGACAACCATCAGCCGGTCTCGGTACTGTTCACCGGCGGCGAGTCCGGCGACCACAGTGCGTACATCCTGGCCTGGTTGGCGGCTTCGCTCGGGCCCTTCTTCGGACTGATCGGCGTCGAGGCCTGTGCGGATGTCGCCGAGGAGACCATCAACGCCCGCAAGGTCATTCCCCGGACGATGTTCTATGCGCTGACCGCCTCGATCGTCATCGAATTCCTGATGTACGTCGTCTACGTGCTGGCCATCAAAGACCAGGACGCCGTCCAGGCCGCCTCGGCGGCTCCCATCGAGGAGATCATCACCCAGCAGGCCGGCCCGTTGGTCAGCAAGATCGTCGTCGCCGTGGCCCTGACCAACGTCCTGGCGTGCATCCTGGCCAACATCCTTGTGGCGACCCGGCTCACCTACTCGATGGCCCGCGACAACATGCTGCCGTTCTCGCACATCTGGCGCCACGTGTCCCCGTCGAACCGCACACCCACCTACGCGGTGTTAGGGATGTTCGGCCTGTCGACCATCCTGCTGCTGTCGGCCCTCGTCAGTGAGAAGGCGTTCTTCCTGATCCTCGGTCTGTCGTCGCTGGCGGTGTGCGCGATGTACTTCCTGCAGACGGTCGCCGTGCTGATCGGCACGCGGCGGGGCTCCATCCCCGCGCCCGAGCCGGGCACGTTCGATCTCGGCAGGGCCCGCGTGCCGATCGCCGTGGTCGCCCTCATCGCGTTCGCGGCGGTATGCGCGGCGCTGATCTTCCTGCCGCAGTTCGCAGGCAACGGATACGTCTTCCTCGGTCTTCTGGTGCTCGTCGGCCTCTGGTCGGTGACCGGGCTGCGCAAGCGGCTCGCCAGCGGCGATGCCGGACCGGACTACGCCAAAACCCACGGCTTCAACTGATTCCCGATAGTTCCCGAAAGGATCACTTCATGACCACCACACAAGAACTCGGCACCTCGAACCTGGTCGCCGTCGAGCCCGGCGCGATCCGGGAGGACACCCCGCCCGGTTCGGTGATCCAGTACAGCGACTACGAACTGGACACCTCGAGCCCGTACGCCGGCGGCGTCGCGTGGATCGAAGGCGAGTTCATCCCCGCCGAGGACGCGCGGATCTCGATCTTCGACACCGGCTTCGGACATTCCGATCTGACCTACACCGTCGCCCACGTATGGCACGGCAACATCTTCCGGCTCGGGGACCACCTCGACCGGCTCCTCGACGGCGCCCGCAAGCTGCGCCTGGACGCCGGGATGAGCAAGGACGAACTCGCCGAGATCACCAAGAAGTGCGTCAGCATGTCGCAGCTTCGCGAGTCCTTCGTCAACCTGACCGTCACCCGCGGTTACGGACGACGCAAGGGTGAGAAGGACCTGTCCAAGCTGACCCACCAGGTGTACATCTACGCGATTCCCTACCTGTGGGCGTTCCCCCCGCAGGAACAGATCTTCGGCACCACCGCCGTCGTCCCGCGCCATGTGCGGCGCGCCGGCCGCAACACCGTCGACCCGACGATCAAGAACTACCAGTGGGGCGACCTGACCGCAGCGAGCTTCGAGGCCAAGGACCGCGGCGCGCGCACCGCGATCCTGCTGGACTCCGACAGCTGCGTGGCCGAGGGGCCCGGTTTCAACGTGTGCATCGTCAAGGACGGCAAGCTGGCCTCGCCGTCGCGCAATGCGCTGCCCGGCATCACCCGCAAGACCGTGTTCGAGATCGCCGACGCGATGGGCATCGAGGCGACCCTGCGCGACGTCACCAGCCACGAGCTCTACGACGCCGACGAGATCATGGCGGTCACCACCGCCGGCGGCGTCACGCCGATCAACACCCTCGACGGTGAGCCCATCGGCAGCGGTGAGCCGGGACCGATGACGGTCGCCATCCGCGACCGGTTCTGGGCGCTGATGGACGAACCGTCACCGCTGATCGAGGCGATCCAGTACTGACGGATCACATCGAGAGGGCCAGCGCCACCGCAGCGGCCGCCGCGAACGCCGCTGTCCCGTAGCCGAGCACCCGGACCTCCAGCGCCGGTACCTCGACGGCGCCGGGCCGGATGCGGCGCGACCGCCGGTAACCGAGCACCAGCACCGCGACGGCCAGCAATCCCGCCGACGCCGCCAGCCACGGTCCGCCCGCGATGGGCGGGCCGTGGTGGCGGATCAGCATCAAGGCGCCGCCGACGAGCAGGCCCAACGCGCTGCGCTCCCACGACAGCAGGGTCCGCTCCGTCTGCAACCCCGGCTTCTCCGCCATGTCAGTGCCCTGTCGGTGGCCAGATCACCAGCACCACCAGCACGCCAAGTGCGACGACGGCGATACCGGTGGCAAGCGCCGCCGGAACACGGGTGGGCGGCAGGTCGGCGTCGCGGCGCATCGCGTCCTGCACCACCCGCCACCGGTGTACGGCCAACACGGCGAGCACACCGCCGCCCGCGGTGAGCACCACGCTGAGCAGATGGCGCACCCCGGCGATCCCGAAGGCCGGGGCGAACTGCACGACGGCGACGCCACCGGCGATCAGCGCCAGCGCGGTGCGAATCCATGCCAGGAAGGTACGTTCATTGGCCAGCGTGAACCGGTAGTCCGGTTCCTGCTCCGATGACGACATCGAGCTCCTTCCCAGCGCCGTCTCACGCTAGCGAACCGACTAACCTGGTGTCTCGTGCTCGACCTACACGGTGACCCGATCGCCTTGACCGTCGCGCTGGTCGACATTCCCAGCGAATCCCGCCACGAGACGCGCATCGCCGACGAGGTCGAGGCCGCACTACGAGCGCAGACCACCGGATTCGAGATCATCCGGCACGGAGACGCAGTGTTGGCTCGCACGCATCACGGGAAGCCGTCGCGGGTGCTGCTCGCCGGACACACCGACACCGTGCCCGCCGCCGACAACGTGCCGAGCCGCCGTGACGGCGACCTGCTGTACGGCTGCGGCACGTCGGACATGAAGTCCGGCGACGCCGTGTTCCTGCACCTGGCCGCGACGGTCACCGAACCCGCGCATGACATCACGCTGGTCTTCTACGACTGCGAGGAGATCGAGGCGTCGGCCAACGGGCTCGGCCGCATCGAACGCGAACTGCCCGACTGGCTGGCCGCCGACGTGGCGATCCTCGGCGAACCGTCGGGCGGACTCATCGAAGCCGGCTGCCAGGGCACGTTGCGGGTCATCGTCCGGGCGACCGGTACGCGTGCTCATTCGGCGCGATCGTGGCTGGGCGACAACGCGATTCACAAGTTGGCAGCGGTACTGACCAGGCTGCAGCACTACCAGGCCCGCAGCGTCGACATCGACGGTTGCGTGTATCGCGAGGGACTCTCGGCGGTGCGCATCGACGGCGGTGTCGCCGGCAACGTCATCCCCGACGCCGCCTCGGTCACGGTGAACTTCCGGTTCGCCCCCGACCGCTCGGTGGACGCCGCATACGCCCACGTGCTCGAGGTGTTCGACGGGCTCGATGTGACGATCGAGATGACCGACTCCGCCGCCGGTGCCCTGCCCGGGCTGACTCGCCCCGCCGCGGCTGCGCTGGTGCAGGCCGCCGGGGGAGCCGTACGCGCGAAGTACGGCTGGACCGACGTGTCCCGGTTCGCGGCGCTGGGTGTGCCGGCCGTGAACTACGGCCCGGGAGACCCGAACACCGCGCACCGCGTCGACGAACACGTCGACGTCACGCAGATCACCTCCGTCACCGAGACGTTGCGGCGGTACTTAATCGGTTGACGGGTCCGGTTATCCTGGACCCATGCTCTCTCGCTGACGCGCCCGCTGACACTGTCCGCACGTCTCGAGAGTTCTTGCATGTCATCAATCGTCTTCTCTCACGTCTCGTTCTCCTGGCCCGACGAGACCCCGCTGTTCACCGATCTGTCCTTCGCCGCAGGTCCTGGCCGTACCGGCCTGATCGCGCCCAACGGCGCCGGTAAGAGCACGGTGCTGCGCCTGGCCGCCGGTGAACTCGTTCCGGCCGCGGGATCGGTCAGCGCCGACGGCACCGTCGGCTATCTGTCGCAGACCCTGCCGCTGCTCGACGATCGCACCGTCGCCGACCTTCTCGGGATCGCCGACGTACTCGCCGCGCTGGAGGCGTTGACGGCCGGGGACACCCGTGACGAGGTGTTCATCGCCATCGGCGACGACTGGGACGTCGAGGAGCGAGCCCACGCCCAGCTCGACCGTCTCGGGCTCGGCCACATCGGACTCCGCCGCTCCCTGCGTACCCTCTCGGGTGGCGAAGTCGTCACCCTCGGACTGGCCCGAGAATTGCTGCGGCGCAGTGAGATACTGCTCCTCGACGAGCCGACCAACAATCTCGACGCCGGCGCGCGGAGTCGACTCCACGATGCGCTCGCCGACTTCACCGGCTGCCTCCTGCTGGTCAGTCACGACCGGGCGCTGCTCGACCGGATGGACCACATCGCCGAGCTACGCGGCGGTGAGATCACCTCGTACGGCGGAAATTTCACCGCTTACCGGGACGCCGTCGAGGCTGCCGACCGCGCCGCGCGCAGCGCGGTCCGCCAGGCCGAGCAACACCTCAAACGCCAGAAGCGCGATCGCCAGCAGGCCCGCGAGCGGGCCGACCGGCGCAGCGGCGCTGCGCAGCGATCACTCCCTGACGCGGGGATACCGAAAATAGTTGCCGGCGCGATGAAGCGCCGGGCGCAGGTGAGCGCGGGCCGTGCCGATGATGTGCACGCCCGGCGGGTCGACGACGCTCGGGCTCGGCTGGGTGAGGCCGAAGCGCTGGTGCGCGACGACGACACGCTGACCCTCGATCTTCCGGACACCGAAGTGCCGTCCGGTCGGATGATCCTGCGCTGCAATGAGATCGCGGTGGCACGCGGCAATCGCGAGGTGCTCGCCGGCGTCGAGTTCTCGATCCGTGGCCCAGAGCGAATCGCGCTCACCGGCCCGAACGGCAGCGGTAAGACCACGCTGCTGCGGGTTCTGCTCGGCGAACTGGCACCCGATCGCGGCACGGTCGACCGCTCGGGAGGCCGGGTGGCGTACCTGTCGCAGCGGCTCGACCTGCTCGACGACAACGCCACGCTGGCCGACAACCTCGCCGCCCACGCGCCGAGCCTGTCGGTGACGCGCCGCCGGCATCTGTTGGCGCAGTTCCTGTTCGGAGACGACGCGGTCGATCGCACGGTCGCGACGCTGTCGGGCGGCGAGAGATTGCGCGCCACCTTGGCGTGCGTGCTGTTCGCCGAACCCGCACCCGAGCTGCTGCTGCTCGACGAACCGACCAACAACCTCGACCTCGTCAGCGTCGCCCAGCTCGAACAGGCCTTGCAGGCTTACCGGGGTGCGTTCGTCGTCGTGAGCCACGACGAGGCGTTCCTCGCGGCCATCGGCGTGGACCGCACGCTGAGTCTGGACGCGGGACGCGTGCGCTAAAGGCCGGCTACCGCGTCGCGGCCGAAGGCGCACGGCACCTGCTGCGCGATTCGAGTCAGCGTCTCACCCGCGCGCGGATCACCGAGGACAACTGCGTCGGCCGCAGCGCGCAGAGCGACCGCCTGCTGGCCGCCGCGCTCGGCGGCCTTGACGGCATCCCGGGCCGCCGCCACCGCGCCGTGGGCGTCGCGGCGAGCCGACATCGTCCACGCCCGCGCCAGGGCCAACTCCGGCGCGAACAGCATCGACTTCAGGCCGTGCCGAGATTCTGCGCGCGACAACGCCTTTCCCGCCTCGACGGTCTCGCCCAGCCGGCCGAGCGCCTGCGCGAGCAGCATCCAGGCCAGCGGCCCCCACGAGTATCCCGTCGGGGCCAGCGTCGCGGCCGACTGCCGCAGCAGCGCCACCGCCTGCGCCGTCTGGCCGGTGGCGATCAGGACGTCGGCCACCAGCACCTCGCCGATCGCGCGGCCGGGCTGCCGGCGCTGGGCGAAATCGGTGAGATGGCGCGCCAGTTCCAGTGCACGCTCGGGCTCCCCGGCCATCAGCAGCGCGGAGGTCTGGCCGAAGCCGCTGGTGAATCGCAGCAACCCCGGCTGGCCGGCCGACATCGCGCGCTCGGCCAGCGCGTCGACATCGGCGAACCGCCCCATGCGGGCCGCGCACAGAGCGGCCGCCGAACCCGCCCAGCCCACCGCGGTGTCGTCGGCGGCCGACGAGCCCAGCACCTCGTCAGCGAGCTCGACGGCCCTACCGAGGTTGCCGGCGTTCATCGCGAAGGTCGCCGACAGCGCGTCCAGCGTGGTGCGCGCCGCCGGTGAGCTCACCTTGCCGCGAGTGGCCTGCAGGAAGGCCGTCGCCCGCTCGGGCTCCGACAACATCCAGAACTGATTGGCCGCCGTCGGCAGCGCCCACGCCAGCATCTCGTCCTCGGTCAGCTCGCCGGGCTCCACCTCGGCCAGCACCGCGTCGGCGTCCCGGCCGCGGCCCTGCCACGCCAGCGCGTAGCCGACCGTGAGGCGGGCGCTCAGATCGGGCGACTGAGCCAGGGCCGCCTGTCCCAGCCGCTCGGAGAGCTCCAGATCGCCGAGTCGCAGCGCATCCGCCGCCGCGGCGCACACTTGCGCGACCGGCGGCGGGCTGTCGCTTCCCACGGCCAGCGCCGCCAGGCGCAGCCGCGCGACCACGCCGCGCGGACCCGCCTGCGACAGCCGGGCCACCACCGCCGTCCGCAGCCGGCGGAGCTCAGGACCGCCCAGCGCGGCGCGCACCGCGTCGCAGAACAGCGGATGCGCGGGACGCACCCCGTCGTCGTCGACCGAGATCACCCCCGCCGCCGCGGCGTCGTCGACCGCGCCGGCACTGGTCAACACCGCGACGTCCTCGAGACTCAGCGGATCGCACACCGCGAGGAACTCGAGCACCCGGCGCGCCTGCGGGCTCACAGCGTCGACGAAGTCGGCCACATGGGCCATCAACCGGTCGTCGTCGTGCCCGGGCGGCTCGAGATCGATGCGGGACAGCAGGCCGTCCCGCCACAACGCGCTGACCTCGGCGGGTACCGGGTTCGCCGAGACGCTGGCCGACAGCAGGATGCGCACCGTCGCGCCGACCGCCAGCTGATAGATCAGTGCCGCCGACAGCGGATCGAGCAGGTGCGCATCGTCGACCACGAGCAGGCGACCGTCGCCGAGACGGTTCCGCGCGGCCCGCAGGACCGCTGCCGTCTTGCCGGTGTCGGGAACGTCGACGAGATGTCCGACGGCGGCGAACGGAATCGCGGTCCGCGTCGCCGTCGCGCGCACCCAGTCGACCCGTGGGAAGTCCGACGCCAGCCGCTCAGCCGCCCGGCGCAACAGCCACGTCTTTCCGACGCCGGCGGGCCCGATCAGAGCCGCCCCCGAGCGGTCGCGCACGCCCGCGTCCAGCTGTGCCAGCGCGGGTTCGTCGGGTGCGGTCACCCAGGTGACTGGCGCGGGCACGGGCACCGGCTCAGCCTATGGCTAAGTTTTAGGTCGTGTCCCCAGAACCCGATCGCGGATGGGCCGTCTGCGTGTACTGCGCCTCGGGCCCCACAGAAACTCGTCTGCTCGACCTCGCCCGGCGGCTCGGCGCCGCCATCGCCGACCGCGGCTGGACGCTGGTCTCCGGCGGCGGAAACGTCTCGGCGATGGGGGAGGTGGCCGCGGCCGCCCGCTCCCACGGCGGTCGCACCGTGGGCGTGATCCCCAAGGCGCTGGTCCATCGCGAGGTCGCCGACACCGAGGCCGATGAGCTCGTCGTCACCGACACGATGCGGGAGCGCAAACAGGTCATGGAAGACCGCGCCGATGCTTTCATCGCGCTGCCCGGCGGCATCGGAACGCTCGAAGAATTCTTCGAAGCCTGGACAGCGGGCTATTTGGGTATGCACACCAAGCCAATCGTGATGCTCGACACTTGGGGGCATTACGAGGGGCTTCTGGACTGGCTGCGCGGGCTGGTCCAGAGCGGCTATGTCGGTGAGGGCGCGCTCGCGCGTCTGCACGTCGTCGACGACATCGATGCTGCTCTGGCCGCATGCGCACCGGGCTAGGGTGACCGACACACGACCACCGAGGAACAAGGGGAGCGGCGAATGAGCGGTAAATCCGGGAAGCGGAGCAGTGTCGGGGTCCTCGACATCGCGAGCCAGGTACCGGGGCTGCTGATGGACACACCGACGATCGTGCAGGGCGTCGTCACCGGGTTCCTGGCCCGTCCGACAGCGAAGACCTCTATCGGCAAAGTCTTCCAGGACCGCGCGGGCCGCTATGCCGACAAGGTGTTCATCAAGTTCGACGACGTCGAGCTGTCCTACGGCGAGGCCAACGAGACCGTCAACCGCTACGCCGCGGTACTCGCCGCGCGCGGCGTGGGCCACGGCGACGTCGTCGGCGTCATGCTGCGCAACTCCCCGGACTCGGTGCTGCTGATGCTCGCCGCGGTCAAGTGCGGCGCCATCGCCGGGATGATCAACTACCACCAGCGCGGTGACGTGCTCAAGCACAGTCTGGGCCTGCTCGAGGCCAAGGTCGTGATCGCCGAGGTCGACCTGATCGATCCGATTTCCGAGAGCGGCGCGGACACCTCCGGTGTCGTCACCGTCGACGAGATGAAGGAGAAGGCGCAGGGCGCGCCGACCAGCAACCCCGCCACCACGTCGGCGGTGCTCGCCAAGGACAAGGCGTTCTACATCTTCACCTCCGGCACCACCGGTATGCCGAAGGCCAGCGTGATGACGCACTACCGCTGGCTGCGGGCGCTGGCCGGGTTCGGTGGTCTGGGCATGCGGCTCAACAGCAACGACACGCTGTACTGCTGCCTGCCGCTCTACCACAACAACGCGTTGACAGTCGCGCTGTCCTCGGTGCTGAACTCCGGCGCGACACTGGCGCTGGGCAAGTCGTTCTCGGCGTCGAAGTTCTGGGACGACGTCATCCGCTACGAGGCGACCGCGTTCGTCTACATCGGCGAGATCTGCACCTACCTGCTGGGCAAAGAGGAGAAGCCGACCGACCGCCAACACAAGGTGCGGGTGATCGCCGGCAACGGCCTGCGGCCTGCCATCTGGGACGAGTTCACCGAACGGTTCGGCATCAAGCGGGTCTGCGAGTTCTATGCGGCCAGTGAAGGCAACACCGCGTTCGTCAACGTCCTCAACATCGACAAGACAACCGGCATCTGCCCCAGCCCCGTGGCCTTCGTCGAGTACGACGAGGAGACCGGGGACCCCAAGCGCGACGACAACGGCCGGCTGCGGAAAGTGAAGACCGGCCAGCCCGGCTTGCTGCTGTCCAAGGTCAGCAACTTCCAGCCCTTCGACGGCTACACCGACAAGGAGGCCACCGAGAAGAAGCTGGTGCGCGACGCCTTCAAAGAGGGTGACGTCTGGTTCAACACCGGCGACCTGATGCGCGCCCAGGGCTTCGGGCACGCCGCGTTCACCGACCGCCTCGGCGACACCTTCCGGTGGAAGGGCGAGAACGTCGCCACCACCGAGGTCGAGGCCGCCATCTCGACGGACCCGCAGGTCGAAGAGGCCACGGTGTTCGGTGTCGAGGTGCCCGGCGCGGGCGGGCGGGCCGGCATGGCCGCCGTCCAGCTCAAAGAAGGCCAGGAGTTCGACGGCAAGTCCCTGGCCAAGGCCGCCTACGACAAGCTGCCCGGCTATGCGGTGCCGCTGTTCGTCCGGGTGGTCGAGGAACTGGCCCACACGTCGACGTTCAAGTCGCAGAAGGGTGACCTCCGCAAGGAGGGGTACGGCAAGGCCTCCGCCGATGACGACGACTCCGAGGACGTGGAGATCGAGGATCCGATCTACGTGCTCTCCGGCAAGGAGGAGGGGTACGTCGAGTTCTACGACGAGTACCCCGAAGAGGTCGCCGCCGGCAAGAAGCCCAAGTAACCGCCGGTTTCGGCGTGTTTGCCGTCGCTGAGCGGCGGTGAACACGCCGAAATCGCACGGTACGTAGCCTGGGAGCGTGCAATCGACGTTTCTCGGGCGTCCCGTGGCCGGTGATCGTGCGCTGATCATGGCGATCGTCAACCGGACGCCGGACTCGTTCTACGACCGGGGCGCCACGTTCACCGATGAGGCCGCCAAGGAGGCGGCGCACCGTGTGGTCGCCGACGGTGCGGACATCGTCGACGTCGGCGGCGTCAAGGCAGGGCCCGGGCAGACCGTGGACGCCGACGAGGAGATCGCCCGCGTCGTCCCGTTCATCGAGTGGCTCCGCGCGGAGTTCCCCGACCAGCTGATCAGCGTCGACACCTGGCGCGGCGAGGTCGCCAAGCTGGCCTGTGCCGCCGGTGCCGACCTGATCAACGACACCTGGGCCGGGGCCGACCCGGACCTCCCGTCCGTCGCCGCCGAGTTCAATGCGGGCCTGGTGTGCTCGCACACCGGCGGAGCGGTGCCGCGGACTCGGCCGTTCCGGGTGAACTACGGGATCACCGACCGCGGCGTGGTCGACGACGTGCTGGCCGAAGTGACTGCGGCCGCGGAGAGGGCGCTGGCCCACGGGGTCCGGCGGGACGGCATCCTGATCGATCCGACCCACGATTTCGGCAAGAACACTTATCACGGTCTTAGTTTGTTGCGCCACGTAAAAGAGCTTGTTAACACTGGATGGCCCGTCCTGATGGCCCTGAGCAACAAAGATTTCGTCGGGGAGACTCTCGGTGTGGGACTCACCGAGCGCCTGGAGGGCACCCTGGCTGCGACCGCACTCGCAGCCGCCGAGGGAGCCGCCATGTTCCGCGTGCACGAGGTGGGCCCCACACGTCGGGTACTGGACATGGTGGCGTCAATCAACGGCGTCCGTCCGCCACAACGCACGGTGAGGGGACTGGCATGACGGTCTTGAGTGAGCGCGTTACGGGAATGGGCCCCCAGGGAATGGCCGAGCATCGCTGGCTGACCGACCACAGTTGGAGCCGCCCGGCCTGGACAGTCGCCGAGTTGGAGGCTGCGAAGAAGGGGCGCACCGTGTCGGTGGTGCTCCCGGCTCTGAACGAGGAAGAGACCGTGGCCGGCGTGGTCGAGACGATCACACCGCTGCTCGGCGGGTTGGTCGACGAGCTCGTGGTGCTCGACTCCGGGTCCACCGACGACACCGAGATCCGCGCGCTGGCCGCGGGGGCGCGGGTGATCAGTCGCGAGGCCGCGCTGCCCGAGGTGGCGCCCCAGCCCGGCAAGGGTGAGGTGCTGTGGCGTTCGCTGGCGGCTACCACCGGTGACCTGATCGCATTCGTCGATTCCGATCTGCTCGATCCCGACCCGATGTTCGTGCCCAAGCTGCTCGGCCCGCTGCTCACCGCTGATGGTGTGCATCTGGTGAAGGGCTTCTACCGACGCCCACTCAAGGTCAGCGGCCGCGAAGACGCCAACGGCGGCGGGCGCGTCACCGAGCTGGTGGCCCGACCGCTGCTCGCTGCGCTGCGGCCCGAGCTGACGTGCCTGTACCAACCGCTCGGCGGGGAATACGCCGGCACCAGGGAGCTGCTGACCGCGGTGCCGTTCGCGCCGGGCTACGGCGTGGAGATCGGGCTGCTGGTCGACGCCTACGACCGACTGGGCCTCGACGGCATCGCCCAGGTCAACCTCGGGGTACGCACCCACCGCAACCGCCCGCTCACCGAGCTGGCCTCGATGAGCCGGCAGGTCATCGCGACACTGCTGCAGCGGTGCGGCATCCCGGATTCCGGCGTCGGTCTGACGCAGTTCTTCGCCGACGGCGAGGACTACACGCCCCGCACGTCGTCGGTGTCGTTGGACGACCGGCCGCCGATGGTGACGTTGCGTCCCCGCTGACATCCGCGGCTGACGCTGATCGTGTCGGTGCAGTCAGGCAGTATCGACGTGTGACGCTCGTTCTTCTCTACCTCGTCGTGCTGGTGCTCGTCGGCGTCGTGCTGTTCGCGATCGGCAGCGTGTTGTTCGGCCGCGGTGAGGTGCTCGCGCCGCTGCCGAAGGCGACCACCGCCACGTCACTTCCGGCCACCGAGATCACCGGGGCCGATGTCGAGGCGCTGAAGTTCACCCAGACGCTGCGGGGATACAAGGCCAGCGAGGTCGACTGGGCGCTCGAGCGCCTGGGTCGCGAGATCGACGAGTTGCGTGCGGAGTTGGCGCAGACGCGGGCGACGCAGGACGCCCCGCAACTCGGCACATGACGGCCGTCGATGACGGTCGGGTCCGGTGCGGCTGGATCGACCAGGCGCGTCTGTCGGACGACGACTTCGTGCTGTACCGCGACTACCACGACACCGAGTGGGGTCGGCCGCTGCGCGATTCGGGTGCATTGTTCGAGCGCATCAGCCTCGAGGCGTTCCAGAGCGGGCTGTCGTGGCTGATAATCCTGCGCAAGCGGGAGAACTTCCGCGCCGCATTCGACGGCTTCGACGTCGAGCGGGTGTCCCGCTACACCGAGCGAGACGTCGAGCGGCTGATGTCCGACGCCGGCATCGTGCGCAACCGGGCCAAGATCGAGGCCACGATCGCCAATGCGCAAGCCACGGTCGATCTCGCCGACGCGGGCGGCGACCTGGCGGAGCTGCTGTGGTCGTTCGCCCCGGCCGGCCGGCCCCGGCCCGTCGATCTGTCCGCGGTACCGGCCACGTCCCCGGAATCCACGGCGATGGCCAAGGAACTCAAACGGCGAGGATTCCGGTTCGTCGGCCCGACCACGGCGTACGCGCTGATGCAAGCGACCGGCATGGTGGACGACCACGTCGCCGATTGTTGGGTGCCGCGAACAGAGCCGAAGGCGCAGCTATAGCGGGTCTTTGCACACGAGGCGGCGCCGATAGGGAACAATGGACGTCTGAAGCAGTTCAGAGCCGATGCTGTCAGCGTTCGACGTCATCGGTGCTTGCACGACCAATCGGGCCCTGACGGGCACGCCCATGTGGAGGAGGCACTCGATGGCGGCGATGAAGCCCCGGACCGGCGACGGTCCACTGGAAGCAACCAAGGAGGGGCGCGGCATCGTGATGCGGGTACCACTGGAAGGTGGCGGACGGCTGGTCGTGGAGCTGACTCCCGATGAGGCAGCCGCCCTCGGCGACGAACTCAAGGGCGTCACCAGCTAGCGCGCAAGCCGCTCAGCAGACCTTGCGGTAGATCTCCAGGGTCTGCTCAGCGATCTGCGCCCACGAGAACTCCTCGATACACCGGGCCCGGCCCGCGGCGCCGAACGTCGCGGCGCGCTGCGGGTCGGCCACCAGTGAGTTGACGGCCTCGGCCAGGTCGCGCTCGAATGCGGCCGTCTGGTCTGCGTCGTAGTGCACCAGCAGGCCAGTGCGTCCGTCGTCGACCACCTCGGGGATACCGCCGACATCGGATGCGACGACTGCCGTCCCGCACGCCATCGCCTCGAGGTTGACGATGCCCAGCGGCTCGTACACCGACGGGCATACAAAAGCCGTTGCCGCCGTGAGTATTTCGCGAATCTTGGGCGTCGGTAGCATCTCGCGGACCCAGAACACGCCGGTGCGGGCATCTGACAGCTGCTGGACCGCCGAGGCCACCTCTTCGGCGATCTCCGGGGTGTCGGGGGCCCCGGCGCACAGCACGAGCTGCACCTCAGGGGCGAAGTGGTGCGCGGCCGCGACCAGGTGCGCGACGCCCTTCTGCCGGGTGATCCTGCCGACGAACGCGACGATGGGGCGGGTCGGGTCGACACCCAGGTCGGCGAGCACCGACTGCGCGGGGTCGGGTTGGGCGGGATACCAGACGTCGGTGTCGATGCCGTTGCGCACGACGTGCACCCGGTCGGGATCGAGCGCGGGGTAGGTGCGCAGCACGTCGCCGCGCATCCCGGAGCTGACGGCGATCACCGCGTCGGCGGCCTCCACGGCCGTCTTCTCCACCCACGACGAGATGCGGTACCCGCCGCCGAGCTGCTCGGCCTTCCACGGGCGCATCGGCTCCAGCGAGTGCGCCGTCAGCACGTGCGGAGCGCCGTACAGCAGGGCCGCCAGATGGCCAGCCATACCCGTGTACCAGGTGTGCGAGTGCACGACGGTGGCCTCGGAACTGCCGTTGACCATGGTGAGATCGGCCGACAGGGTGGCCAGCGCGGCGTTGGCTCCCGCCAGCGCCGGATCGGGCGCGGCGACGGTCACTCCCGGGCGGGGCGCACCCATACAGTGCACGTCGACCTCACAGAGGTGTCGCAGCTGCGCGACCAGCTCGGTGACGTGAACTCCCGCGCCGCCGTAGACCTCCGGGGGGTACTCCCGCGTCATCATCGCCACTCGCATCTCCGACCGCATGGACAGACCGTACCCAGATCGACCGACCGCTCGCGCCGCATCCTCAATTGTCTTGATGCACATGTGCGGATGCAGTTGACGTGATGAGGACGCAAGAACGCGCCAATGCCTGTCAATAGCTGGCCCCCGTCACCACCTGCCGATAGGTTGGTTTCATGAGGGAAGCGCCACACGTGCTGGGCATCGTCCTCGCCGGCGGAGAAGGTAAACGGCTGTACCCGTTGACAGCTGACCGGGCCAAGCCCGCGGTGCCATTCGGAGGCGCCTACCGGCTGATCGACTTCGTGCTCTCGAATCTCGTGAATGCTCGGTACCTGCGGATCTGTGTTCTCACCCAATACAAGTCGCATTCGCTGGATCGCCACATCTCGCAGAATTGGCGGCTTTCGGGGCTTGCCGGTGAGTACATCACCCCGGTGCCGGCGCAGCAGCGTCTCGGTCCGCGGTGGTACACCGGCTCCGCCGATGCGATCTACCAGTCGATGAACCTCATCTACGACGAGGACCCCGACTACATCGTGATCTTCGGCGCCGACCACGTGTACCGGATGGATCCGGAGCAGATGGTGCAGCAGCACATCGAGAGCGGCGCCGGGGCGACCGTGGCGGGTATCCGTGTGCCGCGCGCCGAAGCCAGCGCGTTCGGGTGCATCGACGCCGACGATTCGGGACGCATCCGCGGGTTCATCGAGAAGCCGGCCGATCCGCCCGGCACGCCCGACGACCCGGAGCAGACGTTCGTGTCGATGGGCAACTACATCTTCACCACCAAGGTCCTGATCGACGCGATCCGCGCCGACGCCGAGGACGACGACTCCGACCACGACATGGGCGGCGACATCATCCCGCGGCTGGTGTCCGACGGTATGGCGTCGGTGTACGACTTCAACAACAACGAGGTGCCCGGGGCGACGGAGCGCGACCACGGCTACTGGCGTGACGTCGGAACGCTGGACGCGTTCTACGACGCGCACATGGACCTGGTGTCGGTGCACCCGATCTTCAACCTCTACAACAAGCGGTGGCCCATCCGTGGCAGCTCCGAGAACCTGGCACCGGCGAAGTTCGTGAACGGCGGATCGGCCCAGGAGTCGGTCGTCGGTGCCGGCAGCATCATCTCGGCGGCGTCGGTGCGCAACTCGGTGCTGTCGTCGAATGTCGCGGTCGACGACGGCGCGATCGTCGAGGGCAGCGTGATCATGCCGGGCGCGCGGATCGGCCGCGGCGCGGTGGTGCGGCACGCCATCCTCGACAAGAACGTCGTGGTCGGACCCGGGGAGATGGTGGGCGTCGACCTGGACAAGGACCGGGAACGGTTCTCGGTCAGCGCGGGCGGCGTGGTGGCCGTCGGCAAGGGCGTCTGGGTCTAATCCGCGGGTTTGGCCCGGCGGCGCGGCCGGTCGGAGACCGGCCAGACATACGGCAGGTCGTCGGGCACGTCGGGACACAGCGGACGGTAGTGATCCGGGAGCTTGCGCACCAGCGCCGACTGGTGGCTGCTGTGCACCGCCGGGTCACCGAGCCAGGGCGGGAGGTCACCTGCCGCGGCGAGCTCTTCTTGCGTGCGGACAGCGGTCAACCCGGTGCCCTGCGTCAGGTCGGTGCGTAGGGTGACCGCGCACGTGTCCGCGCGGCCCAGCGCGCACCACACGTCGCAGATCTCCAGCCCGTAGCGCACGACTGCCTCTTCGTATCCGGCCCACATCGTCGCGGCCGGGTGGTTGCGCCAGCCATAGCCCGCAACCGTGAGCGCCCGCAGCACCTGGATGGTCTCCGCGCGCTGCTTGCCCAGGCGGCGGGCGTCGAGGATGCGGGCCGAGTCGGCGAAGCCGGGATACGGCAGGAACGTCTGCATGACGACCCGGGTACCCGGCTCGTCAGCGAATACCTGCTTTCGTGGCACGCCGTCGGCGCCGGATCAGCCGGACCGCTGCCCACGCCATGCCGACGAGCGCGACCAGCACCAGGACCGGTACGAGGATCGCCAGCACCACCAGCAGCACGCTGACGATGTCCTCGATGGTGCTCAACACCGGTGCGGCCATGCCGGCCGTCGCGACGTTGGCTGCCGGCCGGACCGTCGACTTCGTCAGCGACACGATCAGGGCGACGACGACCCCGGCGACGACGGGAATCCACTGACCGGACTGGGCGAAGGCGCCCGGATCGGTGACGGCCGCGGTCTGCGCCGCGGTGCCGGAGCCGAAAACGATCCCGCCCGCGGTGGGCCGGACGAGGGTTTGCACAGTGTCGTTGATGCTGTCGAGTGCGGGCACCTTGTCGGCGACGACCTCGACGGCCAGCAGTACCGCGACGATGGCCATCACCCAACCGTTCTCGAGCCACGCCCAGCCGGCCGGGAGCGAGACCAGATCGGTGAAGCGTGCCAGCAGCCCCAGCGCCAGCAGAGGGATGTAGGCGTTGAGCCCCGCGGCACTCGCCAGTCCGAACCCGGTCAGCACTTCCATGGGCTCAGTATGGGCTCACCACACGTGGGGGATCAGCCGAAACCGCACCTGTTGCGTGTAGTCGAGGTAGCCGGCCAACCCTGCGCGTAACGCCTTCTCCTCGTCGAGGATTCGGGCCGCCAGCAGCGGCACGGTCAGCGCCACGACCGCCAGCCCCCACAGGGACCCGAGCGCGAGTGGTGTGCCGGCCATCATCACCAGCGTCGCGGCGTACATCGGATGGCGGACGATCGCGTAGAGCCCCGTCGACACGAGCGGCTGATCCTGCTCGACGGTGATGCTCGCGCCGGCCCAATTGTTCTGGACGACAACCAGTTGCGCGCCGAGCAAGCCGGCGGCGACGATGACGTCACCAAGGACGACGAGCCAGTCCGGAACCGTGGACCAGCCGAATCGCCAGTCGAGCGCGCCGACGACGAGGGTCGCGATGACCGCCACCAGCATGAGGCTGATGATGATCCGCTGCGCGGGTCGCGTCTCGGCGGTCGGTCCGGCCTTGACGCGACGGGCCAGTGCCTCGGGCTGTCGCACCGCGAGGTAGGCGCCCGAGACCACCGAGCACGCTGTGAACACGGCGATGAAGGCCCAACCCTGCCAGTAGTCCACGGTGCCCGCAGGGACGAACAGGGCCAGCCCCAGACACAGGATGCCGACGACCGCCGACGCGATGGCCTGCAGGATGAGCTTCACGATCAGCGCAGGTCGCGTCGGCGGAATCCGATGACGCCCAGCGTGATCGCCGCGGCGTCGAGGCAGAGCAACCACACCAGCGGCACGGCGGTGAACGAACCGATGCCGACGTGCGGCACGTGGCTGAACGGCTCCAGATCGAGCAACCAGTGCGGCGCGTCGGCAAGCGAGCCCATCATGAACACCGCGATGAACCCGACGAGCAGCCCCCAGGCTACCGGCGCCCAGCGCGGTGCGAATCCGAACAGCGTCACGGCCACCGCCGCGGGCAGCCACACCGCGGGCAGCTGGGCGGTCGCGGTGCCGAGGACCGTCGGAAGCGTCGCGCCGATGTCACCCGTCGCGGTCCCGTAGGTCAGCCCGGTGACGAGGCCGGCCACCAGCAGTGCCACGGCGGGACCACCGATCGCGAACACCAGATGGCTTGTCAGCCAATGCCTTCGGCTCACGGAACCGGCCAGCACAGCTTCCGCGCGCTGAGTGCTCTCCTCCTGGTGCAGGCGCAGCGCGAGGGAGACGGCGAAGGCCGCCGCGATCATGCCGAGCATGCTGAACGCCACCGCGATGAAGGCCTGTTCGACGGCGCTGGATCCGCCGAGGCGTGTCACGATGTCGCGGGCGACCTGGCTGTCTCCCATCTCATCTCCGATGCCGTGCACGATGCTGCCGATCAGCAGACCGTAGAGACTCAACCCCACCGTCCACACGAGCAGTGCTCCACGGTCGAGACGCCACGCCAAGCCGACCACGCCACTCAGGGCCGCCGCCGCCCGCGGCGGGCCGGGTCGTTCGGCGAGCAGGCCCGCGCCGACGTCGCGCCGCGACAGCAGCAGGTACGCGACCGCGAGAAGAGCGGCCGTCAGGCCGAGATGCAGTGCCAGGACGGCGAACCTGTCACCGGCGTAGGGCCGGACCTGCAGTGACCACCCCAGCGGTGAAAGCCAGCCCAGGAACACAGCCCGGGTGCCGGCATCGCCGACGGCCCGCAGCGTGAACGCGGCACCCAGCACCGCGAACGCGGCACCCCGCGCGAAGCGGGCGTTCGGCGACAGTTGGGCCGTGACGGCGGCCACCGCGGTGAACACCAGGCCCGAGCAGGCGAGAGCGGCACCGAAGGCGAGGGACCCGGCGGCGGGCACGTTCTGGGTGAGCAGACCGGTGGTGCCGATGGCTCCGGTCGCGACCGACGCACCGCCGGCGAGCAGCAGCGCGGCCGTCAGTCCGGCGTAGCGACCGATCGCGGTGGAATCGAGAAGCTCGGCGCGGCCGGCTTCTTCGTCGGCGCGGGTGTGGCGGATCACGGTGAGGATCACCGCGACCGCGATCAGGGTGTGGAACATGCCGGCCTTCCAGATGCCGACCGCGCCGAGGCTGTCGTCGAAGACCTGCCCGTAGAGCGCGCGCTGGGCCGGGCTGGCCATGATGGATGCCGCCAGCGTCGCCCGCTCCGCAGCGGTGGGATACACGGCCGCGGTGGCGCCGATGTAGACGCTCGAGAGCGGAACCGAGAGCAGTAACACCCACAACGGCAACACGATTCGGTCCCGACGGGCGTAGAGCCGCAGCAGGTCCAGGGTGCCGGTCAGCCCGCTGCCGCGGTTCGGTGCCTGGTGCGCCGGATGCGGGCGCTCGAGCAGCGTGGTCATGCGTGCACCTGCTCTTGGTCTGCCGTGTTTGCGGTGTTTTCGGTGTTGTAGTGGCGGAGGAACAGCTCTTCGAGAGTGGGCGGCTGGCTGACGAGGCTGCGTACGCCGGCCTCGCCGAGCACTTTGATCACCTGCGCCAGGCTCTCGCCGTCGACCTGCGCCCGGACCGTCGTACCGTCGACGGAGACATCGTCGACGCCGGGAATGGAGTCCAAACCGGTTGGGCTGCGGAGTAACTCAGCAGTGATCGAGGTGCGCGACAGATGTCGCATCGAGTCCAGCGTGCCGCTCTCGACGGTGCGTCCGGCCCGGATGATGGTCACGCGATCGCAGAGCGCCTCGGTTTCGGCGAGGATGTGGCTGGAGAGCAGGACGGTGACCCCGCGATCGCGGGCTTCACCGACGCAGTGCTGGAAGACGTTCTCCATCAACGGGTCCAGCCCGGTGCTCGGCTCGTCGAGAAGTAGCAGCCGCGCGTGAGAGGAGAACGCCGAGACCAGCGACACCTTCTGACGGTTCCCCTTGGAGTAGGTTCTCGACTTCTTGGTCGGGTCGAGGCTGAACCGTTCGACGAGCTCGTCGCGACGCTTCATGTCGAGTCCGCCGCGCATGCGGGCGAGCAGATCGATGGTCTCGCCGCCGGTCAGAGTGGGCCACAGCGTGACATCACCGGGCACGTAGGCCATGTGGCGGTGCAGGGCGACGGCGTCGGTCCACGGATCGGCGCCGAGGACGCGCACGGTGCCCGAGTCGGCGCGCGCCAGCCCGAGCAGGATGCGGATGGTGGTGGATTTGCCCGCGCCGTTGGGGCCGAGGAAGCCGTGCACCTCGCCTCCGGCGACGGACAAATCGAGGCCGTCGAGGGCTCGGACCGAGCCGAACGTCTTGGTCAGGGACCGCACCTCGATTGCAGCGTGCTCACTCATCTGGGTCTCCTTGTGTGAACGGAATACCTTCCCGGCGCCTCGCGAGGAAGGCGTCGTACATCGTCGAATCGGTCATCAGGCCGTGGGTGTAGAGCTCCAGCGCCGGCAACACCATCTCCTCGCTGTAGTCGCGCAGGACGGCGCGCAGGTCGGATGGGTCGGGGTGCAGTTGCAGGTAGAGCAGGAACGCGCCGCCGCCCGCCATGCCCAGGAAGCGCGCGCGGGCCTTCGCGTCGACACTCGGCTTGATGGTGCCCGCGCGCACGCCCTCTTCGATGTACTGCTCTGTGTTGTCGATCATGTTGTGCCACAGCGTCTTTGCGAGGTCACCACCGGACTGCAGACTGCGCACCAGGTAGGCCATCATCGGCGCGTACTGCTCGATCTCGGCCATCTGCGCGAGCCACGTCGCCGGGTCTGAGGTCTGGATCGACTCGGACTTGGCGGCCCGGATGGTCTCGGCGATGTACTCGTCGCAGGCGCGGTGCAGGTTGTCCTTGCTGCCGAAGTGGTGGATCACCAGGCCGGGGCTCACCCCCGCAGCCGCTGCGATCGCTCGCACGCTGACGCGGAACCCGTCGCGGCCGAACAGTTCGATGGCGGCGTCGCGAATGCGAGCCACCGCGGTGAGATCATCCGCTGAACGCATGTTCAACATGCTAAACACGCGTTCAGTCTGCGGTCAAGGTCTGTCCGCGGCGGGGTTCCATGACGTGGGCGGGCAGACGCGAACTCGAGTGATTCGACGCAGAATCACTCGAGTTCGCGTCTGCTCGCGTAAAAAAGCTCAGTCGCGGGCGGCGGCGAGCAGGCCGTCGCCGAGGGGGATCAGCACGGGGGTCAGCCGCTCGTCCTCTGCGATCAGCCGGGCGGCCTCACGCACAGCGCTGACTTCGGCGTCCTTGGCGGTGGCGTCGCCGGCCCGGCCGCCCAGAGCTGCCCGGTGCAGAACGATCGCGCCGCCGGGCCGCAGCAGGCGCACCCCTTCAGCGACGAATTGTGGCTGGTCGCCCGGAGCTGCGTCGATGAACACCAGGTCGTAAGACTCATCGGCCAGGCGGGTCAGCACTTCCTGCGCGCGCCCGCTGATGAGCCGGGTGCGCCCCGGGCCCACCCCGGCCTCGGTGAACGCCTGCTTGGCGATCCGCTGGTGTTCGGGTTCGACGTCGATCGTGGTGAGCACCCCGTCGTCGCGCATGCCCGAGAGCAGCCACAGCCCGCTGACGCCGGCGCCGGTGCCGACTTCGACGACGGCCTTCGCGCTGGTCAGCTTCGCAAGAACGCACAGCAGGGCACCTACGGCGGGCGTCACCGCTCCCGCGCCGATGTCGACGGCTCGCTCCCGCGCGGCAGCGACGATCGCGTCCTCGGAAATGGAGTGTTCGGCGTGGCTGACGATCGCCTCGGCGACACTCGGCGCGGCGGGGGAATCGCCGGCGCCGGCGGTGGGCTCGTCGGTGCTCGACATGCCCGCAGCGTAGAGCGTCGGCCCCGACGCGGACACCTCGACACGCCAAGCCCCGGCGGTGGCCGGCGCGACGCCGTTTCCGCTGGTCGAAAATGGGTAGCGAGGTTTCTCAGGAAATGTTCAGTTTGCTCATATGCCTGGCTCACCACGACGGGAGAATGTATTCGCATGACAGACGCCGCGCACCGCGACGCGATCGCCGACCGCGGGAAGAATGTGTCTCTGCGCCGCGTTGTCTCGACCGAGCGGCACGAGCCGCAGGACAGTCCGCACGACCTGGAGGATCCGACGACCACCAACGCCCCCGTTGCTGCCCCTGTGTCCATGGCCCATCTGGAACAGTTCACCGAGGCCGAGTGGGTGGAGACCACCGACGAGCTGACCGGCACGGCCGTGTTCGACGCCACCGGCGACCAGTCCGCCATGCCGAGCTGGGACGAGCTCGTCCGCCAGCACGCCGACCGCGTCTACCGGCTGGCCTACCGCCTGTCGGGTAACCAGCACGACGCAGAAGATCTCACGCAAGAGACCTTCATCCGGGTGTTCCGCTCCGTGCAGAACTACCAGCCCGGCACCTTCGAAGGCTGGCTGCACCGCATCACGACCAACCTGTTCCTCGACATGGTCCGTAGGCGCGGGCGCATCCGGATGGAGGCGCTGCCCGAGGACTACGAGCGTGTCCCGGCCGATGAGCCGAACCCCGAGCAGATCTACCACGATTCGCGATTGGGTCCCGACCTGCAGGCCGCGCTCGACTCGTTGGCCCCCGAGTTCCGTGCCGCCGTCGTGCTGTGCGACATCGAGGGTCTGTCCTACGAGGAGATCGGCGCCACGCTGGGCGTCAAGCTGGGCACCGTCCGAAGCCGCATCCACCGCGGCCGACAGGCGCTTCGCGAGTACCTTGCCCGGCACAGTGACATCAGGGCCGACATCAGGACCGTTCAGGATTCCGCCCGATCGGCGTGATCTCGGCATGGCGATGAGCGGCGGATGCACAGAAAGCCGCGCTACATTCGAAGCAGGCCTGCATCCATGACCGGAGAGGAGTCGGGTGGTGTTCGATCCCGGACATGCGTTCCGTCGCGCATTCTCCTGGCTCCCCACGCAATTCGCGTCGCAGAGCGATGCCCCCGTCGGGCCCCGGCAATTCGGTAGCACCGAGCACCTGTCGACCGAGGCTGTGGCCGCCTACGTTGACGGTGAGCTGAGGATGAGTGCGCACCTGCGCGCCGCTCACCACATGTCGATGTGCCCCGAGTGCGCACTGGAGGTCGACAGTCAGCGCCAAGCCAGGGAAGTGCTGCGCGACGCATGCCCGGTGGCGATGCCGAGCTCTTTGCTGGGTCTGCTGTCGCAGATTCCGCAGCACGCTCCATTGCAACACCCCGAACCCGCCGACACCCCGCAGCTGGCCGATGGTGCGCCGCGCACCCGCCGGAAGCGTCGGTAGGGTGTGGGTGACGTCGGCCCGGACCGGGTGCCGTTGATTGCTGGCGTCCCGAACTTGCAGGTGAACACGGTGACGAGAAGGGCGATCTACGCGTGACCAATCTGGACCAGACCGGTCGGGAGCGTCTCGAGCCGCGCCCGGTGTCGCGGCCTCCGGTCGATCCGGCCGCCAAGCGCGCCTTCGGCAGGCCCGACGGCGTGAACGGGTCGTTCCTCAATCGTGGACAGAACCGCGACCAGGGTGAGTACGCGCCGAAGGACCAGCCGCCGGATCCGGTTCTCGCCGAGGCGTTCGGGCGTCCCCACCGGGGCGGTGACTCCCTCCAGCGCCACCCGACCGATGCCGGTGCGCTGGATGCGGAGCGCGACGGTGCAGGGGAGGACGTCGACGATCCATGGCGCAATCCCGGTGCCCCGGTGGCACTGGGAACCCCCGCGGTCACGCAGACCGCCCCGGCCGCGCCGACGGCTCCGGCGGGCAAGCTCGGTGTGCGCGACGTGCTCTTCGGCGGCAAGGTGTCCTGGTTCGCCCTGGTCATCCTCGGGATCGTCGCCCTGGTCATCGGCATCGCCGGTGGCGTGGTCGGCCGCAAGACCGCCGAGGTCGTCGAGGCCTTCACCACGTCCAAGGTGACGTTGGAGACGGGCAACAACGGTGAGCCGCCGCAGGGGCAGTTCGCGAAGGTGGCCGCCGCGGTGGCCGACTCGGTGGTGACGATCGAGGCCAAGAGCGACACCGAGGGGGCGCAGGGCTCCGGTGTGATCGTCGACGGGCGCGGCTACATCGTGACCAACAATCACGTGATCTCCGAGGCGGCGACGAATCCGAGCAAGTTCAAGATGTCGGTCGTCTTCAACGACGGCAAAGAGGTGCCGGCCAATCTCGTCGGTCGCGATCCCAAGACCGACCTCGCGGTCCTCAAGGTCGACAATGTCGACAACCTCGTGGTGGCCCGGCTCGGTGACTCGGAGAAGTTGCGCGTCGGCGAAGAGGTGATCGCCGCCGGTGCCCCCCTCGGCCTGCGCAGCACGGTCACCCACGGCATCATCAGCGCCCTGCACCGGCCGGTGCCGCTGTCGGGCGACGGGTCGGACACCGACACCGTGATCGACGGTGTGCAGACCGACGCATCGATCAACCACGGCAACTCCGGCGGTCCGTTGATCAACATGGACTCCGAGGTCATCGGCATCAACACCGCCGGCAAATCGCTGTCCGACAGTGCCAGCGGGCTCGGCTTCGCCATCCCGGTCAACGAGGTCAAGCAGGTCGTCGAGACCCTGATCCAGGACGGCAAGATCGCGCATCCGACGCTCGGCCTGACCGCCCGGTCCGTCAGCAACGACGTCGCCAAGGGCGCGCAGATCGCGAACGTGGCCGCGGGCGGCCCTGCTGAACGTGCCGGCATCCTCGAGAACGATGTCGTCGTCAAGGTCGGTGACCGCGACGTCGCCGACGCCGACGAGTTCGTCGTCGCCGTCCGACAGCTCAAGATCGGTGAGCCCGCTCCGATCGAGGTCATGCGGGACGGTCGGCGGGTCACCCTGACCGTCACTCCCGGCCCCGACAACAGCACCTAGGCCGATGTTCGCCAACGTGGGCTGGGGCGAGATGCTGGTCCTGGTGATCGCCGGTCTGGTGATCCTGGGACCGGAACGGCTGCCTGGTGCGATCCGCTGGACCTCGGGTGCGGTGCGTCAGGCACGCGACTACATCTCCGGGGCCACCAGCCAGCTGCGAGAGGATCTCGGGCCGGAGTTCGACGATTTGCGCGAGCCTCTGTCGGAACTGCAGAAGCTGCGCGGAATGACGCCGCGCGCCGCGCTCACCAAACACCTGCTCGACGGGGACGACTCGATCTTCACCGGGCGCTTCGACTCGCCCACCAAACCGGAGACGCCCGAGACGCCGCAGACCCCGCCGGAAAAGCCCCAGTCGGGGCCGGGGCCAGGGGATGTGCGCCCTGGCGTGACCAGGTTCGATCCGGACGCGACCTAGACGATCAGCGGCCCGCCGGATCGAGTCCCAACGACATCCCGGCCAGCCCGCGCTTGCGGCTCGACAGCGCATCGGCGATCGTCCGCAGCGCCGTTCCGGCCGCCGACTCCGGCGCGCTCAGCACCAGCGGGATACCGGTGTCGCCGGCGGCCACCAGGGCCGGATCGAGCGGAACCTGGCCGAGCAGCGGCACGTCGGCGCCGACGGAACGGGACAGGCTGTCGGCGACCTGGCGGCCACCGCCCTCGCCGAACAGCTGCATGGTCGAACCGTCCGGCATCAGCAGTCCGGACATGTTCTCGACGACACCGGCGATCCGCTGACGGGTCTGCAGCGCGATCGCGCCGGCGCGCTCGGCGACCTCCGCCGCCGCGAGCTGCGGGGTGGTCACGACCAGGATCTCGGCGCCGGGGATCAGCTGGGACACCGAGATCGCGATGTCGCCGGTGCCGGGCGGCAGGTCGAGCAGCAGGACGTCGAGATCACCCCAGTAGACGTCGGCGAGGAACTGCTGCAGCGCGCGGTGCAGCATCGGCCCGCGCCACACCACGGGGGTGTTGCCCTGGGTGAACATCGCGATCGAGATGACTCTGACGTCGTGGGCCACCGGCGGCAGGATCATCGAATCGACCTGCGTCGGGCGATCGGTGGTGCCCATCATGCGAGGCACGGAGTGGCCGTAGATGTCGGCGTCGAGCAACCCGACCGAGAGCCCCTTCGCGGCCATCGCGGCCGCCAGGTTCACCGTGACACTCGATTTGCCCACCCCACCTTTGCCCGACGCCACGGCGTAGACGCGGGTCAGTGAGCCGGGTTGGGCGAACGGGATCACCGGTTCGCGGGAGTCGCCCCGCAGCTGCTTACGCAGCTCGGCACGTTGCTCGTCGTTCATCACGTCGAGGGTGACCCGCACCGACCCGGTGCCGGGCACGTCGCTGACGGCTCGGGTGACCTGTTCGGAGATCTCCGTCTTCTTCGGGCAGGCCGAGGTGGTCAGGTAGATCTCGACGTGCACGGATGAGTCGGCGTCGACGGTGACGTTCTTGACCATGCCGACGTCGGTGATCGGTCGCCGGAGTTCAGGGTCGATGACCTTGGTCAGTGCAGCACGGACCGCCTTGGCGAGATCGGAGCCAGGGAGGTCGGGGGTGTGGGCAGACATCACCCGCGAGTGTAGGCCTGACGCTGGTCCGAGCCGTCAGCCGACCGGGCCGGGCGCGGGTCCGGGCGCCGGTCCCAGCCCCGGCGGCAGACCGGCGTCGGCCGGCGGCGGAGCAGGTTGGGCAGGCATCAGCGGCGGCGCGGGCTGGGCGGCCGGTACCGCCGGCGGAGCGGCCGGGACTGCGGAGTCGCTGATGCAGAACACGGCGCACTGCGGCAGCTGCTGTGCCGGCGGCGGCGTCACCCACGGCGGCACCCAGGCCGGCGGCGGCGCGGGCACAGGTTGCGGTGCGGCCGCCGGCGCCGGACCGGGAAGCGGTCCCAGCGACTGCCCCGGGACGAACCCGGGGACGTTCGTGTTGATCAGGGCCGCGACGTCGGTGCGTTGTCCCAGTTGCAGCAGGGCCAACGGATCGTTGGCCGGCAGCCCCGCAGCGTTGAGCGGCATCCCGGGGCCGAGCCCCTCCGGGCGGTCCAGGTGGCTGTCGCCGAGCGCAGGCACCTCGCCGGTGATGGGCGGCAGATCGACCGGCACCACACCGGTCGCATAGGAAGCGGCCCAGCTCAACACGTTTCGCGCGTAGGCCATCGAATTGTTGTAGCGCAGGATCGCGGCCAGCACGTCGGGCTGGTTGCGCAGGTTGAGCCCGCCGCTGCACAGGTAGCGGGCCGCGGCCAGCGACGCATCGAAGACGTTCTGCACGTCGGCCTTGCCGTCGCCATCGCCGTCGGCGGCGTAGCGCGACCACGTGCCGGGGAGGAACTGCATCGGGCCCAACGCGCGGGCATAGACCACGCGATCGGAGGCGCGGCTCTGCACGATCACCTCGTTGCCGGGCAGCGTCCCGTCCAGGCTGGGGCCGTAGATCGGCTTCACCGCGGTGCCGCGTGCATCGGTGGCTCCGCCGTTGGCGTGCATCGACTCGATGCGGCCGATGCCGGCCAGCAGATTCCAGCTCACGCCGCAGCCGGGGGCGGTCGCGGCCATCTTGGCTTCGGCGTTGCGGTAGGCGGCCAGCGCCATCGACGGGATGCGCAGCATGCCGGGTGCGCTGGTCACGATCGCCGGCGGTGGGGCGGACACGGTGGCCGCGGCGATCCGCATCGGGGTCGGCATCTTGGTGACTGCCACCACGGAGATCCCGGAGTTGTCCTGCGACGAAGAGGCGACCGCAGCCAAGGGCATCACCGCGGTGTCGCGGGTGGGCGAGTGACCTGAAGGCGCCGACGCACCGACCGCACCGGCGAGCACCAGGGGAGTCAACACAGCCGCGACGCCGAAGGCCGGTGTGCGAACAAGGCGTCCCGCCCGACATCTCGCTGCTCCGAGAGCCGCTCGTCCGCCTATGTGCACGCACCCGTCCTTGCTGTGTGGTGGCCTGTGAACCCAGTCACCATATCGGTTGGGCCACGACTGTGTTACGGCATTCGCCACAGCCGTGTCGTCAGGATCTGCGGGATCGCCTGTCGCCGCCGTCGGCTTTGCTCGGATCGGGCTCGGCAACGGGGTCGGCGGGTCGCAGGTCGCTGATCAGTTCGCGGATCTCCTCGAGTTCGCGGCGCAGGTAGTCACGAGTGGCCACTTCGCCGACGGCCAGGCGCAGCGCGGCGAGCTCGCGCGCGAGGTACTCGGTGTCGGCCTTCGTCTGTTCGGCGCGTCGCCGGTCCTCCTCGAGCGCCACCCGGTCCCTGTTCTCCTGCCGGTTCTGGGCGAGCAGGATCAGGGGCGCCGCGTAGGCGGCCTGGGTGGAGAACGCGAGATTCAGCAGGATGAACGGGTAGGGGTCCCACTGCCAGGCGAACGCGCCGATGTTGAGCAGGATCCAGACGATCACGATGATCGTCTGGATCGCCAGGTAGCGGCCCGTGCCGAGGAACCGCGCGATGCGCTCGCTGACGCGACCGACGGCCTCGACGTCGAACCGGGGAGTCAGGGAGCGGGAGACCCGCGGCGTGTCGAGCCGTTGACGTGCCGAGGCGTCGCTCATGTCGCCTTCTCCGCGGTCATGATCACCGGTTCAGCCTCGCGCTCGCGCCAGTCGTCGGGCAGGAGGTGATCCAGGACGTCGTCGACGGACACCGCGCCCAGCAGGTGGTTCTCGTCGTCGACGACCGGCCCGCACACGAGGTTGTAGGCGGCGAAGTACCGGGTGAGCGCGCCGAGGGAGTCCTCCGGGCCCAGGCTGGGCAGGTCGGTGTCGACGATGCCGCTGACCAGCGCGGCGGGCGGCTCACGCAGCAGCCGCTGCAGATGCACGCACCCCAGATATCGGCCCGTCGGCGTCGCGGTCGGCGGCCGGGAGACGAACACCAGCGAAGCCAGCGCCGGTGTCAGATCTGGATCACGCACGCGCGCAAGGGCTTCGGCCACGGTGGTGTCTGGCGCGAGCACTACTGGCTCCGAAGTCATCAGGCCACCGGCGGTGTTGGGGGAGTGGCTGAGCAGGCGGCGCACGTCTTCGGAGTCCTCGGGGTCCATCCGCCGCAGGAATTGCTCGGCATCGGCCGGACTCATGGTGCCCAGCAGGTCGGCCGCGTCGTCGGGATCCATCGCCTCGAGCACGTCGGCGGCGCGGTCGGTCTTCAGCTGCCGCAGCACGGCGACCTGCTCGTCTTCGGGCAGCTCCTGCAGAACGTCGGCGAGCCGTTCGTCGTCGAGCGCATTGACGACCTCGTAGCGGCGTTTGGCGGGCAGCTCCCGGATCGCGTCGGCCACCTCGACGGGACGCTGGCCGACGAACTGCTCGAGCAGCTGCGCCACGCCCTGATCCGGCATCGCGAGCCCGGACGGAGTCAGGCCCTGCACGTGCATCCAGTCCACCGTGTGCACGTTGCTGCGACGGCCGAGTCGCCGCTGCGGACGTACCGCCACCTTGGTGACCATCCAGTCCCTGGTGCGGGTCTGCTCGATACCGAGATCGACCACGACGACGTCGATCCCGGCGAGTTCCGCCAGATCGGGATCGTCGACGCGGACCCGGGTCTCGATGACCTGGCCCAGTACCAGCACCTCGCCGGGCCGCTGGGAGAAGCGGCGCAGCGAGACGCTCCCGGTGGAGAGGGTGACCGCGCCGGGCTCGATCGCGGTGACCCGACCAATCGGCACGAATATCCTTCGGCGCGAGAGCAATTCGATGACCAGACCGAGCACGCGGGGCTGTTGCCTGACCAGGCTGATGCTGATCACCACGTCCCGCACGCGGCCGATCGATTCGCCGTCGGGACCCAGCACCACCATCCCCGCGAGCCGGGCTGCATAGACCCTGTTGACCGACGCCATGAGTGTCAGAGTAGAGAGTGGTGTTGTGCAAAACCGGTATCGACCCCGCCGAACCTGTCTGTCCGTGCCGGGCAGCAGCGCGAAGATGATCGCCAAGGCCAAGACGCTGCCCGCCGACGAGGTCTTCCTCGACCTCGAGGACGCGGTGGCCGCAGACGCGAAAAGTGAAGCGCGCGAGCAGGTAGCGGCCGCTCTGGCCGAGCCGGGGTGGGGTGATCAGCTGCGCGGGGTGCGGGTCAACGACTGGACCACGCCGTGGACGCACACCGATGTGATCGACGTCATCGGCCGCGCCGGTGCGTCGGTGGACCTCGTGGTCCTGCCGAAGGTGACCGACGTCTCCCATGTGCAGGCCCTGGATCTGCTGCTGTCGCAGGTGGAGGCCTCGCACGGGCTGCCGGTGGGGCGCATCGGCATCGAGGCGCAGATCGAGGACGCGCGCGGACTGACCAACATCGATGCCATCGCCGCCGGCCCCCGCATGCACGCGTTGGTGCTCGGTCCGGCCGACCTGATGGCGAGCTTGAACATGCGCACGCTCGAGGTGGGTGAGCAGCCCGAGGGGTACGACGTCGGGGACGCCTACCACCACGTGCTGATGCGCATCCTGATTGCTGCGCGCACCAACGGAATCAACGCGATCGACGGGCCCTATCTGAAGGTTCGCGATGTCGAGGCGTTCCGCCGCGTCGCGGGACGTGCCGCCGCGCTGGGCTTCGACGGCAAGTGGGTGTTGCATCCCGATCAGATCGCGGCGGGCAACGAGATCTTCAGCCCGCGCCAGGAGGCCTACGACCACGCCGAGCTGATCCTCGAGGCCTACGAGTGGCACACCTCGAGGGCGGGTGGCGCACGGGGGGCGGTGATGCTGGGCGACGAGATGATCGACGAGGCGAGTCGCAAGATGGCGTTGGTGATCGCGGGAAAGGGCCGCGCGGCGGGCATGGCGCGCACCGGCGAGCGGTTCACCCCGCCCGCCGGCTAGTTCGAGCCTGAGCCCGAACTAGACGTTGAGCGCGGTGATGCCCCAGATCAGGCTGATCACGAGGGTGACTGCGCCGACTGCGATACCGGCGACGGCCAGGCCGTGACCGTTCTGGCGGGTCTGCTTGATCTGGTTGATCGCGAGGATGCCGAGCACGATGCCGACGATGGAACCGATTCCGCAGCACACGCCGAGGATCGACGCGACCAGCGAGGCGATCGCCATCGTGTTGGTGCCTTGCGGGGCGGGCGGGCCGTAGCCGTAATCCGCGCCGGGGTAGCCCATCGGGGGCGGGGGATATCCGCCGGGAGAGGTGCCGTACGGCGGAGGCGGCGGATACGACCCAGTGGCGCCGGTTCCGTAGCCCGGAGCCCCGTAGCTCTGGTTGCCATAGGGCTGGTTGCCGTAGCTCTGGTCGCCGTAGCCCTGGTTGGGGTAGGGGCTCCCCGCGTTCGGATCCTGATACGGCGCGCCGTAACCGGGTGGGGGCGGCGGATAGTCCGTCGGGGCGGAGTACGACGGCGGGGGCGGCGGGCTGTAGGCCGGCGGGTAGTCGGTCGGGGCACCGGACTCATGGCCCGTCGGAGTTCCCGACTGGTAGTCCGTCGGGGTGCCTGACTGCTCGATCGGCGGCGCCTCGTAACCCTCCGAGGTGGGCTCGGACCCGGCGGAGTCGGAACGGTCGATCCGGCGTGCGTCGTCGTCCTGACTTGTCATGGGAATCAACCTAGCCTAAGTGCATACCGGCGGTCGGGACCGTCGGAGCCGGGCACCTTTGCCCACTCCGGCGCGTTGATCGAGCGACGAGGTATACCTGATCGAACTTCCAGACCGGAGGAGTGCAAGGACATGACCAGCCCGTTTCAGTCAGGCCAGACCCCGGGCGCCCCGCCTGCGGGCCGTGGCCGCCCGGTCGGCCTGCCCACCCCGCCCAAGGGGTGGCCGATCGGTTCGTATCCGACCTATGCCGAAGCCCAGCGCGCCGTGGACTATCTGTCCGATCAGCAGTTCCCGGTCGAGCAGGTCACGATCGTCGGGGTGGACCTGATGCAGGTCGAGCGGGTCACCGGGCGGTTGTCCTGGCCCAAGGTCCTCGGCGGCGGTGTGATCAGCGGCGCCTGGCTGGGTCTGTTCATCGGCCTGATCCTCGGGTTCTTCAGCCCGAGCCCGTGGGGTTCGCTGATCACGGGCCTGATCGCCGGCGTGTTCTTCGGCCTCATCACCTCCGCGGTGCCGTACGCGATGGCGCGGGGCACGCGCGACTTCAGCTCCACGATGCAGTTGGTGGCCGGCCGCTATGACGTGCTGTGTGACCCGCAGGGTGCCGAGCAGGGCCGAGATCTTCTGGCCCGCCTGAAGATCTGACCGTGGTCGACGTCACCGCGGCGGTTCGCGCGCGGGTGCTCGAGCATTTCCGCAATTCCGGCGACCCCGCGGAGGCCTCGGTGACCTTCTTGGGCGCCGACCGGATCATCGTGCTGCGTTTCGACGGTGACGGTCCGAACAGCGCTGCCCACTACGTGTCACTGGGGTGCTCGTCGCAGCCGATGGTGGATCCCGCCGAGATGATGGCCGATCCGCTCCGCGGGCCGCGCGCCGAAGTGGCGGTGGTGCTGCGCGGCCCGGCTCCCACGGGACTGGCGCGCTCGGTCGCGGTGGTGGCCGCCGCACCTGCGGTCGAGGGGCTGATCTTGGAGCCCGACGCGTTGATCGACCTGGAGACGCCGCTGTGGGACGGCGCACCGTTCACGGCATTCCTGTTGGGACACAGCGACCTCGACGACGTCGAGCTGCCCGAGCCGGCGTCGCCGGTGGCGATTCTCGGTGCGGTTCCGATCACGCCGACCGAGGCCGCCTGGGTGCGGCTCAAGGGTGCCGGCGCGATGCGGGAGGCGTGGGAGCAGGACGGGGTGGACGTGACCGATCCGCGCCGCCGCGCGGCCAGCCCGGCCTGACGTCTAGAGCCAGTTGTTGCGCCGGAAGGTGCGATGCAACCCCAGGCACACCGTCAACATCAGCAGTAGCACCGCGGGATAGCCCCACACCCAATGCAATTCGGGCATGTGGTCGAAGTTCATGCCGTAGATGCCCGCCAACGCGGTGGGCACCGCGGCGATCGCGACCCACGCCGAGATCTTGCGCATGTCGACGTTCTGCTGCATCGCGACCTTGCCCAGGGCGGCCTGCACCAGAGAGCTGAGCAGTTCGTCGAAGCTGGCGATCCGGTCCGCGGCTTTGATGGTGTGGTCGAGCACGTCGCGCATGTAGCGGCGGATCTCGACGTTGATCAGATCGTCGTGGTTGGTGCCGATGCGTTCCAGATCGGTGGCCAACGGGCTGACGGCCCGCCGCAACTCGACCACTTCCCGCTTGAGCAGGTAGATGGATTCGATGTCGGTCAGCGGCCGCGGGGAGAAGATGTCCTCCTCCATCGCATCGATGTCGGTTTCGATCAGGTCGGTGACGTCGAGGTAGTGGTCGACCACGCTGTCGGCGATCGCGTGCATCACCGAGTACGGGCCGAGCTTCAGCGATGCCGGTGACGCCTCGAGGCGTTTCCGCACCCCGGCCAAGCCGCCGTGCTCGCCGTGGCGCACCGTGACGACGAAGTCCGGGCCGACGAAGATCATCACCTCACCGGTCTCGACGATCTCGCGAGCGTTGGCGACCGACTCGTGGTCGACGTATTTCACGGTCTTGAGTACCAGGAACAGGGTGTCGTCGTACCGCTCGAGTTTCGGCCGCTGATGGGCGTGCACCGCGTCTTCGACGGCGAGTTCGTGCAAGCCGAAGACATCCGCCACGGCCTGCATCTGGTGTTCATCGGGTTCGTGCAGTCCGATCCACACGAACGCGGACCGGCCTTCGGCTTCGATCTCGTGCACCTTGTTCAGCGCTGCGGCGTGAGTGTATTTGCCGGGCAGGCGATTTCCCTCGCAGTAGACGCCGCAGTCGACCATCGCGCGCGCGACGGGGACGTGGATGCTGCGTGCGTCGGGATGGTCGGGGCGGGGACGGCCGCCCTGGCGCATCAGTGACGGTGGTAGCGCGCGAAACGACGGCATCGGCCGACCTCCCTTCGACACCCGCCTGGCTCGGCTAGACGGATGGTACGCGCCGAACCTGTCCGAATCTGCGCGCGTTCTGCTCACCGATCTCCAACCTGCTCCTGTGGGGGCCCCGGTGTCGGTTACCCTGACGCCCGTGGCGGACAGTGCGGTTTCCCCAGAACATGACGTCGCGACACGCACCCCGCAGGTGGTGGTCGACGACGCCGAGATCTTCGAGGCGCACGAGGGCGGCAAGCTCTCGGTGGCGCTGAGTTCGCCGCTGGACACCCAGCGCGCCCTGTCGATCGCCTACACGCCGGGTGTGGCGCAGGTGAGCCGCGCGATCGCCACCGATGTGACGCTGGCTGCCCGCTATACCTGGGCCAACCGCCTGGTCGCCGTGGTCAGCGACGGCAGCGCCGTCCTCGGGCTCGGCGACATCGGCCCGGCGGCCTCGCTGCCGGTGATGGAGGGCAAGAGCGCGCTGTTCAAGGCCTTCGGCGGGCTCGACTCGATCCCGATCGTTCTCGCCACCAAGGACCCGGACGAGATCGTCGAGACGCTGATCCGACTGCGGCCCACGTTCGGCGCGGTGAACTTGGAGGACATCTCGGCGCCGCGCTGTTTCGAGATCGAGCAGCGGGTGATCGAGGCGCTGGACTGTCCCGTGATGCACGACGACCAGCACGGCACGGCGATCGTCGTGCTCGCCGCCCTGTTCGGTGCGGCGAAGGCGCTCGACCGCGACATGCACACGTTGAAGGTCGTGATCTCCGGAGCCGGGGCCGCGGGCATCGCCTGCGCGAACATCCTGCTGGCCAGCGGCATCACTGACATCACGGTGCTCGACAGC
The DNA here is from genome assembly GCF_055397605.1 of Mycolicibacterium obuense. Lineage (NCBI taxonomy): Bacteria > Bacillati > Actinomycetota > Actinomycetes > Mycobacteriales > Mycobacteriaceae > Mycobacterium > Mycolicibacterium obuense. The sequence continues at coordinate 3,875,374 of NZ_AP043663.1, read as the reverse complement.
AAGGGCATCGTGGCCACCGGCCGCGAGGACCTCAACCCGTTCAAGGCCGACCTCGCCACGCGGACCAATCCTCGGGGGCGCAGCGGTGGCATGGCCGAGGCGCTGGCCGGCGCCGACGTGTTCATGGGTGTCTCGGCCGGGCTGGTGCCCGAGGAGCTGATCGCCACGATGGCACCCGGCGGCATCGTCTTCGCGATGTCCAACCCGGACCCGGAGATCCATCCCGACGTGGCGCGCAAATACGCCGCCGTGGTGGCCACCGGCCGCAGTGACTTCCCGAACCAGATCAACAACGTGCTGGCATTCCCCGGTGTGTTCCGCGGCGCGCTCGACGCGGGTGCTCGCCGTATCACCGAGAAGATGAAGATGGCCGCGGCCCAGGCCATCTTCTCGGTCGTCGGGGACGACCTGGCCGTCGACCACATCGTGCCGAGCGCGTTGGATCCGCGGGTCGGTCCGGCTGTCGCGGCGGCGGTCGCCGCCGCATCCGAGGACTGAGTCTGCTGCGCTGGAGGCGGTTGGTCGCCGCACTGACCATGGTGTGGTGCGTCGCCGGCTGCGCGGGACGGCAAGCGCCGCCGCCCATTCCGGTGGCGACCACCGCGGGACCCGAGGCCGAGCTCGTCGCGCACCTGTACGCCTCGGCGCTCGGCTTCTACGGCAGCGCCGCGCAAGTCCGGGTCGTCGACGATCCGCTGGCCGGTCTGGATTCCGGCGAGGCGACGGTGGTGCCGGGGTGGACGGGCCGGCTCCTCGCGCGGTTCGATCCCGACGCGCCGGCTCGCTCGGACGTGCAGGTGTACCGGTCGCTGCTCTCCGCGCTGCCCGAGGGGGTGGCGGCCGGTGACTACACGACTGCGGCGGAGGACAAACCCGCCTTGGCCATGACCGCCGCGGAGTCGCAGAAGCTCGGAGCCGACACCGCGACGCTGGCCCGCCGCTGCCCGGCCATCACGGTCGGTGCGGTCAGCGGCACCACCTGGCCGACCTCGATCGGCACGTGCGCGCTGCCCACCGTGCGTCAATTCGACGATGCGGCAACGCTGTTCGCCGCGCTTCGGTCAGGGCGGGTGGATGCTGCGTGGACGTCGACGGCCGCCGCTGGCGTGCCGTCGGAGGTGGTGGTGCTGTCGGACAAGACCTCGCTGATCCGGGCGGAGAACCTGGTGCCGCTGTATCGCCGCAACGTGCTGAGTGAGTCACAGGTGTTGGCGCTCAACGAGATCGCGGGCGTGCTGGACACCGGCTCGCTGGCCGACATGCGGCGCGAGATCGCCGAGGGCGCCGAGCCGGGTCGGGTGGCCGCGCAGTGGCTCGAGGCGCACCCACTCGGCACCAGCAACTAGGCCTGGTTCGGCGAGTGCGCGTCTGCACCGCAACACGCCGTAAATCCTGGCGCTCAGCGTTCGCTCGCGCTCGCTGAGCGCGCACCTTGACCGCTCTGTCACTTAGTGACACACTCGATGGTGACACTAAGTGACAGGGGCTAGTGATGGTGACCACCTCGATCCTGGAACAGGCGGGTGATGACAGGCAGGCTCGAGCCCGGCTCGAGGTGTCTCGGCATGCGTGTGCTCTGTTCTGGGAACGCGGGGTGTCGGCCACCAGTGGTGACGACATCGCTGCTGCCGCAGGGCTTTCGACGCGGACGATCTGGCGGTACTTCCGCACCAAGGAGAGTTGTGTCGAACCTGTGCTGGCGTTGTCCGCGCGGCGCTTCCTCGACCTGGCTCGCCGCTGGCCGCCCGAACTGTCGCTCGCCGACCACATGGCGGCCAACTATGCGGAGAACCCCCTGAGTCCAGAGGACATCGCTGACGAGATCAGCGCTCTGCGGATCACCACCCTGTCGCTCACCGAACCGGCGTTACGGACGGCGCACCTGATGGTTCACGACGAGATGGAGCACGCCTTCGCCCCGATCATCGCCCATCGACTCGGCCTGGCCGACAACGACCTGACCGCCCGGCTCTTCGCTGCGGCGGTCACCGCGGCCTTTCGGGTCATCGACGAGGACGTCGGTTACCGGGCCATCGTCGAGAAGGAGAAGATCACCCAGCAGCAAGCCCTGGCGATGATCGACCGTGCGATCAGAGATGCCACCAACGGCCAGTTGGGTGGGCCCGTGCCGCACTGATCCGACAGATCCACAACCGTTCTGCCTCACCATCATCCATCCGTCGAGTGAGCGTCATCTCGACGGGGCGACCCCGTGCGCCCACAACCAGGAGGAGAAGCAATGCCCCTGCCCGATCTGATCCCCGTCGCCGACCTGTTGAGCCCGCCCACCCGCGCTGCCGCATCCATCTCACCCGACGGCACCAGGATCGCATTCCTCGCGCCGTGGAAGAACCGGCTGAACGTCTGGATCGAAGATCTCGACTCGGACTCCGCGAGCCCGCGGTGCGTCACCGCCGATGCAAATCGCAGCGTCCTGCACTACGAGTGGACCGACGATCCCCGCTGGCTGATCTATCTGCAGGACAACGACGGTGACGAGAACTGGCACATCCACCGGGTCGATCTGGACCACCCTGACTCGCCCTCCGTCGACCTGACACCGTTCCCGGGCGTGATGGCTCTTCCGATCCGTGAGGTCACGGGCGGCGCGACGACGGTCATGCTGAACAACCGCGACGTTACGTTGCTCGACGCCTACGAGCTCGACATCGCCACCGGACAACTCACCCTGATCGCCGAGAACCCTGGCCACGTAAATGGCTGGCTGGGCAACGACCGCGGCGACCTGCTCGCCACCTCTCTGACTTCTGCAGGCGCACTGGAACTGTCGCGGTGGGATGGGAGCGCACTGCGGCGCATCGCGACCTTTGACGGCAGCGACTATCCCGTCGGCATCCACCCGATGGCCATCACGCCCGACGGTACCGGTGTGTGGATGGGTTCCAATCGCGACACCGACCGCACGCGCCTGGTGCGCATCGATCTCGCGACCGGAGCGGAGACCGAGGTCGACAGCCACCCGGAGTGCGACCTCGATCCGCGGGCGGCGGTCAGTCCGATCCTGCCGGGGCCGCTCATCTGCGATCGGCGCACCGGCGAGCTGCTGGCCGTGCGGTATTACGCTGAGCGCCAAATGATTCGGGCGCTCGATCCGCATTTCGCCGACATCCTCGCCAATCTGGAAAAGCTCTCCGACGGCGACCTCGGGCGTCTGTCGTCGGACGAGGACGGCCAGCGCTGGGTGGTCGGCTTCAATCACGATCGCGACCCGGGCGCCACCTATCTGTACGACCACCGCACGGGTCAGAGCAGGCTGCTGTTCCGTCCGCTGCCGCACCTCGAGCCGGCGACACTGGCCCCGATGCAGCCGGTCACCCTCACTGCCCGCGACGGTCTGACACTCCACGGCTACCTGACGGTGCCCGTCGGTGTCGAGCCGCGACACCTGCCGCTGGTGCTGGCAGTCCACGGTGGGCCCTGGTATCGGGACTCCTGGGGCTTCGACGCCGGCGTGCAGCTGCTGGCCAATCGTGGATATGCAGTGCTGCAGCTGAACTTTCGCGGCTCGACGGGATACGGCAAGGCGTTCCTGAAGGCCGCGGTCGGTGAGTTCGCCGGCAAGATGCACGACGATCTGGTCGACGGGGTGACCTGGGCCGTCGAGCAGGGGTACGCCGACCCGACGCGTGTCGCCATCTTCGGCGGCTCCTATGGCGGCTATGCCGCGCTCGTCGGAATCACCTTCACCCCCGATGTTTTCGCCGCGGCCATCGATTACGTCGGTATCTCTGACCTCGCGAACTTCATGCGGACCCTGCCACCCATCGCCCGTCCGCACTTGGTCAACAACTGGCACGCCTACGTGGGGGACCCCGACGATCCCGCGCAGCTCGCCGACATGATGGCGCGCTCGCCGATCACCCGGGTGGATCACGTGCGTACGCCTCTGCTGGTGATTCAGGGCGCCAACGACGTTCGCGTAGTCCAGGCAGAGTCCGACAACTTGGTCGACGCACTGCGCGCACGCGGCGTCGACGTCGACTACCTGCTCCAGTCCACCGAGGGGCATGGCGCCGTCAACCCGGAGAGCACGATCGAGATGTATTCCGAGATCGTCGACTTCTTGGCCAAGCACCTGGGTGGCCGGGCGTGAGTGCCCGGGCGTCGGATGTGACGCCGACCTTGCTGGCCCGCATGGGCGGTTGGTCGGGGATGCTCTACGCGAGTCTGCCCACCGTTGTGTTCGCCGCGGTCGATGCCGCGGCGCCGCTGCACATCGCGGTCGTGCTCGGCGTGGGCGCGGCCGCGGCAGTCGCGGGACTGCGGCTGGCACAGCGTGAGCCGCTCGCCCCCGCGTTCTCCGGTCTGTTCGGGGTGGCGATCGGTGCTGTCCTCGCCTTCTGGACCGGCGACGCGCGCGATTACTTCGTGGTGGGTATCTGGGCGAGTGCGATTCTCGCCGTGGTGTTCTCGGTCTCGATCATCGTTCGCAGGCCCCTGGTGGGCGTGGTCTGGAGTGCCCTCACGGGCAGCGGACAGGCATGGCGCACCCGTCGGAGCGCACTCCTGCGGTACGACATCGCCACGGCCGCTTTGACCGCCGTGTTCACGGCCCGCTTCGTCGTGCAGTTCTGGCTGTACGGCGAGCAGTCGGTGGCCTGGCTGGCTGTCGCCCGCATCGCGATGGGCTATCCATTGACCGCGCTCGCCCTACTCGTCGTCGTGTGGGCCATCCGCGATTCCCGGCGGACTACTTCGTCAGCCGCGACACCACGCGCGGGAACAGACCCTGGTAGCCCGCTCCGACGAACCGGATGACGTATTCGAACATGCGCGCGTCGTTGCCCACGAGGATGCGCGCCTTGTTCTTGCGCACGCCGTCGAGGATGATCTGCGCGGCCCGCTCAGGGGTCGTGTTGGCGAGCTTCTTGTCGAACGTCTTGGCCAGTTGTTCGGCGTCGAGGCCTTCGGCGGCAGTGGCGTTGCGGGCGATCGCGGTCTTGATACCGCCGGGATGCACGCAGCTGACCTTTACCGGATGGCCTGCCAGCGCCATCTCCTGGCGCAAGGCCTCGGTGAAGCCGCGCACCGCGAACTTCGCCGCGTTGTAGGCCGCTTGGCCGGGCACGGAGAACAGTCCGAACACGCTCGAGACGTTGACGACATGCCCGTCGCCGGAGGCGATCAGGTGCGGCAGGAAGGCTTTGGTGCCGTTGACGACGCCCCAGTAGTCGACATCCATCACCCGTTCCATGTCCTTGAACTGGCTGATCTCGATGTCGCCGGTGAACGCGATGCCCGCGTTGTTGTAGATCTGGTTGACCTTGCCGAAGTGCTCGGCGACGCTGTCGGCGTAGAGCAGGAAGTTCTCGCGCTCGGTGACGTTGAGGCGGTCGGTCTTCACCGGTGCGCCGATGGCCTTGAGGCGTTCCTCGGTGGCGGCCAGGCCCTCGGTGTCGACGTCGCTGATCGCCACGCTCGCGCCGGAACGGCCCAGCTCGATGGCCAGCGCCTGACCGATGCCTGAGCCGGCGCCGGTCACGACGGCCACCTTTCCGGCGAAGCCCTGCATATCCACTCCCTCGAGTTGTTGACGGGTGCTGAGTGATCCCGAGCCTAACCGGTACCCGCGGTCCCGCGTATGTCAGGACGGTTTAGGACGCGAAGGCCGGTGAGCACCACGTGCTCACCGGCCCCCGCGGCCATGGTCGCTAGACGGCCGCGCCGTCACATCGGGAGCGGCCGATTGCGTGTTTAGACTCCCGGACTGCCGTCGTTACCCGAATCGCCCTGGGCCCCTTTCGCGCCCGCATTACCGCTAGTTCCCTGCGCGCCTTTGGATCCGAAGAGGCCGCCGCGTCCGCCGGACCCGCCCTTGTTGCCGGCGCCTCCGGTTCCGCCGGCACCACCCGCGCCACCCTTGCCCCCGGCGCCAGGCGTGTCGGTGCCGTTGCCGCCATTTCCGCCATCGCCACCGCGAGCTCCCTTGCCGCCCGTGCCGCCGTCACCGCCGTCACCGCCCTTGCCCCCGTTGCCGCTGATGGCGCCGCCTTTACCGCCGGAACCGCCCACGCCACCGATAGCGCCCGCGCCGCCTGCAGCGCCCTCGCCGCCCTGGCCGCCATTGCCCCCGAACGTGGCGAAGCCGAGCCCGCCCCCTCTGTTGAAGCCCGCATTTCCGCCGTCACCGCCTCGTGCGCCCGTTCCGCCGAGACCACCATCTCCGCCGCTACCGGCAGCTCCGATCGAACTGGTCTCGGCGTCGCCACCGCGGCCGCCGTTGCCACCGGGGGCTCCCGCGCCGCCGACGCCCCCTTGGCCGCCGTCACCACCGATCACCCCGCTCGACGTGGTGATACCGCCGGCGTTGCCGCCGTCGCCGCCAGCGCCGCCGGGTTGCCCGGGCACCCCGTTTTGCCCGGGTCCGCCATTGCCGCCGTAGGAGACGTTGCCCACGGAGCCATCGGTGTCCGTGCCGTCAGCGCCTTTGGCGGCAGGAGGCAGCAGGGTGGTGGGAATGGGGTTGACCCCTGCGGCCCCGGTGGCGCCCACACCGCCCTTGCCGCCCGCGCCGCCGTTTCCGAACAGCCGGGCATCGCCGCCATTGCCGCCGGCTGCGCCGATCCCGCCGGCACCGCCGTCGCCACCGTCGCCGCCCCACAGTCCGCCGCGGCCCCCGTTGCCGCCGGCTTGCCCGGGTGCGCCGTCGCCGCCCTTGCCGCCGTTGCCGAACAGCAGGCCGCCGTCGCCGCCGTCCTCACCGGCGGCGCCGTCGAGGCCGTTGCCGATGAGCCAGCCGCCCGGCCCGACCATCGGTCGTAGCTCGACCCGGCCGTTCGGCGTTGCAGTAGCGACGAACGTCGCTGTCCGGTCGCTGCGGTACTGGCGAAGTTCGGGTGCGAACAGGGCGTCCTCTGTCGACGACGGCGTCGTCGGGAGAAAGCGAACCCGGCTCGACGGCGTGGTCAGCCGAAGAAACGCGTGCGCATCGCCCTCGGAGAACAGGACCGGTGCAGCCGGCACGGTTGCGGCGGTCCCGAAGGTGGGTCGGGCCGTGACCGTGTCGCGGGTGACGGCGGCGAGTAGCGGCGCGGGGATCGACGCTTGCGGTGCCGGCGCCGCCTGGCGCGCCGCTGCGGATGCTGGCGGTGCCTGTTGGGCATGGATCGCGTCGACACCGGCGGTCAAGCCGGCCCCGACGGCCAGCGCGCTGATCGTCAGCGCGGCGGCAAGGGTGGTGGACGAGGGAGAAGACATGAGGCCCCGATTCGATGGAGGTGTGGTTACCAGGCGAATCGTCTTCGGGCGAGCGTGGCGGCGATAGCGTAGTGCGCTACTCATACGCGTCATCCGGGGTTGCCGGCGCCTGCGTAGCGCTCGGCGTAATACCTTGGGCGTCTGCTGCGACAATCAGGACGTGAAGTCTCGCCTTTCGTTCGCCGTCCTGGGCGCTGCCCTCGCCATCGCTGCGCCGGCCACCGCCACTGTCGCGGCAGCACCCGCTGCGGCCGATCCCGGCGTCGATGTGTTCCTGTCGGCGCTCGACCACTACCGACTGGGCGATATCGACCCGGCCACCGCGGTCCGCGTGGGCGAGCAGGTGTGCCCGATGCTCTCCGAGCCCGGTCAGAACATGGCGAACGTCGCGGCCAAGGTCGCCGATGAGCTGGGCCGGCCGCTCGGACCGGCGACCATGTTCACCGGCCTTGCGATTCAGCTCATGTGCCCGCGCGCCGTCAGCGCACTCACCGACGGGGTGCCGTTCTCGTTCATCCGCTAGCGCTCGACGGCCGCGACCGCGCGCAGATGCACGCGGTTCGCGGCGCGTCGGCGTACAGACCCGCTCGCTCGCCGAACGAGGCTAGGCGAACGCCTCGTCGATGATCTCCTGCTGCTCGACCGCGTGCACCTTCGACGAGCCCGAGGACGGAGCCGACATCGCCCGCCGCGAGATCCGCTTGATCCCGGCCAGGTGGTCGGGCAGCAGCTCGGGCAGCGTCAGGCCCATCGTCGGCCACGCACCCTGGTTGGCCGGCTCTTCCTGCACCCAGAACTTCTCCTTGGCGTTCGGGTAGCGGTCCAGCGTCTCGGCCAACCGTCGTCTGGGCAGCGGCGCCAACTGTTCGACGCGCACGATCGCGACGTCCTCGCGCTTGTCCTTGGTCTTGCGGGCGGCCAGCTCGTAGTACAGCTTGCCGCTGGTCAGCAGGATGCGCGTGACCTTCGACCGGTCGCCGTCGCCCTCGTCGTAGGTGGGCTCCTCGAGCACCGATCGGAACTTCTGTTCGGTGAAGTCCTTCAGGTCGCTCACGGCAGCCTTGTTGCGCAGCATCGACTTCGGTGTCGCAACGATCAACGGGCGCTGGATGCCGTCGAGGCCGTGACGACGCAGCAGATGGAAGTAGTTCGCCGGTGTCGACGGCATCGCGATGGTCATCGAGCCCTCGGCCCACAGCAGCAGGAATCGCTCGATGCGGGCGGACGTGTGGTCGGGGCCCTGACCCTCGTGGCCGTGCGGCAGCAACAGCACGACGTCGGAGAGCTGCCCCCACTTGGCCTCGCCGGAGCTGATGAACTCGTCGATGATCGACTGCGCACCGTTGACGAAGTCGCCGAACTGCGCCTCCCACAGCACCAGCGCTTTGGGGTTGCCCACCGAGTAGCCGTACTCGAAGCCGACCGCGGCGTACTCCGAGAGCGCCGAGTCGTAGACCATGAACCGGCCCCCGGTCGGGTTGCCGTCGGAGTCGACGGTCAGCAGGTCCAGCGGGGTGAACTCCTTACCGGTCTTGCGGTCGATGATCACCGAGTGGCGCTGCGTGAAGGTGCCGCGCCGGGTGTCCTGACCCGTCAGCCGGATGGTCTTGCCCTCGGCCAGGAACGTGCCGAGCGCGAGCAGTTCCGCGAACGCCCAGTCCACCTTGCCCTCATAGGCCATCTCGCGGCGCTTCTCCAGAACCGGCTTGACGCGGGGGTGCACGTTGAAGTCCTCGCCGAACGCCAGATGCGCGTCACCGATGCGGGCCAGCAGCGACTTGTCCACCGCGGTGGTCATGCCGGCCGGCACCATCTGGTCGGATTCCACGGAGTGGCTGGGTTCCACGGCGTGCTTCTCGAGTTCTCGGACCTCGTTGAAGACCCGTTCGAGCTGGCCCTGGTAGTCGCGCAGCGCGTCCTCGGCCTCTTTCATCGAGATGTCGCCGCGGCCGATCAGCGCTTCGGTGTAGGTCTTGCGGACCCCGCGCTTGGTGTCGATGACGTCATACATGTTGGGCTGCGTCATCGACGGGTCGTCGCCCTCGTTGTGCCCGCGACGGCGGTAGCACAGCATGTCGATGACGACGTCCTTCTTGAACTTCTGACGGAAGTCCATGGCCAACTTGGCCACCCACACCGCGGCTTCGGGATCGTCGCCGTTGACGTGGAAGATGGGCGCGCCGATCATCTTCGCCACGTCGGTGCAGTACTCCGATGAGCGGGAGTCGTACGGCGATGTCGTGAAGCCGATCTGGTTGTTGACGATGATGTGGATCGTGCCGCCGGTGCGGTACCCGCGCAGCAGCGCCAGGTTCAGCGTCTCGGCCACCACGCCCTGCCCGGCGAATGCGGCGTCGCCGTGCAGCATCATCGGCACGACGGTGAAGTCGTTGCTGCCGTTGGTCTCTTCGCCCGTGTCCAGCATGTCCTGCTTGGCGCGGACGATGCCTTCGAGTACCGGGTCGACGGCCTCGAGGTGGCTGGGGTTGGCGACCAGGGACACCGCGATGTCGTTGTCGCCGAACATCTGCAGGTAGGTGCCCGAGGCGCCGAGGTGGTACTTCACGTCGCCGGAGCCGTGCGCCTGCGACGGGTTCAGGTTGCCCTCGAACTCGGTGAAGATCTGGCTGTAGGGCTTGCCGACGATGTTGGCCAGCACGTTGAGCCGGCCGCGGTGCGGCATGCCGATCACGACCTCGTGCAACCCGTGCTCGGCGGCCTGATCGATCGCAGCGTCCATCATCGGGATGACGGTCTCCGCGCCCTCCAGCGAAAAGCGCTTCTGGCCAACATATTTCGTCTGGAGGAAGGTCTCGAAAGCCTCGGCCGCATTGAGCTTCGACAGAATGTACTTCTGCTCGGCGACCGTGGGCTTCTCGTGCTTGACCTCGATGCGCTCCTGCAGCCACTGCTGCTGCTCGGGCTCGAGGATGTGGGTGTACTCCACGCCGACGTGGCGGCAGTACGCATCACGGAGCAGGCCGAGGACGTCACGCAACTTCTTGTGCGTCTTGCCGGCGAATCCGTTGACCTTGAACTCTCGGTCGAGATCCCACAGCGTCAGGCCGTGAGTGTTCACGTCGAGGTCGGGGTGGCTGCGGAAGCGGGTGTTGTCCAACCGCAGCGGGTCGATGTCGGCCATCAGGTGACCGCGGTTGCGGTAGGCCGCGATCAGCTCGATGACACGAGCGTTCTTGTCCTCGATCGAGTCTGGGTTGTCGATGCGCCAGCGCACCGGCTCGTAGGGGATGCCGAGCTCGCGGAAGATCTCGTCGTAGAACTCGTCGTCGAGCAGCAGTTGGTGGATGGTGCGCAGGAAGTCGCCCGACTCCGCGCCCTGGATGATGCGGTGGTCGTAGGTGGAGGTGAGCGTCATCAGCTTGCCGATGCCGACCTCGTTGATGCGCTCTTCGCTGGCGCCCTGGAATTCCGCGGGGTACTCCATCGCGCCGGCGCCGATGATCGCGCCCTGGCCCTGCATCAGGCGCGGCACCGAGTGCACGGTGCCGATGGTGCCGGGGTTGGTCAGCGAAATGGTCACGCCCGCAAAGTCTTCGGCGGTCAGCTTCCCGTCGCGGGCGCGGCGGACGATGTCCTCGTAGGCGGCGATGAACTGGCCGAACCGCATGGTCTCGCAGTTCTTGATCGACGCGACGACGAGCTGGCGGCTTCCGTTCTTACCCTGCAGGTCGATGGCCAGGCCGAGGTTCGTGTGCGCGGGGGTGATGGCGTTGGGCTTGCCGTCGACCTCGGCGAAGTGCCGGTTCATGTTCGGGAACTTCTTGACCGCCTGCACGATTGCGTAGCCCAGCAGGTGGGTGAAGGAGATCTTGCCGCCGCGGGTGCGCTTGAGGTGGTTGTTGATGACGATCCGGTTGTCGATCATCGCCTTGGCCGGAATGGCCCGCACGCTGGTGGCGGTCGGCACGTCCAGCGAGGCGGACATGTTCTTGACCACGGCCGCTGCGGCGCCGCGCAGCACCTGCGTCTCGTCGCCGCCGTCGGAGTTCGGGGCGCTCTTCTCGGGGGCCTTCTTCTCGGGGGCCTTCTCTGGCGCCTTCACGTCCGTCTTCGCTGCCTGCGTCTTCTTCTCGGGAGCCTTCTGCGCCGGCGCGGCTTTCGCGGCGCCGTTGCTGCTCGCGGTCTTCGGCGGAGGGGCCGGGGCGGGTTCGGGCGGGCTCACCGGGCCGGACGAGCGGGTGGACGACCCGTTCGCGCGGGCTGGGGCACTGGAGGCGTCGGTGGTGGGCTCGGGGGAGTAGTCGACGAGGAACTCGTGCCAACTCGGGTCCACCGACGAGGGATCCTCGCGGAACTTGCGGTACATCTCTTCGACCAACCACTCGTTCTGACCGAATGGTGAAGGTGAATTCACGGCTGCTGTTCGCCTCAATTCTTCGTTTCCGGCCAGTGCTCCGCGGCAGCCGGCCACCCCTTGATTGAACCCGGTGTGCGGTCACCCGCAATTCCGCCTCGTCAAGGCTAGCGCTTCGGCGACCGGCGGGACCAGGCAACGTGGGTATGGGTCGTTGTGGTCATTCCGGACATGGCCGACCGGTGAACGACCGGCGGCGCGCCGGTGCGCCGGCGCCGCTCAGGTGGGCGGCGCGGGCAGCAGATGCAGCGGTGACGGCCAGCGCGGGGGCGGTGGCCCGAAGGCGCTGTGGGCGTTCTGCACGATCTTCTTGCTCATCATCCGATTGCCGACACCGCCGACGACGGCGCCGATGCCGACGGGCAGCATCTTGCCGAACATCATCGCGCCCCTCTTGAGTGTGTAGCGCTTGACGAAGTACTTCAGCAGGCGGTTGTTGAGCTGTGACACCGCAGGCAGCGGCAGCGACGCGGCACCGTCGGACAACCAGCCGCCGCTGGTGCGTCCGCGGCCGAGCAGATCAGCGATCGCGCCCTTGCTGTCGTCACCGACGAGCACGGCCAGCACGAGGGCGCGCCGACGCTCGCGTTCTTCGGCGGGCACACCGTGCACTTCGGCGACCGCCAGCACGAACACCGCGGTGGCCTCCAGGAACACCACCGTCTCCCCGGCGACCGCGGACATCGCGACCAGGGTGCCGATGCCGGGGAAGGCGGCCGCGGAGCCGACCGCCGCTCCGCTGGCCATCACCGCGGCCACGTAGTGCTTCTCCAGCTTGGTGATGATCTCGGCCGGGGTGGCCCCTGGGTTGCTCTCACGCAGTCGCGCCACATAGGCGCGGACCGCCGGACCTTGCACACGGGCGCCGCGTTCGATGATCTGGCTGAGCGCCTTCGCGGCGGCGCTGGGATCGTCCTCCTGGACTGCGGGCTCTTTGCTCTTCGCCCGTGACCATGCACTCATCGATCGGCCTCTCGTCGAGTGGACTCGTTCCCAGGTTAATGCCTGGAAACACCTGAGAAACGATTCACCACCCGTCCGGGGTACCCAAAGGTGACGGCGATCACTGTTCGCCGAGAGGGGAAGAATTCACTGGGAAGCCGCGCTAACCAATTGCATGGCAGTATCCCCAGACGTGGACCTGACGCCCCTCGAGACCGACGCGAGTCGGGGAGTGGGTGAATCGCCGGCGACCCCTCCCAGCCGCCTGAAGATGATCGTGGTTCTCGGCCTGCTGGTCGCGCTGGGCCCGCTGACCATCGACATGTACCTGCCGGCGCTCCCGAGGATCGCCGACGAGCTGTCGGTGACGTCGTCGGTGGCGCAGTTGACGCTGACGGGCACGCTGGCCGGTCTGGCGCTGGGCCAGCTGATCATCGGTCCGCTGTCCGACTCTCTGGGTCGTCGCAAGCCGTTGATGGCCGGCATCGTGCTGCACATGCTGGCCTCGCTGCTGTGCCTGTTCGCGCCGAACATCGCGGTCCTGGGTGTCGCCCGCGGTCTGCAGGGCGTCGGCGCGGCTGCAGGCATGGTGGTGGCGATCGCGGTGGTGGGCGATCTGTACAAGGACAACGTGGCGGCCACCGTGATGTCGCGGCTGATGCTGGTACTCGGTGTCGCGCCGGTGCTCGCACCGTCGCTGGGCGCTGCGGTGCTGCTCAACGCGTCCTGGCATTGGGTGTTCGCCGCCCTGGTCGTCTTGGCCGGAGCCATCTTGGTGATGGCCGCGCTGGCCCTGCCCGAGACGCTGCCCGTCGCGCACCGGCGTCCGTTGAAGGTCGGCGGGATCGCCCGGACCTATGTCGAGCTGCTGCGCGACACCCGGTTCGTGATCCTGGTGTTGGTCGCGGCGCTCGGTATGAGCGGATTGTTCGCCTACATCGCGGGCGCCTCGTTCGTCCTGCAGGGCCGGTACGGCATCGGTCAGACGGCATTCGCGCTGGTGTTCGGCGCCGGTGCGATCGCGCTGATCGGGTCGACGCAATTCAACGTGGTGCTGCTGCGCCGGTTCTCCCCGCAGCGGATCATGGTGTGGGCGCTGGCGGCAGCGTCGCTGTTCGGTGTGGTGTTCGTTGCGTTGGCCGCTGCGCACGTGGGCGGGCTGGCCGCGTTCGTCGTGCCGGTGTGGGCGATTCTCGCCGCGATGGGGCTCGTGATCCCGAACGCACCCGCGGTCGCGCTGACGCGGCATCCGGATGCCGCGGGCACGGCAGCGGCACTGCTCGGCGCGGTCCAATTCGGCCTGGGTGCAGCTGTTGCGCCCCTGGTCGGGGTGCTGGGCAACGATGAGCTGGCGATGGCCTCGGTGATGGCCACCGGCGTGGTGGTCGCGTTGGCGGCGCTGCTGCTGACCGGAGCGCACCGCGCACCCGCACCGGACTTGTCGTGAATGGCGCCGATCCGTAGCGTCGGCGCGGTCCATCTCCCACCTGTCATTGCGGATTGCCTTAGACCATGCTCGATTTCGTGACGCCACGCGCCCCGGGGGCCAATCCCTGGCATGCCCTGTGGGCGCTTCTCGTCGGCTTCTTCATGATCCTGGTCGACGCGACGATCGTCGCCGTCGCCAATCCGGCGATCATGGAGGCGCTCGGCGTCGGATACGACGCCGTGATCTGGGTGACCAGCGCCTACCTGCTGGCCTACGCCGTGCCGCTCCTTGTGTCCGGTCGCCTCGGTGACCGATTCGGTCCGCGCAACGTCTATCTCGTCGGATTGTCGGTGTTCACGCTGGCCTCGCTGTGGTGCGGGCTGTCCGGCAGCATCGGAATGCTGGTCGCCGCCCGGGTGCTGCAGGGCGTCGGTGCTGCGCTGCTCACGCCGCAGACGTTGTCGGTGATCACCCGCACGTTCCCCGCCGAACGGCGAGGCGTCGCGATGAGCGTGTGGGGTGCGACGGCCGGGGTGGCCACGCTGGTGGGCCCGCTGGCCGGAGGCGTGCTGGTCGACCACCTGGGTTGGCAGTGGATCTTCTTCGTCAACGTGCCGGTGGGCGTGGTCGGTCTGGTGCTGGCACTGCGGCTGGTGCCGGCGCTGCCGACCCAGAGCAAACACGTCGACCTGCTGGGCGTGGCGCTGTCCGCGGTCGGGTTGTTCCTGATCGTCTTCGGTCTACAGGAGGGGCAGGCCCACAACTGGGCGCCGTGGATCTGGGCGGCGATCGGGGTCGGGATCGCGGTGATGGCCTGCTTCGTGATGTGGCAGTCGGTCACCCGCCGCGAGCCGCTCGTCCCGCTGGCGATCTTCGGCGATCGCGACTTCTCGATGTCGAACCTCGCGATCGCGACGATGGGGTTCGTCGCGACATCGATGATCCTGCCGCTGATGTTCTACGCCCAGGCCGTCTGTGGTCTCACGCCGACGCGGGCGGCGCTGCTGACCGCGCCGATGGCCGTGGCGACCGGCGTGCTCGCGCCGCTGGTCGGCAAGATCGTCGACCGCGCGCACCCGCGCCCCGTCATCGGGTTCGGGTTCTCGGTGCTGGCCATCGGGCTGACCTGGCTGGCGATCGACATGACCCCGACCACGCCGATCTGGCGACTGGTCGTGCCGCTGACGCTGATGGGTGTCGGCATGGCGTTCATCTGGTCACCGCTGGCGGCGACGGCCACCAGGAACCTCCCACCGCATGTGGCCGGGGCCGGCTCCGGGGTCTACAACACCACCCGCCAGGTCGGCTCCGTGCTGGGCAGTGCGGGGATGGCCGCGTTCCTGGCGGCACGGCTGTCGGCGGAGATGCCGGGCGGTGCCGGCGGCGGGGGAGCGTCGGAGGGCGCGGTGGCGCAGCTGCCGGGATTCCTGCACGCCCCGTTCTCGGCGGCCATGTCGCAGGCGATGCTGCTGCCGGCGTTCATCGCGCTCTTCGGTGTCATCGCGGCGCTGTTCCTCACCGGCGGTGTGGCGCGGCGGTGGGCGGCGGCTGGAGTCTCCCGAGCGGACATCCGAACGGACGCCGACGACGACGGGGATTGGGTCGACGACGACTGGGTCGATGACGACGACTACGTCGAGTACCTGGTCGACCGGGATGTCGACCGGGATGTCGATCGGGATTCCGACCGGGATGTCGACACTGATGTGCTGGACCGGGTCCTCGCCGAACCCGACAGCGGCGGGCGCCACGCGCGCGGCTAACCGCTCTCCATCAGCGCGCTCAACTGGTCGTTGGTCTTGGTCAGCGCTGTGGTCAGGGCGCCGAACGCGCGATCACGCACGCGGATCTTGTCGCCGAAATCGGGGAAGATGTCGCGCAGCACATTGAGCCGGGATGCCTTCAGCCAGTCCATCAGCTCTGGGTCTTTCAACCAGCGCACCTGAGCTTTGTTGTCCGACAGCAGGATTCGCAGCCAGTCCAGCGGCGCGTCGG
Source organism: Mycolicibacterium obuense (assembly GCF_055397605.1). Lineage (NCBI taxonomy): Bacteria > Bacillati > Actinomycetota > Actinomycetes > Mycobacteriales > Mycobacteriaceae > Mycobacterium > Mycolicibacterium obuense. The sequence goes on along the minus strand of NZ_AP043663.1, from coordinate 3,859,415 downwards.
GGTGCATGATGGGTGCGCACAGGTCGTTGCGGACGGCGTCGTCGGCGTAGGCGGCCTCCACGTGGGCGATGAACGCCGAACTGAACACCTGCTGGCATCCCCGCACGCTCTGCAGCGTGATCTTCTCGCCGTCGAACACCGGCACCGACGGCGGCCGGGGCAGTCCCTGCGTCGTGCAGTCCACGTACAGCGACGGCGTCGATACCTCGATCTCTCCCCCGCGCAACACGATTCGGTCGTGTTCGGCGCGTTCGAGGTGGCCGAGTCGGACCACGTCGTCGATCAGGCGAAGCTGGTCCAGCTCACGGGAGGACACGATCGCGCAGTGATACATCGTCGGTGTGACGGCGGGGTCGAGCCGGAACAGGGTCGCGTCCGCTTCGAGCCGGGCGAACAGGTCCTCCACCGAGGTCGCCTCGGCGATGGCGGCCATCCGGGAGGCGATCGATTCGCGAAAGCTCTTCACGAACTGCCCGCCGGGCTGGATGTGCGCCCTGTTCAGCAGCCAGGAGTCGCGCGGCATGATCCATCGCAGACTCTGCGGCGAGACACCGGAGCGCAGCAGCCACAGGCAGCAGTCCATGCCCGTCTTGCCGCCGCCGACGATCGTGTAGTGCTCGCGACCCGCGGCCCGGCGGGGTAGATCGTTGGGGGTGACCACCTCGATGCCGTCGGCCACCGAGAACGGCGCCGTCCGCATCGACTGCACGACGGTGAGCAGGAATGTCGCGTCGACGATCCGGCGTCGGACGGTGACCTCGTGTTCGGCGCCGTCGAGGGTGCGAAACCTGTTGTCGCCCAGATAGTGCGAGGACGGGTAGTACTGCAGCCGACCGGTCGGCAGCATCTGGTGACGCATCACCTGGTCGTAGTAGGAGCACACCTCGTGGCCGGTCGCCAGCTCGAAGAACCCCTCGTTGGGCCCTGACTGGTCGATCCAGTCCTCGTTGCCCAGCGCCCGCGAATTCACCCCGTAATACGACGAGGGCTGGTGCAGCCGCACGAACGGATACACCCAGTTCCAGTGCCCGCCCGGCTGGTGGTTCTCGTCGACGAGCACGACCGTCGCATCGGTTTCGGTCAGCAGCGTGTCGACGAACGCCATCCCCATCGCGCCTGCGCCGATCACCAGGTAGTCGGCCTCGATGCTCGTCATCGCCGCCACGCTACGGGACATCGACGCTCAGCCGAACAGCACCGCGGGGTTCAGATACCCGGTGGGGTCGAAGGCGGCCTTGACCGCCCGCATCGCGGCGATGTCGGCGTCGCTGCGCGACATCGAGACGTAGTCCCGTTTGCGGGTGCCCACACCGTGCTCGGAGCTGACGTTGCCGTCGTGGCGGGCGATCAGCGCCATCATCGCGGTGTAGAGCGCGCGCTCGGGCTCGCCGGTCAGTGCGCACCGCACGATGTTGAGGTGCAGGTTGCCTTCGCCGACATGCCCGAACAGCACCGGGATCGCCTCGGGCGCATGCTCGGCGACCAGCGCCACCGCATCGGCGGCGAACGCCTTGATCGACGAGAGTGGCAGCGACACATCGAATTTCAAGGGCGGACCGTAGACGCCGAGCACGTCGGCGACCGCCTCGCGGACCTGCCAGAGCCGCTGCTGCGCTCCCGTGTCGACGCCGACGGCGGGTTCGCCGACCAGTTCGGCGTCGGTCAGAGCGTCGGCCAGCCGGTCGGTCAGGTCGGTATCGCCGGCCAGCTCGATCAGCAGCAACCAGTCACCGTCGACGGGGGCGGCGACACCGACGTGCTCGGCGGTCAACGCGCTGGCCCGCGCGTCGATGAGCTCCAGTGCCGCGATGCCCGCCATGTCCCGGAACACCCGCGCGGTGGCGAGCAGCGCGTCCAGATCGGCGTAGCCGCAGATCGCCGTGACGCGGTGGCCGGGGGCGGGGTGCAGCCGCAGGTCCAGTCCGGTGATCACCCCCAGCGTGCCCTCGGCGCCCACGAACAGCGACGCCAGGTCGTATCCGGTGTTGTCGCTGCGCACCTGGCTGTGCCGGTGCACGATCGATCCGTCGGGCAGCACGACGTCGAGGCCCAGCACCTGTTCGCCCATGTTGCCGTAGCTGACGGTGCGCAGCCCGCCCGCATTCGTCGAGGCCATCCCGCCGACGGTCGCCGAGTCGCGGGCGGCCAGGTCGACTCCGAACACCAGGCCGGCCGCCGTCGCGGCGCGCTGCACCTCGGCCAGCGTCACCCCGGCGCCGACGTGCACGCGGCGCTCCACGGTGTCGACGTCGCCGATCTCACGCAGCCGCTCGGTCGAGAGCAGCACGTCGTCGTGTTCGGGCACGGTGCCCGCCACCAGCGATGTGCGCCCGCCCTGCACGGTCACGCTCACCCCGGCGTCACGGCACGCGGTCAGCACCGCGGCCACGTCGTCAGCGGACCCGGGACGCACCAGCACTGCCGCCCTGCCCCGGTAGCGCCCGGTGTAGTCGGTGCTGCGGCCGGAGAGCACGTCGGCGTCGGTGCTCACCTGCGAGGCACCGACGATCGCCGCGAGCTGTTCTGTCAGCGCTTCGGTCATGGGCCCGGTGTATCACATGCGGACAGCGACAGGAACGCGCCCAATTCGACCAGGCGATCGGGCGTACCGGGTAGGTATTCGGTGAGCTGCGGTGACCGCACGATCACGGCCAGGTACTTCGCCCGGCTGACCGCGACGTTGAGCCGATTCCTGTTGAGCAGGAAGGCGATTCCGCGAGGAGCCTCGTCGATCGAGGACGCCGTCATGGACACGAACACCACCGGCGCCTGCTGACCCTGGAACTTGTCCACGGTGCCCACTGGCACGTCGGCATATCCCGCGGCGTCGAGGTGGTTGCGCACTTGCACGACCTGCGCGTTGTACGGGGTGACGACGAGGACGTCGCGCTGCGCGAGCGGGCGGGTGCCGTCCTCGTCGGTCCATTCGGCGCCGAGCAGGTCACCGATCGCGGCGACGATCGCCGCGGCCTCTTCGGGGCTGTCGGTGACGTTGCCGTGGTGGGGGACGGCCAGCGTGCGGATGCCGGGCGCGACGCCGGCGAGCGTGCGCGCGGCGGTCACCGGTTCGTGCGATTGCAGCCGGTTGTCGTAGGACAGCCGGGAGACCCCGCGGCACACCTGAGGATGCATCCGGTAGGAGCAGTGCAGGAAGTAGCCGCGCTCAGCAGGCAGGGTGTGGTGGCCGTCGACGAGCCACGCGAGTGCCGAGCCGTCCACCGGTTCCGGGTGGGTGCCCTGGCTGACCTGCGGCAGCTGTTGCGGATCGCCGAGCAGCAGCAGGCTACGCGCCGCGCGGGCCACCGCGATCGTGTTGGCGAGGCTGAACTGGCCGGCCTCCTCGACGACGAGCAGGTCCAGCGAGCCGGCCGGAACCTTGGTGGCACTGGCGAAATCCCACGCGGTGCCCCCGACCACGCAGCCCTCGTGCCCGGCGATGAAGTCGGCGAACTGCGGGTTGGTGATCTCGGTCCAGGCGCCGTCGCCGGAGCTGAGCTTCTTGGCCACCCGCGTGCCGTCGACACCGACCCGCAGGATGCCGGCGAACAGGTTCTCCACGACCGCGTGCGCCTGCGCGACGACCCCGACCCGCCAGCCGTGGTCGTTGACCAGCCGGGCGATCACCTGGGCGGCGGTGTACGTCTTGCCGGTGCCGGGCGGACCGTGCACCGCCAGGTAGGACGCGTCGAGATCGAGCAGCGCGGCCGTGATGTCGTCGACGACGACGCCGGAGTCGGGCAGCGCGGCGCCGCTGCGGGTGCGAGGGTCGCGGCGCAGCAGCAGATCGGTCATCGCGCCGGGATGCATCCGGGGCAGCGCGGCAGCGACGTCCGCTGCGGTCGCGGCGATGGACTCCGCCAGCGGTTTGGTGCTGATCGGCGGGCCGGGAGTCAGCGCGAACGGTACCTGCGTGAAGATGTCGCCGTCTTTGGGTTGGCGCTCGATCACGGTCACCTCGGTCGGGGCGTCGACGTTGTCACACTCGACCACGGACACCGTGGCGAACCCCCGGCGATCGGGGTCGTCGGCCAGGCCCGCCGGAGCCGGCGGATCGTAGAGCGCGTACATCTCTCGAGCTAGGTCCCCGTTGGCGATCTCACCTCGAAGCACGATGCGGCGCTGCGGTTTACGAGCCCGGGGCGGTGTGTGCCAGTCCTCGGCGATCTCGGCGCTCTCGACCAGGAACACCCCGCTGGCATCGGCCCACTCCTCGACCGGATTGTTCACCCGGTCGAAGTGGCCCCACCAGAACGGCTTGTCCTCCCGCTGGTGAAAACCCTTGGCCGCGGCGATCATCGCGATCGCCGTCTGCTCGGGCGTTCGCGGGTCCACACCGTCGCCGGCGAACTTCAGCAATCGGCGTTCGACCGCATCGGGCTCGGCGGTCTGTATCGTCGCGCCGTCGACCGGCACGGGTCCGCGGGGCGGCACTCCGGCTTCGATGGCGCGCGCCACCAACCAGTCGCGCAGCCGGCGCGTCGATCGGCAGTCGTAGCGGTTGTACTCCTCGATCTCCTTGAGCACCGTCGCGGCGTCGTCGGCACGGCCTGCGTCGCGCAGCTCGCAGTAGTGGGCGTACTCGGTGATCGACGCGGTGGCGGTGGTGACCTCACCGTCGCGCAACTCGTTGCCCATGTAGAGCGGTTCCAGGCTCTTGATGCTGTAGTTCTCGGTGCCGACTCGAATACTCTTGCGCACCAACGGATACAGATCCACCAGCACGCCTTCGCGGAGCAGCTCGTCGACGTCGCGTTCACCGACGCCGTAGCGGCCCGCCAACCGCAGCAGCGTGCTCTTCTCATACGCCGCGTAGTGGTAGATGTGCATGCGGGGGTAGCGCCGCCGGCGCTTGCGGACCATGTCGAGGAACGCGATCAGCGCCGCGCGTTCGTCGGCGCGGGTGTGCGCCCACAGCGGCGAGAATTCGTCGGCGACGGTCAGCACGCCCCACAGGTATTCCAGACCCCATTCGTGGCCGTCGGCGGTCCACAGCGGATCGCCCTCGAAGTCGAAGAACAGATCGCCTTTGTCGGCGTCGGGCAGCACCATCAGCGGCTGCGGATCGACGACGCGGTAGGGCGGTTTGCCGTCGACGCGATCGGCGATCTGCAGGCGGGCCTGGCCGGTCAGCGCCGCGACGGTGCGGGGCGGCAGGTCGGGCACGGAGCCCTGGTGAGCGGCGAGTTCGCGCACGGTCGTGACACCCGCGTCGAGCAGCCGGGCGCGCTGGCTGACCCGCATACCCGCGACCAGTAGCAGATCGTCGTGCGCGCGGACCTGCTCCTCGCAGTCGGCGCAGCGGAAGCACGCGCGCACCGACTCGTCCTCCCACGACGCCGGGGTGCCGGCGGCCTCGTGCCGGTCCAGCAGCTGCTGCAGCGCGGCGCGGCGGGGTCGGTACACCGGCAGGAGCTCGTCGACCGGATAGCTGACGATCGCGCCGTCGCCGAGGACCAGGTCGACCTCGGGCGAGACAGGGACTCCCGCCGCGAGGAGGGTGTCGACGTAGGCGGCCAGCTGCAGCAGGGCCTCGACCTTCACCGAGCGGGCCAGCTTGGTGTCGCGCAGGCGATAGCGCGGGCCCTGCTCGGACTCTTCGAGCCGGATGAAGTCGGCGAACCCGACGAACCGGCCGTCGAACATCGCGGCCTGGTAGATCACCGGCGCCCGCCGCTCGATCGCTCGCAGCGTCTGCTCGGCCGCCGCGGTCAGGCCTGCGAATGTGTAGTCCGGCCGGCCGATGACGGTGATCTCGGCGTCGTCACGCAGTGCGTCGAGGTGCCGCTGCTCGTGCTGGTCTCCCAATTGTGATGTGCGAGACAGCATCTCGTCATCGCCGGAGACTTGCGGCGCGCGGCCCAGCTTGACGTCGAACGAGCGCAGCAGCGCGTACTCGCAGCGAGCGGCCGCGGCGAGATCGGAGGCGCTGTAGACCACCCGGCCGTCGATGACGAACACGCCGCCACTGTAGGGCAGCCCACCGACGCCCACCCCCGCCGCGGAATATCATTCCCGGTCGTTGCCGAGCCGAAATCGCAGCCCTGGCTTCTCACTGGCGGCGCCCGCGACCGACGACCTCAGCGCGGCGTGTTGCCGATCAGCTCCACCCCGCTGCCGTTCCAGCGGAACTTCACGATGCTGTCGAGCCCGGGCATGCCGCCGGAGTACTTCAGCGCCACCGTGTCGCCCGTGGTGCCGACGCCGTCGAGACCGTTGAAGCCGTAGGTGTCGGGCACCCCGGTCGGGATGAACTTGCCGCGGTGGAACAGCACGGCGCGGGTGTTCGGGTTCTGCGAGTTGGTGTTGGCCTTGACGATCACCGCCGAGAGCTGCGCGCACTCGTTGTAGTTGCCGGCCACCGGTTCGGGGTTCCAGCCCTGCTTGCTGCGCGGGTCGCGGGGGAGTTCGGACACCGCCTTGGCGATCTCGGGAGAGGCCAGGTCGGTCGCGCAGGGGTCTGCTGCGGGCGCAGGCCCCGGCGGTGGCCCAGCAGGTGTCACCGCCGGCGGCGGCGCTGCTGAAGGAGCCGCCGAGGCCGTCGGACCCGGGGTTTTCGACGCGGTCGAATCACCTGACCCGCAGCCCGCGAGGACGAGGGCTGCGGTACCCAACACTGCTGCCCACTTCACAACAGGCGACCGTACCGGCACCGCCTGGACAGGTGCCATCAGGGCGCGCGGCAGGGCATCAGGCAGGAGGAAGCCGAAAAGGGCACTAGACTGCCACCACGATGACCTCCTCGGATGTGACCCCCGCCAGCACGGATCTGCCAGGCGAGACGACCTTCGCCGACCTGCAGATCCACCCCTCGGTGCTGCAGGCGGTCAGCGACGTCGGCTACGAATCGCCGTCGCCGATCCAGGCTGCGACGATCCCGGCGATGCTGGCCGGCTCCGACGTCGTCGGTCTCGCCCAGACGGGAACCGGCAAGACCGCCGCGTTCGCCATCCCGATCCTGAGCAAGATCGACACCTCGAGCCGCGCCACCCAGGCGTTGGTGCTGGCCCCGACACGTGAGCTCGCGCTGCAGGTGGCCGAGGCATTCAGCCGCTACGGCGCGCACCTGAACGTCAACGTGCTGCCGGTGTACGGCGGCAGCTCCTACGGGCCTCAGCTGGCCGGGCTCAAGCGGGGCGCGCAGATCGTCGTCGGCACGCCAGGGCGCGTGATCGACCATCTGGAGAAGGGCACGCTCGACGTCAGCCACCTCGACTACATGGTGCTCGACGAGGCCGACGAGATGCTGCAGATGGGCTTCGCCGAGGACGTCGAACGCATCCTCGCCGACACCCCGGAGTACAAGCAGGTCGCGCTGTTCTCGGCGACCATGCCGCCGGCGATCAAGAAGATCACCAACAAGTACCTGCACGATCCGGTCGAGGTCACGGTCAAGTCGAAGACCCAGACGGCCGAGAACATCACCCAGCGCTACCTGCAGGTGTCCTACCCCCGCAAGATGGACGCGCTGACCCGGCTGCTCGAGACCGAGCAGGGCGACGCGATGATCGTCTTCGTCCGGACCAAGCAGGCCACCGAGGAGGTGGCCGAGAAGCTGAAGGCCCGCGGGTTCGCGGCGGCCGCCATCAACGGCGACATTCCGCAGGCGGTGCGTGAGCGCACGATCAACGCGCTCAAGGACGGCTCGATCGACATCCTGGTGGCCACCGACGTCGCCGCCCGCGGCTTGGACGTCGAGCGCATCTCGCACGTGGTGAACTTCGACATCCCGCACGACCCGGAGTCGTACGTGCACCGGATCGGGCGTACCGGCCGGGCGGGCCGGTCGGGCACGGCGCTGCTGTTCGTGACGCCCCGGGAGCGGCATCTGCTCGGCGCCATCGAGCGGGTGACGCGGCAGAAGCTGGTCGAGATCGAGCTGCCGTCGGTCGAGGACGTCAACGAGCGCCGTGTGCAGAAGTTCCGCGATTCGATCACCGAGGCGCTGGCGGCACCGGGCATCGAGTTGTTCCGGACGTTGATCGAGAACTACGAGCGCGACCACGACGTACCGATGGCCGACATCGCCGCCGCGCTGGCGCTGCAGAGCCGCGACGGCGAAGCATTCCTGATGACCGAGCCGCCGCCGGAGAAGCGCCGGGACAAGAAGGACCGACCGGATCGTGCCGACCGTGACGACCGAGGTCCGCGTAAGCAGCGGGAGCGGCGCAGCGATCTGACGACCTACCGCATCGCGGTGGGCAAGCGGCACAAAGCCATGCCGGGTGCGATCGTCGGCGCCATCGCCAACGAGGGCGGCCTGCACCGCAGCGATTTCGGTCACATCGCGATCAAGCTGGACTACTCGCTGGTGGAGCTGCCGGCCAATCTCTCGCGGGACACGCTGAAGAAGCTGGAGAACACCAAGATCCAGGGTCAGCTGATCAATCTCGAACCCGATCGCGGGCCGAAGGCGCGCCGTAAGACGCACTAGCGCCCGATGACGCTGTCACGAGACGCCGACGCCCAGGGTGGCCTGGAGTCGGTGACCCCGACCGGGCGGGTCGACTCTCTGACCGGTATCCGGGCCGTGGCGGCACTTCTGGTGGTGCTCACCCACGCCGCCTACACGACCGGCCATTACGGGCAGGGCTACATCGGGTTGGTGTTCTCCCGCATGGAGATCGGGGTGCCGATCTTCTTCGTACTGTCGGGGTTCCTGCTCTTCGCGCCGTGGGTGAACGCGTGTGCTGAAGGTGCGCCGGCTCCGTCGGTGACACGCTATGCGTGGCATCGGGTGCGCCGCATCATGCCCGCGTACGTGGTCACCGTCGTCGCGGCCTACCTGGTCTACCACTTCCGTACGGCCGGGCCGAATCCCGGGCACACCTGGGAGGGTCTGGCCCGCAACCTGACGCTGACCCAGATCTACACCGACAACTATCTGTATTCCTATCTGCACCAAGGGCTTACGCAGATGTGGAGCCTCGCCGTCGAGGCGGCGTTCTACGTCGCGCTGCCACCGATGGCCTACCTGCTGCTGGTGGTGTTGTGTCGCGGGCGCTGGCGGCCGTGGCTGCTGCTGGCCGGGCTGGCCGCGTTCGCGGCGTTGTCGCCGGCCTGGCTGTGGCTGGTGCACACCACATCGTTCCTGCCCGATGGCGCGCGGCTGTGGCTACCGGGGTACCTGTCGTGGTTCGTCGGTGGCATGGTGCTCGCGGTGCTGGCGGCCATGGGGGTGCGCGCCTACGCGCTCGCGTGCCTGCCGATCGCGATGGTCAGCTACCTCATCGTGTCCACACCCATCGGAGGGGAGCCGACGACATCGCCTGCGCTGTTGTGGGAAGCGTTGGCCAAGAGCGGGTTCTATGCGGTGATCGCCACGCTGGTCGTGGCTCCGTTGGCGCTGGGCAACACGGGTCTGTATGCGAAGGCGATGGCGAGCAGGCCGATGGTGTTCCTCGGCGAGATCTCCTACGAGATCTTCCTGATCCACCTCGTGACGATGGAACTCGTGATGGTCGAGATCCTGCAGTATCCGATCTACAACGGCTCGGTGTGGCTGCTGTTCCTCGGCACGATGGTGGTCACGATGCCGCTGGCGTGGCTCCTGCACCGGTTCACCCGGGTGCGATGACGCGAGGCACGACGAATTCTGAGAGCATCTCGGCTTCGTCCGTGTCGTCGCGTCCGGGGAACAGCAAGAGCGAGGTCAGAATCCGCACCACCCAGCGGGCCCGCGCTTCGACGCGATCGTCGTCGCCGAGCGAGCCGACGAACGTCTCGGTCACCGCTGCGATCAGCGGTGACTGCTCGGCCATCTCGCCGCCCAGAGGTCGCTCCGAGGCCGTGAACCACGATGCCAGCGCGGGGTTCTCCCGAACCATGCGCAGGCATCCGAGCATGCCCTGCACGAGGCGCTGTTCCGGATCGGTGATCGAGGCGAGCTCATCGGTCAGCTCGCGGTAGATCCGGTGCGTCTCTCGGTGGACGTAGGCGGTATGCAGCGCTTCGCGGTTCTCGAAGTATCGGTAGAGGGTTGCTCTCGAACACCCCGCTGCCGAGGCGATCTCGTGCATCCCGACGGTCGCGGCGGGCTGGCCGGCGAAGAGCTCGCCTGCTGCGTCGAGGATGCGTTCCGCAGCGATCTCGGTGCGCTGGGCGGCCAGCCAGTCCCGGCCGCTCACCGGGTCACCGTGATCGGCACGGACAGCGGCCTGCGCACGTAACTGCCGCCGGCCCAGACGATGCCCTCCTCGTCGACGGTGAACTGCGGTATCCGCGCCAGGAGTTCGGTCAGGGCGACCCGCGACTGCATCCGGGCGGCGGCCGAGCCCAGGCAGAAGTGCGCGCCGTGGCTGAACGTCAGGATGTTGCGCGGGTTGCGCATGACGTCGAGTTCGCCTGCATCGTCGCCGTATTCGCGTTCGTCGCGGTTGGCGGAACCGTAGAGGAACAGCACTTTGCGGTCCGCGGGGATCGTGCGGTCGCCGATGGTGACGTCGCGGGTGGTGGTCCGGGCCAGGCCCTGCACCGGGGAGGTGAGCCGCAGGAATTCGTCCACGGCGCCGGCGATCAGGCCGGGATCGTCGACGAGCAGGAGGCGTTGGTCCGGGCGCTGGTGCAGCAGCTGCACCGAGCCGCCGAGCATGCCCGTGGTGGTGTCGTTGCCGCCGGTGACCATCGTGAAGGTGAACGCGAGAACCGATAGCACACCCGCGATGTCACCGTCGGCGCCGACTCCGGCGGCCACCAGGTGAGAGACGGTGTCGTCGGCCGGGTCGGTGCGGCGACGTTCGATGAGGGCGGTGAAGTAGGCCATCATCTCGCCGAGGGCGTCGCCGAGAGTGCCCAGCGCTCCGCCGATCCCGCCGTCGGCGGTGTTGGCCGCGACGATCGCCTCGGTCCAGCCGTCGAACTTGCCGCGATCGGCCTCGGGCACGCCGAGATAGTGGGCGACGACCATCGACGGCAGCGGTTTGAACAGTTCGGCGACGATGTCGCCGCCGCCGTTGGCGCGCAATTTCTCGATGCGTTCAACGACGAACTGGCGCACCGTCGGCTCGATCGCCTCGACCTGGCGCGGAGTGAAACCGCGTGACACGAGCTTTCGGAACTCGGTGTGCGTCGGGGGATCCTGCATCACCATCGGCGGGTTGTCGGCCAGGCCGATCATCTCGAGTTCGCCGTAGTTGACGGTCAGGCCCTGTGCCGAGGAGAACGTCTGGTGGTCGCGTGCCGCGGACCAGATGTCGGCGTGCCGGGAGAGCACGTAGTAGTCGTGATCGGGCCTGTCGGTGGGGACGACGTGGTGGACGGGATCGTGGTCGCGCAGCGCGCGGTACATGGGCCAGGGGTCGGACCAGGTGTCAGCGGTGGCAAGCGCGAACTGAGCCGGAGCCTCGTGAGACAAAGATGCTGACATGTCTCATGTGTACGACGGAAGCAGGCTGGTGTCAATGGGTCATCAGTCAGCGCCAGGCGGCCTGTTCCTCGATGCTGCAGGCGAGATTGCGTTCAGGGTCGTTGCGGCAACCCTGTAGGCAATCTCGGCTGAAGCATCCGGTATAGGTGCGGGTCAGCGCGCCGTTAGGTCACTGATGCAGGTTCCACTGTCCGACGTCGCGGGCCATCACGTCGTTGACGTCCACACGCATGCCGCCGACCAGCGGGCCCGGGTTCGACGCGGTGTCCACGATGCGTTGGTAGAGCACCGCTTGCGGGTGGATGCGATTGCCCGACCACGCCTTGGTCTGCCAGGCCCACCGATAGCCAGGAATGCTGGACGCGCCGACGACGCCGTCGGCGATCGCCCACTGGCACGCGTCGATGCCCCCGTAGATTCCGGTCCGCTGCACTCCGATCACCGAGTTGATGCCCCGAAACCACTGCAGCGCAACCGTATTCCAGACGTCGCGGCTGATGTCCTCGTCGATCGTGAAGAAGATCGGCGCGCTGCGCCCGCCTCCGGCGGCGGTGTGCAGTCCCCAGCCGGTCTTGGCGTCGGCAACGCCGCCGGCGAACCCGCGGGTGAAGTCCGATGGTGCTGTGCCGCCGGGCTTTCCGTACTGATAGTTGCTGACGATGACGAGGCCCTGAGCGTTCAGCGAGCGCGCGTAGGGCAACGTGATCGGCTTCGCGCCGAAGTTCGATCCGGGCCGCGACAGCGACACGTAGTTGACGACGCCCGCGTGGCCGGCCGCTCGGATCGCATCGGCCGGGATCTGCGCGGCGGCGAAGTCGATCAGCGTGGGCGCGGCCGCCGAGGCCGTGGGCGCACCGGCACCGAGGGCGGCGGCGCCCAGGCCGGCGGATGCGGCAGCGGCGAAGCGCAGCGCGTCGCGGCGCGACACCGCTCGGGTGCGCCTCACGTCGGGCAGATCGGGCACGGCGTGATGTTAACCGTGTGACTTCTGATATCGGTGGTGCCACGCGGGCGGGGATCAGCCTCCGACCGGGACAGGCGCGGTGTCGGCGTCCCGGGCGGGCGGCTTCGGCGGCAGGAAGTGGTTGTCCCCGCGCGGGTAGACCACCTGCGGCCACCAGAACCAACGACCCAACAGCGTCGCGATCGACGGCATCAGGAAGGACCGCACCACCAGCGTGTCGACCAGCAGGCCGATCGCGATCGTCGACCCCATCTGCGCCAACACCGTCAGGCTGCTGCCGAGCATCGCCGCCATGGTCGCGGCGAACACCAGACCGGCCGAGGTGACGACGCCGCCGGTGCCGGCCATCGACCGGATGATGCCGGTCTTGAGGCCTGCGTGGATCTCCTCGCGGAAGCGGTGCACCAGCAGGAGGTTGTAGTCCGCGCCGACGGCCAACAGGATGATCACCGACATCAGCATCACCAGCCAGTGCACCTGGATGCCGAGAAGGTCCTGCCAGATCAGCACGGAGATACCGAACGACGCCGCGATCGAACTGGCCGCGGTGCCCACGATCGTGGCCGCCGCCACCACGCTGCGGGTCAGGATCAGCATGATCATGAAGATCAGCGTGAGCGCGGAGACTACGGCGATCAGCAGGTCGTACTTCGCCCCGTCGGACATGTCCTTGTAGGTGGCCGCGGTCCCGCCGATGAGGATCTTCGCGTTCGACAGCGAGGTCATCTTGATCGCGTTCTGCGCGGCCTCACGCTCGGCGTCCACGCGCGAGATACCCTCCACCGTCGCAGGATCGCTCTGGTGGGTGATGAACATGCGCGCCGACTTCCCGTCGGGGGACATGAACATCTTCAGCCCCCGCTCGAAATCGGGATTCGTGAACGCCTCCGGGGGCAGGAAGAACAGGTCGTCGTTCTTGGCGGTGTCGAACGCCGCGCCCATGGCCAGCGCGGTGTCGTTCATCGCGCCCATCTGATCGAGCAGCGCCTTCTGGGAGTTGTACGACGCCCACGTCAAAGCCAATGTCTGCTTCATCGTCGCGATGGTCTGCGGCAGCAGCGCGGTGAGCTGAGGCGCCAGGTCGGCGAGCTGATCGGTGTTGCCCTGCACCGCGCCCTGGGCATCGGTCAGCTCGTTGATGCCGTCGAGCGAGTCGAACAGCGACCTGATCGCCGCGCACATCGGGATGTCGTAGCAGTGCGGTTCCCAGTAGAAGTAGTTACGCAGCGGCCGGAACTGGTCGTCGAAGTTGGCGATGTTGTCGCGGACCTGCTCGGTGATCTGCAGGAGCTCCTTGGACTTCTGCGCCGAATCTTGCGTCAGCTGAGTCTGTTTGAGCGAGAGCTGGTACTGCTTCTCCATGATGTCGATGTTGGCCTCAGTGGCCTCGGCCATCTTCTTCATGTCGTCCAGCTGAGCGCGCTGGAACGGCAGGTTCTGGTTCTGCACCTGGCCGGACACGCTGGTCTGGAACGGAATCGAGCTGTGCTGGATCGGGATGCCCAGCGGACGGGTGATGCTCTGCACCATCGCGATGCCCCGCGCCTGCATGACGTTGCGGCCGATCGCGTTCAACACGAGCATGTCACCGGGATTGCGCATGTCGTGGTCGGCTTCGACCATGATGATGTCCGGGTTCATCCGCGCCGGGCTGAAATGCCGGTCGGCCGCCGCGTATCCGACATTGACCTGTGCATTGTCGGGCAGGTAGTAGCGGTCGTTGTAGGCGGGCTTGTAGCCGGGGATGGCGACCAGCCCGATCAGCACGATGAACGCGCTGGCCACCAGGATGGGGCCGGGCCAGCGGACCACCGCGGTGCCGACTCGGCGCCAGAACCGGCTTCGCGCATCGCGTTTCGATTCGAACAGGCCGATCTTGCTGCCGAGGAAGAGCACGGCGGGCCCGAGTGTCACCGCGGAGGCGACCACGACGACCATACCGATCGCCACGGGTTCGCCCATGGTGGAGAAGTAGGGGAGCCGCGCGAACGAGAGGCAGTAGGTGGCGCCGGCGATCGTCAACCCGGAGCCGATGATCACCGGCGTCACCGAGCGGAACGTGGTGTGGTAGGCCGTTTCCCGGTCTTCACCCGCGCTGCGCGCCTCGCGATAGCGGCCGAAGATGAAGATGCCGTAGTCGGTGGCCGCGGCGATCGCGAGCATCGTGAGGATGTTGCCCGCGAAGGTGGTCAATCCGAAGGCGCCGTTGTCGGCGAGCACCGAGACCACGCCCCGGGCGGTCAGGAGCCCGATGGCGGTGAGGAAGAGCTGCACCAGCGTCGTGACGAGCGACCGATACACCACGAGCAGCATGAAGAAGATCGCGAGCAGGGTGTAGGCCGTGATCTGGCCGAGGCTGGCGTTACCGATGACGTGCATGTCGTCGGTGAGCGCGGCCGGGCCGGCGACGTAGGCCTGCACGCCGGGCGGCGCAGGAGTGTCCGCGATGGCCTCCCGGACGTGCTCGACACCGGTGTTGGACAACGTCTGCCCTTGCTCGCCGGCCAGATTCAGCATCACGTAGGCGGCCTTGCCGTCGGCACTCTGAGCGCCGGCCGCGGTCAGGGTGTCGCCCCAGAAGTCCTGGATGTGCTGGATGTGTTCTGGGTCTTTCCGCAGCTTGGTGATGATCTCGTCGTAGTACTTGTGGGCGTCCGGTCCGAGCGGTTCCTGGCCCTCGACGATCACCATGACGGTGCTGTTGGAGTCGAACTCCTTGAAGTTCGCCCCCATCTCCTTCATCGCCTGCACCGACGGTGCGTCGTTGGGCGTCATCGGAGCGGAGTGTTCTTCGCCGACGACTTCGAGCTGCGGGGCGACGACGTTCACCACCACGGCGAAGGCGATCCAGGCCAGGATGACCGGGACGGACAGGATGCGCAGCGCGTGCGCCACGGGATGTCCCTTGGCGTGCTTCTCCGGACGGTGTGCGAACCGCTTGGTGTGTGTGCTCATGCGGACTTCACCAGGCAGTAGGTCTGGGCGTCGACACCGTCGGCCCGGCGTTCGTCACGCACGGTGCCGTTGACGGTGACGCGGCAGCCGATCGAGTCCGCGTCAGCACGGGCCATCAGGTTCGCGCTGACCGACGGCAGCGTCGTCGACAACGTGACGGTCCAGGGCAGCGTCGCAGTCAGCGTGTGCACGTTGGCATCGGGATCGAAGTAGCTGATCTCTGCGGTCGAGCCGGGTGCCCCCCACACCTCGTACACCATGACTTTCGGGTTGAACTGCACGATTTCGATGCCGGCCCCGGCGTTGGCGTTGAGGTCGGTGGAGGCGAACTGCCGGTGCAGCCGGGACACGACCAGGCTCGACACGGCCAGCACCACGATCAGCACGAGCGGGATCCACACCTTCTTCAGTCCTCTCCGCACGAATCTCATGCCGGTCCCTGTTCCTCGTCGAGCCCGGTGCCCGGGCAGATGCTGTCGGCGGTGGTGGCCAGCGACTGCAGCACGGGCAGCGCGACACGTGCGGCGAGCGTCAGTGCGTCGCGCTCTTCGTCGTCCAGGGTTTCGAGGAGCCGGCCCAGTCGTTCGCGTCGGGCGGCCGCGCGCTGTTCCATCAGCGCGACACCCTCCTCGGTGACGCCGATCAGCGCCGCGCGGCCGTCACCGGGATCGGCGACCTTGGCCACCAGGCCGCGCCGCTCGAGCCGTTGGATCAGCTGCGTCATCGACGGCTGGCTGACGCCCTCTTTGGCGGCGAGCGTGGTCAGCCGGGTGGGACCTTCACGGTGCAGCCGGTTCATCACGAAGCCGGCGGACGCGGTCATGTCGGCGCGGTCGCTGAGGTGTCGGACGAGGAGGTCGGCAGCATGGTCGACGAGGGAACCGATGCTGTCGACAGCGGGAGCGGCGCGGTCGGGCACTGGGTATATATATCACTACGGTTATGTAGTTGCGAGATCTAGGTGCAGCTAAGGCCCGAGGACTTCGCTCAGCAAAACGTTTGCATAGCCGTGGTGATGTAACTCCAGTTATGTCCGCGGCTCAGAACGCGGCGCCGGGATTGAGGATGCCGTGCGGATCGAGTGCGGTCTTGATCCGCCGATTGAGCTCCATCACCTCGGGCCCGAGCTGGCCCGCGAGCCACGGTCGCTTGAGTCGGCCCACGCCGTGCTCGCCGGTGATCGTGCCGCCCAGGGAGACGGCAAGGTCCATGATCTCGCCGAATGCCTGCTGGGCGCGCTGCTCCATCGCCGCATCCGAGGGATCGAAGACGATCAGCGGGTGGGTGTTGCCGTCGCCGGCATGCGCGATCACCGAGATCATCAGGTCGTGGTTGGCGGCGATCTTCTCCACGCCGCCGACCAGATCGGCCAGCGCGGGCAGCGGTACGCCGACGTCTTCGAGCAGCAGTGACCCCCGGGCTTCCACCGCGGGGATCGCGAACCGCCTGGCGGCCACGAAGGCTTCGCCCTCCTCGGGGTCGGAGGTCGAAAAGACCTCCGTGGCACCGTGTTCGGTGAACACCTCGGCCATGTACTCGGCATCGCGGGCGCCGGCGGGGCCGCGATCGTCGCTCGCCGCGACCATCATCGCGGCGGCGTTGCGATCCAGGCCCATCCGCAGTTTGTCTTCCACCGCGTTGATCGCCGCGGCATCCATGAACTCGAGCATGGAGGGCCGGATCTTGCCGGTGATCGTGACGACGGCGCGCGCGGCCGCCTCGACCGAATCGAAGGACGCCACCACGGTACAGGCGCCGTGCTGGGCGGGCAGCAGTTTCAACGTCACCTCGGTGACCACGCCGAGGGTGCCTTCGCTTCCGACGAACAGCTTCGTCAACGACAGTCCTGCAACGTCTTTCAAGCGGGGACCGCCGAGTCGCACAGCGGTCCCGTCGGCGAGCACCACCTGCATGCCGAGCACGTAGTCGGTCGTCACGCCGTACTTGACGCAGCACAGGCCGCCGGCGTTGGTGGCGATGTTCCCGCCGATGCTGCAGATCTCGTAGGACGACGGGTCAGGTGGGTACCACAGGCCGTACTCGGCGACGGCCTTCTTGACCTCGGCATTGAGAAGTCCGGGTTGGACGACGGCGGTGCGGGTGACCGGGTCGATCGAGATGTCCCGCATCTTCTCGGTGGACAGCACGATGCCGCCGTCGAGAGCTGTTGCGCCACCCGACAATCCGGTGCCCATACCGCGGGGGACGACGGCGATCCGATGGGCGCTGGCCCAGCGCAGCACGGTCTGCACCTCGTCGGTACGCTGCGGCCGCACCACGGCCATCGGCGTTCCCGCACTCGGATCGGCGGCGCGGTCCTGTCGGTACGACGCCACGATGTCGGGGTCGGTGACAACGGTGCCCTCGGGCAGCGAGGCGGTCAGGTCGTCGAGCACGTCGGAAGCCATCTGCCCGATGCTACGAGTTTTGTTCGGCGTGCGGCCCGCGATCGAGCTCCCGTAATGGGCGCAAGAACACGGTGGCCACGCCGAGCACGAGCATCGGCAACGACAACGCCAAGAACGTGGCGTGCAACCCGGCCGAATCGGCCAGCGGCCCGGCGACGACCAAACCGAGCGGGCCGGCCGCGTAGGCCAGCGACCCCATCACGCCCACCACGCGCCCGCGCAGGTGCGGCGGCGCCTGGGTCTGCATGACGTAGTTGTAGATCGGGGCGATCGGGCCGTAGACGAAGCCCACGACCGCGCACAGCACCAGGATCAGCGGCAGCGGCGGCAAGAACGCGATGATCGTCATCGCCACCCCCAGCGTCAGCACCGCGGTCATCATCACGGTGCGGCGCCGGGTGAACCGGGACAGCACCGCGTAGCCCAGGGCGCCGACCAGTCCGCCGATGCTGAGAGCCATCAGCACCCAGCCCAGCTGGGCGGGCTCGTCGCGGTCGGTGAAGTACTTGGGGAACAGCACGCTTTCCATCGGCATGTAGAGGCCCGTCGCTGCCAGGTCAACGAACGCCAATGTGCGCAGTACCCGGTGGCGCCACACGAAGCGAAGCCCCTCGACGATGCCGGCCCACACCGATCCGTCGCGGGTCGACGGATCGGGCGTCCCCGCGCCCTCGAGGCGCAGCACCGCGATCGCGACGATCGAGAGCATGAAGGCTCCGGCGGTCACCCACATCGTGTTGATCCCGCCCAAGGTGGCGATGAGCAGACCGCCGATGCCCGGCCCGACGATGTAGGCCAGGTTGAAGGCCGCCTCGTAGAACGAGTTGGCGCGATCGAGAGTCCAGCCGGCCCGCTGGGCGGCCTCGGGCAGCATGGTCTCGCGTGCGGTCATCCCGGCCGGGTCGAAAAATGCGCCGAGAGCGGCCAATCCGGCCAGCACCGCGACGTTGACGGCCTGCGCCCCGAACTGCAGAGCCAGTACCGGGACCGTCGCGACCGACAGGGCCGACAGCGCATCGGAGATCATCGACACGCGCCGGCGGCCGAGGAAGTCGACGGCGGCGCCGGCGATCAGCGTCGCGGCCAGAAGCGGTAGCGTCCCGGCCATCGCGACCACCGAGGCGTCGAGCGCCGATCCGGTGTGCTGCAGGACCAGCCACGGAAAGGCGACCATCGAGATGCCGTTCCCGGCGCCCGCCATCAACGCGGCGAACAGGATCAGTAGCAGGGGGCCGCGCCGGCTCATCGCCGCACGGTAGCAAGCTCCCGGTCGATCACCACGTCGCCGCGACGTTGGCGGCGATCTGTTGAGCGATCTTGACCGCGGTGTCGGCCGGATCGGCGCTGCAGGTGTTGACGTCGACGATCACGTTGTTGGCCTGGGCCAGCGCCCGTCCGCACCCCCAGCCCGGTGCCGCGGCCTCGTTCAGTGTCGACACCGTGCTCAGGACGTGGTCGGCGTTGCGGATCTCGCCGACGGTCCACTCGGTTCCGCTCTGGGTGTGCGTGTACTGGTGGCAGGCGGACCACTGTTGGACCGAGGCGTCGAAGAACGCGGTGGCCTTCTCCAGATACGGGAACAGCACCACGGCCTGCTTGGAGTAGTGCTTGAACGCGTCGCCGTCGTTGAGGCTCTGGTCCCGCTCGGCGGTGAAGCCGCTGGCGGAGTAGACGGCCGCCTCCGCGGCACCGTCGAGGGCGAGGCATTCCGGTGGCGCCATGATCGAGCTGTTGTCCGACATCGCCGACTGGGCTTCGGTGACCGTCATCGGGGGCGACGCCATCGCCTGGGCCACCTGTTCGGGGGTCAATAGGAGCTTGGGGAGTTCGCGCTCGGTCAACGGCCGCGGGATCATCGTCCTGGGTGCGGGCGACTCGGCGTTGCTCACGGTCGCGCCGCATCCCGTCACCAGAACGCAGATGCCGATGACGGCCGCGTGTGCTCGTCGCATGTTTCTCCCCACCTCGCTAGGGTTCCCAGGCGATCCATGGTGAGCCGTACTGCCCGGCACGCGGGTGAGGTACACGGTGTTTCGTGGTAACGATGAACCGTGCTTTCTGGTAACGAACAGGTCGAGCGGTGAGTTTGCCGCACCCCCGCACGGGTGGTCTGTTCGCTTCGCCGGTGCCCCCGGGTACGGGATGGCCGGGGGACCCGGGCACCAAGCGCACTCCGGCCGCGGATTCACCGGCCGAGGTCGTCGCGCTCGCAGCCGCCGCCACGACGCTCGGTCGGCTCGACGCCGAGGTGTCGGTGTGCCGGGCGTGCCCGCGTCTGGTGGCGTGGCGCGAAGAGGTCGCCGTGGTCAAGCGGAAGTCCTACATCGATCAGCCCTACTGGGGGAGGCCCGCACCCGGGTTCGGCTCCGAGAAGCCGGGCATTCTCGTCGTCGGGCTCGCGCCCGCGGCCAACGGCGCCAATCGCACGGGACGGGTGTTCACCGGCGACCGGTCGGGCGACTTCCTGTTCGGGTCTCTGTACCGGACCGGACTGGCCAGCCAGCCGACTGCAGTCGACAGTGGAGACGGATTGTCGCTCAACGGTATTCGGGTCGCAGCGGCGGTGCGGTGTGCGCCGCCGGGCAATGCGCCCACCCCGGCCGAGCGCACCACCTGCGCGCCGTGGCTGGACGCCGAGTGGGCCCTGATCAGCCCCCACGTGCGCGTGATCGTCGCACTGGGCGGGATCGCGTGGCAGGCGGCGCTGGCGCTCATCCGGCGAACCGGCGGCACCGTCGGCACGCCCGCCCCCAAGTTCGGACACGGCGCGGCCGCGCCGCTGGACACGCCGACGGGAGAGGTCATGCTGCTGGGCTGCTACCACCCCAGCCAGCAGAACACCTTCACCGGCCGGCTGACCCCGGCGATGATGGACGACATCTTCACGCGCGCCGGTGCGATTTCGGCGTGATTGCCGTCGCTCACCGACGATCATCACGCCGAAATCGCGCAGGAGGGAACGTCGCGGCGCCTCGAGGCGTTGCACGTTCAATGCGCCTCTCTGTCCTCGACCTCGTCCCCGTCCGCTCCGACCAGACCACCTCGGATGCGCTGGCTGCGACGACGCGCCTGGCCCAGGCCGCCGATCGCCTCGGCTACACCCGATACTGGGTGGCCGAGCACCACAACATGCCGTCGGTCGCGGCGACCAGCCCGCCGGTCCTGCTTGCCCACCTGGCCGCGCACACCACCGCTGTGCGCCTGGGCTCCGGCGGGGTCATGCTGCCCAACCACGCGCCACTGGCCGTCGCTGAGCAGTTCGCGCTGCTCGAGGCCGCCCATCCCGGCCGCATCGACCTGGGCATCGGCCGCGCGCCCGGGTCCGACCCGGTCACGTCGATGGCGCTGCGTGGCGCGGCCGGCCGGGACGACCGGGACATCGAGGCGTTCCCCGAGTATCTCGACGACGTCGTCGCCCTGATGGGCCGCACCGGAGTCCGTGTTGCGCTGCCGCGCGACCTGATGCGGGACAATTACATCCTCAAGGCCACGCCGGCCGCCGCGTCCGAACCCAGGCTGTGGTTGCTCGGCTCCTCGATGTACTCCGCGCATCTGGCGGCGGCCAAGGGCCTGCCGTATGTGTTCGCGCATCACTTCTCGGGCCAGGGCACGGCGGAGGCGCTGGAGACCTATCGCGCCGAGTTCCGGCCCAGTGAGCTGACGCCCGAGCCCGTCACGTTCCTGACCGTCAACGCGGTGGTGGCCGAAACCCGCGACGAGGCACTGCGATTGGTGCTCCCGAACCTGCAGATGATGGCGCGGTTGCGTACCGGTGCGCCGCTGGCGGCCGTCGATCTGGTGGAGGACGCCGAGGCGTTGGACATGGGCCCGCGGGCTCAGTCGGTCATCGACCACGGTCTGCGGCAGGCCGTGGTGGGCAGCCCCTCGGAGGCAGCCGAGCAGGTGCGCGAACTGGCAGCGGAGTTCGACGTCGACGAGGTGATGGTCCATCCGGTCGCGTCGGCGCACCGCGGAGTGGACCCCGCGACCTCGCCGGCACGCGAAGCCACGCTCGAACTGCTGGCCAAAGAGCTGTTCTAACCCTTCGGGGTGAGTCTCACCAGCGGGATCTTGCGGCTGGTGCGACGCTGGTAGCCGTTGTAGCGATCGCTGTTGTCGCGGTTGACGAGCTCCCACAGCCGCGGATAGTCGGGATCGTCGGCGAGCACCGGCGTCGCCGACACCGCCAGTCGCTTGGGTCCGAGGTTGATCTCGATGTCCGGGTTCGCTTTCAGGTTGTGATACCACCCGGGCGCGCGCGGATCGCCACCCTTGGAGGCCACGACGTAGTAGTGGCCGCCGTCGGGGAAGTACGACAGCGTGTTGGTTCGGTGCTTACCGGTCTTGGCGCCGACGGTGTGCAGCAGCAGGCTCGGTGGGACGCCGGGCAACGGAATGCGATGGCCGATACGACCATTCGTGCGCTTGTAGAGGGAGTCGTGCAGCATCAGCAGGCGCACACCGACGTTCTGTTCGACCCACAGGGCGATGTTCATCTGCTCAATCCAACTCTGCGGTGTCGATCTGCGCCAGTGCCTCCCGCAGCAGGCGTCCGGTCTGCTCCCGATCACCGTCGCGTCGCATCAGCATCCCCTTGGCGAACGAGAGCTTGTCGCCGTCGCGTCGCGGCACAACGTGCAGGTGGATGTGGAACACCGTCTGAAAAGCGGCCTTGCCGTCGTTGATCGCGATGTTGTTGCCGTCGGCGTGCAGGCCTGAGGCCCGTGCTGCCTTGGCGATGCGCTGGCCCAGCATCATCATCGACGCCAAGGTGGCGGGCGGGGTGTCGGTGAGGTCGACGGTGTGCTTTTTCGGGATGACGAGCGTGTGGCCCCGGGTGAACGGACGGATGTCGAGGATCGCCAGGTACTCGTCGTCCTCGTGGATCGTGATGGCCGGGGCCTCGCCGGCGACGATGGCGCAGAAGACGCAGGACATCCCGTCACGGTAGCGGCTGTGCCACCGGCTCGATGATCCGGCGCCACGCGGTCAGTTTCGTCGCGAACGGCGCGGTGTGCGCGGGGCTGGTGGACGGTAGCGGCACGGTGTCTGGGGAATGCGTCGTGCGGACGAGGCGCCGATAGTTCTTCGCCGCGGCGGCGCCGTTGAAATACAGGCGTTCGATGCTCGGGTGTGCGGCGAAGAACGCGTCGAAGTCGTTGGCCACCATGCTGGCCGGTTCGACCGCGGCGTCGAGACTGCCGAATCGGCGACACGACGCGAGCACATCCCAGACGGCCACGCCGGCGTCGGTGAGCCTGCACACGCGCTCCTCGTGGGGTGCGTGCGCGTCGAAACCGAAGAGCTCGGCGGTGATTCGCCAGAACGCGTTGCGAGGATGGGCGCAGCACCGATGCTGCTCCAGCGACATGACGCCGGGCATGTTTCCGAGGATCAACACCTGGGGACGGTCAGCGACGAGCGGTGGGAAGCTGTGCACGGTCGGAGACGCCATGTCTCCTGTGTAGCGCACGGTAGGTTGAGCGCGTGGCCGATGACGTCGATGTGGAGGCAAGCGGGCTGCTCGACGGGCTCGAGGGCGATGCGCGCGCCGAGCGCGCGGAGCTGATCCCGTGGCTGTTGGAACGCGGGGTGAGCATCGAGCAGATACGGGCCAGTTCGTCGCCGATGCTGCTTGCGTCGCGGCGGGTCATCGGCGACGACGGTGTCTACGTCTCGGCGCGGGAGGCCGCCGAGAAGTACGACGTCGATCTCGAATTGTTCGAGCGGATTCAGCGGGCAATGGGGTTGCCGCGCATCGAGGATCCGGATGCTGCGGTGCTGCTGCGTGCCGACGCCGAAGCGGCGAAGTTCACGCGTGACTTCCTGGCCGCGGGCATCAGTGCCGACGAGCTGGTGCAGATCACCCGGCTCCTCGGGGACGGGGTCGCGCGTGCGGCCGAGGCGATGCGATATGCGGCGTTGGCGGCTGTGATCCGGCCGGCGGCAACGGAAGTGGAGATCGCACAGGCATCGGAGAAGCTGGTTTCCGAATTGGCGCCGATGCTGGGACCCCTGATCCAGGACGTGTTGCTGCTGCAGCTGCGGCATGCGATCGAGACGCAGGCGGTCACTGCGACCGAACGTGCGGAGGGCCAACATCTGCCGGGGGCGCGGGAGGTCACGATCGCGTTCGCCGATCTGGTCGGGTTCACCAAACTGGGGGAGGCGCTGCCGCCCGAGGACCTCGAGCGGCTGGCGCAACGATTGGCCGACATGACGCGTGAGGTCGCGGTGGCCCCGGTGCGCTTCATCAAGACCATCGGCGATGAGGTGATGCTGGTCAGCCCGGAGCCGGTGCCGCTGCTGGAGGCGGTGCTGCGCCTGGTCGACGCGACCGACGACGACGGGGATTTCCCGCGTCTGCGCGTCGGGCTGGCCACCGGGATGGCGGTGAGCCGCGAAGGGGACTGGTTCGGCAGCTCGGTGAATCTCGCCGCTCGCGTCACCGGTGCGGCCCGGCCCGGTTCGGTCCTCGTGGCCGAGAGTGCCCGTGACGCGATCGGCGACGACGAGAGATTCGCGTGGTCGTTCGCGGGAGCGCGACACCTGAAGGGCTTCAAGGCCGACGTGAAGCTGTTCCGCGCGCGCAGGGCGGAGCCGGCCGAGGAGTAGGATCCGGCATGCGTAGCGGGTGAAAGGGCCTGCCCAGGAAGACCTTTGACCTCATTCGTACCGTGGGTATCTCCAGTCACCCGGCGGAGCCTGTTGCCTCACGTCAAGATGCGCGCGTAGGAGTGGTCGTTGCCTCACGTGAGCGTGCGCGCTTGGTGATGGCCGGTTGGCCGTCGTTAGTGGGTTTGCTGGTGGCGAGGGTGAAAAGTTGGACGGTCAAGGCGTGGAGTTGGCGCCGTGTGGCGGCGGGATTGATGAGCGAGTAGATCCGCTTGAGCGCTATGACGCGTTGAACCGTCATGGTCTGGTGATCGATCGCACGCCGGTACGGCGTGGTCGCCTGGTCGTGTTTCTTGGAAACTTTGGCACCGCGACGAGTCTTGGAGATCAGTTTCTGCTGCGGGCAGAAGTAGTTGGCCAGCTTCGAATGCAAACGCCAGATCTCGTTGAGCAACAACAGCTCCGCGGCGGTGTCGTAGCGGTAGTAACCCACGACTGAACGCACCACGGCCCAATTTTTCTGCTCGACATGACAGCCATCGTTTTTGTTGCCTGGTCTCGCCCGGGTGAAGGTGACATGGCGCCGCTCGCACCACGACAGCAGGTGACCGTTGATGAACTCGTATCCGTTGTCGGAATCCACTCCGATGATCGGAAACGGCATCG
This sequence comes from Mycolicibacterium obuense, assembly GCF_055397605.1. NCBI lineage: Bacteria > Bacillati > Actinomycetota > Actinomycetes > Mycobacteriales > Mycobacteriaceae > Mycobacterium > Mycolicibacterium obuense. The sequence continues at coordinate 3,834,445 of NZ_AP043663.1, read as the reverse complement.
TGTTAGCGATGTCGTTAAGAGCCGCCACCACATTTTTGGCGGATTTGCTCGGTACGGATCGATTTTCGGTCCAGCCGGTCGCGACATCGGTGACGGTCAAGGTGAATGCATGGCCGCCACCGCGGTCGCCGCCGTCATGGAAGACCAGGTCGATCTCGACGAACCCGGGTTGGGCGTCGTCCCACTCCGCCCAGGTGCGTACCGGTATCTGGGTCTTGAGCAGCGATCCTGGCTTCGTGCCCACATGCCCTCTGAGCTGGCGGTTGGCGCGTTCACCGGCAAGTCTGCGGTCGATGGTGGCCGCCGACATCGAGGTCAGCAATGCCGCGGTGTCCTCGGTAATGGTCAGCTCTCCGAAACGCCGCAACACCGCCACCAGCTCACCGAGCATCGGCGCCAGCCGCTTGCCGGCCGGCATCTCCAAGACCTGCCAACAGACCGTCAACGCTGCGATGACTTCCGGCCCGTATTTCACAGGACGCGGGCTGCGCCTGGCCACAATCCTGGGCACCAGCGCCTGTTTCAGCGCCTTGCGGGCGTGACTCCTATGCCACCCGGTGTTGGCGCACAACTCGTCGAGGATCCGACCTTTGACGCCCTTGCTTGCCAGCTGATAGCGCTTCGCAGCCGCCTCGGTGATTGCTCGGCGCTCGGTCAACGTCAACCCCATCTACTGGGCCTACGCGCGCATTTCTGATGAGGCAACGGCCCGCCCATTTGCGCGCATTTCTAGTGAGTCAACGCGCGGAGTCAGTTTGTCGGACCTTCGAACTAGTGTTCGATGTATGGATGAGGTCGCCGGTGCGGTGGAGGGGTTGCGGGCTCAGCTCGCGATCCTGCACGACGCCTGCGACACGCTGACCCACCCGGAGTTGGTGGCTCTGTTGTCTGAGGTGACCACGGTGGTGCGGTCGGTGCCGGCGTTGGAGCATCAGATCCTGGCTCGGCTCACGATGGAGACGGAGCCGCGCCGGCTCGGGGAAGCGTCGTGGAAGACGGTGCTGACGACCGCGCTGCGGGTCTCCGATAAAGAGGCAAAGCGCCGACTTGCTGATGCCGCGCACCTGGGTCCGCGCCAAGCCCTGACCGGGGAACCGCTGCCGCCGGTCTGGGAGGCCACCGCCGCCGCCCAAGCCGCCGGCACCCTGGACGGCGAGCATGTCGCGGTGATCGCGGCGTTCCACGAGGACCTGCCGGTGTGGGTCGATGTGGACACCCGCGCTGCCGCGGATCGACAGTTGGCGTCGCTGGGCGCCGGATTGACGCCGCAAGATTTGAAGAAGGCGGCTGATCGGTTGGCGGCGATGATCGACGCCGACGGCCCCGAACCATCGCATGCCGATCGCGCCCGCAAGCGCGGGATCAGACTGGGTGAGCAGCAGGCCGACGGGATGAGCCGCCTCTCGGGCTGGATCACCCCGGAAGCGCGCGCTACTTACGAAGCCATTCAGGCCAAGCTGGCTGCGCCGGGGATGTGCAACCCCGACGACGAGACACCCTGCGTCGACGCCGAACCCGACGAGCGACAGCGTCGGGATGACACGCGCAGTGCTGCGCAGCGCAACCATGATGCGTGGCTGGCCGTCGGCCGGATGGCTCTGAGCTCCGGGGACCTGGGCTCGCACAACGGATTACCGGTCACCGTGATCGTCTCCACAACCTTGCAGGAGTTGGAGAAGTCGGCGGGGGTGGCGGTCACCGGCGGCGGCAGCTTGTTGCCGATGGCCAATCTGATCCGGATGGCCACCCATGCCCATCACTATCTGGCGGTGTTCGATCAGCACACCAATCAGCCGCTGTATCTGGGCCGGACGAGACGGCTGGCGTCGGCGGCACAAAGAATAGTGCTGCACTCCTCGGCCCGCGGCTGCACCCGACCCGGCTGCACCGTGCCCGGCTACTGGACCCAGGTCCACCACGTCGACGACTGGAAAAGCGGCGGGGCCACCGACATCACCAACCTCACCCTCGCCTGTGGGCCGGATAACCGCATGATCGAACAGACCGGCTGGACCACCCATGTCAACGACCGCGGCCAGACCGAATGGCTGCCCCCACCCGACCTCGATACCGGCCGACGCCGCGTGAACGGCTACCACCACCGGAGAACGCCACCTCCTACCCGAAGACGACCACGGGCCGTGATCACCGCGCGGGCGTGAACCCCCGCAGCCTCAAGCTGTTGGTCACCACGAACACCGAGCTGAAAGCCATTGCCGCCCCGGCGATCATCGGATTCAGCAGGCCCGCTGCCGCCAGCGGCAGCGCCGCGACGTTGTAGGCGAACGCCCAGAACAGGTTGCCCTTGATGATGCTCAAAGTCCGGCGAGACAGCCGAATCGCATCGGGCACGGCCCGCAGATCGTCGCGCACCAGCGTCAGGTCACTCGCTTCGATCGCGACGTCGGTGCCGCTGCCCATTGCCAAACCGAGGTCGGCTTGTGCCAGCGCGGCCGCGTCGTTGACACCGTCGCCCACCATCGCGACGACCTTGCCCTCGCGCTGCAGCCGGATCACGGTGTCGACCTTTTCCTGCGGCAAGACGCCAGCGATCACCTGCTCGACGCCCACCTCGGCGGCCACGGCGCGGGCGACCGCTTCGTTGTCGCCGGTCACCATGATCGGCGTCAGGCCGAGCTGCTTCATCAGCGAAACAGCCTCGGCGGAAGTCTCTTTCACCGTGTCGGCCACCGTCACCACGCCGCGCACCCGGCCGTCCCAGCCCACCACGACAGCGGTGCGCCCCTTAGTTTCAGCCTGCTGCACCGCAGCGTGGACGTCCGCCGCCACCTCGAAGCCCTGCTCGTCGAACAGTCGTAACCGGCCGAGCAGCACGGTCCGATCCTCGACGACGCCCCGCACGCCAAGACCACGCAGATTTTCGAACGACGTCACCGACGGCAAATCGCCGAGCTTGTCGCGGGCACCGGCGCTGATCGCGTGCGCGATCGGATGCTCCGACGCAGCCTCGGCGGCTCCCGCGATCCGCAGCACCTGGTCCGACTGTTCACCAGCGGAAGCGACGACACCCGTCACCGTCATCGTGCCCGTCGTCACGGTCCCCGTCTTGTCGACGATCACCGTGTCGACCCGCCGCGTCGACTCCAGCACCTCCGGCCCCTTGATCAGGATGCCCAGCTGCGCACCCCGGCCTGTGCCGACCATCAGTGCCGTCGGCGTTGCCAGTCCCAGAGCGCACGGGCACGCGACGATCAGCACGGCCACTGCCGCGGTGAAGGCAGCGCCGGCCGACGCTCCGACAGCCAACCAGAATCCCAGTGTCGCAGCAGCCAATCCGAGTACGACGGGGACGAACACCGCGGAGATCCGGTCCGCGAGCCGCTGCGCCGATGCCTTGCCGGTCTGTGCGTTCTCGACCAGTAGAGCCGTCTGCGCGAGTTGCGTATCCGCACCCACCCGTCGGGCACGCACGACGAGCAGGCCGTCGACGTTGACCGTCGCCCCGACCACCTCGTCGCCAGGCGACACGTCCACCGGTACCGATTCGCCGGTCAGCATCGACGCGTCGACTGCTGAATCGCCCTCGAGCACAACACCGTCTGCGGCGATCTTCTCCCCTGGGCGCACGATGAAGTCATCGCCGGCGCGCAGATGCTCGATCGGAATGCGCTGTTCTGCGCCGTCCCTGCGTACGGATACCTCTTTGGCGCCCATGTCGAGCAGAGCGCGCAGTGCCGCACCGGCCTCCCGCTGTGCTCTTGCCTCGAGGTAGCGCCCTGCGATCAGGAAGGTGGTGACCCCGGCCGCCGCTTCGAGGTAGATGTTGCCGGTGCCGTCGGTGCGCGCGATCGTCAATTCGAACGGATGGGTCATTCCCGGCATGCCCGCGTGCCCCCAGAACAGCGCGTAGACCGACCATCCGAACGCCGAGAGTGTGCCGATCGAGATCAGCGTGTCCATCGTCGCGGCGCGGTGCCGCAGATTGGTCCACGTAGCGACATGGAACGGCCAGCCGCCCCACACCACCACAGGCGCCGCCAACGTCAGCGACAGCCACTGCCAGTAGGTGAACTGCCAGGCCGGCACCATCGCCAGCGCGACCACCGGCACCGACAGCGCCGCGCAGATCAGTAGGCGACGACGCAGCTCGGCGGCGGGATCGTCCGACGCCGGTTCAACCGGTGCCTGCTGGGGGAGGGAGGCGTGATAGCCGGCGGCTTCCACCGCGGCGAGGAGCTGATCGGTGGTGACGTGTCCGTCGTAGGTGACGCGCGCCTTCTCGGTGGCGAAGTTGACCGTCGCGGCGACGCCGTCGAGCTTGTTCAGCTTCTTCTCCACCCGAGCAGCGCAGGACGCGCAGGTCATGCCGTCGATCGACAGGTCCAGCGATGTCACTGCCCGTGTCGGTGTCGGGGCCGCCATATCAGCTCGCCAGCTGGTAGCCGGCCTCTTCGACGGCGGCGCGCACAGCGTCGGGGTCGACGGGCCGGATGCTGGCGATGGTCACCGTGCCGCCGGCGAGGTCGATGCTCACGTCGGACACGCCGGGCAAGTGCGACAGCTCGGCGCGCACCGAGGAGGCGCAGCCGGCGCAGGTCATACCCTCGACAGCGATCGTGGTGGTGCTCATGGGAATCCTCTCCGGGGCGGTGTGACGCGCCCGCCCGACATGTGTACCATACCCCCCTAGGGTATAAAAAGCTACGACGGGAGAGACGCTGGTGTCCCTTTTCACGACGAAGTCCACGGTCAAGGCTGCGACTGCGGTGGGGGCCGCGGGAACCGCTCTGGTGCTGCTGCTGAGCGGGTGTACCGACTCCGGCCAGGGCAGCGCCGGCTCGACGACCAGCGCCCACGACGATGCCGACCACGACCACGGCTCGATGACGCACAGCGCCGATCCAGCCGCCGGCCACAACGATGCCGACGTCTCGTTTGCCGCCGGCATGGTGCCCCACCACGAGCAGGCGATCGTGATGAGCGACATCATCTTGGGCAAGCAAGGCATCGATGCCCGCGTCGTCGAACTGGCCAACCAGATCAAGGCCGCCCAGGGTCCGGAGATCGCGACCATGCAGCAGTGGCTCACCGAGTGGAATGCCGCACCGATGAACCACGAGGGTCATGACATGACCAGCATGGGCATGATGACCGATCAGCAGCTCGACCAGCTGCGGCAGGCCCAGGGTGCCGACGCGGCGCGCCAGTTCCTCACCGGCATGATCGCCCACCACGAGGGTGCGGTGCGGATGGCCCAGACGGAGCTGGACTCCGGTGAGGCGGCGGACGCGAAGAAGCTGGCCCAGAGCATCATCGACACCCAGCAGCGCGAGATCGCCACGATGAAGCAGATTCTCGGATCGCTCTAGGATGCGGGTGCTCGTGCAGCGGGTGACCTCGGCGCGCGTCACGGTCGCGGGGGAGGTCGTCGGCGAGATCACCCCGGCCTCCCAGGGGCTACTGGCGCTGGTCGGGATCACCCATGACGACGACGCGGCCACAGCCACCAAATTGGCCGAAAAGCTCTGGCAGATGCGGATTCTCGACGACGAGAAGTCCGCGGCCGACATCGGCGCACCGATCCTGGTCGTCAGTCAGTTCACGTTGTACGGGAACACCACGAAGGGCCGCCGGCCCACCTGGAATGCCGCGGCTCCGGGCGCTGTCGCCGAGCCGCTGGTCGACGCGTTCTGCGATGCGCTGCGCGCACTGGGCGCGGAGGTGCAGACCGGTGCGTTCGGTGCCGACATGTCCGTCGAACTCGTCAACGACGGCCCCGTCACCGTGATGCTCGAGCTCTAGCGAAGTCACTGCGCGGTGGTGACCTGCACCCCTTCGGACGGCTGCACGATCACGAATCCGTTGCCGTAGAACGAGACCTGCACCGCTTCGCCGGAACCGCGGCCGATCAGCGCACCGGCCTTGAAGCTGGTCTTGAGTTGGGTCTGCAGATTGGCCGACCAGGCGACGACGGCATTGGTGTCGGCGAACGTCGGCGCCTCTGCGGCGTTGAGTACCACCGGCGGTCCGTCGGTGGTCAGCGCGACCCACCCGGTGCCGCGCAACGTCGTGTTGAACAGGCCGCCGGTGGCGATGCTGCCGCCTTTGACGCGTTCGATGTTCCAGTCGAGGCTCGACGAGAACGCCAGCACGTTCTTGCCGCTGATGGACAGGCCCGAGTTCGTCAGGTTCAGCAGGTGGACGTCGTAGGCGCGCTCGGCGAGGAAGACGTCGCCCTGGCCGGCGCATCTCATCAGCGGCAGACCCTCGCCGGTCAACGCCTTCTTGATGAACCGGGACGCGCCGCCGCCTTCGAACGAGAAGTCGACGTTGCCCTGGTAGGCGACCATCGAGCCCTGCCGCGCCATGAACGGCTCGCCCAGCCGGACGCGCAGCAGCTTGGCGTTCTGATTGCCGATCGCCTTGGCTTCCTTCTCGCTGAAGCGGCCGTCGACGAGATCGCCACTGATACCGGCGAATCCGCTGTCACCGACGGGCTGTGCCTGTGCCTGCACCCGAGCCTGCGACTGCCCGACCGGCTGCTGGGTCGGAGCCTGCTGGCCGAGTGGCGCACGCATCACCTGCCCGCCGGCCGACACCTGGTCGGTCCACTGCTGACCGTCGTGCCACCGATAGTCGAAGCGGCCCTCGGGATCGGGCTGCCACGTGCCTTGTCCGGGTGCGCTCATGCGCCTCACCCTAGTGCCGTTCGCCGACGGTGAACCCCGTTCCCGTGAGTCTGAAACGGTGTAATCATGTAATCATGAGACACCATCCCCACAAGAGAGCCGGCCGCTCCGGAGGCTGGCAGCAGGCCGATCAACCCGATGCCCGTGATGCCGCCGAGTGGTTCGCCGGGCGCCTGCCGGAAGAGTGGTTCGCCGGTGACCCCGAGGTCATCGTCGACCGCGAAGAGATCACCGTCGTCGGCCGCCTCGCCGAGGTCGACGGCGAACAACCCGAGAGCGAGGCCCGCGCCTCTGGGCGTGCCGCACGCTTCCGCGAGCAGACCCGCGCCGAGCGCATGCACATCGCCGACGAAGCCGAGGCGCGCTACGCGCGCAAGGTCTCGTGGGGCGTCACGGTCGGTGACGAGCGGATCCTGTTCACCCACATGGCAGTTCCAGTGATGACGCGTCTGCGTCAGACGGAACGTCAGGTGCTCGACACGCTCGTCGACGCCGGGGTGGCGCGGTCGCGCTCCGATGCACTTGCCTGGTCAGTACGGTTGGTCGGCGAGCACGCCGACGAATGGCTGGGCAAGTTGCGCGACGCGATGCGTGAGGTCGACGACCTGCGCGCGCAGGGGCCGCAGGTCTAGTCAGGCCTGGATCATCGTCCAGTAGGCGCCGCGGCGGGCCATCAGCTCGTCGTGCGTGCCCTGCTCGACGATCCGGCCGGCGTCCATCACCAGGATGAGGTCGGCATCGCGGATCGTCGACAGACGATGCGCGATCAGGAAGCTGGTGCGACCTTCCCGCAGCGAGGTCATCGCGTGCTGGATCAGCACCTCGGTGCGCGTGTCCACCGAGCTGGTCGCCTCGTCGAGGATCAAAAGCTGGGGGCGGGCCAGGACGGCGCGCGCAATCGTGATCAGTTGGCGCTCACCGACACTGATGTTCGTGCCGCCGTCGGCGATGCGTGTGTCGTAGCCGTCGGGCAGCGTGTGCACGAATCGGTCGACGAACGCCGCGGTGGCAGCCTCGATCACCTCGTCGCGGTCGGCGTCGGGTCTGCCGTAGGCGATGTTGTCGTACACGGTGCCGGCGAAGAGCCAGGTGTCCTGCAGCACCATGCCGATCCGGGAGCGCAACGCCGAGCGGCTCACCGTGGTGATGTCGACGCCGTCGAGCAGGATCTGGCCGGCGTCGACGTCGTAGAACCGCATCAGCAGGTTGACCAGGGTCGTCTTGCCCGCGCCGGTCGGCCCGACGATCGCCACCGTGGTGCCCGGCTCCACGACGAGGCTCAGGCCCTCGATCACGGGTGCCTCGGGGCGGTAGCCGAACCGGACATCGTGGAACTCGACGCGGCCGCTGCGTCCACTGACCGTCGGCAGGTCCCGGTCAGGCGCCTGGGGTTCCTCCTCGGCGTCGAGCAGCTCGAAAACCCGCTCGGCGCTGGCGATTCCCGATTGCAGGGTGTTGTACATGCCGGCGATCTGGGTCAGCGGCTGGTTGAACTGCCGCACGTACTGGATGAACGCCTGGATGCCGCCGAGGGTGATCTGCCCGGTGGCGACCTGGATCCCGCCCACCACCGCGACGGCCACGTAGCTGAGGTTGCCGACGAAGATCGTGGCGGGGGAGACCAAACCGGAGAGGAACTGCGCCCCGAAACTGGCGTGGTAGACGTCGTCGTTGAGCTCGGCGAACTGCTTCTCCGCGTGGGCCCGGTGCCCGTAGGTGGTGACGACGGTGAAGCCGCTGTAGGTCTCTTCGATGTGCGCGTTGAGCTTTCCGGTGTTGGTCCACTGCGCGACGAACAGGCGGCGTGACCGCCTCGCGATCGACCGGGTGACCCACAGCGAGAGCGGGACGGTCACCACCGTCAGCAGCGTCAACAGCGGTGAGATCGTCAGCATCATCACCAGCACGGCGACGACCGTCAGGACCGAGGTGAGCAGCTGGGTGATCGACATCGACAGCGACTGCGCCAGATTGTCGACATCGTTGGTGACTCGGCTGAGCACCTCGCCGCGCTGCCGGGAGTCGAAGTAGCGCAGCGGCAGCCGATGGATCTTGTCCTCGACGTCGGCGCGCAACGCCACCATGGTCTTCTGGACGACGACGTTCAGCAACCGCGCCTGCAGCCAGACCATCAGCGCCGCAACCAGATACAACCCCAGCGCCAGCGCCAGCGTGCGGGCCACCGCGGCGAAGTCGACGCCCTGGCCCGGGATGACGTTCATGCCGGACAGCAGGTCGGCAAACGTGGTGTCACCGCGAGCGCGAGCCGCTTCGACTGCCTGCTCCTTGGTCAGGCCGGCCGGGAGCTCTCGGCCCACCACACCGTTGAACAGCAGGTCGGTGGCGTGGCCCAGGATCCGCGGCCCGACGACGCCGATCGCAATGCCACCGATGCCGAGCAGCATCACCGCGACGGTCAGACCGCGTTGTGGCGTCAGCCTTCTGAGCAGTCGCAGGGCCGAGGCCCGGAAGTCACGGGAACGAGCCTGCGGGGGTTCGTTCATCCGCATCGAGCGGGCCAGCGGGCCGCTCACGGCGTCCCGACCGACTGTGAATCCGCGAACTCGCGGTAGGCCGTGCACTCGGCGATCAGCTCATCGTGGGTGCCCGCGCCGACGACCCGTCCGTCGTCGACGACGACGATGTGGTCGGCCTCGGCGATGGTGGAGATGCGTTGCGCGACCACGATCACGGTGGCGTCGGCGGACACCTCGCGCAGCCTGGTGCGGACCGTGGCGTCGGTATGGACGTCGAGTGCGGAGAACGCGTCGTCGAACAGGTAGATCGCCGGGGTGCGGATGACGGCCCGCGCGATCGCGAGCCTCTGGCGCTGACCTCCGGAGAAATTCATCCCTCCCTGCGCGACGCGCTGGTCGAGCCCGTCGGGGTGGGCGGCGACGAAGTCGTCGGCGGCGGCGACCCGCAACGCCGCCCACATCTCGTCGTCGGTGGCGTCCGCCTTCCCGAACCGCAGGTTGTCGGCGATCGTGCCGGCGAACAGGTAACCGCGCTGTGGCACCAATCCGATCTCCGCCCACAGCGTTTCGATGTCGAGATCGCGGACATCGACACCGTCGACCAGAACCGCCCCGTCGGTCACGTCGTACAGCCGGCAGACCAGGGACAGCAGCGTCGACTTCCCCGAGCCCGTCGAGCCGACGATCGCGGTCGTCGCCTGCGGCCGGGCTATCAGCGAAATATCCTGCAGCACCGGGCGGTCGGCACCGTCGTAGGAGAAGGTGGCCCCGGCGAAGCGCACCTCTCCGGTGGTGCGTTCCGGCACGACCGGTTCGGCGGGGCTGACGATGGTCGGCTGCGTCGAGAGCACCTCGGTGATGCGTTCGGCGCACGCGGACGCGCGCGGGATGATCACCAGGATGAACGTCGCCATCAACACGGCGACGAGGATCTGCATGAAGTAGGAGAGGAATGCGATCAGCGAGCCGACCTGCATCTGCCCGGCGTCGATGCGCTGGCCGCCGAACCAGATCAGGGCCACGCTCGAGATGTTGATCACCAGCGTGGTGACCGGCAGCATCACCGCCTGCCACCGGCCGGCCTCCAGCGCGGCGTCGGCCAGCGCCGTGTTGGCCGCAGCGAACCTGGTGCGCTCGTAGGGTTCCCGGGCGAAGGCACGCACCACCCGCAGTCCCGTGAGCTGCTCGCGCATGACCCGGTTGATGCCGTCGATCAGGCGTTGCAGCCGGCGGAAGACAGGCAGCAGATGGGAGACGATCCAGTAGTTGGCCAGCGCCAGCACCGGAACGCTGATCAGCAACAGCCAGGACAGTCCGGCGTCCTGGTGGATCGCCATCGCGATGCCGCCGATGCACATGATCGGCGCGGTGATGAGCATCGTCGCGGTCAGCTGCACCAACAGCTGGATTTGCTGAACATCGTTCGTGGTGCGGGTCAGCAGCGACGGCGCCCCGAAGCGCGCGGTCTGCTCGGCCGAGAACCCGGTGACGTGATGGAAGATCACCGACCGCAGATCGCGGCCCACGCCCATGCTGGCGCGCGAGCCGAAGTAGACGGCGCCGACCGCGCAGGCCACCTGCAGAGCGGTCACCCCGAGCATCACCGCACCGAGCTCGACGATGCGGCGCAGGTTCCCCTGGGCGACGCCGTCGTCGATGATCGCGGCGTTGACGGTCGGGAGATACAGCGTGGCCAGGGTGCTGACGAGCTGGAGACCGGCGACCACCGCGAGGAGCGGGCGGTACGGCCGGGTGTGCCGGCGGAGCAGGCCCCAGAGCATCCCGCTACTGTCGCACACCCCCGTGAGAGGCCCCCTGTGCGGCGCGATACCTGAGAATACTGTGAATTGGCAGGTCAATCGGCCTGTCGGTGGTTGACCCCAACCCCTGCCGCTACAGTGCATGGCGTGACCCGCAGCCCCCGCAGAATCCGACGGCCCGCGAAAGCGCTCGCCGTTGCTGCCGCGGCCGTGCTTCCGGTGCTGGCCGGGTGTTCCAACGACCAGCCCACCTCGCCGACGGTGCCGTCAAGCGACGCGCCGGCCGCAGCCGCCAAACACGGCCCGTTCTTCCCGCAGTGCGCCGGCATCAGCGATCAGGAGATCGCGAAGCAGACGCAGGTGCCGGGGCTGGTCAACACCGCGACGAACTCCGCGGGCTGTCAGTGGCTGACCAACGGCAGCATCGTCGGCCCGCACTTCTCGTTCACCTGGTTCCGGGGCAGCCCGATCGGACGTGAGCGCAAGACCGAGGAGCTCTCGCGCACCAGCGTCGAGGACATCAACATCGAGGGCCACGACGGATTCATCGCCTCCAACGAGGATCCGATCCTGGGCGTCAACCTGTGTGAGATCGGCATCGGCTTCGACGATGACTTCATCGAGTGGTCGATCAGCTATGCGCAGAAGCCGTTCCCGGATCCGTGCGATGTCGCCAAGGAACTCACCCGCCAATCGATTGTGAACTCCAAATGAGCGTTCGACGGGGACGGGCGGTGGCCGCAGCCGGCGCGGCAGCGCTCGTGCTGCTGACCGGCTGCACGCAGACAGTCGAGGGCACGGCGGCCAAGTCGGGCGCCGGCGATGTGCCGCGCAACAACAACTCCGAGCGTCAGTACCCGAACCTGCTCAAAGAGTGCGACGTGCTGACCCAGGACATCCTGGCGCAGACGGTCGGCGCCGATCCGCTCGACATCCAGAGCACGTTCGTCGGCGCGGTGTGCCGCTGGCAGGCCGCCAATCCGGCGGGGCTGGTCGACATCACGCGATTCTGGTACGAGCAGGGCGATCTCGAGAACGAGCGCAAGACCGCCCAGCAGCTGAACTATCAGATCGAGAACCGGTCGATTGCCGGCATCCAGTCCTTCGTGATGCGGCCGAACGATCCCAACGGTGCGTGCGGTGTGGCCAGTGACGCCGCGGGTGTGGTGGGCTGGTGGATCAACCCGCAGGCGCCGGGCATCGACGCCTGCGGCATGGCGGTCAAGCTGATGGAACTGACGCTGGCCACCCGCGCCTAGCGCGCGACGTGGAAATCGACCAGCTCGGCACTGCCGAGTTGCAGCTCAGCCCACGGTGCGCCGACCCGCAGCACCGCGATCGCCGACGTCGGATATTTCGCCGAGATCTGCTGCGCGGCATTGCTGTTGGCGGTTGCTTCATCGGCCAGGCTCAGCGCCAGCGATGACATCACCGGCTCGTGCCCGACCACCAGCAGCGTGGCCACGTCGTCTGCCAGCCCGTTGATCTCCTCGATGACAATGCCCGGGCTGGCCTCGTAGAGCCGGTCGGAGAAGGTCGCCGGCGCGGTGATGCCGCTGCGCTCCAGCGTCTGGCGGGTCCGCGTCGCCGACGAGCACAACACAGCCTCGACCGGTGAGAGGTTGGCGCGGATCCAGTCTCCGGCCAGCGCGGCTTCGCGCTCGCCGCGTGGCGCCAGCGGCCGCCGGTGATCCGACACCCCGTCGGGATAGTCCGATTTGGCGTGTCGCATCAGCACCAGCGTGCGTGTTCCGTCGCTCATGAGAGATAACCGTAGGCCATCTCGGTGCGCATCCCCGGACTTGTCGGCGGCCCGCCCTAGACTTCCGATGCACTCGCCACGAGCCCGCCGAACACCAGGAAAGGACGGTCATCCGCATGCGATTCCTGCACACCGCCGACTGGCAGCTCGGCATGACGCGGCACTTCCTCAGCGGTGAGGCGCAGCCCCGCTACTCGGCGGCGCGGCGCGCGGCGGTCCGGGCACTGGGGGCGCTGGCAGCCGAAACCGGCGCCGAGTTCGTCGTGGTCGCGGGTGACGTGTTCGAGCACAATCAGCTGGCACCGCGGGAAGTCAGCCAGTCGCTCGAGGCCATGCGCGGCATTGGTGTCCCTGTCTATCTGTTGCCCGGCAACCACGATCCACTCGATGCGGCGTCGGTCTACACCAGCGCGCTGTTCACGGCCGAGCGCCCCGACAACGTCATCGTGCTCGACCGCCCCGGCGTTCACGAGGTGCGGCCGGGTCTGGAACTGGTCGCCGCGCCGTGGTCGTCGAAATTCCCCACCACCGACCTCGTCGGCCAGGTGCTCGACGGGCTGGCGGCCGACGGGGTGACGCGCATCGTCGTCGGGCACGGTGCGGTCGACATCCTGGTGCCGGACAAAGATCGCGCGTCGCTGATCGCGCTGGCGTCGGTCGAGAGCGCGATCGCGCGTGGCGCCGTGCACTATGTCGCGTTGGGAGACAAGCATTCTGTGCTCGACGTCGGATCGTCGGGACGCATCTGGTACTCAGGGTCACCCGAGGTGACGAACTTCGACGACGTCGAACCGAAACCTGGTCACGTGCTGGTCGTCGACGTCGACGAGACGGCCTCGCATCGGCCGGTGCGCGTGGATCCGCGCCCCGTCGGCACGTGGCGGTTCCTGTCGCTGCGACGCGGCGTCGACGACAGCCGCGACGTCGCCGATCTGGACATCAACCTCGATCTGATGCCGGACAAGGACCGCACGGTGATCCGGCTCGGGCTGACCGGCTCGATGACCGTCACCGACAAGGCGGCCCTCGACCTGTGCCTGGACCGCTACGCCCGCCTGTTCGCCGCCCTGATCCCGTGGGATCGGCACACCGACATCGCCGTGATGCCCGCCGACGGGGAATTCGACGATCTGGGCATCGGCGGTTTCGCCGCCTCCGCGGTGCAGGAGCTGGTGTCGACGGCCCGCTCGTCCGGGGAGGACGCCGAGGACGCCCGCGCCGCCCTCGCCCTGCTTCTGCGCCTGACCGAAGGAGGGGCGGCGTGAAGCTGCACCGGTTGACGCTGACCAACTATCGCGGAATCACCCACCGCGACATCACGTTTCCCGACAGTGGGGTCATCGTGATCAGCGGCGCCAACGAGATCGGTAAATCATCGATGCTCGAGGCGCTCGACCTGCTGCTCGAGTCGAAAGATCGCTCCACGAAGAAGGACGTCAAGCAGGTCAAGCCCACGCACGCCGATGTCGGTGCCGAGGTCACGGCCGAGATGTCCACCGGCGCTTATCGATTCGTCTATCGCAAGCGGTTCCACAAGAAGCCCGAGACCGAGCTGACGATCCTGGCGCCCCGTCGCGAACAGCTCACCGGTGACGAGGCGCACGAGCGCGTGCGCGCGATCCTCGCCGAGACGGTCGATCTCGATCTGTGGCAGGCGCAGCGGGTGATCCAGGCGGCGTCGACGTCGGCGACCGAGCTCTCGGGATGCGATGCGCTTTCGCGTGCTCTCGACGTCGTCGCGGGCGAGGTCGATGACACGCCCGCCGGAGCAGGTCCCGCTGATGCCCTGCTGGTGGACCGGATCGACGAGGAGTACCGGCGCTACTTCACTGCCACCGGTAGGCCCACCGCCGAGTGGCTGGCGGCCATCAACCGGCTCAAGGCCGCTGACGAAGACGTGGCCCGCTGCGCGGCGGCGATCGCCGAAGTCGACGAGGCGGTCCGCCGGCACGCCACGCTGACCGTCGACCTAGAGATGGCGACGCGCGAAAAGAACAGCACGGCAATCAAAGTCGCCGCTGCCCAGCAGTCTGCCGATGCCGTGGCGACGCTTACAGCGCAGCTCGAGCAGGCGCGGGTCCGCGCGGAGGCAGCAGCATCGACCCACGCGGCGTCGCTGGCGACGCTGACCGAGCGGCGGCGCACCCGCGCCGAGGTCGACGAACGGATCGCGGCCGTGGCGCGCCTGCGCACCGACGCCGAATCGGCGGCCGAGGATGCGGCTACCGCGCGGGAGATGCGGGCGGCCGCGGAAGCGACGGCCGCGGCAGCGAAGACGGATCTGCAGCGGTGCAAGGAGCGTGTCGACGCCGCCCACGCCGCGGTCGCGCTGCTGGCCGACCGAGAAGAAGCCGATCGGCTCAGCGCCCGGATCGCCACGATCGAGCGGCACCAGCGCGAACTCGACGCTGTGCGTCGCGATCTGGCACGCATCACGGTGACCGCGGAGTCGATGACGATGCTCGAGAAGGCGGCAGCAGCGGTCGAGCGGGCCGCGGCTGCGGTCGAGCAGACCTCGGCGCGCATCGAGGTGGTCGCGGAGGCCGACGTCGACGTGGCGATCGACGGGACTCCGGTACCGCTGGCGCCGGGTCAGACGTGGACGACATCGGTATCGGGTGCGACGGGTATCGACGTGCCCGGCGTGCTGTCGGTGCGCGTGATCGCCGGCGCGACGGCCGCCGGCACGCAGGCCGCGTTCGACCGTGCGCAGGAGACGCTGGCCGCGGCGCTGCGCGAGGTGGGGGCGCCGGACCTCGAGACGGCACGGGCGCTCGGGACTCGTCGCCAGGAGCTGCTGGCGAGCAGCAAGCAGATCACCGCGGTGCTCGAGGCGCTCGCCGCCGACGACTCGGTCGAGATCCTGCGATCCCGGTTGGCTTCGGTGCAGGAACGACTGCTCACAGGCCACGACCACGACGGCGGCCTGTTCGACGCCCCGTCGACCGAAAGTCCGCTCGATCCGAAGGCGCAGCGGCTCGAGCTGGTCGAAGCGACCGCCGCCCACCAGCAGGCGCTACGCGAATGCGATACGCACATCAAGGTCGCTGAGGGCGCCGCGACCCTGCTCGCCGAACGTGAGATGCGTTCGGCCCGGCTGTCGGAAAAGCTCGGTGTGGTGGCCGAGGAGCTGGCCGCCGCCGAGCAGCGACTCGCTCAGGCACGCGCCGCGGTCCCGGACGAGGAGCTGGCCGTCACGGTCCAATCCCATGCCGAGGTGGCGGCAGCGGCGCAGTCCGGAGTCGATCGACTCGGCGAGGAGCTGGCGAGCCATCAGCCCGACCTGGTCACTGCACGCCTGGCCGAGGCGCGCAGTGCCGCAGCGCGGGCGGCCGCCCGCTGCGATGACGTCGTCGAGGCGCTGCGCGACGTCGCCGCCCAGCTGAAGGTGTTCGGGACCGAGGGCCGCAAGGGCCGGCTCGATACCGCGGAAACCGAGCGCCAACATGCGGCCGCCGACCACGAGCGGGTGCAACGCCGGGCGCGCGCCGCGCAGCTGCTGCGCACAGTGATGGGTCGGCACCGTGACGCGATGCGCTCGCGCTACGTCGATCCGTTCCGCGGCGAGGTGGAACGGTTGGGCCGCATCGTGTTCGGCGACACCTTCGAGGTGGATGTCGACAGCGACCTGCGCATCGGGCACCGGACCCTGTCAGGGCGCACCGTGCCGTACGACTCGTTGTCGGGCGGTGCGAAGGAGCAGCTGGGCATCGTGGCCCGGCTGGCCGGCGCGGCACTGGTCGCCAAGGACGACACCGTGCCGGTCGTGATCGATGACGCGCTGGGCTTCACCGATCCCGACCGGCTGACCCGGATGGCCGAGGTGTTCGACGCCGTGGCCGGCGACGGGCAGGTCATCATCCTGACGTGCAGTCCCCAGCGCTACGCCGGCGTGCAGACGGCGCGCCACATCGAACTGGTGTCGTGAGCGGCTAGCTCACCGACTGCAGGCGGTGGGGTACGTCGAAGCTCGCGGGCGCCAGGCCGAGATGGTCCCGCAGCGTCGTGCCCGTGTACTCGGTGCGAAACAGGCCGCGCCGCTGCAGTTCCGGGACCACGGCGTCGACGAAGTCGTTGAACGTGCCCGGGGTCTGGGCGGCCGACACCATGAAGCCGTCCGCTTCGCCGGCCCGGAACGACTCTTCGATCTGGTCGGCAACCTGTTCCGCAGTGCCGACGAACTGTGGCAGCAGCACCCCCTGGGCATACCAGTTGCCGATATCGCGCAGCGTCAGGTTGTCCCGGTCGGCCACCCGGCGGGCGGTGTCGAACAGTCCCTGAGTGCCCGTCACGGTGATGTCCTCGACCGGCGCGTCCAGGTCGTATCGGGAGAAGTCGTGGTCGGTGTGCACCGACAACGTGATCAGTCCCGACACCGGGTCCGCCAGCTCGTTGTGGAAGGCCTGTTTCTCCCGCGCGATCGACTCGGTTTCGCCGATGAACGGCAGGAACGCCGGGAAGATCAAGACCTGGTCGGGGTCGCGGCCCAGATCCGATGCGCGGGACTTGATGTCGTCGTAGTAGGCGCGCCGACCTTCCGGGGTGGGATCGATCTCGAAGATCGCCTCGGCCCACCGCGCGGCGAAGTCTCTGCCGGTCGGCGAGGAGCCGGCTTGGATCAGCACCGGCCGGCCCTGCGGCGAGCGCGGCACATTGAGCGGTCCGCGGGTCCGGAAGTACTCACCGGCATGGTCGATCCGGCGCACCCGGTCCGGGTCGGCGAACACCCCGGACGCCTTGTCGAGAACCAGCGCATCGGGGTCCCAACTCGACCAGAGTTCCAGCGCGGTGCGGACGAATTCGTCGGCCCGCAGGTACCGGTCGTCGTGCCCGAGATGGTCGTCGTGCCCGAAGTTCTGGGCCTCGCTCTGGGTGAGCGAGGTGACGATGTTCCACGCCACCCGGCCCGCCGTGATGTGATCCAGGCTGGCGAAGATGCGCGCCAACTCGTAGGGGTGGAAATAGGTGGCGGACTTCGTGATCGCGACGCCCAGCTTAGACGTGACGGCCCCGATGCTCGCGGCCACGATCGACGGGTCGAGGGTCGCCGTGGCCTGCGTGCCGCGGCGGAGCGGTTCGCTGATGTCGTCGCCGTAGCGGACCGGCGCGGCCAGCAGGTCGGCGAAGAACACGAAGTCGAACTTCCCGCGTTCCAGGATGCGCCCGATGCGGTGGTAGTAGTCCGGCGTGGTGAACCGTGTGTCGCTGGCCGGGTGCCGCCAGGCGGCATGCGAGTGGGTGACCTGTGACGCGATCTGGAATCCGCCCAGGTGCAGCTGACGTGTCATGCCTGTGTCCCGTTCAGAAGTAGGCGTTGGCCGGAAGTGCGGTGCCGTGCAACAGGTTCTGGCCGATGGCGCGCGCCTTCAGCCCGACCGGGTTGTGCAGCGTGATCGTGCGGATGTTGCGCCAGTGCCGGTCCAGGTTGCGGCTGCGGCTCGCCGCGCTGGCCCCGCCCAATTCGAGCAGGCGCGTCGCAGCCTCCGGGGCCACCGCGTCCAAGTGCACCTTGACCTTGGCGACCTTGAGCTGCGCCGCGGTGGCCAGCTCGGCATCGGGCACACGGTCCTCGCCGTAGGACTCGGTGGCGGCTTCGATCGCCGCGGCCGCATCGAGCACCGCCGCCCGGGCGATCGCCGCGGTGCTGGCGATCTCGCCGAGCTGGCGCTGCAGCAGCGGGTCGTCGGTGGGCCGTTCGGTCACCGCGTGGCTGAAACTGCGCTCGCGTGACCGGAGCAGGGTCACCCCGTCGTCGACCACCGACTCCAGGATGCCGGCGACGACCGCGTGGATGAACAGCTGCAGCGACGCGTACTGCACGGTCGGCTGGGGCTCCGCGTCGTACGGGGTGTCGCTGAGCACCTCGTCTTCGGACACCGCGACCCCGGTGAACACGGTCGTGCCGGTGCCGGTGCGGCGCTGACCGAAACCGTCCCAGTCGTCGATGATCTGCACGCCGTCCCGATCGGCGGGCACCACCACCGTCGCCACCGAGTCATGGTCAGTGGTGGCGGTGACGGTCAGGTAGTCGGAGAACAGCGTGCCGGTGCTGTAGAACTTCTCCCCGTCGAGCCGGTAGCCCTGCTCAGCGGGCAGCAGCCGGGTGTTGAACACCAGGCTGCCCACCGCGTTGCCGCCCTTCTCGCTGAACGCATTACCGAAGGTCTTCCCCTGAGCCACCGTCGACAGCCACTCGGCCGAGAGCGGATCGGAGCCATCGTGGGAGGTGCGCAACCTCTCCTCGACGAACCAGAAGTGCGTGCGGAAGATGTGCGCCACGATCGGGTCCGCCCGCGCGACGTCGATGATGGCCGAGAACAGTTGCGTCACCGACAATCCGGGGCCGCCGAAGGCGGCGGGCAGGCGCAGGGTGCCGAAGCCGGCACGCTTCAGCGCGGCCACCTGCTCGACGGGATTCTCGTCGTTGCGGTCGCGGTCGGCGGCCCCGGCGGCGATGTCGCGCAGCAGCGCGGCGAAAGCGTCGGAGTCGGGTAGCAGGGCGGTGGAGCGGTCCAGAGAGGTCATGCTGGAGATTCCTACCGGCGCGTGGGCCGGGTGCCACGGCTTTGGCTCAGCTCGAACCGAACCTCGAACTGAACCTCCGGCCGAAGCCGGCCCGCGTGGCCCGCAGGTCGGACCGGGGGCAGAATGGATCGCGATGACGATGAACGCCAAGCGTCGGCGTGCGCACGCCAAGCTGGCCGCGCTGCCGGGCGTGCGCCCTGTCCGGCGTCCGTTCGGCACCGGAGCAGCCACCGGTTCATCTGATGAATTCGACGTCTACTACGTACGCACCGGACGGAAATCCGCGCATCCGCTGCTGGTCATCCCGGGCGGTCCCGGGGCTGCCTCTGTTGCTCTCTACCGGGCGTTTCGGCGGCGTGCCGCGCTGGCCGGGCTCGACGTGATCATGGTCGAGCACCGCGGCGTGGGGCTCTCCCGGCATGACGACGCGGGTCACGATCTACCTCCCGAGGCGATCACGGTCCGAGCTGCGGTCGACGATCTCGCGGCGGTGCTCGACGACGCCCACGTCGACAAGGCGATCGTCTACGGCGCCTCGTACGGCACCTATCTGGCCGCGGGCCTCGGCGTGGCACATCCCGAGCGCGTGCACTCCATGGTGCTCGACTCACCGTTGCTGTCGGCCGGCGACATCGCCGAGGTGCGGGCCCAGACGCGCCGCGTGCTGTGGGACGGGACCGAGCCCGGTACCTCGGACCTGGCGGCCAAGGTGCGTCGACTGGTGGAAGCGGGGGTGGTCACCAGCAAAGACGTCCAGCTCATCGGCGACATGTACGGCGTGGCCGGCCCGGAGGTGCTGTGCCGGCAACTCGACCTGCTTCTCGCCGGGCATGACTGGCTGTGGGCGGCGGTCGGCTTCGGCGCCCGCAACCTGTTGGAGCGCAAGACGCCCTATCAGCACGAGCCCGACCTCGTCGAGCGCATCGCCTATCGCGAGTTGAACTACGGCGCCGAGCCGGACGGGCTGCCTCTGGATCCGGCTATCGCGTTGCGTGAAATGGCCACTGGTGACGTCGAATTCGTCGCCGAGCCCTACGATCTCGTGTCTGCGATGCCGCAGTTCCGTTGGCCCACCGCCGTGCTCTCCGGCGGCCGCGACCTCACCACCCCGCCGGGAGTCGCGCACCGGGTCGTCGACCTCATCCCCGACGCGGAACTGGTCGATCTGCCCACCGCCGGGCACAGCATGCTCGACACGCGCGAGCACGCCGCGCTGCAGGTGTGCCGCGCGGCCGCACAGGGGCAGGTCGCCGAACTGGGCTCGCGCGGGACGGAACTGGACAAGCTGTCGGCGAACCTCACGGTGCGGTTGCTGGTCGGCGCGATCCGGCTGGCAGCTCGGGCCGAAGGCACGGTGCCCGACGTGGTGCCGCGGGCGGTCCGTCAGGTCACCCCTTCATGAAGCCGATCGCGGTGTAGTTGAGGTCGCCGATGCCGGCCGGGCCGTAGTTGGCCAGCGTGGCCCGGACGGCGACGTTGCCGGGAGCCTGGAACAGCGGCAGGCTGTGCACCTCCTGCCAGATCATCGTGTCGAGCTCGTTGGCCTGCGTGCGGGCCTTTGCGGCGTCGAGCTCGGAGAGTGTCTGCTCGATCTTCGCGTCGATCTCGGGACTGCCGATCTTGCCGTAGTTGCTCTCACCCGCCGACGCGTATGCCTGGGTCAGGCTCGACAGCGCGAATGCGTCCGCGGCCCAGGAAAATTGAACGATGTCGAAGTTGCCGGGGGTGACGAAGTCGGTGAAAAGTTTGCCGCCGGCGGCCGGCACCAGCTGCAGGTCGAGCAGTAGGTTGATGATGCCGGCCTGGATCGACACGTCCAGCGCCGAGACGGGTTCGTCGAGCGCGAGGATCTTCGGCTGCAACGCCAGCGCGCGGGCGATGCCGATGCGCTGCTTCTGGCCGCCGGAGAATTCGGCCGGATAGCGGGTGGCGTCCTCGCGGCGCAGCCCGACCAGCGTCAGCAATTCGGCCACCCGGTCTGCGGTGGTTATTTTGTCAGACCCATTGGCCTGCAACGGCTCTGCGAGAACGTCGGACACCGGAAGTCGTGGATCCAGGGACGCGACCGGATCCTGGAACACCACCTGCAGGTCGCCGCGCAGTGCGCGGCGCGCGCGGCGGTCCAGCGAGGCGACATCGGCGCCGAGCACCTCGATGCTGCCCTGCTGCGGCGCGGTCAGGCTCAGGATCTGGTGCAGCGTGGTCGATTTGCCGGAGCCGGACTCGCCGACGATGCCCAGCGTGCGACCCTGCCGCACCGACAGGTCGACCCCGTCGACCGCGCGGACCTCGCCCACGCGGCGCCGCAACACCACGCCCTTGGTCAGCGGGAAGGTCTTGACCAGGTCGCGCACCGACACGACAACAGGCGCCTCGGCGTCACCGACGGAGCGCACGGGGTCGGTGCTCACGCCGTAGATGTCGGCTGCGCTGCGGCCGGCGACCTCCTCGTGCCGGATGCAGGCGACCCGGTGGTCGGGGCCGACAGCGCTCAGCTCCGGCTCGGCGGCGCTGCACTCCGCGACGGCCAGCGGGCAGCGCGGCGTGAACGGACATCCGGTGGGCAACGCTGACAGCGACGGGGGAGCGCCCGGGATCGGCACCAGACGGGCGCCTTGCCGGGCCTCCAGCCGCGGGACGGACCCCAAAAGCCCGGCGGTGTAGGGCATTCGGCGTCGGGTGTACAGGTCGGCGACCGGCGCGGTCTCGACGGCGCGGCCCGCGTACATGACCAACGCACGGTCGGCGAACTCGGCGACCACGCCGAGGTCGTGGGTGATGATCAGCACGCCGGCGCCGGTGACGTCACGCGCCGTGCGCAGCACGTCGAGGATCTGCGCCTGCACCGTGACGTCGAGCGCAGTCGTGGGCTCGTCGCAGATCAAGAGATCGGGGTCGTTGGCGATCGCGATCGCGATGACCACGCGCTGACGTTCCCCGCCGGAGAGCTCGTGGGGGAACGCGGCGGCCCGACGCGCGGGCTGCGCGATGCCGACGAGGTCGAGGAGCTCCACTGCTCGGGCCCGCGCGGCCTGGCGGGTGACGTCGCGGCGATGGATGCGGATCGCCTCGGCGATCTGGTCCCCGACGGTGTAGACCGGGGTGAGCGACGACATCGGGTCCTGGAAGACGGTGCCGATCTTCGCCCCGCGGATGCGCGACATCGCGGCATCGGTTTCGGTGAGCAGTTCGGTGCCGTGCAAGCGGACGGAGCCGGATACCTCGGCGTACTCCGGCAGCAGGCCGACCACGGCCATCGCGCCTGCCGACTTGCCGGCTCCGGATTCGCCGACCAGCGCGACGACCTCTCCGGAGGCGACGTCGTAGTCGAGGCCGCGCACGGCGGCCACCCGTTCGGTGTCGGTGGGGAATGTGACGGTCAGGTCGCGCACCTGCAGCAGGGTCATCGGCGTGACCTCCGTCGGGTCAACCGGGCCGGGCGCACACCGGGATCCAGCGCGTCGCGCAACCCGTCGCCGATGAGATTGGCGCACAACACGATCAGCACCAGGATGCCGGCGGGGAACAGGAAGACCCACGGGAACGTCGTCACCGAGGCGGTGCCGGCGGCGATCAGCGTGCCCAGCGAGACGTCGGGCGGCTGCACGCCGAAACCCAGGAAGCTCAGGCCGGTTTCGGCCAAGATCGCGACACCGACGTTGAGCGTGGTGTCGATGATCAGGATCGATGCCACATTGGGCACGATGTGCCGGGCGATGATGCGCGTGTTGCTGACCCCCATGTAGCGTGCGGCCGCGACGAATTCGCGGTCGCGCAGGCTCATCGTCAGGCCACGCACCATGCGGGAGCTGATCATCCAGCTGAACGCGGCGAGCAGCACGATCAACCACACCACCGTGCCTGCGCCCCGCGTGCTCGGGGTGACGATCGCGATCAGGATGAAGCCCGGCACCACGAGCAGCAGGTCGACGAACCACATCAGCGCGGTGTCGCGCCAGCCGCCGAAGTACCCGGCGACCGCGCCGACGGTCGCGGCCACCAGCGTGGAGATCACCGCGACGCAGACGCCGATCACCATCGATTTCTGCATGCCGCGCAGGGTCTGGGCGAGCAGGTCCTGGCCGAGTGCGTTGGTGCCGAACCAGTGCTGCGGCGACGGTGGCTGCTGCAGCGCGTAGTAGTCCAGATCGGTGTAGGAGTAGGGCAGCAGTGGCGGCAGCGCCCAGCACCCCACGAACAACACGACCAGCACCACGGCCGACACCATCGCGGGCCGGTTGCGGCGGAAGCGGCGCCACACCAACGTCCGTCGCGACACGAAGTCCTGGGTCGAATCCTGAACGGTCACGAGGCACGCACCCGCGGGTCGAGGGCGGCGTAGAGGACATCGGAGAGCAGGCCGCCCAGCAGGATCGTCGTCCCCGAGAACACCGTGAACGCGACCACGATGTTGGTGTCCTGGGCGGCGATGCCCTGCACGAACCACTCACCCATGCCGTGCCAGCCGAAGATCTTTTCGACGAACACCGCACCGGTCACCAGACCACTGATGCCGTAGGCGAACAACGTCGCCATCGGGATCAACGCCGTGCGCAGACCGTGCCGGAACAACGCCTGGCGCCGCGTCAGCCCCTTGGCTCGGGCGGTCCGGATGAAATCCTGACCGAGTACATCGAGCATCGCGTTGCGTTGATAGCGGCTGAAACCCGCGATCGAGGTCAGCGCCAGCGTCGCCGTCGGCAGCACCAGATGCTGCAGCCGGTCGACGAACTGGTTCCACCCACCGCCGACCGCGTCGATCGACGTCTCCCCGGTGTACTCGAACAGCTGCACGCCGAGCACCGAGTTCACCTTCAACGCCGCCAGGATCAGCAGGTTGGCGATCACGAACGTGGGGGCGCTGATGATCAGTAACGAGAGCACGGTGATGACGCGGTCGGACAGCCGGTACTGGCGAACCGCGCCCCAGGCACCTACGACCACGCCGATGATCGTGCCGAGCACCGAACCGATGATCACCAGCCGCAGGCTCACCCCGACGCGTCGCCACAGTTCGTCGGTCACCGGCTGGCCCGTGACCGTGGTGCCGAAGTCGCCGCGGACTGCCCCGGACACCCAGTCGACGTAGCGGATCGGGATCGGTTGGTCGAGGCCGAGCTCGGCGGCCTTCGCGTCGATCACCGCCTGCGGGGGGCGCGGGCTGCGCTCGAGCAGGCTGTCCAGCGGATGGAACGTCAGTGAGGTCAGCGTAAACGCCAGGAACGAGGCGAGGGCGAGCAGCACCAGGTAGTTGAGCAGCCGCCGCGCCAGAAAGCGGGTCATCCGGCGGGTCCGCCTCGGGGCTGCATCCGGACAGGTTATGAGATCGCGGCGCCTCCTGCGTGGCCGCGCTCCGGCGCGCCTTCTCCGGACATGTCGACCATGAACGGGCCGGGGAAATGTCCGTGACTGCGTGCGGCGTGGATTGCCGCGCCGCCCAGCCCGCCGATCACTGCCGCGATCGCGACCGCGGCAGCGATCTCGCGGGCCCGTCGCCGGCGCGGCTCCGGACCGGGGGCTGCCCACGCTCCGTCGTCGAGTGCGGCTGTTGGTTCGGTCATGGCCCCAGGATGGCCGCCCCAGATGTGTGCCGGCTGTGTGTCTGCCTCACAGCGGGCGCATAGCTTCGACACAGCCCGGCCAAATCGTGCGCGCACATAATGGGGTGGTGACCTCACCTCCCAGCGAAACCGACGCCGCGCGGGTGGTGATGCGTCGTGCCGACGGCAGCCCGGTGCACGTGCTCGTCGTCGACGACGAACCGGTGCTGGCCGAGCTGGTGTCGATGGCGCTGCGCTACGAGGGGTGGGAGATCTCGACCGCCGGCGACGGCGCCAACGCGATCGCGACGGCACGGGAGAACCCACCCGACGTGGTCGTGCTCGACGTGATGCTGCCGGACATGAGTGGTCTGGACGTTCTACATCGCCTCCGTGAACAGATCCCCGGGCTACCGCTGCTGCTGCTCACCGCCAAGGATTCGGTGGAGGACCGCATCGCCGGGCTGACCGCTGGCGGCGATGACTACGTCACCAAGCCGTTCAGCATCGAAGAGGTCGTGCTGCGGTTGCGAGCACTGCTGCGCCGCACCGGGGTGAGCACCGAGGCCGCCGGGGCGACGATCGTGGTCGGGGATCTGGTGCTCGACGAAGACAGTCACGAGGTGACCCGTGCGGGGGAGCCGATCACGCTGACCGCCACCGAGTTCGAGCTGCTGCGGTTCATGATGCGCAATGCCAAGCGGGTGCTCAGCAAGGCGCAGATCCTGGACCGGGTGTGGAGCTATGACTTCGGCGGACGGTCCAACATCGTCGAGTTGTACGTGTCGTATCTGCGCAAGAAGATCGACAGCGGCCGGGAGCCGATGATCCACACGCTGCGCGGCGCCGGGTATGTCCTCAAGCCCGCACGCTGACGGGGAGGCCGCCACGCGGGGCCGCGTCCTCGCACCTCGGACCTGGTCGCTGCGCGTGCGGTTGGCCGTCACCCAGATGGTGCTGTTGGCCGTCGTCATCGCGAGCATCGGCGTCGCCACCGAGTTCGCGCTGCAGCGCTTCCTGTCCCACCAGCTCGACGAGCAACTCGTCGAGGCGGGCCGGCGCTCGGTCGCGATCTTCGATCTGCCGCCGCCGGTGTTCGTGCCAGGCACCCCGGACTGGGAGGAGCGCCGGCGGTTCGACCCCGAGGTGGGGCCCGGTCCTGGGTTCCTCAATGCGCCCGGCCAGGCCACCCGCACCGTCGGCGCTGTGGTGACGCCAGGCCGCGACACCGACGCCGGTGTCATCACCGCCGACGGTGGGCGCTCGGCGATCAGCGAGACCGCCACCGAGCAGCTGGCCGCTGTACCGCCGGATCACACTCCGAGGACCGTCACCCTCGACGGGTTGGGGCGCTACCGCGTCATCGGGCTGCACGACCGCCGCGGCGGGACCCAGACGATCGTCACCGGGCTGCCGACGGCGGTGGTCGACGACACCCTGCTGTGGGTGCTCGGCATGTTCTGTGTCGTCGCGCTGCTCGCCCTGATCGCCGCCGCGTTCGCGGGCATCGCGATCGTCCGACGCCAGCTGGCACCGCTGTCCCGGGTGGCGTCGGCGGCGCGCGACGTGGCCGACCTCGAGCTCGACCGCGGCGAGGTGAACCTGCCGACGCCGATCGTCGCGGTCGACCCAGAGGCCGCGCACACCGAGGTCGGGCGGCTCGGCTCGGCGCTGAACCGGATGCTCGACCGGATCGCCGGCGCGTTGTCGGCGCGGCACGCCAGCGAAACCCGCATCCGCCAGTTCGTCGCCGACGCAAGCCACGAGCTGCGCACCCCGCTGGCCGCGATCCGCGGCTACACCGAGCTCGCGCAGCGCCGCCGCGCCGACCTGCCCGACGACGTCGCCCACGCGATGAACCGGGTGGAGTCCGAGACGCAGCGGATGACGCGGTTGGTCGAGGACATGCTGTTGCTCGCCCGGCTGGATGCGGGCCGCCCGCTGGAGCGGGAGCCGGTGGATCTGACCCGGTTGGTCGTCGACGCGGTCAGCGACGCCCACGCCGCCGGACCCGACCACGAATGGGAGCTCGACCTACCCGACGAGCCCGTCGCGGTCCCCGGTGACGAGGCGCGGCTGCACCAGGTGCTGGCCAATCTGCTGGCCAACGCGCGCATCCACACTCCGCCGGGCACCACGGTCACGACATCGCTGGCTGAAGCCGGTGATGACCTGGGGAAAAATGTGGTGCTGACCGTCGTCGACGACGGTCCGGGTATTCCGGACTCGCTGCAGCCGGAGGTGTTCGAACGCTTCGCGCGCGGCGATTCCTCACGCTCCCGCCGCGGCGGCAGCACCGGTCTGGGCCTGGCGATCGTGTCTGCTGTGGTGCGTGCCCACGACGGCACGATCTCGGTTCGCAGTGTGCCCGGCCGCACGGAGTTCGTCGTGACCCTTCCTGTGAATTCACAGCCAAGGCACAGCGGGGACCAATCGGGCGCCTAGCGGGGCCGAACATGATCGAACGGTGACCGTGCTGACGTCGGGGCCCGAGGCTGCGCCCAACCCCGGCGAGCAGACACGAACTGGACTATTTCGCGGTGTGTCTGCTCGACTTCGCGTCTGCTCGCCGGGGCTGGCGGTGCTCCTTCTCAGCACCGCCGTGCTGTATCTGTGGAACCTCGGTGCCTCCGGGTGGGCCAACACGTTCTACGCCGCCGCGGTCCAAGCGGGATCGAGCAACGCGACCGCGATGCTGTTCGGCTCCAGTGACGCCGCCAACGCGATCACCGTCGACAAGACCCCGGCCGCGCTGTGGGTGATGGACGTTTCGGCGCGGGTGTTCGGCTTCTCACCGTGGAGCATGCTGGTGCCGCAGGCCCTCATGGGCGTGGCCGCCGTCGGGGTGCTCTACGCGGCTGTGCGCCGTGCCGCCGGACCCGGTGCCGCCCTACTGGCCGGCTGGATACTCGCGCTGACCCCGGTCGCCGCGCTGATGTTCCGGTTCAACAACCCCGACGCGCTTCTGGTGCTGATGCTGGTGCTCGGCGCGTACTGCACGCAGCGCGCCTGCGAGAAGGACGCGAGCAGGTGGTGGCTGGTCGCGGCGGGCGTGGCCGTCGGCGTCGGGTTCCTCGCGAAGATGCTGCAGGCACTGCTGGTGCTCCCCGCCTTCGCGCTGGCCTACCTGGTGGCCGGACCGTCAACGCTGCGCCGACGAGTGCTCGACCTCGGGCTCGCCGCGGGTGCGGTCGTGGTGTCGGCCGGCTGGTACATCGCGCTCGTCGAACTGTGGCCGGCCGATGCGCGGCCCTACATCGGTGGCTCGCAGCACAACAGCATTCTCGAATTGACGGTGGGCTACAACGGCTTCGGCAGGCTCACCGGCAACGAGACAGGGGGCCTGGGCAACCTCAACCACGACGTCGGCTGGGGACGGCTGTTCGGGTTCTCGATGGGCGCCGACATCGGTTGGCTCCTGCCTGCCGCGCTCGTCTGCACCGTCGCCGGCTTCGTCCTGACCCGCCGCGCGCCCCGCACCGATCCCACCCGGGCCGCGCTGATTCTGTGGGGCGGGTGGCTCGCCGTCACCGCTGTGGTGTTCAGCTACATGAACGGAATCGTCCACCCGTACTACACCGTGGCACTTGCTCCCGCGATCGCCGCGAGCGTCGGCATCGGCGCAACTCTGTTGTGGCGCAGTCGACGAGATCCGCGTGCGGTGAGTGCGATGGCCGCCACCGTCATGGTGACGGTGCTCCTGGCCGCGCAGTTGTTGTCGCGTGAGGCGGACTGGTTGCCGTGGTTGCGGATCGTGATCGTGATCGCCGGGGTGGGCGCTGCGGCGCTGATCCTCGCGAACTCGCGGCTGGGTCCGCGCGCGAGCCGGGCCGTCGCCGCGGTGGCTCTGCTGTGCTGCCTCGCGGCGCCCGCCGCGTACACGGTGGTCACCGCCGCGACCCCGCACTCCGGTGCCATCCCATCGGTCGGGCCCGCACGCACCGGCGGCTTCGGTTTCCCCGGCGGCGGTTTGCTGAGCTCACCGACCCCGCGCCCGGACCTCACCAGGGTGCTCGCTGCCGACGCCGATCAATTCACCTGGGCTGCAGCCGTTGTCGGCTCCAACAACGCCGCGGGCTACCAACTCGCGATCGATGCGCCGGTGATGGCGATCGGCGGATTCAACGGCACCGACCCGTCGCCGACATTGGCGCAGTTCGTCGACGACGTCGCTGCCGGGCGCATCCATTACTTCGTCTCCGGCCGCCTGATGACCATGGGCCGCGCGCCGGCCAGCGGATCCCAGGAGTCGGTGGCGATTCGCGATTGGGTGGCCACGAACTTCGTCGCGGAGACCGTCGACGGCACGGTGATCTACGACCTGACCGAGTCACAGCCGGCACATAGCTCCGGCCAATGATGAGCACACCTAAGCAGCACAAGATGAACACCATGACATGCACCGACATCGTGACCGAGACGGGTTCTGGCCGAATCCCCGGTGAGCGCCGACCCCACGCCGCCCGCATCGCGCGCACCACCGGGGCGCCGGTGCTCGACGTCGTCGTTCCCGTCTACAACGAGCAGGCCGTCCTGTCCGAGTCGGTGCACCGGTTGCACCGGTACCTGCGTGATGCGGTGCCTTTCCCGGCGCGCATCACCATCGCCGACAACGCCAGCACCGACGACACACCTCGCATCGCCGCGCGACTGGCCGCCGAGCTGAGCGACGTGCGCGTGGTACGCCTCGAAGAGAAGGGGCGGGGCCGGGCACTGCATCACGTGTGGTCGACGTCCGATGCGGCGGTGCTCGTCTACACCGACGTCGACCTGTCGACCGATCTGGCTGCGCTCGGACCCCTCGTGGCGCCGCTGATCTCCGGTCACTCCGACCTCGCGATCGGCACCCGACTGGCGCGCGGTGCGCACGTCACCCGCGGGCCGAAGCGCGAGATCATCTCCCGCTGCTACAACTTCATCCTCAAATCGACGCTGTCGGCCCGATTCTCCGATGCCCAGTGCGGGTTCAAGGCCATCCGGGCCGATGTGGCCGCCCGGCTTCTGCCCCACGTCGAGGACACCGGCTGGTTCTTCGACACCGAACTGCTGGTGCTCGCCGAGCGCAGCGGGCTGCGAATCCACGAGGTCCCCGTCGACTGGGTGGACGACCCGGACAGCCGCGTCGACATCGTCGCCACGGCCGCGGCCGACCTACGTGGCATCGGTCGCCTGCTGCGCGGGTTCGCCAGCGGCGCGATCCCGGTGAACATGATTGCCGCGCAACTGAGTTCGTCGCGGGAGGCGGCACCCCGATCACTGCTGCGCCAGGTGGTGCGGTTCGGGGCGATCGGGCTCGCCTCGACACTGGCCTACATCGCTCTGTTCGTGCTGCTACAGAACGACATCGGCGCCCAGTGTGCCAACCTGGTGGCCCTGTTGGTCACCGCGATCGGCAACACCGCGGCCAACCGGCGCTTCACCTTCGGGGTGCAGGGTCAGTCCGGGCTGGCCCGCCACCACGTCGAGGGTCTCCTCGTGTTCGGTATCGCGTTGGGCATCACCAGCGGATCGCTGAGCGTGCTCCACGCGGCGTCCGCAGAACCGAACCACGTGGTCGAACTCGTCGTGCTGATCGCGGCCAATCTGCTCGCCACCGTGGTTCGCTTCGTCCTGCTCCGCGGTTGGGTGTTCCATCCGCGCCGCGCCACCACCGAAGGGATCGCCCGATGACTCTCACCGACGACACCTCGGTCATGGCGGCATCGGTGCCGCCGCGCGAGCCGGCCACGCGCTGGCCCCGTGTCGCGCTCGCTGCTCTGCTGGCCGCGACCGCGGTGCTCTATCTCTGGGGCCTGGGCTCGGGCGGTTGGGCCAACGACTTCTACGCGGCCGCCGCGCAGGCCGGTACCCAGAACTGGAAAGCCTGGCTGTTCGCATCGCTGGACTCCGGCAACGCGATCACCGTCGACAAACCGCCGGTGTCGATCTGGTTCATGGCGCTGTCCGGCCGGCTCTTCGGCTTCACCCCCTTCACGATGCTGCTGCCGCAGGCCCTGATGGGTGTTGCTTCGGTGGGGGTGCTCTATGCCGCGGTGCGCCGCGTCAGCGGACCGGGTGCCGGTCTGATCGCCGGCGCCGCGCTGGCTGCGATGCCGGTCGCGGCGTCGATGTTCCGCTACAACAATCCCGACGCGCTGCTGGTGCTGCTGCTCGTTGTGGCTGGTTATCTGACGGTGCGTGCCATCGAGACCGGACGCACCCGATGGATGGTGGGCGCGGGAGTGGTCCTGGGCGTGGCATTCCTGACCAAGATGCTGCAGGCCTTCCTCGTGGTGCCCGGGCTGGCGCTCGCGTTCCTGGTCGCCGCGCCGATCGCGTTCTGGCCGCGGGTCCGCGCGTTGATCGCCGGTGGGGTCGCCATGGTGGCGACGGCCGGGCCGTTCCTGGCGCTGGTGGATCTGTGGCCGGCCGATTCCCGGCCCTACATCGGCGGGTCCACCGACAACTCGCTGCTGCAGCTCGCGCTGGGCTACAACGGGATTCAGCGGATTGCCGGCCGGGGCGAAGGCCCTGGCATGGGCCATGGTCCGGGAGGCGGCCCGGGTGGGGGACCCGGAGGCGAGGCGCACGTGTTCTTCGGCGGCACCCCGGGCATCGGCCGGATGTTCGGTCCGTCGTTCGGCGCTGAGGTGTCCTGGCTCCTGCCCGCGGCGCTGATCGGATTGGTCGCACTGCTGTGGTGGACCCGGCGCGCCGGGCGCACGTCGCCCCTGCGGGCGAGCCTGCTCCTGTGGGGCGGTTGGATGCTGGTGACCGCCGCCGTGTTCAGCTTCATGGACGGCACCATCCACCCGTACTACACGCTGGCGCTGGCGCCGGCCGTCGCCGCACTGGTCGGCATCTGCACTGTCGAGCTGTGGCGGGACAGGCACTCCGCGGCGGCGCGGGCAGTTCTCGCGGTGATGTCGGCGGGTACCGGAGTATGGGCCTTCGTCCTCCTCGGCCGGGCGCCCGGATGGCAGCCGTGGCTCCGTTGGGTGGTGCTGATCGGGTTGCTCGCGGTCGCTGCGCTGTTGGTGGCGGGTGTGCAGCGATGGGGTCGGTTCGCTGCGGCCGTGGCCGGCGCCGCGCTGATTCTCGGGGCTGCCGCACCCGCGGCTTATGCGATTGAGACGGCCGCGCATCCGGCGAAGGGTCCTGGCGCCATGGCGGGCCCGGCGGCCGCACACGCCGACCTCGGCGGATTCGGCGGGTTCGGCGGGTTCGGTGGGCC
Source organism: Mycolicibacterium obuense (assembly GCF_055397605.1). Classification (NCBI taxonomy): domain Bacteria; kingdom Bacillati; phylum Actinomycetota; class Actinomycetes; order Mycobacteriales; family Mycobacteriaceae; genus Mycobacterium; species Mycolicibacterium obuense. The sequence continues at coordinate 3,802,518 of NZ_AP043663.1, read as the reverse complement.
AGGCGGCCCCGGCGGCCCAGGAGGACCCGAGCGGGCGTCGGACAACGTCGCACTCCAGGATCTGGTGAGGGCCACCGACAATCGTTGGGCCGCAGCCACTGTCGGTTCGATGACGGCGGGCAGCCTGGAGCTGAGCACCGGCACGTCGGTGATGGCGATCGGCGGCTTCATGGGCAGCGACCCGTCGCCGACGTTGGCGCAATTCCAGCAGTACGTCGACGACGGTCAGGTGCGCTACTTCATCGCCGAGCAGCACCGTGGCCCCGGCGGCCCCCGGCCCGACAGCGGGGAAGCGGCAGAGATCACGGCGTGGGTGACGAAGAACTTCACTGCCCGCGACGTGGGCGGCGCCACGGTGTACGACCTCGCGCGCTGACGCTTTGCGCGCTGGCTGATTCTTAACCGTGACAGATCGGGGCTTCGTCTCTACGGTCGCGCCATGTCGGTGACTGACGAGTACCTGAAGAACAACGAGGAGTACGCGAAGACGTTCTCGGGGCCGCTGCCGCTCCCTCCCAGCAAGCACGTCGCCGTCGTCGCCTGCATGGACGCGCGCCTGGACGTGTACCGCATCCTCGGGCTGGCTGACGGCGAGGCACACGTGATCCGCAACGCCGGCGGCGTCGTCACCGACGATGAGATCCGCTCCTTGGCGATCAGCCAGCGTCTGCTCGGTACTCGGGAGATCATCCTGATCCACCACACCGACTGCGGCATGCTGACGTTCACCGACGACGAGTTCAAGCGCGCCATCCAGGAGGAGACCGGCATCAAGCCGGAATGGGCCGCCGAATCGTTCGGCGATCTCGACGAGGACGTCCGGCAGTCCCTGCGCCGCATCGACGCCAGCCCGTTCGTCACCAAGCACGAATCACTGCGCGGCTTTGTCTTCGACGTCGCGACCGGCAGGCTCTCGGAGATCACCCTGTAGCCGCCCCCGACCGTGGGGGTTGTGCACGCCCGCCGCCCGTTTCGCGTGCACAACCCCCACGCTCGCGTCCTCGACGCCCACCGTTGACACGCGCCGACCCGGCGATTACATTGCCCGATGATGATCGTAATTCCGGTCAAATCTACCAACTTTGCAGGGAAACCATGACGACGACCGAAGACACCGCGGTCAACGCGGGGCGCTACGAGCTGAGCCACCTGCGTGCGCTGGAAGCCGAAGCCATCCACATCATCAGGGAGGTGGCCGCCGAGTTCGAGCGGCCGGTGCTGCTGTTCTCCGGCGGCAAGGACTCCATCGTGATGCTGCACCTGGCGCTCAAGGCGTTCGCACCAGGCCGGCTGCCGTTCCCGGTGATGCACGTCGACACCGGCCACAACTTCGACGAGGTACTGCAGGCCCGCGACGACCTGGTCGCTCAATCGGGCGTGCGACTGGTAGTGGCCAGCGTGCAGGAGGACATCGACGCCGGCCGAGTGGTCGAGACGATCCCGTCGCGCAATCCGATGCAGACGTTCACGCTGCTGCGGGCCATCCGGGAGAACAAGTTCGACGCCGCGTTCGGTGGGGCGCGCCGCGACGAGGAGAAGGCGCGCGCCAAGGAGCGGGTGTTCAGCTTCCGCGACGAGTTCGGCCAGTGGGACCCGAAGAACCAGCGGCCCGAGTTGTGGAACCTCTACAACGGCCGGCACCGCAAGGGCGAGCACATCCGGGCCTTCCCGCTGTCGAATTGGACCGAGTTCGACATCTGGTCCTACATCGGCGCCGAGAAGATCGCGCTGCCGTCGATCTACTACGCGCATCAGCGCAAGGTGTTCGAGCGCGACGGCATGCTGCTCGCGATGCACAAGTTCCTGCAGCCGCGCAAGGAGGAGCAGGTGATCGAGAAGACGGTGCGGTTCCGCACCGTCGGCGACGTCACCTGCACCGGCTGCGTCGAGTCGACGGCCGCGACGGTCAGTGAGGTCATCGCCGAGACCGCGGTGTCGCGCCTGACCGAGCGGGGCGCGACGCGCGCCGACGACCGCATTTCGGAGGCGGGGATGGAAGACCGCAAGCGCGAGGGGTATTTCTGACATGGGTTCTTCGACCACACTGCTGCGTATCGCGACCGCTGGATCGGTCGACGACGGGAAGTCCACGCTGATCGGCCGGCTGCTCTACGACAGCAAGGCTGTGATGGAGGATCAGCTCGCCGCTGTCGAGCGCACCTCGAAGGAGCGCGGTCACGACTACACCGACCTGGCTCTGGTGACCGACGGGCTGCGCGCCGAGCGTGAGCAGGGCATCACGATCGACGTGGCCTATCGCTACTTCGCCACGGCCAAGCGGAAATTCATCATCGCCGACACGCCGGGCCACATCCAGTACACCCGCAATATGGTGACCGGTGTGTCGACCGCGCAACTGGCGATCGTCCTCGTCGACGCCCGCCACGGTCTGCTCGAGCAGTCCCGTCGCCACGCGTTCCTGGCCTCGCTGCTCGGCATCCGGCACATCGTGCTCGCCGTCAACAAGATGGATCTCGTCGGCTGGGACCAGGAGCGGTTCGAGCAGATCCGCGACGAGTTTCACGAGTTCGCCGCGCGTCTGGACGTCCAGGACGTCACCACGATCCCGCTGTCGGCGCTCAACGGCGACAACGTCGTCACCAGATCCGATGTCACGCCGTGGTACGACGGGCCGGCGCTGCTGAGCCATCTCGAGGACGTCTACATCGCCGGTGACCGCAACCTGGTCGACGTGCGGTTCCCGGTGCAGTACGTGATCCGGCCGCAGACCCACGAGCACGCCGACCATCGCAGCTATGCCGGCACCGTCGCCAGCGGCGTCATGCGTCCCGGCGACGAGGTCGTCGTGCTGCCGACCGGCAAGACCTCCCGCATCACGGCCATCGAGGGCCCGGGCGGCCCTGTGCAGGAAGCGTTTCCGCCGATGGCCGTGTCGGTGAGCCTGGCCGACGACATCGACATCAGCCGCGGCGATCTGATCGCCCGGCCGAACAATCAGCCGCGGGTGACGCAGGAGTTCGACGCCACGGTGTGTTGGATGGCTGACGAGGTGACGCTGGAGCCGGGTCGCGACTATCTGATCAAGCACACGACGCGCACCACGCGCGTCAGGGTGACAGCGCTGGACTACCGGCTCGATGTCAACACGCTGCACCGCGACAAGACGGCGACCGCGTTGAAGCTCAACGAGCTGGGCCGGGTGTCGCTGCGCAGCCAGGTGCCGCTGTTGTTGGACGAGTACAGCCGCAACGCGGCGACGGGCTCGTTCATCCTGATCGATCCGAACACGAACGGCACGGTCGCGGCGGGCATGATCCTGCCGTACGTGACGGCGCGGACGTCGAGCCCCAACACGGTGCGCCACCAGTCGCTGTGCACCTCCGAGGACCGGCTGTCCAAGGGACGCACGGTGTGGTTCACCGGCCTGTCCGGTTCCGGCAAGTCGTCGGTGGCCATGTTGGTGGAGCAGAAGCTGCTCGAAAAGGGCGTGCCGGCTTACGTTCTCGACGGGGACAACCTGCGGCACGGGCTGAACGCGGACCTCGGCTTCTCGATGGCCGACCGCGCCGAGAACCAGCGCCGGCTCGCGCACATCGCGGCGATCCTCGCCGATTCCGGCCAGGTGGTGCTCGTGCCTGCGATCAGCCCGCTCGAAGAGCACCGCGCGCTGGCCCGGCAGGTGACCACGGCGGCCGGCCTGGACTTCTTCGAGGTGTTCATGGACACTCCGCTCGAGGATTGTGAGCGCCGCGATCCGAAGGGCTTGTACGCCAAGGCCCGTGCCGGTGAGATCACCCACTTCACGGGCATCGATAGTCCCTACCAACGACCGAAGGATCCCGACTTGCAGCTCACCCCGGACGAACCTCTCGACGGACTCGCCGATCGGGTGATCGAGCTGCTGGAGAGCAGGCCATGACCGAATCCGACCACGAGGTCGCCGCGCGCCTGGCCACCGAAGCCGGTGCCTTGCTCCTCGACGTGCGCGCCGAGTTCGCCGACGCCGATGCATCAGAGCGGAAAGCCGCGGGGGACAAACGGTCCCACGACTTCCTGATGGAGGCGCTGGCCGCTGTGCGGCCCGACGACGCGGTGCTCTCCGAGGAGGGCATCGACGACCCGGTGCGGCTGTCCGCCGAGCGGGTGTGGATCGTCGACCCGCTCGACGGAACCCGGGAGTTCTCCGAGGCTGGGCGGTCCGACTGGGCGGTGCACGTCGCGCTGTGGCAGGCGGGCGAACTCGTCGCCGGGGCCGTGGCGCTGCCCGCGCAGGGCGTCACCCTGGCTACGCCGACGGTGCCGGCGCCCCCGGCGCAGCCCGGCGCCCCGAGGATCGTCGTCTCGCGTACCCGGCCGCCGGCGATAGCCCTGGAGGTCAAAGACGCGCTCGAGGGCACACTCGTCGAAATGGGTTCGGCCGGCGCCAAGGTCGCCTCGGTGGTGCAGGGTATCTCCGATGTGTACGTGCATGCGGGCGGGCAGTACGAGTGGGATTCGGCCGCACCGGTCGCGGTGGCTCGCGCAGCGGGGCTGCACACGTCCCGCATTGACGGTTCGCCGCTGATCTACAACCAGCGGGACTCCAAGCTGCCCGACCTCATCGTGTGCCGGCCCGAGCTCGCTGATGCGGTGCTGGCGGTGACGGCCCGCGGGTAGGCTGCGGAGATGGCCGAACCCAACACCTTGCGCGCCCTGTCGGGGCTGCCGCTCGAGCCTGCCCGTCTCGGTGAATCGGTGCTGGTGCTGATCGACTGCCAGAACACCTACACCGAAGGGGTGTTGGAGCTCGACGGGGTGCAGGCCGCCCTTGACGAGGCCGCGGTGCTGCTTGAGCGTGCGCGCTCGGCGGGTGCCCCGGTCATCCACGTCCAGCACGACGACGGTCCCGGCTCGCTGTACGACATCAACGGGCACACCGGCGCGATCGTCGACCGGGTCGCTCCGCTGGATGTGGAGCCGATCGTGGTGAAGAACTACCCGAATGCGTTCGTGCAGACCGAGTTGCAGGACAGGCTCGCCTCGCTGGGCGTGCAGAATCTCGTGCTCGCCGGCTTCATGACGCACATGTGCGTGAACTCGACGGCCCGTGGAGCGTTCAACCTGGGCTATGCGCCGACGGTGGTGGCCAACGCGACCGCGACGCGCGCGTTGCCGGGGGTCGATCGAGAGCCGGTGTCGGCGTCGACAATTCAGGCCGCGAGCCTGGCGGCGATCGCCGACCTGTTCGCGGTGGTCGTGCCCGACGCCGCCGATATCCCCGGATAGGCCCGCGTATGCGGATGTCGGCGAAGGCGGAGTACGCGATCCGCGCGATGGTCGAGCTGGCGACCGCCGACGAGGGCGCGCTGGTCAAAACCGAGGATCTGGCCAAAGCGCAGGGCATTCCGGCGCAGTTCCTGGTCGACATCCTGTCCGATCTGCGCACCGATCGGCTGGTGCGCAGCCACCGGGGCCGCGACGGAGGATACGAACTCGCGCGCTGTGCCACCGATATCAGCATCGCCGACGTGCTGCGGTGCATCGACGGCCCGCTCGCCAGTGTCCGTGACATCGGGCTCGGCGATCTGCCCTACAGCGGGCCGACGGCTGCGCTGACCGATGTCTGGCGGGCGCTGCGCGCAAGCATGCGATCCGTTCTGGAGACCACCAGCCTCGCCGACGTCGCGTCGGGCGCGCTGTCCGACCACGTCCGCAGCCTGGCCGACGATTACCGCGCGCAGGAGGAGCAGCGCGGCCGCGCCGTCACCTGACCCGAGGAGTGCTGATGGCCTTCGACTTTCGTGATCTCACCGCACCGGTGTCGGTGGCTCCGATGGCGGGTGGACCATCGACGCCCGAACTGGCCGCAGCCGGCACCGACGCCGGTGGACTGGGTTTCGTTGCGGCGGGCTATCTCGGCGCCGACGCCTTCGCCGACCGGCTGGGTGCGGCGATGCGGTTGGCGTCCGGGCCGATCGGCGCGAATCTCTTCGTGCCAGGCCCCGATACCGGCAGCCCGGAGATCGTCGAGCGGTACGCCGCGCAGCTGGCGCCCGATGCCGATCGGTACGGCGCCGCGGTCGGAACTCCGCGCATCGACGACGATGCCTGGCAGGGCAAGCTCGACGTTCTGCTCGACCTGCGGCCGGCGGTGGCGTCTTTCACGTTCGGGCTGCCCACCGTCGAGGAGATCGCGCGGCTCCGCGGCGCGGGCATCACCGTCGCGGGGACGGTGACCACGGTGGCCGAGGCTCGTGAGGCCGCTGATCGCGGCGTCGACGTGCTGGTGGCGCAGGGACCGGCCGCCGGTGGACACCGCGGCACCTTCGATTCGCAGGCGCGCCCCGCCGAACAGTCCCTCGACGATCTGCTGGCTTCGATCGTCGCCACGCTCGATCTCCCCGTGGTCGCGGCGGGTGGTCTGATGACCGCGGCGGACATCGCGCGGGTTCGCCGCGGCGGTGCGGTGGCCGCGCAGCTGGGCACCGCGTTCCTGCTCGCTGACGAAGCGGGAAGCAGCCCGGTACACCGGGCCGCGCTGGTGAGTCCGGAGTTCACCGAAACGGTTGTGACGAAGGCGTTCTCGGGACGGTTCGCACGAGGTCTGCGCAACCGCTTCGTCGACGATCACGACGCGCAGGCACCGCTGGCCTACCCGCAGGTGCACTATCTGACGAGCCCGCTGCGTTCGGCTGCGGTGCGGGCCGGCGATCCGCACGGCACCAACATCTGGGCCGGCACCGGGTTCCGTCTCGCCGAACCCGGGCCCGTCGCCGCGATCATCGAGAAGCTCACCCGCGCCTAGCGCAACTCGTCGACCGTCACGTCGCCGGTCTCGGACCGCACGCTCACGGTGGACGCGGCGCCGCTCGGATCACGGGTCTGCGGTACCCGCACCACCGTGGAGCCCCAGGATTGGCCGGTCGTCGCGTCGACGACGTAGGGTCCGGGCGGCGGCAGAGCGACCGTGACATCGCCGTTCTGGGTCGTGGCGGCCAGCGTCTTCGGTGCGCCGGAGAACTCGACGTCGATGTCGCCGGACTGGGTGGTGGCCGTGAAGTTCTCCGACACCGACATCGCGGCGCGGGTGTCGATATCCCCGTTCTGCGCGGTGATGTCGACGTCACGCGCGGCGCCGCCGAGGACGACCGCGCCGTCGCGGGTGCGGGCTACCAGTGAGTCGATATCGGCCTCGAGCATCACCACGCCGGTGTCCTGCTGGGTGGTCACCGTGGTGCGGCGGGCCTGATCCTGGGGAAGCACCACCGTGATCTGCGATGCGCGGCCCCAGTTGAGCAGCGCGGACGGCTCGGCGTCGATAGTCACCCGGGCCGACGTGCCGTCGGCGGCGACGGAGAGCGGATCCGAGCCTGCACGAACGGAATTGACCATTCGCATGTCGACGCGCGGGGTCGTCGCCTCCCGATCGGAGCTGATCCGCACGATCACGGGGACGGAGCCGGTGTCGATGGTGACCGAGCGCAGCGTGGCGGGCAGCGCGGCGCTGTCGGCGACGACCCGAAACGAGCTGACGCCCCAGGCGGTGACGCCCAGTGACGCCACCGTTCCGACGACGAGGACCGCCGCGGCAACGATGAGGAGCGACCGGATCGCTGTGCGGCCTCCGGGAGACACGGCAGGTGGCGGAGTGGGTGGGGTGAGGACGGTGGTCATGCGGGAGTCCTTTCGCGCGTTCAGGATTCGGGCTTCACGATTCGAGATAGCGGAGCACCGCGAGGACGCGCCGGTTGCCGCTGTCGTCGGGAGCCAGGCCGAGCTTGGTGAAGATCGAGGCGATGTGCTTCTCGGCCGAGCCGACCGAGATGTGCAGGGCGGTGGCGATCGCCGAATTCGTTCTGCCCTCGGCCATCAGCTGCAAGACGTCGTGTTCGCGCGGGGTCAGCGCGTCCAGCGCATTGCGGCGGTGGGAGCGAACGAGGATCTGCGACACCACGTCCGGGTCCAGCACGGTGCCGCCGGCGCCGACCACGGCCACGGCGTCGAGGAAGGCCGGCACGTCGGCCACCCGGTCCTTGAGCAGGTAACCGAACCCGCGGGTGTCCGAGGCGATCAGGTCGGCGGCGTACCGCTCCTCGACGTAGTGCGAGAGCACCAGAACCGGGGACTCCGGGTTCTGGCTGCGCAGCAGCGCCGCTGCGCGGATGCCCTCGTCGGTGAAGGTGGGCGGCATCCGGACGTCGAGGATGGCGAGCTCCGGCCGAGTGTCGTTGACCAGGCGGAGCAGGTTGGTCGCGTCGGGCACCCCGGCCACCACGTCGTGACCGGCGTCGGTGAGGATGCGCTCGATACCGGCCCGCAGCAGAGCGGAGTCCTCGGCGATCACGATCCGCATGGCAGCACCGCGGTGATGATCGTCGGACCGGTGACCGGGCTGGACACCGTGAACGTGCCGCGGGCCGCGCGCACCCGTTCGTCGAGACCGCGCAGACCCGTGGCGTTCTCGTCGCCGGTGATCTGCGCTCCGCCGCATCCGTCGTCGAACACCGTGACGTGCAGTTGCTGGGCGGTCTCGTCGAGGCGGACGGTCACGGCGGCCTGGTGGGCCGACGCGTGCCGGGTGACGTTGGTCAGGGCTTCGGCGACGACGAAGTACGCGCACGCCTCGACCTCGTCCGGCAGGCGGCGGGGCAGGTACACACTCAGCGTGGTCGGCACCCCGGATGTCGACGCGCGCTGCACCACCGCCGAGAGCGCTGCGTCGAGGCCGCGGTCGGCCAGGATCGTCGGGGCGATACCGCGGACCACGTTGCGCAGTTCGACCAGCGCGCTCTTCGCCTCGTCGTGAGCCTCGGCGATCAGCGCCTTGGCTGCGGGCAGGTCGGAGTCGAGTTTGGTCTGCGCCAGGCCGATCGTCATGGCCAGCGACACCAGGCGCGGTTGCACGCCGTCGTGGAGATCGCGTTCGATGCGGTGGCGTTCGGTCTGCGCGGAGGTGACCGCGCCCTGCCGCGCGTCGGCCAGCGCACTGACCTGGTACTGCAGGTGTGCCGTCGGCGACGGCGTGAGCAGCCAGCGGTCGATCGTGGCGTCGAGGGCGGGGGCGTAGACCAGGAGCAGGCCTGCCGCTGCGAGCGCCACCACGGCCAGCAGGAACGCCACCGGTGTGGGCAGAAACGACAGGCCTGCGTCGGCGTCACTGTTGCCGATCGCGATCGCGGCGGCCGGTGCGAGGAAGGCGAACACCAGCAGCGCCGCCGCGAGGCCGGTGGCCAGGATGTCGTAGGTCATGCGCAGGTAGTGATGGGCCGTCGCCTTCCAGAACCTGGAGCTGCCCAGGTCCAGCAGGATCTGATGGGCCCATCGCTGGAAACCGCTGTGCGGCGAGAGTCGACGCGGCGGAATGCCGATGCCCATCCCGAACACGGCCTCGCTGCGCACCCGTTCGACGCGCTCGACACCCCGCATCAGATAGGTGAAGACCACGGCGGCGAGGACGAAGCCGATCACGCTCGGGATCGAGGAGATACCGATGATCAACAGCGTCAACGGTATCCAGAACCAGACGGTGGCGATCGCGGCACCGGTGATCATGGAGGCGGTCGGCACCACGCCGAGAGTGGAGGCGCGGCCAACCGGCGGTGGTGTCGCGATGTCAGGTGCGGGCTCGATCATCGTGGCAGCTGGTGCGGTCATGATCTTCAACCTAGGGATCGCGGCGGGACGACGGTACGGCGTTTTCCCGCCAGTCCGGCGGGGGATAACCCCCGGAGGCACTGGTATGACCACTTGACCTCCTGGCCGACAGGGTGCACAGTGGCGGCATGGTGCTTCGTCCGGTGAACCGTCGTTCGGTCCCCGAGGACGTCTTCGATCAGATCGTCGCCGACGTGCTGAGCGGCGAGATGCAGCCCGGGGAGGCCCTGCCCAGCGAGCGGCGGCTCGCCGAGGTGCTCGGCGTCTCACGTCCGGCGATACGCGAGGCGCTCAAGCGCCTCGCCGCCGCTGGTCTGGTGGAGGTGCGCCAGGGCGACGCCACCACGGTGCGCGACTTCCGGCGCACCGCCGGCCTCGACCTGCTCCCCACGCTGTTGATGCGCGGCGGCGACCTGGACCTCGACGTCGTGCGCAGCATCGTGGAGACACGGCTGCACAACGGCCCGAAGGTCGCCGAACTCGCCGCGCAACGCGGCGGCCCGCACGCGCGTGAGAGCCTCGACGGGGCCCTGGCCGCCCTGGCGGCCGAGCCCGATCCCGTTGCCGCGCAACGGTATGCGCTCGACTTCTGGGATCACGTCGTCGACTGCGCCGAATCGATCGCATTCCGGCTGATGTTCAACACGCTGCGTGCCACCTACGAGCCCGTGCTGCCCGCGCTCGCCGCCGTGATGGCGGCCGAGATGGAGCGCATCGACGACTACCGCGCGCTGGCCGACGCCGTCATCGGCGGGGAGGCCGACGCGGCCCGTGCGGCCGCGCAACGGCTGCTCGAACCTGCGACCACTGCCCTGCTCACCGCTCTGGCCGATCTGGAGGAGAAGCAATGACCAGCGCACCCGTCCGTGCCACCCGCCGGCAGTTCACACTCGGCGACGCCGCGCGCGAGTTCTGGCGGCATCCGTCCCCGTGGTTGATCAGCGCGACGCTGGCCGTCGCGGTCACCCTTCGCCTCTGGATGGGTGAGTGGAGCTGGACCGACGCCGTGGTGCCACTCGTGATGCTCACCGTGTTCCCGTTCTTCGAATGGGTTGTCCACGTGTGCATCCTGCACTGGAAGCCCCGGCGGATCGCCGGCCTGCGGATCGACTCGCTGCTGGCCCGCAAGCATCGCGAGCACCACGTCGACCCGCGGCAGGTCGCGCTGATCTTCATCCCGTGGCCGGCACTGCTGTGGGTGTTGCCGGTATCGGTCGCGATCGCGCTGCTGGCGTTTCCGCGCACCGCCCTGGGACTGACGTTCCTGGCGTTCCTGACGGTGCTGGGCCTGTGCTACGAGTGGTGCCACTACCTGGTGCACAGTGATTACAAGCCGAAAACCGCTGCGTTCCGGGCGGTGTGGCGTAATCACCGGCAACACCACTTCAAGAACGAGCACTTCTGGTTCACGGTCACCAGCGCGGGCACCGCGGACCGCGTGTTGGGCACCTACCCGGACCCCGCTGCGGTCGAGACGTCACCGACCGCCAAGAACCTGCACGGCCAGCCCGCGTAGGCGGTCACCGCGCGCATGTCAGAATCGCGGCGTGCGTATCGGGATGACGATGCCGGTGATGGAACCCGACCTGGACAGTGCGACGCTGCGGGCATGGGCGCGACTGGTCGACGACGGACCCTTCTCGTCGCTGTGCTGGGGTGAGCGGATCGCGTTCGACAACCCGGAGAGCCTGACGCTGCTGGGGGCGCTGGCCGCCTGGACGGACCGGGTCCGGCTGGTGACCACGGTGGTGATTCCGCAGTTGCACGACCCGGTCATGCTGGCCAAGGCGTTGGCCACCGGCGACCTGCTCGCCGACGGTCGATTGACGGTCGGGATCGGGGTCGGGGGGCGGCACGAGGACTACCGCGCGGTCGGCGCGGACCCGGCGACCCAGACGATGCGCCAGCTGGCCGACCGGGTCGCGGTCATGCGCCGGGTGTGGGCGGGGGAGAACGTCACAGACGCAACGCTGCCGGTGGGGCCACCGCCCGTGCAGTCCGGCGGACCCGAATTGCTGGTCGGCACAACGGGTCCGAAGACACTGCGCCACGCGGCGGGGTGGGCTGCCGGCCTCGCGGGCATCAGTCTGGACCTGAACACCGCGTCGCAGAACGAGCTTTTCGACGTCGCGCGCGCTGCGTGGCGGGAGGCCGGCAAGCCAGCGCCGCATCTGGCCACGTCGTTCTGGTTCGCGATCGGTGAGGGAACCGCACCGCGCGAGCAGGTGCACCATCACCTGCGGCGTTACATGAACTGGATACCGGCCGAGATCGTCGACGCGATGGCCCCGACGACGGGCTGGGCCGGTACGCAGGACGAATTGCGTGCTGTACTCGGCCGATTCGCCGACATCGGCACCGACGAGATCCATCTGATACCGACCAGTACCGACATGGATCAGCTGCGCCAGGTGTCCGAAGTGGTGTCGGACCTCAGCTAGGCACCGGGGCGCCGGCGGGCGACCGGCCACGGCCCTTGCTCAAGGTAGCGAGCAGTTCCCGGTAGGGACCGACCAGGTACGCGGTGTCGCCGGCCCGCAGCTGCGAATCGCGCCGCGGGTGCAAGGCGCGCGTGCCGTCGCTGCCGACGATGGCGATCACCCGAGTTTGCGTCGACAGCTCCGCCATCCGGATGCCGTCGAGTTCGCTTCCGGGGTCCACGCGGACGCCACCGACCATGAACGACGCCTGCCCCACCGAGAACGTGCCGAACACGGTGAGGCCCAGCGCCGCCCCGATGAACCACGGGGCCGCGAGCTCGACGGTCGAGAGCACGTTGTCGAAACCGAACCGGTGCGCCACCGCCGCGCCGAGCGCTCGATCGAAGACCCGCAGGACCACCGGCACACCATGGCGGTCTTTGAGGCGTTCTCGGGAGACGATGGCCGTCTCGATGTTGACCACGTCGGCGTCGGTGAGAACCGCGACCGCCCTGGCGTCGTCGATGCGGGCGGCTTCCAGCGTCGAGGGCAGGGTGGCGTCACCGAAGATCACCGGAATGCCGCGGTCGGCGGCAGCCGACAGGTAGCGATTCTCGTCGTTGAGTTCGATCACCGCGACATCGTGGCCCGCGGCTTTGAGGTCGGAGGCCACCCGGATGCCGAACGATCCCAGACCCACGACGATCATGTGGCGCTGCAGTTCACGGACCTTGCGCCGGCCGGCCGAGTAGGCGAGGCGCCGCGACAGCAGGAGATCGGCGACGAACGCCATGAGCACCGCGGTGGTGGTGATGCCGGCGAACATCAGCACGATGCTGAACAGGCGCAGCCACGTGGGCTGATCGCTGAAGCTGAAGTCGCCGTATCCGACGGTCGCGATGGTCTCGGTGGAGAAGTAGAGCGCATCGACAAAGCTCATGCCTGGCCTGTCGTAGGAGAACCACAGCAGGATCGTCGAGAAGGCGAGCAGGCTCATCGACACCGACAGCGCGCGATAGAAATTCGGGTTGACGTCCTCGCGAAAAGCGCGCGCTGCGTTCATGACTCGGGTCATCGGGGAGCGGCGTGGGCGGGCCGCGACAGTGGTGTCCGGTTCATCGAGCTGCCCGGCGGTGCCGATCATGGCCACCCAGTCACCCTCGTCGACGTGAAGGTCGCGTCCGGGGCACGCGACCACCGCCCCCGGTGTCGAACCCCGGTCGCCAAGCACGACTGCCACCGGGGCGAGGTCACCGTAGATCTCCCGCAACGTGCCGGCCCGCGGCATCGCCTCACCGGACACCACGAAGTGGAGGTCTCCCGCCGCGATCGTGTGCGTCGTTCGGGCCAGGCACCGCTCCACCACGGACGGCGCGGCGAGGTCGGCGACATCGAGCACGGCTCCCGGGCCGTTGCCGACGGCCATCGCCTCCCGCAGCACCGTGTTGGCCAGACGCGCCACCACCCGCACCGTGGGGCTGAAACGGCGCGCCAGCAACGCGATCTCGAGGTTGTCTGCGTCATCGGGTCCTGCGCACACGACCGCAGTGGCGGTGTGGACACCGGCGGCGGTGAGCTGATCCGGTCCGTCGATCACCGTCACCGTGATGCCGGCGCCGCGCAACTCCTCGGCGATGCGCATCGCCAGAGCGTCGCCACCGCTGACGATGGTGTGGCTGCCGACCATTGCAGCAGGGTACGCAATACGGCGCTGACCTGCAGGATTTAGACGGTGACGACCTCGTAGTCGCCCAGTTGACCCACCAGCGTGTGCAGGTGGTCCTGCGCCGAACCCAGCGTCTGTTCGATCGCCGTCAGCCGCGCGGCGTAGTGACCGACCGGATACTCGGCGGTGACACCGATACCGCCGTGCAACTGGATCGCTTCCTGGGCGATGTGGCGGCCCGACCGGCCGATCTGCACCTTCGCGCGCGCGGCGACCGTCGACGTCAGGTCACCCTCGGCGATCGACATGGCGGCGTACAACGCCATGCTGCGCGCGAGCTCGAGGGAGACGTACATGTCCGCGGCGCGCTGGGTCAGGGTCTGGAACTTGCTGAGCGTGACGCCGAATTGCTTGCGCTGGGTGAGGTATTCGGTGGTCAACCGCAACGCCTCTTCCATGGCGCCGAGCGCCTCGGAGCACAGCCCCGACGAGAACCGCACCAGGGCACGCTCGACGGCCGCCGACGCGTCGACCGCGTCGCCGAGCGGCTCTGCCGCGACGTTATCGAAATCGATCTCGGCACCGCGCTGACCGTCGAAGGTCTTGTAGGGCTTGCGTGATGTCGCGGTTGCGTCGACCAGGAAGAGCCCCGTGCCACCGTCGGGCAGCGCGGCCGTCACCACCAGGGTGTCGGCGCTGTCACCGGCGAGCACCGGGTTCTTGGTGCCGCTGACCGTCCAACCGTCGCCGGCGCGTGCTGCGGTGGTGGAGACGGTCGTGGTGGGCCGCCGCATCCCCGGCTCGGTGTGGGCGAACGCCAGGAGGCGCTCACCGGCGGCGACCTCGTCGAGCAGTGCGCGCTGCTCAGCGCTACCGACCTCCGCGATCACCGCACCCGGGCCCAGCGCCGCGTGCAGCACCGGTTCGGGAGCCAGCCGGCGACCGACTTCGACGAGCACCGAGTGGATCTCGAGCTGCCCACCGGCGTCCTCGTCGAAACCCAGGCCGAGCACCCCGGTTTCGGCGAGCTGGCCCCACACGTCGCGGCTCCAGCCCTGATCGGTGTCAAGGACCTTGAGGCGGCTCTCGACGTCGTAGGCGCGGGCCAGCATCTCGCGAGTGGTGTCACGCAGCAGGGTCTGTTCTTCGCTGAACTGGAAGTCCATGAGTTCGCCTTCTCTCTACAGTCCGAGGATGGTCGACGAGATGATGGTGCGCTGCACTTCGTTGCTGCCGCCGTAGATCGAGGTCTTGCGGTAGTTGAGGTAGCGCGGCGCGCTGTGCTGCGCCCACTCCGGGGACGCGATGTCACCGCCCTGGAACGGCAGGATGTCGGGCCCGGCCACTTCCATCAGCAGCTCGGTGGCGACCTGCTGCAACTGGCTGCCCCGCAGCTTCAGCACCGACGACGCGGGGTTGGGCTTGCCGCCCTTGGAGCCCGAGGCCACCCGCATCTGCGTCAATTCCAGTGCGAGCACGTCGTTTTCGGCCTCCGCGAGCCGCGCGGCGAACAGCGGGTCCTCGAGCAGACCGCTGGCTTTGGCGCGTTCCTTGACCTCCGCGAGCCGCACCTTGGTCCGGGCGACCTGGGCGATGCCCGTGCGCTCGTTGCCGAGCAGGAACTTGGCGTAGCTCCAGCCCTGGTTCTCCTCGCCGACGAGATTCTCGGCGGGCACGCGGACGTCTTCGAAGAAGACCTCGTTGACCTCGACGCTGCCGTCGACGAGCTTGATCGGCCGCATCGTGATCCCGGGAGTGTCGAGATCGATGAGCAGGAACGAGATGCCGGCCTGCTTCTTCGGGGCGTTCGGATCGGTGCGCACCAGGCAGAAGATCCAGTCGGCGTACTGGCCCAGCGTGGTCCACGTCTTCTGGCCGTTGACCACATAGCTGTCGCCGTCACGCAGCGCCGTGGTGCGCAGCGAGGCGAGGTCGGAACCCGCCTCCGGCTCGGAAAAGCCTTGGCACCACCAGATGTCGAGCGCTGCCGTGGGCGGCAGGAACCGCTCCTTGACCGCCTGCGAGCCGAACTCGGCGATCACGGGGCCGACCATCTTGGCGTTGAAGTTCAGTGGCTCGGGAACGCACGCCAACTGCATCTCGTCCAGCCAGATCTGATGCTGCGTGGGGGTCCAGTCCTTGCCGCCCCATTCGACGGGCCAACTGGGCACGGCGAGGCCGTGGTCGTTGAGGATCCTGTGCGTGGTGACGATGTCTTCTTTGGTGATCTCCGTGCCGGCGCGGCTGCGTTCTCGGATGTCGGCGGGGATCTCCGTGGTGTAGAAGGTGCGAAGCTCGTCGCGAAACGCGGCTTCCTCGGGTGTCAGTGCCAGCTGCATGGCCGCCTCCTGCTCCGTCGATGGACTCCCTGCAGACTAACCACTTGGTTGGCCGCCATTCCGCGCAGTGCGGGGATGTCATTTCTCGGTGTGTTTTATTGCTTGCCGCGTCAAATTGGCGCGTAACCTCTCCAGGTGTTCGCAACTCGTCTGAAGAGGGGATTAGACATGCGCAGACTCGCGATGACGGTCGGGGCTTCGGCCTTGGTTGTCGGCTCGCTGCTGGGGGCGCCGATGGCCACCGCCGCCCAGCTCGCCAACCCCGCGCCCGCGCCGGCACCCATGCCCACGCCTGAGCGCAAGCCGGTGCAGCTGCTCGACTGCTACGGGTCGACCGGCTGGATGGGATGCGGTCCGGGCTGGACGTGGCGCGACGGCTGGCGCGGCTTCGCGTGCTACCCCTGCTGACCCGACGACCCTCGAACCCGCGGAGAAACCGATGAAACTTCCAGCCATCTCACTCGGGGGACTGGCCGCAGTGTCGGCAGTCCTCACCGTCGGCCTCGGAACAGCCGCTGCCGCACCTAATTACGGCACGCTTCCCGTCGATCCGAACCTCTCGACCGACTCGACGGCGTACGTGTCCGTGCCGCCGATCGTCGACCCCGGCGGCCAGCAGGGCGTCGAGCAGGTGTTCAACCACCGTGACGGCAGTCGCGCCATCACGACGAAGATCCTGGTGCTGGCGTCACCGCAGGCGGCCACGGATGCGATGAACGCCTGGCGCGACGGCCTCGGCAGCGTCGTCACCAATCCCACGACCGCATCCGTCGACGTCGGGACCGCTGCAACGTGGGCGACAGGGCTGTCGCCGAACGGGTCGCAGTCCGTGGGCGTGCTCATGTTCACGCGGGGCAACGCGGCGGTCGACGTGGAGTTCGATGGGCCGGCCAACGATCCGGTTCCTGCCGACCTCGCGACGCAGTACGGCAAAGACCAGGTGGCCTCGCTGGATCGTCAGCTGGGTTCCTAGCCGACGCCAGTCCCGCTGGGATCATGCCGAGTCTTTATCTGGCAGGTGTGTGACCGCCGGGGCTACACCTTGGTGGTGACCGGAACGGAGCAGGGGGCGCCCGACGCACCCCAACCAGCAGATGAACAGCGCCTCGGTGGTCTGAGCCTCGACTGGTGGGCGACCATCGTGGCTGGCGTGATCGTGCTCCTGGCGGTGGCCGACGTGCTGCCGAAGATTCCGTGGTGACCCGGTGAGTACCGCAGTCCAGCAGACCGGTCATGAAGGACCCACCTTCACCAGCCGAAACCCGCTTGCCTATCTACCGGGTCTGCTGCTTCTCGTCGCCGTCGGCGTGGCCGGCAAGTACGCCCAGGTGGGCTGGAACGCGTTGGCCAAGCGCGAACATTGGACCGTGCCAGACATCGAGTACGTCCTGTGGGCCATCGTCATCGGCTTGGTGATCGCCAATACCGTTGGTGTGCATCGTGTTTTCCGGCCCGGCGTGCAGACCTACGAGTTCTGGCTCAAACTCGGCATCGTCGCCCTCGGCGCCCGGTTCGTGCTGGGTGACGTGATCAAGTTGGGCGGTATCTCGCTGGTGCAGATCGTGCTGGACATGGTGATCGCCGGCGCGATCATCATTCTCGCCGCGCGCCTGTTCGGGTTGTCCGGCAAGCTGGGGTCGCTGCTGGCCATCGGTACGTCGATCTGTGGCGTCTCGGCGATCATCGCCTCCAAGGGGGCCATTCGCGCGCGCAACTCCGAGGTGAGCTATGCGATCGCCGCGATCCTCGCACTCGGCGCGGTGGCGCTGTTCACCCTGCCGCCTCTCGGTCACGCGATCGGGCTGACCGACCACGAGTTCGGACTGTGGGCCGGCCTCGCCGTGGACAACACGGCCGAAACCACGGCAACGGGATTCCTGTTCTCGGACGAGGCCGGCAAGGTCGCTGTGCTGGTGAAGTCAGTGCGCAATGCGCTCATCGGCTTCGTCGTGTTGGGCTTCGCCCTCTACTGGGCTGCCCGCGGCGAGGCCGACCAGATCGCACCGGGGGTGCGCGCCAAGGCCACGTTCGTCTGGGAGAAGTTCCCCAAGTTCGTCCTCGGGTTCCTGGTGGTGTCCGCACTGGCTACCGCGCATCTGATCAACAAAGGGCAGATCGCGAACCTCGGCAACGTGTCGAAGTGGGCGTTCCTGCTGACCTTCGCAGGTGTCGGACTCAACACGAACTTCCGCGAATTGGCACGTGCGGGGTGGCGCCCGCTGGTGGTGGCCGTCATCGGACTCGTCGTCGTCGCGGTGGTGTCGCTGGGTCTGGTGCTGGTGACGTCGCGTGTTCTGGGGTGGGGCGTCGGCGCGCACTGACCGGGGCAGCGAGTTTCTTCTCGGTAGTTGGTGCCCCGCCGAACGTTCGCCGTCTGTCGCGCGGACGTCGCCGTGGCCTTGTTGTCGGTGGTCGCCGCTACGGTGACCGGCACTGTGACGAATGAACTCCACGCCGCGAACATGCGCCGGTGAGCGTGCCGGAGAAGCGGGCTGATGTGTGGGAATCTGTGTCCGTGGCGCGCGCATCCGACTTGACGTCCTCGGACGTCGTCGCCACGGCACAGCGGTTCCCTCGGCTGCGCTACATGGGGTCGAAGTACCGTCTGCTCCCACACCTGGAGCGGGTGTTCGCCGAGATCGGCGGGGAGACGGCCGTCGACGCGTTCTCGGGGTCAGGAGTGGTGTCGTATCTACTCAAGGTCCAGGGCTTCGCGGTCACGTCGAACGACTTCCTGAACTTCCCGGCCGTGATCGCGGCGGCGACGGTGCAGAATTCCTCGGTGCGGCTCGACCAGGATCTGATCGATCAGATCTGCGGCCCGCCGGCCGACGACCGCGACTTCATCCAGAGCACCTTCGACGGCCTCTACTTCACGCCTGAAGATCGCCGATTCCTCGATTCGGCGTGGTCGCACATCGACACGCTGAAGGGGTACCGGCGCGACCTCGCGATCTCGGCGTTGATCCTGTCCGCAGCGCGCAAGCAGCCGCGCGGAGTGTTCACGTTCACCGACGGCACCAAGTACGCCGACGGGCGCCGCGACCTGAAACTGTCGCTGCGCGAACACTTCCGCGAGCGCGCCCTCGACTACAACGCGACGGTGTTCAGCAACGGCAAACGCAGTCGAGCGCGGCGTGGCGACGTGTTCGAGATCCAGGACAACACACCGGATCTCGTGTACCTCGACCCGCCGTACGCCCCGCCCAGCGACGACAACGACTACATCAAGCGCTACCACTTCCTCGAGGGACTGTCGGTGTATTGGCGTGACGTGACGATCATGGAGAACACCAAGACCAAGAAGCTCGAGAAGCGGTTCACGCCCTTCGCGTACAAGCGGACCATCGAGGACGCGCTGCTCCGGTCGTTCGAGCACTTCGCCGACGCGGGCGCGATCGTGTTGTCTTACTCATCGAACGCGATTCCCGGGGCGGCGCGCATTCGCGACCTGCTGGGCAAGGTCAAACCGTCGGTCGAGGTGATCGCGATCGACCACAAATACAGCTTCGGCACGCATGTGGCGGCGGCTCGGCGCGACGTGAGTGAGTATCTGTTCATCGGGCGGGATTGATGAGTGGTGCCGTTCCCTTCGACGACTATGTGGCGTCGCTCGGTCGGCTGACGGCGATCGTGGACCCGACGGCGTCGACGCCGGAAGCCGAGGCGATCACCGAGGCCGTGGCCAGCCTGGAGCAGCTTCCCGACGTCGACGCTTCGTCGCTGGCCTGGTGGGCGCGGCACAATGCGCAGTCAGTGCACGTGCTGGGCCTGGCGGTCGGGCTCGGTCAGGAGAAGCTCAAAGCGGCGTTGACCACCGAGTTCGGCTCGGCCGGGTTCGTCACGCTCGCGCGGAGACGGCCGACGGAGCTGATCGCGATGCTCGACGAGCAGTTCGATCTGCTGAGGCTGCTGCGTGTGCAGCGCAACCGCACGTACACCCTGGCGGACGTGCTGATTGCCCGCGCCGGGCCGCGAGCGACCGCGTCCGGGGGACAGGCGTCCGGGCGCAAGATCGAAGACGAGATCTCGGCGATAGCCGCCGATCTCGGACTGCCGCACACTCAGCGCTCGCGGTTCACCGGGCGGCAGGGGCGTACGGCGCCGGCCGATCTGATCGTCCCCGACGCCGACAACGCGTCGATTGTCGTCGCGGCCAAGGGTTTCGACTCGACCGGCAGCAAGCTCACCGATGCGGTGCGCGAGATCGAGGAGATGGCCGAGGTGAGGCTGCCGCGTCAATATGTGTTCGCGGTGATCGATGGCATCGGTTGGCATCGGCGTAAAGCCGACCTGAAGAAGATCCACAGTCTCTGGGCGAACGATCACATCGACGGGATGTACACGTTGGCGAGCCTGGATCAGTTTCGCGCAGATCTGCGCGACGCAGCGACGCGGCTGGGACTCGGGTAGGCGCGGTCATCTGTCTGCGTTGACGCCTCGCCGTGACGTGTCGTTATCGGAGCAGTCTGTGGGGGCGGCAATGATGCCGAAAGCGACGGCGTAGCAGTCGATTATCGCAGACCACGTGCTGCCGCTGCCGTTGTTGGCGGATGTCATCATGAGCTCCTCGTCATTGCCGCCACCTGCTGTAGCGCTGTACATGACGATGCCGTGGAGATGCCGATGCGGGTATCCGCCGATAAGCCGATGTGCCGGGGGAGCCGAGGGTCCACCGATTGGTGGACATGGGTGGTGGCTTCAGCCGGCGAGGAGCGGATTCCAGATCTGACTCAAGGACGGATGGGGGGCTATGGCGTGTCGCAGCACCGACAGCGGGACTTCGCCGACCACTGCGACGGTTGCTCCTTGGACCAGTTCGGCGACGTTCGGCCCGACGAAGGTCGCCCCCAGAAGCGTGTCTCGGTCGGTGTCGATCACCAGCTTCGCCTCAGCCTCGAAGCCATCACGCAGAATCAACAGCTCTGCGAGCCCGCCAGGGTAGGTCTGGCTCCGTGTGGTGACTGCGAATCCCGCTGCGCGCGCGGCGGCTTCGGTGTAGCCGACTTCCACGACCTGCGGATCGGTGAAGATGATCTGCGGGAGGCGCCCTTTGTCCTGTGCCGACAACCCCGGCGCGTCCAGCGTGGCGCCGCGCACTCGACTGGCCACGACGTCCGCGACGATGCCGGCGTGATACTGAGAGAGGTGCGAGAGCAGTGCGCGACCTGTCGTGTCGCCGATCGCGTACAACCAGTCACCGAGGACGTCGGTCGCCGTGAGGTGATCGTCGACCGCGACGAAGTCGCCGCCGCGGAGGCCCACAGTCTCCAGGCCCATGTCGTCTGTGTTGATCGAACGTCCTGCTGCCAGGAGGATTTCGTCCGCCTCGAGGACTGAGTCGGTGTTGGTGACGACTGTGATCCGGCCTGAGTCGCTTCGGGTGACTGATCTCACCGATGTGTCGCAGCGGACGTCGACACCGCGTTCCTGAAGGGCGCGCGAAACACGCTCGCCGACGAAGGGTTCGGAGCCCCGCAGCAGGCTCGGTCCACGCGCCAACAGTGTGACCTCACTCCCCAGCCCTGACAGGATGGTCGCGCTCTCCACACCGACGACTCCGCCCCCGAGGACGACGGTCCTGGCGGGAACGCGCGTCATGGTCGCGAGTTCGCGGTTGGTCCACGGCGTGACAGACCGCAATCCGTCGATGTCGGGGACGAAGGGACGTGTCCCGGTGGCGAGGATGACGGCGTGCCCGGCGTGAAGTCGCCGCTCGTGTTGGGTGTTGTCATTCACCACCACTGTGTGGTCGCCGGCCAGACGGCCCCGACCGCGGATGACGTGGATGCCGGCGTCCTCGAGGCCGGTGACGATGTCGCGATCGACGAGGTGGTCAATGATCGCGTCCCTTTTGGTCAAGACCGCGTCCACGTTCACCGCCTGACCCTTCAGGATTTCACGCACCCCCGGTACGGCCTTCGCGAGTTCGAGGATCTCGATGGGCCGAATCAGCGTCTTCGTCGGATTGCAGGCCCAGTAATGACATTCGCCGCCGACCAATCGATCTTCGACCAGGGCGACGGTGAGACCATGGCCCATCAGACGAATAGCCGCGGTGACACCACCGGGGCCACCGCCGATCACCACCGCATCGAATAGCTCAGTACTGTTCACGGTTTGTCTCCAAGACGTCACGCCGCCGACGGATTCGGTTCGGCTGGAGGGGAAGCAAAGCGGACACGCCAGGATCAGGCGATCCTCTGTCGTCTCTTCTTTCCGTCCGGTCGCGGGGGACCAGTGAGTGCGGCGTCGGTGACCCCCAGGAGGGCGCGACGCAACGGGTCGACGTCACCGGCGGCGCCGGCAAGGAGCACGCCGCCCTGATACGCCGCGAGCAAGGCTGAGGCCAGAGTCGTGGCGTCAGAGCTGGCAGCCAGCCCCCCGTTGTCAGCCACGCGCTGAAGTCCAGCCGCCAACAGGTGTTCCCAGCGTTGGAATCCGGAGACCAGCGCGCGCCGTGCTGCTACGTCGGACTCGCCGAGTTGGTGGACGAGAGATCCGATGGGACAGCGAATCGCTGGGGCGGACGCGGCGTGGAAAGCAACGACGTCGTCGCACCAGGCCCGCACGTCGGTGGCCGTCGACATGGACTCGAGAGCCGGGGACAGCTCGTCGACGACGCGGTCCACCTGACACGCAACGACTTCGGCGACGAGGTCGCCCTTGTCGACGAAGAAGTGGTAGAGCTGACTTCGCCCCACGCCTGAAGCGGCGCCGATCTCGTCCAGAGTCGTCGACCGAACGCCCTGCGAGCCGAAGAGATCGCACGCTGCATCGAGCACACGCGCCACGGTCGCACGACCACGATCCGTCGTCGGTGCCACCCTCACGACAACCTCCCTGTATTGCCCTACATGATGTTTTGTACTACAAAGTACAGTGACTGTATCCGATAGTACAGTGCGCCCGCGGCGAGAGTGAGAAGCGGAATGTCCTCAGATACCGGTGAGCCGGTGACGTCCCAGGCGAGGGGGTTCGCCGACACCCGCAGTACGGCGGTGACCGTCCGCGTCGGGGTGTGGCTTGGGGTGGCCGTCGCGGTGTGTATGGCAACGGGATTGATCAGCCACCTCGTGCAGCATCCACAGCCGTGGTTCTGGTGGCCTACGCGGCCGGTCTGGCTCTATCGCTTCACCCAGGGGCTGCACGTGATCAGTGGAATCGCAGCGATTCCCCTGCTGGTGGTCAAGCTGTGGTCGGTATGGCCCAAGCTCTTTGCGACCCCTCTCATCGGAGGTGTGACCCGGCAACTCGAGCGACTGTCCATCCTCGTGCTCGTCGGGTCGATGATCTTCCAGTTGAGCACGGGTCTGCTGAACACAGCTCAGTGGTATGTTTTCGGATTCTTCTTTCCACCAGCACATTTCGCGATGGCCTGGGTCGCCCTGGGAGCGGTTGCGGTGCACATCGGACTCAAGCTCCCTGTGATCCGTCGCGCACTCGGCGAGCCGATCGGTCCGGCCGACGTCGCAGGCGGCGGGGCGGTCGGGACAGCTCGCCGCAACGTTCTGATCGGCGCGGCCGCCGCGACCGCGCTCGCAACTGTGGTGACCGCAGGTCAGACGGTACCGTGGCTGAAACGCCTTTCTGTGCTGGCTCCTCGCTCCGGCGATGGACCACAGGGTGTTCCCGTCAATCGGACGGCGCTCGCCGCCGGTGTCTCACGTGCTGCGCGGTCGCCGGCTTACCGATTGACGGTCGTCGGTCCGAGTGCGACACGCAGCTTCACGCTGGCCGAACTGCACGCCATGCCCCAGGCGACCCGCGAGCTGCCGATCGCCTGCGTCGAAGGGTGGAGCGTCAATGCGGAGTGGACCGGTGTCGTGCTCGCCGATCTCGTGGCGACCGTGGGCGGTTCGCCGAAATCCGACATCCGCATGATCTCACTCGAGCCTCCGGGTCCGTACTCGCGCACGACTCTGCCCGCGAGGCACACCGCTGATTCCGCCACGTTGATCGCTCTACAGCTCAACGGAGAACAACTGGACCTCGACCACGGGTATCCCTGTCGGCTCATCGCGCCGACGAGACCGGGCGTCCTGCAAACGAAGTGGTTGACACGACTGGAGGTGATCGGCGGATGAGTGGGCAGGCCGGAGCGCCGACAGCTGCGATGAGAGCACTGCGGTGGGGCCTCGTGGCCGCCGGTCTCGTCAGCGTGGCATGCGGGGCGTGGTTGTTGGTGGATCTGAGCACCGCCACCCTCATCCGCATCGTGGTGTGGACCGGTGTCGGCGTGGTGATTCATGACTTCGTCTTCGCGCCGGTCACCGCGGCGCTCGGCTACACGGGGCGCCGCTGGCTAGGGCGACGCTGGTGGCCGCCGGTCGCCGTCGCCGCGATGTGCTCGATTACTCTGGTGCTGCTCGCCGTTCCCGTCGTCGACACACCAGGTGCCAAACCCGACAACCCCACGGTTCTCGACCGCGACTACCCACTCGGGCTGGTCCTGGCACTGGCGGCGGTATGGGTGTGTGTGCCGGTCTACGTCGCGGTCTCCGCCCTGGTGCGGCGCCGACAGCGGGTCAGTCGGTGAAGGTCGTCAGCGTCTGCCGGCGCCGGTCGACGACGAGCCTGGTCACGTCGGGGCGACCGTAATGTCCTGCAGGATCGAAATTCTGACGCTCGCGGCGGACCTGGTCGTGATCGAGGGTCGCAACCGTCAGCCCCTCGGTGTCGGCGGTCGGGGCGATGACCCAGCTGCCGTCGGGAGCGGCGATGCACGTTCCTCCGCTGCTGATCTGTTCATCGCTCGCAGCGCGCATCTTGTCGGCGCCCGGCATGAAGTCCGGGATGTGCTCGCGGCGCAGCACTCCGGAGACGGAGACGACGTAGGACCGTGATTCCAGCGCGATGAACCGGGTGATGTCCGCCGTGTCGTAGACGTCGCCCGGCCACAGCGCGACGTGCAGATCCTCGCCCTGGGAGTACAGCGCCGTGCGCGACAACGGCATCCAGTTCTCCCAGCAGTTGAGGGAGCCCAAAGTGAACGGCGCCACGTCATGTGTGACGAGCCCGTGGCCGTCACCGTTCGCCCAACTCAACCGCTCCTCGTAGGTGGGGGTGAGTTTTCGGTGCACCGAGGCGATGTCGCCGCCCACATCGATGGTGACGGCCGAACAGTAGATGCTGTGGCCGCCGCGGTCGGCGGGGCGTTCGGCGATGCCGAGCACGACCGTCGTGCCGTTGCGCCGGGCGGCCTCCCGTACGCCGTCGAGGTGGCCGGCTTCGATCTGCACGGCTTCTCGCAGGTACAGCGAGTGGATGTCGCGCTGCAGGTCGGAGTTGAACGTCGCTCCGTCGGTGCGCCCGAGCCAGAACGGATAGCCCGGCACGATCGTCTCTCCGAACGCGACCAGGCGGCACCCCTTCGCCCCGGCCTCGTCGATGTACCGCTCGACCTTGTCGAGCGTCGCCGCGCGATCGAGGTAGACGGGTGACATCTGAACGGCACCGACGACGAGAGTCTGCTCCATGTCAGCCATCCTCCTACTCCGCACCCACGGTGTCGGCATAGAGAGCGAGACGTCGCGTCGCGGTGGCGCTGTGGGCTGCCATCCCTTCCGAATCGGAGATGACCTGGACGGCGTTGGCCAGGTCGGGCGTGGCCTCCCGGGTGACCCGTTGATACGTCAGCGGCTTGAGGTACCGCGACACCGAGAGTCCGGCGCTGTGCTTCGCGCCGCCGGCCGTCGGGAGCACATGGTTGGTGCCCGCCATGCCCTTGTCGGAGTATGCGACTGTGCTCCACGGCCCCAGAAAGATCGAGCCGTAGTTCTGCAGCCGGTCGTGATACCAACCGTCGTCGGCGGTGATGACCTCCAGGTGCTCCGGGGCGAGATCGTCCATCAGCAGCGCGGCGGTCTCACGATCGTCGGCGACCGTCACCACGCCGAAGTCTCGCCAAGCGGGGCCGGCGATCGGTTCGGTCGACAAGCCCTCGAGCTGGCGATCCACGGCCGCGATCACCGCGCGCCCGTGGCTCTCCGATGTCGTGACAAGGGCTGCTGGCGAATTCGTGCCGTGCTCGGCCTGCCCCAGCAGGTCGGCGGCGACGATCTCGGGGTCGGCCGTCCCGTCAGAGAGCACGGCAACCTCGGACGGCCCGGCCAGTAGGTCGATGGCCACCGTGCCGAAGAGCTGCCTCTTCGCCTCGGCGACGTAGGCGTTGCCTGCGCCGACGAGCATGTCGACGGGAAGTTCGTCGAGGAGACCGAAAGCCATGGCGGCCAGAGCCTGAACACCTCCGAGCACGAAGACGCGGTCGACTCCGGATACGTGCGCGGCATAGACGACCGCGTCGTTGGCACTGCGATCGGGTTGCGGTGGCGTGCAGGCGATGACCGTCGAGACGCCCGCCACCTTCGCGACGCCCACCGTCATGAATGCCGACGCGGTCAGAGGGAAGCGGCCCGCGGGCAGGTAGGCGCCCACGCGCGCGACGGGAACATAGCGGGTCCCCGTCACCAGTCCCGGGCACAGCTCGGTCTCGAATCCAACCAGGTGCGAGCGCTGTTCGCGCGCGAACGAGCGGGTGCGTTGCGAGCCGAGTTCGATCGCCTCCCTGAGATCGCGTGGCAGGCGGTCACCGCTGGTGGCGACGTCGCGCGACGACAGTTCGAAGTCGTGGCGGTCGTCGTGGTCGAGCGCCCGGCTGAAATCGCGGACAGCGTCGAGGCCCCGGGCCTCGATGTCCCGCAGCATGGCTGTCACGGTCTCGATCACGGCCGGATCGCGCTGCGCGGCGGGAGCGTCGAGGAGGGGTCGTTTCAGGTGCCGGTACTTGCCCTGGACGCGGTCGAGGAGAGAAGTCGTGTAACGCATGATCTCACGGTAGGCACGAGGCTTCCGTCGGACCAGGCAGTGATTTCCGAGGTGATGCAAAGGGTTTCGCTATGCCCAGAACCCGCCCGCAGGGGCGGGGAGATGCGTCAGGACCAAGACCCGATGTGGGCCTTGGTCTCGACGGCGGTTCGGCGCGACTGTCAGGGCAACGCTGCCGTCGAGTCTCGACGTTCGGCCTTTGCCAATGCATACTTCGGCCCGGCGTCGGATCGCGCGATGCGTGCTCTCAGGACGGCGAGCCACCAGATGCCGGCCACTCCCATCGTCACGACGAACACGATGGCGTTGGCCCGGAAGTCGGGCAGGAACAGCAGCGCCGACATGA
Organism: Mycolicibacterium obuense; assembly: GCF_055397605.1. Lineage (NCBI taxonomy): Bacteria > Bacillati > Actinomycetota > Actinomycetes > Mycobacteriales > Mycobacteriaceae > Mycobacterium > Mycolicibacterium obuense. The sequence goes on along the minus strand of NZ_AP043663.1, from coordinate 3,775,326 downwards.
CCGATCCGAACACCACCAGTCCGAGGACGTACACCGGGAGTCGCATGCGGCCGAGGTCGAAGACCCCAGCGACACCTTGGGGAATCCGCTTGCGCGCATTGGCGACGACGAGTCCCGATGTCGTGAGCAGGTAGACCGCAAAGAACCCGAGAGCCGACATGCCGATGATGTAAGAGAAGGTCTTTTCATTCGCGAGGGCGGACAGCAGCAGTGCGAACGAGACGAGGCCGGTTGCCCACACAGCGTTGGTGGGCACCTTGTGCGTTGCAGAGACGCGCCGAAGCAGGTGCGACCCGGGAAGCATGTTGTCGCGCCCCAGTGCGTACACCAGGCGCGTGGCGACGAGCATGCTGGCCAGGACGCAGACGAGGATGTTGGTCAATGCCACTGCGATCACCAGCTTCGAGAACCACGGTGACACCTGCTGGGCGAACAGGTCGGTGATGGGAGATGCGCTGTCGGACAGCGTGTCCGGGTCTTTGATGACCAGGAGGAATACGATGTACATGAAGAACTCGATTGCCGAGGCCACCCCCAGGGCGAGGAACATCGTACGCGGGATGGTGCGGCGTGCGTTCTTCGTCTCCTCCGCGACGTCGGCGGCTGCCTCGACGCCCAGCAGTCCGAAGATGCACCCGAGGCTGGCAGTCAGCCACACGATCACATAGGGCGAACTGGATTCGCCCGCAGGACCGGTGCTGAAGAGGAACTCGATGCCCTGGTGTTCATTGGAGACGAAGAACGCGACGATGGCGATGAACGCGGTCGCGCCGATGGTCACGACCAGTTCGAGGGCGACGCCGATGTTGTTGAGCATGGTTGCGAGCCGCACGCCGTAGACGTTGATCAGGACACACAGCAGTACGACGACGATCGAGGTGAAGATCTGTGCGGGCGTGGTCATCTCGATGCCGAGCAGGCTGCCGATGTACCCGGACATGACGAATGCGACGCCGGTGAATCCGCTGATGAATCCGACGGCCCCCGCGAATCCCGTGAACCAGCCCAGGTTCGGGCTGACGAGTCGACTCGTCCACTGGTAGGCGTAGCCGGCGAGAGGCAGTTTGACCACCAGGTCGGCGGCGATCAGCGCCCAGACGAAGAAGATGGCGACCGCGAGGGGAAAGGTCCACACGAAGGCCGGTCCGGCGGTGTTCAACCCGAAGCCGAACCCGGAGAACACCGCGGTGGTGGCACTGATGACGGAGAAGCCGAGGAAGAACGACGAGACACCGCCCACCGAGCGACTGAGTTTCTGGGTGTAACCCAATTCGCCGAGTTGTCGGTCCTCCTCCGAGGTGTCCATGGTGATCTCCTGGGTTGCGGTGGCGCGGTCTGAGGCGAATTTCAGCGTATGAACGTCTGAGCAAGAGGACAACCTTGTGAAAACCGAGGACTGCTATCGTGTTTAGCTATGTCGCTGTCGCTCATTCAGCTACGCGTGTTCGTCACGGCGGCGCAGTGCGGTTCGTTCACCGCCGCCGCCAAAGAGCTGCACATGTCGCAGCCGACTGTTTCCGAGACCATCCGACGCATCGAACAGCAATATGGCACACCGCTTTTCGTTCGCGGCGCACGCCGACTCACGCTGACCGCTCCGGGCGAGGAGCTGTTGCCGCTTGCCGAGCAGACACTGGCATCCGCCGATGGCGCCGACAGGGCCTTGAAGGCGGTCACCGGTCTGCAGGGCGGCGTCGCGTCGATCGGCCTGTTGCGTAATGCGAAGTACTACGCCATGGCCGACCTGCTGACGTCGTTCCACGCCCGATACCCCAACGTGCGGCTCCGCGTCATCGGGGTGAACTCCGCGGATGTCGCGGATCTGGTGCGCGATGGTGGTCTCGAAGCTGGGCTCGTCGTGTTACCGGTCGACACCAGTGACCTGTCTGTCACGCCGTTGTTGAAGGACGAGGTGGTGTACGCGACGTCGTACGAGTGGCGCACCCGGCCGGTCTCCATCGAGGACATGGCGGAGGCGAAGCTCGTCCTCTACGACGCGCACGCGGGGTGGCGCGATCCCACCCGTCGTCAGTTGGCGGAGCGGGCACTGCTCCGAGGGCTCGTCATCGAGCCCCAGATCGAGGTCGAGCAGGTGGACACCGCGCTCGAGCTCGTCGCGTCCGGCGCCGGGGAGACCATCGTGTCGAGAGCTGTCGCGTCCTCGGGCATTGCGCCGCCCGGCATCAGGTACCTGCCGCTGGAGGAGCCGCTCTACGACACCGTCGCGCTCATCCAGAGGGAGTCGGCGATCCTCTCGCCTGCGACGAAAGAGCTCGCACGGTTGGCTCGCGAAACTCTCGCTTCCCGGAACTAGGGACATGGACGGACGGCGCCCGCCGCAACGGCACATGCAACGTCTTCAGACTCATTTCAGCCCCCGGCGGTAGCGTCGGCTTCCCGACCCAGCATGTGAAGGAGCAGACGATGAGCGACTTGGTCGGGCGTGGCGGGGATGTGCCCGCGAAGAAGGCGCCGGGCAAGAAGGCGGCGGCGAAGAAGGTGCCGGGCAAGAAGGCCGCAGGCAAGAAGGTGCCGGGCAAGAAGGCCGCAGGCAAGAAGGTGCCGGGTAAGAAGGCCGCGGCGAAGAAGGTGCCGGGCAAGAAGGCCGCGGGCAAGAAGGCTGCCGCGAAAAAAGCGCCTGGCAAGAAAGCCCCGGGCCAAAAGACGTCCGATGGGTTTGCGTCATCGCGCTTCGACGAAAACGATGCGCCGCCGCGGATGAAGGTGCCGGAACTGCCTGCTCCGCAGACTGATCCGCTGTCGGTTCTGGGGCTCGGTGAGGTCCACACCGAGGCTGACCTGAACCGTGCCTGGCGGCGCTACGCGGCCCGTCACCATCCCGACCGCGGCGGTGACGCGGTGACGTTCACGCGTGGGCGGTTGGCGTACGAGGAGCTGCTCGCTCGGCGGTGACGTCATCGGTCGCTGAGGGGCGGTTGACGTGATGAGTGCCCCCGGCAGGATTCGAACCTGCGGCCTTCTGCTCCGGAGGCAGACGCTCTATCCCCTGAGCTACGGGGGCGCATGATGACACTGCGCCGAATCGGGCGTGGCTAGCGTAGCGCATCCGCGCGAGGAAACGGATTCGGGGCAGAAGGGCCCCAGACCATAGGATGGTCCCTCGTGACCCCTGCCGATCTGGCCGAACTGCTCCGCAGCACCGCTGCCGCGGTGCTCGATACGCACGGCCTGGACTCCTCTGCACTGCCGGCCACCGTCACCGTGGAACGCCCCCGCAATCCCGAGCACGGCGACTACGCCACCAACCTGGCCCTTCAGCTGGGCAAGAAGGTCGGCGCCAACCCCCGCGAGCTGGCCGGCTGGCTGGCCACCGCGCTCATCGAGCAGCCCGGCATCGCCGCCGCCGACGTCGCCGGACCCGGGTTCGTCAACCTGCGCATCGAGGCCGCCGCCCAGAACGTGCTGGTCAAAGACGTCATCACCGCCGGCGCCGGCTTCGGTACCTCGACCCAGCTGGGCGGCCGCAGAGTCAATCTCGAGTTCGTCTCGGCCAACCCGACCGGCCCGATCCACATCGGCGGCACCCGCTGGGCAGCCGTCGGCGATGCCCTTGGTCGCCTGCTGACCACTCAGGGCGCCGAGGTGGTACGCGAGTACTACTTCAACGACCACGGCGCCCAGATCGACCGGTTCACCAACTCGCTGATCGCCGCCGCCAAGGGCGAGCCGACCCCCGAGGACGGCTACGCCGGCTCCTACATCGGCGACATCGCCGAGCAGGTCCGGACTAAAGAACCCGATGCGCTGAGCCTGCCCGACGAGCAGATGCGCGAGACGTTCCGCGCTATCGGCGTCAACCTGATGTTCGACCACATCAAGGCCTCGCTGCATGACTTCGGCACCGACTTCGACATCTACACCCACGAAGACTCGATGCACACCTCCGGCCGCGTCGACCAGGCCATCGCCAAGCTGCGCGAAACCGGCGCCATCTACGAGAAGGACGGCGCCACCTGGCTGCGCACCACCGACTACGGCGACGACAAGGACCGGGTCGTCATCAAGAGCGACGGCAACCCTGCTTACATCGCCGGTGACCTCGCTTACTTCCTCGACAAGCGCCAGCGCGGTTTCGACCTGTGCATCTACATGCTCGGCGCCGACCACCACGGCTACATCGCGCGGCTCAAAGCCGCCGCAGCGGCTCTGGGCGACGATCCCGACACCGTCGAGGTGCTCATCGGCCAGATGGTCAACCTCGTCCGCGACGGCCAGCCCCTGCGGATGAGCAAGCGTGCCGGCACCGTGATCACCCTCGACGATCTGGTCGAGGCGATCGGTGTGGACGCCGCCCGGTACGCGTTGATCCGCAGCTCTGTCGACACCCCGATCGACATCGACCTCGAGCTGTGGTCTTCGGCATCGGCCGAAAACCCGGTCTATTACGTGCAATACGCGCACGCGCGGCTGTCCGCGCTGGCCCGCAACGCCGCAGACCTCGGCATCGCGCCCGACACCGCGCACCTCGATCTGCTGACCCACGACAAAGAGGGAACGCTGATCCGCAACATCGGCGAGTTCCCGCGGGTGCTGGCCACCGCGGCGGCGCTGCGCGAACCGCACCGCGTCTCGCGCTACCTCGAGGACCTCGCCGGCGACTACCACCGCTTCTACGACTCCTGCCGGGTGCTGCCCCAGGGTGACGAGGAGCCCGGCGATCTGAATGCCGCGCGGCTGGCCCTGTGTGCGGCCACCCGTCAGGTGATCGCCAACGGTCTGACCATCCTCGGCGTCAGCGCGCCGGAGCGGATGTGATCGCCCACCCGGCCGGGCCCCGTCACGCTGAAGAGATTCATCACGCGGGCGCGCCGGCCCGGCCTCAGACCGCGGCCGATGTCGCCGCGTTGGCGCCGAAAGTGTGGCCCCGCAACGCCGTCCGGGACGACGCCGGTGTCCTGACGATCGGTGGGGTGTCGGTCGCGGACATCGCCGCCGAATACGGCACCCCTGTGTTCGTCGTCGACGAGGACGACTTCCGTTCTCGCTGCAGGGAAATCGCGGCAGCGTTCGGCGGCGGGAACCATGTCCGCTACGCGGCCAAAGCTTTTCTGTGCACCGAGATCGCACGCTGGGTCGACGAGGAGGGCCTGTCCCTCGACGTCGCCAGCGGCGGCGAGCTCGCAGTCGCGCTACACGCCGGCTTCCCCGCCAATCGCATTGCGCTGCACGGCAACAACAAATCCATCGCCGAGCTGACCGCGGCGGTGCAGGCGGGGATCGAGCACGTGGTGGTCGATTCGATGACCGAGATCGAACGCCTCGACGCGATCGCCGGTGACGCCGGCGTCGTGCAGGACGTATTGATCCGCGTCACCGTCGGCGTGGAAGCCCACACCCATGAGTTCATCTCCACCGCGCACGAGGATCAGAAGTTCGGGCTGTCGCTGGCCAGCGGCGCGGCGATGGCCGCGGTGCGACGGGTGTTCGAGGCCGACCACCTCCGCCTGGTCGGCCTGCACAGCCACATCGGCTCGCAGATCTTCGACGTCGCAGGCTTCGAGCTCGCCGCCCACCGGGTGATCGGCCTGCTGCGCAACGTGGTCGCCGAGTTCGGCGTCGACAAGACCGCGCAGATGTCGATCGTCGACCTGGGCGGCGGGCTGGGCATCTCCTACCTGCCGTCCGACGATCCGCCGCCGATGGAGGACCTCGCCGCGAAGATCGGCGCGATCGTCGAGAACGAATCGGCGGCCGTCGGGTTGCCCGCGCCCCGGCTCGTCGTCGAACCGGGACGGGCGATCGCCGGACCCGGGACCGTCACGATCTACGAGGTCGGCACCGTCAAGGACGTCGCCATCGCGGCTGACCGGCAGCGCCGCTACGTCAGCGTCGACGGCGGGATGAGCGACAACATCCGTACCTCGCTCTACGGCGCCGAATACGACGTGCGGCTGCTCTCGCGCACCACCGACGAGGCCCCGGTGCTCTCCCGGGTGGTCGGGAAACACTGCGAAAGCGGCGACATCGTGGTGCGCGACGCCTGGTTGCCCGGCGACGTGGCCCCGGGTGACCTGCTCGGGGTGGCGGCCACCGGCGCATACTGCTATTCGATGTCGAGCCGATACAACCTGATCGGCCGGCCGGCCGTGGTGGCCGTGCGCGACGGGCAGACCCGCCTGATCCTGCGCCGGGAAACGGTCGATGACTTGTTGAGTCTGGAAGTGAGGTGACGCGGTGAGTGACGCGATCGGAGTGGCCGTCCTGGGCCATGGAAACGTCGGTAGCGAGGTGGTGCGCATCATCGAGCGCAGCGCGGCCGACCTGACCGCGCGCATCGGCGCGCCGCTGGAGGTCCGGGGGATCGGGGTGCGCCGCGTCGCCGATGATCGCGGGGTCCCGGTGGACCTGCTCACCGACGACATCGACGGACTGGTCTCGCGCGACGATGTCGACATCGTCGTCGAACTCATGGGCCCGGTGGAACCGGCACGCAAGGCCATCCTGGCGGCGCTGGAACAGGGCAAGTCCGTCGTCACCGCCAACAAGGCGCTGATGGCCGTCGCCGCCGGCGAGCTCGCCCAGGCCGCCGAGAACGCCCACGTGGACCTGTATTTCGAGGCAGCGGTGGCCGGCGCGATCCCGGTGATCCGTCCGCTCACTCAGTCGCTCGCCGGTGACACGGTGCTGCGGGTAGCGGGCATCGTCAACGGCACCACGAACTACATCCTGTCCGCGATGGACAGCACGGGCGCCGATTACAACAGCGCCCTGGCCGATGCCAGCGCGCTCGGCTACGCCGAAGCCGACCCGACCGCCGACGTCGAGGGATACGATGCCGCCGCCAAGGCGGCCATCCTCGCCTCGATCGCCTTCCACACCCGGGTCACCGCCGACGACGTGTACCGCGAGGGCATCACCAAGGTCAGCGCCGCCGACTTCGCCTCGGCGCGTGCGCTCGGCTGCACGATCAAGCTGCTCGCGATCTGCGAGCGGCTCACCGATGGCGATGGACAGCAGCGGGTTTCGGCCCGGGTCTATCCCGCGCTCGTGCCGTTGACCCATCCGCTGGCGTCGGTCAACGGGGCTTTCAACGCGGTGGTCGTGGAAGCCGAGGCGGCCGGCCGTTTGATGTTCTACGGGCAGGGTGCCGGTGGCGCTCCCACTGCGTCGGCCGTGCTCGGCGACGTGGTGATGGCCGCCCGCAACCGCGTGCAGGGCGGGCGCGGGCCCCGAGAGTCCAAGTACGCGAAGCTGCCGGTGGCGCCGATCGGCGACATCGCGACCCGCTATTACGTCAACATGAACGTCACCGACCGCCCCGGCGTGCTGTCGGCCGTCGCCGCTGAGTTCTCCAAGCGCGAGGTCAGCATCGCCGAGGTGCGTCAGGAAGGCATGGTCGACGAGGGCGGGACGCGCTGTGGCGCCCGCATCGTCGTGGTCACCCACCGGGCGACCGACGCCGCACTATCGGAAACTGTTGCCGCACTGGCTGATCTGGAAGTCGTGTCCAGCATCAACAGCGTGCTGCGGATGGAAGGGACTGCAGAGTGAACACCACCCGCGCCGTACACCAGCCCTGGCCCGGTCTGATCGAGGCCTACCGCGACCGGCTGCCCATCGACGAGTCGTGGACGCCGATCACGTTGCGCGAGGGCGGCACTCCGCTGCTGCCCGCCCCGCGGCTGTCCGATTACACCGGCTGCACCGTGCATCTCAAGGTGGAAGGCCTCAACCCCACCGGCTCGTTCAAGGACCGCGGGATGACGATGGCCGTCACCGAAGCGGTCGCGCGCGGTCAGCAGGCCGTGCTGTGTGCGTCGACGGGCAACACGTCGGCATCGGCAGCCGCCTACGCCGCGCGGGCGGGCATCACCTGCGCGGTGCTCGTGCCGCAGGGCAAGATCGCGCTGGGCAAGCTCGCGCAGGCAGTCATGCACGGCGCCAAGATCATTCAGATCGACGGCAACTTCGACGACTGCCTCGAACTGGCGCGCAAGCTGACCGCCGACTTCCCGACGGTGTCGCTGGTCAACTCGGTCAACCCGTTCCGCATCGAGGGGCAGAAGACCGCCGCGTTCGAGATCGTCGACGCGCTCGGTGACGCACCCGATGTGCACGCACTCCCGGTGGGCAACGCCGGGAACATCACCGCGTACTGGAAGGGCTACACCGAATACCACCGCGATGGCCTGGCCTCGCGACTGCCTCGCATGCTCGGCACGCAGGCCGCCGGCGCCGCCCCGCTGGTGTCCGGCGAGCCCGTCAGCGACCCCGAGACCATCGCCACGGCGATTCGTATCGGTTCGCCGGCATCGTGGACCCAGGCGGTCGAGGCCCAGCAGCAGTCCGACGGCAAGTTCCTCGCGGCCACCGACGAAGAGATTCTCGCCGCGTACCACCTCGTGGCGCGTACCGAAGGTGTGTTCGTCGAACCGGCGTCGGCGGCCAGCATCGCCGGCCTGCTGAAGTCGATCGAAGACGGTTGGGTGGCCAGGGGTTCCACCGTGGTCTGCACCGTCACCGGCAACGGACTCAAAGATCCCGACACCGCGCTCAAGGGCATGCCCGCCGTGATTCCGGTTCCCGTCGATCCGGTCGCCGTCGTGGCCAAGCTCGGCCTGGTCTGAGTCGACGTGTCCGTGATCCGCACCCTGCCTCCAGGTCTGACCGCGACCGCGGTCGTGGCGGCCTCGAGCGCCAACCTGGGCCCCGGTTTCGACAGCATGGGCATCGCGCTCGGCATTTACGACGAAATTGTCGTCGAGACAACGGAATCCGGCCTTGTAGTTGAGGTGCGAGGTGAGGGTGAGGGGCAGGTTCCTCTTGATGCGACGCATCTGGTGGTGCGCGCGATCGAGCGGGGATTGCGGGAGACGAAGGTGTCGGCGCCGGGGCTGATCGTGCGCTGCCGCAACGTCATTCCGCACTCGCGTGGTCTCGGTTCTTCGGCGGCTGCGGTTGTCGGCGGGTTGGCGGCGGCCAATGGGCTTGCTGCGCAAGCGGGTTCGAGTCCGATGTGCACCGAGGCGCTGGTGCAGGTCTCCTCGGAGTTCGAAGGGCATCCCGACAACGCCTCGGCCGCAGTTCTGGGTGGTGCCGTGGTGTCGTGGACCGAGGATGCCGGGGGAGCGCCGAGCTACGCCGCGGCGCCGATCCGGCTGCATCCGGACATCGTGCTGTTCAGCGCGATCCCCGCGGTGCGTTCGTCGACCGCCGAAACCCGGATACTGCTGCCCGACCAGGTCAGCCACACCGACGCCCGCTTCAACGTGAGCCGGGCAGCGCTACTGGTGCTCGCGCTGACAGAGCGCCCCGACCTGCTGATGGCGGCGACCGAAGACGTGCTGCATCAACCGCAGCGTGCGCCGGCGCTGCCGGCATCTGCGGAATACCTCGACGTTCTGCGTCGTTGTGGGGTACCAGCAGTGCTGTCGGGCGCCGGGCCCGCAGTGCTCGCCTTCAGTCACGACGCCGAACTGCCCGCGGAGGCGGTGCAGCGAGGTCGAGATCTCGGGTTCAGTGTCGTGAACACGCCGGTCGGACATGGTGTGACGTGGTGCGCCGGCGTGGCAGCCAGGCCCTGATCGCCGGAAGCGCGGCAGTCACACACGCACCAGATGAATCACCGCGATTCTTGCTTCCAGCTCAGATGCGGGTTATTCTCGCTTTCGTCCAGCAATCGCAGGCGTCTCGTCCTGCGTCGACTGCGGAGACCTCAGGACAACCCATTCTTTCAGGTGCTCAACTCGTGGACCGACGGCTGTGTCGTCTCCCGGCGGACCCCGTGGATCACCGTTGCTCTAGCGGCGGTGTGACTTCAGCGTTCAGCGGATTGGACTGAGCGCACAGAACCCCTCGCGAGACCAAGATCGGCGAGGGAAAGAAAGGAAATCCGTGACCGATACGGACCTCATCACGGCTGACTCGAGCGCCGAGAACGGCGCGCTGCCCCTTGCCGTGACCACTGACGCTCCTGCCGCACCGGCTCGGCGCGGCGGCGCGCTCACCTCCATGGTGCTGCCCGAACTGCGCACGCTGGCCAAGGAGATCGGCGTCGAAGGCGCCTCCGGGATGCGCAAGGGCGAACTGATCGCCGCCATCCGCGAGCGTCGCGGCGACTCCAACGGCAAATCTGCCGCACCCGCCACCCAGGCACCCGCGGCTGAGGCGCCGGCCGACACCGCGCCCCCGCAGCGCCGCGAGCGCCGATCCGCCTCCCGCGGACAGGGCGAGCCCAAAGCTTCTGACCAGCCGGCCGGCGAGAACGCTCCGCGCGCCGAAGTGGCGACCGAGGCTCCCGAGCGCAAGGCGGACCGCAGCCAGGACGCCAAGGACACCGCGCCCGACGCAGCGGAGAAGTCCGACCGCGAGGGTCGCACCCAGAACGACGGTGCCCGTCAGAACGACGGCGGCAATCGACAAAACGAGGGCCGCAACCAGAGCGACGGCGGTCGTCAGAACGATGGTGGCAACCGGCAGAACGACCGGAACCAGCAGAACGATGGTGGCAACCGGCAGAACGACCGGAACCAGCAGAACGATGGTGGCAACCGGCAGAACGACCGCAACAACCAGGGCAACGATCGTAATCAGGCAGACAACGACGACGACGGTGACGGCCGGCAGGGCCGGCGCGGCCGCCGCTTCCGCGACCGCCGCCGCCGCGAACGCGGTGGTGAAGGTGGTGGCGGTGGTGCTGCTGAGCGCGACACCGAGCTCCGCGAAGACGATGTCGTCCAGCCGGTCGCGGGCATCCTCGACGTCCTCGACAACTACGCGTTCGTCCGCACCTCGGGTTACCTCGCGGGCCCCAACGACGTCTACGTGTCGATGAACATGGTCCGCAAGAACGGGCTGCGCCGCGGTGACGCGGTCACCGGTGCCGTGCGTGTGCCCAAGGAGGGCGACGGCGGCGGCGGGCAGAACTCTCGGCAGAAGTTCAACCCGCTCGTGCGCCTCGACTCCGTCAACGGCAAGCCGGTTGAGGAGGCCAGGAAGCGGCCGGAGTTCACCAAGCTCACGCCGCTCTACCCGAACCAGCGGCTGCGTCTGGAGACCAGCGGCGACAAGCTCACCACGCGCGTGATCGACCTGATCATGCCCATCGGCAAAGGCCAGCGCGCGCTCATCGTGTCCCCGCCCAAGGCCGGTAAGACCACGATCATGCAGGACATCGCGAACGCGATCACCCGCAACAATCCCGAGTGCCACCTGATGGTCGTGCTGGTCGACGAGCGACCCGAAGAGGTCACCGACATGCAGCGCTCGGTCAAGGGAGAGGTCATCGCCTCGACCTTCGATCGGCCGCCGTCAGACCACACCCAGGCTGCCGAGCTCGCCATCGAACGCGCGAAGCGCCTGGTCGAGCAGGGCAAGGACGTCGTCGTGCTGCTCGACTCGATCACCCGACTGGGCCGCGCCTACAACAACGCCTCACCCGCGTCGGGCCGCATCCTGTCCGGCGGTGTCGATTCGACCGCGCTGTATCCGCCAAAGCGATTCCTCGGCGCAGCGCGCAACATCGAAGAGGGCGGTTCGCTGACCATCATCGCCACGGCGATGGTCGAGACGGGCTCCACCGGTGACACGGTGATCTTCGAGGAGTTCAAGGGCACCGGTAACGCCGAGCTCAAGCTCGATCGCAAGATCGCCGAGCGCCGGGTCTTCCCCGCGGTGGACGTCAACCCGTCCGGCACCCGCAAGGACGAGCTGTTGCTCTCGCCCGACGAGTTCGCGATCGTGCACAAGCTACGCCGTGTGCTCTCCGGGTTGGACCCGCATCAGGCCATCGATCTGCTGATGAGCCAGCTGCGCAAGACCAAGAACAACTACGAGTTCCTGCTCCAGGTCTCGAAGAACACTCCTGGCGGAAACAACGACGACTGATCCGTCACGGGATCAGCACCACACGTTCTCCGGCGGACGCGGGGGACGCCCAGACTGCCTCCACGTCGACCAGCGGCCGGCGCGTGACGTCGATGTCGAGGGTGCCGGCCGCGGCCATGGCGAACAGTTCGGGAAGGAACTCGCTGTACGCCCGGGTCTGTGCCTCGGTGGGTACGCTGCCGAATCCGACACCGGTCAGCGTCACGCCCGCGCTGCGCAGCACTGCCGACGGCAGGCTGATCGGATCGCCGGCCATGGCGCCGATCTGCACATAGCGCGTCTGGTGGTACTCCGCGGTCAGCGCTGCGTTGCCCAATGCGGCCAGAGTGCTCTCGGCCACCGGGCCCCACAGGTAGTCGAGCACCGCGTCGAAGGGATGTTCGGCGTGGCGCGCCGCCACCTGCGCGGTCAGATCGTCGCCGAGAACCACCATGTCGTCCGCGCCTGCGCGAAGCAGCTCGGCCAGTCGCTCCTCGTTGCGGCCGGCGACCACGATCCGGCCCGCGCCGAAGCGGTGTTTGGCCAACTGTGTCGCCACGCGGCCGGTGACCCCCGTCGCGCCGAGGATGAGCACACACTGCCCGGGTTGCACCTGCGCGGCGTATTCGAGCGCGAACCACGCCGACAGACCCGGGTTGGGGATCGCGGCCGCGAGTGCGGGGTCGAGTCCGCTGGGCAGCTCGACCATCCGGGAGGGGTCGACGGCGGCGCGCTCGGCCATCATCCCGTCTGGTCCGGTCGACTGGCTGTAGACCCGGCGGCCGTCCGGTAGCGCCACCACGCCGTCGACACCCGGAACGAAGGGCGGTTGCAGGGCGGCGCTGCCGTAATGGTGGCCGCTGACCAGGCCGCGGTCCAGGTTCTTGACCGACGCGGCGAGCACCTGTCCCGTCATGGCGTCGGCGGCAGGATCGTCGATGTCGGTGTAGTTCGGTGCCTCCCCGAATGCGGTGACGACGGCAGCTTTCACGATGGCTCCTTGGTTTCCAAAAATACTGTTTCTGGAGAAACCATATCTCCGGATCGGCGGGATGTCACTATGGTTTCCGTGGCAACCAAAGCGGACGTCGTCTCCCGGATCGAGAGCCTGCTCGTCGCACTGGCCGAGGCGGATGACGGACGGGACGCCGAACGGGACTACCTCGTCGCATCGTGCCCGGACCGTCTCGAGTCGACCATCCGGCAGATGCCCACCGTGGCGATCCACGTCCTGGCCGCGATCGGTGAGGGGGAGACGAACGTCGTCGGATTGGCCTCGCGGACGGGGCAACTCAAGGGCACCGTCTCCAAGCACGTGCAACGACTGGTCGAGGCCGGCTTGGTGCACCGCGGTCCGGTGCCGGGCAATCGCAAAGAGGTGCGCCTGACGCTGACCGACGACGGTGCGATCCTCGAGCGCGTCCACCGGCGGATGCACGCCGAGAAGTCGGCTGGGCTGCGAGAGTTCCTGACTCGCTACTCCGACTCCGACCTGCAGACGCTGGCTACTGTGCTCGACGACCTCGTCACCTCAGGCCTGTCGGTGTGGCGGCCGGTCAGCGGTAGGGGTCGGTGATCTCGCGCAGCGAGAGCAGTGCCGTGCGCAGCGCATCGAAGGATCGCGCTCCGAGGTGTTCGCGCCACTGGCCCTCGATACGTCCCACCTCGTCGGCGACGACTCGGCAGAGGGTGGCGCCCTTCTCGCTGAGCGTCACCAGGCGCGCCCGCGCGTCGGACGGGTCGGGTCGACGGACGACGTAGCCGGAGCGCTCGAGTTGGTCGATCAGCGCGCCCGCGGTCTGTTTGGTGACTCGGGCCTGATCGGCGAGTTCGGTGAGGCGGGTGCCCGCCGGGCTCAGCCGCTGCAGGAGTCGCGACTGCGCCAGGGTCACATCGGTCACCCCTGCGGCGGCCAGCGCTGCCATCACGCGGGTTTCGACATCTCGGTGCGCGATGAACATCAGCACGCCCGTACCCGGATCGTCGGTCACACCCGTTGACTTTAGTATGGGAACCTGACTAATATCGTCAGGGTAACTGACTAAATGGGGAGGTCACGTGGAAGACGCAGCCGTCTGGCGACACATCGCCACCCAGCGTCGTGAGCTCGCCGACGTCATCGAAGAGCTCGGCGCCGATCAGCCGGACTGCTGGTCGACGCCGTCGTTGTGTGTGGGGTGGTCGGTCCGCGACGTCGCTGCTCATCTCACTCACGGCACCCTTCCCGCGCCGCGCATGCTCTTCGAGGCCGCGCGCAGCGGTTTCCGGTTCAACGCCGTGGTCGACCGTATGGCCCGCACCGACCGGCGTCAGCCATCGCAGATCGCCGCGGCGCTGCGGGCAGCTGCCGATTCGCGACGCCACCCGCCGGGGACGTCGGCCATGGAGCCGCTGATCGACCTGCTCGTCCACGGTCAGGACCTGTGCGTCCCTCTGGGTATCGATCGAGCGATGCCGCGCGATGCCGCCGTCGCAGCCGCCCAGCGGGTCTGGCAGATGGGCTTTCCGTTCCAGGCCCGCCGGCGTCTGGCCGGGCAGCGCCTGATTGCCGTCGATGTCGAGTTCGACGTGGGGGAGGGCCGCGAGGTCCGGGCACCCATCCGCGATCTGCTGATGCTCATGACGGGCAGATCGGCCGCGTAGGTCAGGGTGCCGGCTCGGCACGCAACCCGGCGACGATGTAACGCCGGGCGTGGCGCAGCACCGACGCGTGGTCGTCGAGGTCGCACTGCTCGCCCGGCACCGTCGCCAGGCTCACGACGATCCGGGCGATCCACTCGGCGGCCTCGGCGCAGTCGGTGGCGGGATGGATCTCACCGCTGTCGACCGCGGCCTGCAGATACGGCTTCCAGAACGCAGCGATCTCGGGGATGAGACCGCGTACACCCAGGCCTGCGCATGCGGTGAAGGCCTCTGGCTCCTGCTGGCGCAGTTTGAGGACCAGGGCGCCCGGCGCCTCCGATTCGCGCCTCGCCAGCGCGACACCGACGGCGATGCGTTCGTCGAGTCCGTCGACCGCGTCGAGCCGGGCCTGCGACTCGGTCCAGAACGCCTCGTTGAGCCGGACGATCGCCGCGCCGAGAAGCTCGGCTTTGTCGGGGAAGTGCCGATACAGCCAGCCGCGACTCACTCCGGCCACCTCGGCGACTTCCGAAACCGTGGTCGCACGAATGCCTTTGGCCGTCAGGCACTGCTCAGCAGCGTCGATCAGTCGATCCCGAACCGACCGCCCGCGCGTGGCGCCGCCGGCCGTCTGCGTATCGGTCACAGAATCTGCCCCGGTGTCCACGCTCACCGCCCTATCTTCGCAAATGGTCGGCGGTGTAGTTGGTACGCTGCGCCGGCCGGTCGAGTAGACACCAGGCGAAAAGTGTTCACCACCGCGAAGGGCGGGCCGATGGCCGAGACCGTGCAGCAGCTGCTCCGGGAACGTCGCGAGGACGACGGACTCGCGATGACCCGTGACGGGCAGCGCTGGACATGGCGCGAACACCTCGCCGAAGCGGAGGCGCAGGCGGCGACACTCATCGGCCTGGCCGACCCTGGCCGGCCCCTGCACGTCGGAGTGCTGCTCGGCAACACCCCCGACATGCTGACGGCGCTCGCCGCCGCGGGGCTGGGCGGCTACGTGCTGTGCGGGATCAACGACACACGTCGGGGTGCGGCGCTGGAACGGGACATCCGGCGCGCTGACGTGCAGATCCTGGTGTCCGACGAGGCGCACGCCGAGTTGCTCGAGGGCATCGATCTGACCGGCGTACGGCTGCTTCTGACCGGGAGTCCGGAATGGAAAGAGCTGACTACGCAGGCGTCATCGTCGGAACCGTTCGTCCCGTACCGCGAGGTCAGCGCCACCGACACCTTCATGCTGATCTTCACCTCCGGCACCAGCGGCGACCCCAAGGCCGTGAAGATGATGCACGCAATGGTCGTGCTGGCGGGTGCCGCGCTGGCCGGTCGCTTCGACATCACCCCGGCCGACGTGTGCTACCTGTCGATGCCGCTGTTCCACAGCAACGGAGTGCTCGCCGGCTGGTCGGTGGCCGTGAACTCCGGCGCGGTCATGACGCCCGCACCATTCAGCGCGTCGCGCTTCCTCGACGACGTCCGCCGTCACGGCGTCACGTACATGAACTACGTCGGCAAGCCGCTGGCCTATCTGCTGGCACGGCCCGAACAGTCCGACGACCGGGACAACCCGCTGCGCATCGCGTTCGGCAACGAGGCGAGCGACCGGGACATCGCCGAGTTCGCCCGGCGCTTCGGCTGCCAGGTCTGGGACGGGTTCGGTTCCACCGAGAACGCGGTCACCGTCACGCGCGAAGACGGCTGCCCACCCGGATCCATCGGCAAAGGTTTCCCCGGCGTCGCCATCTACGACCCCGAGACGCTGACCGAATGCGCCGTCGCCGAGTTCGACGAGCACGGTGCGCTGCGCAACGGCGACGCCGCCATCGGTGAGCTGGTCAACACCGAAGGGCCGGGCATGTTCGCCGGGTACTACAACGATCAGGACGCCACCGACGAGCGGATGCGGCACGGCATGTTCTGGTCCGGTGACCTCGCCTACCGCGACGCCGACGGCTGGATCTACCTGGCCGGGCGCACCGCCGACTGGATGCGGGTGGACGGCGAGAACATGACCGCGGCGCCGATCGAACGGATCCTCGGCCGCCTAGCCGACATCAGCCAGGTCGCGGTGTATCCGGTGCCCGACGATCTCGTGGGCGACCAGGTGATGGCTGCGGTCGTGCTGGCCGACGGTGCTCAGCTGACCCCCGACGAGTTCGGTGCGTTCCTCGCCGCGCAACCGGATCTGTCGCCGAAAGCCTGGCCGCGTCACGTATGGGTGGCCGGCGAACTGCCGGCAACTGCGACCAACAAGGTGCTCAAGCGCGAGCTGGTGGCGATGGGCGTCGAGCCCGCGGGACGGCGGATCTGGCGCAGGGACGGCCGCACCTACGGTGAGGTCAGCTCAGCGGAATAGTGACCACCGGGCGCACGTTTAGGCTGTTGGCGGTTGGCCTGGCATAATCCAGGGCAGCCTTCCGGCCTCCGGCCGGGTGCCTACACCTCGGTTCCGGTTCACGCCGAAACCTCCCGACACGGGAGGGGCGACCCGGGGCCAACGAATGAAGAGGAAACCATGAAATCAGGCGTCCACCCGGACTACGTCGAGACCAACGTGCTGTGTGGCTGCGGTGCCACCTTCACCACCCGCAGCACGAAGAAGAGCGGCAACATCACCGTCGAGGTCTGCTCGCAGTGCCACCCGTTCTACACCGGTAAGCAGAAGATCCTCGACAGCGGCGGCCGCGTCGCCCGCTTCGAGAAGCGCTACGGCAAGCGCACGAAAGCTTCCGACGACAAATAGCTGACCGAACGGCGCCCGCTCTGCTGCACACTGCGCAGGCCGGGCGCCGTTTCGTGACTGGGGCACAACGACAGCAGGGACGACGACGCATGCCAGAGGAGGCGAGATGAGCGATACCGCGACGGCGATCGACGCCATCCTGGCTGAGCATGCCGAGCTCGAGCAGCGTCTCTCCGAGCCCGAGTTGCACGCCGATCCGGCGACGGCCCGCAAGGTGGGCCGCCGGTTCGCCCAGATCGCGCCGATCGTCGCCACCTCCCGCAAACTCGATGCGGCGCGCGGCGACCTCGACACCGCCCGTGAGCTCGCCGCCGACGACTCGTCGTTCGCCGGCGAGGTCGCCGAGCTGACGGAGACGGTCGAACGGCTCGAAACCGCCCTGACCGATCTGCTGGCCCCCCGCGATCCCCATGACGCCGACGACATCGTTCTCGAGGTCAAGTCCGGTGAGGGCGGCGAGGAGTCCGCGCTGTTCGCCGCGGACCTCGCCCGGATGTACATCCGATACGCCGAACGGCACGGCTGGACCGTCACGATGCTCGACGAGACGGCCTCCGACCTCGGCGGATACAAAGACGCGACGCTGTCGATACGCAGTAAGGGCGATTCCGCCGACGGTGTCTGGTCGCGATTGAAGTTCGAAGGCGGGGTGCACCGCGTGCAACGCGTCCCCGTCACCGAATCTCAGGGTCGCGTGCACACCTCGGCGGCCGGCGTGCTCGTGTACCCGGAGCCCGAAGAGGTGGAGCAGGTCCAGATCGACGAATCCGATCTGCGTATCGACGTGTACCGCTCCTCGGGGAAGGGTGGCCAGGGCGTCAACACCACGGACTCCGCCGTGCGGATCACCCACCTGCCCACCGGCATCGTCGTCACCTGTCAGAACGAACGCTCGCAGCTGCAGAACAAGGCGCGGGCGATGCAGGTGCTCGCCGCCCGGCTGCAGTCACTCGCCGAGGAGCAGGCGTCCGCGGACGCCTCGGCCGACCGCGCCAGCCAGATTCGGACCGTGGACCGCAGTGAGCGCATCCGCACCTACAACTTCCCCGAGAACCGGATCGCCGATCACCGGATCAACTTCAAGGCCCACAACCTCGACCAGGTACTCGACGGCGACCTCGACCCGCTGTTCGACGCGCTGGCCGCGGCCGACCGGCAGGCACGGCTGCAGAGCGCGTCGTGACCGTGGCGGGCGGCCCCGTGACGATGCGTCGATTGATCGACGACGCCGCGGAGCAGTTGGCCGCGGCCGGCGTCGGATCGCCGAGGGTCGACGCTGAACTGCTCGCCGCTCACGTCGCAGGCACCGATCGGGGGCTGGTCGGTTTCACGGTTCCCGACACCGACTTCGCACAGCGCTTCGGCGCTCTGGTCGCGCGGCGAGCGCAACGCGTCCCGCTGCAACACCTCACGGGCACCGCAGCTTTCGGGCCGGTGACGGTCCACGTCGGGCCGGGGGTTTTCGTTCCGCGTCCCGAGACCGAGGCGCTGCTGGAGTGGGCGCTGGCTCAACCGCTGCCCGCAGAACCGGTGATCGTCGACCTGTGTACCGGTTCGGGCGCGCTGGCGCTCGCGCTCGCGACAGCCCGGCCCCGCGCCCGCGTCGTCGCCGTCGACGATTCGCCCGATGCTCTGCGCTATGCCCGCCGCAACGCCGAGGGCACCTCGGTGGAGGTGGTGTCCGCCGATGTCACGTCGGCCGATCTGCTCACCGAACTGGACGGCGCCGTCGATCTGCTGGTGACGAACCCGCCCTACATCCCCACCGGTGCACAGCTGGAACCCGAAGTGGCGCAGTATGATCCGTCGCATGCGCTGTTCGGAGGCCCGGACGGGATGGCGGTGATCGACCGCATTGTCGTCGCCGCGGCCCGACTGCTGCGACCGGGCGGCTTCTGCGCTGTGGAACACGACGACACCACCTCGGTGCGCACGGTCGATGCGTTCACCCGCGTCGCACGGTTCACCGACGTGACGGCTCGACACGACCTCACCGGGCGGCCACGCTTCGTGACGGCCGTGCGCGACGAGTGAGAGGCTGGCCAACGTGAGCGAGATGTTCGACTGCGACGACCCCGGTCAGCGTGAGATCGGGATCGCGTCAGCCATCAGCGCCCTCAAGGGCGGCCGCCTGGTGGTGATGCCCACCGACACCGTGTACGGCATCGGTGCCGATGCCTTCGACAGTGCCGCGGTCGCAGCGCTGCTCGCCGCCAAGGGGCGGGGGCGTGACATGCCGGTCCCGGTGCTGGTCGGCTCGTGGCACACCATCGACGGCCTCGTCTATTCGGTGCCGCAGAGCGCCAAGGAACTGATCCGGGCGTTCTGGCCCGGCGCGCTGAGCCTCGTGGTCCGTCAGGCCCCGTCACTGCAGTGGGATCTCGGCGATGCGAACGGCACCGTGATGCTGCGCATGCCACTGCACCCCGTCGCGATCGAGTTGTTGCGCGAGGTCGGACCGCTCGCGGTGTCGAGCGCCAACATCTCGGGGCGTCCCGCGTCCGTCAGCGCCCAGCAGGCCCGCGAGCAACTCGGTGACCTCGTCGAGGTCTACCTCGACGGCGGTCCGGCCGAACAGCAGGCGGCGTCGACCATCGTCGATCTCACCGGCGCGCATCCCCGCGTCCTGCGGCAGGGTCCGGTCTCTGTCGACGCCGTCGCCGGTGTGCTCGGCGTCGAGGCCGCATCGCTGACGGCGATCACGGACTGATCATGTCCACCACGCTGCTGGCACTCACCGACCGTGGGGCGGGGGTGCCTCTGCGTGAGCTGGCCCTGGTGGGTCTGACCGCGGCGATCATCACCTATCTGGCCACCGGCTGGGTGCGGGTGCTCGCCACTCGCTGGGGTGCGGTCGCCTATCCGCGCGAACGCGACGTGCACATGCAGCCGACGCCGCGGATGGGCGGGCTGGCCATGTACGCGGGCGTCGTCTTCGCCGTCCTGCTCGCCTCGCAGCTGCCTGCGCTGACGCGCGGCTTCGTGTACTCATCGGGTCTACCGGCCGTCGTCGTGGCGGGCGGGCTGATCATGGTGGTCGGATTGATCGACGACCGATGGGGGCTCGACGCGCTCACCAAGTTCGCCGGCCAGATCACCGCGGCCAGCGTGATGGTCACGATGGGTGTGGCGTGGAGCGTGCTCTACATCCCGATCGGTGGGGTCGGCACCATCGTGCTCGACCAGGTCGCGTCCATCCTGCTCACGCTCGCGCTGACCGTCGCCATCGTCAACGCGATGAACTTCGTCGACGGCCTCGACGGTCTGGCGGCCGGTCTGGGGCTGATCACCGCGTCTGCCATCTGCATCTTCTCGGTCGGGCTGCTGCACGACCACGGCGGCGACGTGCTGTTCTACCCGCCCGCAGTGATCTCGGTGGTGTTGGCCGGTGCATGCCTGGGCTTCCTGCCGCACAACTTCCACAAGGCGCGGATTTTCATGGGGGATTCCGGGTCGATGCTGATCGGGCTCATGCTCGCGGCGGCTTCCACGACCGCGGCGGGGCCGATCTCGCAGACGGCGTACGGTGCGCGCGACGTGTTCGCCCTGCTGTCACCGTTCCTGCTCGTGGTCGCGGTCATGTTCGTGCCTGCGCTGGACATGCTGCTCGCGATCATCCGCCGGACCCGGGCCGGCCTGAGCCCGTTCAGCCCGGACAAGATGCACCTACACCACCGCCTGCTCGAGATCGGCCATTCCCACCGGCGGGTGGTGCTGCTCATCTACTTGTGGGTGGGCATCGTCGCCCTCGGAGCGGCGAGCACGATCTTCTTCGATCCGCGCCACACCGCCGCGGTGATGGCGGGTGCCATCGTCGTGGCCGGGGTGGTGACGCTGATTCCGTTGCTCAGACGGCGCGACACCGACGGTGAGGACGCCGTCGACGGACCCGCGAACCGGATATACGACAAAAAGTAGTAGGGCCCCTTTTGGGGCTCTCACCATGTGTTAGGGTTCAGTTAGAACCCGAAAAAACCTCGCGGGTTGCCGGCCTCCGAACCATTGGTTCCCAGATTCCTGGGAGGCGATCGGGGCGGACACACGACCGACAGATCGACTGATTCAGGAGCTTCTTCTTGGGTGATTCCCGCGCGCCCGTCGCACTCCGATACGCTACGGACGCTCACAGGATCAACGAGACGACGCTCACACGACATGACCGCGGGATTGAGGTGACGCAGTGACGACGCCAGCGCAGGACGCGCCGTTGGTGTTCCCCTCCGTGGCTTTCCGGCCGGTCCGTCTGCTCGTGATCTGTGCGGCCGTCTCCGGCCTCGTCACGGTCGCCGCTGCGCTCGTCGGCTACCCCCTCTTCGGCGCATTCTTCGCGATCGGCATGGCGCTGGGCCTGACCAATGCTCTGCTGGTGCGTCGCGCGGTCGATTCGATCACCGCGGGCGACCATCCGCTGAAGAAGAAGATGGCGCTGAACTCGGCGTCCCGGCTGCTGGCGATCACCGTCGTCGGGCTCACCATCGCGTTCGTGTTCCGACCGATGGGCCTCGGCGTGCTGTTCGGTCTGGCACTGTTCCAGGTGGTGCTCGTCATGAGCACCTCCCTGCCCGTTCTCAAGAAGCTGCGCGCCGGCGATCCCGATAACCACGCGGACGCCGCGGCCCCCGCTGCTGACACCTCGACGCCCACCGACGGATAGCTCAAGGACTGATTCGTAGATGACTGAAAGCGTGCTCGCCCTCGAGGTCGGTCACCACATCGAACAGAAGTGGTTCGGCCTGACGGTCAACGTGGACACCGTGCTGTCGACCGCCATCGCCGGCGTCATCGTCATCGCGCTGGCGTTCTTCCTGCGTGCCAAGGTGACGTCCACGGGCGTGCCCGGCGGCGTCCAGCTGTTCTTCGAAGCGATCACCATCCAGATGCGCAACCAGGTGGAGAGCGCAATCGGAATGCGGATCGCGCCGTTCGTGCTGCCGCTGGCGGTGGCGCTGTTCTGCTTCATCCTGTTCGCCAACTGGCTGTCGGTACTGCCGGTGCAGTACACCGACGCCGAGGGTGTGACCACCGAGCTCATCAAGCCGCCGGCCTCGGACATCAACTTCGTGCTGGCGCTGGCCCTGTTCGTGTTCCTCTGCTATCACGCCGCAGGCGTCTGGCGCCGGGGCGTCATCGGCCACCCGATCAAGGTCGCCAAGGGCCATGTCGCCTTCCTCGCGCCGATCAACATCGTCGAGGAGATCGCCAAGCCGATCTCGCTGTCGCTGCGACTCTTCGGCAACATCTTCGCCGGCGGCATCATGGTCGGCCTGATCGCGCTGTTCCCGGCCTGGATCCTGTGGCTGCCGAACGCCATCTGGAAGTCGTTCGACCTCTTCATCGGCCTCATCCAGGCGTTCATCTTCGCTCTGCTGACGATCCTGTACTTCGGACAGTCGATGGAGCTCGATCACGACCACGACGACTCGAACCACGATTCCGATCACGCGAAGAAAGACGCGGCCACCGCGCACTGAGACCAGCACTACCCGTTAGACCCAACAGAACCTGGCGACAACCGAGAGCCAGTTATCAAGGAGGATAAGTAATGGATCCCACTATCGCTGCAGGCGCGCTCATCGGCGGTGGTCTGATCATGGCCGGCGGCGCGATCGGCGCAGGCATCGGCGACGGTATCGCCGGTAACGCCCTGATCTCGGGCATCGCCCGGCAGCCGGAGGCGCAGGGTCGGCTGTTCACCCCGTTCTTCATCACGGTCGGTCTGGTCGAGGCGGCCTACTTCATCAACCTGGCCTTCATGGCGCTGTTCGTGTTCGCCACCCCGGTCGGCGGCTAACTCGTCGTCATGGGTGAAACCACCGCACGGGTCTTGGCAGCCGAAGAAGGAGGCGGGGGGACCAGCAACTTCCTGATCCCCAACGGCACCTTCTTCTTCGTCCTGCTCATCTTCCTGATCGTGCTCGGCGTGATCTGGAAATGGGTGGTGCCGCCGGTGAGCAAGGTCTTGGCCGAGCGCGAGGCGATGCTGGCCAAGACCGCTGCCGACAACCGGAAAGCCGCCGAGCTGACGGCGGCTGCCCAGGCGGACTACGAAGAGACCATGGCCAAGGCGCGCAGTGAAGCTGCGTCGATCCGCGACGAGGCCCGCGCAGAGGGTCGTCAAACGGTCGACGAGGCCAGGGCCGAGGCCGGTAACGAGGTGTCGGAGAAGCTGCAGTCGGCCAACGCCGAGCTGGAGCGCAACGCGGC
Source organism: Mycolicibacterium obuense (assembly GCF_055397605.1). NCBI lineage: Bacteria > Bacillati > Actinomycetota > Actinomycetes > Mycobacteriales > Mycobacteriaceae > Mycobacterium > Mycolicibacterium obuense. The sequence continues at coordinate 3,751,922 of NZ_AP043663.1, read as the reverse complement.
GTCGACCAATGAGGAGTTGCAGTCGTCGGTCGACGGTCTGTCGGCCACCCTGGCCAGCCGCATCCTCGGCGTCGACGTCAACGGCACTGCGAGCGAGAGGCGCTGATGTCCACCTTCATCGGACAGCTGGTCGGATTCGTGATCATCGTGGCGATCATCGTCAAATGGGTGGTCCCGCCGGTCCGCAAGCTGATGAACACCCAGCAGGAAGCGGTCCGCGCCGCGCTCATGGAGAGCAAGGCCGCTGCCGACAAGCTGGCGAACGCCGACGCGGAGCACGCCAAGGCTGTCGAGGAGGCGAAGAACCGCGGCGAGAAGCTGACCGAAGAGGCCCGTGCCGACTCGTCGCGGATCGCCGAGCAGCTGCGCGAGCAGGCCGGCACCGAAGCCGAGCGCATCAAAGCGCAAGGCGATCAACAGGTCTCGTTGTTGCGTCAGCAGACCATCCGCGGCCTGCGCCAGCAGCTGGGGTTGGAGTCGGTGGACAAGGCCGAACAGATCATCCGCGACCACCTCGCCGACGCCGATGCACAGTCCGCATCGGTGGACCGCTTTCTCGACGAGCTCGACGGCATGGCACCGTCCCCGGCCGTCCTCGAGGCGGGCGCTCCGCTCAATCTGCGGGCCGCCAGCCGGGAGGCACTCGCCGAGGTCGTCAAGAAGTTCGAGTCGATCGCCGATGGTGTCGACGCGGATGCGCTGACGACGCTCGCCGACGAGCTGACCTCGGTCGCGACTGTCCTGATCAAGGAGCACGCGCTCAACACCCACCTCGCCGAGCCCAGCAACGATCCAGCCGCCAAGGAGCGCTTGGTCGAGCGACTGTTCGCCGACAAGCTCTCACAGCCGACGGTTGATCTGCTCAAATCCGCTGTGGCGCAACGTTGGTCGAGCGACGGAAACCTCGTGGACGCCCTCGAGCACGTCGCCCGGCTCGCGCTGGTGGTCCGCGCGGAGCGCAATGAGCAGAGCGAAGAGGTCGAAGAGCAGCTGTTCCGTGTGGGCCGGGTGCTCGACGCGGAGTCGCGGCTCAACCGGTTGCTGTCCGATCCGACGGTGCCTGCAAACGAGCGGATCGAGCTGCTGAACAAGGTCCTCGAGAGCGGCGGGGGAGTCAACGACACGACCGCGGCGCTGCTGGCTCAGACCGTTCGGTTGCTGCGCGGCGAACTCGCCGATGCAGCAGTCGCCGACCTGGCCGAGTTGGCGGTGTCCCGCCGCGGTGAAGCGACCGCGCAGGTCACCGCCGCGACCGAAATCAGCGACGCCCAGCGCTCCCGTCTGACCGAGGTGCTCAGCCGCATCTATGGCACCGATGTATCGGTCCAGCTCGAGGTCGACCCCGACATTGTCGGCGGGCTCCTCATCACCGTCGGCGAAGAGGTCATCGACGGATCCATCTCCTCCCGGTTGGCGGCGGCCCGCACGGGCCTGCCGGACTGACCGGCCCAGCACTCCCAGCAACGAAAAACGAAGGCAGGAAGACGAACCCATGGCAGAGTTGACAATCTCGGCTTCTGACATCGAGGGCGCGATCGAGGACTACGTCTCCTCCTTCGCCGCCGACTCCGACCGTGAAGAGATCGGCACGGTCGTCGACGCGGGCGACGGTATCGCTCACGTCGAAGGCCTGCCCTCGGTCATGACGCAGGAACTGCTCGAGTTCCCCGGTGGCGTGCTCGGCGTCGCGCTGAACCTCGACGAGCACACCGTCGGTGCCGTGATCCTCGGCGAGTTCGAGAAGATCGAACAGGGTCAGCAGGTGAAGCGCACCGGCGAGGTCCTCTCGGTACCTGTGGGTGACGCCTTCCTCGGCCGCGTCATCAACCCCCTCGGTCAGCCGATCGACGGCCAGGGCGACATCGAGCCCGACGCCCGTCGCGCCCTCGAGCTGCAGGCACCGTCTGTGGTTCAGCGCCAGGGTGTTTCGGAGCCGCTGCAGACCGGTATCAAGGCCATCGACAGCCAGACCCCGATCGGCCGTGGCCAGCGCCAGCTGATCATCGGTGACCGCAAGACCGGCAAGACCGCCGTCGCGGTCGACACGATCCTGAACCAGCGCGAGGCCTGGGAGACCGGCGACCCGAGCAAGCAGGTGCGCTGCGTCTACGTCGCGATCGGCCAGAAGGGCACCACGATCGCCTCGGTGAAGCGGGCCCTCGAAGAGGGCGGCGCGATGGAGTACACCACCATCGTCGCCGCGCCCGCGTCCGACGCTGCCGGCTTCAAATGGCTGGCGCCGTACACCGGTTCGGCGATCGGCCAGCACTGGATGTACGACGGCAAGCACGTGCTGATCGTGTTCGACGATCTGTCGAAGCAGGCCGACGCCTACCGCGCGATCTCGCTGCTGCTGCGTCGTCCGCCGGGCCGCGAGGCGTTCCCCGGTGACGTGTTCTACCTGCACTCGCGGCTGCTCGAGCGTTGCGCGAAGCTGTCCGACGAGCTCGGCGGCGGCTCGATGACCGGTCTGCCGATCATCGAGACCAAGGCCAACGACATCTCGGCGTTCATCCCCACCAACGTCATCTCGATCACCGACGGCCAGTGCTTCCTGGAGTCCGATCTGTTCAACCAGGGTGTGCGCCCGGCCATCAACGTCGGTGTGTCGGTGTCGCGCGTCGGTGGTGCCGCCCAGATCAAGGCGATGAAGGAGGTGGCCGGCTCGCTGCGTCTGGAGCTCTCGCAGTACCGCGAGCTCGAGTCGTTCGCCGCCTTCGCCTCCGACCTGGACGCAGCGTCCAAGGCTCAGCTGGACCGCGGTGCCCGGCTGGTCGAGCTGCTCAAGCAGCCGCAGTACACGCCGTACTCGGTCGAGGATCAGGTCATCGCGATCTTCCTCGGCACCGGTGGCCACCTCGACTCGGTTCCGGTCGAAGACGTCGCGCGTTTCGAGTCCGAGCTGCTGGAGCACATCAAGGGCTCCCACAGCGACATCCTCGACAGCATCCGGGAAAGCAAGAAGTTCCCGGAAGAGGAGCAGGACAAGGTCAGCGACATCATCAACGAGTTCAAGAAGGGCTTCTCCGCCACGGACGGAAGCTCGGTCGCGGTCGATGACAAGACCGAGGCGATGGACGAAGAGGACGTCGAGAAAGAGTCCGTCAAGGTCCGCAAGCCGGCCAAGAAGTAAGACCGACAACGACGTTGGACCGAAAGGGTCTGGAGAGCTAGATGGCTGCAACACTGCGCGAGCTTCGGGGGCGCATCCGTTCCGCCGGGTCGATCAAGAAGATCACCAAGGCCCAGGAGCTGATCGCGACCTCACGAATCTCCAAGGCGCAGGCCCGAGTCGAGGCGGCTCGGCCCTACAGCACCGAGATCACCAACATGCTGACCGAGCTGGCCAGTGCCAGCGCGCTGGATCACCCGCTGCTCGTCGAGCGGGAGAATCGCCGGCGGGCCGGCGTGCTGGTGGTGTCCTCGGACCGCGGCCTGTGCGGGGCGTACAACGCCAACGTGCTGCGGCAGGCCGAGGAGCTCTTCGCCCTGCTGCGTGAGGAGGGCAAGGAGCCCGTGCTCTACGTCGTGGGACGTAAGGCGCTGGGCTACTTCAACTTCCGGCAGCGCGATGTCGTCGAGTCCTGGACCGGCTTTTCCGAACGGCCAGACTACGAGAACGCCAAGGAGATCGCCGAGACCCTGGTGTCGGCGTTCATGGCCGGCGCGGATGACGACGGTGATGACGCCGGCGCCGACGGAGTCCTCGGCGTCGACGAACTCCACATCGTGTTCACCGAGTTCAAGTCGATGCTCTCGCAGAGCGCGGCGGCGCGCCGGATCGCCCCGATGGTCGTCGAGTACGTCGAAGACGACCGTCCCGAGGACGGCCCCCGCACCCTGTTCACGTTCGAGCCCAACGCCGAAACGCTGTTCGACGCCCTGCTGCCGCGCTACGTGGCCACCCGCGTCTACGCCGCGTTGCTCGAGGCAGCGGCCTCGGAGTCGGCGTCACGCCGACGGGCCATGAAGTCGGCCACCGACAACGCCGACGATCTGATCAAGTCCCTCACCCTGGCGGCCAACCGCGAGCGGCAGGCACAGATCACCCAGGAAATCAGCGAGATCGTCGGCGGCGCCAACGCGCTGGCCGACGCCAAATGACCTTCAGCAGCATCGGTTAGGAAGCGATAAAAAATGAGCGCACCCGCAGAAGAGAAGTCCAAGGAAAGCACCAAGGAGACCACCGGTCGCGTGGTTCGCATCACCGGCCCGGTTGTGGACGTGGAGTTTCCCCGCGGTTCCGTGCCCGAGCTGTTCAACGCGCTGCACGCCGAGATCTCCTACAAGGAGCTGTCGAAGACGCTGACCCTGGAGGTCGCGCAGCACCTCGGTGACAATCTGGTGCGCACCATCTCGATGCAGCCCACCGACGGTCTCGTCCGTGGCGTCGAGGTGACCGACACCGGTAACTCGATCTCGGTGCCCGTCGGTGACGGCGTCAAGGGCCACGTGTTCAACGCCCTCGGTGATTGCCTCGACGAGCCCGGCTACGGCAAGGACTTCGAGCACTGGTCGATCCACCGCAAGCCCCCGGCCTTCTCTGAGCTCGAGCCCCGTACCGAGATGCTCGAGACGGGCCTCAAGGTCGTCGACTTGCTCACCCCCTACGTGCGCGGCGGCAAGATCGCCCTGTTCGGCGGTGCCGGCGTGGGCAAGACCGTGCTCATCCAGGAGATGATCAACCGCATCGCCCGCAACTTCGGCGGTACCTCGGTGTTCGCCGGCGTGGGTGAGCGCACCCGCGAGGGCAACGACCTGTGGGTCGAGCTCGAGGACGCCAACGTGCTCAAGGACACCGCGTTGGTGTTCGGTCAGATGGACGAGCCGCCGGGCACGCGTATGCGTGTGGCCCTGTCGGCGCTGACCATGGCCGAGTACTTCCGCGACGAGCAGGGCCAGGACGTGCTGCTGTTCATCGACAACATCTTCCGGTTCACGCAGGCCGGTTCCGAGGTGTCGACGCTGCTGGGCCGTATGCCGTCCGCCGTGGGTTACCAGCCCACGCTGGCCGACGAGATGGGTGAGCTCCAGGAGCGCATCACCTCGACCCGCGGCAAGTCCATCACCTCGATGCAGGCCGTGTACGTGCCCGCCGACGACTACACCGACCCGGCGCCGGCGACCACGTTCGCGCATCTGGACGCCACCACGGAGCTCTCTCGTACGGTGTTCTCGAAGGGCATCTTCCCGGCTGTGGACCCGCTGGCCTCGTCCTCGACGATCCTCGACCCGGCCGTCGTCGGTGACGAGCACTACCGCGTCGCGCAGGAAGTCATCCGAATCCTCCAGCGCTACAAGGATCTTCAGGACATCATCGCCATCCTCGGTATCGACGAACTCGCCGAAGAGGACAAGCAGCTGGTGAACCGGGCGCGTCGTATCGAGCGATTCCTGAGCCAGAACATGATGGCGGCCGAGCAGTTCACCGGTCAGCCGGGCTCGACCGTGCCGCTCAAGGAGACCATCGAGGCCTTCGACAAGCTCACCAAGGGCGACTTCGATCACCTGCCCGAGCAGGCGTTCTTCCTGATCGGTGGTCTCGACGACCTGGCGAAGAAGGCCGAAAGCCTCGGCGCGAAGTTGTGATGAACTCTCTGACGGCAGAAAAGAAGGTGGTGTGACATGGCGGAGATGAACGTCGAGATCGTCGCCGTCGAGCGTGAACTGTGGAAGGGCGAGGCGTCCTTCCTGTTCACGCGCACCACCGCCGGTGAGATCGGCATCCTGCCCCGGCACATTCCGCTCGTTGCCCAGCTCGTCGATGACGCGATGGTGCGGGTCGAGCGGGACGGTGAGGACGATCTGCGGATCGCCGTCGACGGCGGCTTCCTGTCGGTCACGGAGGAAACCGTTCGCATCCTGGTCGAGAACGCGCAGTTCGAGTCGGAGATCAACGCCGACGAGGCCAAGCAGGACTCTGAGTCCGACGACGACCGGACGGCGGCGTGGGGCAGGGCGCGGCTGCGCGCCCTGGGCCAGCTGGACTGACCGGCGATGAGCGCGTCCATGTTGTTCATGGTCGCGCTGGTCAGCGTGCTCCTGCTGGCCGTCATCGCACTGAGCTACCGGTTGTGGAAGCTGCGCCAGGTCGGCGGCACCGCGGCGATCCTGCGTGACGTTCCTGCGGTGGGCGGCCATGGATGGCGGCACGGTGTGATGCGATATCGCGGTGGCGAGGCGCAGTTCTACCGGCTGTCGAGCCTTCGGTGGTGGCCCGATCGGACACTCAGCCGCCGTGGCCTGGAAGTGGTGTCTCGGCGGTCTCCGCGCGGGGACGAGTTCGACATCATGACCGACGAGATCGTCGTACTGGAACTTCGTGACGTCATGGCGGACAGCGGACGGGGATACGAGATCGCCCTCGACCGCGGTGCCTTGACCGCGTTCACGTCATGGGTCGAATCGCGGCCTTCGCCGCGGGCGCGTCGACGCAGCTACTGAGCCGGCCCGCCCGGGTGCCACAACACGTCGCCGTCGGGGTTGGCCACCCGCGACAGGATGAACAGCAGGTCGGACAACCGGTTCAGATACTTGGCCGGTAACGCGCTGATGGCATCGCCGTGTGCGTCGACCGCCAGCCATGCGGATCGCTCGGCCCGCCGCGCCACCGTGCGAGCCACGTGCAGGAGAGCCGACAGCGCCGTGCCGCCGGGCAGGATGAACGAGTCGAGTGCGGGCAGCGGCTCGTTGAACTCGTCGCACCAGGTCTCGAGGCGATCGATGTAGCTCTGCTGGATTCGCAGCGGCGGGTACTGCGGGTTGTCGACCACGGGAGTGGACAGGTCGGCGCCGGCATCGAACAGATCGTTCTGGATGTGTCGCAGCACGTGGAGGACGCGTTCGCCGGGTTGACCCAGGGCTACCGCGACGCCGATGGCGGCGTTCGTCTCGTCACAGTCGGCGTAGGCCACCAGCCGCGGGTCGTTCTTCGACACCCGGCTGAAATCGCTCAGGCCTGTGGTCCCGTCGTCGCCTGTCCGGGTGTAGATCCGCGTCAGATGTACCGCCATGCCCAAACCGTACGGGACGTCAACGAAGCCGGTCTGCGGAGACTGACATGGGTGATCGCGCTGTTTACACTGACCGCGTGGGTGAGCGTTTCGTGGTGACCGGCGGCAGCCGGTTGGCAGGCGAGGTGGCTGTCGGAGGCGCCAAGAACAGCGTCTTGAAGCTGATGGCGGCGTCGCTGCTGGCAGAGGGCACGAGCACCATCACCAATTGTCCCGACATCCTCGATGTCCCGCTGATGGCCGAGGTGCTGCGCGGCTTGGGCGCGACGGTCGATCTCGACGGCGACGTCGTCCGGATCACCTCGCCGGACGAGCCCAAGTACGACGCAGACTTCGCCGCGGTCCGACAGTTCCGTGCATCGGTGTGCGTGCTGGGTCCGCTGGTCGGCCGGTGCAAGCGAGCCAAGGTGGCGTTGCCGGGTGGCGACGCAATCGGGTCGAGACCGCTCGACATGCACCAGGCGGGTCTGCGCCAACTGGGGGCGCGCTGCACGATCGAGCACGGCTGTGTGGTGGCCGAAGCCGACCATCTGCACGGCGCCGAGATCCAGCTCGAGTTCCCGTCGGTCGGGGCCACCGAGAACATCCTGATGGCGGCGGTTCTCGCTGACGGCGTGACGACGATCCACAACGCGGCGCGCGAGCCCGACGTCGTCGACCTGTGCACGATGCTGAATCAGATGGGTGCCCAGATCACCGGTGCCGGGTCGTCGACGTTGACCATCACCGGTGTCGACCGGCTCTATCCCACCGAACATCGCGTCATCGGCGACCGGATCGTGGCCGCGACGTGGGGGATCGCCGCTGCGATGACGCGTGGGGACATCTCCGTCACCGGGGTCGACCCGGCGCACCTGCAGTTGGTCCTGCACAAGTTGCACGATGCCGGCGCGACCGTGACGCAGTCCGACGACGGGTTCCGGGTGGTCCAGTACGAACGGCCGAAGGCGGTGAACGTGGCGACGTTGCCGTTTCCCGGTTTTCCGACCGACTTGCAGCCGATGGCGATCGGACTGGCCGCGATCGCCGACGGAACATCGATGATCACCGAGAACGTGTTCGAGGCGCGGTTCCGCTTCGTCGAGGAGATGATCCGGCTGGGTGCGGACGCACGCACCGACGGTCATCACGCGGTGGTGCGGGGGATACCGCAGCTGTCGAGCGCCCCGGTGTGGTCGTCGGACATCCGCGCGGGCGCGGGTCTGGTGTTGGCCGGACTGGTGGCCGATGGTGACACCGAGGTGCACGACGTCTTTCACATCGACCGTGGCTATCCGAAGTTCGTGGAAAATCTCGTCAGTCTGGGCGCGGAGATCGAGCGCGTCGGCTAGTCTCCGCGGCCCGTTTTGGCCTCTTGCGCTGGGGATTTGGGCGTCTGGCCGACAGCACGTAGTATTTCCCTCACAAGCCGATGACCCCGGTCGAAAGACCTGAAGTTGGAGCTTGACCGCCCTGATCACATGCAGTACAGTGGCAGGGTTGCCTGAAAACGGCGATGTTGTTTGAGAACTCAATAGTGTGTTTGGTGGTTTTTGTTTGTTGTTTTTTGTTGTGTCCGCATTTTCCCGTTTGGGGGCGCAACGTTTTTTTGCCAGTTTTTGCTGGTGTTTGTGATCGGATTTTTCTGATTCGGATTCTGCCCGGTCTTGTATCGGGGGTTTTTGTTTGGAGAGTTTGATCCTGGCTCAGGACGAACGCTGGCGGCGTGCTTAACACATGCAAGTCGAACGGAAAGGCCCTTCGGGGTACTCGAGTGGCGAACGGGTGAGTAACACGTGGGTGATCTGCCCTGCACTTTGGGATAAGCCTGGGAAACTGGGTCTAATACCGGATAGGACCACGGCATTCATGTGCTGTGGTGGAAAGCTTTTGCGGTGTGGGATGGGCCCGCGGCCTATCAGCTTGTTGGTGGGGTAATGGCCTACCAAGGCGACGACGGGTAGCCGGCCTGAGAGGGTGACCGGCCACACTGGGACTGAGATACGGCCCAGACTCCTACGGGAGGCAGCAGTGGGGAATATTGCACAATGGGCGCAAGCCTGATGCAGCGACGCCGCGTGAGGGATGACGGCCTTCGGGTTGTAAACCTCTTTCGCCAGGGACGAAGCGCAAGTGACGGTACCTGGAGAAGAAGGACCGGCCAACTACGTGCCAGCAGCCGCGGTAATACGTAGGGTCCGAGCGTTGTCCGGAATTACTGGGCGTAAAGAGCTCGTAGGTGGTTTGTCGCGTTGTTCGTGAAAACTCACAACTCAATTGTGGGCGTGCGGGCGATACGGGCAGACTGGAGTACTGCAGGGGAGACTGGAATTCCTGGTGTAGCGGTGGAATGCGCAGATATCAGGAGGAACACCGGTGGCGAAGGCGGGTCTCTGGGCAGTAACTGACGCTGAGGAGCGAAAGCGTGGGGAGCGAACAGGATTAGATACCCTGGTAGTCCACGCCGTAAACGGTGGGTACTAGGTGTGGGTTTCCTTCCTTGGGATCCGTGCCGTAGCTAACGCATTAAGTACCCCGCCTGGGGAGTACGGCCGCAAGGCTAAAACTCAAAGGAATTGACGGGGGCCCGCACAAGCGGCGGAGCATGTGGATTAATTCGATGCAACGCGAAGAACCTTACCTGGGTTTGACATGCACAGGACGCTGGTAGAGATATCAGTTCCCTTGTGGCCTGTGTGCAGGTGGTGCATGGCTGTCGTCAGCTCGTGTCGTGAGATGTTGGGTTAAGTCCCGCAACGAGCGCAACCCTTGTCTCATGTTGCCAGCACGTTATGGTGGGGACTCGTGAGAGACTGCCGGGGTCAACTCGGAGGAAGGTGGGGATGACGTCAAGTCATCATGCCCCTTATGTCCAGGGCTTCACACATGCTACAATGGCCGGTACAAAGGGCTGCGATGCCGTGAGGTGGAGCGAATCCTTTCAAAGCCGGTCTCAGTTCGGATCGGGGTCTGCAACTCGACCCCGTGAAGTCGGAGTCGCTAGTAATCGCAGATCAGCAACGCTGCGGTGAATACGTTCCCGGGCCTTGTACACACCGCCCGTCACGTCATGAAAGTCGGTAACACCCGAAGCCGGTGGCCTAACCCCTTGTGGGAGGGAGCCGTCGAAGGTGGGATCGGCGATTGGGACGAAGTCGTAACAAGGTAGCCGTACCGGAAGGTGCGGCTGGATCACCTCCTTTCTAAGGAGCACCACGAGAGCTCGGCCCGCCCACATCGTGTGGGGGTTCGGTGACCGTAGCCGATTCGTGAAGATGGCCTCACACCTGTAGTGGGTGGGGGTCTGGTGCAATTCAACAAACTTGGCTTGCTGCGTGGGATAAGCGTGGTGGGGAAAATCATCGGACACACTATTGGGCTTTGAGACAACAGCCCGTTGGTTCTCTGGCCACTGTGTGTGGTGAGAGGTGCTGTTGTTGCCCTGCTTTGGTGGTGGGGTGTGGTGTTTGATTTGTGGATAGTGGTTGCGAGCATCTGAGCATGCATGACTTTTGTGGGTTGTGTGTGGTCAGCATGTAATGCAAATTTTTCTGATACCCGCATGCGATGGCGGTGCTCTTCGGGGTGCTGGGGTTGTGTGTGGGTGATGACTCATTTTTTTGGTTTTGTGTTGTAAGTGTTTAAGGGCGCATGGTGGATGCCTTGGCACTGAGAGCCGATGAAGGACGTGGGAGGCTGCGATATGCCTCGGGGAGCTGCCAACCGAGCGTGGATCCGAGGATGTCCGAATGGGGAAACCCAGCACGAGTGATGTCGTGTTACCCAGCGCTGAATATATAGGCGTTGGGAGGGAACGCGGGGAAGTGAAACATCTCAGTACCCGTAGGAAGAGAAAACAACAGTGATTCCGTGAGTAGTGGCGAGCGAAAGCGGAGGATGGCTAAACCGTGTGCATGTGATACCCGGCGGGGGTTGTGTGTGCGGTGTTGTGGGGCGTTTCTTCTTCTCTCCGCCGAGAGGAGCGAAAGTGAACAACCGTTGGGTTAGGTGAAGTGGTCTGGGATGGCCTGCCGGAGAGGGTGAGAGCCCCGTATCCGAAAACTTGACGGCTTTCGTGAAATGTTTTCCCCGAGTAGCAGCGGGCCCGTGGAATCTGCTGTGAATCTGCCGGGACCACCCGGTAAGCCTGAATACTTCTCAGTGACCGATAGCGGATTAGTACCGTGAGGGAATGGTGAAAAGTACCCCGGGAGGGGAGTGAAATAGTACCTGAAACCGTGCGCTTACAATCCGTCAGAGCCCTCGACTTTGTTGTGGGGTGATGGCGTGCCTTTTGAAGAATGAGCCTGCGAGTCAGGGACATGTCGCGAGGTTAACCCGGGTGGGGTAGCCGTAGCGAAAGCGAGTCTGAATAGGGCGTATCCACACAACAGTGTGTGGTGTAGTGGTGTGTTCTGGACCCGAAGCGGAGTGATCTACCCATGGCCAGGGTGAAGCGCGGGTAAGACCGCGTGGAGGCCCGAACCCACTTAGGTTGAAGACTGAGGGGATGAGTTGTGGGTAGGGGTGAAAGGCCAATCAAACTCCGTGATAGCTGGTTCTCCCCGAAATGCATTTAGGTGCAGCGTCGCAGTGTTCGTGTCGGAGGTAGAGCTACTGGATGGCCGATGGGCCTCACAAGGTTACTGACGTCAGCCAAACTCCGAATGCCGACACGGTGTAATGCGGCAGTGAGACGGCGGGGGATAAGCTCCGTGCGTCGAGAGGGAAACAGCCCAGATCGCCGGCTAAGGCCCCTAAGCGTGTGCTAAGTGGAAAAGGATGTGCAGTCGCGAAGACAACCAGGAGGTTGGCTTAGAAGCAGCCACCCTTGAAAGAGTGCGTAATAGCTCACTGGTCAAGTGATTGTGCGCCGATAATGTAGCGGGGCTCAAGCACACCGCCGAAGCCGCGGCAGCACACCTTGTGTGTGCTGGGTAGGGGAGCGTCCTGCATCCGGTGAAGCCGCCGAGTGATCGAGTGGTGGAGGGTGTGGGAGTGAGAATGCAGGCATGAGTAGCGATAAGGCAAGTGAGAACCTTGCCCGCCGAAAGACCAAGGGTTCCTGGGCCAGGCCAGTCCTCCCAGGGTGAGTCGGGACCTAAGGCGAGGCCGACAGGCGTAGTCGATGGACAACGGGTTGATATTCCCGTACCCGTGTATGAGCGTCCCTGATGAATCACCGGTACTAACCGCCCAAAAGGTGGTCCACCAATTCCTTCGGGAAGCGGGGATCACCGGCTGCGCGGGACCTTCGGTGGTAGTAGTCAAGCGATGGGGTGACGCAGGAAGGTAGCCGTACCAGTCAGTGGTAATACTGGGGCAAACCTGTAGGGAGAGATCTAGGCAAATCCGGATCTCACATATCCTGAGAGGTGATGCATAGCCGAGTGAGGCGAATTCGGTGATCCTATGCTGTCGAGAAAAGCCTCTAGCGAGCGCATACACGGCCCGTACCCCAAACCAACACAGGTGGTCAGGTAGAGAATACCAAGGCGTACGAGTGAACTATGGTTAAGGAACTCGGCAAAATGCCCCCGTAACTTCGGGAGAAGGGGGACCCACATGGCGTGACGAACCCTCGCGGTTCTGAGCGTGAGTGGGTGGCACAAACCAGTGAGAAGCGACTGTTTACTAAAAACACAGGTCCGTGCGAAGTCGCAAGACGATGTATACGGACTGACGCCTGCCCGGTGCTGGAAGGTTAAGAGGACCTGTTAACTCGTAAGGGTGAAGCGGAGAATTTAAGCCCCAGTAAACGGCGGTGGTAACTATAACCATCCTAAGGTAGCGAAATTCCTTGTCGGGTAAGTTCCGACCTGCACGAATGGCGTAACGACTTCTCAACTGTCTCAACCATAGACTCGGCGAAATTGCATTACGAGTAAAGATGCTCGTTACGCGCGGCAGGACGAAAAGACCCCGGGACCTTCACTACAACTTGGTATTGGTGCTCGATACGGTTTGTGTAGGATAGGTGGGAGACTATGAAGCAGTCACGCCAGTGATTGTGGAGTCGTTGTTGAAATACCACTCTGATCGTATTGGGCCTCTAACCTCGAACCGTATATCCGGTTCAGGGACAGTGCCTGGTGGGTAGTTTAACTGGGGCGGTTGCCTCCTAAAATGTAACGGAGGCGCCCAAAGGTTCCCTCAACCTGGACGGCAATCAGGTGTTGAGTGTAAGTGCACAAGGGAGCTTGACTGCGAGACATACATGTCAAGCAGGGACGAAAGTCGGGACTAGTGATCCGGCACCTCTGAGTGGAAGGGGTGTCGCTCAACGGATAAAAGGTACCCCGGGGATAACAGGCTGATCTTCCCCAAGAGTCCATATCGACGGGATGGTTTGGCACCTCGATGTCGGCTCGTCGCATCCTGGGGCTGGAGCAGGTCCCAAGGGTTGGGCTGTTCGCCCATTAAAGCGGCACGCGAGCTGGGTTTAGAACGTCGTGAGACAGTTCGGTCTCTATCCGCCGCGCGCGTCAGAAGCTTGAGGAAATCTGTCCCTAGTACGAGAGGACCGGGACGGACGAACCTCTGGTCCACCAGTTGTCCCACCAGGGGCACCGCTGGATAGCCACGTTCGGACAGGATAACCGCTGAAAGCATCTAAGCGGGAAACCCCCTCCAAGACCAGGCTTCTCACCCATCAAGTGGGATAAGGCCCCCCGCAGACCACGGGATCGATAGACCAGACCTAGAAGACTAGTAATAGTCGCAGGGAACTGGCACTAACCGGCCGAAAACTTACAACACCAACAAAACCTCGCAACCACACCACAAACACACACCACCCCCACCACCAAAAAACAGGGGCTACAAAACTTCCCCAACACGGGGATCACTATAAAAGTGAATAAAGTTACGGCGGCCATAGCGGCAGGGAAACGCCCGGACCCATCCCGAACCCGGAAGCTAAGCCTACCAGCGCCGATGATACTACCCACACGGGTGGAAAAGTAGGACACCGCCGAACACACATTTAAGCCCTGTGCCCCCCAATTCTGTTGGGGGGCACAGGCATTTGTGCATCAGAACCGCGACGGACGTCAATCGAAGAGGGTGGCGCCGGCCGGCGCGTAACTCTTCTCCATGCCGAGCAGCAACTTCTTGCGCTCGAGTCCGCCGCCATATCCAGTGAGACTGCCGTTCGCTCCGATGACTCGATGGCACGGCACGATGATGCTGATCGGGTTGTGCCCGTTGGCCAATCCGACCGCGCGGGATGCGCCCGGCGATCCGATGTGCGCGGCGATCTCCCCGTACGAGCGCGTCTCGCCGTAGGGAATCGTCTGCAGGGCAGCCCAGACCGTGCGCTGGAATTCGGTGCCCACCGCATCGAGCTCGATCTCGAACTCCTGCCGCTGTCCGCGGAAGTACTCGTCGAGTTGCCGCACGGCGTCGGTGAACGCACCATCGTCGGGTTCCCAACCGGCGCGGCTCGGTTCATACGTCTGATCGACCATCCGCAGGTGTTGCAGCCGGTCTCCGACGCCGGCCAACGTGAGGACCCCGATCGGACTGTCGACGGTCCGGTATCTCACGCTCTCCATCATTTCTCCTTCGGCGGCCACTGGTTGACCGAGTGTTCGAGTGTTGTCCAAAGATGTTGTGTCACATAGGAACGCCACGGCCGCCAGCGCTCGCTGTATGCGGTGAGCGATTTCGCATCCTCAGCCATGCCGAGGTGGCGGGCTGCAACGAGGACACCGAGATCCGTCGCGGGAAACGCATCGGGATCGCCGAGACCCCGCATCGCGATCATCTCCGCCGTCCACGGACCGATCCCCGCCAGCGCCAGCATCTGCTCTCGACCGCGGTCCCACGGGGTTCCCGCATCCAGCACCAGCGCACCGCTGCCGAGTGCGTCGATCAGCGTCGTGACGGTGCGCTGACGCGCTTTCGGCACCGCCAGGTGGCGCATGTCGATGTCGCTCAGATCCTCTGTCGACGGGAACGTATGGGTCAGGCCCCCACCGGGGTCACTGACCGGACGTCCGTAGGCCGCAGCGAGTCGAGCGGCGTGCGTGCGTGCGGCCCCGGTCGACACCTGTTGACCCAGCACCACCCGCAGCGCCAACTCGTGCTCGTCGACAGTCCGCGGAATGCGCTGACCCGGAGCCTTCGCGACCACCGCGGCCATCTGATCGTCCTCGCTGAGCGCATCGATGACGGCCTCCGGATCGGCGTCGAGGTCGAGCAATCGGCGGCAGCGTGCAATCGCGGCCGGAAGATCGCGAAAGTCCGCGAGCCGCAGCAGACACCGGACATGGTCGGGATGCGGGGTGAGCTCGACGATGCCGCTGCCATGGGGTAGTCGCAGGGTGCGCCGGTACGTCTCGTCGCGTGTTTCCTCGACACCCGGTATCGCGGTCGCTGCGAGGTGACCGAATACCCCTTCATAGGCGAATGGTGTCCGTACCGGCAATCGCAGTGACAGCACGCCGCGGCCGCCCGCATCGTCTCCGAAGCGTTCCTGAGCTCTGTGGCGCAGCATCGTCGGTGTCAGATCGCAGACCGCGCGGATCGTGTCGTTGAACTGTCTGATGCTGGCGAACCCCGCTGCGAACGCGACATCGCTGAACGGCATGTCGGTGGTCTCGATGAGGACCCGCGACATCTGCGTGCGCTGCGCTCTGGCCAGAGCCAGCGGCGTCGCCCCGACCTCGGCCTGCATGAGGCGTTCCAGCTGCCGCACCGTGTAGCCGAGCTTCGCCGCCAGGCCGGTGACGCCGTCGCGGTCGACGGTTCCGTCGGCGATCAGTCGCATGGCCCGCGCCACGACGTCACCGCGGACGTTCCATTCCGGCGAGCCGGGCGATGCGTCCGGCCGACATCTTTTGCACGCGCGGAACCCAGCCCGCTGAGCCGCCGCGGCCGTCGGGAAGAACTCGACGTTGCGGGCGAACGGTGGTCGAGCCGGACAACTGGGCCGGCAGTAGATCTTCGTCGTCAGCACCGCGGTGACGAACCAGCCGTCGAACCGTGCGTCGTTGGCCTGGACGGCGCGGTAGCAGCGGTCGAAATCGGAGTGCATACCTCGACAATGGCACGCGGGCAGGGACAGGACTGGCGGAAAAGCGACATCGCAGTTCAGACGCTGCGGCGCACCGGGCCCAACCGGTCGGCGATCTGCTTGATCATCCGTTGCACATCGCCCAGCCGGTCGCCCAGCCGCTCCGGCACCCACGCCAACGCGATCTCCGCCGGCGCCCAGGTGCTCTCGTCGACGGGTATCAGCGCGAACTCGGGCGGAGAGAAGATCTTCCCGATGAACGAGTCGGGGGCATAGCTCACCACGGCGACCAGGTGCCGGTTGAAGACCTGGGTGGCCATCTCCACTTCGCCGCCGCGCCGGTTCGTCGTGCGCACGACCCGATGGATGCCCCGTCGATTGAGGCGTCGGATCAGGCCGGCGAGCACCACAGGATTGGGCCGCGCGAAGTCGATCGCGACCTCGCGGTCGCGCAACTCCTCGATCGTCACCTTGTCTCTGCCCGCCAGCGGATCGTCGAAGCGCACCGCGATCCCGCCCTGATAGGTGGCGACCACCCGGGAGTGCAGGCGCTTGTCCGTCGCGGGCAAGTGGATCAAGCCGAGCTCCGCCCGCCCCGCGATCAACGCCGCGGTCACCTCCGCCGCGGAGCCGGGCATGCTGAACTCCGATGGATGCGGAAGCTCTGCGATCACGGCTTCGAGGTGGCCGAGTAAATCCGACGGCGCGTAGGCGGTAGCGCTGACCCGCAGCGGAGCGAGTCCGCGTACGCCGTGCACAGCCGCCGCCTTGAAGTCCTCGACCTGGCGCAGGATCTCCCGCGCCGGACCAATTAGCCGTTGACCCAGCGGGCTCAGCCGCACCTCGTGGTACCGGCGCTCGAAAAGTTCTCCGCCTAATTCTTTTTCGAGCAACTTGATCTGC
This sequence comes from Mycolicibacterium obuense, assembly GCF_055397605.1. Taxonomy (NCBI): domain Bacteria; kingdom Bacillati; phylum Actinomycetota; class Actinomycetes; order Mycobacteriales; family Mycobacteriaceae; genus Mycobacterium; species Mycolicibacterium obuense. The sequence continues at coordinate 3,735,008 of NZ_AP043663.1, read as the reverse complement.
TTGCTCAGCGGGGGAGGCGTGATCATCAACTTCTCCGCCGCGCGGGTGAAGTGCAGTTCGTCGGCGACAGCGACGAAATACCTGAGCCTGGTGAAGTCGATGTCCATTCCCTGCCCGTTCGAGACCTACGGGCATGCTACGAGATCGCCGAACCGGGGTTCCCCTACAGCGGGACGGTAGCGTCGATCTGCGGCGTCTCCAGCACCCCGCGCTCGTGCAGCGCGGCGATCTCGGCCGGACCCAGACCGAGAAGTTCCGCGGCGATCTCGGCGGTCTGCTCGCCGAGCAGGGGCGCCTGCCTCATCGGTGGGTCGGCGACATGCGCGCAGTGGATCTGGACGTTCTCCATGACGAACGGTGCGGAGCCGAACGGGTGCAACTCCTCACGGAACGATCTGCGCTGCTGGTAGTAGCCGAACCCGGGCAGCTCGTCGGCGTGCAGGACCGCAGCGGCAGGGACACCCGCGGCTTGCAGCTCGGACATCGCCCGGGTGGCGGAGCGCTCCGCCACCCACGTCGTCACTGCGTCGTCGAGTTCGCTCCCCGAGATGCCGGGGGCGCCGACGACCGCTGCCAGTGCGGCGATCTCGTCATCGCGGCGAGGCGTCACGACCACCCACCGGTCCTCACCGGCCGCCGCGTACGTACCCCACGCGGCGTCGTGAACCGAAGGACTGCGCGCGACGTGTCCCGATCGTCGGAGCGCGTCGGCGGCGATGTCGGCCGCGAGGTGGGTGAGCATCACCTCGGCTTGCGAAATGCTGGCCGCCCCACCGGTTCCGGTGCGCTCGCGGCGGATCAGCAGTGCCAGTGCGGCCAACGAGCCGATGCGGGCCGCCACATGATCGGGATAGACGGTCACGGTGTCGCAGAACGTGTCGGGCTCACCCGGATACACCCACAGGTTGGTGAAGCCGACCGCGGCACGCACCAACGGTCCGTAGCCGAGGCGCGCCGCCCACGGCCCTGTCGGGCCGAATGCCGAGCTATCGACGACCACGACCTCGGGATTGATCCGACGTAACGTCGCATGGTCCATGCCCAAAGCGGCTGCCACGCCTGGTTTGAAGTTGTTGAGCACGACGTCGCTGCACTGCACCAAGCGGTGCGCCAGCGCCCTGCCTTCGGCGCAGCGCAGGTCGATGCCGATCGAGCGTTTGTTGCGGTGCCCGGCCGCGTAGGGCTGGGTAATCGCGGTCGGCTTGCCCAATCGCAGGCCGTCGGGGTGGGCGGAGTGCTCGATCTTGACGACGTCGGCACCGAGGTCACCGAAAAAGCGACCCGTGTCGGCGCCGACCACGATCACGCCCAGATCCAGGACGCGCAGACCCTCCAGCGGCAGACCCTGCCCGCTGCGGTCCCGCGCGCCCAGGACGGGTGCCGACACGACGCGCTCCGACGTGCCCGGCCGGCTCGCCGTCGCGCGGTGACCGTCGATCTCGCAGACACCGGCCGGGACCGGCGCCACCACACCCGGGGCCAGTTCGACGTCGCGGAAGAATCCGCGGGTGGTGAAGTGGTCGGCGGCCAGCGCCTCGGGCAGCGTCAACACCGCGGCGGCCGGCACGCCGTGGGCCTGCGCTCGCTCCTCGAGTTCGGCGCGGGTCTTGTCGGCGCAGAACCGTTCGATCGCCTCCTGTAGATGTGGTGAATGAAACCGCTTGCCGAGCTTGTCGTAGGACGGGTCGGCGAATTCCTGCGGACTGCCCATCAAGGCGAACATGCCACGCCACTGCCGTTTCGACAGAATGCAGATTCGAACGTGGCCGTCCTTGCAGCCGAAGATGGGGTAGCGCTGCTGCTCGGCGTTCCAGTCACGCTGCTGAGCGCTCACCGCGACACCGGCGGACGCACTGCCTGCTGACCCGAACGGCGGATCGAGGGTCTGCATCGCGCCGTCGAGCACCGCGAAGTCGATGAGATCGCCCTCCCCGGAACGTAACCGGTCCAGCAGCACGCTCAGCGTCGTCGCCGCAGCCTGGGCGGCAGCCACCTGGTAGGGCAATTCCCCCGGTGGGATGAGCGGGGCGCGACCGGGAACGCCGGACCGCGACAGCTCACTGCTGAGTGCGAGCAGAACCGGTGTGGTGGCCTGCCAGTGCGCACAGTCGTTGTCGCGCCCGAAGTCGCTGATCGACAGGATGACCAGGGCGGGGTGCCGGGTCCGCAGCGTCCGCACCGACAGCGCCGCCTCCGCGGCCGAACCCGGGCGGGCGCTCTCGATGAGAATGTCCGTGTCGGCCACGAGTGCGTCGAATCGCTTGCGGCCCTCGGCTGTTGACAGGTCGATGTCGACGCTGGGCAGCCCGTGGCGATTGATCGCGCTCTGCACGTGCACGGAGGCGACGTGGGGGCCGACCTGGGGGAAGACAACGTCGTCGACGGTGACACCGGGTATGCGTAGCACGGTGACGTCGGCGCCGAGGTCGGCGTAGAGGCGGCCGACCGCGGTCATGGGGCCGGTCGCAGCGTCCAGGATTCGCACACCCGCCAGCGGCGGATCGTAGGCAGCAGTTTCTGTGCGCACAGCGGTCAGCTTCGGCGGGCCTGACGAAACGGGATGTCGCGATCGGGTTCGGGTTCCTTGGGCAATCCCAGAACCCGCTCGCCGATGATGTTGCGTTGGATCTGGTCGGTGCCGCCGCCGATCGAGGTGAAGAACGCGTTCAGGGTCAGGAAGTTCACGTCGTCGGCCACCGGGTTCTCCGGGCCCGCCAGCAGCGCCTGGGCGCCGACGATCTCGGTCTTCAACGCCGCCTCGGCGTGAAGAATCCGCGACATCGCGAGCTTGCCCAGGGACATGATCGAACTGGACGTGCCCTGGCCTGCATTGGCTTTCGCGCGTGTGTTGTTGAGCCGGTTGAGCTCTCGCATCGCCAGCACGGTCGCCAACCGGTCACGCACCGCGCGATCGCCGAGGACACCGTTGTTACGGGCCATCTCGATCAGACTGTCCGCCGCACGGTTTCGCGAGCCGCGGTTGCTGTCACCCATGATCGAGCGCTCGTAAGCCAGCGCGGTCTGCAGCGCGCGCCACCCGTTGCCCTCACCACCGAGCAGATAATCGTCGGACACCACGGCGTCCGTGATGAACACCTCGTTGAAATGCGTCTCGCCCGTGATCTGCACCAGGGGACGCACGTCGATGCCGGCCTGCTTCATCGGCAGCATGAACAGGCTGAGCCCCTTGTGCTTCGGCGCGTCCCAGTCGGTGCGCGCCAGCAGAAGCGCGTACTGAGCCGTCTGAGCGCCGGACGTCCAGACCTTCTGGCCGTTGACGATCCATCGATCGCCCTCCCTCACCGCCGTGGTGCGGACAGCGGCGAGGTCCGACCCGGCACCGGGCTCGCTGTACAACAGGCAGGTGCGCGCACGCTCGACGAGGAAGTCGTGCAGCAGTTCGTCGCGCAGTCGGGCAGTGCCCAGCGCGAGCACGGTGTTGGCCGGGATGTTGTACCTGTCCTGCGAGGAGCCCGGCGCCTTCACCGCGGCGAACTCCTTGGAGATCACCGCGGCCAGCGTCGCGGGATAACCGCGACCGAACCACTCGACGGGATAGGTGGGCACCGCGTATCCGGCGGCGAGAACTTTCTCGAGCCATGCGACGCGCGCCGGCGAGCTGGTCCACGGATCGCCGCCCGCGGGCAGCGGAGACCAGTTGTCGCGCAACCACTCCCGAACCTCGGAGCGAAGTTCGTCGGCGCCGGGCAGTGCCGTCTCCGGTTCCGTCTCTGGTGTCGTCTCGGCCATCTCAGGCACCTTTCGCGGCAAGGTAGCGTTCGCGGTGCAGACGTGTGCCGCCGAACATGTGCAGTCCGGTGCGGGCACGTCGCAGGTACAGGTGCGCGGGGTGTTCCCAGGTGAACGCGATCCCGCCGTGCATCTGGATCGCGTGCAGTGCCACTGTGTGGTAGGCCTCCGCGCAGGTGAACCCCGCCAGTGCAATTGCACCGTCGGAATTTCCGCTGGCATCGGTGTGCTCGGCGGCAGCGTGGCGTGCCGCGGATGTCGCGTTCTCCACGTCGATGAGCAGGTCCGCGGCCATGTGCTTGAGCGCCTGGAAGCTGCCGATCTGGCGACCGAACTGGATGCGGGTCTTGAGGTAGGAGACGGTCATGTCGAAGATGTGCCGCGCGCCGCCGACCTGCTCACCCGCGGAAGCGATCACCGCGAGAGCCAGTGCGTCGCTCACGGCAGCCCAGCCGGCGGTTCCGAGCCTGCGCGCAGGGGTGCTCGTCAGCGTGATCGTCGACAGACGGACGGTCGGGTCGAAAACCGTTGCGGCTCTGAGATCGAATCCCGGTGCGGCCGGACTGACCTCGAACACCCCGATGCCGTCGTCGGTCCGCGCGACGACCAGCACCACGTCGGCGACGTGGCCCCATGTGACGTAGTGGGCGGTGCCGGTGAGGGTGCCATCGGCGCCCGCACGCACGTCGACCCCGTCGGGCGTCCACGATCCTGCCGGCCCGGTCAACGCCACCGTCGCGATCGTCGTCCCGTCGGCCAGCCCGGGCAGCAGCCGTGCCTTGTCCTCGTCGGAACCCGCCGCGTTGATCAGTGCGACGGCCAGCACGGAGCTGGAGATGAACGGTGCGGGCAGCAACGCCGCGCCGGTCTCCTCGGCGACTGCCTCCACTTCGGCGGCGCCGAATCCGAGTCCGCCGTGCTCGGGCGCGACCAGCATGCCGAGCACACCCTGGTCGGCCAGTCGAGCCCACAGCGCGCGATTGAACCCGTCCTCGGAGTCCATGACGCGGCGCACGTCGGCCTCGGTGCATGTGTCGGCCAACAGGTCGCTGACCGCGGCGGAGAGCTCAGCCAGTTCGGCCACATCCAACGTCATCTCAACGCCTTCCTCGGGTCGCGCCCACCATCGTGGAGGTCCGCCTGCTCGCTGTCCATCACCGATCCCGACACCGGTAAATGTCGCATCGAGACATGCGAACCGATCAGGGCTCACCGACCGGCGTGGCCAGGCGGGTGGGCTCGGAGTGTCCCCGCAGGGTCACGGTCTCGCCGAGGGCCCAGCGCTCACGTTCGTCCTCGGTCGCCTTGGTCACCGCGGCCGACGACGCGACAAGATGTCCGTCGACCTTCTTGGAGAGCTCACACAACCGGGCCGCCTCGTTGACCGGCTCGCCGATCACCGTGTACTCGAACCGCTCTTTGGCGCCGACGTTGCCCGCCACGACCTGACCGGCTGCGACGCCGATGCCCGCCTCACACTCCGGCACCTCGGCGCGCAACCGCCGCGCCATCGCGCGCGCCGCGGCCAGCGCCTCTGCTTCGGGGTTGTCCAGCGGCACCGGCGCGCCGAACACCGCGAGCACGGCGTCGCCCTCGAACTTGTTGACCAGCCCGTGATGCCGGTCGACCTCGTCGACGACGACGTCGAAGAAGCGGTTGAGCAGCTCCACCACCTCCACGGCCGGCCGCCCCGTCACCAGCTTGGTCGACCCGATGATGTCGATGAAGATGACGGCGGCATAGCGTTCCTCGCCGCCCAGCTCGATCTGCTGTTTCTCGGCGGCCAGCGCGACCTCCCGGCCGACGTGGCGGCCGAACAGATCGCGCACCCGCTCCCGCTCTCGCAGGCCGTGCACCATCGCGTTGAAGCCGCGCTGCAGCTCACCGAGTTCGGTGCCGTCGAACACCACGAGATTGCAGTCCAGGTCCCCGTCCTCGACCTGCTTGAGCGCCGACCGCACCACGCGCACCGGGGTGGCGATCAGCCAGGACAACAGCCACATCAGGATCAGGCCGAAGATCAACGCCACCAACGCGATGATCATCACCGCGACCGCGAACTGGGTGCTGGTGAGGTTGCTCAGCGACAGGGAGAAGATCGCCAGCAGCAGGATGCCCAATACCGGGACCCCAGAGCTCAGCAGCCAGACCGTCATGGTGCGCCCCATCACGCCATGCGTCAGCCGGCGCGGCGGGCGGCCCGCCTCGAGCGCCTGCGCGGCGACGGGCCGCAGCGCGAACTCGGTGATCATGTAGCAGGCGGTCGCCACGACGATGCCCGGGAAGCCCACCGCGAACAGGAAGCGGGGGATGAAGGCGGAATCCTGCAGGCCGTAGAGAAGGGTCAGCAATGCGGTGCCGACGCCCCACAGGATGAGCGCGCTCTTCGCGACGCGGGCCGGCGCTCGGAACACGTTGCGCTGATCCTCCCGGGTGGGTGTGCGCTCCTCGAGCGCCCACCGCAGCGAATTCACTGTTCGGGCCGTGATCCACACCGTGCCGAGGATCAGCGCCACGAAGAGGTACGCGGGCACTACGCCGAACGTCAACCATGCGGGTGCATCGGTGAACACGCTCGGCACCGGGATGGCGACGGTGTTGAGAAGCAGCGACACCCCGATGCCCAGGATGTTGGTGAACAGCAGGAAGAACGTCAGGATGACCTGGATCCGGACCCGGCGGCGGCGCTGGTCCTCTTCTGGCCGGCCCAGCAGCCACGAGCCGTAATCGGGCGTGTCCAGCCGCCCGCTCTGCCGGGTGACCCGCTCCAGCACCTTGCCCAACCGATGCGGCACGCTCGTCGTGGCGTTCATATGTTGCGTCAGCCTAGTGACTCCCGGTGGCCATCTATGGTGGATCGGTGCGTCTCGTGATCGCCCACTGCACCGTCGACTACGTCGGCCGGCTCACCGCCCATCTTCCGTCGGCCAAGCGACTCTTGTTGTTCAAGTCCGACGGCTCGGTGAGTGTGCACGCCGACGACCGCGCCTACAAGCCGCTGAACTGGATGTCGCCGCCCTGCTGGGTCTCCGAGCAGGCCGACGGTGAGACCCCGGTGTGGGTCGTCGAGAACAAGGCGGGGGAGCAGCTGCGCATCACCGTGGAGTCGATCGAGCACGACTCCAGTCACGAACTCGGTGTCGACCCCGGGTTGGTCAAGGACGGCGTCGAGGCGCACCTGCAAGTGTTGCTCGCCGAACACGTGGAACTGCTCGGCGCCGGCTACACGCTGGTGCGCCGCGAGTACATGACCCCGATCGGCCCGGTCGACCTGCTGTGCCGCGACGAGCAGGGCCGTTCCGTGGCCGTGGAGATCAAGCGGCGCGGCGAGATCGACGGAGTCGAGCAGCTCACCCGCTACCTCGAGCTGATGAACAGGGACTCGCTACTGGCGCCGGTGGCCGGGGTGTTCGCCGCCCAGCAGATCAAACCGCAAGCCCGCACGCTCGCCACTGACCGTGGAATACGTTGCCTCACACTCGATTACGACAAGATGCGCGGGATGGACAACGACGAGTTCCGACTGTTCTGATGGGCCGCCGCCCGGCACGCAAGCCACGGCAGCATCCGCCGCTGCCCGCACCGCGGCGGATCGAGATCGGCCCTGACGGCTTCGACTACGAGGTTCGGACGGTGCCGGGGTCACGAGCAATCAAGGTGTACCGCTGCCCGGGCTGTGATCAGGAAATCCGGCCCGGTGTCGCCCATGTGGTGGCATGGCCGGCCGATTCGGGGGACGCCGGCGCAGACGATCGCCGGCATTGGCACACACCGTGCTGGGCCAACCGCGCGACCCGGGGACCTACGCGTCGCTGGTCGTGACCTGTTGTGTCGCTACGCGTCAGTGCGAATCTGCGGCAGGTTCGACGAGCTCGATCAGCACGCCGCCGCCGTCCTTGGGATGAATGAAGTTGATGCGCGAATTCGAGGTGCCGCGCCGAGGCGCGTCGTAGATCAACCGCACGCCCTGCTCGCGCAGCCGCTCGCTCAACGCATCGAGATCACTGACCCGGTACGCGAACTGCTGCAGGCCGGGGCCGCGCTTGTCGAGGAACTTCGCGATCGTCGACTCGTCATCGATGGGGGCCATCAACTGGATCTGCGTGCTGCCCACCGGAGCGCCCCGCACCGCGAGCATCGCCTCGCGGATGCCCTGCTCCTCGTTGACCTCCTCGTGCAGCACGATCATGCCGAGATGGTCGTGGTACCACCGGATCGCCGCATCCAGGTCGGGCACCGCGATGCCCACGTGATCGACAGCGGTGACCAGCGCGGTGGCCAGGACAGGACGGGCGTCAGTCTGCTCGGCGGTCATAACAGCGAAGTTACCTAACAAGATCGGTTTCGAATAGTTCCGGCCCTAGAGATAGCCTCTCGGCAGTCGCTCGAAACTCAGGTGGAGGTAGTCATGACGACGTCGGTGATCGTTGCTGGGGCTCGTACTCCCGTAGGCAAGTTGCTGGGTTCGCTGAAGGACTTCTCCGGAAGCGATCTCGGCGCCGTTGCCATCCGCGGGGCACTCGAGAAGGCCGGGGTGCCGGCGTCCGCTGTCGAGTACGTGATCATGGGCCAGGTGCTCACCGCCGGCGCGGGCCAGATGCCGGCGCGTCAGTCCGCGGTCGCCGCGGGCATCGGTTGGGACGTCGCCGCGCTCACCATCAACAAGATGTGCCTGTCGGGCATCGATGCGATCGCGCTGGCCGACCAGCTGATCCGGGCCGGTGAGTTCGACGTCGTGGTGGCCGGTGGCCAGGAGTCGATGACGCAGGCGCCGCACCTGCTGATGAAGAGCCGGTCGGGCTACAAGTACGGCGACGTGACCGCGGTCGACCACATGGCCTACGACGGGCTGCACGACGTCTTCACCGACCAGCCGATGGGCGCGCTGACCGAGCAGCGCAACGACGTCGACAAGTTCACCCGCGCCGAACAAGACGAGTTCGCGGCGAATTCGCACCAGAAAGCCGCCCGGGCCTGGAAGGACGGCGTCTTCGCCGATGAGGTCGTGCCCGTCGCGATCCCGCAGCGCAAGGGCGACCCTGTCGAGTTCACCGAGGACGAGGGCATCCGCGCCGACACCACCGCCGAGTCACTGTCCGGGTTGCGTCCGGCGTTCCGCAAGGACGGCACCATCACCGCAGGTTCTGCCTCGCAGATCTCCGACGGCGCCTGCGCCGTCGTCGTGATGAGCAAGGCGAAGGCCGAGGAGATGGGGCTGTCCTGGTTGTGCGAGATCGGCGCCCACGGCGTGGTCGCCGGACCGGATTCGACGCTGCAGAGCCAACCGGCCAACGCCATCAAGAAGGCGGTCGCCAAGGAGGGGATCTCGCTCGATCGGCTCGACGTCATCGAGATCAACGAGGCGTTCGCCGCGGTCGCGCTGGCCTCGACGAAGGAGCTGGGCGTCGACCCCGACAAGGTCAACCGCAGCGGAGGCGCGATCGCCATCGGCCATCCGATCGGCATGTCGGGGGCTCGCATCACGCTGCACGCGGCGCTCGAACTGGCCCGCCGGGGCAGCGGTTACGCAGTCGCCGCGCTCTGCGGAGCGGGCGGACAGGGCGACGCGCTGATTCTGCGCCGGCCGTAGTCGCCCACGGCATCCTCAACGACACGCTGTAGTAGCTGGTGCGGCGCTGCGGCACAATGGCGCCATGACTCGCGCATTCGACGTCCGCAACGCCGCGGCGTGGTTCCGGCTGATCGCCTTCGCGGAGGCACTGTCCTGGATCGGCCTGCTGGTCGGCATGTACTTCAAATACCTGGGCACGCCCCGCACCGAGGTCGGGGTGAAGATCTTCGGACCGATCCACGGCGGCGTGTTCATCGCCTTCGTCATCGCGGCGGTGTTCACCGGTCTGGCGCTCAGGTGGAGGCTCGGCACATGGTTGCTGGCGTTGCTGGGCAGCATTGTGCCATTGGCCAGTGTGATCTTCCTCATATGGGCTGATCGCACGGGGCGGATGGGCCACGCGGCGGGGTCGGATCAGGTCGGTGCGCATGCCGGGCAGTCGCGTCGGGCGGCGCCCGAAACCACCTGAGGAGAGTCGTGACAGACTTGCTGTCGTGACACGTCCTGGACCCCGCATCTCGCCTGCCCTGGCGGGCGCAGTCGATCTGTCAGCTCTCAAACAGCGGTCGGCCACCGGTTCCGACGCCCGCTCCGCACCCGCGGCAGGCGCGCGGGGCGGGGTGGACGTGACCGAGGGCAACTTCGAGGCCGAAGTCCTCGTGCGATCCAACGAAGTGCCTGTCGTCGTGCTGCTCTGGTCACCGCGCAGCGACTCCAGCGTTCAATTGGCCGATGTCCTGGGCGAGCTCGCCGGAGCCGACCGCGGAAAGTGGTCGCTGGCCACCGTGAACGTGGACACCACGCCTCGGGTGGCGCAGATGTTCGGCGTCGAGGCCGTTCCGACCGTGGTCGCGCTGGCCGCCGGTCAGCCGCTGTCGAGCTTCCAGGGCATGCAGCCGCCGGACCAACTGCGGCGCTGGATCGATTCGCTGCTCGACGCGACGGCAGGCAAGCTCAGCGGCGGCCCCGCGGCCGGCGACGAGGAGCAGTCCGATCCGGCGCTCGACAATGCACGCGCCCTGCTCGATCAGGGTGATTTCGACGCGGCCCGCAGCGCCTATCAAGCGATCTTGGAGTCCGACCCGCAGCACGCCGAGGCCAAGGGTGCGGTGCGACAGATCGACTTCTTGCAGCGCGCCACGACGCACCCTCAGGATGCGGTGGCCCGGTCCGACGCCGCTCCGACGGACATCGATGCGGCGTTGGCGGCCGCCGACGTCGAGATACTCCAGCAGGACGTGGCCGCCGCGTTCGACCGACTCACCGGGCTGATCAAGCGCACCGCGGGCGACGAACGCGCCCGCGTCCGTACCCGGCTGATCGAACTGTTCGACCTCTTCGATCCCGCGGACCCCGAGGTGATCGCCGGGCGCCGCAATCTGGCCAACGCGCTCTACTGACTTTTCTCCGCGAGCAGACGCACCCTCGAGTGAATCAGGCTCGAAACACTCGAGGGTGCGTCTGGTCGCCGGAGATCAGGCGGGCTGCTCCGGCTCGAACCACAGTGCCGCCAGTGGCGGCAGCACCATGACCGCTGATGCGGGGCGCCCGTGCCATGGCTCGTCGGTCGCCTCGACGGCTCCGTAGTTGCCGATGCCGGACCCGTGGTAGTTGTCGCTGTCGGTGTTGAGGACCTCGCGCCATGTCCCCGCGTGCGGCAAGCCGAGCCGATAGCTGCTGTGCTCGCTACCCGAGAAGTTGAACACACAGGCCATCATCGAGCCGTCATCGCCGAAGCGTAGGAAGCTCAGCACGTTGTTCGCCGAGTCGTTGGCATCGATCCACGAGTAGCCCTCGGGCTTGGTGTCCCGCGACCACAGCGCCCGACGGCTGCGGTAGATGCCGTTCGCATCGGTCATCATCCGCAGAATGCCGTCAGAGAAGCCCTGCTCGTCGAGCTGCCACCAGTCGACCCCACGCTCCTCGGACCATTCGGCGCGCTGTCCGAACTCCTGCCCCATGAACAGCAGCTGCTTGCCCGGATGCGCCCACTGATAGGCCAGCAGACCGCGAATGCCGGCTGCCTTCATGTGGTCGTTGCCCGGCATACGGCCCCACAGCGTGCCCTTGCCGTGCACCACCTCGTCGTGGCTGATGGGCAGCACGAAGTTCTCGCTGAACGCATAGATCATCGAGAACGTGATCTCGCCGTGGTGGAAACTGCGGTGGATGGGATCGCGCTTGATGAACTCCAGCGTGTCGTTCATCCAGCCCATGTTCCACTTCATCGAAAAACCAAGGCCGCCAAGGTTTGTCGGCCGAGTGACCCCGGGCCACGAGGTCGACTCCTCGGCGATCGTCACGATGCCGGGGTTGATCTTGTGGACGGTCGCGTTCATCTCCTGCAGGAACTGGACGGCCTCCAGGTTCTCCCGGCCGCCATACACGTTCGGCGTCCAGCCGCCTTCGGGGCGGGAGTAGTCGAGGTAGAGCATCGACGCGACGGCGTCCACCCGCAGTCCGTCGACGTGGTACTCCTGCAGCCAGTACAGCGCATTCGCGACCAGGAAGTTGCGGACCTCCGCGCGACCGAAGTCGAAAACGTAAGTGCCCCAGTCCAACTGTTCGCCACGGCGGGGATCGCCGTGCTCGTAGAGCGCCGTGCCGTCGAAGCGGCCCAGCGCCCACGCGTCCTTCGGGAAGTGGGCGGGCACCCAGTCGACGATCACTCCGATACCCGCGCGGTGCAGCGTGTCGACCAGGTGGCGGAATTCGTCGGGCGTCCCGAACCGCGAGGACGGCGCGTAGTACGAGGTCACCTGGTAGCCCCAGGAGCCGCCGAACGGGTGCTCGGCGACGGGGAGCATCTCGACGTGGGTGAATCCGTGCTCGACGAGGTAGTCGGTGAGTTGCTCGGCGAGCTCGAGATAGCTCAACCCCGGCCGCCACGAGCCCAGGTGCACCTCGTAGGTGCTCATCGGCTCGAACACCGGGTTACGGAGCGCCCGCTCAGCCATCCACTGGTCGTCGGCCCAGGTGTAGTCGCTGACGAACACCTTCGACGCCGTCTGAGGGGGGATCTCGGTGGCGAATGCCATCGGATCGGCCCGCTCGGTGACCGCGCCGTCGGCACCGTTCACGCGGAACTTGTAGAGGCCGTTCTCCGGGAAGCTCGGCCAGAACAACTCCCACACGCCGGTGGAGCCCAGCACCCGCATCTGGGCCTCGTTGCCCCAGTGGTTGAAGTCGCCGATCACACTGACGCCCTTGGCATTCGGTGCCCACACGGCGAAGGACACCCCGCTGACGACGCCGTCGGGAGTCTCGAACGTGCGGGGATGAGCACCCAGGATCTCCCAGAGTCGCTCGTGGCGGCCCTCGGCGAACAGGTGCAGATCCACCTCGCCGAGCGTCGGCAGGAACCGATACGGATCCGCCACGGTGTGTACGAACCCGGAGTCCTCGCCCGAGTAGTCCACCTCGAGGCGGTAGTCGATCAGGTCGGTGAACGGCACCGCGACCGCGAACAGTCCGGCTTCGATGTGCTGCAGCGGATACCGCGTACCGCCGATGAGGGCGGCCACCGTCACCGCGTGCGGGCGGTAGACCCTGATGACGGTGTGATCGTCGAACTCGTGGGCGCCCAGCACGGAGTGCGGGTCGTGATGTTCGCCGGCGAGCAGTCGATTCACATCCGCGGTGTGCGGCCGCAGGTGCGGGCTGTCGATCTGTTTGGTCACATCGGACGCTTTGGCCATCTCGTCACTCCCTACGCAGTAGGTTCATTCGTTGGTCAGCCGGGACCTGGGGCATGTTGAGCACGTGCGCCACCGCGCGGGCGGGTTCCAGACGCACGTAATTGCCCTGACCCCACTGGTATTCCTCGCCGGTGATCTCGTCGCGTACCCAGAAACGCTCCTGCTGATCCATTCCCAGTGCGCCCATGTCCAACCACACCGTGCCCTCTTCGGGTCCGAACGGGTTGAGCGTCACCACGACGAGCACCTGGTCACCGGTGACCGGGTCGAACTTGCTGTACGCCAGCAACGCGTCGTTGTCGATGTGATGGAACGTGATCGTGCGGAGCTGGTGCAGCGCGGGATGCAACCGGCGAATCTCGTTGAGCCGGGTCAGGAACGGCTCGAGCGATTCACCGTCGGCCAGGGCAGCGTCGAAGTCGCGGGGCCGCAGTTCGTACTTCTCCGAGTCGAGGTACTCCTCACTGCCTTCCCGAACGGCGCGGTGTTCGAACAGCTCGTAGCCGGAGTACACGCCCCAGGTCGGGCTCATCGTGGCGGCCAGAGCGGCGCGGATCGCGAACATTCCCGGCCCACCGTGCTGCAGGCTCTCGTGCAGGATGTCCGGCGTGTTCGGCCACAGGCTCTGCCGCGCGTAGTCGGCGTGCTCGGCGATCGACTGGCCGAACTCGGTCAGCTCCCACTTCGCGGTGCGCCACGTGAAATACGTGTACGACTGGGTGTATCCCAGCTTGGCCAGCCCGAACAGGCGTGCCGGGCGGGTGAACGCCTCGGCGAGGAACAACACGTCGGGGTCGACGTTCTTGACCTCACCGATCAGCCAGGCCCAGAAGTTCGGCGGCTTGGTGTGCGGGTTGTCGACGCGAAAGACCTTGACGCCGTGCGACACCCAGAACTTCACAACGCGAAGGACTTCCTCGTAGAGGCCCGTCGGATCGTTGTCGAAGTTCAGCGGATAGATGTCCTGGTACTTCTTCGGCGGGTTCTCGGCGTATGCGATCGTGCCGTCGGGCAGCACGGTGAACCACTCCGGGTGCGTCTTGGCCCACGGATGGTCGGGCGCGCACTGCAGCGCGAGGTCGAGGGCGACCTCCAGCCCTTCGCCGCGGGCGGCGGCCACGAAGTCGTCGAAGTCGTCGATCGTGCCCAGGTCCGGGTGGACGGCGTCGTGCCCGCCCTCGTCGCTGCCGATCGCCCACGGCGAGCCCACGTCGTTGGGGCCGGCGGTGACGCTGTTGTTGCGCCCCTTGCGGTGCACCTTGCCGATCGGGTGGATCGGCGGCAGGTACACGATGTCGAAGCCCATGCGTGCCACCCGCGGCAACGCCTTGGTGGCTGTGGCGAAGGTGCCGTGCACCGGGTTGCCGGAGCTGTCCCAGCCGCCCGTGGACCGCGGGAAGAACTCGTACCACGAGCTGAAGCGGGCCAGTGGCCGATCCACCCAGATGCCGTGTGCCTCGCCGCGGGTGATGAGCTCGCGCAGCGGATACTGCTCGACGAGTTCGGTGACCTCGGGGGACAGCGCGGCGCCCGCGCGGTAGTACGGGTCGCCCGGGGTGCGGAGCCGTTCGGCCGCCTCCATCAGCGGGTAGCGCATCTGCCGCGGTACGCCCGTGGACGCGCGCTCGAGCAGTTTGGCGCCGACGAGCAGATCGTTGGACAGTTCCGCCTCGCTCTGCCCGGCGTCGAGCTTGGCGATCACGTGGTGACGCCAGGTGGCGATGGGGTCACCCCACCCGTCGACGCGATACGTCCAGAGCCCGACCGCGTCGGGGGTGAACTGGCCGTGGAACACGTCGGGGGTGCGGCCGGTGGCCATCGGCAGGGCCGACGGGCGAATGCGGGCCGACGACGACGTGACGACCTCCTCGATGGGGACGGGTTCGATGGTCTTGCTGCGACCCGGTGGCTCATCGGCCAGAGCCGGATAGCCGGTGCCGTGGTAGCGGACGACCAGCGTGGCCGCGACCGCGTCGTGGCCTTCTCGCCACACCGTCGCGGTCACAGGAACCACTTCGCCGACCACCGCCTTGGCGGGGAATCGCCCGCCGGACACCACAGGCTGGACGTCGTCGATTTCGATCCGACCGGCGGTCACTCAAGCACTCCCTAATACGTTGCAGGTCGAGCGCGGCCTACGGTCTGGACCCCGGCCGCGCGCCGTCGTTGGATGGTCTGGTTCACACCTCGTCGTGCACCCTTGTCGCGCCTATACCCACCGTAGTGTCAGCCTCAACCCCGCGGGAGAGGCGAAGTGCAGCGCGTCACCCATGGGCGGGCGTCGCGGCAGTAACGTGAGCACGCGTGAAAGCTCTCCGTCGGTTCACCGTCCGCGCCCACCTCCCGCAACCGCTGGCCGCACTCGAGCGGCTGTCGATCAATTTGCGGTGGTCATGGGACAAACCGACCCAGGATCTGTTCCAGACGATCGATCCCGAGCTGTGGAAACTCGTCGGCGCGGACCCGGTGGCGATGCTCGGTCACGTCAGCCCCGAGCGGCTGGAGGAGCTGGCCCACGACGAGCACTTCGTCGCACGCCTGGCAGCGCTGGCCGCTGATCTGGACGACTACCTGAGCCGTCCGCTGTGGTACCAGCAGCTCGCGCAGGTCAACGACGCGGATTCCGGTGTGGCGCCTGTGCTGCCCAACGGCATCGCATACTTCTCGATGGAGTTCGGCGTTGCCGAGGTGCTGCCGAACTACTCCGGCGGGCTCGGCATCCTGGCCGGCGACCATCTCAAATCGGCCTCGGATCTCGGGCTGCCGTTGATCGCGGTGGGGCTGCACTACCGGTCGGGCTACTTCCGGCAGTCGCTGACCGCCGACGGCTGGCAGCACGAGAACTACCCGCTGCTCGATCCGCAGGGTCTGCCGCTGCGCCTGCTCACCGACGCCGGGGGGGAGACCGTCTTGGTGAGCCTCGTGCTTCCCGACTCCGCCGAGCTGTTCGCCAGGGTCTGGATCGCCCAGGTCGGCCGCATCCCGCTGCTGCTGCTCGATTCCGACATCCCCGAGAACGATCACCAGCTGCGGTCGGTGACCGACCGGCTCTACGGCGGCGACCAGGAGCACCGCATCCGCCAGGAACTGTTGGCCGGTATCGGCGGCGTGCGCGCGATCCGGGCGTTCACCCAGATCGAGGGGCTGGCCGCGCCCGAGGTCTTCCACATGAACGAGGGGCACGCCGGGTTCCTGGGCGCCGAGCGCATCCGCGAGCTGATCGAGGCGGGGCTGGACTTCGACACCGCGCTGACGGTGGTCCGGTCGTCGACGGTGTTCACCACCCACACCCCGGTGCCGGCCGGCATCGACCGGTTCCCGGTCGACATGGTCGCGCGGTACTTCGGCGCCGACCCCGGTGGCTCGAGCTCGCGACTGCTGCCCGGCGTCCCCGTCGAGCGCATCCTCGCCTTCGGCGCCGAGGACGACCCGACGAAATTCAACATGGCCCACATGGGCTTGCGGCTGGCGCAGCGCGCCAACGGCGTGTCACTGTTGCACGGCCGCGTGAGCCGGGAGATGTTCAACAATCTGTGGCCCGGCTTCGATCCGGCCGAGGTGCCGATCGGGTCCATCACCAACGGGGTGCACGCCCCGACGTGGGCGGCCCCGCAGTGGCTGGAGCTCGGGCGGGAGTTGCTCGGCACCCAGGATCTGAGCTCGCTGCAGGAGCCGGAGACGTGGGGGCGTCTGCACGAGGTCGATCCCGGGCACCTGTGGTGGATCAGATCGCAGCTGCGGGAGGCACTGGTGCACGACGTCCGGGACCGGGTGCGCCGGTCCTGGCTGGAACGTGGCGCTGCAGATGCCGAATTGAAGTGGATCGCAACGGCTTTCGATCCGAATGTGCTGACCATCGGGTTTGCGCGCCGAGTGCCGACCTACAAGCGACTGACCCTGATGCTGCGCGATCCCGAGCGGCTGCGGCGGCTCCTGCTCGATCCCGAGCGCCCGGTCCAGCTCATCGTCGCCGGCAAGTCGCACCCGGCGGACGAAGGCGGCAAGGCGCTGATCCAGCAGGTGGTGCGGTTCGCCGACCAGGCCGACGTCCGGCATCGCATCGCGTTTCTGCCCGACTACGACATGTCGATGGCGCGCACGCTCTACCACGGCTGCGACGTCTGGCTGAACAACCCGCTGAGACCCCTGGAGGCCTGCGGCACGTCGGGGATGAAGAGCGCGCTCAACGGCGGACTCAACCTGTCGATCCGTGACGGCTGGTGGGACGAGTGGTACGACGGCGAAAACGGTTGGGAGATACCGACAGCCGACGGACTGGCCGACGAGAACCGGCGCGACGACCTGGAGGCGGCCGCGCTGTACGACCTGCTCGAGCGAGCGGTGGCGCCGAAGTTCTACGACCGTGACGAGCGTGGCGTGCCGACCCGGTGGGTCGAGATGGTGCGGCACACCCTGCAGGTGCTCGGTCCGAAGGTGCTGGCATCGCGGATGGTGCAGGACTACACCGAGCGCTACTACCTGCCGGCGGCCCGCGCTCTGCGGCAGTCGATCGAGCCCGGTGTCGAAACCGAGGGCCCATTCGGCGCGGCGCGGGAGCTCGCGCTGTACCGGCAGAAGGTGCACAAGGCGTGGCCGAACGTTCGCGTCGTCGAGGTCGACAGCTACGGGCTGCCCGACACGCCGCTGCTCGGGTCGGAACTGACGCTCACCGCGCGGGTCTGCCTGGAGGACCTCCGGCCCGACGAGGTGACCGTGCAGGCCGTTCTCGGACGCGTGGATACCGGTGACGCACTGGTGAATCCGGTGACGATCCCGATGACGCATTCGGGGAAGACCGACGCCGGTGAGGACCTGTTCACCGCCAGCACGCCGCTGCCGGTCACGGGTCCGGTCGGATACACCGTGCGCGTGCTGCCCCACCACCGACTGCTGGCCGGCGACAACGAGTTGGGGCTGGTGACGCTGGCTGGGTGACTCAGCGGAAGCGGGCGAAGCAGCGGTCGGCGTCCCCGAGTACACCCACCCGGAACGCGTCGATGCGGGAGAACCCCGACGGCACGGATTCGCCGTTGACGTCGCTGGCGGCCAACCCGTTGGTGAGCAGGCCCGACACCGCCTCGTCGACATCGCCGGCGGTCAGGGCGATCGTCGCACCGTCGGGCGTGGTGACCTGCTTGGACATCTTGACCGTCGCGACGCCGGTGAGGCACGCGGTGCGCAATGCGGCCTCGGCGTTGTCGAGGGCCACCCCGCCGCGCTCCTGCTGAATCGCCTGCATGTAGCGCGAGACCAGAACCGAATAGGCCACGTTGTCGCCGGAGGCGAGGCCGCCCTCGGCGTCCTGCGCGCCGAGTGCAGTCAACGCAGGCAGGTCCACGACGATGGTGTTGGTGGCCGGGCAGTACGACGCGGGTGGGCTCGGACGCGCGTCCGCGCACGTCTCGGCTGCCGCCGCATCGAAACTGAGCGCGGGAGGAGCCTTGGGGGAGAACAGGATTCCCATCGCGTCGACGATGGAGCGCACCGAACTCTCGTCGATCGCCAACTCGCCGGACTGGTCCTCGGGCAGCAGGACCGGAAGGTCGCCGCGCCGCTGGCCGATCTCCCGCATGTCGATTCCTGCGCACGCCGCCGGGCCATCGGTGAAGCCGAACTGGAATGCCGAGATCCGTTCGAAGGCCGAGCCGTGTTCGTCGACGCCCGCCTCGGGGTCGCCCTGCTGCATCAGCGGATCGCGGAACGAGATCACGCCGGCCAGGACATTGTTCAGCCCGTCTCCGGTGCTCAACGAGAACCGCGGCGACTTGTCCTCGGCCACCCAGCGCATGTAGGCACCGGCCAGGCAATCGGCCTGTTGTTCGGCGACCAGCGTCGGCGTGCCGTTGGTGGTCAGCTTGGCGGCGCGACTCACGGCGTGTCCGTACTCGTGGGCCAGCACCATCGCCACGCCGATGTCGCCGTGGGCACGGCGCAGCCCCGGCAGCAGTTCGCCTCGGTCCCAGCCGATCGTCCTGTCGGGGTAGCAGTACGCGGCGTTGATCAGACCAAAGGTGCTGTCGCCGCAGAAGGTCCCGTCGAAACCCCCTGCATCCCAGGAGATCAATTCCTTGACCGGGGTGAACCCCTCGTCGAAGGTCTCCGGAAACGCGCTCTCCCAATACTGTTCGATGTCGCTCACGGCGCTCGCCGCCAGGTTGTCGATGTCCCCGCCGTCGGTGCCCTCCACCGTGCGGCTCGGCCCCTCAGCATTCGGGCGCAAGCCGGTGGGTCCGTCGGTGGCCGGCATCCCGGCCACAGAAAACGGGTCACTGAACACCGATACGGCGTTGCCCTGCAGAGTTGTCGAGCAGGAGGCGCACAGCACGGCCCCGACACCGATCAGAACGCCCAGTACCTGCCGTGATCGCCCCATGACGCCGCCTTTCGGGTCGTTCCAGCGAGGTCGACAATAACGACCGGGCGCGTCCGCCGCCGGGCAGTCGCCGAACCTCGGTTCAGCCCGCCTCGTGCAGCCGCCGCAGCGCGGCGCGCACCGCATCACCGTCGGTGGTCGCCCAGAACGGCGGCAGCGACGATCGGAGGTAGCCGCTGTAGCGTGCGGTCGCCATCCGGGAGTCGAGTACCGCGACCACCCCGCGGTCGTCGACGCGGCGCAGCAGCCTGCCCGCGCCCTGGGCCAGCAACAGCGCGGCATGGCTGGCGGCGACAGCCATGAAGCCGTTGCCGCCCCGCGCGGCGACGGCGCGCTGACGCGCCGTCAGCAGCGGATCGTCGGGGCGGGGGAACGGTATCCGGTCGATCAGCACCAGCGACAGCGACGGACCCGGAACGTCGACGCCCTGCCACAGCGAGAGGGTGCCGAACAGTGAGGTCTGCTCGTCGGCGGCGAAACGCGCGACCAGCGCGGCAGTGCTGTCCTCACCCTGACACAGCACCGGGGTGGTCAGCCGGCCGCGCATGATCTCGGCGGTCGCCCGCGCGGCACGCATCGAGGAGAACAGTCCCAGCGTGCGTCCGTCCGCCGCCTCGATCAGACCGGCGATCTCGTCGAGCTGCTCGGCCGCGCCGACGCCGTCGCGGCCCGGCGGCGGCAGGTGCGCAGCGACGTAGAGGATCGCCGACCGGGCGTGATCGAACGGCGAGCCGACATCGATCCCGCGCCAGCCGATCTCGGCCTCGGTCGAACCGGTCAACCCCCAGGCCGCGGCCATCGCGTCGAAATCTCCGCCCACGGTCAATGTCGCCGACGTGAGCACCGCGGTGGTGGGTCCGAACAGGCGGGCCCGCAGCAACCCGGCGACCGAGAGCGGCGCCACCCGAAGCAGAGTGCGATTGCCGGAGCGCGCGTCCTCGATGTGTTCGACCCAGACGACGTCGGTGCGGTCGGGGATCGCGGGCACGAACGAGGCGAGAATCCGGGAGGCCGTGTCAGCGACGTCGCCGAGCGCGGTCGCGGCCTCGGCGCGCGCAGTGGCGGTCTTGGGATCGTTCGGCGCGGTCTCGACTGCGGTGCGGGCGCGGCTCGCGCTGTCGCGCAGCACGCTCAGGTAACTCCCGAGCTCCTCGTCGAGGACGTCGATGCGGCCGGCGCGCGCGTCGAACAGTGCGGAGGTCAACGTGGCGCAGGCGGCCTCGAAACGCTCGGCGAGCTCGGCGTCGACCACCCGGGCGGCCCGTCGCTGCGCCACCCCGAGGGCAGTCGCCGACAGTTCGGCCGTGGCCACGCCGGTCACCCTGTCCACCAGTTCGTGGGCTTCGTCGACCACCAGCAGGTCGTGTTCGGGCAGCACGTTGGCATCGCCGATCGCGTCGATCGCCAACAGCGCGTGATTGGTGACCACGACGTCGGCGTCGGCGGCGCGGTCGCGGGCCCGCTCGGCGAAGCAGTCGCTGCCGAAGGGGCAGCGCGACACTCCGATGCACTCACGCGCGGACACGCTCACCTGCGACCAGGCGCGGTCCGGCACACCGGGTACGACGTCGTCGCGGTCGCCCGTCTGCGTCGTGTCAGACCATGCGGTCAGGCGGGCGACGTCGCGGCCCAACGCGCTGGACGCGACGGGATTGAACAGCTGGTCCTGCGGCTGATCGTCACCGGCTTCTGCTGCTCCGTTGTGGATCTTGTTCAGGCACAGATAGTTTCCGCGCCCCTTGAGCAGCGCGAACTCCGGGCGTCGGGGGAGGTGCGGGGCCAGCGAATCGGCCAGCCGGGGCAGGTCGCGGTCCACGAGTTGGCGTTGCAGCGCGATCGTCGCGGTGGACACCACGACGGGCCGCTCGTCAGCCAGCGCGTGGGCGATCGCGGGCACCAGATAGGCCAGCGACTTGCCGGTGCCCGTGCCGGCCTGCACGGCCAGATGCTCACCGCTGTTGAAGCATTGCGCCACCGCTTCGGCCATCGCGACCTGGCCGTCGCGATGCGCGCCGCCGAGGGCGGAGACGGCTGCAGCGAGAAGCTCGGCGACCTCGCCCGGCCGGGTGCCCACCGCCTACCTCCCGCGCGGCGAGATCATCCGGGTCGGGACCGCGGGTTCGCCCTTGGACAGTTTCAACCCGTCCCAGGGCAAGCTCAACAATCCCTGCTGCACACGTTCGCGGGCGGAGGCGAGCGACAGATCGGCGACCACGCGGCCCTCGCGCACGAGCTCCGTCGTCACCGGCCGCGCCATGAGATCGGACGGTATGTCACCCGCCTCGTCGTCGCGGGGATACACGATCTCCTCGACGATCGTGCCCGACTCCTTGGCCAGCCGCACGGCCTGCTTGCGGCCGCCGTGGGACTCCTTGCGGCTGCTGCGCTTGGCCACCGGCAGGCCGTCGACCTCGACCAACTTGTAGACCATGCTCGCCGTCGGCGCACCCGATCCCGTCACCACCGAGGTGCCCACGCCGTAGATGTCGACCGGTTCGGCCCGCAGCGCGGCGATCGCGAACTCGTCGAGGTCGCCGGAGACCACGATCTTGGTACCGGTGGCGCCCAGTCCGTCGAGCTGGGCCCGCACCTGACGGGCGAGCACACCGAGATCGCCGGAGTCGATGCGTACCGCTCCCAGCTCCGGGCCCGCCGCGTCGATCGCGTTCGCGACGCCGGTGGTGATGTCGTAGGTGTCCACCAGCAGCGTCGTCCCGACGCCGAGCGCCTCGACCTGCGCTCGAAACGCCGCCTTCTCCCCGTCAGAGGCGGACTGGCCGGCGCTGCTGTGCAGCAGGGTGAACGCGTGGGCGCTGGTGCCGAGCGCGGGCACGCCGTGAGTGCGCTCGGCCTCCAGGTTCGACGATCCGGTGAACCCGGCGAGATAGGCGGCGCGCGACGCGGCGACCGCGGCGGACTCGTGTGTGCGACGTGATCCCATCTCGATGAGCGGGCGGCCCTGCGCAGCGCTGACCATGCGGGCCGCCGCCGAGGCGATCGCGGTGTCGTGGTTGAAGATCGACAACACCAGTGTCTCGAGCAGCACGCACTCGGCGAAAGTGCCGTGCACGGACAATACGGGGGAGCCGGGGAAGTACAGCTCACCCTCGGGATAACCGTCGATGTCCCCGCTGAAGCGGTAGTCGGCCAGGTAGGCGAGCGTGTCGGCGTCGCAGAACTTCTCGAGCGCGGCGAGCTCTGAATCGCCGAAGGTGAACTGCGGCAACGCATTCAGGAACCGTCCCGTCCCGCCGGTGATGCCGTAGCGCCTGCCGTCGGGCAACCGGCGCGCGAACACCTCGAACGAGGTACGGCGGTGGGCGGTGCCGTCCGCGAGCGCGGCCGCGAGCATGGTCAGCTCGTACTTGTCGGTCAGCAGGGCCGGTGAGGGGTACGCAGGCGGGTTCTCCGGCGACGAGGTCACCGCCCAACCGTATCGGTTCGGACCCCGGGGGCGACCCCGGTATTCTGGCACCCATGGTGACGCCGGCGAAGGCACGACCGGATACCCGCGTAGAACGTGAGGTGAGTACCGACACCGCGGCGGACACCCCGTGGGTCACGATCGTGTGGGACGACCCGGTGAACCTGATGACGTACGTGACCTACGTGCTCCAGAAGCTGTTCGGCTACAGCGAGCCGCACGCCACCAAGCT
Source organism: Mycolicibacterium obuense (assembly GCF_055397605.1). Lineage (NCBI taxonomy): Bacteria > Bacillati > Actinomycetota > Actinomycetes > Mycobacteriales > Mycobacteriaceae > Mycobacterium > Mycolicibacterium obuense. Next base: position 3,711,959 of record NZ_AP043663.1, on the reverse strand, counting down.
GATGCTGCAGGTGCACAACGAGGGCAAGGCCGTCGTCTCGGCCGGCTCCCGGGAATCCATGGAGGTCGACGTGTCCAAGCTCCACGCCGCCGGGTTGTGGGCGACGCTGCAACAGGACCGCTGACCCGGCTGTGCGTAAGTGGAAGAGGGTCGACGGCAGTGACGGCCCGCGGTTCAGGTCGGCGCTGGCCGCGCATGAGGCAGACCTGGTGTCCAGCCTGGTGACGTCGCTTCTCGGCATGCTCGACGACCGGGCCTCGTCGGCACCGGTCGACGAACTCGCCGAGATCACTGGTATCAGGACCGGCAATTCGACTGCGCCGCAAGACGATACGATGAAACGGCTACTGCCGGATTTCTACAAGCCGGCGACCGACCACCCCGCGGGTTCGGGGCCCGCCGAAAGCCTCAACAGCGCGCTGCGCAGTCTGCACGAGCCCGAGATCATCGACGCCAAGCGTGCGGCGGCGGACCGCCTGCTGGCGACGATGCCTCCCGGCGGCGGAAAGTTCGAGCTCACCGAGGACGACGCGCAGGCATGGGTCGCGGCGGTCAATGACGTGCGCCTGGCGCTGGGCACGATGCTCGAGATCGGGCCGGAAGGACCCGACAGACTCCCTGGCGACCATCCCATGGCCGGCCATCTCGACGTGTACCAGTGGCTGACCGTGCTGCAGGACTCCCTGGTGGTCAGCCTGATGGGTGGGGGACGCTGATGGCGGGCGCGATCACCGATGTGGCGGGCATCCGCGTCGGGCACCACCACACGATCGACCCCGACGCCGCACTGGGCTCGGGGTGGGCGACCGGAACCACCGTCGTGCTGACGCCTCCGGGCACGACCGGCGCGGTCGACGGTCGCGGTGGCGCGCCGGGCACCCGCGAAACCGACCTGCTGGACCCCAGTAATTCGGTGCGGCACGTCGACGCGGTGGTCCTGACCGGCGGCAGCGCCTTCGGGCTGGCCGCCGCGGACGGCGTGATGACGTGGCTGGAGGAGCAGCAGCGTGGCGTGGCCTTGACCGCTGCCGGCGGCGGCGGGGTGGTGCCGATCGTGCCCGCCGCGGTGATCTTCGATCTGCCCGTGGGCGGCTGGCAGTGCCGGCCAACCGCGGAGTACGGCTATCGGGCGGCCGCGGGCGCGGCCTTCGACACTGCCATCGGAACCGTCGGCGCGGGCGTCGGCGCCCGCGCCGGGGTGCTCAAGGGCGGCGTCGGGACGGCGTCGGTGACCCTCGACATCGGCGTCACCGTCGGTGCACTGGTCGTCGTGAACTCCGCCGGCGACGTCGTCGACCCCGACACCGGACTGCCCTGGCAGGCCCGCCACATCGAGGAATTCGGTCTGGTGGCACCGCCGGCCGACCAGATCGCGGCCTATGCCGACCGGCACGGCGAACTCAGTCCGCTCAACACCACGATCGCCGTCGTGGCCACCGACGCCGCATTGAGCAAGGCGGCCTGCCGCCGCGTCGCGGTCGCCGCGCAGGACGGGCTCGCCCGCACGATCCGCCCGTGTCACACGCCGATGGACGGTGACACGGTGTTCGCGCTGGCCACCGGCGCCGTGGAGATCGAACCCGACCCCACGATCCCGGCGTCGATGTCGCCGGAGGTGCCCCTGATGACGGCGATCGGCGCCGCCGCCGCCGACGTGCTGGCCAGCGCGGTGCTCGCCGGAGTCCTGGCCGCCGACGGGATCGCCGGAATACCCACCTACCGTGGGCTGTTGCCCGGAGCGTTCGAATGAAGGAGGGCGGGTGCTGACGATTCGTGCTGACCTCGTGGCGGCGATGGTCGATCACGCGCGCGCCGATCACCCCGACGAGGCGTGCGGGGTGATCGCCGGACCCGAGGGGTCCGATCGCCCGGAGCGGTTCATCGCGATGGTCAACGCCGAGCGGTCGCCGACCTTCTACCGGTTCGACTCCGGTGAGCAGCTCAAGGTGTGGCGGGCCATGGACGACGCCGACGAGGCGCCTGTGGTGATCTATCACTCGCACACCGCCACCGAGGCCTACCCGAGCCGCACCGACATCTCGTATGCATCCGAGCCCGATGCTCACTACGTGCTCGTGTCGACACGAGACCCCGACGAGCACGAGCTGCGCAGCTACCGCATCGTGGACGGCGTGGTCACCGAAGAGCCCGTCACCATCGTCGAGCAGTACTGACGCCAGACAACCCAGAACCGAGGAGCCCTGCCATGTCCGTGACCGTGTCCATCCCGACGATCCTGCGCACCCACACCGGCGGCGAGAAGCGGGTGTCCGCCACGGGCGACACTCTGCAGGCGGTGATCGACGATCTGGAAGCCAACTACTCGGGGATCACCGAGCGCCTCGTCGATAACGGCAAGCTGCACAAGTTCGTCAACATCTACGTCAACGACGAGGACGTGCGATTCTCGGGCGGCTTGAACACCGAGATCTCCGACGGGGATTCGGTGACGATCCTGCCGGCCGTGGCAGGAGGCTGATGAGGTACGACTCCCTGCTGCAGGCTCTCGGCGGCACGCCGCTGGTCGGTTTGCCTCGGCTCTCTCCGGCCTGGGATGGCGAGCCGCACGTCCGGCTGTGGGCCAAGCTCGAAGACCGGAACCCGACGGGCTCCATCAAGGACCGGCCTGCGCTGCGCATGATCGAAGAGGCAGAGCGTGCCGGACGTCTCCATCCCGGCGCGACGATCCTCGAGCCGACCAGTGGCAACACCGGTATCTCGCTGGCGATGGCGGCCCTCCTCAAGGGCTACAACATGATCTGCGTGATGCCGGAGAACACCTCCATCGAGCGTCGCCAGCTGCTCGAGCTCTACGGCGCTCGCATCATCTACTCCCCGGCCGAGGGCGGCTCGAACACGGCGGTGGCACACGCCAAAGAGCTTGCCGCACAGAACCCCTCGTGGGTCATGCTCTACCAGTACGGCAACCCGGCCAATGCCATCGCGCACTACGAGGGCACCGGCCCGGAACTGCTGGCCGACCTGCCCGAGATCACCCATTTCGTCGCGGGACTGGGCACCACCGGCACCCTGATGGGCACCGGTCGGTTCCTGCGCGAGAACGTCCCCGGTGTGCAGATCGTCGCGGCCGAACCCCGCTACGGGGAAGGCGTGTACGCACTGCGCAACATCGACGAGGGCTTCATCCCCGAGCTCTACGACCCCGAGGTGTTGACCACCCGGTTCGCGGTCGGGTCCTTCGACGCGGTGCGCCGCACCCGCGAGCTGATCCAGGTGGAGGGCATCTTCGCGGGAATTTCCACCGGTGCGATCCTGCACGCGGCGCTGGGCATGGCGGCCAAGGCCGTCAAGGCGGGGGAGCGTGCCGACATCGCGTTCACCGTCTGCGACGCCGGGTGGAAGTATCTGTCGACCGGCGCCTACGCCGGTAGCCTGGACGACGCAGAGGATGCGCTGGAAGGGCAACTATGGGCATGACGGGCACCGGTGGAGGCCCCGCCCCGACCGCGGGGCGCAATCGCCCCGGCTGGCTCGTCGGCGGGATCACCATCGTGTCGTTCGTCGTATTGCTCTGGGTCATCGAGGCTTTCGACGCCGTCAGTGGGCATCGGTTGGACAGCAACGGTATTCGGCCGTTGGAAACCGACGGGCTGGCGGGCATCCTGTTCGCCCCGTTGCTGCATTCCAACTGGGAACACTTGATGGCCAACACCGTTCCGGCGTTGGTGCTCGGATTCCTGGTGACGTTGGCCGGGCTGTCCCGCTTCGTGTTCGCCACCGCGATCATCTGGCTGGTCGGCGGTCTGGGCACCTGGCTGATCGGCAATGTCGGCGCCCAGTGCCCCTACATCGGTGTGCGCTGCGAGACCAACCACATCGGGGCGTCCGGCCTCATCTTCGGCTGGCTCACCTTCTTGATCGTCTTCGGCTTCTTCACCCGCAAGGTGTGGCAGATCGTCGTCGGCGTCGTCGTGCTGTTCTTCTACGGCAGCGTGCTGCTCGGGGTGTTGCCCGGCACGCTCGGCGTGTCGTGGCAGGGGCACCTCTGCGGTGCGCTGGCCGGGGTTCTCGCGGCCTACCTGCTGTCCGGCCCGGAGCGGCGTACCCGCGCCGTCGCCAAGGGCGCTCCTGCTCCGCCGTACCTCACCCGATGAGCGCCGAATTGCCGATCGGGATCTTCGATTCCGGTGTCGGGGGTCTGACGGTCGCCCGGGCCATCATCGACCAACTGCCCGACGAGCACATCGACTACGTCGGCGACACGGCCAACGGGCCCTACGGTCCGCTCACGGTGCCGCAGATCCGGGAGCACGCGCTGGCGATCGGCGACGATCTCGCCGAGCGGGGCATCAAGGCGTTGGTGATCGCCTGCAACACCGCGTCGTCGGCCTGCCTGCGCGATGCGCGGGAGCGCTACGCGCCGATTCCCGTCGTCGAGGTGATCCTTCCTGCCGTGCGACGCGCGGTCAGCACCACGCGCACCGGCCGGATCGGGGTCATCGGTACGGCTGCGACCATCGCGTCGGGCGCCTACCAGGACGCCTTCGCCGCGGCGCGTGACCTCGAGGTGTTCTCGGTGGCGTGCCCGCGCTTCGTCGACTTCGTGGAGCGCGGCGTGACGAGCGGCCGGCAGGTTCTCGGCCTGGCCGAGGGGTACCTCGAACCGCTGCAGCAGGCGCAGGTCGACACGCTGGTGCTGGGGTGCACGCACTACCCGATGCTGTCGGGTCTGATCCAGCTGGCGATGGGCCAGGACGTGACACTGGTGTCGAGTGCCGAGGAGACAGCAAAGGACCTGTTACGGGTGCTGACCGAGCGCGACCTGCTGCGGCCGCACCCCGGTGACAGCGCGCCCGCGCCGACGCGGTTGTTCGAGGCGACGGGCGATCCGGAGGCGTTCACACGGCTGGCGGCGCGTTTCCTGGGGCCGACCCTGGACGGGGTGCGCCATGTTCAGGGTCACGCTGCGACCAGGACATGATCCGGGTCTCCCAAAGTATCGAGAAAGCGGCGATGTTTTCCGCATGGCGCTGACGGGCATGGCAAGCTAGTGGGCGTGCGAGTCACCGTACTGGGGTGTTCCGGCAGTGTGGTCGGACCTGACTCGCCCGCGTCCGGTTATCTGGTGACCGCGCCCGACACACCGCCGCTGGTTCTCGACTTCGGCGGGGGAGTCCTCGGCGCTCTGCAGCGCCACGCCGACCCGAATTCGGTGCACGTCCTGCTCTCGCATCTGCATGCCGACCACTGCCTGGATCTGCCCGGGTTGTTCGTGTGGCGTCGGTACCACCCGAGCCCGGCGACCGAGCGCGGCGTCGTGTACGGGCCCGCCAACACCTGGGCGCGGCTGGGCGCGGCGTCCTCGCCGGAAGGCGGGGAGATCGACGACTTCAGCGACATCTTCGACATCCGGCACTTCGTCGACAACCAGGCCGTCGAGATCGGGTCTCTGACGATCGTGCCGCGCCTCGTGTGTCATCCCACGGAGTCCTATGGCATGCGCATCACGGACCCGTCCGGCGCGACGCTGGTGTACAGCGGGGACACCGGCTACTGCGACGCGCTCATCGACTTGGCGCGCGGCGCCGACGTGTTCCTGTGTGAGGCGTCGTGGACGCATGATCCGAGCCGTCCCCCGCGGTTACACCTGTCGGGTACCGAAGCGGGTCGCGCCGCGGCCAACGCCGGGGTCAGGGAACTGCTGCTGACCCACATCCCGCCGTGGACGTCGCGCGAGGACGTCATCAGCGAGGCGAAGGCCGAATTCGACGGCCCGGTCCATGCGGTCGTCGCCAACGAAGCCTTCGACATCACGCGCGGCTGACCTCCCCTCTTTCGCCCAAACCGACATTTGGGCGGGTTTGTGCGAGAGGCGCCCGCCATTACGTCGATCTCGGTGCTGTCGTGGCGACCAGCTAGGGTTGGCCCGTGTCCAGACGAGAAGACGGCCGGCTCGACGACGAGCTTCGCCCGGTCACCCTGACCCGCGGCTTCACCACGCATCCGGCGGGATCGGTGCTGGTCGAGTTCGGGCAGACACGGGTGATGTGCACGGCGAGCGTCACCGAAGGCGTGCCTCGGTGGCGCAAGGGCTCGGGCCAGGGCTGGCTGACCGCGGAGTACGCGATGCTGCCCGCCGCCACCCACGACCGTTCCGACCGGGAGTCGGTGAAGGGCCGCGTGGGGGGTCGCACGCAGGAGATCAGCCGTCTGGTCGGGCGTTCACTGCGCGCCTGCATCGACCTGGCCGCGCTGGGGGAGAACACGATCGCGATCGACTGCGACGTGCTGCAGGCTGACGGTGGCACCCGCACTGCAGCCATCACCGGCGCGTACGTCGCCCTGGCGGATGCGGTGACGTACCTGGCCGCCACCGGGAAGCTCAAGGACCCGCGGCCGCTGTCGTGTGCGATCGCCGCGGTCAGCGTCGGCGTCGTCGACGGGCGCATCCGGGTCGATCTGCCCTACACCGAGGATTCGCGCGCCGAGGTGGACATGAACGTCGTCGCGACCGACACCGGCACTCTGGTCGAGATCCAGGGCACGGGAGAGGGCGCCACGTTCCCGCGTTCGACTCTGGACAAGATGCTCGACGCGGCCATGGCCGCGTGCGACCAGTTGTTCGTGGTGCAGCGCGAAGCGTTGGAGTTGCCGTATCCGGGGACGCTGCCCGAATCGGGCGAGCCCGCGAAGAAGGCGTTCGGAAGCTGACCCGGCTCTTGGTTGCCACCCGCAACCTCAAGAAGTTGACCGAACTCCAGCGGGTGCTCGATGCTGCCGGGGTGGCGGGTCTGTCGCTGCTGTCACTGGCCGACGTCCCTGCGTTCGATGAGGCGCCCGAGACCGGAGCGACGTTCGAAGAAAACGCGCTGGCAAAGGCGCGGGACGCATACGCCGCGACGGGCCTGCCGTCGGTTGCCGACGATTCGGGCGTCGAAGTGGATGCGCTCAACGCCATGCCGGGCGTGCTGAGTGCGCGGTGGGCGGGCCGGCACGGCGACGACGCCGCCAACACCGCGCTGCTGCTCGCCCAGCTGGCCGACGTCCCCGACGAGCGCCGCGGGGCGGCCTTCGTGTCCGCCTGTGCGCTGGTCCACGGTCCCGGCGACGGTGACGCCGTCGTGGTGCGCGGCGAGTGGCGTGGCACTGTCGTGCGCGAGCCGCGCGGCGCGGGGGGCTTCGGGTACGACCCGGTGTTCCTGCCGGCCGGATCGGAGCGCACGGCAGCGGAGCTGACGCCGCAGGAGAAGGACGCGGCGTCGCACCGGGGCCGGGCGCTGACTGCGCTGCTGCCGTCGCTGCGCGAGCTGGTGTGAGGGGTCAGCTCAGACCGAATTGGTCCTTGATCTTCTGCGTCTGGAAGTGCTCGACGATGATGCCGACCAACGGGATCGTGCCTGCGAGAAGAATGCCGACGGTCTTGGCGATCGGCCAGCGGACCTTCACCGCCAGGTTGGCCGTGAAGAGCAGATAGACGAAGTACACCCAGCCGTGCACGACGGCGATCCAGCCGAGTGAGTCGTCGCCGAAGCCGTACTTCATCACCATCTCGTAGCAGAGGGCGATCAGCCAGACACCCGTGGCCCATGCCATGACCCGGTATCCGGTGAGTGCTTTGCGGACGGTGTCGACGGAGGCGATCGGCGAGGGAGATTCGGGTGCGGTCACGTACCGGTTCCTGTCGTCTTGTCATCGCCATTGCTTCTGGCGAGTTCTGCGAGGTAAGCGTTGTATTCGCGCAGCGTCACATCGGCTTCGATCGGCGCTGCCTTCGGTCGCTCGGGGAGGAGGCCCGCCGGGATCTCGGTGGGGGTCTCCGTGTTCTGCGGGGCGGGCGGCGCATCCTCGTAGCGGACGAACTTGTAGTAGGCGTAGACGCAGAAGCCGGCGAACGCCGGCCACTGCAGCGCGTACCCCAGGTTCTGGAAGTCGCCGGAGGTCGATTCGAAGCGTGTCCACTGCCACCACGCCAAGGCGAGGCAGCCCGAGGCAGCGGCGATCGTCAGCAGGATGAGCGCCGGCCTCCTACGCCGCGTAGTGGACACTGCTCAACGGTACCGCGTTACGATCGTCAGGCTCATGCGCGAGTGGCGGAATGGCAGACGCGATGGATTTAGGTTCCATTGTCTTCGGACGTGGGGGTTCAAGTCCCCCCTCGCGCACCAACTCTCGTGCTGGTGTGCGTCCTGAGCGTCGAATCGCCCCAGACTCAGCGCTGGGCGCACACCAGGCGGTCGCTGTGGCGAATCAGGCAGAGACTTCGACCGGCGCCTGTTCGCGAGCCTGGGAGGTGAAGCAGAACATGCTCGCCGCGAAACTCAGCAGCGCGACGGCTCCGGAGAGCACGGCGAACAACGTCTCCGACAGACTCCAGCTGCCCAGTGCGAACGCGAGCGCGATGATCGCCGAGATCATCAGGAACAGGCCGGTGGTCGCCACGGCCTCGTTGAACGGGTCGTCTGCGCTGACGATTTCGGACCTCTCGCCCATGGCTTCCTCCTCTGGCTGCCGGCATCCCGGCGTGTCGCCGAAAAGTTACCCGCTCGTCAACGAGGGAAAACCTGAGGACGCGTGACCATGGTCACGCCTGTACGTCTGGAGTGTGTTTTGCGACGATCAGTCGCATGATGCCCGCGAACGAGGGAACTTTTTGAGCATGAGCGACGTGAAGTTCCTGGATCTGCACGGCGATCGGCTCGCCTACCGAGACGAGGGCAGCGGCGATGAGGTGCTGCTCCTCATCCACGGGATGGCGGGCAGTTCCGACACCTGGCGGTCGGTGATTCCGCGGCTGGCCAAGCGCTATCGCGTGATCGCCCCGGACCTCCTGGGGCACGGGCAGTCCGCGAAGCCGCGCAGCGACTACTCGCTGGGCGCCTTCGCGGTGGGTCTGCGTGATCTTCTCGACGAGCTCGCCGTTCCCCGGGTGACGGTGGTCGGTCAGTCGCTCGGTGGCGGCGTCGCGATGCAGTTCGCCTACCAGCATCGCGAGTACTGCCGCCGACTGATCCTCATCAGCAGCGGCGGCCTCGGCCAGGACGTCGGATGGACGCTGCGGCTGCTGTCCGCGCCGGGCGCAGAGTTCCTGCTGCCGGTCATCGCGCCCCCGCCTGTGGTGCGGGTCGGCAACGCTGTTCGCGGCTGGTTGTCGTCGCACAGCATCCAGTCGCCGCGAGGTGCCGAGATGTGGAGCGCCTATGCGTCGCTGTCGGAATCGCAGACCCGGCAGGCGTTCCTGCGCACGCTGAGGTCGGTGGTGGACTATCGCGGACAGGCGGTCAGCGCGCTGAACCGGCTGTACCTGACCTCGGAGCTGCCGACACTGGTGATCTGGGGCGATGACGACCGCATCATTCCGGTCGAACACGGCCGGGCGCTGGCTGAACTCCGGCCCGCGTGCCGCCTCGAGGTGCTTCCCGGTGTCGGGCATTTCCCACACGTCGAGCAGCCAGATGCCGTCATCGACCTGATCGACGAGTTCGTCTCCACGACCGCAACAGACGTCGAGCCCGTCGAGTCGACCGCCCTGAATCCCAGCGAACCTTCGCGCTGATCTGGCGTCAGCGTTTGCGGACGGGATGTCCGTTCCGCTCGGCGAGCGAACGCAGCTGCTTCAGAGCGAACTGTCGGTTGCGCCCGCCTTCGGGAAGCACGATGCCCGCCCACAGTCCGACGGCTCCAGGCGTCACGCACGCCTCACGCGCACACTGCCATCTACGTGGGCAGGACCGGCACAGCTCCTTGGCGCCTTCATCGGTGGCGGTGGTCCACCGATCGGGATCGCGCGTGCACGGCGCGGTCCACGGCAACTCCGTGATCGATACCGGATTCATGGCCACACCCCTTCCTCGGCTCTGGGCATTCTTTGCCCTCCGCGTATTCCCCGTCGGCGACGACGATACGCCTGTATCGCAATGACGATACATTTGTATGGTGATGCCCGCTCGTGGGTGGAGTTGTCTACGGTTACCCACGTGGCCTCTGACGTGCGCGGCGGGAGATCTGAGGAACCCCGCAACATCGAGCGAATTCGGCAGGCCGCGCTGCAGAGTTTCGCCCGCAGCGGCACCGGCGCGACGACCATGCGCGGGGTGGCCGCCGCCGCCGGGGTGTCGCTGGGTCTGGTGCAGCATCACTTCGCGACCAAGGCCGGATTGATCGCTGCGGTCGACGAGTTCGTTCTCGAGCTCGTGGTGTCGTCGATGGCACGTCCGCTGCCGGAACCACCCGTCGACTCGGTGGCCGAGATCGGCGGGCGCGTCACCGCGATATTCGCCGACCATCCCGAAGTCGCCGCCTATCTGAGTCGCGCCCTGGTCGACGGCAGCGCGGTGGGGACCCGGCTCTTCGACGCATTGATCGGCGTGGGTGTGGCGCGGTGGCAGCAGCGCATCGACCGCGGCGAGGTGCGCCCGGACGTCGACGTCACCTGGGCCGCGATCAACGCCATCGTGCTGGCGCTCGGTGCCATCAGCCTCCGATCACACGTGGATCGGCATCTTCCCGCGCCGCTGACGGAGCCGGCGCAACTCGAACGCTGGCAGCGGGCGGTCGACACGCTGCTGCGCGACGGCCTGTTCGTGTCGCGATCGGAGCGGCCCGACGGTTCAGCGCCAGCGGAGTAGACGACCCGGGCGCCGACGTTGCGGCGGCCGACGCCGGGCATACGGCCATGGTTGATTTCTTTCCGGAACTGCTTCGGCGCGAACGGTTTTGAGCTGAGCCCGGAGGTGGGCACGCAGATCGTGCACCTCCTCGTCGGCCCACCGGTTGTGCACCTCTGTGGGATCGGCGTCCAGATCGTAGAGCTCCCACTGGTCGTCGAGCGGGTCCGACCGGTACATCGGCCCGCCGATCCCGGTCGCGGCGAGCTGGCGCACCCCTGGCTCTGTCCACGTCGCTGGATCGTCGAAGGAGCGGACCAGTTTCCACAGGTGCCCCGCTCCGTTCGGTGCGGTGTCTTCGTCCACGCGCAGCACCAGGCCTTCGAAATTGGCTGCGGTATGGGCCGGGACGCGGATACGCAGCGGTCGAGGCACCGCGGATGTCAACCTCAGCATGCGTGCAACGCCGGATGCCCCCGTGTCACCTTCCAGGACGTTGTCACGTGTCATCAGGTACACCGCCCGGGTGCTGTCGGCGTCAGCACCGTCGACGACAGGCATCAGGTCCCGGCCGGGGAGCGGGTGCACCTCGGTGAACGTCTCGGCGAGATTGCAGGCGGTGGCAGGGATGTCGACGCCGGCAGCAGAGAGCAGAGTGGGCACCAGGTCGACATGGGAGGTCGGCGCGGCCACGGTGCGAGCCGTCGACGAACGGCGTCCGACACGGGCGATGACGAACGGAACCCGAGTGGCCTCGTCGTACAGGTTGAACCACTTCTGGTGCAGCCCACCGTGAGCGCCCAGCAGATCGCCGTGGTCAGCGGTGCGCACCAGCACGGCGTCGTCGGAGCCGCCCTCGGTGACAGCGCGGCGTACCCGGTCGATCGGATCATCGACTTCGGCGTGCAGACGGTAGTAGAGATCCCGGTAGTTCTGCGCATCGCGTTCGTAGGTGCGCTCGATCATTCTGTTGGGCCCGTAGCCCGAGTAGTACGCGTCCCGAAAAGCGATCTGGGCGGCGGGTTTCGTGGAGAGGTCCTCGTCGGCAGAGGGTGCAGGCGGCACCGGTGGGGGATCGAGGTGCGACGCGCGTAGCGGACTGCGCCGTGACCACGCCGGGAACAGCACGATGTCGTGAGGGTTGACGAAGCTCGCGACGAGCAGAAATGGGCGTAGCGCAGCTGTTTCGCCGCGTCGCCGCCGTGCGTAGCGGTCTTTCAACCAGGCGACCACGCGATCGGCGATCAACGGGTCGCGGCGGATGCCGGCGTCGGACAGTTTGGCGCCGTGGGGTTCCGGGCCCACCCAGCCGGAGAAGCCGTACGGGGCAAGAGGATCGGCGTCGAGATAACGCGCGACGGCGCGCGGGTCGACCACGCCGTCGGAGTCGTTGGTGGCCAGGGACCGGCCCGTGTCAGGGTCGACGAGATCAGCGTGAGAGATGTGCCACTTGCCGTCATAGTGGGTGTCGTAACCGGCCGCGCGAAACCAGTTGCCGAGCGTCGGCACTTCACCGGGCCGAAGCCACCGCAGTCGGGAGTCGTCGTACGCCTTGCCCATTCCGTCGGTCTGGGTGACACCGTGCAGATCGGGATACTGCCCGGTGAAGATCGTCGGCCGACTCGGCACGCACGCCAACGAGCCCGTGTAGTGGCGGACGAACTGCACGCCGTGGTCGTCGAACCAGGCTCGGCCGCGCAGCTTCTCGCGGCGCCAGGCGGTCAGCGCGGCGGGCTCGTAGGGTGGCGCCGCCCGCTCCTCGTCGGTCATGACGATGACGATGTCCGGACGCGGTGATGTCATGTCGAGACCCTTTCGGTCGCCCGAGCCTCCCAGTGCAGAGGCGCGCTGCCGCAGGGCCCGGTCATGGGTACATCATCGTCCCTGGCGCCCGCCGGCGTTCGTTTACCGCGCGGTCAGCCCGGCGAGCACCGTACGGGTGATCGATGCGCCGCGGTCGGTGGGGAACTCACGGCCTTCGGTCAGCACGGCCTGGACGATGCCGCCCACGATGGCGTCGGTCGCATCGGCGGCCACCGCCTCGCTGTAGCCGTGGCTGCGGAGCCTCGCGCGGACAGCGTCGCGCAGCGGAGTGGAGAAGCCCGCCCGCAGCCGCTGCCCGGTCTCCGGGTGTTCGATGCCGGCGATGGTCAGGAACCTCAGCATCGCGTTACCGCGGACCGTGGTCAGCGCCGCCGCGAGTTCGACAGCCCAGGCGCAGAGATCGGCCTCGACGTCCGCGGTCGCGGGGACCGGACGCAGTATGCGATCGGCGTCGGCGAGGATGACGTCGGCGGCCAGGGCGTGCCGGCTCGGCCACCAGCGGTAGATCGTCTGCTTTCCGACTCCGGCGCGGGTGGCCACCGCCTCGATGGTCAGTTTGTCGAAGCCGCGGAGCAGCAGGAGTTCTCGGGTCGCCGTCACGATCGCCTGACGCGACTTCTCGTTGCGTCGGCGTGGCGCGTCGACTGTCGCGGCCATGGCTGTGCCTCCCGTCCGACCTTTTCGTCGTCTTTACACGCCGGGGTCGTGGCCGTAGTGTGCCACAAGACGAGACGTTGCGTCTCGTGAGAACTTCACAAGGTAGAGGGGTGAGCGCCATGGCAGTTGCACCGTCGATCGGTCTCACCCCCGAGCAGACGCAGCTCGCCGCTTCGGTCTCGGACTTCGCGGCGCGGCACGCACCGATCGACAAGACTCGCGCCGCCTTCGACTCGCTCAGCGCAGGCGGGCTGCCCGACTGGTGGGACGACTTCACTGCCAACGGGTTTCATGCCGTGCATCTACCCGAGGGTGTGGGCGGGGGTGGTGGCTCGCTGCTCGACGTCGCCTGCGTGCTGGAGGCCGCCGCCACCGCGATGCTGCCTGGTCCGGTGCTGCCGACCGTGATCGCCGGTGCCGTCGCCATGCTCGCCGACGACGAACCCGCCGCGCGAGATCTGCTGGGCCGACTCGCCCAGGGAATGCCGGGCGCCGTCGTCGCCGACCGCGACGTACTGCGTGCCACCGCGACGGAGCACGGCTGGACGCTGAACGGCTCGACGTCGGCCGTCCCGGGGCTCTGCTCCGCGCAGGTCGTCATCGTCACCGCGCGCTCCGCGGGCCGGACTCTGTGGCTCATCGTCGATCCGACGGCCCCGGGTGTGGAGTCGTCCCCGCTCGACGGCACCGACAAGACCGTCGACGTCGGCGTGCTCCGTTTCGATGACTACGCCTGCCCGGCGCAGCACCGGCTCACCGGCGTCGATGACACCCGCGTGCAGTGCCTGTCGCTCGCGTTGACCGCGGCGGCCGCGTCCGGCGTCATCCGGTGGTGTGTGGCAGCAGTGACCGAGCATCTGCGCACCCGCGAGCAGTTCGGCAAGCCGATCGGCGCCTTCCAGGCGCTGCAGCATCAGGCGGCCATGCTCCTGGTGCACAGCGAACTCGCCACCGCGGCCGCGTGGGACGCCGCTCGCTCGGCATCGGAGTCGCTGACGCAGAACAGGATTGCCTCCGCAACGGCGGCGCTGATGTCGATCGGCCCCGCACCGGGTTTCGTGCTGGACGCACTGACGATGTTCGGCGCGATCGGCTACACCTGGGAACACGATCTCCACCTGTACTGGCGCAAGGCCACCAGCCTGGCCGCCTCCATCGGACCGATCAGCCGCCACGCCTATCAGCTCGGTGACCTCACACGCCTCGAAAACCGGGACGTTTCAGTCAAACTCGGCGACACAGAAGCCGACTTCCGGAGGTTCGTGGCCGGTGTGCTCGACGAGGCCGCCACGCTGCGCAACGATCAGCCCGGCCGCCAGGGCGACTATCCGAATCTCGCCACCGGGCCGCAGCGGACCCTGCTCGCCGAGGCGGGATTGATCGCTCCGCACTGGCCCCGGCCGTGGGGCCTCGACGCCACGACCCGTCAGCAGTTGATCATCGACGAAGAATTCGCCAGACGACCCCAGCTGGTCCGCCCCTCGCTGGGCATCGCAGAGTGGATTCTGCCCTCGCTGATCAGTGGGGCGCCCGAACACGTGGCGCAGCAGCTGATCCCGCCCACGGTGCGCGGCGAACTGGGCTGGTGCCAACTGTTCAGCGAACCGGGCGCGGGCTCGGATCTGGCCGCGCTCACCACACGCGCGGTCAAGGTCGACGGGGGCTGGCGCATCACCGGGCACAAGATCTGGACGTCCTCGGCGCACACCGCCGATTACGGCGCGCTGTTGGCGCGCACCGATCCCGACGCGGCCAAGCATCGCGGCATCGGCTACTTCATCGTCGACATGCGTTCCGATGGCATCGATCTGCAGCCCATCCGGCAGGCCACCGGTGAGGCGCATTTCAACGAGGTCTTCCTCACCGACGTGTTCGTGCCCGACGAACTGCTGCTCGGCGGTCCGACGGACGGCTGGCGGCTGGCCATCGCGACCATGGCCCAGGAGAGGGTCGCCATCAGCGCCTACATCAAAGAGGACCGCGCCGTGATCCTGCGTGCGCTGGCCGGACGCGGCGGGCCGGACCACGTTCAGGTACTCGCCGCCCTCGGCGATGCGGACGCGCTCGCGACGGCGATCAAGGTGTTGGCGGTGCGCGAGGTGCTGCGTCTGCTCGACGGACAGACGCCCGGTGCGGCGTCCAGCGTGGCCAAGGTGGCGATGAACGTGATGCTGCGTCGCACGTTCGCAGCGACCCTCGAACTGTGCTCTCCTGCCGGACTTCTGGAGGATGACGGAATCGACGGCGCATCGCTGATCGAGCAGTACTTCCAGCTGCCGGCCGAACTGATCGGCGGCGGTACCAAGGAGATCCAGCTCAACATCATCGCCCAGTTCATTCTCGGGCTCCCTCGTCCCTGATCGACAGGAGTGCACATGGGTCTGCGTGGCGAGGCCGCCATCGTCGGCTACGTCGAGCTGCCGCCGGAACGGATGAAGGGGGCGACGCCGGCACCGTTCATGATCGAGCAGTGGGCGGAGCTCGCCGGCGCGGCCCTGGCCGACGCCGGACTGTCCGGTGACGACGTCGACGGCATCGTCACCACCCATCTCGCCGAGTCGGAGATCTTCGTCCCGTCCACGGTTGCCGAATACCTCGGTGTACGAGCCAACTTCGCCGAGTTGGTCGACCTCGGCGGCGCGAGTGCCGCGGCGATGGTGTGGCGCGCCGCGGCCGCAATCGAGCTCGGCATCTGTGACGTGGTGGTCTGCGCGATCCCGGCGCGTTATCTGACTCCGATGTCGCAGCGACGCCCGCGACCGCTGACCGACGCCGTGTTCTTCGGCGCGTCGAGCAATCAATACGGCTCGCCGCAGGCCGAATTCGAGATCCCGTACGGCAATCTCGGGCAGAACGGGCCCTACGGCCAGGTGGCCCAGCGTTACGCGTCGGTGTACGGCTACGACGAACGTGCGCTGGCGAAGATCGTCGTCGACCAGCGCGTGAATGCCAACCACACCGACGGCGCGATCTGGAAGGACACGCCGCTGACCATCGACGACGTGCTGGCCAGCCCGGTGATCGCGGATCCGTTGCACATGCTCGAGATCGTGATGCCCTGCCTCGGTGGTGCTGCGGTCGTGGTGGCCAATGCCGACGTCGCCGCGCGCGCGGCGCGCAGACCGGTGTGGATCAAGGGCTTCGGCGAGCAGGTGCCCTTCAAGACGCCCACCTACGCCGAAGATCTGCTGCACACGCCGATCATCCGCGCCGCCGAGACGGCGTTCGCGATGTCGGGTCTGACCCGCGCGCAGATGGACATGGTGTCGATCTACGACTGCTACACGATCACCGTGCTGCTCAGCCTCGAGGACGCCGGCTTCTGCGAGAAGGGCGCCGGCATGCAGTTCGTCACCGACCACGACCTGACCTTCCGCGGTGATTTTCCGCTCAACACCGCGGGCGGACAGCTCGGTTTCGGTCAGGCGGGCAACGCCGGCGGCATGCACCACGTATGCGACGCGGCGCGTCAGATCATGGGCCGTGCCGGGGCGGCGCAGGTGCCCGGGTGTGACCGCGCGTTCGTCTCGGGCAACGGCGGCATCCTGTCGGAGCAGACGACCCTTGTCCTGGAAGGAGATTAGGGAAGATGACCTTCGAGCGGCCGATGCCGGTGAAGACGCCGACCACCGCACCCTTCTGGGACGCGTTGGCCGAACACCGGGTGATGATCCAGTACTCGCCGTCGTCTCAGTCGTATGTGTTCTATCCGCGAGTGCGTGCCCCGCGCACGCTCGCCGACGATCTGGAATGGCGCGAGATCTCCGGGATGGGCACGCTGTACACCTACACGGTTGCGCGCCGGCCCGTCGGTCCGCACTTCGCCGACGCGGTGCCCCAGCTGCTGGCAATCGTGGAATGGGATGAGGGACCGCGGTTTTCGACCGAGCTGGTCAATGTCGAGCCGACGGACATCACGATCGGCATGCGCGTGCGGCCGGTGTTCTGCGACTACCCCGAGCACGAGGTCACGATGCTGCGGTACGAGCCGGCGTGACGGCCACCTTCTGCAGCGGACGGCGCGCGGTCTCGGCCATGGTCAGCACCGTCAGCAAGGTGACCACCGCCGCACCGATCACGTAGTAGGCCGGCGCGATGTCGTTACCGGTGCGCGCCACCAGCCAGGTCGCCACATAGGGTGCGGTGCCACCGAAGAGCGCCACCGAGATGTTGTAGCCGATCGAATAGCCGCTGGATCGCACCCGGGTGGCGAACAGTTCGGCGCCGGCTGCCAGCGCGGTGGAGGCGAACACGGCCTCGATGGCCGCCAGCGCGGCGTGTGCAGTGATGGCCGCGGCCAGTGAACCGCTGGTCAGCAGCAGGAACAGCGGGTAGGTGAACACGGTGAACAGGATCGAGCCGGCGATCAGCAGCGGTTTGCGCCCGACCCGGTCCGACAGCGCGCCCAGGGGAGGGATCAGCGCGATCGCGACGAGGCTGGCCACCGTGATGGACACGAACGAGTCGGTCTTGCTGAATACCAGCGTCTTGGTGAAATAGCTGGGTAGGAACGTGAACACGACGTAGAAGCCGACGTTGTGGATGACGACCAGCCCGATGATCTGCAGAATGGGCCGCCATGCGTGGGTGAACGCCTCCCTCAGCGGTGACGACGACACCTCGCCCTCCTCGCGCAGCGCGGTGAATTCCGGCGTGTCGCCCAGCCGGGTGCGGATGTAGAGGCCGACGGCGCCGAGCAGTCCGGCGATCAGGAACGGTATCCGCCAGCCGTAGGCGTCCATCGCGGCTTCCGAGAGCAGGGCTTCCAGTGCGGTCACCGTCACCGAGCCGAGCAGGAAGCCGACGACGACGGACCAGACGAGGAAGGACACCACGAAGCCGCGATGCCGGTTGCTGGCGTACTCGGCGAGAAAGCATGCCCCACTGCCGTATTCACCACCCGCGGAGAAGCCCTGCAGGCAGCGCAGGAGCAGCAGCAGGATCGGGGCGAACACGCCGATGGTCTGGTAGCTCGGCACCAACCCGATCGCGAACGTGGACGCCGACATCACCAGGATGACCACCGCCAGCACGCGCTGGCGGCCGATCCGATCGCCCAGGGGGCCGAAGAAGAACCCGCCGAGCGGTCGCATGAAGAACGCCGCGGCGAAGACTGCGAACGTATTGAGCAGCGCGGCGGTCTCATCGCCGGGCGGGAAGAACTTCTCGGCGATGTAGGTCGCGAGGAAGCCGTAAATCGCGAAGTCGAACCACTCGACGGCGTTGCCGATCGCGGCCCCGCGCACGGCCTTGGCGACGGGGACGTGTGCGGCGGGCGCAGGGTCAGCGCTGGGCATGCGCGAGCATTCCCGTTTCCCGGCCCGAACTAACGCCGGTGGGGTCAGGCCGGGGTGTAGGTTCGAGGCCATGCGCGAGACCGTCATCGTCGGCGCGGTACGCACACCCGTCGGCAAGCGCAACGGCGGTCTGTCCGACCAGCACGCCGCCGACCTCTCGGCACTCGTGCTCAACGAACTCCTCGAGCGCACCGGTGTGGACGTCGATCTCGTCGACGACGTCGTGTGGGGTTGCGTGTCTCAGGTGGGCGACCAGTCGAGCAACATCGGGCGGTTCGCGGTGCTGGCCGCGGGCTGGCCGGAACGCATTCCCGGCACCACCGTGAACCGGGCCTGCGGATCCAGCCAGCAGGCACTGGATTTCGCCGTCCACGCGGTGATGTCCGGCCAGCAGGACGTGGTGGTGGCCGGGGGAGTCGAGGTGATGAGCCGCGTCCCGCTGGGCGCCGCGCGCGCCACCGGCATGCCCTACGGGCCCAAAGTGCTTGCCCGATACGACGACTTCTCGTTCAACCAGGGCCTCTCGGCAGAGATGATCGCCCGCCGCTGGAACCTGTCTCGCGCGCGGCTCGACGAGTACTCGGCGCGCTCGCACGCGCTGGCCGCCGCCGCGCAGGACAGCGGCGCCTTCATCGACCAGATCATGCCGGTCTTCACCGATGACGACGTGATCTCCGTCGATGAGGGCATTCGGCGTGGCACCACCGCCGAGAAGCTGTCGGCGCTCAAGCCCGCATTCGCCGACGACGGGGTGATCCACGCCGGTAACTCCTCGCAGATCTCCGACGGCGCGGCCGCATTGTTGGTGACGACGGCGGAGAACGCAGTGCACCTGGGTGTGACGCCGCTGGTGCGCTATCGCGCCGGGGCCGTCACCGGGGCGGATCCGACGTTGATGCTGACCGCCCCGATCCCTGCGACGGAGAAGGTCCTGCACAAGGCCGGTCTCGAGTTGGGCGACGTCGGAGTGTTCGAGGTCAACGAGGCGTTCGCACCGGTGCCGCTGGCGTGGTTGGCGGACACCGGGGCCGACGAGGCGAAGCTCAATCCGCTCGGGGGAGCCATCGCTCTGGGCCATCCACTGGGCGCATCGGGTGCGGTGCTGATGACGCGGATGATCCATCACATGCGCGACAACGGTATTCGCTACGGGCTACAGACGATGTGCGAGGGTGGCGGCACCGCCAACGCCACCGTGGTCGAACTCGTCCAGTGACGGTTCACAGATTCCCGATGTCGAGTTCGAGATGGTCGGCAAAGCGTGCTCGCGCCGCTTCCCGTTTGCGCGGCAGCCATTCTGACGGCCAGACGTCCTCGCTCGCGGAGTAGCCCCGCAGTATCTGCTTGGCCACGGTCGTCTTGTGCACCTCGGTCGGGCCGTCGGCCAACCCCAGTACCGCCGCGCCGGTCACCATGGCCATCAGCGGCATCTCGTTGCTGACACCCAGTGCGCCGTGCACCTGCATGGCGCGCCACGCGATGTCGTGCAGCACCGTCGGCATCACGACCTTCACCGTGGCGATGTCCTTGCGTACCACCTTGTAGTCGTTGTACTTGTCGATCTGCCAGGCCGTGTAGAGCACCAGTAGGCGGAACTGCAGCAGTTGGGCGTAGCTGTCGGCGATGTAGGCCTGCACCGTCTGTTTGTCGGCGAGCAGGCTGCCCGCGGTCCGGCGGCTCAGTGCCCGCTCGCACATCATGTCGATCGCCTTGCGGGCCAGCCCGATCGTGCGCATCGCGTGGTGGATGCGGCCCCCGCCGAGGCGGGTCTGGGCGATCACGAAGGCCTGCCCTTCGCCGCCGAGCACAGCCGAATCCGGTACGCGCACATCGCGATAGTGGATGAGCGCGTGGCCGCCCTGCCCTTCCGGTTCGCCGTGCAGGCCGACGTCGCGGACGATCTCCACCCCCGGAGTGTCGGTCGGCACCAGGAACATCGACATGCCCTGATACGGGCTCACATCCGGGTTGGTCACCACCATCACGATCAGGAACGACGCGGTGCTGGCGTTGGAGGAGAAGTACTTCCACCCGTTGATCACCCAGTGGTCCCCGTCGCGGACGGCACGGGTGGTGAACTGCGTCGGGTCGGCGCCACCCTGGGGTTCGGTCATCGAGTAGCTGGAGAACAATTCTCCGTCGAGCAGCGGACGTAGGTAGCGCTCCTTCTGTTCGGGTGTGCCGTAGTGGGCCAGGATCTCCGCGTTGCCGGTGTCGGGGGCCTGGCAGCCGAAGATGACCGGCGCCCATGACGAGCGGCCGAGGATCTCGTTGAGCAGCGCCAGCTTCAGCTGCCCGTAGCCCTGACCGCCCAGGTCCGGACTCAGATGCGTCGCCCACAGGCCTTTCGCGCGCACCCGCTGCTTGAGGTCGTCGACAACGGTGCGGCGCGCCGGGGTCAGCGGGGTGTACTGCAGGTGCGGCCAGACCAGATCGAGCGGCTCGACCTCGTCACGGACGAACTCATCCGCCCAGTCCAGCACCTGCTGGTAGTCGGGGTCGGTGGCGAAATCCCACATGCGGTCTCCTCGTCGTGAAGCGCTTCCCCCCACCCTGTCTCCGGGGGTGCTGGCGGCGGAGCGTTTTCGTGTTCTTCGGTATAGCCTCGGCCGCGTGGACGTGACCGCGATTCTTCCCGTGCCGGCTCACCTGGCCGACCGGGCCGACACCGTGCTGTCGCCCGTGGCGGGTGAGTCCGCTCTGATCCGCGGCGTGCGGGCGCTCACCGAGGTCGCGTCCGTCATCGTCGCCGCCGCACCGATGCTGGCCGGTCCGGTCCGCGAACTGCTTGTGCAGCAGGGTTTTTCGCAGACGAGGGTGGTGACGGCGACGGCGCCCGGGGATGCCGCGCGGTGCGTCGCGGCGGCACTGGCCGACGATCACGTCACCGATGAGATTCTCGTGCACGACGTCGGGTGGCCGCTGGTCGACCCCGACGTCGTGGCGCGGCTGACTGCGGCCCTGCGGGGCGGCGCGCAGTGGGTGGCGCCGGCGCGGCCGGTCACCGACAGCATCAAGGCCGTCGACGCCGACGGAGCCGTTGTCGCGACGCTGGACCGCGCGGAGCTCGAGGTGATGCAGTATCCGCGCGGTTTCGCCGCCGACGTGTTGCGGCGCGCGCTGAGCGGCGTCGCGGCCGACCGGTTCGACGATCTCGACGTCGTGCTGTCAGCCCACGCGCATCTGCAACTCGTCGCGGGAGATCCGCATGCGTTCGGCGTGGAACTGCCGCGCGACGCCGACTATCTCGCGGCGGTCATGGCGAGCCGGCAGCCCGATTCTGCGCGGTGAGCAGATGGTGGGCCACCGCGACGTCGCCGGGATAGGTCACCTTCAGGTTCGCCGCGCTGCCGGGGAAGGTTCGGACGCGGATGTCGGTGTAGCGCTCGACGCACGACGAGGTGTCCGTGCCCTCGAAGCCGTCGCGCTCGGCGAGGCGGTATGCCTCGAGCACGTCGCGGGCGCGGAACGCCTGGGGTGTCTGAACCCGCACGACGTCCTCGGTGAGCGGAGCCGCGTCGCCGCCGCTCACCCGAGCCAGACCGGTGACGGGAAGTGCGGGCAGTGCTCCACCGACGTCGCGTGCCAGGGTGATCGCCATGGTGAACATCCCGGCATCGGCGAGCGGGCGGGCGGCGTCGTGGATCAGGATCACGTCGACCGCACCGGATTCGATGTCGCCGGACAGATGGCGCAGGACGTTGCGCTCGGATTGGTGCCGGGTGGGCCCGCCCTCGACGAACTCGACAGCGGCGCCGGGCAGTTCGCGGGCGACGGTCCTGCGCGCCAGCTCGGACTCGCCTTGCCGGAACACGAGCACGGTTCGGGCCACCTCCGGTATCCGGACCGCAGTGTCGAGCGACCACACGAGCATGCTGCGGCCGTCGAGCGTCAGGTAGGCCTTGTTGCCGTCGGCGCCGACGCGGGAGCCGCTCCCTGCGGCCAGGACCACGGCCACCGCGTCGGAATGCATGCACGCACAGTAACTCCGGTACGGTCCACTCCCAGCGTCCAAGGGGGTAGCCGGTGACCGAACAGCCACATGCGCCGAGTGCCGGCGTGCAGACCGGAGCGCATCGCGTCCGGAAGATGATCGGGCGCGATCCGCATGAGTCCCATCGGGTCGCGACGCCGCTGGAATTGCTCTTCGACCTGACTTTCGTCGTGGCGTTCGGCATCGCGGCGTCTCAGCTCGCCCATCTGTTCGCCGCCGGGCATGTGCTCGCCGGACTTGCCGCGTTCTTCTTCGCGACGTTCGCGGTGAGCTGGGCGTGGATCAACTTCAGCTGGTTCGCCTCGGCCTTCGACACCGACGACTGGGTGTACCGGCTGACCACCATGGTGCAGATGGTGGGGGTGATCGTGCTGGCCCTGGGGATTCCGCAGATGTACAGCTCGATCGAGCACGGCGAGCACGTGGACAACGCCGTCGTGGTCGCCGGCTACGTGGTGATGCGGGTGGCGATGGTGACGCAGTGGCTGCGGGCCGCCCGCCAGGATCCGGCCCACCGTCGGGCGTGTCTGACCTACGCGCTGTGGATCACATTGGCGCAGGCAGGGTGGATCGCCGCGATCTTCGTCCACACCTCCCTCGCTGTCACCGCGGCGATCGTCGTCGGTCTGGTGCTGGTGGAGATGATGGGCCCGGTGCTGGCCGAGTCGAAGGGCGGCGGCACGCCGTGGCACGCGCATCACATCGCGGAGCGGTACGGGCTGTTCACGATCATCGCGCTCGGCGAAGGGGTGGTCGGCACGGTCGCCTCGCTGACGGCGGTGGTGGAGGCCCAGGGCTGGACGTTCGACGCGGCGTTCGTCGCGGTGGCCGGTATCGGGCTGACGTTCGGTATGTGGTGGACCTACTTCGCGCTGCCGCAGGCCGAGATCCTGCACGTGCGCCGGGAGCGCTCGTTCTGGTTCGGCTACCTGCACATCGTGGTGTTCGGGGCGATCGTCGCGACCGGCGCGGGTCTGCACGCAGCGGCGTATTACCTGGAGCACCATTCGGAGCTCGGTTCGGTGGCGACGGTGGCGACCGTGGTCGTGCCGGTCGGCGTGTACCTGGTGATGGTCTACGTGCTGGGGGCGGTGCTGACGCGTACGTTCGCGCTCTTCCACGCGGCGGTGATGCTGGTGACCGTGGCGGTGTTGGCGACGGCGGTGGTGCTCGCGGCGGCCGGGATCTCGATGGCCAACTGCCTGCTGATCGTGACGCTCGCTCCCGTCGTCTCGGTGGTGGCACACGAGGTCCGCGGGCACCGGCACACCGCGGCCGCGGTTGCGCAGGCCGTCGATGCGGCTAGCCGTTGATGCCCTCCAGCAGCATCCGGTCGTCCTGCTGCGCCAGCAGACGGCGGGCTTTGCGGCGGGTGATCAGGATGCCGGTGACCGCCAGCGCCCAGACCGCGTACTGAAGTGTCCAGGCCCACCGGAACGACTCGAAGGACAGTCCGCCGGTGGCTTGCAGGATCACGCCCATCATCTGCATGAGCACCAGCGAGGCCAGGAAACCGCCCATGTTGACCATGCCCTGCGCGGTTCCGAGGGTGTGGCTGGGATTGAAGGTCCGCGCGAAGTCGAAGCCGACCATGGAACCCGGTCCGCCGACGGAGATGACGACGATGAGGACCACGAGCAGCCACACCGGTGCTCTGTGGGGGAGGGCCAGCACGACGGTCCAGATCGCGGCGTTGCTCGCGATGATCCAGAGCACCAGACGTGAGCGACGGTGCGGAAACCGTCCGGTGAGCACGCCGATGACCAGTCCAGCACCGATCGCGGCGACGACCGAGATGGTCAGCAGTGTGCCCGCCGCCGTGGCGGACAGGCCCTGGGCCACCGTCAGGTAGGGCACCCCCCACATCAGCGCGAAGACCGTGACGGAGAACTGCGTGCCCATGTGGGTGAAGAAGCCGAGGCGGGTGCCCGGCCGCAGCCAGACCGTCTTGACGCTGGCCAGTGTCTCCCGTACGCCCAACGTCTGCGCGCTGACCGCGACGCCGTCGGGCGCGTTCTTGACCAGCGCCGCGACCAGCACGAGGACGAGTGCGCCCAGCGCGGCGGCGGACGTGTAGGCCGGGGTCCACCCGGACCCGGACAGCAGGGCGAGGAACGGCACCGCGCTCAGCACCTGTCCCAGTTGGCCGCAGATGCCGGTCAGTTGCGTCACCAGCGGCACCTGTCGCGCCGGAAACCACCGGGGCACCAGGCGCAGGACGGAGATGAACGTCATCGCGTCGCCCAGCCCCACGACTGCGCGCGCGGCGATGGCGAGCGGTAGCGACGTCGTCACAGCCAGCACCAGCTGGCCGGTGGCCATCAGCGTGGCTCCGGCGAGGATGAGGGCACGCGATCCGTACCTGTCGAGCAACAGCCCTGCGGGGACCTGTGCGCCGGCGTAGACGACCACCTGCAGCACGACGAACGTCGAGAGGAGGCCGGGGCCGGCAGCAAATCGCTCGGCGGCGGGCAGGCCGGAGACGCCCAGGGTGGTGCGATCGAGAACAGCCACGATGTAGGCGAGAAGTCCGGTCGCCCAGATGATCCAGGGGCGCACGATGCAACCTCTCGGTGCGAATCTCGACGGGGACGGGTGGCTCGGCGCGGCCGGACCACCCGTCCATGGTCTCGCATCACGCTGTGCCGATGCCAACCGCTTTCCTGACGATTCGGTCACTCGATCCCCGCGCGGCGGGCAAACATGTTGGCTGAAACTGCACGGCAATGACGTGTGTATTCCGTCGATGTGATCGATCGTTGCAGCTGAAGCGCCGTGTCAGGGGAACTTACTCGTCGGAAAGGTAGGGCGGGAATACTTCGCTCACGCGGTAGCCGGGCGCGTTACAGTGGAGCACGAGCTGCGCAGGCCATCGTCTGGCCTCTTACCGGCAGCGTCGAGGGGGTGTCGCTGTGGCTGAATATCGGCTCGAGGATCTGGCCCGGGAATCCGGGGTCAGTACCCGCAACATCCGCGCCTATCGGGAACGTGGGCTGCTGGATCCGCCGCGCCGGGTGGGTCGCTCCGCGCTGTACGACGACTATCACCTCTCGCAGCTGAACACGATCAGCCAGTTGCTGCGTAAGGGGTACAACTCGGCCCACATCGCCGAGTTCTTCACCAGCATGCGTGAGGGCGAGGACCTCGCCGACATCCTGGGTCTGCAACGGGCGGTGCTCGGCCCGGACGGCGACGATCAGCACGGCCCCGCCCTGCCGATCGAGCCCGACTCGCCGGAGGCGAGCGCGTTGATCGCCCACGGCCTGGCGGAGGTGAAGGGGCGCAAGCTGGTGCTCGTCGACACCGATGCCGCCGAGATCCTGGCTCGCTCCCACGACCACACCGTGTACGTCCGGA
Organism: Mycolicibacterium obuense; assembly: GCF_055397605.1. NCBI lineage: Bacteria > Bacillati > Actinomycetota > Actinomycetes > Mycobacteriales > Mycobacteriaceae > Mycobacterium > Mycolicibacterium obuense. The sequence continues at coordinate 3,686,265 of NZ_AP043663.1, read as the reverse complement.
CGCTTCTGCGATTCGTCGAGGCCGCTGACAAGTCGGTGGAGGATCTGGCGGAGGCGTTCGTGAACAGCCTGGTGGAGCTGTATCAGGCGGAGGTCGGACAGTCGTATCTGCCGAAGCCGGACGAGATGGGCCGGCTTCGCCAGATCGTCGAGGACTACCGCCTGCTGGGCAAGAAGGTGATGGCGTCGCGGTTCGATCTGGTGACGCGCCGGCTGATGTCCTCGTCCGGGTCGGATTACACCGCGGGCATCCTGCTCACCGGGGTCTGGGAGCGCCCGACAGGCTAGCGGTCGGGGCGCCGCCGTCAGACTTACTGATGAGTAAGGTTTTGCAGCAAACACCTGTCCAGTCCGCGAATGCGTGGCCGTACAGTTCGCGCACGACCGTCAAACCCGCCCGCCACGCCGGGACTGCATCTGAGAACTGGTGTTTTCAGATAACGATTGCATAACAATGCGGCTTTGAACTGCGCTTCTACCTTACTGAACCGTAACCACCCGCCAGCAGGACGTTTGTCCCGGAAGCCGGCCAGGCATCTTCGGCCGGGTGTTACGCGCAGTTCTGTTACCCGTGCGTAGAACTCGCCAGTAACCATTTCAGGCATCAAAATCGAGTCGTCTCTTATGACACTCTTAGTACGGCTGCAGTGTCCGCCGCAGTGCCTCGTGCGTTCGAGGCGCCGTGGTCGAGACCAGCCGGATTCGACGCCGAATCGCCCAGGCCCACGACGCGGGCTCGCCTCCCGTCGACGACGAGCTATCCGCCGCACACGCACGACGCGCCCTTCAAGAGCCGCGCAACGCACCACTGAGGAGAACACACCACGTGACGATCAACGACCAGGACCGTGCGACCACCAGTTCCGACTCCGAGGGCGGACAGACTTTCGAACCCCTCGTCGGGGCGCACGCGCTCGTCGATCGGCTGCACGCCGGCGAGCCCTATGCCGTCGCGTTCGGCGGCCAGGGCGGACCGTGGCTGGAAAATCTGGAAGAGCTGGTCAACTCCGCGGGTATCGAGTCCGAGATCAGCCAGCTGGTCGCTGAGGCCGAGCTGCTGCTCGAGCCGCTGGCCCGCGAGCTCGTGGTCGTCCGGCCGATCGGCTTCGAACCGATGAAATGGATCCGCGCGCTGGCTGCCGACGAGCCGCTGCCGTCGGTCAAGGACCTCACCACCGCCGCCATCTCCGGCCCCGGCATCCTGCTCACGCAGATGGCCGCCCAGCGCGCGCTCAAGCGCCAGGGTCTGGACCTCGAAGGACATCCGCCCGTGGCGATCGCCGGGCACTCGCAGGGCATCACCGCCGTCGAGTCGCTCAAGGCCCACGGCACGCGCGATGCCGAGTTGCTCGCGATCGGTCAGCTGATCGGCGCGGCAGGCTCGCTGGTGTCGCGCCGTCGCGGCATGGTCGGTCGCGGCGACAAGGCGCCGATGGTGTCGGTCACCAATGTCGACCCCGACCGCATCGCCGCGCTCCTCGACGAGTTCGCCCAGGACGTCCGTACGGTCCTCGCGCCCGCCCTGTCGATCCGCAACGGACGTCGGTCCGTCGTCATCACCGGCACCCCAGAGCAGCTGGCCCGTTTCGAGCTCTACTGCGAGAAGATCACCGAGCGCGAAGAGGCCGAGCGCAAGAACAAGACCCGCGGCGGGGCGATCTTCCGTCCGGTGTTCAACCAGCTCAACGTCGAGGTCGGCTTCCACACCCCGCGACTCGCCGACGGCGTCGACCTGGTCGAGGAGTGGGCAGCGCGGACCGGCCTGGACCGCGACCTCACCCGCATGCTCACCGAGCACATCTTCATCACGCCGGTCGACTGGGTCGCCGAGGTCGAAGGCCTCGCCGCAGCCGGCGCCAAGTGGATCGTCGACCTCGGGCCGAGCGACACCGTCACCCGCCTCACCGCCCCGGTGATCCGCGGGCTCGGTATCGGCATCGTCGCTGCCGCCACCCGCGCGGGCCAGCGCAGCCTCTTCACGGTCGGCGCCGCCCCCGAGGTCGCCCCGGCGTGGTCGAGCTACGCGCCGACGCCGATCACCCTGCCCGACGGTTCGGTCAAGGCGTCGACGAAGTTCACCCGCCTGACCGGCCGGTCCCCGATCCTGCTCGCCGGCATGACCCCCACCACAGTCGACGCCAAGATCGTCGCTGCCGCGGCCAACGCCGGGCACTGGGCCGAGCTGGCCGGTGGCGGCCAGGTCACCGAGGAGATCTTCGACGGCCGCATCCAGGAGCTGACGCAGCTGCTCGAGCCGGGCCGTGCCGTGCAGTTCAACTCGCTGTTCCTCGACCCCTACCTGTGGAAGCTGCAGGTCGGCGGCAAGCGCCTGGTGCAGAAGGCCCGTCAGTCCGGCGCGCCCATCGACGGCGTCGTCGTCACCGCGGGCATCCCCGACCTGGAAGAGGCCGTCGACCTCATCGAGGAGCTCAACACCGTCGGCATCACCCACGTCTGCTTCAAACCCGGCACGGTCGACCAGATCAAGTCGGTCATCAAGATCGCCACCGAGGTGCCGACGCGCGACGTCATCGTGCACATCGAGGGCGGCCGCGCCGGCGGTCACCACTCGTGGGAGGACCTCGACGACCTCCTTCTCTCCACCTACGGGGAACTGCGCAAGTACCGCAACATCACGATCTGCGTCGGCGGCGGTATCGGCACGCCGGAGCGCGCTGCCGACTACCTCTCCGGCGACTGGGCCACGCCGTACGGCTTCCCGCAGATGCCGGTCGACGGCATCCTCGTCGGCACCGCTGCGATGGCCACCAAGGAGGCCACGACCTCCCCGGCGGTCAAGCAGATGCTGGTCGAGACCACCGGCACCGACACCTGGGTGGGTGCCGGCCACGCCATCAACGGGATGGCCAGTGGCCGTAGCCAATTGGGCGCCGACATCCACGAGATCGACAACGCCGCCTCCCGGTGCGGCCGTCTGCTCGACGAGGTCGCCGGTGACGCCGACGCCGTTGCCGAGCGCCGCGACGAGATCATCGCGGCGATGGCCGGAACCGCCAAGCCGTACTTCGGCGACATCAGCGACATGACCTACCTGCAGTGGCTGCAGCGCTATGTCGAGCTGGCCATCGGTGACGGTGACAGCACCGCCGACACGGCCGCGCCGGGCAGCCCCTGGCTGGCCGACACGTGGCGGGACCGCTTCGAGGAGATGCTCAAGCGTGCCGAGGCTCGGCTGTCGGAGAAGGACTTCGGTCCGATCGACACGCTCTTCGGTGCCGACGGTGCGGCCCTGCTCGAGCAGCCGGAACAGGCGATCGCCGCACTGCTCACCCGCTACCCCGACGCCGAGGCAGTGCGCCTGCACCCGGCCGACGTGCCGTTCTTCGTGACGCTGTGCAAGAAGCCGGGCAAGCCGGTGAACTTCGTGCCGGTCATCGACAAGGACGTCCGCCGGTGGTGGCGCAGCGACTCGCTGTGGCAGGCCCACGACGCCCGCTACACCGCCGATCAGGTGTGCATCATCCCGGGCACCCAGGCGGTCGCGGGGATCACCCGCGTCGACGAGCCGGTCGGCGAATTGCTCGACCGGTTCGAGAAGGAGATCGTCGACCGCGTGCTGGCCGCCGGCGAGCAGCCGGTGCCGGTGGTGTCGCGCCGCCAGGCGCGCGCCGATGTCGGTGGCCCGCTCGCCGTGGTGCTCGATTCGCCCGACGTCCTGTGGGCCGGCCGCACCGCCATCAACCCCGTCCACCGCATCGGTGCGCCGAGCGAGTGGCAGGTCAACGACGTGCCGGGCAAGCCGAGCGCGACACATCCGAATACCGGTGCGCGCCTTGAGCAGTCGACCGACGAGACCGGCAAGGTCTCGGTGACGCTGAGCGTCCCGCTGTCCGACATCTGGATCGACATCCGCTTCACGCTGCCCTCGACCACCGTCGACGGCGGCATGCCGATCGTCACCGTGGAGGATGCGTCGACGGCGATGCGGGCGGTGCTCGCGATCGCCGCCGGCGTCGACGGGCCGGACGCCCTTCCCGCCGTCGTCGACAACACCTCGACCGTGACCGTGGAATGGGATCCGGAGAAGGTCGCCGACCACACCGGCGTGACCGCCACGTTCGGTGCTCCGCTGGCGCCCGGCCTCACCCTGGTTCCCGACGCCCTGGTCGGCCTGTGCTGGCCCGCGGTGTTCTCGGCCATCGGATCCGCCCTCACCGAGGACGGCTTCCCCGTCGTCGAAGGTCTGCTCAGCCTGGTTCACCTCGACCACGCCGCCCACCTGTTGGCGCAGATGCCCGATGGCAAGACTGAATTGACGGTCACCGCAACGACTCTCGCGGCGAACGACACCGAGGTCGGGCGAGTCGTCCCGGTCGAGGTGTCGATCGCGGACTCCGAGGGCACCGTGCTGGCGACGCTCGAGGAGCGCTTCGCCATCCGCGGCCGCACCGGTGCCGCCGAGCTGACCGATCCGCCGCGTGCCGGTGGAGCGATCACCGACAACGCCACCGACACCCCTCGCCGTCGCCGGCGTGACGTGGTCGTCACCGCGCCTGTCGACATGAGTGCGTTCGCCGTGGTCTCGGGTGACCACAACCCGATTCACACCGACCGGGCGGCCGCGCTGCTGGCCGGCCTGAAAACGCCCATCGTGCACGGCATGTGGCTCTCGGCCGCCGCTCAGCACGCGGTCACCGCCACCGACGGCCGGGCCACTCCGCCCGCGCGTCTGGTCGGCTGGACGTCGCGCTTCCTGGGCATGGTGCTGCCGGGTGACGAGATCGAGTTCCGCGTCGACCGAGTCGGCATCGACCGTGGTGCGGAGATCATCGAGGTGTCGGCCAAGGTTTCCGGTGAGCTGGTGATGGCCGCCACCGCGCAGCTCGCCGCGCCCAAGACCGTCTACGCCTTCCCGGGCCAGGGCATCCAGTCCAAGGGCATGGGTATGGACGTGCGGGCACGCTCCAAGGCGGCCCGCAAGGTGTGGGACATCGCCGACAAGTTCACCCGCGAGACGCTCGGCTTCTCGGTGCTGCACGTGGTGCGTGACAACCCGACCAGCCTGATCGCCTCCGGTGTGCACTACCACCACCCCGAAGGTGTGCTGTACCTGACACAGTTCACGCAGGTTGCCATGGCGACGGTCGCGGCGGCCCAGGTCGCCGAGATGCGGGAGCAGGGTGCCTTCGTCGAAGGCGCGATCGCGTGCGGTCACTCCGTCGGTGAATACACGGCGCTGGCATGCGTTTCCGGCGTGTACCCGCTCGAAGCTCTGCTCGAGGTCGTCTTCCACCGCGGGTCCAAGATGCACGACATCGTGCCGCGTGACGCCCAGGGCCGGTCGAATTATCGGCTGGCCGCCATCCGGCCGTCGCAGATCGATCTCGACGACGACGATGTCAAGGCGTTCGTCGCGGAGGTCTCCGAGCGCACCGGTGAATTCCTGGAAATCGTGAACTTCAACCTGCGTGGTGCGCAGTACGCCATCGCGGGCACGGTCGCGGGTCTGGAGGCGCTCGAGGAGGAGGTCGAGCGGCGCCGCGAGATCTCCGGCGGCAAGCGGTCTTTCATCCTGGTGCCCGGCATCGACGTGCCGTTCCACTCCTCGGTGCTGCGGGTCGGTGTCGCCGACTTCCGCCGTGCCCTCGAGCGGGTCATGCCGGACGACGCCGATCCAGAGCTGTTGATCGGCCGCTACATTCCGAACCTGGTGCCGCGACCGTTCACGCTGGACCGCGACTTCGTGCAGGAGATCCGCGATCTGGTGCCCGCCGAGCCGCTCGACGAGATCCTGGCCGACTACGACACGTGGCGCAACGAGCGTCCGCGTGAGCTGATGCGCAAGCTCGTCATCGAGCTGCTGGCCTGGCAGTTCGCCAGCCCGGTGCGCTGGATCGAGACCCAGGATCTGCTGTTCATCGAGGAGGCCGCAGGCGGCCTCGGGGTGGAGCGTTTCGTCGAGATCGGTGTGAAGAACGCGCCGACCGTGGCCGGGCTGGCCACCAACACGCTGAAGCTGCCGGAGTACTCGCACAACACCACCGAGGTGCTCAACGCCGAGCGTGACGCCGCGGTGCTGTTCGCGACCGACACCGATCCCGAACCCGAGATCGAGGACACGCCTCCGCCGCCGGCGTCGGCCGAATCAGCCGCAGCGCCGGTCGAGGCGGCGCCTGCTGCACCGGCACCGGCCGCTGCTCCCAGTGGCGGACCCCGTCCGGACGACATCACGTTCGACGCGGCCGACGCGACGATGGCGCTGATCGCGCTGTCGGCGAAGATCCGTATCGATCAGATCGAAGCGCTGGATTCGATCGAATCCATCACCGACGGTGCGTCCTCGCGACGCAACCAGATGCTCGTCGACCTGGGGTCTGAGCTGAACCTGGGCGCGATCGACGGTGCCGCAGAAGCCGATCTGGCCGGCCTGAAGGGTCAGGTCACCAAGCTGGCCCGGACCTACAAGCCGTTCGGACCGGTGCTCTCCGATGCGATCAACGATCAGCTGCGCACGGTCCTCGGGCCGTCGGGCAAGCGCCCGGCCTACATCACCGAGCGTGTCGCCAAGACGTGGGAACTGGGTGAGGGCTGGGCCAAGCACGCCACCGTCGAGGTGGCGCTGGGAACCCGCGAGGGGTCGAGCGTTCGTGGCGGGGCCCTCGGCGGCCTGCACGACGGTGCGCTGGCCGACGCGGCCTCGGTCGACAAGGCGATCGACGCGGCGGTGGCCGCGGTGGCGGCGCGCCGCGGCGTGTCGGTGTCGCTGCCCTCCGCCGGCGGCGCCGGTGGCGGCGTCGTCGACTCGGCGGCGCTCGGCGAATTCGCCGAGCAGGTCACCGGACCCGACGGCGTGCTGGCGTCGGCGGCCCGCACGATCCTCGATCAGCTGGGCCTGGGGGCACCGCTGGTGACCCCGGATGCAGCGGCCGACGCAGAGCTCATCGATCTGGTCACGGCCGAATTGGGTTCGGACTGGCCGCGTTTGGTGGCGCCGTCGTTCGACGCCCGCAAGGCGGTCCTGCTCGACGACCGGTGGGCCAGTGCGCGTGAGGATCTGGTCAAGATCTGGCTGATGGACGACGACGAGGTCGACGCGAATTGGGCGCGCCTCTCCGAGCGGTTCGAGGGCGCGGGTCACGTGGTCGGCACGCAGGCGACCTACTGGCAGGGCAAGGCCCTGGCCGCCGGACGTAACGTCCACGCCTCGCTGTACGCCCGTGCGGCGGCGGGCGCGGAGAACCCGGGCAAGGGCCGCTACAGCGACGAGGTCGCGGTCGTGACCGGCGCGTCGAAGGGCTCGATCGCGGCGTCGGTGGCGGCACAGCTGCTGGCCGGTGGTGCGACCGTGATCGCGACCACGTCGAAGTTGGACGATTCGCGACTGGCCTTCTACCGCAACCTCTACCGCGACAACGCCTGCTTCGGCGCCAAGCTGTGGGTGCTGCCGGCGAACATGGCCTCCTACAACGACATCGACGCACTCGTCGAGTGGGTCGGCAACGAGCAGACCGAGAGCCTCGGGCCGAAATCGATCCACGTCAAGGACGCGCTGTCGCCCACGCTGCTGTTCCCGTTCGCGGCGCCGCGGGTCGGTGGCGACCTGTCCGACGTCGGCGCGCGTGCCGAGATGGAGATGAAGGTCCTGCTGTGGGCCGTGCAGCGGCTGATCGCCGGGCTGTCCCACATCGGGGCGGACCGCGACATCGCGGCACGCTTGCACGTGGTGCTCCCGGGCTCGCCCAACCGCGGCATGTTCGGCGGTGACGGTGCCTACGGCGAGGCGAAGGCGTCGCTCGACGCGCTGGTGTCGCGCTGGAAGGCCGAGACGTCGTGGGCGCAACGGGTCAGCCTGGCGCACGCGCTGATCGGCTGGACCCGGGGCACCGGGCTGATGGGCCACAACGACGTCATCGTCGACGCGGTCGAAGAGGCGGGCGTCACCACCTACTCGACCGAGCAGATGGCCTCGATGCTGCTGGATCTCTGCGACGTCGAGACGCGGGTCGCGGCGGCGCGGGAACCCGTCGAGGCCGACTTCACCGGCGGTCTCGCCGACGCCGATCTCGACATGGCCGAGCTCGCCGCCAAGGCGCGCGAGGAGGCGACGGCCGCACCGGCCGACGACGATGCCGAGGACGAGGTTGCCGCGCAGACGATTTCGGCTCTGCCGTCGCCGCCTCGCGCGGTGACCGGTGCGCCGGTGCCGGAGTGGGCCGATCTCGACGTCGACCCGGCGGATCTCGTGGTCATCGTCGGTGGCGCCGAACTCGGTCCGTACGGTTCGTCGCGCACCCGATTCGAGATGGAGGTCGACAACGAACTGTCGGCAGCCGGTGTGCTCGAATTGGCGTGGACGACCGGCCTGATCACGTGGGAGGACGATCCGCAGCCGGGTTGGTACGACACGCAATCCGGTGATCTGGTCGAGGAATCCGAGCTCGTCGAGCGCTACCACGACGCGGTCGTGGAGCGCTGCGGCATCCGGGAGTTCGTCGACGACGGCGCGATCGATCCCGATCACGCGTCGCCGCTGCTGGTGAGTGTGTTCCTGGACAAGGACTTCCGGTTCGTGGTGTCCAGCGAGACCGACGCGCGCGCATTCGTCGCGTTCGATCCCGAGCACACCGTGGCCCGGCCGATCCCGGACTCCGGCGACTGGGAGGTGATCCGCAAGGCGGGCACCGAGATCCGCGTTCCGCGCAAGACCAAGCTGTCGCGGACCGTCGGCGCCCAGATCCCGACCGGCTTCGATCCGACCGTGTGGGGTGTGAGCCCCGACATGGCGACCTCGATCGACCGGGTGGCGCTGTGGAACATCGTCGCGACCGTCGATGCGTTCCTGTCGTCGGGCTTCACGCCGTCGGAGCTGATGCGGTGGGTGCACCCGAGCCTGGTGGCCTCCACCCAGGGCACCGGCATGGGCGGCATGACCTCGATGCAGACCATGTACCACGGCAACCTGCTGGGCCGCAGCAAGCCGAACGACATCCTGCAGGAGGTGCTGCCGAATGTTGTTGCAGCGCATGTCATGCAGTCCTATGTCGGCGGCTACGGCGCGATGGTGCACCCGGTGGGTGCCTGCGCGACCGCGGCGGTCTCGGTCGAGGAGGGCGTCGACAAGATCAAGCTCGGCAAGGCCGAGCTCGTGGTCGCGGGTGGCTTCGACGACATGACGCTGGAAGCGATCACCGGCTTCGGTGACATGGCGGCCACCGCCGACACCGAGACGATGCGCGCCAAGGGCATCAGCGACTCCAAGTTCTCCCGCGCCAACGACCGGCGCCGGCTCGGCTTCCTGGAAGCCCAAGGCGGCGGCACGATCCTGCTGGCGCGCGGCGATCTGGCGCTGCGGATGGGTCTGCCGGTGCTCGCGGTGGTCGGCTACGCGCAGTCGTTCGCCGACGGTGTGCACACCTCGATCCCGGCTCCCGGACTGGGTGCACTGGGTGCCGGCCGCGGTGGCCGTGACTCGGTGCTGGCCAGCTCGCTGAACAAGCTCGGCGTGGGTGCCGACGACATCGCGGTGATCTCCAAGCACGACACCTCGACGCTGGCCAACGACCCCAACGAGACCGAGCTGCACGAGCGCCTGGCGGCCTCGCTGGGCCGCTCGAAGGGTGCGCCGCTGTTCGTCATCAGCCAGAAGAGCCTCACCGGCCACGCCAAGGGCGGCGCCGCGGTCTTCCAGATGATGGGCCTGTGCCAGGTCCTGCGCGACGGCGTCATCCCGCCGAACCGCAGCCTGGACTGTGTCGACGACGAGCTGGCCACCTCGGCGCACTTCGTGTGGGCGCGCGAGACGCTGCGGCTCGGCGACAAGTACCCGCTCAAGGCCGGTCTGGTGACCAGCCTCGGATTCGGGCACGTGTCGGGTCTGATCGCGCTGGTGCACCCGCAGGCGTTCCTGGCGACGCTGACCCCGGAGCAGCGGGCGACCTACACCGCCCAGGCTCAGGAGCGCACGCTGGCCGGTCAGCGCAGGCTGGCCTCGGCGATCGCGGGCGGACGGCCGATGTACGAGCGGCCCGAGGGACGTCGCTTCGACCACGATCAGCCCGAGAAGGCGCAGGAGGCGGCCATGCTGCTCGACACGGCGTCGCGTCTCGGCGAGAACGGGATGTATCAGCGGTGATCCGTGGGATAGCGTGCTGGCCGTGGGCATCGTCGGGATAGGTATCGACCTCGTCTCCATTCCCGACTTCGCCGAGCAGGTGGACAGGCCGGGCACGGTGTTCGCGGAAACGTTCACGCCAGGGGAGCGGCGCGACGCCGCCGACAAGAGTTCGTCGGCGGCGCGCCACCTGGCGGCGCGGTGGGCGGCCAAGGAGGCCGTGATCAAGGCGTGGTCGGGATCGCGGTTCTCCAAGCGGCCGGTGCTGCCCGAGGCGATTCACCGCGACATCGAGGTGATCACCGACATGTGGGGTAGGCCCCGCGTCCGCTTGACGGGCGCGGTGGCCGAGCACCTCAAAGAGGTGACCATTCATCTTTCGCTGACGCACGAGGCGGACACCGCGGCCGCGGTGGCTGTCCTGGAGGAGCGGTAGCGGCACTACCCTCGTCGCTATGAGTGATCTCGTTCAGCGGGTCCGCGACGTACTGCCCTCGGTCCGGGCCGATCTCGAGGATCTGGTCCGCATCCAATCCGTCTGGGCGGATCCGCAACGCCGCGACGAGGTGACGCGCAGCGCCGACGCCGTGGCGAAACTGTTGTCGGAGGCGGGTTTCAGTGACGTCCGCATCGTCTCCGAGGGTGGGGCGCCTGCGGTCATCGCCCACCATCCCGCACCCGAGGGAGCGCCGACGGTGCTGCTGTACGCCCACCACGACGTCCAGCCCGAAGGCGATCCGGCTGCCTGGGACAGTTCGCCGTTCGAGCCGACCGAGCGCGGTGGTCGGCTCTACGGGCGCGGTACGGCCGACGACAAGGCAGGCATCGCAACGCATCTGGCGGCTTTCCGGGCGCATGGCGGCACGCCGCCCGTCGGGGTGACGGTGTTCGTCGAAGGGGAGGAGGAATCGGGCTCACCCTCGCTGTCGCGCCTGCTGGCGGCGCACAAAGACGCTCTGGCCGCCGATGTCATCGTGATCGCCGACTCCGACAACTGGAGCACCGACACCCCGTCGCTGACCGTGTCGCTACGTGGCCTGGCCGACTGCGTGGTCGAGGTCTCCACTCTCGACCACGGCCTGCATTCCGGCATGTGGGGCGGTGTGGTGCCCGACGCGCTCATGGTGCTGGTGCGGCTACTGTCCAGCCTGCACGACGACGACGGCAACGTTGCGGTCGCGGGCCTGCAGGAAGCGACGGCGGCAGACGTCGACTACACCCCCGAGCGGGTGCGCGCCGACACCGGGGTGCTCGACGGCGTCGACGAGATCGGTTCTGGCGCAGTAGCGCAACGACTCTGGGCCAAACCGGCGATCACGGTCATCGGGATAGACACCACGCCGATCGCGAAGGCATCCAACACGTTGATCCCGTCGGCGCGGGCCAAGGTCAGCATGCGGGTGGCCCCCGGCGGCGATGCCGGCGAGCACCTGGCCGCCCTGACCCGGCACCTGGAACAGCACGCGCCGTGGGGTGCCCGGGTGACGGTGACGCCCGGCGACGTCGGCCAGCCCTACGCCATCGACGCCACCGGCCCGGTCTACGACGCAGCGCGCGAGGCGTTCCTGCAGGCCTGGGGACAGGATGCGGTCGACACCGGCGTCGGGGGCTCGATCCCGTTCATCGCTGTCTTCGCCGCCGCGTTCCCCGATGCCAAAATTCTGGTCACGGGCGTCGAGGATCCGGACACCCAAGCGCACAGCGTCAACGAGAGCCTGCACCTGGGTGTGTTGGAGCGGGCCGCGACAGCAGAGGCGCTGCTGTTGGCCAAACTGGGGGTGCTGGCCGCACTGGGATCAGATGGACAGATCCCGACGTAGCTTCGCAACGTGGCCGGTGGCGCGCACGTTGTATTGCGCCACCTCGATCGTGCCGTTCTCGTCGACGACGAACGTCGAGCGGATCACGCCCTGCACGGTCTTGCCGTACATCGTCTTCTCGCCGTAGGCGCCCCACGCCTCGAGCACCTTCCGGTCGGGATCGGACAGCAGCGGGAACGTAAGGCCTTCCTTGTCCCGGAACTTCGCGAGTTTCTCAGGCTTGTCCGGGGAGATGCCGACGACGTCGAGACCGGCGTCGCCCAGCTCGGCCAAGTTGTCGCGGAAGTCGCACGCCTGTTTCGTGCAGCCGGGGGTGGAGGCGGCGGGGTAGAAGTAGACGACGACCTTTCGGCCCTGAAAGTCCGACAGCTTGACGGTGTTGCCGTCGGCGTCGGGGAGGCTGAACGCGGGGGCTTTGTCGCCCACCTCGAGGCGGGGAGTCTGCGGCATGGCTGGTGGCTCTCCTTCGATCCGTGGCATCGATGCGCGACCGGGCGCTGCGCGCAGCGCCCGCTGAACTAGGGTAGTGCGGCAGGACCGACAGACGACCGGAGGCATACGTGGCGGATCGTGATCCCGACACCATCAAGGCCGAGATCGATCAGGCGCGCGATCAGTTGGCTCTGACTGTCGACTCGTTGACTGCGCGGGCCAATCCGCGGCGGCTGGCCGACGATGTCAAAGCAGGTGTGGTGCGCTTCGTGACGAAGCCGCCGGTGATGGCTTCGCTGGCTGGCGTCGGCGTGCTGGTGCTCGTGGTGGTCGTGCGGCGCGCGCGCCGCTGACTAGTCACCGCCGGCGAGCCGAGCGGAACCAGTTCGAGAAGGAAAAACCGGGCGGGTTGGCGACGCGGCCTAGCCGGCTGCAGCTGTGGACGAGAACCGGATGCTGCGCGGCAGCGTCCGGGCCAGAGCTTTCTGTTGCTGTCGTCGTCGTCGACGGCTCCATCAGCCCTGACATCAGCTAAGTTCCTCGTTTCCCGTCACGGTCCGCGGATTTCTCGCGTTCCGTTGTGATCAGCTAACGGCACCTTAACACCCGATGTGCCCTATGCCCAGCGCAATCGTTATCCGGACGGCGAAGCGAGGAAATGTTCGGACCGATCCGAAGAGTTGACGCACCGGTCGATTTTGCTCCGAAGGGGTGTCTCGTAGCACATCATCCGGCACACGTCTTCCCGAACGCGAAAATTATGCGCGAACGTCAAAAATGTGGCCGCGACGGCGCCTGCAGACAGGGGCGGCGGCGCGGGTCCCGGGTCATCTACGCTGACGGCTGACCCACCACGAGCAAAGGAGACACGCGATGGCGTGGTTTCTCGCCCTGCAGGGCCCGTCCCAACCCAGCCACCAGGCGTCGGTGTACGAGTTGCAGGATCTGACCGACGTCGACCAGCTCGCGCAGGAACTCGTCAGCGCTGTGACGCTGGATCGCGTGGTGCCGATTCCGGCAATGCTGCCGCAGAACAACCGCAAGCGTCAGAAGGTCACGCTGTACGTCCGGCCCGCGGCCTGGGCGATGTGGACCTTCTACGAGCTCAGCGACGACGACCGCCGTGCGTTGATGAAGGAGAATCCGCTCGTGCAGGCGATGCAGGCACATCAGCAGCAGCACCATCCGGGGCAGCCCGGCGCCGGCGCCCCCAACCCGTTGATGGGTCAGCCCGGTCCAGGTGCGCCCCGGCGCTGACCCCCCCCACGATCACACTGCGCAGCCATCAGAAGGAGGAGACGTCATGAGCGCGGATGTGGAGCAGTTCGAGTTCCAGGCCGAGGCCCGGCAGCTCTTGGATCTGATGATCCACTCGGTGTACTCGCACAAAGAATCCTTTCTGCGCGAGCTCGTCTCGAACGCCTCGGATGCCCTGGACAAGCTCAAGCTCGAGGCATACCGCAACAAAGATCTCGACGTCGACACCTCGGACCTGCACATCGAGCTGGTCACCGACAAGCAGGCCCGCACCCTGACCGTGCGTGACAACGGCATCGGGATGAGCCGCGACGAGGTGGTCGAACTCATCGGCACGCTGGCCAAGTCCGGCACCGCCCGCATGCGTCAGCAGCTGCGCGAGTCCGAGGGCGGGGACGCCGGCGATCAGCTGATCGGCCAGTTCGGCGTCGGCTTCTACTCGGTGTTCATGGTGGCCGACCGGGTCGAGTTGCTCACCCGCAAGGCTGGGGAGAGCGACGCCACCCGCTGGGAGTCCAGTGGCGACGGCACCTACACGATCGCCGCGGTCGCCGATGCGCCGCAGGGGAGTTCGGTCACTCTGCACCTCAAACCCGCAGACGCCGAGGACGAGCTGGGTGACTACACCGCGGAGTGGACGCTGCGGAACCTGGTCAAGAAGTACTCCGACTTCATCTCCTGGCCCGTCCGCATGCAGGTGGAGCGGCGGGTCCCTTCCGCAGAAGGCCCAGGCGGCGAGGACGCGAAAGACTCAGTCACCATCGAGACCGAGACGCTGAACTCGATGAAGGCCCTGTGGTCACGCTCCAAGGACGAGGTGACCGCCGAGGAGTACACCGAGTTCTACCGCCACATCGCCCGCGCCTGGGACGAACCGCTCGAGGTCATCGCGATGAAGGCCGAGGGCACATTCGAGTACCAGGCGCTGCTGTTCATCCCGTCCCACGCCCCGTTCGATCTCTTCGAGCGCGATGCGCACGTCGGCATCCAGCTCTACGTCAAGCGCGTGTTCATCATGGGCGACTGCGACGAGTTGCTGCCGCAGTACCTGCGCTTCGTCAAGGGCGTGGTGGATGCACAGGACATGTCGCTCAACGTGTCTCGCGAGATCCTCCAGCAGGACCGCCAGGTGACGGCGATTCGTCGACGGCTGACCAAGAAGGTCCTCTCGACCATCGCCGAGCTGCAGACCGAACGCCCGGAGGACTACCGCACGTTCTGGACGCAGTTCGGCCGCGTCGTGAAGGAGGGTCTGCTCTCCGACGCCGACAACCGCGATGCGTTGCTGCGGATCGCGTCGTTCGTGTCGACGCGGGACGGCGCCGAGAGTGACCCGGAGCCCACCACGCTGGCCGGCTACGTCGAGCGCATGAAGGACGGGCAGGAGCAGATCTTCTACGCCACCGGTGAGACGCGGGAGCAGATCCTCAAGTCGCCGCACCTGGAGGCGTTCAGGGCCAAGGGCTACGAGGTGCTGCTGCTGACGGACCCGGTCGACGAGGTCTGGGTGCAGAACGTGACCGAGTTCGACGGTAAGCCGCTGCAGTCGGTGGCCAGGGGCGAGGTGGACCTGGAATCCGACGAGGAGCGTTCGGCGCGGGAGGCCGAGCGCGAGGAGCAGGGCAGGGCGTTCGCCGAGCTGATGGGCTGGTTGAAGGAGACGCTCGACGAGCACGTCAAAGAGGTGCGGCTCTCGGCGCGGCTGACCGAATCGCCGGCCTGTCTGATCACCGATGCGTTCGACATCACCCCCGCCCTGGCCCGGTTGTACAAGGCGTCGGGGCAGGAGGTGCCGGTCGCCAAGCGCATTCTCGAGCTGAACCCGGAACACCCGCTCGTCACCGGGCTGCGTCAGGCTCATCAGGATCGTCCCGACGATCCGGCGATCGCCGAGACAGCCGAACTCCTTTACGGCACAGCGCTTCTGGCCGAGGGCGGGGCGCTCAATGACCCGGCGCGCTTCGCCGATCTGCTCGCCGCGCGCCTGGCGCGCACGCTCTAGAGCATCAGAGACGAGAAAGGCCCCGCCGCGGCGGGGCCTTTCTTGGTGGTGCGCCGTCAGGGTTTCGAACCCCGGACCCGCTGATTAAGAGTCAGCTGCTCTACCAACTGAGCTAACGGCGCGCGTGGGAGACAATAACAGGCCCGCGGCATCGGATGGAAATCGTCTACGAAACCGCTCGTCACAGGCACTTCCCGATCGCAACGCCGCGTTCACGCGCGCACTCGAAACGCCCCGTAGAATCGGCGTCAACAATCCTGGGAATCCGCTGTCAGTATTCCTGTCAAGAGCCTGTAGAAGATGTGGAGTGACGTATGGCGCAGGGCAACACGGCGAGGCGTGCGCGGCGTGGGCGGGCCTGGTTGGCCGCCGTCGTACTCGTTCCCGCGATGGCGCTGGCGATGACAGCGTGCGGGAGCGGCACCGACACCGCGGCACCTCAGGTCATCGACGAGAAGGGCACACCGTTCGGTGACCTGCTGGTGCCCAAGCTGACGTCTTCGGTCAAGGACGGGGCGGTCGGGGTGAGCGTGGATTCGCCGGTGTCTGTGAGCGCGGAGTTCGGGGTGCTGGGCGCCGTGTCGATGGTGAACCAGAGCGGCAAGCCCGTGCAGGGCCGGTTGTCCGACGACGGCTTGACGTGGGAGACGGTGGAGCCGCTCGGTTACAACAAGCGCTACACGCTGACCGCGGAGTCGCTGGGTCTCGGTGGGGTCGCCAAGCGGCAGATGTCGTTCGAGACGCATTCACCGGAGAACCTGACGATGCCCTACGTGCTGCCCAACGAGGGCGAGGTCGTCGGAGTGGGGCAGCCGGTGGCCGTCCGGTTCGACGAGAACATCACCAATCGTCTTGCGGCGCAACGTGCGATCACGGTGAAGACCACGCCTGAGGTTGAGGGTGCCTTCTACTGGCTGAGCAATCGCGAGGTGCGGTGGCGGCCCGCTGAGTACTGGAAGCCTGGCACCAAGGTCGAGGTCGCGGTCAACACCTACGGTGTCGATCTCGGGGACGGCCTGTTCGGCCAGGAGAACGTGTCGACCTCGTTCACGATCGGTGACCAGGTCGTCACGACCGTCGACGATGACACCAAGACGTTGACGGTGAAGCGCAACGGCGAGGTCGTCAAGTCGATGCCCGTGTCGATGGGCAAGAACAGCACGCCGACCAACAACGGCACGTACATCGTCGGTGACCGTCGGGCGCACATGGTGATGGACTCGTCGACCTACGGTGTCGCTGTCGAATCACCGAACGGCTATCGCACCGAGGTGGATTGGGCGACGCAGATCTCGTACAGCGGCATCTACGTGCACGCCGCTCCGTGGTCGGTGGGCAGTCAGGGCTACAGCAATGTCAGCCACGGCTGCATCAACGTGAGCACGAGCAACGGCAAGTGGTTCTACGACAACGCCAAGCGCGGCGACATCGTCGAGATCGTCAACACCGTGGGGTCGCCCCTGCCGGGGACCGACGGCCTCGGGGACTGGAACATCCCGTGGTCGCAGTGGAAGGCCGGCAACGCCAACATCTGACGCCGATCGCCCCGCCGGCCGCCGGCGGGGTGATGTCAGGTCGATGACGGGCCGACGTCACTCCCGGGGCTGCTGCGCCTCAGAGTGATTGACGTAGCGTTGGATGAACGCTGCGAACGTGAGGCCGGCGGCGACGCCGATGACGTCCCACAGCGCGATCTGGAAGAGCAGCGAGCCGAACAGGACGTCGTAGCTCAGCGTCAGGTACAGCGAGTTGACGTGCTGCTCGAGGGCGGCGGGGAGCTTCATGGGGTGTCCTTAAGTTCGTAGGTGCAGTTACTTCGTGTTGTTACGTTGTGCTGTGACCCGGGTGGGTCGGGTGAGGCTGTGTGGGTGTAGCCGGCCCTGGTGGTGCGGCTTGAAAGGACTGGCCGCCCGGCCTGCCTGGACTTCTCTGGCCGCTGATTGAGATCTGCGATGTGATCGCTTGTTTAAGGAAATGCTGGCGGGGTTGTCCGTGGGAATGATGTTGGCAGACAAACGAAAAGAGAATCGATGACAACGGACCAGTTGTGGGCTGGTGTGGATGTCGGTAGGGAACATCATTGGGTGTGTGTGGTCGACACCACCGGGACAGTGGTGCTCTCGCGCAAGCTGGTCAACGACGAGCAGTCCATCCGCGAGCTGATCACGCAGGTCGACGGGTTGGGGCCGCGGGTGTCCTGGACGGTGGACCTGACCATGACCTACGCCACCCTGCTGTTGACGGTGCTGGCCGACGTTGGCAAGTCGGTGCGCTATCTGGCGGGCCGAGCGGTGTGGCAGGCCTCGACGGTTTATCGCGGAGGTGAGTCCAAAACAGACGCTAAAGATGCCCGCGTGATCGCTGATCAATCGCGGATGCGCGGGCAGGATCTGCCGGTCTTGCATCCCGACGACGACCTGGTCACCGAACTTCGGATGCTGACCGCTCATCGCGCTGATCTGGTGGCTGATCGCACCCGCACCATCAACAGGCTGCATCAGCAACTGATCGCCATCTGCCCAGCGTTGGAACGGGTCGCCGAACTCAGCTCCGACCGCGGCTGGGTGGTGCTGTTGGCGCGCTACCAACGACCCAAAGCCATTCGGCAGAGCGGTGTTTCGCGACTGACGAAGATACTGTCCGATGCTGGAGTCCGTAACGCGTCGACCATCGCCGCCGCTGCTGTCTCGGCCGCCAAGGCCCAAACAGTCAAGCTGCCCGGCGAGGAGGTCGCCGCCACCCTGGTCTCTGAACTGGCCCAGGGGGTGATCGCCCTCGATGACCGCATCAAGACCACTGACGCCAACATCGAGGGCCGATTTCGCCGCCATCGGCTGGCCGAGGTGATCACCAGCATGCCCGGTATCGGATTCCGACTCGGCGCCGAGTTCCTGGCCGCAGTCGGTGATCCCGCGCTGATCGATTCGGCCGACCAACTCGCTGCCTGGGCCGGCTTGGCCCCGGTGTCTCGAGATTCGGGAACGCGGACCGGAAACCTGCGCACCCCCAAGCGCTACAGCCGTCGTCTGCGTCGAGTCATGTACATGTCGGCGCTGACCTCGATACGTTGTGACGCCGACTCTCGGGCCTACTACCAGCGCAAACGAAACGAAGGAAAGCGTCCGGTCCCGGCCACCATCTGCCTGGCGCGACGCCGCACCAACGTCCTCTACGCACTCATCCGCGACAACCGCACCTGGCAACCTGATTCACCCCCCGTCACCACAACGGCGGCTTGACTTCTCCATTGAGAGTCCTTTCGACGTGTGTTCCGCGGTTGCGTTCGAGACACAGTCAAAAGCGGCGGGTGCGCTACCGATCCCGAGATCGGGGCTCGTCAGTTCGCATGCATCTGCCAGGGTCCCCCGTATGCTTCTTTATAAATAGCCCCGATAGCGCCGAAACTATAAGAAGGTATACAGCGTGGTGTCCCAGCAGCGAAGCCCGTTCACTCCGGGTTCGATCGCCCACAGTCTGCCAGGCCGCGACGTCCATCGGAATCGGATCAACGTCAGCTTGACGAATCTGAGCGTGTACCGCGAGCTCGACGGTCGCATCCACGTGTTCGTGGGGCCGCGCGGGATCGGCAAGACCAGCTTGTTGCGTGTCGCTCAAAAAGACGCAGAGACAAGAACTTTCACTACAGTGTGGGCGACCGGGGGTGACTCTGTGTCCCTCTGCGTGGATCTCGCCAACGAGCTGGGAAAGCTCGTGACGGAGAAATGGACGACCACGGCGAAGGCAGGCTTGCTGGAAACTCTGAAAACCATCCGGCTCAACTTCGGGGTCGCCTCCGTAGCGCTCTCGGCAGTCGGGGGCCAAGACACCCCCGAATTCGTCGGGGCGGCCAGGGCTCTGCAGGCAGGACTCACCGCGGCCGCTCGCGGAGTGATGGATGCAGGCGGTGTGGGGCTCGTCGTCTTCATCGACGAGTTGCAAGCCGCTGACCCCGTCGGCATTCGTGCGCTCGCGTACGCCTGGCAGCACATGCAGGCGGAGGCGGCTGACCTGCCCGCAGCGGTGTTCGCCGCCGGACTGAGCCATACGCAGGACACGGTGGCCAAGGCGGTGACCTTCGGCGAACGTTTCGAGTATCGGCACCTCAACAACCTGTCTCACGACGATGCGGTGATGGCGCTGGTCGAGCCGGCGCGAGCGTGCGGAGTCGGGTGGGAACTACCTGCGCTGGAGGCAGTGCTCGCAGAGACGCAGGGTTACCCGCATTTCCTGCAGGAGTTCGGCGACAAGATGTGGGAAGCGGCCGGTTACCCGGGCCCCGGTGGCGCACTGACCATGCACCACCATCCGGCGGCACGCGATGAGTACCGCATCGCGCGAGATGCGCTCTTTCGTTCGCGGTGGACGCAAGCGACTCGCGTCGAAGCAAAATTCATCACCGCGATGGCGTCTCTCGGGGATGGCGATGTCAAACGAAAAGACGTCGCGGCGGGAATGGGAACCACCTCGACCGCGATCAGCATGGCGCGGCAATCACTCATGGACAAGGGACTCATCGCGCCGTCGTCTCACGGAAAGATGCGCTTCACCGCGCCTGGATTCGCCGAGTACGTCCGAGAACACGCCGACATCGACGACGCCGAGTGACTCGAGACTCCCCGCGAAAGAGCATCGCCCCATCCGCGGATGCAGATGGGGCGATGTACCCAACCTCGGGTGGCTGACGGGACTCGAACCCGCGACAGCCAGGATCACAACCTGGTGCTCTACCAACTGAACTACAGCCACCATTGCCGCTTACGCGGCGTCGTCGATACTAGCCGGTGGATCCCCCGGGAGCCGAATCAGTTGTCGAATCCGGCCCCAGGGTGGCCGCGATCGCCGCGATCTCGCTGGTCGCGGGTCCGGGCGGCGGCACGAACGCGGTCTGGCGGTAGTACTTCAGCTCGCGGATCGACTCGTGGATGTCGGCGAGCGCGCGGTGCGCCAGTCCCTTTTCCGGCTGGCCGAAGTAGATGCGGGGATACCAGCGGCGGCACAGTTCCTTGATCGAGCTGACGTCGATCATCCGGTAGTGCAGGTAGTCGTCGAGCTTGGGCATATCCCGGGCCAGGAAGCCGCGGTCGGTGGCGATCGAGTTACCGCACAGCGGCGCCGTCTTGGCCTGTTTGACGTGCTCGCGGATGTAGTCCAGCGCCATGGTCTCGGCGGTGGCGAGATCGATCGTCGACGTCCGGACCTCGTCGATCAGCCCCGACTTCGTGTGCATCTGGGTGACGACGTCCACCATCGACGTGAGCGCGTCCTCCTCGGCGTGGATCACCACGTCGATCCCGTCGCCCAGGATGTTGAGCTCCGAGTCGGTCACCAGGACCGCGATCTCGATGAGCCGATCGGTGCCCAAATCGAGGCCGGTCATCTCACAGTCGATCCACACCAGTTCGTCACGCACAGCGATCCACACTAATTCCTCGCACCCCACTAAGGTGCGACGCATGGCAACGGAGTCGCCCAGCAATGCAGCGCAGCAGATCGCGGCGGGCTATGCCGGTGAGGGTCCCGCACTCGAACTCGGCTCGGTCGTCATCGACGGGGCCAGCGATCCGACCGCGCTCGTGCGGATCCCGATGGCGACGCTCAACCGCCACGGACTGGTCGCCGGTGCGACGGGCACCGGCAAGACCAAGACGCTGCAAATGCTGGCCGAGCAACTGTCGGCGGCCGGTGTGCCGGTGCTGATGGCCGACGTGAAAGGCGACCTCTCCGGGTTGTCCCGGCCGGGTGCCGTCAGCGACAGAGTCACCCAGCGCGCCGCCGACACCGGCGACGCGTGGACGCCGGAGTCTTTTCCAGTCGAGTTCCTGTCGCTGGGCACGTCGGGCTCAGGGGTGCCGGTGCGCGCGACCATCAGCAGCTTCGGACCGATCCTGCTGTCGAAGGTGTTGGGCCTCAACCAAACTCAGGAGTCGACCCTCGGGCTGATCTTCCATTGGGCCGATCAGCAGGGGCTGCCGCTGCTCGACGTCAAGGATCTGCGGTCGGTGATCCAGTTCCTGACGAGCGAGCAGGGTAAGCCCGAACTGAAGGCGCTGGGTGCGGTGTCGACGACCACCGCCGGGGTGATCCTGCGTGCCCTGGTCAATCTGGAGGCCGACGGCGCCGACACGTTCTTCGGTGAACCGGAGCTCGAGCCCGCCGATCTTCTGCGCGTCGACCCGTCCGGCCGCGGCGTGATCTCGCTGCTGGAACTCGGCGCGCAGGCCACCCGGCCGGTGATGTTCTCGACGTTCCTGATGTGGGTTCTCGCCGACCTGTTCACGACGCTGCCCGAGGTCGGCGACGTCGACAAACCCAAGCTGGTGTTCGTCTTCGACGAGGCCCACCTGCTGTTCACCGACGCGTCGAAGGCGTTCCTGGCCCAGGTCGAGCAGACCGTCAAGCTCATCCGCTCCAAAGGTGTGGGCGTGTTCTTCTGCACCCAGCAGCCGACCGATGTGCCCAAGGACGTGCTCAGCCAGCTCGGGGCCCGCATCCAGCACGCGCTGCGGGCGTTCACCCCGGATGACGAGAAGGCGCTGAACAAGACGGTGCGGACGTACCCGAAGACCGACGTCTACGACCTGCAGTCCACGCTGACCTCGTTGGGTATCGGGGAGGCAATCGTGACGGTGCTGTCAGAGAACGGGGTGCCGACACCGGTGGCGTGGACGCGGGTGCGTGCGCCGCGCTCGCTGATGGACACCATCGGCACCGACGCGATCAGGGCGGCCGCGGCAGCGAGCCCGCTGCAGGCCGAATACGGCCAGACCGTCGACCGGGAATCGGCCTACGAGCGGCTGGCGGCGAAACTGGCCCCGCCCGCCGAAGTGCCGCAGGCGCAAGCCCCTGCGCCGCAACAGGTTCCGATGCCGCAGCCGTGGGATCTACCGCCGATGCCGGAGCCGGTGCAGCCACGCGAACCCGGCTTCCTCGACACCGTGATGGACAGTCCGGCCTTCAAGAGCGCGATGCGCTCGGCGGGCACGGTGATCGGCCGCGAGATCACCCGCAGCATCTTCGGCACCGGACGCCGCCGGCGGCGCCGCTAGTCAGCCAGCTAGTCCCCGCCGAGCTTCTTGTACACCGCACCCACGATCGGCGCGACGATCGCGCGCGGTGCGTAGCCACTGGCCGCCGACATCGCCTTCGACGTGACGCCGGGGACGACGCGCATCTTGTTGCGGTCCAACCCGTCCAGCGACACCTTCGCCGTGTACTCGGTGTCGATCCACAGGAAGTCGGGGATCAGTCGCTCGACCAGCGACTGCTCGTCCGGGTTGGGCAACTCGGTGCGCACCGGCCCGGGTGCGAGCACGGTGACGTGCACACCGGCGGATTTCACCTCGCCGCGCAGCGATTCGCTGAAGGTGTTGGCGAACGCCTTGGTCGCCGCGTAGGTGGCGTTGTTCGGGATGGGGGAGTTGCCCGCCGCGGAACCAGAGATGAGGATGCCGCCGGCGCGCCGGGCGACCATGCCGGGCAGGACCGCGAGCACCAGATCGTGCACCCCGAGCACGTTGAGCTGCACCTGTTTGCGTTCCTCGGCCGGGTCCAGCGTCACCACCGGCCCGAACGTGGCGGTGCCGGCGTTCGCGCAGAGGATCGAGATCTCGCGGTCGGCCAGCTCCGTGCAGAGCTCGGCCCGGGCGGCCGGGTCGGCCAGGTCGACCGCGCGAACCTCCACGGTGACGCCGTACTGGCTGCGGAGACGTTCGGCGAGAGCCTCGAGCACCTCTCCGCGCCGAGCGGTGATGATCAGGTGGTGGCCGCGGGCCGCGAGCTCGACGGCCAGCGCCTCGCCGATGTTCTGGGACGCGCCGGTGACGACCGCGCGCGCCTGCGCACTGGGTCCGGGAACGGGCATGGGCGCTGACTATATCGTGGGCGTCCATGAGCGAGTCGTCTCCGGTCCAGGCTCCCGTCGCCGGTCCGGTGCGCTCCCGCGTCGCGGCCTGGGTGCTGTGGGATTTCGGCGCCACCCCGATCAACGCGATCGTCGTGACGTTCGTCTTCTCGGTGTACCTGACCAATGCGGTCGGCGACGACCTGCCCGGCGATGTCAGTCCTGCGAGCTGGCTGGGTCGCGCGCTGGCGGTGGCCGGGCTGATGGTGGCGGTGTTCGCGCCGGTGACCGGGGTGTGGGTGGACGCGCCGGGCCGGCGGCGCCGGGCGCTGGCGCTGCTCACCGGGGCGATGGTGGTGCTGACCGCGTCGATGAGTCTGATTCGCGACGATCACCGCTTCCTGCTCCCCGGGTTGGTGATGCTCGCCGTCACCGCGGCGCTGAGCGAGCTCGCCACGGTGCCCTACAACGCGATGCTGCGCGAGTTGTCCACTCCGCAGACCGCCGGCCGGGTGTCCGGATTGGGTTTGGCCGCAGGCTATGTCGGCAGCGTGATGGTGTTGGTCATCGTCTACGTCGGCTTCGTGGCGGGAACCGGTGACACGCGCGGGCTGCTGGCGCTGCCCACCGCCGACGGGCAGAACGTGCGCGCTGCGATGTTCCTGGTGGCCGCCTGGTTCGCGCTGTTCGCACTGCCGCTACTGCTCCGCGGACCCGCGGGCGCGGGTGCGTTGCCGCCGCGAGTGGGCTTCGTCGGTGCGTATCGACGCATCTGGCGGGAGATCCGGCAGGAATGGCGCCGCGACCGCAACGTCATCTACTACCTGGGGGCCAGCGCCCTGTTCCGCGACGGACTGACCGGTGTGTTCACCTTCGGTGCCGTGCTGGGTGTGCAGGTCTACGGAGTCTCGTCCGCCGATGTGCTGTTGTTCGGGATCGCGGCCTGTGTGGTCGCGGCCGTCGGCGCGGTGATCGGCGGTTTCGCCGACGACCGGCTGGGTGCCAGGCGCGTCATCATCACGTCGCTGGTGGCGATGATCGCCGTCGGGCTGACGCTGCTGACGGTGTCCGGTCCGTTGGCGTTCTGGATCCTGGGACTGGCGTTGTGTCTGTTCATCGGCCCCGTGGGCGCCTCGGCGCGCACGCTGATGATGCGGATGGCGATGCACGGCAAGGAGGGTGTGACGTTCGGCCTGTACGCCACCGCCGGGCGCGCCGCCACCTTCCTCGCACCGTGGCTGTTCTCGGCGTTCATCGACATCTTCGACAGCGATCGCGCCGGCCTGGGCGGCATCCTGGTCGTCCTGGTGCTGGGCCTGGTCGCGTTCGCGTTCGTGCGGGTGCCCGGCAGGCACGTCGACGCTTAGCGCCGCCCCGCCGCGCAGACGGTGAGGCCGGCGCCGTCGCGCTGCTGCACCAGGGTGTCGTCGACGGTGATCGAGCACGTCACTCTGCGACCCACGTTGATGATGCTGACGCTGGCCGAGCGCTCGGCGGGCTCCGGCAGCGACACCTCGCGGGTCCAGGGCAGCATCACGTTGAACTCGGTCTGCAGCAGACCGCCGGTGTCGACGTAGGTGATGTTGAGGGCGCGGCCGGTGCCCGACACCGTGTAGACGACGGTGTCGGTGGCCCCGGGGGTCGCCGGCTCTGTGGTGGTCGGCAGCGAAGGCTCTGTGGGTGCCGGCAGGACCGATGTGCGTGGGGTGCGGGACGTGGTCGTCGGCGTGGGCCGGGTCGAGGTGACGGTCGGTTCCGGGGCGGCCGGTGCCGGCGCCATGACGGTGTCCTGTCGCGAGCTGTTGACGATCACGAGCGCGATGACGAGGCCGATGATCGTCAGGACGGCGAGCCCGGCGACCACCCAGAGCCATCGCGGCGGCTTGGGATCTTCCGGCGGTGGCGGTGGTTCGCTGCCGTAGGCGGTGCCGGGACCGTACTGGTGCGCACCGGTGGCGTACGGGTCGTAGCCGTAGGACGAGTACGGGGGGAGCTGCTCGGTCGGGCGCGGCGGTGGCTGGTAGGGCGGCCCGTACGGGGCCTGACCGGCGTAGGCGGGGTCGGTGTAACCGGGATAGGTGGGGTAGCCGCCGCCGAAGGCCTGCGTCGGTTCGTCACGACGTCTGTCGGGGGAATCCGTCATACCCACCTCATGGCTGCAGGGTACCTGTGGCGGCGAGCCGGTGGCCCGAGGCGCCGGCCGGGGCCGACCGTGTGAGAATCGAGCACCGTGGCACAGCAGGTTCGTCGGGTTTACGGGGCGTCGATGTCGCCCGACGCGACCGCCTTCGCTCATCTGGTCGACGACGGGGGATACCCGCGGGCGGTGCAGCGGTTCCTCCGGGGCTGGCGAGCCAGCTCGTCGCGCGACGTGGAACTGCCCGTCGACGGGCCGGTGACCAGGGTCCTGCATTCGGCCGACGGCCACTGGTTGGCCTGTCAGGTCGCACCCGAGGGTGGTACCCGAAGCCAGATCTGGGTTGTCACAACCGATCCCGACGACCGTGCGGCACGGCGCATCGATCATTGGCCGTCGGGAGCCGACGGCACCGCTGAGCTGATCAGCTGGGACGGCACCCGGGTCGCGGCGATCCTCACCGGCGAGGACGGTGTGGGCAGCTCGTGTCTGATCGATCCGTCGGACGGTTCGACGATCGTGCTCGACAGGCGCTCGGCGGGCCGCCTGGTCGACGCGTGGTGCGGCGCGTCGCTGGTGCGGGTGGGACCCCGCGGCTACCGCGATCTCATCATGCTGCGCGGACTCACCGAGACCGGCCTGCTGCCTTTCGATCCCGGCTCCACCACCGACACCGGCATCATCCTCGATGATCACAGTCCGCGGCGGCTGCGCTACGGGCCGGAGGGCGAACAGACCAAGCTCTATCACCCGGCGCGCGACTACGACGTGAACAGCACGGAAGGGTACGTGCGCGCTCTGATCCGCAGCGAGAACGGCACCGAGTACGCGCGTCTGCTCGAGGTGACCGTCACTGCCGACGGCGTCGCCTACCACGTGGTGGCCGAGCGGGCCGGCTGTGAACTCGACGAGTTCACCGTCAGCGATGACCTGTCCACCGTGGCGATGCTGTGGAATCGCCACGGCGCCAGCGAGTTACAGATCCTCGAGTACGCCGACTACACGCTCTACGATCCGATCCCGTTGCCCGGCATGGTCGCCAGTGAACTCTCGATCAGCGCCGGCGGATCGATGCTGGCGCTGACGGTCGAGGGGCCGTCGATGCCGCCCACCGTCGAGCTCGTCGATCCGCGGACGCGTGAGTGGGAGCCGGTGGACCGCCAGCCGAGCAGCGGCCCGGTGTCGGCAGACCCGACGTTGGAGACCGTCACCGCGCGCGACGGTCTGGAATTCACCGGCTGGCTGTTCCGTCCGCCGCCTGGGGTGGCGACCATCGGCGCGATGCTGTTCCTCCACGGTGGTCCCGAAGGACAGGGCAGGCCGGGCTACAACGAGTTCTTCCCCGGGTTGCTCGAGGCGGGCATCTGCGTGTTCCTCCCGAATGTGCGCGGTTCCGGCGGCTTCGGCCGGTCGTTCATGCACGCCGACGATCGGGAACGGCGGTTCGCCGCGATCGATGACGTCTCCGACGCGGTGCGCTTCCTGGTCGACCACGAGTACGCGCCCGACGGTTGCGTCGCGTGCTGCGGCTGGTCCTACGGCGGATATCTCACCCAGGCCGCGCTGGCGTTCCATCCCGACGACTTCGCCGCCGGCATCAGCATCTGTGGGATGAGCGATCTCAACAACTGGTATCGCACCACCGAGCAGTGGATCGCCTCGGCCGCCTACCCGAAGTACGGCCACCCGGTCAGCGATCAGGATCTGCTCGAACAGCTCTCGCCGCTGCCGCGCGCGGACGCGATCACGGCTCCACTTCTGTTGGTGCACGGCCTCAACGACACCAATGTGCCGCCGAGTGAGTCGCAGCAGATGTACGAGTCGTTGGTGGCGCAGGGTAAGCAGGCTGAACTCCTGCTCTTCGACGACGACGGACACGAGATCGACAAGCGCGAGAACCGTGCCGTACTGCTCAAGGCGATGACGAGTTGGTTGACGGCCGCGTTCTCGAGCTGAGCCGACCCTGAGCCGACCCGGCGGCGGTGTTTACCGTAATTATCCGCCGGGTAAACCCGACTGCGCGCCAAGTGGGCGCGATGACGGAGGAGGCAGGGCATGCGAGGAATTCTCGGCGTCATTGTGCTCGTCTGGTTGTTGATCGGGGTGTTCGCCGCCTATCAGCGTGACTACTTCACCGGGGGCGAGGCCAACTGCGCCACCGCCGGGAGCATCGCGCTGACGGTCGTGGCCGGACCGCTCAACTACGCGGGTGTCAATCCGAAGGTCACGGATTGCAATGTGCCGCAACCGAGTCAGTAACCGCTGATCTTTCTGGGATTGGAGGAGTCATGATCGTCCTGGGCGTGATCCTGTTGCTTCTGGGCTGGTTCTTGCACATCTCGACAGTGCTCTACATCGGCGTGGTGCTGCTGGTGATCGGTGCTGTCTTCTGGGTGCTCGGGTCCATCGGTCGCCCCGTGGGTGGCCGGCGAGCCTGGTACTGACGCTCAACTGATTTCGATCTCGGCCGAGGTCAGCGCTGCGACCGTCATTGCGCGCAAGACGGTTCGCAGCGTTGCCTCGGTCGTTTTGATGGCCGATTTGGTGGTCGCTGGTTTGACGGTGTGAGCCGTCGAGTTCAGCAGGCCGAACGTCGCGTGCGCCATCACCCGGGCTGACGGCTCGGACAGGTTCGGCTGGCGGCGGCGCAGCACCCCGACCCAGACTTCCACGTACTGACGCTGCGCCCGGCGGACCTGACGCTTGGCGGTCGCGGGCAGACTGTTCAGGTCGCGATCCTGAATGCGGATCAAGTCGGACTCGCCGAGGGCGAAGTCGAGGTGGAAATCGATCAGGGCCGCCAGCGCGTCATCGGGGTCAGGTGTGGCGTCGGCGACCTCGGACGCACCCGCCAGTAGCCGGGTGCTGATGCCGACCAACAATTCGGCCAGTAGCGCTTCCTTGTTGGGGAAGTGCCGATAGATGGCCGGTCCGCTGACACCTGCCTCGGCGCCGATGTCTTCCAGTCGAACCGCGAGGTAGCCGTGCTCGGCGAAGAGATGCTCAGCCGCCGCGAGCAGTTGGCTGCGCCGGTCTGACTTAGCCCGGCTGCGCCGGGAGGTGGCGTCGTTTCTGGTTGCGGCGGTGGTCGCGGCGTCGGTCATGGCGCATCCTGTCGATCCGATCGTGGACAACGCGAGTTAATTGCGATTAACATACCACCAGTTAGTCGCCATTAACTCTAGTTGAGGTGGATTCCGAGGATGCCGACGCGGACATCACATCGTGACGACCATGCCGAACTGGTCGAGCAGTTGCGGGAAAAGTTGGCCGCCGCGGCTCTCGGCGGCTCGCAGCGCGCTCGCGATCGGCACGTCGCGCGAGGAAAATTGCTGCCCCGCGACCGCGTGGACGGGCTGCTCGATCCGGGTAGCCCCTTTCTCGAGATCGCTGCGCTGGCAGCCAACGGCATGTACGACGACGAGTGCCCGGGCGCCGGCATGATCGCCGGCATCGGCCGGGTGTCCGGCCGCGAATGCATGATCGTCGCCAACGACGCCACGGTCAAAGGCGGCACCTATTACCCGGTGACGGTCAAGAAACACCTTCGCGCGCAAGAGATCGCGCTGCAGAACCGGCTACCGTGCCTCTACCTGGTGGACTCCGGCGGCGCATTCCTACCGCGGCAGGACGAGGTCTTCCCCGATCGCGACCACTTCGGGCGCATCTTCTACAACCAGGCGACCATGAGCGCCAACGGAATTCCCCAGATCTCCGCGGTCATGGGATCGTGCACCGCGGGCGGCGCCTACGTGCCGGCGATGAGCGACGAATCGGTGATCGTGCGCAACCAGGGCACGATCTTCCTCGGCGGACCGCCTTTGGTGAAGGCCGCGACCGGAGAGGTCGTCACCGCCGAGGAACTCGGGGGCGGCGACTTGCACGCCAAGGTGTCCGGGGTCGCCGACCATCTCGCCCACGACGATCGCGATGCGCTGCGCATCGTCCGCCGTATCGTCAGCACCCTGGCGCCGAAGGCCGACGCGCCCTGGGACGTCGCCGACGTCGTGGACCCGGTGGCTGACCAGACCGAGCTCTACGACGTCGTCCCCGTCGATCCCCGGGTGCCCTACGACGTCCACGAGGTGATCAGCCGCATCGTCGACGGTGGTGAGTTCGCCGAATTCAAGGCCGCTTACGGCACCACGTTGGTCACCGGCTTCGCGCGCATCCACGGCCATCCCGTCGGCATCGTCGCCAACAACGGGGTGCTGTTCGGCGAATCCGCGGTCAAGGGTGCGCATTTCATCGAGCTGTGCGATCAGCGCAAGATCCCGCTGCTGTTCCTTCAGAACATCTCCGGCTTCATGGTCGGCCGCGATTACGAGGCAGGCGGCATCGCCAAACACGGCGCCAAGATGGTCACAGCGGTCGCCTGTGCCCGGGTACCCAAGCTCACGGTGGTCATCGGTGGGTCCTACGGCGCCGGAAACTACTCGATGTGTGGGCGCGCGTATTCGCCTCGCTTCCTGTGGATGTGGCCCAACGCCAGGATCTCGGTGATGGGCGGCGAGCAGGCCGCGGCGGTGCTCGCCACCGTTCGCAGTGACATGACCGCGGACGAGGAAGAGGCGTTCAAGGCGCCCATCCGCGCCCAGTACGAGGCGCAGGGCAATCCGTACTACTCCACCGCCCGGCTGTGGGACGACGGCGTCATCGATCCCGCTGACACGAGAACGGTTGTCGGACTGGCTCTCTCGGTTGCCGCCCAGGCGCCGCTGAACCCGGTCTCCTACGGCGTCTTCAGGATGTGACCTCCCCATGACAAAAAGCTTCGATACGGTTCTGGTGGCCAACCGCGGGGAGATCGCGGTCCGCGTCATCCGCACGCTGCGGGCGATGGGGATTCGGTCGGTCGCTGTGTTCAGCGACGCCGATGCCGGTGCCCGGCATGTCGCGGAGGCAGACGTCGCGGTGCGCCTGGGCCCGGCGCCGGCTCGGCAGAGCTATCTGTCGATCGACGCGTTGCTGTCCGCGGCCGAGCGCACCGGCGCCCAGGCGGTGCACCCCGGATACGGGTTCCTCTCGGAGAACGCCGCATTCGCCCACGCCCTCGATGCCGCGGGGATCACGTTCATCGGACCGCCGACCGCCGCGATCCGCACCATGGGGGACAAGATCTCTGCGAAGGCCACGGTGTCGGCCGCTGGAGTTCCGGTGGTCCCGGGCATCTCGCGGCCCGGCCTCACGGATGACGACCTGATCGCGGCGGCCCCGCAGATCGGGTTCCCCGTACTCGTGAAGCCCTCGGCGGGCGGTGGCGGTAAGGGTATGCGCGTGGTGCACGAGGCCGGCGAACTGCCCAGCGCGTTGGCCAGTGCGCGTCGGGAGGCATCCTCGGCGTTCGGCGACGACACCCTGTTCCTCGAGCGGTTCGTGCTCAATCCGCGCCACATCGAGGTGCAGGTCCTCGCCGACACCCACGGCGGCGTCGTGCATCTGGGGGAGCGCGAGTGCAGCCTGCAACGCCGGCACCAGAAGGTCATCGAGGAGGCGCCCTCACCGCTGCTCGATGCGGCGACGCGGGCGCGCATCGGCGCTGCGGCGTGCGACACGGCGCGTAGCGTGGCTTACACCGGTGCCGGGACGGTGGAATTCATCGTCTCGGCCGATCGGCCCGACGAGTTCTTCTTCATGGAGATGAACACCCGGTTGCAGGTGGAGCATCCGGTGACCGAGATGGTGACGGGCCTGGATCTCGTTGAGCTGCAGGTGCGTATCGCCGCGGGAGAGGAACTGCCCGTCGGCCAGGACGACATCGCGATGCATGGACACGCGGTCGAAGCGCGGATCTACGCCGAGGATCCGGCTCGCGGATTCCTGCCGACCGGCGGCACGGTGCTGACGCTGCGTGAACCGGCCGGCCGGGGAGTCCGGGTGGATTCGGGGCTGGCCGCTGGCACCGTCGTCGGCAGTGACTACGACCCGATGCTGGCAAAGGTGATCGCCCACGCCGAGGACCGGACCAGCGCGCTGCGATCACTGGATGCCGCGCTCGCCGACACCGTGGTCCTGGGGCTGACCACCAACGTCGACTTCCTGCGATTCCTGGTGGCCGACCCCGACGTGGCGGCAGGCCGACTCGACACCGGGCTGCTCGATCGTCGCCTCCCGGACTACGCACCGACGCCGCCGCGGGAGGACGACCTGATCGCCGCCGCCGCGTACCGGTGGCTGACGAGCTGGCCGGCGCAGCCCGAAAGCCCCTGGGCGGTGCCCTCGGGCTGGCGCATCGCGCATCGCGCGCCGATACCGATCCGGCTGCGTGCGGGCGACCGCACCGACCACGTCTGGCTGACCGGCGTGCCGGAGGCGGCGACCGCGACCGTGGAGAACGGCGAAACCCGCTCACTACGGGCGCTTCTCGACGACTCGAGACTCGACGTCACGATCGACGGTCTGCGCGTCGAGTACCTCGTCGCCGACGAGGGCGGGTCGATATGGCTCGCCACCGAGGGCCGGGTGAGCGTGGTCGAGGAGGTTCGCGAAGAGCCGGTGCGGCCGGACGACGCACACAGCGGCGACGCCGAGCTGACGAGCCCGATGCCCGGCGCGGTCGTGGCGGTCGGCGTCGAGGACGGCGCCCCGGTCACCGCGGGCACCGTCGTCGTCACCGTCGAGGCGATGAAGATGGAACATGCACTCACCGCGCCGGTCGACGGAGTGGCCGAACTCCTCGTCGGTGCGGGCGAACAGGTGAAAGTGGGCCAGGTGCTGGCCCGTATCACGGCGACCAAGGAGCAACCGCAATGACAGACTTCCTCTCGACCGGCACGCTGCCCGACGACTACGCGCAGTTGGCCAAGACAGTCCGCGACTTCGCGCAGAGCGTCGTCGCTCCCGTGGCGGCCAAGCACGACGAGGAGCACTCGTTCCCCTACGAGGTCGTGGCCGGCATGGCCGACATGGGTCTGTTCGGGCTGCCGTTCCCCGAGGAGTACGGGGGTATGGGGGGTGACTACTTTGCGCTCTGCCTCGCGCTGGAGGAACTCGGAAAGGTCGACCAGAGCGTGGCGATCACGCTGGAGGCAGGGGTCTCGCTAGGAGCAATGCCGGTCCACCGGTTCGGCACGGAAGAGCAGAAGCAGGAGTGGCTGCCGCTGCTGGCATCGGGAAAGGCGTTGGGCGCGTTCGGTTTGACCGAGGCCGGCGGCGGCAGCGACGCCGGTGCCACGAAGACCACCGCACGCCTTGACGACGGGCACTGGATCATCAACGGCAGCAAGCAGTTCATCACCAACTCGGGTACCGACATCACCAAACTCGTGACCGTCACGGCGGTCACCGGAGACAACGGCGGTAAGAAGGAGATCAGCTCGATCCTGGTGCCGGTGCCCACGCCCGGTTTCACGGCCGAACCGGCGTACAACAAGGTGGGCTGGAACGCCTCGGACACCCATCCGCTCAGTTTCGACGACGTGCGGGTGCCGCAGGAGAACCTGCTGGGGGAGCGGGGCCGCGGGTACGCGAACTTCCTGCGCATCCTCGACGAGGGGCGCATCGCGATCGCCGCCCTGTCGGTGGGTGCCGCCCAGGGGTGCGTCGACGAGTGCGTGAAGTACTCCAAGGAACGGCATGCCTTCGGGCGCGCGATCGGCAGCTACCAGGCCATCGCGTTCAAGATCGCCCGGATGGAGGCCCGCGCGCACACCGCTCGCGCGGCGTACTACGACGCGGCCGCGCTGATGCTTTCCGGCAAGCCGTTCAAAAAGGCTGCGGCCGTGGCCAAGCTGGTGGCCAGCGAGGCGGCGATGGACAATTCGCGTGATGCCACCCAGATCTTCGGTGGCTACGGTTTCATGAACGAATACCCGGTCGCGCGCCACTATCGCGACAGCAAGATCCTCGAGATCGGTGAGGGCACAACGGAAGTCCAGCTGATGCTGATCGGACGGGAGCTGGGCCTGTGAACCGGGTGGTCGTGCAGCGGGGTCTGTGGTTCGAGGAGTTCGACACCGGTGTGCTGTACCAGCATCGGCCGGGTCGCACGATCACCGAGGCCGACAACGTCTTGTTCACGACGCTAACGATGAACACGCAGGCGCTGCATCTGGATGCCGCGTTCTCCGACGCGCTGCCGCCGTTCCATCAGCGCCTGGTCAATTCGATGTTCACGCTGTCGACCCTGGTGGGTCTGTCGGTGGCGCAACTGACGCAGGGCACGATCGTCGGCAACCTCGGGTTCGGTGAGGTGGCTTTCCCGAAGCCGCTGTTCCACGGGGACACGCTGTACGCCGAGACCCAGGTGACCGACAAGCGGGAGTCCAAGAGCCGCCCCGGTGAGGGGATCGTGACGTTCGCGCACACCGGCCGTAACCAGCACGGTGACATCGTCGCCACCGCGTCACGCAAGACCATGGTGCGCAAGCGTCCTGACGGGGAGGCGTGATGCTCGCCGCTCCCGGTCCGGGCTGGCTGTTCTGCCCGGCCGATCGCCCGGAACGTTTCGAGAAGGCTGCGGCGGCAGCCGATGTCGTGATCCTCGACCTCGAGGACGGCGTCGCGGGGAAAGACCGTACGGCGGCCCGGGCCGCGCTGATCGAGACCCCACTGGATCCGGCGCGCACCGTGGTGCGCGTGAATCCGGTCGGCACGGCGGATCACGCCGAAGATCTCGCAGCGCTCGCCGAAACCGACTACAGCACCGTCATGCTGGCCAAGACCGAAACGGCCGAGCAGGTGGCCTCATTGGCGCCCCGCGACGTCGTCGTCCTCGTCGAGACGCCGCTGGGCGCCCTCGCGGTGACCGAGACCGCGCGGGTCGAGAACACCTACGCGCTGATGTGGGGCGCGGAGGACTTGTTCGCGGTGACCGGGGGAACCGCCAACCGCCGGCCCGACGGCTCCTACCGCGACGTGGCCCGCCACGTGCGCTCGCAGACCCTGCTCGCCGCCAAGGCATATGGTCGCCTTGCGCTGGACTCGGTGTACCTCGACATCAGAGACCTCGACGGGCTGCGCGCCGAGAGTGATGACGCTGTCGCGGTCGGGTTCGACGCCAAAGTCGCGATCCATCCGACGCAGGTCGCGGTCATCCGGGCGGCCTACGCGCCCACCGAGTCGCAGATCGACTGGGCGCACAGGGTCCTCGACACCGCGCGCACCCAACGCGGCGTCTTCGCGTTCGGCGGCCTCATGGTGGATGCCCCAGTGTTGCGGCGGGCGGAGCGCATCGTCGCGTTGGCTGCCCACCCCGGGGGTTCCGACGCAGGCGCCGTTCAGGGGAACGTGTAGATGCAGTGCCCGCTGCCACCGATCGGCGCAAAGGCCACGACCGCGTCGTCCAGCGTGATGGAGCAGCCCGGCCCCGGCACGTCGCGGCCGGTGGCCACTACTTGGAGCATCGTGGTGTCAGGACCGATGTCGATCGCCTGGGTGAACGGCAGCGGTGTGTGATCAGGCACCAGGCCGGTGTCCGGATCGGTGACGATGCTGAACACCTCCCCGCTGCCGAATGCGGAGAAGACCACGTGATGGGTGCCAGGGGCGTAGGGCAGGGGTTCGGCAACGGCGGGCGCCGCTAGGGCCAAGCCGAGCGCCCCGATGAGCGGCACGACTGTGGACGCCGCCAGTCTGGTCTTGTGCAGGGTGAGGATCATTCGGTGTTCGCCTTCTGAGGAAAGTGGGCTGATGGGATAGCAGTCGCCACTCTGACGGGCCGCGATGGCTGTGGCGCGAGTAGTCCACTACCCGATTGCTCGGGGGACACGGCCCGAACGCGACCGGGCGTCTTCGCTGTCGGTGGCATCATGGTGAGTGCCCCAGTGCTTCGGCGGGCGGAGCGCATCGTCGCGTTGGCGCCCCACCCCGGCAGCTGACGGACAGACCTCCCACGAGAGGTCAGCACCGACCGCCTTTGCGCTGAGCACCTCAGTCGACTGCCGGCGCGATCCGCCGGCAGTGACCCTAGGAGGCGGTATGGCCGGTGTTGTGGAACCGATTTCGCTCGTTGCGCCCGATGGCGCGCCGACGGCGGAGACCCGATACCGAAGACAGCTGCCGCCCGAGACCCTGGCCTGGCTCTACGAGTCGATGGTCGTCACTCGCGAGCTCGACACCGAGTTCGTCAACCTGCAGCGGCAGGGCGAGCTCGCGCTCTACGCGTCGTGTCGCGGTCAGGAAGCGGCGCAGGTCGGCGCGACCGCCTGTCTGCGCAAGACCGATTGGCTGTTCCCGCAGTACCGCGAACTCGGCGTGTTCCTGGTGCGCGGGATCTCCCCGCCGCAGATCGGCGCCCTGTGGCGGGGCCGGTGGCACGGTGGCTTGGGCTTCACCGACAGGTGCTGCGCCCCGATCTCGATTCCGATCGGTACGCAGGGTCTGCACGCCGTCGGTGCCGCGATGGCCGCGCAGCGGCTCGGGGAGGACAGCGTGACCGTCGCGTTCCTCGGTGACGGCGCGACCAGCGAAGGCGATGTGCACGAAGCGCTGAACCTCGCGTCGGTGTACCGAGCGCCGTGCGTGTTCTTCGTGCAGAACAACCAGTGGGCGATCTCCGTGCCGGTGCACCGCCAAGTGGCCGGGCCGTCGATCGCCCAGCGCGCCGACGGCTACGGCATGCCCGGTGTGCGCGTCGACGGCAACGACGTGCTCGCCTGCTTCGCGGTGATGGCCGAGGCGGCTGCCCGCGCCCGCGCCGGCGGGGGACCGACGCTGATCGAGGCGGTTACCTACCGGATGGGTCCGCACACCACCTCCGATGATCCGTCCCGCTACCGCGACGCCGACGAGGTGGAGCACTGGCACGCACGGGATCCCATCGCCCGGTGCGGCACCTATCTCAACGGCGAGGGCATGTGGACGCAGCGCTTGGAGGACCGCGTCGCGCACCGGGCGCAGCGGTTGCGCAGTGAGCTGCGGGAGGCCGTGCTGAGCGAGCCGGACGCCGCGATCGAGGAGGTGTTCGACACGG
The DNA here is from genome assembly GCF_055397605.1 of Mycolicibacterium obuense. Taxonomy (NCBI): domain Bacteria; kingdom Bacillati; phylum Actinomycetota; class Actinomycetes; order Mycobacteriales; family Mycobacteriaceae; genus Mycobacterium; species Mycolicibacterium obuense. Next base: position 3,649,794 of record NZ_AP043663.1, on the reverse strand, counting down.
TCTATCACCGCATCACACCCGATCTGGCCCGCCAGCGCGACGCGTTGATCGCCGAACTGGCAGCCGACACTCTCGAGGAGGCCTGACATGACGCAGCTGATCGAGCGGCCCTTCGGGTTCGACGACGACGTGCCGGAGGTGGAGAACCTCTCGATGGCAGAGGCCATCAATCGAGCCCTGTCGGATGCGATGCTCGCCGACGACCGGGTGGTGGTGTTCGGGGAGGATGTCGCCACGCTGGGCGGTGTTTTCCGCGTCACCGACGGATTGGCCCGCAGATTCGGTGACAGCCGATGTTTCGACACCCCGCTCGCCGAGTCCGCGATCGTGGGCATCGCGATCGGGATGGCGATCCGTGGATTCGTGCCCGTGCCGGAGATCCAATTCGACGGTTTCGCCGCGCCCGCGTTCGACCAGATCGTCAGCCACCTCGCGAAGTACCGGATGCGCACCCACGGCGACGTCGACATGCCCGTGACCATCCGCATCCCGTCGTTCGGCGGAATCGGTGCGGTCGAACACCATTCGGAGTCCACCGAGACCTACTGGTTGCACACGGCCGGGTTGAAGGTGGTCGTCCCGTCCACGCCGGCGGATGCGTACTGGCTGCTGCGGTACGCGATCGCCGAACGCGATCCGGTGCTCTTCCTGGAACCCAAACGCCGCTACTGGGCCCGAGAAACCGTCGACACCCGCAATCCGGCGGAACCGCTGGGCCGCGCGGTGATTCGCCGAGCCGGTCGGGATGTCAGCGTGATCACCTACGGCCCGCTGGTCGCCACCGCGCTCACCGCAGCGGAAACAGCCACTGCCAGCGTCGAAGTCATCGATCTTCGGACGCTCAATCCCTTGGACATGGCCACGGTGGCCGCGTCGGTGCGACGGACCGGACGCGCCGTGGTGATGCACGAAGGTTCGCGCACAATGGGTTTCGGGGCCGAACTGGCGGCCCGCATCCAGGAGGAGTGTTTCTACGAACTGGAAGCTCCGGTGCTGCGTGCCACCGGATTCGACACGCCGTACCCACCGGCCCGGCTGGAACGACTGTGGCTACCCGGCGTCGACCGGCTCCTCGACTGCGTCGACGACGCGATGAGCCGGCCATGAGCACCGCGCGGGACTTCCTGGTACCCGATCTCGGTGAGGGTCTCGAGGACGCCACGATCACCGGCTGGGCCGTCGCCGTCGGCGACGAGGTGGCGCTGAACCAGACGCTCTGCACCGTCGAGACCAACAAGGCCGAGGTGGAGATCCCCAGCCCCCATGCCGGTCGGGTCGTCGAACTCGGTGGCGCCGAGGGGCAGACGCTGCCGGTCGGTGCGCTGCTGGTGCGGATCGAGACCGACGGCTCCGCGCCGAAGCGCACGCCCGTCCTGGTCGGCTACGGCGCCGATGACGCGCTCGACGGCAGTCGCCGGCGCGCCAGAGCCAAGCCGCCGGTCCGAAAGCTGGCCGCTGACCTCGACGTCGACCTCGGCCGCGTCGACGGGTCCGGACCCGAGGGCATCGTCACGCGCGCCGACGTGCTCGTCGCCGCGGGGCCGGCCGCCGATGCTCCGGTCACTGGGGTACGGCTCGCGATGGCGCGGCGAATGGCACTGTCGCGCAGTGAAATTCCCGACGCTCATGCGTCGGTGGAGGTCGACGGCACCGCGTTGCTCCGGCTGCGTGAACACTGCGTGTCCGCCGGCGCGACATCGGTCACCCCGTTCGTCCTGGTGCTGCGGCTCACCGTCGCTGCGTTGCGCAGACATCCCGAGCTCAATGCCACTTGGCTCGACACCGTCGACGGGCCCCGCATCCATACACACTCGGCGGTCCACCTGGGCGTCGGGGTGGCCGCGCCGCGCGGGCTACTGGTGCCGGTGGTTCCCGACGCCCACAACCGGACCACCCGGCAGCTCGGCGACGACGTGGCACGGCTCGTGGCGGCGGCCCGCGAGGGCACGATCGCACCGTCGCAGATGCAGGGCTCGACGTTCACGGTGTCGAACTTCGGGGCACTGGGACTCGATGACGGGGTGCCGGTGATCAACCACCCCGAAGCCGCGATCCTTGGCGTGGGCACCGTGAAGCCGCGCGCCGTGGTGGTCGACGGCGAGGTGGTGGCGCGGTCGACGATGCGACTGACGTGCGCGTTCGATCATCGGGTCGCCGACGGTGCCCAGGTGGGTGCGTTCCTGTCCGAGCTGCGGTCGTCGATCGAGACGCCGGCGACGGCGCTGCTCGATCTGTAATGGCTAGCGGCGCTTGGCGGCGGCCAGGCGTTCGGCGAACTCGGGAGACTCGATCGAGCGGGCCTGCGGTCCGATCTCGACATCCACGGCCATGTGGTGCTGATGCATGTCGGTGATCCCGGGGTTGAACGTCGCGCGCATCGACGCCTTGGTCGCGACGACCACGTCCCGCGGCGCCGCCGCCGGTCCGGCGGCCAGGGCGCGTGCCGCCGCCACCGGATCGTCAGCGATCTCGAGCGCCAACCCGTGTCGCACGGCAGTCTCGGCGTCGAAGCGCATCCCGAACAGCAGCGCGGCGCGCGCTGCCTGTGGCCCGATGGCGCGCTGCAGCATGAACGTCGCGCCGCCACCGGGATGGATGCCCAGCTTCTGGAACCGCGGATCGAACAGCGCCCCCGGGCCGGCGATCCGCACGTCGGCGGCCAGCGCGAGGTTCAGACCTGCGCCGACAGCGGGTCCGTTCACCGCGGCGATGGTCGGCAGACTGCATTCCGCGACGGCGAGAAAGCCGTCGTAGATCACCCGGAGCCCGTCCTCGGTGGCCTTGCCGAGCGCGGTCAGGTCAGCCCCCGCGCAGAACGCTTTCCCCGCGCCCGTGACGATCACCGCGTGTACACCGGGGTCGGCCTCGGCGGCCTCCACGGCGGTGCGCAACGCGGCCGAGCTCTCGGCGGTGACGGCGTTGCGGCGATCGGGGTCGTTGACGGTGATGAGTGCCACGCGGTCGGTGACCTCGCTGAGTACCAGATCGGACATCCGCTCAGCGTAGCGAGGCGGCGATGTCGTCGAACAAGTGAACGGCCAGCCGTGCACCGGCGTCCACCTCACCCCACCGCCGCGTCGCGGGGTCGTCGGCGTCGAGTGCGTGCCTGCTGTGTTCGAGTAGCCGGTCAGCGGCTGCTCGAGCGCGGGCCACGACCTGGCGGCACACCATCACGACCTGCTCGAGATCGGCGTGCGCGATGGCGAATTCGGTGAGCTGGAGTTCGGCGGCGTCGATATCGGATGCGGCCCGCGCGACCTGCGCGGCATCGGAATCCGCGGTCGTGCCGCCATGGTGGGCCGCGAGATGGCTCCGCAATTGCTCGACATGTCGAAGCCACATGCCGTGGGCCGATCCGACCACCACCGCGGTCGCCCCGGTGACGGCGCGGATCGACCGGCTGCGGTCGAGGGGACGTTCGTCGCCCGCGTCGAACGTCGCTTCGAGCCACGCTCGGGAACTGTCGGCGACGGCGAGTTCGCGGATGCGGGAGACGAATTCGCGAATGGGCCTTTCCGGACCGGTCATACCGACCTTTCTCACGGGAGGTGGTAAGCATGATCGTGGCACGAAGAACAGGTCGGTGATGTCGAGTCCACCTACCCGATCTGTTCTCGACGCGGTGCGATCTCTTCTGCCTGCCATCGCGGACGCCGCGGCCGATGTCGACCGGCACGGCGCGGTGCATTCGGATGTCATCGATGCGCTGCACGACGCGGGTTATTTCGCGCTTCTGCAGTCGCAGGCCGTCGGCGGCCTCGACGCTGATCTCGAGGTGTACCTGGCCGCGACTCGCGAACTCTCGACGGCATGTACGTCCACAGGGTGGCTGGCCGGGTGGCTCGGCGTGAACAGCTGGGGGCTGTCGATGCGCGACCCGCGAGTGCTCGGCGAGATCTGGGGAACCGATCGCCGTGCGCTGCTGTGCTCGTCGTATGCCCCGACGGGTCGTCTGCATCGGCGTGACGGCGGCTTCTGGCTGTCCGGCCGGTGGTCGAGGTGCACCGGCGCCAGACATTCGTCGTGGTTGAGCGCTGCGGCGCTGCGGGTCGGCGCCGACGGTGCGGCGCAGGACTTCATGGCCGTGCTGGTGCCCAGAGCCGACTACGTCGTCGAACCGACGTGGAACGGCTTGGGTCTGAGGGGGATCGGCGCCGACGACGTGGTGGTGGCCGGTGCCTTCGTACCGGATCATCGGGTGTTCAGCTGGCTGCACCTCGACCCCGAGGTGTCCGCGACGGCACTGGATCGGCTACCGCAGCCGACGGTGTTCACGCTCGCCGGAACCATGCCGCTGCTGGGTGCCGCCCAGCGCGCCGTGCAGAGTGTGGGAGGGGGCGAAGGACGCCCGGCGTTGAGTGCTATCGCCATGGCGGCCACGGACATCGAGCTGTCGCTGCTCCAGATCCAGCGGGATGTGGCCGATCTCGTCCGGTGTGTCGAGGACGGAGGGCAGCCCGATACCGCGTTGGTGCTGCGGACCCGACGCGATCAGGTGATGGCGTGCGAACGGGCGGTCACCGCGGTGCGAGCGGTCGTGCAGGACGTCGACCGGTACGAGGGCCACGACGAGGCGCTGACGGAACGGCTGTGGCGCGATATGCAGACGGCACGCAAGCACGTGTCGAGCAATGTGGAGCAGGTGCTGTCCGTCGCCGGCCGATCTGCGTTGGGGCTCACCGTCGATGACCTGATCTGGTGATCGGTGCTCACACCCAGTCGTCGGAGGACAGCGTGCGCAGCACGCGGGACAGCATGTCGTCGGTGACGGCGGCCAGATCTGCCTGCACACCCGTGGGGGCGACGGTGTCGCCCAGTCGGTCGGCGATCCCGCGAGCGGCGCGGGTCAAAAACGGTGCCACTCTTTTCAACCGCTCGGCGGGGGCGGGGCCGGTCAGAGAGATTCCGGCGATGTGGCCGGCCGGCGTGCGAATCGCGGCAGCGACGCTCGCCAGCCCCACCGTGAGTTCCTGATCGTCGTAGGCGAGTCCGTGCCGTGCGCGAATTCGTGTCAGCTCTTGATGCAGGGTGGGGAGGTCGCCGATGGTGGCCGGGGTGATCTTGCGGAGCGTCGCATCGAGGAGGGCATCGACGTCTTCGGCAGTCATCATCGCCAGCGCGGCCTTGCCCAGTGCGCTGGCATGGGCGGGAATGCGCCCGCCGACGCCGACGGGAACCACGACTCCGCCGCCGCCCGAGATCTTGTCGAGGCAGGAGATCTCGGCGCCGTCGAGGACGCCCAGATGCACGACCAACGTGGTGTCGTTCTGCAGGCGCTCCAGGACAGGCGAGGCCACCCGGCGCAGGGCCTGATGATCGTCGGAGACCGGCAGCGATGCGGCGGTGCGACAGTAGCCGTCGGCGCGGTGCTCCAGCAGTCCGGCGTCGTGGAGCTGAGTCAGGATGCGGTGGGTGGACGAGCGGGGGAGCCCGGTTCGGGATGCGATCTGATCGAGCCGCAGCAGAGTGGCTGCCGAGTCGAACGCGGTGAGAATCAGCGACACCCGGGCCACCATCGACGCAGGTGCACCGTCGGTGTCGATACCTGTCTGCCGCGCCACCACCTCGGTCACGGTAGCGGCGGCGGGCCGGCGGCGGTGCGGATTCGCGACACGATCAAGCCCCTCCGCTGTCCGGCGGAGGGGCTGATCGGCGATCCTTCCTAGTGGCGTGTCACGCCGCGGCGTCGTGGGTTCCTGCACCCTTGCCCGCGTTGTCTGCGCCGGCATCCGCTGTGGTGGAGGCTGTGCCGCGGCGCTTGCCGAACGGCTTCGAGGCCTTCCTGGTGGTGTCGGCCGTGGCGTCGACTGTTACCTCGTCGCGCGCCTGCGCAGCCTCGATCTTTCTGATCCGGTTGCGTTTCGGTGTCCGCGTGGCTGTGTCGTCGGACGCCTCGCTGGCTTCGGTCTTCTCGGCCTTGATGACCTGCGCCCGGGACACGTCGGACTTCTCGGCGGACTTCTCGGCGGCGGGCACGAGGGCGGGCGCCGGGTCGGCCTTCGTGCCGAGTCCTGCGATGATCTTGGCCCGGACCGCGCGGTGATACTTCGAGATCGAGAACGCCGCGTCGGTGACGCTGTGGTTGAGCGCGGTCGCGATGGTGGCGAGGTCGCGAGACTGGAACGAGGCGACGAACTCCTGTGCGCTCGCGGCGAGTTGACGATTCAACGTTCGTCTCTGGCGCTGCACCTCGGCGACGAAGGTCGGCTCCTGCGCGAACAGCTTGCCGTTCCAATTGACCAGGGTCCAGCCGTCCTCGGCGTTTCCTTCCACGATCACGTACTGGGCGTTGCCCAGAGGTGCAGTTCGCAGGAGGTCGATCTTCTGTGCGGCCGTGAGGTTCTGGGCGTTCATCATCGTCCAGAACATGATGGCGCCGCCGTGGGAGAAGACGGCAGCGTTGCGGTCGCCGTTGTCGTAGATCGTGGCGAGCGCCTGGTCGACGCGAGCATCGAATTCGTTGCCGTCGATCGAGCCGGGGATGCGCAGGTTGCGATTGCCCTGGACAGCCCAGGCCAACGGGTAGAGGCCGTAGCCGCTGGATGCCTGGCTCTCGGGCGTCCCTTCGAACACGCCCGCTTCGATCTCCTGCAGACCGGGCAGAACCTGGATGGGCAGCCTCAGGTCCCGGGACATCGGCGCCGCAGTGAGTTGCGTCCGGACCATCGTGGAGGCGTAGATGCCGTCGTAGTTGTTGTCCTCGAGCAGCGCTGCCACGGCCTCGGCTTGCAGCTGGCCCTTGGCGGTCAGCAGCGGCCCGGGCGTCGAGGTGTCGATATTGCCCGACGCATTGCCCGCCGACTCTCCGTGCCGGATGAAGGTCACCCTCATCAGTTCGGCGGCGCTCGCCGGCACTGCGGCGCCGATCAGCAGGCCGGTGACGGCCAATGCGACTCCGAGCAGGTGACGCACCGTGCGTCGCTGCCCGTGGGACGCGTCCGGAACAGACGCCTGTTTCATGAGGGGTTCCTCCCGCCGTTGGTCAAGGTCGTGTTCACCGTGATCAACGGGTCAGGTGGGAACAAGGCGCAGTCCCACTGATCGAGACCGGAGTCAGAGACTCCGAAGCAGTGCCGCGGCGCGGACCTCGTCGTCTACGGTCAGCGCGATGTGGACGTCGTCACCCTGGCGGGTCCATCCGAGGGTGACGTCTTCGCCGTACTTGATCGGCTTCCGGTACTCGACGACGGCTCGGTAGGGCGGCGCGCACACCTCTGGCGCCAGCGCCATCACCTCGTGGATGGCATGCCAGTAGGCAGTGTTGGTCACGTGCTCGAACAGGTCGATGTCCGTGCGCCGCAACGCAAATGGCGTGGTGTGTTCGATCGTCTCCGGGTTCTTCAGCCACGGCCGCCATTTGAGGCGGTGCTCGGAGGTGGTGGTGCCGAACTTCTCCAGCAGGGTGTCGGTGGCGCGCTGCGGTGTCAGCGTCTTGGCGTTCATCGCGATCCAGAAGCCCTCGGTCTCGATGCGGCCGCCGTCGCTGCCGACGAGATCCACCCGCATGGTGCACCAACGCAAAGACAGGGCCGAGCACCATCGGCTGAAGGTCACCTCGTTGGGGAATTCGATCGGTTCGATGACGTCGATGACCGTGCGCTGCACCAGCCAGTGCGGATGCTCTTCCGCTTCGCCCGCGTCGACGAGGTTTTCTGCACCCACCTCCTGGATGTAGCGGGCCACGCCGTCGAGGCGCAGGTTGAGGTCGTCGCCGACGTCGCCCGTCGCGACGCGCCACCCGGTTCGATAGACGTATCCGGACTCGGGCAGCGGGCTCAGTCGGCGGTCGACGTCTTCAGTGCTCATCGCCGGTCAGCCTACGGTCCGTGGTCGTCATCGGGCAGGAGGTGGCGTTCTCCGGTGGTGGTAGCCGTTCACGCGGCGTCGGCCGTCCCCCGCAAGCGGGTGGTGCCCCCAGTCGAGGTCGGGTGGGGGTAGCCATTCGGTCTGGCCGCGGTTCGACCCACCGACAAGTCAGGTCTCGTGTCTCTTCTGCCACCGCATCAGGTAGCGGTAATACAGCGCGCGGCGGATCCGGACGCCCGGCAGGACCTCCTCGGCCACCTGCCGGATCTCGGTCAGGCCTTCGCGTGGTTCCGCGACGGCCACGCCGATGTCCCGCGTCTCGCGGTGCCACCGCGAGCCCAGACGCACCGCGGGTAGATACAGCGCCGACCACACCCAGTCGGCCACGGTCGTGTTCGCGCTCAGTCCGACCACGGCGAGTTCGCCACCGGGCCGCAGCATGCCCTTCGCGGCAGTCAGCGCCTCGCGCAGATCCAGGTGGTGCAGGCTCGCGACGAAGGTGATGAGGTCGAATCGTGGTGTGTCCGAGGCGTAGTCGGCAAAGGTGCTCTCCATGACCGACACCCCGTCGACGTCAGACAATCGGGCGCGCGCTCGCCGAACGACCGTCGGGTCGGGATCGATTCCCACGACCGAGCGTGCGAGCGGCGCCAGGCGTTCGACGAGCAGGCCCTCACCGCACCCGACGTCCAGAACGTCGCGGCCGCGCGCGAGTGCCAGCACCCACGGGTGATATGCGGTGTTGTGGTTCCAGTAGTCGGCCATACGCCTCAGTCGGCGGTGTCGGCGCCATCCGCAGCTGCAGCGTCACGCGAGCTGTCCGAGTTCGATTCCTTCTTCTGCTCAACAGCTTTCGACTGCGAAGCCTCCTCGCGTGCGGCGGCGCGCGCCCGGATTCGCTCCTGCCGACGCTCGCGCCGCGTCTCTTTCGGAGTGGCGGCGTCGTCGGCCTTCTCGGTCTCGGCCTCGTCGGCGACCTTCGCCACCTGGTCAGCGTCAGAATCTCTGTCCGACAGCGCCTTCAGGCCGTCTCGGATGGCTCCGGGCACCTTGGACACAGTTTCTGCGAACTCACCGACCGTGGGCATCAGCCGCGCTGGGCGGTAGCGACTCGGGTCGGAAGGGATCGGGTTGTTGTCGTAGTAGGCCGAATCGACGATGACCTTCAGCAGTGGCTCGCTGACGTCGGCGATCGCGTCGCCGAACGGCACCACGTCGCGGATCAACCGCGCCAACGGCACCTCCTCCGTGGTGTAGGTGACGTAGGTGGTGTTCCCGCGGGTGGTCACGTACGCGAGCACCCGGTCACCGTCGGGAGCGTCGCACCTGGCGTCGTTGCACGGCAGCGCCTCGGCTCCGCTGGCCAGCATCGCGCACGTGTTCGCGCCGCCGCAGGAGACGGTCGGCCGGCCCTCGTTGTCGACGGGTAGATCGATCTGATCCTGCTCGCGGTAGCCGTAGAGGTACGCGACCAGAGAGTTCACGTGCGCGACGAGGTTGAGTAGATCCGCCGGCGCGTTCGAGTTGTAGTTGTACTGATACGCGATGTCGACCACCGCGGCGGCGGCCGTGTCCGTCGGCGACGGGAACGGGTTCACCCCGATCAGCGAGAACCACGGATAGCGCGTACCGAAGCCGCCGTCGGGCCGGGAGACGTTGTTGTCGAGAACGAACACGGTCGACGGCAACATCGGATCCGCGGCGCCGTCGAGGCGGGAGAGCACCAGGCTGGCGTTCGCCGCGCCCCAGCCCGACGACAGCACCGCGTTGTCCTCACCGGAGTGGGCCCGCAGCGCGGCGTCGATTGCGCGCGGCCCGCCACCGAACGGGACGCCGACCAGATCGGGACCCGGTTGGCCGCCGGGGTTGTACGGCGCCTGGTTGAACAGCCCGCCGAAGAAGTTCTCGTTGCCGCTGCCGTCGGGGTGCGTCGAGCTGCCCACCACGATCAGCGCGGACAGGTCCACCGGCAGCGCCGAAAGCGCCGTCGGCTGCACACCCGTCACCGCACCGATCGATGCGACGACGCCTGCCGCGGCTGCGCTGACGACGCTAGCCCTGGCTCGATTCGCCGTGCGATGTGTCCCCATGTTCGTCGATTCCTCCCGAGACGCTCCGGGTCACCGTAGCCCAGAGCGCGCAGCTTCGGGTTTGCGGAGAACCCCCGTCGAGGTTCGCTGTGCTCGCCGCGGCGCGAAGCACTCTGAAGCCGGCCCGCCTCAATGACGTTGCGGCCGAAGCGTGACCTGGCAGTCCCGGTCAATTGTCACCGTCAAGAATTCTTGGCCGAATTTCGCCGTGATCATGGTTTTCTCGGCGTAGTGTCTGCCCAGTTTCCGGTCGTGACGGCGGAGGTTCGGGTCATGAGTGCTGCAAGCTATATCGGTCGAGTCGGCGGGTTGGCGATCGCCCTGGGAGTGGGGACCGCGATCATCACCGGGCAGGGCGTGGCCTATGCCGACGACACCGGGACGTCCGTCTCACGCCCGTCCCAGTCCCAGACGGATTCCCCCCGTGGCGACTCGGCCACGCTCGACAAGCGGCCGCTGGGCAAGCATCGGAGCACCGAGCGCACGACGCTGTCGGACACCGTCAAAGGTATTGCCGACCGGGTGGCCGAGGAACGGCAGAAGCGCGCCGAGGCCAGAGCGGACGACGCCGACTCGGTTGACGAGTCTCCCCGTAGCAGGGCCGGTGATCGCCGCCAGAAGCGTACTGAAACTGTTGCTGGTCAACAGGACCCGGCCACGACCGAGGACGTCTCGGCGCCGGCCGCCGATCCTGAGCCTGCTGCTGCGAAGCCTCGGGTGCTGTCCTGGCTCCAGAGTCCGCGCGCAGTCGCGGGCCGTCAGCAGGCCGCCGAACCGCAGGTGCAGACCACGCTGTGGACTCCTCCCGACCGGGCAGCGCAGGATGCCCCGGCGCGCACTGTCGTGGCCGGCCTGCTGACTGCCCTCGACCGGGCGTTCAGTCCCGCGTCGTCGGGGAACGGATCGGCGCCGGTCGGTGGGTCGCTGTCGGATCTGCTGCTGCTCGCCGGCGCCCGGCGTGAATCCACACTCGCGGCCATCGACGACTACTCGGTCGGAGTCGTGCAGGGCGTGATCAGCGGCTGCGTCGTCGGCACCACATGCACGACCGCGGACGGCTCGACCTACACCGTCATCGACCGTCCCAGCAACGGCGGCAAGCTGACCCTGGATGCCACGACAGGGGCGTTCCGCTTCCTGCCCTACGCGGACGAGAACGCGACGAACGGGCCGACCGGCACCGAGACGTTCTCGGTGCTCGTCGCTCAGAACACGAAGTTCACCACGGTGATGACCGGTCTCCCGATCGTCGGATCGTCGCTGATCACACCGGTCGTGCAAAGGCTGCAGCAAGCGGGTGTCCTGTCCGGCCTTCTCGGTACCGCTGAGCTGCAGGACATTTCGGTGGACATCACCGGTTTGCGCGACGGAGCGCCCATTGCGTTCACCACGTTCGTGACGTCCTGGGACAACACGAAGATCAGCACCAATTTCTTCCCGGCGCTGGCGGGCTCTCCGGATCTCGGGAATCCGGGTTACGAGACCATCTTCAACGGGCCCGGGTTGGCGCAGCCGGGCGCGACCGATCCGGCCGATCCGTTCGTCTCGACGTTCCGCTCCTTGGGTTACAACGTCGTCACGTGGGATCCCCGCGGCGAATTCGCCTCCGGCGGTGTGTTGCAACTCGACAGCCCGCAGTACGAAGGCCAGGACGTCTCCGAGCTGATCAGCTGGGTGGCGACGCAGAGCGGTGTCCAACTCGACAAGGCCGGCGATCCCACGATGGGCATGGTCGGCGTCTCCTACGGCGGTGGCATTCAATTCGTCACCGCCGCAGGCGATGACAGGGTCGACGCCATCGCGCCGGGGTGGGCCTGGAACACGCTGCCCGATTCGCTGTACCCACACAGCGCGTTCCGCACCTCCTACGCCGGTCTGCTGCTGCTCGGACTGATCGAGACCGGGGCGCGGATCAACCCGCAGATCTACGGCGGCATCCTCACCGGCGCCTCGCTGGGCATCCTCACGCCTGCCCAGATCCAACTGCTGCAGACCAGCGGCCCGGGCCAGACGGTGCGCAACATCGACATCCCCACCCTGATCATCCAGGGCACCGTCGACGTTCTGTTCCCGCTGCATCAGTCACTCATCAACATGGGCTACATGGCCAACAATCCGAACGTGAAGCTGATCTGGTACTGCGGTGGCCACGGCACCTGCCTGCCGGGACAGGGCAACGGCGAGGCTGACGACGTGTGGTTCCTCACCGAGACCGCCGTGTGGATGCAGCGCTACGTCAAGGACCTTCCCATCCCGGCTGATCCGTATGCGTTCGAGTGGACCGATCAGAACGGCGACCGGTGGGCATCGGTCACCCGCCCCACTGCCGACGGCTTCTACGACGACGAGAGCAAGGTGCCGGCGACGGTGTGGAACACCGGCAAGACGCTGCCGATCATCCCGTTCATCGGCGGGTCGGGCCCCAGCCCGGATGTGCCACTGCCCTATGGGTTGGGTGACGGCTCGGTGGCGACCAACGCGGTCACGATCCCGCTCACCAATCCCGCGGGCGAGGCGAACGTCGTCGGCGCGCCGCATGTGGTGATCAACTACAGCGGGCTGGGCAGCAGTCGCCACATCTACGCCCAGGTCGTCGACAAGAGCACCGGACTGGTGGTCGGCAACATCGTCTCGCCGGTGCCGGTGACCCTCAACGGTCGCGATCAGGTCGCCGAGATCGACCTCGAGGACATCGCGTACACGATGACGCCCGACAGTGACCTGGAGCTGCAGATCTTCACCACCGCAACGCCGTTCCTGAACTTCACGCAGTTCGGCTTCGTGCACATCGACAGCGTGGAGGTGACGCTGCCGACCACGTCGGCGGGCGTGAACCAGGGGCCGAACCTCGTGGCGGTCTAGCAACGGCCGAGAGCGCCCCCGGCAGGGATCGAACCTGCGGCCAACCGCTTAGAAGGCGGTCGCTCTATCCACTGAGCTACGGAGGCAGTGCCCGAGGAGTGTATCGCGCGCACGCCCCAGCTCAATTGATGTATTGATGGTGCGCTGTCACCTCCTAACCTGGAGGCGTGCCCAGGCATCATACGAAGGACAAGGGCGACTTGGGAGTCGCGAAGGTTCACGCTGATCTGGCCGCGAAGGGATTCACAATTCTTTTTCCGGCTACCGAGCACGCTCCGTTCGACCTCGTGGCCTACGAGGCGGGAAAGTTCACGCGTCTGCAGGTGAAATTTCGCTCGATGCGGGCGGGCGCCCTAACGGTCAAGTTCCGATCGAGTTGGGCGGATAGGGCGGGCACGCATTCGACGCCGATCGACAAGACGTCAATCGATGCGGTCGCCATCTACTGCCCGGATACTGATCAGTGCTACTACGTCGATCCCTTGGCGCACGGATCCTCCGTAACTCTCCGCACGGTTCCAAGTAGGAACGGGCAGCAGGCCGGAGTACTAGACGCCGTCGCTTACCGCGAATTACCTCCCGCAGGGTCCCGTTCATCCTGACTCTCGCTGTCACGCTCGACTGCTGTGTGCCTGTCGCGCACACGCTCTAAAGCCGCTCCGCGTCACAGGGTGGCCGACTAGCGTGGTGGCCATGACTGATCCGCGGTACCTGGACGCGGCTGGACTGCCCGAAGAGCTCAGCCCCCTCGACCAGATCCTGCACCGCGGCGAGGCCAACCCGAGGACGCGCTCCGGCATCCTGACCGTCGAACTGCTCGACACCACTCCCGACTGGAACACCTTCCGCGCGCGGTTCGACACGGCGTCCCGCAAAGTGCTGCGGCTGCGCCAGAAGGTCGTGATACCCACGCTGCCGACCGCGGCCCCACGCTGGGTCGTCGACCCGGACTTCAACCTCGATTTCCACCTCCGCCGCGTGCGGGTGCCCGAGCCGGGCAGCTTCCGGCAGGTGATGGATCTGGCCGAGGTGGCGGCGCAGTCACCGCTGGACATCTCCCGCCCGCTGTGGACGGCCACGTTGATCGAAGGGGTGCACGACGGTCAGGCCGCGCTGATGGTGCACCTCAGCCACGCCGTCACCGACGGCGTGGGTGGGGTCGAGATGTTCGCGAATCTGTACGACCTCGAACGTCATCCGCCCGAGCAGCCGGTTCCGCCGCTGCCCATCCCGGCCGATCTGTCTCCCAACGACCTGATGCGCCAGGGACTCAATCGCCTGCCCAGCACGATCGCCGGCGGGGTGCGCGACGCGCTGTTCGGTGCGGCGCAGGCCGTCGGTCACGTCGTGCGCGACCCGGTCTCGCGGCTGGGCAGCGCGGTCGACTACGCGATGTCGGGTGCCCGCGTGATCGGGCCGGTCGCCGATCCGTCCCCACTGCTACGCCGACGTTCCCTGTCGAGCCGAAGCGAGGCCATCGACATCGCATTCGGTGACCTGCACCGCGCGGCCAAGGCCGCCGGTGGCTCCATCAACGACGCCTATCTCGCGGGTCTGTGCGGAGCGTTGCGGCTCTACCACCAGGCCATGGGTGTTCCGGTCGACACGGTGCCGATGGCTGTGCCGGTGAATCTTCGTTCCGAGGCGGACCCGGCGGGCGGGAACAGGTTCGCCGGCGTCAACCTCGCCGCCCCGATCGGACGCACCGACCCGGCGGTGCGCATCCGTGACATCAGGACGCAGATGACCCGTAAGCGCGACGAGCGCGCGCTCGACATGGTCGGTGCGATCGCACCCGTCGTGTCCCTGCTGCCCGACAGTGTGCTGGAGTCGATGGCCGGGTCGATCGTGAACTCCGACGTGCAGGCCAGCAACGTGCCGGTCTATGCGGGCGACACGTTCATCGCCGGGGCTCAGGTGCTGCGCCAGTACGGCCTCGGCCCGCTTCCCGGAGTGGCGATGATGGTGGTGCTGATCTCCCGCTCCGGCTACTGCACGGTCACCGCGCGCTACGACCGCGCCGCGATCACCGATCCGGCGCTGCTGGCGCGATGTCTGCTGGCAGGCTTCGATGAAGTCCTCGCACTCGGCGGCGACGGACGTGCCCACCCGGCAACGTTCACCGCCGAGACCTCGACGCCCCTGTCCCATGCCGTCTCGACGAAGGGAAGTGCCGCACAGTGAGCCCTGACAACCCCCAGATGCGCCTACCGGGTTCGGTCGCCGAGATCGAGGCGAGCCCGGAAGGGCCCGAGATCGGCGCGTTCTTCGATCTCGACGGCACCCTGGTCGCAGGGTTCACCGGGGTGGTGATGACGCAGGACCGGCTGCGTCGGCGCCAGATGTCGGTCGGTGAGTTCATCGGCATGGTGCAGGCCGGGCTGAATCATCAACTGGGGCGCTCGGAGTTCGAAGACCTCATCGGCAAGGGTGCCCGGATGCTGCGCGGCAATTCCGTGGACGACATCGACGAGCTGGCCGAACGGCTGTTCGCGCAGAAGATCGTCGGCCGCATCTATCCCGAGATGCGCCAGCTGGTGCGGGCCCACATGGCGCGTGGCCACACCGTGGTGCTCAGCTCGTCGGCGCTCACGGTGCAGGTGGAGCCCGTCGCCCGGTTCCTGGGCATCGAGAACGTGCTGAGCAACAAGTTCGAGACCGACGAGGACGGCTTGATCACCGGCGAGGTGGAGCGGCCGATCATCTGGGGACCGGGGAAGGCCCGGGCCGTGCAGGAGTTCGCCACCGCCAACGGTGTGGACCTGTCGAAGAGTTACTTCTACGCAGACGGGGACGAGGACGTCGCGCTGATGTACCTCGTCGGCAACCCTCGGCCCACCAACCCCGCGGGCAAGATGGCCGCCGTGGCCGCCAAGCGGGGCTGGCCCATCCTGCGGTTCAGCAGCCGCAGCGGCGCCAACCCCGTCGCACAGGTGCGGACCGTGGCCGGCATCGCGTCGATGGTGCCGGTGGCGTGGGGAGCGCTCGGCGTCGGACTGCTGACCCGCAACCGGCGTAGCGGCGTCAACTTCTTCACGTCCGTGTTCAGCCGGACATTGATGACTGCGGTCGGTATCAACATCAACGTGCTCGGTGAGGAGAACCTGACCGCGCAGCGGCCGGCGGTGTTCATCTTCAACCACCGCAACCAGGCCGACCCGATGATCGCCGGGCGGCTCGTCAGCGACAACTTCACCTCGGTCGGCAAGAAGGAACTCGAGAACGATCCGATCGTCGGGACGATGGGCCGGATCATGGACGCCGCGTTCATCGATCGCGACGATCCGCAGAAGGCCGTCGAAGGTTTGAAGAAAGTCGAAGATCTGGCCCGCAAGGGCATCTCCATCCTGATCGCGCCGGAGGGGACACGGCTGGACACCACCGAGGTGGGGGAGTTCAAGAAGGGGCCGTTCCGTATCGCGATGTCGGTGGGCATCCCGATCGTGCCGATCGTGATCCGCAACGCCGAGGTCATCGCGGCCCGCGACTCCAGCACCTTCAACCCGGGCACCGTGGATGTCGTTGTCTATCCGCCCATTTCGGTCGACGGGTGGACTCACGACAACCTGACCGAGCGCATCGCCGAGGTGCGTCAGCTCTACCTGGACACCCTCAAGGACTGGCCGTACGACGAGTTGCCCGAGCCCGAGCTGTACCGCCGCCAGGGCACGTCGGACAAGGCTGCCACGAAGGCGCCGGCCAAGAAGGCGCCCGCCAAGAAGGCCCCGGCGAAGAAGGCCCCGGCGAAGAAGGCCCCGGCGAAGAAGCAACCGGCGAAAAAGGCGGCAGCCGAGGAATCTCCGGCCGCGAAGCAGCCCGCGAAGAAGACCGCCGCAAAGGGCCGGCCGTGAAGGTCCGCGCCGCCGACATCACGGCGTTCACCGCTGTCGACGACACCCTGGTCCTCGCGTCGGTGTCGTCGCCGGCGGAAGAGTCGCTGCTCGCCGATTGGCTGCACCAGCAGCGCAGTGCGCACCCGGAGAGCAAGATCGAGGTGCTCAAGCTCCCCGCCGACGACGATCCGCCACCTGCTGTCCTCGCCCGGCTCGTCGAGATGCTCGAAGCCGACGAGGACCGCTCGGTCGTCCCGGTACGCGTCTTCTGGGTGCCCGGCGGGTTGCCGACCCGCTCGAAGGTGGTGGCGCTGGTCTCGGGACGAGACACGTACTGCCCGCCGCGGGTGCTGCAACGCAGCATCCTCAAGCGTGACCCGTCGCGCGCCCGCGTGGTCGCCGGCGAACCGGCGAAGGTGTCCGAGCTGCGGCAGAACTGGAGTGAGAACACCACTGCCGAAAACCCCAGAGAATTCGCGCGTTTCGTGCTTCGACGGGCGATCCTGGCCATCGAGCGCGTGGAGTTGCGGCTGCTCGGACCCGAGTACAAGTCGCCCCGGCTGATCAAACCCGAGGTGCTCTCGTCGGCGCGGTTCCGGCAGGGGCTCGAGCAGATCCCCGGCGCCACCGTCGAGAAGGCCGGCGAGATGCTCGACGAGTTGGGGACCGGGTGGAGCCGTTTCTCGGTCGACTTGATCCCGTCTCTGGGTAGGGCCATCTTCAGTCGGGGCTTCGACCCGAACATCGACTACGACCGCACCGAGGTCGAGGCGATGCGTCATGCGCTCGAGGCCCACCCGGCCGTCCTGCTGTTCTCGCACCGCTCCTATCTCGACGGTGCGATCGTGCCCGTCGCGATGCAGGAGAACCGACTCCCGCCGGTGCACACCTTCGCGGGCATCAATCTGTCGTTCGGCGCGATGGGACCGCTGATGCGCCGCTCCGGCGTGATCTTCCTGCGCCGCAAACTCGACGACCCGCTGTACAAGTACGTGCTGCGTCAATTCGTCGGCTACATCGTCGAGAAGCGGTTCAACCTCGCCTGGGCGATCGAGGGCACCCGGTCGCGCACCGGAAAGATGTTGCCGCCCAAGCTCGGTCTGCTCGCCTACGTCGCCGACGCGTACCTCGACGGCCGTAGCGACGACATCTTGCTGCAGCCGGTGTCGATCAGCTTCGACCAATTGCACGAGACCGCCGAGTACGCGTCCTATGCGCGGGGCGGGGAGAAGACCCCCGAGGGGCTGTCCTGGCTCGTCAATTACATTCGCGCGCAAGGGGAACGCAACTACGGGAAGATCTACGTCCGATTCCCGCGCGCAGTGTCGATGCGCGAGTACCTCGGCGAGCCGCATGGCCCGATGACCACCGACGAGGCCGCCAAACGCCTTGCCCTGCAGAAGATGGCGTTCGAAGTGGCGTGGCGCATCGTGCAGGTGACCCCGGTCAACGCAACGGCCTTGGTGTCGGCGCTGCTGCTGGCCACCCGCGGTGTCGCACTCACCCTCGACCAGTTGCACCACACGCTGGGCGATTCGCTGGACTACCTCGAGCGCAAACAGACCCCGATGACCAACAGCGCGTTGCGGTTACGTACCCCCGACGGCGTCCGTGCCGCCCTGGACGCGCTCTCGGGTGGGCACCCGGTGACTCGCGTGGACGGTGGCCGCGAGACCGTGTGGTACATCGCGCCGCAGGACGAGCTCGAGGCGGCGTTCTACCGCAACTCGCTGATCGACGCGTTCCTCGAGACGTCGCTGGTCGAACTGGCCTTGGCGTATGCCGCCCGCAGCGACGGCGATCGGGTCCAGGCGTTCTGGACGCAGGTGATGCATCTGCGCGATCTGTTGAAGTTCGACTTCTACTTCGCCGACTCGGCGGCGTTCCGCGCGCACGTGGCGGAGGAGATGTCCTGGCACGACGACTGGGAGAGCGACGTCGCCGCGGGCGGCGAGCGGATCGACGCCGTGCTGCGGGTCAAGCGGCCGACGATCGCCGGCCCGCTGCTGCGGCCCTTCTTCGAGGCGTACCAGATCGTCGCCGACGCGCTGATCGACGCCCCTGCCGACATCTCGGAGAAGGACCTCACCGCCAAGGCGCTCGGGCTCGGCCAGCAGTACGTGGCGCAAGGCCGAGTCCAGAGCAACGAGTCGGTGTCGGCGCTGCTGTTCACCACCGCGCGCCAGGTCGCTGCCGACCACCATCTGCTCGAGCCGGCTGCCGATCTCGAAGACCGGCGCACAGCCTTCCGTAACGAGCTGCGCGGCATCCTGGCCGACATGAACACCGTCGACCGGTACGCCCGCAAGCAGTTCGTCGCGCGGGAGCGCAGCCGCCGCCAGCTGCGCGAGCGGGCGGTGTGATGGGTCACCCGCGGGCAGGTCATACGCTGGACGCATGACTCTTGCCGGCTCCGCCGCGCCCGTGCGGGCGCGCCGCGCTGCGGTGTGGCCGCTGCTCTACGGTGTCGCGGTGCTGGCGGGTCTGACCGCGGCAGCGCTGTCGGCGCTGTCGCTGGCCGAGGCGCTCACCGCGACCGGCCTGCCCGACCCGGGTCCCGTGACCACCTACGGACTGCCGTTCGTGAAGGCGGCCGGCGAGATCGCCGCAGTGGTCGCTACCGGGTCGTTCCTGTTCGCGGCGTTCCTGGTGCCGCCGCAGACGACCGGGGTCCTCGATGTCGACGGGTACCGGGCGTTGCGGGTCGGCACCGCCGCGGCGGGGTTGTGGACCGTGTGCGCGGTGCTGATGGTTCCGCTGACCGTCTCCGACATCAGCGGTCAGCCCCTGGTGACGCGCCTGAGCCCGGCCGACATCTGGTCGGTGGCCGACCTCATCGACATCGCAGGTGCCTGGCGGTGGACGGCACTGTTCGCTGCTGTCGTGACCGTGGTCAGCATCCCGGTGTTGCGCTGGTCGTGGACGCCGGTGCTGTTCGCCGGGTCGCTGGTGACGTTGCTCCCGCTGGCCCTGACCGGACACTCGTCCTCGGGCGGATCACACGACGTCGCGACCAACAGCCTCCTGGTGCATCTGATCGCCGGCGCGGTGTGGGCCGGCGGACTGCTGGCGCTGCTGGTGCATGCGCTGCGCGGCGGCACCGGAGCGCACGATCACCTGGCCGCGCGACGCTTCTCGACCGTGGCGCTGTGGTGCTTCGTCGCGATGGCGTTCAGCGGTGTCATCAACGCGCTGGTGCGGGTGCGGCCGGAGGACCTCGTCCACACCCGGTACGGCTGGTTGCTGCTCGCCAAGTCAGCCGCACTCGTGACCCTGGGAATCCTCGGGTGGCAGCAGCGTCGCCGCGGAGTCGCCGCGTTGGCCGGGGATCGGCCGGAGCGCGGCGCGCTGATCCGGCTGGCGCTGGTGGAAGCGGTGGTCTTCGGGCTTACCTTCGGGGTGGCCGTCGCCCTGGGCCGGACTCCACCGCCGCCACCGCTGGAGACCAATCTGTCCATCCCCGCGGTCGAGATCGGCTACGACCTGGCCGGCCCGCCGACGGTGGCCCGGCTCCTGTTCGACTGGCGGTTCGACCTGGTCTTCGGCACCGCCGCGGTGCTGTTCGCCGCGCTGTACCTGGCCGGGGTCCGGAGGTTGCGCCGGCGGGGCGACGCGTGGCCGGCCGGCAGGGTGGTGGCCTGGCTGCTGGGCTGTCTGCTGCTGCTGTTCACGACGTCGTCGGGTCTCGGCCGCTACATGCCGGCGATGTTCAGCATGCACATGATCGCGCACATGCTGCTGTCCATGCTGGTGCCGATCCTGTTGGTGCTCGGCGCCCCGGTCACGCTGGCGCTGCGCGCGTTGCCGGCCGCCGGCCGGGGTGCCCCGCCCGGCCTGCGGGAGTGGCTACTCGCGGCGCTGCATTCGCGGGTGTCGCGGCTGCTGACCAATCCGTTCGTGGCGACAGCTCTGTTCATCGTCGGCTTCTACGGGCTCTACTTCGGCGGCATCTTCGACGCCGTGGTCGGCAGTCACGCCGCGCACCTGGCGATGAACGTGCACTTCCTGCTCAGCGGCTACCTCTTCTACTGGGTCGTGATCGGCGTCGACCCGACGCCGCGGCCGTTGCCGCCGATCGCCAAGCTCGCCATGGTGTTCGCCTCACTCCCGCTGCACGCGTTCTTCGGCGTCGTGCTGATGGGGACCAACACCGCGATCGGGGGCGACTTCTACCGCTCCCTGGCCCTGCCGTGGCACACCGACCTGCTGGCCGACCAACGTCTGGGCGGGGCCATCGCCTGGGCGGCCGGCGAGGTGCCGCTCGTGGTGGTGTTGATCGCGCTGTTCGTGCAGTGGCGGCGCACCGACGACAGGACCGCACGCCGTCTCGACCGCGCCGCCGACCGCGACGACGACGCGGACCTGGCCGCCTACAACGCGATGCTCGCCGAGCTGGCGCGCCGCGACCGCGCCGACAGCTGACGCGCGCGACTACACCGCCCCGGCGGCGACCGCGGCGGGCCAGCTTCCGTACGCGGTGACGTCCACGCCGGCGGCGGCGGACGCATCGCAGCCGAATCCGGTGCGCCAGGACCCGTCGGCGCACTCGACCTTGCCCAGCTGCATCGGCGGCGGCAGCGCCACCAGGAATCGGCCCAGCGCGGCCGCCGACATCAGCCACCGCTGCCCGTACAGCGCCGCCCCGGTGGCGCCCTCGGCCACCCGACTCACGGCGGGCTTGGTGGGGGAGGACGGCACCACCGTCATGCGGTAGCGCGGGGCAGTGGTGATCTCGCCGGCCCAGCGCGCGCCGAGGTCGGTCAGCTGGTGGGCCAGCGGTCCGCCCCGCAGATGTGCGCCGAAGACCACCAACTCGACCGGGCCTGCGACGGCGAGCGGCCACACGTCGGTCCACTCACGTCCCAGCAGTGTGGCGGCGAGGTCGAGCGCGACGGCGTCGTCGAAAGGACGGGCCAGCACCCAGACAGAGGTGTCGGCCACGCGTACCGCGACGCCGCAGAAGTCACCGCGGCGAAACTCGGTCGTCACGATCGCGTCCACCCCGTCGGGCACGGCGGTCGGCACTTCGGGCAGTGAGTGGATCGTCGGTAGCGCCCGGCGCACCTCGGCCGGCAGCGCCGAGCCGGCGCCGATGACCGCATGCGGGGGCGCGGCGAACCGGACGTCGGTCGGCCACCGACCGCGGTGCGGGTCCCCCGCGAGTGCCGGCATCGCCCGGTCGGCGGTGTCCAGGTCCGGCGCCAGAACCACGACCGGGTCGGGAACCACCGCCGCGGTCGGCATGATGCCGACGGCGTCCGGCGGTACCTGCGTACGAGGAACGAGGCGTACCCCGGGCAGCGAGGTCAGGTCGGCGGCCATCCGCCCAACTTAAGGGCCGTCATCCCCAGAGCGCGTTTCATCCACAGCCTTGCCGCTCGGCGAGCCCGGGAGCGGCTGCGGTGTCGGTACCTCCGCCGTCAATGGACGTGTCATCGACGGCGCGGGCGCCGTGCCCGTGCCGCAGCCTAGAGAGAAAGAGAACCACCATGTTCGAGACACCGATCACCGTCGTCGGCACCATCGTCACCAGCCCCGAGCGCCGCTGGGTGGGCGATCAGGAGCTGTTCAAGTTCCGCGTCGCGAGCAACTCGCGCCGCCGCACCGCCGACGGCACATGGGAGCCGGGCAATTCGCTCTACGCGACGGTCAACTGCTGGGGGCGCCTGGTCACCGGTGTCGGTGCGGGCCTGGGGAAGGGAGACGCGGTGATCGTTGTCGGCAACGTGTACACCAGCGAATACGAGGACCGCGACGGCAACCGCCGCTCGTCGCTGGAGATCAGGGCCACCTCCGTGGGTCCGGACCTGGCGCGGTGCATCGCCCGCATCGACAAGCGCAGGCACTCCGAGCAGCCCGCCGAGGCCGGCCCTGACACCAGTCCCGACACCGACACCGACACCGTCACCGCGAACAGCGACGGGCCATCCACGGAGGCGAGCGTCGACGACAGCGACGCACTGGCGCTCAGCGCATAGCGCCGAACGCCGCCACCCTCACCCGGCATCGTGGCCGCGCCTAGGATGGGCCCGGGCTCTCGCAGATCGCGACGACCTGAGAAAGGCGATATCAGAGGCATGGCCGAATTCATCTACACGATGCGGAAGGTCCGCAAGGCGCACGGCGACAAGGTCATCCTTGACGACGTCACCCTGAATTTCCTTCCGGGCGCGAAGATCGGCGTCGTCGGCCCCAACGGGGCCGGTAAGTCGAGCGTCTTGCGGATCATGGCCGGTTTGGACCAACCCAACAACGGCGACGCGTTCCTGGCGCCTGGCGCCACCGTCGGCATCCTCATGCAGGAACCCCAGCTCGACGAGACGAAAACCGTTCGCGAGAACGTCGAAGAGGGCGTGGCCATCAAGGCCAAACTCAACCGGTACAACGAGGTCGCCGAGCTGATGGCGACCGACTACACCGATGAGCTCATGGAGGAGATGGGCGCGCTGCAGGAGGAGCTCGACGCCGCCGACGCGTGGGACATCGACAGCCAGCTCGAACAGGCGATGGACGCGCTGCGCTGCCCGCCCGCCGACGAGCCGGTGACCCACCTCTCCGGTGGTGAGAAGCGCCGCGTCGCGCTGTGCAAGCTGCTGCTGTCCAAGCCGGATCTGCTGCTGCTCGACGAGCCGACCAACCACCTCGACGCCGAGAGCGTGCTGTGGCTCGAGCAGCACCTCGCCGAGTACCAGGGCGCGATCCTGGCCGTCACGCACGACCGGTACTTCCTGGACAACGTCGCCGAGTGGATCCTCGAACTCGACCGCGGCCGCGCCTACCCGTACGAGGGCAACTACTCGACCTACCTGGAGAAGAAGGCCGAGCGCATCGCCGTGCAGGGCCGCAAGGACGCCAAACTGCAGAAGCGACTCAAGGACGAACTGGAGTGGGTGCGTTCGGGCGCCAAGGCTCGCCAGGCCAAGAGCAAGGCCCGTCTCTCCCGGTACGAGGAGATGGTCGCCGAGGCCGAGAAGACCCGCAAGCTCGACTTCGAGGAGATCCAGATCCCCGTCGGCCCGCGGCTGGGCAACGTCGTGGTGGAGGTCGAACACCTCGACAAGGGCTTCGACGGCCGACAACTGATCAAAGACCTGTCGTTCACCTTGCCTCGCAACGGCATCGTCGGCGTGATCGGACCCAACGGTGTCGGTAAGACCACGCTGTTCAAGACGATCGTCGGGCTCGAGCAGCCCGACAGCGGGACCGTCAAGGTCGGTGAAACGGTCAAGCTGAGCTACGTCGACCAGAGCCGCGCCGGTATCGATCCCAAGAAGACCGTCTGGGAGGTGGTCTCGGACGGCCTGGACTACATCGAGGTCGGCCAGAACGAGATCCCGTCGCGCGCCTACGTGTCGGCCTTCGGCTTCAAAGGCCCGGACCAGCAGAAGCCCGCGGGCGTGCTCTCCGGTGGTGAACGCAACCGGCTGAATCTGGCGCTGACGCTCAAAGAGGGCGGCAACCTGATCCTGCTCGACGAGCCCACCAACGATCTCGACGTCGAGACGCTGAGCTCGCTGGAGAACGCGCTGCAGCAGTTCCCCGGGTGCGCCGTGGTCATCTCCCACGATCGGTGGTTCCTGGACCGCACCTGCACGCACATCTTGGCGTGGGAGGGCGACACCGACAACGAGGCCAAATGGTTCTGGTTCGAGGGCAACTTCGGCGGTTACGAGGAGAACAAGGTCGAGCGGCTCGGCGCCGAGGCGGCCCGTCCGCACCGGGTCACCCACCGCAAGCTCACGCGGGGATAGTCTCGTCGTGCGGACCACGTGACCGACCGCTCCTGCGGCCGGTCGCAGCCAACGGCGGCCGGTGCGCATGTGACTGGAGGAGCGGCGGATGTCGTTGAATCCCGGTGCGATCGGGGCGGCGGAGAAGCACCTGACCCCTGAGGTGATCGATCGTCTGATCCCCGCGTACCTGCAGACCTATCGTGGTCCTCACGGCGGTGCGCCCGGCTCGGAAGGCGCCGTCACGGGCCCGTTGCGGCGCCCGTCGGACGGCTCCGAGGCGATGGTCGAAGCACAGTACCGGTTGGGCCGGCAGCGTTCCGCCGGAGCGACGCTGGTCGCCGTCTACGGCGCCGACGAGCCCGGCGGGTTCGGTCCGGCGCTGCAGGTGATCACCGACAACGCGGCGATGCTGATGGACTCGGTGACGGTGCTGCTGCACCGCGTCGGGGTCGCCTACAAGGCGATCATGAACCCGGTTTTCCGGGTGCGCCGCGGCGCGGGCGGCGAACTGCTCGACATCGTGCCGTCCTCGGAGGCGACGTTCGGCGACGGTGTCGACGAGACGTGGGTGCACGTCCAACTCTCCAGCGCGGTCGATCGGCGGGCGCTCGCCGAGGCCGAACGCCTGCTGCCGCGCGTGCTGGCCGACGCTCGCCAGGTAGCGCTGGACTCGCAGAGCATGGGCGCGACGCTGCGCGGGCTGGCCGCCGAACTCGACAGCGACACCGGTCGGCGCTTCCGCAGTGCCGACCGCAAGGACGTCGCGGCGCTGCTGCGCTGGCTCGCCGATGGGCACTTCGTGCTGCTGGGCTACCAGCGCTGCCCCGTGCGCGACGGGCAGGCCACCGTCGATGCTGCGAGCCGGCTCGGAGTGTTGCGGTTGCGCCAGGACGTGCTTCCGCAGCTGACCAACAAGGACGAACTGCTCGCGTTGGCTCAGGCGACGATCCCGAGCTTCCTGCGCTACGGCGCCTACCCGCAGATCGTGGTCGTGCGGGAGCAGGCGGGGGACGGCGCTGAATCCAGTGCCCAAGACGGGGCGATCGAGCACCGCTTCGTCGGACTGTTCACCGTCGCCGCGATGAACGCCAACGTGCTCGAGATCCCGTTGATCTCGCGGCGGGTCAACGACGCGCTCGCGATGGCGCACCGCGACCCCAGTCACCCGGGTCAACTGTTGCTCGACATCATCCAGACCATCCCGCGCTCGGAACTGTTCGCGCTGTCGGCACGCGCGCTGCTCGACATGGCGATGGCGGTCGTCGACCTCGGCTCGCGCCGACGCACCCTGCTGTTCATGCGGGCCGATCCACTGGCTCACTTCGTCTCCTGCCTGGTGTATCTGCCGCGAGACCGCTACACCACCGCCGTGCGCCTGGAGATGCAGGACATCCTGGTGCGCGAGCTCGGCGGGGTGAGCATCGACTACTCCGCGCGGGTCAGCGAATCACCCTGGGCACTGGTGCATTTCACGGTCCGGCTGCCCGAGGGATCGCGCGTCGCCGATGTCGACGTGTCCGACGAGAACGAATCGCGCATCCAGGATCTGCTCACCGAGGCCGCGCGCACCTGGGCCGACCGGATGCTCGGCGCGGTCCGGACGGCGTCGACCGACCAGACCATCGCCGAGCACTACGCCGCATCCTTCCCCGAGGTCTACAAGCAGGCCGTCACGCCGCTGCACGCCCTGGCCGACATCGAGATCATCGAGCAGTTGGAGGACAACTCCGTCAAGCTGGTGCTCGACGACACCGAGAACACGGCCGTCGACGGCATCTCGACGTTGATCTGGTACCTCGGCGGGCAGTCCGCGTCGCTGAGCCGATTGCTCCCGATGCTGCAATCGATGGGCGTGACGGTGCTCGAGGAGCGCCCCTTCACCGTCACCCGGCCCGACGGCCTGCCGGTGTGGATCTATCAGTTCAAGGTGTCGCCGCACCACGGCATTCCGATGACCGGCCCCGGACCGGAACGGCACGCCACGGCAGAGCGGTTCGCCGACGCCGTCACCGCGATCTGGCATGGCAACTGCGAGATCGACCGGTTCAACGAGCTGGTGCTGCGGGCCGGTCTGACGTGGCAGCAGGTGACAGTGCTGCGGGCGTACGCGAAATACCTGAAGCAGGCCGGCTTCTCGTACAGCCAGTCCCACATCGAGGACGTGCTGAACAACAACGCGGGTACGGCCCGTTCGCTGGTCGAACTGTTCGAGGCCCTGTTCTGTCCGTCCGAGAACCAGACGGGCGTCCGCCGCGACGCCCAGGCTGCCGCCGCCGCGGTGGCGGCGGACATCGATGCGCTGGTCAGCCTCGACACCGACCGGGTGCTGCGGGCGTTCGCCTCGATGATGCAGGCGACGTTGCGCACGAACTACTTCGTCACCCGCGCGGGATCGGCGCGGGAACGCAATGTCCTGTCACTGAAGATGAACTCAGAGCTGATCGACGAATTACCGCTGCCGCGGCCCAAATTCGAGATCTTCGTGTACTCGCCGCGGGTCGAGGGTGTGCACCTGCGCTTCGGGTTCGTCGCCCGTGGCGGGCTGCGCTGGTCGGACCGGCGGGAGGACTTCCGCACCGAGATCCTCGGCCTGGTGAAGGCGCAGGCGGTGAAGAACGCGGTGATCGTACCGGTCGGCGCCAAGGGCGGATTCGTGGTCAAGAGGCCGCCGGCGCCCACCGGTGATGCCGCCGTCGACCGCGACGCCACCCGCGAGGAGGGCGTGGCCTGCTACCGCTTGTTCATCGCCGGGCTGCTCGACCTGACCGACAACGTCGACAAGTCGTCGGGGGCGATCGTCACCCCCGAGGGTGTGGTGCGCCGCGATGGCGACGACGCCTATCTCGTCGTCGCCGCCGACAAGGGCACCGCGACGTTCTCGGACATCGCCAACGACGTCGCCAAGTCCTACGGCTTCTGGCTGGGTGACGCGTTCGCGTCGGGCGGCTCGGTCGGCTACGACCACAAGGCGATGGGCATCACCGCCAAGGGTGCCTGGGAGTCGGTGAAGCGCCACTTCCGCGAGATGGGAGTCGACACTCAGAGTGAGG
The DNA here is from genome assembly GCF_055397605.1 of Mycolicibacterium obuense. Taxonomy (NCBI): domain Bacteria; kingdom Bacillati; phylum Actinomycetota; class Actinomycetes; order Mycobacteriales; family Mycobacteriaceae; genus Mycobacterium; species Mycolicibacterium obuense. The sequence goes on along the minus strand of NZ_AP043663.1, from coordinate 3,622,420 downwards.
ATTTCACCGTCGTCGGCGTGGGGGACATGAGCGGCGATGTGTTCGGCAACGGCATGCTGCTCTCCGAGCACATCCGACTGCTCGCCGCGTTCGACCATCGGCACATCTTCATCGATCCCGACCCCGATGCCGCGCGGTCGTGGCAGGAGCGCAAGCGCCTGTTCGATCTGCCGCGATCGTCGTGGGAGGACTACGACGCCTCGCTGATCAGCCGCGGTGGCGGCGTCTACAGCCGCGAGCAGAAGTCGATCCCGATCAGCGCGGAGGCTCGCGCGGCGCTGGGCATCGACGACGGCGTCACCGAGTTGACGCCGCCCGCTCTGATGCGGGCGATCTTGAAGGCGCCGGCGGATCTTCTGTTCAACGGGGGCATCGGCACCTACGTCAAGGCCGAAACCGAGTCCGATGTGGGCGACCGGGCCAACGACGCGGTGCGCGTCAACGGAAACCAGGTGCGCGCCAAGGTGATCGGCGAGGGCGGCAACCTCGGTGTGACGTCGCTGGGTCGTATCGAGTTCGATCTCGTCGGTGGCCGGATCAACACCGACGCGCTGGACAACTCCGCGGGCGTCGACTGCTCCGACCACGAGGTGAACATCAAGATCCTCATCGACTCGCTGGTCACCGCCGGCCAGGTGAGCGCCGAGGATCGCACCGACCTGCTGCTGTCGATGACCGACGAGGTGGGCCGACTCGTCCTGGTGGACAACGAGAGTCAGAACGATCTGATGGGCACCAGTCGCGCGAACGCCGCCAGCATGCTGTCGGTGCACGCGCGGATGATCAAGGACTTCGTCGACGAGCGTGGCCTCAATCGCGAACTGGAGGCGCTGCCGTCGGAGAAGGAGATCCGGCGCCGCGCCGAAGCCGGGATCGGGCTCACCTCACCGGAATTGGCGACGCTGATGGCGCACGTCAAGCTCGCACTCAAAGACGATCTGCTCGCCGGTGATCTGCCCGATCAGGAGGTGTTCGCGTCTCGGCTGCCGTCGTACTTCCCGACGACGCTGCGGGAGCGCTTCGCCACCGAGATCCGATCCCATCAGCTGCGCCGCGAGATCGTCGCGACGATGCTCGTCAACGACGTGGTCGACACCGCAGGCATCTCGTTCGCCTACCGCGTCGCCGAGGACGTGGGGGTCTCGTCGGTCGACGCGGTGCGCAGCTTCGTCGCCGTCGACGCGATCTTCGGGGTCGGGCAGGTGTGGCGGCGAATCCGCGCCGCCGGCGTCGACGGCGTGTCAGTGGCCGTGACCGACCGGATGACACTGGACCTGCGCCGGCTGATCGACCGTGCCGCCCGCTGGCTGCTGAACTACCGGCCGCAGCCGCTGGCGGTGGGTGCCGAGATCAACCGCTTCGCCGACAAGGTCTCGGCGCTGACCCCGCAGATGTCGGAGTGGTTGCGTGGCGACGACCGGGCGATCGTGATGAAGGAGGCCGGCGAGTTCAGCGGGCAGGGCGTGTCCGAGGAGCTGGCGTTCCAGGTGGCCACCGGCCTGTACCAGTTCAGCCTCCTCGACGTCATCGACGTCGCCGACATCGTCGACCGCGACCCGGCGGAGGTGGCCGACACCTACTTCGCGCTGATGGATCATCTCGGTACCGACGGCCTGCTCACCGCGGTGTCCCGGCTCTCCCGGGATGATCGCTGGCATTCGTTGGCGCGGTTGGCGATTCGTGATGACATCTACGGCTCGCTGCGCGCGCTGAGCTTCGATGTCCTGGCCGTCGGCGAACCCGAGGAGAACGGCGAGGAGAAGATCGCCGAGTGGGAGATGACGAACAACAACCGGGTCACCCGCGCCCGTCGCACGTTGACCGAGTTGTACGAAAGCGGTGAGCACGACCTGGCGACGCTGTCGGTGGCGGCTCGCCAGATCCGCAGCATGACCAGGACGAGTGGAACGGGAACTTCGGGGTGATTCAGGGATGACACAGAGGTGACACAGCAGGGCTTCACAGCGCCGGTGCACGTGCGCTGGTCGGACATCGACATGTACCAGCACATCAACCACGCGACGATGGTCACGATCCTCGAAGAGGCGCGAATTCCGTTCCTGCGGGAACCATTCGAAGCGGACATCACCACGATCGGTCTGCTCATCGCCGATGTGAAGATCGCCTACAAGGCGCAGCTGCGGCTGATCGACTCGCCTCTGCAGGTGACGATGTGGACCACCCGGGTGCGCTCGGTCGATTTCACGGTCGCCTACGAGGTGCGCAGTGTCGGCGCCGCGCCCGATTCCCGACCCGCCGTCATCGCCGAGACCCAGCTGGCCGCGGTACACATCGAGGAGCAACGGCTACAACGACTCTCGGCTGCGCAGCGGGAGTATCTGCAGCACTGGGCCCGATGAGCGAACGCGGTCTCTGGCTCGACCCCGCGCACCGGGACGACCTCGCGGCCTTCGCCGAGCGGGCCCGCAGCGTGGACGAGGCCGCGGTGGTACGGCTACGCGAGCGCCCCGGCGGTCTGGTGGCGGCCTGGGTCTCCACCGGGTTCGACGTGCTGGCCAGCCGGACGGTCAGGGGACGGCTGCGGCCGGCCGACCTGTCCGTCGCGGCCGACGCGCTGCTGGCCGGGCTCGCGGCGATGACGCCGGACGGCCACGTGGATCCGGGGTTCGCGATGGACTCGGCGTGGCGGGGCGCCCTGCCCCCGGAGGCCGGGTTCGTCCACCTCGATGACGTCCCCGCCCGCGAGGTGTTCGCGCTGGCCCAGCGCGGCACGGCGCTGGCCCGCGAGCACACCGGCGGGCACGGCCCGCCCACGTCGCTGCTCGACCAGGACGTGGTCGAGGTTGCTTCGGGGGAGCAGCGGGTCGGCGTCCCGATGCGCTGTGTGTTCGCGCTGACCGCGATGGGCTTCGTTCCCGACGGTGCGGGTGACGACGAGGTCGTGCGGGTGCGCACGACGGCGACGTGGTTGCGGGTCGACGCGCGCTTCGGCACGGTGTACCGCCGGCGCGGCGACCCCGCCGTGGTCCTGCACTGACCTCTGCCGCTGGAGTCAGAAGGGGGAGTTCACCATCGACTGGGCGGCCATCTCCAGGTAGGCGAGGAGTTCGCCGCGATGCGCGTCGTCGAGGGTCTGCGAATCGATCTCGGCGACCGCGGTGTGCATACAGCGCAGCCAGGCATCACGCTCGAGATAGCCGATCCGGAACGGCGCGTGCCGCATCCGCAGCCGGGGATGGCCGCGCTGCTCGGAATAGGTGCGTGGCCCGCCCCAGTACTGCTCGAGGAACAGCAGCAACCGCTCCTCGGCCGCCTCCAGTTCGTCTTCGGGGTAGAGCGGACGCAGGATCTCGTCGTCGCGCACCTGCTCGTAGAACCGTGACACGATCCGCTGGAACGTCTCGTGGCCGCCGACCGCGTCGTAGAACGATTGTTGATCCATCACCGCCCATTGTGGGCCATGCCCGAGGGTGGCCGACGGTCAGGACTTCCTGCGGATCAGCCGGGCCAGTTCGTCGCGGTCGGCGACGTCGAGTTTGAAGCAGGCGCGGTACACGTGGCCCTCGACGGTGCGCACCGACAGCGTCAGCGCCTCGGCCACCTCACGGTTGGACAGGCCCGCCGACACGAGCTCGGCGATCTCGCGCTCCCGCGGGGTCAGGGGTAGGGGGCGGGCCGCGGTCTTGATGGCGGGAGTCGATGCCCCGCCGCACGCCTCGGCCAGCCTCAGCGCGGCAGCCCCCGATTCGGTGGTCCGTCGCCGATCGCCTGCGGCGTCGTGCAGAGGTGCGGCCTGTGCGGCCGCGTCGGCGGCCGACAGCATCAGGCCGGCACGCTCGAAGTCGGCGCTGACGGCGTCCAACGCTGCGGCATCACCGGCGGCGACGGCCGCGGCGTGGCGGGCGAACAATGGCACCAGGGTTCCGTGCACGAGTTCGGCGAGTTCGGCGAGTCGATCGGCCGTGCTGCGATCCCCGAACCGGGTGGCGTGGTGCAGCGCCTCGGCCTCCAGCGCGAACTGGCCGGATCGCCGCGCGTTGTCGGCGGCGGCCCTGGCCAGTTCGACGGCATTGCGCTCCATGCCTTTGGCCGCGGCGTACCAGGACCGCGAGATCAGCCGCTGCGGTTCGTGCAGCGCCATCGACGGGCCGGAGTGCTCGGCCGCGTCGGTGAGGACGCGCTCGGCCTCGCCGACGCGTCCGAGGGCGGCGTAGGCGCGGGCCAGCAGCAGCCGTCCGGGCAGCTGCCAGGGGAGTGGGCTCTCCGCCGACAGCGCCGCCAGCGCCTGCTCGATCGACGACACCACCTCCGGGAAGTCGCCGCGCGCGGTCGCGACGACTCCGGCCATGATCTTGGCGATCGCCCAGGCGAGGAACTGGCCGACGGAAGAGAAATCCGCGTAGCGCAGCGCGCGTTCGGCGGCGGTCTCGAAGTCACCCATGTGGGTCAGCGCCAGCACGTCGCAGTAGCGGACCATCACGCGGATCATGCCGTCGGTGTGCTTCTGATCGGCGCGGCAGCGCGCGGCGATCGGCTCGAACTCGTCACCCCGTCCCGCAACGGGCATCGCCAACCCTGCGGCGAAAGCGGCGAACTCGACCGCCTGCTCGGGGGCCTGCGGGTCTGCCAGCACCGCCAGCGCCTCGTCGATGCCTTCGCTGATCCTGTTCTCGTGCACCGCCATTGCCGCGGCGGTCGCGCGCAGGATCAGCTCGAGGATCGGAATCCGCACCCGCTCGCGGACCAGTGCAAGTACTTCGTGTGCCTTGGCCACCTCGCCCATCGACCAGAACAGCGTCGACAGCCGCGGCACACCCCACTGCACCAGCTGCACCTCGTCGAGCTCGTCCGGGGTGAACTGGGCGAGAATCGCGTCGGCGTCGGCGGGCATGCCCTGCCAGAGCAGCGCCCGAGACAGCAGCGCGCCGGAAGCGAGGCTGCCGGTCCGTTCGAATGCGCTGCGGGCCAGCCGTTCTCCGAGAGGCAGGTTGGACAGGAAGATCGCGTCCTTGGCGGCCGCGGTGAGCAGGTCGATGTCGACGCTCTGATCACTGTCGATCGACAGGTTCGCCATCCGGATCCGGCTCGCGGCGGTGGAGAGTTCGCGGCGCCGCAGGATCTGCACCACCTGGCCCTTGAGCCGACGTTCGGCGGCCCGGCCGATCTTGGTCCGCACGACGTCACCGACGAGCGGGTGGCTGAAGCGGGCGTTCAGAGTGGGGCCGTCCTCGGTGAAGCGGATCAGCCCTCGCATCTCGGCCTCGTCGACCGCGGCGTCGCCGACCAGTTCGGTGAGCGCGTCGGAGTCCAGCGGTTCGCACAGCGCCAGCAGCTTCAGCGCGGTCATGACCCCGTCACCGGCGGTGTCCAGTCGCGTTTCCAGCAGCGCGACCAAACCCGACGGTACGGCCGTCGGGCCGCGCAGCTGCCACACGTCGCCCGTTCTGCGCAGCGTCCCCGCATCGATGGAACCTTCGACCAGATGGCGCAGGAACAGTGGATTGCCGCCCGAGGATTGCCACATCAGGTCGGCCGACAGCCCCTCGAGCCGTCCGCCGATCACCGATTCGACCAGCTTGATGCTCTGGGCCTTGGTGAACGGCTGCAGTTCGATGCGGCGCAGATAGCCGTCCTTCCACAGCGAGGTCACGGCGTCGGGCACCGGCTCTCCGCTGCGCACCGTGGCCAGGATTCGGCCGGACTGGTCGACGGCGAGCTGGTGCAGCAGCGTGGCCGAGAGCTCGTCGAGCAGATGCGCGTCGTCCACGCCGACGATGCTGTTACCTTGTGCGACAAGCGATTCGCGGGCACAGGCGAGGAGCGCAGTGGCGTCGCGGGATGTACTGGAACCCACCAGGTGGGCGAAGACGCCGAGCGGAATGCTGCGCGACGACTGCGTCGACGCCACCCAATGCACTTCTGAGCGCACCGATTCCGTCACCATCCGGGCGAGCGTGGTCTTGCCGACGCCGGCATCGCCGACGAGTACAGCGCCGTACGAATCGGCTCCCGTCAGCGCGGACCGCACGGCGTCGAACTCCGCAGGACGGTCGAGCAGCTGCCAACCATGCGGCATGTTCGGTGAGTCTAATGGGCAGAGACCGCCAGTTCTCGCTAATGGCGCTCAGTTAGCGGGCGGGCGCGACCCCCTCGAATGCCGACAGGTCGGTCGGTTCCGTGGGGGGAACGCCGTTCTTGGCGTGCCGGTATTCGCTCGAGGCCTCGTACACGCGCAGCTTCAAGCGGTTGATCGACCCGAGCGGGCGGTGCTCGGCGATGCCGCGCCATGAGTTGAATGCCAGTGCGTCGTCGGCGAAATCACGCAGGACCTCGTCGTATCCGGTTTGCTCGGGAAAGCGGATGGTCGCCACTGGCCGATACGGTGAGACGGCCTCGGGCCACTCCACCGTGGCATCTTCGAGCGGCATTCGGGTCTCGTCGGTGCACAGCTGCACCGCCACCTCGTACTCGGCTGGTTTGCTCGCGAAGTACGACGCGACCGCCCGCGAGGCGGCGTCGTAGTGGCCGTCGTCGATCGTCGCCGGAACCGCGCCGGCAACGGTGGCCGGCGTCGGGGCCACCCGCAGCTTTGCCACGTGATCACCGAACCGCACCGGCGCGGCGGTGTAGAACGTCTGCCGCAACGGGTGGTGATTGGGTTCGGCGAACACGCGCAGCTTGGCGGGCAGGTCACGTCCGGCGCGCTGCGCGACGCGTCGCACCGCCCGCAGCACACGATTGATCGCCAGCATCCCGGGGTCGGGCAGCGCAGTCAGGATTCGGGCGGTCCGCATGCCGGCCTTCGCGTAGTCGGCGGCGTCGCGGAACAGGAACGCCGGTTCGGTCACGAACACGAAGTCCTGGTTGTCGTCGGGGAAGCGGGCCTCGGCGCGCTCCCCGCTCGGGCCCCTCACGCCGAGGATCTTCAGCCCGAGGCCACGCACGCCGCGCACCTGGTCGGAGCGGATGGCCCCCGAGGTCTGGGAGATCCGGGCGATCACGTCGAACGTCGCTCCCGGTTCGGCGAACATGCCCTGGCGCAGGGTCGGGTCGAGGTCGGAGTGCACGGTCAGCTGCCCGGCCAACACCGCGCAGCTCTTGGCGTGCGCGTCGCGGATGGCGTGCGGTCGGCCGTGCCTGCGGTACTTCGCGAAGCAGCGGCTCTTCAGGTACTGGAACTGGTTGTTGCGGTGCAGATCGGCCACCAGGGCCGAGATCAGCTGCTCCTCGCCCGGTGGAAACGCGGCCAGGGCGGGCTCGTAGCGCAGAAAAGTGTGTGTTCCCCCGTCGGTCATGGGCCCAGTCTGAAGCCATCGGCCGATACCGGCACGAGTAATGCGCTACCTGCAATCAGCGGGCGGTCACGAGATGTTCACCGGACTGACCAGCGAACACGACCAGAATTGTCGTGCGATCTCCGGTGATCCGTGGTGGACTGTCGAGCGGAGGACGTATGGCGCAGCGCAGAAATGTTCGCGGCCACCGGCACCACGGGACCGCGACGAGTTCTACCGGGTCGATAGCGACTGCCCCTGCGCGCGCTCTGCACAGCCTCACCGCGGGGGCGGACGCCCTGACCCCGGTGATGCCGGAGCCGTCGATCTGGGGTCGCCGCCGGGTCCTGCTCCTCAACTCCACGTTCGAACCGTTGACCGCGCTGCCGATGCGGCGGGCCGTCGTCATGCTGATGTGCGGCAAGGCCGACGTGGTGCACGACGATCCGCTGGGGCCGGTCATCCACTCGGCGAGCCGCACGATCGTCGTCCCGTCGGTGATCCGGCTGCGCACCTACGTGCGGGTGCCGTACCGGGCGCGGGTGCCGATGACGCGGGCAGCGCTGATGCACCGCGACAGGTTCCGGTGCGCGTACTGCGGCGCCAAGGCGGACACGGTCGACCACGTGATTCCGCGCAGTCGCGGCGGCGGACACTCATGGGAGAACTGCGTGGCGGCGTGCTCGCCGTGCAATCACCGCAAAGCCGATCGGCTGCTGAGCGAGCTGGGCTGGACACTGCGCGCCACCCCGGTACCGCCGAAGGGGCAGCACTGGCGATTGCTCTCCAGCGTCAAAGAACTCGACCCGGCGTGGGTGAGATACCTGGGTGAGGGCGCGGCCTGACCGGCGCGTGCGTTACGGTTTGCCCGTGAACAACACTGCTCTGTTGCACGCGAGCTTCCTGCTGATTCCGCTCGCTCTCGCCGGCATCCTGGCGTTGTTGATCTACCGCAAGAAGGGGCCGCACCCCGCGACGTACAACCTCGCGGAGACGTGGACCCACGAGCCCATCCTGTGGGCGGCGGACGAACCAGCGGACCACGGCCACGGTGGCCACGGTTCGCACGTGACGATCGGAGGCGGCGCAAGTGGCAACTGGTGAGATCACCCGGGCCGGAGCCCTCGACCTGGCGGAGCTTCCGTACGGCTCGGTCGTCACCGCGAGCGGACGGATCTCCGGGGTCACCGAGCCCGGCGAGCTGTCCGTGCACTACCCGTTCCCGACGCGGGACCTGGCGGTTCTCGACAATGCGCTGAAGTTCGGGTCGCGGGCGGCGAAGGCCCGGTTCGCGGTCTACGTCGGCGACCTCGGCGCGGACACCGCTGCGACGGCGCGGGCGATCCTGGGCCGCGTGTCGACCCCCGACAATGCCGTGCTTCTCGCGGTGTCGCCTAACCAGCGGGCCATCGAGGTCGTCTACGGCGCGAAGGTCAAGGGCCGGGGCATCGAAGAGGCCGCCCCGCTGGGCGTGTCCGCGGCCGCCGCGTCGTTCCGCGAGGGCAACCTGATCGACGGCTTGATCAGCGGCATCCGCGTGCTGTCGGCGGGCGTCTCCCCGCGCTGATTTTCACGAAAGTGCACTCACGGTAGTTGAGCCGCGTCAGCGACTACGGTGAGTGCACTTTCGGCGTTTGCGGCCAGGAGGGTGGCGCGGATCGCCACGTAGCGCTCCAGGAACAGCCGCTCGTCGAGCCGCTTGCGACGCAGCCAGCCGGTCACTTCGTCGTTGCACTTGCTGGCATTGCACGGCCCGCACGCGGGGACCACGTTGTCCACGGTGTAGCGCCCGCCGCGCGAGATCGCCATCACGCAGTCCCGCTGCAGCGAGGCCGTCGTCGCGCCGCAGTAGGCGCACCCGTTCCAGGCCGCCTTGATCGCCGTCCACTGGGCGTCGGTGAGGTCGTTCACGACGGCAGCGACGCGGCGCTTGCGCCGACGCGCCGCCCTCGCCCTGCGACTGTTGACCGCCACCGCGTGAGCGTATGCGCGCGAGTGGGCGCGGAGTCCCGTCCGCGAGCGGCGTGTCGCTACCCGGCGTCGAACTCGCGGGCGCGCAGCGACCGCTCCACCCCGGCCCGGCCTTCGAGCACCAGCCGGCGCAGCGCCGGCGGCACCTCGGGATCGGACAGGAACCGGTCGGCGGCCTCGAGCGCGTCGTCGCTGATGTCCCACGATGGGTACAACCCGACCACGACCGTCTGCGCCACCTCGCTGGACCGCCGCTCCCACACTCCGGAGATCGCCTCGAAGTAGCGGTCCCGGAACGGAGCCAGCACCTCACCCTGCCCGAGGCCGGCGAAACCGCCGATGATCGCCCGCGCGGTGATGTTGGCCAGCGTGTCGTCCTCGACCACCTGCTGCCACGCCGCCTCCTTGACCGCCGCCTGCGGGCGCGCCGCCGCGGCGGCAGCGGCCTGGCGCCGGCCCGCGGCGGTCGGATCGTTCGCGGCTTCGGCGTCGATCATCGGGGTCTCCGTGCCGTCGGCGTCGAGCACGCCGGCGCGCGCCAGCGCGGTCACCACCCGCCACCGCAGATCGGTGTCGACCACCAGACCCTCGAGGTTCACCGCGGCCGGCTCGTTGTCCAGCAGCGTCTCGAGTACCGCGACGTGGTTGGGGGCGAGCACCGACGAGCACAGCGCGTTGACGAACGCGAGCTGGTGATCTGAGCCGGGCGCCGATTCGCGGGCCAGGTCCAGCAGTGTGTCGCCGAAGGCGGGCCAGCCGTTCTCCGCGGCCCACTGCGGGTTCGCGTAGGACGCCAGAGCGGTCTGCGCCTGCAGCACGAGCCGTTGCGCCACACCGACTTCCGATTCTGCGTGCAGGCCGCTCATCACCAGTGCGACGAAGTCGCGGGCGCGCAGCTCGGCGTCGCGGGTCATCTCCCACGCTGCAGACCAGGCGAGCGTGCGGGGGAGTGGTTCGGCGATGTCGGCAATGCGGGCGAGCACCGTCTGCAGGGAGTCGGGGTCCAGGCGCAGTGAGCAATAGGTGAAGTCGTCGTCGTTGACCAGGATCAGCTTCCCGCGCTTCACGCCGGTCAGGCCGGGCACCTCGGTCGTCGACCCGTCGACGTCGAGCTCCTCACGGTGCACCCGGACCAACTTGCCCGACGCGTCGTCGTCGTAGATGCCCACCGCGAGCCGGTGCACCCGGGTCTCGCCGGCGCCAGGTTTGGCGCCACCCTGTTCGATCGCGAACCGGGTGAACGTGCCGTCGGCGTCGACGTCGAAGTCGGGCCGCAGCGTGTTCAGGCCGGTTGTCTTGAGCCACTGCCGGCCCCAGCCGGACAGATCGCGGCCCGACGACTTCTCCAGCGCGCCCAGCAGATCACCGAAGGTCGCGTTGCCGAAGGCGTGGTCGCGGAAGTAATCCCGCAGGCCTGCGAGGAACGCCTCGAGACCGACGTAGGCCACCAACTGCTTGAGCACGCTGGCGCCCTTGGCGTAGGTGATGCCGTCGAAGTTCACCTCGACGGCGTGCAGATCGGGGATGTCGGCGGCCACGGGGTGGGTCGAGGGCAGCTGATCCTGACGGTATGCCCAGGACTTCTCGACGTTGGCGAACGTCGTCCAGGCCTGGTCGTACTCGGTGGCCTCGGCCTGGCACAGCACCGAGGCGAACGTCGCGAAGGACTCGTTGAGCCACAGGTCATCCCACCACTGCATGGTGACGAGGTCGCCGAACCACATGTGCGCCATCTCGTGCAGCACGGTCTCGGCGCGGCGCTCGTAGGAGTAGCGGGTCACCTTGGACCGGAACACGTAGTCCTCGAGGAACGTCACCGCACCGGCGTTCTCCATGGCGCCCGCGTTGAACTCGGGGACGAACAGCTGGTCGTACTTGCCGAAGGCGTACGGGACGCCGAAGTTGTTGTGGTAGAAACCGAATCCCTGTTTGGTCTCGGTGAACAGCCGGTCGGCGTCCATGTACTCGGCGAGTGACTTGCGGCAGAAGATGCCGAGCGGGATGTCGCCGTGGTCGTCGGTGTACACGTCGTCCCAGCGGGCGTAGGGCCCGGCGATCAACGCGACCAGGTAGGTGCTCATCCGCGGGGTGGCCTTGAACGTGTGCTTCTTGGCGCCGTCCTCGTCGGTGGTCTCGACGGTCGCCCCGTTGGAGATCACCTCCCAGTGCGCGGGTGCGGTGACGGTGATGTCGAAGGCGGCCTTGAGGTCGGGCTGGTCGAAGCAGGCGAACATCCGCTTCGCGTCGGCGGTCTCGAATTGCGAGTACAGGTACACCTCGTCGTCGACGGGGTCGACGAAACGGTGCAGTCCCTCACCGGTGTTGGAGTAGCGGCAGTCCGCGTCGACGACGACGACGTTGTGCTCGGCGAGACCGGTGAGTGGGATTCCGGTCGACTCGTCGTAGCCGGACACGTCGATCTCGGTGCCGTTGAGCGTTGCGCTGCGGATCGAGGCCGCGGCCAGGTCGAGGTAGGTGTCGGCGCCGGCGGTTGCATCGAATTCGACGGTCGTCATCGAGCGGAAGGTCGTCTCGCTGGGTGAGCCCTCGCCGTCGGTCAGGTCGAGGGCGACGCGGTAGCTGTCGACGGTGATCAGGGCGGCGCGTTCGGCAGCTTGGTCGCGCGTGAGATTAGGAAGGGCCACGCTCGTCAACACTAGTCTCAACCCGGGAAGACACGACGGGTCCAGTTGGTTGACCCGGTCAACACCGACTCGAAGAGGAGACCTCATGGCCGAGAAGTCCCGCGCCGATTTCTGGTTCGACCCGCTGTGCCCCTGGTGTTGGATCACCTCGCGCTGGATTCTCGAAGTGGAGAAGGTCCGCGACATCGACGTCAACTTCCACGTGATGAGCCTCGCGGTGCTCAACGAAGGCAGGGACCTGCCCGAGGAGTACCAGGAGATGATGAAGAAGGCGTGGGGTCCGGTGCGCGTCGCGATCGCCGCCGAGCAGGCCCACGGTGCCGACGTGCTGGGGCCGCTGTACACCGCGATGGGTACGCGGATCCACAACCAGGACAACAAGGACTTCGCCGTGGTGATCGCGGAGTCCCTGGCCGAGGTGGGGTTGCCGGCCGAACTCGCCGAGGCCGCCGACTCCGACGCCCATGACGAGGCGCTGCGCAAGAGCCACCACGAGGGTATGGACGCCGTCGGCGACGACGTCGGTACGCCCACCATCCACGTCAACGGGGTGGCGTTCTTCGGACCGGTGCTGTCGAAGATCCCGCGCGGGGAAGAGGCCGGAAAGCTGTGGGACGCCTCGGTGACGTTCGCGGCCTACCCCCACTTCTGGGAGCTCAAGCGCTCCCGCACCGAGGCGCCGACGTTCGACTGAGGGCTGTTTGTTTCCGGCAGGTTGCCTCCGGTTGCGCGGTGACGACGGCACCCTCACCGTAGATCGGTGACAGTCACCGAACGCAGCACCGATGGCTCCTACCGGGACCGTGTGGTCGCCGTCGAGCCGGGCGGCACCGAGTACATCTCCGAGGCCGACCGGCACGGGAAACCGAGCCAGCTGTTCTGGACGTGGACGTCGCCGAACCTGGAGTTCGCGACGATCTTCGTCGGCATGCTCGCGGTGCTCGCGTTCGGGATGACGTTCTGGCAGGCCGTGGCGGGCATCGTGCTCGGTACCGGCCTGGGCGCGATCGCCCACTACTTCTTGTCGGCGCGCGGTCCGTTGCACGGTGTGCCGCAGATGGTGTTGGGCCGCTTGGCGTTCGGTTTCAAGGGCAACGCGGTGCCTTCGGTGCTGATGTCGGTCACCGCGGGGGTGGGCTGGTTCGCGACCAACAGCGTCAGCGGCGCTTTCGCGCTGTCCACGCTGTTCGGTATCGGGCCGCTGCTGGGCCTGGTGATCATCGTGGCCGCGCAGACGGCATTGGCGTTCTTCGGCCACAACCTGGTGCAGGCGTTCGAGCGGTATTCGTTCCCGGTGCTGGCGGTGGTGTTCCTCGCGGCCTCGGTGGCGATCTTCGCCCACGCCGACATCGGGAACGCCGCACCGGCCGCTGACGGGGTGGGCGGCCTGGGTGGCTTCCTGCTCACTGTCGGCACATCGTTCGGCTACGCGGCCGGCTGGACGCCGTACGCCGCCGACTTCACCCGCTATCTGCCCGCGACGGTGTCCGGGCCGCGCACCGGATTCTTCGCTGCGGCTGGGCTTTTCACCGCATGCGTGGTTCTCGAGGTGGTGGGCGCGGCGTCGGTGACGACGGGGGAGGCGTCGCTGGCCGATCCGACCGGCTCGTTCACCGCCGAGCTGGCCTCTCCTCTGGCCAAGGCCACGCTGCTGGCGATCGCGGTCGGGGCGATCGCGGCCAACGCGATCAACGTCTACTCGGGTGCGATGGCGTTCGTCTCGACTGGCATCACCCTGCCTGCGCATGTGGCGCGGGCGCTGGTGACGGTGTTCTTCGGCGTCGCAGGCTTCCTCGTCGCATGGTGGGCGTTGCCCGACGCCGCGCACAGCTATGAGGCGTTCCTGCTGATCATCGCCTACTGGGTGGGGCCGTGGCTGGGTGTGGTGTTCGCCGATCAATATCTTCGGCGCGGACGGCCCGTCGCGCATCTGCTCTACGACCGCTCGTACACGAACTGGGGCGGGCTCGTGGCGTTCCTGATCGGGCTGGTCGTCTCCGTGGTGCTGTTCGCCAATCAGGAGAAGCTGGTCGGTGTCGTCGCGGCGGCCGCGCCGCAGCTGGGTGACATCACGTTCTTCGTCGGTTTCGTGCTCGCCGGGGCCGCATACTGGGTGCTGTGCCGACCAGCGATCACCAAGCAATGACATCAGCGCAGGACATGCTCGACACGGCCGTCGAGGAGGCGCGAAAAGGATTGGCGGAAGGCGGCATACCCATCGGTGCTGCCCTGTTCGCCGCCGACGGGACGCTGCTGGGCAGCGGGCACAACCAGCGGGTGCAGCGCGACGATCCGTCGATCCATGCGGAGACCGACGCGTTCCGCAACGCGGGCCGGCAGCGCGGCTACGCCTCGACGACGATGGTGACCACGCTGTCGCCGTGCTGGTACTGCAGCGGACTGGTACGGCAGTTCAACATCGGGGCGGTGGTGATCGGCGAGAGCACGACCTTCACCGGTGGGCACGAGTGGCTGGCCGAACACGGCGTGAAGGTCACCGTGCTCGACGACGAGAGGTGCGTGTCGATGATGACGGACTTCATCGCGGCGCATCCCGAACTGTGGGCGGAGGACATCGGCGAGTGAGTGTGATTGCCAGCATCGATCTTTCACGATGGCGACAGGGTGGCGCCGACGCCGAGGCGGTGGCTGCCGAGGTGGACGAGGGTCTGCAGCGGGCCGGTTTCATCCTGGTGACCGGGCATGGCGTCGACGCCACACTGGCAGCCGACGTGCGGGCTGCGGCGCGGGAGTTCTTCGCGTTGCCCGCGGCAGTGAAGAGTCGGTACGCCGTGCCGGTCGGCGGGCACGGATGGATAGGTCCGGGCGCGGAGGCCAACGGTTACGCGGAGGGCACCGAGACCCCGCCCGATCTGAAGGAGAGCTTCAGCCTGGGCGCGGAGACCGCCACCGGGGACCCCGAGGTCGATCGAATCTGGTTCGCGCCCAACGTGTGGCCGTCCGAGGTCCCCGCACTGCACCGGCTCGTCGACGAGTACACCGCGCAGATGCGCCGTGTCGCCGATGATCTGCTGGCGCTGTTCGCGCACGCACTTCGCCTGCCGCTCAATCCTTTTGCCGAGCTGGCGAGTATGCCGACGTGGACGATGAACATCAACCACTATCCGCCCGTCAGCGTGGTCGGGGAACCGGAGCCGGGGCAGTTCCGCATCGGCCCGCACACCGACTTCGGCACCGTGACGATCCTCGATCGCGAGCCGGGCGCCGGCGGTCTGCAGGTCTACAGCGAGCAAGGCGGCTGGGAGGACGCGCCCTACGATCCGGCAGCCTTGACCGTCAACATCGGCGATCTGCTCGAATACTGGAGCGGTCGGCGCTGGCCGTCGGGCCGGCACCGGGTGCTGCCACCGCAGCCGCACGCTCCCGAAGAGGATCTGGTGTCGCTCATCTACTTCTACGAGGCCAACCACGATGCGGTCGTGACGCCGCTCGCACCGCCCGTCGGCCGGGTGGCGGGGCTGACCCCGGTGACGACGTCGGACTTCATCAAGGAACGCCTCGACGCGATCACCATCGGCTGAGCTACGGTATCGGCCATGCGTGTCTACCTCGGAGCCGATCATGCCGGATACGAGCTCAAGCAGGCCGTCATCGAGCACCTGAGCGCGGCCGGGCACGAGCCCGTCGACTGCGGCGCCTTCACCTACGACGCCGAGGACGACTACCCGGCGTTCTGCATAGCCGCGGCCGAGAAGACCGTCGCCGACCCGGGAAGTCTCGGCATCGTCATCGGGGGCTCCGGCAACGGTGAGCAGATCGCCGCGAACAAGGTGCCCGGCGTCCGGTGCGCGCTCGCGTGGAGCACCGAGACGGCCCAGCTGGCCCGCGAGCACAACAACGCCCAGGTGATGGGCATCGGCGGCCGTATGCACACCACCGAGGACGCGCTCGCGATCATCGACGCGTTTCTGGCGGCGAAGTGGTCGGAAGCGCCGCGTCATCAGCGCCGTATCGACATCCTCGCCGAGTACGAGAAGACGCACATCTCGCCGCCCGTTCCCGGAGCCTGAGCCTCGAGGATGTGACGAATCGGGCGCAAGCGCCGATGTCAGTCATTACGGCGTCCGGCCGGTTGCGCGCGCCGCAGGTACTGTGCCGCAGACTTGTCCGATGCCCGAAGGTCACACCATTCACCGCCTGGCGCGGCAGCACCAGCGGATGTTCAAGGGTCAGCGCGTAGCGGTCAGCAGTCCGCAGGGTCGGTTCATCGAGGGTGCCGATGCGGTCAACGGCAAGATCTTTACCAAGGCCAGCGCCTACGGCAAGCACCTGTTCCACCACTACGACGGCGGCCGTATCGTGCACGTGCACCTCGGTCTGTACGGCAAGTTCGGGGTGTTCGATGCCACCGACGGTGTGCCCGATCCGGTCGGCCAGGTGCGGATGCGCATGATCGGCACGCAGAAAGGCACCGATCTGCGCGGCCCCACGGCCTGCGAGGTGGTCACCGAAGCCGAGGTCTCGGAGATCCTCGCCCGGTTGGGTCCCGACCCGTTGCGCAAGGATGCCGACCCCGGCGCGGCGTACACGCGAATCCACAAGTCCCGCAGGGTGATCGGGGCACTGCTGATGGACCAGTCGGTACTGGCAGGTGTCGGCAACGTGTACCGCAACGAACTGCTCTACCGGCACCGCATCGACCCGCACCGCCCGGGGACCAAGGTCGACGAAGCCGAATTCGACGATGCCTGGACCGACCTCGTCGAGTTGATGAACGTCGGGGTGCGCAAGGGCCGCATCATCACGATCCGCCCCGAAGACGACCACGGTCTGCCCTCGTACGGGGCGCGGCGGCCGCGCACCTACGTGTATCGCCGCGCGGGCGATCCGTGCCGGATCTGCGACACACCGATCCGCACCGAGGTGCTCGAAGGGCGCAACCTGTTCTGGTGCCCCACCTGCCAGACCTGATTCCGGCGGGCGCCCGGCCCGCCCACCCGGGAGAATCACCGGGTGGAATTGATCCTGGTCGTCGTCGGAGCCATCGTCGTCACCGCGGTGGCGCACCGCCGTGGGCTCGAACCCGCCCTGATCATCGTCGTCGTCGGCATCGCTGTGTCGTTCCTGCCCGGTTTCCGAGCACCTGAACTCGACTCCCACATCCTGCTGTCGGTGGTGCTGCCGCCGCTGCTGTATTCAGCCGCCCTGGACTTCTCGTTCCCGACGTTCCTGCGCAACATCAAGCCGATCCTCGGGCTCGGGGTCGGTCTGGTCGTCGTCACCGCGTTCACCGTCGCACTGGTGTCGTCGTGGCTTGTCGTCGTGCCGTTGACGTTCGGCACGGCGCTGGTGCTCGGTGCCGTCGTCGCCCCGCCGGATGCGGTGACCGCCGTGGCGGTCGGACGCAAGCTCGGACTCCCCAAGCGAGTCATGTCGATCCTCACCGGGGAGAGCCTGATCAACGATGCGGCCGCGCTGGCCCTGTTCTCCGTAGCGGTCGCGCAGGTCGCAGGCAGCCACACCTTCATCGAGAACCCGGTGTTGCTGTTCGGCTACAGCGCGGTCCTCGGGCCGCTGGTCGGGGCGGCGCTCGGTTACATCACGCTGTGGATCCGGCGGCGCCTGGCCAACCCCGCCTTGGAGACGGTGCAGGGGCTGATGGTGCCGTTCGCGGCGTTCATCGTCGCCGAGGAGCTGCACGCCTCAGGAGTGCTCGCCGTGGTGGTGGCCGGGTTCGTGGTGGGCAGCGGAACCGTGGACGCGGGCTACCAGACCCGCCTGCAGGAGCGCTACGTGTGGAATTCGGTGGACGTGCTGCTCGAGGCGTTCGTGTTCGCCTACATCGGGCTGCATCTGCGCTTCGTGCTCGAGGATCTGCGCCAGGCCCACGAATCGCTGATCGAGGTCGCGGTCGCGTCGGCGATCGTGCTGCTGATCGTGCTCGTCATCCGGCCGCTGTCGGTGTTCGCGATGTTCAGCAGGGGAGTGCTGTCCCGGCAGGTCGAGAAGCGGCTCAGCGTGCCGGTTCCCGAGCAGGGTGGACGTGGCGCACTGGGCACCCGGCGGCGTGCCGCGGTCCCGCCGCGATGGCGGTCGCGCATCGACAACCGGGCGCTGAGCTGGCAGGAGAACGTCGTGGTGTCGTGGACCGGCATGCGCGGGGTGGTCACCCTTGCGGCGGCTGCGGCGATTCCGCTGACGACGGCGGCGGGTGACCCGTTCCCGGAACGGGCCACCATCCAGGCCATCGCCTTCGTCGTCAGCGTCGGAACGCTTCTGCTGCAGGGGGCTACGCTGCCGCTGCTGATCCGCCGCCTCGAGCTGTCCGCCGACGCCGATCAGGCCTACACCGCGGCCGAGACCGAGAAGGCCGAGCAGGTGGTGCATGCCGCCGCAGCGTCGGTGCTCGGCGAATTCCGGGCGAACCCGCCCGCCGGTCTCGATCCGCGGATGCTCGCCGAGATCCGCGGGGTCGTCGCCAGGCATGCCCAGGACGCCGACGAGATGCCGGACCCGGATGCCCACACGCCGCGGGCCGAAGTGTTCGCCCAGCTCTACCGCGACGTGCTCTCCGCTCAGCGGCACGCGCTGATCGCCGAGCGCGATGAGGGGCGTATCGACGACGAGGCGGTGCGGGCGATGCTCGAACGCCTCGACCTGCAGGAGGCCGGGGTGTCGGCCCGTCTGGAGAGCCGGTTCTAGAAGTCGAACCCGCCGCCGCCGAAATCGCCCCCGCCGAAATCGCCGCCGCCCCAGTCTCCGCCGCCGTTGTCCCAGCCCCCACCGTCCCAGCCGCCGCCGGTGTCGGCTCCGTCGAAGCCCCCGCCGTCTGCGCTGCCGCCGTCGAGCTGGCCCTGTTCCATCCCGTCGGCGAACCCGTCGCCGTAGCCGTTCTCGAAAGCGTTCGCGTCATAGCCGACTCCGGCCATCCCGGAGAACAACGAGCTGAACAGCAATGCCGAGCCCACGCCCCAGGCGCCCGCCACCAGCGCCGGCTTCCACCACGGCTCGGAATACCAGCCCGCAGGCACCGGACGTCCGGCGACCCGGCCACCGGGGTAGTAGTTGGGCGTGCGCTGCGATGGTGTCGGCGATGCCTCGATCTGCCGGCCGTCGAAGTCGACGCGGCGATCCTCGGTGACGGCACCGGCCGATCGCTGACCGGACAGCGTCTCCAGATCCGGCCCCGGGTCCATACCCATCGCGGTGCGCGCCGCGCGCACGTAGTACAGCCCTTCGACGGCGCTCTCCTTGGCCAGTGCCGCCTGCTTCACGGTGGTGGCCTGGTCGATCTGCGAGGACGCCGCGGTGTACCGCTCGGATGCGTCGGCCAGCGCTTGCTTCGAGGCGTCCTCGGTTCCGCTCAGCCCGTACACCTGCCCGCCGAGACGCTCGATGAGACGACGGGCGTCGGCCTTGGCGTCGGCCAGTGAGGCAGCGCTGCGCTGACCGGACGCCTTGGACGATGCGTACACGGCGGTGCCGATCGCCGCGACCACCAGCACGATGAGGAGTAGGAGAACGCCTTCCATGGTTCACAGCGTACCGACAGGCCGCCGGTGAGCCCGGTGTCGTTTCAGGCCCTCACTGCGGCTGGTGAGGTGTCGACAACGGACCGTGCAGTGGAGACGGTCCGCAGCTCCTAGTCGTCCGATTGCGCCGCGGCGCGCTTGGCCTTGCGCTCGGAGACCTTGTCGCGCAGGGCTGCAAAGGGTTTCTTCTTCGCGGTCGGCTTGTCGGCGGTTGTGCTGGCGCCGCTGTCGGCAGCCGTACCGGCTGCTGTGTCGGCGCCTGCCTTCTCGGACTGGGCCGCCTGCTTGCGCTCTGAGATCTCGGCGAAGACCTTCCGCAGACCCCGCGGTGAATCTGTGGTGGCGGCTGTCTTGTCCACCGTGGCGGTCGCGGTGGTCGACGGTGCCGGGTAGGTGGGCGAGGGGAGGACCACCGGCCGCTGGACCTTGCCCGGCACGTAGTACTGGCTCTCGATGCCCGGTCGCAGCGCCTTGTCCTGGGCAGCGATCTGCTCCGGTGTCTTCCAGCCCGGGTTGATCAAGGGCAGCGGATAGGTGAGGAAGTACTGGGTGGTGGACCCGGTTCGCGGGTCCGTGTAGGAGACCGCCGGGTTGGAGAGGTCGAGGCCGTTGTATCCGTCGCGGTGGACTCTCTGACTGATGTTGTACCGGGCGAAGTTCCTGGTCCCGGCCGGAACGTCGGCGACGATGTCGTACTGCCGCAGGACGAAGGTCGCGTTGGCGCCGACGCCGTCGGCCAGCGTTGGATGGCGACTGAAGAAGCTGAAGGGGCTGAAGTTGCCGGGCGTACTCGGTGCGCCGAGCAGATAAAACCGAGTGGTGGTGTCCTCGGGGTGGGTGTTCAGATACTCGATGGCGGCGTCGGTGGAGTCGGAGTAGGTCCAGATCGTGTTCTCACCGGGGTGTGCGGCGACGTAGTCCTCGATCGCTTGGACACCCCGCCGCAAGCTTGCCGCGTTGACGCTGAAATTGGCGTACGGAATCAGATCGCAGCCCGCGCCCGGATCGCAGCCCTGCCCGGCCGGCGCGTTGATGCTGGCGTAGTCCACAGTGGCGCCGAACAATCCGGTCATGTAGGCGACGTCTGCGACAGCAGGTGTCGCGGACAACACCGCTGCGGCCGCCACCATCGGAACTGCGGCGATCAGTTTGTTCATGGTTGCCCCCTCGTGGCTGTGCGCTAGCGGCACCCACCGCTCGAGCTGGAGGTTTGCCCGATTTGCTCAGGTCTAATCCGTTTTCGCGCGACATTCGGAGCCCGCGCAGTTGCTCGGCGACAGATGGTCCCCCCATTGGACGTTCGCGACGCTACCCGTGCGGCGAGGAAGTGTCACCGGTAATCCCGGAAGTGTCCGGCGCCCGTAATGATTTGCTGTCTTTGCGGCGATATCGATCAGGCCGCCGAGAGCGCTGCGCGCGCGACGCTTTGCGCGTCGTAGGAGTTCACGGCGATCCGGTCGAAGATGGCTTCGATGCGGTCGGCCCGCTCGTGCGGTGTGAGCTCAGTCGAGCGGTAGGTGCGTCCTGCTTCCCGGGCGCCGTCTCGGACCTGGCGGGTTCGTGCCAACCGGAGATCTTGGTAGAGCCGGAGCCGGGAAGGCAGATCGGCTCGGGAGCATCCCTGCAACACGGTCGCCAGCGTGGCGGCGTCTTCGACGGCCTGGTTGGCGCCCTGGCCCAGGTGGGGGACGACGGCATGGGCTGAATCGCCGAGCAGGGTGACGTGACGTCCCGACCAGTTCGCGAGCGGCTCGCGATCGTAGATGCCCCAGCGGAACGTCTCGTCCATCCTGCCGATGATGTCGAGCACGGGTTGGTCCCACCCGGCGTAGGCGGCGGCGAGTTCGCGCACATCGCCCGGTGCGGTCCACGATTCGGTGACATCGAGGTCGGTCGGCACGAAGGCGACAACGTTGAGCAGTCGGCCCGCGGAGACGGGATAGACCAGGAAGCTGCGGCCCGGGCCCATCCACATCGCGCAGGCATTCATCGCGGCGATCGGCTCGATGCCCTCGAGTCGGTCGGCCGGAATCAGCCCGCGGTAGGCCATGATTCCTTCGCTGACCGGCTGGGCTGGTTCACTGACCAGGCCTTGCAGGCGCGAATGGATTCCATCCGCGGCGACCAGCAGATCAGCGTCGACGGTACTGCCGTCGGCGAACCGCACCGTCACCCCGTTGTCGCCATCGCGCGCCTCGATCACTTTGTGCCTCAACCGGATTGCCGAGTCGGGGAGTGCGCCGGAGAGCACCGCCTGGAATTCGCCGCGGTGCAGGAACATCGTCCGCTGCGGATCGCCGAAGGAGAGGCGGGACGGCTCACCGGCGACGGGCCGGCCGTCGGCGGTGCGGAACACGTAGTGCGAGTAGTGACCGGCGACTGCGCGCAACCGCTTTCCGACGCCGAGGCCGTCGAACACCCTCGCTCCGTTGGGGGCGATCGACACCCCGGCGCCGAGGGCGCGCAGTTCCGTTGCCTGCTCGTACACCCGCGCATCGATTCCCTGGGCGCGCAGCGCCAGGGCTGCCGTCAGTCCGCCGATGCCGGCTCCGACGATCGCGACCCGCAGTGTCTTCCCATCCGTCATCGTCCACTCCTTCATTCGTGTACCGATCGGCACACCATTGACGATAGACGTACCGATCGGTACGTTCAAGTGATGCCGCGCACTGCCGATCCCCAGCGTCGGGCCGAGCTGCTCCGCGCCGTCGTGGCCTACCTCGAGGAGCGGGGAGTCGCCGACATCTCATTGGCGCCCATGGCCGAGGCGCTGGGGACGAGCAAGCGCATGCTGCTCTACTACTTCGGCGATCGCGGGGAGCTCGTGGCGCAGGCGATGGCCGCGAGCCGTCCGAACGCCGGCGAGATCTTCGACGGGGTGGCTTCTGCGGACGACTTCGTCGTCGCTGCACACACCCTGTGGCGAGCCATCACCCGCGGGCGGCAGCGCCGCAGTGTCGCACTGCTGTTGCAAGTGCTGAGCCTGGCGATCACCGATCCGGACACCTACCAGCCCTACGCCGACGATGCCGTGACCGTGATGCTCGACCCGATCGCCGCCGCACTGATGGGTCTGGGCTTCGAGAAAGCCGACGCCAGGGCACGGGCGACGCTGGTCGTGTCCGGGTTGCGTGGACTGTGCCAGGACGGACTTGTCACCGGTGACCGGTCGCGCGTCGACGCCGCGGCAGAGCGCGTGATCGCGGCGGCCGTCGCACCGTGAGGATGCCGAGCGTGTTCTGACCGGCGACTCAGCACATCTCCAGGTTCTGCGGTGACAGTGGGTACATGTCCGAGTCTCGCGGAGCCTGACCATGCCGAGTCAATCCGCGCAGTGGGTCGTCACGGCCCGCCTGCTGCGGCGGATGGGCTTCGGCGTCACCGGTGCCGCGGTGGACGCCGCTGTCGGCGACGACTGGGCCACCCACGTCGAGCGCGCGCTCGCGGCCGATCCGGAGGCCGATCCTGGTGCGGTGACCACCCCGATGCCGATGTTCGACACCCCTGAGCCGCCGGGGAAGTCGGCATCGGCGAACGCGCACAAGCAGTACCAGCACGCCCTGAGTCGGCAGCTCGACCAGCTCGCTCAGTGGTGGCCCGCCCGTATGGCCGCGGTCCACGAGCCCGTCGTGGAGAAGCTGACCCTGCTGTGGCACAACCACTTCGCCACGTCGGCGCAGAAGGTGCGCATCGCGGCCTGGATGGCCGCGCAGAATCAGACGCTGCGCACGTTGTGCCTCACCGACTTCCGGACGCTGTCCTATGCGATGTTGACCGATTCGGCGATGATGCAGTGGCTCGACGCGCAGACCAACACCGCCCGCTCGGCCAACGAGAACCTGGCGCGGGAGTTCATGGAGCTGTTCGCGCTGGGCCACGGCAACGGCTACACCGAAGACGACGTGCGCTCTGGTGCGCGGGCATTGACGGGTTGGGTACTGAACCGGGGCGGGCCACCGTCTCTGGTGGCCAAACGGCACGACGGCGGGGTCAAGACCTTTCTCGGCGTCACCGGCAACCTCGACGCCGCACAGTTCTGTGATGCGGTTCTGGCGCAACCTCGTTCGCCGGCCTATGTCGCCGGGCGGTTGTGGAGTCAGCTCGCCGGAAGCGAGCCCTCGCCGGCGGCCTCAGCGCGGCTGACGGCTTCCTACGGGCAGGCGCGCGATCTGCGTGCGCTCACCCGGGCCGTTCTCACCGACCCAGAGTTCGTCAGCGCCCCGCCCGCCAAGGTGAACACTCCCGTCGAGTGGCTGGTAGGGGTGGCGCGGTCACTCGGGGTATCACTGGCGACGGAAAAGACAGCTGCGCACACGAGATCGGCGTTACGGACACTCGGCCAGCAGCCCTTCTTCCCGCCCGATGTCGGGGGATGGCCGCACGGTCAGGTGTGGCTGTCGACAGCCAGCACGTCCGTGCGGTTCTCGACGGCGGAGGCCCTGGCGGCAGGCGCCGACCTGTCGACCGTCGAGCAGGCCGCACCCCGCGACCGGCTCGACGCGGTGGGCTATCAGATCGGCATCGGTGACTGGACCGACAGGAGTGCCCGTGCTCTGTCACCGCTGACGGTGAACCCGCGCCGGCTCGTCGCGGCCGCGGTCAACACCCCCGAATACCTGACGTCCTAGGGAAACCGGAGATGCCTGACATCAACCGCAGGAAGTTCCTGCTCGCGAGCGCCGGCGTCGGTGCGCTGGGGCTGCTGTCCGGAGCGGCGGCCGTCGACTGGCCCGACCTGATGGCTGCGGCACGCCGCCAACCGCTGGCGCAGGGGAGCGGCATCGCCGTTATCGTGACCCTCTACGGCGGCAACGACGGCATCAACACGCTGATCCCGTACGGCGACAACGCTTATCACGACGCACGGCCTGAGCTGGCCTACGCGCCGGCCGACGTGCTGCACCTCGATGATCGGCTGGGCCTCAATCCCGCGATGACCGGTCTGCACGGCCTGTGGCAGGACGGTCGCCTCGCGATCGTGCGCGGCGTCAGCTACCCCAAGCCCGACCACAGCCACTTCCGGTCCATGAACATCTGGCAGACGGCCTCGCCAGACGAACCGGTGAGCACCGGGTGGGTGGGTCGCTGGCTCGACAGCACCGGCGACGACCCGCTGCGGGCCGTCAACGTCGGCGCGGTCCTTCCGCCGATGGCCGTCGGGGAACGAACCACCGCCGCGGCGCTGACCACGACACGGTCTCGCGGCGGCGACATCGACTCCGTCGTCGCCGCGTTGAGCGCACCCGATCCCCGCGACACCGACGTCATGGCCGCAGTGGCTGCCTCCTACCGCGCGACCGGCACGGCGGACCGGACCTTCACCCATCTCGGTCACACCCGCTCCGCAGACGGTTCTTCGCTGGGCGCTCAACTCGACACGGTGGCCGCAGCGATCAGCGCCGGCGTCCCGACCCGGCTCTACATGGTCTCGCTCGGCGGGTTCGACACGCACGCCGATGAGCGCGGCACCCAGGAGCGGCAGCTGCAGACCCTGGACCGGGCGCTGACCCCGTTCTTGCGCCGGATGTCCTCCGACCAGCACGGCCGCAACGTCGTGGTGATGGCCTACTCCGAATTCGGGCGTCGCGTCCGCGCCAACGCATCACAGGGCACCGACCACGGAACCGCTGGACCGGTGTTCGTCGCCGGCGCGCCGGTCCGCGGTGGCTTCTACGGCGACGAACCCAGCCTGACCGACCTCGATGACGGAGATCTCAAGTACACGACTGATTTTCGAGACATCTACCAGGATCTGCTGGTCCGTGTCCTCGGCGCCGACCCGACGCCGGTCATCGGCGGCGGGCGCAGCGGCCTACGGCTCGTATGACGCAGAATGGCCACCATGCGGATCGCGGTGTTGGGAACGGGCGCCATGGGCGCCGGGATGGCGCAGTCACTGCTGCGCGACGGCTTCGACGTCACGGTGTGGAACCGCACGCCCGAACGGGCCGAGCCGCTGACCGACGACGGTGCCGTGGTCGCGCTCGACCCGGTGGCGGCGGTCGCCGATGCGGACGTCGTGATGGCGATGCTCTTCGACACCGAGTCGACGCTGTCGGTGATGGAGACCGCGCTGCCGCACCTCGGCGACGGCGCCGTGTTCGTGCAGTGCGCGACGGTCGGGGTAGAAGGTGCGGCGCAGACCGCGTCGCTGGCCGCCACGCACGGGGTGGCGTTCCTCGACTGCCCGGTGCTGGGCACGAAGGCGCCCGCGGAGCAGGGCAAGCTCGTGATGCTGGCCTCTGGCGACCCCGCCCTGCGGGACCGGGTGCAGCCGGCCTTCGACGCCGTCGGGTCCAAGACACTGTGGGTCGGCGAGGAGCCCGGGGCGGGCTCGCGACTGAAGCTGGCGTGCAACGCGTGGATCGCCTCGATCGCGGCGGCGACCGCGCAGTCGATGGCCCTGGCCAAGGGTCTCGGCGTGGATCAGCGCCAGGTGCTGGAGGCGCTCGACGGGTCGGCGGCCAACTCGGCCTACCTGCAGATGAAGGGCGCGGCGATCATCGAGGATTCCTACGCGCCGCAGTTCAGCGTGGACGGCGTGCGCAAAGACACGGGTCTGATCCGGACCGCACTCGCCGACGCCGGGGTGTCGACGGACCTGATCGACGGCGTCCGCGCGGTGTTCGACAGTGCGAGCTCAGCCGGCCACGGCGGCGACGACATGGCCGCGGTGTACTTCGGGTTCTGAACGGTGGCCCGAGTGGGTGGAGCGGGCGACGGGAATCGAACCCGCGTAATCAGTTTGGAAGACTGAGGCTCTACCATTGAGCTACGCCCGCGTGTCGCTGCAGCGCCGCTGCAGTACCGCCAGAGGATACCGGCCCCGCCCCCCGAGAATCCAATCGCCATCTGGATGTGGCTTCGCTGAGGTCAGGACGTAGGATCGCCGGTGGTCTGACGCTGCGCGTGAGCGTGAGGCGGCAGCGACGACCGGGGTGTAGCGCAGCTTGGTAGCGCATCCGCTTTGGGAGCGGAAGGCCGCAGGTTCAAATCCTGTCACCCCGACCAGTTCGACCCATCAGACGAAAGCAATAAGAGGAGTACCGAAGTGAAGAGCACCGTCGAGAAGCTGAGCCCGACCCGGGTGCGCATCAACGTGGAGGTGCCCTTCACCGAACTCGAGCCAGAGATCGACAACGCCTTCAAGCAGCTGGCCAAGCAGGTCCGGCTGCCCGGCTTCCGCCCGGGCAAGGCGCCGCGCAAGCTCCTCGAGGCGCGCGTCGGCCGCGGTGCGGTGCTCGAGCAGGTCGTCAACGACGCGCTGCCCACCCGCTACAGCGAGGCCATCACCTCGGAGTCCCTGCAGCCCATCGGCCAGCCCGAGATCGAGGTGACCAAGCTCGAGGACAACGAGGAGCTGGTGTTCACCGCCGAGGTCGACATCCGTCCCGAGATCGACCTGCCCGACCTGAGCACCCTCAAGGTCACCGTCGACCCGATCAGCGTCGAGGACTCCGACGTCGAGGCCGAGCTGGACTCGCTGCAGAAGCGCTTCGGCACCCTGACCGGTGTCGAGCGCGCCGCGGAGAACGGCGACTTCGTCTCCATCGATCTGTCGGCCACGGTCGACGGCGAGGACGTGCCGGAGGCCAAGACCGAGGGCCTGTCGCACGAGGTCGGCTCCGGTCAGCTCATCGACGGCCTCGACGAGGCGATCGTCGGGCTCAAAGAAGGCGAGTCCGCGACGTTCACCACGACGCTGGTCGCCGGCGAGCACGCCGACCGGGAGGCTGAGGTCACCGTCACGGTGAAGTCGGTCAAGACCCGTGAACTGCCCGAACTGGACGACGAATTCGCGCAGCTGGCAAGCGAATTCGACACCATCGACGAACTCAAGGCCGACCTCCGCGAGAAGGTGGCCCGCGTCAAGCGCGTGCAGCAGGCCGAGGCCATCCGCGACAAGACCATCGAGGAGCTGCTCACCCAGGTCGAGGTGCCGCTGCCCGAAGCCGTCGTGCAGGCCCAGGTCGACGACACGCTGCACAACGCCATCCACGGCCTCGACCATGACGAGGACAAGTTCGCCGAGTCGCTGGCCGAGCAGGGCAGCAGCCGCGAGGAGTTCGACACCGACAACCGCACCAACGCGGAGAAGGCCATCAAGACCCAGCTGCTGATGGATGCGATCGCCGACAAGCTGGACATCCAGGTGGGGCAGAACGACATCACCGAGCGGCTGGTGCTGATGTCGCGCCAGTACGGCATCGAGCCCCAGCAGCTGATCCAGATGCTGCAGCAGAACAATCAGCTGCCGGCGATGTTCGCCGATGTGCGTCGCGGTCTGACCGTCGCGGCCGTCGTGCACGGGGCGACCGTGACCGACACCGACGGCACCGAGATCGACACCACCGAGTTCTTCGGGCCCACCGGTGACGCGGCTGTCGTGGACGACGAGATCGAGGCCGGCGACGAGGCAACTGCCGAGACAGACACCGAGAACGCCGACAACACCGACGCCGCCGAGACATCCGGGGACGACGACACCAAGTGATGCTCTGAGCGAACGCGCGGCGTCTGGGGACTCCCCAGCGGCGCGGGTTGGTTAGTGTCGTCCGTAAGACCGGTCACCGCGTCGGAAGTACACAGAAGAAAGCAGGTATCCAGTCGTGACTGACATGCGTGGCGCCTCCTCGGGCCTCAACCTTGTCGACTCGGTGTATGAGCGATTGCTGGCCGAGCGCATCATCTTCCTGGGCTCCCAGGTCGACGATGACATCGCCAACCGGCTGTGCGCCCAGATCCTGCTGCTGTCGGCCGAGGATCCCACCAAGGACATCCACCTCTACATCAACTCGCCCGGCGGCTCGATCAGCGCCGGCATGGCGATCTACGACACCATGGTGCTGGCCCCGTGCGACGTGGCGACCTACGCCATGGGCATGGCCGCGTCGATGGGCGAGTTCCTGCTCGCCGCCGGCACCAAGGGCAAGCGCTACGCCCTGCCGCACGCCCGCATCCTGATGCACCAGCCGCTCGGCGGCATCACCGGCGGCGCCGCGGACATCGCGATCCAGGCCGAGCAGTTCGCCAGCATCAAGAAGGAGATGTTCCGCCTGAACGCGGAGTTCACCGGGCAGAGCATCGAGCGCATCGAGGCCGATTCGGACCGTGACCGATGGTTCACGGCGCAGGAAGCACTCGAATACGGCTTCGTCGATCACATCATCACCAGCGTCACTCTCAACGGCGACGGACCAGGAGCAGGAATCGACAAATGACCGATAACTCGTCTATTCACCCGTCGCTGGACTCCCGCGTGCAGCCGCAGGCCCGCTACATCCTGCCGTCGTTCATCGAGCACTCCAGCTTCGGCGTCAAGGAGTCGAACCCGTACAACAAGCTGTTCGAGGAACGCATCATCTTCCTCGGCGTGCAGGTCGACGACGCGTCGGCGAACGACATCATGGCCCAGCTGCTGGTGCTCGAATCGCTCGATCCCGACCGCGACATCACGATGTACATCAACTCGCCGGGCGGTTCGTTCACCTCGCTGATGGCGATCTACGACACCATGCAGTACGTGCGCGCCGACATCCAGACGGTGTGCCTCGGGCAGGCCGCCTCGGCCGCCGCGGTGCTGCTGGCCGCGGGCACTCCGGGCAAGCGCCTGGCCCTGCCCAACGCACGCGTCCTGATCCATCAGCCCGCCCTCGGCGGCGTGATCCAGGGCCAGTTCTCCGATCTGGAGATCCAGGCCGCGGAGATCGAGCGCATGCGCACGCTGATGGAGGAGACCCTGTCGCGGCACACCGGCAAGCCTGCCGACGTGATCCGCAAGGACACCGATCGCGACAAGATCCTCACCGCCGAGGCAGCCAAGGACTACGGCATCATCGACACGGTGCTGCAGTACCGCAAGCTCTCCGCGCAGAACGCCTGACGCTCAGCCGTTGCTGTAGACCCTTGTCGGGGTCACCAGCACGGCTGTGCGGCGCTGCTCGCGCATCGTCGCGTCGTAGGCGTCCCAGTCGTCGTGGGTTCCGCCCGCCGCGGTGAAGATGTCACGGAGCAGCTGCGCGAGCATCTGCTCCGACTCCAGCCACGGCTGCGCGTCGTCGGGTCCGGCCAGCTCGGCCCGCCCCTCCACTGTCGCCCACTGCCATCCCTTCCTGAAGGTGATCGCAGTCTGCGGGCGGGCCCGCAAGTTGGCCAGCTTCACTCGTCCGTAGGTGACGTAGCCCAGGACCGGCTCGGTGGAGGCGGGGTGCGGGAGGACGCCGGCGTTGATCAGCGATGCCTGAATGGTGTGGTCGGCCCGCAGCGTCGACACCACCGCGAGCCCGTTGTCCGACTGGGCCAGCGCGACGGCGTCGGTGAGAGAGGTCACCCTCGAAGGCTACGGCGAGCAAAAGAACCACGGGTCGATCGCGGACGTGCCACGCTCTTGATCTACGTGGTCGTCAATATTCGAGGAGGATCGCCATGGGGAAGATGCTGTTGCTGGCCGTGGCCGCCGCGGGGGCTGCCTTCACGTATGGCGTCGCGCACGCCCAGGAACCGGTGTGCCCGGCGGGCACGTACTGGGACGCCGCGACCGTCCAGTGCGTCGCGGTGAACGTCTACGTCAACCCACCCAACCCGGTCGTCGGACCCGTCGGGCCCGTCGGGGTGGGTGGCGTCGTCGGGCCCGTCGGACCCGGTCCGGTCGGGCCCGGACCTGTCGGACCCGGGCCTCTCGGTCCCGGTCGCTGACGACACAGACGGCGCGCCGACCGTCCTTCCCACGGATAGGTACTCTCGGTCGAGTAACAGCGGCGACACGCCAGAGACTCGGTGGTGCGTTCCAGGGCCATCGGCGCGCGGTCAGGCGATATGTTGTCGCAACCACACGTGAATATCAGCGGCGCTATTCGGCCTCATCGGTCGCCCCGGGCCGGAAGATGCGGGTAGCGTCGGAAACGTTGCGGTGCGACCCACCGAATCGATCGATGTGCAACAGCAACAGGAAGTAGGACCCCTGCACCATGGCACGCATTGGAGACGGCGGTGACCTGCTGAAGTGCTCGTTCTGCGGCAAGAGTCAAAAGCAGGTGAAGAAGCTCATCGCGGGACCGGGCGTCTACATCTGCGACGAATGCATCGATCTGTGCAACGAGATCATCGAAGAAGAACTGGCCGACGCTGACGACGTCAAGCTCGACGAGCTGCCCAAGCCTGCGGAGATCCGCGACTTCCTCGAGAGCTACGTCATCGGTCAGGACACCGCGAAGCGCACGCTCGCCGTCGCGGTCTACAACCACTACAAGCGCATCCAGGCGGGGGAGAAGAGCCGCGATTCGCGCTCGGAGCCCGTCGAGCTCGCCAAGTCCAACATCCTGATGCTCGGGCCCACCGGCTGCGGCAAGACCTACCTCGCCCAGACGCTGGCCAAGATGCTCAACGTCCCGTTCGCGATCGCCGACGCCACGGCGCTGACCGAGGCCGGCTATGTCGGCGAGGATGTCGAGAACATTCTGCTCAAGCTGATTCAGGCCGCCGACTACGACGTCAAGCGCGCCGAGACCGGCATCATCTACATCGACGAGGTCGACAAGATCGCCCGCAAGAGCGAGAACCCGTCGATCACCCGCGACGTCTCCGGGGAGGGTGTGCAGCAGGCGCTGCTGAAGATCCTCGAGGGCACGCAGGCGTCGGTGCCGCCGCAGGGCGGTCGCAAGCACCCGCACCAGGAGTTCATCCAGATCGACACCACGAACGTGTTGTTCATCGTGGCCGGTGCGTTCGCGGGGCTCGAGAAGATCGTCTCCGACCGGGTCGGTAAGCGTGGTCTGGGATTCGGTGCCGAGGTGCATTCGAAGGCCGAGATCGACACCCAGGATCACTTCGCCGAAGTCATGCCCGAGGACCTGATCAAGTTCGGGCTGATCCCGGAGTTCATCGGTCGTCTGCCGGTGGTCGCCTCGGTGACCAACCTGGACAAGGAATCGCTGGTGTCGATCCTGTCGACGCCGAAGAACGCCTTGGTCAAGCAGTACACCCGGTTGTTCGAGATGGACGGCGTCGAGCTCGAATTTGCCGAAGACGCGCTGGATGCGATCGCCGATCAGGCCATCCACCGCGGTACCGGCGCTCGTGGCCTGCGCGCCATCATGGAAGAGGTCCTGCTGCCGGTGATGTACGACATCCCCAGCCGCGACGACGTCGCCAAGGTGGTCGTGACCAAGGAGACCGTCGAGGACAACGTCCTGCCGACGATCGTGCCGCGCAAGCCTTCTCGCACGGAGCGCCGCGACAAGACCGCCTAGTTTTTTCGCCACGAGAGTGCCCTGGCGGTTGTTCGATCAGCTGATTGGCGACCGCCAGGGCACTTTCGCGGTCAGTTGATGACGCGGTCCGGGCGGGTGTAAACGTTCATCGACTCACCCCGCAGGAAGGCCACCAGGGTCAGCCCCGACTGCGCGGCCAGATCCACCGCCAGTGACGATGGCGCCGACACCGCAGCCAGCATCGGGATGCCGGCCATCACCGCCTTCTGCGTGAGCTCGAACGACGCCCGACCACTCACCAGCAGCACCGTGCCGCCCAGCGGTACCCGATGCTGTTCGAGCGCCCAGCCGATCACCTTGTCGACGGCGTTGTGCCTGCCGATGTCCTCGCGGACGACCAGCGCATGGCCGGCGGCATCAAACAGTCCCGCGCCGTGCAGGCCTCCGGTGGCGGCGAACACCTTCTGCCGGCGGCGCAGCTCCGCGGGCATCTCCGCCAGCACGTCCGCCTCCACTGTCAGCGGGTCGTCACCGGGGGCGTGCTTGCTGACCAACCGCACCGCCTCCAGCGAGGCCTTACCGCACACCCCGCACGACGAGGTCGTGTAGAAGTTGCGCGTCGGATCGACGTCGGGCGGCGCGACGCCGGGTGCCAGCGTCACGTCCAGGACGTTGTAGGAGTTCACCCCGTCCTCGTCGGCGCCGCGGCAGTAGCGCACCGAGGCGATGTCTTCTCGGCCCGCGACCACGCCCTCGGTGAGCAGGAAACCCTGCGCGAGCTCGACGTCGGAGCCGGGGGTGCGCATCGTCACCGTGAGGGGGTGGCCGTCGACGCGGATCTCCAGCGGTTCCTCGACGGCCAAGGTCTCAGCCCGGGCGGTCGCACCCCCGGCCGTCAGATGGTGCGCTCGTCGACGGGAGGTCACTCGGCCCACGGAAACGCCTCTCGTCGCGACATCTGTCCCATTGTGGTCTGTTCGGCCGTCGGCGGCCACGACGGCTGCCCGTAACCCGCGTCTTGCGACGTTGACGCTCGCGTAACAGGATCGGCATCGGATGTTCCTACTGTTGGCCGGTCAATCGTCTGTGAAACAGAAGCGGACGACGCAGCGGATAAGGAAGTCCAGTGAG
This sequence comes from Mycolicibacterium obuense, assembly GCF_055397605.1. Lineage (NCBI taxonomy): Bacteria > Bacillati > Actinomycetota > Actinomycetes > Mycobacteriales > Mycobacteriaceae > Mycobacterium > Mycolicibacterium obuense. The sequence continues at coordinate 3,589,736 of NZ_AP043663.1, read as the reverse complement.
CGGTAACTCGGTACGCCTGCAGGCGATCAACAATGTCGAAGCGTATGTCCCGCCGGCAATCAGCTTCGATCCGACGGAGGCACCCGGTGAGGTGTTCGGCTCGAACGTGTTCACCAAGGCGGAGATGCAGTTGCGGCTCCCCAAGTCGGTGTACAAGTCGGTGGTCGCCACCATCGAGAAGGGCGCCAAGCTGGACCCGGCCGTGGCCGACTCGGTCGCCTCGGCGATGAAGGACTGGGCGCTGTCCAAAGGCGCCACCCACTACGCGCACGTCTTCTACCCGATGACCGGGCTCACTGCCGAGAAGCACGACAGCTTCCTCGAACCCGTCTCCGACGGCCAGACGCTGGCCGAGTTCGCCGGCAAGACCCTGATCCAGGGCGAGCCCGACGCGTCCAGCTTCCCGTCGGGCGGTCTGCGCAGCACGTTCGAAGCGCGCGGCTACACCGGGTGGGACGTCACCAGCCCGGCCTACATCTTGGAGAACCCCAACGGCAACACGCTGTGCATCCCCACGGTGTTCGTGTCGATGACCGGTGAGGCGCTGGACTACAAGACGCCGCTGCTGCGCAGCCAGCAGGCAATGGGCACTCATGCCGAGCGGATCCTGAAATTGTTCGGCCACAAGAACTTCGACCACATCGTGTCCTTCTGCGGTCCGGAGCAGGAGTACTTCCTCGTCGACCGGCACTTCTTCCTGGCCCGTCCCGACCTGATCAACGCGGGCCGCACCCTGTTCGGCGCCAAGCCGCCCAAGGGGCAGGAGTTCGACGACCACTACTTCGGCTCGGTGCCCGAGCGGGTGCTCGGCTTCATGATGGACACCGAGCGTGAGCTGTTCAAACTCGGCATTCCGGCCAAGACCCGGCACAACGAGGTCGCCCCCGGACAGTTCGAGATCGCGCCGATGTTCGAGCGGGCCAACATCGCCGCCGACCATCAGCAGTTGCTGATGACGATCTTCCGCAACGTCGCCAAGAAGCACGGCATGGAGTGCCTCTTCCACGAGAAGCCGTTCGCCGGCGTCAACGGTTCGGGCAAGCACGTCAACTTCTCCATGGGCAACTCACAATTCGGCAGCCTGCTGGTGCCCGGCGACACCCCGCACGAGAACGCCCAGTTCCTGGTGTTCTGCGCGGCAGTCATCCGCGCGGTGCACAAGTTCGCGGGCCTGCTGCGGGTGTCGGTTGCCTCGGCCACCAACGATCACCGGCTGGGCGCGAACGAGGCTCCGCCGGCGATCATCTCGATCTTCCTCGGTGCACAGCTGGCCGACGTGTTCGAGCAGATCGCCAAGGGCGCCGCGACGTCGTCGAAGGGCAAGGGGTCGATGATCATCGGCGTCGACACCCTGCCCGAATTGCCGACCGATCCGGGTGACCGCAACCGCACCAGCCCGTTTGCGTTCACCGGCAACAGGTTCGAGTTCCGTGCGCCGGGCTCGGGCCAGACGATCAACGTGCCGATGATCATCTTGAACACCATCATGGCCGATTCGCTGGACTACATGGCGACGGTGCTCGAAAAGGCAGTCGGCGAGGGCGAGGACTTCGACCAGGCCGTGCAGAAGTTGCTGACCGAGATCATCACCGATCACGGCGCGGTCGTGTTCAACGGTGACGGCTACTCGGAGAACTGGCAGATCGAAGCCGCCGAGCGTGGCTTGCCGAACCTGAAGACCACGCTCGACGCGATCCCGGAGCTGATCAAGCCCGAGGCCGTCGAGGTGTTCGAGCGCTACGGGGTGTTCAACGAGCGGGAGTTGCACAGCCGCTACGAGGTTCGACTCGAGCAGTACGCGCTGACGATCGGCGTCGAGGCCAAGCTCGCGCTGGAACTCGGCACGACGGTGATCCTGCCTGCCGCGGTGCGCTACCAGACCGAGCTGGCACAGAACGTGGCCACACTGAAGGCCGCGGGGGTGACTGCCGATACGACGATGCTGGAAGCGGTGTCGGCTCCGATCGCCGACCTGACGGCGGCGTTGGCATCGCTGAAAGCGGGTCTGGCGGATCATTCCGCGGAGTCCGCGCTCGACGAGGCCACGCATGCGCAGACGGTGCTGCTCCCCGCGATGGAGGCCGTGCGTGCGGCCGCCGACGCTTTGGAGGGCGTGGTCGCCGATGACCTGTGGCCACTGCCGACCTACCAGGAGATGCTCTACATCCTCTGAAGCCGGTCGCGATTGTGCGGTTTCATCCGCAATACGCCGCGTGGCGCGGATGAGATCGCACAATCGGGGCGGCCCCGGGTGGCTCAGCCGGGGTCGATGATCTGCACGACCCCGGCGGTCGCGCCGGCGACGAAGAGCCGGCCGGTCTTCGAGTCCACGCCGAGGGTGTACGGATTCTGCACCGTCGCAAACCTTTTGACTTCGCGGGGCATCGGGTTGGCCATGTCGTAGCCGACGACTTCGTTGGTCCCCGACGATGCGACCCACAGCACGTCGCGCGTGGAATCGTAGGTGATCCCGTAGGGGCCACCGGGCTGCGCGATCTCCGCGAGCTGGCGGGGCGAGGTGTCGAAGACGCGGACCGCATTGCCGCGGGTGTCGGCAGCGATCATCCGGCCGTGCTTGTCGGCGACAAGGTGCGTGGGACCTTCTCCGGCGGGTGTCGAGCCCACGATCGTCAGATTCGCGGTGTCGTAGATCGTGAGGTCGTTCTTGCGGACGTCGAGCAGGCCCATCCGGTCGCCGACCGGCGCCAGGCCGGCCGGTTGCACGCTGTCGGTGAACACCTTGACGATGTCGTCGCCCCGAAGCGCGGTCACCGTCCCTCCGAGCTCGTTGGCGACGAACACGGTGCCGTCCGGCGCCTCCGACGCGTCGTGAGGAACGGTGCCGGTGACGATCTGGGCTTCGGCGCGTCCGTCGGGAAGGTCGACGCGCACCAGCGCGTTCGCACTCTCCACCGGAACCAAGACGGGCCCACCCGGTTTCGCCAGCTGCAGATGCCTGGCGACGCCCGGTAATGGTGTGCGCCCGGTGATCTCGCCGGTGTCGACGTTGATCAGCACGAGTTCGTTCGGTCGGCGAGCCGCAACCGCCACGGTGCGGGTCACTGCGTCGACGACCACGCCTTCAGGCGCCGACCCCACCCGGATCTGACGGCCGGGCGGCGGTTGCTGAGGCGCCGGAGCGTTCTGGGGTTCCGCTGCGGGCGGCAGGCTGTCAGTGGGTGGGCGGGTGCCTTCGGTCGGAGCGCCAGGGGGGATCAATCCCGTCGTCGTCGGGGTGCTCGTGGGCGCCGAGGGCGTGGTCGACGGGGCGGCCTGATCGGGTGGTCTGCTCTCGCACGCCGCGACAAGACACGTCAACGCCAGGACCGCCCACAGTTTGTTCACGGTGACCGGGTACCCGCTGCGACGGCCAGCGTACATACCGTCATAACAGCTGTTCAGAGATTTTGTCTTGACGTATGCACAAAGCCTTTACACCGGTCTGGGCGGATCGTAGGCTCGGCCTTCGTGACCGCCTCTGACCTCGGGTCCTATGTGCCGCACTCTGACGTGATTCGTGTGGGTGTGATCGGCGTCGGGGTGATGGGGGCGGATCACGCCCGCAAATTGTCGCGGGTTGTCTCGGGGGCGACGGTGACCGCGGTCGCCGACTTCGATTCCCGGGTCGCGGCCACACTTGCCGACGAGGTGGGAGCGACGGCTCTCGAGGACGGCGTCGCCGTGATCGACCATCCGGCGGTCGACGCGGTCGTCGTCGCCACCCGCGATGACACCCACGCCGATCTCGTGCGGGCGGCGATCCGTGCACGCAAGCCGGTGCTGTGCGAGAAGCCGCTGGCGCCAACGGCTGCCGAGTGTCGCGAGCTCGTCGGCGAATGCGCTTCGGCCGGTGCGTCCGATCTCGTCACGCTGGGTTTCATGAGGCGGTTCGACCCGTCCTACGTCGCGCTGCGCGATCGCATACGCGAAGGAGATTGCGGCGCACCGCTGCTCGCCCACTGCGTCAGTCGGACGGTGCAGAGCTACCCGGGCGGGGATTCGGCGGCCACGATCACCAATTCGGCTGTCCATGAGCTCGACGTCATGCCGTGGCTGCTCGACTCGCCGATCGTGGAGGTCAGTTGGCAGCACGGCCGGTCAGCCGCGCATGTGGCCGATCGGCAGGACCCTCAGCTCTATCTGCTGCGCACTGAATCCGGTGTGCTGATCACCTCGGAGCTGTTCCTCAACGCCCGCTACGGCTACGACATCCGGTGCGAGGTGGTGATGGAGACCGGTGTTTGTGCGCTGACGCAGCCCACGCACATCGTCTCGGATTCGCAGCGCACGCGTTCGGTTGACTATGCGGCGGATTGGATTCCGCGGTTCGGCGACGCCTACCGGCTCGAACTGCAGGAGTGGATCGACTCGTTGCGCCTCGGCCGGCCGTCGACCCTGGCCGGCGTGACCGATGGTCTGCGGGCGGCCGTTGTCGCCGACGCCCTGATCGCGTCGATGAACTCCGGTGGAGCCTGGGTCGCAGTACCGGACTGAGGGACTCCGCAGTCTCGGTGGAGTCAGTTGGTGGGGAAGCCGAGGTTGATGCCGCCGTGGCTGGGGTCGAGCCAGCGGGTGGTGATGGCTTTTTGGCGGGTGAAGAAGTGGACGCCGTCCATGCCGTGGGCGTGGCTGTCGCCGAAGAGGGAGGCTTTCCAGCCGCCGAAGCTGTAGTAGGCCATGGGGACCGGGATGGGGACGTTGATGCCGACCATGCCGACTTCGACTTCGTTTTGGAAGCGGCGGGCGGCGCCGCCGTCGTTGGTGAAGATCGCGGTGCCGTTGCCGTAGGGGTTGGAGTTGATCAGGTCGAGGGCTTGGTCGTAGGTCTCGACGCGCACGACCGACAGGACGGGTCCGAAGATCTCGTCGGTGTAGACGCTCATGTCGGGGGTGACGTTGTCGAGCAGGGTGGGGCCGAGCCAGAAGCCGGCTGGATCTCTTTCCGAGCCGACCTCGGCTGCTACCGTGCGTCCGTCGACGACGACCTTCGCGCCGGCATTCTCGCCGGCGTCGATGTAGGAGGCGACTTTGTCGCGGTGGGCTTGGGTGACTAGGGGGCCCATGTCGGAGTCCTTGGTGCCGTCACCGATCTTCAACGGTGTTGTGCGTTCGGCGATCTTGGCGACCAGGTCGTCGGCGATGGGGCCGACGGCCACGCATGCGGAGATGGCCATGCAGCGTTCGCCGGCGGAGCCGAAGCCGGCGTTGACCATGGCGTCGGCGGCCAGGTCGAGGTCGGCGTCGGGCAGGATGACGGCGTGGTTTTTCGCGCCGCCGAGGGCTTGGACGCGTTTACCGGCGGCGGTGCCGGTGGCGTAGACGTACTGGGCGATCGGGGTGGAGCCGACAAAGCTGACGCTTTTGATCTTGGGGTTGGTGAGCAGTTCGTCGACGGCGGTCTTGTCGCCTTGGAGGACGTTGAACACTCCGGCGGGCAGGCCGGCTTCGGCCCACAGCGCGGCCAGCCACAGGGCGGCTGAGGGGTCCTTTTCGGAGGGCTTGAGCACGACGGTGTTGCCGCAGGCGATGGCGACGGGGAAGAACCACATCGGGACCATCGCGGGGAAGTTGAACGGGGAGATGATGCCGACCGGACCGAGGGCCTGGCGGATGGAGTGCACGTCGATGTTGGTGGAGGCGTTCTCGGTGAATCCGCCCTTGAGCAGGTGGGGGATGCCGCAGGCGAACTCGACGACTTCCTGGCCGCGGGCGACTTCGCCCAACGCGTCGGAGACGACTTTGCCGTGTTCGCTGGTGATGATCTCGGCGAGTTCGCCCTTGCGGTCGTTGAGCAGTTCGCGGAACCGGAACAGCACCTGGGTGCGCTTGGCCAGGCTGGTGTCGCGCCAGGCGGGGAACGCCGCAGTCGCGGCGTCGATGACCGCACGGGCGTCCTCCACAGACGCCAACGCGACCTGACCCGTCACCTCACCCGTCGCCGGATTCGTCACCGGCGCCGTGGAACCACCGGCGCCGCTGAAGATCTCGTTGTTGACCCAATGCGAAATGGTGTTCATGTGCGCTCTTTCTCGGTGTTCAGGGGCGGTCGGACGGAGTGATCAAGGGACGCTGGACCTTCTTCCAGTCCGCGTAGCGCTGATAGGCCTGCTGTGTCGAGTCGAGCGTCGACACCTCGCTGACCGGAACGTCCCACCACGAGTGGCTGTCCGGTGCGTAGACACGAGGGTCGGTTTCGACATAGATGACCGTGGTGCGGTCGCTGGCTTTGGCGAGTTTCACCGCATCGGTGAACTCCGCAGCCGTGGTCGCCCGGATGACGTCGGCGCCCAGACTCGCGGCGTTGGCTGCCAAATCGACGGGAAGAGTGTCGCCGTCGAGCCGGCCGTCCTCACTGCGGTACCGGTACGCCGTGCCGAAGCGTTGCGAGCCCAGCGATTCCGACAGCCCGCCGATCGAGGCGAAACCGTGGTTCTGCACCAGCACCGGGATGACTTTGACGCCTTCCTGCACGGCAGTCACCAGCTCGGTGGCCATCATCAGGTACGAGCCGTCGCCGACCATCACGAACACGTCGCGGTCAGGAGCGGCCATCCGTACGCCGATGCCGCCGGCGATCTCGTAGCCCATGCACGAAAAGCCGTATTCGACGTGATAGCCCTTGCGGTCACGCATGCGCCACAGCTTGTGCAGGTCGCCCGGCATTGATCCGGCCGCGCACACGACGACATCGCGCGGATCGGAGAGCGAGTTCACCAGACCGATGACCTGGTTCTGGTTCAGCGGGTCACCGTCGTCGGTGCGATACGCCTGCGACACGGTGTCGTTCCACTCCGCCGCGAGATCAGCTGTGCGCTGACGGTATTCGTCACTGACCGTGTAGTCGCCGACCGCGCGGGCCAGCTCCTCGAGCGCCTCACGCGCATCGGCGACCACGCTGATCCCGCCCTGCTTCACAGCATCGAAGGATGCGACGTTGATGTTGACGAACCGGACATCGGGGTTGTTGAACGCGGTGCGCGACGCCGACGTGAAATCGCTGTATCGCGTACCGATCCCGATGACCACGTCGGCCTCGCTGGCCAACGCATTGGCCGCTGTCGTGCCCGTCGAACCGACCGCGCCCACGGATTGCGGGTGCTCGTGCAGCAGGGAGCCCTTGCCGGCCTGGCTCTCACACACCGGGATACCGGTCTGGGAGGCGAACGCGGCGAGCGCATCGTTGGCGCCGGAGTAGATGATGCCGCCGCCGGCGACGATCAGCGGCGTGCGCGCCGACCGGACCACCTCAGCGGCGCGGGCGATCACCGATCGCTCGGGCAGGGGCCGTGCGATGTGCCAGGTGCGTTCGGCGAACAGCGATTCCGGCCAGTCATGAGCCTCGGCCTGCACATCCTGGGGCAGCGAAACGGTGGCGGCGCCCGTCTCGGCGGGATCGGTGAGCACCCGCATCGCACCCAGTAGTGCGGCGGGCAACTGCTCGGGACGCCACACCCGGTCGAAGTACCGCGACAGTGGCTTGAATGCGTCGTTGACCGTCACGTCGCCGCTCGAGGGCAGCTCGAGTTCCTGCAGCACAGGCGAACTCACGCGGGTCGCGAAGGTGTCGGACGGCAACAGGAGAACCGGCAACCGGTTGATGGTGGCCAACGCCGCGCCGGTGAGCATGTTCGTCGATCCCGGACCGATGCTGGCGGTGACGACCCAGGTCTGCAGACGATCCTGTTGGCGGGCATAGGCCACCGCGGTGTGCACCATGGCCTGCTCGTTGCGGCCGAGCACGTACTTCAGGCCGGGGTCGACACCGGCGGCGTGCGCGTCGACCTCGTCCTGAAGCAGGGCTTGACCGACGCCGGCGACGTTGCCGTGGCCGAAGATGCCGAGGCACCCGGCGAAGAACCTCTGCCGCTGCCCATCCCTCTCGACGTACTGGTTGGCCAGGAACCTCACCGTCGCCTGCGCGACGGTGAGCCGCACCGTCGGTTCGGTGTCGGTGAGCTTCTCGGTGGACTTCGGTGCAGTGGAAACCACGGGTCACTCTCCTCGACTCGGGGTGAACGGCAAGCGGGGATCGATCTGCTGGTGCTCCCAGCTCGCGCGCAGCCAGGTGTGGGCAGGGTCGTCGCAGATGAGCCAGGCGCGGTTCGGGCCCGAGCCGGCCATCACGTTGAGGTAGTACATGTGGTGGCCGGGCGCTGCGATGGACGGGCCGTGGTAGCCGTGCGGTACCAGGACGACGTCGCCGCTGCGGACTTCTTCGAGCACCTCGATGGGACGCTCCAGGGTGCCGTAGACCCGGTGGTAGCCGAAACCTGGTGTGCCGGCCGGACTGTCGTCGATCTCGAAGTAGTAGATCTCTTCCAGCTGGGTTTCGACGTCGGTGTTTTCGTCGTGCTTGTGCGCCGGATAGGACGACCAGTTGCCGCCGGGAGTCAGGACTTCGCACGCGATCAGGGAGTCGGCCTCGAATGTCGTTGCTGTGCCGAAGTTGTGGACCTGTCGGCTGCAGTTGCCGGCGCCCCGCAGCTCGACCGGTACGTCGGAGGCCGCCACCCGACGGTTCGGGAAGGACGTCGCTGCCCGGGCTCCGCAGATCGCGATCCGGCCGCGGCCCGACAGCGTGTAGTGCTGCCCGATACCCAGATAGACCATGTCGGCGGGCCCGTCGAACACCGAGACGCGAGGCGACAGCGCAAATGCCTCACCGCCGCACTCGACGGTGGCGGCACCGGCCAGCGGAAGGATCATCACCTCGGTCTCGCCGGTGCTCATCGACACCTCGTCGCCATCGCCGAGATCGACGACGTGCAACGATGATTCGCTCCATCCGGCATCCTCCGGCGTGATCGCGACGGTGAACGGTGCGGGGGCACTGCCCGCGGGCACGTACAGCGTGGAATTCATCGGACCATCGCCACCGCGGTCGCGACGGCCGAGGCGACGTCGTCGTCGGGCGGATAGAGCAGGGCGCGGCCGACGATCAGACCGCGCACCGAGGGCAGGGCCAACGCCTTCTCCCAGCTGGCGAACGCTTCGTCGGGATCTGTCGGATCTCCGCCCAGGAGCAGGGTGGGCATCGTCGTGGATTCCATGACGCGGTCCATCTCGTCGACGACGGGCAGCTTCATCCAGGTGTAGGCCGACGTCGAGCCCAGTCCCTGTCCGATGTGCACCGACTTGATGACCGCATCCGGTGACAGATCGTTGCGGACCTTGCCGTTCACCCGAGACGACATGAAGGGTTCGAGCATCGCGATCAGGCCGTGGGCGGCGAGTTCGTCGACGGCCTGGGCGCAGGCGGCGAGGGTGGCGACGGTGCCCGGATCGTCGAGATCGATGCGGCACAACATCTTTCCGCCGTTCATCCGGGCCGCCGCGGTGGAGGCTGCGGTGGCGCCGGTCATCCGGTCGTCGAGCTCGAACGACGATCCCGCCAGCCCGCCCCGGTTGAACGAGCTGAACACCACCTTGTCCTCGAGCGCGCCGAGCAGCAGCAGGTCATCGAGAATGTCGGCGGTCGCGAGTACCCCGTCCACACCGGGGTCGGCGAGCGCGGCGCAGAGCCGGTCGAGGAGATCGGTGCGGCTGTTCATCGCGGTCGGGCGGGTACCGACGGCGAGCGCGCCGCGAGCCGGGTGATCGGCGGCCACGATCATCAGGCGGCCGTTACCGCGGATCGTGGGTCGGGTGGTTCGGTTCTGCCAGGCACGCGCGACGGCGCCGGGATCGGTGGCCCGCAGATCGGTGATCGCCGCGTGATCCCGGCACAGTGCATCAGACATTGACGGCCTCCACAGCGGTCTGTTCGGCCAGTTCGGCGACCTCGCTGGCCGTCGGCATGGCGGTCGAGCATTCGAGTCGTCCGGCGACGATGGCGCCGGCGGCGTTCGCGTAACGCAGCGTCTTTTCCAAGGGCCAGTTGTGCAACAGTCCGTGGCACAGGCTGCCGCCGAACGAGTCGCCCGCACCCAGGCCGTTGACGACGTCGACCTCGTTGGGAGGCACGGTCACCGATGATCGGCGGCTCTTGCCGAGCACACCGCGCGGACCTTGCTTGACGATGGCGAGTTCCACGCCCAGATCGAGCAGCGCGTCAGCGGCTTTGTGGGGGTTGGACTCGCCGACGGCGATCTCGCATTCTTCCCGGTTTCCGACGGCGACGGTCACGTGCGCAAGTGCCTTGCGGACCTGCTCGGTGGCCGCGGCGGGGGAGTCCCAGAACATCGGCCGGTAATCGAGGTCCAACACGGTCAGCGGTCTCCGCTCTCGTGCGTGCCACGCCGCGAAATGCGCACCGCGGCTTGGCTCTTCGGACAGCCCGGTGACCGTCGCCCAGAACAGCCGGGCATTGCGCACTGCGTCGGCGTCGATGTCGTCGACGGTGATCTGCAGATCGGGCGCGCTCGGCTTGCGGTAGAAGTACAGCGGGAAGTCGTCGGGCGGGAAGATCTCGCAGAACGTGACCGGCGTCGGGAACTCGCCATGGGTCGCGACGTAGCGGTTGTCCACGCCCAGGCGTTCGAGTTCATTCCGGACGAACCTGCCGAACGGGTCGTCGCCGGCGCCTGAGATCAACGCGGTGCGGTTGCCGAGCCGGGCCGCGGCGACGGCGACGTTGGCCGCACTGCCCCCGAGGAATTTGCCGAAGGTCTCGACGTCCTCGAGACCGACGCCGACCTGCAGGGGGTACACGTCGACACCGCTGCGCCCGATGGCGAGGACATCGTATTGCAGGACATCGTATTGCTCAGAATTCATCACAAGTCATTCCGACGAGAAGGGTGTGGGTGGCTGCCTCTGACTGTGCCCCTGGACACATTGCAATGTCAAGACTTTGTCCTGACATTCTATCTTTGTGCCATTCGGTGTTAGGCTGCAACGGTCCGGCAAACTCGAGATCGGAGCCGACGTGCCGCTGACCGTGGAGCTCGACAGGTCAAGCCCTGTGCCTCTCTACTACCAGCTCGCGCAAGCAATCGAGGCTGCGATCCGCGATGGCGAACTGGCTCCGGGGGACCGCTTCGAAAACGAACTCGCGCTCGCCAAGCGGCTGGCGCTGTCGAGGCCGACGACGCGGCGAGCCATCCAGGAGCTCGTCGACAAGGGCCTGCTCGTCCGCAAGCGCGGCGTCGGCACGCAGGTGGTCCAGAACCCTGTGCATCGGCGCGTCGAGCTGACCAGCCTGTTCGACGACCTCGCGCGAGCCGGACAGGAGCCGACCACCACGTTGCTCGACTACCGGGTCGGGCCGCCCGACGAGGACGTCGCGCGCGAGCTGAACCTGGCCCTCGATCGCGAGGTGGTGTCGATTCACCGGCTGCGGTGCGCCAACGGCGAACCACTGGCGGTGATGACCAACCACCTGCCCGTCGAAATCGCGCCGGACGCAGAGGAATTGGAGAAGAACGGGCTCTATCAGTCGCTGCGGGCGCGAGGCGTTCACATTCGGCTGGCGCGCCAGCGGATCGGGGCGCGCGGCGCCACCCGCGCCGAGGCGCACCTGCTCGACGAGAAGCCGAACGCGCCGCTGCTGACGATGGCGCGCACCGCATTCGACGATTCCGGCGCCGCGGTCGAGTTCGGCATCCACGGTTATCGCGCGTCGCGCTACTACTTCGATACGACGCTGGTCGACCGCTGACTCAGGCGAACGCTGCGCGGAACGCGTCGAGCGCCATCTCGCTCCCGGTCTCGCCTGCGCCGGACGCCCACGCTTCCATGCCGACCGTCCCGGTGTAGCCGTTCTCGCGCAACGCCGCTGCGACCGCCGGGTAGTTGATCTCGCCGGTACCGGGCTCACACCGTCCCGGTACGTCGGCCACCTGAATTTCGCCGATCGCATCGCCGCAGCGGCGCACGAGCTCGATCAGATTCCCCTCGCCGATCTGGGCGTGGTAGAGGTCGAGCATCATCTTCACGTTCGGATGCGCGACGCCTTCCACCAGTGCGAGAACATCTTTGGCGCGGGCCAGGGGTACTCCGGGGTGATCGACGATGGTGTTCAGGTTCTCCACCACGAAGGTCACGCCCGCCGCCGCGCCCAACTCGCCGAGGCGTGCCAAGGTGCGTGAGGCGGTCAGCCACATCTGACCCGAGGCCCGCCCGCGGGGACGTGCGGCCTGCCCGTCGACCAGTTCGGCGGTGTGCAGGTTCAGCCGTGTGATGCCGAGCGCCGCCGCGGCGTCGAGGCTCTGTTCCGCGGTGCGCACGACGTCGTCGCAGCTCGCCGGATCGACCAGATCACCGCGCAGGTAGCCGGTCATCGACGTGAACGTCGCACCGGTGCGGGCCAGTGCTGCGAGATCCTTGTCGTGCCAACTCCAGATCTCCACACCGAAGCCACGCTCGTGAATCCGCTTGACACGCTCGATGATCGGCAGGTCGCGGAACACCATCTCGGCGCACACGGACAGCTGGAAGGTCATGGCGGTACCCCTCTCCTCGTACCGACACTATGACATGCAGTCCTAATGTCAGGACAAAGTATTGACTTTCCGCTGTGAGCCGTATTACATCGACTCTGAGGCGTGGCGCCAGGCACATCTTCACAGATGTCCGGCTCCGCATGGTCTCCACGACCTGAACAGCAAGGAGATGTGATGACGTTCAAGCGGCTCGCGACGCTGGCCGGAACCGGCGTTCTGGCGATCGGACTCGTAGCGTGCTCGTCGACGGGCGGAAAGCCTGCCGGCTCGGGCGAGGGCGGTGGAGGCGGAGGCACCGTCGACACCCCGCGCAAGACGATCGCGATGATCACCCACGAGGTCCCGGGCGACTCGTTCTGGGACCTGATCCGCAAGGGTGCCGAGACCGCGGCCAAGAAGGACAACATCGAGCTGCGCTACTCCAACGACCCGGAGGCGCCCGGTCAGGCCAATCTCGTACAGACCGCGGTCGACAGCGGCGTCGACGGGATCGCCGTGACACTGGCCAAACCCGACGCCATGCAGGCCGCGGTGAAAGCAGCCGAAGCCAAGGGGATTCCGGTCGTGGCGTTCAATGCCGGCGCGGATGCCTGGAGCGCGATGGGTGTCAAGGAGTTCTTCGGGCAGGACGAGTTCATCGCGGGTCAGGCCGTCGGTGAGCGTCTGACCGGCGAGGGCGCCAAGAAGGCGATCTGCGTGATCCAGGAGCAAGGGCATGTCGGGCTGGAATCCCGCTGCGCCGGAGTCAAGGACAAGTTCCCCGCCACCGAGACCCTCAATGTGAACGGCAAGGACATGCCGTCGGTCGAGTCCACCATCACCGCCAAGCTGCAGCAGGACCCCGCCGTCGACTACGTCGTCACCCTGGGCGCCCCGTTCGCGCTGACCGCCGTACAGTCGGCCGGCAATGCCGGCAGCAAGGCGAAGATCGGCACGTTCGACACCAACGCCGCCCTGGTGGGAGCTATTCAGGACGGCACCGTGCAGTGGGCCATCGATCAGCAGCCCTACCTGCAGGGCTACCTCGCCGTCGACTCGCTGTGGCTGTACCTGACCAACGGCAACGTGATCGGCGGCGGGCAGCCGACGCTGACCGGGCCCGCGTTCATCGACAAGTCGAACATCGACGCGGTGGCCGACTATGCCAAGGGCGGTACGCGCTGATGACCACTCAAGAGGCGCTCGACGTCGGCAACCACAAGGTGGTGCGCGACGAACGGGTCAAGGAACGGAACCGGCTGCAACGCATCCTGATTCGACCGGAGATGGGTGCCGGCATCGGCGCGATCGGCATCTTCGTGTTCTTCCTCGTCGTCGCCGCACCGTTCCGCGAGGCGGCGTCGCTGGCCACGGTCCTCTACGCCAGCTCCACGATCGGGATCATGGCGTGCGGGGTGGCACTGCTGATGATCGGCGGCGAGTTCGACCTGTCCTCAGGTGTCGCCGTCACGTTCAGCTCGCTGGCGGCCTCGATGCTGGCCTACAACCTGCACCTCAACCTGTGGGTGGGTTCGGCCCTGGCGCTGCTCCTTTCGCTGGCCGTCGGCTTCTTCAACGGCTGGCTGGTCATGCGGACCAAGATCCCCAGCTTCTTGATCACGCTGAGTACGTTCTTCATGCTGGCGGGCATCAACCTGGCCGTCACGAAGCTGGTCGCCGGCCAGGTGGCCACCCAGAGTGTCAGCGACATGGCCGGTTTCGCTTCCGCGCAGAAGGTGTTCGCGTCGTCGTTCACACTGTTCGGCGTCAGCATCCGCATCACCGTGGTGTGGTGGCTGATCTTCACCGCGATCGCGACCTGGGTCCTGTTCAAGACGAAGGTCGGCAACTGGATCTTCGCCGTCGGTGGTGATGCCGACAGTGCTCGCGCCGTGGGTGTTCCGGTCACCAAGGTCAAGATCGGGCTGTTCATGTTCGTCGGTTTCTGCGCCTGGTTCGTCGGCATGCATCTGCTGTTCGCCTTCAACACCGTGCAGTCCGGTCAGGGCATCGGCAACGAGTTCTTCTACATCATCGCCGCCGTCATCGGTGGCTGCCTGCTCACCGGCGGCTACGGCACGGCCATCGGCGCCGCGATCGGCGCGTTCATCTTCGGCATGACGAACCAGGGCATCGTCTACGCCGGCTGGGACCCCGACTGGTTCAAGTTCTTCCTCGGCGCGATGCTGCTGTTCGCGGTCATCGCCAACAACGCCTTCCGCAACTACGCCGCAAAGAAGTGATGAGATGACCATCTCCATGGAGAAGCCCAGCAGCGAGACCCCGTCCGGCGGAAAGGTGCCGCTGGTCGAGTTGCGAAACGTCGGCAAGTCCTACGGCAACATCACCGCGCTCAAAGACATCTGTCTGCGCGTGCACGCCGGCGAGGTGACCGGCATCCTCGGTGACAACGGTGCCGGAAAGTCGACGCTGATCAAGATCATCGCCGGGTTGCATCAGCAGACCGAAGGTGAACTGCTCGTCGACGGTGAGCCGACGAAGTTCGCGTCACCGGCCGAGGCGCTGGGCAAGGGTATCGCCACGGTGTACCAGAACCTGGCGGTCGTGCCGCTGATGCCGGTGTGGCGCAACTTCTTTCTCGGCCAGGAACTGCGGCGCAAGACGTTCCCGTTCTCGTTGGACGCCAACGCGATGCGGGCGACCACGCTGACCGAGCTGTCGAAGATGGGCATCGATCTGCCCGATGTGGACGTACCCATCGGCTCTCTGTCGGGCGGGCAACGCCAGTGTGTGGCGATCGCTCGTGCGGTCTTCTTCGGAGCGCGGGTGCTGATCCTCGACGAGCCGACGGCGGCGTTGGGCGTCAAGCAGTCCGGAGTGGTGCTCAAATACATCACCGCGGCCAAGGAGGCGGGCTTCGGCGTGGTGTTCATCACGCACAACCCCCACCACGCCCACATGGTCGGTGACCACTTCGTCCTGCTCAACCGTGGCCGGCAGAAGCTCGACTGCACGTATGACGACATCACACTCGAGCACCTGACCCAGGAGATGGCGGGCGGTGACGAACTCGAGGCGCTGTCGCACGAGCTGCGTAGCGCCAAGGGCTGACCTGACCGATTGACCACCCCGTGCCGTGGGTATGACGCCGACATGGCTACGACGACACCGGTCAAGAAAGAAGACGCCGGCCCCCACACGGTGAGCCGCAGTGTTCAGGTCAGCGCCCCGGCGGCGGAGATCTTCGCGCTGCTGGTGGACCCGCACCGGCATCACGAGGTCGACGGGTCGGGCACCGTGCGCGACGCCGAGGTGAAGGGGCCGCACCGGTTGAGCGCGGGCGACAAGTTCACTGTCGGGATGAAGCAGTTCGGCGTGCCCTACCCGATCACCTCGACCGCCACCGCGGTCGAGGATGATCATCTCGTCGAATGGCAGCATCCGCTCGGTCACCGCTGGCGCTGGGAACTCGCCGCAGTCGGGCCGGGAGTGACCAAGGTGACCGAGACGTTCGACTACTCCACCGCCAAGCTGCCGATCGTCATCGAGTTGACGGGCTACCACAAGAAGAACGCCCAGGGCATCGAGTCCACGCTCTCCGGGCTGGCCGCCCGGTTCGCCGACCGTCTCTGACTCACCTGTGGTTCAGCGGGTGACGAGTTCGATGATCTGAACCTGGAGTTCGCCGACCACGCCGCCGAGTACGGCACCGACTGCGATCATCAGGGGCTCGTCGTCCTTGAACACCGGCCGCAGGATCGACTCGTATTCCTCGTTGGTGAGCCGACTCATCTTGTCGACGATCGTGTTCTCCAGATCGATGACCTCGGCCGCATATCCTTGCGCCTCGGACAGCGTCGACGGGAGGCGCTCGAGGACGAGCGTCACCACTCTGTCTTTCATGGCTCGGTACCGCTTCGTGCCGACGGCCAGTGCGACGATGGGTGCGGCTACCCCGCCGGCCTGCCTGTCGATCGCCGCCTCGATTTCGCGGGTGACGAGCGCGAAGAGTTTGTCCGAGCCGGGCCCCTTGATCAGTGCGTCGAAGAGGAGGTCCGGCGCGAACAGATCGTCGGCCAGGATCTTTGCGTAGTCGCGGGTGATCTTCTCTCGCTGCGCATGAAGTAGCCCCTGGAAGGTGAAGAAGCCCAGATATTTTCGTGGATAGATGGGCCGGAAGAGCATGTTCAGGGCGATGTAGTCGCTGATGAATCCGACCGCGAACCCGAAAGCCGGCATGATCCAGGGGTTCTGGAACAGCGCCCAGGCCACCATCTGGACCAGGCCGATGACGAAGCCGAAATAGATGCCGCTGCGGCGGACGAACGCCATGGCGTCGGTGCTGACGCTGCGCATCAGCTTGACCAGCTTCTCCTTGTTGCGCACCAGAGTCGTCACAGAGAGGAACTGGATGTCGAGGTACCGGGGGAGATCGGACTTGATCTCGGTCATCAGATTCTGGGTGAGCGCGGGGATCTGAGCGACGATCCGATCGCGCACAGCGCGGCGACCGGCCTCGGGCAGGCTGTCCCAGAGTCCGGGCCGTACCTCTTCGGCCAGGTCCCGGATGATCTCTTCGATCGCCGCGTTGAGTGGCTCCTGCAGTCGATCCAACGCGTCGTCGACATCGAACCGGTCGAGGAGTTCTTCGGGCTTGAGCAGATTGGAGGTGAGCAACTGGATTGTCGTCGAGCCGACCTTGCCGGCTCGACGTGGCACGATGCCCTGCCAACCGAAGATTCCCCAACCCTTGAAATCCAATGGCCGGTAGAGCATCTCGACGGCGACCAATTTCGTGCTCCAGCCCACGAAAGCCGCGATGAGTGGCATCGACAGATAGATCCACCAGTAGGTCGAGACGTCGGTGGTGATCTCGCTCCAGCTCGCGATCGCCTGATGGGTGGTCGTCATCGCCGGCACATCACCGGCCCTCGCCGGTCGCCGCTGCCCAGAACTCGTTGCCCAGGGCGGACATCGACAGGGTTGCCCGCTCGACCTTGGCCGGGATCGGCCCACGGGCACCGCTTTTGACCGCGGCCAGTACCGAGGTCTCCGCCATCAGCAGTTCGTACTCCGTCTCCAGTTCGCGATCCTCCGGTCCGATGTCGACCAGGCCCAGCGACAGCAGATGAGTGACGTACTGCGGAACCATCTCCGGCAGCGCGACATTGGCCGTCCGGCCGATCAACGACGCGTTCTGCAGCACGGGGCGCGACGATGCACGCGACTGACCCCACACCGAGATGGTGACGACCGGTGACCGTGACCCGTCCGAGAGCGCGCCGAGGATCCGTGCCTCGTCGGCGACCAACTGGTCGAGGAGCCGGTGGAAGAATTCGGTCCGGCTCCCGCGGGTGTTCTGATCCAGGGCGCGCTCCAGCAGATGGCTCAACTTGCCGCCGAGCGAATCCGGTGAGGATCTGGTGGTGTCTGCCGAGGTGTTCTCTTCGGCGGCCGGTGGTGTCGTCGTCGGTGTCGAATCGGTTCCGTCGAGGGCGTCGAGGCTGTGTCGTAGCGCCTCGACGATCTGCTTCTCGGTCCAGCTGTAGACGTCGAGTCCGACACGAACCGCGCCGACGGCGTGGCTCAGCAATTCTCGCGGGTCGTACGGCTTGGGCATACGGAGAAACTAGTCGTACCGCACAGCGCTGAACTCAGGGATGGCCAAAGCCCGTCTGCCAACATTCACATGATCGACACCGTTTCGCCGCTCGCTGCGGCGAGCCCCTACCGATTCATCGGAGCACAATGGTGGGTATGGACAGGGAACTCGAGGCACCGGCGGGCGTTCCGGCGTGGCGCGATCCGCTGTCGGCGGGATGGCGTGCGCACCGCGGTCTTCTGATCTTGCGTCTGCGCTGGTACGAGCGCCGCGGCACCGCGGCCGATCGCGCCGGCGCCGCCTGACTGCGTATTCCGCTATCGACGTCGTTCAGCGCGGTGTCATG
Organism: Mycolicibacterium obuense; assembly: GCF_055397605.1. Taxonomy (NCBI): domain Bacteria; kingdom Bacillati; phylum Actinomycetota; class Actinomycetes; order Mycobacteriales; family Mycobacteriaceae; genus Mycobacterium; species Mycolicibacterium obuense. The sequence continues at coordinate 3,571,465 of NZ_AP043663.1, read as the reverse complement.
CCCGCCGCTCGGTAGGTGTCGTCGATCAGAGCCATGTTCGCCACCGCGTCGGCGAGGTCCAGCAGCAGCGCGTCGCCGCGTTCGACGTGGGCGGCGAAGGCCTCCAACTGGTAGGTGTAGGACGCGCGGGTGCCCAGGTGTTCCACGGTTTCGCCGCGTGCGGTGGTGATCGTCAGCCGGTCGTCGCGGCGCGGGTTGATGAAATCGTGCACCAGCACCTCCCCGTGTGACCCGACCACCCGCAGAGTGAACGAGTACTCGTCGTCGACCATCGAGTTCGTCGTAGATGCTGTTGCGCCCGAGTCGAACACGAACTCGGCATCGAAACGCTCGTCCACTCCCGGCGCGCGCTCCACGGCCGTTGCCGACACCACGCGCGGGGTCCCGAAGCGCCGCATGATGTGCAATGCGTAGCACCCCAGATCCATCAACGCCCCGCCGGCCATGTCCAGTGACCACCGCGGATCCCCCGGTGCCGGCTCGGGCATGCCCATGGCGACCTCGATCCGCGCGAGCTCACCGAGGGTGCCGTCGCCGGCCAGCTCGAGCGCCCTGCGCATCACCGGGTGGAACAGGTAGTGGAAACCCTCCATGACGGGCACGCCCGCCGCTTCGGCTGCCGCCGCGACCTTGGCTGCTTCGGCACGGTCGCGAGCGAACGGCTTCTCGGTGAGCACCGGCTTGCCCGCGGCGATCGCGGCAAGATTCCACGGCGCGTGCAAGGCGTTGGCCAACGGGTTGTAGACGACGTCGACGTCGGGATCGTCGATCACATCCTGGTAGGAGTCCAGGACCCGCTCGACGCCGAATTGCTCGGCGAACACGCGGGCACGCAGGGGATCCCGGGCGGCGACAGCGACAAGGCGGTGTCCCAGTTCGCGGGCCGGGCCGACGATCGCGTTCTCGGCGATCCGGGACGCGCCGAGAACGCCTATCCGCAGGCTCACGCCGTGACGCCCGCGACGACCCCCGTCACGAAGGCCACGCTGGCGCGGACATCGGCAAGCGGTCCTTCGCCCTCGGGTTCCCCGGTGAGTATGGTGTCCTGCTCCATCACGTACCAGCCGTCGAAACCGCTGTCCTGCAACGCCGTGACGATGCCGGCGATGTCGACGTCGCCCTGCCCCAGCGGCACGTACATGCCGGCGGCGACGGCCTCGGTGTAGGTCAGCTCGCCGGCCTGGACCCGCGCTGCCAATGCCGCGTCGACGTCCTTGAGATGGCAGTGCTGGACGCGTTCGGGGACCTGGCGGGCCAGCTGCAGCGGGTCCGTGCCACCGATGAGAAGGTGTCCGGTGTCCAGGCACAGCGGGATGCGGGAACCGGCGAGCACTCGATCCACCTCGGCGCGGTTCTCGACCATGGTTCCGACGTGCGGATGCAGCACAGCTTTCAGGCCCCGTTCGGCGACCACCTCGGTCAGCCGGTCGAGGTTCGTCAGCAGTGTCTCCCACTGCCGCTCGGACAATTCCGGGCGGGCGTCGTACCCGTCGGCTCCGGTGGCCGCGGCGAGCACGACCACGCCCGCTCCGGCGGCAACCAGGGAATCGAGGGGGCCGGCGAGGTCGTCGACCGGGTCGTGGCTCTCGTCGAACAGCACCACGGGCACGAAGCCGCCGACACACCGAAGGCCGAACCGGTCGAGGGTGTCCACGAGCTCCGCGGTGTCCGACGGGAGGAATCCCTCGGGGCCGAGTTCTGTGGCGGTCAGACCCGAGCCGGCCATCTCTGCGAGCACTCGCTCCGGCGGGAGTTGATGACCCCAACCGGGTACCTCACACACGCCCCAGGAGATCGGGGCTCCTGCGAGTTTCACTGCTGTGCCTCCTTTTTCACGGTGTCGATGGCGACCGGGACGCCGCGGCGCAGCGACTCCGTGGCCGCCTCCGCGATCCACGCCACCTCGACGGCATCGGCGACTGTTGCCCCTCGGATCGGCGCGCCACCCACGACGTCGACGAACGCGCTGAGCTCGGCCTGGAACGCCTGAGTGAACCGGTCCATGAAGAAATGGTGCGGCTGTCCGGTCGGGAACGACGTGTTCGGATCACCGTTGAGGACCGGGGCGCCCTCGTCCCAGCCGGCGACCATGGTGTCGTCGAAACCGTGCACCTCGAGTCGGCAGTCGTAGCCGCGGCCGTTGTAGCGGGCGGCGGACACCACGCCGAGCGCGCCCCCGTCGAAGCGCACGGTGATGACGGCGGTGTCGACGTCCCCGTACTCGGCGAACAACGGGTCGCCCTGGACGCTACCTGTGGCGTACACCTCCACGACCTCCTGACCGGTCACCCAGCGGATCGCGTCGAAATCATGCACGGCGCAGTCCCGGAAGATGCCGCCGGACCCGCGGATGTAATCCATCGGCGGGGGAGCGGGGTCCATCGTGGTGCTCCGCACCGTGTGCAGCCGTCCCAATGTGCCGGCGTCGACACCCTGCTTGACCGCGGCGAACGCGGCGTCGAAGCGTCGCTGGTACCCGACCTGTACCGGGACTCCGGAGCGGGCGATGATGCCGGCGACCCGGGCGCTCTCGGCCGCGGTGGACGCGATGGGCTTCTCGCAGAACGTCGGCAGGCCCGCGTCGACCGCCGCCAGTGCGAGCTCGGCATGGGCCGGTGTCGCCGCGGCGACGACGACGCCGTCCACTCCCGCCGACAGCAGGTCGGCCACTGAATCTGCCGGCGTGGCACCGTATTTGGTGGCGACTTCGGCGACGACGTGGGGCCGCTCGTCGGTGACGACGAGACGCTCCACATTCGGCAGGTTCGTCAAGGTCTCGGCGTGGAAGGCGCCGATGCGGCCGAGGCCGATCAGACCCAGGGTGGTCATGGCATTCTCCGATCGTGGTGGTCGTTCAGCGCGGATTCGAGCTGTTCGTCGGTGAGGTCCTCGTGCAGGGCGTCGATCACGATGTCGACCTGGCTGCGCGGCGCCAGACTGCCGACCGGGGGATCGCTGTCGAGGTTGGTGGGGAACGCGTAGCCCTCGGCGGTGGCGACCACGACGTTGCGCACCTCGTGGGCGGGCCGGCCGGCGGCGCGCATCCGGCGCAGTGCCGGGTAGACCGCGCGCACCATCGCAGTGCGGTCGAGCACCTCCATGGCCCGCCCGAACGGTGAGCTGACCTGCAGCAGATTGGCGATGCGCCGGATATCGCGCGAAACATTGGCTCCCGCGCCGTGATAGAGGGCGGGGTTGAAGAACACGGCGTCGCCGGTGCTCAGCGGGATCTGCACGTGATGGCGCGTGAAGTAGTCGATGAACTCCGGTCGGTGGAACGCGAGGTAGCCGCCGGCGAAGCGTTGCGAGAACGGCAGCAGCATGGTCGGACCGCTGTCGATCGGCATGTCGCAGTGTGCGACGGCGCCCTGCAGCGTCAGGGCCGGCGACATGCGGTGCAGGTGGGCCGGATACTGCTCGAGCTGCTCGACGGGAACGAAGCCGAGGTGGTAGTCCCGGTGCGGAACCTGCGCTGCGCCACCGGGGTTGACGATGTTGACCTGCGAGGTCACCTGGTAGCGAGGTCCGAGCCACGCCTGGCACACCAGCGCCAACGTGTCGTTGGCGTAATAGTCGGCGTATGTCTGCGGATCGCGGAGCGCGAGCTTCTGGGCTGCGTTCCAGATGCGGTCGTTGGCTCCCGGCGCGCCGAAGTGGTCACCGGCGGTGCGGTCGTCGCCGCGCTCGTGTTCGACGATCGCGAAGAACGCGTCGTTGGCCTTCGTGACCACCTCGCCGCTGAAGGCCCCGGTGAACACGACGACCCCGGGCCCGTCGGTGAGGGCGCGGATCACCTCGGCCTGCAGGGCCCGCCGATCGCCGGACACGGCTTCTGCGGCGTACACGAGGACATTGCTGCGTACCTCGGCGGCATGCGGGTAGTCGGCCGGGTCGGTCTGCTGCTCGACACATGCGCGGAACTCGTCGAGGTCGCAGTCCGCCTCGCCGAGCCATGCGGCTGGGTGCAGGGAGGTGGCCATGTCGTTTAGTCTTGCTGTGATCGGCACCGCAATCAACGGCAAAAAACCATCAAAAACACCTCACGAAATCCGGTGACCGAACGCAAACTCGAGCAACACGCCGCGGATTCACTCGAGATCACGTCTGTCCCCTACTTCGTGGGGGCCCACGCGGGGAGGAACAGGGGCACTTCGGTGGCGCATCGGTACAAGATCCGGGAGATCGCCCAGCAGAGCGGGCTCAGCGAGGCGACGGTCGATCGCGTGCTCAATCGGCGACCCGGCGTCCGGGAGACCACCATCGCCGAGGTCGACCAGGCGATCGCCGACCTCGACAAGCAGCGCGCCCAGCTGCGGCTCAACGGTCGGCGCTACCTGATCGACGTGATCATGCAGACGCCGCGGCGGTTCTCCGACGCGTTCCGCGCCGCGGTCGAGGCCGAGCTGCCGGCGTTCGCGCCGGCGATGCTGCGGGCACGCTTCCATCTGTGGGAGGCCGGCTCCACGGCGCAGATGGTCGACACCCTGGGTCGGATTCGCGGCAGCCACGGGGTGATCCTCAAGGCGCAGGACGAGCCGCACGTCGCCGAGGCGGTCGATCGGCTGGTGGATTCCGGGGTCCCCGTGGTGACCTACACGACCGACATTCCGGCCAGCACGCGCAGCGCCTACGTCGGCATCGACAACCACGGCGCGGGCGTCACGGCGGCCTATTTGGTGCAGCAGTGGTTGGGCGACTCGCCGTCGGGCGTGTTGATCACCCTCAGCCGTGCGGTGTTCCGTGGCGAAGGGGAGCGCGAGGTGGGCTTCCGATCCGCCCTGCGGGGATCCGGCCGGACGATCGTCGAGGTCAGCGGCAGCGACGGCATCGACGCCAGTAACGAGCGGTTGGTGCTCGACGCGTTGGCTTCCAACCCCGGAATCGAGGCGGTGTACTCCGTCGGAGGTGGCAACGTGGCGACGGTCGCGGCGTTCGAGAAGCTCAACCGCCCGTGCCGGGTCTTCGTCGCACACGATCTCGACGCCGACAACCGCCGCCTGCTGGGCGAAGGGAAGCTGTCGGCGGTGCTCCACAACGATCTGCGCGCCGACGCGAGGCTGGCGCTGCGGCTGATCCTGCACGAGCGCGGTGCTTTGCCGGCCGAAGCCGCCCGGCCGGTACCCATCCAGGTGATCACTCCCTACAACCTGCCCGCGCAGGGGTAGCTGATCGCTACTGATGAGTAACCTTTCTTAAGAGACTGGCCGGCGGTCGAATCGCCCTGAATGACGTGACCAAGACCACATTCGCCGATGGTCAGTGCGCTTGAGATCCTGTCTGAGCTGTGCGTTCGCCGGGCCGCAACCTGCACGTCATCTGCGGACCTGGTGTAGGCGGCCCTAAGAGAAGTGCCATAATCGGTACTGCCAGTGACACCAACTTCTTGACAGGTGTCCATTGACGGCGCACCGCATCGGTGGCGACTCGATGGACATTCGCCCGAAGCCTCACTGGAGTGCGGACGAGAAGGCCGACGAGAAGGACACGGAAGGCGAGCGAGTGGCAGACAACGGCATCGAGACCGGCCCGGTGAGTGCGAGCGCGTCAGGCGCGCCCCGGCAGAAGCTCGAAAAGGTCGTCATCCGTTTCGCCGGTGACTCCGGCGACGGCATGCAGCTGACCGGCGACCGATTCACCTCGGAAGCCGCCCTGTTCGGCAACGACCTTGCGACGCAACCGAATTACCCCGCCGAGATCCGGGCCCCCCAGGGCACGCTGCCGGGGGTCTCGTCGTTCCAGATCCAGATCGCCGACTACGACATCCTCACCGCGGGCGACCGGCCCGACGTGCTGGTCGCGATGAACCCGGCGGCCCTCAAGGCCAACGTGTCCGACCTGCCGCGCGGCGGGCTGATCATCGCCAACTCCGACGAGTTCACCAAGCGCAACCTGGCGAAGGTCGGGTACGACGCCAACCCGCTCGAGACCGACGAACTGTCCGACTACGTGGTGCAGGCCGTGGCGATGACCACGCTGACGCTGGGTGCCGTCGAGTCGATCGGAGCCAGCAAGAAAGACGGTCAGCGCGCGAAGAACATGTTCGCGCTCGGTCTGCTGTCGTGGATGTACGGCCGCGAGCTGGAGCACAGCGAGGCGTTCATCCGCGAGAAGTTCGCCCGCAAGCCCGAGGTGGCCGAGGCCAACGTGCTGGCGCTCAAGGCCGGCTGGAACTACGGCGAGACCACCGAGGCGTTCGGCACCACCTACGAGGTCGCCCCGGCCAAGCTGAAAAGCGGTGAGTACCGGCAGATCTCCGGCAACACCGCGCTGGCGTACGGCATCGTCACCGCCGGTCAGCTGGCCGATCTGCAGGTGGTGCTCGGCACCTACCCGATCACCCCGGCGTCGGACATCCTGCACGAGCTGTCCAAGCACAAGAACTTCAACGTCCTGACCTTCCAGGCCGAGGACGAGATCGCCGGCATCGGCGCGGCGATCGGCGCCTCCTACGGTGGGGCCATCGGCGTCACCAGCACCTCCGGACCCGGCATCTCGCTCAAGTCGGAGGCCATCGGCCTCGCGGTGATGACCGAGTTGCCGCTGCTCGTGATCGATGTCCAGCGCGGCGGCCCGTCGACCGGTCTGCCCACCAAGACCGAGCAGGCTGATCTGCTGCAGGCCATGTTCGGCCGCAACGGCGAATCGCCGGTGGCCATCCTCGCGCCCCGCTCACCGTCGGACTGCTTCGACATCGCGGTCGAGGCGGTGCGCATCGCGATCAACTACCACACGCCGGTGATGATCCTGTCCGACGGCGCGATCGCCAACGGCTCGGAGCCGTGGCGCATCCCGGACGTCAGCACCTACGAACCCATCGAGCACACCTTCGCCAAGGAAGGCGAACCGTTCCAGCCCTACGCCCGCGACCCCGAGACGCTGGCCCGGCAGTTCGCGGTACCCGGCACCCCCGGTCTGGCGCACCGCATCGGCGGGCTGGAGTCGGCCAACGGGTCGGGCAACATCTCCTACGAGCCGAAGAACCACGACCTGATGGTCCGGTTGCGCCAGGAGAAGGTGGCCGGCATCGACGTGGCGGATCTGGAGGTCGACGATCCGACCGGTGACGCCGACCTGCTGCTCCTCGGATGGGGCAGCAGCTACGGACCCATCGGTGAGGCGTGCCGGCGCGCCCGGCGCAAGGGCATCAAGGTCGCCCACGCGCAACTGCGCCATCTCAACCCGTTCCCCGCGAACCTGGGTGAGGTGCTGGGCCGCTACTCGCGCGTCGTCCTGCCGGAGATGAACCTCGGTCAGCTGGCCCTGCTGCTGCGCGGCCAGTTCCTCGTCGACGTGCAGTCGGTGACCAAGGTCGAGGGCATGGCGTTTCTGGCCGACGAGGTCGAAGGCATCATCGATGCCGCGCTGGACGGGACACTGGCCGAGAAGGAAAACGAGAAAGCCACGTTCGCGCGGTTGGCGGCGGCCACTGTAGAGACTGGAGTGAACGCATGACGGACACGATCGGTACCGACCTGGGGCTGACGCCGCTGACCAAGATGAGCCTGGTCCCGACGACGGACGAGCCGCAGAAGGCCAAGGACTTCACCAGCGACCAAGAGGTCCGCTGGTGCCCGGGCTGCGGTGATTACGTCATTCTCAACACCATCCGCAATTTCCTGCCCGAGCTGGGTCTCAAGCGCGAGAACATCGCGTTCGTCAGCGGCATCGGTTGCTCGAGCCGGTTCCCGTACTACCTGGAGACCTACGGGTTCCACTCGATCCACGGCCGGGCACCGACGATCGCGACCGGGCTGGCACTGGCGCGCGAAGATCTCTCGGTCTGGGTGGTCACCGGTGACGGCGATGCGCTGTCCATCGGTGGCAACCACCTGATCCACGCGCTGCGCCGCAACGTCAACCTGACGATCCTGCTGTTCAACAACCGGATTTACGGCCTGACGAAGGGGCAGTACTCGCCGACGTCCGAGGTCGGCAAGGTCACCAAGTCGACGCCGATGGGCTCGCTGGACTACCCGTTCAATCCGGTGTCGCTGGCGCTGGGTGCCGAGGCGACGTTCGTGGGTCGTGCGCTGGACTCCGACCGCAAGGGCCTCTCCGAGGTTCTTCGCGGCGCAGCCGAGCATCGCGGCGCCGCCCTGGTCGAGATCATGCAGGATTGCCCGATCTTCAACGACGGATCGTTCGACGCGCTGCGCAAGGACGGCGCCGAAGAGCGGCTGATCAATCTGCGCCACGGCGAGCCGATCACCTTCGGCACCGACGGTGAGTACAGCGTCGTCAAGTCCGGCTTCGGCCTCGAGGTCGCCAAGACCGCCGACGTCGCGGCCGACCAGATCGTGGTGCACGACGCAGGTCTGGAAGACCCCGCATACGCGTTCGCTCTGTCGCGGCTCTCCGAGCAGAACCTCGACCACATGGTGATGGGGATCTTCCGCAAGGTCAGCAAGCCCACCTACGACGATGCGGCGCGCCAGCAGGTCAGCGCTGCCCGCGAGGCCCGTGCACACGACACCGCGGCGCTGCAGGCACTCTTGCGCGGTAAGGACACCTGGTCGGTCGACTGATCGGTCTTCGGGCATCTGGCCGCGGTGCTGAGCTAACGTCACCAGTGTGACGTCACCGCTGCCGTTGGCCGCTGTCATCCTCGCCGGTGGGGCTTCCCGCCGCATGGGCCGAGACAAGGCCACCGTGGCCATCGATGACCCGGCTGGTCCCAGCGGGCAGACCACGCTTCTCGAGCGCGTGGTGTCGATCGTGAGTCGCCGTTGTTCACCCGTTTTCGTGATCGCGGCCCCGGGCCAGGCGCTGCCCGCTGTGGACGCCACGGTGCTTCGCGACGAGGTGCGCGGTGTCGGCCCGCTGCTGGCCACCGGGCGTGGCCTGCGGGCGGCGGCCGACGCGGGCGTCGAGCATGCGTTCGTGTGTGCGGTGGACATGCCCGACCTGACGACCGAGATCATCGACACCCTCGCCGGTCCCGCGCAACGGCTCGGTGTCGACGTCGTGCTGCCGTGGGACGGCCGGGACCACTATCTGGCCGGCATCTACCGGACGGGATTGCACGGGGTCGTCGATCGGTTGATCGACTCGGGTCAACGAAGCATGCGCGCGCTCGTGGATTCTGTCGACACCCAGCGGATCGTGATGGCGGAGCAGGCGGCGCTGACCAACGTCAACACCGAGGCCGACCTCTCAGCGCTGATTCCGCCAAAATTCTCCCAGCGAATTCAGTGAGAATTCCGTCGAATTGCGACGGGGAAACAACGTAATTCGCGGCACGCAATTCGAACGTCTTTCACTGTGAATATGCACCGCGCGTCCGTCTGCCATCTGTCGCTGTCCGGGCCGCGGCGTCGGTGCAATCGATCTCAAATATGTTGCTGTGCAGTGTGATTGGTAGTGGTAGTGCCGAGAAGCGGAGCGCCGGAACGATGTTGAGTTGAGCTAAGTACTGGCTGCGCGGCCTGCCGCAATGGCCGTCGAAATGGTCGATGCGTGTAAAAGCGTGGTCTCTCTAGAATGTGCTCGCGCTAACTCGAGTTCGGTTGTGCCGCAGCCATACCCGATACCGACTGCCGCGGGGGAGTGACGAACGGCGGGTCCGTTGCGGGCTCGGGGCTCCGGGCGGTCACGGTGCGCGCCGACGGCCGCGACGGAGGGGTTGCGGCGACGTGTCGGGGGTCACAAAAACGTCGTGATTTGGCTCACGCGATTGGCCTCTCGCGAAACTTCTGGCGTCGACGTCAAACGTCATCACTACCAGCGTGAACGCTCGGATATCGCGTCGTGATCGTTTCGTGATCTGCCGGCAATTCATCCGTCGCCGAAGATGACTTTGGGTTTCCAGGTTTGTACGGTCCCAAACAGCTTCTCAGCGAAGCCATAACTCAAAAACCACGAACCAGCGTGTGTGTGGGCCACGAGAGGCGCGTCAGCCTCTATCGGCGCCGGACATCTCCGGCGAGATCGACTCGATCTCCCCCAGTCGCACCCGACCGAGACGGTGCGACCCGACATTCCCCGCCTGTGAACAGGCAGCACAGCCGTGCCTCCGCACGGCGTGTTTCGGCGCGCGCTCGGCGAAAGGACAGAAGTTGAAGAACATCCGCAAGACGTTTGGGCTGGCCACCATCGCCGGCGCGCTCGCCGTGGCACCCATGGCAGCAGTCACGGGTTTTGGGGCCGGAACCGCGAATGCGGACAGCGTCAACTGGGATGCCGTCGCGGCCTGCGAGTCGGGCGGCAACTGGGCCATCAACACCGGTAACGGTTACTACGGCGGCCTGCAGTTCACGATGAGCACCTGGAAGGCCAACGGCGGCTCGGGCTCGCCGCACGGCGCCAGCCGCGAAGAGCAGATCCGCGTGGCTGAGAACGTGCTGCGCTCGCAGGGGATCGGCGCGTGGCCGGTGTGCGGTCGCCGCGGCTGACCGCCTTATCACGCTTCGTGCGGGGCGGTGTCGATTTCGGTCGACACCGCCCCGTTTTTCTCAGCTTTCTCACAGGTCTCTTACACCAGATAAGTAACGTCTAAAACTTCATTCTCATCGGTAACAGGTGATGTTCATCACCCGACAGACCGGGCAGCCGCAGCGTGAGACGCCTTCGTCGCATGCGGGCCTTGGGTCACAACGGTCGGGGAAGGACCGCAAAGATGAACGTTCGCAGCATTGTCAGCAAGGGTCTGATGGCCGCCGCGCTCTCCGGAGCCTTCGCCGCCGTGCCGATGGCACTCGACGGCGCCGCCGCGACGGCGCATGCCGACTCGGTCAACTGGGACGCCATCGCGCAGTGCGAGTCGGGCGGCAACTGGAGCATCAACACCGGCAACGGGGCCTACGGCGGCCTGCAGTTCAAGCAGGCCACCTGGAGCTCCAACGGTGGCACCGGGAGCCCGGCCACGGCCTCGCGCGCCGAGCAGATCCGCGTCGCCGAGAACGTGCTGCAGAGCCAGGGCCTCAAAGCATGGCCCAAGTGCGGCGCCGCGGGCATGAGCGCCGCGCAGGTCTGGGGCAACCCCGCCACTGCCGCGCCCGCACCGGCCGCTGTGCCCGCCACCGCTGTGCCCACAGCTGCTGTGCCCACAACTGCAAAGGGCTGCGCGAACCTCCCCACCTCCGCGCTGGGCGGCTTCGTCGACCTGCGCAAGATGTGCACGGCGATCTTCACCCCGCGCACCGCGCGCTGACCCCGCTCAGTCCGGCTGTGTGCAGGGGAGGGTGAACGCCGACCGCGCCGCGATCGAGGCCAGGTGAGCGGACACGACACGCTCCGGCAGCAGCGCCGTACCCCAGCTCGCGGCCGCACCCAGTGCGACGGGCCGGGCGTTCAGGACGCGTCCGATGGTCGCTGCCTCGAGAACCAGCGCGCGCACCCGCCGCCGGCGGAACGCCGCGAATGAGGCAAAGGCGCGCGAAAGATCCGGTGCCTGCGCCACGCAGCGCGCCAACACGGCCGCGTCTTCGATGCCCTGACAGCCGCCCTGCCCGAGATGCGGCCGCATCGGGTGCGCGGCGTCGCCGACGATGACCATCGGCCCGCGAGACCAATGTCGGGGTGCGGCGCGATCGTAGAGGTCGTTGCGCAGCAGGTTCGCCGGCGACGTCGCGGCCAGCAGTGCCGGGATCGGCGCTGCCCACCCGGCCAACAGGCGGGCCAGGTGGGCCTTCTCGCCGTCGGGCGCGCGACCGCCCTCCGCCGTCCGCTCCGTCGCGAACCAGTACGTGTGCTCATCACCCAGCGGTACGTGACCGACCTGCACGCCCGGGCCGAGGGTTTCGCCGGCGAGGTCTGGATCCATCGGGATGTCGGCGATACCCCGCCAGGCGGTGTACCCGACATAGCGGTTCGGCAGGTCGCCGTTGAGGGTGCTCGCGACGACTGAACGGACACCGTCCGCGCCGATCACCGCGTCGGCCTCGAGGATGTCGCCGTCAGCCGTGGTCACCGCAACGCCCGCCGCCGTCGTCGACACGGCCGTCACCGATACCCCGGTCGCGACCGCGCCCGCCGGCAGTGCCCCGGCCAGCAGGTCGGTCACCGTCGAGCGGCGCACCACCACCAGCGGCTCCCCGAGCGCGGTGACCATGCGCTGCCCGGCCGGCCGCCGCAACCACCGCCCGCTGCGCCAGCGGATCGCGCCGGCGGTGACCCTCCCGCCCGCATCGCGGACGGCATCGCCGACTCCGATCTGATCGAGTGCGGCCAGTGCGTTGGGCCAGATGCTGATACCCGTGCCCGCCCCGAGGTCGGTGCGCTGCTCGAGCACGCGGACCTCGTGACCGTCGCGGCTCAGGGCGACGGCGCTCGCCAGTCCGGCGATGCCGGCGCCGACGACGATGAATCGCGCTGGCATGGGCTGACCCTAACTGTCCGGCTGTGTTACGAAATGGGCATGGCCCCTCACACGCCGTTCGATGATCTGGACACCTATCTGTCGCTGCCTCGGGTGAGCGGCCTGGCCATCACTCCCGACGGTTCGCGCGTCGTGACGACGGTATCCCGATGCAACGACGACCGCACGGAATTCACCACTGCGATATGGGAACTGGACCCCGAGGGGCACGCCGCGGCGCGCCGCATCAGCCATGGTCGCACCGGCGAATCGGCGCCCGTCTTCACCGCGGACGGCGATCTGCTGTTCCTCGCCACACGAGCCGCCGAGGGCGACTCCAAGGATGCGGAGCCGTCCAAGGCGCTGTGGCGCCTGCCTGCGACCGGGGGAGAGGCCATCCGGGTCGCGACGTTCCCAGGGGGCGTCGATGCCGCGATGGCGGCACGCGCGGCTGACGCCACCGTCGTCACCGCACCCGTTCTGCGGTCTGCGCGCGACCTCGACGACGACCTCCGGCTGCGTGACATGCGCTCGAAAGCCAAGATCTCGGCCGTGCTGCACACGGGTTATCCGGTGCGGCACTGGGACCACGACCTCGGACCGGACCAACCCCACCTCTTCACCGGGCGCCGCGACCTGACGCCGGATCCGGGCGGCGCGCTGCGCGACGCGCACATCGACGTCTCCGCGGACGGGACCTTCCTCGTCACGACATGGCAGATTCCCGCCCCCGGCGCTGCCCTGCGAACCACGTTGGTACACATCGACATCGCCACCGGGCAGCGTTCGACGCTCGTGGACGACCCCGACGCGGACCTCGGAATGCCCGCGATCTCGCCGGACGGCTCCGCGGTCGTCTTCACTCGCGAGACGTTCTCCACGCCGACGCAGGCGCCACGAACAACGCTGTGGCTGATGCGCTTCGGGTCGCCGGCGACCGAACTCACCGGCGACTGGGACCGGTGGCCCACATCGGTCGCCTGGGCGCCCGACGGCGCGTCGGTGTTCGTCACGGCCGATGAGTCGGGCCGCGGCCCGATCTTCACCGTCGACGTCGCGACGTCCGCCGTGCGGCCGTTCGTCGCCGACGACTTCACCTACACCGACCTACGCGTCGCGACGACCGGAGTGGTGTTCGCGCTGCGCAGTTCCTATGCCGCGCCGCCACATCCGGTGCGCATCGATCCCGACGGCACGGTGCTGCCCCTGCCGTGCGTCGATATGCCCGCTCTGCCCGGCACCCTGACCGAGGTGACCGGCCACGCAGACGACGGCGTGCCGGTGCGATCCTGGCTGGTGCTGCCCGAGGGCGACACCGCCGCGCCGCTCGTGTTGTGGATCCACGGTGGGCCGCTGGCGAGCTGGAACGCCTGGCACTGGCGGTGGAATCCGTGGCTGATGGTGGCCCGCGGATACGCCGTCCTGCTGCCCGACCCAGCGCTGTCGACCGGCTACGGCCAGGACTTCATCCAACGAGGCTGGGGCGCATGGGGATTCGCGCCCTACACCGATCTGATGGCGGCGACTGACGCGGCGTGCGCGCATCCCCGCGTCGACGCGACCCGCACCGCGGCCATGGGCGGTTCCTTCGGCGGTTACATGGCCAACTGGATCGCCGGACACACCGACAGGTTCGCTGCGATCGTCACGCATGCGAGCCTGTGGGCACTCGACCAGTTCGGCGGCACCACCGACGGCGGCTACTGGTGGTCGCGGGAGATGACACCGGAGATGACCGCGGCCAACTCCCCCCATCGGTTCGTCTCCGACATCACGACCCCGATGCTCGTCATCCACGGCGACCGCGACTACCGCGTGCCGATCGGGGAGGCGTTGCGGCTCTGGTACGACCTGCTCAGCTCCTCAGGTCTGCCCGCGGCGCCCGACGGCACGACCGAGCACCGCTTCCTCTACTTTCCGTCGGAGAACCACTGGGTGTTGAGCCCGTCGCACGCCACACTCTGGTACCAGGTGGTGTTCACTTTCCTGGCTCATCACGTCCTCGGGGAGGACACCGAACTGCCCGAGGCGCTCGGGTAGCGTCGGCCCATATGAGCGCATCGGACCGCGAATACGACATCGTCCTGTACGGCGCGACAGGTTTCGTCGGCAAGCTGACCGCCCTGTATCTCGCCTCGGCAGCGGGGAACGCCCGCATCGCGCTGGCGGGCCGCTCGGCCGACCGCCTGCTCGCCGTCCGCGAGACGCTGCCGGCGACGGCGCAGTCGTGGCCGCTGATCACCGCAGACGCGTCCGACCCGTCGTCACTGGCCGCCATGGCCGCCAGCACGCGGGTCGTGATCAGTACCGTCGGCCCCTACCTGCGCTACGGACTGCCGCTTGTCGCCGCCTGCGCGGCGGCCGGCACCGACTACACCGACCTCACCGGCGAGCCGCTGTTCATCCGCCGGGCCATCGACGAGTACCACAAGCAGGCGGTCGACACCGGCGCCCGCATCGTGCACTCCTGCGGGTTCGATTCCATCCCCTCGGACCTCACGGTTTTCGCGCTGTACCGCCAGGCGGAGCGGGACGGCGCGGGCGAGCTGGGCGACACCAACTTCGTCGTGCGGCGTTTCGCCGGCGGAATGTCCGGGGGCACCATCGCGTCGATGACGGAGCTCGCCCGGGAGGCCGCCGAAGACCCGGAGAGCCGCAGGCTCCTCAACGATCCGTACACGCTCTCGCCGGACCGCGGCGCCGAACCCGAACTCGGCGGCCAGCCCGACGCACGCTGGCGGCGCGGCCGCGACATCGCCCCTGAGCTCGACGGCTACTGGGTGGGCGCGTTCGCGATGTCGGTACCCAACACCCGCATCGTGCGACGCAGCAACGCGCTGCTGGAGTACGCCTACGGCCGGCGGTTCGAATACGCCGAGCAGATGAGCCTCGGCAAGTCCCCGCTCGCCCCGCTGGCCGCGGCGATGACCACCGGCGGGAACATCGCTGCCATCGAACTGGGCAGCCGGTTCCTCAACCGGGTGCCGCGCGGCGCGCTGGAACGCATCCTGCCCAAGCCCGGCACCGGCCCCAGCGAGCAGACCCGCGAGAGCGGCCACTACACCGTCGAGACCTACACCACCACCTCGTCGGGCGCCCGCTACGTGGCGCGGATGTCGCAGCAGGGCGACCCCGGGTACAAGGCGACGTCGGTGCTGCTCGGGGAGAGCGCGCTGGCCCTGGCGCTCGACCGCGACAAGCTCTCCGACCTGCTGGGCGTGCTGACCCCGGCCTCGGCGATGGGTGACGCGCTGCTGGCCCGGTTCCCGGCCGCCGGGGTGAGCCTGGACGTCACCACACTGGCCTGACCGAACGCCGGTCGAAGCGCCCGGCCCGGGTCTACGCTGACGCTCATGAGCGGCCTCGATGACCTCTACAGCCAGATTCCCGTTCAGCAGATCGCCGGCAGGTTGGGCGTCGACGAGGGCGAGGTTGACCGCGCCGTCAAGACACTGGTGCCCGTCCTGGTCGGCGGCCTGCAGCGCAACGCCGAAGATCCCGACACCGCCCAGGGCATCGCGTCGGCTGCCGACTCGCACGCTCGCAGCGGCCTGCTCGACGGTGGGGTCAGCGTCGACCAGGTCGACGAAGCCGATGGATCCCGCGCGATCGCGAAGATCTTCAGCGGTAACGACACCGGGCAGGTGGCCTCCGCGCTGTCCGGGGGCGGGGCAGGAAACAGCGATCTGATCCAGAAGCTGCTGCCGATCCTCGCGCCGATCGTGCTGGCCTACATCGGCAAGCGGCTCTCGGGTGGCCAGGCCCAACAGGTGCCCGGCCAATCCGATGGTGGCGGCATCGGCGACATCCTGGGCAGCATCCTCGGCGGCGGCGCCAAGCCCGGCGGGAACAACCCGCTGGGCAGCATCCTGGGCTCCATACTGGGCGGCGACAAGGCCGGCGGGATGGGCGACATCCTCGGCGGGCTTCTGGGCGGGAAGAAGTAGCCCGCGGCGGCTTCCTAGAATGGCTCGGTGACCTCCCAGCCGCTCGCCAACACCGAACCCTCCGGGCTCGATGCCCTGCCCAAGTCGTGGGAGCCCTCGGCTGTCGAGAGCGATCTGTACCAGAGCTGGGTCGATGCCGGATACTTCACCGCCGACCCGGCCAGCGACAAGCCCGCCTACTCGATCGTGCTGCCACCGCCGAACGTGACGGGCAGCCTGCACATGGGTCACGCACTGGACCACACGCTGATGGATGCGCTGACCCGCCGCAAGCGCATGCAGGGCTTCGAGGTGCTGTGGCTGCCCGGTATGGACCACGCCGGGATCGCCACCCAGAGCGTCGTGGAGAAGCAACTCACCGCCGACGGGAAGACCAAAGAGGACCTCGGGCGTGAGGCGTTCGTCGAGAAGGTGTGGGACTGGAAGCGCGAATCCGGCGGCACCATCGGTGCGCAGATGCGCCGCCTGGGCGACGGCGTCGACTGGAGCCGCGACCGGTTCACCATGGACGACGGCCTCTCCCGCGCCGTCCGCACCATCTTCAAGCGGCTGTTCGACGCCGGCTTGATCTATCAGGCCGAGCGCCTGGTCAACTGGTCACCGGTGCTCGAGACCGCGATCTCCGACCTGGAGGTCAAATACTCCGACATCGAGGGCGAGCTGGTCTCGTTCCGCTACGGGTCGATGTCCGACGACGAACCGCACCTGGTCGTGGCCACCACCCGCCTCGAGACGATGCTGGGGGACACCGCGATCGCGGTGCACCCCGACGACGACCGGTACCGCCACCTGGTCGGCACGACACTGCCTCATCCGTTCCTCGATCGCCAGGTCGTCGTCGTTGCCGACCACCATGTCGATCCCGAGTTCGGCACGGGTGCAGTCAAAGTCACCCCGGCCCACGATCCGAACGACTTCGAGATCGGCCTGCGGCATCAGCTTCCGATGCCCACGATGCTCGACACGAAGGGCCGCATCGCCGACACCGGCACGCGCTTCGACGGGATGGACCGGTTCGAAGCGCGGGTGGCGGTGCGCGAGGCGCTGGCCGAAGAAGGCCGCATCATCGCGGAGAAGCGTCCGTACCTACACAGCGTCGGGCACTCGGAGCGTAGCGGCGAACCGATCGAGCCGCGGCTGAGCCTGCAGTGGTGGGTCAAGGTCGAGTCGTTGGCCAAGGCCGCAGGCGACGCAGTGCGGGGCGGCGACACCGTGATCCACCCGCCGAGCCTGGAACCGCGATGGTTCGCCTGGGTGGACAACATGCACGACTGGACGATCTCGCGCCAACTCTGGTGGGGCCATCGCATCCCGATCTGGCACGGCCCGAACGGTGAGACGGTGTGCGTGGGCCCGGACGAGACACCGCCGGCGGGCTGGGAACAGGATCCCGACGTGCTCGACACGTGGTTCTCCTCCGCGCTGTGGCCGTTCTCGACCATGGGGTGGCCCGACCGCACTCCCGACCTCGAGAAGTTCTATCCGACAACGGTTCTGGTGACCGGGTACGACATCCTGTTCTTCTGGGTGGCTCGGATGATGATGTTCGGGACCTTCGTCGCCGGCGACCCGGCCATCACCCTCGACGGGCAGCGGAGCGCCCCGGTGCCCTTCGAGAACGTCTTCCTACACGGCCTCATTCGTGACGAGCACGGCCGCAAGATGAGCAAGTCCCGCGGCAACGGCATCGATCCACTGGACTGGGTGGAGAAGTTCGGCGCCGACGCGCTGCGTTTCACACTGGCCCGTGGCGCGAGCCCGGGGAGTGACCTGGCCATCGGCGAAGACCACGCCCGCGCCTCGCGCAACTTCGCCACCAAGCTGTTCAATGCCACGCGGTTCGCACTGCTCAATGGCGCCAGCCCGGCTCCGCTGCCGCCCATCGACACGCTGACCGACGCCGACCGCTGGATTATCGGAAGACTGGAAGAGGTTCGCGCCGAAGTGGATTCGGCGTTGGACGCCTATGAGTTCAGTCGCGCGTGTGAAGCGCTCTACCACTTCGCCTGGGACGAGTTCTGCGACTGGTACGTCGAGTTGGCCAAAGTCCAGCTCGGCGAGGGTGTTTCACACACGACGGCGGTGCTCGCGGCCGTCCTCGACACGCTGCTCAAGTTGCTGCATCCGGTGATGCCGTTCGTCACCGAAGTGCTGTGGAAGACGGTGACCGGAGGCGAGTCCCTGGTCATCGCCGAGTGGCCCGCGGCCAGTGGCGTCACCCTCGACACCGCTGCAGCGCAACGGATCACCGACATGCAGAAACTGATCACCGAGGTGCGCAGGTTCCGCAGCGATCAGGGGCTGGGCGACCGGCAGAAGGTGCCCGCGCGGTTGTCCGGCATCGACACCGCCGGCCTCAGCGCCCACGTGCCGGCCGTCACCGCGCTGGCCTGGCTCACCCCGCCTGCCGACGACTTCACCGCGTCGGCGTCGGTGGAGGTCCGGCTCTCCGGCGGCACCGTGCTCGTCGAGGTGGACACGTCGGGCACCGTCGACGTGGAGGCCGAGCGGCGCCGGCTGGAAAAGGACCTGGCCGCAGCCCAGAAGGAGCTGGCCGGCACCTCGGCCAAACTGGGCAACGAGGCGTTCCTGGCCAAGGCGCCCACAGACGTCGTTGACAAGATCCGGGCGCGCCAACAGCTCGCCGGCGAAGAGGTCGAACGCATCTCGGCGCGGTTGGCCGCCCTGACGTGAGCACTCCCGAACCCGCACCCGACGAGATCGCAGCGCTGCTGCAGGTCGAGCACCTGCTCGACCAGCGGTGGCCGGAAACCAAGATCGAGCCCAGCACGGCCCGAATCTCTGCGCTGCTGGAACTCCTCGGGTCGCCGCAGAACGGCTACCCGTCGATCCACATCGCCGGCACGAACGGCAAGACGTCGGTGGCCAGGATGGTCGACTCGTTGCTCACGGCGCTGCATCGACGCACCGGCCGAACCACCAGCCCGCACCTGCAGTCGGCCGTCGAGCGGATCTCCATCGACGGGCGGCCGATCAGCCCGGCCGCCTACGTCGACACCTATCGGGAGATCGAACCGTTCGTGGAGCTGGTCGATCGGCAGTCCGAGGCCGGGGGAGGTCCGCGCTGCTCGAAATTCGAGGTGGTGACCGCGATGGCCTTCGCCGCGTTCGCCGACGCCCCGATCGACGTGGCCGTCGTCGAGGTCGGTCTCGGCGGCCGGTGGGATGCGACCAATGTGGTCAACGCGCCCGTCGCGGTGATCACGCCGATCGGCATGGACCACACCGATTATCTGGGTGACACCATCGCCGAGATCGCCGGCGAGAAGGCGGGCATCATCACCCGCCAGGCCGACGATCTGGTACCGACGGACACCGTCGCGGTGATCGGCCGCCAGGTGCCGGAGGCGATGGAGGTGCTGCTGGCCGCCGCGGTGCGCGCCGACGCAGCGGTGGCGCGCGAAGACTCCGAGTTCGCGGTGCTCGATCGCCAGGTGGCGATCGGCGGGCAGATGCTCGAACTGCAGGGGCTCGGTGGCCGCTATTCGGAGATCTTCCTGCCGCTGCACGGTGAACACCAGGCGCACAACGCCGTTCTCGCGCTCGCCGCCGTCGAGGCGTTCTTCGGCGCCGGCGCGGACCGGCAGCTCGACGTCGACGCGGTGCGCGCCGGGTTCGCGGCCGCCGCATCGCCGGGTCGGTTGGAGCGGATGCGCAGCGCTCCAACGGTTTTCATCGATGCCGCGCACAACCCGGCGGGAGCGGCGGCGTTGGCCTCCGCGCTCGCCGAGGAGTTCGACTTCCGCTTCCTGGTCGGGGTCGTGTCGGTGATGGCCGACAAGGACGTCGACGGAATCCTGGCGGCCCTCGAGCCCGCCTTCGACCAGATCGTCGTCACCACCAACGGCTCACCGCGCGCGCTGGAGACCGACGCCCTGGCCGTCAAAGCCGAGGAGGTCTTCGGCCCCGAGCGGGTCGTCATCGCGGCCACGCTGCCCGACGCGATCGAGACGGCCACCGCGCTGGTCGAGGACTCGGGTGGTGACGTCGAGGGCGCCGGCGGCATGAGCGGCGCCGGGATCGTGATCACCGGATCCGTCGTCACCGCCGGGCTGGCGCGCACGCTGTTCGGGAAGGACCCGGCATGAGCACCCCCACCCCGCCCGATCCGTGGAAGAGCTTCCGCGGCGTCATGGCCGGCATCCTCATCCTCGAGGCCATCGTGGTGCTGCTCGCGCTGCCGGTGGTCGGTGCCGTCGGTGGCGGCCTGAGCGGGCCCTCGATCGGTTATGTGGTCGGCGTGGCGGTGCTGCTGCTGCTGATGGCCGGCGTGCAGGGCCGCCCCTGGGCCATCTGGGCCAACCTCGGGGTGCAACTCCTGCTGGTGGCCGGCTGGCTCCTCTACCCGGGAATCGGCTTCATCGGTCTGCTCTTCGTGGTGGTGTGGCTGCTGATCGCCTATCTGCGGGCCGAGGTGCTGCGCCGCCAGAGGCGGGGCCTGCTGCCCGGGCAGCAGCGCGACCTCGAACACGGCACGGAGTAGATCGCCCGAGGCGTATGGGTAGGCTGTCGGCCGTGACAGAGCGAACCCTCGTCCTCATCAAGCCCGACGGCGTGGCCCGCCGGCTCATCGGCGAGATCATCAGCCGGATCGAAGCCAAGGGACTGACCGTCGCTGCGCTCGAGCTCAAGAACGTCGACGACGCGCTGGCGCGCGCCCACTACGCCGAGCACGACGGCAAACCGTTCTTCGACTCGCTGCTGGAATTCATCACGTCCGGCCCGGTCGTGGCGGCCGTGCTCGAGGGGCCGCGCGCGATCGCCGCGTTCCGTCAGCTGGCCGGTGGTACCGATCCGGTCGAGAAGGCCGTCCCGGGCACCATCCGCGGTGATCTGGGCCTGGAGACGCAATTCAACCTGGTGCACGGTTCCGATTCCCCGGAGTCCGCCGCGCGCGAGATCGAGCTCTGGTTCCCCGCCAGCTGAGCGGCTCGCCGACCCGCTGACGCCGCGTTTCGGGTTCCTCCGCAGTGATGTGGGATACTGGGCGCGAGCGACTGGCCTGACTACCCCGGGTTGGTCACTCGGATGAAGACTTCGACGACTGCGACCATCGCTACCCCGATGTGGCGCCGACCGTCCAGCCATCATTCAGACCGGCACCGAGAACTTCCCGTCGGGATGTCTCGGAGCGAGACCAACAACAGTTCGGGCTCAAGTGGCCCGGACCCAATAGTCAGAAGCCCTCGCGTGGCCGCGTCAGCAAACGACGCGCCCGGGGGCTTGAGGAGAATACGTGGCCGACAATGACCATCTGGGTGACAATCTGCACGACCCCGCCACTGCTCCGCCCGAAGAGGCGCAGCCGACCGAGTCGGCCACTCCTGCACCTCCGACACCCGAACGCCTGAGGGTGCACTCCCTGGCCCGGGTGCTGGGGACGACGAGCAGGCGCATCATCGATGCGCTCGTCGAGCTCGACGGGCGCACCCGCAGCGCACACTCGACGATCGGCCGCGAGGAGGCCGACCGGGTACGTGCGGCGCTGGCCGAGCCTGAGCCGGCAGCCGAGCCCGAGGCCGTCGAACCAGCCCCCGAACCAGCGCCGGAACCGGCCCCGGTTGCCGAGCAGCAGCCCGACGCGCCCGCCGAGGAGGAGCCGGAGTCGCGGCTGATCCTGGAGACGCCGCCCGCGGCCGAGGCCGAACCGGCCTCGGTCGAGGCCGAACCGGCCGACTACCTGCCGCTGTTCGTCGCGCCGCAACCGGTGGTGCGCGCCGCCCGCGCCGACCGCAGCAGTAGCGACGACGACGAGGACGGGGACGACACCGCCGCAGAGTACGACTCGGTGTCCGACGCGGACCAGGAATCGGACACCGACACCGACGATGACTCGTCCGGCCGGCCGTCGGCCAAACGCCGGCGCCGGGGCCGTCGCGGCCGTGGCCGTGGCCGTGGTGAACAGAACGGTGACGAGTCGGGCAGCGACGACGACGAGCCGTCGGCCGAGTCCGGGGAGACCGCCGAATCCGACGCTGACGCCGATGACGCCGACGACGACAGCGCTGAGGACGACAACGGCACGGAGGGTGCGACCCGTCGCCGCCGTCGCCGTCGCCGCCGCAAGTCCGGCGCCGACAACGACAACGACAGCAGTTCGTCGCCCGACGATCCGCCCAACACGGTCGTCCACGAGCGCGAGCCGCGCGGCAAGGCCGCGAAGGGCTCGTCGGACTCCGAGATCCAGGGCATCAGCGGCTCCACCCGCCTGGAGGCCAAGCGTCAGCGCCGTCGGGACGGCCGCGATGCGGGCCGGCGTCGCCCCCCGATCCTGTCCGAGGCCGAGTTCCTCGCCCGGCGCGAGTCCGTCGCACGCACGATGGTGGTGCGGGACAAGGTCCGCAGCGAGCCGCCGCACGAGGGTGCTCGCTACACCCAGATCGCGGTGATGGAGGACGGCGTCGTCGTCGAACATTTCGTCACCTCGGCGGCGCAGGTGTCCCTGGTCGGCAACATCTACCTCGGCATCGTGCAGAACGTGCTGCCGTCGATGGAGGCGGCGTTCGTCGACATCGGTCGCGGCCGCAACGGTGTGCTCTACGCCGGTGAGGTGAACTGGGAGGCTGCCGGTCTCGGCGGCGCCCAACGCAAGATCGAACAGGCGCTCAAACCCGGCGACTACGTGGTCGTGCAGGTCAGCAAGGATCCGGTCGGACACAAGGGTGCCCGGCTGACCACGCAGGTCTCCCTTGCCGGCCGCTACCTGGTCTACGTGCCCGGCGCCTCCTCCACCGGCATCAGCCGCAAGCTGCCCGACACCGAACGGCAGCGGCTGAAGGAGATCCTGCGCGAGGTGGTGCCGTCCAACGCCGGCGTGATCATCCGGACCGCATCCGAAGGCGTCAAAGAAGACGACATCCGCAGTGACGTCGAGCGGCTGCAGCAGCGGTGGACCGAGATCGAGGCCAAGGCCACCGAGATCACCCAGAAGAAGGCCGGCGCGGCCGTGGCGCTCTACGAAGAGCCCGACGTGCTGGTCAAGGTGATCCGAGACCTGTTCAACGAGGATTTCTCCAAGCTGATCGTGTCAGGAGACGACGCCTGGAAGACGATCAACGACTACGTCACCGGCGTCGCTCCGGAACTGCTGGCCCGGATGGAGCGTTACGAGCCGGCCGGTTCCGACGGGCCCGACGTGTTCGCGGTGCACCGCATCGACGAGCAGCTGGCCAAGGCGATGGACCGCAAGGTGTGGCTCCCGTCGGGCGGCACCCTGGTGATCGACCGCACGGAGGCGATGACGGTCGTCGACGTCAACACCGGCAAGTTCACCGGATCGGGTGGCAACCTCGAGCAGACGGTGACCCGGAACAACCTGGAGGCCGCCGAGGAGATCGTG
Source organism: Mycolicibacterium obuense (assembly GCF_055397605.1). Classification (NCBI taxonomy): domain Bacteria; kingdom Bacillati; phylum Actinomycetota; class Actinomycetes; order Mycobacteriales; family Mycobacteriaceae; genus Mycobacterium; species Mycolicibacterium obuense. The sequence continues at coordinate 3,547,863 of NZ_AP043663.1, read as the reverse complement.
CGGCAACTGCGACTGCGCGACATCGGCGGCATCGTGGTCATCGACTTCATCGACATGGTGCTCGAATCGAACCGTGACCTGGTGCTGCGCCGGCTGACCGAGGCGCTGGCCCGTGACCGTACCCGGCACCAGGTGTCGGAGGTGACGTCGCTGGGGCTGGTGCAGCTGACCCGTAAACGGCTCGGCACCGGCCTGATCGAGGCGTTCTCCACCACGTGCGCGCACTGCGGCGGGCGCGGCATCATGCTGCACGGCGATCCGGTCGACACCGCCTCGGGCGGCGGTCGCAGGGCGGACTCCAACGGCGGCGGCAACGGCAATGCCAATGGCAGCGGTGGCGGCGGTGGCCGGCGCGGCAAGCGTGGCAAGCGCGGTGCCGCGCAGCAGGAAGTCCAGGTCGCCAAGGTGCCCGCGCATTCGCCCGGCGAGCATCCGATGTTCAAGGCGATGGCCGCGGCCAACGGCAAGGACGACGAGCACGACCACGATCAAGACCTCGACGGTGAGGCCACCGATACCCCCGACGAGGTCGCCGAGCTCGATCCGGACACCATCCGGGCCGCGGTCGTCGACTCCGAGGACGAGGAACTCGACGACGACTTCGACGACTCGGATGATGACGAGGACTCCGAAGACGACGACATCGACGTGCTCGACGACGAAGACGATGATGACGACGACGACGAGGATGCCGACGACTTCGACGATGACTCGGATGATGACTCCGACGAGGACTCGGATGATGACGATTCGGACGACGACTCCGACGAGGACTCGGACGATGACGACTCCGACGACGAGGAGGAGCAGCCCGCTGCCGTCGCTCTCCGGCCCGTCCGGCAGCGTCGCCGCGCCGCTGCACGACCGGCGGGGCCGCCCAGTAACGACTGAGCGGTTTGACCCTCAACCCGCTGCTCACGTAACCTTGAGCAGTTGTCTCCAGGGCCTGCCCACAGCCGGCCCGAGGCAGGGATGCCAGATCCCGCACCAAGATCCGCACGCAGACCGTCAGGTGATGCGCGCCCGCACGCGAAGTAGAGGATGACCAACGATGGCAGCGCAGAAAGCCACGTACGCGATCGTCAAGACCGGTGGCAAGCAGTACAAGGTCGCCGCCGGTGACATCGTCAAGGTGGAGAAGCTCGACGTCGAGCCCGGTGGCACGGTGTCGCTGCCCGTGGCGCTCGTCGTCGACGGAGCCGATGTGACCACCGACGCGAAGGCGCTGGAGAAGGTCGCGGTCACCGGCGAGGTCCTCGAGCACACCAAGGGTCCGAAGATCCGCATCCACAAGTTCAAGAACAAGACCGGTTATCACAAGCGCCAGGGGCACCGTCAGCAGCTGACGGTTCTCAAGGTCACCGGCATCAAGTAACGACGGGAGCGACAGACATGGCACACAAGAAGGGCGCTTCCAGCTCACGCAACGGTCGCGACTCAGCCGCCCAGCGGCTCGGCGTCAAGCGTTTCGGCGGGCAGGTCGTCAAGGCCGGCGAGATCCTGGTCCGTCAGCGCGGCACTCACTTCCATCCCGGCGTGAACGTCGGCCGTGGCGGTGACGACACCCTGTTCGCGACCGCGCCCGGCGCAGTCGAGTTCGGCACCAAGCGCGGGCGTAAGTACGTCAACATCGTGCGGGTCACCCGCACCGACGCCTGACCTCTTTCTCCATCGTCGAGATCGACGTTCGGGCGCCACGCACTCGCACTTTGGCGCCCAGACGTCGATTTCGGCACTGAGAGAGGAGAACATCGATGACCCGCTTCATCGACCGCGTGGTGATTCACGCACGGGCGGGTAACGGCGGCAACGGCTGCGCATCGGTGCACCGCGAGAAGTTCAAGCCTCTCGGCGGACCGGACGGCGGCAACGGCGGACGCGGCGGAAGCATCGTGTTCGTCGTCGACCCGCAGGTGCATACGCTGCTCGACTTCCACTTCCACCCGCACGTGGTCGCTCCGTCCGGAAAGCAAGGTGCCGGCAGCAACCGAGACGGGGCCGCAGGCGCCGATCTCGAGGTCAAGGTGCCCGACGGAACTGTCGTCCTCGACGAGCAGGGGCGGTTGCTGGCCGACCTCGTCGGCCCGGGCACGCGCTTCGAGGCGGCTGCGGGTGGCCGCGGCGGACTCGGCAATGCGGCGTTGGCGTCGCGGGCGCGCAAGGCGCCCGGATTCGCGCTGTTGGGCGAGAAGGGTGAGATCCGCGACCTCACGCTCGAACTGAAGACCGTCGCCGACGTCGGCCTGGTCGGGTTTCCGTCCGCAGGCAAGTCCTCACTCGTGTCCGCGATCTCGGCGGCCAAGCCGAAGATCGCCGACTATCCGTTCACGACGCTCGCGCCGAACCTCGGCGTCGTCTCCGCAGGCGACCACACGTTCACCGTCGCCGATGTTCCCGGACTGATCCCGGGCGCCTCTGAAGGCCGCGGGCTGGGGCTGGACTTCCTGCGCCACATCGAGCGCTGCGCGGTGCTCGTGCACGTGGTCGACTGCGCGACGCTGGAACCCGGTCGCGATCCGATCTCCGACATCGAGGCGCTCGAGGCCGAGATCGCCGCCTACACCCCGACACTGCAGGGTGACACCACGCTCGGTGACCTCGCCGAGCGCCCGCGCGCGGTGGTACTCAACAAGATCGACGTACCCGAAGCCCGCGAGCTCGCCGACTTCGTGTCCGAGGAGATCGCTTCGACATTCGGCTGGCCGGTCTTCGAGGTGTCCACTGTCGCTCGAGAAGGCCTGCGGCCGTTGACGTTCGCACTGTGGGACATGGTCGCGGCCTACCGCGCGGCGCAACCCGAGGTGGTCCCTCGGCGCCCGGTGATCCGGCCCGTGCCGGTCGACGAGACCTCGTTCTCCGTCGAACCGGACGGCCAGGGCGGCTTCGTCGTCCGCGGCACCCGCCCGCAGCGCTGGGTGGCGCAGACGAACTTCGAGAACGACGAAGCCGTGGGCTATCTCGGTGACCGGTTGGCGCGCCTGGGCGTCGAAGACGAACTGCTCAAACTCGGCGCGCGGCCGGGCTGCGCGGTGACCATCGGCGACATGACGTTCGACTGGGAGCCGCAGACGCCCGCCGGCGTCGACGTGCACCTGTCCGGCCGCGGCACCGACATCCGGCTCGAACAGAGCGACCGGGTGTCGGCCGACGAGCGCAAGGCGGCGAGGAAAGCGCGTCGAGAGAGTGCTCCCGAATGAGCTTTCACCGCGAGGCGGTTCGCACCGCCCGATCGGTGGTCGTCAAGATCGGTACCACCGCGTTGACCACGCCGACAGGCGAATTCGACAGCGGCCGGCTGCATCACCTGGTCGACGCGATAGAGGCGCGGATGAAGGCCGGCTCGGATGTGGTGATCGTGTCCTCGGGTGCGATCGCCGCCGGCATCGAGCCGCTGGGCCTGACCCGGCGGCCCACCGACCTGGCGACCAAGCAGGCCGCCGCGAGCGTCGGTCAAGTGGCGCTGGTCAATTCGTGGAGTGCGGCGTTCGCGCGCTATCAGCGCACCGTCGGGCAGATCCTGCTCACCGCGCACGACATCTCGATGCGGGTGCAGCACACCAACGCCCAGCGCACCCTCGACCGGCTACGCGCGCTGCACGCCATCGCGATCGTCAACGAGAACGACACCGTGGCCACCAACGAGATCCGGTTCGGTGACAATGACCGGCTCTCCGCGCTCGTCGCGCACCTGGTGGGGGCCGACGCACTGATCCTGCTCTCCGACGTCGACGGTCTCTACGACAGTGATCCGCGAAAAGCGGACGCGCGCTTCATCTCCGAGGTCGCCGGGCCCGACGACCTGACCGGGGTCTCGGCGGGGCGCGGCAGTCACCTCGGGACCGGCGGCATGGAGTCGAAGCTGTCGGCGGCGCTGCTGGCCTCTGATGCCGGGGTTCCGGTCCTGCTGGCCGCGGCGGCCGATGCCGCTACCGCGCTCGACGACGCGTCGGTGGGCACCGTGTTCGCCCCCCGTGCCGAGCGGATGTCGGCCCGCCGCTTCTGGGTGCGCTACGCCGCCGAGTCGGCCGGGGCGTTGACGCTGGACGACGGCGCGGTCGACGCCGTCGTGCGGCGGCGCCGCTCACTGCTCCCGGCCGGGATCACAGCGGTGACGGGCCGGTTCTCCGGCGGCGACGTCGTCGAGCTTCGCAGCCACGACGCGACGATGGTGGCCCGGGGTGTGGTGGCCTACGACGCTGCCGAACTGTCGACCATGCTGGGCCGGTCGACCTCCGATCTGCCCGCCGAGATGCGGCGTCCGGTCGTGCACGCCGACGATCTGGTCGCTGTCTAGAACCGGTCCTTCAGCCAGTTCTCCAGCCACTGTGCCCGGCGCTCGGCCGCGTCGATCGCGTCATTGTCGGCGTGCCGCAGCGGCACGCCGTGCGCGGACGCGGTCTCGACGACCGCGGCGCGCACGTCCGGATCGGCCAGCAGCAGCGTGGCGATCATGCTCGCCGACAGCGTGCGGTTGCGCAGCCTGCCGCGGTAGTTCACCTCGGTGGGAACGCGGATGTCCAGGAGGCCGGACAGCGGGCCGCCGGCTGCGGCCACTGCCGCGGTAAGCACGGCATCGGAGGCCAGGCCGATGATGCGCCCGCGGAACGGAAAGCGCGGCAACGGAAGTCGGCCGACCTGTGCCTGCAACCCATCCGCCAGCAGATAGCCGACGAGGCTGTGGGTTTCGATGTCGGTGACATCGGACCAGTGGACGGAGTCGCCGTCGAACTCCACCTCGTCACCGCTGACCGCGAGCCCGCCGACATGGTTGAGCAACCGGATCACCCGTTGCAGTGGGTCGGGCAGACGGGTGAGCGCGGCCACCGCGTCGCCGACACCGAGTCCCCAGCGCTGCGACGCCGGTCCGCTCGGCGGCGGCGGCACACCCGGCAGGCGCGAGATCACCCCGCTCACACCGGGCTCGCCATCGTCGGTAACTCGTCGGCGAGCAGCGCCAGTATCGGTGAGCACCCGTTGTCGATCTTCACCGTGGCCAGGTCGTCGCCGCGGGTGCGACCCCGGTTGACGATCGCGATCGGGATGCCGCGCGCCGCCGCGTGCCGGACGAAGCGATAGCCGGAGTAGACCGTCAGCGATGACCCGGCGACCAGTAGCGCGTCGGCGTAGTCGACCATCGCGTACGCCTCGTCCACTCGCGCTTTCGGCACACTCTCGCCGAAGTACACGATGTCGGGTTTGAGCATGCCGCCGCAGCGGGGGCAGTCGATGATCCGGAACTGGGATGTGTCGCCGACAACGGCGTCGGCGTCCGGCGCGACGGCGATGCTGTCGAGCTTCGCCACCCGTTCGCGGAAACCGGGATTGGCCGCTTCGAGCATGTCGTCCAGCGCAGCGCGGGACATGCCGTGCCCGCACTGCAGGCACACCACGTGCACGTAGGTGCCGTGCAGATCGATGACGGCGCGGCTACCCGCCTTGGTGTGCAGCAGGTCGACGTTCTGGGTGATCAGACCGGTGACGACCCCGACGCGCTCCAGCGCGGCCAGCGCGCGGTGCCCCGCGTTCGGCCGGCGTTCGTCCATGTGGCGCCACCCCACGTGGTTGCGGGCCCAGTAGCGCTGCCGGTACACGGGGTCGGAGGTGAACTGGCGGATGGTCATCGGGTTGGCCGGCGGCGAATCGGGCCCGCGGTAGTCCGGGATCCCGGAGTCCGTCGACATGCCGGCGCCGGTGAGCACCGCGATGCGGCGACCGCGAAGCGCGGTGATCAGTTCGGGGGACTCCACGACACGAGGATAGGCGTATCCGAATCGGTGCTGGTCAGCGCAGACACTCCGCGGCGCCGTCGAGGATCTCGGCCTTCATGTTCTGCTCCATCATCTGCAGCGCTGCTTGGCCGAGATCCGGATCGATGTGGGCGACGGCGTCGCGGGGGACCACGACCGGGAAGTGGCGAACGTAGGCGTCGAGCGCGGTGTAGAGGACGCATTGCTCGGTGACCTGACCGGTCAGCACGAGCCGCTCGGGTTTCAACTGCGTCAGTAGATAGGCCAGCGAGGTGGCGTAGAACGCGCTGTGGCGCACCTTGGTCATCACCGGTAAACCGTGCTTCGGCACGATCGGCTCCACCAGGTCGGGGCGCTCGCCGTCGAGTGCGCTGCGGACGATGTCGCTGAACTCGGCACTGAAGTCGCCGTAGTTGTCGTTGACGTAGATCAAGTCCATGTCGTCGCGATCCTGCGCCGCTGTGACGAGTTCGCTCAGCGGCTCGACGATCGGCTCGACGTGCGGGATCAGCTTGTCGGCGTCGGGATGCCGATAGGTGTTCATCATGTCGATGACGAGGATTGCGGACGCGCTCATGGGGGCGTTGATACCCACCGATTGAACGCGGACACATCGGGGACACAATGAACCATGAACTTTTACTCGGCGTATCGGCAGGGGTTCGTCCGTATCGCCGCCTGTACCCATCACACGACGCTGGCCGACCCGGTCGCGAACGCCGAATCGGTGCTGCGCATCGCCCGCCAGTGCCACGACGGCAACGTCGGCCTCGCGGTGTTTCCCGAGTTGACGCTGTCGGGGTACTCGATCGAGGACATCGTGATGCAGGACGCTCTGCTGGAGGCCGTCGACACCGCGGTCGGTGAGATCGCGGCCGGCTCTGCGGCACTGCTGCCGGTGCTCGTCGTCGGAGCGCCACTGCGGCACCGCAACCGCATCTACAACACCGCGATCGTGATCCATCGCGGTCAGGTGCTCGGCGTGGTGCCGAAGTCGTATCTGCCCACCTACCGCGAGTTCTACGAGAAGCGTCAGATCGCCGCCGGCGACGACGAGAGCGGCGACATCCGGGTCGGGGGAGTCGACGTCCCGTTCGGCCCCGATCTCCTGTTCGCTGCGCAGGATCTGCCGAATTTTGTTCTGCACGTGGAGATCTGCGAGGACATGTTCGTTCCGGTACCGCCGAGCGCCGAGGCTGCGCTGGCCGGCGCGACGGTGCTGGCCAACCTCTCGGGCAGCCCGATCACGATCGGCCGTGCCGAGGACCGTTCCCTGCTCGCACGCTCGGCGTCGTCGCGCTGCCTGGCGGCCTACGTGTATGCCGCTGCGGGAGAAGGGGAATCGACCACGGATCTGGCGTGGGACGGACAGACCATGATCTGGGAGAACGGGGTGTGTCTGGCGCAGTCCGAGCGTTTCCCCAAGGGGGAGCGGCGATCCGTGGCCGACGTCGACCTGCAGTTGCTGCGCAATGAGCGGGTCCGGATGGGCACGTTCGACGACAACAGGCGGCACCACCTGATCGACGACGACTCCTACCGGCGTATCGAATTCACGCTGAACCCGCCCGACGGCGACATCGGGCTGCGTCGTGAGGTGCAGCGATTCCCGTTCGTGCCCAACGATCCGGCCCGTCTGGAACAGGACTGCTACGAGGCCTACAACATCCAGGTCTCCGGCCTCGAACAACGGCTGCGGGCGCTGAAGTATCCGAAGGTGGTGCTGGGTCTGTCGGGCGGACTGGACTCCACGCATGCGCTGATCGTCGCCGCGCGCGCCATGGATCGCGAAGAACGGCCGCGCAGTGACATTCTCGCCTACACCCTGCCCGGGTTCGCCACCGGGGAACGCACCAGGAACAACGCCACCCGGCTTGCCGACGCGCTCGGCGTCACGTTCGAGACCATCGACATCAGGGCCACCGCGGAGTTGATGCTCAAGGAGATGGACCACCCGTTCTCCCGTGGCGAGAAGGTCTACGACGTCACGTTCGAGAACGTGCAGGCCGGGTTGCGTACCGATTACCTGTTCCGGCTGGCCAACCTCCGCGGTGGGATCGTGCTGGGCACCGGTGACCTCTCCGAGCTGGCGCTGGGCTGGTCCACGTACGGCGTGGGCGACCAGATGTCCCACTACAACGTCAACGGCGGTGTGCCCAAGACATTGATCCAGCATCTGATCCGCTGGGTCATCTCGTCGGCACAGTTCGACGACTCGGTCAACGAGGTGCTCGCTGACGTCCTGGACACCGAGATCAGTCCGGAACTGGTGCCCGCCGGTGAGGACGAGGAGATCCAGAGCAGCCAGGACAAGGTGGGTCCCTATGTGCTGCAGGATTTTTCGCTTTTCCAGGTGCTGCGCTACGGCTTCCGGCCGTCGCGGGTGGCGTTCCTGGCCTGGCATGCGTGGCGCGACGCCGAGCGTGGGGACTGGCCGGTCGGCATCCCCGAGGACGAGCGTCCGTCGTTCGAGATCGGCGAGATCCGGCACTGGCTGGAGGTTTTCGCGCAGCGTTACTACTCGTTCAGCCAGTTCAAACGCTCGGCACTGCCCAACGGTCCGAAGGTGTCGGCCGGCGGGTCGCTCTCTCCGCGCGGTGATTGGCGGGCGCCGTCGGACATGTCGGCGCGCACCTGGCTCGACGAGATCGAGCGCTGCGTCCCGCAGGCTTAGCCCTGCAGGAGGTCGTCGATCGCCTCGCGGGTCGGAGCGCAGTCACCGGCACCGGGGACCAGCGTCGCCAACGCGCCCGCGGCGCAGGCGCGGCGCAGTGCCGTCTCGGCGCCCGTCGGCCAGGCCCCGGCCAGCACGCCGGCGAACACGTCACCCGCGCCGGTGGTGTCGACCGGCTCGACCGCCGGGGCGGGCACGTCGTGCGTCGAGCCGTCAGTCACATACCGTGCGCCGTCGGGGCCTCGCGTGATGACCAGGTGGGCCACCCCGGTGTCGTGCCAATCGGAGGCCTCGGTCGCATTGACCACGACGACGTCGGCGCGATCGGCCAGCCGCCTGCGGTGCTCTGGATCGGTGAGCGTGGGGGAGGCGTTGACCATCACGACCGCGCCGGCCTCGCGGGCCACTGCGGCCGCATCGAGGGCCGTGGCTATCGGGATCTCCAACGAGATCAGCACGACGTCGCTGTCAGCGATCACCGACTGGACGTGCGCCGGCGTCACACTCAGGTGCGCATTGGCGCCGGGGGCCACCACGATGCAGTTCTCCGCGCCGGCGTCGACGAGGATCGCGGCCGATCCGCTCGGCCCAGGCACGTCGGTCACGGCCTGCAGGTCGACGTCGTTGCGGGTCAGATGTGCGCGCAGTTCGGCGGCCGCTGCATCGGTGCCCACGGCCGCGACGAGGCGCACTGACGCGCCGGACCGCGCCGCCGCCACGGCCTGGTTTCCGCCCTTGCCGCCGGGGCTGGTCGCCAACGAGGAAGCCAGCACCGTCTCGCCGGGCTCGGGGAGCGCCTCGACGGTGAAGGTGAGGTCGGCATTGACACTGCCCACCACGCAGATCCTCGCCACCGCGGCAACGCTACGCTGGGCGAATGAGTCTGCACGCACCGGAGCGAAGTGTGGGCACGCCCGGGGCTTCCGGCGACCTGCGCGGGCAGGTACACGACGCCGCCCGCCGCGCCCGCACGGCGTCGCGCGACCTGGCGACGCTGAGCACCGAGACGAAGAACCGGGCGCTGCACACCGCCGCTGACCACCTGCTGCTGAACACCCGCGCGATCCTCGACGCCAACGAGGCGGACCTGGCCGCCGCCCGTGACGCCGGCACCCCGGACGCCATGCTCGACCGGCTGGCACTGACCCCGGCCCGGGTGAACGGGATCGCCGACGGGCTCCGGCAGGTGGCCGGGCTGCCCGATCCGATCGGTGAGGTGCTGCGCGGGCGGACGCTGCCCAACGGGCTGCAACTGCGTCAGCAGCGCGTGCCGCTCGGCGTCGTCGGCATCGTCTACGAGGGCCGCCCCAACGTCACCGTCGACGCCTTCGGTCTGACGCTGAAGTCCGGTAACGCCGTCCTGCTGCGGGGTAGCTCGTCGGCCGCCCGGTCGAATGCAGCCCTGGTCGAGGCGCTACGCGCAGCTCTGGAGGCCGAGGGGCTCGATGCCGACGCGGTGCAGTTGCTGCCCAGCGCCGACCGCGCCAGCGTCACGCACCTGATCCAGGCGCGCGGCCTGGTCAACGTGGTGATCCCGCGCGGCGGGGCCGGACTGATCGACGCGGTCGTGCGCGATGCGCAAGTGCCCACCATCGAGACCGGCGTAGGCAACTGCCACGTCTACGTGCACGCCTCGGCTGATCTGGACATGGCCGAATTGATCGTGCTCAACGCCAAGACCCGTCGGCCCAGCGTCTGCAACGCGGCCGAGACCCTGCTGATCGACGCGGCGGTCGCCGACGTCGCGGTGCCCCGCCTGACGGGTGCGCTGCAGGCCGCCGGGGTCACGGTGCACGCCGACCCGTCAGAGGACGAGCTGCGCGCCGAGTTCCTGTCGATGGACATCGCGCTCGCTGTCGTCGACGGTGTCGATGCCGCGATCGAGCACGTCAACACCTATGGCACAGGCCACACCGAGGCCATCGTGACCACGGATCTGGCTGCCGCGCAACGCTTCAGCGAACGCGTCGACGCCGCCGCGGTGATGGTGAACGCCTCGACCTCGTTCACCGACGGGGAGCAGTTCGGCTTCGGCGCCGAGATCGGTATCTCGACACAAAAGCTGCACGCCCGGGGACCGATGGGGCTTCCCGAGCTGACCTCGACCAAATGGATCGTCTGGGGCGACGGTCAGACCCGTCCGGCCTGAGCAAGGAGAACCACTGTGAGTGTCCCCGCGCGCCCGGCGCCGCTGTTCGCCGACATCGACGATGTCGCGCGCCGGCTGGCCGAGACCGGATACCTGCCCGACACGGCGACCGCGACCGCGGTCTTCCTCGCCGACCGGCTGGAAAAGCCCCTGCTGGTGGAGGGGCCCGCCGGCGTCGGCAAGACCGAACTGGCGCGCGCCATCGCCCAGGCCACCGGATCGGGGCTGGTGCGGTTGCAGTGCTACGAGGGCGTCGACGAGGCGCGGGCGCTCTACGAGTGGAACCACGCCAAGCAGATCCTGCGCATCCAGACCGGCAGCCAGGGTGGTCAGGGCGACTGGGATCAGACCAAGACCGACGTCTTCTCCGAAGAATTCCTGCTGTCCCGCCCGCTGCTGACCGCGATCCGGCGCACCGAGCCGACCGTGTTGCTGATCGACGAGACCGACAAGGCCGACATCGAGATCGAAGGTCTGCTGCTGGAGGTCCTCAGCGACTTCGCGGTCACGGTGCCGGAGCTCGGCACGATCGTCGCCGAGCGCAAGCCGCTGGTGGTGCTGACCTCCAACGCCACCCGCGAGCTGTCCGAGGCGCTCAAGCGCCGCTGCCTGTTCCTGCACATCGATTTCCCCGACCCCGACCTGGAACGTCGCATCCTGCTCTCGCGGGTGCCGGAGCTGCCCGAGCGGCTGGCCGAGGAGCTGGTGCGCATCGTCGGCGTGCTGCGCGCGATGGCGTTGAAGAAGGTGCCGTCGGTGGCCGAGACCATCGACTGGGCGCGCACAGTGCTCGCGCTGGGACTGGACACCATCGACGACGAGGTGATCGCCGCGACGCTGGGCGTGATCCTCAAGCACCAGTCCGATCAAGTGAAGGCCGCCGGGGAGCTGAGGCTCAACTGATGGCCCCGCGTCGTACGCGTCCGCCGCAACCGCTTGCCCCGCATGGGATTCCGGGGCATCTGGTCGAGTTCGTCGAGGCGCTGCGCTCTGCGGGTATTGCGGTCGGACCCTCGGAAACCGTCGACGCCGGACGGGTGATGACCGTGCTCGGGATGGCCGACCGGCCGGCGCTGCGGGAAGGTATCGCGTGTGCGGTGCTGCGCCGCCCCGACCACCGCGACACCTACGACGCGCTGTTCGATCTGTACTTCCCGGCCGCGCTGGGCTCACGCACGGTGCTCGCCGACGAGTCGGCGGACAGCCAGAGCGTGCCGCCCGACGACGCCGAGGCGATGCGGCAGGCCCTGCTCGACCTGCTCTCCGACAACGAGGACGCGGGTCAGCTCGATGACCGGCTCGCGGCGATGATCGCCCAGATCGTCGAAGCCTACGGCCGCTACAACTCCAGCAGGGGTCCGTCGTATTCGTCGTATCAGGCGCTCAAGGCGATGAGCCTCGACAGCCTCGAGGGCCGGTTGTTGGCCGGCCTGCTGGCACCCTACGGCGAGGAGCCGACACCCACGCAGGAGCAGATCGCCAAAGCTCTTGCCGCGCAGCGCATCGCACAACTGCGGAAGATGGTGGAGGCCGAGACCAAACGGCGGACTGCCGAACAGCTCGGGCGTGAGCACGTGCAGACCTACGGCGTGCCGCAATTGTCCGAGAACGTCGAGTTCCTGCGTGCCTCAGGTGAACAGCTGCGCCAGATGCGGCGGGTGGTGGCGCCGCTGGCGCGCACCTTGGCGAGCCGGCTCGCGGCTCGGCGGCGACGCTCTCGCGCCGGAGAGATCGATCTGCGCAAGACATTGCGCAAGTCGATGTCCACGGGGGGCGTGCCGATCGATGTGGTGCTGAAGAAGCCGCATCCGGCCCGGCCCGAGCTGGTGGTGCTGTGTGACGTGTCGGGTTCGGTCGCGGGGTTCAGCCATTTCACGCTGCTGCTGGTCCACGCTCTGCGGCAACAGTTCTCCCGGGTTCGGGTGTTCGCCTTCATCGACACCACTGACGAGGTGACCGAAATGTTCGGTCCCGACGCCGATTTGGCGGTGGCCGTGCAGCGCATCACCCGGGAAGCGGGCGTGTACACCCGCGACGGGCACTCCGATTACGGCCACGCGTTCGTGTCGTTCATGGACAAGTATCCGAATGTGCTCTCGCCGCGCAGCTCGCTGCTGGTGCTCGGCGATGCCCGTAACAACTACCGCAATCCCGAATCCGATCTGCTGGCTCACATGGTCAACGCCAGCCGCCACGCGCACTGGCTCAACCCCGAGCCGAAGCATCTGTGGGGCAGCGGCGACTCCGCGGTGCCGCGATACACCGATGTGATCGCGATGCACGAGTGCCGGTCGGCCAAGCAGCTGGCCTCGGTGATCGACTCGCTGCTCCCGGTCTAGCGGTCAGGCGAAGGAGACCGTGACGTCGCCGCCCTTGGGGTCCGCCTTCGCGACCAGCGACCACGGCGCCCGGTACACCCGCCCCGGCGCCGCCGGCCACGGCGTGCGGGCGGTGCCGACGACGCGACCGTCCTGCACCGCGCGCAGCGCGGGTAGCCGGCGGTACTCGTCGGTCCACAGCAGCAGATCGTCTCGCGGGGCGCTGCCGCCGGCTGTCGAGACACGTTGCGGCGCAGCCCAGGCCAGCGGGGCCTCGGCCCGGATGTGAGCCGCGCTGTGCACGGGCTCGGCCGTGCCGCCGGTGCGCAGCCAGTCCCGCACGGCCGCGGCGACGTGGCGGCCGTCCAGTGCGGCGCCGTCGGCAGTGTCCACCGGATGCAGCAGGTTGCCGACCGCGAACACGCCGGGCCGGCTGGTGCGCAACGCGGCGTCGACGGCCGGGCCGCGGGTGCCCGGGTCCATCTCGACCCCACCCGTGCGTGCCAGCTCGTGATCGGGGATCCAGTCGCCGGTGAAAACGACAGTGTCGCAGGCGATATCGTGGCGTGTGCCGTCGCGTTCGACGGTGACCGACGACACCCTGCCCTTCCCGTTGACGGCGACGACCCTGCTGTTCGTCAGCACCGGACCGGCCAGCAGCGCGCGGCCGGCAACGCGGAAGGCCGTGTAGGCCTCGGCGCGCGGATGACGGCTGACCATGGCGACCGTCGCGCAGCCTGCTTCGCGCAGCGTCAGCACTGCCGACCAGCTGACCAGTTCGGCGCCCACGATGACGGCCCGGGTGCCGACCCGTCCGTGGTGCAGGTGCACGAGGTTCTGCAGCTGCCCGGTGGTGAACACGCCGTCGGGCCGGTCACCGGGGACCAGACGTGCGGGGCGGGGCCGTTCTCGGGCGCCCGTTGCGAGGATCACCGCGTCGGCGGCGACGGTTCGCACGCCGCGTGGGGACGTGATCGCGAGGGTGCGCTCACCCGCCCAGCCGGTGACCATGGCTTCGGTCTCGAGCGTCGCACCTGCCTCGGCGGCCATCGCCGTCAGCCGCCGCGCATAGGTCGGCCCCGAGACGAACCGGTGCAGATCCCGCAGCCCGTAGCCCAGATGGTCACTGTGGCGGGGGATTCCGCCGGTGTGGCTTTCCCGTTCCAGCACCAGCACCTCGCCGTCCACGGTGGGCGCCAGCGCCGCGGCAGCGGTCAGCCCCGACGGGCCGCCGCCGATGATCGCGACCGCGACCCGGCTCATCGCGCCACCCCCTCGGCGAGCAGCTCCGCGGTGTGCGCGCCGCAGTAGAAGCCCTGGCACCGCCCGTTCATCACCCGGGTGCGGCGCCGCAGACCGTCGAGATCCGCTGGGGGGATGGGGGAGTCGAACGCATCGCGGATCTCACCGACACTCACGCGCTCGCAGAAGCAGACCAGCCGGCCGTAGTCGGGATCGGCGGCGATGCGCTGCTCGTCCTGATAGGGCCGCACCCCGATCTCGCCGATGTTCGGCATCCTCGGCGGGGGTGGCAAACCGTCCCGCTCGGCGACGTCGACACCCGCCTCGGAGAGCAGTTCGGTCACGTATTCGGCCACCGCCATGCCCGACGTCAGCCCCGTGGAGCGGATGCCGCCGACCAGGACGTAGCGCGCGGCGGCGTTGAGGTCGATCACGTAATCGTCGTGGTTGCTCGCCGCGCGCAACCCGGCGTACGTCGCGGTGACCTCTTCGTCGAACAGGGCGGGCATCAATGCCCGGCCCTTCGTCACCAGGAAGTCCAGGCCCTTCTCCGAGGTTCCGGTCGCCGTCCGGTCGGTCAGGTTCTCCGAGGTCGGGCCGACCATCACGTTGCCGTAGATGGTCGGGCTGACGAGCACACCCTTGCCCCGCGAGGACGGCACGGCCAGCACGATCACCGGCACCATTGGACGCGCGAGCTTGTCGAACACCAGCAATTCGCCGCGCCGCGGGGTGACGGTCAGTCGCCCGTATCCGAACTGCGCGTCGAGGTGATCGGCGCCGAGCCCGGCGGCGTTGATCACCCAGCGGGCTCGCATCTCGCCGGCGCTGGTGTGCAGGGTGGTGTATTCCGCGCCGGGCGTCACCGCGGTCACCCGCGCGCCCCGCACGAGCGTCGCGCCACGGGCCACCGCGTCAGTGGCCAGCGCGAGATTCGTGGTCCACGTGCAGATGATCGACTCGCCGGGAACGCTCAGCCCCGCCATCGCCCCGGGGCCGAGGGCCGGTACCCGGCGGTAGACCTCGTCGGCACTGAGTAGCTCGGTGTCGCGGTAGCCGTTGCCTTCGGCCTTGACCATCAGGCCTGGCAGCGCGTGGACCTCCTCCGTGGTCCAGGCGACGAGCATGGCTCCGGTGCGTTCGACCGGGATGCCGGTCTGTTCGGCATAGTCGCCGAGCAGGTCGTAGCCTCGGGCGACGAGCCGGGACTCCACGGTGCCGGGGGTGGCGTCGAACCCGGTGTGCAGCAGCGCGGTGTTGGCCTTGCTGGTGCCGTCGCCAACGTCGTCGCGGGCTTCCACGAGCGTGACGGACAGCCGGGTGCCGGCGAGCGCCCGGGCGATCGCCGCGCCGACGATGCCGGCGCCGACGACCACGACGTCGACGACGGTTTCGGAACTCATTTCGTGGTCTCCTCAACGATGCGGCGCCAGCGCGCCAGGAAGTCGGCGGCGCGCTCGGCCGGCCAGTGCGGATCGTAGGTGCGTTGCGGCGTCCAGGCGCCGACGGCGTCGCCGACGGCCAGGCTGGGATCGATGGCGAGGCGGGCACATGCGGCTGCGCCGAGTGCCGTGGCGTGCGCCGACGGGTAGACCTCGACCGGGAGCTGCGCGAGATCGGCCTGGGCCTGCATGAGCACCTCGGACCGGGTCAGGCCCCCGTCGACGCGCAGCCGGTTCAGTGGTCGGCCGATGTCGGCGGACACGAGTCCGGTCAGTGCGGTCACCTGTGCGGCCACGCCCTCGAGCAATGCCCGGACCAGGTGCCCGCGGGTGCTCGACAGCGTCATGCCGGTGAAGCTGGCGGTGGCCGCCGAGTTCCACCAGGGCGCGGCGAGTCCGGCGAGCGCAGGCACGCAGATCACTCCGTCGCTCGTGTCGGCGGCGACGGTGTCGAGTTGGTCGGCGGCGGGCGCCAGACCCAGCTCGACGGCCCACCGCACCGCCGACGCCGCGGTGTACACCTGGCCGTCGACGCAGAACGCGGTCTCGTCACGCAGCCGCCAGGCCACCGACGTCGTCAACCCCCACCGGGACCGGACCGGCTCGGTGCCCAGCTGGGCGAGAAGGAACGCGCCGGTTCCGTATGTGCACTTCGCCGAGCCGGGTTGCAGGCAGCTCTCGGCGAGCAAGGCGGCCTGCTGGTCGACGATCAACCCGCCGATCGGCAGCGTCGGCCCGAACACGTCGGTGTGTCCGACGATCTGATCGCAGGCCACGATCTCCGGCATCGGCTCGCCGTCGAGCCCGAACACGGCGGCGAGCTCTGAGTCCCATCCTGGCTCGTCCAGCGACGTCAGCAAGGACCGGCTCGCCGTCGCCGCGTCGGTGACGAATGCGCCGCACAACCGGTGAAGCAGCCACGTGTCGGTGGTGGTGACGACGCCGTCGCGGGTCAGGTTCTGCCGAATCCACGCCATCTTGGGCGCCGAGAAGTACGGGTCGAGGACGAGGCCGGTGCGTTCGGCGATCCGTGTGCCGTGCCCCGCGAGCGTTCCGCACAGCGCCTCGGCGCGCCGGTCCTGCCAGACGACGGCCCGGGTGAGGGGAGCTCCGGTGGCGCGGTCCCATGCCAGCACGGTCTCGCCCTGATTGGCCAGCGCCACCGCCGCGACAGGTACGCCCGCCTCGGCGAGCGCCTGGCGGCCCGCGGTGACGACGCTGGCGAACAGCGCCTCGGGGTCCTGTTCGACGCCGCCGCCGGGTAGGTAGTCGGGCCGCAATGACACCTCGGCGGTCGCGCACACGGCACCGCGGCCGTCGACGACGACGGCCTTGGTGCCGGAGGTGCCCTGGTCGATCGCCAGGATCGCTTCGCTCACTCCCGCAGCTCGGCGTCGATGGAAGCCATGTCGGGCATCGTCAACCCCGCCCGGCCGTGCCGGACCAGCAGGTAGATCAGGTAGGCCGCGCCGATGGCGACCATGGCCAGCACGTACGCCCACGCCTGCTTGAACGAGGCGTCACGGAACAGGGCCAGCTCGAAGGCCAGCCAGACGACTGCCACCACGAGGATCGGGATCTCCCACTTTCCGAGGTCGAACTTGCCGTTCACGGGAAGCGACGAGCGCTTGACCAAGTACAGCACCACTGTCGAGGCGTACATCACGGCAGGCAGCAGTGTCGCGGCGCTGAAGAGTGTGAACAGAGCGGTCTCGGAGTGCGCGAAGATCGCCAGGATCAGCTGCGCCAGCGCGAAGTACAGCAGGGTCGCCTTGAACGGGGTGTGGAAGCGCGGCGAGATCTGGTTCCACTGCTGCCACCCGGGAAAGCGCCGATCCCGGGACATCGCCCAGGTCAGCCGCACACCGGTGATCATGATGACCAGACCGCACGCGAAGATCGCGAGCACGACCATGAGCAGGAGCAGCGTGGCCACCACCGAGCCGAGCGTGGTCTTGATGACGTCGGCGATCGGGGTGCCGGATTCGGCCAGTGCGACGGGATCGCCGGCGGCCAGCGTGACCGCGATGAGGAACACGAAGCCGAGCACGCCGGAGGCCAGCACCGCATTGCACATGGCCCGCGGCACCACGCGCTCGGGGTCGTGGGTCTCCTCGGCCAGGTTGGCGGCCGACTCGAACCCGACGATCGTGAACGCGCCCAGCAGGAAGCCCAGCATCCACGGGCCGGCCGAGGTCCAGTCGCCGAAGCTCCAGAAGCCCTCGGATGCCACCGCGCCCTTGCTGAACAGGTTGCTCACGTCCATGTCGCCGCGCACCGCGGCGACGACGAGCAGCAGCACCGTCAGCAGCGCCATGCCGATCAGTTCCAGCGTCACCAGGCCGTTGTTCACCCTCTCGGCCCACGGGGTGGACAGCGCCACCAGCGCGGCCTGCAGGACCAGGACCCCGGCGGTCATGACCCACGCGATCGTCGCGGTGCTCTCGTAGTTGAGCAGGACCGGCAGGATCGTCGACGCGATCGTGTAGTCGACCGCGACCACGACGATCGCCAGGAACGTGAACGAGATCCAGCCGATGATCCAGCCGAGGATGGGGTTCGCCAGCCGTGACATCCACTGGTAGTGGTAGCCCGTGACCGGGATGCGGGAGGCGAGCGCGCCCAGCACGAACGCCACCGCCAGCTGTCCGATCACGGCGATCGGCCAGGTCCAGATGCCGACGGGGCCGGAGCTGTTCAGCACCGCTCCGTAGGTGGTGAAGATGCCCGTGGCGATCGAGACGAACGCGAACGCGACGGCGAAGGATGCGAAGCGGCCGGTCCGCCGCTCGAGCGACTGGGTGTAGCCGAATTGGGCGAGCTCAGCCGAGTCGCTGGAGTCGGGGCGGGTCACGGGGGCCTCCTGGCCGTCTGTGGGGTGCAACGGTGGGTTGGTATAGACCATGTGGTTGAACCAAAGTATCAGCGTTGATGTGACGCCCGTCAATCCGGAAACCGACTTTTTACCCGGTCGTCACACGCGTCGAAGCGCAGCTCGCGGCGCTAATCTGGCGGGATGGCTTCGGGCACGCCGCTGTACATGTCGATCGCCGCGGATGTGCGCGACCGGATCGCCACCGAGCAGTTGGGTCCACACACCCTGTTGCCATCCGAGCGGGAACTGGCCGAACAGCACGGCGTCAGCCGGATGACCGCCCGCCAGGCCTTGTCGCTGCTGGAGAGCGAAGGAGCGGTGTACCGCAAGCCGCCGCGCGGCACCTTCGTGGCCGAACCCCGCGTCCGGTTCCACGTCGGCAGCTTCTCGGAGGAAGTGGCGCGGATGGGACGACGCCCGGCCGCCAAGCTGCTGTGGGCCGAACACCAGACCGCCAAGCCTGCGGTCCGGCGCGCGCTGGACCTTCCCGAGGGCGCCGCGGTGCACGTGTTCTATCGCCTGCGCAGCGTGGATGACGTGCCGTTCGCCCTCGAAACCACCTACCTGCCGGCCGACCTGACACCGGGAATCCTGGACGAACCCGACGGCGGTTCGCTGTGGGCGCTGCTGCGCTCCCGCTACGGGCTCGACCTCGCGCGGTCCACCGCGGTGCTGGAATCGATCGTGCTCGACGACGCGTCCAGCGTGCAGCTCGGCGTGCGGGCCGGGTCGGCGGGAACGCTGCTGACCCGCAGCACCCGCGACACCGCGGGCCGGTGCGTCGAGTACGCCCGCGACGTCTACCGCGCCGACCGTGCGGCCTTCGAGGTGTCCGAGGAACTGGGCGCCCATCGACTCTCGTCCGTCTGACCGCCGCTTTTCGGTCCCGTAAGCTCGCTAGTCGTGCAAGCGCGACGGCGGCTCGGGGTGATGGGCGGAACATTCGACCCCATCCACCACGGGCACCTCGTCGCGGCCAGCGAGGTGGCCAACCTGTTCGATCTCGACGAGGTGGTGTTCGTCCCCACCGGACAGCCGTGGCAGAAGCGCAGCCGAGCCGTCACCCCCGCCGAGGACCGCTACCTGATGACCGTCGTGGCCACCGCATCGAATCCGATGTTCTCGGTGAGCCGGGTCGACATCGACCGCGGCGGACCCACCTACACCAAGGACACTCTGCGGGACCTGCGTGCGCTCAACCCCGACGCCGACCTGTACTTCATCACCGGCGCCGACGCGCTGGCGTCGATCCTGTCGTGGCAGAACTGGGAAGAGATGTTCTCGATCGCGCGCTTCGTCGGGGTGAGCAGGCCGGGCTACGAGCTGGACGGGAAACACATCTCGGCGGCCATGGCCGAGTTGCCCGACGATGCTCTGCACCTGGTCGAGGTGCCGGCGCTGGCCATCTCGTCGACCGACTGCCGCGAGCGCGCCGAAGCCTCGCGGCCGATCTGGTACCTGGTACCCGACGGTGTCGTGCAGTACGTCGCCAAACGACATCTCTATCAACCGCATTCGAAGGAGACCGCTCCTGACCGCCACACCTGAAGCCATCCACATGGCCGAGATCGCCGCGCGTGCGGCCGCGGCCAAGCTCGCCGACGACGTCGTCGTCATCGACGTGTCCGAGCAACTCGTCATCACCGACTGCTTCGTCATCGCCTCGGCATCCAACGAACGTCAGGTCAACGCGATCGTCGACGAGGTCGAGGAGAAGATGCGTCAGGCCGGCTACAAGCCTGCGCGCCGCGAAGGTACCCGCGAAGGTCGCTGGACCCTGCTCGACTATGTCGACGTGGTGGTGCACATCCAGCACCAGGACGAGCGGAACTTCTACGCCCTGGACCGCCTGTGGCGCGACTGCCCGCTGGTGCCGGTGGAGCTGACCGGAGACGACGCGTGACGGTGCGCAAGCTGGTCATGCTGCGGCACGGACAGACCGAGTACAACGCCGGCAGCCGCATGCAGGGTCAGCTCGACACCGACCTGTCGGACCTTGGCCGCGAACAGGCCGTCGTCGCGGCCGAGGCACTCGCCAAACGCCAACCGCTGCTGATCGTCTCGTCGGATCTGCGCCGCGCGCTCGACACCGCGGTCGCGCTCGGCGACCGGTGCGGCCAGCAGGTGTCGGTCGATGCCCGGCTGCGGGAGACACACCTGGGCGACTGGCAGGGGATGACCCACCTCGAGGTCGACGAGGTGGCCCCCGGTGCCCGGCTGGCGTGGCGCGACGACGCGCGCTGGGCCCCGCACGGCGGGGAGAGCCGCGTCGACGTCGCCGACCGCAGTCTTCCGCTGGTGCGTGAACTCGTTGCCGACCAACCAGAGTGGGGTGCCGACGCTGCGGACCGGCCGGTGGTGCTGGTGGCGCACGGCGGGTTGATCGCCGCGCTCACCGCGGCGCTGCTGGACCTGCCCGTCGACACCTGGCCCGTGCTCGGCGGGCTCGGCAATGCCAGCTGGGTGCAGTTGGCCGGTCACACCCGCCGCGACGGCGATCCGGCGATCCTGGCCGACATCCGCTGGCGCCTCGACGTGTGGAACGCTTCGGCGCAGGTCGCCAGCGATGTCCTCTGAGTCGCGCGCCGGGCGTACCACCCTGCTCGTCTTCTGCGACTCGCTGTCGTACTACGGCCCGACCGGCGGGCTGCCCGCCGACGACCCCAGAATCTGGCCCAATCTGGTTGCCGCTCAACTCGACTGGGACGTCGAGGTCATCGGGCGAATCGGGTGGACCAGCCGTGACGTGTGGTGGGCGGCGACACAGGACCCGCGGTCGTGGGCGGCGCTGCCCCGCGCCGGCGCGGTCGTCTTCGCGACGTCCGGCATGGACTCGCTGCCGTCGGTGCTGCCCACCGCGCTACGGGAACTCATCCGCTATGCCCGGCCCCCACAGCTGAGGCGTTGGGTGCGCGACGGGTACAGCTGGCTGCAGCCGCGGCTCTCGCCGATCGCGCGGTCGGCGCTACCCCCGCATCTGACCGTCGAATACCTCGAGATGACCCGCGCCGCCATTGATTTCAACCGCCCCGGCATACCGGTGGTGGCGTCGCTGCCCTCGGTGCACATCGCGGAGTCCTACGGCAACGCCCACCATGGCCGACCCGGTACCGTTGCCGCGCTCACCCGCTGGGCCGACGAGCACGGGGTCCCGCTGGTCGACCTCAAAGCCGCTGTCGCGGAGGAGATCTACAGCGGTCGCGGCAATCCTGACGGAATCCACTGGAACTTCGAGGCGCACCGGGCAGTCGCTGACCTGATGCTCAAAGGACTTGCCGAAGCCGGTGTCCCGATCCCGGATTCGCGCAGCCGTCCATGACAGTGGTGGTGGTCAGCGACTCCTCGGCGCGCCTGGGAGACGCGGCGGGGCGCTGGGGAATCCGCGAGGTGCCGCTGCACGTGCTCGTCGACGGCGCCGATCTCCGCGACGGCGTCGATGACGTCCCGCACGACGTGCACGACCGGCCCAAGGTCACGACGGCCGGTGCGGCGCCGGCCGAATTGGCCGAGCACTACCGCCGCGCCCTGGCCGACAGTGACGGCGCCGGTGTGCTCGCCGTGCATCTGTCGGCGGCACTGTCGAGCACCTACAGCGCCGCGGTGACGGCGGCCCGTGAGTTCGGTTCAGCTGTGCGGGTGGTCAATTCGCGCTCGGCCGCGATGGGTACCGGGTTCATCGCCCGCGAGGCCTCGCGGTGCGCCGCCGGCGGCGCTGATCTCGACGCGGTCGCCGACGCGGCTCGAGCGGCGCGGGAACGAACCCAGGTGTTCCTCGTCGTGCACCGGTTGGACAACCTGCGCCGCAGCGGTCGCATCGGCACCGCGTCGTCGTGGCTGGGCACCGCGCTGTCGCTCAAGCCGCTGCTGAAACTGGATGTGGACGGCAGGCTCGTGCTCGACCAGCGCATCCGCACCGTGAGCAAAGCGCATGCGGCACTGGTGGATCGCGTTGCCGACATGGTCGGCACGAAACCGGCCGATGTCGTGGTCCACCACGTCGACAATCACGACGGCGCAGACCAACTCGGTGCAGCGCTCACTCAGCGGCTACCCCAGTTGTCGTCGTTGAGCGTTGAGGACATGGGTCCGGTGCTGTCGGTCCACGTCGGCGGGGGAGCGGTCGGGGTGGCCGTGCAGGTCTGCGAGGTCAGCCCGCGAACCGGCCCGTGATCGGCGGCAGGTCGGCCAGCGTCACGATGCCCGGCGGCGCCGCCACCACCGCCGGCACCGCATTGGTCACCGGCAGCGCGGTGTAGATCATGCCCAGGCCCATGAATCCGGGCTCTGTCCAGTCTTTCGGCGGCAGGCAGTGCACCACGGTGCGCATGTTGGGCACCCCGAACACCTGCACGACGTGGCCGTGTTCGAGGGGCTTGGGCGGGGTGACGTGGCTGCCCATGATCCAGTTGAACCCGACGCTGACCACGTTGCGCTCACCCACCCAGCCGCGGTGGTAGCCGTGGACGCCGGCGACGGTGCCGGCGGGGATCTGCATGAACCCCAGGTCGCTGTCGCCGGTGGCGGTGGTGAAGGTGACGTCGAAGGTGATGCGATCCAGCGTCGCCCCGATCGCGTCGGCCATCATCGCCGCCGATTCGGCGAACACCTCGCTCTCGCGGCGCACGCTCTCGGCCAAGCCGGGAGTGTCGGGATCTTGTGAGAAGCCCATCGCGGTCTGCGTGCCGGCCGACTCGTAGGTCGAGCAGTCCACCGACTCGGTGATGCGGATCTCGTCGACCCGCTCGCAGGCACCGCTGAGCACCATGCCCACCAGATTCGACATCCCCGGATGGGCGCCGCTGCCGAAGATCGTCGAATTGCCTGTCTCGCAGGCTTTTCGGATACGGTCGAGATCTTCGGGCGACTGCTTGCCGCCGGTGATCCATGCCGCCGACGAGCACACGTTGATGCCGGACTCGAGCAGCCGGACCAGCTCGTCGATACTCGGCCACAGCGGGTTGTAGCAGCAGGCGTCCGGGCGCAGCGCGACCAGCGCCTCGATGTCGTCGGTCGCGGTGACCCCGGTGGCCTCGGGCCAGCCGGCCAACTCGGCGGCGTCGACGCCGACCTTGTCCGCGCCGTGGGCGTACACGCCGACCAGTTCCATGTCGTCGCGCCCGATGATCGCGTGCAGCGACCGGCGGCCGATGTTCCCGGTGGTCCACTGGATGACCCGCAGGGGATTGTCGGTCGGCATGGCGTCAACCTACCGCCTCTAAGGTGGCCGCATGGGTGAGTCGACGATGCCGGTGGCCGTGGTGACAGGCGCCAGCCGGGGAGCCGGGCGGGGTATCGCCGCGGCTCTGGCGAGTCACGGGTGGCGGGTGTACGGGACCGGCCGTGGCATCGATGCGGCGCCGGACTGGGGTGTCGGGGTGCAGGTGGATCACCGAGACGACGACGCGGTGGGTGAGTTCTTCGACCGGCTCACGCGCGACGAGGGGCGGCTGGACCTGCTGGTCAACAATGCCGCGGCGATCTCCGACGATCTCGTGGGGCCGGAACCGTTCTGGCGCAGGCCCCGTGCCCTGGCCGATGTCCTCGACGTCGGATTGCGGTCCTCCTACGTCGCGGCCTGGTATGCCGCCCCGCTGCTCGTCGAGCAGGACCGCGGCCTCATCGCGTTCACGTCCTCGCCCGGGTCGGTGTGCTACATGCACGGGCCCGCCTACGGTGCGCAGAAGGCGGGTACGGACAAGATGGCCGCCGACATGGCGGTCGACTTCGGCGGCACCGGGGTGGCGACGGTGTCCATCTGGATGGGAATTCTGCTCACCGAACGCATGCGCGACGCCTTCGACGGGGCTCCCGACGCGCTCGCCTCTTTTGCCGCGCACGCCGAAACGCCGGAGTTCACCGGTCATCTCATCGACGCACTGTTCTGTGACCCCGAGCTCCCCGCTCGCAGCGGACGCACCGTGATCGCGGCCGAGCTGGCCCGCGAGTACGGGATCACCGACGACGGCGGCCGCGTGCCACCGTCGCATCGGGACATGCTCGGCGCTCCCCGCGAACCCAGCACGGTGGTCGTCAGGGGCTGATCAGCGACCAGAGACCCTGCGGGGCGGCCTGTATCGCCATGTCGGTGAGCCGGTCGTCCCAATGCCTGGTCGAGCCGAACTCCGAACGCCACGCCAATGCCGCCCGGGTGACGTGGTGCAGGCTGTGTTCGACTGTGGTGCCGATCGCACCGTGCACCTGATGGGCATTGCGGACCACCACCGAGGTCGCATGGCCCACGCACGATCGAGCCGCGGCGACGAGGAATTCCAGATGTGGCGCCGTCCAGTCGGTGGCCGTGGCCGTCGACAGCGCCGCTTCGGTGGCCGACCGGGCCAGCGCGGCCTCGCACGCGATGTCGGACACCAGGTGCTGGACGGCCTGGAACGTGGCCAGCGGCCGGCCGAACTGGTGGCGCGTCGTCGTGTGCTCGACGCAGGACTCGAGCGCATGGTCCAGCGCGGCGCAGATCTGCACGGCGCGCACGAGCGCACCTTTGAGGCGCAGCGTGTCGACGAGCTCATCGGGGATCGCGACGCCGGAGAGCGCCGAGATGTCGGCCTCGACGGTGTCGCGGGGCTCGCCGATCATGTTGGCGCCGCCTGTGATCGACACATCTGAGGGGTCGACGTCAGACACCCGGTAGCCGTCGTCCTGCCGCCAGACCAGCACGATCCGGCGTGCGCTCGACGCCCACGGCACACCGGTGGCCCGGCCCTGATCATCGAGTAGCGCAACGGTGCGTTGCCGGGCATCGGCGGAAAGGCCTGCGGCCTCGAGAAGCCAGCAGGTCAGAAGGTCGTGCTCGGCCAACGGGATTCGGGCGCCGTGGCGCACCGCGGCCGACATCAGCTCGGCGGCCTCCGGCCATCCCGCACCGCTACCGCCGGAGTCTTCGGCACCGGTGAGCCGGACCAGGCCAAGCGCGTCGAGACGGTCCCACAGATCGCCGTCGCTGCCGTGTTCGGCGAACACGGCAGCCATCATGTCGGTCAGCGCGGGGTCGACATCGAATGTGGTCATCGCAGCCCCAATCCGCGTGCGATCACACCGCGCAGCACCTCATTGGTGCCCCCGCGGATGGTGAAGCCCGGCCGTTGGTCCACCGCGGTGTCGGCCAGCGCGGCGAACTGCGCGCCGGGTTCGGTTGCCAAATGGCCGAATTCGGCGATGTCGCCCTCGGTGGTGGTGCCCAGCACCTTCATGACGGCGGCGGGCACGTCCGGCGATTCCCCGCGTTGCAGGGCGCCGGCCACGGCGGACGACATCTGGTGCAGGCCGGCGATGCGACCCACCAACCGGCCCAGATTCGTGTCGCGCGGAATCTCGTTGTCGCTCATCGCCTGAGCCATCGCGTCAAGCAGCACGAACGTCGACAGCACCCGTTCGGGTCCGCTGCGCTCGAAGGCCAGCTCGGAGGTGACCTGCTGCCATCCCGCACCGATCTCGCCGAACACCATGTCGTCGGGCACGAAGGTGCCATCGAGGATCACCTCGTTGAAATGGTGGGCGCCGTTCATCGACGTGATCGGCCGGATCTGCACATCCGCGCCGCGCAGATCCACGATGAACTGGCTCAGTCCGGCGTGCCGGTGGGCGGGATCGACCGGCGCGGTGCGGACCAGCGCGATGAACGCGTGGGCCAGATGCGCGCCCGAGGTCCACACCTTCGTCCCGGTGAGCCGCCACCCGCCCTCGACCCTCTCGGCGCGGGTCCGGACACTGGCCAGGTCCGAGCCGGAATCGGGCTCACTCATCCCGATGCCGAAAAAGCATTCGCCGGCAACGATTTTCGGCAGGAAGAGTGCCCTCTGCTTCTCGGTGCCGTACTTGAGCAGCGATGGCACGATCTGCCTGTCGGCGATCCAGTGGGCGGCCACCGGAGCGCCCGCGGCGAGCAGTTCCTCGGTCACGACGAAGCGTTCGAGGAACGAGCGTCCTGGCCCGCCGTACTCGACGGGCACCGTCATGCCGAGCCAACCGCGGGCGGCCAGCGCCGCGGTGAACGCCTCGTCCCAGCCGGAGAGCCACACGTCGACCGACGGGCGGAAGGTGCCGGCGCTTCGCTGCTCGGCGAGGAAGCGGCGAACCTCGGCCCGCAGCTCCTCGGTGCTCGTGTCGTCGAGGCTCGACTGCGGTACCAGGCGGGGGAGCGCCATCAGTCTCCTACGGGTTCGTGGGCGTGTTCGGGGCTGTCGTCTGTGTCCGCTGTCTGTTCGGTGTCGTCACGGGCGGACGCGGTGTCCGGAGCGGCAAGGGCGAATCCGAGGCCGGCGACGAAGACCACCGACAGCAGGCCGCCGACATAGTGGTTCATCGGGCCGCCGGGGGAGATGAAGCTGCCGGGAGGTCCGATGACGGTGATGGTTTCGATCAGCTGCTCCACCGTGAACACGGCGGCGAGCACGCCGAGCCACCGCGGCAGCCGGCCCTCGTTGGCGTGCAGCAGGATCGGTGTCGCCACCAGGATGTTGGCGATGGTGGCCACGGGTAGCCACATCGCCCCGACATCCTCGATCGCGCGTGCGGTGGCGACGGCGGTCTGGCCCGGGCGCAGCGAGAGACCGCCGGCGAACCAGACCGCGACGCACAGCTGGGCCACCAGCAGGGTCGACCCGAGCGTGAACAGGCGGGCGGGTGGTCCGCTGAGCCGATCGCGCGCGACGGCCAGCACGACAGCGAGCGCCAGCGCCGCGAAGGTCAGCAGCAGCGCCTGCACCCGGGTGACGCCGGGATCAGCGCCGGGCAGGGCGTGGAGGGCGATGACGGCCGTGGCGTACAGCACCGCGAACGCTGCGCCGGCGATCATCGGGGCTCGACCGTTCATTGGCGGTCATGCTATCCCGCTGTCCCCAGAGCCGAGTTCATCCACAGGCCGGGCAGGCTGACGCGGCGCATCGCCATGTCCCGTCGGCCGGGATGCCTACGGTCGCGGTATGTCGACAGAACTGCCCGGTGAGCGGCTCCGGCGGCGCCTGGGTTCCGGCCTCATGCAGGACGACGAGGA
Organism: Mycolicibacterium obuense; assembly: GCF_055397605.1. Lineage (NCBI taxonomy): Bacteria > Bacillati > Actinomycetota > Actinomycetes > Mycobacteriales > Mycobacteriaceae > Mycobacterium > Mycolicibacterium obuense. Next base: position 3,520,409 of record NZ_AP043663.1, on the reverse strand, counting down.
GCTCGACGACGACGGCGCTGACGCCGCGCTGTCGCGCTGGCTGCCGGAGCAGAGCGCGGACCGGGGACCGGCCTGGCTGGCCCGCGTGCGTGCGGACCCGGGGCGCGCGGGTGTCGTCGCCCTCGGTGTCGTCGGCCTGGTCGCCGTGCTCGTCACCGTGGTCAGCCTGGTGCGTGACCAACCACCCGCCGTGGTGTCGGCCAAGCTCCCGCCTGTCGAGATGGCAGCCTCTGGGGTTCCCGCCCCGGCGCTGAGCAGCTCGGCGCCCGGCCCCGTCGTGGTCAGTGTCGTCGGACTGGTGCAACGACCCGGTCTGGTGACCCTCGCACCGGGCGCCCGCATCGCCGATGCGCTCGAGGCTTCCGGCGGTGCACTCGACGGTGCCGACGTCCTCGGGCTGAACATGGCGCGCAAGGTCGCCGACGGGGAACAGATCGTCGTGGGCATCGGGGCAGCGCCCGGTCAGCCGGCCGAGATGGGCAGCTCCGTGGTGTCGGACACGACCGCGTCACCGGGGTCGTCGGGGTCACCGGGTGCGCCCCCATCGGCCGGCGCGCCATCAGGTGAGGGCGGTGCGCAGGCGCCGGTCGATCTGAACTCCGCGACTGCCGAGCAACTCGACGCCCTGCCAGGCGTCGGTCCGGTGACGGCCGCGGCGATCGTCGCGTGGCGCGACGCGCACAGCCGCTTCGGCAGTGTCGATCAGCTCGCAGACGTGGACGGGATCGGTCCGGCGCGGTTGGACAAGCTTCGCCCGCTCGTCACAGTGAGATGACCGAGCAGTGAGATGACCGATCTTCGACTCATCCCCGCCGCGCTGACCGCGTGGGCGGTGACGGCCGCCGGGATCGGCTGGGGGTATGCGGCCGCGGGTGCTGCCGTGCTGGTCGGGGTTGCCGCGACGGTCGGGGTGGGTTGGTGGGCGAGCCGCACGCGGGTCCCGGCCGGGCGGCGTCCGATCCTGATCGCCGCGGCCGCGGTGGCGCTGGTGGGCGGCGGCTTCGCGATCGCGGTGTGCCTGCGTGTCGATGCCGTGCGACATCATCCGGTGACGACGCACGTCGGATCGGTCGTCGAGGTCGTGGTCACGCCCGACGAGACGCCCCGTGTACTCGAGGGTGGCCGCACGATGTTCCGGGCGACGCTGGCCCGCCTCGACGGGGTCCGGTCCTCCGGCGCGGTGCTCGTGTTCGCATCCGGCGCCGACTACGCCGCGCTGCAGGCAGGCCGGCCAGCGGGCTTCCGCGCCCGGGTGGGCCGCCCGAGCCGCAGCGACCTGTCGGTTGCCGTGCTGTCGGCGACCGGGAGGCCGCGCCTCGGCGTTGCGGCGCCGGTGTATCGGCTGGCCCACGGGATTCGTGCGGGGTTCGCCGACGCGGTGCGTCTCGTGCTGCCGGCAGAGCAGGCGGCGTTGTTGCCTGCGTTGGTGCTCGGGGACACCTCGGCGGTGGCGGCGCAGACCGCGAAGGATTTCCGGACCGCCGGGCTGACTCATCTGATGGCGGTGTCGGGCGCGAACATCACGATCGTCTGCGGCGCGATGCTGCTCAGCGCTGCGCTCGTGGGACCGAGGATCGCGGTCGTGCTGGCCGCGTTGACGCTGGCCGGTTTCGTCGTGGTGGTGCAGCCGTCGGCGAGCGTGCTGCGGGCCGCGGTCATGGGTGCGATCACGCTGCTGGCTGTGCTCACCCACCGACGGCGACAGGCGCTACCTGCGTTGGCCGCCGCGATCATCGTGCTGATGATCGCCACGCCACAGCTCGCGGTGGACGTCGGTTTCGCGCTGTCGGTGTCGGCCACCGCGGGCCTGATCGTGGTCGCGCCGGTGTGGTCACAACGGCTGGTACGCCGCGGATGGCCGCGCCCGCTGGCCGACGCGGTCAGCGTGGCGCTGGCGGCCCAACTGGTCACCGCGCCGCTCGTGGCGGGGGTGTCGGGATCGGTCAGTCTCGTCGCCGTGATCGCCAATCTGATTGTCGCGCCGGTCATTCCGCCGATCACGCTGATCGGGACAGCGGCCGCGGCGCTGTGTCCGCTGTGGCCGGCGGGTGCGCAGCTGCTCATCCGGTTCACCGGTCCGGAGGTGTGGTGGCTGGCCAGTGTGGCCCGCTGGGCGGCTGCGGTGCCGGTGGCGGCACTGCCCGTACCGTCGGGGCTCGCGGGGGTGGCTGTGGTCGCGGCGGGCTCCTGCATCGTCGCGGCGGTGTGGCATTGGGGGCTGTCGGGCCGGCGTGACACCATCGTCCGGTGAGCACCGGTCTGCACCTGATCCTCGGTGACGAGGAGCTGCTCGTCGAACGCGCTGTCGCGACGGTCCTGGCCCAGGCGCGCGCATCAGCGGGCACCAGCGATGTCCCGGTCGACCGCCTGCGGGCCGGGGAGGTCAGCGTCAGCGAGATCGCCGAGCTGCTCAGCCCGTCGCTGTTCGCCGACGAGCGTGTCGTCGTCCTGGAATCGGCCGCCGAGGCGGGCAAGGACGCGGTGGCCCTCATCGAGGGGGCGGCGGCTGACCTCCCCGAGGGCACACTGCTGGTGGTCGTCCATTCCGGCGGCGGGCGGGCCAAGGCCCTCGCCGATCGGCTGAAGAAACTCGGCGCCGAGGTGCATCCCTGCGCTCGCATCACCAAGGCCACCGAGCGCGCGGACTTCGTCCGCAAGGAGTTCCGCGCCCTGCGCATCAAGGTGAGCGATGACACAGTGACCGCGGTGATCGACGCGATCGGCTCGGATCTGCGGGAGTTGGCTTCGGCGTGCTCACAGTTGGTCGCCGACACCGGCGGGGTGGTCGACGCCGCAGCGGTACGGCGCTATCACTCCGGAAAAGCTGAGGTCAAAGGCTTCGACATCGCGGACAAGGCCGTGGTCGGCGATGTGGCCGGGGCGGCAGAAGCCCTGCGCTGGGCGATGATGGCGGGCGAACCGCACGTCGTGCTGGCCGACGCGCTCGCCGAGGCGGTGCACACGATCGCCCGGGTCGCGCCGCTGTCAGGAGATCCGTACCGGCTGGCCGGAGAGCTGGGCATGCCACCCTGGCGCGTGCAGAAGGCGCAGAAGCAGGCGCGACGGTGGTCGCGGGATTCCGTGGCCGAGGCGCTGCGCCTGGTGGCGGCGCTCAATGCCGACGTCAAGGGCGCGGCGGCGGACGCCGACTACGCGCTGGAGAACGCGGTGCGCTCAGTCGCCTCACTGGTGGGCGACTGACGCGGCGCGTCACACCTGGTACTGAGCTCGGCGCGTCAGATCTTGTTGAGCGCCTTGGCCAGCGCCGACTTGCGGTTGGCGGCCTGGTTCTTGTGGATGACGCCCTTGCTGGCGGCCTTGTCGAGCTTGCGGCTGGTCGCGACCAGCAGCTCGCCGGCCTTGTCCTTGTCGCCGGCCTCGACGGCCTGCCGGAATCCGCGGACCGCCGTGTGAAGCGACGACTTCACCGACTTGTTGCGCAGTCTGCGGCGCTCGTTGGTGCGGTTCCGCTTTTCCTGCGACTTGATGTTGGCCACGCGTGTAATTCCTTCGGCAATCTCGACGGGTTGGGTTGAGTCTGTGGGGCGCCCGCGGGGGGCAGCGACTGTTCAGGTTAGCAGCGAGCGAGTCCATCACCCAAAACGGAAGCCACTGGCCTGCCGAAACGACGGAAATGCTGCAGCATGGCAAGGTGCGTGTCTGGAGCGCATGCATGGTGCACGTCCGCGTACGGGAGGAGCAGGAGAGCTTTGCCGACAGAAACTGCACGGACCACACGTACGACCAAGCCGGCCCGACGGCACGAGGGCATTTTCGGCGGATACAACCGGCTCGGTACGTACGCCCAGGCGTTCGACGAGATGTTCGACGCCAACGGCAACGTGCGCGGCCCCTACAAGGGAATCCACAAGGAGCTGGGCCCTGCCGACGTTTCTGACCTCGAGGCCCGCTCCGACGCACTGGGCCGCGCCTTCATCGACCAGGGCATCACGTTCTCGCTGTCGGGGCAGGAGCGACCCTTCCCGCTGGATCTCGTCCCGCGGGTCATCTCGGCGGCCGAGTGGACCCGGCTCGAGCGCGGCATCCGTCAGCGCGTGCAGGCCCTGGAGATGTACCTCGACGACATCTACGGCGAGCAGGAGATCCTGCGCGACGGGGTGATCCCGCGCCGGCTCGTCACCTCCTGCGAGCACTTCCACCGCGAGGCCGTCGGCATCACCCCGCCCAACGGGGTGCGCATCCACGTCGCCGGCATCGACCTGATCCGTGACGCGCAGGGGACCTGGCGGGTGCTGGAGGACAACCTGCGCTCGCCGTCCGGGGTCTCCTACGTCATGGAGAACCGCCGCACGATGGCCCGGGTGTTCCCGAACCTCTTTGCCACGCACCGGGTGCGCGCCGTGGGCGACTACTCGTCGCATCTACTGCGTGCGCTGCGCAACGCCGCGGCCAACAACGTCGCGGATCCCACCGTCGTCGTGCTCACCCCCGGCGTGTACAACTCGGCGTACTTCGAGCATTCGCTACTCGCCCGGCAGATGGGCGTCGAGCTCGTCGAGGGCCGCGATCTGTTCTGCCGCGACAACACTGTGTACATGCGCACCACCGAGGGCGAGCGCCAGGTCGATGTGATCTACCGCCGCATCGACGACGATTATCTCGATCCGATGCAGTTCCAGCCGGATTCGGTGCTGGGGGTGGCGGGCATCCTCAATGCGGCCCGCGCCGGCAACGTGGTGATCTCCAGCGCCGTCGGCAACGGCGTCGGGGATGACAAGCTCGTGTACACCTACGTTCCGACGATCATCGAGTACTACCTCGGCGAGAAACCTCTGCTGGCCAACGTGGACACGTTCCGCTGCTGGCTCGACGAGGAACGTGAAGAGGTGCTCGACCGGGTCGACGAGCTGGTCATCAAACCCGTCGAGGGCTCTGGCGGCTACGGGATCGTGTTCGGCCCCAACGCCTCACCGAAGGAGCTGGCGACAATCAGCCGGAAGATCAACGCCGATCCCCGCGGCTGGATCGCCCAGCCGGTGATGCAGCTCTCGACCGTGCCGACGCAGATCGACGACGAGCTCGCCCCCCGCCACGTCGACCTGCGCCCGTTCGCCGTCAACGACGGGGACGACGTGTACGTGCTGCCCGGCGGGCTGACCCGGGTGGCGCTGCCCGAAGGATCGCTGGTGGTGAACTCCAGTCAGGGCGGTGGCTCGAAGGACACCTGGGTGCTGGCGTCGCGGACGTCGGTCGCCGACCGCGAACTGGGCGCCGCTGAAGTGGTGCGCTCCCTGCCCAAAGCGGCGAGCGCTGCCAAGAACGGCAGCCGCAACGGCAAGGCGGAGTCCAGTAACGATCAGCAACAGCAACAGCAACAGCAACAGCAGCAACAGCAACAGCAGCAGTAGAGGAGAGTGACGATGCTGGCCAGAAACGCCGAATCTCTCTACTGGATCGGGCGCTACGTCGAACGCGCCGACGACACCGCGCGCATCCTCGATGTCACGGTGCATCAGCTGCTGGAGGATTCCAGCGTCGATCCTGACCAGGCTTCACGCACCCTGCTGCGCGTGCTGGGCATCGATCCGCCCGACGAGGTCCTCGACGTGTGGTCGCTGACCGACCTCGTGGCGTTCAGCCGCGAGACCTACGGCGGCTGCTCGATCGTCGAGGCAATCTCGGCCGCACGCGAAAATGCCCGTGGCGCACGCGAAGTGACCTCGACCGAGATCTGGGAGTGCCTGAACACCACCTACAACGCACTCGCCGAACGGGAGCGCGCCGCCAAACGGCTCGGTCCGCACGAGTTCCTGTCCTACGTGGAGGGGCGCGCCGCGATGTTCGCCGGGCTGGCCGACTCCACACTGTCGCGCGACGACGGCTACCGCTTCATGCTGCTGGGTCGTGCCCTGGAACGGGTCGACATGACGGTCCGGCTGCTCTTGTCCCGGGTCGGGGACAGTGCGTCGTCGCCGGCGTGGGTCACTCTGCTGCGTTCTGCGGGTGCTCATGACACCTACCTGCGGACCTACCGCGGTGCCCTCGACGCCGGCCGGGTCGTGGAATTCATGCTGCTGGACCGGCTCTTCCCGCGGTCGATCTTCTACTCGCTACGGCTGGCCGAACACAGCCTCGACGAGCTGATGAACCGGCCGCATGGGCGCCTCGGTGCGACCGCCGAAGCGCAGCTCCTGCTGGGCCGCGCGCGCAGTGAACTGGAGTTCCTGCGGCCCGGGGTGCTGCTCGAGTCGCTCGAGCAGCGGCTGGCTGCACTGCAGACGACCGTCTTCGATGTCGGAGAATCGTTGGCGCTGCAGTACTTCCACTCCGCGCCGTGGGTGGCGTGGACGGATGCGGGACGCAACGCACTGGTGATCGAAGAAGGGGAGATTTAGGCATGTGGCGGATGCGCGTGGTCCATTCGACGGGCTATGCCTACAAGTCCCCGGTCACCGCGTCGTTCAACGAGGCGCGGCTCACCCCGCGGTCGGACTCCCGGCAGAACGTGATCCTCAACCGGGTCGAGACGGTTCCGGCGACCCGGTCCTACCGCTACGTCGACTACTGGGGAACCGCGGTGACCGCGTTCGACCTGCACGCCCCGCACACCGAACTCGAGGTGACCGCGTCGTCGGTGGTGGAGACGGACCGACCCGAGGCACCGGTAGAGAAGGTGGCCTGGGCCGACCTCGCCGGTGAGGCGGTCATCGACCGCTACGACGAGGTGCTGGCGCCCACCCACTACGTGCCGGCCAGCAAGCGGATCGAGCGCGTGGGCCGGCGTATCGCCAAGTACCACGAGCCCGCCGAGGCGGTGATCGAGGCGGCGCGCTGGGTGCAGGGCGAACTGCAGTACGTCCCCGGCACCACCGGCGTGCACACCTCAGGTGTCGACGCGCTGCGCGAAGGCAAGGGGGTGTGCCAGGACTTCGCACATCTGACCTTGATGTTGTTGCGCGGCATGGGTATTCCGTCGCGATACGTGTCGGGGTATCTACACCCGCAGCGCGAGGCGAAGATCGGCGAGACGATCGACGGGCAGAGCCATGCGTGGATTCAGGCGTGGACGGGCGAGTGGTGGCACTACGACCCCACCAACGACACCGAGATCACCGAGCAGTACATCAGTGTCGGTGTGGGCCGGGACTATTCGGACGTGACCCCGCTCAAGGGCATCTACTCGGGCGAGGGTTCCACCGATCTGGACGTGATCGTGGAGATCACCCGGTTGGCTTGACGCAGACGCCCGGGTGCACTTCGACCCGGTGCAGATCGTCGCCGAGTTCGATCTGGCGATCGAACGCCGTCGCTGCCAGCGCCCGCCACTCGTCCTCCTGGCCGGGCACCAGCGCCGGCACGTAGTGCGTCAGGATCAGGATGCCGACCCCGGCGCGCGTCGCGGTCGCGGCCGCCTGCTGCACCGAGGAGTGGTAGTCGCAGATGTCCCGGATGCGTTGCATCGGCATCGCGTCGATCAGATCTTTGCGGATCACCGTGTGCACCAGTGCGCCTGCGCCAGAGGCCAACTCGTCGAGACCCCGGCACGGCACACTGTCTCCGGCCAGCACCACCGAGGCGCCGTCGTGCTCGACGCGGAACCCGATCGTCGGGGCGACCGGGCGATGATCGGTGGGGCCCACGACGATCCGCACTCCGTCCCGGCCCCACACCACCCCGCCGGTCACCTCCTCGACCTCCACCGGCGGCGGCGCGGTCAGGTCGGCGTGGTGGGCGATGCGGTAACCGATGTCGAACTGCAACGCCTCCAGCGTCTTCTGCACCACTTCGGCCGTGCCGGGCGGGCCGACGATCGGCAACGGCGTCAGGTCCGGGGCGAAATTGCCCACCCAGCGGCTGATGAGGACGTCGCCCAAGTCGGTGATGTGATCGCTGTGCAGATGGGTGAGCAGCAGCGCGGTCAGGTTGCTCGCGCTGACCCCGACCGCCGCGGCCCGCTGCAGAACGCCACGGCCGCAGTCGACGAGAAAGGTCTGGCCGCCGGCGCGGACCAGGGTCGAGGGCCCCGCACGGCGCGGGTCGGGGATGGGGCTACCGGTGCCGAGCAAGGTCACTTCGATCATGGGCACAGGTATACCGCCAGGACCGCTCTGGCGCGGCGCAATCACGCGTCGCGGCTCGACCGTACCGCCGCGGTGTCGCCGTACCGATTGCCGGTCACGGCGTCTCCTGCGCGCCCGAGCGCACTGACCTGCTCCGGGGTCAGCTGGACCGACAGCGAGGCCAGGTTCTCGTCGATGCGCGCGGCACGCCGGGTCCCGGGGATCGGCACGCTCGCCACACCGAGGTCGTCCGCGCGGTGACGGAGCCAGGCGAGCGCCACCTGGGCCGCGGTGGCGCCGACCTCGCCGGCCACCTGCTCGACGGCGTCCACGACGCGCTGGTTGTCCTCCAGCGCTCCGTCGGCGAACCGCGGCATCGTGCGGCGGAAGTCGGTGTCGGAGATGTCGGCGGCCGAACGGACCGACCCGGTCAGGAACCCCCGCCCCAACGGTGAGAACGGGACCAGTCCGACACCCAGTTCTGCGGCCGCCGGTGCGATCGAGGCCTCGACGTCGCGGGTCCAGATCGACCATTCGCTCTGCAGCGCCGCGATCGGATGGACGGCGTGAGCCGCGCGCAGTTCCTCCGCCGACACCTCGGAGAGCCCGAGATGGCGGACCTTTCCGGCGCGCACCAGCTCGGCCATCGCGCCGACGGTCTCTTCGATCGGCACGGCCGGATCCCGCCGGTGCAGGTAATACAGGTCCACGACGTCGGTCTGCAGGCGCTGCAGGCTCTCGTCGATGCACTGCTGCACGTACGCGGCGTCGCCACGCACACCGATGCGACCCTGGGTGCCGGCCGGATTGGCGACGATGCCGAACTTCGTCGCGAGGGTGACCTCGTCGCGGCGGTCCGCGAGCAGCCGGGCGATCAACCGTTCGTTGTCGCCCGAACCGTAGATGTTGGCGGTGTCGATGAACGTGACGCCGACGTCCACGGCGTGGTGCAGCGTGGCCAGCGACTCGGTGTCGTCGACGGCGCCGCCGTACACGGGCGTCAGCGCCATCCCGCCAAATCCCAGAGCGCTGACGGTCAGATCGTCGCCCAGCAGGGTCGTGCGTGACATGGCGTTCCTCTCGGTCGGGTGTGCGTCCTGGAGTAGGCAACCGGTCTGCCGAGGCATTCTGTTCCGCCGCTTCCTGGGAGTACGCTGATGTGAGCTCCATCACAAGGAGGTGGTGATGCGGATTTCCGATGTGCTGCGCGTCAAAGGCGCATCCGTCGCGACGATCACGCCGGAGACGTCGGTGGCCGGTCTGCTGACCGAGCTGGCGGTGCACAACATCGGCGCCATGGTGGTGGTATCAGCCGACGGGCTGCAGGGCATCGTCTCGGAACGCGACGTGGTGCGCGGTCTGCACGAGGTCGGCGCCGATCTGCTGCGGCGGCCCGTGGCCGACATCATGACCACCGTGGTGGCCACCTGCGCGCCGGATGACTCCGTCGACAGCCTGAGTGCGTTGATGACGACCAACCGCGTGCGCCACGTTCCTGTCGTCGTCGACGGTCGCCTGCGTGGGATCGTCAGTATCGGCGACGTGGTCAAGACGCGGATGGAGGAGCTCGAGCGCGAGCAGCAGCGTCTGCAGGACTACATCACCCAGGGATAGCTGAGTAGCATTTCCTCGGTGCGTATCGACGTCACCGCGGCTCGCCGGGCAGAGGTCAAGTCACTGTCGAAAGTGCTCGGACGCGCGTTCTTCGACGACCCTGTGATGCAGTGGATGATGCCCGACGACGCGCGTCGGGCGAAGGCTCTGCCCCGGATCTTCGCCGCGATGACCCGCCATCACTTCCTCGCCGGCGACGCGGTCGAACTCGCCAGGCGTGACGGCGGTCTCGGCGCGGCCGCGCTGTGGGATCCGCCGGGGCGGTGGCAGACCACCACCCGCGAGGACCTGGCGATGCTGCCGACCTTTCTGCTGGCGATGCGGGGTGAGTCCAAGCGCGGCATGGAGGTCTCGGAGCTGATGAAGCGTCATCACCCGGAGGAGCCGCACTGGTATCTCGCCGTGATCGGCAGTGATCCCGACGTGCGGGGCGCGGGCTTCGGGCAGGCGCTGATGGCATCGCGGCTCGACCGCTGCGACGCCGAGGGCGCGCCGGCGTACTTGGAGTCGACCAAGGAGTCGAACGTGCCCTACTACCTGCGATTCGGCTTCGAGGTCACCGGTGAGCTCGTGGTCCCCGGCGGCGGTCCGACGATGTGGCAGATGTGGCGAGCGCCGCGCTGATGTGGTGCTGGACTCAACTCCAGCTGAAATCGGCGCGCAGGCGTGCCGCCACCGCCTCGAACGTCCCGCGTTCGAGGATCGCGCCCTCTCGCCGGATGCCTTCCTCGGGCACGTCGAGAACCCGGTCGAGCCGCACCCAGCTGGCCCGGCCCTCGTAGTCCCACGTGCCGCTGCCGATGCCGATCCAGTTCGGGTCGCCCCGGTGGTGGTCCTGGCTCGACAGCATCAGCCCGAGCAGGGTGTCGCGGTCCCGGCCGACCACCAACACCGGACGGTCCTTGCCGCGCGTCGGGTCGTCCTCGTAGACCACCCAGGTCCACACGATCTCGCCCGGATCAGCGCGACCGTCGAGATCCGGGGCGTAGATCACCCTGCGGGCGCGGTGCGCGGTCGGCACGAACGTGTTCGACACCGGCCGGCCCGCGGGGAGCGCAGGGGTCGGCGACGCCTGGGTCCCGGCGATGACCTCCAGCCCCAGGCGCAGGCCCTGCTGGAGCCCGTACTGGATGCCCTGCTGGATTCCGCGCTGCAGCGAGTCCGACCGCTGGATGTGCCGAACCAGCTTGGGAGCTTCGGAGAACACCAGCCTCTGGAACGTCTTGAAGGGCGAGGACGATGACGCCATGACCCCCACTGTAGGCGGTCGCCGCGACGCTCGATTGTGTCGCGCGGGCCGGTGCTCGTTACTCTGGACTGGCCGTTTCCGGCACCCGTATCGCGCTCACCAGGAGAAATTCCATTAGCAGCTTCGCCGACAAGACCTTCACCGCGCCGGCGCAGATTCGGAACTTCTGCATCATCGCTCACATTGACCACGGCAAGTCCACGCTGGCCGACCGGATGCTGCAGCTCACCGGCGTGGTTTCCGACCGCGACATGCGGGCGCAGTACCTCGATCGGATGGACATCGAGCGGGAACGCGGCATCACGATCAAGGCGCAGAACGTGCGTCTGCCCTGGAAGGTCGGTGATCAGGAGCACGTCCTGCACCTGATCGACACGCCCGGCCACGTCGACTTCACCTACGAGGTGTCCCGCGCGTTGGAGGCCTGCGAAGGCGCCGTGCTGCTGGTCGACGCCGCCCAGGGCATCGAAGCGCAGACGCTGGCCAACCTCTACCTGGCCCTCGACAGGGACCTGACGATCGTCCCCGTCCTCAACAAGATCGACCTGCCTGCCGCCGACCCGGACCGCTACGCCGGCGAACTCGCTCACATCATCGGCTGCGAACCCTCCGACGTGCTGCGGGTGTCCGGCAAGACGGGCGAGGGGGTGGCCGAGCTGCTCGATGAGGTCGTGCGTCAGGTGCCGGCCCCCACCGGTGACGCCGACGCGCCGGCCCGGGCGATGATCTTCGACTCCGTCTACGACATCTACCGGGGCGTCGTCACCTACGTGCGCGTCGTCGACGGCAAGATCACCCCCCGCGAGCGCATCAAGATGATGTCGACCGGCGCGACCCACGAACTTCTCGAGGTCGGCATCGTCTCGCCCGAGCCCAAGGCCTCCGACGGCCTGGGCGTCGGGGAGGTCGGTTATCTCATCACCGGCGTCAAAGACGTCCGCCAGTCCAAGGTCGGTGACACGGTGACCTCGGCGCGAGGCGGTGCCACCGATCCGCTCACCGGTTACCGCGAACCCCGGCCCATGGTCTATTCCGGCCTCTACCCGGTCGACGGCTCGGACTACCCGGTGCTGCGAGAGGCGCTCGACAAGCTGCAACTCAACGACGCGGCGCTGACCTACGAACCGGAGACGTCGGTGGCGCTGGGCTTCGGGTTCCGCTGCGGGTTCCTCGGGCTGCTGCACATGGAGATCACCCGGGAGCGGCTCGAGCGCGAATTCAACCTCGATCTGATCTCCACCTCGCCCAACGTCGTGTACCGCGTGGTCAAGGACGACGGCACGGAGATGGTCGTCACCAACCCCTCGGATTGGCCTGAGGGCAAGGTCCGCGAGGTGTACGAGCCGATCGTCAAGACCACGATCATCGCTCCCAGCGAGTTCATCGGCACGATCATGGAGCTGTGCCAGTCGCGGCGCGGCGAACTCGGCGGAATGGACTACCTGTCGCCCGAGCGCGTGGAGCTGCGCTACACGATGCCGCTGGGTGAGATCATCTTCGATTTCTTCGACTCGCTGAAGTCACGCACCCGCGGCTACGCGAGCCTGGACTACGAGGAGGCCGGCGAGCAGGAGGCCGCGCTGGTCAAGGTCGACATCCTGCTGCAGGGCGAGGCTGTCGATGCGTTCTCGGCGATCGTCCACAAGGACGGGGCGAGCGCGTACGGCAACAAGATGACCACCAAGCTCAAAGAACTCATCCCGCGTCAGCAGTTCGAAGTGCCGGTGCAGGCGGCGATCGGCTCGAAAATCATTGCGCGCGAGAACATCCGGGCCATTCGCAAGGACGTGCTCTCCAAGTGCTACGGCGGTGACATCACCCGTAAGCGCAAGCTGCTGGAGAAGCAGAAGGAAGGAAAGAAGCGGATGAAGACCATCGGTCGGGTCGACGTCCCGCAGGAGGCGTTCGTCGCGGCGCTGTCCACCGAAGCGACCGCGGACAAGGCGAAGAAGTAGGCCGGCCCGATGCGACGCTGGCTGGTTGTCGCGCTGGCTGTGCTCGTGACCGGGTGTGGTGGGGGCGTTGCGGGCACCGCGGTGCCTGCCCCGACGGGTGGATTGGACTCGGTGTTGCTCAGCGATGTGGAGCTCGATGAACTGGTGCACACCAGTGGTTTTCACAGCGATCCGGACGGTAAAGAATTCACCGACGAGCTGGCGAAGGGCACCAGGCCGCCGGGGTGTGTGCACACCGTCGACGTCGCCGATCGCAACATCTACGAGCACGCCGGCCCGACCGCGGTACTGACCCGGACGTCGGAGTCGCCCTCCGGCTCAGTGGATCAGAGCGTGGTGGTCGTCCGCTCGGTCAAAGAGGCGCAGGGCATCGTCGACATGTCGAAGCTGTCGTGGAATGCGTGCGCCGGTTTCTCGGTGACGACCGGCGGGAGTGCGCCGGCCACCTGGCGGCTCGAGCCGGTGGAGTTCGCCGACGGCATCCCCACCCAGCGCGCCACGCGCTCGGACCGTGTGGGGGAGCAGTGCCAACACGCCATGGGGGTCGCGGTCGCCACCGTGGTCGAGGCGCTGGTGTGCGGCCCCGGTGTGACCAACGAGGCGTTCACGGTGGTGGCGAAGATGGTCAGGAACGCCGACCGGACCTGAACTTGCCGCGTGGATCGCGAGCGTGCGCACAATGCCTGTACTGATCGGCGCGCCGCGTGCGAACGCGCACGTTCGCCGGGCTGACGACAATTCTTCACGGCGAGCGCATCTCTGGGCTCGACGCCGCGACGTCGGCAACCATCCGACGATGACCGCGGCACTACCGATCGACCCACCCGACGGAAACGAGTACTGGAGTTGGCAGTTTCAGGGCAGGTGCCTGGACTTTCCTTCGGATCTGTTCTTCCCCGAGAGTGAGCGGCCCTCCGTGCGCAGGCGGCGGGAAGAGGAAGCCAAGCGCATCTGCCGGACCTGCCCGGTCCTGATGCGCTGCCGCGAGCACGCTCTGAGCGTTCCCGAACGTCACGGCGTCTGGGGCGCGACGACGCCGCGGGAACGCGGCATCGCACCGGCGCATCGCAAAGTCAGGGGGAGTGTGCGATGACCCGGACAGCACCGGCCACTGCGGCCGTCGACGAACTGAACCGAGTTATCGCCGACGTCACCCTGACCGAGATCGAGGTGGCCTCAAGCGATGCTTTCAGACACGTCAGCGACTGGGAGCGCCGGCGCTACTCGAGCACCGCGCCCATCCGTCGCGTTGGGTGACGACACACCGCGTGGGAGCGCCCGGTGTGTCGATATGGGCGCAGGTGCTTCTGGGCGAACCGGTCGCGCGGGGACGCCGGCCGTGCTATCGAAGGGGGGTGTCCACCAAACTCGCGGCGGTTGCCGGCGCCTGCCTCGTTCTGGCCGGCTGCGCCGGCGCGCCGGTGGACGACAGACCCGTGGTGCGTATTGCCGAGGCGGCTGCGCCGACCCCGGCGATCCCGCTCGGTGGATTCCTCCCGACGACGCCGGAGTTGGCGGCGCACCTCGGCACCCCGCCCATCGGCTTCGCCGGCCACCTCGTCGAGGGTGGGGCGGACATGCTGCTGCGCAGTGTCGGCGTCGGTGAAGCGTCCCCGGCGGACTGCCTGGGTGCGGCGTACCGGCTGCAACAGGCGGTGTACGACGGCAGCCCCGTGCAGTCGGTGGCCACCAACTCGTGGGCGGGCGGCAGCTTTGACGGGCCACCGGTGAGCGCGTTCTTCGGTGTTGTGCAGATGAGGAACCCGTCGGCCGCGCAGATGTTCTTCGCGGCCACCAGCCAGCAGTGGCGCCGGTGCAACGGCGAAACGGTCGCCCGCGATCAGGGCGGTGCCGGCGAGCTCAGCCGCATCGCCGACGTCGCGTTCGGTGAAGATGTCGTGTCCGCCAGCGTGCTGCACACGTCGGCGGGCACCGCGTCGCCGACTGCCCAGCGGGCGGTCGCTCTGGCCGGGGACTGCATTGTCGAGGTGGAGGTCAGCGACCCCCGCCCGGGCGGACAGGCCCAGCCCGCGGTGGACGTGGCCGAACTGATCGCGAACAAGATCACCGCGCACCGCTGACGGTGCGAGAATGGCGCGGTGAAACCTGCGCCGAAGTGGTGGGTGAGCAGCCTCGCGGTCGTCGCGTCGACCGTGCTGGCCGGGTGCGTCAGCACGGTCGAGGGTGCCGCCGTCCGCGCCAGCGGGCCGGGAGGTGACCTACCCGTGCTCGACGACGCCGCGCTGGGCCGGCTTCTTCTCAACATCGGTGAGATCAACGGGATCATGGGCAGCACCGGGATGCAGGTCGCCGGCGATGTCGACGAGATGACCGACCACTCCGACAGCGTGTCCGACGTCGACTGCCTCGGTGCGGTGTACGCAGCGGAAAAACCCGTCTACGCCGACACGGGCTGGACCGCGGTGCGTGACCGGGTGGCCCGCGAACCGGGCGACGACAACCAGCACTGGGTCGAAGAGACCGCGGTGCTGTACCCGGCGGCCCGCGATGCGCAGGCGTTCTTCGACTCGTCGTCGCAGACCTGGCAGGGCTGCGCGAACCAGTCCATCGGCACCAACGACGGTGACTACAGCTGGGCGCTGGGCGACGTCGACGTCGACGTGACCGACGGCGGCGCACCTCTTCTCACCCAGGCCGCCGAGCAGGACGACTCCGGGGGCTGGCAGTGCCAGCACGCACTGTCCGTGGTGTCCAACGCGACTGTCGAAGCGTGGGCCTGCGGCTATCGCATCGATGGTGAAGCGGCCGAGATCGCGGCCGCGATGGTCGTCAAGGCCGGACCGTGATTTCTCGGAAAGGTATGTGGCGCAGAACTATTCGGCTACCTTGAGGGTGACATTCGGGCGCCTCGCCGCGATCGCCGCGCCTGCGGCGAACACCACGACGCTGGTCGCGATCAGCAGGATGCGGATGCCCACCCGGTCGGCCTAGTCGTCGAAAGTTTGCAGGGCAGAATGGAACTCGTCGAACGCTTCCGTTCGGGAATGGCCCCGTACGATGGTCAGCCCTCACGTGGTCCCGCGAAAAGCATTGCGCGCAGGCAGAAGCAAAATCGCGACCCTCTTGTTACACGGGCCCGTTCGCCGGCTGGAAGACCCCGGAGCTGTCGGCTTCCTCTTCGGCGCGGATCACGTGCACGACCGCGTTGATCAATGCCAGGTGGGTGAACGCCTGCGGGAAGTTCCCGAGGTGTCGGCCGGTGCGCGGCTCGATCTCCTCGGCGTAGAGGTGCAGCGGGCTGGCGAACGACAGCAGGCGCTCGCACAGGTGCCGGGCCTGGTGGATCTCACCGATCTCCACGAGCGCGGACACCAACCAGAACGAACAAATAGTGAAGGTGCCCTCTTCGCCGGCCAGGCCGTCGTCGGTTTCCTCGACGCGGTAGCGCAGGACGAGGCCGTCCTCGGTCAACTCCTCGGCGATGGCCAGCACGGTGGCCCGAATCCGCGGATCCTCCGGCGGCAGGAACCGGGTCAGCACCGCGAGCAGCAGGGAGGCGTCGAGTGCGTCGTCCCCGTAACGCTGGGTCAGCACGCCCCGGGAGTCGACGCCGTGGGCGAGGATGTCGTCCTTGATCTCCTCGGCGATGGCCCGCCACTGCTGGGCGTAGGACTTCTCGCCTTCCAGCTCGGCCAGTTTCGATCCGCGGTCCAGCGCCACCCAGCACATGATCTTGCTGGAGGTGAAGTGCTGCGGCTCGCCGCGCACCTCCCAGATGCCGCGGTCGGGCTCCCGCCAGTGCTTGATCGCCTCCTCGACCTGTTCTTTGAGTACCGGCCACAGTGTTTCGGGGATCTGCTCGCGGGACTTGGTGTGCAGGTACACCGAATCGAGCATGGTGCCCCAGATGTCGTGCTGCATCTGGTCGAAGGCGCCGTTGCCGATGCGCACCGGCCGGGCGTTGTCGTATCCGGAGAGGTGGTTGAGTTCTTCTTCGACGAGGCTGCGCTCACCGCCCACGCCGTACATCACCTGCAGCGGATGCCGCTGACCGTTGTTGGCACCCGACACGTCGGCGATGAACGCGAAGAAGTCGTCGGCTTCGCGATCCAGACCCAGTGTGTACAGGCCCCAGAGGGCGAACGTCGAATCGCGCACCCAGGCGTAGCGATAGTCCCAGTTACGTTCTCCCTGAGGGGTTTCCGGCAGGGAGGTGGTGGGCGCGGCGAGCAGCGCGCCCGTGGGGGAGTAGGTGAGGCCCTTCAGCGTGAGCGCGCTGCGCTGCAGATACGACCGCCACGGATGATCGGGGAAATCACCGACGTTGATCCACTGCCGCCAACACTCACTGGTCTGCCACATCTTGTCGGCGGCCTCGTCGAACGTCTGCGGCGCCGGATGACCAGACCAGCTCAGGGCGACGAACACCTTGTCGCCCTCCTTGAGCCGGGTCCGAGCGCGGGCCTCCCGGCCCTCCAGGCCGATCCGCAGATTCGTAGTCAACCGCAGCGTCGGATGAGAGTCGGGGTTCTTCGTGGCCCGGGCGATCGCCTCCCCGTAGGCCTGCGCGGAGTACTCCCAGCTGGCACTCGTGCGGTGGTAGTCAAACGACGGCTCGCAGTTCATCACCAGCTCGACGGTGCCGCTCACGCAGCGCACCGTGCGCAACAGGATGTGCTCGGCGTCCCAGTCCATCGGGGTGCGACGGTGTGTGCGCGATCGCCGTTCGAGATCGTGCCAGGGGCCCATCACCAGCGCGTCGCGCACGATCAACCAGCCGGTGTGGGTCTGCCAGGTGGTCTCCAGGATCAGGCTGCCCGGCAGATAGCGACGAGCGGCGGGGACCGACACCCCGTAGGGGCCCAGCCGGAAGTGGCCCGCTCCGCGATCGAGGAGTGCGCCGAAGACGCTCGGGGAGTCCGGGCGCGGGACACACAACCACTCCACGGACCCTGCCGACGAGATGAGGCACGTGTTCTCGCAGTCGGACAGGAAGGCGTAGTCCGCGATCGGCGGGAACGGATTGCGCAGCGGAGCGGAGCTGGCGTACGACGGCGCGGTGGCCAGGGCGAACGCTGACGACTCTCCATCGACGCTGACAGTGTCGGTCAGGGAGTCGGATACGGCCTCGCTGGGCTGGGACATTCGCTCATCATCGACTGCGCGGCGCCCTGTCGTCTACTCAAAGCCCGCTACTGAAACCGATGCGCCTAGTCTGGGCCGGTGGGCGGATTCCTCGGCTGGTGGGACGGAGTCGAACTCTGGCTGACCGGGTTGCCGTTCGTGCTGCAGACCGTGGTGGTGATGCCGGTCGTGCTGACGCTGGCCTACGGGGCGGCAGCCGCGCTCGATGCCGTGGTCGACGGCGGCACCAAACTGCGGGCCCACCTGCGCCCCCCGCCGACAGAATCGACAAACGAGAGCGAGGAGGGCCGGTGAGCGGTATGCCGCGGTCGCGGGTGACGTTGGCGCTGATCGCGCTCGTCGTGCTGGTGATCCTGATGTGGCTTCTCACCCGCTGACCACAGACTGACACGCCGTCGGTGTTATTCTTCGCGCCATGCAGACGGCGGTCGGCGTCAACGGGGGTCACATCGTGGCCCTCATCGCCGTCGGGTTCTTTGCCGTCGCTGACGTTTGTTGTTGTTGCTGACTCCTCACCCCGTTCGGCGGTCAGGTGTTCGGCAACCATGTCTCGTGCCGTTCGTGCACGGTTTGCCCCCCACCTTCCGCGTGATCGGACCCCGCCTCACGTTCGTTCAAACCCGGAAAGGTCGTCCATGAACCTCCCCACTCGATGGCGCGCGGTAGCAGCGCTGGCTCTGAGCACCTCGCTCGTCGCGGCGTGCGGCGGCGGTGGGTCCAGCGATGTCGCCGGCGACAGCGGCGGATCGAACGCGGAGACGACGCTCACGCTGGTCGGGTACGCGGTGCCCGAGCCCGGGTGGAGCAAGATCATCCCCGCGTTCGCGGCCACCCCCGAGGGCAAGGGCGTCGCGGTGACGACGTCCTACGGCGCCTCCGGCGACCAGTCCCGTGCCGTTGTCGACGGCAAGCCCGCCGACATCGTGAACTTCTCGGTCGAGCCCGACGTCACCCGCCTGGTCAAGGCTGACAAGGTGGCCAAGGACTGGAACGCCGGCGCCACCAAGGGCATCCCGTTCGGCTCGGTGGTCTCGCTCGTGGTGCGCAAGGGCAATCCCAAGAACATCCGGGACTGGGACGATCTGCTGCAGCCCGGTGTCGAGGTCGTCACGCCCAGCCCGCTGAGCTCCGGCTCGGCCAAATGGAACCTGCTCGCGCCGTACGCGGCCAAGAGCGACGGCGGCAAGAATGCCCAGGCCGGCCTCGATTTCGTGAACAAGCTGGTCACCGAGCACGTCAAGACCCGGCCCGGCTCGGGTCGGGAGGCCACCGACGTGTTCCTGCAGGGCACCGGCGACGTCCTGATCTCGTATGAGAACGAGGCGATCAACGTGGAGCGGCAGGGCAAGCCCGTCGAGCACGTCAACCCGCCGCAAACGTTCAAGATCGAGAACCCGGTGGCCGTCACCACGACCTCGCAACACCAGCAGCAGGCCAACGCTCTGAAGAACTTCATCTACACCCCCGAGGGCCAGAAGCTGTGGGCCGAGGCCGGCTTCCGTCCGGTCGATCCTGCGGTGGCTGCCCAGTTCGCCTCCGACTTCCCGACGCCGCAGAAGCTGTGGACGATCGCCGACCTCGGCGGCTGGGGCGACGTGGATCCGGCGCTGTTCGACAAGGACAACGGCTCGATCACCAAGATCTACAAGCAGGCCACGGGATGACTTCGATCGCCGTCGAGCCGGCGGCACCGGAAGCGCCCCGCCGGGGGCGTAACCGGCACGGCAGTACGTCGCTGCGCGTCGGCGCCGCGACGCTGTGGTTGTCGGTCATCGTGCTGCTCCCGCTCGCGGCGATCGTCTGGCAGTCCGCGACGGGCGGGTGGCACGCCTTCTGGCTGGCCGTCACCTCGAACGCGGCGATCGAGTCGTTCAAGGTGACGTTGACGATCTCGGTGGGCGTGACGCTGATCAACGCGGTGTTCGGGCTGATCGTCGCGTGGGTGCTCACCCGCGACGATTTCCCGGGCAAGCGTCTGGTCGACGCGGTGATCGACCTGCCGTTCGCGCTGCCCACGATCGTGGCGAGCCTGGTGATGCTGGCACTGTACGGGCCGAACAGCCCCGTCGGGCTGCACCTGCAGCACACCAAGTGGGGTGTGGGTATCGCGCTGCTGTTCGTCACCCTGCCGTTCGTGGTGCGATCGGTGCAGCCGGTGCTCCTCGAGCTCGACCGTGAGGTGGAGGAGGCGGCCGCGTCGTTGGGCGCCGACAACCGCGTCATCTTCACCAGGGTCGTCCTGCCCGCGCTGCTGCCCTCGCTGCTGTCCGGCGCGGGCCTGGCGTTCTCGCGGGCGATCGGCGAATTCGGGTCCGTGGTGCTCATCGGTGGCGCGATACCCGGCGAGACCGAAGTGTCCTCGCAGTGGATTCGCACGCTCATCGAGAACGACGACAAAGTCGGTGCCGCGGCGATCTCCATCGTGCTGCTGGCGGTCTCGTTCGTCGTGCTGTTCGTGCTGAGGGCGCTTGGGGCGCGGGCGGCCAAACGGGAGGAGCTCGCACCGTGATCCTGTCCCTGGCGGTCAAGCTCCTGCTGCGTTGGGTGGCGATCGCCTACATCGCGATCCTCGTCCTGGTGCCGGTCGGCCTGATCCTGTGGCGCACCTTCTCCCCGGGGATCGGCGAATTCTTCGCCTCCGTCGGCACGCCGGCGGCGATCTCGGCGCTGCAGCTGTCCCTGCTGGTGGTCGCCATCGTGGTGCCGCTCAACGTGCTGTTCGGGGTTCCCACCGCACTGGTGCTGGCGCGCAACCGCTTTCGCGGCAAAAGCATCCTGCAGGCCGTCATCGACCTGCCGTTCGCGGTGTCGCCGGTGGTGGTCGGCGTCGCGCTCATCCTGCTCTGGGGATCGGCGGGGCTGTTCGGCTTCGTCGAGAACGACTTCGGGCTGAAGATCATCTTCAGCTTCCCCGGCATCGTGCTGGCCAGCGTCTTCGTCACCGTGCCGTTCGTCATCCGCGAGGTCGAACCGGTGCTGCACGAACTCGGCACCGACCAGGAGGAGGCGTCGGCGACGCTGGGAGCGCAATGGTGGCAGACGTTCTGGCGCATCACGCTGCCGTCGATCCGCTGGGGCCTGACCTACGGGATCGTGCTGACCGTCGCCCGCACCCTGGGTGAATTCGGCGCGGTCATCATGGTGTCGTCGAATCTTCCGGGTCAATCGCAAACCCTGACGCTGCTGGTCGCCGACCGCTACAACCGCGGTGCCGAATACGGCGCCTACGCGATCGCCACACTGTTGATGAGCGTCGCCGTCCTCGTGCTGATAGCCCAGGTCATCCTCGACGCCCGCCGGGCCAAGGCCGCACAATGAACACCGACCACGACCCGGGAGTCACACCCTCATGACCCACGCGATCACCGTCTCCGGCGCCAACAAGCGCTACGGCGATTTCGCCGCCCTCGACAACATCGACTTCGTCGTGCCCGCCGGGTCCCTGACCGCACTGCTCGGGCCCAGCGGGTCCGGAAAGTCGACCCTGTTGCGCGCCATCGCCGGCCTCGACGAACCGGACTCCGGCACGATCACGATCCACGGCCGCGATGTCACGGACGTGCCGCCCCAGAAGCGCGGCATCGGGTTCGTGTTCCAGCACTATGCGGCGTTCAAGCACCTGACCGTGCGGGAGAACGTCGCGTTCGGGCTCAAGATCCGCAAGCGGCCGAAGTCCGAGATCAAGGACAAGGTCGACAATCTGCTCGAGGTGGTCGGACTCGCCGGGTTCCAGACCCGCTATCCGAACCAGCTCTCCGGCGGGCAGCGTCAGCGCATGGCGCTGGCGCGTGCGCTGGCGGTGGATCCGCAGGTGTTGCTGCTCGACGAGCCGTTCGGCGCGCTCGACGCGAAGGTGCGAGAAGACCTCCGCGCCTGGCTGCGCCGCCTGCACGACGAGGTGCACGTGACGACGGTGCTGGTCACCCACGACCAGCAGGAGGCGCTCGACGTCGCCGATCGGATCGCTGTGCTCAACAAGGGCCGTATCGAGCAGGTCGGGTCGCCCACCGACGTCTACGACCGGCCGGCCAACGCGTTCGTGATGGGTTTCCTCGGTGCGGTGTCCACGCTCAACGGAGCGCTGGTGCGCCCCCACGACATCCGCGTGGGCCGCAATTCGGACATGGCGATCGCCAGCAGTGACGATTCCGTGCAGTCCGCCGGTGTCACCAAGGCCGTCATCGACCGCATCGTGATGCTCGGGTTCGAGGTGCGGGTCGAGCTCACCAACTCCGCCACCCACACGCCGTTCACGGCGCAGATCACCCGCGGCGACGCCGAGGCGTTGGGCCTGAAGCCGGGCGACACCGTTTTCGTCCGCGCCACCCGCGTGCCGCAGCTGCCGGAGGAGGCGACAACGAACTCCGCAGTCGCCGAGCCCGCGCAGATCTCGTAGTCAGGCCAACGCGAGGAACAGCTTCTCGAGCTCGTCGACACCCATTTTGCGCGTGCCGCCGTCGGACGCCGTGCCCTCGGTGACGCATTCGCGCAGACCCGTCGCGACGATCTTGAACCCGGCGCGATCGAGTGCACTTGACACCGCGGCGAGCTGCGTCACCACGTCCTTGCACTCCCGGCCCTGCTCGATCATCGAGATCACACCGGCCAGCTGGCCCTGCGCGCGGCGGAGCCTGTTCAAGACAGCGCCGATGGCTTCTTCGTCACCGACCATGGTGATTCCTTTCCGCACGGTGTTCGCGAGTGTCCGCGATCTTACCCACGGGGGTATAACGCGCGGAGTGGACAGAAGTATCCCAGTCGGCAGGACGCGTAGAGGACGCCCGACAGCGCCGTGAGCGTCGCGGTCAGCGCGCCGACGAGCGGGTGGATCTCCTGGGCGAGAATGACCGATGCCATCGCGAGGACGAACCATCCGAAGCCGATGCGCAGGGCCGCGACGCTGAACCGCTCGGTCAGCCGTGCCCCCGCGAGAGCACCCACCACCGCCGCGCCGGTGACCGCCGCGGCGAGCCGCCAGTCGATCGCGGCGGCGGACAGGTGACCTGCCAGCCCCGCGAAAGAGTTCATCGCGATCACCATCAACGAGGTGCCGATCGCGGTCGCCATCGGCAGGCCGGCGAGCAAGGCCAGCGCCGGCACCACCAGAAATCCGCCCCCGGCACCGACCAGTCCGGTGACGAGGCCGACGGCCGCCCCCTGCAACACGAGGGTGACCGGCCGACCGGTGGGGGATTGCACCGAACCGACGGCCTCTGCCGTGCGGCCGCGCAGCATCGCGATGGCCGCGCTGATCATCACCGCGGCCAAGCCGACCAGCAGTAGGGACCCGGGCAGGAACTGGCTGATCCAGCCGCCGGCGTAGGCGCCGACCATGCCGGCCGCGCCGAACATCAGTCCTGTCCGCCATTGCACGTGTCCGGCGCGCGCGTGGGACACGGCACCGACGACGCTGGTGACGCCGACCACGAGCAGTGACGTGGCGATCGCGTGAGCGGCGTCGAGGCCGGCCACGTAGGCCAGCAGCGGCACCATCAGGATCGAACCGCCGCCGCCCAGCAGACCCAGCGACAGCCCGACACCGAGGGCGAGCAGGACGGTCAGCGTGATCACGGGTCAGGCGTTCTGAGTGATCTCGACCCAGGCGCCGAACCCGCCCAGGATGTCGCTGACATCGGCGAAACCGTTGCGGCGCAGCATGCTTGCTGCGACCGAGGAGCGGTATCCGCCCGCGCAGTACACCACTGTCGGCGCGTGCGAATCCAATTCGGCCAGCCGGTCGGGCAATTGACCGACGGGGATGTTGACCGCGCCGG
This sequence comes from Mycolicibacterium obuense, assembly GCF_055397605.1. Taxonomy (NCBI): domain Bacteria; kingdom Bacillati; phylum Actinomycetota; class Actinomycetes; order Mycobacteriales; family Mycobacteriaceae; genus Mycobacterium; species Mycolicibacterium obuense. Next base: position 3,496,690 of record NZ_AP043663.1, on the reverse strand, counting down.
GAATCGTGCCGGCCTCGGCCTCACCCGGATTGCGGACGTCGACGATCTGCAGACCGGGAACGCTGGCTGCGCGCTGATCGAAGTCCTTGGCGGACAACCGTGATGCGATCTGCACCTGGTCGGGGTGGGACAGCATCGCCTGCTCGGGATTCTCCAGATGACCGATCACGCGGTCGAACCCGATGCGGGCCAGTCGATTCTTGCCCTCGAGCTCGTAGCCCGGATCGGTGATCAAGACGATGTCGCTGTCGGGTGTGACCACCGAGCCCGCGAATTCGGCATAGCGTCCCTCGAGTCCGATGTTGATCGCCGCGCGAAAGTGGCCCTGCGCGAACTCGATCGGACTCCGGCCGTCGACCAACACCGCGCCGGCGGCCAGTCTGTCCATCACCTGCGGGTAGCTCAACGCCGGGGGCATCTCGTCCTCGTCGAGCAGCGCGCGGTTCTTGCGGTTGAGGGTCGCGTCGTAGGCGAAGTAGCCCGGCGCGGGAGGTTGGCCTTCGGTGACCAGGGCGATGAACGTTTCCCGGTCGGGTGCGTTCAACGCGTAGTTCCACCGCTTCTGATCACCGATCGTCGACGACAGCTCCGTGGAGAGGTTCTTGCCGCAGGCCGAGCCGGCGCCGTGAGCCGGGTAGACACGGGTCTCATCCGGCAGTGTCATCAGCTTCTGGTGCAGCGAGTCGTACAGCATCGCAGCCAGTTCCTCGCGCGAGTAGCCGATGGATGCGAGTAGGTCGGGTCGGCCGACGTCGCCGATGAACAAGGTGTCGCCGGTCAGCACGCCGTAGGGCGCCCGGCCGCATCCTTCAGCGTCCTCGGGGTGTTCGTAGACCACGACGCTCATCGACTCCGGGGTGTGGCCGGGCGTGTGCCGGAACTCGAGCGTGACGCCGGCGGTGTCGAGGGAGTACCGCTGCCCGTCCTCGACGCCGAGGTAATCGAACTCGGGCGTGGCCACCGACGAGTACACGACCGTGGCTCCGGTGGCATCGGCGAGCTCGAGATGGCCGGACAGGAAGTCGGCGTGGAAGTGGGTCTCGATCACCAGGTCGATGTGCAGGCCCAGTTCGGCTGCGTCGGCGAGGTATTCCGACACGTCGCGCTGGGGGTCGACGACGACTGCGCGGCCCGAGTTCTCGTCGCCGATCAGGTACGACGCGTGGGACAGGCAGTCGAGGTAGTACTGGATGAACTTCATCGCTCGTCTCCTTTATACCCTAGGGGGTATCTCTTCGATATCACGAAGGTATACCCCCATAGGTATGTGGTCAAGGAGGGGAGTGTGTGAGCTACGCCGCGTCGATGGCCAGCAGCCGGTGCATCACGTCGGTCAGCGTCAACACCTCGACGCCGCCATTCCCGGCCACCACGGCGAGGTGCGTGCGCGTGCTCTTCATCAGCTGCAATGCCTCGTAGATCGGCGTGACCGCCGACAGTGTCACGGCGGGGCGCATGAGATCGCGAGCGCGCGCCGTCGAGGCGAGACCGTCGCGCACATGCACGACGCCGAGCACGGTGCCGCTACCGGCATCGCCCACCAGCAGGCGCAGGTGACCGGATTCTTGTGCAGCAGAACGGATCTGCGCGGTATCGGCCTCGGGGGAGACCCAGCCGCTCGGCGATGCCGGACGAGCCAGCTGTTCGACCCGCAAGCCGTTCAACTCCAGAGCGCTCGACAGGTTGGCGTGATAGACGGCATCGAGCGTGCCTGCGGCGGCGGAGTGCTCCACCAGCTGACGCAGGGTCTGCGGGTGCTGGCTGTCGGCGAGTTCGTCGACCGGGACGACGCCGACGCGACGCAGGCACCAGTTCGCCGCCTGGTTCAGCGCGTGCAGCAGGGGGCGGGTGACGAACATGAACCCGCGCATCGGTCCGGCCAGCAGCGCGGCGGACCGCTCCGGGTGGGCGATCGCCCAGGACTTGGGCGCCATCTCGCCGATCACGAGGTGCAGGAACGTGACGATGACCAGGGCCAACATGAAGCCGCCGGCGTCGGCGAGCCAGGAGGGCGCGCCGATATCCCTCAACCACGGCGAAAGGGCATAGTGCACAGCCGGTTTGGTGACTGCGCCGAGCAGCAGGGTGCAGGCGGTGATCCCGAGCTGTGCTCCGGCCAGCACCACCGACAGCTCCGCCGCGCTCCGCAGCGCCGCCCGGGCGCCACGGCTGTCGGCGGCCGCGTCCTCCAGCCGGCTTCGCCGTACGGCGATCAGCGAGAACTCGACAGCGACGAAGAAAGCACTCAGCGCGATCAGCACCACCGTGATCGCGACGATGGACCAGGGATCAGACATCGTTCTCCACTCGTGACGTCGGTTCGGCGACGGTCACGCTCAATTGGACGCGCGCCGGCACGCGCCGCCGGACGGCGCGGATCTCGGCGTCGAGGGCCCGCTCAGCGGGCGGTTGCGCGCTCAGGAAATCGGCCGGTTCGGCGGGCAGCGGCACCGACACGCGGTCGCCGACGGCCGGCAACCCGTCGGCGTGCGCGATCACCATGCCCGCAACCGTTTCGTAGTCACCGGTCGGCAGGGTCACGCCCAGCAATCGCTCCGCCTCGTCGACGGGCAGATCACCGGCCACCAGCCAGCCGTCCCCGACCTCGGTGACGGCCTCATGCTGCTGAGCGCCGTCATGCTCGTCGTCGATCTCGCCGACCAGCTCTTCGGCCAGATCCTCCATCGTGACGATCCCGGCGAATCCGCCGAACTCATCGATGACCACGGCCATCTCTTCTCGCGAATCAGCAAGAGAACGAACCACATTCGGTAGCGGCAGGGTCTCGGGCACGACCACGGCCTGTCGGCAGTGGTCCGCGGCCGTTCCCGACGGTCCGTCGAGTGAGAGCAGGTCGTGTAGGTGGATGACGCCGACCACCTCGTCGCGGTCGGCGGCGACCACCGGATAGCGCGTGTGCGCAGACGCCATGCGCGCCAACACATCGGCGACGGGCTCGGTGTCGAGCACCGTGTCGACGCGGGCACGCGGGATCATCGCGTGCCGGGCTGTGGACGTGGGGAAGTCGAGGATCCGGTCCAACAGCGTCGAGAGTTCCGCCGGAATCTCGCCCGCGGCACGCGATGTCGCGACGATGTACTCCATGTCGCGCGGGGTGGCGGAGTGCTCGACGTCGTGCACCGGTTCGATGCGCAGCGCGCGCAACAGCAGGTTCGACGATTGATCGAACAACCAGATCAGCCAGCCGAACAGCGTCAGGTAGGCGGTGGTGGACCAGGCCAGACGTCGCGCCAGCGCTTCGGGCTTGGCGAGCGCGAGGTTCTTGGGGAACAGCTCTCCGAACAGCATCTGGATCACCGTCGAGACGCCGATCGCGGCCACGCCGCCGATCGCCACGGCGATCGCCATCGGAAGCCCCGAACCGCCCAGCAGGGTCTCGAGGCCGCGGCCGATCAGCGGTTCGGCCGCGTAACCGACGAGCAGTCCGGTGACGGTGATGCCCAACTGGGCGCCCGAGAGCATGAACGACGTTCGTCGGGTCACCGTGAGCGCGCGTTCGGCGGCGCGATCACCGGCGTCGGCGCGGGCCTTCAGGCGGGAGCGGTCCACCGCCATGTAGGCGAACTCCTGAGCGACGAAATATCCCGTCGCCACGGTGATCGCGAAAACCACGACAAGGCCCAGCAGAATTGCAGCAACGGCGGTCAACACGTGACCGCCTCGGGTCTATGGGGGTGCATCGAGTCCTTGCTCGTAAGCCGTCAGGGTGGCCCCGAGCATACCTGGCTCAAGGGTTTGTGCTGGTCAGGCCGCTGCGTGGACCGAACGAGCGGCGTCGAAGCGGTCCAACACCGTTGCTGCTACCTGGCGGTGGGCGCCCAGCGGGGCCGACATCGGGATGCCCTCCTCGCGCGCGAACGCCGCGACGCGGTCGGTGATGCGGCCCGGCGCGAGGAACCACGGGGCGATCACCAGACGCGTCGCCCCGCGGCTGCGAAGCTCGGCGACCGCCTCGGCGGGAGATGGCGAGGGGCCGGTCGCGAACGCGGTGGTGGCCGTCCATCGGGTCGTCAGCACCAGGTCGCGCGCCACGGCACCGGTGCGAGAGTTGGCCTGCGCGTGCGACGATCCGACCGCGGTGACGATCACACCGACGTCAGGATCAAGGCGCGATACGCCTGCGTGCTCGAGACGCTGCCGCAGCACCGAGATCAGTCGGTCGTCCTCGCCGAGGACCTCGGCCTGACGCGCCTGCGACCCGGACTCGGCGATCATCGCCGGGATGTCCACGCGCGCGTGATAGGCGTCGGCCAGCAGCAGGGGCACCACCACGGCACGACCCCGCGGCAGGGCTGTGAGGACGTCGACGAGATTCGGTGCGTTCTGCTCACAGAACGCAACGCGGGCGTCGAGCCCCGGACGTAGCTGGCTGATGCTGTCGACGATCGCCTGCGCCGTCGCCGCCGAGCGGGGATCGGCGCTGCCGTGCGCCGTCAGCACCAGCGAATCCGCCAGGGGAGTCACGAGGCGTGTAGCCCGCACTCCGTCTTGGACTGCCCGGCCCACCGCCCGCTGCGCGGATCGGCGCCCGCGATCGGCTTGGCCGTGCACGGTGCGCAACCGATCGACGGATAGCCCTCGTCGACCAGCGGATTCACCAAGATGCCGTGCGTGTCGATGTAGTCCTGCATCTCGTCGTCCGTCCACGCCGCCAACGGGTTGATCTTCACCAGGCCGAACGCCTTGTCCCAGCTGATCAACGGGGCATTGGCCCGCGTCGGCGCCTCGACCCGGCGGATACCGGTGACCCACGCGGAGTAGCCGGCCAACGCCTTCGACAGCGGCTCGACCTTGCGCATCCGGCAGCACTCGTTGGCGTTGCGCTCGAACAGGTTCTTGCCGAACAACGCATCCTGCTCGGCGACGGTCTTCTCCGGCCGCACGTTCACGACGTTCACGTCGTAGACCGCCTCGACCGCGTCGCGTGTGCCGATCGTCTCGACGAAGTGGTATCCGGTGTCGAGGAACAGCACATCGACCCCCGGGCGCACCGCGGCGGCCATCTCGACCAGAACGCCGTCCTGCATGTTCGACGCCACGATGTAGTCACCCGCGAAGTTCTCGTCGGTCCATCGCAGCAGGTCCACGGCCGATGCGTGCGGGCCCAACTCCGCCGCGCCACGCTCGGCCAACTGCTGCAGGTCCGTCTCTGTCATCACGTCGGTCACGTCACATCACCTCAAGTCCGCATCGTCTGCTCGTAGTGCCCACGTAGCGAAACGCTCGCCCTGCTCTCGTTGTTTCACGAAATTGCGAACGACCCGCTCGATGTAGTCACCGAGCTCCGTGGCGACCACCTTGTGCTGGCGCAGCTTGCGGCCGAAGCCACTGTCCAGACCCAGACTTCCCCCCAGGTGAACCTGGAAACCCTCCTCGGGACCGTCGCCATCGTCCACCATCTGGCCCTTGAACCCGATGTCGGCGACCTGGATGCGGGCGCACGAGTTCGGGCAGCCGTTGATGTTGATCGTGATCGGCACGTCGAGCTGGCTGTTGATGTCCTCGAGCCGCTTCTCCAGCTCCGGCACCAGCACCTGCGAGCGGCTGCGGGTCTCGGCGAAGCTCAGCTTGCAGAACTCGATGCCGGTGCAGGCCATCAGGTTGCGCCGCCAATGCGACGGGGTGGACGGAAGATTCAGCGCGTCGAGGCCGGTACGCAGCTCGTCGAGCTTGTCGTCCGGGACGTCGAGGATGATCAGCTTCTGGTACGGCGTGAACCGGATGCGGTCACTGCCCGCCGCCTCGGCCAGATCGGCGACCTTGGTCAGGATCGTGCCCGACACCCGGCCGGCGATCGGGGCGACGCCCACGGCGTTGAGCCCGTTCTTGAGCTTCTGCACCCCGACGTGGTCGATGGGACGGGTCACCGGGTCGGGAGCCGGACCGTCGAGCAGCGGTCGCTTCAGGTACTCGGTTTCCAAAACTTCCCTGAATTTTTCTACACCCCAGTCCTTGATCAGGAACTTCAGCCGTGCCTTGGCGCGCAGGCGCCGGTAGCCGTAGTCACGGAAGACGCTGACCACGCCCTCCCACACGTCGGGCACCTCGTCGAGCGGCACCCAGGCGCCGACCCGCTGTCCCAGCATCGGGTTGGTCGACAGGCCGCCGCCGACCCACAGGTCGAAGCCGGGTCCGTGCTCGGGATGTTCGACGCCGATGAACGCGACGTCGTTGACCTCGTGCACGACGTCCTGCAGGCCCGAGATCGCGGTCTTGAACTTGCGCGGCAGGTTGGAGTACTCGGGCTTGCCGACGTAACGCTTGACGATCTCGTTGACCGCCGGCGTGCCGTCGATCACCTCCACGAGTGACTCACCGGCCAGCGGCGATCCGAGAACGACGCGCGGGCAGTCGCCGCATGCCTCGGTCGTCTGGAGTCCGACCTCGTCGAGGCGGCGCCAGATCTCCGGCATGTCCTCGACGCGAATCCAGTGGTACTGGACGTTCTGGCGGTCGGAGATGTCGGCGGTGTCCCTGGCGAATTCGGTCGAGATCCCGCCGAGGGTGCGCAGCGCGGCCGCGGTCAGCGCGCCGCCGTCGCTGCGGACCCGCAGCATGAAGTACTCGTCCTCGAGCATGTCGGTGTTCTCGTCACCGGTCCAGGTGCCGTCGTAGCCGGGCTTGCGCTGGGTGTAGAGCCCCCACCAGCGGAAACGACCGCGCAGGTCACCCTTGTCGATCGACTCGAAGCCGCCCTTGGCGTAGATGTTCTCGATCCGCTCCCGAACGTTGAGCGGGTTGTCGTCCTTCTTGGCCTGCTCGTTGGCGTTGAGCGGCTCGCGATACCCGAGCGCCCACTGGCCTTCGCCGCGGGGCCGCTTGGCGGGCTTGGGTGTTGCTTTCGGTGATGCTGATGTCATCTTGGCTCCTGGATCGGAGCCGGCCTTCGTCACTGCGCGAAATCACCGGGGCTGTCCGGCGACGCAGATCCGGCGGCCAGCTGAAAAGTGCAGGTGGGCAGGTCTACGAAGTCACAGGGGACAACAACAGCTGCTGCACACACGCTTGAAGTCGACGTGACGACGAATCACCAGCGTTACGCGGGTGGGCACGATGCCGGCATCGATCACCCGGCCATTGTGCCATGAAGGGGCCCACCGGTCCCAACCGGCACAGATTTACGCTCACCGCGAGCAAAAGTCCGCCTCGCCCCACCTGGGACACTGATCGCATGCCCGTCCTACCCGCCCAGCCCGCGCAGCTCCCGGAGCTGATGCCGGCCCCGGGGGCGCCGTTCGGGCTCTACATTCACGTGCCGTTCTGCGCCACCCGCTGCGGATACTGCGACTTCAACACCTACACGCCCGCCGAGCTGGGCGGTGCTTCCTCCGGTGCCACACCGGCGGGCTGGCTGGCGGGACTGCGGACCGAGCTCGCGCTCGCCGCGGCGCGGCTCGGGACCGCCCCGCCGGTATCGACGATCTTCGTCGGCGGTGGGACTCCGTCACTGCTGGGTGCCGCCGGTCTTGCCGAGGTACTCGATGCGACCCGCGAACACTTCGCCCTCTCGAGCGATGCGGAGGTGACCACCGAAGCCAACCCGGAATCGACGTCGCCGGCGTTTTTCGACGGGCTGCGCTCGGCCGGGTACACGCGCGTCTCGCTGGGCATGCAGTCCACGGCGCCCCACGTGCTGGCGACATTGGATCGGGTGCACTCGCCGGGCCGTCCGCTGGAGGCGGCGCGGGAAGCCCGTCGGGCGGGCTTCGAGCACGTCAACATCGACCTGATCTACGGCACGCCGGGAGAGAGCGACGACGACCTGCTGCGCTCCGTCGACGCCGCGATCGAGGCGGGCGTCGACCACGTATCGGCCTACGCGTTGATCGTCGAAGACGGCACCGCGCTGGCCCGCAAGGTGCGCCGCCACGAGCTGCCCGCCCCTGACGACGATGTGCTGGCCCGCCGCTACGAGCTGCTCGACCAGCGGCTCGACGCGGCCGGGCTGCGGTGGTACGAGGTGTCGAACTGGAGCAGACCCGGCGGGGAATGCCGGCACAACCTGGGGTACTGGGCGGGCGGTCAGTGGTGGGGTGCAGGCCCCGGCGCCCACGGCTATGTGGGCGGCACCCGGTGGTGGAACGTCAAACACCCCAGCGCCTACGCGGCCGTCCTGGCAGACCGGCGCCTGCCGGTGGCCGATTTCGAGACCCTTGACCGCGACACCTCACACGTCGAGGACGTGATGCTGCGGGTGCGGCTTCGCGCCGGTCTGCCGACCGCGCTGCTGGGCGACGACGAGCGTGCCCGCGCGGCCCGCATCGTCGACGACGGCCTGCTGCGTGCCGACGGTGATCGGCTGGTGCTCACCGATCGGGGCCGGCTGCTGGCCGACGCAGTGGTGCGGGACCTGCTGGTCTGACCAGGCCGGCGCTCAGGAAAGGGCAGCTGCCAAGCGGCGCCACTGCTCCCGGGGGAACTCGCGGGCGTCGGCCGTCAGCACCTGCACGCAGACATGGTCGGCGCCGGCGTCGAGGTGTTCGTTGACCCGCCGCAGCACGGTCTCCTCGTCACCCCACGCGATCAGAGCGTCGAACAGCCGGTCGCTGACCGTGCTGATGTCCTCCTCGGTGAAGCCGCTGCGCAGGATGTTGTTCGCATAGTTCGGCAGCCCCAGGTACGAGCGCAGCCAGTCCGTGCCGATCGCGCGCGCATCGTCTCTGTTGTCGACGAGTAGCACGCTCTGCTCGGGTAGCAGCATCGGTGCGTCACCCAGCAGTTCCCGCGCCGAGCGAGTGTGATCGGGCGTGCTCAGATACGGATGCGCGCCGGCGGCCCGGGTCGCCGACAGCTCGAGCATCTTCGGGCCCAGTGCCGCGAGCACCCGATTGCCGGTGGGCACCGGGGTGGGCGATGCGTCGATGCAGTCGAGGAACGCCTTCGTGGCGGCCAGCGGTTTGCGGTAGCGCCCTGGCTCCTGCGAGTCGATGAGCGGGGCATGGCTGACACCGATGCCGAGCAGGAAGCGCTCACCATGGGTTTCGGTGAGGGTGGCGTACCGCGCGGCCACCTCGGCCGGCTCGTGCATCCACAGGTTCAGGATGCCAGTGGCGATGACTGTCTTCGACGTCGCGGACAGCAGGTTGTCGACAGCGTCGAGCACCGGCCCGCCGACGTCGGGGATCCACAGCGCCGGGAATCCGAGCTCGTCGAGCTCGGCGGCCGCCTCGGCCGCCTCCCCGGCATTGCCATACCGCAACTGCGAACTCCACAACCCGACACCTGTCAATTTCATAGCTCTACTCATACCGTGCGCGCACTCGGCTCCGCCAGCGCCGGGCGTGTGCTTCGATAACCGCGACCGGGAGGGGACGCCGCTGTGGCCGATGCGGGTGAGCGGGGACGGCTGGAAAGCCTCGCCGACGGAATCCTGTCCGCGCTCGACGGCGTCGCCGAGAGCCTGGGCGGTGAACCCGTCGTCGACGACGCGATCGCCCGCGCCATGGCGGCCGTCGCCGCCGTCGGGGACGAGTTCGTGCGGCGCTACCACCGGCTCGACATCGACTCGACGATCGAGACGCCCACCGACCCCGTTCTGTTCGTCGCCAACCACGGCTTCGGCGGCGTCGTCGACCTCAACGTCTTCGCCGTCCGGGCGGCCCTCGATGAGCTGCACCTCGATCGCCCGCTGACGATCCTCACCCATCAGCTCGCCTGGACGCTCGGGGTCGGACGCCTCTTCGAACCTCTCGGAGCGCGTCCGGCCAGCCGGGACAGCGCCGTCGAGGCCTTCGAGGCGGGCCACCACGTCCTGGTGTTCCCCGGCGGCGACAAGGACGCGGCGAAGACGTTCGAGGAACGCAACCTCGTGAAGTTCGACGGGCGCACCGGCTTCGCGAAACTCGCCCTCGAGCAGAAGGTGCCCATCGTACCGGTCGTCACCGCCGGGGCGGGGGAGTCGCTACTCGTGCTGTCCAGCGGCGAGCGGCTGGCGCGGGCGCTGCGTCTGGACAAGATCCTGCGGGTCAAGGCACTGCCGGTGAGCGTGTCGGTGCCGTGGGGCCTCAACGTCGGTGCGGTGGGCATGCTGCCCTATCTGCCGCTGCCGACCAAGCTCGTGACCCGCGTGCTCGCCCCGATGATCGCCGCCGACGACGAGACCGCCGAGCAGTTCGCGGGCCGGGTCGAGTCCGCGATGCAGGACGCGATGACTGAGCTCACCCGGGACAGGAAGCCGCTGCTGGGGTGAGCGGTCAGCCCGGCTGCGGCGCGGGCATGTCCATGTCGAACACCCGGGCATGCAACACCGTGCGATTACGCAGCGCCGCCCGCACCGCCCGGTGCAGCCCGTCCTCGAGGTAGACGATGCCGCGCCAGCGCACCGCGTGCGGGAACAGGTCGCCGTAGAAGGTCGAATCCTCGGACAGCAGCCGGTCCAGGGCCAGCACCGTCGTGGTCATCACGAGCTCGTCGAGGCGGATCTGGCGGGGAGGAATCTGAGCCCACTGCCGGTGGGACAGACCGTGGTCCGGGTACGGCCTGCCGTCGCGGACACCCTTGAAGATCATCGACGCGCCTTTGCTTGCCCACCATTGCATTTGCTTAGCCCTGCAAGGTTAACCCGACGGTCGGGGGTGCGCCGGACCGCTCGCACGAGATCGCTGCTGATGATGACCGTAAAATGGGCCGACAGGTCCCGTGCGAGATGAAGTGGGGTGAGCAATGGGCAGCGCCGACGACCGTCGATTCGAAGTGCTCCGTGCGATCGTCGCCGATTTCGTCGCGACGAAGGAGCCCATCGGCTCCAAGACCCTGGTCGAGCGGCACAACCTCGGAGTGTCGAGCGCGACCGTACGCAACGACATGGCCGTGCTGGAGGCCGAGGGCTACATCACCCAGCCGCACACCAGCTCCGGCCGGGTTCCGACCGAAAAGGGTTACCGCGAGTTCGTCGACCGCCTCGACGACGTCAAGCCGATGTCGGGCGCGGAGCGACGCGCGATCCTGTCCTTCCTCGAATCCGGGGTCGACCTCGACGACGTGCTGCGGCGCGCGGTCCGGCTGCTGGCGCAGCTGACCCGTCAGGTCGCGGTCGTGCAGTACCCGACGCTGTCGACGTCGTCGGTGCGCCGCCTCGAAGTGGTCGCGCTGACCCCGGCCCGGCTGCTGCTGGTCGTCATCACCGACTCCGGGCGCGTCGACCAGCGCATCGTCGAGCTCGGCGACGGCATCGACGATGCCCAGCTGTCGCAGTTGCGGGATCTGCTGGGTCAGGCGCTGGAAGGCAAGCCGCTCGCGGCCGCCTCGATCGCGGTGTCCGATCTCGCGTCGCACATCACCGGCCAGGGCGGACTCGCCAATGCCGTCGGCCGGGCGGCGACCGTGCTCGTCGAGACGCTCGTCGAGCACACCGAGGAGCGATTGCTGCTCGGGGGCACGGCCAACCTGACCCGCAACACCGCCGACTTCGGGGGCTCGCTGCGCTCGGTCCTCGAAGCGCTCGAAGAACAGGTCGTCGTGTTGCGGCTGCTGGCCATGCAGCAGGAGGCCGGCAAGGTGACGGTGCGGATCGGGCACGAGACCGAGGCCGAGCAGATGGCGGGCACCTCGGTGGTCAGCACGGCCTACGGTAGTTCCGGCAAGGTGTTCGGCGGCATGGGTGTGTTGGGTCCCACACGGATGGACTATCCGGGAACCATCGCCAACGTCGCCGCAGTTGCTCTCTATATTGGCGAAGTCTTAGGTAGCCGCTGATTCGTGCTGTCCTGGGTATTCAGCACGAATCGACGGGTGGGAGAGGTTGAGCGTGGCACGCGACTATTACGGCTTGCTGGGAGTGAGCAAGGGCGCCGGCGACACGGAGATCAAGCGCGCCTATCGCAAGCTGGCCCGTGAGCTGCACCCCGACGTGAACCCCGACGAAGAGGCGCAGGCGCGCTTCAAGGAGGTCAGCGCCGCCTACGAGGTGCTCAGCGATCCGGAGAAACGCCGCATCGTCGACATGGGCGGGGATCCGTTGGAGTCGGCCGGCGCCGGCGGCGGGTTCTCGGGCTTCGGCGGTCTCGGTGACGTCTTCGAGGCGTTCTTCGGCGGCGGCACCACGTCCCGCGGTCCGATCGGCCGGGTCCGGCCGGGGTCGGACTCGCTGCTGCGGATGCGCCTGGATCTCGAAGAATGCGCGACCGGGGTGACCAAGCAGGTCACGGTCGACACGGCGGTGCTGTGCGATCTGTGCCACGGCAAAGGCACCCACGGCAACTCGACGCCGGTCGTGTGCGACACCTGTCACGGCCGCGGCGAGGTGCAGACCGTGCAGCGTTCACTGCTCGGCCAGGTGATGACGTCGCGGCCCTGTCCGGTGTGCGGCGGTGTCGGCGAAGTGATCCCCGATCCGTGCAACCGGTGCGCCGGTGACGGCCGGGTGCGGGCGCGCCGGGAGATCAGCGTCAAGATCCCCGCCGGCGTCGGCGAAGGCATGCGGGTGCGGCTGGCCGCCCAGGGCGAGGTCGGCCCCGGCGGGGGGCCCGCCGGTGACCTCTACGTGGAGGTTCACGAGAAGCCGCACGACGTGTTCGTCCGCGACGGCGACGACCTGCACTGCACGATCTCGGTGCCGATGGTCGACGCCGCGCTGGGCACCTCGGTGTCGGTGGACGCGATCCTCGACGGTCCGACCGAGATCACGATCGGTGCGGGCACGCAGCCCGGGTCGGTGACCACGCTGCGCGGCCACGGGATGCCGCACCTGCGGTCCGGCGTGCGCGGTGATCTGCACGCCCACATCGACGTCGTGGTGCCGTCGCGTCTGGACCACGACGACATCGAGCTGTTGCGCACCTTCAAGGAACGCAGTCGCGACACCGCGCAGGTGCGCACCTCGCAGTCCACCGCGACCAACAACGGTGGCGGTCTGTTCTCCCGGTTGCGCGAGACGTTCACCGGTCGCTGACATCTGCCGTGCGGGCCCTCTTCTACGTCGATGCGGTTCCCCCGGTCGGTGACCTGGCCGTCGTCGACGGCGACGAGGGACACCATGCGGCGACGGTCTGCCGGACCCGGGCGGGAGAGCACCTCGATCTGTCCGACGGTGCCGGCGTGGTCGCGCACTGCATCGTCGATGACGTCGCGAAGGGACGCCTGACGGCGCGCGTCCAGGACCGTCGCGTCGTCGAACCGCCGGCGCCGACAGTGACCGTCGTGCAGGCGCTGCCGAAATCGGAACGTTCCGAGCTCGCGATCGAACTCGCGACCGAGGCGGGTGCAGATGCGTTCGTGCCGTGGCAGGCCGCACGGTGTGTCGCCCGCTGGGAAGGTGCCGCGAAGGTCGACAAGGGTCTGCGCCGGTGGGCCGCAGTGGCGCGGTCGGCAGCCCGCCAGTCGCGGCGGCCTCACATTCCCGCCGTGCACGCTGTGGTGTCCACGGCGGGGTTGGCCGACCTCGTGCGCGACGCGGCTCCCGGACCCGTTCTGGTGTTGCACGAATCGGCTGATCGACCGCTGACCGAGATTCCCCTGGCGGACTCCGCCGCGGTGACGCTGGTCGTCGGCCCCGAGGGCGGCATCACCGACGCCGAACTGGACGCGCTGACCGCAGCGGGTGCACTCACCGTGCGCCTGGGCCCCTCGGTGCTGCGCACCTCGACGGCGGCGGCCGTCGCACTCGGAGCACTCGGGGTGCTGACCCCCCGCTGGGCCTGACGCTAAACTGGTCAGCATCCATCAGCACAGGAAGCAGGCAGAAAACCCCACGTGACGCCCCGCGAGACGAACGCAGGCTCGGACAGTTCGCAGGTCCGCAGCAGCATCACCGTTCCGCCCGACCTCGTGGTGGGCCTGCTCGGCCGCTCCGACGAGAACCTTCGGGCGCTGGAATCCCTGCTCACCGCCGACATCCACGCCCGCGGCAACGCGCTGACGGTAGCGGGTGAGCCGGCCGACGTGGCACTGGCCGAGCGGGTGATCTCCGAACTCCTCGAGATCCTCGGCAGTGGTCAGCGGCTCACGCCAGACGTGGTCCGGCACAGCGTTGCGATGCTGACCGGGGCCGGCGACGAATCGCCGGCCGATGTGCTGACGCTGGACATCCTGAGCCGCCGCGGCAAGACCATTCGCCCCAAGACGCTCAACCAGAAGCGCTACGTCGACGCGATCGATCATCACACCATCGTCTTCGGCATCGGCCCCGCGGGCACCGGCAAGACCTACCTCGCGATGGCCAAGGCGGTCAGTGCGCTGCAGTCCAAGCAGGTCAGTCGCATCATCCTGACCCGCCCCGCGGTCGAGGCCGGCGAACGTCTCGGGTTCCTGCCCGGCACGCTCAGCGAGAAGATCGATCCCTACCTGCGCCCGCTGTACGACGCGCTGCACGACATGATGGATCCCGAGCTCATCCCGAAACTGATGAGTGCCGGCGTCATCGAGGTCGCCCCGCTGGCCTACATGCGCGGACGTACGATCTCAGACGCGTTCATCATCCTCGACGAGGCGCAGAACACCACCGCCGAACAGATGAAGATGTTCCTGACCCGGCTGGGCTTCAACTCGAAAATCGTTGTCACAGGCGACATCACGCAGGTCGATCTGCCCGGTGGGGCGCCTTCGGGGCTCAATGCGGCGATGCGGATCCTCGACGGCATCGACGACATCCACTTCTCCGAACTCACCAGCGCCGACGTGGTTCGCCACCGCTTGGTCTCCGAGATCGTGGACGCCTACGCCAAGTTCGAGGAGCCGACTCTGATGAACCGCGCCCAGCGCCGCTCGGGCACCGGACGGCCGAGGCGGTAACGACACCCATGACCATCGAGGTGTCCAACGAATCGGGCATCGACGTGTCCGAGTCCGAACTCGTCAGCGTCGCACGCTTCGTGATCCGCAAGATGGACGTCAACCCTGCCGCGGAACTGTCGATGGTGCTGCTGGATTCGGCAGCCATGGCCGATCTGCACATGCGGTGGATGGATCTGCCCGGCCCCACCGACGTGATGAGCTTCCCGATGGACGAGCTCGAGCCGGGCGGGCGTCCCGACGCTCCTGAGCCGGGCCCGGAGATGCTCGGTGACATCGTGCTGTGCCCCGAGTTCGCCGCCACGCAGGCCGCCGACGCGGGCCACACGCTCGGACAGGAGCTGGCGCTGCTCACCGTGCACGGCGTGCTGCACCTGCTGGGCTACGACCACGCCGAGCCCGACGAAGAAAAAGAGATGTTCGCCCTGCAGCGCGAGCTGCTCGAGGAGTGGGTGGCCGAGCAGGTCGAGGCCTACCACCAGGACCGGCAGAGCGAGAAGGACCGCCGGCTGCTCGACGAGTCGCGCTACTTCCACGAACCTCCCCGCGGCGACACTCCGTGACCGGCCTCGGCCAGCTCGTCGGGGCGATCCTGTTGATCGCCTCCGCGGGCCTCTTCGCCGCGATCGACGCCGCCGTCAGCACGGTGTCGATGGCCCGTGTCGAAGAACTGGTACGCGACGATCGCCCCGGCTCGGTCCGGCTCCTGCAGGTCATGCGGGATCGGCCCCGGTACATCAATCTCGTTGTGCTGCTGCGCATTGCCTGCGAGGTGAGTGCGACCGTGCTGCTGGCCGCCTACCTCGACGACTATCTCGGTGTGAGCGGCGGCCTGATGACGGCCGCGGCCATCATGACGGTGATCAGCTTCGTCGCGATCGGCGTGGGTCCGCGCACCGTCGGCCGGCAGAACGCCTACACGATCTCCTTGATCGCGGCGCTGCCACTACAGGCCATCTCGGTGGTGCTCACCCCGGTGAGCCGGCTGCTGGTGCTGCTGGGTAACGCGCTCACCCCCGGCCGCGGCTTCCGCAACGGACCGTTCTCTTCCGAGATCGAGCTGCGCGAGGTGGTCGACCTCGCCCAGCAGCGCGGGGTGGTGGCCGACGACGAACGTCGGATGATCCAGTCGGTGTTCGAACTCGGCGACACCCCGGCGCGCGAGGTGATGGTGCCGCGCACCGAGATGGTGTGGATCGAATCGGACAAAACAGCCGGTCAAGCCACATCTCTGGCGGTGCGCAGCGGGCATTCCCGAATCCCGGTCATCGGCGAGAACGTCGACGACATCGTCGGCGTGGTCTACCTCAAAGATCTTGTGCAGCGCACGTATTCGTCGCGTAACGGCGGCCGGGACACCACGGTGGCCGAGGTGATGCGGAAACCGGCGTTCGTGCCGGATTCCAAACCGCTGGATGCGCTGCTGCGCGAGATGCAGCTCGATCGCGTGCACATGGTGCTGCTGGTCGACGAATACGGCGCGATCGCGGGCCTGGTCACGATCGAAGACGTGCTGGAGGAGATCGTCGGTGAGATCGCCGACGAGTACGACGTCGACGAGGTAGCACCCGTCGAGGATCTGGGCGACGGGCGGCACCGGGTGTCGTCGCGGCTGCCCATCGAGGACCTCGCGGAGCTCTACGATCTGGAGCTCTCCGAAGACCTCGACGTGGACACCGTCGGTGGACTGCTGGCGCTCGAGCTCGGCCGGGTTCCCCTGCCCGACGCCGAGATCGCCTGGGACGGGCTGCTGCTGCGTGCCGAGGGCGGTCCTGACCCCCGGGGTCGGGTGCGGGTCGGCACCGTGCTCGTCAGTCCCATCGAGCCGGAACCCGAGGACACGGAGGACAGCGCGCATGAGTGAACTCGATGCTGAAGACGCCAAGTTGGTGGTGCTCGCCCGCGGTGCCATGGCTCGTGCCGAGGCCGCCAGTGGCGCGGCCGTGCGCGACGCCGACGGCCGCACGTACGCCGGCGCCCCCGTGGCGTTGACGGCTCTGGAGTTGACGGCACTTCAGGCCGCCGTCGCGGCCGCGGTGTCCAGCGGCGCGACCGGTCTCGAAGCCGCGGTGCTGGTGGGTGGCGGCCCCGACGATCCGGGTGTCGCCGCAGTGCGGGAACTGAGCGCCGATGCCGCGGTCATCGTCACCGACCGGTCCGGCACTCCGCGATGACCGACGAATTCCGCTCGGGCTTCGCATGTTTCGTCGGCAGGCCGAACACGGGCAAGTCCACGCTGACCAACGCGCTGGTCGGCGCCAAGGTCGCCATCACGTCGAACCGTCCGCAGACCACCCGGCACACGATCCGCGGGATCGTGCACCGCGACAGCTTCCAGATCGTGCTCGTCGACACCCCGGGCCTGCACCGGCCCCGCACCCTGCTGGGACAGCGGCTCAACGATCTGGTGAAGGACACCTACTCCGAGGTCGACGTCATCGGGCTCTGCATCCCCGCCGACGAGAAGATCGGGCCGGGTGACCGCTTCATCTACGAGCAGATCCGCGCGGTGGCGCCCAGGACCACGCTGGTCGCGATCGTCACGAAGATCGACAAGGTCAGCAGAGACGCTGTGGCACAACAGCTGATGGCGGTCAGTGAGCTCGTCGGTCCCGACGCCGACATCGTGCCCGTCTCGGCGACCAAAGCCGAGCAACTCGACGTGCTGACCGACGTCATCGTCTCGCATCTGCCGCCCGGCCCTGCGTTCTATCCGGACGGGGAGCTCACCGACGAGCCCGAAGAAGTGTTGATGGCCGAGCTGATCCGGGAGGCCGCGCTCGAGGGCGTCCGAGACGAGCTGCCGCATTCGCTGGCCGTCGTCATCGATGAGATCGAGGAACGCGAGAGCCGCGACGATCAGCCGCCGTTGATCGCAGTGCACGCGATTCTCTATGTCGAGCGGGATTCACAGAAGGGCATCGTGATCGGCAAGGGCGGCGCCCGGCTACGCGAGGTCGGCACCGCGGCGCGCACGCAGATCGAGAAGCTGCTCGGCACCAAGGTCTATCTCGATCTGCGGGTCAAGATCGCGAAGAACTGGCAGCGCGACCCGAAACAGCTCGGGCGGTTGGGGTTCTGATCGGGTGACCCGCTCGTGCTGTGTCAGAGTGGTTCGGTGAAGTACGGGCAGGAGTGGCAACCACCGGCGGTGGACTGGTCCTCGACCCGTGGGCGCATTCTGCTGGCGGCGTCGGTGTTGTTCGCCCAGCGGGGGTTCTTCGGCACGTCGACCCGTGACATCGCCGAGGCCGTGAACATCCGGCAGCCGTCGCTGTTCCACCACTTCGAGGCCAAGCACGAGATCTTCCGTACGCTCGTCGAACTCGATCTCGGCCCGTCGATCACGCGGATGGATCAGCGTCTGAGGGAGACGTCGAGTTGGGCCGAGAAGCTGCATCTGGCCATCGCCTGCGATGTGCGGGAGATTCTCGCGCAGCCGTTCGACGCGCGCGGGCTCTACCAGGACGCGGTGCTGGCACTCGACGAATTCGACGCGGAGCGCCACGGCATCGAGATCTTCCACCGCCAGATCGAACGCGTCGTCACCGGCGGCAGGCGTGCCGGCGAATTCGCATCGTTCGAGCCGTCGTTCGTGGTGCGCGCCACCAACGGTGTGCTGTTCGAGACGCTGCGGGAACAGGGCGGCCCCGCGGGCCCGGTGCATCGGCAGCGCCCGATCCAGGCTGCCGATTTCGTGGTCCGCTCGTTGTTGACCGACCAGGCCCGCCTTGACGACATCCGTGCCGTGACCCGGCGCCGTCTGAAGGAATTGGCCTCCTCACGCGCCAGCTGATCGCCCGGGTTCTCGACACGGTCTCTGTGACATCCAGGTAAAAGATCTCACCGATCCATCGCCTATCGATCGATAGTGTCCTATCGTCCGATAGGTAGATCGGGTGGCGTGGTCCACCCGGCACGATGTCTGGGAGGACCCGATGGCACGCTGGAAACGCTCACTCGTCGCCGTACTGGCCGCTTCGCTGAGCGCGGGGCTGGGCGCCTGCTCGTCGGATGATTCGTCGACCGCCGAGCCCACCGGACCGGCGAAAGTCCAGCCGCCCGCCATCCTGCAGGCCGGCACATTGAAGATCTGTGCCCCCAACGACGGGACACCCCCCAACGTCTACCACGACGAATCCGGGGAGTTGGTCGGCAGCGAGGTGGACCTGGGCAAGGCGCTCGCCACACAGATGGGACTCAAACCCCAATTCGTCGAATCCTCCTTCGCCGCAGTCATTCCGACGTTGCAGGCCAAGCAGTGCGACGTGATCATGGCACAGCTCTACATCAAGCCCGAACGTGAGGCTGTCGTCGACTTCGTGCCCTACGTCTATTCGGGCACGGGTATCGCGGTGGCCAAGGAGAAGCCTGCCGACGTCACCGGACTCGATGACAGCCTGTGCGGCAAGAAGGTCATGGTCGCCGTCGCGACCACGGCGGAGTCCCTGGCGATGGAGCAGTCCGACAAGTGCACGGCCGCAGGCAAGCCGGCCGTCGACGTCAACCGCAGTAATCAGGCCGACGTGTCGCTGCAGCAGCTGCAGAACGGACAGGTCGACGCGTTCATGGACACGGCCGAGACGCTCGGCTACTACCAGACGAAGACCGGCGCGAAGATCCAGACGGTCGGTGCACCGTTCGGCACGATCAAGATCGGCGCTGCCACGCTGAAGGGCAACACGGCGCTCCACGACGCGATTGCCGCGGCGCTCGGCGAACTGGAGAGCAACGGCACCTACGGCAAGATCCTCGACGAGTGGGGCATGTCCGACCTCAGCATCCAGAAGTAGACGCCGATGCAATTCGACTGGCAGTTCTTCTGGAAATCGCTGTTCACCCCGAGCGATGCGTTCCTGGAGGGGTTGACGCTGACGATCGTGGTGTCGGTCGTCGCGATGGTGCTCGCCACCGTCGTCGGACTGGCCATCGCCCTGATGCGGCGATCCCCGTACGCGGTCATCCGGTGGTGCGCCAGCATCTACATCTGGGTCATCCGCGGCACGCCCCTTCTGGTGCAACTGGTGATCATCTACACCGGGCTGGCCGCGGTGGGGCTCTACCAGTTCCACGACGTCTCGCTGCTGGGCCTGTCGGTCAAGGCCGCGGTGCAGGCTGCCATCGTCGGGTTGACGATCAACGAGAGCGCCTACATCGCCGAGATCATCAGGGCCGGACTCGATTCGGTGGCGAAAGGGCAGTTCGAGGCGGCCGCCTCCCTGGGTATGACGACGACGAAGTTGATGCGCTGGATCATCGTGCCGCAGGCGTTGCGGGTCATGGTGCCGCCGCTGGGCAACTCCTTCAACGGTCTGATGAAGACCACGTCCGTACTGTCGGTGATCGGTGTGAGCGAGATGTTCCTCGTCACCCAGTCGATCAGCTCCGCCACCTTCCACACGTTCGAGATCTTCATCGTCGCGGCGATCTACTACCTCGCGCTGACCACGGTGTGGACCTACATCCAGGCATGGATCGAGAACCGGCTGTCCCGCCAGCTCGGAATCGAGGCGCGGGTCAGCCTGACACAGCGGCTCCTGGGTGCCCGCAGGCCGGGGGCGCCGGTGGCCGAGCCGCTCGAGCTCAAGGAGGCGCGATGACGCAGTCGGCGGTTCCGGTGGTATCGGTGCGCGCGGCGTGCTGTTCGCTGGGCGGACGCCGCGTCCTCGACGATGTGAACCTCGATGTGCAGCGCGGTGAGGTGGTGGTGCTCATCGGCCCGTCAGGTGCGGGCAAGACGACACTGCTGCGATCGCTGAATCACCTCGAGACGCTGGAGCGCGGTGAGGTTCTGATCGGCGGCGAGTCGATCGCGCACGGCACGGGCGGACGTCGGATCGGCAAGGCCGAGTTGGCCCGCCGGCGGCGCGAGATCGGCTTCGTCTTCCAGCATTTCAACCTCTTCCCGCACATGAGCGCACTGGAGAACGTGTGGAACGGGCCGGTGCGCGTGCTCGGTCAGCCGAAGGCCAAAGCGGCAGAGGATGCGCGCGCCCTGCTCGAACGTGTCGGTCTGGCCGACAAGGCGCAGGCGCGACCCAGCCAGCTGTCGGGCGGTCAGCAGCAGCGGGTCGCGATCGCGCGGGCGCTGGCGATGCGGCCGAAGGTCATGCTGTTCGATGAGCCGACCAGCGCGCTCGACGTCGAGATGGTCGGCGAAGTGCTGCAGGTGATGCGCGAGCTGGCCGCAGAGCAGATGACCATGGTCATCGTCACCCACGAGATGCGTTTCGCCCGTGATGTCGCCGACCGCATCGTGGTGATGGACTCCGGCCGAATCATCGAAGACGCCGCGCCCGCCGAGTTGTTCGCCAACCCCCGCAGCGAACGCACGCGCACGTTCCTGTCCACGATTCACTAGGAGTCCTCCGTGCCCACGCCCAGCGGCCCGACATCGTCGACCGGCGCCGTCGCCACACCGCACCGGCTGGCCACCGACGCTGCCGCCGAGGTGTACCGCGACGGCGGAACCGCCATCGACGCGGCGATCGCCGCCGCTGCGGTTCTCACCGTCGTCTATCCACACAACGTCGCGCTCGGCGGGGATCTCATCGCGCTGGTGCGCACCCCCGACGGCGCCATCTCGTGCGTCAACGCCTCGGGGTGGGCCGGTGCCGCGGCGGATCCGGTCGCGATGCGCGCCGTCCACGGGGACCGGTTGCCCGACCGTGGTGTGGACACGGTGACGGTGCCGGGCGGGGTGCGCGGGTGGGAAGCGTTGCGGGGCTTCGGTAGTCGTCTGCGCTGGAGCAGGTTGCTCGAACCGGCCGAACGAGTCGCCCGCAGCGGGGTGCCGGTGGCCCCGTCGGTCGCCGCCCACCTCGACGATGCCGAGAACGCCGATCTGGCGGGCATCATCGACTTCGACAGAGTGTTCCGCCCCGGCGGTCGGTCGCTGAGGGAAGGCGAGATCTTCCGCCAGCAGGCGCTGGCCGACACGTTCGCCGCGTTGCGGTTCGGCGGACCCGACGAGTTCTACACCGGAACGCTGGGGCAGCGCACGGTGGCGTACCTGCGCTCGCGCGGGTCGGTGCTGCAGGACGCCGACTTCGCCGACTTCGCCGCCGAGGTCACCGAGCCGTTGTCCGTGCAGTTCCGCGGCCTGACGGTGTGCACCAGCCCGCCCAACACGCACGGCTTCGTGATGCTGCGGGCGCTGCGGGCTCTCGAGACGCTGGGCGTGCGTGCACCTCTCGGCGACGACCTGCCGACACTGATGCAGATCTTCGGGCACGCCAACCTGCTGCGGACCGCGCATCTGGCGGACCCTCGACAGGCCGATGTGGACGTCGCCGCCCTCGTGCACGGCGACGTGGGCGCGCGTGCGACGCTCGCGGGCGCTCGCGACATGACGGGTTCAGTGCCCGCGGGCGACACGGTCGGTGTGGCGGCGGCCGACGGGCAGGGCTTCGCCGTGTCGCTGATCCAGAGCGTGTACCACGCTTTCGGCTCGGGACTGATCGATCCGCAGACCGGCATCCTGTTCCACGACCGCGGAACGAGTTTCGACCTCACCCCCGAGTCCCCGAACGTGTTGGCACCGCGCAAGCGGCCTCGCCACACGCTGATGCCCGCGCTCACCACCGAGGACGGTAAGCTCCGGCACGTGCTGGCCACGATGGGCGGGCAGGGCCAACCGCAGATCCTCGCCGAGATCCTGCTGCGGATGCTCGACGGCGCCGCCCCAGCCGATGCGGTGGCGGCCCCGCGGGCGATCGTCGGGCGTCAGACCCATCTCGCCGGTGCCGACACGGTGTCCATCGAGGACGGCTTCGACGCATCCGCCCGGGCGGCGATGGCCCAGTCGGATCTCGACGTGATGCAGCTGCCGGCCCACAGTGAGTCCTGCGGTCAGGCGAATGTCGTTGCCGCCCATGCGGACGGATCGTTGGTGGCAGCGAGCGATCCGCGCTCGGACGGCTCTGCCGCCGTCGTACACCACGTGCGTCTTCCGGCTCGCCCGTGATCCGTCATCTGCGGGTCGGCATGATGCTGGCGCTGACCGCGGTGACGGGCGCGCTCGATGCGGTGGGCTACCTGAGTCTGGACCGGGTGTTCACCGGGAACATGACCGGCAACGTGGTGATCCTCGGGATGGGCATCGCGTCGGAGGAGGGTCTTCCCGTCGCGGGCCCGCTGATCGCACTGGGCGGCTTCACCCTGGGCGCGATGGTGGCCGGCCTGCTCACCCGCGGTCGAGCAGCCGGCTGGAATCGCGTCGTCACCCTGACCCTGTGGACCAACGTCATCATCCTCGCCGCAGTCGCGACGGTGTTGACGATCGCCGCGCCGGCCGGGGGATCGGTGGGCGGAATCGCCTGTGCGACAACGCTCGCTGTCGTGATGGGAATGCAGGCCGCGATTGCGCGATTCCTCGCCGTGCCGGACATGACCACCGTCGTCGTCACCTCGACCATCACGTCGTTCGCCGGCGAGACGCTGCTGGCGGGCGGCCTGGGGTGGGTCGCCCACCGGCGACTGTGGGCCGTCGTGCTGATTTTCGCCGGCGCCCTCGTGGGCGCGTTGCTGACCAGGGCAGGCGTCGGCGTGCCGGTCTATGTGGCCGCGGCGGTGGTACTCGTCTGCGCGGTGGTGGGGCACCGATACTGGAATCGCGTGCCCCACTGAGGCGTCATGCGACCCCGACGGCCACGGAGTCCGGAGCAGACGATCTCGCCGACGGCTCGGCGGGCAGTCGGGTGTCCCACCAGTTGTCGGGTTGAGCGGTGGCCCACCCGTTGATCGCCTCGAGTGCGGCGGCCAACGACACCAGCAACGGTTCGCTGTTCGCCGGGCCCATCAACTGCACGCCGATCGGCAACCCGTCGGAGGTGAACCCCGCCGGCACGTTGATCGACGGCCAGCCCAAGAGGTTCCACGGCCAGGTGGCCGGGCACGCCCGGATCATCGCACGGTCGGTGGCCAGCCCGCTCAGACCGTCGAACGCATCGATGCGCGGAGGGGGAAGCGCGGTGGTCGGGGCGAGCACCACGTCGGCGATGTTGAAGATCCAGCCGACCCGCTGCCGGGTGACGGCCTCGTGGGCGCGGGCCTTGCGCAGGATGTGCTCGGAGAGCACCCGACCGGTCCGCGCGTTGGCCCGCGTGCGCGGATCCCAGCGGGGGCCCGGCCCCAGCCGGTCCATCCACTGCGGGATCCCCGCGGTGGAGCGTGCGAGGAAGTTCCACGACATGCGAAGGTCGTAGTCGGGGTCCGCGGCGATGACCGTGTGGCCGAGTTCGGTGAGTTGCCGCGCGACCGATTCCATCGCCGCCCGGATCTCGGGGTGCAGGCTGGCCCGGAAGACCGTGAACGGAAACTTGGTCGACATCGCCACGCGCAGCGGCCCGGGTGCACGCGACACGTGGTCGGACACCGTCACCGGCGGCGGGGTGTGCAGGTCGCCGGGGGCGTTGCCCGACGCCGCGTCCAGCACCAGCGCGGCGTCGCCGACGGTGCGGGCCAGCACGCCGTTGACGGTGATGCCGTTGAACGCCTCGGCCAGCGGGGAGGTGGAGATCCGCCCGCGCTGGGGTTTGATGCCGACCAGATGGGTCCACGCGGCGGGGATGCGGACACTTCCCGCCCCGTCCGAGCCGATCGCGGCCGCGACCAGGCCGGCCGCGACGGCCGCTGCGCTGCCGCCCGACGAACCGCCCGGGGTGTGGTCGCGGGACCACGGATTGCGGGTGTGCCCGAACGCGGGCCCGCTGGTGAATGGCCACTGGCCCAGTTCGCAGGTGTTTGTCTTGCCGACGATCACCGCGCCTGCTGCGCGCAGCCGGCGGACCACCTCCGCGTCGGCGGTGGCCTCGGGGACGTCGCCGTCCGCGCCGAACCGGGTCGGCACGCCGGCGACGTCCACGTCGTCCTTGACGGCGATCGGGATACCGAGCAGGGGGAGGGTCGAATGATCCTGTCCCGCAGCACGTTTGCGGTCGGCGACCGCAGCTTCGGCGAGCGCGGACTCGCGCAGCACCACCCGGAAGGCGTTCAGGGTCGGTTGGCTGGCCTCGATCGCATCGAGGGAGCGCCGCACCAACTCGACCGACGTCACGCTGCCGCTGGCAAGCGCGAAGAGCTGATTGCCGAGAGTGGGAAATCGAGTACCGGGGGCGGGAGGTGCGACCATCAGTGACCAGAGTATCGGCGCTGCGAACCCGATATCCATCCCGAACAGTGGAAGACTGGTCGGATGCGTCTGTACCGGGACCGAGCGGTGGTGCTCCGTCAGCACAAGCTCGGGGAAGCCGATCGCATCGTGAGCCTGCTCACGCGCGATCACGGGCTGGTACGCGCGGTGGCCAAGGGGGTGCGGCGCACCCGCAGTAAGTTCGGGGCGCGGTTGGAACCGTTCGCGCACATCGACGTTCAGCTCTATCCCGGCCGCAATCTCGACATCGTCACCCAGGTGCAGGCGATCGACGCGTTCGCCTCCGACATCGTCAGTGACTACGGCCGCTACACCTGCGCGTGCGCGATGCTCGAGACGGCTGAGCGGATCGCCGGTGAGGAGCACGCGCCGGTGCCCGCGCTGCATCGCCTCACCGTCGCCGCCCTGCGTGCGGTCGCCGACGGGGCCCGGCCGCGCGACCTCGTGCTCGACGCCTATCTGCTGCGCGCGATGGGCGTCGCCGGGTGGGCGCCGGCACTGACCGAATGCGCCCGGTGCGCCACGCCGGGTCCGCACCGGGCCTTCCACGTCGGTGCAGGCGGCAGCGTGTGCGTGCACTGCCGGCCGTCGGGTTCGGTCACGCCGCCCCAGGGTGTGCTGGATCTGATGGCCGCCCTCTACGAGGGCGACTGGGAGCACGCGCAGACCTCCACCGCGGCGCACCGCAGCCAGGCCAGCGGACTGGTGGCAGCGCACCTGCAGTGGCATCTGGAGAGACAGTTGCGAACACTGCCCCTCGTGGAGCGGGTGGACAGAAAGAGCGGGCAGACCATCAGGCAGGATATGGCGCATGGCAAGCAAGCGAGCGGGGAAGAACAGCTACCCACAGCTGCCCCCGGCGCCTGAGGACTATCCGACGTTTCCGGACAAGTCCTCCTGGCCGGTGGTCTTCCCCGAATTGCCGCCCCGCACCAACGGCAAGTTCGCCCGCCCTCCGCAACACACGTCCAAGGAGGCCGCCCCGCAGATCCCGGCCGACCAGGTGCCCCAGCACGTCGCGGTGGTGATGGACGGCAACGGCCGGTGGGCCACCCAACGTGGACTGGGCCGCACCGAAGGCCACAAGATGGGCGAAGCGGTGCTGATCGACATCACCTGCGGTGCGATCGAGCTGGGCATCAAGCACCTCACCGTGTACGCGTTCTCCACCGAGAACTGGAAGCGCAGCACCGAAGAAGTCCGCTTCCTCATGGGCTTCAACCGCGAGGTGGTGCGGCGTCGCCGGGAGAACCTCAACGACATGGGCGTGCGCATGCGCTGGGTGGGGTCGAGGCCCCGGATGTGGCGCAGCGTGATCAAGGAGTTCGACATCGCCGAGGAGATGACCGTCGACAACGACGTCATCACGATCAACTACTGCGTCAACTACGGCGGGCGGACCGAGATCGTCGAAGCCGCTCGTCAACTGGCCCAGGAAGCGGTGGACGGCAAGATCAATCCGAGCCGGATCACCGAGGCCGGCTTCGCCAAGCATCTGCACCGCGCCGACATCCCCGACGTCGACCTGTTCATCCGCACCTCGGGGGAGCAGCGGGCCAGCAACTTCCTGCTGTGGCAGGCCGCCTACGCCGAGTACGTGTTCCAGGAGAAGTTGTGGCCCGACTACGACCGCCGCGACCTGTGGGCGGCGTGTGAGGAGTACGTCCAGCGCAACCGACGCTTCGGCAGAGCCTGATGGAGCTCGTCGAGCGGCTCCCGGTGGTGTTGGCGGACGTCCTGCCGGTGCAGCGCGAGGACGACGGCGCGGTCACCGTGCCGCACGAGCAGACGTTCGCATCGCTGCGGG
The DNA here is from genome assembly GCF_055397605.1 of Mycolicibacterium obuense. Taxonomy (NCBI): domain Bacteria; kingdom Bacillati; phylum Actinomycetota; class Actinomycetes; order Mycobacteriales; family Mycobacteriaceae; genus Mycobacterium; species Mycolicibacterium obuense. The sequence continues at coordinate 3,469,982 of NZ_AP043663.1, read as the reverse complement.
TGGTGACGATCGCCGAGGGTCTCGAGCTGGTGTCCCTGACGCAGGTGCTGGCCTGGGATCTGCCGCTGACCGCCGCGGTGCGGGCCGAGGTCGCCAAGCATGCCCAGGACACGCTGCTCGGCACGGTGTCGCTGGTCGAGAAGATCGGCGCGAAGGGCGCGGGCGGCGCGCGCAAGACCGGGGACGTGCTGCTGCGCTACAACTTCCCGGCGGCCGGGCTGACCGACGACGCGCTGCGCACGCTGATCCTGATGGTGCTGGCCACCGGCGCCGACGTCCGGCGCGCGCTCGTGGCCTAGTGTCGCCTCTGTGCGCATAGTTCTGCTCTTCGTCGGCGTCGTCGTCGCGCTGTTCGGCACCCTGTTCTTCCTGCAGGGGATCGGCGTGGTGGGCGGCAGCCCGATGACCAACACCACCACGTGGTCGGTGCTCGGTCCGATCATCGCGCTGGTCGGGATCGTGATTGCCGTCCTCGGGTGGCGCCGCCGCGGTTAGCGACGGGCGGCCCGGCAGCGGTCGCACACCCCGAAGATCTCGATCGTGTGGGTGACATCGGAGAAGCCGTGGTTGCGCGCGATCTCGGCCGCCCACGTCTCGACCTCGCCCGCGGAGATCTCCACGGTGGAACCGCACTCCCGGCACACGAGGTGATGGTGGTGGTGCTGCGAGCACAAGCGGTACACCGATTCGCCGGTGTCGGTGCGCAACGTGTCGACCGCGCCTGCGGCGGCCATCTGCTGCAGCGTGCGGTAGACCGTGGTCAAGCCGACGCCCTCGCCCCGTTTGCGGAGTTCATCGTGCAGCTCCTGCGCCGATCGGAAGTCGTCGAGGTTCTCCAGCAGGGCGGCCAAGGCGGCGCGCTGGCGCGTCGAGCGAACGGCGCCGGTCACGGTGCCTGCTCCTCGTCTTCGGCCGCGTGCGTGACGGCGGCGACGACGATCTCGGCGAGATGGTCGTCGACGAGGCGGTAGAGCACCTCGCGGCCGGACCGTTCGCCGGCGACCACGCCGGCAGACTTCAGGATGCGCAAGTGCTGGCTCACCAACGGCTGCGGCACATCGAGCGCGTCGACCAGCTCGTGGACGCATCGAGCTTCTCGGTGCAGTTGCAGCACGATCGCGATACGGACCGGAGCGGCCAGCGCCCGCAGCAGATCCCCGGCCGTGTCGAGGACCGCCCGGGACGGCAGATCGGAAGGTGGGGTGCCGGTGTGGTCGTGCTGCTCACCACCGATACTGGAAACGGTTTTCATTAGGCCCCACGATACATGCAGACCCGTGCATGTCAATCGGATCCCGTCGCGCAAGGCGGGGTCCCGACCTCGCTACGCTGTGAACCCGTGGCTCCGACTTCGATCATCGACACTGTTGCAAACCTGGCCAAGCGGCGCGGTCTGGTCTTCCAGTCCGGTGAGATCTACGGCGGGACCAAGTCGGCATGGGACTACGGCCCGCTCGGCGTCGAGCTCAAGGAGAACATCAAGCGGCAGTGGTGGAAATCTGTCGTGACGGCTCGAGATGATGTTGTGGGGCTGGATTCCGCGATCATCCTGCCGCGCCAGGTGTGGGTCGCCTCCGGCCACGTCGAGGTGTTCAACGATCCGCTGGTGGAGTGCATGAACTGCCACAAGCGGCACCGGCAGGACCACCTTCAGGAGGCGTACGCGGCCAAGAAGGGCGGCTCGCCCGACGACGTTCCGATGAGCGAGATCGTCTGCCCGGACTGTGGCACCAAGGGGCAGTGGACCGAGCCGCGCGACTTCAACATGATGCTCAAGACCTACCTCGGCCCGATCGAGTCGGAGGAGGGTCTGCACTATCTGCGGCCGGAGACCGCCCAGGGCATCTTCGTCAACTTCGCCAACGTTGTCACCACCGCCCGCAAGAAGCCGCCGTTCGGTATCGGCCAGATCGGCAAGAGCTTCCGTAACGAGATCACCCCGGGCAACTTCATCTTCCGCACCCGCGAGTTCGAACAGATGGAGATGGAATTCTTCGTCGAGCCGTCGACCGCGCCCGAGTGGCACAAGTACTGGATCGAGACCCGCCTGCAGTGGTACATCGACCTCGGCATCCGGGCGGAGAACCTGCGCCTCTACGAGCACCCGCTGGAGAAGCTGTCGCACTACAGCGCCGGCACCACAGACATCGAGTACAAGTTCGGGTTCTCGGGCAACCCGTGGGGCGAGCTCGAAGGCGTGGCGAATCGGACTGATTTCGACTTGTCCACGCACGCACAGCATTCCGGTGCAGATCTGACGTTCTACGACCAGGCCAGCGACACCCGGTACACGCCGTACGTCATCGAGCCGGCAGCCGGTCTGACCCGCTCGCTGATGGCGTTCCTCGTCGACGCCTACACCGAGGACGAGGCGCCCAACGCCAAGGGCGGTGTCGACAAGCGCACGGTGCTGCGGCTGGACCCGCGGTTGGCGCCGGTCAAGGTGGCGGTGTTGCCGCTGTCGCGGCACGCGGATCTCTCGCCCAAAGCGCGGGATCTGGCCGCCGAGTTGCGGCGTTCGTGGAACGTCGAATTCGACGACGCGGGCGCCATCGGCCGCCGCTATCGCCGTCAGGACGAGATCGGCACCCCCTACTGCGTGACCGTCGACTTCGACTCGTTGGAAGACCACGCTGTGACGATCCGTGAGCGGGACGCCATGACGCAGGAACGGGTGGCGCTGTCCGGGGTGTCGGACTACCTGGCCGTCCGCCTCAAGGGCTGCTGACGCTCTTCCCGCGAGCTGGGGGTACCTCCCGCTTGCGGGGGAGCGTGTCTGCAGCCGACACACCGGCATCTTCGTGAACAACACGCACGCTCACGCCGCCTGGGCGCGCTCCAGCGCGGTGTCTATGCGCCGCAGCATCGCTGCCGGGTGTTCCCGGACATCGTCGAACACCACCGAGATCAGCGTCCACCTCATCTCGTTCAACGCGGCGCGTTTCTGCCTGTCCCGCTGGAACTGATCGCGATCGCTGTGCCAGTCGAAGCCGTCGTACTCGACCGCGACGCACTGATCGGGCCAGGCGAAATCCAGTCGCCACGTTCGGCCGTGGAGGTCGACGATCTCGTACTGCAGTTCCGGAGTCGGCAAGCCGCTGTCGTGCACCACCAGACGCACTTCGCTTTCCATTGGGGACTCGGCCCGCGGGTCGGCCAGCGGAATGAGGTCGCGCACCGCGACGATGCCGCGGCGGCCCGACTGTCGTGCCGCCGCCGTGATGAGCTGGCGGCGATCGCAGGTGCCTGTACGCAGCGCGGCGTCGAGCGTGGCCAGCGCACGCGGCCGGCGAAGTGACCTGGCCACCTCGACGGCCGTCCACGCAGGCGTCGTCGCATAGCGTCCGTCGACGATCGTGAGTGGAGCGCCGTGTCGCCGATGCACGATGAGGCCGTCGGAGTTCCGCAGCTGGTGTCCTGGCGGCGTGAGTACGTGCAGGTCGCCGGTGTCCTGAATATCGAAGCCGTAGGCCGCGGCAGCGGTGTTCAGGCAGATCGCGACAGGTGCTCCGGCGCGAAGGTCGAGGCCGCGCAGTCTCAGGATGGTGTCGGGTTCGTTGCGGCTGTAGACACCCGGCCACACCTTGATCAGGTGACCTCCGCGGATGTCGCGGTCCAATCGACTGCGACTGAGATGCTCGAGCAGTTGCGCGGACGTGGCCACGCCGCCTTGAGCAGTGAACAGAACTTCCAGTGACATGGCGACGATCGTGTCCCCGCCAGCGGGAGGGGTGATGCACCATTCGCGTCTTCTGGGGATGAACGCCGGGTTGGGGATGACGAGCGTGCGCGAAGTTGGCTCAGAACCCGGAGTGTCGGGTGCAGACACGCACGCTCGGCAGGGTCAGAAGCGGCCGCCGCCGCCGCTCATGCCGCCCCCGCCGCCGCCAAAACCCCCGCCGCCTCCAAAACCGCCGCCAAACCCGCCGCCGCCGAAGCCGCCGCGCATCGCCCCGGAGAGCACGTTGCCCAGGATGATGCCGCCGATCACCGCGCCCATCTGGCCACCGCTGCCACCGCCGCCGTAGGGCCCGTTGAAATGTTGCTGCGCGGCCAGCACATCGTTGTTCGCCAACTGCTGTGCCTGCGCGGCGAGCATCGCCGCCCCGTTCGCATGCGCGATGGCCTCGTTCAGGTTGCCGGCTCGCTTGTCCTGCGCCGCTTGCAGTTGCCGCACCGCCTCCGACAGCCGGGTGCGCGCTTCGGGGCCGATGACGCCGCGCCGGGTGTCGATGTAGTCCGACACCGCCCGCACCCGCGACTGCGCCGTGAACAGTGCCTGATCGTAGGTCCGCGTCAAGCGCGCGATGGTCTCCCGCTCCTCGGCGACGTCGGCGAGCAACCGGTCGAGTTCGGCGTCGGCCTGGGTGAGCCGGGTGAACGTGCCCAGGGGATCACTGGCGCCGTCACTCTGCGCGTGCGCCACCGCCGCCACCGCCGCGTCGCGGGCGGCACCGAGCTGGGTGGCGACAGCGATGTTGCCTTGCGCCAGTTGGGTTCCTGCAGCCGTGATGCCGTTCTGCGCATCGGCGATCGCGGCGGGCAGACCCGCCACCGCCCGGTTGATGTCGGTGGCTGCGCTGTCGACCGCATCGAGCAGTGTGCGCGCCTGGCCCAGTGCGGCCTCGGCGGCGTGTATCGCATCGACGAGCCCGCCCTGCCGGTCCGCGGGCCGGGCGACCAGGGCGCGCCCCGAGTCGATGTTCTGTTCGGCGAAGGTCAGCCGCTGTCGTGCCTCGTCGATGTTGTCGGCCACCGACGCCAGCGCGGTCTCGGCGAATTGGGTTTTCAGTCCGGTCAGGGTCTGGTTCGCCGGCTCGATGCGCGCGGTCAGATCGACCACCTGCTGGGTGAGGGTATCGAGCCGGCTGGGGGCGTTGATCACCAGATCGCGCAGCTGTGCAAACGCCTCGCGCTGGGCTTCGAGTTCGCGGTCGGCCTTGGCGGCGGCGACGACGACGCGAGTCAGTAGATCGCGCTGCTGCTGGGGCGTCTCGGGGATGGCGTCGTCGAGGATGTGGCGCACGTTGAGCGCCTGCGCCAGCGTGGTCTTGGCCGCGGCCACCGCAGCCGTGAACGCGGCGGTGTCCTGCTCGCCGAATTCCTCCACGGCGAGCGCCAATTCGCTCTCGCTGGTGCGCACGGCGTTGTCGACCTCGACCACGATGCGGCGAGACAGGTCGTCGAGTGCCTCCAGCGAGACACCGGCGAGCGCCGCCGGATCGGACGGGTCGACGCGCTGCGCGGCGGCGATCTCGGCCTCGCGACGCTTCGCCCGCCGCCTGCGCTGCCACAGCACGAGGATCACGACGCCCAGCGCGATGACGCCCAGCGCGATCACCAGGCCCAGCCAGCTGCTGCCGGAGGTGCCGCTGGCGGCGAGCCCGTTCGCGGCGGCCACCGCAGCACCGGCCCAGTCCTGTGTGCGCAGCAGCGGTTCGACGTCGTTGCGGCGCAGCGTGTCGACGTCCACGCTGCCTACCGCCTCGGTCGGGGCGAGCAGCGCGTAGGCCCGGTCTACGGTGGCCACCGCAAGAATCGCGTCGGAACTTCCCAGATCACTCTGTCGGTAGGTCGCCTGTGCCCAGCTCTGCGCGTCCTGACCCGAGAAGTTGTCGACGTAGACCACCCACAGCCGGATCCGCCGATCGTTGTAGAGCCGGTCGATCGCGTTCTGCACCTGCGTCGTCTGCGCGGGATCGAGCGCGCCGGCCTGATCGGTCAGGTAGGTCGGCAGGCGCAGCGGTGCGGTGGCGCTCGCCGCCGGCGCCAGCAGGCCCGCCGCGATCCACAGGACGGCGAGCAGGCCGAGCGAACGAGCAATGCGCATGCCCTCAATCTAGTGCTCGCAGGGCTGGCAGACTGTGGCCCGGTGAACCGAACAGAACGCTACGACGCGGCGGACCGGGAGCGGCGGGTAGCCGAGCCCGCGAAGAGCGCCGCGCTGCCCGGAACCGACTCCGAGCACCGCTCGGATTTCGCCCGCGACCGCGCCCGCGTTCTGCACTGCGCTGCGCTGCGCCGGCTGGCCGACAAGACCCAGGTGGTGGGTCCCCGCGAGGGAGAGACGCCGCGCACCCGGCTGACCCACTCACTGGAAGTGGCGCAGATCGGCCGCGGGATGGCGATCGAACTCGGCTGTGACCCCGACCTGGTCGATCTCGCGGGGCTGGCCCACGACATCGGTCATCCGCCGTACGGGCACAACGGCGAACGCGCCCTCGACGAGATCACCAAGACGTTCGGGGGTTTCGAGGGCAACGCGCAGAACTTCCGGATCCTGACTCGGCTGGAGCCCAAAGTCCTTGACGCACAGGGGCGCAGCGCCGGCCTCAACCTGACCCGCGCGTCCCTCGACGCGGTCACCAAGTATCCGTGGCCGCGGATCGGGGAGCGCCGCAAGTTCGGTTTCTACGGCGACGACATGGCCGCCGCGGAGTGGGTGCGAGCCGGGGCGCCTGCCGAGCGGCCGTGCCTGGAGGCCCAGGTGATGGACTGGGCCGACGATGTCGCGTACTCGGTGCACGACGTCGAGGACGGGGTGATGAGCGGGCGTATCGACCTGCGTGTGCTGGCCGACCCCGATGCCGCCGCGTCGCTGGCCCATGTGGGCGCGGGGTCCTTCCCGGCGCTGACGCCGGACGACCTGATGGCCGCCGCCGAGCGGCTGTCCCGGGTCCCGGTGGTGGCGGCGGTCGGCAAGTTCGACGGCACTCTGGGCGCGTCGGTGGCGCTGAAGACCCTGACCAGCGAGCTGGTCGGCCGGTTCGCGAATGCGGCCGTCACGGCCACGACGGCGACGGCGGGGCCTGGTCCGCTGCAGCGCTTCTCCGCAGATCTCGAGGTGCCTGTCCTGGTGCGCGCCGAGGTGGTGCTGCTGAAGACCCTTGCACTCCAATTCATCATGTCGGACCACCGGCATCTGCAGATCCAGTCCGATCAGCGCATCCTGATCCAGGAGGTCGCGTTGGCGTTGTGGGGGCAGGCCCCGGGCAGCCTCGACCCGCAGTTCGCCGCCGAGTTCGTCGCCGCCGACGACGACGGTGCGCGGCTGCGGGTGGTGGTCGACCAGATCGCCTCGTACACCGAAGGACGGTTGGAACGAGTGCACGAAGCCCGGACCCCGCGCCCTCTAGACTGACCGCGTGGCGGGCGACGGTACGCGGGGACGGGGCAGGATCCCCGATCGCGACATCGCCGCCATCCGGGAGCGCGTCAACATCGACGACGTCGTCGGTGACTACGTGCAGTTGCGCCGCGCCGGTGCGGACTCGCTCAAGGGTTTGTGCCCCTTCCACGACGAGAAGTCGCCGTCGTTCCACGTCCGCCCCAATCACGGGCATTTCCATTGCTTCGGCTGTGGTGAGGGCGGCGACGTCTACGCGTTCCTGCAGAAGATCGAGCATGTCAGCTTCGTCGAGGCCGTCGAACTGCTCGCCGACCGGATCGGCTACACCGTCACCTACACCGGCGCGTCGACGACCAACGTGCAACGCGACCGGGGGAGCCGCAGCAGGCTGCTGGCCGCCAACTCGGCCGCGCAGGAGTTCTACGCCGAGGCGCTGCAGAGCGCTGAAGCCGCACCGGCCCGCCAGTATCTCATCGACCGCAACTTCGACGCCGAGGCCGCCGCCAGGTTCGGCTGTGGCTTCGCCCCGTCGGGCTGGGACACGCTGACCAAGCATCTGCTGCGCAAGGGCTTCGAGTTCAAGGAACTCGAGGCCGCGGGTCTGTCGCGGGAGGGTCGCCGCGGCCCGATGGATCGGTTCCACCGCCGGCTGCTGTGGCCCATCCGCGCCGGCGGCGGGGAGGTGATCGGCTTCGGGGCGCGTCGGATCTTCGACGACGACCAGATGGAAGCCAAGTACGTCAACACCCCCGAAACCGTGCTGTACAAGAAGTCAGGCGTGCTGTTCGGGCTCGACCTGGCCAAGCGGGACATCGCGAAGGCGCATCGCGCCGTCGTCGTCGAGGGCTACACCGATGTGATGGCCATGCATCTGGCGGGGGAGACCACCGCGGTCGCGTCGTGCGGCACAGCCTTCGGCGACGGCCATCTGGGGCTGCTGCGCCGGTTGATGATGGACGACAACTGGTATCGCGGCGAGTTGATCTTCGTCTTCGACGGGGACGCGGCGGGGCAGGCGGCCGCGCTGAAGGCCTTCGACGGGGATCAGCAGGTGTCCGGAAAGTCCTTCGTCGCAGTGGCTTCCGACGGGATGGACCCCTGCGATCTGCGGTTGAAATCCGGCGACGCGGCGCTGCGTGATCTGGTGGCTCGGCGCATCCCGATGTTCGAGTTCGCGGTCCGCAGCCTGATCCCGGCGGGGGACGTGCTCGACAACGATCCGCAGGCGCAGGTCGACGCCCTGCGCCGGTGCGTGCCGCTGGTCGCCCGCATCCGGGACTACGCGCTGCGAGACGAGTACGCGCGGCGGTTGGCGGGCTGGACCGGGTGGCTCGACGAGGCGCAGGTGCTCGGCCGGGTGCGCGAGGAAGCCGCCAAGCGGGGGATGCCGGACCGGTCGCGCCGCCGCGCAGCGACGACGGCTGAGCCGGCGGCTGCGAGCCGGCCACGCCCGGCCGACGGCGCCACCCGGCCTAACCCGGCCGATCCGACGCTGTGGCCGCAGCGCGAGGCCCTCAAATCCGCACTGCAGTATCCGGCGCTGGCCGGTCCGGTGTTCGACTCGCTGGCCGCGGAGAGTTTCACCCATCCCGGGTACACCGCGGTGCGGGCCGCGATCGAGGCTGCGGGTGGCACCGCGGGTGGTCTGACCGGGGCCCAGTGGATCGAAGCTGTCCGCGAACACGCAGCCAGTCCGGCAGCGGCGAACCTGGTCAACGAGCTCGGGGTGGAGGCGATCAACGCCGACGACGAGCGGCTGCCCCGCTACATCGGGAGCGTGCTGGCTCGGCTGCAGGAAGTGTGGATCGGCCGCCAGATCGCCGAGGTCAAATCGAAACTGCAGCGGATGTCGCCGGTCGAGCAGGGCGACGAGTATCACGCGCTGTTCGGGGACCTGGTCGCGATGGAGGCCTACCGGCGCAGCCTGCTCGAACAAGCAAGTGGTAACGACCTGACTGCATGATCGGGCGCGCCGGGTTATGGTGTGTGCGTCAGCAGTCGGGGAGAAGGCGAGTTGTCTGTGATGTCCGTGCCCACCATTCGCACCCACGCAGCGCGACTGATCGTCGGCGCCGTTGCCGCCGCGGCTGTCGCCGTCCCGATGTACGCCTCGCTGACCAGCCCCGAGGCCACTGCGCAGGCCGGCCCGAAGTGTCTCGCCTGGTTCGGCAATCAGGAAGACGGCCACTGCCTCGGCTACTCGAACGGCACCCCCGCGGCGATCGGCACGCCGGGCGTCGCGTTCGGTAACGGCGGCATCACCACCGGGCCGCTGCTGCCCGGGACGTCGTTCAACTCCAACTTCGGCTAGCGCTTTTCGCCTGCCGCTCGCCGCTCGACCTGCCCCGGCCCGTACACCTCGGTGCCGGGGTCGATCGGCGTGACTTCCACCATCGTCGGATCGGGTGACACCCGTTCGGCGATCTTGCGCCGTCCCGCGTCGATCACCGCGCGGGCGGCGGGGCTGCCCGTGACGGCACGGTAGGTGCCGGCGAGCTGTTCGTATCGCTGCCGTCCGGCCTTGGTGCCCAACACGTAGCCGACGGCCGCAACGGCCACATACCCGATCACAGGACTCCTCCACAGCACTCTCGCAAGGCGGCGCACTACCCGTTCCGCGCCACTCGTCTGGTGTCCATCCTGCCTCACGAACGGGGCTGCGCGCCGGTCCGGCAACGCATTGGCAACCGCGGCCCGCCGTAGGCTAGAGTGCTCTCTGGCCCGCGGCGCACCATCTGCGGGAGGTGCAATCCCCTGTAGCTCAATTGGCAGAGCATTCGGCTGTTAACCGAAGGGTTGCTGGTTCGAGTCCAGCCGGGGGAGCTCACAGCGTCACAGCGTCACCGGTGGCCGGCTCGGATGAGGACATCTTCGCCAGCATCAGCCAGACCATCGTGGTCAACGCCATGAACACCGCCTGCAGGGTGACGGTGAATGCGACATATTCATGCCACCCGGTCAGCACATCGTCGCAGCCGCTGCCATCGAAGGGCAGCGTGGACAGCGCGAGCACCAGCGCCAGACACATCACTGACACGGTCACCAGCGTCGAGACCCGCTGCACGGGGTCCCGCAGGAAGGTGCCGAAGAAGTTGAACTCCACGCCGAGCGTCAGCAGCAGCACGGGAAGCGCCTCGGCGATGTGTTGGAAGTACGCAGGATTGACGCCTTCGGAGCACAGCTGCGCCAGCGCCGTGTGCTGCTCGTACAACGGCAACTGCGCGATCTCCCGCAGGATCTCCGGTGCCGCGACCCGCACCGCGTTCGGCTCGAAGTAGTTCGTCCAGACAGCGGCGCCAAGACAGGCGGCGCAGCTCCCGACGATCAGCGGTACGGTCGCGCTGACCCGCTGCCAGTCGGTCGGCATCGCTGCGCGAGCCCGCGAACTGAACAGCGTCCGAGGATCGGCGTTGACCGAGGACATCATCAAGACAGCCACTGCGGCCACCAAGGCCGCCGCGGATACGGCATCCACCGCCGCGGCCGCGTCGCCGACCACGATGTAGAGCCCGTCGACGCCGCACGCGATCGCGAACCCGGTCCACCACCATCCCCACAGGCGGCTCGACCCGCCCTCGATGCGTCCGATCTGACGCTTCAGCGATGCGACGCCCGTGAGGACCACGACGTCCGCGACGAGGACACCGGCTCGCCACAGGGGCGACGCGGATCTCCCGACGACGTCGAAGACTCCACCCGCGATCAGGTCGCTGCTCGCGAGGACCACGGCGAGCAGGATCACGACGCCAACCACCTCGCGGTCGATGCGTCGGGTCGTCGCCACGGCGCGACAGTAACCGGTCGGTGATCATGGCTTGCGGCTTTGTCCAAACGCGTGCACGCATGGTCGGCCTTGCGATGAATGCGGCGCCGCAGGGCAGTCTGACATCCATGGGAAAACTCATCTACGGCTTCACCGTCTCGGTGGACGGCTACATCGCCGACGCACACGGCTCGATCGACTGGAGTACGCCGAGCGACGAGCTGCACCAGTACTGGAACGACTTCGAACGCGAGACCGCACTGTCGTTCTACGGGCGACGGCTCTACGAGCTGATGTCCGCGTACTGGCCGACTGCCGACGAGGCCCCGGACGCGGAGCCTCTGATCGTCGACTTCGCCCGTGTCTGGCGGGCCATGCCCAAGGTGGTGTTCTCCCGCACCCTGGCATCCGTCGACTGGAATTCCCGCCTGGAGCGCGGTGACCCGGTCGAGGTGGTCCGCCGGCTGAAGGCGGACACCGACGGTCAGATGGAGGTCGCCGGTGCGACGCTGGCCGCGCCGGTGGTGCGGGCGGGCCTGGTCGATGAGTTCCGGATCGTCGTCGCACCCGTCGCCGTGGGCGGCGGCACGCCGTTCTTCCCGACCCTGCCGTCATGGATCTCGCTGCGGCTGCTGGAGAACCGGACATTCCCGGGCGGCACCGTGCTGCTGCGCTACGAGGCTACCGGCGACAGGCGATAACTTTGACGCCATGCGTGTGTCGACTGCCCTCGTCGTGGTGACTGCGGCAGTGACCGCCGCATGCGGCTGGAGTCCGCCCAGCCCGGCGCCGACGACCACTCAGGCCTGCGGACCCGGCCCGGACGCGCAAGCGGTCGCCACGGAGATCTCGATGTTGCCGCAGGCGTTCTGGACCGAAAGCGCGCGCGGGCACGCGGCGGACTGCCGGCTGAACTGGGTGGTGGTCAGCTCCGGCGCCGCATCGGACAGCCCGCAGCAGGTGCTGTTCTTCGATGGCGACAAGGGCATCGGATCCCCGACACCGGAGCCGCGGCCCTACATCAGCGTCGCCGCACAGGGCGATCACGATGCCCGCGTGCAGTATCAGTGGCGGCAGGGCTCCGATGCGGCGTGCTGCCCCACCGGAGTGGGGACAGCACGCGTCACGCTCGAAGAGGGCCGGCTGACGATTCTCGACCCCATCCCCGGGCCCTGACTCAGATCACGCCTGCAGACGTCGCATCCTGACGGGTGTGCTCGTCGGCGTCCGGGATGTGTTCGGGGTGCAGCATCTCGGCGTACCGCAACTGCTCGGGGATGCCGAAGCCGTCGACCAACAGTTCGGCGTAGGGCCGAAGCCGCTTGCAACGGTCGTTGATCGCGCGGGTGACGGCCTTGGCGCGTTCGGTGGACAGGTAGCGGTGCTCGACGAACCACGACTTGTCCTCTTCGATCACGGTCAGTGCGTACAGGTCGCACACCAGGCCGAGGATCTCGCGCGCGGTCCGGTCGTGGCAGGAGTCGATGCCGGCCACGAACGCTTCGAACACGATGCGGTCGATGTGGGCCTGCGCCACGTGAAGCACGTGGTCCTGCACGGAGTTGAACGCCTCGAACGCGCTCATCTCCTTGGACTTGCTCTGCAGCCGCCGCGCCACCGATGAGGTCATGTACTCCTCACGGTCCTCGAGCATCTTGGCCTGGGTGCCGCGGTTGAAGAGGCTGCCCTCTTCCTCGTTGTCTTGGCGGGAATCCAGGACTGTTTGCATGATCGTCTGTGCCGCAGTGCGTTTGAGCACCCGCTCCCCGGCGAATCGGGCCGCGAAGCCGACCCACTCGACCGGGCTCATGCCCTTGATGTCGTCGGCGTAGGCGGTCAGCAGTTCCTTGGCCACCAGCTGGAACAACACGTGGTTGTCACCTTCGAAGGTGGTGAACACGTCGGTGTCGGCCTTGAGCGCGATCAGGCGGTTCTCGGCGAGATAGCCGGCGCCACCGCATGCTTCACGCGCCTCCTGGATGGCGCGGGTCGCGTGCCAGGTGTTGGCGGCCTTCAGGCCCGCGGCCCGGGATTCGAGCTCGCGCTGCTCTTCGGGGTCCGGGTCGTCGGCGGTCTGCAGCTCGTGGCACTTGGCCACCAGCTCGTTCTGCGCGAACTGCAGCGCGTACGAGCGGGCGATCAACGGGAACAGCCGGCGCTGGTGGATGAGATAGTCCATCAGCAGCACCTCGCCGCCGTCGGGGTCGGAGAACTGGCGTCGTTGCAGCGCGTAGCGCGTTGCGATGTCGAGCGCGACGCGGGCGGCGGCGCCGGCGCTGCCGCCGACGGTCACACGGCCGCGGATCAGCGTGCCGAGCATGGTGAAGAAGCGCCGGTTCGGGTTCTCGATCGGGGAGCTGTAGGTCCCGTCCGCTGCGACGTCGGCGTACTTGTTGAGCAGGTTGTCGCGGGGAATGCGCACGTTGTCGAACTGGATGCGGCCATTGTCGACACCGGGCAGGCCGCCCTTGTAGTGGCAGTCCGACGTCGTGACACCGGGCAGGTCCTCACCGGCCTCGTCGCGGATGGGTACGACGAAGCAGTGCACGCCGTGACCTTCGCCGTCCGGGGTGATCAGCTGTGCGAAAACCGTTGCGAATCGCGCGGTTTGAGCTGCGCCGCCGATGTAGTCCTTGCGCGAGGACGGCGTGGGGGAGTCGATGACGAACTCTTCGGTGGCCGGGTCGTAGGTGGCCGTCGTCTCGAGGGACTGGACGTCGCTGCCGTGGCCCGTCTCGGTCATCGCGAAGCAGCCGAGCACCTCGAGGTCGATGAGCTTCTTGACGTAGGCCTCGTGATGACGCTCGGTACCGAGGTTTTCGATCGCGCCGCCGAACAGGCCCCACTGCACGCCTGCTTTGACCATCAGCGACAGATCGCTCATCGCGAGCATCTCGATCTGCGTGACTGCGGCTCCGACGTCGCCGTTGCCGCCGTGCTCCTTTTTGAAGCCGTCCTCGGCGGCGCCGCGCGCGGCCATGATCCGCAGCTGCTCGGCGACCTTGGTGCGAGCGATGACGGTGTTGGGGGTGTAGTGCGGTCGGAAGACGTCGTTGCTGAGTTCCTTGCGCACCTTGTTCTTGGTGTCGCGCCAGCGGCCGTCGAGGCAGTTCCGTAGATGCTCCGCAGTGGTGGTCATATGTCGACGGTAGCCCGCGAAACCGTCGGACAAACTGTGATGTCACAAACCCGTCCGAAGCCGGTCCGAACCCTCCGGTGACTCGAGCCCGGGCCGGGGCGTTCAATGGTCGCCATGACCGAGTCACCGGGGGAGCAGGCGGGAGTGCACGTCGAGGATCATCGGCACGCCGATGTGACCGGCGGGTGGCTGCGCGCCGCCACGTTCGGAGCGATGGACGGGCTGGTGAGCAACACCGCGCTGATCGCCGGTGTGGCCGCCAGCGCCTCGGCGCACACCGTCGTGATCAGCGGCGTGGCGGGGCTGCTGGCCGGCAGCTTCTCGATGGCGCTCGGCGAGTACACGTCGGTCACGACGGCCAACGAGCAGATCGACTCCGAGGTGCATGTGGAGCGGAAATCCTTTGCGCGTCAACCCGAGGCGGAGCAGGCGGAGCTGGTGGCCAAGCTCGTCGCGCTCGGGATGTCCGCCGAGACCGCTGCCAAGGCGTCGGAGGAGATCCACCAGGACGATCACAAGGCGATCAACTTCCACCTGATCCAGGAGCTCGGAGTCGACCCCCAGGACAAGCCGTCACCGTGGCTGGCGGCCGGCTCCTCGTTCGTGATGTTCGCGATCGGGGCGATCATCCCGCTGATCCCGTATCTGCTCGGCTACGAATCGCTGTGGGCCGGACTGGCTTTCGGCGGAGTGGGGCTGCTGCTGGCCGGAGCCGCAGCAGCCCGCATCACCCGCCGGTCACCGATCGTCGGCTCGGCGCGGCAGTTGACGTTCGGCGCGGTCGCGATCGGCGCGACCTACCTCGTCGGGCACCTGATCGGCGTCGCCGCGACCTGAACGCTCAGCTCTCGTTGCCTACGGTGACGGCCTGGGCCTCGTCGCGCAGCTCCTCGAGCTCGGTTTCCTCGTCGTCGATGTGGGTGAGATGCCGCCGCGATGCGGTCAGCACCAGCGCGCCCAGCAGGACCGCTCCCGCGCCGACCCAGAACGGCAGGTGCACGCTCACCTGCTCGCCGAGCACGCCGGCGAGCCACGGGGCGACGGCGGCGCCGGAGAACCGCATGAAGCTGTAGGCGGCCGACGCGACTCCGCGTTCCACCGGGGCGGCCTTCATCACGGTCTCGGTGATGAGTGTGTTGTTGATGCCGATCCACAGCCCCGCCACGACGACGCAGGCAGCCAGGACGGCCTTGTGGTCGGTCCACACCGCCATCGCGGCCAGCGTGACGGTCATCAACAGCAGGTTGACCACCAGCGTGCGCACGGTGCCGAAGCGGTGCTGCAGCCGTGGGGCCACGAACACCGAGGTGAAGGCCAGGGCTAGGCCCCAGCCGAAGAAGATCAGCCCGATCTCCTGTGCGCCCATGTCGAGGGGGAACGGGGTGAACGCCAGCAGCGTGAAGAAGCCGAAGTTGTACAGCAGTGCGGTGACCGCGACGCCGAGTAGGCCCCGGTGCGCGAGCGCCCGGAACGGATCGGCCAGCGTGGTGGCCCGGGCTGCCGGCGGCGTGGCGGGCAGCAGGAACGTGGTCACCACCAGCGCGATGGCCATCAACACCGAGACTCCGAAAAACGGCCCACGCCAGGAGATCTCACCGAGGACACCGCCCACGAGCGGGCCGACGGCGATGCCGAGACCCAGCGCCGCCTCGTAGAGGATGATCGCCTGGGCCACCGATCCACGCGCCGAGCTGACGATCGTGGCCAGCGCGGTCGCGATGAAGAGCGCGTTGCCCAAGCCCCACAGTGCCCGCCACCCGACGATGCCCATCACGGTGTCGGAGAGTCCGGCCAGCCCCGCGCCGGCGATGATGATGACCAAACCGATCAGCAGCGTGCGCTTGGGGCCGATCCGGCTGGACACCACGCCGGTGATCAGCATCGCGACACCCATCACGGCCATGTAGCTGGTGAACAGCAGGGAGACCTGGGACGGGGAGGCGTTCAGGTTGTCGGCGATGGGCTTGAGGATCGGGTCGACGAGACCGATCCCCATGAACGCGACGACGGACGCGAACGCGACGGCAAGGGTGGCGCGGTTTAGTGAATGGCGCATCCAAAAACTGTATAGAAAACCTATGGACAATCTCAAGCTGCTCAGCGGTGGCTATCGCCACCCTCGTCTGGGGAATACCGTGTGGTCTGGCATGGCTCAACATGTGGATCGCTTCAGTTATGGCCATGGGGCCGAGAATAGCCATCTACCTGCGACAATCGCATGATCACAATGATGACGAGAAGGCCGCCCGGCGTCACCGTAAAGAGTGTCGCCAACTCGCCGCTACGCGCGAGTGGGTGGACCTGGTCGAATACGTGGACAACAACACGTCGGCCAGTGATCGAAGCAAGGCGCGCCCGGCGTACCGGCGCATGGTTGTCGATATTGAGGCCGGACATGTCCAGGGCATCATCGCGTGGGATCTAGACCGGCTGTACCGCCAGCCGCCTGAACTGGAAGACCTCATCGACCTGGCTGATGATCGTGACCTTCTTTTGGTCATAGCCACCGGCGACGCGGACTTGTCGACTGACAACGGTCGAATGTTTGCGTGCATAGAGGGTGTGATGGCCAAAGCTGGAGGCGAGCGGAAAGCTGCCCGATGGAAATTGGTTCATGACGGTCACGTGTGCACGCCGCGCCGTAGCAGAGGCGGCGGGCATCTCAGAGTGGAATGCGAAGCAGGTGCTGGCTTCTCTCACCGCGAAGGGCTACCTGACCCAGGCCTCACCGGGACGAGGCGGCAGCGCAGCCAACCGCCGCGCAGCCATCTACAGGCTCGCGCCCGTCAGCCACCACCCATATACACACCGGGGGGTTTTTATGGGTGGTGGGACCGAGAAGCGTGGGGCTGGTGGCCGTTGTGGCGGCTATCGGCTCTCGTGCCAAAACCGTGTGCCGAGAAGCTTCCTGCGCTTCGTGTGCGCATCGCGTGTCGGCAGTGAAAGACATTGGCGCGCAGTAAACTCAAGCCATGGCCAGCGGCAGGGAACCGGCCCAGCCGAAGAACTCCAGGAACAACACTGTGAAGGACTTCGGCGATAAAGCTCTCGCAAAGGCGAAGAACATCAACGAGGATCGAATGATGGCGCTGGCCCTGCTGCTGCCTAGCGTCATTGGTGACGATGCCGACGACATCGTCATTGAGGTCATGAACAAGATCATCAAATCGGGGCGTGCACCGCAGGTCATGGCCAGCCTGGCCGCGCAAACTGGCCACCTCCTCCGTCTCGAATGGGGGAAGACCATGCCGAGCAGATCATGGAGGACTGGTGTAACCAGGTCTCAGAGGCAAATCGCTCAGAGCTCCTCGTTGAGCTCTTCCTGGACCGCCTGTTCTCATGACGGTGATTCTTGGACCCCTCGCGAGGCCTACGCGAACCCCTAGCCTGGGTCCGTCAAGCGCCTGGCTGCTCGTCAGGCGGTACCAAGTCCTCCACGTACCAGACGTTGTCGGACAACGGGAGTGATTTCGGGACAGTCTTCGAGCCAGATCGATCCATAGACCGCCCGACCAGCTCAATGTCGATCGTGTCCTCGACACGGGGGCCGACGATTAGAGTGATCGGACCGAAGGCGCGCGTCTCACCAGGGGTGAGATCGCCTATCCCGACGGTAATTTCGCTCCCTGTATCAGTCCTCTCGGTCCTCACCGATGGACCTCCACGCAGGGGTGGCGGCGGCAGCGCCGTCCGACTTAAGTTGGGGAGTTCGTAGGGGTCGACTGACGGTATACCCAGACTCGAGGGCCACTGCGGAAAACTGGGTAGTGACTTCGGCTCGGCGCTGTCGACGATGGCCAGACTTCCGCGAGGCACCCTGATGACCAACTGCACATCCTTCGCCGACTTAGCGGTGGTGTTCTTGACCAAGAAGCTGACCTTATTGCGGCCGGTCTCGACGATGCGGTAGGTGACGATGTCAAGGAGGCGGCGACGGGCGGTTGAGAGATGTTTCCGGACCAGCCCCTCGAACTCCTCAGCCTGACCGGGCTTTTGATAGTAGCGCCGACGAAACCATTCGTCGGCCTTCTCCTCGGTCGATAAGTCGGCTACGGGCTCATGCGTCGAGCGGTCAGGACGCGTCAGCGGAGGCTTTTCTACTGTTTCTTGGATAGCGGCCTCTCGTCGAGACATCCATTGCTGTAAGGCATCCGCGTCGATCTGGAGTCGCCACAGCAGGGGGGCGCCGGGCCTGACGTCAAGGTCCAGGTCGAACTCGGTTTCCCGGCCTCCTTTGAGCAAGCGCTTTTGGAGCATCTGCATCGCGTCGTACTTGGCCTGCTCGGTCCCCGCGTGTCGCCGGTGGAACACCGTTCCGTCCTGGGACTTGTCGAAAGCTCTCTTGAGAGCGTGGATTGGGTCTCCGTCGCGGGGTGCCTCGACCACGACCACGAGGACATGTACACCGTCATGGTCAACATCGAAGGCGGTCCAGCGGGGGCCGTCGTCAAGGTAAGCACTGAGCTTCTGGCTCAGGGTTGCGTGGTCCATCGGTGTGGTTCCCGGCGCGTTCTGCGGCTCGGCCCCGATGACCATGTACGCGACCCCCTGGCACGCCGCCGCAGCGATCTCGGGAGACCTATTACTGAAGCCGAGGATGGTCCTGGCCACGGCGTGCTTGTCCTTGGGGGTATCGAGGTCGAGCCTGACCTTCCACTCGATCCAGTTGGCCTCGTTTGTGCCCTCCGTGGCCTCAGCAACGGCTCTGACGAGGCCGGCGAGTTCATTTGGTGTCCGGAACGCGCGAGTGGTGTCGACCCTCAACGACATGACTGGGCACGTTACGCCCAGGGTGTGACGCCGTCCGGGCATCGGCTCGGGGCCGGGGGTGGAATTGTCGTTGATCAGTGCACGAGACTGCGGCACGCTGATCACCGTGGGAACACTAGACAGCGCGTACGCGAAGGCTGAGCAGGCCAAATTGCACCTCGACCGGCTGCAACAGTCGATTGAGGATTACCGCGCCGCTGACCCCTACGAGTTCACCAGCGAGGTCGTTGACCACCTCCTGCAGCCCGAGATGGTCGTGGTCAAGTTCCGCGTCAAGATCAAGCAACCCCAGCCCGGTGACTGGGGGCTGATCGCTGGTGACGTCCTGAGCAATCTGCGCGCGGCGCTGGACCACGCGCTGTTCGGCCACGCCGCCTCTCGGCAGACGTTGACTGAACCCCAAGAACGCAAGCTCCAGTACCCGTTGATCACAGATGCGACCAAGTGGCCCGCTGCGCAGGCCAGCCTCGCGACCTTCGTGGACCCGGCTGTCCTCCAGGTCATCGAGGACTCGCAGCCTTTCAAGTCCGTGGGTCAGGCGGACTGGCACTCGCTCGCCCTTTTGAACGTGCTGGTCAATCGGGACAAGCATCGGCAAGTCCGCGTGGTCAACTACAACAACGAGCTGTTTAACGTCACTGAGTCCGACGCCGACGTCGTGAGTCTCGACGATGCGCCGCGCCAGTTGGTCGACGGTGATGTAGTCGCATCCCTGGTGCTCCGCCGTCCGGATCGAGTGCCGGGCATGCCTCCTCGTGACGTGTCGTCGCGCTTGGGTGTTGAGTTCGGCTATACCGAGAACCTGGAACTGCCAGTCGTCAACGTATGGAGGTCCGTGACCGTCGTCCTACCGACTCTCCACAAGAACGTCGTTCAGGCCCTCGACGAAATGAAGCGCGTAGGTGCTTGACTTCGCGTAATCGGCTCCGGTGCAACGTCTTCCACCGCACGCGGTGGTAGTTGATAGTTAGCTAAACGATGCGTGCCGCTCTGCGCGTATCACTTGACTAACTCTCTGACCTGGTCGTCAATCGAAGACGTCTGGCAAAGCTGTGTCCAATTCCGGCTCAGGTCAGCACAATCCCTAGTGCGACGGCTTTTGCCCAAGGGGGAGAGCCTGTCTCAGCTACAGGAACTCGATCAACGCTTCAAAGGCGCTGCCGCCTCCCTAGCCAGCGCTCGGCAGCGGGGGACGGCAGGTCCCCGCCCACCACCACCTACGGAGGACGCTCATGCCTGCGCTTACCTACTTCACCGCGCGACTCATCTACCGGGCCATCACTGCCGATGCGCCGGAAAAGACTGGCGGAGACGTTAACACCGATCCGGAACCAAAGGGCATCCACAGCGGCGTCACCATCACGCTATCCATCAAGAACTCAACATCTATTGACGTCAACGACATTCAGGCCGCGACGCTTAGCCCCGACATCGCCATGCTGTTCTTGGCGCCCGTACGCGCGCGCCTCGACAACGGCCAGCTAAAGGTCGCCGCAGAGCAGCCTGACGTGCGACTCGTCGCGCAGACGCCGGTCCTGGGTCTGCCCGCAGAGGCCCTGCTGTGCTACCACTTCGACTTCTTCAGCGTCACGTTTAACGGCGGTCCCCAGGAGTTGGTGAGCTTCGCGGTTGCGACGCTCACCACTGACACCGTGCTCAATCTCGCTACCGCCACTCGCATCCCGCTGTAAACAACCTGCTCGCAGCGCGGCGGGTGGGCCGTGCATGATCCATACCCATGGCGCAGGCACAAATTAAGCGGGTGGTTCGGGGGAGCCTGCCGCTGCTGTGTGCCTACATCACCGGGGCGCTAGTTCGCTTCCGAGACGATCTGACGCCAGCGGAGTGGTCCACCACGGTCCAGCTGGTGGGGACGGTGATGACGTTCGCCGGCCTGTTGTGGGCCTACGCTCGGGCGTCGAACTTGTGGTCGCGGATCAAAGATCGGGTCCGCTACTGCATTCACGGCCCGCAGGGGCAGGTTATAACGCCGGGCGCGTACCACTTCCAGCTCACCGGTAATACTCCGAACGTCTGGGCACAAATCGGATTTCCGCCGGGCCTCTCACTCCAAGAAAAGTTCGACCGCATCGAGGAGTACCTCAACGGGTACCTGAAGAATCGGGTGACCGCTGCCGAGCAAGCCGTCGTAGAGCTCAAAGATCAATTGGCAGCAGCGCGGACCGCGTCGGAGGAGTCAGCGCGGGAAGCGCTGAACGACATGAGAGCCGAACTCGCACGCCTGACTGAGCAAGCCAACCGCACGCAGGTCTTGGACCTGCGCTTCGCCATCCTCGGTCTGGCGGTCACCGGCGTAGGTACCTGCCTGAGCTACTGGGCGTAACAGCAGACGTTCGTAAGCAGCCGATCGACCACACTTTGAGATGGGTTACCGCCAAGGGCCTTAATGGCGAGACGGACCGCGCTCAACAGCCGCAACTCTGCATCCAGCTCGCGGTTCCTTGATGCAGATCAACTCTAGATCCGCCTGTAGCGGTCCACGCTTACCAAACCCCCGGTCTGCATAGCCATGCGGGCCGGGGGTTTTCGTGCTTTTTGGGGCTCTACGAGCAGTTTTGTGTCATGGCGCTGTAGGGCAGTTTCGGCGCGGGGGTCTTGGCCTTGCTGCCGATCTCTGTCACTGACGCGGCGGTCTCGCGTGCCCGCTTGGCCGGTGCCTTCTTGGCAGGTTCAGCAACCTTGTCGGTTGCAGCGGCGCTGGCGGCTTCGGGGGTCGTCATCTCTAGCTCCTTGGTCGTGTGCTGGTCCTCTAGCTGCACGTATGCGTCAAGTTAGTGTCACGAAGCCCAGGGTGCTACATTCGTGTCGAACAAGTGTTCTGAACTACTCAGCGAACTTATGACACGCCCTAACAGATGTGTCTCAGCGCGGTGGCGTGGGGTTAGGCTCGCGGTCAACGCTTGGGGGTAGCAGTTTGACGAACTTTGAAGACATGAAATCGCAGCGGGTCTCCCCGCTGTGGCCGTTACGCGTAGGTGCCGAGCCCGATCCGAGCCTGGATGCGCTGTTGGTGGCGCTTGCGGAGCTTTCCGGGCGTCTTGGCGCCTCTGTACCCCTGAACATGCCCGCGAAAGTTGTAGAGGAAGTTAACGACGTTCAGACGCTCCTGAGAGATCTCGCAAGGATTCTTAATGAGTCCATCCGGGTGCAGGCCAGCGTTGGCAGAACGGGAGTGGTCGAATTCAAGCTCGGGCATCTAATTGATCGCCGCGAACTAGAATCTTTGCGAGAGATTGCTGGGCTAATTCAGCCGAACCCAGACGTCCAGCCGTCTCGATTCCTCGAGAACGTGCGTCAATTGATGGCCCACATCAATACTTGGCGAGACCTGAACGTCAACCAAGCCATAGACGACCTGGCCGATCTTGAGGTTAATGAACCAAACGCACTCTCCTTCTCAGAGGACGTTCGGCAAGCCATCTGGGGCAGGCGCGCCCAGCGAATGCAGAAGCTCGAAGACCGCGCCCAGAAGTCCGTTGAGAACATCAGCGAAGCAGCGCGCGAAACAGGCAAAGCCCTCCTATCCGGAACTTTCGATGACCTTGCCAACGCCGAAGCTCTGCGGGCATCCAACTGGAACAAGTTGGTGATGTTGTTCGTCGGGATCGCGGCTCTGTTGTCACTCGCAGGGGTGTGGCTCAACGAAATCGACGTCATCGACATCAACGGGGTCCCGGGCCTTCTGCAGAAAGCTCTTGTGGTCGTCCCGTTCCTGGCTCTGGCGACTTATGCAGGTCGCATCTCTGCTCAACATCGGAAGGTGGCGCAATACCTTTGGCTGCTTGGGGTCCAAGTCGATTCCATTCGCGGCTTCATAGACGGTCTCCCGCAGCGTGTTCAGGATGAGGTCATCTTGGTACTGGGACGCCGCGCATACTCAGAGCCCGGCGTTGTGAACTCAATGGACGGCTCGGTCGGGGTACCACCTGAGCAGCTCGGACCAATCATCGAGAAGGCCGTCGAGGCTGCCCGCAGATCCTAGACGACCTCCCCTTCATGAATCTCAGCGCGCGGTGGCGTGCCGTTAGGCTCAGCGGCATGCGGGGGTTGATATGACCGACGGCGGGCGAGACGCGGCAACAGATACGCCGTTGAGGCGGCTGATGCGAGGCGAGGCGGCCGACACCCAAGCCAAGGCCTACGACGCGGCGATGACGGCGCTGACCGGGCTCATTCCCGTTCTTGAGCGGGGGAGTGGTGATCAAACCCTCTCCCCACAAGAAGCGAACGCTTTCCATGGGGCTGCCGTCGGGGCTGCCGGATTGCAGGACCTTTTGAGCGAGCCCATCTATATCGAAGCCCCTGCCGGTGGAGCATCGAACGGCACCAGTATCGAGTTCGGGCTTCTCATCGACGAGGACGCTCTGGCTTCCTTGGCGAGTTTTGTGCATCGCATTTCTCCGTCATTCGAGCGGTACAACCTAGGGGCAGAGTTTTTTTCCGAAGGAGCGCTGCGTGAGGTAATCGCTTACCTCGACATGTTCAACGGACGCGCTGTCGCCGAAGCGCTGGATGACTTGGCGGCTGGGCAGCGGCGTCGGGCGTGGATTATTAGGCCTAGCGACACACTTGAAGAGCTACTTAGGTCACGACGGGCCGAGCGTTTGGCGGAGCAAGACCAAGAGGCTGATAATCTCGTTGAAGATCTCAGAAACCTCGGCAACCGAGGCGCATCGGAGCGACTCGCTCAAACCTTTTCGGACCGCGCTGACGATGAAGCATCGTCCGCTCTGAAATGGACCTGGCTGGCGATCGTCTTCGTCGTTCTCGGCATCGTCTTACCGGTCGTCGCACTCTCACTCGAAGACCGTTTCCTGGTGCAGTTGACCGGCAACACTGGGGCAGTAATCAAGGCCCTGATCGGTGCACCGTTCTTCGTGCTCAGCGCCTACTCCGCCAAAGTTGCCTCCGAGCGCCGTCGCATGTCGGCTCACATGCGCACGCTGACCAACCAGATCGACACCGTTCGGCTATATGTTGCTGCTCTACCTAAGCCGATTCAAGAAGAAATCATTGCGGCCCTTGGACGCCGCGCGTTCTCCGAACCGGGCATCACGGCCGGCGACTCGTCGGACATCTCCACTGAGAAGCTTTTAGACAAGGTGTTGGCAGTGGTAAAAGAGGTTCGAAAACCCTAGGCGTCACCTCTGGCGACGTGCAGCTCGGGGACGTCTATTGGGATGGCCGCGCATGGGTCGTCGCCGCGCCCAGCAGCTGCCCGCTAGGCCACCCACCTCGTCTCGGTCAGGCGCTCGTCGGCAACATGCCTTGCGGCTGCGAACATCGCGGCCACGTCACGTGGTCCTGCCGGCGATGTTGGAACACGCGGTATGGCCCACCGCTGCTGCCGGGTTGCACACACCTTGTTGGACCGGCTGATTGACGTGGTGACCCATGGCGGACTGCGAATCGGCGAACCTGCTGACCGGAGCCGACACCTGCGAAGTACGTAATTCGCCGTACCGCTGTTCAGAGGAGTCTTGTGGATATTGGTAGCGAATACTCAGACCTAGACGCCTGAGCGACGGCATGCCGACAGTTATCGTCCCGCCGTCATATGGTCGGCATGTGTTTCCGGAGCAGCCACCGCCAATCGAGGTAGTAGTGCAAACGACTACACCTACGTGGCTGGTTGTCTTGCCGATCGCAATCTCGCTGGTATCGCTCGCTGTCAGTCTGTCGCAATTTGCGATCAACCGAGCGGAGCGGAAGCGCATCATGCCGAAGCTCAAGATTCGCGTCGCCTTCTGGGACAAGAAGTACTTGCCCCCACGAGCCGAACGAAATCTCGATCAGCCGGCCCACCGTCTGATTCAGGTAGTAATCACCAACACAGGACGGGACTCTACAAATCTCATTGAGGTCCTCTTGCACACCGGGACGCGGTATTTCAGCCTGCGCGACCATCTCCTCGACAGGCGAGGAAACCTGGTTCATCCCGACCTAATTGCGCGGGAGATTCCCGGGTTCTCAGCACTGACCGTCCATTTCGACGCCTCGTTCCTTGCGCGCAATGACGTTGGGGTGTGCGTGGAACTGGGGCATGGTGTGAAGCAGCACTTTTACCTAGGACCCGGCGGGTCTCGGCGGATGTCGTTCTTCCGCATGTCTAGGCGTCTGCGGCGGACGAGCACCGTTTCCGACGCGTCTCTTGAGACTGCCGAGTAAAAGAGTGCGACCACCCTTCAGTAGTCGTGCACACCACAGCAAAGCGAATAATCCCAGCTAGACGGTGAAGCGTTAGGGCCGCCGTGCTGCCAACGCGACGGCCCAGACGGCCTTGGGTTGACGCCACATCGATGTATCGGCAGACACGGGTGAATCACTCCTTCGATCGGTGAGAAATCAGAATCAGTGCGACTTCTGTGCGGTGGGGGAGGCGGACGTGGCCTCGTCGATCAGACGGTGCATGACGCGGACAGCCTCGGTCAGGCAGGCGCGGTCGGCCTCGCCGAGTTGCTCGAGATAGGGGTCGACGGCCGCGCCGCGATCGGCACGCGCCTGACGCAGGGTGTTCCTGCCGTGCTCGGTGATCCGGATCAGGACGGCCCGCGCGTCGTGCGGGTCTGTGGTTCTGGTCACCATGCCGGCGTCTTCGAGACGGCGCACCTGCGTCGTCATCGTGGGCTGCGAGCAATGGTCGAGCGCGGCCAGGTCGGAAATCCGTGCCTCGCCGCGATCGTCGATCGTGGACAGCAGGCGGGCCTGGGCGAACGGGAGGGGGATGCGAACCCGCTGGTTGGCCATCCGGTTGAGCCGTGCCACCACCGAGAGCAGGTCGGAACCGAGCGTGGAGGACATCCATCCATGATTGCATAGAATCCCTATGCATTCCACCAGGGGGCACCGACTGGCAGAATCGTGAAATGACCACGGCCGCCCCGCAGCGCACGCCGCGACGGTCGGGCTCTCTCCAACCGGTCGAGCTCGCGCAGGCCGCGGTGATGGCGGCCTTGTGTGCGGCCATCGCCATCATCGCGGTGGTCGTCCCGTTCGCGGCAGGTCTGTCACTGCTCGGCACCGTCCCGATGGGGCTGCTGGCCTACCGGTACCGCCTGCGGGTCGTGCTGACTGCGACGATCGCCGGTGGGCTGGTGGCCTTCCTGATTGCCGGCATGGGCGGCTTCATGACCGTCGTGAACTGCGCCTACATCGGCGGGCTCACGGGCATCGTCAAACGGCGCGGACGCGGCACGCCCACCGTCGTGGCCGCCTCGCTCGTCGCAGGCGCCGTGTTCGGACTGTTCATCGTTGGCGCCCTGTCCGTGCTGAGCCGGCTGCGCACCCTCATCTTCGACTCCGTCACCGCGAACATCACCGGGGTCGCGGCGATCATGCGCCGGATCCCGCAACTCGAGGACGCCGCAGCGCGCCTCGAGCGGGATTTCGCCACCGCGCTGCACTACTGGCCGCTGCTGTTCTTCGTCATGGGTGTGTTCTCCATCACCTGGGTGAGCCTGGTCGGCTGGTGGGCGCTGTCCCGAGTGATGGCGCGGCTGATGGGCGTACCGGACGTGCACAAGCTCGAGACGCCGGCGGACAACGGCCCCGTCGGGCCCATCCCGTTGCAGCTGCGCGACGTCCGGTTCCGATACCCCGACACCCACCGCGACGCGCTGGGGCCGGTGTCCATGGCCGTCGAACCCGGCGAGCACGTCGCCGTGACCGGGGCCAACGGATCGGGCAAGACGACGCTGATGCTCGTGCTGTCCGGTCGCGAACCCAGCGCGGGCACCATCGAGCGGCCGGGAAGCGTCGGACTGGGCAAGCGCGGCGGCACCGCGGTCGTGATGCAGCACCCCGAGAGTCAGGTACTCGGCACCCGGGTCGCCGACGACGTGGTGTGGGGCCTGCCTCCCGGTGCGACGACCGACGTCGACCGTCTGCTCGGCGAAGTGGGCCTCGACGGCTTCGGCGAACGCGACACCGGCGGGCTGTCCGGCGGCGAACTCCAGCGGTTGGCCGTGGCGGCCGCGCTGGCCCGCGAGCCCGCGCTGCTGATCGCCGACGAGGTGACCAGCATGGTGGACCAGCAGGGCCGCGACGGCTTGATGTCGGTGCTCTCAGGGCTCACCCGCGCGCACAGCACTGCTCTGGTGCACATCACGCATTACAACGACGAAGCCGAGGCCGCCGACCGCACGGTGGCGTTGACCGGCAACGGCGCGAACGCCGACAACGTCTCCGGGCCCGAGATGGTCGAGACCGCAGAGGTGCACGCACCCCGCCCCGACGCCGAGATCGAGGCAGACCATCGCTCCGACCCACCGGTGCTCGAGCTACGCGGCGTCAGCCATGTCTACGGTGACGGAACGCCCTGGGCCAAGCCCGCGTTGACCGATATCGACTTCGCGGTGCACGAGGGCGACGGGGTGCTGATCCACGGGCTCAACGGATCCGGCAAGTCCACCCTGGCCTGGATCATGGCCGGGCTGACGGTGCCGAGCGACGGAGCCTGCCTGCTCGACGGCAAGCCGGTGTCCGAACAGGTTGGCGCCGTGGCGATCTCTTTCCAGGCGGCCCGACTGCAATTGATGCGCAGCCACGTCGCGCTGGAGATCGCCTCGCTGGCCGGGTTCTCCAAGTACGACCAGCGGAAGGTGAGCGAGGCGCTCAACACCGTGGGTCTGGACCCGACGCTGGCGGCGCGGCGCATCGATCAGCTCAGCGGCGGGCAGATGCGGCGGGTGGTGCTCGCCGGGCTCCTCGCCCGGTCCCCGCGCGCGCTGATCCTCGACGAACCGCTGGCCGGGCTCGATGCGGCCTCCGCCCAGGGCTTGGTGCGCCTCCTCGAAGATCTGCGCCGGCGGCGACGGCTGACGGTCGTGGTGATCTCCCACGATTTCGCGGGTCTGGAGAACCTGTGTCCGCGCACGCTGCACCTGCGCGACGGGCAACTGGCGACCGTGCCCACCGCGGCGGGAGGAATGGCGTGAGCACGGCCCGCCCCCGGCGTCAGGTCGTGTTGCTGCGGCCGGTGCCGGGCCGCACCGTGATCCACGACCTCTGGGCCGGCGCGAAACTCATCATCGTCGGCGCGATCGGCGTTCTGCTCACGTTCTATCCGGGCTGGCTTCCGATCGCTGCGGTTGCCCTCCTGGTCCTGGTGTCGGCCAGGCTCGCCCGCATCCCGCGCGGGGTGCTGCCGTCGGTCCCGCGGTGGCTGTGGTTCCTGCTGGCACTGGGCGGGCTGACCGCCACGTTCGCCGGCGGTAGCCCGGTGCTGTCGGTGGGTTCCATGGAGATCGGTTTCGGTGGCCTGCTGAACTTCCTGCGCATCACCGCACTGTCGATCGTCCTGCTCGGCCTCGGCGCGATGATTTCCTGGACCACCAACGTGGCCGAGATCGCCCCTGCCGTCACCGCGCTCGGCCGGCCGCTGCGGCCTCTGCGTGTTCCCGTCGACGACTGGGCGGTGGCACTTGCGCTGTCGCTGAGGGCCTTTCCGATGTTGATCGACGAATTCAGCGTGCTCTACGCGGCCCGCCGGTTGCGCCCGCCGGACGTGGACGCCCACCGTCGCGGCCGGGGAAAGCGATGGGCGGCGGAACTGATCGATCTGCTCGCCGCGGCCATCACCGTCGCGCTGCGCCGCGCCGACGAAATGGGCGATGCGATCACCGCACGCGGTGGCGCGGGCCAGATCTCGGCGGTGCCGTCGAAGCCCGCCCGCCGCGACTGGGTGGCCTTCGCGATCGTCGCCGTCGTGTGTGGCGCCGCGCTGGCACTCGAGCTGACGGTCCTTCCCACCAGTAGCGCCCGCAGCTGACCCACTACGGTGAAGGGCGTGAGCGCGCCCCGAACCATCGACGCAGACTTCCTGGCGCTGCCCCGGCAGACACTCGCTGACGCGGCACTGGCCGCAGCGGTGCAGGCCGGAGCCAGCTACGCCGATCTCCGCATCCACGCCATCACCACCGAGACCATCGCGCTGCGGGATCACGATGTGGAGAATGCTGTCGTCGACAGCGAGATCGGGCTGGCGGTCCGGGTGATCGTCGACGGCACATGGGGGTTCGCCTCACACGCCGAGCTGAGCCCGGAGGCGGCCGCGGACACCGCCCGCCGCGCCGTCCGCGTCGCGACGACGCTGGCCACGCTCAACGCCGAACGCATCGAGCTCGCACCCGAGCCCGTGTACAAGGACATGACGTGGGTGTCGAGCTACCGAATCGACCCGTTCGAGGTGCCCGCCGACGAGAAGATCGCCGTGCTCGGTGACTACGCGGGCCGGCTGCTCGCCTCCGACGGCGTGGATCACGTGTCGGCGTGGCTGCACGCCGCCAAGGAGCAGACCTTCTACGCCGACACGTTCGGCTCGGCGATCACCCAGCAGCGGGTGCGGATTCTGCCCACTGTCGAGGCCGTCGCCGTCGACACCGCGGCCGGCTCGTTCGAGACCATGTCCACGCTGGCCCCGCCGACCGCACGCGGCTGGGAAGCCGTTGCCGGCGACGACATCTGGAACTGGTCCGAGGAACTCGCCCTGCTCCCGGTGTTCCTGGCCGAGAAGGTGAAGGCCCCCACCGTGGTCGCAGGCCCCACCGATCTGGTGATCGATCCGACCAATCTGTGGCTGACCATCCACGAATCGATCGGCCACGCCACCGAATACGATCGCGCCATCGGCTACGAAGCGGCCTACGCGGGCACGTCGTTCGCGACGCCGGACAAGCTGGGCCGTATGGTCTACGGCTCGCCGGTGATGACGGTGACCGCCGATCGGACCGCCGAATTCGGTTTGGCTACGGTCGGTTTCGACGACGAGGGAGTGCGTGCGCAGAGCTGGGACCTGGTGCGCGACGGCCTCTTCGTGGGCTATCAGCTCGACCGGGTGTTCGCACCCCGGCTCGGGGTGGGCCGCTCGAATGGCTGCAGCTACGCCGATTCGGCGCACCACGTGCCGATCCAGCGGATGGCCAATGTGTCGCTGCAGCCGGCCGCCGAAAACGTCAGCACCGACGACCTGATCGCGCGCGTCGAGGACGGCATCTACATCGTCGGCGACAAGAGTTGGTCGATCGACATGCAGCGCTACAACTTCCAGTTCACCGGGCAACGTTTCTTCCGGATCCGCGACGGGAAGCTCGACGGTCAGGTGCGCGACGTCGCCTACCAGGCGACCACCACGGATTTCTGGGGTGCGATGGAAGCCGTTGGCGGACAATCGACATGGCGTCTCGGTGGCGCGTTCAACTGCGGCAAGGCCCAGCCCGGTCAGGTCGCGGCCGTCAGCCATGGCTGCCCGTCGGCGCTGTTCCGGGGCATCAATGTGCTCAACACCCGAGCGGAGGCCGGCCGATGAGCGCAGCGAAGAAGCCAATGGGGGCGGGCCGATGATCTCCGCACAGCAGGTGGTGGACACCGCGCTGGCCGAAGCGAGCCGCCTCGGTGGCGCCGACGAGACCGTTGTCATCGTGACCGACCGCGTCGACGCGTCGTTGCGGTGGGCCAACAACACGATGACCACCAACGGTGAATCCACCGGCCGCACCACCACGGTGATCTCCGTCGTACGCCGCGGCGACAACGCGCACGTCGGCTCGGTGCGCTCCAGCGCCGTGGACCCGTCGGTCATCGCCGGACTCGTCGCGGCCTCGCAGCAGGCGGCCGCGACGGCTCCACCGGCTCGAGACAACGCCCCCGCACTGCCCGCGACCGACGTGCCGGCCGACTGGGAAGCGCCCATCCCCGCCACCGGCGCCGACGTCTTCGCCGGCGTCGCGGCAGACCTGGCCCGCGGATTCCGCGGCAAGGACACCCTGTTCGGGTATGCGCGCCACGTCGTCGAGACGACGTTGGTGGCGACTTCGGGCGGGGTGCGGCGTCGCTTCACCCAGCCCACCGGCTCCGTCGAGATCAACGCCAAACGTGATGGGGCGAGCGCATGGGCCGGCGTCGGCACCCCCGATTTCGCGGACGTGTCGACCGACGCGCTGCTGGCCGAGTTGGACACCCGCCTGTCGTGGGCGCACCGCACCGTCGATCTGCCCGCGGGTCACTACGAGACGTTGCTGCCGCCGTCGACGGTGGCGGACCTGATGATCTACCTGGCCTGGACGATGGGCGGTCGAGGAGCGCAGGAGGGCCGTTCGGCGCTGTCGGCACCCGGCGGGGGCACGCGCGTGGGGGAGAAGCTGACCGATCTCCCGCTGACGCTGTTCTCCGATCCGGATGCGCCCGGACTGGAATGTGCCCCGTATGTGGCGGTCGCGACGTCGTCGGAGCGGGCATCGGTCTTCGACAACGGCATGGCGATCGATCGGGTCGACTGGCTGCGCGACGGCGTCATCAACGCGCTGGCCTACCCGCGCGCCACCGCGGCGGAGTTCGGCGCGCCGGTCGCGGTGGGGGCGGACAACCTGCTGATGACCGGCGGGACAAGCTCCCTGCAGGAGATGATCGCCGCCACCGAACGCGGCTTGCTGCTCACCACGCTGTGGTACATCCGCGAGGTCGACCCGTCGGTGCTGCTGCTGACCGGGCTGACCCGAGACGGGGTGTACCTGGTCGAAGACGGTGAGGTCACCGCCGCGGTGAACAACTTCAGGTTCAACGAGAGCCCGCTGGACCTCCTGCGGCGGGCCACCGAGGCGGGCGTCAGTGAGGTCACGCTGCCGCGCGAGTGGGGTGACTGGGCCACGCGGGCGCAGATGCCGTCGCTGCGAATTCCGGACTTTCACATGTCTTCGGTCAGTCAGGCGCAATAAGCTCACCAGCGTGAGCGACCGCGCCCTGCCCGAACGGTTGGCCGAGCTCGTCGCGCTGTCCTCGGGGGACAGCCGCGCCGACACCGTGCTCCGGCTGACGTGCGGGCGGGCGCTGTCGCTGCCGCCGTTGCCGATCCCGGTCGATCTGACCGACGGCCGCTCGGACGAAGAGGCGGTGCTGGCGGCGTTCGCCGAGCAGTTCAGCACCGACGTCACCGGAGTCGGCGACAACCAGCGCCAGTGCTTTCTGAACGCGTTCGGAGACAGAGCTTTTCGTGTCGTCGTCGCGGTATTCATCGCCGACTTCGTACCCCGGGTCTGGGCGGGCTGCGACGCGCTCGGCCTCGGTAAGCCCGGGGTGGTGTCCGAGGTGGCCTGGGACGCCGACGGCGATCCGGTGGAGAAGCTGCTGGGTGGGTTCGTCCCGGCGGTGGCTCGGCTGCGTGAACTCGACCCGGTCACCACGGAGGTGGTGCGACTGCGAGGCGCTGCCGCCCACAACTGCCGGCTGTGCAAGTCGCTGCGGGAGAGCCACGCCCTCGACGAGGGCGGTTCGGAGGATCTCTATCGCCAGATCGCAGACTTCGAGTCCTCTGAGGAGCTGACCAAGGCCCACAAGGCGGCGCTGCGCTACGTGGATGCGCTGATCTGGACGCCGTCGGACATCGGCGAGTCGGTGGTGCATGGAATCCAGAAGCACTTCTCGGAGAAGCAGGCGTTCGAGTTGACTCTCGACGTGATGCGCAACGCGGCCAACAAGATAGCCGTGGCGCTTGGTGCCGACGCACCGCGGGTCACCGACGGCACCGAGCGCTACGAGGTCGACGAGGCGGGGCAGACAGTTTTCGCGTGACCCGGCGTATGCGACCATGGTGCGGCGCGAGGGGCGGTAGCTCAGTCGGTTAGAGCCGTGGACTCATAATCCATTGGTCGCGGGTTCGAGCCCCGCCCGCCCTACTTCGACAGCCCTACCAGCACCGGTGTGCCTCGGCTGAGGCGGTTTCGGCCCCTCGAATCGGCGTATCGACGAGGCAAAACTGAGTATCGTCTCGTCATGCACAACCGTCTCGCAGTCGGTGCAGGTGGGCTGGTCGCCCTCCTTGTCCTCGCCGCATGCGGAGGCGATCCCGGCTCCGCCCCGTCCTCCCCGTCGCCGTCATCGTCTGCCGGCGCCGCCACCCAGACCGGCCCGTCCACCACAAACCCCTACGGGGCGCCCGCCATCGATCCGGCGGGACCCGATGAACCGATCCTGAAGGTCGACGGCGGCAGCACACCCCTCGCGCTGACCATGGACCAACTCAACGCACTGGGCAGTACTGAGATAACCATCGACGAACCCTTCGTCAAGAAGCGCCAGACCTTCCGCGGCGTGCCTCTGGCCACTGTCCTGCAGAAAGCGGGGGTCCCCGACACCGCGACCATCGACACGGTCGCCCTCAACGACTATCGCTACGCCAGCGCTGTCGCGCCGATGATCGGATCGCAGGCGTTGATCGCGACGGAACGTGACGGGGCGCCGATTCCCTACGACCAGGGTGGACCGATCCGGATCGTGTTTCCCGACGGGACCCCGCTGTCCACGGTCCTCGACGCGTGGAACTGGAGCCTGGCGTCGATCACCGTGGCGAATCGACCGACACCCGGATCCTGATGACGAGGACGCGGGTCGACTCGCCTGATCTGCGCCTCCGCCTCAATCGCGGACAGTGGGCGTTGGTCGCACTGCTGGTGCTGTTGATCGGCGCTCTCATCGTGAACAACTACGCCGTGACAGTCGAGCACCGCCGGTATTCCGAGGCTGTCGCCCGCACGGAAACCGCCGGCAACAACATGTTCTACACGTTGAGCGAAACTCTCAGTTACGTCGACGAATTCGATCGCTACCTGTTGGGGGTCGCATCGCGGCGGGATGTACAGGTCAAGCGCGCCCTGTTGGCGCAGCGGCTGGCAGTCGTGGGCGGAAACGGGATCACCGCCGGTGATTCCACGTCACCCGAGTACCGGGCCAAGCTGACTGAACTGGACGACGTGCTGCGGCAGGTGCCCGCCGGAGTCCTACCGGCCGATCAGCGCGACGACTGGGGCCGCGTCGTGCTGCCACGATCCGACGCCCTGTCCGAAACGTCGCGTCGCATGGCGGACAGCGCGACAGCTGAACTGCACATGGATGCGCGAAGCAGCAGCCAGAATCTCCTCGAAGGGCGGGTCATCCAACTCGGCTTGCTCCTGGCCACTCTCGCGATCGCCACGCTGCTTCTCGGCTGGGTGGCGACGAACGTCGTGCGGCAGTACCGCCATGCCCGGGATGTGCTCGATAGGGAGCGAAAAACGCTCGAGAGCACCGAAAGTGCGCTCGCGCGTGTGTCGTTTCTGGACCGCGGACAGGCTCAGGTGTTGGAGCGGATCGCCACCGGCGACGAGCTGCCGGCGGTGTTGCGCCAGATCGGAGAGCTCACCATCGGGGCATCCGGACAGAACGCGGTGCGCATCAACACGGACACCCTGTCCATCATCGTTCCCTCCGATGTCGAGGTCTCGGGGGCACCGGCGTGGAAGCAGACGTTCCAGTCGAGCACGACGGACACCGCCGGGACACTCGAGGTGTTCGGGGATCCCGACATGCTCGACGACATGGCGTGCACAGCGTTTCTGCGTTGTTGCGACCTGGCATCCCTTGCGCTCGAACACGAGGATGCCCAGCGTGCGGCGCTCACTCTTGCGGAGGAGAAGTCGAACTACGTGGCGACGGTGAGCCACGAGATCCGCGCGCCGCTGCACGCCATTCTCGGATTCTCCGAACTCACCGAGAATCAGATGTCCTCGGAAGGACGAAAGGAGATCGCGGAGTGGTCCCGCCGGGTGAGGACCGAGGCGGACCGTCTGACTCGACTCATCGACGACCTTCTCAACCTCTCGCGGCTCAATGCCGGCAGGACCAAGATCGCCTCCACGCCGTTCCGCCTACGAAAGTTGCTCGACGACGTGATCGAGAGTTCCCGCATCACGGCCGAGTCGAAGGGTTTGACGGTGAGCTCGTCGGTCGACCCGTCGGTCGCGGATTGGCGGAACGGCGATCCGGACAGAGTGCATCAGGTACTGCTGAACCTGGTCTCCAACGCGACGAAGTTCACGCGCGTGGGTCACATCGACATCGAGATATCGTCGGCTGCCACGGAGACGGCCCCCGATCTCGTGCGATTCGCCGTCAACGACACCGGACCCGGCATCCCCCGCGAGGAGATCGATCGAATCCTGCAACCGTTCGCGCAGGTGTCCGGTGCCGATTCCGACCGCGGCAGCGGGCTGGGGTTGGCGATCTCCGACGGGATCGTCAAGGCGTTGGGCGGCGACGGGCTTGCCGTGGTGAGCCTCGAAGGGCACGGTTCCACCTTCCACTTCACGCTTCCGCTGCCGGAGACGGCGCCCTCCGAGCCTGCCGCACACTCGGAGACCGAGCCCAGCGCGGCCGGTTCGTTGGCGACGATCCTGGTGGTCGACGACAATCCGACGAACCAGTTGCTGGTCGAGGCGCAACTGAAGAGTCTCGGTTATGCGTGTGAGGCCGCTTTCGACGGGGCGGAAGCGTTGCAGCGCTTGGCTTCGGCCAGGTTCGACGCCGTGTTGATGGACTGCAACATGCCGGTCATGGACGGATACATGGCGACTCGACGTATTCGGGCGGAGGAACGCGGCAGTGGCGTTCACATCCCCATCCTGGCACTCACGGCATCGACGATGGACGGCAACCGCGATGCGTGCGAGAGGGCCGGGATGGACGGCTTCCTTACCAAACCCCTTCACCTCGCCGATCTTTCGCGGGAGCTCGGCCACGTCCTCGGAGAGGACCCAGCGCGCCCGGATCGCGAAGCGTGGAGAGCCACGCCAGTCCAGACGGCGCGCGACGCTCCTCTGATCGACGACGTGAGGATCGATCGGATGCTCGCCGAACTCGGACCGGTTCCGCTGCAGAAGGTCGCCCTGTCCTTCATCGCCGAGATGCCACGACGTCTGGACGACCTCCGACGCGCGGCAGCCGAGGCAGACCGAGAGGCCGTCCGGCGCAGTGCACACGCCATTCGGTCACCCGGTGCGATGCTCGGTGCTGCCGCGTTGGCCGAACGTTTCAAGGCCATCGAGGAATCGCAGGATCCGGTCGCAAGTCTGGACGAGGAGCCCCTCGAGGACATCGTCGACGCCACGATCGAGGCTCTGCGCACGAAACTCCTCATGTCCGCGCACTCCCGGAACGGCTACGGATCAGACGCTCCCACGTGAGCCGCGGGTCGACGGCGGGCGATGTTTCCGCGAGCGACCAATTCGCCGGTGACCGCAACACCGCAGGCCTGCGCGAGGAGCAGGGCGATCAAGACCATCACCTGGACCGCGCCCGCCTGCGTCGCGGAGCCCGTCGCCAGCAGCACACCGACGAACGCGCCGGGCAGGGTGACGAGGCCGGCCGTACGCGCCTGATCCAGATTCGGGATCAGAGCATCGGCGAGTGGCCGCTCGATGACCAACAGGCGCGAGTCACGTTCAGAAATACCAAGACTCAACGCTGCCTCGACTTCGCCTACTCGCTGGGACAAGGCGTCGAGTGCGCGACGCGCAGCGACCGCCGCGGCGGTCATCGTGCCGCCCAGCACGATGCCGAACACCGGGACCAGTGCAACACCGGTCAGCGGCACCACGTGGCTCAGCAGCAGAAGTGGGATGACGGATGCCATTCCGGCCCCGAGCGACGCGGCCAGCCACAGCGAGCCGTGGTTGGCCTCGCTGCGCCGCGCCGCAGTGAAGGTGGCCACCGCGAACATCACCACCAGCACCAGCATGGATGACCACAGCCGTGACATCGCTGCTGCCAGTACGGTGGCCACCGCGGCCAGCTGAACCGCGGCGCGGACAGCGGCGCCGGGAACCGGCCAGAACGAGCCGCGCAGGACGAACCGTGAGATCAGTCCTGCCGCCACCGCCATCACGACGCACACCCCGATGAGTCCCGGGCCGAGCAGCGGTTCACTGTTGGTCACGGCCTCAGTGTCGCAGCGCCCCTCATCTGTCTGCTCAGAGCCGAATCGATTCGTGAGCTGTTAGCTCCAGGCCTCTACCCGCCGACGATGGCCCGCAGCGCCACGTAGAACAGCGACGGTCCGAGCAGGCAGCCGATTCCGGTGTAGAACGTCGCGGTCATGGCGCCGTAGGGAACCAGCCGCTTGTCGGTGGCGGCCAGCCCGCCGGCCACTCCCGACGTCGTGCCCATCAGGCCGCCGTAGGCCATCGCCGATTTCGCGTTGTTCAGACCGATGACTTTGGCGATCATCGGCGTACCGACCATCACCACCACGGACTTCACCAGCCCGGCTGCGACCGACAGCGCGATCACCTCCGACGACGCGCCCACCGCGGTTCCGGTCACCGGCCCGACGATGTAGGTAGCCGCACCCGCCCCGATGGTCGCCAGCGACTCGGCGTCGCGGTAGCCGAATGCCGCGGCCACTGCGGCTCCGACGATGAACGACACCACCACGCCGAGAATGATCGACAAGGCGCCGGCCAGTCCGGAGCGCTTGATCTCCTGGAGGTCCACCCCGTAAGCGGTGGACACGATCGCGAGGTCCCGAAGCATCGCACCACCCATCAGCGCCAGCCCGGAGAACACCGCGAAATCGGCCAGCCCGTGCTCGCCTCCCGTGGCCGCGCCGCCCCAGTAGGCCAGCGCCAGACCCAGGACGATGGCTATCGCGGAACCGTGCACCCGGCCCCGAGTCAGTGATTTCGACAGCCAACCCGACAACAGCATCAGCGCGCCGACCACGACGAAGGCGACCAGCAGATTGTTCTTCTGGAAAAGTGAGCTCAGCAGTTCCATGTCACACCGCCTGCTTCTCGTCTTCGGTCAGCGGGGGCAGCGGCTCGGCGGGTTCGCCGATCCGCGCCACCACGGGCACCAGCGCGGCCCCCGCGACCAGCGCGCCGAGGCCCGCCAGGAGTGCCATCGGCCCACCGGTGATGGCTTTGAACACGTTCTGGGTCGAGGCCATCGCGACCACGATCGGGATGTACATCGCGCTCCAGAAGAGCACACCCTCTTCACTGGGCTTGGGGAACTTGCCTTTTCGGCGCAGCCAGTCAGTGGCGACGATGAGCATGATCATCGCGAAACCGACGCCGCCGACATTGGCGTCGACGCCCAGCAGGACGCCGAGGACTTCGCCGACGACCATGCCCGTGAGCATGCAGAGCGCCAGCGCAGCAACTCCATACAGAACCATCATGTACTCCTGAGATGAGAAGGGATCACACGTCCACGCCGGTGAACAGCTCGGCGTAACGCGTGCGAAGTTCGGCTTTCTGCACTTTCCCCATGACGTTGCGGGGCAGTGCGTCGACCACGCGTACCGCGCGTGGCTGTTTGAAGCGCGCGAGGTCGCCGGCGATGTGGTCCAGCAACTCGCGTTCGGTGGGCTGCTCACCCACGCTGGGAACGACAACGGCCACCACGGTCTCGCCGAACTCCGGATGGGGCACTCCGATCACGGCGGACTCCAGGACCTTGGGGTGGTTGTCGAGCAGTTCCTCGATCTCCTTGGGGTAGATGTTGTAGCCCCCGGAGATCACCAGGTCTTTGTCTCGCCCGACGATGCAGAGGTAGCCGTCGTCGTCGATGCGGCCCAGGTCTCCGGTGATGAAGAAGCCGTCGGCTCGGAACTCCGAGGCCGTCTTCTCGGGCATCTGCCAGTAACCGGAGAACACATTGGGCCCCCGAACTTCAATGCTGCCCACGTCGCCGTCGGGCAAGGGCTCCCCGGTCTCCCGATCGACGACTCGTATTTCCGTCCCCGTCAGCGGTTTTCCGACAGTGCCGGGCTTGCGGGGTCCGTCGTCATACGGGTTCGTGGTGTTCATGCCGGTCTCGGTCATCCCGTAGCGTTCAAGAATGGCGTGACCGGTGCGGGCGGCGAAGGCCTCGTGGTCGCTCGCGAGCAGCGGAGCTGATCCCGACACGAAAAGTCGCATCGCCGAACAACTCTCGGGAGTGAGCCGGTCACTCTTGAGCAGCCGGGTGTAGAACGTCGGGACGCCCATCAGCACGGTGGCCCGCGGCAGCAGCTCGATGATCGCGTCGGTGTCGAACTTGGTCAGGTAGTACATGGACGCCCCGGCGACCAACGTCATGTTCACCGCCACGAACAGGCCGTGGATGTGGAAGATCGGTAGCGCGTGGATCAGCCGGTCGTCGGCGGTGTAGCGCCAGGCGTCCAGCAGCGCTCGGCAATTGGCGGCGAGGTTGCCATGTGTCAGCACTGCCCCTTTGGAGCGCCCGGTGGTGCCGGAGGTGTAGAGGATGGCGGCCGGGTCGGCGGCGGTGGCGTCGAAGACCTGGTCGTGGCGGTCGTCGCCGCGCAGCAGGGTGCCGTCGCCGTCGGCGCCGAGGGTCTCGATGACGAGACCGTCGGCAGAGTCGGCCTCGTCGGCCTGCCGGTCGGGCGAGCACACGAGGACCCGCGGCTTCGCATCACCGAGGAAATACCGCATCTCTGCACCGGTGTAAGCGGTGTTGAGCGGTAGGAAGACGCCGCCGATCTGCAGCGTGGCCAGATACAGCGCGACGGCCTCGGGGGATTTCGGTACCTGCATTGCCACGCGGTCCCCGGGCGTGACTCCGTCGGCAACCAGGCGGGCGGCGATCCGATGAACGGTGTCCGCGGTGTCGCGATAGGTGATCGTCCGTCCGTCCGGCAGTTCGAACAGCGCTTTGTCCGGGTGTCGTTGCACCTGCTCGGTGAACGAGCGATAGATGGTGGGGTAGGGCGCCATCGGCGGTGTTCCTTTCATGTGGTCCGGCGTGGGCAGGGACGAGGCAATGTGGCGAAGCGGCGCGCCGACGGCGACGATGCGTCGACGGACGAAGTTCTCGTGACGGCGTTCGAGCTGGCCGGGTTCGTAGAGGTAATTGACCATCGCTCCGTAGGACTGGTGCCAGGCGTCCGGCGATGTGTTTGCGGGCCAGTGCAATTGCCACACGGTGGCACCGTTGCCGAGATGGAACCGGGCCACCGGATCCAGCGGGCGCCCGTCTTCACGGCGCTCGGCGGTGAGGTACGACAGCAGCACGGGTAGCAGATGAGCGCGTAGCCGGGCCTGCGCGGCGTCGCTCCGCGTCGGACCGTGCGCAGCGTGCAATTCTGCTGTGAGACGGCGCAATTCAGCGTCATCCTGCGCTCGGGCGTCGAGCCAGCGCCGAAAACCGGGGATCGGCGAGAGCGTGACGAACTGGTGCAGATGCGGCAGTTCACGGCCGACCTGCTCGATGACCTGCTTGATCAGAAAATTGCCGAACGAGACCCCGGCCAAGCCGTCGAGCGCGTTGTTGATCGAATACAGCGCTGCGGTGTCCGCGAGCGGCGGGTCGAGCGCTGAAGCCGGCTCCAGCAGCGGGCCGATGCGATCGGGGATGCCGCGCACCAGGGCCACTTCGACGAAGATCAGCGGCACGTCACCGGTCGCGGGGTGGAAGAACGCGTAGACACGGCGATCCTCCGGTTGGACGCGGCGACGGAGTTCCGCCTCGGTCGCCATCGGATGCACCGTTTCGTGGCGCATCAGGTGCTTCAGCAGTTCGCGCGGCGAGTCCCAGGTCACCTCGGCCATCCGCAGGAAGCCCCGGTTGAACCAGGAGGTGAGCAGATGGTGGAAGTCGTGGTCGAGGGCGCGCAGCTGCGGGTGATCGCTCATCAGCCGCCGCAGATCCGCGCGCATCTCGACCAGGGCGAGGGTGGCTCCTGGGGCGTAGTTGATGCGCCGCAGCAGCTGCTGGCGCGCCGGTTCCACCACGCTGAACAGTCGGACGAGTTCATCGCCGGCGTCAGAACCCTTGTCGTGCACAGCGTCCCACTGCTGGAATGCGGCGCGCACCTGGTCGGCGTCGACATCGTAGGCGGTGAGCACGTGACGGAAGAAGCGGAGCTTTTCCTCGTCGTCGAGCTCGGCGTAATCGCTGAGCACCCGGGTGGCGACGGCGCGCATCGACGCCTCGCCCACATCGCTCATCAGGACCCCGCAGGCGTCGAGCACCCGATCCAGCGGCGGGCTCTCGCCGTATTCCATTTGATGTCTCCTCACGTCACCCGGCCTGTGGCCACTGTGGTCCAGCACATATACCTAGCCGGTCGTGATATATATAACAGCCACCGTAGTGCATTAAAGTGAGCTGCACCACCCCCCAAGCCGGATAATCGGGAGCCGAGGAGGTGTCCATGGCTCGAGTTCCAGAAGCCCAGCGCGTGCGTGACGCTCTGGAGACCGCCGTGCTCGACGGCCACTACCGGCCCGGTGAGCGGCTGGACCCGACCCAGCTGGAGAAGGAATTCGGGTGCTCACGCACGCCGATTCGCGAAGCGCTGCAGGCACTGGAACGGTCGGGACTCGTGCAGATCCGGCCCAAGCAGGGCACATTCGTCACTGAGCTCGGCATCTCGGAGGTCGCCGAGCGCTTCGAGGTGATGGCCGAGTTGGAAGGGATGGCCGC
This sequence comes from Mycolicibacterium obuense, assembly GCF_055397605.1. Lineage (NCBI taxonomy): Bacteria > Bacillati > Actinomycetota > Actinomycetes > Mycobacteriales > Mycobacteriaceae > Mycobacterium > Mycolicibacterium obuense. The sequence goes on along the minus strand of NZ_AP043663.1, from coordinate 3,428,921 downwards.
GCGGCTCGCCGCCGGTCGCATCGGCCGCGAAGCGCTGGCCGAACTGGAATCGGCGCTGCAGGAGTGCGAAAGCCACGCGGTCGACGACGATGCCGACGCCTACTACTACGCGAACGCTCGCTTCCACGGCATCGTCTACGACTCGTCCGGTAACGACTACCTGCGTCAGCAGGCCCACGCGCTCAAGCGGGTCCTGCAGCCCTATCGCCGTCTGCAGCTTCGCGTACCCGATCGGATGAGACGGTCACTCGCCGAGCACCGCATAATCGCCGACGCGATCGCCCGAGGGGACGCGCCGGTCGCCGAGCAAGCGGCGCGGGATCACGTACTGGTCCAGGTCAAGGAATTCAGTCACCTGGTGCGCACCTGGCGCCAGCTGTCGGCCAGCTGACCTTCCGTCTCACCGGCTGTCCTACACTCCGGCTGTGGACGTCAACGGAACCAGCGCAATTGTCACCGGCGGAGCCTCAGGCATCGGCGCCGCCACCTCCCGCCTCCTCGCATCGAAGGGTGCTCGGGTCGTCATCGCCGACCTGCAGGCCGAACGCGGGCAGGAACTGGCCCACGAGATCGGTGGCGCGTACGTCAGCGTCGACGTGACCGACACCTCCCAGATCGAAGACGCGGTGAACACCGCCGTCGATCTCGGCCCGCTGCGGACGCTGGTCAACTCGGCCGGAATCGGTTGGGCGCAAAGGACGATCGGTAAGGACGGCGAGTTCGCGTCGGCCCACAGTCTCGACGCCTACAAGAAGGTGCTCGCGATCAACCTGGTGGGCACCTTCGACTGCATCCGGCTCGCGGCGACGGCCATGAGCCGCTTGGATCTCACCGACTCCGGTGAGCGCGGCGCGATCGTCAACATGACCAGCGTCGCCGCGTTCGACGGCCAGATCGGCCAGGCGGCGTACTCCTCGTCGAAGGGTGGTGTCGTCGGGTTGACCCTGCCGGTGGCCCGTGACCTGGCCGCGGTCGGGATCCGCGTCAACACCGTCGCACCCGGCCTGATCGACACGCCGATCTACGGCGAAGGCCCCGAGTCGGAGGCGTTCAAGGCCAAGCTCGGCGAATCCGTCCTCTACCCGCACCGCCTCGGCAAGCCCGAGGAGCTCGCGTCGATGGTGGTCGAACTGCTCACCAACTCCTACATGAACGCCGAAGTCGTCCGCGTCGACGGCGGCATCAGGATGCCTCCGAAGTAGGCGGATCGCCGGCCTGCCCGGCCCCTGTCGAGACAACGGCCACCGCGGCCATGAGTGCCGCCGCTGCGACGCATCCCATACCGAGCGTCGCGGCGGCGGCCACCGCGCCGACGAGTATCGGGCCCCCGGCATCTCCGAGCTCGCGACCGACCTCCGCTGATCCCATCGTCTCGCCGAGTCGTTCCGGCGGTGCCGAGGCGGCCAGGGCGGCGAAACCCAGTGGTGTCAGCACACCGGCGCCCAGCCCGATGGCGATTGCGCCGACGATCAGTCCAGCCGGTCCGGCGAGCAGCCCGGCCAACAGGAAACCGAAGGCGCAGAGCGTCAATCCCACCAGGGCGCCCGCCCGGTAGGTGATGCGGCGGGCGTCCAGCGCGCGGCCCGCCCACGGTTGTGACAGTGCCGCGCAGGCGGACAGGGCCGATACCAGAGCCCCGCTGAGCAGGGCGTTGGCCCCGGCAGACGCCGCGAGGATGGGGAAGAAGCCCACGCCGATGGACAATGCGGCGGTCGACGCGGCGAGTATCACTGTGGGAACGACGAACGCGCGTCGAGTCAGGCGACGCGCCAGGTCGACCACGGTCGACCGTCGGCGCGGCAACGGTTCCGTCCGGGGCACCACCCATGCGACCCACGCCGCGACGACCAGGGCGAGCACACCCAGGCAGGTGAACAGCGTGCCGTACCCGCCGATGGTCACCAGCGCGCCTCCCAGCAGCGGTCCCAGCGTGTACCCCAACCCTTTCCACGCTCCGTAGCTTCCGAAGCGCCGCGCGTGACCGCCGGGGGACTGCAGTCGGGCGACCAGTGTGGACGCCGCGGGTGAGAACGCCGCGGCGGCCGCCCCCTGCCCGAAGCGGGCGACGCCGAGCAGTCCGGGATCTCCAGCCGCGACGAATGCCGCTGACGCGCAGGCGAATCCGATCAGACCGCCGAGCAGAACGGGCCGTGGGCCGACTCGATCGACCAGCGTGCCGAAGACGGGTTTGAGGACGACTTCGGCGGCGTCGTAGACGGCGAGCAGCAGTCCGATCGTCAGCAGACTGACGTGCTGCTGCTGTCCGTACGTACCCAGATTGGCGGCAATGGAATGCGCGCCGAACGCGGTGACGAATCCCGCGCCGTAGAGCGGCCAGTATCGGTGAGCTGGATGCTCGAGCTCCGTCATCGTCACTTCGCGGCGACGGCGTTGTGTCCGGTTGTCAGGGTGTGCAGACGTGAATTGCCAACCCGCTCAACCGCTGTGGTGAGCGGGCGGCGGGCGATGAGCCAACCGACGAGCGCGACGGTGATTCCCAACCCGAGTCCGGCAAGCACGTCGACCGGGTAGTGCGCAGCGATGTAGACGCGGGCGAACGCCATCAGCACGGCGGCGACGGTGGCGAGGTAGCCGAGCAGCAGATCGACGCCGAAGAGCGCCGCTGTCGCGGCTCCCGCCGCGACGGCGTGGTCGCTCGGAAACGACGGGTCGGTGCTGCGGTGGGCGAGAACGAGGATGCCGGCCAGGGACGTGTAGGGGCGGGGTTCGGCGACCAGGGCGGCGATGGGCTGATTGATGGTCACCGCGAGAACGGTGGCCACGGGTGCCCACAGTGCGGCGGCCATGACGGCGGAATCGGTGCGACGGCGTGCCCGCCACCATCCCAGCAGCATCAGGACCGCGAAGACCGCGATGCCGTACGTCGCCCAGGCGCTGACCACAGGCTGAAGCCAGCCAGTGGAGCGGGCGAAATCGTTGATGTGCAGGAACAGTTGCCGATCAAGAATGTTCACGGTCCGGGGTCCTCACGTGCGGCGCGTTTCAGTTGGTGTGCAGAGCGGCGAAGACTCGCTCGGTGTAGTCGGCCAGCCGCTCCTGGCAGTGCTTCAGCATGTGGTCGGCGTGCGCCGAGGACGGGGCGCCGAAGATGTCGCGCGACTTGATCGTGCGATGCCAGCGCCGTAGCCGTTCGAGGCTCTGTTCTTCCTCTTCGAGTTCGGCCATCGTGAACTTCGACTGTTCGATCTCGCGGTCGATCTCGGCGTCGAATTTGCCGCAGTCCGCGATGAACTCGGACCATTCTTCCTCGCGTTCCCCGGTGAAGAGAGCGACGAGTCGTTCGTCATCACGATCGGAGCGCGCCACCGCCGACAACACGACGACCTCACCGTCGCCGCGTTCGGCCATCTCGACGGCACGGTCGATGCCGTCGGTGAACGCGGAGACCTCGGGCACCGCCCATGACCCCTGTCCCAGGGGCATGGCGCCGGTCCGCCGCAACTCTCGCCACACCGCCACGCGATGCCGCGATGGTTCTGAGGGGAGCCGCACGAAGAGCACAAGCCACCGCACGTCGTTCTTTGCCACAGTCGGCACTGTAACAATCGTTACTGGGAAGCTGGTTCGAGCGACCTGCTAGCTATATACCCCATGGGGGTATAGACTCCGGTAGTGATACCCCGCGGGGGTATCAGGCTTGGGGGAGAGGGGCCGAGATGATTGCCAGGACCTTCCGCGTGACGGGAATGACCTGCGGGCACTGCGAGCGCTCGGTGCGAGAAGAAGTCGGCGAGGTTGCCGGGATACGGTCTGTCGATGTCGACGCCCGGTCCGGCACGCTCGTCGTGACTTCGGACGTACCCGTCGATGATGCAGTCATCGTCCACGATGTGGGCGAGGCCGGCTACTCCGCGGTTCGCGTCGCGTGATCGGGACGAACATGACCCACGATCGCGACCACGAGTCTCACGCCGCCCCTGACAGTCACACAGCTCATGGCGGACACGCCGGCCATGGCGATCATGTCGCGCAGTTCCGAAAGCTGTTCTGGGTGAACCTGATCATCGCCATCCCGGTCGTCGTGTTCTCGACCATGTTCGCGATTCTGCTCGGTTACCAGGTGCCTGATGTACCCGGTGCTCGCTGGATCGCGCCACTGCTGGGCACGATGATGTACATCGTCGGCGGGCGGCCGTTCCTCACTGGCGCGCTCAGCGAGATCCGTTCTCGCAAGCCAGGAATGATGCTGCTGATCGGCCTGGCCATCACCGTCGCCTTCATTGCCTCGTGGGGCGCGAGCCTGGGCCTGCTCCACCACGAACTGGAGTTCTGGTGGGAACTGGCCCTGCTGATCGTCATCATGCTGTTGGGCCACTGGGTCGAGATGCGCTCACTCGCGCAGACCACGTCCGCGCTGGACTCGCTGGCCGCCCTGCTCCCGGACGAGGCCGAGAAGGTCGACGGCGACAGCACTGTCATGGTCGCGCCCGCCGACCTGCGGGTGGGCGACGTGGTAGTGGTCCGACCCGGTGGCAGCGTGCCCGCGGACGGCAGGATCGTCGACGGGCGCGCGGACATCGACGAGTCGATGGTGACCGGCGAGTCGAGACCGGTGGCCCGAGCTGTCGGGGACGCGGTGACGGCTGGGACGGTAGCCACTGACTCCGGACTGCGGGTCGAGGTCACCGCCACCGGCGACGACACCGCGCTGGCCGGTATTCAGCGTCTCGTCAGTGACGCGCAGAACTCGTCGTCGCGGGCTCAGCGCCTTGCCGACCGGGCTGCCGGCTGGCTGTTCTGGTTCGCGTTGATCACCGCGGCTGCCACCGCGCTCGCGTGGTCGATCGCCGGATCCCCCGATGCGTCCGTCGTGCGGGCGATCACGGTGCTCGTGATCGCGTGCCCGCATGCGCTGGGCTTGGCTATTCCCCTGGTGGTGTCCATCGCGACCGAACGGGCCGCGCGGGGCGGTGTGCTGATCAAGGACCGTCTGGCACTAGAGGGGATGCGCACCGTCGACGCCGTGTTGTTCGACAAGACCGGCACCTTGACCAAGGGCGAACCGACCGTGACGGCGATCCAGACCGTCGCCGATGCAGACGAGGACACTGTGCTCGCTCTGGCCGCCGCTGCCGAGTCCGACAGCGAGCATCCTCTGGCGCGGGCGATCGTGAGGGCTGCCGAGGAGCGCAGCCTCACCGTGCCCCAGGCGTCGGGGTTCTCGTCCTCGCCCGCGGTCGGAGTATCGGCGACCGTCGCCGGGCGCCAGATCCAGGTGGGCGGCCCCCGCCTTCTCGAACAGGTTGGCGCACAGGAGATCGGTGCCGCCGCGGCATGGCGCGACGATGGCGCCATCATCCTGCACCTCGTCCGCGACGACGAGGTGCTCGGCGGCCTCCGCCTCGCCGATGAGATTCGACCCGAATCCCGCGACGCCGTCGATGCCTTGCACATGCTCGGCGTTGAGGTCGTCATGATCACCGGCGATGCCCACTCCGTGGCGCGCGCGGTGGGCGACGAACTCGGCATCGACCGGGTGTTCGCCGGAGTGCGCCCCGAGGACAAAGCCGCCACAGTCGCCGCTCTGCAACAGGAGGGCAAGAAAGCGGCCATGGTCGGCGACGGCGTCAACGACGCGCCCGCGCTGGCTCAGGCCGACGTCGGTATCGCCATCGGCGCCGGCACTGATGTCGCGATGGCCTCGGCCGGAGTGATCCTCGCGAGCTCCGACCCGCGCTCCGTACTGTCGGTCATCCAGCTGTCCCAAGCCACCTACCGCAAGATGAAGCAGAATCTCTGGTGGGGTGCCGGTTACAACCTTGTCTCGGTCCCGTTGGCCGCCGGCGTCCTCGCGCCGCTCGGGTTCGTGCTTCCCATGTCCGTCGGTGCCATCCTGATGTCGCTGTCGACGGTCGTCGTCGCGCTGAACGCACAGCTGTTGCGGCGCCTCGATCTCAGCCCGGAGGCGAGTACGCGCGCCGTCCTCGGGTGAGCCTCAGGCTCCGTAGCCGATCCGGCACCGGACCGTGATGTACTGCTGCTCGTCCCGTCCCCGATCCGATGGCAGTGTCAGTGTGTGGTTTCGCACCGGGCAGGCAGGACCGACAGTAGGCTCGCCGCGCGGTGCGCAGGGGTGGCCTCCGTCGGCGCGGCGGTGATCCACGTCGCCATGTCCCCGGCGCACTGGAACGACTGGATGCCGTCCGGGGTGTTCTTCGCCGCGATCGGTGCCTTCCAGCTTCTCTGGGGTTTTCTCGCGTGGTGGCGTGCGAGCACCCTGCTGCTCCTCGCAGGTGTGGCGGCCAACCTCGGGTCGGCCGCGCTCTGGGTCATGTCGCGCACGGCGGGAGCGCCGTTCGGACCCAACGCAGGCGAAACCGAGGCCGTCGAGGCGGCCGGCATCTCTGTCATGCTGCTGCAGTGCTACGTCGTCATGGGCGCAGGGTGGGCCCTCTACCGGCGCCGTCGCGCGGAGGAGGTATCCGCATTCGGGCGGTCTCTGGTCCTCATGGGCGCCACGACGATCATGGCTGCAGCGGTCACGGTCGGTCTCGCATCCGGGCTGCAGGGCCACCACCATCACCACGGTGTCGAAGTCGAAGCCGAATCGGGGCATGGCCCGACAGGGGACGATCATGGTCACGGTGATCGCGGCCAGCCCGCTTCACCCGCGCAGAGCGGGGCTACGCCCTACGGTCATCACTCGGGATCTTCGGTAGAGCAGGGGGTCGCTGCCGTGCCGCAGACGGCTCCGGCGTCCTCACCTACACCGGACGCTGGCGGTCACCAGCACGACCACCACGACTGACTCATCTCGGCGACACCGTTCAGTGTTCGTACCCCAGGAGAACAACGGTGTGTCGGCGGCCTGCTCATGGTTGAGGACTCCCGCGGAGAGGGTGATTGCCGCTACGGGCCGCACCCAGTGCCGCCAAACCTGCGAGGACCATCAGTCGGCCCGATGCTCGCACAACGAGATCGAGTGCCCGCACTTCTTCAACGAATCTTCACAGAACGACTAGAGCATGCCTACCGAACCTCGGAACGCTGGCCTGTGCAGGCAAAGACCCACCGAGGGAAGGACACGATGTGAGTAGGACAAGGGCGGTTGTCACCGGGGTGGCCGCGCTGGCCGCGGTGGCCGCCATCGGCGCGTGTAGTAACTCGGCGACTGAGCAGTCACCGTCGGCGTCGGCGTCATCGGCGGCACCGGCCCAGAGTTCGGCCGCGGCACCGGCGGCCGCGCACAACCAGGCCGACATGATGTTCGCGCACATGATGATTCCGCACCACCAGCAGGCCGTCGAGATGAGCGACATGATCCTGGCCAAGCAGGGCATCGATCCTCGGGTGATCGACCTGGCCAACCAGATCAAGGCAGCCCAGGGGCCGGAGGTCACGAAGATGCAGGGTTGGCTTCAGCAGTGGGGGATGCAGATGAGCGGTATGCCCGCGTCACCGGGAATGGGCGGTATGCCGGGAATGGACGACATGCCCGGCATGCAGGGGATGATGTCGCCGGCAGACATGCAGGCGCTGCGGAGCGCCCAGGGCGTGGAGGCCAGCAGGCTGTTCCTCACCCAGATGATCGAGCACCATCGGGGTGCGATCACGATGGCGCAGAACGAGATCAAGAACGGTCAGTCTCCTGACGCGATCGCCCTGGCCAAGTCGATAGAGACGAGCCAGCAGAAGGAGATCGACACGATGAACCAGATCCTGAGCTCCTTGTAGGACGCTCGACGGACAGCGGTTGCACCGAAGCCGCGACGGGGAACGCTGCAGTGAAGGTGCTGCCGTGACCCGGTCCGGGACTCGTCACGCCGACGTGCCCGCCGTGGGCTTCGGTGAGCGCCTTGACAATTGCCAAGCCGATGCCCGAGCCGCCCCGCATGCGGTCGCGCGCCGAGTCCGCGCGGTAGAAGCGTTCGAAGACATGTGGGAGTCGCCCCTCGTCGATGCCGTCACCGTCATCGGTGACGCTGAGTTCCACGTTGTCCTGGACGCGCGAGACCGCGAGGGTGACGTGTCCTCCCGGCGGCGTATGGCGCAGAGCGTTGTCCAGGAGATTCCCGGCCACCTGCGCCAGCCGTTGGCGGTCCGCCCACAGGCGGGTGTCCCCGTCGGTCGAGAGGTGCAACGCGACGTTCTTCGCGGCGAAGCGATCAGCGATCGCCGCGGCGGATGTCCTTCCCGCATCGCCGGCGTCGATCCATGCCGGTGCGATCGTGGCGTGCGCCTCCTCGGCTTGGGCCAGCGCGGCGGCGTCGGCCGAGAAACGCACCAGTCGGCCGGTCTGTTCGCGCAGCACCGCTATGGTGGGTGGGTCCAGCGTCTTCACGCCGTCCTCCACTGCCTCGAGGTATGCCTCCAATACCGCCACCGGAGTGCGGATCTCGTGGGCAAGATCACCGAAGAGCTGTTGTCGCGTCGACTCCACCGCCTGCAGCCGATCAGCCATCCTGTTGAAAGCCACTGCAAGGTGATCGAATTCATCACCGAGCCCGGGTGATTCGACTCGGACGTCGTAGCGGCCCTCGGCGATCTCCGCTGCGGCGGCCGACACGTCGGCGATCGAGTGTTGTAGCCGTCGACTCAACACGATGGTGACGATGAGAGCGGTGATCGCGGCGACGCTGATCGCGACCCCGATGGACAGGGCTGTGGCGTGCTGGTAGGCCTGCTCGGCGTGATACTGCTCGCTCGAGTCATGGGCGACTCCGGCCATGTGCAGGTGCTCGCGGAACAGCGGTGGGCCGACCAGCGACGCGACCACCCACGTGGTCGCTCCACCGGCGACGAGCACCATCGTCTGCGCCAGGAGCAATCGGCGCCGCATTCCGAATTTCTGGAGCACGCTCACCGGCCTGCTCCCATCCGATAGCCCACACCGCGCACGGTCAGAACGAACTTGGGATCGCCGGGATTGTCGCCGAGTTTACGGCGCAGGTGTCCGACGTGAACATCGACGAGATGATCGTTGCCCACCCAGGGTTCGCCCCACACCGCGTCGATCAGCTGGCGGCGGCTCCACACCACCCCGGGCCGTGACGACAACGCAGCGAGGATGTCGAATTCTGTGCGCGTCAAAGGAACAACGTCCGCGGCCAGCAGGACCTCGCGGCCCGCCGGGTCGATCGACAGAGGGCCGAACACCCGCCGTGGCGGCACGTCGGCCGAGGGATTCGAGGCGGCGGGCGCGCCGACGATGCGCGGACGGCGCAGCATGGCTCGGATCCGGGCGACCAGCTCGCGCGGGCTGAACGGTTTGGTCACATAGTCGTCTGCTCCCACCGACAGCCCCACGATGGTGTCCACCTCGGTGTCGCGTGCGGTCAGCATCACCACGTAGGCGTCAGAGAACGTCCTCAACTGGCGGCATACCTCCAGGCCGTCGATCCCGGGCAGGCCCAGGTCGAGCACCACCACATCGGGGTCGACCTGGCGGGCGGCGCTCAGTGCATCGAGCCCGGTATGGCACACCGTGACCTCGAAGTGCTCGCGTTGCAGGTAGCTGGCCACCACCTCGGCCAGCGGTTCCTCGTCATCGACCACCAGGGCGCGATAACCCGGGTCAGCATCCATGACTTCATCGTGCCGTGCGGGCACGTCGCCATCCGTTTTTGAGCAGATCTTCACAGAACCAACATCGGTTCTTCGTGACATTCGCGCGACCGCGCTAGTGGCGGCGCAGCGTCTCCCAGTCGTTCTCGGCCTCCAGCTGGGCGATCAGACGCGACGTCCGTTCGCGCATCAGCAGTGTCGCGCCGATGCCGATCAGGACTGCTGCGACCAGCGCGATCCACGAGAACCGGGACAGCCAGCGCTCGGCCGCCATGCCCGCGTAGTAGACGACGGCGACGGTGCCGCCGGCCCACACGATCGCGCCGCTGGCGTTGGCGGCGAGGAAGCGCGGGTAGCGCATCCGCATGGCACCGGCGAGCGGCCCCGCGAAGATCCGCAGCAGCGCGATGAACCGGCCGAAGAACACCGCCCAGACGCCCCACCGCTGGAAGAGTTGCTTCGCCAGTGCGACATGCCCGGGGCCGAAGTGTTTCGGGAAACGCTTACCGAGCCGTTCGAACAACGACATCCCGTAGCGCCGCCCGATCGAGTAGCCGATCGTGTCGCCGATGATGGCGCCGAGCGCGGCCGCCCCCGCGACACCGATCGGACTGATGTCAAGGCTGTGGCGTGACGACAGGAGCGCCGCGCTGACGAGCGCGATCTCGCCGGGCAGGGGAACGCCGAGACTCTCGATGCCGATGACCGCGCCCACCAGGATGTAGACCGCGATCGGCGGGATCGTCTGCAGGATGGCTTCGACGTCCATGCCGGGCTCAGAGCTGCCAGTCGTTGGAGCCGTCGTGGCGTGAATAGGTGCCGCCGCCGGAGTTCTTCACGACGATGGGGTCGCCGGCGCCGAAGTTGTCGTAGAACCACTGCGCGTTGGCTGGGCTGATGTTGATGCATCCGTGGCTGACGTCGCGCTTGCCCTGATCGGCGACCGACCATGGCGCGCTGTGGACGAAGTCGCCGCTGTCGTCGAAGCGGACGGCCAGCTCCACCGTGGTCTTGTACCCGTACGTCGAATCCACAGGGACGCCGTAGGTCGAGGAGTCCATCACCACCGACGGCATCTTCTCCTGCACGTAATAGGTGCCGTTCGGCGTCTGGTGGCCACCGGCGGCCATCCCCATCGACATCGGAATGGTCTTCTCCACCACCCCGTTACGGGTGACGGTCAACTGGTGGGTCGTGTCGTCCGCGGTGGCGATGAGGGTGTCACCTGTCTGAAAACTGGACACCGCGCCGCCGGCGTCGACGGTCACCGTGGTGTGCGCGGGCCAGAAATCCAGTGGGCGCCAGCGCAGCTGGGTCGGTGTCATCCAGTAGAACTTGCCGGGCACCGGCGGGACCGAAGAGACGTGCACGGCGTTCTCGGCGGCGACGGAATTGTCGACGAGGCCGGGGAAGTCGATGATGATCGGCTGCCCGACGCCGACGGTGGCACCGTTGACCGGAGCCACTTTCGGCGGACCGAACGGTGCCACCCCGACGAACGGCGTCGGGTCCTGTCCGGCGACCGGCTGGGCGAGTGCGGGTGCTGAACCCGCCATCACGACCGAGCCCGCCATCGCGGCAACACCGACTGCCCTGAGTGTTCTGAACGTCCAGTACGACATACGCATCCTTCCGTTGCGGTGACAGTGTTGCACTACGACCTGGGTTCCACGGGGACCTGGGATGTCAGGGCACGAGGCTGACCGACGACACCGACTGGGTGCCGCGCAGTCCCTTGAGTTCGACCTCGACGGGATCGTCGAACACGATGCCGTCGGCCCCGCCCGCCGACTCCCGCACCTCATCGCTGACGAGGATCTCGCCTCCCGCTGCGAGATCTGCGATGCGTGCCGCCATCGCGACGTTGCGGCCGAACAGATCGTCGCCCCGGCGCACCGACGTACCGACGTGGATGCCGATCCGCACCCGAATGGCGTCGTACCGCTCGGATTCGGACTGAAGGGCTCGCTGGATCGCCACACTGCACCGGATCGCATCGACGGGCTCGGCGAAGGCGATCATGAAACCGTCCCCCTGGTTCTTGACCACGACGCCATGGTGCTGGGCAACTTTGCGCTCCACGAGTCGGTTGTGCCGCTCGAGCAGCGACACCCAGGCCTGGTCTCCGAGCGTCTCATTGCGCTCCGTGGACCCCTCGATGTCGGAGAACATCAACACGACCCGTCCGTCGGAGGTGAGGCGCGCCAGATCCGGTCGTTCCACCCGCGCCCATGCGGCGAGGTCGTCGATCGAGCTTCGGACGGTGCCCACGGTGCCGGCAAGGCCGTGCCGGATCAGCGCGTCGGCGCTCTTGACGGTGTACGCGACAGTCCTGACCGCCAGGGGCGCAACCCCCGGCCGTCGTCTGCGCGCCCCGCGGGGAAGGCGCTCGCGCTGACGTCGCAACTCCTTTCGGGCGGTCGTGAGTTGGCGGCGCGACACGGTCAGCAGCACACCGAGGGTGATCACCGCCGCCGACAGGATCAGGGTCACGATCAGCAGCGCGGTGTCCACGCAGCCAGTATGGCCAGCGCCAGCCCGGTGTAACGCTGCACGGCTTCGCCGACACTACGCACCGTGCGGTTGTCACCGGGGCCGGCTCGCGCGTCGGACCGATTGACAGCGGCTACACAGGAAAACGCTCCTGCGCTGGTCGAGACGACGGCAAAATGTGAAGATCTAGTCGCTACCCAGGAATCTGGGAAGGCATGCGGCTCGACGAACAGATGGGAACGCAGTATGAGATCAAGGACCAGTCGCTTCTCGCTGGTTGCCGGCGGTGTCGCCCTCTCGGCGATGACGTGGCTGGCTGTGGGGTGTAGCTCCAACGAGGGCAACGCCCCGGAGACCTCCACCACCACGACGACGACCACGACGACGACCACGACGCCGCCGGCCACCACCCCGGCTACGCCGCCTCCGGCGTCGCCGACGGAGAACGTGCCCCGCACCGCCGGTGGCAATCCGTTCACCTCGATTCCGCCCAACGCCAACGACAACGGCAGGAACCCGGGGGCACCCCGCGCGCCGCACTGACAGTGGTGAGCCATCGTCACTGATGTTCGTGCGCCTGCATTCCGCGTCGCGGGCCTGACGGCACTGGTGGTGGGGGTCCTGGTACTCCTCACCACCAGTGTCGCCCCGATGCGGCCGACGTCCGCCGGTGGGCCGGGCCAGCTGATCGGTGGGCCGTACGCCGCCCTGCTGGCCCACTCGGTCGATCTCGGTCCCTCGCACGACCGCTCCGCCCAACTCGTCGTCGAGCTGCGCGATGCCGCCGAGCCCACCGCCCTGACCCGATGGGCCGACAGCCAGACGCTTTCGGTGCATTGGCAACCGGGGCAGCGCTGGGCGGTCGTCGAGGGCGGCGCCCAAGCCGTTGCCCGTGCGTTCCGCGTCGACGTGCACGACTACCGCGAGCGCCACGGCACGGTCTTCTATGCCTCCCGCCGCCAGCCTGCCGTCCCGGACGCGGTGACCGAGGACGTCGGGGCCGTGGGCCGCATCCTCGGCTACACCCCCTTCCGGGACAACCAACCTCGGCAATTGCCTCTGGACGTGCCCGAATTCGGGCTCACCCCCGCGGCCCTACGCACCACCTACGAATCCGATGGGCTCGTCTCAGACGGCTACACCGGCAAGGGTCAGACCGTCGCTATCTTCGCCTTCGGTGGATTCCGGCAGTCCGACCTCGATGCGTTCAGCACGAGCAACGACCTTCCGGCCTTCACGCCGACCGTGTTCGGCGAAGCGTTCGACGAGCCGAGCGCCGAGACCACCATGGATCTGTCGGTCGTGCACGCCATCGCCCCCGACGCGCGCACGATCGTGGTGAACGCGCGGCCCACCGTGGAAGGTGACGGCGCCTACGTCAAGATCGGGCAGCTGATGTCCGATGTCGACCAGCAGTTCCCCGGCGCAATCTGGAGTTTCTCGATCAGCTGGGGGTGCGACAAGCTGCTCACCGCAACAGATCTCGCACCGGCACAGTCGGCTTTGGTGGCCGCGGCGGCCCGCGGTACCACTGCGTTCATGGCCAACGGGGATCTCGCCGGACTGGAGTGCAAGAGTGGAGACGAGTGGTCGTCGGCGCCCGAGCAGGACAGCATCGGGCTGAATTCCGTTGCCTCCCTTCCGGAGATGGTCAACGTCGGCGGTACCACGCTGTCGACCACCGCGACCGGCGCCTGGTTGGGGGAGCAGTCCTGGTACGACGTGCCGCTGTCGCTGGGCACCAGTGGCGGCGTCTCGGAGCTGTTCGACCTGCCGCCGTGGCAGCGCGGTGTGCAGGGTGCCGTCCCGTCGGGCCGCGCCACCGGGAGGCGGCTGACACCCGATGTGTCCGCGGTGGCCGACCCCTTCACCGGGGTGAGCTTCATCCTCGACGGCCAGCCGACGATCGGCGGCGGCACCTCGCAGGCTGCGCCCATCTGGGCGGGCCTGGCCGCAGTGATGAACGACTATCTGGTCTCCACCGGCGGGCGCCCGCTCGGAGACCTCAACCCACTGCTGTATCGGATCGCCGCCGGGGCGCGGCTGCCGGCGTTCCGTGATGTGACGCTGGGCGGCAACGCCGTCGACGACGCCACGCCCGGCTACGACCTCGTCACCGGCCTGGGCACCCCACGGGCGGGCAACCTCGTGCGCGACGTCGCCGATGTGCAACAGGAGAACTCATGAGCGACGAGAGTCCCTTCCCGACCACGGAGTGCCGCATCTGCCGTATCGACGTGCCCGACGGCGAGTTCTGCGGGCTCTGCGGGTGTCATCTGACGCCTCGCAAGTTCGAAGGCCCGGACTGGTTGCGCTTCCGCAACTTCGGTGCCGCGCCGGGGGAGAACGTGCTGACCCCCTCGTTGCTGAGTTCGCTGTTCCCGCATCTGGCGCACCGCGGCGCATTCCGGGTGGCGTTGGGGGTCATGCTGGTCGCTCTGGTGGCCTTCGCGCTGCTGCGGATGCCTGCGGCCTTGATCTCGGTCGGCGTGCTGGGGCTGCCTGCGCTGTTCCTCGTGTACCTGCGCGAGGCCGACGCACTGCGCGATCTGCCGGCGCGCCTCCTCGCGCTGACGATCGGGCTCGGTGTGGTGCTCGGGGTCGGGTTCGTCCTGGTGGCCGGCGCGGCCTTTAATCGCTCCTCCGGTGCCGCCGTCGGGGTGGGCATGAGTAATGGGCAGATGATCCAGGAGGGTGCGGCGATCCCGCTCGTCGGCGCGATCCTGATGCTGGTGCCCGTCATCGTGGTCCGTCTGATAGGCCCCCCAACCCGAGAGTCGTTGGAAGGGTTCATGATCGGTGCACTCGGTGCACTGAGTTTCACCGCCGCGGCGATGATGACGCGGCTGGTGCCGCAGCTGGACACCGGCCTGGTCAGTGACGCCCCACTGACGTTCTATCTGGTCGAGGCCGGCATCCGGGGCGTCGCGGCACCGCTGATCGCCGCGGCCACCGGTGGCCTGGTGGGCGTCGCGCTGTGGTTCACCCGCCCCGAGAGCAAGAAGGATCAACGGCCCGGCCTGGTCCGATTCGTGATGGTGGCGTTCGCGGTCGCCGTACTCGCGTTGTCGATCGCGCTGGGAATGGTCGACATCTCCCGCTCGCGGCAGTTGTTGATGCTGGCCCTGTACGCGGTGGTGGCCGCGGCGGCGCTGTTCCTGCTGCGCATCAGCCTGCACTTGGCGCTGCTGCACGAGGCGCACGACGAGACGGTCGGCGACGAACCCGTCGTCTGCCAACACTGCGGCCACGTGGTGCCCGACATGGCCTTCTGTCCGGTGTGCGGAGTGGCCGCCCGGGCGTCCTCGCGGTCGTCGCGCGCGCAGCGCCGCAGTGCTCGGCCTCAGCGCATCGACACCGACGGCGAACAGTCTTGACCACCACGACGTTCTTCCCCGGCTACTCCGTCAGTGGCGGACACGCCCCGGCGGTGGGCCGGCCCTCGCACCGAATGGTGTTGCTGCTGTGGCTCATTCCGGTGATTCTGGTGGGCGCGGTGCTCGCGGTGATCTCCTCCCGGGTGACCACGCCGCCGGTCCGCTTCGTCTGTCCCCCCGACTGCGGACGCCCACCGATCGGCACCCCGGTGGCGATCAACCCGCGGTTCACCGCGCCGGACGGGTCCTTCTCGGTGTCGTATCCGGCGGCCGGTTCGTCCTACCGCATCACCACCGGCGACGACGGTGTGGTCGCCGAGTTCACCGGCGGGGAGGGCGGCACGCTGCGGCTCTCCAGCCAACCCGCCGCGGGCAGGGCGGCCCGTCAGATCGTCGACGACCTGAAGGCACAGCATGTCCCCGACGGACGTGTCGTCTACGAGATCCCCAATGCGATGGTCGGGTACCAACCCGGCTTCGGCGAGGCCATCGACTACTACCCACAGGGCTCCACGAGCAGCTACACCCGCATGCGGGTGCTGGTTCTGGCCGCGGTGAAGAACGATCTCGCGCTGATCGCCTCAGTGGTCGGCCCGTACCACCAGTTCGGGCCGGACTTCGGGCCAGGCAAACCCTCGGGAGCCAATGTGCAGCTTGCACTCGATATGGGCAAATACGTCAACAGTTTTGCGTGGCGGGGTGATCCGCCGCGCTGAGTTCTCAGGCCCGTCGAAGGCTCGTCAAAAGCTGGTCAACGGCGGTACCAGCGGTTACGTTCGACGGGTGAACGTCCCGATCGAAGCGATGTGCGGCAAATGCGGTCACTGCGCTCCGGTCGTCTCTTCCCAGCCCACGTGGTCTGCCGGCTCCGACCGCGTCACGCGCTGGTTCCTTGATGTCGACTGTGCCGACTGCGGACGGCAGTACGGCTGGCTCTCCGACAAATGACCCCCCGCGCGGTACGTCCCGCGGCATAGGATGTGCTCGACGACAGGGGGCGAGACGGTGAACCGAGCACACGTGGGTCTGAGCGTTGCCGGTGCGGTCGCGGCGATGATGACGCTGGCAGCACCCGCTACGGCGGACACGGCCGGCTATCTCGAGGGCCTGGAGCCGGTGTACACGTCGCTGACCCGCGACCAGTTGCTCACCGCGGGCTCGATGGCCTGCGCGATTCTCGGCAGCGGACAGCCGGCGCCGGTCGCGGTCAATGCGCTCTACAAGCAGATGGGCATTTCGCTGGCCGCCGGCAACAGCATCGTCACCGGAGCCGTCATCGACCTGGGCTGCTGACGGACTGGGCTGCTGAGCCCGCCCCTCACCACCCCATCGAGCCGGGCACACCCTTGAAGGGGCCGGCGATCCAGCTGGTGATCCACCCGCCGTAGAACCCGCCGGGTTGTGGGACGACCTCCTCACCGTTGACGGTGCAGCGATCCACGGCCGCCGCCATCACGGCCACCGCACCGGCGATGGCGGCGAACCCCGGGGTGGGTCGCGGGTAGGTCCACGCCGCACGCGGTGCCACCGCCGACGGCGTCACCAGGTCGAAATAGCTTGCCTGGCCCTTCCATTCGCACCACGAGGCGCCCTCGGCCTTCCGCAGCACCCCGTCGGCGAAACTGCTCGCCGGGAGGTAGTACGTCGGGGGGTGGCTGGTCTCGAGCACCCGCCAGGCGCGCTCGGTGGAGGCGATCACCTGCCCGCCGAGTTCGACAGTGATCGACCCGGCGAAGTCTTCGAGTCGGGGCGGGCGAGGGTAGTCCCACACCGATTCCTGGCCAGGTTTCGGGGTCTCGGGTACCGGCATGCAGCCGAGTGTAAGGGTGGTCCCATGACAATCCGAGACGACAACAGTGCGCGGACGTTCTTCGGGCATCCGATCGGGCTGACCAACCTGTTCGGAGTGGAGCTGTGGGAACGGTTCTCCTTCTACGGGATGCTCACGATCCTGGCCTACTACCTGTACTACTCGGTCACCGACGGCGGGCTGGGCCTGCCGCAGAGCACGGCCACCGGAATCGTCGGCGCCTACGGCGGTCTGGTGTACCTGTCGACGGTGCTGGGCGGCTGGATCGCCGACCGGGTACTCGGCATGGAGCGCACCGTGTTCTACGGCGGCGTGGTCGTGATGATCGGCCACATCGCCCTGGCGATCCTGCCGGGGCTGGCCGGAGTCGGCGTCGGCCTCGTGTGCGTCGCCCTTGGCTCCGGCGCGCTGAAAGCGAACGCCTCGTCGCTGCTGGGCACGCTCTATGACAAGGGCGACGCACGCGCCGACGGTGGCTTCACGCTGTTCTATCTGGGCATCAACCTCGGCGCGTTCATCGGGCCGCTGATCACCGGGCTGCTGCAGACCCACGTCGGCTTCCACTACGGCTTCGGGGCGGCCGCGATAGGCATGGCGCTCGGTCTGGCGCAGTACGTGGCGTTCCGTCGCAACCTCGGCGGGCACGGGCGTGAGGTCCCGAACCCGTTGCCGCGCAGCGCTGTCGGCAAGACCGCAGCCGTCATGATCGGCGCCGTGGTGGTGATCGGCGTGGCCATCGCGCTGCGGCTGGTCACCCTGGCCAACCTCTCTCAGGTGACCACCGGCGTCATCGTCGTCGCATCGGTGGCCTACTTCGCGATCATGCTGCGCAGCCCGAAGGTGGACGGCGAGGAGCGGGTCCGGGTGCGCGCATTCATCCCGCTGTTCGTCGCGAACGCGGTGTTCTGGTCCCTGTTCCAGCAGATCTTCACAGTCCTCGCCGTGTACTCCGACGAACGGATGAACTGGTCGATCTTCGGCTGGACGGCGCCGTCGAGCTGGATCGGTTCGATCGAGCCGGTGTGGATCATCCTGCTCTCCCCGCTGTTCGCGCTGCTGTGGACGCGCCTCGGCAACCGCGCGCCCACCACCCCGCGCAAATTCGCCTACGGCGTGATCGGTATGGGCCTGGCGTTCCTGTGCTTCGTACCGCTCGCCGGCGGTACCGGCCGCAGCACCCCAGCGCTGCTGGTGATGGCGATCATGGCCGTGTTCGCGGTCTCCGAACTGCTGCTGTCGCCGATCGGCCTGTCGGTGACCACCAAGCTGGCGCCGGAGGCGTTCCGCGCGCAGATGATGGCGCTGTACTTCTTCTCCGTCGGTCTGGGCACCGCGATGTCCGGGGTGCTCGCGGGCTACTACGACACATCCAACGAGGCCGCGTACTTCGGCATCCTCGGTGCGGTGGCCGTGGTGGCGGGTGTCGTGGTGTTCGTGATCTCGCCGTGGATCAGCCGCCAGATGGAAGGGGTGCACTGAGTGTACTGAGCACGATGGTTGCCGCCTCGGTCAAGGTGCCGTCGTCACGGGGCTGCTCGAACACCACGTCGGCCCCGCGGCCGACGGCGATCAACGAGGCGATCGTGTTGCCGAACAGCGGCCCGCTGAGGTTGTGCCACGACACCGGCAGCTCCGGCGAGCCCGCCCTGCGCGCCCAGCGGCGCGCGAGGCGGGCCGCTGGTGCCGACCAGCCGAGCTTGAACGCGGGTTTGACGTAGGCGGGCACGTAGTTGTGCACCGGCGAGCAGACCAGTTGGTGCACCTGCGCACCGCTGGGTTCACCGAAATCGGCGCGGGCGGCGTAGCTGTGGTGCACGTCGCCGGAAAGCACCGAGATGGTCGCCGGGCCGTCAGGGCGCGGGCGTGCGGCGTCGGCGATCATCGTGCTGAGCCGCACGAACGAGGCGAAGAAAGCCGGCCAGTGCTCGAGATCGGCGCCCTGCCTGATCTTCTCGCCGAGTCGCCCACGCAACCCCTGGCGGCCCGCGGCGATCTCGTTCACGATCTGCACATCGCCGAGGGCCGGCGGCAGCAGCCACGGCAACGACGACCCGATGATCAGGTGATCGACGCCCGACAGATCGCTGACCTGTTCCTCGACCCAGGCGAACTCGCGGTCGCCCAACATCTTTCGCTCCCCGCCGTCGAGAATGCGGGCGTTGCGTGAGTCGACCATGACGAGCCGGCTGCGGCCCAGATCCCACCGGAAGCTGAACCGCAGGCCCTTGTCCCCGTCGACCTCGCTGTCGGCCCGGTCGGCGAGCTCGGCCAGCAGCGGCCAGCAGTCGCCATCGGCGGCGAGCACCTTCTGGTAGTCGTCGTCGCTGTCCAGCTCGGTGGGGCTGAGATTGCCCAGGTGCTGATACACCCAGTACGAGGCCAGCCCGGCGCGGATGCGGTCCCGCCACCACGGCTGGGCGTTGATCTCGGCGCGCCATGTCGCCGACGTGTTCCAGTCGTCGCGGATGTCGTGGTCGTCGAAGATCATCGCCGTCGGCAACGTCGAGAGAATCCAGCGGATCTCAGGGTCACCCCAGGTGTGCCGGTAGAGGCCGACGTACTCGGAGAACGACACCACCTCGTCGGGCGGCCGGCGGTTGGCCGAGCGCTTGCCCGCCGAGCGGCGGCCGGACAGGTGTTGGCGCGCCTGCGGGGTCAGCTCGTCGGCGTACACCTGATCGCCGAGCAGGAGCAGGGCATCCGGCCATTCCGACACGGGTAGGTCGGTGAGCCGGGTCGCGTAGCAGTCCAGGGCGTCGAGCCCGAGCTTGCGATCGAGCTTCTCCTCGCCGGTTTTGGGGTAGCGGCACGAGCCGAAGATGACCCGTAGCCGATCGGCGGTCTCCGGTCCCCGCGTCCTGATGACGCTGGGTGGGAACGACGAATCCGGCTCCGGCCAGCACGTCGCGCCGTCGACACGCACCTCGTAGGGGGTGACGGTGTCGGGGGTCAGCCCGCTGACCGGGACGAGCGCGTAGTGACAGCCCTGCACTTCGAAGGTGCGGGCCCGGCAACCGAGCACCTCCACTTCGGCCGGCGCGTCGGTCTGCACCCAGACCGTCGCGGTCGTCTCACCGACATGGCGCAGCACCGGACCAAGCAGAAGACTCACCGTGCCAGCCTAGTGCGCGCGTCGGCTTGTGGTCAGTGCCGTCGGAGATGACGGTGTCGCTGCCTGTCGGTGGTAAGTTCCGGCACGAGCACCGTCGCCGAGGGGGTCACCGTGGTCAGTTGTCATCGAGCGCCCACCGGTGTGTGGACCGGGGTGGCGGTCCTGGGATTCGGTGTCGGTGTGCTGATGGCGCCGGGCGTCGCATCGGCTGCGCCCTCGGACGGGTCCGACGCTACAGCGACGCAGTCCACCGCCCGCAGTGCGAACACGGCGACGCCGCGGGAGCGGCGCGCCGCGCGGATCGAAGCGCGTCGAGAAGCGGCTCAGCAGCGCCGCTACACCCTGCACAACCGGCGGCCGACGGCAGATCCCGAGACGGCTGAGCCGACAGAGGACGGTGCCGTCCGCGGCAACCTGAATGCCTCCGACCGTGACGACACCGACCTCACCTACACCGTCAGCTCGGGCGCCGCCTGGGGATCGGTGGCCATCGATGCCGACGGCGGGTTCGTCTACACGCCGGCCGCCGGAAAAGCAGGTCGGGCAGACAGTTTCACGATTGCCGTCGACGACGCGCCGGGCAATCCCTTCCACCTGCACGGGCTGCTGGGTGGACGCCGACCGACCGAGGTGACCATCGCCGTGCCGGCGGGCGCCGCCGCCGCAGACCCCGCTGCGGATCCTGTGCGCACCATCGACGGCAGGTTCGACGATCGGGCTGTGACCGGTGTGGCCGATGCTGCGGCGGTGATGAACGGTGTCGCGCAGACGTTGGGCATCCGTGAGGGGTTCGCCGATGCACGTGGCATCACCGTGTCCACCGCCGGCAGCGGGGACGACGCCGAAACCTACTATCGCTTCGCCGAGACCATCGCCGGTGTGCCCGTGCTCGGCAGCGACGTCATCCTGGTGACCGACGCGGCCGGCGCGGTGACCGGGCTGGTCAACCACTACCGCGGACTGTCCGATTCGTTCGACGTCACGCCCGACGCTGCGCCACCGCGGTTGCGGCGGATGGCCGCCCAGCAGCTGGTGGTGTACGCCCCCGACAACAAGACGGCGCCGATCCTGGCCTGGCAGGTCGTCGGTGCGGTGCCCGGGATCCGCTTCTCCCGCCCGGGCAGCACTGTGTTGATCGGTGCCGACGGTGCTGCTGTCGGCGACGTCGTCGTCGCGCGTGCCACGGCGGACCCGGTCTCGGCCAGAGACGTCGCCAAAGACTGGCTCGGCCAGCGGCGGACCATCATCATCGACGTTCGCACCTCGCCGTGGTCCACGGTCTCGCGGTTGATCGACGCCGGCCGCGACATCACGACCTACAAGACGTCCTTCCCTTACTTGGGCCTGCTGGGTGGTTTCCTGCCGGGCACGGTGGTCAAGCGGGGGTGGCTCGGATGGAGCGACGACGCGGTGTCCGCGCATGCCAACATCGCAGAGGTCTTCGACTATTACCGCGACGTGCTGGGGCGGACATCGTTCGACGGGAGCGGGGCGCCGGTTCTGGTGAGCATTCGCTACAACCCGGGCCGACCGAACGGCGGGTATCAGAACGCGTTCTGGGATCCCAGCATCGGCCAGTTCGCGTTCGGCGACGGTGGGCACCTCGAGGCGGCGGTCGATGTCATCGGCCACGAGTACACCCACGCCGTCGTCACCTATGTGGTCGGTGGCCCGACGGGTGGCGTCTCGGTGCTGGACTACGGCGAATCCGGTGCCCTCAACGAAGCGTTGGCCGACATCATGGGGACGCTGATCGAGAACGATTCCGGAAGCGACCGTTGGCTTCTCGGTGAGGACTCCGGCCTCGGTGCCATCCGCGATCTCGCCGACCCGGCGTCGATCAGCACCTCGCTCGGGCCCCACCGTGTCACCTACGCGACTCGCTACCAGGGGACCCTCGACGATGGGGGCGAGCACGTCAACAGCACGATCTTCAGCCATGCCGCCTACCTGATGATGACCGACCCGGCGACTGCGGGAATCTCGAATGACACCTGGGCCGAGGTCTTCTACCGCGCACTGTTCCGGTTGAGTGCGGGGTCGGTTTTCAGCGACGGACGCGCCGCGGTGCAGAGCGCGGCGCAGGCGGTCGGCCTGACCGCCGCCCAGCAGGCGGCGATCGCCAAAGCGTTCGATGCCGTCGGAATATCCAGTGCTGCAACGTTAACGGTGGTCTGACTGGTCGATGAGCACCGCTCCGTCGGGGCGGTCGCCGAGCGTCTGCAGCGCGATGGCGTCCCCGGTCGAGGTGAGTCGGATGATCTGCGCGAGCTCTGCCGGTGCGTCGCACTGCACATAGTGGTCCGCGGTGGGAACCACCCAGAAGCGGTTGCGGCCGGGCTTCGACCTCAGGTAGGTCTGCCAGACGTGGGTGGCGACCCGCAGGGGCGCGACGCTGTCGTGGAGGCCCCAGATCAGCGTGGTGTCGACGTCGATCGTGGAGAGGCGCTCGAGCCAGCCCTGTTCGTCGGCGGCCCGCTCGTGCAGATAGCGAATCGTGTCGGGCAGCAAGGCGATCCCGTCGTCGTGAGCGAAACACTGCGCCAGCGCAGCGATCTCGGGGTCTGACAGATCGCGACGCGGCATGAACGTGGTCGCGCCGAGCCCGGCGGCGAGCATCTGCGGCGTCGTCGCCGCCGCGGTGGCCCGGCCGGTCGCGTCGTCGAGCAGCGCCACCTGGAACGCGGTCAGGTTGGCCAGGGGCAGGAAAATGTTGGCATTGGTCAGGAACACCTCCTGCGGCATGGGGGCGTCGGCGTCGGCGAGCATCGCCAGCGCGATCATGCCGATGCTGCTCCCTCGGTCATGGGTGATCATCCGGTAGTCGCCGAGCCCCCACACCTCGGTGATCGCGTGCATCAGTAGTCGCGCATCGTCGTAGAGGGAATAGGCGTAGGGTGCCGATGGCTTCTCCGAGAGCCCGTAACCCGGGAAGTCGAGCGTGAAGATCTCGACGTCTTCGGACAGTTCCCCGGCGAGCGCGCGGAAGTCGATGCTCGCCGTCGGAAATCCGTGCACGCAGACCAGCGCCGGTGCACCCGGTGTGCCGGCCCGGCGCGCGAACACCTCGACCTGCTGGCCGGTGTTGGCGGGCGTGGTCGATGCCCAGGTGAAAGTCGTTCCGCCGCGTCGCCATTCATCGAAGACATCCACGCATGACAAGCTAGCGTCTCGAAGACGGGTCGGAGGAGGTGTTCGGCGATGCGGCGGGTGCTGACGTTGGTCGCGCCGCTCGGTCTGGCGTTCATCCCGCTGGGCATGGCGCTGGGCTTCCTGGTGGTGCACGCCGGGTTGGCGTGGTGGTGGGCGCCGGTGTTCGCCGGGGTGATCTACGCGGGGTCGCTCGAGTTCCTGATGGTGGCACTGGTGGCGGGCGGCGCGCCGGTCGCGACCGTCGCACTGACGACGCTGGTGGTCAATTCGCGGCACATCTTCTACGCGCTGTCGTTCCCGCTGCACCGGGTTCGCGGTGTCGCGGCGAAGCTCTACAGCACGTACACGCTGTCCGACGAGGCGTATGCGGTCGGGGTCAGCCCGCAGGCGCAGGGGTGGACCACCCGCCCGATCCTGTTCATGCAGTTGATGTTCCACCTGCTGTGGGTGACCGGTGCAGCTCTGGGCGGCGTGCTGGGCGAGGTGCTGCCGATCGACCGGCTCGTCGGCCTGGACTTCGCGCTGACCGCGCTGTTCGTCGTGCTCGGCATCGAGGCGTACCGGCAGCGGCCCGATCCGCTGACGGCGGTGCTGGCGGTGCTGTGCGCCGTCGGGGCGTGGCTGGTGGTGCCGGGGCAGATGCTGGTGTGCGCATTCGCTGCCTTCACCGCGATGTTGCTGCTGCGACGACGGACCCGGCATGCCTGACACCGGGTACATGGCGCTGCTCGTCGGCGTGAGCGCCGCAGTGACGTGGGCGCTGCGCGCGCTGCCGTTCGCGGTGCTGGCGCCGATGCGCGACAGCGCCGTGGTGCGCTATCTCAGCGTGCACATGCCCGTGGGCGTGATGGCGATGCTGGCGCTGTACTCGGTGAAGACGGTCGTGGGGGACACCGCGCTCCAGCTGTTGTGGCTGGTGGTGGCCGTCGCGGTGACGGCGGGGCTACAGCTGTGGCGTGGGCGGGCGCTGCTGAGCATCCTCGTCGGGACCGCGTGCTACGTGACGCTGATGACGGTGTGGGGCGGCTGAAGTCGAGCGGCAGTCTTGTCGGACCCCACCGGTAGTATCGAACACATGTTCGAGTCCGCGGAGGCTGTCGATTGCGTCCTCGCAATGGGGTGCGCCACCCGCGCTGAGTCGCGGGCAATCGCCGAGCGCCTCGCCGCGGTGGCCCGGCTCCACGCGCTGCGTACTCGTGAACACCCGGGGGCGGAGCACTGGGTTGTCGACGTCACCGAGGCGGTGGCCGCGGAAGTGTCCGCGGCGCAGAACATCAGTCGATGGCGCGCCGGAAGCCAGGTCCGCATGGCGGTGTCGCTGCACTCACGTCTCCCCGCGGTCGCGGCCGTCTTCGCGCGCGGGGAGATCGATCTGCGCATGGTACGGATCGTGCTCAATCGGACCGACAACGTCGAAAGCGACATCATCGCCGCGCTCGATGCCACCCTCGCGCCGAAGCTGATCGGCTGGATGCGCTTGTCGGAGAACACGTTGAAAGACCGCGTGGATCAATGGGTCGCAACAATCGACCCGGCCGGGGTTCGAGTCCCGCCGGACGTCCGCGACAACCTGTATTTCACCGTCGAATCCCATCAACCCGGTACGGCATTCGCCGGCGGGTTGCTCGACGCGCTGGATGCCGCGGCGCTCGACAAGCGCCTCGACGCGCTGGCCGCCACTGTGTGCGAGGCCGATCCTCGCACCCCCATGCAACGGCGGGCAGCCGCGTGCGGTGCACTCGGCCGCGGCGAATCGACGTTGGCGTGCTGCTGTGGGTCGCAGGACTGCCCGGCTGCGGCGCTCGAGGCCTCGGCCGCCCGCGTCGTGGTGCACATCCTCGCCGAGCAGGCGACCGTCGACGGGCGCAGTGACGCACCCGGCTATCTGGACGGGTTCGGAATCCTGCCCGCCGAGTCGGTGCGTGATGCCGCTGCGGCGGCCGACATGCGTCCCGTCGACAGGCCCGGTGACGACGCGGAGTGCGGATATCGGCCGTCGCGCCGGCTTGCGGATTTCCTGCACTGGCGGGACCTGACGTGTCGCTTCCCCGGTTGTGATGCTCCGGCGCGGAGGTGCGACGTCGACCACACGACACCGTGGCCCGCGGGTCCCACCCATCCGTCGAACACCAAGCTGTACTGCCGTGTCCACCATCTGATCAAGACCTTCTACACCGGCCTCAACGGATGGCGTGACGAGCAGCGGCCCGACGGCACCGTTGTACTCATCGCTCCCACGGGGCTGGTCTATCTGACCGATCCTCATGGCGGACAACTCTTTCCGTCTCTCGCGTCGTCGACGGGCGGCCTCCCTGATCGCACGAATGCCCCGGACGGGTCGGACAAGACTGCGATGATGCCGCGTCGGACCACGACTCGCGAGCAAGATCGCCGCGACCGCGTGGCCCGCGAGCGCAGGCAGCGCGCGGAGCTCGACGCACAACGCGACCGCGAGCATCGGGCGTGGCTCGCCGAAACCTACGAACCCCCGCCGTTCTGAACTGCCAGGGGCAGCGATTCCAAGCGTCGCACCAGCAGGCTCGGCAGCCACCGGGCCGGCCCCCCGGCGCGCACGTCGTCCGTGCGTCTCAACAGGTGCTCGAGTACGAGACGAGTCTCGAGTCGCGCCAGCGACGCGCCGACACAGAAGTGCGCGCCCCGGCCGAACGCTATGTGGCTCTTCATGTCTCGGCGATCGATGCGGAATTCGTCAGGTGTGTCCACATGGTCCGGGTCACGATTGGCGGCCCCCCACAGCAGGACCAGGCGCGCGCCGGCGCGCAGCCGATAACCGTGGAGTTCGCAGTCGCGCACCACGTGGCGGTAATGCCCGCGGAACGGCGGCTCGACGCGCAACACCTCTTCGATGAATGGCGTGATGAGCGCAGGGTCGTCGCGGAGCCGGCGCTGCAGCTCGGGGCGGCTCGCCAAAACATATGCGGCCGAACCGATCAGCGATGCGGTCGATTCACCGCCTGCGCTGAACAGTGTCACCATGATCACCTGCGCGGTGACCTCGTCGACATCGCCCGCTGCGCACGCCGAAGCCAGATCCGCCAGCAGAGTGCCCGGCGGTGCGGGCCGGTCGAGCAGGCCCGCGATGTAGGCCACCAATTCTCCGACGGCCGTGCTCGCCGCGGCCAGTTCGTCAGCACCGACCAGACCTTCCAGCAACTGCGTGCTGGCATAGCCCCACTCCGTCAACCGGTCGACGTCGTCCTCGGGGACCCCGATCAGCCGGCACACCACCATCATCGGTAAACGGTTGGCGATCGCCGACATCCAGTCGATCCGGTCATGCACCAGCGTCTCGTCCCACAGCCGCGCGACCGTGTCGGTGACGAACGACTCGAGCTCACGGATGCGTTTCGCCGCCAGGTGGGGAAGCAGCAGCTTGCGGTGGGCCGCGTGGATGGGATCATCGGCGATTGCGAGCACCTGGGTCGGGCCGCCCAATTCGTCCATGTCGAACACGCCGACCGTGCCGTCGGGCCGGTACGTCATCGTGCCGGTCAGATTCGACGAGAAGTCTTCCGTCCGGCCCACCGCATCGATCACCGCATCCCACGAACAGACCGCGTGGAAATCCGAATCTCCGATTCGGTGCACCGGGCCCGCTCCGTGCATTCGGGCGTACAGCGGGGCCGGATTCTGGATTGCCTCTTCGCGCAGCAGCGCCGCGCCGAGTTCGCCAGTCACGCTGTCAGGGTGGGAGGCGGTCGGCGTGGTGGTCAAGAGCGGCCGACCAAGTCGACACGGCAGCCGGGGCTGCGCCGCCGTCGCTGTCTCACCGCGATGGCCTGACCTGCTGCGGCCCGCCAGTACGCCATCCGCTTGCGTCTCACCGTGAGACCATGACGGGCAGAACACTCACGAGGGCGGGACGATGGCGAACGACTGGCTGGTGGGCGATCGGCGTGTCGCGGCAGCCGAACGCATCTACGCCGCAGCGGCCGAGATCATCGCCGCCGACGGGATCGACGCCTTCGACATGACGGCCCTCGAGGCCCGGGTGCACTGCTCGCGGGCGACCATCTACCGCCACGCCGGCGGCAAGAACCAGATCCGGGACGCGGTACTCGCCCGCAGCGCCGAGCAGATCGTCGCGCACGTGCGGTCTGCCGTCGACGGTCTGGAGGGTGCGGAGCGCACCGTCACCGCGGTCGCCGTGGCTTTGGACCATATTCGTGCAGACCCCCTGGGGCGGGCGCTGATCGCATCGGTGGGCAACGGTGGCCGCATCGGCTGGCTCGTCGAATCATCTCCGCTGGCCGCGATCGCCGCCGAACTGACCGGCCACGCCGACGACGACGTCGCCGCCTCGCAGTGGATCGTGCGTGTGGTGCTGTCGTTCGTCGTCTGGCCTCCCGCCGACCCGGAGCTCGAACGAGAGATGCTGCGCCGCTTCCTGGCTCAGCCCGCACCCTTGCCGTTGTCGACGCGATAGACCGCGCCGTGGATCGCGGCGGCGTCGTCGCTGGCCAGAAATGCGATCACCTTCGCCACGTCTTCGGTGGCCATGAATCCGCGCGGCGACGCGATCCGCATGATCAGATCCCAGTCGGCGTTCTCGGGCGCTTCGAACTCGGTGGTCTGCGCGGTCGGCATACCGCCGGGGCACACCGCGTTGACCCGCAGTCGCTCCTTGGTGAACTCGACGGCCAATGCCCGCGTCAGGCCGACCAGCCCGTGCTTGGCCGCGCAGTACCCGGCCGAGTACACCTCGCCCTCGACGCCCGCGATCGACGACACGTTGACGATGTTGCCGCCCGACGCCAGCAGATGAGGGAGCGCGGCCCGGCACAGTGCGAACGGCGCAGTCAGGTTGACCGCCAGGTCGACGTCCCAGTCGTCGTCGGTCATCGACGCGGTGTGCCGCATCCGGTGAAAGCCCGCGATGTTGGCGAGCACATCGAGGCGGCCGAACCGCTCGACGCAGTCCGCGACCGCCGCGGCGCACGCCTCACGGGAGGAGATGTCCACCGAGGCGACCGCGCCGCCTGGGACGTCGGCGAAGACCTGCGCCATTTTCGTTGCGTCCCGGGCGATTCCGAACACCGTCGCACCCCGCTCTGCGAACAGCCGCGCGGTGGCCGCACCCAACCCCGCCGAGGCTCCCGTGACCAACGCGACCTTGCCGCTGAGCTGACTCATGATTGCACCCTCTCACGGGCGCTCACACGGCAGCGCGCGGGCGCACCGGCGGCACCGCCGCCAGCAGCGCCCGGGTGTATTCGTGCTCGGGGTTGGTGAACAACTGCTCGGCCGGCCGGTTCTCCACCACCGCGCCGCCCCGCATCACCGCGACGTCGTGGCTGAGCTTGCGAATGACCGCCAGGTCGTGGCCGATCAGCAGATACGCCAATCCGAGTTCCTGCTGCAGGCGGGCCAGCAGATCGAGAACGCGCGCCTGCACCGACACGTCCAGCGCGGCGGTGGCCTCGTCGAGGATCAGCAGATCCGGCTCGGCGGCGAGCGCGCGGGCGATGCTGACCCGCTGCCGCTGCCCGCCGGACAGTTCGTGGGGATAGCGCTGCGCGAATTCGGTCGGCAAGCCGACGAGGTCGAGCAGCTCGGCCACCCGCTTCTGGCGCGCGGCGCCACCGTCGACCAGCCGGTGCACCGTCAGTGGCTCGGCGATCGACGTCTCCACGCGCGCACGCGGATTCAGCGACGAGAACGGGTCCTGGAACACCAGTCCGATCCGCCGGCGGAGCGCCTTGACCTCCGAGCGCTTGACGTTCAGGATGTCCGCCCCGGCGAGTGTGGCGCTGCCGCTGTCGGGGGTCACGAGACCGGTCAAGGCCGCCGCGACGGTCGACTTGCCGGACCCGGATTCTCCGACCAACCCCAGCGTGGTGCCACGCCGAATCCGCAACGAGACGTCATCGACGGCGTGCACGGTGGACTTGCCCACCGGGGTGGTGACCGTAAACGAGACGTCGAGGCCGTCGACCTCGAGCAGCGGTTCGGCATCCGGATTCGCTTGCGGGCCAGCGACATCGAGGTTGGGACGCGCAGCCAGGAGGTCACGTGTGTAGTCGTCACGGGGTCGATCGAAGACGTCGAGGATCGGCGCCTGTTCCACGACCGCGCCGTCGCGCAACACGGTCACCGTGTCGGCCACCTGACCGATGACGCCGAGATCGTGGCTGATCCACACGACCGCGGTGCCGAAGTCCCGCTGCAGAGTCCGCACCAGCTCGAGGATCTGTGCCTGCGTCGTCACGTCGAGCGCGGTGGTCGGCTCGTCGGCGATGAGCAGTTCCGGGTCGCACGCCAGCGCGATCGCGATCATCACACGCTGTCGTTGGCCGCCGGAGAGCTGGTGTGGGTAGGCATGCAGACGTGTCGCCGGATCGGGCAGCCCGACGGCCTCGAGCAACTCCAGAGCCCGCGACTGCGCCTCCCGGCGCGTCACCCGGCGGTGCGTCTCGAGCGACTCGGTGATCTGACGTTCCAGCGTGAGCAGGGGATTGAGGGACGTGCCGGGGTCTTGGAACACGAACCCGATGCGCGAACCGTGCACGCGGCGAAGGTCTTTGGCGCGGGCGCCGACGAGCTGCATCTCGGGCTCACCGGCGAGCGTGCTCGATCCCGAGACGCGTGCCCCCGGCGCGTCGAGCAGGCCGGTGGCCGCCAGCACCGTCATGGTCTTGCCCGACCCCGATTCCCCGACGATGCCCACCGTCTGGTCCCGGGCCACCGAGAACGAGACGCCGTCGACGATCGTGCGCGCACCGATGCGCACGCCCAGATCGGCCACCGCCAACACGGTCATCGTTGCACCCCTCGTGCCTCGGCGCTGGTGCGGCGTTTCGGGTCGAGCACGTCCCGCAGCCCGTCCCCGAGCAGGTTGAAGGCCAGCACGATCACCACGATCGCCGCACCCGGGAACACGGCCATCCACCACGCCATCGTGACGAATCCCTGCGAGTCGAAGATCATCCGGCCCAGCGACGGCTCCGGCGGCTGGATGCCCAGACCGAGGAACGACAGCGCCGCCTCGGACAGGATCGCGAACGCCAGGGACAGCGAGGTCTGCACGATCAGCGGGCCGGCGATGTTGGGCAGGATGTGCCGGCGCAGGATCATGTGATCGGGCGTGCCCATCGCATGCGACACCGCGACATAGGGTTCCGTGCGCACGCCCAGCGTGCTGGCCCGCGCGACCCTGGCGAAGATCGGGGTGTAGACGATGCCGATCGCGAGGATCGTCGTCGTCAGTCCCGGCCCCAGGATCGCGACCACGGCCAGGGCGAGCAGCAGGACCGGGAACGCGAACATCACGTCCACCAGGCGCATGAGCACGGTGTCCAGCCAGCCGCCCCGGTAACCGGCCAGCACTCCGACCGTCACCCCGACCACGACCGCGAACGCGACACTGATCACTGCGACACGCATCGAGGCCTGCGTCGCCACGAGCACGCGGGAGAGCACGTCACGGCCGAGCTCGTCGGTGCCGAACCAGTGTGCGCCGCTCGGCGGCTGCAGCGCGTCGGGCACGTCGACATCGTTGACGCCATGCGGCGCAATCGCGTTCGCGAACACCGCGATGACGGCGACGGCGAGCAGCACCAGCGCACTGACCGCGGTGACCGGGTTGCGCGCCAGAATGCGCCAGGACGAGACGCGGGTGGGCTCGGTGGTCGTCATGCCAGCCGGATCCTCGGATCGACCACTGCGTAGAGCACGTCCACGATCAGGTTGATCGCCAGGAACAGCGCCGCGATCAGCAGCACCGCGCCCTGGATGACCGGGTAGTCGCGGGCGGCCACCGCGTTGTAGACGAGCCGGCCCAGGCCCGGCCACGCGAAGACCACCTCGACGACGATGACGCCGCCCAGCAGCGTGGCGAGCTGGATTCCGGTGATGGTCAGGATCGGCACCAGCGCGTTGCGCACCGTGTGCCGGAACGTGACGACGCGCGGCGAGAGCCCCTTGGAGCGTGCGGTCCGCACATGACCCATGGCGGCGACGTCGAGCACCGCGGCGCGCACGTAACGCGTCATGATCGCAGCGGCGACGACGCCGACGGTGAGCCCGGGCAGGATGATGTGGCTCAGCCAGCCCGCCGGATCGGTGAACAGCGGCCGGTACCCCGAGGTGGGCAGCCAGCCCAGCGTCGTCGAGAACAGGCCGATCAGCAGGATGCCCAGCCAGAAGTCGGGGATCGAGACGCCGAACTGGCTCGTGACCCGGACGATGGCGTCGCTGAGGCGGCCTTCCCGCAGCGCCGAGTACGTGCCGGCGGGCAGCGCGATCAGCGCGGCGATCACGATGCCGGCCGCGGCCAGCGACAACGTGGCGGGCAGCCGCTCCATCAGCGTCACGGTCACCGGGTCGCCGTTGCGGAAGCTGACGCCGAGATCACCGGTGAGCGCCGAGCCGACATAGCCGAAGAACTGCGAGAGGATCGGCCGGTCCAGCCCGCTGGCGCTGCGCAACGCCTCGTACGCCTCGGGGGTGTAGCGGGTGCCCAGCGCGATGCGGACCGGGTCACCGGGCACCAGGTGCACGAGCGCGAACACCACCACGGTGACGCCCAGCAGAACGATCAGCGAATACAGCACCCGGCGTGCGACGAACCGAATGATCGGATGCGACAGGACCCTCGTCATGACGCCTCCCCACCCTTGTCCAGCGCCGCGTGCCGGAATCGCACGGCGCCGTCGCGGCGGGCCTCGTATCCCGTCAGCGCCGGGTTCCAGGCCTGGATCACCGAGGAGTTGTACAGGTAGATGTAGCTGACCTTGTCGGCGATCAGCGTTGCGGCGCGGGCATAGTCGGCCTTGCGGGCGGCGGGGTCGGTTTCGACGCGGCCGGCGTCGAGCAGCCGGTCCACCTCCGGGTCGGAGAACTTCTGCGCGTTGCTCGAGCCGTCGGTGTGGTGCTGGGCGTAGTAGAAGTCGTCGGGGTCGATGTTGCCCAGCCAGCCGAGCATCAGCATGTCGAAGTTGCCGGAGTTCTGCTCGTCGAGCCAGGTCGCGAAATCGACGGTGCGGATGTTCACCGTGAAGCCCAGCGGCGCCAGGTTGTCGGCGATGATCTGCGCCGCCGTCACGGTCTCCGGATATTCGGTGGTCACCAGCATGTCGAGATCGCCCGGCGTGACGCCGGCCTCGCTCAGCAGCTCACGTGCCTTGTCCAGCCCTCCGCTGCGGTAGCGGTCGTAAGGGGTGTACCAGGGGTTGCCCTCGGGGATCGCGAGCTCGTTGACCTTCGCGGTACCGTAACTGGTCGCGGCGACGATCGCGTCGCGATCGATGGCGTACGCGATCGCCTGGCGTACCCGCACGTCGTTCCACGGTGCCTTCGCTTCGTTGAGCGCCAGATACCAGTAGTCGTTGCTCGGGGTCACTGCCAGGCGGAGCGACTCGTCATCGGAGAGTTGGCGGACACGTTGCGGCGGAATCGAATCCGTCCAGTCGATCTCACCCGCCTGCAGCGCAGAGAGCGCCGTCGACGGTTCGGAGATGAACCGGAACGTCACCCCGGGCACGCCGGGCGGGCCGTCCCAGTAGTCGGGGTTGGCGACCAGTGAGATCGAGTCGCCGCTCTTGCGGCCGGCGAAGCGGAACGGGCCGGTGCCGATGGGGTTGGTCGCGATCTGCCCGCTCTCGACGTTGCGCCGCGACACGATCGCCATGCCCTTGAAGCCGCCGATGTTGGTCAGCATGTTCGGCGTCGGCCGGCTCACGCGGAGCACCACCGTGGCCGGATCGGGGGCTTCGACCGCGGTGACCGCGCTGAATTTGTCGGAGTTGGCGAGCTTTTCGTCGATGATGCGGCGGTAGGAGAACACCACGTCGTCGGCCGTGAGCGGGCTGCCGTCGTGGAATTTGACGCCGGGGCGCAGATGGAACGTCCAGGTGCGCTGGTCGGGGGAGACCTCCCACGAGGTCGCCAGGGCGGGCCGCATCTGCAGGTTCTCGTCGGGTTCGACGAGGGTGTCGAACACGTTCTCCAACACCTCGAACGAGAAGTAGGCGGTGGTCTTGTGCGGGTCGAGCTGATCGGGCTCCCCGGCGATCGCGGCGATCAGCGATCCGGCAGCTCCTTCGCCGAGATCGACGCGATTGCCCGTCGAGCAGCCAGTCAAGGACGCGACGAGCACGAAAATGACGAGGACAGCGGTCTGCACCGCCGTCCTCGCCATATTTCACCACCCCGGATACTCGAGCCAGTTGAAGTGCGATTACCCGGTGCCGCGAATAGGCAAACCCGTGACTTTGTCTACTCCGGGCTGAAATACTCGCGGCGTGACGATGATGCGCACCCTGGCCGCGTTCCTGCTCGGTGTCTGCGCACTGGTGGGCGCCGCCGCCCCGGCTCAGGCCGACCAGGTCATGGAAGGCGTCTTCACCATCACCCCGGAAGGCGGCAAACCGGGCACCTGGACGATCTTCCCGTCGTGCGTTCCGGTGGTCGGCGACCTCCGGGAGGCGCTGTACCTTCCCGTCGGCTGCCGCATGCACGTGCAGGCGAGCGCCGGCCTCGTCGGCGGCGACGCGGTGCTCACCGGCGGTCAGTGGGCCTACACGACGCCGACCGACCGGGGGATGCAGTGCCCGGACGGCTCGTGGGCGCCGACCGTTGACGTCGTGAAATTCGACGACGTGACGATGACGGGTACCCGCCAGACACAGCACAACGGCAACTGCGGTCTGCCGCCGGGCATCATCACGACGAGGTTCACGATGGCCTACAAGGAACCGCTCGCGACCCCCGTCGACCGATATCCGCTGATCTGCGAACCCGGTGGCCTACGGCGCTGCTTCTAGCCGGGGGATCGCCGTGACACGCGAGGACGCGAAACGGATCGTCATCTGGGGGACCGGGTTCGTCGGCAAGATGGTGATCGCCGAGGTCGTCGACCATCCCGGCTTCGAGCTGATCGGGGTGGGCGTCAGCAACCCGGACAAGGTGGGTCGCGACGTCGGTGAGATCTGTGGCCTGTCGGCACCGCTGGACCTGAGCGCCACCGATGACATCGACGCGCTGGTCGCGCTCGAGCCCGACGCCCTCGTGCATTACGGCCCGACTGCCGCGCATGCCGACACCAACATCGAGGTGATCACCCGGTTCCTGCGCGCCGGGATCGACGTGTGCTCGACGGCGATGACGCCCTGGATCTGGCCGACCATGCACCTCAATCCGCCCAACTGGATCGAACCCGTCACGGTCGCTTGTGAACTGGGGGAGTCGTCGTGTTTCACCACCGGCATCGACCCCGGCTTCGCCAACGATCTGTTCCCGATGACGTTGATGGGCCTGTGCTCCGAGGTTCGCACCGTGCGCGCCTCGGAGCTTCTGGATTACACCAACTACACCGGTGACTACGACCGGGAGATGGGGATCGGCAGGCCGCCGGAGTACACGGCGATGCTGGAGAACTCCGACATCCTCGTGTTTGCCTGGGGTGCAACGGTTCCGATGATCGCCCATGCGGCCGGCATCATGCTCGACGAGATCACCACGACGTGGGAGAAGTGGGTGACGCCGGTGGATCGGCCGACCGCCAAGGGCGTCATCGCGGCGGGCAACGTTGCCGCGGTGAGGTTCACGATCAACGGCGTGTACCGGGGAGAAACGCGTATCCAGCTCGAGCATGTGAACCGGATCGGCAACGACGCCGCACCGGACTGGCCGTCGGGCACCGAGAACGACGTGTACCGCGTCGACATCGAGGGCACGCCCAGCATCAGCCAGGAGACGGCTTTCCGCTTCACCGACGGCTCCGGCCGGGACGCCGCGGCCGCCGGGTGTCTGGCCACGGGTTTGCGCGCGCTGAACGCGGTCCCGGCGGTCAATGCGCTCTCACCCGGCTGGGTGACCGCGTTGGATCTGCCGCTGATCCCCGGGGTGGGAACCATCCGCTGAACTCAGCGGCGTTTCTCGAGCACCACGTAGGCGAGCGGGATCTGGGTGCGTTCCGGGGCCGCGGCCAGCCGCTCGGCGATGCCCTTCTCCAGCCGCTCGTGCAGATCGGCGCAGCGGGGGTTCGCGAGGCCCCCGTCCAGCGCCGCACTGAGGGCGGCGAACAGCGAGGCGCGCGCGAAGCCGGCCCAGCGCGCTCCGAAATCCACGGCGTCCTTGTCGGCTTGATACCGGTCCCAGAACCGGTCCTGCGCATCGACGATCTCCAGGTGCGCGATCGACAGCCGCTCGAAGACCCCCGACGGCGCGAAGGGCGCCGTGACATCGGCGGCCGTCCGGGCCACGGTCGGGATGCACATCCGCGCGGCCTCGTCGGCGGAGATCACCCCGGCGGCCGTCACCTCGGCGAGCGCATCCGCGATGGCGGTGAGCAGCGGACGGAACCCCGCCTCGCCGTCGTCCCCGATGCCCATGGTGGTCACGACGAGCCGGCCGCCGGGACACAGCTCGCGGCCGCGGAACGCGACGAACTCGTGCCAGTCCCGCGCTGCCTGCTTGGCGTAGGCCGCCTGTAATTCGTCGTCGCCGCACGTGGCCACCTGTAAGTGCGGGCCGTGGACCGGCGCGGGCACGTGGCTCAGCCACTGGATCGCCCACGCACTCCACCCGAGATTGACGCTGTTCGACGGCAGGATCTGCGAATAGAAGGAGCGTCCGACCGCGGAGGCGAAGGCCGCCTTGTCCTTGTGCAGGTACGTGTCCGGGTCCTCCTCCAGCGTCCGGAACAGCGCCGTGAAATCGTTGTCCGGTCGGTCGGTGTGGGCGACCAGCACCGAGTGTTCCGGCCGGGTTCTGTTGCGCAGCACCGAGATCGCCGCGCCCATCGGCAACAGCGCATTGTGTCCCGTTGCCGCACCGTAGTCGGCCAGGACGATCGGCTGCGGCGGGGTGGGCAGGGGCACTGCGGCGGCGGCCTCGGCGAAGATCTCGGTGGCGCGCGTCAGCCCGGCGGCCTGCAGCCGCGACGCGGCGGTGTAGGTGCCGCTGTCGACCGGTTCCGGTCGCACCACGATGCTCGACTCGGGCATCTTCGAGACGGTAGTACCTGTGCGCGGTCCGCGCCGACGAAAAGCCCGGCGTGCAACCCGGCGTGCGACACTGACGCGCGTGACCGCTCGGACCGGCCCCAAGATCGCGGTGGTCGCCGCAGTGATGACATTGATCGCGGGCGTGGCGGGCCTGATCGTGACGCTCGTGCTCAGCGCCGTGGTGTTCGACGACTTCGACGCCTACGGCGAGATCCCGGTGCCCGGGTCGGGGCGGGTGCAGCTGCCCGCAGGTGAGGTGACGGTCAACTTCCACACGTCGGTCACGGGAGGGATCGACGGGGGATTCCCGGTGCCACCGCTCGAGATCGGTATCAACGCCCCCGACGGCCTGCCCGATCCCGTGCTGACCGAAGACATCGGATCGACGACATCGGTGAACAACGATGTGCGCGTCCGCATCTGGACCCTTCGGGTCGCCCAGAGCGGGGTGTACGACGTCCGGACGGACGGATCGGTGGGCGGCTACATCAATCCGCGACTGGCCTTCGGCAAGGACAGCTCACCCGGCTGGGTGCTGTGGGTCTGCGGCGGGCTGATCGCGCTCGGACTCCTCGAGCTCGCCGCGGCGATCACGTGGTGGGCCCGCTCCGGGCGCCGGCCCCGACCGACGCCCGGCCCGATCGTCCTCGACGACGCGCAGTGGCCCGGCCCCGTCCCGCCGCCGGTGCACAGTTACCAGCCCACTGACGAGGCGGTGCGTCTGCGGCAGCTCGAGACGCTTGCGGCTTTGCGCGATTCGGGGGCGCTGTCCGACGCCGAGTTCGAGGCCGAGAAGCGTCGGATCCTCGACACTCAGTGACCGCGGGCGACCCACTCGTCGTAGTGCACGATCTCGTCGCCCACGGTGGTCGTATCGCCGTGGCCGGTGTAGACGACGGTGTCGGCGGGCAGGGCGCCCAACCGTCCCGAGATGGATTCCAGGATGGTGGGGAAGTCGGAGAAGGAGCGCCCGGTGGCACCCGGACCGCCGGAGAACAGCGTGTCACCGCTGAACACCGCGGTCAGCTCCGGAGCGTGCCAGCAGACCGAGCCCGGGGAGTGGCCTGGGGTGTGCAGTGCGCGCAGTTCGATACCGGCCACGGTCAGTGCGAGACCGTCCTCCACCGCGCGAAAATCGCTGTCCGGGTGCGTCATCCGCCACAGGACGTCGTCGGCGGGATGCAGCAGGACCGGAGCGTCGAGAGCCTTGCCCAGCTCGGGGGCGACGGTCACGTGATCGTTGTGGCCGTGGGTGCACACCACCGCGATCACGTTCCTGCCGCCGACCGCCTCGATGATCGGCGCGGCGCTGTGCGCGGCGTCGAACACCACGACGTCGTTGTCATCACCGACGAGCCAGATGTTGTTGTCGACATCCCAGCTGCCGCCGTCGAGTTCGAACGTGCCGCTGGTGACCAGCCGCTGGATGGCGTTCACAGGACCACCACCGAGCGGAGCACCTCTCCGGCGTGCATCTTGTGAAAAGCGTCTTCGATCTGGTCGAGTCCGATCCGTTCGGAGACGAACTTGTCGAGCGGGAACCGCCCCTGCAGGTACAGCGAGATCAGCGTCGGGAAGTCCCGTTCGGGTAGGCAGTCGCCGTACCACGACGACTTCAACGACCCACCGCGAGAGAAGAAGTCGATCAACGGCATCTCCAGCGTCATATCGGGGGTGGGCACGCCGACCAGGACCACGGTGCCCGCGAGGTCGCGCGCGTAGAACGCCTGCTTCCACGTCTCGGGCCGTCCGACCGCGTCGATCACGACGTCGGCACCGAACCCGTCGGTGAGGTCCTGGATCGTTTCCACGGCGTCGAGTTCCTTGGCATTGATCGTGTGCGTGGCGCCGAATTGCCGAGCCCACTCCAGCTTTCGGTTGTCCATGTCGACGGCGATGATGCGTTTCGCGCCGACGAGCGCGGCGCCGGCGATCGCGGCGTCACCGACACCGCCGCAGCCGATGACGGCGACGGTGTCGTCGCGGTTGATCGCCCCGGTGTTGATGGCCGCGCCCACACCGGCCATCACGCCGCAGCCGAGCAGGCCTGCCGCGGCGGGGTCGGCGGCCGGATCGACCTTGGTGCACTGACCTTCGTGGACCAGGGTCTTGTCGGCGAACGCGCCGATGCCGAGCGCGGGGGTCAGCTCGGTGCCGTCGGTCAGCGTCATCTTCTGCGCGGCGTTGTGGGTGTCGAAGCACAGGTGGGGGCGGCCGCGTTTACAGGCCCGGCACTGACCGCACACCGCGCGCCAGTTCAGGATCACGAAGTCACCGGGCTCGACGTTGGTGACACCCTCGCCGACCGTCTCGACGATGCCGGCCGCCTCGTGGCCGAGCAGGAACGGGAATTCGTCGTTGATGCCGCCCTCGCGATAGTGCAGATCGGTGTGGCACACCCCGCACGCCTGGATGTCGACCACGACCTCACCCGGCCCCGGATCGGGGATCACGATGTCCACCACCTCGACCGGCTGGCCCTTCGAACGGGAGATCACGCCGCGCACCGTCTGAGTCATGCCTGAACCCTAATATGTGGCCCCGGCGTCGTCGCTAGGCTCATCACCGATGAGCGCACTCGACGCCCTGGCCGACTGGCCCGTCCCGACCGTCGCCGCCGCGGTCGTCGACCGCAATGGAACGCTGGCCCACCACGGCGACCAGACGCAGACCTTTCCGCTCGCCTCGGTGACCAAACTGCTCGCCGCGCGCGCGATCCAGATCGCGGTCGAGGAGGGCGTGTTCGACCTCGACACCCCGGCCGGACCGCCGAGCGCCACGATCCGCCACCTGCTGGCACACACGGCGGGCTACGAGATGACCTCGGAGAAGGTGCTCGCCGCACCGGGCACGCGGCGGATCTACTCCAATCACGGGTTCGCCGTCGCGGCCGAGGTGCTGGAGCGCGAGTCGGGCATCCCGTTCACGGACTACCTGACCGAATCGGTGTTCGACCCCCTGCAGATGTCGGACACCACCCTGGACGGGGGCGCACCGGCGGCCGGCTACGGCGCCACGTCGACGGTGGCCGATCTGACGGCGTTCGCCGGTGAGCTGTTGACGCCGGCCCTGGTGTCGGAGCGGATGCACGAGGCCGCCACGTCGGTGCAGTTCCCCGGCCTCGACGGAGTGCTGCCTGGCTTCGGTAGGCAGCGGCCCAACGACTGGGGACTGGGCTTCGAACTGCGGGACGGCAAATCACCGCACTGGACCGGAGCGCAGAACTCGCCGCGGACCTACGGGCACTTCGGCCAATCGGGGACGTTTCTGTGGGTGGACCCCGACGCCGCGTTGGCCCTGGTCGTGCTCACCGACCGGCCCTTCGGCGACTGGGCGCACGACGTGATGCCCGCCCTGTCTGATGAAGTTCTGAGAGATTACAGGGCGGACTAGCGCAACACGCGTCTCACAAGGCACAATTACCTCGAAATAAACAATTTCATCTGCTGACTCACTCGGAAACCACCAGGTCGTTGGGGAAGACGTCCCTCGTGGAGCCGAAGGAGCAACAGATGCGTGCAGCGAATCAATTCGCCGACACGACGACG
Source organism: Mycolicibacterium obuense (assembly GCF_055397605.1). Lineage (NCBI taxonomy): Bacteria > Bacillati > Actinomycetota > Actinomycetes > Mycobacteriales > Mycobacteriaceae > Mycobacterium > Mycolicibacterium obuense. The sequence goes on along the minus strand of NZ_AP043663.1, from coordinate 3,388,935 downwards.
GGTGTGGTGTACGTACATGCCTCACCCGCGGCGGTGTGCCCGCACGTCGAGTGGGCGTTGTCGTCGACCCTCAACGCGAGGGCGAATTTGAAGTGGACGCCGCAACCGGCCATGCCCGGGCAGCTGCGTGCCGTGACGAACTGGGTGGGACCCGTGGGCACCGGCGCTCAACTGGCCAATGCCCTGCGGTCCTGGTCGGTGCTGCGGTTCGAGGTCACCGAAGACCCGAGCCACGGCGTCGACGGGCACCGCTGGTGCCATACCCCCCAGCTCGGCCTGTGGAGCGGCGCGATGAGCGCCAACGGCGACGTGATGGTCGGGGAGATGCGGCTGCGCACCCTGATGGCCTCCGGTGCCGACATGCTGGCCGCCGAACTCGACTCCGTCCTCGGCACCGCGTGGGACGAGGCGCTGGAGGCCTACCGCGACGGCGGAGTGGGCGCCGAAGTCAGCTGGCTCAGCCGCGGGGTCGGGTAGCGGGTCCTGACACCCGCAACGCGCCCGGCACCACGGTGAGCTCCACGGGCAGCGGACACACGTACTCGCCGTCGGCGTAGGCAGTGATTCCTGGTGACTCGACCGTGATCGTCGCGGCCCGCCGGGTCGTCACCTCCGGCAGGTTCACATGAGTCCCCTTGAACACGGTCGGAAACAGCCGGATCAGCCGCGAGCGGGATGCTGACGCAACCATCGTGACATCGAGCAGCCCGTCGGTCGGGTCGGCGCCGGGACAGATCAGCATGCCGCCGCCGTAGCTTCGGGTGTTGCCGAACGCGGCCAGCGTGAGTTCGGTCTCGACCTCGGTGCCGTCGAAGGTGAGCCGGAACGGCAGCAACCGCAGCTGGGAGATCTCGGCCAGCATGGCCAGGTTGTAGCGCATGCGCCCGTGCGGCCAGCGCATCCGGTTGGTCCGATCGGTGACCAGGGAATCGAAACCCGCCGCCATCACCGTGCCGAACCACCGCCGGGTGCCGTCGGCGCCGGTGATCAACCCCAGGTCGTAGGTGCCGATCTCGCCGTCGACGACCGCGTCGGCGGCCGCCTCGGGCCCGGTGGGGATGCCGAACGCGCGCGCGTGATCGTTGCCGGTGCCGGCCGGGATGATGCCCAGTGGGGTCGGCGTCTGCGCGAGGATCTGCAGCGCGAGCGAGACGATGCCGTCGCCGCCGACCACCACCAGCGCGTCCATACCGCGTTCCAACGCGCCCTCGACGAGTTCGCGTGCATGGGCGGGGTCACGGCCGACGAGTGCGACGACGTCGACGCCGCGTTCCTGGAATCGGCTGATCGCCCGTTCGGCGGCGTGGCGGGCATTGCCGTGCCCGGAGGCCGGGTTGGTCAGGACGACGATCCGGTTCACGGAATCAGCTTGCCCGGGTTCATGATTCCGGTGGGGTCGAGGGTCGACTTCACGGCACGCAGCACGGCGACGCCGAGGTCGCCGACCTCGTCGCGCATCCAGGGGCGGTGGTCGGCCCCGACCGCGTGGTGGTGGGTGATCGTCGCGCCGACGCGCACCATCGCTTCCGAGGCGGCGGTCTTGGCGGCGCGCCACTGCTCGATCGGGTTGCCGCGCTGGGCGGCCACGACGGTGAAATAGAGCGACGCGCCGGTGGGGTAGACGTGCGAGATGTGGCACATCACTAGCGCAGGCGTCCCCGAATCGGCCAGCGAGCGGGTCAGTGCGTCGGTGACGGCAGCCTTGAGCGTCGGGACGTTCGACCACGTCGTCGCGGTCTCCAGCGTCTCGCACAGCGCACCCGCCGACAGCAGCCCGTCCCGCAGGTAGGGGGCGTTGAACCGGCCGTGCTCCCACGCGCGTGCCGGGCCCTCGCCCAGTGACGTTCCACCGTTGGCGCTCAACAGGTCTCGCGTCTCGGCGTGGCGGCTGACGACGTGGGCCTCGGTGCCCTCGAAGGCCGTGATGGCCAGACAGCCGCCGGTGATCTGGATCTCGCCGATGCTGTCGGCGGTGGCCAGGTTGACGCCGGTCTCCGCCTCGTCGGAAAGCCGGATCACCGTCGGTCCGGCACCGGTCTGCGCAACGGCCCGGAGCGCGGCCGCGCCGGTGGCGAAGTCGGGAAACGACCACGCCTCATAGCGCGTGGTCTCCGGCACCGGATGGACGCGCACCCGGACTTTCGTGATGACGCCGAACGTGCCCTCGGAACCGAGCAGAAGCTGCCGCAGATCCGGTCCCGCGGCCGATGCGGGTGCGCGGCCCGCATCGAACACTCCCGCCGGCGTCACGGCACGCAGGCCGCGCACCATGTCGTCGAAGCGGCCGTAGCCCGCGGAATCCTGGCCCGACGAGCGGGTCGCGGCGAACCCGCCGATCGTGGCGAAACAGAAGCTCTGCGGGAAATGGCCGAGTGAGAAGCCGCGCTCGTTCAGCAGCTGCTCGGCCTCCGGCCCGGTCAGGCCGGCGCCCAGCTCGGCCTCCCAGGAGACGTCGTCGAGCGTGTGCAGCTCGTCGAACCGGCGCAGGTCCACCGACACCACGGCCTTGAAGTCGCCCCGCAGCGGGTCCAGGCCACCGACCACGCTGGTGCCACCGCCGAACGGAACGACCGCGATGCTGTGGTCGGCGCAGAATCGCAACACGGCGGCCACCTCGTCGTCGTCGCCGGGCACCAGCACCGCGTCCGGGCCGTCCTGCACACCGAAATCCCTGCGGCGCAACAGGTCCAGCGTCGACTTACCGCCGGCGCGGAGCAGCCGGTCGCGGTCCTCGACGAGAACGTTCTCGGCGCCGACGATCGCGGCGAGCCCCTCGCGGTCACTCGGCGACAGAGCCGATGGGCGGACCCTGACCTCTTCGAGGGTGGGCTCTGCTGTCGGCTCGGCGTCGATGCCCAGGGCCTGGCTGAGAAGGGAGCGGATACCGGGCGACAGCGGCTTCGCTGCGGCGGGATCACCCCAGGCGTTCCATGCCATCGGAGGTCGTGTGGGCTGGCCAGCAAGCGAAGACATGCGTTACAGTATTACAGATGGTGTCAATCCGTAACTCCGATTCGAGTGTCGAGAAGCGCATTCTCGACGCCGCGGCGGCGTGCATCCTCGCCTACGGCGTCGAACGGACGACCATGACCGAGATCGCGCGGCGCGCCCGAGTCAGTCGCCCCACCATCTATCGGCGCTGGCCCGACATCCGCTGGGTGATCGCCGAGCTGCTCACCGTGCGCATCTCCGGGGTGCTCGAGCAGGTGCCCGATCGCGGCGCCGGCCGAGAGGCGACGGTCGAGCGCGTGGTGGCGGTCGCCGAGCACCTGCGCAATGACGACGTCGTGCAGTCGGTGATCCGCAACGCCCCCAACCTGGCGATGGTCTACATCGCCGAACGCCTGGGCACCAGCCAGCAGATCCTCATCGACGCGCTCGCCGAAGCGATCAGGGCCGGCCAGGCCGAAGGCAGTGTGCGCCAGGGTGACCCGCACGAGATGGGTGCGATGTGCCTGCTGATCACACAGTCCACGATCCAGTCCGCGCAGATGGTGGAGAAGCTGCTCGACGCCGACGCCATCAACGTCGAACTCGCCCGCGCGCTCAACGGATACCTCGCCTCATGAGCGGCTCCTCGACAACCGCGCTGAACGCCGCCCGGCGCACCGCCGAGCTACAGGAGCTCGGCGACGGCGCACCGCTGGACCTGCTCGTGATCGGCGGCGGTATCACCGGTGCCGGTATTGCGCTCGACGCTGCGACGCGTGGGCTGTCGGTGGCGCTGGTCGAGAAACACGATCTGGCGTTCGGCACCAGCCGGTGGAGCTCCAAGCTCGTGCACGGCGGCCTGCGATACCTCGCCAGCGGCAATGTCGGCATCGCCCGGCGCAGCGCGCTCGAGCGCGGAATCCTGATGACACGCAACGCCCCACACCTCGTGCACGCGATGCCGCAACTTGTGCCGCTGCTGCCCGAGATGAACCGCGCATCGCGGGCGCTCGTCCGGTTCGGTTTCGCGGCCGGTGACGGTCTGCGAGCCCTCGCGCGCACGCCCGCATCGGTGCTGCCGCGATCGCGTCGCATCGATGCCGCGGCGGCAATCGCATTGGCGCCGACGGTGCGTCGCGACGGCCTGGACGGGGCGCTGCTGGCCTATGACGGTCAGCTCATCGACGACGCGCGACTGGTCACCGCGGTGGCACGCACCGCCGCGCAGCACGGCGCCCGCATCCTCACCCGCGTCGAGGCACGTGCCGCGTCGGGAACGTCGGTGACGCTCGCCGACACGCTGACGGGGGAGACGCTCGAGGTGTCGGCACGAGCGGTGGTGAACGCGACCGGCGTCTGGGCCGGACAGGTCGACGCCTCGCTGCGGCTGCGGCCCAGCCGCGGCACCCACCTGGTGTTCGACGCATCGGCATTCGGCAATCCCACTGCGGCGCTGACGATTCCGATACCGGGCGAGATCAACAGGTTCGTGTTCGCCATGCCGGAACAGTTGGGCCGCGTCTACCTGGGACTGACCGACGAAGACGCCCCCGGGGCGATACCCGATGTGCCCGAGCCGACCGCGCAGGAGGTGACGTTCCTGCTCGACACCGTCAACACGGCACTGGCGACCTCACTCCGACCGGACGATGTCGTCGGCAGCTACGCCGGGTTGCGGCCCCTGATCGACACGGGTGCGGGTCGCACCGCGGACGTGTCGCGAGAGCATGCGGTCACCGAGTCGCCGGACGGCGTGCTCAGCGTGATCGGCGGCAAGCTGACCGAATACCGGTACATGGCCGAGGACGTCGTGGATCGCGCTGTCGCGCTGCGCGGGCTCGCCGCCGGTCTGTGCCGCACCCGTGATCTCCCGCTGATCGGTGCGCCGTCCAATCCCGGTGCGGTGCACAGTGTTTCAGGTGACCTGCCGAAGTCGCTGGTGGCCCGCTACGGCGCCGAAGCGCCCGACGTCATCGCGGGTGCCTCATGCTCACGGCCCACCGAACCCGTCGCCGAGGGCATCGATGTCACGCGCGCGGAATTCGAATACGCCGTCACACACGAGGGCGCATCGAGCGTCGACGACATCCTCGACCGGCGCACCCGGATCGGCCTGGTCGCCGCGGACCGCGAGCGCGCGCTGCCCGCGGCTGAGGAGATGCTCGCCCTCAGCCGCTGAGCGGGGCTTACAGCGGGATGTTCTTGTGGCGGCCGCGGCGCATCGGCGCCTCGGCGAGCGCCTGCGTGAGCACGCTGCGGGTGTGCGCGGGATCGATCTTCGCATCCACGACACCGATCTCGATGGCGGAATCGACACCGCCGGCGATCTTCTCGTGCTCGATGGCCAGCGCCTCGTGCAGCGACTCGCGCTCCTCGGGGGCGGCGGCAGCCAGCTTCTTCTTGTGCAGGATGCCGACGGCTGCCTTGGCGCCCATGACGGCCACCTCGGCGTCGGGCCACGCGAACACCTTGGTGGCGTTCAGGGACCGCGAGTTCATCGCGATGTACGCACCGCCGTAGATCTTGCGGGTGACCAGCGTGACGCGGGGTACCGAGCTCTCACCGAACGCGTGCAGCAGCTTGGCGCCGCGACGGACCACGCCGCCCCACTCCTGGTCCACGCCCGGCAGGTAGCCCGGCACGTCGACGACCACGACCAGCGGGATGCCGAACGCGTCGCACAGTCGCACGAAGCGAGCCGACTTCTCGGCGCTCTCGGAGTTCAGGCAGCCCCCCAGGCGCAGCGGGTTGTTGGCGATGACACCGACGGTGCGGCCGGCCAGCCGGCCCAGACCGACGACGATCGACGGGGCCCAGCGGGACTGGAACTCCTCGAACGGGACACCCTCGTCGAGCAGCGCCTCGACCAGCGGGTGCACGTCGTAGGCACGGCGCGCCGACTCGGGCAGCAGTGCCTTGAGGTCGGTGTCGCCGGCCTCGGCCTTGGTGCGGTCGAAGTGGCCCTGCTGGCAGAACAGCCCGACCAGACGGCGGCCGCGCTCATAGGCGTCGAGCTCGTCGTCGGCGACGATGTGGCACACACCGGACTTCTTGTGGTGCGCCTCGGGTCCGCCGAGCGAGACCATGTCGACGTCCTCGCCCGTGACACTGCGCACCACGTCAGGTCCGGTGACGAACACCTTGCTGTCGGGCGCCATGATGATGACGTCGGTCAGCGCGGGGCCGTAGGCGGCGCCGCCGGCGGCGAAGCCGACCACCACGGAGATCTGCGGGATGTAGCCGGACGCGCGGATCATCGCCTCGAAGACCAGGCCGACCGCGTGCAGCGCCTTGACACCCTCGGCCAGCCGCGCACCGCCGGAGTGCCAGATGCCGACGATGGGGCTCTGCTCGTCGATCGCGACGTCGTAGGCATCGACGATGTGCTTGCAGCCGTCGACGCCCATCGCGCCACCCATCACGGTGCCGTCGGTGCAGAACGCCACCGTGCGGACACCGTTGACGGTGCCGGCGGCGGCCAGCACACCCGACTTGTCGCGCTCGTGCAGCAGCTCGACGCTGCCATCATCGAAGAACGTCGCCAACCGCAGCATCGGGTCGCGCGGATCGAGGGACTCGTTGACGTTGGTGGCGGGGCGATTCTCGATGGTGGTCATAGATGTCTCCTGCTTTCAGTATTTGCCGAAGGCGAGTGCGACGTTGTGCCCGCCGAAACCGAACGAATTGTTGATGGCGTAGGTGTAGTTGCCCCGCCGAGGCTCGCCCGCGACGACGTCGAGGTCGATCTCGGGGTCGAGGTTCTTCAAATTGAGTGTGGGGGGAATGACGCCGGTGCGCAGCGCCTGGACGGTGAGGATGGACTCGACCGCGCCGACCGCACCGACCGAATGGCCGAGAGCGGACTTCGGTGCGTAGACCGCGGGCCGATGCCCGCCCATCGCCTTGTTGATCGCCTTGCCTTCGGCGACATCGCCGACGCTGGTGCCCGTCGCGTGAGCATTGATGTGGTCGATGTCGCTCGGCTGCAGCCCCGCCAGCTGGATGGCGCGCGTCATCGCATAACCGGCCTGCTCACCGTTGGGGTCGGGAGCGACCATGTGGTAGCCGTCGGAGGTGACGCTTGCGCCCATCAGACGCGCGAGGATCGTGGCGCCGCGCGCCTTGGCGTGCTCTTCGGTCTCGATGACCATCAGTGCAGCGCCTTCGCCGAACACGAAGCCGTCCCGGTCACGGTCGAACGGGCGGCAGGCGCCGGCCGGATCGTCGTTGTTGGTCGACATCACGATGCGCATCTGGGCGAAACCGGCGATCGGCACGGCTTCGATGCGTTGCTCGACGCCGCCGCAGATCGCGATGTCGGCCTCGCCGAGCACGATGTTGCGCCACGCCTGCGCGATGCCCTCGGAGCCGGACGCGCACGCCGAGACCGGGGTGACCACCCCGGCCTTGGCGCCACGATCCAGACCCACCACGGCCGACGGGCCGTTGGGCATATACATCTGCACCGCAAGCGGGGACACGGCGTCGACGCCGCTGTCCCGCATGCCGTCATAGGCGAACACCAGCGCCTCGGCACCGCCGAGGCCGGTCCCGATCGACACCATCAGACGGTTGGTGTCGACCTCGGGGGACCCGGCGTTGCGCCAGACACGACGTCCGAGCACGGTGGCCATCTTCTGCGGGTACGACATCCGACCGTTCTCGGCCTCGGTCAGTTCCCCGTCGAAGTCCTCCAGCAGATGGCCGCCGATCTTCACCGGCAGGTCGAACTCCTCGACGAAGGGGTCATCGAGACGGCGGATGCCGCTCTTGCCCTCCAGCAGCGCCGCCCACGTGCCTTCGGCATCGGTGGCGACGCTCGTCGTCATGGCCATACCGGTCACGACGACGTCGGGGAGTCCGTTCCCTGTTGTCGGTGCAGCCATGCTCAGACGCGTGTCCTCTCGGTGTTCCTGTGCGGCCTAGTAGCGGCCGAAGGCCAGAGCCACATTGTGGCCGCCGAAACCGAACGAGTTGTTGATGGCGTACTGATAGTCGCCATACCGTGGCTCGCCCGCGACGACGTCGAGATCGATCTCCGGGTCCGGCGTCTCGTAGTTGAGCGTCGGAGGGATGACACCGTCACGCAGGGCCAGCACCGTCAGTGCCGACTCCAGCGCACCCACGGCGCCGATCGAGTGGCCCAGCGCCGACTTCGGCGCGTAGACCGCGGCGTGCTCCACTCCGGCGACGCGGATGGCGTTGGCCTCCGCGGTGTCACCGATCGGCGTTGCGGTGGCGTGCGCGTTGACGTGCGAGATGTCCTTGGGGGACAGGCCCGCGGTCTCCATCGCCCGCTTCATCGCGTGACCGGCCCGGCTGCCGTCGGCGGCCGGGGCCACCATGTGGAACGCATCGGAGGTGATGCCCGCGCCCATCAGGCGGGCCAGCGGCGTGGCGCCGCGGGCCAGGGCATGCTCCTCGGTCTCGATGATCATCATCGCGCCCGCCTCGCCGAAGACGAAGCCGTCCCGGTTCTTGTCGAACGGCCGTGACGCGCGCTCCGGCTCGTCGTTGCGGGTCGACATGGCGCGCATCATCGAGAACGCCGCGATGGGCAGTGCCTCGATGCCGCCTTCCACGCCACCCACGACGGCGAAGTCCGCGTCGCCCATGACGAGCTGGCGCCAACCGTGGGCGATGGCCTCCGAGCCCGACGAGCACGCCGACACCGGGGTGATGACCCCGGCGCGGGCGCCCAGTTCGAGACCGGCGACCGCCGCCGCACCGTTGGGCATGATCATCTGAACAGCGAGCGGGGACACCTTGCGGGGCCCGCCCTCGTTCATCGCGTCATAGGTCTCGACGATCTTCTCGCCGCCGCCCAGACCGGTGCCGATGATGACGGCGAAGCGGTCCGGGTCGACCTCGGGCGTGCCCGCGTTCTCCCAGAGTCGCTTCGACAACAGCTTCGACATGCGCTGCACGTAGGACATGCGGCGCATGTCGATGCGGGTCATGTGGCTGTCGACGTCGTCAACCAGGTGACCGCCGATACGCACCGGAAGGTCCCACTTGGTGACGAACTCATCCTCGAGGACGCGGATGCCGCTGTCGCCTGCCAGCAGGCCCTTCCACGTGCTCTCGATGTCGCCCGCGAGAGACGTGGTGGCCTCGATGGCGGTCACCACGACATTCGGGAACCCGCCGTTAGCAGTGGAAGGACGTGTCATTCTGCGGAGAACTTCTCGCGCAGAGCGGCAGCAGCCTCGGGGTTCTCTTCCTCGAGCTTCTGGATGTAGGCGACGACGTCACCGACGGTGCGCAGACCGGCGAGGTCCTCGTCGGGGATCTTCACGCCGTACTTGTCCTCGGTCTGCACGGCGATCTCGACCATCGACAGCGAGTCGATGTCCAGGTCGTCGACGAAGCTCTTCTCCGGGGTCACTTCAGACGGCTCGATGCCGGTCACTTCTTCGATGATCTCGGCGAGACCGGAGATGATTTCTTCCTGAGAGGCGGGCACTGTGGCTCCTTCTATTTATCGGGTGTTACCTGGGGTGAAACGTCTTCTTGTGTGTCGCGCGGTCGTGGGCTCAGACGGCGCGCAGTGCTTCTGCCAATCCGTCGAGATCGGCCGGGCTCTTGATGGGGTGGGTCGGGGTGCCCTTGAGTTCGCGCTTGGCGATGCCCGACAGCGTGCCCGCGGGCGGGAACTCCACGAGTGCGTTCACGCCGAGCTCGCGCATGGTGGCGGTGCACAGATCCCAGCGCACGGGGCGCGTCATCTGGGCGACCAGCTTGGTCATCGCGTCGTGCGCCGAGGCGACCGGCCGGCCGTCGGCGTTGGAGAGCAGCGTCACCGACGGCTCCGCCGGGGTGATCCGGTCCGCGACGACGGTGTACTCGGCCAACGCGGGCTCCATGTAGCGCGTGTGGAACGCGCCGGCGGTGGCCAGCGGGCGGACCCGGGCGCGGGCCGGCGGATCCTCGGCGAGCTTCTCGAGCGCGGCGGTAGCGCCGGCGGCGACGATCTGCCCGGCGGCGTTGCGGTTGGCCGGAACCAGGTCGAGGGCTTCGAGCCGGGCGAGCACCTCGGCCTCGTCGCCACCCAGCAGGGCCGACATCCCGGTCGGTTCCACGGCGCACGCCTTGGCCATCTCACGGCCGCGGGTCGCGGCCAGGGACACGGCCTCGTCGGCGGTGATGACTCCGGCGATCGCATATGCCGCGATCTCACCGACCGAGTGTCCGGCGGCGACGATCTGCTCGTCGCCGGTCAGCACGTCGCGGCGCGTCAGCTCCTCGTAGGCCAGCAACGTGGCGGCGACGACGAGGGGCTGGGTCACCGCGGTGTCGGTGATCTCCTGCGCGTCTGCGGTGGTGCCCAGGCGGGCCAGGTCCAAGCCGCTGATCTCCGACCACGCTGCGATGCGCGCCGACGCACCCGGCAGCTCCAGCCACTCGACGAGCATGCCGGGAGTCTGGGAGCCCTGTCCGGGCGCGAGGAATGCAAGCACAGTCTTGTCAGGCACGTCTCTAAGAAAACATTGTGAAGACGGTTTTGCGCCGTGTAAGAGACTATGAACTCTTTCTTAGGTTTTTGTGGACTGCCCACAAATCCGCATGTGATGGGACGTCATCGAGACCCAAGCGCAACGTGTCACCTCGGCGGACGTGCGCCCGGTGTGATGGAGGCAACAGCGTCGACCTGGCCGGATCCTTGCGTCGACGAGGTGCTGGACGGGCCCTGACGGCGCAATCGGCCGACCGTCGATGCGACGCGCAGCACATAGGCGTCTCGTGGAACGGTGGCGTCACGGCCGGTGAAATCGCCGATTCGTTTGAGCCGGTAACGGACCGTATTTGGATGAACGAACAATTTGCGAGCGCACGCTTCGATCGCGCCCCCCGAGTCCAGGTAGGCGTCCAGCGTCTCCATCAGCGTGGGACCGGCATCGGCCAGCGGCCGCATCACCTCCGCTTCCAGGGCGGCCGCTGCGCTCGCGTCACCCAGCAGCGCGCGCTCGGGAAGCAGTTCGCGCGCCGCCACCGGCCTCGGCGCACCGGCCCACCCGGCGACGGCGTTCATCCCGGCGATGGCCTCGGTGGCGCTCAGATGTGCCGCACCCAGGGTGGGTGCCATTGGCCCCACCACCACGGGGCCGTCGCCGAACACTGTCATCAGCTCTGCAAGGAACCGGTCGGTGTGCGACACCCCGCCGGATACCACGGTCACCAACCAGGTGCCGTGCACGTCGGCCAGCGCCGCGCGACCGTTGCGGGCCGCGACGTCGTGCACGTCCTCGGCCGTCAGATCGAGCCGGTCGGGACGCGGCACGCCGACGATCACCGTCGCCGCCGCGGTGGCATCCCAGTTCAGCGCCGCGGCCTGCGATTGCAGGTCGGGGCCGATGTCGCCGCGCACCACGGCGTCGATCAGGTTGGCCTCCATGCGGGTGTCCCACGCCCCGCGGGCCTCGGCCTGATCGGCGTACGCAGTGGCCGCGGCGAACGCCAGGTCGCGGCTGTAGCGCAGGATCCCGGCGGTCAGCGCGGCCAACTGCTTCTCGTCGCGGGCGAGCAGCGGCACGACCTCCTCGAAGAACTCCATCGTCACCCGCACCATCTCGACCGACTGCCGCAAGGCGATGCGACGGCGCAGATCCTGCGGCACCACCTCGAATGCCTGCGCGGTGTAGCTCACGTCGCTGTCGGGGTGGCGCATCCACTCGACGAAGTTCACCACCGCGGTCTGCACCACCAGCTGCACGCTGGCGCGCTGGGACGCCTCGAGTTCGGCGAAGAAGGGCAGTCGCTCACCCAGCGCCTGCACCGCTTCGGTGGCGAGCCGGCCCGAGTACTGACTGAGCCGGCGCAGCACCGAGTCTGGGACGTTCTCCAGCACCTCGACGGTCGAGGGAGGCGGGATGAACCGATTGTTGTCGGCCATCCCTAAAACCTACGCCTCTGTTTGTAGGGAACTTCCAGATCTACGCGACTCCGGGGTCCGACGTCTGTTCCGGCGCCGCCATCACGTTGTCGATCTCGTACTTGCGCGCCGCCTCGACCGCCTTCTCCATGTCGATGTTGCCGTCGCGGGCCAGGCCCTCCAGCACCGCGACGGTGATCGACTCGGCATCGGTGTTGTAGTACCGCCGCGCCGCGGGCCGGGTGTCGGAGAATCCGAACCCGTCGGTGCCCAACGTGATGTAGGTGCCGGGCACCCAGGGCCGGATCTGCTCGGGGACCGCCCGCATCCAGTCCGACACGGCCACCACCGGGCCTTCGGCGTCGGCGAGCGCCTGCGTCACGTACGGCGTGCCGGCGGGCCGGTCCGGATGCCGCAGCGCCTCCTTCTCGATGGCCACACCGTCGCGGTTGAGCTCACCCCAGCTGGTCACCGACCACACATCGGCCGCGACATCCCACTCCTCGGCGAGCATCTCGGCCGCCTTGAGCGCCGACGGCATACCGACGCCGGAGACCAGGATCTGGGCACGGTGACTCTTCTTCTCCGACGCCTCCTGGTAGCGGTAGATGCCGCGCAACAGGCCCTCGACGTCGACGTTCTCCGGCTCGGCCGGCTGAACGTAGGGCTCGTTGTAGATCGTCATGTAGAAGTAGATGTTCTCCGGGTTCTCGCCGTACATGCGGTGCAGACCGCTCTCGATGATGTAGGCGATCTCGTAGGCGAACGCGGGGTCGTACGCGACGACGGCGGGGTTGGTCGCCGCCAGCAGCAGCGAGTGGCCGTCGGCGTGCTGCAGGCCCTCGCCGACCAGCGTGGTGCGCCCGGCCGTCGCCCCCAGCACGAAGCCGCGCGCCATCTGATCGGCCGCCGCCCACAGGCCGTCGCCGGTGCGCTGGAACCCGAACATCGAATAGAAGATGTAGATCGGGATCATCGGCTCGTTGTGGGTGGCATACGACGTGCCGACCGCGGTGAACGACGCGGTCGAGCCGGCCTCGTTGATGCCCTCGTGCAGGATCTGGCCGACCTCGCTCTCCTTGTAGGCGAGCATCAGTTCCGCGTCGACCGAGGTGTAGAGCTGGCCGTTGCGGTTGTAGATCTTGAGGCTGGGGAACCAGGAGTCCATCCCGAAGGTGCGCGCCTCGTCGGGGATGATCGGCACGATTCGCTTGCCGATTTCCTTGTCCCGCAACAGTTCCTTCAGCGTACGGACCGTCGCCATCGTGGTGGCGACCTCCTGCTTGCCCGAGCCCTTCTTCAGCGCCTTGTAGGCGTCGCGGCCGGGCAGCGTGAGCGCCTTCGTCTTGGTGCGGCGTTCGGGCAGGGAACCGCCGAGGGCGCGGCGCCGGTCGAGCATGTAGCGGATCTCGGGCGCCTCCGGGCCGGGGTGGTAGTACGGCGGCAGGTAGGGATCGTTCTCCAGCTGCTCGTCGGAGATCGGGATGCGCTGAGCGTCGCGGAAATCCTTGAGGTCTTGCAGCGCAAGCTTTTTCATCTGGTGCGTGGCGTTGCGGCCCTCGAAGTGCTTGCCCAGCGTGTAGCCCTTGATGGTCTTGGCCAGGATGATCGTCGGCTGGCCCTTGTGCTCCATCGCGGCGTGGTAGGCCGCGTACACCTTGCGGTAGTCGTGGCCGCCGCGCTTGAGGTTCCAGATCTCGCGGTCGGTCATCGGCTCGACCAGCGCCTTGGTTCGGGGGTCGCGGCCGAAGAAGTGGTCGCGCACGTAGCTGCCGTCGTTGGCCTTGTAGGTCTGGTAATCACCGTCAGGCGTCGTGTTCATCAAGTTCACCAGGGCGCCGTCGCGGTCGGCGTGCAGCAGCGCATCCCACTCGCGGCCCCACACCACCTTGATGACGTTCCACCCGGCGCCGCGGAAGAACGACTCGAGCTCCTGGATGATCTTGCCGTTGCCGCGCACCGGGCCATCGAGGCGCTGCAGGTTGCAGTTCACGACGAAGGTGAGGTTGTCCAGCGCCTCGTTCGCGGCGACCTGGATCAGCCCGCGGCTCTCCGGCTCGTCCATCTCGCCGTCACCGAGGAACGCCCACACGTGCTGGTTGGACGTGTCCTTGATGCCGCGGTCGTGCAGGTAGTGGTTGAAGCGGGCCTGGTAGATCGCGTTCATCGGACCGATGCCCATCGACACCGTGGGGAACTCCCAGAAGTCCGGCATCAGGCGCGGGTGCGGGTAGGACGGCAGGCCGCCGCCGGCGTGGCTGTGCTCCTGGCGGAAGCCGTCGAGTTGGTCGGTGCTGAGTCGTCCCTCCAGGAACGCACGCGCATAGATGCCCGGTGACGCGTGGCCCTGGATGAAGATCTGGTCGCCACCGCCCGGGTGGGCCTTGCCGCGGAAGAAGTGGTTGAAGCCGACCTCGTAGAGGGCCGCCGATGACGCGTAGGTGGAGATGTGGCCGCCGACGCCGACGCCGGGCCGCTGCGCGCGGTGCACCATGATGGCGGCGTTCCAGCGGATCCAGGCGCGGTAGCGGCGCTCGACGTCCTCGTCGCCCGGGAACCACGGCTCGAGTTCGGTGGGAATGGTGTTGACGTAGTCGGTGGAGGTCAGCGACGGGATGGCCACCCGCTGCTCCCCGGCGCGCTCGAGCAGGCGCAGCATCAGATACCGAGCCCGGGACGGGCCGGAGCGTTCGAGCAGATCGTCGAACGACTCCAGCCATTCGCTGGTCTCGTCGGGGTCGATGTCGGGCAGATACGACGCGACCCCCTCCCGGATGACACGAACACGATCGTGTTCGCCTGTGCTGCTGGAGTTTTGGGCCAGGTCCTGGCGCACGAACTCGGTGGTCAACTGCCGCTCCTTGTCAGGCGGTGGAGCACACGCGGTCCGTCGAGTGGGTCTGCTCGCTTCGCGCCGTGCACGGTGGGTTACATCCTCGTACCATCCTGCCGCAAGTGCAGGGCCGCACGCGAACGGTTGCATTTAGTACACCCAGCCCAGCGGTTGGCCGGTAACGTCTGCAGACCGTGCGTATCGGTGGGCGACGGGCTGCGCCGTTGCGGCTGTCCGCCCTCGCCATCGGCAGCGCCGCGGCGCTGGCGATGATCGTCGTCGGCTGCACCAACGTCACCTCCGGTGAGCCGTCGGCCCCCCAGGGGGAGGCGCCGCTCTATCGGGCGTCGGTGTCGGCCTCGCTCCAGGAGTCTGCGGCGAGTTCGTCGGCACGCGAGTCGGAGCGTCAGACGTCGATGACGACGCAGGCGGTGCACACGTCCTGTGAGGCGATGAGCACCAGCAGCGCTGATGCGATCGGTGCGGTCAACACCTACGTCGACGCGTTCAACTCCGATCCTGCCGGTGCGGCGGGCAAAGGTCAGGCGGCGGTCGATGCGCTCAACCAGAGTGCTGACCTGGTCTCCGGCAGCTTCACCGACACGCTGCCCCCGGAGCTGCGCGACGCGCTCAACGGGTGGGTCGACGCTGCTCGCGGGGTTGCGACCGCGATAGCGGGGAACTATGGGGCCGAGGAATTCAACGCAGCGATCGCGGCGCTGAACGACTCGAAGACCACCGCGCTGGACCGCTGCGATGCGGCGTATCGGTGACGGCTCGACATCGGATGTGCCCGGGCGGGTTGCCGTGACCCCCCGGCGTGCGACGATACTGAACAGACGTGGCACAGCGCACAGCGTGCCGACTAGGCGCAAGGAGGACTGACCGTGGTGTCGGCGGGTGACCCCCCGAACTACGCCCGCATGCTGGGCATCCAAAAAGATCAGGTTGTGCAGGAACTGGGCTGGGACTCCGACGTCGACGACGACATCCGCGCCGACATCGAAGACGAGTGCGGTGGTGAGCTCCTCGACGAGGACGCCGACGACGTGGTCGACGTCGTGTTGCTGTGGTGGCGCGACGACGACGGCGATCTGGTGGACAGGTTGATGGACGCCATCACGCCGCTGGCTGACGACGGCGTCGTCTGGGTGGTGACGCCGAAGACCGGCAAACCCGGCCACGTCCAGCCCGCCGAGATCGCCGAGTCCGCGCCGACGGCCGGGCTGATGCAGACCTCGTCGGCGAATCTGGGGGACTGGATCGCGAGCAGGCTGGTGCAACCGAAGGCAAAAGCGATCACGAAGCAGCGATGAGCGCCGGTGCTCGCGGTCGGTGACCTCGCGCCGGACTTCACGCTCGCCGATCAGAACAACCAGCGGGTGACGCTGAGCGCGTTCCGTGGCGCCAAGAACGTGCTGCTGGTGTTCTTCCCGCTTGCGTTCACGGGGATCTGTCAGAAGGAACTCGACGAGATCCGCGATCATCTCGACGACTTCGTGAACGAGACGACGGCCACGCTCGCGATCTCGGTGGGTCCGTCACCGACGCACAAGGTGTGGGCGACCCAGCGCGGGTTCACGTTCCCTGTGCTGTCGGACTTCTGGCCGCACGGCGCGGTGAGTCAGGCCTATCGGGTCTTCAACGACGCATCCGGTTTCTCGAACCGGGGCACGTTCGCCGTTGATCGTGCCGGCGTCGTGCGCTTCGCGGACTGCAAGGAGCCGGGAGAGGCACGCGATCAGGCGGTGTGGAGCGCGGCGCTGGCGACAGTTCGCGACTGAACGCGGATTTCGGGTTCGTCGCCGTCGCCGATATGCTGCCCGGGATCGGGCGCGTAGCTCAGTGGTAGAGCTCTGGTTTTACACACCAGCGGTCGGCGGTTCGATACCGTCCGCGCCCACCAGAATCAGGCCGTGACGGAACCGGCCGCCAGCACGAGGCCGAAGACCAACGCCGGCAAGGCCATCCCGGCCATGAACCGCAGGCCGAACCGACGGCCGCCGGCGGTGAACGCGAGCACGACCTTGACGAGCAGGTTCGAGCCCAGCGCGGCGGCGATCGCGAGAAGGGCCGTGTCGACGGTGACAGCTCCCTTGGCCGCGAGGCTGGCGGCGGCCACCGCGCCGGCGTGGGCGTCGGCCAGGCCCGCGGCGAACGCAGCAAGCACCGCGCCCTGGGCGCCGAGGACGGCGGCTCCCCACCGGGCAACGAGCAGAGCGGCGGTCAGCACGGCGGCCAGGATCAGGGCCGGCCGTAGGGCGAACGGTCGCGTGCGGGGCATCGCGGCGGCCTCGTCGCCGTCGCTGTTCTGCTGCGAGTGCGCGCCGCCCCGGTAGACGACTGCGGCAATCGCCACCAGCACGACTGCTGCCGCGACCATGGGTGGCCACAGACGACGGAGCACATCGACGTCGACCAGACCGATGACGATGAGCATCTGCAGGATCGTGGCGAGGCTGGCGAGCAAAGCGCCGGCCAGCGGTGCCCGGATGCCGGTGGCCGTCCGGGCCAGCCGGCCCATCGAAGCCGTTGTCGCGCTGGCAGACACGAAGCCGCCTGCGAGGCCGGCGACGAGCAGACCGCGCTCGGGCCCCAGGGCACGCACACCGACGTAACCGAGCCAACCGATCCCCGTCAGCAAGACGACGAGAAGCCAGATCTTCTCGGGATTGAGCACGCCGTACGGTCCCAGTGGCCGGTCGGGTAGCAGCGGCAGGATCACGAACGCCACGACCAGGAACTTGATCGCGTCTTCGACTTCGATCTCGCTGATGATCTGCCGGGCGAAGCGATGGATTCTGGCTTTGGACACCAGGAGTCCGGCGACGATGACGGCCAGGGCCACGGCCACCGTCGGGCGGGTGTAGGACAGCGCACCGAGCATGTATGCGAGGAGGGCGGCGATCGCCGTCGTGGTGCCCGGGTCCTCCTCGCTGGTGCGAAAGTACGCCAACGCCGAGATGGCGCTGACACCGGCAAGTCCTAGGACGACGACCCATGGGCCGAAACCGGCCGCGACGGCTCCGCCCAGCGACAGCAGTGCGAAGGACCGTGATCCGGCCGGCAGCTTGCGACGGTGGCTGCGTTCTCGCTCGAAGCCGAGCAGAAGGCCGATGGCCAGCGCCACGAGGAACGGCTGGATCTCCTGCCAGCTCACGGCGCTCCTCCTTACGTCAGCAGCAGCCGGTGGTCTTCCGCTCGGCCAGATGCGCGTGTTCGGCGTTGTCGCCGCCCCGAACCGCCGCGACGAACTCGTCGAGGTCGATGCGTCGCCCGCCCAACCAGGTGCCCGTCACCTGCACCGTGTCGATCAGCGCAGTCGGTTCGACCTGCCACGGGTCGGCCGTCAACTCCACGAAATCGGCCAGCTTGCCGGGGCTGATCGATCCGACGAGCTGGTCGCGACCGAGCGTGCGGGCGGCGTCGATCGTCTGCGCGCGCCACGCCTGGTCCAGCGAGATCGCCTGCTCCGCACAGTGCACGGTGCCGTTGCGCGTACGCCGGGTCACCGCGGTGGCGATGTTGACGATCGGCGTCGGCGGCGACACCGACCCGTCGTTGTGCAGCGACACGCACGCCCCCGAGTCGACGGCGTCGGCGAACGCCGCCCACCGCGCCCCGTGTTCGGGGGAGAACATCGCGCCGTCGAGCAAGTCGCCCCAGTAGTAGTACTGGAACGGCGCCATCGACACGTGCACCCCGAGCCGCGCCGCGCGATCGAAGTGCGCCCGGGTGCCCGCCCCGCAGTGCTCCAGCCGCCAGCGGTGATCGGTGCCGAGCAGGCCGTGGCGCGCCAGCGCGTCCTCGTAGGCGTCGAGCGCGAGATCCAGTGCCAGATCGCCGTTCGCGTGGAACGCCATCTGCCATCCCGCCGGCGCCGCTTTGTCGAGGATCGCGTCGAGTTGTTATCGGCTATAGTTCATCGAGTGCGCCCCGCCCGCCACCGCGGGATCGATGCCGGCGGTGCGGGTGGCCTCGGTGTCGAGGTAGGGAAACGAGATCGCGATGTTGCCCACCCACGGCGAGCCGTCCGTCCAGAGCTTCACCCCGGTCTTGGTCAGCCACTCCTCACCGGCAGTGAATGTGGTTGGTTCCCAATAGGTGTCGGTGACCGACATCTCCCACATGCTCACCCGCAGAGGGCACGACGGCGCGGTCGCCAGCGCCTCGTATCCCGCCGCGAACTTCGGGTCGTACGTCATGTCCGACGTCGAGGTGTAGCCGCCGCGCGCCATCAGCGCGTAGTAGCTCGCGGCCGACACCAGCGGGTCACCCATCTGCGACATCAGCGGCATGGTCACCGCGGTCACGACGGGGAGTTCGAACCCCTGCCCGTTCAGCGACCCGTCGGCGTTGCGGCCGAACTTGCCGGCGATCGGATCGGCCGGTGGATCGGCATCCCAGCCGTTTTCGCGGATCAGTGCGGAGTTGAAATACACGCCGTGCCCGGAGTTGTCGGTGACGACGGCGATGCGGTCACCGAAGATCTCGTCGAGTTCCTCGGCTTTGGGCGACGGATGTCCCTGTAGCAGTGCGTCGTAACCCGCGAACCACAGCGGGGTCTCGGGGTCGCTGTGGGTCAGCGCATCGGCGAAGATCTGCTGCACCTCGGACCACGACGCCGCGACCCACGGCGCGATCGAGCGGGCCGGGGCTTCGGTGGCGATTCCGCTGATCAGCGGATGGCTATGCGGCTCAACGAATCCCGGCGCCAACACCGCTGCGCCGGAGTCGATCTCCTCCGCTCCCGGCAGCGCGGTGCGGCACTCCTCGACGCTGCCCACCGCGACGATCCGTCCGTCGGACACCGCGACGGCCTCCGCGCGCGGCACGGCCGCGTCCATGGTGATGACGGTTCCTGCGGTCACGATCACGTCGGCCATGGGCACAGTCTGACACCGATGTGACAAGCTGCCGTGGTGTTCGCAGCAGTTCATCGGCGCCGCGCCGCCGGGATCGCGCTCGGCCTGCTCGCCGACGCGGCATTCGGTGATCCGCAGCGCGGCCACCCGGTGGCGGTGTTCGGCAGCGGCGCTGCCGCGCTCGAGCGCCGGTGCTACGCGGACAGCCGCGCCGCGGGCGTCGGGTACGCCGGCACGCTGCTCGCGGCGGTGACGCTGACGGCTGCCGGCGTGGGGCGACTGGGCCGGCGCAGCGCGCTCGCCGAGGTGGCGTGGATCGCGGCGGCGACATTCACCGCGCTGGGCGGCACGTCGCTATCCCGCACCGGAGATCGGATGGCCGACCTGCTGGGCGCGGGTGACCTGGCCGCGGCGCGCGACCTGCTGCCGTCACTGTGTGGCCGCGACCCCTCAGTGCTCGACAGCGCGGGACTTGCGCGCGCCGCCCTGGAGTCGATCGCGGAGAACACCTCCGACGCTCAGGTGGGGCCGCTGCTGTGGGCGGCCCTCGGAGGTGCTCCCGGCGTGCTGCTGTACCGCGCGGCCAACACGCTGGACGCGATGGTGGGCAACAAGTCGCCGCGGTATCGGCGATTCGGCTGGGCGGCAGCCCGATTCGACGATTTGCTGAATCTCGCCGCGGCCCGGCTGACCGGTCTGCTCGTCGTGGTGTGCGCACCGCTGGTGGGAGGCTCACCCGTCGGCGCGATCCGGGCGTGGCGCAGCGATGCCGCCCGCCATCCGAGCCCGAACGCCGGTGTCGCCGAGGCGTCGTTCGCCGGGGCGCTCCGGATTCGACTCGGCGGGCCCACCCAGTACGCCCACGAACTGGAGATCCGCCCCACCCTCGGTACCGGACGGCCACCCGGTGCCGGTGACCTCCGACGAGCGGTCAGGCTGTCGCGGGCCGTTCAGGTCGCGGCCGCGGCGGCCGCCGTCAGCGTCGCCTGCCGTATCGGTCGGCCAGTTTGTCCTCAGGCGTGACCGGCTCGGCGGGTACGGCCTTCTCCCGGCGCCTGGCCTGCACCTCGGCGTAGACGAAGTAGCCCACCCCGATGGGGGCGATGATGCCGAACGCGATCCACTGGATGCCATAGGACAGGAACGGACCGGCCTCCAGGCGCGGCAGCGGGACGACGCCGAGGCCGCCCGGTTGGTCCTCGACCAGCTGCAGATAGGCCCCGGCGAGCGGAACCCCGACCAGCGCGGAGATCTGGCCGGGATTGATCGAATACACCTGCTGCACACCGGCGTCGCGGAACGGGTCCTTGCCGACGGCGACGGGTTCGGGGTCGCGCAGCCGGGCGGTGATCGTGACGCGCCCGGTCGGGGCGGGAGCGATGTCGGGAACCGCGGAGCCGGTCGTGGGCTTCACATAGCCGCGATCCACCAGCACGGTCGGGCCGCCGTCGACGGCGAAGGGCACCAGCACCTCGAACGCCGGATCGCTGTCGATCACGCGCAGCCTGGCCACCACCTGCGCATCGGTCAGGTACCGCCCGGTCGCCGTCACGCGCTTCCACTGGTCGTCTGTGGTTGTCGAATCCTGCTGCGGCAGAAGCGTCGTCAACGGCACCGCATCGGCGTTCAGCGACGCCGAGATCTGGGCGTTCTCCCGGGACGTCTTCGTGTTCTTGTGCAGCTGCCAGGGCGCGAGCACGGTGAAGCACAGGTAGGCGAACGCGATCACCACCACGTAGAGCGCCAGCCACTGCGGGCGCAGGAGGAAGGCGAGACGGCGCATACCTCAGCCCGCCTGCCGCCGCTCGGCGAGCTGCTCGTCGACCCAGGCGTGTAGACCGGGCAGGGCGGCGTCGATCACCGCGAACACCGCCTCGAAATCGTCCTGCGTGCCGTAGTAGGGATCGTCGACGTCCAGCGCGTGCTTGCCCGAGCGCGGGTCGAACGAGCGCAGCATCCGCAGCCGGTCGGTCGGCACGCCGCGTTCGGAGAGCATGCGCAGATGGTTGCGGCCCAGCGCCACCACCAGATCGGCGTCGAGATGGTCCTCGGTCATCTGGGCGGCCCGGTGCCCGCTCGGGTAGCCGTGCTCACGCAGCGTCACTCCGGCACGACGGTCCGCCGGCTCACCCTCGTGCCAGTGCCCGGTGCCCGCGCTCGTGACCCGCACCGCGTCGGCCAGGCCGCGCTCGCTCAGTTGGTGGGCGAACATCTTCTCGGCCATCGGGCTGCGGCAGATGTTGCCCGAGCAGATGAAGGTGACGTGCAGCTGGTCAGACACCCAGCACCTCACGCAGCGCTGCGACGTCGGCCACATGGGCCAGGGCGGGGCTGGGCGAGGCCGAGAAGTCGGCGCGTCCGTAGCCCCAGTCGACGACGATCGTGCCGATTCCATGGGCGGCGGCGCCCTCGACGTCATGGGAGCGGTCGCCGACCATCACGACGCGGTCGGGGAGCGGCGCCAACTGTGCGAGTGCATGGGCCACCACGTCGGCCTTGCGGGCCCGGCTGCCGTCGACGCTGGCGCCGGCGATCACCTCGAAGAAACCGTCGAGTTCGAAGTGCGCCAGGATGCGTTGCGCGGTGGGTTCGGCCTTCGAGGTGGCCACCGCCAACCGGACACCCGCGCTGGTCAGGTCGATGAGCAGGTCGGGCACGCCCGCGAACGGACGGTTCATCGACCAGCCCCGGGTCGTGTAGTCGGCGCGGTAGGCGGCCATCGCCTCGCCGGCCTGCTCGCCCAGACCCATCGACTCCAAGGTGTGCCGCATCGGCGGACCGACGATGCGGCTCACCAGGTCGCCCTCGGGTACCGGGGCGCCGATCGCGGCCAGGGCGTGCCGGAAGCTGGCGACGATGCCCTCGGCGGAATCGGTCAGCGTGCCGTCCAGGTCGAAGATGACCAGATCGCCGCGGCGGACCCGGGTCACCCGAGCCGCGCTGTCCACCATGTCCGTCACGCGACCCATTGTCCCTGATGCCCGGAGTGGCTGGACCCGCGCACTACTGTCGTGATGTGGCATGTCCCGAGGTGATGCGATGACGGTGCGTCTCGCCGACGTCATCGAGGTACTCGACGCGGCCTATCCGCCCCGCCTCGCGCAGAGCTGGGACTCCGTCGGCCTGGTGTGCGGAGATCCGGGCGAGGTGATCGAGTCCGTCACCATCGCCGTCGACGCGACGGCCGAGGTGGTGGCGACGGTGCCGGAGCGCGGGCTGCTGCTCGCGCACCATCCGTTGCTGCTGCGCGGCGTGGACACCGTGGCCGCCGACACCGCCAAGGGATCGCTGCTGCACGCGATGATCCGCACCGGTCGCGCGCTGTTCACCGCGCACACCAACGCCGACAGTGCGGCACCGGGAGTCTCCGATGCCCTCGCCGAGGCGCTGGGTCTGACGGTCACCGACGTGCTCTCGCCCGAGCCGAAGACCCCGGCGCTGGACAAGTGGGGCGTCTACGTCCCGCGCCAGAGCGCAGCGGCGGTGCAGACCGCGATGTTCGATGCCGGGGCCGGTCAGATCGGCGACTACGCGCAGTGCAGCTGGAGCGTGTCGGGGGTCGGGCAGTTCCTGCCACTCGCCGGCGCGTCACCGGCCATCGGAGAGGTCGGCAGCGTCGAGCACGTCGACGAGGACCGCGTGGAGATGGTGGCGCCCCGCGCTCGCCGCGCGGCGGTGCTCGCCGCCCTGCGCGCGGCACATCCGTACGAGGAGCCCGCGTTCGACGTCGTCGCCGTCGCACCGGCACCCGACGGCACCGGGTTGGGCCGCATCGCGGCGCTGGCCGAGCCGGAACCGTTGAGCGTGTTCGTCGCCCGGGTGCGTCGCGGTCTGCCGGCCACCACGTGGGGAGTGCGCGCCTCCGGAGATTCGGACGCGATCGTGTCCAGTGTCGCGCTGTGTGGGGGAGCCGGGGATTCGCTGCTCGCCGAGGTCGACCGTGCGGGCGTGCAGGCGTACGTGACCGCGGATCTGCGCCACCATCCCGCCGACGAGCATCGGCGGTCATCGGGCGTCGCGCTCGTCGACGTCGCGCACTGGGCCAGTGAGTTTCCGTGGTGCGGCCAGGCGGCCGCCCTCTTGCGTCAACACTTCGCCGATCTGCCCGTCACCGTGTCCCCGGTGCGCACCGACCCCTGGAATGTCGAGGAATGTTCTCATGAAAGCTGAT
Organism: Mycolicibacterium obuense; assembly: GCF_055397605.1. NCBI lineage: Bacteria > Bacillati > Actinomycetota > Actinomycetes > Mycobacteriales > Mycobacteriaceae > Mycobacterium > Mycolicibacterium obuense. Next base: position 3,365,263 of record NZ_AP043663.1, on the reverse strand, counting down.
GTGGCACAGCAACGTCTGGTGCTCGAGCTCGCGGAACTCGACGCCGAGATCGGTCGGCTCGACCACCGACTGAAGAACCTGCCCGAACAATCCAAGCTGGAGGCCGCGCAGAGCGCCCACCACGAGGCGAACGACCGGCTGGCCGTCGTCCAGTTGGCGCTCGCCGACATCGACGCGCAGATCGCCAAGTTGGAGAGCGAGATCGACGGCGTGCGTCAGCGGGAGGACCGCGATCGTCGCCTGCTCGAGGGCGGCACCGTGGACGCTAAGCAGCTCACCGAAATCCAGCACGAACTCGACACGTTGGAGCGGCGGCAGGCCAGTCTCGAGGATTCCCTGCTCGAGGTGATGGAACGGCGCGAAGAGCTGGCCGGCGATCAGGATCGGGAACTGGCCGGGATCGACGACCTGCAGAGCGCGATGACCGATGCGCAACGCAACTGTGAATCGGCGCGCACGCATCTCGCCCAGCTTGCACATCAGGCACGTTCGCGGCGTGAGGAACTGGTCGCCACGATCGATGAGTCGCTGGTGTCCATGTACGAGCGTCAGCGCGCCCGTGGCGGGACAGGCGCCGCCACCCTGCAGGGCCGGCGGTGCGGGGCGTGCCGGCTCGAGATCGACAGGGGTGAGTTGGCGCGGATCGCCGCCGCGCCGGACGACGACGTGCTGCGGTGCCCTGAGTGCTCGGCAATCCTGCTGCGGATCAAGGGATCCGGGGCGTGAAGGTCCTCGTCGAGGCCGACGGGGGATCGCGCGGTAACCCCGGTCCGGCCGGGTACGGCGCCGTCGTGTGGTCGGCAGATCGCACGGAGGTGCTCGCGGAAGCCAAGGAGGCGATCGGTCGCGCCACCAACAACGTGGCCGAATACCGTGGGCTGATCGCAGGTCTGGAGACGGCCGCGGGTGTCGGCGCGACCGACGTCGAGGTCCGGATGGACTCGAAGCTGGTCGTGGAACAGATGGCCGGGCGGTGGCGGGTCAAACACCCCGATCTGGCTGCGCTGCACCAGCAAGCACGTGAACATGCCGCTGCGTTCGAGCATGTCGCCTACACCTGGGTTCCCCGCGAGCAGAACAGCGCCGCCGATGCGCTGGCGAATCAGGCGATGGATGCCGCGGCGGAATCGGAGGCTGTGAAGGCGAATCCGGCCGGATGGACGGGTGCGACCGGCGCGCCCACCCGCCTCCTACTGCTGCGCCACGGCCAGACCCCGCTGTCGGTGGAACGTCGCTATTCGGGGCGCGGCAACCCCGATCTGACCGAACTCGGCGTGCGCCAGGCCGCCGCCGCGGCCGGCTATCTGTCCCGCATCGGCGGGATCGACGCGGTGGTGTCCTCCCCGCTGCAGCGGGCGCGCGACACCGCCTCAGCGGCCGCGGGTGCGCTCGGCCTCGACGTCGAGGTCGACGACGACCTGATCGAAACCGACTTCGGCGCATGGGAGGGGCTGACGTTCCGCGAAGCTTCCGAGCGGGATCCCGACCTCCATCGACGCTGGCTGGCCGACACCGCCGTCGCCCCGCCGGGGGGCGAGAGCTTCGATGCCGTCGCGCGCAGGATCACCCGCGCGCAGCAGCGTCTGCTCGCCGAACGCGCCGGCCAGACGGTGCTGCTCGTCTCCCACGTGACGCCGATCAAAACGCTTCTGCGCGTTGCCCTGGACGCCGGCCCGGCGATTCTCTACCGGCTGCACCTGGATCTCGCGTCGCTGTCGATCGCGGAGTTCTATCCCGACGGTGCGGCGTCGGTGCGACTGGTCAACCAGACCGCCTATTTGTGATCGGTGTGCAGGTGCACGCGTTCGCCGTGGAGGCCGAAGAGAGCGAGTGCCTCCACCGGGCCGTCGACGGTGCCGAACCAGTGCGGCGTCCACGTCGAGAACTCCACGGCCTCACCGGGTTTGATGGTGAAATCGCGATCGCCGAGGAGTAGGCGCATGCGACCGGACAGCACGTACATCCAGTCGTGGCCCTCGTGGACCGGAAGCTGCTCCGGCGGGGTGCGCCGTCGTGCGCTGATCCGGATCTTGTAGGCGTGTAGGCCGCCGGCGGGACCCTGACCGGTCAAGGGCCAGAACGTGATCAGATGACTCGTGTGGGCGGTGCCGCGCACCCTCGGATCATCGACCTCGGGTTCGCGGAGCAACTCGTCAGTGCTGACCGAGAGCGCCCGGGCCAGCCGCGGAAGATGGTCGAGCGCCAATCGGCGCTTCCCGGATTCCAGCCGGCTCAACGTGGAGACGTCGATGCTCGACCGGGACGCCACATCGTCGAGCGTCATGCCCCGCTGGGTGCGCAGTTCGCGGAGTCGCCGCCGCACCCGGGCGTCGACCCCGTCGTCGTCTTTTGCCTGCATGGCAAAAGAGCTTGGCAGATCGCCGCCAGGGCGAGCAAGGTGGTGACATGAGTGAGAGATGGGACTGTGTGGTGATCGGCGGTGGCGCCGCGGGGCTGAGCGCCGCGCTGGTGCTGGGCCGGGCTCGGATGCGCACGCTGGTGGTTGACTCCGGGGCGCAGAGCAACCTTGCCGCGCACGGCATCGGCGGACTCCTCGGTTTCGACGGGGTGCCGCCCGCGCAGCTGTATGCGAGGGGCCGCGACGAGGTCACCCGATATCCGTCGGTCGAGGTGCTCGACGGCGAGGTCGCGTCGGTGATTGCACACGAGGGTGGCTTCACGGTCGGGCTGGCCGGCGGTCGCGCCGTCGAGGTGCGGCGGGTTCTCCTGGCGACCGGTATGCGCTACGCATTGCCCAGTGTCACAGGGCTCGACCAGTTCTGGGGTGGCTCGGTGTTCCACTGTCCGTTCTGCCACGGCTGGGAGATGCGCGAGCAGCCCCTCGGGGTGATCGCACAGGGGGAGCGGGCGGTCCACATGGCGACGCTGCTGAGTCAATGGAGTGACGACGTCGTGGTGCTGTCCAACGGGCCTGCCGAGGTGAGTCCCGCCGGCCTGGAGCGTATGACGGCGCGCGGGATCGCGGTCGACGAGCGTCAGATCGCGCGAGTGTCGGGTGCTGACGGACAGCTGGACACCGTGGTGTTCGCCGACGGCACGACGCTGAGCCGGCGGGGCTTGCTGGTGGCGAGCACGCTGTACCAGCGCAGCGGGCTGGCACGAGCGCTCGGGGTGGCTTTCGCCCCACCCAGTCCGTTGTCGGAGGAAGCCATCGCGGTGGACGCGATGTGGCAGACCTCGGTGCCGGGTGTGTTCGCGGCCGGGGATGTGAGCGTGCCCATGCCTCAGGTGGCTGCCGCGGTGGCCTCGGGGTCGGCGGCCGGCGCAGCAATTGTTCGCAGTGTGGCGGAGGGAGACGTATGAGTACCTATGACGAGCAGGACGTGAAGGCGCACTGGGAAGCCAGATACGGCGAACGGGAACGTGTGTGGAGCGGGCGGGTCAATCCGTGGGTCGCGGAGGTGGCGGGTTCGCTGCCGCCCGGCCGGGCGCTCGATCTCGGCTGCGGTGAAGGTGCAGATGCCGTGTGGTTGGCGGAGAACGGATGGCACGTCGTCGGGGTCGACATCTCCGAGACGGCGCTGCAGCGCGCGACCGAGGAAGCGGCCCAACGGGATCTGTGCGATCGGACGGACTTCGTTCAGATGAACCTCTCCAAGGATTTTCCGGAGGGGACCTTCGATCTGGTCTCGGCCCAGTTCCTGCAGTCGATGGTGCAGCTGGACAGGGAACGCATCTTCGCCGCGTCGGCGCGGGCCGTCGCGCCAGGCGGGGTGTTGATCATCGTGGACCACGGCGCAGCTCCGCCCTGGGCGAATCTGAAGCACGATCACGAGTTCCCGACGGTGGAGGGTGTGCTGGCTCAGATCGACCTGGATCCTGGGCAGTGGGAAACGCTGCGTGCGGCGCCTGTGGAGCGGAATGCGGTCGGGCCCGACGGCCAACAGGCGGTGCTGATCGACAACCTCATCGTGCTCAGGCGCCGAGCCGACGGCTGAGTTGTGGCAGGTCGAGTTGTCGGTGGCGCGGTGTAGCGTCGGGATCATGTTCGCACAGGTGTTCGATTTCGATGGTTCGGCCTCGGAGGCTGAGCTGCGCGAGATCGTGACCCGGTGCGAACAACTGAAAGCCCAAGCTGCGGCGGCGCAGGCCCGCGCGACCGCATTATGGGCCGAGAAACGCCGCGCCGCCGAGGCTGAGGCGGGGATGCCGTTGCGGCGGCGCGGCCGGGGGTTGGCTTCGGAAGTGTCGTTGGCACGGGCGGATTCGCCGGCCCATGGCGGGCGACACCTGGGGTTCGCCCAAGCCTTGGTGCACGAGATGCCTCATACCTTGGCCGCGCTGGAGGCCGGGGTGTTGACCGAATACCGGGCCACGCTGATCGTCAAACAATCCGCCTGCCTGATGGTCGAAGACCGGCGGGCGTTGGATGCCGAATTATGCGCTGATGAGGCGGCTTTGGTCGGGTTGGGCAACACCCGCATCGAGGCCGCCGCCGCGGCGATCGCCGCGCGCCTCGACGCCGCCGCCGTCGTGCAACGCAAAGAACGCGCAGCGGCATCCGCGCGGGTGTCGACCCGGCCCGCACCGAACGGCATGGTGCAGCTGACCGCGGTGATGCCGCTCTCCCAAGGCATCGGCGTGTATGCCGCCCTGCGCCGGGAAGCCGATCTGTGCGGCGACGGGCGTGCGCGTGGACAGGTCATGACCGACACCCTCTACCACCGAGTGACCGCCCGCCCGGCCGAGACACCGGTGCCGATCGCGGTCAACCTGGTGATGGCCGACACCACCCTGGTCGGTGACGACGACAGTCCCGGCTGGGTCGAGGGTTACGGGCCTGTCCCGGCCGCGGTCGTGCGGGATCTGGTGTCCGATACCGTCACCGACGAGTCGGCGAAAGCGACGCTGCGGCGGCTCTACCGGCATCCGAGTTCCGGCCAACTGGTCGCGATGGAATCCCGGGCCCGGATCTTCCCGAAAGGGTTGGCCGCGTTCATCGGGCTGCGCGATCAGACGTGTCGCACCCCCTACTGCGACGCCCCGATCCGCCACCACGACCACGCCACCCCCGCCCGCCGGGGAGGGAAGACGTCTGCTCTGAACGGGCTCGGCACCTGCGCAGCCTGCAATTACGCCAAAGAAGCCCCCGGCTGGACCGTCACCACCCGCGAGGCCGAGGGCCGCCACACCGCCGACTACACCACCCCCACCGGCGCGACCTACCACTCCACCGCACCACCCCTGCCCGGACCCTCGGTACGCCGCCGCTACAGCGTCATCGAAGGGGGGCTCAGCATCGACATCGTGGAATTGGGCGTCGAACTGAGTGCTCACCTGAAGCGGTCCGCGTGACCGAGCCTCGTCACCGAAGGCATTCGTTTCCGGAATCGCCGCGGCAGGCGCTACGTTGTCAGGGCGGATGAGCTGGCCGGGCGGCCGCGGACCACACCAGACCGGACAGGGGTACGGCCGAGGTGGTTCGAGGAAAGTCCGGACTTCGCAGAGCAGGGTGATTGCTAACGGCAATCCGAGGTGACTCGCGGGAAAGTGCCACAGAGAGCAGACCGCCACACCGGGTCTTCGGACCAGGGGTGGTAAGGGTGAAACGGTGCGGTAAGAGCGCACCAGCGCTCCGGGTGACCGGAGTGGCTAGGCAAACCCCACCCGAAGCAAGGCCAAGAATGTCGCGTGGGGGGCGCGGCAGCGCAGACGCCCGAGGGCTGCTCGCCCGAGTCTGCGGGTAGGCCGCTCGAGGCACCCGGCGACGGTGTGCCCAGATGGATGGTCGCCGCCGCCCCGCCAGACATGGTGGGGCGGAACAGAATCCGGCTTAGAGGCCAGCTCATCCGCCCCCGACGGGTTCAGGCCTTCTTGACGGCCTTCGCCAATTGCTCCAGGGCGTCGGCCACCTGATCTTCGCAGCGCACCGCCAGGTCGTGTTCCTGCTGGTACAGCAGCCCGTAGGTGAACGTGTCCTCGCCGGCGGCGTGCGCCTGCTGGGCCTGCCGGCTCAGATGGGCCCTGCTCACCACGCTGTCCTGATGATCGCCCAGCAGCGACTGGATGGCTTTCGCCCGATCGGCCACCTTGGCTTTCCCGGTGGCCGCGGCCGTGTACCGCAGCTGCTTGGCGCGCTTGCGGATCTTGTGCAACGCCTCGTCGGCGTGCTCGCCGCCCTCCTCGGCGGTCGCCTTCTTCGCCGCTTTGCGCACCCGCTTGTAGGCCGAATCGATGGTCACCTCGGCGGGTTCTTCGCCGGGTGCGAGCGAGGGCTCGGCCGTCGTCAATTCCTCCAGCGCATCCAACAACCGGAAATACCTGGGTGTGCGCATCGCCGCCAACGAGCGCTTCCACCCGGTCTCGTATCGCTTCTTCGCGCCCTCGACCAGCCGCTCGCGCACCGGTCCCCGTACGAGGTCGTCAGGCAATCCATCCAATGCGCGCTCATACCGCTCGGCCAGGACCTCCGCATCCCGCGCCACCCCGAGCACACCGGCCAGTTCGCGTAGCTCCGCGAGCACCCACGAGTCGTCGTCGATGCCGAACGCGCCCTCCGACGACTGCAGCAGGCTGCGGATCTTGCGCGTCGTCACCCGCATCTGATGCACCGAGTCGTACACGTCCGCTCGCACGGCGCGGTCCCATTCGACCAGTTGGGCGACCTGCTCAGCCACCGCGCGGTGCACCGGATCGTCGAGCGCCGCCGGATCCTCACCGGCGGGGGTCGCCAGAACCCGAGCCAACTTAGAGCCGTGCCCGGCCGCGCGGGCCCCGGCATCGAGCAGACGACGCGTCAACGGCTTGAACAATCCGCGATCTGCGCCTTCGGCGAGCTCGAGCTCCCACTCCCGCCAGTGCTGCTCCTCGCCGCCCACCGCGCCCGCGGCCACGTGGTCGTCGCAGAATTCGGCCACCTCGGTCCCGTCGGCGCCGTAGAGCGTCGTCACCTCGCGCACGGTGCTGATCCGCGCGACCGGAGCGAGCCCGTGATCCCTGACGATCGCGAGGACGACGTCGCGCAGCCTATCGGGCACCTGCGGATGCGCCGGCGTGCCGTCCTCGAGGGGAAGCCGGACCTCGGTGCGGCTGTCTGGACCTGCCGGCAGTTTCAGATGCCACCCCGCGTCCGTGCCGCCGGTGCGGCGACGCAGCGTGATGCGGTGGCGCGCCAGGTCATGGGCCGATGTGTCGTAGTAGACAGCGTCGAGAGACTGTGACGGCGACCGCTCTACACGAGACACCGCAGCCAAACCGTCGAACGACGGGGACACCGTCGCATCGTCGACGTCGAACTTGCGCTCAGTCTCGGTGTACCTGGACATATCGGACGGTCGGCCGGGCATGGACACCTTCGTTTCGGCGGGATCGGGGCCACAAGACTGCCACACGGAGGTGAACCGCAAACCCGGTCGCCGTTATCGAACCGGAACCCACTCGACATCAGACTCGCCGGACGGGTGTACACGACAACTTAAGTAACTCTTACAATTCTCTCATGAGTCCAGAGATGAGGCTCGAGGATTATCTCGACGCCGAAGGCAACATCGAGATTCCTGTCGGAGTCACGCTGACGTCGTTCATGGATCGCCACGCTGAGCAGTCGGGTGAGGCGCCGGCCTACCGCTACCTCGACTACGAGCGCGACTGCACGGTCGAGTTGAGCTGGTCGCAGATGCGCACCCGACTCCGCGCCGTCAGTGCCCGGCTCCAGCAGATCACCGACTCCGGCGACCGCATCGCGATCCTCGCCCCGCAGGGCGTCGAGTACGTGGTCGGGTTCTTCGCCGCCATCCAGGCCGGCGGCATCGCCGTCCCGCTGTTCGCCCCCGAACTGCCCGGGCACGCAGAGCGTCTCGACGCCGTACTGGGAGATGCGCAACCGACCGTCGTGCTGACCACCACTGCGGCCGCCGCGGCGGTGCGCGACTTCCTGCGCACCATCCCGCGCGACCGACGGCCGCGGATGATCGCCGTCGACGCCGTTCCCGACGCCGTCGGCGAGCACTTCACACCGGTCCACATCGACACCGACGACATCGCGTACCTGCAGTACACCTCCGGATCCACGCGCACGCCGGCCGGCGTCGAGATCACCCACCGCGGCGCCGCGACCAACGTGGTGCAGATGATCGAGTCCGTGGGACTGGACTGGAACACCCGCAGCGTGAGCTGGCTGCCGCTGTTCCACGACATGGGTCTGTTGATGATCATGTTCCCTGCACTGGTCGGCGCGCACATCACCCTGATGTCACCCGTGGCCTTCGTGCGGCGGCCCTACCGCTGGATCCGCGAGCTCGGCGCATCGGATGCGCCCACGTTCGCGGCGGCCCCGAACTTCGCGTTCGAACTCGCCGCCCAGCGCGGCCGCCCGCCGGCCGGCGAGACGCTCGACCTGACCAACGTGGCCGGCCTGATCAACGGCTCCGAGCCGGTCAGCATGGCATCGGTCGATGCCTTCGTCGACGCGTTCGCGCCGTACGGACTCGACCCCGCAGCGATCAAACCGTCCTACGGAATGGCCGAGGCGACGCTGTTCGTGTCGACCACCGAGTCCGGATCTGCGCCGAAGGCTGTGCACCTCGACCGGCAGGCATTGGGCGGGGGAGACGTCGTCCAGGTCGACGCCGATGATCCCGACGCCGTGATGAGCGTGTCGTGCGGTCAGGTCGCGCGCAGTCAGTGGGCGGTGATCGTCGACCCGCAGACCGAGGCCGAGCTGCCCGACGGGCGAGTCGGTGAGATCTGGTTGCACGGCGACAACATCGGCCGCGGGTACTGGAACCGCGCCGACGAAACCGAGCTGACCTTCCACAACAAGCTGCAGTCGCGCTTGACCGACCGGAGCCACGCCGCCGGCGCGGCCGAGAGCGCCCTGTGGCTGCGCACCGGTGACCTGGGCGTCTACATCGACGGCCAGCTGCACATCACCGGGCGCGTCAAGGATCTGGTGATCGTCGACGGTCGCAACCACTATCCGCAAGACATCGAGGCGACGGTCTCCGAGGCCTCCACAGCGGTGCGGTCCGGCTTCGTCACCGCGTTCTCCGTGCCCGGTGCGGGACGCGAAGAGGTGGTGATCGTCGCAGAACGTGCCCCCGGCGCCGGACGCGCGGACGCCGCCCCGATCGTCGAAGCCATCCGCGCTGCCGTGTCGCGACGCCACGCCATCCCGCTGGCCGACATCAAACTCGTTGCGGCAGGGGTGATCCCGCGGACCACGAGCGGTAAGTTGGCGCGCCGGGCCTGCCGGGCGCGCTACCTCGACGGCACCCTCTGAACCGCGGCGCGATAGCGTCGCCGGTGTGAGCGACTTCCACACCATCGACGTCCACCGCAGCGAGGGGCTGGTGCGGCTGACGCTGAACCGGCCCGACGCGGCCAACGGCATCAACGCCGAGATGGCGCGTGAGCTCGCGGCGGCCGCCGCCGCATGCGACGACCCGACCGTGAAAGTCGTCGTCATCACCGGCGCCGGCCGCTTCTTCAGCGCCGGAGGGGATCTCAAGGACTTCGCCTCCGCGCCGCACCGCGGCCGCCACCTCAAGGGCGTCGCCGACGACCTGCACCGCGCGATCTCGACACTGGCGCGCTGCGACGCCGTCGTGATCACCGCGGTCAACGGTGCCGCGGCGGGCGCCGGGTTCTCGCTGGCGGTGCTCGGGGATCTCACCCTCGCCGCGGAGTCGGCCTCCTTCACGATGGCCTACACCCGAGTCGGATTGACGCCGGACGGCAGCGCCACCTATCTGCTGCCGCGCCTGGTGGGGATGGCGCGCGCCAAGGAACTGATGCTGACCAATCGCAGGCTGTCGGCCCAGGAAGCGCTGCAGTGGGGTCTGGTCACCGAGGTGGTCGCCGACGACGCACTGGCGACGCGCGCCGACGAGCTCGCCACCGCAATGCTGGCCACCTCCGGCGGAGCCAACGGTGGCGTCAAGGCGCTGCTGCACGACAGTTTCGGCAACGGGCTAGAGGCCCAGATGGAGGCCGAAGGTCGGTTGATCGCCCAGCGCGCCGAGTCCGCCGACGGCCGCGAAGGTGTGGATGCGTTCCTGGCGAAGCGGACCCCCGACTTCGCCTGACGGTCAGAAGGAGTGTTCCTCGGCGGGGAACACTCCGGTGGCCACCTCGGCTGCGTATTGTGCTGCAGCGCGGCGCAATTCATCGCCCACGGCGCCGAACTTCTTGACGAACTTCGCGGTGCGGCCGCTGGTCATGCCGGCCATGTCCTGCCAGACCAGCACCTGGCCGTCGCAATTCGGGCCGGCGCCGATGCCGACGGTCGGGATGGTCAGCTTACCGGTGATCTGCGTGGCAAGCTCGGCGGGAACCATCTCCATCACCACCGCGAACGCACCGGCTTCCTGCACGGCGATCGCGTCGTGGATGGTCTGCTCGGCGCCGTCACCGCGGCCCTGCACCTTGAACCCGCCCAGGCCGTTGACGCTCTGCGGGGTGAAGCCGATGTGGGCCATCACCGGGATTCCGGCCGACGACACGGTGGCGATCTGCTCCGCCATCCGCTCGCCGCCCTCGAGCTTCACCGCATGTGCCCCGGTCTCCTTCAGGAACCGGGTGGCCGTCGCCAGAGCTTGCGCCGGACCGGCCTCGTAGCTGCCGAACGGCAGGTCGGCCACCACCAGCGCGTGCGGTGCACCCCGGACGACGCCACGCACCAGCGGGATCAGCTCGTCGATGGTCACCGGGACGGTGGTGTCGTAGCCGTACACGACGTTGGCCGCCGAGTCGCCCACGAGGAGCACCGGAATCTCGGCCTCGTCGAAGACCCTGGCGGTCGAGAAGTCGTACGCGGTCAACATCGCCCACCTGTGGCCTTCTTGCTTCCACTTGGCGAGGTGATGAGTGCGGATCTTGGTCCGCGGAGCAGCGGTGTGGGTGGCAGCCCCGTACACACTCTGTTCAGACATCGATGTCTCCAGATGGGTGGTCGTTTCGAATCCTCGAGGCCACTCGGGGTCCCCGGGTTCCGCTGACCCGTCAAGTCTGCCATCACGTCACCAGAAGTTGAACAACGCGTTAAGTGGATTTGCTCACATCCACCTGCGGCGCGCTTACGATCGGCGGATGCAACGGCTCAGCGGGCTCGACGCCAGTTTCCTGTACCTCGAGACCGCGGCGCAGCCGTTGCACGTGTGCTCGATTCTCGAGCTGGACGCCTCCACGATGCCCGGCGGCTACTCGTTCGCCAAGCTGCGTGACCTCCTGGCCGAACGCATCCGCGCGATGCCCGAGTTCCGGGAACGGCTGGCCGACAACCGATTCAACCTCGACCACCCGGTGTGGGTGGACGACAAGGACTTCGACGTCGACCGGCATCTGCACCGGATGGGCCTGCCGTCCCCGGGTGGCCCGCGCGAGCTGGCCGAGATCTGCGGACACATCGCGTCCCTGCCGCTGGACCGCACCCGCCCGCTGTGGGAGATGTGGGTGATCGAGAACCTCGGCAGCGACCCCGACGATGGCAGCGCAAGTCAGCGCATCGCGGTGATGACGAAGGTGCACCACGCCGCCGTCGACGGCGTGACGGGCGCGAACCTGATGTCGAAGCTGTGCACCACCGAGCCCGATGCCCCCGCCCCGGAGCCCGTCGCCGGTCCCGGCGGCGGAAGTGATCTCGAGATCGCCCTCAGCGGCGCCGCGCGCTTCGTGAGCCGGCCGCTGGGCCTGGTCAACGCGGTGCCGAACACCCTGACCACGGTGATCGACACCGTCCGCCGGGTTCGCAGCGGGCAGACGATGGCGCCGCCGTTCATCGCGCCGAAGACCGCGTTCAACGCCAACGTGACCGGGCATCGCAACGTGGCGTTCGCCCATCTGGATCTCGACGACATCAAGACCGTCAAGAACCACTTCGGGGTCAAGGTCAACGACGTGGTGATGGCCCTGGTCTCAGGGGTGCTGCGCACGTTCCTGCTCGACCGGGGTGAACTGCCGGACAACTCGCTGATCGCGATGGTGCCGGTGTCGGTGCACGAGAAGTCCGACCGGCCCGGCCGCAACCAGGTGTCGGGGATGTTCGCCCGGCTGGAAACCAACATCGCCGACCCCGTCGAGCGGCTCAAGGCCATCGCGGAAGCCAATACCGTTGCCAAACAACACAGTTCGGCGATCGCAGCCACCTTGCTGCAGGACTGGACGCAGTTCGCCGCGCCCGCGGTGTTCGGCGCGGCGATGAGGGTCTACGCCAGCAGCAGGCTCAGTGGTGCTCGTCCGGTGCACAACCTGGTGGTGTCGAATGTGCCGGGACCCCAGGGCAGGCTCTACATGCTGGGCTGCGGCGTGGAAGGGATGTACCCGCTGGGGCCGATCTTCCACGGGTCCGGGCTGAACATCACCGTGATGTCGCTGTCGGGCAACCTCGACGTCGGCATCGTGAGCTGCCCCGAGCTGCTGCCCGACCTGTGGGACATGGCCGATGACTTCGACGTTGCGCTCGAAGAGCTGCTCAACGCGACCAAGTAGGCGCTCCGACCGCGCCTTGCCAGCGCAGATGCCGGTTCATGGCAGCATGTGTTGCCATGAAGCTCATGACCGGGATCGCGAGATCCGGCCTCGTCCTCGCGGCGGTCATGCTGCTCGTTGCCGGTTGCAGCAAGGTGGTCGACGGCCGTGCCCTGCTCGCGGTCCCGCGCCCCGGCTCGCCGATCCAGTGGAGCGCATGTAAGGCCGTCGGGCCGTCCGATCGCTCCCGCATCCCCACCGGTGCCGAATGCGGGCTGCTCTCTGTCCCGGTGAACTGGGACAACCCCGACAGCGCCGAGGGCGCGGTCGCCCAGCTCGCCGTGGTGCGGTTCAAGGCCACCGGTCAGAAGATCGGCTCGCTGATCATCAACCCTGGTGGACCCGGTGAATCGGGGGTCAACGCCGCCGCCAACATGCTCGCGACCATGCCCGAGGCGTTGCGCGAGAAGTTCGACCTGGTGGGCTTCGACCCGCGCGGCGTCGCGAATTCCTCACCCGCGGTGTGGTGCAACAGCGACGCCGACAACGACCGGCTTCGCGCCGACAACGTGGTGGACTACACCCCCGACGGCGTGGCGCACATGGAGAAACTGACCAAGGAGTTCGTCCAGCGCTGCGTCGACAAGATGGGCAAGGACTTCCTCGCCAACGTCGGGACGGTCAGCGTGGTCAAGGACCTCGACGCGCTGCGCCAGGCCCTCGGCGACGAGAAGCTGACCTACCTGGGGTACTCGTACGGCACCCGCATCGGCGCCGGCTACGCCGAGGCCTACCCGGACAAGGTGCGGGCGATGATCCTCGACGGTGCGGTCGACCCGAACGCGGACCCGCTCGAGGCCGACATCCGCCAGGCCGCCGCGTTCCAGAAGGCCTTCGACGATTACGCCGCAGACTGCGCCAAGGACGAGAACTGCCCGCTGGGCACCGACCCGGCCAAGGCCGTCGAGGTCTACCAGTCCCTGGTCTGGCCGCTGGTCGACAAGCCCGCCGCCACCGCCGACCCCCGTGGCCTGAGCTACTCCGACGCGGTGGTCGGCACGATCCTGCCGCTCTACTCGCCGAACCTGTGGCGGCACCTGACCCAGGCGCTGACCGAGATCAAAGAGGGCCGCGGCGACACCATGCTCTCGCTGGCCGACCTGTACATGGGCCGCGACGCCCAGGGCCACTACAACAACTCCACCGACGTCCGCGTCGCCGTCAACTGCGTCGACAAACCCGCGATCACCGACCGGGCCACGCTCGTCGACCAGGACCGGCGACTGCGTGACGCCGCGCCCTTCATGAGCTACGGCACGTTCACGGGATACGCGCCGTTGGGCACATGCGCGATGTGGCCGGTGCCGCCCACCAGTCAGCGCCACGAGATCAAGGTCAACGGGCTGCCGCCGGTCCTGGTGGTCTCGACGACCAACGATCCCGCGACCCCGTACCAGGCCGGTGTCGACCTGGCCAAGCAGCTCGGCGGGAGCCTCCTGACCTATGAGGGCACCCAGCACACGGTCGCCCTGCAGGGCAACGCCTGCGTCGACGACATCGCCACCCAGTACCTGCTCGACCTGACTGTGCCGCCGGCCGGTGCCCGATGCTGACGATCACCGTCGTGGGCGAATCCGACCTGCCCGACCTGATGCCGCTGATGCGCGGGTACTGCGACTTCTACCGTGTCGATCCCGCCGACGCCGACCTCACCGCGATGATGCGGGCCCTGATCGCCGACCCGCGAGAAGGTCTGCAGCTCATCGCTCGTGACGAGGCCAGAGCCGCAGTGGGTTTCGCGACGGTGTTCTGGACGTGGCAGACGCTCTACGCGGCCCGCGTCGGAGTGCTCAACGACCTGTTCGTGACCGAGCAGACCCGGGGGACCGGTGCCGGTCGGGCGCTGATCGACCGCTGTCTGCAGCTGTGCCGCGAGCGGGGAGCCCAGAAGCTGGTGTGGGAGACGGCGCCGGACAACGTCACCGCCCAGCGTCTCTATGACGGCATCGGGGCCGAGAAGTCCAGCTGGCTGACCTACGAGCTGGACGCCTGATAACAGCCCGGTCACCGTTGGGCCCCGTCCGAAGCCGCGCGCGGCATCGCGTGACAGCATGGACTCCCATGTGGCGGGTGGGACGGGCGATAGCAGCTGTGTGCGTCATGACGGCTGCTCTGTGCCCGCCCGCGGCCGCGCAGCCATCCGCAGCGCCGGCGGTGTCGTGGGGGACGTGCGCCGACGTCGTCAAAGACGCCTCCCGCATCCCCACCGCTCGATGCACCACCATCTCGGTACCGGTGGACTACGCGAAACCCGATGGCGCACAAGCGCAATTGGCGGTCATCAAAATTCCAGCCAGCGGCCGGCGCATCGGTCCGCTGCTGGTGAACCCGGGCGGACCGGGCGCCTCTGCCGTCGACACCGTCGCCGACATGGGCGCATCCCTGGCCGGCTCGCCGATCGCGGAGCAGTTCGACCTCGTCGGTATCGACCCCCGCGGCGTCGGACACTCGACTCCGCAGCTGCGCTGCCGCACCGACGCGCAGTTCGACGCCTACCGGGCCCAGCCGATGACCGACTACAGCCCCGCCGGCGTCGCCCAGATCGAAGGCGTGCTGCGTGATTTCGCCGGCCAGTGCCTGTCCGCCATGGGCGCCGACTACCTGGCCAACATCGGCACCGCCGTCGCCGTGCGCGACATGGACACCGTCCGCGAAGCACTCGGCGACGCGCAGATCAACTATCTCGGCTTCTCCTACGGCACCCAGCTCGGCGCCCTCTACGCGGGCCGCTACCCCGACCGGGTGCGCGCCATGGTCCTCGACGGTGCGGTGGACCCCAGCCTCGATCCGATCACCGCGAGCGTCAACCAGATGGCCGGCTTCCAGAAGGCCTTCGACCGGTACGCCGCCGACTGCATGTCCGACGCCGACTGCCCGCTGGGCACCGATCCGGCTCAGGCCGTCACGCGCTATCACCAGCTGATCGACCCGCTGGCCGCCCGGCCGGCCGCCACGTCGGACCCGCGGGGACTGAGCTACCAGGACGCGTTCACCGGAACCGTCTCGGGGCTGTACTCACCGCGCTACTGGCCCTACATCACCAGTGGCCTGCTCGGGCTGTCCCGCGGCACCGACCCCGTCGACCTGCTCCTGCTCGCCGACGACTACCAGCAGCGCGACCGCACCGGCCACTACAGCAACCGGCAGGACGCGTTCACCGCGATCCGCTGCCTCGACTCGGTCTATCCGGCCGATCCGGCCGTGTGGGCCGACGCGGACAGGCGCATCCGCGCCGCGGCTCCGTTCTCGTCGTTCGGACAGTTCACCGGCTTCGCCCCGCGCAACACGTGCGCGCTCTGGCCGGTGCCGCCCACCCCGGTCGTCGGCGCCGCCACCTCACCCGGGCCCGGCAAGGTCGTCGTCGTGTCCACGACGGGCGACCCGGCCACGCCGTACCAGGCAGGGGTCGATCTGGCCCGGCAGTTGGGCGCCCCACTGGTCACCTTCGACGGCCCGCAGCACACCGTAGTGTTCAACGGCGACCGGTGCGTCGACACCACCGTCGTCGACTACCTCACCGCGCTCACGCCGCCGCCCGCCGGTTTGCGCTGCTAGCCGCGTCGTAACACAGAATTAACAGGCGGAAATTAGGCTTCGGTCATGGATCGGCAGAAGGAATTCGTGCTGCGCACGCTGGAAGAACGCGATATCCGCTTCGTCCGGCTGTGGTTCACCGACGTGCTCGGATACCTCAAGTCGGTCGCGATCGCTCCCGCCGAGTTGGAGGGCGCGTTCGAGGAGGGCATCGGCTTCGACGGATCGTCGATCGAAGGCTTCGCCCGGGTGTCCGAAGCGGACATGGTGGCCCGGCCCGACCCGTCGACCTTCCAGGTGCTGCCGTGGACGTCCAGCGCCGGTGAGCACCACTCGGCGCGCATGTTCTGCGACATCACCATGCCCGACGGATCACCGTCGTGGGCCGACTCCCGGCACGTCCTGCGTCGCCAGCTGTCCAAAGCCAGCGACCTCGGCTTCTCCTGCTACGTGCACCCCGAGATCGAGTTCTTCCTCCTCAAGCCCGGCCCCGACGACGGCACCCCGCCGGTGCCCGCGGACAACGGCGGCTACTTCGACCAGGCCGTGCACGATTCGGCCCCGAACTTCCGCAGGCACGCCATCGACGCCCTGGAGCAGATGGGCATCTCGGTCGAATTCAGCCACCACGAAGGCGCCCCCGGCCAGCAGGAGATCGACCTGCGATACGCCGACGCGCTGTCGATGGCCGACAACGTGATGACGTTCCGCTACGTCGTCAAGGAGGTCGCCCTCGCCGACGGTGTGCGCGCCTCGTTCATGCCCAAGCCGTTCGCCGAACACCCGGGCTCCGCGATGCACACCCACATGAGCCTGTTCGAGGGCGACAACAACGCCTTTCACAGCCCGGATGACCCGCTGCAGCTCTCCGAGGTCGGAAAGTCGTTCATCGCAGGCATTCTCGAGCATGCGCAGGAGATCAGTGCCGTCACCAACCAGTGGGTGAACTCCTACAAGCGGCTGGTGCACGGCGGTGAGGCGCCGACCGCGGCGTCCTGGGGCGCAGCGAACCGTTCGGCTCTGGTGCGGGTGCCGATGTACACGCCGCACAAGGCCTCGTCACGCCGCGTCGAGGTGCGCAGCCCCGATTCGGCCTGCAATCCTTACCTCGCATTCGCCGTCCTGCTGGCCGCCGGCCTGCGCGGCATCGAGAAGAACTACGTACTGGGTCCGCAGGCCGAGGACAACGTGTGGAGCCTGACACCCGAAGAGCGGCGGGCGATGGGCTACAAGGAGCTGCCCGGCAGCCTCGGCGTGGCGCTGACCGACATGGAGAACTCCGAGCTGGTCGCCGAGGCACTCGGCGAGCACGTCTTCGACTTCTTCCTGCGCAACAAGCGCGCCGAATGGGAGAACTACCGCAGTACCGTCACGCCGTTCGAGCTGAAGAACTACCTGTCGCTCTAACTGCGAACGGGCCGGGCTAGATTCACCGGTATGGCCAAACCCGCGACGCAGCGTCCCAAGCTGCCCGGTGTCGGCCGACTCGGGCTCGTCGAGAAGACCGCGCAGGCCGATCTCGATCAGCTCGGCTGGAACACCGACGCCCACGTCGAGCTGCTGTGGTCGCTCTCCCGGGCACCGGACGCCGACAGCGCCCTGCGCACGGTCGTGCGGCTCTCCGAGGCGCTCGGCCGCGACTGGGCCGAGCTCGACGCCGCGCTGCTGACCGACAAGCCGCTGCGCGGCCGGTTGTTCGCCGTGATCGGTTCCTCGCTGGCGCTCGGCGATCACCTGGTGGCCAACCCGCACTCGTGGCGCCTGCTGGCCGGCCGGGTACGTCTGCCGAGCATCGCCGAGTTGGCGCGGATGTTCGCCGACGCCTCCGAAAAGGTAAGCGGCGCAACGGCTGCTGCGCCGGCGCTGCGCACCCTCTACCGGGATCGGCTGCTCGTGCTGGCCGCCCTCGACGTGGCGCCGACCGTCGAGAACGAACCGGTGCTGCCGTTCACCGTCGTCGCAGAGCACCTGTCCGACCTCGCCGACGCGGCGTTGCAAGCGGCGCTGACCGTCACCACCCGCGCGGTGTGCGCGGAGCGAAAAGAGGAGGCCCCGCCACCGCTCGCGGTGATCGCGATGGGCAAATGCGGCGCGCGAGAACTGAACTACGTCAGCGACGTCGACGTCATCTTCGTGACCGACGACGGTTCGCACAGCCGGCTGGCGCTGGCCACCCGCATCGCCGGGGAGATGATGCGGCTCGCGTCCGACGCGTTCTTCGAAGTCGACGCCGCGCTGCGGCCCGAAGGCAAGCAGGGTCCGCTGGTGCGCACCCTGGATTCCCACGTCGCCTACTACGAGCGGTGGGCCAAGACCTGGGAGTTCCAGGCCCTGCTCAAGGCGCGGCCCGCCGCCGGTGATGCCGACCTCGGTCGCCGCTACGTCGAGGCGCTGATGCCGATGGTGTGGACGGCCAGCGAGCGTGAGGCCTTCGTGCCCGACGTGCAGGCCATGCGCCGCCGTGTCGTCGAGCTGGTGCCCGCCGGAGTGCGCTCCCGTGAGCTGAAGCTGGGCACCGGCGGGCTGCGCGATGTCGAATTCGCCGTACAACTCCTGCAATTGGTGCACGGCCGGCTCGACGAGTCGCTGCACGTGGCGTCCACCGTGAACGCGCTGGCCGCCCTCGGCGACGGCGGCTACATCGGACGTGACGACGCGGCCAACATGACGGCGTCCTACGAGTTCCTCCGATTGCTCGAACACCGCCTGCAGTTGCAGCGGCTCAAGCGCACCCACCTGCTGCCCGAGGACGACGACGACGAGGCGATGCGCTGGCTGGCGCGCGCCGCGCACGTGCGGCCCGACGGCCGTCACGACGCGCTCGGGGTGCTGCGCGAGGAACTGAAGCGGCAGAGCCACCGGGTGTCGCGGCTGCACGCCAAGCTCTTCTACCAGCCGCTGCTGGAGTCCGTCGGCGAGACGGCACTCGGACTTTCCGAGGTGATGAGCGCCGAATCGGCCGAAAGGCAGCTAGCCGCACTGGGTTACGAGGGGCCGCAGAGTGCGCTGACCCACCTGGCGGCCCTGACCAGCAGCGGCGGCCGGCGGGGCCGGGTGCAGCAGGTGCTCCTGCCGACCCTGCTGGACTGGCTCTCCGACACCCCCGATCCTGACGCCGGTCTGCTGAACTACCGCCGGCTCAGCGACCAGATGGCCGACCAACGGTGGTATCTGGCGACGCTGCGCGACGAGGGCGCCGTGGCCAAGCGACTGATGCACGTGCTGGGCACCTCGGCGTACGTGCCGGAGCTCCTCATGCGGGCACCCGAGGTGATCCAGCTCTACGCCGACGGACCGAACGGGCCCAAGCTGTGCGACGTCGACACCGACGGGGTGGCCCGCTCCCTGGTCGCCTCGGCCGCTCGGCACAGCGACCCGATTCGCGCGATCTCCGCGGCGCGCTCCCTGCGCCGCCGCGAACTGGCCCGCATCGCGTCTGCCGATCTGCTCGGCATGCTCGACGTCACCGAGGTGTGCGCGCAGCTGACGTCGATGTGGGTGGCGGTGTTGCAGGCCGCCCTGGATGCGGTGATCCGGGCGAACGCCCCCGCCGGCGGGCCGCCGGCGCGCATCGCGGTGATCGGGATGGGGCGCCTCGGCGGACGCGAACTCGGCTACGGCTCGGACGCCGACGTGATGTTCGTGTGCGAACCGCGCGACGGCGTCGAAGAATCCGTCGCGGTGAAATGGTCGGCCACCGTGGCCGAACAGGTGCGTGCCCGGCTCGGCACGCCGGGCGCCGACCCGCCGCTGGAGGTCGACGCGAACCTACGGCCCGAGGGCCGCTCGGGGCCTCTGGTGCGCACGTTGGCGTCTTATGAGGCCTACTACTCACAGTGGGCGCAGGCGTGGGAGATCCAGGCGCTGCTGCGCGCCCACCGGGTGGCCGGCGACCTGGAGCTGGGGGAGCGCTTCCTGCTGATGATCGACAAGACCCGCTATCCCGAGGGTGGCGTGTCGGCCGAGGCGGTGCAGGAGATCCGCCGCATCAAGGCACGGGTGGACGCGGAGCGGCTGCCCCGCGGCGCCGACCCGAACACGAACACCAAGCTGGGCCGGGGCGGGCTCGCCGACATCGAGTGGACGGTGCAGCTGCTGCAGTTGCGGTTCGCGCACAAGATCCCGGCGCTGCACACCACCTCGACGCTGGACACGTTGAACGCGATAGGGGCCGCTGAGCTGATCGCCGAGGGCGACATCGAGCTGCTGCGCGATGCGTGGCTGACCGCCACGCGGGCCCGCAACGCCCTGGTGCTGGTGCGCGGCAAGCCCACCGATCAATTGCCCGGGCCGGGCAAGCTGCTGGGCGCCGTCGCGGTGGCCGCCGGCTGGCCCGAGGGCGACGGCGGCGAATTCCTCGACAACTACCTGCGGGTCACCCGGCGTGCGAAGGCCGTGGTGCGCAAGGTGTTCGGGGGCTAGCGCGGCG
Organism: Mycolicibacterium obuense; assembly: GCF_055397605.1. Taxonomy (NCBI): domain Bacteria; kingdom Bacillati; phylum Actinomycetota; class Actinomycetes; order Mycobacteriales; family Mycobacteriaceae; genus Mycobacterium; species Mycolicibacterium obuense. Next base: position 3,344,814 of record NZ_AP043663.1, on the reverse strand, counting down.
TCTGCCCGGCCCGGCCGCTGGACACCAGTCCAGCAATGCTAAGAAACATAGATGGACTTGACGTTCGACACGATCAGCGCGGAGGAGTACGACGAACACCGCCGTCGGTTCGATCCGCTGACCGACGCGCTGCGTGCCCTCATCGACGTGGGCATCCACACCGACGTCGACGATTCGACCGTCCTGCTCGCACTCGAACACCTCGAAGAGGCGCACGCACTGCTCGAGCAGAAGGTGCGCACCACGCGATCGACGCTTCGGCACGCCGACACCGGCCGCGCCGTCGTCTGGGGCAACCCCGCGATCGGGCTCCGAAACGCCATCGCGCCACCGATGGAGGTGCACCGCGAACCCGACGGCTCCTGCTGGAGTGAGTTCACCCTCGGCCCCATGTACGAGGGTCCGCCGGGGCGGGTGCACGGCGGTATCTGCGCGCTCCTCCTCGACCATCTGCTCGGGGAAGTGGCCAGCGAGGGGTTGAACCTGCCGAAGTTCACCGGCACCATCAGCCTGCGCTACGTGCGCGGTACCCCGCTGGGACCGTTGCGGGCGGAGGGGTTCGTCGAGCGCAGCGAGGGGGCGAAGACCTTCGCCCGCGGCTATCTCAAGGACGCCGACGGGGCCACCGTCGAGGCCGAGGGCGTGTTCATCATGCCGGCCTGGGCGCGGGACGCCGGCAGATCCGCATGAAGGTATACGTGTCGATCGCCTTCCAGGAAACCTCCGACGCGATCGAATTGGCCCGCGCCGCAGACGAACTGGGGTACGACGGCATCGGCATTCCCGACCACGTCGTGAATCTGGAGACCCTGCAGACGCCGTACCCCTACACCGCGGACGGCAGCCGGCGCTGGGAGGCCTTCACCGACTGGCCCGACCCGTGGGTGATGATCGGCGCCATCGCCCTACAAACCGCTCGTCTGCGCTTCGTCACCACCGTGTACCTGCCTGCGATGCGCGACCCCTACTCGGCGGCCAAGGCGATCGGCACCGCGGCCGTGCTGGCCGGCGGCCGCCTCGAGCTCGGCATCGGAGTGGGTTGGTGCCGTGACGAATTCGAGCTGCTCGGCCAGCAGTTCGAACGACGCGGCAGACGTACCGACGAGATGCTCGAGCTGATGAAGGCGCTGTGGGCGCCCGGCTGGACCGAGCACTCCGGCGAGTTCTACACCGCACCCCGCCTCGAGATGGAACCCACGCCGCCGCCGATCCCCGTCTACGTCGGCGGGTTGTCCGACATCGCGCTGCGCCGCGCCGCGCGGCACGACGGCTGGATCGGCGATCTGATCACCACCGACCAGGCCCTCGAGCGAATCGCCACGCTGCGCCGAATTCGTGCCGAAAACGGCTCGGACATGGCCGGTTTCGAGGCGATCACCCCGCTCAGCGACGCCTTCACCCCCGAGCACTACGCGCGCGCCGAGGCGGGCGGTGTCACCGGCATCATCACGATGCCGTGGATGTTCTACAGCGGTCCGGCCGCCACGCTCGAGCAGAAGATCGACGGCATGCGCCGCTTCCGCTCGGACATGGGGCTAGAGGACTGACGTCACCGTCGTCGGTACGATCGTGACGCGCACCGTGATGTCCGACGTGCCCCCGTGGCCGTCGTCGACGGTGACGGTGAACGCATCACGGCGGTCCGACAGCGGCGCCTTCGGTGCACCGGCCGCTGCGCGCGCAGCGTCGGTCGGCACGTAGGTGAATCCGCCGGTGCTGGTGACGACCACGCTGCCCTTCTCGGTCACCGCGGTGCCCCGGTAGGTGAGCAGATCCCCGTCGGCGTCTTTGGCGGACACCTGCCCGCTGACCAGACCCGTGGCGTCGTCGGTGGTGCTGGTGTAGGACAGCTGCGACGGCGCGCGATTCGCCGACGGCTTGATCGACACCGTCACCGGGACCGCCAGGGTGCCACCGAAACCGTCGGACGCGGTGACGACGAACGTGTCCACCTTGTCCTGTTCGGTGGCGTTGTCCGCACCGGCCTGGTGACGTGCCGCAGCGCTCGGGGTGTAGGTGAACGTGCCGTCGGCGTTGACGACCACGCTGCCCTTGGGGGTGAGCCCGGTTCCGCTGTAGGACAACGAGTCCTGGTCCGGATCGGTGGCCGTCACCGTTCCGGTCACCTTGCCGGTGAACACGTTCGGTGCGCCCGCGGTGAACGTGCCGTCGACCGGCGCATGGTTGTCCCCGCCCAGCGGCGCGATGCCGACCCGTACCGTCAGCGTGGTGGTGCCGCCATGGCCGTCGTCGATGGTCACGCGGAAGCTGTCGATCTTGGCGCTGCGCGGTGCGAACGGCCGACTCGCCTGTGCCCGAGCCGCTTCCGAGGGTGTGTAGACGAACGTGCCGTCCTCGGCGACCGAGACCGTGCCCTTACGGGTCGTGGACGCAGAGCGGTAGGTGAACGAGTCCCCGTCGGCGTCGACGGCGGTGACCGCACCGGTGACCACGCCGGTGTTCGGATTGGTGAACACGTCCTTGACCGACGCCGACGTGGGTGCCACGTTGGCGGGCTTGACCGCAACGGTGACAAGGGTTTTGGTGACACCCCCGTGATCGTCGGTGACGGTGATGACGAAGCTGTCCTGCTTGTCCAGCTGCGAGGCGTTGTCGGCAGCTGCCGCATGCCGGGCCTGCGGAGACGGTGTGTAGGTGAACCGGCCCCGCTGGTCGATCACCACGGTGCCGCCCTTGTTGGTGTCGCCCACCTCGTAGGTCAGCGGATCGCCGTTGGGGTCCTTCGCGATGACCACGCCGGTCACCGTGGAGCGCAACGGCGATGTCCGGGTGCGGACCTTGACCTCGGGATCGATGTTGTCGGGCTTGATCGGCACCGTGACCGTCACGACCGTCACGCCGCCGTATCCGTCGGCGACCGTCACGGTGTAGGTGTCGGTCTTGTCCGCCTCGGTGGCGTTGGAGGCACCCGCGGCGTGCCGCGCCTCGTCGGTGGGCAGGTACGACATGTGCCCGTCCTCGTCGATGCTGACCGTGCCGCCCTTGGCCGTCGGGGACAGCGTGAACGTGTAGGCGTCACCGTCGGCGTCGCGGACGCGAATCGAGGAGCGGACCTCCGCGCTCCCGAAGGGCGACAGACGCGGCTTCGTCAGCTGGATGGTGGGCGGGGTGTTGGCCGGTGCGATCTCGACGGTGATCGGCACGGTGGTGATGTCGCCGGAGCCGTCGACGACGGTGAGCACGAAGCTGTCGGCCTTGAGCGCGGGGTCGGCCCCCACAGCGGCCGCGGCGTGGCGCGCCTGCTTGGTCGGGGTGTAGGTGAAGGACACCGTGTCGCCGCTGACCGACACCACGACGGTGCCCTTGCTCGGGCCGCTGGCCACGGCGGTGTCGGCGTCGGGGACGACGACCTCTCCGGTGACCACGCCGGCATCGTCGGGCGGGTTGACGACCGGTTGCTCTGCGACCACGGCTGATCGCAGGCTCGCCATGGTCACCTGGTCGGTCTGACCCAGTTGACGCCGCGCGGCTGCGGCCAGCAGCCACATCGCCGGCGAGGCCACCGGCGCGACCGGGGCGTCCTTCGGGTTCAGGACGGAGGAGAGCAGTTCGCCGAGCCGGACCCGGGTGGTCGCGGTGGCCCGTTGGGCGGTGTCGTTCGCTGGGGCGATGACATCGGCCGGTACGACATGGACCTCCGCAACGGCGGCGACGACCTTCGCCGGCGCCGGGGTGACCGTCGCCGCGGGGCCCGCGTCGTCGTCCGGCTCGGTACTGCGCACGCGGGTCCGTTCGACCTTCGGGGTCTTCACCGGCGCGTCCTCGCGGACCGTGCGCAGCGGACGGTGCCGCGACGGCGTATCTGCATCGGTGTCGGTATTGGTGTCGGCGTCGGTATCGGCTCTGCCGGCCCTCTTCGACTTCCGCGCAGGCTTCTGGTCGTCGGTCTTCGTGTCCTTCGCCGCCGATGCCGTCGACTCCGCGTTCGAGCTCACCGATGGCGTGCTGTCCCCGGAGTCGTCGGCCCAGGCCACGCCCGGAGTGGCGCCGATCCCGATCCCGACACCCAGCGCGAACGCGAGTGCGCCGATCCTGCCGACGTGCTTAGAAGAAGACCCCACAGTGCTACCCCCCGACAATTGCCAACACGGTCAATATCGGGTCATCCTAGGGACCTCAGCAACGAAAAAGAGTGGCGTTCAGCGAATCTTTTCCTCGTGTCTGCAAACTCGGATGCCAGCAGCGTTCGCTAGCGGGGTGCGGTCAGGAGCAAAGGCGACGTCAGCGCCGTGCGACCACTGTGCCCCGTCGTCGCCCGTCGACCGACCAGGCACCCCCGCCGGTCGTTGCCAACAGCAGGAACGCGAAGCACAGCAGCACCGCCAGTTCACCGCCGTTGCCGCCCATCTGCGGGTCGAAGGGCCAGAAACTCGCCGGCGCCCCGCTGAACAGCGCCCAGTGTTGCCAGAAGTAGGCGACCGCCATCTCGCCGGAGGCGATGAACGCGGCGATCCGCGTCAAGAATCCGACCGTGATCAGGGCGCCGAGGGCGATTTCCAGGATTCCGGCGAACCAGAACGGCCACGTGCCCGCCGGGACCGCCGTGCCCAGCGGCCAGCCGAACACCTTCATGGTGCCGTGCAGCAGCAGCACCACGCCGGTCACGATGCGGAAGATGCTCAGGACAGGGGAGGAGTACGCGGACAGTCGGGCGTCGAGTCGTTGCGTCATGCACGCAGACTAACGGAGCGGACCGCGGTCCGGATGACGTACGGGTGGGCGATCCTGCATCGTCGCGTGTGAGCGGAACGGGCGGGTGGGTGGCTCGGCCGCCGGCGGTGCCGACAGCGCACGCATCCTGGTGGTCTGCAGATCGGACACCGGCGGCCGCGGCGGTGAGCCCAACTTCATCGGACGCGTCTCCGCCCGCGGGGATTGACGTTCCAGCAGCACGCTGCGGGCCAGGCGGTCCAGCGCCCCCTGCACCTGCAGGCGATCGGGACGGCCCTCGAACTCCGGAGACTGGGCCAGCATGTCGGTGATCCACGACGCGATGACGTCGCGGGCGCTGTTCACCTCGGCCGCACCCGCGGCGGTCAGCGAGTACGCGCCGCCGACCCGGGTGGCGAAGCCGTCGGCGACGAGACGGTTGAACGTGGGTTCGAGAATCTGGGGCGGCACGCGCCGCTCCTCGGCGATGTCGTCCAGATGGGCCGCGCCCGTCGCGGCGGCGTACCGGTAGACCTGCATCGTGGCCCACAGCCGGGGCACATCGAGGCGGCTGTGTGCGGCCCGGGCCACCGCGTCGAGATCCACGCCGTGGCTGCGCTGCAGCAACCGGCCGACCGCCACTTCGAGCAGCTTCTCCGGGGTCGCGGTCGTCGGCATGCCGAACCCCTCGCCCAGGTCGGTGCTGCCGGCCGCGGCGGCGTCGCGCAGCGGCACCTGCTTGAGGAACAACGCCAGCACCAGTCCCACCACAGCGAACGGCGCCGCGAACAAGAACACGCGGCTCAGCGAATCCGCGTAGGCGTCGATGATCGGGCCCGCCACCTCCTGGGGCAACCGGTGCAACGCCTGCGGGGAGGTCGCGGCCTCCGCAGGCGCCCCGCTGCGCGCCATCGCCGCGGGCAGACGGTCGTCGAGGAAGTTCGCGAACAGCGATCCGAAGATCGCGGCGCCGAACGAGCTGCCGATGGTGCGGAAGAACGTGACGCCCGAGGTCGCGACCCCCAGATCGGTGAAGTCGACGGTGTTCTGCACGACCAGCACCAGCACCTGCATGCTCATGCCGATGCCCGCACCCAGCACGAGCAGGTACAGCGACTCCACGAGCGTCGACGTGTCGGCCTCCATGCGCGAGAGCAGCACGAAACCCAGCGCCATGGTGGCGGTGCCCGCGATCGGGAAGATCTTGTAGCGCCCGGTCCGGCCGACGATCACACCGCTGCTCAGCGAGGTGACCAGCAGGCCGAGCACCATCGGCAACGTTCGCAAGCCGGACTCGGTCGCGGAGACGCCGTCGACGAACTGCATGAACGTCGGCAGGAACGTCAACGCGCCCAGCATCGCGAAGCCGACCACGAACGACAGCACGCAACTGACCGTGAACACCGGGTTGCCGAACAGCCGGATCGGCAGTATCGGTTCGGCCGCGCGGCGTTCGACGAACACGAACGCGACCAGCGCCGCCACCGACACCACGAACAAGCCGATGATCGTCACCGACCCCCAGGCGTAGGTGGTGCCGCCCCAGCTGGTCGCCAGCGTCAATCCGGCCGCGCCGAGACCGACCAGCACGATGCCGGCGTAGTCGAGCACGGGCCGCGCGGTGCGGGCGAGCTCAGGGATGGCCACCGCCGCGATACCGAGGACCACGACCGCCACCGGCACGTTGATCCAGAAGGCCCAGCGCCAGGTGAGGTGGTCGGTGAACAGCCCGCCCAGCAGCGGGCCGATGACCGTCGTGACGCCGAACACCGCGCCCAGAGCGCCCTGATAGCGACCGCGTTCGCGTAGCGGGATGACCTCACCGATGACGGCGACCGCGGTCACCGTGATCGCGCCGCCACCCATACCCTGCAGCGCGCGCGAGGCGACGAGCATGCCCATCGACTGGGCCAGTCCGCACAGCACCGAACCGACCAGGAACAGCAGCACGGCAACCTGGAAGATCCGCTTGCGGCCGAAGATGTCGCCGAGCTTGCCGACCACCGCGGTGACGATCGTCGACGCGAGCAAATAGCTGGTGACCACCCAGGCCTGATGGCCGGCGCCGCCGAGATCGGCGACGACGGTCGGCAGAGCGGTGGCGACGATCGTCTGGTCGAGCGCAGCCAGCAACATCCCGAGGACGACCGCGGTGAACACCAGGTTGCGGGAGCGGACGTCCATCTGCTCGGGCGGACTCACCTTCTCGGCTACATCTGTCACCGCTCGGTTCTACCCGAAGCGGCTTTGATCGACACCAGATCGAGCTGTGAGGATGTTCAGCGCAGCGCGCTGGCAAGGGCTGCGAGCGTCTCCGCCGAGGTGTAGCGAGGGTGCCATCCCAGCTCCGACTTCGCCTTCTCGGTGTCCATCACCACTGAGGTGCGTCCGGCGTGCAGCCACTCCAGCGCCGAGGGCACGAAGGGCAGGGCCGAGAGGACCTCGGACGTGACGACCGCCGCGGCCCGGGGGACCTTGATCGGCAACGCGCCGAATGCCTCACCGACCTGCGACATCGACACCACACCGTCGCCGGCGATGTTGTAGGCCCCGGGCGGCGCCGTCCGCGTCGTCACCGCCAGTGCGATGGCCGCGGCGACATCGTCGTGGTGCACGAGCTGCAGCGGGGTGCCCGGATCGGGGAACGGCCGCAATACCGGCAGGGCCTGCGAGATGCGCCGGACCGGCCCGGGCAGCTTGTTCCACGGCATCGCATCAGCCAGGGCCGGCGCGTGCGGACCGGCGACGATGCACGGCCGCAGCACGAAGACCTCGAGATCGGAACCGGACGTGATCTCGGTCAGCGCCGCTTCGCACGCAGCCTTCTGCTCGGAGTAGTAGTGCTCGGCCGACCCGCGGGGCGCCACGTCCTCGGTGATCGGCACGGGGTTGTCGGCGTGGTAGCCGTAGGTGGCCACCGACGAGGTGTAGACGAGCCTGCGGGGCCGGGCGGCGGCCACGGTGGCCTCGAACACGTTGCGGGTGCCGGCCAGGTTGACCCGCGCGCTCTCGGCGCGGCTGCCCATGATGATGAAGGCCAGGTGGACGACCACGTCGACGTCGGCGACGAGCGCGTCGACGGCGTCGCGGTCGAGGATGTCGCCCTGCCGGTAGGTGGTCTTCGTCCACTGATGTGCGGCCGGATCGAAGGGACGGCGGGCCATGCCGACGATGGCCTCGACGCCCGCGTGCTCCTCCAAGGCCGCGATGGCCGCCTTGCCGATCTCACCGGTGGGTCCCGTCACGCCGACGCGCAGAGCCATGCCGGGCAGATTGCCGCTTCGTCGGGGTTCGAAACCGCATCTGAGTCACGACCACAATGGATGCCATGTCACGAGAACTGTCCCTGGCCCTCGTCCAGCACGACGCCGCAACGACCGCTGCCGACTTCGGTCGCGATCTGCGGCTGCTGACCCGCCAGTACCCGGCGACGTCGCTGTTCGTGTTCCCCGAGCAGCATCTGCTCGGAGACTGGGACCCGTGGGACCCGGCCAGCACGGAGAGCCACGCGCAACCGCTCGACGGGCCGCTGTGCCGCGCCGTCGGCGAACTGGCCGGGGAACTCGGTGTGTGGGTGGCCCCCGGCAGCATCCTGGAACGCTCCGACGACGGCCGGATCCACAACACGATGGCGGTGTTCGCGCCGACCGGTGAGCTGGCGGCCGTCTATCGCAAGGCCTTCCCATGGCGCCCTGTCGAGACCACCGAGCCGGGTCGGGAATTCGTCACCCTGCCGATCGAGCAGGGCACCGTCGGGCTGACGGTCTGCTACGACGCATGGTTTCCCGAGGTGTCGCGCCAACTGTCCTGGATGGGTGCCGAACTCCTGCTCAACGTCGTGCTCACGCCGACCGCGGACCGCGCGCAGGAAGTGGTGCTGGTCCAGGCCAACGCGATCGTGAACCAGGTGTTCGTCGCGAGCGTGAACGCGGCGACGCCACGCGGGCAGGGTCGCAGCCTGCTCGTCGACCCGCAGGGGCGCATACTCGCGGCCGCGGTGGGCGCCGAGCCGACCGTGCTCGCCGCGACCATCGACCTCGACGAGGTGGACCGCACCCGACGCCACGGCACGGCCGGGGTGACGCGACCGTGGTCACCCTTCACCGAGACAGACGTGCCGATCGAGCTGCCGGTCTACGGCGGCAGGATCGACCCGGCGACGTGGACGCCGCAATGAGAAACGCCCGCCCGGTCGGTGACCGGGCGGGCGAATCGTATTGCCTTACAACGATTTACACGTCGTAGTAGAGCGAGAACTCGTACGGGTGAGGACGGATCTGGACCGGCAGGATCTCGTTCTCGCGCTTGTACGAGATCCAGGTCTCGATCAGATCCTCGGTGAACACGCCGCCCTCGGTGAGGTACTCGTGGTCCTCTTCGAGCTTGTCGATCACCGCCGCCAGCGACGTCGGCGCCTGCGGGATGTTGGCGGCCTCCTCCGGGGGAAGCTCGTAGAGGTCCTTGTCGACCGGCGACAGCGGCTCGATCTTCTTCTTGATGCCGTCGATGCCGGCCATCAGCATCGCCGCGAACGCCAGGTACGGGTTGCCCGAGCTGTCCGGGCAACGGAACTCGAGGCGCTTGGCCTTCGGGTTGTTGCCGGTGATCGGGATACGCACGCACGCGGAGCGGTTGCGCTGGCTGTACACCAGGTTGATCGGCGCCTCGTAGCCCGGCACCAGACGCTTGTAGGAGTTCACCGTCGGGTTGGTGAACGCCAGCAGCGACGGCGCGTGGTGCAGGATGCCGCCGATGTAGTGGCGCGCCATGTCCGACAGGCCGGCGTATCCGGACTCGTCGTGGAACAGCGGCTTGCCGTCCTTCCACAGCGACTGGTGGGCGTGCATACCTGAACCGTTGTCGCCGAACAGCGGCTTCGGCATGAACGTGACGGTCTTGCCGTTCTTCCACGCCGTGTTCTTGATGATGTACTTGAACAGCAGCACATCGTCGGCCGCGTGCAGCAGCGTGTTGAACTTGTAGTTGATCTCGGCTTGACCGGCGGTGCCCACCTCGTGGTGACCACGCTCGAGCACGAACCCGGCGTTCTGCAGGTTGGTGGCCATCTCGTCGCGCAGGTCGACGTAGTGGTCATACGGGGCGACGGGGAAGTAGCCACCCTTGGGACGCACCTTGTAGCCCAGGTTCGGGCTGCCGTCGGACTCGAACGGCTCCCCGGTGTTCCACCAGCCCGACTCCGAGTCGATCTCGTAGAACGTGCCGTTGATCTTCGAGTCGAAGGTCACCGAATCGAAGATGTAGAACTCGGCCTCGGCGCCGAAGAAGCAGGTGTCGGCGATCCCGGTGCTGGCGAGGTAGTTCTCTGCCTTGCGGGCGACGTTGCGCGGATCGCGCGAGTACGCCTCACGGGTGAACGGATCGTGGACGAAGAAGTTGAGGTTCAGCGTCTTGGCGGCGCGGAACGGGTCGATCTGCGCGGTCGCGGGGTCGGGCAGCAGCATCATGTCCGACTCGTGGATGGACTGGAAGCCGCGCACCGACGAGCCGTCGAACGCGAGACCGTCCTCGAACACGCTCTCGTCGAACGCCGAGGCCGGGATCGAGAAGTGCTGGACGACGCCGGGCAGATCGCAGAACCGAATGTCGACGTACTCGACCTTCTCGTCCTTGATCAGCTTGAAGATGTCGTCTGAGGTCGTTTCTGCCACTGAGTGCTCTCCTTCACTTGGTAACCCGCTGGTGACGCTATGGACGCGATGTTGCACGGCCGTCAAGCACATGTTGCGTGGACGTTACGCGTGCCGTCTCGGCCGCCGGGGCGGTGCCTGCCGCCGCGACACTATCCTGGCGATATGGCACGCACGTCCGGTTCCGGTCTCGGCTCGTGGCTGTCCGGAGCGGGAACACCCGAGCCCGGCAGCTATCCCGGCGAGCGGTTGGGCCTGCCCAAGGACGGCCCGGGCTCGATCGCCCGCTTCGGCCGCCGCATCGCAGCGCTGATCGTCGACTGGGTGATAGCCCTCGGTCTCGCCGCTCTGGTGGTGGCAGTCGGTTCGCTCACCGTGCCGGTGCAAACGGTCCAGCTCGTTGTCTGGTTCGTGCTGGGCGTGGCCTCGGTGCGTCTCTTCGGGTTCTCACCCGGCCAGCTGGCGCTCGGCCTGAAAGTGGTTCCGGTCGACGGCCGGATGCACGTGGGCGCCGGCCGTGCGCTGGGGCGCGGTCTGCTGATCAGCCTGGTGATCCCGGCGCTGTTCACCGATTCCGATCTGCGGGGCCTGCATGATCTGGCGACCAAGACCGCGGTGGTGAAGCGCTAACCCTGGTGGACGACCTTGCCGTTCATCATCGTCATCGCGACGGTGGCGGTGTGGATGTCGTGGGGGTCGACCTCGAGGATGTTCTTGTCGAGGACGATCAGATCGGCGCGCTTGCCCACTTCCAGTGAGCCGACTCTGTCGTCGAGCCGCAGCTGGTAGGCCGCGCCGAGCGTGTTGGCGTGCACCGCCTCGGCGACCGTGAGTTTCTGGTCGACCGGGACGAGGACCGGGGCGTCCGGCTCGCCGATCAGCTGGCGCGTCACCCCGATCTGGATCGAGTCGAGTGGCTTGTAGGTGGAAAAATAGCCCGCAGCCGGCCAATCGGTGCCCAGCGAGATGCGGCCGCCAGAGCGCAGCACCTCCTGTGCGCGATACATCAGGTCAGCGCGGGGCTTGCCGTACCGGACGGCCATGTTCTGCAGAGTGTCGGGATCCCCTGACATCCAGTTCGCCGAGAACTGCGCGACGACACCGAGCGGACCGAACCGCTGATTGTCGGGATCTTGGACGTACACCAGGTGCGCGATCGTGTGCCTGCGGTCGCGCGGTGGATTGGCCGCGATCGCCGCCTCGACCGCGTCGAGCGCCGTGCGCACGGTGCGTTCACCGCAGGCGTGGACGTGCACGTCGAAGCCGGCGGCGTCGACCTCGCCCACCAGTTGACGCCACTGCGCCTCGGTGAACGGCGACGCGCCGATGGAGTCCGGTTTGTCGGCGTACGGCTCGATCAGCCAGGCCGTGTACCCGCCCTGGGTGCCGTCGCCGATCACCTTCACGACCCCGACGCTGACCAGATCGGTGGAGATGCGGTCCCGGATGCCGGTCAGCTCGGCGACCGCATTGTCGACCGGTGGTCCCTTGACGCTGTAGGAGGCCACCACCCGGAACGGCAGGTTGCCCTGCTTCTCCACGTCGGTGTAGAGCGCGATCAACGCACCCTGATCGTCGCCGATCGGCGGCACCCCGGCGTCGAACACCGTGGTGATGCCGGCGGCCGACGCCTTCGGCAGCCAGTCGATGAGCAGCGTCTTCATGGTGTCCGGCGAGATCGGTTCGATCGCGTTGACGATGCCGAGCACCGCCGTCACCTCCAGCACGTAGCCGGTCGGTTCGCCGTTCTCGTCGCGCGCGTAGTAGCTGAACCCGGGGATGGGGTCCTGCGTGTCGCGGGTCACCCCGGCGATCTCCAGCGCCTTGCTGTTCGCCCACAGGCTGTGCCCGTCGATGGCGAAGAAGAATCCCGGCCGGTCGGGCAGCACCCGGTCCAGATCGGCGCGCGTCGGCCCCTCGGGGCCGAACATGTCCACCCGCCAACCGAATCCGCGTATCGGCCCGTTGGGATGAGTCTTCGCGTAGGCGGCGATCGCGTCCAGCGCGTCCTGCCCGGTGGGCACCTGCAGGTCGACGCCGGTGGTCAGGAACGCGCCCAGGAACGGGTGGATGTGGCCCTCCACGAAGCCCGGCATGACGAACCCGCCCGCCAGGTCGACGACCGTGGTGTCCGGTCCGGCCATCGCCTTGGCCCCGGCGCTGTCGCCGACGTAGCTGATCACCTCACCGGTGACCGCGACCGCTTCGGCCCACGGCTGCGCTGTCGCGACGGTATAGATGCGGCCGTTGTGGAACACCGTGTCGGCCTTGCGCTCGGCACTGGCGGTGGTGGTGGCCGGTGCCTGGGACCCGGTCCCGCACGCGCTCGCGGTCACGGCCGCGGCCGTCGTCACCGCGGCAACGCGAAGGACCGACCGGCGCGTCAGGGACGGCGAGCTCGTCCTGCCGTACGCAGCAAAATGCGGCGCCCACTCACACGCAGTGCACATGGCCCGTCCCCCCTTGGGCGCGACGGCCCGCAGCGAATTGTCGCCGCCGTCGACGGGCGTGGCAAGTGTGGCGCGCGGGGCGTCAGCGTCGGCGCACGGTGCGCTGCACTCCGCGCATCTTCGCCTGTGCGGGCAGCGGACCCTTCGGCATCGCCGCCGGGCCGATCTTGGAGCCCAGCGCAGCCAGCCTCGACTCCAGCGAATCCATCTGCTTGACCGTGATGTTGGCCGGCAACTTGCGCATGTGGCGCTCGAGCTTCGACAGCGGCACCTCGCCGTCGCCGTTGCCGATGATCACGTCGTAGATCGGGACATCGCCGACCAGGCGGGCCGTGCGCTTCTTCTCCTGTGCCAGCAGCGGCTTGAGCCGGTTCGGTGCACCCTCGGCCACGAAGATCACCCCGGGCCGGCCGATCACCCGGTGCACGGCATCGAAGTGTCCGGTCGCGGCGACTCCGGGCGTCACCCGCCACTGGCCGCGCAGGTTGTCCAGTGCCCACGCCGCCGCCCCGGTCTGCCCCTCGGCCTTCGTGTACACCGATTTCTGCGCGCGCCGGCCGAAGATGATGAACGCCACCAGCGCGCCCAGCACGATGCCCAGCGGGATCAGCATGAACATCGTGAAGCCACCCGCATAGACACCGGCCGCCACAGACGCCGCCACGATCAGCACGAACGCGCCGATCATGTACGGCAGTAGCCGCTTGTCCTCTTTGCGCTGGATCTGGAACGCCTGCCACAGCTGGCTGCGCCGCTGCTTCGATGCGGCCTTGCGGGCGGCCTTCGCCTCCGCCTTCGCGGCCTTGACCTCAGCGGGGTTACGCGATTTCGCCATACGTTGAGGATATCTATGGCGTGGGCGTCGGTTGCGCGGACCGCGACGCAATTGTCTGCGCGTACAACTTGCCCGCCCGGTACGACGAGCGGACCAGCGGTCCGGCCAGCACACCGGCGAAGCCGAGTTCGGTGGCGAACTGCTGATGCTCGACGAACTCGTCGGGATGCACCCAACGCTCGACGGGGTGGTGCCGCGCCGACGGCCGCAGGTACTGGGTGATCGTGACGATGTCGCAGCCCGCGTCGTGCAGATCGCGCAGCGCGGTGCGCACCTCCTCCGGTGTCTCACCCATGCCGAGGATCAGGTTGCTCTTGGTCACCAGATCGTCTGCGCGCGCCATCGTCAGCACCGACAGGCTGCGCTCGTAGCGGAACGCCGGCCGGATTCGCTTGAAGATGCGGGGCACCGTTTCGACGTTGTGCGCCAACACTTCCGGCCGCGTCTCGAACACCTGCGCCAGCTGCTCGGGGTCGGCGTTGAAGTCGGGGATGAGAAGTTCCACGCCGGTGTTCGGGTTGAGCAACTTGATCTGGCGGACCGTCTCGGCGTAGAGCCACGCGCCGCCGTCGGGCAGATCGTCGCGCGCCACACCCGTCACCGTCGAATAGCGCAGCCCCATCGCCTGCACGCTCTCGGCGACGCGGCGCGGCTCGTCGCGGTCCAGATCGGCGGGCTTACCGGTGTCGATCTGGCAGAAGTCGCAGCGACGGGTGCACTGTTCGCCGCCGATCAGGAAGGTGGCTTCGCGGTCTTCCCAGCACTCGTAGATGTTGGGGCAGCCTGCCTCTTCGCACACCGTGTGCAGGCCTTCGCGGCGGACCAGAGACTTCAGCTCGGTGTACTCGGGGCCCATCTTGGCGCGGGTCTTGATCCACGGTGGTTTGCGCTCGATCGGCGTCTGCGCGTTGCGCACCTCGAGCCGGAGCAGTTTGCGGTTACCGGGATCGACACTCACTGCATCGATGCTACTGCGTGAGCCGCCACGGCGAGCCGGCCGTCGAGCACGTCACAGACCGCGTCGGCCACCGGGCTGAGGACGTCGTCGACGGCGACGCGGCGGCCGAGCTCGGCGGTCAGCGACGTGACACCCGCGTCGGCGATGCCGCACGGCACGATCGAGCCGTAGGCGCCGAGATCGCAGTCGCAGTTCAGCGCGAACCCGTGCTGGGTGACCCCGCGCGCCACCCGGATGCCGATCGCGGCGATCTTGCGCTCCGGGCGCGGCCCGTCGGCGGCCAGCCACACGCCGGAGCGACCCTCGACGCGGCCCGTCTGCAGGCCGAAGCCGGCGCACACCGTGATCAACGCCTCTTCGAGACGGCGCACGAAGTTGACGACGTCCATCGGCTCCGCGAGCCCGACGATCGGGTAACCCACCAGCTGGCCGGGACCGTGCCAGGTGATCTTGCCGCCGCGGTCGGTGTCGACGACGGGCGTGCCGTCCGCAGGACGTTCCTCGGGAAGCGTGCGCCGACCCGCCGTGTACACCGACGGATGCTGCAGCAGCAGCAACTCGTCGGGGCCGCCGTCGACCCGGGCCGCGACGATCTCGCGCTGCAGATCCCACGCCGTCTGATAGTCGAGCGTGCCGAGCTTGCGCACCACGACTGCGTCGCTGCTCGAGCGGATCGACCCCATGGAATCGACGTTACTCACGGCTGCCGGCGGTGGCGAACCGCAGTGCCTCGCCGATCGTGTTGTGGTGGAAGCGGAAGCCGGCGTTCTCGAGTGCGGCCGGGATCGCGCGCTGACCGCCGAGTACCCCCTCGTCGGCGAACTCGCCCAGCACGGTGCGCAGCGCGAACCCGGGCACGACGAACGGTGTCGGCCGGTTCACCGTGCGCCCGAGCGCCGTGGTGAACTCCGCGTTGGTGACTGGCGCCGGGCCGGTGAAGTTCACCGGGCCTGCCAGCTCGTCGTGGGTGATCGAGAACAACAGTGCGCGGATCTGGTCCTCCAGGCTGATCCACGACATGTACTGACGTCCGTTGCCCAGCCGTGCGCCCAGCCCCAGCGAGAACAGCGGCCGAATCCGCCCGAGCATCCCGCCCGACGGCGACATCACCAGACCGGTGCGGGGGAGGACGACGCGCACCCCGGCCCGGGCGGCGACCGTCGTCGCGGCCTCCCAGTCCACGGTGAGCCGCGCCAGGAACGTGCTCCCCGGCGCGTCCGTCTCGTCCACCGGCCGGGAGCCGGTGTCGCCGTAGTAGCCGACGGCGCTGGCGTTTACCAGCACGGGGACCCCCGCGTCGACGACGGCGCGCGACAGCACCTCGGTCGGGCCGATCCTGCTGTCGCGCAGGCTCTGCTTGAACGCGCCAGACCACCGCTTCTCGCCGACGTTGACACCGCACATGTTGACCACGGCCGACACACCCTGAAGGGCGCTCGCGTCGAACTCACCGGTGTCGGGGTTCCAGTACACCTCGTCGGCGTTGGAGGGGGCGCGCCGCACGATGCGGATCACCCGGTGATCGGTGGAGCGCAGCGCGTAGACCAGCGCCGTCCCGATCACACCGGATGAACCCGCGATCGCGATGACCGAATCGGGTGGCATCGACACCGTCGTCTACAGCCCCAGGTCGGCCTCGAAGGCACCTTCTTCGAGGCGACGTTTGATCGTCGTGACGAATCGGCCGGCGTCGGCGCCGTCGATGAGGCGGTGGTCGTAGGTCAACGGCAGGTAGCTGACCGAGCGCACGCCGATCGACTCGTTTCCGAACTCGTCGACGATCACCCGCGGCCGCTTGACGATCGCGCCCGTGCCCAGCATCGCCGCCTGCGGCGGCACCAGGATCGGGGTGTCGAACAGCGCGCCCTGGCTGCCGATGTTGGTGATCGTGAACGTGCCGCCGGACAGCTCGTCGGGCTTGAGATCACCCGAGCGGGCGCGGGCGGCGATGTCGGCGATCGCCCGCGCCAACCCACCCAGCGACAGGTCCCCGGCGTTCTTGATCACCGGCGAGAGCAGACCCTGGTCGGTGTCCACCGCGAAGCCGAGGTGCTCGGCGTCGTAGTAGGTGATCTGCTTGGAGTCCTCGTCATAGCTGGCGTTGACGTTCGGGTGCAGCTTCAGCGCGTCGATCACCGCGCGGGCGATGAACGGCAGGTAGGTCAGGTTGACGCCCTCCCGCTCGCTGAAGCCTGCCTTGGCCTTGGCCCGCAGCGCCACGATCTTGGTCATGTCGACCTCGTGGACCTGGGTGAGCTGCGCCGTCGTCTGCAGCGACTCCCGGGTCTTCTTCGCGGTGATCTGCCGGATGCGGTTCGCCTTCTGCGTGGTGCCGCGCAGATGCGCCAGGGCACCCTCGGGCGCCGGAGCGGGTGTGCTCGTCTTGCCGGGCGCCTCGGCGGCGGGTGCCGGCGTCGACTCCGCGGCCGGCTTCTTGGCTGCCTCCGCGGCGGCCAGCACGTCCTGCTTGCGGATGCGGCCGCCGACGCCGGTGCCCTTCACCGAGGACAGGTCGACGTTGTGCTCGCCGGCGAGCTTGCGCACCAGCGGGGTGACGTAGGGACCCGAATCGCCGGACGACGAGCCGGCCGATGCCGGCTCCGGTTCCTTCTCGGGCTCGGGCTTGGATTCTTTCTTGGGCTCCGGCTTGGGCTCGGGCTTCGATTCCTGCTTCGGCTCTTCCTTGGCCTCGGGCTCGGGCTCGGGCTCGGGTTCCGGCTCCGGCTCCGGCTCGGGCTCTGGCTCGGGCTCCGGTTCCGGCTCGCTGTCGGCCTCACTGGCGTCGCCGATCTTGGCCAGCTCACCGCCGACCTCGACGGTGTCGTCCTCCTCGGCGGTGATGGACAGCAGCGTGCCGGCCACGGGCGAGGGGATCTCGGTGTCCACCTTGTCGGTGGAGACCTCGACGAGCGGCTCGTCGACCTCCACGCTGTCGCCGACCTCCTTGAGCCAGCGCGTCACGGTGCCCTCGGTGACGGACTCGCCGAGCTCGGGCATCAGCACCGGTGTGGACTTCCCGGAGCCGCCCGAGGACTTCTTGGGCTCGGGCTTGTCCTCCGGCTCGTCCGCGGACTCCTCCTCGTCGGCGCTGTCGTCGGACTCGGCCTCGGGCTCGGGTTCTTCGGCCGGCTCCTCGGCCGGTTCCTCGTCGTCGCTACCGCTGTCATCGGACTCGTCGGCGTCACCGATCACGGCGAGTTCGCCGCCGACCTCGACGGTGTCGTCCTCTTGAGCCACGATCTTCTTCAGCACCCCGGATGCGGGGGACGGAATCTCGGTGTCGACCTTGTCGGTCGACACCTCCAACAGCGGCTCGTCCTCCTCGACCGTGTCACCCTCCTGCTTCAGCCAGCGGGTGACAGTCCCTTCGGTCACGCTCTCTCCGAGGGCGGGCATCTGGACGGAGATGGCCATAGTGTCGTGGCTCCCTTGCACGGTCGTTCGTGGTCGATTTCACGGTCTCGAGGTGTCGGTTCCCCATCCTGTCACGTCCGATGCGACGTTTCGCCGCAGACGCGTGCACCGAGCGCTCTGGCACTATCGAAGCGAGGGGTTCGGCAGTCGGAAGGAGCGACCCCAGGTGGGACTGTTCGACGCGCTCAGAGGCCGGCGTCGTGGCGGGCGTGCCGGTGCCGATCCTGCGGCGGATCTGCGCTACCTGCAGCAATGGGTCGCCGAACACGTCGGTGTCGAGGCCTTCGTGGAACCGAAGACGACGGTCACCGACGTCACCGTGGTGCTCGTCGCCGCCGACGGTGAGTGGACCAGACGCCGCGCGGGCGGTTACGCCGGCGCACGCAAGTTGTCCGACCGCTTGAAGATCCCCGTCTACGACGTGCAGAAGGTCGGCTACCCGCAGCGCATGCGGGACTACGACGAGCGCCGTCGCATCGAGCGCAAGCGCGCCGCCCGCGAGGAGTTGGACCGCTAGTAGCGTGCGGCTCGTGAACACCGACGGGCCGACCATCGTGGCGGTGCATGCCCACCCTGACTCGCCGCAGATCTGGACGAACGTGGCGGCGTTGCTCGACGGCGCGCGCGTCGTCCACACCGACCCGGCCGGACTGTCCGCCGCGCTGACCGGGGACCGCCCCGTCCACGTGGTCGCGCACGGGCCCGCGGTCGCCGCGGTGTGGGACGCGCTGACGCGGCCCGGCGCCGCCGTCGCGTCGGTGACGCTGTCACCGCCGGTTCACCGGCGACGGCGTCGGCGGCGCCCGTTCGGGCCCGCGCAGCGTGTCGACGTGCCGGTGCAGCTGATCGTCTCGTCGGATCGCGCGGCCGGCCGTCGCGACGATCTCCCCGCGACACTGCCGCGCCTGTGGCGGCGCGAGGTCGCGACCGGGCAGCCCGCCCCCGACACCCACCCGGAGCTGTACGCCCGGGCGGTGCGCCAGTTCGTCGAGCACCTCGACGGTGCCCCCGCGGCCCGGGAGTTGCGACGCGCCGAGATGCGACGGGAGCGGCGACCGTTCGGCGACACGCTGGTGTCGGTCACCGGTGCCGGCAGTGGCATCGGACGCGAGACCGCGTTGGCGTTCGCGCGCGACGGGGCCGAGCTGGTGATCAGCGACGTCGACGGCGACGGGCTGGCTGAGACCGCTCGCCAGCTCGCTGACGTGGGCGCGACCGCGCACCGCTACGTCGTCGACGTGGCCGACGCCGCCGCCGTGGAGTCCTTCGCCGAGGAGGTCTGCGGCGAGCACGGGGTGCCCGACATCGTGATCAACAACGCCGGCGTCGGGCATGCCGGCTACTTCCTCGACACGCCCGCCGACGAGTTTGACCGCGTGCTCGACATCAACTTCGGCGGAGTGGTCAACGGCTGCCGGTCCTTCGGCCGGCGCCTGGTCGAGCGCGGCACCGGCGGACACATCGTCAACATCGCCTCGATGGCGTCCTACACGCCGGTCAACATGATGAACGCCTACTGCACGTCGAAGGCGGCCGTCTTCATGTTCTCCGATTGCCTTCGCGCAGAGCTGGATTCGGCCGGCGTCGGGGTGACCACCATCTGCCCCGGGGTGATCGGCACCAACATCGTCGACACCACCCGCTTCTCACTGCCCGAGTCCAGGAACGCCGACGCCGAGAAGCTGCGGGCGCGGGCCCGCCGCGGCTTCTCGCTGCGCCGCTACGGTCCCGACAAGGTGGCCCGCGCGATCGTCAGCGCGGTGTCCAAGAAGAAGGCGGTGCGTCCCGTCACACCGGAGGCACATGTCGTCTACGCGATCGCCCACGCCGCCCCGGCGGCGATGCGCAGCGGGGCGCGCGGCGGCAAGTTCGTCTGATCCTGCTCAGCCGTTGACCGCTCAGCCGTTGACTGCGATGTCCTCCAGGACCGCGAACATCGTGCGCGTCGGCACGCCTGTGCCGCCCTTGGGGGTGTAGCCCCACGGCCCGCCCGAGTTGTAGGCCGGCACCGCGATGTCGATGTGCGCCCAGGCCACCCCGTCGGCGACGAACTCACGCAGATACGTGCCCGCGACCAGCATGCCGGCGTTGCGCGAGGCGCTGACGTTCGCCAGGTCCGCCACCGTCGACTTGAGGTCGTCCTTGAGCTCCTCGGGAAGCGGCATGGCCCAGCCGTTCTCGCCGACGGACTGCGAGATCTCGGCGACGCGGTCGCGGAACTCGTCGCTGCCCATCACCCCGGGGGTGCGCGCACCGAGCGCGACCATCTGCGCACCGGTCAGGGTCGACGTCTCGATCAGGTAGTCGGGATCGTCCTCGCACGCCCGCACGATCGCGTCGGCCAGGATCAGCCGGCCCTCGGCGTCGGTGTTGAGCACCTCGACGGTGATGCCGCCGTACTGCGTCAGCACGTCGCCCGGCCGCTGCGCGGTGCCCGACGGCATGTTCTCGGCCATCGGCACCGTCGCGATCACGTCGATAGGCAGCTTGAGGCGGGCCGCCAGCACGACGGTCGCGATCACCGCGGCGGCGCCACCCATGTCGGAGGTCATGTGGTGCATGTTCGCCGCCGGCTTGATCGAGATGCCGCCGGTGTCGAACGTGATGCCCTTGCCGACGAGCGCCACGGTCTTGGCCTTGCGGCCCTTGCCGCCGCGGTGGGCCAGGCGCACCAGCCGGGGCAGGCGCGACGAGCCCTTGCCGACGCCGATGATGCCGCCGTACCCGCCCTTGGTCAGCGCCTTGTCGTCGAGCACCTCCACCTCGAGGCCCGCATCCTCGCCCAAAGCCTTTGCGCGCTTGGCGAATTCGTCTGGGAAGAGATGGCTCGGCGGGGTGTTGACGAAGTCGCGGGCCGTGGCGACTGCCGTCGCGATGGCCTCACCGCGGGCCGCAGCATCCTTGGTGGCGGCCTTCGTGTCCGCGGTGATCGCGGTGATCTTGCGCAGGCCGGCGTCCTTGGGCGCGGTCTTGCCGCTGCGGAACTCGGTGAAGCGGTAGGAGCCCAGGATGAGGCCTTCGACGGCGGCCTCGGTGTCCAGCACCGACAGTGTGGTCAGCACCGACTCCACCCCGTTGAGTGAGCGCGCGGCCGATCCTGCGGCGCGCCGGATCGTCTCGGCCGAATACTCGTCGCGGCTCTTGCCCAACCCGACCGCGAGCACGCTGCCCACCGGCAACGACGCCACCGGCACACGGGTGACCTGCTCCGCGCCGCCCTTGGCGCCGAGCGCGGCCAGCGCGGCTTCGATCTCGGCCACCGAACCCGCGTCGAGGTGGTCCGCGGCGACCACGCTGGCCCGTGGCTCGTCGCCGACACTCACGACCGGCACGATCAGCACCGACGACTCGACTTTGCGCTTGGGCAGCGCGCTGGCGACGGTGACGGCGGGGGACTGGTAACCGGCTGGGGTGCTCACGGGGATTCACCCTAGCCACTGCCTACTAGTGTGGGTCGGCGTGAGTGACACACCGTTGACCGGCCCGCTCGAAGACCGGCACCGCGAGCTCGGGGCCACCTTCGCCGAATTCGGGGGCTGGCTGATGCCGGTGTCGTACGCGGGCACCGTTGCCGAGCACACCGCCACCCGCACGACGGTCGGTCTGTTCGATGTCAGCCATCTGGGCAAGGCGCTGGTCACCGGTCCTGGTGCAGCCGACTACGTCAACGCCGCCTTCACCAACGACCTGGGCCGCATCGGTCCGGGCAAGGCGCAGTACACGCTGTGCTGCACCGACGACGGTGGGGTGATCGACGACCTCATCGCCTATTACGTCTCCGACGACGAGATCTTCCTGGTGCCCAACGCGGCCAACACCGCTGACGTCGTCGCCGCGCTGATCGAGCGCGCACCCGCCGGGGTGACGGTCACCGACGAACACCGCTCACGCGCGGTGCTCGCCGTGCAGGGACCTCGGGCGGCCGATGTGGTCGGCGGGCTCGGACTGCCCACCGACATGGACTACATGGGTTACGCCGACGCGGTGTTCGACGGTGTCGACGTCCGGGTCTGCCGCACCGGCTACACCGGCGAGCACGGCTACGAGCTGCTGCCGACCTGGGATCACGCCGCGGTGGTGTTCGACGCCCTGGTCGAGAAGGTGCGCGACGCGGGCGGTGAGCTCGCCGGCCTCGGCGCCCGCGACACGCTGCGCACCGAGATGGGTTATCCGCTGCACGGTCACGAACTCTCGCGCGACATCTCACCGCTGCAGGCGCGCTGCGGCTGGGCGGTCGGCTGGAAGAAAGACGCCTTCTGGGGGCGTGACGCGCTGCTCGCCGAGAAGGAGGCGGGACCGCGACGCACGCTGCGCGGGTTGCGCGCCGTCGGTCGCGGCGTGCTGCGCGGCGAGCTCACCGTGCTCGACGGCGACACCCCCGTCGGTGTCACCACCTCCGGAACGTTCTCTCCCACACTCAAAGTCGGTATCGCGCTGGCGCTCATCGACACCGCCGCCGGCGTCGCCGACGGAGCCCGCGTCACGGTCGACGTGCGGGGCCGCGCCGTCGAGTGTGAGGTGGTCAAACCGCCGTTCGTGGACACCCGCACGCGATAAATCCCTTCCCAGGCGGTTATACAATCGCCTGCATGACTGAAGGCCTCTCGTTCACCGTCGATCGCGCTGCGAATCCGGCGAGCGATGAGGTACGCGCCCAGGTGCTCGGCAACCCGGGCTTCGGGAAGTTCTTCACCGACCACATGGTGTCGGTCGACTACACCGTCGACCAGGGATGGCATGACGCGCGGGTGCTGCCGTACGGACCGATCGAACTCGACCCGTCGGCGGTCGTCCTGCACTACGCGCAGGAGATCTTCGAAGGGCTGAAGGCCTACCGCTGGAACGACGGGTCCATCGTGTCGTTCCGGCCGGAGGCCAACGCGGCGCGGCTGCAGACCTCGGCGCGCCGGCTCGCGATCCCGGAGCTGCCGACCGAGGTGTTCCTCGAGTCGCTGCGTCAGCTGATCGCCGTCGACGGACAGTGGGTGCCGCCGGCCGGCGGTGAGGAGTCGCTCTACCTGCGGCCGTTCATCATCGCGACCGAGCCGGGGCTGGGGGTGCGTCCGGCCGACCGGTACCGCTACCTGGTCATCGCCTCACCTGCCGGCGCGTATTTCCCGAGGGGCATCAAGCCGGTCAGTGTGTGGCTGTCCCACGAGTACGTGCGCGCATCGCCGGGCGGTACCGGTGCGGCAAAGTTCGGTGGCAATTACGCGGCGTCGCTGCTGGCTCAGGCCGAGGCCGCCGACCACGGGTGCGACCAGGTGGTGTGGCTCGACGCCATCGAGCGCCGCTACGTCGAAGAGATGGGCGGGATGAACCTGTTCTTCGTGTTCGGCAGCGGCGGCACCGCGCGGTTGGTCACCCCCGAGCTGTCGGGGTCGCTGCTGCCCGGCATCACCCGGAACTCGTTGCTGCAGTTGGCCACTGACGCCGGCTTCGCGGTCGAGGAGCGCAAGATCGACGTCGACGAGTGGCAGAAGAAGGCCGCCGCCGGCGAGATCACCGAGGTGTTCGCCTGCGGCACCGCCGCCGTCATCACCCCGGTCTCCCACGTCAAGCACAGCGACGGCGAGTTCACGATCGCCGACGGCGAACCGGGCGAGATCACGATGGCGCTGCGCGACACGCTCACCGGCATCCAGCGCGGCACCTTCGCCGACACCCACGGCTGGATGACGCGACTGGGCTAACGGATCGCCAGGCCCACCGCCGCGATCGTCGTCGTCACCTCGACCGCGGCACCCAGCACGTCGCCGGTGATACCGCCGAACCGGCGTACGCAGTGGGCGACGAGCAGGGTGCTGCACGCGATCGCCGCCAGCACCGCCAGCGCCCCCTGCCACGGCCGATCACACACCAGCGCCGCCGCCGCGGCCGCAGCCACAGCCCACAGGCCCGGCACCCAGACTGGCTGCGTCCCCGCGACCGCGCCGCCCAGCGAGCTACCCCGCGCCGCGGGCACGCCGCGCCGGCATGCCATCACCGCTGCGACCCGGCCGGCCACGACGGCGACCAGTACGCCGGCCCACCCCGCCTGCGCGAAACCGAGCGTCTGGATCAGGACCGTCGCCGCGACCGCCGCCACCCCGAACGGACCGGCCGTACCTTCCCGCATCACGGCCAGCGCACGCTCCGGCGGGCCGTAGCACCCGAGAGCGTCCGTGGTGTCGGCCAGGCCGTCGATGTGCAGGCCGCGGGTGGCCAACAGCAGCGTCGCCACCGCCAGCGCGCCGGCGAGCGGGGCGCCCGGGCCGAACGCCCAGAATCCCGCCGCCAGCACCGCTGCGGCCACCCCGCCCAGCGCCACGCCGGCGACCGGCAGCGCGCTGACCACACCCCGACCCACGAGCGCAGTGCGCGACGCCGGCACCGGCAGTACCGTCGCGAACGCGAAAGCGCCTGCCAGTGAACGGATCACGGTCAGCCCCCGGAGATCCCGGCCTCTTCGAACGTGGCCATCGACGTGAGCGTGGCGACGGCGGCGCGCAGCACCGGCAGCGCGACCAGCGCGCCGGAGCCCTCGCCCAACCGCATCCCGAGATCGATGATCGGGGTCAACCCCAGCTCCGTGAGCGCCATCCCGTGCGCCGGCTCGGTGGACCGGTGTCCCGCCTGCCACCACAGCCGGGCGCCCGGCGCGAGCCGCTCGGCGGCCAGCGCCGCAGCGGTCACCACGACGCCGTCGAGCAGCACCGGGGTGCGTCGCAGCGCAGCCTGGGCGCAGAACCCCGTCATCGCCGCCAGATCGGCGCCGCCGCAGATGCGAAGCAGCGCAATCGGATCCGCTGACAAGCGTTTGGTGCGGTAGAGCGCGTCGCGGATCGCGGCGGTCTTGCGCTTCCAGCCCTCGTCGTCGATGCCGGTGCCCCGACCCACCACCGCAACCGGTTCGGCCCCGGTAAGTGCCGCCACCAGCGTGGTGGCCGGGGTCGTGTTGCCGATACCCATGTCGCCGGCGATCAGCAGGTCGGCGCCGGCGTCGACTTCCTCGTCGGCGATGCGGCGGCCCGCCTCGACGGCCGCGACCACCTCGTCGGGACCGAGCGCGTCTTCGACGGCGATGTTGCCGCTGGAGCGGCGCACCTTGTGGGCGCCGATGTCCGGCGACAGCGGCTCTTCGGTGTCGACGGCGATGTCGACGACGCGCACTCCCGCGTCGGCGAGCGAGGCGAGCACGTTGACCGCGGCGCCGCCGGCGGCGAAGTTGGCCATCATCGCCGCGGTGACCTCGGCAGGGTAGGCCGACACTCCCGCCGCCGTGACACCGTGGTCACCGGCGAACACGACCACCCGCGCATGCTCGAATTGCCGTGGGGGACATGTGCTTTGGCACGACGACACCCACACCGAGAGGTCTTCGAGGCGGCCCAGCGCGCCCGCGGGTTTGGTCAGCTGCGCCTGCCGGGCCCGCGCGGCGGCGGCGGCGGCGGGGTCGGGCGCGGCGATCTCAGGGAAGTAGGACACCGACGGCGTCAGTCGATTGTCGCGCCGCGCTCGACCTGCGGGCGCGGTGCGCGCATCCGCCGCAGCTGCGACGCACGGCTGGCGGCGTAGAAGCCGAGCTTCCATCCGGATTCGGTGTTGGCGGGGAACTTCTGGTCGACCCGCCGGTTCGCCCGACGCCCCAGGAAGAAGCCGTCGACGATCATGATCAAGACCAACACGAGCATCGCCGGGGAGATCAGCTGCTGCACCTGGACCGAGGGCACCGCCAGCATGACCAGGATCAGCCCCAGCGCCGACGGCATGAACAGCCCCAGCACGTTGCGCCGCGAATCGACCAGATCACGCACGTACCGGCGCACCGGGCCCTTGTCGCGCGGCAGCAGGTAAGCGTCGTCGCCGGCCATCATCTTCTCGCGGCGTTCGGACATACTGGCGCGGCGCTCGAGCTTCTCGGCCTTGCGCTCCTCACGGGAGAGCTTCGGTCCGCGCAGCTCCTTGCGGCGTCGACGCGCCTCGGCAGTGGTCATCGGCGCGGGCGCGACCGGGCCACGGCGGCGGCTCGCCTCGCTGCGCTTCGGAGTGGGCCTGCCCTTGGGCGCGGTGGTCACCCGGGCGCCGGCCGTCGCGTCATCGATCGGCTCGTCGGTGGCGGTCGAACCGGGCCGATCGTCCCCGGAGTCTTCGTTCTTGCGGCCCAGCAGCTTCACATGTGCCAGGTTACTTCCCGGCTGTGGAAACGACGCAGCCCGCCGTGCGGCACCCCCGCGTGCGACTTAATCTTCCAAAGATGTCTACGGCGAAGAACCGGACCGTCCTCATCGCGCCGGACTCCTTCGGTGACAGCCTCACCGCCGTCGCAGCGGCCCGCGCCGTCGCAACCGGGTGGGGCAGCGTCCGGCCGCAGGATCGGCTGATCCTGGCGCCGCAGTCCGACGGCGGCCCCGGCTTCGTCGACGTTCTGGTCAGCCGGCTGGGTGAGCGGCGCGAGGAGCGGGTCAGCGGACCACTGACCGCCGACGTCGACGCGGAGTGGGTGTTCGACCCGGGCCCCCCGGCGACCGCCTACATCGAATGCGCGCAGGCCTGCGGGCTGGCGCTGCTCGGCGGCGCGCCCACGGTGCGCACGGCCGTCGACGCCCACACGAGTGGGGTCGGGGCGCTGATCGCCGCCGCGCTGGACGCCGGCGCCCGCCGCATCGTCGTCGGACTCGGCGGCAGCGGCAGTACCGACGGCGGCCGCGGCATGGTCGAGGCGCTCGGGGGTCTTGCCGCTGCCCGCGATCTGCTGGCCGGCGTCGAGCTGATCGCCGCCAGTGATGTCGAACACCCGCTGCTCGGCCCGCGGGGCGCGGCGGCGGTGTTCGGGCCCCAGAAGGGTGCCGACCCCGCCACCGTCGAGGCACTCGAAGAGCGGCTGACGGCGTGGGCTCGGCACCTGGACGACACGGCTGGCCGATCGGTGCGCGACGAGCCGGGGGCCGGTGCTGCCGGCGGTCTGGGTGCGGCGCTGCTGGCTCTGGGGGCACGCCGCGAATCCGGGGCGGCAATCATCGCCGAGCACACCGGACTGGCCGACGATCTGGCCGCCGCGGACCTCGTGATCACCGGCGAAGGGCGCTTCGACGATCAATCGCTGCACGGCAAGGTGGTCAGCGCGCTGGCCGCGGGGGCGGGCCGGCGGGGCGTGCCGGTGCTGGTTCTGGCCGGTCAGGTGACCCTGTCGGAGCAGGAGCGGGCCGCCGCGGGCATCGCGGCCGCCCACTCGATCGCCGACCACGCCGGCTCGGTGCGCCGGGCCATCGACGAGGCCGACGAGCAGCTCACCAGCCTGGCCGCCGAGGTCGCGGCGGCATGGACGTGGGTGCAGGCATAGCCGGGAATGGGGTCGGACCGCGGGAATACCGTTCGAACGAGGTACCGTTGAACACGTGGGGTCACGGCGTTGTTGGCCCTACCCACGAACATCCACACAGGAGTATTCATGACTGTTCAGGACGAGTCGGCAGTGCAGGCAGGACAGGCCACCGACGCCCAACACGGCGTGATCCTGACGGAGGCCGCGGCGACCAAGGCGAAAGCGCTGCTCGATCAGGAGGGCCGGGACGATCTGGCGCTGCGGATCGCGGTCCAGCCCGGCGGCTGCGCGGGTCTGCGCTACAACCTGTTCTTCGACGATCGCACCCTCGACGGTGACCTGACCGTCGAATTCGGCGGGGTCAACCTGACGGTGGACCGGATGAGCGCCCCCTACGTGCAGGGCGCGTCCATCGACTTCGTCGACACCATCGAGAAGCAGGGGTTCACCATCGACAACCCCAACGCCACCGGCTCCTGCGCCTGCGGCGACTCCTTCAACTGAGCTAGTACTGGCCTGCCGTACGCGGCAGGTAGGAGCACACCAGCACGTCGTTGTCGACCGAGACCAGCTGAGCGATCGCTTGCTCGTCGGCGTCGGCGGGCTGTGTGCGTGAGGAACGGCTCTGCGGCGTCACTTTCATCGTGAACAGCACCTGGGCCTGCGTCGGCGACGACAACACCATCTTGTCCACCGACGTCACCTGCGCGCTGCTGTACTGCTTGCGGAACGCATCGCTGGACAGGCTCGCCAACGCGAGGTCCGAACGGCGTTCCTTCACCGCGTCGAACAATCCGCACAGGCTGTGCCGCGCCACGGTCTCGGCGTCGCCGTTGGTCAGCGCGTCGAGGTAGTTCTGGATCGCGGTGCGCGCAGACGCCTCGGTCAGCGCACCGTTGCCCGAGCTGTCAGCCTCGCCGCGGGTCAGGGCCACGGCCGTGATGACGCCGGCCACCGCGAGAACGGCGATGATCGCCACCGCGATCGCGATCCAACGACGCCGCCGCGGCGGGTAGGGCACCGGCGGCGGCAGCGTGCCCGGATAGGCGGCGGTGAACTGCTGACCGTACGGCTGTTGCCCGTAACTTCCGGGATAGTCCTGCGGTCCGGCTGGTCCAGCTCCGTAGTGGGGCGGGTAGGGACCAGTCATACATGAGCTCCCGGGCAGGTCGGTGGATTCGGGTCCGTGGATTGCGATTGTCGATTGTGTTGCCTCTACAGTGGCCCAGTAGGGGCACTCATAGGCAGGTTAGCGCACGTGCGCAGGCTGCCCCGGCCGGCGAAGAGAGCGACGGCGGGGCCCAGCTAGGGTGTCTGACGACTTCACGAAGGGTGTGACTGCGTGACCATTGCCGTGACCGGATCGATCGCCACCGATCATCTGATGCGCTTCCCCGGCCGCTTCTCCGAGCAATTGCTGGCCGACCACCTGCAGAAGGTGTCGCTGAGCTTTCTCGTCGACGATCTGGTGATGCACCGCGGCGGTGTCGCCGGCAACATGGCCTACGCGATGGGCGTGCTGGGCGGCCGCCCGACGCTGATCGGCGCCGTCGGCGCCGACTTCGACGACTACCGTGAGTGGCTGACCGGGGCCGGCGTGAACTGCGACGCGGTTCTGGTGTCCGACTCCGCCTACACCGCGCGGTTCGTGTGCACCACCGACGAGGACATGGCGCAGATCGCGTCGTTCTATCCCGGCGCGATGTCGGAGTCTCGCAACATCAAGCTCGCCGACGTCGTGACGCGCACGGGCACACCGGATCTGGTGATCATCGGCGCCAACGATCCCGAGGCGATGTTCCTGTACACCGAGGAATGCCGGGCGCTGGGGCTGTCGTTCGCCGCGGACCCGAGCCAGCAGTTGGCGCGCCTGTCCGGCGACGAGATCCGGCGGTTGATCGACGGCGCCACCTACCTGTTCACCAACGACTACGAGTGGGACCTGCTGCTGCAGAAGTCCGGGTGGTCGGAGGCCGAGGTCATGCAGCAGATCCAGCTGCGCGTCACCACGCTGGGGGAGAAGGGCGTCGACCTGGTGGGCCGCGACGGGACGTTCGTCCACGTCGACGTCGTGCCGGAGCGGCGTCGTGAGGATCCGACCGGTATCGGCGACGCGTTCCGTGCGGGCTTCCTGACCGGCCGCGACGCGGGGCTGCCGCTGGAGCGGGCCGCGCAGCTGGCCTCGCTGGTGGCGACGCTGGTGCTCGAGGCGCCCGGTCCGCAGGAGTGGACGTGGGATCGGGACGACGCGATCACGCGGCTGACCGATGCCTACGGCGACGAGGCAGGCCGCGAGATCGCCCAGGCGCTCGGCTAGAGCTGGACCGGGTAGGTCGGCTCGCTGATCGTCGGCGTCACGCTGCCCTCGATGAAGATCGCGTGCCACAGCAGGAAGATCAGCACCGTCCACAGTCGGCGGCTGTGATCGGCGCCGCCCGCGCGGTGGTCGTCGAGCATCGACCGTACTGCCACGAGATCGATCAGATCGCCGGCGCCTGAGGCCGCGATCGTCGTGTACGCCCAGTCCAGCAGCTCGCCCGCGCGCAGCCAGTGCCGGATGGGCACCGGGAAGCCCAGCTTCGGTCGGTGCAGGACATGCGGCGGGATGATCGGCTCCAGCGCCTTGCGCAGCGCGTACTTCGTCGTCGCCCGGGTGATCTTCTCCTCATACGGCAGCCGGGAGGCGACCGCGAACACCTCGGGGTCCAGGAACGGCACCCGCAGCTCCAGCGAGTTCGCCATCGTCATCTTGTCGGCCTTGACCAGGATGTCGCCGCGCAGCCACGTGAACAAGTCGATGTGCTGCATCCGCGCCACCGGATCCCAGCCCGCCGACTGCGCGTACACCGGCGCGGTGACGTCGGTGTGCGTCCACTCCGGGCGGAACCGCGCCAGCACCGCGCGCAGCTGCGCGTCGGAGAAGCTGCGGGCGTTGCCGTAGTAGCGCTCCTCCAGCGTCTGCGAGCCGCGGTGCAGCAGGCTCTTGCCCCGCATCCCCTCGGGCAGCGGCCCGGCCATCCGGCCGACCGACTTGCGCACGCCGCGGGGCAGATAGTCGAACGGCTTCAACGACAACGGTTCCCGATAGATGGTGTAGCCGCCGAACAACTCGTCGGCACCCTCACCCGAGAGCACCACCTTGACGTGCTTGCGCGCCTCGCGGGCGATGAAGAACAACGGCACCAGCGCCGGGTCGGCGACCGGCTCGTCGAGGTACCAGACGATCTCGGGCAGCGCCTCGACGAACTCGGCCTGGCTGACGACCTTGGTGACGTGCCGGGCGCCGATCGCCTCGGCCGAGGCGACCGCGACGTCGACCTCGGAGAAGCCGGCCCGCTCGAAACCCGTGGTGAACGTGATCAGCCGCGGGTTGTGCCGCATCGCGAGCGCCGCGATGGCCGTGGAGTCGATGCCGCCCGACAGGAACGACCCGACGGTGACGTCGGCGCGCATGTGCTTGGCCACGGAATCCTCGAGCACCGCGGTGATCTCGTCGTAGCGCGACTGCTCGCGTCCCGCCACGAAAGCCACCGGGGCGAATCGCGGGGTGAAATAACGCGTCACCTCGGTTGTGCCGCCGGGGCGCACACGCGCACAGCTGCCCGACTCCAGCCGGCGAATGCCGTGCTGCAGTGTCTCGGGCTCCGGCACGTACTGCAGCACGGTGTAGTGCTGAACGGCGCGCTCGTCGATGCTCAGATCGATGCCCAACTGGCCGGCGACGTCGAGCAGACACTTCTTCTCGCTGCCGACAGCGGTGCCACCCGGCCCGGTGGCCATGTAGAGCGGCTTGATGCCGAACGGGTCCCGGGCGCAGAACAGTTCCTCGCTGACGGTGTCCCACAGCGCGAACGCGAACATGCCCCGCAACCGGCCGAGAGCCTCGGCGCCCCAGTAGTGATAGGCGGCGACGATCGCCTCACCGTCACCGTCGGTGTGGAACACCGCCCCGTGCTCGGCGCGCAGCGCCTCCCGCAGCTCCAGATAGTTGTAGATCTCACCGTTGAACACCAGCGCGTAGCGCTCCGGCGCCTCGGCCGGTCCCCACCGCAGCGGCTGATGGCTGTGGGCGATGTCGATGATCGAGAGGCGGTTGAACCCCAGGACCACGCGGTCGTCGTTCCAGGTGCCGGGCTCGTCAGGGCCTCGGTGACGCATCAGATGGCTGGCGCCCGACACGGCGTCGACGAGGCTGGGGGAGACCTCATGGGCAGGATCGGTCACCAACGCCAGCAGTCCGCACACGGCGTCAGTATGTCTGATCCACCGCCG
Source organism: Mycolicibacterium obuense (assembly GCF_055397605.1). Classification (NCBI taxonomy): domain Bacteria; kingdom Bacillati; phylum Actinomycetota; class Actinomycetes; order Mycobacteriales; family Mycobacteriaceae; genus Mycobacterium; species Mycolicibacterium obuense. The sequence continues at coordinate 3,313,262 of NZ_AP043663.1, read as the reverse complement.
TGCCCCCGAAAGCGGCGGGAGCAACTCCTGACATTGGCCCGGTCGCATGGAACTGCTCGGGAAGCGTGGTCTACGCTGCGTAGTATTCAATGCAGCCGTCTGACCGTCCGGCGGTCGATCGACTTGGTAGGAGGCGCCAACGTGCCCGCTCGCGGCCTGAAGTTGGTGGCATTGTCCCTGCTCCTGGGAGGGACGACGGTCCTGCTCAGCGGATGCAGCTGGTCCGATGCTCTCGCCCTGGGATGGCCCAAGGGCATCACCCCGGAAGCTCACGCGAACCGTGAACTGTGGATCGGTTCGATGATCGCCGCGCTCGTCGTCGGCGCCATCGTCTACGTCATGCTGTTCTGGACCGTGGTGTTCCATCGCAAGAAGAAGGGCGAGCAGGAGCTGCCCCGCCAGTTCGGCTACAACATGCCGCTCGAGCTGGCCCTGACGGTCACCCCGTTCCTCATCATCTCGGTGCTCTTCTACTTCACCGTCGTCGTGCAGGAGAAGATGCTGCACAAGGACCCCAATCCCGAGGTCGTCGTCGACGTCACCGCGTTCCAGTGGAACTGGAAGTTCGGCTACCAGAAGATCAACTTCGGTGACGGCACCTTCACCTACGACGGCGTCGACAACGCACGCAAAGAGGCCATGACCTCCAAGCCGGAGGGCACCTACGAGAACGGCGAGGAGCGCGTCGGCGCGATCCGCGGCCTCAACCCCGAGGACCGCACCTACCTGAACTTCGACAAGGTCGAGACACTCGGCTCGTCGGAGGAAATCCCGGTGCTGGTGGTGCCGGCCGGCAAGCGCATCGAGTTCCAGATCGCCTCGGCCGACGTGATCCACGGCTTCTGGGTGCCGGAGTTCCTGTTCAAGCGCGACGTCTTGCCGGACCCGAAGGCGAACAACTCCGACAACATCTTCCAGGTCAGCGAGATCAACCAGACCGGCGCCTTCGTGGGCCGCTGCACCGAGATGTGCGGCACCTACCACTCGATGATGAACTTCGAGCTGCGCGTCGTGGAGCCCAACGATTTCAAGGCCTACATGGATCAGCGCATCGCCGGCAAGACCAACGCCGAGGCGCTGCAGGCGATCAACCAGTCACCGGTCGCGACCACGACCAAGCCGTTCGACACGCGCCGCGGTGAGCAGGCACCCATGGCGCCCCAGGCGAGCAGGTAGGACAGCAGATGCACATCGAAGCCCGGTTGTTCGAGTTCCTCACGGCGTTCTTCGCGCTGGCGACAGTGGTGTACGCGGTGCTCACCGCGCTGTTCGCCACCGGCGGGGTGGAGTGGGCCGGTACCACGGCGCTTGCTCTGACCACGGGTCTGACGCTGATCACCGGCACGTTCTTCCGCTTCGTCGCACGCCGGTTGGACACCCGACCCGAAGACTACGAGGACGCCGAGATCGCTGACGGCGCCGGTGAACTGGGCTTCTACAGCCCGCACAGCTGGTGGCCGGTGATGATCGCGCTGTCCGCGTCGATCACCGCGGTCGGCATGGCGATGTGGCTGCCGTGGCTGATCGTCGCCGGTGTCTGCTTCGTGCTCACCACGGTGTCCGGCCTGGTCTTCGAGTACCACACCGGGCCCGAGAAGCATTAGCCGCCGACGTCTGTCGGCGCCGCGGCCCGGGCAAGGTCACAATCCGGCATGAGTTGCCCGGCGACGGTCTTCCTGCCCCTGTTCGCGGCGTCGCCGTTGGGTAGTGTTGCCGGCGCACCGCGAGCCGCCATCGGCGGTGACCGGAGCCCGAGAAGCCGGCTGAGAAGGATTGACGCACATGAGCGGGCCTAGAGGCGACGAGCCGGGCGACCGGTCTCCAGCCGATGAACCGACGCAGGAGGTGTCGGGTCTCACCCCGGACAGCGACCCCGGTGCTCCCGGGACCGAGGCCACCGACCACTACTCGCGGGCGTACTCCGCGCCCGAATCCGAGCAATTCGTCCCGCCCGCGTACGTCCCCGCGGAATCGTCGCCCTACGACTACGACAACTACGACGCAGCCGCCGAGGCGGGGGAGACCCCCGAGCCGCCACGCTGGCCCTGGGTGGTCGGTGTCGTCGCGATCGTCGCCGCGATCGCGCTGGTGGTGTCGGTGTCGGTTCTGGTGACCCGCACCGACACCGACAACCTCGCGACGCCGGAGACCACCACCAGCGCGCCGCCTCCCGTCCAGGACGAGATCACCACCACGACGCCGCCACCCCCGCCGCCTCCACCGCCGACCACCGAGGAACCGCCTCCGCCCCCGCCGGAGACCGTGACGGTGACCGAGCCACCTCCGGAACCGCCCCCCAGCGAGGCGCCGCCCCCGCCGCCTCCGCCGACCACGACCGAGGCACCGCCCCCACCGCCCACCACCACCACGCGGTCGGGCCCACGTCAGGTCACCTATTCCGTGACAGGGACCAAGGCGCCCGGCGACATCATCACGGTGACCTACACCGATGCCTCCGGCCGCAGCCGCACCCAGCGCAACGTCTACATCCCGTGGTCGCTGACCGTCACCCCGATCTCCCAGTCCGAGGTCGGCTCCGTGCAGGCGTCCAGCCTGTTCCTGGTCAGCCGGCTGAACTGCTCAATCACCACCAGCGACGGCACGGTGTTGTCCTCGAACACCAACAACACCGCCCAGACCAACTGCTAGCCGGTATGACGACCTACATTCCGGACCGGACGGATCGCATCCTGCTCGGCGGCTGCGCTGCCGCCTGGCTCGCCGCGTTGGGGGCCGGTGTCGCCGCGACGGTGGCACTCGTCGACCTCGGCAGCGGCCACACCGCCTCCTCCGGGCACTCCGGCACGCCCTGGTTCCTCTATGTCGTGATCGGGGTGTCGGCGGCGGTGATCATCGCCGCGGTACCGCTGCTGCTGCGGGCCCGCCGCGACGCGCGCGGTGACGCCGCGCCCGCTCCGCGCCCGGCGGCCCCGGCCGGTGGGCAGGGGAGCGCGGCGCCGCGGGTGACCGAGGCGCCCACCGAGAAGATCCGCGCCGTCGCGCCGGCCTCGGCGGTCGCCGCCCCCAGCCGGTCCGTTTCGCCCGTCGTCGAACAGCTCACGCTGCGCTGCGCCGCCTCGATCGGCTGCGCGATGGGCGTCGCGTACGTGCTGATCGGCACGGCGACCTACCTGATGGCCGTCGACAGCGACGTGGCGTCCTGGGTCTTCTACGGCGCCGCCGGCGTCGTCACCGCCGCCATGATCGGCCTCCCGGTGTACTTCCTGCGCGAGCTGCGCAGCCATTCCGACGAAGCCTGACAGCGGCCTGACAGCGGTCTGCGAGCACACAGAAAAACAACCGCCCCGGCCGAAGCCGGGGCGGTTGTTTCTTCGTACGTGATCGGTCAGTGGTGACCGTTGTCGGATGACCCGTTGGAATGGCCGTTCGACGAACCGTGACCGTTGGAGCCGTGGCCGTTCGAGCCGTGGCCGTTCGAGCCGTTGTGGCCGACCCGCTCCCGCAGCGCGGTGATGGCCCGGTGCTCGGCCGCATGCGCCGCCTCGGCGAGCGCATCACGCTCGGACGCGGGGTCCGCGCTGAGGAAGCTGCCCGAACCGGGAGCGCCGGCCGAGCCCAGCTTGTTCATGCGCTTGGGCAGAGCTGCACCCTGGTATTCGAGCGGGATGGCGTGGCCGTGCTCGTCGACCGGACCCAACGGCTGGTGCAGCTCGATGTAGGCACCGTGCGGCAGCCGCTTGATGATGCCCGTCTCGATCCCGTGCTCGAGCACCTCACGGTCGCTGCGCTGCAGCGACACCGCCCAGCGGTAGGCGATGTAGTACACGATCGCAGGCAACACGACCATGCCGATGCGGCCGATCCACGTCGTCGCGTTCAGCGAGATGTGGAACTTCAGCGCGATGATGTCGTTCATGCACGCGAAGGTCAGCAGGATGTACAGCGAGATGGCCGCCGCCCCGATCGCGGTACGCGTCGGTGCGTCACGCGGGCGCTGCAGCAGGTTGTGGTGGGCGTCGTCACCGGAGAACTTCTTCTCCAGGAACGGGTAGGCGATCAGCAGCATGAAGATCACGCCCATGCCGACGGCCACCCACACGCCCTGCGGGATGGTGTGGCCGAACGGGTAGAACTCCCAGGCCGGCCACAGCCGGATCAGGCCGTCGGTCCACATCATGTAGAAGTCGGGCTGGCTACCCGCCGACACTTGAGATGGCTTGTAGGGCCCCAGCACCCAGATCGGGTTGATCTGCAGCAGACCGCCCATCAGGCCGAGGATGCCGACGGTGACGGCGAAGAACGCGCCGGACTTGACCGCGAACACCGGCATGACGCGCACGCCGACGACGTTGGTCTCGGTGCGTCCGGGGCCGGGGAACTGGGTGTGCTTCTGGAACCACACCAGCGCGAGGTGCACGCCGATCAGGGCCAGGATGATGCCCGGGATCAGCAGGATGTGCAGCGCGTACAGGCGCGGGATCAGGATCTCGCCCGGGAAGTCACCGCCGAACAACGCCCAGTGCATCCAGGTGCCGACGACGGGGATGCCCATCGTGATGCCCGACAGGGCCGCACGGATGCCGGTGCCCGAGAGCAGGTCGTCGGGCAGCGAGTAGCCGAAGAAGCCCTCGAACATCGCGAGGATCAGCAGCAGCGAGCCGATCACCCAGTTCGCCTCGCGGGGGCGGCGGAACGCGCCGGTGAAGAAGATGCGGGCCAGGTGGACCATGATCGATGCCGCGAACAGCAGCGCCGCCCAGTGGTGCACCTGCCGGACGAACAGACCGCCGCGGATCTCGAAGCTGATGTCGAGCGCCGTCTCGTACGCCCGCGACATACCGACGCCGCGCAGCGGCTGGTAGACGCCGTCGTAGGTGACGTGCGACATCGACGGATCGAAGAACAGGGTCAGCCACACGCCGGTGAGCAGCAGCACGATGAAGCTGTACATCGCGATCTCACCGAGCAGGAACGACCAGTGGGTGGGGAACACCTTGTTCAGCTGGCGGCGCACCGCAGCCGAGGGGTGGTACCGCGAGTCGATGGCGTCGCCCTGCTTGGCGGCGATCTCGGCCATGTTGGGTCGTGGGCTCATGACTTGCGCTCCCAGAATGCCGGTCCGACGGGTTCGATGAAATCACCGTTAGCTACAAGGTAGCCCTCTTGATCGATGGTGATCGGTAGCTGCGCCAACGCGCGGGCCGCCGGACCGAAGATGGGCCGGGCGAAGTGCAGCGCGTCGAACTGCGACTGGTGGCACGGGCACAGAATGCGGTAGGTCTGCTGCTCGTACAGCGAGGACGGGCAGCCCAGGTGCGAGCACACCTTCGTGTAAGCGAACAGCTCACCGAAGTTGAAGCTCTCCTGGCCCTGCCGCTTCACCACGCGCGACATGTCGCCGGGCCGGATGCGGATGAGCATGACCGGGTTGCGCACACCCATCGCGATCTCGGTGAGCTTGTGCTCGGACTCGACGGTGGTGCCGTCGCCGTCGGATTCGCGCCACGGGAACACGGTCTCCATGCCGCCCGCGTCGATGTCCTCCGGGCGCATCTTGACGAACGGAGACTCACCGGGCTGGCCGGTTGCGCGGGCCAGGTAGATCGTCTCGCCCGTGAAGCGCGGCGTCCAGCCCGAGGTCCACAGCACGGCCTTCATACCCTCGGCCGTCGGCACGACGGGCTTCCACGGATTCTTGATCAGACCGCCGAGGAACGCGACCAGCGTGCCGAGCCCGAAGGCGCCGAACCCGATGCCCAGCGAGAGCCCGATCAGCTTGCGCCGCTTGAGCGTCGAGCCGTCCAGCGCATCGCCGAGGTTGGCTGCCACGGTCCGGCGGTGCAGTTCGGGGGAGGCGCCGTCGTGGCGGTCCTGGATCGAGATCTCTTCGGGGATGAACTTCTTCTGGAACAGCACCGCGCCGATACCGATGGAAAGAACCGACAGGCCGAACGTCAGGCCGTACAGCGGCGTCGCCAGCGCGTAGAGCCATTCGCCCTCGGAGCCGAACGGCTTGTACTCCCACGGCCAGAACAAGAAGATCAGCAGCAGCGCCAGACCCGAAACACCGGCCAGCAGAAGCCAATACGCGACGGTGCGCTCGGCGCGCTTTTCGGCCTTGGTGCCCGGGACGGGCCAGCGGGGCTCCTTGAAGACGATCTCGACACCGTCGAGCTTGCCGCCGAGTTCGAGGAGTTCCTCCTGCGACATCTCGCGGAGCTGGGCGTCGGTCGGCTGCCCGGACTCACCTGTCTGACCCGGGGAGTCGGTGCCCTTCTCCGTGCCGGTCCCGGTTCCCGTGGCTTCGCTCATGCTCGTGCTCCGATCCAGAGGGCGGCCGCGATGATGGCCACCATGCCGACGATCCACGCGACCATGCCCTCAGAGGTGGGGCCGAAGCCGCCCAGTCCCAGACCGCCCGGCGTCGGCGTCTCGGCCGCTTCCTTGACGTAGGCGACGATGTCGCGCTTCTCCTCGGGGGAGAGCTGCCGGTCGGAGAACTTCGGCATGTTCTGCGGGCCGGTCAGCATCGCGGTGTAGACCTGCGCGGGCACCGCTGCAGCTTCACCGAGATCGGGCGCGTACTTGCCCGACGACAGGGCGCCGCCCTTGCCGGTGAAGTTGTGGCACGACGCGCAGTTGAGCCGGAACAGGTCGCCGCCGCGGGCGACGTCGTTGCCGATCAGCGACTGCGAGGCGATCGCGCCGTTCTCGTCGCGCGGGACGACGGGGCCGCCGCCGTTGGCCTGGATGTACGCGCCGAGTGCGTCGATCTGTGCTTCGTCGAAGGCCGGGTCCTTGCGCATGGCCTGGGCTTCACCGCGCATCGCGGGCATGCGGCCCGTCGACACCTGGAAGTACACGGCGGCCTCGCCGACACCGATGAGGCTCGGTCCGCGGTCGGCCACACCCTGCAGGTTGGCGCCGTGGCATGTGATGCATGCGGTGTCGTAGAGCTGCTCTCCGGTGCGCAGCATCGCCGAGGCCGACTCGTCGGCGACCGCAACCTGCGGCGTCGGCGTGAACGTGGCCGCCAGGCCGCCGGCCACTGCCAGTCCGATCAGCAGCAACAGTGCCGCCGAGACGCGCCGGCGCAACCGGCGCTTGGACTTGCTTGTCATCGAACCCCTTCTTTTCTTCGGGCTGCCCGGCGTGGTCGTCGATTCCGTCATCGGACGAAGTAGATGACGGCGAACAGGGCGATCCAGACGATGTCGACGAAGTGCCAGTAGTACGAGACCACGATCGCGGCGGTCGCCTGTGCGGGCGTGAACTTGCTCATCCGGGTGCGCAACAGCAGCAGGATGAACGCCACCAGACCACCGATGACGTGCAGGCCGTGGAAGCCTGTGGCGAGGTAGAAGACGGTGCCGTACGCGCTGCCCGGGATCGTCGTGCCCTCGTGCACCAGGTGGTAGTACTCGTAGCCCTGGCCGGCGACGAAGAAGGCGCCCATCGCGAAGGTCAGCAGGTACCAGCGGCGCAGACCGAAGACGTCGCCGCGCTCGGCTGCGAACACCCCCATCTGGCAGGTGAACGACGAGGCGATCAGCACCAGCGTCACCGGCACTGCGAGGTAGAGGTTCAGCTCGGTGGGGTGCGGGGGCCAGTCACCCTGAGCCTGGGCGCGGGCCGTGAAGTACATCGCGAACAGGCCAGCAAAGAACATCAACTCGCTGGAAAGCCACACGATCGTGCCAACACTGACCATGTTCGGACGGTTCAGCGAATGCACTCGCGATGTGATGGCGGTTCCCGAAGTCCCTACAGCGCTCGTCACAGGTGCAAGTATGACGCTTTGTAGTTGTCTAACTCCACCCGGGTCGAGCAATTCGTCATAATCGCGTCGTGACTCCTGCTTCTGCTGCGCACGACCCGTCTGTGGCCGCTCCGACGTGGTCGGTGGTCCTCGGCCGACTGACCACCAATCAGTCCCTCCTGCCGGGGCAGGCGGCGTGGGCGATGGACGAGATCATGACCGGCGCCGCCACGCCGGCGCAGATCGCCGGTTTCGGCGTGTCGATGAAGATGAAGAAGCCCACCTCGGCCGAGGTGGGTGAGCTCGCCGACATCATGCTCAAACACGCCCATCGGGTGCCGACGGAGACGTTCGGCACCGACACCGTCGATGTGGTGGGCACGGGTGGGGACGGCGCGAACACCGTGAACCTGTCGACGATGGCGTCGATCGTGGTGGCCGCCGCCGGAGTGAAGGTGGTCAAGCACGGCAACCGGGCGGCGACGTCGCTGTCGGGGGGCGCGGACACGCTCGAGGCGCTCGGGGTGCGCATCGATCTGGGGCCCGAGGACGTCGCGCGCTGCGTCGCCGAGGTCGGCATCGGGTTCGCCTTCGCCCCCCAGTTCCATCCCTCGTATCGACACGCCGGGGTGGCGCGCCGCGAGATCGGCGTCCCGACGGTGTTCAACCTGCTCGGCCCGCTCACCAACCCGGCCGGACCGCGGGCCGGATTGATCGGCTGTGCGTGGGCCGAGCTGGCCGAGGTGATGGCCGAGGTGTTCGCCACCCGCGGCTCCAGCGTGCTGGTGGTGCACGGCGACGACGGCCTCGACGAGCTGACCACCACGACGACCAGCACGATCTGGCGGGTGCAGGCGGGCACCGTGGACCGGCTGCGATTCGACCCGGCGGCATTCGGCTTCGCCCGCGCGCACATCTCCGAGCTGGTCGGCGGGGACGCCGAGTCCAACGCGGCCGAAGCGCGCGCGGTGCTGGGCGGGGCGACGGGCCCGGTGCGCGACGCCGTGCTGCTCAACGCCGCCGGTGCGCTGGTGGCTCACGCCGGCCTATCCAGCGACGCCAAGTGGGTTCCCGCGTGGGAGTCCGGGCTCGCGCGGGCCAAGGAGGCGATCGACTCCGGGGCGGCCGAACAGCTGCTCTCGCGTTGGGCCCGGTTCACCCAGGAGCTCTGAGGCGGCCAGCTGCTCGTCGAGCTGAACGGCTGCGACGCGGGCCGAGCGGGCCGACGCCGCCCACGCCGCCCAGCGCCCCGCGGCGCCGATCGGTGAGCAGTAGCCGTCCTCGGATTCGGAGCTGGTGCGCACGATCCGCACGCCCGGGTGGGTCAGCCATCGCGCGATGAGCGCGATCTCCTCGATCAGCGCGCCGCCGTGGGGCGCGGCGCTGGGCAGCACCGTCTGCGCGGCGGCGCACAGTGCATCCACCACCGGCATCGGTGGGACGCCGCGGGGTGCCACCCCGGCGGCGGCGAGTTGGCCGTGCCGGATCACGGCCAGGTGCCAGCCGCGCTCACCGTCGGGGCGGGCCGCGATCAGCTCGCCGATCACCGAGAGCGCCCGCAGCCGCTGACCGCGCCAGAGCACGTCGATGGTCGCCGACGCCCGGTCCCGCATCCGGGCCGCCGTCTCGTACCGGTGCCGCTGCGCCAGATCGTCGATGTGGGCCAGCATCGCGCTGAGTGCCTGGCCGCTGTGCCCGTCGATCAGTGCGTGAGCGGCGGCGACAGCGGCGGCGTAGTCGGCGGCGCCCAGTCCTCGCTCGGCGGGGCAGGGGGACACCTCGACGTCAGGGCATGCAGAGCCGTGCACGGCGCTGCGCGAGATCCGTTTGGTGCAGGTCCGGATGCCGGTGAACCTGGCGATCAGGGCGGCCGCGTCGAGGGCGTCGGCGCGGGCGCGGAACGGCCCGATGGCGTGCTCGGTGCGCGGGCTGCGGACGGCCGAGAAGCGGGGGAAGGCCTCGTCGGTCAACGCCACCCACCACCAGCGGTGCGGGAACTTCGAGCGGCGGTTGTACGGGGGTGCGTGGGCGGCGAGCAGGCGCAGTTCGCGGACGCCGGCTTCCAGATCGTGGGCGCACTCGACGTGGTCGACGCCCGTCGCCAGCGATGCCATCTCCTTCATCCGGGTGCGGGGGTCCGCCCCGTTGAAGTACTGGTTGACCCGGCGTCTCAGATCCTTCGCGGTGCCCACGTAGAGCACTTCCTGCGACGGTCCGCGAAACAGGTACACCCCGGGTGCGTGCGGCACAGACGTGGCCAGGTGGCGGTTGCGGCGTTGCGCAGGGGTCACGTCGGGCAGGTAGGACCGCAGCTCGGTGTAGGTCTGCACGCCCTGGTTGCCCACCCGCTCGATGAGGCCGTGCAGCACGTCGACGGTGGCGCGGGCATCGGCCAGCGCCCGGTGGTTGGGTGTGGTGGCAGCGCCGAACAGCTGCGCGAGCGCCGAGAGGCGCACGCTGGGCGCCTCGTCACGGGTCAGGACCCGGCGCGCCAACCGCACCGTGCACAGCACGGGCGGCTTGGGCCAGGCGATGTGGTTGCGCTCGGCGGCCGCACGCAGGAACCCGATGTCGAAGCCGGCGTTGTGGGCGACCAGCACCGCGCCGCGGGCGAACTCCAGGAACGCCGGCAGGACCTCCTCGATGCGCGGCGCGTCGTACACCATCGCGGTCGTGATGCCCGTCAGCGCGACGATCTGCGGTGGGATGGCCCGCCCCGGGTCGACGAGGGTGGCGAACTCGCCGAGGATCTCGCCCCCGCGTACTTTCACCGCGCCGATCTCGGTGATCTGGTCGTGCCGCTCGCCGCTGGACCGCCCTCCCGTGGTCTCCAGGTCGACGACGACGAAGGTGGTCTCGCGCAGCGTCAGGTCGGCCGCCGGATCGACGTCGGCGAAGCTCAGCTGACCCATGCGCAGACCGTAGGACGACGGGCCGACAAGTCCTCGGCAGCCACGCGGAGTCGCGCGATCAGGACTTGTCGGTCGCTGTCGATACCGTGCCCTCGACTGCGACCGAGAGGACAGAGCATGCGCTATCACGAGGCACACGACCAGGCACGACAGGACGAGGACACCGGAGATCCCGGCGCCGATACTGGCGCCGATTCCGAAACGCTGACCATCGACTGCGACGACTGCGCAGTGCGCGGACCGGGCTGTCAGGACTGCGTCGTCAGCGTGCTTCTCGGAATTCCCGAAACTTTGCTGGTAGACGAGCAACGCGCCTTGGAAGCACTGGCTGACGTGGGCCTGGCGCCGCGGTTGAGGCTGGTGCCGCTGCATCGGCACGGGACGCCGGGCGTTGCCTGAGGACACCCGGCGTCACCGCTGTCCCATCTTTCACAGGAGCAACTGTTAAATTTGCGTCTCCTGTTGGACAAGGCCGATGCCGTTTCGTAACCTGTCTGAGACCTAAGAGAGTTCGAGACGGCTCGTTACGGCAGTTGAAGGACGCATAAATCTTGACGCTCGACCGCGCGCATCGGAGCATCAGCCGTTTCTGGCGACCCGCAATCAGTGCCCTGGCCTCAGTGGCCGTCATTGGCGCCCTCGCCGCCGGTACCGGGTACGCCGACCCGGCCAGCGATGCGCTGACCAAGCTCAACGAGCTGTCGCGCCAAGCCGAGCAGACGACGGAGGCCATGCACTCTGCGCAGCTCGACCTGAACAAGAAGCTCGAGATCCAGCAGGCCGCAGAAGTCAAGCACGCCAACGATGTTGCGGCGGTGGACTCCGCGAAGACGCAACTCGCCGACTTCCAGAAGAAGGTCAACGACCTGGCCGCCGCCCAGTACATGGGTGGGCGGCCGTCCGGTGTTCAGGCCATGCTGACGGCGTCGTCGCCGCAGGGCCTGATCGACCAGCTGTCGATCCAGCGCATGATGGCCCACGAGATGTCGGCGCAGATGTCGCGGTATCTCGAGGTCGGCAAGCAGGCCGAGGCTGCCGAGCAGGCCTCCGCGGCGTCGGCCTCGGAAGCCAAGACAGCCGCCGAGCAGGCCGCCGCGGTGCGTGCCGACCTGCAGTCGAAGCAGAGCCAGCTGCAGGTGCAGATCGCCGTCGTCAAGTCCCAGTACGACACGTTGACCCCGCCTCAGCGTGAGGCGTTGGCCGCCATGCCGCCTGCCCCACCCGTTCCGCCGGCTCCCGCGGCACCTGCCCCGCCGGCACCCGGCCAGGACCCGGCCGTTCTGGCCGCGCCGCCTGCACCGCCGTTGCCAGGAGTGATCCCGCCCGGCGATGTCGCCCCGCCGGGATCTCCCGAAGCGACCACCGTGATCCAGGCGGCACTGAGCCGCATCGGCTCGCCGTACTCGTGGGGCGCTGCCGGTCCGAGCGCCTTCGACTGTTCCGGTCTGGTGATGTGGGCCTTCCAGCAGGCGGGGATCTCACTGCCGCACTCCAGCCAGGCGCTGGCCGCAGGCGGTCAGCCGGTGTCGCGCGACCAGATGCAGCCCGGCGATCTCGTCACCTACTACTCCGATGCCTCACACGTCGGCATCTACATCGGTGACGGCATGATGGTGCATGCGTCCACCTACGGCACGCCGGTGCGAGTCGCTCCGGTGGACAATGCGCCGATCTACAACGTCCGCCGCTACTGATCGGGCCCGCTCCCGGCATCGCCTCGCCGCGCTGCTGGGCGCCGAAGCTCTCTGTGCCGTCCTGGTGATCGGCGGTGCCTACCCGACCGCTCCCGGTGCGCCGGCATTGGCGGCTGCGCCCCAGCAGACCGCCAGCGAGCCCTCGGCCGGCGCCCCGGCGCTGCGCACTCTCACCACGCCGGACGGTCGCCGCGCCCAACTGATCGACCTCGGCGGCAGCGCCGCATCGCTGCTCGACCGGATCTCCGCCGAACTCCCCGCCGCCGAGCAGGCCGTGACGGCGTTCTGGGGGCCGCAGTGGCCCAGGGACATCCCGGTCGTCGTGACCAGCTCGCCGGAGCAGTTCGCCGCGCTGGCCGGGGCGGGGTCCGACACCGCTGCCACCACCACCGCCGAGCGCATCACGTTCTCCCCGGCGGCGAGCGCCATGGACGCCGATGATCTGCGAATCGTGCTGCGCCACGAACTCTTTCACTACGCGGCGCGTGCAACGACGGCCGCGGATGCGCCGGTGTGGCTGACCGAGGGCGTCGCCGACTATGTCGGGCGGCCCGCTCCGGCCGGCAGGGTCGAGGTGCCCGCGCGGTTACCCACGGACACGGAGCTCGCCACGCCGGGCCCCGGGCGGTCACAGGCGTATGACCGGGCATGGGAATTCGCCACGTTCGTCGCGCAGACCTACGGCCCACACCGGCTGCGGGAGCTCTACGTCACGGCGTGCGCGCCCGGCCATCCGGACGCCGCCACCGCGGTGCGCACAGAGCTCGGGATCGACCTACCCGGATGAGCCGGGTCCTGCTCGTCACCAATGACTTTCCGCCGCGTCGCGGGGGCATCCAGTCCTACCTGGAGGCGCTCGTCGACCATCTCGTCGCAACGCCCGGGTCCGCCGTGGACGCGTTGACGGTCTACGCCCCCACCTGGAAGGGCGCCGAGGACTACGACGCGGTGGCCGCGGCGTCGGGCTACCAGGTGGTACGTCACCCGACGACGCTGATGCTGCCCGAGCCGAGCGTGGCGTGGCGGATGCGCCGCCTGATCGCCGAGCGCGACGTCGACACCGTCTGGTTCGGTGCGGCAGCACCGCTCGCGCTGCTCGCGCCGTTGGCGCGCGCCGCCGGGGCACGCCGCGTCATCGCCAGCACGCACGGACACGAGGTCGGCTGGTCGATGCTGCCGCTGGCGCGAACGGCATTGCGCCGCATCGGAAACGACACCGATGTGGTGACCTACATCAGCTCCTACACCCGACGCAGGTTCGCCTCGGCATTCGGCCGTGACGCCGCCCTCGAACACGTACCGCCCGGTGTGGACGTCGAGCGATTCGCCCCGAACGAGGTGGCCCGCGCCGAACTGCGCGCGCGATACGGCCTCGGCGACAGGCCCGTGGTGGTGTGCGTCTCGCGACTGGTGCCGCGCAAGGGGCAGGACATGCTGATCCGGGCGCTGCCGACGATCCGGGACCGGGTTCCCGGCGCTGCACTGGTGATCGTCGGTGGCGGGCCCTACCGCACCTCGCTGCAGCGGCTGGCCCACAGCTTCGGGGTGGCCGAGCACGTGGTGTTCACCGGCGGGGTGCCGGGGGAGGAACTGCCCGACCACCACGCCATGGCCGACGTGTTCGCGATGCCGTGCCGCACCCGCGGTGCCGGCCTCGACGTCGAGGGGCTGGGCATCGTGTACCTCGAAGCATCCGCGACCGGCGTGCCGGTCGTGGCCGGCCGCTCGGGTGGGGCGCCGGAGACCGTCGTCGACGGCGAGACCGGGCTGGTCGTCGACGGCCGGGACGTCGGTGCGATCGCCGCGGCGGTCGGGGATCTGCTCGCCGACCGCACCAGGGCCGCGGCGATGGGCGCCGCCGGCCGCACCTGGGCCGTCGAGAACTGGCAGTGGCAGATGCAGGCCGCGCGCCTGGCGCGGCTGCTCTAGTCCTTGGAGTAGAGCGCCTCGATCTCCGCGGCGAACTTGTCGGCGACGACCTTGCGCTTCACCTTCAGCGTCGGGGTGAGCTCACCGGTCTCGACGGTGAAGTCGACCGGCAGGATCGTGAACTTGCGGATCGCCTCGGCCTTCGACACCGCCTTGTTGGCGGTCTTCACCGCGGCGTCGATCTCGGCGGTCAGGTCGGGGTCGTGCGCCAACTCGCCCACCGACGCCCCCGCCGGCTTGCCGCGATGCTGCTTCCACCCCTCGAACGCCTCGGGATCGATCGCGATCAGCGCCCCGATGAACGGCTTGGCGTCGCCGACGGCCATTGCCTGACTGATCAGCGGATGGGCACGGAGTTGATCTTCGAGCACCGCGGGGGCGACGTTCTTGCCGCCGGCGGTCACGATGATCTCCTTCTTGCGGCCCACGATCGAGAGGAACCCGTCACCGTCGACGCTGCCGAGGTCCCCGGTGTGGAACCAGCCGTCGACGATCGCCTCGGCGGTCGCGGTCTCGTTGCGCCAGTAGCCGTCGAACACCACTCCGCCGCGCACCAGCAGTTCACCGTCCTCGGCGATCGCCATGCTGTTGCCGGGCAACAGCTTTCCGACGGTGCCGACCTTCAACTGACCGATCCGGTTGGCGGTGATCGCCGCGCTGGTCTCGGTCAGGCCGTAGCCCTCGTAGATCGTCAGACCGATGCCGCGGTAGAAGTGGCCCAGTCGCGCTCCCAGGGGTGCACCACCGGAGATCGACGCCGTGCAGTCCCCGCCCATCGCCGCCCGCAGTTTCCCGTAGACCAATCGGTCGAACAGCGCGTGCTTGGCGCGCAGCAGCAGGCCGGCCCCGCCGGTGTCCTGCGCTGTGCTCCACTCGATCGCGGTTTCGGCGGCACGGGCGAAGATCGCGCCCTTGCCGCTGTCGCTGGCGTTGAGTTCAGCGGTGTTGTAGACCTTTTCGAACACCCGGGGAACCGACACGATGACCGTCGGCTTGAACTGGCCGAACATCGGCACCAGGTTCTTGATGTCGCTGGTGTAGCCGATGGTGACACCGTTGGCGAAGGCGGTCATCGACAGGGCCCGCGCCAGCACGTGAGCCAGCGGCAGGAACACCAGCAGCCGGCCGCCCTTGCGCAGCAGGCTGGGGAAGCAGTGGGTCGCGCCTCGCGTCTCGGACAGCAGGTTGGCGTGGGTGAGTTGGCAACCCTTGGGTCGGCCGGTCGTGCCCGACGTGTAGATCAGCGTCGCGGGATCGCTGGAGGCGATGGCGTCGCGCCGGCGATCGACCTCCGCGGCGTCGGTGGCCGCGCCGGCCTCGGCCAGTGCGTCGAGCGCCGACGGGGCCGCGTCGATCGTGAAGACTGTCCGTAGGTCGGGGAGGCCGGCATGCAGCTCCTTGACCATCTGCGCGTGCGCGTCGGTCTCCACGAAGGCCAGCACTGCACCGGAGTCCTCGAGCACCCAGCGCACCTGATCGGCGGACGACGTCTCGTAGATGGGAACCGTCACCGCGCCGATCGACAGGATCGCGTAGTCGAGGATCACCCACTCGTAGCGGGTGGCCGACAGCACCGCGACCCGGTCGCCTGGCTGCACGCCCTTTGCGATCAAACCCCTTGCGGTCGAACGGATTTGATCGGCGGCCTGGCGGCAGGTCACATCCGTCCACCGACCGCCGACCAGACGCTGGAAGATCACGTGGTCGGGGTCGCTCTTCTCGTGCGCGTAGACGGGGGCCGCCACGTTGTCGTGTTCGCCGATGGTGAACGATGCCGGTTCGGTGTACTCGCGCACGATGAATGCCCTCTCGCTTGACACGCCGCTATGCCGTGTACAGCGTAGTCGGCCCGACTGCGGCGCAACCGGAGCATGTGTGAAGGTAAGCAGTCATGAACAGCATCCAGATCGCGGACGAGACGTTCGTCGCGGCGGATCCGGCGGCAGTGGGTGCCGCGGTCGCCGATCCGGCGAGCTGGGCCCGCTGGTGGCCGGATCTGCGACTCACCGTGGTCGAGGATCGCGGCGAGCTGGGGCAGCGCTGGACAGTGACGGGCGCGCTCGCGGGGTCCATGGAGATCTGGCTGGAGAAGGTGCTCGACGGCGTGGTTCTGCACTACTTCATGCATGCCGAGCCGTCCGGTGTGGCGGCCTGGGAGTTGAAGAAGATGAACCTGGCGAAGATGAATCATCGCCGGCGCGTGGCGGGCAAGGCGATGGCGTTCGAAGTGAAACAGAAGCTGGAGTCCGGCCGCCCCGTCGGCGTGTCGCGGTTGGCCTGAGCGATACCGGCTATACCAGGCGCCAGGAGGGTAGATTCGCCGCCAACAGCGGGGGATGTGCGGCTCGGCTCAGCACGGGAAGGACTGGAGAAGACTTCAGTGGCGGACAAGACGGCTCAGACGATCTACATCGACGCCGATCCCTCGACGGTGATGGATGTCATCGCCGACATCGGGTCCTACCCCGACTGGGTGAACGAGTACAAGGAAGCCGAGATCCTCGAGGCCGACGACGAGGGGTATCCCCTGGTGGCGCGGCTGGTGCTCGACGCCGCGGTGCTCAAGGACGCGATGGTGCTCGCCTACCGGTGGCCGGCCGACCATGCGTCGGTCACGTGGTCGCTGGTGTCGAGCACGCTGCTCAAATCGCTGGAGGGTGCATACCGATTGGCGCCGAAGGGATCCGGCACCGACGTCACCTATGAACTGTCCGTCGATCTGATGATCCCGATGATCGGTCTGCTCAAACGCAAGGCCGAACGCAGGTTGACCGACACCGCCCTGAAGGATCTGAAGAAACGAGTCGAGGCTGACTGAGCGCTCGGACGCCACCCCGGCGTCCGGGGCGACCCGGATCAGTCTGTTCGTCGGCAAGGGTGGCGTGGGGAAGTCGACACTGGCGACCGCGACGGCTGTGCGCGCAGCGCGGGCGGGGCTGCGCGTGCTGATCGTGTCGACCGATCAGGCGCACTCCACCGGCGACGTGCTCGGCGTGGCGATCACCCCCACGGGCGAGCGGGCTCCCACTCGAGTGCTCGCCGACCTCGACACCGCCGATGGAGGCGGAGGGGTGCTCGACGCACTGGCACTGGACACGCTGGCGCTGCTGGCGGCCCACTGGCGGGAGACAGCCGGTCTGCTCGCGGGTCGCTTCCCGGAATCGGATGTGAGCGACCTTGCGCCCGAAGAGCTTTCGGCCCTTCCCGGAGTGCAGGAGGTGCTCGGCCTGCATGAGGTGGCCGAACTGGCCGACTCCGGGCGCTGGGACCTGGTCGTCGTCGACTGCGCCTCGACCGCCGACGCGATGCGCATGCTCACCCTGCCCGCCACGTTCGGGCTGTACCTCGAGCGGGCCTGGCCCCGGCACCGCCGGCTGTCCACGTTCGACGATCCGCGGTCGGTGGCGGTGGTGGGACTGCTGGAGCGTATCGGTGCGAGCACCGATCGGCTGGGCACGATGCTGACCGACTCGGCGCGGGTCGGCGCGCATCTGGTGATGACGCCGGAGCGGGTGGTGGCCGCCGAGGCGGCCCGCACGCTCGGTTCGCTGACCCTGATGGGTGTCCAGGTCACCGAGCTGATCGTCAATCAGGTTCTGGTGCAGGACGATTCGTTCGAATACCGCAACCTGCCGGAGCATCCCGCGTTCGACTGGTACGCCGAACGCATCGGGGAGCAGCGCGCGGTGCTCGACGAACTGGATCGGGTGATCGGCGACGTCGCGCTGGTTCTGGTGCCGCACCTGGCGGGTGAGCCGATCGGTCCGAAGGCGCTCGGCGAGCTGCTCGACAACGCGCGCCGGCGGGACGGTTCGCCGCCGCCGGGTCCGCTGCGGCCGGTCGTCGACAGGGAGTCCGGCACCGGTGTGGATGCGGTGTACCGGCTGCGGGTGGACCTGCCTCAGGTGGATTCGACGTCGCTGTCGTTGGGTAGGGTCGATGACGACCTGATCATCGGCGTCGGCGGGATGCGGCGCCGGGTGCGTCTGGCCTCGGTGCTCCGCCGGTGCATCGTCGTCGACGCCCAGCTTCGCGGCACCGAGCTCACGGTGCGTTTCCGACCCAACCCGGAGGTGTGGCCAGCATGAGTGGCACTCACCCTGACCCGGGCCCGGAACTGCGGGCGCTCGCCCAGACGATCCTCGACCGGCTGGAGCCTGCCATCCGGTTGGCCGCAGCGCGTGCGGCCAGTGCCCCCGACAACCCCGGTCGCTGTCAGCAGGTGTGGTGCCCGGTGTGTGCACTCGCGGCGCTGGTGTCCGGCGAGCAGCACCCCCTGCTCTCGGTGGTCGCCGAGCACAGCGTCGCGCTGCTCACGGTGGTGCGCGCGATCGTCAACGACCAAGCCGAGCGGGCCGAAACAGCCGATCAGGCCGGTGCCGGTGGCGGTGCCGCCCCCGATCCCGAGCCTCCGCCGGACGCGCCGCCGCCCCCGGGCCGCTATCAGCACATCCCGGTCACAGTCGAGGAGTAGGCGTCAGCTGTGGTCGGCGGCACACGGCGTGGGTAAGGTTGGCGCAGAGCGTCGCGGTCGGGTGAACTGGAGGGTCCATGTGGTACTGGCTGTTCAAGTTCGTCTTCATGGGGCCGTTGTTGACATTGCTCGGCCGGCCCAAAGTGGAAGGCTTGGAGCATGTTCCGGCCAACGGTGCGGTGATCCTGGCCAGTAACCACCTGGCGGTGGCGGACAGTTTCTACCTGCCCCTGGTGGTGAACCGGCGGATCACGTTCCTCGCCAAGGCCGAGTACTTCACCGGAACGGGGCTCAAAGGGTGGTTCACCCGCTGGTTCTACACGGTGGCCGGGCAGGTGCCGATCGACCGCACCGACGCCGACAGCGCCCAGAGCGCGCTGACCACCGCCGAGCGCATCGTGAGCCAGGGCAAACTGCTCGGTATGTATCCGGAGGGCACGCGCTCGCCAGACGGCCGGCTCTACAAGGGCAAGACGGGTCTGGCCCGGCTCGCGCTCGAGACGCAGGTGCCCGTGATCCCGGTCGCGATGATCGGTACCGACGTCGTCAACCCGCCGGGCAGCAAGATGTGGCGCTTCGGCCGGGTGACGGTTCGCTTCGGCGCCCCGATGGACTTCTCCCGCTTCGAAGGTCTTGCCGGTAACCGGTTCATCGAGCGTGCGGTGATCGACGAGGTCATGTACGAGCTGATGCGCCTGTCCGGCCAGGAGTACGTCGACCTCTATGCGGCCGACATCAAAGAGGGAAAAGGTGAGGCGGCCGGGAAGCCGCCGACCCGCCTTCCGGAATCTGCCGCCGGCTGATTCCGGCGTGTCGCGCGCCCGGTGAGAAGCCGTGGCTGCGATCGGCGTCAGATCACAGCCCGGAATGCGCTTCCGCGGTCAGTGGGCTCACGGCAGCCGTCCGGCTACGCGCCGCGGCGGTCGTGATGGTCCCGGCGACGACGATCGTCGCCAGCGCCCACCACAGATAGGACGCGCCGGCCAGCTGCCGCCACAGCGAGGCCGTGGTCTCACGGTGCTCGGGCAGCAGCGTGATCGGCGTCCACACCATCAGCGGCAACCCGACCACGAACACCGCCGCCAGACCCACGTGCCGCAGCCGCACCGCGAGCACGGCCGTCGTCACCATCACCGGAAGCGTCCACACCCAGTGGTGTGACCACGACACCGGGGACACCGCCAGGCCGAACATCGCCACGCACATCAACGCCAGGACGGGCTGCTCGGCGCGCAGCGTCCGGCGCACCGCCCACACCGTCAGCGCCAGCACCGCGAAGCACAACACCGTCCACAGCACGAAGCGCACGTCCTCGCCGAGGCCCAGCCGGGCCAGCGCGCCCGCGATGTTCTGATTGGTGTTCAGCGTCGCGGTCCCGATCCGGTCGGTGTTGCGCACGGTTTCGGTCCAGTACTCCCACGAGTCCCGCCACGCGAACGCGAAGCCCAGCAGCGTCGCCCCGATCGTCGAGGCCACGGTCACCAGCAGCGCCCGGGTGTCGCGGCGCAGCAGGAAGTACAGCAGGAACACCGCAGGGGTGAGCTTGAGCGCGATCGCCACGCCCAGCAGCAGACCCCGCGGCCAGGGGGTGCGCCGCGGCACGCAGTCGGCGATCACCAACGTCATCAGCACGACGTTGATCTGGCCGAAGTCGAAGTTGGCGCGGATCGGCTCCAGGTAGATCACCGCGGGCGCGACGATCGCCGCGGCCAGCCACGTGCGGCGCAGCCAGGCCGGCTCACCGGTGAGCTGCGTCGTCGGCCACACGTCGAGGCGCGTCAGCAGGATCACCGTCGACACCACCAGCAGGATCAGCGTGGTCACGGTGATCGCCACGCTGGCGGCTTCCAGGCTCAGCAGCGCGAACGGTGCGAACACCACGGCGGCCAGCGGGGGATAGGTGAAGGGCAGGTCGATGCCGCCGCGGGTGTGGAACATCGCGCCGTCGGCGTAGAGGGGTTGGCCGTCCAGCCAGGCCCGTCCGCCCATGCGGTACACGTCGATGTCGATCCGGTACGGGGTGTGGCCGAGCAGCCGCCAGGCCACCCCGACCAGCGCCATCACCGCCAGCAGGCAGAACAGCCGCCAGGCCAGCGTCGGCATCCAACCCGCCCGCAACGTCCTCATATCGCCGACCAGACTATCGGTGCGCACCGCGGCGCAGGCGCGACCCCGGGCCCGACACGCGCAGGTCGACGGGACTTTTGGCGTACGTTCTCCTCGTGCACCCGACCCTGGACATCGACTTCGGGTTACCCGATGGCATCCCGTACTCCCGGTTACCGCTGGTGTGCTGCCTGGTCGCGTTCATCCTGACGTTCTTCGTGACCCGCACGATCGTGCGGTACATCCGCAGCCACGCCGACAGCGATGCCCCTCGTAAGTGGTGGCAGCCGCGCAACATCTCCGGCGGCGGCGGGCTGCACATCCACCACGTGGTGATCGGTGTGATCCTGGTCATGGTCTCCGGGGTCGCGATGGTCACGTTGGCTGTCGACGGCGGTGTACCCGAGTTCACCGCGGCGTCGATGGTCTTCGGGATCGGCGCGGCGTTGGTGCTCGACGAGTTCGCGCTGATCCTGCACCTGTCCGACGTCTACTGGTCCGAAGACGGCCGGGCATCGGTGGACGCGGTGTTCGTCGCCGTCGCGGTGGCGGGCCTGCTGATCCTGGGCTTCAATCCGCTGTCGTTCTTCGACGTCACCATCTGGCGTGACGACGACTCCGTGGCGGCGCGCGTGCTGGTGATCGGCACGGCGGTGCTGACGTTGGCGCTGGCAGTGATCGTGCTGCTCAAAGGGAAGGTGTGGACGGGGTTGGTCGGCATGTTCATCACCCCGCTGCTGGTCGTCGGTGCGATCCGGCTCTCGCGCCCCCACGCGCCGTGGGCCCGGTGGCGGTACACGAACCGGCCCCGCAAGATGCATCGCGCGCTGGAGCGGGAACGCTGGCTACGCCGGCCGGTCATCCAGGCCAAACTCTGGCTGCAGGACGCGATCTCGGGCATGCCGAAGTTCCCGGACGACAAGCTGGTGGATCAGGAACTCGATCGCGAGATCCACGCTGCGCCCGCGCCCAGCAGGGACGTCGCGTAGTGCGCTACTTCTACGACACCGAGTTCATCGACAACGGCCGCACGATCGAGCTGATCTCGATCGGCGTCGCCGCCGAGGACGGCCGCGAGTACTACGCGATCTCGACCGAGTTCGACCCCGAGCGGGCCGGCCGGTGGGTGCGCAAGAACGTGCTGCCCAAGCTGCCGTCGCCGGCGTCGAAGCTGTGGCGGTCCCGGCGCCAGATCCGCTCGGAGCTGGAGGATTTCTTCGGCGTCGACGGTGACGAGCCGATCGAGCTGTGGGCCTGGGTCGGCGCCTACGACCACGTGGTGCTGTGCCAGCTGTGGGGTCCGATGACGGATCTGCCGCCGGCGATGCCGCGGTTCACCCGGGAGTTGCGCCAGTTCTGGGAGGACCACGGCAGCCCGCGGATGCCGCCCCGGCCGCGGGACGCCCACGACGCGCTCGTCGACGCCAAGCACAACCTGGTCCGCTACCAGCTGATCACCGGCGAAAAGCGGTTTTGACCCGCCGTTACCATGGGTGGGTGAACTGGACCGTCGACGTACCCATCGACCAGCTGCCTCCGCTGCCTCCGCTGCCCGAGGATCTGCGTGCGCGCCTGGATGCGGCGCTGGCCCGCGAGGCGCTGCAGCAGCCGAGCTGGGACGCCGGGCAGGCTGCCGCGATGCGGACCGTGTTGGAGAGCGTGCCCCCGGTGACCGTGCCCTCGGAGGTCGAGAAGCTCAAGGCCCAGCTGGCCGATGTGGCGCGGGGTAAGGCGTTCCTGCTGCAGGGCGGCGATTGCGCCGAGACGTTCGTCGACAACACCGAACCGCACATCCGCGCCAACATCCGCACGTTGCTGCAGATGGCGGTGGTGCTGACCTACGGCGCGAGCATGCCCGTGGTGAAGGTGGCCCGTATCGCCGGCCAGTACGCGAAGCCACGGTCGTCGGACACCGACGCGCTGGGTTTGAGGTCCTACCGCGGCGACATGGTCAACGGGTTCGCCCCCGATGCTGCGGTGCGCGAGCACGATCCGTCGCGACTGGTGCGCGCGTACGCCAACGCTAGCGCTGCGATGAATCTGGTGCGGGCGCTGACCTCGTCGGGGATGGCGTCGCTGCATCACGTCCACGAGTGGAACCGCGAGTTCGTCCGCACCTCGCCCGCCGGGGCGCGCTACGAGGCGCTGGCCGGCGAGATCGATCGTGGGATGCGGTTCATGAGTGCCTGCCGGGTCGACGACCGCAACCTCGACACCGCCGAGATCTTCGCCAGCCACGAGGCGCTGGTGCTCGACTACGAGCGCGCGATGCTGCGGATGGACACCGAGTCGACCACCGGGCCGAAGCTCTACGACCTGTCCGCGCATTACCTGTGGATCGGCGAGCGCACGCGCCAGCTCGACGGCGCTCATGTCGCACTCGCAGAGGTGATCGCCAACCCCATCGGCATCAAGATCGGGCCGTCGACGTCGCCGGAGCTGGCCGTGGAGTACGTCGAGCGGCTGGACCCGAACAACGAGGCCGGCCGTCTCACGCTGGTCAGCCGGATGGGCAACCACAAGGTCCGCGACGTGCTGCCGGCGATCATCGAGAAGGTGCAGGCCTCGGGCCATCAGGTGATCTGGCAGTGCGATCCGATGCACGGCAACACCCACGAGTCGTCGACGGGGTACAAGACGCGGCACTTCGATCGCATCGTCGACGAGGTGCAGGGCTTCTTCGAGGTGCACCATGCGCTGGGCACCCACCCGGGCGGCATCCACGTCGAGATCACCGGCGAGAACGTCACTGAGTGTCTCGGTGGCGCGCAGGACATTTCGGACACCGATCTGGCCGGTCGCTACGAGACGGCGTGCGATCCGCGACTGAACACGCAGCAGTCGCTGGAGCTGGCGTTCTTGGTCGCGGAGATGCTGCGCGATTAGAGCAGATTGTGCAGGTTGGTGCCGAGCGTCCACGCGCCGGCACCGGCCAGCGCCGCCAGCGTCAGCACGGCGATGACCCAGAACAGCAGCACGCGCCGGGCACGCTGGCGGGCCCAGTAGAACTCCTCGAGGTCGATTCCGGCGAATCGCCCTGTCGCCGGCCAATGTTCGTCGTCGAAATCTGAGTCGCCGTCCGCGTCATCGGGTTCGGGTGCGGGCGCCTCGTCGCGTTCCATGACTCGGGTGTGCCGCGGGCCGGCGACGTTCGTCGTCGGTGCGTCGACGACGGACGCCGACTGGTGCATCGCGGAGTTGCGCGGGGAGGGCACCGTGAATCGGGGTAGCCCGAGTTGGACGGCGATCGCGTCGAGTTCCTCGCCCATCTCGGCCGCGTCGGCGAAGCGGCCCGCCGGGTCGCGCGATGTTGCGCACGCCACGAGTTCGTCGAATTGCCGTGGCACACCGGCGATCCGGCTGCTCGGCGGGGGTACGTCGTGGTCCAGCCGCTGGTAGGCCACGGCGAGGGGGTTGTCGCCGGTGAACGGTGTGCTGCCGGTGAGCAGTTCGAAGACCAGGACGCCGGCGGCGTACACGTCGCCGCGGGCGTCGGTGTCGCCGGCCGACACCTGCTCGGGCGCCAGATACGCGGCGGTGCCGAGGATCACACTGGTCGCGGTGATCTTGGCCTCGGCCAGGGCTCGCACCAGGCCGAAGTCGGCGATCTTGACCTCGCCGTCGTCGCTGATGAGCACGTTCTCGGGTTTGACGTCGCGGTGCACCAGTCCGGCCCGGTGGGCGGCGGCCAGCCCGGACAGTACGGGCCGCAGCACCGCGGCCACCGCGTGCGGCGGCATCGGGCCGCGCTCCCGCAGCAGCTCGCGCAGCGTGCCGCCGTCGACGAGTTCCATCGCCAGGTAGGGGGGTTCGCCGCCGCGGGTGCCGCCGCCCTGGTCGTACACCGAGACCAGGCCGGGGTCCTTCAACCGGGCGACGGCCCGGGCTTCACGCTGGAACCGGGTGAGGAACTGTTCGTCGCCGGCGTAGCGGCTGTCCATGACCTTCAACGCCACCGGGCGGTCCAGCCGCATGTCCACGCCGCGGTACACCGCGGACATGCCGCCGGTGGCGATCAAGGCGCCGACGCGGTAGCGGCCGTCCAGCACTGCGCCGGTGAGCCCGCCGGTCGGCTGGAAGGTTTCCATCGGACTCATGGTACGAGCCAGTGGTACGAGCCAGGGCGCTGCCGACCCGCCAAGCGGCGTCGCCCGGTGCTGCGACCGCCTAGACTCTGTGCGATGAGCAGCATTCCGACTGCCGAGGACGTGTTGTCTCCCGATGAGGACGTCTACGACCTGCCCACAGTCGCCCGCCTGTTGAAGGTTCCGGTCAGCAAGGTGCATCAGCACCTGCGGGAAGGACAGCTGGTCGCCGTGCGCCGCGGCCGGGAGGTGGTGGTCCCCAAGGTCTTCTTCGACGAGAAGGGCCACGTGGTCAAACCGCTGCCGGGTCTACTCGTCGTGCTGCGCGACGGCGGGTATCACGAAACCGAGATCGTGCGGTGGCTGTTCACCCCGGATTCGTCGCTGACGATCCGGCGTGATGGGGCGAGCGACGGGCTGGCTAATGCGCGCCCGGTGGACGCGCTGCATTCGCATCAGGCTCGAGAGGTGGTTCGCCGAGCGCAGGCGATGGCGTACTAGACGGTGCGCGGTGCAGCCAGTACCAGGCACCCACCGCGCAAGCGGTCGCGAGCGCGACGTGGAACCACGAGTACATGCCGTGGGCGCCGTCGGGCCGCCAGATCACCGTGATCCACGTCGAGAAGCCGGCGATCAGCGCGATGGCCCGTGGCGACTGGGCGAGGGCGGCCATCACCGCGAGCGGCCAGGTGTAGTACCACGGCAGCGCCGCAGGCACGAACAGCACCACGATCACCATCAGCATGGCGATGCCCATCAGTGCGTCGCGATCGGTGCGCCGGTATCTCCACCACAGCACCGGCGCCGACACGGCGATGATGCCGATCCCGATGATGCGCAGGATGTCCAGCACCGCATAGAAGTTCACGGGGATGACGAGCCCGATCACCGCGTTGGTGAAGTTCGCGATGGCCGTGGGGATCGTCAGCCAGTTGATGATCTTGACCGACCCGGCCAGCGCCGTCAGCCAGCCCAGCCCCACACCGGCGGCCAGGGACAGTACTGCGAACACCGCCGCGAACACGACCACACACGAGGCGGTGGCGACCAGGAACGCCTTGCCCGGGGAGAAGCCGCGTCGCTGCTGCAGACCGCGCGCCCACACCCACACCATGAACGGAAGGGCCAGGCCTGCGGTGGCTTTCACCGCGACGGCGACCCCGATCAGGGTCACCCCTGACACGCAGCGGCCGCCGAAACACAGCGCGATGCCGGCCATCATCAGCCCCACCATCAGCATCTCGTTGTGCACGCCGCCCATCAGCTGGATGATCACCAGCGGATTGAGCACGCAGATCCACAGGGCGGCAGCTGTGTTCGCGCCGACATGGCGGGCCACCCGCGGGACCGCCCAGATCAGCAGGGCCAGGCCGGGCAGCATGCACAGCCGCAGCAGCATGGTGCCGGCGACGACGTCGTTGCCGACGAGCATCGTGACGAACTTCGCGACCAGGATGAAGGCGGGCCCGTACGGGGCCGTCGTCGTGGTCCAGATGGGACTCACGTTGTCCAGCAACGAGTTCGGATTGTCGATCGGTCCGACCAGATACGGGTCGAACCCGTCGCGCAGCAGCGCGCCCTGGGCGAGGTAGGAGTAGGTGTCGCGGCTGAACAGCGGAACGCTGAGCAGCAGCGGCGCCAGCCAGAAGCCGGTGGTGACCACCATCGTGTAATGCGTTGCGGTCCGTGCGATCACGTGCCGGCCGAGCCAGAGCCAGGCGAGCAGCATCAGGGCCACACCGCTCCACAGCAGCAGCGACGAGAGCACCAGGCCGTGCCCGAACCTCAGCCACGACAGGTGCATCGACTCGAGTACCGGGTCGTGCAGCCGGGTGCTGCCGGCGCCGAGGCCGCCAGCGGTGACGAGGACCGCCCCCAGGGCCCCGACCCAGGCGGGTTTGGCCGCCGGTGATGCCGCGAAGGCGCGGAACCGCGGCAGCGGCGGTGCGGGGGAGAGCGCGGGTGTCGTCATGCCTACGCGGTACGGTTCGCGGCCAATCTGGCGAGCTCGGTGAGCCCCGCACGGGCCTGCGCGTCGATGGGTGCGGAGTCGAGAGTGCCGATCGCGGTGGCGGTCAGCGTCTCGATGCGATTCTCGACGGCGGCCAGCGCTCCGACGGATTCGATGAGGGCGCGCAGCTCGGTGACGGCGTCGTCCGAGAGATCCGTCCCGATGGAGGTGCGCAGCAGAGTGGCGCCCGCAGGGTCCCGCTGTTCGGCCAGCGCGATCGCCTCGGCCAGTAGCACGGTGCGCTTGCCGGAGCGCAGATCGTCACCGGACGGTTTTCCGGTGACCGCCGGATCGCCGAACACGCCGAGCACGTCGTCGCGCAGTTGGAATGCGATCCCGAGGCCGGTGCCCACCTCGTGGAAGGCGTCCTGGATCTCCGGGCGGTCCGCGGCGGCCGCGGCGCCGAACTGCAGCGGTCGCGAGATGGTGTAGGAGGCTGTCTTGTAGGTGTTGACGGTCAACGCCGCGGCCACCGTGTCGGCGCCGCTGGCCTCGTTGACGATGTCGAGGTACTGGCCCCCGAGTACTTCGGTCCTGATCGCGGCCCACACCCGCTGCACCCGGGCCCGCGCGTCGGCTCCGATGGGTGCTGTGGTGACGATGTCGTCGGCCCACACCAGGGACAGATCGCCGAGCAGGATGGCCGCTGACAGGCCGAACTGGTCGGGGGAGCCGTGCCAGCGCTGCTCGCGGTGCCGGTCGGAGAAGATGCGGTGGACGGTGGGCAGTCCGCGCCGGGTCGCCGACGCGTCGATCACGTCGTCGTGCACCAGCGCGCACGCATGCAGCAGTTCCAGCGCCGAGAACAGGCGGAGCACCGTGGCATCGGGCTCGGTGCCGGCCACCGCGCGCCATCCCCAGTACGCGAACGCCGGGCGCAGCCGCTTGCCGCCGCGCAGCACGAATTCTTCGAGTGCTTCGGTCAGTACCGCGTAGTCGGCGCCGATGTAGGCCGCGTCACGGCGCCGCTCCTGCAGGTAGCCGCGGAGCTGTTCGGTGACGGCCGCGGCCAGCTCGACCGCTGACGGTGCCGCAGCGCCGTCGGCGGTGGCACTGGAACTGGCATTGGCATCCACGCTCAGCGGGCGCCCCTTTCTTCCGTTGGTCCGGTGCTCAGCGTAGAGCCTGCCTCCGGTCGATGGTCGTTGCAGCGCCTAGCGGGGCTGTTCTTCGGGTTGCCCGGGCTTGGCCGTCTGGTCGCGGGTGCGGTAGGCCAGCCATCCGATGATGCCGGCGACGACGAGCGATGCGACGCCGAGCCAGATGGCGGCGCCGGTGAACGAGCGCGCGCTGGGGTCGGTGTAGCGGGCCTGGGCGTTCATGGTGCTGACCACGCCGGGCCGCAGTTTCCATTCGACCACCTCGGAGGACACCCGATCGCCGTTGGTGGAGGTGACCTCACCGGGGAACGACACCGACAGAGAGACGTCGGCTTCCGGATCGCTGAGTGAGGTGAGGTCGGCGCGGCCCTCGAGGATGACCAAGTCGCCGGCGCGGCGTAGTGAGATGTCGACGCCGGCGGCGTCGCGGTTCATCCCGGCGAGCTGGGGCAGCTCGGCGAAGGTGAGGTCGGAGAAGACGGCCTGGGAGCCGACGTAGTCGTCTCGGTCGTAATCCGACACCGCGACCTTCTGCGCGAACGGCAGGTTGTTGAGCAGTTGCGGACCTCGGTCGCTGTCGTCGCGCGGTTTCGCCGCCGCGACGATCTGGCCGGACACCCGGTCGTCGGGGGAGACCGTCAGCGAGGTGCGCACCCGGACGCACCCGATCAGTGACGGCGCCAGCACCAACAGCAGCAGCAGTATCGTGAGGACACGCCGGGAGGTCCGGTGGCGGTTGAGCACCCGGTCATCGTGCCAGACCTCACATCGGCGCAGGCGTTCTACAGCGGAAGGGCGCGGCCGAGGATCGCGAAGGCCCGCGGATCTCCGGAGAAGTGGTAGCCGCGGATGACATCGCTGAACCCGAGCCGCCGGTAGAGCCGCCAGGCCCGGTTGGCCTCTCCGTTGATCTCCGGAGTGGACAGCAGCACGTGGTCTTCGCCGCGGCCGGCCAGCAGCTGGCGGATCAGCGCCTCGCCCAGCCCGCGGCCCTGGGCCGGTGGCAGGATGTGCAGCTCGGTCAGCTCGAAGTAGCTGGTCATCAGCGCTGTGATGTGGGCGGCGTCGGCGCCGCTGCGGCGCAGTCCGGCGACCACCTGCTGCTGCCACCACTGATCGGGTGCCCCGCAGTATCCGTAGGCGATACCGACCATGGGCGCCTCGGTCGGATCCTCGCCGGGCTCGTCGCTGGTCTGGACGGCGGCCACCGCTTTCCAGCCGTGTCTGCGGGTGTGCTCGACCCACATCGAGGCGCGCTGCTCCTCGGTGCCTCGGGGGTAGTGCATGGCATCGACGTAGATGGACAGGGCGTCACTCAGACGGCGCTGCATATCGACGGGCGACAGCTCGATCAGATGCGTCGCCAAGTATCTGCCTTTCCCTGCGGGGACCCGGTGGCCGCCACCATTATCGGACTGAACGCAGCGAACCATGACGCGCGGCATCCGCCGACAGCCCCTCGTCATAGAATCAGGGACCGAAGTAGGTGGTACGGCTCAGATTCTGCTCGTATCATTGACGTTGCGTGCCCGTCCACACGGGCACACCCTGATGTTTGAACGACTGAGACGCCCCCACGGCAAGAGGGAGGGACGAATGCCACTCTCCGATCATGAGCAGCGCATGCTCGATCAGATCGAGAGCGCGCTCTATGCCGAGGACCCCAAGTTCGCGTCCAGCGTTCGTGGCGGGACCCTGAGGGCGCCGTCGACGCGGCGCCGGCTGCAAGGCGGCGCGCTGTTCGTGGTCGGCCTCGCGATGTTGGTGTCGGGTGTGGCGTTCAAGGCGACGATGATCGGCAGCTTCCCGATCCTGTCGGTGATCGGCTTCATCGTGATGTTCGGCGGTGTCGTCTTCGCGATCACCGGTCCGCGGGTCGGTGTGGCCGGGGAGCGCCCGGCGGCCGGCAGTGGCCCCGGTGGCGCGGCGAACAGGCAGAAGCGCGCCAAGGGTGGCGGTGGTTCGTTCACGAGCCGGATGGAAGACCGGTTCCGCCGCCGCTTCGACGAGTAACGGTCCGCAGTTTCAGGGGCAGCCCGCCAGGGCTGCCCCTCTTTTTTTGCCCCACCACCCCCCACCGTGCTCCCGCAGGACGGATGTCATGCGGTTGAGCTCGGGTTTCATCGGTTCTTGTGAGGCCTTCGTCGGCTTCCGTGCGCCTTCTTCTCGGCGTCTTCTCGTTGACGACCTGCACGTCGTGGGGGACGCGCGCGAAATGCCAGCGGTGGTTCGGCGCAAAGTGGGGGATTGTGGGGTAAAGTGGCGGACAACGGAGCGACCGGAGTTCCGCCAGGGCGAGGTCTGAGCGAGGTGGCGAGATGTTCTTCGGCACCTACACGCCCAAGCTCGATGACAAGGGGCGGCTGACGCTGCCCGCCAAGTTCCGCGACGCACTGGCAGGAGGATTGATGGTCACCAAGAGTCAAGATCACAGCCTGGCTGTCTATCCGCGGGCGGAGTTCGAGGAGATGGTCACCGAGATCTCCGGCCGGGCCAAGCGGGGCAATCCGCAGGCACGCGCATACCTGCGCAACCTGGCCGCCAGCACCGACGAGCAGTATCCGGACGCCCAGGGCCGCATCACGCTGTCCGCCGAGCACCGCCGCTACGCGAACCTCAGCAAGGAGTGCGTGGTCATCGGCTCGATCGAATTCCTCGAGATCTGGGACGCCCAGGCATGGCAGGACTACCAGGAGCTTCACGAAGAGAACTTCTCCGCGGCCAGCGATGAAGCACTCGGCGACATCATTTGACCTGGCCCCGCAGGCCCGTGCGGCGCGGCCTCTGTCCGAACCGACCCTGACGTACTTCCCCGACGTCAGGTCCGGGCTCTCGGACAGGGACCACGCCGCAGGGGCCGCCCCGATCGCTGAGGCTGCTGCGATGACCCAAGAGCCCCACGTTCCGGTTCTGCTGGACCGCTGCGTCGAACTTCTCGCCCCCGCATTGACCCGGCGCGGTGACGACGGTGCCGGCGCGACGCTCGTCGACGCCACCCTGGGTGCCGGCGGGCACACCGAACGCTTCCTGACCGATTTCCCCGCGCTGCACGTCGTCGGGTTGGACCGCGATCCCGCAGCCCTGCGGATCGCCGGCGAGCGGCTCGCGCGCTTCGGCGACCGGTTCACCGCGATACGCACCCGCTACGACGGGTTCGAGCTGACCGACATCGATGCGTTCCTGTTCGACCTGGGCGTGTCCTCGATGCAGCTCGACCAGCCGGAGCGCGGGTTCTCCTACTCGACGGACGCACCGCTGGACATGCGGATGGATTCCGACGCCCCGCTGACCGCCGCCGACATCCTCAACACCTACGAGGAGAAGCAGATCGCGCGGATTCTGCGCGAGTACGGCGAGGAGAAGTTCGCCGGACGCATCGCCGCGCACATCGTGCGTCGCCGCGCGGTCACGCCGTTCACGACGACGGGCGAGTTGGTCGAGCTGCTCTACCAGGCGATCCCGGCGCCGGCGCGGCGGACCGGCGGGCACCCCGGCAAGCGGACCTTTCAAGCGCTGCGCATCGCGGTCAACGCCGAGCTCGACGCGCTGCGGCTGGCCATCCCGAAGGCGTTGCGTGCGTTGCGATCCGGTGGGCGGATCGCCGTGATGGCCTACCAGTCGCTGGAAGACCGCATCGTCAAGGGAGAGTTCGCCGCGGCGACTGCGTCGCGGACCCCCGCCGGTCTGCCGGTCGAATTGCCCGGCCATGGGCCGGAATTCGTCGCCCTGACCCGGGGTGCTGAACGCGCGAGTGCGCAGGAGATCGATCGCAATCCCAGAAGCGCTCCGGTTCGGTTGCGCGCGTTGGAGAAAGTTGGGGGGCAGTAGCACTCATGAAGACCCAGAGGACACCCAAGGCCGGCCCGAAGGCAGGCAAGAACGAGAAGGCTCGCACCTCGTCCCGCGCAGCGGCGGGCAAGCCGAAGAAGGCCGGCCGCCGCCCGGTGCGCGACGCCGGCCGTGCGCCCGTCGACGCCTCTCCGCGCGCACGTGCCGCCGACCGGAGCAGGCCCGCCCCGCGCACCACACCGATCCAGCGGCTCACCGACACCCCGGCCCGGCCGAAGACCGCGAGCCAGGCCAAGGCCCGCGCGAAGGCTCGGAAGGCCAAGGCGCCCAAGATCGTCCGGCCGCCGCTGCGGGAGCGCCTCCTCGTTCGCCTCGCGTCGATCGATCTCAACCCGCGCCGGCTCGTCGCCCGGGTCCCGTTCGTGGTCCTCATCATCGGCTGCCTGGGCCTGGGATTGGGCGTCACGCTGTGGCTCTCCACCGACGCGGCCGAACGGTCGTATCAGCTGGGCCATGCCCGCCAGATCAATCAGGCCCTGCTGCAGCAGAAGGAAGCGCTCGAGCGCGATGTGCTGCAGGCGCAGGCGGCGCCCGCACTGGCCGAGGCCGCCCGCAATCTCGGCATGATCCCGTCCCGCGACACGGCCCACCTGGTGCAGGACGCCTCGGGCAACTGGGTCGTCGTCGGCACCCCCAAGCCTGCCGAGGGCGTACCGCCGCCCCCGCTCAACGCGCCGCTGCCCGAGCCGGCTCCGCCCGCGCCGCCCGCCCCGCGCGTCGTAACGCCGTCCGAGGTCCCGGTCCGGCTACCGTCGCAGACCATGCCCCTCACCGCGCCGCTGCTCCCGGGTCAGGCGCCGCTGCTCCCGGGTCAGACACCCATGCTCGCGGGCCAGGTGCCCGGCGCTCCCCAGCCGGCCGAGGTGCCGCATGCGGTCGCCGGTGCGCTGCCCGGCCCGATTCCGGCGCCCGTTGATCCGGCCGCCCCCGTCGTCCAGCCCGCCCCTGCTCCCGTCGATCCCGCCGCACCGGTGCCGGGCCCGCCGGCATGAGTCGCAAGGCGCAGCCTGCGCGACGGACCACGCGCGCGGCCGGTGCCGAACGCTCGGCCCGGTCGCGCCGGGTGCGTCAGCCCAGTCAATCCACGGCGAACAGCGGGCTGCGCAGCGCGTCCTTCGTCTTCCGGCACCGCACGGGCAACGCGGTGATCTTCCTGCTGATCGTCCTCGCCGCAGCCCAGCTGTTCACACTGCAGGTGCCGAAGGCCGACGGGCTGCGTGCCGAAGCCGCCGGGCAGCTCAAGGTCACCGACATCGATGCCGCGCTGCGGGGCTCGATCGTGGACCGCAACAGCGACAAGCTGGCCTTCACCATCGAGGCCCGCGCGCTGACGTTCCAGCCCGTGCGGGTGCGCAAGCAGTTGCAGGAGGCCTACGAGAAGGCCACCGAGAAGGCCACCGAGAACGCCAAAGCCGCGAGCAATGAGACCGGCGATGCGGGCGATGCGGTGCCGGCACCCGATGCGCGCCTGCAGCAGATCGCCGACGGTGTGGCGAAGCGTCTGGGCAACAAGCCGGACAGCGCCACCGTGCTCAAGAAGCTGCGCAGCAACGAGACGTTCGTGTACCTGGCCCGCGCGGTCGATCCCGCGATCGCCGACGCGATCACCACCGATTTCCCGGAGGTCGGCGCCGAACGTCAGGATCTGCGGCAGTATCCGGGCGGGTCGCTGGCGGCCAACATCGTCGGCGGCATCGACTGGGACGGCCACGGCTTGCTCGGCCTGGAGGACTCGCTGGACTCCGTGCTCGCCGGCACCGACGGTTCGGTCACCTACGACCGCGGCTCCGACGGCGTCGTGATCCCGGGGAGCTACCGCAACCGGCATGACGCGGTGAACGGGTCGACGGTGATGCTCACCCTGGACGACGACATCCAGTTCTACGTCCAGCAGCAGGTCCAGATGGCCAAGGAGGCCTCGGGCGCCAAGAACGTCTCCGCTGTCGTGCTCGACGCCAAAACCGGTGAGGTGCTGGCGATGTCGAACGACAACACGTTCAACCCCGCGCAGGACGTCAGCAAGCAGTCCACTCGCGAGCTGGGCAATCTGTCGGTGTCCTCGCCGTTCGAACCGGGTTCGGTCAACAAGATCATCACCGCTGCGTCGGTGATCGAGAACCACCTGTCCACCCCGGACGAGGTGTTGCAGGTTCCCGGTTCCATCGACATGGGCGGGGTCACCGTCCGCGACGCCTGGAACCACGGCACGATGCCGTACACCACCACCGGCGTGTTCGGGAAGTCCTCCAACGTGGGCACGCTCATGCTGGCGCAGCGCGTCGGGCCGCAGAAGTATGCCGAGATGCTGCGCAAGTTCGGGCTCGGTCAGCGCACCGGCGTCGGCTTGCCCGGTGAGAGTGCGGGTCTGGTTCCTCCCATAGACCAGTGGTCGGGCAGCACGTTCTCGAATCTTCCGATTGGCCAGGGTCTTTCGATGACCCTGCTGCAGATGTCGGCGATCTATCAGACCATCGCCAACGACGGGGTACGCATCCCGCCGCGCATCCTCAAGGCGACGATCGCCGCCGACGGCACCCGCACCGACGAGCCGCGGCCCGACGGCATCCGGGTGATCTCCCCGGAGACGGCGCGCACCGTGCGCGACATGTTCCGCGCGGTGGTGCAGCGCGATCCGATGGGGATCCAGCAGGGCACCGGTCCCGCCGCGGCGGTCGAGGGATACCAGATCGCCGGCAAGACCGGCACCGCCCAGCAGATCAACCCGGCCTGCGGCTGCTACTACGACAACGTCTACTGGATCACGTTCGCCGGCATGGCCCCGGCCGACGATCCGCGCTATGTGGTGGGCGTGATGATGGACGCGCCGCACCGGGCCGCCGACGGCTCGCCAGGGTCCTCGGCCGCGCCGCTGTTCCACAACATCGCCTCGTGGTTGCTGCAGCGGGAGAACGTGCCGCTGTCCAAGGATCCCGGAGCGCCGCTGACCCTCCAGGCGGGGTGACGCTCGCGGGCGGCCACGGCCTGGATGCGGGGCTGGGTACTGTGGCATGGCCATGAATCTGCGCCCCCATCACCCCGAAGGCCTGTCGCTGGAGGACGTGGCCCGGCTGATCTCCGCCGTGCACGCCGAGGTCGAGCCGCTCCCGCAGGTGCATCTGACGGGAGTGACGCTTCGGGGCCAGGACGCCCAGCCGGGTGACCTGTTCGCTGCCCTTCCGGGTGCGCGCTCTCACGGGGCCCGCTACGCCGCCGACGCGGTGGCGCGGGGTGCTGTGGCGGTGCTGACCGATCACGACGGGCTGGCTGAACTCTCGGCCGCCGGTGGGGTCGGTGTGCCGGTGCTGCTGCACGCGCACCCGCGCACGGTGCTCGGCGAGGCGGCCGCCGCGGTCTACGGCCATCCGTCGCGTCGGCTGCGTGTCATCGGCGTCACGGGTACCTCCGGCAAGACCACCACCACCTACCTGATCGAGGCCGGTCTGCGCGCGGCCGAGCGGGTGGCCGGGTTGATCGGCACCGTCGGGGTGCGCATCGACGGCCGCCCCGAGGCAGGCAGCCTGACCACTCCCGAGGCGCCCGACCTGCAGGCGCTGTTCGCGGTCATGCTCGAACGCGGGGTCGACACGGTGGTGATGGAGGTGTCCAGCCACGCGCTGACGCTGGGCCGGGTGGACGGCACGGCGTTCGCCGTCGGCGGTTTCACCAATCTGTCGCGGGACCATCTCGACTTCCATCCCACGATGGAGGACTACTTCGACGCCAAGGCCAAGCTGTTCGATCCCGCCTCGCCGACGCATGCCGCGCAAGCGGTGATCTGCGTCGACGACGAATGGGGTCGCGCGATGGCGCGTCGCGCCGACACCGCGGTCACCGTCGCGGTCGAGGGCACCGCCGACTGGACGGTCGAGCAGGTCCGCTCACAAGGTGACGGGGTGCAGGATTTCGTGGCGATCGACCCCGCGGGGGTGCACCACGGCATCGAGATCGGCCTGCCGGGCCGCTACAACATCGCCAACGCGGCGTTGGCGCTGGCGTTGCTCGATGCGGTGGGGGTCTCGCCCGAGCAGGCGGTGCCCGGTCTGCGGGCGGCGACGGTGCCGGGCCGGTTGGAAAAGGTGGACCGCGGGCAGCCGTTCCTGGCGGTCGTCGACTATGCGCACAAACCGGGAGCACTGAAGGCTGTGCTGGACACGCTGCGCAGCCAGTGCACCGGCCGGGTCGCCGTGGTGTTCGGTGCCGGCGGAAACCGGGATGCCGGCAAGAGAGGGCCGATGGGGGAGGTCGCCGCGGAACTGGCCGACCTGGTGGTGGTCACCGACGACAATCCGCGCGACGAGGAGCCGGCCGAGATCCGGGCCGCGATCGTGGCCGGTGCGCGGGGCGCGCAGGACAACCGTGCCGAGGTGGTCGAGATCGGGGAGCGCCGCGCTGCCATCGACCATGCGGTGTCATGGGCACGCGAGGGCGATGTGGTGCTGATCGCCGGTAAGGGCCATGAGACGGGCCAGACCAGCCGGGGTGTCACCCGGCCGTTCGACGACCGCGCCGAGCTCGGCGCCGCGCTCGACGCGCTGACCGCGGAGACGGAGAGCCGATGATCGATCTGTCGCTGGCCCAGATCGCCGAGATCGTGGGTGGCCGGCTCGCCGATGTGAGCGCCGAGGAGGCGGCGGCCCTGCGCGTCACCGGAACGGTCGAATTCGATTCGCGCGCAGTCGGTCCGGGCAGCCTGTTCCTCGCGCTGCCGGGTGCGCGGTCCGACGGGCACGACTTCGCGGCGGCGGCGGTCGACGCGGGCGCGGTCGGGGTGCTCGCCGCACGCCCGGTCGGGGTGCCCGCGGTCGTGGTGGACCCGGTCGCCGCCGAGGACGGTGCGGCCGGCGTGCTCGAGCACGACACCGACGGCTCCGGCGCGGCGGTGCTGGCGGCTCTGGCGAAGCTGGCGGCTGCGGTGGCCACCGAGCTGGCCGCCGGTGGCCTGACGATCATCGGGATCACCGGCTCCTCGGGCAAGACATCGACCAAGGACCTGATCGCCGCGGTCCTCGCCCCGCTGGGCGAGGTGATCGCCCCGCCCGGGTCGTTCAACAACGAGCTCGGTCACCCCTGGACGGTGTTGCGGGCGACCGCCGACACCGATTTCCTCGTCCTGGAGATGTCGGCGCGGCACCGCGGCAACATCGCCGCGCTCGCGCGGATCGCGCGGCCGTCGATCGCTGCGGTGCTGAACGTCGGCACCGCCCACCTCGGCGAGTTCGGCTCCCGCGAGGCGATCGCAGAGACCAAATCCGAACTGCCGCAGTCGGTTCCGGCATCCGGGGTGGTGATCCTCAACGCCGACGACTCGGTGGTGGCGAAGATGGCCGAGGTGACAGAGGCGCGGGTCGTGCGCGTCGGGCGGTCCGCATCCGAGCGCGACGTGTGGGCCGATGACGTGAGGCTGGACGAGCTGGCGCGCCCGGAATTCACGCTGCACACCGCCGACGGGCAGATCGGGGTGTCGCTGTCGGTACACGGTGACCATCAGGTCTCCAACGCGCTGTGCGCGGCCGCCGTCGCGCTCGAGTGTGGCGCCACGCTGGAGCAGATCGCCGACGCG
The DNA here is from genome assembly GCF_055397605.1 of Mycolicibacterium obuense. Lineage (NCBI taxonomy): Bacteria > Bacillati > Actinomycetota > Actinomycetes > Mycobacteriales > Mycobacteriaceae > Mycobacterium > Mycolicibacterium obuense. The sequence goes on along the minus strand of NZ_AP043663.1, from coordinate 3,275,822 downwards.
TTGGCCAACGCCGGACCGGTGTCGCGGCAGCGGATGGCCGTCACCACCCGCGCCGACGGCGTGACGATCATCAACGACGCCTACAACGCCAACCCCGACTCGATGAGCGCGGGCCTCAAGGCGCTGGCGTGGATGGGCCGTGAGGGGCGCACCTGGGCGGTGCTCGGCGAGATGGGCGAACTTGGCGAGGACTCGATTACCGAGCACGACCGCATCGGTCGGTTGGCCGTGCGCTTAGATGTCTCTCGACTCGTTGTCGTCGGAACCGGGAGGCCTATGAGCGCCATGCTGAACGGGGCCGTGATGGAGGGCTCCTGGGGTTCGGAGGCCACGCCGGTCGCCGACGCCGATGCCGCACTGGAGCTGTTGCGTGCGGAACTGCAGCCCGGCGACGTCGTGCTGGTCAAGGCGTCCAATGCCGCCGGCCTCGGCGTGGTCGCCGACGCGCTGATCGCCGAGGACGGCGCATGAGGCAGATCCTGATCGCGGTCGGGATCGCTCTGGCGGTGTCGATCCTGCTCACCCCGGTGCTGATCCGGCTGTTCACCCGGCAGGGTTTCGGCCACGAGATCCGCGAGGACGGCCCGCCCAGCCACGCCAAGAAGCGGGGCACCCCGTCGATGGGGGGCGTGGCGATCGTCGCCGGCATCTGGGCCAGCTACTTCGGCACGCATCTTGTCGGGGTGGTGATCGACGGCAAGGGGCCATCGGCGTCCGGGCTGCTCGTGCTCGGACTGGCCACTGCGCTCGGCGTCGTGGGGTTCACCGACGACCTCATCAAGCTGCGCCGGGCCCGCAACCTGGGGCTCAACAAGACCGCCAAGACCGTCGGCATCCTCGTCGCCGCGGTGCTGTTCGGTGTGTTGGCGCTGCAGTTCCGCAACGCCGACGGGCTGACCCCTGGCAGTGCCGAGCTGTCCTACGTGCGCGAAATCGCGACCGTCACGCTGGCGCCGTCGATCTTCGTGCTGTTTTGCGTGGTGGTGGTCAGCGCCTGGTCCAACGCGGTGAACTTCACCGACGGCCTGGACGGGCTGGCCGCCGGCGCGATGGCGATGGTGTGCGCCGCCTATGTGCTGATCACGTTCTGGCAGTTCCGCAACGCGTGCGCCACCAGCCCCGGCCTCGGCTGCTACAACGTCCGGGATCCGTTGGATCTGGCGATCATCGCCGCGGCCACCGCCGGCGCCTGCATCGGCTTCCTGTGGTGGAACGCCGCGCCGGCCAAGATCTTCATGGGTGACACGGGGTCGCTCGCGCTGGGCGGCGTCATCGCCGGACTGTCGGTGACCAGCCGCACCGAGATGCTCGCCGTGGTGCTCGGCGCGCTGTTCGTCGCCGAGGTCACCTCGGTGGTGGTGCAGATCATGGCGTTCCGCACCACCGGGCGGCGCGTGTTCCGGATGGCGCCGTTCCACCACCATTTCGAGCTGGTGGGGTGGGCGGAGACCACGGTGATCATCCGGTTCTGGCTGCTGACCGCGATCGCCTGCGGCCTCGGGGTGGCGCTGTTCTACAGCGAGTGGCTCACGACCGTCGGTGCGTGACGTGAGCGACGTGATCGCGCCCGGCGCCGCCGTGCTGGTCGTCGGGGCCGGGATCACCGGACGGGCGGTGCTGGCCGCGCTGACCCCGCTGGGCGCGCGGGCCACCCTGACCGACGACAGCCCCTCGGCGCTGACGGCCTACGCCCAACAGGGTGGCGCGGTGATCGACCCGGCGGGTGCCGCCGCGACGATCGCCGGGTTCGACCTCGTCGTCGTGAGCCCCGGTATCCCGCCCGATGGCGCGGTGCCCACCGCCGCCGCGGCGGCCGGCGTGCCGGTGTGGGGGGACGTGGAGCTGGCCTGGCGGCTGGACCGGGCCGGGCACTACGGGCCGCCGAAGACGTGGCTGGTGGTGACCGGGACGAACGGAAAGACCACGACGACGTCGATGCTGCACGCGATGCTGTGCGCGGCGGGCCGACGCGCGGCGCTGTGCGGCAACATCGGCGAACCCGTGCTGGCCGTGCTGGACCAGCCGGTCGACGTGCTGGCCGTCGAGCTGTCGAGCTTCCAGCTGCACTGGGCGCCGTCGGTGCACCCGGACGCCGGCGCGGTGCTCAACGTGGCCGAGGACCATCTGGACTGGCACGGTTCGCTCGATGCGTACGCGGCGGACAAGGCCCGTGCGCTGACGGGCCCGATCGCGGTGGGCGGCGTGAACGATCCGACCGCGGCTGCGCTGCTGGCCGATTGCGCCGCACCGACCCGGGTCGGCTTCCGGCTCGGCGAGCCGGGCCCCGGCGAGCTGGGCGTGGTCGACGGCCGGCTGATCGACAACGCGTTCGCCGATGGGCTGGTGCTGGCCGAAACGGCAGGGGTTCCGGTGGCAGGTCCGGTGGGTGTGCTCAATGCGCTGGCAGCCGCCGCGCTGGCGCGTGCCGTCGGGGTGCCCGCCGATGCGGTGGCGGGTGCGCTCGAGTCGTTCGCGGTGGGCCGGCACCGGGCCGAGGTGGTCGCCGCTGCCGACGGGGTGACCTACGTCGACGATTCGAAGGCCACCAACCCGCATGCCGCCCGCGCATCGATCAGCGCGTACCCGCGGGTGGTGTGGGTCGCGGGCGGTCTGCTGAAGGGCGCGTCCGTCGATGATCTGCTGGTCGCGGTGGCGAACCGCCTGGTCGGCGTCGTCCTGCTGGGCCGCGACCGGGCGGTCGTGGCCGAGGCGCTCGCACGACACGCACCGGATGTCCCCGTCGTCGAGGTGCTGACGGGGGAGGATTCTGGGGTGGTTGAGAAAGCTGTGACAGGTGTGACTCACGCTCGGGCGGGTGACGGTCCGGTGGCCGACGCCGTCATGGCGGCCGTCGTCGACGCTGCACGCGGCCTCGCCGGGCCCGGCGACACGGTGCTGCTGGCACCGGCAGGCGCCTCCTTCGACCAGTTCCGCAGCTACGGGCACCGGGGCGACACGTTCGCCGCGGCCGTACGCGCAGCGATCCGGTAGCGGTCACCGATGAGCACGATCCTCGCCCGGCTGCGCCACCGGCGCGCCAACCCCGCGGCCGATGACGCCGGGGCCGCGCTGCCGGCCCTGACCTCGTCGTCGAAGTCGTCCTCACATGACTCCGGCGGCGCCGCGACCGCCCCGCGCACCCGTGTCGGGGCCTGGCTCGACCGACCGATGACGTCGTTCCACCTGATCATCGCCGTCACCGCGCTGCTCCTGACGATGGGCCTGACGATGGTGCTGTCGGCGTCCGGCGTCTACTCCTACGACATGGACGGCTCGCCGTGGGCGGTCTTCGGCAAGCAGGTGCTGTGGACGTCGATCGGCCTGCTCGCGTTCTACATCGCGATGCGTACGCCGGTCGCGCTCATGCGCCGCTTCGCGTTCAGCAGCTTCGCGTTCACGATCGTGCTGCTGGTGCTGGTCCTCATCCCCGGGATCGGCAAGGAGGCCAACGGTTCGCGCGGCTGGTTCGTGATCGCCGGGTTCTCCATGCAGCCGTCGGAACTGGCCAAGATCGCGATGGCGGTGTGGGGCGCGCACCTGCTGGCGGCGCGCCGCATGGAGCAGGCCTCGCTGAAAGAGATGCTGGTGCCCCTGGTGCCGGCCGCGGTGATCGCGCTCGCCCTGGTGGTGGCCCAGCCCGACCTCGGGCAGACGGTGTCGATGGGCGTCATCCTGCTCGGTCTGCTCTGGTACGCCGGTCTTCCGCTGCGCGTGTTCCTCACCTCGCTGGGCGCGGTGGTGGTCTCGGGTGCGATCCTGTCGGTCTCGGTCGGCTACCGGTCGGCGCGCGTGCAGGCCTGGCTCAACCCGGGCGCCGACGCGCAGGGCATGGGGTACCAGTCCCGGCAGGCCCGGTTCGCGCTCGCCAACGGCGGTGTCTTCGGTGACGGTCTGGGTCAGGGCACGGCCAAGTGGAACTACCTGCCCAATGCCCACAACGACTTCATCTTCGCGATCGTCGGCGAGGAACTCGGGTTCATCGGGGCTGCCGGGCTGCTGTGCCTGTTCGGGCTCTTCGCCTACACCGGCATGCGCATCGCCCGGCGGTCCGCCGATCCCTTCCTGCGGCTGCTCACCGCGACCGCCACGCTGTGGGTGCTCTCGCAGGTCTTCATCAACGTCGGCTACGTCGTCGGCCTGCTCCCGGTCACCGGGTTGCAGCTGCCGTTGATCTCCGCCGGCGGTACCTCGACGGCCACCACGCTGCTGATGATCGGGATCATGGCCAACGCCGCGCGTCACGAACCGCAGGCGGTCGCCGCGCTGCGCGCCGGCCGCGACAACCGAGTGAACCGGCTGCTGCGCCTCCCGCTGCCCGCCCCGTACGTGCCGACCCGCGCGGAGGCGGTGCGTGACCGGCTGAAGACCCGCTCGAACCGGGCCGCCACGGTCGACACCAAAGCCAAGCCCGCGCGGTCGCGTTCGGGCAAGCGCCCGGTGCGCTCGGCCACCCCACCCGTCGGATATGGTGCTGGCCAGCGCAATCAGGGCCGACGGGCCCGCACACTGGAAGGTCAACGTCACGGGTGAGCGGTATCTCGGTCGTTCTCGCCGGTGGAGGCACGGCCGGTCACGTCGAACCCGCGATGGCCGTCGCCGATGCGCTCACCGCGCTCGACCCGAACGTCCGGATCACCGCGTTGGGTACGGCACGCGGCCTGGAGACCCGGCTGGTCCCTGAGCGTGGCTACCGGCTCGAGCTGATCACCCCGGTGCCGCTGCCCCGCAAGCCGTCGCCCGATCTGGCGCGGCTGCCGTTGCGCGTGCGCCAGGCGGTCCGGCAGACCCGGGCGATCTTCGACGACGTCGCGGCCGATGTCGTCGTCGGCTTCGGCGGCTACGTCGCCGTCCCGGCCTATCTCGCGGCGCGCAGCGTGCGTCCGGGACGGCGTATCCCGGTCGTCGTGCACGAGGCCAACGCGAGCGCGGGCTGGGCCAACAGGGTCGGCGTCCGCTCGGCGGCCCGTGTCCTCGCCGCGGTGCCCGACCCGGGGCTGGGCCCCGTCGAGGTCGTCGGGGTGCCGGTCCGCGACACCATCACCTCGCTGGATCGCGCGGCCGTGCGTGCGCAGGCGCGCGCGTTCTTCGGCTTCTCCGACGACGACACGGTGCTGCTGGTCTTCGGGGGCTCGCAGGGCGCCCAGTCGTTGAACCGCGCGGTGGCCGGGGCTGCGGAAGCTCTTGCCCACCAGGGGATTGCGGTGCTGCACGCGCACGGACCGAAGAACACGCTCGAACTACCGGCCCCGGCGCCCGGGGCTCCGCCGTATGTCGCGGTGCCGTACCTCGACCGGATGGATCTGGCGTATGCGGCCGCCGACCTGGCGATCTGCCGCTCGGGGGCGATGACGGTCGCCGAGGTCAGCGCGGTCGGCCTGCCTGCCGTGTACGTTCCGCTGCCGATCGGCAACGGGGAGCAGCGGCTCAACGCGCTGCCCGTGGTGACCGCCGGTGGCGGACTGCTGGTCGAGGACCGCGAGCTCACCCCGGATCTGGTCGCCACGACGGTGGCCGGCCTGCTCACCGACCGGACCCGGCTGGCCGCGATGACGGCGGCGGCGAAACTGGCGGGTCACCCGGACGCAGCGCGGAGGGTCGCCGAGGTCGCACTCGAGGTGGCCTCGGCAGGGCTCGGGCGGGCACGGCGATGAGCTCCGAGCAGCTGCCCGCCGAGCTGGCGCGGGTGCACATGGTGGGCATCGGTGGGGCCGGCATGTCGGGCATCGCACGGATTCTGCTGGACCGCGGCGGCCTGGTGTCCGGGTCGGACGCCAAGGAGTCGCGCGCGGTGGTGGCGTTGAAAGCGCGCGGCGCCCAGGTGCGCATCGGGCACGACGCGTCGGCCCTGGACATGCTGCCGGGCGGCCCGACCGCGGTGGTCACCACGCACGCCGCGATTCCGAAGACCAACCCGGAGCTGGTCGAGGCCCGCAGGCGCGGGATTCCGATCATCCTGCGCCCCGCCGTGCTGGCCGAGCTGATGGCCGGGGACACGACGCTGATGGTGACCGGTACCGCCGGGAAGACGACGACGACGTCGATGCTCATCGTGGCGTTGCAGCACTGCGGATTCGATCCGTCGTTCGCCGTCGGCGGCGACCTCGGCGAGCCCGGCACCAACGCCCACCACGGCAGCGGCGCCTATTTCGTCGCCGAGGCCGACGAGAGCGACGGCTCGCTGGTGCAGTATCGGCCCGATATCGCCGTGGTCACCAACATCGAGGCAGACCACCTGGACTTCTTCGGGTCCGAAGAGGCCTACGTCGCGGTCTTCGACGCGTTCGCCGAACGGTTACGCCCCGGCGGGGCGGTGGTGGTCTGCACCGATGATCACGGTGCCGCGGCGTTCGCCGAACGCACTGAGGCGCTGGGCATTCGGGTGCTGCGCTACGGCTCGGGAACTACCGACGACCTGGCCGGGGCACTGCTGGAGTGGCAGCAGCGCGGCACGGGCGCGGTGGCCACGGTGGCGCTGGCGGGGGAGAGCGGGCCGCGGACCATGCGGCTGTCCGTACCGGGCAGGCACATGGCCCTCAACGCGCTGGCCGCCCTGCTGGCCGCCACGCACGTGGGTGCCGACCCCGACCAGGTTCTCGATGCACTCGCCGAATTCGAAGGTGTGCGGCGGCGTTTCGAGCTCGTGGGCACCGCGGCCGGGGTGCGCGTCTTCGACGACTACGCCCACCACCCGACCAAGGTGACGGCGGCGCTCACCGCGGTGCGTGCGCTGGTGGACGAGGCCGGCGGCCGCTCGGTGGTGGTGTTCCAGCCCCACTTGTATTCGCGTACAGCCACTTTCGCACGCGAGTTCGGTGAGGCGCTGAGCCTCGCCGACGAGGTGTTCGTGCTCGACGTGTACGCCGCCAGGGAGCAACCCCTGGCCGGGATCAGCGGCGCGACGATCGCCGAGCACGTCACCGTGCCGGTGCACTACCTGCCCGACTTCTCCACCGTCGCAGCGGCGGTGGCTGCGGCCGCCCGGCCCGGCGACGTCGTCGTCACCATGGGCGCGGGTGACGTGACGCTGCTGGGTAACGAGATCCTGGCCGAACTGCGATGACCGAGCCGACCGACGACGAACCCGCCACGCCCGAACCCGCCGACGTCGAGGGACCGCGCCGGCGCGCCCGCCGTGAGCGCGAGGAGCGTCGCGCGGCGCAGGCGCGGGCCACGGCCATCGAGGAGGCCCGCCGCGAGGCGAAACGGCGCACGCTCACCGCGTCGCCGGCCGAGACCACCACGTTGGGCCGCGGCACCGTCCGCGGGCTCAAGCTGCTGCTGTGGAGCGCCGGCGTCGCGGTGGTGGTCGTCGGCATCGGCCTGTTGCTGTACTTCACGCCCATCATGTCGGCGCGCGACATCGTCGTCGTCGGGTTGGGCGCGGTGACCCAGGACGAGGTCGTCGCGGCGGCCGGGGTGCCGCCGGGCAGGCCGCTGCTGCAGGTCGACACCGACGCGGTGGCCGAGAAGGTCGCCGAGATCCGCCGGGTCGCCAGCGTCCGGGTGCAGCGGGAGTATCCGTCGACGCTGCGGATCACCGTGGTCGAGCGCGTGCCGGTGGTCGTCCGTGACTATCCCGACGGGGTGCACCTGTTCGACAGGGACGGCGTGGACTTCGCGACGGGTCCGCCCCCGCCGGGCATCCCGTATCTCGACGTCGAGAACCCCGGGCCCGACGATCCGGCCACCAAGGCAGCGCTCGAGGTGGTGACGTCGTTGCGTCCGGAGGTGGCCGCCCAGGTCGGCCGGGTGTCGGCACCGTCGGTCGCCGCGATCACGCTGACGCTGATCGACGGGCGCACCGTGGTGTGGGGGACCACCGACCGCACCGAGGAGAAGGCCCTCAAACTCGGGGCGCTGCTCACCCAGCCCGGCAAGACCTACGACGTGTCGTCGCCGGACCTGCCCACGGTCAAGTGACGCCGGCGGCGAAAATTCGTTTCCGACACGCGGCGCGCCTGCTCGGCATGTGCGTGACCCGGCCCTACCGTTCTGCATGTACGGAACAACTTGACATAACTCTAAGCCTCTAGTTGAGATTGAGGGTTTGTCGCAGCGGTTATCCGTGTCAGGACAGACGACAAGGGCAGGAAAGGGCGATGCGATGACCCCCCCGCATAACTACCTCGCTGTGATCAAGGTGGTCGGCATCGGTGGTGGCGGCGTCAACGCCGTCAACCGGATGATCGAGCAGGGTCTCAAGGGCGTCGAGTTCATTGCGATCAACACCGACGCGCAAGCGCTGTTGATGAGCGATGCCGACGTGAAACTCGACGTCGGGCGCGATTCGACGCGCGGACTCGGCGCGGGGGCGGACCCCGAGGTCGGCCGCAAGGCCGCCGAGGACGCCAAGGACGACATCGAGGAGCTGCTGCGCGGCGCCGACATGGTGTTCGTCACCGCGGGTGAGGGCGGCGGTACCGGCACCGGCGGCGCGCCCGTGGTCGCCTCGATCGCCCGCAAGCTCGGCGCGCTGACCGTCGGTGTGGTGACCCGTCCCTTCTCCTTCGAGGGCAAGCGGCGCAGCAACCAGGCAGCCGACGGCATCCAGTCGCTGCGGGAGAGCTGCGACACGCTCATCGTGATCCCCAACGACCGGCTGCTGCAGATGGGCGACGCTGCGGTCTCGCTGATGGATGCGTTCCGCAGCGCCGATGAGGTGCTGCTCAACGGTGTGCAGGGCATCACCGACCTGATCACCACCCCCGGTCTGATCAACGTCGACTTCGCCGACGTCAAGGGTGTGATGAGCTCCGCGGGCACGGCCCTGATGGGCATCGGTTCGGCTCGCGGTGACGGCCGCGCGCTCAAGGCCGCGGAGATCGCGATCAACTCCCCGCTCCTCGAGGCATCGATGGAAGGCGCCCAGGGCGTGCTGCTGTCGGTTGCCGGTGGCAGCGATCTGGGCCTCTTCGAGATCAACGAAGCGGCCTCGCTCGTGCAGGAAGCCGCCCACCCCGACGCGAACATCATCTTCGGCACGGTCATCGACGACTCGCTGGGCGACGAGGTGCGTGTCACGGTCATCGCCGCGGGCTTCGACGCCGCCGGCCCGGGCCGCAAGCCCGTCACCGGTGAGACGGCCGCCGCGGCAGCGGCCCAGCCGATCGCACCGGGCAAGGCGGGCCGCGTCGGTTCGTCGCTGTTCGACACGGCCGATCCGGCGAGTGTCCCCGCGGCGCACACCAACGGCGCGACGGTGCGCATCGGCGGCGGCGATGACGGCATCTCCGACGACGATGTCGACGTGCCGCCGTTCATGCGTCACTGACCCGACGTACGTTTCGCACGTGATGTTCCGTGTGCGTCGTGTCACCACCACGCGAGCCGGTGGGGTGTCCAAACCGCCCTATGCCACGTTCAACCTGGGTGACCACGTCGGCGACGATCCCGCTGCGGTGGCGGCGAACCGCCGCCGGTTGGCCACCGCCACCGGACTGGGCACCGACGGCGTGGTGTGGATGAACCAGACGCACAGCACTCGGGTGGCCGTGGTGGATCACGGTGGCGACATCGTCGACGACACCGACGGGCTGGTGACGACGACGCCGTCGCTCGGCCTGGCGGTGGTGACCGCCGACTGTGTCCCGGTGCTGATGGCCGATGCCCGGCACGGGGTGATCGGGGCCGTGCACGCGGGGCGGGTCGGTGCTGCGGGCGGCATCGTGCCGCGCGCCGTGCAGGTCATGGTCGATGCGGGCGCACAGGTCCCTGACATCTCGGTGCTGCTGGGGCCTGCCGTGAGCGGGCCGAATTACGAGGTGCCCGAGCAGATGGCCGACGAGGTGGAACGGCTGCTGCCCGGCAGCCGCACCCGAACCCCCCGCGGTACGTCGGGCCTGGACCTGCGGGCGGGCATCGCCCGGCAGCTGCGCTCGCTCGGGGTCACCGCGATCGACGTCGACCCGCGCTGCACGTATGCCGATCCGAATCTGTTCAGCCATCGCCGCGGCGCGCCGACGGGTCGGTTGGCGTCGCTGATCTGGCTGGAGCCGGCGCCGTGACCGTCGACCGCGAGCAGCAGCTCCATGACAACCTCGCGCAGCTGCGAGACAGACTCACCCGTGCCGCGGAGGCGGCGGGCCGTCGATCCGATGAGATCGAACTGCTGCCGGTGACCAAGTTCTTCCCGGCCTCCGACATCGCCACGCTCTATCGCCTGGGCTGCCGGTCCTTCGGCGAGTCACGCGATCAGGAGGCCACCGCCAAGATCGCCGAGCTGGCCGAGCTGTCGGAACTCGCGGGGGACATCCGCTGGCACATGATCGGCCGCATCCAGCGCAACAAGGCCCGCTCGATCGGCACCTGGGCTCACACGGCGCACTCCGTGGACAGCCCCAAAGTGGTTGCCGCACTGGCCCGCTCGGCGCAGGAGTCGCTCGACAACGCGGCGCGCAACGCGCCGCTGAAGGTGTTCGTGCAGGTCAGCCTCGACGGCGACGAGAGTCGGGGCGGTGTCGACGTCGACGCGTCGGAGCGGCTCGATGCACTCTGCGCGGCCGTCGAGGACGCGCCGGCGCTGACGCTGGTGGGCCTGATGGCGATTCCGCCGGTCGACGCCGACGCCGACGCCGCCTTCGCGCGGCTGGCGCAGGAGCGCGAGCGGGTGCAGCAGTGGTGCGGGCGGCAGCTCGAGCTGTCGGCGGGCATGTCCGGCGACCTCGAAGCCGCCGTGCGACACGGATCTACGTGTGTGCGTGTCGGTACCGCGCTCATGGGCGCCCGACCGCTAACGTCACCACCAGAAGTCACACGAGTCACACCTTCATCACAGACAACAAAGCCCGGCCACAGGTCATCACCGCACGAGGGGTCCTCACAATGAGCACACTGCACAAGGTCAAGGCCTACTTCGGTATGGCCCCGATGGACGATTACGAGGACGACTACTACGAGGACGACGAGCGCGGTCCCGCCCGCAGCTACCGTCGCCCCCGCGAAGACCGATTCGAGGACGAGGGCTACTCGCGCGGCTACGACGACCTGCCCGAGGGTCGGCGCCGCGAGTACGACGAGCCGGCGGCCTACCGCGGTGGCATGCCCGGCGGTTTGCCCGGCGGCTTCGACGACGGCCGGTTCGAGCCCCGGATGCGCTCGCCCCGCGAGTTCGACCGCACCCCACCGCGTTTCGGTGCGACGCGGGGTTCGACCCGTGGCGCGCTGGCAATGGACCCGCGCGGTATGGCCGAGTTGTTCGAGGCGGGAAGCCCGCTGGCGAAGATCACCACGCTGCGTCCCAAGGACTACAGCGAGGCCCGCACGATCGGTGAGCGGTTCCGCGACGGCACCCCGGTGATCATGGACCTGGTCTCGATGGACAACGCCGACGCCAAGCGGCTGGTCGACTTCGCCGCCGGCCTCGCGTTCGCTCTGCGCGGTTCCTTCGACAAGGTGGCCACCAAGGTCTTCCTGCTGTCCCCGGCCGACGTGGATGTCACCGCCGAGCAGCGTCGCCGGATCGCCGAGGCGGGGTTCTACGCCTACCAGTAGGCGCGGGTAGGCTGGCGGCGCCGGTTCGCTCTCGTCATCTGCGACTGCAGACCGGCTCTTTCCGTCACATCTGCCTAGTGAGGTCACCTTCCGTTGGGGCTCTTCTTCGAGATCCTGGGTTTCGCGCTGTTCGTGTTCTGGCTGCTGCTGATCGCCCGGGTCGTGGTCGAGTTCATCCGCTCGTTCAGCCGGGACTGGCATCCCCGCGGGGCGACCGTGGTGGTGCTCGAAGTGATCATGACGTTGACGGACCCGCCGGTGAGGTTGTTGCGCCGCATCATCCCGCAACTGACGATCGGGGCGGTGCGCTTCGACCTGTCCATCATGGTGCTGCTGCTGGTGGCGTTCGTCGGCATGCAGCTGGCATTCGGCGCGGCGGTCTGAGGTCCGCCGCAGGCCTGGTCGCCGCAGGTGAAGGTGGAGATTCGATGTATTTATCGCCCTCGACTGCAACCGCAGGGTCTGGTGTGACAGGATGGACGCCAGTTACCTTCAAGCCAGGCTTTACACTGTGAGATCGTTCTGACGATCCAGACTCAAGGGGGCAGACGATGCCGCTCACTCCTGCCGACGTGCACAATGTTGCCTTCAGCAAGCCACCCATCGGCAAGCGCGGCTACAACGAGGACGAGGTCGACGCGTTCCTCGATCTCGTCGAGAACGAGCTGTCCCGCCTGATCGAAGAGAACGCCGACCTGCGGCAACGGGTCGCCGAGCTCGACTCCGAGCTGTCGTCTTCGCGCTCGGGTGGGGCTGCGGCCGCCGCCCAGCCGACTCAGACGCTGCCGGTGTACGAGCCGGAGCCCGAACCCGAGCCCGAGCCGGCTCCGCAGGCCGTGTACGAGGCGCCCGCCCCGCAGCAGGCCGCGCCTGCCTCCGAGGATCAGCACCTGCGGGCGGCGAAGATCCTCAGCCTGGCACAGGACACCGCGGATCGCCTGACCGACGGCGCGAAGGCCGAGTCCGAGAAGATGCTCTCCGATGCGCGCTCGCAGGCGGACGCGATGGTCGCCGAGGCGAGGCAGACCGCGGAGACCACGGTCACCGAGGCGCGTCAGCGTGCCGACGCGATGCTCGCCGATGCGCAGAGCCGCTCGGAGGCGCAGCTGCGTCAGGCGCAGGAGAAGGCCGACGCCCTGCAGGCGGACGCCGAGCGCAAGCACTCCGAGATCATGGGCACGATCAACCAGCAGCGCACCGTGCTCGAAGGCCGGTTGGAGCAGCTCCGGACGTTCGAACGCGAGTACCGCACCCGCCTGAAGACGTACCTGGAATCGCAGCTCGAGGAGCTCGGGCAGCGCGGTTCGGCAGCACCGGTCGACTCGGGCGCTAATAGCGACGGCGGATTCAACCAGTTCAACCGGGGTAACAACTAACCTCGCATCTCATGCTCATCGTTGCGCTCGTCCTCGCCGTCATCGGCCTCGCAGCCCTGGTGCTCGCGGTGGTCACCAGCAATGCGCTGATCGCCTGGGTCTGCATCGCGGCCAGCCTGATCGGGGTGATCCTCCTGATCGTCGATGCGCTGCGGGATCGGTCGAAGGGCTCCGCCGAGGAGGAGGCCGATCAGCTCGACGAGGATTCCGCGCAGGAGGATGTCGAGGACTATCCCGACGAGTCGCCTGTCGCGTCCGGGGCCGACGACCTCCCCGACGAGGAATCCGTCCCAGCCGCCGAGCGCTCCGACGAGGGTCCGGCCAAGAGCTGAATCGCGTTGTCCTACAGCACTCCTCGCCGCGCTGATCATGGGTGACCGAGCGGGGCAATCCGGACCCGCCACGGCGCCGAATCACTGATCGACGACGAGGCAGGGAGGGTCATGGGCATCGACTACGAGAGCGTGGTGGAGCATCCGCTGCGTGACGTGTGGCAGTGGCATGCGCGACCGGGTGCGATGCGTCGCCTCGTTCCGCCGTGGCAGCCGATGACCGTGGTCTCCGAAGCGCAGTCCCTGGCCGACGGCGTGGCGGTGCTGGGTCTGCCGGGCGGTCTGCGCTGGGTGGCCCGCCATCAACCCGACGCGTACGTCGACGGTCACCGCTTCGTCGATGAGCTCTCCTCCGACGGCGTGACGTCCTGGCCGCCGCGTCTGGCCGGGCCGTGGCGGCACACCCACACGTTCGAGCAGGATGGTTCCGGCACGCGCATCCACGACCGCGTCGAGGCGGCGGTGCCTGCAGCATTTCTGCGTCCGATGTTCGCCTACCGGCATCGGCAGCTGATCGGCGATCTCGCGGCGCACCAGCGCGCGGAGGTGGCCGGCGTACAGCCGCTCACGGTTGCCGTCACCGGCGCGTCGGGACTGGTCGGCGCGGCTCTGTGCGCCTTCCTCACGACCGGCGGGCATCGGGTGATCCGGCTGGTGCGGCGGCCCGCCCAGAACGCCGACGAACGCCAGTGGGATCCGGACGCCCCCGCCGCGGATCTGCTGCGGGGCGTCGATGCGGTCATCCATCTCGCCGGTGAATCGATCGCCGGCCGCTTCACCGACTCGCACCGAAAGGCCATCCGCGACAGCCGAATCGAGCCGACTCGCCGGCTGGCCGAAGCGGCTGCCACGACCGAGGGCGGCCCGTCGACGTTCATCTGCGCGTCGGCCATCGGCTACTACGGCTACGACCGGGGCGATGTCACGCTGACCGAGGACGCGTCACGCGGCGACGGTTTCCTGGCCGAGGTGGTCACCGACTGGGAGGCTGCGACTGCGCCTGCCGCCGATGCCGGGCTGCGTGTCGTGCTCGTGCGCACGGGGATCGTGCAGGCCGCGGCGGGCGGGACGCTGAAGCTGCTGCGGCCGCTGTTCGCGGCGGGCCTGGGCGGGCGACTCGGTGACGGGAAGCAGTGGCTGTCGTGGATCGGGTTGGACGACCTCGTCGACGTCTACCACCGGGCTCTGTACGACCCCGAGCTCCAAGGACCCGTCAACGCGGTGGCGCCGGAGCCGGTGCGCAACACCGAGTACACGAAAGAGCTTGCGCGCGTGCTGCATCGGCCCGCGCTGCTGCCGGTGCCGAGTATCGGGCCCCGCGTCCTGCTCGGGGCACAGGGCGCCCGCGAACTCGCCGAGGCGAACCAGCGGGTACTGCCGACGAAGCTGCTCGCCGCAGGGCATCCGTTCCGGCACACCCACGTCGCCGAGGCGCTGGCCCATCAGCTGGGGCGCGATGTCCCCACTACGTGAGTGACGAACCCGGACACCAACGCCCGGATTCGTGGGGCGACGTCACCGGCGAGATCGGTTGTGCGCGCCAGTAGTTGGTCGTGATCGAGGCCGGCGGCCGCGACATCACCGTCGCGGTCGTCAGCCAGCCATCCCCGCAGCAGATCGGTGTCGATCTCGGGGTGGAACTGCAGGCCGAGTGCACGGCCGAGGACGAACGCCTGCGAGGCATTCGGCGTTCGGGCCAGTTCGGTGGCGCCGGGTGGCAGCGTCCAGCGGTCGAAATGCCACTGGAACCACGGCCCGCCGGGCACGATGTCGGGGCGATCGCTGAGGACGTCGTACCAGCCGATCTCCGGCCGCGGGGAGCGCGCCACCGAGCCGCCGAAGGTCTGTGCCAGCAGCTGACCGCCGAAGCACACGCCGAGCAGCGCAACCCCGGCGTCGGCGGCATCGCGCAGTAGCGCCATCTCGGCCCCCACCCAGGTCTCGCGCAGTGCCGGGTCGTAGACCGGCCACCGGGCGCCGAGCGGCACGATCACGTCGTATGCGGTCGGGTCGGGGAAGGCGACCTCGACGGCGGGGGAGTCCACCTGGTCAGGGGGCACCACCTGGAAGTGCTCGACGTCGAAGCCGCTGTCGGTGAACGCCTCACCGAGGAGTGCCTCGGTGGCCATGTGCTCGTTGCGCAGAAACAGAACCTTGGGTGCCACGCCGGTCATTATCTGCTGCGCTGGGTCCGTGCGCGACGTTTGACGGGGGTTGGCGAGACCCTGACGGAGCGAAGTGCCTCGAATGCGTCTCGCAACGTGGTGGTTTCACCGTCGAAGCGGCGGTGGATGTTGAGGCCCAGTGTCAGCGCACGCAACGCAGTGGCGGCGTCGGCGGGGTCGGTTCCGTCGGCCACCAGACCGTGGTCGGTGATGTAGGCGGCATAGAGGTCCCGGATTCTGCGGTGACCCCCTGCGAAGGCCACCGCCACGGGCCCGTGGTCGGCGACGGTCTCCAGCGCGAGCGTTCCGAAGATGCGGAACCGCTCATCGCTGAGTACCACCGACTGCGCGCTCAGCACCGCATCCCAACCGGGCACATCTGCCGAATCGAAAGCAGCGCCGATGTTCTCCGCGAGTACATCGAAGGCGCTCGTGACCACGGCGACGATCAACCCCTCCTTGGAGCCGAAGTGCCAGCTGATGGAGCCACGGCTGATGCCGGCGCGTTCGGACACCGCTTGCACCGTCATTGCCCTGGTGCCGCCTTCGGCGAGCAGTTCCCAAGCAGCCGTCAACAACCGGGCGCGGCTCTCGGCGCTGATCTCGGCTTGACGGCTCATAGGGCAACCCTAGCGGAGTGCGGGCGCAAATCCGGTGATCGGACTGTCGTCCTGTGCCGAACGTCCAATGTTATGATGGATGTACTAGTTCTCTGGTGCGAGTGGCGAGGGAGTGACAGCATGCCGGTGACGTCATGGAGGGCTCGTGCGCTGGCCGGCGGGGTGGTGCTCGGCGCAACGATCGTGGTGGTCGGAGTGGTCGGATATCTCAACCAGGACTGGTTGATCGACCGCGCCATCCGTCATCGGTTGGCCCACGTCTCCGACCACTCGTTCGTCAACGATCCCGCGCAGTTCCAGGTTCTGTTGTGCGGGACGGGTTCTCCTGAGCCCAGTGCTGCCCGAGCGCAGGCCTGCACCATGGTGTCGGTCGGTGGAAAGTTGTTCGTCTTCGATGCCGGGGAAGGTGCCTCGAAGTCCCTATCGGACTGCGGTGTCGCCCTCGACGACATCGAGCGGGTGTTCCTCACGCATCTGCACTCCGACCATTTCAACGGGCTCGGCGCGTTGATCAATCAGGGGTGGATCTGGGGGCGATCGCAACCTCTTGATGTCGCAGGCCCCACCGGCACCGCGGCGGTCGTCGGGGCGCTCAACGACGCCTACGCGATCGACAACGGGTTCCGGATGGCGAACATGCCGGAACTCGATTCGAAAAGAGCTGCAGCGCGGGCTGATCCGGTGGACATCGTCATTCCGCTGCAGGCGCCGTCGGTGCGGGTCTACGACGCCGGCGGTGTCACCGTGGATGCGTACCGCGTCGTCCACGATCCGGTCGAGCCCGCATTCGGTTACATCATCCGAAGTCACGGCAAGAAAGTGTTCATCAGCGGTGACACCGAGGTGAGCCCATCGAACCTGCCGGCGATGCAGGACGCCGATCTCGTGGTGCACGAGGCATACGCATCTCATCTGGTGCGTCGCGCGATCCCGATCATGCGTGAGGCGGGCATGCAGCACGACGCTGAGATCGCCGAACGAACCATCGCCTACCACGCCGACACGATCGCTTTGGCGAAACAAGCTGAGCAGGCAGGAGTCAAGCATCTCGCGCTCACCCACCTCACCCCGTATCCCGACACTGCGATCAAGCGACACGTCTTCAGCAAGGGGATGAGCGAGTACTACGGGGGCAGGCTCACGGTGGGGACCGACGGCTTGGTCATCCTCGTGTGAGTCTGGGGAACAGGGATGCACCTGCTGAACCGGGTGCGAGGGTGAAGTCGGCCGTCCTAGCTGCCGGATCGCCGTCGAGCGCATGCGCCAGCGCGGCCACCGCGGGTGCGGGGGTGAACGGAAAGTCGCTGCCGTAGAGGAGATGATCGGACGAGACGACCTTCACGAGCGCGTCGAGGGCGACTGGTAGCGGGAGGCCGGCGACGTCGTAGTAGAGCGTGGCAAGCGCCCCGGGCACATCTACCATCGGGCCGGTAGCCGCCGAGATCGCTGCGACCCGGTGCGCGACGACGGGCAGCACCGCCCCGGCGTGCGGCACTATCCAGCGGATCGACGGATGCCGGGTCAGCGTTCCGGTGAGGATGAGATCGAGGACGCATCGGGTGGTGTCGAAGAGAAACTCCACCATCGGTCGAGGCCGTCCGAATGCGGTCGCCTGCCAGTCCGGTGGAGACGTCGGATGCAACAGAACAACGGCGGCGCGCGCGTCCAGTTCCTCCAGAACCGGGGCGAATGCCTGATCCGTGAGGTACCTGCCGTGATAGTTAGTCAGCAGTGCGACGGCATCGGCACCGAGATCGTCGCCAGCACGGGCCAATTCGGCCAGGGCTCCGTCCACATCGGTGAGCGGAAGGGCTGCCGCGAACCCGAACGTCGCGGGCCGGTCGGAAACCAGCTGTGCACCGAAATCATTGACATGGGCGGCGAGGGCGCGGGCTGCGGCGTTCGCCCCCAGCGCGTCATCGCCGAAGTGAACGCCCGGTGAGGACACCGACAACACCGCGGCCCTGACGCCGGTGCGGCTCATCACGTCGAGCGCCGCGTCCACGCTCCAGCCGGGCAGCCCCGGCATCCCGTCCGGGCGAACATGCCCGGCGGCAACACATTCGCCGCGGTACCTCGTCGTCACGTAATGCGCATGAACGTCCAGCCAGCCTGACATCACGACACCTTTCCGAGGGCGGCACTCATTGTGCGAGCTGATCGATCACCGATCGAATCTCGTCCCCGGCGATGAAATGGCCGTCTCGGACCACCGCGGCGACACGCGTCAGGTGCTCGACCGATGTGAGTGGGTCTGCGTCCAGCAGAACGACGTTCGCCGACATCCCGGTGTCCACGGCTCCCATTGTCCCCGTCCGACCGAGGTAGGACGCGGGAACGGTCGTCGCCGAGCGCAGGACCTCGAGCGGTCCGAGTCCTGCCGCCGCCAGTTCGCGGAATTCCGACGCCAGGTCCTGCCCCGGTGTCGCACCGGTGCCGTCGGTGCCTGTCATGAGCGTGACTCCGGCGGCGTGCATCATCCCCACCAGTCGCAGCGACATGTCGTAGCAGTCGTGGTAGGTCGCTCTGGTCGCGTCCGGCAGGTCGAGGAATCGCTGTCGTGTGTCGTCGTAGTCGCGGCGGTCGTTCTCGCGCAGGAGCGACACCCAGGGATGTGTGGCGTAGGCAGGGTCATCGGCGCGGTACTGCGTGCGCAGACGCACGAGAGTCGGCGTGTGCCAGGTATTCTGCCGAGCGAACGTCTCGACGAGGCGATGGGCGGCATCGTCGTCGAAGGTGTCGATCGCCCGCCGCAGCCGTGAGACGGCCTCTGTTGAGTCGGAGAGCACTGGGTTCAGAAGCATCTTCTTGACGCGCGTCTGGACGAACGTGGTCGAGAAGAGCTGCTCGGCGAACGGAAGGTGACCGAGCCATCCGGCAGTCGGGCTCGAATCGGAATTCAGCGCCTCGGTACGCAAAGCTGCACCGTCGGTGGATGTTTCGAACCACACCCGACCGCCGGCACCCAGGTGCTCAATGCAGTCCATGCCTGCGTCGGCCGCCTCTTCCAGAGTGACGGACGGAGGAAGGTGGCCCGCGATCCGCAATGTGTTGTCGTGTGCGGCATCGACCGCGGCGAAGAACACCTCGCGATCGAGGTCGATCACCTTGATGAAGTCCGCTCCCTGATGCTTCTGATCCGCGATCAGGCGGTGGACGTCGGTCACACTGCGTGCGGTGAACGGCATCAGCGGTGATCCGGGCATCTCGAGCAGCGTGGGCGCGTGCAGCGGCACACCGAGCCGCGACTGCGCTCGGGCCACGAGCAAATCGGGGCTGCCGGCCATCTGCCGCATGCCCGTTGTTCCCTCCGAGAGCATCATGGCGAGGGGCATATCGGGTCCGTCGGACTGCAGCGCATGAGTGTGCATGTTGTTGTAACCGGGCACGGCGAATCGGCCGCGCCCGTCGATCGCCCACTCGTCGAAGTCGGGTGGACGTTCGTTTGCGGTCACGGAAACGATGTTCCCGTCGCGTATCCGGATGGACACATCTTCCCGCCGACTTCCGTCCCGGGGGTCGATCACGGTGACATGGTCGATTCGCAACGGCGCCGCGATGGGTATGGGTGGGGGGGCGTCGAACCGGCTGCTCGCGTGCCGACTGCGTCACGGCGACCGCACCACCGAGAGCTGAGAATCCGGCGACCCCCATTCCGAAGCGTCGCAAGATCGAGCGCCGCGTCATCCCCGGCCGCGCTTGCTGCTCGTTCGGCACCTCTTCGTCCACAGACTCACCCACTCGTCGGAGCGCGCACCGGCAGTGCTTTTGCACAGCCGGACATCGCCAACGTACCAAACCTATGCTGAGCGTCCAATTGTAATCCGGTCTGCCAAGAGCGCGCGCGTCTCGGCGTTGACCTTGCCCCTAGGGGAATCGTCACCATCGAGTGGCGTTCGGCGATCACTTGTCGATGGGCAGTTGCCATGTCCAATGTGCAATATATTGCGGTTCGTCAGTGTTGTGCCCTCCGGTGGAACGCCACCGATCGCACGACATCGAGATGAAGTGAGGGCACGTGATGGAGAACTACGACTACATCGTGGTCGGTGCGGGATCGGCAGGATGCGTGCTCGCCGCGCGCCTGTCCGAGGTTTCGGGTGTGCGGGTGCTGGTGCTGGAGTCCGGTGGCGAGGACAGCCACCCGCAGATCGCGACCCCGCCGCTGTGGCCCACCCTGTGGGGCAGCGACGTCGACTACGCCTACGACACCGTCGCCCAGCGCGGCGGCCTGCGTCACGCATGGCCACGCGGGCACACCCTCGGTGGCAGCGGCAGCATCAACGCAATGGTCTATCTGCGCGGACATCCGAGCGACTTCGACCACTGGGCTGCGCAGGGGTGTACGGGCTGGGATCACGCATCGGTGCTGCCGTACTTCATGCGGATGGAGAGCGTTCCGGCGGGCGATCCGGATCATCGCGGGCGGGGCGGACCGCTGCGTCCGGCACCGGTCGCCCGGGCGGAGGCAAACCCGCTGTCGGAGGTCTTCGTCCACGCCGCCGCCGCTGCCGGCCATCCGGTGACCGAAGATTTCAACGGTGCCCGGTCCGACGGTGCTGGCTGGCATGACCTGTCGATCACCGATGGTCGACGGCAGAGTGCCGCGCTGGCGTATCTGCACCCGGCGCGAACCCGGAACAACCTCACGGTGGCGACGGGAGCGCGAACGCACCGACTCCTCTTTCGGGGACACCGCTGCGTCGGTGTCGAATACCGGCAGGGTGGCCGCACGCACCGCGCCCATGCGGGCGCGGAGGTGATCCTGAGCGCCGGAGCGGTGGACTCGCCCCGATTGCTTCTGCTCTCGGGGGTAGGTCCGGCCGCTGAACTGGCCGAGGTCGGAATCCCGGTTCACCACGATCTTCCCGGCGTCGGGCGCAACCTGCACGACCACCCCCTGTGTGGCGTGGTGTGCGAGGCCGCGCAACCGATTCCCGCGGGGCGGACCAACCTCGCGGAGACCTCGATGGCCTTCCGTAGCGATCCGGCCCTCGACGGCCCCGACATGCAGCTGATGTTCATTCACGTGCCATTCCACCTACCGCATCTGGCCGCGCCGGCCAACAGCTTCACCGTGGCCGTGACGATGGTGCCGGATTCCCGCGGGACCATCCGGCTCGCGGGACCGGACCCGCAGACCCCGCCGCTGATCGACCCCGCCTACCTCGCCGAGGAATCGGACGTCGAGAGGATGCTGTACGGCCTGGATGTCGCGCGTCAGATCCTTGCCACGACACCGTTTCGTGACTGGCATGCCGGCGAGATACTCCCCGGCGCTGCCGTCGTCGATCGGAAAGAGCTGCGCGACCATGTGTTTCGAGCCACCGGTACCTACTACCATCCGGTCGGCAGCTGCGCGATGGGCACCGGCGCCGAGGCGGTGGTCGATCCCGAGCTCGCCGTGCACGGGCTCGAGGGGCTGCGCATCGCGGACGCGTCGATCATGCCGCGCATCGTCGGCGTCAACACCAACGCCGCGACCATGATGATCGCCGAGAAGGCGGCCGCGATGATCACGGAGGCTGGCAAAGGCTGATATACGATACTTCGCATGCCGGTACCGGTCGAGCGAGGGAGACACCGCCGATCGCTGCTGCGTGAGCAGGCCTACGAGTCGTTGCGTGACGCCATCGTCGACGGCACGCTGGCACCCGGAGAGAAGCTGCGGGATCCGGAACTCGAAGAGTGGCTGGGGGTCAGTCGGACGCCGATCCGGGAAGCGCTGGCCCGGTTGGAAGCCTCGGGACTGGTGCACACGGTCCCCGGTCGGTCGACGGTGGTCTCGGCGATCGAAGATCGTGCGGTGCTCAACGCCCAGGACGTGGCGGCCGCAATGCATGCACTCGCGGTACGCACCGCGGTCCCGCTGATGGGCAAGGCCGACTACACCCAGATGGCCAGGGCCAACGAGGATTTCGCGGCGGCTCTGGCGACGGGGGATGCCGATGCGGCGATTCGCGCCGATGACGAGTTCCACGGGGTCGCGGTGCGCGCGAGCGCCAACCCGGTGATCGCCCAGGTCCTCGACCAGGTGACCCCGGTGCTGCGGCGTCTGGAACACCTGCGCTTCTCGTCACTGTCGGGCCGGAACTCGATCGCCGAACACAAGCGGATCCTCGCGCTGTGCCGCAAGGGCGACGCCGACGGTGCGGCCGCGGCGACCCAGCACAACTGGCTGACGCTCTCGCAGGTGGTCGACGCGGCTCACCGAGCGAGCCGGTAGCGCCGCTCCGGGCGACCCACGCCGTACTGCAGCCGCAGCTCCACCGTCCCGGCGCTCAGGTAATGCTCGAGGTAGCGTCGCGCGCTGACCCGCGAAATGCCCACCACATCAGCGCATTCGGCGGCGGAGACCTCGCCGGCGTCGCGCACCGCGGCCAGGACCAGCTCGCCGGTCTCCGCGCCGAGGCCCTTCGGCAGCACCTTCGTGGCGGGGGTTGCCGCTTGTCCTCCGAACAGCGAATCGATCAGCGACTGGTCCACCCCGGCCGCGGATTCCAGTGCGTCGGCGCGTGCCGCGAACGCGAGCAGCTTGGTCTGCAGCTGATCGAACTCGAAGGGTTTGATCAGATAGTCGGCGGCACCGCCGTCCAGCGCGCCGCTGACGGTGTCGAGTTCGCGCGCCGCGGT
The DNA here is from genome assembly GCF_055397605.1 of Mycolicibacterium obuense. NCBI lineage: Bacteria > Bacillati > Actinomycetota > Actinomycetes > Mycobacteriales > Mycobacteriaceae > Mycobacterium > Mycolicibacterium obuense. Next base: position 3,253,206 of record NZ_AP043663.1, on the reverse strand, counting down.
GATCATGATGACCCCGACCCTGTCGCCATCGGCCCGCAGCCGCTGCAGCACCTCCAGACCCGTCATGTCCGGCAGGTAGACATCGAGCAGGATCAGGTCGGGGCCGAGTTCATGCGCGGCGGTCAGCGCCTCGCCGCCGGTGCGCGCCACTCCGACGACTCGGAAGCCGTCCACCCGCTCGACGAAGCGGCGGTGGATCTCGGCGACCATGAAGTCGTCGTCGACGACCAGCACGTCACGCATCGGTGCGGACCCCCTGCAGGCGCACGGTGAACTCGGCGCCGCCGTCGGGAACATCGCTGACGCCGACGGTTCCGCCGTGCGCGGCGGTGACCAGGCGCACCAGAGCCAGGCCGATACCGCGTCCACCGGGGACGTCGGGTTTCGAGGTGACTCCGCGGGCGAAGATCGCTTCCCGAAGGTGTTCGGGCACTCCGGGTCCGCTGTCGCGCACGATGATCTCCAGTCCGTCGCTGTCGTCGATCTCCACCGTCACACCGGGCTCTGGTGCTCCGACCGACACGTCGACCGCGTTGTCGATCAGGTTGCCCAGCAGCGTGATCACATCGGTGGCCAGTGCGGGGTCCAGCGGTGCCAGGTGCGATTCCGGGGCCAGCGCGAGCGCGACTCCGCTCTCGGCGGCCAGTGAGGTCTTGGCGATCAAAAGTGCCGCCACCGCGGGGTCCGAAATGCGTTGCGTCACCGCGTCGCTGATCTCCGCCCGGCGGCGAGTCAACGTGCCGACGAGGTCACGCACGGCGTCGTACTCGCCGAGCTGGACCAAGCCGGAGATCGTGTGCAGCTGGTTGGCGAACTCATGGGTCTGCGCCCGCAGAGTGTCGGTGACGCTCTTGTGAGAGGACAGCTGCCCCTGCAGCGCAGCGAGTTCGGTGCTGTCACGCATCGTGGTCACCGTACCGATCCGCTCGCCGCCGCTGGTGGCGGCGCGACGGCTCAACGCCAGAACTCGAGTCCGCGTCGCGATCACTCGATCTTCTGCGGATCGGCTCGCCCCGCCCGGGACGAGCAGCGCCACCACCGCAGGATCGATCCCCACCCGGTCCACCCGCTTGCCGACCGCGTCGGCGCCCACCCCGAGCAACTCCTGGGCGCTGTCGTTGAGGACGGTGATCTCATCGTCGTTGTTGACCGCGATCACGCCTTCTCGGATGCTGTGCAGCAACGCTTCCCGGTGATCGGCGAGGCTCGCGATCTCCGTCACCTCCAGGCCGCGGGTGTGCCGCTTGATCCGGCGGGACAACAGATAGGAGGCGATCAGGCCGAGTCCGGCGCCGAGGCCGAGGTAGATCAGCAGCCGTTCCCCCGCGCCGGACAGCAGCGCCCACACCGAGGGATAGCCTTCGCTGACCGAGGCGACGGCCAGGACGTCACCGTCGGGGGACAGGATCGGCACCTGCCCGACCAGGCTGTGCCTGGCGTCGACGTCCGCGTCGCCGTACCAGGCCCGGCCTTCGTCGGCGCGGCTCGGCCCGAGATCCACCCGGGCCCCGACTCGCGAGGGAGCCGAGGACACCCACACCGTGCCGTCCGGGGCGAGGATCTCGGCCAGTGTGGCGCCCGAGAGGGCGACGGCGCGGTCGACCTCGGGAGCCAGGATGCGGCTGGCGAACGGATCCGCAGGCGCGCGCTCGATGCGTTCCCGCACGATGGGGGTGGAGGCCATGTTCTCGGCCACTGCGATCATCCTGGTTCCGCGCGCCTCCCGGAACTCGCTGGTCGACTGGGCCACCGAGACCGCCGCCACCGCGATCAGCACGACCGCGACGACCATCAGCTGGAACGCCAGGAACTGCGCGGCGAGGCTGCGGGCGAGCGGGATGTTCTTAATGACCAGAATTTCCTTTGCGTTCTTATGCGTGACCTGAGTCACTGCCGGGGTCCAGTATTGCTGAGCATCACAACCAATTGATGGGGGACGACATGTTCGCATCGGGCCGGCGCACGCCGGTCGCCGGCATCGTCCTCGCCATGATCGCCGCACTGCTGCTCTCAGCGTGCGGTGTGACCCGCGGCGAGGACTCCGGGCTGCACCGGCTCCGCATGATGGTGCCCAACAGCCCGGGCGGCGGATACGACCTGACTGCACGCACCGCGGTCAAGGTCATGGAAGACGAGAAGATCACCGGCCGCGTCGAGGTCTTCAACGTGATCGGCGCCGGCGGCACCGTCGCGATGGCCCGCCTGATCAACGAAAAAGGCAACGGCGACCTGATGATGATGATGGGTCTCGGCGTGGTGGGCGCGACGTTCACCAACGGTTCGAAGGCCCGGGCGTCCAACGCCACCGCGCTGGCCAAGATGGTCGAGGAGCAGGAGGGCATTTTGGTCCCAGCGTCCTCACCGTTCAAGACCGTCGCCGATTTCATCGCGGCGTGGAAGGCCGATCCGGCCAAGGTCACCGTCGGCGGCGGCTCGAACCCGGGCGGTCCTGACCATCTGTTCCCGATGGAGACCGCCAAGGCGGCCGGCGTCGATCCGACGAAGGTCAACTACGTGTCCTACGACGGCGGTGGTGATCTGCTGACGGCGCTGCTGGGCAACAAGATCGCCGCGGGCACCTCCGGTCTCGGCGAGTACGTCGATCAGATCGAATCAGGCCAGGTGCGGGTGCTCGCAGTGTCGGGTGACGAGCGGGTGGAGGGTGTCGACGCACCCACGCTGAGGGAGGCGGGGATCGACCTGACTTTCACCAACTGGCGCGGAGTGCTTGCCCCGCCGGACATTTCCGACGAGGACCGGGACGCGATGATCAAGGTGCTGGAAGAGATGCATGCCACCGACGCCTGGAAAGAGGCGCTGGTGAAGAACGGGTGGACCGACGCCTTCATGACCGGGCAGCCGTTCGAGGACTTCCTCGACGAGCAGGACCGGCGGGTGGAGACGACGCTGACGGATCTGGGGCTGGTATGAGCGACACCGGACAGACAGAACAGAACACGACAGCGCCGGCTCGCCCGGACTACGCGCAGTACGTCGTCTGCGCGGTGATGGTGGTCGTCGGCGCATTCCTCGTCTTCAACGGCGTGACGATGCCGGGCGGCTACGCGAAGGTCGATCCCGTTGGGCCCCGGCTGTTCCCGATCGCCATCGGGATCGGGCTGCTGGTGATGGCGGTGGTGCTGGCCATCGCCATTCCCCGCGGGTCCCGCGGTGAAGCCGATGCGGGTGAGGACATCGACCCGGACATGCCCAGCGACTGGCGCACGGTCGGGCTGCTCGTCGGTCTCTTCATCCTGCTGATCCTGCTCGTGCAGCCGCTCGGCTGGGCTGTCGCCGGCGCCCTGTTCTTCGCCGGGTGCGCCACCGTGCTCGGCAGCAAGCATTACGTGCGCAACATCGCGATCGGTGCCGTACTGGCCGTCGCCAGCTTCTACGCGTTCTACTCCGGGCTCGGAATCCCGCTGCCCGCAGGCGTTTTGGATGGGATTCTGTAAATGGGAAACTTCGACTGGCTCCTCCAGGGCTTCGCCGAGGCCGCCACCCCGATGAACCTGCTGTACGCCGTGATCGGCGTGCTGCTGGGCACTGCGGTCGGCGTGCTGCCGGGCATCGGGCCCGCCATGACGGTGGCGCTGCTGCTGCCGATCACCTACAACGTCAGCCCCAGCGCGGCGTTCATCATGTTCGCCGGCATCTTCTACGGAGGCATGTACGGCGGCTCCACCACCTCGATCCTGTTGAACACCCCGGGCGAATCGTCGTCGGTGATCACGGCGATCGAGGGCAACAAGATGGCGAAAGCGGGGCGGGCGGCGCAAGCCCTTGCCACAGCAGCGATCGGATCGTTCGTCGCGGGGTCGATCGGTACCGCGCTGCTGGCCGCGTTCGCGCCGGCGATCTCGCGCTTCGCGGTCACGCTCGGCGCGCCGTCGTATCTCGCGATCATGCTGTTCGCGCTCGTCGCCGTCACCGCGGTGCTCGGATCATCGAAGATGCGCGGGTTGATCTCTCTGTTGCTGGGCCTGGCGATCGGCATCGTCGGCATCGACTCGCTGACCGGACAGCCGCGCGCCACGTTCGGCATCCCGCTGCTCGCCGACGGGATCGACATCGTCGTGATCGCGGTCGCGGTGTTCGCCCTCGGCGAGGCGCTGTGGGTGGCCGCGCATCTGCGTCGCCGGCCGGCCGATGTGATCCCGGTGGGACGTCCGTGGATGAGCAAGCAGGACTGGGGCCGCTCGTGGAAGCCGTGGCTGCGCGGCACCGCGTTCGGGTTCCCGTTCGGTGCACTGCCCGCCGGTGGTGCCGAGCTGCCGACGTTTCTGAGCTACATCACCGAGAAGAAGCTCTCCAAGCATCCCGAGGAGTTCGGCAAGGGCGCCATCGAAGGCGTCGCCGGGCCGGAGGCGGCCAACAACGCTTCGGCGGCAGGCACGTTGGTGCCGATGCTGTCTCTCGGGCTGCCGACCAACGCCACCGCTGCGGTGATGCTGACGGCGTTCGTGTCCTACGGCATTCAGCCGGGGCCGACGCTGTTCGAGAAGGAGCCGCTGCTCATCTGGACGCTGATCGCCAGCTTGTTCATCGGCAACTTCCTCCTGCTGGTGCTGAACCTGCCGTTGGCGCCGCTGTGGGCCAAGCTGCTGCGCACGCCGCGGCCGTACCTGTACGCCGGCATCCTTTTCTTCGCCACGCTCGGTGCTTTCGCCGTCAATCTGCAACCGCTGGATCTGGTTCTGCTGCTGGTGTTCGGCTTGATGGGTCTGATGATGCGGCGCTTCGGTCTACCGGTGCTGCCGCTCATCATCGGGGTGATCCTGGGGCCGCGTATCGAACGCCAGCTCCGGCAGAGCCTGCAGCTGGGTGGCGGTGACTGGGGCAATCTGTTCACCGAGCCGGTCGCGATCGTCACCTATGTGCTGATGGCGCTGCTGCTGCTGGCGCCGCTGGTGCTGCGGCTGATGCACCGCAGCGAGGAGACGCTGCTGGTGGTCGAGGACGACAAGGACCAGAAGGAAAAGGCGGGTCAGCTGTGATCGTCGTGGGATACACCGCGGACCGGTTCGGCCAGGCGGCGCTCGAGCACGGCATCTCCGAGGCCGAGCTGCGCGGCACCGACCTGTTCGTCATCAACGCGACATCCGGTGAGTCCTACGTGGATTCGCGGTTCGCCGGCGAAGAGCAGGTGCACGATGTCGAGGCGCGGCTGCAGGAGTGCGGCCTGGCCTACCAGCTGACTCAGCCGGTGGGTGTCGACGCCGCCGACGAGCTGCTGTCCGCCATGGAGCGCGACGACGCGCAGTTGCTCGTGGTGGGCATCCGCCACCGCAGCCCGGTGGGCAAGCTGCTACTCGGCAGCGTGGCCCAGAAGCTGATCCTGGAATGCCCGAAGCCGGTGCTGGCGGTCAAGCCTGCCGAGGAGTGATCCGCTAGAACGCCGGGACCGACTCTCGCACATACTGCTCGGCCCACGGCGCGTTGCGTTGTCGCTCCGCTTCGACGCGTTGTCGACGCGCCTGCATGCGGGTGATCCGCCGCTTCGGCATCGTGAGGCTGGCGCTCAGCTTCGGGGGCGGGGCGGCGCACACGCGGACCGGCGCGGTGGGTTCGGACAGCTCAGGGAACAGCAATCGGCTGCCCGGGTAGCTCGTCGAGGCCTGGCCGTCAGGATCGGTGACCACGATCGTCCCGTCGGGATACTGCACGGTGGACCAGCCCGGCCAGAAGGTCTTCAGCAGGTGGTGGTGACGGCAGTAGCCGGCCAGGTTCGACGCGCACGTCGGTCCCCAGGGGTAGGGGATCGTGTGGTCGAGGTCGTCGATCGGCCGGGTACAGCCGGGGTGACGGCAGGTCAGGTCTCGGGACCGCACGAAGTCGGCCAACGTTCGCGAGGGCCGGTAGCGCGGTTCCGGTGAAGTTTGGCCCGGAAGGATCAGCCTCGTGCTCCAGGCGTGCATCGCGAGTTGAGCGACGACTGCCGCGGGCAGCACCGGTCCGCCGACGATGATTCCGGGCGACGCCGCACTGAACTCGCCGGGGCCGGCGCTCAATTCGGCCATGAGCTCAGCAACAGTGTGATCGCGCAATGGTTTCGACAACAGCGGCGGCGGCTCGCCCGTCAGGGCACGCCGTTGCGCGAAGAGATGGCCCGTTGATGGCTTCGGCGGCGGCGAGACCGCAACGGCGGCGGGCCCCCGTTGGGGATCTGGTGGTGCCAGCGGTCTGGACTCTTGGCCCGGATCCGGCGTCGCGGCACCTGCAGCACAGTTCATTCCGTCCCCGACCGCGTCCTCACGGGCGATGACGTGAATGACGACCCCACCGACCGGCGGTCTGGCGGCGGCGTCGCAATCGGCACCCTCACACATGCAGGGCAACCGGTCCCAGCCGAAGCCCATCGCTCCCAACGCGGCCGCGCGGCGCTGATCCAGCGTGCGCGGATCCCGATCGCACACCGTGCGTGCCAGCAGGTCGGCGCGCCGGTCGAATGCCGCACCATCCGTGGCGGTGACGGTCGCGTCCACATGTGCGACTCCGGTGGCGCCATCGGTGTGCACGGTGACTCCGGTCGTGCGCACCACTTCCTCGGCCCGGCGCACCGCATACGGGTCGTGGCGCAGCACAAGCGTGTCGATGTCAGCATCGGTCTGACTCAGCGACTTCGCACCCCACGTACGTAGCTGCTCAGCCAACTCGGCATCGATTGCCCGCAGCGCGGCGGCATCCTGCACCAGCGCGGTCCGTTGACAGATGGTGCGCACCAGCAGGTAGGTGATCAGCCCCTCGGCGAAGACCGCAGCGACCTTGGGCAGCCGATCCCGAAGGACCACCGCGTTGGTCAACAGCGCGTTGACCATTCCGTTGGTCAATGTCTGTGCCGCACCGATCTGCGCGCACACCGAGGACCAATTGTCGCAACGCCACTGCTCCCGTTGGGCCGAGCCCGACGCGGCGTAGGCCCGCTCGAGCAGATCGGCCATCGCCGACAACCGGGCTGCGCAAGCGGCGTTCTCGACACGTGCATACGCCCGCACCCGCTCGCCGGGGGTCGTGGCGCCGGTGACGAAACGTTCGAACATACCGTCGAATCTATGCGTCTACCGCTGCTCTCCGCCGCGGCATCCCCGGTCACCTGTGGATAACGGCCACGCTGTGAATAAACCTATCGCACAGCATGATTTGTGTCAGACCCGTGTGGTAGCCCGCCGCTACAGCGTGACCTGGATGGCCCCGTCGACTGCCTCCACCACATAGCTTCGCACCGCGAAGTCGGCGCCGGACACCTCGGTGCCCGTCGACATGTCGAAGGTGTGCCCGTGCAGCGGGCACACCACCACACAGTCGTCGGTGAGCCCGTCCGCGAGTGGCCCACCTCGGTGCGGACACACCGCGTCGAGCGCGCGCAGCGAGTCGTCACGCAGCCGGAACACCGCCACCTGGCGCCCGTCGACCGCGAAGGTGCGTCCTTCGCCGACCGGGATCTCGTCGAGCCTGCCGACCTCGCAAGCGCTCATCGGTGGACTCTGCTCTTCGCGCAAGCGCTCATCGGACGGGCACCTGGGGGAGCGGCAGCAGCGGCAGCGACGTGCGAAACTGACCCTCCGTCTGAGGTTCTCGGCCGTCGCTCCACGGATCGCGATAGGCGGCAACCGACTTCTGCATCCGCTCGTCCAGCCCCGCGGCCAACCCGTCGGCGTCCTCGACCACCACCGCCCGGATGTGCTCGATCCCGAGCCGCGGCACCCACTTGTACGTGCGTTCCAGCCAGTTCGCGCTCTCCCGGTAGTACTGCAGAAACCGGCCCGTCAGCGTCATCACCTCCTCGGCGGAATCCACCGTCGCCAGCAGGTCACCCTTGCGGATGTGCGCCCCGGCCGCCCCGCCGACATAGATCTCCCAGCGGCCGCCGTCCACGGCGACGACCCCGAGGTCCTTGCACAGCGACTCGGCGCAGTTGCGCGGACAGCCTGTGACGGCCAGCTTCATCTTCGCCGGGCTGGCCAGCCCCTGGTACCGCTCTTCGATCGCGATGCCCAGCGCTGTGGAGTCACCCACGCCATAGCGGCAGAAGTCGCTGCCCACACAGGTTTTCACGGTCCGGAAGCTCTTGCCGTAGGCGTAACCGGACGGCATGTCCAGATCGGCCCACACCGCGGGCAGATCCTCCTTGCGCACCCCGAGCAGGTCGATGCGCTGACCACCCGTGCACTTGATCATCGGGATCTCGTACTTCTCTGCCACGTCGGCGATCTTGCGCAGTTGCGCGGCGCTGGTGACCCCGCCCTTCATCTGCGGCACCACCGAGAACGTGCCGTCACGTTGGATGTTGGCGTGCACCCGATCGTTGATGAACCGGGCGTCGCGCTCGTCGACGAATTCGTCGGCCCACATCATCTCCAGCAGCGACGCCAGCGCCATCTTCGAGCCGGCATCGGGCTTGCCGTCGGGGGCCAGGGCGGCGAACACCGATGAGACCGAATGCAATTGGAGCTCACGAATGTGGTGCATCAGTGTCGGTTTGTCATAGGGGACGGCGGGCACATACCAGGACGCCGACGTGTCCTCGGTGACGGCGCCACCGGCGGCCCACTCCACGACCTGGCAGACCAGCTCCTTGCAGGAGCCACATCCCTTGCCGGCCTTGGTCTTCGCCATCACGCCCGCCACCGAAGTCTCGCCGTCGCGCACGCACGCCACGAGCGCGCCCTTGGAGACGCCGTTGCAGTTGCAGACCTGCGCATCGTCGGCCAGTTCGCTGATACCGACGCCGACGTCGGGGGTCCCGATGTCGAACATCAGCGCCACCCGTTCGTCGGGCAGCGGGAGCCCACTGTCGAAGGCCTGGGTCAGGAACGACACCTTCGAGACGTCACCGACGAGCGTGGCGCCCACCAGCTTGCCGTCCCGGATCACCACCGTCTTGTAGACGCCGTGCTTGGGTTCGCTGTACTGCACGAACTCGTCGTCGGGGTGCTCGGGTGCCTTGACGCCCATCGAAGCGACGTCGACGCCGGCGACCTTGAGCTTCGTCGCCACCCGGGACCCGTGGTAGGCGGCGGTGACGTCCGCACCGGTGAGGTGGTCGGCCAGCACGCGCGCCTGCTCCCACAGTGGTGCGACGAGGCCGTAGACCTGGCCGCGATGCTGGGCGCACTCACCGACGACGTAGACGTCGTCGTCATCCACCGACCGCATGTGGTCGTCGGTGACGACGGCGCGTTCCACCGTGAGCCCGGCCCGTTGGGCCAGGCCGACATTCGGCCGGATACCCGCCGCGATCACCAGCATGTCGCAGTCCAACTGGGAGCCGTCGGCGAACCGGATGCCCGTCAACCGGCCGTCGGTCACCAGCACCTCGCTGGTGCGCTTCTCGGTGTGCACACCGATGCCGAGTGACTCCACCGACGCCCGCAGGATCGCCCCGGCGGGGTCGTCGAGTTGAGCGTTCATCAGAGTGGGTCCGGCGTGCACGACATCCACTGTGAGGCCGCGGTTCTGCAGTCCGCGCGCAGCTTCCAGGCCCAGCAGACCGCCCCCGACGACGACCGCCGTCGTGCGGTGCGCCGCTTCGGCGATCATCGCCGCGGTGTCGTCGAGCGTGCGGAACCCGAACACACCGTCGGCCAACGTCTTGTTGTCCGCCCACAGCCCGGCCATCGGCGGGAAGAACGAGCGACTGCCCGTCGCGAGGATGAGTTTGTCGTAGTGCAGGGTGGTGCCGTCGTCGGCGTGCACCAGGTGGGCGAACGTGTCCAGCCGCACGACGCGCACCCCCGCGCGCAACTCGATGTCGTTGTCGGCGTACCAATCCAGCGTGTTGAGGTAGATGTCGGTCGGATCGTCGGCGCCGGCCAGCACATTTGACAGCAGGATGCGGTTGTAGTTGCCGTACGGCTCGTCGCCGAACACGGTGATCTGGAACTGGTCCCTGCCGCCGCGAGCGAGGATCTCCTCCAACGCGCGAATGCCGGCCATTCCGTTGCCGACGACGACGAGCCGCTGCGCCACCGTCTACACCTCGACCAGACCGAGATCGACGACGACCGTGCCCTCTAGCCCGTCGGGTGCGGCCACGTAGATCTCGAGCACGGTGTCGGCGAGCAGATCCTCGACCACCCGCAGCGCCACGTGGGTCGCTCCCTTGGCGGCGATCGGGAAGTACCGCATCGGCGCTCCGTCGCGGAACAACACGACGCTGACCATCTCGTCGGCCGAGTTGCCCCCGCGGAAATAGACCGGCTGCGCGATGGCGCCCGCGGGCACCTGATATCTGAGCGAGGCGTCCACGGGCAGGGGCGCGTCGTAGCCCTTGCCCACGAAGGTGAAAGTGCCTTGCAGGAATTGCGGACTGCTTCCGTCGGACATGCTGGGAAAGGTATGAGCCGCGTGTTTCCGGGCGGTTTCGTCGATGCTGCGCCCATGGATACCCCCGCTCACATCGCGGCTGCCTCACGGTGAGCCGGCCCGCGCTGTGAGGGTGAGTTTTCACTTGCGTCATCGAGGTGCAACGGGTCGGGAATGACCGGCGCTTTCACTGGGTGCATGGCAACAGGGACAGCGGGCACGCACGACATCGAGCATTGGGACCCCGAAGACGTCGAGGCGTGGGAAGCAGGCGGCAAGACCGTTGCCCGCCGCAACCTCATCTGGTCGGTGATCGCCGAACACGTCGGCTTCTCGGTGTGGTCGATCTGGTCGGTGATGGTGCTGTTCATGCCGCAGAACGTCTACGGGATCGACGCCGCCGGCAAGTTCTACCTGGTCGCGGTGCCGACGCTGGTCGGCGCGTTCATGCGCATTCCCTACACGATCGCACCGGCCCGGTTCGGCGGACGGAACTGGACGATCGTCAGCGCGCTGCTGCTGCTGATACCCACCCTGCTGACGCTGTACTTCATGAAGAATCCCGCGTCCTACACCACCTATCTGGTCGTCGCCGCGTTCGCCGGTCTCGGCGGCGGCAACTTCGCCTCGTCGATGACGAACATCAACGCGTTCTACCCGCAGCGGCTCAAGGGCTGGGCGCTCGGGCTCAACGCCGGCGGCGGCAACATCGGCGTCCCCGTCATCCAGCTCATCGGCCTGCTCGTGATCTCCACGGCGGGGAACATGCGGCCCGAGATCGTCTGTGCCGTCTACCTGGTGGCGATCAGCGTGGCGGCCGCGGGCGCGGCGGTGAAGATGGACAACCTGCGCAACCAGAAGTCGAACCTCGGTGCGCTGGTGGAAGCCCTGCGGTTCAGGCATTCCTGGGTGATGAGCTTCCTCTACATCGGGACCTTCGGCTCGTTCATCGGGTTCTCGTTCGCATTCGGCCAAGTGCTGCAGATCAATTACCTCGCCGGTGGTGACACCCCGGCGCAGGCATCGCTGCACGCCGCCCAGATCGCCTTCCTCGGGCCGCTGCTCGGCTCCATCGCGCGTCCGTTCGGCGGCAAGCTCGCCGACCGCATCGGCGGGGGCAAGATCACGCTGTACACGTTCATCGCGATGATGTTCGCCGCCGGCATCCTCATCGTGGCGGGCACTCTCGACGACGCGCAGGCCGGCGCGGCCACCGGCGGTCAGATGGCCGGCTTCGTCATCGGATTCATCCTCCTGTTCGTGCTCTCGGGCATCGGCAACGGCTCGACCTACAAGATGATCCCGTCGATCTTCGAGGCCAAGGCGCAAGGCCGCGACGACCTCGACCGAGAGCAGAAGGCCGCCTGGTCTCGGTCGATGTCGGGTGCGCTGATCGGATTCGCCGGTGCGGTCGGCGCGCTGGGCGGCGTGTTCATCAACATCGTGCTGCGGGCCTCCTACGTCGGCGACGCGAAGTCGGCGACCAACGCCTTCTGGGTGTTCGGGCTGTTCTACGTGGTGTGCGCGGTGGTGACGTGGGTGGTGTTCCTGCGGCTGCGGGAGCATCAGGCGCGTAGCGGGGAACACCTGGGGCGGTCGGCCACCCCGGTTCCCACCGGATAGCCATGACGCGTACAGCCTGTTCGTACTGCGGTGTCGGGTGCGGGATCTCGGTCCAGACCCGCTCCGACCCCGCGACCGGTGCGCCGGTCATCGTGACGGTGTCCGGGGACACCCTGCACCCGACGAACGCGGGCCGGCTGTGCACGAAGGGAGCGACGCACGCGGAGTTGATGGCCGCCACCGACGGTCGGCTGACGACGGCGCTGCTGCGACCTTCGCGAGGGGCCGATCCGGTGGCCGTCGACGTCGACGACGGGATTGCCGAGGCAGGTCGCCGCTTGCGGGCGATCGTCGACGAGCACGGACCCGATGCCGTGGCCATCTACGTGTCCGGTCAGATGTCGATCGAATCGCAGTACCTGGCCACCAAACTCGCCAAGGGTTTCCTGCGGACAGTGCATCTGGAATCCAATTCGCGGCTGTGCATGGCCAGCGCCGGTGTCGGCTACAAGCAGTCGCTGGGCGCCGACGGACCCCCGGGGTCCTACAGCGACTTCGATTGCACCGACCTGTTCTTCGTGATCGGGTCCAACATGGCCGACTGCCACCCGATCCTGTACCTGCGAATGGCCGACCGCCTCAAGGCCGGTGCGAAGCTCATCGTCGTGGATCCGCGTCGCACCACCACCGCGGACCGGGCCGACCTGTACCTGCAGATCCGGCCGGGCACCGATCTCGCCCTGCTCAACGGCATCCTGCACCTGCTCGTCACCGACGGTGCGATCGACCAGCAGTTCATCGCCGAGCACACAGATGGCTGGGAGGCGATGCCGGCCTTCCTCGCCGACTACCCGCCGCACCGTGTCGCCGAGATCACCGGGCTCTCCGAATCCGACATTCGCACCGCCGCGACGATGATCGCCGAGGCGGGGGAGTGGATGACCTGCTGGACCATGGGTCTGAACCAGAGCACCCACGGAACGGCCAACACCACCGCGATCTGCAACCTGCATCTGGCCACCGGCGCGATCTGCCGCCCCGGCAGCGGACCCATGTCGCTGACGGGACAGCCCAACGCCATGGGCGGGCGGGAAATGGGCTACATGGGGCCCGGTTTACCGGGGCAGCGCGCCGTGCTGTCTCCGCGGGACCGCGCATTCGTCGAGGAGCAGTGGGGACTCGAGCCGGGCACCATCCGCACAGACGTGGGTCCGGGCACCGTCGAGATGTTCCGCAGGCTGGCCGACGGCCACATCAAGGCCGTGTGGATCATCTGCACCAATCCCGTTGCCAGCGTTGCGAATCGCGCGACGGTGCTCGCGGGACTGGAGGCTGCCGAGCTGGTGATCGCGCAGGACGCGTACGCCGAGACGGCCACCACCCGCCACGCCGACATCGTGCTGCCGGCCACGCTGTGGGCCGAGGCCGACGCGGTGATGGTCAACTCCGACCGCACGATGACGCTGCTGGCACAGACCATTCCGCCGCTGGGGCAGTCCCGACCGGACTGGGAGCTGATCTGCGGGGTGGCCCGCCATCTCGGCTTCGGCGACGACTTCGACTACAAGTCCAGCGAGGCGATCTTCGACGAGATCCGCCGATTCTCCAACCCGGACACCGGCTATGACCTACGTGGCATCACCTACGAACGCCTGCGCGACACGCCTGTGCAATGGCCGTGCCCGCCCGAGGACACCGCCGGCGGATCGCCGGACCGCAACCCGATTCGCTACGTCAACGACGGTGTCTCACAGACCCTCGTCGTCGACACGAACGGTCACCGACCGCGCCTGGCCTTCCCGACGCCGTCGCGGCGCGCCGCGTTCCATCCGCGGCCGCACGTCGACGCCGCGGAACAACCTGACGGCGACTACCCCGCGGTGCTGAACACCGGCCGGCTGCAGCACCAATGGCACACGATGACCAAGACCGGCAAGGTCGCCAAGCTCACCAAGCTGAATCCGAAACCGTTCATCGAGATCCATCCCGACGACGCGGAAGCCGCGCAGATCGCGAACGGCAGCGCGGTCGAGGTGGTGTCCCGGCGGGGCCGTGCGGTGCTGCCCGCCCTTCTCACCGATCGCGTCAGACCGGGGAACACGTGGGTGCCGTTCCACTGGAACGACGAACACGGTGAGGATCTGACCGTCAATGCTCTCACCAACGACGCAGTCGACCCCTTCTCGCTGCAGCCGGAGTTCAAAGTCAGTGCGGTGGCCTTGCGGCCGCTACCTGCTCAGGAGCTGACCGAGCACGAGAAGCTCTATGTCCAAGGCTTTCTGGCCGGCGTCGAGCAGGGGAGACCAGGCATTCCGGTACTGCCCTCTGACGCTCCGCTCGGTATGCGGACCCGGCTCCTCGTCGAGGGCATGCTGGCCGGCCGCTACTCCCGCGCTCCTGAGACGTCAGCTCCGGCAGGGCGGTTGGTGCTGTGGGCATCGCAGACCGGGAACGCCGAGGAGTTCGCGGGCAAGATCAGTGGGCGGCTCGGCGAGGCGCGTCTGGCGGCCATGGACGACGTCGACGTCGGAGAGCTGTCCGATGCGGGTGAGGTCGTCATCGTCACCAGTACGTTCGGCGACGGGGGCCCACCCGACAACGGTGCGGTGTTCTGGGAGCGGTTGGCCGCCGAGGATGCGCCGGCGCTCACCGGCGTGCGCTATTCGGTGCTGGGGCTCGGCGATCGCTCGTACGGCAACTTCTGTGGGCACGCGAAGTCTCTGGATGCGCGGCTGACCGCGCTCGGTGCGACGAGGGTGCTCGACCGCGCCGACTGTGAAGTGCACGACCAAGCGCCGATGACGCGGTGGGCCAACGCGGTCGTCGAGACACTGACCGGTGCGGCTCCGGAAACCGAGGCTGCGCCACCCCCCGATCCGGCAGCGTTCACGCGCGCGCAGCCGATATCGGCGCCACTGTGCCGCAATGTGCTGCTGACGCCGTCGGGCGCCGCCAAGGAGGTGCGTCAGTTCGGCTTCGACATCAGCGCCTACGACGTCTCCTACGCGGCGGGTGATTCGCTGGGTGTCTATGTGCGCAACACGCAGGGTGCTGTCGAGACATGGCTGCAAGCAACGGGATTCGGCGGCGATGAGGTCGTCGTCGTCGACGGTGTTCCGATGTCGCTGCGGGAAGCTCTAGCTGGGCGTTACGACGTGTGCAAGGTCACCGCAGACCTGGTCGACTTCGTCGCCGAGCACAGCCGAGACGGTTCGTCGGTGCGGCGGCTGCGCACGGATCGGCGCGAGCTGGACAGGTGGCTCGCCAACCGGAACGGCCTCGATCTGGTCGCAGAATTCGGCGCCCGTGCCGACATCGAGTCGTGGCAGGAGGTGTTGGTGCGGCTCACCCCGCGGCAGTACTCGATTTCGTCGAGCCCGCTGGTGAGTCCCCACGAGGTGCAGCTGACGGTGTCGGTGGTGCGCTATGCGAACCCGGGCGGTGAGCCGCGCGGCGGGGTCGGCTCGACCCATCTGGCCGATCTTGCCGACGGCACAACGGTTCCGGTGTTCCTGCAGAGGTCGCCGCACTTCCGGCCGCCGACGGACCCGCAGACGCCGATGATCATGGTCGGCCCGGGAACCGGTGTCGCGCCGTTCCGCGCCTTCCTGCAGGACCGTCGGGCACGCGGCCACACCGGGCCGAACTGGCTGTTCTTCGGCGATCAGCACCGGGCGCAGAACTTCTACTATCGAGAAGACCTGCAGGACATGGTGTCTGACGGATTCCTGAATCGGCTCGATCTCGCATTCTCCCGCGACCAGGCCCAGAGGATCTACGTGCAGCACAAGATGCTCGACTACGGCGCTGACGTGTGGCGGTGGCTCGAGGACGGCGCGCACGTCTACGTCTGTGGGGACGCGACGCGGATGGCCAAGGACGTCGACGACGCGCTCACCGTGATCATCCGGACGCACGGCGGCATGAACGACGAGGCCGCGCGGGCGTACAAGCGAGAGCTGGTGGGGGAGAAGCGCTACGTGCGCGACGT
Source organism: Mycolicibacterium obuense (assembly GCF_055397605.1). NCBI lineage: Bacteria > Bacillati > Actinomycetota > Actinomycetes > Mycobacteriales > Mycobacteriaceae > Mycobacterium > Mycolicibacterium obuense. The sequence goes on along the minus strand of NZ_AP043663.1, from coordinate 3,237,347 downwards.
CTACTGATCACCTGGCAGGATCGCGACCGTGGCCCTCGACCGAACGAAACCCACCGTGACTCTGTGCCGTGGGTGCTGCTGCGGCACGTCCAAGAAACACCCCGACTATGACCACGACGCTCAGGTCAGCTCGCTGAGCGCCCTGTTGGTCGGCGTCGCCGACCTCCGGATCACCGACTGCCTGGGACCCTGCGAGCGGTCGAATGTCCTGGTGGTCACACCGTCAGCGGATGGGCATCGGGGCGGCGGACGATCGACCTGGCTCGGGTACGTCTTCGACGAGACGGCGGGATCGGCCATCGCGGAGTGGCTGTGCGACGGTGGGCCCGGCGTGTCGGAATTCCCGCGCAGCCTCCGGCGGCACCGCTTCAACCGGCCGAGAAAGCGACGCTGAAATCTGTCGGTGGTCGAATCGATGGGCGACAGATGGGCGACAAGGACCCGCCGAACGAAAAGATCCCGGCCGAAGCCGGGAACCGTGCTGAGTGTCCGAGGGGGGACTTGAACCCCCGCAGACCTCCCAGGTCAGGGCACCGAAACCGGTTTGAGCTGCTGAAATACATCACGGTAGTTCACGCGAAGTAGCTGCAACTGGTGGAAGTTTGTGTCCAAACGGTGTCCACGGCCGTCGGGCAACCGGCGCGCGGACGGGCCCGCCGGCCGGCCGGCCGCGGCGACGTCGTGGTCCTGGTCCTCGCGCTCGGCGTGGGTCCGACGTTCCGGGCGTCCGCGGCTGCATGCTTGGCCGGTGTCAAAGCGCTCTGAGTACATGTTCGCGCTCTACTCGGGCTCGCTCGCCGAGCCGGGGGACCGCAACCCGTACGCCGGCGGCGAGTCGCTGGTGCTGCCGAAGCTGTGGCTTCGCGGGTACCAGCGGATGATCCGCGTTCGGACCGAGACCGGGCCGGCCATGCAGAGGTACCGCGAGGCGCGCGGCGCCGCTGACGGTGCGCGGGGCGCGTCAACGAACTGACCGCGGGGTTTCCCAGTGCCGGCCGACAAATCGGGCCCGCGTCGGTGTGTGGCGAGCGCGTCTGACAGACGTGTTTGCGACACTGTGCGCATGACTTTCGGGGGGATCAGGTGACGGCGCTCCCGGAGCCCATGCCGGCGCGGTCGACGCGTCTCAACCGGGCCGCGGCCAGTCCCGACCTTCCACGCGCGCTCACGCCGGCGGCAGCGTCGGTGCTGGCCGGCGTCCCGGAGTGGTGGGCTGCTCGCGCCCGCGCGGCCGGCCTGTCGGGGCAGTGGCTCGAAGTCGACTGGGCGATCGCCGGCGCCGTGATGCCGGACTGGATCGGCGCGACGTCGCAGCTGGACTTGGCCGGCGCCGCGGCCGAGGAACTGGGCATGTTGCCGTTGAACCTGGCCGGCACGACGGCCGGCACGACGGCTGAGGAACTGGGCATGCTCTACGTGTCTCAGCTGGACCCGAGGGAGCGCGCGCAGCATGGCCGGCACTACACGTCGAAGGTGCTCGCGGAGAACCTGTGGGCGATGACGAAGCGGGCCCTCGGGTGGAAGCGTCCGCAAGCGCTGAGCGGGCTTGTGCGTGACCCGGCGTGCGGCGCCGGCGCGCTGCTGCTGCCGATCCTGCGCGAGCACCTGGGCGCCGCTGCCCGCGTGGACGCGCAACTCGCGCTCGCCGGCCTGCCGAACGTGATCGCCGGCACCGACACCGACGAGAACGCCGTCTGGCTCGCGAACGTCCTCCTTGCGTCGGAGATGCTGCCGATCCTGGCTCGCACGCCGCGAGCGCGCCGGCGCCCGCTGCCCGCCCTGGCCGCGGTCGGTGACGGGCTGGCGCCGGCCGACGTTCCGACGCTCGCAACGGTGATGAATCCGCCGTACGGCCGCGTCCGGCTCGGGCCCGCCGAGCGGGAGCGCTTCGCCGCGTCGCTCTACGGGCACGCGAACCTGTACGGCCTGTTCATGGCGACCGGGATCGACGCGATCGCCGGCGACGGCGTTCTGTCCGCTCTCGTCCCGACGTCGTTCCTGGCCGGCCGCTACTTCGAGAACCTGCGCCGGGTGCTCGCCGAGCACGCGCCGCTGCGCGAAATCGCGTTCGTCGCCGACCGCAGCGGATCGTTCGGCGGTGTCCTGCAAGAGACCTGCCTCGCGACGTTCAGCAGTAAGCGGGTCCGCCGCGTCACCATTTCGACGATCGGGCCGCAGACCAGCGAGGTCGCGACCGTGCGATCCCCTCGCGGGGTGCTGCCGTGGCTGCTGCCCCGTCACTCCGACGACGCGCCGACCGCGGCGGCGGCTATCGGCATGCAAACGAACCTCCGATCGGTCGGCTGGCGGGTGTCGACGGGCCCGCTCGTCTGGAACCGGCGCAAGACCGACCTCGGGCCGCGACCGGGCGCCGGCCGCGTGCCGGTGCTCTGGGCCGCTGACATCGACGGCGGCAAGGTTCATCGCGACCAGGCGCGGGATGCGACGCGGTACCTGACGCTGCGCGGCAACGACGAACACGTGATGGTGCTTACCGAGCCGGCCGTGCTGGTGCAGCGCACGACGGCGCCCGAGCAGACGCGCCGGCTGGTGACGGCCCACTTGACCGCGGACGTGCTCGCCGAATGGGGCGGTCGCGTCGTCGTCGAGAACCACGTGAACGTGATCCGCGCTGCCCGCGGCCAGTCGCAGGCGGTGCCGGCCGAACTGCTCGCCCGCCTGCTCGCGACCGTCACGACGGACCGTGTTCTTCGGTGCCTGTCCGGCAGCGTCGCAGTGAGCGCGTACGAGCTGGAAGCCCTGCCGCTGCCCGACCCCGACGTCGTGACCGGATGGGCAGACCTTGGCGACGCTGAGTTCGACGCCGCGGTCGCTCGCGCGTATCGGCCGGTGACGTCGTGACCACGCTGCGCCCGGTCCTCGATCGCGAAGCGGTGCGCGAACGGCTGGTGAAAGTGTTCCCGCCGGACGCGTTCGACGCGGTGCTGTCCAACCCGCTCGCCGCGGCCGGCGTCGCCGCGATGATCTACGTCGGCTCGGTCGTCGCCGACGAGGGCGACCCGGAACCGGAGAACGTGTGGAGCCGGCCCTCGACGGTCCTGTGGCTGTCGGACGTGATTCACGCTCACGCCGCCGACGACGAGCGCCTGGCCTACGCCACGGCCGCAGCGGTCAGCAAGAAGCGGATCGAGCAGCTGCTCGAAGGGTGGGGCGCCAGTCACCATCCCTGGTACGCCGATACGACCCGCGAGACGCTGCGCGATGAGATTTGGCCGAAGTGGAGGGAGAACGGCGCCGCCCGCATGCGAGCAGGGATCGCGACGAGCAGTTCGGCGCCGCGGTGGGCTCTGACCGCATCGTTCGCGGACCTGTTTGATCCCGCGCTCGACGGCGACGAACTCGACGCTGCGATCGCCGACTGGCAGGACGCACACCTGAACCCCGGCGCGAAGCTGAAACTTCACTACGCGAGCCAGCTCGCCGGCGCGGAGCACGAAGTCACCGTGCAGCTTCCGGGCTACGGACAACGGGTGCTCGACCCTGGCGTGTCGTCGATGATCCTCAAGGGCGTGATCGAGCAGTGGGCGCCCGCGCGCCTGGACACGCCGGTCGTGCTCGCGATCAGCCAGTCCGGCGACAAGCTGTACGTCGTGGATCAGGCCGTATTGACATCGATCGGCATCTCGATCAACGTCTCGTCCGTACTGCCCGACGCGATCGTGGTCGACGTCGGCGTGACGCCGGCGACGTTCTGGATCATCGAAGCAGTCGCGACCGACGGCGAAATCAGCGAGGCGCGCAAAGAGAACCTGATCGCGTGGGCGGTCGAGCAGTACATCGCGCCCGAGCAGCTGCAATTCCTGTCCGCGTTCGCGAGCCGCAACGCACCGACGATCCGCCGGCGCCTGAAAGACATTGCGAGCGGGACGTATTGCTGGTTCCTCGACGAGCCCGGAAACGAACTCTCCTGGCGTGAGATTTGACGCCGGACGCTTCGTGACCCGTCAGCGCTTCGGATGCGAGTTCGGGTGGGCGTCGATCCACTCAAGGTAGGCCGGGATCACATCATCGGGAGTGTCGCCGACGGGCTTGACGAGCCGGCGCAGCATGCGGGCGTCGTTGGTCGAGACTCTCAGCGCTGGTCGCCGCATGAACCACGACCACGCCCGCTTGTTCGGGAACGCGTCCAATTCCTCTACAAGCGGCGGCAGCTCGACTCCAACGCGGAACGGTGCCAGCGTCTCGATGTCGAGGTCGAAGCCGCGATCGAAGGTCCGGCCGGCGAGTTTCAGCGGCTTCTCCAACCGAGCCACGGCCGACCCGGTGCGAGCGATTCCGACTATCCGACTGCGATCAGCAGATGGATTGCCGAAGCAGTTACGCGTTGTCACGAAGAACAATTCGTCGCCTTCGTCGATATCGGCCTTGCGACTTCGCGCGGGGAACGCCATCTTTCGTTCCCGCAATATCCACGCGAGCCCGCGAGAGTCACCGATTATCAGCAGGAAGGACGACGCCACTCCGAGAGAGTAGCGATCGGATGCCCTGTGGGCCGGACGGCGCGGGCTTTGCTCAGTCGCTCGACTCGTTCGACATCGCGGCGATCGCGTCCCGCGTGCCGCGGCCGTACTTCGAGCGCAAGCCGGTACCAGTGCGCTCACGGTACGCAGCCCGATAGGCCCGAGCCTCGGCCGCAGCCCACGCGCGGCACCTGTTGCAGCGACAGCGCTCCCGCTCGTATCCCGTCCGGGTGCCGTGGTCCCACCGCGCCGCGTCGGCGTGGACGCAGGATCGGCAGCGGCGCCGACCTGGCGGCGCGCTATCGCGATACGTCGGCACCAGCCGGCCACAACGGATGCACGGAACGTCAGCACGACGGGGCACGCGCAGCTCCTTTCAGCCGAGTTTTTTTGTGAAAACCAAACCGGAGGGGGACACGCATATGCCGTGAGGGGCGCTGCGGTACCCCCCGATGGGCACCCCGCCCTGGGTGCCTGTGCGCCACATGGCGGGCAGGTGTGGGCGGCGTCGCGCGTCGCGTTGTCGGCGCTGGGCTCGCCCTGCTCGATCACGGCCTGGTCCTCGTCGTCGTGGTGGTGGGCCCTCGGCCGGCGCGCCAGGAAGGTACCGGGACTTCCGTCCCGCGCCGGCCGAGGGTGATCGTGGGTCGCGCTACCGCCGGTTGAAGCCGGCAGCGTTCGCGCGTGCAGCGTGCTCGCGTGCCGCGGCTTGGGCGTCCGCCTTCATCTGCTCGGCCCGACGGGTGAACTCGTCGAGAGTGGCGAGCTTCAACGGAAGGCCACTGCGCGCCAGAATCCACACGCCGACCTCGCGGGCGCGTTCGTCGCGGGCCAGCTCGTACGCGGGTGCCAGGTCGGCGAGCCGCGCGGGCGTCAGGACGGTCGCCGAGTCCGCATTGATCCTGACGCCGGCGGCGGCAGCCAGCGCGTAGAAGCCGTTCGTCGCCGTGTTCCACGCCCTGATGGCGACCTGCGCGTTATGCAGGTGGGTCATCATGGCGCCGCCGCGGGCGACCGCGCCGGCGGCATCGTTCAGATTCACGCCGGCGTTTGCGGCGGCGGCGAGCTTCGCTGAGTGCTCATCGAGCGCGTCGGCCCACCCGTCGAGAATGTCGCCGGCGTGGTCTGCGAGTGCGGCAAACATCAGCTGCTCGCTGCGGCTGCGTGCGGAGGCCAAGATGTTCTGCGACGTGAGTTGCGCATTGAGCGCCATCCGCTGGATCACCGGGTCGGCGAGGTAGTCGCGGCCCTCCTGGATGGCGTCGAGAACGACACGGTGCAGGGTTTCCTTCTGGCAGACCGTCTGGTTGGCCGCTTCTGCGAACGCTTCGGCCTCGGCGAACTGTTCGACGTAGGCGGGGGGCAGCGCGACGTGGAGCGTGTCGGCGGCGTTGGTGACGGCTTGGGCGCGGGTGCGCGCCGAGATTCGCATCATGAGGGTGGATTCCTTTTCGTGTGTGGGTGGCGGTCAGGGTGTCGTGCGGAAGGTGTTTCGGCCGTTCGAGAGGCCGGCGAAGCCGTCGTTCTCGTCGTCGAGGGTGGCGAAGAGTTCTCGAGCCCATTGCCGCTGTTCGTCGGTGTACTCGCCGTCGTCCTGGTCGTCGTCGTCCTGGTCGCTGGCGTCGTTCGATCCGGTGAACAGGTTCTTCGCGAACCGCTTGTCGGCGTCGCGCGCGCCGGGGTCTTCCATGCGTCCGCGGAGTTGTCGAAGCTCGTCGTCGGTCAGGCTCGCGATGAAGCGGGCGCGCTCTTGTCGGTTCATTTCTTCCCTTCGGTGTGTTGGCGTAGCGCCAGTTCGTCGACGAACCAGCGGCCGGCGATCAACCGGCCTCCGAGCTTCGGAGCCAGTCGGCGCGCCTGCCTGACCGAGATACCGAGGCGGGCAGCGGCTTCGGTGATCGGCACGGTCGGTTGTTCATCCACGCCGGCAGCCTTGCCGACGGCCGGTGAGGGGACGTCCGATTGACCGGCTGCGGCCATCGTTGCGTTGAGTTCGCAGGCCAGGGCTTCGTACGCCTGGTACGGAACGCCGGACAGTTTGCGGTGCTTGACCGCGATCAGGGCGCAGTCACGCGCCGCTCGCAGCGCCGCCCCGGAGAGGACCACGACGCCGCCGGCTCGAATCAGGCCGGACTCTGCGGCGGTCATGATTCCGCCCCGGAGGAGGGGAGCGTGGCCGGCGTCGCGGTCTTCGCCGGCGTCCCGCCGGCCGTGATCACCACGCCGGCGACGACGCCTGCTGGGCGCCGTGTGACCCCTAACCCGTCCAGCCATGTCCGACAGGCCATGAGTGCCGGACAGACGCGGCAGACCCGGAGAGCTTCGCGGCGGGCGTCGTCGACTTCGGTCTTGGTCAGCCGGCCGGTCATGCGGTGCTCGCCGACGGTCCGCTCGAACAAATCACTGCGCCCTTTGCACCGCGCACCCGGCAGCGCGGGGATGCCGGCGAGCAGCGCTCGCATGGTCGACCAGTCGCTCATGCTTCGGGCTCCCGGTGGTGTCCCTGGCCGGCTTCGAGCGCCGTCGCGGCTTCGAGCAGAGCCGCGGCGACTCGGCGCGCGTCGTCGGCTGTCATCGCGTCGAGGTCGGGACCGTCGAGTTCGATGCGCCACTCGCGAAGTGCGCCGGTCTCGGTCTGCACGACGTACAGCTCGACCGTGGAGCCGCTGCCGCCGCCTGGCCTGTCACCGGCCGCGTCCCAGCCGCCCATCGTGAGGTAGCGCGTGTACATGCCCAGGTCGCGGTCCCAATCCCATTCGCTTGGGTCACCGATGACTCCTGGCGGTGCGGGGATCAGGGCGAGCCGTGCGTCGTCGGCGGCTTGAGCGGCGAGAGCGGCGTCGTCGTCGGCCAGCGTCCAGTACGGGCGCATGGTCGCCAGATCGAACGCGTCACACGCGCCGTCCTCGTCGAGGGCGCACCCGGTGTCGGCGGGGCAGCGGCACACCCAGAAGGTGTCCCAGGCGCGGACGCGCTCGGCGAGTACCCGCGAAATCATCTCGTCGGCGAGGCCGAGGGCCCCGGATTCGTCGAGGGGGTCGTCGGTGCCGAACACGCAGGCGGGTCCGGTGCCGGGGCCGTCGGCGAAGACATGCCAGTGCGCAGGCTGGCTGGTCGCGGGCTGGTCGGTGAACGGCTCGATCGTCATGGTCACTCCTGGTCGTCGTCGGGTTGATAGATCGGCTCGCTGAACGAGCGGGTCGGCTGGGCCGGCGCGGCGTGGTGCGCGACCTCGGGCGGGCTCGGGCTCGGTGGGCAGCGGCGGACGCATGGCACCCGTCGCCGTCGCGGGCCGTGGCGGTCGTCGTCGATGAGGCAGAACTCGCCCGGTTCGGCGCCGCACGTCGGGCACGGTGATTCGATGGCGTCGCGGTACGCCGCTGGGATCGGCCGGCTCATGCGGACTTCCTGGCAGCGATCGCGGCGTCCTGGCAGCGTTCGCACTCGGCGGGTGCGGTCTTGTGGTGGCCGTGGGCCCGACAGCGCGGCCCGAAGGGTCCGCGAATCCACGACGGCGGTTTGCGGTTCGCCGGTTGCCGATCCGCCGATTCCGTCGTCTCGTCCGTCGACTGGTCGCGCAGCCCTGGTGACGTACCCGGCTGAGGCGACAACCCATTGGTATTACTGGATTGGTGTTCTGGATTGGTGGGCTGCACGGTGGTGCGGGTTGAAAGCTCGTGTCGTGCGGGTAGAAACGCCGATTCGTGCGGGTTGAAATCTGTGTTTGTCGGAGTGTCTACCCGCACGGTGGCGCGGGTTGAATCGGTTTCAACCTGCACGGTGGTGCGGGTTGAAAGTAGGCAATAGCACGCTGCGAGTCCCGCTTTTGGGTTTGCTCGGGAGGTCTGATCAATGAGCTTGAGTTGCCTTCCGAGAGCCAGTGCCTCCTCGACGATTCGCGTCTTGAGGCCGCACATTTCGGTCAGATTCTTGACACCCGGTCGAGCGTTCGTCCCGGCCGGATAGTCGGCGTACGTTTCCAGCGCCAGGAGGACGAGCTTCACGGCTGGCGACAGGTCGGGGTGGCCGAAAACTTCGGTGCGCCAGGCACGGCGCTGCGCGGGCGTCATGGTGCGCTCGCTCTATCCCGGTGGTGCCGGGTCCGCTCGCCCGCGCGTGTGTCAGCGACCGCGACCCAGCAGCCGGCGCTCCGTACCCAGTCGACCGGGACGAACACGTCCCACTCGCCGCCTGCCATCACGCACCCTTCGCTTCATCGTTCGTAGAAATCTGATCCCGGTGGCCGCGGCGCCTACGGGCCCGCGGCGACCTGTTGAAGGACGGCTCGGTATTCGCGCTTGGCTCGGCCCATGTGGTCCGTCACTACGACGGTGATCACGTCGCCGTCCGCGGTGACGCGTGCGGTCGAATCCCAGTCGTCGGCCTTCTGGATCGGGAACACTTCGCTCGCTCCCGCGAGGCGTGCGGCGATCACGTGCGCTTCGATGACGAGCGGCGTCGGAGTCACGCTCCGACGCCGGTCTGAGTGGTGGTGTTCGCGTCGAGATAGGCGTTGACGTCCGACCAGCGGTACAGCACCCTTCGGGCGCCCACGCGGGTGAATTTCGGGCCGGTCCCGCGGTAACGGAGTTGAGCCAGCGCCTCTTCCGACATGTACAGGGCCGCGGCAACCTGCTTCGGAGTGGCGGTATCGGGTGGCAGTTCGGACATCAGATCTCCTCAAGCCTCGGAATTACAAGCATGGGATTCAGTCTGAACATTACGGGCGGCTGCTGTCAAGCCTTGTTAAATCGAGTACAGTCATGTGCCGTGACTGATGCAGACGACGCGGTGCCGCTGCGCAACGTGATCGGCGAGAACGCACGGCGATTGCGCGGCGACGCCACGGCCGATGACGTCGCGAAGGCTGCACGCCGGTACGGGCTGAATTGGGGGACCGGCCGGATATCCGACCTAGAGCACGGCCGAGTGTCGCCGACGCTTCCGACACTGGCGGCGCTGGCCCTGGCGCTCGGCGACGTCCGCGACGCAAAAGTCACACTCGGCGAACTCATTGCTAGCGACGAAACCATTTCCCTTACAACAGCTTTGAACATCACCAGCGATCAACTTCGGCGCTTCCTTGCCGACGGAGACATGTTCGAGTTCGCGCTCGCCAGTCCGAGAGATTGGATCGCGGGACTACGCGACCAGTGGCCGGTTCGGCTGCGCGAAGTGCCCGCCGGCGCAATCATGCGACTGCTCGGCGACTTCGGAGAACCGGAGGAAAGACTCGCGCGCGACTTCGGGCTCGACCGCGAACGGCTCGCTGCCGAGATGGCGGCGCTGTGGCGGCGCTCGTATCACGCTGAGCGCGACCGGCGCGCGGGTGTCGACGCGAACCCACAGAAGAAGGGCCGCGTAGCCCGCGAACTCAAAGCCGAACTGAGGACGGTGCTCGATGGCGACGATTAAGCGCTACCCGACGGCCGCGGGCGAACGGTGGGAAGTCCGCTACCGGCAGCCGAACGGCGCCACCAGTCGCAAGCGTGGGTTCACGACGAAGCGTGACGCGTCGGCGTGGGCGTCGAAGGTCGAGACGACGAAGGCCGAAGGCGCCTACGTGTCGCCGGCGCGCGGCCGGGTGACGGTCGGCGACCTGTCAGTCGGATGGCTGGCACGGCAGGAACAGACGCTCTCGCCGTCGTACTACCGGACCATCGCGTACGCCTTCGGCAAACACATCGAGCCGAAGTGGGCTGGCGTCCCGGTGGGCAAGGTCGACACTCTGGACGTGAAGGCGTGGGCCGCGGCCATGACCCGCGACGGGTCCAGCGCGACCGTCGTCAACCGCGCGGTCGGCATCCTGGCCGGCATCCTCGACGACGCGATCGAGCACCGTGCGCTCGCGTTCAATCCGGCCCGCCGGTTCAAGCGCGGCGAGAAGCCGACGAAGGCGCCGAAGCGCCACGTCTACCTGACGGAGGCGGACGTGTGTCGGCTCGCCGAAGAGTCCGGCCGCTACGCCGATCTGGTGCTGACGCTGGCGTTCACCGGCCTGCGATGGGGTGAGGCGATCGCGCTGACTGTCGCCGACGTCGAGTTCTTGAAACGTCGAATCTCGGTGCACCGCAACGCAGTTCAGGTCGGGCAACAGTTCGAGGTCGGGCAAACGAAGGGCAAGGAGAACCGGATGGTGCCGGTAGCGGCGTCGGTGCTGTCTCGGCTGGCGGTCCGGTGCGAGGATCGCGGCGCCGACGATCTGCTGTTTCCGGCGCGCGGCGGCGGCTACTTGAAACGGCCAAGCTATGACACGACGGGATGGTTCAACAGAGCCGTCGAGCGCGCCGAAGTGCAAACCATCACGCCGCACGATCTGCGGCACACGTGCGCGAGCCTGGCCGTCAGTTCCGGCGCCAACGTGCTGGCGGTGTCGCGGATGCTCGGCCACAAAGACCCGAGCGTCACGCTGCGCATCTACGCCGACCTGTTCGACAGCGACCTCGACGCGGTGGCCGTCAATCTGGACGCCAGAATTTCGGGGAGTGTCCAAACCGTGTCCAAGGCGCCCGTCGACCGTCGCCGACCGCGCCGCATAACCGCCGTCTAGCTGCGGCGATGCGTACTGCTGTGTGGTGTCCGAGGGGGGACTTGAACCCCCACGCCCGTTAATAGGGCACTAGCACCTCAAGCTAGCGCGTCTGCCATTCCGCCACTCGGACCTGTTCGAAGGCAGCTTAGGTTAACGGATCGGTGGCCTCGGACCCAAACCGGGAGCGGGTGGTAGGAAAGGGAGCGTGAGCGGTCCCCTGACACCCAGCGACGAGGTCGTGGACCTCGTCAGTTCCCTGATCCGCTTCGACACGTCGAACACCGGTGAGCTCGCCACCACCAAAGGGGAGGCCGAGTGCGCCCGCTGGGTCGCGAGTCAGCTCGAAGAGGTGGGCTACACCTGCGAGTACATCGAGGCAGGTGCGCCGGGCCGGGCCAACGTGTTCGCCCGCCTCGAGGGCGCCGACCGCTCCCGGGGCGCCCTGATGCTGCACGGGCACCTCGACGTGGTGCCGGCCGAGGCGTCCGACTGGAGCGTGCACCCCTTCTCCGGCGCCGTCGAGGACGGCTACGTGTGGGGCCGCGGTGCGGTCGACATGAAGGACATGTGCGGGATGATCATCGCGGTCGCCCGCCACTTCAAGCGGGCCGGCATCACCCCGCCCCGCGACCTGGTGTTCGCGTTCGTCTCCGACGAGGAGGCCGGCGGCAACTACGGCTGCAAGTGGCTGGTGGAGAACCGCCCCGATCTGTTCGAGGGCGTCACCGAGGCTGTCGGCGAGGTCGGCGGCTTCTCGCTCACCGTGCCGCGCCGCGACGGCGGCGACCGCCGCCTCTACCTCATCGAGACCGCCGAGAAGGCGATGATGTGGATGCGGCTGACCGCCCGCGGCCGCGCCGGGCACGGTTCGATGGTGCACGACGACAACGCCGTCACCGCCGTCGCCGAGGCCGTCGCCAAACTCGGCCGCCACCAGTTCCCGATCGTGTTGACCGAATCGGTCGAGCAGTTCCTCGCCGCTGTCAGCGAGGAGACCGGCTACACCTTCGACGCCACGTCGCCCGACATCGAGGGAGCGGTGGCCAAGCTCGGCGGCATCGCCCGCATCGTCGGCGCCACACTGCGCGACACCGCGAACCCGACGATGCTCAAGGCCGGTTACAAGGCCAACGTCATCCCCGCCACGGCCGAGGCCATGGTCGACTGTCGCGTGTTGCCCGGGCGGCTCGCCGCGTTCGAAAAAGAGGTCGACGAGATCATCGGCCCCGACGTCAAGCGTGAGTGGGTCACCGAATTGCCTTCGTACGAAACACCGTTCGACGGTGAGCTGCTCGAGGCGATGAACGGTGCCATCCTGGCCACCGATCCTGACGCGCGCACCGTGCCCTACATGCTCTCCGGTGGCACGGACGCCAAACACTTCGCCCGGCTGGGCATCCGCTGCTTCGGGTTCGCGCCGCTGCGGCTGCCGCCGGATCTCGATTTCGCCGCGTTGTTCCACGGCGTCGATGAACGGGTACCCGTCGACGCGTTGACCTTCGGCGCGCAGGTGCTCGAACACTTTCTCCTGCACAGCTGACAACCGACTGAAAGGACGCCTCTCGCATGGCTTTTGACTACGATCCCTACTCGTTTCTGCCTGAGCTGCCCACCTTCACGCTCACCTCGCAGTCGTTCCGAGACGGCGACACCTGGGGAAACGATCAGGTCAGCGGGATCATGGGCGCCGGCGGTGACGACGTGTCGCCCCAGCTGAGCTGGTCCGGCTTCCCCGAGGAGACCCGCAGCTTCGCGGTCACCGTCTACGACCCCGACGCGCCGACGGGCTCGGGATTCTGGCACTGGGCGGTGTTCAACCTGCCCGCCACGGTCACCGACCTGCCCGCCGGTGTCGGCGACGGCAGCAGCCAGGGTTTCCCCGGCGACGCGGTCACGCTGTCCAACGACGCCGGCCTCAAGCGCTTCATCGGTGCCGCCCCGCCGCCCGGACACGGACCCCACCGCTACATCGTCGCCGTGCACGCCGTCGACGTCGAGAAGCTCGATGTGCCCGAGGACGCCACGCCCGCCTATCTGGGCTTCAACCTGTTCAGCCATGCGATCGCGCGCGCGCTGATCACCGGCACCTACGAGAACGAGGGCTAACCCGTCCCTGAGTCGGCCCCAGAGCCGACGGCCTCGCTGAGGCTGCTGAAACCGTTGCGATGCAAGCGTTCTGCAACCCCGCGGTTGACCGATGCGGCCCACGAGCCGCCGCCGTAGACGAAGCCGGTGTAGCCTTGCAGCAGCGAGGCGCCCGCGGTGATGCGCTCCCACGCATCGTCGGCGGTCTCGATCCCGCCGACGCTGATCAACACCAGGGACTCGCCGACCCGCCGGTGCAGCCGCCGCAGAATCTCCAGAGAGCGGTGTGCCACCGGCGGTCCGGACACCCCGCCGGCTCCCAGCTCCGCGACCCCGGGCGTGCGCAAGCCGTCGCGCGAGATCGTGGTGTTGGTGGCGACGATCCCGGCGAGGCCGCAGGTCACGGCCAGATCGGCGACGGCATCGACGTCGTCGTCGGCGAGGTCGGGCGCGATCTTGACCAGCACCGGCGTCGACGTGGCGGCGACGACCGCGGTCAGGATCGGGCGCAGCGACTCGACCGACTGCAGGTCCCGCAGCCCGGGTGTGTTCGGTGAGCTGACGTTGACCACGAGGTAGCTGCCCAGCGGCCCGAGCAGCCGCGCGCAGTCCGCGTAGTCGTCGACCGCCTTCTCCGGCGGCGTCGTCTTGTTCTTGCCGATGTTGATCCCGATGGGCACCTGCGGGGTGGCCCGCGCCAGGGTGCGCACCAGTGCCGAGGCCCCCTGGTTGTTGAAGCCCATGCGGTTGAGCAACGCCCGATCCTCGGGCAGCCGGAACAGTCGCGGCGCCGGGTTGCCCGGCTGCGGTCGCGGCGTCACGGTACCGAGCTCGGCGTGGCCGAACCCCAGCGCGCCCCACGTGTTCGCGCCCAGCCCGTCCTTGTCGAATCCGGCGGCCAGCCCGAGCGGCGCGGGGAAGCGCACCCCGAACACCGTGCTCGCGAGTGCGGGATCATAGTCGGAGTACTTGCGCGCCACCATGTGTCGAGTGGCGCGAGGGGTGGTGGCGGCTCGGAGTGCGGCGAAGACGACGTGGTGGATCCGCTCGGGCGGAACCAGGAACATCGCGCGCCGCAGCGCTGCGTACATCACAGGGCCGGCTGATCGGGATTCTGCGTGGCGTCGCCACGCTTCTTTCGGCGCAGCAGCACTCGTCTGCTGCCGTCGGTGTAGAGCCGCACCCGGGTCAGCTCCCACCCGCGGTACTCCGCCTCGATCGACAGCCGCACCGACGCGCTCACCCTGGTCACATCGGGTGGCAGTCGCAACGGAATCCATTCGTATTCACCGGAATCCTCCGCGACGGCTTGACGCCACGTCGCCGGCATCCTGCCGCGTGAACCGGTGCTCATCGCTGCCCTCTGCTCTTCGCGCAAGCGCTCATCGCGCCGCCCCCGGGATCACCTGGACACCGCCACCCGTGCCGGACACCACGTAGAGGGTGTCCGACGCATCGTCGAAAGCCAGCGTGTTCGGTTGCTGCACGGTTCGATATCGCACCTTCTCGACGGGAATCCCAGTCGCCAGATCGTATCCAACGACCGTGTTGGTCGCCGTCTGGGCAACCCACGCGAGTCCCACTTTCTTCCCGCCCGACGCGGTCAGACCGTAGGGCGAGTCCGGCACCGGATAGCGCTGCCGCAACATCAGCGGGTCGACCCCGTAGACGAGCAGCTCGCCGCCCCGGGTGTCGGCGACCAGGACCCGACCGTTGGGGTCGGCGACCATCGTGGTGGCGCCGTCGCCGGCCCGCAGGGCCAGGTCTGCGCTGGTTCCCTCGGCGTTGAGACTGGTCACCGAGGTCTGCCCGCGGTCGAGCACCACCGCGGTGTCACCCTGGGTGACGATGCCGTCCACCCGGGCGAAGATCTTCAGCGACGCGGCGACCGTGTTGTCGGCGGCCAGCGTGTACACCGTCCCGCCGGCATCGCCGAGCACCATCCGGCCGTCGCCGCGCCGAGCGATCGCGGTGAACTCCGCGTCCTCGCGGCCGCTGACCGCGACGCGGGACAGCGCACGCGCCGCCACGTCCAGTACGGCGTAACCCCCGCGCACTGCCACCGCCACCCGCCCGGGTCCGTCGGCGGTCATCGCGGTGGCCCCACCGGGGAGCGGAACCGGGGCCTGCGCGCCGTTCGGGTCGATGATCGTCACCGTCGCGTGGTCCGGACGGTCGGCGCTCAGCACGACCAGCGCCCGAGTGGCCGGGTCGACGACGGCGGCAAATGCGCCGACAGGGGACGGCCGCACGGTGCCCGCGGGGGCTGCGGTCACGGTGGGCGAGTCGGCGGCGGCGGCCGGTGCGATGGTCGGCGGGGGCGCCTCCGACTTGTCGGACGAACATGCGGTGACCAGCAGGATTGCCAGCGTCACCACTGCGTGACGAAACGGCTGAGAAAGACGGTTTGAACGGCGCTGCAAGGGGTAGCTCTCCGTGGTGCGTTCAGATCTTGATCGAACAGCCAGTGTAGGCGCCGAGAAATTCGGGCCCGAAAAGGACTTTCGGCCCTATCCGCACGGTGCGAACGGCTCGGCGAGCGTATGGTACAGACCATGACGCTGGCCATGGATCGCGATGCGAGCCTTGACGGCTTCGTGCTCGAGGACATCATCACCGGGGTGCACGCCAGTGGCTACGGCCAGGTGGGCGACGGGCGCACCTTCTCGTTCCACCTCGAGCGCCTGTGGCTGGTCGTCGAGGTGTACCGGCCGCGGTTGCGCGGTCTGGTCCCGTCGAACGACGACATCGTCGCGATGGCCACCCGCAAGCTCACCGACATCGATCTGACGGATGAGCGGAGCATGACCGCGGCGGTGCGCGACGCCGTAGCCGGAGCGCGCCCGGTGGCGCGGAACGGACGCTGAGCCCGCTCCACGGTACGGTCTTCGACGTGACTGACGTCCCCGCCATGTCGTGGCTTCAGGTCGTTGTCCTCTCGGTCCTGCAGGGCCTGACGGAGTTCCTGCCGGTCTCCTCGTCGGGGCATCTGGCCATTGCGTCCCGGGTCTTCTTCGACGACGACGCCGGCGCCTCGTTCACCGCGGTGAGCCAGCTCGGGACCGAGGCGGCGGTGCTGCTGTACTTC
Source organism: Mycolicibacterium obuense (assembly GCF_055397605.1). NCBI lineage: Bacteria > Bacillati > Actinomycetota > Actinomycetes > Mycobacteriales > Mycobacteriaceae > Mycobacterium > Mycolicibacterium obuense. Next base: position 3,221,161 of record NZ_AP043663.1, on the reverse strand, counting down.
GCCAAGGACATCGGGCGCATCCTGAAGGCCTGGTTCAACGGCCTCTTCGTCGCCGCGCATCGCAGCGCTGACTACTGGCTCGGCTGGTGGGTGATCATCGGCACGCTGCCGATCGGCATCATCGGCCTGCTGTTCAAGGACCAGATCCGCACCGGGGCGCGCAACCTCTGGCTGGTCGCCACCGCGCTGATCGTCTTCTCCGTCGTGATCGCCGCGGCGGAGTACTACGGCAGGCAGACCCGGCGGGTGGAACAGCTCACCTGGCGCGACAGCGTGATCGTCGGTCTGGCCCAGTGCCTCGCGTTGGTGCCGGGTGTCTCGCGCTCCGGTGCGACCATCAGCGCCGGCCTGTTCCTCGGGATGGACCGCGAACTGGCCGCGCGCTTCGGCTTCCTGCTCGCCATCCCCGCGGTGTTCGCCTCCGGGCTGTTCTCGCTGCCCGACGCGTTCGAGCCGGTGAGCGAGGGGATGAGCGCCACCGGCCCGCAGCTGCTGGTCTCCGTCCTGATCGCGTTCGTGGTCGGGTTCGCCGCGGTGGCCTGGTTCCTGCGGTTCCTGGTCCGCCACAGCATGTACTGGTTCGTGGGCTACCGCGTGGTGCTGGGCACGGTGGTGCTGATCCTGCTCGGTACCGGGGTGGTGGCAGCGACATGACGGTTCTGCTGCTGCGGCACGGGCGATCGACGTCGAACACCGCGCACACGCTGGCCGGCCGGTCCGAGGGCGTGGATCTCGACGATCGTGGCCGGGAGCAGGCGCAGGCGCTGGTCGAGCGGCTCGGTGAGCTGCCCATCCGCGCGATCGTGCGCTCGCCGCTGCTGAGGTGCGAGCGCACCGTCGAGCCGCTGGCGGCCGCGTTGGGCCTCGAGCCGGTCGTCGACGAGCGGATCGTCGAGGTCGATTACGGCTCCTGGACGGGGCGCACGATCGGCGAACTGGTCAAGGAGCCGTTGTGGGCGGTCGTGCAGCAGCAGCCCAGTGCGGCGGTCTTCCCCGACGGGGAGGGTCTGGCGTCGGTGCAGGCGCGCTCGGTGGCCGCGATCCGGGACCACGATCGCCGGCTGGCCACCGAGCACGGCGCCGACGTCCTGTGGGTGGCCTGCACGCACGGTGACGTCATCAAGTCGGTGTTGGCCGATGCGCTCGGCACGCACCTGGACAGCTTTCAGCGCATCAACGCCGACCCCGCGTCGGTCAGCGTCGTGCGGTACACGACGATCCGGCCGTTCGTGATCCACGTCAACCACACGGGCCCGGCGTTGAACTCGACGCTGACGGCGCCGCCGGCGTCGGACAAAACCGACGGGGAGAAGCCCGACGTCCCCAGTGGTGACGCCGTGGTCGGCGGTTCAGCGGGATGACCCGCGCAGGGTATTTTGGGCAGAGACATGTCCCGTGAAATCCACGTCTTCCGCACCCCCGACCGCTTCGTGGCCGGGACCGTCGGCGAACCCGGAAACCGGACGTTCTACCTGCAGGCGGTGCACGACACCCGTGTGGTCTCGGTGATGCTGGAAAAGCAGCAGGTGGCTGTGCTGGCCGAACGGATCGCGGCACTGCTGCTGGAGATCAACCGCCGCTTCGGCACGCCGATCCCGCCGGAGACCGGTGAGGTCGACGACCTGAGCCCGCTCGTGACGCCGGTGGATGCCGAGTTCCGGGTCGGCACGATGGGGTTGGGCTGGGATTCGGAGGCCCAGACGGTCGTCGTGGAGTTGCTCGCGGTCTCCGACACGGAGTTCGACGCGTCGGTGGTCCTCGACGACGCGGAGGACGGACCCGACGCGGTGCGGGTCTTCCTGACCCCCGAATCGGCCCGCCAATTCGCGGCCCGGTCGAATCGCGTCATCTCGGCGGGCAGGCCCCCGTGCCCGCTGTGTGACGAACCACTGGACCCCGAAGGCCACATCTGCGTCCGCACCAACGGCTACCGGCGCGGCGCGCTGGCCGGGTCCGACGATGACGACGACCTCTGAGGTCCTCGAGCGTGGTGAACTGAGTGTCCTCGGCCGCATCCGCTCCGCGAGTAACGCGACGTTCCTGTGCGAGGCGACGCTGGCCGAAGACGTGGTGCACTGTGTCTACAAGCCGGTGCGCGGTGAGGCTCCGCTCTGGGACTTCCCCGACGGAACCCTGGCCGGCCGCGAGGCGTCGTCGTATCTGATCTCCGAAGCGTTGGGCTGGAACCTGGTGCCGCACACCATCGTTCGCGACGGTCCCGCGGGCCCCGGCATGGTGCAGCGGTGGGTGGATCAGCCAGAGGACGGTGACGGGGACGCCGAGGCCGCGGAGCGCAGCGGTCCCGACCTCATCGACCTCGTCCCCGCAGGCAAGGTGCCGCCGGGGTTCCTGCCCATCCTGCAGGCCTACGATTACGCCGGCGACGAGGTCACCCTGGTGCACGCCGACGACGACCGGCTGCGCCGCCTCGCGGTGTTCGACGTGCTGATCAACAATGCCGACCGCAAGGGCGGGCACGTGCTGAGCGGTACAGACGGCCGCGTGTACGGCGTCGACCACGGTGTCACGCTGCACACCGAGGACAAGCTGCGCACCGTGCTGTGGGGATGGGCGGGCAAGCCGGTCGACGATGAGGCGCTGGCCGACATCGAGGCGCTCGGCGAGGCCCTGCGCGGCGATCTGGGTGCCGAGCTGTGCTGCCACGTCACCCCGCGGGAGGTTGCCGCGCTGCGCGCCAGAGTGGTTGCGCTGCTCCGTAATCCGGTGATGCCGACACCGGACCGGCGCCGCCCGATCCCGTGGCCGGCGTTCTGATGCGGTCCACTGATCCGGTGGAACCGACCGACGCAGCACTGGCCGCGACCGTGGCCGCCGAAGCCGGTGAGCTGCTGCTGTCGATGCGCACGCAGTACGGGTTCTACGACCCCTATGAACTCGGCGACGCCGGTGACAGGCGGGCCAACACGCTGATCCTGGATCGATTGCGCCGCGCCCGCCCCGGCGATGCGGTGCTCTCCGAAGAGGCCGCCGACGACGTCTCCCGCGTCCACGCCGACCGGGTGTGGATCGTCGACCCCGTGGACGGCACGCACGAGTACTCGATGCCGGGCCGGGCGGACTGGGCCGTCCACATCGCGCTGTGGCAGCGCACGTCCGATGGAGAGGGGGCGATCACCGATGCCGCGGTCGCCCTCCCCGCGCGTGGCGAGGTGTACCGCACGGACACCGTCACCGCGCCGCCGCCCCGCGCCGACGGACCGATCCGGATCACCGCCAGCGCCAGCCGGCCGCCGGCGGTGCTGTGGCGCATGCGCGACGAGCTCGACATCCAGCTGGTCCGGATCGGCTCCGCGGGCGCCAAGGCGATGGCCGTGGTTCGCGGCGACGTCGACGCCTACATCCACGCCGGTGGGCAGTGGGAGTGGGACTCGGCCGCGCCTGCCGGCGTGCTGTGGGCCGCCGGGCTGCACGCCACCCGTATCGACGGCTCGCCGCTGATCTACAACCGCCGTGACCCGTATCTGCCCGACCTTCTGATGTGCCGACCCGAAGTGGCCGGGCCGCTGCTCGGGGTCATCCAGTCGGCGCGCCGGCTCTGAACCGGTGACGAACCGGGGAATGAAACAGCCGGCGGCGTTGTCGCACACCCTGATGTCTAGAGTCGATGCCATGCAATCGTGGTCGGCGCCGAGTGTTCCGGTGCTCGCAGGTCGGGGTCCGCAGCTGCGGCTCTACGACAGCGCCGACCGTCAGGTGCGGCCGGTCAGCGCCGGTGACACCGCGACGATGTACGTGTGCGGGATCACCCCGTACGACGCCACGCACCTGGGCCATGCGGCCACGTATCTGACGTTCGACCTGGTGTACCGCGTCTGGCTCGATGCCGGCCACGACGTGCACTACGTGCAGAACATCACCGACGTGGACGATCCGCTGTTCGAACGCGCGGAGCGGGACGGCATCGGCTGGCGTGAGCTCGCCGACCGCGAAATCGACCTGTTCCGTGAGGACATGGCCGCGCTGCGCGTGGTGCCGCCCCGCGAGTACGTGGCCGCCACCGAAGCCGTCGACGAGGTGGTCGAGGTCACCGAGAAGCTGCTGGCCTCGGGTGCGGCCTACGTGGTCGACGATGCGCAGTACCCCGACGTCTACTTCCGGGCCGACGCCACGGTGCAGTTCGGCTACGAGTCGGGATACGACCGCGACACCATGCTGACGCTGTTCGCCGAGCGCGGCGGCGATCCCGACCGGCACGGTAAGGCCGATCCGCTCGACGCTCTGCTCTGGCGGGCGCAGCGGCCCGGGGAGCCCAGCTGGCCGGCGCCGTTCGGGCCGGGCCGGCCGGGCTGGCACGTCGAGTGTGCCGCGATCGCGCTGAGCCGCATCGGCACCGGGCTGGACATCCAGGGCGGGGGGAGCGATCTGATCTTCCCGCACCACGAGTTCTCCGCCGCCCACGCCGAATGTGTCACGGGGGAGCGACGATTCGCCCGCCACTACGTGCACGCCGGGATGATCGGCTGGGACGGTCACAAGATGAGCAAGAGCCGCGGCAACCTGGTGCTGGTGTCCCAGCTGCGCCGCGACGGGATCGACCCTGCTGCCATCCGGCTCGGCCTGTTCGCGGGCCACTACCGCGAAGACCGGTACTGGAGTCCCGCGGTCCTGGAGGAGGCGCAGCAGCGCCTGCACCGGTGGCGCAGCGCGACCGCGCTCGCCGGCGCGCCGGACGCCGCCGATGTCGTCGCTCGTGTCCGGCAATACCTCGCCGATGATCTGGACACCCCCAAAGCCCTTGCGGCTCTTGATGGTTGGGCAACCGATGCGCTGTCCTACGGTGGCCACGACGCCGCGGCGGGCGGCACGGTCGCGACGGCGGTCGACGCCCTGCTGGGCATCTCCCTGTGACATCCGCTGTTCTCTGACGCCCGTGGAGTAGGTTGCCGCCATGGGATCGGTGGCGGGTAAGACGGCGTTCATCACGGGCGGAGCACGGGGCATCGGCGCGGAAGTGGCGCGCCGGCTGCATGCCAGGGGTGCGAACGTGGTTCTCACCGATCTCGACGAAGGTCCGCTGACCGCGCTGGCCGCAGAGCTGGGCGGCGCGCGCGTGCACACCGAGATCGCCGATGTCCGCAGCCTGCCCGCGATGGAGGCCGCCGCCGCCGCGGCGATCGAGACGTTCGGCGGCATCGACATCGCGGTGGCCAACGCGGGCATCTCCGCCTACGGGTCGGTGTTGCAGGTCGATCCCGAGGCGTTCCGCACGTTGATGGATGTCAACGTGACCGGCGTCTTCTACACGGTGCGCGCGACGCTGCCCGCGGTGTTGGAACGGCGCGGCTACGTGCTGATCGTGTCGTCGCTCGCCGCCTATGCGGCCGCGCCCGGGCTGGCGCCGTACAACGCGTCGAAGGCCGCCGTCGAGCACTTCGCCAATGCGCTGCGCCTCGAGGTGGCCCACCGCGGCGTCGATGTCGGGTCTGCGCACATGTCGTGGATCGACACCCCGCTGGTGCAGGACGCCAAGAAGGACCTCTCGACCTTCGGGGAGATGCTGAGCAAGCTGCCGTATCCGCTCAGCACGACGACGTCGGTCGAAGCGTGCGGAAAGGCGTTCGTCGCCGGTATCGAGGGACGCAGACGCCAGGTGAACTGTCCCGGCTGGGTCGGGGCGATCCGACTGCTCAAACCGCTGCTGTCGACTCCGCTCGGTGAGCAGCCCGTCCGCAGGTTCGTCCCCGGCCTGCTGCCGCGGATGGATGCCCAGGTCGCGGCGCTCGGCCGGTCGATGAGCGCCCGCACCGAAGAACTGGAGACCCCGAGATGAAGATCAGAGCCCTGCTCACGATGGTCGCGATGATTCTGGTCGCCGGGTGCAGCGGAACCGCGAGCGACCAGCCGCAGTCGTCGTCGTCCTCGGCCGCGTCGACCCCGGCACCGGTGACCCCCGAGGAAGCCCGCGCGATCGCCAAGGAGGCCTACATCTACGGCTTCCCGATGGTCGACAACTACCGGGTGCAGTACACCTACTTCGTCGACAAGCAGAACCCGCAGTACAAGGGCGGCTGGAACGAGATCCACAACACCGCCCAGGTGTTCACACCGGCCGACACCACGATCCAGACACCCAACTCCGACACCCCCTACTCGGCCGTCGGGGCCGATCTGCGCACCGAGCCGCTCGTGCTGACCGTTCCGCCGATCCAGCAGGATCGCTACTACTCGCTGCAGTTCGTCGACGGCTACACCTACAACTTCGCCTATGTCGGCAGCCGCACCACCGGCAACGGCGGGGGCAAGTACCTGCTCGCCGGCCCGAACTGGAAGGGCGAGAAGCCCGCCGGGATCGACGAGGTGATCCGCTCGGACACCGAGCTCGCCATGGTGCTCTACCGCACGCAGCTGTTCGGACCGTCCGACATCGACGAGGTCAAGAAGATCCAGGCCGGCTACCAGGTGGCGCCGCTGTCGGTGTTCCTCAACCAACCCTCTCCCGCACCGGCGCCGGCGATCGACTTCGTGCCGCCGCTCACCCCCGATCAGCAGCGCACCTCGCCGCAGTTCTTCGAGATCCTGAACTTCGCGATGCGCTTCGCGCCGACGCTGCCCGAGGAGAAAGAGGTGCGGGAACGCTTCGCCCGCATCGGGATCGGACCCGCCGGCGACTTCGACGCGGAGAAGCTGAATCCCCAGATGCGCAGCGCGATCGAGGCAGGCATGGCCGACGCCTGGACGCAGCTCGACGCGTTGAAGAAGAACGACGTCGACACCGGCAAGGTCGGCTCTGCGCAGTTCTTCGGCAGCCGTCAGGACCTCAACGGCAATTACCTGTACCGAATGGCGGGCGCGGTGTTCGGCATCTACGGCAACACCGCCGCCGAGGCGCTGTATCCGAGCTTCACCAACGACTCGACCGGCGCCCCGCTGACCGGAGCCAACAATTACACGTTCCGCATCCCGAAAGGCCAGCTCCCGCCGGTCAATGCGTTCTGGTCGCTCACGATGTACGAGCTGCCGCAGAGTCTGCTCGTGGCCAACCCGATCAACCGCTATCTGATCAACTCGCCGATGCTGCCGTCGCTGGTGCCCGACGCCGACGGCGGCTACACGTTCTACGTGCAGAACGGTTCCCCCGGACTGGATCGCGAGTCGAACTGGCTGCCCGCGCCGAAGGGACCGTTCTCGCTGGTGCTGCGGCTGTACTGGCCCAAGCCCGACGCCCTGAACGGCACGTGGAAGCCGCCTCAGCCGGTGAAGGTCTAACCTGGCGGCGGTGAAACAGGCCGATCTGGTCCTCTCCGGTGGCGGAGTCAAGGGCATCGCGCTCGCCGGCGCGGTGGCGGCACTGGTCGAGGCGGATTACACCCCGCAGCGAGTGTCGGGCACGTCGGCCGGCGCGCTGGTCGGCTCCCTGGTGGCCGCGGCCGCCCAGCGCGGCGACCTGTCCTCGGCCCTGCTGGCCGACCTCGCCGTCAGCATCGACTACCGGCGGTTTCTGGACCCCGGCCCGATCGAACGCATCCCGGTGCTGGGTCCGGTGGCCGGCGTGCTCAGCGGCGACGGAATCTATCGTGGCGACGCCCTGCACCGCTGGATCGGTGAGCAGCTGGCCCGCTACGGCGTCGAGACGTTCGCCGATCTCGCGATCGACGATCCCGAGCTGCCACCCGAACGGCGCTATCGACTGGTGGTCACCGTCGCCGATGTCACGCGGGGCCTGCTCGTGCGCCTGCCCTGGGACTACCGGCGCGTCTACGGCCTCGACCCGGACCGACAGTCGGTCGCCGATGCGGTACGTGCCTCGACGGCCATCCCCTTCTTCTTCCGGCCCGCGACCGTGACCGCAGCCGACGGGCGTGAGTCGACGCTCGTCGACGGCGGGCTGCTGTCGAACTTCCCGATCGACTCGCTCGACCGCACCGACGGCGCGCCGCCGCGATGGCCGACGTTCGGGGTGACGCTGCTACCCACGCTGCCCGCGGACAACGAGCAGGTCATCCCGGCGCTGCGGCCGGTGCACCTGTTCGGCGGGCCGACCCTGCTCGAACAGGTGATCACCACGACCCTGGTCGGTCGCGACCAGGCTTATCTGGATCAGCCGTGGGTCAGCGCCCGCACGATCCGCATCGACACGGCCGACATCGGTGTGCTGGATTTCGGGCTGTCGACCCAGCAGAAGTCGGCACTCTACGACGACGGTGCACGGGCCGGCCGCGCCTTCCTGACCAGATGGAACTGGTCGGAGTACCTGGCGCGCTTCCGCTGAGTGCTACCGCCCTCGTCTGCGTAGATAGCGCTCGAACTCAGCGGCCAGCGCGTCACCGTCGATCTTGCCCAGCGCCTCGTTCATGTCGACCTCGGCGTCGCCGCGCTCTTCGAGGGACTGCACGTACTCGGCGATCTCGTCGTCCTCGGCGGTCATCTCACTGACCGCCTGCTCCCATTCCTCGGCCTGCGCGGGCAGGTCGGCCAACGGGACCTCGATGTCGAGGACGTCCTCAACGCGGCGCAGCAATGCCACGGTCGCTTTCGGATTGGGTGGCTGCGACACGTAGTGCGGCACTGCGGCCCAGAACGTCACCGCCGGGATTCCGGCCTGCACACAGGCGTCCTGGAACACGCCGGCGATCCCGGTCGGCCCCTCGTAGCGGGTCTCCTCGAGGCCGAACGTCTTCGCCGAATCGGAGGAGTAGGCCGCACCGGACACCGGGACCGGGCGGGTGTGCGGGGTGTCGGCGAGCAGCGCGCCCAGGATCACCACGGTCTGCACGTTGAGCTTGTCGGCGATCGCCAGCAGTTCCGCGCAGAAGGTGCGCCACCGCATGTTCGGTTCCACACCGTGCATCAGCACGATGTCGCGATCCGCGCCCGGCGGCCGGCAGTGCGAGATCCGCATCGACGGCCACACCAGCTCGCGGGTCACGCCGTTGACCTGGCGGATCACCGGCCGGTTGACCTGATAGTCGTAATAGGACTCGTCGTCGATCTCGACGATCGTGTCCGCTTCCCAGATCGCGTCGAGGTGTTCGACAGCATCGCTGGCCGCGTCACCCGCGTCGTTCCAGCCCTCGAAGGCAGCGACGACGATCGTGTCGCGCAGGTCGGGCAGGTCAGGTCGCTTGGGACCGCCGAAATCCGGGTGGGTCACCAATCCAGCCTAAGCCCTCCGGGGGCCAGATGACGGGCATCGACCCGCCCCCGGCGCCTGCCTGTGGGCCGATGAGGAAATAGGCTCGTCGGCACACGGGTTGATCCCCTGCAGGCCACCGCCCACAGGCGTCCAGAAGTCGGTTGAACGACGACGTAGACTCATCCAGGTCGAGAGGCGTTGCAACGGGTCCGGTCTCCTGCGCCGGTATCCGCCACGCTCGGCAGAGTCAAGGACGCCTTCCGTCATGGAAGGAGTGCACGTGACCGCTGTGACATCAGAGACGACGAGCACTGCAGCATCCGAGTTCACGCCGAACATCCGTCCGGACTGCACCGAAGAACTGCAGGCTGCGCTGCGCGAACGCATCCTGGTGATCGACGGTGCGATGGGTACCGCGATCCAGCGCGACCGGCCCGACGAGGCGGGATACCGCGGTGACCGGTTCACCGAGTGGCCGACCGCGCTGCAGGGCAACAACGATCTGCTGACCCTGACGCAGCCGCAGATCATCGAGGGCATCCACCGCGAGTACCTGGAAGCGGGCGCCGACATCCTCGAGACCAACACGTTCAACGCGAACGCGGTATCGCTCGCCGACTACGACATGTCGGACTTCAGCTACGAGCTGAACTATGCGGGCGCCGCTCTGGCGCGGGCGGCCGCCGACGAGTTCAGCACCCCGGAGCGGCCCCGTTACGTGGCCGGCGCGATCGGGCCGACGACGCGGACCGCGTCGATCTCGCCCGACGTCAACGACCCCGGCGCACGCAACGTCTCCTACGACCAGCTGGTCGCCGCGTACCTCGAGGCGGCCAACGGCCTGGTCGACGGCGGTTCTGATCTGCTGATCATCGAGACGATCTTCGACTCGCTGAACGCCAAGGCCGCGGTGTTCGCCGTGGAGACGCTGTTCGAGCAGCGCGGTCGCCGCTGGCCGCTGATCATCTCGGGCACCATCACCGATGCGTCCGGCCGGACGCTGTCCGGTCAGGTCACCGAGGCCTTCTGGAACGCGATCCGGCATGCCCGGCCGCTCGCGGTGGGGTTGAACTGCGCGCTGGGTGCCCCCGAGATGCGGCCCTACATTGCCGAGGTGGCCCGCATCGCCGACACGTTCGTGTCCTGCTACCCGAACGCCGGTCTGCCCAACGCGTTCGGTGAGTACGACGAATCGCCCGAGCGACAGGCCTCCTACATCGCCGAGTTCGCCGAGGCGGGCCTGGTCAACCTCGTCGGCGGCTGCTGTGGCACCGCGCCGCCGCACATCGCCGAGATCGCGAAGGTCGTCGACGGCAAGGCGCCTCGTCAGCTGCCCGAGATCCCCGTCGCGACCCGGCTGTCGGGCCTCGAGCCGCTCAACATCAGCGAAGACTCGTTGTTCGTCAACATCGGTGAGCGCACGAACATCACCGGCTCGGCCCGGTTCCGCAACCTGATCAAGGCCGAGGACTACGACAGCGCGCTGTCGGTGGCGCTGCAGCAGGTCGAGGTCGGTGCGCAGGTCATCGACATCAACATGGACGAAGGCATGATCGACGGCGTCGCCGCGATGGATCGCTTCACCAAGCTGATCGCGGCCGAACCCGACATCAGCCGGGTGCCGGTGATGATCGACTCCTCGAAGTGGGAGGTCATCGAGGCGGGCCTGAAGAACGTGCAGGGCAAGCCGATCGTGAACTCGATCTCGCTGAAAGAGGGCGAGGAGAAGTTCGTCCGCGAGGCGCAGCTGTGCCGCAAGTACGGCGCGGCCGTGGTCGTGATGGCCTTCGACGAGCAGGGCCAGGCCGACAACCTGGAGCGCCGCAAGGAGATCTGCGGGCGCGCCTACCGCATCCTGACCGAGGAGGTCGGCTTCCCGGCCGAGGACATCATCTTCGACCCGAACTGCTTCGCGCTGGCCACCGGCATCGAGGAGCACGCGACCTACGGCATCGACTTCATCGAGGCGTGCGCCTGGATCAAGGAGAACCTGCCGGGCGTGCACATCTCCGGCGGCATCTCGAACGTCTCGTTCTCGTTCCGAGGCAACAACCCGGTGCGCGAGGCGATCCACGCAGTGTTCCTGTTCCACGCCATCAAGGCCGGTCTGGACATGGGCATCGTCAACGCCGGTGCGCTGGTGCCGTACGACTCGATCGACCCCGAGCTGCGGGACCGGATCGAAGACGTCGTGCTGAACCGGCGCGAGGACGCTGCGGAGCGGCTGCTGGAGATCGCCGAGCGGTTCAACAAAACGGAGAAGGGTGAGGACCCGGCAGCGGCGGAGTGGCGCTCGTTGCCGGTGCGCGAGCGCATCACCCACGCTCTGGTCAAGGGCATCGACGCCCACGTCGACGATGACACCGAGGAGCTGCGCGCCGAGATCGACGCGGCCGGCGGACGGCCGATCGAGGTCATCGAGGGCCCGCTGATGGACGGCATGAACGTCGTCGGAGACCTCTTCGGCTCCGGCAAGATGTTCCTGCCCCAGGTGGTGAAGTCGGCCCGCGTGATGAAAAAGGCTGTCGCCTACCTGCTTCCGTTCATCGAGGCGGAGAAGGAAGCCAACGGTGCCGCGGCCGCGAAGGACACCAACGGCACGATCATCATGGCGACCGTCAAGGGCGACGTCCACGACATCGGCAAGAACATCGTCGGGGTGGTGCTGCAGTGCAACAACTACGAGGTGATCGACCTCGGCGTGATGGTGCCCGCGGCCAAGATCCTGGAGGCCGCGAAGGAACACGACGCGGACATCATCGGGCTGTCGGGACTGATCACGCCGTCGCTGGACGAGATGGTCAACTTCGCCGTCGAGATGGAGCGTGAAGGCCTGGAGATCCCGCTGCTGATCGGCGGGGCCACCACGTCGCGGGCGCACACGGCCGTCAAGGTCGCGCCGCGGCGCAGCGGTCCGGTGGTGTGGGTGAAGGACGCGTCGCGGTCGGTGCCGGTGGCGGCCGCGCTGCTCGACGACAAGCAGCGGCCGGCCCTGCTCGAGGCCACCGCCAAGGACTACGCCTCACTGCGTGAGCGGCACGCCCAGAAGAACGAGCGGCCGATGCTGACCCTGGAGAAGGCGCGTGCCAACCGGACGCCGATCGACTGGGACGGGTACACGCCACCGGTCCCGGCGCAGGGCCTCGGGGTGCGGGAGTTCCTGGACTACGACCTGGCCGAGCTGCGCGAGTACATCGACTGGCAGCCGTTCTTCAACGCCTGGGAGATGAAGGGCCGGTTCCCCGACATCCTGAACAACCCGGCGTCAGGTGAGGCGGCCCGCAAGCTGTACGAGGACGCCCAGGAGATGCTCGACACCGCGATCAAGGAGAAGTGGCTGACCGCCAGCGGGGTCATCGGCTTCTTCCCCGCGAACGCCGTCGGTGACGACGTCGAGGTCTACACCGACGACACCCGCACCGAGGTGCTGACCACGCTGCGTAACCTGCGTCAGCAGGGTGAGCACCGCGACGGGATCCCGAACCGCAGCCTCGGCGACTTCATCGCGCCGAAAGACACCGGGTTGGCCGACCACGTCGGTGCGTTCGCCGTCACCGCCGGGCTGGGCAGCGGGGACAAGATCGCCGAGTTCAAGAAGGCCAACGACGACTACAGCGCGATCCTGCTGGAGTCGCTGGCCGACCGGCTCGCCGAGGCGTTCGCCGAGCGGATGCATCAGCGGGTGCGCCAGGAGTTCTGGGGCTACCAGCCCGACGAACAGCTCGACAACGCCGATCTGATCGGCGAGAAATACGTCGGAATCCGTCCCGCGCCAGGCTATCCCGCCTGCCCGGAGCACACCGAGAAGGTGACGCTGTTCGATCTGCTCGACGTCACCGCGCGCACCGGTATCGAGCTGACCGAGTCGATGGCGATGTGGCCCGGCGCCGCGGTCAGCGGCTGGTACTTCTCGCATCCGCAGTCGCAGTACTTCGTGATCGGTCGGCTGGCCCAGGATCAGGTCGCGGACTACGCCCGGCGCAAGGGCTGGACGCTGGCCGAGGCCGAACGCTGGCTGGCCCCGAATCTGGGCTACAACCCGGAGGACTGATCAGGTGGCGAAGGTGTTCGCCGGGCTCGACGAGTCGCTGCGCGAGTTCATCGCCGCCCAGGCGATGTTCTTCGTGGCGACCGCGCCGTCGGCGGAAGGTCGGATCAATCTGTCGCCCAAGGGATATCGTGACACGTTCGCGATCCTCGACGACCGGACCGTGGCGTACCTCGACCTGTTCGGCAGCGGTGCCGAGACGATCGCCCATCTGCGGGACAACGGGCGCATCACCGTGATGTTCTGCTCGTTCACCCGGCAGTCACGCATCCTGCGGCTGTACGGCACCGGGCGGGTGGTGCGTCCGGACGATGCCGAGTTCGGGCGCGTCGCTTCGTGTTTCGACGGGGAGCATCCAGGGGTGCGATCCGCCGTCGTCATCGACGTCGAACGCATCGCCGACGCGTGCGGATTCGCGGTGCCCTACTACGAACTCGTCGGCGAGCGGCCGGTCCTCGACGACTACCACGCGACGGTGACCGAGGAGAAATTCGCGCGGCGCATCGCCGGGGACAACGGCCGCAGCATCGACGGCCTCCCGGCGCTGGAGCCCGATCATCCGCTGCCGCGTCAGTCGTCGTAGCTGGTGACGTTGTCGGTGACGGCGTTGCGGGGGATGTCGAGGAAGTTGGCCGCAAACGTCGGGTCGGCGTAACCGATGCAGATGCCGCACAACAGGTCCAGATCATCGGGGATGTCGAGGACCTCACGTGTGACATCCGGGTACAGCGCGGTGGAGACCTGCACGCACGAGTCGATGCCGCGGTCGGTGAGGGCCAGCAGCAGGGTCTGCAGGAACATCCCGACGCCGAGCGCGTCGGGCAGCCCGAGATCGCGGTGCATGCAGACGATTCCGGCGACGGGGGCACGAAAGAAGTCCCAGTTGCGCAGCTGCGCGTTCCAGCGGCCCTCGGCGTCGTCCCGTGCGACCCCCATCGCGCCGTAAACCAGTGCACCGAGTTGGCGGCGCAGGTGGCTGTGCGACTCGGGGATGCCCATCGTGGGCGGACGGCTCTGCCGCACCGCGGCGGCGAGTGCCGCGGCGAGGCGGTCGCGCCGGTCGCCGGTGGCCAGGAACAGCCGCCACGGCTGCACATTCGAGTTCGACGGCGCCCGCATCGCGAGGGTGAGCGCCTCGTCGAGCAGCTCGCGCGGAACAGGTTTGTCGGGCAGGAACATTCGGGTCGAGTGTCGGCGCCGGATGATCTGGTCGAGTGGAGAATCGAAGGGGGACACGGTGCCTACTAGGAGATCGCGGGCACGCGGCGGTCCTTGCGTGCCTCGAGTTCGGCGTCATCGACCAGCACGAACATCTCGACCCCGGTGCGGCACAGCATGGTGACCAGGAACCGTAGCGGCGTGTCGTCGCGATGGTTGCCGTCGGAATAGTGGATGACGTCACCGCCGGGTTCCCAGAATGCCTCGCCGGCGGTGATGACGCGCGGTGCCTCGCCTTCGAGTTCGAACCACATCTCACCCTCGAGGACGTACCCGAAGCACGGGCCGCCGGGGTGGCGGTGCGGCGGTGCGCCCGTGTCGCCGGGTCCCCATTCGATGACGGCGGTCATCGCCTCCGCGCCGTGTGGGATCTGTGGCGGCGTGACCGACTGCACGACCGTCATCGCGGTCATGAGTCTCTGTATCTGGTCGGATTTCTGGTCGGACATGCTGGCCTCTTTCGCTGTCGTCGGTCTCTGATTCGAATCCGCGGTGGCGGGTGTCAGGGGGCAGGGGCGTGCCGCGGAAGGCAGACGGTGACGCGGGTGTCTCCCGGTGCCGACTGCACCTCGATGTGGCCGCGGTGCTGGTTGACGACGATGTCCCAGGCCAGGTCCAGTCCCAGTCCGGAACCGGAGCCGACCGGCTTGGTGGTGAAGAACGGGTCGAACACCCGCCCGATGATCTCGGCGGGGATGCCCGGGCCGTCGTCGCAGATCTCCACCCGGAGCCTGTCCTCACTGTCCGCGCGCGTCCGCACCGTCAGCGTGCCCTCGCCGCCCATCGCATCGATGGCGTTGTCGATGATCGTGGTCCACACCTGATTGAGATCAGCGGGATAGCAACAGATCTCGGGCAGGCTGAAGTCGAGGTCCTTCACCAGGGTGATCGATGCCCCCTTGCCCGCCATCGCAATCCGGTCGCCGAACATCACCATCGTGTTGCGCAGCATCTCGTGCACGTCGATGCACTGGTACGGACCGCGATCGAGCTGGGAGTAGGTTTTCGCGCCGTCGACGAGCGCGGCGATGCGTCGGCCGGCCTCGGTGATCTCCCGGATCCGCAGCTCCACCGCGGCGACGGACTGCAACCAGGGCACGGCGTGGCGCAGGGCATCGTGATCTCCGGCGAGTCGCCGCGCGAGCTCCGACAACCAGTCGACGTCGAACCCGGCCTCGACGAAGGTGGCGGCGCGATCCCAGCTGTCGTCGATGTCGTGATCGTCGAGCCACGCGCCCACGGCGTCTTCGGTGTCCGCGACGCTCAGCGCCGTGGCGGCCGGCCGGTCCGGTCTGTTCGCGTGCTCGACCACTTCGTCCTGCAGCACCGTCAGTGACTGCAGTGTGTCGGCGGCCGGCCCGGTCTGCACCAGGTGGGCCAGTCCGCGCCGCATCGCGGCCACGTCGTCGTGCAGATTCGCCGCGGCGCGCAGCACCGCGGCGGCCGGATTGTTGAGCTGGTGGGTCAGCCCCGCGGTCAGGGTGCGCAAGGCCAGCAACCGCTCGCGATGCGCGAGGAGTCGCTCCTCCCGGTCACGGCGGACCCGCTGGCCCGCGACGAGATGGATGGCCATGGGGAACTGGGTGGTGATGAAGTGCGCGAACACTTCGGCGCTGAGCACCAGCAGACGCGACGGGCGCGTCAGCCGCGCCGAAACCTCATAGGACTGGTCGACGTCGGGGATGTGCGCCGACCATGCTCCGAAGAATGCGCCGCGCTGGGTCGTGCGGTGTGTCTCGACGTCGACGCCTGCGGACTGCCGGGACAGGACGACCTCGCCGTCGAGCAGGACGTAGAGGCAGGAGGCGGGCGCCCCCTCGACGCACACGGGGCCTGCGGGCAGTGTGGTGACACGTCCACCGCGGCAGAGCATCTGCAGCTGATCGTCCGACAGGTGCTCGAACAGGAACAGGTCTCGCACTTCGTCGAGGACGATTGCACCGCCTGTCATCTCGCGGCCTGCGCCTCGTGCGCCGCGCGGGCGATCCTGCGGCGCCGACCGCCGCCTCGGGGCCAGAAGTAACTGCCCGGGCTGCGTGCCTCCTTGCGCAGGAACGTGACGGTGCCCGCGCACACCGCCTCCTTGATCGCGGCGGCAGCGCGGCCACCGAGATGCGCGGGCACGGCGATGTCGTCGAAGCGAGACAGCTGGATCGTGCCGGCGCGACGGCCCACGCTGATGCACTGTCCGACGGAAGCCGGGTTGATGGCGCGTGGCGTGGCCCCGTCGAGACGGGCCAGCACCGTGTCCGCGGCACAGGCCGCCAGCGGCATGGCCAGCTGGCAGCTCATCCGCAGCGGCACCCCCGAGGGGCTGGCCGCATCGCCGGCGGCGACGATCGACGGATCGTCCATGCAGGTGAGCGTTTCGTCGGTCAGCAACCGGCCGAGCCGGTCGGTACGCAGCCCGCTCGCGGCGGCCAGCCCCGGCACCCCGAAACCCGCTGTCCACACCGTCGCGGCACTCGGAAGGCGACGGCCGTCGCTCAGGACGACATGATCGGCCGCCACCGCCGCAACCGCGGCGCCGTCGACGACGGTCACGCCGAGCCGGGTCAGGCGCTTGGTGACCGATCGGCGTCCGCCCCTTGCCAGCGACGGGCCGACGACGTCGGTGACGAGGGTGACGTGCCGGCCGGTCTCGGCGAGTTCGCCGGCCGCTTCGATGCCGGTGAGGCCACCGCCGACGACGACGATCGGCGCGTCCGTCGGCGTCTCGGCCAGCCGCGCGGTGAGGTGCCGGGCCGTCTCCCATTCGCCGAGGGGATAGGCGAACCGATCGGCGCCGGGCACTGTCGCCGGAACCGGTGCGGTGCTGCCGACGGAGTAGACGAGGTAGTCGTAAGTCAGGGGCTCGCCCGAACGCAGGTGCACCTGATGCGCGTCGGCGTCGATCCGTTCGGCGGTGTCGACGACCAGCCGGACTGTCTCGGCGAGCACCGAGGCGAATTCATCGGTGGCAGAGTGGTTTCCGACGATGAGCTGATGCAGCCGAATGCGCTCGACGAACATCGGCCGCGGATTGACCAGCGTGATGTCGACATCGCCGCGCTGGCTGAGGCGGTTGGCGGCAAGCACGCCGGCGTAACCGCCGCCGATCACGACGATGCGGGTCGCGGTCATTCTGTCTCCTCGGGTGGTGGGGCATCCCTGACTCTGGCACCGTCGCCATCGGGCGGGACCCTGGAAAACCCGTAGTCCTCGCGCAGTGCTGGTGCTGCGATGTGATCGTCGCCTCGGTGGGGTTCGCAGATTGGCTCGTGGCCCCGCTCGCGTGACACAATTGCCGGGTGCAAGCGGTGCTGTGGGACATGGATGGCACGCTCGTCGACTCCGAAAAGCTCTGGGACGTCTCGCTGTCTGCGCTCTACGAATCGTTCGGCGGCGAGATGAGTCGCGAGACCCGGACCGCGCTCGTCGGTGCCTCGGCGCAGGAGACGATGGTCACGGTGTATGCCGAGCTCGGTCTCGACCCCGATCCGGACGCGATGGCGGATTCGATTCGCTGGCTGCACACCTACACCGGTGAGCTGTTCGATCGCGGTCTGCCGTGGTGCGACGGTGCCCGCGAGATGCTCGATTCACTTGCCGCCGCCGATGTTCCGATGGCTCTGGTGACCAACACGCAACGTGCACTGACCGAACGGGCGCTCAACAGCATTGGGCGGGACTATTTTTCGGTGACCGTGTGCGCTGACGAGGTCGCCAGTGGCAAGCCCGAGCCCGATCCGTATCTGCGCGCGGCCGAGTTGCTCGGCCTGCACCCCGCCACATGCCTCGCTGTAGAAGATTCGGTGACCGGTGCGGCAGCCGCGGAGAAGGCCGGCTGCGCAGTGTTGGTGGTACCCAACGACGTCCCCGTCCCCGGCGGGATCCGGCGCCGCCATGCCGATTCGCTGGCGGGGCTCGGCGCGGTGGATCTGCGCCGCATCCACTCCGAGATCGATCGCGAGCTGCACAGCGCATAAACCCCCGCACTTGTGGGAATGCCCCCGACCGTCGGTCACGAGTGATTGAATGTGACGGGTATCACGCGAGGGTGCGGAAGGGTGTCTGATGGCCGGTCAAGGTGGTCCAGTCGGGGAAGGCCCCGAGATTTTCGCCGAGGGTGAGGACTTCTCCTCGGGCAAGACCGCGATCCGCATCGCGTCGGTCGCTGCGCTGGGCGGATTGCTGTTCGGCTACGACAGTGCGGTCATCAACGGGGCGGTCGACTCCATTCAGGAAGACTTCGGCATCGGTAACGCCGAGCTGGGCTTCGCGGTGGCCTCGGCGCTGCTCGGTGCGGCCGCGGGAGCCATGACAGCCGGCCGGATCGCCGACAAGATCGGCCGCATCGCGGTGATGAAGATCGCCGCGGTGCTGTTCCTGATCAGCGCCTTCGGTACCGGCTTCGCGCACGAGGTGTGGACGGTGGTGCTGTTCCGGATCGTCGGCGGCATCGGCGTCGGAGTCGCCTCGGTGATCGCGCCGGCCTACATCGCCGAGACGTCACCGCCCGGCATCCGCGGCCGGCTCGGCTCGCTGCAGCAGCTGGCCATCGTGTCGGGCATCTTCGCCTCGTTCGCGATCAACTACCTGCTGCAGTGGCTGGCCGGCGGACCCAACGAGCCGCTCTGGCTGGGCCTGGATGCGTGGCGGTGGATGTTCCTGGCGATGGCGGTGCCCGCGGTGCTCTACGGCGCGCTTGCGTTCACCATTCCCGAATCACCGCGCTATCTCGTTGCCACGCACAAAATCCCGGAGGCACGCCGGGTGCTGACCCGGCTGCTGGGCCAGAAGAACCTCGAGATCACCATCAGCCGGATCCAGGAGACGCTGGAACGCGAGGACAAGCCGTCGTGGCGGGACATGAAGAAGCCGACCGGCGGGATCTACGGCATCGTCTGGGTGGGCCTGGGGCTGTCGATCTTCCAGCAGTTCGTCGGCATCAACGTGATCTTCTACTACAGCAACGTGCTGTGGCAGGCCGTCGGGTTCAGCGCCGACGACTCCGCGATCTTCACCGTGATCACGTCGGTGATCAACGTGCTGACCACGCTGATCGCGATCGCGCTGATCGACAAGATCGGCCGCAAGCCGCTGCTGCTGATCGGGTCGACGGGCATGGCGGTCACGCTGGTCACGATGGCTGTGATCTTCGGTCAGGCGACGCTCAACGCCGACGGCACTCCCAGCCTGCCCGGCGCATCCGGGACGATCGCACTGATCGCGGCCAACCTGTTCGTCGTCGCGTTCGGCATGTCCTGGGGCCCGGTGGTGTGGGTGCTGCTCGGCGAGATGTTCCCCAACCGCATCCGCGCCGCCGCGCTGGGTCTGGCCGCTGCCGGTCAGTGGGCGGCCAACTGGCTGATCACCGTCACCTTCCCCGGCCTGCGGGAGCACCTCGGCCTGGCCTACGGCTTCTACGGCCTGTGCGCGGTGCTGTCGGGTCTGTTCGTCTGGCGCTGGGTGATGGAGACCAAGGGCGTGTCGCTGGAGGACATGCACGGCGAGATCCTGCAGCAGGACAAGACCGCCGCCGGGTAGGGGCTTGGCACTGCTCGGGACCGGCCGATCGCGGCTTTTCCCGCGCGACATGACAGAATCGGCCAACGTGAAGACCTTCGACGCCCTGTTCGCCGAGCTCAGCGAGCGGGCCCTTACGCGGCCCACAGGCAGCGGCACCGTCGCCGCGCTGGACGGCGGGGTGCACGGTATCGGCAAGAAGATCCTCGAGGAAGCCGGCGAGGTGTGGCTGGCCGCCGAACACGAGAGCGACGAGTCGCTGGCCGAGGAGATCAGCCAGCTCCTCTACTGGACGCAGGTGCTGATGCTCTCGCGCGGTCTCACCCTCGCCGACGTGTACGGGAAGCTGTGACATGCTGCGCGTCGCCGTCCCCAACAAGGGTGCGCTGAGCGAATCAGCCTCGGAGATCCTGTCCGAGGCCGGCTATCGCCGCCGCACCGATCCCAAAGACCTCACCGTCGTCGACCCGGCCAACAACGTCGAGTTCTTCTTCCTGCGGCCCAAGGACATCGCGATCTACGTGGGTTCGGGGCAGCTCGACCTCGGTATCACCGGACGTGATCTGGCCGCCGATGCGGACGCCCCGGTGCAGGAGCGCCTCGCGCTCGGCTTCGGCGCGTCCACCTTCCGCTACGCCGCGCCCGCCGGCCGTGACTGGCAGGTGTCCGACCTGGCGGGTAAGCGCATCGCGACCGCCTATCCGAATCTGGTCCGAAAAGATCTGGCCGACAAGGGGATCGAAGCGACCGTCATCCGGCTCGACGGTGCCGTGGAGATCTCCATCCAGCTCGGGGTGGCCGATGTCATCGCCGACATCGTCGGATCGGGCCGGACCCTCGGGCTGCACAACCTGGTGGCCTTCGGCGAATCGCTCTGCGATTCCGAGGCGATCCTGATCGAGCGTGCCGATTCGGCCCCGAACCCGGCGCGCGATCAGTTGGCCGCGCGGGTGCAGGGTGTGGTGTTCGGCCAGCAGTACCTGATGCTCGACTACGACTGCCCCCGTACGGTTCTCGAACGCGCCACCGAAGTCACCCCCGGCCTCGAATCGCCGACCATCGCACCGCTGGCCGATCCCGCCTGGGTCGCGGTCCGGGCGCTGGTGCCGCGCCGCGACGTCAACGCGATCATGGACGAGCTCGCCGCCATCGGCGCCAAGGCGATCCTGGCATCGGACATCCGGTTCTGTCGCTTCTAGCGTGTTAGCGTCGCGGTGTCCAACCACGGAGGTCTCCGATGACGCAGGTCGTTGTGCTCGTGCTCGCACTGTTGATCGGGGTGGTCGCGGGGTTGCGCGCCATGACCGCCCCCGCCGTCGTCGCCTGGGGGGCGATGCTCGGCTGGATCGACATCGACGGCAAATGGTCGGACTGGATGGCCCGCCCGATCACGGTCACGCTGTTGACGGTCCTGCTGGTGGTCGAACTGATCACCGATCAGCTCCCGAAGACGCCGAGCCGAAAAGTGCCGCCGCAGTTCATCGCTCGCATCCTCACCGGCGGCTTCGCCGGCGCGGTCATCGGTAGCGCCTCGTTCCACACCTTCATCGGGACCGGGGCCGGCATGATCGGCGCCGTGCTCGGCACCCTCGCCGGCGCCGAGCTCCGCAGCCGGGTCGCCGCGGCCCGCGGCGGCAATGACCGTCCCGGCGCATTCGGTGAGGACGCTCTCGCTGTCGTCGGCGGTGTCGTGGTCGCCTTCCTCGTGAGCCTGGTCGCGGCATGACGCAGAAGTTCGACGCGATCATCGTCGGCGCCGGACAGGCTGGTCCGCCGTTGGCCGGCCGGCTCACCGCCGCGGGCCAGAAGGTCGCCGTCATCGAGCGCAAACACGTCGGCGGAACCTGCGTGAACACCGGGTGCATTCCGACCAAAACGCTCGTCGCCAGCGCGCATGCCGCCCACATCGCCCGACGCAGCGCCGACTTCGGCATCGGCACCGGGGACGTCACCGTCGACATGGCCGCGGTCAAGGCTCGCAAGGATCGGATCAGCCTCGGCGATCGGGAGGGCGTCGAATCCTGGCTGGACGGCATGGACGGTGCCACGCTGATCCGCGGTCACGCCCGTTTCGAGGATCCGCACACCCTGCGCGTCGGCGACCAGGTGCTCGAAGCCGACCGCATCTTCCTCAACGTCGGCGGCCGCGCGGTCGCCCCGGACATGCCCGGGCTGGCCGACGTCGACTACCTGACCAACGTCGGCATCCTCGAACTCGACGTGGTGCCCGAGCATCTGGTGATCATCGGCGGCAGCTACATCGCACTCGAATTCGCCCAGATGTACCGGCGTTTCGGCGCCGAGGTGACCGTCATCGAGAAGGGTCCACGGCTGACCTCCCGGGAGGACGAGGACGTCTCCGCAGCCATCCGGGAGATCCTCGAAGGCGAGGGCATCCAGGTCGTCACCGGAGCCGATGGCATCTCATTCGCCAAGGACAACGGTTTCACGGTCACGCCTGGCGCCGACGCCGATCCGATCGCAGGGTCACACCTGCTGGTCGCCGTCGGGCGCCGACCCAACACCGACGATCTCGGACTCGACGCCGCCGGCGTGGAGACCGACAAACGCGGCTACATCACCGTCGACGACCAGTTGCGCACCAACGTCGCCCACATCTGGGCGATGGGGGACTGCAACGGCCGCGGTGCGTTCACCCACACGTCGTACAACGATTTCGAGATCGTCGCCGCCAACCTCCTCGACGACGACCCGCGCCGGGTCAGCGACCGGGTGCCCACCTACGCGCTCTACATCGATCCGCCGCTGGGTCGCGCCGGCATGACCGTCGACGAGGTGCGTCGTTCGGGACGCAAGGCCCTGGTCGGCAAGCGACCGATGACGCGGGTCGGGCGCGCGGTGGAAAAGGGGGAGACGCAGGGCTTCATGACGGTGGTCGTCGACGCCGAGACCGAACACATCCTCGGCGCGGCGATCCTCGGCGTCGGCGGCGACGAGGTGATCCACGACATCCTCGACGTGATGACCGCCAAGCTGCCCTACACCGCGATCTCGCGCACCATGCACATCCACCCGACGGTCAGCGAACTGCTGCCGACGTTGCTGCAGGAGCTGACCCCGCTGGAGTGAGAGCCCCCTTGACTGTGGCTTGAGTCACAGTAATATGACCAGTGGTCATATCAAGCCTGGGAGGCGCGATGCCCACGGTCACCTGGTCCCGTCTCGGCGGTGAACGCCGGGCCGCGGTGGTGGCCGCCGCGGAGGCCGAGTTCGCCGCGCACGGCTTCTCCGGCGGCAGCCTCAACGTCATCGCACGCCGTGCGGGCGTGGCCAAAGGCAGCCTCTTCCAGTACTTCGCCGACAAGCGCGACCTGTACGCCCACATCACCGACGTCGGCAGCCAACGCGTGCGGACGTACATGGAAGACCAGATCCGCGAACTGGATCCGGCGCGGCCGTTCTTCACCTTCCTCACCGATCTGCTCGACGTGTGGGTGGCCTACTTCGCCGAACATCCCCGCGAGCGGGCGCTGCACGCCGCGGCCAGCTTCGAGGTCGACACCGATGCGCGGGTCAGTATCCGCGCGGTCGTGCATCGGCATTACCTGGAGGTACTGCGGCCGCTCGTGCACAACGCTCGCGAGCGCGGCGACCTGCGTCCCGACGCCGACATCGATGCGCTGCTGTCGCTGCTGCTCAT
This sequence comes from Mycolicibacterium obuense, assembly GCF_055397605.1. NCBI lineage: Bacteria > Bacillati > Actinomycetota > Actinomycetes > Mycobacteriales > Mycobacteriaceae > Mycobacterium > Mycolicibacterium obuense. The sequence continues at coordinate 3,197,632 of NZ_AP043663.1, read as the reverse complement.
GCTGCTACCGCACCTCGCGCTCGCGCCCTATGTGCGCGGCATGGACCCGCTGCTCGGCCTCGACGAACTCTCGCCGGACCAGCCGGCGCTGGTCGTCCGCCGCTACGTCGCGGTGCTCGGCTCCGCTTTTGGTGTCACCCGCACCGCTTGTGGATCCCCCACACATCAGCCCCCGCCCATCGCAACGCACGAAGGAGTGACTGCACATGAATAGGACACGATCGGATTCGCTGGCCGCCGGCGGCCTCAACTGGGACAGCTTGCCGCTCAAGCTGTTTGCCGGGGGCAACGCGAAATTCTGGAACCCCGCCGACATCGACTTCTCCCGCGACCGCGCCGACTGGGAGGCGCTGACCGACCTGGAGCGCGAATGGGCCACGCGGCTGTGCGCCCAGTTCATCGCCGGCGAGGAGGCGGTCACCCAGGACATCCAGCCGTTCATGGCCGCGATGCGCGCCGAGGGCCGCCTCGGCGACGAGATGTATCTGACCCAGTTCGCGTTCGAAGAGGCCAAGCACACGCAGGTGTTCCGGCTCTGGCTCGACGCCGTCGGGGTCACCGACGACATGCAGGTCTTCCTCGACGATCTGCCGACCTACCGCACGATCTTCTACGAGGAGCTGCCCGCCTCGCTCGACGCGTTGGTCAGCGACCCGTCGCCGGCCGCACAGGTACGTGCGTCGGTGACGTACAACCACGTCATCGAGGGCATGATGGCGCTGACCGGATACTATGCGTGGCACCGTATTTGCGTCGACAACAACATTTTGCCGGGCATGCAGGAGCTGGTGCGCAGGATCGGCGACGACGAGCGGCGGCACATGGCCTGGGGCACGTTCACCTGCCGGCGCCACGTCGCGGCCGACGACAGCAACTGGGCGGTGTTCGAGAGCCGGATGAACGAGCTCATTCCCTTGGCACTGAAGAACACCGACGACGCGTATGACCTCTACGACGAGATCCCCTTCGGCTTGGAGAAGGACGAGTTCCAGGCCTACGCCGCCGACAAGGGGATGCGCCGGTTCGGCACGATCAGCAGCGCACGCGGCCGTCCGCTGGGTGAGATCGACGTCGACTACTCACCGCTGCAGCTCGAGGACACCTTCGCCGACGAGGACGCCAGGGCGCTCGCCACCTCCGCCTGAACGGTCTGCCTACAGCTCGTCGGAGAAGTCCGCGGTGATCCAGCGGTCGGGCCGCACGAGGAAGATCACGCTGTGGCTGTCCTCCATGGCTGCCACGAACGCGCGCCCGCCCTCGTCGCCGAGGTAGCGGATCGCGATGGTCTCCGCGATGTCCCGCGGCGCCGGGTCGAGGGTGTCGACCACGCTGCCCTCGACGGTGACGTACTGGTACGGCGGCTCCTCGCGCTGCACCACCAGGCTGAGCGCGCCGGCCTCGCGGATCAGCCGCGCCTTACGTGACGATGATCCCGTGTTGATGCGGATGAGTCCGTCGACGTAGTCGTACCAGATCGGGACGCTGGCCGGCGGCCGACCATCCGAGGTGGCCACCGACAGCACGCCGACGTGCAGATCGGTGAGGAACTTCTGCCGCTCTTCGTCCGAGAAAGCCTTCATGGTCAGCCCCAACAGTGCCGCAGATCACTGTTATTCCCGGGTGGCGTCAGGATTGTCGCTGCACGAGAAGCGTCTGCGCCGACGTACCGATGAACCCGCTGCGATCGAAGATCTCGGCGGTGGTGACCCCGATGCCGTCGCGGCCGATCGAGGCCCGCGCGCGCAGGCCGAAATCCTGTCCGACAGGAAGTCGATGCAGGTGCACGACGGTGTCGGTGTTCATGAACACGAACTGCGCGGGGTCGAGGACCGCGCCGGTGCCATTGGCGCAGTCCACCACCATCGCGAGCCGTTGCAGCGCCGTGGTCGGCTCCGAATCCACCAGCGGCACAAGCGGAGTCAGCCACGCTTCGAAGGCCGCGTCAGGCGAGGTCCGTTGCCGGCGCCACTCGACTGTCTCCAGATAGCCGGTGGCGCCCTCCCACGCGTGGGTCGCGCCCGCCGTCTCGCCCTCGAGCATCGGTGGGTGGCGGTCCTGCGCGGCGTCCGCTGTCTCACTCGTCGCGAGCAGCCAGGCGGTCAATCGCGCGACGGTCCGGGAGCTGCCGTCGGGGCGGTCGACCACCATCTCGGCGACCAGCAACGCGATGCGGGCGCCCGGGCGATCGACCCACGCTCGCACCTTCACCGTCGCCACCGGGATCGCGCCGAGGATGTCCAAGCTCAGGCGTCCGACCCGCATCCCGGTGTCCTCGGCCAAGCGCTCGATTGCTCTGGTGAGCAGCGCCAGCGGTGGCGAGCCGTGCTGGATCTGCGGGCCCCAGTTGCTGCGGGTGCCGTCGGTGGACTCGAACACGTCGAACCCACCGTCGACGCCCCGGGACCGGAAGAGGCAGTCGATCACGCTGCGGCTCCGGGGGCGCGCAGCACCGCATCGGGATCGCCGTCATCGGGAGCGTCGGCCGGGACCTGCGGCCAACCGGGATACGGCGGCGGGGTGCCGCCGAACGCCGGGCAGAACGACTGGTAGGCGCACCAGTTGCACAGCCGCGACGGATTCGGCCGGAAATCGCCTGTGACGCCGGCAGATTGGATCGCCGTCCAGATGGCCATCAGCGTCTTCTCGAACCGCAGCAATTCGTCGAGATCGGGGCTGTAGTCGAGCAGCTGGCCGTCGGCCAGATAGATCAACCGCAGCCGCGTCGGCTGTACCCCGCGGGACCGCAGCAGCGCCACCGCATAGAACTTCATCTGGAACATCGCCTTGAACTCGGCCAGCGCGCGAGCCGCCGGCGGCGCCTTGCCGGTCTTGTAGTCGACGACGCGCATCTCCCCGGTGGGCGCGACGTCGATGCGATCGATGAAGCCGCGCAGCAGCGTCCCGTCGGCCAGCTCCACCTCGACGCGCTGTTCACATGCCTGCGGATCGAACCGGGTCGGGTCCTCGAGCCGGTAGTAGCCCGCCAGCAGCGTCCTGGCCTCCTCGAGCAGAACGGACCGCATCTCGGGATCGATGTCGTCGGCCAGCGCCGGCTTGTCGGCGAGCACGCGCTCCCATGCCGGGGACGCCAGTGCGAGCGCCGTCTCCGGGACCCGCTCGGCGGCAGGCAGCAGGTACAGCTGCTCCAGCGCGGCATGTACCAGGGACCCACGCACCTGTGCGGTCGACGACGGCTCGGGCAGACGGTCGATCGCACGGAACCGGTACAGCAGCGGGCACTGCTTGAAATCGCTGGCCCGCGACGGGGACAGCGCCGGCCGGCGTATCTCCCGCTCAGGCTGCCCGTCCACGGTGCCCACCCTAGAACCGGCCGCCGACAGATCGGGGCAACCCGGCCGTAGCCGGCGCCGCCGGTGCTGGCAGGCTGATCAGCTGTGCCTGGACAGAAGCGGACCGGTCCGTTCGACGTGGGTGACCGCGTGCAGCTCACCGACGCCAAGGGCAGGCGCTACACGATGGTGCTCAAGCCGGGCGGCGAGTTCCACACCCACCGCGGCATCATCTCGCTCGATCAGGTGATCGGACAGCCCGAGGGCAGCGTGATCAAGTCCACCAACGGCGACCAGTTCCTGGTGTTGCGGCCGCTGCTCGTCGACTACGTGATGTCGATGCCGCGCGGAGCGCAGGTGGTCTATCCGAAGGATGCCGCGCAGATCGTGCACGAGGGCGACATCTTCCCCGGCGCACGCGTGCTCGAGGCGGGCGCCGGATCGGGTGCGCTGACGTGTTCGCTGTTGCGTGCCGTCGGCCCCGAGGGCCGCGTCACCTCCTACGAGGTGCGCGAGGACCACGCCGAGCACGCGCTGCGCAACGTGACCACGTTCTTCGGTGCTGCGCCGGACAATTGGGAGCTCGTCACCGCGGATCTGGTCGACTACGCCGGGCCGGAGGTGGACCGGGTGGTGCTGGACATGCTCGCGCCGTGGGAGGTGCTCGGCCGCGTCGCCGAGGTGCTCGTCGCGGGCGGTGTGCTGATGATCTACGTCGCCACCGTCACGCAGCTGTCCAAGACGGTCGAGGCGCTGCGCGAGCAGCAGTGCTGGACCGAACCGCGCGCCTGGGAGAGCATGCAGCGCGGGTGGCATGTCGTGGGTCTCGCGGTGCGGCCCGAGCACACGATGCGCGGCCACACCGCGTTCCTGATCAGTGCGCGCAAACTCGCACCCGGCGCGATCGCGCCGATCCCGCTGCGTAAGAAGCGCCCGACCGTCTGACGTTCAGTCGTCGTCGCTGCGGCGCAGGTCCCGCCGGACCGCGAGCAACTCCATCTCCGGACGCGCCGCGACCAGACGTTCCGCCGCGTCGAGAACCGACACCACGTGGGCGCGGTCACCGGATACGACGGCGATCCCGACGCCGGCCCGCCGGTACAGATCCTGGGCTCCGGTCTCGGCGGCCGACACCGAGAAACGACGGGCCAACTCGGCGACCAGCGGCCGCACCACCGAGCGCTTCTCCTTGAGCGAATGCACGTCCCCGAGAAGGAGGTCGAACTCCAACCAGCCGATCCACATGCTCAGCGTGGCGGAGCGGGCGGGGGTGGGGGAGGCGCGGCTGGTGCGGCCGGCGGTGCGTCCAGCGCCAGCAGCTGGTCGGCGGTCTGACGCGTCAGCTGCCACGAGCCGGCCTCCGGCGCGAACTGCATGGGATAGGTGAACTGGGAGCCCGGCGGGTTCGCCAGCGTGATCGTCACGGTCGCGACGACATCGCCGTCGCCGTTCTGCGTCCATCCCAGGTCGCGCGCGTCGAACGTCAACGGCAGTGCGCCGTTGTCGCGCAGCGCTGCGGCGAAGCGGTCCAGGGCGGCAGCCTCGCTCGGGGTGCCGTTTTCGATCAGCGAGATCTTCTGATCCCCGGGGACGGCAGGATCGGAGAGGCGAGACAGAACGTCGGTCAGCGCGGAGGGCTGGGGCAGCGGCGGACCGCCCGGCGCGGGCGGCGCAGGCGCGGGGATGCCCACCGACGGAGTGGGCGACGTCTCGATGGTCGTCGCGGCCGGAGGGGCCGGTGCCGGCGCGCACCCACCCAACGCGAACGCCGCCACAATCGTGGCGGCGCCGCGGTGAAGAGGGTGACGCACCGGCGTCATCGATCGGTAAGGATCAACGCTCGAGCTGATCTGGAGGGATCAGCCGAGCATTCCGGCGAGGGTGAACAGCGAGGACTGCGAGAGCTGCCAGCCGGTCGGGCTCGGGCCCTGCACAAAGCTCAGCGGCATCGTCCGGCTCTCGCCGGTCGGCAGCGTCGCGGTGACGTTCGCCGTCGCGACATTGCCGTTGACATCGACGTCGGCGACGGTCGCGGTCAGCGGCAGATAGCCCTTCTGCACCGCGCTGTTGTATTTCGCGGAGACGCCGATTCCACCGATGCGGCCCAGGTCCTGCACGTACGCCTGCTTGCCGGAGAACGAGCCACCCGAACCGAGGACGTTGACGGTCTGCTGCAGCGGACCGGCGAGCTCGGGCGCCGGCGCCAGCGGCGCATTGACCACGACCGGGTCGGCGGCGGCCACGCCGGCGCCCACTGCAATCGAGGTCACACCCACGGCCGCGGCGCCCGCGAGGGCAGCTGCTGCGGTCCCAGCGGTCACGCTGGTAAAGAGGGATTTGAGGGTCACGACGGTCCTTCCGTTCGGACGAACTGATGTACAGAGGCTAACAGTGTTGCTGGTGTGTCGAATTCCTAGAGCACACACAATGGCTGAATCGCCGGTAGCGTTGAAGTTGTTACCGCACCAACTGCAGGTGTGGGGAAGGAGCTCAGCATGAGTGAGTCCGAGCGTTCCGGAACATCCCCCGAAAGAAGGCTGTCCGCCGAGGACGCTGCCGAGTTGGAGCAGCTCCGTCGGGAAGCCGCCATCCTGCGCGAACAACTCGACGGTGCGGTGGGTCCGCAGAGCGGCGCGCGCGCCGCCCGCGACGTCCACCAACTGGAGGCGCGCATCGATTCGCTGGCGGCCCGCAACGCCAAGCTGATGGACACGCTGAAAGAGGCTCGCCAACAGTTGCTGGCGCTGCGTGAGGAGGTCGACCGGCTCGGTCAGCCGCCCAGCGGCTACGGCGTCCTGCTGGGGGTCCAGGACGACGACACCGTCGACGTGTTCACCTCCGGTCGCAAGATGCGCCTCACCTGCTCACCGAACATCGACACCAAGGTGCTCAAGAAGGGCCAGACGGTCCGCTTGAACGAGGCACTGACCGTTGTCGAGGCCGGCCATTACGAATCGGTCGGAGAGATCAGCACGCTGCGTGAAATCCTGTCCGACGGCCACCGTGCCCTCGTCGTCGGCCACGCCGACGAGGAGCGCATCGTGTGGCTGGCCGAGCCGCTCGTCGCGGCCGAGCACCTGCCCGAGGTCGAGGATCCGAGCCTCGGCGACGATCAGCCGCGCAAGCTCCGTCCCGGCGATTCGCTGTTGGTCGACACCAAGGCCGGCTACGCCTTCGAGCGCATCCCCAAGGCCGAGGTCGAGGACCTTGTCCTCGAGGAGGTGCCCGATGTCAGCTACCTGGACATCGGTGGCCTGACCCGCCAGATCGAGCAGATCCGCGACGCTGTCGAGCTGCCGTTCCTGCACAAGGACCTGTACCGCGAGTACGCGCTGCGGCCGCCCAAGGGTGTGCTGCTCTACGGGCCTCCCGGGTGCGGTAAGACGCTGATCGCCAAGGCGGTGGCCAACTCGCTGGCCAAGAAGATGGCCGAGCTCCGCGGCGAGGACTCTCGCGAGGCGAAGTCCTACTTCCTCAACATCAAGGGCCCCGAGCTGTTGAACAAGTTCGTCGGTGAAACCGAGCGGCACATCCGCCTGATCTTCCAGCGGGCCCGCGAGAAGGCGTCCGAGGGCACGCCGGTGATCGTGTTCTTCGACGAGATGGACTCGATCTTCCGCACCCGCGGGACCGGCGTGAGCTCCGACGTGGAGACCACGGTGGTGCCCCAGCTGCTCAGCGAGATCGACGGTGTCGAAGGCCTGGAGAACGTCATCGTGATCGGCGCCTCCAACCGCGAGGACATGATCGACCCGGCGATCCTGCGGCCCGGCCGCCTGGACGTCAAGATCAAGATCGAGCGGCCGGATGCCGAGGCGGCGCAGGACATCTTCAGCAAGTACCTCACCGAGCATCTTCCGATCCATGCCGACGATCTCTCGGAGTTCAGCGGCGATCGCCGGCTGACCATCAAGGCGATGATCGAGAAGGTCGTCGAGCGGATGTACGCCGAGATCGACGACAACCGCTTCCTGGAGGTGACCTACGCCAACGGGGACAAAGAAGTCATGTACTTCAAGGACTTCAACTCCGGGGCGATGATCCAGAACGTCGTCGACCGGGCGAAGAAGAACGCGATCAAGTCCGTGCTGGAAACCGGTCAGCCGGGTCTGCGCATCCAGCACCTGCTGGACTCGATCGTCGACGAATTCGCCGAGAACGAGGACCTGCCCAACACCACCAATCCCGATGACTGGGCCCGTATCTCGGGCAAGAAGGGCGAGCGGATCGTCTACATCCGCACGCTGGTCACCGGAAAGTCGTCGAGCGCGAGCAGGGCGATCGACACCGAGAGCAACCTCGGGCAGTACCTCTAACTCGACACCAGCGAGTAGCTGTTGGTCAGGCCGTCCTGGAGCACCTGGGCGGCCTGACTGCTCGTGTCCACGCGCAGGTCGGTCTCGAGCGTGCGGGTCCGGAAGCTCCAGCCGTCCGGAAGCGTCAGCCGCTCCGCGAGCCCCGGCAGGTCGTCGTAACTCAGTTCAGGGTCGACGATCTGGCTCCACGTCTGCATCACCCATGCCCTGCCGTCGGCGTCGACGAGTTCGAACACCGGTGCGCCGGCGTCGAACACGAACACCGCGTTGCGCGCCACCGTGTTGGGCACGTACGGGGCCGGATTCATCGACGACAGCGTGACGGTGGCCTGGCGGTACATGTCCAGCCCGCCGAAGGTGACGATCTCGCGCTCGGTGCCCATGTCCTTCTCGATGGCGTCCATCAGCCAGTAGCGCGGACCGTTCAGCAGGGCCGCCAGCGCACCGTGCTCGGTGGCCAGCGCCTGGGCGTCGAGCCGGGTCCACAGCTCGGGCGGGCAGTCGTTGAGCGGGTAGGTGTTGTAGACGGTCGCCGTGGGGCCGTCCGCTCCGGCGCTGACCAGCAGCACCTCGCCGTAGCGCCCACCCCGCAGCCCGGTGTTCTTCATCGGATCGGCTCCTCTCGGTGCATCGCCAGATAGGTGTCGCGGCCGGCCAGGCTGACCGCGACGTCGGAGATCAATGGTTCGAAGAAGCGCTCACGGTAGAGCGGGTCGACGCTGGTGCTGACGGTGAAGTACAGACCGGAGAGCACGGCTACGAACAGCGACATGTGCACGACGGTCTGCGGTACGGGCACGTGGACGCCGAACCATGTGCCGTCGCAGGGCGGCACTCCGACGGGGCAACTCTGTTCACCCGACCACAGCACGAGCACGTCCGGGGGCACGGCGACGAAGCCCAGGGCGATGAAGAACAGGAACAGTCCGGTGGTGAACAGCACCACCTGGATGGCCTGGGCGACCACCATGACGGCGACGACGTTGACCCGTTCGGGCCGTGAGAGCGGTGTCGGTGTGCCGGGCGCGAGCCTCGCCAGAGGGGTCTCGGCGAGCAGTGCCCCGGGGTCCGACTGCCGGGTCCTGTCCTGCCGCAGCGCGCCGACCTCGTCGCGGATGGTGGCCACCATGAAGGCCAGCCCCACCGCGGCCAGGAATCCTATTGTCTGCCAGAGCCTTTCGCGGGTCACCCGGGCTGACAGCTGCCAGAGTTCGCCGGTGAAGTACACCACCACGGTGAGCATCAGCAGCGGCAGCGCCCGACTCAGCAGCGTGCCGAGCGCGCCGACCTGCTCCCAGGCGAAACGAAAGGCCCACAGCGCGATCGAGCCCAGGCCGATGTAGGTCAGCCAGATCGTCACTACGGTCACCGTCAGGAACACCGGCATCTCTGCGAGTGCTGCAGCCGAGAGGCCGGACACCGCGAACGGCATCACCAGGACGAAGATCCCCATCACGGCCAGCGCCGTGGTCCGGCGACCCAGTCGCGCTGCGGTGGTGGATCTGCGATGCAGCACCTCGAGGGCGACCGGCGCCGCCGCCAGCACGGCGGTGATGCCGGCCAGTCGCAGCAGAACCACCACCTGCGGATCGCCTCCGGTCCATTCGGCCAGCAGCAGGACAGCCGCCGTCAGCGCGCCGACCCCCGCCACCGCCGGCGCCGCTCGGGCCATCAGGGCCCGCGACCGTACCCGCCGGGTCAGCACCAGGGGCAGCCCCCGGTGCAGGAACCATTCGTGGACCTGCCGCATGTCGACAGCCGGTGCGCTCACCGGGATTCGCCCTGCGCCGTCGTCGCGGTCACCGTCGCGGTGCGGTAGCGGTCGCGCGCCACCAGGGTGAGCAGCAGGTCCTCGAGCGACGGGTCGACGAACTGGCGGCGGTACTCCTTGTCGGTGACCGCCCGCGCCGCCAGGTACATGAACGTCAGCGCGGTCAGGAACATCGCGAGCTGGATCAGAGCGTCGGGGATCGGCAGGGTCATCCCGAGCAGCTCGCCGTCACCCCGGCTGCCGCGGGTCAGCGCGGCGAGCAACTCGGGGCTGATCAGGATCAGCCCGAGAACGACGAACAGCCCACCCGTCACCACGGCCACCGTCAACACCTGGATGATTTGCGAGAGAGCGAGAACGACGACGACATTCGTTCGTTCTGGCCGCGACAGCGGCTTCCGCCGGGGCCGGTCCGGCATCGACTCGAACGGGGTGCCGACCAGCATCTGGGCATGCTCGGGCCGCTTTGCCTCCGGCGTCAGGATGGGACGCGCCAGGCCGAGCGTGCTCGACACCAGGAACGACGCGGCGATGGCGAACAGGAACAGCATGCCGAGCCACAACCGGCCCCGGCTGATCGTCGACGCCATGGTCCACACCGGGCCGTTGAAGAACACGAGCACGGTCAACAGCATCACCGGCAGCGCCCGCAGCAGCAGGCTGCCCACGGATGCGAGGTTGCGCAGCGTCACGCTCGCAGCCCAACCCAGCACCGACCCCAGTCCCGTCGCGGTGGCCAGCAGGATCCCCACGATCACGGCGCCTTCGACCACGACGTCGACGAGAATCCGCGCGCTCGGCCCGCCGAACACCGCGGCCAGGCCCGCCACGGCCACCGAGGCCGCCGACACCGCTTCCCGCCGCCGGCGATGCGCGATCCGCGACACCACCCGGCCCACCGTGACGGCCGCCGGCGCCACCAGCACCACGATCACGAGGACGAACCACTCGGTGCGGGTCGGGGTGCCGTCGATGTCGATCGTGTGCTTACCCGTCACCGCGACGATCACGATCGAGAACGCCATACTCACCGCGAACGCGGCCAGCGCCGGCGCCGACCGGGACCACACCCCGCGCACCAGCGTGCCGGGCCGCAGCACCGCGGGCAGACCGCGGCGCAGGAACCACTGTTCTGCAGCCGAGCGCAGGTCGGAGTCGCCGGAACGGGTGATCATGATCGCCCTCATCTCACCACGCCGCCCAGCTCACCGACGGTATTCCGCACCGGGGCGCTGTGAGCCGTTCTGGGCGCACCTCTACGCTGGACGGCATGCAACGGATCATCGGAACGGAGGTCGAGTACGGCATCTCCTCGCCGTCCGATCCGACCGCGAATCCGATCTTGACGTCCACCCAGGCCGTGCTGGCCTACGCCGCGGCGGCCGGTCTGCAACGGGCCAAGCGCACGCGCTGGGACTACGAGGTCGAATCCCCGCTGCGGGATGCCCGGGGCTTCGACCTGAGCCGCTCGTCGGGGCCGCCACCCATCGTCGACGCCGACGAGGTCGGTGCCGCGAACATGATCTTGACCAACGGGGCCCGCCTCTACGTCGACCACGCCCACCCCGAGTACTCCGCGCCCGAAGTCACCGACCCGATGGATGCGGTCATCTGGGACAAGGCAGGTGAGCGGGTCATGGAGGCCGCGGCCCGCCACGTGGCGAGCGTGCCCGGCGCGGCCAAGCTGCAGCTCTACAAGAACAACGTCGACGGCAAGGGCGCGTCGTACGGCACGCACGAGAACTACCTGATGAGCCGCCACACGCCGTTCTCGGCGGTCATCGCCGGCCTGACGCCGTTCCTGGTGTCGCGGCAGGTGTTCACCGGTAGCGGCCGCGTCGGGATCGGCCCGTCGGGGGACGAGCCGGGCTTCCAGCTGTCGCAGCGATCGGACTACATCGAGGTCGAGGTCGGCCTGGAGACGACGCTCAAGCGCGGCATCATCAACACCCGCGACGAACCGCATGCCGACGCCGACAAGTACCGCCGGCTGCACGTCATCATCGGCGACGCGAATCTGGCCGAGACGTCGACCTACCTGAAGGTCGGCACCACCGCGCTCGTCCTCGACCTGATCGAGGAGGGGCCCCAACTCGGCCTCGAGCTGTCCGACCTCGCGCTGGCTCGCCCCGTGCACGCGGTGCACGTGGTGTCGCGCGATCCGTCGCTTCGCGCCACCGTCGCGCTGGCCGACGGGCGTGAACTGACCGGCCTTGCGCTGCAGCGGATCTACCTCGACCGGGTGGCCAAGCTCGTGGACAGTCGGGATCCCGATCCGCGCGCCGACCACGTCCTCGAGACGTGGGCGCACGTACTGGATCTGCTCGAGCGGGACCCGATGGAGTGCGCCGACCTGCTCGACTGGCCGGCCAAGCTGCGTCTGCTCGAGGGTTTCCGCCAGCGGGAGAACCTGAGCTGGAACGCGCCGCGGCTGCACCTGGTGGACCTGCAGTACTCCGATGTGCGGCTGGACAAAGGGCTCTACAACCGGCTGGTGGCCCGCGGCTCGATGCAGCGGCTGGTCACCGAGCAACAGGTGCTCGACGCCGTGGACAATCCGCCCACCGACACCCGGGCGTACTTCCGCGGGGAATGCCTGCGCCGCTTCGGTGCCGACATCGCGGCCGCCAGCTGGGATTCGGTGATCTTCGATCTCGGCGGTGACTCGCTGGTGCGCATCCCCACCCTCGAGCCGCTGCGGGGTAGCAAATCCCATGTCGGTGCGCTGCTGGACTCGGTGGACAGCGCGGTCGAGCTGGTCGAACAACTCACGACCTGATCGGGCTATCCCCGGCAATCGGACGGCTGACCGGTAGTGTGGGGGAACGGCGAGCTGGGACATCTCGACATATCGCGGTGTCACCACTCGGAGTGAGAGACGCAGGAGGCAGCGATGGCGCAGGAGCAGACCAAGCGCGGCGGCGGAGGCGGCGAGGACGACGATCTCACCGGCAGCACGGCGGCCGGCCAAGAGCGCCGCGAGAAGCTGACCGAGGAGACCGACGATCTGCTCGACGAGATCGACGACGTCCTGGAAGAGAACGCAGAAGACTTCGTGCGTGCGTACGTGCAGAAGGGTGGACAGTGACCTGGCCGCATCGCGATCAGACCTCTGCCAACCCGGTACCGGGAGCCTTTGACGCCCTACCCGCAGGGCTGTCGCATGGCGGCGTGAACCCGTCGTCGTTCTCCGACTTCCTGCGTCATCAGGCTCCGCATCTGCTGCCGGGCGCCGGAGGCTCAGGTCTTCAGGTACCGGCGGCAGTGCCGACCGTCTTGCCGACCGACGCGGTGCCGCACGGCACCACGATCGTCGCGCTGAAGTTCCCCGGCGGTGTGCTGATGGCCGGAGACCGGCGCGCGACCCAGGGCAACATGATCGCCAGCCGGGACGTGCAGAAGGTGTACATCACCGACGACTACACGGTCACCGGCATCGCCGGTACCGCGGCGATCGCGGTCGAATTCGCCCGCCTCTACGCCGTCGAGCTCGAGCATTACGAGAAACTCGAGGGTGTCCCACTGACCTTCCCGGGCAAGGTGAACCGTCTCGCCACGATGGTGCGGGGCAACCTGGGGGCCGCGCTGCAGGGCTTCATCGCGCTGCCGCTGCTGGCCGGTTACGACCTCGATGATCCGAATCCCGACGCCGCGGGCCGCATCGTGTCGTTCGACGCGGCAGGTGGCCACAATCTCGAGGAAGAGGGCTACCAGTCCGTCGGCTCGGGTTCGATCTTCGCCAAGTCGTCGATGAAGAAGCTCTACTCCCGGGTACGTGACGCCGATTCGGCGCTGCGGGTCGCGATCGAGGCGCTCTACGACGCGGCCGACGACGATTCCGCCACCGGTGGTCCGGATCTGGTGCGCGGCATCTATCCGACCGCCGTCGTCATCACCGCCGACGGCGCGGTCGAGGTGACCGAGCAGCAGATCGCCGGGCTGGCCCGCGAGATCATCGACAACCGTTCGCGGACCGACACTTTCGGCCCCGACGCTGAGCCTGTCCGGGGTGACGAGCTGTGAGTTTCCCGTATTTCATCTCGCCCGAGCAGGCGATGCGCGAGCGTTCCGAGCTCGCTCGCAAGGGAATCGCCCGCGGTCGGAGTGTCATCGCGCTGGCCTATGCCGACGGCGTGCTGTTCGTCGCCGAGAACCCGTCGCGCTCACTGCAGAAGGTGAGCGAGCTCTACGACCGCGTCGGCTTCGCCGCCGTCGGCCGCTTCAACGAGTTCAACAACCTGCGCAGCGGCGGGATCCGGTTCGCCGACACGCAGGGCTACGCGTACTCCCGCCGTGACGTGACGGGACGCCAGCTGGCCAACGTGTACGCCCAGACCCTCGGCACCATCTTCACCGAGCAGGCCAAGCCGTACGAGGTGGAGCTGTGCGTGGCCGAGGTGGCCCACTACGGCGAGACCAAACCGCCCGAGCTGTACCGGATCACCTACGACGGGTCGATCGCCGACGAACCGCACTTCGTGGTGATGGGCGGGACGACCGAGCCGATCTCGACGGCGCTGACCGACTCGTATTCGGAGAACCTGAGTCTCGGCGAGGCGGTGTCTGTCGCCGTGACCGCGCTCGGCGCGGGCGGAAACGGCAGCGAGCCGCGCGTGTTGGGCCCAGGCACCCTGGAGGTCGCGGTGCTCGACGCCAACCGGCCGCGGCGCGCGTTCCGGCGCATCACCGGCACCGCGCTCGAGGCGTTGCTGCCTGCCTCGGACACACCGGCTGCCGACACCGCCGAAAGCTGAACTCCTACCCGTTCTCCGCGCACGTGGTGCCCTGACTGGGTAGTGTCCCCGCTGGCGACGTCGAGACACCAGGCGAGGAGGCCGCAGCGGGCATGGACGGTCAACCTGACCTCTGTATCGGGGGTACCTGGCGGCACGCTTCCGACGGCGGCACCCGCGAGATCGTCAACCCCGCCGATGGCAGTGTGGCGGCCGTGGTCGACGAAGCCACCCCTGACGACGCGCTCGCGGCGGTCGCGGCCGCCCGCGCCACGTTCGACGACGGGGCCTGGCGCGCCACCACGGCGTCCGAGCGCTCGGAGCTGCTGCACCGCATCGCGGAGTTGCTGCAGCGAGACAAAGAAGACCTCGCGCTCCTGGAGACGCGTGACACCGGAAAGACGTTGGCGGAGAGTCGTATCGACATCGACGACGTCACCTCGGTGTTTCGCTACTATGCCCGCCTGATCGGCGTCGAGACGGACACGCTCGTCGACGTCGGCGATCCGACGGTGATCAGCCGCGTGGTGGCCGAGCCGATCGGCGTGTGCGTGCTCATCGCGCCATGGAACTATCCGCTGCTGCAGATGTCGTGGAAGATGGCCCCGGCCCTGGCGGCCGGGTGCACCATGGTCGCCAAACCCAGTGAAGTCACCCCGCTCTCCACCATTGCGTTCGTCCGTTTGCTCGACGAGGCGGGCGTGCCACCCGGTGTGGTGAATCTGCTGCAGGGCAGCGGCGCAACGTTGGGCGCGGCGCTCACCGACAACCCGGACGTCGACTTCATCTCGTTCACCGGCGGCCTGTCGACCGGGCGCACCATCGCCGCGACCGCCGCCGCGCACGTCACCAAGGTGGCCCTCGAACTCGGCGGCAAGAACCCGCACATCGTCTTCGCCGACGTCCGCGACAGCGGTGACTGGGATGCTGCCGTCGACCACGTCCTCACCGGGGTGTTCCTGCACTCCGGGCAGGTGTGCTCGGCGGGGACCAGGGTCATCCTCGAAGAGTCCATCGCCGACGACTTCGTCGCCGCGCTCGCCCAGCGCGCCGCGACGATCCGCGTCGGCAACGGAATGGACCCGGCCAGCGAAACCGGGCCGCTGGTCTCCGAACAGCATCGCGCCAAGGTCGAAAGCTATGTGGCGCTAGGAATTTCCGAAGGCGCGACGCTGGTGTGCGGCGGCGCACGGCCGTCCGATCCGGCCCTTGCCGACGGCTACTTCTATCTGCCCACGATCTTCGACCACTGCGACCGGTCGATGCGCATCGTCACCGAGGAGACCTTCGGGCCGATCCTGACCGTCGAGCGGTTCGCCAGCGAGGACGAGGCCATCATGCTGGGCAACGACACGCGCTACGGGCTGGCCGCCGGTGTGCGCACGTCGGATGCGGCGCGCGGCGAGCGTGTGGTGCGCGCCCTGCGCCACGGCACCGTGTGGCTCAACGACTTCGGCTACTACACCGCTGCCGCGGAATGGGGCGGCTTCGGCGCCTCGGGGAACGGACGCGAGCTCGGGCCGTCCGGCTTGGCCGAATACCAAGAGCTCAAACACATCTGGCACAACACGGCCCCCGCTGCCGCGGGCTGGTTCACGAACTCCACAGCAGTCCGGTAAGAGAAGGGCACTCTCATGGTGATCAAACAGCCCCACCACGACAGCGGCATGGAGGATTTCGGCTACAAGGAATCCCTGGATCGCAGTATCGGCAAGTTCGCCAGCTTCGCCGCCGGCGTCAGCTACATCTCGATCCTGACCGGCACGTTCCAGCTGTTCTACTTCGGATTCTCCAGCGCCGGACCGGCGTACCTGTGGTCCTGGCCCATCGTCTTCGTCGGCCAGATGGCCGTCGCGCTGTGCTTCATGGAGCTCGCGGCCAAGTATCCGGTCGCCGGGTCGGTCTACAACTGGAGCAAGAAACTGGCCAGCCGGGTCGTGGGTTGGACATCGGGATGGCTGATGCTCACCGCATCCATCGTGACCATCTCGGCGGTCGCGCTGGCCTATCAGCTCAACCTGCCCCGGCTGTGGAGCGGATTCCAGATCATCGGTGACGGCACCGGTGAGTACGACTACGCCGCCAACGCGGTGCTGCTCGGCACGATCCTCATCGCATTCACCACGCTGGTCAATGCGCTCGGGGTTCGGCTGATGGCGATGATCAACAGCGCGGGCGTGTTCATCGAGCTGATCGCGGCCGTACTGATCGCGGTCCTGCTGGCTGTGAACATCGAGCGCGGTCCCGACATCTTCTTCTCCACCAACGGATACGGCGCCGGGGAGTCGATGGGGTACCTGGGTGCGTTCCTGGTCGCGTCGCTGGCATCCGGATACGTGATGTACGGCTTCGACACCGCGTCCTCACTGGGTGAGGAGACGGTCGAGCCGCGCCGCACCGCGCCGAAGGCGATTCTGCGGGCCATTCTCGCCTCGTTCGTGATCGGCGGCGCGATCCTGGTGTTCGCGGTGATGGCCGCGCCGAACCTCGAGGATCCGAAGCTGGGGGAGAGCTCGGGCGGACTGCAGTACATCGTTGAATCGGTGATGTGGGGTCCACTGGGCAAGATCTTCCTGATCTGCATCGTGGTGGCGGTGACCGTGTGCACGCTGGCCGTGCACACCGCGGCGATCCGGCTCACCTTCGCGATGGCGCGGGACAACGCGCTGCCCTTTGGTGAGCGGTTGGCCACGGTGCATCCGAAGACCCAGACCCCGATCGTTCCCGCGGTGACGATCGGCGTGATCGCGGTGATCATCCTGGTGATCAACATCGAGCAGCCCAAGATCTTCACTGTGCTCACCTCGATCGCGATCATCATGATCTACCTGGCCTATCTGATGGTGACCGGTCCGCTGCTGAAGAAGCGGCTGCAGGGGCAGTGGCCGCCCGCGGATCTCAAAGAGGGCGGGTACTTCACGATGGGTCGCTGGGGTCTGCCGGTCAACATCGTCGCGGTGGTGTGGGGTGTCGGGATGGCGCTCAACCTGGCCTGGCCGCGCACGGCGGTCTACGGCGAGCCCTGGTACAACACGTGGGGCGCCTTCGTCTACATCGGCGTCATCCTCGGTGCCGGTCTGCTGTGGTACGCGGTCAAGGGCCGCAACCACATCGGCACGCTCGAGTCGCACGCCGCGGCGACGGTCGCAGAGGCGCGCACCGATGGCTGAGACGGGTGTGTTCGACTACGTGATCGCCGGGGGCGGTACCGCGGGCTGCGTGCTCGCCGCCCGGTTGTCCGAGGATCCCGACGTGACCGTGTGTCTGCTCGAGGCAGGTCCGTCCGACGTCGGCGACGACAACATCTTGGTGCTCTCGGAGTGGATGCACCTGCTGGACTCCGGATACGACTGGGACTACCCGGTCGAACCGCAGGAGCGGGGTAACTCGTTCATGCGGCACGCGCGCGCCAAGGTGCTCGGCGGGTGTTCGTCGCACAACTCCTGCATCGCCTTCCATCCGCCGGCCGAGGCGCTCGACGAGTGGGCGGCCATGGGTGCGACGGGTTGGGCAGCGGCCGACGTGCTCCCGCTCGTCGACCGGCTCACCCAGACGGTGACGCTGCGCGACGTTCCACCCGACGATCCCTGCGGCGCAGCGGTTCTCGACGCCGCGGCGATGGTCGGAATGCCCACGGTGTCGTTCAACCGCGGCGAGACGGTGCGCAACGGCGCCGGTTGGTTCCAGATCAACGCCGGGGAGGACGGCATCCGGAACTCGACGTCGCACGCGTTCCTGCACCCCATCCTGGGCACGCGCAAGAATCTGGAGGTCCGGACCGACACCTGGGTGTCGGAGATCCTGTTCGACGACGCGCTGCGGGCGACGGGGGTGCGCTACCAGCGGCCGGATCTGACCGGCTACGACACCGTCGCCGCCCGCCGCGAGGTGATCGTCACCGCCGGCGCCATCGACACGCCGAAGTTGTTGATGCTCTCCGGAATCGGGCCAACTGCGCATCTGCGCGAGATCGGCATCGACGTCCGTGTCGACTCGCCGGGAGTGGGCGCCAATCTCGACGACCACGTCGAGGGACTGGTGTTCTGGGAAGCCGCCCAGCCGATGGTGACCACGTCGACGCAGTGGTGGGAGATCGGGCTGTTCACCACGATCGACGACGGTGTGACCCAGCCCGACATGATGATGCACTACGGCAGCGTGCCGTTCGACATGAACACGCTGCGCCGCGGATATCCGACCACCGACAACGGATTCTGCTTGACGCCCAACGTGACTCAGGGCCATTCGCGCGGAACGGTGCGCCTGAGCACCCGCGACTTCCGCGATCGCCCCCGCGTCGATCCCCGCTATTTCACCGACCCGGACGGTTACGACGACCGGATCATGCTCGCCGGAGTGAAGCTGGCCCGCCTCATCGCCGAACAGTCGCCGCTGGCGCCCTGGGTGGCGCGTGAGCTCGCGCCCGGGCCCGACGCGACGACCGACGACGAGCTGCTCGACTACATCCATCAGTGCCACAACACCGTCTATCACCCGGCCGCGACTGCTCGCATGGGTGCGCCGACGGACCCGATGGCGGTGCTGGACCCGCAGTTGCGGGTCAAGGGGGTCACGGGGCTACGGGTGGTGGACGCGTCGGCGATGCCGAAACTGCCTGCGGTGAACCCGAACATCACGGTGATGACGATGGCGGAGAAGTGTGCCGACCTCATCCGAGCGGGCTGATCGCGCCGCGCTGCCCCAGTTCCTGGCCGAGCACACCCCGTTCCAGGCCGCGACCAGCGACGAGCTGACCGCCCTGGCCGACGGTGCCGCGATCGAGACGTTTCCCGCCGACGTCGTGGTGGCCGACTACGCGTCCCGGGTGCCCGATGCGGTGTGGATGGTGCGCGACGGGCTGGTCACACTGCGGGCCAGCGGCGACGGCGCGTTGATCGACGTCGTCGGTCCGGGCGGGATCTTCGGGTACCTGCCGCTGCTCAGTGGTGCCGGAATGGATTTCCGGGCAACGACATCGGCGCCCAGCACGCTGATCCGATTACCGGGTGCCCTGGTACAGCAGCAGTTCGCCAAGCCCTCGGGTCTGGCCTTCCTCGCCGCCTCGGGCTGGAACCGGGCCGCCGAGCGCGCGACCATCGCGCCGGCCACCGACGCCCGTCCGGTGGCCGAGCTCGTCCACGGCGATGTCCTGCTGGTCGAGCCCGGCGAGACGGTGCGCGACGTGGTGATCGAGATGACCGGGCATCACGTGTCCTACGCCCTGATCCGGTTGCCCGACGGGGGTCTGGGGATCTTCACCGACCGCGATCTGCGGACCCGGGTGGTGGCCGCCGGGCGGTCGGTCGACGTGCCCATCGCGTCGGTGATGAGTGCACCGGCCCGCACCGTCACCTCCGATCTGACGGCCGACAGCGTGCTGATGGAGATGTTGGAGTGCGGGCTGCGGCACATGCCGGTACTCACACCGCGCGGGGAGGTGCTCGGTGTTCTCGAAGACGCCGACCTGCTGGCCGCCTCGGCGCGTCAGAGCTTCCTGCTGCGACGCTCGATCGCGCAGGCCGACGATGCAGCCCAGCTGCGCGAGGTGGGCCGGCAGGTCACCGGGACGGCGGTCGACCTGTTCCGTAGCGGCACCAAGGCGGTTGCAACGAGCGCCATCCTGTCTGTGGTCGTCGACAGCCTCGTGCGGCGGGCCCTGGAAATCGTTGTGGCACAGGCAGAGCGCCAGCCGCCGGACGGATTCGCCTGGCTCACCCTGGGCAGCGTCGCGCGCCGGGAGGCGATGCCGTCCTCCGACGTCGACAGTGCGGTGTCGTGGCGCGACGACCTCGACGCGCACGCCGGCCTGTTCCGGCACACCGCCGCCGCGGTCCACGAGCTACTCGCGCAGGCAGGTCTGCCGACCGACCGCAACGGGGCCACCGCAGACAAGCCGAAATTCTCACGCTCGCAGTCGGAGTGGCGCACCGCCGCGCAGGGCTGGCTGGCCGAACCGCTTCAGGGCCGAGGGTTGATGTTCTCCTCGCTGCTGATCGACGGCCGCGTCGTGTGGGGCGATCCGGGTCTGCACACCGTGCCGTCGGCCTACCACCGCATCCGCGAGCAGTACCCGGAAGCCCTGCGCCTGCAGCTGCTCGACGCTCTGTCGGGTCGGATGCGGACCCGCTCCCTGCGGGACGTACTGTCGCGGCGCGGAGGCACATTCGATCTGAAGAACCACGCCGTGACCCCGATCGTGAACCTCGCGCGCTGGGGCGGGCTGATGGCCGGGGTCACCTCGGCAGCGACCCCGACCCGCCTCTCCGCGGCCGCCCAGGCAGGGGCCCTGACCGAACGGGACGCCCGCACACTGACCGAGGTGTTCACGATGCTGCAGCGCATGCGAATGGCGCATCAGGTCGAGCAGATCACCGCCGGCCGCCCGCCTGGAGACATCGTCGCGTCCTCGGAACTGTCCCCGCTGGACCGCAGCCAACTCGGTGACGGGTTACGCGAGATCGCCGCCGTGCGACGCCGTGTGGGCACCGTCGGGCTGTCCGGGCGGTAGGGCTGAAGCCGTCAGCGCACGCAGGGGATGCCGGCGCCGGACATCTCGGTCAGATCGGTCGGCGTGGGTGCGTGAGTTCCGGTAGCGGTCGCATCGACCGCCGTGACCTTCGCAGGAGCGGCCGTGCTGCCTACGCTTGGTGATCTTTCGGTCTCATGGCCGTTCACGGGGTAGTCAGAGCCGATGGTGACGACGACGGTGTTGAGCGGCACCGCGGAGGACGATTCGGACGTCACGGCGATGGGCAACTCAGCTGCGACCGCGGCGGCTGTGTGCTCGGCGCCGGGGCCGTACTCGACGACGGTGGTATCCGAGAGCCCGTCGGCGGTGCCGATGTCACCGCGGGTGAAGCCGTGGGCACTCAGTTCGTCGGCGACGCTGGTCGCCAGTCCCTTGTGTCCGGTCGCGTTGACGACGTGAACGATCGACGGCTCGTCGGCTGACGGCGAAGGGGCCGCGGTGACAGTCGGGTTCAGTGAACCGGTCTCGAACAGGTTCCGCACGATCGATCGGATCGTCGCGACGTCGACGATGTTCACGTCTTGCCCTAGTGAGTCCTGACCGAATTCTCCGATTGGCAGTGTGTACAGCGACATTGGCTTGTCGCTCAGCGCCGACGCCTGCCCGAGGAATTTCATGATGTCGAATCCGGCGTCGACGGCCAGGTTCTGCATGGCCACGTCCGCGAGATGTCGCAGCGCGATGGGGTTCGACAGGGCGCCGCCGTCCCGCACGGCCCTCACCAGCGAGACGATGAACGCCTGCTGGCGGCGGGTGCGGTCCAGGTCGGTGAAGAGGTCGTTGTTGAGGTCGCGCCGCTGCCGCACGAAGGCCATGGTCTGGGCGGCATCGATCTGCTGAATCCCGCGGTGGAAGTCGGCGCCGGAGAAGTCGTCTGCGGTGTCGTCGCTCAGGCACACCGTGATCGGCTGAACGACTTGCGCGATCTGGAAGAACGCGCCGAGGGTGACCTCGATGAAGTGGTCGACGGGAACGCGCAGCAGGTCGCTGACCGTGTTGATCTGCGCCTTGCGACCGGCCTCGCGGGCCGCGTGCTCGTTGGCCTCGGGATCGGCGGACATCGACCCGCTGGTGGCGAGCGAGTTCATCGTCTCCTGGTAGGCCAGACCGTAGGCCTGCTTGATCTTGCCCTGGCACTCGCCGCTAGGGCAGCCGTGCAGATGTACGAAGTCGTCGCGTGGGATCGACACCGCGGTCACCGGACCGTTCCCGCCCGGCACGTGCACGAGGATCAGGACGTTGGCGTTGTAGCCGCCGACCGTCTCGTCGCCGGCGTGCAGGGCGTCGTACACGTCCTTGGGGAGCGGGTTGCCGTGCTGGTCGAGGCGGCTGTCGAGACCCATGATGAGGATGTTCTGGTCTCCGCCAGTCGATGTCGCCGCACCGGCCAGCGCTTCCGAAGTGGTGATCCCGACAGCGATGTTGCGGTACACCGACCAACCGATGCCAGTGGTCACCACCGTGGCGACCGCCAGCAGTGCGGTGATCGCGCGCAGCACCACCCGCCCGCGGCGCCACGCAGTCGGCCGCGGCATGCGGTGTCGCGGGCCTCTCACCTGCGGCAGCACATCCGTGACCAGCTCAGCAGGCTCGCGTTGTGTCATGACGGTTCGAAATTATCTGCGGCCACTCTGAGAAACGCCTGATAGCAGACCTGGGGCAACGGAGTTCAGTCGAGTGACGTCGCACACGACGTGCTGACCCGGCGTGATGCCCGACGGCGGGCGGAATCAGAGACCGTTGAGCTGAGAAAGGCAAATCGCCGACACGATAGCCCACCCCTTTTCCACGGGTTCTTGCTCTGTACAACCGGCGGCGCGCCTACGGCGGGGTGTCAGTCGATGCGCGCGTGCTGCCAGGTCTCGGCGTCTCCGGTGATGACCGCCAGGATCGTGCGCCACGAGTCCGAGGGCCGGTTCAGCATGCCGCTGTGGGCGCCGAACCCGGCCACGAAACCGCCGTCGTCGTACCGGCCGGTGGCCAGCGGGATCACCCCGGCCATCTCGTCGGGGTCGGCGCCGTGCGGCCCGCCCGGGATGCCCTGGACCATCTCGATGAAATCGCCCGGCGCGGTCATCGAGAACCGCACGACGGCGGGGTTGCGGTTGTGCCACTCCGACGCGTCGTCGACGCCGACACCGGCGCCCGCCGCGGCCAGGAACAGCGTGCGATCCGAGGTCATGCCCATCGTCTCGGCCGTACCGACGATCGAGCCGCCGTAGGAATGGCCGATGACCGTCACGGGCACGCCCGGGGCCACGGTGCGCTCGACGTCCTCGCTGAACGCGACCAGGCGCGGCGCCATGTCCTGCGCCTTGTCCGGATCGGCCGCGTCGAGCAGGACCGCCAGCGGGTTGTGGACCTGCGGGAACGGGCCGCCCAGATAGGTGATCATCGCGACGTCGCCCTCGGATCCCGTCACGAATCGACGCGCTGTCGCGGCGTTTGCGGCCGAGCCCTCCATCGTGGTGTTGACCCCGGGCACCAGGACTGCGACGCCGCGCGCAGAGGCAAGGTCGCCGTGCAGTTCGATCAGCGACGCACGGGCCGGGTCGAAGCCGAGAATCTGGCGTCGGATGCGGCCGCCGGCATGGTTCGGGTCATCGACCTCGGCGAGAAGGTCGCGATAGAGCGTCAGCCGACGCCGCGAGCCGTCGTCGCCGCCGGATTCGGCGAGGATCGCCTCGGCGATGTTGACCCGGTTCGCGGCCACCCGCAGCGGCCAGGGCACTCCGTCGGTGTTGCCCACCTCCCGGGGGAACTCGTGCACCAGCCGGTCGCGCTGGTCGGCCGTCATCGCCGCGATCTGTGCCGCGATCGCCTCCTGACCCATCCGCGGCCACGCACGCACCATGCCATCCGGGTCGGCCGGCGCTGTCGGGGCCGGATCGGTCGCGCCCAGCGCGCTGGTGATGTCGGCGGCGGCGTCCTCGTCGGCAGTGGCCAGTCGGGCCAGAGCCGCGGCGATCTGACTCTGCAGGTCGGCGCCGCGCACCTCGAGCATCTGCGCAGCCGCGCCCCCGTCGCCACCGGCCAGCAGGACCAGCATGGGGTCCGCGGTACCGGTGTGGCGCACCGAACCGTCGTCGGCGACCACGAAGCCGTCGCGCCGGGCGGTCTCCACGAGCTCGAGCAGATCGCCTCTGGCCGTGGCGATCTGGCCGGCGCCATCGTGGGACGCGACGGATGCCGCGATGAGCGCCCGGGCCCGGTCGGCGCCCACGGCAGCGACTCGGCGGGCCTGCTCTGCCGCGGCGTCGGCCGCGCGT
This sequence comes from Mycolicibacterium obuense, assembly GCF_055397605.1. Lineage (NCBI taxonomy): Bacteria > Bacillati > Actinomycetota > Actinomycetes > Mycobacteriales > Mycobacteriaceae > Mycobacterium > Mycolicibacterium obuense. Next base: position 3,173,724 of record NZ_AP043663.1, on the reverse strand, counting down.
CCCGCCCAGTGCTCGCGGCTGGCCTCGGTCAACGCGACGACGGCGTCCGCGGCCTCGTCGACTCGCCGCGCGGCAGCATCCCAGGCCTGTGCGAGCTCGGCGAGTGCTCCCGGCCGCCACGCCTGCGCTTGCGTCAGCGTCGGAGCGCTCACCCGCCCAGCCGGTCGCTGCCGGCACGGTCCGCACTGTCGAACGCCTCGGCTGACCGGCGGGCCGCCAGTGCCCACCCCCGCAGCCCGGCGACCATGTCGTCGAACTCGTCGACGAGTGCCGCAGCGCCGGCCACGTCGGCCACCGCCGACCCTGGCAGTGCCGACGGGTGCAGCGTCGGGCACCGCAGCGCCTCGATGTCGTCGGCGATGCCGGTGATGCGGTCGGCGAGCTCGATCAGGCGCTGCAGGTCGACCCGCGTGATTTCCCCCATGGCTCATGCTGGCACTCCGGCACCCCTGGTCCCCGGGGTTATCCACAGGTGTCTTGGGCGTGGGCGCCCACGCATGCGCCGACCAGCTTGTAGTCTCGATGAGGTGCAGCGACGGATCATGGGCATCGAGACCGAATTCGGCGTGACCTGCACGTTTCACGGGCATCGCCGGCTGAGTCCGGACGAGGTCGCCCGCTACCTGTTCCGGCGGGTGGTGTCGTGGGGCCGCAGCAGCAACGTCTTCCTCCGCAATGGCGCGCGCCTGTACCTGGACGTCGGCAGCCACCCCGAATACGCGACGGCCGAATGTGACAACCTCACCCAGCTGGTCACTCACGACCGCGCCGGTGAGCGGGTGCTCGAAGACCTGCTGATCGACGCCGAACAGCGCCTGGCCGACGAGGGCATCGGCGGCGACATCTACCTGTTCAAGAACAACACCGACTCTGCGGGCAACTCCTACGGCTGCCACGAGAACTACCTGATCGTGCGGGCCGGCGAGTTCTCCCGGATCTCCGACGTGCTGCTGCCGTTCCTGGTGACCCGCCAGCTGATCTGTGGCGCCGGCAAGGTCCTGCAGACACCGAAGGCGGCGACGTTCTGCCTGTCGCAGCGCGCCGAGCACATCTGGGAGGGCGTCTCGAGCGCCACCACCCGCTCGCGCCCCATCATCAACACCCGCGACGAGCCGCACGCCGACGCAGAGAAGTACCGGCGCCTGCACGTCATCGTCGGCGACTCCAACATGTGCGAAGCCACCACGATGCTCAAGGTCGGCTCGGCATCGTTGGTGCTGGAGATGATCGAAGCCGGCGTGGCATTCCGGGACTTCTCCCTCGACAACCCCATCCGGGCGATCCGCGAGGTCAGCCATGATCTGACCGGCCGTCGTCCGGTGCGGCTGGCCGGCGGCAGGCAGGCCAGCGCGCTCGACATCCAGCGCGAGTACTTCGCACGCGCTGTGGAGTACCTGCAGACCCGCGAACCCAACACCCAGATCGAGCAGGTCGTCGATTTGTGGGGCCGCCAGCTCGACGCGGTCGAGAGCCAGGACTTCGCGAAAGTCGACACCGAGATCGACTGGGTGATCAAGCGCAAGCTGTTCCAGCGCTACCAGGATCGCTACAACATGGATCTCTCCGACGCCAAGATCAGCCAGCTCGACCTCGCCTACCACGACATCAAGCGCGGCCGCGGCGTGTTCGACCTGCTGCAGCGCAAGGGCCTGGCCACCCGGATCACCACCGACGAGGAGATCGAGGCGGCGGTCAACACCCCGCCGCAGACCACCCGGGCCAAGCTCCGCGGCGAATTCATCAGCGCCGCACAGGAAGCCGGCCGCGACTTCACCGTCGACTGGGTGCACCTCAAGCTCAACGATCAGGCGCAGCGCACGGTGCTGTGCAAGGACCCGTTCCGGTCGGTGGACGAGAGGGTCAAGAGGCTCATCGCTTCTATGTGATGGAGCTTCTATGTGAGCTCGTGTACCGACACGGCGTAATCGCCGCCGTCGAACGGTGCCTGCTCCCAGGTCGCCCAGCGGTGCACCAGCCTCAGACCCGCTGAGGTCGCGATGTCGTCGTAGCGCTGCAGCGTCAGCCGGCCGGCGAGCAGTTGGAAGCCGGCCACGAGCACTCCACCGGGCGTGAGCCGATCCGCGAGCTGCGCGACGACCGTGGACTCGGTGCCCTGGTCGAGGAAGATCATCACGTTGCCCGCCAGCACCACCACGTCGAACTCGTCGGGCACCGCCGTGGCGGTATCGACGAGATCGGCCTGGACCCACCGCAGTTCGGGGGCCTTGTCGCGGGCGACGGTCAGCATCGCGGGATCGGCGTCGACGCCGACCACGGAGAAGCCGCGGCCCGCCAATTCGATCGCGACGCGCCCGGTGCCGCAGCCTGCGTCGAGGACCCGGGTGCCACCTGAGGCGCGCAACAGCGATTCGACCAGGTCGGCCTCGCCGTGCACGCTGCGACCAGCGGCCTCGAGCTGTGCCCATCGCGCGTCGTAGTCGGCGCCGCGGGGCCGGTCGGAGGACTGCCAGCGGCTGCTCATCGGCCCATGCTGTCATGGCGCGCCGCGACAGCCGTCCGAGCCCACCGCCGATTCGTCCTAAGCTCTACGCCGTGGGGATCTCGAAAGTCGAACGGTTGATGAACCTCGTCATCGCGCTGCTCTCGACGCGCACGTTCATCACCGCCGACCGGATCCGCGACACCGTCTACGGCTACTCCGACGGATCCAGCGACGAGGCGTTCTCCCGGATGTTCGAGCGCGACAAGAACGAACTCCGCGACCTGGGCATTCCGCTGGAGACGGGCCGGGTGTCGTCCACTGATCCCACGGAGGGGTACCGGATCAACCGCGAAGCGTATGCGCTGCCGGCCGTCGAACTGACCGCCGACGAGGCCGCTGCCGTCGCGGTGGCCACCCAGCTGTGGGAGTCACCCGAACTGATCACCGCCACGCAGAGCGCCCTGCTCAAACTGCGGGCCGCGGGAGTCGACGTCGATGCACCCGACGGCGACGTGACGATCACGTCGACGGCGGCGCTGCCCGGGTTGCGCGGCTCCGAGGACGTCCTCGGAATCCTGTTGTCCGCCATCGATTCCGGCCGCGCGGTGCAGTTCCCGCACCGGCCGTCGCGCAGCGAGCCGTACACGACCCGCACCGTCGAGCCGTGGGGTGTCGTCACCGACCGGGGCCGCTGGTATCTGGTCGGCCACGATCGCGACCGCAACGCCGTGCGGACGTTCCGGCTCTCCCGTATCGGCGCCGAGGTGACCCCGATCGGCGAGCCCGGCGCGGTGGCGCGCCCGCCCGAGGTCAACCTGCGCGAGATCGTCGCGCGGGTGGTGGGGGACTGGCCCGGTGCCGGGCAGGCCCGTGTCTGGGTCGCCGACGGACGGGCGACCGCGCTGCGCCGCCAGGCCACCGTGGTCGGCGCGAAGACGCTCGGCGGACGGCTGGGGCAGGAGATCACCGTGGACGTCGGCATGTTCGACCGGCTCGCCCGCGAGATCGCCAGCTATGGCGCCGACGCCGTGGTGCTGGAGCCCGCGTCCCTGCGCGAGGACGTCATCGCACGTCTGCGGGCCCAGGCCGGCGTCCAGAAGGTGCAGGCATGACCGCGCTGAGCACCCGGCTGGTCCGGCTGCTGAACATGGTCCCGTACTTCCAGGCCAACCCGAGGATCACCTACGACGAGGCCGCCGCGGACCTGGGGGTCAGCGTCAAACAGCTGCGCGACGACCTCAACCAGCTGTGGATGTGCGGCCTGCCCGGCTACGGGCCCGGCGACCTCATCGACTTCGAGTTCTCCGGCGACACCATCGAGGTCACGTTCACCGCGGGCATCGACCATCCGCTGCGGCTCACCTCGCCCGAGGCCACCGGCATCCTGGTGGCCCTGCGCGCCCTGGTCGACGTGCCGGGCATGGTCGATCCCGAGGCCGCCCGCAGCGCGATCGCCAAGATCGAATCCGCGGCCGGCAGCGCTTCAGTGGAGGGCACCGCGGTCGACGAGCCGGCGCCGGTGGAGAGCGACGCGGCGGCGGCCGTGCGGACCGCGGTGCGCGGCGACCGGGCCCTGGCCATCGAGTACTACTCGGCCTCCCACGACATGCTCTCAGCCAGGGTGGTCGACCCGATCCGCGTGGTGCTGGTCGCCGACCACAGCTATCTCGAGGCGTGGTGCCGCACCGCCGAGGCGGTCCGGTTGTTCCGCTTCGACCGGATCGTCGACGCCCGGGTGCTCGACGAACCGTCGGCGCCCCCGCCGCCCGCCGTGCAAGCCGGCCCCGACACGTCGCTGTTCGACCCCGACACCGCGGACCCGTCGCTGCCCACCGCGACGCTGCGCGTGGACCGGTCGGCGTCGTGGATGTTCGACTACTACCCGCTGAGGGTGCTGCGCGAGTATCCCGACGGATCGTGCGACGCCGCGATGACCTACGCCTCCGACGACTGGATGGCCCGATTCGTGCTCGGCTTCGGCTCCGCAGTGCGCGTTCTCGAGCCGCAGCCGCTCGCCGAACGGGTGCAGCGCGCGGCCGTGGCGGCGCTCGACGCCTATCGGGTGGGCACCGACGGCGGGTAGACTCGACCGCAACGTCTGGAGGTAACCAAATTGGGTGGTCTACAACCCTGGCACTGGATCATCGTCATCGCTGTGTTCGTGCTGCTCTTCGGTGCCAAGAAGCTGCCGGACGCGGCCCGCTCCCTGGGCAAGTCGATGCGCATCTTCAAGTCCGAGATCAAGGAGATGCAGGCCGACGGGAAGTCGGACCAGCCGACTCAGATCTCGTCGGAGCGGATCGACGCCGAGCGGCCCGTCGGGCACACCGAGCCGTCGTCGGACAAGCGCCCCGCCTGAATCGTCACCTCGGCACGACGCGGGCAGCGTCCGCGTCGTGCCGTAATGCCTGTTGACAGGTAGGCCATTTCGAACGTGCAGATTCCCGGACTCTTCAAGAAGCTCGATCCTCGCCGGCGCCGATCCCGGGTCAATCCCGACGGCACGATGTCGTTGGTCGATCACCTCACCGAGCTACGCACCCGTCTGCTCATCTCGGTCCTCGCCGTGCTGCTCACCACGATCCTGGGCTTCGTCTGGTACAGCCACGGCGCGTTCGGCCTGCCCAGCCTCGGAGATTGGTTGCGGGGCCCCTACTGTTCGTTGCCGTCGTCGGCGCGCGCCTCGATCGCGCCGGATGGCGAGTGCCGACTCCTTGCCACGGCACCGTTCGACCAGTTCATGCTGCGGCTGAAGGTCGGCCTCACCGCGGGTCTGGTGATGGCCTGCCCGGTGTGGCTCTACCAGCTGTGGGCGTTCATCACTCCGGGCCTCTACAGCCGCGAACGCCGGTTCGCGATCGCCTTCGTCACGATGGGGGCGGCCCTGTTCATGACCGGCGCGGTGCTGGCCTACGTGGTGCTGTCCAAGGCGTTGGGATTCCTGCTGACGGTCGGCAGCGACGTTCAGGTGACGGCTCTGTCGGGCGACCAGTACTTCGGCTTCTTGATCAACCTCCTGCTGGTGTTCGGGATCAGCTTCGAGTTCCCGCTGCTGATCGTCATGCTCAACCTGGTCGGCGTGCTCACCTACGAGCGGCTGCAGGCGTGGCGGCGCGGGCTGATCATGGGCCTGTTCGTGTTCGCGGCGTTCGCCACCCCCGGCTCGGACCCGTTCTCGATGCTCGCCCTGGCGCTGGCGCTCACGGTGCTGCTCGAGGTGGCGATCCAACTCGCCCGCATCAACGACCGCCGCAAAGCGCGGCGCGCCCTCGACACCGTCGGTGACGACGAAGCCGCCCCGATCGGCGCGGCCGAGCCGGTGGAAGCGCCGTCACCGGTGCCCGCGCCGTCGCGGTTGTCGATCGACGACGATGCAACCTGAGGTGACCGCTGACTCGGTCGCGGCGTTCACCGAACTGATCCCGTTCGCGCTGGACGGGTTCCAGCGCCGCGCCTGTGACGCGCTGGCCCACGGCCACGGGGTCCTGGTGTGCGCGCCCACCGGCGCTGGGAAAACGGTTGTCGGCGAATTCGCTGTCCATCTCGCGCTCGCAGCGGGCCGAAAGTGCTTCTACACCACGCCGATCAAGGCTTTGAGCAACCAGAAGCACAACGACCTGGTGCGCCGCTACGGCCCGGAGCGCATCGGTCTGCTCACCGGCGACCAGAACATCAACGGCGACGCGGACGTGGTGGTGATGACCACCGAGGTGCTGCGCAACATGCTCTACGCGGATTCGCCTGCCCTGCAGGGACTCTCGCACGTCGTGATGGACGAGGTGCACTTCCTGGCCGACCGGATGCGCGGCGCGGTGTGGGAGGAGGTGATCCTGCACCTGCCCGACGACGTGCGGCTGGTCAGCCTGTCGGCCACGGTGAGCAACGCCGAGGAGTTCGGCGGCTGGATTCAGACCGTGCGCGGCGACACCACCGTGGTCGTCGACGAGCACCGACCGGTCCCGCTGTGGCAGCACGTGATGGTCGGCAAGCGCCTGATGGATCTGTTCGACTACCGAGCCTCGGGTCCGCCGCGTGGTGGCCGGGACCTCCTGGTCGATCCTGAGTTGTTGCGCCACATCGCCCATCGCCGGGAAGCCGACCGGCTCACCGACTGGCAACCCCGGGGCCGCGGCGGTCGGGGTGGGCGGCCACCGATCTACCGCACGCCCGGCCGTGCCGACGTGATCAGCGTGCTCGAGCAGCGCGATCTGCTGCCCGCGATCACGTTCATCTTCTCCCGGGCCGGCTGCGATGCCGCGGTCAAGCAGTGCCTGCGGTCGTCGCTTCGGCTGACGACCGACTCGGAACGGGCGCGCATCGCCGAGATCGTCGACCGCCGTACCGTCGACCTGAACGACTCGGATCTGATCGTGCTCGACTTCCACGAGTGGCGCGAGGGGCTGCTGCGCGGCCTGGCCGCCCACCATGCCGGCATGCTGCCGGTGTTCCGCCACACCGTCGAGGAGCTGTTCACCGCGGGCCTGGTCAAGGCGGTGTTCGCGACCGAGACCTTGGCGCTGGGCATCAACATGCCGGCCCGCACCGTGGTCCTGGAGCGGTTGGTGAAATTCAACGGCGAGCAACATCTGCCGCTCACGCCCGGCGAGTACACGCAGCTGACCGGGCGGGCCGGTCGGCGCGGCATCGACGTCGAAGGCCACGCGGTGGTGCTGTGGAATCCCGACATCGACCCGGCCGAGGTGGCCGGGCTGGCCTCGACGCGGACATTCCCGCTGCGCAGCTCGTTCGCCCCGACCTACAACATGACCATCAATTTGGTGCACCAAATGGGTCCCGAGCAGGCCCATCAGCTGCTCGAGCGGTCGTTCGCGCAGTACCAGGCCGACCGGTCCGTGGTCGGGCTGGTGCGCGGCGTCGAACGGGCCGAGAAGCTGCTCGACCAGCTCGCCGCCGAGTTCGGCGGCCGAGAAGCACCGATCCTCGACTACGCGCGGCTGCGGGCGCAGATCGGTGAGCGGGAACGCGCCCAGTCGCGGGCATCCCGGCTGCAGCGCAGGCAAGCCGCCAACGACGCGCTCACCGCGCTGCGGCGCGGCGACATCATCACGATCACCCACGGCAGGCGCGGCGGGCTGGCCGTCGTCCTCGAGCCAGCCCGTGACGACGACGACCCGCGCCCGCTGGTCCTGACCGAGACCCGCTGGGCGGGCCGGATCTCCTCGGCCGACTATTCGGGGGCGATCGGCCCGATGGGCCGCATGACGCTGCCGAAACGCGTGGAACACCGCAACCCGCGGGCGCGCCGCGATCTGGCCTCGGCGCTGACGTCGGCCGCGGCGGGCCTCGACGTCCCGTCGGCCCGCAGGCGTCGCAGCGGTCCCGCCGACGAACCCGACGTCGACCCCGAGCTGGCCGCGCTGCGGGACCGGATGCGAGCCCACCGGGCCCATCAGCTTCCCGACCGGGAGGACAAGGCGCGCCTGGCCGAGCGCTACCTGAAGATGGAACGCGAGAACGAGGCGCTGCGCCGCAAGATCGCGACCGCGACGAACTCGCTGGCCCACACGTTCGACCGGATCGTCGTGCTGCTCACCGAGCGCGGTTATGTCGCCGGGGACGGCGAGAGCCGTTCGGTCACCGCGGACGGTCGCCTGCTGGCCCGCATCTACAGCGAGGCGGATCTGCTGGTCGCCGAATGTCTGCGCACGGGTGTGTGGGACGACCTCGATGCGCCGGAACTCGCGGCGGCCCTGTCGTCGGTGCTCTACGAGTCGCGGCGGGACGGGCACGGACCCACAGATGGGTCCGGTGTGCCGACGGGCCGGCTGAGGCGCGCGCTGAACCGGACCCGCCGGCTGTGGACCGAGCTGCGGTCCGACGAGCAGCGACACCGGCTGGCGCCCAGCCGTGAACCCGACGACGGTTTCGTCGCGGCGATCCACCGGTGGGCCAGCACGGGCGACCTCGCCTCCGCGCTGGCCGCCAGCGATCCCGGCACCGGGGTCACGATGCCGGCGGGCGATTTCGTGCGGTGGTGCCGCCAGGTGCTCGATCTCGCCGATCAGGTCCGCATCGCCGCGCCGTCGCAGGCTTTGCGAGCGACCGCGAAACGCGCCATCAACGACGTTCGGCGCGGCGTCGTGGCCGTTGACGCCGGGTAGTGTGTGGCCAGCTACACCACCAGACCGCCGCGCACGACCGAGGAGAGAAATGAGCGGACCGCAGGGATCTGATCCGAACCAGCAGTGGCCGGGTCATCAGCCTGAGTCTGGCGCGGAGCAGCAGCCGTCGAGCGAGGCAGCCGCCAACCAGGGTTGGCAGCCGCCGTCAGGGTCGCAGCAGCCGCAGGCGCCGGACCAGCAGTCCTGGCAGCCGCCGGCCTACACGCCGCAGCAGTACCCGCAGTACCAGCAGCCCACGTACCCGCCGCAGCAGTACCCGCCGACGGAGCAGTACGGGACCAGTCCCACCGGATACCCGCCGCCGGGACAGTACGGTCAGCCCGGCGCCTACGGTCAGCAGCCGCAGTACGGGCAGCCCGGCGCCTACGGCCAGCAGCCGGGGCAGCCCGGTCAGTACGGACAACCGGGTCAACCCGGGCAGTACGGCCAGTACCCGAACTACCAGGCCCCGGGCGGCGAAGAAGGCTCCAAGAAGTCGATGGCCGTCGTCGGGACCATCGTCGGCCTGCTCGCTGCGATCATCGTCGCGGTCGTGCTGGTCCTCGGATTCTGGAAGCCGGGCTTCTTCGTGACCACCAAGCTCGACGTCAACGCCGCGCAGACCGGTGTGCAGCAGATCCTGACCGATCAGACCAATGGCTACGGCGCCAAGAACGTCAGCAACGTCAAGTGCAACAACGGCGTCAGCCCGACGGTGAAGAAGGGTGACACCTTCAACTGCGAGGTCAGCATCGACGGCACCAAGCGCCAGGTCACCGTCACTTTCCAGGACGACAAGGGCACCTACGAGGTGGGCCGACCCAAGTAGTTCGGCCCGTCAGCCCGGCTCGTCAGGGCAGGCCGTCGAGCGCCTTCTGCAGGCGGCCGATCGACGACGACACGCCGTAGCGTTCGGCGAGTTCGACGACTTTGCGCGGGTGCTCGGCGGCCAGCGGTAGCGTGTCGTCGGGCCGGGAGAACGTGACCGGTGCGTCGGTGGCGACGCGCACCACCGGTTCGGCGGCGGCCAGGTACTCGGCGGCCGAACGCAGCTTGGTGCGCTGCGCCTTGGCCAGTTTCGACGCCGGATCCTCGATGGCGCCACGCAGTTCCGCCAGCGATCCGTACGTCGTCAGCAGGGTCGAGGCGGTCTTCTCGCCGATGCCCGCCACACCGGGCAGCCCGTCGGAGGGGTCGCCGCGCAGCAGCGCGAGTTCGGCGTAGGCCGGGCCGGCGCGGTCGATCGGCACGCCGTAGTTCTCGGCTACCTCGGCGGGCCCGTACTTCGTGGCCTTGGCCAGGCCGCGGCCCAGATAGAGGACGCGCACCGGGGTCGGCTCGTCGCGGACGACCTGCAGCAGGTCGCGGTCGCCGCTGACGACCACGACGGGATCGCGGGTCTCCCGGCTGGCCAGGGTGCCCAGCACATCGTCGGCTTCGTGGTCGGGCGCGCCGGCGGTCGCGATACCGAACGCGTCGAGGATCTCCATGATCATGTCGACCTGCGGAGTCAGCTCGTCGGGTACTTCTTCGACATCGGGTTCGTCGCCGGGGTTTTCCTGCACCACCCGGTGGGCCTTGTACGACGGCACCAGGTCGACCCGCCATTGCGGGCGCCAGTCGTCGTCGCGGCACACCACCAGGCGGCGGGGCTGCTCGCGGGTGATCACGGTCGCGACGGCATCGAGGAAGCCGCGCAGCGCGTTGACCGGACGGCCGTCGGGTGCGGTGATCGACGACGGCACACCGAAATACGAGCGGAACCACATGCTCGCACCGTCGAGCAGCACCAGGGGAGCAGTCACCCCGCCATCCTGCCAGGCCCGTTTCTCCGGCGACCGGACGCGAACTCGAGTGTTCTGCCCGGCGTGTCGCTCGAGTTCGCGTCTGTCCCCTACTTCGTGTGGGCCCTCGCGGGAAGGAACCTGAGCACTAACCTGGTGGGCATGAGCGCCCAGTCCCGATTCGGCACCGACGTGTACGCCCACCGCCTGCATGCCGCGGCCCGCGCCGCGGCCGACGCGGGACTGGCCGGTCTGGTCATCACCCCCGGCTACGACCTGCGCTACCTGGTGGGCTCGCAGGCCCAGACCTTCGAGCGGCTGACCGCGCTGGTGCTCCCGGCCGACGGCACGCCGACGATCGTGGTGCCCCGCATGGAGCTGGCCTCGCTGAAGGAGTCGGCGGTGCCCGACCTCGACGTGACCGTGCGTGACTGGGTCGACGGCGACGATCCCTACGCTCTGGTCGCCGATGCGCTGGGCGGTGCCCCGGTGAGCGTGGCAGTGACCGACGCGATGCCCGCGCTGCACCTGCTCCCGCTGGCCGGGGTGCTCGGCGCGACGCCGGTGCTCGCCACCGATGTGCTGCGCACGCTGCGCATGCTCAAGGACCCGGCCGAGATCGACGCGCTGCGCAAGGCCGGAGCCGCGATCGACCGGGTGCATGCGCGCGTGCCCGACTTCCTCACACCCGGCCGCACCGAGGCAGACGTCGCCGCTGACATCGCCGAAGCCATTGTGGCTGAGGGACATTCAGAGGTGGCGTTCATCATCGTCGGTTCCGGACCGCATGGGGCCGATCCCCACCACGAGTGCTCGGACCGCGCACTGCAGGCCGGTGACATCGTGGTCGTCGACATCGGCGGCCCGTACGAACCCGGCTACAACTCCGACTCCACTCGCACGTACAGCATCGGCGAACCCGACCCGGAGGTGGCTCGCCGCTATGCGGTGCTCCAGCGGGCCCAGCAGGCCGCGGTGGCAGCTGTGCGTCCCGGTGTCACCGCCGAACAGGTCGACGCCGCGGCGCGCGACGTGCTGGCCGCCGAGGGACTCGCAGAGTACTTCGTGCACCGCACCGGACACGGCATCGGATTGTCGGTGCACGAGGAGCCCTACATCGTCGCCGGCAACGACCTGCCGCTGCAGGAGGGCATGGCCTTCTCCGTCGAGCCGGGCGTCTACTTCCCCGGGCAGTGGGGGGCGCGCATCGAGGACATCGTCATCGTCACCGCCGACGGCTCGGAGTCGGTGAACAATCAGCCCCACGACCTGGTCGTGGTGCCGGTGTGAGCGGCTAGCTCTCGCCCCGGTCCAGCAGACCCGACGAGCCGAGCACCCGCTCCACCCGCACCTCGATCACGACCCGCTTGGGGTTCGGCCGCGGCGTCCGATAGCGCTGCGCATACCGCCGTTCGGCGTCGCGCACCTCGTTTTCCTCGGTGTGGACGGTGGACGAGCCCTCCAGCGAGAGCCAGCGTGCACCGTCGACCTGGCTGAGCACCGCGACGCCGCGCTGGTCGGCGTTGACGGCCTTCTGCGAGCCGCCGGTGGTGATCACGCGCGCGATGTGGGTGACCGGGTCGAAAGTGAACCCGACGGCGACCACGTGGGGAGAATTGTCCGACCGCAGGGTCGTGAGCATCGCCAGATGCCGCTCCGTCAGGAATGCGATCGCATCGGTGGTCAGCCGCGTGGTTGCCTTGCCCATCGGGCTCCACGCTAGCGCAGGACATAATCGCAGCCATGAAAGACACGGCTCAGACGGCCGACACCGACCTGGTCGTGGTGTTCGGAGGCCGCAGCGAGATCGGCATCGAGGTGGCGCGCCGGCTGGCCCGCGGCGCCACGGTGGTGCTGGCGGCGCGCCGACCCGACGATCTCTTCGCCCAGACCACGGCGCTGCACGACGCCGGCGCCCGCGAGGTGCACACGATCGCCTTCGACGCCGACGACCTGGGCTCCCACGCGGGCGTCGTTGCCGACATCGTGGCGCGCCACGGTGCGATCGGCGCCGCGGTGCTGGCCTTCGGCATTCTCGGCGACCAGGCACTGGCCGAGCGGGACGCCGCGCACGCGGCCGCGATCGTGCACACCGATTACGTCGCGCAGGTCAGCCTCCTGACGGTGCTCGCCGAGACGATGCGGGCGGCCGGGCGTGGGACGATGATCGCGTTCTCGTCGGTGGCCGGGGTGCGGGCGCGGCGGGCGAACTACGTCTACGGGTCGGCCAAGGCCGGTCTGGATGCGTTCTGCAGCGGGTTGACCGACGCCCTGCACGGCACCGGCGTGCGGCTGCTGCTGGTGCGGCCGGGCTTCGTGATCGGTCGGATGACCGAAGGCATGGCGCCCGCGCCGCTGTCCAGCACGCCCGGGCAGGTCGCGGACGCCACTGTGGCCGCGCTGCGGCGCGGTCGCAGCGTGGTGTGGGTGCCGGCCCCGCTCGTGGCGCTCGCCGCGGCGTTCCGGGTGACCCCGCGGCCGGTGTGGCGGAGGCTGCCCAGATGATCGTCGTCGTCGGGATCGGCGCCGACGGGATGGCCGGCCTCGCCCCGCCTGCGCGCACCGAATTGGCCAGGGCCACGGTCATTTACGGATCTCAGCGTCAACTCGCTCTGCTCGACGACAGTGTGCGGGCGGTGCGGCGGCCGTGGCCGAGTCCGCTGTTGCCCGCGATCGACACGCTGCTCGACGGGGCGGACGCCGATGTCCACGTGATCGCCAGCGGTGACCCGCTGCTGCACGGCATCGGCAGCACGCTGATCCGCGCCTACGGGGCAGACCGGGTCGCGGTCCTGCCGCACGTGTCGTCGGTGACGCTGGCATGCTCACGGCTCGGGTGGGCGGTGCAGGACACCGAGGTGATCAGCCTGGTCACCGCGGACACGGTCAGTGCCATCCGGCGTGGCGGGCAGGCCGTGGTGCTGTCGAGGGATCGCACCAGCCCCGTCGAATTGGCGCGCCTGTTGACCGCAACGGGCCGTGGGGATTCCGAGGTGACGATCCTCGAACAGCTCGGCGGGCCACGGGAGTTGCGCCGCTCGTCGACGGCGCGGGAATGGGTCGCGCGCCCGCCGGGTGACGTCGACGACCTCAACGTCGTCGCGGTGCGATATCTCCCTGACGATCGCCGCTCTGGCGCGCTGCCGAACGATCTGTTCGACCACGACGGGCAGCTCACCAAGCAGGGGATGCGGGCCGTCACCCTGGCCGCGCTGGCGCCGCGCCCGGGGGAGTTGCTCTGGGACGTCGGTGCCGGATCGGGCAGCGTCGCGATCGAGTGGTGCCTGACCGGAACCGGTTGTCGCGCCGTTGCTTTCGAACGCGACAGCGAACGGCGCCGCCGGATCGCCGACAACGCGCGGACATTCGGCGTGGCCCTCGACATCCGCGGCAGCGCGCCGGCCGAGCTGACGGACGCACCCACGCCCGCGGCGATCTTCGTCGGCGGCGGGGTCACGAACCCCGGCCTGCTGCAGGCCTGCTGGGAGCGGCTGCCCGCCGGTGGCCGGCTCGTCGCCAATGTGGTCACGGCCGAGTCGGAAGCCGTTCTCGTCCAGTGGTATTCACAACACGGGGGAGAGCTGGCGAAATTTCAGCACTACCGCGGCGAGCCGGTCGGTGCGTTCACCGGGTGGCGGCCCGCGATGCCGGTCACGCAGTGGTCGGTGACGAAGCCTGATACGACCTGATCAACTCGATCGTGCCGAGTTCACGCACCGCCCGGCAGCCCCGGCTCAGCATGGTGAGGATCATCTCGTCCCCGCGGTCGGTGGACGCCGAGAACGCGAACCCCAGCGCCGTCAGGAACGGAGCCTGCAGAGCTCCGAGACGGTAGTCCTGCCAACAGGTGTCGAGGTCGTAGTCGGTGACGCCGTACCCCGACACCGCGGCGTGGTAGCGCTGCACGAGGTCCCGTTCGACCGTGGCGCGGGTCTCGGGCGCCAAGCTGGTCGCGGTGAAGTAGGCGAGGTCGCGGGCCGGCAGTCCGAGCCCGATGGTCTGCCAGTCCACGACGGTGACCCGCGTGCGCTGCGGGTCGAACAGCAGATTGTCCAGCCGGAAGTCGCCGTGCAGCAGTGAGAACCGGTCTTTCTCGGCCGACAACCACGGTGTCACCAGGTTCATCGACGTCGTCAGGGTCTCGCGATCGGCATCGCTGATCCGCGCGCCGAGGCGGTCGAGGGTGATGGTGGCCGCCATCGCCGACACCTCGCCCATGCCGGCGGCCGCGGCCTCGTCGCCCGGCTTGGGCATGATGATCGAGGTCAGCTCGTACCAGCGCGCCTGACACCAGCTGGGGCCGTGCAGGTCGGCCAGCGCGTCGACGGCCAGCGCCGCCTCCTCCGGCGTGCAGCCCGCGAGCTGATCGCCCTGTTCGGCCGGCGCCATGTCGGCCAGCACGAGTACGAAATCCGTTCCATCGGAGGAGATGTCGCTGTGCACACAGGCCGGCACCGGCACGGCGACCTCGGCGCTGACCGCGGCGTAGAACTCGACCTCCGACTTGTATCCCAGCGCCACCCGTTCGCGCACCGCGTCGTCCTGGGCGGGCAGCTTCACCGCGAAGGTCGCGGGCAGGCCCGTCGCGCCGGCGTAGCTCACGCTCACCCGGTAGGTGGCGCCGGTCTGCCCCGTCCCGATCGGGGTCACGTCGGCATCGGTGACAGCAGCGCCCAGCGTCGAGCTCAACCAGGCGGCGGTGATGTCGGCCGGCGTGCGGGGAATGGTCATGGCTGCGCCCTCCGTCACTGCTGGGGGTAGTACCGCGGCGTGAACACCCGATCGGGGTTCGGCTCCGCCGAATACCACTGGGTCTGCGACGATCCCACGATCAGCAGGCACCGCATGTCGACGTCGGCGGGATCGAGGTCGGCCAGGCGCACCACGCGCACCGACTCTGTCGGCCCGGCGATGTCGCGACCGATCACCACCGGCGTGCCGGCATCGCGATGGGCCAACAGGAGGTCGCGCATCGCACCGACCTGCCAGGTCCGCGTCTTCGACGCCGGGTTGTAGATCGCCAGCACCATGTCGGCGCGCGCGGCCGCGTCCAGCCGCGCCGCGATGATCTCCCACGGCTTGAGGCGATCCGACAGTGAGATCACGGCGTAGTCGTGCCCGAGCGGGGCTCCCACCCGACTGGCCACCGCCTGCGCGGCCGTCATCGCCGGGATCACCCGAACGTCCACGCCGGGCCATTGCTTGGCCTCTTCGAGAACCGCGGTCGCCATCGCGAACACCCCCGGGTCTCCGGAGGACACCACAGCCACGGCGTGGCCCTGCTCGGCCAGTGAACAGGCGAGGCGGGCGCGGGCCGGTTCGTCGGTGTTGTCGCTCGGGTGCCGGCGCTGGCCCTCGCGTACCCCGACGCGGTCCAGGTAGGGCCCGTAGCCGATGAGGTCGGTGGCCGCGGCGAGCTCGCGGCGACTCTGCGGGGTCATCCAGGCTGTACCGCCGGGACCGAGCCCGACGACGGTGACCGATCCGGTGGCCGTCTCGGAGGTGGCGTCGAGGGCCGAACCCGGGGCGTCCGGGTCCTGCATCGGACCCGGCAGCATCGTCAGCGCGAAATAGGGCACCGAGTCGTCCTCGACATCGGCGGCGGGCAGCACTCGCTGGCGCGAGGTGCTGGCCCGTTCCACGTAGTAGGTGTCCTGCAGCCGACCGGCGGCCGAGAGTGCTTGCCGCACAGCAGGATACGAGCGGCCGAGTTTCATGATGATGGCTGCGTCGGTGTCGGCGAGGCGGCGTTCGAGCTCGGCGGGCGCCATGGTGCCCGGAAGGATGGTGAGCACCTGATCGCCCTGGACCAGCGGCGTGGACACCGCCGCCGAGGCCGCGCTCACCGACGTCACCCCGGGCACGATCACCGCGTCGAAGCGCTGCGTCAGCCGGGTGTGCATGTGCATGTACGAGCTGTAGAACAGCGGGTCGCCCTCGGCCAGCAGCGCAACGTCGCGCCCGGCGTCGAGGTGCGCCGCGATACGGGCGGCCGCCTCGCGGTAGAAGTCCTCCATCGCCCCCGCATAGCCCCCGGGATGTTCGGAGGTCTCGGTGGTGACCGGGTAGACCAGATGCTCCTCGATCTGACCGGCGCGCAGATAGGGCTCGGCGATGCCGCGCGCGATGCTGCGGCCGTGCCGGGCGCTGTGATAGGCCACCACGTCGGCCTCGCCGATCACCCGGGCTGCCTTGACCGTCACCAGTTCGGGGTCACCCGGTCCCAGGCCGACCCCCCACAGCGTGCCGCGCTCGCTCATTCGGCAGTCGTCGCAATCGCGTTGACGGCGGCGGCGGCCATCGCGCTGCCGCCGCGCCGGCCGGTGACCACCAGATAGGACATGCCCCGCGGGTCGTCGATGAGTTCCTGCTTGGACTGCGCGGATCCGACGAAGCCCACCGGGCCGCCGAGCACCGCTGCTGGCGGCGCGACCCCGCCGTCGACGTGCTCGAGAAGCCGGAACAGGGCCGTCGGGGCGTTGCCGATCGCCATCACGGCGCCGGGCAGCCGGTCGGCCCACAGGTCGACCGCCGCCGCGGAGCGGGTGGTGGCGTGCTGGGCTGCGAATGCCGGTGCCCGCTCGTCGGCGACCAGGGAGACCACCTCGTTGTCGGCGGGTAGCCGCGAGCGGGTGATGCCGGCGGCGACCATCGACGAGTCGCACAGGATCGGGGCACCGGAGGCCAGCGCCTCGTAGGCCCGGACGACGACGTCGGGGGTGTAGGCGACATGCTCGGGCACGTCGGTCTGGCCGCAGGTGTGGATCAACCGGACCACGACCCGGGCGACGTCGGCGGGGAACCCGGACAGGTCGGACTCGGCACGGATCGTCGCGAACGACTGCCGGTAGATCTCCCCGGCATCGCGGATGTAGTCGAGCACCCGATCACCCTACGGGTGGGCCCGCCGCGGTTGGTAGCCATCTCCGGTGGCGATCAGCACGTCCGCGTCCGGGGGGCTGCCGCACGCCCTGTCGCAGCCGACGAAGTGCCGGTGACGTGGCGCTGCGTCGTCGAGTGCGGCGGAGTCGGTGAGCGCAGCCGCGGCGTCGGCGCGCACGTCGGCCAACGCGTGTGCGCAGCCCGGCCGGCCCGTGCAGGCCGACACGGACAGCCACGGCGACGCCTCGTCGAACACGAATCCCAGGGGTGCCAGCACGCGCAGCGCCGCGTCGGCCACCCCGTCGTCGAGGTCGGCGATCAGCACCGATCGCCAGGGCGTGATCACCAGGGGCGCCTGCACCGCGGCCAGGTAGCGGGCCAGCTCGGCATCGAGCACACCCAGCGGCACGGCCGCGCCGAGAGTGATCCGGCCGTCGTCCTGAGTGAGCCATCCGACCGGGGGACGGGTTCGCGCCGGCCATGTCCGGCCGGGCGGCGCCGTCGCGCCGAACCCGTCCACAACGACCTCGGGTGTCGTCAATTCCTTGATTCGCCACGCCTTTCCCCGCACCGAGACGAATCGGCGCGCGACGGCCAGCAGAGTCTCGACAGCGTCACCGGCAAGCACGCGGACCCCGGTGTCGGTACCGGACAGCGCGAGAGCCACGGTGTCCCCGTCGACGGCGCACACAGCGACGTCGGCGCCGAGGCCGGCGATGTCGCCGCGACCGTCGTCGATACCGAACAGGAAGCGCCCCGGCAACTCGGTCAGTGTCGGGTCCTGCTGCAGCGCATCATCGAGCGCGTGCACCATCGCGCGGACGTCGAGCAGACCGCCCTGGCGCCCCGACAGCGGCGACGCCACGATGTTGCGGATCTTCTCGCGGTCCGGCGACGGCAGCAGACCGGCTTCGGTGAGTCGACGGCCGAGTTCCGCCACGTCGCGGATACCGCGGATCTGCACGTTGCCCCGGGACGTGAGCTCCAGCGCCGGTGCGGCGAGATCGAGAGCGGCGGTGGCGATGGCCTCCATCTGCTCCGCGGTCAGCATTCCCGCCGGTAGCCGAACGCGGGCCAGGTCGCCGTCGGCGGCGCGGTGCGTCTGGAGCGCGCCGGGACAGGCGTCGGTGTCCCGGGTTCTGGCCATCCGACCACGGTACGCGGACGGTCCTGCCGCCGTTCTCAGCTGACCAGCCGCACCGGCACGACGATGTCGGAGTATGTCGATGCGTCACCGGCGATCACCCGGCTGCGCTGGCCGTGGACGTCGACGGGAACGTCACCGGCCAGCGTCACCCGCGTCAGGCGGCGGAACTGGTCGTCGTAGTCCGCGATCGCGTAGTGCTGAGTGGCACGGTTGTCCCACACGGCCAGATCGCCGAGCTCCCAGTTCCATCGCACCGTGTGCTCCAGCTTGGTGATGCGCGTCTGCAACAGGTCGAACAGGGCCGCCGACTCGGTGCGTCCGAGGCCGACGAAGCCCTTGACGAAGTTGCCCAGCAGCAGCACCCGCCGCCCCGTCTCGGGGTGGATCCGCACCACCGGGTGTTCGGTCTCGTAGTAGTCCGAGACGAATTCCTCGCGGTACTGACGTTCGGTGTCGGCCAGGGCTTCTCGCCGGCCGTCGATGTCCTTGGCGTAGTCGTAGGTGTTGGTGTGAACAGCCCACAGGTTCTCGGCCAGCGCGCGCAGCGGCTCCGGAAGCCGGTCGTAGGCGGCTTCCGTCGACGCCCACGTGGTGCTCCCGCCGTAGGGCGGCAGCGTGACCGCGCGCAGGATCGACGCCTTCGGGATCCGATCGACGAACGTGACGTCGGTGTGCCAGCTGTTGGCCTTGTCGTAGCGGGAGTCGATCGGCAGCACCTTCGTCCCGCGCGAGGTCACCGTCGGGTGCGCGATCGTCGGGGTGCCCAGCGACCGCGCGAAGGCCAGCTGACCGTCGTCGTCGAGATCGTGCTGGCCTCGGAAGAAGATCACCTTGTGTTCGAGCAGGGCGTCGTTGATCTGTGCTGCCGTGGCGGCATCGATACCGCGGGCCAGGTCGACGCCCTCGATGCGCGCGCCGATCACGGCACCCAGTTTGACCACTCGAACCATCGACTGCCTCCTCGTGACGTTCTCGCGCGACTGTCCTCCGCGAGAGGGGCACCCGCCCAGCCTTAGGTTCACTGAGAGTCGAACCCGTGCCGTTTCGCGCGGGTGAAGATCGGGTAACGCAGCACGACCGGAACGCAACGAGTCAGCAAAGGCGCAGAAAATCGAGGGGGCTGTGGGAGTGACGCGGTGACCTCGAATTCCACGGTGTGGGGGTATGTCTCCACCCACTACGAACAGCTGCTGTTCGACTCGTATCAGCACGTCAGTGCCGTCGTGCAGAGCGTGCTGATCGCGACGGTCATCGGCGTGGTCATCGGGGTGCTGACCTACCGCAACACGCTGGCGGCAAACCTCGCGACGACGACGTCGAGCGTGATCCTGACCGTTCCGGCGTTCGCTCTGCTCGGTCTGCTGATTCCGCTGTTCGGGCTCGGGGTGATTCCCAGTGTCGCGGCGCTGGTGCTGTATTCGCTGCTGCCGATCATCCGCAACACGATTGTCGGGCTGAATTCCGTCGATCCCGCGCTGACCGATGCGGCGCGGGGCATCGGGATGAGCCGGCTGGGCACGCTGACGCGCGTGGAGCTACGGCTCGTCTGGCCGGCGATCCTGTCGGCGATGCGGTTGAGCACGCAGATGTCGATGGGTGTGCTCGCGATCGCGGCCTACGTCAAGGGGCCAGGTCTGGGCAACCTGATCTTCGCCGGGCTGGCGCGGGTGGGCAGTCCCACCGCGTTGCCGATGGCGTTGACCGCGACGCTGCTGATCGTCATCCTCGCCCTCGCGCTCGACGCCGTCCTGGTTCTCGTCGGGCGCCTGACCACATCGAAAGGTGTTCGATGACAACCGATGTCACCGGGGTTCGCATCGAACTCGACCACGTCTCCAAGGTCTATCCCGGGGCAAAGCAGCCCGCGGTCGACGATGTGTCCCTCGACATCCCGGCCGGCGAGATCGTCGTGTTCGTCGGGCCGTCGGGCTGCGGGAAGACCACCACGATGCGCATGATCAACCGGCTCAGCGAGCCGACGTCCGGCCGCATCCTCATCGGCGACGACGACGCCCTGTCGATCGCACCGACCGAGCTGCGCCGCTCGATCGGTTACGCGATCCAGCAGGCAGGTCTGTTCCCGCACATGACCATTCGGCAGAACGTCGCGCTCGTACCCGGTCTGCTCAAGTGGGACCGGCAGCGCATCGCCGCCCGGGTCGACGAACTGCTCGACCTGGTGGGGCTCGAACCGGGCCAGTACGCCGATCGCTATCCCCGCCAGCTCTCCGGTGGTCAGCAGCAGCGAGTGGGCGTCGCCCGCGCGCTGGCTGCCGATCCGCCGGTGCTGCTGATGGACGAGCCGTTCGGCGCGGTGGACCCGATCACCCGCAGCACGCTGCAGGACGAATTGCTGCGGCTGCAGGACGAACTGCACAAGACGATCGTCTTCGTCACCCACGACTTCGGAGAGGCGGTCAAGCTCGGCGACCGCATCGCCGTGCTCGGCCAGCAGTCGGCGGTGCTGCAGTACGACACCCCGCAGAACATCCTGGCCAGCCCGGCCGACGACACCGTGGCGGGCTTCGTCGGCTCCGGGGCGTCACTGCGTCAACTCGGACTGTTGCGGGTCAAGGACGTGGCACTGGAGTCGCGGCCGTCCGTGCGCCACGACGACACCGTCGACCAGGCGCGCGCGACCATCGCCGAGAGCGACTGTGACTGGGCGGTCGTGCTCGACGACCGCGGACGGCCCGTCAGCTGGGTGCGCGCCAGCCGGTTGCGGCATGCCGGCGCGCTCGCCGATGCCGCAGAGCACCTCGACGTGGTCAGCACCCAGGCGACGCTCGAGGACGCCCTGGAGGCGATCCTGGCCGAACAGCACGCCTCGGCCGTCGTGACCGGCCCCGGAGGCCGGTACGAAGGCGTGGTCACCCTCGACACCCTCATCGACACCATCACGCGGTTGCGTCGCGAGGCCGAGGAGCCCGCCGACGGAGACGGCCCGTCGTGACCACTCAGACCGCCAACACCGGGACGGCCACCGGCGGCGCGCCGGCGCGCACGGCCGCCGAGCGGCTGCGGTTGTTCATCCAGCCCGTGCTGGTGCTGATCGTCGCGGCCGCCGTGGTGTTCTGGGCGTTCGATCGCGACCTGACCGCCACCCAGCGCGAGAACATCAATCCCGCCAATGTGGCGACGCTGATCTGGCAGCACCTGCTGATCACCGCGGCGGTCACCGCCATCGTCGTGCTGGTCGGGGTGCCGCTCGGTGTCCTGGTCACACGGCCGGGAGCGAAAGTGTTGCGACCCTTCGTGATCGGCATCGCCAACGTCGGTCAGGCCGCTCCCGCGATCGGCCTGCTGGTGCTGCTGTTCCTGCTGACAGCGCGTACCGGCTTCTGGATCGGTGTACTGCCGATCGCGCTGTACTCGCTGCTCCCGGTGCTGTCGAGCACGATCCTCGGCATCGACCGCGTCGACCGGGCACTGATCGATGCCGGTCTCGGACAGGGGATGTCGCGCGCCGCCCTTCTGACGCGCGTCGAACTCCCGCTCGCGGTGCCGTTCATCCTCGCCGGGCTGCGGACGTCCCTGGTGTTGGCAGTGGGCACCGCCACGCTGTCGTTCCTCGTCAATGCCGGCGGGCTGGGCATCCTCATCGACACCGGATACAAGTTGCAGGACAACGTGACCCTGATCCTCGGCAGCGTGCTCGCGGTCTGTCTGGCGCTGCTGGTGGACTGGCTCGGCGGGCTCGCCGAGTTCTACGTCGGCCCCAAGGGTCTGCGATGAGCCGCCGCGGGCTGGCTGCGCTCGCCGCCGTCGTCCTACTGGTGACGACCGCCTGCGGGCTGGGGTCGGGCAGCGCGGTTCCGCTGCAGGTCGGGCCGGGCTCGATCAAGCCCACGCCGGGTCTGGAAGGGGTCCAGATCACCGTCGGCTCCAAGGAGTACACCGAGCAGGTCATCCTCGGCTACATCTTGGAGTACACGCTCGCCGCTGCCGGCGCGCAGGTACGCGACCTGACCGGCATCGTGGGCAGTCGCAGCACCCGCGGCGCCCAGCTGTCCGGTCAGGTCGACGTCGCCTACGAGTTCACCGGTAATGCCTGGATCAACTACCTCGGCCACGAGAAGCCTCTGCCCGACACCCGCAAGCAGTACGAGGCGGTGCGCGACGAGGATCTGGCCCGCAACGACATGGTGTGGCTGGAGCCGGGGCCGATGGACGACACGTACGCGCTGGCTGCCAGCACGCGCACCGTCGAGCGCACCGGCGTCCGGACGCTGTCGGACTACGCTTCGCTCGTCGAGCGCGATCCTGCCGCCGCGCGCACGTGCGTCGACACCGAGTTCCGGGCCCGGCAGGACGGTTTCCCGGGCATGGCGTCGGCGTACGGTTTCGATCCGGCCCGCGCGAACACCCCCATCCTGCAGGTCGGGATCATCTATCAGGCCACGGCCGACGGCACGCAGTGCGACTTCGGGGAGGTCTTCACCACCGACGGCCGGATCGTCGCTCTGGATCTCACGGTGCTCGAAGACGACAAGCAGTTCTTCGCGCACTACAACCCGTCGGTGACGATGAAGCGGAGCTTCTTCGAGGCCCATCCCGAGATCGCCGAGGTGACCGCGCCGGTCACGGCGGCGATCACCAATGAGGTCATCACCGAGCTCAACAAGCAGGTCGACGTCGACGGCCTCGACCCCAGCGTGGTGGCCCGCGACTGGATGGTGTCGCGGGGCTTCGTGACGGCCGGCTGAGACTTTCGACGTATCGAGATGTGACGGCTGTCACACAATTGCGGCATGAGTTCCGTGCCGCACCTTTCCTGCTGAGAACCCGGTACCGGCGGTACCGTCTGCGCTCAGTGGCCTCGTGCTCATCGGGGTCGCGGGAAAGGAACAACGATGTTCACACTCATCGCATTCGCCATCGTCATCGGCGGTCTCGCCGTAGTCGCGGGCACGCCCTACCGGCAGACCTGGTACGGCCGCTGGAACCGCTGACGGTTCGAACCCGGCCACTGACCACGCCGAGGTCACGGAGTTCACCCCCGTCCGGTACGAATGGGGGGTGACGACCGTTCTCCTGCTGTCCACGTCGGACACCGACCTGATCACCGCCCGCGCGTCCGGCGCCGGCTTCCGCTGGGCCAACCCGGCGCGCCTGGTCGACGGTGAGCTCGAAGAACTGCTGGCAGACGCCGACGTGGTGGTGGTCCGGATCCTCGGTGGCTACCGCGCATGGGAAGACGGTATCGACGCGGTGGTCGCCAGCAGGGTGCCTGCCGTGGTGGTCAGCGGCGAGCAGGCGCCCGACGCCGATCTGATGAACCGTTCGACCACGCCGGCGGGCGTCGCATTGCAGGCGCACGTGTATCTCGCCCAGGGGGGCGTCGAGAACCTCGCGAACCTGCACGCCTTCCTGTCCGACACGCTGCTGATGACCGGCTTCGGTTTCGCGGAGCCGGCCAGCACCCCGGCCTGGGGTGTCCTGGACCGGGTCGCAGGCCGAACCGAAGGGCCCGTCGTCGCCGTGCTGTTCTATCGGGCTCAGCAGCTCGCCGGAAACACCGCGTACATCGAGGCTCTGTGCGAGGCCATCGAAACCGCTGGGGGAGTGGCACTTCCGGTGTTCTGTGCCTCGCTGCGCACTCCGGAGCCCGCGCTGATCGAACTGCTCGGCACCGCCGACGCGATGATCACCACGGTGCTCGCGGCCGGTGGCGCGACTCCGGCGGCGGTGACGGCAGGCGGAGCCGACGACACCTGGAACGTGGCTCACCTTGCAGCCCTTGACGTCCCGATCCTGCAGGGCCTGTGCCTGACGTCGTCGCGCGCCCAGTGGGACGCCAACGACGACGGGATGTCGCCGCTCGACGTGGCCACCCAGGTCGCCGTGCCCGAGTTCGACGGCCGGATCATCACAGTTCCGTTCTCGTTCAAGGAGATCGACGACGAGGGGCTCATCACCTACGTCGCCGATCCCGAACGCTGCGCGAGGGTCGCCGGACTGGCCGTGCGGCACGCCCGGCTGCGATCGGTCGCCCCCGCCGACAAGCGGGTCGGCCTGGTCTTCTCCGCCTACCCGACCAAGCACGCCCGCATCGGCAATGCCGTGGGCCTGGACACGCCCGCCAGCGCGATCGCTCTGCTGGACGCCATGCGCGATGCCGGCTACGACGTCGGCGAGATCCCGGGACTGGACGCCGGCGACGGCGACGCGCTCATCCACGCGCTCATCGAACGCGGCGGCCAGGATCCCGATTGGCTCACCGAGACCCAGCTGGCCGGCAACCCGATCCGGGTGTCGGCCGCGGACTACCGCGCCTGGTTCGCCACGCTGCCCGGCGAGCTCGCGGACGCGGTGGTCGAGCACTGGGGTCCGCCGCCGGGGGAGTTGTTCGTCGACCGCAGTCGCAATCCCGAGGGCGACATCGTCATCGCAGCAATGCAATCGGGCAATGTCGTGATCCTGGTTCAGCCTCCCCGCGGGTTCGGGGAGAACCCGGTGGCCATCTACCACGACCCCGATCTGCCGCCCAGTCACCACTACCTCGCGGCCTACCGCTGGTTGGATGGCGCGTTCGGCAACAGCTTTCGCGCCGATGTCGTCGTCCACCTGGGCAAGCACGGCAACCTGGAATGGTTGCCGGGCAAGACGCTGGGCATGTCGTCGTCGTGCGGCACCGACGCCGCGCTGGGCGATCTGCCGCTGGTCTACCCGTTCCTGGTCAACGATCCGGGGGAGGGTACCCAGGCCAAGCGGCGTGCCCACGCGACGCTGATCGACCATCTGATCCCGCCGATGGCACGGGCCGAGACCTACGGCGACATCGCGCGTCTCGAGCAGCTTCTCGACGAGCACTCCACCATCTCCGCACTCGACCCCGGAAAGCTCCCCGCGATCCGTCAGCAGATCTGGACGCTGATGCGGGCGGCCAAGATGGATCACGACCTCGGGCTCGAGGACCGCCCCGACGAGGATTCTTTCGACGACATGCTGCTGCACGTCGACGGATGGCTGTGCGAGATCAAGGACGTCCAGATCCGCGACGGTCTGCACATCCTCGGCCGACGACCTGCCGACGAGAGCGAGCTCGACCTCGTACTGGCGATCCTGCGGGCCCGGCAGCTCTTCGGTGGAGAGCAGACCGTTCCCGGTCTGCGTCAGGCGCTCGGACTGGCCGAAGACGGCAACGACCAGCGGTCGGCCGTCGACGAGGCAGAGGGCAGGGCCCGGGAACTCGTTGCCGCACTGCAGGACAGCGGCTGGAACGCCGACGTCGTCGACTCGCTGACCGACAACTCCGACGTCGCCGCGATCCTGCGGTTCGCCGCCACGGAGGTGGTGCCGCGGCTGAGGCAGACGGCCGGTGAGATCGACCAGGTGTTGCGCGCTCTCGACGGCCACTTCATCCCGTCGGGACCGTCAGGATCGCCGCTGCGCGGACTGGTCAACGTGTTGCCGACCGGACGCAACTTCTACTCGGTCGACCCCAAGGCGGTGCCGTCGCGGTTGGCGTGGGAAACCGGTGTGGCGATGGCGGATTCGCTACTCGAGCGCTACCGGGCCGATCACGGGCGCTGGCCGGAGTCGGTCGGGCTCTCGGTGTGGGGGACGTCGGCGATGCGCACCTCCGGTGACGACATCGCCGAGGTGCTGGCACTGCTCGGAGTGCGTCCGATCTGGGACGATGCGTCGCGTCGCGTGGTGGATCTGGAACCCATCCCACTGGCCGAGCTGGGCCGGCCGCGCATCGATGTGACCGTCCGGATCTCGGGGTTCTTCCGCGACGCGTTCCCCCACGTGGTCGCGATGCTCGACGACGCGGTACGACTGGTCGCGAGCCTGGACGAGTCCGACGAGGACAACCTGGTGCGTGCGCACGCCCAGGTGGACCTGGCTGAGCACGGTGACGACAGACGCGCCACGACAAGGATTTTCGGCTCCAAGCCGGGCACCTACGGAGCCGGCCTGCTGCAACTCATCGACAGCCGCAACTGGCGCGACGACGCCGATCTGGCCGAGGTATACACGGCGTGGGGTGGGTTCGCGTACGGCCGGGGCCTCGACGGTGCGCCTGCCACCGACGACATGAACCGGGCCTATCGTCGAATCGCGGTGGCTGCCAAGAACACCGACACCCGCGAGCACGACATCGCCGACTCCGACGACTACTTCCAGTATCACGGCGGCATGGTCGCCACGGTGCGCGCGCTGACC
Source organism: Mycolicibacterium obuense (assembly GCF_055397605.1). NCBI lineage: Bacteria > Bacillati > Actinomycetota > Actinomycetes > Mycobacteriales > Mycobacteriaceae > Mycobacterium > Mycolicibacterium obuense. The sequence continues at coordinate 3,147,174 of NZ_AP043663.1, read as the reverse complement.
GGCACCGCGCCCGCGGCCTACATCGGCGACAACACCCGGCCCGACGCGGTGCGCACGCGCACCCTGTCGGAGGAGACGACGCGCGTGTTCCTGGCCCGAGTGGTCAACCCGCGCTGGATGACCGCGATGCGGCGGCACGGGTACAAGGGCGCATTCGAGATGGCCGCGACGGTCGACTACCTGTTCGGCTACGACGCCACCGCGGGAGTGATGGCCGACTGGATGTACGAGCAGCTCTCGCAGAGTTACGTGCTGGACGACGAGAACCGCAAGTTCATGAACGAGTCCAACCCCTGGGCACTGCACGGGATGGCCGAGCGGCTGTTGGAGGCGGCGGGGCGCGGGATGTGGGCGGCGCCGGAGCAGGCCACCCTCGACGGCTTGCGGCAGGTACTACTGGAAACCGAGGGGGATCTCGAGGGCTGACCTGCGCGCGCGTACACCAGCTACATTTGTGCCATGCCCGTGACGTTCGCCGAGGTCGCCAAGTCCGAGTACATCCTTCTCACGACGTTCACCAAGGACGGCCGGCCCAAGCCGACCGCGATCTGGGCGGCGCCGGCAGGGGACAAGCTGATCGCCATCACCCAGGAGAAGTCGTGGAAGGTTAAGCGCATCCGCAACACCTCCCGGGTGACCATCGCACCCTGTGACCGAGGCGGTAAACCCAAGGGCGAGGCGGTGGAGGCGACCGCCCGCATACTCGACAAGTCCGCCAACGGCGCGACCTACGATGCGCTCGGCAAGCGCTACGGCCTGCTGGGCAAGGTGTTCAACTTCTTCTCCAAGTTGCGCGGCGGCATGGACAAGAACGTCACCATCGAGCTGACGGGGAACTGAGCCGTGGCACCCACCTTCGCCGACGTCTACCGCGAGAAGTACCTGCTGCTGACGACCTTCACCAAGGACGGCAAACCGAAGCCCACCCCGGTGTGGGGTGTTCCCGACGGCGACAAACTGCTGATCATCACCGACGACGGGTCGTGGAAGACCAAGCGCATCAACAACACTCCGCGGGTCACGATCCAGAAGTGCGGCGTGCTCGGCAAGGTCAAGGGTGAGCCGGTGGAAGGCGTGGCCCGGATGCTGCCGAAATCGGAGACCCGCCGGGTGTTCACCATGATCATCAAGCGCTACTGGAATCACGCCTGGTACTTCATCCCCCAGGCGATCCTGCGCGGCGGTATCGACAAGGTGCACGCCGCCATCGAGGTGACGGCCCCTCCTGCAGGTAGCTAGGAACCGAACGCGTGCCCCGGACGTTGACCGGACATGGCGATGAGGCTCTTCGTGCTCTACGTGGTGGTCGAGATGGCCGTGTTGGTCGGATTGACCGCGACGATCGGTTTCGGCGCGACCTTGCTGGCGGTCGCGGGCATGTTCCTGCTGGGCCTCGCGCTGGCCGGGTCTCAGCTGCGCCGGCATCTGCGTCGGCTGCAGTCCGGGCTCACCGCTGACAACGCCGCCGGGGTGGTCACCGACAGCGCCCTGGTGGCGCTGGGTACGGTGCTCGTCGTGATTCCCGGGCTGGCCAGTTCCGTCGTCGGCGCACTGCTGCTGCTTCCCCCCACGCGCACGCTCGCGCGTCCCGTCGTCACCGCGATGGTCGCCCGCCGGGCGCCGCTGATCGTCGGTGCGGGCACCGCCTCGAGGTTCGGCGCACAGCGGTTCGCGTACCGGCCCTCTCGCGGTGAGTACATCGACGGTGAGGTGATCGACGTCGTCGATGCTCCTGCCGACCCGGCAGGCAGCCAGGCCGAACCGCGCCGTCTGCCGGAGTGAACGCCACCCGCCTCCTGCTCGGCGGGCGCATCCACAGCCCCGCCATGCCCGACGCCACCGCGATGGCGGTCCGTGACGGTGTCGTCGCCTGGCTGGGCAGCGACGACGTCGGCCGGGCGCAGTTCCCCGACGCCGAGATCGTGGACCTGGGCGGCGGGTTCGTCGCCCCGGCCTTCGTCGACAGCCATGTGCACGTCACCGCCACCGGTCTGAGCCTGACCGGCCTGGATTTGAGGGCGGCGACGTCCCGTCAGCACTGTGTCGACCTGCTCGCCGGCTACGCGCGGTCCCATCCCGACGGTGTGCTGTGGGCCCACGGCTGGGACGAATCGGGCTGGCCCGACCCCACCCCACCGACGGTCGACGACGTCGACGCCGCGGTCGGCCCGGGCCGAATGGCGTACCTGGCCCGGGTGGACGTGCACTCCGCGCTCGCCTCGACGGCGCTGCAGCGCGCCGCGGGTGTCGCGGGACACGGCCCCTTGACCGCAGACGACCACCATCGGGTGCGCCGTGTCGCCCGCGAGCGCCTGACCGTCGCCCAACGTGACGAGGCTCGCCGGGCCGCGCTCGACCTCGCGGCGTCGCGCGGCGTCGTCGCGGTCCACGAGTGCGCGGGACCGGAGATCGGTGGCCTCGACGACTGGCGGGAGCTGCGCGCGCTGGATCACGGCGTGGACGTGGTGGGCTACTGGGGTGAGGCGGTCGGCAGCGCCGACGCCGCCCGGGCCCTGCTCGCGGAGACCGGCGCGCAGGGGCTGGCCGGCGATCTGTTCGTCGACGGCGCCCTCGGCTCGCGCACCGCCTGGCTGCACGAGCCCTATGCCGACGCACCGGCGGGATGCACCGCGCCGCACGGCAACGCCTACTTGAGCACCGACGCGATCACCGCGCATCTGATGGCCTGCACCGAGGCCGGTATCACCGCCGGCTTCCACGTCATCGGCGACGCCGCCGTCACCGCGGTCGTCGAGGCCCTCGGTGTGGTGGTCGATCAGCTCGGCAGCGTCGCGGTCGCCCGCTGCGGGCACCGCCTCGAACACCTCGAGATGGTCACTGACGAGCAGGCTGCGGCACTCGGCCGCTGGGGTGTGATCGCGAGCATGCAGCCCGCCTTCGACGCGCTGTGGGGCGGCCCGCACGGAATGTATGCCCAGCGTGTCGGGCCGACGCGGGCGTCAGGGATGAACAATTTCGCGCTGTTAGCATCCCAAGGCGTGCCCCTCGCTTTCGGTTCCGATGCCCCGGTGACCGACCTGGACCCGTGGTCTGCGGTGCGCGCAGCGACCGCGCATCGAAGCGTCGGCAGCGCCGTGTCGACCCGGGCAGCCTTCGCGGCCGCCACCCGCGGGGCCTGGCGGGCCGGCGGCGTCCGCGACGGGGTGACGGGCACCCTCGTACCGGGTGCGCCTGCGTCCTATGCCGTGTGGGATGCCGACGAATTCGACGTCAACGCCCCCGCCGACGCGGTGCAGCGCTGGTCCACCGACCCCCGCTCCCGCGTTCCTGTGTTACCCCGCCTGGACGGCGAAGCGCCGCGGTGTCGGCAGACGGTGCATCGAGGCGCGATCCTGCATGGCTGAGGCCGCCGAACACGAACCCGATACCGAATCAGACACCGACGCGCCGCCGTCGCGACGACAGCGGATCGGCCGCGCCGTCCTGAACCGGCTGCCGCAGCTGACCGTGGCGCTGCTCGGCGGTCTGATGCTGTGCCTCAGTTTCCCGCCGTTCGGCTGGTGGTTCCTCGCCTTCCTGGCCTTCGCGGGGTTGGGCTGGCTGCTGACCGTGCCGTCGGTGACCGCGAAGGGCGGGTTCGGCTACGGGCTGTTGTTCGGCCTGGCGTTCTACATCCCGCTGCTGCCCTGGATCAGCGGGCTGGTGGGCCCGGTGCCGTGGCTGGCGCTCAGCGCGGTCGAGGCGCTGTTCCCCGCGCTGTTCAGCCTCGTCGCCGTCCTGGTGCGCAGGGTGCCCGGCTGGCCCCTGTGGTTCGCCGGTCTGTGGTCGGCGCAGGAGTGGCTGAAGTCGACGGTGCCGTTCGGCGGATTCCCGTGGGGGGTCGTCGGTTACTCGCAGACGCAGAGTCCGGCGTTGCCGCTGGCGTATTTCGGCGGCGCTCCGCTGGTGTCGTTCGGCGTCGCGCTGGTCGGCTTCGCTCTCGCAGCGCTGACGATCGAGGTGATCAGGTGGTGGCGCAGCGACCGCGCCGCGCGCGTCGCCGCGCCGCCTGCCGTGGTGCTGCCGGGCCTGTGCGTGGCCGTGGTGCTGCTGATCGCGGCACTGGCCTGGCCGCATGTGCGCACCTCCGGTGCCGGCGTCGGTGACGAACCGCCGGTCACCGTCGCCGTGGTGCAGGGCAACGTGCCCCGGCTGGGTCTCGAGTTCAACGCCCAGCGGCGGGCGGTGCTCGACAACCACGTCAACGAGACGATGCGACTCGCCGATGACGTGCGGGCGGGTCGAGCGCCGCAGCCGATGGTGGTGATCTGGCCGGAGAACTCCTCGGACATCGATCCGTTGGCCAACGCCGACGCCGCGAAGGAGATCTCCGCGGCGGCCGCCGCGATCCGGGCGCCGATCCTGGTGGGCGGCGTGCTCGCCGCACCCGGTTACCGACGCGACAACCCGGTGTCGACGAACTCGGTGATCGTGTGGAACCCCGACACCGGTCCCGCCGACCGCCACGACAAGCAGATCATCCAGCCGTTCGGCGAGTACCTGCCATGGCGCAGCTTCTTCAGCAAGCTCTCGTCCTACGCCGACCGTGCCGGCTACTTCGTCCCGGGACACGGTGACGGCGTGGTGCGGGCGGCAGGGGTGCCGATCGGTGTCACCACGTGCTGGGAAGTGATCTTCGACCGGGCCGCCCGGGAGGCGGTGCGCAGCGGCGCGCAGATGCTGGCCGTCCCCAGCAACAACGCGACGTTCGACGAGTCGATGAGCGAACAGCAACTCGCATTCGCCCGGCTGCGGGCGGTCGAACACGAGCGCTACGTCGTGGTCTCCGGGACCACCGGGATCAGCGCTGTGATTTCGCCCGCAGGCCGCGAGCTCGCGCGCACACAGTTCTTCGAGCCGGCCTACCTGGACCAACAGGTCCGGCTGCGGACGTCGCTGACCCCGGCGACCCGGTTCGGTCCCTACGTCGAGGCGCTGCTGGTGGGCATCGGCGTTGCGGGACTTCTCGCAGCCATGCTGCACAATGATTTCTTCGTGGGCCGCTTCGGGCCACGAAGAACGACGCGTCGCACATCGACGTCCGAGAACGGCAAAGGAGCCGCATGAGCGTCCCCGGTAGTCCCGGTGGCCGGGAAGCCGGCCAGGAAGCTGTGGCGAAACCCAGCGCACGCACCCTCGTGATCATCCCGACCTACAACGAGCGCGACAACCTGCTCAAGATCGTCGGCCGGGTCACCGACGCGGCGCCGCAGGTCCACGTGCTGATCGTCGACGACGGCAGCCCGGACGGCACCGGCGCGCTGGCCGATGAGCTCGCGCTGGCCGATCCGGACCGCGTCCACGTCATGCATCGCACCTCCAAAGACGGGTTGGGCGCGGCCTACCTGGCCGGCTTCGCATGGGGATTGAGCAGGCAGTACACCGTGCTGGTGGAGATGGACGCCGATGGCAGCCACGCTCCCGAGCAGCTGTACCGATTGCTCGACGCGGTCGATGCGGGCGCCGATCTGGCGATCGGCTCGCGCTACGTCGATGGTGGCGAGGTGCGCAACTGGCCGCGGCGCCGCATGGTGCTGTCGAAGACCGCCAACGGCTACTCCCGCATTCTGCTGGGCGTGGGCATCCACGACATCACCGCGGGCTACCGTGCCTATCGGCGCGAGGTGCTCGAGAAGATCGACCTGGCGGCCGTCGATTCCAAGGGCTACGGATTCCAGGTGGATCTGACCTGGCGTTCCATCAACGCCGGTTTCACGGTCGTGGAAGTGCCGATCACGTTCACCGAACGCGAGCACGGCGTCTCGAAGATGGACGGGTCGACCATCCGCGAGGCCATCGTCAAGATCGCCCAGTGGGGCATGCGGGCCCGGCTGGACCGGGCCCGGGGCACCGCCCGCTGATCAGCCCCGACGGCGGGTCTTGATGATGTCGAGGCGCTCCTTGAGGAGCTCCTCGAGTTCCTCCACCGAACGCCGCTCAAGCAGCATGTCCCAGTGGGTGCGCGGCGGCTTCACCTTCTTGGGCTCCGGCACGTCACCTTCGATGAGCGTGCCCTCCATGCCGTTGCGGCACAGCCACGTACCGGGGATCTCGGCATCGTCGGCGAACGGGACGTCGAATTCCTCGCCGTTGTCCGTGCGGTAACGGGCGACCTGACGCGGCGCCAAGTCGTGATTGCGGTCCGTCTCGTAGCTCACGGCTCCGAGGCGGCTGCCCCTCAAGACACGATCAGCCATCGTCAACTCCTCTTCAGCGCTTTTGGTCCGGGGTATTCAACGCAGATCTCTTCCGCGGAGTTCCCGACTCGGCCCCCGATGATACCGGGATCCGAGTATCGGTCGGTTTAGAGTCGGCCCGTGACCGCCTCCCCGGACCGGCTGGCTCCCCCTCGCAGATCGCGCACGCGCCCGCAAATGTGCCGCTGGTGTGGCCGCGAAGTGGCCGACGCCGGGCTCGGTCGCCGACGTCAGTACTGCCGGCAGTCCTGCCGTCAGCGGGCCTACGAGCAACGCGCCCTGGTGAAGGGGTCCGCGGTGGCCGAGGACGCGGTGGTCCTCAGCGCCGAAGAGGCTTCGGTCCTGTCCGACCGGGTCTATGAGGTGCGCTGCGCTGCCGAGGACATGGCGACCGCTCTGGAGGAGGGCGCGGAGGCCAGTGAGCTGCGTGAACTGTGTGACGCGGTGATGCGCGCGGCCCGTGCGGCCGACGGCTGGCGCTGACCCGGACTCTTTCCCTCACGCGGAATCAAACGCTTCATCGGCGGGGCGACCGGCCGTAACGTCGCCTGACCGTGACCAGTCCCGCCGATCTGGCCGTGCCGTCGGCCCCTACCGCCCCGCGCCCACGAGGTCAGCGCAGGTGGGTGCTCATCCGGCTCGCGTCGCCGTTCGTGCTGTTGGCGCTGTGGCAGATCGGCAGTGCGATCGGGCTCATTCCTCAGGATGTGCTGCCTGCACCGTCGCTGATCGCCGAGGCCGGGGTCGAGCTGCTCAGAACCGGCCAGCTGGCAGATGCCCTCGCCGTATCGGGGGTCAGGGTTGTCGAAGGGCTGCTTCTCGGCGGCGTGGTCGGCATCTCTCTCGGCATCGCCGTCGGCTTGTCGAAGTGGTTCGAGGTCACCGTCGACCCGCCGATGCAGATGATCCGCGCCTTGCCGCACCTGGGGTTGATCCCGCTGTTCATCGTCTGGTTCGGCATCGGTGAGCTGCCCAAAGTGCTGCTCGTCGCGCTCGGGGTCAGCTTCCCGCTCTACCTCAACACCTTCTCTGCCATCCGCCAGGTCGATCCGAAGTTGCTCGAGACCGCGCAGGTGCTCGGCTTCTCGTTCTGGCAGAAGCTGCGCACGATCATCGTCCCGAGCGCGGCGCCTCAAGTTCTCGTGGGCCTTCGGCAATCGCTGGCGATCGCCTGGCTGACCCTGATCGTGGCCGAACAGATCAACGCGGACAAGGGAATCGGCTTCCTGATCATGAACGCGCGGGACTTCCTGCGCATCGACATCATCATCTTCGGGCTGATCATCTACGCCCTGCTGGGCATCGGTACCGACGCGCTGGTCCGCGCGCTCGAGAACAGGGCGGCGAGGTATCGGGGATGACTTTGACGTCTGACACATCCAGCCGAGCGACCGGTCGACGGGCCGAGAGTGCCGGCGAATTGCGCACCGTGAACAAGTGGTACGGCTCTCGCCACGTGCTGACCGACCTGTCCGTGCGCATCGGCCACGGCGAAATCGTCGCGCTGATCGGCCGCAGCGGCTCGGGCAAATCGACCGTCCTGCGAGTGCTCGCGGGATTGTCGAGCGATCACACCGGCGACCGCGCCGTCGCCGGCGCGCCGGCGGTGGCCTTCCAGGAGCCGCGGTTGTTCCCATGGCGCGACGTACGCACCAACGTCGCCTACGGGTTGACCCGGACCCGATTGCCGAAGGCCGAGGTGCTCACCAGGGCCGAACAGGCGCTGGCTGACGTGGGCCTGGCCGATCGCGCCGCGGCGTGGCCGTCGACGCTGTCCGGCGGTCAGGCGCAACGGGTGTCGCTCGCCCGAGCCCTCGTCGCCGAACCGCAACTCCTGCTCCTCGACGAGCCGTTCGGCGCCCTCGACGCGCTGACCCGGCTCTCGATGCGCGCCCTGCTGCTCGACCTGTGGCGCCGACACGGCTTCGGGGTGCTGCTGGTGACCCATGATGTCGACGAGGCTGTCGCCCTGGCCGACAGGGTGCTCGTGCTGGAGGACGGTGCGATCGCGCACACGCTCGACATTCCCGATCCGCGGCGGGTGCCCGGCGAAGGCCACACCGACCGCTACCGCGCCGAGCTGCTCGACACGCTCGGCGTGCAGTCCTGACCATCGTCGACGAGAGGGCCCTCATGTCCAGGGTTGTTGCTGTGATCGCGGCCGTGAGCCTGTTGCTGGCGGGTTGCGTTTCGCGCCAGGAGGTCTCGGGCGCCCAGGAGGCTCCGGAGACGGTACCGCTGTCGGAGTTGGCCGGGCTGACGTTGCAGGTGGGCGATCAGAAGGGCGGCACCGAGTCCCTGCTGCGCGCCGCAGGTGCGCTCGACGGCCTGCCCTATCGAATCGCCTTCTCGACGTTCACCTCTGGGCCACCGCAGATCGAGGCCGCGACGGCGGGCAAGATCGATTTCGCGATCACCGGCAACACGCCGCCGATCTTCGGTGCGGCAGCGGGGGCGAAGGTCAAGGTCGTCTCTGCCTACGACGGTGGCGGCAACGGCGATCAGGTTCTGGTGCATCAGGATTCGCCGATCACCTCGATCGCCGATCTGCGCGGGAAACGGATCGCCGTGGGGAAGGGTAGCTCGGCGCACGGGCACATCCTCGCGCAGCTCGAGAAGGCGGGACTGACCCCGGACGACGTCACGCTGGTGTTCCTGCAACCGGCCGACGCGCTGTCCGCGTTCTCGCAGCGCCAAGCCGACGCGTGGGCGATCTGGGACCCGTACACCGCGCAGACTGCCGCGCAGCTGCCGGTGCGCTCCATCGGGCAGGCCCGCGACGTCACCAACGGCTACTGGTTCGGGGTGGCATCCGATCAGGCGCTGGCCGACCCCAAGCGCAACACCGCGCTCGCCGACCTGCTGGTGCGGTTCGAGAAAGCCGCGCGGTGGGCGCAGGACCATCGCGAGCAGTGGGCCAGCAGTTACGCCCAGGCCGTCGGGCTGAGCCCGGAGGTGGCGACGGTGTCGCAGTCCCGAAGCCTGCGGTTGCCGACCGAACTCGACGACGCCGTGGTGGCCTCCGAGCAGAAGATCGCCGACCTGTTCGCCAAATCGGGTCAGATCGCTTCTCCCGCACCGGAATTCGACAAGTGGGTGGACCGTCGCTACAACGACGTGCTGCGCCCGTTGCTCGCCGCGACGAGTTAGGAATCCATGCCTTCCGCGAAATTCTTCTGGTTCCTGCCCACCAACGGGGACAGTCGCTCCATCGTCGGCGCGTCCCACGCATCGTCGCATCACACGGTGCCGCCCGGTTATCGGCCACCCACGCGGCGTTACCTCGCCGAGGTCGCACGGGCGGCGGACCGGCTCGGCTACGAGGGCGTGCTGACCCCGACCGGCACCTGGTGTGAGGACGCCTGGCTGACGGCGTCGGCGCTACTCGCCGAAACCGAACGCCTCAAGTTCCTCGTGGCGTTTCGTCCCGGGCTGATCCCACCGACACTGGCCGCCCAGCAGACGGCAACGCTGCAGCGGTATTCCGAGGGCCGCGTGCTGCTCAACATCGTCAGCGGCGGAGACGATCGTGAGCAGCGCCGCTTCGGAGACTGGCTCGATCACGATCAGCGCTACACGCGCACCGGTGAGTTCCTGCACATCGTGACGTCGATCTGGCGGCAAGAGCACCTGGATTTCTCGGGTGCCCACTACGAGGTCGCCGACGCGCGGGTGTCCGCACCGCCGGATCCATTGCCGCAGATCTACTTCGGGGGCTCGTCAGCGGCGGCGCTGCCGATCGCGGCCGAGTACGTCGACGTGTACCTGACGTGGGGTGAGCCGCCGCAGGACGCGGCCGCCAAGATCGCGAAGGTGCGGGCGCTGGCCGAAGAGCGCGGCCGCCGGGTGCGCTTCGGTATTCGGCTGCACACCATCAGCCGCGACACGTCGGAGGCGGCGTGGGCGGTCGCCGATGACCTGCTCGCCCAGCTGAGCCCTGAACAGATCGCCAATGCCACGGCGCTGCATGCGAAGTCCGAATCCGAGGGCCAGCGGCGCATGACTGCGTTGCACGGCGGGCGCATCGACCAGCTCGAGATCTACCCGAATCTGTGGGCGGGGGTGGGTCTGGTGCGCGGGGGCGCGGGCACGGCCCTGGTCGGATCCCACGAGGAAGTGGCGAACCTGATTCTCGAATACCACTCCCTGGGTTTCGACGAGTTCATCCTGTCCGGCTACCCGCATCTGGAAGAGGCGTACTGGTTCGCCGAGGGCGTGCTGCCGATCCTGAAGCGCAAAGGTGTCGCCTGATCGGTCCCATCTGATACAGCTTGCGGGATGGACGAATGGTTCGAGCGCAGTCCGTTCGTCGGGTTCGTCCCGTGGATCATCTACTGGGTGGTGGCCGACGGCCCGAGCACGTGGCTCTTCGGTGCGATCTGCGCGGTGCTCGCGACGCTGATCCTGGGGGTGTCGGCAGGGTTCGCGGGGGTGCGCCTGCTCGACATCGTCACGGTCGTGTTCTTCACCGGGGTGACCGTGGTGGGTCTGGTCATCGGCGCCGAGGATCGCGACTGGATGGACACCTACGCCACCACGTTGTCCAGCGGGGTGCTGGCCGCGATGTCGCTCGGTTCCCTCGCGTTCGAACCGTTCACCGCCCAGTACGCGCCGGCGGCCGCGCCCCGGCAGGACTGGGAGCAGGCCGCGTTCCGCCGCACCAACCAGGTCCTGACCCTGATGTGGGCGCTCGTGTTCGCGTTGATCGCCGTACTCGGCTACCTCGCGGCGACGGCCCCGTCCACGGTGCACCTGACGAAGGCGGTCATTCCGGTCGTGGTGATCGTCGGTGCGGTGGGCATGACGCAGGCCTATCCCGGCAGAGCTCGCGAGAAAGCGCGGCAGCAGAACCTCTGACAGGTCAGCAGCGGTACGCCGTTCCGACACCCGCGGGTGGCGCCACAGGCTGCAGACACCCGAACGGGCGGACACCGTCGGCGCTGATTCGCACGGCCGATCGGTGCGCGTAGTTCACGCAGTAGAGGCCCGTGGCGTCGCTGCGGCATCGGGTGTCGCCGATGCTCAACGTCTGGCCGTCGGGCAGCTCCGGCCCGGAGCCGGCGATGAACGGCCCCGGATCTCCACGCAGCGCCCCGACGCGCAGCTCGGCTCCCGGGAAGTCCGTCCAGCCGGCCTTCCACACCCCCTCGGCGTCCACCGGCGGGGGCGGCGGTGCGGTCAGCTCGAGCAGGCACGTCAACCCGTCCGCCGCGGTCATGCACTGGGTGTTGCCCGACGGCGCTCCGGAGGGTGCGGTGAAGGCGACGTCGTCACCCAGCCGGGTGGTGACCCCGTCGCGGAAGGCGACGTGGAAAGTGGCAACGTCTGCCGCAGTGCCCTCCTCGATGAACGCGATCACCTCGTCGATCGTGGCGTTCTCGCCCGGGGCCTCTGCAGGGCGTGTGGTCGAGGGAGGGGCAGCGGTGCTGGTGGTGGCCGTGGGGCGAGTGGCATCCGCGGATGCCGACTCCGCCTGACCGTCGGTCGACTGCGCGCAGCCGGCCGCCAGGATCGCCACCGCGAGCAGGCCGACCTTGCGCATTCCGCCAGGCTAACCGCCCGACACGAGGCGGTCGGCGCGGCGGGCCCGCCGCTCAGCCGCTACCGTCGGAAAGATGCACGAGCACACCGTGCGGGTCAGAACCGCATCCGGGGTCGTCGAAGGGTTCACGCGCGACGGCGTCCACCGCTGGCGATCGATCCCGTACGCGAAACCCCCTGTGGGCCCGCTGCGCTACCGCGCGCCCGTCCCTGTCCAGCCCTGGTCGGGGGTGCGGCACTGTCACGGCTTCGGCCCCTGCGCACCGCAGCAGCGCATGTACACGCTCCTGGCACCCGGCAAATACCAGCCGACGAGCGAGGACTGCCTGACACTCAACGTGGTGGCTCCTGCCGAACCCCACGCCGGACCTGACGGCGGGCCACTCCCGGTCATGGTGTTCATCCACGGCGGTGGCTACCTGCTGGGAAGTTCGGCCACGCCCATCTACGACGGTGCCTCGCTGGCGCGGCGCGGGTGCGTGTACGTGTCGGTGAACTACCGGTTGGGGCCGCTGGGATGTCTGGAGCTCTCCTCCCTGTCCACCCCTGACCATCCGATCGACGACAACCTGTTCCTGCGTGACCTGGTGGCGGCGCTGCGTTGGGTGCGCGAGAACGCCGCGGCGTTCGGTGGCGACCCGGACAACGTGACGATCTTCGGAGAGAGTGCCGGAGCGCACGCAGTGGCGACGCTGCTCGCCACCCCCGATGCGGCCGGATTGTTCGCGCGCGCGATCGCGCAGAGCCCCAGCAGCGGCATGACCCGCAGCGCCGACATCGCCGAGCAGTACGCCCAGAGGTTCGCCCGCACCCTCGGCGCGGGCGCATCCGATGCCGCCGAGGTGCTGATGCGCACCCGGCCCGCCGATCTGGTGAGGGCGTTGGAGCAGCTGATCGTCGAGGGGCAGCGGGAGATGCTGGGCGCCTTCGCGATCGGACCGACGTACGACACCGACTATCTGCCGGTGAATCCGGCGCAGGCGATGGCCGACGGGGCCGCGCACCGGGTTCCGCTGATCGTGGGGACCAATGCCGACGAGGGCAAGTTGTTCACCCGCTTCCTGAAGCTGCTGCCGACCACCGAACCGGCCATCGAGCGCCTGTTCTCACAGGCCGAACCAGGTGTGCGCGAACGCATTCTGGCCGCGTACCCGGGGTATCCGAAGCCGTCCGCATGCGTGCGGCTCGGCGGCGACTTCATCTTCGCCTCTGCGATGTGGCAGATCGCCGAGGCCCACGGCCGGCACGCGCCGACCTACGTCTACCGCTTCGATTACGCGACGCGGGCGCTGCATCTGTCGGGGCTCGGCGCCACGCACGCGATGGAATTGCTGGCCGTCTTCGACGTCTATCGGTCCCGGTACGGCAAGCTGCTGGCCGCCGGCATCGACGCGCGCACTGCGGGCAGGGTCAGCGACGACGTCCAGAAGCGCTGGCTGGCCTTCGCCGCCGACGGGATTCCGGGCGAGGACTGGCCACTCTACGACGACGACGAGCGTGCGGTCATGGTGCTCGACAAGCGCCGCCGAGTCGAACACGATCCGCACGCGGAGCGCCGAGAGGTGTGGAAGACGTTCGAGTTCGCGCAATAGCGTGCTGACGGCTGCGCGGTGTGGTTGCGTGGACGGGTGTCTGATGCGCTGCCCACATCCACCGCCCATCCGCTCGACCCGCTCGACGACGCCGAATTCCGCGCGGTGGCCGCGGCATTGCGGCGCGAACGCGGGGTGCAGGCCACGCCATCGGACGGCGAACACAAGGGCTGGCGGTTCGCTTCGATCGAGCTGATCGAACCGTCCAAGGCCGAGCTCGCCGCGTTCGACGCAGACGGACTGCGGCCCGCGCGGCGCGCGTGCGTGGTGTGTTTCGACCGCAGCACGAACGCGACCTACAAGAGCGTGGTCTCGCTGACCGACGATCGCGTGGAAACCTTCGAGCACATTCCCGGCGTCCAGGCGAACTTCACCGTCGACGAATTCGCCGAGTGCGACCGGCTCCTGCGCAGCCATCCCGATGTCATCGCCGCGCTACGAGCCCGTGGCGTCACCGACGTCGACCTCGTGTTCTTCGACACCTGGACCTACGGCGACGCGGTGGCCCCGGAGGAGTACCGCGACCGGCGCATCGGCTGGTCGGACAGCTGGGTCAAGGCTGGGCCCGGTGCCAACCCCTACGCACGACTGCTCAGCGGTCTGCACTGCGTGATCGATCTCAACGCGATGGAGCTCCTGCGCGTCGAGGACGTCGGACCGTTCTCACCCTCCGGCGGTGCGACGGCACCGGAGGTCATGGGGGAGTACGTGCCGCGTCACATCCCGGACCGGGTGCTCGCACGCGGCCAACGGGAACCACTCAAACCGTTGCACATCACCCAGCCCGAGGGGCCGTCGTTCACCGTCGACGGCAACCTGGTGACGTGGCAGAACTGGTCGCTGCGTGTGGGTTTCAATTACCGCGAGGGCATGACACTGCACACCGTGCGGTATCGGGACGGGGACCGCTACCGGTCGATCGCGCACCGGATGTCGTTCGCGGAGATGGTGGTGCCCTACCGCGACCCGTCACCGGATCACTACCGGCGCACCGCTTTCGACATCGGGGAGTGGGGGTTGGGCTTCATGACGACGTCGTTGGAGCTCGGCTGCGACTGTCTGGGGGAGATCCGCTATCTGGACGCCGTGCTGCACGACAGCGCCGGCGAACCGTACCGGATCACGAATGCCATCTGCCTGCACGAAGAGGACAACGCCGTGCTGTGGAAGCACGTCGACCACGAGATCGGCGCCGAGGTGCGCCGTATGCGCCGGTTGACGCTGTCGTTCCACGTGACGGTCGCCAACTACGAGTATCTCGTGTACTGGCGGCTCTACCAGGACGGCAACATCGAATGCGAGGTCCGTGCGACCGGCATCATGGTGACCACGCCGCTGCCCCCCGGCGCGCCCAGTCCGAACGGCACGATCGTCGACGAGCGCACGTATGCGCCGTTCCACCAACACTTTCTGGTGGCGCGCCTCGACATGGATGTCGACGGAACGGACAACACCGTCGTGATGAGTGAATCGGCCGCCGAACCGATCGGGCGCGACAACCCTTACGGCTTGTCGCTGGTCACCCGCAACACCCCGCTGCGCACCGAGAGCGAAGCCCGCCAAGATGTCGACTTCAGCACGCAGCGGGCCTGGAAAGTGGTCAACCCCAACGTGGTCACCGGAATCGGTGCCCATCCGGCGTACAAGCTGGTGCCGTCCGGCGCCATCCCGCCGATGTTCGACCCAGCCTCACCGGTGCTACAGCGCGCCGGGGTCATCGCCCACACGCTCTGGGTCACCCCGAATCGACCCGACGAGCGTTGGCCTGCAGGAGAATTCGTCAACCAGTCGGTGCGTGACACGGGTCTGACACAGTGGACGGCTGCCGATCGTCCGATCGAGAACACCGATGTGGTGCTCTGGTACGTGTTCGGCATCCACCACATCACCCGGCCCGAGGACTGGCCGGTGATGCCGGCCGACATCGTGTCGTTCTGGCTCAAACCCTTTGGGTTTTTCGACCGCAACCCTGCACTCGACGTCGTCGACACGCCGCCCCAGGCGTGCCACACGCCGAGTACCAGCGCCCACCACTGAGCCTCGTGGTTGTCAGATCCGCTCTACTGTTCGTCCTGGCAGCGGTTCTCGAGATCGGCGGAGCCTGGCTGGTGTGGCAGGGCGTCCGCGAGCACCGCGGCTGGTTGTGGATGGGAGCCGGCGTGATCGCGTTGGGCGCCTACGGATTCGTCGCTGCGTTCCAGCCCGATGCGCACTTCGGCAGGGTGCTCGCCGCCTACGGCGGCGTGTTCATCGCCGGCTCCCTGCTGTGGGGGATGGCGCTGGACGGCTTCCGGCCGGATCGGTGGGACGTGGCCGGTGCGCTGATCGCTCTGCTCGGCGTGGCGTTGATCATGTACGGCCCGCGCTGAGCGCTCACCCGAGATGGGCGCTCGCGTCGTCGAGATCGTCGCGGCTCAGCCCCATCGGCGTGCCCGCCGGAACGTCACCGGCCGCGATCACGGCGCGGGTGATCGGTGTCAGGCTCTGGAACAACGCTTCGACCTCGTCGTCGTCGAGCGCGTCGAGGGCGGGCAGGGCGAGCGCATCGGTCCTGTCCTCAATGTGCTGCTTGAGCGAACGGCCCCGGTCGGTGATGGCGCCGTCGGCGTCGAGTAGTCCACGCAGGTGCAACGCCTCGGCGTGCGCCGCCCACTGCTCGTCGTCGTAGTCGCGGCTGCGCTTGATCATGTCCGCGGGAACACGTCCGGCGGCGGCGTGCAGCACGTTGCATTCGCGGCCGGACAGGCCCTCGGCGGTGAGCACGGCGACATGGCCGTCGCCGCGGTGCTCGCGCAGCAGGGTGGCTGCGTGCCACAGCCGCGGCAGCGGTTCACCCGGCCAGCTCAGTGCGCGGTTCGCCGCGTAGAGCACCCGGCCACTGACATCGGCATCGGAGGCGGCGCGGGCCGCCAGTTCGGCTGCGCTCTGCGCATCGGCGTCGGTGACACCGCACCGGCGCAGGGCTGCCACCGCGGACTGTTCGCGGGCGCGCAGCGCGTCGGCGGGTGGGGCGACGTCCCATGCCGCGGGAAGAGCCTTCGCGACGCGGCTGGGTGCGAAGTTGTAGAACGCCGCGGTCACCACGTCGGCAGGCACGATGCCGAGCGGGGCTGAGCGGGCGGCGAAGTACCCCATCCAGAACCCGCGATAGCCGAGGCCGTCGAGGGCGGCCCGCGCCTCCGGCGCGAAGTAGGTGACGGCGTGTACGGGCTCGATCCGATCGAAGAAGCGGCGGGCCAGCGTGATCGGGCGGCGACTGCGGTTGTCCACCGTCGCAGTCAACCACCCGGCGAGGGCAGGTCTGCTAACGTCCCCACCACCGTGGGTCGGG
Organism: Mycolicibacterium obuense; assembly: GCF_055397605.1. Lineage (NCBI taxonomy): Bacteria > Bacillati > Actinomycetota > Actinomycetes > Mycobacteriales > Mycobacteriaceae > Mycobacterium > Mycolicibacterium obuense. The sequence continues at coordinate 3,130,513 of NZ_AP043663.1, read as the reverse complement.
GGTGACGGGCAAGCACATGGCCAAGCTGATCGGGGTGGTCGTCGAGCTGGCTGTCGGTTGCAGCGTCCTCCTGGCGTGCAGCTCGCCGGTGAGTTCCGATGCAATTCCCGCAGTGGCGCCGGAGGATCTGCAGGCCGACATCGCCGCGCGGCTGGCCACGGCCGGGGAGAAGCCGCAGTCGGTGGTCTGCAAGGACCCGTTGATCGGTGAGGTCGGGCAGTCTGCGCGGTGCGACGTGACGATGGGCCCCACCAACAGCTTCGAGCCGGTCGTCACCGTGACCGACATCGACGGCGCGTCCATCGTCTACGAGATGATTCCCGCGCTGTCCCGACCGCAACTCGAACGTGCGGTGGCGCGGCTGGTGTCGAGTCCACCGGAGGCGGTGGCGTGCCTGGCGGGGCTGCCGGGTCGTACCGGCGCGGAGGCGCAGTGCGATGTGACGTCCGGCGGCCCCCCGCTCCGCCGGACGGCGACGGTGACGAGTGTGCGCGGGCTGACGATGACCTTCGATGTGTTACCGCTGCTGACGAAGGCGGAGCTGGAGGCGTCGCTGCTCGATGAACTCACCGGCCGAGTCAACAGGCGACCCGACTCCGCGCTGTGTACCGGCAACCTGGAAGGCAGGGTCGGCAACACCGTGGACTGCACCGTGGTGTCGGGTGCGGAGCGCGCCGAGCTCGTCCTCACGGTGACCGAGGTGGACGGCACCAAGATCGACTACTCCTACGCGCCGCGCCGGTGAGGTCAGTCCTCCGGCGCGACCGCTGAGGCGGCCTCGTCGATGATCGCCCGCATCGCCTTCTCCGCAACGTCGGCGTCGCCCAGTCGGACCGCGCGCGCCACCTCGTCGTGGAGTGCGATCGCCGCGGGGTTGGGGGTCGCGGGCATCATGCCGTGATGCGTGCGGCCGGCGAGCACCTCGGCGACCACGTCATAGAGGGCGCGGAACATCTCGTTGCCGCTGGCCTCCAGCAGCGTGCGGTGAAAGACTTTGTCGGCCAACAGGTATGACTCGAGATCGCCGGACCGTCCGTGCATCACCATGTCGGAGACGGCCGCAGCCATGATGCGGCACTGGTGTGAATCGGCACGGTGCGCGGCCAGTGCGGCGGCCGCCGGCTCGAATCCACGCCGCAGTTCTGACAGTGAGGCCAGCTGCCTGGCGCGATCGTCGGAGTCGAGGCGCCATCGGATCAGCCGCGGATCGAAGACGTTCCAGGCGGTGGCCGGCTGGATCGTGATGCCCACGCGACGTCGGGAGGCCACCATGCCCATGGATTCGAGAACACGGATGGCTTCCCGGGCGACGCTGCGCGACACCCGATAGCGGGCGCAGACGCCGTCGAGGGTCACCACGTCGCCGGCGGCGTGAGTGCCTGCCACGATCGCCATGCCCAGAGCGGTCAGCACGCTGCCGTGGAGCGCGGCAGACGGCGTCTCGGTCACCGATTGATCCTGTCATATGCGGGTCGAACATCGAATAAACGGTGCAATATCGTCACCGTCTTGCAATCGTATGCCTATTGAGGCATGGTGTGTGACGGCAAGCACAGCAGGGAAATCGGGACGCGGTGGTCGGCCCCGGCAGGAGGAGGACGAGGTGGCAGCACCCGTGGTGGTCATGGGCGTATCGGGCTCGGGGAAATCGACGGTCGGTGCCGCACTGGCACAGCGGCTGCGGGTGCCGTTCGCCGATGCCGACGACTTCCATCCGGCCGCGAACATCGCCAAGATGACCGCCGGCCACCCCCTGGATGACGATGACCGCTATCCCTGGTTGGAGGCCATCGGCGACTGGTTGGCCCAGCGCTGTGACACCGGTGGTGTCATGAGTTGCTCGGCCCTCAAGCGCACCTACCGGGAGCAGCTGCGGCGACACTGCGCGGGAGTGCTGTTCCTGCACCTCGAAGGGACGCCGGATGTCATCGCCCGCAGGCAGGCGAGCCGGCCGGGTCATTTCATGCCCGCGTCTCTGTTGGCCTCGCAGTTCGCGACCCTCGAACCGTTGGCCGCCGACGAGCCGGGCACCACCATCGACGTCGATCAGAGCATCGACTCGATCATCGACACCTATTGCGATACAACCGGTCTCGCCATCGAACAGGAGAAGTGATGAATTCGTCCGTGCTCACCGTCCTCGCGGCGGACACCGAGCTACCGGAACCGGTGGCGTCGGGCTGGCAACTGGTGCTCGCGGCGCTGGTCGGTATCGCGCTGATCGTGGTGCTGATCACTGTGGCGAAGCTGCACCCGTTCCTGTCGCTGATCTTCGGCGCGCTGGCCGTCGGGATCGTCGCCGGCATGAACGTCGGCGACGTCCTCGAATCGTTCTCCGACGGATTCGGCACCACGGCAGCAGGTGTCGGCATCCTGATCGCGCTCGGCGCGATGTTCGCCAAACTGCTCGCCGACTCCGGGGGAGCCGACGAGATCGTCGACACCATCGTCGGCCGCGCCTCGCCGCGGGCGCTGCCCTGGGCGATGGCCGTGGTCGGCGCGATCATCGGTCTTCCGATGTTCTTCGAGATCGGCGTCGTGCTGCTGATGCCGGTCATCTATCTGGTGGCCAAGCGTTCGGGCCTCTCACTGATCACCATCGGAATCCCGGCTCTGGCAGGACTTTCCGCCATGCACGGGCTCGTCCCGCCGCATCCGGGTCCGCTCACCGCGATCGACCTGCTCGGTGCCGATCTCGGCGTGACGCTGGCCCTGGGTGTGGCGGTGGCGATTCCGACGGTCATCGTCGCCGGCCCGCTGTTCGGGAAGCTGGCGGGCCGCTGGGTCGTCATCGACATCCCGGACCGCTTCACCGCCGACGACCTCCGTGGCGATGGGGGTGGCACGCAGGCTGTCACACAACGCACCCGCCCGAGCTTCGGCATCACCATCTTCTCGGTGTTGCTGCCGGTCGCGCTGATGATGGGCAAGGCCCTGGTCGACATCTTCATCGACGACGAGAACAACGTGCTCCGGCAGACGTTCGACATCCTGGGTCGTCCGCTCATGGCGCTGCTGATCGCCGTCATCGTGGGAATCTTCACGCTCGGCCGGGGTGCCAGGATGACCCGCGATCAGATCGTGAAGTGCGTCGAATCGTCGCTGCCGCCGGTCGCCGGCATCATCCTCATCGTCGCCGCGGGCGGCGGCTTCAAACAGCTGCTCGTCGACACCGGCATCGGGACGTTGCTCGCCGACTGGGCCAAGGGCGCCAACGTCTCGGTGATCCTGCTGGCGTGGACTCTGGCCGTACTCATCCGGCTCGCGACAGGCTCGGCCACCGTGGCCACCATCACCGCATCGTCGCTGATGCTCGGGCTGGTCGAGGGTATGAGCACCGGCGAGGTGTCGTTGGTCGTGCTCGCCGTGGGCGCGGGTTCGCTGTTCTTCTCCCACGTCAACGACGCCGGCTTCTGGCTCATCAAGGAGTTCTTCGGCATGAGCGTCGGACAGACCATCAAGAGCTGGTCGGTGATGGAGACGGTCCTGTCGGTGACGGGTCTGATCCTGGTGCTGCTGCTCGGGATCGTCATCTGATCCCTGGCGAACGTCAGGCTTTGAGCACCTGGGTGCCGCCGGCGAGCTCGTCGTGCTTGCCCTGCTTGGTCGGGCTGCTGTTGATCGTCACCGCGATCACGACGATCGCCACCACACCGAGCAGCCCGCCGATGAACGGGATGATCGGCAGTAGCGTCCAGGAGTTGCGGATGGCGGACTGCGCAGCGGTCGGTTTCGGTGCGCCGCCGGGGCCGTGAACCCGCAGACCCAGCACTTTCTTGCCCGGGGTCCAGCCCTGCGTCACCTCGAACGCGACGTAGTAGATGAAGCTCAGTGCGCCGGTGAACAGCCCGGTGATCCAGACGTTCGACGTCGCGCCGATCGCGAACACGATGATGCTGCCCACGATGCCGACGATCAGACCGTCGATGAACCGTGCGGCGAACCGCACGCCGAGGCCGCCGGGCTGGGCGCCCCCGGGTGGCGGATAGGAACCCGGGTAGCCGTACTGGCCGGACTGCGGGGGATAGTCGCTGCTCATCGGTGCTCCTTCTCGCGGCGGCTGGCTACGAGATTCACCGTACCGATCAATGCACCCCGGCGGGCGGCTTCAAGATCAGCGGAGCTGCTTGCGGCGCTTCTTCACCTCGGAGCCTGCGGTGTCGGCCAATTCAGCGGCCCGCTCGCGGGCGATCTCGGCCGAACGCTGGGCGCGCTCGCGAGCGGCGTCCGCGAGGTCCGGCGCGCGATCCCGGGCCGCGTCGGCGAACTCCTCGCCACGCTTGCGGGCCAGCACAGCCCACTCGCCGCCGCGTTCCCGAGCGACCTCGGCGAGTTCGCCGCCGCGTTCGCGTGCGACCTCGGCGAGTTCGCCGCCGCGTTCGCGGGCGACCTCGGCCAGCTCGCCCCCGCGTTCCCGCGCGATGTGCGCGAACTCGCGACCGCGCTCGGCGCCTGCCTGCAGACCGTGGCCCACCTTCTCGGCCAACTCGCTGTCGGCCAGTGAGCCGCCCGCGGCTGCGCCGACGGGAAGTGCGGCCGTCACGGCGTCGGCGGCCTTACGTGCCGCGCGCCGGCCACGCCAGCCCAGCGAAGGCTTCCCCTCGGTGTCGACGGCCGCGATGATGAGGCCGCCGATGAGGCTGATGTCGGTGACGAACGCGCGCCGCTCCTCGGCCTTGCGCTGCGGGTCGGTCTGATTCCAGAAGTTGTGGCCGCCCAGGGATCCCGGCACCACGGTCAGGGCCAGCGCCGCCGATGCGACGCGGGGGAGCTTGCCCGTCGCGAGCAGGAGACCGCCGCCGATCTGGACGGCCGCGTTGATGCGGGCCACCGTCTCGGCGTCAGACGGCAGATTGGTGCTGACCGGATCGGGCAACTTGCTGAGTCCGTCGAGGGTGTTCTGGGTGGATTGAGCTGCGGGTTTGGGGCTTCGCAAGGCCTCCACCCCGCGGGAGATGAACACGGCGGACAGCATGGGGCGCGCGACGCGACGGATCAACATGCGGGTCATGTTCCCACGCGGTTGGGCGACCAAACCCGACGGGTCGCCGCGTCGGGGTAGCTTCTCAGGCGTGCCACTCGTCGCGGGAATCGACTCGTCCACCCAGTCGTGCAAGGTGCTGATCTGTGATGCCGAGACCGGCCGACAGGTGCGTTCGGCGGCGAGTCCACACCCGGGCGGCACAGAGGTGGCGCCGGCGCACTGGTGGGAGGCCCTGACGGCGGCGGTCGACGAGCTCGGCGGCATCGATGACGTCGCCGCCGTGTCGGTCGGTGCGCAGCAACACGGCATGGTGTGCCTGGACCAATCCGGTGACGTCGTCCGGGACGCACTGCTGTGGAACGACACCCGCTCTGCCGGGGCGGCGGCTGACCTCGTCGACGAACTCGGCGGTCCGGACGGGTGGGCGCGGCGCACCGGCGTCGTGCCGGTCGCAGCGATCACCGCCACGAAATTGCGGTGGCTGGCCGATCACGAACCGACCCATGCCGATGCGACCGCTGCGGTCTGCCTACCGCACGACTGGTTGACGTGGCGGCTGTCCGGCTCGGCCGACATCGGCGACCTGACCACGGATCGCAGCGATGCCAGTGGCACCGGATACTTCTCGGCGGCAACGGATTCCTACGACGTCGAGTTGCTCGAGTTGGCGCTGCGAGGGCGCCGCCCGGCGCTGCCGACCGTCGTCGATCCCGCCGGTTCGGCGTTGCAGACCGCCCACGGCGCGCTGCTGGGGGCCGGAGCGGGCGACAACGCGGCAGCGGCCCTGGGCCTGGGTGCCGGACCGGGCGACTGTGTGGTCTCCCTGGGCACCTCGGGTGTGGTCAGTGCGGTCGGGTCGACCGCTCCGTGTGACCCCGAGGGCATCGTCGCGGGGTTCGCCGATGCGACGGGACGGCAGCTGCCCCTGGTCTGCACGTTGAACGGAGCACCCGTGCTCGCCGCTGTGGCGCGCATGCTCGGTGTCGACTTCGACGAGTTCGACAGGCTCGCGCTCAGCGCTGCCGTGGGGGCCGACGGGGTGACGCTGGTGCCGTACTTCGACGGGGAGCGCTCGCCCAACCTGCCCGATGCCGCCGGCGCTCTGCACGGCATCACCACGCGAAACCTGAACTCAGCGAACATCGCCCGGGCGTCTGTGGAGGGACTGCTGGCGTCGATGGCCTACTGCATCGACAAGATCCGCGCGCACGGCGTCGCGGTCGACCGCATCATCCTGATCGGCGGCGGGGCCCGCTCCGCGGCGGTCCGGCAGGTGGCGCCGGCAGTGCTCGGCGCGCCCGTCCACGTCCCCGCGCCTGCCGAGTACGTCGCGCTCGGCGCCGCACGCCAGGCGGCCTGGGCGCTCGCGGGCGGGAAGAATCCGCCGTCGTGGTCCCTGGCGGACACCACCGTGTTCGAGGCAGATCCCACCCCCGAGGTCCTCGATCGCTACCGGTCGGCCGAACAGTTGACCTTCCGCTGACGCCTCAGCCGGGCCGTGCCGCCTCGGGCCGGGGCCATCCTGGCCGCGGCAGGGGAGGGCCGGGCGGTGGTCGCATCGCGTCCAGCACGGCCCGCAGCGGGGGCCAGTCCGCGCGACCGATCCTGGTCACGGCATACGCGGTGAGAACGACGTCGGGGTCGGTCAGGGGTAGCACCGTGACTCCCGCCGCGGTGGGGCGTTCGATCGGCAGCAGTCCCACGCCGTAGCCCGCGGTGATGAGTTCCTCCACCAGATCCAGGCTGTCGATCTGATGGGCGATGCGCGGGGTGAACCCGGATAGCGAGGCCAGGGTGCGGACGGCGTCCTCGTCGGCGGTGTTGCGGGAGTTGACGATCCACGTCTGCGCGGCGTAGTCGCCGAGCGCGGTGGAGGTGCGGCCGGTGTCCGTCGGCACCCCCAGGCCCCAGCGGATGGACCACAGCGGCACCGTCTCCAGCAACGGTCCGGGTGAGGCCGGGGCGAGGTTGTAGTCGTAGGTCAGTGCCAGGTCGAGATCGTCGGCGGTCAGCAGCCGAAATGCCTCCACCGGCTCGTACTCGCTGATGACGAAGTCGACCTGCGGCAGCCGTGTCCGGAAGTCGGTGACGATCGGCAGCAGCGACACCCGGATTCCGGTGGCGAACCCGCCGATGCGGACGGTGCCTGCGGGATCGGCATCGGCGTCCAGATCCAACCGAGCGCGGTCGACGGCCGCGAGGATGGTCACCGCGTGATCGGCCAGCCGGCGCCCGGCCGGGGTGAGGCGCACCCGCCGGCCTTCCGGTTCGATCAGCTGGACCCCGGTTTCCCGCGTGAGGGCGGCGATCTGCGCCGACACCGTGGAGGTGGTGAGGTGGTGTTCGTCGGCCACCGCCCGCATAGAACCCAGGCGCGACAACGCGAGCAGGAGCTGCAGTCTGCGGAAGTCCACGCCAGCGATTGTGCTCCTCCACGTAGGGTTGGGCCGTGGACACGCTGCTCGGCATCGACATGGGAACAGGGAGCACCAAGGGTGTTCTGGTCGACAGCTCGGGCACCGTGCTCGCCACAGAGACCATCAGCCACGGGATGGACCTGCCGCGGCCGGGCTGGGCCGAGGTCGACGCCGAGGCGGTGTGGTGGCGCGAGGTGTGCGCGATCAGCACCGCGCTGATGGCGCGCCAACCCGCGGGCGCGACCCTGGCCGGGGTGTGCGTCAGCGGAGTCGGTCCGTGCCTGGTGCTCTGCGACGCGGGTCTGCGGCCGCTTCGCCCGGCCATCCTCTACGGCATCGACACCCGCGCTCACGCCGAAATCACCTCGCTGACAGCGGAACTGGGTGAGTCGGCAATTCTCGAGCGCGCCGGTACGCTGCTGTCGAGTCAAGCTGTCGGGCCGAAGATCGAATGGGTGCGCAACCACGAGCCGCAGGTGTTCGACGCCGCCGCGGGCTGGTACGGCTCCAATTCCTATATCGCTGCGAAGCTCACCGGCGAATACGTGATGGACCACCACACCGCGAGTCAGTGCGATCCGCTCTACGCCACCCGGGATTTCACGTGGAACAAGGACTGGGCGGAGCGGATCTGCGGGCACCTGCCGCTGCCGTCGCTGGTGTGGCCGAGCGATGTCGTCGGTCAGGTGAGCGTCGAGGCCGCCCGCGAGACCGGGCTGCCGGCGGGCGTGCCGGTCGCCGCGGGCACCGTCGACGCGTACTCGGAGGCCTTCTCGGTCGGGGTGCGCCGGCCCGGCGACCAGATGCTGATGTACGGGTCGACGATGTTCCTCGTTCAGGTGATCGACGAGTACCACAGCGATCCCACGCTCTGGACCACCACGGGCGTCGACCCTCACACACTGGCGCTGGCGGCCGGCACGTCGACAGCGGGCACGATGATCAACTGGCTGCAATCACTCACGGGGAAGCCGTCTTTCGAGGAGCTCACCGCCGAGGCGCTGGCGGTGCCCGCAGGTAGCGAGGGCCTGCTGATGCTGCCGTACCTCGCGGGTGAGCGCACCCCGGTGTTCGATCCGAACGCCCGCGGTGTCCTCGCCGGCCTCACGCTGCGGCACGGGCGCGGGCATCTGTTCCGGGCGGCCTATGAAGGCATCGCCTTCGGCATCCGGCAGATCCTCGAGCGATTCGACGACGCCCACGAGGCGAGCCGCACCGTCGCGGTCGGTGGCGGCTTGAAGAGTCCGGTGTGGGCGCAGGCGATCAGCGATGTGACCGGCCGTTCGCAGCTGGTGCCAGCGCAGGCCATCGGCGCGAGCTACGGTGACGCGCTGCTGGCCGGTATCGGGGTGGGGCTGCTGCCCGCCGACACGGACTGGGCGACGATCGAGCGCGAGATCACGCCTGACCCGCGCAACCGGGAACGCTACGAGGAACTCTTCGCCACCTGGGCGCAGCTGTACCCCGCGACCCGCGAGCAGGTGCACCGGCTGGCGGCCGCAGACTCCTACTCGGCCGATTGAGCCGGCTCAGCCCATCGTGTAGCCGCCGTCGATCGGGAGGTCGACGCCGTTGACCATGCTCGCCGCGTCCGAGCACAGCCACACGACTGCATCGGACACCTCGTGCGGGACCGCGAAGCGCCCTAGCGGGATTCGGGCGATCATCGGCGCGGCCTTGGCTTCCTCACCCCAGACCCGCTGACCCATCTCGGTCAGTACCACCGTCGGGCACACCGAATTCGCTCGGATGCCGTGCGGCCCGAGTTCCTGGGCCAGGACCTTGGTCGCCATCACCAGACCGGCCTTGGACGCACAGTAGGCGTAGTGCTCCGGTAGCGGGGCCAGCGCCGCGGCGGAGGCGACGGTGACGATGGCGCCGCCCGTGCCCTGGTCGACCATCGCCGCGCCGACCTGCGCGGCCAGCAGCGCGGGAGCCCGCAGGTTCACGGCGAGGGTGGCGTCGAAGTTCTCCGCGGTGGTGCCGACGACGGGTTCGGGTAGCGAGATCCCCGCGTTGTTGACCAGGATGTCGAGGCCCCCGAAGGCCTCGGATGCCGCGGTGGCCAACGCCATCGGTCCGTCAGAATCGGCGAGATCGACGACAGCAGAATGCACTTCGGTGCCGAATTCGTCGCCCAGGGCCTGTCTGGCCTGCGCCAGTTCGGTCTCGTCGCGCCCGCTCAACACCAGGCGGGCGCCCGCGGCGGCGAACGCACGCGCGATGTCGGCGCCGATGCCCTTGGTGGCGCCGGTGATGAGTGCGCGTTTGCCGTCGAGCCGCATCACCCCGGAGTATCTCTTCTCGGTGGTGCTGGTCACGAAACCTCCTGTTGTGCAGCGTTATCGGTGGCCATCAGCAGGGCTTCGGCGGTGGCGGGATCGGTGACGAGCCGGTTGAAGTAGCCGCCGCGGGCGCCGGCGGTGATGGATTCGAGCTTGTCCTTGCCGATCGCCACCGCGATGGTGACGGGGATGTGGCGCAGCGTCTCCAATTCCAGCGCGATGAGGCGTTCCGCTCCGTCGAAATCGACGGGGGCGCCGTTGCGGTCGTAGAAGCGTGAGCACACGTCGCCCACGGCGGAACGCAGCGACGTCGAGCCTGTGGGCACGAACTGGGGGATGTCCGAGCGGGTCAGCGGTGGGGCGCCGACCCCCATCAGCGCGCACCGGGCATGTGGCCACTGGTGGAGCACGCGCTGGATGCTCGGGTCCTCCACCAGGGAGTCGTAGAGCGCGGGTCCCGGCAGCGCCGGTGCGAACAGGTAGTTCGCGCGTCCGCCGACGCGGTTGGCGACCAACCGGGTGATCTCGTTGGTCTGGTACCACTCGTAGGGCTGGTCGTTGCCGCCGACGGTGGGCGCCACCACGACGCCGGGCAGTGAGGTCAGTTCGTGCTGGGCCAGCTCGTAGACCGTGCGGCCGGACGACACCAGCAGCACGTCGCCCGGGAGCAACCCTGCCTCAGCCAGTGCCCGGGCCGTCGCCGGCGCGAGTACCCGGCCCATGATGTCGACGACGCTGCGGCCGGGCCCGGGTGTGGGCAGGGGTGGCGACAGGTACACGGTGTTCAAATTCAGCGCCCGGGCTACCCGGTCGGCCAGTTCGGTAGGGCGGACATCGGCCGGTGGGACCACCTCGATACGTACCACCCCTTGACGTTTCGCTTCGGCGAGGAGCCTGCTGACCGTCGCTCGACTGGTGCCCAGCTTCTCGGCGATCTCGGCTTGAGTGGCCTCGTCCTCGTAGTAGAGCCGCGCCGCGGTGTAGAGCAGGGTGGGGGAGAAGTGACTGCTCTCGGTATCGGGCGCGACACCATCCGATTTCGCGGATGAGGCGGCGGGCACGGACGGCCGAGGCATGCGCAGAAGTATGACACCGAACGCGTGTCCTGGAAAGAATTTCACTGAACAGATGTTCTGGACAAATGTGCACCGGCTCGCTACTGTGACTCCGACCACAGAGGGAGGAACTCAGGATGTCCGCTCAGATCCCCGAGAAAATGCAGGCAGTCGTCTGCCACGGGCCCCACGACTACCGGCTGGAGGAGGTGGCGGTTCCGCAGCGCGGCCCCGGCGAGGTGCTCGTGAAAGTCGAAGCGGTCGGCATCTGCGCCAGCGACCTGAAGTGCTACCACGGCGCGGCCAAGTTCTGGGGCGACGAGAACCGGCCCGCCTGGGCGGAGACCATGGTGATCCCCGGACACGAATTCGTCGGTCGCGTCGTCGATCTCGACGACGCCGCCGCCTCCCGCTGGGGTATCGCAGTCGGTGACCGGGTGGTCTCCGAGCAGATCGTGCCGTGCTGGGAATGCCGGTTCTGCAAGCGCGGTCAGTACCACATGTGTCAGCCGCATGACCTGTACGGCTTCAAGCGCCGCACCCCGGGCGCGATGGCCAGCTACATGGTGTATCCCGTGGAAGCGCTGGTGCACAAGGTGTCCGCTGATGTCGCACCGCACCACGCCGCGTTCGCCGAACCGCTGTCGTGCTCGCTGCACGCGGTGGAACGCGCGCAGATCCTGTTCGAGGACGTGGTGGTGGTCGCCGGCTGCGGGCCCATCGGCCTGGGGATGGTCGCCGGTGCCCGCGCCAAGAACCCGATGCACGTCATCGCACTCGACATGGCGCCCGAGAAGCTCGAGCTCGCCAAGCTCTGCGGTGCCGACATCACGATCAACATCGCCGAGCAGGACGCGGTGGCGATCGTCAAAGAGCTCACCGACGGCTACGGCGCAGACGTCTACCTGGAGGGCACCGGACATCCGTCGGCAGTTCCGCAGGGGCTCAACCTGTTACGCAAACTCGGCCGGTACGTCGAATACGGCGTCTTCGGCAGCGACGTGACCGTCGACTGGAGCATCATCAGCGACGACAAGGAACTCGACGTGCTCGGCGCACATCTGGGCCCGTACTGCTGGCCCGCGGCGATCAAGATGATCGAGTCGGGCGTGCTGCCCATGGATCGGATCTGCACCCACCAGCTTCCGTTGACCGAGTTCCAGCAGGGGCTCGACCTCGTCGCCAGTGGCAAGGAATCGGTCAAGGTCTCCCTGATCCCCGCCTGAGATAAGGACCCTGATGAGCTTGTTCTCGAATGCCCCCATGGGGCAGCAGTTCTCGCGTAGGAAGATGCTCGCTGCCCTCGGTGTGGCCGGTGCCGCGGCAGCCAGCGTGCCGGTGCTGAGTTCGTGCGGGGTCGGCGGCAAGGCGAGTATGCCCAATGGCGCCGACGCGGTGACCGGTGGGTTCGACTGGCGCAAGGCGGCCGGCTCGACCATCAACATCCTGCAGACCCCGCACCCCTACCAGCTGTCGTATCAGCCGCTGCTCAAGGAGTTCACCGAGTTGACGGGCATCAACGTCAACGTGGACCTCGTGCCCGAGGCGGACTACTTCACCAAGCTCAACACCGAACTGGCCGGCGGCTCCGGCAAGCACGACGCGTTCATGCTCGGCGCGTATTTCATCTGGCAGTACGGACCGCCCGGGTGGATCGAGGATCTCAACCCATGGCTGGCCAACAGTGCGGCCACCAACGCCGAGTACGACTTCGAGGACATCTTCGACGGCCTGCGCACCTCGACGCGGTGGGATTTTCAACTGGGCCAGCCGCTGGGAACCGGTGGGCAGTGGGCGATCCCGTGGGGCTTCGAGAACAACGTGGTTGCCTACAACAAGCGCATCTTCGACGAGAAGGGCATCACGCGGCTGCCCGACAACCTCGACGATTTCATCCAACTGGCCATCGACCTGACCGATCGTTCGCAGAACCGCTACGGCATCTCCACCCGCGGTTCGAAGTCGTGGGCGACCATCCACCCCGGTTTCATGACGCAATACAGCCGCGAAGGTGCCGTCGACTACACGTGGAACGGCTCGGAGCTCATCGCCGAGATGGACAGCGACAAGGCGATCGAGTTCACCAAGAAGTGGATTGCGATGCAGCACGAGGCGGGCCCGACGTCGTGGACCACCTACGACTATCCCAACGCCACCGGCGATCTCGGTGACGGCAAGGCGATGATGGTGTTCGACGCCGACAGCGCCACCTACCCGAAGAACAAGCCGGGTGCGAGCAAGGAGGCCGGCAACATCGCGTGGTACGCCGGTCCGGCGGGTCCGGACGGCAACTACAAGACCAACCTGTGGACGTGGAGCTGGGCGATGAGCGCGAACTCGCGCAACAAGCTGCCGGCCTGGTTGTTCATCCAGTGGGCCACGGGCAAGGAGTCGATGAACAAGGCGGTCGAGGGCGGCACGTATGCCGACCCGGTCCGGAAGTCGGTGTTCGACACCACCTTCAAGCGGGTCGCCGCGGATCAGTTCGGATATCTGGAGGCGTTCGAGACAGTGATCGGGCAGTCCAAGATCCAGTTCACCCCGCAGAAGAAGTTCTTCGACACCACCCAGAACTGGGCGGTGGCGTTGCAGGACATCTACGGCGGTGAAGACGCGGCGTCCCGGTTGCGCAGCCTCGCCAAGACCAACACGTCCAAGGTCAACCTCTAGGAGCTCTGGCATCGATGACGACTCAGACATCCAAGGCGCCTGCGGCGTCGCCACGACCGGACGCTGCCGGCGGTGGCCGTAAGCTCCCGGAAGTGCCGACGTGGCGGCGCAAGTTCCGCCCCTACCTGCTCTCGATCCCCGCCCTGGTGATCGTGATCGGCATCCTCTACCCGTTCGCCGTGGGGGCGTACTACGCCTTCCTCAACTATGCCGCGGTCAACCCGAACCCCCACTTCATCTGGTTCGACAACTTCGCCTCTGTCCTCGGTGACCGGGTGTTCTGGCAGAGCGTCAAGGTCACCGCGATCTTCGCGATCGCCGCGACCGCGGTCGAAACGGTGCTCGGCGTCGGGCTGGCCCTGCTGCTCAACCGCTCCAGCATCATCGGCAAGATCTTCGAGAAGGTCCTGATCCTGCCGCTGATGATCGCCCCGGTGATCGCGGGCGTGATCTGGAAGCTGATGTTCAACCCGCAGTTCGGCATCCTTAATCACGTTCTGGGCCTGGGTAACACGTTCGACTGGCTTTCGGCGAACAACGCCCTGTTCTCGGTGATCCTGGTCAACGTGTGGATCTTCACCCCGTTCGTGGCGATCCTGGTCCTCGCGGGGATCCGCTCGCTGCCCAAGGAGCCCTTCGAGGCATCAGATGTCGACGGGGCCAACTGGTTCTACATGTTCCGCAAGCTGATGCTGCCCATGCTGTGGCCCTACATCCTGGTCGCGGTCATCTTCCGGTTCATGGACAACCTCAAGGTGTTCGACCACATCTTCGTGCTGACCGCGGGCGGCCCCGGTGTGGCGACCCGCACCCTGCAGATCGGCGCCTTCGAGGATTCGATCATCAACCTGGACTACTCCCGCGGCAGCACCTACATGCTGCTGCTGTGGATCATCGTGTTCATCACCGCGCGCTACCTGGTGAGCGTGCTCGGAAAAGCGCAGCGCCGCGCTGCCGGAGCGGAGTCGTAGAAGATCATGGCCCTCAACCTCTCCCGAGCCGAATTGCAACCCGGTCAGCGGCGCTGGTCCATCGGCGCCGTCGCCGCCGACGTCGGTCTGATCATCTGGTTCGTCTTCTCGCTGTTCCCGATCTTCTGGATGCTGATGCTGGCACTGAAGAACGCCGAACAGCAGACCACGACGTATTTCTCGTTCAGCCCGACGTGGTCGAATTTCGCCACGGTGGTGTCCGACAAGGGCACCCAGATGACGAGCGTCGACTTCAAGGCCTCCCTGCTGACCAGCCTGCTCAACTGTGGCGGTGCGGTGATCGTGTCACTGGTCATCGGTATCCCGGCCGCCTACGCCGCCGGACGCTGGCAGTACCGCGGCAGTAACGACCTGATGTTCCAGATGTTGTCGTTCCGGTTCGCTCCCGAACTGATGGTGATCGTGCCGCTGTTCGTGATCTACAACCAGATCGGCCTCTTCGACACCAAGGTCGGGATGATCTGGGTGCTGCAGCTGGTCACCATGCCGCTGGTGGTCTGGATTCTGCGGTCCTATTTCCAGGATCTGCCCGAGGATCTCGAGCAGGCCGCGCTTCTCGACGGCTACACCCGCCGGCGAGCGTTCGTGATGGTGGCGCTGCCGATCGTGCGGCCCGGTATCGCCGCCGCGGCGCTGCTGGCGTTCATCTTCGCCTGGAACAACTACGTGTTCCCGCTGATCCTGGCTGACAGCAACGCCGGTACGGTGACCGTCGCCATCACCAAGTTCCTCGGCGGCGGCGGCCAGGCGTACTACAACCTCACGGCCGCCGCGGCGTTGATCGCCGCGCTGCCACCACTCGTCCTCGCGCTGACCATTCAGCGGTACCTGGTGCGGGGCCTGTCATTCGGGGCGGTGAAAGCCTGATGGCCACAGTCAAGGTCACCGATATCTGCAAGACCTACGGCAAGGATGTCCGCGCAGTAGACGGCATCTCTCTCGACATCGCCGACGGCGAGTTCTTCGTGATCCTGGGCCCCAGTGGCGCCGGCAAGACGACCACGTTGAAGTCGATCGCCGGCTTGGTCGACGTCGACTCGGGGTCGGTGTCCATCGGCGGGGTCGACATGACCGCGGTGGAGCCGTATCACCGCAACGTCGCGATGGCGTTCGAGAGCTATGCGCTGTATCCGCAGAAGACCGTCGCCGAGAATCTGGCGTCGCCGCTGAAATCGGGCCGCACGGGCAAGTATTCGGAGTCCGAGCGCGCCAAGCGGATCGATCAGGTCACCACGACGTTGGGCATCGACCACCTGAAGAACCGGCTCCCCCGGGAACTGTCGAACGGTCAGCGGCAACGTGTGGCGCTGGGCCGTGTGCTGGTCCGCCCGGCCGACGTGTACTTGCTCGACGAGCCGCTGAGCCATCTCGACGCCAAGCTGCGCGCGTCCATGCGCGCTGAGCTCAAGCAGCTCGGCGCGATGTCGAACACCACGACGATCTACGTCACGCACGACTACCAGGAGGCGCTTGCGCTGGGTGACCGGATCGCGGTGATGCGCGAAGGCCGGCTCATGCAGATCGGGACGCCCGAGGAGATCTGGCGCCGGCCCGCTGACACATTCGTCGCGCGGGCCCTGGGTCAGCCCGAGATCAACCTGCTCGACGGTGTCGTCGACGACGGTCGCATCCGGTTGGGTGACGGTTCCCTCGACGTGCCGGTGCCTGCCGACGTGCGCTGCGAACGCGGCACCCGGGTGCGAGTCGGCCTGCGCCCCAGCGATATTCACGTGACCAGCCGGGAGGGGTCGCTGCGCGGCCGCGTTATGCTGGCCGAACGGCTCGGCCGCAACATCGAGCTGACCGTCGACGTGGGCGGGGCGCAGCTGATCGCGCTCACCTCCGGACGTCACGGTGTCGGGGAGGGGGACGAGGTCACGATGCGCATCGCCGAGTCCGACGTGCATGTGTTCGCCCCGGGCGACGGGGACACCAGCCGGTTCAGTGATCAGACCCTGGAGGCAGTGCAGTGAGCGTCGCGACCAATGACACCGCTCGGCAGAGCGCGCAGAGCCTGACCCTGCGCGACCTGGTCAAGACCTACTCGTCGCGGGGCCGCGATGCGGTGACCGCGGTCAAGGGCATCGACCTCGACATCCGGCCGGGGGAGTTGGTGGCCTTGCTCGGCCCGTCGGGCTGCGGGAAGACCACGACGTTGCGGATGATCGCCGGACTCGAGACGGTCACCAGCGGTTCGATCAAGATCGGCGAGCGCGAGATCTCCCAGCTGCCGGCCGCCAAGCGCGGGATCGGCGTCGGCTTCGAGAGCTACGCGCTGTATCCGCCGCTGTCGGTGCGCGACAACCTGCTGTACGGGCTGAAGGCGCGCAAGGTCAAGGGCGCCGAGAAGATGGTCGAGTCGATCAGCGATCGGCTCGAGATGAACGATCTGCTGTCACTGCGGCCGGCCAGCCTGTCCAGTGGACAGAAGCAGCGCGTCGCGTTGGCCCGTGCCCTGGTGCGCAATCCTCCGGTGCTGCTTCTGGACGAGCCGTTGAGCCACCTCGACGCGTCCGCCCGCAACCGGGTGCGCCGCGAACTCAAGGTGCTGCAGCGCGAATTCGGCTACACGACGATCGTCGTCACCCACGACCAGGTGGAGGCGCTGTCACTGGCGGATCGGCTCGCTGTGATGGACGGTGGCGTTGTCCAGCAGTTCGGCACGCCCGACGAGGTGTTCGACGATCCGGCCAACCTGTTCGTTGCCGGCTTCGTCGGAGAGCCCGCGATCAATGTGCTGCCCGGTGTGGCGCGGGTGCGTGACGGCCGTGTTCACGTCGAGATCGGTTCCGGCGTGGGGTCTCTGGCGACATCGGCCACCACTGTCGCTGATGGCACCGCGGTCACGGTCGGCGTCCGTCCGCAGGACTGCGCGCTCTCCGATCGGGGAGACGAGGGGCTCGCGGCCACCGTCGCCTACTTCGAGCACCTGCTGGAGTTCGGCCTGGCGACCACGACGGTGGCGGGTATCGAGGACGGTATCGTGGTGCAGACCCCGGCCGAACAGAGCCATGAACCCGAGCAACAGGTCTCGGTGACCGCGCCGGCCGAACGGGTCTACCTGTTCGATGCCGAGACCGGAGAGCGACTGCGATGACGAAGCTCTACAACGACCCTGCCCGATTCACCGAGGACATGCTGATCGGATTCCTCGACGCCAACGCCCGTTACGTCGCCGGAGTGCCGGGTGGTGTGGTGCGCGCCCACCGGACCCGCCCGGGCAAGGTCGCGGTCGTCATCGGCGGAGGATCGGGTCACTACCCGGCGTTCTGCGGAACCGTCGGCGTCGGATTCGCCGACGGCGCCGTCGTCGGCAACATCTTCACCTCGCCGTCGGCGGAGGAGGCCGCATCGGTGGCGCGGGCCGCGCACGGTGATGCCGGCGTGCTGCTGACCACCGGCAACTATGCCGGAGACGTGATGAACTTCGGCCTCGCCGTGACGCAGCTGCGGGCCGAGGGCATCGACGCCGAGTATTTCGCCGTGACCGACGACATCGCCAGCGCGCCGAAGGGCGAGGAGGCGAAAAGACGCGGCATCGCAGGCGATTTCACGGTGTTCAAGTGTGCCAGCGCGGCCGCCGAAGAGGGACTCGATCTCGCCGGCGTGGTCCGGGTCGCCGAGGCGTCGAACGCGGCGACCCGCACGCTCGGTGTGGCGTTCGACGGCTGCACGATGCCCGGCGCCGACCACCCGCTGTTCACGGTGCCCGAGGGCAAGATGGGCGTCGGCTTGGGCATCCACGGCGAACCGGGGGTCGCCGACGAACCGATGCCGACCGCCGAGGCGCTCGCTGAAACACTCGTCGATGGCGTGCTGGCCGATCGTCCCGACGCGACATCGAAGCGGATCGCGGTGATCCTCAACGGCTTGGGCCGCACCAAATACGAAGAGCTGTTCGTGGTCTGGGGCACGGTGGCCCGCCTGCTGAAAGAACGCGGCTTCGAGATCGTCGAACCCGAGGTCGGCGAACTCGTCACCAGCCTCGACATGGCGGGCTGTTCGCTGACCGTGATGTGGCTCGACGAGGATCTGGAACGCTACTGGACCGCTCCGGCTGATTCCCCGGCTTACCGCAAGGGTGCGCCGGCCGACTCAGCGACCACCGGGGAACGCCGCAGTGCGCAGGAACTCGAGGCCGGTTCGGCGGCGCCTGCGCTGAACGAGCTCGCCGACGACGACGGACGCCGTGGCGCGGAGGTGGTCCTGCGGGCGCTGACCGCGATGGCCGGTGTGCTCGCCGATGCGGAGGACGAACTCGGGCGCATCGACGCGGTCGCCGGGGACGGCGACCACGGCAGGGGCATGGTGAAGGGCTCGTCTGCGGCCTGTTCGGCAGCGCAGCGGGCGGTCGACGCGGGCGCTGGTCAGGGATCGGTGCTCGCAGAGGCGGGCAAGGAGTGGGCGGCCAAGGCCGGCGGCACGTCCGGGGTGCTGTGGGGTGCGCTGCTGTCCGCCCTCGGTGCTCGTCTGGGAGACACCGGTCGGCCCGACGGAGACGCGGTCTCCGGCGGAATGCGCGACGGTTACGACGCGTTGGTCTCTCTCGGTGGCGCAGCACCCGGCGACAAGACGATGCTCGACGCCCTCCTCCCGTTCGTCGACGACTTCGAGCGACGGGTTTCAGACGGGACGCCGTGGCAAGCGGCGTGGCAGGAAGCCGCCGCTGTCGCGACAGAGGCGGCGCAGGCTACGGCCGACATGCGACCCAAGGTGGGTCGGGCCCGTCCGTTGGCAGAGCGCAGCGTCGGTACTCCCGACGCGGGTGCGACGTCACTGGCCATGTGCCTGCGTACTGTCGCCGACACGCTGAATTCGACTCGCACAACAGCGAAAGGGGAGTGACCCGCGATGGCAGGGCTCCGCATCGTCGTCGGCTCTGATGACGCCGGCTTCGACTACAAGGAAGCACTCAAGAAAGATCTACAGGCCGACGAGCGGGTGGCCGACGTCACCGATGTCGGGGTGGGTGCGGACGAGAACACCGCCTACCCTCACGTCGCGGTCGCTGCGGCGCGCATGATCGCTGAGGGAAAGGCCGATCGCGCGCTACTGGTCTGCGGAACCGGCCTCGGGGTCGCGATCAGCGCCAACAAGGTGCCGGGCATCCGCGCCGTCACTGCGCACGACAGCTTCTCGGTGGAGCGCTCGGTGCTCTCGAACAACGCCCAGGTGCTGTGTTTCGGCCAGCGGGTGATCGGTCTGGAACTCGCCCGCCGGCTCGCCAAGGACTGGCTGGGCTACGAGTTCGACCCGCAGAGCGCCTCGGCCGACAAGGTGGACGCGATCTGTTCGTACGAGCCGGCGCAAGCCACCAGCTGAGTCAGCTCGGTTTCACCAGCGGCAGGAACACGTCGTCGACGATCTCGGTGATGGTGTCCTGCGGTACGGCAGCCATGGTCATGAACAGCTCGTGGCGCAGCAGATCGGCCGGTAGGTTGAGCACGCGTGGCGGCGGAAGCGTCGCCAATTCGCCCCGTGCGACGGCACGTTCGGCGATCTGGCTCATGATGCTGGGCCCGTCGGGCACGAACAGGGCACGTAGTTTCGCCGGTGACCCGCCTGCCTCGTCGTAGTAGGCGCCCAGCAGTGCGGCGAACAATCCCATCGTGCCCGCCCGGCGGGCGTTGAAGTCGGTGAGGACCGCCAGCACGTCGCCGCGCAGCGTGCCGGTGTCGGGGACATCGATGACGTCGATCTCGCCGCGGCGCCGGATCACGGCTTCGAGAAGCGCGAGCCGCGTCGGCCAGCGGCGGTAGAGCACCGAGCGTGCCGATGCCGACCGGGCAGCCACCGCGTCGATCGTGAAGCCCGCATAGCCGGCGTCGAGGAGTTGCTCCCAGCCTGCGTCGAGGATGGCGGAGTCCAGTTCAGCCCCGCGGCGTCGATGAGCGGAGACACCTTTAGAGGACACTTGCGTAGCTTAACGCACGCCACTACAGTCGCGGATAAGCAACAGTCAAGTAGCTTATTTCTCCGAGATTTGTGGGGCATCCATGACACGCAGAGCTGTGATTTCCGGTGCCAGCATCGCCGGCCCCGTCCTGGCCTTCTGGCTTGCCGAAGCGGGCTGGCAGGTCACGGTCATCGAACGAGCTGACCGGCTGCGCACCAGCGGTTATCCGGTCGATGTCCGTGGCGCCGCTGTCGAGGTGGTGACCCGTATGGGCCTGCACGAGCAACTGGCCGAGAGTCGCTACCGGCATGTCCCGGTGTCCCTGCTGAGTCCGAGCGGACGCCGCTTGTGCACGCTGGACTACGGGAATCTGCTCGGCTCCTCGGGGGAGGGGGACGTCGAACTGTCGCGGGGGGCGCTCAGCGCCGTGCTCCATCGCGCGACCGAGAACCGCGTGGAATACGTGTTCTCCGAATCGATCACCGCCATAAGGGAACTCGATGCCGGGGTGGAGGTGTCGTTCGAGCGCCGACCCGCGGAGATCGTCGACGTGGTCATCGGCGCGGACGGAATCCATTCGAACGTTCGCGCGCTCACGTTCGGCCCCGAGGAGCATTTTCTGCGTCACCTCGGGCCCTACGTCGCTGTCTGGGATCTGCCGCGTGATGCGTTCGCGCCGGGGAGTGGCTACTTCTACTCGCATCCGGGGCGCACGGTGCTGGTCGAGCGACTGGCCGACGGGACGCCGGGCCGGGCGTTCGCCACGTTCGTGCATCCGACGCCGGGAACTGTGGACCGGCGAGATCGCGCCGCGGTGACGGAAGCATTCCGTGAAGCGTTTGCCGAGGATCGTTGGCGCACACCCGAAGTCATCGACACGATGGGCGACTCCGACGACCTCTACGTCGACACGGTCAGTCAGGTGCGCATGCCGCGCTGGAGTTCGGGGCGCGTCGCGTTGGTCGGCGACGCGGCCTACGCGCCGGCGTTCCTGTCCGGACAGGGCACCAGCATCGCGATCGCCGGCGCCTACGTGCTGGCCAGTGAGCTGTGTGCACAGGAGAGCCCGCGGGGTGGCTTCGCTGCCTACGAGATCCGTATGCGTGACTACGTGACGAGGAATCAGGATCTGGCACTGCGCACCGACGGGACGGTTCTGGTCCGTACGTCCGGTCAGCTCCTGCGCCGCAACGTCAAGCTGTGCGCCGTGCCATGGCTGCAGCGGCTCGGCCTGCTCGGACTGCTGCAAGCGCCGCTACGCAGTGCCGCGACGGGCCTGGAGTTGCGCGACGAGGATCTACGGCGGTCGCCGGAGTCGTTGCAGCGCAACGCCCGTCGTTAGATTAGCCGGCTACGCGGCTGCCGGCGTGGTCGCCTGGAGTACCGCTTCGACGAGCGCCTCGGCGCGCAGGTGTTCGAAACGCTGATACTCGGGGTCGTTGATCATGTCGACGAAGTGCTGCCGGCTTGGATAGCGCACGAGTGCCACCATGTCCCAGTCCTGCCCTGGTTCTGCTGACAGCGCGACGCCACCGCTGCCGACGTAGAGCACATCGACGCCGTACTTCGCTTGCACGCCGGTGCTTTCGAACGCGGCGATGTACTCGAGGTAGGTGTCCCTGCCGCCATCGGGTCGGAAGCGAAGCAGATTCAGCATCACCACGGGCCCGCCGTCCTCGCCCAGATACGGGTCGAGCGCTGCGGTGTCGAGCGCGATCATCGTGTCTCCTCAATTGTCTGGCGTTGTCTGCCCCCTCTCGGCACTCTAGGGAGGGGTACCGACAACAACGCGCTTCACTCAGTAGGTGGGCGGGGTTCGTAGGGTTGATACCACCACCAGTTCGCGCGTTCCCCGGTCGGGCCGGGGCATGGTGCGACATCGGGCGGCGGACGGGTGGGTGGTCGGGCCAACGAGGCGGAGGTCAGGTCGTTGCCGGCGGCGTCGGTGACGACGAGCTGGTCGGCGGGGCCGGTGATCGTGATCAGGCCGCGGTGGTGGGCCCGATGGTGATACGGGCAGACCAGCGCCAGGTTCCACAGTTCGGTGGGGCCGCCGTCTTCCCAGTGCACCAGGTGGTGGGCGTGCAGCGCCCGGGTGGACCCGCAGCCGGGCACCACACACGCCCGGTCGCGATGCTCGAGCGCCCGGCTCAACCGCCGATTCACCGTGCGGGTCGACCGGCCGGCCCCGATCACCTGCCCGTCGCGGGAAAACCACACCTCGCAGGTGGCATCACAGGTCAGGTAGCGGCGATCATGCTCGGGCAGAACAGGTCCCAAATGTAATGCTGCCAGGCGGGTTTGGATGTCGACGTGGACGACGACGGTGGTGCGCTGCCCGTGCGGGCGCGCCGCTGCCTCGGCGTCCCACCCGGCATGCACCAGCCGGAGAAATGCCGCTGCGGTGCTGGGGATCGGCCCCCGTCCGTCCGGATCGCCGGTGCTCCACTCGGCCACCAGCGCATCGCGATGCGACGCCAGCGCGGCTTCGAACGCCGCGTTCTCGACGTGAGGGAGCGCGATCTGCCAGTACGTGAACTGCTCATCGCTGTGCGACGTGATCGAGGGCACCGGCCCCGGATCTGTCACAGGCGCCGGCTCGTCCTCGTCCGCCAGCTCGGGCTCGGGTTCCGGCTCGCGCTCCGGTTTGGGTTGCATCTTCAGCGCGGTCCGCAGCTGGCTCACGGTGGCGCACCGGGCCATCGTCGCGAAATGCGAATCCGAGCCGGGCAGGCCATGCTCGGCGATCACCCCGACCTGATCCACCGAGAACCGGCCTTGCTTCAGTCCTGCGATGCAGGACGGAAATTCGTCGTAGCGGTGCGCGATCGCGGCGATCGTCTGCGCCCGCGACGGCGACACCCCGGCCTTCCACGCCAACCACCCCGCCGTCGACCGGGCTCCGGCGGCCGCCCACAACTCGTCGCGGTCGATCTCCGCAGCGATCTCCACGATCCGCGCGTCGATCGCATTCCGCTGGCCCGTCAGCTCCGCCAACTCCTCATGCAGCACCGACAACCGCTCATCGATGGCGAGGGAACTGACCGGGGACATGCCCCCAATCTGCCGACGACCCCCGACATCTCAACGCGAAACAGCCGACCCCGTGCGCAGCCTGTGGATGACATCGGCTCTGGGGACAACTCGTGAAACCGTCCGGAGAAGTCGAACGGTATGTCCGTGAATATCACGTGGACCGCAACGGTCGGCGTCCCGTTCAATGCAGACATGACATCGGATCTGGCTCGCTCGGGCGCCATGATGGCGGTCGGCGCAATGGCGTGCGTGCAGCTCGGTCTGGCGTTCGCCGTGACGTTGATCGACGACATCGGCGTCGAGGGAGTCGCCTGGCTACGGCTGATGTGGGCCGGCGTCCTGCTGCTCGTCCTGGTGCGTCCGCGGTGGACGGCGTTCACCCGCCGGTCCTTCGTCATGTGCGTCGTCCTCGGCATGTTCACCGCCGGCATCACTCTGCTCTACATGGCTGCTGTCGACCGCATTCCGCTCGGGACGGCCAGTGCGCTGGAATTCCTCGGCCCGCTCTCGGTCGCCGTGGCCCGCGGACACGGCCGCGGACGCCTGCTGTGGCCGGGCATCGCGGCGGTCGGCGTCGTCCTGCTGACCGAGCCCTGGAGCGGCACCGTCGACCAGGTCGGCGTCGCCTACGCACTCGGCTCCGCAGTGTGTTGGGCCGCCTACATCCTGCTCACGCAGAAGGTGGGCGACGAGGTCGCCGGGATCGCGGGGCTGGCGGTGTCGATGCCGGTTGCTGCCCTGTTCGCCACCGCGGTCGTCGGCCCGACGGTGATTCCCCGCATCGATTCCCACATCCTGCTGCTGGGTCTCGGACTGGCCATCCTGCTCCCGGTCGTGCCCTTCGCCCTCGAACTGTTGGCGCTGCGCCGTCTCACCACGGCCGCGTTCGGCACCCTGATGAGTGTGGAGCCGGCGTTGGCGATGGTGGTGGGGCTGGTCATCCTCCATCAGGTGCCGGGACCGCTGAGCGTGTTCGGCATCGCGTTCGTGGTCGCGGCCGGCGCCGGCGCGGCCCGTTACGGTGCCCGCTCACAACCCGTACCCCTCGAGGTCGGCTGAGCGATTACCGTGTCAGCCATGGGCAGAGGAATTTTCGGCTCACCCGTGGTGGGCCTCGTCAACGCCGGCGCAGCTCGACTGATCCACGCCCCGGTCATCGGTCCGCTCGTGAGGCGCAGCATGGTGGTCATCCGCTACACGGGACGGCGTTCGCAGCAGACGTTCGAAACCCCGGTCAATTATCAGCGTTCGGGTAGCGAGGTCGTCATCCGGGTGATGGCACCCGATCAGAAGACCTGGTGGCGGAACTTCACCGGCGGCGGCGGCGCCTTGACACTCACCGATTTCGACGGCGTCGATCGCACCGGTCACGCGGTCGCGCAGCGCGACGACCGTGGCCGCGTGACGGTGCGGGTGCGGCTCGACGCGAGCTGAGCTCAGGTCTCGAAACGCTTGCGCCGGTACAGGGTGCCGATCGCGAGCAGGATCAGGCTGATCAGCAGGATCGCGGTGGCGAGCACGTTGATCTGCGGGGGGACGGCAGCCTTGACCGCGGCGTTGACGTACAGCGGATACGTCACCGTCGAGCCGCTGACGAAGTAGGTGATGATGAAGTCGTCGAGCGACAGCGCGAACGACAGCATCGCCGCAGCGATGATGCCGGGCACGATGAGCGGCAGGGTGACCTTGAAGAACGTGCGCGCGGGGCTGGCACCGAGATCCAGCGAGGCGTCCTCGAGGGTCCAGTCGAATCCGCGCACCCGCGCCCGCACGGTCATCGCGATGAAACTGACCTCGAAAGCGATGTGCGACAGCAGGATCGTGGTGTAGCCGGCGGCCCAGCCCAGGTCGAGGAACAGCGTCAGCAGCGCGGCACCCATGACGACCTCGGGGGCGGTCAGCGGGAGAACCAGGAACGTGTCGACCGCGCCCTGGCCCCGCCAGCGCTGCCGTACCAGCGCGATCGCGACCAGCGTGCCGAGGACCAGCGCGACCGCCGTCGACACCGCGGCCACGTTGAGGCTGAGCTTGAGTGCCTCGGTCAGCGGCGGATACTTGAACGGGTGCGCCCAGTTGTTCAGTGTGAAGCCCTGCCAGCTGTAGTTGAACTTGCCGGCGGGCTTGTTGAACGAGAACAAGATGATCACGAAAATCGGCAGGAACAGGTAGAGCAGCACCAGTCCGGCGACGATCCGCAACAGCAGATCGCCCCAATTACGCCGTGCCCTCACCTTTTTGGCGGTGGGCGGTTGCTGTGCCGCGGTGGCGATCGCGGCGCCGGCCTGGGTCGTCATACCAGGTCCTCCGTCCCCAGTGCACGGGTGTACAGCAGGACGCCCACCAGGATCAGAAGCATCAGGCCAAGGCTCAGAGCTGCGGCCGCGGGGTAGTCCTTGACCACCAGGAACTGCTTCTGGATCACGTTGCCGATCATCGTGGTCTGCGTGCTACCCAGATAGTCGGCATTGATGAAGTCGCCGACCGCGGGGATGAAGACGAGCATGCTGCCCGCCAGCACGCCTGGCATGGACAGCGGCAGGATGACTTTGCCGAAGCTGCGCCCCGCCGAGGAGTACAGGTCCTTGGACGCTTCGAGCAACCGCGGGTCTATCTTCTCCAGGCTGACGTAGAGCGGCAGGATCATGAAGATGATCCAGTTGTAGGTCAGGCCGCCGATCACCGCCCAGCTCGTCGAGAGCAGTCGTCCCTCGCTGGGCAGCAGACCCACCGCACCCAGCGCGCTGACCACCCATCCTTCGTCGGCGAGGATCGTCTTCCATGCGATCGTGCGGATCAGGAAGGTCACGAAGAACGGCAGGATCACCAGGCCCAGGATCAGGTTCTTGTAGCGACCTGCTTTGAACGCGATGACGTAGGCCAGCGGGAACGCCAGCAGCAGGCACAGGATCGTCGCTGCGAACGAGTATCCGAAGGACCGGAGGATCTGGTCCTTGTAGAGCACGAACGCGTCGGTGAAATTGCCGAAGTTCCAGGCGAACTCGAGTGTCGGCATGAACACCGAGCCGCCGGTCGTCGACAGTGAGGTGCGCGCGAGGGAGAAGAACGGCACCACGAAGAACACCGCGAGGTACACGAGCGCGGGCAACACCATGAGATACGGAGCGATCTTGCTCCGCTGCCTGCTGCTGCTGGCTACACCGGCCATCGGCTCAGCCGCCGGTGACGGCGGCGTAGGCGGTGTTGTACTCCTGCGTCTGCTCGTCGGTCAGCGGAGCCCAGCCCTTCGATTTGGCCAGCGTCTCCTTCGACGGGTTGATCAGCGGGTTCTTCGCCGCCGCGGGATCGACCTTCTCGAGCTCCTCGGTCATGTCTGACAGCACCGGGACGTATTGGACGAAGGCGACCAGCTTGGCGTAGTTCGCCCGGTCGTAGACGTAGTTGATCCACGCCTCGGCGGCCTTCTGGTTCTGGGTGGTGTAGGGGATCACCATCGTGTCGACGAACGTGGTCGCGCCGGACTCGGGAACCACGAACTGCAGGTCGGGGTTGTCGGCCTGCAGCTGCACCACGTCACCCGAATATGCCTGCGCCACAGCGATGTTGCCTGCGGCGAGATCGTCGGCGTAGTCGTTTCCGGTGAACCGGCGGATCTGACCCTTGTCGTTCTGCTCGCGCACCAGATCGATGGCCTTGGTCACGCTCTCGGTGCTGGGGTTCTCCGGTGAATTGCCCTGAGAGAGCATGATCATGCCCAGCGCGTCCTGCGAATCGGAGAACAGGCTGACCCGACCCTTGAACGCCGGATCCCACAGGTCGTTGATGGACGTGATGTCGCGGCCCGTGGCTGCGCGGTTGTAGGCCAGCCCGACGAGCCCCGACATGTAGGGCGCGGTGAACTTGCGGCCCGGATCGACACTGGCCTCCAGTAGGTCGGGGCGAATGTTCTTCTTGTTCGGCACACCCTCGTCGCTGATGTCGTTGAGCCAGCCCAGCTGGTGCAGTCGCGTCGCCATGAACGAGGTCGGCACCGCCAGGTCGCAGCCGATGTCCTGCTTGCGCGACAGCGGCTCCTTGACCTTGGCGAACCACTGTTCGTTGTCGTTGAAGTCTTCCTTGTAGTCCACCGTGATGCCCGACGCGGTCTGGAACGCCGCGACGAACCCGTCGGCCATGTACAGCGGCCAGTTCGAGATGCGCAGCGTGCCGCTCGCCGGACCGCTGTCCTGGCTGCTCGAACTCGCGGTGTTGCTGTCGGAGCCGCCGCAGGCGGCCAACACGGACGAGCCCAGGCCCAGGGCCGCAGCGGCCGCGGCACTGCCACCGAGGAAACGGCGGCGCGACGTGCGGCTGGCGGTCAGACGGGCGAGCATGCGGGGATCGAACTCGGGGGACATGGCGAGGCGTACCTTTCGTCGGGTCCAGAGATGGGGAGGGGGTCGAATCGGGGGCGTCGGCCCGTGGGCACGATCACGAGTCGTCGAGCATCTCCTCGAGATCCTCGGTCGTGGGGATGTCGTCGCCGGGCAACACCAGCGAGGCGTCGGGGGCCCACCCGACGTACACCTCGTCACCGGGGCGCAGCATCGGCAGATCCTGCTCGGGCCCGACGTGGGCGATCACCGTGGACTCGTCGGGCGCGGCCAGCGACAGTCGCACCACGGGACCCTGGAACGTCAGATCGGTCACCGTGGCGCGCACCGAGGCCACCTCGCCGGCCGGGGCGTCCATCGACACCCGGACGCGCTCGGGGCGCACCATCAGCGTGGCGTTACCGCCCGATTCGATGGTCGTGTCGCCCGGGCGGGCCTTGAGCGTCGAGCCGAGCACGTCGATCTCGACGTAGTCGCGGTTCACGCGGCCCGTCTGCCGTCCCGCCCAGAGGTTGGCCTGGCCGATGAAGCTCGCCACGAAAACCGTCGAGGGCCGGTCGTAGATCTCGGTCGGAGAACCGATCTGATCGACGTTGCCGGCGTTCATGACCGCGATGCGGTCACTCATCGTCAACGCCTCTTCCTGATCGTGCGTGACGTAGATGAACGTGATGCCGACTTCGCGCTGAATGCGCTTGAGCTCGAACTGCATGGCGTGGCGTAGCTTGAGGTCCAGGGCGCCGAGCGGCTCGTCGAGCAGCAGCGCACTGGGGTAGTTCACCAGCGCCCGCGCGAGTGCGACGCGCTGCTGCTGTCCGCCGGAGAGTTGAGAAGGCTTGCGCTCGGCGAAGTCGGTCAGCCGCACGATCTCGAGCAATTCGTCGACGCGCTTGCGGACTTCCTGCTTGTCCTTCTTCGCACTGCGCGGTCCATACGCCACGTTGTCCCACACCGTCATGTGGGGGAACAGCGCGTAGTGCTGGAAGACGGTGTTGACGTTGCGCTTGTTCGGCGGCGTCTTCGACACGTCGCGACCTTCCAGGCGGATGGCGCCTGCGGTCGGGGTCTCGAACCCGGCGATCATCCTCAGCGTCGTCGTCTTACCGCACCCGGACGGGCCGAGCATGGAGAAGAACTCGCCCTGGGCGATCGTGAAGTCGGCGTCGGAGACCGCGACGTAGTCGCCGAAGCGTTTCGTGACGTGGTCGATCTCGATGACGGGTCCGCCCTTGGCGCGGGCCGCCTCGCGTCCCGCAGACCCGGACGTCTGGTCTGCAGCGGTGGTGTGTGTGCCGGTCAGCGGGGATCCTCCTCGAACAGCGGCCTTCGTGGCCGTAGTAAACCTTCGCGGATCCCACCGTCGTCCGCAACCGTTTCCGCAACGATTTTACATTTCAACAATGGAATCCTTCGCCAAACCTGTCATTGGTTGCGAGAATCCGCGAGATTCGGCCGTCGGCGGCGTGGGGCATCAGCACCTGACCGGGGGGGGGGGGGGCTCTCGGCCGGTGAATTTTCGTTATCTGTATGAGTCTGCCGCCTGACTGCAGCCGACGTCACCGTTTACCCCTCCGATCCGGCGGGGTAGTGAGAGGCCATGGCCGCAGTCGACGTATCCGTGACCTCGGACCTCAGCCCTGAGCGGGCGTGGGGCCTGGCGTCAGACCTGAGCCGCTTCGACGAGTGGCTCACCATCTTCGGTGGGTGGAAAAGCCCCGTCCCCGACGTGATCGACGTCGACACGCAGGTCTCCTCGTTGATCAAGGTCAAGGGATTCCGCAACATCATCCACTGGCGGGTGACGCGATACGACGAACCCAAAGAGATCGAGCTCATGGGAAACGGCCGTGGCGGCGTCAGTATCGCGCTCAGTCTGCAGGTCGCATCGCACGATGAGGGCTCGTCGTTCCGCGTGGTGGCCAACCTGTCAGGTGGACTGTTGAACACACCCGTCGGAAACGTCGTCGCCCGCGTTATCAAAGGCGATGTACGACGTTCGGTGTGCAACCTCGCCGAACTCGGCTAGATGTAGACCCGTCAGCCCCACTCGTGGTTCATCGCCCGCGTCTCGTACCGAGAGTCCGGCGCAGGTGGCTCTGCTCGGGGCCGGGACAGGGCGATCAGGACCATCGCCAGCAGCGCGGTCCCCGCGCCCGCTGAGAAGATCGCGACGAAGCTGCTCTCCAGCGGTACGCCGGCCGCGTCGGTGCGGCCCAGCAGCTTCGCCACCACCGCGGCGGCGGTCGAGCTGCCCACGGTGCGCGCGATCGCGTTCATCCCCGTCGCGACTCCTGTTTCACCGGCATCGCAGTCGGCGACGACGAGCGCCGGCAGCGCACCGTAGCCCAGGCTGATGTAGCCGTTGGCCAGCACGCTGGCGATGATGACCTGCCAGGACGTGGAATGGACGAAGGCGGCCAGCACGAACCCCACGATGCCGGCGACGGCCGCGGCGACCAGGACCGGTCGCGCGCCGAAACGGTCGATGAACCGGCCGCTGACCAGGGCGACGACGAATCCGGTGACGGCGCCGGGGAGGAGATAGACGACGCTGGCCTGCAACACGGTCGCACCGAAGCCGTAGCCATCCGGACCGCCCGGCATCTGGACGAACTGCGTCAGGCCCAGGAATGCGAAGTACAGGCCCATGCCGACGAACGCGGTGGCCACATTGGTCAACAGCATCGAGCGTCGGGCCAGCATGCGGGTCGAGACCAGCGGCTGGCTCACCCGCCGCTCCCACTGCCACCACCCGACGAGCACGACCAGGCCGCCGACCACGCAGGCCACGGTCCGCGGCGATCCCCATCCCCACGAATGTCCCTGCGTGATGGACAGCAGTACCGCTGACAGGCCCACACCCAGACCGAGCGCGCCGATCCAGTCGATCGTGCCCGCGGTGGCGCGTTCCCTGTTGGGCACCACGGTGAGCACGATGGCGAGGACCAGCACCGTGAATCCGGTCGTCAGCCAGAACACCCGGTGATACCCGGCGTCTCCGGTCATCAACAGCCCCACCACGACCAGGCCTGCGCCGCCGCCGAACCCCAGCGTGCCCGACAGCACCGCCATCGCTGACCCGATGCGGTCCTCGGGCAGCTCTTCGCGCAGGATCGCGATGCTGACCGGGTACAGCGCGAACGACGCCGCCTGTAGGACGCGGGCCAGCACGAGCAGCGGCAATGACGTGGTCGTCGCCGCCAGCACCGACCCCACGAGCACCACGGCGAGGACCGCCACCAGTACGTGTTTTTTGCGGTACAGGTCGGCGAGACGTCCGATCAGCGGGGTGGCCGCTGCCGCCGCGAGCAGATTGGCTGTCACGACCCAGCTGGCCGCGACCACCGACGCGCCCAGCTGATCGGCGATCACTCCCAGCACCGGCACCACCGCGGTCTGCAGCACGGCGACGGTCAGGACGACGACACTCAGTCCGATCACCAGCAGGCGGGGCTGCCTGTGTGCCACGCCCACTCCGATCGTTAGGACATCTCGGTTTGTGCTCGATTATGGACTCCCATCCGGCGGCGTCGGCAACCCGGGCCGCCGCGGGTGAGCTCTGCGTGGTCGAATGTGGCCATGGCTCAACGAGGCTCGTCGCAGGTCCGATCCGCCGCGCTGACCGGGCCGGTCTTCACCGGCCATCGGCCGTCCGGCGCGGGCGATCTGTCGGTGGAGACGCACGGCATCGCGCCCATTCCGACAGACCAGCGCTACGGCGGCCCCGGCCGGCTCTTCACCGTGTGGTTCGCGCCGCAGGTGAACATGACGGGCGTCTTCACGGGCACGTTGGCGATCGCACTCGGCCTCGGTTTCTGGCTGGGGCTGCTCGCGATGGTGATCGGCACGCTGCTCGGGTCCCTGGTCGTCGGTTACCTGTCCACCTGGGGCCCGCGGACCGGTGCAGGGCAGCTGCCCAACGCACGCATGGCTTTCGGTGGGACAGTCGTCGTTCCCGCGGCGCTGCAATGGATCTCGTCGATCGCGTGGGACGCGCTGGTCGGATTGTTCGGGGGCGAGGCGCTGTCGGTGCTCCTCGGGATCCCGTTCTGGGCCGGGGTGCTGATCGTGCTCGGCGTGCAGGGCGTCGTCGGTGTCTTCGGCTACGAGGTGATCCATCGGCTACAGGCGGTCCTCACGGTGGTGCTCTTCGTGACGTTCGTGGTGTTCACCGTCAAACTGATCGGCGGTCACGAGATCGCGGCGCCGGCCACCGCGGCCGGACCGGACCTGGTCGCGGCGTTCGTGCTCGAAGTGACGATCGCGTTCAGCTTGGCGGTGTCGTGGGCGACCTACGCCGCCGATTTCAGTCGCTATCTGCCCGCCGACGTCTCCCGCGCGAAGGTGTTCGCGTTCACGGCCTCGGGTTTGCTGCTGGCGTATGCGTTCGTGCAAGGCATCGGGATCGCGGCGGCGGAGTTGGTCGGTGAGCAGACCGCCGAGGGTGTGCGCTCGGTGATGGGCGGAGGCGTGTTGGGTGCCGTCGCATTGCTGGTGATCGCGATCGCGTCCATCGGATCCGGGGTGATGAACGACTACAGCGGATCACTGGCCCTGCAGACCGTCGGCGTCCGGGTGCGCAGGCCCGTCTCCGCCGTGATCGTCACGGTCCTCGCTTTCGCGCTGATCCTGTGGCTGCACGCGGCCGACACCGCGCAACGCTTCACCGACGTCCTCCTGCTCGTCAGCTACTGGATTCCGGCGTTCGTCGTCGTGCTGGTGATCGACTGGCGTATCCGCATGGCAGGGCGCGACACCGTCGATCCGGCGCAGGAACCCACCGATCGCCGCGACGCCGTTGCTGCGCTGATCGTCTTCGGACTCGCCTATGTGATCGCGGTGCCGTTCATGAACACCACGCTGATCCAGGGTCCGATCGCGACCGCGTGGCACGGCGCCGACATCGCCTACTTCGTCAATGCGGCGGCCGCCGCGGTGCTCTACGGCGGCTACCGAATCGTCACCGGTCGAGGTGCTGTTGTTCGGTAGCGTCGGATGCACGAACGCCGCCGCCAGGAAGGACTGACACAGATGCCCTCGAAGACTCTCGCCAAGACCGCCGGTGCCGCACTTGCCACCGCCGTGGTCGGTGGGCTGGCCAGCCGGCCCGCTCAGTCGCCCTGGTACACGCGGCTGAAGAAGCCGTCGTTTCAGCCTCCGGCACAGGCGTTCCCGATCGTGTGGCCGATCCTCTACACCGATATCGCGGTGGTGTCGGCGTCGACGATCGACGCCCTGCACGAGCAGGGCAGGCATGCCGAGGCGCGGTCCTACAGCCGCGCGCTGGCGGCCAATCTCGTCCTCAACGCCGGGTGGAGTTGGATCTTCTTCAATCAGCGCCGGCTCGGCACGGCGGCGGTCGCGGCCGCGGCACTCGCCGCCAGCAGCACCGATCTGGCCCGCAGGGCCGCGTCGGTGCAGCCCGCGGCCGGAGCGGCGCTGGCTCCGTATCCGCTCTGGTGCGGTTTCGCGACGGCGTTGTCGACCCGCATCTGGCAGCTCAACCGTTAGGGACGGCTGAGCTCGACGTGTCGGCGCGGGGGCGACGACGTCCGGGTCGTGTCGATCGACGCCAGGATCTCCCCGCTGCGGATCGCGATGTTCGACAGCAGCGACGAGGTCAGACCGTGGGTGTGTTCGGTGTTGCCCTGGACGTAGAGCCCACCTGCGGTGGACGGTTCGGTGATCAGCCGGTAGTCACGTGACACCGCGGGGCGTCCATCGTGGTAGACCAGGTCGGCGTGCAGGGGTCCCAGGATCGCGCCGAGCGCGGCAGGGGTGAATCCGGTCGCGTAGATCACTGCGTCGCAATCGATTCGGGTGATGTCGCCGGTCGGATGGTGCCGGATGTCGACGGAGATGCCGTCGTCGTGCTCGTCGGTGCCGCACACGCTCGAGGCCCCCCGCAGGTACAACCGCCGCTCTCCGGTGACCCGCTCGGCGTATTCGCGTGCGTAGAGGTCCTCGATGAGCGGCATGTCCACCGCCGAGTAGTTGGTGCTGCGGTGGTAGTCGAGCAACTGGCGCCGCACCGGCGGGCTGGCGCTGTAGAAGTCGTCGACGGCGTCGGGATCGAACACCCGATTGGCGAACGGGCTGTCGTCGGCGGGGCTGTAACCGTATTTGGCGAAGACCCCGTGCACCTCGATCGAGTCGAGATCGTGCAGATAGGCGCACACCTCAGCTGCGCTCTGCCCAGCACCGACGACGACGAACCGGTTGTGGCGTCTGGTCGGGAGGCGCTCGAGATCGTGAAGGAAGTTGTGGTTGTGGATCTTTCGTGCCGACGGGGTGACATCTGGGGGCAGCTGCGGTTGTAGCCCTCCCGCGATCACCACGTTGCGCGCCCGCAGCACTCCGGCGTGCGCCCCGGTGACCTCGATCTCGAAGAAGTCGCCGGCATCGCGCACTGCGGTGACCCGCGATCCGTAGCGCACCGGGGCAGCGACTTTCTCGGCTGCCCAACGCAGGTAGTCGTGGAACTCCACACGTGTGGGGAAGAACGTCTTGTAGTTGATGAACTCGGTCAGGCGGCCCCGGTCGGTCAGATAGTTCAGGAAGGTGAACTCACTGGTCGGATTACGCTGGGTGGCGAGATCTTTGAGGAACGAGATCTGCATCGTCGCGCCGGGGATCAACATGCCGGTGTGCCAACCGAACTCCGATTTCGCCTCGACGAACGTGGCCGAGAGCGGCGCGGTGGCGGTCTCGTTGTGCTCGTGAAGGGCGATCGCCAGCGCGAGGTTGGACGGCCCGAAACCGACGCCCACGAAGTCGAGCACCTGGTCGGCGGCGGCCGGTGGGTCGAACGTCGTCATCACGCTCCCGCCATCTGATCGACGGCGCCGGGAACAGGCTCCGACGGATCCGCCCCCAGGCCGACGATCCGATTGGCGGCGTCGACATGGACGACCGCGCAGCGATGACGCGGCAGGTCGGACTGCTGCACTCCGATGAACGACATGATGATCACCAGGTTTCCGGGCGAGATCAGATGTGCTGCGGCACCGTTGATTCCGATCACTCCCGAGCCGGCACGCCCGGTGATCGCGTAGGTGATCAGGCGTGCGCCCGAGGTGACGTCGACGATGTGCACCTGCTCCCCGTCGACGATCCCCGCGGCGGACATCAGATCCGCGTCGATGGTGACCGAGCCCACGTAGTGCAGATCGGCCTGGGTGACCGTCGCTCTGTGGATCTTGCCTCCGAGCATTGTGCGCAGCATTCCACCTCCAGTTGTTATGGTAAGGCTAGCCTATGTTTGAAGCTGTGCAAGGCCTACGTCGGTAGGTGTGCGACATCCAAAATCGTTGGCCACCAACGGGGTCGATCGTCGAGCCGGCGGAGATCGTCGTCGGGCGCTTCCTGCTGACGCTAGTAAGTTATGCGAGCCTAAGCTAATCTGCTCGCGCGAACCATACCGAACGAAGGGGACAGCAGCGTGATCGAGCAGCAACATCGAAGGCGCAGACGAGGGCGAGCGGCCGCGGCAGTACTGGCAGCGTTGCTGCTCGTTGCCGCGCTGGCGGGTTGTGGGTCGGCGTCGACCGAGGCGCCGCAGGCGCAGACGGTGACGATCGCCCACAAATTCGGCGAGACGAAGGTGCCGGCGGACCCGAAGCGGGTGGTGACGGTCGGCTGGACCGATCAGGACTTCGTGTTGCCGTTCGGTGTGGTTCCCGTCAGCACGCGGGAGTTCTTCACCGAGTACAACGGCTATCCCTGGGTCAAGGCCGCGACGGACGGCAAGGGTGTGACCACGTGGGGTGCCGACACCATCGACTTCGAAGCGATCGCCGCGCAGAAGCCGGACGTGATCTTCGCGATCTACGAGACCATCGACCGTCAGACCTACGACAGATTGTCGTCGATCGCGCCCACGGTGATCCAGTCCGGCGACTACGCCGACGAAGAGACGCCCTGGGACGTCCAATTGCTGACAACAGGTACCGCGCTCGGCAAGAAGGACCAGGCCGAGAAGCTCGTCGCCGAGGTCAAGGGAAAGATCGCGGATGCTCGGGCGGCCCACCCGGAATTCGAGGGCAAGACACTGGTCGTGGACTTCGGACCGGAGAACGGCGGTCACTATCTCCTCCCCGAGAACGACCCTCGGCGTTCGCTGTTCACCGCGCTCGGGTTCACGACCCAGGATGTCCACGGTGACGTCAGCGAGGAGAGGCTCGACCTGCTCGACCGTGACGTGCTGTTCGTCAACGGGGCCACGCGCGAGCAGATGATGGCGTCGCCGGCGTTCTCCCGGCTGGGCGTGGTCCGCGACGGTCGCACCCTGTACACCACGTTCGAGTCGAACCTGAGCGGTGCGCTGACCTACAGCGGCCCCCAGGCGCTCATGTATGCGCTCGACGTGCTCACCCCGCAGTTGGCCAACGCCCTGGCAGGACGGCCGGTCGCCGACCTCGCCACCGCCTGACACCGATACCGTCACACCCCGCCGGCGCCATGCCGGCGGGGTGTGACGTGTCAGGACTTCTCCTCGCGCATCAGCATCTCCACCAATGCAGGTCCGTAGTGCTCCAGCGCGGCGATGTCGAGCAGGTCGGAGTGCCGGAACGGCGCCGAGACCGTCGTCATCTCGCCGCCGATGTGCGGCCGCCAGGCCGGCGATGCCGTTCCCAAGTGATCCACCTCGTGCGCCGCGTCGACGAAGAACACGTCGCCGTCGTAACGGCCGTAGTCGGCGCCCACAGTGAAACGTTCTGCTGCGATGTAGTTTTCGATCGCCGACGCGATGTGCTGGTCGTCCAGCACGGTGATCGCATCGCCCTGTTCCTTCATCAGCTCGATCGCCTGCTCGACGGTCAGACGATCGACGGGGTCGACCGGGAAGCCCATCTCCGCCAGCACACGTGCCAGCACGGCATCGCGATCGAGGAGGTGGTCGGCCCCCGAATCGGCATCCGCCACCTCCGGGTAGGAGTCCAGCATCGCGACCGTGCCGATTCGCCGGCCGCGGCGCAGCAGCTCCTGTGCGGTCAACAGCGCGAGAACCCCGCCGAACGACCACCCGAGGAGGTGGACCGGACCGTCGGCGGCAACCACCTCGATGCCGTCGGCGTAGTCGGATGCCAGCGCTGCAAGGTCGCCGGACAGCCGACCGCCTGAGAACAGCGGGGATTGCAGAGCATAGAGCGGAACATCGACCGGGAGAACATGTTTTAGTGCTGCGTAGGGCCAGCCCAGGCCGCTGGCTGGGGGAAGGCAGAACAGAGGTGCTGCGGATCCGGCGGAGCGCAACGGCAGAACCGGTGCGAAGCTCCCCGGCCCTGCGTCCGACTGTCCCGACAGCAGTGCATCCACCGCGGTGACGGTCGACGCGATCATCAGGTCCGCGACGGACAGGTGATCGGCCACATCGGCGAACTCGCGGCGCAGGATCGACGCGAGCCGGACCAGCAGCAGAGAGTGGCCGCCCAGCTCGAAGAAGTCGGTGTCGATGGAGTCCACCGGGGTGCCCAGGATGTCGCCGAACAGCTCGCACAGTCGACGCTGCCGCTCCGTGCTCGGCGGACGGCCCCCAGTGGCGGAAAGGACGGGGTCGGGCAGTGCGTTGCGGTCGAGCTTTCCGCTGGGGGTGAGGGGGAAGGCGTCGACCTTGACGAAGGCAGCCGGGACCATGTGGCTGGGCAGCGTCGCTGTTGCGTACGCGCGCAGCGCGTCGGCATCGACGTCGGTATCGCTGAGGTAGTAAGCGATCAAGCGACTCCCGCGTACTGCCACGCGTGTGGTGGTGATGGTGGGGTGTCTGGTGAGGGTGGTTTCGATGTCGGTGGGTTCGATGCGGATGCCGCGGAGTTTGATTTGGTCGTCGGTGCGGCCGAGGTAGTGCAGGACGGGGGTGTCGTCGGGGGTGTGGGTGTGCCAGCGGACGAGGTCGCCGGTGCGGTACATGCGGTGGCCTGGTTGGTGGGGGTTGGCGATGAATCGGGTTGCGGTGGTGTGGGGTTGGTTGAGGTAGCCGTGGGCGAGTTGGGGGCCGGCGAGGTAGAGCTCGCCGGGGGTGTTGTCGGGGACGGGGTTGAGGTGGTCGTCGAGGACGTGGGTGGTGATGTTCCAGCCGGGGGTGCCTAGGGCGACGGGGGTGTCGTGGTCGGTGTTGTGGGAGGTCCAGCCCAGGACGTCGACGGCGGTTTCGGTGGGTCCGTAGAGGTTGTGGAGGGGGGTGTGGGGGAAGTGGTGGTGGTAGCGGCGCAGGAGGTCGGGGGTGAGGGCTTCGCCGCCGACGGTGACGCGGGTGAGGGTGGTGATGTCGGTGATGGTGGGTTCGTCGAGGAAGGCGTCGAGCATGGAGGGGACGAAGTCGATGGCGGTGATGTGGTGGTTGGTGATGGTGTGGGCGAGGTAGTGGGGGTCGCGGTGGCCGCCGGGTCGGGCGATCACGGCGGTGGCGCCGGTGGTCAGGGGCCAGAAGACTTCCCAGACGGAGGTGTCGAAGCTGATGGGGGTTTTGACCAGCATGCGATCAGAAGTGTTGAGAGGGTAGGCGTGCTGTAGCCACAGGATGCGATTGACGATGCCGACGTGCGGCACGGCAATGCCCTTCGGAACGCCCGTCGACCCAGAGGTGTACAGGATGTAGGCCACGGACTCGGGATGTACCGGCGCCAAGGGCGGTGGGACCGAATCCTGCTGTGCCATGGCGACGTCGCGTGATTCGTCGACGACGATGGCCGGTGCGGCGTCGGTGATCATGTGGTCCAGGCGGGCGGCAGGGTAGTCGGGGTCCAGGGGCAGGAACGCGGCGCCGGTTTTGGTGGTGGCGATCAGGGCGACGATGAGTTCCAGGGAGCGGGGCAACCGGATACCGACCACGGCGCCGGGGGCGGCGCCCTGATCGCGTAGCCGTGCGGCGAACCGATCCGACCACGCCTCGAGCTCGCGATAGGTCATCTCGACACCCTCATAGGACAACGCGACAGCGTGCGGTGTCCGGGCAGCCTGGGCTGACACCAACGCCGCCAGACTTGTCCGCGGCACCGGATGGGCGGTGTCGTTGCGTGCCGCCAGCGCGGCCCGTTCGGAGGCCGTCACGATCTCGAGGTCACCGACTCGGATCATGCGGTCTCGGGCAATCTGAGTGAGCAGCGATACCAGTCGCCTGGCGAGGGTGTGCACGGTCTCCCGGTCGAACAGGTCGGCGCTGTACTCGACGGTGAGTGTCGCTGCGTCGCCGGCGTGTTCGGTCAAGGTCAGGCCGAGGTCGAACATCGCGGTCGTCGCCGTGTGCTCGTGCCAGCGGACGGGGAGGCCGAACAGAGTGGTGTCGTCGTCGGTGTCGCGGTGGTGGGCGATGAAGACGTTGAACAGCGGGTTGCGGCCGGGAACCCGCGGCGGGTTCAGCGTGTCGACGATGCGGTCGAAGGGCAGATCGGCGTGGGCGAACGCGGCGAGATCCGCTGTGCGGACGCGGGTGAGCAATTCGGTGAAGGTGGGGTTGCTCGACACATCGGTGCGCAGCACCACGGTGTTGACGAACAGGCCCACCACGTCATTGAGGACGTCGTCGTCGCGGCCGGCGACCGGGGTTCCGACCACGATGTCGGTGCCTGCACCCAGACGGCGCAACAGGACCGCCACCGCGGCGTGCAACACGGCGAGCATGCTGGCGTGATGTGTTGCCGCCAGGTCGCGCAGCGCGAGGGTGGTATCGGTGCTCAGCTCTACGGCGATACTGCCGCCGGTGCCTGATGGTGTTGTGGGGCGGGGTCGGTCGGTGGGTAGGGGGGTTTCGTCGGGGGCGTCGCGCAGGGTGTCGGTCCAGAAGTGGAGGTGTTCGTCGGCGGCGTGGTCGAGCAGGGCGTGGTGCCACAGGGCGTAGTCGGCGTACTGGACCGGGAGTGGTTTCCAGTGGGGTGGGTGGCCGGCCAGGCGTGCGGTGTAGGCGTGGTGGAGGTCGGTCAGCAGGGGTGCGTCGGACCATTCGTCGGTGGTGATGTGGTGCAGCAAGAGCACGACGGTGGTGGTGTGGTCGGGGTGGCGAATGATGGTGATGCGCAGGGGTGTGTCGTGGGTGAGGTCGAAGCGGTGTGCGGTGAGCCGCTCGATCTGCTGGTCCAGGGGTGTGCCGTCGTCGTCGAGGATGTCGATGGGGGCGCTGGTGTCGGGGTCCAGGATGTGTTGGGCGAATCCTGTGTCGTGTTCGGTGAACACGGTGCGCAGAGATTCGTGACGGGCCACCACATCCCGCACGGCAGCCGCGAACGCCTCAACGTCGAAGTCGGCGAGCACGGTGAACGCCAGCGGATAGTTGTAGGCGACGCCGGTTTCGGGAAGCTGGTCGACGATCAGCATGCGTTCCTGGGCCGCCGAGACCGGGACGAGTTCCGGGCGTTGGCTCGCAACCAGTTCAGGGCGGGCCAGCGTCGCAGTAGGAGCGCCGTCGACGAGAGCGGCCACACCCGCCACCGTCGGGTGATCGAACACGTCCCCCAGCAACAGGTTCACGCCGAACGTCGATCGCACCCGGCTGATCAACCGGATACTCGACAACGAATGCCCGCCCAGGGCAAAGAAGTCGGCATCGATGTCGGCGACCTCACGGTCGAGAACGGCACCGAAGAGGTCGCACAGCTGACGCTGAGTGTCGGTGATCGGAGCACGTCCGGTGACAGCCACCGGCGCCGGGTCGGGCAGTGCGTTGCGGTCGAGCTTTCCGCTCGGTGTGAGGGGGAAGGCGTCGATGGCGACGAAGTCCGTCGGCACCATGTGCGAGGGCAGAAGGCGTGCGGCGAAGTCGCGCAACGATTCCTGCGCCGGCTGTCCGTTCGACATGTAGTAGGCGATGAGTCGTTGGTTGCGGACGATGACGCGTGTGGTGGTGATGGTGGGGTGTCTGGTGAGGGTGGTTTCGATGTCGGTGGGTTCGATGCGGATGCCGCGGAGTTTGATTTGGTCGTCGGTGCGGCCGAGGTAGTGCAGGACGGGGGTGTCGTCGGGGGTGTGGGTGTGCCAGCGGACGAGGTCGCCGGTGCGGTACATGCGGTGGCCGGGTTGGTAGGGGTTGGCGATGAATCGGGTTGCGGTGGTGTGGGGTTGGTTGAGGTAGCCGTGGGCGAGTTGGGGGCCGGCGAGGTAGAGCTCGCCGGGGGTGTTGTCGGGGACGGGGTTGAGGTGGTCGTCGAGGACGTGGGTGGTGATGTTCCAGCCGGGGGTGCCTAGGGCGACGGGGCTGTCGTGGTCGGTGTTGTGGGAGGTCCAGCCCAGGACGTCGACGG
This sequence comes from Mycolicibacterium obuense, assembly GCF_055397605.1. Taxonomy (NCBI): domain Bacteria; kingdom Bacillati; phylum Actinomycetota; class Actinomycetes; order Mycobacteriales; family Mycobacteriaceae; genus Mycobacterium; species Mycolicibacterium obuense. The sequence goes on along the minus strand of NZ_AP043663.1, from coordinate 3,089,615 downwards.
CGGTTTCGGTGGGTCCGTAGAGGTTGTGGAGGGGGGTGTGGGGGAAGTGGTGGTGGTAGCGGCGCAGGAGGTCGGGGGTGAGGGCTTCGCCGCCGACGGTGACGCGGGTGAGGGTGGTGATGTCGGTGATGGTGGGTTCGTCGAGGAAGGCGTCGAGCATGGAGGGGACGAAGTCGATGGCGGTGATGTGGTGGTTGGTGATGGTGTGGGCGAGGTAGTGGGGGTCGCGGTGGCCGCCGGGTCGGGCGATCACGGCGGTGGCGCCGGTGGTCAGGGGCCAGAACACTTCCCAGACGGAGGTGTCGAAGCTGATGGGGGTTTTGACCAGCATGCGATCAGAGGTGTTGAGAGGGTAAGCGTGCTGTAGCCACAGGATGCGGTTGGTGATGGCGGTGTGGGGGATGACCACGCCTTTGGGGATGCCGGTGGTTCCGGAGGTGTAGAGAATGTAGGCCACAGAGTCGGGATGCACTGGTGGTAGGGGTGTGGGTGGTGGATCGTGTTGTGCGGCAGTGATCTGCGCGGGGTCCTCGAGGATGACCGCCGGTGCGGCGTCGGTGATCATGTGGTCCAGGCGGGCGGCAGGGTAGTCGGGGTCCAGGGGCAGGAACGCGGCGCCGGTTTTGGTGGTGGCGATCAGGGCGACGATGAGTTCCAGGGAGCGGGGCAACCGGATACCGACCACGGCGCCGGGGGCGGCGCCCTGATCGCGTAGCCGTGCGGCGAACCGATCCGACCACGCCTCGAGCTCGCGATAGGTCATCTCGACACCCTCATAGGACAACGCGACAGCGTGCGGTGTCCGGGCAGCCTGGGCTGACACCAACGCCGCCAGACCTGTCTGCGGCACAGCATGTTTCGTGTCATTCCGGTCGACGAGGATGCGCGCGCGCTCCTGCGGGGTCAGGATGTCGACGTCGCCGACGCGAGTCCCTCCGTCGGATGCGACGGCATCGCACACCAGGCTCAGTCGCTGACCGAGCGCGGCCGCCGACTCCCGGTCGAACAGGTCGGCGCTGTATTCGACGGTGAGCGTTGCGGTGTCGTCGGGGTGTTCGGTCAGCATCATGCCGAGGTCGAACATCGCCGCTGTGGGCGCGGGCTCGTGCCAGTGGGCAGGGAGGCCGAACAGAGTGGTGTCATCGTCGCTTCTGCGGTAGTGGGCGATGAAGACGTTGAACAGCGGGTTGCGGCCGGGAACCCGCGGCGGGTTCAGCGTGTCGACGATGCGGTCGAAGGGCAGATCGGCGTGGGCGAACGCGTCGAGATCGTCGGTACGGATGCGAGTGAGCAATTCGGTGAAGCTGGGGTTGCCCGAGACATCGGTGCGCAGCACCACGGTGTTGACGAACAGGCCCACCACGTCATTGAGGACGTCGTCGTCGCGGCCGGCGACCGGGGTTCCGACCACGATGTCGGTGCCTGCACCCAGACGGCGCAACAGGACCGCCACCGCGGCGTGCAACACGGCGAGCATGCTGGCGTGATGTGTTGCCGCCAGGTCGCGCAGCGCGAGGGTGGTATCGGTGCTCAGCTCTACGGCGATACTGCCGCCGGTGCCTGATGGTGTTGTGGGGCGGGGTCGGTCGGTGGGTAGGGGGGTTTCGTCGGGGGCGTCGCGCAGGGTGTCGGTCCAGAAGTGGAGGTGCTCGTCGGCGGTCTGGTCGAGCAGTGCGTGCTGCCACAGGGCGTAGTCGGCGTACTGGACCGGGAGTGGTTTCCAGTGGGGTGGGTGGCCGGCCAGGCGTGCGGTGTAGGCGTGGTGGAGGTCGGTCAGCAGGGGTGCGTCGGACCATTCGTCGGTGGTGATGTGGTGCAGCAAGAGCACGACGGTGGTGGTGTGGTCGGGGTGGTGAATGATGGTGATGCGCAGGGGTGTGTCGTGGGTGAGGTCGAAGCGGTGTGCGGTGAGCCGCTCGATCTGCTGGTCCAGGGGTGTGCCGTCGTCGTCGAGGATGTCGATGGGGGCGCTGGTGTCGGGGTCCAGGATGTGTTGGGCGAATCCTGTGTCGTGTTCGGTGAACACGGTGCGCAGAGATTCGTGACGCGCCACCACATCGGCCACCGCTGACCGCAACGCCGCGACGTCCAGACCCGCGCCGACCGTCACGATCAGCGGATAGTTGTAGACCGTCCCGGTCTCGGCGAGCCGGTCGACGATCAGCATGCGTTCCTGGGCCGCCGACACCGGGACGAGTTCCGGACGCTCGCGCACGACCAGAGCCGGGCGGGTCAGCGACGGGGTCGAGGCGTCATCGATGAGGTCGGCCAGTCCTGCCACGGTGGGATGGTCGAACACGTCGCGCAGCGAGAGGTCGACGCCGAAGATCGATCGCACCCGGCTGATCAACCGGATACTCGACAACGAATGCCCGCCCAGGGCAAAGAAATCCGCGTCCACGCCGGTCACCGGGACTCCCAGCACGCCGGCGAAGACGTCGCACAGGCTGCTTTCCGTCGGCGTGTCGGGCGCACGTCCGGAGTCGACGTCGATGTCCACCTCGGGCAGCGCGCGGATGTCCAGCTTTCCGTTGTCGGTCAGCGGCAGCGCATCCAGCACGGCGATCGCTGCGGGCACCATGTGCGCCGGCAGTGCGGATGTCAGGTGGCGCCGAAGGTCCGCGGGGACATCGGCGCCGCCGGTTGCCACGACGTAGGCCTGCAGCCTGTGTGAACCGGCCGGATCGGGAACGGCGATCACCGCGGCCTGCGTCACCGCGGGGTGGTCGTGCAGTGCGGCCTCGATGTCGCCGAGTTCCACCCGGTGGCCACGGATCTTCACCTGGTCGTCGGATCTACCCAGGTAGTCGATGTTGCCGTCCCGGCGCCGTCGGACGACGTCGCCGGTGCGGTACATCCGCTCACCGGACCGGAACGGGTTGGCGACGAAGCGCTGGGCCGTCAACTCCGCTCGGCCCCGGTACCCGTGCGCCAACCCGGCTCCGGAGATGTACAGCTCCCCGGTGACCTCGTCGGGCACCGGCCGCAACCAGGCGTCCAAGACGTACACGCGGGTGTTCCAGATCGGTGCGCCGACGGTGGGCGTCGCGCTGTCGTCGGTGCCCGCACCCAACGTGTTGATCGTGTACTCCGTCGGCCCGTACAGGTTGTATCCGTAGGTGGTGTCGCTGTCGCGCAGTCGATTCCACACGCTCGATGACACCGCTTCGCCGCCCAGCAACACCAGGGTCGGAGGATGCGGGGGATCGAGGAGACCCTCCTCGAACAACACCGCGGCGTAGGTCGGCGTGACGTTGACGACGTCGATCTGGTGGTCCTGGCAGTAGGCCACCAGCGCCACGGCGTCGCGGCGCAGTTGCTCGTCGCAGATGTGCACCTCGTGACCTTCGATCAGCCACAGCAGCTCTTCCCACGACATGTCGAAGGAGAACGACACGGTGTGGGCGATCCGCATGCGACGACCACCGGCCCGCTCGATCGCGGGCCCGAAGATCGCCTCCCGGTGGTTGAGGTGCATGTTGGTCACGCCGCGGTGCGCCGTGCAGACACCCTTCGGTGTGCCGGTGGAGCCCGAGGTGTAGATCAGGTAGGCCAGCGCGTCGAGCGGCGGCGCATAGCTGTCCCATTCCGGCGATGCGGCCGCAACCGTCGCAGCGACACCGGCATCATCGAGGACCAGCGCTCGGCTGTCTCCCGACAGCGCGCCGACGCGCTCGGCGACGGCACTGGTGGTGAGCACGCATGCCGGTTGGGCATCGGCGAGCATCACCCGCAGCCGCTCGTCCGGATAGTCCAGTTCCAGCGGCAGGTACGCCGCACCGGCGCGCAACACGGCGAACAGGGCGACCACCGCGTCGATCGAGCGCGGAATGGCCAGCGCCACCGTCGCGCCCTCACTGACACCGGTGTCGCGTAGGACCCAGGCCAGCCGATTGATCGACGCCTGCAGGGTGGCGTAGTCGACACGCTGGTTCCCGCAGACCAGTGCGGTCATCTCGGGTGAGAGCTGTGCGCGCTCGGCGAGCAGGTCGGTGACCGGCGCCGGTGGCAGGGATCTCTCTGTCGCGGTGTCGGCGGTTGCGAGTTGCCGGTGCTCGTCGGCCAGGGCGAGCGGAATGCTGCCCAGCAGGTCGGCCCCTCGTGCCAGCGCCATGAATTCCAGCACCTGCTGCAGTCGGTCGAGAAGGCGCTGCGCGCGGGCGCGATCGACGACGTCCGGGCGATATTCGAGCTTGACCCACAGCCGTCGGCCCGGCGACGCGACCCAGGTCAGGGGATAGTGCGATGCATCCACGGAATCGTGGCCGACGATGCCGTGCTCGGTTTCCAAGTCGGTGAAGGTGTCGTCGTCGAGGAAGTTCTGCAACACGAACAGGCTGTCGAAAAGCGGTGCACCGGCGGGACATCCGGCGTCATCAGCCAGTGCGCGCTGGATGTCGCCGAGTCCGAGGTACTCGTGGTCCATCATGGCCAACCGATCGGACTGCACGGCGCGCGCGGTGTCGTCCAGGCGGTGGGCGGGGGAGAGCCGGACCCGGGTGGGAACCGTGTTGAGGAACAAGCCGATGACATCGGCGATCCCGTCGATCTCTGTGGGCCTGCCCGCCACGGTCGATCCGAAGACCACGTCCGAGCCGGCTGTTTCATAGCCGATCACCATCGCCAACGCGGTGCTGATGATCGCGTTGAGCGTGACACCGCACTCCCGGGCTCGTGCTCGCAGCGCGCTGGTCTGATCGGGCGTGAGCAGGAATTCCAGTCGCAGCGCAAGTGTCGGTTCGGTGCCGACCGCAGACGGTACGAGCAGCGTCGGACTCGCGAGCCCGGCGAGAGCCTCGGCCCATCGGCGTGTGGATTCCTCGCGGTCGCGATCGGCGAGCCAGGTGAGGTAGTCGGTGAAGTCCGCGGTCGGTGCAGGGAGATCGACCGGTTCACCCTGACGGGCAGCGGAATACGCGGTGAACAGCTCACCGAGCAGCTGCTCGCGCGACCAGCCGTCGAGCAGCAGGAAGTGGTAGCTGAAGATCAGCCGGTCGCACCGCCCGGTGCGCACCACGGTGAAGCGTGCGAGCGGCGGTGACGCCAGGTCGAAGGTTCGCTCCCGGTCGGCGTGGGTGACGCGGTCGAGCTCGGCCTCGAGCGCCCCCGCGTCGGCGAGGCCGGTGAGATCGACAGTCTCGACGACCACCGGCGGCTCGACGGCAATCGCGGCGACCGGTTCCGGTGTCCCGTCCGCCCAGAACGCCGATCGCAGAACGGGATTGCGTGCCATCACCAAGGTGTAGGCGCTCTGCAGCGCTGCGACGTCGACGGGTTCACTCATGTCGAACACGTTCTGCACGATGTACACGGCGGCTGGTGAGTAGCGCGCCTGGAAGTACACCCCCTGCTGCAGCGGTGAGAGCGGCCAGATCGTCTCGACCGGGACGGGTACGGCGGCCAGCACCGCATCGATCTGGCCCTGGTCGAGGGTGACCAGGGGGAGATCCGACGGGGTCATACTGCGTTCCGCGGTTCCGGCCGCCGTCGCGAGTTCCTGCAGGACATTCACCCAGTGGCCGGCGATGTCGGTGGCGTCGGGTTCGGCGAATTCTCCGTCGGCATAGGTGAACACCGCGCGCAACCGCGGGCCGTCCGCGGTGTCGTCGCAGGCGGCGTTGACCTCCAACAGGTATGGCGTCCCGAGATCGGGGTCGGGGTCGGTGCGCAGCGGTTCCGGCGCCGGCTGCCAGTCCGCGTCGCCGGCAGACCATCGCCCGAGATAGTTGAACAGCAGCTGCGGTGCCGGCAGCCGGCCGAGCGCCCCGGCGGTCCGTGGATTGCAGTAGCGCAACAGCCCGAACCCGATGCCGCCGTCAGCGCCGGCCCGCACGGCTTCCTTGACTGCGCGCAGTGCCGTCACCAGATCGGTGTCGTCGCAGGGCAATCGCACCGGGGAGATGGCGGTGAACCACCCGACGGTGCGGGACAGGTCGACGTCCTCGCCCCACCGGTCACGTCCGTGACGTTCGATGTCGACGACCAGTGGGGCGTCAGCGGCCCGGCCGGCGCCGCGGCGCCACCGGTTCACCGCGATGCTCAGAGCGGTGAGCAGTGTCTCGGTGACGTCAGCGTTGGCGAGCGCGGGAACCGTGGTGAGCAGCGCGGTGGTGTCGGCCACGTCGAGGACCACTTCGTGGTCGCGCGTCGCACCCACCGTCAGCCCCACCGTGAGCGCATCCGCGTCGAGTTCCCCGCCGGGCGCCAACGTAGCCGACCAGTGCTCGAACTCCGCGAGGCGCGACGCCCGCTGCGCCTCCTCGTTGACCGCGCGTGCGTAGGCCCGATACGAGGTCGGAACCGGTTGCAGCACAGCAGAACCGGAGTCACGTTCGACCTGGCGACATACGTCGGCGAGATCGTCGATCAGAATGTGCCAGGACACCGCGTCGACGGCGAGGTGGTGGATCACCAGGATCAGCCGGCCCTGCGCGTCGGGGCCACGGTCGAACCAGACCGCCTGCAGCATCTGCTGCGATTCGGGGTCCAATCGGCCAGCCGCGGCGTCCGACTCGACGGCTATCGCCTCGGCCAGCTCGTCGTCGCTCAGGTCGGCTGCGTCGATACGGGTGAGCGGCGCCGCCCCGGCGGTGACGGTTTCCAACGTCCACAGTGTCGGCACCGGACGCACGAGGCGCATCCGAAGCGCGTCGTGGCGCTCGACGACGGCCCGCACCGCTGATTCGAGGACGTCGACGGTGAGTCCCGGCGGCGTGCGCACTACCTCGCTCTGGTTGAACCGTGTGATGGTGCCGCCGAGTTCGGCCTGGCGCGAGACGATCGGGGGAAGCGGAACTTCGCCGGCGGCGGCGGCCGCGTCGACGACCGTCGTGGAGACCGCATCCGCATCGGCCAGGTCGGCGAGTGCGGCGGGCGTGCGAGCGGTGAACACCTGCTGCGGTGTGATCCGCAGCCCGGCGCGCCGGGCGAGGTTGACGAGCTGGATGGCCACGATGCTGTCGCCACCCATCGTGAAGAAGTCGTCGTCCACCGCGACGGGGACACGCAGGATCTGGCTGCACAGTTCTGCGATCTGTGCGGCGGCACCGCCCGGCTCCGGATCGGCGATCGCGGTGGCGCGGTAGGGCGCAGGCAGCGCGGCCCGGTCGAGCTTGCCGTTGACCGTCAAGGGTAGTTCCTCCAGTAGCACAAAGGTCGCCGGCACCATGTAGGCCGGGATACGTTCTGTCAGAGCGTGTTTGATGTCCGCGGTGGCGAGGGGCCGGCTGGTGACCAGGTATCCGACCAGCGTGATGCGTCCCACGTCGTCGGTGTGCGTCGCGGCGGCGGCGTTGCGGACGTCGGGCAGGGCCGCCAACGCCGCTTCGACCTCACCGAGTTCGATGCGATAGCCGCGGACCTTGACCTGGTGATCGGAACGGCCGACATAGATCAGATCCCCGGTGGAGGTCCATATCGCGGTGTCTCCGCTGCGGTAGAGCCGGCGTCCACCCGGGTCGTTCGGGTCGGCGACGAATCGGCCGGCGGTCAGCCCGCGCTTGCCGATGTAGCCGCGGGCGACCTGGTCACCCGACACGTAGATCTCGCCCACCACACCCACGGGTACGGGCCGCAGCCGCTCGTCGAGCACGTGCACGGCGAGACCGGGCAGTGCGCCCCCGATCACGCCTCGCTCGCCGGCGTCCCGCGACGTCAGCGGGCGGTGGGAGACGTGCACGCAGGTTTCGGTGATGCCGTACATGTTGACCAGCTGCGGGCCGGCAGGTCCGCGGTCGAGCCAGCCGTCGAGTCGGGACGCATCGAGCGCCTCCCCGCCGAAGATCACGTAGCGCAGCGCCAGCTCGGGACGCAGTCGGGCATCGGCGTCGACGAGTGGGTAGAACGCCGAGGGCGTCTGGTTCAGCACGGTCACCCGCTGCGCGGCCAGCAGCCGCAGGAAACGTTCGGGGTCCCGCGCGTCGGCGCCGCCGACCAGCACCAGGCGCGCACCGTGCAGCAGCGCCCCCCACATCTCCCAGACGGAGAAGTCGAACGCCGCGGAGTGGAACATGGTCCAGGTGTCGTCGGCGGTGAAGGCGAAACGTTGTGCCGCGGCGGCGAACAGGGCCGCGACGTTGCGGTGGCTGACCGCCACCCCCTTGGGCACCCCGGTCGATCCGGAGGTGTAGATCACGTAGGCCGTGTGGTCGGCCAGCGCGGGTTGCGCGCCCGTGCTCTGCGGAGATGCGGCGTTCTCGGCGTCGGCGAGCGCGACGACGGGCACGTCGACGTCGGGCAGCCGATGCTGCCGATCGGTCAGTACGCACACCGGCGCTGCGTCGGTCAGGATGTGGCGTAGCCGCGCCTCCGGGGAGTCCGGATCCAGCGGAACGTAGGCGCCGCCGGCCTTGACCACACCCAGGATCGCGACGATCAGATCGAGCGAGCGGGGCAACGCGACTGCCACCCGTGATTCGGGGCGCACACCGAGTGCTCTGAGGGCGTCCGCGACCCGGGTCGCCAACGCGTCCAACTGGGTGTAGGTCAGCGAGCCATCGTCGCCGGTGACGGCGACGGCGTCACCGTGCCGCGCGACCACATCGGAAAAAGCCTGCGCGAGAGTCGTTCCCGTCGATGCGACCGGTACGGCCGCTGCGTCGCCCGCGACCCCGACGTTCAGCGCGCCGATCGTGGTGTCGGCGTCGGTGGCCACCGCGGTGAGGATCTGCTCGAGATGCTCGGCGTAGCGGTCGGCCTGTCGGCGGTCGAGCACAGTGGCGTCGTAGGAGATCTCGATGACGAGTTCATCGCCCAGGTAGGCGATGACGGCCACCGGATAGTGCGGGGCGTCGGTGCCGACGAAGCCGTCGAAGGACAGAAGGTCCGGACGCCGCTCCGAGGACGTGGTGGGGAAGTTCTCGACGACGACGAGGGTGTCGAACAATTCGCGAGTCCCGGCGAGACGGGAGAGCTCGGTCAGTCCGAGGTGGTGGGCGTCCAGCACGCCGCTCTGCCGGTCCTGCAGCTCGGTCAGCGCAGCGCCGAGCGTGGTGTCGTGCTGCCACGACATCGCGACGGGGATCGTGTTGATCAGCAGCCCGACCACGCTCTCGACGCCGGGCAGGTCGCCGTCGCGCCCCGAGACAGTGGACCCGAACACCACCTGGCGGCGGTCGAGCAGGCGGCCCAACAGGATTCCCCAGGCGCCGTGCACGATGGCCGACATCGTCAGGCCGCGGTCGCGACCGACACCTGTCAGCACGGAGGTCAGTTCGGTGGACAGTCGCCGGGTACTGCTGCGATGTTCACCGGCCGCCGCTGCGCCGCGGTCACCGTGCAGAAGCGTGGGTGTCGCGTCACGGAGTGCTTCGCTCCACACGGCGATCGCCGCGTCGTGGTCGCGGGCGAGTACCGACTCGACGTGATCGCGCAGCGTCGCAGGCACCGGGGCGAGCTCGGCCCGGCGGCCGACGGCGGCGTTGTACGCGGCCACGATATCGCCGAAGATGACCGGGTAGGACCAGCCGTCGGCGATGATGTGGTGCATCGTCTGGATCAGCCGGTGATCGTCCTCGGCCAGCGACACCAGGGTGTAGCGCACCAGCGGCGGCCGTGACAGGTCGAACGGGCGGGCCAGCTCCCGGCACGCGATCTGGTCCAGATCGGTTGTCTGCGAGGCGGTCTCGAAGCGGATGTCGAGCTCGACCTCGGACCAGATCACCTGTGCGAGGCGGCCGTCCTGCAGTTCGGTGAAACTCGCGCGCAGCGCCTGGTGCCGGTCGACCACGCTCTGCACCGCGCGAACCGCGGCGGCCGGATCGAGCGGTCCGGACAGGGTCGCGATCTGCTGGATGCGATAGGTGTCGGTGAAGGTCTCGGCACCACCGCCGAACATCGCATGGAAGTACATACCCTGCTGCAGGGGGAGGAGCGGGAGAAGCTCCTCCACCCTGCCGGTCCGCTCCAGGATGTCCACATCGGCCTGACTGAGCTGCACCAACGGAAAGTCGGACGGGGTGCGGCCCGTCAGCGCCGCGCAGCGAGCGACCGCCTCCAGCGCCGCGCGCCAGAGGTCGGCCAGCTCGCCGACCGCGTCGGCGTCGAGCAGTTCCTGCGGAAAAGCGAGCGTGATGCCCAGTGTCGGGCCGTCGCTCGACTCCTCGGCGAGCGCAGTGATCTCGAGCGCCACCGCGGGGTTCGCGGGGTCCACACCCTCGCGTAGCGCACCGATGGTCGGCACCGGGTCCCAGTCCCGTCCGGTGCCCCCGGCGAACCGGCCCAGATAGTTGAACAGGATCTGCGGGGCCGCCGCGGTCAGATCCGGATCGACGGCGAGGTGCCGCAGCACGCCATAGCCGATGCCCCGATCCGGCACCGTCCGCAGTTGCTCCTTGACCGTCTTCACCGCGGCGGCCAGTCGGCCACCGGCAGCCAGCACGTCGGCCCAGGGCAGACCGCCCGGATCGAGGCGCACCGGATAGATCGAGGTGAACCAGCCGACGGTGCGGGACAGATCCAGCGGAAGGCCGACGGTGTCGGCTTCGCGGCCATGTCCTTCGACGTTGACGACGGTAGCCGTCCCGGTCACGCGGCCGCGGGTGCGCCGCCACTGGTGCAGTGCCATCGCCAGCGTCGCGAGCAACGCGTCGTCGGCCCTGCCGTGGAATGCCGCAGGGACGGCGGACAGGACCGCGGCACTGGTGTCCGGGGACAACGAGAAAGACCGTGTCGCAACGGTGCTCGCGAGATCCACGGCCGGATCGAGCGGACGTGCGCCCAGATCGGGGTCGGGCGTCGCCAGGACGTCCGCCCAGTACGGCGTCTGATCCACGAAACGCGCTGAGGCGCGCAGCGCGTCCGACCAGACGCGGAACGGGATCGGTTCGGCCTCGAGGTGCGGATGAGAACCGGAACTCACCTGCGCCCACGCCCGTCGCAGATCGTCGGCCAGGATCCGCCAGGACACGCCGTCGATCACGAGGTGGTGGATGACGATGAGGAGTTGCCCCGGTGCGTGCGGTGCGCTCCACCACACCGCATGCATCATCACGCCGTCGGCGGGGGACAGCCGGGATGCGGCCTGCGCCGTCGCCGCCGCGACCGTGTGTTCGTCGAGTTCGGCGGTGGCCCGGGTGAGGATCGTGGCCGGATCCGGCCCATGGTCGGGGATGGTCAGCCGCCAGCCGTCGGTGCCGCTGCGGAGCCGGGCTCGCAACATGCCGTGGGCGTCCAGCAGCGCGGCGAGCATGTCGCGCACGTTCGCTTCCGTGAGCGCCGCCGGCGTCGTCAGCACCATCGCCTGATAGAAGTTCGCCAACGGCGTCTGTGCCGCAGCGGTTTCGGCGAGCATCGGAGTCTGTGCGACATCACCTGCGCCCGCGACGTCGAGTGCACCGAGGGGGTCGACGGCCCGCGGCGCCGAATCGGCGAGTGCGGCCAGTGCCGCGACGGTGCGGCGCCGGAACACATCGCGCGGGGTGATGTGCAGTCCCGCCGAGCGGGCCCGTCCGCACAGCGCGATCGACGAGATGCTGTCACCGCCCAGGGTGAAGAAGTCGTCCTCCGGGCCGATGGCGTCGAGATCCAAGACGGCCGAGACGATGTCGAGCAGCTGCGCCTCCCGTTCGGTGCGCGGCGCCCTGGTCTGCGTTCGGGTGGGAGCGACCGGCTCGGGCAGGGCCGTCACATCCAGTTTGCCGTTGACCGTGAGAGGCAGCGTGTCGACCACCCCGTAGCGGGTCGGCACCATGTAGGCGGGCAGCGTCGAGGAGAGCTGCTCGTGCAGGCGTCCCGCGAGTTCGGTCGCGGTGCTCGGGGCGGAGGTCGGAATCAGGTACGCCGCCAATGACTTCACCGGCGGATCACCGGCGAGGGTGCGGACCACGACCGCGCACCGGCTGACATCCGGCAGTGCAGCCAATGCGGCCTCGATCTCACCCGGTTCGATGCGGTAACCGCGGATCTTCACCTGGTCGTCGGCGCGGCCCAGATAATCGAGCAGTCCGCTGTCGGGACGACGTCGCACCAGGTCCCCGGTGCGGTACATCCGCCCACCGGGAACACACGGGTCGGCCGGCATCGTGGCGGAAGTCAGCGCCGGGCGACGGTGGTAGCCACGCGCCAAACCGGTTCCCGCGATGTAGAGCTCGCCGACGGTGCCGTCGGGAACCGGCCGCAGCGCCCGGTCCAGGACATAGGCCCGGGTGTTCCAGATCGGCCTGCCGACAGTCGGGGTCGTGCTCTCGTCGGTTCCGCCGCCCAGGGTGTTGATGGTGTACTCGGTCGGACCGTAGAGGTTGTAACCCGCCGTGGCGGGGTGCTCGCGCAGTGCCGACCAGACGTGCTCGCTGACGGCTTCGCCGCCGAGCAGCACCAGTGCCGGGGCGCGCGTGTCGAGCAGCCCGGCGTCGAACAGGTGGTGGGCGTAGGTGGGCGTGACGTTGACGACGTCGACGGCGTGGTCGCGGCAGTAGGCGACCAGTGCGGGCGCATCGCGGCGCAGATCCTCGTCACAGATGTGCACCCGGTGGCCGTCGACGAGCCAGAACAGCTCCTCCCACGACATGTCGAAGGAGAACGAGACGGTGTGGGCGACGTCGAGCCGGTCCCTGCCGGCGCGGCGAACGGTCGGGGCGAAGATCGCCTCACGATGGTTGAAGTACATGTTCGTCAGGCCCGCGTACCCGGTGATCACGCCCTTGGGGGTGCCGGTGGACCCCGACGTGTAGATCAGGTAGGCCGGATGCTGCAAACGGTCGGCGCCGGCGGCGAAGTCGCCGAGTTCGGCACTGGTCAGCGGGTCCGTGGGGGTGGCGGCGAGCTCGTCACCGAACGTCTCGGCGTCGACGACGATGACGTCGGCGCCGTGCTCGCGGCCGCACTCTGCCAGCTCGTGCTGGGACGAGGTGGTGAGCAGCAGGGTGGGCCGGGCGTCGCTGATGATGGTGCGCAGTCTGCTCAGCGGCAGGTCGAGTTCCAGTGGCAGATACGCCGCGCCTGCGCGCAGCACCGCGAACAACGCGACCACCATGTCGATCGACCGCGGAAGCGCCAGCGCGACAAAGGTTTCGGTGCCGGCACCATGCCGGCGCAGCACACGCGCCAGCTGATTGACTCTCTCGTCGAACGCGCGGTAGGTCAGCTCGACGTCGCCGAAGACGAGCGCGACGTCGTCGGGGCGACGGTTGGCCTGCTGCGTCAGCAGTTCGGCGATCGTGACCGGTTCGACGGCCCGCGGCTCGTCATGGTGCGGCGGCGCGGTCGTCACCGGTACCGCGCCGAGCACGGTGGCCGGTGAGTCCGCGAGCGTCTGCAACACCGCCAGCAGACAGGTCACCATCTCCTGGGCGCGCTCGTCGCCGACCACGCGGTGCTCGAGTTTGACGGTCAGGCGGCGCCCCGGCGTGAGCACCCAGGTCAGCGGGAAATGGGTGGTGTCGTGGTAGTCGACGTCGACGATGCCGTGCGCGGCGTCCAGATCGGCGAAAGTGCCCTCGCCGAGGAAGTTCTGCAGCACGACCAGCGAATCGAACAGGGCGGCACCGGATTGGCCTGCGGCACGTTGGATCTGCCCCAGCCCGAGGTGGTCGTGGGGCATCATCGCCAGCCGCTGCTGCGCGACAGCGCCGACCACGTCGGCCAGTGACGTCGCCGGCGGCAGGTCGACCCGGACCGGCACGGTGTTGAGGAACAGCCCGATCGTCTCGTCGATCCCGGCGAGCTCACCCGGGCGTCCCGCCACCGTGATGCCGACGACGGTGTCGGTGGTGCCGGCGTACAGCCCGGTCACGACGGACACCGCCGTCGTGACGACAGCGTTGAGGGTCACCCCGAGCGCCGCGGCGGTATCGCCCAGGCGTGCGGTGGTCGGCCCGTCGACCGCGACGACGATGCGGCCGGGTTCGGTGTCGACGGGCGCCTCGGTGGGCCGGTGTCCGCTCGCCGAGGTGGGTCCGTCGAGCCCGGCGAGAAGGTCGGTCCAGGCGGCGAGCGCGTCGGCCTCGCCGGTGCGTTCGATCCAGCGCAGGTAGTCGGTGACCACGCCCGGTCGCGGCACGATCGCGCCCTGCCGGCCGCCAGAGGCGTAGAGCGCGAACAGCTCTCGCAGCACCAACTCGCGTGACCAGCCGTCGAACAGCAGGAAGTGGTAGGTGAGCAGCATCCGATCGCGGCCCTCGGGGAGCCGGACCACGGTGAGCCGCAGCAGCGGCGGCGCAGCGAGATCGAAGGGTGTGGTCCGGTCGTCGTCGACGACGGCCTGGAGCGCCGCGGCGGCCTCGTCCGCGGGACGATCGGAGAAGTCCAGCACCGTGATCGACGACGGCGGTGCGGTGAGCACCACCTGGACGACCGCGCTGGCGTCGGCGGCCGGGTGGGGCTCGGCGTGCTCGACACCGCGGAACCCGGCACGCAATTGGGGGTGGCGAGCGAGCAGCGCGGTGAACGCGGCCTGCATCGCCGCGGCGTCGACGCGACGGTCGACCGTGAAGACGTTCTGGGCGATGTAGGTGGTCGTGGGGGCGTCGCCGAGGGTGCACTGGTAGTAGACACCGTGTTGGAGCGGCGACAGTCCCCAGATGTCGTCGAGCGCCTCTGCGGTGGTCAGCCGCTGCAGCGTCGCCGGCGACAGCCGCACCGTCCCGAACCGGGACACCGACTCCTGCCGGGCCGTCGGGTCGTCGGCGGCCAGCGCGGCGATCCCGATGGCGGTCCGCCCGCGGAACACGTCCTCGGTGGTGATCGACAAGCCCCGGCGGGCGAGTCTGCTCGTCAGCCGGATCGCGGCGATGCTGTCGCCGCCGGTGGCGAAGAAGTCGGTGTCCGCTCCGATCTGACCCGGCTCGGCGCGGAGGACGGCGATGATCGTCTCGACGATCACCTGCTGCCGATGGTCGCCTGGGGCGGCCTGCGCGACCGTCCGCGATGGCGCCACCGCAGCCCGGATCGCTGCGGTATCACGTTTACCGTTGGGCAGCAACGGGATCGACGGTGTGATGGTGATCGTCGCCGGCACCAGGTGGGCGGGCAGCTCACGGCGCAGCGCCCCGCGCAGGTCCTCGGGGCTCGGGCCGTGCGCGTCCACCACGACCACCGCGGCCAGGGTGGCGTCGATGCCGACGACCGCAGCGTCGACCACGCCGGGCTGCCGGACCAGTGCGGTCTCGATCTCGCCGGGTTCGACCCGATGGCCGTTGACCGTCAGCTGGTCGTCCGTGCGACCGGCGAACACCACGGCGCCGTCGGACTGCCAGGCACCCAGATCGCCGGTGCGGTACATCCGTGCACCACCCGGCGCGGCGATGAACCGAGCCGCGGTCTGTGCCGGCCTGTCCAGGTAGCCGCGGGCCAATTGCACTCCACTGACGTAGATCTCGCCGATCGCTCCGGTGGGCAGCTCACCCAGGTGCCGATCGAGGATCCGGACGTGGGCGCCGGGGACGGGCGCGCCGAGAGTGACGGCGGTGTCTCGCTGGAGCCCGGCGAGCACGTCACCGGTGACCTCGGAGCTGCCATAGGAGTTCACGACCGCCGCACCGCGCTCCCGCAGCGTGGCCAGATCAGCCGGGGTCAGCGGCGCACCGCTGACGATCCAGCGGCGCACCATCGCGACGTCGTCGCCGTACTCGTCGGCCAGGGCGGCGGCCAGAGACGGCACAGCGAGCACCTGGTCGACGTCGTGGTCGGCGATCAGGTCAGCCAGGGCTCGCCCGTCGTGGCTGGCACGGTCGTCGGCGAGTACGGTGCACGCGCCGGCCGCCAATCCGGCGAGCAGCTCGGTGGTGCCGTCGATGAACGACAGCGAGCTCTTGGCCAGCCGGCGGTCTGCCGGCCAGGCGGTCAGCGCCCACCGCAGCCGGTTGGCCAGCGCCCCGTGGGTGCCGATGACCGCCTTGGGTTCCCCGGTGGAGCCCGAGGTGTACAGCACCGACACGGCGTCGTCCGGGCCGACCGGCACGGGCGTGACGTCACGGTCGGTCGAGGCGCCGACGTCGACCAGCGCGGTCTGCTCGGGCAGCGCGGGCCGTACGACGGCGCGGCCTGCGGCGTCGACCAGCGCGACGCGGGGTCGGGCGTGGCCAAGCATGAAGGAGATGCGCGCTGCGGGGTAGCCGAGGTCGACGGGAAGGTACGCCGCGCCGGTGAGCGTGATCGCCCACAGGCTCGCCACCAGGTCGGTGGATCGCGACATCGCCAGAGCCACCACGTCACCCCGCTGCACGCCTGCATCGAGCAGCTGTGCAGCGATGGCGCCGGCGCGCTCGCGCAGCGCACCGAACGTCACCGCCTCGTGTCCGGTGCGTATTGCGATCTCCGTTCGATGCGTGTGTGCGGCGGCCTCGAGGATCTCCGTGAGGGTGCCGGCGTCGAATCCGGGTCGCGGGTCGGCGGAATCGGCGATCGGGACGCGGGCACAGAGGACGTCGAGGTCGGTTGCCAGCGCCGACAGCACGTCGGCGAACACGCGTGCCACGGTGTCGGCGAAGGCGTCGGAGACGTGGTTGCGTGCGTTCGTGATCGTCAGCGACAGCTCGTCGCGCACCGTGACCATGACGGTCAGCGCGTAGTGCGGGGCTTCCACGACCCGGATGTCGCCGAAGCGGAGGTCCCCGGCGGAAACGTCTGCAGCACCCAGGTTCTCGATGACGACGAGGGTGTCGAACAGCTCGTCGAGGCCGGCGATCCGATGCGCCTCGGGCAGAGGCAGGTGATGGTGGCCGAGCAGATCCGCCTCGCGCTGGCCGAGTCGGGCGGCGACTGTCCGTGCCGGCTCGTCGGGTGACCAGGGGACCCGCACGGTGACGGTGTTGACGAGCGGCCCCACCATCTGCTCGATGCCGTGCACCTCGCCGTCGCGGCCCGACACCACCGAGCCGAACGTGACGTCGGTGCGCCCGGTGAGCCGTCCGACAGTCAGTGCCCACGCCGTGTGCAGCAACGTGCTGACGGTGACGCCGGCAGCCGCAGCGGCGGCCGCCACGGCCCCGCGATCGGCGAGCGTGCGTTCGCGGCGGCCGAATCCCGCCGTACGGTCGACCCCAGTGCCATCGACCCCGGTGCCGTCGACCGCTGCGAGTCGGGTCGGTGCGTCGATTCCAGCCAGAACCGGCGCCCATGCGGCACGGTCGGCGACGGTGTCGCGCGTGCCCAGCCACTCGAGGAAAGCGTCGAAAGACGCCGCCGTTCCATCGAATTCACCTACGGTGTAGGCGGTCAGAAGGTCCTGCAGCACCACGGGCACCGACCAGCCGTCGGCCACGAGGTGGTGCACGGTCTGCACCATCGTGGTCCGTTCTCCGTCGCGGCGCACCAGCGAGTACCGGCTCAACGGAGGGCGGGTCAGATCGAAGCCGCGGCGCCGGTCGTCAGCCGCGCACCGCTCGACGACGGCCTCGGCGTCTGCGCCGTCTCTGGCGTCGATCACGCGAAAATCCGGCGCGGGGGTGGGCGCGTGGACGGCGACGGGCGTGCCGTCGGCCAGGGTGACGAATGCCGCGGTCAGCGCGAGATGGCGGGCGGTGACGATGTCGGTGGCCCGCTGGAAGCGCTCGACGTCGAGCGGACCGTGGATGTCGACGATCTGCTGCACGATGTAGGGGTCGGCGTGTCGGCGGAACGTCGAATGAAAGTAAATGCCCTGCTGAACTGGGGTCAGCGGCAGCACCTCGTGGACACCGGGATAGCGCTGTTCCACTTCGACGACGTCGGTGTCATCCAACGAGACCCGGTCGAAGTCCGAAACGCTGTGTCCGCGAACATCATCGCTGTCGGCGATCAACTCCAGCAGGGCAATCCACCGGGCGGCCAGAGCAGCTACGTCAGCGGTGGGCAGGAGTTTGCCCGGCCAGCTGAACGTGGCGCGCAGCACCGATCCGTCCCCGGTGTCGGCCGCTTCGGCGTTGATCTCGAGCAGCCGCGGCAGCGGCATCGCGGGGTCACGGCCTTCCAGCACCCCGTGTTCGTCGAATGCCCACGGCCGGTCTGTCGCGTCGAAGCGGCCGAGATAGTTGAACAGCACCTGCGGCGCGACAGCGAGCTCGGTGTCACCCCGGAGATGGCGCAGCACCCCGTGACTCAGGCCGTGCGCGGGCACGGTACGCAGTTGATCTTTGATCGAGCGCACGAGCGCGCCGAGATCGGGGCCGCCGGCCAGCGCTGCGCGCCAATCGATCCCGTTGTCCCGCAGCAACACCGGGTACAGCGTGGTGAACCAGCCCACGGTGTCGGAGAGGTCGATATCTGCGACCCGGCCGGTCTCGCGGCCGTGCCCTTCCATCTCGATCGTCAGCGCCTCGCTGTCGGTGACCCCGCGGTCGGCGTACCACCCCCGCAGCGCGAGGTACAGCGCGGCCACCAGCGCGTCGTTGACATGGCCGTGGATGCGCTCGGGCACCGCGGACAGCACCGCGTCGGTGGCGGCGGGGGACAGCGCGACCGTGAGGCTGGACTCGGTGGCCACGGTGTCGCGGTGCGGATCGAGAGAGGCGGCGAGAAGGCATGTTTCGGTCGTGGCAACATCACGCCAGTACGCGCGATCGTCGTCGAACACCCCCTGCCCGGCGGCGTCGGCGAGCTGCGTCGCCCACGAGCGGAACGCGGTGTGTGCGGGCGGGAGGGCGAGTTCGGCCCCGGAGGCCAGTTGCCGATGACCGGCGGCGAAGTCGTCGGCCAGGATGCGCAGCGAGATGCCGTCGACGACGACGTGGTGGGCGACGACGACGAGTCGTCCCGTCGCTGTGCCGCCGCTCAGCCAGCCGGCGGCCACCATGATCCCGGCCGCGGGGTCGAGAAGGGCGACCAGGCGGTCGCGCATCGCCGGAACACCCTCGGACAGAGGCGAGGTCAGGAGCGGAGTGCGCGGCGGGGCGGCTGGAATGTGCAGCTGCGCAGCAGGCCCCGGTGTCGTCGCCCACAGCACGGGGTGCCGGGCCACCACCGCGTCGACGAGTCGGCGCACGGTGGGTTCGTCGAGGTCGGGCGGGGTGACCAGGGACATGCCCTGGTAGAACCCCTGCATCGTCGATGTTCCGGACCCGCCGGTGTCGGCCACCTCGTCGAGCCACCGCAGGATCGGCGTCGCGGGCACCGGTCCGGTCGGGTCGACCATCTCCTGGTCCGCAGGCACCGGTGCGGCGTCGACGAGAAGCGGTGCGAGTGCGGCGACCGTCCGGTGGGCGAACATGTCGCGGGGCCGCAGCGAGAAGCCCAGCGCCCGCACGCGACCGACGACACGGATCGCGACGATGCTGTCCCCGCCGAGGCCGAAGAAGTCGTCATCGATGCCGAGATCCGCCTCGTGGAGCTCCAGAGCCTCGGCGAACGCTCGGCACAGCACCTGCTCGCGCGGGTTCCGGGGCGCCCTCCGCTGATCGCCCCCGCGGGGCGCCGGCGGTGCGGGCAACGCCGCGCGATCGGCTTTTCCGTTCGCAGTCAACGGAATCGAGTCGAGCGCGACGAAGTCGGTGGGCACCATGTAGTCGGGGAGCCGTGACGCCGACCAGCGGCGGACCTCGTCGTGGAACGCGGTGTCGTTGACCACACCTGGCGCGGCGAGAAGGTACCCGATGAGCCGATCCGCAGTGCCCTGTCGGTGCACCGTGACGACGGCCCGCCGGACCTCGGGATGGTCGGCGAGGTGAGCCTCGATCTCCTCGAGTTCGATGCGGCGACCGCGGATCTTGACCTGGTTGTCGGCACGCCCGAGGAATTCCAGCGTGCCGTCGTCGGTCCACCGGGCCAGGTCGCCGGTGCGGTACATGCGAGTCCCTGTGGTGTCGAACGGGTTCGCGATGAAACGTGATGCGGTCATCGCCGGAGCGTTGACGTATCCGCGGCCCAGCAGGAACCCCGCGGCATACAGCTCCCCGCCGACGCCGGGCGGGACAGGTCGCAGCGCGTCGTCCAGGACGTAGAGCTGGGTGTGGGGGTTGGGGCGCCCGATCGAGGTCGCGATCCGCTCGGCCGTGTCGCGATAGATCACGTGGGAGACCCCGATGGTGGCCTCGGCGGGTCCGTACCCGTGATAGAGCGTCGTGTCGAGCTGGCGCCGGAATCGGGCGAACAGACCGGGGGTGAGAACCTCGCCGCCGCACCACACGTGACGCAGCGACGTCAGCGCGCCGGGAGCGCCGGCGGCGATGGCGAGCCGGTCGAGTTCGAGAAGCGTGTCCAGCATCGAGGACACCAGATAGACGAACGTGACCCGCTCGGTGGCAATGGTGTCGAGCAGGTAGTCCGGATCCTTCTCGGCGTCCGGGGCAGCCACGACGACGCGTCCGCCGCTGATCAGCGGTAGCAGGATCTCGTTGACCGAGATGTCGAAGGACAGAGGTGCTTTGAACAGGGCGGCGTCGTCGCGGCCGAAGCCCAGGATGTGGTCCCGCTGCCAGAGCAGACGTTCGGCGATGGCCTCGTGACGGATCATGGCCCCCTTGGGCGTTCCCGTCGATCCCGAGGTGAAGATCACGTAGGCGAGCGCGCCGGGCGCAATCGTCACCTCCGGCACCGTGGTGGGCTCGGTGTCCAGCCGCCAGTCGTCGAGGTCGACCGCGACGGTGTCGACAGCCCAGTCGCTGTCGTCGGTGGGTGTGACGACCGCGCACCGCACGCCCGCGTCGGCGAGTACCTGCCGTCGGCGGTGCACCGGCCAGGTGGGGTCGACGGGGACGAACGCGGTGCCGGCCACCATCGTGGCGAGCACGCAGACCACCATCTCCGCCGAACGCGGAAGACCGACGGCGACAACGTCTTCGGCGCCCATACCACGAGCGATCAGGGTGTGCGCCAATTGTGCGGTGCGGGCTTCGAGCTCGCGGTAGGTGAACCGCCGTGTACCGTCGACGACCGCGATGGCATCGGGAGTCCGCCCCCACTGTGCAGTCAGTATCGCGGGCACCGTCGTGCGCCGATGCGGCGTCGAGTGGTTGTTCCACTGGTCGAGCAGATCGACGACGTCCAGCGACTCGGCGGTCACGAGGGGAACCTCTTCTTGTGTCGGTGATGCGGGCGGGATGGTCTAGCTGTGTGCTCGCCAGGCGCGCCAGAGCCGGGCGTAGCGGCCGGCACGGTCCAGCAGTTCGGCGTGGGTACCGCGCTCGACGATGCGTCCGCCCTCCATCACCAGGATCTGGTCGGCGGTGGCGGCCTGGGAAAGGCGATGCGCGACAACGAGGGTGGTGCGACCCTCGGTGGCGGCCAGCGCGGCCGCGTCGAGCTCGCCGGCGGCGGTGCTGCCGGCTTCGGCGGTGGCTTCGTCGAGGACGACGACGCGCGGGTCGGCCAGTACGAGCCGCGCGAGCGCCAGGTGCTGCGCCTGCGCTGCGGTCAGGTCGATTCCGTGTTCTCCGACGGGGGTGTCCAATCCGTCGGCGAGACCGGTGACCCAGTCTCGAGCACCGACTCGAGCCAGGGCGTCGAGAACGTCGTCGCGGGACGCCTGGGGGGCGGCCAGGCGCAGGTCGTCTCCGACGGTGCCCGAGAACACGTGAACCTCCTGGGTGACCGTGGCCACCCAGTGCCGCAGCCGATCCTCGGCGATGTCGGCGACGCACACTCCACCGATGAGGGTCTGCCCCTGATTCGGCACGAAGAGCCCTGCGATGACAGCGGCCAGGGTGCTCTTCCCCGCACCTGTGGTGCCCACCAGCGCGCATCGCGTACCGGCCGGGATCGAGAGCGAAACATCCTGCAGCACAACCGGACCGGACCCGTACCGGAACGACACGTTGCGCACCTCGACATCGGCCGAGGCGGGTTCGGCAGTCGGGGGCGGCGGTCCGTCTGTCGGCGCGGGCCGCAGGTCGAGCACGCCGACGAGACGGGCGAGGCACGCGGCGCCCGCCTGGATCTCGTCGAAGTTGTACATCATCATCCCGATCGGGTTGAACAGGCGATGGAACATCAGCGCCGCGGCGGTCGTCTGTCCGACCGTGACGGCGCCGCTGCGGACCAGGAGGAAGCCGACGACCAGCGTGGCGGCCAGACCGATGAACTCGGCCCGGTTGACCCGGCCGACGAACCGGGTGAACAGACCGAAGACCGTGATCTCACAGTCGCGGGCCCGTGCCGACGCGTTCTCGATGCCACGGAGGTGCTCGGCATGCACCTCGTAGGCGTCGATGGTGCGTGCGCCCTGGATGGACTCGACGGTGGCCTGCGCACGTTCGGCGAGCGCGACGCGCTGTTGCGCGTACAGCGGCGCCGATCGGGGCAGGTACCAGAGCAACCCGGCGACATAGGCCGGGATGCACAGCGCGCCGGCGAGTCCCAGCCGCCAGTCGATGCCCGCCATCCCGACCACGGTGACGATGCCGAGGAAGAATGCGTTGAGCATGTCGGGCAGCACCTGGGACACCGCTTTGGCGACCGCGGCGACATCGGCACCGACGCGCGACAGGAGATCGCCGCGGCCGCTCTCCTCGATCGTCGTCGCCGGCAGATCCAGGGCATGGCGCAGTACGTCCTCGCGGAGGTCCGCGACCGCGGACTCACCGAGACGGGCGATCAGGAACGCCGACAGTCCCGTGCCGAGCCCGCCGATCACCGCGCTCACGCCGATCACCACAGCCAGCCCGACCAGCCCGGCGGAGCGGCCGTCGTCGATGCGATCGACCAGCGAGCCGAGCAGGTAGATCGGCACGGTGGCCGCCGCCGCGGCGGCCAACCCGACCACGAGCGCTGTGGCACTGGCCATTCTGCGGCGACGCGCTTCGCCGGTGAGCCACCGCCACGTTCGCCTCATCGAGGCGACGGGCAGCACGGGTGGAGTCGTCGACGTGCTGATCGTCATCGCTGAACCAGCTCCCGGTATCCGTCATCGGAGGTGACGAGGTCGTCGTGGGTGCCTTCGCCGCGGACCCGACCGTCGTCGACGACGATCACGCGGTCGGCGGCGGCGAGCAGCGCCGGGCTGCTGGTGAACACGATCGTGGTGCGACCGCGCGCGACCCGCAGGCCGCGAATGCCCTCGGCGATCGCTTGTTCGGTGACGGCGTCGACGGCGGTGGTCGGGTCGTGCAACACCAGAACGTGCGGATCGGCGGCCAGTGCGCGGGCCAGCGTCCACCGCTGGCGTTGTCCACCGGACAGACTGGCTCCGCGCTCGATGACCCGGTGCTCGAGTCCGTCGGCGTGCTGTTCGACCACGTCGAGCGCACATGATGCGATCAGCGCCGCGGCGATCGCATCGGACTCGGCGCCCGACATCGAGAGATTGGATTCCAGGGTGCCGCTGAACAGGTCTCCGCGATGGGCCTCGACAATCAGGGCCTGACGGCGTCGCCCGTACGGGATGTCACGCAGCGCCAGGCCGCCGATGCGCACACTCAGGCCGGTGTCGCGGTCGCGATCGGCCAGCGCCTCCATCAATGTCGTCGCGTCCCGGGGGTCGGCGGTCAGCACAGCCACCATCTCGCCGGGGTGGGCGCAGAACATCAGGTGGCCCGACGCGTCGAGGACATCGAGTGAGGGTGCCGAGGGTGCGGCCGAGGCGTTCGACACCGGGTGGTCAGAGCGACGCGCGGGCGCGGACAGCACATCGGCGACGCGGTTCGCCGAGGCGCGCGCTTCGGCCACCGAGCTGGGCAGGGTCGCGAGCACGGTGAAGGGCTCGGCGAGGAACTGCGCGAGGCCGATCACGGTGATCAGCTGGCCGAGGGTGAGGTCACCGGCAAGAGCGAAGTACGCGGCTGCCACCGCGACCGCCATCGCGCTGAGCGCGCCCGCGGCGGCGGCGGCCCCGGCGTGGGCGCTCTCCATTCGAGACGCGTGCAGCGTCGCGGCCAGGGAGCGCCGGCTCGCGACCCGGTAACGATCCGCGGCATGCCGCTGCGCGCCGATGCCCTGCAATGGCCGCTGACCACTGATGAGGTCGGTGGCCAGCGCGGTCGCGCGACCGATCTGCGACTGCTGCTCCTCGACACGGCGCGCGATGACGGGCGCGGTGAGCTGCAGGCCGATCATCACCACCGGCACGCCGACGAGGACCATGACGCCCAGGGGCGCGTCGATGTGGAGCAGGACCGCACCGCACGCGACGGTGGCCACCGCCGCGCCGACCATCCGGGGAACGTAGTCGAGTAGATAGGCGGTTTCCTCGGCGTCGGTGGAGGAAATCGAGAGCAGTTCTCCCGCTTGGTAAGTCGTGACCATGCCGCGGGGGTCGAGAATCCGCCGGCACAACTCGACCCGCAGCAGGTGGCCCTCCTCGGCGATGGCAGCCAT
Organism: Mycolicibacterium obuense; assembly: GCF_055397605.1. NCBI lineage: Bacteria > Bacillati > Actinomycetota > Actinomycetes > Mycobacteriales > Mycobacteriaceae > Mycobacterium > Mycolicibacterium obuense. The sequence continues at coordinate 3,065,456 of NZ_AP043663.1, read as the reverse complement.
CAGCATGCGGGCCCCGAAGCGATAGACGACCGTCAGGACCACGAACAGGGCGGCCAGGGCGCAGATCCAGGTGGCCATGGCGGTGATCGAGCCGGTGGCCACTGCGCGATCGACGATGACGCCGATCAGGATCGGGACGGCGACCTCGCAGAGCTGGTGGGCGGCGATGAGGACAGAGCCGCCGGCGAGCCGGGTGCGCTGTCGCGCAACGGCGCGGCGCAGCACCGCCGTCCCGGACCAGCCGTCACGCGACGGCGTACTCACGCCTGCGCGGATGCGGCGGTGTCCATCTGCTCCCGCAACGATTTCGGCCGCATGTCGGTCCAGTTCTCCTCGACGTAGCGCAGCGCGCTGTCGCGGTCGGTGCCGTCGGGTCCGCCGTACACCGTGCGCCACCCGGCCGGCACCTCGGCGAACGTCGGCCAGAGGGAATACTGCTCCTCGTCGTTGATCAACACCACGAATCGGCCGTTCGGATCGTCGAAAGGATTGGTGGACAACGTGTTCTCTCTCTCTGCGAAGATCCCGTGAGCGTCGGTCCCCCCGCGACAGGGTGCGGGAGCGGACCGTGGGGATGCTATCAAAGGTTAGGCTAACCACAGGCGGCTACAGTGGGCCGGTCGGGATACTGGAGGTTCTTCGTGCGCGTGGTCATGTTCGGATACCAGACGTGGGGCCATCGCACCCTGCAGGCGCTGCTGAAGTCGCGTCATGACGTCGATCTGGTGGTGACGCATCCGGCCAGTGAGCATGCCTACGAATCGATTTGGGCCGACTCGGTGGAGGATCTGGCCCGCAGCGAGGGGATCGAGGTGTACCTGGCCAAACGTCCCGACGCCCAGCTGATCGACCGGGTCCGTGCGGTGGCCCCGGACGTGATGGTCGCCAACAACTGGCGGACCAAGCTGCCGCGTGAGCTGTTCGGCGTTCCCCGGTTGGGCACCGTGAATCTGCACGATTCGCTGCTGCCGAAGTTCACCGGCTTCTCGCCGGTCATCTGGTCGCTGATCAGCGGTGCCACGCACACCGGTCTCACCGCGCATCTGATGGACGACGAATTGGACACGGGCGCGGTGCTGGTGCAGCGCGCCGTGGAGATCACCCCGTCGAGCACCGGCACCAGCCTGGTCTACGACACCCTCGACCTCGTGCCCGAGGTCCTCGAGGCCGCGCTCGACGGACTGGAGCACCAGACGCTGGAACCGGTGCCCCAGAACCTCGCCGATCGCACCTTCTTCCACAAGCGATCCGAGCAGGACAGCCTCATCGACTGGCAGTGGCCGGCAGCCGACATCGAGCGCCTGGTCAGGGCACTCTCCGACCCGTATCCCAACGCCTACACCTACTTTCGCGGTGAACGGCTGCGCGTCATCTCGTCGCGCGTGTCGCGCTGCATCTACGGCGGCACCCCGGGGCGGGTCTTCATCGAGGAGGACGGCGGCATGGTCGTCGTCGCCGGTGCCGATGCCCACCGGGGGCAGTCCCATGGTCTGGTGCTCGATGTCGTGCGCACCGACGACGGCGTGAATCACGCCGCGTTGGACTTCTTCGGTAGGGGCGGGGGATATCTCACCTGCCTGCCGTGAGGTACGGGGAGGCGCGCGGCACGATGAGCGGCGTGCCGGTCTCGGGATCGTCGATGATCTGACAGTGGAGCCCGTACACGTCCGCGAGCAACTCGGCCGTCACCACCGTGCCCGGTTCTCCGTGCTCGACGATCCGGCCCGCCTTCATGACGACGATCTCGTCGGCGTACCGGCAGGCGTGGTTCAGGTCGTGCAGCACGGCAACCACCGTGTGGCCGTGCGATCTGTTGAGCATCGCGAACAGATCGAGCAACTCCACCTGGTGGGCGATGTCGAGATAGGTCGTCGGTTCGTCCAGGAGCAGGACCGGTGTCTGCTGCGCGAGCACCATCGCGACCCACACGCGTTGCCGTTGCCCGCCGGACAACTCGTCGACGAGTCGGTCGGCCAGCTCGCTCACCCCGGTCAGGGTCATCGCCTCGGTGACCGCCTTTTCGTCGGCAACGGACCACTGCCGCAACAGTTTCTGGTGGGGGAAGCGACCTCGGGCCACCAGATCGGCGACCGTGATGCCCTCCGGTGCGATCGACGTCTGGGGGAGCAAGCCCAGGCGGCGGGCGACCTCCTTCGTGTGCAGACCGGAGATATCGGTGCCGTCGAGGACGACCCGGCCGGCTCGGGGGCGCAGAAGCCGGGCCAGTCCGCGCAGCAGTGTGGACTTGCCGCAGGCATTGGGGCCGACGATCATCGTGATGCGTCCGTCCGGGATCGCGAGGGTCAGATCGGCGACGATCGCGGTGTCGCCGTACCCCAGCGACAGGAGTTCGGCGCCCAATCGGCTGTCAGTCATGGTTCATCGCTTTCGTGCCTGCGTGGCGAGGAGGTAGATGAGATAACAGCCGCCCAGTGAGACGGTGACCACGCCCACCGGTAACTCGTTGTCCGAGAACAGCTGCTGGGCGATGACGTCACTGACCAACAGCAGCGCCGCACCCATGACTGCGGCCGGCAGCAGCGCCACGCCCGGACTGGCCGTCAAACGACGGGCCAGTTGCGGCGCCGCCAGCGCGACGAAGGTGATCGGCCCGGCCGCCGCGCACGCGACGGCAACCAACCCGACGCCGACGACGAGATACGCGGCCCGCGCCCGGTCGGGTCGCACCCCGAGGGCGCCCGCGGCGTCGTCGCCGAGCTGCAGGACCGGTAGCTGCGGGCCCAGAGCGACGAGCGCCGAGACCAACAGCGCCACACAGACGGTCATCGGAATCACCTGCGTCCACGTCAGTCCGCTCAACGTGCCTTGCTGCCAGACGGCTGCGGTGACCGCGGTGTGGTGATCGAGTTTGATGACGATCCACTGGTTGACGGAATTCAGCACAGCCCCGACCGCGATGCCCACGACGATCAACCGATAGCCGGCGACGCCGCGGTGGAACGACAGTGCGTAGACCACCACCGCCGTCACCAGTCCGCCCAGCAACGCGCCGGCAGCCACCGCGTAGTAGCCGCTTCCGAGGGTGGCGAGGACGGCGAGTGCGCCGGTGTAGGCGCCGAAGTTGACACCCACGATCTCCGGGCTGCCGAGCGGATTACCCGTGATCGCCTGGAAGATGGCGCCCGACAGGCCAAGTGCCGCACCGACCAACAGCGCCATCAGCATGCGCGGTAGCCGCCATTCGAGAACCACCACCCGGTCGAATGACGTGTTGGAACCGGTCAGCACCGACACCACGTCCAGCGGCGCGACGTGGTACTTGCCCAGACCGACGGCTAGTAGCGCGGTCAGCAGCATGCCGGCCAGCAGGACAGCCACGACGACCACGGCCCGTCGAGATGTGCGCACCGCGATGCCGCCCACGCGCAGCACATGCCGGCGCCGGCGCACCGGGCTCGTCGTCGCCGTCATGCGCCGACCGCCCGTCGGCGGATCAACCAGATCAGCACGGGCGCCCCGACGAAGGCGGTCACGATGCCGGCCGGCAACTCTGACGGCGCGATCACCTTGCGACCGACGATGTCTGCGGCCAACAGCACCGCCGGTGCGACGACGACGGCATAGGCCAGGATCCAGCGCCAATCGGGTCCGGTGAACCGGCGCACCGCATGTGGCACCATCAAGCCGACGAAACCGATCGGTCCCGCGCCGGCGGTGGCGGCGCCGGCCAGCAGCGTCACCGCGACGAGGCTGAGCACCTGGGTACGAACGACGTTGCCGCCCAGGCTGGTTGCCAGATCGTCTCCGACGGCGGTGACGTTCAGTGAGCGGGAGACGACCAGGCACAGGATCGCGCCGAGGGCGACGAACGGGCCGATTGCGGCAGCGACTTCGAGCGGGCGGCCGTCGAGCGCGCCGGCGTCCCAGAACCGCATGTTGTCGAACGCCCGCGGATAGCGCAGACGGACCGCGAACCCGAGACCGTCCATGACGGCGCCGATCGCGACGCCGGCGAGCAGCACGCGCACCGGCGTCGCGGACGCGCGGCCGGCCATCCCGATCAGGTAGACCAGGAGCATCGAGAACAGGGCACCGGCGAATCCGAACCAGATGTAGGTCCAGATACCCTGCAGGCCGAGCAGTGCGATCGCGGTGACGATGAAAAGCCCAGCGCCCGCGTTGATCCCGAGTACCTCCGTGTCGGCCAGCGGATTCCGCCCCACGCCCTGGATGAGGGTGCCGGACAGCCCGAGTGCGACACCGACGACGACGGCCAGCACCGTGCGCGGGATGCGCAGGTCGCGCACGATCCACTCGTCGCCGGTCGCGGAGCCGGCCCCCGAGACGGTAGTGGTCAGTGCCTGCCACACCGTCGACAGGGACACGTGCTGGGTGCCGATCGCGAGGCTCGCCACGCACAGCGCGGCGAGCAGCGCGGTCGCGGCGACGAGCCCGACGGTGTTGCGCCGTACCGAGCTTCGGCGCGGGATCGACGGAGACGCGGGGCGCGCCGGGACATCGACGACCACGCGGCTAGAGCCCGATCCGTTCGCAGATGTCGTCGAATTCTTCGAAGGCGAGTTTCTCGTCTTTTCCCGCCGCCAGCGCACGCTCGTAGACGACCATCGCCTCCTCGCCGGTCTCGGCGAACCGCGCGTCCCAGGCCTCGGAGTCGACCCGCCAATAGCCGGTGATGTCATAGCGGTCGCGATGCCATCCCCGCGCGCGCAGGTCTTTGCGTACTGCCCGGGACTCTGCGGCTTCCCCGGCGAACCAGCAGTATCCCGGCCCTGCTGGCATCGCCACGTCACGTACCGCGGCCGCCAGCGCGCTGGGGCGCGTCCCGTTGCCGGTGCCGATGAGCGGCAGGACGGAGACACCGTCGCGCCGGGGCAGGTAGTCGAGATCGTCTGCGGCCGGCACCTCGGCGATGACGATCGCTGCTCCACCGGTGGGCATTTCCTCGATGATGCGAGCCGCCGCCGGAAGTCCGGACAGATCGGTGACCACGAGCTGCCACCGAGTGTCCGCCGGCGGCCGGTACCACGCCCTGGCGTGATCGAGAACGACGCGATGGCCGGGAGCCGCGGTCTCGGCCCACGATGAGCCGGGGCCCTGACGGTGCAGGGCGATGTCGAGAGTGAGCAGGGCACCGTCTCGGTGGCGGACGGAGTAGTTGCGTCCTTCACCGTGAGGGTGGTCTCCCGGGGAGAAGTAGACCCCGACCGCGGAGTCGGCGTCGGGCCTGACATCGAGGGCGTCGGGGTCGTCGACGTGCAGCACGACGCGCCGCAGCCGGCTGCTCAGCGTCCGCGTGTCGACGACGGAAGCGTAGGAATGCGACACATAAGTGAGGCTAACCTATGTTTCGCGCCCGGTGGTGATCCGGTGCAGGGCGGCGGTAGGCTGACGGCCGGCGCGCAGGACCGCCCGGTGTCCGCCCGAAGAGGCTCAGCCTCCCTGCAGAGCGACCAGTCTCGGCCCACCTCTTCTCTGTGCCCGACCTCGCGGACGCCGGGCCTCTCGAGAGGAGGCTGCCATGGCCAGCGCACTGCCCGACAATCCCTCGTTGCCCCGACTGCGCTCGGACGCCCGCGACCTGCAACGGCGCGCCCGCGCGGGCGATGCTGACGCAGAGGCGTTCATCCGCCGTCACCATCCGCGTCCCGACGTCGCGTTGCCGCATGTGGCGCTGCACGACGCGCAGTTGGCGCTGGCCCGCCGGTACGGATTCCCCGGATGGCCGGACCTGGTCCACTACCTCGAGGCGGCCGGCGCCTTGGGTGTCGATCCCAGCGGAGTCGACGACAGCTCTCTCGATGCGGCCGACCGTTTCTGCGCCATGGCGGTGCTGATGTACACCGCCGACGATGCTCCGCCCCGGTGGGCGCAGGCGGCCGACATTCTCGCAGCTGCGCCCGCGATGCCGGCCGAGCACGTGTGCGCCGCGGCGGCGGCAGCAGACTGCGACGCGGTACGACGCCACCTGCGCGCCGATGCCGCTGCGGCCCGCGAGGCCGGGGGACCACTGCGCTGGACGCCACTGATGTATTTGTGTTACTCCCGACTCCCGGCGGACCGGACCCGCGAAGAGATCCTCGCTGCCGCAACGCTGTTGCTCGACGCAGGCGCGGATCCGAACACCGGCTACCTGTGGCGGGGAATGGCGCCGCCGTTCACCGCGCTCACCGGTGTCTTCGGCGAAGGGGAGCAGGGGCCGCGACGGCAACCGCGTCACCGGTACGCCACCGAGCTCGCCAGGCTGCTGCTGGAGCGTGGCGCCCATCCTGCTGATCAGCAGGCGTTGTACAACAGGATGTTCCGGCCCGACGACTCGCACCTGGAGGTGCTGTTCGATCACGGCCTGGCCACCTCGGGTCCGAGTCCCTGGGAGCGTCGGCTCGGGGTCGCCATGGAGTCGCGAGAGCAGATGTGGCGCCGTCAGGTGCACTGGGCAGCCGACCACGGCTTCACCGACAGGCTGGCCCTTCTCGAGCGTCACGGCATCGACGTCTCCGGCGTCGAGATAGCCGACCAGCCGTTTCCCGATGATCCGAACGGTCGAGACGAGTCCGGAGCCACACCGCTGCACCACGCCGCCTGGGAGGGGGATCTCGCACTCATCGAGCGGCTACTCGCCGCCGGCGCCGACCCGTCCGCAATCGACGACCGCTTCGGGACCACGCCGTTGCAGTGGGCGGAGCACGGGTTTCAGTCGGAGGCTGTGGCTCTGCTCAGCCAATGGTCTCCTGAGTGATCTGCTGCCATCGACGGCCCGCGACCATCTCGGGCACCAGTACTTCGGTGAGCAGAGCGACGTCGTCGTCAGAGTCGCCCGGGTAGCGGAGCACATACCGAGCGCCGGGGACGTCCCCACCGACCCCGACCACTGTGCTGCCCCGGGCGGTGGTCCACTCGGCCAGCTGCGCCTCCCACGGGGAACCGGCGAAGACCAGCAGCCGGTAGTCGGTGGTCTTGGTGAGGTAGACGTCGACGTGGCTCCAGTCGCCGGTCTCGCACGCCGCGCCGGGCAGACGCGGTCCTTCGCGCACCATCAGCGCGCCCTGCTGGGCGGAGCACAAGCGGTGCACGGGCGCGGCGAGGTATGTACCCGACGGGCCGAGGAGCAGCTCGGAAACCTCAGGAAGCCAGGAAGATTCACTGTCCAGGAGGTAGGTGCTCGCGGCGGCGGCACTGTCGATCGTGGCCGCGAGCGCTGTCGTGTCGGTGCCGAGCAGGTGACATTCGAGGGCCAGCAGCACGGCCAGGGTGTGCTGATAGCTGCGGCATGCCACTCCACCGTGCTCGACATCGGCCTCGAGAGTGACGACCGCATCGCAGCGCTCGGTGAGTGGGGAGCCCGGTGTGTTCGTCAGCGCCACGGTGGCGGCACCTTCGGGTAGGCGTGTCAACGCATCCAGCGTCTCGGCGGATCCGCCGCTCGCTGACGTCGCGACGACCAGCGTCCGCGGGCCCCAGTCGGGCAACAGTGCCGACGATGCGAGTTCGGCGACTGCAATGATGCCGCGCGCTCGCAACCGGGCTGCGGCCACCGCGCCCGCGTAGTTCGACGAACCCATTCCGATGAACACGACCCGTTCGGTATCGGCGGGGACCACGCGCGCCCACGGGTTCCCTTCCGCCAGCATCAGGGCCAGGCGCGCCAGGACCTCGGGTTTGCGCGTCAGATCGGTCATGAAGGCATCGGGTTTCACAGTCACTCCTCGTCGTCGAGCAGGGCGGGCAGGGCGGCATCGGGGACATACATCCAGCGCGGAAGATACTGTGCCGCATAGATCATCTCCCGCATGACCTGCACCAGGCGCAGCGCGCGCAGTGGGCGCGGTTCGAAAAGATGTCCGTGCCCGCCGGCGGTCAGCCGGGCGGTGTAGGCCTGCACGAAGACGCGTCGTGTCGCCGCTTCCACCGCGTGCAGCGCGCCGGGGTCCAGCGCGGTGTATCGACGGGCCACGATGGCGACGTGGACCAGCGACTGGACCATTCCTGCGACGTCGACGACCGCCGGAATGGGGTGCATTCGCTCCGCGGCGGTGAGCACAGGGTTGCCGTCGAAATCGGTGACGAACAGCTTCCCGTCGCTGCGCAGCACTTGGCCGACGTGGAGATCGCCGTGCCCGTCGAGTACCGCAGCGCCCGTCAGTGACGCGAGGAGCGCGAGCTCTTCGACCACCTGCGCTCGATGTGCCCGCAGCACCTCAGCACTCGCCGATCCGGTGATGGCACAGGCGGTTTCGAGGAGCGCGGTAGCGGCCATGTGCCACCGGTGCGCATCGGCGGAGGAGGCAGTCGACGCGGTGGCGGCGAGCGCGGAATGCATGTCGGCGACGAGCACCCCGAGCTGACGAGCCGTCGCCGCCGTCGCGTCCGGGTCGGCGGCGAGCGTTGCGGCGGTCATCATCTCCACCGCCCAGGTCCATCCGTCCACCGCGCCGGGCAGGTACTCGTCGACGTACGCGGTCACCGTCTCCTCCCCGTTGGGAGCCTGCCAGGTGATCACGCCCCACGGCTGCGGTATTCCCGTGAAGCCGGCGTCCCGCAGTGTGGTGATGCGCTGGGGCGCCGGATGTGGGCCCTCCTGTAGGTGCACCGCCCACTTCACCACAGCCTGATCACCGACGATCACGGACTCGTTCGTCTGGTCCACGTTCATCGCGCGTTCGCCCTCGAGTGGGCGAGCCGCCCACGATCGGACGTGGAAACGTCCGATCTGACGGTCCCCCGGTTGTGCGGCAAGCACTCTCAGCAACGCCGTAGACGCGCCCTCGCCGGGGCGCGCGCGGTGCCAACCGCCACGCCGGGCCATCGGGAGCGCCGAGCGGGCGGACCCGGCAGCCACGATGGCGAGTCGATGCTCGTTCGACAGGTCCAACCAGTCCACTGGGTCCGGCAGTGTGGTCACCGGTGGGCGTTGCCTACCTGTTCGATGGCATCCGCGCCGACCCGCAACCCGTCCCGCTGCCGTATCGCGGCGCCGAGCCCGGCGAGGCGCTCCCGCAGCGCCGTGTTGTCGAGAAGGCGCTCCACGGCGTCGGTGAGCTCGTCGTCGGCGAAGCCATAGGTGTCCAGTCTGACGCCCCAGCCGAGTTCGTCGATGCGCTGGGCGTTCTCGTACTGGTCCCAGAACAGGGGGAGCACGATCAGCGGCTTGCCGAAGTGCAGCGTCTCTGTCACGGTGTTGTTCCCGCCGTGTGAGATGACGAGGTCGACCTGGGGGATGACCTTGGTCTGCGGCAGCATCTGCGCACCGACCATGTTGTCGGCCAATGCTATTCGATCGGCCTGTGGGCCCTTGCTGACGATGTAGCGGTGGCGGGTGGTGCCGAGGACGTCCACGAGCCGCTGCATGAGGGCGACATCAGCACCGCCGAGAGACCCCAGGGACAGGTAGATCAGTGCACTGTCGGCCGGCCGGTCGGCCACCTCGGCAGGCACCGCGTAGGCCTCGTCGGTTTCGCGGACGCTGGAGTCCATGCGCGTCCAGGTGTCACCCAGCGGGCGCAGATCCACGTAGTTGGCTTCGGCCGGATAGACGTACAGGTTGGCCGCGTTGTCTCGCGGCATGAACTCCAAGTCTGGCAGGCCCGCGGCGCCCTGCTCCCGTACCCAGGCGTCGAAGTCGGCCCACATCGGGCGCAACGTTCTCTCGAATTCCTCACGGTAGGAACGCCATTGCGCGGGATCGCCGCTCGGCAGCCCCGAGAAGGGGGGCGGTACGTCGGGACCGGGAACCTCCAACGGGCTGCACGACACGACCCGGACGAACGGAACGCCCGCGGTGGCCAGCGCCGGGAAGAGCACGACGTTGTCCTCCACGATGACGTCGGGCCGGTGCGCGGCGATGATCTCGCGCAATCGTGGTTCGCAGTACCGGGCGCCGTCGATGAGGGCCTGGAACGTGGGCTGGATGAAGCTGGCGAGCTGTTCGATCGTGGGCTTGCGGAACTCGGGCGCCGTCTCGGCGATGAACTGGGTCCAGAAGGCGCCGGCGTCCTCCTCGGCCGCATCGGGCGAGGGCTCGGCCAGGTCGACGAGCTCCTCGACGAAGCCGAATGGCGCGATCTTTCCGGCCCACGACGATTCGGCGGCGAAGACGATTCGGTGCCCGCGATCGCGCAGGATCGACGCCAGGCCGATGCACTGATTGGTCGGTCCGTAGGCCGACTCCGGCCAGAACATGATCGTCAACGGGTGCGATGCCATGTCAGAGAAGGTACTCGGGGTGCCCGCCGAAGGTGGGTGAGGTGATCCTGCGGTCATAGATCGCCGCCGAGGTTCCCATAGGAATCGTCAATGAGGAGCTCGCAGCGTGCCGAACTCAGAAAGGGTTTAATGCAGAAAGGCCATCGACCACACCGACGAAATGGACGTCAATGCCGATCATCACCACATCCGATGGAGTCGACATCTTCTACAAGGACTGGGGGTCGGGGCAGCCGATCGTGTTCAGTCACGGCTGGCCACTGTCGGCGGACGACTGGGACGCCCAGATGATGTTCTTCCTCGGCCACGGTTACCGCGTCATCGCACACGACCGCCGTGGGCACGGCCGCTCGAGCCAAGTCGGCGACGGTCACGACATGGACCATTACGCCGACGATCTCGCGGCTGTCGTACACCATCTCGACCTGCGCGACGCAATCCACGTCGGGCATTCCACCGGCGGCGGCGAAGTGGTGCGCTTCCTGGCCCGCCACGGTCAGGACCACGCGGCGAAGGCGGCGTTGATCGCCGCGGTCCCGCCGCTGATGGTGCAGACCGAGGCCAACCCCGGCGGGTTGCCGAAGTCGGTGTTCGATGATTTCCAGACACAGGTCGCGACCAACCGATCCGCGTTCTACCGGGCAGTGCCCGAAGGCCCGTTCTACGGGTTCAATCGCGATGGAGTGGAACCGATCGAGGCGGTGATCGCCAACTGGTGGCGGCAAGGCATGATGGGCGGCGCGATCGCCCACTACGACGGCGTGGTCGCCTTCTCCCAGACCGACTTCACCGAGGATCTGCGGCAGATCACACTGCCCGTACTGGTCATGCACGGCGATGACGACCAGGTGGTGCCCTACGCCGACGCGGGGCCCCTCTCGGCCGAGCTTTTGCCCAACGGAACCCTGAAGACCTACGCGGGGTATCCACACGGTATGCCGACCACCCATGCCGACGTCATCAACGCCGACCTGCTGGACTTCATCCGGTCCTGATCGCGCACGTCCACGATCCCAGGAGGTTCGGTTGTCCACTCCCACAGCTGTTCTCGTCCACGGTGCATTCGCCGACGCATCGAGCTACTCGCCCGTCACGAGCGCTCTGCTCGCGAAGGGTCTGCCGGTACTCGCGGTGGCAGTGCCCAACCGCAGCCTGCTCGGTGACGCGGCGTCGGTTCGGGCCGTGATCGAGAGCATCGACGGCCCAGTGCTTCTGATCGGTCATTCCTACGGTGGTGCGGTCATCACGGTGGCCGGTGACGCCGAGAACGTGGTCGGACTGCTGTATCTGGCGGGCTACGCACTGGAGGAAGGGGAGAGCCTCGCGCAGCTGCAGGGCGGCTTCCCGGATTCCGAGCTGCCGGCGGCGCTGGTGCAGCGGCCCTTTCCGGCGACGGGGAACAGCTCCGACGGAATCGATGTCACGGTCGACCCGGACCGATTCGCAGCGGTGGTCGGTGCGGACGTCGATCCGAAGCTGATGGCGGTGCTCGCCGTCTCCCAGCGTCCGCTGGCCGCGGTGGCATTCAGCGAGGCCGCGCCGGTGGCCGCGTGGCGGTCACGGCCCACCTGGGCGGTGGTCTGCACATCGGATACCGCGATCAATCCCGACGTGCAACGATTCGGATATCAGCGGGCAGGCGCGACCGTCATCGAGATCGACTCTTCCCATTTGGTGATGCTGTCGCGTCCCGACGACGTCGTCGACCTGATCGAGAGCATCGTCGCCGTGCTGACACGCTGACCGGTCAGCGCCGCCAGAAGTCGAAAGGGTCGCGTCCGGGCCGGAATCCGGCTGCCTCCACGATGTCGACCGCGACGTCGAAGCGATTACCGACGTGTGCGGGTTGATGGGCGTCGCTGCCGAACGACACCGCGTCGCCGCCTTCCTGCCACCACCACCGCACGAGATCGACGGACGCCAAAGGCGACTTGGTGTTGATCTCCAACGCGCGACCGGTGCCGGCAAGGGTACGAAAGACCGTCCGGTAGTGCTCTTCGAAATCGTTCTCGCGGTAGGCGCCCACCCGGTCGGCGGGCCAGTAACGGCGCGGATAGTCGCAGTGGGCGAGCACGGTGAACACATCTGAGCGCTCGATCAGCGTGACCATGTCGGCGAAGTACCGTCGCACCAGGTCGTGAGGGTCGTGCTCGGCGAACAACCGTCTGGTGATCCCCTCGAGGCGCCCGGCCACCGGGATCCCGTGCAGACTTCCCAGCACCCGATCGAATCGACCGGCGGCGAGGACAGCGGCGACACTGCCGGAAAACCGATGCGGCTCACCGGCTTCGATCCCCGACAGGATCCGCAGATCGGGAAACATCTCGCGGCACCCCTCGATGTCGGCGAGGTATCCGTCGACGTCGAGCGGCACGACGCGGGGTCGGTCACCGACCGCCATCCCCGGGGTCGCCGCGTCGTCATCGCCCCACTCGGTGAAATCCACGTGCTCGGTGAACGCGACCGCGGGCAGGCCCAGCTCGACCGCTCGGCGGCAGGTGGCCTCCATCGTCGACGTTCCGGCGGTGTCCCAGGACCACCGGGTGTGCACGTGATTGTCGGAGGGCAGCATCAGTTCGTGTGGTTCGCGGCCTCGGCGGCCTCGGCGGCCTCGCGTTGGATGCGGTCGAACTGTGCACCCATCGCTTCGGCCAGCGCGGTGGCGCCCGAGAGCGGTCGCACCATCACCATCAGATCGTCGATCAGACCGTTCTCGTCGACGTGGATGAAGTCGCAGCCGGTGATCTTCTTGCCGTCGACCGTGGCCTCGAACAGGAGCGCATGATCAGAGCTGGTGGCGTCGCCGATCTCCCTGATGTAGCGGAAGTCGACGAACACCCGCATCACCGCGCGCAGGATCGCCGCGGTGATCGGCTTGCCGGGGTAGGGCTTGAACGCGACTGGGCTGGTGAAGACGACGTCGTCGGCGAGCAGCGCCTCGATGGCGGCCGCGTCGCGTGCCTCGACGGCCTGGCGGAAGGGATGCATACCTTCAGACGGTAGCCAACGCGCGATACGCGACGACGATCACCCGCCGAGGAGAGCGTGATGGGTGAGCTCGAGGACGCCATCGATCCGGACAACACCTCGCGCCGACATGCGCGCCTGGCGCTGAGCTGCAACGAGTTTCAAGCGCGCGGTTCCCGGCTATCGCTGGGGGACGCGACAGTGAGAGGAGATCACCGGTGAGCACCGACGATGCCACGGGGACCACAGCCAACGATCTGGGCGGCAGCGACGATCTGCTCAGCCCGATGGAGGGTACCGATTCCGACGACGTGCACAACGACGACGGAGACGAGGTCGTGGACCCGCCGGAGGGCTGGAGCGGCGTCGACAAGTTCGGTATGTCGGCCGAGGAGCAACGTCAGGGCGAAAGCCTGGACCAGCGGCTCGCCGAGGAGATGCCTGATGTGGATGAATCAGACATCGATCTGCGCGATGCAGCAGATGGTGTCGGTGGTGACGAGCCATTGCTCGGGAGCGACGCTGCGCCCGTCGAGCCCGGTGAGCACGACGGGCAGGTCGACGGGACCCCGGAAGATGGCGACTCACTGTTTCCCGTTGTCGAGTAGGCATACCACCCGCGGAATATTGTTCCAGGCTGTGAAATCGGCGGTTCCACAGCCGTGGCTTCTCACGGGCGGGCGGGCTTCAGCCGAGCAGGAGCCGGCTCACTGCCCGGTTGAGCCGTCGGCGTGGCCAGCCCACGGCCCCGTCGGCGGCCAGGGCCGCCCGCGCGGCGTTGCGGCCGCAGACGCCGTGCACGCCGCCACCGGGCGGAGCGCCCGCGCTGCCGAGGAAGACGTTGTCCAGTGGCGTGGTCGGCCCGCCCTGCCCGGGAATGGGTCGGAAGATCAACTGCTGGAACAACTGTGACGTGCCGCCGTTGACCGCTCCGGCGTGCAGGTTCTCGTCGCTGTGTTCCAGATCCGATGGCCGCTGGATCACTTTCCCGACGACATGGCCGGTGAAGCCGGGGGCGTGGCGTTCCAGGACGGCGTCGACGGCCTCGGCCAACCGTTCGGCGCTGCGATCGTCGCTGCGGCCCCGAGGCAGATGGGTGTAGGCCCAGGCGCTTTCGGTGCCCGTGGGAGATCGGGTGGGATCAGCGGTCGTCATCTGACCGAACAGCATGAACGGCTGGGTCGGCACGGTCGAGGTGTTCAAGTCGGCCATCCAGCGGATGAGGCCGTCGTGGTCGGCGCCGAGGTGGACCGTGCCCGCTCCGGCGAGGCTGCGCGATCGCCACGGGATCGGCGCGTCGAGCGCGTAGTTGATCTTCAGAACCGGGGTGTCCCAGACGAAGCGATCCAATTGTCGTTGCGGCCCGAGCGGCAGGACGTCCGCCGGGAGGAGACGCCGATACAGTTGTGGCGCTGAGGTGTTCGCGACGACGGCGCGACGGCAGCGGATGAAACCACCGTCGACGAGGTTCACCGCGGTCGCGCGATGTCCGCGCACGTCGATGCTGTCGACTTCGCGACCGCAGTACACGCGCGCTCCTGCTGACTCGGCCCGCCGCACCAGTGCCTCGGTCAGCTGACCCGCACCACCGACCGGCACAGGGAACCCGCCGTCCTGGGCCAGCATCAGCAGGAGGTATCCCATCACACCGCTGGCGGGCGCATCGACGGGCACGTCGGCGTGCATCGCGTTGCCCAGCAAGAGCAGCTGGGCCGCCTCGCCGTCGAACAGCTGTCGCGCCATCTCGCCCGCGGGCAACAGCAGCAGGTGCAACAGCCGTAACGCCTCGGCGGTGCCGAGCCGGCGCAGCAGCCCAGCGGGCCCGCGCACCGGCGGAAACGGTGCGAACAACGTGTCCAGAAGTGGTTTCTTGATGCGCTGGTACTGCTCGCAGACGGCGATCCAACGGTCCCCGTCCCCACGGTGATGCCGCTCGAATTCCGCTGCAGTACGGTCGATGTCGCGGTAGAGAACCGGAGCGTCGTCATCGTCGGCGCTGCGAGCGTGACCGACGACGGCCGGCGCGTGACTCCAGCGCAGGCCGTGATCTTCGAGAGCGAGGTCAGCGAGTGCGGGGGAGGCGACGGACAGCGGATAGAAGGCGCTGTAGAGATCGCTGATGTACCCCGGGGTCAACTCGGCGCTCTTGACGGCGCCGCCGGGCCGGTCCTGCGCTTCGAGGACGACGACGTCCCATCCCGCGTCAGCGAGCATGGTCGCGGCGACGAGCCCGTTGTGGCCTGAGCCGATGACGACGGCGTCGGCGGACTCCGATCGCGGGAGTTCAGCGCTCATCGCGGGTGCGGCGCTCGGCCACCGCAGCCAGCCGCCAGGTGGTTTCTCGGTTCCGGGGGAATGCCGCGGTCAGTGCCACCTGTTTGGGCAGCCAGCTCAGCGGCGGCGATACCGGTACCTCGGCCATCTCGATCCGGCAGCCCCCGCCGTCTACATCGGCCAGGCGGAGGGTGATCCGCGCTTTACCGAATGGACGTCCGTTGGCGATCAGGACGAGTTCCCTTTCGGGCTCGCATGATTCGACGACGGTGCTGTCGTTGAGCACGACCGGCCAGATGCCGATGGAGTGATGGATGGTGCTGCCCGGCGCGGGCCAGGTGGCGTCGACGGCGCGCATCCGGCTGTTACCGACCACCCATTGTGAATACGTCCACCCGTCGGCGATCACTGCCCACACCTGGTGGCGGGATGCCGAGGTGTCACGCGCGACGACCGGCGTGCTCTCGATGTCTTCGGGTTCTGTCGTCACCGGGTCGAACTACCCGCGCCCTCTCTGGCCAAACGTGGGACGTCTGGTTGCATAGGGGCGCTGTCGACAGGGAAGGGGAGGTGCCGCCGATGCCCGCGGTGTGGAGCGGTGATCCGCTGTGGCTCGCCGATGTGTTGCGAGCCGCAGGCCTCGACGTGCGCGAGTTGCCCGGCTGGCGCGACCGCGGTCACGGCGATTTCGCCGACATCCGCGGGGTGATGGTGCACCACACGGGGTCCGACGGTGCCACCGCGGAGTCCATCGCACGCGGTAGGCCCGATCTGCCGGGCCCGCTGTCAGCGCTGCACATCGCGCGCAGCGGAGCGGTGACGGTCGTGGCGGCGGGCGTCTCCTGGCACGCCGGCGAGGGCTCCTATCCCTGGTTGCCCGTCAACGGTGCGAACCGGCACATGATCGGCATCGAGTGTGCCAACAGCGGCACGAGCCCGTCGGCGCCGCATCGCACACACTGGCCGGACGCGCAGTACGTCGCCCTGGTACGAAGCTGCGCCGCTATCTGTCGACGCTTGGGTCGATCGGCCGACAGGGTCATCGGGCACAAGGAATACGCCGGCCGCGCTCAAGGCAAATGGGATCCCGGCGCCATCGACATGGACATCCTGCGCCGAGACGTCGCCGACGATCGCGGCGTACCAGAACCGCCCGACGACGACTACTCGGACATACTGCTGAAGCGGGGATCTCGCGGCCCGCAGGTGGCCGAACTACAGCGGCGTCTGAAGGCGGCCTATGCGAGCTACGCGGGCAACCTCGTGGTCGACGGTGTCTTCGGCCCCGACACCGAGGCGGCTGTCAGGGAATTCCAGCGCCGCACACCCGGTCTGGTGGTCGATGGGATCGTCGGACCTGCGACTGCGCGGGCCCTCCGGCTGCGTGTGGTCAGCGCACGAGCCTGACCCCCCTCAGAGCCGCCCGACCTGACGCAGTCCTTCGGCGGTGTCGGCGATCGTCTCGGCCGGATCGCGCCAGTGCAGTCCGAAATCGCGCGTGCTCGGTGCGTCGTCGGAGGCCGGCATCTGTGTGTAGTACTGCATGGCGGCGGAATTGATCGGCGTCTCGAACGGCAGAAACGGTCCGACGACGTCGAAGATGCGGCCCGCGCTGCGCAGCGCGACATCCGGCACCGGGACCACCGCGAGTGTGCGGTTGGTGGCGCGGCCGATCATCTGTGCGAGCTGGTCCACCGAGACCCGCTGGCCGCCGGCCATGTAGCGGCGCGGTCCCCGGCCCGGTTCGAGGAGCGCGACGTGCAGGTCGGCGAGGTCGCGCACGTCGATCACGATCCAGCCGGCGCCTCGACCCGGCACGGCGTGCATCTTCGCCGACGCCTCGACACCTTCGGCCGCCTCGCCGAACTGATCACCTGCGGGCGGACCCAGCACCATGCCGGGATAGGTGATGTTCACCGGCGCGCCGGCGTCCTGCAGGCCCCGCGCGTACGCCTCGACGGCTGCCTTCGAGCGGCCGTAGCCGTCGCTGCCGCCGACCACCGGGAGATCGGCGTGCAACACGTCGAGGTCGGGGCGGAACAGTGCCGTGAAGCTCGAGACGTGCACGATCGGATCGATCCCCGCGGCCGCGGCGCCACCGAGGACGTTGCGCGCGCCTTCGAGGTTGGTGTGCAGCATCTCGTCAGCCCGGCTGGGATCGGTCGAGACCATGGCCGCGCAGTGGATCACGGCATCGCATCCCTCGAGGGCCGCCGCGGTGCTCTCGCCATCGGCGATGTCACCGAGCACGTGATCGCCGATGTCGACGCCGATCTTTCCCGCGCTGGTGGCCAGCCGGCCTGCGTTGCGCACCAGGAAGCGCACCTGATGCCCGGCATCTTGCGCCGCCTTCGCCGTCCACGCACCGACGAAGCCGGTGCCGCCGGTGATCAATACCTTCATTTGCCCTCCGGTTCCACGACGCGCCCTATACCCGTTTTCGACCCGCGCGCCCCGGGTGATCATGATCAGGTTGCCACAGCTGCCCGTCATCGAGTTGACGGCCGTCAATTTGTTTGTCGGATGTGCTCTTCGCGACTGCCCCGCTGCTATACGTTGGCCGGGTGTCGACCTCGCAACCGCTCGTGGAAAGCCCTGCCGATCTGACCGTCGACTGGCTCAGCGCCGTCCTCGGGCGGGACGTGTCGAGCTTCTCGGTCGCCCGCATCGGTACCGGGCAGATGAGTGAGTGCTACCGGCTGCAGTTGGAGTACGGCGATGGTGAGCACGGGCCGCGGTCGGTGGTCCTGAAGGTCGCCGCCGCCGACCCGAGCAGCCGCCAGACCGGCCTGGCGATGGGGCTCTACGAACGTGAGGTGCGCTTCTACACCGACGTCGCACCGGGCCTGGGCGGCCCGGTCGCGTCCTGCCATCACGCGGCGTATGACGGCGCGACGGGCGTGTTCGATCTGCTGCTCGACGATGCCGCTCCGGCAATCGTGGGGGACGAGATCCAGGGTGCCACAGCGGATCAGGCGGAGTTGGCGATGCGACAACTCGGTCTGGTGCACGGTCCGCTGTTGGGTGACGAGGCGCTCGCCGATGCGGCATGGCTTAACCGGGAATCACCCGTGAACCAGGGCCTGATGAGCGCGCTGTACGCGGGCTTCATCGACCGCTATGCCGACCAGGTGGCGCCAGAACATCGCGAGGTCTGCGAGCGCTTCGTCGCGGCATTCGATGCGTTCATGGCCGGCGAGGGTGCAAGCGGTCGGCGCGGACTGGTGCACGGTGACTACCGGCTCGACAACATGCTTTTCGGCGAGCCGGGCGCAGATCGGCCGTTGACCGTCGTCGACTGGCAGACGGTGACCTGGGGGCCGGCGTTCACCGATGTCGCCTACTTCCTCGGCTGTGCGCTGCCCGTCGAGGAGCGTCGCGCGCGCTACGACGGGCTGCTCGCCGCCTACCACGATGCCCTCGGCACATCCTCCGGCGTCTCGCTGGACGATGTGCGCGAGGGGGTGCGGCGGCAGAGCTTCTTCGGGGTTCTGATGGCCATCGTGTCACCGATGCTGGTGGAACGGACCGCCCGTGGTGACGAGATGTTCATGGCCATGATCGCCCGGCACTGCCAGCACGTGATCGACGCCGATGCGCTCTCCCTGCTGCCACCGCCGTCGACGCCGGAACCATTGCAGCCGAACGCATCCGACGAGGACCGGCACACGCCGACAGATGAGCCGTTGTGGAGCGAGAGCTGGTACTTCGACTTCGCCGACGCAGACCAGAATGCAGGTGGCTGGTTCCGGCTCGGCCTCATCCCCAATCAGGGCCACGCCTGGGTCAACGGTCTGCTGTGCGGCCCGGGCCGGCCGACCATCGCCGTGCTCGACTTCGAGGCGCCGCTGCCCGACAGTCACACCCGGGTCGCTGCCGACGGTGCGCAGCTCACGATGGAGATCGCTGAACCGCTGGTCCGCTTTCGTGTCTCGCTCCAGGGCCACGGACAGGCCCACGACGATCCGGCAGCGCTGCTGCGCGGCGAGGCGGGTCGAACCGTCGATGTCGCCGTGGACCTGGACTGGACCAGCGACGGAACGCCCTTCCAATACCGGGTGTCGCCGCGGTACGAGATCCCGTGCCGGGTATCGGGCACGGTCACCGCCGACGGGCACTCCTACACCATCACCGACGTCGCCGGGCAGCGCGACCATTCGTGGGCGTCACGCGACTGGTGGGGGATGGACTGGGTGTGGAGCGCGATCCATCTCGACGACGGCACCCACCTTCACGGAGTGGACATTCGCATCCCCGGCGCTCCTGCGCTGTCGGTGGGATATCGGCAGCATGCCGGGGAAGGGCTGGTCGAGCTCACCAAAGTCGAAGCGCGCGAGACGGTCTGGGATGGTGAACTCCCTGTCTCCGCAGCGGTGGACTACGACGGGTTGACTGCTACGATCACTCCGGCCGGTCACGCGCCGGTGTTGCTGACCTCTCCCGACGGGAGGCTGAGCCGGTTCCCGCGGTCGTGGGGGCCGGTCATGACCGACGACGGCCGCAGCGGTATCGGGTGGATCGAATGGAACCGCAGCCAGGGCTGATCAGCCGTCAGCTCGGTCATTTCGACGACGCTTCCGGACGTTTCGTAGCGACCTCAGCTGTCGGTGATGCGGCGAGCTTGGTCAGCCCGCGCCGACAGAGATCGCGCGTTTCGGCGCGGGACCGCTTGCCGTGGCGCACGTCGTAGTAGGCGGCGGTGAGTAGCGACCAGGTGGCACCGACCATGAAGGTCGGAGTGAACTGTGTGTCGACCGTGCCGTCCTGGTGACCCCGCTCGATGACTGCGATGATGCCTCTGTCTGCTTCGCAGTCCAGGTCGTCGAAGTCGTCATCCGCCGCTGCCCGCATCCACCAGCCCAGAGTGTCCAGGCGTTCGAGCATCTCGTCGACGATGCGAAGGTAGGCCGCCAGTCCGCTGCCCTCGGCAGTCCGCGCGTCACGGACGGCTTCTTCGTACTCGGCTTCGACGAACGCCTCGATGCCCTCGGTCAACGCTGCGCGGTCCGGGAAGTAGCGATTGAGAGTGCTTCGGGCGACGCCGGCGGCGGTGGCGATCTCGCCCATCGACGCGGCCGCGTTGTCGCTCAGCACGTCGATGGCCGCCGACATCAGCGCCGCTCGGGTGCGGTCGCGTACGCGCTGCGGACGGGTGGTCGAGACCATGGGGACATCATGCCCGCACCCTCGCAATCGAGACACTGTTTGACGAAAATAGGACATATATGTCCTAATATTCGGGTGGCTGAGCGAGCGATGTCTGACGTGCGGACGCAGTCAAGGCCGTCGAAACTGTCGATTCTGTGGGACTTTGCGCGTCCGCACCGGGGCAGGCTCGTCGTGGCCCTGCTGCTGGGCCTGGGGGTCTCTGGCGCCGAACTGGCGACCCCGCTGGTCACGCGGTGGGTTCTGGATGCCATGGGGCCCAAGGGCAGTGGCTTCGCCGCTCCAGCGCTGCTGCTGGCCGGGGTGATCGTGGTGGGCGCCGTGCTGAGCTGGCGACAGTGGGTGCTCCTCGGGACGTTGGCTGAGGACGTCGTCTTCGATGCCCGTCGAGGCATGATCACGCAGTTTCTGAAGGCGCGATTGATTCCACTGCAGAAGCGGTCCAACGGCGAGCTGGTGACCCGAGTGACCAGCGATACGGTGTTGCTGCGGGAGGCCACCTCATCGAGTGCCGTCGGACTCGTCAACGGCTCGATCACGGTGATCGGCACGCTGGTGCTGATGGTCTACTTGAGCCCGGTCCTGGCATCGGTCACGATCGGGACGATCGCGCTGATCGCCGTCGTCTTCGCCGTACTCATGCCGGCGATCGGTCGGGCGCAGGAGAGCGCGCAGAGGTCACTCGGTGATCTCGGCGGCCACCTGGAGACGACACTGCGTGCCGTCAAGACCGTCAAGGTGGCCGGAGCCGAGGACCGGCAATCCGGTTCCCTCGTCGCGCTCGCGCAGCAATCGAGAGAACACAGCCTGCGCGCAGTTCGGCGCGAAGCGCTGACGTGGAGCGTCGCGTTTTCCGGAATCCAAACCGCCACACTCGTGATCGTCTGTGGTGGGGCGTATCTCGTGGCCAATGGGCAGCTCACCATGCCGACGTTGGTGGCCTTCCTGCTGTATGCGGTCGGACTGCTCGGTCCGACCATGGAACTCAGCCACCACCTCACGACCTTGCAGGCAGGCGTCGCGGCCGCGGCCCGGATCCGAGACGTGCGATCGTTGGAGCTCGAGCGCTCGGCTCCCGGTGCCGCCGCCGCCACGCGGGCCGGCGACTCACCGGCGATCGTCTTCGACCGGGTCACCGCGTGCTATTCGGAATCCGGCCGGCCGGTGCTGCGCGATGTGTGTCTCGAGATTCCGGCGACAGGGCACACGGCTATCGTGGGCCCCTCGGGCGCGGGGAAGACCACGCTTTTCGCGTTGATGCTCAGGTTCATCGAGCCCCAGGCCGGAGAGCTGCGGCTGGGTTCGACCGCCTATCGCGACGTGGACATCTCAGCGGTCCGCAGACGGTTCGGCTATGTCGAACAGGACAGTCCGTTGCTGCCGGGAACACTGCGCGAGAATCTGGTCTTCGCGAATCCGGCTGCGTCGCAACGTGCTATTGACGACGTGGTCGCGCGACTGCAGCTCGATGATCTGGTCGACGGTCTCGAACACGGGCTGGACACCGACGTCGCTGCGGCGACGATCTCGGGCGGACAGCGGCAACGCGTTGCGCTCGCCAGGGCTCTGCTGGCCGAGCCGGACGTGCTGCTGCTCGACGAGGTCACTGCGCAGATCGATGGCATCTCCGAAGCGGCTGTGCACGAGGTCCTCCGGAGTCAGGCGAAGCAACGCTCGGTCGTCACGATTGCCCATCGCCTGTCGACCGTCATCGACGCCGACACCATCGTCGTCACGGAACGCGGGCGCATCGTCGACCGGGGACGTCACCAGGAACTGATCGAGCGCTGCTCACTGTATCGGCGGCTCGTCGAGGCCTTGCGGCTCGACATCGACGCCGAGTCCGCGCGCACGGGCATACCGGAAAGGATTGCACCATGACCCATCTGCAGGTCGAGCAATCGAAGACCACGCCTGTCGCGAAATCGCCTCGCGGACAACAGGAAGCGCGGCGGTGGAAGCCGTCGACGAACAGTGTCTACGGCGGTGTCGTCGGAACCGTGTTCGCCAGTGCCACGCTGGCGGCCATACCCATCGGGCAGTCCGCCGGCTACTCCGCGGCCTGGGTGGCCGCCAGCGTAGGTATCGCCGCGGTGACGCGCAGCTATGGGCAGCACGTGTCGGCCCACCAAGTGAGTGCGGCGACCGGATTCTGGAAGGATCTGCGTTCGTTCATGCTGACGGGCATCCCCATGGTCGTCGCGTCGGTGCCGACGCTTCTTCTGCTCTGGGCGGCCCATGTGGTGGGGTGGCGTGACGACGCAGTGCGCGCAGACGGTTCCCTGGCTATCGGCTACACCTCCTGCGCGCTGCTCATGAATGCGCTTCTGCTGTTCGGCTGGGGTGTGACGGCAGGACGAATCAGCGGCTACTCGCGCTTGGGCGCCTGCGTCGTAGGCCTCGGTAACACCGCGCTGGGCGTGGCCGTGATCATCCTCAATCTCGCCATCAAGTGAGCGAGGCTCATGCGAAACCGTCTGAGAAGAATCTGCACGAAGGGAAAACCGATGGCTCTCTCCACTTTCGACCAGACGATCGGCGGTCGTCTGAACCCGCTGACCCCCTACGCACTCGCCGTCTTCCGCATCGTCTTCGCCGCGCTGCTGCTCTGTCACGGCACCACCGCACTGTTCGGCTGGCCCGCTCCAGACGCCGCTCAGTTCGGCGTCTGGCCCTACTGGTACGCCGGTGTGATCGAGCTGCTCTGCGGCGCTCTGCTGGCCGTGGGTGCGCTGACTCGCCCCGCCGCGTTCTTGGCCTCGGGCACGATGGCGTTCGCGTACTTCATGGGTCACGCCGGTCTCAGCTTCTGGCCCGTCGTGAACCAGGGCGAGCCGGCGGTGATGAACTGCTTTGCGTTCCTGCTGCTGGTCTTCACCGGACCCGGCGCGTTCGCCGTCGACACGGCTCGCAGCACCGGGTAGATCAGCCGGGGCGGCGCATCTCGAATCGGGCGTCGGCGGGCACGTCGAAGTAGGCTGCCGGTCCGCCGGCGCGCAGGATGGGGCGAGCGGCCGCGGTGTCGTAGACGCCGTCGACCAGGTACTGCTGGTCGATGTGAACGGCGACGACCTGACCCAGCACCATCCAGCTCTCGAGCAACCCACCGGCTCGGTCCTGAAGCTGGATCAATTGTGTCAGTACGCATTCGAAGTTGACCGGGCTTTCCGCGACCCGGGGTGGTGTGACGTCGACGGAGTCCACCGGAGTGAGGCCCCCGAGGGTGAACTCATCGATGTCCGGGTCCGCGCTGGCCGCGGTTTCGTTCATGGCCTCGGCGATCGGCCGGGTGGCGAGATTCCACACGAACTCGCCGGTGGCCTCGATGTTGGCGACGCTGTCCTTCCAGCCGATCGAAGCGAACCCGATCACCGGAGGGTGGTAGTTGAAGCCGTTGAAGAAGCTGTAAGGAGCCAGATTTCGTGTGCCGTCGGCGCTCACGGTGGAGATCCAGCCGATCGGTCGCGGCCCTACGATGGCGTTGAACGGATCGTGGGGGAGCCCGGTGCCGTCGGCGGGCCGATAGAAATGCGCGTCAGACGTGGCCATCGCAGCAGTCAATCACACGATGGCAGTCATCGTGCTGATGGCTTCGACGTGGGCCGGTCGCCACGATCGAGGGATGTCTCAGCTTCTCTCGGCCGATGCCGACACCCAGTACATCGACGCACCGAGCGCTCGTTTCGCCTATCGCCGATTCGGCGTCGATGGCGGAACACCGCTGCTGCTGGCCCTCCGCTTTCGCGGCACGATGGACCACTGGGACCCGGAGTTCCTCGATCGGCTGGGTGCAGAACGCGACGTGATCATCTTCGACAACGTGGGCCACGCGAAGTCAAGCGGAACCGCGCCGACGACCATGAAGAGCTTGGCGGGTGGGCTCGTCGAGTTCACCGAGGCGCTGGAACTCGGAGAGGTCGACCTGCTCGGTTGGTCCTTGGGAGGCGTCGTGGTTCAGGCCGCGACGCTGCAGCGTCCTGATCTGGTGCGCCGGTTGATCGTCGCCGGCAGCTCGCCCGGTGGCGGCGTGCCGGGCATGCCTGCGGCTGATCCGCAGATCTGGCAGGTGGCCACCAAACCGGTCAACGATGACGACGACTTCCTCTACCTCTTTTTCCCTGACGCAGGTCCCGGCCGCGCGCTGGGGGTGGAGTCGCTCCGGCGGTTGGACGCGCGCACGCTCACACCGGATCACACGCCGGTCTCCGCGGACACCGTGCGCGCACAACTCGCGGTCATCGGCTCGACAGGGTCCTCGGTGTGGGATCGCCTCGGCGACGTGACGATCCCCGTGCTCGTGGCCAATGGAGCCCACGACCGGATGATCGACGCCTACGCGAGCTATGCGATGGCGGGTCGGTTGCCGAACGCGAAAGTCATTCTGTACAGCGATGCCGGACACGGTTTCCTCTTCCAGCACATCGACGACTTCACCGGCGAGGTTCTGCGGTTCCTGTCCTGATGTCAGCGGCGGGTGAAATCCAACACGATCCGGAACCGGGCCTCACCGGCCATCATCCGCTCGTAGGCCTGCGGCGCTGCCTCGAACGGCATCGTCTCGATCATCGGCGCGATCTGGTGTGCTAGCCCGAAGTTCAGACTGTCTTCGTTGTCCGCCGCCGTCCCGGTCAGACTGCCGACGATGCTGCGCCCGCCGAAGATGAGATCCGAGGTCTGCACCGGGATCGGCTCCGGCGAGGCGCCCACCACGACCAGGCGGCCACGCGGCCGCAGCCCCCCGACGAGGCCGGCCATCGACGCACCGCTCGCGGCGGTGGCGACGACGGCGGTGGCGCCACCGAGCTCGTTCAACGCCGAGGTGGTGTCCTCCCGTGAACTGTCGATGTAGTGGTCGGCGCCCAGAGTTTCGGCCAGAGAACGCTTCTCGTCACCGCGCGCGATCGCGACGACGCGGTAGCCCAGGCTCTTCGCGTACTGGATTCCCAGATGGCCCAGGCCGCCGACGCCCTGGATCGCGACCAGGGTGTTCACGGGCGCACTTGCAGCGCGCAGCGCGTTGAACACTGTCACACCGGCGCACAACAACGGTGCGGCGGTCAGCGGATCGAAACGCTCGGGCACACGCACCAGCCCGGAAGCGCGCGCGTAGGTCATCTCGGCGTACCCGCCGTCGACAGTCGTGCCGGGCTGGGGCTGATCGGTGCAGTTGACGAAGTCGCCGTGTCGGCAGAAATCGCAGCGACCACACTGTCCGCCGAGGAACCCGACGCCCACGCGGTCACCCACCCGCCATCGAGCGTCGACGTCGGCGCCCACCGCGTTGATCTCGCCGACGATCTCGTGTCCGGGAACGACAGGATGCGAGGAATCGTCGCGCTGACCTTCGACTGCCAGCGCATCGCTGTGACACACGCCGCATGCCAGCGTTCG
This sequence comes from Mycolicibacterium obuense, assembly GCF_055397605.1. NCBI lineage: Bacteria > Bacillati > Actinomycetota > Actinomycetes > Mycobacteriales > Mycobacteriaceae > Mycobacterium > Mycolicibacterium obuense. Next base: position 3,039,476 of record NZ_AP043663.1, on the reverse strand, counting down.
GATCCGGACGTGACCGCGATCGGGATCGCGCACCTCGCGATCGACGAGGCTGAAGGCGCGCTTGCCGGTGACCTGATAGGCCCGATAGGACGTCATGGATAGAGCGCATCACATGACGGGGTCCGGCGGCATCTGCACTTTGACCATGGGTCGCGCGCGGTAGTCACGCGACGGATTCCCCAGCGGCCGGATCGGTGTCACGGTCGATAGATCACGCAAACCTGAAGGAGCCCCGTGACACGAGCCGCTGCCACACCCGCGCCAGACCTCGATTCCTCAGCTTTCGCTTCCACCCGCAACATCGACGTCGCCGGTGACGTACTGCGCTACCGCCGTGTGGGATCGCCCTCAAAAACGGTTCCACCCGTACTGATGTTGCAGCATTTCCGCGGCAATCTGGACTACTGGGACCCCCTTCTGCTCGACACGCTGGCCACGCACCGCGAGGTCGTCACCGTCGATCTGGCCGGGGTGGGAAGCTCGACGGGGCGCACACCGGACAATGTCTCGGACATGGCACGCAATGCGCTGGCTTTCGTCGATGCCCTGGGGTTGAAGGAAATCGACATCGTCGGATTCTCGCTGGGAGGCCATATCGCTCAGGAGATCGCATTGATCCGGCCGCGATTGCCGCGCCGGTTGGTTCTGGCGGGAACCGCGCCTCAGGGCGCGTCCGACCTGCATCGGTGGAGCGACGATGTCTACCGGTGGGCGGCGGGCGATGTGACCACGCCCGAGGACTTCATCTCACTGTTCTTCTCCGGTTCGGCCGAGGGCACCCGATTGGCCTGGGAGTACCTCAGCCGCACCCACGCCCGCACGGAGGATCGCGACCCCGAATCGTCCCTGGACTGCCGAGACGCCCAGTATCAAGCGTTGATGACGTGGGGTATCCCAGAATCCTCGAAGTTGGAAAGACTTTCGGCGATCACTCAACCCACCCTGGTCGCCAACGGCGACAACGACACCATGATGTACACCAAGAATTCAGTACTGCTGGCCGAGCACATTCGTGGTGCGCAACTTCGGATCTATGCCGACGCCGGGCACGGGTTCCTCGATCAGTACCCAGTCGAGTTCGGCCAGCACGTCGTACAGTTCCTGGGTCGATGACTCAGGTGATGTGCTCGCCACCGACACTGTCCCGCAGCTGATTACGACTGGTGATGCCGAGCTTCGGGAAGATCTTGTAGAGATGGGCGGCGACTGTCCGGTGGGAGACGTAGATCTGGTCGGCGATCTGGCGGTTGGTCAACCCCGACGCGGCGAGGCGAGCGATCTGCAGCTCCTGGGGCGTCAAGTCCGGACCTTGCCTCTCTGCTCGGGGGCCGGCCAGGTTCACTCCGGCGGCGCGCAGCTCGGCGCGCGAACGGTGGGCCCACATCTGGGCGCCGCGGGCTTCGAAGATGCGCAGCGCCGCAGCCAGCTGGACACGGGCGTCGATGATTCGTCGCCGCCGGCGCAGCCATTCGCCGTACGCCAGGTGGGTGCGGGCGTACTCCAGAGCGGCGGTTTCAGCGGCTTCCGTCTGCTGGAGCGCGGATTCGAAGTGGCCCTCGGCAGCTGGGTGCCCGCCGGCGAGCATCGCCCGGCTCCGCCGCACCAGCATGTCAAGGTGGGCTGAGCCCAATATCATTGCCTGCGTTTCGGTTTCGTCGAGCAGATCGGTGGCACCGACGTCAACGATGTCTGCTGCCGCGGCGGCTTCGGTGAGATCGGCGATCGACCATCGGCGGGCACCTCGATCCTTCGTGATCTGGGACAGCTCCGCGAAGGCGAGCTCGTGGTCGTGCGTCGACAGCGCGAGCAACCCCTGCGTCCAAGCTAGTTCGTCTCGCCACATCAGCGTCGTGCCGGCCGACAGGTGTTCTCGGGCGACGTGTATGGCCTCCTGCGCCGCCCGGACGTCACCGCGCCACACGTGGGCGCGGCCCACGAGCGCGGCCGCCGCGCCGACGCTGATGCGCAGGTTGGCATCGGTGGCCAACCGGAGCGCCGTCTGTGCGTGGATCAATGCTTCGGTGGGACGTCCGGCGACCAGGTGGGCACGAGCGGAACCGCGCAGTGCTTCGCACTCGATGGCAGGCGCACCCATGTCGTGCGCGAGGCCGATCGCAGTGGTCCAACAGCGCTGCGCCGTCTCGAGGTCGGACACCGACTCCGCGGCCAGGCCCATCGACATCACCGCGGTGAGATCGTCGGCCACGTTCGCATGCAGTCGGCCGGCGTCGCCACGGAAACGCTGTGCCTCCTCGAGGTCACAGATCGTCGCCAGGGCGATGTCGACAATGGGTTCGCGAGGGCGGTCACGGGCGCGCAGGCGGGCAGCGACTGCCGACCTGTCCCCATCTGACGACCCGTGGAAGCGGCAGTGGGCAGCCGCCGCGGCGAGCAATCGCACTTCGGCCCGCTGGTGTGCGGGCGATGGAGACTCGCCGAGACGGTCGGCCAGCGACAGCAGGTCGGCGACGCGTGGCGCCCCCGCACCGGTGGTCACGCCGAGGGTGAAACGGGCGAAAGCGATGGTGAACAGGTCGTCGAGATCGGTGGCGAGCGGTTCGGCCTCGGCGAGGATGTCGATCGCCTCGTCTGTGAGGCCCGCCTGGTATGCGGGTTCGATGGCCCGCACCAGCCGGCGGACCCGCTCGTCGATGCCGGGGGAGAGGGCCGCGGCTCGCCGCCACCCGGCGGCGGCCTCGGCGCTGGCGCCGCGGCTCTGCGCCTGAAACGAGGCCCATTCGAGCTCGGCGGCCACGTTCTCGTCGGGCCCGTAGGCGGCGGCGGCGCGCTGCCATGCTGCGCGCATCGGATCCGCGGCCGCGGCGGCCAGAGCATGGTGGAATGCCGATCTCCGGGAGAGCCCGACCGACCGATATGCCACTGTCCGAATCAGTGGGTGGCGGATGTGCACTTCGCCGCCGCCGACCGTCACCAATCCAGCCCGCTCGAGCGAGTCGACGTCGCCGTGATCGAGCCCCACGTGGCCTGCGGCTTCGATCAATTCGCCGAGGCCGCTGTGATCGGCCGCTGCGATCAGTGCGAGCAGCTGACGGCTGGCGCTCGGGATGGCGGCGAGCTGATCTTCGAATGACGCCTCGATGCGCCGCGTCGTCGGTAACGGTGTTCGAGCCGCCACGGTGTTGAGACGTCCGCGCGAGATCACGGCCTTGGTCAGTTCGACGATGGCCAAGGGATTTCCGGCTGCCTCATCGAGCAGCCGGCGCCGATCAGTCCCACTGAGTGGGTGATCGCCCGCCGCGCGGGCGAGAAGTGCCGCCGACGTCGTATCGTCGGCCGGACCCAGAGGTAGCCGCGGTAGGGATGCGAGGGTCGGCATGCGGTCGTCGAACCGGGACCGCGCTGCACACAACAGCAGTACAGACGCAGCGCTCACCCGTCGTCCCACGAATGTCACGGCATGTAACGAGGATTCGTCGAGCCACTGAGCGTCGTCTACGAGCAGCAGTAGAGGTCGCTCTGCTGCCGCCTCCTCGATGAGGCCCAGGAGCGACACCCCTGCGAGCAACGGAGGAGGCGACTGCCCCTCGGCCAGCCCGAAGGCGGTGAGCAAAGCGGCCTTCTGGTGCGCCGGAAGCGCCTCGACATGCTCGAGAATCGGGTGCACCAACTCGTGAATCCCGGCATATCCCACAGATGCCTGACTCTGGACGCCCGCGCAGGACAAGACGCGAAAGTCGTTGTCGCCCGCTAACTCTGCCGCTGCGGCGAGCAGCGTCGTCTTCCCGATGCCGGGCTCACCCTCGATCACCAGGGCGCTTCCGCGCCGTTGTGCGTCATGAGCCGCGGTGGTGATCGTCGCGAGTTCCTCGGCGCGGCCGATCATCCCGGAAACACGATCGACCGTGTACGCGAGCGCCACGGTGCGACCGTAGCACCCCTGGATTGGCATGGCAAACCCAGTTGCATGGTCATCTGACGGATGCCCGACGCTGCCCTGGGTTGTCACGCTGTTTCCGTGCACACACTGATCGACGACATCGTGGACGCCTACGGAGGCGCGCAGCGCTGGGCAGACGTCACCGCGATCTGCGCGTGCAAGCACTTCGGCGGTGCCATCTGGGGTCTCAAGCATGTCGCCGGCATCGTCGAGGACGGTGAGGTCACCGTGTGGGTTCAGCGGCAGCACACATCGTTGCGGCCGTTCACCGGTGACGACTTGAGAAGTGATTACACGCCGGACAGGGTGGCGATCGAACGCATCGACGGCCCGACCCTCGAGTCGCTGGACGGCCCGCGAAGCTCCTTCGACGGCCACACCCTCGAAACACCCTGGAGTGCACTTCAGTTGGCATACTTCACCGGCTACGCGATGTGGACCTACTTGGCCGAGCCGATCAATCTGACGGTGCCGGGTGTCGTCATCGAACAGGGGACGGACTGGGTCGAGGGCCATCAGGTGTGGCGGCGACTGCACGTCACCTACCCCGACTCCTTCGCCACGCACAGCCCGCATCAGGTGCTCTACGTCGACGACGAGGGTCTGATCCGTCGGCGCGATTATCAGGTGGACATCGCCGGCGGCTCTCCGGCAGCGCATTACGTGTCCGACTTCGAACGTGTGGATGGAATCGTCATACCGGCGCGACGGATGATCTACGTTCGCGATGAACACAACAATCCGATTCCGGATCAGCTGGTGGTGTCCATCGAGCTCACGGACATCCGAGTCGTGTGAGAACCCCGCCGACATCGTCAGAGCTGCAGGCGTTCACCGCCTAGGATGTGACGATGCGCACCGACCCGTGGCTGGACGATTCCTGCCCGATCGCCAGAGGCATGGCGGTGATCGGACAGCGGTGGGCGGTACTGATCGTGCGCGAGGCCATGCTCGGCCGGACCCGATTCTCGGAGTTCCGCGAACAGCTCGGCATTGCCTCGGACGTCCTGAGCGCGCGGCTGGGTGAGCTCGTTGCCTCGGGGGTGCTCGAGCAGGTGGAGTATCGCGAGCCGGGGGATCGGACCCGTAGTCGCTACGAGCTGACCGCGGCCGGCCGGGACCTCGGTGTGGTGCTTGCCGCTATCGGGCAGTGGGCCTACCGGCATGGCGATCCCGCCAAGGGGGCGAGCCACCGTTTCGTCGAGGCGTCGACGAACCAACCGGTGATCGCGGGTTTCCGGCGTAAAGACGGCACGGCCGTGGCGGATGTCGACGTTCGGCTCATCGAACGCCCCGTCAAGCGGCGCTGACGTCAGGGGTACTGCGACGACGCTGCCGCGATCAGCGTGTACCGGTTGCCGAAGTCCGGGTAACGGCGCAGCATGGTGTCGATCACCTCTGTTGCGGATGACGACGAGGGCACCGCGTCATCGAAGTCGAACCTGCCCGGGGGCCGTCGTCGTCGGGTGCGTCCGGGTCTCGATGGGCCGAGTACTGGCCGGTAAGAGTTTCCGTCGGTGCAGCAGTGGTTACGGTGAGTCCGCCCGCTTGGGGATGCCCACCGACTGAAGTGCGCCCAGCACGATGTGGACCGACGAATCGACGAGCTCCTCGTCGAGCGGGCGATTCTCCAGAAGCGCACGCATGTATGACGGCGCGACCAGTGCCTCGATGAGCAGGTGGGCGTCGGTGTTACTCGCGATCTCTCCGCGGTCGATCGCCCGTTCGACGATCAGCCTGGCGTCAGTGAAGCGTGCGTCGAAGAATGCGGACTTTCCAGCCTTCACCGAGCCGTCCTCATCGTGATCGATGGCTGCGGCACTTCGAACCACGCGCAGCACTTCAGGCCTGTTCAGTAGTGTGACGATCTGCGTCAGCAGCGCGCGAAGGTCGCCGTCGAGGGTTCCCGTATCGGGCAACGGGTTATCGGTCTGCGTCAGCTTGAGCAGTGCGGCTGCGGTGAGGTGGTTGATGGTAGGCCAGCGGCGGTACACCGTGGTCTCTGCTACACCGGCGGCCTGGGCGACGCCGCGGATGGTGAGCCCCTGATAGCCGACGTCGAGCAATTGTGTCAGGGCGGCTTGGGCGACAGCATCCTGGACGCGGGCAGACCGACCGCCTGGGCGTCGCCGCGGATTTCTCGATCCGTCCACGCCTGCATCCTTTCTGACTCGAGGCCGCCCTGCGGTGTCTGCATTGAGGTTGCGGACGTTGACGGGCATGCCGGCGTGACCTACAGTTTCTAACGCTAGACACCATAGCGTTAAGGAGCTGGTGATGCCGGTGGCCGAATTGGCGATAGCCGCGAATATCGGCGGTGAGAAGTTCTCGCGTTCTGACGTACTGGCATGGGAAGACAGGCGAATCGACGCCGCAGCGAAGAAGATCGGAGTGGTAGCACCCTCGCCCGGTGAGGTGGCCGCCCGCCGCGAGGAGTTCGTTCAGATCAAGCGGGCGCTCGGCAACGATGAACTACACCGGCGCCTGACCCGCAACGCCACGATCGCGAACCGGATGGCGACCGTGCTGGCCAGTCTCAGCGGTCGGCGGCGCCTGTGCATGACCGAGCTGTTCGTGCCAGGGGGTTCGGCTGAGCAGTTCACCGCATGGTTCAACGACATCACCTTTTCCTCCAACGAGTACGAGCTGGTCCGTGCGTGTCCTGACCACTTCGTGCTCCGGTTCGTCGGAGGCAGGCAGGAGGTGCTGGAGACCAACGGGGGCAGCCCGTTGACCGCACTTTTCGACATCGACTACGGCGACGTCTCCTCCATCACCACACCCGTGGACCCGGCATTTCCCTATCGGCTCGACGGGGTGGCGGTCGGGTCCAACGGCAAGCCGATCGGCGGCGTTCGTCACCAGTTTCGAGACACTCCCGACGGCATTCACGCGCGTCTTCTCGTCGAATTCCCCCTGGCCATGATCGGAACGGTCATCCGTGGCCATCGCTGGCACCTGGCGTGCGAGTTCTCCAACTGGATCGAAGCCGCGCTCGCGGCGAACAAGGCCTGATCGAGTCTCAGCGCTCGTCGAGCCGACGCACCCGTTCGGCGATGCCCTGATCTCGTTCCATGCGCAGGTCGAACAGCGGGTTGACCAGACCCCGCAGCGCCGCCACCGGGATCCAGCGTCGGGGCACCTGGATACGGGGCGACCGCCGTTCGATGCCGTCGGCCACGGCTCGTGCAACCCGTTGCGGCGCGATGGGTTTGCGTAGGGGAGACGGTGTGGCGCGGTGCACGAGTTCGGAGGCGATCTCGTCACCGCCGAACGCGACGTCAGCGATGGGGGTGGCGATCCACCCCGGGTACAGGACGCCTGCCGAAGCGCGGTACGCGGCGAGTTCGGTCCGCAGGGACCGACCGAGCGATTCGACGGCAGCCTTGGACGCCGCGTAGGGCGCGTTGGCCAAGCCGTTGACGTAGGCGTAGGTGGACGAGGTCAGCAGGATGTGACCGCGGCTGTCGATCACCGCAGGCAGGCTGGACCGAACCGTGTTCCACACCCCCTGCAGGTTCACACCTATGACCCGTTCGAAGACACCGTCTGGAGCGCCGGAGATTGTGAATGCTTGTGCGCCACTCGAGATCCCGGCGTTGGCGATCGCGATGTCGAGGGCGCCGAAGGTGTCTCGGGCGGCGGCGACCGCGGTGAGCATCGCATCGGGGTCGGTCACGTCGGCGCCGAGGGCGAGGGTCCGCTCGGCGCCCAGGCGGCGAGCAGCGGCGTCGACACGGTCCTGCTCCAGGTCGACGAGCACGACCGCCGCGCCGCGGCGGTGCAATTCTTCGCACACCGCCGCGCCGATGCCGCCGGCGGCACCCGTGACCAAGGCGACCGATGCGCTCAGATCGATACGTTCGGAGCGGGTCATCGGATGATGTGGTGCTCGGGCCGAAACCGGCGTGCCAGCCGGCGAAAGGTGAACGAGAAGCCGGGGAACATCGCGATCACGTGGCCGGACTTCGACTTGTACCAGGACTGGCAGCCGCCGGTGTGCCAGACGGTCCGTGTCATCTCGCGGTGGACCATCGCTGTGTAGTCGTTCTCGGCAGTATCGGTGACCTCGATCGTGGTCGCCCCGGTGCGTTCCACCGCGGCGATCGCGCGCCGGATGTACTCCATCTGCGCTTCGATCACGAATACCGCACTCGTGTGGCCGATTCCGGTGTTGGGTCCCGTGACGACGAAGAAGTTGGGGAATCCCGGCATCGTCGTGCCGAGATATGCGCGCGGGAACTCCTGCCACAGGTCGGTCAGCTTCACGCCACGCGCCCCCACGACCGGATAGGAGATGACCCCGTCGGTGGCGTCGTATCCCGTGGACCACACGATCAGGTCGAGATCAACGTGGTGACCGCCGGTGGTGACGATGCCGGTCTCGGTGATCCGGTCGATCCCGTCAGTACGGTCGTGCAGGGTGGTGTTCGGTGCGCCGAGGGCGGGATAGAGCGTGTTGGACAGGATGATTCGCTTGCAGCCGATGGTGTAGACGGGGGTCACGGCGGCGCGCAGGGCGGGGTCGGTGACCTGTCGGTCGATCAGAGCGCGTGCCTTGTCCTCGGCCACTTTCTTGAGCGCCCAGCGCGAGTACTTGAATCCGATCATTCTCGTCTCGAGGCCCCAGTAGATGGCGGTGCGGACGATCCTGTGGACGAGGCGGTTTCCCAACAGTCGGCGTTGCCGGGGCGTGAACACGCGGTCGTGGCGGGGCATGACCCAATGCGGTGTGCGCTGGAACACGTGCAACTCTGCCGCGTCGGGCTGGATCGCGGGGATGACCTGAGCGGCGCTCGCCCCCGAGCCGATGACCGCGATGCGCTTACCGCGGTGGTCGTAGGTGTGATCCCAGTCGTTGGTGTGGAAAGCCCTGCCGCCAAAGAGTTCCCGGCCGGCGAAGTCGGGAACGACGGGCGTGCTGAGCGGACCGGATGCGTTGATCAGGTACCGTCCGCGGAACTCTCGTCCATCGGCGGTCGAGACCGTCCAGCCGTTGTCGATCCACCGCGCCTCGGTGACCTCGGCGCCGGTGCGTATTTTTGCCCGCAGGCCGTGCTTGTCCAGAACGTGATTGGTGTAGGTCTGCAGTTCAGCTTGCTCGGCGAACATCCGCGACCACGAGTACGGCTCTGAAGCAATGGAATACAGCGGCGACTGCACGTCCACTGCGGCGCCGGGATAGGAGTTCTGACACCACGTTCCCCCGGCGAAGCTGCGCCGTTCGAGCATGACGAAGTCGTCGATGCCGAGTCGGCGCAGGGTCATCGCCGCGCACTGCCCACCGAAACCACTGCCGATGATGATGGCGCGATGCTGCTGGAGATCTGCGTTGATCGAACTCACCCCCGAGGTGAAAGTGATGTTGATTGTCATCACATTAGCGGCTGCGCGGGGCAGGTCTACCGAAGGTGACTCAGATTACGTGTCCTCGGGGCTGATCCTCGCGGCCACGCTGTCGAGGAAGATCTCGAGCGCATCCAGGACGTCGTCGCGGGGCGCGGCGAGACCGCCGGCCACCCATGTCATCACGACATGGCTGATCCCACCGATGAGAGCACTGCCGACCCACGGTTCCAGCGCGCGGGGGAGAGCGAGCGGATGGAGCGAGGCGCCGACCAGCAGTTCCCCGAAGCGTGCCATGCGACCCAGGTACGTCTGCTCGACGATGGGGCTCACACCGAGGACTTCGAACCACACCACACGGGCCAGGCGAGGGTCGTCGGCGACGACTGTCAGGAAGGATTCCAGGCCAGGGCGCACCTTTTCGCTCAGGGCGTCTGAGCTGCCGAGTGTGTCGGCCACCGCGGCCTCGAGCCGGTCGAGGCATTCGGTGTAGACGGCGATGAGCAGTTCCTCCATGCCGTGAAACTCGTCGTAGAAGTACCGATCGGCGACCTTGGCCTCGCGACAGACCTCACGGACGGTCGCCGTCCGATAGCCCCGCGAGCCGAAGATGGACAGCCCCGCGTCGAGCAACTGGCGGCGCCGCCGGGCCGCTCGTTCGTCGCCGCTGACACCCCCGTACGATCGCTGCCCCTGCATGGAACCCATTGTGGCCATCCGCCATGCGCGGCGTTGCCCAACCCCCGTCAAGCCCTGGAATCAGGCGCTGGTGATGCGCGGCTTCCTGCCGGTGCAGGGAGCCGCCGATTCGTCTGCGGTGTCCGCGTCGTAACCGACGAACGTCGATTGGAAGAGGCCCTGGGCAGCCCGGGGGCCGAAGCTGAGTTGCCATCGCGATCGACCGCCGCCGACGACCAATGGCGTCGGATAAGCGATTGACAACGTAGCCGCTTGCGGCACCAAAAGCCGCGCGATGATTTCCGTGTTTCCGTCGCAACTGATCAGGATGTCGAAGTACGAAACGCCGCCCTGATTGGACAGCTGGATGCTGCTGATGCAACACGTCCGACTCGATTCGTCCTCGAGGCTCGCGAACGGAGCGCCCGGGCCCCATTCGTTGAACCACCAGAATGGTCGTTCCGGCCGATTCGGCCAGTGCGTGGTGTTCGGACCGCTCATAGGTCGTGAGGCTATGCCGTCAGGGATCGCGCCGCAGAGATTCAGTCTCCAACCCCTGCAGCACAATACGTCACAGTGACGAAAAAGTCGCCAGCAGGCGGGAGGAGCACACGGCAGAAAGCGGCGCCGCCTCAACGACTTTGGGCTGGTTCATCACACGCACGCCAGAGTCAGATCAACGCCGGGCCCGCCGAGGGCGAGAGAGCCTTGCCGGCGATCGCTCATCAGGGCGATGGCGACGTCGGGTGTCGGACGGAGTGTGACGGTTCACCAAGACCTAACACAGCTGCCGGAGCACTCATCAACACCAGATCCTGGGCCCTTTGCGCCTTTCCCTGCCGCGGACGATGTGTCCGCTAACACTGCCCACTTATTGGGCAAATCCGAATCAACATAACTGACGGTGTTGCCAATAGCTAGTGGCGAAATGTGACATCGCCCGCCAAGGCCGACGCAACTCTGGCGCGGTAGGGACGTTGCGAGCACTTCTATCCGGCGCGGCCTCTCGGGCGCGCAGAGTTCCCGGTGCGATGCTGCGATCTCGGGCCTGGGCTGACCGGGTAGTAAAAACATTGGGGGAGAGGCATTACCGAGCATCTCGTCACTGGCGTGATAGTGCGATGTCACGCCGAGATCGGCTAGGTTTCGGGGCACGGTCGCTCGCGGAACCCGCATTGCGTGTGAACAAGTCAGTCCTGCAGAGAGCCAACAATCGTAGGAGGCTCCGAACCCTCAAAACCACTCCTTGGCAACTAGATACAAGAAGGTCACCATAAACTCGCGTAAGAATCACACCGAAATGCCAGTACAGGTTGCTGACCACGCGCGTGCAGATGTACTGTCTGTTCAGCTGTCACCGCAGTACGCGTCTGTTCCGGCGAGCAATCTTGTCAAAATGTGTCAGCAAAGCTGTTGGACTTACGTATGTGCCTGTGCTGAGCCCGAGTCGGGCGACTGCCGACGAGGTTTGGGAATTGGGTTTGGCGAGAGGGGTTGGTGTCGGGGGCATCGTCGTCACCAGTTCCGCCCACTGTCACACAGAAGGATCAGATTATGGCCGCAGTCTGGCAGACACCTCCCCACATCCGACGGCGATGACAGCGATGCGTCAAAAGCGCGCAGCCGCAGCCCTTGTCGCCGGATACATCGTGTTGGTGTCGATACCTGACATCGTCAAAGCCAGTGTGCCAAGCCCCCCGGTAACAGCCTCCTCGGATCGCTCTACAGCGACCGTGCAAATATTCACCGACCAGGGAGCAGGCGTGAGTATCACAGCACCCACGGGCTGGGACATCGACAACTCCGGCAACAGCGCAACCCTGCGCAACGGCGACGCTGTCTCTATTCTCGAGATCTTCGACCGCGACGGACGGGAACCCGACGCCGTCACCGAACGGCTTATTCGCGCCCACCACGTCTCCGGCATCTCTTCGGTCCTCGACGGCGGCACCATCGCCACCCGCGGCGGAAACCTCACGGGCAGCACTTGCGTCGCGGTCACGACAGGGCGTTTTGGTACCTGCGCCGTCCTCGCCGATGACGATGTCATTGTGTCCGTCATCGCCCTGGGCAACGCGACACAGCCGGCCCCGTCCCTGGCTGATCTCACCTCCACCTTGACCAGGCAGACCTCATGACCGCCGACATCTCCGCATCGACCCTGCGGGTGCGGCCACCGCTGTATCAGCCTGACTCCGCTGTGTTCTGGCTATTCGTTGCCCTGCTGACCGCCTCGACCATCGAGCTGGTGGTCCACGACGGCCCCTCCATCGCTGAGACCATCAACGCCGAGGCAGCGCTGTCGGGGTTATGGCTGGCGTTTACCGCATTCCTCGTATGGCTGCTCCTGCGGTTCGACCCCTTCCGCAGCGTGCGCGCCTACCCACAGGTGCTCGCTGCCGGCTGCGCACTCGGTGGCACCGTGGCGATCGGCATGGCACGCGAGGGCAACGCCACGTTGTCTACGATGTGGTCCCGAGTTCTGCCGCCCGACATCGCCTCCGCTTGGGATGCGGCGCTGTGCGCCCCGTTCGTCGAGGAAACCGCCAAGGCCTTTTGTGCTGCAGTGATTCTGGTTCTCGCGTCCTCAGTCTTCAACCGCATCTCACACGCCCTGCTTCTGGGCATGTTCGTCGGTCTGGGCTTCGGAATCATAGAAGACCTCGAATACAATGTCGACGAGGCGATTTCGAGCTTGGACTCTGATATCGCCGGAGCTCTCATCAGCCTCGCGCTGCGGGCATTGACCGCCGTGCCCGCGCACTGGGCCTACACCGCATTGGCGACGGTCGGAGTGCTCCTCCTTCTACCCACATTCGCACAACGCCAGACCTGGTCGGTGGGCCGGCGCACAATTACCGCCGTCTTACTGATAAGCGCCGCCATGTTCATGCACTTCTTCTGGGACTCACCGCTGCTGGGCGGTCTCGGTCTTGTGTCGATGGTTGTGAAAATGGGCGTCAACCTCGCCATCTTCCTCACGGCCGTTTTCCTGCTACTGCGCAGCGAACGAGCGTGGATCCGCTCGACAATCCGCACTCGCACCGACGTGTCTTACCCCCGAGAACTCGTCAATTCGCTGCCCACGCTGAGGCAACGACGGGCCTACCGGCGCGCCCAACGTAAAGAGCACGGTCGGGCCGCGGGCCGCGCCGCGCGCCGCGACCAAAAAGCGGCCCTCGACGCGCTTCAAAGGCCCCCCGCACCTCAACCCCACGCCACGAACGGCACCGCAACGTCGCAGAATGGCTCCGACACAGCACCACTCGCCAACAGGCAATGATGGGCATCTCCGAATCGCACGGAATCCTCGTCATCGAGCCGCTCAATTCTCCGTCGCCGCGAGACAACCGCCCCAGGATTCTCGAGTCAGCGAGTGGCGCTAGACAAGCTGGGAAGCTTTCGCCCTGCTTTCACACTCAACATTCAGCACATAGAAGCTGTTGACGCACTCGCTCACTGCCGCAGCACATCTCGCCCCGTCGCCGTTGGAGTTGCGGCGGGTCAATCGGCTAACCCGCTGATCGCCGGCGCACCGTAGTGGCCGGTGGTGGAAACTTCTGCGCGAGAGGTGGTCCGTTTCTGGTTACGCTTTCTCGGTGACACAGCACGGCAACGCTCCCGCGGGCTGGTACGACGACGGCACCGGTACAGGCGCACAGAGGTGGTGGGACGGGCAGCGCTGGACCGAGCACCACACCCCGCCGCCGCATCGACCCGCGTCCTACCCGGGCCACCCGGTCGCGCCGGCGCAGCTATCGTCGCCGTGGGCCAGCTACCCCGGCGCGCCCGGCCCGGAGCGCGCCCGCTCGCGGAGGATTCTCCCGATCGCGCTGGCGGTGGTCGCAGTGCTCGTCGTCGCGTTCGTCGCGTACAGCTTTTTCGCCCCCGGCGACGGTAGGACCCAGTGGTACGACGAGGGCTACGCCGCAGGCCGCGACAGCGCCGTCAGCCTTTACACCTTCAGCGGCAACGCCGAATCGGCGTGTAATTTGGCGTTGATCGACAAGATCAAATTAGGCGACTCGAAGAGGACCTGGCGAGCCAAGGAGCTCAAACGCGGGTGCCTGCAGGCGGTAAAGGACTTAGGGGATAAGTAGGATTCGGTGCGCTGCGAGACCGCCGGCGCCGTGTGGTGATTGAAGCGGACCAACCGCTCCGTGCGGCGACGGCGACTGGTGAGACGCAATCCTGGCTGGTGTCGAAATTGGCCTACATGATTCAGGATCCTCTGACCAATTACTCTGCGATCAACACTCATTCGTTTGAATGAACTTTTCGCGGGGTGACTGCTCCAATGACATGGTGGTGTCGGCCCTTACACGCAATGATCAACGCTTTCATAGCGTCCGGATTCCGCGTGCCACCTCTTGGTGAACCGCAACCGGTCCCCGCCGCCAGGGACCGGTTCCCAAACGACTTCGAGGCCTTGGCAACCCAGCCGAACTTCCTGTTGCAGTTGGCGTCGCCGCTTTGTCCCGCGGTCAGACACCAACGGCGACGACAGGACGTAGGCGGCGGCCTGATCAGGCGTTAGCCGGCCGCCCGCGGCCAGCGATTATGCGGCAGGGCAGTGCGCCCCTATGAGGTGTCTCGTTTCTCCAGAACTGAGACACTCCCACTGTCTGTGCAATGCTGCGGGCATCGAGAGTCGAGTTAGCAGGTCCGCTACCCGCTACGATCATCGGAACGGCAGCAGTTCTCGCAGCGCGATCGAGCTGTCCACGCCGATCATCACGAGAGTATTTGCGTTGGCCGCATCGAGCTGGATGACAAACTCTCGGCAACGCCCACACTGTGCGCCAGTACCGTGCCGTGCCGGTTCACCGCCACCATTCGCACAATCTCGCTCTGACCTGCGGTAAGCATCGCGGCCGCGGCTGAATGCTCAGCGCAGAAACCCAGCGATGACGCAGTGTCCACGCACATACCCACGAACACATCGCCGTTAGCCGCCCCAATCGCAGCACCGACAGAGCCGCACGCAGCGGACTCAGTTAACTGACGCGGCGCGACCACGGGCCGTGCCGCGGCGAGCAGCGCCTCGAAACCACTCACCGCCTGAGGAGGCACCTACTACCACCGTGTCACCAAACCCCTGTCCAACACCTGAACAAAAGAAAGTGAGTAAATCCCATGCCCGACAACCAAATACGTAACGGCACCGAGCGGTTGATCATCGAGAATCTACTGGACCACAACCGCACGGCACTCATCGAGACTGCCCGCGGCCTCTCCGAAGCCCAAGCCCGACTCCGACTTGTTGCATCGCTGACAACGCCCATCTCCCTGATCAAGCATGCCGCTGGGGCAGAAAGGATTTGGTTTCAGAGGTTCTGGGCGGGACTGGACGAATCCGAGTGCGATGGATACTCACGCCGTGACGAAGGCACCTTCGCGGTGACCGACGACGAATCGCTGGCCGACGTCATCGCCGAGTTCGAACGCGCCAGCCAAAAATCACGAGAGATCGCGGCCAGATTCGACCTGGACGACACCAAAGACAACCCTCGAGAAGGGACCGTCACCATGCGGTGGACTCTCCTGGCCATGATTCAGGAATTAGCCCGCCACGCCGGACACGGAGACATCCTGCGCGAGCAGATCGACCGACCCATCCCCACGGAACCCTGGCGTCGAGGTGGCGACACCATCCCCGCTACCTGAGACAGGAAGTGATTGATCGCAGATCTCTAGAAATGAGACGGCCCCACAGCCGTTCAGCAGTCGTGTGTGGCCGGTCGCACGTCGTGCGGTCGGAGCCTTTCACGCATCAATGTTCTGTGGGCTGCCAGTAGTAGAAGGATGGCGCCAGCACCGAAGATTAGGTTGCTGATCAGGTCGACAGAGGGGGAGGCTCCGTCGACGGGGACCGTGGGGAAAGCCATCCACACGTAGGTCAACGTGGCACCGGCGGCGACTCCGAAACGATGTTGTGCATCCCAGCCGCGTTGCCGCGACCACCGAGACAGCACGGGGATGCCGGCGCCGACGACCAGGCACCAGATTGCGACGCCCGCCCATTCCTGCCATCGGCCGCCACCGAGGCCGGCGACGGCCCAGTACGCGCTGGTGGCGCCTAGTGCCGCTAGCCCGGCCAGCCTAGGGGCCGGGGCGTCGGAACCGACAGCGGGCAGCCGTCGAGACCGGATCGCGAAAGCGGCCATGATTAATGTGGCAATTGCTGCACCGATCAGGACTTGCGGTAGGGCGGGCCCTAAGAAATGGGATTCGTGATAGTTGCCCCAGAACACGAAGGCGGCACCGAGAAGGTAGATCGCACCGACGACGACGAGTCCGGTTGGGCTCAGCCACGGAGTTTCTCGGCGTCGCGGCTCGACGAGGGTCTCGACGAGCGCGATGGGGACGCAGATGCTCCACACCGCGTGCAGCGCCAGCACCGTTTGGATGAGCGCGACACTAGTTCCTAGTGCGGGAACGTAGGTGGCGGTGTGGATGCCGCCGACACCGGGATAGGACTCGTTCCACAGGAGCTGGTCGAGCGGCCCCTCTTCAATGAGGGCGTAGGCGCAGGCGAAGAGCGCGATGGTGGGCCATCCGCTGCCGTAGCGGCGGCCCAGTTCTCGGATGAGGACGGCGCCGCCGCCGTACATCGGGGCGAGGGCGATCCCGTAGAACAATCCGGCGATCGAGATGTTGCCCAGCACAAATTCCCCGACGAAAGGCGCCAGGAAAAACAGGCCTACGACCGGAGCGAGCCGCCGCCACCGAGACATACCGCAGACTTTACTGAAGAGCATCTAGGCGAGACGGCACCTGCGATGAGCTGGCGAAGTTCGCTCAACCGCAATTTTTCGCTGCTACGCCGAGACAAGAACTGAGCTGTCTACATTTTCTAGAAACGAGACAGGCCAGTCATCGGAAACGTTTGATCAGTGCGAGCCCTAGCGGCCCGTTGCCTTGTCCGTCGGGACGGAAACCTTTGCGTTCGTAGAGGCGCTTGGCGGGATTGCGGACGTGGACGTTGGTGCACATCGCGTCATGATCTTTGGCGAGATCAGCGAAGAGCGCGTCGAGCAACATGCGGCCGATACCGACACCGCGGTGTCCTTGTGCAACGGCGATGCACAGCTCGGGTAGCGGCACACCCGCCGCGTCGCAACGCAATGGCAGGCTTCCGTGATAGGTCCACACCGCACCAAGACGTGTACCGCTGCAATCCTCGGCGATGATCGGCGTCACCCCGGCAGGCGGGAGCACCTCAAGCACCTGACCGTCGTCGGGGGTCGGGAAGGGGCCGGTCCTCGATGACGCAGGCGTGGCGTGCCATCTCGCCGACGAACGATTCATCATCGGGAGTCGCTGCGCGAAGAACCCTGCGCGGAGGTGTCATTGCCGGATTGTGGCAGACGCCGCGTGCAGCTCACACCTTGTTTAGCAGGGCGAACGCCTTGTCCGCGGGATCGGCAGTGGCCTTACTGTCGGTGTGTGATTGTGTGGATCAACGGCACCCATGGTGCCGGCAAGACGACGACCAGCACTTTGGTGCAAAGGCTGCTGTCAGACTCACGGGTGTTCGACGCCGAGACGGTCGGAGAGGTCTTGATGGACATCACGCCGGGGCTGCCCGAAACCGACAACTTCCAGCACTGGCCGCCCTGGAGGCCACTCGTTGTGGAGACCGCTCGCCGGGTCCTCGAATACACCGCGGGCACCCTGGTGATTCCCATGACGGTGCTCATCGAGCAGTACTGGCGAGAAATCCACTCAGGACTCACCAACTATGGAATTCCTGTACAGCACTTCGTTCTTCACGCCGACCAGGACACACTTCGCCGACGCATCGAGGGCGACATCGAGATGGGCCCCTCATCTTTCCGTCTAGACCACCTGCCGGTGTACGCCGAGGCGGCTCGGACCTGGCTACACGCCGAGGCCCACGTCATCGACACCCAAGACACGACCGCCGAACAAGTTGCCCGAACCATCGTCGACGCCGTGAAGATTTGAGACAGGATGTGATCGACCTCGAAACTCTACAAACGAGACACGGCACCACGTCGATAGGCGGCGCTTAACGTGCGGCTTTGAGGTTGCGCACTGATGGAGCAGCGAGTGCGCCGAGGGTGAGTACGGCCCACAGGATTGCGCCTGCGATCGCGACATGGGTGGTGCAAAATGCAGCGGCGATGGGGACTACGGCTAGTTGGCCGAGCGGGACGGTGGCGAACGAGCCGAGGTTGTCGACGAGCTGCGGCAAGATTCCGCGCAGTGCTGGCATGGTGAACGCGACGCTGCACCAGTAGCCAGGGGCCGGCGGGGGACTGTCGAACCGCTAGTTCGACTGCTTCGGCGCGGTGGGAGGCGAGCAGGTTCGCCCTGAGACGGACCGGCTCACCACCGGTAAGTAGTCGATACATCACCTACATAACGTCACAGTGACGAATTATACGATTCACGTTGGGGACCCCGAAGGCGCGGAGCGTCCGCCGCTGTCAGGTAGTTCTGGACTGTCGATCGAATTGTCCGGCGCTATCAGGTAGGTCGTGACTTTTTGACTCGGCCCCTGGGGGTGCGCCCGCGAAAAGCCTGCAGGTGCATGCACGGAGGCCTTGGGTGGGCGGAACAGCAGGTAGTTCTCGAACCTTGGGCGAAAGATCAGACACGCAGGAAGCAATGCCGGATCCGGGTGGAGCCAAATGACCTGTCGTCGCAGAACTTCTACCGATAAGCCACATTATGTCAACTCGTAAACTTGTTATTCCTATCCGCAGTGCCAATGGCTACCTACCCCGCAATCAACCGACCACAGCACAGCGCCACTAGAACCAACGCGGGCCACTAGTCACACACTCGCAATCATGTTGAGCTGCAACAGTTTCTTTCGTCGGCGGTGTCGTGCAGCAGGTGTCACCCTTCCAGGCGTTGATACCTTCTTTGGTGGCGATGACGGCGATGACGAGCGCCGCAACCGGGTCAGCCCAGGACCAACCGAGAAGGCTATTCAGCAGCAGTCCCACCAGCAGCACCGCCGACAGGTAGGTGCACAGCAGAGTCTGTTTGGAATCGGCAATCGCAGACAGCGATCCGAGTTCACGCCCGGCGCGACGCTGCGCCCAGGACAGCACCGGCATTACAGCGAGGCTGACCCCAGCTAGCACGATGCCGATGATCGAATGGTGGGCCTCCCCCATGCCGAACAGTGACCGGGCCGCATCGACGGTCACGTAGAGGGCCAACCCAAAGAAAGAGAACGCGATGATGCGCAAGGCAACCTTCTCGCGAGCCTCGGGATCGGCTCCCTTGAACTGCCAGGCCACCGCCGCTGCGGAGGATACCTCGATCACCGAGTCCAAGCCGAAACCGATCAGCGCCGTCGACGAGACCCGGCTGCCCTCGGTGAGGGCTACTGCGGCCTCAATGACGTTATAGCTGATCGTCGCCGCCACGAACCACCGGATCCGACGCGAAAGTAGTTGGCGCCGTTGCTTACTCAGGGTGGGGCGCACACTGGGCAGCCCAAGCTCGGAGGCCATCAGCAGGTGCATCCGTGCTCGGCGCAGCAGGACGGATCGACCGCGAGAACCAAACCCAGGAGATCATCCAGAGCATGCCCGATGCGCGAATCGGCCAGCTCATATCGGGTCCTACGACCCTCGGGCACCGCGACCACCAGCCCGCAACCACGCAGACATGCCAGATGATTGGACATCGTCTGACGCGAGACCCCGATCGCCTCGGCTAAATCAGAGGGATGCTGCGGCGCTTTACGCAAAGTCAGCAAGATCTGCGTGCGAGTGGCATCGGAGAGGGCATAGCCGAACCGGGCCAACGCATCGGTGTGCACCAAGGTCTCCACGCCGACGACGATACATCAAACGCTGTACTCACAGGAAGTTGCATCCTGACCAGACCCTAGGAATACAACCGTTCTTGATACGGAAGATATCCAGTGCCTTTCGCGCCAGGGATACAGCAATGTAGGGGTCAGTTTTCAGCCGATGCGGACACCTCGGATCTCGCCGCAAGAAACGCGGTTCGGTATCTGCCCGGTGGAACGCCCTGCGACCGAGCGAAGGTCCGATTGAACGCATATTCCGAGGTGTATCCGACGTCACGGGCTATACGTGAGACCGGTAGCGCGGTGAGCCGAAGTTTGTTCGCGGCCAGTTCCATTCGCCATTTCGTCAGGTATTCGGCCGGCGGGCACCCCACCTCCGTGGTGAAGCGGCGCACGAGCGTCGCACGAGAAACTCCGGCGGTTCTGGCGAGAGTTTCGAGCGTCCACGGATGCGCCGGATCACGATGAATCGCCGTGAGCGCCGCGGCGGCGACAGGATCAGTTAGTCCGCGTAGCCAAGACGGCGGGTGTTCGGCCTCGCGACTCGATTCGAGCCAAACCCGCAAAAGCTGAATGAGCATGATGTGCACGATGTGGTCGAGGACCGCGCTGGCACCTGGCCCGGGGTGAGCCAACTCGTCACCTAGCAGCTGCAGCGCACTTCGCAGAGGCGGCGGCGCTGTTAGCGCTGGAACGTGTACGACATCCGGCAACAGGCCGAATGCATTGAACGCCGTCGCCGGATCGTGTCGGAAAGCCGCGCACAAAATGCGCGTAGCCGCCGGCTGACTGCCCACCGGTAGGTTCTCGCCGGCCCTGACCGCTGCCGCCGCGCCGTCGTGGTCGAAAGGTAACACCGGAGCGCTGGGGTCACTGGCCAGCACATGGGTGGCGCCGCTCGGCAGCAGCACCAGATCGCCGGACACAAGAGATAGCGGGCCACGACCGTCCATCAACAAACACGCGGCACCTGCCGTGACCGCGTGGAATGCTGCGCCGGGCATGGCATTTGCATCCATGAGCATCCCCCAGCGCCCCCCGGCGACCACGCTGGCAGCCACCGAACCGCGAACGGACGCCCGCTCGAGGACGTCGGTCAACGTGTCCATCGCTCGAGGGTATTACCGAAAGCTTCAACGAAACGGAGTTTTCGATCCGATCAGACAAATAAATGAGCTCGTCAGTCATCGCGGAGATCTGCGCTGCGCTATAGCGTCAACGGGGCCGCAGATCGGCAGAAGAATACCCAGCGCTTCACAAGGAGAATCAGTGCGAGTTCTCATCGTCTTTGCCCACCCGAACCCGACGTCGCTGAACGCAACGCTGCGTGACCACGCTCGCAGTGTGCTGCAGCGCGAAGGGCACGACGTCCAGGTATCAGACCTCTACGCGATGAAGTGGAAAGCCGTCGCCGACGCCGACGACTTCCCGTCCCGAGACAGCTCGGCGCCACTCGACCTCGTTTCGGCGTCCGGCGAGGCCTACCTCGCCGGTTCCCAGACGCATGACGTCGCAGCCGAACAGGAAAAGCTGCTGTGGGCGGACGCCATCGTCTTCCAATTCCCCATCTGGTGGTACGGCGTTCCGGCGATCCTCAAGGGCTGGGTCAACAGGGTGTACGCGTACCACTTCGCATATGGTTACAAGGACGGAACCAACGCCTATCGCTTCGGTGAAGGCATCCTCGCCGGAAAGCGAGCATTGGTTTCAGTGACCGCAGGCGGGCCCGCCGCCGATTACGGGCCCCGCGGAATCAACGGCCCATTGGAAGAACTCCTGTTCCCCTTCACGCACGGCGCACTGTTCTACCCCGGGATGGATGTGTTGCCGATCTTTGCTGTGCATGGCGCGATGTTTCTTGACGATCACGGGGTTCAGCGCGCCCGGGAGGCGCTCGAGCAGCGGCTCACGGGGCTGTTCACCGACACACCCACCCCCTTCCGCCGCCAAAACGGTGGCGACTACCCCGATAGGCACACGCTGGCAGCGGATGTCGCTCCCGGGGTCTCCGGTCTGGCGGCCCATCTGGCGTAGATATCGCTGCCCGAATTGGAAAGCCGCTGCTACCCGTAGGAAGCGCCGCGGTTCGAGACTCCCGTAAACGTAGGGGCATTCATGATTGATGGAAGGCGTCGCGTCGTGATGCCATTGCCGGACAACGACTTCGACACCACCGAAGCCGCCGTATCGTGGAAGGCATTCGTACAAAGTGGCTGTGAGGTGATTTTTGCCACCGATTACGGGCGCGTGCCTGCGTGCGATCAGCGGCTGCTGTCGAGTGGCTGGTTCCATCCTCTGCCGGCGCAAGAGGAAGCCGTAGTGGCCTACGACGAGATGGTCCAGACGGCAGCGTTCTTGTCGCCGATCACTTATCGCGCGATCGAGCCGACGATTTCGATGCGATACACCTTTCGGGTGGGCACGCCAAGGGAATGCGGCAGTATCTCGACAGCACGGTGCTGCAGAAGAAGGTGATCGATTTCGTGCGGGCCGACAAGTTGGTCGGTGCGGTGTGCCACGGAGTGCTGGTGCCCGCCAGGGCCATCGACCCTGCCACGGTGCACCGGCGGCGCCGGTCGCGCCAGATTTCCCGGTCGCTCCGGCGGTGCCGACGTTCCCGGCGGCTCCGTCACGGCCTTTTTGTCCTTGGGTGCCGTCGGCGCCGGTACTGCCGTCGGCCCCGCGGGTTCCGTTTGCGCCGCGTTCACCGTCAGCAACGCGCCCGAACAGGCCACCGCGCCCGCCTAAGCCGGCTGCCCCGCGCGTGCCGCCGGCCCCGCCGGCGCGGCGGTAAAGGAGGAGAGGGCGGAAAGAATGAGTACCGCCCCGTTCCCGTTAACGGCAAACGCGGCGCCGATGGCCGAGTAATCATTTCCCCCGCGTGAAATCAGCCGAACGACACATCGATTGAGCATGCGACGTCATCATCCGTCCTACGGCAACCCCATGTCCGCGCGCACCCGACAAGGGCCAGCTCGAACTGCCCCTCGATGTAGGGGCGAAGCACGGGTTGCGATCAGTAGGTCAGCCTCGCCGACAGCACGATGACGACCGGTCCATGCGGACTTCTCTTTCGAACGCTGCATATTCGTGTGCACATTGACGTCCTCGAGCGGTGCCCGATGGGCGTTGGGCCGCTCGACGTGCCGATAGACGCCTACTAGGGGACGTTCTCGATTAATTTTGATTCATACGCCCCCGCCGTGACATAGAACTTCGTTGAAGCTCCTCCCGCCCAGCTGGCCCCTGTCCCGAGGATGCCGGTAATCGGTGCAGCGATCGCGTAGATGACGCCGGCTGCTCGCGGCCTCGTCTCGGAAAATTGCGAAACCAACGCCGATTCAAGAGTGAAGACGCCTTGCGCGGCGACGTTGAGGCCCCGCGCCACCACATTCGACACCTGCGCAAATTCGTAGAGCGCCCCCGAGGTCGTGCCGTAGAAGATCTCCGCGGTGACGAATCGCGGAGTGACGTCGGGCGAGTTCTGGACAACCTTGACGGATTTCCACACTTCGGCGACGAACTCTTTCTCGTCGGCGGCAATCGACGCACCGCGGTTCACGATCGCCTGGTTCTGCGCCTTGATCGCTTGCTCCTGTGCGGCAAGCTTCGCCGCGAAGTCAGGAGTGTCGTCGGCGGCTGCGGCCAGCCGAATGGCCCTATCCTTCAGACGTGTAATGGCATTGGACGCGATGCGCGGCTTGGGCGATGATCTCCGGGACGCCGCTATCGATCGCGATGTTGCGGCCGGGTTGCGGCTCTGCCTGGACGCAACCGGTGATTCGGATTGTGCGTCCGCGGTTCCCGCCTGGTCAGCGGCGGCAGTGGTGTTGGATGTCTTGCCCCGCACTCGCGTAGGCGCACCCGATGCCTTGTGCGGCTTTTGTGACGATCTCGAGGGCTGTGCGGTCGCGCGCGACGGCGCAGCCGCTGCTCGGTGGTGAGCCGGCCCGGGTGAGCCCGGGGAATGCGCTGTGGTGTCTGCATGAGCGACACCCTCCCCGCCGGCCAACGCAGCGCCGATGCCCAATGCCAGGGCGCCCGCAGCCATCCAGGAATATGCCCGCAACTGCCGCTCGGCTGGCATGCACAACCCCCCCCAGGAACTGCAGCGCAGTTCGCTACAGAGTCTGGAACGTAACACGTCAAGCAGGAGCGAGAGGGGCTCTTGCCAAGCCTGACGTGGTCGCCGCCGCGAATCTTTCGGAGTCGCACGGTGCGCG
Organism: Mycolicibacterium obuense; assembly: GCF_055397605.1. Classification (NCBI taxonomy): domain Bacteria; kingdom Bacillati; phylum Actinomycetota; class Actinomycetes; order Mycobacteriales; family Mycobacteriaceae; genus Mycobacterium; species Mycolicibacterium obuense. Next base: position 3,015,529 of record NZ_AP043663.1, on the reverse strand, counting down.
CTGCTCCCCCGCCGGCGTTGCCTTGGCCGTTGCCGCCCCGCGGCAGCCGACGTCGCCTACCACGCGGTCGGGTTGCGCCAGGTCTGGTGCAGGGCGTGTCGGTAGCGGTGCTCGTCCTCGGGGCTGGGTGTCGCGACGCAACCGGTGGTGAATTCGCCGTGCTCGAACAGCGCCGCTGTGCATGCGACGCCCGTGATCCGTTGTATCAGGGCAAATCCGGCTGCGTCATGGTCGACGTCGGCGGGTTCACCGTCGGGGTTGTTCAGCGACACCCCCCACGTCGTCGATGTCGGCGAGCAGCTTGTCCGGGTCGGCGCCGAATCTGTCGTGGTGAAACAACAGGTCGATATCGATGAGCAGTGCTCCGTCGAGCCACCAATGAAAACGGTAGGCGGCGTTGACGTTGCGGAAGTGCGAGACAATGGTCCGCCCTGGGGAAAGCGGTCCGATCAGTCGTTCGGTCACCCCGATGAAGCCGTTGACTTCGGCCATCACGACCCAGCCGTCGCCCACGCCGATGAGTCCCACGAGGGTTTCGACCGGATCGTAGGCCTCAACGGCGCGAGCGTGGAACGCGTCGAACCCGTGCGCGACGTCGATCTTCGTGGCGCTCAATGAGGTGAGGACCCGCTCGACGGTGGTGTCGCTCAACGCCGTCACGCAATATGCCTGAGCCCATTCCGGGCGCCAGTCACGCCACCACGCGAAGTCCGCCGACGTCGTGCTAACAGGTGTGTTCCTCGCTTCTCTCATCATGGGGTGCTGAACCAAGCGGCCGCCGCGGGCCGCCGATCCAGGCCGTCCCGAACCTCAGGTTGAACCCCAGCCGCCGCTGCGCCAGCACACCCAGTCGATTTCGACGCGCGCATCGACCGCCAGGCCGGTCACCCCGACACAGGTCCGGGAGGGCAACCGGTCCGGAAACCAGGCGGCATACGCAGCGTTGAACGCCTGGTACTCGGACCAGTCGGTGAGATATGCCCGCACCGAGACCACATCGGCCAGTCCCCCGCCGCACAGCTGTGTCACCCGCAGAAGATTCCTCAGCACCTGGTCGGTCTGAGCGGCGATGTCCTGACTGACCACCGATCCCGTTGTGTCCGTCGGCATTTGGCCCGTCACGTACAGTGTCTCGCCGGTAGCGGTGGCGTGCACGAAAGGGGCCACTGACGGCGGAACTCCGTCAGCGGGGGTGAACGCGAAGGGGCGAATCCCACCACCCGTGGCGTTCACGCCGCGCTCCCCCATTTGCCGGTGAAGGACCGCTTGTCGATACGCGCATGCACGCCCTGGCGCTGATCGACGACCTGCGTGACAGTGAAGTCCACCGCCACCGACATGTACGAGTACGCGTCGGCGCGGGAGAGGCCGTACAGCTGCTGCAAAAGGTCGAGCGCGCGCACCGCCGCCGCACGCATCGCTTCGTCGAGGCTGTCGCCGAAGCCATGGACCAGCAGTTCGGTCGACGTCTCCAGCACCGGCACCGTGAACGGCAGGTCGCGGCGCACAGTCAGGCGCAGCAGCCCGTTCAACGACGCCTCCAATGCGGTGCCGCTGATTTCGCCGTCACCTTGAGAAACATGTGGGTCACCGATCGACAGTAATGCGCCGGCGACGTTCACGGGGTAATACATCCGGCCGCCGACGCCGATTCGCCAATTGTCGATGTTTCCTCCGTGGTCGCCGGGCGGCACTGACGACACCCGTCCGGGGGTTGCCGGTGCCACCCCCATCGTGCCGAAGTGCGGTCGCAGTGCGACCGTGACGCCAGGCAGCGCCGGTTCTCTTGTGACGCTTCTCGGTTCGACGACCGTTCCCGGTTGGTCGGCCAGCGCCGTCGTGGTCCAGTCGTAGCCAAAGAGCGCCCGTCCTTTCAGCGCCGCGGTGTCGAGCTCGTAGACGGTCACGCGTTCGGCGCCCGTGAGGTCGTAGAGATACCCCCAGTGCGCCGCCAGATTGGAGCCGTAGGGCAGGCGCGGAGTGGCTTCCAAGATGTCGACCTGCAGCACGTCGCCGGGGCGGGCGCCGGTGACCGCGACGGGACCGGTCAATAGGTGCGGCCCCGGTCCGCGATCGCAGACCTGATCGAAGACGGCTCGAATCTCGCCGTCCATCAGGAGATCTGGCGCGTCTCCGGCATGATGGGTCAATGCTTCGACGGCCACCAGGTCGCCCGAGTTCACCGCGAGCACTGCAGGCAGAGCCGAGTCGAAGTACCCCCAGTGCACGGTCGCCGGAGTGGCTGGCAGGACGTGATACATCGGCACATCATGCCAGTGGAGCCGGTGTGTCGCACGGCGAGCGAACCACCGCGCCTTGCCGGAACATCAGGTGGCAACGATACTAAAACGTCTGTGCCTCAATAGTTCACGATCGCCGCCTGACCTGCAGTCGATGTCGAGAATCAGGCTCGGGTGCGCAGTGTCCGGCGGAACAACCGGTGCACGATCACCCCCACCAGCAGCGCCCAGAATGCCGCGCCGACCCCGGCTACGGTTGCTCCCGATGCGGCGACCACCAGCGTGACCGCAGCCGGCAGGCGTGCCGACTCGTCGGACATGGCGCCGGCGCACGCGCTGGCGAATGCACCCAATAGCGCCACCCCCGCAACCGTCTGCACGAGCCCGGCCGGCGCGGCGAGCACGACGGCCGTCAATCCCGTCGAGACCAGACCCAGTGCGCAATAGACCGTTCCGGTTGTGACGCCGGCTATCCAGCGACGCCGGGGATTGGGATCGGCGTCCGGCCCGGCGGCCAACGCGGCGCTGATGGCGGCAAGGTTGACGGCGTGACCGCCGAATGGCGTCGCCAACAGGGAGGCGACTGCTGTGACCGTCAGCGCCGGGCGCCAAGGAACGTGGTAACCGAATCCCGCCATGACGGCGACGCCCGGGATGTTCTGCGCGGCCATCGTGACGATGTACAACGGTAGCGCGATGCCGATGAACGCCGACACCGTGAGGCTCGGCGCGGTCACCTGCAGGTGCGGGGTCCACGACGATGCGGCGGGCACCGCGTGGTCTCGCGCCAACGTCACCGCCAGCACCAGGAGCGCGACGCCGAACGCCGCCGGTACGGCCCAGCGTGGCCGGGTCGCCGATACGATCAGCCATGCCACCAGCACCGGCGCAATCACCACGGGATCGCTGGCCAGTGCGGTGACCGGAGCGATGCACAGCGGCAGCAGTACCCCCGCCAGCATCGCCTGGGCAACGGAATGGGGAATGCGGGCCACGGCGCGGGCCAGCATCGGCCACAGTCCGGTGGCGAGCAGCAGCACGGCGGTGACGGCGAAAGCGCCGACGGCAGCTGGCCACCCCCCAGCCGCCGCGCCGGTGCTGATCAGCAGTGCAGCCCCCGGCGTCGACCACGCACACGTGATCGGCATGCGAAATCTCCACGACAGCAGGACCGATGCCGCGCCCATCGCCAAGCTCACCGCCATCAGGCCCGACGCCGCCTGCTCCTGATCGGCCCCTACCGCACGCAAACCTGCGAGCACCACCGCGAACGACGAGGTGAAGCCGACGAGCGCGCACACCACGCCGGCGCCCACCGGCACCGCCTTCGAGACGTCCTGATCCACTCTCGCAACCCCTCGTTCTGTTTACGGAACGAGTTCCGTGAACAGAACGTAGCATCGGTGAGGTGGATGCGGGAGACGTCGGTCGCCGGCTGCGCGAGCTACGGTCTGAGCGCGGACTCAGCTTGTCTGAACTCGCCCGTCGCGCCGGTGTCGGCAAGGGCTCGCTATCGGAAATCGAAGCAGGAAAACGGAATCCCACGGTCGAGACCCTCTATGCGCTGTGCGCACCCCTGGACGTGCCTCTGACCGCGCTCGTCGGCGAGACGCCCGGCGCCCGCTCGGCAGCAGACGGCGGAATGCGCACGGTGTTGCTGTCTGTGCGGCACTTGCCCCGGGTCACCGTCGAGGTGTTCCGACTCGAGTTCCCCGTCGGCGCAGATCATGTCTCGCCATCCCACGGCGCGCGCACCCGCGAACATCTCACGGTGGTGGACGGGCGGGTGCTGGCCGGACCCGTTGGCGAGGAGACCGTAGTCGATGCGGGGTCGACTCTGAGTTGGTCGAGCGGTCGACGCCACCGGTTCGCCGCCGTCGACGGCGCCGCTGAGGCGGTAGTGGTGATCACCACCCCGCGGGCACACCCGAAGTAGTCCCGATGGGGACGCATGGCAGCCCGAGGTCTTCCTCGAAGGACTGGTGAAGCGCGACTGGACCCGGCTGGTAAACCGCTTTGCCGCAGGACGCAGCGGATCAGTGGATGGCGTCAAATGCCCGGCATCTTAGGTACGTTGCCGACGAGAATTTCCAGTACCCCATCTTTGCAAATTTGCTGACAAGAAATTTTCCCCATCGTAAAGTCGACCGGGTTCGAGGCGCGCGGCTGTCGTCGACCGGTGTCGGTCACGAACAACGGCGTCCACATCACTGATGATTTCGGGGGGTCTCCATGTCCGTTGCTGCTGCGCCGAGTACGGCCGACCGCGGCGATCTTTCTTCCCTTCCGCGGCGGACGAAAGGTGCGCACCGACGGTCGGAGAGTTTCGCGGTCCGGAGGTGGTTGCTTGCCGGAGTCGCGTCCGCGGGCATGGGCACTGCGTTGTTCCTGGCCGTGCCCCAGGCGGCTGCCCATGCCGACGAGGGCACCTCGGCATCGTCGGACAGTCACGTTTCTTCTGCCACGTCGGGCAGTTCGGCAACGACGCGTGACCGCGCGTCGACCACTGCGGCCGACCGACGTACTGCCGCGAAACAAGAACGTGCAGAACGCATCTCGGGCGCAGCTGAGCGCCGCGCGGAACGACGCAACACACTGAACTCGACCGCGGAAGACAGCGCGGCCAACCCCGCTCCTTTCTGGCGATCCACGGCAACCGCACCGACACCGCGTCAGCCCAAGGTCGTCCTCTTCGGCGACGGCACCGCCGAGCGTCCCAACGGCGGTCTCATCGTCGGCGACGGCTACTCGTGGACGTCCGAGACCTGCACCGGTGTCTCTGCGTGCGACGGTGGTCGAGGCGGGTTCTTCGGCGACGGCGGCGCCGGATACAACGGCGGCAAGGGCGGATCCGCCGGTGCTTACGGCGACGGTGGCGCCGGCGGCAACGGAGTCGCAGGGGTCAACGGCGGCGATGGCGGCGACGGTGGCGCCGGCGGCAAGATCCGCGGCAACGGCGGCGAGGGCGGAGACGGCGCCACGACGGTCGGCGGATCGCGCGGTGGGCGCGGCGGATCCGCGGGCGTGAACGGTGATGGTGGAAACGGCGGTGCGGGCGGCACGTCGACGGGCGCCTCGACCGGCGGCGCGGGCGGCGCAGGAGGGACCGGCGGCCTCGTTCACGGAGACGGCGGTGCCGGCGGTGTCGGCGGGAACGCGGTCCTCAACGGCCAGACCGCAGGTGCCGGTGGCCGAGGCGGCGACACCGGCACATTCTCGGTGAGCGGCTACGCCGGCGCGGGTGGCACCGGCGGCAAGGCCACCTACGGAGGCCGGGGCGGGGACGGTGGCGATGCCGGCCTGCTCGCCCTGTTCGCCATGGGCGGCGCCGGCGGTAACGGCGGCAACAGCCCCGATGAAGGTTTCGGATCCGACCACGGCGGCGACGGCGGCAATGGTGGCCGTGGCGGCAGGATGAGCGGCAACGGCGGAGACGGCGGCGCCGGAGGCGAAGGCGGCGGCGACGGCGGCAACGGCGGCAACGCGGGCAGGTTGTCGTTCCTCGGACGTGGCGGCGACGGCGGTGACGGCGGTATCGGACAGACAGGCATCGTCGGCACCAACGGCTCGGCGACCCAACTCGACGGCGGAAACGGCCAGGCCGGTGGCCAGGGCGGCGCCGGCGGTGACGGCGGCAACGGAAGCATGCTCATGGGGCTCGGCGGCAACGGCGGGGCCGGCGGTACCGGCGGCACCGGTGGCCAGGGCGGCCAGGGCCGCCGGGGGTCGGACACCAACGCAGGCCCCGGTTCTGACGGCGGCAAGGGCGGAAACGGCGGTTCCGGCGGCGCAGGCGGTTCCCTCGGCGGCGCGGCGGGGACGGGTGGAATGTTCTTCGTCATCCGCACCAACGGTGAGGCCGGCGCCAGCGGCGCAGGCGGCCAGGGCGGTGCCGGCGGGGAAGGTGGCAGGGGCGGCTGGACGACGGCCGCCGGTGAGAACGGCGGCACCGGTGGAGCCGGCGGCAATGGTGGCGCCGGCGCTGCCGGCGGAGCCGGCTCTAGCGGCGGCAACGGTGGCGCCGGTGGGCTCGGCGGCAACGGTGCGTACGGGGCTGACACCGGGGGGCGCGGCGGGCGCGGCGGCGACGGCGGCACCGGCGGGACCGGCGGACTCGGAACGGCGACGCTCGATCCGGGCGATGGTGGGACCGGTGGCGCGGCAGGCGACGGCGGAGCCGGAGGAACCGGGTTCGTCACCCCCGGCGACGGCGGTGACGGTGGCGACGGCGGAACCGGTGGAACGGGCGGAACGCCCGGCGGTGCGGGCGGCGCGGGTGGTCAACTCGGTTCGGGCGGCGTCGGTGGGACCAAGCGCGATGACCCGACGGTTCAGGGTGACAGTGGCTCGGACGGCAGCGCGGGCGCCCAGGGCGCCACAGGTGTCAGTGCGGCCACCGCGAACGTGGTTGTGCCGTCGGCGAAGCCGCTGTCACCGTTCGCCGAACTCGCCCGTCGGTGGGCCTATGTCTACTTCAACCGGGCACCATCGGCGTCACCGGAGACGGGACCGCAGACGGGTGACAACAAGCAGATCGTCATCGACATGAACGGGCAGAGCAACAACGGATACGACGTCACTTACACCGTGACGAGCGGGCCGCGTTACGGCACGCTCATCGCCGGCGACGAACCCGGGACGTACACCTACATCGTCGATCCCGCGCTGGTCCGGCCGGGCATGCAGGACAGCTTCGTGATCACACTCGACAACGGCGCCCAGGCGGTTCGACCAGGACTCGCCGGCGTGCTGCAGAAGCAGCGCCACGACCGGGCCGTCGAGAAGGGATTTGCGCAGGCGGACACGGTCGAACAACTGGTCACGATCAGGGTCCTCGGTGACGGTGTCTTCGGCGACGTCGACGAGGGCAGCAAGTACTGGGTCAGCCAGAGCTTCTCCAACTGCGCCCTCCAGGCCAGCGCGTCCGCGATCGGCATTGCGACCAAGACGACCCCGCCGACCGAGGCCGAGATGGTGTACCTGGCCAAAACCACCGGCAGCGTGTACCGGCCGGGAAGCATGATCTTCCTCGACGAGAACATCGACGAGGGAGCCGCTACCCAGGACCTGCCCACCCTGATGGAGCAGTACTTCAACGTCACGGCGACCTACTCCACAGGCGCGACGGTCGACGAGAACGGCGACACCGTGCTGCCGACGACACTCGATGCCCAACGGCAGCTCCGCGACCTCGAAGCCGCTCTCGCACAGGGTAAGTCAGCCGTGGTGATCTACTCGACGAACATCGTCTGGACGGCCGTCGCCGGCAGTGCTCCAGAAGGCCAGGACGGCTACTTCACCCTCGATCACGCCGCGGTGGTCACCGAGGTCGATCTCGCCAACGGCGTCGTCTACGTCAATGACAGTTCGATGACCGACGACGACGGACAGCTGATCGGCCGAGGCAAGAAGCTCCCGATCGGTGTGTTCCTCTCAGGCTGGCAGGCGAGCAACTACGACATGGTCATCGTCGCGGCGCGCACGCCCTCGGTCGACGTCTGAGGGCCAAACCGCCGGGCCCGCCAGGGTCCGGCGGTGTGACCCCCCGCGGACACGCAACCGAACGACTCCGCCTGCAGCCCTGTCTCGGGCAGCCATCGCGCACACTGGGACGCGCAATGGAGCGCAATGGAGGACCGGTGCCCGAAACAAGCCCTGTGGCCGAATTCGACTATGTGATCGTGGGAGCAGGCAGCGCGGGTTGTCTGCTCGCCAATCGACTCAGCGCCAACCCCGACCACCGGGTGCTCCTTGTCGAGGCCGGCGGCAAGGACAACTGGTTCTGGATCAAGGTCCCGGTCGGATACTTGTACACGATCGCCAACCCGCGCACCGACTGGTGCTTCACCACCGAGCCCGATCCAGGTCTGGCCGGCCGCAGCATCATCTACGCGCGCGGCCGCGTCATCGGCGGCTGCTCATCGATCAACGCAATGATCCACATGCGTGGCCAGGCCAGCGATTACGAGCTCTGGGCGAAAGCCACCGGCGACGATCGGTGGCTGTGGGGTGGCCCAGGCGGTCCCGGCGAAACACTGCAGATCTACAAGGAGCTGGAGAACTACTTCGGCGGAGCTGACGAGTGGCATGGCGCCGGCGGTGAGATTCGGGTGGAGCGGCCACGTGTGCGCTGGAAAATCCTGGACGCCTGGCAGGCCGCCGCGGCCCAAACGGGCATCGAGCCCATCGAGGAGTTCAACCGTGGCGACAACTCCGGCAGTGCGTATTTCCACGTCAATCAACGGCGCGGCCGGCGATGGTCGATGGCGGACGCGTTCCTGCACCCCGTCGCCCACCGATCCAATCTGACGGTTTACACCCAGACCCAGGCGCTGCGGGTGCTGACGAACGACCAGGTTCGTGACGATCAGCGGCGCGGTGCGTGGACCGATGCGCGGCACCGCGCCACCGGGGTGCGGCTGCTCAAAGACGGCCAGATCGTCGACGTCCGGGCCCGCCGCGAGGTGATCCTCAGTGCCGGGGCCATCAGTTCGCCTCACCTGATGCAGGTTTCGGGTCTGGGCCCGGCCGAGCTGCTCACCCGACACGGCGTGCCGGTGGCGGTCGATCTGCCCGGGGTGGGTGAGAACCTGCAGGACCATCTGCAGATTCGCTCCGTCTACCGCGTCCAGAACGCCCGCACCGTCAACACGCTGTACCGGAACTGGATCACCAGGGCGGGCATGGGACTCCAGTACCTGCTCATGCGGTCAGGACCCTTGACGATGCCGCCGTCCACGCTGGGCGCATTCGCCAAGAGCAAGCCCGCGACGGCCACTCCCGATCTGGAGTGGCATGTGCAGCCCTTGTCGTTGCCGAAGTTCGGAGAACCTCTGCACCCGTATGGCGCCATCACCCCCTCGGTCTGCAACCTGCGGCCCACCTCACGCGGCCATGTGCGTCTGGCCGATGCGGACCCGCTGACCCACCCGAGGATCTCCTGCAACTATCTGTCCACCGACGCCGACCGCGATGTCGCCGTTCGTGGATTGCGGATGACCCGCGAGATCATGGCATCCCCGGTCCTCGCCCGCTATCAGCCGCAAGAAGTACTTCCCGGCCCACAACGGATCAATGACGACGATCTGCAGGCCGCGGCAAGTGAATTGGGAACCACCATCTTTCATCCGGTCGGCACGTGCGCGATGGGTGAGTTCGATGCACGCGGTGTACCGCGGTCGGCCGCCACGGTCCTCGACACCGACTGTCGCGTCCACCGCGTCGCCGGCCTCCGGGTCGTCGATGCCTCGGCAATGCCGACGATCACGTCGGGCAATACCAACGCCCCCGTGATGCTGATCGCCGAGCGCGCAGCGCGGGCAATCCTGAAGTAGGTCGACATACCCCGAGATATTCAGTCCGCGGGTCTGGATGCCGACATGGTTTGCGCCCGCCGAGACGTGTTGTCGCGGCTGCTGGACCGGCTGGTCCGGATCGTGGACGCTGTTCAACTTCGCGGTCCGTCGGAGATACTGGGGTGATGGACGGATTCGCGAACGTTGAGCGCTGACGCGATCCCGTCGGGCCGAAGGGCCCGACGGAAGGCTGAAGTGCGACAGCGCCTGTTGGCGGCAGCGCGGTCGACGATCGCCGGATCAGGGATTGATGCTCTGCGCATCAGCGACGTAACAGCGCGCGCGGACGTGGGATTCGGAACCTTCTATTCCTACTTCGAGAACAAGGATGCGCTTGTCGAGGCCATCGTCGCGCAAGCTCTGGAGTCTTTGGCGTCGATGATCGGCCAAGCAGCGCAGGACGAGTCGGACCCCGCGGTGGCCGCTGCGGCCGCATATCGCCGCTTCTTGCGCTTCGGCTGGAAGGAACCCGAATTGGCGAGTGTTCTCGTTGACCGTTACCACGCGGAGGGTCAGTTCGAACAAGCCGTGCAGCCGTGGGCTATGGACACACTGAGACGAGGGATCAGCTGCGGTCGTTTTGACATCACGAACATCGAGTTGTGTCTGTCATCGGTGGCCGCCTCGGCGGTTGCCGCCATCAGGGCGATCCTGTCTGGTCGTCTGGAGCCTGGTCCCGCTGTCGAAAGTGCCGGGGCAGAAATGATGCTGCGTTCGTTCGGAATCGACGCCGATGAGGCGCGATCGATCGCGAATCTTGATCTGCCGGCGCTCGCAGCGCATACCTGAAGACCTCCCCCCGTTGCGGAGGAAGGTGCAGAACCTTGTGACTCGCTTGGAGTCTCGACGTTCAACGGCATCTCGCCGACAAGCATTCCGCCCTAGACGGAGACGCCGCTTCCATACTGTTGCCGTATCGCACGTAGCAGCGCCCAGGTCATGACCGGATACCAGATGCCGAAGGCCGCCGCCGGGATCCAGAATCCGATCAATCCCGTCCACGCCATCAGTCCGTCGCGAAAGAAGATGATCATATTCGCCGGCAGCAGCAAGACACCCACCCACAAAGTGAAGAATCCAACCCACCGCGGAAACACCTGTACAGCTGGCCGCCGTCGTAGCGTCGTGATGACGATCGCTGCGATCTGACCGATGATCGGTGGCCACGGCAGGATGAGCATGATGTAGCTCATGTCGTTGAGCATCTGCGACAGCTCTGGCGAGCGTTCTGGTCGGAAGGCCGTGACGATGAAGATCAACATCGGAATCAGCAGAACGGCGGTGATGATGATGCCGCAGATCATCTGCAGCGCAGACATGAGCGGCTGCCCTGGCTCGGCCCGGCGCATCTGGACGCTGATGACGAGATAGAAAGGCAACGTCAGGGTGATTCCTACCATGCCCAAGCTGAGGCCGACCTTGTGTAGCACCGGATTCTGTGCGAGCGCAGCCGCTATCTCCGCGGGCGAGTCCGCAGCGGAGATGAGTGGGATGAAGCCGCCCATGATCCCCCACCCACCGAAGAGCAGAATGACGAAGGCGACCCCGCACCACGCACTGAATATCTGGAATCGTCGCGACAGTTCTGCGTCCGCGATCAACATCTCCTCATCGAAAGTCGCGCCACGACGCGTGGGTACCGTCACTTCGCGAGTCGCTGTTCGCGCAGCGCCGTCTGGGCGGCGAGCTTTCCGGGAAGTGCACAGACCCCGCCGACAGGATGCGTGCCTGCCCCGCTGAGGTAGAGGCCGTCGATCGGTGTGCGGTAGGCGCCCAGGCCGGGCGCCGGCTTCATCGGTCCGAACCGAGTGATCAAGGGGTCGACGTGATAGACGTTGCCCGCTGGAGCGTTGAATCGCTCTTCGATATCGGGCCCGCCGAGCACTTTTCGGTCGATCTCCAGATCATCGAGTCCGTCGTAGTACTCGGCACAATTGCGCAGCACGGAGTCGCCGACCTTGTCGCGCACGTCTTCCCACGGTTCATTGGGTGTCACCGGAATGACTCCGGACCAGAGGTAGAAGGTACTTTGGCCCGTGGGAGCCTGTGTGGGGTCAACGGCTGACGGGATCATCGCGCAGCTCACAGGCACCGGGTCCGGCCACTCCCCGCGGACGACGGAGTTCCATCCCGCGTCTTGCTCCTTGAGCGTGTGCCAAGCAACGAGATGGCGCCGTAGATCGATGTCGTTTCCGCGCCACTTCTCATGGCGCGCCATCGAAACCTCACCAGACAGCGCGACGTTGATCTTCAACGACGTCGCGTGAGTCTTGCGAATGGGAATGTCGTGTGCCCGAATCGACATCTTGCGGTCCAAGGTGCCCTCGGGCAGCAGCTCGTTCAGCGTGATCACCGGGTTGCAGGTGCTGATGACGCCGACCCGCGGACGCACGAGCCTGTCGTTGTCGAGTCGCAGCGCTGTGACGCGGTCATTGCTGACGACGATCTCGTCGACCCGAACACCGGTGTGGATCGTGCCGCCATGAGCGAGCAGACAGCGGCTCATGGCGGCCGGAAGTGAGCCGGTACCGCCGATGGGCATGAGGTTCGGCGTCTTCTGGACGATGCCGAGGTAGATCATCGCCCACGCGGTCATATCAAGTCGCATCTGAGAGAACGCTGCCATCGCGGCCAGCGCGCCTTTGGGAAGTTCCGACTCGAAGGTCTCGTCGAGGAACTCGGTGTGCGATGCCGTGGCGAAATGGCGAAGGGACCACAGGCGTTTTGGGTGACGGGCAGCTCGGGCTACTGCCGATGCCATCTCTTTCGTCCAGGGGCGGAGGGGATGTGCCTTCATGTACGCCACGACGAGATCCATCGCCGGGTCCAGAGCATTCGCCAAGTCGAGCCAGGCTTGCGCATCCTTCTTCGAGAACCTGCGCAGTTCGTCGGCAGTCCTGCTCGCGTCTTTCCAGATCGCCAGCGAGCTACCGTCGGGCGCTAGCTGTACGTGGGCTGGGTCGACAGGAACCATCCGCAGCCCGTATCTGCCCAGCTCGAGCTCCTCAGTGACACCGGAGAGGCCGAAGATTCCGGTGGCTTGGATGGCACCCTCATTGAACAGGTGCCCTGGCGCATCGGCGAAGAGTGGGTTGGTCGTCGTCATGCCCCCGATCCCCGATGACGCCTCTAGCACGGCGACGCTGTGGCCCGCCTTCGCGAGGTAGCAGGCCGCAGTCAGTCCGTTGTGGCCTGCGCCGATGACGACGTAATCGGGCGAGTGAGGTAAGTCGGTGCCGGCCGAGGGTGTGATCGGTTGCATAGGCCGATTGTTGGTGAAAATGAATTAAAAATCAATATTGATTCGTCAATCGATTTCCTGCGTTCGTCGTCGAGAGCATGGCTGTCGTCGCGCAGGGACTCGGCCGTCATCGAGTACATCGGTGACCAGCACGTCGTGCATCACGGCCGCTGATTCACGGCGGTGACAAATGGCGCCACTTGCGATGAGAAGCCTGAATTGCTTCTGCGGCATGACTTTTCGCATCCGAGTGATCCCACGCCGCTAGCCGGCAACATCAGCGCGATCGACCGTTTCCCGCGCTCGGCGTACTATTCGGCCCTGCTGCCCATGCCGAAGACGCAGCGGCAGGCGGTGGCCGTGCGTTATCCGGTGAACACGCCGGCGGCGATCGCGGCGAGTGCGGCCCGCGCCGCGCGGTTCGCGTCGCGGTCGTCGGGCGCTCCGTTGCCGGTGAGCAGCCGGTAGTAGAGAGGTGCAGACAGGTAGCGAATGGCGTCAGAGGGGTCGGTACCTGGCGGTGCCTCGCCGCGGGCGATGGCGTCGTTCACGGTTCCGGCGAACTCCTCCAGGCGGACGCTGTAGAACGTGGCGAGAGCCCTGGCGGTGTCGGGACTGCACGTTGCCGCCGCGATGATCGCCGCAAACAGCGGACCCTGCCGGCGATCGGCCAGTGTCCGCTGAATCAGGTTGGCAATACTGTGGAAGTCCTCGGCGAGGCTCCCGGTGTCGGGACGAGGAAGTGATGACTCGGCCATGTCGGCGAGCAAGTCGGTCACGAGCGCCGACACTGTCCCCCAGCGGCGATACACCGTGGACTTGCCGACGCCTGCGCGCCGGGCCACCTCGGCGAGGTCCACGCCCTCCAGGCCGGACTCGACCAGCAGGTCGGCGGTCGCGCTGAGTACTGCGGCGCGAACGTTCGCTGTTCTGCCACCAGGTCGAATCGGGGTCACCTCCTGATCTTAACGGGACTTCGGTCGCGTTAAGAGGCCAAACGCGATAGCGTCATGATCTTAAGGGGATAATCGTCCAATTAAGGAGATGTCGTGGATTACCGCCAAGTGGGCAGCTCAGGGCTGGTCGTATCCGAGTTATCCTTTGGTGCAGCGACTTTCGGTGCGTACGGTGATTTCTTCGGCGCCTGGGGTGATACCGGCGTGGACGAGGCGCGCGCAATGGTCGACCTGTGTCTGGAATCGGGGATCACGCTGTTCGACACCGCCGACGTGTACTCGGCAGGCCGCTCCGAGGAAGTTCTCGGCTGCGCTTTCGAAGGTCGACGCGATGAGGTGATTATTTCGACAAAGGCGGCACTGCCGATGGGTGACGGGCCCGCCGACGCGGGCACCTCGAGGGGCCGTCTGATCGGCGCCGTCGAGCAGGCGTTGCGACGCCTGAAAACTGATCGCATCGATCTGTTCCAGCTCCATGCGTTCGATGCGTTCACGCCTGTGGAAGAGGTTCTCGACACCTTGGAGACCCTCGTCGACCACGGCAAGATCCGCTACACCGGGGTGTCGAACTTCGCGGGCTGGCAGCTGATGAAGTCACTGGCTGCGGCCGATGCTGCGCACCAGCCGCGCTACGTTGCCCACCAGGTCTACTACTCGCTGATAGGCCGTGATTACGAGTGGGAGTTGATGCCACTGGGTCTGGACCAGGGTGTGGGGGCACTGGTGTGGAGCCCGTTGGGGTGGGGCCGGCTCACCGGGCGTATCCGACGCGACTCCCCGCTACCTCCCGTGAGTCGACTGCACAAGACCGCCGATGCCGGCCCGCCGGTCGATGACGCGCTTCTGTTCGACGTCGTCGACGAATTGGGCGTTATCGCAGGCGAAACCGGCAAGACCATCGCACAGGTCGCCCTGAACTGGTTGCTGCGCCGGCCCACAGTGTCATCGGTGATCATCGGCGCACGCAATGCCCGCCAGCTGAGCGAGAACCTGGGCGCCGTCGGATGGGCACTCGACGACGAGCACATCGCCCGGCTCGACGCAGTCAGCCAGCGCGACCAGCCTTACCCTCACTTTCCCTACTATCGCCAGGACGGCTTCGCCCGCGTCAACCCACCTTTGTTCCCCGCGTCAGCAACCTGACCGTCGGCGTCACCTCAACGGGTATCGGTGGCCCATTGGGACGGCGCTGCCTCACAACGGGTTTCGCTGGTGGGCGTTAACACGATGATCACGGGGCGGGTGCCCGATCACGATGGCATACAACGACATCCATGACACCCGTACCACAGAGTCCGACCACCACAGCAATGTTGCCACCGTGCCGGGGATCAGCCACACCAGCAGCGAGGCCACGTGAAACCACACCGCGTATTCGGGCTTGGTGACAACCTTGGTGAGCCTCGTAGCGCCGACCGATCGCTCAGCGGGGCGGACAACGTCGGCTTCTCGGCTGGCATCTCGCTGTGACTGTCAATCCGCAGACCAGCCTCCATGTGTTCTCCCGCCCCTGTAGCGCCTTACCGGTCCGTGGTCCTCACTCCACTCTGCTACGGCACGCGGGTCCCGTGAACGGATCCAGCGCGCCGAAGCTGGAGGCAACAATTCGGCCTGTGAGGACACGCTGTCTTCGCATTCCGTTCCGAGCCCCGATGTCGCTGTTCAGCGGTGCATCGGGACACAGCACGATCCCGCTGGCGCGCATGCGGGGCCCTAGACTGATCGAGTGCGCTTCTCCGTGTGGCCGTCGACAACTCAACCGTGGAACGAAGTCCTCGAACTTGCGCAGTTCGCTGACGACGGGTTCTGGCATTCGGTCTATGTAGCCGATCACTTCATGTCCCCCGGCGACGAACCTGGCAAGACGAGCGACTGGCTCGAAGCCACCGCCGTGATGGCCGCGCTGGCTACTGCCACGACGAACATTCGGTTGGCCAACCTGGTGCTGTCGATGACGTTCCGGCACCCGGCAGTGGTGGCGAACCTCGCGGTGACGATCGACCGGATCAGTGGGGGCCGCTTCACGCTCGGGCTCGGTGCGGGCTGGCAGGACACCGAGCACGAACAGTACGGCTTGCCGCTGGGCGAGCCCAAGGAGCGGGTCGACCGTTTCGCAGAAGGGCTCGCGGTCATCTCGGGGCTGCTGACGCACGAGACGACGACGTTCGACGGGCAGTACTACCACCTGGCCGATGCCCTGTGCGAGCCCAAGCCGACACAGTCCCCGCTGCCGTTGCTTGTCGGCGGGACGGGTCCACGAATGCTGCGGCTGATCGCGCGGCACGCCCACGAATGGAATCAGTGGTCGTCACCGAGCGGATTCAGCGAACGATCGGCGGCGCTGGACGCGGCGTGCGAGAAGGAGGGCCGTGATCCGGCCACGGTGTGGCGATCCACCCAGGCCCTCGTGATGGTCACCGATTCGCCCGAAGCGGAGGCCAAGGCCAAGGCTGCAGCCGAGTCGACGCCGCAACCGGTGGTCTACGGGCCGCCGGAACGGATCGCCGAGGCCGTGGGCACCTGGCGCAGCGAGGGTGTCGACGAGGTGATCGTCCCGGACTTCGCGATGCCGCGCGGTCCGGCGCGGCTGGACACGTACCGGGCGTTGGCGGAGGCTTTCGCGCCGCTGTCCTGACGCACTCAAGGGCGACTGGTGCACGGTGGTGGACCCCCCTAGCAGGCTGCGAACCTCCGCGCAAGGACCTGTGGGCCGGAAACATGCGGCCTCACGGCTGAATTGTGCTGCGGGCCGGCCCAGCAGACTCGTGAGGTGTCGTCCCTTTCCCGTCGTCAACTGCTGTTCGGTCTCGCCGCGACCCCTGTGCTCCTCAGCCTGGGGTGCTCGCGTACCGCTGTTGCGCAGCGGTCCACCCGTCCGCTTCCCATCCCGCCTCTGGCCGAAGGGATGCTCGGCTCAGATGGCGTTCGCACCTTCACCCTGAAGGCCATGACCGGCGAGACCGAGATGCTGCCAGGCGTACGCACCGCCACCTGGGGTTTCAACGGTCCCGTGCTCGGGCCGACTCTGCGCGCGCGGCGCAGTGAACGGGTGGCGGTGCGGGTCGAGAACGCATTGGACGAACCGACTACGGTGCACTGGCACGGAATGCACGTGCCCGCCCGATGTGATGGTGGCCCACACCAAACAGTGCCCGTAGGCGGGCATTGGCAGCCGCGGTGGATGATCGATCAGCCAGCCGCGACGCTGTGGTATCACCCGCATCCGCACGGTGCCACGGAGAAGCACGTGTACCGGGGTCTGGCCGGAATGTTCCTGATCGACGACGAGATCGCGACGGGTTTGCCCCAGGACTACGGAGTCGATGACATCCCGCTGGTCATCCAGGACCGCCGCTTCACCGCGAGCGGCGCACTCGACGAAGCCGACCCGACCGACGTCGGGCTCCTCGGGGACACCATCGTGACCAATGGCATTGTGGGAGCACATCTCACGGTCGGTACGCAGCGCACACGGCTCCGCATGCTCAACGGGTCAGGCGGGCGACTCTACAACCTGGGGTTCGCCGACGGGCGGACCTTCCACATCGTCGCCGGCGACGGCGGTCTCCTCGCGGAACCGGTGCCGGCAACCCGGATCCAACTGAGCCCGGGCGAACGCGCCGAGATCGTCCTGACCTGTGAACCCGGTGAATCCGCTGTCCTGCAGTCATTTCCGATCGAGAACCGGGCCGGTCTGGAGTCCGAGGAGGCCGACCGCTTCGGTGTCGATGACACCTTCGTCATCCTGGAGGTGCACGCTGAACAGAATCTTCGACCGGGCGGCACTCCCCCGGCTGCACTGGCCACGCTGCCCCCACTGCCGGACGTGGATGCGGCGGTCAAGCGAGATTTCGAGCTGCAGTGGTTCATGATCAACAGACAACGGATGGACATGAATCGCATCGACTTCCACGCTGTGGTCGACACCGACGAGATCTGGACGGTGCGCAATGTCGACAACTGGCCACACAACTTCCATGTACACGACACCCAGTTCCGGATCGTCGACATCGAC
Source organism: Mycolicibacterium obuense (assembly GCF_055397605.1). Classification (NCBI taxonomy): domain Bacteria; kingdom Bacillati; phylum Actinomycetota; class Actinomycetes; order Mycobacteriales; family Mycobacteriaceae; genus Mycobacterium; species Mycolicibacterium obuense. The sequence goes on along the minus strand of NZ_AP043663.1, from coordinate 2,997,722 downwards.
GGTGCGCCACCGCCGCCGCACCTCGCCGGGTTCAAGGACACCGTGTACACGCCGCCGGGGCAACGGATTCGGCTCGCCGTCCGATTCTCCGATTACACCGATCCCGTCTGGCCCTACATGTACCACTGCCATCTCGCCCTGCATGAGGACCAAGGCATGATGGGCCAATTCCTGGTGCTGAACCCCGGGCAGCAACCCGGCGGAGCGCGGGCGACGGGCGCGATGACGGGTCACGCCATGCGCTGATAGCCGAACACCGCGAGTTGCACCCTGTTTCCGGCGCCCAGCTTGTCCATCAGATTTCCCACATGGGTCTTGACCGTGGTGACGCCCACGTGCAGGCGGTCGGCGATCTCTTGATTCGACAGGCCCTCCACCACCAGAGGGAGCACATCCGCCTCTCGCGCCGTCAGTTCCACCGGGTCGCGACGTCCGAAACTGCGCGCTGACACGGCCTGAGATACCACGCGTTGCAACACATGCGGTGACAGGACGAAGTCGCCGTCGGCCACCCGGCGCACGGCGCCGATCAGCTCGTCGGGATCAGTGTCCTTCACCAGGAAACCCGCGGCTCCGGCCGACAGCGCCGGGTACAGGTGATCATCGTCGTCAAAGGTGGTGAGCACCAATATCTTCGTGTCTGCCCGAGCGGAGAGCACGAGCTCGATGGCCGTGATGCCATCCACGCCAGGCATCCGCAGGTCCATCAGGATGACGTCCGGTCGTAGCTCCGCAGCCAAGCGAACCGCCTCCGCGCCATCGGCCGCCTCGCCGACCACATCGATGTCGTCGGTCGACTCGCAGAGCATTTTCAGGCCGGCTCGGATCAGGCGCTGGTCGTCAGCAATCAGGACACGGGTAGCCATGCCCGCACCTCCCAACCCCGTTCACCGCGGCCCGCAGCGAATCTGCCGCCGACGATGGCCATTCGCTCCGACATTCCGATGAGCCCGAGGCCGCTGCCCGGTTCGTCGCCCCCGACACTGTCGACGGCGATCTCCACGCCACCGTTGTCGAGTCCGATCGTGACCATCACCTGGCCTTCTGGGTCGGCATGTTTCATCACATTGGTCAGCGCTTCCTGCGTCACCCGCAGCACCGTGAGACGCGCCATCGCGTCCAGTCCAGCGATCGTGCGATCGATCTCGGTCTGCACCATGAAGCCCGCCGCGCGGGTGCGCCGCACCGATGCGTCGACCTCGTCCCAGAGAGCACCGGGTTCCACCATCGGCACCTCGTGCAATGCCGGGTCCCGCAGCGCCGTCTGCCAACGGCGGATATCGGTGAGTGCGTCGGTCGCGGTGCGATGCACATCGTCGAGCACTTCGATGACCCGCGAATCAGCGTCAGCCAGGACGTGCTCGGCGACGCCGGCTCGCAACGCGATGGACGCCATGTGGTGGGCGACCAGATCGTGCAATTCGCGGGCCATCGCGCCGCGTTCCTGCGCTCGGATCTCCGCTTCCGCGGTAGCCCGGATCTCACGTTGGCTGCGCAGGAAGAGCCCGAGGAGTAGAGGCAAACCGAAAGCCGCGATCACCGTCGTGATGTCGGCGGCGCTCCAGCGTTGTGCGTGATCGTCGAGCGCGACACCGAGCACCAAGGCAGTCAGCCATCCGAGGGCGCCGACAGCCACCACTGCATCACGCTCGGTGCGAGCGGTCAGTTCAGCGAGCGCCACCGCCCCGAGGTAGGGCACCAGCCCGGACAGCCCCCAGGCCTGAGCGGCGAACATGGGAACCGCCAGCGCCGAGAGAATGAGCGTCACCGGCAGCGGCCACCGCGCCCCGAAGAGGAAGACCACTGCCGAAAGACAGCTCAGCAGCCAGAAGGACGGCGCGACCCGGAACTCACCGGGGAATGTGCTCACCCCCAGCAGCACCGGCGTCACCAGCAGCGGCGCGCTCCGAAGCAGAAGGGAATGCACGCGCCCAGGCTATCGCGGTGATGGCGCGTGGATGAGCGATGACTGTTCGCCTTGATCGTTGCTGACTCGGGTCCGCGGGTTTCCGCTCGGCTCGTGCCTCGGAGGTGGAGAATGAGGGCATGTCCGCTGTGGTCTGGGTCATCATCGGGGTGATTGCTGTCGGTACTGTCGCGGCGGGATTGGTGCGGATGCGGGCATGGCTGCAGAAGCCGGTTCCGCCCGAAGTCATCGAAGCCGCGCACCGCGACGATGACAAAGACACGGCGTAGCTTCTCGCGCGGCACTCCCCCGTGCTCTGGGCGAATGAGCTATGACCCGGGCCGAACCCGTCGCTTGATCTCGGACGAGGACTGTGGACGACCCAGGAAATATCCCTGGCCCAGCGAGACGCCCAATTGTTGCAGTGCGAGCAGCTGATTGTTCGTCTCTATGGCCTCAGCTACTGTGACGGCGCTGATTTCGCGGGCGAGTTGGACAATTGCTGCGGTCAGCACGCGGCGCGCTCTGTCGTTGTGCACGTCGGCGGTGAACTCGGCATCGATCTTGACGATGTCGGGACGCAACCGCAGAATCTGGAGCATGGTCGAGTAGCCGGCGCCGACATCGTCGATGGCGAGATCGATTCCCGCCTTGCGCAACGGCGCCAGTGTCTCGAGAGCATCGTCGGGGAACCGTTCGTGTTCGGTGAGTTCGATGACCAAGGGGCGCCCGGCGGATAGCAGGATGTCGTGGACCTCGGCGTCAGCAGCCGCGAACGGACTGAGATTCACCGCCAGAGGCAGGTTCTCCGGGATGGCGTCGTCTGCTGCGAGAATCGTTCGAAGAGCATGGAGCTCGAGTTCGATTCCCCGTCCGGCGTGGCGTGCGAAGTCGAACCATTCCTGGACATTGCGTTCGGACGCCTCCGGGAATCGACTCAAGGCCTCGTAGCCCACGACCTTTCGGGTGCGCAGGTCGACGATGGGCTGGAAGGCCGGTATCAGCGCGCCCGGGGCGAACAGGTCGTCGATTCGGTGAGCGGTCGCGTCCTCCTCGATCCTGTCCGGATAGAGCAGCTTGGCCACGAAGCCCTCCGTGCTCGCGACGAATGAACTCGATGACCGCCCGCTGTCTTGCTGTGCGTACAGATCGCCGAAGAGGGCGGCCAACTCCGACTGGCTGTTGATGAGGGCACCGACGAAGTTGCTCAGTGATGTGATCGCCTCGATGGCCGCGCTGTCGAAAGCATCGGGTTCGCGCGCAACGACAGACATCGCCCCTATCGCAACATCGTTGTGTAGCAGCGGCGTCACGATCCATGAGCGGATATCGAGTGCTGCGGCAATGGCTCTCGTGTTCAGCGACACTCGGCAGTCGGTCGCGATATCGTGAGTCAGCTCGGTAGCCCTTGACAGCATCGACCTGTCCAGAAACGTTCCCGAGCGGGGAATGACATGGCCCAGAAGGCTGGACACGGATCCATGGGCGGCGACAAATCGCAGTTGGTCGGCGTCAGCGGGATCGCAGAGCGCGATCCCGGCCCCGGACGCGGCCGGGGTGTACAGACACATCTGCTCCGCGGCGCGGCGCACGAGTGAGACAGGGTCGAGCGACGCGGCCAATGTCTCGATCAGCCTGAGCACCGACCTCTCCCTCCATGCCTGCTGACCTGGTACGGCGCACCGGGGATGCGTGGTGCCCCGTGCGCTCCCGAGCCTAGGGCACAGAAGATGGATGTTCCGGCAACCGACGAAGAGACGTCAGCGGATGTAAAGTCCTACCTCCGCAAGTTTTTTAGCGTGTTCGGCAAATAACTTCATGGAGGCCTCGCACCGCTCACCGATCAGTGAGCGTCGCCTCGAAGGCAACCCGGTCGCCGCGATACAGCGCCCGCACGACCTCGATCGGACAGCCGTCGGTGTCCACCGAGCGGCGGTTGAGGAGCAACATCGGCATCGCCGTGGTGGACTCCAGCAGCCCTGCCTCACGCGGCGTCGGCAGCACCGTCTCGATGCGCTCGGTCGCCTCGCCGAACACCACTCCGCGCTCGCGGATCGCCGCGTACAGAGAGGTGGTCGGATCGAAAGTCTGTAGGAGGGAGGCGAATCGGTGCAAGGGTAAGTAGCTGCTCTCCAGGCCGATCCGCGCACCATCGGCGAGCAGTACCCTTTCCAGATGCATGACCCGCGCGGTCGGTGCGACGTCGAGCGCGGCAGTGATCCCGGCGTCGACGGTGACCCTCTCGCAGCTCACCAGCAGACGCCCGGGGACGCGGCCCATCCGCTGCGCGCCTTCGGTGTAGGACTTCAACGACAACGGCTGGACGAGTTTGGGTCTCGAGACCACCGTGCCTCGGCCGCGTCGTTCGATGCGGCCCTCGACGAGGAGTTCGTGCACGGCTTGGCGGACCGTGTCGCGGGCGACGCCGAACCGCAACGCCAATTCGCGTTCTGGCGGGAACGCGTCGCCTTCGCTCAGGCCGGCAAGGATCTCGTCAAGGCCCGTACGTACGATATACGGCTTCGGCAGGCTCATCGTGCCAGCCGCCGTGCGATAGCCAGGACAGTGTCGAGCGACGCGGTGCGGGCACCGGGAACTTTCGCGGCGTCGTCGAATCTCCTGAGTTGCAACGCATCCGCGCACCACGGGTGCGCGGCGAACGCGGGGTCGACAGCGGAGCCCCCCTGCTCACACAGCGACATCTTGGACACCGGACTCAGAGCGGCGCCGTAGTCGGCATCGACCGCCGCGAGGTGACGCTTGGCGGCTACGTGAGCACCGGCGAGCCAGGCCACCCGCTCTCCGAAACGTGGCCGCAGCCAATCGCCGGCCAACTTCGAGTGATCTGCCACCCACGGCCCGCCCAGCAGTGGGCTGTGGCCGATGTCGTGCAGCGCGGCGGCGAGAACCAGCTCGTCGTCCGCGTCGTCGTCCAGTGCACGAGCTGCGCACTGCAAGGCGTGGTCCCATTCGTCGACGTCGACCTCGTCCCACACCCCGCGCATCGACCTCAGGAGGTCGGCGACTTCCGCACTCACCACGTCGGGTCCGCTCGTCACACCCAGACCATACCCTAGATTGGTCTATACCAATTGTTCATCTTCTGTACCCGCCGCCTTTGTCGGCGGGCTGTGATGGCGACGCCAACGAAAGGTTGTCTCGATGTCCATGCGGGTCACGATCATCGGCGGAGGAGTCCTCGGGACATCCCACGCCTGGCACGCGGTCCGCCGCGGTCACGAGGTCGTTCACCTCGAACGGGAGGCCGAGGCGCGCGGCGCAACGGTGCGCAATTTCGGTCTGGTGTGGGTCTCTGGCCGATCGACCGGCGAACTCGAGGCCAGTCTGAGATCCCGCCAGCTGTGGGAAGAGATCGGGGCGCGAGTGCCCGAGGTCGGGTTCCGCCCGTGCGGATCGCTGACCCTGTTGCGAACCGACGCTGAAGTGGCCGTCGCCGAGGAGGTCAGCGCCCGTGTCGATGCGCGGCAGCGGGGTTTTCGGCTGCTCGATGCCGATGCGGCCCGCGCGATCAACCCGGCGCTGCGCGGGAAGTTCCTCGCGGCCCTGCACTGCGAGCGCGACGCCGCAGTGGAATCCCGTCAGGCCCTGCCCGCGCTGCGTGAGCGTCTACAGGCCAGTGGCCGCTACACCTTTCACCCGGCCACCGAGGCCCGCGCCATCATCGGTACCCGCACGGTCGACGACCGGGGTGGTGTGCACGACGCCGACCTCGTCATCGTGTGTGCCGGGGCCGCCCACGGGGGCCTCGTCCGCGAGCTGGTCGGGGACTTGCCGGTGCGTCGAGTGCGGCTGCAGATGATGCAGACCGATCCCCTCGACGAGCCTTTGACCACCGCGATCGCCGATGGTGACAGCTTCCGCTACTACCCCGGATTCGCTGGCCATGCGCTGGAGTCCCTACGGCGCAGCGAGAGTCAGCACCCGGTTGCCGCAGAGCACCACATGCAGCTGCTCTGCGTCCAGCGCACGCACGGTGGTCTCACCATCGGCGACACCCACGAATACGCGGAGCCGTTCTCGTTCGACGTGGACGAGGCGCCTTATGCCTATCTCGTCGACGTCGTCGAAGAACTCCTCGGTCGGCGACTGCCGCCCGTGCGCCGGCGGTGGGCCGGCGTCTACAGCCAGTGCCTCGACCCCGACCAGCTCGTCCAGCGAAGCCGCTGCGACAGCGACGTCTGGGTCGTGACGGGACCCGGCGGCCGAGGGATGACCCTCGGTCCCGTGATCGGCGAACAGACCGCAGACGAGATCGGATTATGATGAACAACAACACTATTCAACTAGCCGTCATCGACATGGCGGGTACGACTGTAGCCGACGACGGCCTGGTGATCGAAGCCTTCGAGGCGGCTGCCGAGGCCGGCGGCCTGCCTGCCGACGGACCGCGCCGGGAGCATGCGCGGCAGTACGTGCTGGACACGATGGGCCAATCCAAGATCACGGTGTTCCGCGCCCTGTTCGACGACGAGGCCACGGCCCAACGTGCCAACGTGGCGTTCGAGCAGGCCTACGCGTCACTCATCGCCGCCGGGCGCGCCGAGCCGATCCCCGGTGCCGCGGACGCTCTCGGGCGGCTTCGTGACGACGGCATTCGGGTCGCGCTGACCACCGGCTTCTCCCCCGACACCCAAGCCGCACTGCTCGAAGCACTGGGGTGGCAGGATATCGCCGACCTCGTGCTCGCCCCCGGCGACGGCGTCCGCGGCCGGCCCTTCCCCGACCTCATCCTCACCGCGTTGATCCGCACCGGCGCCGACAGTGTGCAGGCTGTCGCAGCGCTGGGCGACACCGCGAACGACGTCGAAAGCGCCTTGCGTGCCGGATGTTCCATCGCTTCCGGCACGCTCACCGGTGCTCACGACGAGCGCCGCCTCGTCGCCGCGGGCGCCACCCACGTCGTCGCCACCGTGTCCGACTTCGCCGACCTCCTCCTGAAAGGCTGATCCATGACACTGCGCACCACTGCGACGGCGCTGCTCGCCGCCACCCTCACGCTGCTCACCGCGGCATGTGGCGGAACGGGGTCCTCCGGATCGGGCGGCGGGACGACGGTGACGGTCTACAGCGCCGATGGGCTGGGGAGCTGGTACGACAGCACTTTCAGGGCATTCACCGACCAGACCGGCATCAATGTCAACGTGGTCGAGGCCGGCTCCGGCGAAGTGGTGTCTCGAGTGGAGAAGGAGCAGTCGAACCCGCAGGCCGACCTCCTCGTCACACTGCCGCCGTTCATCCAGCGGGCCGCCGCGTCGAAGCTGTTGCAGCCCAGCGGCGTCGACACCGCGGGTATCGCCGCGGACCAAGTCGGGCCGCAAGCCCAGTACGTACCGATCGTCGACAATGCGCTGAGCTTCATCGCCAACCCGGACGCTGATCCCAAGCCGGTCGCCTGGGATGATCTGCTACGTCCTGAATTCAAGGGCAAGCTGCAGTACTCCACGCCGGGGCAGGCCGGCGACGGCACCGCTGTGCTCGTGCTGCTTCAGCACCTGCGCGGCAAGCAAGCCGCTCTTGACTACCTGAAAGCGCTGCAGGCCAACAACGTTGGCCCGTCCTCGTCGACGGGCAAGTTGCAGCCGAAGGTGAGCAACGGTGAGCTGTTGGTGGCCAACGGCGACGTGCAGATGAACCTCGCCTCCATCAAGGACGACAAGTCGCGCTTCGAGATCTTCATTCCCGCCGACTCGGAAGGACGGCGGACGACGGTGTCGCTGCCCTATGTCGCCGGGGTCACCGCGGGCGCCCCACATGCTGACGACGCCAAGAAGCTGCTGAGCTTCCTGATCTCGGACGACATCCAGAAGACGGTGCCGACAGATGCCCTGGGCATGCCGGTGCTCGACGCGCTCAAGACCTCCGGCGGAGCCGGGCCGGACACCCCCGCAGGCGTCCTCCAGGGCGTCGACGTATGGGTGCCCGACTGGAACACCGTGCTCGCCGACCTCGACGCCGACGTCGCCGCGTACCAGAAGGCGACGGGCAGCTGACATGGCCCAGACCCGTCTGGGTCCGCTCGGACGCCGCACGCAGACGCCGCGGGCAGATGCGACGACGCCGGCGATCGTGTTCGACCGCGTCGGTGTGACGTACGGCCGCGGCCGCAAGGCCACCACCGCCTTGGTCGACTTCTCGTTGCGCGTCGCGGGCGGGGAGACGATCGCGCTGCTCGGCCCGAGCGGATCGGGTAAGTCGACCGCGCTGGGGGCGCTCGCCGGCTTCGTGCGCCCCACCTTGGGTTCGGTACGGCTGGCCGGCCGTGACGTCACCGACCTGCCGCCGGCGCGGCGCGGGATCGGCGTAGTGCTGCAGTCCTACGCGCTGTTCCCCCACATGACCGTCGCCGACAACGTCGCCTTCGGGCTGCGGGCGCAGCGGACGACTCGTCGGGAGATCGCGCCGCGAGTGGCCGAGGTGTTGGAGATGGTCGGCATGGGCGGCTTCGGATCGCGGCTACCGCGCGAGCTCTCGGGGGGACAGCAGCAGCGCGTGGCGATCGCCCGCGCGCTGGCGATCCGACCGGCCGTGCTCCTGCTCGACGAACCGTTGGCGGCGCTCGACGCAGCGCTGCGCCAGTCGATGTTGACCGAACTGCAGCGGCTCAAGGAGGCGCTGCCCGAGACGGCGATGCTCTACGTCACCCACGATCAGTCCGAGGCGCTCGCGCTGGCGGATCGCATCGTGGTGATGAACAACGCTCGTCTCGTCGACGTCGACACCACGGAGAACCTCTGGAAGCGTCCGCCCAGCAGCTTCACCGCAGCCTTCCTCGGCGGGGCGAACCTGTTGCCGTGCACCGTCGGACGCGTCAGTGGTACCTCAGCCCTGGTGAGCGTGGGTTCGCGCACCGTCAACGCTGAAGCGCCGTATCCCGAGATCGGCCAGCCCGAATGGGCGCCCGGCTCGCCCGCCCTGCTGTGCGTGCGGCCGCACGCCCTCCACGTCGTGTCCACCCGCGAACGCAACGCGCTGACCGCCACGGTGTCGGCCGCGGTGTGGCGCGGTGCCGTCACCCGCTTGGTCCTGGCGCTCGACTCTCTCCCCGACGTCGCGGTGCAGGTGGACGTGCCGGGCCACACGCCGTTCGAACATGGCAGTGTCGTCGGACTGCGGCTGCCAGAGCCCGCCGGTGTGCTGGTCTCATCGGGACACTCGGCGTGACAACAATTCTCGAGGTAACGGACACTACGACCCGGCCGGCGCCACAGTCGCGCGCATGGCTGTGGCTACTGCCCCCGCTGACGCTGGTGCTGATGATCGCCTGCTACCCGCTGGTGCGGGTGTTCTCCGAGTCCCTCAGTGGATCGTGGAGTGACGTACTCGGTTCGCAGCTGTTCCGCGACGCTCTGTGGCGGACCATCGCCATCGCGACGGCGTCGACGGCCGGCTGCCTGGTGCTCGGTCTGTTCGTGGCCGTAGTGCTCGCGTTCGTTCCGTTTCCCGGTTCGACGGTGGTGGGCCGGCTCATCGATACGGTGCTGGCGCTGCCGTCGTTCTTGATCACGCTGGCGTTCACATTCCTCTACGGCACGGCCGGTGCCGTCAATGCGGCGGTGTCAGCGATCGCGGGCGAGTCACCCGAGCCGTTGCTCGACTTCTTGTACACGCCGGCGGGCGTAATCGCCGCAGAGATCACCTTCTTCACGCCGTTCGTGGTGCGCCCACTGCTGGCGGCGTTCTCGCTCATCCCCCGGGCTCACCTGAACGTGGCAGCGAGCCTGGGGGCGTCGCCATGGACGGTGCTGCGATCGATCGTGCTGCCCGAGGCCTGGCCCGCGCTCGCCGCCGGCGGGAGCCTTGTTCTGTTGTTGACGCTCAACGAATTCGGCATCGTGTTGTTCACCGGAGCCAAAGGTGTGATCACACTCCCCGTGCTCGTCTACACCCGTGGCATCGTGACGTTCGACCTTCCGGGAGCTGCGGTGATCGCCTCAGTGCAGGTGATGGTGTCGCTGGCGCTGTACGCGCTGTACCGCATCGTGTTCGCCCGGCTGACCGCGCGGAGGGGGGACGACAATGCTGCTGTGGAGCGCGCGCAGTAGGCGCCTGACACTCGCGCTGTTCGGGCTCGTCGTCGCCGTGGTGTTCGTGCTGCCGCTCGGGACGGTCGTGGTGGCCGGCCTGGCGGGATCATGGACCGGCCCGCTGCCGTCGGATCTCGGATTCGCGAGGTACGGCACGGCACTGTCCGGCGAAGACCTCGCGAGCCTGTCGGTGAGCCTGCAGACGGCGGTGCTCGCCGGTGCCCTTGCCGTGACGGCCGGGACGTGGGCGGCGCTGGCCGCCCGGGACGTGCCGTCATGGCTACGACGGATCACCGATGCGGTGTTCCATCTGCCCATCGCCGTGCCGTCGGTCGCCATCGGGCTCGGTGTACTGATCGCTTTCAACGAGCGGCCGCTGCTGCTCGGTGGAACGAAGTGGATCGTCATCCTCGCGCACACGGTGCTGGTGCTGGCGTTCGCCTTCAGCGCCGTATCGGCGGCGCTCGATCGCCTCGACCCCGCGTACCGACAGGCGGCTGAATCACTCGGTGCGGGTCCAGCGCGCGTTCTGCTGCAGGTGACGCTCCCCCTGCTTCTGCCGGCACTCGGTGCGGCGGCCGGACTCGCGGTGGCCCTGTCGATGGGTGAGCTCGGCGCCACCGTGATGGTGTATCCCGCGACCTGGAAGACGTTGCCGGTGACCATCTTCGGGCTGACTGACCGCGGTCAGGTCTTCGAGGCCGCGGCGAGCACCACGCTGCTGCTCGCGGTCACGCTCGTGACCCTCGTGATTCTCGGCCGCATACGGGGTCGCGCGTCGGTGCGGTAGTCGCCGTCGGCCGTGCGACCTCAGCTCAGTGCACCGCCGTCCTCCTCGACGATCCGCTCCACCTCTGACGCCAACTCCGAGAGCTGCGCGCGTTCCTCGTCGGTGTAGTCACGCGAGTTGTCGTCGAGCACACAGACGGTTCCGACGACGTGTCCGGCACCATCGTGAACGGGCACACCGAGATAGTTGTGCAGTCCGAACTCCACTTCGTCCTCGTTACCGGCGAAGGTGGCATCGTCGCGGGAGTCACGGACGAACACGGCGCGGTCGCCGTCGACGACCCGCTCGCAATACAACGGAACGCGCGAAGCGTCATCCAGCGCCTTCTTCCCGGCCGCGCCGACGGTGTAATGCTGGGTGGCTTCCCCGGCCGTGGCGGCGACCACCATCGAGTCGGCCTCTGAGCGCATCACCAGAACCGATTTCACGCCCAGTCGCTCTGCGACCTTCTCGAGGTGGTCGGCCAAAGGGGCCAGTCCCGCGGTGGTGTCCGTGTTGTGGGCTTTTGCATCAGGCATGGGTCCACTCTCCCGGTGACCGGGGCGGCGAGCAACCGTTTCGATCACCCAAAACCGTGTTCCTGCACATCACTCAGACGGCGGTTCGTACACCTGTAGATCGTTGCCCTCAGAGTCTTTGAACGTCGCGATCCGACCCCACGGGTGATCGCTGATATCACCGGCAAAGGAAACCCCTTCGCCCCTCAGCCGAGAGACCTCATCCTCGATTCCGCCGTCGGGTTGGAAAGTGAGCAGCGCGCCGCCACTTCCGTCCGCTCCGGACGACTCACGGGCGTTCAGACCGATCATCAGTCCGTTGGCATCCAGCTCAGACCACTCGTCCGTTTCCTTCTTCACCTCGAGACCGAGTGTGTCACCATAGAAGCTCAACGCGCGCTTCATGTCCTTGACCGGTAACCACACCGTTGCCACGCCTGACGCCATGTCCCGCCTCCTTCATCTGTAAGCCGCTGTACACAGGGTGCGATACCCGGTGAGGTCTCCTTGAGACTCGGAAATTTGTGACGTCTGAGGGAATGTCGGTGATCCGACTCCTCAGCTGAGAATGATGGCGCGATCCCACACGCGGTGTTCGCCCATGCTCTCGATCAGGGAGGCCGCCAGCGCTGACGCATCCGATCCGCTGAGCACGCCCTCGGCGCCGTCGGTAGCACCCGCGCGGACGAGCAGGTCGGCACCCTGCGGCAGCACGGCAATTCCCTTGAAGTGTCGGAACGCCTCATCGACAAGGATCTTGGCCTGCACTGCTGCCGCCGAACCCGCGATCACCACGGCGTCGAACTCGATAGACCGCGCGGTGGCATACGTCCGCGAGATCGGCACGCTCTGATCACCATTCGTCAGCGCACCGCCGTGCGGGGCGATCACCAGGGGCACCAGTTTCGCTGCCCCGAGCGCCTCGACAACGGTCGACACATCGCTGATGTCGGAGTCCGGACCAACGAGGATGCCGACGTTGCGGCCCTCCACCGGCCAGCGCTCCCCCACCTGCGACACTGCCGGGCTGAGCTGCGACGGCGCAGCGGGCGGCGTGGTGGCGGCCGGCGCCTCCAAGCCAAGTTCCGCCGCGACGGTCGCGCACAGATCGGCGTCGATGTTCGCCAGCACCGCCAGCTGTCGCTCCTTGATCGCCTGCTCGTAGCATTTGCCGAGCTCGAAGGTGTAGGCCTCGGCGATGTGTGCCTGCTCGACGGGAGTGAGGCTCCGGTAGAACAGTGTGACCTGGCTGTAGTGGTCGTCGTAGGAGGCCGGTGCCGCACGGACCTTCGTCGACTCGGCCACGACCGCGGGCGCCTCGATGAACGCACCGGTACCTGCGCCGGCGAAGAACGGGCACCCACCGTCGAGTGAATTCGGTTGGTAGGGAGCCACTCCCGGATGTACACCGTGCTGGTGAAAGCCGTCGCGAAGCATGTCGTTGACCGGTGCATGTGGGCGATTGATCGGAATCTGGCCGAAATTCGGCCCACCGAGGCGGCTCAGCTGGGTGTCCAGGTAGGAGAAGAGCCGGGCCTGCAGCAGCGGATCGTCGGTGACGTCGATGCCGGGCACCAGATGTCCGGGATGGAACGCCACCTGTTCGGTTTCTGCGAAGTAGTTGGTGGGGTTGCGATTCAGCTCCATCGTTCCGATGATCTGAACCGGCGCGAGCTCCTCGGGCACCATCTTCGTGGGGTCGAGCAGGTCGATTCCCTCGAACATCTGGTCCGGGGAATCCGGCATCACCTGCACGCCGAGATCCCACTCGGGGTAGGCGCCCTTCTCGATCGCGTCGGCCAGGTCGCGGCGATGCAGATCGGGATCCATCCCGGCCGCGATCTGTGCCTCTTCCCACACCAGGGAGTGCACGCCGAGCCGTGGCTTCCAGTGGAACTTCACCAGCGACGTCGAACCATCGGGGCCGGTCAACCGGAAGGTGTGGACACCGAAACCCTCCATCATCCGGTACGACCGCGGAATGCCTCGGTCGGACATGTTCCACATGGTGTGCGCCTGGGCCTCGGTGTGCAACGACACGAAGTCCCAGAAGGTGTCGTGTGCGCTCTGCGCCTGCGGGATCTCGCGGTCAGGGTGCGGCTTGGCGGCATGGACGACGTCGGGGAATTTGATGCCGTCCTGGATGAAGAAGACCGGGATGTTGTTGCCCACCAGGTCGAAAGTGCCCTCGTCGGTGTAGAACTTGGTGGCGAAGCCACGAGTGTCCCGCACGGTGTCGGCCGAACCGCGGGAACCCAACACCGTCGAAAAGCGCACGAAGACATCGGTTTCCGCACCCGATCTCAAAAAGGCCGCCGGGCAGATCTTCTCGGCGGCGCCGTTGCCGCGGAACAAACCGTGCGCCGCCGCGCCGCGGGCGTGCACCGCACGCTCGGGAATGCGCTCGTGGTCGAAATGGGTGATCTTCTCTCGCAGGTGGTGATCCTGTAGCAGCGTCGGCCCGCGTTGCCCTGCCTTGAGCGAGTGATCGGTGTCGTAGAGACGGGCACCCTGCGCGGTCGTGAGGTACTCGCCCTGCTGCCCGCGTGCTGTCTGGCCGCCGCCGACGGAAAGGCCCGTCGCAGTGCGTAACTCGGGCCCACCCTGGTCCGGTTTCGGCGGTAGCGGTTCGCGAACGTCGGTCGGCTCCTCGAACGGCGCCGGTTCCGGGCCGGGCGCGCCGGGAATGTACTTCGGGCTGTGCTGCTGTAGCCGCTCGGCGGCTTCGACCACCTTGTCCTTCGCGTCCTTGACGACGCTCTTGATGGTTTCCTTGGCTCCACGGTCGGCTGCCATCGCATCCCCTCGTCGACGAACGAGCCCGTCGGTCGGGCTCATTGGTTCGACCGCCCGGCTTCCCGGTACGGACGCACCTAAACGGGATGGCTGCGTTCGGTCTCAGCTCTGCCGTGGTTCACCGGCATAGGTGCCGAAACTCCACAGGTTGCCCTCCGGATCCCGAACGGCGAATTCTCGCGATCCGTAATCCGTGGAGCCGAGCGGTCGCGTGACGTCGGCGTTGTGGGCCTGCACCCGCGCATACAGTGCGTCCACGTCCGCGGTGACGATGTAGGCGCCAGCGCTGCCGGGTTCGCGGCACCAGTCGTTGCCCGGTTTGTAGCTGCCCATCATCAGCCCGCCGGTGCCCTCCGGCCAGTTCAACTGTGCGTGGTCCACGCGGTCGCCGTCGCCGTAGCGGGCGCCCACGACAAAGCCGAAGGTATCCACGAGATAGTCGATCAGCGCGGGTGCGTCATGGGCTTGCAGTGTCGGCCAGACGGCCGGATTCGACAGGGTCATGGTTGTCAGGATCGGACATCCGGTGGCCGCCGTCTTGGATGTTTCGGAACTCCGCGCCGATCCACTTCCGCGGCGGCAGGCCGGTGAACGCGACGAACTCGGCGCTCAGATGCGCTTGATCGGAGAACCCCGTGCTGGTTGCGACGCCGGCGAGGTCGACGCAGCCGCCTTCGGCGACCCGTCGAGCGATCCGTGCCGTCGCCGTTTCGAAGCGCATCAACCGGGCGACGGCCTTGGGGGCGAGCCCGACCTCGCGGCGGAACAACGTGCCCAGGTGTCGGGGCGTCAGACCGACCTCGGCGGCCACCGTGGCCACCGACACCCGTCCACCGCTGCATCGCAACATTCGCCAGGCATGGTGCAGTTCCGGTCGCACGTCGTCCCGGCCATCCGAGCGGCGCTGCACGAAGTCGGCGACAACACCGAAGGCCCGTTGCCAGGATGTCGCCTCGGCCACCCGATCACTCAGCTCGGTTGCCACCGCGCCGAGGACGGCCGACCCGTCGAAGTCATCGACGCTGAGTTCGGCGGCCGGAACACCGAACAGGGCGCGCGCCGCCAGCGGGTGCACCGCGAGCTGGACGCCGGCCTGCCCGCGACGCTGTCGAACATGGCTGGCGCGCACGTGCAGTCCGCCGAGTATCACGCGCTGCGGGCGAGCCAGCGGCAGCTGGCCGGCATCGGCAGCGGCCTCGACACCGTCGTCGGCGCTGACGATGAATGTCAGGCTCGCCGAGGGCATGCCGAGGTGCGTGCCATCCGGTACGTCGACGGCCCGGTAACCCATCATCGAGCTCACCCCGGGCAGCCGAGCGCAGGGCGCCGAAGCCATCTCCCAGCACGGCGTCTGCTCGGTCACGCGCCCGATTCTAGTGGTCAGAGCGACGATGCGACGTCCTCACCCGAGCCGCCGAGTGCGCCACCGCGACAGGTCGGCCTCGAGCACAGCGGGGTCCCGCTCGGGAAAGTTCTCGTCGGTGATCTGCAGGTGCCGAATGCGGTCGAGGTGAAAGCCACGAATTCCGTGCCGCAGCCGGCACCAGCCGACGAACAGCCAGGAGTCGCCCCCGCGCAGCAATCCCATCGCCTCGACGTCTCGGCGAGTGTGAGTTTCACCGTCGTCGGCGATGTACTCCAGCCGTACCACCCTACGGGCGGCGATCGCTTCGGGAACGAGGGCGATGGCCGCCTCGGTCGGAGGTCCGGAATCGATGACGAACATGGTGGCCAACGCTTCGTCGACCGGCGCCAATTGATCCTCCCGGCTGATCGCGAGGACCTTGGCCCGCGCCCGTCGTGCTGCCGCGGCATAGGGTGAGGTCTCCAGTAGAGCGAGCCCGGCGAGCACTGCCAGCGATTCGGTGACCGTGAGGTTCAACGGCGGCAAGGAATGCTCTCGAAGGATCGAATATCCCCCTGCCACACCGCGATCGGCGTAGATCGGGACACCGGCGAGTTGCAGCGACTGGATGTCTCGCTCGATCGTCCGCTTCGACACCTCGAACTCGTCGGCGAGACGTGCCGCAGAGATGGGTCGGCGCGATCCCCGCAGGAGGTCGACCAGTGCATACAACCTCTCCGCACGTCGCATGGCGCAAGTCTTCCCGATCTCAGGGACGATGTGGCCGCGTTCCGCCCACCGACCAGACCTCTCGGATCAGACCGTCTTCGGTGACGTCGAAGACGTCGACCCCGCCGGCTGCATTCCCGTCCGCGCGAACATCCCACAACAGTCGCCCGTGTAGACCATCGGTGGCCCGAGCCACCTCGGTGAACACCACATCCGGGTGCCGTTGGCGATAGGCATCGAGGTACTCGGCGAACTGGTCAGCACCCACGACGTCATCGCCGGGATTCGAGCCGTCCGCCTCGGAGTTCAGAAAATGAATTCGGAAGTCGTCAGTGCAGATTCGACGGGCGATCTCGCCGTCGCTGTTCCACATCGTCAGCCACACCGCCAGCGCAGCGTCGCCGGCTGCTCCGCTCGTCGTCATCGTGTCTCGGTTCTCGGTCATATCGACAGCATCGGAGAGCGGCGCGACAACAGTATGTCGGCATTCGGGCTGCCATTTCAGGAGAGAGCGAATTACCGTCGGGGGCGTGGGCGCCAACCGCATTGCCGTGGTCGTGGAATCGCGGGACCCGCTGCGGCTCGGTGATTTCTGGGCGCGAATGGTCGAACGTCGTCTGACCGTCGACTCCACCGCCGGGCGCTGCGCGATGGACATCGGTCGCAACACCGACGTGCGGTTCGTCCCGGCGGTGCAGTCGCACAGCGGCGCGAATCGACAGCACATCGACCTCGCCTCCGACTCCCCGGAGCATCAGGCGGCCCTGATCGAGCGCGCCCTCGATCTCGGCGCGCTGGATGCCGATGTCGGTCAGGGGAACGTGCCGTGGCGGGTGATGGCCGACCCCGAGGGAAACGAGTTCTGCATCCTGGAACCGCGCCGTGAGTACCGCCAATCTGGTTCTCTCGCAGCGGTGGTCACGCACGCAGAGGACCCGCTGACCGTCGGACGATTCTGGTCCGCACTCGTCGGCGCTCCGCTGATCCGCAAACATCCTGAGTACACGTCCGTGCGTTACGGCGGCACAGCTGACCCCGCCCTCGAGTTCGTCAGACATCCGAACCCGCCGGAGGGCCGGGGACGACTGCACCTCCAGCTGCTCGCCAGGGATGGGTTCGTCCCCCGGACGGTTGTTCCCGATGCGCTGCGGCCGTGCCCGGTCTGCGGAGAACCCAGCGCCGCACTGACGGATCCCGAACACACTCATCTCTGCGTGTCTGTCGGCTGCTCGCCGGCAGAAAACCGATAGACGCCCGAGTTTCGGCTCGTTAGCGTGTCGCATGCCAATCGATGTCGCAACGTTCAGCCAGCGATGGGTCGACGCGTGGAACGCCCACGACGTCGAGGCCGTGCTCGACCATTTTGCCGACGAGGTCGTCTTCACCTCCCCGATCGCCGCGCAGGTGGTACCGGCGAGCAGCGGTCGGATCGAAGGCAAGGCGGCGTTGCGCGACTACTGGATTCGCGCGCTGAGTCAGCGCCCCGATCTGCACTTCACCGTCGAGGCCGTCTATGAAGGGATCGACGTCGTCGTCATCAACTACCGCAACCAGCGAGGTCACCTCGTCAACGAAGTTCTCTGCTTCGCCGACGGCCTCGTCATCGAGGGACACGGGACGTATCTGACGTAGCCGGAAGTGGCGAGAGTCAGCGCCCTTCGTTGGCCTCACCGGGGTGGGGAACGTTGTTTTCGTCCACGTACGCGGAGTGCTCGGTGTCTCTCTCCTCACCACTCGCGTGATCGCGCGGCCCGTCGTTCGAGCCGACCGACTCGACGGAATCGGCAGCGTCGCTGGGCATCGTCATAAGCGCGGAGTCCTCTCTCGACACGGGTCGCCGCGTCGGCGATCCGCTGCCAGGGTGCCCCTTCTGCGCGAAGCCGAACCCCGCATCGCCGGGCCGAGCGGAATAAAGTCGGCGGCCGGTCGATTGGCTCAAGAGTCGCCCCTCCCCGACCCAGGAGCAGCCATGACCCGTCCCGTTCGCGTCGCCGTGCAGATCCAGCCCGGCGGTGCCCCTGACTACCGCACGTGGCGTGACGCCGTGGTCGCGGCCGACGACCTCGGTGTCGACGTGATCTTCGGCTACGACCACTTCCACCGCCCGGTGATGGACGCTCTGATCGACGGCAAACCCGTGCTGGCCGAGGTTCAGCCCGACGTCGCCAACTTCGAAGGGTGGACTGCGCTCGCGTCATGGGGCGAGATCACCTCACACGCCGACATCGGGCTGCTCGTCACCGGTGTCGGTTACCGCAATCCGGATCTGCTCGCCGACATGGCCCGTACCGTCGATCACATCAGCGGAGGCCGGCTGATCCTCGGGCTCGGCGCAGGATGGTACGAAAAGGACTACACGACTTACGGATACGACTTCGGTACCTTCGGATCCCGGTTCGATCTGTTCGACGAAAGCCTGGTCCGCATCGAGAACCGGCTTGCTGCGCTCAATCCTCCGCCGGTACGCACGTTGCCGATCCTCATCGGCGGCACAGGCCCGAAGCGCTCCCTGCCGGCCGTCGCACGACATGCCGACATCTGGCATGCGTTTGCCGAACTCGACACCTTCCGCAGGCTCAGCGAGCGGGTGGACGAACTGGCGGCGTCATTCGGTCGCACCGGCGCCGACATCGAACGCTCGACGCTGTGGCAGAACAGGCTCAGCGCCGACAGCTTCCGCGAGGCCGGAGTCACGCTGTTCCAGACAGAGCTGACCGCCGACGACGGGTACGACCTCGGCGCACTCAAGGATGTGCTCGCCTGGCGGGACACCCAATGACACGAACATGACATTCGTGCATCTCGTCGTTTGGGCCACCGCTCGCTGCTATTTTGGCCCCAGCCGGCTCCACCTGCTGGCCAAGGGGAGGTAGCCAAGGGTGCGCATCAACCACGAGAATCCGGGACTTCTCTAGGCCCGACGTTGCAGAACCTCGTCGCGGCGATCAACGCGTCCATCGATCCTTCGGCGCTCATGCAGAGGATCGCCGAGCAGATGTGCCTGCTCACGCCGAAAGCCGACGGCGCGGCGGTCAGTCTGCTGACTCCCGAGGACACCTTCGTGGTCGTTTCTGCCCACGGACTGGTGGAGTCACTGCTGGGCCTCACGTTGACGCGAGAAGGCACGTTGCAGGGCCGGGCCATCGCGACGGGGCAAGCGCAAGTCAGCATGGACCCGCTGGCGGATCCAGACCTCACCGACCAGGTTCGAAGCATCGGTGCGAGCCTGGGTGTCGGGTCGCTCGTCGTGATTCCGCTGATGCACCACGGCACGGGGATCGGGGCACTGAGTCTCACGGCTGCCGAGAAGGGGAAATTCAGCGACCGCGACGTGGCCGCGATGGAGGCAACCGCGCGCTTCATCTCGGCGCTGATCGGATCCCACACCGAACTGTCGTCGATGCTCGACGACTTCCTCGGCGATCCCCACCACGAGGGTCGTGATCTGGCCGCACAATTCCTGGCCTCCGTGCTGCTTCCCGACATGGCCCGCGAAGACGCGCTCCACAAGCATGTGAGCGATCTCCTGGCTGAGCCGTCACCACTGTCGGCCGCGTACCAGCCGATCGTCGACCTCGCGTCGGAAGCCGTGGTGGGCTTCGAGGGGTTGTGTCGATTTCCCAGCGACATAGAAGGATCCCCCGCCTACTGGTTCGAAGTCGCCCGTCGCCTGGGACGCGGAGTGCCGCTCGAACTGGCCGCCCTGTCCCGGGTTCTCGTTGACGCCGGCCATGTGCCCGCTCACTGCTTCCTCGCGGTGAACGCCAGCCCCTCGGCGGCCACCGACGAGCGGTTACACGAGGCACTGCTGACGGTGCGCACGCCGGTGGTGCTGGAGATCACCGAGCACGAGCCCTTCCCGGACGGCTTGGCTGATGCACTGAAGCCCCTGCGCGACAATGGCATTCGGTTGGCAATCGATGATGCCGGAGCGGGCTATGCGAGTTTCAAGCAGATGCTGCAGCTGCGGCCGGACATCGTCAAGATCGACGGATCGCTGACCTCGGGGATCGACCGCGATCCGGCCAAACGCGCCCTGGTGACCGCCATCGTGCGGCTCTGCGCCGAGACCGGGGCCACCACCATCGCCGAGGCCATCGAGCGACGCGACGAACAGGCGATGCTGACCGAGCTCGGCGTCGGATGGGGTCAGGGCTATCTCTTCGGTAGGCCGGGCGACCTCCGGCGTGCATCGTCCTAGAACGACGTCGAGGGTCGCACACCCATTTACAATCACCCGTGATGACAAACCGTCTCCCGCTGACCGCCCCCGGGCACACGCCGCGCCGGGTGATGACGATTGCGGGCTCCGACTCCGGAGGCAGCGCCGGTCTGCAGGCCGACATGCGGACCTTCGCGATGCTGGGCGTGCACGGATCCGCTGCCGTGACCGCAGTAACCGTACAGAACTCGTTGGGTGTCAGAGCTTTTCATGAGGTACCTGTGGGGGTGGTCGCCGCCCAGATCAGCGCGGTGGCGTCCGACATCGGAATCGAAGCAGCCAAGACCGGCATGCTGGCCTCGACGGACATCATCCGGGCGATCGTGGCCACCTGGTCGGCGGAGAAGCTCACCGGCAGGGTCCCCTTCGTGGTCGATCCGGTGTGCGCGTCCAACGCCGGCGAGCCGTTGCTGCACCCCAGTGCGCTCGATGCCATGCGCGATGAATTGATTCCGCTGGCCACCCTGGTGACGCCCAACCTCGACGAAGTACGGCTCCTCGTCGGCATCGACGTCGTGGACGTCGCGACCCAACGCGACGCCGCCCGCGCGCTGCATGCGCTCGGGCCGCAGTGGGCCCTGGTCAAGGGTGGCCATCTGCGGACCTCCCGCATCAGCTCGGATCTCCTGTTCGACGGTTCGGAGTTCCACGAGTTCGCAGCGGCCCGGGTGGACACCCGGGATGACCACGGCGCCGGTGACACCCTGGGCGCAGCGATCACGGCCGCACTGGCGCACGGCTATCCCGTTGCCGACGCGGTGGCATTCGGCAAGACGTGGGTGACCGAATGCATCCGGCAGGCCTATCCCCTCGGCCACGGCCTCGGCCCCGTCAACGGAATGGCCGGCCTCTACCGCTGAGCGATCTTCTCGGTCTTTGCTGAGTGTGCTCTCAGTCGAGTCTCAGTTGCGGTGGGCAACCTGAGATCAACCACGTCGGACCCGCCGACGTCCCCTGCCCACTCGAAGGGAACACCACCGATGGCGACCCCGCCCCCACCTCCTCCGCACAATCACGACTGGTCGCGCGGAAGCTGGCCCGCTCCGCCGAACCCATTGCCGGGCAACTCCGCACCGTGGCCGCACCACCAGCCCGTGCCTGGTGGCCCGACCACCCCACGCCGAAGCAGCCGCTCGCGCACCCCGCGTGGGCTCGTGCTCGCGGGTGCCGCCGCCGTGGCCATTGCCGGTGGTGGCGTCGGAGCCGCGGCAGCGGTAGCTGTGACTGATCACCAGCACCCGGCCGCCACACCAGCGACAGCCGCGCAGGCCCAGCCGGTGAAGCCGGCTGCCAGCGCTGCGCCCGGTTCGGTGGAGCAGGTCGCCGCCAAGGTGATGCCCAGCGTCGTCAAGTTGCAGATCACCGCAGGGCAGGGCATGGCCGAAGGGTCCGGCATCGTTCTCAGCCCGGACGGACTGATCCTCACCAACAACCACGTGGTCGCGCCGGCGGTTCAGGGCGGTGCGGGGGCGCAGCCCGCGGCCTTCGACGGCGGCGACTCCCCCGCAACCGTCACGTTCTCCGACGGGCGCAGCGTGCCCTTCACCGTCGTGGGCACCGACCCCATCGGTGACCTGGCGGTCGTGCGCGCGCAGGGGGTCAGCGGACTCACGCCGATCACCATCGGCTCGTCGAAGGACGTGAAGATCGGCCAAGAGGTCGTCGCGATCGGATCCCCGCTCGGCTTGCAGGGCACGGTGACCAAAGGCATTGTCAGCGCGCTGAATCGGCCTGTGACCGCCGGCGACGGTGAGGGCACTTCGCCCGTCGTCCTCGACGCGCTGCAGACCGATGCCGCCATCAATCCGGGCAATTCGGGTGGACCGCTGGTGGACATGAACGGCGACCTGATCGGTGTCAACTCAGCGGGTGCCAGCATGGGTTCCGGATCCAGCGGCGGCTCCATCGGGCTCGGTTTCGCGATCCCGTCCGACCAGGCCAAGCGCATCGCCGATGAGCTGATCTCCTCCGGCACCGCCAGTCACGGCTCGCTGGGCGTGCAATTGGGCACCCAGGGCGGTGATTCCAGTGACTCCGGAGACGCTGACGGCGCGGCGATCGCGCAGGTGGCGGCCGGAAGCCCGGCCGCGCAGGCCGGCCTGTCCAGTGGGGCGGTGATCACGAAGATCGACGGCCAGGTCATCGACGGGCCCGAAGCGCTCGCCGCTGCGGTGCGGTCCAAAGCGCCTGGCGATCAGGTCTCGGTCACCTATCGGGACGACACCGGCGCGACGCAGACCGCGCAGGTCACTCTCGGCAAGGCGTGATGTCAGATGCTCGGGTCGATGATGGTGACACCCACCGGCGACGCGGTGTCGACGGTGGGGAGAGCCGCTGCCGCCTCTCCGAGGCCGATGGTGCGCTCGATCAGGTCTTGCGGCCGGAGATCTCCCCGTTCGATCATCGCCATCATCGGGGGGTAATCCGCTGCGGCCATCCCGTGGCTGCCCAGGACGGAGATCTCCCAGGCGATCACCCGATCCATGGGTAGGCGCGGATGCCCGTCGACCGGCGGCAACAGGCCCACCTGGACGTGCCGACCGTGGCGGCGCAGGCTCAGGATGGACAGCTCGCTGGTCGCTTCGTGACCGACCGCATCCACGCCGACATCGCCACCGCCGCCGGTGATTTCGTGAACATCTGCCGCCGTGTCCGCCGCGGTCCGGCCGTCGCCGGCGACCAGAGTGTGGTCGGCGCCGAGCGCCAAGGCGGCGGCCAGTGCGCACGGATTGCGGTCCACGGCAATCACGTTGGCGCCCAGCGCTTTGCCGATCATCACCGCGCTCAGGCCGACCCCGCCGGCGCCGACCACCGTGAGCCACTGCCCAGGCTCGACGCGGCCCACACCCGTGAGTGCGCGGAAGGCCGTGGCGAATCGGCATCCCAACCCGGCCGCCGCGGCGAACGACACCGACTCGGGAAGGCGCACCAGATTGGTGTCGGCAGCAGGCAAAGCAACGTATTCGGCGAACGAGCCCCAGTAGGTGAACCCGGGCTGCTCCTGCCGCGGACAGACCTGGGCGTTACCGGTGCGGCACCATGAGCACGTCCCGCAGCCGCACACGAACGGTACTGTCACGCGATCGCCGACCGCCCACTCATGCACGTCTAGGCCGACCGCCTCGACGACTCCGGCGAGTTCGTGGCCCGGGACGTGAGGAAGCCTCAGAATTTCATGGCCGGCCCATGCGTGCCAGTCGCTGCGGCACAGACCGGTGGCCCGCACCGCAACGACGACGCCGTCGCGCGCAGGTGTCGGGTCCGGGACTGTCCGGACCTCGAGGGGGCCGCCGATGCGGTCCATCACCACAGCACGCATCAGCCCATTCTGACGCGTGCCGTGGGGTCTCTCAGGATGAGGTTTCGGCCGCCAAGCGAGACAGCGTGTCGCTCAGCTGATCCTCGGTGACCAACGGGAACTTCACCTTCTTCAGCAGATCCTTGTCGGTGACCTTGGACCAGTCGTAGGTGTGCCGAACCAGCGTGGCGTTAGGACCCTGAGCTTCCAGCTCCCACAACCACTCCCAGCCGGGCGGTTCGGTTCCCGCGGGCGCCGTCTGCCAGGCCAGCAGCTTGTCCTTGACGTATCCGGTCACGTGATTGTCGGTCTTGTACTCCCCGCTCATGTGATCGCCGCTCATGTTCATGGTGAACACTTCGCCGACCTTCTGGATGCGGTCGGCGTGGTCGATACCGCGCACGAATCCCGACCCGTCGAGGGCAGGGTGGCGGTGCGGGTTGGACAGGACATCGAAGACCGCGTCGGCGGATGCATCGATGGTGCGTTCCACGGTCACCTTGTTGTCGTCGCTCATGATGTCTCCAGTGCCCAGACCCACCACGAACTCAAACCTGTGGGCAGGTAGCGTGGCGCGGGTGCTGCTACGTCGCGTGCCGTCTGCCCTCGCTCTCGCCGTCTGTGCCGGTTCCGCTCTGGCTCTGACAGCCTGCGGGTCCTCCGAGGCGCAGGCAGCAGCCTGTCCGACTGCCGCTCCGAGTGCCGCAACAGCTCCCGAATGGACCCTTCCCGGGGCGACCGGCAGCGTCGCCGTGACCGGCTCCACGGACACCGCGGCACCCCTGATCACCGTGACCGCGCCGTTTACGGTCACCGACACGCAGGTGCACACGCTGCACGCCGGATCGGGCGCCGTCGTCGGCGACGCTGCGACCGTGTCCGTCTGCTACCAGGGCGTCAACGGGCGCGACGGCTCCGTGTTCGACAGCAGCTACCAGCGCGGCACCCCGGTGGACTTCCCGCTGGGTAGCGTGGTGCCCGGCTTCCAGAAGGCCATCGCCGGTCAGCACGTGGGCTCCACCGTCGCGGTCGCGATGACGTCGGCGGACGGTTATCCGAACGGTCAGCCCGCCGCCGGCATCCTGCCCGGTGACTCCCTCGTCTTCGCGATCAAGATCCTCGACGCCACCGGCTGAGCCTGTGTCAGCGTCCCGCGGCCACGGTCAATCGGATGCGCACCGTGTCGCCGTCGTCGACGTCCTCGGCGCGGCGCAGCGCGACTTTCAGCGGAACCAGGTAGACGTCGTCCCGCGGGATCAGTGACGTCGTCACCTCGGTGTCGCCGATGCGCACCCGGGCGGGAATGACTCCCCACCCGTAGGTCAGCTCGCCTGACCGTGCGTGCAGGAAATCGTCGATGTCCGGCGGTGTCTCGACGAAGAAGTACGGTGCCGGGCCGCGCCACTGGAAAACCTCGGCCACGAACTCCCACTCCACATCGATCAGCCTATGGGTGCGCCCTCGGGGGTGCTCCCTCAACACTCGGCTGCTGCGCAGTGATGCAGTGGACGCCGCCGCCGCGCGCGAAGATGGGGCGCGCCTCGACGGTCACGACCCGGCGGCCAGGGTAGGCATCGGCGAGGATCTCGCGAGCGCGTGCGTCGGCGATGTCGTCGCCGAAACCGCACGCGATGACACCCTCGTTGACGACGAGATGGTTGATGTAGCTCCAGTCGACGAAACCGTGTGCATCGCGCACCGTCGAGGGCGCCGGCATCTCGGTGATCTGCCAGCTTCGTCCCGCAGCGTCGGTGGTGTTCTCCAGCATTGCGCGGATCTCTCGGGCGACGTCATGGTCGGGGTGTTCGGGGTCGGGTTGCGCGTGCACGAGCAGGCGGCCCGGCGACGGGATGGTCGCGACGATGTCGACATGTCCGTTCGTACCCAGGTCCTCGTAGTCGCGAGTCAGGCCGCGCGGCAACCAGATCGCGTGCGTGGCGCCGATGGTGCGCGCCATCTCCGCCTCCACGCGCCTCTTGTCCGCATAGGGGTTGCGGCGCGGATCGAGCTGCACCGTCTCGGTCAGCAGCACGGTTCCCTCGCCGTCGACGTGAATACCGCCGCCTTCGTTGACCAGGCAGGAACTCACGATCTCGGCCCCGACGTGGGGAGTGATCAGCCGGGTGACCTCCGCCGACTTCGTCCACTCGGCCCACTCCGGTGATCCCCAGCCGTTGAACGTCCAGTCGACGGCGCCGAGCACCCCTGGCCGTTGGTCGTCGAGCACGAAGGTCGGGCCGAAGTCACGCATCCAGAACTCGTCGAGCGGCGCCTCGACGATCTCGATGTCTGCGGACAACATGCGTTGCGCCCGAGACGTTTCGGAGGGGTCGACCACCATGCTGACCGGCTCGAACTCTGCGATCGCGTGCGCGACCTCGGTCCAGGACGCATAGCATTCCGCGCGTGCGGCATCGGTGTCGCCCATTGTGCGACCCTCGCGCGGGAAGGCCATCCACGTCCTGTCGTGGGTGGCTGTTTCCGCGGGCATTCTCCAGGACATCGTTACCGTGCTTTCTGAGATGGTGATCGGCGCGACGAGTGGACCTTCGGAGGTCTCGCCGAGGAAACGAGCATCGCCAGCCCGCGCTCGAATGCGCGTGTCGCGATCGGGTCGGCCGCGTCATGGTCTTCCAATGTCGCGTAGGCCGCGGTGAAGCGGGGGAACTGTTCCTCCTGCCCGGTCGGATCGAAGACGACAGTGGGGCCGGACATGTCGAGCACGCTGCCGAGGATGAACGACTCGAACGCGGTCAACAGTGGGAGGACGTCGTCGGTGGGCCATCCTGCGGCCTCGGCGGCCACCGCGAAATCCTCGTATTCGGCGAGCAGCACCGGTGTCGAGGCCCGGGTGGTCATCAGCAGGGGAATCGCGCGGGGGTGACGCGCGAAAGCCAGCCGGTAGGAGCGGGCCCACTCGAGTAGGCCCTCTTCCCAGGTGCTTTCGCGCAACGGGGCCGAGTCGATACGCGCCGACACCAATGCGCGGACGTCTTCGATCATCGCGGCACGGTCGGCAACATGGTTGTACAGCGAGGTGGGGTTCACGTTCAGTTTCTGGGCCACCCGCCGCATGCTCGCGCCCTCGGCGCCATGGCGGTCGATGAGCGCCAGTGCGGTGCGGGCGATCAGATCCCGGTTGAGTATCGGACGGGGTGGGCGTGCGATGTCGGTCTCCTCTGAAGAATCGACGACGGCGTTCTGACGACAAGCATAAACCGACAGTGTATGTTTTAGCGCGTGTCGGTCGAATTCCCAGCGTCCTGCCCATGACATCCGGTGATCTCACGGTCGTCGAGGCCGATCTCGACCTGCTGAGCCGTGCTCTCGAGAGTGGTGCCGTGACGAGTGTCGAGCTCGTCGCCCGGTATCTGAACAGAATCGGGCACTACGACCGGTCCGGCATCATGCTCAACTCCGTGCCGGTGCTCAATCCCGCGGCGTTCGACGAAGCGCGGGCCTCGGATCGGCGCCGGGCGAGCGGTCGGTCCCTCGGGCCGATGGACGGGATCCCGTTCACCGCCAAAGCGAGCTACAAAGTCCGCGGCCTGCCGGTCACCGCGGGCTCGCCGGCGTTCGCCGACCTCGTCGCCGACGATGACGCCTTCGCGGTCGGCCGGCTGCGCTCCGCAGGTGCCATCTGCCTCGGACTGACCAACATGCCCCCGATGGCAGCCGGAGGTATGCAACGCGGACTATACGGTCGCGCCGAAAGTCCCTACAACAGTGAGTATCTGACGGCAGCGTTCGGCTCGGGATCGTCCAATGGGTCAGGAACCGCCACCGCCGCGAGCTTCGGCGCCTTCGGCCTCGCCGAGGAGACCTGGTCATCCGGCCGCGCCCCAGCCTCGAACAACGGTCTCGTCGCCTACACTCCCTCCCGCGGCGTGATCTCCGTCCGTGGCAACTGGCCGCTGGTCCCGACCATGGATGTCGTTGTCCCCCACGCGCGTTCGGTGGACGACCTGCTGCACCTCCTCGACGTCGTCGTCGACGACGATCCGGTGCGGGACGGAGATCTCTGGCGGCTGCAGGACTGGGTCGACATCCCCGCCGCCTCGGCTGTGCGGCCGGCCTCGTTCACCGATCTCGCACCCCAGCCCCTGCAGGGGCTGCGCCTCGCCGTCCCCCGCCTCTACATCAACGGCGATCCGGACAGCGCGCTTCCGATTCGCACCCGCGATTCGGTGATGGCGCTGTGGCGGGCCATCGCCGACGACCTTGTCGCGGCCGGCGCCGAGGTCGTGGAAGCCGACTTCCCAGTCGTCGAGAACTACGAAAAGCTGCACCATGATTCGCACACGATGGTCGAGCGGGGCCTGGTTCCGGCCGAGTTCCTCGAGCGTGAGCTCTCGGATCTGTCGATATGGGCCTTCGACGCATTCCTGCGGTCGGTCGACTCCGGGCCCGGAGCTCTGGCGGCGGTGGATGGATCTCTGATCTTCCCCGAGCCGACCGGCGCCCTCCCGGACCGCTACGGGATTTTCCCGTTCGACCTCGCCTACGACCTCGCGGAGTACGTCGAGCACGCCCGCGCCGGCGTCATCCCCTTCGACCAGATCCCGTCGATCGAAGCGGGGATGCGCGGGCTGGAGGAGACACGACGCGCCGACTTCGAGAAATGGTTGTCCGACAACGGCTTCGATGCGGTGATCTTCCCAGCTGCAGCAGACGTCGGCCCCGCCGACGCTGATACGCGGGCTGCGTCGGCCGACATCGCCTGGCGAAACGGCGTCTGGGTGTCCAACGGCAACCTCGTGCCCCGCCACCTCGGTATCCCGACGGTCACCGTGCCGATGGGCACGATGGAGGACATCGGCATGCCCGTCGGCCTGACACTGGCGGGCCCCGCGTACTCGGACACGACGCTGTTGCAGCTGGCCCGTTCGGTCGAGAGCCTCCGGAAGCGACGCACCACTCCCTCGCGCACACCCGCGCTGCCCGACGAGGCCGTGTTCGCGGCGCCGTGCGGTGCGGCCGACGGGGACCTGCGCCTGCAGGTGTCGGACGTGCACGTCCGCCAGAGCGATGACGGTGCGACGCTGACGTTCGACGTGCTCGTCGAGGGCGACCCCGCCGTGGAGATCGTCGCCTTCGTAGACGGCGAGCGGGTCCCGGTGGAGGGCTCACAGCACGCGAAGACGGGCACCTGTGTGCTCCCCGCCGGCAAGCACGACCGCGTCCACAGTGAATGGCGGCCGCCCTACGGGCCGCTGATCGTCGTCGTCGCCCGCGGTGACGGAGGTGCCGTCGCCGGCGCGGTGGCGACCACCGTCGGCTCGCCACTTTGATGTGCGATCACCTGCATAAACGGACTCTAGTGCCCGCAAAACCTTCCGTGTATGTTCTAGTCGCCCCAGGTGGCGACACCCCGTCGAGACGAGGCATCTGATGATCGAAACCGAGGTTTTCGACTTCTTCGCACGCACCGAATTGCCCGCCCCGGCTCTCGGTGCCGACGAGGTCCGACGTCACCTGCACGAGACCTTCTCCATGACCGGCGATCTCAAAGAGTTGGGAAGTCAGCAGGATCAGAACTTCCTGGTGACCGATCACGACACCGGTGAACCGCTCGGGGTTCTGAAACTGACCAACCCGGTCTTCTCCGAAGCGGAGATCGAGCTGCAGGGTCTGGCCGCCGACACCGTGGCCGAACGCGAACCCGCACTGCGCATCCCCCGGGTCGTCGTCGGCCCACAGGGGCCGATGTCCGCGTGGTGGGACACCAGTGCGGGCCGGCTGCACGCCCGTGTCCTCGAGTTCATCGGTGGTAGGACGCTGATGGGATCGGGGTACCTCTCCCCCGCGACGGTCGCACGACTGGGTGAACTCGCCGGGAAGGTGAGCGTGGCCCTGTCCGACATGACCCACCCGGCGTCGACCCGCGTCTTGCAGTGGGACCTGCGCCATGCTGACCGGGTCATCGAGGCGCTGCTGCCCGACGAACCGGACTCCCGCATCGCAGACCTCGCCCGCTCTGTCGCAGAGCGGGCGACGCAACACCTCACGCCCGTCATGTCCCGACTTCCCCTGCAGCTCGGGCACTTCGACCTGACAGACGACAACGTCGTCGCGCCGCACGGACCATGCGCCGTGCCCGACGCCGTCATCGACTTCGGCGACGTCGCCGAATCGTGGGCAGTCAACGAGATCGCCATCACCGTGTCCTCGCTGCTACACCACGACGGATTCACGCCGGTCGACGCGTTGACCGCGATCCGGGCGTTCCATGCTCTGCGCCCGCTGACCGAGGACGAGGCCGATGCCCTGTGGCCGCTGGTCGCGCTGCGCGGGGTGGTGCTGGTGCTCAGCGGTCGTCAGCAGGTGCGCATCGACGGGCAGAACGACTACGCCGATTCCGCACTCGACCGTGAACTCCGCATCCTCGAACAGGCCGCGTCGGTGCCTTTCCCGGTGATGACCACACTGATCCGCGACGGGTTGGACATGGCCGTCCGGCCCGGACCGGTGTGGAGCGGAGCCCCCCTGATTGCCGAGGTCGCCAACGCGGTCGTGCTCGACACCGGCACGACGGCGCCGCTCAACGACGAGGGCCGCTGGTCGGACCCGACAGCACTGGCCGATGCAGCGGTCGCCGCGCTGGCCGCGGGGAGTTCGGCTGTGGTGCTTCCCGCATGGCATCCGCGCCTCACCGGTGCTCCGATGCGCACCCCTGCCGCCCCGGCGACGGTCCCCACCGCGCTGACGGTCTGGCTGGCGCGCGACACCGACCTCGACGTCCCCGCCGGCGGCGAACTCGAGCCGGCCGGTGACGGTGTCGCGATCGCGGTTGCCGACCAGGTGGTCCGCCTGACCGGCTTCTCCCCCGACGGAGTGACGCTGCCGGCACGTACGCCGATCGAGATCCAGCTCACCCGTGCGCACGAGGACCCGGTGCCGCTGCTGGTCGATGCCCGCTACGCCCACGCCTGGCGCCGCGTGGCCGGCGACCCTGCCCCGCTGATCGGACTGCCACCGCTGGCCGCCGAGCGCCGCGACGACACGCTCGTCCGCCGGCATCAGGTCCTCGCCGAGGTCCAGGAGCACTACTACGCGGAACCGCCCCGCATCGAACGCGGGTGGCGGGAGTACCTCGCCGACACCGATGGTCGCGTCTATCTGGACATGGTCAACAACGTCACGTCCGTCGGGCATGCCCATCCGAGGGTGGTGGAGGCCGCCCACCGGCAGATGCGCCTGCTGAACACCAACTCGCGCTTCAACTATCGCGGGATCGCCGAGTTCGCCGAACGCGTCTCGGCCACCCTGCCCGACGAACTCGACACCGTCTTCTTCGTCAACTCCGGTTCCGAGGCAACCGATCTCGCGATCCGGATCGCGATGGCCGCCACGGGCCGACCCGACATCGTCGCGATGCGCGAGGCCTACCACGGCTGGACGTTCGCCAGTGACGCGGTGTCGACGTCGATCGCGGACAATCCGAATGCGCTGGCCACCCGGCCCGAGTGGGTGCACACCGTCGATGCGGCGAACGGCTACCGAGGAGTGCACCGCGGCGCCGACGCCGAGAAGTACGCACCGGAGGCAGTGGCGGTGATCGACGCGCTCGCCGAGGCCGGGACGCCGCCGGCCGGTTTCATCTGCGAGTCCTACTTCGGCAACGCCGGCGGTGTGGCCCTACCCGACGGATACCTGGAGCAGGTGTACACCGCGGTTCGGCGGCACGGCGGCATCGCGATCGCCGACGAGGTGCAGGTCGGGTACGGGCGCCTCGGCGAATGGTTCTGGGGATTCCAGCAGCAGAACGTGGTCCCCGACGTCGTGGCCGTCGCGAAATCGGTCGGCGCGGGACAACCCATCGGCATCGTCGTGACCCGCCGCGCGATCGCGGCACGCTACCGGACCCAGGGTTATTTCTTCTCCTCGACGGGTGGGTCCCCGGTGTCGTCGGCGATCGGCCTCGCCGTCCTCGACGTGATCCAGACCGAGGGCCTGCAGGAGAACGCCCGTATCGTCGGCGCGCACCTGAAGAACCGGCTGATGGGGTTGGCCGAGTCGCACCCGATCGTCGGCACCGCGCACGGCTCGGGTCTGTATCTCGGGCTCGAATTCATCCGCGACAGAAGGACACTCGAGCCTGCGACCGAAGAGACTGCGGCGATCTGCGATCGTCTTCTCAGCCTCGGGGTGATCATGCAGCCCACCGGCGACTACCTGAACGTGCTGAAAATCAAGCCGCCCCTGTGCGTGACCAAGGAGTCGGCGGACTACTTCGTGGACTGCCTGGACCACGTCCTGACGACGGGCTGGTGACGGCAGAGCTGCCGCTCAGCGCTGATCCAGCACCTCTCCACGCCGCCGCTCCTCCCACAGCGCCATCCGCGTGCGCGCCGGCTCGCCGATCGTGTCCATCACCAACGGGATCAGCAGCTCGGTGAGCAGGAAGCCCGCCGACATGCTCTGGTAGACCGTGCCGACCGTGCTCGATGCGGCCAGCACTACCTCGGCATCCGGCGCCACCGGACAGGCCATGTCGTCGGTGATGAGCAACAGCGTCGCCCCGGCCCGGTGCACATCGGCAGCGAGTTCGGCGGCGCTGCGGTGATACCGGTGATAGTCGAAGAGCACCACCACGTCTCGCCGGCTGAGGTCCATCATCGTGCCGAGATCGGCGCCCTTGGGATCCGAGAGCAGCCGCACGCCGGGCCGCAACTGTTCGAGATGGGCGGCGAGATAGACGGCCAGCAGATGGGAGAACCGGCCGCCGTGAAGATGCAGCGGCCGCGTGACATCGGCCAGCAGCGACACCGCGGCCTCCAGCATCGCCGCCGGCAACTGCGCCAATGTCTGTTCGGCGCACTCGTTCTGGGTGCGCGCCTGATGCAGAAGACGATCGAGGTGGCTACCCGCCGGCGGAGCGTCGGCGAGTCGGGTCAGCGGCCCGCTGGACTGCTGCGTCAGTTCGGCGCGCAGCGCCACCTGGAGGCCGGCGAACCCGTCGTACCCCAGCGACTGTGCGAAACGCAGCACCGTTGGCGGGCTCACCTCGGCCCGCTCGGCGAGCCGGGCCGCACTGCTCAGACCCGCGCTGGGATAGTCGGCCAGCAGGGCCCGGCCCACCCGACGTTCGGCACGGCTCAGTCCGGCCAGTGCGGCACTGGTCCGCGCCGCCACCGACTCGCTGTGTTCGGTCATGGTGGTCAATCTGCCATGATCGGCCGCACCGTCATCGACAGGTCGCTCAGCACGACTTCCACCACACTCTCGGGTGGCAACGGTTGCCAGTCCAGGTCGCCGAATCCGGTGGAGCCGATCACCACGGTGCCGTCGTCGAGACGGGCGACCCGTAACGAGAAGTAGTCCTCAAGGTGTTCGGCGGGCAGATCGGTGGCGCTGATCTCCTCGATGTCCTCGTCCAGCAACACACTTCGGGCGTGAGCGTGCACCGCGATGAGCCGGCCTTCACCCAGCACCAGGGCGTTGAGGCTGGCATCGGCGTAGATGCCGCGCAGTTGGGCGACGGCCCGCCGCACGGCCTCGGCGAGGTCGGGAGACGCGGGGCGATGCTGGCGGATCAGGGCGAAGTAGCGCTCGCTGTCGGTGGTCCCCCGCAGCGTGGCGGCGATCGCAGGATCGAGCAAACCGTCCAGTGCGGCCATCGGCTTGATGGAGCCGTTGTGCGCCATCGCCACCCCGTCGGCGCCGAACGGATGAGAATTCTCCGGCCGGACCGCCAGCCCGTTGGTCGCCCAGCGCAGGTGCACCACCGAGGCGCGCGCGGATTCCTTGACCGCCGTGCCGAAGCGCGGATCGCCGATCGCACTGTCGGGTGAAACCTCCACGCGAGGAACATCATCGGGCTCCGACACCGATGCCACTCCCCAGCCGTCGCCGTGGATCTTCGTCAGCGCCAGGAAATCGGTGAGCACCGCGTCCCCCACGGTGTCGGCCACCGACGTCGGTTCGGCCGACGCGACACCCAGCAGTCGGCACATCCGCATCCCCGTTCGTCGAATCTAATGAATCAATCATAAACAGAGAAAGTTAAAGACTCTGAAACATTTATGACATAGCGTGAACCCGACCGCCCGCCCACGAGGTTCGAGGAGTGCGCTGCCCATGGGGGATCCCGACCTGCCCGCCGTCGACATCCTGCGTGAGGAAGGCGTTGCGATCGTCGCCGGCTCGGTGACGGACCTGGCGGGCGTGACCAGAGCCAAGTACGTACCGCTGTCGCGGCTGGGAGCGTTCACCCGATCCGGGATGGGAGTCTCCCCCTCGTGGAGCGTGTTCTGCGTCGACAGCGGCATCGCGTTCACCCCCACGATCGGGGTGGCCGGCGATCTACGAATCCGCATCGATACCGAGGATCTGCGCGTCATCGAGGCCGGGGTGGCCTGGGCGCCCGGCGTACTGGCCGACCAGTACGGCGAGCCCGCAGCGCTGTGCACCCGCACCCGGCTCGCGGTGGCCGAACGCGCCGCTGCTGATCGCGGCCTTGCGGTGAAGATGGGCGCGGAACTGGAATGCACGATGCTGGCCGCCGACGCCGGCCCCGCGACCAGCGAGCCGTGGTCGCCGTACGGCATCAGGACGTCGCTGGACCGATCGGCCTTCCTGGTCGACCTCGCCACCAGCGCGGAACGTGCCGGCCTGTCCGTCGAGCAACTGCACACCGAATACGGGCACGACCAACTCGAAATGTCGTTGGCCCCGGATACCCCCGTCGCCACGGCGGACGCCGTCATCCTCGCGCGGATCGTGCTCAGTCGCGTCGCCTCCCGTCACGGTCTGCAGATCTCGTTCTCACCGGTGCCATTCGACGGCGCCGCCGGCAACGGGGCGCACCTGCACCTCTCCCTGTCCGACGCGGACGGCCCACTGCTGTCGGGAGGTGACGGCCCGCACGGCCTGCGCGCCGACGGCGCACACGCGATCGCGGGCGTCCTCGACACCCTGCCCGACCTGATCGGCGTCTACGCCGGGTCGGTGGCCTCACCCCTGCGACTCAAGCCGGGCAACTGGGCCGGCGCGACCGCCTGTTGGGGATTGGAGAACCGCGAAGCCGCAGTGCGATTCGTCGCCGCCACACCGGGAAATCCGCACGGGGCCAACATGGAGCTCAAGCTCATCGACCCGAGCGCGAACCCCTACCTGGCCGCCGCGGCCTTCCTCGGTAGCGCACTGCGCGGAATCGACCGGGCCATGGACCTGCCGGAGGAGATCCCGGAGAACCCGGCCCAGTCGGACATCGCGACCCGCCCGCTGCCCCTGGCACAGCCGGAGGCACTCGATGCGATGGAGACCTCACAGGTCGCAGCAGAGCTGCTGACCAGCGACATCGTCGACGCCCTCGTGGCCGTGCGGCGATACGAGCAGAAGACCTACGGCGACCAGCCGCCCGCACAGATCTGCGACGCCGTCCGGCTCGCGTGGACCTGCTGAGATGAAGGAGACACCCGTGACCGCAGGACCATCGGATGCACCCGATCAGATCCCGCACCGCCGACTCCCGTTCTGGGTCGCGCTCGCGCTGTCCGTTGCGCTGGTCGGGCCAACACTGGCCATGTCGGGCAACGGGCAGGGACTGATCGGAACCGTCGGCAAGTCGATCCCGCTGGTGTTCCTCATCGGCCTGGTCGGCGTCTCGCTGGTCGGCTACAGCTTCGTGCGCCTGACGCGGCACCTCAACCACGCCGGCTCCGCGTACGGACTGGTGGGCGGCACCATCGGCCCGCGTGCCGGGTTCTTCTCCGGCTTCGCCATGCTGGGCGCGTACTGCGGGTTCTCCATCGGGACGCTCGCGCTCACCGCGGCGTTCGTCAACTCGTTCATCGCCGCGCTGCAACCAGGCACCGACAACCCCTACCAGGTGCCGTGGCTCGTGATCGTCGTCATCGGTGCGGTCATCTCGTTCCTGTTGTCCGGCAGAGACATTCAACTGCTCGCGAAGATCCTGCTCGCGATCGAAGGCATCGGCATCCTGGCGATGATCGTCCTCGTGGTGGCCATCTTCGCCCAGGGTGGTGCCCCCACCACGGGGATCGACTTCTCCGTGTTCTCCTTCTCCGGCGGTGACGTCTCCGGATCGGCGGTGCTCGCCGGCGTCGTGGCCGCATTCCTGTCCTGGGCCGGATTCGAGGCATGTGCCTCCATGGGCGAAGAAACCGACGACCCCAAGCGCAACATCCCCCGAGCACTCGCCGGGACACTGATCCTCACCGGCGTGCTCTTCGTCGTTGTCATGTTCGCCCAGGTCGTCGGATTCGGCACCGATGCAGCAGGTTTGGAGGCGTTCCAGAGCTCCGGCAACACCCTCGGCGATCTGGGCGGCACCTACATCGGCCAGTGGTTCAGCCTCGTCATCATCTTCACCGCGATCGTCTCCGCATTCGGCTGCCACCTCGCCACGTCAGCGACCTCGGGCCGGATGCTCTACGCGTTCGGCCGAGACGGATTCGGGCCGAAAGCATTGGCCCACATCCACGCCGACACCGGCGGGCCGCGGCGCGCCACGTGGCTCGTGGTCATCGTCGCCCTCGTCGTCGACCTGATCTGCGGGGCCACCGGCTGGCCGGACATGGGCACCGGAAACGATGCGATCGACGCCTACTTCCTGTTCGCCGTCGCAGGCTCGGTGTGCCTGATGGTGTGCTACCTGCTCGTCGAGCTCGCCGCCGCCTACTTCATCGGCGCGCCGAAATTCATGCGCGTACACAACGGCGCGGGCAAGATCGCAGGCCTCGTCCTGCCCCTGCTCGGCGCGGTCGTCATCGTCACCGTGCTCTGGTTCAACGTCAAAGACGCCGACAGCTGGTCGGCGGCACCGCTGCTCGGGCTGTACTGGTGCGTCCTCGGCCTGATCATCGCGGTCGCCCTCTCGGGAATCGCCAAGCGGGTCGGTGAATCGCTGGCGCTCGAACTCGACATGACACCACGCACCGCTGACCCGACCCGATCAGCGTGAGCACGCTCTACGCCCGCGACGAGGCCGTCATCGCCGGCATCGAGAAGCTGCGCTTCTTCCCCCTGGAAGTGCAGTCCGGGCACGGCTGCACCCTCGTCACCCCCGACGGCCGCGAACTACTTGACCTGTCGGCGACGTGGACGGCGTCCGGGCTGGGGCACGGTCACCCGGCGATCGCCGACGCGGTCAGCCGCGCCATCCGCACGGCACCGGGATCGGGCGGGCTCTCGGCCGTCCACCCCGATTCGGTGGGGCTGGCCGAAGACCTGCTCGCGCTGGTCCCCGGTGACGGTGAGCGGCGCGTGTATCTCGGCCACGCCGGGTCCGACGCCAACGATGTCGCGCTGCGGGCCTGCCGACACGCCAGCGGGCGGCCCACCGTGGTGGCGTTCGAACACAGCTATCACGGCGGCGTCGGTGTCGCGATGGGCGTCTCCGGGGTGCACGTCGACGCCGGTGTACCCGCCGATCCGGAGGCGGTGTTCCTGCCCTACCCCAACCCGTTCCGGCCCGGACCGGACGGTGTCGACGCCGATGTGGCGCACTGCCTTTCGCTGGCTGAGCAACACCTCGCCGGCGGACGGGTGGCCTGCCTGATCGTCGAACCCATCCTGTCCGACGGCGGCCTCGTGGTACCCCCGGACGGGTTCCTCGCCCGCCTGCACGAGCTGTGCCGACGCCACGACGTCCCGATGATCTGCGACGAGGTGAAGATGGGGCTGGGCAGGCCCGGCACCCTGCACGCCTTCGACCATGACGGCGTGGTGCCCGACATCGTCACCTTCGGCAAGGTGCTCGGCGGCGGCCTACCGCTGTCCGCTGCGGTCGGACCCGCCGCGATCCTCGACAATCCGCCCGCCGCAGCGCTGCTCACCACCGCCGGCAACCCGGTGTGCACCGCGGCCGGGCGCGCCGTGTTGAAGACGTTGGTGGAGGACGGGCTCATCGACAACGCGGCGACGGTCGGAGCTGTGCTCGCCGACGCCCTGCGCGCGCTCGCGTCGGCCCCGGGCGGTGACCGCATCGGCGACGTCCGGGGTCGCGGCCTGGCGATCGGGCTCGAGCTCGTCGACCCCGCGACCGGCGACCGCGACGCCCGGCTGGCCGCCTCGGTGGTCTACCGTGCGTGGGAGCTGGGTGCGGTCGTCTACTACGTCGGCGGCAACGTCCTCGAGATCACCCCGCCACTGGTGCTCACCGAAGCGCAGGCAGCAAGGGCGGCAGAGATCCTCGGGGCGGCCATAGCCGACGCGGCCGCGGGAAAGGTCGACACCGAGGAGGTCGCGAAGTATGCCGGGTGGTGAGCTGCACGACGTGTTCGACGGGATCGAGGCGCAGGTGCCCGAGGGACTCGCCGAGCATCTGCGCACCGCGGCGCTGATCGATCACCACGTCCACGGGACGTTCAGCGAAGACATCGACCGGTCCACCTTCGAGTTCTCGATCAACGAAGGGTCCAACGACCCGGTGCCGCCGTGGATGACCAACTTCGACTCCCCGCTCGGGCTGTCGATACGGCGTTGGTGCGCACCGCTTCTCGGCCTGCCGGCGCGTGCCGACGCCGAAGACTACTGGAAACGCCGCTGTGAGTTCGGCGCCGACGAGCTCGCCACGATGATGCTGCGCGCCGCAGGCGTCACGCACTGGATCGTCGACACCGGTTTCAAAGGCGACCAGATCACCACGCACCAGCGGCTCGCCGAACTCGCGGCGGGACACTCGTCGGAGATCGTGCGGCTCGAGCGGGTGGCCGAGGACCTGCTCGACGGAGGCACTTCACCCGAGGACTACCCCGCAGCGATGCGGGCGGCGCTCGCGAGCGCGGCGGCCGATCCGACCGTGGTGGGCACCAAGACCATCGTGGCGTACCGGACGGGGTTCGACATCGACTGGACCCGACCGGCCGACGCCGACGTCGTCGACCGCGCGCGAGCGCTGGCGGCGCGCCCGGGGTCGGCGCGTATCGACGACCCGGTCCTCATCTCGTTCGGCGTGCACGAGGCAGCCGCGCACGGCCTGCCCATCCAGGTGCATGTCGGCTTCGGTGACCGTGACCTCGATCTGCACCGGTGCGACCCGCTGCTGCTGCTTCCGCTGCTGCGCGCCATGCCCCCGGTGCCGGTCCTGCTGCTGCACTGCTACCCCTTCCACCGCCAAGCCGGTTATCTGGCACAGGCTTTCGATCACGTGAACTTCGACGTCGGGCTGTCCATCAACTATCTCGGCACGCGGTCGAGCGGCCTGGTGGCCGAGGCGCTCGAGGTCGCCCCCTTCGCCAAACAGCTGTACTCCTCGGACGCATTCGGTCCGCCCGAGCTGCACGTGCTGGGGTCGGTGCTGTGGCGGCGGGCCATGGGTGTGGTGCTCGGCGACTGGATCCGCTCCGGCGACTGCGCAGAAGCCGACGCCATTCGCATTGTCGACATGATCGGGGCGGCGAACGCGCAGCGTGTCTATGGGATCTGAGGTCATGGGTGCAGAGCACAGCCGGGCGCCGATCGTCGAATCGCTGCGGTCGTTCGTCGAACGCGATCAGGCACCGTTCTACTCCCCCGGCCACAAAGGTGGCCGGACCCTGGACCCGTGGCTTCGCGACAACATCGCGGCCGTCGACCTGAACAACCTGCCCGACACCGACACATTGCATTGCCCCGAGGGGCCGATCCTCGCGGCCGAGCAGCTGATCGCCGACGCCTGGGGCGTGCCACAGAGTTTCGTGATGGTGCAGGGCTCGACCGGAGGCAACATCGCCGTGGCGCTCACTGCACTGCGCCCCGGCGAACAGGTGCTCGTCGCGCGCAATGCCCACAAATCGGTGTTGGCCGGGCTCGTCCAGGTCGGCGCCAGGCCGGTCTGGCTGGAACCCCGTTGGGACGCCGACTTCGGCGTCGCCCACGGGCTCGATGTCGCCGTCGTGGAGAAGGCCCTCGCCGACACCGAGGCGCGTGCCCTCTGGGTGCTGCACCCCACCTACTACGGAACCACCGGGGACATCGCCGCCCTCGCCGGGCTGTGCCGCGACCGAGGGGTGCATCTCCTGGTCGACGGAGCACACTCTCCGCACTTCGCATTCCATCCCGAACTGCCAACGCCCGCTGAGCGATTCGGGGCTGCAGCCACTGTCCAGTCGATACACAAGGTGCTGTCGGGACTGAGTCAAGCCGCGGTGCTGCACGTCGACACCAGCCAACTCGACGAAGCATCGGTGCGGCGGTCGCTGCAACTGATCCAGACCACGAGTCCCCACTTCGCGATCATGGCGTCGATCGACCTGGCTCGCCGGCAGATGATGACCGACGGGCGTGCCCTGCTCGACAGCGCGCTGAGTCGGGCGCGCGAGGCCGCGGAGAAGCTCGCCCGAATTCCGGGACTGACGGTGCTGCGGCCTGAGCATCTAGCGGGCGCCGGCACGGGACTGCACCAACTCGACGAGACCAAACTGTTGATCGGGGTGAGCGGCCTCGACGCCGATGCGCGCGAGATCCTGGCCCGGCTCAACAGCGTGCACGGTGTGCAACCCGAACTGGCCGGTACCGGACATGTGTTGTGCATCAGCACGATCGGTAACACGGACACTGACTTTGATCGGCTCACCACAGCCTTCGCTGAGGTGTCCGCGCACGTCGGTCGGCGTCGCGGCGAGGCCGGCCGCACCTTGACCAGCGACCTCCTCGCGGTGCGGCCCGAGGTGGTGCTGACCCCGCGTGAGGCGTTCTTCGCCCCCGCGGAGACCGTCGCGCTGACCGATGCCGCGGGCCGCATCGCCGCCGAAGCCATCACGCCGTATCCACCCGGCATCCCGCTGGTGATGCCCGGAGAGCGACTCGGCACCGACGTGATCGACCTGTTGATGGCATTGCGGGCTGCCGGCAACCCGATCAGCGCCTCCGACCCCACGCTCACCTACGTCAAGGCGGTGCGCTGAGCGGTGCGAGACCATGCGGCGATCCTGATCACCGGTATGTCGGGAGTCGGGAAAACGACTGCTCTCGATGGTCTTTCACGACAGGGATTCGCCACCGTCGACACCGACGAGGGCGACTGGATCGATGTGGTCGACGGTGAACCGCTGTGGCGCGAGCCGCTGCTGGCCGCGCTGTTGTCTCGACCCCGCCCGACGGCGCTGTTCGTCGCCGGCACGGTCGTCAACCAGGGAGTCTTTTACGACCGCTTCGACGCCGTCGTCCTTCTCAGCGCCCCGAGTGCGATCGCCTTCCAGCGCATCGCCGAGCGCACGAACAACCCGTTCGGGAAGAGCGACTCCGAGCGCCGGCAGATCGCGCGGGACATGGCCGAGATCGAACCGCTGCTGCGACAGGCGGCGACGCATGAGATCGTCACGGTGTGTCCGCCGGAGGAGGTCATCGCCGAGCTGCTCGCTATTGCACGAACGGTGCACATCCCATGATCGGCCGCCCACTGAGTTCATCCGACGCCGACAAGCATTGGGCGCCATGGACTCCCACTGAGATCGCGCAGCGACTCGCCGGCGTCGAAGCGCCGTGGTGCATCGCCGCCGGGTGGGCGCTGCACCTGTTCACCGAGGCCGCTGCACGCGACCATTCGGATCTGGAGATCGCGGTGCCCCACCATCGGTTCAACGAGATCGCCGCCGCGCTACCCGGTTTCGCGTGGGACGTGGTCGGCGACGGGCGCGTGTGGCCGTTCCCCGAGCTACTGGCCGAGCACTTCCAAACGTGGCTCCGCGACCCCGCCACCGATGAGTACCGGCTCGACGTATTCCGTGAACCCGCTGTCGACGGGCGCTGGGTGTGCCGGCGAGACACTTCGATCACACTGCCCTACACCGACTTGATCCAGCACACCGTCGACGGTATCCCCTACGCGATTCCGGAAGTGGCGTTGCTGTTCAAGGCCAAGCGCGTGCGCCCGAAGGACCAGGTCGACTTCGACAACGTTGTCCCGCAGCTGAACCGATCGCGGCGGCAGCGCCTGCGTGACTGGTTGCTGCAGGTTCACCCCGGCCATCCGTGGATCAGCCGGCTCTGAGCGCCTCGGCCAACATGACGATGATCCCGCTGGGCCCGCGCAAATACGTCAGCTTGTAGACGTCCTCATATGTGGCCACGCCGCGGAGCGGATGGCACCCGTGCCGTGCCGCGATGGCGAGCGCCTCGTCGATGTCGTCGACGGAGAACGCCACGCGGTGCATCCCGATCTCGTTGGGCTGTGTCGGCTCGGTCTCGATGGCGGCCGGGTGGAGGTATTCGAACAGTTCGAGGGTGCCGTGACCGTCGGGCGTTTTCAACATCGCGATCTTCGCGTGATTTCCGTCGAGTCCGACCGCGGTGTCGGCCCACTCTCCGCTGACGGTGTCGCGACCGACGACCGAGAGACCGAGGTCGGTGAAGAAGGCGACGGCGGCGTCGATGTCCGACACCGCGATGCCGACGTTCTCGAGCCTGATGGCCATGCTAGGCATGCTACGGCGACTGACTGGCGAAGGGAGAGCGTGTGCGCCGCATCGTGTCCCTTACGGTCCTCGCCGTCGTCCTGCTCGCGGCGTTCCTTGTCGCTCCGGCGCTGTTGGTGGGCAACGGACTCGCCACACTGAGCGACAACGCGCCACTCGCCCGCGCGTTCGCCACCGAGTTCACGGTCTTCTGGAACGCGCCCCGCTCGGGTGTGACTCCCGGCCTTGTGGAACTGGTCGACCTCTGGCGACGCTGGCACGCGCTCAAGATCGCCATCTCGCTGCTGTTCGCCGTGACGACGGTCGGCTTGTCCGCGGCACTGTGGGGGCGGTTCCTTGCTCCCGGTCGATCACGGGCCGGCCGCGTCGGCACCGGGTCGGCGGCCGTGGCAGCCACGGTGTCGGTCCTCGGTGGCCTGATGGCGATCGCGGCCAACATCCAAGCAACTGCGGCTCCACTGTCGGCTCTGCTGCCGCTGCTGCCCGCCGATCCACCTGCCGGTGACCTCCGGCTGGCCATGAGTCAGATTCACGATGGACTCGTCAACGCGGACAGTGCATTTGCCGGGAGGCCGGCGCTCGCGGTGCTGATCGACAGCCAGCGCACGTACCTCACGGCACTTGCCGTCACGGCCACAGTCGTGGCGATCGGCTGTGCCGTGGGCACGGGGTGCGCCGCGCGTCGGCTCCCGCGGGGCGTCGGGATCGCCGGGGCAGTGATCACCGCTGCCGTCGTTGTCGCGGCGGTGGCGGCGTGGGTCTCGGCCGCGGACCCGGTGGGCTCGCTGCTGGGGATTTTCAGCCTCGAATGACCCGAAACCGGAGGTGGGCCACGCCCGGTGCCTCGAGCACCCGTTCGAGATGCATGTCGGGCCGGCCGGCCTCGAAGCCGTCGAAAAGCCTTTCGCCGGCGCCCAAGAACACCGGGTTGAGCTGGATGTCGATCTCGTCGACGAGGCCGGCGCTGATCGCCTGCCGCGCGCACGATGCACCCCCGGCGATCGAGATGGCCTGATCGCCGGCGGCCGCCTCGGCCTGCGCGTAGGCCGCCTCGACACCGTCGGTGACGAAGTGGAATGTGGTGCCGCCCTCCATCTCGACGGGTTCCCGGGCATGATGCGTCAGCACGAACACCGGGCAGTGGTACGGCGGCTCGTCTCCCCACCACCCCCGCCAGCCGGCGTCCGCCCAGGGACCGCGTATCGGACCGAACATGTTGCGGCCCATGATCACCGCGCCCATTCCGTCCATCATGTCCGACACCACCTGCCGGTTCACCGGATGGTCTTTCTCGGGCCCGAGATGCCACGCGTGCAGCCGCTCGCCGCCGATACCGAGCGGATGATCGCTGCCCTGGTGTGCGCCCGCGACGAAGCCGTCGGCGGACATCGACATCGAGAGATGGGTTCGAGGCACAGCTCCTCCGATCAGTGTGGGGCGGACGTCATGGTGACTCGTCGACAGGACAGAATTCATCGACACCGGCTCACGCGATGCTCAGCGCGAGAGCGCCCACCAACCCGGCACCCACCACCACCGCACTGATCACTGCGGTCGCCCGTCGCCCGAACGTCTGCACCACCATCGCGATACCGGGCAGACTGACCGCCGGCAGCGTGATCAGCAACGCGCCGAGCACACCGGACGACGCTCCGAGAAGCGCCAACCCCTGCAAGATCGGGATCTCCCCTGCTGTCGGTATCACGATCAGCGTGCCGACGATCGCCACTGCGACGATGACCAGCAGGCTTCGGTGCTCGGGAGCAGTGATCGTCAGCAGCCAGCCGCGGAATGCGCCGATCGCCAACACCATGACGAAATACTCGGGAATCAGCACCACACAGAGCCGCGCGAGTGAGGCCAGGAAGCGGACACCTGCCGGTCTGGTATCGGAAAGCGGCTGTGCCGCAGCACTGTTGGGCTGAACGGCCGCAGGCGCCAGGCGCGCCACCAGCACCGCCGCGCCGATCACCGCGCCCACCCCGACGACCAGACGGGTCACCGTCCACTGCCAGGGCGCGACCAGAGCGAGAAACACCACCACGGCCGGGTTCAGCAGCGGGTTGCCCAACCAATAGGCCACCGCAGCCGCCTGATCGACACCGCTGCGCCGCAACGTGACGGCGACCGGCGCCGAACAGCAGGCGCACATCATCGACGGCATCCCGGCAGCGGCGCCCGCCGCCGCACTCGATACCGCACGCCGCCGGTTCAGTAGCCCCGTGAGCCACGATCGAGGAAGGAACGCCTGCACGCACGCACTGAGCACGACCGCGACCACCAGCGCGGGCCAGATCGCACCGACGTACGCGGTGAGGAACGCCGTCGCCGCATGCCAACTCGGCCCGTCACCCGCCGCCACCCCGCCGGTGCGCAGGATGTCCGAACCCGACCACTGGCCCGTCCGCGCCGCGTGCAGGGCCTTGCCGACGTAAGGCACCCACTTGGCCCACGTGAGACCGGCCACCGCGACGAACAGTGTCACCACGATTCCGGTCACAGTCGCTCGTCGGGAGCTCGGCATCTGTCCAGAGATAGTCCACCTGGTGGCGCGGCCATCACGCGGGGCAGGACACCGCGGTGATCGACAGCATCCGTATTTCGGCGACGCGTCACCGGTTGCGGCTGACAGCGCGGTGGCCGGACCGGCACGATAGGACCAATGGACGTGTGCGTGGTCGGGGCCGGCCCGGCAGGAGCGGCATTGGCCGGGGCGTGCCAACTCCTGGGGCTGGCCACGGCGCTGGTCGATGTGGCTCCTGACCGGCCGTGGTCGGCGACCTACGGCATGTGGACGCCGGAGCTGCCGCCCGACCTCCCGGCCGGCGTCGTCGCAGCACGCGCAGAGGGCAGGGTGGTGGCGCTGACCGACCGCCTGCTCGGGTGGGAGTACGCGGTCCTCGACGTGCCCGCCCTCCAAGCTCATCTGTCCGAGGGGCTGAGCGGGGTGCGCG
This sequence comes from Mycolicibacterium obuense, assembly GCF_055397605.1. Classification (NCBI taxonomy): domain Bacteria; kingdom Bacillati; phylum Actinomycetota; class Actinomycetes; order Mycobacteriales; family Mycobacteriaceae; genus Mycobacterium; species Mycolicibacterium obuense. The sequence continues at coordinate 2,952,778 of NZ_AP043663.1, read as the reverse complement.
TGTATGCCAGTCGCGCCGTGGGATCGCCCCGACCGGGCCTGCTGGCGCTCGCCGACGGGACCGAGCTGCAGGCCTCGATCATCGTCGACGCCGGCGGGCAGGCGCGACCGCTGAACCTGCGGCGCAGGGGTCGCGAGCGGGCCGCCCAGACCGCCTACGGAATGTTCCTCGATGAGCAGCTCGCTGCCCCGCTGATCGAGGCCGGCGAAGCGCTCTTCATGGACTGGCGTCAGGAGCATGGCGAAGACGGTTGGCCGACGTTCCTCTACGTCATTCCGCTCGGTGGCGGCCGCGTTCTGGTCGAAGAGACCTCGCTGGCCCGCAGGCCCGGTCTGCCGCTGCCCACCCTGCACCGTCGACTGTGCACCCGCCTCGCCCGGTACGGCATCGTGCCGCCGGCTGACGCCGCGGTGGAGCGGGTGGCGTTCACCGTCGACCATCCGCGCCACCGCGCGTCGGGCGTGCTCGGGTTCGGCGCCGCCGCACCGCTGATCCACCCGGCGACCGGATTCAGCCTGGCCACGTCACTGCGCCTCGCGCCCCAGGTGGCAGCCGCGCTCGCAGCCAACCTGCCGCGGGGCCCGAAGCCTGCGCTCACCGCTGCCCACGACACGGTGTGGCCGCGAAGCGCCCGGATCGTGCACCACCTGCGCCGCGTCGGGCTCGAAGCATTGCTCCGGATGCCACCCGCCGACGTGCCCGCATTTTTCGAGCAGTTCTTCGAGCTTCCCGAGCGGCATCGCTGGACCTACCTGACCGCGCGCGACGACGTCGCCGGCAACGTCGCAGCGCTCACCCATCTGTTCCGGGCGTCGAATCGCCGCCTCCGCGGACACCTCGTGCGACCTGCGCTGCTTCCGCCGTTGCCCAGCAACGAGCCCGTCCTCAACTAGAGGCGCTCAGGCGACCTGGTTGTCGGGGGGTGCGGGTCCGCCGGGTTCTGATGGGTCGGCCGTCTCCCGTGTGGGCTCCTCGTCCTCCGGCTGGCGGAGGAGTCGTTCGGGGGTGTGGTGGGTGTTGATCCGGGTTTGTCCGGTGTCCAGGTTCGGTGGCGGCGTCCATTCCACCTCGTGGCGGGTGTTCATCGATGTGGTCCAGCCGCCGGGTGCGACGGCGCGGTTGTCCGGTGGGCAGGCCAGGCCGAGGTCGTCGATGTTGGTCAGTCCACCGTCGGCCCAATCTTGGGTGACGTGGTGGACCTGGCAGCCGTAGGCGCCGACGGGGCAGCCGGGTTTGGTGCAGCCGCCGTCGCGGGCGATCAGCATGACCCTTTGCGCGGCCGAGGCGACCCGTCTCGTGCGGAACAGGTCGAGGGCGGAGCCGGTGGCGCGGTCGAACACCGCCAGGTAGTGGCTGGCGTGCGCGCCCATGCGGATCATGTCCCTGATGGGCAGCCGGGTGCCGCCGCCCGTTGTCCCGATCCCGGCGCGCGATTCCAAGTCCTGCAGCGTGGTACGCACAATGACGGTGACCGGTAACCCGTTGAGCTGGCCGAGTTCGCCGCTCATCAGGGCGATGCGGCCGACCGCGACCAGGGCGTCGTGCTGGCGTTGGGCGAGGCTGCGGTGGTCGTTGTCGATCTGCGCCTGCGTCGGCGTGCCGGAGGTGCACGGTTCGTCATCGTCGGGGTTGCACATGCCCGGGGCGGCGTATTTGGCGAAGATCGCCTCCCACACCGCCGCCGCTTCCGGGGTCAGGTCGGCCCGCCACTGCGTCATCGCATCCCGACCCTGCCGAGATTTCGTGAGCGAACGTTTGCGGACGCGGTCGGCATCGTCGGGTTCGGGCCCGTCCTGATCGAGCAGGAACAACTCCAACTCCGCGGCATCGCGGGTGGCCTTCGGACCGGCGCCGGTGGCGATGCGCACCACCTCTGCTTCGAACTGCTCCCGCGTGGTCGCATCGACAAAGCTCGGGAGGTCGTCGACCGCTTTCCGAATGACGTCGACATGTTCGGGGGTGATGCGGCCCTCGGCTTGGGCGGCCGCGGTCGCGGGCAGCACCGGCGGTAGCGGCTCTCCGGTCATCGACTGCCGCGGCGCCAGCAGCGCCGCCTCACTCAACCGGCGGTGAGCCTCCGACCCGCTGATCCGGTAGCGGATCGCCAGCACGTCTTTCCAATTCTTGGCCCCCATCTGCAGCGCAGACGTCTCCACCTGCAAACGGGCCAACGCCCGGTGCTGCGCCGCGGGCAGCCGGCAGCCCGCGTTTTCGAGCTCGTCGAGCAGCTCCACCACCTCGGCAGCAGTGGACCGATCCAGGCTGCAGGCCAGCACAGTTTCGACCGCGGCGCGTAACCCCGCGACTGCCTGCTGCACCTCCGACATGGTTCGAACATACATTCGACCACCGACAACTTTTCACGCGTGGAACTGACGGCCTGCCGTCAGCTCTCTCGGTGAGAGGCCCGGTTCATCTGGTCGAGCACCACCGTGGCCCGAAAGCCACACAGCACCAGGATGTGCATGATGTAGAGCCACAGCGCCAACGCCGTCACCGCGCCGACGATCGGCAGACCACCGAACGGCGCCGACCACGGGATCGGGATCGCCAGGAACAACACGAAGCCCTGCAGAAAGCCCGACAGAATCGATCCGGTGGCAAACGCGCCGATCGCCAACGCCCGCCACCCGATACGGCCGGGCCCGATGAGCCCGAAGACCCCGAGCAACGCCGTCGACACGGTCACCCACACGATGTGGAAGGCGACGAACACACCCCACACCAGCGACCATCCGCCGGCTGTGTACAGCGGCCCGACATAGGGCGCCGACAGCAACACCACCAGCACCAGAAACGGAGCCACCGCCGCCACACCCAACAACCCGGCCCGGCCGCGCCACCCCGTCAGCGAATCCGGTTCCGCAGACATCTGCACGAACGCGCGACGCAGCCCCTCCCCGTACAGACTCGCCGGGAACAGCACGACGAGCGCCTGCACCCAGGACATCGACAGCGCCACCCGGGTCAGCGTGCGCAGCGCCTCCGGGGTGCCGTGACCGCCGGGCAACCCGTCGATCGCCGCGCTCATCGCCGCGGTGACCGTGTCGTGCCCCGCCAGCGCACCCACCGCCCACAGCGCCGCCAGCGCCAGCGGCACCAGACCGATGACGCCGAAATAGGTGGCGCCGGCTGCCCACAACGCGAGATCGCTGCCCGGAAACGTCGTTCGGACGCCGGAGGCGAACTGTCGCAATCGACTCACGGCATGTCACCCACGGGTCCCGGGCAGCGCTGGCAGGCTGAAAGCATGGTCTCTGACATACCCGCTGGGCGCGGCGGCGACGACGCGGGGTGGTCAGATCTGCACGGCGGCGTGCAGCCCTCGCGGGTGGTCCGCGGTTGGCTGCGCATCATGCGTGCGCTGTCGGGCGGGCCCGTCTCCCGGATTCCGCCCGACGTCCTGTCGCTGGCCGGCGCACTCGCGCTGGCCGCGGCCTGGGGGGTTGTCGTCGGACCCGGCTGGCCGGCGCTCGTCGTCCCACTAGTGCTGGTCGCCGGCGTGTTGGACGGCCTCGACGGCGCGGTCGCACTACGCACCGGACAGGCCCGTCCGCTGGGCGCGCTCGTCGACTCGGTTGCCGATCGCATCGGCGATCTGCTGCTCGGCGCGGTGCTTCTGGCGCTGGGTGCCCCGCTCGGCTGGGTGCTCGCCGCGGTGACGTCGGTGCTCCTGCTCGAGTACGTGCGGGCCCGCGCGCAGGCCGTCGGCATGCCGGGTGTCGGGGCGGTCACCGTCGCCGAACGTCCGACTCGCCTGATCGTGGTCGCGATGGCGGCAGGTGCGGTCGCGGTGTTGCCGGGTGGGACGCCGGGGCCGGGCTGGCAGTGGGCCAGCGTCTTCACGATCGTGTGGACCGCGGTCGGCGTGGTCGGGATGGTGCAGCTGCTCAACGGAATCCGCCGGTCGATGCCCGCGTCGTTCCCGCCGGGCCGATGAGTCCCGCGACGATCTCGGCCGACATCAGCACCAGCGGGATGCCGCCGCCCGGATGTGCCGACCCCCCGACCAGGAACAGGCCGGGAATCGGGCTGCGGTTGGCCGGCCGACGCAGCGCGGCCCGCGGACCGTGGGACGCGGTGCCGTAGATCGCCCCGCCGGGAGCGCCGGTACGGCGTTCAAGATCGGCCGGCGTGATGACCTCCGAGAAGCGCAGTCGCGGCCGAACGTTCACGCCGCGCTCGGCGAGGACATCGAGTATTCGCTCGGCGTACCTCTCGGCAAGCCCCGGCGCGTCCCAGTCCACCCCGCCCCTCGGATCATGCGCCGGCGCATTGACCAGCACGAACCAGCCTTCGGTGTCATCGTCGGGGCGCAGCGCCGGGTCGTCGGGGGCGTGCACGTACACCGTCGGATCCGCGACCGGCGCCGGACGCCTGCCGAAAATCGCATCGAACTCGGCGTCATAGTCGGCGGGGAAGAAGATACGGTGGGCGGCGCCCGGCTCCCGACCGGACAGCCCCAGCATCATGACGAAACCGGCCATCGAGCGCGGCGTCCGGCGCAACCGCCGGGCGAGCCGCCCCGGCGCAGGGGCCAGCGTCTCGTACAGCACTCCGGCGTCGGCGTCACTGACCACCACATCGGCCGGCACGGTCGTGCCGCCGGAGCGCACGCCGTACACCCGCCCGCCGCCGGTGACTACTGCGTCGACGCGGCAATCGGTCCGGATCTCGACACCGAGCTCGGCGCAGCGTCGAGCGAGCGTCTCGATGATCCGGCGCAGGCCACCCGGGACGTACCAGGCGCCGAACTCCTGCTCGACGAACGACGTGACCGCCAGCACCGACGGGGTGCGCCGCGGGTCGGACCCGGAGTAGGTCGCGTAGCGGTTCAGCCACATCCGCAACCGCGAATCGGCGAACGCGGCCCGACCCAGGCCGTCGATCGTGCGCCACGGCGCAACCGCCTTCAAGTCGGCCGGCCGCACGCTCATCCTGGCCAGGGCTGGCAGTGAAATGGGTTGGCGCAGAACAGGTTCCCCGACCAATTCCCACAGCCGCCGGGCTCGTCCGTGCAGACACCGCCAGGACTCCCCCGCCTCCCGGCCCAGTGCGTCGTCGATAGCGGTCTGCACCGCTGCCGGGTCGTGAGGCAGCGTCAGCTCGGTGCCGTCGGCGAAGCGGTACGCACACGCCGGGTCGACGCGCTCGACGGGCAGGTCCGACGGGCCGCCGGTGGCGGAGAACAACTCGGTGAGCAGATCCGGCATCGTCAGCAGGGAGGGGCCGGTATCGAAGGTGAAGCCGTCGCGCTGAACGACCCCCAGCTTGCCGCCGACGGTCCCGGCGGCCTCGCACACCGTGACCTGATGGCCGAGCGCGGCCAACCGTGCCGCTGCGGCCAACCCGCCCAAGCCGGCCCCGATCACGACCACGCGACTCATACGGCCCGGCCCTTCCACCGCAGGGTGCCGCGCCGCCGGCCGACCCACGACGCCATCACCAACCCGAGCAGAGCCAGCACCGACGCCGGATGACCGGCGGCGTCGAGCACATCTCCCGCGCCGCCGCGGCCGCACCAGCGCCGGGCCGGGAACCGGCCGGCGACGGCAGCCATGTAGCCGAGCGCCCCGATCCTCGAACCGGTGAGCGCTGCGGCAGGAGGCAGGACGTACACCAGGCACAGTGCCGCCCCGACGGCCGCGGCACCGGCCGGCGATCCGAACGCGGCCCACAGGGATTTCCGGTAGCCCGCGCTCAGTTCGCGTCCCGTGGCATACATCCGGCACGTGGCGACAGCGGAGCCGTCGACGACACCGGTTCGCCCGCCGCTGATCCGCACCGCGCGCGCCAGTCCGATGTCGTCGAGCACGGCGTCGCGCACCGCGGCCCAGCCGCCCGCGCAGGACAGCGCGTCCGCCCGCATGGCGAGGAACTGCCCATTGGCCACCGCCAGGGATGGCCGCCGCGACCGTTCGGCGATCCGCAGCGGCACGGTGGTCAGCCACGACCACGCGAGCAGCGGTTGAACGAGATGGCCCAGCGCGCCTGCGGCGACCTGCCGTGGCCACACGCTGACCAGATCCGGGGCGTGCGGCCCCCGCAGCATCGCGGCGGCCCCCGCGACGGCCGTCGGCGCGAGAACCACATCGGCGTCGACGTAGACCAGGATGTCGCCGCAGGCCGCCTCGGCCAGCTGCGCGCACGCATGCGGCTTGCCCAGCCAGCCGAGCGGCGGCACCGAACCCGTCAGCACCTTCACCCGGGGATCACCACCGGCGGCGCGATGCACGACATCGGCCGTGCCGTCGGTCGACCCGTCGTCGAGCACCAGGATCTCCACGTTCGGCAGGTTCAGCTGCGCGAGAACCGAGCGGACCGTCGGAGCGATGCGGTGCGCCTCGTCGCGGGCCGGGATCAGCACCGAGACAGCCGACGCCACCGGTTCCGGGTGATCGCTCGGCCGGCGCAACACCCGCAGATTCACCAATTCGTGCATCGTGCCCACGACGGCGAGCGCCGATCCGAGCGCCGTCGCGGCGCGTAGGATTTCGGCAAGGCGCGCATCGGGCACCTGCAAACTCTACGCAGTTCGGCGGTGGCGCAGCGGCGGCGGCACGGGCCGCACGGTCAGACAGACTCTCGAGGCGGAGGTTCGGCGGGTGGCGGTAGCGGTGCCCAGCGCCCACGCTTCGCCGGTGCGCTGGGGACCCGCGGTGTGGGCACTCGTCGCATCCGCGGTCGTCGTCCAGATCGTCTATCCGCTGATGCCGGAGGCCTGGCGCACCCCGGTGACAGTGGGCAGCGTCGCGATCTTCTTTCTCGCCTCCCTGGCCGACGTCGGGCGCGTGCACGGAATGCGCGGCGCGCTGACGCTGGCGGGCGTGGCAGGCGGAGGCGGCCTCATCGCCGAAGCAGTCGGCGTCGCGACCGGAATTCCGTTCGGCCGCTACACCTATACCGGCACCCTGGGGCCAGAAGTCCTCGGCGTCCCGGTGATCGTGCCGATGGCCTGGGTGATGATGGCGTGGCCGGCTCTGGTGGTGGGCCGCACCCTGGCCCGGCGGGGCCCCGCCGTCGTGGCCGTGGCCGCATACGCGCTGACGGCATGGGACGTCTTCCTCGATCCGCAGATGGTCGCGGCGGGCCATTGGCGATGGTTCGACGCCACCTACACGCTGCCGCTGATTCCGGGGATACCGCTGACCAATTACGGCGGCTGGCTCCTGGTCTCCACGGCGATGATGGTGGCTCTGCACGTGCTTCTGCCGTCGCGCGACCGCTCGTCGGATTCGCGGCCCGCGGCGGCGCTCTACCTGTGGGTCTATTTCTCGTCAGTGCTGGCGCACGCGGTGTTCTTCGGCCTGCCCGGCTCGGCGATCACCGGCGGACTGCTGATGGGGGTGGTCGCGGTGCCTTTCGCGGCCCGGGTAATCAGCCGGGCCCGCGCAGACCGATCGACGGCAAGGAGCCGCCCTGATGAGTGACGTCATGACCAGTCGTGCTGCGCCGCTGCGCATGCGGCCCCGCCGCCTGGTGGTGCCGGATCCGTTGCAGCCGAAGCAGGTACCCGCCGGCACCGAGGCAGTCGTCGTCGGCGGGGGTATCGCCGGTGTCTCGGCTGCGGTGGTGCTCGCCGAGCGCGGTGTCACGGTCACTCTGCTCGAGGCGACCGGCCACCTGGGTGGCCGGCTGGGGGCCTGGCCGGAGCGGCTACCCGACGGTGCCGAGCAGATCATCGAGCACGGTTTCCACGCCTTCTTCCGGCACTACTACACGTGGCGGGCGATCCTGCGGCGTGCCGATCCGGCGCTGTCATTTCTCGCGCCGGTCAAGAGTTATCCGGTGATCTCGGCCGAGTGGCCCGCCGAAGACCTTTCCGGGCTGCCCGCCGCTCCCCCGCTGAATCTGTTGGCTCTCGCGCTGCGGTCCAAGAGCCTGACGCGCCGTGAGCTGTTGCGCGCCGACGCCGATACCGGCCGGGCGCTGCTGGCATACGACCGCGCCACCACCTATGCCGAGTTCGACGACGTCGACGCCGCGGCGTTCCTGGATGGCTTCGGGATGACCGCGCGCAGCCGCAGCATGCTGTTCGAGGCCTTCGCGCGATCGTTCTTCTGCAATCAGGGGCAGCTCTCCGCAGCCGAGCTGATCGCGATGTTCCATTACTACTTCCTCGGCAACCCCGAAGGAATCGGCTTCGACGTCCCGTCCACCGACTACGCCACGGCGATCTGGGATCCGCTACACCGCCACCTGGACCGCCACGGCGCCGACGTCCAGATGAGTACCGGGTGCGTATCCGTCGAACCGAACGGCCACGGTTGGCGGGTCACCACGACGGCGGGAACCATCGACACCAGGCACGTCGTCATGGCGCTGGATCCGGGCGCCCTCAAAGACGTCGTGGGCCGGTCGCCGGGCACCGCGGCGGCTGCTCCGCTGTTGGCCCAGGCGTGCGAAAAGCTAACGGTGGCACCGCCTTTCGCCGTCAGCCGCATCTGGTACGACCGTGACGTCGCCGCGGACCGGGCGCCGTTCAGCGCCGTCAGCGGACAGCCGACGCTCGACTCGATCGCCGTGTACTCGCGTCTGGAGGAACCGAGCGTGGACTGGGCACGCGCCACCGGCGGGTCCATCGTCGAACTGCACTCCTATTCGTGCCAGATACCCGACGCCGCGGCCGCCGCAGCCGCGCTGCGCAAGGAATTGGCGGCCCTGTGGCCCGAGACGGCCACGGCGCGAATCGTGCACACCCACGACCGACTCGAAGCGACCGCGCCCGCGTTCCCACCCGGCTCTGCCGGCACCCGACCCACGGTGCGCACCGACGCACGAGGCCTGCGGGTGGCCGGCGACTACGTCGACACCCCCTACCTGTCCGGGCTCATGGAACGCTCCGCGATGTCGGGTGTGTTGGCAGCCAACGACGTGCTCGCCGAACTCGGCGCCGCGGCCGAACCGATCCTCGGTGTGCCACAGCGTGGCTTGCTCGCCGGCGTGCCGCAGTTCGGCGCGAAAGCGCGCGCGTCGGGCTGACCGCCCAGCCGGTCGAGATCTATGACGAAAGCGTCACTCCGGTAACGCCGATACGTCACGTGACGAACTAGTCCACGCGGGTGCGGTGTGAAGCAACAGCACCGCCTCGGCTTGCATGCCGACCGCGCACAGTTCCCGTGACGCGCGCCGCAGGGCGCGCGGTGGAGAGGACGGCACACGAACACATGAGGTATCTGCTCGCATTCAGACGTCGGCTGCTCGCCGGCGCGATGGTGGCGCTTCTGCTGCCAGGGCTCGTCGCAGTTGTCGGCGGATCCGCAACCGCCGCGGCCTACTCTCGGCCGGGCCTGCCCGTCGAGACGCTGATGGTTCCGTCGGCGGCCATGGGTCGCGACATTCCGGTCAAATTCCAGGGCGGCGGCCCCAAGGCGGTCTATCTGCTCGACGGGCTACGCGCCCGCGACGACAACAGCGGCTGGGACATCGAGACCGCGGCATTCGAGAACTACTACGAATCCGGCCTCTCGGTGGTCATGCCCGTCGGCGGCATGTCCAGCTTCTACACCAACTGGCAAGGCCCGGCGGTCGGTAACGGCACCACGTACAACTACCAGTGGGAGACGTTCCTGACCTCGGAACTGCCCGCCTATCTGGCAGCCAACAAGGGAATCTCGTCCAGCGGCAACGCTGTCGTCGGTCTGTCGATGTCAGGCAGTGCCGCGCTGATCCTCGCCGCATATCACCCCGGCCAATTCAGTTACGCCGCATCGCTGTCCGGGTTCTTGAACCTGTCACAGGGGCTGTGGCCGACGCTTGTCGGCTTCGCGATGCGTGACGCAGGTGGGTTCGACGCCACCGCGATGTGGGGCCCCGGCGGAGGTCCGGCATGGCAGCGCAACGACCCGACACTGCAGGCGGGGCGGCTGGTCGCCAACGGCACGCGGCTGTGGATCTACACCGGCAACGGACGGCCCGGTGACCTCGGCGGCGGCGGTGACATCCCCGGTCAGGTGCTGGAGAGCATCACCGGCGACAGCAACCGCGCGTTCCAGAAGGCCTACGTCGGCGACGGTGGCCGCAACGCGACGTTCAACTTCCCGGCCAACGGCACTCACGGCTGGGGCTACTGGGGCGCGCAGTTGAACGCCATGAAGCCCGATATCCAGCGCACTCTGGGAGCCTGAGGCGCAGGTCGAAAATGACCGGCCGCAACGGGAAACCGTTGCGGCCGGTTCGTCTCATTCGGGCCCTTCCACCGGAGCCTCCCACCGGGCGCGGCGTTCATCGGCGGACTGTTCCCACCACGGCGGCGAACCCCGCTCGCCCAGAGCCACTTTGGTTGCCTGCACGCCCGCGCGCGCAGCGGCTTCCTGCGCTGTTCCCAGCGTGCGCCGCACCTCGCGGCGCCACGCCATCAGAATGTGGGTCAGCTCGTCCCGGCGGGGTTCGGGGATGGCGGGGTCGGTGGCTCGCCACCTCCTGCCCTTGATGACGACGTAGTGCCCGTCGTCATCGGTGCTCATGACAGCAGACCGCCGCGGACCCGTGGGATCCGCGGCGGCCATCGCATCGTGCCCGGTCGATCAGTACGTCGGAACGAAGACGCCGTTCAGCCACACACCCCAGTGCTGCCAGCCCTCATCCCACACCTGCGGATTGCCGGCGGCCCAGGTCGGGTCGACCGGCTTCGGCGGGGCCGAGGCCGGTGCCGTACCGGCGTCGGGGCCGGCGGGCGGGACCGGCGGCGGCGTCCAGCCCGGCTGCGCGGCGGCAGAACCGGCGACACCCAGGGCACCCGCGGTGAGGCCGCCGAACACGGCTGCGCTGGCAAGAACGTGAGTCAACTTCATCGGTGTAACTCCCCTTTCGGGCCTGGCCGGCCCTCCGACACTGAGTACGGCTGATTACTAGCCTCTCTCCGCCGCGGTTAAACGCCTGGTGTGGCAGACCTCACAGGATGCACCTGCTTCACTGGAGCGATGTCCGACCGGCTGCGCACAGAGCTGGAGACCATCGCAGACGGGCCAGGGCCGCACGCCGGTGTCGCCCGCGTCGCACTGGACGAGGGTCCACTCGAGCGTCGACTGGAGGCTGCGATCTGCGCTCTGGCCGGTCACCGCGGGGCGGGCAGCAGCACCTGCCCGTCAGATGCGGCCCGCGCGGTCGGCGGCGCGGACTGGCGAGCCGCCATGGATGCCGCCCGCGACATCTCCCGCAGCCTCGCGCGCCGCGGACTCGTGCAGATCACCCAGCGCGGCGAGGTTCTCGATCCCGACGGCGAGTGGCGCGGCCCGATTCGCATCCGGGCGGCCGACCTACCATGACGGCGTGTCCGAGGACGATCGGCTCCGCTGGGAGCAGCGCTACCAGTCGCTACCCCCGCTCCGCGCCGACGAGACCGGGCTGCCCGCCTCGTTCCGCCCCTTCGCCGACCTGATGCCGTGCTCCGGTACGGCGCTCGAGCTCGCGTGCGGGCGTGGCACCGCCGCCGTGTGGCTGGCGCAGCACGGACTGACGGTTCACGCCTACGACGTGTCCTGCGCCGCGGTGGAGGCGGCGCGGGCGTTGGCCGCTTCCGCCGGCTGCCTGCAGCGTTGTCACATCACGGTCGCCGATCTCGACGATGGCCTGCCGCCCGGCGACGCCGTGGACGTGTTGCTGTGCAACATGTTTCGTGCGCCCGCGCGGTACGAGGCGATGGTCGATCGAGTGGCGCGCGGCGGGCTGCTCGCCGTCAGCGTGCTCAGCGAGGTCGATGCAGCCCCGGGCCGGTATCGGGCACCGGCCGGCGAACTCACCCGTGCGTTCGCCGATCTCGATGTGATCGCCGCCGGTGAGGGCGACGGTCAGGCGTGGCTACTGGGCCGGCGCTGATCACTCGCGGGAACGGCGGGGCCGAAGTGCTCCCCACGCCCCGACGCCGATACCGGCCACCGCGCCGCCGAGGCCGATCAGCCTCTGCGAGCGGCTCAGATGATCGTGCACACTGATCCCGCCGAGCAGATCGGCCGCGTCGGCGCCTCCCGAGGCGAGGAACCAGCCGCGAGTATCGCGCCCCGACACCGCCGCGGAGACCAGCAGCGCGCCGATCAGGGCATCGCGATAGCCCATCGAGCGCAGCAGCAACCGCGCGGTCGGCGGCGGATCTGCCGGATCGCCCCAGAAGCGGTTCGCCCGCAGCGGGTCGACCAGAAACCAGACGCCCGAGGTGAGACGTATGCCGCCCGCGACCACGGCGGCGCGGTCGAGTGTTCGGCGCGTCATGCGGCGGCCCACCTGGCGGCCGCGTCCAGCTCCGCGAGCGGAAAGAGCGCGACCTCGCCGGGAACCATCCACGCGAAGGCGTGCAGTGCATGCACCACCCAGTCCTTGTCGGTGACCACGGCGATGCGGCGGAACGCACCGTGATGATGCATCACCACATCGAGCCCCAGCCGCAGATCCTGCGCCAGACCACCCGGCCCGAATCCCTCGTAGTCATCGGCCACGACCTCGACGAGCCGAATCTCCCCCGCTGCCAGCATCTGCTCGAGCAGGGGCTGCACGTGACGTAGTTCTGCACCGTCGAGGCGGCCCGACACCCGGAATCCCACCACGCCCGGCGGCAGGTCCGAGAGAAACTCGATCACAGTTGGCAGTGTGGCACGTGCGGCGTCCCGCCGGGTGCATTCACCGTTTGTGGCATCAATTCTGGCGCGGCAGAAGCTCTTTGACGAACCTGTCCAGGAAGCCCGCCGTGCCGGTCGAGCCGAGCGGGCGGATGACGAACTTCGTCAGGCCCGCGTCGATGTAGGCGTCGAGCATCGCGTGCAGCGCAGGCCAGTCGGGGGCGACCAAGTCCGCAGGATCGACATCGGGCCGTCGCGCCTGGACCGCCGCGCGCACCGAGCTCGGAAGGTCGCCGGTGCCGACCGCCACGTTGATGCCGAAGTGGTCGTCGGGAACGTGCCGCCCGGCTTTCTCTGCGGCCGCGCGGATCTCCGCGAGTGCAGCGCGCGTCTCCTCAGGGGTGAGGAAGCTACCCAACCACCCGTCGGCGTGGGTACCGATGCGTCGATACCCCGCCGGCGACGACCCGCCGAGCCATACGTCCACTGGCGCAGCAGGTTTCGGCGCGATCTCGACGTCGCGAACCGAGAAGAACTCCCCGGAGAACGAGACGACGTCCTCGCGCAGCACACGTCGCAGCAGGATCAGCGACTCGTCGAACACCGCGCCGCGCTTGCCGTCGGGAACGACGAAGAGGTCACGCTCGACCGGTAGCGCCGAGCGCAAGCCGAACACCGGTAGCACCCGTTTGGGAGCCAGCGCTGCCATCGACAGCAACTGCTTGGCGACCAGCACCGGATGACGGCCGGGCAGGACCGCCACCGACGTCCCCACCTTGAGGTGCCGGGTACGCGCCAGGGCGAACGCCATGCCGACCGTCGGATCGATCGCCGGTGAGTACACCAATTCGGAAAACCACAGGGAATCGACCCCCTCGTCCTCCAGACGGTCGACGACATCCGGCAACGCCTCCGGGCCCACATCGGTGCCCATGCTGACTCCGAACCGCACCTTCATCGTCAGGTCTCCTCCCGTCGGCAGTCCCTCACCAGGATGCGTCACCGAATGAACTGACAGGATGACGGCGTGGCAGAACGCGTGAAGTTCCCCAGCAGCAGCGGTCCGGCACTGGCCGGACTGATCGACGCTCCAGAAGGCGAGGTCCGTGGCTGGGGCGTCTTCGCGCACGGGTTCACACTGGGCAAGGACTGCCCGGCGGCCAGCCGCATGTGCAAGCAACTGGCCGGCGAAGGCATCGGGATGCTGCGCTTCGACAATCTCGGCCTCGGCCATTCCGAAGGTGACTGGGGTGACGGGTCGTTCTCCCACAAGGTCGCCGACACGGTGCGCGCGGTCGAGTTCATGAACGACAGCGAGCGCGAGGTGCGGTTGCTGGTCGGCCACTCCTTCGGCGGTTCGGCCGCGATCGCGGCCGCCCACGAGTGCCCGACGGTGACGGCGGTCGCGAGTGTCGGCGCTCCGTTCCAGCCGGCCCACGTGGAACACATCTACGACGCGCTGGTCGAACGCATCGAATCCGACGGTGAGGCTCCGCTTCTCATCGGCGGAAAGGCGCTCACCCTGCGACGGCACTTCATCGAGGACGTCCGCGACGCCGACCTACGGGAGCGGATCAAGACCCTGAAACGCGCGCTGCTGGTCATGCATTCGCCGACCGACAACACCGTCGGCATCGGCAACGCCAGCGATATCTTCCGTGCCGCACGGCATCCCCGCAGTTTCGTCTCTCTGGAGGGTGCCGATCACCTTCTGACGGAGAAGAACCAGGCGGCCCGTGCCGCACGGATCATCAGCGCCTGGGCCGACCCCTACCTCTGAGCGTGGTCGCGGGCGGGCGGCGCTCGTCACGCCGCCCGCCCCCGCCGCGATCAGTCCTCAGAACCGCCCTTGGCCGAGGAGCCGCTCTTGGCGCTCGACGTGGAGGTCGACCCGGTCTTCGATTCGCTCTTCGACTCGGTCTTCGATTCGGTGGCCTTCGGCTTCTTGGTGAGGCTGTCGCTCACCTTCGAGACGGTGGTGTTGATCGAGTCCCGCACCTGCTTGATCGTCGTGCTGGTGGCAGTGGGCTTGCGGTGCTTGGCGCCCGACGTGGTGCTCGTGCTCTCGGTCGTGTCCGACGCAGCTTCTGTCGTGTCCGCCGCGGCGGGGGTTTCGGTGGCCGTGTCGTCTGCCTTCTCGACGGACTTGGTGGCTTGCGTGGTCTCGGGCGCGGCGGTCTTCTCACCGGCCGCGAGCGTCGTCGTCGTCGAAGCGTCGGGATCGGTGAACACCGGCCCCGGGATCGGCTTGTTCTCCGGGTTGGGCACGAACGGCGCACACACAGCGCACTGCGTGCCCAGGACGAACGGATTGAAGTCGGTGTTGAGGCCGTTCGCGAGGCTGGTCAGGCTGCCCGCGACGAATTGCGGTGTCACCGGCTTGATCTCGGAGAAGTCGGGTGTCTTGGTCAGGCTGTTGTAGAAGCTGGTGAACGGTGCGGTGGCGTCCAGCTTGACGGTCTGGCCGGACCAGGGCACCTCGGGGCCGTCTTCGTCCTTGACGTAGCACTGGCCGTCAGCGCTGCAGGTGATGCCGGCCCGCGTCTCGGGATAGGTGTAGCCATCGGGCGAAAACAGTGCGACCACGTGACGAAGATCGAACATTTTGCTGAGAATGGCTTCGGGATGATCACACGCCCCGGGGCCGGTTCCCGTGCACCCGGTGTCCATGGGTAGCTGCGAGGCTGCGATCGCGGCGACCATGTTGCCCAGCGGCACCGACAGTGCCGGGAACGGCACGAGCACGTTGGTCAGCGCCTGGTACCGCGACGGATCCGCCGGGTCGGTGCCCAGGATGTTGGTCTGGCTGTACACCCACCAGTTCCCGGTGTAACGCAGATTTCGGCCGAGGCCGACGACGCTGCCCTCCGGCTGGGTCAGCGTCACTCCCTCGTAGGTGGGCTGGAAGCTGAAGTCACCGTTGGGATCAGAGCCGAGTGCGACGTCACCCTCGCCCAACGCGTTGAAGAAGTTGTACGGCGTATTCGCCAGTGCGATAAAGAGGTTCGCCGGAATGTTGAGAATGTTCGTGCTGTCGGTCGTGGTGGCGAACGTCGTCGCCGACGGAATCCCGGCCGGTGTCGCGCACAGGGCGCTCGCACTGCCCGCGGCGCAGCTCTGCGTGGCGGCCACGAGCCCCACGTCGTAGCTCTTCATCTGCAGGTCGAGGTTCGGGGTGACCGGCGTCGCGGAGATGACTCCAGCCCCCATCAGGGCTACGCCGGCGGTGACATAAGAACGTGCGGTAGTGCGCATGACGCGACCCTCCAAGTTGCTGTGTGTGGCCCCGACCGCGAGAAACGTATCCAGAATGTGATGAATTGTCCACTGAAACGCAAGGAAATGTCGTGACTCATACATTTGCTGACGGGTACGTCAGTTAATTCAGGGTCAAATGTGAGCAAATGATGACGCCATTCCGAGCCGCATGGCGGTGCGTAGGCTCCTCCACCGTGCACATCGTCGAGATCCACGTGGCGCCCGGGCGGCGCATCCCGACACGGTCAGTGCAGTCGGTGACCGCAGATGAGGGCAAGGGGCTGGTGGGTGACCGCTACCACGGAACCCGCCACCGGCACGTGACACTCCAGTCTCGCGAAGCGCTCGATGCCGCCGCCGCTCAACTCGGTCGGCCCGTGGACTCCGGCGCGACCCGTCGCAACATCACCGTCGACAGCGGTGACATCCCGACCAAACCCGGCACCCGCATCCGGATCGGAGATGTCGATCTCGAAGTCGTGCGGCTCAGCGCGCCGTGCAGGCTGCTCGACGACTGGATCGGCCCCGGGGCGGCAGCGGCAATGTCCCGGCGCGGTGGGTCCGTGTGCCGGCTACTGAGCTCCGGCACGCTGCGCGTCGGCGACGAGGTGACGATCCTGCCCTCCTAGCCTCTCAGCTGCCGTCGCCGCCCACCTCGGCAGGCAACGGTGGCGGCAAGGGCGTGCTCGAGGTCTTCGGTGCCTGCGTCGCGGCGGCGGAGCCGGGTCGGTGGAAGTCCAGCATCTCTTCGTCGCGGATGACCTTCTCGCCGGCGCTGATGACCAACGCGTCGGAGGTGACCATGTACTCGATGCCGTCCCGGGCCGCGGTGAACGCGCCGTCCGCGGACTGGGAGGCCGGGGCGATCAGTCTGGCGCCGTCGCGGACGCGCACGCCCCGGTACTCGAGGTCGCCGTCCGCGCTCCTGCAGATCGCCACGCGAGAACCCGAGGTGCTGCCGAACACGACGACGGTCGCCGGGGCCGCGCACCGGGCGGTGGAGTCGACGTAGCCCTGACTGTCCGACGCAGGGGCCGAATAGGCCGACGGCGCGGCCGCGAGCAGGGCCGCAGCGGCGGCAGTGGTGGCGAGAATCGCACGCGCGGAGGTGCCGGGAGACAAAGACATCATCTTCCACCAGAGCACGTCAGCGGTGATCACGCCAACGAGGACGGCAGATCGTCGGCGCATCGTTGGATCATCGAGACCAGACCGTAATACCCGGAGGCTGCGCGGCGATGAACCATCGTGACCACTTCTGGCGCCGCGGCGCGACTGGCAGTCGCGCTCACGGCGATGCTCGCGGCGCTGCTCGGCGTGGCCCCGAGCGCGCAGGCGGCCCCTCCCCTTGTGGCCAAGGACTTCTCGAGGCCGGCGATCGTCATCCTGGGGTACGGGCTCAAGGACAACGGCACGATGCGGCCCATCCTCTACACCCGTGTGCTCACCGGGCTCGCGGTGGCGCAGATGTTCCCGCAGTCACCGGTGATCGTGACCGGCGGCAACCCGCACAACGGGCGGACAGAGGCCGGCGAGATGCGCAAGACCCTGCGCGTTCTGGGGCTCCCCGACGACAGGATCATCGTCGAGGATCGAGCCAACAGCACCGTGCAGAATGCGCAGTTCTCGGTGCCGTTGGCCCGTGACGCCGGCACCTCCGGGATCATCCTGGTGACCTCCTCGTCGCACCAGGACCGCGCCGACGGCAATTTCGCCGATGCGGGTGGCAATGTGCTTGCCACGGTGAGCTTTCCGGACAGCAATCCGAAGACCAACGTCACGCAGTTCGTCAGGGATGTCCTGAGTCCCTTCGTCGCCGTCACCTAGCCGGGGGGCCGTTCAGTCGATCTCGCCGGCGAGATAGGCGTCCCGACACGCTCGCCGGGCCAACTTGCCGCTCGTGGTGCGCGGGATCGTGCCCGCCGGGACAATCCGGACATCGCTGACCGTCGCTCGATGACGTTGCAGTACAGCGGCCGTGACGGCCTCGGCGGCGGCCGCCGGGTCGCTGCGGCCGAGTCCCGTCGCGCGCTCGGCGACGATCACGAGACGATCGCCGGGAATCGCGAACGCGGCGACGTATCCACGCCGCACCATCGGTGAGGCATCCGCGGCGGTCGCCTCCAGATCCAGTGGTGAATAGCGCCGGTCGCCGAGCACGACGACGTCGGCGATGCGGCCGACGACATACAGCTCACCGTCGAGATAGAACCCCAGATCGCCCGTGCGAAGCCACGTTCGGCTGAGATCGGCGCCGGTCGCGTGACTGCCCGTGGCGAGGGTGGACGCCAGGTGCGCGCCGAAGGCGCGGCGGGTCTCGTCGACGCGGTTCCAGTACCCGCGGCCGACGTTGTCACCCTGCACCCACGGCTCCCCGACGCGTCCGTCGGGGACCTCGCCGGCGGTGTCCGGGTCGACGATCACGCACCACTGGCTCCGGGCCACCTGCCCGCACGACACGTGCGTCACCGCCCGCTCGTCGTCGGCCGGGACCGGGATCGCGACGCCGCGGGCCAACTCGTCGCGATCGACGGCGAGAGCGCGGGGAGCGGCTGTGGGCGCGGTCGTCGCGACGAGCAGCGTCGCCTCGGCGATCCCGTAGGAGGGCTTGAAAGCCGTGGCGGGCAGGCCGAACCCGGAGAACGCCGCGGTGAAGGCGTCCATGGCAGCACGGCTGACCGGTTCGGATCCGATGATCAGCACGACGTTCGCCAGGTCGACGTCCGAGCCGGGGGCCGGTACGCCCCGCGCCGCGGTCCACTCGTAGGCGAAGTTGGGCGCGGCGGTGACCACGCGGCCGGTCGCGGACCCCGCCGACAGCGCCTCCACCCAGCGAAGGGGTCTGCGCAGGAAGGCAGTCGGCGACAGCAGCGTCGAATGGCCGCCGTAGACGGCGGGAAACCCGATCATCGACAGACCCATGTCGTGGTAGAGCGGCAACCAGCTGACCCCGTGGGTGTTGCGGTCCAGCAGGTCGATCGAGAGGATCATCTGCACCAGATTGGTGCCGACCGCCCGATGGGTGATCTCGACACCGACCGGCGCGCGGGTGGCCCCGCCGGTGTACTGCAGGTGTGAGACATCGTCGACCCCGATGCTCGTCGGGACGAACTCGGTTGCCGCGCTGTCGGGTACGTCGTCGATGGTGATGATCGCGGGCCGGTCCAGTCCCGTCACCCGGTCCAGGAACGCGACCACCGATTCCCGTGCCGCCCGGGTCGTCAGGACGGTGGTCGGGCGGGAATCGCGCAGTGCCACATCGAGACGTTCTGCGTGGCCGGGCAACTCGGGCGCGAACAGCGGAACGGCGACCATGCCGGCCTTGACCGCGCCGAAGAATCCGGTGATGTAGTCGAGTCCCTGAGGGGCCAGGACGGCCACCCGCTCCCCCGCGGCGGTCACGCGCTGGAGCTGCGCGGCGATCGCGGCCATCCTCACACCGAGCGTGCTCCAGGTGATTTCGCGGACCTGCATGGCGGGGCCGGAGAAATCCAGGTACCGGTAGGCGACCTCGTCACCGACGTGGGCGACGTTGCGGTTGATCAGCGAGACGAACGTGATGTCGTCGGGGAGGTCGATACTGCCGTCAGGAGCCAGGCAGTCCTCAATCTGCAGCAAGCCCGCCTCGATCGGGACGGACCGTCCGGGTCGTAGGCTCATGCCCGTATCCTAGGCGTCCTGCCTGCGGGTCCGAATCCCTCTGTCGCGCAATCGGTCAGGCGATGATGCGGACCAGGTAGGGGGCCATGTCCTTGGTACGCACCTGCGAGACGGCGACGCCGGAGTCGGTGGTCTCGACCATCTTCCCGTTGCCGATGAACAGGGCGACGCTCTGGGTGCCGTCCGGACCGTAGAAGAGCAGGTCACCGGGAAGTGCCAGCGACGGCATCACCTTCTGGCCGACCTTGTACATCTCGCCCGACGAGCGCGGCAGCTTCACGCCCACTCCGGCGTAGGAGTACACCATCAGGCCGGAGGCGTCGAAGCCCACCACCTCGACCCGGGGTGCCGGCGTCGGGGTGGCGGCGGGCAGGTTGAGTCCGGGCGTGGTCAGGTCCAGTGCCGAAGCGTCGGCCGCAGCCTGATCGGGGACGGCCTGATCGGGGACTGCCGGATCGGCGGGTGCGGCGGCCGTGCCCTTGCTGGGCCCGGACGCGCCGCCGCCGCCGTAGGCGAAGGGCACGCCACGCTGTGACAGCGCGCGGGCGATGACGACTTCCACGGCTTTCTGGTTCGTGGCCGAGCGCGTCGGCTGAGCCGCTGCCAGGCCGGGCGTCCCGACCGCCAGCGCAAGACTCAGCGCCAGCCCGAGAACTCCGACGACAAACCCACGAACCGCTCGCATGACACTTTCACCGCTTTCCGAGGCGCCAGCACCAGGGGATGGCACTGATCACATTGATAACAACAGTCACTATGACCACTTCTACACCACCTGAGCGGGTGTTTTTACGTCGTCGCAGGACTGCGGATCAATCAGATGCCCGACCGGAATCGAACGGTGACCTATGCCGGCGTCTCGCCGCCTAGGGTGTGTCGCGCGTCACGCGCCCAGGGCTGCCAGCGCCGCGTCGTAGTCGGGCTCCTGGCCAATCTCGGGCACCAGCTCGGTGTAGGTGACGTTGCCGTCGGCGCCGACCACCACGACCGCGCGCGCCAGCAGGCCGGCCATCGGTCCGTCGGTGATCTTCACGCCGTAGTCATCGCCGAAGCTGTCGCGGAACGCCGATGCCGGGGTCACGTTCTCGATGTCCTCGGCGCCGCAGAACCTCTTCTGGGCGAACGGCAGATCGTTCGACACGCACAGCACGGCGCCGCCGGCCGCGGCCGCGCGCTCGTTGAACGTGCGCACGCTCGCCGCGCACACGGGGGTGTCGACGGAGGGGAAGATGTTCAGCAGCACGGGCTTACCGCGGAACTGATCGTCACCGACGGTGCCGAGATCCGTTCCCACGAGGGTGAACCCGGGTGCCGGCGATCCGACAGCGGGAAGCTCTCCAACGGTGTTGATCGGGTTTCCGCGCAAAGTTATCTGTGCCATGCGCACAGTCTGCCAAGCGGCGTGGGTTCCGTCGCGCCCGGGTCAGGCCCCCGGATCCCCGTAGATGGCCCCGATGTCGGGCGAATCCAGCCATCCCGCATACGTCGGCCGCTGCGGCCAGCCTTCGGGCGAGTCCTGCCACACCTCCTGGCGGCCCCACGGCAGGATGTCGAGCAACGCGAACGAGTGGCTCAGCGCCTCGGTGCCCCGGCCGTTGGTGTGCCAGGTGCGGTAGACGCGATCCCCGTCCCGCAGGAACACGTTGACCGCGAACCCCGTCCCCGGCGCCGCGTCGACGTCGGCGGCGAAGGAACTCTGCGACGATGAATACCACTCCATCTGGTTCCCGACCCGTTTCTTGTAGGCCAGCGCCTCGGCGATGGGGCCGGCCGTGACGATGACGAACCGGGCGTCGTAGCTGTCGAGGAACTCCAGCCGGGTGAACTGGGAGGTGAACCCGGTGCAGCCGCCGCACTGCCAGGTCTGCCCGTCGCTCCACATGTGGTTGTAGACGATGAGTTGTGAACGGCCGTCGAAGATGTCGGCGAGCCGGATCGGGCCGTCCGCGCCGATCAGCGTGTAGTCGTCCATCTCGACCATCGGCAGCCGACGGCGCTGTGCGGCGACGGCGTCGAGTTCGCGCGTGGCGGCCTTCTCGCGGGCGCGCAGCTCGTCGAGCTGCGCACGCCACGTGGCGGCGTCGACGACGGGGGGAAGGGCGGGCTGGCTCATCTGACCATCCTGTCAACGGTGGGGCAACGGGTCAGCGGTGTTGACCGGACGGGCGCGCAGAATTCATCGCTGACAGGATGACGCCATGACAGCGCGCATCGGTTCTGGTGACCCCGATTCCTGGAGCACGCGACTGTGGGCTGAGATCGCCCCGATCTTCGAGGCGATCATCGCCCACCCGTTCCTGACCGGGCTGACGGACGGCACCCTCGACTCGGCGGCCTTCGCCCACTACGTGGCCCAGGACGTGCACTACCTGCGCGCGTACGCCCGGGCGCTCGCCGTGGTCGGCGCCAAGGCCGGCACGCTCGCCGATACCGCGATGTTCGCCCGGCACGCGGCCGAGGTGTTCGACGTGGAGCTCGAGTTGCACGGTGAGCTGCTGCCCGCGCTGGGTTTGTCGGCCGACGCGGTGGACGACGTTACCGTCGCGCCGACCACGCAGGCGTACAACAGCTACCTGATCTCGACGGTGTACGGGGGCTCCTTCGCCGACGGGCTCGCCGCGGTCCTGCCCTGCTACTGGATCTACGCGGAGGTGGGGGCCGAGCTGGCTCACCGCGGATCGACCGATCCGCGTTATCAGCGCTGGATCGACAGTTACGGCGGCGACGAATTCGCCGCGACCGTCACCGAGGTGATCGCGCTCGCCGACCGGGTGGGCGCGACACTGACCGATGCCGACGAAGCCGTCGCGCGCGCGCATTTCGTGACCACCTCCCGGTACGAATGGATGTTCTTCGACGCCGCGCACCGTCGGGAGACGTGGCCGCAGGAGATCTCGGGCGCATCCGCGCCGTAGTGACTAAGCTGGCGGATTCTCTCTCGGACCGACCAACCGAAGGACACCGATGCGCACCGGACACGTCCGACTGACGTCGCACAGCGGGGGCACCGACGCGCCCGCGGTGCACTGGGGCGCGCCGACGGCCGCCGAGCGCGGACCGATCGTCGGGACCACCGCTCGCACGCACCGCAACGTCATCGGCGCGCACAGCGGCGCCTACGGCGTGTACCGGGCGCTGGCCGTCGCCGCGGGCAAGCTCTCCGCCGACCACCGCGCGGACCTGACCGACACCGCGCCGACGGATCGCATCGGCCCGTTCCCGCAGTGGACCGATCCGACGACGATCGTCAGCCTGGACCCCTGGGGAGCGATGGTCACCGACGCGTTCGCCGACCAGATCGCCGCCGGCATCGACATCAGGCCCACGATCGCGGTGACCAAGGCGCAGGTCATCCTGCCCGAGATCGCCGACGCGCTGGCCAAGGGCCGGCTGGTCCCCGACGGCCGCATCCTGCTCGACACCGGCGCCGCTCAGGTCACCAAGGCCGCCGTCGAACCCGTGTGGCACCTGCCCGGCGTCGCCGCCCGCTTCGGCTGCAGCGAAAACGATTTGCGCCGTGTGCTTTTCGAAGAAACGGGCGGCATGTATCCCGAACTGGTGACACGCCCCGATCTCGAGGTCTTCCTACCGCCGATCGGCGGCCAGACGGTCTACATCTTCGGTGCGCCCGAAGACCTGGCCGACCCGACCGTCGAACTCACTGCGCGCGTGCACGACGAGTGCAACGGCTCGGATGTGTTCGGCTCCGACATCTGCACCTGCCGCCCGTATCTGACCCACGCCATCGAGGAGTGCATCAACGGCGCGCAGCGCGGCGGGGTGGGACTGGTGGCGTACTCGCGCAAGGAAGGTCGCGCGCTGGGCGAGGTGACCAAGTTCCTGGTGTACAACGCGCGCAAACGCCAAGCCGGCGGCGACACCGCCGATCAGTACTTCACCCGCACCGAATGCGTTGCGGGCGTGCAGGACATGCGGTTCCAGGAACTGATGCCCGACGTTCTGCACTGGTTCGGGGTGACGAAGATCCACCGCCTGGTGTCTATGAGCAACATGAAGTACGACGCGATCACCGGCGCGGGTATCGACGTGGGTGAACGTGTCTCGATTCCCGACGAGTTGATCCCTGCCGACGCCCGTGTGGAGATCGACGCCAAGATGGCAGCCGGCTACTACACGCCCGGCGAGGTCCCCGATGCCGAAGAACTCAAGCGGCCAAAAGGCAGGGGGCTACAGGGGTGACGGCTCCTGCCGAGGCCGCTGAGGCCGCGGGGGTGCTGCGCACCACGACGGCGGTGCGGACGCGGTCGACGTCGCTGCTCGACCGTGCCCGGGCGGGCGACTCCCCGTGGTTCACGGTTGATGACGACGCCCTGGAGCGGACGGCCGGCGCGGTGGCGACGCTGACCCGCAGCAGGTTCCCCGATCTCGACATCCCCCCGCACAGCCGATGGCGCCACTTCGGCGTCGGTGGTGTCGACCGCGCCGGCGCGCTCACCGAGCGACTCGACGATGCGGCCGCCGCTGATCGCGCCCGCGCCATGATCGACCTGACCGTGGTGAGCGTGCTGCTCGACGCCGGAGCCGGTGCGGACTGGGGATTCCTCGAGGACGGGGTGCGCTATCAGCGTTCCGAAGGTCTCGCGGTGGCCAGCTGGCACGGCTTCGTCGACGGCGCGTTCTCCAGCGACCCGGACCACCCGCTGCAGGTCGACGCCCACGCGCTGCGAGCTCTGACCGTCGACGACCTCGCCGCCGTGCTGCAGGTCTCCCCCGACAATCCGCTGGTGGGTCTCGCGGGCCGGGTCCAGTTGATGCGCAGCCTCGGCGATGCACTCTCCGCGCAACCCGAGTTGTTTGGGCCGGCCGGCAGACCCGGTGGGCTGTTCGACGCCTCCTCGGCCTCCTCCGGTGTCGTCGACGCACACGACATACTGGTCCACCTCCTCACCTCGCTGTCACGAATCTGGCCGTCCGGCAACGTGATCGACGCCGAACCACTCGGTGACTGCTGGCGACACGGCGCGGTCGACGGCCCCGGCGCGACCGCCGGCTGGCTGCCGCTGCACAAGCTCTCGCAGTGGCTCACCTACTCGCTGATCGAACCGCTGCAGTGGGCGGGAGTGACGGTCACCGGGATCGACACTTTGACCGGGCTGCCCGAATACCGCAACGGCGGACTGCTGCTCGACAGTGGCGTGCTGCGGCTTCGGGACCCCCAGTGGGCCGAGAAAGATTGGGCGCCGGGCGATGAACTGGTGGTCGAGTGGCGTGGACTGACCGTCGCCCTGCTCGACGAGATCGCCCCGCTGGTGCGTGCGCTCCTCGGCGTCGACGAGGCGGCCATGCCGCTGGCGTGTGTATTGGAAGGCGGCACCTGGGCGGCCGGGCGGGACACCGCGCAGCGGTTGCGAGGCGGACTGCCTCCGCTCAACGTGCTCAGTGACGGGACGGTGTTCTAGATGACTTCCTCCACATCCGGGGTGACCCTGGTCGACCATCCGCTGGTGCAGCACAAGATCACGCTCATGCGCCGCCGCGACGCATCGACCAACACGTTCCGCCGCCTGGTGCGCGAAGTGTCGGCGCTCATGGCGTACGAGGTGCTGCGCGATGTCGCGCTTCACGACGTCGAGGTGGACACCCCGATGGAGACCACCACCGGCAAGGTCATCGACGGCAAGAAGGTGGTGTTCGTCTCGGTGCTGCGGGCGGGCACCGGCATCCTGGACGGCATGCTCGACGCGGTGCCGTCGGCTCGCGTCGGCCACATCGGGCTCTACCGCGAGCCGAAAACGCAAGTGACGGTTGAGTACTACTTCAAGATGCCCAGCGACCTGGCCGAGCGCGACGTCGTCGTGCTCGACCCTCTGCTGGCCACCGGCCACTCGGCGACCGCCGCGGTCGAGCGGGTCCGCGAGCTCAACCCGAAATCGGTCAAGTTCGTCTGCCTGGTCACCTGCCCGGAGGGGATCGCGGCGATGACGCAGGCTCATCCCGACGTGCCGATCTACACCGCCGCCATCGATCGGGAGCTCGACAGCAACGGCTACATCCTGCCCGGCCTCGGCGACATCGGGGACCGCATCTTCGGCACCAAATAGGCCCCCGTCTCCAGCGGCCCCGCTCTAGGGTGGGTCATGGCCATCACCGAAGCTGACCTCGCGCCGCAGACACCGTTCGAGCGCGATGTCGTCGACACCCAACGCTATTTCGACAGCCCTCGGTTCGAGGGCATCATCCGGCTCTACACCGCGCGTCAGGTCGCCGAGCAGCGCGGCACGATTCCCGCCGACTACCCGGTCGCGCGCGAGGCCGCCACCGCGTTCCACCCCCACCTGCGTGAGTTGTTCGCCCAGGGCAGGAGCATCACGACGTTCGGCCCCTACTCCCCCGGCCAGGCCGTGGTGATGAAACGGATGGGCATCGAAGGGATCTACCTCGGCGGCTGGGCCACCTCGGCGAAGGGGTCCATCAGCGAGGATCCGGGACCCGACCTGGCCAGCTATCCGCTCAGCCAGGTGCCCGAGGAAGCGGCCGGCATCGTCCGCGCGCTGCTGACCGCCGACCGCAACCAGCAGTACCTGCGGCTGCAGATGACCCCCGAGCAACGCGCAACCACGCCGGAATACGACTACCGGCCGTTCATCATCGCCGACGCGGACACCGGCCACGGCGGAGATCCCCACGTGCGCAACCTGATTCGGCGTTTCGTCGAGAACGGGGTGCCGGGCTACCACATCGAGGACCAACGGCCGGGCACCAAGAAGTGCGGCCACCAGGGCGGCAAGGTGCTCGTGCCCTCGGACGAGCAGATCAAGCGGCTCAACACCGCGCGCTTCCAGCTCGACATCATGCGGGTGCCGGGCATCATCGTCGCGCGCACCGACGCCGAGGCGGCCAATCTGATCGACAGCCGGGCCGACGAGCGTGATCAGCCGTTCCTGCTCGGCGTCACCAACCTGAAGATCCCGTCGTACAAGTCCTGCTTCCTGGCGATGGTGCGCCGCTTCTACGACAAGGGCGTGACCGAGCTGAACGGCCACCTGCTCTACGCGCTCCCCGATGGCGAGTACGCCACCGCCGAAGCGTGGCTGGGTCGCCAGGGCGTGCTGGACCTCATCGACCAGACCGCGGCGGCGTGGCAGGACGGTGCCGAGCAGTCGTTGGATGCGGCGTTCGACACCGTCGAGTCCCGCTTCGTCGACGCCTGGCAGGACGACGCCGGCCTCGACACCTATGCCGGCGCGGTGGCCGACCTGCTCGAGTTCCGCGAGCGGGAAGGCGAATCGGCGGCGATGAGCGCCAGCCAGTGGCGCTCGTTCGCCGAACGTGCGCCGCTCTACGTCGCCCGGGAGAAGGCCAAGGAACTCGGGGCCGATGTCGCGTGGGACTGCGAGCGGGCCAAGACGCCCGAGGGGTACTACCAGGTGCGCGGCGGGATTCCGTACGCGATCGCCAAGTCCCTGGCCGCGGCCCCGTTCGCCGACATCCTGTGGATGGAGACCAAGACCGCCGACCTGGCCGACGCGAAGGAGTTCGCCGACGCCATCCACGCGGTGTATCCCGACAAGATGCTGGCCTACAACCTCTCCCCGTCGTTCAACTGGGACACCACCGGGATGACCGACGAGGAGATGCGGGCCTTCCCCGAGGAGATCGGGAAGATGGGCTTCGTCTTCAACTTCATCACCTACGGCGGCCACCAGGTCGACGGCGTGGCATCCGAGGAGTTCGCGACCTCGCTACGCCAGGAGGGGATGCTGGCGCTGGCCCGGTTGCAGCGCAAGATGCGCCTCGTCGAATCGCCCTACCGCACCCCGCAGACACTCGTCGGTGGCCCCCGCTCCGATGCCGCACTGGCGGCGTCGTCCGGCCGCACGGCGACGACGAAGTCGATGGGCAAGGGGTCCACGCAGCACCAGCACCTGGTGCAGACCGAGGTGCCCAAGAAGCTGCTCGAGGACTGGCTGGCGCTGTGGAGCGAGCACAACAAGCTGCCGGAGAGGCTGCGGGTGCAGCTGCGGCCGCGGCGTGCCGGCTCGGACGTGCTGGACCTGCAGATACTCGGTGAGGGTGAAGAGCCGCTGGCCAACGTCGTCGTCGACCCGATCAAGGACCGGCACGGCCGCAGCATCCTGACGGTGCGTGACCAGAACACCTTTGCCGAGCAGCTTCGGCAGAAGCGGTTGATGGACGTGATCCACCTGTGGCTGATCCACCGCTTCAAGGCCGAGATCGTGTACTACGTGACGCCGACCGAGGACAACATCTATCAGACCGAGAAGATGAAGAGCCACGGCATCTTCAGCGACGTCTACCAGGAGGTCGGCGAGATCATCGTCGCCGACGTGAACCAGCCGCGCATCGACGAGCTGCTCAATCCCGATCGCGAGGCGTTGACCCGCCTCATCGCCAAGCAGGACTGAGCGCTACAGCAGCGCGGCGGCGCGGCGCAGAAGGTCGCGCCACTGCGCGACGACGGCCGCGTCGGTGACGAGGCACTGCCCCAGCCGGGCCGCGTCGGGCCCGGCGGGCATCGGCGCGGCCGGCAGGTAGCCGTCGGAGGTGCCCAGCGATCGTGCGCTCGACACGACGTCACCGTCGCGCAGCCACTGCGGCACCGGGCCGCAGGCGTAGGGCAGGTCGGGCAGCGCGGCGGCCAGCGCGACATCGGCGGCCACCCCGATGCTGCTCGTACCGCTGAACACCACCAGTGCCGGAAGCCCGAGCCGCTCGGCGCGACGCATTGCGCGACGCACCCCGCCGAGGCGACCGCACCGCAGTACGACGACGTCGGCGCACTGCGGATCTGCGGCGAGCACGTCAGCGTCGACGGCGACCGGGAGGTCGACGCGGCGCCGGATCGCGGCGGCCTGCTCGGCGGTGCAGTCGATGAGGTGCGCCACGTCCGGTGCGGCCTCCCGGATCAGCGTCACCGCAGCGTCGATGTCTCGGCCGACCGCCACCGTCGGGCGAGCGGCGTCGACCGGCACCCGCCCCCGCAGCGCGTCGGGCCAGCCGACGGTGCTCGGCTCCATGGCCGCGGTCAGCCAGCGAGCCGCCAGCTCGTCGGAAGCGCCAGGGGGCGGGCTGAATTCACCCCACCCCTGCGGCCCTTCCACCAGGACCCCGTAGCGGGGGCCGCCCGCAGCGGGGATCGCGAACACGGGCGCGTCATCGAGATCGATCCAAGTTCTCACTGACCGACAAGCTAGCCCGTGACTACGCTGGTCCGGTGGCCGGTGCCCCGTTCCTGCTGTTGTCGATTCGCGGCGAGGACGACGCGGCCGCCGACGAGTACGCCGCGGTCATGCGGTTCGCCGGGCTCGACACGCAGAGCCTGCACCGCATCGGGCTCACCCATCAACCGCTCGGCGACCTCGATCTGGCGGACTGGTCGGGCATCATCCTCGGCGGCGGCCCGTTCACCGTCAGTGACGATCCCGCCACGAAATCACCGGTGCAGCAGCGCGTCGAGGACGAGCTCGCTGACCTCGTCGCCTCGGTCGTCGCCTCGGACTTCCCGTTTCTGGGGTGCTGCTACGGCATCGGCATCCTCGGTGCCGCGGTCGGGGCGAGCATCGACCGCTCACACAGCGAACCGGTCGGGCCGCTGACCGTCGAGCTGACCGACGAGGGGCGCGCCGATCCCCTCTTCGCAGGCCTGCCGGACAGTTTCGACGCGTTCGGCGGTCACAAGGAGGCGGCCTCGGTGCTGCCGGACCACGTGACCCGGCTCGCCCGCTCCGCCGACTGCCCGGTCCAGGCGTTCCGCGTCGGCGCCAACGTGTATGCCACGCAGTTCCATCCGGAGCTCGACGCCGACGGGCTGTGCACCCGCATCGACGCCTACAAGAACGACGGCTACTTCGCGCCCGACACCGCCGAGACGCTCAAAGATGCCGCACGCCGCCGCCCGGTCACCCACCCGATGGCGATTCTGCGCGCGTTCACGCAGAGGTATGGCCGCTAAGCCGGCAGGTCCATCTGTGCCCGTGCGATCTGCTCGACCATCGGCGCCAGGCGCGCCCGCAGCGCATTGTGCTCCGCATCGGCGTCGTATCCGCGATAGGCGTCGACGTCGGTGAAGTCGGCCACGATCACGAAGTCCCAATTGCCCTCGCGCAGGCCCGCATCCGAGCCCACCGAGTACGCCACCGTGCCGGGGCAGTTCAGTTCGCGCAGGCCCTGCTGGATCTGCGCGAGTTCGGCGGCGTCGTAGCCGTCCTTGAGCTTGGCGAGCACCACGTTGCGGATCACCCGCGCACGGTAGCAGCTGTTCAGTACGGCGCGAGTTGAGTGCCGATCAGCGGCGCGATCTTGTCCGCCATGTACGTGTGCCCGGCGTCGGTGGGGTGTACGCCGTCGGCGCCGATGAGGTCGGGCCGGCCGACGAACCACCGGGCGGCGATCGGATCGACGAACGTCGCCCCGGCCAGCTGGGCCTGATAGCCCAGGATGTCGCGGATCCGCACGATCTCCGGCGGCGGATCGGCCGTCGGCCACGGCGGGCCGATGACCAGCATCTTCGCCGACCTGGCGATCTGGCGAGCCAAGTTCAGCGTGCCGTACATCGCGATCGACAGGCGGGTCGGTTCGACCTTCATGTCGTTGCGCGACCCGAAGAACACCACGAGCGTGTCGTTGGGTTTGACGGCCCGCACCGTGAGGTCTTCGAAGACGCTGCCGCGGTTGCCGCGGGTGCAGTATCCGGCGCCGCCCTCCGCGGCCACGGTGGGTGTGACCGGGATGCCGTGACTGCTCAGCGCCTGCCACACCTGCGGCGCCCAGCCCTGCGGACCGTTACCGCCCTGATCGCTGCCCGTGGTGTACGAATCGCCGATCACGGCGACTCGGTTGACGGCGTAATCGAGGGCTTGCACCTGGCGGTGGGTGACGGCAGGAGCGGGTGCACTGAAGAAGCCGAACAGCATGGCGGCAGCGAGGATCCACGTCAGCACACGACTCACTGGACCAGCCTAGGGTCGGGCCCGCCGGGCCGGCGCGCCGACTCGCCGCGCATCACGATGTCGTCATCCCGCCCGCGCGGTGACCGGCTGCAGCCGTCCCTGGGGCGACGCCGAGAGGCCGGCCGGCGGCGTGCGGGGCTCGATCATCCGGCGCATCCAGCGGCGCGCCGGTTCCTCGACGACGTGGTAGAGCAGGGCGGCCAGGAGGCCGGACACGAGCACCAGGCCGAGCACGGTGAATTTCGCCGACCAGCTGGGCACCAGCGTGATCGCGAACTGCTGGACCGCCCAGTTCCACATCGTGTGCACGATCTCGTGGATCATGTACAGCCCGAAGGAGATGTGCCCGAGATAGACCATCACCGACGTCGACAGCAGCGCGGGAAGCGTGCCGGCTCCGATGGACAGCGTGATCACCAGAGGGACGAATAGCACGTCGACGAGCCCGCCGGCGTCGAGCATGTCCTGAGGCGGATAGGCGTCCAGGAGATAGAGGCCACCGATGATCGTGGCGCCCAGAGCGAGCGCGCCCAGGCCGGCGGCCTGGCGGGCCCGATCGGACAGCTGAAGGCGGCGGACCGCGGCACAGGCCAGCGCCCCCGCGGTGAACTGCATGATGATGCGGGGCAGCCAGCTCCACGGGGTGTAGAAGACGCCGTGGGCCAGCAGCAGCAGCGTGGGCGCCAGGGCGGCCGCGACCGCCAGCCACATGAGCCCCCGCGCGCGGGTCACCCCGGCGATGCGGAACACCACCAGCACCAGTCCGCCGAAGAGCAGGTAGGCGAGCCACTCGGCACTGATCGACCAGGCCGGACCGTCCCAGCTGGAGCCGTCGAAGTACGGCTGGAACCACAGCTGAACCAGGAACACCTGTTTGAGCCAGCTCAACGCGTTCAGTGATGCGATGACGTCCGGCGGCAGCGGGAACCGCCCCACGTAGAGGGTGAACACCGCGAACGCCGCGGCCAGGTGCATGGTCACCAGGTACACCGGCCACACGCGGGCCAGGCGTAGCCACAGGAATCTCAGCGTGGCGCGCGTCGACCAGGACTCGCCCATCCGATCGAGGTAGTTCCACGTCAGCACGAAGCCGCTGAGGATGAAGAAGAGGTCGACGCCCTGGGCGCCGGCGTTCAGGATCGGCGCCAGCGCACTGCGCACTCCGGGCGACGCTTCGGCCAGCAGCGGCCGGAAGTGGAAGAGCACAACCCACAGCGCAGCCACGATGCGCAGGCCCGACAGGGCTCTGATCTCACCGGTGCGCACACGACTCTTTTCGGTCTCGACGAACCACCTCGACGAACCTCGAAGCAGTGCCGACGGCGTCGATCCTCGGGGCCACGCACAGGTCGCCTCCCCGAGGCGACGACGCCGGCGACCGGTGGGAGGTTACCAGCGGAACCTGGACGTGGGAGCGCCGCAACGCCGCCGCAACCCGGTTCTGACGAACCTGTGAACGCCCGGGTAGTGTCTTCCAGATCGTCAATCGAAGATGCCGCCGTGCGTGACCAGTCGTACGCCGACCTACCCGGCCAGCTGACCGTCCCGGGCGACACGGGGCCGCTGCAGGTCCTCCTCGTCGAGGACGATCGGGGCGACGCGATCCTGGTCGAAGAACTGATCGCCGACGCCGGCGTCGACATGGCAGTGGTGTGGGCCGAGACGATGGCCGACGCCGAAAAGGCGATCGACGGATCGCGCCCGGACTGCGTGCTTTTGGATCTGCACCTGCACGACATCGAGGGCGTCGCCGGCCTGGCACGCATCGCCGCCCGCGACGCGACCGTCCCCGTCGTGGTCCTGACCGGCCTTAACGACGAGCACGTCGCGTCGGCGGCCGTCGCCTCCGGCGCGCAGGACTACCTGGTCAAGGGCAGGGTCGACCCGGAAACCCTGCGGCGCGCCGTGCTCTACGCCATCGAGCGCAAGCGCGCCGAACTGACCGCCGTCGACCTGCATGCGACGCGCTCGCGAGAGCAGGAGAACGCCCGGCTCGAGCGCGGGCTGCTCCCCTCGCCGCTGCTGCTCGACGACCCCGGCGTCAGCATCGTCACCCAGTACCGACCGAGCCGGCAGAACGCGCTGCTCGGCGGCGACTTCTTCGACATCGTCCAGACCCCGGACCACACGGTGCACGTGATGATCGGCGATGTCGCCGGGCACGGCCCCGACGAAGCCGCGCTGGGCGTTGCGCTGCGGATCGCGTGGCGGGCGTTGACCTTCGCCGGGCTGCGCGGCGCCGAGCGCATGCGTCAACTCGAGCGCATCCTGCGCGCGGAACGGGCCGGCCGGGGGACGTTCGCCACGGTGCTCAGTGTGGCGATCCCTCCCCAGGGATCGGCGGTCACGGCGGTGCGGGCCGGTCATCCCGGCATGTTGCTGCACGGCGGGGGCACGGTCGACTGGGTCGAGCCGGCCGGCGGCCCGGCGCTCGGGCTGCACGTGGGTGACTGGACGCCGCAACCGGTGGAGTTGCCGCCCGGCAACGGGCTGGTGCTGCTCACCGACGGCCTGTTCGAGGGGCACGTTGGCCGCGGCAACGAGCGGCTCGGAGAGGACGGGCTGCTGCAGCTCGCCCGCTCGCTGGCTCACCTGCCCGGGCCGCAGTTCGTCGAAGCCCTGATCGACGCCGTCGAAAAACAGGCGCAGTCGCACGGCGGGATGGCCGACGACATCGCCGTGGTGCGAGTGGAGAGGACATCGTCGTGAGGATGTCGGCGTGAGCCCCGATCAGCGCGGGATGCGCGCTCTGACCGTCGAGGGCTGGCAGTACCTGGTGCTGTCGATCATGGCGATCGTCGTCCTCGCCGGCGCCGTCACGACCGCGGTGCTGCTCGCCCGGACCGACAGCGTGTCCAACCAACTCACCAGCAATGTGGGGCCCGCCCGGGTCGCGGCCTACCAGCTGCAGGCGGCGCTGCGCGACCAGGAGACCGCGGTCCGCGGATACGTGATCTCCTCCGATCCTCAATTCCTCGCACCCTTCGACAACGGCCGGCAGACCGAATCGAGGGCTTCGGCCGACCTGCGCCAGTTCGAGCAGAAGCGGCCTGATCTCCTCGCCGACCTCGACGAGATCGAGCAGGCGGCGGGATCGTGGCGGGACAACTACGCCGAACCCGTCATCGCCGCGGTGCAGCCGGGGATGCGCAACGCGATCTCCCCCGCGCTCACCGAGATCGGCAAGTCGGAGTTCGACCGGCTACGTGCGCTGTTCGATCAGCAGAACACCCATCTCGCCGAGGCGCGCAGCGACGGTATCGCCGAACTCGCCTCCATCAGCGCGTGGCGTAACGGCGTGCTGATCGCGATGCTCGCCGCGTTCCTGGTGACGATGGTGGTGCTGGGGGTCGTGTTGCGGCGCGCCCTGGTGAGGCCGCTGGGGCGGCTGGCCGAGGCGTGTCGTCGTGTCGCCGGGGGGAACTTCGGCGAGAAGATCGTGCCGCAGGGTCCGCGGGACATCCGTTTGATCGCGATCGACGTCGACAACATGCGCCAGCGGATCGTCGATGAGCTGGAGGCGTCTCGGGCGGCCACCGAGGCGCTCGATGAGCAGGCCGACGAGTTGCGCCGCTCCAACGCCGAACTGGAGCAGTTCGCCTATGTGGCGTCCCACGACCTGCAGGAGCCGCTGCGCAAGGTCGCGTCTTTCTGCCAGCTGTTGGAGAAGCGCTACGGCGACAAGCTCGACGAGCGCGGCACCGAATACATCGGGTTCGCCGTCGACGGTGCCAAGCGGATGCAGGTACTGATCAACGATCTGCTCACGTTCTCCCGGGTGGGCCGTCTCAACGCGACCGAGACCTCTGTCGATCTCGATACGGTTGTCGACTCTGCGATGGCCAATGTCGCCGCGGCGATCGAGGAGACGGGCGCGGTGATCGAGCGGCCCGTCGGTGGCCTGCCGACGATCATGGGCGATCCGACGCTGCTGACCATGCTGTGGCAGAACCTCATCGGGAATGCGGTGAAGTTCCGCCAGGAGGGCGTCGCGCCGCGGGTCGTGATCGAGTGTGGATCCGGCGAGCCCGGCCAGTGGCTGTTCTCGGTGAGCGACAACGGGATCGGGATCGCCGCGGAGTTCTCGGAGAAGGTTTTCGTGATCTTCCAGCGGCTGCACGGACGCGATGCCTACACCGGAACCGGCATCGGTCTGGCATTGTGCAAGAAGATCGTCGAGCACCACGGCGGCACGATCTGGATCGACAACGACTACACCGACGGCACCCGCTTTCTCTTCACGTTGCCCACCGCGCACGCCGAGACGGCAGACACCGACACCGCAGCACCCCTGATGGAAGGATCGTCGTCATGACCCCCGCTGAACGTGCCATCGACGTGCTGCTCATCGAGGACGATCCGGGAGATGAGCTGATCACCCGGGAAGCGTTCGAGCACAACAAGATCAAGAACAATCTGCACGTCGCTCACGACGGTGAGGAAGGCCTGGACTTCCTGTATCGGCGAGGCAAGTACGAAGGCGCGCCGCGGCCGGACCTGGTGCTGCTCGACCTGAACCTGCCCAAGTACGACGGGCGGCAGCTGCTCGAGACCATCAAGAGCGACCCCGAGCTCAACCACATCCCGGTCGTGGTGCTCACCACCTCCTCCGCCGAGGAGGACATTCTGCGCAGCTACAAATTGCACGCCAACGCCTATGTGACCAAGCCCGTCGATCTCGACCAGTTCATGAACGCCGTCCGGCAGATCGACGAGTTCTTCGTCCAGGTGGTCCGTCTCCCCCACTCGTAGATGGAGCTGCCCCGGCCGGATCCCCAGGCGGCCCACCTCGCCGACGTGGCGCCGTCGCTGCTGGCGGCCATGGGGGTCGCCGGGTTCTCGGCGCGGCTCGGCGACCGGTTCGGCGCCGCCGGCGAGGCTGCCGGTGCCTGCCTGCTCCTGGTGGACGGCCTCGGTGCCGAGCTGCTCGACGCCCACCTCTCCGACGCGCCGTTCCTGGCGACGCTGCGCGGGCCGACCCTGACGGCCGGATATCCGGCGACGACGGCGGCCGGGCTCGCGGCCGTGGGCACCGGCTGCCGTTCCGGAGAGCACGGCGTGGTGGGCATGACCTTCCGACTGCCGGACCTCGGCGTCATCAACGCGTTGCGTTGGCGTCCCCACCCCTGGGGGGACGATCTGCGGGAACGGGCGGTGCCCGAGCACGTCCAGCCGCGGACCACGACGTTCGAACGTGCCGCCTCAGCAGGGGTGTCGGTGCGGGTGATCTCCGGCGCGGAGTTCGCGGGCTCCGGCCTGACCCGGGCGGTGCTGCGCGGTGGCAGCTATGTCGGGGTGCACGCGGTCGGCGACCTGGTCGCGGCCGTCGGCACGACACTCGCCGACAGCGGGTTCTGCTACGCCTACCACGCCGATCTGGACCTCGTGGGTCATCTGCACGGTCCGGGCAGCCCGGCCTGGCGGTGGCAGCTGCGCCAGGTGGATCGGATGGTCGAGTCGATCGCCGAGGCCTTGCCGCCAGGAGGCGTGCTGGCGGTGGTCGCCGACCACGGCATGGTGAGTCTCGGCGCCGACGTCACCGATGTCGATGCCGAGCCGCTGCTGCACGACGGCGTAGCCGCGATCGGCGGCGAGGTGCGCGCCCGCCACGTGTATGTCGACCGCGGCGCTCGTGACGACGTGCTGGCGGCGTGGGGCGAGGTACTCGGAGAGCGGGCCTGGGTCGTCGCTCGGGACGACGCGGTGGCGGCGGGCTGGTTCGGGGAGCGGGTCACCGACGATGCCAGGGAGCGCATCGGAGATGTGGTGGTGGCCGCACGAGGGACCTCGGGTGTGGTGCGGCGCACAGTCGAGCTGATCGAATCCTCGCTGATCGGTCAGCACGGCTCGTTCACAGCGGCCGAACAGCGAATCCCGTTACTCGTCGTCCGTCGCTGATCGAATAGCGTTGTTGTGCAGGTGTTTTCTGCAGATTCAGGCTGGCGCTGAAAACGGCTCTGCCACATCTGTTTTCGTGACACGATCTCTCTGTAAACGTGTAATGTGCCCGCTGTCACACATTTTGGCCGTATTAGAGACCCTCTGCTAGCGTCCGGCCGCATGTATGAACTCGCCACACTCTTGACGCTCGTCAACCAGGTGTCGGGAACTCCGTACATCAGCGGCGGAGATTCACCGACCGGAACGGACTGCTCCGGTCTCGTATCCTGGGTGACCAACGCGGCGACCGGTCGACCCGTGTTCGGGGACCGCTTCAACACCGGCAACATCGAAGGCGCGCTGAAGGCTCGTGGGTTCCAGTACGGGACGCAGCCCGGCGCGCTCGTGGTCGGCTGGAACGGCGGGCACACCGCGGTGACGCTGCCCGACGGCACGCCTGTCTCCTCCGGAGAGGGTGGCCGCGGCGTCAAGGTCGGCGGCGGTGGCGCCTACCAGAGCCAGTTCACCCACCACATGTTCCTGCCCGCGCCGGCCGCTGCCGACGTGCCCCCGCCCGTCGACCCGCAGTTGGCGCCGCCTGTGCCCCCGCCGCCGGCCCCCGTGGTGCTGATGGGTCAGGAATCCCCGGCTGATCCCGCGCTGCCGCCCCCGCCGCCGCCCGCGGACCCGGCTCTGCCGCCCCCGCCGCCTCCGGCGGGGTGATCCGGAGGCGCTACCGTCACTGCCGTGATCGTGCTGCTGCCCCCGTCGGAAACCAAACGCGGCGGCGGTGACGGACCGGCCCTGGCTCTGGACTCGCTGAGTTCACCGGCATTGGGCGACGTACGCGCCGAACTCGTGGACGAGCTCATCGCACTGGCCGCGGATCCGGCGAAAAGTCGCGCCGCGCTGGGCCTGTCAGCGAGCCAGGACAGCGAGATCGACCGCAACGCGGCGCTGAGGTCGGCGCCCACGATGCCGGCGATGCACCGCTACACCGGCGTCCTCTACGACGCGCTCGACGTCACCTCACTGCGCGGCACTGCGGCCTCCCGTGCTGCCGCCCGCCTGATGGTGGTCTCGGCGTTGTTCGGAGTCCTGCGCGCCGACGATCTCATCCCGGCCTACCGCCTCTCGGCGGGCTCCAAGCTGCCGGGCCGCCCGACGCTGGCGTCCACGTGGCGGCCGGCGTTGGAGCCGGTGCTGGCAGAACTCGCTGCCGGCGACTTGATCGTCGATCTCCGGTCGGGGTCCTACGCCAACCTCGGCAAGGTTTCCGGCGCGGTGACGGTCGACGTGATCGCCGAACACGAGGACGGCCGTCGCACCGTCGTCAGTCATTTCAACAAAGCTCACAAAGGCCGGCTGGCCCGCGCCCTGTCCACGAGCCGGTCGGACCCCGCTGACGCCGCCGCGGTGGCGGGCATCGCCCGGCGTGCCGGGATGCGCGTGGAGCGGCGCGGAGACCACCTCACCATCGTGGTCGCCGCGTGATCGGTTGTCAGGCAGCCGATGACAGGGTGGCGATGAGATCGGTCGTGTAGAACTCGTCGGGCTTCTGGCTGAACGTCCCGGGCCGGGTCATCTCCAGCCACGCGCCGGTGGCGCCAGGCATCAACGGTCCACGCACTGTGGCATGCCCGGTACCCACGCCGTCGGTGAACAGCGTCGTCGCGGACACTCCCGGTGCTCCCGCGCCGCAGTCGGCCGCCGAGGACCGCGGCAGTTGGATCAGCCGCAGGTCGTATGCCGTGTTGGGGACACCGGTGAAGAACTCGACATCGGCGATCACCTCGCCGCCCTGGACGCGCAGCTGGGCCGACGGGCGACCGTAACCGCTGCCGCCCACGTACTTGACCTGGGTGAAGTCGCAGCGGCGCAGCTTCTCGGAGAACGGCATGCTGACCACCGAGTCGTCGGCAGTCGCCACAGCGGCGAACAGGGGTGCGGCGATCAGCAGTGTCGCGGTCGCCACCGCTGCTCGTGTCGCTCGGTACATCACGTCACCTCATCTGGGAATCGACAGTTCCGTCAAGATTAGTTTGTCTCAGTTTCTCCTGTGCCCGTAGGGCCGACCGTTGACGCACAGGTGGGCCGAAGGTCACACTGTCGCGCGATGTCGAGTCTGTGGGTCTACGTGCGCATACAGCTGACGATGTTCGTGTTCGGGATCGTCGGCCCGATCTTCCTGTTCGTGTACTTCGCCGCGCAGCCCGACCTGACGATCCGCTGGATGTACTGGTGGGGGCTGGCCATCACCGTCGGCGACATCCTGCTCGCACTCGCGGTGACCGACACCATCCTGGGCAGGCAGCGCGAGCAGTCAGTCGGGCGAGCTACCCCGGGGGCAAGTGACCGGACACCGTGACGTGTCTGCCGCCGCAAGCGGCTGAGCCCGCTCGGGTTGCCGGGGCGCGCCGCGGACCGGAAGGATTCACGCATGGATCCACGTACCGCGGTCGAACTCGCCGACATCGACGCCGTCGGCCAGGCCGCCCTGGTCGCGGCCGGCGAACTGAGCGCCACCGAGCTGCTCGAGGCCGCGATCATCCGCCTCGACGCAGGGCGTGCTCTGAACGCCGTGATCACCGACCTCTTCGAGCACGGTCGCGACGCCGCAGCCGCCCTCGACGCATCGGGTGAGCTGCGCAGCGGACAGGCGGGTCCGCTGGGCGGCGTCCCGTTTCTGCTCAAGGATCTGGGTGCATCGCTGGCCGGCGCACCCGAGGCGATGGGCTGCCGTGCGCTGCGCACCCACGTCGCTGCCGACACCGCCTGGATCGTCCAGCGCTACTCCGACGCCGGCCTGGTGATCTTCGGCAAGACCAACACCCCCGAGTGGGGCAATCACT
Source organism: Mycolicibacterium obuense (assembly GCF_055397605.1). NCBI lineage: Bacteria > Bacillati > Actinomycetota > Actinomycetes > Mycobacteriales > Mycobacteriaceae > Mycobacterium > Mycolicibacterium obuense. The sequence goes on along the minus strand of NZ_AP043663.1, from coordinate 2,913,646 downwards.
GCACGACCGAACCGTCGTTGTTCGGCGCCACCGCCAACCCGTGGGGGCCGGGGATCACGCCCGGCGGGTCCAGCGGCGGCTCGGCCGCTGCGGTCGCCGCCGGCATCGTGCCTGCCGCCTCCGGCGGTGACGGCACCGGATCGATCCGCGTGCCCGCGGCGTGCTGCGGTCTGGTCGGACTCAAACCGCGGCGCGCACGCACCTCGTTCGCCCCGGGTGCCGGCCACGGCCTCGAAGGTCTGGTCAACGAGCACGTCCTCACCCGCACCGTACGCGACAGCGCGGCGCTGCTCGACGCCGTCACCGGCACCGGCGTCGGCGATCCCTATTCGGCGCCGCCGCCGGTCGAACCATTCCTACGGATCATCGCCAAAACCCCTGCACCGCAACGCATCATGATGGCCACGTCATCGCCGTTCCCCGGTCCGGCGACCGACCCCGCTGTCTCCTCGGCCGTCGAGCGAACAGCGGCGGTGCTGGCCGAGCTCGGTCACCACGTCGAGGCGGGCGCCCCGACGATCGACGCCGACGCCGTCGCCGACGCCATCGCCGTCCTGCACACCGTCAGCAACGTGGAATTGTTCGCGACGGCGCGCGCACATCTGGGTCGCGAACCACGTGAGGACGAATTCGAGCCGAGTTCCTGGGTGATGATCCACGAGGGTTTCCAGACCACCGGGGTCGCCTACGCCGAGGCGATCGCCGCGATCCACGCGCAGACACGTCGGTTCGCCACTCAGATGCTCGACCACGACGTGCTACTGGTGCCCACACTGCTGACTCCCCCACCGCCCTACGGACTGCTCGATCAACCCCGCGGCACCACCCGCGCGTTCTTCGATGTGGAGTTCGCCACCACCGGTTGGACGGCCTTGGCCAACGTGACCGGGTGGGCAGCGATCTCGCTGCCCCTCGGAACGACGTCCGACGGGCTGCCGATCGGGGTGCAACTGATGGCGCCCGGCGAAGAGGTGTTGCTGGCACTGGCTGCGCAGTTGGAAACAGCCGTGGGGTGGGCCGATCGCCGGCCACCGGGCTGGGTCGGGGTCGGCTGACATCGTCGGCTGCCATGCGACACTGACGCGCATGTCCAACGACATCTCCCGTCCCAAACTCGAGGGCAACGTCGCCGTCGGCCCGGACCGCGCCGGCCGCCGTCTCGGGTTCGCCGAATTCGGCGATCCGCAGGGCACACCGTTGTTCTGGCTGCACGGCACCCCAGGCGCGCGCCGTCAGATCCCGCAGGAGGCCCGGCTCTACGCCGAGCACAACGGCATCCGGCTGATCGGCATCGACCGACCCGGTATCGGCTCGTCCACCCCGTACGCCTACGGGCGGGTCATCGACTTCGCCGACGACCTCCGCGTGCTGGCCGACGCGCTGGGCATCGACAAGATGATGGTGATCGGGCTGTCCGGCGGTGGACCGTACACACTGGGCGTTGCTGCGGCGATGCCCGACCGGGTGGTCGCGGCCGGCGTCCTGGGCGGCGTCGCCCCCACCAAGGGGCCCGACGCGATCGGAGGCGGGGTGATGGGCACCGTCGGGGTGCCCGCGGCACCGGTGCTCGCGCGTGTGGGCGGGACGTTGAGCATGGTGGCCACTCCACTGATCCGCCTGGTGAAGCCCATCGCCACGCCGATCATCGGGCTCTACGGTGCGCTCTCCCCTGAAGGTGACCGCAGGCTCCTGGCACGACCGGAGTTCCGGGCGATGTTCCTCGACGACCTGCTCAACGGCAGTCGCAAGCAACTCGCCGCTCCGTTCGCCGATGTCGTGGTGTTCGCCCGCGACTGGGGCTTCCGGCTCGCCGATGTCACGCAGCCGGTGCGGTGGTGGCACGGCGATGCAGACCACATCGTGCCGTTCGCACACGGCCGGCACGTGGTGTCGCGACTGCCCGATGCCGAGCTCTACACGCTCTCGGGGGAAAGCCACCTCGGCGGGCTCGGCGAGGCCGAGGCCATCCTCACCGCGATGACGAAGCTGTGGGACGCCTCCACGACATCAGACGCGTGATCAGCGCCTGAGCCAGCTCTGCACTGTCGGCAGCTCGCGCGTGTACGACGTCAGGAGATCGTCGTGGTAGAGCGTGCCGCCGTTGACCACGCTGTCGTCCTGCCACACCACGTGCACCCGGACCGAGCCCTTGGCGAAGTAGTCGTTGCGCTCGGAACGGCGGTGCGCCCAGCCGGTCTGCTCGGCGAGCGCCGAGAACGCCTGCCGCTCGTCGGTGTCAACCATGGTGCACACCCTAGCGGGATGCGCTCAGCACCCTGCGCAGCATGTGCATGGCGATGGTGGTGGAGCGGTCGCGCACGTCCGAGCGCCCGCCGGGCATCGTCGTCGTCCGGGTGACGACGGTGCCGTCGGCCAGGGCCACGGAGAAGCACACGGTGCCCACCGGTTTGGCCTCCGTGCCGCCCCCGGGACCCGCCACGCCGGTGATCGCCACCGCGGTGTCGGCCCCGAAGCGGGCCAGTGCGCCGCGGGCCATCGCCTCGGCGACCGGTTCCGACACCGCGCCGTGCGCCTCGATCAATTCGGGGTCGACGCCGAGGACCTCGGCCTTCGCACTGTTCGCGTAGGCGACGACACCGCCGCACACATACGCCGACGATCCGGGCCGCTCGGTCAGCCGTGCGGCGAGCAGGCCACCGGTGCAGCTCTCGGCTGTCGCGATCGCGCGCCCCGTCAGCAGCGCCGCCACCTGGTCGTCGACCAGAGCCCCGTCGGTGGAGAAGATCTCCTGGGCGTGCCGATCCGACAGGGTGGCCAGCAGCGCGTCGTAGACCGGCGCATCCTGCGGTTCGAACCGGGTGACGATCTCCAGCTCGCCGCGGCGCAGACACGTGGTGATCTCCAGCCGGTCGAAACCGTCGACGTCACGCTGTGCCTCGCGCAACGTCTCGGCCAGACCGGATTCGGGCAGCCCGAACATCCGCACGGTTTCCTGCTCATAGAGCGTCCGACCGGCCAGCGCGTCGGCCACCGCGTCGGTTGCTGCCGCCGCCTGCCACATCGGCTGCAACTCGCGAGGCGGCCCGGGGAGCACCACCACCGTCGGGTGCCCGGGAACCACGACACCGGGCGCGGTGCCGACCGGGGTCAGGATCGTCGCGCCGGCCGGCACCAGCGCCTGCTTGCGGTTGGCGGCATGCACGGCTTCGGCGTCCACGCCGGGGTACCGGGACATCAGGTTGCCCACGATGCGCCGGATCGTCGTCTCCAGCTCTGTGTCGAGCACCAGCTCTCGGTCGCAGAAGCGGGCGACCACCTCAACGGTCATGTCGTCGGCAGTGGGGCCGAGCCCGCCACTGGTGATGATCAGATCCACGTCCTGGTCGGCGAGGAATCTCAGCTGCGCCTCGATGTCGGCGGGGCGGTCGCCGCACAGTGTGATGTGGGCGAGCTCGACACCGAGTTCGAGCAGGCGATCAGCGAGATACGGACCGTTGAGGTCGGCCACCCGGCCGGTGAGGACCTCGGTCCCGGTGATGACGATGCCCGCCCGTGCGCTCACACCTGACGACACTACGCATCGGTCAGCGGACCGCAGCGGTGACGGGTGCGGTGTTGTAGCCGGTGACGCGCACCCAGTCCGCGCGGGGAGCGTCCGACAGAGGCTCTGCCCGGATCTCGACGGTCTCGCCGCCGTAGACGGTCACGTAGTTGTCGGTGTAGGTGATCGGCAGGATCTCGTCGGCGTCAGGGCCGGAGGTGAGCTCGGCGCGGGCGAAGAAGGCGACTCCCGGGCCGGGATTGTGCAGCCGGATCGCGACTCCGTCTGCGGTGTGCCTCGCACTGACCTCCAGCCTGCCGCGTGGCATGGTGTTGAGCGCGGTCATGTCGGCCCAGCGGGCGGGCCTCAACTCGAACGCCTGGTCGTTACCCGGGTCACCCACGTCGTCGCGGCGCTGCGACTGCCAGTAGGTACTGTCCGTGACGAGATGATCTGCGGCATCGCGTAATTCGACGCGGACGAAGAACACCGGGGAATCCGGTGCGACACGGGGCAACCACAGCGCCGTCGCGGTCCCGCCGGATGCGACGTCGACGGGCGGGCTCGTACGGTCGTCGCGGACCCGGCCTGCCAGGTCGTACACCCGCACCCGCACCCGCAGGTCACGCTGGTCGGTCATCGTCTGGTTGACCACGGTCACGGCGGCCCGGCTGTGATCGCCGGTGGCGTAGGCGTCGAAGACGGCGGACAGCGGACGCAGCCCGGTCTTGGCGCCGAAGTAGGCGCCGCCCGGGCGCAGGTAGTAGTCGAAGAGGTGACCGAAGAACGAGGGCCAGTGATTGTTGAGCATCCAGTAGATCGTCATCTTGTGTCTGTCCCAGCCGCCCGCGGCGAATGCCTCGAACTGAGCGCGCGTCGATTCATAGTGCGCCAGTTGAGCTTTGGTGGTGAACATCTCGGCGCTCGAGGACGGACCGTAACGTCTGTCGACAGCGCGGCGGATCGTTGTCAACGCCGAGTTGCTGGTGTTGGCACCGGCGTGGAAGTACCAGGTGTCGTTGATCGGCCACAGTTTGTCGGGCGGGATGAAGCGGCGCAGGCTCGCCATCGGCGGGATGTGTTCGTTGTCGCCCTGCTCGGCGTTGGCGCCCCGCGCGGCGCCGTACCGGCCGGCGAACCAGTAGCTGGGCGGCCGCCAGCTGTACGGTCCGGCCATGTGGATCCCGTCCCAAAGCACGGTGCCCTCGGCGTCGCGGGCGAAGCTCGACACCGTGTCGACGATGGCGTTCGGCCAGTGCAGGTCCCCGAGTATCCGGCGGTAGTCAGCCAGCAGGTCCGGCGGTGGCGTGCCGTCGCTTCCGTTGGCCCACACGAAAGCCGAGGGGTGAGAACGCAACATGGTGATCTGTGAGGTGAGGCTGTCCCGGGCGACCCGATTGTCTTCGGCGTCCCACTGCGACCACTTCTCCCACTGGTTGCAACACATGAAGCCCAGCATCAGCGGGATGCCGAGTTCGTCGGCCATCTGCACCAGCCGCTCGCCGGGGAACTTGCCCTCCATGCGCAGCATGTTCAGGCCGAGGTCGCGCACGTAGCGCAGCGTGGCGGTGTCGCGCGCCGGGTCGTCGGCGTACAGCAGATCGGGTGTGTAGGCGGCGCCACGCACCGGGAAGTCGCGGCCGTTGACGGTGAGGTAGAAGTTGCCCCCGCCGCCGAGTTCGGGGTGGCTGGTGTCGCCGTCGCGGTGCTGGGTGACGCTGCGGATACCGAAACGCTGTGTGCGGTCGTCGGATACGTGCCCGAAGCGACGGAACTCGGTGTGCAGGTCGTAGAGCGCGGGCTCGCCCATGGTGTAGGGCCACCACAGATCGGGGTGGTCGAGCGTCAACTCCGGATAGCGGTCGGTGGCGAAGCGCACCTCGCGACTCTCCCCCGGCGCCAACGTCACTCGCTGATCGAGCGTCACGGTGGGCTTTGCCGCTCGGCTGATGGTCACGCGCACCACGCCGCGCACGCTTTTCGGCGAATAGTTGCGAACTGTCGTGTACACCGTCAGTGTGGCCGAATCCGTCGGAGGCAGTGGCAGTTCGGAGGTCACGGCGCTCTCGCCGAGCGAGACGTCTTGAGACATCTGCAGGGTCACGGGCTTCCAGATGCCGGCGTTGCGATCCGGGACGAAGGAGTTGTTGACGGGCGAGGCATTGGGTTGAGCGCGATACCCGAGATAGCGCCAGTTGATCCAGTCGTACCAGCTGTCGGCCAGTTCGACGCCGTCGACGTCTTGCAGTGCCTGTTCGGGAGTCACCTTGACCGCCAGCACATTCGTGCCGTCGCGGTGAATCCACGGCGTCGCGTCGACCTGGTGTGCGGCGTGCATGCCGACGATCTGGTCGGCCGTGGCGATGCGGTGGCCGTTGAGCCAGATCTCGGCGCGATAGTTGATGCCCGGGAAGTCCAGCAGATAGGTCGCGTGCCCACCGGGTGCGTGAAAGGTTGTGCGGTACCACCAGTCCTGTCGGTACAGATCCCAGGGCACATCGTCGCGCAGCCGGGTGCCGACGTAGAGATCGGGATAGCTGCCGTCGGCCTGCAGCGTCTGCAGCACGGTGGCCGGCATGTGTGCGATCGGGTGCCACCCCGCCTGGGCGGCCCCCGGTGACGACACGGCCGCGCCGTCGTCTCCGATGACGCGCGCCGACGCGAGGCTCCAGCCCTCGGCCAGCTCGACGCGTGCCGGGGCAGGAATGGGGCGGGCGAACTCGGGGAGATCGGCGACGCCGAGCACTGCCACCAGGGCGGCCAGCACGACGACGATCAGGGTGGTGCGTATCCCGCGAGGACGCCGATCGTCGACGGCACTGCTGTTAACGGCGCGCTCCGTCGCCGCCGGAGAGTGTGGCGCTACTTGTGCGGAACGTCGTTGACCAATCCGCCGTCCATGACGAACTCGGCTCCGGTCGAGTACCGCGATTCGTCACTGGCCAAGAACACCACGAAACTCGCGACCTCGTCGGGTTGGCCCGGCCGGCCCAGCGGAATTCGCAGCATGTCGTCAGGGAAGAACTTGGTCATCGGCGTGCGGATGAAGCCGGGATGCACCGAGTTCACCCGGATGTTGTGGGGGCCCAGTTCCAGCGCCGCCGACTTCGTCAGCCCGCGCACCGCCCACTTCGACGCCACGTACGGGTGCACCATCACCGCGCCGCGCAACCCCTCGATGGACGAGATGTTGATGATCGACCCGCCGCCCGCCTGCTTCATCGCCTCGACCGAGGCCTGCATGCCGAGGAACGTTCCGGTGAGGTTCACGTCGATGACCCTCTGCCACTTGACCATGTCGAACTCACCGATCTTGCCGAGTGCGACGGTGCCGGCGTTGTTGACCAGAACGTTCAGCGTGCCGAAGGCCTCGAGCGCGGTGGCCACCGCGGCGTCCCACTCGTCGGCCTGGGTGACGTCGAGGTGCACGTAGCGAATGGAATCCGGGGTCTGGGCGTTGATCTCCTCGGCCAGCGCCTGACCCTTCTCGTCGAGGATGTCGCCGATCACCACCTTGGCGCCCTCGGCGATCAGCGCCCGGGCGTCCTCGGCGCCCATCCCCTGTGCGCCACCACTGATCAGTGCCACTTTTCCGTCCACGCGTCCCATGGGGCGTCAGGCTACCTCACCCTCTCCCAACGAATTAGAACCTGTTCCAATTCGGTGGCGCAGCACGCATACTGCTCGCCATGACGATTCGAGTGGCGCAGATCGGGACCGGCAACTGCGGCAGCTTGACGCTGCGCCAGCTGATCGAGGATCCGCGTTTCGAGCTGACCGGCGTCTGGGTGTCCTCGGCGGACAAGCTCGGCAAGGACGCCGCAGAACTGGCCCACCTCGACGGCGCGACGGGCGTGCGTGCGGTCGGCGACCTCTCGACGATCATCACCGACGCGCCGGACTGCGTCGTCTACTGCGCGATGGGCGACATCCGGCCCAAGGAGGCGCTGGCCGACGTCCGCGCCTTCCTGGAGGCCGGCATCAACGTCGTTGGCTCGTCACCAGGCTTCCTCGCCTATCCCTGGGGTGTCATCGGCGACAGGGCGATCGAGAGGGTGGAATCCGTTGCCCGCCAGGGCAATGCCAGTGTGTTCGTCACCGGGGTCGACCCCGGCTTCGTCACCGATCTGCTGCCCCTGGCGCTGGCGGGCACGTGTGCGCGCGTCAGTCAGATCCGCACGATGGAGATCGCGGACTACGCGACCTACGACGGCGCCACCGTGATGTTCGACGTGATGGGCTTCGGGAACGAGATCGGCGACCTGCCGTTCCTCTACCAGCCGGGCGTGCTGAGCGCTGCGTGGGGCGTGGCGATCCGTCAGTTGGCCGCCGGCCTGGGCGTCGAGATCGACGAGATCACCGACAGCGTCGAGCAGGAGCCCGCACCCGAGGACTTCGACGTCGCCGTCGGCACGATCAAGAAGGGCACCGTCGCGGCGGTGCGGTTCCAGATCCAGGGCCTCGTCGGCTCCGTACCGGTGATCGTGGTCGAACACATCACGCGGCTCCGCAACGATCTGCGACCCGACTGGGCGCAACCCGCGCAAGAGGGCGGGTCCTACCGGGTGGAGATCACCGGCGAGCCGTCCTACGTGATGGACATCTGCCCGACCAGTCGCAACGGAGACCACAACTACGCGGCGATCCTGGCCGCCGCCGGCCGGATCGTCAATGCGATCCCCGATGTGGTGGCCGCCGAAGCGGGTGTCCGCACGACGCTCGACCTGCCATTGGTCACCGGCACCGGCACGTACCGGAGGTGAAAGTCAGAGGCGGGTGACGCCGTGCCACTCCAGGCGCACATGGGTGCCCTGGGTGGAGGGCTCGATGATGGCCCGGTCGGACAGGGTCTCCATCAGCGGGATGCCGCGGCCGCGGGTGCGCGGCACCGGGTCGGTCTGCGGCGTACGCCACGTGCCCCGGTCGGTGATGTCGACGGTGAGGATCTCGCGCTCGGCGTCGTACAGGGCGCAGATGTCGATCGTGCCGGGTCGCTCGGCGAGCCGGTAGGCGAACTCCGCAGAATTCGCCAGCGCCTCGTTGATGGCCAACACCAGATCGCTGCTCCGCTCCTCGTCGAGAGCGAAGAAACGGTTCAGCCACGCGGCGAACTCGCGACGCGCCCTCGCGACCGTTCCGGCGTCGGCGTCAAGGCCGAATCGCTCGAAACGCTCTGCGTTGGCAACTTCAGCCGGCGGCATGGAATCGATCATGGCAAGCGGTGGCTACCCCAAGACGCACGTTTCTACGCGGCTTTCCTACGCGTCACGCGCCGCCAGTGCCTCATCCAGGCTCGGATAGAGGCTCACGATCTCCGCGATGCCCACCAATTTGAGGGGCCGGCTGGTTGCCGGACCGTCGGCTACCACGCTGAATGCGACCTCAGAGCCGGCTTTGTCGTGTGCGGCGACCAGAACGCCCATCCCGGCCGAGGCCAAGAACTCCACGTTGGTGAAATCGATCACCACGGCCGACGGCTTCTGCGCGAGTGCGGCGTCGATCGCGGACTCCAGCTGCGGTGACGTGAGCATGTCGACGACGCCGGAGACCGCCACGATGGCCACCCCATCGACCCATCGTTCGGCAACGTCGCAGTTCGAAGCCCCTGCTGAGGCGGCTGTGCCGTCGGCTGCTTGCTCGTCCAAGGTTCACCTTCCATGTCAGGCCGCTGTGCGCCCACTGCGAGAGCGAAAACTCTCATTCACCTCTCGCACAGGCTGCTTCCTGAACCCGGCTACCAAACTACCGTGGCCGTTTGCGGCGACCGGCACAGATTAAACCAGGAGTGTCGGCGCGGCCCGTAGCATGGCGAGTCAACGCTGCCAGACCGGCCAGATGCGAGGAGATCGTGACCGTCGAGCCCGCTCTCCCCGCCGAGCTGCCGGCGGCGATCGCGGCGAGCCCGCGGGGTTCCCAGGTCGGCGCGTTCTTCGATCTGGACGGGACGTTGGTCGACGGCTTCACCGCCACCGCGCACGCCGGGGACCGGATTCGGCGCCGGCAGGCGCGGCTCGGCGAGGTGACCGGTGTCATCGAGGCGGCGATGCGCTACCGCTTCGGCCGCGTCGACTTCGCCAAGCTGCTCGAGCGTGCGGCCGGATATCTGCGCGGGGAGTCACTGGCCGAACTTGACGAGATCGGTGAGCGGTTGTTCCGCGAGCGTGTGCGGTCACGTCTCTTCCCTGCCATGCACGAGGTGGTGCTCGCCCACCAGCGCCGCGGCCACACTGTCGTGATGTGTTCGTCGGCGCTGACCATCCACGCGGAGCCAGTCGCGAGGTTCCTCGAGATCGAGCACGTGGTCTGCAACCACTTCGAGGTCGACGCGGACGGCCGCCTGACCGGCCGGATCCAGCGTCCGGTGATCTGGGGGCGGCGCAAGGCCGATGCGGTGGTGGCGCTGTGCGAACGCCGCGACATCGCGTTGGCCGACAGCTGGTTCTATGCCGACGGCAACGAGGACATCGCGCTGATGTCGCTGGTGGGTCAGCCGCGTCCGGTCAACCCGCGCCGCGAGCTCGCCGCTCGCGCGGCGGCCGAGGGCTGGCCGGTGCTGCGGGTCACCACACCGGGCCGGGGTAGCCATGACGGTCTTCGCGGTGTACTAAAGTAGAACACGTTCTAATTTCCGACGCGTTCGGCCCATGAGCCCACCAGGAGCGGACTATGCATACTCCCCTGTGCGATCAACTCGGCATCGAATTCCCGATCTTCGCCTTCACTCACTGCCGTGACGTCGTCGTCGCGGTGAGCAAGGCCGGCGGCTTCGGCGTGCTCGGCGCAGTCGGCTTCACCCCCGAGCAGCTCGAGATCGAGCTGAACTGGATCGACGAGCACATCGGTGATCACCCCTACGGGGTCAACATCGTGATACCGAACAAGTACGAGGGCTCCGACGCCGCCGACATGGACCCCGAGGTGTTGAAGAAGACGCTCAACGATCTGGTGCCCCAGGACCACATCGACTTCGCCAAGAAGATCCTCTCCGAGCACGGGGTGCCCGTCGAGCACAGCGACGACGACGCTCTGCAGCTGCTCGGCTGGACCGAGGCGACGGCGACCCCGCAGGTCGAGGTGGCGTTGCAGCACCCGAAGGTGACGATGATCGCCAATGCCCTCGGCACACCGCCGGCCGACATGATCGCGCACATCCACGAGCAGGGTCGTGTCGTGGCGGCGCTGTGCGGATCGCCCTACCAGGCGCGCAAGCACGCCGACGCCGGCGTCGACATCATCATCGCCCAGGGCGGCGAGGCCGGCGGGCACTGCGGTGACATCGGGTCGATCGTGCTGTGGCCGCAGGTGGTCAAGGAGGTCGCGCCCGTGCCGGTGCTCGCCGCGGGCGGCATCGGCAGCGGTCAGCAGATCGCCGCGGCGCTCGCGCTGGGCGCCCAGGGCGCCTGGACGGGTTCGCAGTGGGTGATGGTCGAGGAGTCCGAGCACACGCCCGTCCAGCACGCCGCGTATGCAAAGGCGACCAGCCGTGACACCGTGCGCAGTCGGTCCTTCACGGGCAAGCCGGCCCGCATGCTCAAGAACGACTGGACCGAAGCCTGGGAAAACCCGGAAAACCCCAAGCCCCTGGGCATGCCGTTGCAGTACATGGTGTCGGGCATGGCGGTGGCCGCGACGCACAAGTACCCGAACGAGTCGGTCGACGTCGCGTTCAACCCCGTCGGTCAGGTGGTCGGCCAGTTCACCAAGGTCGAGAAGACCGCCACGGTGATCGAGCGGTGGGTGCAGGAGTACCTGGAGGCGACGGGCAGGCTCTCCGAGCTGAACGAGGCCGCCGCGGTGTAGCGATTTCGGCGTGGTTGTCTGCGCTGGGCGAAGGCAACCACGCCGAAATCGCTTCCTTCCTGGGTCAGCGTTATGTAGGTTTGCATACATGACGAGTCCTCGCGACCGCATGGTCGCCTCGGCCGCGCTGCTGATCCGGGAGCGCGGCGCCCAGTCCACCGCGATCGCCGACGTTCTCGAGCACAGCGGCGCCCCGCGCGGGTCGGCCTACCACTACTTCCCCGGCGGGCGCACCCAGCTTCTCTGCGAGGCGGTCGACTACGCCGCAGACTTCATGGTGCGCCAGCTCGACGCGGCGCCGTCGTGTCTGGATGCCGTGGACCAGTTGTTCACCCGGCAGGCGCAACTGTTGCGCGACAGCGATTTTCGAGCGGGTTGCCCGGTGGTCGCGGTGTCCGTCGAGGCCGGTGATCCCGGCGCCGACGAGCGGCCCGTGCTCGACCGTGCCGCTGCGGCCTTCGCGCGGTGGCGCGAGGTGCTGGCCGCGCGGCTGCGTGCCGACGGTGTCGCAGGCGAGCGCGCGGACGACCTCGCGGTGTTCGTGCTGTCGGCGTTCGAGGGGGCGATCGTCATCGCACGGGCGCAGCGCGACGACGAACCTCTGAACCGGGTGCACGAGCAGCTGGCAGAGGTGATCCACGCGGCACTGCCCGCCGGCACGAGAAAGCGAACCGCGCGATGACCGACACGACCGATGACTGGCAACCCACCGCGTGCATCCTGTGCGAATGCAACTGCGGCATCGTCGTGAAGGTCGACGACCGCAGGCTGGCCCGGATCCGCGGCGACAAGGACCACCCGGCGTCGCAGGGCTACACCTGCAACAAGGCGCTGCGACTGGACCACTACCAGAATCAGCGCAACCGGCTGACCTCTCCGATGCGCCGCCGTCCTGACGGCTCCTACGAGGAGATCGACTGGGACACCGCGATCTCGGAGATCGCCGCGGGCTTCAGGGCGATCGCCGACACGCACGGCGGCGACAAGATCCTCTATTACGGCGGCGGGGGCCAGGGCAATCACCTCGGCGGCGCCTACAGCGGTGCCTTCCTCAAAGCACTGGGCTCCTACCACCGGTCCAACGCGCTGGCCCAGGAGAAAACCGGAGAGCACTGGGTCGACGCCCACTTCTACGGCGGTCACACCCGGGGCGAGTTCGACCACGCCGAGGTGTCGGTGTTCGTCGGCAAAAACCCGTGGATGTCGCAGAGCTTCCCGCGTGCCCGCGTCGTGCTCAACGAGATCGCCAAGGATCCGGCGCGCTCGATGATCGTGATCGATCCGGTGCTCACCGACACCGCGAAAATGGCCGACTTCCACCTTCGGGTGCGGCCCGGCACCGACGCGTGGTGCCTGGCTGCGCTGGCGGCGGTGCTGGTCCAGGAGAACCGTTGCGACGAAGCATTTCTCGCCGAGCACGTCAACGGCGCCGAGGACGTTCGCGCGGTGCTGGCCCAGGTTCCCGTCAGCGATTACGCCGCGCGGTGCGGAGTCGACGAGGACCTGCTCCGGGAGGCGGCCCGCCGCATCGCCCGCGCCGACAGTGTGGCGGTGTTCGAGGACCTCGGAATACAGCAGTCGGTGAACAGCACGCTGTGTTCCTATCTCAACAAGATGCTGTGGATTCTGACCGGCAACTTCGCCAAACCCGGCTCGCAGCACCTGCATTCGTCGTTCGCGCCCCTGTTCCGGCCTGGCGGGGTCGGCCGCACGCCGGTCACCGGCGCCCCGATCATCGGCGGGTTGATGCCGAGCAACGTGGTGCCCGACGAGATCCTGACCGACCACCCCGATCGGTTCCGCGCGCTGATCGTGGAGAGCAGCAACCCGGCACATTCGGTCGCCGATTCGGCCGCCGTGCACGCGGCGTTCGAAAGTCTGGAATTGCTCGTGGTCGTCGACGTGGCGATGACCGAAACGGCTCGGCTGGCACACTATGTGCTGCCCGCGGCCAGCCAGTTCGAGAAGGCCGAGGCCACGTTCTTCAACCTCGAGTTCCCCCGCAACACCTTCCATCTGCGCCACCGGCTGATGGAGCCGTTGGAGGGCACGCTGCCCGAGCCTGAGATCTGGGCCCGCCTGACCCGCGCCCTCGGCGTCGTCGACGACTCCGAGCTCGCTCCGCTGCGCGACGCCGCCGAGCACGGTCTCGACGAATTCGCCGCGGCCTTCCTCACCGCGGTGGGCGCCAATCCTGGCCTGGCGAAAGTGCTTCCGTTCGTGCTGTACGAGACGCTCGGGCCGACGCTGCCCGACGGCTTGGCCGGCGCTGCGGCGCTGTGGGGGATGGCGCAGAAGACCGCGATGACCTATCCGGAGGCGGTGCGGCGCGCCGGCCACGCCGACGGAAACGCCTTGTTCGAGGCGATCCTCACCGGACGCTCCGGGATCACCTTCACCGTCCACGAGTACGACGACGACTTCGCGCTCATCACGCACGACGACCGCAGGATCTCGATCGCGATACCCGAGATGCTGGCGGAGGTGGAGAAGCTGACCGAGACACCGGCGGCGCTGACGTCGCCCGAGTTCCCGATCGTCCTCTCGGCCGGCGAGCGCCGCGCCTTCACCGCCAACGACATCCTGCGTGACCCGAATTGGCGCACGCGGGATGCGCAGGGGGCGCTGCGGGTCAGCCCCGCGGATGCGGCCGCGCTGGGACTCTGCGACGGTGGACGGGCCCGCATCAGCACCGCTGCCGGCACGGCCGAGGCCGTCGTCGAGATCAGCGACGCGATGCTGCCCGGGCATGCCTCACTGCCCAACGGGTTCGGGGTCGACTACGTCGATGCGGAAGGCCATGTCGTGGCGCCGGGCGTGGCGCCGAACGCGCTCACGTCGAGCCGATGGCGGGATGCCTACGCGGGTACGCCGTTGCACAAGCATGTGCCGGCCCGCATCGAGGCAATGGCCGACGCGGCGCTCTAGAAGCTAGGGGGCCAGCGGCGCGGGTTCCGGCGCCGGCGCCGGGGCGGCCGGTGCGGGCGGGGTCGGCTGCATGCCGGGCGTCGCTGACATCGGGCGCTGGGTCAGCAGCAGCAGTGCGTCCGACCCGGACACCTCCTGGGTCTGCATCGAGTGCCAGAGGTCCCGGAGATAGCCGAGGCGGGTCTGCGGCGCCGGTGTTTCCGTGGTGCCCGGCGGCAGGTTCTCGGGGCTGGACAGGTGCGGCACGCCGGCGGGAGGTGCCGCTGCCGCGTCAGCTGGGCCACCGGCCAACGCCTGGACCGGCGCACCGGGGCCGGCGACCGGATCGACGGGCGGCTGGACGGGGCCAGGAGCCGGGGCCGGCAGCGGAACCGCCGGGTCGGGATCGGCGGCTGCCAGCGGTGCGCACACCAGCAGTCCGGCGATTGCGGCGGCGCCCACGGCAGAGGCGGTCTTGAGATGCCATCCGATCATCACCGGTGCCCCCTTCGGGTGTGCGGCCACTGCTGCGGGCCGCATCGGATCATTGTCACCCTGTGCTTCTCCCCGGGAGTCACATTCGTTACAGCCGGGTGCGAAGAAGTCTGCGAAGTCGGCGCAAGGACCCCCGCCCGTGGTGTAGGTATCGATAAGAGCCCCATGACGGCCCCATGACGGCAAGGAGCCCCCGTATGCCGACTCCGGTTTTCCCGCCAGGTTTCGACTTCACCGATCCCGACCTCAATTGCGAGCGCCTGCCGGTCGAGGAGTTGGCCGCACTGCGGCGCAGCGCACCGATCTGGTGGAATGAACAGACCTCGGGTGGAGCGGGCCCCTTCGGGGACGGCGGCTTCTGGGTCGTCACCAAACACCGCGATGTCAAAGAGATCTCGAAGCGCAGTGATGTCTTCTCCAGCCTCGTGAAGACGGCGCTCCCCCGTTACCCCGAGGGTTCGACCGGAGAGCAGATCGAGACCGGCAAGTTCGTGTTGTTGAACATGGACGCGCCGCACCACACCCATCTGCGCAAGATCGTCTCCCGCGGCTTCACCCCCCGCGCGGTGGAACGGCTGCGCGCCGACCTCGATGCCCGTGCCCACGCCATCGCCGAGACCGCGGCGTCCGCCGGGGCCGGCGACTTCGTCGAGCAGGTGTCGTGCGAACTCCCGCTGCAGGCCATCGCCGGTCTGCTGGGCGTGCCGATCGAGGACCGTAAGAAGCTGTTCGACTGGTCCAACCAGATGGTCAGTGACGACGATCCGGAATTCGCTCATTACGACAACCGCAATGCCGCAACGGAATTGATCATGTATGCGATGCAGCTGGCGGCCCAGCGCGCCGAGCAGCCGGGTGAGGACATCGTCACGAAGCTGGTGGAAGCAGACGTGGACGGCCACAAGCTCTCCGACGACGAGTTCGGCTTCTTCATGGTGCTGCTCGCCGTCGCAGGCAACGAGACGACCCGCAACTCGATCACCCACGGCATGATCGCGTTCACCGAACACCCCGACCAGTGGGAGCTGTTCAAGGCCGAACGCCCGGCGACCGCGGTCGACGAGATCGTGCGGTGGGCGACCCCGGTCACGTCGTTCCAGCGCACCGCGCTGTGCGATTACGAACTGTCCGGCGTGCCCATCAAGAAGGGCCAGCGCGTCGTCATGTCCTACCGGTCGGCCAACTTCGACGAAGAGGTGTTCGACGACCCGTATTCGTTCAACATCCTCCGTGACCCGAACCCGCACGTCGGGTTCGGCGGCACCGGGGCGCACTACTGTATCGGCGCCAACCTGGCCCGCATGACCATCGAGTTGATGTTCAACGCCATCGCCGACCACATGCCCGACCTGCAGTCGATCGGCACTCCCGAACGTCTGCGCTCGGGGTGGCTCAACGGGATCAAGCACTGGCAGGTCGATTACACCGGCTCGGGGTGTCCGGTCGCCCACTGAGTGACGGCGTGCGATCGGTGTCGGGCGCGGTCGGAAGGTCGATGACCGAGCGCCAATAGTCGTCCCCGATCTCGCTGCCGGTGCGCAGCACCATCGCCAGGCCGGTGGCCATCGCCAGCCCCAGCAGTCCGAGCCACAGCCCGGCCAGTCCGATCATCACCCACAACGCCGCCGTCACGCCCGGCCACGGCGACAGCACGGCCAGGATCGGTGCGAAGAAGAAGCCCGTGCCCACATACCACGCGGAGCCGGTCCGGTCGCAGATCAGGACGATGCGCAGCCATCGCGGAGTGTTGTTCTCGGCCATGCCTTCACGATTCGCGTCAGAGGTTAGGTCGGCAATTACCTGTGAGGTAGTGGTGATGCCTACCCGGGGCCGCCACACTGGCGTGATGGCGATTCAGGACACCGCGCCGCGCACGGTCGGCGTGATGGTGCGGCGCTGGCGGATGCGGCGCCGGCTCAGCCAGCTCGACCTGGCGCTGGAGGCCGAGGTGTCTGCGCGGCACATCAGCTTCGTCGAGACGGGCCGCGCGACTCCCAGCCGGGCGATGGTGCTGCGGCTGGCCGGCGTTCTCGACGTGCCCCGACGCGAGCAGAACCACATGCTGGTCGCCGCCGGTCACGCCCCGGCGTACAGCGAGCGTCCGCTGGACGCGCCGGACATGGCGGCGGTGCAGGCCGGTCTGGCGCGCGTGCTGGCGGCCTACGAGCCCTACCCCTGCATCGTCGTGAACCGGGTCTGGGACCTGGTCAGCGCCAATGCGGGGACGAGCGTGCTGCTCGCCGGTGTCGCACCGCATCTGCTCGACCGGCCGAACGCGCTGCGCATCGCGCTGCATCCGGAGGGTCTGGCGCCGCGCATCCGCAACCTCGGTCAATGGCGTGGGCATCTGATCGAGCGGTTGCGGCGGGAGGTGGCAGCCGACGACACCGGGGAGCTGACCGCTCTGCTCGACGAGGTCGGCGGATATCCGGGCGCCGAGGACTGCTTCCCCGATCTGGGCGGGGTGGCGGTTCCGCTGGAGCTGACGACGCCCGACGGTGCCGAACTGCGACTGCTGTCGATGGTGACGACGTTCGGGACCGCGCTCGACCTCACTGCCGCGGAACTGAGCATCGAGGCGTTCCTGCCCGCCGATGCCGCGACGGCCGCCCTTCTGCGATGACGTCCGCAAAGATTGCGTTCCGAAGTCCCCGGGCAACGGCCGATGACCGCATAGAGTCGAGCGCCATGGAGACTCGACATCTCGCCGCGGTCATCGCGGCCGGCGGCGCCGTCCTCGCGTTGACGGCGTGCTCGTCGCCCGAGCCCGCCCTCGGTGGCACCACGGCCACCGTCGCGATCGACGGCAACGACGCCGGCGGGGCGTTCCCGGTGACCTGCCAGCAGACGGGCTTCACCTGGTACATCCAGACACCAGGCAAGGACAAGGGCTTCACCGCGGTCTTGGCGATGGACGGGCCGCCGAAAGCGCAATCCGTCGAATTCCGCGACATCGGAGGCTTTTCCGGCAATTTCTGGCAGGGCAACATCGGCGAGGCGCAGGTCACCGGGCAGCAGGGCCGGTACACGATCACCGGCACCGCTGACGGCAACTTCACCGGGACGCCGAGCGACGCCGCGACGGCGAAATTCCGGATTCAGACCAACTGCTGAACGAGCCGTTCCTCGTAGCGGGCGATCTCGACGAGATTGTCGTGCGCCTCGACGCTGATGTGTTCCCCGCTCATTGCCCGCAGTAGCGGCGAATCCCCGATCTGGGACACGTCGGCAAGGCTGGCTGTCTCGTGTGCGTGCTCGGGCATGGTCGCACCTCCGTCTTCAGTGACAGACGGTTACCCCTCGACCGCGCAGCAAATATGACGGTGTGATGACTCCGTCACGCCTGCACGATGATCGGATCGCCGACGCTGACGGTGTCGAAGTACCAGGCGGCGTTGTCAGGGCTGAGGTTGATGCAGCCGTGGCTGACGTTGGCATACCCCTGCGATCCCACCGACCACGGAGCGGAGTGCACGTAGACCCCGCCCCACGTGACGCGCACGGCGTCAGCGACGGTGAGCTTGTAGCCCTCGGGATCCGACAGCGGGATGCCGATGGTCCGCGAGTCCATGACCACTGACTTCTGCTTTTCCAGCGCGGTGAAGCTGCCGATCGGGGTGGGGTGCTTCGGCTTGCCCATCGATGCGGGCATCTCCCGGGCGACGACGCCGTCGATGCTGACGGTGAACGTGTGGGCGTCGAGGTCGGCGACGCCGACGACCGAGGACCCGGTCTCGAAGCTGGTCGCGAAGCCGCCGACCGAGACGTCGATGGGTGCGTGCGCCGGGAAGAACTGCGTGGGCGTCCACTGCATGGTCCGGTCATCGAGCCAGGTGAACGTGCCCTGCGCGGGTGTGGCATCAGCCGGCCGCACCGCGAAGGAGTCCTGGACCGCAGCCCGGTCGGGCACCGGTGCGGTGAAGGTGACCGTGACCGGGTGGCCCACGCCGACAGTCTGACCGGGCGACGGTGACATCTCGCTGATCGTCGACGGCAGCGTCGGCACCGCGGAGCCGATGGCGCCGATCGCTGACGGGCCGACCGTCAGGCCGGTCATGACTGTCACGGCTCCCAGCACAGCCGCGATGCGGCCGATCGAGGAACGACGTCGGGTGTGTTCACGTGAGGCGCTCGCCACGGTGCCATCCTAGGTAATCGGCGGGGTTCTCCCCTGTTGAACGACTATCGGGGTAATGCGGGCGAACGTTTCACACCGCCGCCCACGGCCAGCAGCGCATACCCCAGCGCCAGCACGCCGAGGGCCAGCGCCGCGACGTTGGCGGCGACCGCGCCGGCTCCCACGCTGTCGACGTCGAGGAAGAAGTAGGGCGCCCGACGGCCCAGGTCGTTGAGGACCAGAAGCGCCAGCACCAGGTACGCGGCCGGGAACGCCAGCCAGGCGATCGGATGCCACCACGCCAGTTTCGGCCGGTCCGCCAGCACCCAGTCGCACAGCGCGAGCACCGGTACGACACAGTGCAGCAGCAGGTTGGCGACCGTGTACCCCATGCTGCGCTCGACGAGGAACAGATTCCACACCAGGCCGGCCATGGCGAGGTAGAGGACCACCGCGCCGCGCAACGCGGCGCGCTCGTCGGCCCGGGGCCGGACCAGCGTCCACAGGTAGTAGGCGGCGGCCGCGACGTTGACCTGGTAGGTGAACGTCACCAGTCGCCACCAGAGGCCACGTTCGGAGGTCACACCGACGACGAGCAACGCCATGGCGACGGCGCAGATGATCCCCACGCGCAGGACGATCCGGAGGGTCACATCCTCAGGGTAGAGGCGGTGGCGGCGGAGGTGCCGGCTCGACGACCGGTGGCTGCTCGCCACGCACGCCGGCGAGCCGGTCGCGGATGCGCTGCAGCAGACCTGGCTGCTGTTCGGGCACCGGCGGGGGTGCCACGATCGGCGGGACCGCATCGACCGCGGGCGGCGGGGCCGCGTCGACCGGCAGCGGGTCGGTGCTCTCGATCGGCGCCGGCTCGGGTGCCGGCGCTTCCTCCACCGGGGCGGGCTCGGGCGCCGGGTCCTCGGTGGCGGGGGCTTCCTCGACCGGCGGCGGGGCGACGGGAGGTGGCGGCGGGGCGACGGGTGCGACGGGTGCGACGGGGGCTGCCGGGCCCGCCTCGGCCGCCGGGCGCACCGTTGGCGTGGGCCGCTCCGGGACGAACTGCATCCCCAGCGCCGCGGAGACCGACACGACGAACGCGACCAGGCCGCCGGCCAGCATCAGCGCCGGTCCCGCCCGCCGCAACCGCTCCGTCGCGGGCCGCGGCTCCGCCGGGACCGGAGCCCGGGTCGATGCGAGGTCGTCGTCGAGCCACCACTCGTCGACACTCGGGGTGCACGCCAGCGCCGCTCCCCTGGCCAGTGCCAGCTGGGCTTCCGCGGGTGAGAACACCGGCACTGCGAGCGCCTCCTCGAGCACCGGGGCGATCCCGTCGAGGTCCTCGGCCGAGCCGACGAGTACGAGCGCCTCGGGTTCCCAGTCCGCGCGGGCGAAGACTGCACTCAACCACCCGATCAGGTCTTCCTCGGTGATCACGGAGGTGTTGACGGCGGTCTGCACGGCGCCGTCGTCGGGGGTGACGACGAGGGCGATCAGCTGCCCCGGCTCGACCACACAGACCGCGGTGGTGTGATAGCCGACCACCTCGGCGATGCCGCGGGCCAGCGCATCGGTGGCCTCGGAGAGTTGCACGGGCACGATGTTGTGGCCGGATTCGGTGAGCTCCTTGAGCAGGAGCGACGCCTCGGTTCGGGCGTCGTCACTCCACGTCACGCCGATCGACTGCACGCGCTGGCCGCGCTGCGCGGCGAGCGCCTCCGTCTGGCGCACCGCTTCGGCGGCATCCTGCGACGTCGCCACCTCGACACCGGTGCCCGTCATCGCGTCGCCATCCGCGACCTGCCCCTCCACCAGGACCAGCCCGACGGCGGTTGACGTCACCGACAGCCCGAGTACTGCGTCCACGAACCACTCCTTCGTCGCGGCGACCTTACCTGCAGCGCCGCTGGTCACGCATGTCCGTCAGGCGAGCGCCTGCGCCAGCAGCCGCGGCTCGATGTTGCCACCGGAGAGAATCACGACGGTCGGACCCGGTGGCGTCGTGTGCTGGCGGTAGGCGGCCAGCGCCACCGCGCCGCTGGGTTCGGCGACCAGATGGCCCCGCTGCGCGAATTCTCGGACGGCAGAGAGTATGTCGTCTTCTGTCACGGTCAGCATCCCGTCGAGGACCTGACGGAGGTGGGCGAACGTCAGCTCAGAGGGCTGCGAACGCAGTCCGTCGGCGACGGTGCGATTGCGCAGGCTCACCGACCAGTCCACGCGCTCGCCGGTGCGCAGACCCTCGGCGGCGTCGGCGGCCAGCTCGGGTTCCACACCGAGAACCACGGCTCGTGGGCAGAGCGCTTTGATGGCAACCCCGATGCCCGAGGCGAGTCCGCCCCCGCTGACCGGCACCAGCACTGTGGCCACCTCGGGGAGGTCGTCGGCTATCTCAGCGCCGATGGTGCCCTGACCAGCGATGATGTCGGGGTGGTCGAATGGCGGGATCATCACCCCGCCGGTGTCGGCGGCCACGTCGGCGGCGACGGCCTCGCGTTGGCCGGCGCCGCACAGCACCACCCGCGCGCCGTGCGCCCGGGTGGCGGCCACCTTCACCTCCGGTGTCTCCTCCGGCATGACGATGTGCGCCCGCAGACCGAAGGTGGCTGCGGCGTAGGCGACGGCCTGGGCGTGGTTACCGCTGCTGTAGGCCACCACGTCGGTGATCGATCCCGACCGCTCTCGGACAGCGGTCAGAGCGTTGAACGCGCCCCGCACCTTGAACGCGCCGATGGCCTGCAGGCTCTCCGGCTTCACCCAGAGCGGGCGCTCGGGATCCCCCCACGGCGCAGGCACGAGCGGAGTGCGCAGGACGTGGCTGCGGATGCGCTGGGCGGCGGCGCGGATGTCGTCGATCGTCACGAGCTGCATGGCTCGAGTCTGCCGCACCCCTACAGTCGTCGGTGATGTCCGGATACTCGCTGCCCGTGGTGCCCCGCTACGCAGAGATCGACCAGCAGGGAGTCGTGTTCAACGGCCACTACCTGACCTGGTTCGACGAGGCCCTCACCGGATTTCTCGAGCATTGCGGATTCACCTATGCCGACATCATCGACAGTGGCTACGACTTCCAGGTGGTGCACAGTGAGATCGATTTCGCCGCCCCGGTGCGCTGGCGCGACATCGTCCGGGTAGGAGTGGCGTGCGCCCGGGTGGGCACCACGAGCTTCACGCTCGAGTTCACCGTGCACCGACGGGCGGTCGACGGCACGGAGGACGCCGAACAGGTCGCGGTGCGCGGCGCCAACACCTACGTCGTGGTGTCGACCGACGACTGGGCCAAACGGCCTGTGCCGGATGAGCTGCGCGCCGCATTGACCGGCCACGGCGGCGGATGACCGGTACGGTCCCCCCATGGGTCATGAGCACGGACATCAGCGCGATCTCCCACCCGGCATGGTCGAACAGCTGGAGCTGGCCTACGCGGGTGTGGCGTCCTTCGGGCACCGACCGTTTCTGACCGAGACCAGCCAGCTCGACTCGTGGAAGCCCGACGTCGCCATCGTCGGCGCGCCGTTCGACATCGCGACGACGAACCGGCCCGGCGCCCGCTTCGGCCCGCGCGCGATCCGCGCGACCGCCTACGAGCCGGGCACCTACCACATGGACCTGGGCCTGGAGATCTTCGACTGGCTCGAGGTCGTCGACTTCGGCGACGCCTACTGCCCGCACGGGCAGACCGAGGTGTCACACCAGAACATCAAGGAGCGCGTGGCAGCGATCGCCAGCCGCGGCATCGTCCCGGTGATCCTGGGCGGTGACCACTCGATCACCTGGCCGGCCGCCACCGCAGTCGCCGACGTGCACGGCTACGGCAACGTCGGCATCGTGCACTTCGACGCGCATGCCGACACCGCCGACGAGATCGAGGGCAACCTGGCAAGTCACGGCACCCCGATGCGACGGCTGATCGAATCGGGCGCGGTTCCCGGCTCGCACTTCGTGCAGGTGGGTCTGCGCGGCTACTGGCCGCCGCAGGACACCTTCGAGTGGATGCAGGAACAGAAGATGACCTGGCACACCATGCAGGAGATCTGGGAGCGCGGTTTCAAGGCGGTGATGGCCGACGCGGTCGGTGAGGCGCTGGCCAAGGCCGACAAGCTCTACGTCTCGGTCGACATCGACGTGCTCGACCCGGCGCACGCGCCCGGTACCGGCACCCCGGAGCCGGGCGGCATCACCAGCGCCGACCTGCTGCGGATGGTGCGTCAGCTCTGTTACGAACACGACGTGGCCGGCGTCGACGTCGTTGAGGTGGCACCGGCCTACGACCACGCCGAGTTGACGGTCAACGCCGCGCACCGGGTGGTGTTCGAAGCGCTGGCCGGTATGGCGGCCCGGCGGCGCGACGCGGCCGGCGGCGAACCGGGCCAGCCGGCTAAGTCCTACCTCAAGCCCTGACTCAGCCCTTCGTGAGGGTGAACTGGCAGATGTCGGTGTAGCCGTCGCGGAACAGATCGGCGCATCCAGTCAGGTACTTCATGTAGCGCTCGTAGACCTCTTCGGACTGGATCGCGATGGCCTGGTCCTTGTTGGCCTCGAGCGCGGCGGCCCACAGGTCCAGCGTGCGGGCGTAGTGCAGGCGCAGCGGCTGGACGAGCCCGACGCCGAACCCGGCCTTGGTCGCGTGGCTCTTGACCTTCACCGGCTGCGGCAGATCACCGCCGGGGAAGATTTCGTCCATGATGAACTTGAAGAACCTGATCTTGGTCATCGTGACCGGCAGGTTCCTGGCGGTGAACTCCTCGTCGTCCGGCTTGACGATGGTGTGCAGCATCATCACGCCGTCGGCGGGCAGCACGTCGTAGGCCCGGCTGAAGAACTCGTCGTAGCGGTCACGGCCGAAGTGCTCGAAGGCGCCGATCGAGACGATGCGGTCCACCGGCTCGTGGAACTGCTCCCACCCCTGCAGCAGCACGCGCTTGGTGCGCGGGCTGTCGAGGCCGTCGAGCACCTTCTGCACGTGGGCCTGCTGGTTGCGGCTCAGCGTGAGTCCCACCACGTTGACGTCGTATTTCTCGACGGCCCGCTTGATCGTCGCGCCCCAGCCGCAGCCCACGTCGAGCAGCGTCATGCCGGGCTCGAGGCCCAGCTTGCCCAGCGACAGGTCGATCTTGGCCAGCTGTGCCTCTTCGAGGGTCATGTCGTCGCGCTCGAAGTACGCGCAGCTGTAGGTCTGCGTGGGGTCCAGGAACAGCCGGTAGAAGTCGTCCGACAGGTCGTAGTGCGACTGGACGTCCTCGAAATGCGGAGTCAGGTCCTGGGTTCCGTTGGTGGTGTCTGGCAAATCACTGACCTTTGAATCTCGAGTGCTTGCGAGGGTGGCCCCACCGTCTTCGAGGGCCTGTCTCGTCCGGGGCGAAAGTTGCTACGCAGAGTACCCGAGCACGCCCGATGATCGTGAATCGCCGGGCGGGCAGGCATGCCGCGAAATCGGGAGAACTATCGTGGGGAGACCGCCGAACCGCCCATCGACCCTCGGAGGTAATCCGCTGTGACGAGTCCCCAGGACAACCCGTTCCATGACGCTCCCGAGGCCGACGTCGCCGAGCAGCGCACGCCGGTCGATCCAGATGAGGCCGCAGACGGAACCCTGCTCGACGCCGACCGGGTGGCCGGCGAGCGGGACTGGCAGGCCAGCGAGGCCGATCTGATCGAGCAGACGATCGACGTCCCGATCGACGACGACTTCGACCGCTGACGGTGCTCGTGCCGGCCACGTCAGGTTCTCGACATCATCGTGACGATTTCACGACCGCGAGACGGGTACTTCGCGGGCGTGACTGATGCAAGCGATGCCACGGTCGAGGCCGTCGGCAAGGTGACAGAAGCGCTGGAGTGGGTGGAACGCGCACGGGGACACCTCTATTCGTTCCACCAGCTGATGGGCCACGCCGACCTGCTGCTCGGCGAGGCGTGTGACGCGCTGCGGGAGGCGGGCCACGACGACGTCGCCGACCGTATCGAAACCGAGCTCGTGGGCCGCAACGTCATCCAGGGGCGGTGGACCTTCCAGGTCGTCGAAGAGTTCGACGACTCGTACTGGAGTGTCGTGCGTGACCACGAGAAGGGCGTTCGCGACGAGCTGGTCGGCGGGCAACGCCATCTGCACGAGGCGCGGATGAAAGAGGACCGCCGCACTCACGGCAGAAAGGGCCATGAGGCGCGGCCCTGACCGGCTACGCTCGGAGTGCATGAACAGCCCGGAACTCGACACCGAACTCACGGACGTGACCCGGGTGAACGGGACTCCCCCGCCCGTCGTTGCGCTCGCCGACGCCGACCTGGCGTCCTGGGATTTCTGGGGTCTCGACGACGATATCCGCGACGGCGCGTTCGCCACCCTGCGGCGGGACGCGCCCGTCAGCTTCTTCGACGCCTTCATGTCGGACGGAACCGACGGGGAGGCCACGGTGGCCGGTCACTGGGCGCTCACCCGCTACGACGACGTGTTCTACGCCAGCAGACATCCCGAGATCTTCAGCTCGGCCGGCGGCATCGTGATCGGTGACCAGTCCCCCGAGCTGGCCGAGTACTTCGGCTCGATGATCGCGATGGACGATCCCCGGCACACCCGGCTGCGCAACATCGTGCGCAGCGCATTCACGCCGAAAGTGCTTGCGCTGATCGAAGATTCGGTGAGGGTGCGGGCTGCGCGGCTGGTGTCGGACATGGTGACCGGACACCCCGACGGACGGGCTGACCTGGTGGCCGAGTTCTCCGGCCCACTGCCGCTGCAGATCATCTGCGACATGATGGGCATTCCCGAGTCGGACCATCAGCGGGTTTTCCACTGGACCAACGTGATCCTCGGCTTCGGCGACCCCGACATCGCCACCGACTTCGAGGAGTTCGTCTCGGTCGCGATGGCGATCGGCGCCTATGCCACCGCGCTCGCCGATGACCGGCGCGAGCATCCCGCCGGCGATCTGACCACCGCCCTGGTCGCCGCCGAACTGGACGGCGAACGGCTCACCTCCGCGGAGGTGGCGTCGTTCTTCATCCTGCTCGTGGTGGCCGGCAACGAGACGACCAGAAACGCGATCAGCCACGGCGTGCTGGCGCTCAGCCGCTATCCGGAGCAGCGGGATCTCTGGTGGGCCGATTACGAGGCCATCGCCCCGACCGCGGTCGAGGAGATCGTGCGGTGGGCGTCACCGGTGGCCTACATGCGGCGTACCGCCACCCGTGACGTCGACCTCGGGGGCGTGCGCATCGCGGCCGGGGACAAGGTGACCCTCTGGTACGGATCGGCGAACCGCGACGAGTCGAAGTTCGCCGACCCGTGGACGTTCGACGTCCGTCGCCACCCGAACCCGCATGTGGGGTTCGGGGG
Organism: Mycolicibacterium obuense; assembly: GCF_055397605.1. Taxonomy (NCBI): domain Bacteria; kingdom Bacillati; phylum Actinomycetota; class Actinomycetes; order Mycobacteriales; family Mycobacteriaceae; genus Mycobacterium; species Mycolicibacterium obuense. Next base: position 2,887,495 of record NZ_AP043663.1, on the reverse strand, counting down.
CGGCGGCGCGCATTTCTGCCTCGGGGCCAACCTGGCCCGTCGGGAGATCACAGTCGCGTTCGAGGAACTCCACCGCGCGGTGCCTGACTTGCGGGCTGTGGGTGAACCCGACCGCCTGCAGTCGGCGTTCATTCACGGCATCAAGCGACTGCCGGTCGCCTGGACCGTGTAGCGGAGTCAGTTCCGTCGGGCGTCGGGTGCCACGCGGTGGGTGTCGCGCTCGACACCCCGGTCGGCGGCGTGGTCGATGCCGTCATGGCTGCTGTGCCGTCCCCCGGACACTGCGGTGTCGTCGGCCGGGCGGTCGCTGTCCGACCGGCGGACGCGCGGGTCGAGCTTGTCGGCGTGCTCGCGGCGCTCGTCGAGGTGCTGCTGAGAGCTGGTCAACGCGTCGCGACGGCCAGCCGCGGTCTCGGCGAGCCGCGCGGCCTCGGCGGCCTTGGCGTCGGCCTCGGCCTGTGCGGCGCGGGCCTTGGCTTCGGTCTCTTCGACGAGCGTCGCCTGGCGCTGGACTCGCTGGCTGTCGTGGTGGACCTCTTCGCGGATGCGGTCGGCCTCGGCCGCGCGGCGCTTGTTGCGCGACTTTCGTGCGGCGAACACGATCAGTGCGATCACGACGATCGCGGCGACGGCAGCCACCACGATCCAGACGGTGTTGTTGCTGTCCATGACGGCTCCTCGGCTCGTGCGGGGCCGCGTCTTCGTTGACGACCCCATCAATATGCGCTCGGATGCCCGGGTGGTCGCGGCGCTAAACCGCGGCGGTCAGAGCGTGGCGGTGAGGGGCCCGATCGTCCGGCACGACGCCGCGGGAGGGTTACCCGCCGACGCGCAGCCCTTGCCGGTCGCGGTGTACTCGGTGCCGGGACGGTAGGGCTGGAACAACACCTGCGCGGGCAGGATTCCGCGCCCCTGGCTGCACTGGCCTGGTCCCGACTCGCCGGCCATCTGCAGACAGGCGACCGTCTGGAAGGTGACTGCACCGGCACACGCCCGCGGAGACACGGTGGCCGTCACCATCGTCGTGCCCGATACCGTGACCAGCGTCGGCGGGGAGAGCTCGTAGTCACACGTGCCGTCCTGGGGTTGGGCGTGCGCGAGCGCCGACAGCCCGAGGGTCAACGCGAGGGCCGGGATCACGGCGAGCGTGCGCAGCATGGTTGGGATCGTAGGCCTTCGCGGCCGCGGCGAACGGGCTATTGCACGCGCAGCGCGCTGAGCATCCCGGCCGCTGAGCGTGGCCAGGTGAACTGTTCGGCGCGGCGACGGGCACTGTGCCTGCGGTGGCCTTCCGGTCGGCTGATCACCGTGGTGACGGCGTGCGCGATGGCACGCGGATCGTTGTCGGCGACGGCGCCGCTGTCCTGCGTCAGGAGCTCCGCCAGCGCGGAGGTGCGCGAGACGACCGCGGGCGTACCGCACGCAAGCGCCTCCAGAGCGGCCAGGCCGAAGGTCTCGTGCGGGCCCGGGGCGAGGGCGACGTCCGCGCTGGCGAGGATCGCCGCGACGGTCTCGCGGCATCCGACGTATCCGGTGAAGTCGACCGGGAGGCCGCGCGCCTGCCGCTGCAGACGCGATCGTAGCGGGCCTTCTCCGACCACCACGAGGCGTGCGTCGACACCCGAATCGCACAGGGTGGCAACGGCATCGATGCTCCGGTGGGGATGCTTCTCGATCGAGAGCCGACCGCAGTGCACGAGCAGCGTCTGTCCGGGACCGGCCCATTGCGCCCGCACCGTCGCCGAGCGGTGGCGCGGATGGAACTGGTCGAGATCCACGCCCAGGGGCACGGTCACCACGTTCGCCGCGCCGACCCGGTCGAACTCCTCGCGCGCGAACGCCGTCGTGCACACCACGACGTCGTAGTTGTCGGCCGTTCGGCGGTTGGCGGTGTCAGCCACTGCTTCGGCCCAGCGCGCGGGCAACATCTGGCCGGCCAGCCTGTCGAGCCTCTCGTGGGAGATCATCACCGTGGACACGCCGCGGCGGCGGCCCCACGGTCCCAGGGAGCGCAGCGTCAACCGGTCGGACACCTCGAGCGCATCGGGGCGCAGCGCCTCGAGCAACGCTGTCACGGGGCGGGGAGACACCGCGCGGTAGCCGCCGGTGAACGGAATCTCGACGGCGGGCAACGTAATTCGTACGACACCGGTGGCGGTGGTGGTCCATTCGCGGCGAGATCCGGGCACGACGAGGAACACGTCGTGTCCGGCGGCGCGGTATTCCGCGCCGAGGCGATCGACCGCGGTCCGCAGGCCTCCGGATCGGGGCCCGTAGAAGTTGGCCACCTGGACGACCCGCATGGTGGCATCAGAGCCTGCCCGGATGTGCGGAAGTCGACGGTGAGGTGGCGGGTCGCCGAACAGCCGGTGGCTGTGGCCTCCTCAGCCGACGTGGACGACGAGCCAGTCCAGCGTGCGGCGCCAGGCGTCATCGGCCGCGGTCTGATCGAAACGCTCTCCCGTGTCGTTGAAGAAGGCGTGGTTGGCGCCCGGCTCGGTGACGAGTTCGTGGACCAGGCCGGCCTTGTCGAGGGCGGCGCGCGCGGCCGGTTCGGTGGCGTTGACCCGCTGGTCGAGCGCGCCGTAGAAGCCGAGGACGGCGACCCCGGCCGACCTCGAGAAGTCGGGGTCGTCTGGGGTGGGCCCGTAGAAGGGGAACGCCGCCGCGAGTTGCGGGACTCCGGTGTCGAGCAGCCGCCACACCAGCCCGCCGCCCATGCAGAACCCGATCGCGGCGAGTTTGCGCCCGGGGGTCCTGCGGGCCACCTCGGCGATGCCGGACTGCAGGTCGGCCACCATGTCGGCGGGGGGACGTTCGCCGAGTGCGGCCGTGGCGGCCGCGGGGTCGGTGAACGTGGCGGTGCCGCCGCGGCCGGACAGAAGGTCCACGGCGAGGCTCGAGTAGCCGGCGCCGGCAAGCCGGCCGGCGACCGACCGCACCCAGTCGGTGAGGCCTTTGTTCTCGTGGATGACGAGGATGCCGCCGCGCGGGTTGTCGGCCTGCGCCCATGCGCCCTGGAGTTCCCCGGCGGGGCCGGCCCAGGTCACCGGCGTGGTGGGCAGTGCGCCGGCCTGACCAGGGGGTGATGGCTGCGCCGACGGAGCCGGGGTGGACGAGCTGCTCGGGGCCCGGCTCGCGGTGTCGGCGCAGGCGGCGATCAGTGCCGAGGCGCCGGCCGCGCTCACCCCGAGGAGGGCGAGCCGGCGCAATGCCTCCCGGCGGGACAGCAGACCTTCGACGTGGTCGGTGGCGATCTCTTCGGCGATGTAGCGCTGTAGCGGCGTCACCTTCTCGATTATGCGCCCGCGGTCGGCGTAGACATTTCCAAGAAAGTGTTCACAATGTCGTTGACACCTGTCGTGACGCCCTGTTCGATGAGGACGTGAGCAGCACTGTGAGCTACGACACGATCATCCGCAACGGCCGCTGGTTCGACGGCACCGGCGCCCCGTCTGCCGTGCGCACGATCGCGATCAAGGACGGCCACGTCGCGGCGATCACGGAGGACGACCTCGCCGAGGCCGACTGTGAGCACGTGATCGATGCATCCGGGAAATGGGTGCTGCCCGGCATGCTCGACATCCACACCCACTACGACGTGGAGGTGCTCGGCGGACCCTCGCTGTCGGAGTCCCTGCGCCACGGAGTCACCACCGTGTTGCTCGGCTCGTGCTCGCTGTCGACCGTCTACGTCGACGGCGGCGACGCCGGAGACATCTTCGGACGGGTCGAGGCGATCCCCCGCCAACACGTGGTCGCGGCGATCGAACAGCACAAGACCTGGCGCAACGGCGAGGAGTACATCGCCGCGCTGGAGGATCGCCCGCTGGGGCCCAATGTCGCGGCGTTCATCGGCCACTCGGACATGCGCGCCGCGGTGATGGGGCTGGACCGCGCGACCCGCTCCGAGGAGCGCCCCACCAAGGCCGAACAGGCGCAGATGGAACGCATGCTCACCGAGGCGCTGCGTGCAGGGTTCGTCGGAATGTCCTCGCAGCAGCTGCTTTTCGACAAGCTCGACGGCGAGGTCTGTCGCTCGCGGACCCTGCCCTCGACGTACGCGAAGCCGCGTGAACTGCGCCGGCTCAAGGCGCTGCTGCGGCGCGCGGGTCGGGTCCTGCAGTCGGGACCCGACATCGAGAACCCGTTCGACATCGGCTCGCAGGCGTTCCAGTCCCTGGGCATCATCCGCAATCCGCTCAAGACCAGCCTGCTCTCGGCCGCCGATGTGAAGTCCAACCCGGTGGCGGTCAAGATCCTCGGTCCGCTAGCCCGACTGGTCAACGGGCTGGGCGGCGATTTCCGCTGGCAGCACCTGCCGGTCCCGTTCGAGGTGTACGCCGACGGCATCGATCTGGTGATCTTCGAGGAGTTCGGCGCCGGCGCGGCGGCCCTGCACCTGCGCGACGAGGTGGAGCGCAACGCGATGCTGCGTGACGAGAACTATCGGCGCCGGTTCCGCCGCGACTACGACGCGAAGTTCGGCATGCGGGTGTGGCATCGGGACTTCTTCGACGCCGAGATCGTCGACTGCCCCGACGCCTCGGTGATCGGCAAGTCCTTCGGTCAGGTGGGCCAGGATCGGGGCGGGCTGCACCCGGTGGACGCCTTCCTGGACCTGGTGCTCGACCACGGCGCGGCGCTGCGGTGGCGTACGACGATCTCGAATCACCGGCCGGAAGTGCTCAAGGCGTTGGCGCGCGATCCCGGTGTGCAGATGGGTTTCTCCGATGCCGGCGCGCATCTGCGCAACATGGCGTTCTACAACATGGGGCTTCGACTGTTACGGCACGTCCGCGACGCGCAGCAAGTAGGCAAGCCCTTCATGAGCATCGAGGCCGCGGTGCATCGCCTCACCGGTGAGCTGGCCGACTGGTACCGCATCGACGCCGGGCACCTGCGGATCGGCGACCGTGCCGACGTCGTGGTCATCGATCCCGAGCGTCTCGATGAGTCGCTGGACCGTTACGCCGAATCGCCGGTCGAGCAGTACGGCGGCCTCCCCCGCATGGTCAACCGCAACGACGACACCGTGGTCGCGGTACTCGTCGGCGGACGCGCGGTGTTCCGCGACGGTGCGCTCACCGACCTCGTCGGTGCGCAGCGCACCGGCCGGTTCCTGCGCGCCGCGCACCGCGTCCGGGCCCTGGCATCCTCGTCCGACGTGTTGACCCGTGTCGGCTGAGCACACCGTCGCGGGCATGTGGGCGGCGCTGTCGGCCCGCGACTGGGAGGCGCTGAAGACCTTCCTGGCGCGCGACTGCATCTATCTCGACATGCCGGTCGGTCCCGCGGCGGCGGCGCGCGGTCCCGACGACATCGTCAAACGGCTCAAGATCGGTCTGGAACCGCTGGCGTCCTATGAGAACTTCCCCGGCCTGATGGTCAGCAACGGAACCGACCTGATGTACGAACACCACGAGGAATGGCACTGGGCCACAGGCGAATCAGCGGTGCTGCAGTTCGTGACGGTGCACCGGGTGATCGACGGCAAGATCTCGCTGTGGAAGGACTACTGGGACATGGGGGCGCTGGCCAACCACGCCCCGCCCAGCTGGCTGGAGGACTTCGCGACCGCCGACATGTCCTGGGTGTTCGACGCGACCGGACTCGTGTAGAGGAGATCGGACATGCTGGACCTCAAGATCACCGGCGGCACCGTCGTCGACGGCACCGGAGCGCAGCGGTTCCGCGCCGACATCGGGGTCAAGGACGGCCGGATCGTCGAGGTGCGCCGGCGCAGCGGCGACGACGAGGGGCTGACGACTGAGGCCGCCGAGCACCTCGACGCGACGGACCGGTTCGTCACGCCCGGGTTCGTCGACGTGCACACCCACTACGACGGCCAGGTCAGCTGGGACGACACGTTGGCCCCGTCGAGCCTGCACGGGGTGACGACCGTGGTCAGCGGCAACTGCGGCGTGGGATTCGCTCCCGTGCGCCCGGGTCGCGAACAGTGGTTGATCGAGCTCATGGAGGGTGTGGAGGACATCCCCGGCAGCGCGCTGGCCGAAGGCATCACCTGGCAGTGGGAGAGCTTCCCGCAATACCTCGATGCCATCGAGAAGCGCCGTCTGGCAGTCGATTACGGAACCCAGGTGGCGCACGGGGCGGTGCGCGGGTACGCGATGGGCGAACGCGGCGCACGCAACGAGGAGGCCACCGCGGACGACATCGCCGCGATGGCGCGCATCGTCACCGAGGCGATCGAGGCCGGCGCGCTGGGGTTCTCCACGTCGCGGACGGAGGCGCACCGCGCCATCGACGGCGAGCCGGTGCCGGGCACCTATGCCGCAGAAGCGGAACTGTTCGGGCTCGGTCGCGCGATGGCCGCAGGCGGTCCCGCCGTGTTCGAAGTGTCGCCGCAGGGCACTGCCGGCGAAAGTCCCGCCGAGGCGACGATGCGCGAACTCGACTGGATGACCAAGCTGTCCGCCGAGATCGAACGCCCGGTGTCTTTCACGATGATCCAGACCGGTGGCGCACCCGATCTGTGGCGCCACCAACTCGACCGGGCCGGAGCTGCGCTGGACCGAGGCATCCAGCTGGTCGCGCAGTTCGCCGCCCGTCCGTTCGGAATGCTGTTCGGCTTCACCGGATATCACGCATTCACCCACCGCCCGACCTATCGCAGGCTCAAGGCCGAACTCGGGCACGACGAGCTGATGGCCCGCCTCGCCGATCCCGCGGTGCGGGCGGCCATCCTGTCCGAGACCGACCTGCCGCCGCAGCCGGTACCGATGTTCGACGGGCTGTACGCGCTGATCCAGTACAGCGTCGACAAGATCTTCCCGATCGGTGACCCGCCGGACTACGAACCGACCCCGGACATGACCGTCGCCGCGATCGCCGCGCGCCGCGGTGAAGACCCGCTCGCGACCATGTACGACCTGATGCTGGAATCCGGCGGCGCCGCGATGCTGATGCTGCCCTTCTTCAACTACGCCGAGGGCAATCACGACGCGATCTACGAGATGATGACCCATCCTGCCGCGGTGTCGGGCCTGTCCGACGGCGGGGCGCACTGCGGACTGATCTGCGACGCGTCTTACCCCACGTTTCTGCTCACGCACTGGGCGCGTGACCGCCACCGGGGGCCTAAGTTCTCGCTCGAGTACGTCGTGCGTAAGCAGACCCTCGATACGGCAACGCTTTTCGGGCTCTCCGACCGCGGCGTGATCGCCCGGGGACGCAAGGCCGACCTCAACGTCATCGACATGGACGCGCTGCGCCTCGACGTGCCACGCATGGTCCACGACCTGCCCGCGGGCGGCCGCCGGCTCATCCAGGGCGCCTCGGGCTACGACGCCACTGTGGTCAGCGGTGTGGTGACCCGCCGCCACGGCGCCGACACCGGCGCGCGGCCGGGTCGGCTCCTGCGGGGTGTGCGCTAACCGCCGATCAGGGCGTCGATCTGGTTGATCGCCGACGTTGCGCCCTCGGTGACGCCCATGTCGAGCACCTGCTGCAGCGCCTCAGCCGAGGCGTAGGTGCTGACATAGGTCGCGCGAGTGCCGCCGTCATGGCCGGTGAACGTGAACACGTTCTTCGACACCGGCAGATCCGGGTTCGGGGTGAACTGCAGATCGGCGAAGCCGTCGTCGAAACTGAATCCGTGGGGTTCGTCGACCGTCGTGACGTCCCAGTAGCCGGCGTGCTTGTCCCCGGTCGGGCCGGTCATGTAATAGGTCACCCGCCCGCCCGGTCGCAGATCGTGATCGACCACGGTCGCCGGGTATTCCGGTGGCCCCCAGATCTTCTCGAGCTGACGCGGATCGGCGTAGATCTGCCAGATGCGTTCGACGGGCGCGGCGAAATCGGCGACGATCGTCAGGCTGCGGGCTTCTGAATCGTGGTGGACATCGGTGACGGGCATGGTCATTCCTCTCGGGTGTTCTCGGATACCGCGTTGTCGGATGCTGTGTTCTCGGACGCGAGGAGGTCGTCTATGCGGGCGACGCGGCCGCGCCACACCTGTTCCAACTCGGCCAGCAGTGAGGACACCGACCGGATCGCGGTGACCTCGCCGCTGGCCAGTTGTTCGCGACCGTGCCGACGCTTGGTGATCAACCCGGCCCGATCGAGCACCGCGACGTGTTTCTGCACGGCGGCAAAGCTCATGTCGTAGTGGGCCGCGAGCGTGGACACCGAGTGCTCCCCCGCCAGGACGCGACGCACGATGTCGCGCCGAGTGCGGTCGGCCAATGCATGGAACAACGCATCAGCACGGTCTTCGTCAAGCACGTCCACCCGGACAACATACAACCAATTGGTTGTATATTGTCAAGACTCACACGCTCCAGGCCAGACGGAACTTCTCGGCAAGCTCTTCAGGGCTCAGGTGCCCGTACGTCTCGTTCTCGTAGCGCCGCACCGCAAGCACCGCGTCGACCACCGGATCGCCGAGGACGGTACGCAGCGTCGTCGAGCGGTCCAGGGCGTCGAGCACGGCACGCTGATCGGTCGACAGCACCGTGATGCCTGCTTCCGCGCGGTGCGCCTCGGACAGCGACGACGGATCCACCGTCACCTCCGCAGGCAATTGCCGGCCCTGTTCGATGCCGTCGAGCGCAAGGCCCAGAATCGCCGCCGAGGCCAGGTAGGGATTCGCCGATGGGTCGACGATCTTGACCTCGACGTTGGCGCCGTAGACGTTGGCCGGCCCTGCGGTCATGAAACGCACTGCAGCTTCGCGGTTTTCGGTGCCCCAGCACGCGTACGCGCCGGCCCAGCTCCCCGGCTGCATCCGCAACCCCGACAGGATCGACCCGCTCAGCACCCCCTGCGCCTCGGCGAGGCCCGCGAGCACGCCTGCCACTGCCGACGCCCCCTCATCGGTCATGCCGCCGGGGCCGTCTCCGCCGGACAAGAGTGGGGCGCTGTCGCGGGTCAGTGAAAAGTGTTGATGGGCGCCGGATCCCACGCTTCCGGCGAACGGCACCGGTGACAGGCTGACGCGCACACCGTATCTGCGCGCTGCTCGACCGATGATGATGCGCATCAGACTGACCGCGTCGGCCGCGGCGACCGGCGGCAGCGGAGCCAACGAGATCTCGAACTGGTTCGCGCCGTACTCGGGATGGAATTGTTCGATGGCCACTCCGGACGCCGTCGCGGCTGCCGTGACGTCACGCACGAAGCCCTCGAATTCGAGCACTCCGGCCAGCCCGTACTGGGCCCACAGATCGGCAGGCAGCGCGGCACCGTCGGGTCCGACGAGCAGGAACTCGATCTCGTGACCGACCAGCGCATCGAGCCCGGCCCCGGCGAGACGGTCCTCGATGCGACGCAGTGTGCCGCGTGTGCAGAAGGGATCAACGGTGCCGTCTTGGCTGTGGAAATCGCCGGGCGCCCAGGCGAATCCGTCGCCGAGGATGCGAAGCGCGCCGAGATCGATCCGGATCCGCTGATCCCCCACCACGCCGGTGGCCGGGCTGAACGCGATGCCGACCTTGTCGATGGTGAACACATGCCACACCGGGCTGGCGCCGAGCCCGGGATCGGCGAACGACCCCATCCGGCGCAGCGGCACGGTCTTGGCGTGCATCAAACCTGCCGGGTTGACGACGGTGCCGATCAGCGTGGCGACGCCGTCGGATTCGAGCTGGGCGATCGCAGCGGCGGCGAGCGGTTTGGCGGCCATGCGGTCATTGTGCCGCCGGGCCGCCGCGTTCACAGTGTGATCGCGCAGGCCTGTCCGATGTCGAGCGTGCGCAGCATGCGACCCATGCCGACCCACATCGCACACGAGATCGCCAGATCGGTGAGCAGCTCGTCGTCGAAGTGCTCCTTGGCCCTGGCCCAGAAGTCCTCGTCGTCGCGCAGTCCGGTGTGGTCGGTGGCGAACCGGTGCGCGAATTCCATCGCGATGCGTTCGGAGTCGCTGTACCCCGGCCACGTCCGCCACTGCGTGGCGTAGTCGTAGAACTCCTCGGTGATGCCGTTGGCCTCACCCTCGCTGTCGCGCGTGTTCTGGCACGTGACGCACTCGTTGGCGTAGGCGATCACGATGCGCGCGGCTTCGCGGGTACGCATCGGGAGCCGATTCTTGGTGTACACCGCGTTGCTGAAGCGGGCCATCGCCGCTCCGAGCTCGGGCGACGTGACCGCGAAGCCGGTCACATCGTCGTCGGCAAAGTCCCCGATTCGGCTCATGGCCGAAAGTGTAACGCGTTCTAGTTCGTGCCGACGCCGGGCGGACGAGACACGCACTGCGCCAGGTAGAGCTCCTCGCCCAGCTTGCCCATCAGCTCCAACTGCGTCTCGAGGTAGTCGATGTGCAGTTCCTCGTCGGCCAGGATCTCTTCGAGCAGGGTGGCCGACGTCGCGTCACCCTTCTCGCGGCACATCATCACGCCGGGTCGCAACCGTGCGACCACCTCGTACTCGATCGCGAGGTCGGCCTCGAACTGCTCCCGCACGGTCTGACCCACCCGCAGCGAGAAGAGTCGCTGATAGTTCGGCAGACCGTCGAGGAGCAGGATGCGGTCGGTGATCTTCTCCGCATGGACCATCTCTTCGAAGGATTCCTTGCGGGTGTGCTCGGCCAGCTCGGTGAAGCCCCAGTTGTCCTGCATCTTCGAGTGCAGGAAGTACTGATTGATCGCCGTCAGTTCGCTCGTCAGCTGCTCGTTGAGCAACTTCAGAACCTCGGGATCCCCTTGCATGGCTAGCTCCTCAACCGGGTCAATGTCGCGCACGGACTGTCGTGCAGGCACGTTCAATCTAGTGCACCGCCGAGCTCGACTGCCGCAACTCCGGCCGCCGCGGCGAGATGGGCCTGGACCGATCTCGTGAAGTAAGGCTAGACTTCGCTACTGAAGGTAAGGCTGCACTGACCACATGGCCACGACAGTGAGGATGGGCGTAACGGATGTTCGTCTGCCTGTGCACCGGTACCACCAGCCACGTCGTCGGTGAGCTCGTGGCCAACGGCGCCCGCACGTCGCGCGACGTGGCCGAGGCCTGCGGTGCCGGCGGTGACTGCGGCCGATGCCGTCGTAATCTCCGGGCGATCATCGAAGCGCATTTCGCCCAGTCAGCTGCCGTGCAGGCAGTCAGCGTCGCTGGCTGAACTGATCCAACGCGGCCGCATTGGCGGCCCCGCCGAGCAGGTCGGCGAACTCGGCGTTCTCCCGCGCGGTCGCGTCGGCGATCCCGGCCCGGTAACTCTGCGCGATCGTGCGCTTGACCGCCGTCAGGCTCGAAACAGGCCGCGCTGCAAGCACATCGGCGTGTCGCCGGGCGTCGGCGAGTAGCTCCTCGGGCGCGCACACCTTCCACGCGATGCCCATCCGGTGCGCCTCCTCGGCGTCCACCCACTCCGAGGACAGCAGCATCCACGCCGCGTTCTGTCTGCCCATCAGCTGCGGCAAGAGATACGACGACGCCGCCTCCGGTGCGACGCCGAGGCTGGTGAACGGGCATTTCAGACGCGCCGTGGCCGACATGAACACGAGGTCGGCGTAGCCCAGGATCGTGGTGCCGATGCCCACCCCGACGCCGTTGACCGCGCAGATCAACGGTTTGGTCAGGTCGGCGAGCGCGGTGATCATCCGGGGGAAGTTGCTGCCACCGCTGTAGGAACCGTCGGCGATGCGCGCCTGCATTTCCTTGAGATCGTTGCCTGCGCTGAACGCGCGGCCCTCGCCGGTCAGAAGCACGACGGCGACGTCGGGGTCCGCGGATGCCTCGTCCAGCGCCGTCGCCGTGGCGAGGTAGAGCTCTTCGGTGAACGCGTTCAGCGCCTCGGGCCGGTCCAGCGTGAGCGTGCGGACTTTGTTGTCATCACTGATCCGAAGAGTCACCGCAGCAGCGTAGCGAACGGGTCACGCACCACGTAGCGACTGCTCGGCACGGTGTCGACGTTCTCGTTGGCGCCGAAGGCCGAGGTGCTGGCCATCATTCGCGTCATGCGGTCGGAGAGGTCGTCGTCGTCGGCCGCACCGAAGAAGGCGTGCAGATCGGTGGTCGCCGCCAGCGGGAAGAGCTCCTCGACGATCGCGGAGATCGGTTCTGATCCTGCGGTGAGTGCGCGCACGACCGTGTTCTGGGTGTAGCCGAACGTGGCCTGCGTGTCGATCGCCACCTGCGTGTGGTCGCGGTGCCAGCGGCTCAGCCACGTCGCCTCGTCCATCGCGGCCGGGCGGCGCAGCAGCGCGACGTTGGCCAGGCCCGGGGTCCGTTCTCCAGGTGGGGTCGGCGGCGGTTTCAGCGGAACGGACTCGGTGACCAGATAGGCCGCGAGCTCCTCGCAGTGTGCCGTCAGGATCTCTGTGGCAGCTGCGATCTGGCTGCCGTAATACTGGTCGGTCCAGATGTTGACGACACCGACGACCGGCGGGTCGAGGGTGGTCAGCGTCATCAGCGAGTCGGTGACGGCTGCGTCGCGGACGTTCACCGTGAGGCCGGCGACGCCGGTGTCGGCCAGCTGCTGGGCGACGTCGGTGCGCAATCGGGTGCACCACGCCTCGTCGCCGGGCGCGCCACGCAACGTCAGGATGACTTTCTCCACGCTGCGACGATAACCCCGGGCCAGAATGGGGAGATGATCACGGGCGAGACGGTGCGCGCGGCCCTTCCGGAGGCGGCTCCGGTGCTGCGGAGCGTCGTGGTCACCGTGGTGGCCGCGCTGTGTGCGATCCAGTGGGGCCCGGCGGGTTCCGCGACCGCGGTGGCTGGAACAGCGGCGATCGCCGGAGTCGTGGCGCTGCAGCAGGATCCGCGCGGACGAACCCTGCGGGTGTTGTTCACCTCGGTCGTGATGGGCGTGGCGATCCTGGTGGGCACCTCGACGTCGACCTTCTTCTGGCTTGTCGTCGCCGCTGCCGGTGCCTGGTGCGCGCTCGCCGCGCTGGCCTGGGTGTGGGGCACGTCTGCCGGGCTGATCGCCGGCGCATCGGGAGCTCTCCTGCTCGCCACCGCGTCGACGGCGCCGACCTGGGCGTCGACTGTCGGGACCGCGGCGTTGGCGGTGTGCGCGGGTGCGCTGCAGGCCGCGGTGACGGCGGCCTGGCCGCCGCGCCGCTGGCGGATTCAGCGCGAGGCACTCGTCACCGCGTACCGCTCGCTCGCCGACGACGCGACGCGGCTGGCTGCCCGTGCCGAGGAGTCGGTGGGCAGTACCGAGCCGATGATCGCCCTGCGCGCTGCGTTCACCGCCGACACGGCCCACCCGACGCGCCGATCCGCCGGCTACCGCAACTGGTATGTGGTGCCCGGGCGCATCGGCGCCTCGCTGGCCGACCTCGGGGCGAGCGGCGGCGCAGCCGATGTGCTGCATGCGACCGCAGCAACCCTGACTGCGTTGGCCGATCCGGACCGGTCGGCGCGCGCTGCGGTCGATGCCGCGCTGCACCGGCTGGACGCCGCCGTCGCCGCGGCCGGTGATGACGCACAGGCCGCCGCGCAACGACTGTCCACCTATCTGCACCTCGCTGCCACGAGGCGACCGAACGACCGACTCCACGCCACGCCGGCGGATCTGCGGACGCGGGTCCAGTGGGCGTCCGCCGACCTGCGCGACAGGATCGACCGGCACTCCCCTGTGCTGCGCCACGCCGCTCGCCTCGGTGTCGCCGTGGTCCTGGCGTGCGTGCTGGGGCGCGTGTTGGCAGTGGGCGACGGGGTCTGGATCGCGCTGACGGTGCTGATGGTGCTGCGCCCCGAGACCGCGCACACCTACACCCGCTGTGTGGGCCGCACTGCGGGCGTCGCCGCGGGTGCGCTGCTGGTCTCGTGCGTCGCCGTCGTGGCGCACGCCGCGCCGGCGGTGTTCGCCGTGCTCGCCGGTGCCGCCGTGGTCGTCGCCCATGTGGCAACGCGGTACGGCTACCTGGCGATGGCCGCTGCCGTCGCGGCCACGACCGCGTTCATCCTCGGGATCGATCACGCAGCGGTCCTCGTCGACCCGCGCGACGTGCTGATCGCGACGTCGGTCGGCGGAGCGCTGGCCGTGCTGGTTCATGTGCTGATGCCTGACGACCCGCTGACCCGGCTCGCGCAGCGGGCGGGTGAACTCCTCGAGACCGAGATCGACTACGCCGCGACGGTCGTGAAGGTCTACCTACACGAGATCGACAGTGCGACAGAGGTCCGCGCCGCAGCGTGGGAGCGCACGTTTCGGGCTCGGGCGGCGTTCGAGGCCGCCTCCGGCGCGGCCCGGCTGGTCTCGGCCGAGCAGCGTCGGTGGTTGCGGTGCTATCGCGCGGTATTGAACTCGATCACCAGTTCGTGCGCGACGCTCGAGGACAATCTGCCCGTCGATGCGTTCCCGCAACCGCACCGGCCGTTCGTGCGCGCGGTCGATGAGTTCGTCGAGGTGGTGTGTGGTGAACCGGTGACGGTCACCGGTCCGTGGAGCGTCGACACCGAGGAACTGACGGCCGCCGCCGAGCGGGTGCGCCGCTCGGTCCCGGGGCACGAGTCGGTCGAGGGATCGGCTCGGGTGCTGGTGTCCGAGATCGCCGCGATCACCCGCGCGCTGTGTCTGGTCGCCGATACGCCGTGGCCTGCGGCGAGGTCCTCGACCGAATAAGTCATCATCTGTTGACATCGTGCCGGATCGGCCTACAGTCAAAGTCATCAGTTGTTGACTTATCTGAGGAGTTCCGATGACCGCTCCGACACGCATTCCCGTCCTCGTCGTCGGCGCCGGGCCCACCGGTCTGGCGGCGGCGCTCGAACTGTCGCGCCTCGGGGTCGGCGTCCGCATCGTCGACCGGGCGTCACATCCGTCGCCGGAGTCCCGTGCCCTGGCTGTGCAGGCACGCACACTCGAGTTGCTCCGGGTCCGCGGCGTCGGAGAGGAGATGCTGCCCCTCGGCAACACGGTGCGCGCAGCGGCGCTGCACGCCGATGGGCATGATCTGGCGCGCGTCGAACTGAGCCGAATGCCCAGTGCGTTCAACGGCATCCTGATGCTCGCCCAGTCGGAGACCGAACGCCTCCTGACCGAACAGCTCGGGCGCCAGGGTGTGAAGGTGGAACGCGGAGTCGACGTCGTGTCGGTACGCGATGACTCCCGGTCTGTCTCGGCGACTGTGCGTTCCGCCGCAGGTGAGGACGAGTGCATCGAGGCGCAGTATCTGGTCGCGGCCGACGGGCCGCACAGCTCGATCCGCAAAGCGCTGGGGGTGCCCTTCCCGGGGCGCACTTTGCCGCACGACTACGTGCTGGCCGACCTGCACATCGATGGCTCACTGCCTGAAAATCAGGTGTCGATCTTCCTGGCGCGCAGCGGTTTCGTCGCTGTTTTCCCCATGGGCCACGGACGCTTTCGCATGATGGCGACCGACCCCACCGGCGTACTGGCGGCGCACGGGACCGCGCCGACGGTCGCCGAGATGCAGGAGCTCTTCGATCGCACGGTCGAGGTGCCGGCGCGGCTGCACGGGCTGAACTGGAGTTCGCAGTTCCGGATCAACAGCCGCGCGGTGCCGAATCTGCGCTCGGGCAGGGTGCTGTTCGGCGGTGACGCTGCGCATGTGCACAGCCCGGCGGGCGGGCAGGGGATGAACCTCGGCATCCAGGACATGATCAACCTCGGTTGGAAACTCGCGATGGTGCTCGACGGACGTGCGCGACCCGATCTCCTCGACACCTACTCCTCCGAGCGTCTTCCGGTGGTCCGAAAGGTGTTGCGCTTCACCGAGATCGGCACTCGGGTGTTCAACTCGACCAATCCCCTGGTGCATGCGCTGCGTGTCCGGATGGCGCCGCGGGCGCTGGCGCGTGACGCTGTCCAGAACGCGGCGGCGTCGATGTTCGGGCAGCTGTCGGCCGGCTACCGAGGCGGCGAGCTTGCGCTGGGAGCGGGCGATCTCGGTGCGATGCGGGCGGGTGACCGCGTGCCGGATACCGACGGTCGCTACGACGCGCTCGACCTCGGCGCCTTGACGCTGTTCGCCGGTCCTGACGCTGGCGCGGTGGTCGACGTCGCGCGGGACTGGGAGGGGATCGTGAGCGTGGGCGGTGGGGGCGTTTCGTCGGGCTGGCTGCTGGTCCGGCCGGACGGTTATCTCGCCGCGGCCGGCGGGCCAGGCGACGGGGCATCGCTGGAGCGCTGGCTGCAGAAGTGGTTCTTGCGACCGTGACCCGTCGGCGGATCGGAGCGATCGGCGAATCCTGTTGTCTCCGGACGGTCCACGGGCTCGAGGCCGACGTGAAGCTGGCCGAGCCTGGCCGAGGCGTAGGTCTCGGCGAGCGCATGCGGTGAAATAGCCTGCCCAGGAGAATCTTTGACCTCGTTCGTACCGTGCGTTCCTCTAGTCACGCGGCGGGGCCAGTTTGTCGGACCCTCGAACTAGTGTTCGATGTGTGGATGCGGTCGCGGGTGCGGTGGAGGGGTTGCGGGCTCAGCTCGCGATCCTGCACGACGCCTGCGACACGCTGACCCACCCGGAGTTGGTCTCGCTGCTTTCCGAGGTGACCACGGTGGTGCGGTCGGTGCCGGCGCTGGAGCATCAGATCCTGGCGCGGCTCACGACGGAGACGGAGCCGCGCCGGCTCGGAGAAGCGTCGTGGAAAAAGGTGCTGACGACAGCGCTGCGCGTGTCGGAGCGTGACGCTAAGCGCCGACTTGCTGATGCCGCGCACCTGGGTCCGCGGCAATCTCTGACCGGGGAACCGCTGGCGCCGGTCTGGGAGGCGACCGCCGCTGCGCAGGCCGCCGGCACCCTGGACGGCGAGCATGTCGCGGTGATCGCGACGTTCCACAAGGACCTGCCCATGTGGGTCGATGTCGACACCCGCGCTGCCGCGGATCGCCAGTTGGCCTCGCTCGGTGCCGGTCTGACACCGGAGGATCTCAAGAAATCGGCGGATCGGTTGGCGGCGATGATCGACCAAGACGGTCCCCAGCCCACCGATGCCGATCGCGCCCGCAAGCGCGGGATCAGACTGGGTGAGCAGCAGGCTGACGGGATGAGCCGCCTGTCTGGCTGGATCACCCCGGAAGCGCGCGCTACTTACGAAGCCATCCAGGCCAAGCTCGCGGCGCCGGGGATGTGCAACCCCGACGACGAGACACCCTGCGTCGACGCCGAACCCGACCTAGAACAGCAGCGTCGCGATACCCGTGGTGCGGCCCAGCGCAACCACGACGCGTGGCTGGCCGTCGGCCGGATGGCTCTGAGCTCCGGGGACCTGGGCTCGCACAACGGATTACCGGTCACCGTGATCGTCTCCACAACTCTGCAGGAGTTGGAGAAGGATGCGGGGGTGGCGGTCACCGGCGGCGGCAGCCTCTTGCCGATGGCCGATCTGATCCGGATGGCCACCCATGCCCATCACTATCTGGCGGTGTTCGACCGCCACACCAGTCAGCCGCTGTATCTGGGCCGGACGAGACGGCTGGCGTCGGCGGCACAAAGAATCATGCTGCATTCCTCCGCGCGGGGCTGCACTCGGCCCGGCTGTACGGTGCCCGGCTACTGGACCCAGGTCCACCACGTCGACGACTGGAAAACCGGCGGGGCCACCGACATCACCAACCTCACCCTCGCCTGTGGGCCCGACAATCGCATGATCGAACAGACCGGCTGGACCACCACAGTCAACGACCGCGGCCAGACCGAATGGCTACCCCCACCCGACCTCGATACCGGCCGACGCCGCGTGAACGGCTACCACCACCCCGAACGCCACCTCGTACCCGAAGATGACCACGATCCATAAGTGCTGTCGGACAATGCATTTCGTCGTGGTGCAGGGGCTGTCGCTGCACGCGCCGCCAATTGTTCCTACCATTGTGTGCCATGGCAGCGCCCAACGGAGTTCCGTCGCGGCCGGTGCTGCCCGCGACACTCGTCGAAGTGGCCGGCCACCGGCTGCGCGATGCGATCCTGTCCGGACAGCTCGCGCCGGGCCAGAAGATCGTCGAGGAACAGCTGTGCGCCGATCTCGGCATCAGCCGGGCGCCCTTGCGCGAGGCCCTGCGCCTACTCGCCCAGCAGGGGCTGGTCGAACATCTCCCGCGGCGCGGCTCGCGGGTGAGCGAGTGGTCGCCCAGCGACATCCTGCAGCTGTTCGAGCTGCGGCACGTCCTCGAGCGGCACGCCATCGAAACCGCGCTCCCCCTGAGCGATCCAGACCGTCAGCTCGAGCCGATCCGCGCTGCGCTGGACCGAATGGACAACGCCGAGGACGCACTCGACCGCGACGACGCGCACCGGGACTTCCACGCGGCCGTGGTCACGTTGGCCGACAACCGCCAACTGGACATCGCGCTCGCGCCGATCCTGCTCAAACTGCAGCTGCCGATGGCGAAGAACCTGCGCGAAGAGGCGCACCAGCGCGACGCTGCGGACGGCAGGCAGCGGCACCGCGCGATCCTCGAAGCGCTGGAGTCCAATCGGGCCGACATCGTGGTGGCGGCGCTGCGCGAGCACGGCCATCTCGACTATCTGGGGCTCGACACGGGTGCCGCCCCGCCGGCAGATTCCTGAGCGCTTACACAAACGACACATTCCCGACCCGCGGTCGCCATGATTCTGTCGACAATCGACAGACATGGAAGAACACCGTGGGCCGTCGATCGGGCCGTCCGTGGCCGAGATCCTGGCCTCCCATGCCGGCGGAACCGGATCGCCCGTCAAGACCGCAGCCCGCGTCGCCGACGCGATCGAGGCCCGCGGGGACGACGGCACCTGGCTGTCGACCGTCCCCCGCGATGAGCTGATCGCTGCTGCCGAAGCCATCGAACGCCGGCCCGGTGCCCGGACGCTACCGCTCTACGGCGTGCCCTTCGGCGTGAAGGACAGCATCGACGTCGCCGGAGTGCCGACCACGCTGTCGTGCCCTGATTTCGCCTACGTCGCCGACGCGACAGCACCCGCGGTGCAACGCCTCCTCGACGCAGGGGCGCTGTACGTGGGCAAAACCAACCTCGACCAGTTCGCCACAGGCCTCAACGGCACGCGGACGCCGCACACCATCCCCCGCAGCGTGTACGGCCGCGGCATCATCTCGGGCGGCTCCAGCTCCGGCTCGGCATTGGCGGTGGCTCTCGGTCAGGTGCCCTTTGCCGTCGCCACCGATACCGCCGGGTCCGGTCGGGTGCCCGCCGCGCTCAACGGCGTCGTCGGCGTCAAACCGTCGCGCGGGCTGATCAGCACCGTCGGACTGGTACCGGCGTGCAAGTCTCTCGACTGCCTCACCGTCATGGCCGGCTGCATCGACGACGCCGACCGCGTGCTCGACATCATGATCGCCCGCGACGACGGCGACCCCTGGTCGCGTGACCGGGGTCCCCGCGTCAAGAATTCCCCCGTGCGCGTCGGGCTGCCGCCCGTTGAGGAACTCGAATTCTTCGGCGACACCGCGATGCGCACGGCCCACCTGGCCTTCCGGGAGCAGCTCGCCCGTCAGCACACGATCGTCGACGTCCCCCTCGAACCCTTCCTGGCGGCAGGATCCCTGCTCTACCAGGGACCCTGGGTGGCCGAACGCCTCGTCGAGTTCGGCGACTTCCTCGCCGAGCATCCCGAATCGATCCACCCCGTGGTGCGCGAGATCTTCGCCAGCGGACACCGCTACACGGCAGTCGACGCGTTCGCCGCACTACAGCGCCTGCAGGAACTCAAAGCGCACGTGAACCGACTGTGGCAAGGCCTAGACGTCCTCGTGCTACCCACGATCGGTACCACGTTCACCGTCGACGAGGTCCAGGCGGACCCGATCCGCACGAACACGGCGCTCGGCCATTACACCCACTTCGGCAATCTGCTCGATCTGTGCGGTGCGGCGATCCCGATCGGTCTCACCGAAGACGGAAGGCCCTGCAGCGCCATGCTTCTCGGTGCCGCGCTCAGTGACGACACCGTGCTGCACCTCGCCGCGCAGCTCCTCGACGAATCGCGACCCGTCCGCCATCCCTCCCCCGCCCCGATCCCCACCGAGGAGCTGCTGTGAACCCGATCCCGATTGCGGCGGAGCCGTCGCCGTTCCCTCTCATCGCCGGCAAGACCGCGCTGGTCGTCATCGACATGCAGCGAGACTTCCTGCTGCCGGGCGGTTTCGGCGAGAGCCTCGGCAACGACGTCGCCCGCCTTGCCACGGTCGTCCCGCCGCTGGCGGCGCTGCTGGCAGCAGCGCGCTCTGCCGGTCTGATGGTGATCCACACCCGCGAAGGCCACCGGCCCGACCTGTCGGACTGCCCACCCGCGAAGCTCCGCCGCGGCGCGCCGACCCAGCGCATCGGCGATCCCGGCGCCTTCGGTCGCATCCTGATCCGCGGCGAGTACGGGCACGACATCGTCGACGAGCTGGCACCGATCGACGGTGAGGTGGTGATCGACAAGCCCGGCAAGGGTGCGTTCTACGGAACCGACCTGTCCGAGGTGCTGACCGACGCCGGCATCACCCAGTTGCTGATCACCGGTGTCACCACCGAAGTCTGCGTGCACACCACGACCCGTGAGGCGAACGACCGCGGTTATGAGTGCCTCGTGGTATCCGATTGCGTCGGTTCGTATTTCGATGACTTCCACCGCGTCGGTCTGCAGATGATCGCCGCGCAGGGCGGCATCTTCGGCTGGGTCGCCGACACCGCAGCCGTCATCCCCGCACTGCAACAACTGACCACCACGGCCGCCTGAGGAGACCTTGTGAGTACCGACGTCACCACTCCCGCCCCCACCGAGAAGCCGGCGTCTGTGGCCTGGTGGACCCGCGGCGATCTGAACGCGTTCTTCGGCCTGGGCTTCAACATCCTGGTCAACGTCCTGACCTTGACCGGCCTGATGATCGGCGTGGTCAAGATCCCTGCCGGTGACGTGCTGGGCACCGTATTGCCCGCACTCGGCGTCGCGCTGATCCTCGGCAACCTGTACTACACCTTCCTCGCCCGCCGACTGGCCAAGCGAGAGAACAGATCCGATGTCACCGCGCTGCCCTACGGGCCCAGCGTGCCGCACATGTTCATCGTTGTCTTCGTGGTGATGCTGCCGGTGTACCTGAACACCGACGACGCGATGCGGGCCTGGTCGGCCGGGCTGGCGTGGGCGTTCATGATCGGTGTGATCGTGATGATCGGGGCGTTCGTCGGACCGCACATCCGCCGGCTCACCCCGCGGGCGGCGATGCTCGGCACCCTGGCGGGCATCTCGATCACGTTCATCTCGATGCGGCCCGCGGCGCAGATGTGGGAAGCGGCGTGGATCGGGCTGCCGGTGCTGGCGATCATCCTGATCGGCTTCTTCACCGATGTGCGGCTGCCGTTCGGCGTCCCGGTGGGGCTGGCGGCGCTGCTCGTCGGTACCGCGATCGGCTGGCTCGGCGGCTACATGTCCGCCCCCGACGTCGGTCAGGCCGTCTCCGACATCGCGATCGGCGTGCCGGATCTCCGCGTGGACATGCTGTTCTCGGGTCTGTCGAACCTCGCGCCGTTGCTCGGGACCGCGATCCCGCTGGGCGTCTACAACTTCACCGAGGCGATGAGCAATGTGGAAAGCGCCGCTGCCGCCGGCGACAACTACAACCTGCGTAGCGTGCTGCTCGCCGACGGCGCGGGCGCGGTCGTCGGGTCGGCGTTCGGATCTCCGTTCCCGCCCGCGGTGTACATCGGGCACCCGGGTTGGAAGGACGCCGGCGGCCGGGCGGGCTACTCGCTGGCCAGCGGCATCGTCATCGGAATACTCTGCTTTCTCGGCCTTTTCGGGGTTCTCGACGCGCTACTCCCTGTTCCGGCGATCGTGCCGATCCTGCTCTACATCGGACTGCTGATCGGCGCCCAGGCGTTCCAGGCGGTGCCGCGGCTGCACGCGATCGCGGTGGTGGCCGCGATCCTGCCCAACCTGGCGCAGTGGGCCAGCGGCCTGATCGACAATGCGCTCAACGCGGCGGGCACCTCGGCGTCGAAGGTCGGACTGGAGGCGCTGGGCAATGCCGGCGTGGTCTACGACGGGCTGCTGACGTTGGGTGAGGGCGCGGTGCTGGTCGGGTTGATCCTGGGCACGATGGTCACGTTCATCCTGGAGAAGAAGTTCGTCTACGCTGCGATCGCCTCGGCGGTGGGCGCCGTGCTGTCCTTCATCGGCCTCATTCACGCACCGCAGGTGGCCTGGGCGGCGAATCCGCAAGTGGCACTGGGCTATGCGCTCTTCGGGGTGGTCTGCCTGGCGTACTCACTGCTGCCGGGGGCGAAGGAGCCCGTCGTGGTCGACGAAGCCGACATCGTCGCGGGACACTGAGGGTCGCGGGCCACTGACGTCAGTCGGCCACGAACGGCACCGCCGCGTCCTGCCCCAACACGACGTACATCCGCCGCCACGGATCGTCGCCCTCGAGGCGCCACTGGTGACCGGACCCCGTGGTGTCCTCGGCGAGCAACACGTCGCCGGGTGAGAGGCGGAAGGACTCACCGTCGCGCGTGGTGAACAGCAGCGTGCCCGCGAGGGTGACGACGAGTTGGCGGACCGGCGCGGTGTGCCACGCCAGCGTGCCGCCCGTCGCCGTCTCCTCCACCGTCACCGACGCCGCGGTGACGCTCGACGAGACCAGGTCGTCGTTGCGACCCGGCTGCATGTCCAGGCGCCCGATCTGGACGTGAGAGGTGTCGTCGGCGCCGGTCCACAGTCGTACGCAACGGATCATGCGCGTCACCGTAACCGCCGGGTCCGGCCTCTGCACACCTCATCGAACGGTTCTGAATTATCGTGCCGGGTGTGAGCGCATCGCCGATCGAGCCCTACTACGACCTCGGCTCCTACCGTCGGCCGACGGACACACCGTCGGCCGACGCACAGGTCTGGTTCGACCGGGGCATGGTGTGGGCCTATGCCTTCAACCACGACGAGGCGATCGCGTGCTTCGAGCGAGCGCTGGCCCTCGACCCCGATTTCGCGTTGGCTCGATGGGGCATCGCCTATGCCGTCGGGCCCAACTACAACAAGGCGTGGGAGGCGTTCGACCCTGTCGACCTCACCGCCTCCGTGACGCGGGCGCGGGCCGAACTCGCCCAGGCCGCGCGCGGGCGCGCCGACGCGGTCGAACGTGGGCTCATCGACGCGCTGCTGGCACGGTTCCCGACCGACGATCCCGACGAGACCGCCGCGCTGCAGGCCGGCCACGCCGCCTACGCCGACGCGATGACCGCCCTGGCGCAGGCTCATCCCGCGGACGTCGACGTCGCAGCGCTGACCGCCGACGCGCTGGTCAACATCACCGCATGGGCGCTGTGGGACAGCCGCACCGGTGAGCCGGCGCCGGGCTCGCGCGTCGTCGAAGCCATGCAGATCCTCGACGCGGCACTCACGACTGCGGCCGGCCGCGCCCACCCCGGCATCCTGCACCTCTACCTCCACGCGATGGAGATGTCCACGACGCCCGAGAAGGCGCTGCCCGCCGCCGACCTGCTGCGCGGCCTGGTGCCCGATGCGGGCCACCTGCAGCACATGCCCAGCCACATCGACGTGCTGTGCGGGAACTACCACGACTCCGTCGTCGCCAATACCGCTGCGGTGCAGGTGGATCGGCGCTTCGTCGAACGCTCGGGCCCGCTCAATTTCTATTCGCTCTACCGCGCCCACAATCTGCACTTCGTGGTCTACTCGGCGATGTTCGAGGCCAACTACGCCACGGCGCTGGGGGCCGCCGACGAGCTCTCGGCCCAACTGACCCCGGAGCTGCTGCGCATTCCGTCACCACCGATGGCGGACTGGCTGGAAGCGTTCGTGCCCCTGCGGGTGCACGTGCTGATCCGCTTCGGCCGGTGGGACGATCTGATCGCCACGCCGTTGCCCGATGACCCCGAGCTCTACTGCACCACCACCGCGACGATCCACTACGGCCGCGGCGTCGCCTACGCGGCGACTGGGCGGCTCGCCGAGGCGCACGCCGAGCGGGAGGCCTTCACCCGGGCCCACGCGCGGATCCCGGAGAGCCGGTACCTGTTCAACAACACCAGCCGGGACATCCTGGCGGTCGCCGCGGCAATGCTGGACGGTGAGATCGCCTACCGCGCAGGTGACTTCGAGGACGCGTTCGCGCATCTGCGCCGGGCGATCGCGCTCGACGACGCCCTCCCCTACGACGAACCGTGGGGCTGGATGCAGCCCACCCGGCACGCCTACGGTGCCCTGCTGCTCGAGCAGGGCCGCGTGGAGGAAGCCGCGGGCGTCTACGCCGCCGATCTCGGCCTCGACCCGACGCTGGCCCGGTCCTGCCAGCACCCGGGCAACGTGTGGAGCCTGCACGGTTACCACGAATGCCTGACGCGGCTGGGCCGTGAGGCCGAAGCGGTCATCATCGCTCGGCAGCTGGAGCTGGCCGGCGCCCGCGCCGACGTGCCGATCCGCGCGTCGTGTGCCTGCCGCATGGATGCGTAGACTTCGCCTGTGTCTCTCAGCGCGGCGGACGTCGAGTATCTGCGCCGCTGCGTGGACCTCGCCCGGCAGGCGCTCGAGGCGGGCGACGAACCCTTCGGCTCGCTGTTGCTCGATGCCGACGGTGCGGTGCGTTTCGAAGACCACAACCACGTTGCCGGCGGGGACGCCACCCGGCATCCGGAGCTGGCGATCGCACTGTGGGCCGTCGAGCATCTCAGCCCCGAGGAGCGTGCCGCGGCGACCGTCTACACCAGCGGTGAGCACTGCCCGATGTGCGCGGCCGCCCACGCCTGGGTCGGGCTGGGCCGCATCGTCTACGCGGCGTCGTCGGCGCAACTGACGGGCTGGCTGCAGGCATGGGACGCGCCGGCGCCCCCTGTTGCCGCTCTGCCGATCAGTGCGGTCGCGCCGGGCGTGCCCGTCGACGGTCCGGCGCTCGACCTGGCTGAAACCATGAAAGCGTTGTACGAGAGGGCTTTTCGTCGATGAGCGAGCCGGATTGGGTCACCCACGCCATCTGGTGGCACCTCTACCCCCTGGGCTTTGTCGGCGCACATCCAGCCGACCCGCCCCCAGGACCGGCTGAGCATCGGCTCCGGCGGATCGTGGACTGGCTCGACTACGCCCGTGATCTCGGGACCTCCGGCATCGCGCTGGGGCCGGTCTTCGCCTCGCAGACCCACGGCTACGACACCACCGATCACTACCGCATCGACGGGCGGCTCGGTGACGACGGCGACCTCGACCACCTGATCACCGAGGCCCACGCGCGAGGGTTGCGCGTCCTGCTCGACGGGGTGTTCAACCACGTCGGCACCGACTTTCCCCGCTACCGCGACGCTGTCGCCGGCGGTGACACGTCGTGGTTCAGGGTCCGGCGTGGGGAGTTCGCCACGTTCGAGGGTCACGGCGGACTGATCGCGCTCGATCATCGCAACCCGGAAGTGGTCGACTACGTCGTCGACGTGATGTGCCACTGGCTCGGCCGCGGCGCCGACGGCTGGCGCCTGGACGCGGCGTATGCGATGCCCGATCGCTTCTGGGCGCAGGTACTGCCGCGGGTGCGCGAGCAGTTCCCGGACGCGTGGTTCGTCGGCGAGGTCATCCACGGCGACTACGTGGCGCGCGTGACCGAGTCCGGCTTCGACTCGGTGACCCAGTACGAGCTGTGGAAGGCGATCTGGAGCAGCCTCAACGACGCGAATCTTCACGAACTGGACTGGGCGCTCAAGCGGCACAACGACTTTCTGGACACCTTCGTGCCCATGACGTTCATCGGCAACCACGACGTGACCCGCATCGCAAGCCAGCTGGACAACCCCGATCACGTCGATCACGCGCTGGTGATCCTGATGACCACCGGCGGCACTCCGAGCATCTACGCCGGCGACGAGGTCGCCTACCGAGGGGTCAAAGAGGAGCGTTTCGGCGGCGACAACGCGGTGCGGCCCGAATTCGGTTCTCCGCTGGACGGAGTGGGCGAGCACGGCCACCAGGTGCTGCGCGCCCACCAGCATCTGATCGGGTTGCGCCGCCGTCACCCGTGGCTGCACACCGCGCGTACCGCACCGCTGCAGGTCACCAACACCGGCTACGTCTACGCCTCCCGAGCCGGTGAGGACACGCTGCTGGTCGCCCTCAACGTCGCCGACGAACCGTTACCAGTGTCGTTGCAGGAGCACGGGTTCGGTGCTGCCGAGGTGGTCGCCGGGTCGGGCGCGCCGCCGGCGGAGACGGTCACCGAGATTGTGGTGCCTCCCCACGGCTGGCTCGTCCTCGCGCCGCGCTGACTCAACCCCGCGCTGATCTCAGCGCAACAGCTCCAGCGTCGCCGCATCCTCCTCGCCGCCGTAGAAGGCGTCCAGCACCTCAGTGAACACCGACCCGCCACCGGCGCGGGCGAACAGCGTCATCGACGACCGCACCTTCAGATCGTCTGGATATCCCAGGATGTCGCGGGCTGCGCGGCCGCGGTGGGCCAGCAGCGCTGCGACACACTCGTGCAGACGCGGCCCGAGCACCGGATGGTCGAGGTAGGCCGCGGCTTCCTCGAGCGAGGTCAGTCCGAACCGGTACGCCGTCGCGCTGTGCCCGAGACCCCGCATCTGCGGGAAGACGAACCAGATCCAGTGTGTGCGCTTGCGGCCCGCGCGCAGTTCGGCGAGCACCGTGTCATAGACCGCGGCCTGAGCGTCGGTGAAGCGCGCCAGGTCGAACGTGTCGGATTCAGGAGTGGTCATGGTCAGGTCTCGAGTGTGGCAGGCCCGCGGCGTTGGTCACTGCGCCGAGTCGTAATCGTTAGCCAACCGCGACCACGAATGTCTGTGTCGGACAGCGGTTCGAGAACGCCCACCGTGTTCCATGGCGGATGCACACGACGGCACGTTTGCGCGACATGTGGACTTGTAATGAAAGGTGGGTTGGTTGCCGTTATGAAGTTGAGAGAGAAGTTTCGAGGTCGGTGGGCACGCCGGATGGCGGCCGTCGCCCTGGCCGTCACCACGCTGCCCGGGCTGATCGGCTTCGTTGGGGGATCGGCGACTGCCAACGCGTTCTCCCGGCCGGGCCTCCCGGTCGAGTATCTGGACGTGTTCTCCCCGTCCATGAATCGCAACATCCGCGTGCAGTTCCAAGGTGGCGGCCCGCACGCCGTCTACCTGCTCGACGGACTGCGCGCCCAGGACGACTACAACGGCTGGGACATCAACACCCCGGCGTTCGAGTGGTACTACCAGTCGGGCCTGTCGACGATCATGCCGGTCGGCGGCCAGTCCAGCTTCTACAGCGACTGGTACCAGCCGTCGCGCGGGAACGGCCAGGACTACACCTACAAGTGGGAGACGTTCCTGACCCAGGAACTGCCCGCGTGGCTGGAAGCCAACCGCGGCGTCTCGCGCACAGGTAACGCGGTCGTCGGTCTGTCGATGGCCGGTAGCGCGTCGATGACCCTGGCGATCTACCATCCGCAGCAGTTCATCTACGCGGCAAGCCTTTCCGGGTTCCTGAACCCGTCCGAGGGCTGGTGGCCGATGCTGATCGGGCTGGCGATGAACGACGCGGGCGGCTTCAATGCCGAGAGCATGTGGGGACCGTCTTCGGACCCGGCGTGGAAGCGCAACGACCCGATGGTCAACATCAATCAGCTTGTGGCCAACAACACCCGGGTCTGGGTCTACTGCGGCACCGGTACCCCGTCGGACCTCGACTCGGGTACGGCCGGACAGAACCTGATGGCGGCGCAGTTCCTCGAGGGCTTCACCTTGCGGACCAACATCAGCTTCCGCGACAAGTACATCGCGGCCGGCGGCACCAACGGGGTGTTCAACTTCCCCGCCCAGGGCACGCACGCCTGGGGTTACTGGGGTCAGCAGCTTCTGCAGATGAAGCCGGACATCCAGCGGGTGCTCGGAGCGCAAGCTTCCGCATAGCCCCCACACTCAGAGAGCCTGCCGTTTCCCCCGAGCGGCAGGCTCTCTGCCGTGTGCGGGGCAGGTAAAGGTGACAGGGATGTGACCAACGGCGGTCGGCTGGCTCCGTCGCGTTTGATCCGCTACCACCGGGGGGTATCTCGGGCGTGGTCGGATGCGACGGTCGCGCCGATGTCGATAACCCCTCTGGAGACAGCCGTGATCCCCTTCATCTGCCCCGCTTGCGGTTCGGTCGACATCGACACCGACTTCGGCACGTCGGACTGCAGCTCGTGCGTCAGCGGCAAGGACGCCGCCGCCTGAGGGCGGCAATTCGGCTGAAGCTGCCTGAAGCCGCTCGAGCGCGGCTACAACCGGGTCTGCTGCTCGATGTCGGTCGTGAACTCGTCGAGCATCGCCTGCGTCAGCGTGGGCCGTGTATCGGCGATCGCCGCGAGGTAATCGTCGGTGCAGGCTGGTTCGCCCCGCCGTGACTCCACCTCTCGCTCGAACGCCGACAGCGCGCCTTTACGCGCTGCGAACTCGATGTCTGCCGGGGTGAACATGTCTGATGCCTCGACGAGCTTGTCGACCTCGACCGTGTCGGCGTTGCCGGCCAGATAGCGGGTCCAGATCGCTTTGCGCGCCGCCTCATCGGGCGGTCCCACGGGAATGATGTAGTCGAACCGTCCGGGCCGCAGGAACGCCGAATCCAACGAGCTGACGGAGTTGGTCGCACAGATGAGCAGCCGCTCGTCGTTCTGACGGAACGCCGGGATCAGCTTCAACAGCTCGTTGGTGACGCCGTGTGACGGGTCTGACGGCACTCCGG
The DNA here is from genome assembly GCF_055397605.1 of Mycolicibacterium obuense. Taxonomy (NCBI): domain Bacteria; kingdom Bacillati; phylum Actinomycetota; class Actinomycetes; order Mycobacteriales; family Mycobacteriaceae; genus Mycobacterium; species Mycolicibacterium obuense. The sequence goes on along the minus strand of NZ_AP043663.1, from coordinate 2,858,927 downwards.
AGCGTGAGCCCGCGATCTCTTCCACCTCGTCGATGAACACGACGGCGGCGTCCAGATCGGTCAGATCGGCGAACACGTCGCGCAGCGCGGCGGGCATGGCCACCCCGGGCGCCGCGAGGCGGGACGGAAAAATTTCCACGAACGGCCAACCGAGCCGTCCGGCAACCGCTTTCGCGAAGCTGGTCTTGCCCGTTCCCGGCGGGCCGAACAGGATCACCGCCTTGGGCGGCGACACACCGTATCGGGCAGCGAGATCGGGTCGCGCCAGCGGCGCGACGATGCGCCGCTCGATCATCTGCTTCTCGACGTCCATACCGGCCATCTCCTGCCATCGGCCGGGGTTGATCAGCTGGCCGCCCAGCGCGGAGAGCAACCCCGTATCCGACGCGCCGACGTGATCGATCTTCTCGAAGTACCGCAGGTCGGCCCGCTCGGTGTACCCCGAATTGCGCAGCGCGGCGGCCCCGGTGGCGTCCTCGGGAAGCAGCACGCTGATGCGCCGGGCGCCGAGGCCCCGCAGCCGCAGCTCCAGCTCGGCCAGCAGCGCGCTGCCGATCCCGCGGTGCCGCCAGCGGTTCGACAGCGCGACCATCGAGATCCAGGCGCGGTCCGCGGCGACGTGCGCCACCGCCATGCCGACCAGCTGTTCACCCACCACGGCCACCACGGCGGGCTGTCCGGACCGTGCGGCGGCGACCACCTCGGACACCGGAAATGCCGGCGGGGCCTCGCCGGGCTCTCGGCTCTGGTCCCAGACCGAGATAGCCTGATCGAGGTCGTCGTCGTGGAAGTCGCGTAACCGCCAAGGGGGCATAGGGCTAGGTTCTAGCCGCGGCGCGCACGTCCCCGCATCGCCCCGACGGGTGGTCGGCCCGGGGGATCACCCTCTCCCCCACGCGGTGTCAGTTCTGCCGTGTCGGCCGGATCGTCAGGTCCCCGATCTCCACGTCGTGCGGCTGTTCGATCGCGAACGCGATGGCTCGGGCCACCGCATCCGGCGGCAGACCGAACTCGTCCATCTGGGCCCGGATCCGGGCGGCCAGGTCGGAATCGTCGATCGAGCCGTCCAACTCGGTGTTCACGAAGCCCGGCGAGATCGACGTGGTCCGCACGACGCCGTCCGTCGACTCCTGACGTAGCGCCTCCATCACGGTGCGCACCGCGTTCTTGGTCGCCGCGTACACGCCCATGGTGGGCACGATCTTGAGGCCGGCGGTCGACACCGTGGTGACGATGTGGCCGCGCCCCTGACGGCGGAACACCGGCAGCGCGGCGGCAATCCCGTACAGCACCCCGCGCACGTTGACGTCGATCATCGCGTCCCAGCCGGCCACGTCGCCGTCGGCCATCTCCCCGATTGTCGCGATTCCGGCGTTGTTCACCAGCACGTCGAGCCGACCGAAGCGCTCGACCGCAGTGTCGACGATCCGCGTCACGTCCTCGGGCACGGTGACGTCAGCGGGGACGGCGACCGCGTCGTGCGGTAATTCGTCGACCAGCGTCGTCAACCGGTCGGTGCGGCGGGCCGCCAACACCACGTGCGCCCCCCGGGCGGACAACAGGCGCGCCGTCGCCTCGCCGATGCCGCTGCTGGCCCCGGTGATGGCGACGACCTGGCCGGTGATCGGATCGCTCGCATTGCCCATGAGGAGTACGACCCGCGAAGGCTCAGGACTATTCCGCGCCGCAACCGGCTATCAGTCACCTCATGGATTTCGCGCAGCGCACCGTCGACATCGCCCGCCAGAACGTCATGGAGGGAGGCAGACCTTTCGCCACCGTGATCGCACGTGACGGGCAGGTACTAGCGGAGAGTCCGAACCTGGTGGCGCAGACCAACGATCCCACCGCCCACGCTGAGATCCTGGCGATCCGGGCCGCCTGCACGGCCGTGGGGTCCGAGCACCTCACCGGCACCACCATCTACGTGCTCGCCCACCCGTGTCCGATGTGTCTGGGGTCGCTGTACTACTGCTCCCCCGACTCAGTCGTGTTCCTCACCCAGCGCGACGAGTACGCGACGTACTACCAGGACAACCGCAAGTACTTCGAGCTCGCGACGTTCTACGACGAGTTCGGCAAATCGTGGCAGGACCGGCGCCTGCCGATGCAGCACCAGCCCCACCCTGACGCCATCGGCGTCTACCAGCTCTGGCAGGAACGCAACCCGGACGCCTGATTTCAGGTGTTCCACGCGTAGGCCGGGAACAAAGTCCCTCACCCCAGGGTTGAGCGCATCAGGTTCAACTTTGGAGGATTGATGGCTGAAGCCTTGCAAGTCCCGGTCTTATTCGTCAGCGAGCCGATCGTGCTGCCCGGAATGGTGGTGCCGATCGAACTCGACGACGCTGCCCGGTCCGCCGTCGACGCAGCCCAAGCCAGTCAGACCGGCAAGCTGCTGATCGCGCCCCGGCTCGACGACCGCTACCCCACCTACGGCGTGCTCGCGTCGATCGTGCAGGTCGGTCGTGTGCCCGGCGGCGGTGCCGCCGCGGTGGTGCGCGGTGAGAAGCGCGCCCACATCGGTACCGGCGCCACCGGCCCCGGCACCGCGCTGTGGGTCACCGTCGACGAAGTCGCCGACCCGGAGATCACCGACGAGACCCGCGCGCTGGCCGCCGAATACAAGAAGCTGCTGCTCGCGATGCTGCAGCGCCGCGAGGCGTGGCAGATCGTCGACGTGGTCAACAAGATCACCGACCCGTCGGCGCTGGCCGACACGGCCGGATACGCGTCCTACCTGTCGGACGTGGAGAAGCGCGAGCTGCTCGAGACCGAGGACGTGGCCGCCCGGCTGCGGCTGCTGATCGGCTGGACGAGCGACCACCTGGCCGAGACCGAGGTCAACGACAAGATCGCCGAAGACGTGCGGGCCGGAATGGACAAGCAGCAGAAGGAATTCCTGCTGCGTCAGCAACTGGCCGCGATCCGCAAGGAACTCGGCGAGGGCGAGCCCGAAGGCTCCGATGACTACCGAGCCCGCGTCGAAGCGGCCGATTTGCCCGAGAAGGTGCGGGAGGCCGCGCTGCGCGAGGTCGGCAAGCTGGAACGCTCCAGCGATCAGAGCCCCGAGGGCGGCTGGATCCGGACCTGGCTCGACACCGTGCTGGACCTGCCGTGGAACGTCGCGACCGAGGATTCGACGGATCTTGCTGCGGCACGCGGCATTCTGGACGCCGACCACCACGGTCTCGACGACGTCAAGGACCGCATCGTGGAGTACCTGGCCGTCCGGGCCCGTCGCGCCCAGCGCGGCATGGCCGTCGTCGGCGGGCGCGGCTCCGGTGCGGTGATGGTGCTTGCGGGCCCTCCCGGCGTCGGCAAGACGTCTCTGGGCGAGTCCGTCGCGCGGGCGCTGGGCCGCACGTTCGTGCGCGTCGCGTTGGGCGGCGTGCGGGACGAGGCCGAGATCCGCGGACACCGCCGCACCTATGTCGGCGCGCTGCCCGGCCGCATCGTGCGTGCGATCGGCGAGGCGGGATCGATGAATCCCGTTGTGCTGCTGGACGAAATCGACAAGGTCGGTTCGGACTACCGCGGTGACCCGTCGGCGGCACTGCTCGAGGTGCTCGACCCCGCACAGAACCACACGTTCCGGGACCACTACCTGGACCTGGATCTGGACCTGTCCGACGTCGTGTTCCTGGCGACGGCCAACGTGATCGAGAACATCCCGCAGGCGCTGCTGGACCGCATGGAGCTGGTGCAGATCGACGGCTACACCGCCGACGACAAGGTGGCCATCGCCCGGAACTACCTGCTGCCCCGGCAGGCCGAGCGTGCCGCGCTGACCGTCGACGAGGTGACGGTGACCGACGAGGCGCTGCACAAGATCGCCGCCGATTACACCCGCGAGCCGGGCGTGCGTCAGTTCGAGCGTCTGCTGGCCAAGGCGATGCGCAAGGCGACCACGAAGCTCGCGGCCGACCCGTCGCCGATCGTCATCGACGAGCCGGATCTCGTTGCCTACCTTGGCCGCCCGCGCTTCACGCCGGAATCGGCCGAGCGCACCGCGGTGCCGGGTGTCGCGACCGGGCTGGCCGTGACGGGTCTCGGTGGCGACGTCCTCTACATCGAGGCAGGCTCCACCGACGGCGAGTCGGGGTTGGCGCTGACCGGTCAGCTGGGCGACGTGATGAAGGAATCGGCGCAGATCGCGCTGTCCTACGTCCGGGCCCACGCCGCCGAACTGGGCGTCGACCCGGCGGCGCTGGACCGCCGGATCCACGTGCACGTGCCCGCGGGCGCAGTGCCCAAGGACGGCCCGTCCGCGGGCGTCACGATGGTGACCGCGCTGGTGTCGATGGCGACCGGACGCAATGTGCGTTCCGATGTCGGCATGACCGGTGAGGTGACGCTGAACGGGCGGGTGCTGCCGATCGGCGGGGTCAAGCAGAAGCTGCTGGCCGCGCAGCGGGCCGGGCTCTCGACGGTGTTCATCCCGCAGCGCAACGAGCCCGATCTGGACGACGTGCCGGCCGAGGTGCTCGACGCGCTGGACGTCCGACCGATGACCGACGTGGCCGAGATCGTCGCGCTGGCGCTGGAGCCGGCGGTCGACTCGGTGACCGCGGCGGCCTGACAACCGATAAGCGCGAGCAGACGCGAACTCGCACGGAATCACATGAATCCGTGCGAGTTTGTGTCTGTTCGTCGGAAGGAGTAGCCGTGCCCGTACGCGGTGTGCCGCTGCGCAAGCTGGGATTCCTGACCATCGGACGGTTCGACGTCGACAACCCGGGACCGGGCATCGAGGAAACCCTGACGGTGATCGAACGGGGCGAGGCCCTAGGCTTCGACAGCGTCTGGCTGCGTGACAGGCATCTGCAGCCCGGCATCTCCTCGCCCGTGGCGATCATGGCGGCCGCCTCGCAGCGCACCAGCCGCATCGAGATCGGCACGGCGGTCATCCCGCTGGGCTTGGAGAACCCGTTCCGGCTCGCCGAGGACCTCGCCACCGTCGACATCCTCTCGGGCGGGCGCATCAATCCCGGGGTGTCGGTCGGCACACCGATGATGTACGACCACTACAAGACCGCCCTCTACCCGGAATCAGCTGACCTGCAGGACTTTTCGAAAGACCGCGTGCTGCGCCTGCTGCGGTGTCTGCGCGGCGAGCCCGTCAGCGACTTCTCCGGCACGGTGGGCATCGAGCAGTACACCGACCACATCCAGCCGCACTCGCCCGGCTTGGCCGAGCGGGTGTGGTACGGCGGCGGGCTGGCATCGGCCATCTGGGCTGGGCAACAGGGGATCAACTATCTGACGAGCTCGGTCGTCACCGTCGAAGGCTCCGCGTCACGGGATTTCGCCACCATCCAGGCCGAGCAGATCGACGCCTTCCGGGCAGCTCACCCCCACCCCGAGCAGGCTCGAGTGTCACAGGGTCTCGTCGTCATCCCCACGGACTCGGCCACCGAGGACCAGATTCGCCGCTACCGCGAGTTCGCCGCCAGCCGCTACGAACGCACCACGGCACCGCAGGGAGTTCGCGGCATGCTGTTCTCCCCCGACTACGTCGGCACCTCTGACGAACTGGCCGACCAGCTCTTCGACCATGCCGGGTTCCAGCGCGCCGACGAGGTCGCCTTCGCGTTGCCGTTCACGTTCGAGGCCGAGGACTACGCCCAGATCATCACCGACCTCGCCGAAAAGCTCGGGCCGGCGCTCGGGTGGACGCCGGAGTTCTGACCGCGTGGGCCCCACGAAGTCTGGCCGCCGGGAGAATGGACCCATGGCCTACGACACCGACCTCGCCGAGCGGGTGCGGGAGCACATCAGCGCCGAGCGCGGCCTCGACGAGAAGCCGATGTTCGGCGGCTTGGCGTTCCTGCTCAACGGCAACATGGCGGTCTGCGTGAGCGGCAAGGGCGGCCTGATGGTCCGAGTACCGCCGGAGCACACCGACGAGTTGCTCGCCGACGACCATGTCGAGCCGATGATCATGGCCGGCAGGCCCACCCGCGGCTGGGTGCGCGTGAGCGCCGACGGGGTGACGGATGAGGCGGCGCTGCGCGGCTGGGTGCGCCGCGGCGTCGACTACGCGACCAGCCTGCCGTCGAAGTAGAGGTTCTGCCCGGCGCGCCGCGGGTAGCCGACGGCCATGAGCGAGAACGACCGCAACAAGGACACCGTGCGTCGCCTTCTTTCCGAAACCGGACAGACGTTCGCCGAGCAGGCCGGCATCACGCTCGCCGACAAACCCATGCCGCTGTTCGAGCTCCTGGTGCTGTGCATGCTGGCGAGCAAGCCCATCGATGCGACCATCGCGACGAAGGCGGCCACAGAGCTCTTCAGCGAGAAGCTGCGCACCCCCGATGCCGTTGTAGCGGCGAAACGCCGGACCGTCATCGCCGCCTTCGGCCGGGCCGGATACGCCCGCTACGACGAGAGCTCGGCGACCCGCCTCACCCAGATCGCCACCGCGGTCAAGGAGGACTACCACGGCGATCTCCGGGGTCTCGCCGAGCTGGAAGTTCTAGTTCCAGCGCTCACGCGGATTGCACTTCTGAAATGTTCGTAGCAGCGGTAGGCCCGGGAAGAACTGTGGAACTCCCATACCCCAGTTCGCGTTGCCCTCAATTAGCTTTGGACCTAACGAAGAGAGACCTACGTCCCAACCGACGGAGCCTACGCATGGGAAGCAGTCGTGAGCTTTAATGCACAGTCGTTCAATCTCATTTAGCAGATCTTGACCTAACATCACAGGGCTGAAACCGTTCACGGCTCCCGCATGATCGTAACCAATCCCGCACGTGCCGTCTGGTCGGATTTCGTAAGCGAATCCTCCTCGGCGCCAGTTCGATACAATGGAGCCACGTGAGCCCCTGAACAGTACGCGGGCTATAACCGTTGTTGTCTCGTGCGCAATGGTCACTATCCGAACTGTCGGTAGGGCGGTGTCCCCAGAACACGCAAACATCTCGCTAGGAAGCAGTCGCTCCTCCACAACAACATCACCAAGTCTCAACGCCTCGGCGAGGTCGGACGGCAACGGTTTCACAGTGCGGAGGCCAGCGTAAAGACGCCCGAACGTTCTAAAACCCAATGACTTGGCGAGCCAGATCTGTTCGCCCTGCATCCCGTGAATTCCTTTGAGGATCCACTGTCCCGGGGGAACGTCTGGATCGTCGATTACTATCAGACCATCCGACTCAGCCCAGATACTAAGACGACGACTGGGGATCGAGATTTGTCTTGGAGCCGCCAATCCTGCTTCGCAAACGATGGTGTTGAACGCACGTTTGTCATTAAGGATGTGACTTCCAACACGGCAGTTGTTCCAATCGCGATGTTCGCTCCGCCTCGGCCTTACGACAATCTTCCGCAGGTGATCTACTGGCAGCTCAGCAGGACTGCGACGCAGCGATTCCACGTCACGGTGATCGTGACCCGTGAACAGCGACATCGCTAGCAGGCGACGGCCGTTGCGGGAGCAACATAACCTGGGTTCGCGAATGAAAAGGTCAGCGAACCCGTGAAGACCGAATGCGACAGCGCGAAGGTGTCCGCACAAAGGATCGCCCACGCGAGAGAAAGCTATGATTTCCGAAAGAGCCACGGGCTCGCCGTCGAGCTCTTCAACACGGTCCTGATGCCTTTTACACGTGAGATAGCAACGCAAGCGCCTTCTCAAGGAGGCGCGAGGGTCATACGGTGTAGGTAGCAAATAATCCATCCCACGTCCGTATTACAGGATTGCGAACGGTCGTATCCAATGCGGTTCGGTAGCGTTCTATCAGCTCAATTAACCGGGAGCTAGCGGGTTCAAGGTCATGCTCCAGAAACATCTGGAGCTCCTTACACTCGTCCCATGACAGTTCACTTCTTCTGAAAGCCTCATAATTCCAGCGCAGATGCCTGGCTGGTGTCCCGACAACAACGGAGCCGACGCCCACGTTGGTGGTGACAACTGAACCCATGCCGGCATGCGCCCACGGTCCCACAACAGTGCGGGGGTGGACGCTTACCGACATTCCCAGGTTGCAGTAGTTCAACAGGGTCGAATAGCCACCAATACTGCAGTTAACCGAAATGGTGATGTTCGAACCCAGCTGACAGTCGTGCCCTACATGAGTGCCAGCCCCTATGGATAGGTGCGAGCCGAGCTCGGTTCTACCACGCACTGGTCCGTGGATTCGCGACGACTCCCCAAAGTAGTTCCCGTCTCCGATTATCAGCTCTGCGGTCGTCACGACCGTTTTGCTTCTTTGACGAGGCGGTGCGCCCACGACCGCATTAGCGCCAAAATAATTGTTGCTACCAATTATTGCTGGCCCGTACACAACGACACCCGGCTCGAATACATTCTGCGAGCCCATCACCACATCGCCTCGAATTATGCGATTCCTGTTGGCGTTTGTCATGGAACACTCATTCTGAACCAGCTACACGCAGTCCAAGGTCGAAAGCCAATGCGCTTGCGTCCGCTAGTAGTCCCGGATACGCGTCACGGCGGACCCACTTGATCTCGGCGATCTCGTTTGACGCGATGGGGTCCATCAATCCCCCGTAGCCGTAACAGTGCATCACTACCGTCTGGCCGCGCGGTCGCGCATCTGCCTGTGCCTGCACCGTGCCGAACCATCTGATTGCAGTTCGGTCGAGTCGAACACTTAGTTCTTCCCGAACTTCTCGAATTAGAGCATCCAGTCGTGATTCGTTGGCCTCCATTTGTCCGCCAGGGCAGTAAAACAGCTGCCTGTTATGGGCCCGAACCGACAGCATTTTATGCCTAACGATATAAATCAAAGCAACGCGGTGCAGCTCCGGCAGGACCGCCATTCTAAATCCATACCGGGACACGTAATTGCGCCCGCACGTCTAAAGTTAACGTCTGCATAAGCTCGACCGTCTGCTCGTCGAGGAAATCTCCGGAACCGGTTTGAGAGGGTTGCCATGAACCGAAAATTCTGTCGAACCCGTCTCCTATCGCCGCTGCGCTTAGCGTCTCGTAAGGCCACAGACTCACGGGCCATCCTAGCTCCTTCATTCGTAGGTATTGCGATGCAATGCTTATCCATCGGGTGGCCACCATCACAGCAAACCAGCTATTCGGACCGCCATATCTGAGAGCATCGTCTCTATGGCGATGCACTTCGCAAAGTGACCGATATGCAGCGACGGGATCGCGTAGTATAAACACAATTCGACGCGCACCACAGGCGCTCAGAATATTCTGTTCAGCCCACGTGTTTAGTACGCCGACTGTATCCGGATGTGAGCTTAGATGATTAAGGTACTGCGTTATATCGTCGATACTCGGCCTTGATTGCAAGCGGTAGCCGTGCGCGCGGCGTGAGAATTCTTTTTCCTGTTCGGATGCTCCCCGCATTACCCACTGGCGCCTAAAGGCTGTGTCGGGTTTGTCATGCACCGCCAGACCATGCTCTGCCAGTAACCGTCGCAGGTAGGTCGATCCAGAGCCGCCCATGGTGCAGAAAATGACGTTCGCGACGCTAGAATTCAATTAAGTCTCCATCTTTCAGGACCTTCACCAACCGCCCGCGTGAGCAACATACTTTGGAGAGCTCGTCATCCGATGTCGATGGATGAATATGAGTGAGGAATACCTGCTCGATCTCGGAATGGGCGGACATCAACTCAACGACTTGTTTAGCCCCAGCGTGCCCCGAGGAGCCGTCGACCCCACCGCCGCAATCCATGAACACCGACTTAATTCCCGCCGCCGCACGATCTAGTCGCGCATCGTAGATGCAGTCACCTGTAAACAGAACCGACCCAAATTGATAACCGACTGCTTCGCAAGTGCCGTGGGTGAGCGGATGAACGACCGCGTCAAGGGTGGATGTCAGTGCGAGCTCGCCGGACCTCTGCGAACCTAAGGGTCGCCAATCTATTCTGACTGCATTTTTCCGCGATTCGAGACTAAAAATTCCGAGCAATGTCTTCGCTGTTTCGATGGCCGCGTCCGGTGCGTATACGGGTAAAGGCTTGTCGCGGTAAGCGCCGACGCCCCATAGGCTGTGAATAAGGCTCGGCAGCGCATAAATATGGTCAACGTGTGCATGGGTGATGAAAACACCACGAATGTCTGACAAGTCGTACCCGAGGGCCAGTATAGAGTGCGCCGGACTTCCGCTGCAATCGATTAGTCGAAGACCTTCTGTTACAACCAAATAACTGCTGTTGGCTCTAACTGCTGATGGGACTGACGATCCAGACCCGATTACGTGTATCTTCATTCACACTCCCATCTGACACCGACCGCTCGAGCTTAATGACTGAGGCTTTGCCAATTTTTGACGCGCCTATCTCGGCTCGCAAAGAGGTCGCTCACATTCAATCCGCTGCGCCCGGCCGATGCAGCTTCACGTATGGCTCGGACCCGCCGTTCGATGTCTTTTTTCGCCGTACCCGCCCGAAAAATGGGCGTCATCGTATGCAGCACGTATGGGGTGTCTAGTTTGGTTGCGTAGTCGTAAGCGACTTGGGGCTCAATTCCGCCAGTGAAGGCCGGTAGGGAAGTGTTCCCGTAGTCGGCGCACGAGGTGGCTGAAGCGGCCTCGTGGAGGGTGCCCGCATTCATATTGGCCAAGCTCAGCAATCCCACATTCGATATATCGGCACCAAACAGCGTCACCAACGATATGTAAGCTGGCTGGCTCCACCCCCTAGGTTCGGTTGGGAGCGGCCCTAGTGTGTATGCAAAGATCGGCACACGCATTGATCTGATTGTTTCCAACGACGCGAAACCGACCGATATTGGGCAAAGCCGTATCCCTACTGTGACATTCTGGGAACGCGATTGTAGTCCGGTTGCGATTTGTTCTACCAAATACTGTAAGTAACTGAGTCGGCCAGTTCCATTGAAGAAGAGCGTAGTGTGGCCAGTAGCATTTTGCGCAATCGCATCGACACGGCGTTTGAGTTCGTCAGCAGACAGATTCAAGCTCATATCTGTTACAAAGGTGACGCCTGCCCCGGCGAGTGTAGTGGAGACATCGGCCCATTCCGCGCTTGCTACCTCGCGAGGCACCGGTACTGATATCCATGGAAATTGCTGATTGTAAGGGGCTGCGAGATTGCTGCCGAATGCTGGCCCGGGAAGATAGTTAGCCTCGTTGCTGACATCTAAACTATCCAGTCTGGCGGAAGCAATAGTTGCATCGCGGAATGCATTTCCGCTAATGAGCATTATTAATCCAGCGTAGCCTCGATCGACTAGACCTAATTCCTGCGCTGCACCTGAAATCTTTAACTGCATGATTTTATAGTTGGAGTACGAATGCGAGCTGTAGGATAATTTTGGCTCCAAAGAAGCGCGCGGGATAGGTCCATATCGTCGAAAGCCTTCTTTAATTGCCTTGAAAGCGTCGTCTGGCGTGGAGTTTACCGTTAACTGAACGCTATAGCACAAGTTAATCGTCATGTCCGCCAGCGCCTTCTAACAGAACCCAAACCAGGAAAATGATGACCACGATGTTTGCGGCGGTGGCCCAGGCTCCGGCGCCCGTGTGATGGACGGCAACCGTAGACAAGATGAAGCCCGCGAGCGCCACAATGCCGGCAAATCTCAGGTGTAATTGTCGCCTTCGGGCGAGTGATCGTGCAACTACGCCAGCTTTGCGAAATTCGACCGCAGATAGGGCGGCGATCACTGAAACGGCAGTGCCGTCGAATTGAGATAGCAATCCGAGATACGACGAATCTCTCGCCATATCGCTATCCCGCAGCAGGTATGCACAAGCGCAAATTGCGACGGCAGTTAGAGCGGCCTTCTTCCAGAGAGCTAATAGTGCGACCCTCATCTCAACCCCCCGGCCACTGCGTCCACGCACACAAGTGAGATGTGCCTGACCTCATCCTCGTGTTTTCAGCGAGTGCTAGCAGCAGGCCAACTACGTGCATCAAGATCATAGTGTACGAGCAACCCTGCCCTGTTGGCTTCGGTAGTGACCTCGAAATTGGTCTGCGGCATCGTGACGTCGGAGGCCTGCCGTGGTGGCAACGTTCCTTAACCACCCAAACTTCTTTCGGGGCGCGGAGTCGGGCGTTATTGGCAAATCTGGGCAAGGCGGACTCGCCGCGGCCAAGGACCTGCTGAAGGGGTTCACCGGCATCGGCGACACCGGCGCCGGCATCTTCCTGCGCGAGGTGCAGGACGTGTGGACCTGGGTGCGGCCCTACTTCGACGACCGAGCCCGCGCCGCTGCGAAGGACCTCGGGCTCCCCGACAGTCCTGAGGAGCTCGGGAAGCTGGGCGGTGACGCCTGTGCGCCTCTGGCGGCGGCGCTGGTCCGGGTGTCTTTGGACCGTGTCGTGCGTGATGCCGTGGTGAGCTGACCTCCGTGTGAGCACGCGAGACAAACCGGGGTGGCATGCTGGTGCACCGACATGCCTGTGATCACCCGACTCTGCGCTGTGGCAGCGCTCGCTCTGTCCGTCGCCGCCTGCACCGGGCCGACCGTCGTCACCACTGACGACACCGTCGCCCCGCCTCCTGCCGCGGCCCCGCCGCCCGAAACCACCCGGCCGAGCAACGTCCACCTCGCCAACGCCTTCGCCTACGCCATCCCCGGACCCGAATCCGCCGGTGGCGCGACCGTGTACGCCTTCACCACCCCGAGCGGTCGCTGGCAGTGCCAGATCACCCCGCGCACGCAGGTGTCCTGCGGTAAGGCAGGCGGCACCGCGACCGCGATCGGAATCACCGGCGCCCCCGACGAGGTGACCGATCCCGACGGCGGCACCACCACCCCGACCGCGATCCTGGTCGACCGCACTGCGGACCCGCAGTTCGCGGCGCTGCCCGCATCCGAGGTCGCCGACCCACCGGTGCTGCCGTTCAACCGCATCCTGGCCGTCGCCGGTTTCCGCTGCAACGTGCAGGAAGCCTCCGGGGTGTCCTGCCTGTCTGAACTGTCGGGCAAGGGCTTCACGTTCTCCGCCGACGGCTTCACCACCGCCTACACCGACGTGCCCGCCGACGCACCCTGACCAAGGAGAACCCCATGCCTGCACGCCCGGTCACCGTCACCGTCACCGGAGCCGCCGGGCAGATCGGCTACGCCGCGCTGTTCCGCATCGCTGCCGGCGCGATGCTCGGCCACGACACCCCCGTCGTGCTGCGACTGCTCGAGCTGCCCGACGCGGTGCGCGCCGCCGAGGGCGTGGTGATGGAACTCGACGACGGCGCCTTCCCTCTGCTCGCGGGCACCGAGATCCACGACGACCCGGTGCGCGCCTTCGACGGTGTCAACGTCGCGCTGTTGATCGGCGCGAAGCCGCGCACCAAGGGCATGGAACGCGCGGACCTGCTGGGTGCCAACGCGGCGATCTTCGCCACCGCCGGCCGGGCGCTCGGCGCCGGCGCGGCGTCGGATGTCCGCGTGCTGGTGGTCGGCAACCCGGCCAACACCAACGCGCTCGTCGCGGCCGCGCACGCCCCCGACATCCCCGCCGAGCGATTCACCGCGCTGACCCGCCTCGACCACAACCGGGCCGTCGCCGCGATGGCGCGACACGCCGGAGTGCCCGTCACCGAGATCCACCGGATGACGATCTGGGGCAATCACTCCCCGACCCAGTACCCCGACATCTTCCACGCGACCGTCGGCGGCCGCGCCGGGGCCGATTACGCCGCCGACACCCGTTGGCTCACCGACGAATTCATCCCGACGGTGGCGCGGCGCGGCACCGCGATCATCGAGGCGCGCGGCGCGAGTTCGGCGGCCTCGGCGGCCAACGGCGCCATCGACCACATCGACGACTGGATCCACGGCACCCCCGAGGGCGACTGGACGTCGGTCGCGATGCCGTCACCGGGCGCCTACGGCATCGACGAAGGGCTCGTGTGCTCGTTCCCGTGCCGATCGGTCGACGGGCGCTGGGAGATCGTCGACGGCCTCGACGTCAATCCCTTCTCGCGCAGCAGGATCGACGCCTCGGTCGCCGAACTGCGGGCCGAACGCGACGCGGTCGCCGCACTCGGCCTGCTGTAGTCACTCCAGCGTCGCGGTGCCGTCGGCGTGTACCCGCACGGCCGCACCGGCGATGTCGTCGGTGATCGTGGTCCGGGCCGCGTCGGCGTCGGTGATCACGGCCAGCACGCGGTCGTCGCTCGGGGTGCGGACCGCCAGGAACGCCTTCTCGGGTTCCCCGTCGCGATCGAACGGCGTGGTCCAGGTCTCCACCGTGCCCACCCCGGTCCAGTCCACGAGTTCCGTGCGGGTCGGTTCCCGGTCGACGGTGTCTTGCACGTCCTCCCAACGGAATTCGTGCTGGGGCGGCTCGGTGCCGTACACGCCGAAGCTGTGCTTGGTCAGGTAGCCGCCGTTGGCGGTGATCAGGCCGCGCGTGCCGGGACGCGCGGTGAGTTGCTCCGCCATGGTCGCGATGGAGTGCGTGACGTAGTTGTTCCAGGGTCCGCCGGCGAACGTCAATCCGCCGGTGACGGTCAGCGGCCTGTCGGCGTCGTCGACCGGGAGCCCCAGTTCGGCGGCCGCCACCTGGACCGCCGACGGGAAGCAGGAGTACACGTCGATGAGGTCGAGCTCGTCGACGCCGGTGCCGGCCAGCTCCAGCGCGCGCCGGCCCGCGATGCGGATCGCCGGCGAGGTGTGGAACTCGGCGCGCTCACCGATGGCGTAGGTGTCGTGCGCGTCGGCACCCGCATACGGGAAAACCCAACGCTCCTGCGGAATCTGAAGGTACTGCGCCTTCTCCGCGGACGCCACGATCAGCACCGCACCCTGATCGACCATGTTGTTGGAGTTCATCAGCTTGGGGTAGGGCCAGCTGATCATCCGGTTCTGGGCCGACGGCTCATAGATGTCCTCGGCGCTGTAGGTCTGCCGGTTCCAGGCGTGCGGGTTCTGCGCCGCCACCGCCGAGAACTGCGCCCACAGCGCGCCGATCCGTTCCCGGTGCTCCTGCGTGGACTCCCCCGCGGCGATCCGGACGGCCTGATCGAACATCGGGTACACGAACGACGGGCGGTCCAGGTGGATCTTCAAGTCGCCGGGTCCGGCCATCGGCATCATCTCGTCGGAGCCCGGCGCCAGCGGCACCGTGTCGTCCTGCTTCGTCCAGTCCGCCTTGGCGCCGGTGGCCCGCATCTTCGTCCTGGTGCGCCACGTCTCGGCGCCGGCGATCAGCACGACATCGGCGCGACCCTGCTGGATGTCCAGGCAGGCCAGGTTCACCAGCGTCTGCGGCACGTTGCCGCCGATCCCGGTGTAGCGGGTGGCCGCCTTCTCCGCCCCGATCCGCTGCGCCACCAGCAGACCGGCATCCCGGTACCGCCAGGAGAGCAGGTTGACCACCCGCACCGCATCCACTGCGGCCAGCACCCGCGGATCGGCGGCCTCCCGCGCCGCCGCGACCATCAGATCGACAGGCTCGACGTCCGGATTCTCGGTGTGCTGGTTGACCTGGCCATAGCCGACCAGCACGGGCGTTCTCGGATCGAGGGACATGGGTCAACCTTCCTGGTGGTAGTCGAACAGCACACCTGCGTCCAGCAGCGCGTCGATGCGCTCGGACGTCAGGCCGAGCACCCGGGTGCAGATCTCGCGGGTGTGCTCGCCCGGCATCGGCGCCGGACGCAGAGGAGCACGGGGAATACGACGATAGGGCGCGGGCGCGGTCTCCGCGGGAATCGGGCGCTCCAGCAGCGGATGCACCGACTCTCCGAACACGTTGCGATGCAACACCTGCGGATCGGTGGGGACATCGGCGGCGCGGTTCATCGGCGCCGCGGGCACGCCGTGGTGCTGGAGAAGCTCGGCGACGTCGACCTTGTCGCGCCCGGATGTCCACGCCCCGAGGGCGGCGATCATCGCGGTGCGCTCCTGCGGCAGGTCCTGCGCCATCAGTGTGGCCACGGTGGCGCGCTCGGCGCTGCCGGGCAGCGAGATCACGCACCACTCGTCGTCGCCCGCGCAGGGGCACACCGCGTGCACGGTGTCGTCATCGACGACGGGGAGACCCGCTGCGCGGGCTGATTCGATGACGTAGCGGTCGGCGAGCTGGTTGATCGCCACCTCGGCCTGCGACAGGTGCAGGTGTGCGCCTGTCCCGCTGCGGTCCCGACGGATCAGTGCGGCGACCGCCGCGACCGCGGTCAACCGTCCGACGACGTGATCGGGGAAGATGGTCGTGGCATCGAAGAACTGGCCGGTCGGCGCATCCGGGGACCTCCACAACCGGGTGATGCCGGTCGAGGCGCGCACCAGCGGACCGTAGCCCATCTGGTCGCTCCACGGCCCATGGTCGCCGTACGCGCTGCTCTCGGCGAGCACGATGTCGGGATTTATCTCGCGCAGCCTCTCGATCGAGAAGCCCAGCGCAGCAAGGGTTCCCGGCTTGAA
The DNA here is from genome assembly GCF_055397605.1 of Mycolicibacterium obuense. NCBI lineage: Bacteria > Bacillati > Actinomycetota > Actinomycetes > Mycobacteriales > Mycobacteriaceae > Mycobacterium > Mycolicibacterium obuense. The sequence goes on along the minus strand of NZ_AP043663.1, from coordinate 2,842,593 downwards.
GTTGGCGAACACCGCATCGGCGGTGGCGACGAGGTCGGCGAAGATCTGCGCGCCGCCGGGATCACGCAGATCCAGCCCGAGGCTGTACTCGTTGCGGTGGGTCAGAGCCCACGATCGGCTCAACTTCATCCCCGCGGGCGCCTGCCGCAGCCCATCCGGATAGGCGGCGCTCTCGATCTTGATCACCTCGGCGCCGAGGTCGGCGAACAGGCGGCCCAGCTCACCGCCCGCGACGATCACCCCGAGGTCGAGGATGCGCAGACCGGCGAAGGGATACTCAGGCGGGGGCAGCGTGGGGGGCATCGTGGGTGTACCCGACGCGCCGGGATGCAGCCATTCGGCGTCGTCAGCGGCGGAACCGGGAGCTGGAGAACGGAATCCGAGATGTTCGCCCTCGAGGGTCACCGGCCCGATCGGCACGGTCACCGTCGCGCCCGGGATCAGTGGCGCCTCGACCAACGCCCCGGTGCAGCGAAAGTGCTCTGCCCGCAACGCTTCTGCCGGCGTGCGAACCGCCGCGATCGGCACCCCGAGCTCCCGGCCCCGCGCGACGAGCTCGTCCATCGACTGCGCGGCGAACACGGCGGCGATCGCCTCGTTCAGCTCAGCCGAGGCCGCGTACCGCGCGGCGATCGTGTCGAACTCCGGACCGGCGAAGCGCGCCGGCTCGCCCAGCCACGCCCGCATTCCGCGCCACTGCCGCGGGGACAGCAGACAGATCCGGACATGACCATCGCGGCATCCGAAGATCGGATAGATCTGCTGGTTGCGGGGGCGACCACGCCACAGCGCCGTCGGCGGTTTCAGCCCGACCGCCGCCTGCCCCTCCGACCCGTACGGCGGATCGAGGGCCTGCAGAACCGCCTCGAACCGGGAGAAGTCGATGAAATCCCCTCTGCCGCTGCGGGTCCGGTCGTAGTAAGCGGCGAGCACCGCCCACGCCGCCTGCACCGTGGCGGTCGCCGATCCGACTCCGACGGGCGGGAGGACCGGTGTGCCGGTGGTGGGCCCGGTCCGCGACAACGCCGAGGACAGGGCGTAGAACACCGCATCGTTGCCACGCCATGATGCACGCGGCCCCGTCAGGCCGAAATCGGTGACCGACAGCACGACGAGATGGTCGAACCGGTCCGCCAGGTCCAGGGTAGAAGTCCCGAAAAGTGCTGCGCCACCCGGGTTTCCGCTGTCGATCACGATGTCTGCGCCCGCCGCGAGCTCCTGCAGCCGATCGCGGTCGGATGCCGCGGCCGGGTTCAGCGACATCGCTCGCTTGTTCGCGTTGTCCAGCGCGAAACCGATTCCCACACCGGCGATCGTCGGCACCGCCGTCCGTGCCGCGCTGCCCCCGGGGGGTTCCACCTCGAGCACGTCGGCACCGAGATCGGCCAGTATCCGGCCCACGCCCGCACCGGCCCCGTCGCCGGCAACAGAACACAGGTCGAGCACGCGCACGGACGTCAGCAGTCGCGCCTCGCCCATCGATGGTGCCCGCCCTCCTGTGGTGCCCGTCGGGGCAAAGATTAACCCGGCGCTCATCGGGTACGGGTTGACGGTCCGCCGATCGCGAGTTGGATGGGGATGTGGGAAGGGGATTATGACGACAGCCTGGACGACCGTGGACCGCCAGCCGATCAGCGACGAGACGGTGGCTCGGCTGGACCGCTGGTGGCGCGCGGCGAACTATCTGTCGGTCGGGCAGATCTATCTGCTGGACAACCCGTTGTTGCGCACCCCGCTGGCGCGCGAGAACGTCAAGCCGCGCCTGCTCGGACACTGGGGCACCACCCCGGGTCTGAACTTCCTCTACGCCCACCTCAACCGGATCATCGCCGAACGTCAGCAGTCCACGATCTACCTGACCGGGCCCGGCCACGGCGGGCCCGGGCTGGTGGCCAACGCCTACCTCGACGGCACCTACAGCGAGATCTACTCCGACATCACCGCAGACGCCGAGGGCATGCGACGACTGTTCCGGCAGTTCTCGTTCCCCGGTGGCATCCCGTCGCACGTGGCGCCGGAGACACCGGGCTCCATCCACGAAGGCGGCGAGCTGGGCTACGTCCTGTCCCACGCCTACGGCGCCGCGTTCGACAACCCGGATCTGCTGGTGGCCGCGGTCGTCGGCGACGGTGAGGCCGAGACAGGACCGCTGGCGACCAGCTGGCATTCCAACAAGCTGGCCAACCCGGCTCACGACGGCGTGGTGCTGCCGATCCTGCACCTCAACGGCTACAAGATCGCCAACCCGACCGTGCTGGCCCGGATCCCCGAAGACGAGCTGCGCAGCCTGCTCGTCGGTTACGGGCACACGCCGTATTTCTTCGAGGTGCCCGACGACGCGCCCGAGGGACAGGAAGACGACCACGCGGATGCGCACCGGCGCTTCGCCACCCTGCTCGACGACGTGCTCGATGAGATCGCCGCGATCAAGGCCCGGGCCGCCGACGGCGACGATGCGCGACCCGCGTGGCCGATGATCGTGTTCCGCACCCCGAAAGGCTGGACCGGTCCCGCCACGATCGACGGTAAGAAGACGACCGGTTCGTGGCGCGCGCACCAGGTGCCGCTGGCCAACGCGCGCGACACCGCCGAGCACCTCGCGGTCCTCGGGGACTGGCTGGCCTCGTACCGCCCCGAGGAACTGTTCGACGACGACGGCCGCCTGCACGACGACATCGCCGCTCTCGCGCCCGAGGGTCCGCTGCGGATGAGCGACAACCCGCACGCCAACGGCGGTCTGCTGCTCAAGGATCTGCGGCTACCCGACTTCCGTGACTTCGCCGTCGACGTGCCCGCACCCGGCGCCACCGTCGCCGAGGCCACCCGCGTGCTGGGTCAGTGGCTCACCGAGGTGATCCGGCTCAACCCGCAGAATTTCCGCATCTTCGGCCCCGACGAGACCGCGTCGAACCGACTGCAGGCCGTCTACGACGCCACCGAGAAACAGTGGAACGCCGAACTGGTGGGGCCGCAGGTCGACGAGCACCTCGCCCGCGTCGGCCGGGTGGTCGAGATGCTCTCCGAACACCAATGCCAGGGGTGGCTCGAGGGGTACCTGCTGACCGGCAGGCACGGCCTGTTCAACTGCTACGAGGCGTTCATCCACATCGTCGACTCGATGCTGAACCAGCACGCGAAGTGGCTGAAGGTCACCGACAAGATCCCGTGGCGCCGGCCCATCGCGAGTCTGAACTACCTTCTGTCCAGCCATGTCTGGCGCCAGGATCACAACGGGTTCTCCCACCAGGACCCCGGATTCATCGACCACGTCGTCAACAAGAGCGCCCATGTGGTGCGCGTCTACCTGCCCCCGGACGCGAACACCCTGCTGTCCACCTACGACCACTGCCTGCGCTCACGCCAGTACGTCAATGTCGTCGTCGCGGGTAAGCAGCCCTCCCCCACCTACCTGACGATGGAGGAGGCGATCGCGCACTGCACCCGCGGGGTCGGCATCTGGGAGTGGGCCGGCTCCGAGGAACTGGGCAGCGATCCCGACGTCGTCCTCGCTGCCGCCGGCGACATCCCGACCCTGGAGGCGCTCGCGGCGGCCGACATCCTGCGTCAGCACCTGCCGGATCTGAAGGTGCGGTTCGTCAACGTCGTCGACCTGATGCGGCTGCAGGACGACACCGAGCATCCGCACGGGTTGTCCAGTCGAGAGTTCGACATGATCTTCACCAGGGACCGGCCGATCATCTTCGCCTACCACGGCTATCCCTGGCTGATCCACCGGCTGACCTATCGGCGCGCGGGCCACGACAACCTGCACGTGCGCGGTTACAAGGAGGAAGGCACCACCACGACGCCGTTCGACATGGTGATGCTCAACGACCTGGATCGCTACCACCTGGTGATGGACGTCATCGACCGGGTGCCCTCGCTCGGGTCGCGATGTGCGACGCTGCGCCAGCAGATGGCGGACAAGAGGATCGCCGCGCGGGAGTACACCCGCGCGCACGGCGACGACATCGGCGAGGTCAAGGACTGGGTGTGGCCCGCTGCCCGCGAATCCGGGTTCGGCAACGCCGGCGCCGACTCCCAGACCGATACCGGTGGCGACAACGAATAGCTGACCTGCGAAGATCGCCGGCTTCGGTAGTCTGAGCCGGTTATGACGGTGATGACCGAGGCCAGCGCTTCTCCTGAGCCCCACCCCCTGGTGGAGCAGTTGGCGGCGCTGCACCACGCCCGCGCCTATGTCGACGTCGGTGTCGTCGTGGTCGTGCTGGCGGTGACGAACCTGATCGCGCACTTCACCACGCCGTGGGCCAACGTGGCCGTGGTACCGGCCGCCGCAGTGGGCCTTGTCGCTCTCGTGCGGTCACGCGGACTGGGCTGGCACGAGCTCGGGTTGGGTCGGGAACACTGGCGCTCGGGCGCGGGCTATGCGCTGGGCGCCGTCGCCGTCGTCGGCACCGTGATCGCGGTCGGGGCACTGCTGCCCTGGACCCGGCCGATGTTCCTGAACAACCACTACGCGACGCTCTCGGGCGCGCTCCTCGCCTCGATGATCATCATCCCGCTGCAGACCGTGATCCCCGAGGAACTCGCGTTCCGGGGCGTCCTGCACGGCGCACTCGACAGGGCCTGGGGATTCCGCGGGGTGGCGGCCGCGGGCTCCCTGCTGTTCGGGCTGTGGCACATCGCCACCTCCCTGGGACTGACCGCCAGCAACGTCGGGTTCACCCGCATCCTGGGCGGTGGCCCCGTCGGCATGATCGCCGGCGTCGTGGGCGCCGTCTTCGCCACCGCCGCAGCGGGATTCGTGTTCACCTGGTTACGCCGGCGCAGCGGCAGTCTGATCGCGCCGATCGCGCTGCACTGGTCGCTCAACGGTCTGGGGGCGCTAGCTGCGGCGCTGGTCTGGCACCTCAGCTAGACGCCCCTGCCGACCGCTAGGTGCGGCGGCCCTGCACCATCCCGACGATCCACAGCAGGATCACCGAGCCCAAGACCGCGGTGAACAGCGTGAACCACCAGCCGCCACCCGCGGTGTCGAGGAAGAAGCTGAGTAGGAAGCCGCCGATCAACGCACCGATCACGCCGATGACGATGTTCATCAGGATGCCCGAACCCGAACCCTTCACGATCTTGCCGGCGATCCAGCCGGCGATCGCGCCGATGATGATGTAGCCGATCCAGCCCACGCTGGTCTGCGTCGTCGAGCGCGCCAGATACTCCGTGGCCGCCACGATGTCAGTGGAGGTGGTGAACATGTCGATCTCCTGCCTGTCGCAGTCCGGCCCGGCTGCGGTGGCAACCGGGCCAGACTCCGGTATAGCCCGGACAGGTAACGATTAGTCGACAGGATGGGACACGATCGTGTGCCCATCGCCACTGTGTCAGGCGGGCGGCAGCATCCCCGGTGCGGTGTTCGGGTCGACCGGCACCGGCTGGCCGACGGCCGGCCGAGGCGGCGGCGCGTTCGGATCCGCGGGCGGCGGCGGGGCACCCGGATCCGCCGGCGGCGGAGGTGGCGGGGGTGTCCAGGGCCGGATCGAGTTCGCCAGCGTGACGGCCTCAGCCTGCGGGATCGGGCTGGTCGCGGTGCCCAGCCAGACGACGAACCACCGCTCCGGGGCGCGCTGACCGCGCGGGGTTCCCGGCGCCGTCGGGGCGCCGACCACGCCGGCCCAGATCTGGCCGTTCGGCTTGTTGGTGTCGGTGAACTTGACCTCGTAGGACGACGCGACGCCGGTCATGCCATTGGCGTTCAGCGGGACGGTCTGCTGGTTGATGCGAGTCCCGGGGAAGGGCATGAAGAACTCGCCCATGTCCGAGGCGAGGCGCTGGGCCGCCTTCGTGTTGTCCGTCTCGGCGCCGGCGAACAGCTTCAGGTCCAGACGCCCGAGCAGCACGCTGGTGTCATTGGGCGCCGGGGTGTCCGGCGGGGACCCGGCCGGCGGGAGCTTGTTCAGCAGTGCCTGGCCGTAGGACAGCGAGGCAGCATCGGCGACCTTCCAGCCGGCGGGCACCACGTAGCTGAAGCCGCCGGCGGCGTTGTCCACGCGGCCGGGCTCCGGCGCGGGTGCCGGGGCGGGGGCCGGGGCGTTCGGATCGGCCGGGGCCGGCGGCGGCACAGGCGCGTTCGGATCCGCGGGCGGCGCGGGAGCGGGCGCGGGCGCGGGAGCGTTCGGGTCCGCAGGCGGTGCCGCCGGGGCCGGCGCTTCCGGTGCCGCCGGAGCTGCCGGGGCCGGAGACGGCGGCGGCGGTGTCGGCGCGGGCTGCGCTGTCGCCACGGCGGGCAGCGTCAACGCGGCGACGGTCGCGCCGGTCAGGGCGGCGAGCCCGATCGACGTCGACAGGCCTCTGCGGCGGGGTGACGACATGTCTGGATCACGCATGCCGAAGAAACTACCGTGTTACTGGCGTGACGCAAGTGTGTGCAGCTGAGAATGTACTGAATTGTGACATTGCTATCTCCCCGGTAAGCCCAGGAGGGCGCGGTAAATGAAGTTTGCTGACATGACAAGCGCCCCGGCGCGTGGCGCGGGGTGCGGTGAGCTGCTCGAACGTCGTGACCTCGGCGCGCTCACGGGTTTGATCGCAGGGCCGCGTGCCGCCGTTACCGACACGCCCGCGTCGATTGCCGCAGGCTAGCTACCCTCCAGTAACATGGGCGGGACTCGCTGGGGTTCAGCGCCGAACACAACAGGAGGCCGATGATGGATGTGCTGATCACGGGATGTGACACCGACCGGGGACGCGCCATCGCAGAGCACTTCAGCGCCTCCGGACACCGCGTGATCGTCGCCGGCCGGCGCGCCGACGACGTCGAGCTGCTGGCCAAGGAACTCGAGACCGACGCCATCGTCGTCGACACCACCGACCCCGCATCGATCGCCGCCGCGAACGATCAGCTGCCCGCGCATCTGGACACCGTGATCAACGTGCCCGCGCCGCAGTCCCCCGCCGGCGATCCACGGACCTACACCCTTGCCGACCATGCCACCGAGTGGCGCGGACTGTTCGACGCCGGCCTGCTCTCGGCGGTGCTGACCGTTCAGACGCTGGGCGACCAACTGCGGTCCGGCGGCTCCATCATCACCGTGATCGACGACGCAGGGGCCGAAGGCGGCGCCGCGGCATCGGTCAAGGCGGCCGTCACCACCTGGACGGCTGGGCTGGCGCACCACTTCGGCATCCGCGGCATCACGGTCAACGCGGTGGCGATCGGCCGCGGCAGCGAGCCCGGATACGTGGGCCTGGGTTCCGCCTCGCCGACCGTGGACGCCGAGATCGCCCGGCTCTCGCTGTTCCTCACCACCCCCGCGGCGCGCCACATCACCGGCCAGACCCTGCACGTCAGCCACGGCGCGCTGGCCAACTTCGGCTGAGCCGCAACGGTTCTGCGCCGCGTTTTATTCCGGGATGTCCCGCATTTCTCGTGGCTTCCGCCAGCAGTGAAATGAGCTAGAACGCGCTGTGCGCGCTGCGTAGGGTCGGGCGCGTGACGATTCGACTCGGTTTGCAGATCAACAACTTCTCGTACGGGACCGGCGTGGATCAGCTCTTCCCCACGGTCACCGCACAGGCCAAGGAAGCCGACGAGGCCGGCTTCGACTCGGTGTTCCTGATGGATCACTTCTATCAACTGCCCGGCATCGGCACCTACGACCAGCCGATGCTCGAGGCCTACACCGCGCTGGGTGCACTCGCCGCCGCCACCCAGAACGTGCAACTCGGCACGCTGGTCACCGGCAACACCTACCGCAATCCCACGCTGCTGGCGAAGGCGATCACGACGTTGGACGTGATCAGCGCCGGGCGCGCGATCCTGGGCATCGGCACCGGATGGTTCGAACTCGAACACGACCAACTGGGGTACGACTTCGGCACGTTCACCGACCGCTTCGAAAAGCTCGGTGAGGCACTGCAGATCATCCTGCCGATGCTGGCCGGCGAGCGGCCCACGGTCACGGGCAAGCACTACCGCACCCAGGAAGCGCTGGCCAATCCCCGCTTCCGCGACCACATTCCGCTGATGATCGGCGGCAGTGGTGAGAAGAAGACCATTCCGCTGGCGGCCAAGCACTTCGACCATCTCAACGTGATCGCCGGCTTCGACGAGCTCGCGCGCAAGGTCGAGGTGGTCCGGCAGCGCTGTGAGGAGATCGACCGTGATCCGGCGACGCTGGAGACATCGATGCTGATCGGTGCGCTCGTCGGCGATGGGGTGACCCCGGACATGATTCCCGACGATTTCAGGCAGCGCATGGTCGCCGGCAGCCCCGAACAGATCGCCGAGCAGGTCCAGAGCAAGGTGCTCGACGCCGGCATCGACGGCGTGATCCTGTTCGTGCCCACCCAGGTCGTCGGGTACCAGCCCGGTCACGTCACGGTCCTCGGCGAGGCGCTCAAACCGCTGGTCACGGGGTGAGTTCTGGCGGTGGGGTATCTCACCGCGCCCGCCGGAAGCCTGACGACTAAGGTTCTGGTTGTTCTGAATGGGTACAGACGGACCGACAGTTTCACCGGCCGGCACCGTCGGCACTCATGTCAGACGTCTGAAGAGCACCGCGCTGAGGAGAAGCCATGAACCATCCCGGAGCCACCGCATCCGACCGCCACAAAGTGGTGATCATCGGATCGGGATTCGGAGGGTTGACCGCGGCCAAGACGCTCAAGAAGGCCGACGTCGACATCAAGCTGATCGCCCGCACCACCCATCACCTGTTCCAGCCGCTGCTGTACCAGGTGGCGACGGGCATCATCTCCGAAGGTGAGATCGCACCCGCAACCCGGGTGATCCTGCGCAAGCAGAAGAACACCCAGGTCCTCCTCGGCGATGTCACGGGCATCGACCTGAAGACGAAGACGGTGCGTTCGGAACTGCTCGGCCACACCTACGTCACCCCGTTCGACAGCCTGATCGTCGCTGCCGGAGCCGGACAGTCGTACTTCGGCAACGACCATTTCGCCGAGTGGGCGCCGGGCATGAAGACCATCGACGATGCCCTCGAACTGCGGGGCCGTATCCTCGGTGCCTTCGAGCAGGCCGAGCGGTCCAGTGACCCGGCCCGCCGGGAGAAGCTGCTGACGTTCGTCGTCGTCGGCGCAGGCCCGACGGGCGTCGAAATGGCCGGGCAGATCGCCGAATTGGCCGACCAGACGCTCAAAGGCGCGTTCCGCCACATCGATTCGACGAAGGCACGGGTGATCCTTCTTGACGCGGCGCCGGCAGTGCTGCCGCCGATGGGCGAGAAGCTGGGCAAGAAGGCCCAGGCCCGGCTCGAGAAGATGGGCGTGGAGATCCAGCTCAACGCGATGGTCACCGACGTCGACCGCAACGGCATCACGGTCAAGGATCCCGATGGCAAGATCCGCCGCATCGAGGCGGCCTGCAAGGTGTGGTCGGCCGGTGTGTCGGCCAGCCCGCTGGGCCGGGACCTGGCCGAGCAGTCGGGCGTCGAACTCGACCGCGCGGGCCGCGTCAAGGTCCTGCCGGACCTGTCGATTCCCGGCCACCCCAACGTCTTCGTCGTCGGCGACATGGCCGCGGTCGACGGCGTGCCCGGCATGGCGCAGGGCGCCATCCAGGGCGCCAAGTACGCCGCCAAGGCCATCCTCGCCGGACTGAAGGGCGCCGACCCGTCCGAGCGGGAACCGTTCAGCTACTTCGACAAGGGTTCGATGGCCACGGTGTCGAAGTACAGCGCGGTCGCCAAGGTCGGGCCGATCGAATTCAGCGGATTCATCGCCTGGCTGTCGTGGCTGGTGCTGCACCTGGTCTACCTCGTCGGGTTCCGGACCAAGATCGCGACGCTGCTGTCGTGGACGGTCACGTTCCTCGGCCGCAACCGCGGCCAGCTCACGATCACCGAGCAACAGGCGTATGCACGAACGCGCATCGAGGAACTCGAGGAGATCGCGGCCGCCGTGGACCAGAAGGCGGCGAGTTAGCGACGCTGCAGGGACTCGATGAACTCCAACGGGTCCGGGTCCGTGCCGATCGGCTGGAACACCACGGTGTCGATGCCGGCGGCACGGTAGGCCGCGGCGCCGTCGCGGATCGCCTCTGCTGAACCGCCGACGCCGAAGTCCGTCTCTGGCGTGACATGCCACCGCTGCGCCTCTTCGACCAGCCTGCTCCGCACATCGGACGATGACGGCGCGCAGGCGAGATACATGATGCGGCGGAACGCGTCGAGGTCGCGGTCTGCGCCGCCGCGCGCAACGTGTTCAAGTGCCGCCCGCACGCTGGCCGCAGTGTGCTGGCAGTCGAGCAACACCCCGTCGGCGATCGCCCCGGCCAGCGCGAGCGTCTTCGGCCCCGTGCCGCCGATGAGCACGGGCACCGCCACGTCGGGAACCCGGTCGAGCCGCACCCCGTCCAAGCGGACGTAGTCGCCGGCCACGCTCAGCGTCTGCCCCGCCAGCAGGGCGCGCAACGCCGTGACGTACTCGCGCAACAACGTCAGCGGAGAGGCCACCGCGACCCCGGATTGGCGCATCCAGTCCTGCACGCCGTGCCCGATGCCGACCCGGACACGCCCGGGGAACAGCGTGGCCAGCGTCGCGACCTCCAGGGCCGTCGCCACCACGCCGCGCAGCGGTGCGGGCAACACGCCGATCCCCACCACCAGCGACCGGGTGGCCATCAGGGCGACCGCGGTCTGCGCGATCCCGCCGTGCAGGAAGCAGTCCTCCCAGAGCCACACCTCGTCGACTCCGGCGCTCTCCGCACGTTCGCAGAACGGCGCGAGTGTCCGCGGATCCGCATCCGGGCGCCACACCACGCCGCGGCGGTCCGTCACAGCCGATCCCCCTGCCACGTGGTCAGGCAGCCGCCGCCCGCCAGCGCGAGCGTGACCCCGGCGGAGTCGACATCGCTTGCCGGGTAATGCAATTCGGCCTCGTAGGCGCGCGGGGCGGCGATCGCGTCGTCGGCGACCGAGCCGGCGCCCACCTCGATCCGGTGGCGCAGCAGCGCTGCGCCATCCACGTCGGCCCGCAGCGCTCCCGACCAATACCCCGCCCGCTCACCGGATCTGCCGATCTGGACGCGCTCCCGCACCCGCACCGATGCGTCGGCGGTCAAAGACAGCGCCGTGTGCACCGTGTGGCGCGCAGGCCCGGCCACGATCGTCGGCTCCGGATCCAGGTCCAGGCTCCCGGCCACCTCGACCGTCCAGCACGCGTGCGACTCGGTGGTGGCCGCACCGGGCAGCACGACGGTCGCCGCGACGGTGCGGACCTGTAATCGCGCACCGTCTTCGACCACCACGCGCAGCCGCAGAGCATCACCGCCCAGCGGGGTGGCCGCGGCCGACACCAGGTGCACGGTCTCCGGTCCGGTCCGGCGCACCGCGATCGCGCCGGTGCTCTCCGTGTGCGGGGAGCGTCCCGGGCGCGCCACGATCAGCACATCGGAGCGCACCTAGACCTCCTGCGTGACCCGCAGCTGCTCCCGAACCCAGTCCAGCACCGGCGTCGCCGCGGGGTCGGCGGTCAGGGAGATCAGCGCGAACGGGCGATCCGAGCGCACCGCAGCCGCGTCGCGGCGCATCACGTCGAGATCCGCACCCACCATCGGGGCGAGATCGGTCTTGTTGATCACCAACAGGTCCGAGAACGTCACACCCGGACCCCCCTTGCGCGGCACCTTGTCTCCGCCCGCCACGTCGATGACGAAGATCTGGACGTCGATCAGGCCCGAGGAGAACGTGGCGGTCAGGTTGTCCCCGCCGGACTCGACCAGGATGAGATCGAGATCGTCGTGCGCGGCGATCAGATCGTCGATGGCGTCGAGGTTGGCGGTGATGTCATCCCGGATCGCGGTGTGCGGGCAGCCGCCGGTCTGCACCGCCGCGATGCGGTCGTCCGGCAGTACCGCGTTGCGGCGCAGGAAATCCGCGTCCTCGGTGGTGTAGATGTCGTTGGTCAGGACCGCCAGCGACAGCTCGTCGCGCAACTGACGGCACAGCGCGGCGACCAACGCGGTCTTGCCCGAGCCGACCGGCCCGCCGATGCCGATGCGCAGCGGCTCGCCCGGCCGCCGCACCCGGCGGGGTCGGTCGGGGCGGTCGTGGGAGTGTCCGACACCGTCGATGAGATGGGGTGGCATACAAGCTCTTTCCGGTCAGGACGCGAACAGGGGTCGGTCACGGTCGAGGTGGCGCTGCGCGAGCACGTCGAGCAGCGGGTCGGACAGGTCGGCCGGCCCGAGCATGGCCTCGGCCGCAGTGTCCTCACACACGGGGGCCAACGCGAACGTCACTGCGGCGACGTCGCCCGGGTCCAACGCCAACAAGCGCTGGGCGGCGGTGGCCGACCCCGTCATCGTGGTGTAGACGATCGACAGTGCGGTGTGCGCCGCGGCGATCCCGCTGGCCTGCCCGACGACGCCGGCCGTGACCGCCAGATGCGGGGTGGGTCCCAGGGCGGCCCAGTCGGTGTCCGGCCAGACGCGCCGTGCCAGCCGGACCAGTCCCCTACCCTGCGCCCGCGACGCCGCGCGCGCCGCGGGAGCCGGTGTGCGGGCGTCGGTTTCGGCCTCCCCGGATCCACCGGCCGCCGGCGAGAGCGCGCCGACGTGCACGGCGGCGGCCAGCGACGCGGTGACCAGGCCGGTGGTGCGGATGCGGCGGTGCAGGTACGCCTGCAGCGTGGGGAGGTCGACGACCAGCCCGCTGGTAACCGCCTCTTCGACACCGCCAGAGTGGACGTGCCCACCGGTGGGCAGCCGCGAATCCGCCAGTGCGAGAAGCGTGGTGATCATCAGAACAAGAAGAAGCGTTGCGCCATGGGCAGTTCCACGGCGGGTTGCTCCTGCCACACGTCGCCGTCGATGCGGACGGTGAACGTGTCGGGATCCACCTGGATGTCGGGCAGTGCATCGTTGAGCGGCATCTGCGCCTTGCCGACTGCGCGCACGTTCTCGACGGCGACGAGCCGGCGCGCCACCGAGAGGCGCTCGGCCAGGCCGTCCTCGATCGCCTGCGGTGCCACGAAATGCACCGACGTCGCGGCCGCGGCCGCAGGCGCCGCACCGAACATGGGCCGTGGCAGCACCGGCTGCGGCGTGGGTATCGAGGCGTTGGCATCACCCATGGCCGCCCACGCGATCATGCCGCCCTTGAGCACAGCGTGCGGACGCACGCCGAAGAACGCGGGCTCCCACAGCACCAGATCGGCGAGCTTGCCCACCTCGACCGAGCCGATCTCGCGATCCATGCCGTGGGCGATCGCCGGGCAGATCGTGTATTTGGCGACATAGCGCTGGGCCCGGTTGTTGTCGGCCTTCGTGTCACCGGGCAGGAAGCCGCGGCGGCGCTTCATCACGTGCGCGGTCTGCCAGGTCCGCAGCACCACCTCCCCGATGCGGCCCATGGCCTGGGCGTCGCTGCCGATCATCGAGATCGCGCCGATGTCGTGCAGCAGGTCCTCGGCCGCGATCGTCGACGGGCGGATGCGGCTCTCCGCGAACGCCAGATCCTCGGGCACGCTCGGGTTGAGGTGATGGCACACCATGAGCATGTCGAGATGCTCGTCGAGGGTGTTGACGGTGTGGGGGCGCGTCGGATTCGTGGAACTGGGAAGCACATTCGGCTTACCCGCCACCGTGATGATGTCGGGTGCGTGGCCGCCGCCCGCGCCTTCGGTGTGGTAGGCGTGGATCGACCGGCCCTTGATCGCGGCGAGAGTGTCCTCGACGAAGCCGGCCTCGTTGAGGGTGTCGGTGTGGATGTTGGCCTGCACGCCGGCGGCCTCGGACACCGTCAGGCAGGCATCGATGGCCGCCGGAGTGGTCCCCCAGTCCTCGTGCAGCTTGAATCCTGCTGCCCCGCCCCGCAATTGCTCCCACATCGCCTCGGCGCTGACGGTGTTGCCCTTGCCCAGCAGCGCGACGTTGAGCGGCCACGTGTCGAGCGCTTCGAGCATGCGGGCCAGGTGCCAGGACCCGGGTGTGACGGTGGTGGCCTTGCTGCCCTCCGCGGGGCCGGTGCCGCCCGCGACGATCGTGGTGATGCCGCCGCCGAGTGCCTCCTCCATGATCTGCGGGCAGATCAGGTGGACGTGACAGTCGATGGCACCGGCGGTGACGATGCGGCCATTGCCCGAGATGATCTCGGTCGACGGCCCGACCACGAGATCGGGGTGCACTCCCGACATGATGTCGGGGTTGCCGGCCTTGCCGATCGCGACGATACGACCGTCGCGAATGCCGATGTCGGCCTTGATGATTCCCCAGTAGTCGAGGATCACCGCGCCGGTGATGACGGTGTCGGGAGCGCCGTCGGCACGGGTGGCACGTGACTGCCCCATCGACTCACGCAGCACCTTGCCGCCGCCGAAGACCGCTTCGTCACCGGCCAGGCCCGGTCCGCTGCTGCGATCCTCGGTGATCTCGACGAACAGATCGGTGTCGGCCAACCGGATGCGATCACCTGTCGTCGGACCGTAGAGCGCGGCGTAGCGCGCGCGGGACAACGCCGTCATGCGTTCGTATCCAATCTGCCCGGGGGATCCAGGCTCAGGCCGTGCACCTCACGACTACCGCGCAGCGGCACCAGACTCACGCGCTGCGCGATGCCGGGCTCGAACCGGATCGCGGTGCCCGCGGGAATGTCGAACCGGTAGCCGTGTGCGGCGGCGCGGTCGAAGTCGAGCGCCGAATTCGCCTGTGGCACATGCACGTGGCTCCCGACCTGCACCGGCCGGTCGCCGGTGTTGACGATGTCGAGCTCGAGGCGCTCGGCACCGACGTTGAGCTCGATGTCGCCGTCGTCGAAGACGATCTCGCCGGGAATCATGCGATCGGATCGTGGACGGTGACGAGCTTGGTGCCGTCGGGGAACGTCGCCTCGACCTGGACGTCGTGCAGCATCTCGGGGATCCCGTCCATCACCTCGTCGCGGCCGAGCACAGCGCGGCCGCTGACCATCAGCTCGGCAACGGTGCGTCCGTCGCGAGCACCTTCGAGGATGTGGTCGGTGATCACCGCGACGGCCTCGGGATGGTTCAGCCGCAGCCCGCGCGCCTGGCGGCGGCGGGCGAGGTCGGCGGCATAGGAGATGAGCAACCGCTCCTGCTCATGCGGTGTCAGGCGCATAGTGGGCGATCCTGCCACGAGCAGCGGCGCTCAGCAGCGCACACGTTCGGCGGGCTACGCCCGGGTCATTCGGCGGCCATGTTCTGCAGCCGCACCTGGCCGCGGGCGACCAGACGGCCCGACGGCTCGGCGCCCTCGGTGATCGTGACCAGCCACAGCTGCTGGCGTCGGCCCCGGTGGATGGGCGTCGACGTGGCCGTCACGGTGCCCGACCGGATGGCGCGCAGGAAGTCGGTGTTGTTGTTGACGCCCACGACGTGGCCGCCGCCGTTCTCGGTCAGCCAGACGTGGCCGGAGACGCTGGCCATGCTCTCGATCACCGCGCAATAGACGCCGCCGTGCACGATGCCCCAGGGCTGAAGGAGCTTGTCGGTGATCTCGAGGGTCGCGCGGCCCCCGTCCACAGACATCTCCTCGTAGCGCAGGCCGAGCACCGAGTCGAAGCCGTCACCGAGTCCTTCGGGAAGATCAGTCACGGATCGTGTCTACACGCCGTCGGTGGCGCCCCGAAGAATGGGCCCGAGTAGACGGGCCGAGCGAACGGGCCCCACGCCATGCGGCGTGGGGCCCGTTCTGTGGTCGGACCGGGGGTCTCTGCAGCCCTCAGGACTCCGGCGCGGTCCGGGTGGTACCAGATCAATATAGGCAAGGCTGCCCTAATTAAGCAAGAGCTTCGTCGCGGTCGGTCGATGGCCGCCCCGGACCGGCAGGCCGAAGCTCACCAATGCGTCGAGCACGGCCTGGGTGCGGCGCATGCTCACGGCCTCACTACTGCCCGCCAGCAACGGGATCTGCGTTGCGGCGCTGACTGCCGCGGCGCCCACGGCGTGCCACATCGCCGATACCGGGGTCGCCTCGTCCCCTTCTGCGCTGAGCCGGGTGAACAGCGGCCCCAGCGCGCGATGGCTGCGGTGCGCGACCCAGGTCGTCAACGCCGCCTCGCTGGGCAGCGCGAGGATGCCCTCGCGGCGGCGGGTGTGCCGTCCGGCCAAGGCCGGATCGTCGGGTGTTCCGGCGAAGGCCGGATCGTCGGGGCCTCCGGCGAAGGCCGGATCGTCGGGTAGGGCCCGCAGCGTCGGATCGACCACACCCACCCAATCGATCGCCCCCTCGGAGTCCACGTGGACCCACAGATTCTCCGGCCCGGTGTCCCAGGCGCGCCCTTCCAGGACCAGCAGGGGGATCACGCGACCGACGACGACGTGGGCGAACGTCGCCGCCAGTTGCTGGGTGACCGTGGCCGGGTTGCCGATCTCGGCCAGTCCGGCCGCGAACATCCGCGACAGCCGATCGGTCGTCATGAGCTCGGTCAGCGGCCACCACCGGCGCCGCGACAGGTCGCCCATCACGGCGACGCCGTGCACCCGGGGGCAGTCCGGATCGAGCGCTCGCAGCCGGCTGCTCGATGCGTGGATCGGCATCGGAGTCCTGATCGTCATGCTCGCGATCAGCGGATCGTCGACGAGAACCGGCACGGCCACCTCCAGTGAGTTAGGTTAGCCTTACTATAACCACGAGCAGCATCCACTCCGCAGGAGGTCGCCACTGTGATCGGACTCACCACGCCGCCCGGAACCGGTGCTCGCCGTCGCAGTGTTGGCCTGGACAGGGTTGCCGCAACTGATACGACGCGCGGTAGTAATCCCGTAGTAGGCTCGCAACAACCGCCGGTAGGAGAGAGGACCATGCCCAAGTTGACACGGCTCGGAGAGCTCGAGCGCTCCGTGATGGACCACCTGTGGTCCGCCGGTGAGCCGCAGACGGTGCGGCAGGTCCACGAGACACTGTCGGCCGAACGCGACCTCGCGTACACAACGATCATGACCGTGCTGCAACGGCTGGCCAAGAAGAACCTCGTCGTCCAGCATCGCGACGACCGCGCCCACCGCTACGCCCCCACCCACGGGCGCGACGAGCTGGTCGCAGGCCTGATGGTCGACGCCCTCGACCAGGCCGCCGACTCCGGCAGCCGGGAAGCGGCACTGGTCCATTTCGTCGAACGCGTCGGCGCCGACGAAGCCGCGGCACTGCGTCGGGCCCTGGCCGAACTCGAAGAAAAACACCGCTACGACACACCCAGTGGCGATCACGGCATCAGCTGAGAGACACTGACAGCGTGTCCGCGCTGGCCTTCACCATCGTCGCCCTGATGCTGTCGGGGCCGGTGCCTGCATTGCTGGCCCGCGCATCATGGCCGTTGCGTGCCCCCAGGGCGGCGATCGTGCTGTGGCAGTCCATCGCGATGGCCGCGGTGCTGTCGTTCTTCTCCGCCGGGATCGCCATCGCGAGCAGGCTTTTCGAGCCCGGTCCGGACGGTCGGCCCACGGCGACGATCGTGACCGCGCTCGACGATCTCGGCTGGCCGCTGTGGATCGCCTACATCGTGGTCTTCGCGCTCACGCTGATCGTCGGGGCGCGGCTGATCGCATCCGTCCTCCAGGTGGCGATCGCCACGCGGCGCCGGCGCGCCCACCACCGGATGATCGTCGACCTCGTCGGCGCCCATCCCACCCGGCCGATGGCCGCACACGGCGTCCGCATCCTCGACGTCGCCCAACCGCTGGCCTACTGCCTGCCCGGTGTGCGCAGCCGCGTCGTGGTCAGCGAGGGTGCGCTGAACACGCTGTCGGACAACGAGATCTCGGCCATCCTCTCGCACGAACGAGCACACCTGCGGGCGCGCCACGATCTCGTGCTCGAGATGTTCACCGCGGTGCACGCAGCGTTCCCGCGCGTCGTGCGCAGCGGCCACGCCCTCAACGCTGTGCGGCTGCTCATCGAGGCGCTCGCCGACGACGCCGCGGTGCGCCACACCGGACCCACACCGCTCGCGCGGGCGCTGGTCGCCTGCGCTGCCGGACGCACCCCGCGCGGGGCGCTCGCCGCCGGCGGGCCGACGACGGTGGTCCGGGTACGTCGCCTCGGCGGGGCGCCGAACAGCCGCGCTCTCGCCGCGGCCGCCTACGTCGGTGCCGCTGCCGTGCTCGTCGTCCCGACGATCGCGCTGGCCGTGCCGTGGCTCACCGAGCTGCACCGGCTGTTCACCGCTTGATGCTTGCCTGACCTCAAACAACCGCACAACGAAAGGCGCCCTGCATGACCGACTCCGCCAACTCGACGACCGGTACCGCGCAGATCGGAGTGACGGGCCTCGCGGTGATGGGGTCCAATCTGGCGCGCAATTTCGCCCATCACGGCTACACCGTGGCGCTGCACAACCGCACGACCGCCAAGACCGACGCATTGCTCGCCGAGCACGGCTCCGAGGGGACGTTCGTGCGCAGCGAGACCATCGAGGAGTTCCTCGATGCGCTGGAGAAGCCGCGGCGCGTGATCATCATGGTCAAGGCCGGTGATCCCACCGACGCCGTCATCAACGAGCTCGCCGACGCCATGGAGGAAGGCGACATCATCATCGACGGCGGCAATGCGCTCTACACCGACACCATCCGTCGGGAGAAGGCGATCCGCGAGCGTGGGCTGCACTTCGTCGGTGCCGGCATCAGCGGCGGCGAGGAGGGCGCGCTCAACGGGCCGTCGATCATGCCGGGCGGGCCCGCGGAGTCCTACAAGAGCCTGGGCCCGCTGCTCGAGGAGATCTCCGCCCACGTCGACGGTGTGCCGTGCTGCACCCACATCGGCCCCGACGGCGCAGGCCACTTCGTCAAGATGGTGCACAACGGCATCGAGTACTCCGACATGCAGCTCATCGGCGAGGCCTATCAGCTGCTGCGTGACGGCCTGGGGATGTCCGCACCCGAGATCGCCGACGTGTTCGCCGAGTGGAACAACGGCGACCTGGACAGCTTCCTGATCGAGATCACCGCGACGGTGCTGCGCCAGACCGACGAGAAGACCGGCAAGCCGCTGGTCGACGTCATCCTCGACGAGGCCGAGCAGAAGGGCACCGGGCGGTGGACGGTGAAATCGGCCCTCGACCTGGGTGTGCCCGTCACCGGCATCGCCGAGGCCGTGTTCGCGCGCGCCCTGTCCGGATCGGTCGCCCAACGCGAGGCGACCACCGGCCTGGCGTCCGGGGAATTGGGCGACAAGCCCTCTGACGCAGCGCAGTTCGTCGACGACGTCAGCAAGGCCCTGTACGCGTCGAAGATCATCGCCTACGCCCAGGGCTTCAACCAGATCCAGGCCGGCAGCGCTGAGTACGACTGGAACATCAAGCCCGGCGACATGGCCAGGATCTGGCGCGGCGGCTGCATCATCCGGGCCAAGTTCCTCAACCGGATCACCGAGGCCTTCGACGAGGATCCGGAGCTGGCGACGCTGATCGCCGCGCCGTACTTCCGCGACGCCATCGAGTCCGGCATCGACAGCTGGCGCCGCGTCGTGGTGAAGGCCACCGAGCTGGGCATCCCGATTCCGGGATTCGCCTCGGCGCTGTCCTACTACGACGCCCTGCGCACCGAGCGGCTGCCCGCGGCCCTGACCCAGGGGCTGCGCGATTTCTTCGGTGCGCACACCTACGGCCGCATCGACGAGGACCGCGACAAGCGCTTCCACACCCTGTGGAGCGGGGACCGCAGCCAGATCGAGGCCTGATTTCTTCCCGCGAGCAGACGCGAACTCGAGTGTTTCGGGCCCCGACAGCTCGAGTTCGCGTCTGCTCGCCGGGTGAGGTGACCCCACTAGACTCGCGGGCGTGAAGTTCCTCGAGGGCCACCGACCGCCGTACGACCTGACCTACAACGACGTGTTCATCGTTCCGGGTCGCACACAGGTCGCCTCCCGCTTCGACGTCGACCTGTCCACCGTCGACGGCTCGGGTACGACGATCCCGGTCGTCGTGGCCAACATGACCGCCGTGGCCGGCCGCCGGATGGCCGAGACCGTCGCCCGCCGCGGCGGCATCGTCGTGCTTCCCCAGGACCTGCCGCTCTCGGCCGTGGAACACACCGTCGACTTCGTCAAGAGCCGCGACACCGTCGTGGACACCCCCGTGATCCTCTCCCCCGACGACTCGGTCTCCGACGCGTGCGCGCTGATCAACAAGCGGGCGCACGGTGCCGCGGTCGTCGTCGCCGACGGCCGCCCGGTCGGCCTGGTCACCGAGACCGCCTGCAGCGGCGTCGACCGGTTCACCCGGGTCCGCGACGTCGCACTGTCCGACTTCGTCACCGCGCCGGTGGGCACCGACCCCCGCAAGGTGTTCGACCTGCTCGACCACGCACCGACCAAAGGCGCCGACGTCGCGGTGCTCACCGACGGCGACGGCGCCTTGGCCGGCGTGCTCACCCGCACCGGCGCCGTCCGCGCCGGGATCTACGCCCCCGCCCTCGACGCCCAGGGCCGGCTGCGCATCGCTGCCGCCGTCGGCATCAACGGCGACGTCGCGGCCAAGGCGCGCGGACTGGCCGACGCAGGCGCCGACCTGCTGGTGATCGACACCGCCCACGGCCACCAGGCCAAGATGCTCGACGCGATCGCCGCCGTCGCGGCGCTCGACCTCGGACTGCCGCTGGTGGCCGGCAACGTCGTCTCCGCCGACGGCACCCGCGACCTGATCGCCGCGGGCGCCTCGATCGTCAAGGTCGGCGTCGGCCCCGGCGCGATGTGCACCACCCGGATGATGACCGGCGTCGGTCGCCCGCAGTTCTCCGCTGTCGTCGAATGTGCCGCTGCGGCAAAGGAACTCGGCGGTCACGTGTGGGCCGACGGTGGCGTGCGCCATCCCCGCGACGTCGCGCTGGCGCTGGCCGCGGGCGCCTCGAACGTGATGATCGGCTCCTGGTTCGCCGGCACCTACGAATCCCCCGGCGATCTGCTCCACGACCGCGACGACAGGCCGTACAAGGAGAGCTACGGCATGGCCTCCAAGCGTGCCGTCGCCGCCCGCACCGCCGCCGACAGCGCCTTCGACCGGGCACGCAAGGGTCTGTTCGAGGAGGGCATCTCCACCTCGCGGATGAACCTCGATCCGGCTCGCGGCGGCGTGGAGGACCTGCTCGACCACATCACCTCCGGCGTGCGCAGCACCTGCACCTACGTCGGGGCGCGCACGCTGCCCGAGCTGCACGAGAAGGTGGTGCTCGGGGTGCAGTCAGCCGCCGGCTTCGCCGAGGGCCACCCCCTGCC
Source organism: Mycolicibacterium obuense (assembly GCF_055397605.1). Lineage (NCBI taxonomy): Bacteria > Bacillati > Actinomycetota > Actinomycetes > Mycobacteriales > Mycobacteriaceae > Mycobacterium > Mycolicibacterium obuense. The sequence continues at coordinate 2,821,445 of NZ_AP043663.1, read as the reverse complement.
GACCGGATGGTGACGGGTAGGCCAGTACCGGCCCGTCGACCTCGATCGTGACGCTGTCGCCGGGCGTGACATCCACCTGACCCGGCGTGCGCATCCGCACCGCGGTGCCGTCGGCGAGCACGAGGTCGACGGCGGTGTCCGGGCCGTAGAAGCGGCACGCCGTCACCTGCGCCGGCACCCCCGCAGGGCGCAGACGTAGCTGGTGCGGCCTGAGCACCACCACCGCCGGGCCGTCGGCAACCGGCAGCGACGCGGGCAGCGGACCCAGAGCTGTGCGCACCACCCCCGCGTCCGCGGTGCCGGCCACCTCGATCGTCGCGCCGACGAACCGGGCGGCCGCCAGCGTGGCCGGACGCTGGTACAGCTCGGCCGGGCTGCCGTGCTGGGCCACCGACCCGTCGATCAGCAGGGCGACCGAATCCGCCAGGGACAGAGCCTCGGTCTGGTCGTGGGTGACCAGGATCGACGTCGTCGCGGTGTCCCGCAGGATCGTCGCGATGTCTTCGCGCACCCGGGTGCGCAGCCCGGTGTCCAGCGCCGCGAACGGCTCGTCGAGCAGCAGCACCCGCGGCCGGGCCGCCAGCGCGCGGGCCAGCGCCACCCGCTGCTGCTGCCCGCCGGAAATCTCGTGCGGCCGGGCATCGGCGAGCCCCTCGAGTCCGACGACGTCGAGCCAGTGCTCGACGCGCTCACCGCGCGGCATTCCGAACGCGACGTTGCCGCCGACACTGAGGTGCGGGAACAGCGCACCCTCCTGCGGCATCAGCCCGACGCGGCGGCGATGCACCGGCACCGGTGACGGCCCACCGGCCACCAGCTGACCCGCGATGCGGACCGTGCCGGCATCGGGATCGGTGAACCCGGCGATGATGCGCAGCAGTGTCGTCTTCCCGCACCCCGACGGCCCGAGCACCGCGGTCATGGTGCCCTCGGGAACCACCAGATCGGCTCCGGCGAGCACGCGCCGCGAGCCGAACGACTTCTCGATGCCGTGCGCGGCCACCCCATCAGTCACCGCGCACGCTCCACGCGCCCAGCAGCGCGGTCGGCACCGCGGCGAAGGCCAGCAGGGCGGCGGCGTACGGCGCGGCGGCGGCATAGTCGCTGACCGAGCTGTAACCCCACAACCGCGTCGCCAGCGTGTCCGTTCCGGTCGGATGCAGCAGCAGCGTCACCGGCAATTCCTTCATGCACGTCAAGAGAACCATCGCCGCGCCCGCCGCGATGCCGGGCAGCGCCACCCGCGCCGTCACCGCGGTGAACGCGCGCACCGGGGGGCGGCCCAGCGACCGCGCCACCTCCTCCAGACGGATCGGCGACGATTCGACCGCCGCGCGCACCGAACCGACGGCCAGGGGCACGAACAACACCGCGTACGCCAGGATCAACAGCGGTTCGCGCTGGTAGATGGGGCGCAGCAGCAGCACCCCGAGCGACACCATCGAGATCGCGATCACGATCGCCGGCAGGCCGTGCGCGACATAGCTCGCCCCCTCCAACGCCCGGGTGGCGCGATCGCGATGCCGCGCGGCAAGCACCCCGAGCGGCAACGCCGCGAGCGTCGACACCACCGCGGCGGCCGCCGACAGCCACAGCGTGGCCCCCAGCGCGGCGCTCCACAGCCCGCCGTCCCAGCGGGTTCCGGCGGTCATCAGCCAGTCCGCGAGTTCCGCGCCGGGCACAGCGACCGCAGCGGCCAGCACCGCGACCGGCACGACGAGCGCCGGGCCCTGCCACCCGCCGAGCCGGCTGACCGGCGCGGGCCGCGGGGCACCCGAGCCGATGCGCGACGCCGCTGCGCGTCCCCGGACTGCATGCTCGGCGACCACCAGTGCCACCGCGAACACCAGCAGTACCAGCGACAACACCGCCGCGCGCGCCGGATTGAACCCCGAGCGGTAGGCGCCGTAGATCACCCAGGTGAAGGCCTCGTAGCGCATCGCGGCCACCGCGCCGAAGTCGCTGAGCACGTACAGCGCCACCAGCAGCGCACCCGCGGCGATCGATGCCCGCGCCTGGCGCAGCGTCACGCCGAACAGCACCGCCCAGCCTCCCCGGCCCAGCGACCGCGCCACCTCCTCCTGCGCCGGATCGACCCGGGCCAGCGCTGCCGTCGTCGTCAGCAGCACCAGGGGGTAACTCACCAAGGTCAGGACCAGCACCGCACCCCAGAACCCGGCGATCGACGGCACCGCCGACACCCACAGGTAGGCCAGCAGATAACTCGGCATCGCCAGCGGCAGCGTCAGCGCGACACTCCAGATCCGCCGGCCCGCCAGATCGGTGCGGGTGAGCAGGACCGCCAGGGTCACGCCCAGCAGGACGCAGGCCGCGGTCACCGTGCCCACCAGGAGCACGGACCGGCCGATCAGTGCGGCCGTGCGCGGCTGCACGACCTCGTCCACGACCGCTGCCCAGCCCCGCGACAGCGCGCGATCCCCCAGATACACCAGCGGGATCAGCGTCGCCGCGGCCACCAGAGCGGCCGCGGCAAGCAGCAGCGCCGGCGGTCGGGCCGCCCGGACCGAGCCAGCCGTCAATTGGTGAGCAGGCCGGTCTTGACCAGCAGCTCCTGCGTGGTCTCGATGTCATCGAGCTGCGACAGGTCGACCGCGGGCGGCTGCAGCTGGCTCAGCGGCGGCATCTGCGCCGACGGTGCCACCCCGGCGGCCAGCGGATACTCCTCGGTCTCCTGGGCGAAGTACTTCTGCGCCGACTCGCCGACCAGGTACGACGCAAACCGTTGCGCCCCTTGCGGATTCGGGGCGGCCTTCAGTATCCCGACGCCCGCCACGTTGACCAGCCCGCCGGGGTCGCCGGCGGCCATGAACTTGTTCTGCGCCGTCACCGCATCGGCGCCCTTGGCGTCGATGAGCTCGTAGAGGTAGTAGTGATTGACCAGGCCGAGGGGCACCTGGCCGGCGTCCACCGCGTCGCGCACGGCGACGTTGTTCTCGTACGGCTTGGGATCCTGGGCCTTGAACGCGCGCAGCCACTGCTCGGCGCCCTCCTCGCCGCGCACCACCCGGAGCCCGGTCACGAACGCCTGCCAGGACGCATTGCTCGGCGCGAACCCGATCTTGCCCTTCCATTCCGGAGCGAGCAGTCCGTCGATGGTGTCGGGCGGCGTGGGCACCAGCGTCGGATTGAACACCACGACCCGCGCGCGACCCGACACGCCGACCCAGGTGCCGTCGGCGGCGGCGTACTGCGCGGGGACCGCCTCGAGCGTCGCGGCGTCGACGGGGGCCAACAGCCCGGCCTTCGACACCGCGCCCAGCGCGCCGGCGTCCTGCGAGAGGAACACGTCGGCCGGGGACTTGTCACCCTCGGTGATCAGCTGCGCAGCCATCTCGCCCGACCCGGCGTAGCGCGCCTCGACCTCGATTCCGGTGTCGGCGGTGAACTGGTCGAGCAGCGGCGCCACCAATTCCTCGCTGCGGCCCGAGTAGACGACCACCTTCTCCGCGTCGTCGGACGAGGTGGTCGACGACCCGCAGGCCGTCAACGACACCAGCGCGGCGACGGTGGCGATCGCACCCACCCACCGGGAGGGCTTGCTGACCGACTGAGCGAGCGACATGCGGGTCCGCCTTTCCTGATCGTTGGCTGTGAACCTACCACCTGCTAAGGCGAGCCTAACCAGACCGACCGTGCCGGTCGGCGGGCGCGCCGGCGGCAATGAGCTGTCGGTTAGCATGGACGAGCACATCGTCACTGCGCCGAAAGGGATCAGGTGCCGCAGGCACTGGATGGACGCCCATCCGAGCCGGCCATACTCGCCGAGCGGCCCGAACGGGAGCCGGCAGACGTCGAGCCTTCCCCTAGACAGCCGGGCCACGAGCCCGGCTCCCCGAGTTCCGCCGCCCCAGGCGGCCGCCGATGACCGTCGCCACCTCACTGCTCTCCCTGCTGGCGATCGTGGTGCTCACCGCGGGCACCGCGGTGTTTGTCGCGGCGGAATTCTCGCTGACCGCACTGGAGCGCAGCACCGTCGAGGCCAACGCGCGCTCCGGTAACCGTCGCGACCAGATGGTTCAGCGCGCCCACCGCACCCTGTCGACCCAGCTATCCGGTGCGCAGGTCGGTATCTCGATCACCACCCTGGCCACCGGCTTCCTCGCCGAACCCGTCGTGGCCCGGCTCATCGAGCCCGGACTTGCCGCGCTGTCGCTGCCGAAGAGCGCCGCCACCACCCTGGCGTTGATCCTGGCCATCCTGATCGCCACGTCGGTGTCCATGGTGTTCGGCGAGCTGGTGCCCAAGAACCTCGCCGTCGCCCGTCCCGCACCGACGGCCCGGTTCGCCTCGGGTCCCCAGCTGATGTTCTCGTTCCTGTTCACCCCGCTGATCCGGATGACCAACGGGACCGCGAACTGGATCCTGCGCAGGGTGGGCATCGAGCCGGCCGAGGAACTGCGCTCGGCGCGGTCTCCACAAGAGCTGGTGTCGCTGGTGCGCACATCCGCAGAAAGCGGCTCACTCGATCCGGTGACCGCTGTGCTGGTCGACCGGTCCCTGCAGTTCGGCGATCGCACCGCCGAGGAACTGATGACACCGCGGTCGAAGATCGACACCCTCGACGCCGACGACACCGTCGTGGACTTGAGCCAGGCCGCAGTCCGTACCGGACACTCCCGGTTCCCGGTGATCCGCGGCGACCTGGACGAGACCATCGGCGTCGTGCACGTCAAACAGGTGTTCGCGGTGCCGCGCGACCAGCGGTCGACCACGAAGCTGTCGGACATCGTGCAGTCGGTCGCGCGGGTGCCGTCCACCCTCGACGGTGATGCGGTGATGTCGGAGGTCCGGGCCAACGGACTGGCCACCGCCCTCGTCGTGGACGAATACGGCGGCACCGCGGGCATGGTGACCGTCGAAGATCTGATCGAGGAGATCGTCGGCGACGTCCGCGACGAGCACGACGACGAGCCGCCCGACGTGGTCCACGCCGGCGAAGGCTGGCAGGTCTCGGGGTTGCTGCGCATCGACGAGGTCGCCGAGAACACCGAATTCCGGGCTCCCGAAGGCGATTACGAAACCATCGGCGGCCTGGTCCTCGAACAGCTCGGCCACATCCCCGACGAAGGGGAATCGGTGGAACTGATCGCGTTCGACCCCGACGGGCCGATCGACGACCCGATCCGGTGGCGGGCCACCGTCGTGAAGATGGACGGCCGACGCATCGACCAGCTGGAGCTGACCAAGCTCGGCCGTGCCGACGACGAGGCGGAGAGCGGCGAGGAATCCGATGGGTGACGTCTTCGGTGTGCTGCTCACCTTCGTGCTGCTCGCCGCCAACGCCTTCTTCGTGGCCTCGGAGTTCGCGCTGATCTCCGCGCGCCGCGACCGGCTCGAGGCGCTCGCCGAGCAGGGCAAGAACAGTGCGGTCACCGTGATCAGGGCCGGGGAGAACCTGTCGCTGATGCTCGCCGGCGCCCAGCTCGGCATCACCGTGTGTTCGATCCTGCTGGGTCGCGTCGCCGAACCCGCCGTGGCACATCTGCTGGAGAAGCCGTTCGAGCTGTTGGGTATCCCCACCGCGCTGCTGCACACCGTTTCGTTCCTCGTCGCGCTGTCGATCGTGGTGACGCTGCACGTGCTGCTCGGGGAGATGGTGCCCAAGAACATCGCGATCGCCGGCCCCGAGTCCACGGCGATGCTGCTGATCCCGATCTACCTCGTGTGGATCCGCGCCGCGCGGCCGTTCATCGCGTTCTACAACTGGTGCGCCAACGCCACCCTGCGGACGTTCGGCGTCGAACCCAAGGACGAACTCGACGTCACGGTGTCGACGGTCGAGCTGTCGGAGATGATCGCCGAATCACTGTCGGAGGGCCTGCTCGACCCCGAGGAGCACACCCGGCTGACCCGTGCCCTGCAGATCCGGAACCGGGTCGTCGACGACGTCGCACTGCCGCTGCACCAGATCCGCGCGGTTCCCGCCGCGCGCTCCGGGGCGGGGCCGACGATCGGCGCGCTGGAACAGGCACTCAAGGAGACCGGGTACTCGCGCTTCCCCGTCGCCGACCCCTCCGGCGCGTACGCCGGCTACCTGCACATCAAGGACGTGCTCCCGCTGCTCGACGGTCCGAACGACGATTCGGTGGTCCTGGAATCGTCGATGGTGCGACCGCTGCCCCGGGTACCGGCCTCGATGCCGCTGCCCGACGCGCTCACCCGGCTGCGCCGCACCAACAGCCACCTCGCGCTGGTCACCGCCGGCGACGGCACGATCACCGCGATGGTGGCTCTGGAGGATCTCGTCGAGGACCTGGTCGGGACGGTCCGGGACGGCACCCACCGGGTGTGATGTCGATGGCAGCGCCGACGATGTGGCAGGACGGTGACTGGCGCGATGTTGCCGCCGCGCATCGCGACCGCGCCGACGCCCTGCTCGCCCCGCACGTCGAGCGTCGGCAGACCGGCGTGCCCCATCCGGTGTTCGACTTCCTGTTCACCTACTACCGGCTGCGGCCACGGCATCTGCGCGTGTGGCATCCCGGCTACGGTGTCGTGCTGACCGGAGCGGGCGCCGAGACCTACCTGACCCGGGCCGGCTATCAGCGCGACGGCGCCGGGGTGGCCGTCGGGCACGACCATCTGATGACGCGAGCGGACACGGTGAGGTTCATCGCGGATCTGCTGACTGCGACGGCGTCGAGGCCCCCGAGGTTCGGCTGTTTCGGCATGCACGAGTGGGCGATGGTGTACCGAACCCCCGACGTGCGCCACGGCGCGGTTCCGCTGCGCCTGGGGGCGGCAGGCACGGATGCGGTGGTGGAGTCGATGCCGTTGCGCTGCAGCCATTTCGACGCCTACCGCTTCTTCACCCCGGCGGCTGCGCCGCGCAACGCCCGTCCACTGGCCCGCGCCACGCAGATCGAGGAGGAACAGCCGGGCTGCGTGCACGCCGGCATGGACCTCTACAAGTGGGCGGCCAAGTTGGGCCCTCTGATCGAATCCTCGCTGCTGCTGGATTGTTTCGCTCTCGCCGTCGATGCGCGGGTGCTCGACATGCGGGCCAGCCCGTATGATCTGCGCGACTTCGGCTTCGCGCCGATCACGGTCGAAACACCAGCGGGCCGAGCGCAATACGTCGCGGAGCAGGAGACGATCAGCCTCCGTGCCGCCCCGCTGCGGGCACGGCTCATCGAGGCCTGCGTCGCGCTTGCCGAAGCGGCCGCCCTCACCGGGACGGGTCGGGCGATTACCGGCGGGTAAGCTGGATCGACGGATTTCACGACAGGCAGCGGGCGCTCACAGCGTGCGTATGCCGCCGAGGGAGGAATCATGACCGAACGCGTGACGGTGGGTAACCTGCGCGTTGCCCCGGTGCTGTACGACTTCATCACCAACGAGGCGCTCGCGGGTACCGGTATCGATCCCGACACGTTCTGGTCCGGCGTGGACAAGGTGGTCGCCGACCTCACCCCCAAGAACCAGGAACTGCTCGCCCGCCGCGACGAACTGCAGGCCCAGATCGACCGGTGGCACCGGGCCCGCATCATCGGCGGGTTCGAAGCAGAGGAATACAAGCAGTTCCTCACCGACATCGGCTACCTCGAGCCCGAGCCGGCCGACTTCACGATCCGCACCGCAGGCGTCGACGACGAGATCACCAGCACCGCCGGCCCGCAGCTGGTGGTGCCGGTGCTGAACGCGCGATTCGCGCTCAACGCCGCCAATGCCCGGTGGGGCTCGCTGTACGACGCGCTCTACGGCACCGATGTGATCTCCAGCGAGGACGGGGCCGAGCCTGGCACGTCGTACAACAAGGTGCGCGGCGACAAGGTGATCGCCTACGCACGGAAGTTCCTCGACGGCGCTGCGCCGCTGGCGCAGGGCTCCTGGGCCGACATCACCGGACTGGCCGTCACCGACGGCGCCGTCACCGTCACGCTGGACGACGCCGAGGATGCCCTCGAGGACCCCGCGCAGTTCGTCGGCTACCTCGGCGAGCACGATGCCCCCACCGCGGTGCTGCTGGTGAACAACGGCCTGCACATCGAGATCCTCATCGACGCCGACTCCCCCATCGGGTCCACCGACAAGGCCGGCATCAAGGACGTCGTGCTGGAGTCGGCGATCACCACGATCATGGACTTCGAGGACTCGGTGGCCGCCGTCGACGCCGACGACAAGGTGCTGGGCTACCGCAACTGGCTCGGCCTCAACCGCGGTGACCTCTCCGAAGAGGTCAACAAGGGCGGCAAGACGTTCACCCGCGTGCTCAACGAGGACCGCACCTTCACCGGGCCGGACGGCGAAGAGATCTCGCTGCCCGGCCGCAGCCTGCTGTTCGTGCGCAACGTCGGTCACCTGATGACCAATGACGCGATCACCGATGCCGACGGCGCGGAGGTGCCCGAGGGCATCCAGGATGCGCTGTTCACCAGCCTGATCGGGATCCACGGCCTCCGCGACGACGACGGTAACGGCCCGCTGCTCAACAGCCGCACCGGCTCGATCTACATCGTGAAACCCAAGATGCACGGACCCGACGAGGTCGCCTTCACCTGCGAGCTGTTCAGCCGGGTCGAGGACGTGCTCGGCCTGCCGCAGAACACCATCAAGGTCGGCATCATGGACGAGGAGCGGCGCACCACGCTGAACCTCAAGGCCTGCATCAAGGCCGCCGCCGACCGGGTGGTGTTCATCAACACCGGCTTCCTGGACCGCACCGGCGACGAGATCCACACGTCGATGGAAGCGGGCCCGATGATCCGCAAGGGCGCGATGAAGTCGACCGCGTGGATCCAGGCCTACGAGAACCAGAACGTCGACATCGGGCTGGAGACCGGGCTCTCCGGTCGGGCGCAGATCGGCAAGGGCATGTGGGCGATGACCGATCTGATGGCCGACATGGTCGAGCAGAAGATCGGCCAGCCGAAGGCAGGCGCGACCACGGCCTGGGTGCCGTCGCCGACCGCGGCGACCCTGCACGCGATGCACTACCACGCCGTCGACGTGTTCGCGGTGCAGAAAGAACTGGAGGGCACGCGCCGCTCCAGCATCGACGACCTGCTCACGGTGCCGCTGGCCAAGGAGCTGGCGTGGGCGTCCGACGAGATCCGCGAGGAAGTGGACAACAACTGTCAGTCCATCCTCGGCTACGTGGTGCGCTGGATCGACGCGGGCGTCGGCTGCTCCAAGGTGCCCGACATCCACGACGTCGCGCTGATGGAGGACCGGGCCACGCTGCGCATCTCCAGCCAGCTGCTGGCGAACTGGCTGCGACACGGCGTGATCACCGCCGACGACGTCAAGTCCAGCCTGCGCCGGATGGCAGCCGTGGTCGACGAGCAGAACGCCGAAGACCCCGACTTCCGGCCCATGGCACCCGACCCGGAGGGCAGCATCGCGTTCCAGGCCGCCCAGGAACTCATCCTCGACGGCGGCGCGCAGCCCAACGGCTACACCGAGCCGATCCTGCATCGCCGCCGGCGCGAGTTCAAAGCCGCCGACGGCGCGCACTGATCTCCCGCGACAGACCAGGTCAACCACAAGGCAGGTATGGGACGTCACAGCCTCCCCGATCCCGACGACTCCGATTCGACCAGGCGCGGAGGACCTGCGCCCGACGAGTCGCAGACCGAACGCTTCGACGCGGCATCGCAGCCGGACGGACAGCGACCCGACGGACAGCGCAGCGGCGGCTGGGACAACGGTGAGTGGACCGGTAGCCACCGGGCCATCACCCCGGGTCGCCGCGGCCTCTCGGTCGGCGTCATCGTCGCCCTGATCAGCGTGGTGGTCATCGTCGGCGCCGTGATCCTGTGGCGCTTCTTCGGCGACGCACTGTCGAGCCGGTCGGACACGGCGGCCGCCCGCTGTGTCGAGGGCGAGGTCGCGGTCGCGGTCGTCGTCGATCCCGCGATCACCGAGCCCGTCACCGCGCTTGCCCAGCGATACAACGACACCGCCGAGCCCGTCGGCGACAAATGCGTGAAGGTCAACGTCACCGCCGGCGACTCCGACCAGGTGTTCAACGGCCTGTCCGGGGACTGGCCAGGCGACCTGGGGCAGCGCCCGGCCCTGTGGATCCCCGCCAGCTCGGCCTCTGAAGCACGGTTGGAGGCCAAGACCGGCCCGCGCACCGTCAGCGACAGCCGCTCCCTCGTCACGTCGCCGGTCGTGCTGGCCACCTCGCCGCAACTCGTGGACGCGCTCAAAGACCAGAACTGGGGCACGCTGCCGCGTCTGCAGACCGATCCTGCCGGCCTGGACGGGCTGGGGCTGCAGGGCTGGGGCGGACTCCGGCTCGCCCTGCCCCTGGGCCAGGACAGCGACGCGTCGTATTTGGCCGCCGAGGCGATCGCCGCCGAATCGGCACCCGCGGGCTCTCCGCCCAGCGCGGGGCTGGGCGCCGTCAGCACCCTGATGGCCGCGGCCCCCAAACTCGACGACGCCAACGTCGGCACAGCGCTCGACGCGCTCGTCGGCGCCGACAACGCGGCCACCGCGCGGGTGCACGCCGTGGTGACCACCGAGCAGGGACTGTTCCAGAAGGCCGCCGGCCTACCCGACGCCAAGACCAAGCTGGCGGCCTGGCTGCCGCCGGGGCCCACCGCGGTCGCCGACTTCCCCACCGTGTTGCTCTCCGGCGACTGGCTGGCCCAGGAGCAGGTATCGGCGGCCAGCGAGTTCGCCCGCTTCATGCGCAAGCCCGATCAACTCGCCGAGTTCGCCAAGGCCGGGTTCCGGGTGGACGGACAGCAGCCACCGGCCAGTGACGTGGTGGACTTCGTCCCGATCGGGACGCCGGTCGACCTGGGCGACAATGCGCTGCGCGCCACCATCGCCGACACGCTGGCCAGCCCGGCCGAGAGTCCGACCGTCACGGTGATGCTCGACCAGTCGATGCCCACCGACGAGGGCGGCAAGGCCCGGCTGAGCAATGTCGTGGACGCGCTGAAGGCGCGTCTGCAGGCCCTGCCCCCCGATTCCGGCGTGGGGCTGTGGACGTTCGACGGGGTGTCCGGACGCTCGGAAGTGCCGCTGGGTGCGCTGACCGACCAGGTGGACGGCCGGTCCCGCTCGGCAGCGTTGACCGCCGCGCTCGACGAGCAGTCGCCGTCGAACGGCGGTGCGGTGTCGTTCACCACGCTGCGGCTGGTCTACACCGATGCGTCGGCGAAGTACCGCCAGGGGCAGAAGAATTCGGTGCTCGTGATCACGGCCGGCCCGCACACCGACCAGTCGCTGGGTGCCGACGGGCTGCGGCAGTACATCAGCGGCGCGTTCAATCAGGCCACGCCCGTCGCGGTGAACGTGATCAATTTCGGCGACGACCCCGACCGGTCGACCTGGGAGGCGGTCTCTGCGACGACGGGCGGCACCTACCAGAACCTGTCCAGCTCGTCGGGTCCGGAACTGGCGTCGGCCATCGCGGCGATGATGGGCTGAGAACCTCCCGCACGCGCGGTCGGGCCGTATATTGACGTCCGTGACCAGGGGGTTCTGGCGTAAGAACGGCGTCTCGCACGGTGTCCGGATCCTGGCCACCACGAACTTCGCGCCGGTCTGGCGCGCGCTGCGCGCGAGGCCGCGGGTGTCCGAGCTGGTCAACCGGTGGCTCATCAACTCGCTGATCTACACGATGCCCACCCGAACCGGTGCGTTGAGCACCATGCAGGAGTGGATTTCCTGGGAGTCGCTGCACGACCGCGAATTCAGCCAGCGTCATCTGCCGCCGCTGCCCAGCTGCCCGGCCGACCTGCCCGCGCCGGCCACGGTGGCTCAGCTGTTCGCCCGTCCAGGCACGCAGTGCCCGGAGTCGCCGAAGTCGACGCTGCTCTTCCCGATCTTCGCGCAATGGTTCGTCGACGGATTCCTGCGCACCGACCCGTGCGACGACTTGCGAAACACCTCCACGCACGACATCGACCTGAGCCAGCTCTACGGCCAGACGTCCGACGTGACCCGGCTGCTGCGCGAGGGCACCGGCGGCCGGCTGAAGAGCCAACACATCCGCGGCAGGGAGTTCCCGCCATACCTGTGCGACCCCCACGGCACCGTGAGGCCCGAATTCGAAGGTCTGCACACCGAGTTCCGGGGGCGAGACGTCAAAGCCGAAGGTGGCGGCCGGGTCCCGGATGAATTGAAGCCGAAGCTTTTCGCGCTCGGGATCCCCCGCGGCAACATCCACTACGGCTTCGTGATGATGAGCACGCTGTTCCTGCGCGAGCACAACCGCATCGCCGGCCTGATCAGCGAGCGACACCCGGACTGGACCGACAACCAGGTGTTCGACACCACCCGCAACACGCTCACCGTGGTGCTGCTGAACATCGTCATCGAGGACTACATCAACCACATCACGCCGATCAAGTTCCCGCTGTTCGTGAAGCCCGGGATCGGCGCGAAAGAGAGGTGGTACCGGCAGAACTGGATGTCGGTCGAGTTCAATCTGCTCTATCGATGGCACTCCCTCGTGCCGACCGAGGTCACCGTCGGCGGGCAGCAGCGGCGCTTCGCCGACATGTGGTGGGACACCCGCCCGGTCACCGAGCACGGGCTGTCCGCGCTGTTCGACGAGGCGTCGCGGCAACCCTGCAGCACGATCGCCCTCGGCAACACCGACCCGAGCCTGCTCGCCATCGAGGAGAAGTCGATCAGGATCGGCCGCGACACCAGGCTGCAGCCCTACAACGCCTACCGGGAACTGTGTGGCTTCCCCGCGCTGACAACCATCGACGATCTGACCTCGGATCGGCGGATGCGCGAGCAGTTGACGGCGTGCTACGGCACCGATGGCACCGACGGGATGGACCGTGTCGAGCTGTTCGTCGGATTGTTCGCCGAAGACATCCGGCGCGGCAGCACGCTGCCGCCGCTGATGAGTGCAATGGTGGCCGTGGACGCCTTCTCCCAAGCGCTGACCAACCCATTGCTGGACCCCGGCGTGTACCGTGAAGCAACGTTCTCCACGGCCGGGTGCGAGGTGATCGACTCGACGACGACGCTGTCGGACGTCGTGCTGCGCAACATCTCCGGGGAAGCGTCCGCGCCGCGGGTGAGCCTGGAGCGGCACGGCAGGCACCCAAGCTAAGTTCGGTAGCGAGCAACTGCTCGAAAGGGGTCGGTGAGTAGTCTGACACGACTCGCTTCGCTCCCGAGATTGCCCACTGACGAGCAACAATGATATGACGGCGTTACCCGATCGACGCGTGGGGATGCGAAGATCAGCTAACAGTACGGCGATGAGGGGGAGCAAGCGCACGATGCCGACCCAACGGCCCGGCCACACCCGATCCACCGCTGCACCGCGCGACTGGCGCGACCGCAAGCGATACGTCTGGCTGCTCGGAATCGTGATCCCGATTCTGGTACCCGCCTCGTGGGCGGCCGTTTTGCTGACCGGCTCAGGACTGTTCTGGTGGTCGGGTCCGGCGATGATGCTGGTGATCATCCCCGCGATGGACTACCTGGTCGGACCGGACTCGGAGAACCCGCCGGACAGTGTGCTGGCGTACCTGGAGCAGGACCGCTACTACCGGTGGGCCACCTACCTCTACCTTCCCGCCCAATACCTGTCGCTGATGCTGGCGTGCTGGTTGTGGACCGGTGGTGGCGGCGTGACGATGACGCCGCCGGACAAGGTGGGATTGATGCTCACCGTCGGCGGGATCGGCGGTGTCGCGATCAACACTGCCCACGAACTCGGCCACCAGCGCGCCCGCTCGGAACGCTGGCTCAGCAAGGTCGCGCTTGCGCAGACCGGCTACGGCCACTTCTTCGTCGAACACAACCGGGGCCACCACGCGCGGGTGGCAACACCAGACGATCCGGCGAGCGCGCGCCTCGGCGAGAACGTCTACGCCTTCTACTGGCGCTCGATCCTGGGCAGCCTGCGATCGGCCTGGTCGCTGGAGAGCCGGCGGTTGCGCCGCCACGGGCGCCGGGTCTGGACGCTGCACAACGACGTGCTCAACGCATGGGTGATGACCGTCGTGCTGTTCGGCGCGCTGATCGCCGGTTTCGGGGTCCAGGTGGTGCCATGGCTGATCGGTCAGGCGCTGCTGGGCGTCTTGCTGCTCGAGACCATCAACTATCTGGAGCATTACGGCCTGCGCAGGCAGCGCCGCCGCGACGGCTGCTGGGAACCGGTGCGCCCGTCGCACAGCTGGAACAGCAACTCGGTGATCTCCAACGTGTTCCTCTTCCACCTGCAGCGGCACTCCGACCACCACGCCAACCCGCATCGCCGCTATCAGGCGCTGTGCCATGCCGACGAGGCCCCGCAGCTGCCGGCGGGTTACGCGGCCATGGTGGTGCTGGCCCTGTGCCCGCCGCTGTGGCGGTGGGTCATGGACCGCCGCGTGCGAGACCACTACCGAGGCGACATCCGACTGGCCGCGTTGCGGCCGCGCCAGGCGCAGCAGTTACTGCAGCGGGGCTGAGGCCACGTCGCGCGTGCGCTTGAGGGCGACTGCGGCCGTCTTCATCGACAGCGTCGGCGACAGACGCTCCAAGTACCACAGCGCTTTCCACCACCGCGGTACGACGATGATGGCCTGGTTGCGCAGCACACCGCGCAACGCCGCAGAGGCGAACTGGTCGGGTTCGATGGGCCGGAGCGCCTCACCGAGCTTGATCAGGCTCTCCCGGCTCAGCGTGCGATTGCGGCCGTATTCTCCGCCGGACAGGATCGGCGTGCGCACCACACCGGGGCACAGCACCGACACCTGCACGCCATGCGCGGCCGCTTCGACCCGCAACGTCTTCGACAGTGCGACGACGGCGTGCTTGGTGGCCGCGTAGCCCGCCTGGGCGGACGTGGTGATGAGGCCCGCCATCGAAGCCGTGTTGACGATGTGTCCGCTGCCCTGCGCGATCATCGTCGGGTAGGCGGCCTGCACGCCGTGGACGACTCCGCGCAGATTGACATCGATGATGTCGGTCCAGTCCTCGAGCGTGAGTGCGTCGACTTCGCCGCCGATTCCGATGCCGGCGTTGTTGAACAAGAAGTCGATGCGTCCACTGGTGCGTACGGTCTCGGCGATGGCGGCCTCGAACGCGGCGGCATCGCGGATGTCGAGCGCCACCGCGTGTGCGTTCGCGCCCGTGCTGCGCAGACGCTGGGCCACGTTTTCGGCGGTCTCGACCTGCCGGTCCGCGATCCACACGTCGGCACCCGCGGCGGCAAGCGCTTCCGACAGGGCGGCTCCGATTCCTGAAGCGCCGCCGGTGATGAAAGCGACCTTGCCCGTCAGCGCCGTGCCGTGTGATGCCACGCCCGAAGGATAACGGCCACGGCCCCGCGTCAGTCCGTCGAGTCGGTGCCGCCCCCGGTGGACGCCGAGGATGCCGCGCCCGCCTTGGCGGTCTCGCCCTTGTCAGACGCGCCCGCCGTGGCAGCCTTGTCCGCCTTCTCGGCCGCGGCGGCCTTGAGGATGCCGCGCAGCGGCATGCGGTGCTTGGCCCGCGGCGCGGCGGCACTGTCGGTGTCCCCACCCGCGTCAGACGCCTGGGTCGGCGAATCCGGTGACGTGTCCGGGGTGGTGGTCTCCCCCGCCTCGTCGTTGGGGGTCACCTCCGGCGCCGTCTCGGGCTGCGCGGCCCCGTCCTCGCCTGTCGCCGGCTTCTCGGTGGCTGTCTTGCCGGTGTCTGTCTTGCCGGTGTCGGCTGTTTCGGTGTCTGTCGTACCGGTGTCTGTCTTCTCGGCGTCGACGGCGCGGACCAGCGGGCGAGCGTCGGCGGTCGCGACGGACGGGGAGGCCTTTTCCGTCGCACCCGCCGCCACTTCGCCCAGCGTGGGCTTGCCCTCCAGCCAGGTCCGGTCGTAGGCCTTGTCGACGATCGCCCGTAGCTTCGGCTCGATGTCCGCCACCAGTGAGCCGAGCCCCATGTCGTAGAAGCCCTGGAGTAGCGGCAGATGCTCGGTCGGCACGTAGACGTAGGTCGTCTTGCCCTCTTTCCAGACGATGTTGTCGGGATCGTCGAGATCGACCTGGTCGTAGCGCAGGTGCACGTAGACGAACGCGGCGACTCCGTTGGCCACTGCGAGCAGGTTGAACGGGTTCGTCGGGAAGTCGGCGATCGGGTCGTATTCCCCGGCGACGTCGATGACGTCGTACTGCGTGTCGGTCGGGGTCCGCAACAAATCACCCCAGAACCAGCCGTTGACCCCGCCGTACTTACGTCCGCCGTTGCCGAGCAACACGAACGACAGATCCTCTGGCGCGGGCGCGTCCTTGTCCTTGGCGTGATCCTGCAACCACACCGACGCGATGCGCGCTCCCCCGCTGAAGGCGTACACGATCTTGGGGTCGGTTCCGACGTGGTCGATCGCCCAGTCCAGGCGCGCGACGTTCTCCTTCACGCCGAATTCGATCGGGCCGTAGGGCTGAATCCAGTCGTAACGGACCTCTTTGCACACCTTCGGCGCCTCGCAGAGGGCACCGCCGAGATTGTCGGCCATGTCCCAGGGCGTGGGTCCGTGATGCAGGACTGTGGCGGGTCCCGGCGGGATCACCGAGGACGCGACCGACTCGGCTGCCGCCGCTGCCGCCGCGGCGGGCATCGCCCCGCCGCCGAACGTCAGCGGTAGCGTTGCCGCGATCGGCAGTGCCGCTGCGGTCATCACTGCCTTGGTCGTTCGTTTCACGCCACGTTCCTTCCAGAGAAGACGGCCATGCGGTCGCCAGATGACGGGACAAGTGCTGGGGGGTGGAGCGGTACAACCGAGTGGTCGAGCGACCGGAGCGCGGGGGTTCGTGGCCATTGCCTGAGGGCCACGACGGCGCTTCTGCGCTGACAGGTACCGGCGCGTCGACCGCCGCGGACGTTACCGTATGCAACGACTTTTTGCGTGGCTACACAGCAAACTCAGCACCAATGAAATCGGGCCGCTGGCTGCATTTTGCGCCAACGTGGCTATCCCGATGTCGTCACCGTGCCGGGTGTAGCCGCCGCGCGGAGCCCGTGACCGTACCCGGCTCCCACGCCGCTGGCTTGCTCAAAAGCACTGTCGGACAGCAGATTTGAGCGGCAGACGAGACCGTCGCGGTCGGAGTCGCTGGCCGCCGCGAAACCGCCCGGCAAGCTCGCGAACGGTTGCTGGCTGGCAGGACCTGTCACATGGGTTTGCTCTCCGGGCCGAGTTTCTTACTCCGAAGTCAGTTCTGCCATTCGCGTTCGCATCCGTGGTGCCGAACGCGCGGACGGGCCGCGAGGCAATGTTCACCAGCCGGCCAACTGCCCGCAAAGGTGTGCTGGAGGTGATGGTACAGACCAAAAATTTTTTTTAGCCACTCAGGTGTCAGCTACGTCTCGAAGCCATTCTCTACAAAAACAGAGATTGCGCAAGTTACGCTATTGTGATTTTTGCCGACACCGTCAGTGTTTCTCCTGTCAATCCCAAGAAAGTCGAGTAAAGAGGCAATAAGCTAACTCTGTGGTCTGAACCGGAGCCTTTTCCTGACGTCGCTGATATAAATTCTCTACTTTGGTAGAGAACAGATAAATGGTTGGTAACAGCAATACAACTGCACTTTGCTTGAATTGCGTTTGTTGGAAATATGCCGTTTTTGCTACGAAGTGGTTTACGGACGCGCAATATGCTCATGTCGCGCCGATCACGGCGAGTCGAGAATCGTTTCAATTCGGGGAGATGTCATGAAGAACACCATTCGCAAAGCCGGTGTTGCCTGTGGCACCGCTTTTGCCTCTATCGCGATAGCGCTGACCACCGCCACCGGAGCCAGTGCGGTGAGCACCGCGGTGATCATCGGCGGGATCAAGATCAAGTCGATGGACGACACGTTGATGAAGCCGCTGCTCGAGGGCGCGTTCAAAAACGATGTTCGAACGTCGGTGACGTGGCCGGCCGAGGCCGGGCCCTACTCGGGCAAGGGCGACATGACACTCGGTGCGTCCATTCGCATCGGCATCCCGAATCTGGACGCTGCAATCGACACCGCCGTCGGCAATCTGTCGGCTCCCGGCGACAAGGTCACCGTCGTCGGACTGTCGGCCGGCTCGCTCGTGGTCAACGAGGTGATGCGCCAGTGGATGGAAGAGGGCACGATGCCCGATCCCTCGAAGGTGACGTTCATCGTCGTCGAGGATTCCAGCCGCCAGCAGCTGATCAAGGACGCCAAGTACAGCTCCAAGTACGACTACACCTACCAGCCTCCCCCCGTCACACCGTTCAACGTCCTCGTGATCACCGGTGAGTACGACGGCATGGCCGACATGCCCGATCGCCCGTGGAATTTCCTGGCGATGGCCAACGCGATGGCCGGCTCGATCGTCGTGCACGTCCCCGTCATGTACACGACCTCGATGGCGGAGCTGGAAGCGCTCAAGGGAACCAAGTACTACACGGAGACCGTCAACGCCAAGGGCGGCGTCACCGAGCACTACCTGGTGCCCACCACGACGCTGCCGCTGGTGCAGCTGATGCCGTGGCTCAAGCCCAAGGAGGCCGAGCTCAAGGCAAAGATCGACAAGGGTTACAGCCGTAACGATCCGGTCACCCCGACGGTCAAGGTCGCCGCGCTCACCGCACCCGAGGTCACGGCTGTTGCAGAGACCTCCTCCGATGCCGGCAGCACGAAGGGTGAGGAAGCCTCAGCCGGACAGGCCCAGCCGGAGCCGAAGGTGACGGCACAGGATCGTCGCGATGCACGGGCCGAGGCTCGGGCAGAGGCCAAGGCCCAGCGGGCCGAGGCCAAGGCGGCTCGCGCCGAGGCCAGGGCCACCGCCAAGGCGGAGGCGGCTGCCAAGCGCGAAGCACGGAAGGCGGCCCGCCAGCAGGCCGCCGCGGGCGACTCGTCGTCCGATGGATCTGGGTCGTCTGACTCCTCCGGCTCCTCGGAGTAAGCCCTCCCCGGAACTCGAGGTTGCCTGAAGCTTTCAGACACCCGCCCGAAGCCCCGGCCTCACGGTCGGGGCTTCGTGGTGTCCGGGGCGGCTGCGACGACGAGCGAACCGGTGGCTGGGCGGCCTAAACTGCAGTCGCCGAAGACCCATTTGCTGTGAGGTAGCGTTGATGTCCATGGATTCCCCGCAGTACGACGCGATCGTCGTGGGCGCCGGTTTCGGCGGAATGGGTGCCGCGATCCAGCTCAAGAAGATGGGTTACGACAACCTCTTGATCGTGGATCGTGAAAACGACCTGGGTGGGACGTGGCACGTCAACCACTACCCCGGATTGGCCGTCGACATCCCGTCGCCGACCTATTCCTACTGGTTCGAGCCCAATCCCCGGTGGTCCCGGCTCTACGCTCCGGGTTCGGAGCTCAAGGAGTACGCCGACCACGTCGCCGACAAGTACGACGTGCGCCGGCACATGCGCTTCAATGCACCGGTCGACGGTGCGCGATGGGACGAGGAGAACGAGCTCTGGCAGGTCACCCTGTCCGACGGTGAGACGCTGACCTCACGCTTTCTCGTCACCGCGACCGGCTACCTGTCGCAGCCGCGCAATCCCGACATCCCCGGCATCGACGACTTCGCCGGGCGGATCCTCCACAGCATGGACTGGGATGACGACTACAACCCGGCGGGCGAGCGCATCGGTCTGATCGGAACCGGCGCCACGGCGGTGCAGCTGATCCCCGAGCTGTCCAAGACCGCGGCCGACCTGACGGTCTATCAGCGCACCCCGATCCACGTCGTGCCGAAGATGGATTTCGCGATCCCGCCGGTCGTTCGTCGACTGTTTGCCCGTGTTCCGTTGCTGCAGCGCCTGTTCCGCTTCACCACGGACGCCAATCTCGAGGTGATGATGATCCTGTCGGTCATCAACTACAAGTACTTCCGGCAGCTCAACGTCTTCGCGTCGTATCTGTCGCAATGGCATCGGTTCATGTCCATTCGCGACAAGAGCCTTCGAAAGAAGTTGACCCCCGACTACGACTTCGGATGCAAGCGGCCCACCTATTCGAACTCGTACTACAAGACGCTGGCCAAACCGCACGTACACCTGCAGACCGCCGGCATCGAACGGGTCGTCTCCGACGGCATCGTCGCCTGCGACGGCACCAAGACGCCGATCGACACGCTGGTCCTGTGCACCGGCTTCGACATCTGGGAAGCCAATATCCCGGCCATCGAACTGATCGGCCGCGACGCCCGCAATCTCGGTAAGTGGTGGCGCGACAACGGGTTCCAGTCGTATCAGGGCGTCACGGTGCCCGCGTTCCCCAACCTCTTCATGCTGGCCGGGCCCTATGCATCCAGCGGTCTGTCGTACTTCAACACGATGGAGTACCAGATGCGGCACATGGACCGGCTCTTCGGTGAACTGCAGCGGCGCGGTGCACGCGTCTTCGAGGTAACCGAGCAAGCGAATACGGAGTTCCGGGAACGGATGTCGGCGAAGTTGGGCAAGACCGTGTTCCGCCAGGGCGATTGCGCGCGGTCCCGGTCGTACTACTTCAGCCCCAGCGGGGAGACCCTCGTGCGGCCCGCGTCGACGAACGAAACCAACCGCGAGAACGAGAGTTTCCCGCTCAGCCACTACGCCTTCGCCTGACGCCGCAGGTCAGGATCGGTTTCCCCGGTTCCTGTGAACCTGTTGGCTAGCATGGCTATATGAATGTGCGGCGGGCGAAGAGCGTTCTCGGATCAGTGATTCTGGCGCCGGCGGCGCTGCTGGCCGGTATTGCCGGCGCGCCCGCGGCGCAGGCGCAACCCTGCCCCGACATCGAGGTGATCTTCGCTCGGGGCACCGGGGCAGACCCCGGCCTCGGGTTCGTCGGAGATGCCTTCGTCGACGCGCTGCGATCCAAGGTCGGCGGTCGATCCGTGAACGCTTACGCCGTCAACTATCCGGCGGGCTTCGACTTCGACAAGTCCGCTCCCGCCGGCGCTGCCGATGCCGCCGGCCGGGTGCAGTGGATGGCCGACAACTGCCCGGCCACCCGGCTGGTGCTCGGCGGCATGTCCCAGGGCGCCGGCGTCATCGATCTGATCACCGTGGACCCACAGCCGCTGGGCCACTACACGCCAACCCCCCTGCCCGCGCATCTCTCAGACCACATCGCCGCCATTGCGGTGTTCGGCAATCCGCTGCGCGACGTCAAAGGCGGCGGTCCGCTGCCCGCGATGAGCAGCACCTACGGCCCGCGCAGCATCGACATGTGCGCCCTCGACGATCTGTTCTGCTCCAAGGGGCTGAGCCTGCCGGCGCACTTCGCCTACGTCGACAACGGCATGGTCGCCCAGGCGGCCGACTTCGTCGCCGGCAAACTCTGACGGTAGAGCAAAGCCGCTACCCACTTGGGCGCAGTGTCAAACCACCGGCATTGCGCAATCTTTATTGAGTCATTTTTGACGTCTCGCGCTATTCACAAAACTCACAGCTGAACATCCCTATTGCCGTCTCTTCTACGAGTATGGTGAGCGCTACGCAGCAAATTGCAGCGCCGGGGAAGCGGGTGCGGTTCATGAGCAGGTCAGCTAAACGCCGGGCCAGCCGGTGGGTTGCGGTGGCAGCAGCGGCAGCGGTCCTGCCGGTTGGAACCTCCAGCCTCTCCGCGGCGCCCGCGGCGGCGGCCGACGTGCCCGACCCCTTCACGATGACGACGCTCGCGCTGTATCCGGGGCACAACAGCGACGACCACGGCGGCATCATGTGCACCGGAGCTCGGTCGTGCACCCGGGTGGAATATCCCTACCTCGACCGGTACACCGGATCGGCCGACCTGAACGCCGCATTGGCCGCAGCCGACCTGACCCAGCCGTTGGTGGTGTTCGGCTACAGCCAGGGCGCCCGGGTGGTCTCGCAATGGCTCGACGATCACGCCGGAACAGAGGGGGCGCCGACCCCGCAACAGGTGAGCTTCGTGCTGATCGGAAACCCGGAGAACAAGTACGGCGGCACGCATCGGCGCCTCGGCTCGATCACGCCCGTCACCGACTACGGAATCATCGACGTGTCACGGCAATACGATCGGGCGTCCGACTGGCCGGACAATCCGTTGAATCTGCTCGCGTTCCTCAACGCCAACGCCGGGTTGACCGGCATCCACACCCATTACGAGGACGTCGACATCTATGACCCGCGTAATTACGTCTGGAAAGAAGGCAACACCATCTATGTCTTCGTGCCGACGGAGAACATCCCGCTCTTGGATCCCCTGCGCAAGATGGGCCTCGACAAGCTCGCCGACGAGCTCAACTTTCCACTGAAGGCGATCATCGAAAAGGGATACGACCGGTCCTACCTGCCGGACTCCCCCGGCTGGCCGCCGGACCTGCTGCCCCCGATCGTGCCGCCGACGGAGCCGGAGCCCGAGGCCGCGACGCAGACTCTCACCGCCACGCCGCTGAAGACTGCGCTGGCCACCGCACGCACCGCGCGGGCTGCGTCCGTGGCCGCTGAGGATGAGGCGCCTGTCGCCGCCGAGGTCGTCACCGCCCCCGAGGTGTCGGAGGACGAGGCGACCGAGACGACACCCGACACGAGTGTGGCGGAGGCGACGGCAGCCGAGACCGAGAGGACCACCGAGAAGACCGAGAAGACCACCTCGAGGACCACGAAGCAGAAGACGGCCGTCGACCGGACAGAGACGCGCAAGCGGCCGTTCGCGCGGCTCTTCGACCGGCAGACCCGCGCGGCATCCCACGCCGCGGCGAGCACGGACGGCGCATCCGCACAGGAGTGACGAATCGAGCTGTGCTTGGCTCTACGTCATGGACGTCAGCCATCTCGCACCGCTCGAACAGACCGCTCTGCTGACCGAATACTGCCGTGCCCTGGACCAGCGCGCAGCCCAGTCGATCCTCGCGGATCGGTGGGCAGCCGAGACCGTCGACGCCATCGACTACGACTTCGCCAGCCTTGCCGCCACACCCAGCGTGGTGCCGCTGGTGGCCCTGCGCGCCAAAATGCTCGACGACGTCATCCGCTCCTTCCTGTCCGAGCACCGCGACGCCGTCGTCGTCGACCTGGGCGCAGGTCTGTCCTCTGCCGTCCACCGGGTGGGTCCGGGGGCCGGCGTCGACTGGTACAGCGTCGACCGTCCCGCGGTGCTGGCGGTGCGTGCCGCCGTGCTGCCGAGCCACCCGGCCGACCATCCGGTACCCGCTGATCTGACCGCGCCGGGCTGGGCCGAGCAGATCCCGGCCGACCGGCCCGCGATGGTGTTCGCCGACGGCTTGATCGCCTTCCTCGACGAATCGAGGGTGAGAGCGTTGGTGACCGATGTGACAACACATTTCGCGACCGGCGTGCTCGCGTTCAACGACTACGGCCCGGTGAGCAGGGCCAACCGGTTGCTGGGGCGACTGGCCACCTCACGTAAGACGAACTCGCCGCACAACCAGTGGAACTTCTCGGGATTCGCCGACGCCCGCCGACCGGAGTCGTGGGACCCCGCGCTGACGCTGCACGACGAGCAGAGCGTCATGCAGCGGCCCGAAGCCGCAATGTTCCCCCGGGGGCTGCGCCTGGCGGCGAAGCTCTCCCATCGCATCCCGGCGATCGCGCGCAAAGCGCGGGTGCTGTCCTACCGGTTCTAGCGGGTGTCCCCGTTGCCCGCCGAGACCGAATCGGCGGCGCGCGGTGCGCCCGGGGTGCGGCGGTGCACGACGATGCGGCCGCCCTGGGCCGGCGTGACGGTGACGCCCCGGCTGTGGGGCTTCTCATCAGCCGCGCTGGTGGGCTCGATGCGGAACTCACGCAGGATGGTGCGCAGCGTGACCTCCATCTCCATCGTCGCGAAAGAGGCGCCGATGCAGCGCATCATGCCGCCGCCGAAAGGAATCCACGCGAATGGATTGGGCGGCTTGCCGACGAAGCGATCCGGGTCGAAGCGCTCGGCATGCTCGAAGCTGTTCTCGGCGGCCATCGCGAGCTGAGTGCTCGCCAGGATCGTGGCTCCCTCGGGAATGACCCACTCCCCCAGCTGAATACGGGTACGCGCCCGACGCAGCGCGGCGGTCAGCACCGGACGGGTGCGCTGTGACTCGGCGATGGTGGCCAGCAGCAATTCGTTGCCGCCGGCATCGACCTCGTCGGTCAGCCGAACCAGCAGATCCGGATGGCGACGAATGCGCTCGATGGTCCACGCCAGCTGCGTCGAGGTGGTCTCGTGACCGGCCACCAACATGGTGAGCAGTTCGTCGACGATGTAGCTGTCCGGAAGCGGTGAGCCGTTGTCGTAGCGGGCCTGCAGCAGCAGCGACAGGACATCGCCGCGATCGGCGAAATCCGGATCCGACCGAGCTTGGCGCATCACGGATTTCAGCAATTCGTCCATCCGGCGCCGGTAGCCGGCGAACTTCCCACCCGGGCTCCAGGGCCCCATGTCCTTGCGCACGATCGACGGCATCAGCGCGATCTTCGACCCGAACTCGACGGCCTTGGGCATCAGCTCGCGCATCTCGTCGAGCTCGGCCCCCTCGGCGCCGAACACGGTACGCAGGATCGTGTTCAGCGTGATCCGCATCATCGGGTCGACGGTCGGGAACTCGACACCCTCGGCCCAGGTGCCGATCTCACGCAGCACCTCCTGTTCGGTCACGGTCTCGTAGGCGCGCATGTTCTTGCCATTGAACGGCGGCAGCAGCAGCTTGCGCCGGGCCAGCAGCTCGTCGCCCTCGAGGTTGAAGATCGAGCCGGGGCCGAGCACGTCGCCGCCCAGGTTGTTCTGCGGCCGGCCGATCAGCTCCCGACTGCTGCTGAACAGTTCCTTGACCAGCGCGGGATCACTGATCACCACCGTGGTGCCGAACACCGGCACCCGCAGGGTGAACGTGGAGCCGTACCGGCGGCCCAGGGCCGCGATCGATCCGTAGCGGGCCGCGAGCACCGCCGCGCCCTGAACCAGGCTGGGCACGGGCGGGCCGGGTGGCAGCTTCACCGGATCTGTGGTGGCCGCTGTCATGGTGTCACCTCGTCGCTTCTAGAAGACGTCGCTTTGTTCGGAGACGTCGCTTTCAGGAGACGCTGTCTGGGGAGCGTCAGGCTATCTGGTAATCGCTGAGCGGAAAATGTTCCTGCTCTTTGACGGCCTGTCGGATGGATGTGGGCCGGAACAGCGGCGCCTCGCCTGATTTGTTGAACCAGTATGAGCGCGAATTGGTGCAGTCGCCGAGTCGGAACACCGAATCGTCGAGCAGGGTCAGCATGCGGTCAAGGAACCGATCGTTGGCCTCCTCGGTGACCTCGAACGCCCGGCCGCCGCTGCGCTGCAGCTCGCCGAAGAGTCGCTTCATGTGCCGCATCTGGTACTCGACGGTGTCGAACCAGGACATGCCCACCCAGGCGTACGGGCTGGCCTGGTTGATCATGTTCGGGAACAGCGGCACGGTCATGCCCTCATAGGCTTGGAACCCGTTCTCCCGCCACCACTTTCCGAGGTCGCGGCCCTCCCGGCCGATCACCGGGATCGCGGGCAGATTGGATTCCCACACGTCGAAGCCTGTGGCGAGGACCAGGGTGTCCACGGTGCGCTTGACGCCGTCGCTGGTGACGATGCCGTCGGGTTCGATCCGCTCGATGCCCGTCGTCTCCAGGTGGACGTGCGCCTTGTTGAGCGCGCGGTAGTAGACGTTGGACAGCGTCGGGCGTTTGCAGCCGAAGTCGTAGTTCGGGGTGAGCTTTTGCCGCAGCTCGCGATCCCTGATCGACAGGAAGCGGTGCAGGGCGCCGATGGCGGCCGCAGCAGTGTTGACCGGCCGGAACTGCCGGAACTTCCACATCGCGATGGTCACCATGACGTCCATGAAAAGATCGCTGGACATCCGCAGAAGACGTTGCGCCACAGGGAATCTGGCGAACAGCTTTTGCGCGGCCGGACCGAAGGTGAGGTCGAACTTCGGCATGACCCAGATCGGGGTGCGCTGGTAGACGGTCAGCTCGGCGACGTCCTCGGCGAGCTTGGGGATCAGCTGGACCCCGGTGGACCCGGTGCCGATGATCGCCGCCTTCGTGCCGCGCAGCGAGTAGTCATCGTTCCACTCCTGGGCATGCAGAACCGTGCCGGCGAAATCCTCGATACCCGGGATGTCGGGCTTCTTCGGCTGGCTCAGGTAGCCGGTAGCCAGGATCAGGAACTGAGCCCGCAGCGTCTCGCCACCCTGCAGCGACACCTGCCAGGTCTGCGACTCCTCGTCCCAGCGTGCACCGTCCACCGTGGTGTTGAAGCGCATGTAGCGCCGCAGGTCGTACTTGTCGGCCACGTGATCGGCGTAGGTCTTGAGCTCGGCGCCAGGGGCGTAGAGCCGCGACCAGTACGGGTTCGGTTCGAACCAGTACGAGTACGTGGTGGAGGGGACGTCGACCGTCAGGCCCGGATACCTGTTGACATGCCAGGTACCGCCGAGATCGTCCTCCCTGTCGAGGAGGACGATCCGGCGGTACCCAAGCCTGTTGAGCTGGATCGCGGCGCCCATTCCGCCGAATCCCGCGCCGACGATGACAGCGTCGAATTGCTCGGTACTCACGTGGCGATACTACGGGCTTTCACAGGGGTTCTCGCAGGCGTGACCGCAGTCGCGGTCCTACTTGCTGTCACCACCGTCGGACTTGCTCGCGCTGGCCTTCGAGGACGAACCGTCGCCACCGGCGTCACGCTTGCTGAACTTCGGAGCCTTCTTGGCAGGCGCCGAGTCGTCCGATGATTTCGCGCTTCCCGCGTCCGCTTTCGTCGTGTCGGCACTCGTGTCCGCCTTCGTCGTATCGGCGGCCTTGCGGTCCTTGCCGAACGACCACTTCTTGGCGGGCTTGGCGGTGTCGTCGGACGACTTGCCGTCATCGGTCTTGTCGACGACGGGGGTGACCTCGGGGGCGGGGGTCTCTGCGACCGTGCCCTTGTCCGAGCCCTTGTCCGTCTCCGTGTCCTTGACCGTCTTGGTGTCGTCGGTCTTGGCCTGGTTGAACTTGTCGGTCAGGTTCTGGATCGCGTTGGCCAGGAAATCGTTCTTCTTGGCCGGCTTGACAGAGTCAGCCGAGGTGTCCTTGGTGGGCTCCTCGACGGCCGTCGTGACCTCGGGCGTGGTCTTGGCGGCCAGCAGCGCGGTCGCGGTCGACGTGTCTTCCTCGCCGGGCTTGGGCCCGATCCACTTGCCGTCCTCGCCGTAGTTCTTCTTGTACTTCGGCGGCACGTAGCTGTTCGGCGGGATATCGTCGCCGGGCTTCCAGTCCGTCGGCATGAACGGATCCGCCGGGTTGCAGGTCGGGCAGAGCACCTTGGCGAACGGGCGCAGCACGTACGCCGACAGCGACATCTGCGGGTTCCACAGCGTGCTCTGCGGCACGAAGGGATACCAGCTCTTCCACAGTGCCGACGTGAGCCGGACCGTGGTGTCCCAGATCTCCTTGCCGGACGGGAAGTCGACCGGCTCCGGATCGTTGAGCAGGTAGTCCCACGTGGCGTTCCAGCCAGCGTTGGGATCGAGCTTGACGGTCTCGCCCGACCAGTTGGTGGGCAACCCGGTCTCGCCGAGCTCCTGCCCCCAGTAGGTCTCGTTGGCGCTGATCGGGTTGATCACCTCGGGGAACGTGTAGCCGTTACCGAGGTAGAACTCCCATGGCGCCACGGTGAACATGTGGCTGAGGATGCTCTCCGGGTGCGGGCACGGCGGGAAGCCGGAGCAGCCCGCATCCATCGGCAAGTTGGCGGCCAGGAAGTAGAACGTCGCGATGCCGGCCTGCTCCGAGTAGGGCTTGAACGGCAGGAGCATGTCCACGAAGCCCTTGGTCATCTCCTCGTTCGGCGGATCCCACCCGAGGACGTTGACGTCGCTGTAGACCCACCAGCTCTTGCTCTCCTCCATGGCGGCGGAGAAGCGGTTGATCGCATTGATCTCGGCCTGAGGAACGCTCAGCACCGCGTTGAACAGGTTCGGAATGATGTTGGCGTAGGACTGGCCCGGCTTCAGGCCGCTGCTCGCCGCAACCAGGTCGACGTCCATCGAGGAGATGGTCCGTTCCTGGGCGGCGCTCACGGCGGCCTCGACCGGCAGTACCGACCCCGCCGCGATCAACGACGCCCCGACAAGCGCAACGCCTGTCGTGACGTACGGTCGCAACGCTGACTGCATCTGTGCATCCCTCTCGTCGGACGTGCTGTGAGCTCTCGCGTAACGGGTCACGACGAGATCACGATGACAGTACCGAAGTGTGATGCAGGTGTCCAGCTAATGAGAAATTGCTGCGCCGTCACATGCATCCGCGAAGATGTGCCCGATTCGCCCGCCTGGCGCACTCGGCGGGCGCTTCGCCATACGCGGGTCGTTCCGTCGAAATGCCCTGGCTGACCGCGATTTGCGCCTGTCGGCAGCGTCAATATGGGCGCCGCACAGACCCTCGTCAGCAATGTGAAAGCGCAAAGAGCCGCGTCGATCGTCCTACCGAGAAGGCTTTGCCGGAGGGTAGTCGGCGCCCGAGTCGGAGCTCTCAGAGGCATTCTGTGGACAACCAGGCGTCGATCCGGGTCGCCACCGCCTCCCACCCCGGCTCCACCATCATGTTGTGCCCCATCCGGGGGAAGAACTCCGGCTCGGTGCGGTAGGCCTTCGCAGTGGCCGCCACCTCGTCGCGGGTGACGGCGCCGTCGTCGGCGGCCCCCAGCACCAGCATCCGCGTGTGAATCCGGTCCGGGCGCGGCCGGTTGAAGATCCCGTCGGTACCCGACCGCGCGCTCTCCTCTCCCAGCCGCTCGATGGAGCGCCGCACCAGGTCCTCGGGGGTGTGCGGGGAGAAGAACCGCTCGCGCGCCAGCTCGGGGGTGCTGACGTAGGGCAGCGTCTTGCGCGTCACCGACATCTTCGCGAAGTGCCAGGGGTGCCGGCGCAGCCACCGCAGCCCCGAACGCAGGTAACCCTGAGGCGGCATCGAGGCCATCAGCACCGCCGCAGGCGCCTCATGGGACTCCAGGTACTTCTGCACGACGAACCCGCCCATCGAATGCCCGATCAGAACCGGCGGCGTCGCCAAGGTGGCGGCGACCGCCGCGACATCGGCCTCGTAGTCGTCGAACGTGCAGTCGTTGAGAGGTTTGTCGGTGCTGCTCCCGCCGTGGCCGCGCAGGCTCAGCGCCAGCGCGTGGTAGCCGCGGTCGGCGAACCAGCTCAGGAAGTGCTCGTCCCAGCACCACGCTGCGTGCCAGGCGCCGTGCACGAACAGCAGCGGGGCAGGATGGGCGGCGCTCACCTGCCCCCGGTCGACAACCTCGAGCATGGTCTCCTCGCATCGGGCGGGTGGGGGCAGCGTCCGCGTGGACGGGTGGGCAGCGCCCCTGATAGTACGGTTCCTGCTATGAGGTCCAGCGCCCGACGAGGCGGAACATCCACCGGCGGGCTGCGATTCGGCCTGCTCGACGGGATCGTCTACACCCGCTTCTCGCCGACGGCGGCCACCCGGTTCGCCGGCGCCACCGTCGCGCTCAACGGCGGCGATTCACTGTGGGTGGGCGATCACCTGAACTCGCTGATCCCCCGCTCGCTGGCCACGCCCGAACACCTCGGCGTCGGGGCCAAGCTGGTGCCGAGGGTCGACGCCATCCTCGAACCGTGGACGATGCTCGGCCACCTCGCGGCGCGCAACCGGCTCACCCGGCTGCGCCTCGGTGTCTGTGTCACCGACGCCAGCCGACGCAATCCCGCGGTCACCGCCCAAGCGGCGGCCACCCTGCATCTGCTCACCAAGGGTCGGGCCATGCTCGGCATCGGGGTGGGCGAGCGCGAGGGCAACGAACCGTACGGCGTGCCGTGGGAGAAGCCGGTGGCCCGCTTCGAAGAGGCGGTGGCGACGATCCGGGCGCTGTGGAACTCCGGCGGCGAGGCGATCACCCGGGATTCGGAGTTCTTTCCGCTGCACAACGCCGTGTTCGACCTGCCGCCCTACCGTGGCACCTGGCCGGAGATGTGGGTGGCCGCGCAAGGCCCCCGGATGCTGCGCATCACCGGTCGGCACGCCGACGGCTGGGTGCCGTTCACGATCTCCCGCCCGGCGGACTACGCCCGCTCGCTCGCCACCGTGCGCGATGTCGCCTCCGACGCCGGGCGTGATCCCGCCGCGATCGTCCCGGCGCTCAACCGCGCCGTCGTGGTGGGCCGCACCCGCGACGACGTGGACGAGGCGCTCGACGGGGTGATCATGAAGTCGTCGGCGCTGTCCGCGCCGGCGGAGACGTGGGCACGTCACGGCGTCGTGCACCCGCTCGGCGCGGACTTCTCCGGGGTGCAGGACCTGGTGCCGCAGACCATCGACTACGAGAGCGCGCTCGCCTACACCAAGGCGGTACCGGCCTCGCTGATGCGCGAGATCACGTTCAGCGGCACGGCCGACGAGGTGCTCGGGCAGATCGCCGAGTGGCGCGACCACGGGCTGCGCTACCTGCTGGTGATGAACGCGAGCCAGCTGAACCCGCGGTTGCGCAAGGCGGTCGCGGCGAGCGGACCGTTCGGCACCGTGCTGCGGGGGCTCAAGAAACTCTGACCACACCACACTGCGTCGGCGAGTTAGCTGACTTCGCCACAGCGGCAGTTTTCGTTACATTGCTACATGCGGTCGGCGTGACGTGGGCGGCACCGGCGCAGCCGGGGTTTATTTGCCGGCGGGTCAATTTTGCGGGACCTGCGTTCCAGGTCAGCCGCGTCCGCGCTCCCCGCGTGGTCTTATTCAACTCGTCGTAAATCTTTTCGGGGTCTTTGCACACGGCGGTGCCTATACCGTTTATCGTTGCTTTGCTACGGTCACGTTTGTCCGCCGCATACGGGGAGCGGGTACAGCGCCGTCGTCACGTCGACCACAGAAGGATTCTCGATGCACACAGCTTTGCGTCCGTATGCCACCGCGGGCGTCGCGCTGGTGGGGGCCGGCCTCATCGCCGTCGGCCCCGTCACCCCGACGCCGCACACCACCATGGTCCGCGATGCCGATGTCGCCCTGACCGGCTCCGTGGCCAACATCCCCGCCAACGCCCTCCTCGCTGCGCTCAACACCCCGGCGAACCTCGTGTTCGGCATCCAGCGCTTCGCCGACGCGATGGCGGCCAGCGGCAGCTGGGAGGTCTCCCAGCCCAACAACGTGTGGGGCTGGGACCCGGCCAACCCGGAGATGCTCGAGGGCTTCGTCGACATGCTGGTGCCGTTCCCGGCGCTGTCGACTCCGCTCGGTGAGCACCTGAACTGGTGGGCGGCGGCCAACCTGCCGATGTACGCCGGCTGCGCCTTCGAGTGCCCGGACCCCATCGGCATGCTGAAATCGATGTTCACGGTGCCGATGTGGAAGTTCTACTCCCCCGAGGGCTACACGTTCGGCGAGGTGATCAACCCCGTGGACGGCAAGCCGACCGCGTGGTCCGGGCAGACGGTGAAGCTGGACCGGTTCGAGGTGATCAAGTCCGTCGCCGACTACTTCACCGGTGAGCCACAAGCGTTCAAGCCCGTGACGATGTACGACTTCGTCACCGCCAGCGCGAATCTCGCTGCCGCGCTGCAGGTCACGGGACACGTGCCGGACTGGCTCGCCGTCCGCGAGATCGAGACCTTCGTCAAGCTGTTCATCCCCAAGCCGGCGAACCCCGTCGTCGAGGACAAGGACTACCCGGACAACCCGACGGGCTGGCCCGGCGGCGCTCCCGAGACCGCGACCACCAACGTGGTCAGCCTCGACACGGTGAAGGTCGCCAAGGCCGATGTCGAGGCCCCGGCTGAGACCGCGCCGGCGGAGACCGTCGCACCGAAGCCCGCGGTCACCGCGGAGTCGGTGGTCGACTCCGTCAAGAAGACCGTCGAGGAGACTGCTTCGGCGCCCGAGGCGACCGAGGGCACGGATGCGGCCGAGCAGGCTACTTCCGACGCACCGGCCGAAAAGCCCTCCGCCACACCGCGTCGCGCAGGGTCTTTCAGCGTGCAGGACACGGTGGCGAACCTGCAGAGGAAGTTCGCGGCCGCGACGGATAAAGCCACCGAGAAGACAGACAAGACCGACCAGACCGACAAAGCAGACAAGGCCGACAAGGGGACGGACACGACGTCGAAGCGCACCAGTGACCGCGCGGAGAAGTCGGGCGGTTCCTCGTCGTCGGCCAAGACGGCGAAGAAGGACACCGGCGGCACCGAGTAAGCCAACACTCTAAAGCGGAGGTCGTCGGTGCCCAGAAAGGCGCGGCGGTCGCGCGTCAGATGTGGTGTGCGAGTCGGTCTTTGCCCGGCCCATCGAGTTCCCGGAGGGCGTCAGACCGACCGGCCATCGCCATCAGAAGCGCTTCGCCAGGACCGCTGACCTCCTGCCCCCTGCCGTGCGACCATTCCACGTCGGTGGCGCAGAGCCGAACACCACGGGCACGCCATGCTCCTCGGATGAGCGGCACGTACCGCGCGAAGTCGAGCACAGCCGTCAGGCGCTCGGCGGGGATGACGCGCGGCATGTTCAAGGGTCGCCGGATGTCCTGCTGGTGGACCATGCCATCGACCAGAGCGATCATGCCCCCGAACCCGGCAGTCAGCCCGCGCGGACGACTGTGCTCGCGAACCAATCGGACGAGGTCTTCGGGTGGGCGAGCAGCAAGCTCGGCTGTTCCGATCGCATTGATTCGGTTGACGAGGAAGCCGCCGCGGACGAATCGGGCGGCCAGATCGGTGGTGCTCAGTTCGTCGTAGCCGATGACGTGCGCGACGACATCGCGCACCCGCCACTGGTGGCACAGGCTGCGCTCATTCCACTGCTCGGCGGAGAGTCCAGCGAGAAAGTCCGCGAAGTCGCGGCGCTCGTCACACGCCATCTCCATCGTGGTCGCCACGACGCCTCCTCAGCGCCTGCGCGGTCCGAACCACGCGCGGTTGCCGTACCGGTCGAGGTGCACCACCTCGTCCACCGGCCTGCGCGTGGTCGGGCCGTAGCGGCCCTTCGGCCAGCCGAGCGGCACCACCGCGCACGGCGTGACGTCCATCGGCAGCCCGAGGATTCGCCGCGCAGACGTCAGATTCCACAGCGGCAGCGTGATGAGCGAGGCGCCCAGTCCCATCGAGCGGGCCGCCAGCAGCAGGTTCTGCACGCTGGGGTAGATCGACCCGAAGAACGCCGAGGCGGCCGCGTGCGGCATCGGCACGAAAGGCACCTTGCCGTCGCGGCTACCCAACTTCAGGCAGGCGATCACCAGCACCGGGATCTCGGTGAAATGCTCCAGCTGCCATTCGATGGCCTTGACGCTCTTGGCCATCTCATCGTCGTAGGACGCGATGTCGCGGATCGACGTCCGGTGAAAAGCGCGCCACGCCAACCGGTATCGACGCTGCAGCTTCTTCTTGACCCGAGGATCCTTGACGACGACGAACTCCCAGTTCTGCCCGTTGGCGCCCGTCGGGGCCCGCAACGCGAGCTCGATGCACTTGAGCACGATCGCGTCGTCGACCGGATCGGGGCGCACCCGCCGAATCGCGCGCTGGGTCATCATCGTCTCGACCAGTGGCATGTTCAGCCGGGCCAGCGCCTCCTCGGCGCTCGGGATCGGTTCGGGCATCGCTATGCCTCCTCCGCGATCCACGAGGCGGTGAACTGCTGCATCTGCGGGACGTCGCGGGCGATCAGCTCGGCGACGTAGCGTTCGATGCGTCCGCCCATCATCGGGATACGCACCTCGACCGTGCCGCGTACCCGCAGCCGCGAGCCCGTCGGAATCGCCTGCAGCACCATGGTTCCCGACCCGGAGCTGGGTACCCCGCGGGCAGTGATCGCGAAGTCACCGTGCGCCTCCCCCGCGTCTCCGCCCGGCCGCCACGTCTCCCTGCGCGTGATCGAGGTGTTCCCGGGCAACATCCGCCCGATCTGACCGGGCAGCATGTCCTGGCGCAGATCCTGCGTGGTCTGCACGACGACGCCGCCGTCGGACTCGACGGTCAACGAATCCAGCGTCATCGAATCGCCACCGTAGGCGGCAAGCCGGGCCAGCCAGTACTCCCTGGTGGCGAACGCGGCCAGTACGTCGGGGACCGCGGCGCTCGCCTCGGCGCTCACGTCGAACGGACGCGCCACTACGGACGCTCCGAAGGCGCCCGGCCGAACACCTTGTCGGCGACCCGGCCCGCGAATCGCCGTGCCTCTTCGAGGTGTTCGTCGTTGATGTTGGTGGGGGGCAGCTTCATGCCGAGGTAGCGGTCCCGGTACTCCCCCGTGCCCAGGTAGCTGGTCAGCGACAGCATCGACGGCAGCTCACCGCCGGGATAGGTGAAGTGGATGCCGTCGACGTAGCGCCCGCCCTTCTTCTCGGCGAGCTTGCGCACCCCGGCCAGGTTCTTCCGCCACTTGCGCCGGCAGACGACGAACACGGCAAAACGCTTGCCGTCCAACACCGGCCGAGCCTCATGGGACATCAGGAACGTGCGCAGCGGCATCGACACGGTGTCCCACCACGTCGGCGACCCGATGCAGATCAGGTCGTAGGAACCGGTGCGCACCGCCTCCGGTGTGCGGATGTCGCCGGTGCGTTTGAGCGTCTGCGCGGGCAGCATGCCGAGGAACTCCGGCCACACGCTGCGCATCGGGAATCGGGAGAAGCGCTCGGCATACCGGGGGTCGGTGAACTCGATCGGCGCCTCGGTGACCTCGCAACCGCGCGCACGGAACACCTCGGCCGCGGCGTCGAGCACCTTTTTGGCCTGCCCGGTGTAGCTGTAGTAGAGCAGCAGCACCTTCGGTGAATCAGCCAACTCCGGCACATCCTTTCGTGGCCTGGGCAACCCGACGTGCCACGCCGGGCCTCAAGCGCATAGCCTCACACACGTGAACGACAAAGTTGCGGTCAATCTGAGCGGCCCCGCGAAGACGATGCTGTCCACGTTGTACCTGAAGGCGCTCGACGCCGACTTCGAGGCGCCCATCCTCGGCGACCGATTCGCCAAGGCCGCGATCGGCAAGCTCGACTTCGACTGGAGCGAGCTGGAGATCACCCCGAAATGGGCGCCGCTGTTCACTGTTCGCACCGCACAGTACGACATCTGGGTGCGCCAGTTCATCGCCGCGCATCCGGAGTGCACCGTCGTGCACCTGGGGTGCGGACTGGACTGCCGTGTCTTCCGCGTCGACCCCGGCCCCGGCGTTCGTTGGTACGACGTCGATTTCCCGCAGGTGATCGCGCTGCGGGAACAGATCTACCCCAGCCGGGACAACTACGAGCTGATCGCCACGCCGGCCACCGAACCGGAGTGGCTCGAGCAGATTCCCGCCGACCGGCCGACACTGCTGATCGCCGAGGGCATCAGCATGTACCTGACCGAGGAGGAAGGCATCGCGCTGCTGCGCCGGTTCATCGACCGCTTCGGCACCGGCGAGCTGCAGATCGACTTCTTCAACTGGCTGGCCATCAAATCGCAGAAGTCCCAGTCGCTGGTGCGCACCTCCGGCTCGGTGCTGTACTGGGCGGTCAACAGCCCCCAACAGATCCTCGACAAGCTGCCGGACATCCGGTTGCTCGCGGCCGCAACGTTTTTCGACGCCAGCACCTACGCCCGCACCGGCCGCGGCATGCACGCGCTCAAACGCCTCGTCGCCGCCGTGCCGCCGCTGCGGACCTCGTTGCAATACCATCGCTACGCGTACGGCGCCTAGGCGCTCGCGGCCTGCTTCGCCGCGATGCTGCGCAGCTGGGCCTCGATCGCGGCGATCGACTTGTCGCGATCTGGGCCATGGCTGTGGTACTCGATCATCAACTGCCCGTTGAAGATCTTCGACGTGTAGATCTCGATGCCGGCGCCGACCGCGAAGTAGAACTCGCCGTGGCTCGCGGCCACCTCCATGTCCGCCGGGGTGCGCAGCGGCGGCACGATGCCGTTGTCGGTGAACATCACCACATCGGGCAGGCCGGGCGGGTTGCCGACGTACTGCGGACTGAAGTGCAGGAAGCTCTGCTGGATGACGCCTTCGGCGATGTCCTTTTTGTAGGTGTCGTTGATGTCGCGGGCCAGCGCCGCCACGTCGGTGCCGGGATGGATCTCGGCCAGGTACGTCGCGATGCCCACCGGGTTGGTGCTCTCGGTCGCCGACACCGGCGGCGTCAGCAGGTAGCGCAGATCCACCGGGTAGACGTAGGGCACCGGGATGTTCGGTGTGTTGCGCACCTGCCACTCGGCCATCAGCACTGCCGCGGACAGCAGGCTGTTCAGGCCCAGCTTGTTGGCCCGGCAGAACGCGATGATGTTTTCGGTGTCCTGCTCGGAGAGCGTGCAGTACTCCATCGGGACCAGTTGCGGCAGCACCGGATTGGTCTCCGAGGGAGCCCGGCGCGACGGCGGTAGCTCGTAGGCGAACATCGCGGCGAGCAGACGCTCCAGCCCCGAGCGGGTCCTCTTCTCGACGCCGCGACTGGCCAGGATCGTCTCCAGCGGCTCGGGTGCGGGATGCACCGTGACGGGCCGGGTGGTCCCGGTGGTGACCAGGTCGGTGTAGGTGGAGAACAGTTCCTCGACGAGGCTGAACTGGTGGTGGCCGTCGGCCAGGCTGTGATGGATGTAGAGCGTCGGCTGGGCCACTCCGTCGCGGATCGTCAGGCGCAGATGCACCAGCGACTGGGTCTGGTCGAAGATCAGCGGCGGCGCCGGCTCGTCACCGGTCAGCTCGACCACCTCGATACCCGGGTGCATCAGATCGTCGAGAACGATCTCCCACTTGCTGTCGGGCAGCTGCTCGAGATGTCCGCCGAGCACCGGATGCGCCTCCAGAAGCGCGTCGAACGCATCGGAGAGCGCGTCGGCATCCATCGGACCCTTGACGTGCGCCGCCAACCCGATGAAGTTGTGCGTCTCGGCGAACATCTCCTCGCTGCGGGCGAGCTTGCGAATCCCCGAGGACGGAAACATCGGAATCAGACTCCCTCTGGAACGGATCGGACGAGCGCGGCTGGGTCAGCCACGGCGGCTGGCCTTCCGGTAGCCCAGGGCCAGCGGAACGGCGCATATCGCGAGGATGCCCACCGACCACAGCACGGCGAACAGCATCGGCCGGGCGATCGGACCCTCGATAGAGAGCCCACGCATCGCCTTGATCGTATAGCTGACGGGCTGGTGCTCGACGAACGGCTGCAACCACTTCGGATATTGATCGAGCGGAACGAACCCGATCGAGAAGAACATCAGCACCGCGACCACGATGTCGGTGGCCTGCGGCACCAGTGTGCTCGACGAGTACAGCGCCAGCGTCAGCACCGCCGCCGACAACGCCACCCCGAACATCGCCGGCATGAACACCCACGCGATCGCTGCAGGCAGGCCCTGCTCGAACCGGAAGCCCAGCGCGAACCCGACGCCCATGACGACGAGCGTGATCACCACGATGCGAACCCACTCGGCCAGCATCCGCGACAGCAGTCCGGCCGCGCGGTGCATCGGCACGACCCAGAACCGCGACAGCAGACCGGTGTCGCGTTCCCGCATCACGCTGATCGCCCCGATGATCGCGCCGGTCATGCCGCCGACGAGCGCGACGAGAGGAACCTGGCCGTACAGGCCGCTCTGCCCGCTCACCTGTTTGATCACATCGCCGAAGACGACGTCGAGGGCGGCGAGGAAGCCGGCGGGCATCACGAACGACTGCACCAGCGTCGCCGGGTCGCGGCTCCAGCGCCGCAGGATGCGGAAGGTCAGCAGCAGCACCTGTGGCACCAGCCGCCTCGGCGAGTTCTCCCACACCCGCGCGTCACGGTGCCGGCCGCCGGGGCGGTACGGCGCCTTCGCCACGGGTTCCTGCGCGGCTGCCGAGCGGGCCATCAGCGTCTCCTCCTGCTGACGATGCGGTGCAGCACGACCGCGACGACCCCGGCGCCCAACGCCCACGCCAACCCCGGCGCGAGGACCGCCCAGGTGACCTTCGGCGCCGCGTCGGTGGTGTCACCGGCGAACGCCTGCAGCCCGTACACCCACTGCGAGAGCGGCTGGTTGCGTACGAAACCCTGAATCCAGTCGGGGAACTGCTCGACCGGCTGCAGCCCCACCGACGCCAGCCCCAGCGTCAGCTGCGGCACCAGCATCATCGGCGCGGTGGCCTCCGATTCTGGGTGGCGATCCCGATGAGGTCACCGATGATGGCCAGCGTCGCGCCGATCAGCAGGACCAGGCCGGCGAAGCCGAGGATGTGCCACACGGGTCCGTGGAACCGAAAGCCGATGACGTGACCGCACGCCACCGAGACGACCAGCGCGACGACGCAGCGGTACATGCTCGCGGTCAGGCGGGACGCCAGCGGCATGATCGCCGGGATCGGCATCGCGCGGAACCGGCGGTTGATGCCCTGGATGGAGTCGGTCGCCGAGCGGAACGCGGCCGACACCGCGGCGAACCAGATGGCCTGCAGGATGATCAGCGGCGTCAGGTACTGCGCGTAACTCGACAGCGGCTGGACCGCGCCCATCATCTGCTTGAGCGGCAGGTAGTAGCCGATCGTGAACACGATCGACCCGATGATCTGCGTGGCCAGTTCGCCGTTGCGCAGCGTCGGGGTGATCATCCGGACCGTCAGCACCCACCACTGCTGCAGCGCGCGCACCGGCGGCCGCGACGCCGCCGGCACGGTGGACCGGGCGGGCGCGGTCGAGACGGCCCCGCTCACGCGTAGGCGCCCGCCGCCGGGACTTCGGTGCGCTCGGCCGGATCACGGGCGTGGTCGCCGGTCAGCGCCAGGAACACCTCGTCGAGCGACGGGCGACGCAGCGCGATGTCCATCAGCTCGATGTCGGCCTCGTTGAGCTTGGTCAGTGCCGCCATCAGCGTGCGCGGGCCCTCCGGCGCCGGCATCGAGATGCGGTCCGAGGTCTCGGTCAGCGCGGCGCGGTTGGCCTGCGGCAGCAGCGGGCCGAGGACACGGACCACCTCCGGGAGGTCCTTGATGTGGCGCGGCACGATCTCGCAGTACGTTCCGCCGGTGCGCTCCTTGAGCTGATCGGCGGTGCCCTCGGCGATCACGGTGCCCTTGTCGATCACGATGATCCGGTCGCTGAGCAGGTCGGCCTCTTCCAGGTACTGCGTGGTGAGCAGCGTGGCGATCCCGGCTTCCTTGAAGTCGGTGACCAGCTCCCAGATCGCCTGGCGGCTGCGCGGATCCAGCCCCGTGGTGGGCTCGTCGAGGAACACCACCTCCGGGCGCACCACCAGCCCGCACGCGATGTCGATGCGCCGCTTCATCCCGCCGGAATACGTGCTCACCGGACGGTCGGCGGCCTCGACCAGATCGAACTGCTCGAGCAGCTCCAGCGCGCGCTCCTTGGCGACCTTCTTCTTCAGACCCTGCAGCCGGCCGAACATCAGCAGGTTCTCACGGCCGGTCAGCATGTCGTCCAGGGCCGCGTACTGCCCTGTCAGCATCAGTGACCGCCGCACACCGGCCGGATCGGCGACTACGTCGTGCCCGGCGATCAGGGCACGCCCGCTGTCGGGCGTGATCAGCGTCGACAAGATGTTGACCGTCGTGGTCTTGCCCGCACCGTTGGGGCCGAGCAGACCCAGCACCTCGCCGCGGCCGACCTCGAAGCTGACGTCGCGCAGGGCCACCACGGAGCCGAACGACTTGCGGATACCGGCGACGACGACCGCCTTGTCAGAGCGAGACATGTGCTCCTCCTGCCCGGTTGCGTCGTGTCACGAGAGGTCGACGAGCGCGAGCTCGTCTCCGGCCGCGTCGGCGTCCTCGGCGGCCTGTGCCTCCCGCGTGATCTCCAGCAGCGCGCTCGAGTACTGCCGGGCAAAGGATTCCACATCGGTGGGTCCCAGCCGCCGGCTGTCGTACCACCAGTCGAGGTAGAGCACCCCGGCCGAGCGATACACCCGCAGTTCCAGCGCATGCCCCAACCCGGGCAGCGCGTCCCGGATCGGCATCGCGGTGTCGGCGTCGAACCGGACCGCGGCGTCGTCGGGCTGTTCGGCGGGCACGTCGGGGATGGTGCCGACGTGGGTGAACAGGATGTCCGCCGAGCGGGTGTCGGCCAGCGCCCGGGCGGTCGGCGCGTACAGGTAGCGCAACAGCCCGTAGCCGATGCCGTAGTGCGGCACTGCCTTCAGCGTCTCCCGCACGTCATCGAGCAGCGCCGGCGCGCTCGTCTGCTGCGCGGCGGGCAGCGCCACCGGGTACAGGGTGGAGAACCACCCGACGGTGCGCTGCAGGTCGACGTCGGGTTTGAGCACCGACCGGCCGCGGCCCCCGAGGTCGACGGCCACCGTGCCGTCGCCGACCGTCGCGGCCACGGTCCGGGACAGCGCGGCCAACAGGATCTCCTCGACGGGCAGCCGCAACCGCCGCCGGGTGTCGTCGATCTCGCCGGTCTCGGCGGGTGATAGCGCGCTCGACAGGCGCACCAGATCGTCGGCGCCGGGTCGCTCGCTCGGTTCGGGTCCGGCCACGGTGACCGTGGCCGCGCGGGCGACCTGCAGCCAGTAGTCGCGGCTGTCCAGCACCGCCGGGTGGGTGGCCAGCCCGGCGCAACGCTGCGACCACTCGCGCCACGACGTGGGCACCGGCGCGAGGGTGATCTCCTCCCCCGCCATCCGCTGTGAGAACGCAGTGACCAGATCGGTGAGCAGGACGTCGCGGGACGTGCCGTCGTCGCCCGGTCCGCTCGCCACCCCGTGCAAGGTCAGCGCCAGGTGGCTCCGGCTCCCATGCGCGCCACGCAGGAACGTCGCGGTCAGCGGCGCGGTGAGCAGCTGATGCTCGCGCACCTGCTCGTCGAGCGCCGCGTGGACGGCCTCGCGCTCCTGCGGGCTACCTGCTGCCACCCCGTCGGGCAGGGCGCGCACGATCAGCTCGGTGAACTCACCGGGTTCGGCGATGTGCTGCTCCCACGTACCGGACCGCTCCACGAGGTGCACCCGCAGCGCATCGTGGGCCGCGCTGACCGCGGTCAGCACCGCCCGCACGTCGTCCTCGCCGATGTCGGCACGCAGGCCCAGGACCACAGGGGTCCGCCAGCGGCCGACGTCGCGCAGGCCGTGCTCGAGGAAGTACGCGACGTTCGGCGGCACCGGCGGGGTGACGACGTCGTCGAGCGACTGCCGGGCCAGGCCACCCTCGGCGTAGCGGGCGGACAACACCTTCGCCAGCGACGACACCGTCTGGTTCTCGTACAGATCCTGCGGGGTCAGGTCCAGTCCGCGGTGTCCCGCGGTCATCGCGACGCTGATCGCGATCAGCGAGTCACCGCCGATCTCGAAGAAGTTCGCGTTGCGGTCGATGTCGGGCAGGCCGAGGCACTGCGCCCACACCTGCGCCAGCACGGTCTCGACCGACGACGCACCGCCCGCCGCGGCCGGTGCGGCCGCGGGGGCTGCGCCGTCGAGGGCGACTCCGTTGGGCGAGCCATTGAGCCACGCGGCATTCGCGTTGTGCTCGACCCAGTGCCGCTGCTTGGCGAACGGATAGCCGGGCAGCGTGACCAGCTGCGGCTCGGCGTCATCGTTGGCCCCTGGGGTCCAGGCCGGCGTCCAATCCACGTCGACGCCTGCGGCCCACAGCTGACCCAGCCCGAGCAGGAACGTGTCGCCGTCACTGCGGTTCTGCGCCTGGTGTCGCATCATCCGCACCGCGCGGTGGCGTTCCGACCAGCGCGGGTGCCGGCCCGCCGACGACGTCAGCGTGCCGCCGGGACCGACCTCCACCAGCACCCGGTCCGGGGCGGACAGCAGCAGGTCGAGCTCGTCGGCGAAGCGCACCGTGGCGCGGATCTGACGCGCCCAGGCGTTCGGATTGGTGGCCTCGGCCGTCGACATCGTCGTGCCGGTGATGTTGGACAGCAACGGAATTCGTGGTTCGTTGAGCGTCACGCCGGACAGGAAGGAGCTGAACTCGGCGACCACCGGGTCCATCAGCCGGGAGTGGAACGCGTGCGAGGTGCGCACCCGCCGCGCCGCGACGCCCTTCTCGGCCAACGCGGCCTGGAACGTGCGGATCGCCTCGTCGCTTCCGGCCACCACGCAGCTGCCCGGATCGTTGATGGTCGCGACGTCGACGTCGCCGGTGAGGTAATCGGCGACGGCCTGTGGGCTCAGCGGGACCGCGACCATGACGCCGCGCGGGGCGGCGTGCATCAACTGGGCGCGCTTGGCGACGACCTTGATCGCGGTGTCGAGGTCGAACACCCCGGCGATCGTGGCCGCGGCGTATTCGCCGATGCTGTGGCCCGCCATGATCGCGGGCTCCACGCCGTACGACTGCAGCAGCTTCGCCAGCGCGTACTCGACGGTGAACAGCGCGGGCTGCGCGCGGTCGGTGTGCTCGAGGTTGCGGCCCACGCCGTCGAAGATCTCGGCGCGCAGGTCGTAACCCATCAGCTCGTTGAACCCGGCCACGCACTCGTCGAAGTGGCGGGCGAACACCGGCTCGGTGTCGTAGAGGCCGCGGGCCATCCCGATGTGCTGAGCGCCCTGGCCGGGGAACAGGAACGCCACCCGGTCGCCGGACTCCTCGGCATCGGTGACTCCCTGGCCCTCGAACACGTTGTCCGTCTCGGTCGCCGAGAGCACCGTCGCGGCGTTGGCCTGGTCGTGCACCACTGCGGCAAGCCGGAACGGATCCTTGCGGCGGCGGGTCAGCGTGTAGGCGGCGTCGGGCAGGCTGACGTCGTCGCTGTCGGCCAATTCGATCGCCAGGGCTGCGCGTGACTGCGCCAGCGCCTCCTGGGTGCGCGCCGAGAGCACGAGCACCTGCGGCTTCGCGCTGGGCGTCGGGGCCGGCCGCAACGGCGCCTCTTCCAGCACGATGTGGGCGTTGGTGCCGCCCACGCCGAACGAGCTGACGCCGGCGCGGCGAATGCCGTCGGATTCCCACGGCCCGTCGGCGTTGCGGATCCGGAACGGCCCGCGGTCGATGTGCAGCTCCGGGTTCGGGCTGGTGTAGTGCAGCGTCGCCGGGATCGCCTTGTGCTCCAGGCACAGGATCGCCTTGATCAACCCCGCGATACCGGCCGCCGTCTCCAGGTGGCCGATGTTGGACTTGACCGAACCCAGATAGCACGGCGCACTGCGGGTCTCTTCGGCCAGCTCGAACGCCTGGCGCAGGCCCTCCACCTCGATCGGATCGCCGAGCGGGGTGCCGGTGCCGTGCGTCTCGACGTAGGTGATCGACGAGGCGTCCACCCCGGCGATCGCGTGCGCCTCGGCGATGACCTCGGCCTGGCCCAGCGCATTGGGCGCGGCGTACGTCATCTTGGTCGCGCCGTCGTTGTTCAGCGCCGACCCGCGGATCACCGCGTGGATGCGGTCGCCGTCGTCGATCGCGTCGGGCAGCGCCTTGAGCGCCAGCACACCGACACCGCTGGCGAAGATCGTGCCGTCCGAGCGCACGTCGAAGGGCCGGCACTGCCCCGTCGGGGACACCATCGCGCCCTGCTCGTACCAGTAGCCGACGTGGTGCGGGATGCGCAGCGACGACCCGCCGGCCAGCGCGATGTCGCACTCGCCGTTGAGGATCGACTGGCACGCGAGATGCACCGCCACCAGCGACGACGAGCACGCGGTGGCCACCGACAGCGCGGGGCCGCGGAAGTCGAACTGGTGCGCCACCCGGGTGGCCAGGTGATCCTTGTCGTTCTGCAGGCTCAGGTTCACCATCTCGAAGCTGGCGCCCTGGCCGATCACCATCATCGGGTCGAAGTTCGACATCAGGTTGTGCAGCAGGTAGCCGCTGGAGCTGCTGGTGCCGAACACGCCGACGGTCGACTGGAGACCGTGGGGGTCGTAGCCGGCGTCCTCGAGCGCGTGGAACACCGCCTGCAGGAACAGCCGGTGCTGCGGGTCGAGCATCCGCGCCGCGTACGGCGTGAACCCGAAGAAGTCCGCGTCGAACTCCTCGATGCCCGGCATCAAGCCGGCCCGGCGGACATAGCCGCGATTGGCCAGCGCGCGCTCGGTGACGCCGTTGGCCAGCAGCTCGCTCTCCGACAGGTCGACGATCGACTCCACCCCGGCGCGCAGATTGCGCCAGAACGCCGACACCGAATCCGCACCGGGGAACTTCCCGGCCATGCCGATGACGGCGATCGCGTTGTCCGGGATTTCCTGCTCGCCCGTACTGCTCGTCACGATCGTGGTCCTACCTTTCGCCGCGATGCGGCACGTTGACGCGCGGCGGCGCGCTGCTGAGCACGCTCGCGCAGGGCGTTGGGACGCTCGGCGGACTCCTGCTCCTCCAGGCCGAGCTGACGGATCAGGTCCACCGCGAGGTCGGTCAGCGACGCGCCCTGCAGCAGCAGCGCGACGGGTGGTTCGACGCCGAAGTCACCGCGGATGGTGTTGCGCATCCGCACCGCCATCAACGAATCGAGTCCCAGCTCGGTGAGCGGCTGCGCGACGTCGACCGCGCTGTCGTCGGAGTACCCCATGATGGCCGAGATGCGGCGGCGCAGCCGGGCCACGACGACCCGGTGCACCTCGGCGGCGTCCATCGACTTGAGCGCCTCGGCGCCACCCCAGTCCTCGTCGATGTCGTCGGTCTGCAGCTCGCCGACCATGTCGGTGAAGAACCCGATCTGGTGGATCTCGGGGAACGCGGCGGCGGCCCGGTCCAGCCGCAGCCGGGCGATGCCGACACGGGGCAGACCCGCGGCCATCACCCCGCCGAGCGCGTCGACGCCCTCGGCCGGGCTGATCGGGTCGAGCACCGAGAACCGCAGCGTGCTGGCCAGACCCACATCGGCCCACTGACCCCAGTTGACCGCGATGGCCGGCAACCCGGCCGCTTGCCGCGCCGACACCAGACCGTCCAACCAGGCGTTGGCCGCCGCGTAGGCCGCCTGCCCGGGCGAGCCGAGCAGCGACACGATCGAGCTGAACCCGACCCACCAGTCCAGGTCCTTGCCCACGGTGGCCTCGT
The DNA here is from genome assembly GCF_055397605.1 of Mycolicibacterium obuense. Taxonomy (NCBI): domain Bacteria; kingdom Bacillati; phylum Actinomycetota; class Actinomycetes; order Mycobacteriales; family Mycobacteriaceae; genus Mycobacterium; species Mycolicibacterium obuense. Next base: position 2,776,690 of record NZ_AP043663.1, on the reverse strand, counting down.
GCAGGCGCAGCGCACCCAGGGCCTTGGGCGCCCAGATGGTGTCCAGGCTCTCCCGGGTCATGCCCACGAAGATCTCGTCCTCGAGCACCGCAGCCGAGTGGATCAGCCCGCGCAGCGGCTTGCCCGTCTCCTCGGCGGCCGCGACCAGACGTCCGGCCACGCCCGCGTCGGCGATGTCGCCGGTGACGACCTCGATCTCGGCCCGCTGGCGCAGGGTGTCGAGTTCGGCGGCCACCTCCTCGGAGGGTCCGTTGCGACCGTTGAGCACGAGCCGGCCCGCGCCATGGCCGACCAGCCAGCGCACGACGGCCATACCGACACCGCCGAGCGCGCCGGTGACCACGTAGCTGCCGTCCTTGCGGACCGTCAGCTGCCCGGCTGTGGCCGGCAGCGCGGCACGTGCCAGCCGCTCGACGAGGCGGGTGCCGCCCCGCCACGCGACCACGTCGTCGGCCGAGTTGCCCTCGATCTCCGTGCTCAGCGCCCCGGCCGGATCGTCGGCGCCGACGTCGAGCAGCGTGGTCTTCAGGTCGGGATGCTCGTAGGCCAGCACCCGGACCAGCCCCTTGAGGCTGTTGGCGGCCGGGTTGCCGGGACCGTCGGCCGGCGCGGTGACCAGACCACCCTGGGTGACCAGCCACAGCCGCGGCGCCTTGCCGTGCCAGCTGCCCACGATGGCGCGCACCGTGCCAGCCACGCCCCAGATCACGTCGCGGGCGTGCGCGAGGCCGGTCTCGATCTCGGTCGCGGTCCCGAAGTCGCCGAACACGATGACGCCGGCCGGCGGCAGATCCGGGTCGGCCGTCGCGGTGGCGAACGCCTCCCGCACCGCCGACTCGTCGCCGAGGTCGGCGGTGACGACGCGTCGCGTCGGGCCGCCGAACCGCTCGGTGAACTCCTGCGCCGCCGCCTGGCCCGCGGCGCCGTCGGCCAGCGCGAGCCAGCTGCCGGTGACCGCCTGCGCGGCGGGTGCGGCGGACTCCACCCAGCGGGAGTCGAAGATCTTCTGCGACAACGGAAGTGGCACCGTGCGGCGCTGAATGCGCTTGAGCGCCACGTCGTCGACACGAGCCAGTACGGTGCCCGTGTCGTCGGTCAGCGTGACCCGGCCGGTGGCGTCCCCGCTGTCGGCGACACTGACCAACTCGGCGCGGCAGTGCGCCCGGCGGCCCACGTCCCCGAACACCCGGATCGTGCCGAAGCCGACCGGCAGGTAGGTGTCCTCGCCCGAATCGGCCAGCGTCGTATCGCTCATCGCGGCGGCCAGGCCCTGCAGTGCGGCGTCGAGCAGCACCGGATGCAGCGTGATCCCGCGCTGCGGCGTCACCGACTCCGGCAGCTCGATCTCGGTGTCGGCAGCGTCGGCAGCACGGGCGATCCGGGTGAGCGCCTGGAACGCCGGGCCGTGGTGTGCGCCGGTGCGCCGCAGTGCGGTGTAGAAGTCCGACGGGGACACCGGGGTGGCGCCCGCGGCGGGCAGCACCTTGGCCGGTGTCTCGGGCTCGGCTGCGGCGACGGTGCCGACGGCGTGCCGGGTCCAGCCGCCCGCTTCGGAGCGGGAGTGGATCTCGACCCGCGCCACCCCGTCCTCACCGGTGCTGACCTGGGTGGTCAGCTTCGTCTGCGGATCCAGTGGCAGCATCGCCTCGACCTCGACCGAGACCGCCACGCCGGTGGCGGGCAGGCCCAGCGCCTCTTGCGCTGCGGCGAGAGCGATCTCGGCGAAGCCGGCGCCCGGCATCACCGGCAGGCTGTGCACGACGTGGTCGGCCAACCACGGATGCGCGTCGGTGCCGACATCGGACTGCCACACGTGCCCGTTGCCCGACGGCAGCTCGACGTGCACGCCGAGCAACGGGTGCGCACCCGCGTACTGCGGCGCGCCGGCGCGGTCACTGAGCCAGAACGGCACGTGCTGCCACGCCGTCGGCGGGACGTCGACGAGCCGGCCGGCCGCGCCCTCGGCGCTGACCGCGGGCGGGCGGATCGCTGCGAGCTGCGCGTGGAAGGCGAGCGTCTCGGGGTTGTCCCGGTTCACCGTGGACCCGACATGGAACCGCTTGCTGACCGACTGGGCGGCCAGCGTGTCGCTGATCGCGTGGGCGAGCAGCGGATGGGGGCTGATCTCGATGAATGCGCTGTTCTCGGCGCTGGCCTCGTGCACGGCCTGGCTGAACCGGACCGGGTTGCGCAGGTTGGCCGCCCAGTAGTCCGCGGTGTACATCGGCGCATCGCCGGTGTAGGCGACCGTCGAGATCAGCGGGATCTTCGGGGCGGCCGGCGTCAGCGACGCCAGCGCCTCGCGCAGCTCCGGCAGCACCGGGTCGATGGTCGGGTGGTGCGACGCGACGTCCACCTCGACCCGGCGGGCCAGCCGGCCCTGCGCGTCGACGGTGGCGACGAGCTCGTCGACCTGCTCGGGCGGACCGGCGACGACGACCTGCTTGGGAGAGGCGTACACCGCGATCGTCACGTCGGGCTTGTCGGCGATCAGCTTCTCCGCGGCGGCGGGGTCGAGCTCCAGCAGCGCCATCGCGCCCTGGCCGGACAACCGCTTCATCAGCCGCGTGCGGGTGGCGATGATGTCGAAACCCTCGGCAGGGGTGAGTACTCCGGCGACGACGGCGGCGGTCGCCTCCCCCATCGAGTGACCGATCACCGCGTCGGGTTCGACGCCGTAGGAGCGCCACAGCTCGGTCAGCGCCAGCTGCATACCGACCAGCACCGGCTGGATGCGGTCGATGCCGACGACCGGCTCCCCCGCTTCCAGGGTCTGGCGCAGCGAGAAGCCGACCTTGTCGACGAACGCGGGTTCCAGCTCGTCGACGGCCTTCGCGAACGCGGGCTCCTCGGCCAGCAGCGTCTTGCCCATGCCGGCCCACTGCGCGCCCTGCCCGGAGTACAGGAAGACGGTGCCCTTACCGAGGCGAGCGTCGTGCGCGCCGATCACGCCGGGCGCCGGCGTACCCGCAGCCAGCGCGCGCAGACCGGTGACGGCCTCGGCGTGGGTGCGTGCGCACACCGTGGCGATGGTCGAGTAGCGGCTGCGGTGGTGGTTGACGGTGAAGGCGACGTCGGTGAGCGGCACCGAAGCACCGTCGCCGGCCAGCCAATCGGCCAGCGACTGCGCCGAGGCGGCCAGCCGCGCCGGGGTCTTGCCGGACACGACTAGCGTGGTCACCGCCGGGGCGGGGTCGACGGCCGACGGCGCCGGTTCCGGGCCCTGCTCGAGCACGATGTGGGCGTTGGTGCCGCTGAAGCCGAACGACGACACCGCCGCGCGGCGCGGGTGATCGCTGGCCGGCCACGGCGTCGACTCGGTGGGCACGTAGAGGCGCGTCGGCTTCGGATCGATCTGCGGGTTCCACTTGTCGAAGTTCAGGTTCGGCGCGATCGTGCCGTGCGCCAGCGTGAGCACGGTCTTGATGAACCCGGCCACGCCGGCGGCCGCCTCGAGATGGCCCATGTTGGTCTTGACGGTGCCCAGCGCGCAGGGGACGTCGCCCTTGCCGTAGATCGCGGCCAGCGCGTCGAACTCGATCGGATCACCCAGAGCCGTTCCGGTGCCGTGGCATTCGACGTAGTCGACGGTGCTCGCGGCGACGTCCGCCGACTTCAGTGCGCGGGTCAGCACGTCGCGCTGCGCGGGCGCATTGGGTGCGGTCAGGCCGTTGGAGCGGCCGTCCTGGTTGACTGCCGAGCCGCGCACGACGCCCAGCACGCGGTCCCCGTCGCGCACCGCGTCGGTGAGGCGCTTGAGCACCACGACACCGGCGCCCTCGCCGCGCACGAACCCGTCGGCGCGTGAATCGAACGCGTAGCAGTGCCCGTGCGGCGAGAGCATGCCCCACTTGGCAAGCGCCAGTTGGGTTTCCGGACGCAGGTTGAGATTGACGCCGCCGGCCAGCGCGAGGTCGCTCTCGCGCATGCGCAGGCTCTGGCAGGCCAGGTGGATCGACACCAGCGACGACGAGCATGCAGTGTCCACCGCGACTGCCGGGCCCTTCAGGCCGAGCAGGTAGGCGATGCGGCCGACGGTGACGCTGTGCGCGTTGCCGGTGGCCGAGTAGGCGTCGATCGCGTCGGCGTTCTCCGGCGATGCGTTGTGGTACTCGCTGTAGTACACGCCGAGCATCACCGCGGTGCGGGTCTCACCCAGCTGATCGGGGGCGTAACCGGCGTTCTCCAGCGCCTCCCACGCCACCTCGAGCGCCACCCGCTGCTGCGGATCCATCGACATCGCCTCACGCGGGGTGATGCCGAAGAAGTCGGCGTCGAAGCCGGTGATGTCGTTCAGGTAGGCGCCCCACTTGGTGGGCATCCGGCCCGGCACGCTCATGTCGGTGTCGTAGAACGCCTCGGCGTCCCATCGGTCGGCGGGCACCACGGTGACCGCGTCGGTGCCGCTCTCCAGCAGCTGCCAGAAGCTGTCGGGCCCGGTGACCCCGCCGGGGAACCGGCAGCCGATGCCGACGACGGCGATCGGCTCGGCCCCGGCGACCCGCGACGCCTTCTCGAACTGTTCCGCCAGCTTGTCCCGCTGCTCGGCGGACATCGCCGAGATCCGGTCGAAGGTGGTCTTGATGGTGGGGGTTTTTGGCTTGGGGGTCGTCATCAGATGGTGCCCTCACTGCCGGCGTTGGCCGACTCGACGGAAGATTCGATGCTGTCGAAGAGGTCGTCGAGGCTGAACTCGTCGGAGTCGTCGGCCTCCTCGGGCTCCTCCTCCGGCTCGGGTGCGGCCTGCTGTGTCGGGGCCAGCAACTCGGCCACGAACTGCGACAGCTGCGCGATCGACGGGTGGTTCCACAGCATGGTCGCGGACAGGTCGATGCGCACCAGCGCCTTGGCGTCACGCAGCAGGTTCATCGCCATCATCGAATCCAGGCCGAGCTCGGGGAACGCCGAGTCGACGTCGACCGCGGCCTCGGGCATGCCCAGCTCGCGGGCCAGGATGGCGCGCAACCGCACCCGCAGCGTCTCGACCGTGTCCTTGGCCGACATAGTCGACCAGTCGATGAATTCCGTTGCGGCAGCCACATTTTCGTTGGCTGCGGGCGCCGGTGCGGATTCCACGGGCGCGAACGTCAACCCGCGCACGTCGACCCAGACGGTGCCGTCGGGGCCGGTGACCTGGGCGTCGACGACCAGAACAGGCCCGTCGCCGCTGCGCCGGAACACCTCGATCGTGGCCGTGCCCGCCGCCGCGTCGTCCGACTCGGCCAGGCTCTCCGCACCCGCGGGCAACAGCAGGGCGGCGTTGTCGGCGTCGGCGAGGCGCGCCACGTGCACGGCCGCATCGAGCAGGGCTGCGGCGGGCGACTCGATGTCGGGCACCTCGACGGTGCCGCGCGACCCCGCCGTGGTTGCCGTGGCGTCGGCGACGGTCCAGGTGAACGGCCGGCCCTCCACGCCCCAGGCACGCTGCATCTCCTCGATCGCCGCACCGTCGAACACCGTGCCGACCGGACTCTGATCACCGTGGGGCGGCTGCTGCGGGGCGGCCGTCAGCGTGGCGCTCGCGTGCCGGGTCCAGCGCTGCGGGGCGGCGTCGGCGGTGGCGCTCGACCAGATGGTCAGCGCGTCGCCGTCGGCGACCGCGTGGATCACCTTCGGGGCATCGGCGAGGATCGGGTACTCGAACCGGACGTCTCCGGGAACCCTTCCGGCACCGATGTTCTCGGCCAGTACGGCCAGCGTGTGCAGCACCACCGAGACCGGCACGACCTCGACGCCGCGCACCCGGTGCGCGTTCGCCCAGGTGCGTTCGCCGGGCAGCAGGCGGGCCTGCCACAGGTGCTCGTGGTCTGCCGATTCGGCCGGCTCACCGAGCACCGTGCCCCACTGCGGCGCCGCGACGGCGGACAGATCGGCATCCTCGCCGGGTCCGCTGACCAGCCGATCGAGCACCTTGACCGCGGCCCGCATCCGGTAGGCCTCGGCCAGCCGCGGCCAGTCGGCCCCGGCGAGCACGATCTGCGTACCGGCCTGCGGGCTGAGCACCGTCGGCAGCATGCGGATCGCGACGTCGTTGGGCATCGGTTCCAGCCCGGCGGCCTTCATCTGCGGCTGGGCGTCCGACCACGACTTCCACAGCCCCCAGTCGACGACCGTGGCCGGCAGACCGAGCGCGCGCCGCGCGTAGGCGAACGCATCGGCGAACGCGTTGGCCGCCGTGTAGTGGGCGACCGCACGGGAACCGAGCAGCCCGGTGATCGAGGAGAACAGCACGAAGCGCCGCACGGGCGTGGTCAGCGTCAGCTTGTGCAGCACCGCGGCGGCGTCGACCTTGGCCCGGAACATCGGCCGCAGGTCGTCGTCGGTCATGTCGGTCAGCAGCGCTTCGCCGCCGGCGAGTGAGGCGAGGTAGACGCCGTCCAGCGGCGGCAGGTCACGGCCGAAACGCTCGAACACCGCGGCCATCGCCGCGTCGTCGCCCGCGTCGGCGGCGACCTCGACCAGCGTGGTGCCCGTGGCCGCCACCTCGGCGGCGAGATCGGCCAGGCCGCTGCCACGCCGTGACACGGCGACCACGGTCGCCGCGCCCATGTCGGCGAGCTGGCGGATCAGGTACGGGCCGACGTTGCCGGTGGCACCGACGACGATATGGCTGGTGTTGCTCTCGAGCCGGTTCACCGCGACGGCGGGCAGGGCCCGCGGCTGCAGCCGTGGCACCCGCCGCTCACCGGCGCGGTAGACGACCTGATCGTCACGATCGGTGCCGGTCGCCACGAGGGCTTCCGCGGCCTCGGTGCGCACATAGGCAGCCAGCAGTTCGGCGGGCAGCGTCTCGTCGACGTCGAGCAGCCCGCCCCAGAACTCGGGGTGCTCCAGGGCCAACGTGCGGCCCTGACCCCACAGCACCGCATGCGCCGGGTTGGCCCGGTCGCCCTCGGCGACCGGCTGGGCGTTGCGGGTGACCACGAAAAGCTTTGGCGCGGAATCCATTCCGACGAGCGCGACGACGATCCGGCGAAGCTCGTCGAACATCTGGTACGCGGCAGCAGCGTCGAAGCGCCGCGCCGGGACAGCGGGTGCATAGACCACTGCATCGGCGGCACCCACACCGGTGACCTCGTCGAGACCGAGTGCCCGAGCACCCAGCGCGGCCGCCAGCTCGGTGTCGTCCGAGATGACGGCGAAGGTGGCGTCGGAACGCTCGCCGCCCAGGTCGCGTACCGGCCAGGCCAGCTCGTGCAGCCACTCGTGGTGGCCGCCCTCGGCGGCGGCGGCCGGCGGCTGGACCGGCGCACCGTCGGCGGCACGCATCGCCTTCGTCTGGATCCAGTGATGCGCGTGATGCCACGGCGTGGTCGGGATCTGCACGCGCGGACCCGGCCGCACCGGCGTCTTCGGCGGCCGCGTCGTGTGCGTGGCGTTGAGGTTGGTACGGAAGGTCAGCGTGTCGTTCGCATCGCGCTGCAGCGTGCCCAGGCTGTGGTGGTGCTGAGTCGCGAGCGTGTCCTTGATCGCATGCCCCAGCAGCGGATGCGGGCTGACCTCGACGAACAGGCTGTGGTCGGCGCCCGCCGTCGCGACTGCACGGGCGAAGCGCACCGGGTTGCGCAGGTTGGCCACCCAGTGATCGGCGTCGAAGACATTGGTGCCGTCGGTCGGCCTGCCGTCGGTGGTGACGAGCACCGGGATGGTCGGCGTACGCGGTGCCAGCGTGGCGAGCTCGCTGCGCAACTCGTCGAGGATCGGATCGATGATCGGGTGGTGTGAGGCCACGTCGACATCGACGCGGCGCGCCAGCTTGTCCTGCGCGTCGACCACCGCGATCGCGGCGTCCACCTGATCGGGCGGGCCGGCGATCACGGTCTGGTTCGGCGACGCGTACACCGCGACGGTCAGCCCGTCGTAGCCCGCGATCAGCTCTTCGGCGGCCGCCGCGTCGAGCTCGAGCAGCGCCATCGCCCCCTGCCCGGAGAGCCGCTTCATCAGCCGGGAGCGGGTGGAGATCACCTTCAGCCCGTCGGCCGGGCTCAGAGCGCCGGCCACGACGGCGGCGGTCACCTCACCCATCGAGTGGCCGATCACCGCATCGGGCGTCACGCCGTGAGACCGCCACAGCGCCGTGAGCGCCAGCTGCACCCCCACCAGCACCGGCTGGATCCGGTCGATGCCGACGACCGTCTTCCCGGACTCCAGCGTCTGACGCAGCGAGAAACCGGCCTGGGCCACGAAGTCGGGTTCGAGTTCGTCGACCGCCGCGGCGAAGGCGGGCTCCTCGGTCAGCAGGCGGCGGCCCATGCCGGCCCACTGCGAGCCCTGCCCGGAGTACAGGAACACGGTGCCGGGCGTGGCGCCGGTTCCGCAGGCGCCGTCGTGCACCGGCACGACCCCCGGCGCCGGGTAGCCCTCGGCGAGCGCGCGCAGGCCGGCGACGGCCTGGGTGCGGTCGGTCGCGGCGACGGTGGCGAAGCGCGGGTGCTGGGCGCGGCGGTGGTTCAGCGTCTCGGCGACGTCGGCCAGGCTGACCCCGTCGGCCGCCGGGCTGCCCAGCCAGTCGGCCAGGGCGCCGGCCAGCGACGCGATCCGCGCCGGGCTCTTGCCGGTCACCACCAGTGTGCTGACGGGCGGTTCCAGCTGCGGCTCAACAGCATTCGGCTCGGGCGCCTGCTCGATGACGATGTGGGCATTGGTGCCGCTGACCCCGAACGACGAGACGGCGGCGCGGCGTGGCCCGTCGTGGGCCGGCCACGGCATCTCCTCGGCGGCGATGTGGAACTTCTTCGCACCCTCGCCGGCCTGCGGGGTGAGCGCAGAGAAGTGCAGCATTTTCGGGATGTGGCCGTGCTGAACACTCAACACGGTCTTGATGAAGCCGGTGACGCCTGCCGCGGACTCCAGGTGGCCGAGGTTGGTCTTCACCGAACCCAGCACCAGCGGGGCGGCGTCCTTGCGGTCGCCGTAGACCGCCGAGAGCGCGTCGAGTTCGATCGGATCGCCCAACCCGGTGCCGGTGCCGTGCGCTTCGACGTAGTCGACGTCGGACGGATTCAGCCGGGCGTTCTTGAGCGCCGTGCGCATCAGCTCCTGCTGGGCCGGGCCGTTGGGCACGGTCTGGCCGCTGCTGGCGCCGTCCTGGTTGACCGCCGACCCGCGCACGACCGCGAGGACCCGGTCGCCGTCGCGCTGCGCGTCGGACAGGCGCTTGAGGACCACGACCCCGCAGCCCTCGCTGCGCACATAGCCGTCGGCGCCGGCATCGAACGTCGCGCACCTGCCCGCCGGCGACAGCATGCCCCAGCGCGAGCACGCGATGTTGTTCTCCGGACTCAGGATCAGGTTCACCCCGGCGGCCAGCGCATGGTCGCTCTCGCCGCGGCGCAGGCTCTGGCAGGCGAGGTGGATCGACACCAGCGAGGACGAGCACGCGGTGTCGCTGACCACGGCCGGACCGCGCACGCCGAGGAAGTAGGAGAGCCGGCCCGCCGCGAAGTTCGGCGCGTTGCCGAACGGGATGTAGGGGTCGATCTCGTCGGGCTCGAGCGTGCCGATGATCGAGCGGAAGTAGTCGTTGGCGGTGAGGCCGACGAACACACCGGTCGACGAGCCGCGCAGGCTGCGGGGGCTGATGTTCGCGTTCTCCAGCGCTTCGACCGCGACCTCCATCAGCAGCCGCTGCTGGGGATCCATGCCTGCGGCCTCACGCGGCGAGATCGCGAAGAACTCGGCGTCGAACTCGTCGGGCGCCCACGTGGTGAGGAAGCCACCCTCGCGGTTGCAGATGGTGCCGGGGACGCTGTGGTCGGGCGAGTAGTACTCGTCGGCGTCCCAGCGGTCGGCCGGCACCCGGATCACGCCGTTGCCACCGTCGAGCAGGAACTGCCAGAACTGGTCGGCATCGGCGACGCCGCCGGGCAGGCGCGCGCCGATGCCGACCACGGCGATCGGCTCGGTCTCGGCCTTCTCGGCCGCCGCCAGCTTCGCGGTGAGGTCGTCGATCTTGCGCAGCGCCTCGGTGATGATCGCCCGACGGTCCGGCGCGGCGCCCGAACCGGGCGATCCTGAGCTTGCGGTCATCACACTCAATTCAATCGTTCCGAGAGCCTGGCCAGCAGTTCGTCCTCGGCCAGGTCGTCGTAGGCATCCTCGTCATCCCCGTCCAGGTCACCGTCCTGGCGGGCACCGGCGACCTCGTCGTCGTTACCGGCGGTCTCGATTATCTCAGGCAGCACCGACGCCAGATAATCGGTGAGCGCTTCGATGGTCGGATAGTCGAAGACGACCGAAGCGGGCAGCACCTCCCCCAGACTTTCGCTCAGCGAGCGCTGCAACGTTACGCTCATCAGCGAATCCATGCCGAATTGGAAGAAGCCCACCGTCGGGTCCAGCGTGTGGGCCGAGGCCAGGCCCATCGCCGCCGCGACCTGCGCTCCGACGTGGTCGCCCAGCAAATCCTTGCGCTGCTCGGGCGGTGCGTCACGCAACGCGGTCCGAAACGCGGTGTCCCCGGTCAACGCCGTCGTCGTGGCGTCGTCGGCCAGCAGGTCGTCGAGGATGTGCAGCTGCGCACGGGTGTGATAGGCCGCCGCCAGGCGCGGCCAGTCGGCGGCGACCACCGTCGCCCGGGCGGGTGCGCCCGGCCCGGTGAACAGCCGCAGCGCCGAGATCGCCACGTCGTCGAGCATCGGCTCGAGACCGGACTCGGCGGTGGCCTGCTTCTCGAAACCGGTCTGCACGTCGGCCAGCGACTTCCACAGCCCCCAGTTGATCGCGCACGCCGGCAACCCCGCGGCGCGCCGTGCGAACGCGAACGTGTCCAGGAACGTCGTCGTCGCCGCGTAGTGGGCCAGCCAACGCGAGCCCAGGATGCCCGAGATCGAGGAGAACAGCACGAACTGCTCGACCGGGTGGTCCAGCGACAGCGTGTCGAGCAGTGCGACCGCGTCGATCTTGGAGCGGAACATCGCGACGACGTCGTCGTGGGTCATCTCCGCCAGCGTCACCGGTCCGCCGCTCATCGCGGCGAGGTAGATGCCGCCCAGCGGGGGCAGATCCTTGCCGAACCGGTCGAACAGTGCGCGCAGCGCCGCCTCGTCGGCGGCGTCGGCGGCCGCGGTGACCACGGTGGTGCCCGCCGCCGCCAGCCGCGCGGTCAGCGCGTCGAGCCGGCCGCCGGGGTTCCGGGACACGGCGACGACGGTCTTCGCGCCCATCCGAGCGAGCTCCTCGATGAGCCGCGGCCCGATGTTGCCGGTGGCGCCGATCACCAGGTGCGCCACGTCCGGGTTCAGTCCGGCGCTCGCCGGGGCGGTGGGCAGCTGGTGCACCAGCCGCGCGACCCGCCGTGCGCCGGCGCGGTAGACCACCTGGTCCTCGCCGTCGCCGGCGTGCGCCTCGGCGAGCAGCCAGCGGGCGGCCACCGGGGCCGGAACGGAGGCGTCGACGTCGATCAGGCCGCCCCAGATGTCGGGATGCTCGAGGGCCAGCGTGCGGCCGAGCCCCCAGAGCACCGCCTGGGCGGGATCGGCCCGGTCACCCTCGTTGACGGGCTGGGCGTTGCGGGTGAGCAGGTACACCGCCGGCGGCGTCGGGCTCGCCGCAGCGGCCGCGGCGATGGCACGCCCGGTCTCGAACAGGCCGTAACCCAGGTCGCCGGCGTCGCCGGCGTCCGGCGCGTAGAGCACGTGGGTGGCCGCGGCCATGGCCTCGGCGAGACCGTCGTCGGCGGCGGCACGGGTGGTGACCGGGCTGCCCAGCAGGTGGGCCATCGCGTCTCCGACGCGAACGTCACCGACCACCAACCACCGGGCCTGCTCGGCCGTATGGGGTTGCGCGACAAGCGGTTTCGCCGGCCAGGTGAGATCGCAGAACCACTCCGCCGGCACCGTGGCGTCGGCGGGGAGGGTGCCCTGGACCCCCTCGGTGGCGCGCCGCAGCGGCCGCACGTCCACCCAGTGCCGGGTGTGCTGCCACGGGGTCGCGGGCAGCACCACATGCGGCTCGCCGTGGTGCGGGGTCTGCGGCGGCCGGGAGGTGTGGGTCGCGTTGAGGTTCGTGTGGAACGTGACGGTGTCGTCGGCGTCGCGGGCCAGCGTGCCGATCGAGAGGATGCCGGCCTCGTCGGCCAGGGTCGTCGCGATCGGCTGACCCATCGTGGCGTGCGGGCTGATCTCCACGAACGTGCCGTGGTCGGCGGCCGCGGCGGCGACGGCGCGGCTGAACCGCACCGGCTGACGCACATTGGCCACCCAGTAGTCGGCGTCGAGCGTCGGCGTCTGACCGGGATCGGTGACCGTCGACAGGAACGTCAGTGTCGGCGCGGCGGGCGTGATGTCCGACAGCGCGGCCTTGATGTCGGCGAGCACCGGGTCCATCAGCGCGGTGTGGGAGGCGACGACCATGTTGACGCGGCGCGCGAACGCGTTCTGCGCGCCGACGGCGGCGATCACGGCGTCGACCTCGTCGGGTAGGCCGGCGACGACGGTCTGGCGCGGGGACAGATAGCCGGCGATCTCGACGCTCGGATGGGCCGCGATGTGGGCGGCCGCGGTGTCCTCGTCGACAGCGAGCAGCGCGACGGCGCCCTGGCCGGCGAGCCGGGACATGATCGACGAGCGGGCCGCGATCACCGTCAGACCGTCGGCCAGACTCAACGCCCCCGCGACGACGGCCGCGGTGACCTCGCCCATCGAGTGCCCGATCACCGCATCCGGATGCACGCCGTAGGACCGCCACAACTCGGTCAACGCCAGCTGCAGACCCATCAGCACCGGCTGCACCTCGGCATCCCCGCTGACCGCACGGCCCTCGGCAATCACCTCGTGCAGCGAGAAACCGACCTTCTCCACGAACACCGGCTCGATCTCGGCCACCGCCGCGGCGAACGCCGGCTCATCGGCCAGCAGCTGCCGACCCATCCCCGCCCACTGCGACCCCTGACCCGAATACACGAACACGGTGCCCGGCTTCGGGACGGCGGCGCCGGCGAGGACCACCCCCGCGGCGGACTGACCGGCAGCCAGCGCCTGGAGGCCCGCGATCGCATCGGCGCGAGTGCGCGCCGCCACGGTCGCGAACGTCGGATGCTGGGAGCGGTGATGGTTCACCGAATGCGCGACCTCGGCCAGCGACGCCTCCGCGCCGGCACCGGTCATCCACTCGGCCAACATCTCCGCCTGGGCGGCAACCCGCTCGGGCGTACGGCCCGACACGACGAGCGTGGTCACCGCAGTCTCGGCCGGGGGCTCGACGGGCGCGGCAACCGGCGGTTGCTCGATGACGACGTGGGCGTTGGTGCCGCCGAAACCGAACGACGAGATCCCGGCCCGGCGGGGCCGGCCGGCCGGCGCCCAGTCCGTGGGCTCGGCGACCACGGCCAGCCGCAGCTTGTCGAACGGGATGTGCGGGTTCGGGGTCTCGTATCCGCGGTTGGCGGGAATCGCGTTGTGCTGCAACGACAACACGGCCTTGGCGAATCCGGCGATACCGGCCGCGGCCTCCAGGTGCCCGAGGTTCGACTTCACCGCGCCCACCAGCAGCGGGCGGTCGGCGGGCCGACCCTTACCGAGCACCGTGCCCAGCGCGCGCGCCTCGATCGGATCACCCAGCAGCGTGCCGGTGCCGTGCGCCTCCACGTAGTCCACCTCGCGGGGATCCACCCCGGCGGCGGCATACGCGGCGCGCAGCACGGCCATCTGCGCCGACGGGTTCGGCGCCATCAGCCCGTTGGACCGGCCGTCCTGATTGACCGCCGACCCCCGGATCACCGCCAACACCCGGTCGCCGTCGCGTTGCGCATCCGAGAGCCGCTTGAGCACCGCCACCCCGCAGCCCTCGCCGCGCACGAACCCGTCCGCGGAGGCGTCGAACGCATGGCACTGCCCGGTCTTGGACATCGCGTCGGCCTGGTCCAGGCTGCGCGTGCCCGCCGGCGACAGCAGCAGGTTCACGCCCGCGGCGAGCGCCACATCCGAATCGCCGGTTCGCAGGCTCTGGCACGCCAGGTGGATCGCGACCAGCGACGACGAACACGCGGTGTCCACAGTGACCGACGGGCCGCGGAAATCGAAGAAGTAAGAGACGCGGTTGGCGATGATGCTGATCGACCCGCCGGTGCTGTACCAGGCGTCGATCGCACTCAGGTCCGCGGCGCCGAGCTGCGCGTAGTCCGCGGCGCTCGCACCCGCGAACACACCGGTGCGGGTCTCGGCCAGCGTGTCGGCGGGGATGCCGGCGTTCTCCAGCGCCTCGTGGGTGACCTCCAGCAGGAGCCGCTGCTGCGGATCCATCCGCATGGCTTCGCGCGGTATCACCTCGAAGAACTCGGCGTCGAACGCGTCGACGTCGCGCAGATAGGAACCCCAGCGGGTGGTGTTCGCCAGCGCCGAGGCGCCGTCGGCGGTGCCGTCGTCGAATGGCGCCCAGCGCTCGGCGGGCACCTCGACCACCGAGGACCGGCCCTCGGTCAGGAAGTCCCAGAACGCGTCCGGGCCCTCGATGTTGCCGTCGGCCTCAGCGCCGCCCGGGAGCCGCAGCCCGAGCCCGACCACGGCGATCGGCTCGTCCGTGGAGATTCCGGGGCCGCTCGTCCCCACGCCGACAGCGCCCTCGACCGGCTCGACCTCGCCGCCGGTGAGGAACTTCGCCAACGCGTCGACGGTCGGGTACTGCCAGAAATCCACCGGGGACACCGGCCTGCCCAGGTACTCCGACAGCACGCCGGTCAGCACCACGGCGTCGCGCGAGCCCACCCCCAGGTCGTGCATGGAGGCGCCGCGCGCGATGTGCTCAGGACTGCAACCGTTGTTCTCAACCAGGTAGTCGGTCAACCAGCGACGAACAGCAGCCTCGTCGAAAGCAGAGGTCATCTAGTGGCGTCCAACCGGTTGAACTTGTTGTCGCGGTACAGGTCGGCGCTCATCGCGCGGCGGACCTTGCCGCTGGTGGTCAGCGGCAGCGAACCCGGCGGTACCAGCGCGAAGTCGGCCAGCCGCACGCTGTGGGTCATCGAGATCGCCGAGGTGACCTGCTGGGTGACGGCATCCAGCTGCGCCGGATCGACCTGCTTCTTCAGCTCGGCGATCACCACCAGCTTCTCGCTGGCGCCGTCGGGCACCGAGATCGCTGCGACGCGGCCCCCGGTGAACTCCGCGACCGTGCCCTCGATGTCGTCCGGGTAGTGGTTGCGGCCGTCGACGATCAGCAGGTCCTTGATGCGACCGACGATGAACAGCTCGTCGTCGAACATCACGCCGAGATCGCCGGTGCGCAGCCACGGGCCCTTCGGGGTGTCGGCGCTCGGCTCGGCCAGCTGCCCGGAGAACAGCTTCTGGGTCAGCTCGGGGTTCTGGTAGTAGCCGCCGGCGACGTGCTCACCGTGCAGCCACACCTCGCCGATCGTGCCTGCCGGGTTCTCCGTCAGAGTCTCCGGATCGACCACCCGTACCGTGGTGGTCCGCGGAACGCCCAGCCCGATCTGCTCGGTACCGTCATCGGCGACCTCGCTGCGCACGGCCTGCCCCGCGGCCAGCTTCTCGTAGTCGAACCGCACCGACGTCGGCGGCCGCCCGCCCGCCGTGGCCACCACGTAGACCGTCGCCTCGGCCAGACCGTACGACGGGCGCATCGCGGCGTCGGACAGCCCGAACGCGGCGAAGCGCTCGTTGAACCGTCGCACGGTGGTGCCGTGCACGCGCTCCGCGCCGTTGATCATCACCGCGACGGTGCTGAGGTCCTTGCCGGCCATGTCGTCGTCGCTGGTCCGCTTGACGGCGAGCTCGAACGCGAAGTTCGGGGCCGCGGTGAACGCGCTGGGGTGGGAGCCGAGCAGCTGCATCCACCGGGAGGGCTTCTGCATGAACGAGATCGGGCTCATCAGCGCGGCGGGGGTGCCCAGCATGATCGGGATGAACACGCCGACGATCAGGCCCATGTCGTGATAGAAGGGCAGCCACGACACCACCGTGGTGTCCTCGGGCGCCCGCCCGTCCGGGTAGGCCTCGTAGTAGTCGGTGAGCAGCTCGGCGACGTTGACCAGCACGTTGCGGTGGCTGACCACCACACCGGCGGGCAGCCGGGTCGAGCCCGACGTGTACTGCAGGTAGGCGGTCTTAGGCAGGGCGACCGGCGCGGCCGGCCGCAGCGGCGAATCGAAGTCCAGCGTGTCGACCTCGAGGAACTTCGGCGCGCGCTGGCGGTCGAGCTGACCGTAATGGCGGATGTCGTCGACGACGGCCGAGGTGGTCAGCACGGCGACGGGCTGAGAGTCCTTCATCGCGCCGGTGACACGTTCGTCGTGCTGACGCAGCTGCGGCATGGTCAGCGGGACCGCGATGAACCCGGCCTCGATCGCGCCCAGGAAGCCGATGATGTACTCCAGGCCCTGCGGCGCGAGGACCACGGCGCGGTCGCCCGGGGAGCCGAGGGTGGCCAGCTTCGCGGCCACCACGCGGACGCGGTGGTGCACCTCGGACCAGGTCAGCGTCTCGGCGATGCCCGCGGGGTCGGCCTCGTAGTCGAAGAACGTGTACGCGTCATCGTCGGGCTGCTGCTGCGCACGGTCGGCGAGGAGCGCGGGAATGGTCGTCACGGTGGGCGCCGTCAGTGCTGGCATCAGTGATCCTTTCGCAAACATCTCCCGACATGGTCTCGCGTGTCGGGTCGATCCGGGAAATTCTGGTGGTTCGGTCGCATCGGCACGCTCGTGCGGTCAGTTCGACTCGACGCTGTCGAACAGCGAGTCCAGCAGGCTGTCCTCGTCGTCATCGTCGTCGGCCGCGGCGTCCTCGGCGACGGCCTCGGGGTTCAGCTGCTGCGCCAGATAGCCGGCGAAGCTGTCGATCGTCGGATGGTTGAACAGCATCGTCGCCGACAACTCCAGCCCGACCAGCCGCTCGATCTCCCGGCGGATCGACATCGCCATCACCGAGTTCAGCCCCATCTCGGCGAACGGCCGATCCGTCAGCACGTCGCTCTCCGGCAGCCGCAGCTCGGTGGCGAGGATGCCGCGCAGCCCGTCGCGCAGCTCGGCGAGCAGCTCGTCGCGGTCCAGCGCCGCCCAGTTCCGCGTCGGCGCGGCAGGACGGTGGTCGCCGGTGACCGCGGCGGCATCCTGCGCCGAGTCCATCGGGGCCATCACGACCTGGTCGATGTCGAAGCGGGTGACGTGGTCCCACGCCGCGAACGCCTCGCCGGCTGCGACGGGACGCGAGCCCACGCGCTCCAGTTCGGACACCACGACCTGCGCCTCGCTGCCGAACCCGAGACCGCGCCAGGCCACCCAGTCCAGGCTGACCGTGTTGTCGCCCTGGGCGTGCCGGGCGCGTGCCAGCGCGTCGAGGTAGGCGTTGCCGGCGGCGTAGGCGCCCTGACCCGGGACACCGAACACCGCACCCGCCGAGGCGGCCAGGTACAGGAAGTCGAGAGCCTGGGGCGGGAAGAGATCCGCGAGCACCTGGGCGCCGGCGATCTTCGGCCACACCGTGCGGTGCACGCGCTCCGGTTCCAATTCGGTGAGCAGCTGCGCCTCGGTCATACCGGCGGCGTGGATGACGCCGCGGATCGGCGGCGCGCCGTCGGCGTCGCGGCGATCCAACACCGCGGCCACCGCATCGCGATCGGCGATGTCGACTGCGACGGTGTCGACGCTGACTCCACGGCGCTCCAGCGCTCGGATCGCGTCGATCTTGTGCCTGACCTCGGTCTCAGCCACCGTGTCGGTCTGAATGGCCCACTCGCGGCGCGGCGGTAGCGCGGTGCGGCCGGCCAGCACGATGCGGCGCGCGCCCCGGTCGGCGAGCCAGTCGGCCATCAGCAGACCCAGCACGCCCATGCCGCCGGTGATCAGGTAGGCCGCGTCGGGCCGGCAGTGCAGCGGCTCGCGCGTCGGCTTTTCGGCGATCTCGGCCAGCGTCGGGGTCAGCAGAGCGCCGTCGCGCCATACTGCCACGGACTTGACCGGGCTGGAGAGCAGCCCCGTCAGCGCACTGGCGTCGATGTCGGCGTCAGGCATGTCGATCAGCCCGCCCCACAGCTGCGGCTGCTCGGCGCCGATGACACCGGCCAGCCCCCACAGCGGGCTCTGACACAGCGCCGACTCGGTGGCCGACTCGAAGACACCGTGCGTGACCAGCCACAGCGTCGCGGGGTTGCGCGGCTCCCGGTTGGCGAGCTCGGCGACCAGCTGCCCCACCTCGGTGGTGAGCCGGACAGCCGTCTCCTGCGCCGACGGACCGTCGGAGTCGGCGACGAACACGACCGTGCGGGCCTGCGCCACGTCCGTCCCGGAGTGTGTGTCGGAACCGACGGCCTGGCGCAGTGCTGCGGCGAGGGTGCCGGAGCCGACGACAGCGACCGGCCCCGTGTCGGTGCCCGCCGATTCAGTGGTCACGGGCTGCCAGTCGAGCCGGTGTGCGATGCGACGCGGTTCGGCGGCCGGGGCCGCCTCGTCGACGTCGACGGCGGTGTAACGGATGCCGCGCAGATCGGCGACGACGGCGCCGCCCTCGGATTCGACGGACAGGTCGATGACGAGATCGTCGCCGGTGCGGGCGCGGTGGCGGGTCACGACGGTGCCGCGACCCGCGTGGGAGTCGCCGACGAGGACGTACTCGATCGCAGCAGGCACCAGCAGACCGGGTGTGGACGCGTCGACCAGGCGCCCCAGGTTGACGGCGGCATCGAGCGCGGCGGCCAGCGGCGCCTCGGGAGCGTCGGCGAACGTCACCTCGGTACGCGCTTCACCGTGCGCCTGAGCGTGTCCGCTGACCGTCCAGGGATACGCCAGCCCGTCGATACCCCACGCGTGGTGGAGTTCGGCCAGTGCGGTGGGGTCGTACCCCGCCACATCGGAGTCGGCCGGCTCGGCGGGACCGATGGGTTCCCGGTGGATCCGCGCGCTGACATGCCGGACCCACCCGCCGGCCCGAGTGTCGTCACCGGTGGCCGACGAGATCGTCACGACGTCCGCGTCGGCGTAGACCTGCACCACGCGGGGTGAATCGAGGGCGATCGGGAACTCGAACCGCACGTCGGCGAGCGTGGCGGCACCCGCCTGCTCGGCGGCCAGCGCGAGCGTGTGCAGCAGCACCGACAGCGGCACGATCTCCACACCCGCGAACCGGTGCGCGGCCGGATACGGCCGAGCCTGTGGCGTCAGCCGGGCCTGCCACAGATGTCCGGGCTGCGGACCGGCGACAGCGGTGTGGCCGCCCAGCACGGTGCCCGGGCGGGGTGCGGTGGCGCCGGAGGACGACGGTTTCCGGATCGCCCAGTGCCGGGTGCGGTGCCACGGTGTGGTCGGCAGCGCGACCTGCGCACCGCCCGGATGGGCGGGATGCTCCGTCTCGGGGGGATGCGTGGTGTGGGTGGCGTTCAGAGCGGTGTGGAACGACACCGCGTCGTCGCCGTCGCGCACCAGCGTGCCCAGCGCGTGATGGTGCCCGGTGGTGAGCGTGTCGGCGATCGCGTAGGTCAGGACCGGATTGGGGCTGATCTCGACGAACGTGCCGATCTCCTGCGCGGCCGCCTCGATCGCCCGGCTGAACTGCACCGGCCGGCGCACATTGGCCACCCAGTAGTCGGCGTCGAGCGTCGGATCCTCGGCATCGACGACGGTGGACAGGAACGGGATCGACGGGGTGCGCGGTGTGATGACGGCGAATGCCTCGCGCAGATCCGGCAGCACCGGGTCCATCAGCGCGGTGTGGGAGGCGACCTCCATGTTGACGCGGCGGGCGAACCGGTCCTGCGCGCCGACGGCGGCGATCACGGCGTCGACCTCGTCGGGCAGGCCGGCGACGACCGTCTGACGCGGCGACACGAGGCCGGCGATCTCGACGCTCGGATGATCGGCGATCAGCGCCTCGGCCGCATCGGGATCGAGTTCCACGAGTGCGACAGCACCTTGGCCGGCGAGCCGGGACATGATCGACGAGCGGGCCGCGATCACTGTCAGACCGTCGGCCAGACTCAAGGCCCCCGCGACGACGGCCGCGGTGACCTCGCCCATCGAGTGCCCGATCACCGCATCCGGATGCACACCGTAGGACCGCCACAGCTCGGTCAACGCCAGCTGCAGACCCATCAGCACCGGCTGCACCTCGGCATCCCCGCTGACCGCACGGCCCTCGGCGATCACCTCGTGCAGCGAGAAACCGACCTTGTCGACGAACACCGGCTCGATCTCGGCCACCGCCGCGGCGAACGCCGGCTCATCGGCCAACAGCTGCCGCCCCATCCCGGCCCACTGCGACCCCTGACCCGAATACACGAACACCCGGCCCGGCGTGCAGGCCCCGACGTGGGGGCCGACGACGCCGGGGGCGGATTGGCCCGTGGCCAGCGCCTGCAGACCTGCAATGGCCTGCGCGTGGTCGCGGGCGGCCACGGTCGCGAACTTGTTGTGGTGGGAGCGGTGATGGTTGAGCGCATGCGCGACCTCGGCCAGCGAGGTCTCTGCGCCGACGCCGGCCATCCAGTCGGCCAACATTCCCGCCTGCGCAGCGACGCGGTCCGGCGTGCGGCCGGTCACGACGAGCGTGGTCACGGCCGGGTCGGGCTCGGATGCGGTCTCGGACGCGGGTGACGCTGCCGCCCGGGGCGCCTCCTCGATGACGACGTGGGCGTTGGTGCCGCCGAAACCGAACGACGAGATCCCGGCCCGGCGGGGCCGCGCGCCCGGCGCCCAGTCCGTGGGCTCGGCGACGACCCGCAGGCGCAGATTCTCGAACGGGATGTGCGGGTTCGGGGTTCGATAGCCGAGGTTGGCCGGGATCACGTTGTGCTGCAGCGACAGCACCGCCTTGGCGAATCCGGCGATACCGGCCGCGGCCTCCAGGTGCCCGAGGTTCGACTTCACCGCGCCCAGCAGCAGCGGGCGTTCCGCAGGCCGGCCCTTGCCGAGCACGGTGCCCAGCGCGCGCGCCTCGATCGGATCACCCAGCAGCGTGCCGGTGCCGTGCGCCTCCACGTAGTCCACCTCGCGGGGCTCGACGCCCGCGGCAGCGTAGGCCGACCGCAGCACGGCCATCTGGGCGGCCGGGTTCGGTGCCATCAGCCCGTTGGACCGGCCGTCTTGGTTGACCGCCGAGCCGCGAATGACCGCCAGCACCCGGTCGCCGTCGCGTTGCGCGTCCGAGAGCCGCTTGAGCACCGCCACCCCGGCGCCCTCGCCGCGGACGAACCCGTCCGCGGAGGCGTCGAACGCATGACACTGCCCGGTCTTGGACATGGCCTCGAGTTGGTCGAAGCTGCGGGTCACGGCCGGCGACAACACCATGTTCACACCCGCAGCCAGGGCGACGTCCGAATCGCCGGCGCGCAGACTCTGGCACGCCAGGTGAATCGTCACCAGCGACGACGAACAGGCGGTGTCGATGGTCATCGACGGGCCGCGCAGGTCGAAGTAGTACGACACCCGGTTCGCGATGATCGACAGCGCACCGCCGGTGCCCGACCAGGAGTCGACATCGCCGAGGTCGGTGGTCGACAGGTAGCCGTACTCCCCCAGGCACGCCGCCGCGAAGACCCCGGTCTGGGTGTGCCGCAGGCTGTGGGCCGGGATACCGGCGTGCTCGAGCGCCTCGTGGGTGACCTCGAGCAGCAGCCGCTGCTGGGGGTCCATCTTGTCGGCTTCGCTCGGGGAGATCTCGAAGAATTCGGCGTCGAACGCGTCGACGTCACGCAGGAACGATCCCCACCGGGTGGTGCCGGCCAGTGCTGCGGCCGCCTCGGGCGAGTCGATCCGGAACGATTCCCAGCGGTCGGCAGGCACCTCGCGCACGGCGGACCGGCCCTCGGTCAGGAACTCCCAGAACTGCTCGGGTCCCTCGATGTTGCCGTCCGCCTCAGCCCCGCCCGGGAGCCGCAGTCCCAGACCGATCACAGCGATCGCGTCGTCGTGGTCGGCCCGGCCACTGTCCCGGGCGGCGGCCATCGCACCGGCGGCACCGTCGAACGGATCGACCTCGCCGCCGGTCAGGAACTTCGCCAGCGCGTTGATCGTCGGGTACTGCCAGAACTCGACCGGCGACACGGTGCGACCCAGCAGTTCGGACAGCTCGCCGGTCAGCACGACGGCGTCACTGGACCCGACGGCGAGGTCGTTCAGCGGAGCATCGAGATCGATTTCGTCAGGGCTGCATCCGATGTTGGTGACCAGGTAGTCGACCAACCAGTGCCGGAGTGCATCCTCGTCGAAAGCAGAGGTCATGTAGTGACGTCCAACCGGCTGAACTCGTCGGAGCGATAGCGGTCCACGCAGGCCGAGCGCCGGATCTTGCCACTGGTGGTGATCGGGATGGACCCGGGAGCGACGAGAACCAGATCGGACACCCGCACGCTGTGGGTCTTCTTGATCGCCGAGGCGACCTCACGCTTGACGGCCTTGAGCTTGTCCAGCGCTTCGGCCTCCGAGGTGCCCTTCTTCTTCAGCTCGACCACGGCGACCAGCTGCTCGCTGGTGTCGTCGAGCACCGAGATCGCGGCGACGCGGCCGCCGGTGATCTCCTGGATGGTGGCCTCGATGTCGTCCGGGTAGTGATTGCGACCATCGACGATCAGCATGTCCTTGATGCGGCCGATGATGAACATCTCGCCCTCGCTCATGACGCCGAGGTCGCCGGTGCGCAGCCACGGACCGACGGGCGTGCCCTCCGACGGGTTCACGAGCTGGCCGTTGAAGGTGCGCTCTGTCTTGACCGGGTCGCGCCAGTAGCCCATCGCGACCTGTGCGCCGTGGATCCAGATCTCGCCGACCTTGCCGTCGGGGTTCTCGACACACGTCTCCGGGTCGACGATGAGAACGTTCGACGACCGCGGCGCGCCGTAGGTGACCAGCTCGGTGCCGGACTCGGTGCCGCAGCGTTCGGCATGGCCGGCGGCGAGCTTCTCGTAGTCGAAGCGCACCGTCGCCGGCTTGTGCCCGACGGGTGCGGAGATGACGTACAGCGTGGCCTCGGCCAGACCGTAGGACGGCAGGACCGTGGTGTCGGGCATGCCGAACTTGGTGAACCGCTCGTTGAAGCGGCGGATGGTCGCCGAGTGGATGCGCTCGCTGCCGCTGATGATGCCCAGCACGCCGCTGAGGTCCATGCCCTCGAGGTCGGCGTCGGTGGTGCGCCGCACCGACAGCTCGAACGCGAAGTTCGGCGCGGCCGACCAGGCGCAGCTGTTCAGCGCGAGCTGCTGGATCCAGCGGGCCGGCTTCTGCAGGAACGCCACCGGGCTCATCACGATCGCGGGGCGGCCGTGCAGCTTCCCGCCGTCGTCCTCGTTCGGGGTCAGCAGCGAGGCGAAGACACCCTGGATGAGGCCCATGTCGTGGTAGAAGGGCAGCCAGGACACCATCGTGATGTCGCGGGGCGGCACGCCGTTGCGGTGCTCCATGTAGTCGTCGAACACCTGCTTGACGTTCGCGATCACGTTCTGGTGGGTCATGATGACGCCGGCGGGCGCCCGGGTGGAGCCCGAGGTGTACTGCAGGTAGGCGTTCTTGGGCAGCGGGCCGACGTTGACCTCGGGGGTCACCGGCGAGTCGAGGTCCAGCGCGTCGACCTCGATGACGGCCGGCGGGTTGCCGCCGGGCAGGTTGCCTACGTAGTTGAGGATCTCGCCGACGACGGCGGAGGTGGTGAGCACAGCGGTGGGCTGGCAGTCGCGCAGCGCGCCGTTGACGCGCTCATCGAGCTGACCCATCGCCGGAACCGGCAGCGGCACCGCGATCATCCCGGCGGCCATCGCGCCGTAGAAGGCGACGATGTACTCGAGCCCCTGGGGGGCGAGGATGGCCGCACGGTCGCCCTTGCTCCCGTGGCGCAGCAGCTCCGCGGCGACGACCTGCACCCGATGGTGGACCTGCGACCACGTCAGGGTTTCGGCGAACCCGTTGGGGTCGATGTCGAAGTCGAGGAAGGTGTACGCCGCGTCGTCGGGCTGCTGCCGAGCGCGCTCGGCGAGAAGGCCAGGAATGGTCGACTCAAGCAAAGGCATGGCGACGTCCTTTCATCGTTAAGATCCTGCGTCCCGGCCCCAGTGCCGTGTGGCAAACCGGACGCCAGCTCGTGGCCGCGCATCCCCCGCTTGGCCGAAGGCTAACACCGACCTGTCACAAATGTCGTGTAATCCGACCAAGGATTAGACCACGAAGTGCTTGCCAGAGGGAAGTTGCGCAATCGGCCGCAATTTCGCCCGAATTGCGATGCACACATGGCGGATTTTATTCCCGAGGCAACCTCGTGGGTTTTGCCAGTTCAGCAAACGTCCACCTCACTCACCGGCGGCCGGTTGCTCAGCGGAGACGCGGTTCGGCATGCGAATCGAGTGGTAGGGCAGCGCAGCGGCATGCACAGTGTGCGTTGACGCATGCGTAAACAGTTTGCGGTATCTGCACGGCTGCGTCGAGTACGCTCCTGACTCGCCGGTAAGTTGCAGGTCCGGCCAGCCTCGCGAAGTGCACACACACGTATCCCGATAGCCGACCTGGTGTGCTCCGTGGATCGACGTCGACGACCGGTACGAAGTACTGGTGTGGCCAAAGCCACACCAGCCGCTCGACGCTACTCGGCGATCCTGGCCTGGATCTTCGCCTCGATGTCGGGGACCACGATGCCGAGTTGCTCGTTGAGATAGAAGTGATGGCCGGGCAACTCCCGTGCGGAGAACTCGGCGCGGGTGCGGTCCGCCCACGGCGCGACCTTCTGCGCGGTCGCGATCTCGTCCTCGTCGCCGAAGTACGCATCGATCGGGCCGGTCAGCGTCACCTCCGGCGGGCAGCTGTACGACGCGATCGCCTTGAGGCCCCGCAGCGTCGGCAGGATCGCGGCCGCGAACTCGGGGTTCTTCATAAACTCCGGGTTGGCCCCCGTCATCGTGCTCACCGCACCCAGCAGGCCCTCGTCGTCGTCGGGAATGTCCTCGTAACCGACATGCCCGGGCGCGGCGACGGCGGACACGAACAGACCGCTGATCGGCCGGCCGGCCGCCTCGAACCGGCGCGCCACCTCGAAGGCCAGCAGTCCGCCCATGCTGTGGCCGAAGAAGAACACCGGTCCCCCGTGGTCCTTCTCCGGAGACACCATCGTCACGATCTCGTCGGCGAGGGCCGGCAGACTCGTGAACGACGCGAAGTCCTGCTTGCCGCGCTGTCCCGGATACTGCACCGCGGTCCGCTTGACGTCGATCGTGAAGGTCTTCGCGAACGGCACGTAGTACTGCGCGGACCCGCCGGCGTGCGGAAAGATGAACAACCTGGGCTGTGTCACCGGGACACCTTAACGACTAGCTGAGCACCTCAGGCGAAAGCCTCCACGGGCGGGCACGAGCACACCAGGTTCCGATCGCCATACGCACCGTCGATGCGTCGCACCGGCGGCCACACCTTCGGCCGGAACCCGTGACCCAGCGGATAGGCCGCCTGCTCCCGGGTGTACGGGTGCTGCCAGTCGTCGACCAGCAGGCTCTGCGCGGTGTGCGGGGCGCCGCGCAGCGGGTTGTCCTCGGCGGGCCACTCGCCCGAGCCCACCTTGTCGATCTCGGCACGAATCGCGATCATCGCCTCGCAGAACGCGTCCACCTCGGCCAGCGACTCGCTCTCGGTCGGCTCCACCATCAGCGTGCCCGCCACCGGGAAGCTCATCGTCGGTGCGTGGAAACCGAAGTCCGCCAGTCGCTTGGCCACATCGTCGACCGTCACGCCGGTCGCCTTGGTGATGCCGCGCAGGTCCAGGATGCACTCGTGGGCGACCATGCCGTTCTCGCCGGTGTAGAGCACCGGGTAGTACTCGTCGAGGCGACGCGCGATGTAGTTGGCCGACGCGATCGCGACCAGCGTCGCCGAGCGCAGCCCGCGGGCCCCCATCATCCGGATGTAGGCCCACGTGATCGGCAGGATCGACGCCGAACCGTAGGGCGCCGCGGACACGGTGTAGTCCTCGCCGAGCTCGGAGGCCAGCGGGTGCCCGGGCAGGTACGGCGCGAGGTGCGCGCGCACCGCCACCGGGCCGACGCCGGGGCCGCCGCCGCCGTGCGGGATGCAGAACGTCTTGTGCAGGTTGAGGTGGCTGACGTCGCCGCCGAACTTGCCGGGCCGGGCCAGCCCGACGAGCGCGTTGAGGTTCGCGCCGTCGACGTAGACCTGGCCGCCGGCGTCGTGCACCGCGGCGCAGATGTCGGCGACGTCGTGCTCGTAGACGCCGTGCGTGGACGGGTAGGTGATCATCAGCGCCGACAGGTGCTCGGCGTGCTGGGCGATCTTGGCGCGCAGATCGTCGAGGTCGACGTCACCGTTCTCGCGGCAGGCGACGACGACGACCTTCATGCCGGCCAGCGCCGCCGACGCGGCGTTGGTGCCGTGGGCGCTCGACGGGATCAGGCACACGTTGCGCTCGGCTTGCCCGGCGGCGATGTGGTACGCCTGGATCGCCAGCAGGCCGGCGTACTCGCCCTGCGAGCCGGCGTTGGGCTGCAGTGAGATCTCGTCGTATCCGGTGATTCCGGTCAACCACGCCTGCAGATCGGCGATCAGGCGGCGCAGCCCCGGGGTGTCCGACGCCGGGGCGAACGGGTGCTGGCGGCCGAACTCGGGCCACGTGATGGGCTCCATCTCGGCGGCCGCGTTCAGCTTCATCGTGCAGGAACCCAGCGGGATCATGCTGCGGTCCAGCGCGATGTCCTTGTCGGCCAGCGAGCGCAGGTAGCGCATCATCGCGGTCTCGGTGCGGTAGGAGGTGAACGCCGGGTGGGTCAGGAACTCCGAGGTCCGGTTCGCGATGGCGTCGATTTCACCGCCCGCGGGCGGAACCGGCGCCGCGGTGGCACCACCGGAGAATGCGGCGAGCACATCGGCGACGTGCGCCTCGGTGGTGGCCTCGTCACAGGCCACCGACACGTGGTCGGCGTCGACGGACCACAGGTTGATGCCCCGGCGTTTCGCGGCGTCGACGACCTCGCGGGCGCGGCCGGGCACCCGGGCCAGCACGGTGTCGAAGAACGCCGGATGCACGACGTCGACCCCGGCCTCGGCCAGACCGCCGGCCACCGCGCGCGCCCGCTCGTGCACGCGTGCCGCGATCGCGCGCAGCCCGTCGGCGCCGTGGTAGCTCGCGTACATCGCGGCCATCACCGCGAGCAGCACCTGTGCGGTGCAGATGTTGCTGGTGGCCTTGTCGCGGCGGATGTGCTGCTCGCGGGTCTGCAGAGCCAGGCGGTAGGCAGGCGCCCCGTCGGCGTCCACCGAGACCCCGACCAGCCGGCCGGGCAGCTGTCGCGCGTGCTGTGCGTGCACGGCCAGATAGCCGGCGTGCGGGCCGCCGAAGCCCATCGGCACGCCGAAGCGCTGGGTGGTGCCGAACGCGACATCAGCGCCGATCTCCCCCGGCGGGGCGACCAGCGTCAGCGCCAGCAGGTCCGCGCCGACGGCGACGAGCGCGCCGCGTTCGTGCGCCTCGGTGACCAGCGGGCTCCAGTCGTGCACGACACCGCTGGCGCCGGGCAGCTGCACGATCACGCCGAAGAAGTCCCCCTCGGGCAGACCGTCGCGCAGGTCGGCGGTCACGATCTCGATGCCCAGCGGCTGCGCGCGCGTGGAGAGCACCGCGGCGGTCTGGGCGTAGACGTCGACATCGACGGCGAGCCGGCGGCCGGAGCCGCGCACGGCGCGCTGCATCAGCGTCATCGCCTCGGCCGCGGCGGTGGCCTCGTCGAGCATCGAGGCGTTGGCGACCTCCAGCGCGGTCAGGTCGGTCACCATCGTCTGGAAGTTCAGCAGCGCCTCGAGACGGCCCTGGCTGATCTCCGGCTGATACGGCGTGTACGCGGTGTACCAGGCCGGGTTCTCCAGGATGTTGCGCAGCAGCACCGGCGGGGTCAGCGTGTCGTAGTAGCCCTGACCGATCATGGACACCGCGACGGTGTTCTCCTCGGCCAGCGCCCGCAGTTCGGCCAGCGCCTCGGCTTCGGTGGCTGCGGGCGGCAGATGGTCGAGGCCGGGCGCGATCCCGTCGCCGGCTTCATCGAGGATGCCGGCGGGCAGCGCCTTGGCGGCGAGCTCGTCGAGAGAGGAGACACCGATGGTCTCCAGCAGCGTGGCGACGGCGGCGGCATCGGGGCCGATGTGGCGGTCGACGAAGGTGAGTTCGCGGGGGGCGGGCTTGTTCGACACTGGGTCAGACACGAGGGTCTCCCGACGTTCGGGCGCGAGGCGCGCAGGACTGCGGCGCCTCCCCCTCTGTCGTCCGCCCGGTCCGGGCTGCCTGAGAGATTCGGCGGCCGACCGCGGTGATCACGGACGGGCTGCCTTTCCCCATGGGCGGGTGCGATGCACCGCTTTCCAGAGGCATCGGGGCCTGACGCGGTCCGGGGGCCTGAGAGGTTGACGGAGAGGTGTTGCTCCTTCGGCGCCCGTGGCTGGCGGCCACGGATCTCTCCCGCGTGAGGGCGATGCGCGGTCGAGTCTACCGGCCGCCGTGGACAGGTGCGCTGTCAGCCGATCTTGCGGTCGCGATGCTTGCGCCGGGAGGCGAGCTCGTCCTCGGGTGCGGAGATCGATTCCCCGCCGTCGGCGCGTTCGCCGGGGAAATCGGCGATCGCACCCGTCAGTTCCCGCATCGCGCCGGAGACTGCGATGCCGAACACGCCCTGACCGCCCTGCAGGAGGTCGACCACTTCTTCGGCGGAGGTGCACTCGTAGACCGTGGTGCCGTCGGAGAACAGGGTGATGTTGGCGAGATCGGACACGCCGCGCTGGCGCAGATGGTCGACGGCGACGCGGATGTTGTGCAGGGAGATGCCGGTGTCGAGCAGCCGCTTGACGATCTTGAGGACCAGGATGTCCTTGAAGGAGTACAGCCGCTGGCTTCCGGAGCCCGCCGCGCCGCGGATCGAGGGCACCACCAGCGAGGTGCGCGCCCAGTAGTCGAGCTGGCGGTAGGTGATGCCGGCGATCTGGCAGGCGCTGGGCCCGCGATAGCCGACGAGTTCGTCGGGCACCGAGTCATCGGGGAACAGGCCGGCCTGCACGGGTTCCGCGGCGACCCGGGGCAGGGTGTCCGCGGACGCGCCGGTGTTCAGGTCCAGCTGCTCCTGGCGTGGCGTGTCTCCCACGTGTCGAATCCTCTCGCCGATCGAAACTCGCGTCGTCTCGTGGGCGCACGTTATCCCAGCCCGAACCAGGTTCGAGCATACGCTTGGACGCCTGCTGTGACTGCCCGTCGGAAGCAAGTATCGCCGCCGTTTCGGCTCCTGCCGGACACGCGCCGCGCGTGTCGAACACGACGAGACGCATCCGTGACCAAGAGGTCGGTTTAGGTTGCCTCGCTCAGGTGGCTGACTCAGGTGGCCTTGAAGTCGTCGGGCGACACCGAGTCGAGGAACTCCTTGAACTTCTCGACCTCGTCCTCACGCACGGCGCCGGGGGCCTCGTCGTCGTTCTCGTCGGGGATCAGCAGCCCGGCCTCGGCCAGCACCGCCTCTTCGACGTAGATGGGCACACCGACGCGCAACGCGATGGCCACCGAATCCGACGGCCGTGCGGAGACCTTGATGTCGCGGTCGAAGATCAGGTCCGCGTAGAAGGTGCCCTCCTGCAGATCGACGATGCGCACCTCTTTGAGCGAATGTCCCAGCGCCGCAATGACATCGCGGAACAGATCATGGGTCAGGGGGCGCGCCGGCTCGACACCCTGCTGTTCCAGGGCGATCGCGGCGGCTTCGGACTGGCCGATCCAGATCGGCAGGTAGCGGTCACCGGCGGCCTCGCGGAGCAGCAGGACGGGCTGGTTCTGCGGCTGCTCCACACGGATTCCGACCACGCGAACCTCGCCCATCTGTGCCTACCCTCCGCACCGGTGTTGCGCTGTAGCCGCCCGGCCCGAAGGGGCCGGAGGAGACGGAAAAACCGTCACGGCGAGTCTAGTCCTCAGCGATCCAGAACGTCGCGTACGGCCGATTTGATCAGTGACGTGTGCAGAGTGATCGCAAGCGCCGCGACTTCGCGTGCGAGATCGTCCGCGCGGTCACGCGCGCCGGCCTTGCCCGCCTTCACCACGGGTCCGGCGATCTGGGCGATCAGGTCGGACTGCCGGTCGGCCGCGGACCGGAAGGCGCGCAGATGGCGCGGCTCCACCCCGTAGTCGGCCAGCGCACGAGCGCACTGTGCGATCACCACCGAGTGTTCGTCGAAGAACGCGGTGCCCGCGCCTTTGAAGATGGGCGTGATCACCCCGGACTTCACCAGCGAGGTGAGCAGTTCGTCGCTCACCCCGGACCGCTCCAGCAGGCTGTCGCGGCTCAGCCGCGCCTGCGCGGGCCCGGCCTGCTCGCCGTCGTGGTCGGCGTCGGTCGCGCCGACGGGCACCAGGCGCGTGGCGTACGCCGACGGGCTCTGCGGCAGTTCACCGTCGGGCTGCGCGTCGAGCTGGGCCTTGATGACCTTGAGCGGCAGATAGTGGTCCCGCTGCGCGGTCAGGATGAACCGCAGCCGCGCGCAGTCGTAGGCGGTGAACCTGCGATAGCCCGACGCCGTGCGCTGCGGCGTCACCAGACCCTCGGCTTCCAGGAAGCGGATCTTGCTGATCGTGACGTCCGGGAAGTCGCCGCGCAGCGTGTCGAGGACGACGCCGATCGACATCCCGGGCAGGGCATGCCCCGAGGTCTCGGGTTGGGTCATCGCAGGTCGCCGCGGTCGAGGGTGGAGTCAGTTCCGGGTCAGTCGGAGCTGCCGTCGGCGCCCTTGGGGCCGGTCAGGAACACCAGGCGGAACTTGCCGATCTGCACCTCGTCGCCGTTGGCCAGCACAGCCGAGTCGACGGGCTCCCGGTTGACGTAGGTGCCGTTGAGGCTGCCCACGTCGACGACTTGGAACTCGCCGCCCTCGAGGCGGAACTCGGCGTGCCGACGGCTCACGGTGACGTCGTCGAGGAAGATGTCGCTGTCAGGATGGCGGCCCGCCGAGGTGGTGGGCTGGTCCAGCAGGAAGCGGGAGCCGGCGTTCGGCCCGCGCTTGACGACGAGCAACGCCGACCCGACGGGCAGTCCTTCCACGCCCGAGACCGCACTCTCACCGCCGGCGGCGGGTGGAGCGTCGAGCTCGTTGAGGAAGTCGGCCCGGAACACCGATGTGGTCTCCACGGTGACTTCGTCAGAGTCGGCCCCCGAAGTGAAGTCTTTTTCCGTCACCCGCTGCTCCTCACTGGCTGCTGTGGCGATCTCCGGCCGGGACCTCCAGCGCTCTCGCCGCTGGTGTCGACCGTACCGCGCGGCAGACCCCATTGGGTCCACCACGGCCGGATCCGCTCAATGGTCGACTGCGACCCTAACAACCCTCACTCGGTCACGTGGGCGCGGTAGGCCTCCGCGTCGAGCAGGGCACCGAGCGCGTCGCTCAGCGCACCGCCCTCGGCCTGCAGTTCCACCAGCCAGCCGCCGCCGTACGGATCGGAGTTCACCAGTTGCGGATTGGCGTCCAAATCGGTGTTGACCGCAACGACTTTCGCGGTGACCGGCGCGTAGAGGTCCGACACCGACTTGGTCGACTCGACCTCACCGAACGACTCCCCCGCACTGATCTGCGCGCCCACGTCGGGCAGCTGCACGAACACCACGTCGCCGAGCGCCGACTGCGCGAAATCGGTGATGCCGACGCGCACCGTGTCGTCGCCCGTCTTCGCCACCCACTCGTGCTCTTCGGTGTAGGACAGGTCGGCGGGGATCTCGGTCACAGTGCTCCTCGGCTCCTTGGTTCTCGGGTTCTCATTTGACGGGCTGAGCGTATTGGCGAGGTTTCGGTTGCCGCAAGGCGGTCACGTCGACCCGGTCGGACTGTTGTATCACCATCGATCCGCCGACGCGTTCGATGCTGTCCATCGCTCCGCCTGGAATGTTCATCGCCGCGGCGAGAGTCGGCGGATCTCCAATGGCGACAATCGAATACGGCGGGTTGAGCGTGGTGGAGTCCACCACGAGTGCGCCGGCGGGGCCGACGACCCAGGTGTCGACACCGATGCGCACGCTCGACTGGTCACCCCCGCCGCTGCCGCGGATCTCCATCGCCTCGGCGCCGGCGGCCCGCAGCTCGTTGATCACGTCGAGCATGGTCTCTGCGGCCACCCCCGACGAGGGGTCGCCGATGGTGAGCGTGACACCCGGCCCGGTCGCCGGCACGGTGCCGATCAGGATGGACAGGGCGGCCAGCCGCGCGCGGGCGTTCTCGATCGCGGCCTGGTCACTGCTGCCCGAGGCCTGCAGTTCGGCCAGCGTGCGCTGTAGGTCGGTGACTTCGCGGTTCAACGCGGCCTCGCGCTGCTGCAGCGAGTCGAGCAGCACCAGCAGGTCGGCCGGTCGGGCGGTGTCCAGGGCGTCGCCCGAATCGGTCTGCCGGACCTGGGTGGCGATCGCGATGCCCAGCACCAGGCACAGCAGGACCGCCAGCACCCCGAAGACGGAGCTTCGGGGACCGTGGCGAGGGATACGGCGCCATCTGTCGAGCCCCCCGCCGTGCGGCGGGGGTGGCATCTCGTGGCGGCCGTGATGATCGACCGGATGATCGGCCGGCTGGTCCGTCGGCTCCTGCGCCGGACTCCGGTCAGGCACCGAACAGCCTTCGCCGCAGTGCGGCCGCATTGCCGAAGATGCGGATGCCGAGCACCACGATGATCGCGGTGGACAGCTGCGTCCCGACCCCGAGCTGATCGCCCACGTAGACGATCACCGCCGCCACGACCACGTTGAACACGAAGGACACGACGAAGACCTTGGCGTCGAAGATGTTCTCCAGGTAGGCGCGCAGCCCGCCGAACACGGCGTCCAAGGCGGCGACGACGGCGATCGGCAGGTAGGGCTGGATCACCTCCGGCACGCTGGGACGGAACACGACACCGATCACGATGCCGATGACCAGGGCGACGATTCCGATCACGGGAGTCCTTTGGCGAAGGTGAGGTCGCGGACCGAGCCGGCGGGCAGGGTGAGGCCGTCGCCGGCCGCCACCGTGACGCGCACGCCGTAGGACGATTCGAGCAGGCGCAGCCGCTGCAGACCCGAGCTGCGGTCGAAGGCGTCGGCCATCGCGTGTGGCGGTCCGACCGCGACGACGGCGTACGGGCTGCTGATGGGTTGATTGTCGACCAGGATGCCGCCGCCCGCCTGACGGATCGTTACGTTGGGGCCGATGCGGACCCCGCCCACCGAGATCGCCTCGGCGCCGGCCAGCCACAGCGAGTTGACCACCAGCTGCAGGTCGCGGTCGAGGATCACCTGCCTGCTGCCTTCGACGCGCTGTTTGGACACGTCGGTCAGGTCGCGGGTGACGCCCGGATCGGTGACGGTCACGGTCAGGCCGGGCCCGATCACCGGGGTCGCGGCCGCGGCGAACGCGGCCTGGTCGAGGTCGCTCAGCAGCTGCCTGCCGGTCGCATCTCCGGCGAGTCGGCTGCGCCGCAGCGCATCGGCATCGGCGGTCAGACTGGTGCGGCGCGCGGTCAGCTCGTCGGTGGCTGCCTCGGCGGCGCGCACGCTGGTCACCAGGACCTGTTGGGATTCACGCACGCCGGGAGCCGTCGCGCGCGCCTGGGACCAGGCCAGCGCGAACACCGCCGCCACCAGCGCCGCCGCCACCAGCTGCCACAGCCAGTCGGTGCGGCCGCGGGGCGTCTGCGCCGCGGCGGCGTACCCCGCATCGAGGTGCTCGGAGAGCAGGGAGCGCAGCAGCGACGGGACCGGGATCAGCGTCGGCGCCCCTGCCCGGTGCGCGTTGCGCCCCGACGCCGGGTCGAAGCCGCCCAGCTGTGTCACGGGGTCAGCACCCCGGTTCCCCCGGAACCCGGGCGTGGCATCGACCGCGCGACCATGCCGACCTGGATGAGGTAGAGCACCCCGGACCACAGGTACATCGCGGTCCCCCAGATCACGAAACCCCACCCGAACGCCAGCACCGGCGGCTGCCAGGCGGCGTCGCCCTGCCCGAGCAGCACCAGTGGCAGGCCCGACATCAGGGCGAACGTCGCGGCCTTGCCGATGTAGGTGACGGGCAGCGCGGTCAACCCGCGGCTGCGCAGCAGCGGCAGCGTCGTCGCGAGCACGAGGTCGCGGCCCAGCAGCGTGATCACCAGCCACCACGGCACGACGCCGGCCAGGGCCAACGCGATCGGGATGACGACCATGTAGATGCGGTCCACCGCGGGGTCGAGCAGCGCGCCCAGCCGCGAGGACTGGTTGTCGAACAGCCGGGCGATCTTGCCGTCGGCCCAGTCGGAGGCGCCGCTGAACATCAGCACCGCCACCGCCCACCCGGTGTGGTGGGAGACCAGCAGCAGCACCAAAAACACCGGGACGAGGACGAGCCGTAGCACCGACAGCACGTTCGGGATCGTCAACACCCGGTCGCGCGGTGCCGGGGTGTCCCCCGGTTCGGACCCGCGAGCCATGCGTAGAACCTAGCGGAACACCCCGGGCAGGCTCAGCGCCGACAGGGTGTCGTCGTTGAGCGGGTTGTCGTGGACCATGTAGGTCCACGTCGATGTCGGGCGTGCCAGCTTCGACAGATCCACGCCGGGCTCGTCCTCGATCGAGGCTGCGGTGTCGAAGGTCTGTTGGGCGGCCTCGATCGCGTCGGCGGCCAACGAGCCGAAGGCGTCGACGGCGAGGCGGTGGAATTCGTCGAGCGGGTTCTGCCGGCCGAGCGCGCGCAGGTGGATGCTCTCCCGGATGTCGGCGAGGTAGGCCAGGTGATCGGCCCACCCGCGGTCGAGGTGGTAGAGCATGATCAGCCGGCAGATCTTCTCCAGCTTCGCTTCACCCTCGTCGCCGAGCTCCTCCAGCAGACTCTCGTAGCGCTCAGGAGACAGCGCGGCCAGCTCTTCGCGGGCAGTTGCGGTGCGCAGCAACGCGTCTCGCCGTTCGACCAGGATCGCGCGCTGCTGGGCGATCAGCTGGTTGTAGCGCCACGTGTTGGCATGCACGTCGAGCAGGCGTCCCTCGGCGACGCGCTGGGCGTGTTCGAGCAGAGTCGCGGCTTTGGTGCTGAGCACCTTGCCGTCGGAGTCGCAGTCCAGCGGCAGCTTGCCCGCGTCAAGGTGCGAGACCACCACGTCGTCCTCCCAGCTGGAGAAGAACACGGTGGAGCCGGGATCACCCTGGCGGCCGGCGCGCCCGCGCAGCTGGTTGTCCAGCCGCTCGGTGTGGTGGCGGCCGGTGCCGATGACGTGGAGGCCGCCGAGTTCGGCCACGGCGTCGTGCTGAGACTCGTCGGAACCGCCCAGCCGGATGTCGGTACCGCGGCCGGCCATCTGCGTCGACACCGTGACGGCACCGAGCTGGCCGGCCTCGGCGATGACGGCCGCCTCCTCCTCGTCGTTCTTGGCGTTCAGCACGACGGCGGGGATGCCGGCTTTGACCAGCCGCCGGTGCAGGTCCTCCGATTCCGCGACGTCGCGGGTGCCGACCAGGATGGGCTGGCCGCTCTCGTGGATCTCGGTGATGTGTTCGAGCACCGCGTCGTTGCGCGCCGCGGCGGTGACGTACACGCGGTCGGGTTCGTCCTCGCGGATGTTGGGGGTGTTCGGCGGGATCGGTGACACGCCGAGCTTGTAGAACTGGCGCAGCTGCTCACCGGCGGCCAGCGCGGTGCCGGTCATCCCGCACACCGTCGGGTAGCGGTTGATCAGCGCCTGCACGGTGATCGTGTCGAGCACCTCGCCGGTCTCGGTGGTCTCGATGCCCTCTTTGGCCTCGACGGCGGCCTGCAGGCCGTCGGGCCAGCGCTGCAGCGTCGCGATGCGGCCGCGGGAGGCGTTGATCAGGTGTACGGCGTCGTCGCGGACGATGTAGTGCACATCGCGCTGCAGCAGCACGTGCGCGTGTAGCGCGACGTTGATCTCGGTCAGCGTGGTGGCGACGTGCTCCTCGGAGTACAGGTCGATCCCGCCCAGCTTGGCCTCGATCTTCTGGGCGCCGGACTCGGTGAGGTGGACATTGCGTCCCTCGGCGTCGGTGGCCCAGTCGACGCCGTCGACGAGCTCCCCGACGTAGCGGATCAGGTCCAGGCGCGGCGCCTCGCGGTGGCTGGTCCCGGCCAGCACCAGCGGGACCAGCGCCTCGTCCACGAGGACGGAGTCGGCTTCGTCGATCAGGGCGACGTCGGGGTTGGGCGACACCAGATCGGCGACGTCGGTGACCAGCTGGTCGCGCAGTACGTCGAAGCCGATCTCGTTGACCGAGGCGTAGGTGACGTTGCACTGGTAGGCGGTGCGGCGTTCTTCGGCGGTGGAGTCCGCGGTGATCCAGCCGACGCTCAGGCCCAGCGCCTCGATCAGCGGCGCCATCCACTCGGCGTCGCGGCGGGCCAGGTAGTCGTTGATCGTGATGACGTGCACGCTGCGGCCGGCCAGCGCATAGCCGGCGGCGGCGATAGCGCCGGACAGTGTCTTGCCCTCACCGGTGGCCATCTCCACCACGTCGCCGGCGAGCATCCGCTGCGCACCGAGCAGCTGGACGTCGAAGGCGCGCAGGCCGGTGGTGCGTTCGGAGGCTTCCCGCGCGATCGCGAGGAACTGCGGGATGTCCGCCGACTCCGCGAGGTCCTCGAGCTGCAGCAGGGTGGCCGCCTTGGTCAGCTTCTCGTCGTCGAGTTCGGCGGCCTTGGTGTCGAAGTCGGCGGCGGCGTGAACCTGCTCCATCGAACGGTTCTGATTGCGGTCGGTGCTGGCCCCGAGCATTTTCCAGAAGCGCCCCGACAGGCGCCCGCTCGGCTTCTTGCCCTGCGCCGATGCGGGGGCCGGGGCCGACGTTTTCGAAGAGGTGCGTGCCACACGATCACGGTACGCGGACGAGCTGGCGCGACGACGGACTGCCACGCGACATTCGGCGCCGGCGGTCTCGGACGTCCCCATCGGGACGGGGGTGCTGGGGTAACTTCGCCGCAGACCGGGCCGTGCCGAAGGGGGGTGCGCCGCGTGAACACCGAGACGTTCGGGCAGACGTTCGCGCCGACACTGGACTGGAGCCGGGAATGGCTCAACTCGGGGATCTGGGTGTTGACGGCGTTCGTGGTGACGGCGCTGTGCCTGGCGGTGGTCCTCGTCGCGCTGGGCCGTTTCACCGAGTGGGGTCGGCAGTTCTGGCGGGTCACGGGCGGGTATTTCACCGGTCGCGCCAGCGTCGGGGTGTGGGCGTGTGTGGCTCTTCTCCTGCTGCTGGTGATCGTGTCGGTCCGCATCAACGTGCTGCTGACCTACTACGTCAACGATCTGTTCACCGCGCTGCAGATCGCGTTCTCCTCGGGGCCGGACCGGTCCAGCGGGATCGCCGGGTTCTGGGCCACGATGGTGATCTTCGCCGTACTGGCCGGCTGCTACATCGTGCGTCTGCTGCTCGACATGTACGTCACCCAGCGGTTCATCATGCGGTGGCGAATCTGGTTGAGCAGGAACTTCATCGACGGCTGGCTGGGCGATCTGGCGTACTACCGGGCGCAGTTCGGCGCCCGGCCGATCGACAATCCCGATCAGCGCATCCAGCAGGACGTCGACGTGTTCACCACCGGGGTCGGCGGGGACACCAACAATCCGATCTTCACCTCGGGCAACACGTTGCTGTTCGGCGCCGTCGAAGCGGTGCTGTCGGTGTTGTCGTTCGGGGTGATCCTGTGGCAGCTGTCCGAGCCGCTGACTGTGGGCGGGGTGACGCTGCAGCGTGCCCTGTTCTGGATCGTGCTGGTGTACGTGCTGGTGGCGACCGTCGTCGCGTTCGCGATCGGGCGGCCGCTGATCCGGCTCAGCTATCTGAACGAAATGCGCAACGCCGCATTTCGGTACGCCCTGGTGCGCGTGCGCGAAGGCGGCGCCGCGATCGGGCTCTATCGGGGCGAGGCCGCGGAGCGCACGGTGCTGAGCCGGCGTCTGGACGCGGTGATGGAGAACTACCGGCACTGGCTGAACCGGATGATGCTGTTCTTCGGCTGGAACGTGTCGATGAGCCAGGCGATCAATCCCCTGCCGTGGCTGGTGCAGGCGCAGGGGCTGTTCGCGCAGCGGATCTCGTTCGGCGGGGTGTGGCAGTCGTCGAACGCCTTCGCCGCGATCCATGACAACCTGTCGTTCTTCCGCAACGCCTATGACCAGTTCGCGAGCTATCGGGCGGCGATCATCCGGCTCGACGGTCTGGCCGACCAGAACGTACGGGCGGGCCGGTTCACGCCGGTGCGCCCGTCGGACTCCCTTGACGGCCGCCTCGAGGTGTCGGGGGTCGCGGTGCGCCGGCCCGACGGCAGTCCTCTGCTGCATCCGCTCGACGTCGAGCTCGCACCCGGCGAGTCACTCGTCGTCACGGGCCCGTCGGGCATCGGGAAGTCGCTGTTGATGGCGAGCCTGGCCGGGGTGTGGCCGTACGCCTCGGGCGAGGTCCGGCTGCCCGGGGGGTGCGATGCGGTG
Organism: Mycolicibacterium obuense; assembly: GCF_055397605.1. Taxonomy (NCBI): domain Bacteria; kingdom Bacillati; phylum Actinomycetota; class Actinomycetes; order Mycobacteriales; family Mycobacteriaceae; genus Mycobacterium; species Mycolicibacterium obuense. The sequence continues at coordinate 2,738,321 of NZ_AP043663.1, read as the reverse complement.
ATGTTCGTCCCACAGCTGCCCTATCTGCCGCTGGGCGACCTGCGCACGGCGGTGGCCTATCCGCACCCGCCGGAGACCTACGACGACGCCGCGATGCAGTCGGCGCTGCGCGATGTGGCGTTGCCGCACTTGATGATCCGCCTCGCCGAGGCCCAGGACTGGGCCAAGACGCTCTCGGTGGGCGAACAGCAGCGGATCGTCTTCGCCCGGGCGCTGCTGGCAGAGCCGAGCGCGGTGTTCCTCGACGAGTCCACCTCGGCGCTGGACGAGGGCCTGGAGGAGATGCTGTACCGCCTCCTGCGTGAGCGGCTGCCCGACACGATCGTGGTCAGCGTGAGCCATCGCGCCACGGTGCACCCGCTGCACGACCGCCGGCTCTCGCTCGTCGGCGACGGCGAATGGCGGCTGGAGCGACTCGCGTCTTCTGGTTGACGCCTCCGCGACGCCGCGGGCAGGTTGGCGCGGTACCTTGCCCGCATGGAGGATTTGTTCGTCCCGACGCTGGACTGGGGCAGCGAACTGTGGACCTCGCTGGTGTGGGTCGGCAAGGCGTGGATCATCGCCGCGGTCGCGACGCTGGTGGTGCTGCTGCTGATCGGGCGGTTCACCAACTGGGGTCGACAGTTCTGGCGGATCTCGGGTGGCTACTTCACCGGGCGCGACAGCATCAAGGTCTGGTTGTTCCTGGCCGTGCTGCTCGCGTCGGTGATGATCAACGTGCGCCTCGACGTGCTGTTCACCTATCAGAGCAATGACCTGCTGACCAGCTTCCAGGTGGTGGTGCAGGGCCTGACCTCGGGCAACGACGAGGTCAGGCAGTCCGGCATCGACGGGTTCTGGTCGACGATCCTCATCTTCAGCATCCTGGCGGCGCTGTCGATCACCCAGCTGCTGTTGGACATGTATCTGTTCCAGCGGTTCTGCCTGCGGTGGCGCGCCTGGCTGACCGACCGCCTGACCGGTGACTGGTTGACCGGCCGCGCGTACTACCGAGCCCGGTTCATCGACGAGACCATCGACAACCCGGATCAGCGCATCCAGTCCGACATCGACATCTTCACCGCGACCAACGGCCCGCAGCCCAACCTGCCGTACTACGGCTCGAGCAACTCGCTGCTGTTCGGGGCGATCTCGGCAGTCGTCTCGGTGATTTCGTTCACCGCGATCCTGTGGAATCTGTCGGGACCCCTGACCCTCGCGGGAATCACGCTGCCGCACGCCATCTTCTGGATCGCGATCGGCTACGTGCTGTTCGCCACGATCATCGCGTTCTGGATCGGCCGCCCGATCATCGGGCTGTCGTTCCTCAACGAGAAGTACAACGCGGCGTTCCGGTACGCGCTGGTGCGGCTGCGCGACGCGTCGGAGGCGGTGGCGTTCTACCGCGGTGAGGTCGCCGAGCGCACGGGGCTGCGCAAGCTGTTCGCCCCCGTTGTCACCAACTACCGGAGGTACGTGAACCGGTCCCTGCGGTTCAACGGCTGGAACTGGTCGATGGGTCAGCTCATCGTGCCGCTGCCCTACCTGGTGCAGTTCCCGCGGTTCGCTTCCGGTGAGATCCCGCTCGGCGCGCTGAACCAGTCGGCGTCGGCGTTCGGCGCCATCCAGGGTGGCCTGTCGTTCTTCCGCAACGCCTATGACCTGTTCGCCGGCTACCGCGCCGCGATCATCCGTCTCGACGGCCTGGTCACCGCCGACGAGCAGGGCCGCGCGCTGCCGCATCTCGACGTCGCCGACTGCACCGGCCAGAACGTCACGCTGGAGAAGGTCGAGGTGCGTACCCCCGACGGCAAGCAGCTGCTCGACCCGGTGGATCTGCGTCTGGAGCCCGGTGAGTGCCTGATGATCACCGGCAAATCCGGGAGCGGCAAGACCACGCTGCTGCGCAGCCTGGCGCAGTTGTGGCCCTTCACGTCGGGCCGGTTGACCTACCCGATCAACGAGAACGAGACGATGTTCCTGTCGCAGATGCCCTATGTCCCGCTGGGTGACCTGCGCGCCGTGGTGTCCTATCCGAACAAAGAGGGCACGATCGGTGACGACGCCGTGGTCGAGGCACTGCGCAAGGTCGCGCTGCCGCATCTGATCGAGCGGCTCGACGAGGTGCAGGACTGGGCGAAGGTGCTCTCCCCCGGCGAGCAGCAGCGGATCGCGTTCGCCCGCATCCTGTTGACCCGGCCCAAGGCCGTGTTCCTCGACGAGTCGACCTCGGCGCTCGACGAGGGCCTGGAGTTGACGATGTACGAGCTGGTGCGCACCGAGCTCCCCGCCACGATCCTGGTCAGCGTGAGCCACCGCAGCAGCCTGCAGCGCCACCACACCCGGGAGCTGAAGCTGTTGGGCGGCGGCGCATGGGAGCTCGGCGTGATCGGCGGAGAGCCCGTTCGAGTCTGAGGGCTCTAGACGATGGCCGCCGCCGCGCGTGCGGCGGCGTGCCTGCCCGCGCGGCGGCCGAAGAAGGATCCTTCGCCCAGCTGGGTTCCGCTGGCATAGCCCCTGCCGTCCTGGGCGATGTTCGACGCGCAGGCCCCGGCGGCGTACAGGCCTTCGATCGCGCTGTCGTCCTCCCGCAGCACCTCGCCGTCGATCGAGACCTTCAACCCGCCCATCGTGAAACCGGAGTACATCGCCCTGCCCAGGGACAGGTCGAACGCGGCCCACGGGCCCGTGTCCTGGGCGGCGACGTAGTCGGGCTGCTTGTGGAAGTCAGGGTCCTCACCGCGGGCGGCCCCCGCGTTGTAGCGGTCCAGCGTGGCGGCCAGGTTCCCGGCCGGGATGCCGAGCGCCTCCTCCATCTCGGCGACGGTCTCCCAGCCGTCGATGAACTTGATCAGCGGCATCTCGGGCATCTGCATGTGCGCCTCGTCGACGATCAGGTACGCCACCTGGTCGGGCTGGTCGAGGACGAACGCCGACGTCCGGGCGTGGTAGGAGTCCTCGGCGACGAACCGCTGGCCGTCGGCGTTGACGATGACGCCGGTGAGCAGGATCTCGGGTGGGTAGGCCGCGGCGGTGATGAACAACTGGTCCATGTGGGTGGCGACGCCGCCGGCCGAGACGCCGAGCGCGATGGCCAGACCGTCGTCGTTGGGGTTGCCCAGGATGTAGGGGGCGACGGTGCCGTGGTGTTTGGTCTTGCGTTCGGCGCCCAGCGCAGGCGTGTACTCGGCGACGAGCTCGGCGTTCATCGCGAATCCGCCGGCCGCGATGACGACGGACGCGGCCTTGATGTGGCCGGTGTCGCCGAAGTGCTTCCACGCCACCCCGGCCACCGCGCCGTCGTCGTCGAGCACCAGCGCGGTGGCCCCGGTCTCGTAGCGGAACTGCACGCCCAGTTCCTCCGCGCGGGCGACCAGCAGGTCGATCACCATCCCGGCGCCGCCGAGTTCGCCGGGCACCGGGACCGAGTGTCCGCGTGGCGCCGGGACGGCCTGCTCGCAGAACGGCCACACCTTCTCGTTGCCGGTGTAGGACAGCCCCTCGGTGCCGGGCGGTACGACGACCTTGCCGGGGTAATAGCTGCGCTCGAACTGGAAGCCGAGGGCCTCCAGCCAGTCGAAGTGCTCGACGCTGCCGTCGCAGTAGGCGCGGATCTTGTCGTGTTCGGGGTCGCGCGACTGCGAGACCAGGTACTTGTACATCTCCTCGGCAGAATCCGGGTGACCGGTGGCCTGTTGTACCGCGGTGCCGCCGCCGAGGTAGAAGTGGCCGCCGGCCATCGACGTGGTGCCACCGGCGGCGGCTGCCTTCTCCAGCACGAGGACCCGCGCGCCGGATGCGGCGGCGCTGACGGCGGCGCAGCCACCGGCGATGCCGAAGCCGATGACGACGACGTCGGCCTCATCGGACCAGGAGGTGACGTCGGCGGCCTTGACGGTGTCGGGGGTGGGCAAGCTCACTTCTGCTCCTGTTTGATGTGGTCGAAGAATGCGGCGAGTTCAGTTGGTATGTAGGCGATTTCGAGGTAGGGCACGCCGGCGCCGGGCGCTGTGAGATAGGCGAACCGCATGCCGGCCATCGTGCCGGCCATCGCGACCGGGGTGCCGTCGCGTTCGGCGGCGTCGACCGCCGCGTCGAACGACTCGAGGTCGGGTGCGGCGCGGCACACATGGTGCAGGCCGGGTCCGCTGCGGTCGAGGAATTCGGTGTAGATGCTCTGCCCGCGCACCGGTGCGATCACCTCGAGCTGGATGTCTCCGGCATAGCTCAGCGCGACGTCGGCCACATGGTCGGCCGGCTGCCCGCGGTAGGTGCAGGTGTCCGGGCCGAAGTGCACGCCCGGCATGCGCACCCAGGTGCGGGCCCCCATCAGTGCCGTCAGTGCCGCCTCGGTCGCGTCGAGGTCGCGCGTCACCCAGGCAATCTGGACAGGTGTCTGGTCAAGCATCGAGTCGAGAATATCGTTCGCCGTCCACGCGTGCTAGAACGTGTTCTATTTTTGCCTCGGCTCCCCGGAATAGCCGCCGCGAGTCCGGCGTTGCGCGACGGGTTCGACACGACACATTCTCGAGGAGGCACGATGCGGATCGGAATCATCGGAGCAGGTCTGATCGGTGGGACGCTGACCCGACGCCTGAGCGAGCTCGGCCACGAGGTCAGCATGGCGAACTCGCGCTCGCCGGACACACTCGCCGACCTGGCGAACGAGACGGGGGCCACGGCGGTGTGGGCCCGCGAGGTTGCGGCCGACGCCGATCTGGTGATCATCAGCATTCCCCAGAAGAACGTTCCGGATCTCGCCGACGGCATCGTCGACGCGCGCAAGCCGGGCGCTCCGGTGATCGAGACCAACAACTACTACCCGCAGCAGCGCGACGGTGAGATCGCGGCGATCGAAGACGGTCAGGTCGAAAGCGCGTGGGTGGCAGAGCAGATCGGCGCACCCGTGTTCAAGGTGTTCAACGGCATCTGGTGGAAGCATCTGCTCGAGAGCGGAAAGCCCCGCGGCGCGGCCGATCGGATCGCGCTGCCGGTCGCCGGTGACGACGGCCCCGGTCGCGATCTCGTGCACGACGTCGTCGACCAGTTGGGCTTCGACCCGGTCCATGCCGGGCCGATCGCCGAGTCGTGGCGCCAGCAACCGGGATCCCCGGTGTACGGCAAGGATTTCGACGTCGAGAAGACCGTGCAGGCGTTGGCCGAGGCCTCGCCCGAACGAACCGCGGAGTGGACCGCCCGCTAACGGGATCCCCGACCGCCGCGATAGTCCTGACATGCGCATCCCGGCCGTCTCCGACGTCTCCGCTGCCGCCACTGCCGTCGTCCTGGGCGTCGCCGGCCTCCTGGCCGGCGCGGCGCCCGCACAGGCTGCACCGCCCGAGGTCGACCTGACTGCCTATCCGGCGGTCGACCCGGCGCCGTATCAGGTGTTCGGCGCACATCCGAGCACTTCGGGGTGGATCTTCGAGACGCCGGGGGGCGTGCGCTGCCAGGACAGCCTGATCCCCGATCTCGGAATCGTCTGCTCCGGCCCGCTGGCGGGCACGGACGCGACGATGGTCTCGGTGTCGCTGACCCACGAGGCGATGTTCACCGAATCCGACATGCCCGAGTCGGGGCCGGAGTCTGCCCCTCCTGTGCTGCCGGTCGGTTCGCGGTTCGATGCCGGCAACGGCGTGGTGTGCGCAGTCCCCACCGTCGACACGTTGGCCTGCCACGCGGCCAAGCCGGCCTCCTGGCCGGCCGACACCGTGGATCCGCCGGACCGCCACTACGGCGAACACGGCTTCGTCACGTCGCCGGACGGCAGCGGCGGTTACTGAGCCAGCATCTCGGTGAGCAGTCGCACCTGGGCGTCGAATACCAACCCGGGGTCGGTCAGCGTGTCGGCGCCGTACTGGCCGAACACCTCCAAGCTCACGGCGCCGACAAGCGCAGCCCAGAGCACGAAGCACCGGGCAAGGGTGCCGTCGTCGAGGGTGATCCCGAACTCGGCTTTCAGCCTGTCGAAATCTGCTGAGAGTTGCTGCGGCACAGGAATATCGGATTCGCGGAGTGCGCCGGCGGTGACGGCGGTGTCGACGATGCCGAACAGCGTGCCGATCACCCGCGTCCCGGGCCCGACGGTGCGTTCCGCGGGGGCGTGATAGCCGGGCACCGGGCTGCCGTAGAGCAGCGCCCAGCGCGCAGGTTGGTCGCGCGCCCATGTTCGCGCCGCATGGGCGACAGCGGACAGCTGGCTGTGCCAGTCGGGCTCGGCGGCACGGTGCGCGTCGTCGACGGCGTCGGCGAGCTCGGTGTAGGCGTCGATCAGCAACAGCGTGAGCAGCTCGTCGCGGCTGGCGACATAGCGGTAGACCGCCGAGGAGACCATGCCCAGATCGCGGGCGATCGCCCGGAGCGACAGCCCCGCGGCGCCTTCGGTGACGAGATGGCGCCGGCCGATCTCGATGATCTGCCGCTCGATGCGCGCTCTGCCGTCCTGACGTGTGCCCACGGCGATCAGTCTGACATATCCGAGAGCACTGCTCTTGCATTCCCGGTGACGTCGTGCCACAGTTGCGAGAGCAGTGCTCTCGTTTCACCTACCGAGGAGATCAGACCATGACCGACCACTCCATCGCCCGCTACGACGTTCCGGGCCCCGCCGCACGCCTGTTCAACACCGCGATCCGGTGGCTCGCCGAGCGCGGGGTCAGCATCCAGGGCAGCACCGCTCTGCGGGTGCGGGGACGCACGAGCGGTGTGGCGCGCCAGGTCGTGATCAATCTGCTGACCGTCGACGGCAGGGACTACCTCGTCTCCCCGCGCGGCAACACCCAGTGGGCGCGCAATGTCCGCGCCGCGGGCACTGTCGAGACCGGATCCCGCCGGCGCTCGCGGCGGCGCACCGCGGTCGAGCTCGCCGATGACGCGAAGCCCGCTGTGCTCCGGCCGTATGTCGACCGGTGGTACTGGCAGGTCAAGGGGCACATCGGAGGCTTGACGCCGACGTCGACCGACGAGCAGCTGCGCGCCGTGGCGCCATCGATTCCGGTGTTCGTGCTCTCGGATTAGGGCTGGGCGGAGACCGGCGTGATCTCGGCGGAGGCGGCCGAGATGGTGTCCGCGCGGGCCTCGGAGCTCGCGGTCTGCCAGGAGACGGCGGCCGGGTAGGTGCCCCACGTGCTGTTGAACACTCCGATCAGCACGGTGCGGCCGTCGGCAGTGGTGGTGTACACGGGTCCGCCGGAGTCGCCCTTGCGGCTGACCACGCCATTGGCCATCGTGAACCAGCCGTTGTTGACCGCCTCGACGGTGCCGCAGCTCTCCCCCGTCACGACGCCGAAGTGACACACCGGCATTCCGGCGACGGGCACCACCGCGGGATCGGTGACCAGCGCCTTGCCGCTGGGCAGCACGTTGTTGACGGTGGCCGTCGGCAGCAGATGGATCACCTCCCAGTCGGCGATCTGATGGTTGGTGTCGACGGTCATGCCGTCCGGGGTGTTGTCCCGGTAGGAGCCCTGGGTGCCGATCACGGTGCCCGTCTTGTCGGTGACGGTGCCCGATGCGCGGCAGTGCCCTGCGGTGAACGCGGTACGGGTGGTGGGGTCGACGTACCCGAGTGTGCACAGCACAGAGTCCTGGTGGATCTCCATGCCGGGGTAGACGAGTGGGTCGGGCTGGGCGCCGGCGGGCACCGCGGGAATCACCACCGCCAGCAGGGCGAGAACAGCGGCTGACATGCCAAAAGACATGCGGTGGCGCGACGACGAGCGGTTCTGCAGTCGGTTGAGCACGGCCCCTCCACTCTCCCCGGGTGAGTTCTCGGCGACCGCCGTGCTCACAGTGGGGAGGTGATTACCCCCGTGCGCCGACGGTGTAACTGGCTCATCGCAGGTCGATAACGGCGCGTTACACGCGGACGGGCCGGTACAGGAGGGGCCAGGAGGGGTGAGCCGTCAGGAATCGAAGCCGAGGCCCACCGCGTCGAGCGTGCGAAGCAGTAGGTTGCGGCGCCCGCCGTTGTGGTCGGCGCGGTCCAGTGACCAGCGGGTGGCCTGGATCCCGGCACTGGCGAGCGGTTCGGGCGGGAACGGCAGCGGCTTCCTGCGCACCATCTCGAGACGGGTGCGGGGCGTGGAGAGACCGTCGAGCAGGTCCAGGCACACGTCCGCGGCGAAGCGGGCCGCCCCGACGCCGAGCCCGGTGAACCCGTTGACGTAGGCGACGCGGCCGTCGCGCGCGGTCCCCCAGTGCGCGCAGAAGCGCGTGTTCGTGTCGATCGCGCCCGCCCATCGGTGGGTGAAGCGGACATCGTCGAGAGCGGGGAACGTGACGAAGAAGTGCGCTGCGAGCCGGCGGTAACTCTCGGCGCGATCCTCGTAGCTCGACTTCACCTTGCGGCCGAAGTGGTACACCGCGTTGTAACCACCCCACACGATCCGGTTGTCCATCGTCAGGCGGTAGTAGTGGAACTGGTTGGCCGAGTCGCCGATCCCCTGCCGGTGCCGCCACCCGATGCGGTCGAGCTGAGCGTCGGTGAGCGGCTCGGTGGCCAGCACGTAGTCGTAGACCGGCACGGTGTGGAGCCGGTTTCGGCGCAGCAGACTCGGAAAGACGTTGGTGGCCAACACGATCTGTCGGCATGTCAGGGCGGGGCCGTCGGTGTCGACGCGCAGCGCCGCCCCGCCGGAATGGATGCGGCGTGCCGTGGTGTGCTCGAAGATCTCCACACCGGCCTCCCGGCAGGCGCGCGCGAGTTCGAGTGCCAGCTTCCCCGGGTTGACGATCGCGCAGTCCTCGCTGCTGTAGAGGCCGGCCAGATAGGTCGGGGAGGCCACCTCGGCGCGCACCGCCTCGGTGTCGAGGAACTTGCCGTGATTGTCGGCGGCCGCCTCGGTGAGCCACTCCACCTGGTGGGGTTCGGTGGCCACCGTCATCATCCCGGTGCGCTGCCACTCGGTGTCGAGGCCCAGTTCGGCGATCTCGGCCTGCATGCCGTCGAGGTTCTCGATGCCGAGGGCCTCGAGCGTGTCGATCTCGTCGGGCCAGCGCGACTTCCCGTTGTCGTAGCCGTGGGTCAGGCTCGCCTCGACGAAACCGCCGTTGCGGCCCGAGGCGGCCCACCCGATGCGGTCGGCTTCGATGAGGACGACCCGGCGGTCCGGGTGGCGGCGCGCGGCATGCAGTGCACTCCACAGCCCGGTGTAGCCGCCGCCGACCACCAGCAGGTCGGCGGTCAGCGGGCCCGACAGGACCGGGTGGTCCGGGCGGTCGACGGAGCCGGGGTCCAACCAGACCGAGCCCAGCGTGCTGCCGGCCAGGGACCGGTCCACCAGGGCGGAGTCGACGGGGGCATCGAAGACGGTGTGCACACCGCGAAGACTACGGGTTGACATGGGCGCCGGCGACGGGCTCGGCCTTCCCGATCGGTCGCCCGGCCGGCTGCCAGCCGGGCGGGCCCACGATGTAGCCGAGCTTGTCGCGCAGCCGCCGCGCCGAGCGGACGTCGCGACCGATCGCGGCGTATTCGCGGGTCTGCAGCCGCCAGATGTTGAAGGTGTGCACCGGCTTGGTGAGTCCGTAGCGCGGCCGGAACACCTCGGGTTGGAAGGTGCCGAACAGTCGGTCCCAGATGATCAGGATGCCGCCGTAGTTGCGGTCCAGATAGAGCTGGTCCATGCCGTGGTGCACACGGTGATGCGATGGGGTGTTGAACAGGAATTCGATGGGTCGCGCCAGGGTGCCGATCCGCTCGGTGTGGATCCAGAACTGGTAGACGAGGCTGACCGAGAAGCTGAAGAAGACCATCCACGGCGGAATTCCCAACAGCGGCAACGGTAGCCACATCACGATCTCGCCGCTGTTGTTCCATTTCTGCCGCAGCGCCGTCGCGAAGTTGAAGTACTCGCTGGAGTGGTGCGCCTGGTGGGTGGCCCAGATCAGCCGAACGCGGTGCGCCGTGCGGTGGTAGGCGTAGAACAGCAGGTCGACCCCGAGGATCGCGATCACCCAGGTGTACCACTGCGTCGGCGAGAAGTGCCACGGCGCCAGATAGGTGTAGATCGCGGCGTATCCCAGAAGGGCCAGGAATTTCCAGGCGCCCATGGTCGCGACCGACACCAGTCCCATCGAGATGCTCGCCCACGCGTCGCGGGTCAGGTAGGCGCCGGTGCCTGGCCGATCTTGTGAATCCTGTTCTGCCACAACATGTTCGAGCTTCCGAGCGGCGACCCATTCGATGACGAGCAGCAGCAGGAAGAACGGGATCGCGAACAGCACCGGGTCCCGCATCGCGGGTGGCAGCACGGTGAGGAACTCCGCTGATGCCATTGCCGTCTCCTACCGGAAGCTCAGCACGTCGTCGCCCCACGCTCGGCGCACCGGCGCATCGAGATCGTCGACCACGCTGTCGTACCGATCGATGACCAGGGTGGCGCGGGCGTCGTCGTAGGGGCGCCAGTGCGGTGCGGCCGCCGGGGTGCCCGGCACGCCGTCGCGGGCGAAGCTGGTCCAGCGGGCACGCATGCGCCGGGACACCTCGGTGCCGGCCGCGCGGCCCCCGAGCGCGAACATCGGATCCTTGCGCCCCGAACCGAGATTTCCCCACACGAACGGCAATTCGGTGGCGTGCGCGGCGGCCATCCGCACCGCGCGCAGCATCGGGGTGGCGAAGTCGAAGCGGTACAGGTACACGGGCGCGGTGGCGCGGTGCCCGTCGGCGAACCAGATCGACGGCATCCGGAAACCGAGGTCGCTGGCGAGGCCCAGCCCCTTGCCCGCCCGTCGTCCCTGATACATGCCCTCGAGCTGCGCCCGCTCGGGCAGTGTCAGTTCTGGTTGTTCGGCGGCGATCTGGGCGAACATCGCTTGGATCGCTTCGGCCTTGATCGGCAGCAACGGCAACTTCATGTAGCGGAACAGCGCCGCTTCGTTCCGGTTGGTGCCGATGATCAGCGGCACCGGGTGTGTCTGACCGTTCTGTGCCAGCCGGATCGGGTAGTCCGGCACGAGGTCGCGGTCGACGATCGGCGCGAAGGCGAGCCTGCCCGGGGTGCGCACCGGCACCTCGTTGAACACGGTGCGCGACGCCTCCACGATCGCCCCGATGGGCAGCTGGGCGAGCCGGGACAGCTCGTCGCGGCCGACCCCGACGACGTCGAGGAACCGGGCCGCGATGCGGCCGGCCTGTTCGATGTCGTAGGAGGACGTGACGGGAGAGCTCTGTGCGATCGCGGCGTGGAACAGCCCCTTGGCCGCGGGCGCGCCCAGCAGCGTGGTCACCACACCGCCGCCGGCGGACTCGCCGAACAGCGTCACCCGGCCGGGATCTCCGCCGAACGCGGCGATGTTGTGGCGCACCCAGTGCAGGGCGGCGAGCACATCGCGCAGTCCGACGTTGGTGGCGAACCGTTCGGATTCGGCGCCGAGCGCGGCGAGTTCGAGGAAGCCCAGCGCACCGAGGCGGTAGTTGATGGTGACCACGATGACGTCACCGTCGGCAGCGAGCCGCCGGCCGCGATAGAGCGGCTGGCTGGCCGCACCGAGGAGATAGGCACCGCCGTGCACCCACACCATCACCGGCTTGCCCGCGCCGGGTTCGGTGCCCGACGGGGCCCAGACGTTGAGGGTGAGGAAGTCCTCGCCCTGGGGAGCGCCGAGCGGGAGCGGAATGCGCGGGTCGGTCGGCTGCGGGCAGGCCGGCCCGACGCGGGAGGCGTCGCGCGGCTCGGTCCAGGCACTGGGCGGCACCGGCGCGCGCCATCGCAGGTCGCCGACGGGCGGGGCGGCGTACGGAACGGCCCGCCACGACGCGACCGTGCCGTCGTCGACGCCGCGGACCGGCCCGTAGGCGGTGTCCACCACCGGATGACCGCCGGCGTTGCCACGGGTCTCCTCGAAGCGGGGTTCCGCGGTCATCTCAGTAGATCTCCTTCGATCGAAGGGCCGGCACGCCCGGCACGTCCCCGGTACGCCACTGTACCAGCGCAGGTCCGGCTCACCGCCGGGCTTTTCCGGCCAGCACCCTGCCCAGGGCGAGCAGGCTGAGCCCGGCCACCACGACGATGAGCAGCCCGACCCGCAGCCCGGCGGCGTCGGCGACGACGCCGACGAGCAGGGGGGCGCCGAGGAAGCCGACCCGCATCAGCCAGGTCAGGATCGTCAGACCGGTACCGGCGCGCAGCCCGGGGAGTTCGTCGGCGGCGCGCATCGCCGCCGGCACCGCCGTGGCCACACCCAACCCGGCCGCGGCGAACCCGGCGATGGTGCCCGGCACCGACGGGAACGCCAGCGCGGCAGCCATCCCGGCCGCGGTGATCACCCCGCCTGTCCGCACCACGGCACATTCGCCGAACCGGTCGACGAGACGGTCGCCGACCAAGCGTCCGATGCACATCGATCCGACCAGGGCGATGTAACCGAACGCGGCCACCGAACCCGAGGCACCCAGGCTGTCCCGTAGGTACAGCGTCGACCACGAGCTTCCGGCGTCTTCGACGGTGGCGCCCGCGATCGCGATGCCGATCAGTGCCAGCAGCACGAGGTAGACCGCGGTGCCGGCCGAGATGCCGCTGCCGTCCCGGGTGGGGTGGTCATCGTGGTCGGGACCATGCAGCAGGAACGGGTACGCGGCGGCGGCCACCACGCCGAACAGCACCGCCGAGAGGCCGAGGTGCAGCGTCCGAGGCAGGTGCACCGCGATGGCGCCGGCGGCCATCAACCCGCCGAGCATCGCACCCACCGCCCAGACGGCGTGCAGCGAGTTGATGATCGAGCGACCGTATTGCCGTTGCAGGCGTAGGGCGTTCACGTTCTGCGCCACGTCGGTGATCGCGTCGGCGGCACCGGCGACGAAGAGGGCCGCGGCGAGTGTGACGGCGCTCGGCGCGGCGGCGGCCGCGAGGATGAACACGGCGAGGATCAACGTCGTCGCCAGGTTCACGCGGGCGGACTGGAAGCGCCGGATCAGCGCCGCGGCGGCGGGACCGGCGATCAGGGCACCCGCCGAGAACGAGGCCACCGCGCCGCCCAGCATCGCGTTCGACAGCCCCAGATCGGTCTTGACCTCGGGCAGCCGCGGCAGCAGGTTGGCGAAGATCGCGCCGTTGGTGAGGAAGACGGCGCCGATCGCGATCCGGGCCCGCCGGTCGCGCGCCTGGCCGCCGTCGAGCGGGTGGGGCGCCATGATGCGTGCGACCCTACCGTCGCGCCGGACGGTCGCTGCGACGGCGCGGCCACGGGACGGCAAGATGACGCCCATGCCCACGGACCGCTCGTCGCTCATCGACCTGGCCGCCCGCTACGGCGTGTCCACCGACTATCAGGACTGGTCTGGTCGCCACGTCACCGTGCCCGACACGACGCTGGTGGCCGTCCTGGGCGCGCTGGGCGTGCAGGCCGGGACCGACGCCGAGCGGACCGACGCGCTCACCGCGCACGAGGCCGCCTACTGGGCGCGGTCGTTGCCCGCATCGATCGTCGCGCGGGAAGGCGCCGCGACGCCGTTCTGGGTGCACGTCACCCACGGCGATCCCGTCGATGTCTGGCTGCAGCTCGAGGACGGCACCCGCCGAGATCATCTGCGGCAGCTCGAGAACAACCGGCCGCCCTACGATCTCGACGGCCGCCTCGTCGGCGAAGCGAGCTTCGAACTGCCCGGCGATCTCCCCCTGGGATATCACCGAGTGCATCTGCGGGTCGGCGCCTTCGACACGAGCGCCACCGTGATCGTGACGCCGTCGCACATCGCCACCCCGGTGCGGATGGGTGCCCGCCGGCTGTGGGGCCCGTCCACCCAGCTCTACAGCGTGCGGTCCGAGGACTCCTGGGGCGTCGGCGATCTGACGGATCTGACCGATCTGGCCGTGTGGTCGGCAGGCGAGCACGATGCCGGCTTCATCCTGGTCAATCCGCTGCACGCGGCGGCACCGATCCCGCCGATGGAGCCGTCGCCGTATCTGCCGACCTCGCGCCGATTCGTCAATCCGCTGTACCTGCGGGTGGAAGCGGTGCCGGAGTATGCCTATCTGCGCCATCGCGGCCGGGTGCGCAAAGCGCACGCGCGGCTGCAGGCCCGCGCAGCCCGCTCGCAGCGCATCGACCGCGACCGCGCGTGGGAGGCCAAACGTGCTGCGCTGCAGAGCATTTACCTCGTCCCACTGCGGCGCGGCCGGGAACTCGCGTATCAGGGGTACTGCCACCGTGAGGGCACCCCACTCGACGATTTCGCGACCTGGTGCGCGCTGTCGGAAGAGTACGGCTCGGACTGGCGTCAGTGGCCCGCGGAGCTGCGGCACCCGCGCAGCGAGGCGGTCGCCGCCTACGCCGCCGAGCACTCCGCCGCAGTCGATTTCCACCGGTGGTTGCAGTGGTTGCTCGACGAGCAGCTGGCCGCGGCCCAGGCCGGCGCGGTGGGCGCGGGCATGGAGGTGGGTGTGATGGCCGACCTCGCGGTCGGGGTGGATCCCGCCGGTGCCGACGCGTGGGCGCTGCAGGACGTCCTGGCGCTCGGCGTCACCGCGGGCGCACCGCCCGACGAGTTCAATCAGCTGGGGCAGGACTGGTCACAGCCGCCGTGGCGTCCCGACCGGCTCGCCGAGGCCGCCTACGAACCGTTCCGCGCTCTGGTCGCCGGCGCGCTGCGCCATGCCGGCGGGGTGCGCATCGACCACATCATCGGCCTGTTCCGCCTGTGGTGGATTCCGCGGGGCGTCGCGCCGACCGAGGGCACCTATGTGCGTTACGACCACGAGGCGATGATCGGGATCGTCGCGCTGGAGGCCCACCGGGCCGGTGCTGTCGTCGTCGGGGAGGATCTCGGGACCGTCGAGCCGTGGGTGCGCGACTATCTGCGGGACCGCGGCCTGTTCGGCACCTCGATCCTGTGGTTCGAATCGGGCCCCGACGGTGCGCCGCTGCCGGCCGAGCAGTGGCGCCAGGCCTGCCTGTCGGCCGTCACCACCCATGACCTGCCGCCGACCGCCGGCTACCTGGTCGGTGAGCATGTCCGGCTGCGCGACGAGCTGGGTCTGCTCACCCGCCCGGCCGAGCAGGAGTGGGCGGCCGATCGCGCGCATCGCGACGCCTGGCTCGCCGAATTGCGGCGGGTCGGCCTGCTCGCTGACCAGTCGGACAGGGACCCCGATGTCGATGAGGTCGTCATCGCGTTGCACCGCTATCTGGGCCGCAGCCCGTCGCGACTGCTGGCCATGTCGCTGGCCGACGCCGTCGGCGAGACACGGACCCAGAATCAGCCCGGGACCACCGACGAGTACCCGAACTGGCGGGTGCCGTTGGCCGGGCCCGACGGCCGCGCGGTGCTCCTCGACGCCCTGTTCGACGATGCGCGTGCCGCGGCGCTCTGCGATGTCATGCGCGCAGCGGCCGAGCTGCCGTGACCTCGCCATGACACCGCCGAAGGTGGCCGGCTGTAACGCCGGCGGCGTCTGCAGCGGTTTCACATTCGTCACCGCTGCGATATGTTCGCACCGCGTTGCCGACCCGAGGAGAGAGTTGCTGTGAAGAAGCTCGTCGTGTTCAGCGGTGGCCTGGTGGCCGCCGGAACGATTGCCCTGGTCGGGGCCGGTGCCGCGCTGTCGCAGCCGGCGGGTGCGCCCAGCCCGTACAACGTCACCGGTGAGCAGTACGGCCGCGCGCTGGCCATCCTCAAGAGCCAGGGCATCAAGGCCTACTTCGGCGGTTCCCGCGGCAGCGTGCTGCCGCAGTCGGCATGCCTGGTGGACCAGCAGAAGGTCACCAGCGGTGGCCGCATGCTGCTCTCCTTGGATTGCACGCAGGCGGCAGCCGACCAGATCAAGGCGCAGGGCCCGGTGGGCGGGCCCACCGTCGGCGCCAATGGCGTCACCACGGTGACCCCGACGCCGGTCGTGCCGATCGCCGGCGCCCCCGGTGCGGGCGCTCCGGTCGCCGGTGCACCGCAGCAGATCCCGGGCGGGCCGGCGATTCCCGGTCAGCCGCTGCCTGCCGGCTGACCCGATTACCCGGGACCCGCGGTCCCGGTTATCGCGAACTTCGTCGTAAACTCTTCGTCATGCTGCAATCCCGCCGTGCCGCCGTGACCGCCGATGACGTCGATCCCGGACCCGTGCAGATCCAGGCGCGCAAGGTCAGCTTCGATGTCAGCGATGTTCCGCTGCACTGGATTCCAGGGCACCCGGCCGCCTCCCATGTGATCAGCGTCCTGAACCTGGTGTTGCCTGCCGGGGAGCGCTGGTTCGTGGAAACCTTCGACGAGGCGCTGCCGATGGTCACCGATCCGCACCTGGCCGACGACATCCGCGGGTTCATCGGCCAGGAAGCCACCCACGCCGACGTGCACGACACGATCCTGCACGACTTCATGGTCGAGCGCGGCGTCGATCCGAGCCCCATCCTCGCGCAGGTCGAGCACGTGTTCTCCCGGGTGCTGGCGCCGATCGACTCCCCCGACCCCGCCGTCCGACTCAACCACCTCTGCGAGCGGCTGTGGCTGATCGCGGCGATCGAGCACTACACGGCGGTGATGGGCGATTTCGCGTTGAACTGCACCTGGGACGATCACGGCGCCGACCCCACGCTGACCGACCTGTTCCGCTGGCACGGCAGTGAGGAAGTCGAGCACCGCAGTGTCGCCCACGATGTCGCGACCTACTTCCACGACAGCTATCTGGCCCGTATCCGGGCGATGACGGTCGCGGCGTCGATGCTGTTCGTCTTCTTCCAGCGCACCGCGTGGTACCTGGTCAAGACCGACCCGGACGTCACGGCGTCGTGGTGGCGCTTCAACCGGATGCGGATGCGCGACTCCAAGCTGGGTCTGCTGCCGCGCTACAGCTCGCTGTTCGGGTCGAGCACCCTGACCTACTTCCGGCGCGGCTATTCGCCGGAGCAGTTCGGGTCCACCGCGCAGGCGGTGGCCTACCTGGCGAGCTCGCCGGCGGCGCGCGCGGCGCACCTGTGAAGGTGCCCCACTACCGGCACACCCCGCCGAGTGCGTCGGGCCGCACCCGGCACGATCCGGTGCTGGCGCTGGCAAGCGCGGGGATCGCCGGTCTGTTCACCGCGACCGCGGCGGTCCGCCGCATCCGCCCACCCGTGACGCGGGAGCCGGCGACGCTGGCGCTCACGGTGCGGGGGCGCCGGGTGGTGGCCCACGATCAGGACGTCGTGCAGCTGACGTTGGCCGCGGCCGACGGCGCCGCGCTGCCTCGCTGGTATCCGGGCGCACACCTGGATGTGCACCTGCCCAGTGGCCGGATCCGCCAGTACTCGCTGTGCGGTGACCCGACCGCTGCCGGTGAGTACCGCATCGCGGTGCGACGCATCCCCGACGGCGGCGGTGGCTCGGTCGAGTGTCACGACGCACTGCCCGTGGGCGCGGTGGTGCACACCCACGGGCCCCGCAACGCGTTTCCTCTGACCGTGCCCGGTCACGGATCCCCTACGCGGCGTGTGCGTTTCATCGCCGGCGGCATCGGCATCACACCGATTCTGCCGATGCTGCGGGCGGTACGCGGCCTCGGGGTGGAGTGGTCGATGATCTACACCGGCCGGAGCCGAGACAGTCTGCCCTTCGTCGACGAGGTGGCGGGCCTCGGCGAGACGGTGCAGATCCGCACCGACGATGTCGATGGATTGCCCTCAGCGGCAATACTTCTCGGAGACTGCCCAGCGGGCACCGCGGTGTATGCGTGCGGCCCGGCGCCGATGCTGACCGCGGTGCGTGCGGCACTGGTGGACCGCGCCGACGTGGAGTTGCACTTCGAACGGTTCGCCGCACCTCCCGTGCAGGACGGCAGCCCGTTCGACGTGAGCGTGGCGTCGACGGGCACGACCGTCGCCGTGGGTGCGCAGGAAACGCTGCTGGCGGCGCTGCTGCGGGCGGGGGTGGCGGCGCCCTACTCGTGTCAGCAGGGGTTCTGCGGGACGTGCCGCGTCCGGGTGCTCGCCGGCGAGGTGGACCATCGCGACACGCTGCTCACAGATCCCGAGCGCGCCGCCGGCATGATGCTGACGTGCGTGTCGCGCGGCCACACAGGACTCGCGCTCGACCTCTAGCCCAGCGCCTCGACGAGCGCATCGAGCAGGGGCCGTTGGCCTTTCAGGAGTTTGACGCGTGCCGTGTCCAGACCCCACCAGGCGACCCGGTCGAGTTCGGGGAACTCTGCCATGCGCCCCGACCGGGGCGGCCATTCCATCGTGAACGTGTTGCTGACGGCGCCGTCGACGTCGAGGTCGCCCAGCACCGCGAACGCGGTCACGACCTTGCCGCCGGCCTGACGCACCGGCGGGAGATCGATGCGCGGCCCGTTCGGCGGCGGAAGACCGATCTCCTCGGTGAACTCCCGTTGCGCGGCCACCCACGGCTCCTCCCCCTCGGTGTACTCGCCTTTCGGGATCGACCAGGCACCGTCGTCCTTGCGGGCCCAGAACGGACCGCCGGGATGGCCCAGCAGCACCTCGAGTTCGTCATTGCCGTGGCGGTCAAGGCGGTGGCGGTAGAGAAGGAGTCCGGCACTGCGGGAAGGCACATCCGACGATAGCCCGTGTAAGGATGGAGTCGATGACCCGTCCCACGCGGCGCATGCTCAGCTCGCTGTGGTCGGCGACCACCATGGTGCCGGTCAACAGCGGCGCTGCGGCCGCCTACCGCACGCTCTTCGTGACGGTCCGCCGCCTCGTTCTCGGTCGGCGCGTCACCGTGCGGCTCGACGACGGCGATCTGACCTTGACCGTCACCCGCGTCGATTCCCGGCTCGACGTGCACGGTCTGTCGGTCGGCCAGCTCACCGACGTGCGCGTGGAGGTGTCCGACATCCGTTGGCAGGGAGGCGTTCTCAACAACGCAACCCTGATCCTGCACAACGTTCACGTCCGGCCCGGCGCGCCGCCGCTGGTGGTCGCCGCGCCGGTGGAGGTGACGCTCGAGGTGCCGGCGCCGATGGTCGACGACATGTTCGGCCGTGCCGCGCCTCGACTGGCGGGCGGCGTCGGCGAGGACGGGGTGGCCCGCATCCGGTTCGCGCGCCGTCCGCGCCTCGGACATGTCGAGGTCGACGTCAGCGTCGACGGTTCGACGCTGTGGCTACAGGCTCACACGGTGGCGCTGGGCGCGCGGCGCTGGCGGCTGCCGGCGCGCACTCCCGCCTACCCGGTGCGGCTGCCCGAACTCGCGCACGGTCTGACGCTGACCGGCGTCGAATTCGCGCCTCAGGTGGTGCGGGTGACGGGGACGCTGCCGCAGTGGCGGGCCGAGTTGGATCGGAAACGACTGGAGGACACCGTCACCGGGCTCAGTGTCGGCATGGTGCTCAACCTGACCCGGTTGGGCCGGTCGCGTTAGAGTCTGCTGTCGTGGTCGGTCACACCGGGTACGCCCGCTACGTCGCCCTCGGTGACAGTCAGACCGAGGGCCTGTGGGACGGCGACGACGCAGCGGGCCTGCGCGGTTTCGCCGACCGGCTGGCCGAGCGGCTCGACGCGCTGTTCCCGGGGTTGGAGTACGCCAATGTCGCGGTGCGCGGCAACCAGATTCGCGACGTGGCCGACGTCCAATTGCCTGCCGCACTGGCCATGGATGCCGACCTGATCACGCTCTGCATCGGCATGAACGACATGACCCGTCCCGGGCGGGGTTTCGACCGGGCGTTGGCCCAGCTGCAGGACGTGCACCGGACGCTCGCCGCGTCCGGTGCGACGGTGGTGACGACGACGTTTCCCGACCTGGCCCGAATCCTGCCCATCGGGCGTGTGCTGGGTGCCAGGGTCCTGGCGATCAACGAGCTGATCCGCGCGGCGGCCGCACGGCACGGCTTCGCGCTGGTCGACCTGTACGCGGCACCGTCGATGATCCAGCCCGACACCTGGAGTCCCGACCGGGTGCACGGCTCCCCGCGAGGCCATCAGCGTTTCGCCGAGGCGGCCGCCGAGGCTCTGGGTCTGCCGGGCAGCTCGCACGCGTGGGCCGTCGCTGACCCGACGGCTGCGCCCCCGTCGCTGCGCTCGCGCACGTACTCGCAGGTGCTCTGGACGCAGAACATGCTGATGCCGTGGCTGTGGAACCACCTGCAGGGCAGGCCGGTGGGCGGTACGCGTGGTCCCCGGCGCCCGGCACTGGCTCAGCTGGTCGGCTGAACCGGGCTCAGATCCCCGGCTCAGATTCCCGTCCACGTGGTGTCGAGCTCGTTCGCGACGTCGATGACCTTGGCCTTCTGTGACTCCGGGCTCTCGATCTCGCCGGCGACGTGCGCGGCGATGAACCGTCTGATCTCGGCGTCCACACCGCCGATGATGCGCACGAGTTCTCCGCGCAGCGATTTCGACGTCACGTGGATGGCGATGTCGCTGGCGCGCGGCTTCTCGACGTCGATGATCAACAGCAGCGGTTCGGCGGCGCGCGCCACGGCGCGCAGCGAGATCTCGCCGAACACCATGAACTTGGGTTTGTCGATGCGCAGGTCGACGACCATGTCGATCTCGAGCGGAATGCGGATGGAGAACGTGATCTGCTCGGCCACATGCCGGTTCACCCGCGGCGTCTGGATGCGTACCTTGGCCGTCACCTTGGCGAGCTTGCCCGGCCCCTGAGCGATCGGGCCCATCTCGAAGGCCTCGCCGGCGATCTGCCCGATCGCTTCGCCGACGCGCTCCTCGGTCACCGCGACCTCGAAGAAGCGGCGGCCGAAATCTTCATAGCTCATATAGGTCGCGGGAGCACGGGAGGTGGTGTCCATGGTCCTGCTACGTTCTCACGTCCGCCCTGCCGCAGGCGACAACACGGCCGTTCTCACGCCCGGTCGGCGTCGGTATCGGTGTCGCTGAAGACTCGCAGCCGACTCAGAGCCGCGCGGTCGGCGCCGCGCGTGCGGTACTCCCCGATCACGATGGCGCGCTGATCGGAGGTGTGCACCCGGGCCGCGACCGAGCGGCCGGAGCGGATCTGCTTGTCCCAGCGCCCCCCCGAGAGCAATCGGACGACGTCGGAGGCGGTGCGGGGTTCGTCGTCCCCGGCGGTGATGACCGCACCGGCGGTGCGCCGCCGAACCCCGATCTCGTCACCGTCGCACGCATCGCCGAGGAGCCGCGCGAACGCCTTTCCGGTGCCGGTGCCGGTGCCGGCGAACCCGCGCAGGAACCCCGTGCTGCCGCGCAGCCCCTGGTGGATGACCATGGCTTGGCCCAGAGCCAGGCCGGCGGGCACCGCGCCGACACCACCACCGAGGAACCGGCGCACCATCGCGGGCAGTTCCCAGTACGCGGACAGCGCGGCGATGCGGAGTCCGTCCGCGGTGTCCTTCAGGTCGTAGCGGATGTAGGCGGGCACCTGCATCGTCAGCGTCGCCGACATCTGGATCGCCAGGGTGAGATCGCGCAGCACCGTCGCGCCGACGACCAGATCGGCATCGAGGTCGTAGGAGATCTCGCGCGGGCCGATGAAGGTGTCGTAGAAGCTCCCGATCGCGGCGCGTCCCCGGTGCGGCGAGGATCCGACGGGATCTTCGACCCGGCCGTCGGCGGTGAACAAATCCAACCACCCTGCACGGTCGTGCTCGCCTGCCGCGGCGAGGGATCGGTGGGCGGCCGACAGCGCGTCGGCACGCGGAGAGGTCATACGGTTGCCTACCACCCGGACCCGCAGACAGTCGACTGGCCCCGCCGACGAAGGCACACTGGAGGCATCTGCTGTGTGTGCCGTGCGGATCACGGCCAGCGAGGAGGCCATCATGAGCGGTAACGGACCTTTCGGCTTCGATCCGGAGGACTTCGACCGGGTGATCCGCGATGCCGGCGACGGGTTGCGCGATGCTCTGGGCAAGTTCATGACGACCTCAGGCGAGCGTGCCGGGTGGTCGGTGCTGTTCGACGACCTCGCGCGCGGTGGCCGGCCGCGCCGCCCGGAGACGGCCGGTGAGACCGGGGACGGGGTGTGGGCGATCTTTACCGTCGACGGGTCCGGTGGCGCGCACATCGAGCAGGTGTTCCCCACCGAGCTCGACGCGCTGCGGGCCAACAAGGACAACACCGACCCCACCCGTCGGGTCCGCTTCCTTCCCTACGGCATCGCGGTGAGCGTGCTGGACACCGCACACGAGGACAGCTCGCACGAGGGCACTGACCAGACCCCGCAGTAGGCCCGGCTTCGCATCTGTGACGCAGGACCCACCGGCGACGAAGTAGTTAGCGGCACCACACTGACTTGATCTACTGTGTGTCCGGTGAGAAGTTATACCGGCTAAGTTACTATCGGCGAAACATCGGACGAGGCCAGGGGTTACAGTGCGCGGCACATGCCGGGGGCAGATCGGGAGACGCGTGTCGTGAAGGTTGCCAGGAAGATATGGCTGCCCCTGCTGATCATCGTCGTCGTCGTGATCGCGGGTCTGACCGTGTCGCGGATCAGGACGTTCTTCGGCTCCGACGGCATCATCGAGACGCCGCGGAACTTCGCCGATCTGCCCGAGCCGTTCGACCCCAAGGTGGTCCGGTACGAGATCACCGGAACCGGCAGCTACGCCGACATCAACTACCTCGATCTCGACGCCAAGCCGCAGCGGGTCGACAACGCGGCGCTGCCGTGGTCGCTGACGCTGTCCACCACCGAGCCGTCCGCCGCCCCGAACATCGTGGCGCAGGGTGACGGTGGTTCGATCACCTGCCGGATCCTGGTGGACGACGAGCTGCGCGACGAGAAGACCACTGACGGGCTCAATGCCCAGACCTTCTGTTTCGTGAAGTCGGCATGAGCGCACCCGTCCACGACGCCCCCACCGAACCCCAGCCGCCCCAGCGTCCACACCGGCCTCTGATTCCCCGGACGATTCGGGCACTGGCACTGCCGATCGTGCTCGGCTGGATCGCGGTCATCGTCATCCTCAACACCGTCGTGCCGCAGCTGGAGGAAGTCGGCCAGTTGCGGGCGGTGTCGATGAGCCCGGACGAAGCGCCGTCCGTGGTGTCGATGAAGCAGGTCGGCGAAGCGTTCGAGGAAGGCACCTCCGACAGCTCGGCGATGATCGTGTTCGAGGGCGACACACCCCTCGGCGACGAAGCGCACGCCTGGTACGACCAGATGGTCGCCAAACTGCGGGCCGATCCCATCCACGTGCAATCGGTGCAGGACTTCTGGAGCGATCCGCTCACAGCCGCGGGTTCGACCAGCAACGACGGCAAAGCCGCGTACGTGCAGGTGAAACTCGCGGGTAATCAGGGCGAGGCGCTGGCCAACGAGTCCGTCGAGGCGGTTCAAGGAATCGTCAAGAGCGTGCCGCCACCGCCTGGTGTGAAGGTCTATGTCACCGGACCCGCCGCCCTGGCTGCCGATCAGCACATCGCCGGCGACCGCAGCATGCGGTTGATCGAGGCCGCGACCTTCACCGTCATCATCATCATGCTGCTGCTCGTGTACCGGTCGATCGTCACGGTGCTGATCACGCTGGTGATGGTCGTGCTGTCGCTGGCGACCGCGCGCGGACTGGTCGCGTTCCTGGGCTACCACGACATCATCGGGCTCTCCACCTTCGCGACCAACCTGCTCGTCACGCTGGCGATCGCGGCCGCCACGGACTACGCGATCTTCCTGATAGGGCGATATCAGGAGGCGCGCAGCGTCGGTGAGGACAAGGAAACCGCGTTCTACACGATGTTCCACGGCACTGCACACGTGGTGCTCGGCTCCGGCCTGACGATCGCCGGTGCGACGTTCTGTCTCAGTTTCACCCGCCTCCCCTACTTCCAGACGATGGGCGTGCCGTTGGCCATCGGCATGGTGATCGTGGTGTTGGCCGGCGTCGTGTTGATGGTGGCGATCATCTCGCTGGCCACCCGATTCGGACTGCTCGAGCCCAAGCGCGCCATGCGCATCCGCGGGTGGCGCAAGATCGGCGCCGCGATCGTCCGCTGGCCGGGGCCGATCCTGGTCGGCGCGATCGCACTATCGCTGGTGGGCTTGCTGACGCTGCCCGGCTACAAGACCAACTACAACGACCGGAACTATCTGCCCGCCGACATCCCCGCCAACGAGGGCTACGCCGCGGCCGACCGGCACTTCTCCCAGGCCCGGCTGAATCCGGAACTGTTGATGGTGCAAAGCGATCACGACATGCGCAATTCCGCGGATTTCCTGGTGATCGACAAGATCGCCAAGGCGCTGTTCCGGGTGGAGGGCATCGCCCGCGTGCAGGCCATCACGCGCCCCGACGGCAAGCCCATCAAGCACACGTCGATCCCGTTCCAGATGAGCATGCAGGGCACCACCCAGCGGCTCAACCAGAAGTACATGCAGGACCGGATGGCCGACATGCTGGACCAGGCCGCCGAGATGGACAAGACCATCGCCACGATGACGAAGATGTCCAGCCTCACCAAGCAGATGTCGGAAGTCACCCATTCGATGGTGACCAAGATGAAGGGGATGTACGTCGACATCGAGGCGCTGCGCGACAGCATCGCCAACTTCGACGACTTCTTCCGGCCGATCCGCAACTACTTCTACTGGGAACCGCACTGCTACAACATCCCGGTCTGCTGGGCGATCCGGTCGGTGTTCGACACCCTCGACGGCATCAACGTGATGACCGACGACTTCTCGGCGATCATCCCGGAGATGGAGCGGCTCGACACATTGATGCCGCAGATGGTGGCGTTGATGCCCGAGATGATCTCCACGATGAAGACGATGAAGACCATGATGCTGACGATGTACCAGTCGCAGAAGGGCATGCAGGACCAGATGGCGGCGCAGCAGGAAGACGCTGACGCCATGGGTGAGGCGTTCGACAACTCCATGAACGACGACTCGTTCTATCTGCCCCCGGAGATCTTCGACAACAAGGACTTCCAGCGCGGACTCGAGCAGTTCCTGTCCCCCGATGGGAAGTCCGTGCGGTTCATCATCGCCCACGAGGGTGATCCGCTGACACCTGAAGGCATCGCCCGGATCGACAAGATCAAGAACGCCGCGAAAGAGGCGATCAAGGGCACCCCGCTGGAGGGTTCCAAGATCTACCTGGGCGGTACCGCGGCCACCTTCAAAGACATGAAGGACGGCAACAACTACGACCTGTTGATCGCGGGGATCTCTGCACTCGGGCTGATCTTCATCATCATGCTGCTGTTGACCCGCGCCGTGGTCGCGTCGGCGGTCATCGTCGGCACGGTGGTGATCTCGTTGGGCGCCTCGTTCGGTTTGTCGGTGTTGTTCTGGCAGCACATCCTGGGCCAGCCGCTGCACTGGATGGTGCTGGCGATGGCGGTGATCATCCTGTTGGCGGTCGGCGCGGACTACAACCTGCTGTTGGTCTCCCGACTGAAAGAAGAGATCCACGCGGGCATCGGCACCGGCATCATCCGCGCGATGGGCGGCAGCGGTTCTGTCGTCACGGCCGCGGGACTGGTGTTCGCGCTTACGATGATGTCGATGGCGGTCAGCGAGCTGACCATCATCGGGCAGGTCGGTACGACGATCGGGCTGGGACTGCTGTTCGACACGCTGGTGATCCGAGCGTTCATGACGCCCGCGATCGCCGCGCTGATGGGCCCGTGGTTCTGGTGGCCGCAGCGGGTGCGACGGCGTCCCGTTCCGGCCCCGTGGCCGAGACCTGGTGGCTTGCAGAGTGATCCGGCAGAAGGAGTGAGGGCATGAGACGAGTTCTGATGGGGATCGCTGCGGCGGCGCTCACGGTGGGAGCGTTGGGCACTGCGGCGCCCGCGATGGCCGACCCGGACACGGACTTCGCCAACGAGTTGCACGTCTACGGCATCTACGGGCAGAAGGACTACAACGCCTGGATCGGCAAGATCATGTGCAAGCGGCTCTACACCGGTGTCGACAAGGACGTCTTCGCGACGGCGCGCTTCATCCAGATGAACATGGAGAAGGGCACCACCACCGAGCAGACCTACCAGTTCATTGGCGCGGGTCTGCGCACGTACTGCCCGGAGAAGCTGCCGGTTCTGGACGCCGCCCGCCAGTCATGACATCAGCCACCCGCAGACGGTTCAACGAGGCCGTCACGGGGTTCTGGGGCTTCGCGGCGCCGGTGTACGACACCGCCGTGGTGCAGCGGTGGGTGTACCGGCCGGCGCAGGACGAGATGATCGCCCTGCTGCAGGCCCGCGGTTCTCGCCGGATTGCCGATATCGGTTGCGGCACAGGGATTCTCGCCGATCGGATGGCCCGGGAAGTGCAGGGGGCGCACGTCACCGGGGTCGACATGTCCGACGGCATGCTGGCCGAGGCGCGCCGCCGATCCAGCACCGTGGAGTGGGTGCGCGCGCCGGCCGAGCAGCTGCCCTTCGCCGACGGCAGCCTCGACGCGGTGGTGAGCACATCGGCGTTCCACTGGTTCAATCAGTCTGCGGCGCTGCGGGAGTTCCATCGGGTGCTGCGCCCCGGTGGGGTCGCCGCGGTGGCGACGTTGAGCCCGCGTCGGCTGGTGCCGGTCGACCTGCTGCCCGCGGTGCGGTTGCCGGCGTACGACGCGCCGGACCCGGCCGCGATGCGGCGGCTGTTCACCGACGCCGGGTTCACCGTCGCCGATCAGCATCGCGTGCGCCGCCCGCTGTGGACTCAGCTGTTCTCCGATCTCATCACCGTGGGCGAGGTATCCCCAGAGCCGAATTGATCCCCAGCTTCTCGGTGGGGTACGGCGAATTGTCGGTGCTGGCGAGGAGATTGGGGTCATGCCCCCGGTCAGTTCTCTCGCCATCGACGAGCGGTTGTCGGTGCTGCATGAGGAGTTGGCGGAGCTGACCGGGCAGCGGAATGCGATCGATGCACGGATCGTGGAGATCGCTGCGGAGATCGACCGCGACGAGTTGTGGGCGGCCGCCGGAGCGCGCTCGACGGCGGGGTGGTTGGCGTGGAAGGCCGGGGTGTCGCCGTCGCGGGCGCAGACGATCGCCGCGATCGCGCACCGCTTCGACGAATTCCCGCAGTGCATCGAGGGTTTGGCGCAGGGTCGGTTCTCGGTGGATCAGGTCGGGGTGATCGCCGAGCGCGGTCTGCCGGGCTCTGACGAGCACTTCGCCACGATGGCCCGGTGTGCGACGGTGTCCCAGCTGCGGACCGCGCTGAAGATGCAGCCCAAACCCACCCCGGAACCGCAGCCCGTTGACGAGGCAGACGACGAGGACGACGACGGGGAGGCCGTCGCCGATCCGGGGCCGCAGGTGTCGATCACCTCGACGTCGGATGAGCAGTACACGTACTGGCACATCGCGCTCCCGCACGTGGAGAACGCAGCGTTCGAAGCCGCGCTGGCGTCGCACCGCGACGCACTCGTCACCGAATGGCAAGCCGCCGACCCTGACGGGCGGGCATCGATGCCCGGCACCGCCGCGGCGTTCCTGCGGCTGGTCGACGCCAGCTGGGACGCCGAAGCCGCGGCCCGCCCGCACGGGCAGCGCACCACCGTCGTCGTCCACGTCGACATCCAAACCCGCCTGGCAGCATTACATTTGGGGCCCGTTCTGCCCGATAGCGACCGCCGCTACCTGACCTGTGATGCCACCTGCGAGGTGTGGTTTCACCGCGACGGGCAGGTGATCGGCGCCGGCCGATCGACCCGCACGGTCAACCGGCGGCTGCGCCGGGCGCTCGAGCATCGCGACCGGGCGTGTGTGGTCCCCGGCTGCGGCGCGACCCGGGCGCTGCACGCCCACCACCTGGTGCACTGGGAAGACGGCGGCCCCACCGAACTGTGGAACCTGGCGCTGGTCTGTCCGTATCACCATCGGGCCCACCACCGCGGCCTGATCACGATCACCGGCCCCGCCGACCAGCTCGTCGTCACCGACGCCGCCGGCCGCGCCCTGACCTCAGCCTCGCTGGCCCGACCACCCACCCAACCCCTGCCCGATGTCGCACCATGCCCCGGCCCGACCGAGGAACGCGCGAACTGGTGGTGGTACCAGCCCTACGAAACCCGCCCGCCGGATGACTGAGTCAGAGCCCGAACTGGTCCTCGACGATTCCCAGCCACACCTGGGCGGCGTCGATCGCGACCTTCTCGCTGATGAAGGCGTGCTGGGTGCCGGTGTAGATGTCGCGGAAGGCGCGTTCGAGGCGGCTGCCCTCGCGGATGGCCGTGGTGCCGGCGGCCAAGTGCGCCCACTCTGCACACTCCCTGGCGGTGTCGGTGGCATGTACGGCAGCCACCCGCATATCGGCCCGCATCGTCGGGGTCAGCTCGTCGCCCGCCGCGACGGCGGCCTCGGCCGTGCCGAACGCGTCGAGCACCAGCAGTCGCGCCGCACGCCATGCGGCAACGTGCCGGGCCAGGCCCTTCTGGAATGTCGGCCGCGTCGCCAGCGCGGCCATGTCGCTCATCCGGTACTTGGTCGCGGCGAGTTCAGCGACGTCGTCGAGCATGCTCTTGGCCACGCCGAGCGCCCACGCCGCGTGTCCGGCCGCGGTCACCGGCATCATTCCCATGCGCGTCGCGGGTGACGCACCCCGCAGCGGCTCCCGGGTGAACAACGCGAAGGTGCGGGCATGCGGGACGAACACGTCGTCGATGGCGTAGTCGTAGGAGCCGGTGGCCTTGAGTCCCTGCACGTGCCAGCCATCGTGGAACGCGACATCGGCGCGAGGCACAATCGCCACCCGCATGTCGGGCACGCCCTCGCTGATCCACTGCATCTCGCCGTCGACCATCGGCAGGAAGCCCGCTGCGACGTACTCGGCGTGCCCCGTACCCGAACCGAAACTCCATGAGCCGGTGAGCCGGTATCCGCCGTCGACGGCGACGCCCTGGCCGTTGGGGAAGAACTGCCCACCCATCGTGACGTGATTGTCGTGCGCGGTGAACACCTCGGCGAAGCCGTCGTCGGGCAGGTACGCCGCCGCCGCGAACGACGACGGCAGGTTGGCAATGCCGACCCACCCGAAAGAGCCGTCCTGCCAAGCCATTTCGATCCAGGTCTCGATCATCTGGGCAAACGACGGCTCCACCCCGCCCGCGGGCTCGGGATTGAACGCCGACATCAGACCCGTCGACCACATCGTGTCGACGACGCTGCGGCTGAGCGTGCGCTGGCTCTCCGACGCGGCCGCCTGCTCGCGCACCAACTCCCTCATGCCACGAGCCAGGCCGACCACGTCACCACACGTCACCTGCGAAACCGCTGTCACGGCCTCGACGGTAACCCCTCAGGGCAACGCAGTGAACACATTCACCGGAACTGTCATCTCCATGTCGGGCAGCGCGGGTGCCGCGGCCCCGGCCTCGGGGCCGGGCAGCGGAGCGACGAGCGGCTCCGCCCCGGGCAGGTGTTGCTGCGCGGTGACCGGGAGATGCGGTTCGGCCGACGGGGCCGCCGCGGCGGCGCCGGTGTTCGTCGCTTCGGCCGCCAGCGCCGCGGGGGCCGGGCCGGGCTGCGCGTCGGGTGCCGGCAGGGTGGCCGCGCCCGGCAGGGTCGCGGGGCCCGACAGAGCCGCGGGCGCGGGCGCCGCGACGGCGGCGGGCACGGGAACGGCGGCGGGCACCGGAACGGCAACTGGCGCGGCGACGCGGACGGGTGCGGCAGCGTATTGGGGCGCCGGCGCGGTGACGACTTTGCGCAACGGCTCGGCTGCGGTGTCGACGGGGGCGGTGACACTGACCCACCCCGGATCGGCGGCGGCGGGCGTCGCGGCCGCGGTCGCTGCCGGCTCGACGTGCGGCACCGATCCCGCGGTCAAGAAGATCGCGCCGACGGCAGCCGCGGCGGCCACTCCCATCGCGGCCGCGAGCACCCGGACCGGCCTCTTCCGACGTCGCCCGGCGACGCGGGGCAGCGCGACCGTGATCGCCTCGGCGGGGTCGACCTCGGCCAGTGCCGCGCCGTACGCCAACGCCACCAGCGGCGGCATGTCGCAGTCTTGCGGGTCGATGAGCACCCGGGTCGCGCACGCCAGCGGCACCGCGTCGACCGTCACGCCGAGCGAGCGCAGATCGGTGCGCAATTGCCGTCCGCACGCCTCGGCTTCGGGGGTCCACACCAGCCGCAACCGGTCGACATCGAGCCCGCACGCCCGAGCCAGACCGTGACCGCCGCGGGCGGCGAGTCGGGCGACATCGACACCCGTGTCGATACCGTCCTCGAGTTCCACTGAATCGTGGTCGACGACGGTGCGCTCGGCGTCGTCCACCAGCGCCCAGGTCACCTCGGTGCTGGTCAACGACAACCCCAGAACTGCGCCCACGGCATCTCCTTCGGGTGTCGAAGCCGGTGTCTGTGGTTCATCGGGCGACCCGGAACCGGTGTTACACCGGCCACACGAAGCCGCCGACGGGGAGCCTAATGCCAGCGACGCGATCTCGCGCGTCATGCGTATGACCAGGGCTTTCGCCCCAGGTGACCTGCCGGCCGCTCGGGACCCCGCTCACCCACCTCGCCTGAGTCGGATTTGCTGGGCACCGTTCATGTCGCGGTAACGTGCGGGTCCGTGGGCAGACATCGCTTAGCCACCAAGCGCCGTCCTCGGTGGGCGGCGCCGGCCGCTGTAGCGCTTCCAGCGCTGGCGCTGCTGTGCTCGGGGGCCGATTCGATTCACACCCCGCATTCCGCACCCGCCGAACCACTGACCGCCACGCCGTGTTGCGCCTCGGTGGTCGCGGCCAGCTCACCGACCGCCCAGTACCGCAGTGTCCCCGCCGACGACGGTCTGCGGCTCGCCGCCTCGCGGTCGATGCACCGCACTCTCGACGCCGCGCTGCCGACCACCGTCGGCTCGGAGACCGGTATGCAGGTGAAGACCATCCTGGTCGCCCGCGCCGTCAGCGCGATCTTCCCGGAGATCCAACGCATCGGCGGGGTGCGCCCCGATGCACTGAGGTGGCATCCCGACGGTCTCGCCGTCGACGTGATGATCCCCGACTACAACTCCCCCGCGGGCATCGCTCTCGGAGATGCCATCGTGGCGTTCGCGCTGAGCAACGCCGAGCGATTGGGCGTGGCACACGTGATCTGGCGGCAGACGATGTACCCGACGCACGGCGCCCCGCACGGCATGACCGATCTCGGCTCGGACAACGCCAACCACTACAACCACGTGCACATCGCCACGCTGGGCGGCGGGTATCCCGCCGGCCCCGTCTACCTGGGCTGATCGACCGGGCTGACGGGGCGCCGGCTCACC
Organism: Mycolicibacterium obuense; assembly: GCF_055397605.1. Lineage (NCBI taxonomy): Bacteria > Bacillati > Actinomycetota > Actinomycetes > Mycobacteriales > Mycobacteriaceae > Mycobacterium > Mycolicibacterium obuense. The sequence continues at coordinate 2,707,276 of NZ_AP043663.1, read as the reverse complement.
GTCCGAAACCGGCGGCCCGCAGCGCGTCGGCCATCGACCCTCCCGCACCGCCGCTCCCCCGCCGGTCGGTAGCGGCATCGCGGCGGGGACGCTGATCCGACCCTCGCCGCGGCGCCGACCGCTGGGCCGGTTCCTTGCGCGGTGCGCGGGTTTTCTCGTCGAGCCGCAGGCTCAACCCGATCCGCTGCCGCTCGACGTCGACAGACACCACTTTCACCCGCACCACCTGGCCGGACCGCACCACCTCATGCGGATCGGACACGTAGCGGTCGGACATCGCCGAGACGTGGACCAGACCGTCCTGGTGCACACCGACGTCGACGAATGCGCCGAAGGCGGCGACGTTGGTGACCACGCCCTCGAGGATCATCCCCTCTTTCAGGTCGGCGACCTTTTCCACGCCGGCGGCGAAACTCGCCGTGGTGAACCCCGGCCGGGGGTCACGCCCCGGCTTCTCGAGTTCGGCCAGGATGTCGGTCACGGTGGGCACACCGAAGCGTTCGTCGGCGATCTCGGCGGGCCGCACCGATCGGAGTGCGCGCTGGTTGCCGATGATCTCGGCCATGGTCACGCCGGCCCGATCCAGAATGCGGTGCACCACGGGATAGGACTCCGGGTGCACCCCGGAGCTGTCGAGGGGATCCTCCCCGTCCCGGATGCGCAGGAAGCCCGCGCACTGCTCGAACGCTTTGGGGCCCAGCCGCGGTACTTCCAGCAGCGCACGGCGGCTGCGGAAGGGGCCGGTGCGGTCGCGATGCGCGACGATCGACTCGGCGAGCGTCTCGGTGATGCCCGACACCCGGGCCAGCAGCGGCACCGAGGCCGTGTTCACGTCGACCCCGACCGCGTTCACGGCATCCTCGACCACTGCGCCGAGACTGCGGGCCAGGATGCCCGGGGTCACGTCGTGCTGGTACTGGCCGACGCCGATGGACTTCGGTTCGATCTTGACCAGCTCGGCCAGTGGGTCCTGCAGGCGCCGGGCGATGGACACGGCGCCGCGCAGTGTGACGTCCAGGTCGGGCAGCTCGTGCGCGGCGTAGGCCGACGCCGAGTACACCGAGGCGCCGGCCTCGCTGACGACTGCTTTCGTGGGTGCCGCGGCGCCGGCCGCGCGAATCTCAGAGATCAACTCGGTGGCCAGCGCATCGGTTTCGCGGGAGGCCGTGCCGTTCCCGATCGCGATCAGCTCGACACCGTGACGCGCGACCAGCGCGGCCAGCGTGGCCTTGGCGGCGTCCCATTGCTTCTGCGGCTGGTGCGGGTAGACGGCGCAGGTGTCGAGCACCTTGCCGGTGCCGTCGACGACGGCCACTTTGACCCCGGTACGGAAGCCGGGATCCAGTCCCAGTGTGGTGCGGTTGCCGGCCGGGGCAGCGAGCAGCAGGTCTTTCAAGTTGCGGGCGAAGACGGTCACCGCGTCGGATTCGGCGCGCAGCCGCAACCGGACCCGCGCGTCCACCGATGCCGACACCGACAGCCGGGTGCGCCAGGCGAACCCGACGACGCCCGCCAGCCACGGGGTGGCAGCGCCGCCGGCGGTCAGGTCCACCTCCAGTGCGCGCGCGATCATCGCCTGGTACTCGGCGTCGTCCTCACCGCCGTCGACGCTGAGCGCCAGCACCTCCTCTTTCTCGCCGCGCAGGACCGCGAGGACGCGGTGCGACGGCATCTGGGTGAGGGGTTCGCTGAAGTCGAAGTAGTCGGAGAACTTCTGGGCCTTCGGTGTCGCGGCCACGGCATCGGAGGCGGCGCGCGAGCGCACCGTGCCGTGCTGCCAGAAGTGCTCGCGCACCTGTCCGACCAGCTCGGCGTTCTCGGCGGCCCGCTCGACGATGATGTGCCGTGCGCCGTCGAGTGCCGCGGCGGCGTCGCTCACCTCGGTGCCGATGAATTCGGCGGCCACCTGGTCGGGGACCAGCGCGGGATCGGCGAGCAAGCGGTCGGCCAGCGGTTCGAGCCCGGCTTCGCGCGCGATCTGCGCCTTGGTCCTGCGCTTGGGTTTGTACGGCAGGTAGATGTCCTCGACACGCGCCTTCGTGTCGGCGGACATCAGCACGTCGACCAGTTCGTCGGTCAGTTTGCCCTGTTCACGGATCGAGGTGAGCACCGCGTCGCGGCGCTCGTCGAGCTCGCGCAGATACGTCAGGCGATCGGCGAGCGTGCGCAGTTGACCGTCGTCGAGGCTGCCGGTCACTTCCTTGCGGTAGCGGGCGATGAACGGCACGGTGGCGCCCTCGTCCAGCAACCGGACAGCGGCGGTGACCTGCCCCTCCCCGACGGCCAGTTCCTCAGCGAGACGGGCGGTTACGGGTTTCGGGCGGCGAATCGACGCGGAGCTCGTTGTCACGGCGCAGACCCTACCGAACCGGACCGACAGCGCCGCGGCGCGCGGCGAGGGCGTGTCCCGCCGGGTTTGGCGACGACGAGGCGGGGTATCGCCCGTTCGCGAGGTGACCATGCGCAACGAATTCCACGACACACTCGACACTCTCGTGGCAGATCTCGCCGAGATGTGCGAGCGAGCGTCGGACATCATGCGGTTGGCGACCGCAGCTCTGCTGGAGGCTGACGTCTCCCAGGCCGGGCGGTTGCGCGGCGATCTGCGGGAGCTGACGGCGCTGGCGGTGTCGGTCAACGACCGCACCTACCGGCTGTTGGCGCTGCAGGCGCCGGTCGCCCGCGATCTGCGCACGCTGGTGGCAGCCCTGCACATCGGCGCCGACGCCGACCGGATGGGTGGGCTGGCGTCGCATGTGGCTCGCATCGCGGCGAAGGTTCACCCCCACCGTGCGACGCCGGCGGACACCGCCGATCTGTTCGCCGAGATGGGCGCGACGGCTGTTCGGATGGCGGACGAGGCGCGCGACGCCGTCCGTTCGCTCGACCCGGCGCTGACCGAACGGATCTGTGCCGATGACGAACGGATGGATGAGCTGCACCGGCGGTTGTTCACGCAGGTGATGGGGCCGCAGTGGCAGCACGGCTCCCTCGTGGCCGCGGACCTCGTGCTGCTGGCCCGGTTCTACGAGCGCTTCGCCGATCATGCTGTCGAGATCGCCCGGCGGGTCTACTTCCAGGCCATCGGGCACTCCCACACGACGAGAACGCCCACACCGTCGGCATAGCAACGGTGTGGGCGCTCATCGGCTCACGACGCCGGCGAACCGGCGCAGACGGTGTTACCGCAGATCGAACCGGTCGTTGTTCATCACCTTGACCCAGGCGGCGACGAAGTCCTCGACGAACTTGCCCCTGCTGTCGTCCTGGGCGTAGATCTCGGCGATGCCCCGCAGGATCGAGTTCGACCCGAACACCAGATCGTTGGCGGTCGCGGTCCACTTGATGTCACCGGTGGCGCGATCGCGACCCTCGTAGACGTTCTCGGTGTTGGTCGACGGCTTCCACTCCGTGCCCATGTCGAGCAGGTTGGTGAAGAAGTCGTTGGTCAGCGCACCCGGGGTGTCGGTGAACACCCCGTGCTTGCTGCCACCGTGGTTGGCGCCGATCACCCGCAGGCCGCCGATGAGTGCGGTCATCTCCGGTGCGGTGAGATCGAGGAAGTACGCCTTGTCGACGAGCAGCTTCTCGACCGAGGTCTTCTCGCCGGGCCGCACGTAGTTGCGGAACCCGTCGGCGCGGGTCTCCAGCACTGCGAACGACTCGACGTCGGTCTGCTCCTGGGACGCGTCGGTGCGGCCGGGGGCGAAGTGGACGTCGATCTCGAATCCGCCGTCCTTGGCGGCCTTTTCGATCCCGGCAGAGCCCGCCAGCACGATGACGTCGGCCAGCGAGATCTTCTTCCCGCCGGAGGCCGAGGCATTGAAGTCCTGCTGGATCTTCTCCAGGACGGGCAGCACCTTGCCCAGCTCGGCAGGCTCGTTGGCCTCCCAGTTGCGCTGCGGCTCGAGGCGCAGTCGCGCACCGTTGGCGCCACCGCGCTTGTCGGTCCCGCGGAAGCTGGCCGCCGCCGCCCAGGCCGTCTTGACCAGCTGAGGCACTGACAGGCCGGAGGCCAGGATGGTGGACTTGAGCGACGCGATGTCCGACTCGTCGACCAGTTCGTGATCGACCGCGGGCACCGGGTCCTGCCAGACCTGCGGCTCGGGCACCCACGGTCCGAGGTAGCGGCTGACCGGGCCCATGTCGCGGTGCATCAGCTTGTACCAGGCCCGGGCGAACGCATCGTTCATCTCTTCGGGATGGTCGAGCCACCGGCGCGTGATCTGGCCGTAGATGGGGTCGACCCGCATCGAGACGTCGGTGACCAGCATCGTGGGCTTGCGCGGCGCTCCGCCGAACGGATCCGGGATGGTGGCCTCGGCGTCCTTGGCCTCGAACTGCCAAGCGCCGGCGGGGCTCTTGGTCAGCTCCCACTCGTTGCCGTAGAGGATCTCCAGGTAGCCGTTGCTCCACTGGGTCGGGGTGCCGGTCCAGACGACCTCCAGACCGCTGGTGATGGTGTCGCCGGCCTTGCCGGAACCGAACGGGCACTTCCAGCCCAGGCCCTGCTGCTCGATCGGGGCGCCCTCGGGCTCGGGCCCCATGCCCTCGTCAGGGCCGGCGCCGTGGGTCTTGCCCAGAGTGTGGCCACCGACGATCAGCGCGGCGGTCTCCTCGTCGTTCATCGCCATCCGGCCGAACGTCTCACGGATGTCGTGCGCGGCGGCCAGCGGATCCGGCTTGCCTTCCGGCCCTTCGGGATTGACGTAGATCAGGCCCATCGTGGTGGCGCCGAAGGGTTCGGCGAGCTGACGATCGCCGTCGTTGGTGCCGTCGTAGCGCTTGTCGGTGCCCAGCCAGGTGTCCTCCTGGCCCCACAGCATCTCCTCGGGCTCCCAGATGTCCTCGCGGCCGAACGCGAAGCCGAAGGTCTCGAAGCCGGCCGATTCCAGCGCGGCGTTGCCGGCGTAGGCGATCAGGTCTGCCCAGGAGATCTTGTTGCCGTACTTGCGCTTGATCGGCCACAGCAGCCGGCGGGCCTTGTCCAGGTTGGCGTTGTCGGGCCAGCTGTTCAGCGGCGCGAACCGCTGCGCGCCCTGACCGGCGCCGCCCCGCCCGTCGTAGATGCGGTAGGTGCCCGCGGCGTGCCAGCTCATCCGGATGAACAGACCGGCGTAGCTGCCGTAGTCGGCGGGCCACCAGTCCACCGAGGTGGTGACCACGTCACGGACGTCACGCTTGAACGCCTCGACATCGAGCTTGGCGAACTCTTCTGCGTAGTCGAAGTCCTCGCCCAGCGGGTTGCCCTTCCCGTTCTGCTTGTGCAGCAGCGAGACGTCGACCTGCTCGGGCCACCAGTCCTTGTTCGTCAGCGGCGCATGCGCTTTGGGCTCCGGCGCATCGATGACAGGGTTTTCCGACTCGCTGTTGCTGTGGGTCTTGGTGTCTGACTGCGGCGGGCGGGCATCGGAGGTATCAGAGGACACAACATTCCCTTTCGGTGGTGGATGACGAGCTAATCACGGATGTGATCGGGGCTGCACGGTGCAGTCGGGGCACAGGCCCCAGAAGATGACTTCGGCTTCGTCGACGTCGAAGCCGAGGTCGTCGGACGCGGTCAGGCACGGCGCCTCGCCCACGGCGCAGTCCACGTCGGCCACCACACCGCACGACCGGCACACGATGTGGTGGTGGTTGTCGCCCACTCGGGCTTCGTAGCGGGCGAGATGACCGGCCGGCTGGATTCGCCGCACCAGCCCGGTGGCGGTGAGGGCGTTGAGCGCGTCGTAGACGGTCTGGCGGGAGATGTCGGGCTGCTGATCGCGGGCGGCGGCGATGATGTCCTCGGTGTCGGCGTGCGCGTGGTGCTCGACGGCGTGCATGACGGCCATGCGCGGACGGGTCACCCGAAGGCCCGCTGACTTCAGCGCGTCTGCGTAGTCTCCCTCTCCGGTCATCCCCTCGATCTTGGCCCGTTTTCTGGATCAGATCAAGATTTGCGCGAAACTTTTTGCATGGAGTTTCCCGACTCGTCGCTGTGCGCCCGCTCAAGGCGCCCGTCGCCCGGCCCCGCACTGGTTCGCGCCGCGACCACCGCGGCGACGAACACCGCCAGCGCCACCCAGCCCGAGCCGGTCAGACCCAGTTTGGCGGTGAACACGAGGGCCACCCCGGCCGCGCACACCAGCGCGCCGGTGACGGTCGCGCGTACGCCGCCGGCATGGACCGGCCGGTCCCACCACGGCAACGGGTGGTGCTCGATCGGCGACAGCACCGTGAAGAACACGGCCATCACGACGGCGAACACCACCGCGCGCAGCGCCAGTAGGCCCCAGAACCCCGGCGCATGCACGTCGTAGGCATCGAGGCCGACGGGGTGCAACGCGAAGGCGGTCACCGCGATCGCCGGGATGTGCCAGAGGTAGAGCGTCATCGCGCCGCCGTTGCCGGTGCTGACCACCCGCCACACCCGCGGCCGCTGCGCCCACCGCTGCAACGCCGGCGCGGCGAGCACGAACGCGCACGACATCCATGTGCAGTGCAGGGCGAGCAGCAGCGTCGGCGGAGCGACATTGGACACCCGCTCGGCGCCGGTGACCACCAGTGACACGTCGTACGGACCCACCGCGGCGAGGCCCAGCTGTGCGGCGAAGGCGACGATGCCGAGCACGGCCGCCCACCGTGCGCTGGTCAAGCGTCGCGCGTATCCGACGCCGATCGCGACCGGGATCAGCCAGACGACGACGAAGTTGGTGACGCCGGCGGTGGGCGTGTTCGCGGCGACCCGGGCCGCGTCGCCGAGCGCGGCGGCCGCGAGCAGGCCGGCGACGACGATGGTGACCGTGCGCGCCGCGGCCATCCGGACCAGGGCGGGCACGAAGGCGAGCGTCACCAGGTAGACCCCGAGGAACCACAGCAGTGCAACGCTTTCCCGGCCGAGCCGGGCGGCCGAGTCGGCGCCGAGGGTGAACTGCACTGCCAGCAAGCCCACCGACCACACCGCGAGATAGAAGAACACCGGCCGACACAGCCGCTGCGCTCGGGTGAAAAGCCATGCGGCCCAGGCTGTTCCCGTGCGGTACCCATAGCTGCCCGCAGCGCCCCCGGCCAGGAAGAACAGCGGCATCACTTGCACGATCCACGTGACGGGCGCGATCGCGGGCAACGCGCCGATCAAGTTGGCCACATGGAGGCCGCGTCCGTCGATTGTCGCGAGCAGCAGCGCGCAGTGGCCGAACATGACGACGACGAGAGCCGCGAGTCGGGCGACGTCGACGGCGCGGTCGCGGACGGGGGTCGACACGGTCATGGGACCAGCATGACGTCGGCCGGCGTCGAACGCTTGAGTACTTCTACGCCCGTCGACCGGCGTTCACCGTCAGGGCAGCGCTTCGAGGAAGGCGCTCAGGGGACCCTCTGATGTCGTCTGCGATGCTCCACCCGCTGTGGCGGTGCTCGCCGGCACCGGCTGCGCGGACTGCACCGGCGCCGGGGCGACGACGGCTTGCACCGGCCCGGCGGCCAGCTGCGATCCGGTGAGATGCGGTTCGCCGATCATCGTGTCGATGGTCTGGGGATCGCTGGGCGTGATGCCGACCGCCGCGACGCTGGCGCTGCTGGGCTGCTGGAATTCCTGCACGGTCGTGATCGGCACCTGGCCCGTCTGCGTTCCGGTGGCACTCTCGGCCGATCCGACGGTCGTGTCGGCGGTGGCCGCAACCGGGGTGGCCGTCGGCGACGTCTGTTCGTCCTGCGCCGAAGTCGACGCTGCGGGCGCCGAGAAGGATTGGGCCGGCTCCACCGGGGTGAATGTCTCCGGAGCGGATTCGGCGACCGGCGCAGCCTCGGCGACCGGAGGTGCGACGGGCGCCGGTGCGGCGATCGGCGCGGGTGCCGGGACGGCAGGCGGCGCCGCGGCGGGCGCCGGGGCCGGCGCGGACGCCTCCACGACCGGCGTGCTCGTGGTGAATCCTCCTGTCAAGGCATAGATGCCGACGCCGGCGACGGCGACCACGCCGGCGGCCGCCGAGACGGGTAGCGGCACGCGGGACACCAGACGCGAGAGCACGTTGCGGTGCTCGTCACCGTGCAGGTCCGCGCGGGCCGCGCCGTAGGCGAGCACCAGGTGCGGAGCGATGTGGCGGGCCGTGCGGTTGCGCCCCTCCCGGGCCGCCTCCGGCGTCACCGTCTCCACGGTGTCGAAACCGAACAGGCGCAGCTTGGTCCGCAACCGGATGCCGTGCGCCCGCGCATCGTCGCTCCACGTCAGACGCACCCCGTCGATATCGCGTTGGCTTTGCAGGGCGAACGTCTGGATGCTGCGCGCCGTGGCCCGGGCAATCTCGTTCGCCGAATCGAGGGCAACCACCTCGTCGGCCAGGATGGTGCCGTCCTTGACGTCGACCAGCGCCCACACCGCACTCTTGGCGGTCAGCGAAAGACCCATAACCACGCGCATAGCTACCCCTGACGACGGCCGGTGATGGCCCTATATCGGCGTGTCCAGGTCGGATGTTACGCACACCACACCGAAATGTCGCCGAACGTGGCGAAACCGCAATTAACCACAGCGGCGAATTGCAGGGTTTAGCTGAGCTGGAGCTGGCTGAGCTCAGCCCTGCAGGGTCTCCAGGGCCGCGTTGAACGTCTTGCTGGGCCGCATCACCGCGGTGGTCTTCTCCCGATCCGGGTAGTAGTAGCCGCCGATGTCGACGGCCTCGCCCTGCACCGCGTTGAGTTCGGAGACGATGGTGTCCTCCTGCTCGGCCAGCGTCGTGGCCAGCGGACCGAAGTGTTCGGCGAGCTCGGAGTCCTCGCTCTGGTTCGCGAGCTCTTGCGCCCAGTACATCGTCAGGTAGAACTGGCTGCCCCGGTTGTCGAGTTCACCGGTCTTGCGCGACGGGCTCTTGTTGTTGTCGAGCAGCTTGCCGATGGCGGCATCGAGCGCCTTGCCCAGGATCGAGGCCTTCTTGTTCCCGGCCTTGTCGCCCATGTCTTCGAAGCTGGCCCCGAGTGCGAGGAACTCGCCCAGTGAATCCCAACGCAGGTGGTTCTCCTCCACCAGCTGGTTCACGTGCTTGGGCGCCGAACCGCCGGCACCGGTCTCGTAGAGGCCGCCCCCGGCCATCAGCGGCACGATCGACAGCATCTTGGCGCTGGTGCCGAGCTCGAGGATCGGGAACAGGTCGGTCAGGTAGTCCCGCAGGATGTTGCCGGTCGCCGAAATGGTGTCCTTGCCGCGGATCAACCGCTCCAACGTGTACCGCATGGCCCACACCTGCGGCAGGATCGTGATCTCCAGACCCTCGGTGTCGTGGTCGCCCAGGTACTTCTTCACCTTGGCGCGCAGCTCGTTCTCGTGCGGCCGTTCGTCGTCGAGCCAGAACACCACCGGCATGCCCGACGCACGCGCCCGCGTCACCGCGAGCTTGACCCAGTCCTGGATCGGGGCGTCCTTGACGATCGGCATGCGCCAGATGTCGCCGGCCTCGACGTTCTGGCTCAGCAGCACCTCGCCGGTCTCGTTGTCGACGATGTCGGCGACGCCGTCTTCGGCGATCTCGAAGGTCTTGTCGTGGCTGCCGTACTCCTCGGCCTTCTGCGCCATCAGCCCGACGTTGGGCACGGTGCCCATCGTGGTGGGGTCGAACTGGCCGTGGGTCTTACAGAAGTTGATGACTTCCTGGTACATCCGGGAGAACGTCGACTCCGGGTTGACGGCCTTGGTGTCCTTGGTGCGGCCGTCGGCGCCGTACATCTTTCCGCCGAGCCGGATCATCGCCGGCATCGAGGCGTCGACGATGACGTCGCTGGGCGAGTGGAAGTTGGAGATGCCCTTGGCCGAATCGACCATCGCGAGCTCCGGCCGGTGCTCGTGGCACTTGTGCAGATCCTCGATGATCTCTTCGCGCTGCGAGGCGGGCAGCGCCTCGATTTTGTCGTAGAGATCGGACAGGCCGTTGTTGACGTTGACGCCCAACTGGTCGAACAGTTCCTGGTGCTTGGCGAACGCGTCCTTGTAGAACACCTTCACCGCGTGACCGAACACGATCGGGTGGCTGACCTTCATCATGGTGGCCTTGACGTGCAGAGAGAACATCACGCCGGTCTTGTAGGCGTCCTCGATCTGCGCCTCGTAGAACTCGATGAGGGCCTTCTTGCTCATGAACATGCTGTCGATGACGTCGCCCTCGTCGAGCGTGACCTCGGGCTTGAGCACGACGGTCTCGCCACCCGCCGTCTTGAGCTCCATGCGAACGTTGCGTGCCTTGTCCAGCGTCATCGACTTCTCGCCGTGGTAGAAGTCGCCGCCCTTCATCGTCGCGACGTGCGTGCGTGACGCCTGCGACCACTCCCCCATGCTGTGCGGGTGCTTGCGTGCGTACTCCTTGACCGCCTTGGGGGCGCGACGGTCTGAATTGCCCTCCCGCAGAACAGGATTGACCGCACTTCCGAGAATCTTGGCGTAGCGCTCCTTGATCTTGCGCTCGTCGTCGGTCTTCGGCTCGCCCGGGTAGTCGGGCAGGTCGTAGCCCTTGGCCTTGAGTTCCTTGATGGCGGCGAGCAACTGCGGCACCGAGGCGCTGATGTTCGGCAGCTTGATGATGTTGGTCTCGGGGAACTGGGTCAGCTCACCGAGTTCGGTGAGGTTGTCGGGTACTCGCTGGTCCTCGCTGAGCCGGTCGGAGAACTCGGCGAGGATGCGTGCGGCCACCGAGATGTCACTGGACTTCACATCGATGTCGGCGGCACCGGCGAACGCACGGACCACGGGCAGGAAGGCGTAGGTCGCGAGCAGCGGCGCCTCGTCGGTCAGGGTGTAGAAAATGGTGGGCTGCTCGGCGCTCATGTGGTGGCCTCCCGGCGTTGAGGTGCGGTCAGTGATCTGTCAGATTCGGGGCGGTTGAAGCCTACCGAACCGGGGTCATCGCCGGTCCGGTCACATCCATGGTTGACCGTCGGGCGTCGCAGGCATCCAATGGCAGCTATGCAGAAGGTGTCGATCGAGGCCTTGGCCCGCCAACAACTCGAGCGGGCGGCATCGACCGGCCGCAACGCCGCCGACACGGTGGTGGGCGGTCACGAACGGATTCTGCGCCAGACCGTGGTCGGGATGACGGCAGGCTCGGAGATGAGCGAACACGCCAATCCCGGCGAGGCCACCATCTTCGTGCTCAGGGGATCCGTGCGGCTCATCGCCGGCGACGATCAGTGGGACGGCCGAACCGGGGATCTGTTGGTGATCCCCGATGCACACCACTCCCTGCTCGCGCTGGAGGATGCGGCGATCCTGCTGACGGTGGCCAAGCGGCCCTGACCATCAGCCGGCGCGGATCGACCCGTCAGCGTCGGCACGGTGGCGCCTGTGCACGAACACCCCGAGCGCGACGATGACGACGGCCGAGATCACCGAGAGGGCGATCGCCTGCTGCTGCTTGGGATCGAAGGCCATCAGCACCAGCACCGCGACGATCAGTCCGATGACCACGACGGTCAGATAGGGGAACAGCCACATCCGCACCGGCGGTCGCTCGCCGGCGGCCCGCATCTTGCGCCCGAGGACGAACTGGCTGATCGCGATCACCAGGTACACGAACAGCGCGACCGCACCGCTGGTGGCCAGCAGGTAGCCGAAGATCTTCTCCGGGAGCAGGTAGTTGCCGATGACGGCGAGGAAGCCGACTGCGGTCGAGAGCAGGACCGCCACCCAGGGCGCCCCGTTGCCGGCGATCTTGCGGACAGCCTGCGGGGCATCCCGACGCTCGCTGAGCGAGAACAGCATTCGGGAGGCGGTGTAGAGCGCGGAGTTCAGGCACGACGCCACCGCGGTGAGGATGACGATGTCCATGATGAGCTTCGAGCCGGGGATGCCGATCGCCTGCAGCGTGGACTGATAGGACCCGTCGGGCAGCTCGTTGTAGGGCATCAGCGAGACGATGATGAAGATCGAGCCGATGTAGAACAGCGAGATGCGCCAGATGACGGTGCGCACCGCCTTGGTGATTCCCTTTTCGGGGTTGGGCGATTCGGCGGCGGCGATCGTGACGATCTCGGTGCCCATGAACGAGAACATCGTGATCAGCATGCCGGCGATGACGGCGCCGAACCCGTTGGGCAGGAAGCCGTCGGGCTGCCACAGGTTGTCGATGCCGCTGACCTGGGAGTCGGGGATGAGGCCGAAGATCGCGGCCACGCCGACGCCGATGAACGCGATGATCGCCACGACCTTGATCAGCGCGAACCAGAATTCGAATTCGCCGTAGTTGCCGACGCTCGCGAGGTTGGTGATGGTCAGCAGCGCGGTGACGGCGAGCGCCCAGATCCATTGCGCGCCACCGATGAGACTGGTGAGGATGTCTGCGGCGGCGGTGGCCTCGACGGGGATGACCAGCACCCAGAACCACCAGTACAGCCAGCCGATGGAAAAGCCGGCCCAGCCGCCGAGCGCGCGGTCGGCGTAGACGGAGAACGAGCCTGTGTCCGGGTTGGCGGTCGCCATCTCCCCCAGCATGCGCATGACGAGCACCACCAGGGTGCCGGCCATGATGTAGGAGAGGATGACCGCGGGCCCCGCCTCGGCGATCGCATTCTTGGAACCGACGAACAACCCCGCGCCGATGATGCCGGCGATGGAGATCATCGTGATGTGCCGGGATTTGAGGCTGGTACCCAGCTTGCGCTCGGTGCCCGTCGACCCTGCAGATCCTGTCCTGACTTCGCTCATCGAGCTCGCCTTTCTTCCGGGCACCGGATGCCCGCCCCACGAACAGGAACACAGCGTGCCCAACCGGCCGCTTCTTCAAACGCGCCGTCACACGCGCGGGAGACCAACCTTGCCCGCAACGACCGCGTGCGGCGTTACAGTGCACGTCGTGCGCACAAATCTGTTAGCCAACGGCCGTGGCCGATGGCTGGCGATCGCCGCGTCGCTGGTGGTGTCGGCCGGCATGTTCTACGCGCAGGACTCCGAGAAAGCGGCGTCCCCCGCCACCGCGCCGGGGATCGCCGCGCCGGCGGGGCCGTCCGCCGCGCCTGCGGCACCGCCACCGGACAAGGCGGAACTGCTGGCCGCCAGCGCACCCATCGACGCCCGGGTGTTCGATCTGTCGCTGCCGCGCGGCGTCGCGCCCGAAGGCGGCTTACAGGTCAAGACGATCTGGGCGGCCCGTGCGATCAGCGCGATGTTCCCCGAGATCACCACGATCGGCGGATACCGGCAGGACCCGCTGAAATGGCATCCGAACGGACTGGCCATCGACGTCATGATCCCGAACTACCACTCCGAGGAAGGCATCGCCCTGGGCAACCAGATCGCCGGCTATGCCCTGGCCAACGCCAAGCGCTGGGGTGTGCTGCACGTGATCTGGCGTCAAGGTCTCTACCCCGGCATCGGGGCACCGAGTTGGACCGCCGACTACGGCAACGAGACGGCCAACCACTTCGACCACGTGCACATCGCCACCGACGGCGGCGGCTATCCGACCGGCAAAGAGTCCTACTTCATCGGGTCGATGCAGCGCTAGACGTACCGGCTAGACCGCGATGCTCGGTGCGCCGCACTGCAGGAAGCTCGCCGAGGCCGGATCGTCACCGCACACCGCGAACAGGTCGACCAGTGTGGTCGTCTCGTCGGGCTGGGGTTCGATCGCCGGTGGTGCCGGCGGCCACAGCGGGAAGATGCTCGCACCCTCGACCCCGGTGAGCTTCGCGACGATCTGCGCCGCCAGGTTGGTCACGACGTAGAGGAGATCGCCACCCAGTTGCACCGGGATGATCGCGATCTTCGCCGCCAGGCTGACGATCGGGATGCCGAGGTCGACGAGATCCTGCAGACCGCCGGTGAGTTGGTTGGTCGCGCCGAACACGAAGTAGGGCACCGATGTCACGATGGTGCGCAGGCTGAGCCTGGCCTCGGTGGCCCGGTCCGGATAGCCGTACTTGGCGATGATGTCGAGTAGTCCGGCGCGCAGGGCACCGTCGTCGTTCACCGGGTAGACGTTGCTGTCGTCCTGCTCGGTCAGCGACGTCCCGTCCGAGCTCGCGGACGGCGTACCTCCGAACAGGGTGAGCACCGTGGGGGTGACGTCGACGATCGAGTAGGTCAGGTTGATCGCGCCGGAGTCGAAGCCGCCGCCGTTCGCAATCACGAAAGTGGATGTCTCCGGCGGGGATTGGAAGCCGTGGCCGATGCCCTTCTGGGGCTGGTGGCCGTGGTCGGTGACCACGATGATCGTCCACTCCTGGCCGCTGGCCTCGATCGCGGCGAGGATCTCCCCGATGTTGCGGTCGACGTTGGTGATGGCCGCGGCGTACTCCGGTGAGTCGCCGCCGTGCATGTGTCCGTTCTCGTCGACCCCGACGAAATAGCTGAAGACGAAGTTGCTCACGTTCGCGTCCGCGCCCAGGATCGCGGCCTCGGTGGCGTCGCCGACCCGGTCATCGGTCTTCGACCAGTCGGTGTCGCCGGCTACCTGGGTGAAGTAGATGTTGTTGTCGACCTTGTTCGCACCACCGGTTCCGGCGATGCCGGCGATCACGTCCCAGTCGGAGATCGCGGTGGTCTCGATGCTGCTGTTGAACTGCTCGAGCTGGGTGAACAGCGTCGGCCACGTCGAGTAGGTCCACGGGGTGAAGACGTTGTTGATGACGCCGGTCTTCTCCCCCCATGCCCCGGTCAGGATGGATGACCACGACGGGTTGGAGATCGTGGTGTGCCCGACGATCGTCGAGGCCGCCGTGGTGCCGGTCTGCATGAGGCTGAACAGGTTGCTGTTCTGCTGGTTGGCCAGGATCTTGCTGAGGTTGGTGCCGTCGATGCCGATCACCAGCACGTTCGGGGTGTCGTCAGCGGCCAGTGCGCTGACCTGCGGCGCGACGGTGCTGCGCTGCGTTGCCAGCCGCTCGTCTCGCTTGGCTGCCGCGGCTGTCAGCAACGTGGTGAGCGCAAGCGGGGCGGCCGGGGGCGGATCGGCCGGTGCGTCCGCGCGCGACGATTCCTCGTCTGTGGTGTTTTCGGTGACCCTGACCGAGGTGCGGCCCGGGCTGTCGGTGTCGCGGTCGGCGGCGCGGGCGAGCCGAGCCTCCTGACGCTCGGCTCGCCGAGTCGCCGCGGCTTCGCGGGCCTCCTGACGACGTTGCTGAGCAGCGGCGCGGCGCTCGGCTGCCCGGGATGTCCCGGTCGCGCTCTGCGACGAGTCCGGTGACACCGACGCAGACGCCGACGTGTCGCTGCCGGTGTCGTCGGCGTAGGCCACACCCGGAGCAGCCGTGGCCACTGCCCAGCCGACGCCGAGCGTCACGGCCAGCGCCCCGACTCGTCCGATGGTGGTTGCCTGAACCTTGACCTGACCCATGAAGCGTCCCTTCGCCGACCCCCGTGGCGTGTGTTACGCCAAAATTACGCTCCCGTCAGCGGATCGCGTCGCTGATTCGCTGAGATCGTCGTCGTGTCGGCCCTCGTGACCGGCTAGCCGGTTTACAGTCAACGACGGTCGAGCTGACGGGGGGCGAAGTGAGTCAATGGTTGGTCACCCATGTGCCCTCGTGGTTGTTGCTGCTCCTGATGGTCCTGGTCACCGCGGGTGCGGCCGTCGCGATCCAGATGGTGGTGCGCCGACGATTCCCGAATCTGCGCGGCGACGAGCACAACGACGTGACCAAGTTCGCCTTCGGTGTCGTCGGGTTCGTGTTCGCGTTCTTCATCGGTTTCGTCGTCTCGGCCATGTGGGGGCAGATCAGCCACGCGGACTCGGTGGTGCGGACCGAGGGGGCGGCCGGGGCGCAGCTGGCCCGTGATTCCGGTGTGTTCGACGAGCCGGACCGCGACCGCATACGTGAAAGCCTGCTTGCCTACGAGCAGGCCGCGCTGAAAGAGTGGGACGAGTCGAACGCCGGACGCTTCTATCCCGAGGCGGATCAGGCGTTGGACCGGCTCTATGCCGCGTACGAGGGTGTGACTGCCCGGACCGACGCGCAAAAGACTTTGCTGTCAACGTCTTTCAGCAACCTCAACGATCTGAGTAAGAACCGCACGGAACGGGTGCTGCAGGCCCGCACCGACACCGGCCCGCCCTGGTCACTGTGGGCGGTCATCTTCGTCACCAGCGGCCTGCTGCTGGGGTGCGCGATCATCTACGGCGTCGAGAAGCCGGCCAATCACTATGCGATGGTGGCCATCATCGGCACGCTCGTCGGGGCACAGCTCTTCCTCGTCGTCGAGCTCTCCCATCCCTATTTCGGTGCCGTCTCCACCGTGTCGGATCCGTTACAGCAGGTCGTCGACATCCTGCAGAGCCAGCGGTAACAGCTACTGGGTGGGGAGGAACGGCCCCGTGTACTGAGGTGACGGTGTCGGATCAGAGATCCCACCGTAGCTGCTGACCTTCGGGTAGGTCCCGGTCAGGTCGTGCGGATCGTCACCGCCGACGGGCACCATGTTCGCGACAATCGTCTGCGGCTTGATGTCGCTCTTGGGGCCGCCGCCACTGGACGGGCAGCTGACCGGAGCACCGCCGTCACTCTGCACATCCATCTCTTGACCGCTGCAACTGACGGCGTGGCGCACCGGATTGGCGCCGATGTTGCCGCCCGCGTGCGCAATTCCCGATGTGGTCAACGCCAAGGCAGCCAGGAACAGCGCCATCAATCCACGCACCATCGTGAAATCCTTTGTCAACGAACGACTTCGGCTAGACCTTGACGTCCGTCCGGGCACCGCCGACTGCGACATTGCAGAACTCGCCGCGGTGATGAGGCTTCACTCGATGAAACGCGCTGCGCGAGAGCACGTAAAGCGTTCGCGGCAGGTCTGCAGGAGACTGCTTGCCCGCCGCAAGGATTCGCTCAGTGGGCGAATCCTTGCCGAGGGCTGCGGTGGGGCTGAAAACGCCAGGCCGGTGAGCCCGTCAGACACCCAGGTCAGCGGCGAGCGCGCGGACACGCCGGGCGATGTCGTCGCGGATCAGCCGCATGCGTTCGATGCCGTCGATGCCGCTCTCGGAGGGTTCGACAGTGTCCCATGATTCGAATCGAGGGCCGGGCACCGGTTCCACCCGGGCTTCGCGGCCAAGTGTGACGACCACGTCGGCCTCACGAATGATGCTGTCGTCGAGCGGCTTCGGCATTTCACCGCTGATGTCGATGCCCTCCTCGGCGAGGGCTTGCGCGGACAGCGCGTTGACGTGCTCGCCCGGTCGCGTGCCGGCGGAATGCACGATCACGGAGTCGCCCGTGAGCGCACGCATGAGGGCGGCCGCCATCTGCGACTTGCCGGCGTTCTTCACGCACACGAACACCACCGAGGGCGTCATGCCCGTGTCGCCTCCAGTCGGGGCCCGGCGAAACGCGAGCGCAGGGCGAGTGACACGTAGACCAGACCGACGAGTACGGGAACCTCGATGAGGGGTCCGACGACGCCCGCGAGGGCCTGCCCCGAGGTGGCGCCGAACGTCGCGATGGCGACGGCGATCGCAAGTTCGAAGTTGTTGCCTGCGGCGGTGAAAGCCAGTGTCGTCGTGCGCTCGTAGCCCAGCCCGAGTGCGGCACCGAGCAGATATCCGCCGCCCCACATGATCGCGAAGTAGGCCAGCAGCGGCAGCGCGATGCGCGCGACGTCGAGTGGCCGGCTGGTGATCTGGGCGCCCTGCAACGCGAACAGGACGACGATGGTGAAC
Organism: Mycolicibacterium obuense; assembly: GCF_055397605.1. Lineage (NCBI taxonomy): Bacteria > Bacillati > Actinomycetota > Actinomycetes > Mycobacteriales > Mycobacteriaceae > Mycobacterium > Mycolicibacterium obuense. The sequence continues at coordinate 2,689,661 of NZ_AP043663.1, read as the reverse complement.
AGCAGCCCGTACAGCGCCCACGGGCCGACTCTCGGCAGGAAGGTCCGTTCGTACCAGTCTCGCCCCTTCGCCCGCTCCCCCAGCCGACGCGAGAGATATCCGGCGAGCAGCGGGATTCCGAGGAAGATAGCGACGGATTTCGCGATCTGCCAGGGCGAGACGTCGATGCTCGTCTGCTCCAGCCCGAGCCATCCCGGCAGGATCGAGAGGTAGAACCAGCCCAGGGCGGCGAACATGATGACCTGGAAGACTGAGTTCACGGCGACCAGGACGGCGGCAGCTTCCCGGTCACCGCAGGCGAGGTCGTTCCAGATGATGACCATCGCGATGCACCGGGCCAGACCGACGATGATGAGACCGGTGCGATATTCGGGGAGGTCGGGCAGGAGCAACCAGGCCAGCGCGAACATCAGCGCGGGCCCGATGAGCCAGTTCAGCACAAGGGAACTCGCGAGCATCCTGCGGTCGCCGGTCACGGTGTCGAGCCGGTCGTAACGCACCTTGGCGAGCACCGGATACATCATGATCAGAAGACCCAGGGCGATCGGCAGCGAGATGCCATCGACCGCAATGTCGTTGAGAACCCTGTCCAGACCGGGCACCAGCCGACCGAGCAGCAGTCCGCAGGCCATGGCGACACCGATCCACAGCGGCAGGAATCTGTCGAGAAACGAGAGCCTGTCGACGACACGGGTGTCGGCTGAGTAACCGGTCATCAGCAGCGCGCGCCGAACGTGTCGGAATCGGCGAGCACGGTGTAGACCTCCCAACGCTCTCCGGCGGGACCGCTCACCCACACCTTGTCCTGGGTCGCGAAGCAACAGGTGGTGTTGATCTCTTCGTCGGTGAACAGCCCTTTGCCGGCGAGCCGGGCGATCTCGCTGTGTACGGTGTCGCTCGAATCCACCTCGACACCAAGGTGATTGATGGTGCCGCCGTGGCCGGGATTCTCGATCAACACCAGCTTGACGGGCGGGTCGGCGACGGCGAAGTTCGCGTAGCCGGGTTTGACCTTGGCCGGGGTGGTGTCGAAGAGCGCGGAGTAGAACGCGATGGCCTCGTCGAGGTCGTCGACGTTGAGTGCGAGTTGGATGCGAGACATCGCGTGCTCCCTACCTGTACGACGTATGTCGAAGTCCTGACGACGCCCACCTTGCCACCTTTGCGATGAATGTCAAGATGGTGGCACTATGAGCGGGTGCCCAAGAGCTTGCCCACCATCGACATGTCCGGTCCGGTGTGTTGTGCGCCGGTGGCCTCGGGCCCGATGAGCGATGCCGATGCGCTGCAGGTGGCACTGCGTCTGAAGGCCCTGGCAGATCCAGCTCGGGTGAAGATCATGTCGATGCTGTTCAGCTCGACAGCCGGTGAGGAGAACAGCGGCGCGCTGGCGGCGGCGCTCGGGTTGACCGAGTCGACCGTCAGCCATCATCTGGCGCAGCTGCGCCGGGCCGGGTTCGTGGCCTCAGATCGCCGGGGCATGAACGTCTTTCATCGTGTCGCGCCGGATGCGCTGGGCGCCCTGTGCGCGGTGCTGGACCCGAATTGCTGCCGCTAGCTCGCTGCAGCTTCACCCGAAGAGCCACCGCACCTCGGTGGTTTCCGAGCGCCAATCCCGGTATTCGAACAGCAGGTTGATCAGGATGGTCAACAGCGCCACGACCAGAGCGGAGGAGATCCGTTCGCCGTGACCGCGGATCACATCGGGCCAACTCAGCGAGATCGGGTGGAGGTGGGCCAGCCACAACGACGTCACGAACGTCGCCGCGAGGAGGCCCGCGAGAACGCAGACCAGCGCGAACTCGCGAGGCCGCTCGGTGCGCACGTATTTCGGGAACCGCAACCTGTGCGGGGTGACGATCTCGCCCTTTGCCACGGCGATGCCGCCGTGGCGCTGGCGGATCTCGATGTCCGTCTCCAATCCGAGATCGTCGTTGCCGGTGGCCGCTTTGAGCGCGTCCGGTAGGTGGCGGGCCAGCGTGTGGACGGCGGCCTTGATCGCGGAGACGTCGTTGCCGTCGTGAACCAGGCGGATCATCACTGCGCCGTGACGCTCCAAGCTGACCAGCCCCTCGACCGTCAGTCCGACCTGGATGTAGATCACTCCGGCCTGCTGCAACTGAACACGCAGACTCTCCGGGAACTCCTGCACCAACGCATCCACCCGCGCCTTGATCCACGGCTCCTCCGGGTCGGCCGAGGGGAGCCAGGTGGTCGGCGCCAGTGCTTCCCTCAGCTCGACCACGTCCAACTCCGGAGAAATCGGCAACGTCAACACCGCACGCATCGGACACCCCGGCTCCTGCGAAAACATCAAGGACCGCATGACCGTACGAAATTTGCACCCGCTGCGCGAGAGATCAAGATCACCACGGAAGGGACGTCGGCGAAAGAAGCCCGTCCGGTACTGCGGGCGCCTCTTGACCGCCCCGCATGCCAGCCCGTAGCTTCTCCACTTAATCAAGATTAAAAACATGCGCGCAGTCGCGGCTCGCGCATTGGGAGAGTGGGGAATCGTGAATCCTCGCGTGCTGACACTGTGTGCACTCGGCGGGCCGGCTGCTGTGGTGGTCACCCTCGCGGGTTGGCTGATCGCCGGGATGTTGCCCCTACCGCTGGGTCCGGGTGCGCCGATGTCCGAGGTGCGCGCGTTCTATCTCGAGCACCCCACCCTGACCGGGGCGGGCTTCGTCCTCGCGTCCCTGGGCATCGTCCTCTATGCGCCGCTGGTGGCCACGATCAGCATGCATCTGCTGCGGATCGAAGGGCGTCGCCCAGTACTGGCGTTGACCCAGCTCGCCACCGGAACCGCCACGCTCCTGCTCAACCTCTTGCCGATGTTGTTGTGGGCCATGGCCACTTTCCGCACCGATCGATCCGATGACACGGTGCTGCTACTGCACGACATGGGCTGGCTCATTCTGTTCCCCGCGATCATGCTGTTCTGTCTGCAGAACCTGTCCATCGGCATCGCTGTTCTGAGCGGCCAAACGGTGTTTCCCCGCTGGGTCGGTTACGTGAACTTCTTCGTCGCCGTGTCGTTCATCCCCGACATCTTCGCGTACTTCTTCCACAGCGGCCCCTTCGCATGGAACGGGGTGCTGGTGTTCTGGTTGGCGCTCACCACCTACTGCATCTTCCTGTTCACGATGTCGTGGGCATGCCTGCAGGCCAACAAGGCCAACACAGCCGCCGTACCTGTCGCTGCGTGAGAATCGTCGGCTATGCCGTCCTGTTGGCCGACTGCGCTCCCCCATGCTCGGCCTCGAAGGCGTCGTAGGCCGCTGCGACGGCGTCGGCTTCGGCGTCCGGATGGTCGTAGGCGATCGCATTGATCGCTTCGACGGTGGCAGGGCCCAGACCGCACTCACGTGACGCCGCCCGGCCGTGCGTGAGGGCGCTGTTGAGCAGAACTTGGAAGTTGACGCGCAACTCGTCCTGCGGCGACGAAGAGGTAGGCATTTCCGCCAGCTTAGAGGCCGATGCCCGGCGAGGCGGCCGCCGACAGCGGAGTTTTCGCAGTGTTCATGCGTCGGCAATGACGGCTCGCCCGGCGGGAACCACCCGGCACAGCAGGCCGAAATGGTCGGACGGGAAGACTCTCGGCGTCGTCTGCGAGATCGGTTCGGTACCCAGGAGTCGAATGTCTGCCGGGACCCACCCGTCACCCTTGACCAGGATGCGGTCGAATCGCACCTTTCTGGGCTTGCCCTTGCTGTCGTTCAGCATGAGATTCACCGACGTGTCCTCGGTGAACCCCTCATCGCTGGGGTGCAGCGCCGGCCATGCGTCCACCCAGGTCTCCGGGAGCCTGCTGCCCTCGGCGTCGCGAAGGTTGAAATCCCCACACAGCACGGCGTTTTCGGCGGTGTCGACGGCGCGAAACACCGTGGCCAGCTGGTGCGCGCGAATCTCCGACGCCGATTTGCCGCTTTCCAGGTGCAGTGAGCAGATCGTCAGCGCGCGGCCGTTGACCGTCAGGCTCGCCTGGAGCAGGCCGCGCCCGACACTGCGCGGCAGATGGGTGTAGACAGCGTGCGACATCGGCAGGCGCGAGAGAAGCAGCAGCCCGTTCCTGCCGAAGGCGTGACCCGTGGCCGCCGCGCGGTGGTAGTGCTGCCGAATCCACGGCCTCGCGAGGAACACCTCGAGTGCAGGGGGCGTGACCTCTTGTAACGCGATGACATCCGGGCTGTGCGCCTCGAGCAGGTCCGCGATGGCGTGATAGCGCGCTGTCGCGTGGTGATCGCTGAACCAGATGTTGAAGGTGGCGAAGGTCAGCTCGTCGCGCTGCACGGGAATCGCTGTCTCGACGTCGACCCACCGATTCGCATGGGCGTCGAACTCTACGATGCCGACGTCCCGACGCGGGCGCATCATCCATGTCAGCCGCCGTCGCTGACGAGACAGGAAGGCGCGCATCACGCCATGGTGTCATCACCGCCACAAAAACCGGGTGGCTGAGCTGCAGATGCGGGAGGAAGTCGGATCCGCCGTCTACCATTCCACCGATCGGCGCCCACCTGATGGAAAGGACGAGACGTGAGTTACACCGCCGCTGACATCACCGAGCTCGACGATGTCCAGCACACCCGCCTGCGGCCGGCGGTCAACCTCGGTCTGGACATCCTGAACACCGCGTTACGCGAGCTGATCGACAACGCGGTGGAAGAGGTCGCCGACCCCAGCCACGGCGGGTCGACCGTGACGATCACCCTGCACGCCGACGGGTCGGTCAGTGTCGCCGACGACGGCCGCGGCCTGCCGGTCGACACCGACCCGGCCACCGGCAAGAACGGCATCGTCAAAACCCTCGGCACCGCCCGCGCCGGCGGAAAGTTCTCCGCGCACGCCGACGCCACCAGCACCGGAGCCGGTCTGAACGGAATCGGCGCCGCGGCCGCAGTCTTCATCTCCGCCCGCACCGACGTGACGGTTCGCCGGGGCGGCAAGACCTACCTGCAGAGCTTCGGCGGCGGCTACCCCGGCGTGTTCGAGGGCCAGGACTTCGATCCCCATGCGCTTTTCACCCGCGCCGACACCCAGGAACTGCGGGGCGTCGGAAACCGGAAGCCGAACGCTCACGGCACGACCGTGCGCATCCTGTTCGACCCGGCCGTCGTCCCCGATTCCACGATGGACATCGCGGAGGTGCTGTTGCGCGCTCACGCGGCCGCGCGGATGTCCCCCGGCGTACACCTGTCGGTCGTCGACGAGGGGTGGCCGGGTGAGGACGTGCCGTCGGCGCTGCTCGAGCCCTTCGGCGGCCCCTGGGGCACCGACACGCTGCTGGAGCTGATGTGCACCGCGGCGGGTAACCCCGCTCCCGCCGTGCGGGCTGTCGTCGAAGGTCGCGGCGAGTACACCACCGGTCGTGGCCCGACACCGTTCCGCTGGTCGCTGACCGCCGGCCCGGCCGAGCCGGCGACGGTGGCCGCGTTCTGCAACACCGTGCGCACGCCCGGTGGCGGTTCCCACCTCACCGCGGCGATGAAGGGGCTCTCCGAGGCGCTGGCCGACCGGGCTTCCCGTATCCGCGATCTCGGCCTGGCCAAGGGCGAAGAAGGCCCGGAGGCACAGGATTTCGCGGCGGTCACCGCCCTCGCGGTCGACACCCGTGCCCCCGACGTGTCGTGGGACTCCCAGGCCAAGACGGCGGTGTCGTCGCGGTCGCTGAACCTGGCGATGGCACCGGATGTGGCGCGCAGTGTCACCATCTGGGCGGCCAACCCCGCCAACGGTGAGACTGTCTCGCTGTGGACCAAGCTGGCGCTCGAGTTCGCCCGCGCGCGGCGCAGCGCCGAAGGGGCCAAGGCCCGGTCGCGGGCGGCGTCGAAGGCCAAGGGGCTCGGCACCAATCTGTCTCTCCCGCCGAAACTGCTGCCCAGCAGGGAAACCGGCCGCGGATCGGGAGCCGAACTGTTCCTCTGCGAGGGCGATTCGGCGCTGGGCACCATCAAAGCCGCACGCGACGCGACTTTCCAAGCCGCCTTCCCGCTGAAGGGCAAGCCGCCCAATGTCTACGGCTTCGCCCTGACCAAGGCCCGCGCCAAGGACGAATTCGATTCGATCGAACGGATTCTCGGCTGCGGCGTGCGGGACAGCTGCGATCCCGAACAGTGCCGGTACGACCGCATCCTCTTCGCCTCCGACGCCGACCCCGACGGCGGCAACATCAACTCGAGCCTGATCTCGATGTTCCTGGACTTCTACCGTCCGCTCGTCGAAGCCGGCATGGTCTATGTGACGTTGCCACCGCTGTTCGTGGTGAAGAACGGTGACGACCGGATCTACTGCCAGGACGAGTCCGAACGGGACGCGGCGGTGGCACAACTGAAGGCCACCTCCAAGAAGCGGGTCGAGGTGCAACGCAACAAGGGTCTCGGCGAGATGGATGCCGACGACTTCTGGAACACCGTGCTGGATCCGCAGCGCCGCACGGTGATTCGAGTCCATCCCGACCACGACGAGGCGAAGCTGCACCACACGTTGTTCGGCGGGCCGCCCGAGGGGCGTCGCACGTGGATGGCCGAGATCGCCGCCCGTGTCGACACCTCCGCGTTGGACCTCGACTAGGAGTACTGAAGTGTCTGCCACCCTGGACATCCCCGAACAGAATCCCGACCTGGTGCTCGACCAGAGCGCCGACGACTACTGGAATCACTACCAGCTGACCTTTGCGCTCTACAGTGTCAGCGACCGGGCCATCCCGTCGGCATTCGACGGGCTCAAACCCGGCCAGCGGCGTCTGCTCTATCAGATGCACGACTCACGGCTTCTGCCCGGCAACAAGCCGCAGAAGTCGTCGAAGGTCTGCTCGGCGGTCACCGGCAACCTGCACCCCCACGGCGGCGCATCGATGTACGGCGCGGCGGCGCTGATGGCCGCGGAGTTCCAGCGCGTCAAAGTCATTGACGGACAGGGCGCATTCCCCCGCATCCAGGGAGACATCCCTGCGGCCGACCGGTACACCGAGATGCGGCTCTCGGCGCCGGGTGCGGCGCTGACCGCGGAGCTCGACGACCACGCTGTGCCGATGGTGCCCACGTTCGACGGCGAATGGACCGAGCCGACAATGCTGCCGGCGCAATGGCCGGTGCTGCTGTGCAACGGTGCCGTCGGCATCGCCGAGGGGTGGGCCACCAAGGTGCCCGCGCACAACCCCCGCGAGGTGATGGCCGCCTGCCGGGCGTTGCTCAAGACCCCGAACATGACCGACGACCGGTTGGTCAAACTTATTCCCGGGCCCGACTGGGGGTGCGGCGCCACCGTCGTCGGCACGGCCGGACTGCGGGAATACATCACCACAGGCCGGGGTGCGTTCACCGTCCGCGGCACGATCCATGTCGACGGCAAGAACTGCGTCATCACCGAGCTACCCCCTGGTGTCGCGAGCAACACTGTGCAGGAGCGGATTCGGGCGCTGGTCGAGTCCGGCGAGATGTCCGGCGTCGCCGACATGTCCGACCTCACCGACCGGCGCAACGGTCTGCGCATCGTGGTCACCGCCAAGCGCGGCCACAACGCCGAGGACATCCGCACGCAGCTGCTGGCGCTCACTCCGCTGGAATCGACGTTCGCCGCCAGTCTCGTCGCGCTCGACGAGAACCGGGTGCCGCGGTGGTGGTCGGTTCGGGAACTGATCGCCGCGTTCCTGACGCTGCGGGATTCGGTGGTGCTGCACCGCAGCGAGTACCGGTTGGAGAAAGTCACCGCGCGCCGTCACCTGGTGGCCGGCCTGATGACCATCCATCTGGACATCGACGCGGCGGTCGCGGTCATCCGCGGTTCGGAGACGGTCGACGAGGCGCGGCAGGGATTGCAGGAGCGGTTCGGGATCGATGCCGTGCAGGCCGATTACGTTCTGGCACTGCAGCTTCGACGGCTGACCAAACTGGACGTCATCGAGCTGCGTGCCGAAGCGGAGAAGCTGGACGCCGAGTTCGCCGCGTTGACCGAACTGGTGACCGACCCGGATGCGCGCCGAAAGGTGATCGATCAGGAGCTCGTCGAGACGGCGAAGCTGTTCAAGGGTCCGGAGTTCGACCGCCGCACCGTGCTCGACGCCGAAGCCACCCCCGTGACGGCGGGCAGTGACGAGGACGGCCCGCGCGAACGCAAGGTCAACACCGCGTGGCGCCTCGACGATCGCGGGGTGTTCTCCGACAGTCACGGTGAGCTGCTCACCTCCGGCCTCGGCTGGGCGGTGTGGAGCGATGGACGCGTGAAGTTCACCAACGGAGGCGGTCTGCCGTTCAAGATCCGCGACATCCCGGTGGCACCGGACATCACCGGGCTGGTGCGCTCCGGTGTGCTGCCGGAGGGCTATCACCTGGCACTGGTGACGCGGCGCGGCAAGATCCTGCGAATCGATCCGGCCGCGGTCAACCCGCAGGGTGCGGCAGGGAACGGCGTCGCCGGCGTGAAGCTGACCGGTGACGGGGACGAGGTGGTCGCCTCGCTGCCGGTGTCATGTGCCAACGGTGAGGCGATCCTGTCGCTGGCCGAAAAGAGCTGGAAGGTCACCGAAGTCGCCGACATTCCCGTCAAGGGCCGAGGCGGCGCCGGTGTCGGGTTCCACCCGTTCACTAAGGGCGAGGACGCGCTGCTGGCCGCGTCGATCTCACCGACCGGTTATGTGCGCGGCACCCGGACGGTGCGCGCAGAGAACCGTGCCAAGGCGTCGATCAAGGGGTCGGGAAGCGACGTCATCCCGGCGGGGTGATCAGTCGCCGTACTGCCACGACCGTGTGCGCACGGGCGTCACGTAGATGTAGGCGGAGCCCGGTCGCGGCTCGGTGGGCAGTTCGTCCTCCGGCACGCCGCGTCTGCGGGCGCCGTGCCGCGCGAGCTCGACCGCTTCCTCGGCCCGGACGATGCGGCCGTGGCCCTGGATCATCACGCCCCGGATGTCGGACATCGTGGACCCGTCTTCGAGCATGATGCTCACCTTCGGATCACGCTCTACGTTGGCGACTTTGCGCGTGTTGTCGCGCACGCCCATGACGATGTCATCGCCGAGCCGGAAGTAGCCCAGCGGCACGGTGTGGGGAAACCCGTCCTCGTCGAGAGTGGTCAGTGCCGCCCAGCCGGGACGGCTGTCGAGGAAAGCGGTGATCTCGTCGTCAGTGAGTGCGCGTGGCATGAGTCGAGGTTACTGGTGTCGTCTCCGAGGAACCCGTCAGATTGCCCGGCTGCAGAATGGTCTCCAATTCCGAGGCGGTCAACAGTCCGCGATCGAGCACCAGTGAAGCGATGTCGGAGTCTGAGTTCAATGCGTCGGCGGCGAGGCGGCTCGCCGCCTCGTAGCCGATGTAGGGGTTGAGCGCGGTGACGAGTCCGATGGAGCGGTCCACCGTGGCCCGCATCCGGGCGACATTGGCGGTGATGCCCACGACGCAGCGGGTGCGCAAGGTGTCACACGCGGCCGTCAGATGTGCCAGCGACTCGAACAGGCTGTGCGCGATGATCGGCTCGAAGGCGTTGAGCTGCAATTGCCCACCCTCGGCGGCCATGCTGATCGCGATGTCGTTTCCGATGACCTCGAACGCAACCTGATTGACGACCTCCGGGATGACCGGGTTGACCTTGCCGGGCATGATGCTCGAACCCGCCTGCACGGCTGGGAGATTGATCTCGCCCAAGCCTGCCCGGGGACCCGAAGACAGCAGGCGCAGATCATTACAGATCTTCGACAACTTCACCGCGGTCCGCTTCAGCACTCCCGACAGCTGCACGAAAGAACCCACGTCCTGTGTGGCCTCGACCAGGTTCGACGCGGTGACGAGCCGTAGTTCGGTCGTGGCGCATAGCTCCTGGCACACCGCCTCCGCATAGCCGTGGTGCGCGTTGAGTCCGGTGCCGATTGCCGTACCGCCGAGGTTGATCTCCGAGATCAACGTCACGGCCTCGCCGAGTCGGTCGCCATCCTCGCCGACCATCACGGCGTAGCTGCCGAACTCCTGACCAAGCGTCATCGGCACCGCGTCCTGCAACTGTGTGCGGCCCATCTTGAGACACCCACCGAACTCGAGGGCCTTGTCCGCGAAAGCCGTGACCAGCTCGGTCATGGCCACCCGCAAGCGGTGCACGGCGAACTGCAACGCGATCTTGAGCGCCGTCGGGTAGACGTCGTTGGTGCTCTGACCGAGGTTGACATGCTCCAACGGATGCAGGTGCAGGTACTCCCCACGCCGGTGCCCGAGAAGTTCGAGGGCCCGATTGGCGATGACCTCGTTGGCGTTCATGTTCGTCGACGTCCCCGCGCCACCCTGGATGACATCCACGACGAACTGGTCGTGCAGCTTGCCGGACCTTATCTCACCGCAGGCCGCGGCGATGGCGTCGGCGCGTTCTGTGCTGAGCAGTCCGAGCTGGTGGTTCGCCCGGGCCGCAGCGTGTTTCACACACGCGAGCGCCACGATCAGCTCCGGATAGCGGGAAATCGGGGTACCCGTGATGGGGAAATTCTCCAGTGCGCGCACGGTGTGCACGCCGTAGTACGCCGCGTCCGGCACGTCGAGGTCACCGAGCAGGTCGTGTTCCACACGAACGGTCATGCCGTGCTCTCCGCATCGAGCAGCCGCTGCCGTGTACCGGAATCGGAAGCGGCATCGAGCAAGGTCAGCGCCAGGGCGAGCGCACCGTCGACCGCGGCACGGTCAGCTGCCGGGGAGGCCGCGGCCGCAGCGAACTCGGGCTGATGATTGACGGCGGGTAGAGAGTCGATCCCGATGTACGGGTGGATGGCCGAGATGCGTAACGACACGTTACCCATATCGGTAGAGGCGCGGTTCATCAACGAGTCGGAGCCTGCGCTGAACCGCCTGCCGAGTTCCCCGGCCCGCCGCACGTACCGCTCGAGAAGGGCTTCGTCGGTGCGGAACTCGGCGTACGGCTTGCTCTCTGGGGTGATCGTCAGCTCGCAGCCCGTCGCGTGCGCGCCCGCTTCGAAGCACCGCGTCACGCGGTCTTCGAGCTCGCCGAGTTGGGCGAGTGTGCCGGCGCGGACGTACCAGCGGCCCTCGGTGCGCTGCGGGATGGCGTTGGGCGCCTCTCCCCCATTCGTCACCACACCATGGACTCGAACATCGTTCGGGAATTGCTGGCGCAGCAGCCCGATGGCCACCTGGGCGATCGTGAAGGCGTCGGCTGCGTTGATGCCGCGGTCAGGATAGGCGGCCGCGTGCGCAGACTTGCCGTCGTACTGAATGTGGCTGTGCGACACGGCATATGGTTCAGCACGGGCGACGTCGACTGGGCCGGGATGGACCATGGCGGCCGCGTGCACCCCTGCGAATCCGCCCCTGTCCAGTATCTCGATCTTTCCGCCGCCGCCCTCTTCGGCGGGAGTGCCGAACACCGAGAGCGTGATGCCGAGGTCGTCCACGTAGGGCGAGAGCGCCAGCGCCGCCCCGGTCGAGATCGCCGAGATGACGTTGTGCCCGCAGGCGTGACCCATACCGGGCAGCGCGTCGTACTCGGCGCACACTGCGAGATGCAGTGGACCGGTGCCGCACGTTGCGAGGAACGCAGTCTCGAGTCCGGTGAACCTCTCCTCGACTGCGAAGCCGGCGTCGGAGAGCTCTCCGGCGACCCGCGCGCAGGATCGCACTTCTTCCCACGCGATCTCGGGGTGCGCATGCAGGTCGTGTGACAGCGCGAGGATTCGGTCGGTGGCGCGGTCCACCCCGGACCGAATGGCGTCGTCGATGCTTGCGGTCACAGGTCCCCCGGTACTCCGTAGGACGGCGCGGCGGTGGGATCGATTCCGCGCGTGCGGTAGTCGGCCTTCTGGGGTTCCCACACGGCCCAGAGCCGCTCCAGTTCGGCGATCGGGTCGTCATGCCAGTCGACGCGCAGATCGGTGACGGGCCATGGCACGTCCTCGACCACCTGGAGACCGGCGGAGTGCACGGGCCCCGCCTCGCCGCCTGCGGCGAAGGCGGCGGCGAGACCGTCGAGCAGCCGACGCTCCACTGTTGTCGCCGTCGAGGTCAGATATCCATCCAGCAGGGCGTCGATGACGTTCGCACGGGCCAGCATGTTGCCTGCGGCGGCAGCGTTCTCGGTCCGCTTCTCGTGCCGGGTGCCCAGTGCGTTGGCGCCGGTGTGGATCGCCGTGCCGCCGGCGGCGTCGACGACGATGACCTGTCTGTAGTCGGCGTGCGCCTCGCCGGCGATCGTCTTGTCCAGTGCGACAGAGGCATCCGCGCCCGCCGCCAGCGCATCGAGCGCCACCGCGCCCAGTCCGGGGTTGGTGACGTTCTGGCTTGCGACTGCACCGATGCCCGCGCGCAGATGCACGCAGCGCGCCGCAACCGCGGGACTCGACGAGCAGACCACCATTCCAAACGACGAATCGCTGCGCACGACGAGGGAGAACGTCACGATCCGACCCCGCTCAGCACCGCGGTGGCATCGATCTCGACGAGCCACTCGGGGCGGGCCAATGCATCGACGACGAGTCCGGTGGAGACGGGGTGAACGCCCTTGAGCCACCGGCCCATGACGCGGTACACGGTTTCCCGATAGCGCACGTCGACGAGGTACACGGTGACCTTGACGATGTCCTTCAGGCTGCTGCCCGCTTCCTCGAGCAGCATCACGATGTTGGCCATCGCCTTCTCTGCCTGGGCTTCGACGTCGCCGATGCCGACGGACTCGCGGGTGTCGAGATCCTGCCCGATCTGGCCGCGCAGATAGACCACGCCACCCGCGACGACGGCCTGACAGAGGTCGTTGTCGAGGTTCTGCTCGGGGTAGGTGTCCTTGGTGTTGAACGGTCGGATCCTGGTGTGGGTGGCTCCAGCCGGTGTCGCGTCGTCCATCGACGGGACTCCTTTCGTGTCGGGGACGTCAGTGATGTGCCAGCGCGGACGCCTCGTAGGCGAGATAGGAGCGCTGGATCGCGATCTGGTCGGCGAGGTATTTCGCGTCGTGCCAGACCCCCCAGATGAAGCTCGACCCGCGGCGGGACTGCCACGGCAGCCCCAGGAAGTAGATGCCGGGCTCGGTCGACACCCCACGCTGATGTCGCGGTCTGCCGTTGTCGTCGAACGCGTCGACCTGCAGCCATCCGTAGTCGAACGCGAAGCCGACGGCCCAGATGATCGACGTGATGCGGGCGTCGGCCAGGTCGATCGATTCGACAGGGTCGGTCACGCAGTCGGGGTCGGGGCCGAACACGCGAGCCTGTGGTTCCTCGGGGAGGTCGAGACCGTTGCGGGTGACATAGGCGTCCGCCTCGTCCAGCATCGACAGGTAGTTCGCGTCACCACTTTCGATGTTCTGGCGCAGGTCTTGGGCGAACGTCATCACTCCGTTCTCGTACGGCCCGGCCATGCCGAGCAGCGTGATTCCGGTGGCCGCCAGACTCCGGAAATCGACGGTGTGACCACCGTGAGCTCCACTGACCGCGATCGTCACGTGCTCGGCGCCGCGCGGTGGAGCGGACATGTCCCACTTGCCGAGAACACCGAGCCACCAACAGAAGTCGCGGCCACGATAACTGCGAGGCGGACGGTCGTGAGGTCCGACGGCCAAGTACACCTCGCGCCCCGATTCCCGCAGCTCATCGGCGATCTGCACACCTGAGGACCCTGCGCCGATCACCATCACCGCGCCCTCCGGGAGCTGTTGCGGATTCTGGTACGCGCTGGAGTGAATCTGATGGATGCCCGCGGACTCGGGGACGACGGGCGGGATGACCGGCTTCTGGAACGCCCCGGTGGCCGCGACGACGAAGCGCGCGTCGACTGTCCCCTCGGAGGTCTCCACCCGAAAACCCGCCTGGCGTGGCAGTTTGCGCACGGACGTCACGGTCACGCCGGTGCGGATCGGCGCGTCGATCTTGTCGGCGTATGCGACGAGATAGTCCGCGACCTGCTCCTTGCTCGCGAATGCGTCAGGGGCGACGTCGAATTCGAGGCCCGGAAAGCGATCGTGCCAGGCGGGTCCGTTCGCGACCAGCGAGTCCCAGCGCCACGATCGCCAGCGCTCGGCGATGCGGTCGCGTTCCAGAACGAGGTGAGGAATGCCCTGCGCGCTGAGATGCTCGCTCATCGCGATGCCGGCTTGTCCGGCACCGACGACGAGGACCTCGACCTGTTGGTTGGACACCTGACCTCCACTGCGTTGGGCGGAACTGCTCGCCCCCATGGTTCAACCGCCCACTACATCTGTCCAGCTCGTAGATTCGATGTCCGGCATCGGTAAAATCGATCTACGATCGCCCTCCGGGTGGATTGGAGAACAGACTCCGACAGAGCTCCGCGATGACGCTGGCACGGCGCGTGGACTTCGCCGCCACCGCGTCGAGAAGGACCACCGTCAACGCCGGTGGATCACCCGCGATGGGTACAGGGGCGACGGCGTGACCGTCGAGCGCCGTCGGCACCGCCGCGCGCAGGTTGAGCACGGTGTACGCCAGGCCCCGGCCCACCAGAGCCCGGCACGTCTCGACCGTTGTCGACCGGAAGCGCACGTCGGGTCGGACACCCGAGGCGGCGAAGACGCTCTGGAAGTAATCCCGGCTGTGCGGCAGGTCGAGCAGTGCCATCGGCTCGTCAGCCAGGTCGGCCAGCCGCACCTGCTTGCGCGTGGCCAACCGGTGGTCGCCTGCCACCAGCACGTATGGCGGGAGCTGGAACAGCGGCCAGCGCTTCAGCCGCGGGTCCTCCACGAGGTCGTAGCCGATGCCGAGCTCGAACGTACCGTCGGCCACGCCCTCCGCGAGGTCGGCGAGGTCCACCTCTGTGGTCTGAAGGTGCAGGTTGGGAAGCTTCACCGCGGCCGTCGCGAGCAGTTCTGGCAGCAAATAGGGCGCCACCACCTGGAAGCAACCGATCGACAGCGTGCCGCTCAACGACGTGCCCAACCCGTGCGCGACGGTACGCAGATCCGCCGCCGAGGCCAGTAGTTGCCGACTCGCGACCAACAGCTCCTTACCGGCCGGCGTCAGGCTGATACCGCGTGCGTGGTGCCGGACCAGGAGCTGCACCGACAACGCCGCCTCGAGGTCGGCGAGCGCCGCCGACATGGCCGACTGCGACAGGTGAACGGCCGCGGCAGCATGGGTGACGCTGCCCGCCTCGGCGACGGCCACGAAGTACTCCAGCTGCCTGAGCGTGTAGTCCGCCATCCGCACCTCCACATTGGGAAAACCGATCTTAAGGTTCGGAAACCCCGGCTGTACAGATGAATAGACCCGCTGCACTGTGATCACATCACCCCGCTTGAGCTAGCCAGGAGTCACCCGATGGGATCAATCTCGTTGCCGGACGACCACATCTCGTCGCCGACGTCGAAGCTCCGCTACACGCGTTCCCTGCGGCGCCTCGACGTTCCGGTCATGATTCTGTCCGCGCTCATCAGCCTCGACATGGTCGGCGAGATCTCGTCGTTCGGCGCCGAGACATTCACCTGGCTCCTGGTGCTGGGCGCGCTGTGGATGGTTCCGTACGGCCTCGTCACCGCCGAACTCGGTAGCGCCTTCCCCGCCGAGGGCGGGCTCTACGAGTGGGTCACGCGGGCTTTCGGCCGACTGCCCGGCTCACTGGCGACCATCATGTACTGGTCCATCAACCCGCTGTGGATCGGCGGCTCACTGGCGTTCATCAGCGCCGAGGCGTGGAGCACGTTCATCACCCCACTCGAGCCCGGCGGCGCGGGCGATTACCTGTTCAAGATCGCGTTCGTCGTCGGCGCTGCCGGAATCACCGTGATGTCCCTGCAGCGATGCCGACTCGTCTTCAAAGTCGGCACCTACGCCAAGCTGCTTCTCGCCGTGTTCTTTCTCGGGACCACGCTGTTCTACGGATTCCAGAACGGGTTCAACGGTGTCGGCACTCTGACGTGGTCGCCCACGCTGATCGGCTTCCTCGGCCTGGTGCCCCTGCTGCTGTTCTCCCTTGTCGGATTCGAGGTGCCCAGCCAGGCGGGTGACGAGATGGAGAACCCGCAGCGCGACGTGCCTCGCGGGATCGCCATCAGCGGCGTGGTCGGACTGCTCGCATACGCCCTTCCCGTGCTCGCCCTGCTGCTCGTCCTCCCTCCGGACAAGATCACCGGCATCGCGGGGTTCATGGCCGCAGTCGAGACCGTGTTCGGCATCTACGGTTCCGCCGCCCCGATCCTCGTCCAGATCGCGGTCATCGCCTTCGTCGTGACGCTCGCGATCACCGGCGCCACGTGGGCGACGGCCGCCAACCGGGCGCTGGCCGTCGCATCCGCCGACGGCGCGTTCTTCCCCTACTTCGCCACATTCGACGAGCGTCGGCAGACGCCGGTTCGCGTGGGCGTCTTCACGGGCATCGTGTCGCTCGCCTTCATGTTCGCCGGAATCGCCTTCTCCCAGGGGGATAGTGCAGCCACCTTCGGGGTCGTCCTGTCGATCACGATCTCGACGTCACTCATCGCCTACTGCTTCGTCTTCCCCGCGGCGTACCGCCTGCGGACAACGCACCCGGATGTGCCACGGCCCTATGCCGTTCCGGGGGGACGAACCGGCATGGCGGTCGCCGCCGGGCTCACCACCTTCTGGGCGCTGCTCGGCACCTGGGTCGCGGTGTTCCCCGGCACGCTGGAACCGCTGTTCGGACTCGAGTACGACTTCCTCGACCACTGGGGTGTCACGCACCTGCGCTTCGAGGTGTTCACTCTCGGCACGCTGGCGGTCTTGTCCGCCATTGCGGTGGCGGGGTATGTCGCCGGCAGAGCCGGGCGGACGACGACCACAGACGACGCCGTCGTCGCCCGAGTCAATGGCTAGGCCCCCAACGCTTCCCATACTGAAACCAGCCGACGTCCCGAGCACCCGCCACAGGAGAACGCCATGAGAGATCCCCGCTACGACATCCTCTTCGAACCCGTGCAGATCGGACCGGTCACCGCACGCAACCGCTTCTACCAGGTGCCGCATTGCAACGGCATGGGATACCGCGATCCGTCGGGTGAAGCCGTCATGCGTCAGGTCAAGGCCGAGGGCGGGTGGGCCGTCGTGTGCACCGAACAGGTGGAAATCCACCCGACGTCCGATATCGGCCCCTTCATCGAATTGCGCATCTGGGACGACCAGGACATGCCTGCCCTCGCGCGCATCGCCGACAAGATCCACGAAGGCGGCGCGCTGGCCGGAATCGAACTGGCACACAACGGTCTCAACAGTCCCAACTTGATCAGCCGCGAAACGCCGCTCAGCCCTCAGCACCTTCCGGTAGCGACGTTCTCCTATGACCCGGTGCAGGCCCGCGCGATGACGAAGGCGGACATCGCCGATGTGCGCCGGTGGCACCGCCAGGCGGTCCGCCGCTCGATCGACGTCGGCTACGACATCGTCTACGTCTACGCCGGCCACGCCCTCGGCGGTTTGCACCACTTCCTCTCCCGCCGCTACAACAACCGCACCGACGAGTACGGCGGCAGCCTCACCAACCGGATTCGCTTTCTCCGGGAAGTGCTCGAGGATTCGCGGGAGGAAGCCGACGGCAAGGCCGCGATCGCATGTCGCATCACCATCAACGAACTCCTCGGTGAGGATGGCATCACGCGCACCGAGATCGAAGACACCATCGGGGAGATCGGCGAGCACCCCGATCTGTGGGATTTCGTCCTCGGCAGCTGGGAGGACAACTCCGTGACCTCGCGGTTCGGCCCCGAAGCCGAGCAGGAACCCTACGTTCGGGGATTGAAAGATCTCACCACCAAACCCGTTGTGGGCGTTGGCCGATTCACCTCGCCCGACACCATGGTGCACCAGATCGAGAGCGGCGTGCTCGACCTCATCGGAGCTGCACGCCCATCGATCGCCGACCCCTTCCTGCCGCGCAAGATCGAGACAGGCAACCTCGAGGACATCCGGGAGTGCATCGGCTGCAACATCTGCGTGTCCGGTGACTTCACCATGTCGCCGATCCGCTGTACCCAGAACCCGACCATGGGCGAAGAATTCCGGCGCGGCTGGCATCCGGAGCGCATCCGGGTGAAGTCGTCCGACGCGCATGTTCTGGTCGTCGGCGCCGGACCTGCCGGCATGGAGGCGGCCCGCTCACTCGGCCAACGCGGCTACCGCGTGAGCCTCGCCGAGTCGACACGTGTTCTCGGCGGCCGCGTCGAACGGGAAGCCAAGCTGCCCGGCCTCTCGGCATGGATCCGCGTCGTCGACTATCGCCAGCAGCAGTTGCGCAAGCTGGACAACGTCGATGTCTTCCTGCAGAGCGAGATGACGGCCGACGACATCATCGACAATGACTTCAACCACGTGGTACTGGCCACCGGATCACATTGGCGCAGCGATGGTGTCGGCCGGTGGCACACGCACCCGATCGAGATCGCCGATGGGGCCGACGTATTGACCCCCGACGCCATCCTGGCCGGCCTGCGGCCCCGTGGTGAGCGCGTCGTGCTGTTCGACGACGACCACTACTACCTCGGAGGTGTGGTGGCGGAGCTGCTCGCGAAAGAGAACTTCGACGTCACACTGGTGACCCCAGGTGCGCATGTCTCTGCGTGGACGGTCAACACCATGGAGGTCGCACGCATTCGCAAGCGCATCATCCGCGCCGGCATCACGGTCGAGACCAACACCACGCTCAACCGCATCACCGCTGACAGCGTCGACACCGGTTGCGTGTTCACCGGCGACGAACGCACGTTCTCGGCTGACTCCGTGGTGCTCGTGACCAGCCGGCTACCCGAGAACCGGTTGTTCGACGAGCTGAACGCTCGCGAATCCGAATGGGCGAAAGCCGATCTGAGGAGTGTCCGGGCCATCGGCGACGCCTGGGCGCCGTCGACCATCGCCGCCGCGGTGTGGGCGGGCCACCGCTACGCCGAGGAGCTCGACGAGCCGACGTCCGCCGACGTGCCGTTCCTGCGGGAGGTCACCGAACTGAGCGCCCAACCCGGACGACTGCTACCCCTGGCCGTCGAACCCGCCCACGCCTGACAAAGGAGAATCGATGACCCATACACAGAGCCCGGCGGTGCAGCGCGTACCCAGCGGTGCCGCGGCGCGCGACGCAATGTCACCGTGCGCGTATGTGACCCCCGAATCGCTGCGCACGGGTGACCCCAACGAACACGACCTCGTCCACCTGTCCAGCGCCGACGCCAGATTCACGGTCGGGTCGTGGCGGGCCGAACCGTACAGCGAGTACATCGACGCCTACCCCGGCGACGAGTACGCGCGCGTGCTGGAGGGATCGGTCACGCTCACCGGCGAAGATGGTGTCGCTCAGACGTTCTCGGCTGGTGAGGCCTACACCATGCGACGCGGATGGCGCGGCGAGTTCCGTGTCGTCGAGACACTGACCAAACAGTTCGCACTCTACATCCCCTGAACCTCTGAGGAGGGCCACGTGATCAGCACAGCCACCACCGACCCGGCGACGCTCGACGACTGGAAACGACACGCCGCCGAGATCGCACCGCGCGAGGGCATCTACATCGACGGCGCTTTCCGCAATGCTGAATCGGGTGAGACTTTCGACTCCGTCAACCCGGCCACCGGCGAGGTGCTCGCCGCGGTGGCGTCGGCGCAATCGGCCGACGTCGATGCCGCCGTCGTCTCCGCCCGCGGGGCCTTCGACGCGGGCGACTGGTCCCGGAGCTCCATCGGCGACCGCAAACGGGTGCTGCTGCGCCTGGCCGAGTTGATCAACGAGAACAGCATCGAGCTGGCGTTGCTGGACTCGATGGACATGGGCAAGCTCGTGTCCGAGGCGTTCACGGTCGACGTGCCCTCGGCCGCAGGGTTGTTCGCCTACTACGGTGAGGCGCTCGACAAGGTCAACGGCGAGATAGCGCCGACAGAACCGGGGAATCTCGCTCTGGTGACCCGCGAGCCATTGGGCGTCGTCGGCGCCGTCACGCCGTGGAACTTCCCCCTCGACCTGGCCGTGTGGAAGGTCGCGCCCGCCCTCGCAGCGGGAAACAGCGTGGTGCTCAAGCCCTCCGAGCGCGCGCCGTTGTCGTCACTTCGGCTGGCGGAACTGGCCACGGAGGCCGGCCTGCCCGCGGGCGTCCTCAACGTCGTACCCGGCCTGGGCGCGAGTGCCGGTTCCGCGCTCGGCCTACACCCCGACGTCGACGTACTGGCGTTCACGGGTTCGACCGCCACCGGTAAGCAATTCCTGCGCTACGCCGCGGATTCCAACATGAAACAGGTATGGCTGGAATGCGGCGGCAAGAGCCCCAATGTGGTGTTCGACGATGCCGATCTCGATGAGGCCGCCGAGAAGGCGCTGTTCGGCGCGTTCTACAACCAGGGCGCGGTGTGCTCCTCCAATTCACGTCTCCTAGTACAGAAATCGATAGCAGACCGGTTCGTTTCCGATCTGGTCGAACGTGCTGCGGCGATGCGCCCCGGCAACCCTCTCGACCCTTCGGTCGCACAAGGCGCGCTCGTCGATGCAGCGCATACCGAAAGCGTGCTCGGTTTCGTGGAGCGGGCACGGGCGCACGGGGACATCCGCGTGGGTGGACAGCGAATCGACGGTGGTTGCTTCGTCGCACCGACGGTCGTCACCGGGCTGGGCCCGAGTGCCGAACTCGTCACCGACGAGGTGTTCGGGCCTGTGCTTGCCGTACAGACGTTCGACGAGGAGGACGACGCGGTCAGGATGGCAAACGACAGCGTCTACGGTTTGGCAGCATCGGTGTGGACGAACGACCTTCGACGCGCTCACGGCGTCGCCGCCAGATTGCGCGCCGGCACTGTCTCGGTCAACACCGTCGATGCGCTCAGCGCGCAGACGCCATTCGGCGGCTTCAAGCAGTCGGGTTTCGGCCGGGATCTCTCGCTGCACGCGCTGGACAAGTACACGGGCCTGAAGACGACGTGGATCGCTCTGTGACAACGGGGATTCGCTAGGCAGCGACCGGCGGCGGCCGCTGGCTCCCGACTGTCAGCTCCACACAGGCGAGGCCGAGGGCTGCACCACGGCGTCCTCGCGGATGAGGTCGCTGGCCCGCTCGGCCGCAGCCATCACCGTACCCACCGGGTTCACCGAAGGAATCGTCGGGAAGATCGACGCGTCGACGATGCGCAAGCTGCGCACACCGCGCACCCTGAGTCGTGAATCACACACCGCCAGTGGATCATCGGACGCACCCATTCGGCACGTTCCCGACACGTGGTAGACGGTCTGATGGGTGGCCCGTAACGGCGCCGACAGTTCTTCGTCGGTGGTCAGATCCGCGCCGGGGAACACCTCGGCTCCGATCCACGTGGACATCGGTGATTCCGCGGCGATGCGGCGGGCCGCCCTGATGCCCGCGATGAGCGTCGCCTCATCGGCGCCCTCGTCGTCGGTGAAGTACCCGTAGTCCAGGTTGGGTGGCGCATCCGGGTCGGCGCAGGTGATCCAGACCCTCCCCCGACTGTGCGGCTTCGCGACATTGGGCGCCAGCGCCACGATGCGTTCGGGGAGTTGCACCCCGTAGGTCACGGCGTGGTCGGCGACAGCTTCGACGGGGAAGTGCATCAGCACGTCCGGCCGTGCCGGTCCGGTACCGCCCAATCGAACGGCCGCTCCGGCGTCCCAACCGGTGGCGCAGGTGTCGGGGACGTCTCGGCGCGCCTCCCAGACGATCAATCCCTCGGCGTGATCCATGAGGTTCTCACCCACCCCGGGACTGTCGACGAGCACGGACACGCCCGCTGCGTCGAGCACCGCCCGGGGACCGATTCCGGAGAGCTGCAACAACTTCGGCGAATCGATCGCGCCGCAGCACACGATCACCTCGCGGTCGGCGCGCAGTTCGTGCTGGACGCCGGCCGCATCGACGGTGAGCACGCCGACCGCCGCGCCGTCGTCGATGATGATCCGCACTGCCCGCAACCCGTGCCGAACGGTCAGATTTGCACGCGTTCCGAGCACGTCGTGCAGATAGTGCACGGACGTGGACGAACGCAGGTGGTTCTCCGGTGTGTATCCGATCTCGAAGAAGCCGGCTCCGACGCCCGTGCGCGCGAAGTCGGGGTCGCTGTTCCAGTTCGACCGGTCAGGGAGGTCGAGCGCTTTCCGCGCCGATGTGACGACGTCAGCGACGTAGGGATTCTGATCCTTCGGCGGGATCGGGGTGATGGGTGTCGCGAGCCGGTCGTAACACGCGTTGACCGTCTCCGGATCCCAACCCTCCACGCCGAGCGCGGCCCAGTCCTCCAGATCGGCGGGCAGCGGACGCCAGCTGATCATCGTGTTGGCCGTGGAGCAGCCACCGAGGATGCGCATCCGCGCCTGACGGATATGGGAGTTGCCACGATCCTGCGGCACGCTGCGGTAGTCGAGGTCGTACTCGCTTTCGACCATCTCGGGCCACCGGCGGATGTCCAGCGCGCGCGGCTCCCCGGCGTCCGATGGACCGGGCTCGACAAGCGTGACCGTCACCGCGGGATCCTCCGAAAGACGGCTAGCGACAATGCATCCCGCTGTTCCCCCGCCGACGACCAGGTAGTCGCTCACGCGGCGCTCGGAGCGACGTCGGTGGCGTTCGCGGCGACCACGCGTGGGCGCATCAGCGCGTAGTACAGCGGGCAGATGACGGCGAGTCCGACGATCCAGGAGATGTCCACGCCGTCCATCGCCGCGGCGGCGAAGCCGGTGAACAGGGTCGTGGACAGGAACGGGATCTGCACCAGGATGCCCGCGAAGTAGCAGCCGATCGCCACCCAGTTGAAGCGCCCGTATCGTCCGCCGTCACGTTCGAACAATGCGTCGATGTCGTAGTGCCCGTGGCGCAGGAGGTAGTAGTCGACCAGGTTCACCGCGGTCCACGGGATCAGCACGCACAGCAGCAGCGCCAGGAAGTTCGCGTAGTTGGCGAGGAAGTCCTCGGCGCTGACGAGTGCCGGAATCAGCGTGAGAACGAACAGGGCAATCGCGACCACCGCGCGGCTGCCTGCCTGCGGATTCCACTTCGGCACGATGTTCTGGCCGATCGTGATCGTCGACAGTGTTCCGCAGTACAGGTTCATCGCGTTTGTGGCGGTGATGCCGATCGCGAAGATGGCGAACACGCCGGTGGTCACGCCGTGGGTCAGGGACGAAAGCCCGTCGAGTGTCTCGTCGTTGGGCAGCGCGGCGCCGACGACCACACCGAGCAGCATCGGCAGGACGGAACCCAGAACGCAGCCCGAGTAGGTGCCCCAGAAGGCGGCGCGCTGGCCGGTGTCCTTCGGCATGTACCGGGTGTAGTCGGAAACGTAAGGGGCGTAGGCGATCTGCCAGAGCGCGGCCACCGACAGTGTCGCCATGAAGCCCGCCCAGGTGAATCCGTCTGTGTGCCACGTCCCGTCGGGTACGCCGTTGACACCGACGATCCACACGAATGTGACCAGCAAGGCACCGCCGGCGACCACCGACAGCAGCGCGGTCACGCGGTGGATGAGCCGGTAGCCGACGATCGTCGCTGCCACGCTGATCAGTCCGATGATGGTGATGGCCCCGTTGACCGGCAGCCCGGTGACCTGGGCGAGGGCCTGACCGCCGAGCACCGCGTTCGAGGCGAAGAAGCCGAGGTACATGAAGACCACCAGCACCACCACCAGCAAGCTGCCGTAGGACCCGAATTGCGCCCGGGTCTGCAGCATCTGCGGCACGCCCATCTGTGGTCCCTGCGCAGCGTGGAGCGCCATCACGACGGCGCCGACGACGTTACCCAGCACGATGGCAGTGACGCCGGCCCACGCAGGCAGGCCGAACACGGTCGTCGACAGTGCGCCGGTGATGATCGTCAGCAACATGATGTTCGAGCCGAACCAGACGGTGAAGAGATCACGTGCCCTGCCATGACGTTCGTCGAGGGGGACGTGGTCGATGGTCCGGCGCTCGACGGACTCCGAACCCGACTGTGGTGCGGTCATGACTTACCGGTCCTCACATGAGACGTGTCACCGCGGCCCGTGACCGCGATCGCGCTTCAGTATTCGGCGCTGACTGAAACGGATAAATCACAAAGAATCGCACTGCTAGATCGCTTTCATCGATCCAATGCAACGAGAAGTCCGCGTTGACCGGACGCACGCCCGGCATGACGATCGCCTGATGCCCGCTGATGTCGTCTTCACCAACGCCTCGGTTTTCCTTCCGCAGGGCTCTGCCCCCGTGGATACCGTTGCCACCAGCGCCAATCGGATCATGGCGATGAGCCTCGGCGTCGACCGCGACCTCGTCGGTGACCGCACCGAGGTCATCGATCTCCGCGGCGCCACCCTGCTGCCCGGCTTCATCGACGCGCATGTCCACCCAGTGGCAGCCGGGATGGCTGCGCTGCGGTGCGACCTGTCGACACTTCCGCACGACCGGAGTGGCTACCGGACAAAGATCGCGGAGTACGCCGCTGCCCACCCCGACGAGAAGGTCGTCGCGGGCAGCGGGTGGTACGGCGACGCGTTCGAGAGCGGGTTTCCGCTCGCAGCCGACGTCGACGACGTGGTCGCCGACAGGCCGGTTGTGCTGTCGAGTCACGACGGTCACGGCGTGTGGACGAACAGTCGCGCCCTCGAACTCGCGGGAATCGACTCCGACACCCCGGACCCTGCGGGTGGCCGCATCGCGCGCGACGCAGACGGGCGCCCGACGGGAATGCTGTTCGAAAGTGCCGCGGATCTGGCCAACCGGCTCATACCGGCGGCCACGCCGGCGTTCCTGCGCGACGCCCTACTCGAAGCCCAGCGACGACTGCACGCGGTTGGCGTCACGGGCTGGCAGGACGCTGGTGTGGGCATTCCGGCCTTCGGGCTCACCGATATCCTCTCCACCTATCTCGATGCGGACGTGGCCGGTGAGCTGACGGCACGCGTGGTCGGCGCGCTGTGGTGGACCGCTGACGCCGGGATGACGCAACTCGATGAGATTCTCGAGCGCCGTGCCGCGGCCGGGCAGTCGCGATTCACCGCCACGACAGTGAAGGTCATGCAAGACGGCATCTGCGAGAACTGCACCGCGGCGATGCTCGCGCCCTACCTGGGGGCAGCGGAGACAGAGCTCACCGGCATGTCGTTCATCGACCCGGCCGAGCTCTCCGACATCACGACACGGCTTGCCGCCGAACGGTTTCAGATTCACATGCACGCCGTCGGCGATCGCGCGGTGCGTGAGTGTCTCGACGCTCTCGAGGCCGCGATACTGCCGAACCGCGGGTTCGACGGGCGGCATCAGATCGCACACCTCGACGTTGTCGATCCGGCCGACGTCTCCCGTTTCGGCGAATTGGGGGTGATCGCCAACATCCAGGCGCTGTGGGCGCGCCGGGATCTAGAGATCGTCGAACGCAAGCTACCTCTACTCGGACCCGAACGGGAGCCGTGGCACTTCCCGTTCGGCTCGTTGCACCGCAGCGGTGCTCGGCTGGCTATGGGTAGTGACTGGCCCGTCACCGACCCGAACCCGTTGTGGGCCATCCACACCGCTGTGCATCGAACCGGGACCCGCGCCGACCCACATGCCATCGGAGACGGCGTGTTCGATACCCCTTTGCAAGCGCAGCAGGCCATCGATCTGCGAACCGCGCTCGAGGCCTACACTGCCGGCTCCGCCTACGCCAACCACGACAATGATCGAGGCGTCATCGCCGTCGGGAAGATCGCCGATCTGGTTGCCCTCGACACCGATGTGTTCGCCGCCGACGACATCGGCACCGTGGGGATAACTCTCACGATGGTCGACGGGGCCATCGTGCATCGTCTCTGAGGATTCCCACATCTGCCCGCGTGAGCCTGCGCAGGTGTACGCGGCGCCGTACAAGCTCCTTGAGCAGTCCGCAGTCCGGCACTAGCAGAACTTCGACAACCCCACCGGCACCACCCCGGGGATACGGCGTCGGTACCGAACTGCAAGCAGGTCTGATCGGTGCCCCGGAACTTGAATTTCAACTATAGTTGTAACACTCTAACTTTAGTTGGAATACGGGAGGAGGCTACTGATGCAGTTGAACAAGCCGTTCACCACGGTGACGCCGACCCTGGACGGCGACGTGCTCGCTGTCCTCGCATCCGCCGAGGTGACGTTCACGATCTCTCAAATCCAGCGCATCATCACCACGGCGTCGGGTGAAGGCATCCGTAAGGTCCTCACCCGCCTCAGCGCCCAGGGGGTGGTGCTGCACGATCAGGTGGGCCGGACCAACACCTACCGACTCAACACCGAACACGTTGCAGCCGAGCCGATCATGGCGCTGTCACGGCTGGCCTCCACGTTCCTCGCGCGCCTCGAAGCGCACCTGGACGAATGGGGTGCCGAGCTCAGGTACGCCGCCGTGTTCGGCTCGGCGGCGACGGGGCGGATGCGCCTCGACAGTGACATCGACCTGTTCCTGGTGCGCGCCACCGACCACGGCGCAGACGCCGACGCGTGGGAGCAACGGGTGACCGAACTCGGTCGACTGGTCACCGCGTTGACCGGAAACGACGGCCGCATCGTCGAGTACACCGAGGACGAACTCCGCGTCGCGGCGGCGACTGGCGAGCCTCTGCTCAATGACGTGTCCAAACAGGGCCTGACCATCGCCGGCACACGGGCCTGGCTCAATAAGCAGCTGCGCGTGGCCGACAAGGCTGCTCCGATGACGAGGTCCTGATGGCTGGACAACGCGACTGCAACTCGGTGGTCACCGCAGGGCGCCTGTCGAAAGCGACCGAGTTCTTCGAGCTCGCCGAACTCAGGGAAGATACGCACCCCAATGCCGCCGGCGATCTGTACGTCGACGCGGGCATCACTGCCTCCGACGTGATCTGCTGCGTGCGTCTCGGCGTGCACTCGAACACCGGCAAGCACAACGAAGCCGTCGCCCTCGTGAAGAAAGCAGACAGCGGATCCGAGCGGCACCTGAGCACGCTGCTGAGCTTGAAGAACAAGGCCGCGTACACGCATCAAAATCTCAGCTCGGCGGAGCTGAAGAAGATGAACCGCGCCGCGGATCACCTGGTGGAGAAGGCCAGGCGACTGGTGGCGTCGCGCACCTGACTTGCAACGGTGAGCAGCCCCAGCCGAGTCGGCTGGGGCTGCCTTCTGTTCCTAGCTGCTACAGCACCGCGCTCGGCACGCCGGCGGTATCCGCAGCGGGCTGCACTCCTGGTGCGTTCCCGTCCACCGGGCCGGTCGGAGCACCCGTGGCGTCCGGCACTGCGTGCGGTGACCTGCTTGCCCGGATCCTGTCCTGGCAGGAGGCGCCGGGCCCGCCTGCGGCTGCTCGCTGATGTACTACTCCGCCGCGGCGCTCATGATCTGGTCGATCTTTGGGAACTTCGTCATGCCGTTGAACCACTCCGCCGCAGCCGCCGCCACCTCGGGCGTGCTCAACGCCAGCGCCGCGAGAGTCGTTCCGTCCCAGACGGACCCGTACCGAGCGTCCTCCTGGCTGAACACGTCCCGCTCAGCCGGGGTGATCTGCTGGTCGCACTCCTCCACGCCCGCGACGTCTTTGGCGTCGCGCATCAACATGAAGGGCGACTCCCCGTCGCGCGCCGGACACTCTTCGTATCGATCACACCAGCCAGTTGCCAACCAGCCGGTCCGAGGATCACACACAGCAAGGTGACACCTGTACACCGCGAGACCGCTTACCGCGCGCCGCGTTGTACGCATCGATCGCGTCCTGCAACGTCGTGAACCGGCGCTTCTGGTGCTGCCGATTGCCGTCGGTCTTTCCGGCCTCGATCCGCATCTCGTAGCGGCCAGAGCCGCTGGACGTGGTGACGACCTTGACGTAGTCGGGGATCCGAGCCATGGCGAGGAAGAGTGGGACCGATAAGCGAGGTTGAGTGTCAACTCGTTCAACACGCCGATTACTCAACGGATCACCTAGATACAAAGAAACCCGCTCCGACACTGGTCAGAGCGGGTTTTTCCAGTCGGGCTGACAGGATTTGAACCTGCGACCACTTGACCCCCAGTCAAGTGCGCTACCAAGCTGCGCCACAGCCCGCGTGCTTCCCGGGATCGCCGGTCAGCGGTCGAAAGCTTACAGCAGGGTTACCCCCACCTCCCAACCGCGTCGCCGCGTCCCGGGCGGGTATCACTGATCGATGAGTGACACTCCCCTGTGGCTGTTCGCGGACCAGCTCGGCCCGGCCGTCTACGGTGGCGAGCACGCCCACCGCGAGGTCCTGCTGGTCGAGGCGACCTCGGCTTTGTCGAAGCGTCGCTATCACCGCCAGAAGCTGCACCTCGTCCTCTCGGCGCTGCGCCACGCCGAACGCGACCTCGGCGACCGTGCGACCCTGCTCAAGGCCGACTCGTACACCGACGCACTCGAGCAGTTCGGCCGCCCCGTGCTCGTGCACCAGCCCACCTCGCATGCCGCCGAGCGGTTCGTCAACCGGCTGCAGAAAGAGGGCCTCGTCGAAGAAGTGCTGCCGACGCCGACATTTGCGTTGCCGCGCAAGGACTTCGAAGAGTGGGCCGGCAACCGCACCCGCTTCCGCATGGAGGATTTCTATCGCGACCAACGCCGCCGCTTCGACGTACTGATGGAGGGCTCCGACCCCGTCGGCAAGCGCTGGAACTACGACGAAGACAACCGGGAATCCCCGCCCAAGAAGCAGGCGAAGCTCGACGTACCCACCCCCTACAAGCCTCGCGAGGACGACATTGACGAGCAGGTCCGCCACGACCTCGACGCGATGGACCTCGACACCGTCGGCACCGACGGTCCGCGCCTGTTCGCCGTCACCCCCACCGAAGCCAAGCGTGCGCTCAAACGCTTCATCGACCATCGGCTGGAACTGTTCGGCCGCTACGAAGACGCGATGATGGGCGGCGACTGGGCCATGTCGCACTCGCTGCTGTCGGTTCCACTGAACCTCGGCGTGCTGCACCCTCTCGACGCCGTCGAAGCCGCCGAGCAGGCCTACCGCGACGGGAACGCTCCGCTGGCCGCCACCGAGGGATTCATCCGGCAGATCCTCGGCTGGCGCGAATACATGTGGCATCTCTACTGGCACTTCGGCCCCGACTACACGAAGAAGAACGAGCTGAAAGCGCACACCAAGCTCCCGCAGTGGTGGGCCGACCTCGACGCCGACTCCGTCACCGCGGCCTGCCTGCACGACGCCCTCGCAGGGGTCCGCGACCGCGGCTGGTCCCACCACATCCAGCGGCTGATGATCCTGGGCAGCCACGCCCTACAGCGTGGCTACCGACCGGACCAGCTGACCGAGTGGTTCGCCACCGCCTACGTCGACGGGTTCCGCTGGGTGATGCCCACCAACGTCGTCGGGATGAGCCAGCATGCCGACGGTGGCCTTCTGGCCACCAAGCCCTACACCTCGGGCGGCGCCTACATCAACAAGATGAGCGACCACTGCGGGGACTGCGCCTTCGACCCGAAGAAACGGCTCGGCGACGACGCCTGCCCCTTCACCGCCGGCTACTGGGCCTTCACACACCGCCACAAAGATCTGCTCGCCAAGAACATGCGCACCCGGCGCGCGGTGTCGTCGATGGAGCGCCTCGGCGACCTCGACGCCGTCCTCGAGCAGGAGTCAGCGCGGGAGCACTTCTGAGTCGGCCGCCGATACCGGAACTGTCTTCGGTGCCCGCGACGCCCGCCAGGCGTAGACCACCAGCGACACCCACGCCACCACGATGAGCGTGTAGATGGCCGTCGACCACGGCCAGTGAATGTCGAAGAAGTGCACCAACTTCTGGCTGTTCGTCAGCACGATGACCCCGCCCACACCAGTGCCCAGCAGCGCCGGGCTGATGCGGCTCACCAGCCACGCCGCGATCGGCGCGGCGATCACCCCGCCCACCATCAACCCGACCACCACCGGCCAGTTCTGGAAGAACTCGTCGCGCAGCCCGATCAGGAACCCGATCGACGCCGACACCGACACCAGGAACTCCGATGCGCTGACCGAGCCGATGACGGTGCGCGGCGCGGTCTTTCCTCGCGACAGCAGCGTGCTCGTCGTGACGGGGCCCCACCCGCCGCCGCCGGACGCATCGATGAACCCGCCGAAGAGACCAAGCGGGGCAAGGAACTTCGCTCCGTGCCTGGTGCCCTGTCCGCCGATCGCCAGCGGGGTGCGCAGCGAGAAGCGCAGCAGCACGTACACACCGATCGCCATCAGGATCGCGGCCATCAGAGGCGCCGCATGCTCTGTTGACAGCGATGACAGCACGGTCGCGCCGAGGAACGCCCCGATCGCGCCTGGTACACCGAGTTTGGCGACCAGCGGCCAGTCGATGTTCTTGAATCGCCAGTGCGAGAGCCCGGACGCGAGCGTCGTGCCCACCTCGGCGAGGTGCACCGCCGCGCTGGCCTGCGCAGCGCCGACGCTGGAGAGCACCAGCAATGTGGTGGCCGTGACACCGAAGGCCATCCCCAATGCGCCGTCGACGAGTTGGGCGCCGACACCGACGAGGGTAAAGATCAGAAGAGAACGCATGGCTGCTTTCGAATGCGGTCACACGGGGTGGCCGGTCGGACAGGGGGGCGCGGCGTCAGGGACGCCGACAACACCACTCGTCGAAAGCCATCAGGCGGCGCGACGGCCAGAAGGGCTCGAGAGCCCACGCCTCGGACGGCGCAACCGCCGCCGGCACGTGCTCGATCATCGACAACCCCATCCCCTGATCAGACCCGGTCAGCCTACACAGTCAACAACCGGTACAGCCCGATCAATCCCACCACGACGATCACCGCGCGGAGTGCATTCGGGGACAGTCGCCGGCCGTAGTGCGAGCCCAGGAACCCGCCGATCAGCGACCCGATCGCGATCAGCCCGGCGGCCGCCCAGCTGATCCGATCGAACGCCACGACCGTGTAGGCGATGGCCGCGACGATGTTGACCAGTAGCGAGAGCAGGTTCTTGGCGGCGTTCATCCGCTGCATGTCCTCGGGCAGCAACGCCCCCATCACCGCAACCAGCAGGATGCCCTGCGCCGCGGTGAAGTAGCCGCCGTAGACGCCGACCGCGAACGTCAACGCGACCAGTGCGGTCATCCGGGCCGCGGAGACATGGTCGGCGGACTCACCCTTGGCTTCGGCGCGCCGACGCGCCCAGGCCTGGATTCGCGGCCCGATCACCACGAGCACCAGAGCCAGCACCAGAAGGACCGGCACGACGGTGAGGAACACCTTTTCCGGCAGGTGCAGCAGCAGCCAGGCACCACCGCCCGCGCCGAGCAGCGACGCGGGGATCTGCCAACGCAGTCGGCGCCACTGTCCGCGCAGCTCCCGGCGGTAGCCCCAGGTGCCCGAGACGCCGCCGGCGACGAGGCCGACCGCGTTGGACATCGTGGATGTCACCGGCGGATAGCCCAGCGCCACCAGCGTGGGGAAGGTGATGAGGGTGCCGGAGCCGACGAGCGCATTGATCGCCCCCGCTCCGACGCCCGCCAGGGCGATCAGGATCATGTCGACGACGGGCACTTGCGCCACCCTATCGGCGCTTGGGGCCTCTCTTTTCACGCACCCGGACGTTGATGCGGACCGGGCTGCCGTCGAAGCCGAACGTCTCCCGCAGCCGGCGCTCCAGGAACCGGCGGTACCCGGCCTCCAAGAACCCGGATGTGAACAGCACGAACGTCGGTGGGCGGGTGGCGGCCTGGGTGGCGAACAGGATGCGCGGCTGCTTGCCGCCCCGCACCGGCGGCGGCGTCGCGGCGACGATCTCCTTGAGGAACGAGTTCAGCTGTCCCGTCGTGATCCGCTTGTCCCAGGAGGCCAGCGCCGTCTCCAGCGCGGGCACCAGCTTCTGCACCGCCCGGCCTGTCTTGGCCGAGATGTTGACCCGGGGCGCCCACTGGATCTGAGCCAGCTGCAGGTCGATCTCGCGGTCGAGCAGATACCGACGGTCCTCGTCGACCAGGTCCCACTTGTTGAACGCCAGCACCAGCGCGCGGCCGGCCTCGACCACCATCGCCAGCACCCGCTGATCCTGCTCGGTCAGCGGTTGGGAGGCGTCGATCAGCACGATCGCGACCTCGGCGGCGTCGATCGCGCCGTGGGTACGCACCGACGCGTAGAACTCGTGGCCGCTGGCCTGACCCACCTTGCGTCGCAGCCCGGCGGTGTCGACGAACCGCCAGAGCTTGCCCTCCATCTCGATGAGCGAGTCGACCGGGTCGACGGTGGTGCCGGCGACGTCGTGCACAACGGACCGTTCGTCCCCCGAGAGCCGGTTGAGCAGCGAGGACTTGCCGACGTTCGGCTTGCCGACGAGTGCCACACGGCGCGGTCCCCCGCCGCTGCCGCCGACCTCGGACAGGGCGGGCAGCTCCTCGAGCACCGCGTCGAGCAGGTCGGCGACACCGCGGCCGTGCATGGCGCTGATCGGATGCGGCTCCCCGAGCCCCAGCGACCACAGCGCCGCCGCATCGGCCTCGCCGCGATCGTTGTCCACCTTGTTGGCGGCCAGGAACACCGGCTTGCCGGAGCGCTGCAAGATCTTCGCGGCGGCCTCATCGGCGCTCGTGGCGCCGACCACCGCGTCGACCACGAACACGATCGCGTCGGCGGTGCGCATCGCGACCGCCGCCTGATCGGCGACCAGCTGCTGCAAGCCCTTCGCGTCGGGCTCCCACCCGCCGGTGTCCTGCACGACGAACCGCCGGCCCGACCAGGACGCGTCATAGGAGACGCGGTCACGGGTGACGCCGGGGATGTCCTGCACGACGGCCTCTCGTCGACCGAGGATGCGGTTCACCAGGGTCGATTTCCCGACGTTGGGGCGACCGACGACGGCCAGCACCGGCGGCGGCGCCGAGGCCTCTTCGATTGCCTCGCTGATGTCCTCGCTGCCGACCTCCCAGTCGCCTTCGTCGAACCAGACGCCGTCTCCGTCACTCATCTGATCGCACCGGCTTTCTGTTCGACCAGTGCGGTCAGATGGCCGATCACCTGGTCTTGGGTCATGTCGCTGGTGTCGACCACCAGCGCGTCGTCGGCGGCGCGCAACGGCGACACCGCACGGGTGGAGTCGAGGTGGTCGCGGCGGCGGACGTCGGCGAGCACAGCGTCGAAGTCGTCGCGCAGCCCGGATGCGACGTTCTGATCGTTGCGTCGTCGCGCCCGCTCTTCGGCCGAGGCGGTCAAGAAGATCTTGACGTCGGCATCGGGCAGCACGACGGTGCCGATGTCGCGGCCCTCCACGACGACCGGCCCAGCGCCGTCGGCGAGGTTGCGTTGCAGCGCGACCAGCCGGGCGCGCACCTCGGGAACCGCCGAGACCGCCGACACCGCCTTGGTCACCGCGTCGCCGCGGATCTCGGCCGAGACGTCCTCACCTTCCAGGAAGGACCGGTCCTCGGCAGGGTCGTGCCCGACCGCCATGTCGGTGTTCTGCACCGCCGCCGCGATCGCCGTCGGATCGTCGAGGTCGACTCCCTGGCGCAGCGCGCTCAACGTGACGATGCGGTACATCGCCCCGGTGTCCAGATAGCGGGCTTGCAGCGCAGTCGCCAAACCTCTTGCCACGGTGGACTTTCCGGTGCCGGCCGGGCCGTCGATCGCGATCACCACCGGACGGGTCACAATCCCACCGCCTTGTACAGCTCGCCGATCTCCTTCTGCGTCAACACCCGGATGCTGCCCGGTCGCTGCTCGCCGAGGGTGACCGTGCCGATGTCGGTGCGCACCAGCTCCTGGACGGGGAACCCGACCTCGGCCAGCAGCCGTCGCACGATGTGCTTGCGGCCTTCGTGCAGCGTCACTTTCACCAGCGATCGACCCGGCACCGTGTCCACGACGGCGAAGTCGTCCACCCGGACCGGCCCGTCGTCCAACTCGACACCGGCGCGCAGCTTGTTACTCAATCCCTTTGGGACACTGCCCATCACGGTGGCCAGATACGTCTTGGGCACCTCGAAGGACGGGTGCATCAGGCGGTGGGCGAGCTCACCGTCGTTGGTGAGCAAAAGCAGACCCTCGGTGTCGGCGTCGAGCCGGCCGACATGGAAGAGGCTCTTGTTTCCGCGGACCCGGTGCTCGACGAGGTCTCCCACACAGGGGCGTCCACGATCGTCGGACATCGTGGAATGCATGCCGCGGGGCTTGTTGATCGCCAGGTACACCCGCTCGTCGTCGATGGCGATCCGCGCACCGTCGACCCGGATCACCGAGTTCTGCGGATCCACGCGCGTTCCGAGTTCGGTGACGATGAGGCCGTCGACCTCGACCCGGCCGTCACGGATCATCTTCTCCGCCACCCGCCGGGACGCGATCCCGGCCTGGGACAACACTTTCTGCAGGCGGACGCCCTCGTCGTCGCTCATCGTCACTCCCGTTCCGCGTCGACGTCGATCGCGGCGCCGGATTCGGACCCCGATGGGGACGCAGACGCCCCGCTGAGTTTCATGAAACGTGGCTCCTCGTCCAGGTTTTCGCTGATGTCGTCGATCACGTCCACATTGGGCAGCAGCGGTGCGATGTCAGGCAGGTCGGTCAGCGACGACAACCCGAGGCGTTCGAGGAACAGCTCGGTGGTGGCGAAGGTGACCGCACCGGAATCGGGATCGGTGCCGGCCTCGGTGATCAGCCCGCGGGCGATCAGGGTCCGGATCACCGCGTCGACGTTGACGCCGCGTACCGCGCTCACCCGAGCCCGGGTCACCGGCTGACGGTAGGCGATCACGGCCAGGGTCTCCAGTGCGGCCCGGGTCAGTCGCGTCCGGGCTCCGTCGAGCAACAGCTTCTCCACGTACGGCGCATATCGCGCGCGGGTGTACATCCGCCACCCACCGCCAGCTTCCCGCAGATCGATCCCGCTACCCCGGGCCGCGAACCCGTCGGCCAGCACCTGCAACCGCTCGGCGACGCGCGCCGCCGGAGCCTCGGTGGCCGTCGCCAACGCGTCGACGGGGACCGGGGTGTCGACGACCAGCAGAAGCGACTCAAGGACCGCGTCGAGTTCGGTGTCCGAGAGCTCGACGACGTCGCGTTCAGGGTCGCCGAGCTCGGCCTCGACGTGGTCAGCGTCAGGCTCGGTATCCGGCTCGGTGTCCGGCGACATTTCTTCAGTCATCGTTTATCGTTCCCGCGCTATTCGGCGTCCGCGGTCGCCAACTGCTCGCTGTCAGGCCGCTCCCCGGTCCAGGAAATCTGGAGCACGCCCAGCGGTTCTGACTGGTCGAATGCTACCGCCCTGGCGCGGAACAACTCGAGCAGCGCCAAGAAGCGCGCGACGATCTCCATCGGCACCTGACAGTCGGCCACCAAGTCGGAGAACGAGGCCCACTCGCCGATCCCCCTGTCCTCCAGCAGCGTCATCAGGTTGGCGGCCTGTTCGGGCACCGACACCGGGACCTGGTGCAGGTGGTCCAGCCCCACCGTCGGCACGGGGCGGGGGGTGAACGCGGCGGCCGCGATCTCGGCGAAGCGGGCCGCATCCACCCCGAGCATCACCTCGGGCAGCAGGTCGGCGAAGCGGTCTTCGAGCGCGACGGCGCGCGGGTAGCTGCGCAGCGCCGCGGACTCTAGTTCGGCGAACATCTCGGCGACGTGCTTGAACGCCCGGTACTGCAGCAGCCGGGCGAACAGCAGGTCGCGGACCTCCAGCAGCGCGAGATCGTCCTCGTCGTGGACGTCACCGGCCGGCAGCAGCCGGGCCGCCTTCAGATCGAGCAGCGTCGCGGCGACCACCAGGAACGAGGTGGTCTCGTCAAGACCCAGCTTGCTGCCGATCTCCTTGGTGTAGGCGATGAACTCGTCGGTGACCTGGTGCAGCGCCACCTCGGTGACGTCGAGCCGGTGCGCGAAGATCAGCTGGAGCAGCAGATCGAACGGGCCCTCGAAATTGCTCAGCCGTACCTGGAACCCGGTGGGCTCGCTCACGCGCCGAACCGGTGGATGACCTCGCGCGCCAACGCCCGATATGCCTCGGCCCCATTGGATTTCGGCGCCCACGTGGTGATCGGTTCGCCGGCCACGCTGGTCTCGGGGAAGCGCACGGTGCGGGTGATCACGGTGTCGAACACCAGGTCGCCGAAGCGCTCGACCACCCGAGCCATGACCTCGCGGGAGTTGACGGTGCGCGGGTCGTAGCGGGTGATCAGGATCCCGCTGATCTCGAGCTTGGGGTTGAGCCGGTCGTGCACCTTCTCGACGGTGTCGGTGAGTAGGGCCAGCCCGCGCAGGGAGAAGTACTCGCACTCGGTCGGGATGATCACCCCGTCGCTGCAGGCCAGCCCGTTGACGGTGAGCAGCCCCAGCGACGGCTGGCAGTCGATCAGCACGTAGTCGTAGCGGTCGAGCACCGGGTAGAGCGCCCGCGCCAGCGACTGTTCCCGGCCGACCTCGTTGACCAGCTGGATCTCAGCGGCAGACAGGTCGATATTGCTGGGCACCAGATCGAGGCCGGGAACCCGGGTGGTGATCAACACCTGGTCGATCGACACCCGCGGTTCGACCAGCAGGTTGTAGACGGTGTTATCCAGCTCGTAGTGCGGAACGCCGAGTCCGGCGGACAACGCGCCCTGCGGATCGAGATCGACGAGCAGTACGCGTCGGCCGTACTCGGCGAGGGCCGCACCGAGGTTGATGGTCGAGGTGGTCTTGCCTACCCCGCCCTTCTGGTTGCACATCGCGATGACCGTGGCCGGGCCGTGGGAGGTCCGCGGCGGCGGTTCGGGAATCTGGCGGGGCAGCCTGCCGGTCAAGCCAGGGGTGGGCTCGGGCTCAGGGGCGCTCCCCGGCTCCGAGGTGGGCAGGCCGGTGTCATCGGTCATGCCGGACCGTCGCTGGTCAGGCAACCCTCTGGCATGGCGGACATCGCGGCAAGCTTAACGGGGAGTGCACGGTTGACGAGGCAGACCCGCAGGCAATACCGCGACGACGACGGAAAGTCGGCCACACCCGGTGCGCCTGCCGAACCCGTGAACTCGTCACGGTGCTTCGCTTTCAGCAAGGCGATCCCCGCGGGCCGTCGCCTGTCGCCACACGACGGGACAGTCCGCGCCGGTACCGGCGAGTCGTGCACAGAACATCTCTCGGCGTGTCGCAGCGCGCCAAAAGCTGCACATTATGCCTGTTGTTAGCCGTGATCTGCGGATCCATCCATAGTGCGAAACAAGATCATCGAAATCCGTTTCTCAGTGCCGATAAAGAGCAGTTTCGAATCTTCGACGGATTCACAGGAAATTGCCAGTGGCTTTGCTACTGTGCTGCCCGCGGGCCGAGAACATGGTCCCGAACTTCGACGAGGGGGCTGGCATGACAACGGGTGCGGGAACGACCAGGACATCGGCGCACGGCGGACGGCATCGCAAGAACCGGGCCGAACGACGTGCGCTGGCAAAGCGACTGGCCGGAGGTGCAGCGGTCAACGCCGCGCTCGCCGCCGGTGCGCTCGTGACGATGGGCACGGCCACGGCAGAAGCTGACACCACCCCCACCTCGGTGACGTGCACGCCCAGCGACGGCGCCGACTGCCCGAGCGCCTTCGGTCCCGCCGTCCACAGCGTCGGCGGTGTCGGCCCCCGCGCGCTGACCCTCGACGAGGCCGGGCCGGCCATTCGTCTGTTCGGGCCCGGCGGCGTGCTGATCGGCAATGGGCTCGACGCCACCGCACTCGATCCGTCCTGCACGGCGGGCTGCGTCGGCGGCAACGGCGGCCTGCTCTGGGGCAGCGGCGGCGCCGGAGCGTACGGCGGTGACGGTGGGAAGGCCGGCATGATCGGCGTCGGTGGCGCCGGCGGCGCCGGCACCCTGGACTACAACGAAGGCCGCGGCGGCACCGGCGGTGCCGCCGGCCTGTTCGGTACCGGAGGTACAGGCGGCGCGGGCGCGGCGGTGACCGCGACGGGGTCGAGCGCGGCGGTCGGCGCCGCCGGGGGCGCCGGCGGTGCGGGCGGAAAGCTGGCCGGTCGCGGCGGCGCAGGCGGTGCGGGCGGCGCGGCTACGTCGGAATCGGGTGACGCCGTGGGCGGGGCCGGCGGTGGCGGCGGTGCCGCGGGTCTGCTCGGCACCGGCGGAACGGGCGGAGTGGGCGGCACTGCCGAATCACTGGGCGGGGACCTGGTCGCCGGACCGCAGGTGCTGGTGAGCCGCACCTTCAACAGCCCAATCCTGCCGACGCGCCGATTCGATACCTACGAGACGCTCTTCACCGTGGTCGCCGGCACCGCCACGGGCGGTGCGGGCGGCACCGGCGGAGCAGGCGGATCACTGCTGGGTGACGGTGGGACCGGTGGACAGGGCGGCAATGCCCTCACGGTGTCCGGTGTCAACGCGGCCACCGGAGGCGACGGCGGGGCCGGCGGTATCGCGTCACTCCTCGGCGCCGGCGGCACGGGCGGTGCCGGCGGAGCAGGTGTGAACACCGGCAGTGATACCCGCATCGACACATTCACGCAGACCTTCAGCAAGCCTGCCTTCGGGGGCTCGTACTCGTTGTCGTCGACATCGCCGACCACCAGCACGACCGGTTTCACCGCCGGGGCGGGCACCGGCGGTGACGGTGGCGCCGGCGGGGACGCCGCGCTCGTCGGTTCCGGCGGCGCGGGCGGAGTCGGCGGGGCTGGCGTCTCGAACTCGACCACCACGGGCGTCGCAGGAACGGGTGGCACGGGCGGCGCCGGTGGCGCCGGCGGATCGGCCGCCGGCGACGGCGGTGCGGGCGGGACCGGCGGCGCCGGCTACGGCGACCTGCTCGGTATCGGTGGCGACGGCGGCGCCGGTGGATCGGCGGAAGGCAACGGGAGCTCCGGTGGCAGCGGCGGGACCGGCGGCCTGGGTACGTCCGACGGTGTCGGCGCCACCACGACGACCATCGAATTCCCCAGTGTCATCCGCGATTTCGTGGCCGACAACCTCACTGGCGGTATCGACATCCTTCCTGCGGCCGTGTCGGCATCCGGCGTCGGCGGCAACGGCACCGGCATCGGTGGAGCGGGTGGCGTCGGCGGTGACGGCAAGTCGTACGGCGGCGCAGGCGGAGCCGGCGGGGCGGCCGACGCGACACAGACCGCGATCGGCGGCGCCGGGGCGGCCGGCGGTAACGGTGCCGTGGCGGGAGGCCGCGGTGGTGACGGCGGCGCGGCGACCGCGGACGGCACCGCCGACGTCGAAGGAGCACTGCTGCGGATCCTCGGAATCACGGTCGGGACCGTCGCCGCCGATGGCATCGCCGTCGGTACGGCCACCGGTGGTGCGGGTGGATCCGGCGGCACCGGGTTGTTCGGAGGACGAGGTGGTGACGGCGGCGCAGGCAACGGAAACCTGACCGGCGTCGGCGGCGCAGGCGGCACCGGCGGCACCGACACCGAGGACACGGAGGTCGCCTTCGGCGGGCGCGGCGGCGACGGCGGTTCGGCGACCGGAGGGACCACCTTGGCTGATGCCAACCTCTCCGGCGGTGTCCCGCTGCTCGGGCTGTCGTTCGACGAGCAGGTGCCCCTGCCGGTCGGTCACGCGACGGCGGGACAGGGTGGCAATGGCGGAGACGGCAGCGTCGCCGGCGGTACGGGGGGTACCGGCGGCACCCGCTACCACTCGAATCCGTTCGACCTGCTCGACGACGATGCGCTGACCCAGCTGCTCTCTGCAGTGCTGGGCGGCGGCGGCATCGACTTCGACATCAGCCAGCTCGCCGGCATGATCTCGGCCGATGAGGCTGACGGTGGCAACGGCGGCTCGGGCGGGATCGTCGGCGGCAACGGCGGGACCGGCGGCAAGGGCGTCTTCGGAATCGGTGGCCTGCTCGGCCTCGCCGGTGATGGCCTCGACGTCGGCGAGCTCCTCGGCGGCCTCGAGATCGGCGGCGTTCCCGTCGGCGATCTGATCAGCGAGCTGGGCATCGACATCGGCTCGTTCACGATCGGGACCGGCGGCACGGGCGGTACGGGTGGCGACGGCGGCGTGTTCGGTGGCACCGGCGGCACGGGCGGCGGCACCGGCAACTTCATGGAAAGCCTGCCGTTCCTGACCACGATCATCGGCGTCGCCGGCAACGGCGGTGACGGCGGTGAGGGTGGCTCGGTCGGCGGCAACGGCGGGACCGGCGGCAACGGCGTCGCGCTCGGCATCTCCGCCGGCGGCGACGGTGGCAACGGCGGAAACGGCGACACCGCTGCGGGTTCGGGCGGCTCCGGCGGTTCGGCCATCGGCATCGTCGACGCAACCGGTGGAAACGGCGGAAACGGCGGGGATGCCACGACGTCCGGCGGTGCGGGCGGCAACGGCGGCGGAGCGGTCGCGGTCCTGTCAGGACAGGGCGGTGATGGCGGCGACGGCGGCTCGGGCACCCGCCCCGGACGCGGCGGCAACGGCGGCAGCAGCATCACCGTCACCGACGACAGCACCGGCGGCGACGGCGGCGATGGCGCCATCAGCACCGACGGCTCGACCGGATCGAACGGCGGCAGCGGCGGCTCCGCGGTGAGCATCTCGGGCGACAGCGATGGCGGCGACGGCGGAGATGGCGCCGACGGCACCACCCGCGGTGGCCGCGGTGGAGACGGCGGCTCCGGATCGAGCGCCGAGGGAACCGGCACCGGCGGTGACGGCGGCAACGGTGGCTCACCCGACGGGCGCGGCGGCTCCGGTGGCCGGGGCAGCGATACGCGCGGGAA
This sequence comes from Mycolicibacterium obuense, assembly GCF_055397605.1. Lineage (NCBI taxonomy): Bacteria > Bacillati > Actinomycetota > Actinomycetes > Mycobacteriales > Mycobacteriaceae > Mycobacterium > Mycolicibacterium obuense. Next base: position 2,649,144 of record NZ_AP043663.1, on the reverse strand, counting down.
CGCGGGGACTTCGGGCTCGGATTCGGGTTCGTCGAGCTCGCGATCGTCGAACGCGGGCTCGAGCACGGGATCGTCCGACTCGGACTGACGCCGATACGCGAGGTGTGGGGCTAGCGGGCCCGCGGATGCGCGCCCGCCCACACCTCGCGTAGTGCGTTGACGGTCACCATCGTGTAGATCTGCGTCGTCGTCACCGAGGCGTGGCCCAGCAGTTCCTGCACGACGCGCACGTCGGCGCCGCCGTCGAGAAGATGTGTGGCGAACGAGTGGCGGAGGACGTGCGGGGAGACGGCCGCGGTGATGCCGGCGCGATCGGCGGCGTCCTGGAGCACCTGCCACGCGCTCTGCCGGGACAGGCGCCCGCCGCGCGCGTTGAGGAAGATCGCGGGAACACCTCTGCCCCGGCGGGCCAGGTCCGGCCGGGCCCGCACCAGGTAGGCGTCCAGCGCGGCGACCGCGGGCCGGCCGATCGGGATGAGCCGCTGTTTACCGCCCTTGCCGTGCAGCAGCACCGAGCGGGCGTGCAGGTCGATGTCGTCGACGTCCAGGCCGACGGCCTCCGAGATGCGCGCGCCGGTCGAGTAGAGCAGCTCCAGCAGCGCCCGGTTCCGCAGCGTCAACGGCCCGTCCGCCTCGCTGTCTCCTCCCGCAGCCTCGAGCAGCGCCAGCACCTCGTCCAGCGTCAGGCTCTTGGGCAGCCGCCGGCTCGGGGTGGGCGGTTTCACCTGACGGGCGACGTCGAGCGTGGCGATGCCCTCCGCGGCGGCGAAGCGGTGCAGGCCGCGCACCGCGATCAGGGCACGCGCCGCCGAGACCGCCGACAGCGCGGGCACACCGTTGTCGGGATCGCCCCGGCGCAGCGCGACGAGGAACTCGCTCACGTCGGGCTCGGTGGCGGCCGCCAGATCGGCGACCCCGCGGGAGGACAGGTGCTCGACGTAGCGGCGCAGATCCCGGCGGTACGAACTCAATGTGTTCGCGGCGGCGCCGCGTTCGATCGCCAGGTGATCGAGGTACCCCTGGATCTGTGCCTCGAGGGTGGAGCCGACAGACGAGAACGTCTGGGTCACGCAAGTCCCTTCCGCCGTGCGAACGCCGTGGGCCTGTCGGTCCACGGCGCGTCGACGGCGCGGAGCGCATCGATGCCGGGCATCGCATGCGCGGCCAGGATGCCGGCGACGGAGATCGAGTTGACGATCTCCCCCGAGTACACCCTGGCGACGGCGTCTTCGAGCGCGACACGCTCGACGACGAGGTCGGCTTCTTCGTGCTCGGCCTCCGGGCGGCCGATCTCGCGCAGCCCGGTCGCGAGGAACACTCGCACGCTCTCGTCGCTGAACCCCGCAGCGGTGTCGAGGTCGACCAGCGTGTGCCAGGTCTCGGCAGCCAGCCCGGCCTCCTCTTCGAGTTCCCGCGCCGCGGACACATGCGGCGGTTCCCCGCCCATGTCGAGCAGGCCGGCGGGCAACTCCCACAATCGGCGGCCGAACGGGTGCCGGTACTGGTAGACCAGCACGACGCGGCCGTCGTCGTCGAGGGCGACCACGGCCACCGCGCCGTAGTGCTCGACGATCTCGCGGCGCGCGCTCGATCCGCCCGGCATCCGAACCTCGTCAGCGCGCAGGGCGAAGATGTTGCCCACGTAGAGCGTCTCCGACGCCGCCACCGAGAAGTCGTGGTTGCCGGGGCCGTCACCCACGCGCGGGAGCGTCTTCCAGGGAGTGCTTGGCGCCGTTGGATTCCCGCTCGGACACCTCCGACACCTCAGGAGCCTCGGGGATATCCACGGGCAGCCGTTCGGCGTTCTTGTAGTCCAGCGACGCACCCACGAACGCGACGAACAACGGATGCGGCCGCGTCGGCCGGCTCTTGAGCTCGGGATGCGCCTGGGTGCCCACCAGGAACGGGTGCACCTCGGGGTCGTACTCGACGAACTCCACCAGGTGCCCGTCCGGTGACGTGCCCGAGAACCGCAGGCCGCTCTCGGAGATCTGCTCGCGGTAGGCGTTGTTGACCTCGTAGCGGTGCCGGTGCCGCTCGGACACCTCGGTCGACTGATATGCCTGCGCCACAATCGAATCCGGGGTCAGGACGGCCGGGTAGGCGCCCAGGCGCATGGTGCCGCCGAGGTCTGCTTCGCCCGCGACGATTTCCTGCTGGTCCGCCATCGTCGAGATCACCGGGTCAGGGGTGTCGGGGTCGAACTCGGCCGAGCTCGCCTCGGTCAGCCCCACCGACCGCGCGGCTTCGATCACGATGCACTGAAGTCCCAGGCACAGGCCGAGGACGGGCAGGCCACGGCGGCGGGCGTAGCGGATCGCGCCGATCTTGCCCTCGATGCCGCGGATGCCGAAGCCACCGGGGATCAGCACGCCGTCGACGTCGGCCAGAGCTGCGGCCGCGCCCGTGTCGGTATCGCAGTCGTCGGAGGGCACCCAGCGCATCTCGACCCGGGCGTGGTGGGCAAAACCTCCGGCGCGCAGCGCCTCGGCCACCGACAGGTAGGCGTCGGAGAGGTCGATGTACTTGCCCACCAGCGCGATCCGCACGGTCTCGCGTGGCTCGTGCACACGGCGCAGCAGGTCGTTCCACTGCGTCCAGTCCACGTCGCGGAACGGCAGATTCAGCCGGCGCACCACGTAGGCGTCGAGCTCTTCGCGATGCAGCACCCTGGGGATGTCGTAGATCGAGGGCGCGTCGGGGGTCGAGATGCAGCCGTCGATGTCGACGTCACACATCAGCGCGATCTTGTTCTTCAGCCCTTCGGGCACGTCCCGGTCGCAGCGCAGGATCAGCGCGTCGGGCTGGATGCCGATGCTGCGCAGTGCCGCCACCGAGTGCTGGGTCGGCTTGGTCTTGAGCTCACCGGAGGGCGCCATGTAGGGGATCAGCGAGCAGTGCAGGAAGAAGCAGTTCTCGCGCCCGACCTCGTGGCGCACCTGCCGGGCGGCCTCCAGGAACGGCAGCGACTCGATGTCGCCGACCGTGCCGCCGACCTCGGTGATCACCACATCGGGGCGGTTCCCGTCGGCGTCGGGCTCGGCCATGGCCAGCACCCGGTTCTTGATCTCGTCGGTGATGTGCGGGATCACCTGCACGGTGTCACCGAGGTATTCGCCGCGGCGCTCCTTGGCGATCACCGACGAATACACCTGTCCGGTGGTCACATTCGCGTATCCGGTGAGGTTGCGATCCAGGAAGCGCTCGTAGTGCCCGACATCGAGGTCGGTCTCGGCGCCGTCCTCGGTGACGAACACCTCACCGTGCTGGAACGGGTTCATCGTGCCCGGGTCGACGTTGAGGTAGGGATCCAGCTTCTGCATCGTCACCTGCAGGCCGCGCGCGGTGAGGAGCTGACCGAGGCTGGACGCCGTCAGACCCTTACCGAGAGAAGACACCACCCCACCGGTCACGAAGAGATGTTTGGTGGCGGTCTGCGGATGTTTACGCAGTGGCTTCGTTTGGCCTGGCACGGAACTCCACCCTAACAGCGACTGCGACGCCGCGTCACTGACACGCGGTCGCGCGCCGCCGCTACTGCGGAACCGTGACTGCGCTGGCGCCCTGACCGGTGCCGTACTGACCGGGTGTGCCGCCCGCGACCAGCGCGCTCAGCGCGAGCACGGTGGTGATCCGGCCCGACTCCCGGTCGACGTCGTCGACGGTGCTCATCGCGCTGTTCAAGGCGTTGTCCGACCGGGTGACGGCGACCGCGGAGGTGCCTGATGCCGCACCGTCGCGGCCGGCGAGCACGACGCCCGCGCCGTGGGGAGCCAGGCCGGCGGCGAACCGGGCCACCGTCGCACCCTGGTTGCCGGCGTCGTCGCCGAGACCGCCGCCGGTGAGGACGACAGCGGTGTCGGCCGCGCCGACGCGCTCGGTGCCATAGGTGATGAACCCGGTGTCGCGCAGCGCGGACAGCACGGTGTCGCGCTGATCGTCGTTGACGGGCGGCGCCTTGGGGTCGCGGTTGGTCAGCAGCGTGATGCCGAGCAGATCGCCGGCTTGGGAGCCCTGGTCGACGGTCGTGGTGCTCAGCTGCGTGCCTGCCGGCACGATCGGCGAGTTCACCACCGAGAGCAGCTTCTCGGCGGAGTTGGCGTCGACGAATTCCTGGGTCAGTGCGATCGTGCCGCTGACGCGCCCACCCGCCTCTCCGACGAGACGGGCGACGGCGTCGACGTCGTCATCGGCGGCGTCGGGGGTGCGGAACAGCACCACCGACTTGTTCGCCAGGCTGTCACGCAGAATGCGCGGAGCCATCTGTGCGTCGAAGTCGCCTGCGGCGCTCAGCTTTTCGTTGAGCCCGTTCCGGTCGTTGGTGAGCGTGTCGATCTCGGTCTGCATCTGCGCCTTGTCGTCGCGCATCCCCGACAGCACGGTGTTGGACAGCAGCCCCGAGCCCAGGGCGATACCGAGTGCCAGCGCCAGGAACACGGCGGCCAGCGAGATGGCGTGCGAGCGCAGCGAGATCACGTCGACCCTCCTAGGCGACCAGACCCTGGACCCACAGCAGGAACTGGTTCCACGTGTGGGTCATCCATTCGAGCACTGCGGCATCGGCGCGTGACACCCACAGCGCGGCGATCACCGCGATCAGCATCGCGAGTACCAGCAGTGCGATCGCGCCGCCGGAGACGCGGCTGCGGTACAGCGTCGCAACGGCTTTGGCGTCGACGAGCTTCTCCCCCACCTTCAGCCGGGTCAGGAAGGTGGACGGGTTGCTGCGCTGGCGGGTGCGATCGAAGAACTCCTCGATGCTGGCGGTGTGGCCGACGGTGACGATCAGCGATGCTCCGTGGTGGTCGCACAGCAGCAGGGCCAGGTCGGCGGCCGAACCCGCAGCGGGGAACGTCATCGCGCCGACACCGAGGTCCTGGATGCGCTCGAGACCGGCGGCGTGACCGTCGGCGTCGGCGGGCAGCACCACTTGTGCACCGCTGCGCAGCGCCTCGGTGCTGATCTTGTCGGGGTCACCCACGATCAGCGCCGGACGATAGCCGGCCTTGCGCAGGACGTCGGCGCCGGTTCCGACCCCGACGAGCACCGGCTGGTACTCCTTGATGAACGGTTTGAGCGCCTTGAGATCGGCGGCGGCGTGGTCCTCCTCGGCGACGACCACGACGTGGCGCCGATTGAGGTCGACGTCGATGTCGGGGATGCCGATGCCGTCGATGAGCAGCGGGCTCTCGCTGCGGATGAATTCGATCGAGTTGCCTGCGAACGCCTCGAGGTGCGCGACCAGTCCGCCCTTGGCTTCCTGCATCATCTCGTGGATGTCGGCGTCGGTGCGCTCGGTGCCCAGGATCAGTCGGCGGTCACCGGAGTAGACGCCGCCCTCGTTGATGCGGATTCGCGCGCCGTCCTTGACCTTCTTGAAGACCTCTTGGCCCGTGTCGTCGACGAGCGTGATCCCGTTGGCCACGAGCACCTCGGGTCCGAGGTTCGGGTAGCGCCCCGAGATCGACGACGACGCGTTCACCACCGCCGCGATGTTCGCCTCGACCAGGGCGTCGGCGGTGACGCGGTCGAGGTCTTGTGCGTCGATGACCACGATGTCGCCGGGCGTCACCCGGCGCAGAAGTCGGTCGATGTCGCGGTCCACCCTGGCGGTGCCGGTGATGCCCGGCCGTGAACTGGCGTTTCGGGAGAGCAGCGCTGACATCTTCATGGGGGGATTCTGTCCAGCAACCCCGGAGATCTGTCGGAGGCGCGCCGTAACATCAGCCTCAGAAGTCTCTTCTTTTCACACCAGTCACAGAGCTTAAGCCGGCGCCTCACGCTCCTGCCGCGCCGTATCCAGCAGTTCTCGCGCGTGCGCACGACCGCTGTCGGACTCCCCCAACCCAGCCAGCATCCTGGCCAGCTCGGCGACCCGGTCGTCTTCGCCGAGGCGGCGCACGCCGCTGGTCTTGGCCCGCGTCGAGGTCGCCTCCGCCTGACCCTCGATGACCAGGTGCACGTCGGCGTAGGCGGCGACCTGAGGCAGGTGGGTCACGACGATCACCTGATGGGTGCGGGCCAGCCGCGCGAGTCGGCGCCCTATCTGCACCGCGGCGCGTCCGCCGACCCCGGCGTCGACTTCGTCGAACACCATCGTGGTGCCCTCCGTGGACGCGGCCAAGACCACCTCGAGGGCGAGCATCACACGGGACAACTCGCCTCCGGAGGCACTCTTGTGCAGCGGCAGGATGTCCGATCCCCGGTGCGCGGCAAACCCGAATTCCACTGCGTCGACACCATCGCGGCCGGCGTGCACCACATCGCCAGAGGCCAGCGTCAGCGGCGCGCTGTCGTCGGGGCGCGCCGCCAGCGGACTGACCGCGATGGTGAACTGTGCACCGGACATCGCCAGTCCGCCGAGTTCGGCGGTGACGGCCTTGGCCAACCCCTTCGCAGCCTTGACCCGGGCCTTGGTGACCTCGGCAGCCGCGACCGCCACGGCCCCGGCGAGGTCGTCGACGCGGCGCGCGAGGCCGGCCATCGCCTCCTCGGAGACGTCGAGCTGGGCGAGCCGCTCGCGAGACGTGCGCGCCCAGTCCAGGACGCCGTCGACATCGGGGGCGTACTTGCGGGTCAGCGAGCGCAGCTCGGCCTGACGCGCCAATTTGGTCTCCAACGCGCTTGCGTCACTGGGTAATTCGGACAGGAAGTGGCCGAGCTCGGCAGCGACGTCGACGACGACGGTCAGTGCTCCGTCGAGTTGTCCGGCCAGCGCCTTGAGGGCGGCGTCATCGGTGTTCTCCAGCGCCGAGCGGGCCTGCCCGACGGCGTCGACCGCCGAGGCGCCCTCTGCGGCGGTGTCGCTGTCGCCGGAGAGCACCGAGCGCGCGGTGTGCACCGCCTCGCGCAGCGCGTCCAACTCCGACAGCCGCCGGATGTCGGACACCAGCGACTCGTCCTCGCCCGGCTGCGGCGCGACCCCATCGATCTCGTCGATGCCGAACTGCAGGCGGTCCGCCTCCTGGGCCAGCTCGCGGGCGTGCCGTCGGCGCTCCTCGAGATCCGTGCGGGCGGCCAGCCACTCATCGCGCGCGGTCCGGTAGCGCTGCAGCTGCGCGGTGACGCCCGCGTGGCGGTCGAGCGCACCGCGCTGCTCGTCCGGACGCATCAGACGCAGCTGGTCGTTCTGGCCGTGCAGCGTGAGCAGCTCGCCGGTGAATTCGCTCAGCGATTTGGCGGGCACGCTGCGGCCCCCCAGGTACGCGCGCGACGGCCCCTCCCGGCTCACCGAGCGGGCCGCGATCACGCTGCCGTCGTCGTCGCGGTCGGCGCCTGAGGAATCCAGGATGTCGTCGACCCGTGCGACCGCGTCGGCACCGAGTTCGGCGGTGACGAATCTGCCCTCGACGACCGCTTTCGGCGACCCGGACCGCACCCGGGCCGGGTCGGCGCGGGCACCCCCGAGCAGATGCAGACCCGTCACCACCATGGTCTTGCCGGCGCCGGTCTCCCCGGTGAGCACCGTCAATCCACCGTCAAACTCCGCGGTCGCCGCGCTGATCGCGCCCAGCGACTCGATCCGAATCTCGGCTAGCACTAGGGTCCGCGCCACCCCGTGACCGGCAACCGGAACTTACGCACCAGCCGGTCGGCGAACGGCGCGCTGTCCAACCGCACCCATTTCAACGGGGTGCCGCATCGAGTCACCTCGAGACGACCACCGGCAGGCAGCACCATCTCCCGCCGGCCGTCACAGAACACCAGCGCGTCATGGCCGGAGGCCTCGATCTCGATGGCGATCAGCGCGTGGGGGCTGGTGACCATCGGCCGGGCGAACAACGCGTGGGCGTTGTTGGGCACCACGATGATCGCCTCCAGGTCGGGCCACAACACCGGCCCACCGGCGGAGAACGCGTACGCGGTCGAGCCGGTCGGGCTCGACACAAGCATGCCGTCGCAGCCGAAGGCCGAGACCGGGCGGCCGTCGACCTCGAGGACCACGCCCAGCACACCGAGCCGCGGCCCCTTCTCCAGGCTCGCCTCGTTGAGCGCCCAGCCGCGGTCGAGCAGTTCACCACCCGACCAGACGGTCACGTCGAGCGTCATCCGTTCCTCGACGCGGTACTCGCGACGGACGATGTGGTCGAGCACGGTGTCGATCGAGTCGGCTTCGGCCTCGGCGAGGAAACCGATCTTGCCGAGGTTCACTCCGAGCACCGGTATCTCCACGTTGCGCGCCAGCTCCGCGGCCCGCAGGAACGTACCGTCGCCGCCGAGCACGAGAACGAGCTCGCAGCCCTCGGCAGCACGCTGATCGGCGTCGACGACATCCACGTCGACGCCGAGGGCCGCCATGGCGGACGTGCGGCGCTGCGGCGATCCGCGGTCGACCGCCTCGGCGGAAAGGACGCGCAGAGCGATGTCGTTGTCGCTGAACACCTTTGCCACCCGCCGCGCGACGTCGAGGGCGTCATCGCGGCCGGTGTGCACCACCAGGAGAACGGTGCGTTCGGCTGTCATTGCGGGCCTTCCTCGACGGCGCGGCGGATCGCGGTCTCGAGCGCGTCGCCCCGCAGGGCCTCCGTCGTGTCGGCGCGTAGATGCAGAAAGTACTCGACGTTGCCGGCCGGGCCCGGTAGCGGGCTCGCGGTCACGGCGACACTGTGCCACCCCAGGGTCTGCGCGGTCGCGGCGACCGAGCGGACCGCGTCGATGCGCAGCAGCGGATCGGAGACCACGCCTCCCGCGCCCACCCGGTCCTTGCCGACCTCGAACTGCGGCTTCACCATGGGAACGATATCGGCGGCCGATGACGCACACGCAGTCAGCGCCGGCAGTACGGTCGCCAACGAGATGAACGACAGGTCGGCGACTATCAGGTCGACCGGTCCGCCGATGGCCTCGGCAGTCAGCTCCCGCACGTTGGTCCGCTCCATCACCGTGACCCGGTCATCGGTCCGCAACGCCCATGCGAGCTGCCCGTATCCGACGTCGACCGCCACCACTTCCCGTGCGTCCCTGGTGAGCAAGACCTCGGTGAAACCGCCGGTGGAGGCGCCGGCGTCCAGGCAACGACGCCCCTGTACCGCCACCTCGAACGCATCGAGCGCCCCGATCAGCTTGTGCGCACCGCGCGACACCCAGCTCGGTTCGTCCGCGTCGTCGACCGTCAGGTTCGCACTCACCGCGATGGCTGTCGCGGGCTTCGCGGCCCGCATCCCGTCCACGCTCACCCGGCCTGCGCCGATCAGCTCAGCTGCCTGCTGGCGCGAGCGGGCCAGCCCACGCCGAACCAGCTCGGCGTCCACACGAGCGCGCCGCGTCACGCGGATCAGCCTTTCTCGACCGATTCCAGCGCGCGCACCAGCAGATCGTGCGCCTCCTCCAGGCGGGCGGCGACGGAGTCCAGATCAGCGTCGGTGGGTTCGGTCGGCTCTCCGAGGAGGTCGGCAACCTGGGCGCGGAGCTGGTCGGGTTCGGTACTCATGTCGAATGCCACGCTAGTCGATGTCGGGGCCGAGCAGGGACCACCTCTGCGCCGCCTCGCGGGCCGCGTCGTCGGCCGCGCTGATCGTGGTTCTGGTGCCGGGCTCGGTGTCTGCCGCCCAGACCGCCGCGGCGATCGCGCGGACGATGGACAGTGCGTCCCCGGCATCCTCGCCCGTCGAGGCCACCACCACGCCATCCTCCCGGCACTCGACTCGCCAGGCGCGGTGCGGACCGACCCGCAATCCCTCCGCGTCGTCGGTCAGCGCGCGGAGGTCCTCGGCGATCATGTCCGGCCGCTGATCGGCGACGGCGAAGATGGCGTCTGCGGCGTCGTTGACGCCACACAGCACCATCAGGCTCGGCAGCCCTGAGGCATGGGCTCCCGCGATGTCGGTGTCGAGTCGATCGCCGATCATCAGCGGCGAGTCGAAGTCACCGCGCGCCAACGCATCCGCCATCAAGGCAGGCGCAGGCTTACCGGCCACCTGGGGATCCTGATCGGTGGCCGCCCGCAACGCAGCGACCATCGAGCCGTTACCCGGCAGCAGGCCCCGCTCCGAGGGCAGTGTCTTGTCCACGTTGGCGGCGACCCACAATGCGCCTGCCCGGACGGCGAGCCCCGCCTCGGCGAGGTCGGACCATGCGGTTTGGGGTGAGTGTCCCTGCACGACGGCCACCGGCTCATCGGCGAACTCGCGCACCGGCTTCAGGCCGGCGGCCCGCACCTCGTCGGCGAGTGAGTCGGTACCGACGACGAGGACTTTCGCCTGATTCGGTAGTTGCTCGGCGAGCAACCGGGCCGCCGTCTGCGCGCTGGTCACGACGTCGTCAGCGGTCGCACTGAAGCCGAGTTCCCGTAGATGCTCGGCGACCTGGTCGGCACTGCGGGAAGCGTTGTTGGTGACGAACAATCTGCGGGCCGTCAGGGCGCCGAGAGTCTCGACCGCGCCGGGAGTCGGCTCGTGTCCCCGGAAGACGGTGCCGTCCAAGTCGAGCAGCAGGCAGTCATGAAGATGCGCAAGGGTTTTCACGTCAGGACAGTTCCGTGATCCGCTCTTCGGCGTCGGTGACACCGTCGGTGTCCGCCGCAGCCGCCTTGAGGAACCACTGCAGCGCGTCGTCGCGACGGTCGAGCGCCAGCAGCGTATCGGCATACACGTAGAACAAGCGGGCCGCGGTCTGGCCGGTACGTGCGGGATCCAGTTGCGGGGTGGACAGCACAGCGAGAGCCTGTTCGTGCTGACCGAGATCGGAGCGGGCACCGGCGACGACGATGCGTAGCTCGTCGGCGTCGTCGCCGCTCAGCTGCGCAGCCTCGGGACTGCGACCGAGTTCGATCGCCCGCTCGGGACGGCCGACACCTCGTTCACAGTCGGCGATCATCGCCAGAAGTGGTGAGCGACTGCCCATTCGGCGGGCGGCCCGCAATTCGGAGAGCGCCTGTGCCCAATCACCACAGGCGTAGGCGGCTATGCCGACGGCCTCGCGTACGGCCGCGATGCGACCCGAGCGGGCGCGCGCAGCCCGGGCGTGCTCCAGGGCCGCCTCGGGATCCTCGTCGAGCAGTTCGCCGGCCGCCACGAGATGGCGGGCAACCGCATCAGCGGTGGCTCGATCGAGGGTGGTCAGTTCGCCGCGAATCTCGGGAGAGAGCTGTTTGGCCTCGATCTCCGCAGGAATGGGCGGTCCGGTGGGTTTCGTCTCGTCCTGCGTTCTGGGTTGCGCAGGACGAGCGCGATGCGGACCCGAGCTGCGCGGCGCCGAGCGCTGATCGCGGCGGGGCCCCTGCCTGTCGCCGGCCGAACCGCCGCGGTGGGGTCGCCGGTCGCCGCGGCCGGCCTTATTGTCTTCGGGCACCACAAAAGGATACGGCCACAATCAGCGACACCACAATTGCGCGAATTCCCAATGCGCAGAACGCAATAGAGAGCGCCGAATAAAGGCCCCGAAATAGGAAATCGCCCCCCACGAAAGTGGGGGGCGATTCCAATGTGTGTTCGGCGGTGTCCTACTTTTCCACCCGTGTGGGTAGTATCATCGGCGCTGGTAGGCTTAGCTTCCGGGTTCGGGATGGGTCCGGGCGTTTCCCTGCCGCTATGGCCGCCGTAACTTTATTCACTTTTATAGTGATCCCCGTGTGGGGAAGTTTTGTAGCCCCTGTTTTTTGGTGGTGGGGGTGGTGTGTGTTTGTGGTGTGGTTGCGAGGTTTTGTTGGTGTTGTAAGTTTTCGGCCGGTTAGTGCCAGTTCCCTGCGACTATTACTAGTCTTCTAGGTCTGGTCTATCGATCCCGTGGTCTGCGGGGGGCCTTATCCCACTTGATGGGTGAGAAGCCTGGTCTTGGAGGGGGTTTCCCGCTTAGATGCTTTCAGCGGTTATCCTGTCCGAACGTGGCTATCCAGCGGTGCCCCTGGTGGGACAACTGGTGGACCAGAGGTTCGTCCGTCCCGGTCCTCTCGTACTAGGGACAGATTTCCTCAAGCTTCTGACGCGCGCGGCGGATAGAGACCGAACTGTCTCACGACGTTCTAAACCCAGCTCGCGTGCCGCTTTAATGGGCGAACAGCCCAACCCTTGGGACCTGCTCCAGCCCCAGGATGCGACGAGCCGACATCGAGGTGCCAAACCATCCCGTCGATATGGACTCTTGGGGAAGATCAGCCTGTTATCCCCGGGGTACCTTTTATCCGTTGAGCGACACCCCTTCCACTCAGAGGTGCCGGATCACTAGTCCCGACTTTCGTCCCTGCTTGACATGTATGTCTCGCAGTCAAGCTCCCTTGTGCACTTACACTCAACACCTGATTGCCGTCCAGGTTGAGGGAACCTTTGGGCGCCTCCGTTACATTTTAGGAGGCAACCGCCCCAGTTAAACTACCCACCAGGCACTGTCCCTGAACCGGATATACGGTTCGAGGTTAGAGGCCCAATACGATCAGAGTGGTATTTCAACAACGACTCCACAATCACTGGCGTGACTGCTTCATAGTCTCCCACCTATCCTACACAAACCGTATCGAGCACCAATACCAAGTTGTAGTGAAGGTCCCGGGGTCTTTTCGTCCTGCCGCGCGTAACGAGCATCTTTACTCGTAATGCAATTTCGCCGAGTCTATGGTTGAGACAGTTGAGAAGTCGTTACGCCATTCGTGCAGGTCGGAACTTACCCGACAAGGAATTTCGCTACCTTAGGATGGTTATAGTTACCACCGCCGTTTACTGGGGCTTAAATTCTCCGCTTCACCCTTACGAGTTAACAGGTCCTCTTAACCTTCCAGCACCGGGCAGGCGTCAGTCCGTATACATCGTCTTGCGACTTCGCACGGACCTGTGTTTTTAGTAAACAGTCGCTTCTCACTGGTTTGTGCCACCCACTCACGCTCAGAACCGCGAGGGTTCGTCACGCCATGTGGGTCCCCCTTCTCCCGAAGTTACGGGGGCATTTTGCCGAGTTCCTTAACCATAGTTCACTCGTACGCCTTGGTATTCTCTACCTGACCACCTGTGTTGGTTTGGGGTACGGGCCGTGTATGCGCTCGCTAGAGGCTTTTCTCGACAGCATAGGATCACCGAATTCGCCTCACTCGGCTATGCATCACCTCTCAGGATATGTGAGATCCGGATTTGCCTAGATCTCTCCCTACAGGTTTGCCCCAGTATTACCACTGACTGGTACGGCTACCTTCCTGCGTCACCCCATCGCTTGACTACTACCACCGAAGGTCCCGCGCAGCCGGTGATCCCCGCTTCCCGAAGGAATTGGTGGACCACCTTTTGGGCGGTTAGTACCGGTGATTCATCAGGGACGCTCATACACGGGTACGGGAATATCAACCCGTTGTCCATCGACTACGCCTGTCGGCCTCGCCTTAGGTCCCGACTCACCCTGGGAGGACTGGCCTGGCCCAGGAACCCTTGGTCTTTCGGCGGGCAAGGTTCTCACTTGCCTTATCGCTACTCATGCCTGCATTCTCACTCCCACACCCTCCACCACTCGATCACTCGGCGGCTTCACCGGATGCAGGACGCTCCCCTACCCAGCACACACAAGGTGTGCTGCCGCGGCTTCGGCGGTGTGCTTGAGCCCCGCTACATTATCGGCGCACAATCACTTGACCAGTGAGCTATTACGCACTCTTTCAAGGGTGGCTGCTTCTAAGCCAACCTCCTGGTTGTCTTCGCGACTGCACATCCTTTTCCACTTAGCACACGCTTAGGGGCCTTAGCCGGCGATCTGGGCTGTTTCCCTCTCGACGCACGGAGCTTATCCCCCGCCGTCTCACTGCCGCATTACACCGTGTCGGCATTCGGAGTTTGGCTGACGTCAGTAACCTTGTGAGGCCCATCGGCCATCCAGTAGCTCTACCTCCGACACGAACACTGCGACGCTGCACCTAAATGCATTTCGGGGAGAACCAGCTATCACGGAGTTTGATTGGCCTTTCACCCCTACCCACAACTCATCCCCTCAGTCTTCAACCTAAGTGGGTTCGGGCCTCCACGCGGTCTTACCCGCGCTTCACCCTGGCCATGGGTAGATCACTCCGCTTCGGGTCCAGAACACACCACTACACCACACACTGTTGTGTGGATACGCCCTATTCAGACTCGCTTTCGCTACGGCTACCCCACCCGGGTTAACCTCGCGACATGTCCCTGACTCGCAGGCTCATTCTTCAAAAGGCACGCCATCACCCCACAACAAAGTCGAGGGCTCTGACGGATTGTAAGCGCACGGTTTCAGGTACTATTTCACTCCCCTCCCGGGGTACTTTTCACCATTCCCTCACGGTACTAATCCGCTATCGGTCACTGAGAAGTATTCAGGCTTACCGGGTGGTCCCGGCAGATTCACAGCAGATTCCACGGGCCCGCTGCTACTCGGGGAAAACATTTCACGAAAGCCGCCAGGTTTTCGGATACGGGGCTCTCACCCTCTCCGGCAGGCCATCCCAGACCACTTCACCTAACCCAACGGTTGTTCACTTTCGCTCCTCTCGGCGGAGAGAAGAAGAAACGCCCCACAACACCGCACACACAACCCCCGCCGGGTATCACATGCACACGGTTTAGCCATCCTCCGCTTTCGCTCGCCACTACTCACGGAATCACTGTTGTTTTCTCTTCCTACGGGTACTGAGATGTTTCACTTCCCCGCGTTCCCTCCCAACGCCTATATATTCAGCGCTGGGTAACACGACATCACTCGTGCTGGGTTTCCCCATTCGGACATCCTCGGATCCACGCTCGGTTGGCAGCTCCCCGAGGCATATCGCAGCCTCCCACGTCCTTCATCGGCTCTCAGTGCCAAGGCATCCACCATGCGCCCTTAAACACTTACAACACAAAACCAAAAAAATGAGTCATCACCCACACACAACCCCAGCACCCCGAAGAGCACCGCCATCGCATGCGGGTATCAGAAAAATTTGCATTACATGCTGACCACACACAACCCACAAAAGTCATGCATGCTCAGATGCTCGCAACCACTATCCACAAATCAAACACCACACCCCACCACCAAAGCAGGGCAACAACAGCACCTCTCACCACACACAGTGGCCAGAGAACCAACGGGCTGTTGTCTCAAAGCCCAATAGTGTGTCCGATGATTTTCCCCACCACGCTTATCCCACGCAGCAAGCCAAGTTTGTTGAATTGCACCAGACCCCCACCCACTACAGGTGTGAGGCCATCTTCACGAATCGGCTACGGTCACCGAACCCCCACACGATGTGGGCGGGCCGAGCTCTCGTGGTGCTCCTTAGAAAGGAGGTGATCCAGCCGCACCTTCCGGTACGGCTACCTTGTTACGACTTCGTCCCAATCGCCGATCCCACCTTCGACGGCTCCCTCCCACAAGGGGTTAGGCCACCGGCTTCGGGTGTTACCGACTTTCATGACGTGACGGGCGGTGTGTACAAGGCCCGGGAACGTATTCACCGCAGCGTTGCTGATCTGCGATTACTAGCGACTCCGACTTCACGGGGTCGAGTTGCAGACCCCGATCCGAACTGAGACCGGCTTTGAAAGGATTCGCTCCACCTCACGGCATCGCAGCCCTTTGTACCGGCCATTGTAGCATGTGTGAAGCCCTGGACATAAGGGGCATGATGACTTGACGTCATCCCCACCTTCCTCCGAGTTGACCCCGGCAGTCTCTCACGAGTCCCCACCATA
This sequence comes from Mycolicibacterium obuense, assembly GCF_055397605.1. NCBI lineage: Bacteria > Bacillati > Actinomycetota > Actinomycetes > Mycobacteriales > Mycobacteriaceae > Mycobacterium > Mycolicibacterium obuense. The sequence goes on along the minus strand of NZ_AP043663.1, from coordinate 2,633,530 downwards.
ACGTGCTGGCAACATGAGACAAGGGTTGCGCTCGTTGCGGGACTTAACCCAACATCTCACGACACGAGCTGACGACAGCCATGCACCACCTGCACACAGGCCACAAGGGAACTGATATCTCTACCAGCGTCCTGTGCATGTCAAACCCAGGTAAGGTTCTTCGCGTTGCATCGAATTAATCCACATGCTCCGCCGCTTGTGCGGGCCCCCGTCAATTCCTTTGAGTTTTAGCCTTGCGGCCGTACTCCCCAGGCGGGGTACTTAATGCGTTAGCTACGGCACGGATCCCAAGGAAGGAAACCCACACCTAGTACCCACCGTTTACGGCGTGGACTACCAGGGTATCTAATCCTGTTCGCTCCCCACGCTTTCGCTCCTCAGCGTCAGTTACTGCCCAGAGACCCGCCTTCGCCACCGGTGTTCCTCCTGATATCTGCGCATTCCACCGCTACACCAGGAATTCCAGTCTCCCCTGCAGTACTCCAGTCTGCCCGTATCGCCCGCACGCCCACAATTGAGTTGTGAGTTTTCACGAACAACGCGACAAACCACCTACGAGCTCTTTACGCCCAGTAATTCCGGACAACGCTCGGACCCTACGTATTACCGCGGCTGCTGGCACGTAGTTGGCCGGTCCTTCTTCTCCAGGTACCGTCACTTGCGCTTCGTCCCTGGCGAAAGAGGTTTACAACCCGAAGGCCGTCATCCCTCACGCGGCGTCGCTGCATCAGGCTTGCGCCCATTGTGCAATATTCCCCACTGCTGCCTCCCGTAGGAGTCTGGGCCGTATCTCAGTCCCAGTGTGGCCGGTCACCCTCTCAGGCCGGCTACCCGTCGTCGCCTTGGTAGGCCATTACCCCACCAACAAGCTGATAGGCCGCGGGCCCATCCCACACCGCAAAAGCTTTCCACCACAGCACATGAATGCCGTGGTCCTATCCGGTATTAGACCCAGTTTCCCAGGCTTATCCCAAAGTGCAGGGCAGATCACCCACGTGTTACTCACCCGTTCGCCACTCGAGTACCCCGAAGGGCCTTTCCGTTCGACTTGCATGTGTTAAGCACGCCGCCAGCGTTCGTCCTGAGCCAGGATCAAACTCTCCAAACAAAAACCCCCGATACAAGACCGGGCAGAATCCGAATCAGAAAAATCCGATCACAAACACCAGCAAAAACTGGCAAAAAAACGTTGCGCCCCCAAACGGGAAAATGCGGACACAACAAAAAACAACAAACAAAAACCACCAAACACACTATTGAGTTCTCAAACAACAGCCCCGACTGACCGCGCAAAGATCCCGCGGCTAAAAGCCGCGATCGCTACTGCGGGCAGATGAGGACTCTCACCTAAGTGAGTGACCTCTCGGGAGTCGGCCGCGCTCTCCGGGTTTTGGCCCGTGTCGCAGCGACTCCGATAAGTTACGTCAGGGATAACGCCGAGTCAAATGGCCTGCTAGGGCGGCTTTTTCGGGCCGATCCCAGCGCGCGCACGGCTGGCGTGCGTTGACTGCTGAAGTGACAACGCGCGAGCGTGCGCTCTTGTTCCCGGCCCATCGAAACACCCTGACCTGGACTTTTCAGCCCAGATGTCAGCCGGCCCTGTGCACGCCGGCGACATTGCGCTTGCCGCGGCGCAGCACGAGCCACCGCCCGTGGAGGAAGTCCGACTCCTGTGCCACCCACTCTTCTGTGGCGATCCTCACGTTGTTCACCGACACGCCACCTTCGGCGATGGTTCGCCGAGCCGCCCCCTTGCTGGCAGACAAACCGGTCGCGACCAGGAGGTCGACGATCGAATCCTCGCCTGCGGGAGCCACTTCCACGACATCGTTGTTACCGGCCTCCCGCAGCGCAGCCGCCAGGGTGCGCTCGTCGAGATCGGTCAGCTCTCCCCTACCGAACAGCGCCTGGCTGGCGAGTTCCACCGCATCGGTGGCCGCCTGGCCATGGATGAGGGTCGTGAGCTCGCGCGCGAGGCGGCGCTGAGCGGCGCGCTCATGCGGACGTTCGGCAGTGGCCTCCTCGAGTTCGGCGATCTCGCCGGTATCGAGGAAGGTGAACCACCGCAGATACCCGACGACGTCCGCATCGGCGGTGTTGATGAAGTACTGGTACCAGGCATAGGGGCTGGTCATCTCCGGATCGAGCCACAGGCTGCCGCCGCCGGTCGACTTCCCGAACTTCCTGCCCTCGGAATCCGTCACCAGCGGCGTCGTCAGCGCGTGCACTCCGGCGCCCGCCTTCTGACGGACCAGCCGCACGCCGGCGATGATGTTCCCCCACTGATCGGAACCACCGATCTGCAGCGAGCACCCGTACCGCTGATGCAATTCCACGAAGTCGTTGGCCTGCAACAGCATGTAGCTGAACTCGGTGTACGAGATGCCTTCGCCCTCGAGACGTCGGCGCACCGTGTCCCGGTCGAGCATGACGTTCACCGAGAAGTGCTTGCCGACGTCTCGAAGGAACTCGATCGCTGACATCTCCTGGGTCCAGGACAGGTTGTCCGCGATGATCGCGCCTGTCGGCGAGTCGTCGAAATCGACGAAGCGCTCCAGCTGACCGCGGATTCGCACGGCCCAGTCCGCGACCGTGTCCGCGGTCTGCAGCGTGCGTTCGCCGACCTCACGCGGATCGCCGATCATGCCCGTCGCACCGCCGGCGAGCACGATCGGGCGGTGCCCGGCCTGCTGGAAACGCCGCAACGTCAACAGCGGGATGAGGTGCCCGGCGTGCAAGCTGGGAGCGGTCGGGTCGAACCCGGAGTACACGGTGACCGGGCCGTCGGCCAGGGCTTCTCCGAGTGCGTCACGGTCGGTCGACTGCGCGATCAGCCCACGCCAGTCCAATTCGTCGAGGATGTCACTTCCCACACACCGATCTTCCCGTACTAGTCGCTGTCGCCGGGAGCCGGTGCCCGCGGGCTACGTCGGTAGGGCGACACTTCCGCGCGACCTGCCACCCAGAAGCGCCACGGGCGATCGGCAGCCTTGCTGACCCCGGTGCGGGGTCCCTCAACTGCGCGCGGACGGCGCCCCCACGAAAGACGGACCGGCGCAAGCGGATCGAAGAGGTCGAGGCCGTTGTCCCCCATCTCGATTCCGAGTGCTGAACACAGATTGCCTGGGCCTCTGGCCAGTGCGGACTCTTTGACCAGCTCGCCTCGGCGCCCGCGGGCGGCACCCACGCCGTCGTCGATCACCGCCGCTCGCAGAAGTACCGCACCGGCGACACCATCGGTGGCGCACACCACGTTCGCGCACACATGGATGCCGTGACTGCGATAGGTGTACAGGTGACCCGGCGGGCCGTACATCACGGTGTTGCGCCCCCCGCGCCCGCGAAACGAGTGCGACGCCGAGTCTGGCCACGGCCCGTCGGCCGGTCCCCCGTATGCCTCGACTTCGACGATCGTCGCCGTGACATCGCGTCCGGTCAGCTGGGCGCCGAGCAGTAGCCGGGCGGCTCGAACGGGATCGACGGACAGACGATCAGCCCCGCATGCGGGTTGGATTTCGGGGCTGAGCTGGGTGTCTTCCACCATCGCTGGCCATCCTACGGCTGCTCTTGACACCGTTCCGAGACGAGGCGCACTATTCATCACATGATGAGTTCATCGCACGATGAATTACCGTCGCTGTCGCGCGACGCCGCGATCGACATCGAGAATCTGCACGTCCGCCGCGGTGGCAGGACCGCAGTGGACGATGTCACCGTCCGCGTGACGCGCGGCACCATCACCGGGCTGCTGGGGCCGTCCGGATGCGGCAAGAGCACGGTGATGCGCAGCATCGTCGGCACACAGATCGTCTCGAGCGGAACCGTGCGGGTCCTCGGCCTGCCCGCCGGCTGCGCAGCACTGCGGCATCGCGTCGGCTACGTCACTCAGCAGCCGACCATCTATCCCGACCTCCGCGTCGTCGACAACGTGCGGTACTTCGCCGCGCTGTTCGGCAGCGATGCGGCGGATATCGACGAGGCCCTCGACGCCGTGGGCCTCGACACGCATCGCACTGCACTCGCCGGCAACCTCTCCGGCGGCCAGCGCACCCGAGCGTCACTGGCCTGCGCGCTGGTAGGGCACCCCGAGGTGCTGGTACTCGACGAACCGACCGTGGGCCTCGACCCCGTCCTGCGCGCCGACCTGTGGGACCGGTTCGCCGCTCTCGCGCGTCACGGCACCACGCTGTTGATCTCCAGCCACGTCATGGACGAGGCCGAGCACTGTCAGGACCTGCTGCTGATGCGCGAGGGCCGGCTGCTCGCGCACACCACCCCGAACCGACTCCGAGAGGACACCGCATGTCAGTCGCTGGACGAAGCGTTCCTGTCCGTCATCCGGCACGGCACCGCAGCCGCACGGGCCTGACGGCGGCCCGCCCGGACCTGAGGTGGCGCGCCTACCTCGCCACCACTGTGCGCATCCTGCGGCAGCTGGCCGGCGATCACCGCAGCGTCGCGATGATCCTGCTGGTGCCCAGCCTGATCATCGCGCTGATGTACTTCATGTTCGACGCCGTGCCCACCCGGCCGGGCATGCCGTCGCCGTTCGACAACGCGTGCCTGGTCATGCTCGGTGTCTTCCCGCTCATCGTGATGTTCCTGATCACGTCGATCACCATGCAGCGCGAGCGGGTGTCGGGAACGTTGGAGCGCATCCTCACCACACCGCTGGGTCGCTTCGCGCTGCTCGGCGGTTACGGCACCGCGTTCTCGCTCGCCGCGGCGGCGCAGGCCACGCTCGCCTGCCTGGTGTCGTTCTGGCTGCTCGGTCTCGACACCGCGGGCAGCCCGGTGTGGGTGTTCGCGATCGCCATCGTCAATGCGGTGCTCGGGGTCGGCTTGGGTCTGCTCTGCAGCGCGTTCGCCCGCACCGAGTTCCAGGCCGTGCAGTTCATGCCGCTGGTGATCGCGCCGCAGCTGCTGCTCTGCGGCATCATCGTGCCGCGCGAGCAGCTGCCCGACTGGCTGCAGTGGGCCAGTAATGCGATGCCGGCCAGCTACGCTCTGGAGGCACTTCGCCAGGTCGGCGCCCACGCCGAGCTGACGTCGCTGGCCGTCCGCGACTTCCTGATCGTCACCGGCTTCGCGGTGTCGGCGCTCGCCCTGGCCGCAGCGACACTGAGGCGAAGGACACCGTAGGCACCGTGACGACCGACCAGGATCGCAAACGTCCAGGGCGGCCTCCGGGCGCCTCGGACACCCGCGATCGGATTCTGACCGTCGCACGAGACCTGTTCGCCCGCAACGGGTTCGACAACACCTCGATTCGCTCGATCGCCGCCGGAGCCGGCGTAGACGGCGCATTGGTGCACCACTACTTCGGTACCAAGACCCAACTGTTCGCTGCCGCGATCCACATTCCGATCGACCCCATGTCGGTGATCGGCCCGCTGCGCGAGGTGCCGGTCGAAGAGATCGGCCACGTTCTGCCGTCGCTCCTGCTGCCGCTGTGGGATTCGGAGATGGGCAAGGGATTCATCGCCACGCTGCGATCGTTGCTGGCCGGCAGCGACGTGTCCATGGTCCGGAGCTTTCTGCAGGACGTCATCGCCGCGGAAGTGGGCAGCCGGGTCGACAGTCCGCCCGGCACCGGCCGCGTCCGCGTGCAATTCGTGGCGTCGCAGCTGGTCGGCGTGGTGATGGCGCGCTACATTCTCGAGCTCGAGCCGTTCAGATCGCTGCCGGTCGATCAGGTCGCGGAGACCATCGCACCGAATCTGCAGCGCTACCTGACCGGCGACCTGCCCGCGCTCCGCGCGATTGACTGACCGTCAGGCGCCGTCGGCCGCGGCGGCCAGGCGTCGATGCTCGTCGTCGTCCACCGTGACGGCCTCGTCGATCAGCAGGACAGGGATGTCGTCGTCGATGCGGTACTTGCGATGCAGCCGAGGGTTGTAGAGACACCCATCGACGTAGAGAAGAGGACCCCGGTCTTCGGGGCACACGAGCAACTCGAGCAGAGCGGGATCGAGCGTCATCCCGTCCGACCGGGCATCGGGAAGATCGTGTCGTTGGGATCCTGGATCATCGGATTGCCCGGGCCCCAGCTCGGCCCCATCGGCGCCTGCACGATGCCCGGAGTCGCCGGCGGCGGCACTGCGGGCTGCTGCACCTGATTGGATGCCTGCATTTTGATCTTGCGCTGCGTCATCAGCGTCGCCTGCAGAGCTTCGACGAGCGGAGCCTGGTTCGGGCGCTTGTCGAGTGCATCCGCCAGTGCCGCGGTGTTGGCGCGCGAGGGCTTGAAGCCCTGCATGCGCAGCGTCATCACCTGATCGATCAGCTTCGACACCTGACCGCCGCCCGACCCGGTGTTGTACTGCTCATTGATCATCATGAGGATCCGATCGGGTGACACCGGCGGAGGCGCATCGCCTGTCGCCGGCGCTGCGGCCGGATCAGCGGCCGCCACCGGGACTGAGAGCCCCGCGGCAATGCCTCCGACCAGTGCGGCACCAGCCAGCGCTGTTCCGGCGGCGCGGCGCCAGGTGCGTGGTGACATGAATCCTCCTCGAGTCGCCAGCGCGAGCCTAACAGTGAGGCACGCGCCCGGCATCACTGCTGTGTGCCGGCAATCTCGCTGCGAACAGCCGCAGTCAACCGCTTGTACCGATGGGTATCGGCATCCCGGTACCAGGCGTTACGGGACGCTTTCGGAACACCGTCCGCCTGCAGCGGTCCGGCGAGTGGACGGTACGTGGCGGTCAAGCTCATGTCCGCGACGACGTGCACGATGTCGGGCGACGCGCCGACGGGCAGATCGGAAAGCGCCTCGGACAGATCAGCTGTCGTGATGCTGCCGCCCGGGCGCAGCGCCAACGCCGTCACCGCCAGCGGGTGGGCGTCGACGGGCACCGCGTAGGTGACGGCCATGTCGACCGCGCCGAGGCGGCTGACCGCGTCGTTGACCGTGGCCGCGAAGACCGGCCCGCGCGCGGTGTGGATCACCGCGGCCCGGGTGTCGACGAGCCAGTAGTCGCCGTCCTCGTCACGACGGAACAGGTATTCGGTGGACACCCAGGTGTCCGCCGGCGCGAACACGCCACGCTTGACCGAGGCCAGCGGATCGACCGGACCACGCGGATGAGCGAGTAGGACGCCGACCTCGTTGGTGTCGGCGCGGCGGACGAAACCGCGGTCGTCCTCCAGGATCAGGTTGTCCTCGGGGTCGTAGGCGGCCAGCGCGATCTCTCCGCCACCGGGCAGCGGCCTGCCCTTGCTGCCGACTTTCGCACCGGCGACGTTGGCCAGTACCGCCTGCCCGTCGGTGGTTGCGAAGAACTCCACGACCTTGGCCGGTTCGAAGACCTCCACGACCCGTTTCCACAGCCCACTGGGCATACCGGAACCGATGAACACCCGCACCGGGTGATCGCCCGTCAGCGAGAACTCGGGATCGTCGATCACGTCCCGCAGCATCGCCCACGTGTAGGACACCACCGTCACGCCGTACTGCCGGATCTCCTGCAGGAAGCGGTCAGGCCGCGGTCCCCGGGACAGTGCGATGCGCGCACCCGCGACCACCGCGCCACCGAGGCTCACCAGCAGACCGGACTGATGGTGCAGCGGCGTCAGGCAGTAAACGGTGTCGTTGCGGCCGAGGTTCGCCGCCGACGCGGTGCCGAACGCCGACAACGCCCACCGGTAGTTGGTGATCTGGCGGGCGACCATCTCGCCGCTGATCGTGCTGAATCCGATGAAGGCAAGGTCGCGGGCAAGTCCGGGGTTGGGTCGGTACCAGCCGGGCAGATCGACGCGGTCCGGGTCGATCTGCTCCATGTCGATGACGCCGGCGTCGTCGGGCAGGTGCAGGTCGCGTGATTCGCCGCCACCGAGGACGAGCACCCGCGTATCGAGCGTGCGGGCGGCGTCCAAGTGGTTCGGGTCGGCGATGATCTCGGTGACCGCGCCCAGTCGCGCGGCGGTGGCGAGATCGGCGTCGGGCGGCATCAACACCGCGACCGCTCCGAGCCGCGACAGCGCGGCGATCGCGACCAGCGCGCTCGGGCGGGTGTCCATCAGCACGCCGACCCGCGCGCCTTGACGCACTCCGACGTCGATCAGGCCGCGCACGACGTTGTTGATGCGACGATCCACCGCCTCGTAGGTGTGCACGCGACCGTCGAACAGCAGCGCCTCACCCTGCGGGGCATCCCGGGCCTGTTCACTCATGATGCGGCCCAACGAGATTCGGGTGTGATCGTTGACCTGGCCCAGTCGCGCGAGGCGGGGCAGAGTGCGTGCGGTCTCGACGGCGAGCGTGCGTGCCGACCGATTCGCCGCGACCAGCGCGTCGGCAGCGGACTTCGCCAGCGTGAGTGCCATCTCCGTCGCCGCGGCGGTGCCGTGCGCTAGCCGGGAGGTCAGGGAGACCCCGCTCTCCGAGGATTCGGCGGGTGACAGCGCCATCGGCGCCACGCCCTCGGGCTTGGCACCGGATCCGTCGAGCCACTGCACCCACTGCGCGACCGTCGGCCACGTCTGGTTGGCCGCCTTGGATCCGACGACCAGACCGAAATGTCCGGCGCGGATCAGGAACTCGTACACGTCGGCCTGCGGTGCGGCCCGCTTGATGCCGCGCACCGAGGCGGGCTGACCGATGTCGTCGACCTCGCCGACCACCGCCAGCACCGGGCAGTCGATGTCCGAGAGAGTCACCAGATCGCCGTGGACGGAGAAGCCCCCGGTCATCATCCGGTTGTGGGCGACGAACTGTTTGAGCAGTTCGGAGATCGCCGGGCCAGACCACGCGATCCAGCCCTCAGAGGCCAGGAAACGGCGCTGCTGCTCCCGTGGGAGCAGGGCTTCCCGGTCGTGCAGCTGCAGCAGGAACTCCACCCGCGACTGAGCGGTCTTGATCGGGTCGAGCATCTGGAAGCCGGTGCGGGCCATCCACCCGGGGATGTCGATGCGGCTGAAGACGTGGTCGGCCATGAAATCGGCGGCCGCCGGGGCGAGGGTGGCGGGCAGGTTCATCGGCAACGCCGCCAGCGTGTCGACCGGTGAGCCGAAGGCGATGAGGCTCGCCAGATCTTTCGAGCGGCGGTAGGCCGCGGTCTGGTAGGCGAACATGCCGCCCTGCGAGTAGCCGGCCAGGTGGACATCGCGCCCGGTCACGGATTTGACCGTGTCGACTGCCTCGCTGAGCGCCACGATGTGGTCGGCCAACGTGCGCTGCATGCCGCCTTCGACCTTGTCCGGCGAACCGAAATCGATGACCCACGGGTCAACGCCGGCGCGGTGCAGGATGCCGACCGCCCCGTCCTCACGGGTGACGTCCCACATGTCGGCCGACATCATCATCGGGTGGACCATCAGCACGGGCGGGCCCGCGGGTGCGGCGCCGGGCCGGGCGTCGGGCGGGAAGTAGCGGCGCAGCCGGTACATCGGCACGCTCTCCACGATCTGGAACGGCGAAGGCACCGATCCGGTCTCCAGGCCGCCGTAGCGGAGGACCTCGAGACCGTTCTGAGCGGTCGCGACCAACCGACCGAACGGGCCGGTGATCGCCGACAGATCCACCAACGCCTGCTCCCCTATCGCCGACCCCGAACCTCTGATCCCCCCAGTGCAGAGGTCATCATGGCACAGCGGAGGCCTATCATCGGCGCCTGATGGCGAACCTGATCAACCTGGAAAAGGTGACCGTGGGCTACGGCACCCGTACGTTGCTCGATGCTGTCAGTCTCGGTGTCGAAGAGGGCGACGCGATCGGTGTGGTCGGCCGAAACGGCGACGGCAAGTCGACGTTGCTCAAGGTCCTCACCGGCACACTGGCACCCGACTCCGGACGGGCTACCCACACGTCGGGGCTCTCTGTCGGCTATCTGCGACAGGCCGACGACTTCGCGCCGGAGGACACGGTTCGCGGAGTGATCGTCGGGGGTCGGCCGGACCACATCTGGGCTGCCGAGCCGAACACCCGCGCCGTCGTCGAACACCTGCTGTCCGGGGTGTCGCTGGACGCCCCGGCGGCGGAGCTGTCCGGCGGCGAACGGCGCCGTGTCGCACTCGCCGAGGTGCTGCTGGCCGCCCACGACGTGCTGGTGCTCGACGAACCCACCAACCACCTCGACGTGGAAGTGATCGGATGGCTCGCCCAGCACCTGTCCGCGCGGCCTGCGCGGGCGCTCGTGGTGGTCAGCCACGATCGCTGGTTCCTCGACGCGGTCGCCACGAGCACCTGGGAGGTGCACGACGGCGCGGTCGACGCCTACGAGGGCGGCTACGCGGCGTTCGTGCTGGCGCGCGCCGAACGCATGCGGATGGCCGCGGGTACCGAGGCGCGGCGCAGGAACCTGATGCGCAAGGAACTGGCGTGGCTGCGGCGCGGGCCGCCGGCGCGGACGTCGAAACCGAAGTTCCGCATCCAGGCCGCCAACGACCTGATCGCCAACGAGCCGCCGCCGCGCGACTCGCTGGCGTTGCAGCGTTTCGCCACCTCCCGCCTCGGCAAAGACGTGTTCGATCTGCACCGGGTGGGTCTGCAGGTGGGCGACCCGCCCCGCACGCTCCTCGACGGCATCGACTGGTCGATCGGGCCGGGCGCGCGCATCGGGCTGGTCGGGGTGAACGGCACCGGAAAGTCGTCGATCCTCAAGCTCCTCATCGGTGAGATACCCCCGACCTCGGGCACGGTCAAGCGCGGTCAGACGCTGTCGATCGGCTACCTGAGCCAAGCCCTCACCGAACTGCATCCCGACGAGCGAGTGCTCGACGCGGTCGAGAGCAACAAGCGCCTGACCGAGGTCGCGGGCGGTCGCGAGGTCAGCACCTCGACCCTGCTGGAAGACTTCGGGTTCACCGGAGACAAGCTGACCACGCGCCTGGGCGAGCTGTCCGGCGGTGAGCGGCGGCGGTTGCAGTTCCTACGACTGCTGCTCGACGAGCCGAACGTGCTGCTGCTCGACGAGCCGACCAACGATCTCGACATCGAGACACTGACCGTCATCGAGGACTACCTCGACGGCTGGCCCGGCACGCTGATCGTGGTCAGCCATGACCGCTACTTCCTGGAGCGCGTCAGCGACGTGACCTACGCGTTGACCGGCGGCGGACGCTGCGATCTGCTGCCCGGGGGCGTCGAGCAGTACCTGGCCGCACGGTCGGCGGCCGACACCCCGGCGCCCGCTCGCACCGACCCGGTGCGCGGTGAATCCGCCGCCGCGCGCGATCGCCGCGCGGGCAAGGAGATGTCGAGGATCGAGAACCAGCTCGCCAAACTCGACGACCGGATCGCCGCGGTGCACGAGGCGATGGCCGACGCCGCCGCCGACCACGTGCGGGCCGGCGAACTCAACGGTGAGCTCGCCGACTTGCTCTCTCGGAAGGACGAATTGGAGCAGGCCTGGCTCGAGCTGGCCGAGAACGCCGGATGAGGACGGGGCTGTCCTACATCGCGCGTCCTTTCGTGCTGTGCTGGCGGTATTGGCCTCAGCTCGCCGCCTGCTATCTGCTCGGGCTGCTGGGGCGCCGGGCCGCGATCGAGCTGGCTGCGTGGGCCGGGTGGGACAACGACCTGTGGGCCGCGCTGATCATGCCACTGGCCGGTCTGGCGCGGCTCGGGTCCTACGTGGCGATGTTCTTCGTGCTCCGGTCGGGCGTCCCGGCGCTGGCTGCACTGCCGACCCGTACCGCGCGCCGCGTCGATGTCTTCGCCACCGTCATCGTGCCGTTCTTCGCGATCTACCTGGCGTGGAAGATGTTCGCCGAGGACTGGATCGCCTACGAGAATCGCGCGCTGGACTATCGCATCGGCGACGCGATGACGACCCCCGGCACGGCCGATCTGCATCCCGAATCGCTGCCCGTCGGCACCGTGACGCTGGTGCTGATCGTCGCCGCCCTCGTCCTGCGCTACGTGCTGAGCCGGTTCAAGGACGTGATGCCGCGGTGGATGATCGCGGTCCGGGTGTACGTCGACGCACTCTGGGTCTTCCTCGGCCTCAGCTTCGCCGCCAGCCAGGACGTCACCTTCTTCATCAACCCGACCGGCTGGCTCTCGCAGCGGCGGATCGTGGTGTGGTTCACCGAGACTCGCGCCGAGCTGTTCTCCCACTTCCGGCCTCTCGAGGTCATGTGGGACACGGTCACGTGGACTGTGAGCGCGGTGTTCGGCGGCGCGACGATCCCGCTGCTGTGGTTGGCCGTCGCGGCGATCGTCTACGGCGTGTCGATGCCCGCGGACTGGCGCAGCGCCGCACGTCGCGTCGCCGGTCAGCGCGCCGACCTGATCTTCGAGCGCGCCGCGACGCGGCAAAAGCGGGTGCGGGACCGGTGGTCGCAGCTACCGGAGGTCCGCCGGTCGGAGGCCCGCGACGTGGTGCTGTCCCGGCTCGGCAACTACCGGCCGATCACCGATTCCGCGCGGCTCATCCTGCACGGCGGCGTGCTCGCGTTGGCGCTCTACGTGCTCGGCTATCTCGGGTTGGCCTGGCTGGACATGGCGGGCAGCTTCTACCGGCCCGAGGTGCGCGCCGGAAACCTCTTCCGCGGCGCGGCCTGGGTGCTGGGACCTCACCCGCAGGCCTACTGGGATGCCGTGCGCCCCACCCTGGTCTTCCTGTCGCACCTGATCATCGAGCCGCTGCGGGTCTGCCTCATCGCCTCGACCGTGGCGTACTGCCTCGAACACGTACGCCCGCAGCAGGTCACAGCACCATCCGCACCGTGATCTGACCGTTGTTCGTCACGTCCAGGGCCGTGGGCACCACGTCGTCGGGCAACAGGAACGTGAATTGCACGGGCCCGGGCAGGTTGCACAGCGACGTCACCCCCTCGGGCGGGATCGGGGTGTATCCACCGACGCCCTCGGCCGTCCAGCGCGTGGTGCCGTCGGTGATCACCGCGGTGCAGTAACCCTGGTCGGGGGTTCCGGATCTGTCGACGTCGAGCACGGTCAGCACCGTGCCGGCAGGAAGCGGCGGCCCGAACCGCGTCGGGCTGCGATTCAGATGCGTGATCGACGTCAACCGCCAGGTCTGCCCGCCGGCCGAGCCGCTCTCGCCCTTTCCGATCACGACGCGGGGCTCGACAGAGTTCCGGTAGGCCGACCAGTCGGCTCGGAAGTCGATGATCACGTACACGACGAGCGCGCAGACCACCACGACGGCGCCGAGGACGTTGCGCTGCCACAGCTGTGCGGGCTTCATGCGCTCGCCTCCGACGGCGCCAGCCGCAACTCGGCGCTGCGGCCGATCGCTTCCGGCGGAATGGCGATCACCAGCCGCGAGTCGAGCAGGTCGCTGCCCACCCAGACGCGCAGCACGAGCGAGTCGAGATCACCGTCGTCGATCAGCGCCGACGCGACGTCGAAGACCCAGCTGCCGCGCTGTTCGATCCCCGGCGCCAGAGAACGCCCGAGAGTTGTGGTCAGGAAGCGGTCGGTGGGGATGTAGGTGTTCGGACCGACGAGCAGGTCGGCGTGCGGCACATCGGTGCTGCCCTGGGCCTCCACCGTCGTCTCGACGACGACCCACCGGCCGGCAGCCGGCACCGAATCGACCAGTGGTGCAACCCGAACCGACGTGACGGTGGCGGTGACGCCGCGACCGCGCACGGGCTCACCGGCCGTGCCGTGTACATCGAAGGGCCCGTAGAGGTCGGTCGGCGTGGGAAGGTTGTGCCAGACCAGCGCCGCCACCGCGACCAACACGAGGACGCATACCGCCGACAGCGTCGACCGGATCCTCGCCCCGCTCACCCGGGTTCCTTCACGGTCAACTCGGTGACCCCGTAGTCGGTGAGGCTGTCCAGCCACTCCTCACCGCCGTAGGTCACCATCAGCTGCTTCAACTGTTTCTTCCACACCCGCACGCTGACCGTGTCGCCCGACTGCAGAGCGTCGCGCGGCACCACCCACAGATAGGCGAGCTTCTCCGTCAACCCGGGTCCGAGGGTCTGGATCTGCGACCCGTCGCGGACACGCCACGCGCCGAAGAACTCCTTGCCCGGCACGTCCCGCAGATCGAGCTCGTTGCGCAGCCGTCCCGGCGTCGTGCCGTCGTTGGTCAGCGTGACCGTCACACCGAGGTACAGCTTGCCCGGCTGGACGGGGCCGATGGTGCGGTTACCGCCGGTGACCTTCGGTAGCAGCGTGGCGCCGTGGACGGTGACGGTGTACTGACCGTCGGAGAAATCCTCGCCGGCGGCGAACGGGACGGCCCCGGTGTTGACGGTGTCGAGACCGCCGAACAGTGCCGCGACCGCGAGGACCACGGCGAGCGCCGCCTTCCACCACTGCCGCACCGGGCGTTCCGCCAGCCAGCGCCGGATTCGAGACCATCGCCGGGCAGGGCGGCTCGGCACCGCGGGCTGCTCGGCGGAGTCCATGCTGGCAGATGCTAGCGGCGCAGCCGGATTCGCAAGTCGTCGGACGCAGCCCGGACCGCGCTGAGCTGCCGGGCCACCTGGACCGGGGCGGTGCCGCCCCGCGCGTCACGCGAGTTGACCGACCCTTCGACGGTCAGGACGTCACGAACCTCGGGACCGAGCTCGGGATGGATCGCGGCGAGTTCGGCGTCCTCGAGGTCCTCCAGACCGACGCCGCGCGCCTCCGCGGCCCGGACCGCCGCACCGGCCGCCTCGTGCGCCACACGGAACGGAACACCGCGGCGCACAAGCCATTCGGCGATGTCGGTGGCCAGCGTGTATCCCAGCGGGGCGAGCGCGACCATCCGGTCCTCGTCGAAGTCCAGCGTCGCCACCAGGCCCGCCATCGCCGGCAGCAGCAACTCGAGCTGCGCCGCCGAATCGAAGACGGGCTCCTTGTCCTCCTGCAGGTCACGGTTGTAGGCCAGCGGCTGGGCCTTGAGGGTGGCGAGCAACCCGGTCACGTTGCCGATGAGACGACCGGCCTTGCCGCGGGCGAGTTCGGCGATGTCGGGGTTCTTCTTCTGCGGCATGATCGAGCTGCCCGTCGACCACGCGTCGTGCAACCGCACGTACCCGAACTCGGTGGTGCTCCACAGGATGATGTCCTCGGCCAACCGGGACAGATCGACCGCGATGAGGCCGAAGACGAACGCCGCCTCCGCGGTGAAATCGCGCGCCGCCGTGGCATCGACGGAATTGTCGGCGGCGGCGGAGAAACCGAGCTCCTCGGCGATCGCATCCGGATCCAGCCCCAGGGACGACCCGGCCAGCGCACCCGATCCGTACGGTGACACCGAGGCCCGTTTGTCGGCGTCGAGAAGACGGTCGACGTCGCGTAGCAGCGGGTGAGCGTGCGCCAACAGATGGTGTGCCAGCAGGATCGGCTGCGCGGACTGCAGATGTGTCTTGCCGGGCATGATCGCGGTGGGATGCGCGGCCGCCTGGGTGGACAGCGCGGCGACGACGTCCAACACGCCGTCGGCGACCCGGCGGATCGCGTCGCGCAGCCACAGCCGGAACAGCGTGGCCACCTGGTCGTTGCGCGATCGGCCGGCACGCAAGCGTCCGCCGAGATCGGCACCCACGCGGTCGATCAGGCCCCGCTCCAGCGCCCCGTGCACGTCCTCGTCGGTCGCGAGCGGGCCGAAGCTGCCGTCGGCGACGTCGGCGCCCAGGCTGTCCAGCCCGGCGAGCAGCCCGTCGCGCTGGTCGTCGGTCAGCAGCCCGGCGCGATGCAACACTCGCGCGTGCGCCTTCGACGCGACGACGTCGTAGGGCGCCAACACCCAGTCGAAGTGGGTCGACTTGCTCAGTGCGGCAAGCGCATCCGAGGGCCCGTCGGCGAACCGGCCACCCCAGAGCGACCCCTCGTTCGTGCTCATAGCTGTTGCTCTTCGCGCAAGCGGCTCATCGGTTTCCGGCCAGGTCCCGCCGCGCCGACAGGCTCGACGACAGCCCGTGCACGTGCACGAAGCCCTTGGCCGAGGACTGGTCGAAGGTGTCGCCCTCGTCGTAGGTGGCGAGGTTGAAGTCATACAGAGACTCGGCGCTGCGCCGGCCGTTGACCGCGATGTGACCGCCGTGCAGCACGAGCCGGATCTCACCGGTGACGTGCTGCTGGGTGTGCGCGACGAACGCCTCGAGCGACGACTTCAACGGCGAGTACCAGAGGCCGTCGTAGACCAGCTCGCCCCACTTGCGGTCGGTGCCGCGCTTGAACCGGCCCAATTCACGTTCCAGCGTGACGTGTTCGAGTTCGGTGTGGGCGGTGATGAGCACCATCGCGCCGGGCGCCTCGTAGATCTCGCGGCTCTTGATGCCGACGAGGCGGTCCTCGACCACGTCCAGGCGGCCCACACCCTGCGCCCCGGCACGGGCATTGAGCTGCTCGATGGCCTGCAGCACCGTCACCGGCTGGCCGTCGATGCTGACCGGCACGCCCTTCTCGAATCCGACGATCACTTCGTCGGGACTGCTCCAGTTGACCGTCGGGTCCTCGGTGTAGTCGTAGACGTCCTTGGTCGGCGCATTCCAGAGGTGTTCCAGGAAGCCGGTTTCCACCGCGCGGCCCCAGACGTTCTGATCGATCGAGAACGGCGAGCGCTTGGTCACGTTGATCGGGATGTCGTTCTGCTCGGCGAAGGCGATCGCCTTCTCGCGGGTCCACGCGTAGTCGCGCACCGGGGCCAGCACCTGCAGGTCGGGCGCCAGCGAGGCGAAGCCGACCTCGAAGCGGACCTGATCGTTGCCCTTGCCGGTGCAGCCGTGGGCGACGGTGCCGCCGCCGTGTTCGCGGGCCGCCTCGACGAGGTGCTTGACGATCAGCGGCCGGCTCAGCGCCGACACCAGCGGGTAGCGATCCATGTAGAGCGCGTTGGACTGGATCGCTGGCAGGCAGTACTGCTCGGCGAACTCGTCGCGGGCGTCGACCACGACGGCCTCGACCGCACCGCAGTCCAGGGCGCGCTGACGCACGACGTCCATGTCCTCGCCGCCCTGCCCGAGGTCGATGGCCACCGCGACCACTTCGCGGCCGGTCTCCTTGCCGATCCAGCTGATGGCCACCGAGGTGTCCAGACCGCCGGAATACGCCAGGATGACGCGCTCGGACATATCTCTTTCTCCCTTGTTCGTATCAGGCTTTGGCGAGGCTCTCCAGAGCCTCGCTGAGTTCGGCACCGGTCATCGGCTCGCGCGCGATGACGAAGATTGTGTCGTCGCCGGCGATGGTGCCGACGACGTAGGGCAGTGCGGCCCGGTCGATCGCACTGGCCAGGTAGTGCGCCGCACCCGGGGGTGTGCGCAGGACGGCGAGGTTGGCGCTGGCGTCGGTGGCGACCAGCAGGTCACCGAGCAGCCGCGACACCCGTTCGGTGCCGCCGGTGACGCCGCGCACCGGGCTGCCGTCCTCGGGCACGATGTACACCCCGCCACCGCCGTCGGCGCCGCGCAGCTTGACCGCACCGAGCTCTTCGAGATCGCGCGACAGCGTCGCCTGCGTCACGTCGATGCCGTCGGCGGCCAGCAGCGCCGCCAGCTCACCCTGGCTGCGGACCTGCTGAGCGGACAGCAGCGCGACGATGCGGGCCTGGCGGCCCGCGCGGGTGGAGGCGGTCACGAATGCTCCAGCAGCCACACCAGCAGCGCCTTCTGGGCGTGCAACCGGTTCTCGGCTTCGTCCCACACGGCGCTGCGCGGACCGTCGATCACGTCGTCGGTGATCTCGTGCCCGCGATGGGCCGGAAGGCAATGCAGCACAACCGCTTCGGAGTCTGCGCGGGCGAGCAGATCGGCGTTGACCTGGAATGGGCGGAACGGCCGGACCCGATCGAGTCCGTCGTTCTCCTGACCCATGGAGATCCAGGTGTCGGTGACCAGCACGTCCGCACCGGCAGCCGCAGTCTGCGGGTCGTCGGTCATCGTCACCGTGGCACCGGTCTGCTGCGCCCGTGCCTCGGCGGCCGCGACGAACATCGGATGCGGGGCGAAGCCGTGCGGTGCGGCGATCGTGACGTCCACGCCTGCGGTGACGCCGCCCAGCATCAGCGAGTGCGCCATGTTGTTGGCCCCGTCGCCGAAGTAGCTCAGTCGCAACCCCTTCAAGCCGCCCTTCCACTCCGCGAGGGTCTGCAGATCGGCGAGCACCTGGCACGGGTGGAACTCGTCGGAGAGCGCGTTGACGATGGGCACGCTCGAGCCCGACGCCATCGCCGTCAGTCGCTCCTGGGCGAAGGTGCGCCAGACGATCGCGTCGACGTAGCGGGAGAGCACCGCGCCAGTGTCCTCGAGCGTCTCCTCGCGGCCCAGCTGCGTGCTGCGCCCGTCGACGACGACGGCGTGGCCGCCGAGCTGAGCGATGCCCATCTCGAAGGAGAAACGCGTTCGGGTGGAGTTCTTCTCGAAGATCACCGCGACGCCGCGCGGCCCCTCCAGGGGCCGGCGGCTGAAGGGCTCGCGCTTGAGGTCGGCCGCCAGCGCGAGCACCTCGGCCTGCTCGTCCGGGGTGAGGTCGTCGTCGCGCAGGAAGTGCCGGATCATGACTCACCCGCTGTGTCGAGGATGGCGGGTAGAGCGGCGACGAAGGACTGCGCCTGCTCCTCGGAGAGGACCAGGGGCGGGGCGAGCCTGATGATGCCGGGTGCGGCGGCGTTGACGAGGAAGCCCGCGTCGCGGGCGGCGGCCTCGACGGGCTTGGCGACCTCGGCGGTCAGCACGATGCCGCGCAGCAGCCCGCGACCGCGGACGTGGTCCACCAGCGGATGGCCGAGCTCCTCGATGCCGTGGCTCACGGTCTTGCCCAGCACGTCGGCGTGCTCGATGAGGCCGTCGTCGGCGAGCACCTTCAGCACGGCCAGTGCCGCCGCGGTGCACACCGGGTTCCCGCCGAACGTGCTGCCGTGCAAGCCCGGCGTCAGCAGCTCCGCGGTCGGTCCGATGGCCAGGCACGCCCCGATGGGGAGCCCGCCGCCGAGGCCCTTGGCGAGGGTGACGATGTCGGGGGTGATGCCGTCGTGCTGATGGGCGTAGAAGGCACCGGTCCGCCCGATGCCGGTCTGCACCTCGTCGAGGACGAGCAGGGCGCCGTGGCGTGCCGTGATCTCCCGCGCGGCGACGAGATAGCCCGCCGGCGGGACGACGACACCACCCTCCCCCATGATCGGCTCGAGGAAGACCGCGGCCGTCTCCGAATTGACAACGCGTGCAAGTTCTTCGATGTCCCCGTAGGGCACGTGCGTCACGTCGCCGGGCAGCGGCTCGAACGGCGCCTGCTTGGCCGGCTGCCCGGTCAGGGCCAGCGACCCCATGGTCCTGCCGTGGAAAGCACCTTCTGCGGCAACGAGTTTGGTGCGCCCCGTCAACCGCGTGATCTTGAACGCGACCTCGTTGGCCTCGGTACCGGAGTTGGCGAAGAACACCCGGGCGGGCGCTCCGAGGTGATCGACCAGGGCTTCGGCCAGCGCGATGCCCGGCTCGGTGGCATACAGGTTCGAGGTGTGTCCCAGCGTGCTCATCTGCCGGTGCACCGCCTCGATCACCGCGGGATGCCCGTGGCCGAGCACATTGACCGCAATCCCGCCGAGCAGGTCGACATAGGTCTTGCCGTCGACGTCGGTGACCACCGCACCCTGCCCGCTGGCCAGGGCCAGTGGCGGAGTGCCGTAGTTGTTCATCATGACCGCGGACCAGCGGTCCAGCAGAGTGTGGCTCATCACGGCACCACCTTCGTGCCGGCGCCTTCGTCGGTGAACAATTCGGCCAGCACGCAGTGCTCTACGCGGCCGTCGATGACGTGTGCGCTGGGCACGCCGCCGGTGATGGCACGCAGGCAGGCCTCGATCTTGGGTACCATGCCCTCCTCCAACGTGGGAAGCAGTTGCGTCAAAGCGGCGGAATCGATTTCGCTGACGAGCGAGCCGCGGTCGGGCCAGCTGGTGTAGAGGCCTTCGACATCGGTCAGCATCAGCAGTTTCTCCGCCCCCAATGCCTCGGCCAGCGCTGCCGCCGCGGTATCGGCGTTGATGTTGTGGACCCGTCCCTCGACATCCGGCGCGATGGTGGACACCACGGGTATCCGGCCCGCCGCGATCAGATCCCGCACCGCGTCAGTGCTGACCCGCTCTACATCGCCGACCAGTCCGATGTCGGTGGCCACGCCGTCGACCAGCACATCGCGACGCACCGCGGTGAACAGATGCGCGTCCTCTCCGGTGATCCCGACCGCGTAGGGACCGTGCGCGTTGATCAGGTTGACCAGTTCGCGGCCCACCTGACCGAACAGCACCATACGTGCGACGTCGAGCACCTCGGGTGTGGTGACGCGGAACCCGCCCTTGAATTCGCCGGCGATTCCGAGTTTCTTGAGCATCGCGCTGATCTGCGGACCCCCGCCATGGACGACGACAGGGTGGACGCCGCAGTTGCGCAGGAACACCATGTCCTCGGCGAAGGCCACCTTGAGCGTCTCGTCGGTCATGGCGTTGCCGCCGTACTTGACCACGACGATCTTGCCGTGCAACGCCTTGAGCCAGGGCAGCGCGGCGGCGAGGACCAGCGCCTTCTGCGACGTGGCGATGGTCATGAGCTGTAGGCCGAGTTCTCTTCGACGTATGCGTGCGACAGGTCGGTGGTGCGGATCGAGGCCGAGGCGGCGCCGACCCCCAGATCCACCGTGACCACGATGTCCTCACCCGTCAGATCGACGTCGCGCGCGCCCGGCGCCCCCACGCTGTCCACACAGACCGGAAAGCCGTTGAACGACACGGTGATGCGATCGGCATCCAGCGGAACCGGCGCCATGCCCACGGCGGCGAGCACCCGGCCCCAGTTGGCGTCCGAGCCGAAGAGCGCGGTCTTGACCAGGCTGTCGCGGGCGATCACCCGCGCCGCGGTCACCGCGTCGTCCTCGGTTTCGGCACCGGTGACGGTGATGAGAATTCGCTTGGTCACGCCTTCGGCGTCGGCCTGCAGTTGAGCGCACAGGTCCTCACAGACCGCGAGCACCGCGGCATCGAGATCGTCCTGACTCGGCGTGACCTCACTGGCCCCCGACGACAACAGCAGCACGGTGTCGTTGGTGGAGCAGCTGCCGTCGACGTCGAGGCGATCGAAGGTGGCCGCGGTCGCGCGACGCAACGCACGGTCGAGCGCGGCGGCATCGGCGACGGCGTCGGTGGTCAGCACGCACAGCATGGTGGCCAGCGACGGCGCCAACATCCCCGCACCCTTGGCCATCCCACCGACGGTCCAGCGATCCTGATGATGCAGCGCAACCTGTTTGGGCACCGTGTCCGTGGTCATGATCGCCCGAGCGGCCTCTTCCCCACCGGTGAGGCCACCGGCCATCTCGTGCACGATCTCGGTGACGCCGGCGCGCACCTTGTCCATCGGGAGGCGATCACCGATCAGGCCGGTCGAACACACGGCGACCTCGATCGCCCCTGTCTCGGTGCCCCAGTCCGACAGTGCCGCGGCGACGGCTTCCGCGGTCGCATGCGCGTCCTGGAAACCGGCCGGGCCCGTGCAGGCGTTGGCGCCCCCGGAGTTGAGGATCGCCGCGCGCAGCCGACCGGTGGTGAGCACCTGCGTCGACCACAGCACCGGCGCCGCCTTGATCTTGTTGCGGGTGAACACCCCGGCCGCGGCGTGATCGGGTCCCTCGTTGAACACCAGGGCGAGGTCGAGCGCGCCGGATGCCTTGATGCCGGCAGCGATTCCGGTCGCCCGGAATCCGGCGGGCGCTGTCACCCCCTGCGTGCGCAGCAGCCGGGCGCTGTCAGCCAGATCGGTCACGGAGCCACCCCCACAGTCGTCAGTCCATCGGTCTCGGTCCAGCCCAGCGCGAGGTTCATCGACTGCACCGCCGCGCCGGCGGTGCCCTTGACCAGATTGTCGATCGCGGCGATCGCGATGAAGGTCTGCGCGTCGGTGTCGACGGCGATCCCGAGCTGGGCCGCATTGCCGCCAACGACGGCCCCGGTCTGCGGCAACCGACCTTCAGGCAGCAGGTACACGAAAGGTTCGGCGTCGTAAGCTTTTTCGTAGACCGCACGCAGATCGGACAGCGAAGCCCGGGTGCGGGCGGTGCAGGTGGCCAGGATGCCGCGGGCCGTCGGGATCAGCACCGGGGTGAACGACACGGTGACGTCCGCACCGCCGGCGACCGCGGTCAGGCCCTGGGCGATCTCAGGAGTGTGCCGATGCTTGCCGCCCACGTTGTACGCCCGCGCCGAGCCGATCACCTCGGCGGCCAGCAGGTCGACTTTCGCGGCGCGGCCCGCACCCGAGGTGCCGCTGACCGCGACGACGGTCACGGCCGGCTCGACGAGTCCGGCCGCCACCGCCGGCCACAACGCCAGCAGGGCGGCGGTCGGGTAGCAGCCCGGCACGGCGATCCGGGTGGCGCCACGCAACCGCTCGCGGGCGCCGGGCAGCTCGGGCAGTCCGTAGGGCCAATTGCCCGCGTACTGCGAGCCGTAGAAGCGCTCCCACGCGGCGGCATCGGTGAGCCGGAAGTCCGCGCCGCAGTCGATGATCACGGTGTCGGGACCGAGCTGCTCGGCCAACGCGGCGGAGTGGCCGTGCGGCAAACCCAGGAACACGACGTCATGGCCCGCCAGCACCTCGACGTCGGTGGGCTCGAGGACCCGATCAGCGAGCGGCAAGAGATGCGGGTGGTGTTCGGCGAGGGTGGTTCCGGCACTCGCTGCCGCGGTCAGGGCGCCCAGAGTGAGCGTGCCCTGCGCGTATGCGGGGTGCCCGAGCAACAGCCGCAGGATTTCTCCCCCGGCATATCCACTGGCTCCGGCCACGGCGACGGACGTCATGTCACGATCCTTGCATGCTTATGCAGGAACATGCAAATTCATTATTGAGGCTGGTCAGCGCCGCTGCTGGGCACCCACAGCGCTGGCCGCTGCGGCCACGGCCGCGTCGCGCGCCGCGCTCGCCTCGTCCTCGGTCAGTGTCCGGTCATCGGCACGGAACCGCAGCGCCAGCGCCAGCGACTTACGCCCCTCGCCGACCTGCGGTCCGGCGTAGACATCGAAGAGCCGGACGTCTTCGAGCAGCTCGCCGGCGCCGTCGCGCACCGCGTCGACGACCCGCTGTGCCGGCACCTCCTCGTCGACGACGAGCGCGACGTCCTGGAACACCGCGGGGAACGGCGAGACGCGCGGAGCCGGTAGCAGCTCGGTGATCGGCACCGCGTTGAGGTCCACTTCCAGCGCGCAGGTGCCCTTGGGCAGGCCCGAGCGTTCGATGACCGCGGGGTGTAGCTGACCGGCGTGGCCGACGACGGTGTCCCCCAGGCAGATCGCGGCGCACCGGCCGGGATGCCACGGCAGGTACTCGACGCTGCGCAGCGTGAACTCCACGCCGGCGGCCCGCCCGATGATCCGGACCGCCTCGAACGCGTCGAACGGCTCGACCGGCCGTCCGGGACCCCACGGGCCTGCGGGCTCGCGCAACCCGGCCAGCACCGCCCCGACGTGCTGCGGCTGGCGCGGCAGCGACGCGTCCAATGTGGCGATCTCGTCATCGGTGGGGCGACGGTCGGTGGGGATACGGTCCACCGCGCGTGTCGTGGTGGTGGATTCGACGACCTGCGCGAGCGCGAACAGCGCCGCGTCGGTGGCGCCGCGGGAGACGTTGCGGCTCAACGCTTCCAGCAGGCCGGGTAGCAGCGTGGTGGCCAGCGCCGGGCGGTCGGACTCCAACGGATTGAGCACCCGGGTGGTGTGCCGGCGTGGGTCTTCGGCCGGCAGCCCCCACTGGTCGAAGATCCCTGCGGGCAGGAACGGCGTCGGGAGGATCTCCACGAAGCCGCCGAGCGCCAGGGCTGTGCCGATCGCCCGGCGCCGCTTCTGCGCCGGTGTCAGACCGCGGCCGGCGGGAGCGGCGGGCAGCACCGACGGGACGACGTCGAGGCCTTCGAGCCGCATGACCTCTTCGACCAGGTCCGCCGGCTCGCGCAGATCGGGACGCCAGCTGGGCGGTACGGCGGTGAGCTCGTCACCGTCGACGGTGACCGAGGCGCCGATCTGAGTCAGCCGCCGCTGCGCGGTTCCGGGGGCGTACTCGACCCCGGCCATCCGGTCGGGCAGGCCGACGGGCATACGCACCGGCGCCGGCGACCAGTCCTCGCGGGGCGGCTCACCCCGCCAGTCGGTGAGCGTGGGTTGCACGGTGCCGCCGGCGATCTCGGCGAGCAGCGCGGCTCCCCTGTCGAGCGCGGCGACCGAGATCGCCGGGTCGACGGTGCGTTCGTAGCGGCGACCCGCTTCGCTGTGCAGTCGGAGCCGGCGCTGGGTGCGCGACACCGCGGCCGGATCCCAGACCGCGGCCTCGAGCAGGACGTCGGTGGTGCTGTCGCGGACCTCGGTGGTGCCTGCGCCCATGACGCCGCCGATAGCAGCAGTCGCGGCGTCGTCGACGATCAGGACGTCGGCCGGATCGAGCCGGCGCTCGACGTCGTCGAGCGTGACGACGGTCTCCCCCGGCTCGGCGAATCGCACCCGGAAGCCGCCGTTGATCAGGCTGCGGTCGTGCGCGTGCATCGGGTGGCCGAGTTCGAGCATGACGTAGTTGGTCACGTCGACGGCCGGTGAGATCGCGCGGATCCCGCTGAGCAGCAGGCGCCGTCGCAGCCACCATGGCGAGACCGCGGCCGGGTCGATACCGGTGACCGGACGCAGCGCGAAACGCTGCACACCGGCGGCGGGATCGATCGTTACCGGCAGCGCATCACCCTCGCTGGGGAGGCCGGGAACCTCCAGCACCGGATCGACGTAGTCGAGGTCGTAGGCGTTGGCGATCTCGCGGGCCATGCCACGCACCGAGAGGCAGTAGCCGCGGTCCGGGGTGATCGCGAGGTGGAACACCACGTTGTCGAGCCCGAGCACCTCGTGGGCGGAGTCGCCCGGCTCAGCGGTGCCCGGCGGGAGGACCATGATGCCGGAGTGGTCCGCGCCGAGGTTGAGCTCGGCCGACGAGCAGATCATGCCGTCGGAGGTGCGGCCGTAGGTCTTTCGGGTGGCGATCGTGAACTCGCCAGGCAGCACAGCGCCGGGCAGAGCCACCACGACCAGGTCGCCGACTGCGAAGTTGGTTGCGCCGCAGACGATGTCGCGCGGCTCGCCGTCCACATTCTGCGAGCCGACGTCGACCTTGACCGCCCTGATGGGCTTCTTGAACTCGGTGAGTTCCTCGATCGATTCGACCCGTCCGATGGTCAGCGGACCGCGTACGGGTCCGACCGGGATGATCTCCTCGACCTCGTGACCGATCCGGATCAATGTCTGCTCGAGCTCTTCGGGGGTCACGTCCCAGCCGGGAGCCCCGGCTGCCACGACGTCGCGCAGCCAGCTGTAGGGAAGACGCATCAGGCGCCCACCCCGAACGGCAGGGAGAAGCGCACGTCACCTTCGACCATGTCGCGCATGTCCGGGATGCCGTTGCGGAACTGCAGAGTGCGCTCCAAACCCATGCCGAATGCAAAGCCGGAGTACTCGTCGGGGTCTATCCCACACGCGCGCAACACATTCGGGTTCACCATGCCGCAGCCGCCCCATTCGACCCAGCCGGGTCCGCCCTTCTTGTCGGGGAACCACACGTCGACCTCGGCCGACGGTTCGGTGAACGGGAAGAAGTGCGGCCGCAGCCGGGTCCGGCCCTGCGGCCCGAACTGCGCGCGCGCGAACGCGTCCAGCGTGCCGCGGAGGTTCGCCATGGTCAGTCCTTTGTCGACGGCCAGTCCCTCCACCTGGTGGAAGACCGGGGTGTGGGTGGCGTCGAGTTCGTCGGTGCGGAAGGTTCGTCCGATCGAGACGATGTAGACCGGCAGCTCACGGTCGAGCAGCGCACGGATCTGCACCGGGGAGGTGTGGGTGCGCAGCACCTGACGCGAGCCGTCGGGCGCCACGTGGAAGGTGTCCTGTTCGCTGCGGGCGGGGTGGTCGGGCGGGAAGTTCAACGCGTCGAAGTTGAACTGCTCGGTCTCGACTTCCGGGCCCTCGGCCAGCTCCCACCCCATCGCGACGAAGGTGTCGGCGACGTGCTCGGCCAGCAGCGTGATGGGGTGCCGGGCCCCGAGCGGCTGACGCGTCGAGGGCAGCGTCACATCGATGCGTTCTGCGACCAATACTGCGGCGTCGCGTTCGGCGCGCAGTGCAGCCAGCCGCTCGTCGAAGGCACTCTGCGCGGCGGTCCGCGCGACGTTGACCCGCTTGCCCGCGTCGGCCCGCTCGGTCTTGGGTAGGGCGCCCAGAGCCTGGCGGGCCAGCGCGATCGGCGACCGGTCACCGAGGTGTTCGGTCTTCGCGCGAGCCAGGTCGTCGAGGGTCGCCGCGTCGGCGAAAGCGCGAGCGGCTGCGCTGACCGCATCGGTCAACGCGTCGTCGGTGAGGTTCCCTGGCTGATCAGCCACCCGGCGATCATAGGCGATGGCGCGTTACCCTCACGCCGTGGTGATCCGGCCGCTGGTGATCGCAGGAATCTGGCTGCTCGCGGTGGGCGCGGTGGCGCTGACCGCGTTCGCGCACGCAGAGTGGGGCGTCGCGGCGGCGGTGCTGCTGGGGCTCGCCCTGCTCGGTTCGTGGGACCTGATCCAGCGCCGGCACACGATCCTTCGCCTGTACCCGATCATCGGCCACGTGCGGTTCCTGATGGAGATGATCCGCCCGGAGGTCCGGCAGTACTTCATCGAGTCGAACATCGAGGCAACACCCTTCGACCGGGAGACGCGCGATCTGGTGTACGAACGTGCCAAGGGCACCAAGAGTGACGAACCGTTCGGCACCGAGCGCGACGTCACCGCGCTCGGCTACGAGTTCCTGCGCCATTCACTGCGTGCACGATTCGCCGACGATCTCGATCCGCGGGTCCGTCTCGGCGGCCCGGACTGCACGCAGCCCTACGACATCGCGCTCCTCAACGTCTCCGCGATGAGTTTCGGCGCTCTGTCGGCCAACGCGATCAGGGCACTGAACACGGGCGCGGCGCGCGGCGGCTTCGCCCACGACACCGGCGAGGGTGGGATCAGCCCCTACCACCTCGCCGGCGGCGGCGATCTGATCTGGGAGATCGGGTCGGGATACTTCGGGTGCCGGGATGCCGACGGGCGCTTCGATGCCGCCCAGTTCGCGGAGAAGGCCGCGCTTCCCGCGGTGAAAGCCATCTCGATCAAGCTGTCCCAGGGCGCCAAGCCCGGACTCGGTGGCGTGCTGCCGGGCGCGAAGGTCAGCGCCGAGATCGCCGAGACCCGCGGAGTCCCGGTGGGCCGCACCGTCGTGTCCCCTCCTGCGCACACCGCATTCGGTACCCCGGTGGAGTTCGCGCACTTCATCGCGGCGCTGCGGCGCGCCTCCGGCGGTAAGCCCGTCGGTTTCAAACTGTGCGTCGGCGCGCGCACCGAGTTCCTGTCGCTGTGCAAGGGATTCCTGGCCACCGGGATCACGCCCGATTTCGTGATCGTCGACGGCGCCGAAGGCGGAACCGGTGCCGCCCCACAGGAATTCGAGGATCACGTCGGGATGCCGTTGACCGAGGGACTGATGCTGGTGCACAACTGCCTCGTCGGCACCGGGCTGCGGGATCGGGTCGCTGTCGGTGCCTCGGGCAAGGTGGCGAGCGGGGTCGACATCGTCAGCCGGGTCTGCCAGGGTGCAGATTTCACGATGGCCGCGCGCGCGATGATGTTCGCGGTCGGCTGCATCCAGGCGCTCAAGTGCCACACCAATCGCTGCCCGACGGGTGTGGCGACCCAGGATCCGGCCCGTGGCCGTGCCCTCGACGTCGCCGACAAGGCCGCCCGGGTGGTCAACTTCCAGCGCGCCACCGTCGCCAGCGCCGCACAGATCGTGGCCTCCATGGGACTCGAGGGCTTCGACGAGCTGTCTCCGGCCATGCTGAACCGCCGCATCGAAGGGCAGCGCACCAACACCTACGCCGAGATCTACGAGTGGCTGGCACCCGGGGAGCTGCTCGGGGATCCGCCGCAGTCCTGGCGTTCGGACTGGATTTCCGCGTCGGCCGACGCGTTTGTGTGAGCGTCCGCTGACGCGTTCGTGTGAGAACCGTGCCGCAGACGTTCGACGCCGGCGGCGGCGAGTGCCCCCGCGGTGCCCCACGCGCCGCCCTCGATGACGCCCACCACACCGTCGGCGAGCATCAGGAACGCGAACGCCGACCCCACGCACAGCAGCGCTGCCGTGGGCGCCGTCCAGCGCGCAGGTGCGCGGAACCGCGTCGAGACGACCATGCCCAGACCCAGCGCCACCACGTGCCCGACGTCGGTGAACCCGCCGCCACCGGTCACCACGACCACCGCGGCCGCACTCCAGAACCCGATCCACGCCGCGCGCCATCGTGCGGGTAGCGCCGCGGTCAACACCCCGACCACCGCCATCGCGCCGTAGCTCATGCCGACATCGGACGCTCGCGCGATCGACGCCGACAGCCATTCGAGTTTGACGGCGGCGACCAGTCCCACGGCCACCAGCAGCGTCGCCCCGATGTGGCCGGTCGCGAACATCAGCGCGGTCCGGCTGCCGCCGAGGGTCAGCTCGGCCACCAGGAGCAGGCAGACCAGGCCGGGCAGCCACAGGTAGATCGGGCCGGCGTCGACGACGAAGGCGCTGCTGATCAGCGTGCCGAATCGGCCCCGGCTCAGGTTGTGCAGGTTCGTGCTGGCGTGCCGGATCAGCGCGTCGTGCATCGCCGGATCCATGCGCAGCATGGCCGCGGTGACCGCCGAGACCAGGACGGCATAGCTCAGCGTGAACCGCGCGCGGCGGAGGCCGACGAGCAATCCGGACTGCACCACATCCACTATGCGCCGGGGGCTGCGCCGTTCTCGTCCTCGTCACCTGCGAACTGCCTGCGAGTTCTGACCCGGTACATCACGAAGTCGTCGGGTACGCCGTCCTGCTTGCCCGCGAACACGGGTTTCCGTAGCCGTTTGACGGTGACACCGAGACGGTCGAGCTCCTCCTCCGGGATGCGCTCCAGTGTCGCGGCCGAGACCACGAGCTCACCGCGCGTCGCGCGTTCCATCACCCGCGCAGCCAGGTTGACGTCGATGCCCAACCAGTCCGCGCCGATCCGCTGGGGACGGCCGGTGTGCACCCCCACCCGCATGCGCGGGGTGTACCCGTCGAGCTCGACGGTCCTGATCGCCTCCCGGGCGGCCAGCACGGCACCGAGTGCGGTCTGCGGATCGGCGAACACCGCCATCAGACCGTCACCCATGCGTTTGACGATGTGTCCCCGCGCCTCCAGCAGCGGCGGTTCCACCACCTGCGCCACCCGGCGCAGCAACCGCAGCGTCGCATCGTCTCCGGCGCGCAGCGACCACGCGGAGAAACCGACGAGGTCGGTGAACACGAGCGTCACCTCGTCGTTGGCGGGCCGGCCCGACACCCGCTCGGTGAGGGCCTGCCACACCTGCAGAGCGCCGAGACTCACTTCGCGGGTCAGCGCCTCGCGCTGCAGCAGCCGGTCAGCCGCGCGGGCGGCCGCGCGGGGCCCGCCCTCCCCTGCCGTCGAGAGCGGGTCGCCGAATTCGGGATCGCCCGGCAGCGCGCGGCGGGCTCGCCGCAGGAACGCGACGGCGCCGGCGTGGTGGTTGACCGTGTGCAGCCATCCCCGTGGCCTCGACGAGTCACTGTCCTCCACAGCGGTCAGCGTAATCGGAGTGGTTCACCGGTATCGAGAGGCTCTGAACGACCAGGTCACGCGCGCGCGACCGCCCGATGGCGGTGGAGTAACAGCGGGCACCGAGCCATAGACAACGGTCGTTGTCAGTCGTTAGCGTGAGGTGATGCGATCACCGGCGATGGCGCAGCGCACCTCGGCATCGGACCCGCTGGGTCCGGACTCGCTGACGTGGAAGTACTTCGGCGATGTCCGCACCGGCATGCTCGGCGTGTGGATCGCCGCGATCCAGAACATGTACCCCGCACTCGGCGCGGGTGTGGAAGACCATTCGATCCTGCTGCAGGAACCGCTGCAGCGGGTCGCCCGCTCCGTGTACCCGATCATGGGCGTGGTCTACGACGGTGAGCGAGCCGCCCAGACCGGCGCGCAGATCAAGGGCTACCACGCCACGATCAAGGGCGTCGACGCGTCTGGCCGCCGCTACCACGCGCTCGATCCGGACACGTTCTACTGGGCGCACGCCACGTTCTTCATGCTCATCATCAAGACGGCCGAGTACTTCTGCGGCGGCCTCACCGACGCGGAGAAGCGGCAGTTGTTCGACGAACACGTCCAGTGGTACCGGATGTACGGCATGAGCATGCGGCCGGTGCCGGGCTCGTGGGAGGAGTTCTGCGAGTACTGGGATCGGACGTGCCGTGAGGACCTCGAGATCAACCGGGCGACCCGCGACATCTTCTCGATCCGCATCCCCAAGCCGCGCTTCGTGCTGATGCCGACGCCGCTGTGGGACCAGATGTTCAAGCCGATGGTCGGCGCGCAGCGCTGGATCGCCGCCGGGCTCTTCGATCCCGCCGTGCGAGAGAAGGCCGGGATGCGGTGGACGCCCGGCGACGAGGTGCTGTTGCGGCTGTTCGGCAAGTTGGTCGAGTTGGCGTTCGTCGCGGTGCCCGACGAGATCCGGCTGCATCCCCGGGCGGTGGCCGCCTACCGTCGGGCCGACGGGACGATCGCGCCCGACTCGCCGCTCGTCGAGGCGCCCGCGTTCATGGGGCCGCCACGGGAGCGCCGCGGCCTTCCCATGCACTACGTACCCCACGGCAAGACGCTCCTCGATCGCGCCGGCGCGCTGGTGCACACCACGTTCGCGCTCGCGGCGTTGCGGCCGGCACGCCCGCGGGGTCGCACCGCGGCCTGACACACGGCCGCCTGACAGAATGTGAGCTCCGAGCACGAAGGAGCACCCGGATGCAATTCGGCAACAGCACAGCGTTGATCACCGGCGCCAGCGGTGGTATCGGCGAGGAGTTCGCCGTGGCGCTCGCAGCGCGCGGCGCCGATCTCATCCTGGTGGCCCGCCGCGCCGACCGGCTCGAGGCGCTGCGGGAACGCTTGACGGCGCGTCATCCCGGCATCACCGTCGACATCGTGACCGCCGACCTCGCCCGGCCGGGCTCCGGCGCCGAATTGGCGGCACGCGTCGGTGAGCTGAACCGCGACGTCGACGTCCTGGTCAACAACGCCGGAATCGGGCTGCACGGGGCGTTTCACACCCAGGATCCCGAGGCCAATACCGGTGCAGTGCAATTGAATTGCGCAACCCTGGTCGATCTGACCGCACGCTTTCTGCCCGCCATGATCGAACGCCGCCAGGGCGTGGTGATCAACGTGGCCTCCACCGCGGCGTTCCAGCCCACGCCCGGTATGGCGGTCTACGGCGCGACGAAGGCGTTCGTGCTGTCCTTCACCGAGGCGTTGTGGCACGAGAATCGCAAGACCGGGGTGCGGATCCTCGCGCTGTGCCCCGGAGCGACACAGACCGAGTTCTTCGACCGCACCGGCGAGAAGTTCATGACCGACGGGCGCCAGAGCGCCACCGAGGTCGTCGACACCGCGCTCGCAGCACTAGACAAGTCGTCGCCCACCGTGGTGTCCGGAGTGCGCAACGCGATTCTTGCGATGGGGTACCGCGTGGCACCGCGCAAGCTCTTGCTCGCGGTGTCAGAGCGGATGCTCAGGGCCGAATAGCGGTCAGCGCTGTTCGATGCGGCGGCTGCGGGCTGACGCGTAGAGGCAGATCGCCGCTGCCGAGGCGACATTGAGGCTCTCGGCCTGCCCTGGCATCGGAATGCGCACCCGCGCGGTCGCCAGCGCGGCCACCTCCTCGGCGAGGCCGTGCGCCTCCGCGCCGAACAGCCACGCCGTCGGCGCCGCGTCGACGTCGTCGACGCTCGCATCCCCATCGAGGACCGTGGCCAAAATCTGCAGGCCCGCGGCCTTCAGTCGTGAAACCAGCTGCAGCACATCGGGTTCGCTCAACACCGGAACCGAGAAGATGCTGCCCGCCGAAGCACGCAGGCATTTGCCGTTGTAGGGGTCGACGCTCTCACCGGCGAGCACCACGGCATCGGCGCCCATCGCGTCGGCCACCCGGATCAGGGTGCCGGCGTTGCCGGGCTCGGAAATGCCGACCGGGACGGCCAGCATCGTCGGCTGCGCGGCGAGCACGCCGTCCAGGTCGAGGGTCGGCTGCTCGCACACTGCGACGAGCCCCACCGGAGTCACGGTGTCGGACAACGCTTTCGCGGCCTTTTCGGTGACCAGTTGGACGGTCGTCCCGGTCAGCAGATAGGCGAATCGCTGCGCGGCGGCTTCAGTCGCGAACAGCTCGGAAACGAGTCCGCGCCGCAACGCGGCCTCCACGAGGTTGGGTCCCTCGGCGAGAAAGCGTGCGGCGCGGCGGCGCCCGGTGTGGCGGTGCAGCTTGGCTGCCGCCACCACCCGGGCAGATCGCTCCGTGAGCTCTGACAGAGTCAGGCAGCCTCACCCGACGGTGCATTGACATCCTCGGGCAGCGCCGCCTTGGCCGCCTCGGCCAGCGCGGTGAACGCAGCCGGATCGCTGACGGCGATCTCGGCGAGGTTCTTGCGGTCCACCTCGATGCCAGCGGCCTTGAGGCCCTGGATCAGACGGTTGTAGGTGATGTCGTTCGCCCGTGCGGCGGCGTTGATGCGCGAGATCCACAGCTTGCGGAATTCGCCCTTACGAGCACGCCGGTCACGGTAGGCATAGGTCAACGAGTGCAGCTGCTGCTCTTTGGCCTTGCGGTACAGGCGTGACCGCTGACCGCGGTAGCCCTTCGAGGCCTTAAGGACTGTGCGCCGCTTCTTCTGCGCGTTGACTGCGCGCTTCACGCGTGCCATGGGTGTTTCCTATCTGGGTTGGTTAAGGGAGAGGGCGCGAGCGCCCGAAAGAGTCAGCCGTTGAGCATCTTCGCGACACGCTTGGTGTCGTTGGCAGCCACGGCGGTGCGGCCGTCGAGCCTGCGGGTGCGCTTGCTCGCCTTGTGCTCGAGCAGGTGGCGACGGCCGGCCTTCTGGCGGACGATCTTGCCGGTCCCGGTCTTACGGAACCGCTTCGAAGCGCCGCTGTGGGTCTTCGCCTTGGGCATGTTTCCTCAGTTCTGTGGTGTGTCGGTTGGGGCTTCGGGCGCCTGTGCGCTGGCGCGCTGGGCTGCCGGTGCGTCCGCATCGTGGGCCGCCTTGGCACGAGTCTTCGCACCGCGGTGCGGGGCCAGCACCATCGTCATGTTGCGGCCGTCCTGCTTGGCCGACGTCTCGACGAAGCCGTAATCGGCGACATCGGCGCCCAGGCGCTGCAGGAGGCGGAAACCCAGTTCGGGCCGGGATTGCTCACGGCCGCGGAACATGATCGTCACCTTGACCTTCGATCCGGCTTCCAGGAAGCGGATGACGTGACCCTTCTTGGTCTCGTAATCGTGCGGATCGATCTTGGGACGGAGTTTCTGCTCTTTGACGACGGTCTGCTGCTGGTTCTTGCGAGACTCGCGAGCCTTCTGCGCCGTCTCGTACTTGAACTTGCCGTAGTCCATGATCTTGCACACGGGCGGCTTGGCGTCCGGCGCTACTTCCACGAGGTCGAGATCGGCGTCGGCGGCGACGCGGAGTGCATCTTCGATGCGCACGATGCCTACCTGTTCACCGCCCGGTCCGATCAGACGGACTTCAGGTACGCGGATGCGCTCGTTGACGCGGGTCTCAGTGCTGATGGGGCCTCCCGGGGTAGATCCTGTTGGTCACGCGCAGAATCCCCGCCCCGGCGGCAGACGTCCCCATAGGAACGAACAAGCCCTGCTCATCGCAGGGCCCAAAGCCGACCAGGCCAGATACCGATGACGACGTCACCGATGTCCGGACCGGACCGCGCTACCTTGGATGGATCATCGGTAGGCGGTGGGAGTGGGACTCCACTTGCTGTCCCTGGCGTCAGCCGGGACGGTCGCGCATGCCAGTCTAGCAGGCATGACCGAGAGCTCTGAACATCCCGAACCGGACGCCGGACCGCCCGCGCGCGAGCTGGCCGACGTACCCGCGGTCGAGGTGATCACCCGTGCCGCGGTGATGCTGATGAGCGCGGCCGCCGAGAAGCTGGGCCTCTCGGCCGACGATCCGGACGACAGCCCCCACCGCGACCTCGACGAAGCGCGTCGCCTGATCACCGCACTGGCCGGGTTGGTGACGGCGTCGGCGGAATACCTCGGTCCGCACGCCGGGCCGGTCCGAGACGGCCTCAAGAGTCTGCAGCTGGCGTTCCGCGAGGGCAGCGCGGCTCCCGATGAACCCGGCAAAGGTCCCGGCGAGAAGTACACCGGCCCGGTCTGGTGAGTCGGCGCGCGGCCGACATGCAGCCGCGACGCAGCGTGAGGGCCTATCCTCGCGGCCTATGACCACCACTGGCGTTGCGAGGACACGTCCTGCCACCAGTTTCGGCTGGGTCCCTGCTGCAGCCGGCTGGATCGTCGGCGTCATCGCGACGCTGTCGCTGCTGGCGAGCATCTCGCCGTTGATCCGCGCGGTGATCAAGGTGCCCCGCGAATTCGTCGACGACTACATCTTCAACTTCCCGGACACCAGCTTCGCGTGGGCCTTCGTGCTGGCGCTGCTGGCCGCCGCGCTGGCCGCCCGCAAACGCCTCGCGTGGTGGATCCTGCTCGGCTACATGGTGGCCTCGGTGGGCTGGAACGTTGCCGGCGCCGCCGATCGGGGTGAGCGATGGTTCCAGGAAGCCGGCGAGATGGCGGGCCTGGCATTCCACCTCGCCGCCATCGTGTGCCTGGTGCTGGCACGCCATCAGTTCTGGGCGCGGGTGCGCAGGGGCGCTCTCCTCAAAGCGGCGCTGACACTGCTCGCCGGTATGACGGTGGGCACGCTGGTCGGCTGGGCGCTGCTGGAGGTGTTCCCCGGCAGCCTGGCCCGCTCGGATCGCTTCTGGTACGCGCTCAACCGGGTGGGCGCGTTCGCCGGCGCGGACGCCGACACCTTCGCAGGCCACCCGCATGTGTTCGTCAACGCGCTGCTCGGTCTGTTCGGCGCGCTGGCGCTGATGGTCGCCGCGATCGTGCTGTTTCAGTCGCAGCGCGCGGACAACGCGCTCACGGGCGAGGACGAATCCGCGATCCGCGGGCTGCTGGAACTGTTCGGCAAGAACGATTCGCTGGGCTACTTCGCCACCCGACGTGACAAGGCCGTCGTCTTCGCCCCCAACGGCCGCGCCGCCATCACCTATCGCGTCGAGGTCGGGGTGTGCCTGGCCAGCGGCGACCCCGTGGGTGATCCTCGCGCGTGGCCTGCCGCGATCGCCGCCTGGCTGCAGCTGTGCGAGACCTACGGGTGGGCCCCGGGTGTGATGGGCGCCAGTTCGACAGGGGCGCAGGCCTTCCGCGAGGCCGGGCTCAGTGCCCTTCAGCTCGGCGACGAGGCGATCCTGCATCCCGACGAGTTCCGGCTGTCCGGACCGGACATGCGTGCGGTGCGGCAGGCGGTCACCCGCGCCCGCCGCGCCGGTGTCACCGTGCGGATGCGTCGCCATCGGGATCTGTCGGCCGACGAGATGGCCGCGGTGATCGCCCGGGCCGACACCTGGCGCGACACCGAGGACGAACGCGGCTTCTCGATGGCCCTGGGCCGACTCGGAGATCCCGCGGACGGCGATTGCCTTCTCGTCGAGGCGATCCAGGAGTCGGCCGCTGGTGGCAGCGAGGACGCCGAAGTGGTCGCGATGCTCTCGCTGGTGCCGTGGGGCACCAACGGGGTGTCCCTCGATCTGATGCGCCGCTCCCCCGGATCGCCCAACGGCACCATCGAATTGATGGTCAGCGAGCTGTGCCTGCAGGCCGGGGAGATCGGCGTGACGCGGGTGTCGCTGAACTTCGCGATGTTCCGGTCGGCGTTCGAGCAGGGCGCCCAACTCGGCGCCGGACCCGTGGCCCGCATGTGGCGGGCCCTGCTGGTGTTCTTCTCCCGGTGGTGGCAGCTGGAGACGCTGTACCGGTCCAACATGAAGTACCAGCCGGAGTGGGTGCCGCGCTACGCGTGCTACGAGGAGGCGCGCCTGGTGCCGCGGGTCGGGGTCGCCTCCGTCATCGCCGAAGGCTTTCTCGTGCTTCCGTTCTCGCGCCGCCACGAACAGCCTCACACGGGACACCACATCGCCGTACCCGGCTCGCTGATCGCGACCGGCACGTTGCACAGCGACGGTAGCGCACCCGACCCGGGCGGCTTGGGTGCAGAGGCCCCCCCAGACAGCCCCGCGCCGCGATTGCCCGAGCAGGTGCGGGTGCGCATGGCCAAGCTGAAGGCGTTGCAGGACGACGGCGTCGATGCCTATCCCGTCGGCAGTCCGCCCAGCCACACCGTGGCCCAAGCGCTCGAAAGCCCCGAGGGCGCAGCGGTGACCGTCGCCGGACGGGTGCTGCGACTGCGCGACTACGGCGGCGTGCTGTTCGTCGAGCTGCGGGACTGGTCCGGCGATGTGCAACTGCTGCTGGACAATTCGCTTCTCGAGTCGGGCTGCACCGCCGACGTCACCCGGACCATCGACCTCGGCGATCTGATCGAGGTGGCCGGCGCGATGGGGCGCAGCCGCAACGGCACCTGGTCGCTGCTGGTGCGCTCCTGGCGGTTGATCGGCAAATGCCTGCGTCCCCTGCCGGACAAGTGGAAAGGCATGACCGACCAGGAAGCCAGGGTGCGTGCCCGCTACGTCGACCTCGCGGTCAACACCGAGGCCCGCGAGCTGATCCGGGCCCGCAGCGCGGTGCTGCACTCGATCCGGGAAACGCTGGTGGGCAAGGGTTTTCTCGAAGTCGAGACGCCCATCCTGCAGCAGATCCACGGCGGCGCCAACGCGCGGCCGTTCCTCACCCACATCAACGCCTACGACCTCGACCTGTACCTGCGGATCGCACCGGAGCTCTACCTCAAACGGCTCTGCGTCGGCGGCGTCGAGCGGGTCTTCGAACTCGGTCGCGCGTTCCGCAACGAGGGCGTCGACTTCAGCCACAACCCCGAGTTCACGCTGTTGGAGGCCTATCAGGCGCACGCCGACTACCGGGTGTGGATCGACGGTGCCCGCGAACTGATCCAGAACGCCGCCCAGGCCGCCAACGGCGAGCAGGTGTTCCTCCGCCCGCGGGAGGACGGCACCCTCGAACCGGTCGACATCTCCGGACCGTGGCGGGTGACCACCGTGCACGACGCGGTGTCCGAGGCGCTGGGTGAACACATCGGGCCCGACACGGATCTGCCCACACTGCGCCGCCTGTGCGACAAGGCGACGATCCCGTACCTGACGCACTGGGACACCGGCGCCGTCGTTCTGGAGATGTACGAGCACCTCGTCGAGGACCGCACCGAGGCGCCGACGTTCTACACCGATTTTCCCACCTCGGTGTCCCCGCTGACCCGTCCCCACCGCAGCATCGCCGGGGTCGCCGAGAGGTGGGATCTGGTGGCCTGGGGTGTCGAACTGGGCACCGCCTACAGCGAACTCACCGATCCCGTGGAGCAGCGCCGCCGCCTGCAGGAGCAGTCACTGCTGGCCGCCGGCGGAGACCCCGAGGCGATGGAGCTCGACGAGGATTTCCTGCAGGCCATGGAGTACGCGATGCCCCCCACCGGCGGGCTGGGAATGGGCGTGGACCGGGTCGTGATGATGATCACCGGCCGCAGCATCCGCGAGACATTGCCGTTCCCGCTGGCCAAACCTCGTTAGCAGCGACGTCACAGCGTGCTCCAAGCTTCGGGCGTCAAGGTGGAGCCGTGACGACGTCCGGTCCCTTCTCCCAGACCTTTTGGGAATCCACTCGCCACCATCTGTCCCTGATGCACGGGTGGCTGCCCGTGGTCGTGCAGGTTCTGGCGTTCGTTGCCCTGGTGACCGCCATCGGCTGGCGCACCCGCCGCTGGCGGCTCGTGTGGCTGCCGTGGTCGGCGGTGATCGGGGTGATGCTGACCGTCGGCGCCTACTGGTACACCGAGACCGCGGGGGTGGCCGACGACTCCAACCCGGCGCCTCAGACGTTGTGGGTGTGGATCGCGTTGTCCGGTATCGCGGTCGGCGTGCTGGTCTCGGGGTGGCGTGATGCGCAGTGGTGGCGGCGAGCCGTGGCCCTGGCAGCGGTTCCGCTGTGCGCCCTGTGCGCGGGGCTGGCGCTGAACGTGTGGACGGGTTACTTCCCCACCGTGCAGACCGCCTGGAGCCAGCTCACCGCGGGCCCGCTGCCGGACCAGACCGATCAGGTGACGGTCAAGGCCATGCAACGCACCCACACGATCCCGATCAAGGGCAGCGTCGTACCCGTCGACATCCCCGACACCGCATCGGGTTTCAAGCACCGCGGCGAGTTCGTGTACCTGCCGCCCGCCTGGTACGCCACGGATCCGGCGCCTGCGCTGCCGACGGTAATGATGATCGGCGGGGAGTTCAACACCCCCGCCGACTGGATGCGCGCCGGTAACGCGATCAAGATCCTCGATGACTTCGCGGCCGCACACCACGGCGTCGCTCCCGTGGTCGTGTTCGTCGACCCGGGTGGCGCGTTCAACAACGACACCGAATGCGTCAACGGCTCGCGCGGCCAGTCGGCCGACCACCTGACCCGTGATGTCGTGCCCTACATGAGGGCGAACTTCGGGGTCAGCGCCGCCGCGGCGAACTGGGGTGTGGTCGGCTGGTCGATGGGTGGCACGTGCGCGGTGGATCTGGCGGTCATGCATCCGGACATGTTCAGCGCGTTCGAGGACATCGCCGGTGACCTCGCCCCGAACTCCGGCAACCAGGCCCAGACCGTCGCCCGACTGTTCGGCGGCAACAGCGCCGCCTACGCGTCGTTCGATCCGAGCACGGTGATCACCCGACACGGCCCGTATCGCGGTGTGCAGGGCTGGTTCGACGTGAACGGGCCGGTGCCCGGGTCGGGAACCGGTAAGCCGAACGACCAGGCGATCGCCGCGTCGACGCTGTGCTCGCTGGCTAGCACGTCGGGTATCGACTGCGCGGTGGTCAACCAGCCCGGTAACCACGACTGGCCGTTCGCCTCCACCGCGTTCGCGACCGCGCTGCCGTGGATGGCCGGCGCGATCGGCACCCCGGGGGTGCCGCCGGTGGCGCTGCCGGGTGGCCCGCCGGCGCCGCCCCCATCGGCGGCGATGGTGGAGAAGACGGCCGCCCGCTGACGTGTGTCGGTAGCGTGGGGAGCATGCCCGAGGACCCGTCCACCCCCTCCGTACCCGCCGACAGCGGTTACACCGACGACGGGGTACCGACGTACGACGCGGTACGGGAGAAGATCGAGAACCGGTACGCGACCTCGCTGGGTTCGGCCGAGCTGGCCGCCGAGACCCCGGAGGGCCGGACCGTGGCCGAGCAGTACGACGCGCGCCAGCGTGCCGCGGCAGAGCGGCTGGCAGAGATCCGGAAGTCCATGCGCGGCGATGAGGCCGACACGGACTCTCGGTAGTCGGCGTCGGCGGCCAGGAGCTCTACCGTCTGCAAGCGTGCGTACCATCACCGTCGAACAGCGCCGGGCCCGCCTGGCGCGACGACACCAGCTGAGCCCGACTGCGGCGCTGTCGGCGTCGGTAGCCGACGTCACCGAACGTCTTGTCGCCCTGCACGCCACCGACCCCGCGACGCCGTATCTCTCGCTGTGGGCCCGGCTGCCGGGGGTGGCCCGTGATGACGTCGATGCCGCGCTGTACCGGGATCGCTCGGTGGTCAAACATCTCGCAATGCGCCGGACGCTGTGGGTGGTGCGGCCGGCGGACCTGCCCGCGGTACAGGCGGCCGCCAGTGACCGGGTTGCCGCCAACGAGGCGCGGCGGCTGGCCGCCGACGTGGAGCGCGCCGGCGTGGCCGCTGACGGCGCGGCCTGGTTGGATGCTGCCGGCGCCGCAGTGCTGCGGCATCTACGCGACGAAGGCCCCTGCAGCGCACGCGAGTTGCGTGAGGCGTTGGCCGAGCTCACCGGGACCTACAACCCCGCGCCCGACAAGGCATATGGCGGCGAGGGCCACCTGGCGCCGCGGGTGTTGACGGTGCTGTCGGCTCGCGGTCACATCGTGCGCGGCGTCAACGACGGCGGCTGGCTGACGTCGCGGCCACGCTGGACGCTCACCGAGGCATGGCTGCCTGGTCTCGCCACTGCCGCAGAGGCCGACGCCGCAAGCGCCGAGTTGGTGCGCCGCTGGCTGGCGACCTTCGGACCCGCGACGCTCACCGACATCAAGTGGTGGTTTGGCACGACGTTGACGTGGGCCCGAAAAGCGTTGTCCGCCATCGGTGCCGAGGAAGTGCGACTGGACGGTGGCACCGGGTATGTGACACCTGGCGACGGTGACGATTCCGCCGACGAGCCGGATCCCGAGCCGTGGTGCGCCCTGCTGCCATCGCTGGACCCGACGACGATGGGGTGGTTCGACAGAGACTGGTACCTCGGCCCGCACCGGGCCGAGGTGTTCGACCGCAACGGCAACGCCGGGCCGACCGCGTGGGTCGACGGCCGGGTGGTCGGCGCGTGGCGTTCCGACGATGCCGGTCGTGTCGAGCTGGTCTTGCTGGAGAACGTCGGACGCCGAGCGGCCTCCGCCCTCGCAGACCGGGCCGCGGAGCTCACGGACTGGCTCGGTGGTGCACGGGTCAGTCCCCGGTTCCCGTCCCCGGCCTGTAAGCGCTGACCCTCAGGGCAGGAAGGCATCCCGATGGCTGACGGCCCAGTCGCCGAAGGCGGTGGCGGGGCGGCCGGTGACCACTTGAACCGCCTGCGTCACGTCGGCGGGTTCGGTGACCTCGAAAGCCCACTGGGCCATCAGCAGGTCGAGGTACTGCGGCGGCAGCACCTGGCCGTAGAGGGCACGGGCGTGCGCATCCGAGAGCAGGGTGATGTCGATCGATGCGTTGATCGCGCGGCCGACGAGGCCGACTTGCTCACGCATCGTCAACGACTCAGGCCCGGTGAGGACGATCTTCTGCCCGTCGAGCGCAGACGTGGTGAGGGCTTCGACGGCGACCGCAGCGATGTCGTCATCGGCTATCGGCGCCTGCTGCGATTCCGGGAAAGGCAGCCCGACACTCCGGTGCTCGCGAATCTGCCGCGCCCAGAAGCGGATCGCGTTGCGGGCGAAGGCACCGGGGCGTAGGCACACCGTGGTGAAGCCACCGTCGATCACCGCGTTCTCGACGGCGAGGTGGCGCTGCTTGTTGTACTCGACGAACGGCTCGGTGCGCGTGGTGTCGATCGTGGACAGCACGACGACTTTTGCGACTCCTGCCGCCGCCATCTCCTCGGCCAGTTCGCCCAGCACCTGCGGTGGGGCGAAACTGACGAGGAACACGGCATCGACGCCCTCGAGTGCGGGGCGCAGCGTGCGCGGCTCACCGAGATCGCTCGCGACGTTGTCCACCCCTGGCCAGCGCTGCGGGTCCGGTCGCCGACTTGTCGCACGCACCTCCACACCGGTGTCACTCAGGCGGCCGATCAGCGTGGAACCGACCCCACCGCTCGCTCCGGTGACCAGTACTCGCATCGTCGCTCCTTTCGTCGTCTCGATATCGACGCTACGAACGACGAGTCATCAGCGCCAATCATGAGTCGTGATGTGCAACATTCATCAGGTGAATCTCGCCGGTGTCGACCTGAACCTGCTCGTCGTTCTGCACGCGGTCATCGAAGAGCGCAGCGCCACCCGGGCCGCGGCACGTCTGCATCTGACCCAGCCCGCGGTGTCGAATGCGTTGGCGCGCTTGCGGATTCTGCTGGGCGACCCTCTGGTGGTGCGCACCGGCCGCGGCCTGACCCCCACTCCCGCCGCGCTGGCCGTGCAGCCCCGCCTGGACGAGGCCCTGCGCCTCGTCCAGGGGATCGTGGCCGGTCTCGACGCGTTCGATCTGGCCACCACGACCCGCGAGTGGGTGATCGCCTTCGCTGATCTCTACGGCCCCCTGCTGCTGCCCGGGCTGGACCGTCTTCTCCAGGAGCGCGCTCCCAGGTCACGCGTGCGAGTGCAGGCACTGGACCGGATCAGCGTTGCTGACGCCCTGGCGAGCGGCGAGATCGATGTCTACCTCGGCATTCCCTCGACCACACCGGCGGCCTGGCACTGCGAACCGGCATTCATCGACGACATGGTCGGCATCATCGCCGAGCAGCACCCCGACGCCGGCACCGCAATGTCGCTCGAACGATTCGTCGACCTACCGCACGCGCACGTCCGGATCAGCGCAGGACGCGGTCGCGAAGTCGACGACGCCCTGGCGCGTATCGGCCTGACCCGGCGGATCCGACTCATCGTGCCGCACTACAGTTCTCTGTTCCCTGTCGTCGAGAACGGCCACTGCATCGCCGTCGCTCCCCGCCGCTTGGCCGAGCACCATGCCCGCACCTCGGCGATCACGCTGTTCGAGATTCCGCTGCAACTCCCGGCCTACGACGTTCGCGTGTTCTGGCACTCCCGATCAGACACCGACCCCGGCATCACGGCGTTCCGCGGACTCCTGCACGAGGCCCTCAGGCGCTGACCTTCCTGCGGGCGCGCGACTTGGGTTTCGGCCGCGCCATGCCCAGGGTTTCGGCGAGGAAGTGACCGGTGTAGCTGTCCGGGTTGACCGCCACGTCTTCCGGCGTACCCGTCGCGACCACGGTGCCGCCGCCGGAACCGCCTTCGGGCCCCATGTCGATGATCCAGTCCGAGGTCTTGATGACGTCGAGGTTGTGCTCGATGACGATGACCGTATTGCCTTTGTCCACAAGGCCGTTGATCACGGTCAGCAGCTTGCGGATGTCCTCGAAGTGCAGACCCGTGGTCGGCTCGTCGAGGATGTAGATGGTCCGGCCGGTCGACCGCTTCTGCAACTCGGAGGCCAGTTTCACGCGCTGCGCCTCGCCGCCGGACAGCGTCGGCGCCGGCTGCCCGAGCCGCACGTAGCCGAGGCCGACGTCGACGAGCGTCTTGAGGTAACGGTGAATCGAGCTGATCGGCGCGAAGAACTCCGCCGCCTCCTCGATCGACATGTCGAGCACTTCGGCGATGGTCTTGCCCTTGTAGTGCACCTCGAGGGTCTCGCGGTTGTAGCGCGCGCCCTGGCAGACCTCGCACGGCACGTACACGTCGGGCAGGAAGTTCATCTCGATCTTGATGGTGCCGTCACCCGAACACGCCTCGCAGCGGCCACCTTTGACGTTGAACGAGAAGCGCCCGGGCTGATACCCGCGCACCTTCGCCTCCGTCGTCGCGGCGAACAGCGTCCGGATCTTGTCGAACACCCCGGTGTAGGTGGCCGGGTTCGAGCGCGGTGTGCGGCCGATCGGTGACTGGTCCACCCGCACCAGCTTGTCCAGGTGATCCAGGCCGTTGACGCGGGTGTGCCGGCCCGGCACCAGACGCGCACCGTTGAGCTTGTTGGCCAGCACAGACGCCAGGATGTCGTTGACCAACGTCGACTTACCAGAGCCGGACACGCCCGTCACGGACGTCAGCACCCCCAGCGGGAACGCGACATCGATTTCGCGCAGGTTGTGCTCGCGGGCTCCGACGACGGTCAGCTGACGCTTCTTGTCGGGCACCCGGCGCATGTCGGGAACCTCGATCTCCTCTTTGCCCGACAGATAGGCGCCGGTGATCGACTCCGGGTTCGTCAGCAGGTCCTGGTAGGTACCGCTGTGCACGATCTGACCGCCGTGCTCACCGGCGGCGGGGCCGATGTCGACCACCCAGTCCGCGTGGGCGATGGTGTCGAGATCGTGTTCGACGACGATCAGTGTGTTGCCGAGGTCGCGCAGCCGCACCA
Source organism: Mycolicibacterium obuense (assembly GCF_055397605.1). Classification (NCBI taxonomy): domain Bacteria; kingdom Bacillati; phylum Actinomycetota; class Actinomycetes; order Mycobacteriales; family Mycobacteriaceae; genus Mycobacterium; species Mycolicibacterium obuense. The sequence goes on along the minus strand of NZ_AP043663.1, from coordinate 2,589,856 downwards.
GCGTGTCGATCAAGCGGCGATTGTCGCGCTGATGGAGGCCGATCGACGGCTCGTCGAGCACGTAGAGCACGCCGACGAGACCGGATCCGATCTGGGTGGCCAATCGGATGCGTTGGGCTTCACCGCCGGACAGGGTGCCCGCGGCCCGCGACAGCGACAGATAGTCCAGGCCGACGTCGAGCAGGAAGCCCAATCGGGACTGGATCTCCTTGAGAACCTGTCCCGCGATCGCGGCCTCGCGGGTGCCGAGGGTGAGGGCGTTGAGGAACGCCGCGCAGTCGGCGATCGACAGTTCTGCCACTTCGGCGATCGACTTGGGGCCGTACTCGCCGGCCGTCATCGTCACGGCGAGGATCTCGGGCTTGAGGCGGGTGCCCTGGCATTCCGGGCACGGCACATCGCGCATGAAGCCCTCGAGGCGCTCCTTCATCTGCTCGGAATCCGTCTGCTCCATGCGGCGCTGCAGGAACGCCATCACGCCTTCGAAGTCGGCGTAGTAGGACCGGGTGCGGCCGTAGCGGTTCTTGTACCGCACGTGCACCTGCTCGTCGCAGCCTTCGAGAATCGCCTTGCGCGCCTTGGCGGGGAGCTTCTTCCACGGGGTGTTCACGTCGAAGCCGAGCTGGTCGCCGAGGCCGGCGAGCATGCGGGTGAAGTACTCGGCGGTGTGCCCCATCGACCACGGGGCGATCGCCCCCTCGGCCAGCGTCAGGTCGGTATCTGGCACCACCAGGTCGGGGTCGACCTCTTTGCGGATGCCGAGGCCGGTGCATTCCGGACACGCACCGTAGGGCGAGTTGAACGAGAACGACCGCGGTTCCAGGTCGTCGACGGCCAGCGCGTGGCCGTTCGGGCACGCAAGTTTCTCGGAGAACCGCTGCTCGCGGTGTGGGTGGTCGTCTTCGCGGTCGACGAACTCGAGCACCACGATGCCGTCGGCGAGGTTCAGCGCGGTCTCGACCGAATCGGTGAGCCGCTGCTTGGCCGACGCCTTGACCGTGAGGCGGTCGACGACCACCTCGATGTCGTGCTTCTCCTGTTTCTTCAGCTTCGGCGGATCCGTCAACGGGTGCACCACGCCGTCGACGCGGACACGGCTGTAGCCCTGGGTGTTCAGCTTGTCGAACAGGTCGACGAACTCACCCTTGCGGGTGCGCACGACCGGCGCGAGCACTTGGAACCGCAGGCCCTCGTCCATCGCGAGCACCTGGTCGACGATCTGTTGTGGGGTCTGGCGCGCGATCCGCTCCCCGCAGACGGGGCAATGCGGCGTGCCGGCACGGGCGTAGAGCAGACGAAGGTAGTCATAGACCTCCGTGATCGTGCCGACGGTCGACCGCGGATTGCGGTTGGTCGACTTCTGGTCGATCGACACCGCGGGCGAGAGGCCCTCGATGAAGTCGACGTCGGGTTTGTCCATCTGGCCGAGGAACTGCCGGGCGTAGGCCGACAGCGATTCCACGTACCGTCGCTGGCCCTCGGCGAAGATCGTGTCGAACGCCAGCGACGATTTACCGGACCCGGACAGCCCGGTGAACACGATCATCGCGTCGCGCGGCAACTCCAGATCGACGCCACGCAGATTGTGCTCCCGGGCACCTTTGACGACTAGGCGGTCAGCCACGATGTCCTTTCCCTCCGAGGAGAAAACGTGCCCGATGCGTCCGCTGGACGCAGTACAGACTCATGCTAGGTCGACCCACCGACAGGTTTCACCCGCGGTGGCGGCGCAGGTCGCGCGGCGAAGTAACGTGGGTCACCATGACCGTCGTCGACGACAACTACACCGGCCACGTCGAACCGCACACAGCGGCGCGGCGCACTCTGCCCGGCGCGTTCATCGTCAAAGCCTCGGTGGGTCCCATGGACAACAACGCCTACCTGGTGACCTGTTCCCGCACCGGCGCGACGCTACTCATCGACGCCGCGAACGATGCGGAGATCCTGCGCAGCCTCATCGCCGACCACGCGCCGAAGCTGTCCCTGATCGTCACCACCCACCAGCATCAGGACCACTGGATGGCGCTCGAGGAGGTGGCCGGCGCCACCGGCGCGCCGACCGCAGCGCACCGACTCGACGCCGATCCGCTGCCGGTCACACCGCAGCGACTGCTCGCCGACGGGGACCGCCTCGACATCGGCGACCTGCATTTCGACGTCATCCATCTGCGTGGCCACACGCCCGGCTCGGTGGCGCTGGCGCTGCGCGGCGCCGACGGAAACGACCGGGTGCACCTTTTCACCGGGGACTGCCTGTTCCCCGGTGGCGTCGGCAAGACCTGGAAGGACGGGGATTTCGAGCAACTGCTGGGTGATGTGTCCAGCCGGGTGTTCGACGTCTTCGCAGATTCGACCGTCGTGTATCCAGGGCACGGCGACGACACCACCCTCGGAACCGAGCGGCCACACCTGGACGAGTGGCGCGACCGCGGTTGGTGACCGCGGGAGGTGCCGAGAATCATCAGGAAGGGAACATGAACACCGAACAATTCAGCAAGGTGCAGCGTGGCGCCGGCTTCATCGCGGCCCTCGACCAGAGCGGCGGCAGCACGCCCAAGGCGCTGAAGCTGTACGGCATCGACGAGGACGCCTACTCGGGCGACGCGCAGATGTTCGATCTCGTGCACGAGATGCGGACCCGCATCATCACCAGCCCGAGCTTCGACGGCGACCGGATCCTGGGCGCGATCCTGTTCGAGGACACGATGGATCGTGACGTCGACGGCCGGCCCACGGCCGACTACCTGTGGAACGTCAAGAAGGTCGTGCCGTTCCTCAAGGTGGACAAGGGCCTGGCCGACGAGCAGGACGGCGCGCAGGTGATGAAGCCGATCCCCGGGCTGGACGATCTGCTCAGCCGTGCCCGCGACAAGGGCGTCTTCGGGACCAAGATGCGGTCGGTCATCAAGGCTCCCGGCGCCGGCCTGCAGGCGGTCGTCGATCAGCAGTTCGAGATCGGCAAGCAGATCCTCGCTGCCGGCCTGGTGCCGATCATCGAACCCGAGGTCGACATCCACAGCCCGCAGAAAGCCGAGGCCGAGGATCAGCTGAAGGCCGCGCTGCTCGCCGCGTTGGACGCCCTCGATGAGGGGCAGTCCGTGATGCTGAAGCTGACGCTGCCCACTACCGACGACCTGTACCGCGAACTCGTCGACCACCCGAAGGTGGTCCGGGTGGTCGCGCTGTCCGGCGGTTACGACCGCGACCAGGCGTGCGACAAGCTGGCCGCCAACCACGGCGTGATCGCGAGCTTCTCGCGCGCGCTGACCGAGGGTCTGACAGCACAGCAGAGCGACGAGGAGTTCAACGCGACTCTGGACGCCGCGATCACCGCGATCGCCAAGGCTTCTGCGACCTGACCTCACCGACGACGAGAAAACCCTGGGTCGGTTCGCCGACCCAGGGTTTTTTGTGGTCAGGTGTCAGGACGTGTGCACGATGAGCACGTCCGACTTCGCCCGGCGCGCGACGTTCGCGGGCACCGAACCCAGCAGCCGACCGGCGATGGTGCTGAGCCCGACGTTTCCGACGACGAGCAGGTCGGCGCCCACCTCCTCGACGAGGTCGACGAGGGCATCCACCGGAGCGCCGATGACGGCCTTCTCCTCGATGTTCTCGGCGCCGGCGGCCTTGGCACGGTCGCGGGCCTCACGCAGGATCGCGTAGATCGGGGCGTTGCCGGACATCTTGTAGCCCTCGTCCTTGAGCAGGTCCGCCGCACGCTGATCCTCGCCCTGCGGGAAGTAGGCCGTCGAGACGATCAGCTTGGCGCCCGCTCCGGCGGCGATCTGACCGGCACGTTCCACCGCACGCAACGACGAGTCCGAACCGTCCGTGCCGACCACCACGGTTTGGTAGGCGCTCATTCATATCCTCCCGATGTGAGTTGCTGCTCTGCCATTCCCAGGCCAATCGTGACAGTAACCCGGTATCCGGCGAACACGGGTGCGAATCACGACACCCGCACGCCATTTGCCCTGGATCGACGTGATTGCACGCTGGCAACGTCACCTTATTGCGTACGACGTGACCCGTCCGACACGGCGGTCACCAGGCGGTGCCCTCACACATCAGGTCTCGCGGGATCGGCAGGCCGCCGGGAAGCGCGGGAAGCGGGGCGGCCGCGTCTGCCGACGGTGACACCACCGGCACGACCGGCGCACCAGCGGGAGCGGTTGCGGGCACGACCGGGACGGCGGGACCCGGCAGCGGTGCTGCGACGTCTGCGGCGTGCACCACGGGAGCGGCTTCGGGGGCTGCGGCCAGATCAGCCATGGGAGTGCCCGCACCGTCTGCGGCAGGCATCGGCGCCGAGTCCACCGAAGCGGCCTGCGCGACAGGTGGTTCCGCGGGTATCGACGGCGGTATCGGCGGCGGCGCCACCGGCGCGTCGGGCACTGCCGCACTGGCGGGGACGACGGGTGCCACCGGAGCGGCGGGTGGCGCCACTGGCGCCCCTGGCGGCACGTCAGCCACGGCAACCGGCACCGGCGGCGCTGCCGGGGGCACGACCGGCACCACAGGTACTGCGGGCGCGGCCGGTGGCGCGGGTACTGCGGCGGACAAATCAACCGGTGCGGCCATCAACGGCGGCGCGTCGACGGGAGCGAGCACGGGACCGGGTGGGGCCGCCGCGGAGAGCCCGTGGGCGGTCTCGAGGGCCGGCGCATCGGGAACCTGTTGAGGTACAAAACTGTTGAGCGCCGTAGCGGCACTCTCGATGACGTCGGGAACCGGTGGCGGATCGGCAGCCAGATCGTGCAAAAGATCCATGCACGGCACCCCGGGGCTCGGCTCGGCCGACGCGCCTGCGATCGAGTGCAGCGACAGCAGCGCGGCAATTGCGACAGCACACGCGACACGACCAACGTTGCCTGGCATGACTCCCTGCACTCTCCGTCGATCCCCCGCCGACGAAAAATCTAGCGCGTTGCCCCGCAGCCGGTTGAGCTGGTTATCGAATAGATATCCATCGGTGATCTGTCGCTGTGGGATTACGGAACATGGTGCAGCGCAGGCAGTTTGACGTCAGCTTGCGAGACCGGTCACCCGCCGGGCGGCGAACGTGGCGGCCTCTTCGATCATTCCGTTCCACACGTAGGAATAGTGAGCGAACATGTCGAACCCCTTGGAGCAGTAGGGATCGTTCGTCGCACACAGGTCGATGGCCCTGCTGCCGTAGAGCGGGCTGATCGTGGTCAGCGGTCCGAGATTGGCGTAGTCCCGCGAGGGGTTGCCGAAGACGGCGATCGCCGCGACGTGGTTGACCATCGCGTCGGGCAGCGGCGAGGGCGTGAAGAACCACAACTTGCGCTTGCCGATGGTGATGAGGTCGATCACCCCTGCGCCCTGGGAGATTCCGCCGAGCACGATCTTGGTCGTCGGACACATGCCGGCGATGTACTGAACGTGTTTGTTGGCGTCGACCGCTCCCTCGGAGGTCGATTTCGAGAAGTCCCAGCTGGCCGAGTAGTCGACCGCGTAGGCCTCGATCTTCTTGGTGCTCAACTTCTTCTGCAACGCTTTGACGAACAGCGTGCCCACTGGACCGAAGCCCGGTTTGTCGCTGGTGCCCCGAGCGAACACCACCTCGACGTCGGGGCAGGAGGCCGCCACTGCGATCGGCGCGCGAACGGTCATCGCGCACAGCGCCAGCGCGCTGGTGACCGCGATGCCGAGCGCACGAGCTGCCTGGCGAGTGCTCACGCGAACACCGTGGCACAGTTTCAGCAAACGTTGCCACACCGGCGACTCAATGGTGATCGTTGCGTTGCCGAACTGTGTTGCGGCGACGGTACAAAGCACTGCGACGTGCCGTTATTCGCCCACGACCCTTTCGCTCAACGGATAACCGTTGACGCGTGCGTCGATGTCAGTGGGCGGCGCCGAGCTCGACCAGTAGTACGCCAGCCACGATCAAACCCATCCCCGCGAGCATCGTGGGCGTGAGCGGCTCGCGGAAGAGGACGCGCGATGCGGCGGCGGTCAGGGCGACTCCCGCAGCGGCCCAGATGCCATAGGCGATGCCGAGCGGCATGCCGTGCTGCAGCGATGCCGAGAGCAGGGTGAACGCGATGACGTAGCCGATGATCACCACGACGTAGAAGAGGTGACGGCCGCCGGCGGCGACCCGCAAGGCCAGGGTGCCGGTGACCTCTGATCCGATGGCCGCCAGCAGCAGGACGTAGTGCATCAGGGCGCCCCGGCAGCGGCGTCGTCTGCGGTGTCATCGGCGCGGTGAGAGCCCATCTCGACCAGCAACACGCCGCCGATGATGAAGACCATGCCGATACCCATCACGACGGTGAACGCTTCACCGAAGACGATCGACGACAGGATCGCGGTGAGCGCCACGCCGATCGCACCCCAGATGCCATAGGCCACACCGAGGCCCATGCCCCGTTTGAGCACGAGCGCCAGGAACACGAACGAGGCGAGGTAGCCGCCGACCACGACGATGTACAGCGCAGGTGTGGTGACGGCGGCCTTCAGCGACAACGTCGCGGCGACCTCACTGACGATGGCGCAGAGCAGGAGAAGCCACGTCATGAGGACTCAAGGTACCCGGATACTTCATGCGAGCGGATGACGGGATTCGAACCCGTGTAAACGGCTTTGCAGGCCGGTGCCTAGCCACTCAGCCACACCCGCACTGCCCGTCACTCTGCCTGCCCGCTCGGCGCAGGCCCAGGCTTGCGCTCACCGTGATCCTGGACCGGGCACGGGCCGGCCGCTGCGCGCCGCGGAGACGGCGGCCGCTGCCGCCAGCACCGCGAACACGCCGAACAGCCAGTGCGCGGCCGTCGCATCGCCGCGATCGGCGACGTTGACCACGACCCCGGCCAGCGCGGCTCCGAACGCCCCGCAGATCACCTGCACGGTGTTGATGGCTGCTGCGGCCGCAGGCCCCTCGGCAGGATCACGCACCTTGCCCATCGCCCACGCCGACAGGTGCGGCCACGCCATGCCGATCCCCGACCCGGTGATCACCAGTGCCAGCGCCCACGCCGCGACGAACCACGCCGACGCGTCCTGCCGCTGCGTCACCGCACCGATCGCCAAGCCTGTCGCCATCACCAGCGGGGCCACCGCCACCACTCGCACGACGACGGCGGGCCTGCTCAGCGACGCGCTGGTGATCTCCCCCACCGTCCATCCCACAGCCAGGCCCGCGCCGAGAAAACCCGCCGCCAGCGGGGCGAGATGGCCGAGCCGCTGCGCGAACAGCGGCACGTACATGTCCACCATCGTCGCGGCCATCAGCATGCCGAGCGTGAGGTAGACCCACTTCAACGGTCCAGGGGCGAACGCACTCGGTGGCAACACCGCGGCGCGGGCTCGACGGTCGACGACTACGAACACCGGGATCAACACCAGACCCGCGGCCACCAAACCCGCCGTGGCCCGCACGTCATGCGGGACCCCGGCCGCCGACACCAGCAGCGCGGCCGTGCCGAGCAGCAGCAGCGAGCGGATCGGGATGCCGACCCGCGCCGGTGGTGTCGCGTCGGCGGCGCGGCCGGGTAGCGCCACCGGCACCAGCAGCGACATCGCCGTCGTCATCACCACGAGCAGCCCGAAAGCCCAACGCCACGAACCGAACTGGGCGAACAAGCCGCCGGTCGCCGGCCCGACCAGAGTGCCGACACCCCACATCGCGGACACCAGGGCCGAGGCTTTGGTCCACAACCTGCTGGGTAGAGCGGTGTTGATGACGGCATACCCCAGTCCGGCCAGCATGCCGCCGGCCGCACCCTGCACCGTCCGGCCGACGAGCAGCAGCTCCATCGTGGGCGCCGCGGCGCACGCGAGGCTGCCGACCCCGAACATGCTGAGCCCGAACAGGTATGAGCGCCGCGGACCCCACCGCGTGAGGACGGAATGCACGGTGGTGGCAGCGACCACCGACCCGACCAGGTACACCGTGGTGACCCACGCGTAGAGCCGCTGCCCGCCGATGTCGGCGACCGCGCTGGGCATCAGGCTGATCGTGAGGAACTCGTTGGTCGCATACAGCGCCACGCCGCCGGCGAGCACGGTCGATGCACCCAGGTAGCGCGGGCCCAGCAGGTCGCGCCACGTTCCGGTATTCGGCTGCTCCACTGCAACCCCGTCAGCGTCGATGTCAGTCACGCCGTCGACCGTAGGACCTCAACCGCGGTTCAGATCAAGCTATTTCAGGCCCGCCGCGTCCATACCCCGCAGTTCCTTCTTGAGGTCCTGGATCTCGTCGCGGATCCGCGCGGCCAACTCGAACTGCAGATCGCGCGCCGCGGCCATCATCTGCGCCGTCAAATCCTTGATCAGATCGGCCAATTCGGCCCGCGGCATATTGCTGGTGTCGCGACCCTCGATGACGCCGGCGCTGACCGCCCGGCCGGGTTCCCCCTGCGCGCGCCGGCCGCGCGAGGCGTTGCGGCCCGAGCCGCCCACCTCCACCGCCGCGTCCGTGTCGTCGGCCTCCCGGTACACCTGGTCGAGAATGTCGGCGATCTTCTTGCGCAGCGGCTGCGGATCGATCCCGTGTTCGGTGTTGTAGGCGATCTGCTTGGCCCGACGGCGATCGGTCTCGTCGATCGCCTCCTTCATCGAGTCGGTGATCTTGTCGGCGTACATGTGCACCTCGCCGGAGACGTTGCGCGCCGCACGGCCGATGGTCTGGATCAAGCTGCGGGGCGAGCGCAGGAAGCCTTCCTTGTCCGCGTCGAGGATCGCCACCAGTGACACCTCGGGAAGGTCCAGGCCCTCTCGCAGCAAGTTGATGCCGATGAGCACGTCGTACTCCCCCAGCCGCAGCTGCCGCAGCAGCTCGACACGACGCAAGGTGTCGACCTCCGAGTGCAGGTACCGCACCCGGATGCCCATCTCCAGCAGGTAGTCGGTGAGATCCTCCGCCATCTTCTTCGTCAGGGTGGTGACCAGCACCCGCTCGTCGCGCTCGGTGCGCAGACGGATCTCCCCGATCAGGTCGTCGATCTGCCCCTTCGTCGGCTTGACGATCACCTGCGGGTCGATCAGACCGGTCGGCCGGATCACTTGCTCGACGAACTCACCACCGGTCTGGCTGAGCTCGTACGGCCCGGGTGTGGCCGACAGATACACCGTCTGACCGATGCGGTCGGCGAACTCCTCCCAGGTCAAGGGTCGGTTGTCGACGGCCGACGGCAACCGGAAGCCGAACTCGACCAGGTTGCGCTTGCGGGACATGTCGCCCTCGTACATGCCGCCGATCTGCGGCACCGTCACGTGGGACTCGTCGATGACGAGCAGGAAGTCCTCCGGGAAGTAATCGATGAGTGTCGCGGGCGCCGAGCCGGCGGGCCGGCCGTCGATGTGGCGCGAGTAATTCTCGATACCCGAACAGAATCCGACCTGACGCATCATCTCGACGTCGTAGTTGGTGCGCATCCGCAACCGCTGCGCCTCGAGCAGTTTGCCCTGCCCCTCCAGTTCCGCCAGCCGAGCCTCGAGTTCGGCCTCGATCGTGGAGATCGCCTGCGCCATCCGTTCGGGCCCGGCGACGTAGTGGGTGGCCGGGAAGATCCGCAGCGAGTCGACCTGCCGGATGATGTCGCCGGTCAGCGGGTGCAGGTAGTACAGCGCCTCGACCTCGTCACCGAAGAACTCGATACGCACCGCGAGCTCCTCGTACGACGGGATGATCTCCACGGTGTCGCCGCGCACGCGGAACGTCCCGCGGGTGAACGACATGTCGTTCCGGGTGTACTGCACGTCGACGAGCAGCCGCAGCAGCCCGTCGCGTGGCACCTCGTCGCCGACCTTCAACTCCACCGAACGGTCCATGTACGACTGCGGGGTGCCGAGGCCGTAGATGCACGACACCGACGCCACCACCACCACGTCGCGTCGGGAGAGCAGGCTCGACGTCGCCGAATGCCGCAGCCGCTCGACGTCGTCGTTGATCGAGCTGTCCTTCTCGATGTAGGTGTCGGTCTGCGCGATGTACGCCTCGGGCTGGTAGTAGTCGTAGTACGAGACGAAGTACTCGACGGCGTTGTGCGGCAACATCTCCCGCAGTTCGTTGGCCAACTGGGCGGCCAGTGTCTTGTTCGGCGCCATCACCAGCGTGGGCCGCTGCAGACGCTCGATGAGCCACGCGGTGGTCGCCGACTTACCGGTACCCGTCGCGCCGAGCAGGACAACGTCGCGTTCCCCGCCGCGGATGCGCTGCTCGAGCGCCTCGATCGCCGCCGGCTGGTCACCGGCGGGCTGATACTCGCTGACCACCTCGAACCGGCCGCCCGCCCGCACCACCTGATCGACAGGGCGGTACTCCGAATGAGCGAGCACCGGGTGTTCAGTCGCGAAAGCCATGTTCACCAGGGTAGAACCCGGCACCGACAAGTTCTCTTCCCCGCCGATTCCCACCCGACCCGTGCGCTGCCTATCCTGTGCCTATCCATACCGGCATCCATCCACCCAAACGCGAGACCTTCGAACTCGTCGCCCGGACGAACACCGATCCGAAAGGCGTCGTGCGGGACGTCGACGTCTACGACCTGCACCCCTGGGGGCTGTACATGGCCAGGCCCGCCCCGGGTCGGGCCCAGTTCGGCTACCTCGAGTCCTGGTTGCTGCCGGCGCTGGACCTGCGGGTGACCGTCTTCCATTTCCATCCCGGCCACGAGCGGGACCAGGATTTCTACCTCGACGTCGGTGTCTACACGCCCGGCCCGCAGTTCTGGATCGGCGAAGACCACTACCTCGACCTGGTGTTACGCACCGGCCGCGGCGTCGACGTCACCGACGTCGACGAACTCGTCGCAGCGCTCGGCGACGGCCTCCTCGACCCCGGCGACGCCGAGCGTGCCATCCACACCGCGGTGCAGACCGTGGAGGCGCTCGCCCGGCACGGCTACGACCTGGACCGGTGGCTGGCAACCATCGGCATCACGCTGACGTGGCGCGGAGCATAGACTCCCGATGTGAGTTCGAGCAGACGGACGCAGAGCGCCCGCACGATCGCGGCCGCCGCGATCATCGCGGCGGGTGCGCTCACAGTCCCAGCCGGCGGAGCCATCGCCGTAGCCGATCCTGCTGCCCCCGGCGCGGAGCCGCCCGCACCGCCGGTCCAGCACAACGTGATCTACCGTGCGCGCGCAGACGGCACCTCGCGCGGCGCGGTGGTCGCCTACAAGCAGGACGATCAGAACGTCAACAGCGCGCAACCGACGATGCTGCCAGGGCAGACGTTCGAGGTGGACACCGTGCTGACCGACCCGAAGCTGGCCGGGATGCAGATCTCGATCCAGTGGCCCTACGGCTCGAACCTGCACTGCGAGATCCTGGTCGACGACCAGATCGTGGCGCAGGCCGATCAGTTCATCGCGCCGCGGTTCTTCCGCGTCAAGGACGATCCGCTCTACGGCACGTTGCAGTGCGGCGCCCCGCTGGACATCCCGGTCGGTGGCGAGCCCGCACCGCCCGCTGACCCCGCCGCGGCCGCGGACCCCGCGCCACCGCCTGCCTGAGGACTTGACCCTCACGGACCGTGAGGCACCAACCTGGTCGACGTGACGCAGGAGATGGGTGTGGAAGAACTCACCGTCGGTGAGGTCGCGCAGCGGTTCGGCATCACGGTCCGGACGCTGCACCACTATGACGACATCGGGTTGCTGACCCCGGGGCGCCGGAATTCGTCGGGATATCGGGTGTACACCGCCGAGGATCTGACGCGGTTGTCCCAGATCATCGTCTACCGCCGGCTCGAGCTGCCCCTCGACGAGATCGCGCAGCTCCTGGCCGACGGCGACAACGTCAGCCACCTGATCCGTCAACGCGAACGCGTCATGTCCCGGCTCGAGGAGACGAGAGATCTCCTCGAGGCCATCGATCAGGCATTGGAGAAAGCAATGGCGAACACCCCCATGACCGACGACGACATGCGCGAGCTGTTCGGGGAGGGCTTCGACGACTACCAGGCCGAGGCCGAGCAGAAGTTCGGCGAGTCCGAGGAGTGGAAGGAGTCCCAGCGCAGGACGAAGTCCTACGGCAAGGAGGACTGGATCCGGATCAAAGCCGAGGGCGAGGCGGTCGAGAAGGCCCTCTCCGAGGCCTTTCGCGCCGGGCTTCCCGCCGACTCCGACCCGGCGATGCGCGCTGCCGAGCAGCATCGGCGCCACGTGAACCGGTGGTTCTACGAGTGCCCGCCGGCCATGCACCGCACCTTGGGCGACATGTACGTCAGCGACCCGCGTTACGTGGCGCGATACGACGACTCATTCGAGCTGCCGGGCTTCGCGGCGTACTGCCGAGACGCGATCCATGCGAATGCGGCTCGAGCCGGTCACTGAGGCGGTTGCCAGCCCGTCGCATCGGCCCACGCCCACGCTCGGCGGTACGCGTCGGCGAACCACGGCTCCTTGGCGTCCGCGTAATCACCGGTGGTGGCATGGCCCTCGGCGGCTACGCGGCGTTTGAGCTCTAGGTAATCGGCGCGCGCCGCCGGCTCGGCTGTCAGCCAGTCGACGAACAGCAGCGCGAACCGCTGGTTGGGCCACCCGTCGACCCGGACATGCACGTTGGTCGGACGGCCGGGGTCGGCCGAGCAGTAGAGCCGCTTGCCCCACTGGCCGTCGACGCCGGGCTTCGCGGTGTCCTTGGCGATGTCCTTCGCGACGTCCTCGGTGATCTCCGTGCGGACGTACCCGGCGCCCAACAGCGCATCGGCGAGGTCGTCGGCAACGTCCAGAGACGCGACGGTGACCTGTACGTCGATGACGTCTTTGGCGTCGAGTCCAGGTACCGCCGTCGAACCGATGTGGTCCACCCGTGAGGCGTGATGCCCGCAGGCGGTGCGCAGCCTGGCGAGAATCCGTTCGGCCTGAGCGGGCCACTCGGGATCGGGCGGAACCAACCGTGGCTCAGTGGGGGCCGGCCGGCCCGCGCGCAGATTGTCCGCAAACGGCTCGATGCGGTCGTTCCACAGAGTTCGCGCAGCGGCCTTCAGTTGGTCGGCGGTGCCGGCATTGTCGAGCCAGACATCGGCGACGGCTCGCCGGTCGGCCTCTGTGGCCTGCGCCGCGATGCGTGCCCGCGCGTCGTCTTCGGTGAACCCGCGGTGTTCGATCAGCCGCTTCACCCGGACCTCTTCGTCGGCGTGAACGATGATGACCAGGGGAAAGAAGGGCGCCATGTGGGATTCGACCAGCAGCGGGATGTCCTCGATGATCACCGCGTCGTCGGCCGCGGCGGCGATCAGCTCCGAACGTCGTTGTCCGACAAGCGGATGCACGATTCCGTTCAGCGTCTTGCGCTTCTCTTCATCGCTGAACGCGATCGCGGCCAGCGCGGGCCTGTTCAACGTTCCGTCCTCGGCGAGGATGCCCTCCCCGAACGCCTCGACCAGCTTCGCGAGCCCCTCGGTACCAGGCTCGACGACCTCCCGGGCGATGACGTCGCCGTCGACGACGATGCCGCCGAGTTCGTCGAATGTCGCCGACACCGTCGACTTGCCCGCCCCGATTCCTCCGGTCAACCCGATACGCAGCACGCCCCACAGTCTGTCAGGACGACTGCCACGCAAACGACGAAGGCCCCGACTCTTGCGAGCCGGGGCCTTCGATCGTGAACTGACTTACGCGTTGCCTGCGAGCTTCTCACGCAGCGCGGCGAGCTGGGCATCGCTGGCGAGCGAGCCCCCGGTCGACTCCTCCGAGCGACCGTTCGACGACGATGACGATGTCGTCGGACGCGCCGCCTCTTCGGCCTCGGCCGCGGCGAACTTCTCCATCTGCGCGGTGTGCATCTTGTACCGACGCTCGGCCTCGGCGTACCGGGCCTCCCACTCGTCCCGCTGCTTCTCGAAGCCTTCGAGCCATTCGTTGGTCTCGGCGTCGAAGCCCTCGGGGAAGATGTAGTTGCCCTGGTCGTCGTAGCTGTCGGCCATGCCGTACTTCCAGGCCTCGAACTCTTCGCTGTTGTAGTCCTCGTTGGCCTGCTTGAGGCTCAGCGAGATGCGGCGACGCTCCAGGTCGATGTCGATGACCTTGACCATCGCGTCGTCGCCGACCTGGACCACCTGGTCCGGCACCTCGACGTGACGCTCGGACAGCTCGGAGATGTGCACCAGACCCTCGATGCCCTCTTCGACCCGGACGAACGCACCGAACGGCACCAGCTTGGTGACCTTGCCGGGCACGATCTGACCGATCGCGTGGGTGCGGGCGAAGTGGCGCCACGGATCTTCCTGAGTCGCCTTGAGCGACAAGGAAACCCGCTCGCGGTCCATGTCGACGTCGAGCACCTCGACGGTGACCTCGTCGCCCACCTGCACCACCTCGGACGGGTGATCGATGTGCTTCCAGGACAGCTCGGAGACGTGCACCAGACCGTCGACGCCGCCGAGATCGACGAACGCGCCGAAGTTGACGATCGAGGAGACGACACCCTTGCGGATGGCGCCCTTGGTGAGCTGGTTGAGGAACTCGCTGCGCACCTCGGACTGGGTCTGCTCCAGCCAGGCGCGGCGGCTGAGCACCACGTTGTTGCGGTTCTTGTCGAGCTCGATGATCTTGGCCTCGATCTCCTTGCCGATGTACGGCTGCAGATCGCGGACTCGACGCATCTCGACCAGCGACGCGGGCAGGAAGCCGCGCAGGCCGATGTCGAGGATCAGGCCGCCCTTGACGACCTCGATGACGGTGCCCTTGACGGCCTCGTCCTTCTCCTTGAGCTCTTCGATGGTGCCCCAGGCGCGCTCGTACTGGGCGCGCTTCTTGGACAGGATGAGGCGGCCTTCTTTGTCCTCTTTGGTGAGGACCAGCGCTTCGACCTCGTCGCCGACGGACACAACCTCATTGGGGTCGACGTCGTGCTTGATCGAGAGTTCGCGAGAAGGGATGACGCCTTCGGTCTTGTAGCCGATGTCGAGCAGGACCTCGTCGCGGTCCACCTTGACGATGGTCCCTTCGACGATGTCGCCATCGTTGAAGTATTTGATGGTCTTGTCGATGGCGGCGAGGAAATCCTCCGCGGAGCCGATGTCGTTGAGGGCTACTTGCGGAGACGTGACGGAGGGACTTGGCATGTGGTGGGTTGCTCCGGACAGGTTCAATCGTAGGGACAGTGAGTGTTTTGTTGATCGCACCCGCGAATAGAACGCACAGGTACCTGTCAAGGCTACTCGACGGGGCACACGCAGGACAAACCCACCCCCAGCGGCCGCTACTGTGCTCAGCGTGACACGTGTTCGCCGGGTCGGCGCACCTCTGGGTCTGCTCATCGCACTCGGCACCGTCGCCGGGCTGATCGTGATCGTGCTCACCGCCATCAATCCGGTCGGGACGTCCATCGGTTTCGTGCTCTCCAGCATCGCGATGACCGTGGTGGTGCTGTCCTACCTGTGGTTGGACCGCTGGGAGCCGGAGCCACCCCGGCTGCTGCTGTTCGCGTTCCTCTGGGGCACATCGGCGGCGGTCGTCATCTCAGCGGTCCTGCAGATCGTGCTCGAGGCCTGGGTACACCCCGCAGGCTCCAGCGACATCAGTCCGTTCACCCTGGTGGTGGGTGCGCCGGTGACCGAAGAAGCCGCCAAGGGCGTGTTCCTGCTGCTGATGATGACGGGCGTCCGGCGCCACGAGCTGAACTCGCTGACCGACTGCCTGGTGTATGCGGGCCTCGTCGGCGCCGGGTTCGCGTGGCTGGAGGACATCCTCTACATCGCGAACGGTGAGTCGGTGGCCGAGTCGCTGGTGACCGCGGCCCTGCGCCTGATCATGTCGCCGTTCGCACACTCCCTGTTCACCACGATGACGGCCATCGGGGTCTGGTACGCGCTGCATCGCCGCTCGGCCGCCGGCAAGGCAGGAGCTCTGCTGCTCGGGTACGCGGCGGCGGTGCTGCTGCACGGGATGTGGAACGGTTCGTCGCTGCTCGGGGCGGGCGCCTACTTCGCGGTCTACGCGCTGTGGATGGTGCCGGTGTTCGCGCTGGCGATCACGCTGGCCGTGCGCAGCCGCCGCCGCGAACAGGTCGTGGTGGCGGGCAAGCTCCCCGGAATGGTGGCCGCCGGATTGATCAGCCCGAACGAGGCGACCTGGCTGGGGTCGCTGAAGACCCGGAAGCTGGCCGTCGACACGGCGCACCGCTTCGGCGGAAAACCGGCGGCGGCCTCGGTGCGGCACTTCGCCCACCGCGTCATCGAGCTGGCGTTCGTGCGCGACCGGATCGATCGGGGCTTCGGCGATCAACGCGTCACGGCCCTGCTCCACGAGGAGACCTACGCGCTGTACGCGGCACGCGCCACCTCACCGGCGTTACAGCACATGGCCGGCTTCCGGGCGTACTGACGGCCCGCGGGCCGCCATACTCGGCTGGTGATCCAGCACATCCTCAACTACCTCGGCATCGCGGCCGCCGCGGCATCCGGTGCCGTCCTCGGGGTCCGCAAGGGGTTCGACGTGTTCGGGATCGCGGCGATGGCGGTGCTGACCGGCGTCGGCGGCGGAGTGTTGCGTGACGTCCTGCTCGACATCGATCCCCCGCAGTCCCTGCAGCGCTGGCCCGATGTCACCGTCTGCCTGGCCGCGGCCGCCCTGGCCACGCTGTTCGCGCGCACGGTCATCAGGCTTCATCATCCGGTCGCGATGCTCGACGCCGTCGGGATGGGGTTCTTCGCCACCTCGGGTGCCGCGCTGGCCGTCGACCACGGCGCCAGCTGGTTCGCCGCGGCGCTGCTCGGCATGGTGTCGGCCTTGGCCGGCACCATCATTCGCGATGTCACGGCCCGCGACGTGCCCGTCGTGATGGGTCCCGACGACATGTACGCCGTCCCGGCGATGCTGGGCTCGGTGATCTATGTCGTCATCGACTACTACGGCCCGCAGTGGATCGGCGTTGCCGTCGGCACACTGGTGGCGACGCTGCTCCGGCTGGCGGCGATCACCTTCCACTGGCGGCTGCCGACCGGTCCCCGCGAGCTGATCGTGCGCGGCAATCCGCCGTCGTAGTCGCTATGTCTTGAAGTAGACGATCTGATGCGTGGTGGCCAGCAGGGTGCCCGAACGACTCCAGATCTCTGCGGACTGATCGAAATAGCCACCGGAGAATCGGTTTGCCGATGCGCAGCCGAGTACGAAATCGTCTCCTGCCGAGGCGAGTTCGAGGGCGGTGGCGTGAAAGTAGGTGGTCAGCGAGATCGTGCCGGCCGGCGTGGGCGCGCCGAGGCGCAAGTAGATCCGCGGATAGAAGATGTCGCTGGCGGCAGTGAGCGAGGCGTAATCGAGAGGGCGTCCCAGTCGATCGCGGGCCCACAGCATCGTGGTCGACGAGTCTGACGGTCCCGCACCCTTGCTGGGAGCCGCGCCGTCGATGAAGCGCATGTCGTAGTTGCGGGCCCACGCGATCACCGGCGGCAGCCCCCGCTCCTCCACCTCCTCGGGCGCGGGAACGTGAGGCATGCGCTTCTCGGTATCCGACCACGTATCGCGCCGTAGGCCGAACACCGCGGTCGCCGTCGTCGTGACGGTCCCGTCTTGGACCATGTCGACGAACCAATGCTGGTTTGTCCTGTTGGTGCGCATGGGACGCGCGGTGACGTCGAACTCGCCGTCGGCAATGGGTGCCGCGAAGTTGACGGTGAGCGACAGGGGCGCACCGGTGCGCTCCGGATGCATGTCGATCGCGCGCAGCATCAGAGCCGCGGTCATGCCGCCGAACGGGCCGACCATGTTGGCCCACGCGGCAGTGGTCTTCCCGCGCAGCACGCCGGCTTCCACCGGTTCGAGTCGAATCGACTCATCGAACGAATGCTCGGCCACGTCTTAGCCTCCTGCTCATACCCACCACATTATGTAGGTGTGCATATATAGCAGACGTTCAGTGCGCCGCGGCGTCCCAGCTGCGGCCGTACCCCACCGACACCTCCAGCGGGACGTCGAGCGCATAGGCGCCGCCCATGTGTTCGCGCACCAGCGTTTCCAACGCGTCCCGTTCGCCGTCGGCGACCTCGAAGAGAAGCTCGTCGTGCACCTGGAGCAGCATGCGGGAGGTCAAGCCGGCGTCGGAGATCGCGCGGTCCACGTTGATCATCGCGACCTTGATGATGTCGGCGGCGCTGCCCTGGATCGGCGCGTTCAGCGCCGCCCGCTCCGCGGCCTCGCGCACATTGCGGTTACCGCTGTCGAGTTCGGGCAGGTAGCGCCTGCGACCGAACACCGTCGAGGTGTAGCCGTCCTTGCGCGCCTGGTCGACGACGTCACGCAGGTAGTCGCGGATACCGCCGAAGCGGGCGAAGTACTGATCCATCTGGACCTTCGCCTCCTCGGTGGAGATCTTGAGCTGCGCGGACAGCCCGTATGCGCTCAACCCGTAGGCCAGGCCGTACGACATCGCCTTGACCCTGCGTCGCAGTTCCGCCGTCACCTCGTCGATCGGGACGTCGAACGCCCGGGACGCCACGAACGAGTGCAGGTCCTCGCCCGTGTTGAACGCCTCGATGAGGCCCTCGTCGCGGGACAGGTGCGCCATGATGCGCATCTCGATCTGGCTGTAGTCGGCGGTCATCAGTTCGCTGTAGCCCGTGCCCACCACTGACCCGCCGACAACGAAGGCGTCGCGGATCCGGCGGCCCGCCTCCGTGCGGATCGGGATGTTCTGCAGGTTGGGCTCGGTCGAGGACAACCGGCCGGTGGCCGCGATCGTCTGGTTGAACGTCGTGTGGATCCGGCCATCGCCGGCCACCGAGTTCAGCAACCCGTCCACGGTGACCTTCAGGCGCGTGGCGTCCCGATGGGCCAGCAGATGCTGCAGGAACGGGTGGCCGGTCTTGTCGAAAAGGCCCTGCAGCGCGTCGGCGTCGGTGGTGTAGCCGGTCTTGGTGCGCTTGGTCTTCGGCATCTCCAGCTCGTCGAACAGCACCACCTGTAGCTGCTTGGGTGAGCCGAGGTTGATCTGCTTGCCGATCACCGCGTAGGCGGCTTCCGCGGCGTCGCGGATCTGGCCGGCGAATTCGCTCTGCAGTTCGGTGAGCATGTCCAGATCGACGGCGATGCCCGCGGTTTCCAGATCGGCGAGCACCCGTAGGACGGGCAGCTCCATGCTGCCCAACAGTGCCGAGGAGTCGATGCGGGCCAGCTCCTCATCGAGGGCGTCGGCGAGATCCTTCACCGCATTGGCCCGCAGCAGCAGCGTCTGCACCGCTTGATCGTCGACGCCATCGCTGTCGTCGAGCAGCGAAAGTTGTTGCTGCTCAGCATTGTCGGCGCGGAGTTCGCGCTTGAGATACCGCAGCGAGAGATCGTCGAGGGTGAAGCTGCGCTGACCGGGCCGCACCAGGTAGGCCGCCAGCGCGGTGTCGGACGTGACACCGGCGAGCGTCCACCCCCGGCCCTGCAGATCGTGGATCGCGAGCTTGGCCTCGTGCAATGCCTTCGGCTGGGAGGGGTCGGCGAGCCAGGACGCCAACGCGGGCTCGTCCTCGGGACTGAGCGAGGTCGTGTCGATGTAGCGGCCGTCGCCGTCCGGCGCGACCAGCGCGAGCGCGGTCGCGTCGCTGTCGAACGCCAGGTGATTGCCGACCACTGCGATGCCGAAGCGGCCGCCGTCGGCGTGCTGGGCGAGCCAGGCCGCCAACGTGCCGGGCGCCAGGGCTTCGCCACGCACCTCGAAGCCCTCGTCCACTTCCGGGTCGGCCGAGGCCAGCGTGTCGAACAGCCGGTCGCGCAGCACCCGGAACTCGAGGTCGTCGAACAGGCGGTGGATCTGGTCGCGGTTCCACGGCTGCATCCGCAGCGTGTCCGGAGTCTGGGCCAGCGGGACGTCCTTGACCAGATCGGTCAGCTCGCGGTTGAGGATGACGCTGGACAGGTGCGCGCGCAGCGCGTCACCGACCTTGCCCTTCACCTTGTCGGCGTTGTCGACGAGGGACTGCAGCGTTCCGTACTCCGAGATCCACTTGGTCGCGGTCTTCTCCCCCACGCCCGGAATGCCCGGCAGGTTGTCGCTCGGGTCGCCCCGCAGGGCTGCGAAATCGGGGTACTGCGCGGGTGTCAGCCCGTACTTCTCGACGACCGCCTCGGGGGTGAACCGCGTCAGCTCGCTGACCCCCTTGCGCGGATAGAGCACCGTGACGTCGTCGCTGACCAACTGCAGCGAGTCGCGATCGCCGGTGACCACGAGCACCCGGTAGCCCTCGTTCTCGGCTTGCGTGGCCAGCGTCGCGATGATGTCGTCGGCCTCGAATCCCGCCTCGGCCAGCACCGTGATGCCCAGCGCCCCGAGTACCTCTTTGGTGATGTCGATCTGTCCGCGGAATTCGTCCGGGGTGGCCGACCGGCCTTCCTTGTACTCCGGGTACTTCTCCTTGCGGAACGTCTGGCGGGACACGTCGAACGCGGCGGCGACGTGGCTGGGCTGTTCGTCGCGCAGCAGGTTGATCAGCATCGCGGTGAAGCCGTACACCGCGTTCGTGGTGAGCCCGCCCTGGGTCTTGAAGTTCTCGGCGGGCAGGGCGTAGAACGCGCGGAAGGCCAGCGAGTTGCCGTCCAGCAGCATCAGGGTCTGTTTCTGATCGGTCGCCGGTGCGGTCTTGGCTGGGCTCACGGCCTTCACTCTAGGCATCCCGACCGACACGGCGACCGGCGGGAATGAACGCGAGGTCGACGCGGTTACAGCGGATGTCCTTCTTATGTAACATCGTTCTATAACGGTCAGGAGCACCGCCATGACGAACATCGTCTTCATCCACGGCCTCTGGGTCGCCCACACCGCATGGCAACCCTGGATCGACTACGTCGCCGAGCACGGCCACCACGCCGTCGCCCCCGCCTGGCCCGGCGAGCTGCCGACGGTCGAGGAGACCCGGCAGAACCCCGCGGCACAGGCCGGCGTTGGCATCGACGAGTTGACCGCGCACTTCGCAGACGTCCTCGCCCAGTTCGACACCCCGCCGGTGGTGATCGGCCACTCCTTCGGCGGCCTGATCGCCCAGAAGCTGCTGGGCGAGAACAAGGCCGCGGCAGCCATCGCGATCGACCCCGCTCCGATCAAAGGCGTGACGGGACTGCCGCTCACGCAGCTGCGCTCGGCGTTCCCGGTGCTGGGCAATCCGCTCAATCGCGGGCGCGCCAAGGGCCTGACGCGGGCACAGTGGCGGTACGGCTTCGGTAACGCGGTGAGCCAGGAGGAATCCGACGCTCTGTGGGAGCAGTGGTCGATCCCGTCGCCGGGCAAGCCGCTGTTCGAGGCGGCCAGCGCCAATCTCCACCGCCACTCGCCCGCCGCAGTGGACACCGCCAATGCCACGCGCGGACCGCTGCTGATCACCGCCGGATCGGCCGATCACACCGTGCCGCGCTCGACCGCTGCGGCCGCCCACCGGCTATACCGCAGCGATGCCGTCACCGACTTGCACGAGTTCGAGGGTCGTGGCCACTCGCTGACCATCGACCACGGGTGGCGCGAGGTCGCCGACGACGCGCTGGCGTGGCTCGCGCGTCAGGGCATCGCCGAGGCGGCGTGACGGTGGCCCGGCGCCGCACCGCGAGTGAACAGGTCTCGGCCGCGCTGTTGAGCGCGGCCGAGACGGTCCTCGACCGCGGCGGTGCCGGTGCGGTGACGGTGCGGTCGGTCGCCCGAGAGGCCGGGGTCGCACCGATGGGCGTCTACAACCGATTCACCAACAAGGACGGTCTGCTTGCGGCACTCGCGCTCAGGGCGTTCGACGATCTCGCCGCAGCGATCGACGTGGGGTCCGACACCGGTAGCCCGGCAGACCGCCTACGCCGCGCCTGCCAGGGGTACCGCCGGTTCGCGCTCGCCCATCCCGCGCGCTATGCACTGATCTTCGCCACGGGATCACCCGCCGCAGACCCCGCCTCGCCCGTGACCACTCGGGGCCGCGAGGTGTTCACCATCCTGGTCGACATGGTCGCCGGGCTCGCTCTGCGCGCCGATCTCGACCCGGTGGACGCAGCCCAGGCGATGTGGAACGGCCAGCACGGCGCCGTCACTCTGGAACTCGCCGGGGTGAGTCAAACGTCAGATGCAGCAGCATCTTTCACCGAGACGATCGACGCGCTCATTCGCGGTCTGCAGACCTGAGGGAACGGCGCGCCATCGCGCAGAACGCTCGCGCAGCCGGGCCGATGGAGTCACGGCGCCACGCCCACACCAACCGTCCGCGCAGCGTCGGCGTCAGCCGCAGGGCATGCAGGCCGGCGTCCCCGCGAGCCATCGACCGGGGCAGGATCGCGACGCCCAGTCCGTGGCGGGCCAGGTCGGCCAGCTCCTGCGGATTGGTCGCCTCGAAGCCGATTCGGGGCCGCACGCCTGCCGCCGCACAGGCCTCGTCGAGGCGGGATCGCAACCCGGTGCCGACGGGCAACGAGATGAGCGGCAGTTGGCACAGCTCGGGCAGCGTCACCGTCGCGCGTCGCCGTAGCGGATGGTCGAGAGCCACTGCGGCCTCGATGATTTCGTCGGTGATCGAGACCCCGTCGAGCCCGTCGGGCATCACGTCGGCGGCAACTGACACGATCGCCAGGTCGAGCCGTCCATCGGCGAGCCCCACGAGCAGCTCATCGGAGTTGTCCGTGAGGAGGGTCAGCTCGACCTGTGGATGGTCACGGTGGAAATCGGCCATCAGAGCGGCGACGTCCACTGGATGCAGTGTCACCGTGCCGATCGCCACGGCGCCCCGAACGATGTCGGCCACCTCGTCGACGGCGTGCTGAGCGGCACGGACCGCGGCCAGCGCGGCCCTGGCGTGGGGCAGCAGTGCCGCGCCGGCTTCGGTCAGCCGCACCTCGCGACTGGACCGCGTGAGCAGCTGCTGGCCGACCATGCGCTCCAGGCGTCGGATCTGCGCGCTCACCGCGGGTTGCGCCACCCGTTCGCGCTGCGCAGCCCGGGTGAAGCTGCCCTCTTCCACGACGGCGACCAGATATTCGAGCTGACGCAGCTCCATAACGATCGATTATAGGAAAGAGAACAAAGATGTATTGGACTTATGGCCGAGCACGGTTCACCGTGGAGACATGACCACGTACATCCTCGTTCCCGGAATGTGCCACGGCGCATGGTGTTTCGATCAGCTGGCCACCTCGCTTCGCGCGGCCGGTCACCACGTTGTCGCCGTCACCCTCAGCGGCGTCGCCGAACGCGCCCACGTGCTACGCGGCGGGGTGAACCTCGACACCCACATCACCGATGTCGTCGCTGCCATCGGTCCCACCACCGACGGACTCGTCCTGGTCGGGCACAGCTACGGCGGGATGGTGATCGCCGGTGTCGCCGACCGCATCCCCGAGCGGGTGGACTCGCTGGTGTTCATCGATGCCGTGGTACCCCGAGACGGTGAATCCTGTTGGGATCTGGTCAACGACGACGAGCGGCGCTGGTATCTCGACGTCGACGAGAGCGGCTTCGGGGTGCCGCCGCTGCCGTTCTTCGACGCGCGAGCGACGTCGCACCCGCTGGCGTCGTTACTGCAGAAACTGAGGCTGTGCAGTGACCTCGACCGGCTCCGGCAGCGCACCTACGTCTATGCGCTCGACTGGCCCGGCGACTCCCCGATGCGCCTGTCCTACGACCGCGTCCGCGACGATCCGGCCTGGATCGCCCATGAACTCGACGGCAAACACAACCTGATGCGCGACAGACCCGACGAGCTGCTCGACATCCTGCTGGCGTCGAGCCCTCGATAGCCTTCGAGCACTTGAATTGGAACACGTTTCAGTTTTCCGCCGGGACTGGGTACGCTGACCGCGTGTCAGCTTCCACGCAACCCGCCGTCGACGGCTGGTTCGCCACCGATGGTTCTGGCGAGGCCTACCTCATCGGCGCCAAGTGCCATCAGTGCGGGACCTACGTCTTTCCCCCACGCGAGAACAACTGCCCCAATCCCGGCTGCGACGGCGACGACCTGGCCCAGGTGCCCCTGTCGCGGCGCGGCACGCTGTGGAGCTACACCGAGAACCGCTACGCACCACCGCCGCCGTACCCCTCGCCGGATCCCTTCGAGCCGTTCGCCGTCGCCGCGGTGGAACTGGCCGCCGAAGGACTGATCGTCCTGGGCAAGGTGGTCGAGGGCACGCTCGCCGCCGACCTGAAGGTCGGTATGGAGATGGAGTTGACCACGATGCCGCTCTACGTCGACGACGACGGGACCGAACGCATCGTGCACGCCTGGAGGATCGCATGAGTCCCGAACCGGTCTACATCCTCGGTGCCGGCATGCACCCGTGGGGCAAGTGGGGACGCGACTTCACCGAGTACGGCGTCGTCGCCGCGCGCGCGGCGTTGGCCGAGGCCGGATTGGACTGGAAGCAGATTCAGCTCGTCGCCGGTGCCGACACCATCCGCAACGGCTACCCCGGCTTCGTCGCCGGCGCGACGTTCGCCCAGAAGCTGGGCTGGAACGGCATTCCCGTCACCTCGAGCTACGCCGCCTGCGCCAGCGGGTCGCAGGCCCTGCAGAGCGCTCGCGCCCAGATCCTGGCCGGACTGTGCGACGTTGCGCTCGTGATCGGCGCCGACACCACGCCGAAGGGCTTCTTCGCTCCCGTCGGCGGCGAACGCAAGAACGACCCGGACTGGCAGCGATTCCACCTGATCGGCGCCACCAACACCGTGTACTTCGCGCTGCTCGCCCGGCGCCGGATGGATCTCTACGGCGCGACACTCGAGGACTTCGCGAACGTCAAGGTCAAGAACGCCCGCCACGGTCTGAACAACCCGAATGCGCGCTACCGCAAGGAAGCATCCGTCGAGGACGTGCTGGCCAGTCCAGTGGTGTCCGATCCGCTGCGGCTGCTCGACATCTGCGCCACCTCCGACGGTGCGGCCGCGGTGATCGTGGCCAGCAAGGCGTTCACCGAGAAGCACTTCGGTTCCGTCTCCGGTGTTCCCTCGGTACGCGCGGTGAGCCTGCAGTCGCCGCAGTATCCGCAGCATCTGCCCGAATTGCCCGACATCGCAACAGATTCCACCGCTGTCGTGCCGGGTCCCAAGCGAGTGTTCAAGGACCAGATCCTCGATGCCGCCTACACCGAGGCCGGGATCGGACCCGAGGACCTCAGCCTGGCCGAGGTCTACGACCTGTCCACTGCGCTGGAACTGGACTGGTACGAGCACCTCGGACTGTGCAAGAAGGGTGAGGCCGAGCAGCTGCTGCGCAGCGGCGCCACCACGATCGGCGGCCGCATCCCGGTCAACGCCTCCGGCGGGCTGGCGAGCTTCGGCGAAGCCATTCCCGCGCAGGCCATCGCTCAGGTCTGCGAGCTCACCTGGCAGCTCAAGGGGCAGGCCACCGGGCGCCAGGTGGAGGGTGCGACCGTGGGCATCACCGCCAATCAGGGCCTGTTCGGCCACGGCTCCTCGGTCGTCGTCGCCCGGTAGGGCTTCGTGCCGCGAGCGTGCGTGTCCGCGGCCAACACGCCGCACAGATTCGGGACATTCCGCACGCTCGTGCCGACGAGCGGGCAATCGACGGAAACGCCGATCAGTAGCCCGGGCGGCCGCTATAGGTCGGCGGGCTGGATGTCGTGGTGACCACAGTCGACTGGCTGGTCAGATCGTGGCCGGACGGCGCCTGACCCGGCGCGACAGTCAGGGCGACCGCGCCGACAACGGCCATGCCGGCGAGGCCACTCGCGGCGATGAGCTTGAGCATCATGAGTCCACTCCGTTTCCGGGCGCCTCAGCATCGACACCCCTACACAGGGATCACGACGGAGAGCGGTGCCGGGTTCATCGTCCCGGCGCTCGAAAGCAGCGAGTGTGCGTGAACTCGCGAATCCGCCCGGCGTGGTGCCCGCAGACACGCACGCTCGCGGGGAAGGGTGGCGCGGTCAGGCGACACCGAGGTAGGCCGCGCGAATACTGTCGTCTGCCAACAACTCTCGTGCGTTGCCCGACCGGGTGACCTCACCGGTCTCCAGGATGTAGGCCCGGTCCGAGCGGCTGAGCGCCTGCTGGGCGTTCTGCTCGACGAGCAGCACGGTGGTTCCCGTCGAGTTGATCTCGGCGATGATCTTGAAGATCTGCGAGATGACCATCGGCGCGAGACCCATCGACGGCTCGTCGAGTAACAGCACCTTGGGTCGAGCCATCAACGCCCGGCCGATCGCGAGCATCTGCTGCTCGCCCCCGGACAGCGTGCCCCCCACCTGGGTCTTGCGCTCCGCCAGCCGCGGAAACGTCTCGAGAATCCAGTCGAGCTTCTCGTCGTGCTCGGCTTTCGACGCGAACTTGCGCCCATAGCAACCCATTTCGAGGTTCTCGAGAATGGTCATGCCGGGGAACACGCCGCGCCCCTCAGGCGCCTGGATCAGGCCGTCGGTGACGCGTCGGTGCGCCTTCACCTTGCTCACGTCCTGCCCGTCGAACCACACCGAACCCGACGTCAGCGGCAGCAGCCCGGAGATCGCCCGCATCATCGTGGTCTTGCCGGCTCCGTTGGAACCGAGCAGCGTGACGAGTTCACCCTCGTGCACCGTCAACGACACCGAATGCAGCGCCTTGATCCGGCCGTAGTGCACCACGACATCGCGGGCCTCCAGAAGCACCGGTCGGGACTCAGCTGAGTTCGTCATCGGGCACTCCCAGGTAGGCGGCGATGACCTTGGGGTCCTCGCGGATCTCGGCGGGCAGGCCGTCGGCGATCTTGCGACCGAACTCCAGCACCACGATGCGGTCGGTCACACCCATCACCAGGCGCATGTCGTGCTCGATCAGCAGCACCGTGTAGCCATCGTCCCGGATCTTGCGGATGAGGTCGATCAGCGCCGACTTCTCGCTCGGGTTGAACCCGGCTGCGGGCTCGTCGAGGCACAGCAGCTTCGGTTCGGTGGCCAGGGCGCGGGCGATCTCGAGGCGCCGCTGGTCACCGTAGGAGAGGTTCTTGGCCTTCTCCTCGCCGCGATGCGCGATGCCGACGAAGTGGAGCAGCGCCGCCGAACGTTCGATCGCCGAGCGCTCTTCGCGCCGGTGCCTCGGCGACCGGAACAGCGCACCAGGCACCGACGTCCGGTGTCGGGCATCGGTACCGACCATCACGTTCTCCAGCGCCGTCATCTCCCCGAACAGCCGGATGTTCTGGAAGGTCCGGGCGATGCCGCGGCGGGTGATCTGGTGCCGTTTGATCCGTCCCAGCGTCTCGCCGTCGAATGTCACCGAACCGGCGCTGGGCCGGTAGACACCGGTGATCGCATTGAAGCAGGTGGTTTTTCCCGCCCCGTTCGGTCCGATCAGGCCGAGGATCTCGCCACGCCGGATGTCGAACGTCACCGAGTCCAGCGCGGTCAGACCGCCGAACTGCACCGTCAGATCCTTGGTGGCGAGCAGCACCTCACCCTCGTCGGCCGCGATCTCGCGGTGTACGCCGGCCAGGTCCTCGATGCTCATTGCGCCGACTCCTTCTCCGCCGGGCCGGTTCTGAGCAGATTGCGCGCCGCCTTGCCGTAGGTGAGCAGCTGCTGGCGAGCCGGAAAGAAGCCCTGCGGCCGGAAGATCATCAGGACGACGAGTGCCAACCCGAAGAACAGGTATTTCAGGTTGCCCATGTCGATGCCCAGGAAGTGCACGCCGAGAAGGCGATTGGGCAGGTAGACGATGATGAACGCGCCCAGGATCACGCCGAGCTTGTTGCCTTGACCGCCGAGCACGACGGCGCACAGGAACAACATCGAGTTGATGATGTTGAACGTCGGCGGTGCGACGTACTGCACCTGGCCCGCGTAGAGCGCCCCGGACAGCCCGCCGATCGCTGCACCGATCGTGAACGCCCACAGCTTGAACTTGAAGGTGTTGACGCCCATCACTTCAGCGGCGTCCTCGTCTTCGCGCACCGCGATCCAGGCGCGCCCGACCCGGCTGCGTTCGAGATTGCCGACCAGCAACAGGATGATGACGATCAGGAGCAGGCCCACCCAGAACCACCAGGTGCCGTAGTTCGCGTCGCCGGTGGAATTCGACACCGAGAACACCCCGCGCGGGTTCTTGTCGCTTTCCAGGATGTGCGGGAAGGCCACCTCGTTGAGTCCACGAGGGCCGTTGGTGATGTCGGCCAGGTTGTCGGCGAGCAGGCGAATGATCTCGCCGAAGCCGAGCGTGACGATCGCCAGGTAGTCGCCGCGCAACCGCAGCGTGGGGAATCCGAGAATCAGCCCGGTCAGCGCGGTGACGGCCATCGCCAGCGGAACACACGACAACCACGCCCACGGCTCGCTGAAGAAGCCCGTCGCGCCCATCCGGTTCCACGGGCTCTCCGGGCTGGTCAACAGCGCGACCGTGTAGGCGCCCACCGCGTAGAACCCGACATACCCGAGATCGAGCAGACCCGCTTGTCCCACAACGACATTGAGGCCGATCGCGATGATCGCGACCATGGCGAACTGCGCCATCGTGCCGCCGAAGCTGATGCCGGGAGTGTCGATGAAGGGCGGGGTGAACAGCGGCGACAGCCCGACGCCGAGGAACAGGATGACGCCGAAGACCCACTTCTGCGGACGGGACAGACCGTCCCACCAGTCCGTCACCCTCGCGATCAAGCCGCTCATGCTCGTGCCTTTCCGAGGCTCTCGCCGAGTATGCCCGTCGGGCGCACCAGCAGCACCAACACCAGCAGCACGAACGCCACCACGTCCCGCCACTGCGTACCGAAGACCGCCTGGCCGTAATTCTCCATGATGCCCAGGATCAGACCGCCCAGAAGGGCGCCGCGCAGATTGCCGATACCGCCGAGCACCGCGGCCGAGAACGCCTTGATGCCGAGCAGGAAGCCGCCCGAGTAGATGATGCCCTGGGGAACCTTGAGCGTGTACAGCAGTGCTGCCGCGCCGGCGAGCAGTCCGCCGATCAGGAACGTCGTCATGATGATGCGCTCCCGGGACACCCCCATCAGCGTGGCGGTGGTCGGATCCTGCGCGACGGCGCGGATACCGCGGCCGAATTTGGTGCGGTTGATCGCGATGTCGGTCAGCACCGCGAGCACCAGTGCGGCGACGATGATGACGATCGTGACGTTGGAGATGGCCACCCCGAAGAAGGTGAACTGAGTCTTGGGCTGCACCAACACGATCGGCTGCTGAGCATTCGGCCCGCCGTAGCCCGGGATCAGCTTGGGCAGGATGAAGAGCACGAACTGCTGCAGCACGAACGACATGCCGATCGCGGTGATCAGGAACGTCAACGAGCGAGCGTGGCGTTTCCGCAGCGGCCGGTAGGCGATGAACTCAAGACCGACGGCCGCGCCGCCGGAGACGAGCATCGCGAACAACATCGCCACGCCGAGATAGACGACGGTCAGCAGCACCCCCTTGTTGTAGGCGTTGCCGCTTGGGGTGAAGCCCAGGATCATGTCCAGCGCGAAATACGCGCCGAACATGCCGAGCATGAAGATCTCGGAGTGGGCGAAGTTGATCAATCGCAGCACCCCGAACACCAGGGTGTAGCCGACCGCCACCAGGGCGTAGATGGCGCCCCAGGACAATCCGTCGATCGTCAGCTGCCAGAAGCTGTCGAACAGCGCCCCGACGTTGAAGTTGATGTTGGCGGCCAGGAACATCGGCGTGGCGTACTCCTCAGGGAGTGCAAAACGCGTCCGAGCCATCAAGCCCGGACGCGTTTCGCGTCAACAGTTACTGAACCTCGTACATCCAGATCAGCGTGGTGGTGAGCTCACCGGCGGGCGTCCACTGGTACTTGCGTGCCACGCCCTGGCCGTCGTAGTTGCGCACGAAGTCGAGCAGCGCGGGCCGGGTGATCGCCCCGGAGTCGATGCCCTTGAGCAGGATCGTCCCCAGGTCGTAGCCCTCGGTGCTGTAGGTGCCGGGCTCCTGGTTGAACTTCTTGGTGTATTCGTCGGCGAAGGCACCGGTGGCCGGGCCGCACGGGCAGGACAGCAGTGCGCCCTTGGAGGATTCACCGGCCTGCTTGACGAACTCGGGGTCCTTGGTGCCGTCGGCGCTGACGAACTTGCCTTCGAAGCCGCCGTCCTTGAGCTGCTGGATGAACGGTGCCGCCTCGGCGTAGTAGCCGCTGTAGAACACCGAATCCGGCCCTGCACCCTTGACCTGCGTGACCGCCGCCGAGAAGTCCTTGTCGCCCTTCTTGACCGAGATGTTGCAGGCCGCGTCGGCCACCGGGCCCAGCGTGTCACGCACCGCC
Source organism: Mycolicibacterium obuense (assembly GCF_055397605.1). NCBI lineage: Bacteria > Bacillati > Actinomycetota > Actinomycetes > Mycobacteriales > Mycobacteriaceae > Mycobacterium > Mycolicibacterium obuense. The sequence continues at coordinate 2,559,727 of NZ_AP043663.1, read as the reverse complement.
TGAGCCAGGCCCAGGCCGTAGTCGGTGCTGTCGTCGACGACGCACACCTTCTTGTTGGAGAGCGTGTTCTTCAGGTAGTTGGCGACCGAGGGGCCCTGCACGCCGTCGTTGGCCAGCCCGCGGAAGAAGGTCTTCCAGCCGTTCTCCGAGAGGGTCACGTTGGTCGCCGACGCGGTCGCGGCGACGAGGCCGGCCTGGTCGAAGACGCCGCCGGTGGCTTTGGTCTCCCCGGAGAACGCCGGTCCGACGAGGCCGATCGTGTACTGGTCGTCGACGATCTGCGGCGCGATGGCGGTGGCCTTCTGCGGATCGCCTTCGGTGTCGAACGGCTTGAGCTGCACCTGGCAGCCCGGGTTGGCGGCGTTGTGCTTGTCGATCGCCAGCTGCACGCCGTTCTTGATGTTGATGCCGAGCGCGGCATCGGGGCCGTTGAGCGCCCCGGCCATCGCGATCGACACCGGCGGGCAGGTCGCCTTGCCGTCACCGGCCGGATCCGCCGGCGCCGCACCCTCGGCGGCCTTGACCTCCGCGCCGTTCTCGTCGATCTGCACCTTCTCGACGATCTTCAGATTCGCCTGCGACGCCTGCTCCTCGGGCGCACCCTGGTTGCAGCCGGCCAAGGCCAGCATAATCAGGCTCGCTCCCCCGAGAGCAAATGCATTGCGTGCCACGCGACCGCGCACGTCCCACCTCCGGTTCATGTGTTGATCGACACCGACGTGCCTCCCCCGGACGGTGTTGGCGGCGGTGCTTCGCCGACGACCATAACCAACGCATCGCCGTGGTGCGCGATGTTGAGGAACGCGCGGCGCGCATCCGGCGCCCGGATTCAATATCTGGCGGTTCCGGAAACGCAGTCTTAACGGACGGGGTGCTGTTCTGCCGTCATTCCGCGGGTGCGGCGGCCTCGGCGGCCGGCGGGTCCAGTGTTTCGAGGACGACCTCGGCGACGCGCTTCATCGTGGTGCGGCGGTCCATCGCGGCCCGCTGAATCCACTTGAACGCTTCCGGCTCGGACATGTTCTGCTTGCTCTGCAGCAAACCCTTCGCCCGCTCGACGAGCTTGCGCGTCTCCAGGCGATCGGAGAGGTTGGCGACCTCTCTCTCCAACTCGGTGATCTCGCTGAACCGGCTGACCGCCACCTCGATGGCCGGGATCAGATCGGTGATGTTGAAGGGTTTGACCAGATAGGCCATCGCGCCGGCGTCGCGGGCGCGCTCGACGAGCTCGCGCTGGCTGAAGGCGGTGAGGATGACGATCGGCGCGATGCGTTTGGTGGCGATCTCCGCGGCGGCGTCGATGCCGTCGCGCCGAGGCATCTTGACATCCATGATCACCAGATCAGGGCGCAGGGATTCGGCGAGGTCGACGGCCTCCTGACCGTCGCCGGCCTCCCCGACGATCTCGTAGCCCTCCTCGCGCAGCATCTCGGCCAGGTCCAGGCGGATCAGCGCCTCGTCCTCGGCGATGAGCACTCGGTGCGGCGCGGCGGCATCTGTCGGGGACCCAGTCATGCTCCACATTCTGTCCGGCGACGCCCGAATGAGCGAGCGCGGGGCCATCCTCTAAGGTGAGAGGCCGCACTGAGCGCCGCAGCGCAACGTGCGGGACGCCCCCGTATCCCAACTGGCAGAGGAAACGGATTCAAAACCCGTCCAGTGTGAGTTCGAATCTCACCGGGGGCACCACGACTGGACTTTGAACGGCCGTAGGTCAGAACTTTCCCGTCATCGCCACGGGTTGCTTTCCATCTTTTGCAGCAATCCGACTGCGTCCTACCCTTCATCCATGGGGGAACGGGGGGATCGCTTCGCGCGCTGGTTCGTCGCGCTACCGAAGGGGCGAAAGTTCATTCTGTCGGCGGTCATGGCCTCGACCGCGATCCTGGCGCCGGCGCTGCTCGCAACGCAATTCATTGCAGCGGAGACGGGGTCGTCGAACGAGATCACGGTGTGGTGTGACCCGCAGGGTCGAAAGACCATTGATGGAGTGGAGACCCCGAAGGTCACCATCAGCCGAGACGATCCACGGTTCGACGAATCGGATCTGGACGCCACCATGTTTCGACTCTGCGCCCTGATGTGACCTCTGACGGCGGAACTTTGCGATTGCTCTGCCTGGGATCACGCCGAGCAAAGCACCGTGACTGGTCCTGACGACGAGTGTCGGCGTCGCACCCGCCGCTGCAGATCACCTCCCGACGACCGCCGACGGCGACAATCCGCATGAAAACTGTCGCCTACGTGGTCAAATAAGCATGGACGTCAATTCCTTGATTTTGCCGGGCGGCCTCGAGAGGACAGCCCCCGCGATGTCCGCGACGCGGGATGAGCTAGCCAGCAGTGCAGGTCAGCAAATTGATCATGATTGGCTCGAAACGCCACAGAAGTTTGCCGGTGACGATAATGTCCCCCGCTGAGGGATCAGGGGGATCTCCTGTTGCGGGAGGAAACAACGTGAAGACGGGTTCAATTCTCGCTGCCGGCATGTCAGCGACGGCGGCGGCACTTCTCTTCGCACCGGTGGTCCATGCCGCGCCCGTCGGCGACCCGGACAGTCGGGACGATGCCGGGCTGCACCACACGGTCGATGCCACCACGGCCGGCGACTCCTACACCACCAACCCAATCCCGCACACGAGTGCCGTGCGGCCACTGCGAGCCGCCGTGGAGAACTCCGACGGGCCCAGCCACGACCAATTGGTGAAACTGTCGACGATCCTCGAGCGGATCCTGGACTCGGAGGACGTCCACGACAGCGGCCATGAGAAGAAGAGGTGGCAGACCGCTCCATACCAGCGAGTCGATCAGCGGAGCGGTTCGCAGAATCGCGAGACAAAGGTGTCGGCGCTCGCGGCAGTATCGGGGTCGATTGCCTACATGGACGGCATCTTCAACGTCGGCCCCGGCTGGCGGACCATCACCATGCCCGACGGCAGCAAGTGCGGCGCCGGCTGCAACGAGGTGACATGGAACTACATGTCCAGCACCGGTAAGACGGGCTCGGCGGCAGCGGCCGGGGCATGGATGGATGCCCACAACACGCCGGATGCGGTGCTCTACACCTACTCTGGGTCCGCTGTCGGCGCCCAGGATGCACGTGCGCTCCGTCCTGAATGGCAGGGCACGATCATTCAGCTGGGCTCCCCTGCCCGTCCCAACAACGGGGCGACCTACGAGCAGGGTGGTCGTCCCGTGCTGCAGGTCGGCGGCGGGAACATCGAGTACATCAGCACCAAGAGCGACGAGGCAGCGGTGCGAAGATGGCCTTTGGGCAGCCACACCATTGGCTACCGGGGGCGGGATTTCTCTAAGGAGACGCCTCTGTCGGAGAACCGGTACGGCGACAACGTGACCGACCGGGTCTACGCCGATCCGCCGCTCGGGACCGTGTTATTCGGCGGCCTGTTCACCCCGAAGCCCACTCCCGAAAAGATGCTCGACGACGGTTATGTCGGTAAGCACCGCCTTGACGAAACGTCAACGGAGCGTAGGCAAGTGATGAAAAACCTGGTGGACGACGTCAAAAGGGTCACCACCACGACGAAGAGGGAGACACGGTATCTGAACAAGAAGCCCCGCCTCCGTGACGAAGGCGGGGCTTCCCGGGAGAGCTGGAGCGGGTCAGCTCTCCGATCCGGTGCTGTTGCTCCCGGAGTCCGATGACGAAGCGGCGCCGGCCGTTTCCTTCTTTTCCGGCGCGGCTTCTTTCGTCGCCTTCTTGTCCTTCTTGGTGGTCAACTTCTTGACCTCGGTCTTGATGGTGTCGCCCAGGTCCTTGAGCACGTTCTTCTTGACCTTCGTCGTGTCGGCGCTGTCGTCGTCGGCATCCGCGGCGCGGTGCTTACCCACGTAGTCCGACAGGGTCTTGCGTACCGGCGGCGACACGGCGTCTTGCGAATCATCGATCGGGACAGAGACTTTGAGTGTCTGATTGACGACGTTGGACGGCGCGGCTTCCGGCAGTGGAATGCTGACGATGCCGGTCTGCCACTTCTTCTTCTCGAAGTAGCTGTTGCGCTTGTACGCCGAATCAATGATCGGCTTGAGCATCGTGCTCAGCTTTGCCAGCTGCGCGGGATCAGCGCCCGCCTCCAACATCGGGTGTAGTAGCGGCAGGATGTCCCCGGTGTAGGGAATCACGATCGTGGTGGTCTTCCCGCCGTCGGCGTTCGTGTCCACCTTGTAGAGCGTCGGGTCGTTCACGAAGTCGGTGTTGAATGCCGCGTCCACATGGAGCAGGTCCGCCCCCTGCATCGCGTTCAGCACCGCGAGGATGTTCAGCATGTTGTCGGGCATGTCGGCGACACCGTCGTACTCCGCCGACACCATGTAGACGTCGTACGGGGTGACGGGGATGTCGGGCCGGTACTTGACGCCGGCGTAGTAGATGCGGCTCGGCGCCCCGTAGATCATCACGTTCATGTGGTCGGCGTCGGGGACCGTGCCGCCGGCCTCCCGAGTCGCCTCCAACTGCCGCAGCGCCTGGAGCACCGACGGCGCACCCTTGGACACGCCGCCGATGGTCAACACGATGTCCGGGTCGGCAGTCTTGGCGTCGACGACCGCGTTGTACAGGTTTGTCGCACCTTCCGGGATGGACTTCGAGAAGTCGGCATCCCCGGGGAACGGAACGCTGACGCGTTGGTCATAGGGGCGGAAGTAGCCCCCGAACGCCGTTTCCATCTGCTGCTCGGTGAGGGTGGCATAGGACCCCTGCCCACCCACCAGCAACGCCGTCACCCCGTTGCATCCCTTCTCGGGACATGGAACGACGTCTGCCGCTTGAGCGACAGGAGCAAATATCAGCGCACCAACGATCGCGCTCCCCGCGAACTGAACTGAGCGCCTGTGAATGCGCGTGATTGTGACACTGTTTCCCATTGATACCCTCCCCCGATCAAAAATAGGAACTCTATTGAGACCCCCATTTGAGGCACTTTAGCAGTAAGAAACGTCTGATTGCGTGCTTACAGCAAATATTGACGAGCATTGGTAGCCATCGAAGAACTCCCGGCGCCGGAAGGCGGGTCGTCCAGACCGAGTCGAGCTGAAACACGCACCGAGGTGCAGTTTCAGCAAGCAAACATGATCGCCGTGCAGCGCCACTGAGAGCCACCCCTGCGGACGATGTGCAATTCCGCGCTGGCACGCTGGTGATGTGCGCCCGCCCCGCTCGACCACCGTGCGACGGGCAGCCGGCGCACTCGCCCTGGTTGCCGGCATCAGCTATCTGATCGTCGAAGCGATCGCCGCATCGCGGATACCGGCCTACAGCTACGTGGGCAACGTCGTCAGTGACCTGGGCCGGCCGACGTCCCCGCTGGCGTGGTGGATGAACGCAGCGTTCCGCGTTCAGGGCATGGCGTTCGTCGTCACTGGCGCGGTCCTGATTGCGACGTCGCGGCCGACACGCGGAGCACTGACCTTCACGGTGTTCGCCTGCTTCTACGGGGCCGGCTCGGTGCTGGTCGGCTTGGTTCCCAGCGGGGCCGGCGGGACGACCCAGCTACTGCACGTCGCCGGTGCCACCGCGGCGATCGTCGGGGGCAACCTCGCGCTGCTCACGGCCGGCATCATCGGACTCCCGCGTCGATCCGCGTCGGCTCGAGCCGCCGGCTACGCACTCGGTGGCATGGGCCTGGCGGCCGCGGCCGCCCTCATCAGCACCGGCATGCCGCAGGGGGCGTGCGAACGGGCGGCGGTCTACACGATCATCGCGTGGCAACTCGTGGCGGGTGTCGGCCTGTTGCTCAGTACAGGTCCAGCCGACGGTCGTCGAGCACGTGGACGTACTCGGTGATGTTCTTGTCGCGGCTCAACGACAGATCCAGATCAGCCGCCGCAACGGCCTCCCCGGGCCCCGCCTCGGCCACCACCCAGCCATCGGCAGCGACAATTGCCGTGCCTTCTGTCCAGCGCTGACCACGTTCGACACCCGCGCGGTCGCACACCGCGACGGCGACACGGTTCGTGCGAGCCGTCGACATGGCGGTGATCACCTCGCCGGGGTGCTCCCCTTCCGGGCGCGGAAACAGCGGCCAGTTCACGGGCGCGACGATGAGATCGGCGCCTCCCACCACGGCCAGCCGCGTCAGTTCCGCGAATTCCAAGTCGTAGCACAGCATCACGGCCACCGCGCCGTGCCGAGTCTGCAGCACGGGCGGCAGATCGCGACCGGGGGTGAAGATCAGCTTCTCCCGGTCCCACAGATGGGTCTTGCGGTAGACCGCCGATACCCCGCCCTCATCGAGCACAGCGGCGCTGTTGTAGAGCACGCCGTCCTCGCCCAATTCGCAGAACCCGAGCACGACCAATGAATCACCCGCTGCCTCAGCCCATCTCGTGAACCGCGGATCGTCGCGCGTGAGTGCCACCGAGCGGGCCTCGGCCTCGTCACTGAGCATGTAGCCGGACGTCACCAGTTCGGGGAGGACGATGATGTCTGCGCCGGCAGACCGTGCGTCGTTGATCGCGGCGCTGATGCGCTCGGCGTTGCCGTCGAGATCACCGATCTGCGGATCGATCTGGCAGCACGCGATACCCGTCATTCGAGCAGGTTATCGCTGCGATCGGCGATAAGCTCGCCACTGTGCGCAACGTGCGATCCGTCTGCGTGCCCGAGGTGGCACTCGAGGGGCGCGCGACCTCGCTCAGCCGCCACCGAGCCGAGGCGGTGTCGCGCCGGATCCGGGTACTGACCATCGCGGGCTGGATCGCCGCTGCGGTCTCGCTGATCTTCGGCTCGTTCCAGGTCGTCGTCGGCGGAGGATTCGCGTGGCTGGGCGTCGTCAACATCCTGTGCGGGCTGGCCTTCCTGAGCATCCCGCGGTTGTGCCCGCTCGGCGAGGTCGTCGCACCCGTGACGTTCGTGGTTGTCGCCTATGTCTCGGTTTCGTTCTTCTGCTACACGATGGGCACTGATTCGGGGTTGCAGTTCTACTTCCTGGTTGCCGCCTCCCTGACGGTTCTCACGCTGGGCATCGAACGCATCGCGTTGGCTTCGCTGATCGCCGGCACGGGGGTGGCCCTCATCATCGTGCTGGAACTGACCGTGCCCGGCGACCGCGGCCTCGGCCCCTCCTGGTTCCTGAAGGTCGGGTTCATCTGCTCGGTGGTGTCGACGGTCGTGATGATCGTGGCGACGCTGTGGTACACGCTGCGTGAGACCGAGCGTGCCGAGCGGGCGATGGAGGCCGAATACGAACGGTCCGAACGCCTCCTGGCCAACATCCTGCCCGAGACCATCGCCGACCGGCTCAAGGATCCGGCCCGCTCGGTGATCGCCGACAAGTACGACGACGCATCGATCCTGTTCGCCGACATCGCTGGCTACACGAAACGCGCGAGCGACACCGCACCCGCCGAACTCGTCCGGTTCCTCGACCGGCTCTACACCGATCTCGACGCACTGGTCGACAGGCACGGCCTGGAAAAGGTCAAGACAAGTGGGGATTCCTACATGGTGGTCAGCGGTGTACCCACGCCGCGCGCCGACCACCTCGAGGCCCTGGCGGCATTGGCTCTCGACATGGCGGACGCCGTGTCCGGACTGACCGACGCACAGGGGCGGGCGGTGCCCCTGCGGATCGGGATGGCGTGCGGGCCCGTGGTGGCCGGCGTCGTGGGCGCCAGAAAGTTCTTCTACGACGTGTGGGGCGACGCGGTCAACACCGCCTCGCGGATGGAGACCACCGATGTCGAGGGCCGGATCCAGGTGCCCGACGCGGTCTACGAACGGTTGCGCGATCGCTTCGTGCTCGAAGAGCGGGGCCTGGTCGACGTGAAGGGCAAGGGCCCGATGCACACCTGGTATCTGGTGGGGCGCCGGACCCCTGCCGCCACGTCGGTCGTCACACCTTCCGGTTCTCCGACTTGAGCAGCCAGGCCAGCTTCTCCAATCCGTCGATCAGCTGATGCAGGATGTCGGCGGTGCTGGGGTCTTCGCTGTCGACCGTGTCGTGCACGTCCCGCAACGTCGCCACGACGGCGTAGATGCGCGTGGTGACGAGGTCGACGACCTCGGCGGTGCTGTGTTCGAACGCGGGGAACTCGGGCAGCGTCGTGGTGGCGGCGACGGTGTCGGATCGACCGTCGGGCACTGCGTCGAGCGCACGCATGCGTTCGGCGACGGTGTCGCTGGCCTCCCGGGCGAAGTCGACGACCTCGTCGAGCTGCAGATGCAGATCGCGGAAGTTGGAGCCGACCACATTCCAGTGCGCCTGCTTGCCCTGGAGGTGGAGTTCGATGACGTCGACGAGTACGCGTTGCAGCGCCTCGGTCAAGGCCGGTGATGCCTGGAAGCCGACGATCTCGGCGTCGGTCCTGCGTGACGGGGACAGAGTGTTCATACCCATGACAACATCTCCTTTTCTGGACTGAATCCAGTTTAGTGCGTGTCGGCGGTCACCTGGTCCTGACGCTCGAGCAGTCGCGCGTAGCCGGCCCCCATGCCGAGCAGGATCAACCCGACGACGATGAACACCGTCACGCGGAACATTCCGTCCAGCGTGCCCAGGTCGAACAGGAACAGCTTGGCCACCGCGGCACCCACCAGACCGAGGCCGCCGGCGATCGGCACCGACCGGTCGGCACGTGGCAGACGCACGGCATGGCCGAGCAGCGCCGCCGCCATCGCGATCCAGCAGATCGTCGCCACCATGTGCCCTGCGTAGAAGCCGCGGCCCTCGCCACCGATCAGCACGCCGGCGGTGACCGCGAACGACGTGATCGCGTACGCGACGACGCCGACGGCGACCGCGGCGCCGACCGCACGCGCGGGACCCGGCCACGCCCAGGCGATCGCGACCGCCGCGACGCCGAGCAGAATGCTCGACACGAGGATCGACACGCCCGCGGTGTGCGCAGTGGCCGACGCTGACAGCACGCTGCTCGGCGAAGCGTAGGCGAAGTGGATCAGCGCCCCGATCGCCGCGAAAACGGTTGCGGCACAGCGCGCGATGACATCGCGCCGACCGGCGACCGCCACCACGACGGCCATCGCGAGCAGAACGGGGCCCGCCACCGGCCCGTCGAACGCGACCGTCACCGCGATCAGCGCGGTCACCGCCGACAGGGCCGCGAACACCCGACGGGCGACGCCGCCGATGCCCGGCAGCTGATCGCCCACCAGCACGATCGCCAGCAGAGTCCCGGACAGGGCCGCGATCATCAGCGCTGCGACCCCACGGTCGACGACCAGACCGACGCACAGCAGCGGCGTCACGCCGGCGGCGGTCAGAAGTGCGATGACGGCCCCACGACGTGAGCCGGGCAGCAGCACCACTGCCGCGACGACCGCCAGCAGCGCAGCGATCGCGCAGGCGCCGGCGAGCCAGAGGTCGTCGCGCCCGTCGATGTGGCGCACGACGAGCCCGAACAGAAGAGGAAGGGTCGCCGCGGCGATGCGCGCGGCGTGCAGCCACACCCAGTCCCTGCCCAGTTGCACCGGCAACGAGGCGGCGGCGAGCGTCAGCATGAAGCCGATCAGCAGCAACGTGTTTCCGTCGGTGACGACCGGCGCGAGCACGGTCAGCGGAATGAGCACCAACAGGCCGAGCTGCTGGGAATCCCACCGGCGAGCGAGCGTCAGACCCGCACCGCCGACCACCGAGGCCAGCAGCAGCCCCACCACCGCGGGCGCCCATTCGTAGATGGTCGTGATCGCGATGACGTCCATGTAGGCGGCGGCGATCCCGGTGGCCGCCAGTGCGATCGCACCGACGCGACCTCCGGGACGGCTGTGCAGCCGCCATGCGGCACCCACCAGCCCGCCGGCCAGCACTGCTCCGCCGAACACCCGGAACTCGGGCCGGAGAATGCCGGCCTGCGCGGCGAGCACCAGCAGGAGCACGACGCCCATCAACGTCACCGCGACGCCGGCGACGGCCAGCAGCTTGCCGATCCAGCCCTCCGAACGCGCGGGCCGCGGAGGCGCCGGCGGCAGCGGAGGCGACGCCGGGCGGGGCACATACGCGGGTACCGGTGGCGGTACGTACGGCGGCGGTGCGGGAGGTGGCGCCATGGCGGGCGCGGGCGCGGGCCGCGGCGGTGCGGGCCGCGTCGAAAGAATCCGGTCGAGTTCGGCGAGGTCGGCCGAGACCCGGGCCAGCTGCTGCGACAGCGCGGTGAACTCGGCGGACAACCGGGCGACGACGGGTGCGTGCGGTTCGGTCATGACGCCATGGTGGCAACTCGAATGCCCACCGCGGATGAGTACAACTACTCGTCGAGCCCGTGCTCGATCGCGTAGCGCGCCAATTCGACGCGGTTGGCCACCTGCAGCTTGCGGAACGTGGCCTGCACGTGGTTCTCGACGGTGCGGTGACTCAACGACAGCCGGGCGGCGATCTGCTTGGCGGTCAACCCTTTCGCGACATGGCGCAGGATCTCGGTCTCCCGCTCGGTCAGGCTCGGCTGCGCAGGGCCGGGCTCGTCGCGGGCGATGCGCCGGTACTCCCCCAGCACCAGACCCGCCAGACCCGGCGTGAACACCGCGCGGCCCTGCGCGGTGGCCCGCACCGCGTCAGCGAGATCCTGTTTGGAGGCGCTCTTGACCAGGTAGCCGGTGGCCCCGGCTTTGACGGCCTCCAGCACGTCGTCGCGTTCGTCGGATGCCGAGAGCACCAGTACTTGCGATGACGGGGACACGGCCAGCACCTGTGCGGTGGCTTGCGCGCCGTCGCCGTCGGCGAGGCGCATGTCCATCACGACCACCGCGGGGCGGACCACGGCAGCGCGGCGCGCCGCGGCACCCACCCCGTCGGCCGTCGCCACCACGTCGAACCCGTCGTCGGCCAGGTCGCGCGCCACCGCGTCGCGCCAGATCGGGTGGTCGTCGACGACCATCACCGTGACCGCGGTACCGTCAGCTCCCATTCGACCCCCATCCCGGGGCCGGTGTGCAGTTCCGCCCGGCCGCCCAGCCAATCCATCCGTCCCACAATTGATTTCGCAATCCCGATGCGTCCCTCGGCCACGGCTTCGGCGAGCCGCCCGTCGGGAATCCCGACACCGTCGTCGCGCACGCTGACCGTCACGGCGTCGTCGAGATCTTCCACCAGAACATACGCGCGGGCAGTGTGACCGGCGTGCGCCTCGACGTTGTCGAGCGCGTTGCCGACGGCGGCGCACAGTTCGTCGGCGATCGCGGAGTCCAGCAGCACGGGATGCGCGGGCACACTCACCGACACCCGGTCGGTGGCCCGACGCCGCAGCATCGCACCGAGGTCAGCGTGGGTCCCGCCGGCGCCCGCCTCGTCGCCCGCGACCACCAGACGGCGCAACGCGCGCTCCTGCTCACCGGCCAGCTCAGCCAATTGGATTGTCTCGCTGCCGATCTCATGGCCACGACGCGCCACCAGGGCCAGCACCTGCAGGACCCCGTCGTGCACGTGGCGGGACAACCGCTCGCGTTCTTCGACTGACGCGGACAGTCGAGCGGCCCGTTCCAGTTCTGCGTGCGCACGCCGTGCAGTCTGTGCGGCCATCCCGACCGCCAAGCCCACCGCCAGTTCGATGACGATCGTCGCGTTGCGGCTGACGTCGACGTTGACGTAACCCTTGAGCGCCGCCCCGAGCGACATCACCACCAGGCCGACCAGCATCCCGCCCACCGGGCCGAACAGAATGGCCGCCGAGATCGTGGCATTGGTGGCCCACAGCGTGGTCGGCAACGACTGGTTGTCGGCGATCCACGCATCGGAGGCGACGAGCTCGGTGCACATCACCAGCGCCACCACCACAGCCAGCTCGGTGAGCACCCACGCCGGGCGACGGCCGAACCCCTGCAGGTAGGCGACCGCGCACACCGCGCTCCAGACCACCAGCGCCGCGAAGACCACCCAGCCGCCGACCGGGCGGGCCAGCTCGTCGTTGACCGCGAGCCCGAAGCCCAGCGCGTAGAGGCAGCTGAGCAGACGGAACACCTGAGCCGCCCGCCACAGCGGGGTGACCGGATCGGGTGCTACATCACCTTGGAGAGAAACGCCTGGGTCCGTTCGTGTTGGGGGTTGGTCATGATCGTGCGCGGGTCACCCCGCTCGACGACGACACCGCCGTCCATGAACGCCAGCTCGTCGGCGACCTCCCGCGCGAAGCCCATCTCGTGCGTGACGACGACCATCGTCATCCCCTCGGACGCCAGCGTCTTCATCACGGTGAGGACCTCGCCGACCAGCTCGGGGTCCAGTGCCGAGGTGGGCTCGTCGAACAGCATCAACTTCGGATCCATCGCCAGGGCCCGGGCGATCGCGACCCGCTGCTGCTGACCGCCCGACAGCTGCGCCGGATAGGCGCCGGCCTTGTCGGCCAACCCCACCCGGTCGAGCAGTTCCTTGCCGCGCTCGGTGGCCTTGGCTTTGTTGACACCCTTGACCTGGATCGGCGCCTCGATGACGTTGCCCAGCGCGGTGCGGTGCGGGAACAGGTTGAAGTGCTGGAACACCATGCCCACCTCGCGGCGCTGCTTGGCGACCTCACTGGGCTTCATCTCGTGCAGTTTGCCGCCACGCTCGGTGTACCCGACCAGTTCGCCGTCGACGTAGAGCCGGCCCGCGGTCACCGTCTCCAGATGGTTGATGCATCGCAGAAACGTCGACTTGCCGGAGCCCGACGGCCCGACGAGCACGAGCACCTGCCCCTTCTGCACCTCCAGCGTGATGCCCTTGAGGACCTTGAGTGCGCCGAAGTCCTTGCACACCAGCTCGGCCTTCACCATGGGCCGGGCCTCCGCTGTTTGCGTCACATCCCACCTGTACTTGCCTGCGCCTTGGCCAGCGCCTCGAGTTGCTTGGTTGTCAGCTTGCGTGACGCGCCTCGGGAGAAGTACCGCTCCAGGTAGTACTGGCCGACCATCAGGATGCTCGTCACCACCAGGTACCAGAACGCGGCCACCATGAGCAGCGGCACGGGTTCGAAGGTACGCGCGGCGATCTCACGAGCGGTGATCCCGAACAGGTCCAGCGTGAACGGCACCGCGGTCACCAGCGACGTGGTCTTCAGCATGCTGATGACCTCGTTGCCGGTGGGCGGGATGATCACCCGCATCGCCTGCGGCAGCACGGTGCGCCGCATCGCCAGCCCCCACGACATGCCCAGCGCCGTCGACGCCTCGAGCTGCCCCTCGGGCACCGACGTGATTCCCGCGCGGATGATCTCGGCCATGTAGGCGGCCTCGTTCAGAGCCAGGCCCAGCGTGGCGAGCAGGAACGGGATCGACAGGCTCTGCAGGTCCAGCTGGAAGAACGACGGACCGAACGGCACGCCGAGCCGCACCTGCTGGTAGATCGTCGGGATCAGGCCCCAGAACACCAACTGCACGTAGATCGGTGTGCCGCGGAAGATCCACAGGTACACCCACGCCACCCAGCGGAACACCGGGTTGGGCGAGAGCCGCATGACGGCCAGCAGCACCCCAAGGGCGACGGCCAGCACCATCGAGTACACCGTCAGCTGCAAGGTGTTGACCAGTCCGACCGTCAGCACCCGCTGGTCGAACAGGTACTCGGCGAACACCGACCAGCGGTAGGCCGGATTGGTGGCCGCCCCGTAGATGAACAGGCCGGCCAGGATGAGGATGACGGCCGCCGCCACCCACCGCCACGGGTGCTTCAGCGGTACCGCGTCGATGGTCTGCGGCGGCGCGCCGGCATCACTCATCAGATTCGCTTTCGCCTAGGAGACCGCGCCGTTGATCACGGGCTTGTCGATCATGCCTGCTTCCAGGCCCCAGTTCCCGGCGATCTCCTTGTACTTGCCGTTCTCGATCAGGTGCTCGAGAGCCTGCAGCAGCGACTGCGCCAGAGGCGATCCCTTGGCGACCGGCCACCCGTACGGCGCCGAGTCGAAGGTCTCGCCGGCCTGCTCGAGCTTGCCGTTGGTCTGCTTGATCGCGTACAGCGTCACCGGCGAATCCGCAGACATCGCGTCGGCCTGGCCGAGCACCACGGCGTTGGTGGCCGCGTCCTGCCCGTCGAACGGCACGATGCTGATCGCCGGCTTGCCTTCGTCGGTGCACTTCTTGCTCTTCGCCGGCAGCTCGTCGGTCTCCTGGACGGTGGTGGCCTGCACCGCGACCTTCTTGCCGCACGCGTTGTTCGGGTCGATGCCGGCGCCGGGCTTCTGCGCCCAGGCCGTGCCTGCCGAGAAGTAGGTGACGAAGTCGACCGACTGCTCGCGCTCCTTGCTGTCGGTGAACGACGACATCCCGACGTTGAAGGTGCCGCCCTGGATCGACGGGATGATCTTGGCGAAGTCTGCCTCGCGGTACTCCGGGGTCAGCCCGAGCGTGCCGGCGATCGCATTCATCAGGTCGACGTCGAAGCCGACGATCTTGCCGCTCTCATCCTTGAACTCGTTCGGGGCGTAGGGAATGTTGACGCCGATGACGAGCTTGCCGGAGGACTTGATGGCCTCGGGCACCGTATTGGCGATCTCTTCGACCTTCTCCGCCGGAGCCGCACTGGCGCTCGAGCTGCCGCCACCGCTTCCGCCCGAGTCACCGCCGCTGGCACAGCCCGACAACGTCAGGGCACCCGTTGCGGCGAACACCGCCACAGCCCGCCAGATCTTCGTCCGGCGGTCTTGCTTTTCACCCAACACTGTTGCCTCTACTTTCTCTGCGGCATGTCCAGCCAAGGACGTTAACGACCGATGACCCGGCGCGCAGCGCCGGTAACGGAACAGTAGTAGAGCTGTAACGCTGTAGCAGGAGAAAGCAAGCTATCCCGGATATGCGACACCTCTTGTGCCACACTGCGCCCATGGAAACCCAAGCTCCTCCGAGCATGCTCGCGCATCTGTGGAAAACGGCGCTGATTTCGGGCGTCCTCGCGGTGGTCCTCGGCGTCTGCGTCCTCGTCTGGCCGGCGATCACCATCGTCGTCGCCGCGATCTTCTTCGGCGCCTACCTGTTGATCTCCGGTATCTGGCAGGTCGTCTTCGCCTTCAGCCTGCACGTGTCGGCCGGCGGCCGGGTGCTGCTGTTCATCAGCGGGGCGGCCGCGCTGATCCTCGCCGTGTTGTGCTTCCGCAGCCTGCAGAACTCGATCCTGCTGCTGGCCATCTGGATCGGCATCGGCTTCATCTTCCGCGGTGTGGCCACGGCCGTGTCGGCGATCAGCGATCCGACACTGCCCGGGCGCGGCTGGGCGATCGTCATCGGTGTGATCAGCCTGATCGCCGGAGTGGTCATGCTCGGGTCGCCGTTCGCATCGCTGGCCACCTTGGCCCTGGTGGTCGGGATCTGGCTGGTGGTTCTCGGTGTCTTCGAGGTCGCATCGGCGATCGGCCTGCGCAAGGCGGTCTCGAACGGCCCTCAGACCAGGGTCGAAAGCCCCTAGTCTGCGCGGCCCGCCGCACTACTACACTCTGTCGTAGACTGTAGTAGGACGAGGGAGTGGTGCATGGACGCATTGGATGTGTCGCGGTGGCAGTTCGGTATCACCACCGTCTACCACTTCATCTTCGTCCCGCTCACCATCGGTTTGGCGCCGCTGATCGCCGTCATGCAGACGGTCTGGCACGTCACCGGCAACGCCGCCTGGTATCGCCTCACCCGGTTCTTCGGCAAGCTGTTCCTGATCAACTTCGCGATCGGCGTCGCCACCGGCATTGTCCAGGAGTTCCAGTTCGGCATGAACTGGAGCGAGTACTCGAAGTTCGTCGGTGACATCTTCGGCGCCCCACTGGCGTTCGAGGGCCTCATCGCGTTCTTCTTCGAGTCCACGTTCATCGGGTTGTGGATCTTCGGCTGGAACCGTCTGCCCCGCGCGCTGCACCTGGTGTGCATCTGGATCGTGGCCTTCGGCGTGAACGCCTCGGCGTTCTTCATCGTCGCGGCGAACTCGTTCATGCAGCACCCGGTCGGCGCCAAGTTCAACCCCGAGACCGGCCGCGCCGAACTCACCGACTTCGTCGCGCTGCTGACCAACAACACCGCGATCTGGGCGTTCCTCCACGCTGTCACCGGCGCCTTCCTGACCGCCGGGGCGTTCGTCGCGGGCGTATCGGCGTGGTTGATGGTCCGCTCGAAACGCACTGCCGGACCGGCCGACAGCATCACGATGTACCGGCCGGCCGCGATGCTCGGCTCGGTGGTCGCACTCGTCGCCGCCGGCGGACTGTTCTTCACCGGCGACATCCAGGGCAAGCTGATGTTCGTCCAGCAGCCGATGAAGATGGCGTCGGCCGAATCGTTGTGCCACACCGAAACCGATCCCATGTTCTCGGTTCTGACCGTCGGCACGCACAACAACTGCGACAGCGTCACCCACCTCATCGAGGTGCCCTACGTGCTCCCCTTCCTCGCAGAAAGCAGGTTCGACGGGGTGACGCTGCAGGGCGTGCAGGATCTCCAGGAGCATTACCAGGACAAGTTCGGCCCCGGCGACTACCGGCCCAATCTGTTCGTCACCTACTGGGCGTTCCGCGCGATGATCGGCCTGCTGCTGGTCCCCGTCGCGTTCGCACTCCTCACCCTCTGGCTCACCCGAGGGGGGCGCATCCCCGATCAGCGCTGGTACGGCCGCTTCGGCATCCTGACCATCCCCGCGCCGTTCCTGGCCAACTCAGCCGGCTGGGTGTTCACCGAGATGGGCCGCCAACCGTGGGTGGTGGTGCCGAACCCGACGGGCGACCAGATGGTGCGCATGACCGTGCAAGACGGTGTGTCCGGGCACTCCGCCGGCTTGGTGTTGTTCTCGCTGGCCACCTTCACGCTGCTCTACGGCGCACTCGCGGTGGTCTGGTTCTGGCTGATGCGCCGCTACGTCGTCGAGGGTCCGCAAGACCACGATTCGGAACCGGCGCCGCCCACCCCGCCCAGCTCCGACGACGTCGCCCCTCTGTCGTTCGCCTACTGAGAGGACGCGAAAACCATGGGACTGCAAGAACTCTGGTTCTTCCTCATCGCAGCGCTGTTCCTCGGCTTCCTGATCCTGGAAGGCTTCGACTTCGGTGTCGGGATGCTGATGATCCCGTTCGGCATCGCCGGCAAGGGCGAGCCGGAGCAGCGAGAACGGCGGCGCCGCGCCGCGCTCAACACCATCGGACCGGTGTGGGACGCCAACGAAGTCTGGTTGATCACCGCCGGCGCAGCGATGTTCGCCGCATTCCCGGTCTGGTACGCGACCGTGTTCTCCTCGCTCTACCTGCCACTGCTGGCGATCCTGGTCGGCATGATCCTGCGGATCGTCGGCATCGAATGGCGCGGCAAGATCGACGATCCCCGGTGGCGCCGGTGGGCTGACATCGGCATCGCAGCCGGCTCCTGGTTGCCCGCCATCCTCTGGGGTGTCGCATTCGCCATCCTGGTCCAGGGCCTCCCGATCGACGCCGACGGGCGTTCGCAGGCCACGCTGACCGACGTCGTCAGCGTCTACACGCTGCTCGGCGGGCTCGCGACCGCGTCGCTCTTCGCCTTCTACGGGGCTGTGTTCGTCGCCCTCAAGACGTCCGGCCCGGTGCGTGAGGACGCCTTCCGCTTCGCCCGCATCCTGTCGGCGCCCGTGGTCGTGCTCGCCGGTGGTTTCGGAGTGTGGACGCAGTTCGCCCACGGAAAGACGTGGACCTGGGTGCCGCTCGCGGTCGCGGTGCTCGCGTTGTTGCGCGCGGTCACCCTGATGTGGCGCGGCGACGGCGAGGGCCGGGCCTTCGTCGCGACCATGGTCGTCGTCGCCGCGGTCGCGGTGCTGCTGTTCGGCTCGATGTATCCGAACCTGTTGCCCTCCACGCTGAATCCCGACTGGGGCGTGACCATCTACAACGGCTCCTCGACCCCCTACACGCTGAAGATCATGAGCTGGGCGTCGCTGACCCTGCTGCCTCTGGTCATCGGCTACCAGGCGTGGACGTACTGGGTGTTCCGCAAGCGCATCACCGCCGAGGCGATCCCGGCCTCCATCGGATTGCCGAGGCATCAGCCCTGATAGACACCTCGCGCGCCCCGATCGACCCGCGGCTGTGGCGGGTCTCGGTGGCGATGCGCCGGTTCCTCGTCGCCACCACGGCCTGCGGTGTCGTGATCGCCGGCGCGACGATCGGATCGGCGGTGGTGCTCGCCGGTCTGATCGCACGGATCATCACCGATCCGGCATCCCGGACGGTCGGCGCGCTGGCCGCCCCGATCGCACTGCTCGCCGCTCTCTGGCTCGTGCGGGTCGTGACGCAGTGGCAGCAGGGAAGGCTGGCGCAGCACGGCGCCAGCGAGGTCATCGCCGACCTGAGCGATCAGGTGTTGCGCACGGCGACCGCGCTGCCGCCGCGCGAACTGGCGCGGCGCCGCGACGATGCGGCGGCGGTCGTCACGCGTGGACTCGACGGCCTGCGCGTGTATTTCACCGCCTACCTGCCGTCGCTGTTCCTGGCGGCGATCCTGACCCCCGCGACCATCGTCGTCATCGCGGCCGTGGACTGGCAGGCCGCCGCGATCGTGCTCGTGGCACTCCCCCTCATCCCGATCTTCATGATCCTCATCGGCCTGGCCACCGAGGACCGGTCGGCTGCGGCCCTGGCCGCGATGAGCACACTGCAGTCCCGGCTCCTCGATCTGGTGGCGGGCCTGCCCACCCTGCGGGCATTCGGCCGCGCCGAGGGCGCGACCGCCAAGATCGCTGAACTCGCCGCGGCACATCGACGTTCGGCGATGGCGACGATGCGGATCGCGTTCCTCTCCGCGCTGGTCCTCGAAGTGCTGGCCACTCTCGGCGTCGCTCTGGTGGCGGTCAGCGTGGGTATGCGACTGGTTTACGGCCACATTCCGCTGGCGACCGCGCTGACTGCGCTGCTGCTCGCCCCCGAGGTGTTCTGGCCGCTGCGGAGAGTCGGTGCGGCCTTCCACAGCGCGCAGGACGGAAAGACCGCGGTGCACGCCGCGTTCGCGTTCCTCGACTCCGTCGAAGCGTCACCCGCCGGCGATCGCGTCCTCGAGGGCGAGCACCTGACCGTCACCGCCGACGTGCCCCTGATGCGCGCCGAACCGGGCCGCGTCACCGTGCTCACCGGACCCAACGGGTGCGGGAAGTCGACGCTGCTGCAGATGATCCTCGGACTCGATCAGGCGCCCGACGCGCAGGTACGCGTCAACGGCATCGATGTCGCCGGCCTCGACCCGACATGGTGGTGGCGCCAGGTCGGGTGGCTGGCACACCGGCCGGTCGTCATCCCGGGCACCGTGCGCGACAACCTCCAACTGTTCGGCCCGCTGCCTGATCTCGACGCTGCCTGTCGCGCAGCGTGTTTCGACCAGGTGCTGGCCGACCTGCCCGACGGGCTCGACACCGTGCTCGGGCAGGGCGGGGTGGGGCTTTCACTGGGACAGCGCCAGCGGCTGGGGCTGGCGCGCGTGCTGGGCTCAGAGGCGTCGGTGCTGCTGCTCGACGAACCGACCGCCCATCTCGACGGCGCCACCGAAAGCGCAGTGCTCGCGGCAATCCGGGGACGGGCCGACGGCGGTGCGACCGTCGTCGTGGTCGGGCACCGCGGCGCAGTGCTCGCCATCGCCGACACCGTCGTCGACATGGGGGTGCCCGCGCATGTGGGTGTATGAGCTGCTGCGGCCGCGACTGTCGCGGCTGCTGCTGGCGATCTCGTTCGGCGTACTCTCGCTCGGCAGCGCACTCGCGTTGGCCGGGGTGTCGGCGTGGCTGATCACCCGCGCCTGGCAGATGCCCCCCGTGCTCGACCTGACGATCGCCGTCGTCGCCGTGCGCGCGTTCGGCATCTCCCGCGGGGTGTTCGGGTACTGCGAGCGGCTGGCCTCCCACGACACCGCGTTGCGGGCCGCCGGCTCAGCTCGCGAACGCCTCTTCGCCCGGTTGGCCGCCGCCCCGGCCGATGACGTGAGCCGCAGGCACAGTGGCGATCTGGTCGCCCGTGTCGGGGCCGGCGTCGACGACGTGGCCGACGTGCTGGTGCGTGCCGTCGTGCCGATGTGCGTGGCAGGCGTCCTCGGGATCGCCGCCGTCGTGACGGTCGGGGTGATCTCCCCGGTCACCGCCGCCGTCCTCACCGCGAGCCTTCTCCTCGCCGGGGTGGCCGCTCCCGCCGTCGCCGCGCGCGCCGCCCGCCGCGCTGAAAGCACTGCCGCACAGCATCATTCACAGCGCGACACGGCCGCCCTGCTGGCGCTCGACCATGCGGCTGAACTGCGGGTGGCCGGCCGTCTCCCCGGCGTCCTCGCTGACGCCGCAGAGCAGCAGCGCCGCTGGGGACGCGCGATCGACCGCGCGGCCGCACCGGGAGCCGTCGCCGCGGCGGCCCCCGCCGCTGCCACCGGCATCAGCGTGCTCGGCGCACTGCTCGCCGGGATCACCCTGGCCGACAGCGCGGCACCGACGACGCTGGCCGTCCTGATGCTGCTCCCGCTGTCGGCCTTCGAGGCGAGCGCGGCCCTGCCTGCCGCCGCGGTCGCGCTGACCAGGGCGCGCGTCGCCGCCCGCCGCCTCAGGGAACTCACCGAACCGGACGCCCCCGCACGCCGCCGTCCCGACGTCGCTCCCCTGCACCTCGCGCGCGGAGACAGGGTGGCCGTGGTGGGACCGAGCGGCTGCGGCAAGACGACCCTGCTGATGCACACCGCCGGCACGTTCTTCGCCGAGGACGCCCACCTGTTCGCCACCACGGTGCGCGACAACCTGCTGGTGGCCCGCGGCGACGCGAGCGACGAGGACCTGACCGATGCGCTGGCCCGCGTCGGATTGGGCCACTGGCTCGCCGAGCTGCCCGACGGCCTATCGACAGTGCTCATCGGAGGCGCGGCCGCCGTGTCGGCGGGCCAGCGGCGACGACTGCTGCTCGCGCGGGCATTGATCTGCACAGCCCCGACCGTGCTGCTGGACGAACCGACCGAGCACCTCGACCGCTCCGATGCCGACACGCTGCTGTCCGACATCCTCGCCCCGTCAGGGCTGTTCGGCGCCGACCGGACCGTCGTGGTCGCCACGCATCATCTGCCGGAATCGTCGACCGTCCGGGTAATCTCACCGGCATGAGCGACGTGCCGCCACCTCCGCCGTATGGACCTCCTCCGTACGGCTCACCCCCGCAGTACGGGAACCCCGGCGGTTATGGCGGCTACGGCGGCCCTCAGGGCTATGGCGGGTATCCGGGCGGGCCGCCGCCCCCGTCGGCGCCGAAGAACGGATTGGGCACGGCCGCACTGATTCTCGCGATCATCGGCGTCGTACTGTGCTGGTCCATCGCCGGAGGCATCGCGCTCGGGCTGAGCGCGATCATCATCGGATTCCTCGCCCGCGGCAGGGTCAAGCGCGGCGAGGCGACCAACGGCGGCGTCGCGATCGCCGGCATCGCGCTCGGAGCCGTCGCGATCATCGCCTCGCTGGTGTTCATCCCGATCTACATCGGGCTCTTCGACGAGGTGGGCGGCACCGATTACGTGGACTGCCTGAGCCGCGCCGGAAACGACAACTCCGCCGTCGAGCAGTGCGCCGAGGACTTCCAGCGGCGCGTCGAAGACCAGTTCTCGGTCACGGTGACACCGACCCGGTAGCCCGGGCCGGGAAGTACTTGACGATCCCTTCCTGCACGACCGTGGCCAGCAATTGACCTGACCGGTCGAAGAAGTGCCCGGAGCCCAGACCGCGCGACTCCGCGGCCACCGGCGAGGTGGTCGAGTACAGCACCCAGTCGTCGAAGTGCACGGGCCGGTGGAACCACACGGAGTGGTTGGTGGTCACCGCGAAGATCCGGTCGTGCCCCCACGACAACCCGTGCGTGGTGATGATCGAGTCCAGCACGGTGGTGTCCGACGAGTAGACCAGCGCCGCCGCATGCAGGACAGGATCCTCGGGCATCGCACCGCGGGCCGTCATCCACACGCGGTTGTGCGCCAGCCGGTCGCCCTTGTCCCGCATGATCCAGGCCGGGTCGTTGGTGTAGCGCCACTCGATCGGCCGCAGCGCGTTGGCGAAGTGCGGCACGACCTCCTCGTAGCCGCCCAGCAGTTCATCGATCGGTGGCACGTCGAGGGGTTCGACCACCTCGGGCTGCGGCACTGCGTGTTCGAGTCCCTTGCCGCCGGCGAGGAACGACACCAGCGCGGTGGTCAGCAGCACCCCGTCCTGCATGACGTCGACCCGCCGGTTGGCGAAGCGACGCTCGTCTCGCAGGCGCACCACGTGGAACTCGAGATCCCGTTCGGGATCGCCGCCGGCGATGAAGTGCACCGACAGCGTGCTCGGCGGAACCGGATGGCTCAGCGTGCGGCTCGCCGCCACGAACGCCTGCGCCATCATCTGCCCGCCGAACGTCCGGACCGGGTTCTTGCTCGGGTGGACGCCCAGGAAGGTGTCGTCGTCGACCCTCTTCAGGTCGAGCACTGCCAGCAGTTCATCGAAGTCTGCTGACACGCAACCCCCAGGGTCTAGACGTCGTCCTCGCCGATGCGGTGGACGTGGATGAGATTCGTCGACCCTACTGTGCCCGGAGGCGCACCCGCGACGATGACCACCAGATCACCGCGCTTGTAGCGGCCCAGCTCCAGCATCGACTTGTCGACCTGGCGGATCATGCCGTCGGTGGTCTGGATGTGCGGCACGATGAACGTCTCGGTACCCCAGGTCAGCGCCAACTGGCTGCGCACCTCGGGCAGCGCGGTGAACGCGAGCACCGGCAGCGGAGTGTGCAGCCGGGCCAGCCGGCGGACCGTGTCGCCGGACTGGGTGAACGCGACGAGCGCCTTGGCGTCCAGCCGTTCCCCGATGTCGCGGGCGGCGTAGGAGATCACGCCGCGCTTGGTGCGCGGGACGTGGGTCAGCGGCGGCGCGGCCACCGAGTTCTCCTCCACCGCGGAGATGATGCGGGCCATGGTGCGCACCGTCTCGAACGGCCACTTTCCGACCGACGTCTCCCCCGAGAGCATCACCGCGTCGGCACCGTCGAGTACGGCGTTGGCCACGTCGGAGGCCTCGGCCCGGGTGGGCCGGGAGTTCTCGATCATCGACTCCAGCATCTGCGTGGCGACGATGACGGGTTTGGCGTTCTCCCTCGCCATCTGGATGGCGCGCTTCTGCACCAGCGGCACCTCTTCGAGCGGCAGCTCGACGCCGAGATCGCCGCGGGCCACCATGATCGCGTCGAACGCGAGCACGATGGCTTCGAGGTTGTCGATGGCCTCGGGCTTTTCCAGCTTCGCGATCACCGGGACCCGTCGCCCGACCCGATCCATCACCTCGTGGACCAGTTCGACGTCGGCCGGCGACCGCACGAACGACAGCGCGACCAGGTCGACGCCCAACCGCAGCGCGAACTCCAGGTCCTCGATGTCCTTCTCCGACAGGGGCGGCGCCGAGACGTTCATCCCCGGCAGCGACATGCCCTTGTTGTTGCTGACCTTGCCGCCCTCGGTGACCGTGCAGACCACGTCGTTGCCGTCGATGTGCTCGACCACCAGACCCACGTTGCCGTCGTCGACGAGCACCCGGTTCCCCGGCGCCGCGTCCTGGGCCAGGCGCTTGTAGGTCGTCGACACCCGGTCGTGGGTGCCCTCGAAGTCCTCGACGGTGATGCGCACCGTCTCGCCGTTCTCCCAGACCGTCGGACCGTCGGCGAACCGGCCGAGACGGATCTTGGGTCCCTGCAGGTCAGCGAGGATGCCAACGGCGTGCCCGGTGCGATCCGATGCCATCCGGACCCGCTTGTAGTTGGCCTCGTGATCGGGGTAGTCGCCATGGCTGAAGTTCAGCCGCGCGACGTCCATGCCCGCCTCGACGAGCTTGCGGACCGCATCCTCAGAGGCCGTGGCCGGACCCAACGTACAGACGATTTTTCCGCGTCTATTCACGAATGCCGAGCATAGTCGTTAATCGATTCAGATGACGGCCAGCGGTAGGGCACCAGGCCTGACCGGGGCGGGAAGGTCCGTCTCGCCCATCAGGTAGGTGTCCACCGCGGCCGCAGCACTGCGCCCCTCTGCGATCGCCCACACGATCAGCGACGCGCCGCGATGAGCGTCTCCGCAGACGAACACCCCGGGCGAGTCCGTCTGCCAGTCCTGACCGCAGCGCAGCGTGCCCCGCGGAGTGAGCGTGAGCCCCAGGCCGTCCAGCAGCGGCATGTGCTCCACGCCGTCGAAACCGATCGCCAGCAGCGCCAGGTCGCACGGGATCTCCAGGGTGTCGCCGACCGGGGTGATCCGGCGCCGGCCCGTCTCGTCGCGCTCGACCTTCACCTCGGCGATCTCCAGTGCGCGCAGGTTGCCGTCGTCGTCGCCGACGAACCGCTGGACGGCGACCTGGTAGCGGCGTTCGCCGCCCTCGGCGTGCGCCGGGGACAGCCGGGTGCGCAGCACGACCGGCCACATCGGCCACGGTGCGCTGGACTCGTCGCGGTACTCCGGCGGCTCGGGGTTGTAGTCGAGTTGGGTCACCGACGCCGCGCCCTGGCGATGCGCCGTGCCCAGGCAGTCCGCACCGGTGTCACCACCGCCGATGATCACCACGTGCCGCCCCTCGGCCGAGATGGAGCTCGGGCCGTCACCCTCGCACTCCTTGTTCGCCGGCACCAGATGCTCCATCGCCAGGTGCACGCCGGCCAGGTCCCGCCCCTCGACGTCGTTGTCGCGGGCCCGCAGCGCACCGACGGCGAGCACCACCGCGTCGTACTGGGCACGCAGCGCGTCAATGGTGACGTCGACACCGACTTCACACTCGGTGACGAAACGCGTTCCCTCGGCGCGCATCTGGGCCAACCGTTGGTTGAGCGTGGCCTTCTCGAGCTTATACTCGGGGATGCCGTAGCGCATCAGACCGCCGATGCGGTCATCACGTTCGTAGACCGTCACGTCATGGCCGGCCCGCGTGAGCTGTTGGGCCGCAGCCAATCCGGCCGGCCCGGACCCCACCACCGCGACGCGCTTCCCGGTCGCGATCGCCGCGGGCTGCGGCTCCACGATGCCGTCCATCCACGCCTGATCGGCGATCGTCTGCTCGATGCGCTTGATCGTCACGCTGCCGCCGGTCTGTTCCTCGGCGATCGACAGCACGCAGGCGATCTCGCACGGGGCCGGGCAGAGCCGGCCCGTGAACTCGGGGAAGTTGTTGGTGGCGTGCAATCGCTCGCTGGCCGCGTCCCAGCGCCCTCGGCGTACCAGATCGTTCCACTCGGGAATCAGATTGCCCAGCGGGCAGCCCGCGGTTCCACTGTGGCAGAACGGGATTCCGCAGTCCATGCAGCGACGCGCCTGCTGGGACACCTCCCCCGCGCGCTCATGCGGGTCCTGTCGCTCGTAGACCTCACGCCAGTCGCCGACGCGTTCGTCGACGGGCCGCTTGGCCGCTTCCACCTTCGACACGTCCAGGAATCCGTACGGATCACCCACGGCTTGCCTCCATGATCGCTGCGTCGACGTCTCTGCCCTCGGCTTTGGCCATCCGGGTGGCCTGCAGCACGCGCTGGTAGTCGCGCGGCATGATCTTGGTGAACTGCGCGCTGCGGCGGGGCCAGTCCGCCAGCAGCGAGGTGGCGACCGTGCTGCCGGTGTGGCGGGCATGGCACTCGACGACCTCACGCAGCCAGGCCAGATCGACACCGTCGGGGCTCTGCAACTCGACCATGTCGGTGTTGACGCGGTGCGGATCGAGGCCGAGCACGTAGGCGATGCCGCCCGACATGCCGGCAGCCATGTTGCGCCCGATCGGGCCGAGAACCACCACCCGACCGCCGGTCATGTACTCGCACGCATGGTCGCCGACACCCTCGGTGACGGCGAGGGCGCCGGAGTTGCGCGCCGCGAACCGCTCCCCGACCCGACCCCGCAGGAACACCTCCCCCGAGGTGGCGCCGTAGAGCAGGGTGTTGCCGGCGATCACGTTGTCCTCGGGCAGGAACAGCACGTCATCGTCGGGCCGGACGACGATGCGTCCACCCGAGAGCCCCTTGCCCACATAGTCATTCGCGTCACCGATGAGGTCGATGGTGACCCCGGGCGGCAGGAACGCACCGATGCTCTGGCCGGCCGAACCGGTCAGCGTGACATGGATGGTGTCGTCAGGAAGGCCCTCTGCGCCGTAGCGCCGGGTGACCTCACTTCCGAGCAGCGTGCCGACGGTCCGGTTGACGTTGCGCACCGGCAGCTCGAGACGCACCGGGTGGGCGTCCTCGAGGGCACCCTCGCACAGCTGGATCAGCGTGCGGTCGAGCGCCTGCTCCAGTCCGTGGTCCTGGTCGCGGACCCGGCGGCGGCCGGCGTCGGTCTCTGGCACTGCGAAGATCGGGGTCAGGTCGAGGCCCTTGCTCTTCCAGTGCGCGACACCCAGATCGGTGTCGAGCACCTCGGCATGCCCGACAGCCTCGTCGACGCTGCGGAAGCCGAGTTCGGCCAGTTGCTTACGGATGTCCTCGGCGATGAAGCCGAAGAAGGTCTCGACGAACTCGGGCTTACCGGTGAAGCGGGCACGCAACTGCGGGTTCTGCGTCGCCACGCCGACGGGGCAGGTGTCGAGGTGGCAGACGCGCATCATGATGCACCCCGACACCACCAGCGGCGCGGTGGCGAAGCCGAACTCCTCGGCGCCCAGCAGCATCGCGACCATCACGTCGCGCGCGGTGCGCATCCCGCCGTCGCACTGCACGGTGATGCGGTCCCGCAGGCCGTTCAGCATGAGCGTCTGCTGGGTGTCGGCCAGCCCGATCTCCCACGGTGCCCCGGCATGTTTGAGGCTGGTCAGCGGCGCCGCTCCGGTACCGCCGTCATAGCCCGAGATCAACACCACGTCGGCGTGCGCCTTGGACACGCCCGCCGCCACGGTGCCGACACCGACCGAACTGACCAGCTTGACGTGGATGCGGGCGTCAGCGTTGGCGTTCTTCAGATCGTGGATCAGCTGCGCCAGGTCCTCGATCGAATAGATGTCGTGATGCGGCGGTGGCGAGATGAGGCCCACCCCCGGTGTGGAATGCCGGGTCTTGGCGATGTTGGGGTACACCTTGTAGCCCGGGAGCTGACCGCCCTCACCGGGTTTGGCGCCCTGAGCCATCTTGATCTGGATGTCGGTCGCGTTCACCAGGTAGTCACTGGTGACGCCGAACCGGCCGGAGGCGACCTGCTTGACGGCGCTGCGGCGCATCGGGTCGTAGAGCCGGTCGACGTCCTCGCCGCCCTCGCCGCTGTTGGACCGGCCGCCGAGGCGGTTCATCGCGACAGCCATCGTCTCGTGCGCTTCGGCCGAGATCGAGCCGTAGCTCATCGCGCCGGTGTTGAAGCGCTTGACGATCTCACTGGCGGGTTCGACCTCGTCGAGCGGCACCGGGGGGCGCAGGCCCTGCTTGAAGGCGAACAGGCCGCGCAGCGCGCCGCCCTCGCGGGCGAGTCGATTGACCTCCTCGGAGTACTTCTCGAAGACCTCGTAGCGGCCCGTGCGGGTCGAATGCTGCAGCAGGAAAACCACTTCGGGGGTGAACAGGTGCAGCTCCCCCTCACGGCGGAACGCGTACTCGCCGCCCACCTCGAGGCGGCGGTGCACCCGCTCGGTGGGGTTCTCGGGATAGGCGCGGCGGTGCCGCAGCTTGACCTCTTCGGCGATGACGTCCAGACCGATACCGCCGAGCTGGGTCGGTGTGCCGGTGAAGTATTCGTCGATGACCTCTTTGTCGATGCCGACCGCCTCGAACGCCTGGGCACCGGTGTAGGAGGCGACCGTCGAGATCCCCATCTTGCTCATCACCTTCATGACGCCCTTGCCCAGCGCCTTGAGGTAATTGCGTACCGCCGTGGCGGTTTCGATGCCGGTGAGCTCACCTTCGCGGATGAGGTCCTCGATGGACTCGAACGCCAGATAGGGGTTGACCGCGGCCGCGCCGAAGCCGATCAGCATCGCGATGTGGTGGACCTCGCGGGCGTCGCCGGTTTCGACGACGAGCGCCACGGCCGTGCGCTGCTTGGTGCGGACCAGGTGGTGGTGCACGGCCGACACCGCGAGCAGCGACGGGATGGGCGCCTTCTTGTGGTCGGAGTCCCGGTCGGAGATGACCAGTGTCCGAGCGCCTTTGGCGATCGCGTCGCAGGCGCGGATACGAAGATCCTCGAGCGCGTCGGCGAGCCCCTCACCGCCGCGTTCGACGCGGTAGAGGGCCTTGAGCACAGCGGTGTGCAGGCCGGGATGCTCGCCGTCGTCGTTGATGTGCACGATCTTGTTGAGCTCGTCGTTGTCGAGCACCGGCCAGCCCAGCGTGATCTGCCGACACGATGCCGCCGAGGGCGCGAGCAGGTTCTGCTCGGGGCCCATCACCCGCGACATGGACGTCACGATCTCTTCGCGGATGGCGTCCAGCGGCGGGTTGGTGACCTGGGCGAACAGCTCGACGAAATAGTCGTAGAGAGATTTGGACCGCTCGGAGAGCACCGCGGCCGGAGTGTCGGTACCCATCGACCCCAGCGGTTCGGCGCCCGAGGATGCCATCGGGGTGAGCAGGATGCGCAGATCTTCCTCGGTGTAGCCGAAGCTGATCTGACGGCGCACCACCGAATCGTGATTGGGTTGCACGCGAACGCGATCCGGCAGGGTCTTGATGTCGAGCAGGCCGGCGTGCAGCCACTCACCGTAGGGCTCGGCAGTGGCGAGGTCGTGCTTGATCTCGTCGTCGGAGACGATGCGGCCGGCGGCGGTGTCGATCAGGAACATCTTGCCCGGCTGCAGCCGGCCCTTCGCGACGATCTGGGCCGACGGCACGTCGAGCACGCCGCTCTCACTGGCCAGGATCACCCGATCGTCGATGGTGCGCCACCACCGCCCCGGGCGTAACCCGTTGCGGTCCAGCACCGCTCCGACGAGGGTGCCGTCGGTGAAGGTCACGCAGGCGGGGCCGTCCCACGGCTCCATGAGCGAGGCGTGGTACCGCCAGAACGCGCGCTCGGCGTCGTCCATCGTGGTGCTGTTCTCCCATGCCTCCGGGATCATCATCAGCACGGCGTGGGGCAGGGCGCGGCCGCCGAGATGCAGGAGTTCGAGGACCTCGTCGAACGATGCCGAGTCCGAGGTGTCGGCGGTGCACACCGGGGAGAGACGGGCGAGATCGCCGGGGATCATGGCGCTGGCCAGCATGGCTTCGCGGGCGTGCATCCGGTTGCGGTTGCCGCGCACCGTGTTGATCTCTCCGTTGTGGGCGACGAAGCGGAAGGGATGCGCCAGGGGCCAGGACGGGAAGGTGTTGGTGGAGAAGCGGCTGTGCACGATCGCGATGGCACTGGTGCAGCGCTCGTCGCGGAGGTCCGGAAAGTACTGCGGCAGTTGCAGTGTGGTGAGCATGCCCTTGTAGACCATGGTGCGGCTGGACAGCGACGGAAAGTACACCTCGCCGCGCTCAGCACGCTTGCGCAGCGGGTACACGCGACGGTCGAGGTCGATGCCGCCGGGGCGCACTCCGTTGTGCTCGGGGGCGGCGACAAAGAGTTGCGCCATGTAGGGCATGCAGCCCAGCGCGGTCTGACCGATCTCGGCGCCGTCCGGATCGACGGGGACCTCGCGCCAGCCGAGGATCTCGAGCCCCTCCTCGGCGGCGATGGATTCGATGGTGGCGCACGCCTCGGCCCGCGCGCTCAGATCCTGCGGGAGGTAGCAGATGCCGGCTGCGAAGGTGTTGTCGCCGTTGGGGTTCGGCGCAGGAAGGTCGAAATCGGTGACTTCGTCGAGCATCTCGACCGGAAGCTGGATCAGGATGCCGGCACCGTCGCCGCTGTTGGGTTCGGCGCCTGCTGCACCGCGGTGTTCCAAGTGTTCGAGGGCGATCAGCCCGTCGGTGACGATGCCGTGGGAGCGACGGCCCTGGATATCGGTCACCATGGCCACACCGCACGAATCCGCTTCGCGCTCGGGATGGTAGAGGCCCTGGGCTTCGGGCAATGCCGAGAACAGCATGGACGATGCTCCTCGCAGTCCTGATTTTTCGTGGTCAGGGACTGCAGCGGCCCGTCGAGCGAGTGTATCAGCGTGGGTGGGCGGCTACCCGCTGAGAACGGTCGGGACGAGGGGGAAACCGGGCAGATTCCGGGCGACGGTCCAGGCGATCGCCGACACGGCGACGACGACGAGCAGGGACTTGGTCTGGACCGGCTCGTGGCGGATGCGCTGAGCGACGACGAAGGCAAGAAGCAGCGGTAGGCCGATGAGGACGAACGCGTTGTCGACGAAGGCCGCGGCAAGGTCGCCGTGCAACACGTCGTGGGTCATTCTGAGGCCGCCGCAGGCCGGGCAGTTCCACCCGGTGAGGGCCTTGAACGGGCACGGCGGAAACACAAAGCTCGGGCTGTGCGGGTCACCGAGACCGATGTAGGCCAGGCTGCCCACCAGAGCCGCCCCGGTGCCGAGCCCGATGAGCAGGCGGTTGTTGCGGGTTCGACTTGAGCTAGGTGCCATCGCGCAGCGGACGCCCGTCCGGATCGCGCACCTTGTCGGTGAGGATCAGAACCGCGTCGATGATGCCCCAGATGACGGCCCCGATGCCGCAGGTGATGAGGCCCACGACGAGCTGCGCGATGCCAAGACCGGTGTAGCCGAGGTAGATGCGGCCGATGCCGACAAGCCCGAAGAGTCCGAGCAGCTGCAGCAGGCCCGCAACCACTTTGGATTTCTCGGACAGCGGTTCACCCGTCATGGGGTGCCGCCCGTACGGTGCAGAGGGATCGATGTAGGAGGGTGGGTACTGCCCCACCGGCGGCGGGAATTGCCCAGGCGGCGGACCGTACTGCTGCCCCGGGGGCGGGTACCCCTGTGGCTGATATGGCGGCGGGTAGGGATTGCCGCCCTCGCTGCCACCGAATTGCGGCTCAGTCATGGCACAAGCATGCCAGACCGGCCCGTCAGAACGGCGGGGGTTCGTAGGTGGCGGCCAGCCTGGCTTGGTGTTGTCGTTCGAGTTCGGCGTCGAGCTCGAGACGTCGTTGCCGTTCCTGTCGGATGCGGGTGCGGCGATCCTGTTCGCGGGTGGTGGCGCGCATCGGCATCATCGCGCTGCGCTGGTCGGCCTCGACCGGCGTCGTGGTCGTGATGGGCGCCGTCGGGGCCGCCAAATCGGGGAACAGCACACCGCCGAACGCCTCGGTGACGTAGACGTGTCCGGTCGGCGCGGTCACCACGAGTGTGCCGTCGGGCCGCTGCTGGTCTTTCCAGCCGTTCGGGCCGGTGTAGAACGTCTTGATCAAATGATGGGTACGGCAGTACAGCTTGAGCCCTGAGGGATGGGTCAGCCCGAACGGCCACGGCGTCGTGTGGTCGACATCGCAGCCCATCACCGCACGATCACAACCCGGGAACCGACACGTCAGATCACGCCACTGCACGAAATCCCGCAGCGCAGCCGACGGCCGATACCGCTTTTCCGCATCTGTCCCGGGCGGGCGGACCGGGCGGATCTTCGCCGTCGCGGCGATCCTGCGGACCGACTCCGCCGGCAACACCCCGAACCCGGACAGATACCCCGGCCGCGCACCGGTGCCGTCGACGGTCTTCTGTTCCGCCAGCACATGAATCACCACCTGCGCAGCAGAATCGCGCACCGCGGCCGCGGTGCAGTCCGGCGATCCACATCGGCACGCCAACGTTGCTTCCATGCGCCCCAGCGCACCGGTGGCCTCAGCCCGGCGCTGCCGCTTCGACCGCGGATCATTCGGGCACACCGACTCCGCGATCATGTCCAACCGCTGATCGATCGCCTCCGCATCGGCGGCATCGAGCACACCACCGATCAGCGCCATCCCCGCCGCGTTCGGATGCGGCTCCACCTCGACATAGCGACTGTCCTCCACCAGCGGAGTCACCCGCACCCCCGCAGGGTCATGCTCAGCGACCCACATGTCGATACGGTCCCGCAGCTTCGGCTTCGACAACCGCATCCACTTGTGCACCACACCGGCCAATGAGCGATCCAGCTCCGCGATCACATCGTCCAGCACGTTCTCCGTACGCGTGATGACGACCTGCACCATCCGGTAGTCGATGTCACCCCGGGCGAACACTGCAGCCACCTCCGGCAACCGCTGATACAGCGACACCGCTCGGCGCACCTGAGGAACCGCCCGATCACGGCTGATGTTCTGGGCAGCCGAAACCTCCGCAGCCACCGCCTCGACCACATCGGTGTACCAGAACTGGGCTTCCTCGTAGTCACGGCACCGCCGCCGATACAGCCCCGCGATCGCACCCAATCGCCGAGCAATCGCCGCCGACTCCGCACGCCCCGCGGAAGCGATCGCGTCGATCAGCACCACCGGATCTTCGTCGAACATGTGTTCGATATTACCGGGATGGGGCGACGCCCCTCGACGCCAATTTCCGCGGCTGGGGATAACTCAGTGAGGTGTGGTCAACGATTTCTACGCCGACGAACCCACTGAATGACACGCTGACCGACCTCAGTGGAAAGGCTTGCCGGAGGGCGGCTTACCGGCGGGGCCGGGCTGCCGGCCGTGGTCACGCCGGGGGTCTCAGAAGTGACTGCCGACGTCTCGCTGACGTCAGCATCTTCGGCGCCTTGATCATCGGCGACTGCGGCATCAGGATCGCCGGACTCGGTCGCCGCGGACTGATCAGCGGTCAATGCTTCGGCGGCGTCCTCACCCTCGACGGCGACGGAATGCGCGACCTCAGCATCACCGACCGCCTCTGCAGCCTCGTCGGCGTCGACCGAACCAAGACCCGCCTCGGGCTCAGGCTCTTCAGCCTCAGACTCCGTCGCTGCAGCCTCAGGCTGCTCTTCGGTCAGCGCCTCGGCAGCATCCTCACCCTCGACCGCGACGGCGTGGGTGACCTCAGCATCCTCAACTGCCTCCGCAGCCTCGTCGGCATCCACCGAACCCAGACCCGCCTCGGGCTCCGAGTCTTCAGACTCCGTCGCCTCCGCCTCAGGCTGATCTTCGGTCAGCCCTTCGGCAGCGTCCTCACCCTCAACGGCGACGGAATGCGCGACCTCAGCATCACCGACCGCCTCCGCAACCTCGTCGGCATCCACCGAACCAAGACCCGCCTCCGGCTCAGACTCCGACTCCGACTCACCATCATCGGTCAGCCCTTCGGCAGCATCCTCACCCTCAACGGCGACAGCATGCGCAACCGCAGCATCACCGACCGCCTCCGCAACCTCGTCGGCATCCACCGAACCGAGACCCGCCTCCGGCTCAGACTCCGACTCCGACTCACCATCAGCGGTCAGCGACTCCGCAGCATCCTCACCCTCAACGGCGACTGCATGCGCAACCTCAGCATCACCGACCGCCTCCGCAACCTCGTCGGCATCGACCGAACCGAGACCCGCCTCAGGCTCGGGCTCCGACTCTTCAACGGTCAGCGCTTCGGCAGCACCCTCACCCTCAACGGCGACAGCATGCGCACACTCAGCATCACCGACCGCCTCCGCAGTCTCCTCGGCATCGACCGAACCAAGACCCGCCTCAGGCTCAGGCTCGACAGACTCCGCCGCCTCATCAGCGGTCAGCGCCTCGGCAGCATCCTCACCCTCAACGGCCACAGCATGCGCGACCTCAGCATCACCGACTGCCTCCGCAACCTCGTCGGAATCGACCGAGCCCAGACCCGCCTCGGGCTCAGGCTCAGGCTCTTCAGCGGTAAGCGCCTCGGCAGCATCCTCACCCTCAACCGCCACGGCATGCGCAACCTCAGCATCACCGACCGCCTCCGCAACCTCGTCGGCATCCACCGAACCAAGACCGCCCTCAGGCTCCGACTCTTCAGCGGTCAGCGCCTCAGCAGCATCCTCACCCTCAACGGCGACAGCATGCGCGACATCGGCGTTCTCCACCGCCTCCGCAACCTCATCGGAATCGACCGAACCCAGACCCGCCTCCGGCTCGGCAGTTTCATCGGCAGGATCGACGGGCGCGACGAGCTCATCACCCTCGGCGACCTCATCGCTGTCGACGGTCTCCAGATCGGCTTCACGGTCACTGGAGGCATCGTCGTCCTCTGCGGCCACGATCGCCGCCGCGACCACTCCGGTCGTCGACGCACCCAGCGCCACGTCCTTGACCACGTCTTCTGCACGCGATGCGCCGCGCACCTCGCCGTCCACGGGCTTTCCGCGCAGCGACAGCGGATCTTCCCGACCCTTCGGCGCGACCATGATGTACACGACCGCGGCGATGAACACGAACGTCGACGTGAACGTGTTGATCCGGATGCCCGCGATATGCGTCGCCGCGTCACTGCGCATCAGCTCGACCCAGAACCGGCCCACGCAGTAGCCCGCGACGTACAGCGCGAACAACCGGCCATGTCCGATACGGAACCGTCGATCGACCAGGATCAGCGCGGCGAAAACCAGCAGGTTCCACAGCAATTCGTACAGGAACGTCGGGTGGACGATCTCGATCAGCTGACCGGTCGACACACCGTTGAGCGAATCCGGCACACCCGCCGAATTCACTCGTTCGTAGATCTCCAGGCCCCAGGGCATCGTCGTCTCGCGCCCATAGAGTTCCTGATTGAAGTAGTTACCCAGCCGTCCGATGGCCTGGGCCAGGATGATTCCCGGCGCTATCGCGTCGCCGAACGCGGGCAGCGGTATCTCCCGCCGCCGGCACGCGATCCACGCCCCGACCGCTCCCAGGGCGACCGCGCCCCAGATTCCGAGCCCGCCGTCCCAGATCCTCAGCGCAGCAACGAATCCCGCGCCGTCCTCACCGAAGTAGGTGCGCCAGTCGGTCATGACGTGGTAGAGCCGGCCACCGATCAGGCCGAACGGCACCGCCCACAATGCGATGTCGTAGATGACGCCCGGCTCGCCGCCGCGTGCCACCCAGCGCCGATCGCCCAGCACCAACGCGGCCACGATGCCGGCGATGATGAACAGCGCGTACGCGCGCAGCGGGAAGGGGCCGAGATGCCACACCCCCTGCGCCGGACTCGGGATGTATGCCAGCACCGTCGACGTCACGCAGTGACCCTTTGCCTTACCCCGTCAGCCAATTCTTCTGTCAGCGCACGCATCGCCGGAATGCCGTCGGTCAACGCGGACACCAGCGCCGAACCCACGATCACACCATCGGCATACGAACCGATCTGGGCGGCCTGCTCCCGCGAGCGCACACCCAATCCGACTCCGACCGGAACGTCGGACAAATCCTTGATGCGCCGCACCAACTCCGGCGCCGCATTCGACACCGCGTCCCGGGCGCCCGTGACACCCATCGTCGAGGCGGCGTACACGAATCCGCGCGACGCGTCGACGGTCGCGCTGAGCCGCTCCGGCGTGGACGACGGCGCCACCACGAAGATCCTGTCGAGGTCGTGCGCTTCCGACGCCGCCAGCCATTCGTCGGCCTCGTCCGGGATCAGATCCGGGGTGATCAACCCCAGACCCCCCGCCGACGCCAGATCCCGACTGAACGCATCCACGCCCTTGCTCAACACCGGGTTCCAGTAGGTCATCACCACGGCGCTTCCGCCGGCGGCACTGATCGCCTCGACCGCCCGCAACGTGTCCCGCACCTTTACCCCGCCACGCAGCGCCACTTCGGTGGCGGCCGCGATGACCGGCCCGTCCATCCCCGGATCGGAGTAGGCGATGCCCACCTCGATGATGTCGCAGCCCGCCTCGACCAAGGCGACCATCGCGGCGATCGAGGTGTCCACGTCCGGGAACCCGGTCGGCAGGTAGCCGATGAGCGCCGACCGATTCTCGCTGCGGCAAGCCTCGAAAACACTGCCCAGACGACTCATTTCGGACCGTCCTCGAACAAACCGAACCAGCGCGCTGCGGTCTCGACGTCCTTGTCTCCACGCCCCGACAGATTCACCAGGATGATCGCCCCCGGCCCGAGTTCTTGACCGAGCTTCATCGCGCCCGCGACCGCGTGCGCCGATTCGATCGCCGGGATGATGCCCTCGGTACGGCTCAGCAGCGACAACGCATCCATCGCCTCGGTGTCGGTGATCGGCTTGTACTGCGCGCGGCCGACGTCCTTGAGCAACGCGTGCTCGGGACCGACCCCTGGGTAGTCCAAACCCGCTGAAATCGAATGCGATTCGACCGTCTGACCGTCTTCGTCCTGCAAGAGGTACGAGTACGAGCCCTGAAACGCACCCGGCGATCCACCGG
Source organism: Mycolicibacterium obuense (assembly GCF_055397605.1). Classification (NCBI taxonomy): domain Bacteria; kingdom Bacillati; phylum Actinomycetota; class Actinomycetes; order Mycobacteriales; family Mycobacteriaceae; genus Mycobacterium; species Mycolicibacterium obuense. Next base: position 2,523,664 of record NZ_AP043663.1, on the reverse strand, counting down.
TGAACGTGGCCGCGTGCCGTCCGGTCTCGACGCCGTCACCGGCCGCCTCGTATCCGACCAGGCGCACCGCCGGATCGTCGATGAACGCGTGGAAGATGCCGATCGCGTTCGAGCCGCCCCCGACACACGCCACCACCGCGTCGGGTAGCCGCCCGGCCTGGTCGAGCATCTGAGCGCGTGCCTCGAGTCCGATGACGCGCTGGAAGTCGCGCACCATCATCGGGAACGGGTGCGGTCCCGCCGCCGTTCCGAACGCGTAGTACGTGCTGTCGGCGTTGGTCACCCAGTCTCGGAACGTCTCGTTGATCGCGTCCTTGAGAGTCTTCGAGCCCGACTCGACCGCGACCACCGTGGCACCGAGCAGACGCATCCGCGCCACATTCAACGCCTGGCGGGCCGTGTCGACGGCGCCCATGTAGATCACGCACTCCAGGCCCAGCAGCGCGCATGCCGTCGCCGTCGCCACCCCGTGCTGGCCGGCGCCCGTCTCGGCGATGACCCGAGTCTTACCCATCTGCTGGGCCAGCAGGGCCTGCCCGAGCACGTTGTTGATCTTGTGAGAACCGGTGTGGTTGAGGTCTTCTCGCTTCAGGAAGATCCGCGCGCCACCGGCGTGCTCGGCCATCCGCTCCGCCTCGTACACCGGTGAGGGCCGACCGGTGTAATGCCGCTGCAGCCGATCCAACTCGTCGAGGAACGTCTGATCCCCGCGCGCCTTCTCGTAGGCCGCGGTCACCTCTTCGATGACGGCCATCAACGCTTCGGGAACGAACCTGCCGCCGTACACGCCGAAATGGCCGCGCGCGTCGGGATCATGGGAGGTCGGTTCGGCCACTGCGGCGCTGGCGCGCGGCAGTTCCGGTTCCAGGTGAGTGGTCACTTAGCGCGCAGGTTTCGGGCATGACGGATGCGTACCGGCGGTGACGAGGTCAGCGACGGCACTGCGGGGATCACCACTGGTCACCAGGCCCTCGCCGACCAACACGGCATCGGCGCCGGCACCGGCGTACGCCAGCAGGTCAGCTGTCCCCCGCACACCCGACTCGGCGACGCGGATGACGTGGCTCGGCAGCCCCGGCGCGATGCGCGCGAAGCAGTCCCGGTCGACCTCGAGTGTCTTCAGGTCTCGGGCGTTGACACCGATCAGCGTGGCTCCGGCCTGCAGCGCACGGTCCGCCTCTTCCTCGGTGTGGACCTCGACGAGCGCCGTCATCCCCAACGACTCGGTGCGTTCGAGCAGAGACTCCAGCGCCGGCTGTTCGAGCGCGGCGACGATCAGCAGCAGCAGATCGGCACCGTGGGCCCGGGCCTCATGGATCTGGTAGGGCCGCACGATGAAGTCCTTGCGCAGCACCGGTATCGACACCGCCGCACGCACCGCGTCGAGATCGTCGAGCGAGCCGTGGAACCGGCGCTGCTCGGTCAGGACGCTGATCACCCGGGCGCCGCCGTCTTCGTAGGCCCGCGCCAGCTCCGCCGGATCGGCGATCGAGGCCAGCTCACCGCGGGACGGGCTGGCCCGCTTCACCTCGGCGATGACGCCGATGCCGGGCGCCCTCAGCGCCGCCATCACGTCCAGGGGCGCGGGCGCCTTCTTTGCCCGTTCCTTGACCTCGGCCAGGCTGACGACGGCCTCGCGGGCGGCGACGTCAGCACGCACCCCATCGAGGATGGAGTCGAGGACGGTAGCCGAACCCATAGCTGTCGTTTCCCTTCCCCTGACGGCCGTTTGATTCTTGATGAAGGGTAGTCGCCACGACACCACAGCCCGTCACCGCCCCTTCTTGTCCATCGTGGTCGGGTCGTTGCCCGCATCGAGCGCGTCCCAGATCATCCGCTCAGACATCGTCTCTCCGGTGTCCGTCGGCTCGGCCGGGCGGCGCGCATAGCGGGCGGTGTCGGCACCGGCGCGGGTCGCCGACCGCAGCAGCAGCACCGCTCCGAACAGCGACAGCGCCGCCGCCACCAGCGTCAGCGCCGCGCCCAGTGAGTGACGTTCGGTGCCCATCAACTCGGCGATCGGTATTTCGGCCAGGCGGGCGGCCCGGGCCCCCACGTCGGGCACGACCCACAGGCTGATCGCCAGATAACCCATCCCCGCGCTGGCACCCGCGACCAGCACCGCCAGGATGCGCATCGGCCAGCCGCGCACCGCTAGCGCGGCGACCGCCGCCGCCAGCACGACCAGTGCGAGCGGGACCAGCGCCGTCGACCAGGTCGCCCCCGTCAGATCCTCGGTCTTGGGATGGGTCAGCCCGTCGAAGGAGGACACCTGCACCCAGGTCAGACGGGACGCCCCCCACAGCGCTGCCGCGGCGAGAAGCAGGGCCAGCTGCCCGAGCCGCGTCACGGCTCGCTCAGCGTCTCGGCCGCGGCGATCGCGTTCAGCACCGCGCGGGCCTTGTTGGCGGCCTCGTTGTACTCGTACGGGCCGTTGGAGTCCGCGACGACGCCCCCGCCGGCCTGGACGTAGGCGGTGCCGCTGCGCATCAGCGCCGTGCGGATCGCGATCGCGAAATCCGCGTCACCGGCGAAGTCGAGATAACCCAGTACGCCGCCGTACAGGCCGCGCCGCGTCTTCTCCACCTCTTCGATCAGCTCCATCGCGCGGACCTTCGGCGCCCCCGAGAGCGTGCCCGCCGGGAAGCACGCCGTCACCGCGTCGAGGGCCGTCCTGCCGTCGGCGAGCAGCCCGGTCACCGTCGACACCAGGTGCATGACGTGGCTGTAGCGCTCGACGTGGCTGTAGTCCTCGACCTTGACGGTGCCCGGCCGGCAGACCCGGCCCAGATCGTTGCGGCCGAGGTCGACCAGCATCAGGTGCTCGGCCCGTTCCTTCTCGTCGGAGAGGAGCTCCTTTTCCAGGAGCACGTCCTCTTCCTCGGTCTCCCCGCGCCACCGGGTGCCGGCGATCGGATGCGTGGTGGCCCGCCCGTCCTTGACCGTCACCAGGGCTTCGGGGCTGGATCCGACGATCGAGAAGTCCAGGCCGCCGTCGCCGTCGGGCACGTTGAGCAGGTACATGTACGGACTGGGGTTGCTGACCCGCAGCATCCGGTAGACGTCCAGCGGGTCGGCGCCGGTGTCCATCTCGAAGCGCTGCGACGGCACGACCTGGAAGGCTTCACCTGCCTCGATGTCACCGACCAGCTTGTCGACGATGGCGGTGTACTCCTCGACCGTGCGCTGCGAGCGGTGCAGCGGCGCGGGACGGGAGAACGTCGCCACGGTCGACGCCAGCGGTTCGGCCAGCGCCGCGGTCATCACGTCCAGCCGGGCGACCGCGTCCTCGTAGGCCTCATCGACGCGCTCGTCGGTGCCGTTCCAGTTCACCGCGTTCGCGATCAACGTGATCGTGCCCTCGTGGTGGTCCACCGCGGCGATGTCGGTGGCCAGCAGAAGCACCATGTCGGGCAGGCCGAGATCGTCGACCGCGAGCTCCGGCAGTCGCTCGAGACGGCGCACGAAGTCGTAGGCGAAGTAGCCGACCAGGCCCGACGACAGCGGCGGCAAACCGGGCACCGGCGCGGTCTGCAACAGCGTCAGCGTCGCGCGCAGCGCCGCCAGCGGATCACCGCCCGACGGCGCATCCTGCGGGGTCACGCCGAGCCACGCTGCATGACCGTCGCGCACGGTCAACGCCGACGGCGCACCCGCGCCGATGAACGACCACCGCGACCACGACCGCCCGTTCTCCGCGGACTCCAGGAGGAACGTTCCGGGGCGGTTGGCCGCGAGCTTGCGGTACGCCGAGAGCGGGGTCTCGCTGTCCGCGAGCACCTTGCGGGTCACCGGCACCACGCGGTGCTCGGCGGCCAGCGCCCGGAAGTCCTCACGCGACGTCGTCACAGTGAGACTGGCGGTGGACTGCACACCGGCATTCTCCCAGACGTAGGTTGTAAAACATGAATCGTGGTGACACCGTGGCCGAGTTCTCGCTGCCCGACCAGACCGGTACGACGCGGTCGTTGACCGAACTGCTCGCCGACGGTCCGATCGTGCTGTTCTTCTACCCCGCCGCGATGACGCCCGGCTGCACCAAGGAGGCATGCCACTTCCGCGATCTGGCCGCCGAATTCGCCGCCGTCGGCGCCACCCGCGTCGGCATCAGCGCCGACCCGGTCGACAAGCAGGCACGCTTCGCCGATCAGCAGAAATTCGACTACCCGCTGCTCTCGGACACCGACGGCACGGTCGCCACGCAGTTCGGCGTCAAGCGCGGGCTCCTGGGCAAGTTCATGCCGGTCAAGCGCACCACGTTCGTCATCGACACCGACCGCACCGTGCTCGACGTGATCGCCAGCGAGATCAGCATGGACAGCCACGCCGACAAAGCGCTGCAGACGCTGCGCAAGCGTCAGTCGGCCTGACCCAGCAGCAGGTCGGCGTCGAAGCACGTGTGATCGCCGGTGTGGCAGGCCGCGCCGACCTGGTCGACCTCCAGCAGCACGGTGTCGCCGTCGCAGTCCAGCCGCACCGAATGCACCCGCTGCGTGTGGCCCGACGTCGCACCCTTGATCCACTGCTCGCCGCGTGACCGCGAAAAATACGTTGCCTCACGGGTTTCCAACGTCCGAGCCAGAGCGTCGTCGTCCATCCACGCGACCATCAGCACCTGACCGGTGCCACGCTCCTGCACCACCGCGGCGAACAGCCCGTCGGCATTGCGCTTGAGTCGCCCAGCGATCTCCGGGTCCAGACTCATCGCACGGTGATCCCTTCCGCCGCCATCGCCGCCTTCACCTGTCCGATGGTCAGCTGCTTGAAGTGGAAGACGCTGGCCGCCAGCACGGCGTCGGCCCCTGCAACAACGGCGGGCGCGAAATGTTCCACGGCACCGGCCCCGCCGCTGGCGATCACCGGCACCGACACCGCACCGCGCACCGCCCGCAGCATCCGCAGATCGAAGCCGGCCTTCGTACCGTCGAAGTCCATCGAGTTCAGCAGGATCTCCCCCACACCGAGCTCGGCGCCGCGCGCCGCCCATTCGACCGCGTCGATGCCTGTGCCGCGACGCCCGCCGTGCGTGGTGACCTCCCAACCCGACGGTGTGGGCTCTGAACCCGCGGGCACGGTCCGCGCGTCGACCGACAGCACGATGCACTGCGAACCGAACTGCCGCGACAACTCCGAGAGGAGCTCCGGGCGGGCGAGGGCAGCGGTGTTCACCGACACCTTGTCCGCACCCGCGCGCAGCAGCATGTCCACGTCGGCCACCGACCGCACCCCGCCCCCGACGGTCAGCGGGATGAACACCTGCTCAGCCGTGCGGCGCACCACCTCGAGCATCGTCGAGCGTCCCGACGACGACGCCGTGACGTCCAGGAACGTCAACTCGTCGGCGCCCTCGGCGTCGTAGACCGCGGCCAACTCGACGGGATCGCCCGCGTCGCGCAGGTTTTCGAAGTTCACGCCCTTGACCACGCGCCCGGCGTCGACGTCCAGGCACGGGATCACGCGGGTTGCGACGTCACCACCGGTGCTCACAGGTAGTCCTTCGGGTCGCCGGCCGAACCGATCAGGTCGAGCATCTCCTCGTGGACGCCGGGGGCCGCCACCAGCGCCGACGGGGACGTCACCGTCCACGGCTCCCCCGCCATGTCGGTGACGATGCCGCCCACGGCACGCACCAGCGCAACGCCCGCGGCGTGGTCCCAGATGTGATGCCCGAAACTCATGGCGCCCCCGAGGATTCCCGCCGCGACATAGGCCAGATCGATCCCGGTGGCACCGTGCATCCGCATACGCGAGCACTGCTTGCTGAGGTTGGACAGCACCGCTGCCCGGTACCGGCCCGGGTAGCGGCCGCGCGACTCGATGTTGAACGTGCCGGTGCCCACGATGGCATCGCACAGCCCGGTCTGCTCCAGCCGAGAGAGCTCCTGGCCGTTGCAGCGCGCCGGGCCGTCGACCGCCGCGGTGTAGCGCTGCCCCATGAACGGCAGCCACGTCAGGCCCAACGTCGGCTCGCCGTCGACGAGCAGACCAAGCAGGATCGCCGCCATCGGCGACCCCGCGGCGTAGTTGAAGGTGCCGTCGATCGGGTCCAGGACCCAGACCAGCTCCGAATCGACCGACTCCCCGCCGAATTCCTCGCCGTGCACTCCGATACCGGTCAGCCGCTGCAACTCGGCGACCACGCGGCGCTCGATCGCGAGATCCACCTCGGTGGCGAAATCGTTGCCCTTCTTGGCCACCGCCGAGTCGGCGCCGTGGCCGGCGATGAACTGTGCCGAAGCCCCGTCGAGAATTCCCGCGGCCGTGTCGAGGAGCTCGGCGAGCTGGCGCGCGTCGAGCGTCACGTGCCGACCGCGGCCAGGGCCTCAGGCAGCGTGAACCGGCCCGCGTACAAGGCTTTTCCGACGATCGCGCCTTCGACCCCCACACCGGTCAGCGTCGAGATCGCGCGCAGATCGTCCAGACTGGACACCCCGCCCGACGCGATCACCGGGGCGTCGGTGCGCTCGCACACCGACGACAGCAGCTCCAGGTTGGGCCCGTTGAGCGTGCCGTCCTTGGTGACATCAGTGACCACGAAGCGCGAGCAGCCCTCTTTGTCGAGCCGCTCCAGCACCGTCCACAGGTCGCCACCGTCGGTCTCCCAGCCGCGGCCGCGCAACCGGTGCTCACCGCCGGAGATCAACACGTCGAGCCCGACGGCCACCTTCTCGCCGTGCTCGGCGACCACGCGGGCACACCACTGCGGGTTCTCCAGCGCCGCCGTGCCGAGGTTCACGCGGGCGCAACCGGTGGCCAGCGCCGCCGCCAGCGACTCGTCGTCGCGGATGCCGCCGGAGAGTTCCACCGCCACGTCGAGCGTCCCGACGACCTCGGCGAGCAGCTCCCGGTTCGACCCGCGGCCGAACGCGGCGTCCAGGTCGACGAGGTGAATCCACTCCGCGCCGTCGCGCTGCCACGTCATCGCCGCGTCCAGTGCCGAGCCGTACTCGGTCTCACTGCCGGCCTGCCCCTGAACCAGGCGCACGGCGCGCCCCTCCACCACGTCGACGGCGGGCAACAGGACCAGTTTCGGTGCGTTCACGCCGGTCAACTTAGCGCCCCGATCCAGTTCGACAGCAATTCGGCGCCGGCGTCCCCGCTCTTCTCCGGGTGGAACTGCGTGGCCGACAGCGGGCCCGCCTCGACAGCGGCCAGGAACGGCACGTGGTGGGTCGCCCAGGTGAGCGTCGCGTCCGGATCGCCCTCCCACTGCTGGGCGGCATAGGAGTGCACGAAGTAGAAGCGCGTCGCCGGATCCATGCCCCGGAACAGCACGCTCTCGGCGGGGGCATCGACGACGTTCCAGCCCATGTGTGGGATCACCGGCGCGTCGAGGCGGACCACGGCGCCCGGCCACTGCCCGCACCCGGTCGATTCGACGCCGAATTCGACGCCGCGGGAGAACAGGATCTGCATGCCGACACACACGCCCAGAACGGGACGCCCGGCGGCGACGCGCTCGGCGATGATCTGCTCGCCGCCGACCTCGCGCAGCCCGGCCATGCAGGCCTCGAACGCACCGACGCCCGGGACCACCAGGCCGTCGGCGGCCATCGCGGCACCCTTGTCGGCGGTCACCTCGACCTCCGCACCGACCCGTTCGAGCGCCCGCTGAGCCGACCGCAGATTTCCCGATCCGTAGTCGAGCACGACGAGTTTGGTTGTCACAGAATCACTCTCATAGCGTCCCTTTGGTCGACGGCACGCCGCTGACCCGCTCGTCGTACTCGACGGCCTCACGCAGTGCCCGCGCCACGGCCTTGTACTGCGCTTCGGTGATGTGGTGCGGATCGCGACCGTACAGCGTGCGTACGTGCAGCGCGATGCGCGCGTTGAACGCGATCGATTCGAAGACGTGCTTGTTGACCACGGTGTGGTACGGCGCCTGCGAGCCCGCGATGGTGAAGCTGACCATGAACTCCGGCTCTCCGGTGTGCACGAAGTAGGGCCGGCCCGAGACGTCGACCGCGGCGTGCGCCAGCGACTCGTCCATCGGGATGAACGCGTCACCGAACCGGCGGATACCGCTCTTGTCGCCGAGCGCCTGACCCAGCGCCTGGCCCAGCACGATCGCGGTGTCCTCGATCGTGTGGTGGCCCTCGATCTCGATGTCACCGACGGCTTTCACCGTCAGGTCGAACCGGGCGTGGCTGCCCAGCGAGGTCAGCATGTGGTCGAAGAACGGCACACCGGTGTCGATGCTCACCTGCCCGGTGCCGTCGAGATCGAGCTCGACGACGATGTCGGATTCCTTGGTCTTGCGTTCGACCTTGGCGTACCTGTGGGGACGGCTCACTTCACTCCTTGTCGGGCACTGGCGCTCAGCAGTGCGTCGTTCTCGTCGGCCAGGCCGATCGTGGTGCGGAGGTAGCCGGGGATACCGACGTCGCGGATCAACACCCCGGCCTCCAGGTAGGACCGCCACGTCGCGGCGGCATCGGCGAACTCCCCGAACAGCAGGAAGTTGGCGTCGCTGGGAATCACCCGAAAACCCATGTCCGTCAGGCCCTTCGAGACCCGCTCGCGTTCGCTGATGAGCGTCGCGACGCTGCCGAGAGTGTCGTCGGCGTGGCGCAGCGCGGCCCGGGCCGCGGCCTGGGTCAGCGACGACAGGTGATACGGCAGACGCACCAGCAGCATCGCGTCCACGACCGCGGGGGCTGCCACCAGATAGCCCAACCGGCCGCCGGCGAACGCGAACGCCTTGCTCATGGTGCGCGACACCACGACCCGCGTCGGGTACTCGTCGATCAGGGCGAGCGCGCTGGGCTGCGAGGAGAACTCGCCGTAGGCCTCGTCGACGATCATCACCCCGCCGGCCATCGCGTCGAGCAGCAACCGCAGATCATCGAGCGACACACTCTGCCCGGACGGGTTGTTGGGGCTGGTGACGAACACGACGTCGGGGTTGTGCTCCTTGATCGCGGTGGCGGCGACGGCGGCGTCGAGGCCGAAATCGTCAGCGCGGTGGGCGGCCAGCCACTGCGTCTGGGTGCCGTCAGAGATGATCGGGTGCATCGAGTACGACGGCACGAAGCCGATCGCGCTGCGGCCCGGCCCGCCGAACGCCTGCAGCAGCTGCTGCAGGATCTCGTTGGATCCGTTTGCGGCCCAGACGTTCTCCACACCGACGCGGACCCCGGTCTGCGTGCTCAGATAGGCGGCCAGATCGGTGCGCAGCGCCACGGCGTCGCGGTCGGGGTAGCGGTGCAGCTCGGCGGCGGCTTCGCGCACCGATGCGGCGACGTCGTCGACGAGCGACTGCGTCGGCGGGTGCGGGTTCTCGTTGGTGTTCAGCCGCACCGGCACCGCGAGCTGCGGCGCCCCGTACGGCGACTTGCCGCGAAGATCCTCGCGCAGCGGCAGTTCCGCCAGCGTGGTGGTCTGACCGGGGTTCATCTCTCGAACCTCCGCCGCACCGCTTCGCCGTGGCTGGGCAGGTTCTCGGCGTTGGCGAGCGTGATCACATGTCCGGCAACGTCTTTGAGAGCGGCCTCGGTGTAGTCCACGACGTGGATGCCGCGCAGGAATGTCTGCACCGACAGCCCGCTGGAGTGCCGGGCACAACCGGCCGTGGGCAGGACGTGGTTGGAGCCGGCGCAGTAGTCGCCGAGGCTCACCGGAGACCAGGCGCCGACGAAGATCGCGCCCGCGGAACGGACCCGCGCGGCGACACCGGCCGCGTCGGCCGTCTGGATCTCCAAGTGCTCGGCCGCGTAGGCGTTCACCACGCGCAGGCCGGTGTCGACGTCGTCGACCAGCACGATCGCCGACTGCTGACCGCCCAGCGCGACACTCACCCGCTCGCGGTGCACCGTCGTCTCCAGCTGGCGAGCCAGCTCGGCGTCGGTGGCATCGGCGAGCGCGGTGCTGTCGGTGACCAGCACGCTGGCGGCCATCTCGTCGTGTTCGGCCTGGCTGATCAGATCGGCGGCGACGTGCACCGGGTCGGCGGTGTGGTCTGCCAGGATCGCGATCTCGGTGGGGCCGGCCTCGGAGTCGATGCCGACACGGGAGCGACAGATCCGCTTGGCGGCAGTGACGTAGATGTTGCCCGGCCCGGTGATCATGTCGACGGGTGCGAGTTCTGCATCGTCGGTGTCCGTGCCGCCGTAGGCGAGCAGCGCGACGGCCTGGGCGCCGCCGACGGCCCACACCTCGTCGACGCCGAGCAGCGCCGCGGCGGCCAGGATCGTCGGATGCGGCAGCCCGCCATGATCTTTCTGCGGTGGGCTGGCGATCACCAGCGACTCCACACCGGCCGTCTGGGCCGGGACGACGTTCATCACGACGCTGGACGGGTAGACGGCGTTGCCACCGGGGACGTAGAGGCCGACCCGCTCCACGGGCACCCACCGCTCGGTGACCGTCGCGCCCGGGGCGAGCGTGGTGGTGGTGTCGGTGCGGCGCTGATCGGCGTGCACGGCGCGGGCGCGCTCGATCGCCACCTCGAGCGCGATCCGGACGTCGGTGTCGAGCGCATCGAGAGCAGCGCGCAGCTGGTCAGCGGGCACGCGGACCTGCTCGGGCCGCACTCCGTCGAACGAGGCGCCGTACTCGAGCGCGGCGTCGGCGCCGCGCTCCGCGACCGCGTCGACGATCGGCCGGACCTTGGGCAGCACCGCGTCGACGTCGACACCACCTCGGGGCAACGCGGTCCGCAGACGGGCGGCCGACAACGTCGTGCCGCGCAGGTCGATGCGCCGCAGGAGCGGTGGCGATACATTCACGCTGACCATTGTCCCAGAGCAGCACAAATCAGAATCGGAGGCGTCATGCCGGACCGGCCGAGCAGGAGCAGCCACCCCAACAACGCGCCGGGCGTGCCGATGATCTTTCCGCCGTGGTTCGAAAAGCTGCAGATCAAGTACATGAACCCCCTGCTGCGGCCGCTGTCCAAGCGCATGCCGGGTCTCGCGGTGATCCACCATCGCGGCCGCACCTCCGGCACCGAGTACGAGACGATCGTCACGCCGTACCGCAAGGGTTCGGTGCTGGCGGTCGGACTGGCACACGGCAAGACGAACTGGGTCAAGAACGTCCTGGCCGCCGGCGAGGCCGACATCCGGATCGGTAGCGAGACCCTGCACCTCGTGCGGCCGAGGGTGCTGCCCGCCGGCACCAACGACCCGTCCCTGCCCCGGATGGCCCAGATGGTCGCCAAGCGATCCGGCGTCTTCGTCGCGGACATCAGCTCGTGAGCACGGCGCCATGACCTGGCAGATGTGGCTGGCGTTCTTCGGCGCGGCCATCCTGATCGCGATCTCCCCCGGCGCGGGCGCCATCCAGTCGATGGCCACCGGCTTGACCCACGGGGTGCGCCGCGGCTACTGGAGCATCCTGGGCCTCGAGATCGGGCTGATGCTGCAGCTGACACTCGTGGCGATCGGGCTGGGCGCCGCGGTCGCGAACTCGATCCTGGCGTTCACGATCATCAAATGGCTGGGCGTGGCCTACCTGGCCTACCTGGCGTTCCGGCAGTGGCGCAGCGTCGGGGTCGACCTGCGCGCCCAGATGGACCAGGTGGTCGCCGGCGGTCGCGGTGCACTGGTCGTGCGCGGGTTCCTGGTCAACGCCACCAACCCGAAGGGGCTGCTGTTCTTCCTCGCGGTGATGCCGCAGTTCGTGGTGCCGAGCGCGCCACTGATCCCGCAGTACGTCGCGATCGGGGTCACGATGGTCGTCGTCGACCTGGTGGTGATGGGTCTCTACACCGGCCTGGCCGTGCGGCTGCTGACCTGGCTGCGCACCCCCCGGCAGCAGACCCTGCTCAACCGGGTGTTCGCCGGCCTGTTCGCCGCGGCAGCGGTGGTGCTGTCACTGCTGCGCCGCGGGCCGATGCCGGCCTGACGGTCAGCGACAACGGTTGCTGACCGCGGCGCTGGCCGCCTCGGCCGCCGCCAGCCGCTTGGCCTGCTCCGGATCGGTGTTCGACGCACCCGCGGTGGCAGCCGCACCGATGTCGAGCAAGGCGTCGGCGAACGTCCGGACCGTGTCGGCGAGATCGGCCGGGGTGGCCGGGTCGAGGCGGGCCAGCAGGTACAGGCCGCCATCAGACAGCGCCAGCCGGGCGTTGGCCGCGGCGGCCAGCGAGCCGCTGATGTCGTCGGGCGCGGTCACGTTGGTGTTGGTCGCCACGCCCGCGCGGACCGTGGCGAACGCCGTGCACACCCGCGCAGTCGCCGCGGAGCGCTGCTCGTCTGTGTAGCCGGGATCGCGATCCAGCGTGCGGACCAGCGCGGCCGCCGACAGGCCGGTCGACAGCAGCGCCACCGCGAGAGCCAGACCCGGTGAGACACGCATGCGCTACAGGTCCAGACCCAGGTCGAGCACCCGCACCGAATGCGTGAGCGCGCCGACGGCCAGGTAGTCGACCCCGGTCCCGGCGTAGTCGGCGGCGCTGTCCAGCGACAACCCGCCCGAGGACTCCAGCATCGTGTGCGGTGAGCGGGTGGCCCGGCGCTGCACGGCGATCTGCGTCTGCCACACCGGGAAGTTGTCGAGCAGCACCAGCTCGACACCCTCGGCGAGTACCTCGTCGAGCTGCTCGAGGGAATCGACCTCGACCTCGCACGGCAGATCCGGCGCCACCTCACGAACCCTGCGCAATGCCTCCACCACCGAACCTGCGGCCGCCACGTGGTTGTCCTTGATCAACGCGGCGTCGCCCAGCCCCATTCGGTGGTTGACGCCGCCACCGACACGGACGGCGTACTTCTGCAGCAACCGCATGCCGGGAAGTGTCTTGCGGCTGTCCCGGATCCGAGCCTGCGTACCCGCTACCGCGTCCACCCAGGCAGCGGTGGCCGTGGCGATACCGGACAGGTGACAGAGCACATTGAGCATCGTGCGCTCAGCGGTGAGCAATCCGCGCGTGGGGCCCTCGACGATCAGTGCAGCGCCGCCCGGCTCGAGCCGAGTGCCGTCGGGTACCTGATGCACCACCCGGTAGCCGTCGCTGCCGAGCACCTCGTCGAACACGATCAGCGCGAGATCACCGCCGGCGATGACACCCGCTTCCCGCGCCACCACCGATGCAGTCGTGGTCGCGTCCTCGGCCACCGTGGCCAGGGTGGTGACATCGGGTCCGTAGCGCAGATCCTCGTCAAGGGCCCGGGAGATGATCGACCGGGCGTCGGCCCTCTCCTCGGCCGTCAGCGTCGGGGCCATCAACGGCACCCTGACGCGACGGGAGCGCAGATGATGCTGACCGCCTGGGCCGGATCGGTGTCGGGGAAGTCGCTGCGGTGGTGGCACCCGCGGGTCTCGGTGCGCGCCCGTGCCGCCGCACCCGCCACGCCGGCCACCGCAGTCAGCGCGGCGTCCTCGAAGGCGCTGCGCGAGGACAGCATTCGCGGTTGTGCCACCTCCAGTTCGGCGGCCAGCCGGCCCAGCCCGGCGTCATCGCGGACGACGGAGGCGTACCTGCTCATCGCGTGCTGCAGTGACGGGCGCGCGAGCACCGGCCGCACCGACGGTTCCGCGACGACCACGCGCGGCGGACCGGCGAGTTCCGCGTGCTCGGCGGCAGCGACACCGGCGCGGCCGCCGACCACCAGGCCCTCCAGCAGGCTGTTGGATGCCAGCCGATTCGCGCCGTGCATCCCGGTGCGGGCCACTTCCCCGGCGGCGTACAACCCGTCGATCGCGGTGCGGCCGTGCACGTCGGTGACCACCCCTCCGCAGCTGTAGTGCGCACCGGGAACCACCGGAATGGGTTGCCGCACCGGGTCGATACCCGCGGCACGGCAGGCGGCCGTGACAGTCGGGAACCGGCGGGCCACGTCGGCCACGTGGCGGGCGTCGAGGTAGACACACGCATCACCGGAGGCGCTCAGACGTGCCTCGATGGCTGCCGCGACGACGTCGCGAGGCGCGAGGTCACCCATCGGGTGCACGCCGGACATCACCGGTTCGCCGTGCCGGTCGACCAGCGACGCGCCCTCTCCACGCAATGCCTCGGTGATCAGCGGTCGTCGACCGGAGGCCGACCCGGTGTAGAGCATCGTCGGATGGAACTGCACGAACTCCACGTCGGAGACCGGCACACCTGCCCAGATCGCCAGTGCGACACCGTCTCCCGTGGAACCTTCGGGGTTCGTCGTCGCGCGGTACAGGTGCCCGGCGCCGCCGGTGGCCAGGATGACCGACGGCGCATAGACGGTCCCCGGGCCGTCCTCGCTGAGCACCGAGACCCCGGCGACGGCGCCGTCGTCGATCAGCAGATCGAGTGCGACGTGGTTGCGGCGGATGTCCAGCGATGCCGCGGCGTGATCCAACGCGCGCTGCACCTCGGCGCCGGTGGCGTCACCGCCGGAGTGGATGATGCGTCGGCGGGTGTGCCCACCTTCTCGGGTCAGTGCCCAGCGCCCAGGCGACGATTCGTCGAAATGCGCTCCCGCACCGACTAATTCGGCCACTGCGCGAGCGCCGTCGGCCACGATGGAGCGCACCGCCTCGGCGTCGCACAACCCGGCGCCGGCGACGAGCGTGTCGGCGACGTGCGCGTCGACGGAGTCGTCGGCACCCCTGACGCTGTCGGGCAGCACCACGGCGATCCCGCCCTGGGCGTAGAACGTCGCCGTCTCCGCCGCCTTGCTCAGCAGGATCACGCGGCTGCCGCGGCGGTGCGCGGCCAGCGCGGCGGCGAGACCGGCAACCCCGGTCCCGATGACGACGACGTCCGCGCGCAGACGCCAACCGCCGGAACCGCCGCAGCCCGGGCCGGTGGTGGTCATTCCCCGCCGCCGGGCTGACCGATCTCGATCATCCGCGTGACACTGGCGCGAGCCCGCGCGGCGGTGTCGGGATCGACGTGCACCTCGTCGGCACCCTCTACCAGGCAGCGCAGCATGGCCGCAGGCGTGATCATCTTCATGTACCGGCAGGACGCCCGGTCGTTGACGGCCTGGAAGTCGACATCGGGTGCGGCGCGGCGCAATTGGTGCAGCATGCCGACCTCGGTGGCGACCAGGACCTGCCGGGCACCGGTCTCGCGAGCGGCGTCCAGCATGCCACCGGTGGACAGAATCTTGACCCGCTCCTTCGGGTAGGCCCCCTCACCGGCGAGGTAGAGGGCCGAAGTGGCGCAGCCGCACTCGGGGTGGACGAACAACTCGGCGTCAGGATGCGTGCGCGCCTGCTCGGCGAGTTCGTCACCGTTGATGCCCGCGTGCACGTGGCATTCCCCGGCCCAAACGTGCAGATTCTGCCGGCCCGTCATCCGGCGCACGTGGGCACCCAGGAACTGATCCGGGCAGAACAGCACCTCACGGTCGGCGGGGATCGATGCGACCACCTCGACGGCATTGGAGGACGTGCAGCAGATGTCGGTCTCGGCCTTCACCGCGGCCGTGGTGTTGACGTAGGACACGACCACGGCGCCGGGGTGCTCGGCCTTCCACGCACGGAGCTCGTCTGCGGTGATGGAGTCGGCCAGCGAGCAGCCGGCGCGCTGATCGGGGATCAGCACCGTCTTGTCGGGCGAGAGGATCTTGGCGGTCTCGGCCATGAAGTGCACCCCCGCGAACACGATCGTGTCCTCGGGCGCCTCCGCGGCGATGCGCGACAGAGCCAGCGAGTCGCCCACGTGGTCGGCGACGTCCTGGATCTCCGGCAGCTGATAGTTGTGCGCCAGCAGCGTGGCGCCGCGCAGATCCAGCAGTCGCCGGACCTCGGCCGCCCAGGCGGCGTCCCCCTCGACACCGGTGTAGCCGTCGGGGCCGTCGACGATGCGGTCGGCGCTATCGGTCGCGAGCACGGTCATCGCCGTCTCCTTACCTTGTACGAGGTTTTCGACTTACAATCGAAAACATGCCACATCGTAGCACTCACCACGAAGTCCTGGCCGTGGTGTTTCAGGTTCGAGAGAACGCCCTGAACGTGCTGCTCTGGCAGCGGGCGCTGGACCCACAGCGCGGCCGCTGGGCGTTGCCCGGCGGCAGGCTCGGCCACGACGAGACGCTGACCGACTCCGTCCGCCGCCAGCTCGCCGAGAAGGTCGACCTGCGGGAACTCGCCCACCTCGAACAATTGGCGGTGTTCTCCGAACCCGACCGCGTGCCCGGTGACCGCGCCATCGCCTCGACGTTCCTGGGCCTCGTACCCTCCCCCGCCACCCCCGAACTCCCCCCCGACACCCGCTGGCACCCGGTCGGCGACCTGCCGCCGATGGCGTTTGACCACGGCCCGATGGTCGATCACGCGCGCACCAGGCTGGTCGCCAAGCTGTCCTACACCAACATCGGATTCGCCCTGGCGCCCAACGAATTCGCCCTCTCGACGCTGCGTGACATCTACAGCGCGGCACTCGGCCACCCCGTCGATGCGACCAACCTGCAGCGCGTCCTCGAGCGCCGTCACGTGATCACGCGGACCGGCACCACGGCGCGCTCGGGACGCAGCGGGGGCCGGCCGGCGGCGCTCTACCGGTTCGCCGACGCCCGGTATCGGGTCACCGACGAGTTCGCTGCATTACGTCCGCCCGGGTGAGTCGACTGGCTTCTTAACGCATTCTTAAGTAACAATGCCCTGATGGACTTGGGCAGCGCGGCGCGGGCGACAGGGGCCGAATGGATCGGCCAACCACACCACGAGGCGCTTCGCCCCAGGCAGCGCCCGGTGGTGCCGTCCGAAGACTCCTTCTATGAGCCGCCCGAGGGCTACGAGCACGCCCGTCCCGGCACCGTGCTGCGCTCCCGCGACGTCGAGCTGGCGTTCCTCGGCCTGGTGCCGCAGAAGTTCCGTGCCACCCAACTGCTCTATCGCACGACCGATTTTCAAGGCGATCCGCAGGCCAGCGTCACCACGGTGCTGATCCCGACCGAACGCGACCCCGAACGGCCGCTGCCGGTGATGTCCTACCAGTGCGCCATCGACGCGGTCGCCAGCCGCTGCTTCCCCTCCTACGCGATGCGGCGCGGCGCCAAGGCCATCGGCGCCTTCGCACAGTTCGAATTCCTGTTGGTGGCCGCTGCACTCGCCGAGGGGTGGGCGGTGTCGGTGCCCGATCACGAGGGCTCGACCGGGATGTGGGGCGCTCCCTACGAGCCGGGCTACCACATCCTCGACGGCGTCCGGGCCGCCATCAACCACCCGACGTTCCGGCTCTCCGCAGACTCACCGGTCGGCCTGTGGGGCTACTCCGGTGGCGGACTCGCCTCGGCGTGGGCCGCGGAGGTCCACGCCGCCTACGCACCAGAGCTCAACGTGGTCGGCGCGGTCCTCGGCTCCCCGGTGGGCGACCTCGGGCACACCTTCCGCCGGCTCAACGGCAGCATCTACTCCGGTCTGCCGGCGCTGGTGGTGGCCGCGCTGACCCACATCTACCCGGACCTGGATCGCATCATCTCCGAGCACGCCACGCCGGACGGCAAGGCGCTGCTGGAGCGCATCCAGAAGATGACCACCGCCCAGGCGATGATCACCTGCGCGGGCCGCGACATGGCCGACATGGTCGACCGGCCGCTCGAGGAGATCCTGCTGAGCCCCGAGGTACAGCACGTGTTCGACAGCATCAAGCTGGGCACGGCGGCGCCGTCGGTTCCGGTCCTGATCGTCCAAGCGGTCCACGACCGCATCATCTCTGTCGACGACATCGACGACCTGGCGCACACCTATGTACGCGGCGGCGCCCACGTCACCTACCACCGCGATCTGTTCAGCGAGCATCTCTTGCTGCACCCGATGTCCGCTCCGATGACGCTGCGCTGGCTGCGCGACCGCTTCGCCGGAAAGCCGCTGCGCGAGAACATCAAACGCACCAAGTGGCCGACGCTGTTGAACCCGTCGACCTACCGCGGCATGGTCACGCTGGGCAAGATCACGGTGAAGGTGATGACGGGGCGACGGGTGGAACGTCAGCCGCTGTCCCGGTTCGACCGGTAGCCGGCCCCGCCGGCTCGACCGGCGGCCAGCCCCCGAGATCGTCACGGCTGGTCGACACGGCGCCCAGCACATAGATCATCGCCGCGACCGCAGCCGGAAACAGCAGAGTCAGCGCCACCTGCAGCGGTGTGTGGCCGAAGAACACCGATGGCGCCTCGACGACGTAGGTCACCCGGTTCTGCTCGGTGACGTCCACCGCCGCCACATCGAGGTGCCCGTAGCGGAGTCGCGCGAGCACCGCCCCGGTGCCGACCGCGGCGGCCGACGCCACGACGGAGCCCACGCCGAGGGCGGCCATCATCACCGGTCCGCGCTGGGTGCGCCACTGCCACACCGCGACCGCCGCGATCACGGCAAGCACCGAGAGGAACCCGACCATCAGGAACGCCGCGGTGAAGAAATGGTCGCCCTCGTTGCCGAGGTAGGCCTTGACGCGGTCATTGCTGCGCGTCAGCGCGACGACGCTGTGGATCGGCGGTGCCAGCCACGCCCACAGCGCCCCGCACACCGCTCCGGCGATCGCGAGCGCGACGACGACCTGGAGCGTGGCGCGCACGCGTGAGGTCGTCGTAGCGCCGGTGGTCCCGAGAACTTCGGTCATCGGTACAGCTCCAGATCTTTCGAGTCCACCTGGCCGTGGCGCGAGCACTTGGCCCACCAGCCGTCGGGGCGGACCTGCACCACCATCCGGCGGCCGCAGTCGGCGCAGAACCGCGGAGGTTCCAGACCGAGCGCCGCGGCGGTGGGCACGGTGCTGCCCGCGGGCTCACCGGTGTAGACGTTGAAGACGCCGGCACCCACCGGCCCGGGCAGCTCGTGCACCATCACAGGCTGGCGTTGAGTGCCTTGATCGGCATCTGCAGATCCTCGAGCAGCTCGAGGTCGGCCTCGGCCGGCCGGCCCAGGGTCGTCAGGTAGTTGCCGACGATGACGGCGTTGATACCGCCCAGGATGCCCTTCTTGGCACCGAGGTCGCCCAGTGTGATCTCCCGGCCGCCGGCGAAGCGCAGCATCGTGCGGGGCAGGGCGAGCCGGAACGCGGCGACGGCCTTGAGCGCCTCGGCGGCCGGCAGCACCTCCAGATCGCCGAACGGGGTGCCCGGGCGCGGGTTCAGGAAGTTCAACGGGACCTCGTGCGGATCCAGCTGGGCGAGGTTGGCGGCGAACTCCGCGCGCTGCTCGAGCGTCTCCCCCATTCCGAGGATGCCGCCACAACACACCTCCATCCCGGCCTCGCGCACCATCTCCAGGGTCTCCCAGCGCTCCTCCCACGTATGGGTGGTCACCACGTTGGTGAAGAAGGACTGCGCGGTCTCGAGGTTGTGGTTGTAGCGGTGCACGCCCATGTCCTTGAGGCGGTCGACCTGCTCCTGGGTGAGCATGCCGAGCGAGCAGGCGATCTGGATGTCGACCTCGTTGCGGATGGCCTCGATGCCCGCGGCCACCTGAGCAAGCAACCGCTCGTCGGGCCCGCGGACCGCGGCCACGATGCAGAACTCGGTGGCTCCGGTCTTGGCGGTCTGCTTGGCCGCCTCCACCAGGCTCGGCACATCGAGCCACGCGCTGCGCACGGGTGAGGCGAAAAGCCCTGACTGCGAACAGAAGTGGCAGTCCTCGGGGCAGCCGCCGGTCTTCAGGCTGATGATGCCCTCGACCTCGACGTCCGGGCCGCAGTGGGCCATGCGGACCTCGTGGGCCAGCGCGAGGAGATCGTCGAGGCGATCGTCGGGCAGTTGCAGCACCTGCAGCGTCTGGTCCTGATCGAGGCCGACACCCCGCTCGAGCACCTGCTCACGTGCCACCGCCAGAATGTCGCTCATCCGTTGTCTCCCTCGCTGCCCATGCTCGTGAACACGTCGGCGGAGCCGACAATTGAACGGTGTTCAGGTTAGGGTACTGGCGTGCAGCTCCACAAACGCGACGTGGTCGCCGCGGCGACGTCGCTGCTCGACGATTACGGGCTGGCGGATCTGTCGATGCGGCGCCTCGCTCGCGAGCTCCAGGTGTCGCCGGGCGCGCTGTACTGGCACTTCGCCAACAAGCAGCAGCTGCTCGGCGCCGTGGCCGACCATGTGTTGGCGCCGGTGCGTCGGCCGTCGGGCGATTGGCCGTCCCGCGTCGGGGCTCTGTGCCGACAGGTGCGCGATGCGCTGCTGTCCCACACCGACGGCGCAGAGCTGGTGTCGGCCAGCTTCGCCGCCGCCGAGTCGACCGTGATGGCCGACGTGGTGGGGCAGCTGACGGACGCCGCCGCCGAGGCGGGGGTGCCGGCCACCAATGCCGAGCTCACCGCCCGCACCGTCGTCTACTACGTGCTCGGCTTCACCGTCGACGAGCAGTCACGCCGGCAGTGGGACGCCGCCGGCGCGGACCTGCCCGACGCGTCGCTGCTGACCGACGACCAGGACACCCGGTTCGACTTCGGCGTGCGCCTGCTGATCGACGGCATCCTGGCGCGCCGGGAGCAGCGCGTCTAGCCGCCTGCCGATCAGTTGATCCAGTGTTCCTGTCCGATCAGTTGATCCAGTGTTCCTGTTTGGCGTTGCCGTCCCAGTGTCGTAGCGCGGTCAGCTCACCCTCGATGTCGCCGGCGATTCCCGGCACCGTCAATGCGAGCGGCACGAGATCGGGCGGGATACGCCGGCCGAGGGTGACGTGCGGCGTCCATCGGCCCGGATCTGCGTGTGGCAGAACGCCTTCGGACATGTGCGGTAGGCATGCATGATGAACGCCGGCGTGCAGCGCCAGCAGTTCGGCCGACGGCACGACCAGGCGCACCAGCGTGACGGTGCGCCCGCCGCCGAACAGCATCGGTGCGCCGATCACGCACGGGAGCGGCAATCGGTCCAGCAGCGCCGCCAGCGCAGCGTCGACGGCGTCATCCATGTGCGCGGCCACCGTGAGCGTGACATGAGGCCGGTTGCTCGGGGCGGTGTGCCCCGCCTGGCTGGGGACGCCCGCAGCCGCCAGGCCGTCCCACAGGCCGCGCACCGTCGACTCGGTGGTGACGTCGAAGAGTGCCTCGACCGAATGCACCACTAGCGCAGCCCGGCGACCCAGGTCGGGTCGAACGCCCTGGCGCTGATCCCTGCGAAGTCGGCGGCGCCGAGAGCGCCGAGGCCGGCGGGTAGCGCCGCGCGGACGGGGGCCAGGCGCGCCAGCGCTTCACGGTTGTCGACCTCTGCGACGCCGGGCTGGGCCGGCCACGAGCCGATCACCAGTCCGGCACACCGAACATGGTGCGCGGCAAGAGCTTCGATGGTCAGCGCGGTGTGGTTGAGGGTGCCGAGCCCCGCAGCCACCACGATCAGGACCGGCGCAGCCAGCTCGGCGGCCAGGTCACGCAGCGTCACGCCATCGGCGCCGACTTCGACGAGCAGCCCGCCGGCGCCCTCGACCAGGGTGAGGCGACCGGGCGCGTCCGCGCGCCGGATCAGTTCGACGAGCTCCGTACGCGTGGGCAGCGCGGCGCCGGACCGCTGCGCGGCGGCCACCGGCGCCAGCGGCTCCGGATAGCGCCACCCGGCGAACAGCTGCGTCACGCCGGCCTGCCTTCCGATCTCGGCCAGGTCGTCGTCGCCGTCGTCGGTGCCCGTCTGCACGGGCTTGCACACCGCCACGTCGAGGCCGACCAGCCGGGCTTGGCAGGCCAGCGCAGCGGTGGCCACCGTCTTGCCGACCCCAGTGCCGGTGCCGGTGACGACGAGCACGCTCATCGCGCCGCCAGGACGTCCGTCAGCACCCGCCGCGCCACGGCCATCTCGTCGTCGGTCAGCGACGCCCGCGCGGTCAGCCGCAGCCGCGAGGTGCCGGCCGGCACGCTCGGCGGTCGGAAGCAGCCGACCCGGACCCCGGAGTCGAGGCAGGCGGCCGCCGCGGCGAACGCCACCTCCGGGTCACCCAGAATCACCGAGACCACCGCCGACGTCGGCGTCTCCGCCACGTCGCAGATCTCGGCCAGGGCCGCGGCGTGCTCGAGCACGCGAGCGGCCCGCCAGGGCTCGTCGATCAGCACGCCGAGCGCGGCGTGTGCCGCGCCGACGGCAGCCGGCGCCAGGCCGGTGTCGAAGATGAACGGTCGCGCCGCGTCGATGAGATGCTCGCGCACCGCGGCCGGTCCGAGCACGACCCCGCCCTGGCTGCCCAGCGCCTTCGACAGCGTCGTCGTCATCACCACATCGGGTGCGCCCGCCAAGCCGACTTCGTGCAGCAGTCCGCGTCCGCCCGCACCTCGCACGCCGAGCCCGTGCGCCTCGTCGACGATCATCAGCGCGCCATGTCTGCGGCACGCCTCGTGCAGCGCGGTCAGCGGGGCCAGGTCGCCGTCTGCGGAGAACACCGAGTCGGTGATCACGACGGCCCGCTCCTCGACGCGGCCGGCGAGGGCTGCTGCCACGGCCGCGACGTCGCCGTGCGGGGTGACGACCACGCGGGCCCGCGACAGGCGGCACGCGTCGACCAGCGAGGCGTGGGTGAGCGCATCGGAGACCAGCAGGGTGCCGGGACCCGAAAGGGCCACCACCGCACCGAGATTGGCGGTGTATCCGGAGGAGAACACCAGCGCCGACTCCGCGCCGACGAAGTCGGCGAGATCGCGTTCGAAAGACTCGTGGAGCTCGGTGTTGCCGGTGACCAGCCGGGACCCCGTAGCGCCCGCACCCCAGGTGCGCATGGCTTCGACGCCACCATCGAGTACCCGGGGGTGCTGGGAGAGGCCGAGGTAGTCGTTGGAGGCGAGATCGAGTTCGGCGCCGACGGGCGGGCGGGTGCGCAGGCTGCGGCGTAGGCCGGCGCTGCGGCGCGCGGTAGCGACATCGTCGAGCCAGGCCAACGGATCCAGACCGACGCGCGTCACCGGCGCTCCTCTCGCATGCCCGACTTGAACACCGTTCAGGTTAGTGCACGCGCGACCTCGATCATCGCCGAGGTGATCTGGGCGATCTCGTCGGCGGTACAGATGTAGGGAGGCATCACGTAGACGAGATTGCGGAACGGCCGCAGCCACACCCCGTGCTCGACCGCCACCGGTGTCGCGACGCGCAGATCGACATCCCGGTCGAGCTCCAGCACGCCGATCGCGCCGAGCACCCGCACATCGACCACGTTCGGCAGCTCGGCTGCGGGCGCCAACCCGGACCGCAGTCCCGCTTCGATGTCGCGCACCTGCGACCGCCAATCCCCAGTGGCCAGGAGCTCCAGGGACGCGACGCTGACCGCGCAGGCCAGCGCATTGGCCATGAACGTCGGACCGTGCATCAGCGCCCCGGGCGGGTGCGCGCTGATCGTCTCGGCGACCGCGCGGGTGCACAGCGTCGCCGCCAGCGTCAGGTACCCGCCGGTCAACGCCTTGCCCACGCACATGATGTCGGGGCTGACCCCGGCGTGGTCCGCGGCGAACAGCTCACCGGTGCGGCCGAACCCGGTGGCGATCTCGTCGAAGATCAGCAGCACGCCGTGCTCGTCGCAGATGCGGCGCAGATCGGTCACATAGCGGGGATCGTGGAACCGCATGCCGCCCGCGCCCTGCACGACGGGCTCGACGATCACCGCGGCGAGCTCATCGGCGTGACGAGCCAGCTGGTCGGCGAAGGCCGCGCTGTAGGCCGGGTCGTACTCGGCGGGGACGGCCGGCGCGAACACCTGGTCCGCCAGCAGGGAATGCGCCCCGGTCCACAGCGTGTGCATGCCGCCGTCCGGATCGCACACGCTCATCGGAGTGAAGGTGTCCCCGTGATAGCCGCCGCGCCACGTCATCAACCGGCTCTTTCCGGCGCGACCGCTGCTGCGCCAGTACTGCAGCGCCATCTTGACCGCGACCTCCACCGACACCGAGCCGGAGTCGCTGAAGAACACCGTCTCCAGGCCTGCCGGCGTCATGTCGACGAGCAGCTGCGCGAGCCGGGCCGCGGGCTCGTGCGTCAGGCCGCCGAACATGACGTGGTTCATGGTCGCGAGCTGGCGTGTGATCGCGGCGTCCAGCGCGGGGTGGCCGTGGCCGTGCACCGCGGTCCACCACGACGCCATCGCATCGAGCACCTCGACGGGTCGGCCGCCACGATCGAGGGTGAGCCAGGCGCCCCGGGCCCCCGTCGCGACCATCGGCGCCAGCGCGTCGGCTCCTATCGCGCTGTAGGGATGCCAGATGTGGGCCGCGTCGATCGCGCTGATCTCGATAGGCGTCATCGCAGGCACCTTCGGTAGATTAGCCGTCGATCATGAAGACCCTCTCCTCCGCCCGGCCCGCCGCGACGGCTCCGGTGACCCAGATGGGGACGCGGAGTGCGGGGTTCTACCGGCACGACCTCGACGGGCTGCGCGGTGTCGCGATCGCACTGGTCGCGGTCTTCCACGTGTGGTTCGGACGGGTGTCCGGCGGCGTCGACGTGTTCCTCGTCCTGTCCGGGTTCTTCTTCGGTGGGCGCCTGCTGCGCGGGGTGCTGACCCCGGGCCCGGTCCCGCGGCCCGTCACCGAGATCACCCGGCTGATCCGCCGGCTGCTGCCCGCACTCGTGGTCGTCCTCGCGGTGTCGGCGGTGCTGACGATCCTGATCCAGCCCGAGACCCGGTGGGAGACCTTCGCCGACCAGAGCCTGGCGAGCCTCGGCTACTTCCAGAACTGGGAACTGGCCAACACCGCGTCGAACTATCTGCGCGCCGGGGAGGCGGTCAGCCCGCTGCAGCACATCTGGTCGATGTCGGTGCAGGGCCAGTTCTACATCGCGTTCCTCGCGCTGATCCTCGGCTCGGCCCTGCTGTTTCGGCGCGTCTTCCGGCTCAGGTCCCGCCGGCACATGCGCGCCGCCTTCGTTGTGCTGCTGAGCGCCTGCGCCATCGCCTCGTTCGTCTACGCGATCATCGCCCACGACACCAATCAGGCCACCGCCTACTACAACAGCTTCGCCAGGGCGTGGGAACTGCTGCTCGGCGCGCTCGTCGGGGCGCTGGTGCCCTCGCTGCGCTGCCCGATGTGGCTGCGCACGCTGGCCGCCCTGGTGGGGCTCGGCGCGATCCTGGCCTGTGGGGCGCTCATCGATGGCGTCAAGGAATTCCCGGGGCCGTGGGCCCTGGTTCCGGTGGGGGCCACACTGCTGTTCATCCTGTCGGCGGCCAACCGCTACGCCGACCCGCACACCGACGGCCGGCTTCCCGCGCCCAACCGTCTCCTGGCCAGCGCCCCGTTCGTCGCGCTCGGCGCAATGGCCTACTCGCTGTACCTGTGGCACTGGCCACTGCTGATCTTCTACCTGGCCTACACCGGGCGCTCCGCGGTCAACGTCGTCGAAGGCGCCGGTGTGCTTCTGGTGTCGGGCGTGCTGGCGTGGCTGACCACCCGCTACGTCGAAGAGCCGCTGCGCAGCGGCCGAGGGCAGCCTGCGCGACCGAAGGCACCGAGGCTGCCGCTGCGCACCCGGTTACGCCGCCCGACGATCGTGCTGGGCTCCACCGTCGCCCTGCTCGGTGTCGCCCTGACCGCCACATCGTTCACATGGCGCGAACACGTGACGGTGCTTCGCAACAACGGTCAGGAGCTGCTGGAGCTCAACCCGCGTGACTATCCCGGGGCCCGCGCACTGGTCGACCACGTCCGCGTGCCGCAACTGCCGTTCCGGCCGACCGCGCTCGAGGCCAAGAACGACATCCCCGAATCCACCACCGACGGCTGCATCAGCGACTTCGACAACGTCGGCGTCATCAACTGCACCTACGGCGACAAGGCGGCAACCCGCACCATCGCACTCGCCGGCGGCTCGCACGCCGAGCACTGGATCACCGCGCTCGACCTGCTCGGCAGGCTGCACCACTTCAAGATCGTCACGTATCTGAAGATGGGCTGCCCGTTGACCACCGAGCAGGTTCCGCTGGTCATGGGCAACAACGACCCCTACCCCAAGTGCCACCAGTGGAACCAGCGCGTGATGGCCAAGCTGATCGCCGACAAGCCCGACTTCGTGTTCACCACGTCGACCCGGCCGTGGAACATCAGACCCGGCGACGTCATGCCGTCCAGTTATCTTGGTATCTGGAAAGAACTGTCGGACAATAAGATTCCGATCCTCGCGATGCGCGACACACCATGGATGGTGCGCGACGACGAACCGTTCTTCCCGTCGGACTGCCTCGCCGACGGAGGTGACGCCATCTCCTGCGGAATCGAGAGATCCGAAGTACTGTCGGATCACAACCCGACTCTGGACTACCTCGCCCAGTTCCCGTTGCTCAAGCCGCTCGACATGAGCGATGCGGTGTGTCGTCCGGACTACTGCCGAGCCGTGGAGGGGAACGTGTTGATCTATCACGATGCTCATCACATCTCGTCGACCTACATGCGCACCATGACCGGGGAACTCGGCCGGCAGGTGGGTGCCGCCACCGGATGGTGGCCTGTCCCGTGACCACCGTCTGGCCCGGCACCCCCTATCCGCTGGGCGCCACCTATGACGGCGGGGGCACGAATTTCTCCCTGTTCTCCGAAGTCGCCGAGCGGGTCGAACTGTGCCTGATCGCCAAGGACGGCACCGAACAGCGGGTCGAGCTCGACGAGGTCGACAGCTACGTCTGGCATGCCTATCTGCCGGGCGTCAACCCCGGCCAGCGCTACGGGTTCCGAGTGCACGGGCCATGGGACCCCGCCTCCGGCCACCGCTGCGATGCCAGCAAGCTGCTGCTCGACCCGTACGGCAAGGCCTTTCACGGTGACTTCGCGTTCTCCCAGGCGCTGTACTCCTACGATCTGACCGCTGACGACCTGGCCGCAGGCGGCGTCCCACCGCGCATCGACTCTCTCGGCCACACCATGACCAGCGTGGTGATCAACCCGTTCTTCCAGTGGGGCAACGACCGCGCCCCGCGCACGCCGTATCACGAGACGGTGATCTACGAGGCCCACGTCAAGGGCATGACCCAGCAGCACCCCGGCATCCCCGAGGAACTGCGCGGTACCTACGCCGGCCTCGGCCACCCCGCGATCATCGACCACCTCAAATCGCTCAACGTGACCGCGATCGAGCTCATGCCGGTGCACCAGTTCATGCACGACCACCGGCTGCTCGACCTCGGACTGCGAAACTATTGGGGCTATAACACATTCGGCTTCTTCGCCCCGCACCACCAGTACGCGGCCGCCACACACGCCGGCGGTGCCGTCGCCGAGTTCAAGACGATGGTGCGCTCGTTCCACGAAGCCGGCATCGAGGTGATCCTCGACGTCGTCTACAACCACACCGCCGAGGGCAACCATCTCGGACCCACCGTGAACTTCCGCGGCATCGACAACGCCGCCTACTACCGGCTCCTCGACGAGGACCGCAAGTACTACAAGGACTTCACCGGCACCGGCAACAGCCTCAACGCCCGCCACCCCCACACCCTGCAGCTGATCATGGACTCGCTGCGCTACTGGGTGCTGGAGATGCACGTCGACGGGTTCCGCTTCGACCTGGCCGCCACGCTGGCCCGCGAGTTCTACGACGTCGACCGCCTCTCCGCGTTCTTCGACCTCGTCCAGCAGGACCCGGTGGTCAGCCAGGTGAAGCTGATCGCCGAGCCGTGGGACATCGGCGAAGGCGGGTACCAGGTCGGCAATTTCCCAGGTTTGTGGACGGAATGGAACGGGAAGTATCGCGACACTGTGCGCGATTACTGGCGGGGCGAGCCCGCAACCCTTGGTGAATTTGCGTCCCGGCTGACCGGGTCGTCCGACCTCTACGAGGCGACCGGCCGGCGGCCGAGCGCCAGCATCAACTTCGTGACCTGCCACGACGGCTTCACCCTCGCCGACCTGGTGTCCTACAACGAAAAACACAACGAGGCCAACGGCGAGGACAACCGGGACGGCGAAAGCCACAACCGGTCGTGGAACTGCGGCGTCGAGGGTCCCACCGACGATCCCGAGATCCTGGACCTGCGCGGCAAGCAGATGCGCAACATCCTGGGCACCCTGATGCTCTCCCAGGGCACGCCGATGATCGCCCACGGCGACGAGATCGGACGCACCCAGAAGGGCAACAACAACGTCTACTGCCAGGACTCCGAGCTGTCCTGGATGGATTGGTCGCTGTGTG
This sequence comes from Mycolicibacterium obuense, assembly GCF_055397605.1. NCBI lineage: Bacteria > Bacillati > Actinomycetota > Actinomycetes > Mycobacteriales > Mycobacteriaceae > Mycobacterium > Mycolicibacterium obuense. The sequence goes on along the minus strand of NZ_AP043663.1, from coordinate 2,495,717 downwards.
AGACCAACGCCGATCTGCTCGAATTCACCCGTAAGGTGGTCAGATTCCGCAAGGAGCATCCCGTCTTCAAACGGCGCCGGTTCTTCGACGGCACGCCGATCCGCACCGGAGACCAGGTTCGCGACATCGCGTGGCTGACCCCGTCGGGCAAGGAGATGGACGCCGCCGACTGGGAGACCGGCCTGGGCCAGTGCGTGGCGGTCTTCCTCAACGGCGAGGCGATCCCCGCACCCGGCGCACGCGGTGAGCGGATCGTCGACGACTCCTTCCTGTTGTGCTTCAACGCCCACGGCGAGGATCAGGATTTCGTTGCGCCGCAGGATGATTACGCCAAAGAGTGGGTGGCCGACCTGGACACCGCAGATCCTCGCGGAGCCACCGAGGTGACGGTCGCGGCGGGCGAGAAGATCACGCTGGCGCCGCGCTCCCTGCTCGTGTTGCGTAAGACCGCCTGATGGCCATCCTGTCCACCTACCGCCTGCAGATGCGCGGCGCGGCCAGCGGTGAGGCCTTCACGTTCGCCGACGCGGAGAAGTTGGTCGACTACCTCGCCGAGCTCGGGGTGTCCCACCTGTACCTGTCGCCGATCCTGACTGCCGCCGAGGGCTCCACGCACGGCTACGACGTCACCGATCCGACCACGATCTCTGCCGAACTCGGTGGCCCCGAGGGGTTCTCACAGCTCGTGTCGACGGCACGCGCCGCCGGGCTCGGCGTCGTCGTCGACATCGTGCCCAACCACGTCGGCGTCGACGTACCGCGGCAGAATGCGTGGTGGTGGGACCTGCTCACCCACGGGCGGCAATCGCAGTACGCCTCCTATTTCGACATCGACTGGACCTTGGACCCCGACGGCCGGATCGTGCTGCCGGTACTGGGCTCCGACGACGATGTCGCGAACCTCACCGTCGACGGCGACACGTTGCGGCTCGGCGACCTGGTCTATCCGATCAGTCCCGGCACGGCCGACGACGGCGCCTCCGGCGCAGAGGTCCACGACCGGCAGCACTACAAGCTGATCGGCTGGCGCCACAACGTCTGCGGATACCGCCGCTTCTTCTCGATCACCTCGCTGGCCGGTCTGCGGCAGGAAGACCGCGCGGTGTTCGACGCCACGCACGTCGAGGTGAAACGCTGGTTCGACGAAGGCCTGGTCGACGGCATCCGGATCGACCATCCGGACGGATTGTCCGATCCCACAAGCTATCTCGAATGGCTTCGCGAGCTGGCGGGTCCGCAGGCATGGATCGTGATCGAGAAGATCCTCGCCGTGGACGAGCCGCTGGATCCGAGCCTGCCGGTCGCCGGCACCACCGGATACGACGCGCTGCGCGAAGCCGGGGGCGTGTTCGTCGACCCCACCGGCGAGCCGGCGCTGACCGAGCTGATCGACTCCGCCGGCATCGACTACGCCGACATGGGCCTCGAAGCACACCGCCTGAAGGTGCAGGCGGTCACCGTCACTCTCGCCAGTGAACTGGCCCGCGTGCGGCGCGCTGTCGTGGCGACCACGGGACGTGACCACGATCTGCTTCCCGAGGCAGTTGCCGAACTGCTCAGCCATATCGGTGTCTACCGCTCCGACTACCTGTCGCTGCCCCTCGTCCTGCCTGCCGCACTCGCCGAGACCACCACGGCACGGCCCGATCTCGCCGAGCCGCTCACACTGCTGACCGCCGCGCTGACCCCCGGCTCGGAAGTCGGCGTGCGGCTGCAGCAGCTGTGTGGCGCGGCGACCGCGAAATCCATGGAGGACTGCCTGTTCTACCGGGACGCCCGGCTGGTCTCGCTGAACGAGGTCGGCGGCGAACCGGAGCACTTCGGGGTCAGCGCGCCGGAGTTCCACACCCGGGCGCAGGCGCGCGCCACCCTGTGGCCGTCGGCGATGACGACGCTGTCCACCCACGACACCAAACGCGGCGAGGACGTCCGAGCCCGGATCGGCGTGCTCTCCCAGGTGCCCTCGCTGTGGACGGAGATGGTGCAGGGGTGGGAGCGCGCCACCCCCTCCCCCGATCCCCTGACCGGACTCTTCCTGTGGCAGAACATCTTCGGCGTGTGGCCGGTCGACGGAACCGTCACCGACGAGCTGCGGGACCGGTTGCACGCCTACACCGAGAAAGCGATCCGCGAGGCGGCGCTGCACACCACGTGGAACGATCCCGACTCCGACTTCGAAGGCGCGGTGCACGGGTGGATCGACAGCGTGCTCGACGGTCCGGTGGCCGCCGAACTCACCGCGCTTGTTGCTCGACTGGATCAGCACACTCGCGGTGATGCGTTGGGCCAGAAGCTGATTGCGCTCACCGGCCCCGGGGTGCCCGATGTCTACCAGGGCACCGAACTCTGGGAGGACAGCCTCGTCGATCCCGACAACCGGCGCGCGGTCGACTACCGGGAGCGCCGTACCGCGCTGGCCGATGGCAGCCACCCGAAGATGCGTGTCGTGACCGAGGCGCTGAAGTTGCGCCGAGAACGACCCGACACGTTCCTGGCCGGCGGTTACCGCCCGGTGCCGGCGGACGGCACCGCGGCAGAACACGTCGTCGCGTACGGCCGCGGCACCGACGTCACCGTGGCCGTCAGCCGATGGACAGCACGCCTCACCGACTGGGGGAACACCTCTGTGACACTCGCCGACGGATCGTGGACCGACCGGCTCAGCGGGCGAACGCATTCCGGCAGCGTGCCGGCCGCCGAGCTGTTCGGCGACCTGCCGGTCGCACTACTGGTGCGTACCGATGCCTGAGCACGAGTTCGCGGTGTGGGCGCCGCGGCCGGACCGAGTCCGGCTCGACCTCGACGGCACCCTGCACCCGATGGTGCGCAGCGACGACGGCTGGTGGCGGGCGACGGTCGATGCCGCACCTGACGCGCGCTACGGCTTCGTGCTGGGCGACGACCCGAAGGTGCTGCCCGATCCCCGCTCGCCGCGTCAGCCCGAGGGCGTCCACGAACGCTCACAGCTGTGGCAGCCGGCGGCCGATGCGTGGTCCGACAGCGAATGGGCCGGCCGGTCCATCGAGGGTGCGGTGATCTACGAGCTGCACATCGGCACCTTCACCCCGGCCGGGACGCTCGACGCCGCGATCGACAAGCTCGACTATCTCGTCGACCTCGGTGTCGACTTCGTGGAAGTGATGCCGGTCAACGCCTTCGGCGGCACCCACGGCTGGGGCTACAACGGGGTGCTCTGGTACGCGGTGCACGAACCGTACGGCGGCCCCGACGCGCTGATCCGCTTCGTCGACGCCTGCCACCAGCGGGGTCTCGGCGTCCTCATCAACGCGGTGTTCAACCACCTGGGCCCCTCGGGCAACTACCTCCCCGAGTTCGGCCCGTACCTGTCGTCGGGCTCCAACCCGTGGGGCGAGTCGATCAACATCGGCGACGCGGGCGCTGATCAGGTGCGCCGCTACATCCTCGACTGTGCGCTGCGCTGGATGCGTGACTTCCACGCCGACGGGCTGCGCCTCGATGCCGTGCACGCCCTCGTGGACACCACCGCGATCCACATCCTCGAGGAGATGTCGGCCGAAACCGACTCTCTGGCAGCCGATGTGGGCCGGCCGCTGTCGCTGATCGCCGAGAGCGACCTGAACGACCCGCGTCTGATCACCCCGCGTGATCACGGCGGGCTGGGCATGACCGCGCAGTGGGACGACGACATCCACCACGCCATCCACACCGCGGTGTCGGGCGAGCGGCAGGGCTACTACGGCGACTTCGGCACGCTGAAGACGCTGGCCCAGACGCTGCGGCACGGCTACTTCCACGCGGGGACGTTCTCGTCGTTCCGGCAGCGTCGGCACGGCAGGCCGCTGGACACGGCCACGATCCCGGCGACCCGCCTGCTGGCCTACACGCTCACCCACGACCAGGTGGGCAACCGGGCCATTGGTGACCGGCCGTCACAGAACCTGACCACCGGTCAGCTGGCCGTCAAGGCGGCGCTTGCACTGGGATCTCCCTACACTGCAATGCTTTTCATGGGCGAGGAGTGGGCGTCGTCGTCACCGTTCCAGTTTTTCAGCAGCCACCCCGAACCCGACCTGGCGCGGGCGACCGCCGAAGGTCGCAAGAAGGAGTTCGCCAGTCACGGGTGGAACGCCGACGAGATCCCCGATCCCCAGGACCCGGCGACGTTCGAGCGGTCGAAGCTGGACTGGGACGAGGTCGACGACGGTGACCATGGCCGGCTGCGGGCGTTCTACCAGAGCCTGATCGCGCTGCGCAAAGCCGAACCCGACCTGGCTGACCCGTGGTTGGACCACCTGCGGATCGACTACGACGAGGACGCGGGATGGTTCGTCATGCACCGGGGAAGCATCGCCATCGTCTGCACCCTCGGGGTAGACGACGTCGACGTCCCGGTCACCGGTGACGCGGTGTTGAGTTGGGGCACACCAGAGGTCGGTACGGATTCGACCCGGATGGGCGGGCATTCTGTCACGATCCTGAAAGCCCCGCGCTAGTCGTCCACAGGCCACCGGCCTGGGGATGAACGAATTCCCGACAGCTGTCCTCGCATCGATGATGGCGGGATGAAACACACCGAGCTGACAGCGATTCCGGCGATCGAGACCGCGACGGACCCGATCCACTCGGCCGCCGATCTGCGCCAACGATGGCGGGCGCTGATGGGCCCACTCGGCTTCGGTGAGCGCTTACTGCGGTTCGTGCTCGTCGGGCCGGATCGCCGGTTCCTCAAGATGATGAGCGATGTCGAGATCGCGTCCGCGCCTGATCCCGCATTCGTCGCCGAACTGATGGCGGCACTGTCGGACCTGCTGGCTGGATTCGAACCAGGCACCACGGTGGCCTTCTGCCTGACGCGCCCTGGCATCGGAAGCGTGTCGCGGATCGATCGACGCTGGGCATCGGTGATCACCGAGTGCGCAGCCGACTTCGAGGTGCCCGTCGAAGCGTTCTTCCGCGCCAACGACGAGGCGTTGATCGAGGTTGCCGCCTGAACGTCGTCAGGTCAAATAGCGGTACGTCGGCGAGCCCGGCTCGAGCAGCTCGACGTGGCATTCCGACGTCGACATCCGCTCGAGGAGCCCCTCCAGGTCCGCTGCCGAGGCCATCTCGATACCGACCAGCGCTTCCCCGGTCTCCCGGTTGTTGCGCTTGACGTATTCGAACAGCGTGACGTCGTCGTTGGGGCCCAGCACCTCGTCGAGGAAGCGTCGGAGGGCACCGGGCTCCTGCGGGAAGTCGACCAGGAAATAGTGCTTGAGGCCCAGGTGTACCAGTGACCGTTCGAGCACCTCGCCGTAGCGAGACACGTCGTTGTTGCCGCCGGAGATCAGACACACCACCGTCGAGCCCGGCTCGATGTCGGCCTCCAGCAGCGCCGCCACTGACAGCGCCCCGGCGGGCTCGGCGATAATGCCCTCGTTCTGATAGAGGTCCAGCATCGCGGTGCACACCGCACCCTCGTCGACCGTGGTGATCGACACCATGTCCCCCGCGGCCGACAGCGCCGCGAACGGGAGCGTGCCGACCCGGGCGACGGCGGCGCCATCGACGAACTGGTCGACATCGGTCAGCGTGACCGGCTCGCCGCTGGCCAACGCGGCCACCAGCGCTGCCGCTCCGGACGGCTCCACACCCAGCACCGACGTCGTCGCGGTGCGCTCGGCCAGGTAGGTGGTCACGCCGCTGATGCAGCCGCCGCCACCCACCGGCACGACCACCAGGTCGGGCTCGGCACCGAGCTGTTCGAGGATCTCGACGGCGATGGTGCCCTGCCCGGCCATCGTGCGCAGATCGTCGTAGGGCGGCACCAGCGTCGCGCCGGTGCGGGCGACATCGTCGCGGGCGGCCTCGGCGGCCAGGTCATAGGTCTTACCGCCGACGATGAGCTCGATGAACTCCCCGCCGTGATAGCGGATCCGGTTGCGCTTCTGCTTCGGGGTCTTGGCCGGCACATAGACGCGGCCGTGCACGCCCATGGACCGGCAGGCCAGCGCGAAACCCTGCGCGTGGTTGCCCGCCGACGAGCACACCACGCCCGCGGCTTTCTCCTCCGGGGTCAGCTGCATCAGCAGGTTGTAGGCGCCGCGCAGCTTGTACGAGCGCACCGCCTGCAGATCCTCGCGTTTGAGGTACACCTGCGCGCCGGTCAGCGCCGAGAGCCGGTCGCTGTACTGCAGTGGGGTCTTCGACACCACAGCCGAAATTCGCCGAGCGGCCTCGTCGATGTCGGCGGCGCGCAGAGGCGCACCACCCAGATCGAATCGGGGGCTCTGGCTCAGCTCGGTGGACACGCCGACCATGGTGCCACCGGATGCTCCTACAGCGGAAATGGACAGCCGCCGGGGCCGAGACACGGAGGGACGACATCGAGGTTTCGGCTGGCCGAAAACTCGTCTACGGGTTATCGTGGACGACATGACCACCGCGCAGGAATTCGGCAATGCAGTGAGCCGCCCGGCCGGCACGGTCTCGATCGCCGGCGTGTTGTGGCCCACCTACAAGGTGGTCGCGCTGCTGGTCGGGCTGATCGTTTTCGCCGGTGTGGCCGTGATGACGTCGACGGCTGCTGCCGCCGTGCTCAGCGGAGCCGGTGCCGCGACCGTCGTGTGGCTCACCGCGGGTCTGTTGAACCCCTCGAAGAGCTGACCGCCTGACGCCGCACGAGCGGTAGCGCCACCAGCGCGAGCCCCTGGATGGCAACCACCACACCGGTGAGCAGCGGGACCGACCGCTCGTACAGGTACCCCGTGAGTGCCCCACCCGCGGCCGCCGCCATGCCGAGAACCGCGGCGGCCCTCGCCGACCGCACGGACACGATCCGCAACCGCCAGGCGCCCAGCCCAGGCGCGGTCACCCGCCGAGGCAGCCCGGTCCGAGCAACTCCTTGAGGTCACCCATCAGCGCGGATGACGGTGTCACGCGCAGCGATTGGTCGAGTTCGAGCGTGGTGATGCGCTCACCGCTGATGAGCCGCAGATGCACCTGGGCGGTTCCGGGATGGCGCGCGAGGACCTGCTTGAGGGCACTGACCTTGTCGACGGTGCACTGTCGCGTCGGCAGGCTCACCGCGACCGGCCGGTTGGCCTGTGCGCTGGAGAAGTCCGGAACGATCAGCTCGTTGGCGATCAACGAGATCCGGTCGTCGCGCTTGGCCACCTTGGCGCCGATCAGCACCACGACGTCGTCGGCGATCTCGGCGCCGAACATCGAGTACGTCTGCGGGAAGAACAGCACCTCGATACCGCCGGAGAGGTCTTCGATCTGCGCCGACGCCCACGGCAGACCGTTCTTGTTCACCCGGCGGTTGACCGACGCCAGGATGCCGCCGACGCGGACCTGGGTGTCGTTGGCGATGTCGCCTTCCAGAATCGCCGGGATCTGGGTGTCGACCTGCGCGGCCAGCAGATGCGCGATCCCGTTCAGCGGATGGCCGGACACGTAGAGGCCCAGCATCTCGCGCTCCAGCGCCAGCTTGTGCTTGTCCTCCCACTCCTCCTCGGGCACCTTGATCGTGAACACCGACTCCGTCTCGGAGTCACCGCCCCCGAACAGGTCGAACTGCCCCATGGCCTCGGCCTTCTTGGTGCCGAGCACCGAGTCCACCGCGTCGGTGTGCACGAGGAACAGGCCCTTGCGCGGATGCCCCAGCGAATCGAAGGCCCCGGCCTTGACCAGAGACTCCGTCACCTTCTTGTTGCAGGCGGTGATGTCGATCTTGTTGAGGTAGTCCGAGAAGTCGGCGTACTTGCCCTTCTCGGAGCGCGTGTTGACAAGGGAGGCAACGACATTGGCTCCCACGTTGCGCACCGCGCCGAGACCGAAGCGGATGTCGCTGCCCACCGAGGCGAAGTTCTGCACCGACTCGTTGACATCGGGCGGCAGCACCGTGATGCCGAGGCGTCGGCAGTCGGCCAGATAGACCGCGGCCTTGTCCTTGTCGTCGCCGACGGAGGTGAGCAGACCGGCCATGTACTCCGCGGGATAGTTTGCCTTGAGGTAGGCCGTCCAGTACGACACCAGCCCGTAGCCGGCGGCATGCGACTTGTTGAACGCATACCCGGCGAACGGAAGAATGGTGTCCCACAACGCTTTCACCGCGGCGGCGGAGAACCCGTTGGCCGTCATCCCCTCCAGGAAGCCCTTGTACTCGGCTTCGAGGACTTCCAGCTTCTTCTTACCCATGGCCTTACGCAGCGCATCGGCTTTGCCCATCGAGTAGCCGGCGACCTTCTGCGCGATGAACATGATCTGCTCTTGGTAGACGATCAGGCCGTACGTCTCGGCCAGGATCTCCTTGAGCGGCTCCTCGAGCTCCGGGTGGATCGGCTTGATCGCCTGGCGCCCGTTCTTGCGGTCGGCGTAGTCGTTGTGGGCGTTCATGCCCATCGGGCCGGGCCGGTACAGCGCGAGCACTGCCACGATGTCGTTGAACTCGGTGGGCTGCATACGGCGCAGCAGGTCACGCATAGGGCCGCCGTCGAGCTGGAACACCCCGAGCGTGTCACCACGGCCCAGCAGTTCATAGGCCAGCGGATCGTCGAGCGCGAGTGATTCGAGGTCGACGTCTTCGCCGCGATTGGCCTTGATGTTCTCGATGCAGTCGCCGATGATCGTCAGGTTCCGCAGTCCGAGGAAGTCCATCTTCAGCAGGCCGATGGCCTCGCACGACGGGTAGTCCCAGCCGGTGATCACCGCACCGTCTTGCGGGCGCTTCCACAGCGGGATCGCCTCCATCAGCGGCTCGGAGCTCATGATCACCGCGCACGCGTGGACGCCGGCGTTGCGGACCAGGCCCTCCAGGCCGCGCGCCGTCTCGTAGATGGTCCGGACGTCGGGATCGGTGTCGATCAGCGCGCGAACCTCGGCGGCCTCCTTGTACCGCTCGTGGGTCGGATCGGTGATGCCCGAGACCGGGATGTCCTTGGCCATGATCGGCGGCGGCAGCGCCTTGGTGATCCGATCGGCGATCGCGAAACCGGGCTGCCCGTAGTGCACACGCGCCGAATCCTTGAGCGCCGCTTTGGTTTTGATCGTGCCGAAGGTGATGACCTGGGCAACCCGGTCGCTGCCCCACTTGTTCGCCGCGTAGCGCAGCATCTCGCCGCGGCGACGGTCGTCGAAGTCGATGTCGATATCGGGGGCCGACGGGCGTTCCGGGTTCAGGAACCGTTCGAACAGCAGTCCGTGCGGAATGGGATCGATGTTCGTGATCCCCATGGCGTAGGCCACCAGCGAACCCGCGGCCGAACCGCGGCCCGGGCCGACGCGGATGCCCACGGACCGGGCGTAGTTGATGAGGTCGGCGACGATGAGGAAGTACGCCGGGAAACCCTTGTCGCAGATGACCTTGATCTCGTACTCGGCGCGGTCGATGTACTCCTGCGGAACCGACGCGCCGGCGAACCGCCGTTCCGCCAGGCCGGTCATCACCTCGTGCGTCAGCCAGGACCCCTGGTCGTGCCCCTCGGGGACGGGGAAGATCGGCATCCGATCCTTGGGCGCCCACACCTCGGTGTAGGGCTGCACCCGCTCGGCGATCAACAGGGTCGAATCGCAGGCGCCGGGCACCTGGTCGTCCCACAGCGCCCGCATCTCGGCCGCGGACTTCAGGTAGTAGCCGTCACCGTCGAACTTGAACCGCGTGGGATCCGACAGGGTCTTACCGGTCTGGATGCAGAGCAGCGCCTCGTGGTTCTGGGAGGCGTCGCGCGTGACGTAGTGGCAGTCGTTGGTCGCCAGCGGCCGGATGTTGAGCTTCCTGCCCACCTCCAGCAAGCCCTCGCGGACCCGGCGCTCGATGTCCAGACCGTGGTCCATCAGCTCGAGGAAGAAGTTCTCCTTGCCGAAGATCTCCTGCCACTTGGCGGCGGCCTCGATCGCCTCCTGGGTGTGGCCCAGCCGCAATCGCGTCTGCACCTCACCCGACGGGCAGCCCGTGGTGGCGATGATGCCCTCGGAGTGTTCGGCGATGATCTCGGCGTCCATGCGTGACCACTTGCCGAGCTGGCCTTCGAACGACGCGAGCGACGAGAGTGTGAACAGGTTGCGCAGACCCGTCGCGTTCTCGGCGACCATCGTCATGTGCGTGTAGGAGCCGCTACCGGAGACGTCGTCGCTCTTCTGGCTGGGATCACCCCAGAGCACGCGCTTGGTGTCGAAGCGCGATGCGGGCGCGATGTAGGCCTCGATGCCGATGATCGGTTTGATGCCGACATCGGTGGCCGCGTTGTAGAACTCGCTGGCGCCGAACATGTTTCCGTGGTCGGTCATGCCGATGGCGGGCATCTCGAGGCGCTGGGCCTCGGCGAGCATCGGCTTGACCTTCGCGGCGCCGTCCAGCATCGAGTACTCGGTGTGGTTGTGGAGATGCACGAATGACCCGCTCATAGGCAGGCCAGTCTATGGCCGCACACCGACACCTCCCGGCGTGTCTCCTGGCGTGTCCCCGCGCGTGTCTCGAGGAGGTATCGGCGTGACCGTCAGCCCGCGCCGCTGCGCGATGTCAGCAATTCCTCATCGAAGACGTTAAGCAGTTGCCTGGCAACTACCGAGCCGTCACTGTCGGACGCCACGAATCCGGCGTGAAACGCGATGCCCCAGAACACCGACGCCAGAAGGTCCGCCAGGCCCCGGGTGTCGGCCAGGGTGTCGGCCCGAGTGTCGGCCAGGGTGTCGTAGAACCCGTGAATCGCCGCGATGGCCGACTCTGCCGTCGCGTTGCAGTGCACACCTCGACGCTGTTCGACCTGCATGGTCACCAGGAACCGCAGCGCACCCGGGTCCTCGCGGCACAGATGTGCGACGGCTTCGGTGAACGCGACGAGCCGAGCACGCGGTTCCGGGAACTCCCGCGCCTCCGCGATGTACCGGGCGATCTGCGCGTGAACCGCCTGCGCCAGCGCCTCGTAGACCTGTTCGCGAGTGTCGAAGTAGTAATGCAACGTGGGCCGGCTGACGCCGGCTCGCAGGGCCATCTGCTGAAACGTCGCCGCGCCATAGCCGCTCACAGCGATGACGTCGCGGGCGGCCCGCAGGATCGTCTGCCGCGTCCGCTCGGAATCCGCCCCCACGGGGCGGCCGCGACCTCGGGTGCCCGTCGCGCAATCCACGAGCAAACGTTAGGGCATTGCTGCCAGCGGGTCAATCAGCAAACCGGCAAAACTAGGTTCTGGACGGCTGCACGGCACGCCGGTCGGCGCGGGCACGCCGCACCGCGTCGACGGTGAACACGGCCAGCGCCACCCAGATCAACGCGAAGCCCACCCAACGCGCCGGCGGCATCGGTTCGTGGCCGACGAGCACGCCCCAGGACAACTGCATCGCCGGCGTCAGATAGAACAGCAGCCCCAACGTCACCATCGGCAACCGCTGCGCGGCGGCGGCGAACAGCAGCAGCGGCAGCGCGGTCAGCAGGCCCGACAGCACCATCAACCACGCGTGGGAGGCACCGTGGTTGCCGAACGTCGCGTGGCCGGAGAGTGTCAGCACCACCACGTACGCGAGCGCGAACGGCGTGGCCAGACCTGCCTCCACCCCGACACTGACGCGGGGATCGGTCGGCACCAGCTTCTTCACCGCGCCGTAGAGGCCGAACGACAGCGCCAGCCCCAGCCCGATCAGCGGCGGCGATCCGACCTCGACGGTCAGCACCACGACCGCGACCACCGCGACCGTCAGCGCCGCGATCTGCCAGCGGTTCAGCCGTTCCCGGAAGATGAGCATTCCCAGCGCGATCGACACCAGCGGGTTGATGAAATAGCCGAGCGCGGCATCGACCACGTGCCCGTTGTTGACCGCGTAGACGTAGATCAGCCAGTTCATCGAGATCAGCGCCGCCGCGGCCGTCAGGAGCAGCCACACCCGGCCAGTGATCTCGCGCAGATCGCCCAGTCGGCGCACGGCGGCGACCACGATCACCATCAGAAGGAAGCTCCAGATGATGCGGTGCGCGAGCACCTCCACCGCGCCGGCGGGCTTCAGCAGCGGGAAGAACGCGGGGAACACACCCCACATGCCATAGGCGCCGACGCCGAACAGCAGGCCCGATCTCACCGGCCAGGACCGCGCAGGACGTCCAGGGCGTGTTGCAGATCCGCCGGATACGGACTGGTGATCTCTATCTGCCGGCCGTCGGCGGGATGGGCGAAGGCCAACGAGCGCGCATGCAGCCACTGCCGCGTCAACCCCAGCCGCGCGGCCAGCGTCGGATCGGCGCCGTAGGTCAGATCCCCGCAGCACGGGTGATGCAGAGCGGAGAAATGCACCCGGATCTGATGGGTGCGACCCGTCTCGAGATGGACGTCGAGCAGGCTGGCGGCCTGGTGAGCCTCGAGCGTGTCGTAATGGGTGACGCTGTTGCGGCCGCCCTCGACGACCGCGAACTTCCAGTCGTGGCCGCGGTGCCGCCCGATCGGGGCGTCGATCGTGCCGCTGGACGGATCGGGGTGACCCTGCACCAGCGCGTGGTAGCGCTTGTCGACGGTGCGCTGCTTGAAGGCCCGCTTGAGCACCGTGTAGGCGCGTTCGGACAGCGCCACGACCATGACCCCGGAGGTCCCGACGTCGAGGCGGTGCACGATGCCCTGGCGTTCGTGGATGCCCGAGGTGCTGATCCGGAATCCCGCGGCGGCCAGTCCGCCGAGCACCGTCGGGCCGTGCCAGCCGACGGTGGCGTGTGCAGCCACCCCCGGGGGCTTGTCGACGGCGACGATGTCGTCGTCGGAGTACAGGATCGTCATGCCCTCGATGTCCTCGGGCACGTTCTCGACGGGTGCGGGCGCCTCGGGCAACCGCACCTCGAGCCACGCGCCCGCGGTGAGTTTGTCGGACTTGCCCGCCCGCGCGCCGTCGAGCTCGACACCGCCCTCTTCGGCGAGCGTCGCGGCCGCCGTCCGCGACAGCCCCAGCAGACGCGCGATGCCCGCGTCGACCCGCATCCCTGCCAGGCCCTCGGGCACCGGCATCGACCGTGTGGTCACTGCGCGCCGTCACCGCCGGCGCGCCGGCGGCCGGTCGTATCGAAGTCGAACCCGAACAGCGACAGCGCCACCAGCAGGATCGCCCCGCCCACCACCGACGGGTCGGCAACGTTGAAGACGGGCCACCACCCGATCGAGAAGAAGTCGACGACGTGGCCGCGCAGCGGCCCGGGCGAGCGGAAGAACCGGTCCACCAGGTTGCCCATGGCGCCGCCCAGGATCATGCCCAACCCCAGCGCCCACCACGGCGAGACGAGACGGCGCCCCATCCAGATGATGCCGATCACCACGCCGATGGCCACCAGGGTCAGCACCCAGGTATAGCCGGTCGCCATCGAGAACGCCGCGCCGGAGTTGCGGACCAGCGTCCACGTCACGGTGTCGCCGATGATCGAGACCGGCTGGCCGGGCGTCAGCAGCTCGACCGCGAGGATCTTGGTGACGACGTCGACGACCAGCACGACGGCGGCCACCCCCAGGAGCAGCCGCAGGCGCCGACGCGGGGGCGTATCTGCCGCCGGCGGTGGGTCCGCGGCATCGCCGGTCGCCGGTTCGGCCGGCTTGGAGGATTCGTCAGTCACGCCGTCCATCATCGCAGGGTGGCGGTGAGGAAGAATCCAGCCATGGCCCGCCTCGTCCTGATCGCCACCGGCGGCACCATCTCCACCAGTGCCGACGCCGACGGCGTCAAACGCCCCACCCGCTCCGGCACCGAGCTGACGACCGGTCTCGGTGTCGACGCCGGCGTCGTGGTGGAGGTCGTCGAAGCGATGCGCAAAGACAGCTCTGAACTGGTGCCCGCCGACTGGGACGTCATCGGGACCGCAGTTGCCCGCGCAGACCGCGAGGGTGTCGACGGCGTCGTCGTCACCCACGGCACCGACTCGCTGGAAGAGACCGCGCTGTGGCTCGCGCTCACCTACTCCGGCGCGGCCGCCGTCGTCGTGACCGGCGCTCAACGCAGCGCCGACGCCCCGAATGCCGACGGGCCGGCCAACCTGCGCCAGGCGCTGGCCGTCGCGGCCGATCCGGCGATGCGCGGCGCCGGTGTGGTGGTGGCCTTCGCCGGTGAGGTGTTCGCGGCACTCGGCCTGACCAAGGTCAGCACCGACAGCGATCAGAGCTTCGCAGGGCGCGAGCCCGGCACGCATCCCCGCCTGGGGGCGTTGCGCGCCGCCGACGCGCCGCGGGTCGACATCGTGGCCGCCTACCCCGGCGCGGACAGCACCGCGCTCGACGCGTACGTGGCAGCGGGGGCCCGCGGTGTGGTGATCGAGGCGCTGGGCGCCGGCAACGTGGGCGCAGCCCTGATCGACGGCGTGCGGCGGCACTGCGCAGCAGGCGTAGTGGTGGCGGTGTCGACGCGGGTGCCCGGCGGCCGCGTCAATGCCGGCTACGGCCCGGGGCGTGACCTGGTGAGCGCCGGTGCGGTGCTGGCGCCGACACTGCGGCCACCGCAGGCCCGTGTCCTTCTGATGGCGGCGCTGGCTGCCGGCTCACCGGTCGCCGACGTCTTCGCCCGCTGGGGCTGACTCGGCGCCGAGCTGATCCACGAACTCCGGCCAGTCCAGGCTGTCCACGGGATTGGCTCGCGACAGCCCGGGGTCGTCGCCGCGGAACGTGCGAGCGATGCCGGGTCCGTGTGCCCGGGTCTCGAAGCGGACCGTCATCACACCGTGCCCGGCGCCCTGCACCCAGCCGTGGCCGTGGTCGGTGTGCGACACGTCGTCACCGATCCGCCAGCCCGGCGCGCTCGCTGCGACGTCGGTCCGCGTGTCCGGCATGCCCATCTCGGGGGCCTGGGCCGCGGAGGACAGGGTCGTCAGCTCCGTATCGGCGAACAGCGGCTCCTGACGGACCTCGGTCAGTCCCGAGAAGCCCACTCCCACAAGGCGAACGGGCCCGATCTCCACCGGATCGAGCAGCAGCTTGCGCGCGGTGCCGATCAGCGTCGCGGCTTCGGTGGTCGCGTACGGCAGCGTGGCCGACCGGGTGAGGACGCTCATGTCGGAGCGCCTGAGCTTGACCGTGATCGTGCGGGCGCCGCGGCCGTCCTTCTCCAGCCGACGGTGTGCGTGATCGCCGATCGGTCCGATCGCCTCGCGTAGCTGCGCCAGCGTGATCAGGTCCTCGGCGAACGTGGACTCCGCGCTGATTTGCTTGGCCGGCGCGTTCTCGGCGACCGGCCGGTCGTCCACACCGCGGGCCAGCCGGTGCAGCGCGGGCCCGATCGTGGCGCCCAGGATGTCGGCCACCTCCGCCTCGGTGAGCGCCGCCAGCGCGCCGATGGTCTCGACGCCCAGCCGGTGCAGTCTGTCCTCGGCCACCGGGCCTATCCCCCACAGCCGGCGCACGGGCAGACCCGCTAGTAGCGCCACCTCCTCGTCGCGGTCCACCACCCGGACACCGTCGGGCTTGGCGAGGCCCGACGCGATCTTGGCGATCTGCTTGCCCGACCCGGCGCCCACCGAGGCCACCAGACCCGTCGTCGTGCGCACGTCGGCCCGCAACCGCTGACAGAACGCCTCGACCTCGGCGGCGCTCGCACCCGCGAGCTCGATCGGCTCGCCGAACGCCTCGTCATACGAAAGCTGTTCGAGGACAGGCACTGTGGACCGCACCGTCTGGAAGACGCGGCGGCTGGCCAGTCCATAGACCACGCCGCGGGGCGGCAGCACCACCGCGCCCGCGCCCACCAGCCGGCGAGCCTGGTGCATCGGCATCGCCGACCGCGCCCCGAACCGGCGCGCCTCGTAGCTGGCCCCGGCCACCACCCCGCGGCCGCCGAGGCCGCCGACCAGCACGGGCCGGCCGCGCAGCGTGGGTCGCGTCAGCTGTTCCACGGACGCGAAGAACGCGTCCATGTCCAGGTGCAGGACCCATCGCGCGCCCACACCGCTGACTGTAGGCGGCTAGCGTGGGCGACGTGCACGACGTACCGATCCGCGACGAGACGATCCGCCTCGGCCAGTTCCTGAAGCTGGCCAACCTGATCGACACCGGCGCCGACGCCAAAGGCGCGATCGCCGACGGCCTGGTGTCGGTCAACGACGCCGTCGAGACGCGCCGCGGCCGTCAGCTACGCGCAGGCGACGTGGTCACCTTCGGCGGGCAGAGCGCCAGAGTCGGCTGACGATCAGACCTTCGCGAGGCTGACCCGTACGCCGTCGCCGATCTCGGCCCCATCCACGGGCTCCCCGAACGCGAAGTCCGTCGCGAGGATCTCACCGGCGATCAGCTCGGCATGATCACGCGCCCACTGCTCTTTGTCGGCGGGCACGGACATCACGACCCGGATCCGATCGGAGACGTCGAGGCCTGAGGTCTTGCGCAGCTCCTGGAGCTCGCGGATGCGGTCCTTGGCCCAGCCTTCGGCCTCCAGCTCCGGGGTGAGCGTCCCGTCGAGCACGACCAGGCCGGCACCGTCGGGCAGCGCGGCGGTCCACTCCGGATCCGCCGCGACCAGCTTCGAGGTGAACTCCTCCGGCAACAGGACCGCGGGCCCGGCGGTCAGCGTGCCGTCGGGATTGAGCACCCCCTCCCCCGCCTTGACGGCCTTGATCGCCGCCTGGACGTCCTTCCCGATGCGGGGACCGGCGGCGCGTGCGTTGACGGCCAACTCGAAGCGACCGTGCGCGGCGATGTCGTCGGTCAACTCCACCGCCTTGACGTTGAGCTCGTCGGCGAGCAGCTCCCGGTAGGGCGCCAGCCTCTGCGGATCATTGACGGCGACAACGAGTTTCGTCAGTGGCAGCCGCACCCGCAGCTTCTTGGCCTTGCGCAGTGACGAACCCACTGAGGCGACTTCGCGCACGAGGTCCATGTCGGCGACCAGTCGTGCGTCGGCGGGCACGCAACCCTCCTCCGGCCAGTCGGTCAGATGCACGGAGCGCTCACCGGTGAGGTCGCGCCAGATCCGCTCGGCGGCCAGGGGCAGCAGCGGCGCGGCCAGCCGGCACGTCACCTCGAGCACGGTGTGCAGTGTGTCGATCGCCTCGCGGTCCTCCTCCCAGAACCGCGAACGTGACCGTCGCACATACCAATTCGTCAGCGCCTCGGTGAATTGCCGGAGCTGGTCGCACGCCACCGAGATATCGCAGACGTCCAGCGAGGCCGTCAGCTCGTCGCGCAGCACCGCCAGCTTGGCCAGGATGTAGCGATCCAGCACGTGGGTCGAGTCGGTGCGCCACGTCCCCTTCTGCGGCGCATAGAGCGCCAGGAACGAGTACGCGTTCCACAGCGGCAGCAGAACCTGGCGTACCCCTTCGCGAATGCCCTGCTCGGTGACCACCAGGTTGCCGCCGCGCAGGATCGGCGACGCCATCAGGAACCAGCGCATCGCATCGGAGCCGTCCCGGTCGAACACCTCGGTGACATCGGGATAGTTGCGCAGCGACTTGCTCATCTTCTGCCCGTCGTTGCCCAGCACGATGCCGTGGCTGACGCAGGTGCGGAACGCGGGCCGATCGAACAGCGCGGTGGCCAACACGTGCAGCGTGTAGAACCAGCCGCGGGTCTGGCCGATGTACTCGACGATGAAATCCCCGGGGAAGTGCGACTCGAACCAGTCCTGGTTCTCGAACGGGTAGTGCACCTGACCGAACGGCATCGAGCCGGAGTCGAACCACACGTCGAAGACGTCCTCGATGCGGCGCATCGTGGAGCGGCCCGTCGGATCGTCGGGATTGGGCCGGGTCAGTTCGTCGATGTAGGGCCGGTGCAGGTTGTCCGGGCGCACCCCGAAGTCGCGTTCGAGGTCGTCGAGGCTGCCGTAGACGTCGACGCGCGGATAGGCCGGATCGTCGGACTTCCACACCGGGATCGGGCTGCCCCAGTAGCGATTCCGGGAGATCGACCAGTCGCGCGCGCCGGCCAGCCACTTGCCGAACTGACCGTCTTTGACGTGTTCGGGATACCAGGTGATCTCCTGGTTCAGCTCGACCATCCGGTCGCGGATCTCGGTCACCTTGATGAACCACGACGACACGGCGCGGTAGATCAGCGGATTACGGCAGCGCCAGCAGTGCGGATAGGAGTGTTCGTAGGTGTCGTGACGCAGCAACACCGCGCCGTTGGCTGCCGCCGGGCCGGTGCCGTTCTTCAGGTCGCGAATGATGTGGGGATTCGCCTCGAACACGTGCTGCCCCTGGTAATCGGGCACGGTCACGTCGAAGCGGCCCCGCGCGTCGACGGGGGTGACGGCCTCGATCCCACCGGCCGACGCGGTGGTCATGTCGTCCTCACCGTAGGCAGGCGCCATGTGCACCAGACCGGTGCCGTCCTCCGTGCTGACGAACTCGGCGGGCAGCACCCGAAACGCGTTCGGCGAGTCCATGAAATACGGGAACGGCGGCACGTAGGTCACGTCGAGCAGGTCACGGCCGGTATAGGTGGCCAGGACGGCGGGCTCGTCCCCGAGCTCGCGGGCGTAGGCGCCCAACCGCGCCTCGGCGATCACGTAGCGCCGCCCGTCGTTCTCGACGACGACGTAGGTCACCTCGGGGTTCACCGCGACGGCCTGGTTGGACGGCAGAGTCCACGGCGTCGTCGTCCAGATGAGCAGGTGGGCGCCCTCGAGCTCGGCCACCGGCCCGCCGGTGATGCGGAAGCCGACGGTCAGCGCCGGGTCCTGCCTGCTCTGGTAGACGTCGTCGTCCATGCGCAGTTCGTGGCTGGAGAGCGGGGTCTCGTCGTTCCAGCAGTACGGCAGCACGCGGTAGCCCTCATAGGCCAGCCCCTTGTCCCACAGCTGCTTGAACGCCCACAGCACCGACTCCATGAAGCCCAGATCGAGGGTCTTGTAGTCGTTGTCGAAGTCCACCCACCGGGCCTGGCGGGTGACGTAGCTGCGCCACTCCCCGGTGTACTTGAGCACCGACTCCCGGCATGCTTCGTTGAACTTCTCGATGCCGAGCTCGTCGATCTGCGCCTTGCTGCTGATCCCGAGCTGGCGCTGGACCTCGAGTTCGGCGGGCAGCCCGTGGGTGTCCCAGCCGAAACGCCGCTCGACCTTGTATCCGCGCATCGTGCGGTAGCGCGGCACAATGTCCTTGACGTAGCCGGTGAGCAGATGTCCGTAGTGCGGCAGACCGTTGGCGAACGGAGGCCC
The DNA here is from genome assembly GCF_055397605.1 of Mycolicibacterium obuense. NCBI lineage: Bacteria > Bacillati > Actinomycetota > Actinomycetes > Mycobacteriales > Mycobacteriaceae > Mycobacterium > Mycolicibacterium obuense. The sequence goes on along the minus strand of NZ_AP043663.1, from coordinate 2,476,649 downwards.
GTCATAGAACACGTACTCGGGCGCCCCGTCGCGGTTGGCGATGCTCGCGCGGAACGTGTCATCACGGTCCCAGTAGTCGAGGACCTCGAGTTCCACACTCGGGAAGTCGGGCGATCCACTCGCCGGCTTGGGGTACGCGCTCACCGTCTGTCTCCTGTGCCAACCATCAGGCACGGGGACGACGTCGCGCGGTGCGCGAGCGCCGCGGTACCACCCCGCTTGCGCACCGGGGGTGCGCCGCTCGTTCGCGGGCTGTGACGGGCCCACCCGTTCGGGTCTAGTAGGCGCTACGCACGCCGTTCTTCCGAAGGCTCCCCGGTGATGGCCGGATCGACGCCAGTTCCCGCCAGTCTAACGGGGACGGCTACAGCGGCGCGCCGGCGTCGGAGGTGATCTCGATCAGCGCGAGGCCGAATTGCTCGGCCATCTCCTCGACCGAGTAGCTGTCCAGCCGAGCCGCGTCGTAGGTCCAGTCGACGGTCAGCCCGTCGGCGGTGTGGCGCACGTGCACTTGGAGTGGAGACTCCGGCTCGCCAGCCGTGGTGTCGACCGCCAGCGTGACGTCGGCGGGCGAGTGGGGGTGGTTTGCATCGGGCAGCAACGCGTTGTGCGCTCCCTGCAGCATCTCACTGGGACCCATCGGCCAGCCGGCCGCGCACAGCAGCGTGACCGGGTGCGCGGGCGCCACTGCCGCGCTACGGACGGTGACGGCGACAGCACCGTCGCCCCGGGTGCGGCCGAACGCACGACCGAGGGCGGCGAGCAGGATCTCCTCGCTCCGCACAGCGAGCCACTCCGCTGTGTACTCGAGCTCCGCGGCGAGTTCGCTCGACGGGGTGCTTGCGCAGGACACGAACTGCGGCGGTGCCGACACCGCCGGGTCCCGGTCGAAGATGTCCAGCGCTATCGGCGCTGCGGCGACCACGGCGTGCTTGACCTCGTCGGGCAGGAAGGGAGCGACCATGCAGCTAACCGTAGCGCGGATGTCCCAGAATTGGGAGACTGCTCCCAAAACTGTGACGGCCGTGTCAATTAAGGAAACTCTGACCTGTTTGCCCTGAGGGCTGCCCCGATGGCCGTCCGCGGTTTACAGTGTTCAGGTGCCCAGGACGGACGAGAACGGCAGACAGCTCAAGGCGTTGCTCGACTACCTGCTCGACGGGGAGATCGACGCCAAAGACATCTACGACGCACTCGGCACGTCCAGCAGCACGTATTACCGGCGGATCAAAGAGGCCGACTACCCGAACGCCGAAGAGCTCCGCCGCGTCGCCGATCGCTTCGACCTCAGCTATCCCGATCTCCAGATCCAGTTCGGTCTGATGACCCGCCAGGAAGTGTTCACCTACGTCGAGTCCGCCCGCGCCTCGGTGGCGACCCGACAGGCTGCGGCGGCCACCGTGACGTCAGGGACCAAGCGCCGGCCCCGCCTGTCCGAACTGACGCCCCGTCTCGACGCCCCACCCCTGTAAGAAACAGACCCCCGATGGCCATTGCAACTCTCATCGCGATCACGCTTCTGTGCATCGCGTGGAGCTTGTGGATCCGGCGTGTCACCTGGTCTTCGCGCTGGGAGGTCGCCGCCACACTCAACGTCGCCCTGCAGGGCGTCGCCGTGTTGCTGATGTCGCCGTGGGCCTCCGAGACCGTGGGCCACTGGCTCTATTCACTGACGGGCAAGTGGAACCTCGAGGACTACATCGGCCACGATGCCTACATCGTGGCGGCATCCGCAGTCGTCTACAACACCCTCGGCCGGCTGGAATCCGACCACGCGATGCACCAGCGTTTCAAGCAGTTCGTCGAGCGGCCGGCGACGCTGTGCATCCCGCTGCTGCTGGCCGCGTTCTGGATGGGCAACGGCGCGGCGATCTACCGCCCCGACTTCTTCGACGTGCCCACCGACCTGTGGCTGAACCTCTACTGGCTGCTGCTGTGCGGGATGCTGATCTACCTGCTCATGTACGGTTCGCGGGCGCTTCTGATCCTGCGCAGCGATCCCCGCTCTCGACACGTCGCCAACATCTACCTGTTCGCGTCCGCGATGGGGATCATCGCGTGCGTGGTGCGGGTCGTGACCGCGCTGATCCCCACCCTGCAGACCGTGCAGGGCACCACGCTGGTGTGGGTGTTCGCGTGTGCGTGCGGCGCCGGCTTCGCGCTGACCTCCGCGCATTCGTGGCGGCTGCGCACCAAGTGGTTCACCCGCGCCGGCACCTGACAGCGTCGCCGGCAAAGGGAAGACGCGAGCGCATCCATTCCGAGACAACCGAGTGGCGTACCTATCCGCTGAGCGAAAACAGCGATACCATGGCGCGGGTGCCGGACGAGGAATGGTCGCTTCCGTTCCGCCGCCTGGCGACGACGTGGATCGCGATTGCAGTGTTCAGCAAACAGCACTGACCCGAGTCGCCACCCCGGGCCGACTCATACGGCGGTCGCGGTCACGTCGGAGAACGGTGCCCCGAAATCCGGCACCGGCCGGTAACCGCGGCTCCGGGCCACCGCAGCACCACGCCGGATCAGTGCCGCCGTGGTGACGAATCCGGCCTGATCGCTGACCACGAACGGGGTCAGCAGCCGGTTGTGGACGAAGCCGAAGGCCAACCCGCGCTCCGGGTCCGCCCACCCCAGCGAGCCGCCGAGACCGACGTGCCCGAACCCGGGCAGGATGCCGAAGAGCGGCAGTCCGTGATAGCCCAGGTGGAACGACAACGGCATGATCAGGCTGTGATCGGGACGCAGGCTGCGTTTGCCCACCAACGCCGAGGCCGTCTCGCGCGACAGGAACTGCGTGCCGTCGATGCGCCCCTCGTTGGCGATCGCGCCGTACATCCGCGCCAAGGCCCGGGCGGTCATGACGCCGTTGGCCGCCGGGATCTCGCCGTCGAGCAGCGGGGTGTCGCCCTGCACGAACGCCTTGACGCCCGGGAAGTACATCGCGCCGAAGCCCGCCGAGATCGGCAGGGCGGCCAGGTGCGGCGCGACCAGGTTGAACAACGGGTTCTGGAGTTTGCTCTGCGGACCGATGATGCGAGCCGGCTGCGTCGGGGCGTGCACCGGCGGACGCCCGAGGTGCAGCCCGTCGGTGTTCAGCGGTGCCGCCACCTCCCTGCGGATCAGCTCGCGCATCCCGGTGCCCGTCACCGACCGGGCCAGCCCCGACAGCAGCCAGCCGAACGTGAACGCGTGATAGGCCGGGCGGCCGATCAGCCAGCTCGCGGGCGCTGCGGCGAGCCGCTCCTCCATCACGAAGTGGTCCATCAGGTCGGTGCCTGCGGCACCGTTGAGATGCGACAACCCTGCCCGATGGCGCATCGCGTCGCGCACCGTGATCTTCGCCTTGCCGTTGGCGCCGAACTCCCGCCAGTACTCGGACACCGGCGCGTCATAGTCGATGAGGCCTCGGTCGGCGAGACGGTGGATGACCGTGGCCGCCACGCCCTTGGTCGCGGAGAACACCATGGGCGCCGTGTCAGCCGTCCAGTGCCGCCGGCCTCTACGGTCCGACCAGCCGGTTCAGACGTCGACGACAGGCTCCCCGTTCAGGTACACCGCCAGCGCGCCGCCGCCGAAACGACGGTGCGGGAACATCTGCTTGAACGCCCGGACCGCCCAGGCAAACGCGGGGTCTGCAGCTCCCTGCACCCCGTGGGGAAGCGCCTCGTTGCGCTCGTCGGAATTGACGCCCGTCACAATGCAACGAACATACTCCTGGGCGTGGCAAAGCGGTGCAGAGTTACCGATTCGTTAATCTAACGATTTCGCCGGGCGCTCCGCGGCATCCAGGATCTGTTGAGCAGCAAGCGTCGGTGTCAGGTCGCCGTCGCGCACCGCGCGCTCCACCTCCGCGCGGATCTCACGGACACCGGGATGCGTGAGCACCCGGTCGAGCACGGCGTCGCGCACCATCGACCACATCCATTCCACCTGCTGGGTGCGGCGCCGCGCCTCGAACTCCCCCGCCTCGGTCAGCACGTCCCGGTGCCGCAGCACAGTCGCCCACATGTCCTGCAGCCCCGTGCCCTCCAGCGCACTCATCGTGAGAACAGGCGGGCGCCACAGCGTTTCGCGGGGGTAGAGCAAACGGATGGCACCGGCCAGCTCCCGCGCGGCAGCCTTCGCTTCGACGGCGTGTTCACCGTCGGCCTTGTTCACCACGACGACGTCGGCTAGCTCCAGGACACCCTTCTTGATGCCCTGCAGCGAATCCCCGGTCCGTGCCAGCGTCAGGAACACGAACGTGTCCACCATGTTGGCGACGGTCACCTCGGACTGTCCGACTCCGACGGTCTCGACCAAGATCACGTCGTAGCCGGCGGCCTCCAGCAGCACGATCGTCTCCCGGGTCGCCTTGGCGACTCCACCGAGCGTCCCCGACGTCGGCGACGGGCGGATGTAGGCGTCCGGGTGCACAGCCAGCCGCGCCATCCGGGTCTTGTCACCGAGGATCGAACCACCCGTCCGTGTCGACGACGGGTCGACGGCCAGCACCGCGACGCGGTGCCCCTGCTCGATCAGATACATGCCGAGCGCTTCGATGGTCGTCGACTTGCCCACCCCGGGCACCCCGGTGATGCCGACATGCAGGGCACTGCCCGCTTCGGGCATCAGCTCGAGCAGCAGCTCCTGGGCTCGTTGGCGGTGATCGGCGCGCGTCGACTCGACCAGGGTGATCGCGCGGGCCAGCGCCGAGCGGTCGCCGCCGCGCAACGCGGCAGCCAGTTCGACGGGAGAGGTCATCTAGCTCAGCGCGTAGCCGAGGCGCTCGCCGAGCTTGGTCAGCAGACCGATCGCGGCGTCGGCGATCACGGTGCCCGGCGGGAAGATCGCGGTGGCCCCGGCGGCGTAGAGCTCGTCGAAATCGCCCGGTGGGATGACACCGCCGACCACGATCATGATGTCGGGCCGGCCGACCTCGGCCAGCGCGTCGCGCAACGCGGGCACCAGCGTCAGGTGTCCCGCCGCCAGCGACGAGACCCCGACCACGTGGACGTCGTTGTCGGCGGCCTGGCGCGCCACCTCGTCCGGCGTGGAGAACAGCGAACCGACGTCGACGTCGAAGCCGATGTCGGCGAACGCCGTCGCGATCACCTTCTGCCCGCGGTCGTGACCGTCCTGGCCCATCTTCGCGACCAGGATGCGGGGCCGGCGACCGTCGGCCTCGGCGAATTTGGCCACCAGCTCGGTGGCGCTGCTGACATTGCTGGCCATACCCACCTCGTCCCGGTACACCCCGGCGATCGTCCGGATCTCGGCCTGGTGCCTGCCGTACACCTTTTCCAGCGCGTCGGAGATCTCTCCGACCGTCGCCTTGGCGCGCGCGGCGGCGATCGCCAACGCCATCAGGTTGTTGCCCAGCCCGTCTTCTCCGGCCCGACCGGAAGCCGCTGCGGCACGGGACAATTCGTCGAGGGCAGATCGAGTCGCGTGCTCATCCCGTTCGCTACGCAGCTGCTCGAGTTTGGCGATCTGCTCGGCGCGCACCCTGCTGTTCTCGACCTTGAGGACCTCGATCTCGTGGTCCTCGTCGACCTGATAGCGATTCACGCCGATCACCGTCTGCTGGCCGGAGTCGATGCGCGCCTGGGTACGCGCGGCGGCCTCCTCGATGCGCAGCTTTGGAATGCCCTCGTTGATCGCCTGCGCCATGCCGCCGTGCTCGGCGACCTCGCGAATGTGCTCGCGCGCCTTCTCCGCGAGCTGGTGGGTGAGCCACTCCACGTAATAGGAGCCGCCCCAGGGATCGATGGGCCGGGTGGTGCCCGACTCCTGAGCCAGCAGCAGCTGGGTGTTGCGGGCGATGCGCGCCGAGAAGTCGGTGGGCAGAGCGAGCGCCTCGTCGAGGGCGTTGGTGTGCAGCGACTGCGTGTGGCCCTGGGTCGCCGCCATCGCCTCGACGCACGTGCGGGCGACGTTGTTGAACGGGTCCTGCGCGGTCAGTGACCAACCGGATGTCTGCGAATGCGTGCGCAGGGACAGCGATTTCGCGTTCTCGGCGCCGAACTCGGCGACCAGCTCACTCCACAGCAGGCGCCCGGCACGCAGCTTGGCGACCTCCATGAAGAAGTTCATCCCGATGCCCCAGAAGAAGGACAACCGCGGCGCGAAGGAGTCGATGTTCAGCCCGGCGTCGAGGCCGGCCTTGATGTACTCGACGCCGTCGGCCAGCGTGTACGCCAACTCGAGATCGGCGGTGGCCCCCGCTTCCTGGATGTGATAGCCCGAGATCGAGATGCTGTTGAACTTGGGCATTTTCACGCTGGTGTAGCCGAAGATGTCGGAGATGATCCGCATCGAGGGCTTCGGCGGATAGATGTAGGTGTTGCGGACCATGAACTCTTTGAGGATGTCGTTCTGGATGGTCCCGGCGAGCTTCTCCGGCGGCACACCCTGCTCCTCGGCGGCCACCACGTACAGCGCCAGGATCGGTAGCACCGCCCCGTTCATCGTCATCGACACCGACACCGAGCCCAGGTCGATGCCGTCGAAGAGCTGGCGCATGTCCAGGATCGAATCGATGGCCACACCGGCCATTCCGACGTCACCGGCCACCCGGGGGTGATCGGAGTCATAGCCGCGGTGCGTGGCCAGGTCGAAGGCCACCGACAGGCCCTTCTGCCCGGCGGCGAGATTGCGGCGGTAGAACGCGTTCGATTCGGCGGCTGTGGAGAATCCGGCGTACTGCCGGATGGTCCACGGCTGGTTGACGTACATCGTCGGATAGGGGCCCCGCACGAACGGCGGCAGTCCGGGCAGGCTGCCCAGCGGGTACCCGGCGGCGACGGCGGCGTCGCGGTCGGCGCCGATGTAGACGGGTTTGACGTCGATGCCCTCGGGTGTGACCCAGTCCAGCTGGTCGGCCGTGTAGCCGTGCGCCTCCGCCGCCGCGACCGTCGTCTCCGTGACCTGCTCGGGGGTCGGCGCGGCGCCGTCACCTTCGGCGCGCAACGGGACGTCGGCGAAACTCTCGATGGCCGTGTTCCGGGGTTCAGTAGCGGTCACCTTCAGGCCCCCAATCGAGTCAGCAGATCCGACAGCACGGCGACCGCGTCGATCTTCGCGGTCACATAGCCGTCAGGTGTGGGCTCAGCGCCGGCCACCGCCTTCTCCGGGCCGGCCAACAGGATGTGGTCGGCCCCGGCGGCGCGCGCGGCCGCGACGACGGCGGCGACCTCCTGGCCGTAGCGGGCGTCGGTGCCGCAGAGGACGGCGACCTCGGCGCCCGCCCCGTCGGCGAGCACGGCGGCCACGGTGTCGGCGGTGACCGTTCCCGGGTTCACCGCGTCGATGCCACCGGAAGCCAACAGGTTCGCCGCGAACGTGGTGCGGATGTTGTGCTCGGCCAGCGGGCCCAGCGGCAGCAGCACCGCGGTGGGCCGAGAGCCGGTGCGCGCCAGGTACGCGTCGGAGCGGTCACGCAGCGCCTCGAAATCCGCGGAGTAGCGGCGTACGGTCGGCAGCGGATCACCCTGCGGCAACGGCACTTCGGCGAGATTGGGGAACTCGTTGACACCGGTGACCGCGGTCCGGCGGTGGGCGATGTCGACGCTGCGGCGCTGGGCGACCTCCGCGATACGCGCCTGCACCTGCTCGCGTGCCGCCTCGAAACCGCCCGCGGCCTCGATCTCCTGGAAGTTGCGCCACGCCTCCTCGGCGACACTGCGCGTCAGGTCCTCGACGAACCACGAGCCGCCGGCGGGGTCCAGCACGCGCCCGAGGTGAGACTCCTCGAGCAGCAGCAGCTGGGTGTTACGGGCGATGCGCCGCGCGAATGTCCTTGCGGTGCCGGGGAATCCGCCCTCGATGGCGACGTCGAACGGATGCACCAGCACCGTGTCCGATCCCCCGACGCCCGCACCGAAGGCCGCCACCGTGGTCCGCAGCATGTTCACCCAGGGGTCTCGCTGAGCCATCATCGGCAGCGATGTCACCGCGTGCACGGTCGCCGCCCCGGCCTCGGGTGCTCCGGCCACCTCGGCCACCCGGGCCCAGAGTTGGCGTACCGCACGCAGTTTCGCGATCGTCATGAACTGGTCGTCGTCGGCGGCGACACGGAAGGCGATCTGACGCAGCGCGGTCGCGACGGGCAGGCCGGCGTCGGTCAGTATCCGCAGGTACGCGACGCCCGCACCGATCGCCGCGCCGAGCTCCCAGGACGCATTCGCGCCGAGATCGTGCAGCGCCGGCCCGTCGACGGTGACCGCCCGAACATGACCGTCGTGACCCTCGGCCACTGCCGCGGCGACGTCGGTGACATCGGCCAGCGTCGGCGCGGCGCGGTCGGCGAGCGGTGCGACCAGCGGATCGCCACCGAGGTCCACCGAGAGCCGGGACCGCTGGTCACCGTCGAGACCCGCCAGCATGCCGAGTAGCGCCTCGGCGGTGGCCCGGTACACCGGACCGTCACCGGTCACCTCGACGACCAACGGCACCAGGTCCAGGTAGACACCCTCGAGGGCGCGATCGAGATCGGCGGGGTCGATGCCGCCCGGCCCGAGCCGCAACGACAGGGCGCTCACGCCTTCGGTCAGCCCGAGCAAGATCGCACCGTTGGTCTGCTCGACGCTCGATGCCCCCGCCGGGAACACCTCGGCGACCTTCCAGCCGGACTTGACGTCCCGCAGTGCGTCGCCGCCGCGGACGAACGGCCACCGGCCCGGCAGCGCGGGCTCGGCCAGCTCGTCGGCCTCGGTGTAGAGCGGGCGTATCGGGAAGCCCTCGTAGGTCTCTGAGTCGAGCGCGCGCTCCGGCTCAGCACCCAGCTCGGCCGGATCGCGGCGGCTGGCCTTGGCCAGCACACCCGCTACCGCAGAACGCCATCGGTCGACATCGCCCGTTGTCTGCACAGCCTTCAGGCTAAATGATGTTCCTCACGTCGGTCGCGCGAGGTGATCATGGCCCTACCCGTAGGGTGGAATGTCGTGAAACCCGTCGTCAGCGCGCTGCGCACCGTGCCGGCGGCCGTGCTCGCCGCCCTGCGCGCAGTGCCGCGGACCCGGCTTCTGGCCATGGTCGGCACGGGTGTGATTCTCGTCGCAGTCGTGCTGCTGGTTCCGCTGCCCACCGCGGTGCAGCTGCGGGACTGGGCCACCTCCCTCGGCGCCTGGTTCCCGCTGGCATTCCTGGCTGCGCACGTGGTGGTGACGGTGTTCCCGTTCCCACGCACGGCGTTCACCCTCGCGGCCGGCCTCCTGTTCGGGCCCTACCTCGGCATTCCGCTGGCCGTCGTGGCGAGCGCGCTCAGCGCGGTGCTCGCGGTCCTGCTCGTGCGCGCCGCGGGCTGGCAGCTGAACAAGCTGGTCAGCCACCCAAAGGTGGATGCGCTGGACGCCCGGCTGCGCGAACGCGGCTGGGTCGCTGTGATGGCGATGCGGATGATCCCGGCCGTGCCGTTCTCGGTGCTGAACTATGCGGCGGGCGCCTCGGCGGTCCGGCTGCTGCCGTACACGCTGGCCACGATCGTGGGCTTGCTGCCAGGCACCGCCGCGGTGGTCGTCCTCGGCGACGCGCTGACAGGCAATGTCAGCCCCCTGCTCTTCGTGGTGTCGCTGTGCACGGCCGCCCTCGGTGTAGCGGGACTCAGCTTCGAGGTGCGCTCACACCGGCGCGCCGCGGCGGCCCCTGCACCGTCATCGACCCGAACAGCGCCAGCAGCGACGCCGCCGCCCCCAGCCCAGGACTCCAGTCCTTCGCCCTGACGTGGGCACCGACGGCCAGCGTGAAGTACACCGTCAACATGAACGTCGTCAGGCGAGCCAGTGCGGGGAACCGGTACACCGACAGCAACCCCACCGCCGATGCGGCCTTGACGATCGGCAGTACCGGGCGCACGTTCTCGGGGAGGCCGACAGCGTCGAGCGCCGCACGCACCGGCGCGATCGGACCGATACACGCCACCGCGTCGCCGGCCTGCATCGCGGCGAGCACCGCATAGGTCCGCCGCGAGTGCAGCGCGGCCGCCGCGGTCACTGGTCGGAGGCGCCGTGCCGCGGCGCCTCCGGCTGCGTGTAATCGGTCGCCGGGGGCTGCGCCTGCTGCGACAGCGGCGGATACTGCGTCCCGCTGCCGAGCGAACCGGCGACCGGGGTGCGGGCCTCCGCGACCGCCTGGGCCACGGCCTGCGCGATCTCCGGATCGGTCTGGGTGTTGAACCAGTCGGCCACCTCGGCCGAGTCGTCCTCCGGCGTGGCGAGCCCGTCCTCCAACGGGGACGGCTGGTAGCGGAACACGCCGTCGTCGCCGGGCGCGCCGAGCAGCTTCGTGAAACCCTGCAGCGCAGAACCGAAGTCGCTGGGCACCACCCAGACCTTGTTGGCCTCCCCCTTGGCCATCAGCGGCAACGTCTGCAGGTACTGGTAGGCCAACAGTTCGGGCGTCGGCCGGCCGGCCTTGATCGCGGCGAACGTCTTCTCGATCGCCTTGGCCTGGCCCTGGGCCTGCAGGTACTGCGCGGCGCGCTCACCCTGCGCACGCAGCATCCGGGACTGACGGTCGGCCTCGGCGGCCAGGATCGCGGCCTGCTTGGCACCCTCAGCCGCCAGAATCTGGGCCTGCTTCTGGCCTTCGGCCTGCTTGATCGACGCTTCCCGGTTGCCCTCGGCGGTCAGGATCATCGCGCGCTTCTCCCGGTCGGCACGCATCTGCTTTTCCATCGAATCCTGGATCGACGGCGGCGGGTCGATGCTGCGCAGTTCGACACGGGCGACGCGCAACCCCCACCGGCCGGTGGCCTCGTCGAGCACGCCGCGCAACTGCCCGTTGATCGAATCACGGGAGGTCAGCGTCTGCTCCAGAGTCATACCACCGACGACGTTGCGCAGTGTTGTCGTGGTCAGCTGTTCGACGCCGACGATGTAGTTGCTGATCTGGTAGACGGCGGCCTGCGGGTTGGTGACCTGGAAGTACACCACCGTGTCGATGTTGACCGTCAGGTTGTCCTCGGTGATCACGGGCTGCGGCGGGAACGAGACCACCCGCTCTCGCAGATCCACGCGGGCGCGGATCTTGTCGACGAACGGCAGCAGCAGGGTCAGCTGCCCCGACACGGTCTTGCTGTACCGGCCCAGCCGCTCGATCACCGCGGCTTCGGCCTGCGGGATCAGTGCCACCGATTTCGCGACGATGATGATCGCGAACACCACGAGCACACCCAGCAGGACCAGTCCTGCGACGGCACCTTCCACCGTGAACTCCTCTCAGGCGATCTTCGACACGACCGCGGTGGCGCCGTCGATGTGCACGACGGTCACCTGGTCGCCGGGTTCATAGACATCGTTCTCGTTGTAGGGCCGCGCCGTCCAGATCTCCCCCGCGAGCTTCACCTGGCCGGCATCCCGGGCGACGCGATCGAGCACCATCGCGCTCTTGCCCTCCAGGGCCTTCACCGGCTCGGGCAGCCCGGTGCCCGCCTGCATACGGCGGCGCAACGCGGGGCGGACCCCGACGAGCAACAGCACCGACACCACGAGGAACACGAGCCCGTCGACCCACACCGGCCAGTCGAGCAGCCAGCTGGACCCCGCCGCGGCCAGCGCCCCACCGCTGAGCATCAGCAGGAACAGATCTCCGGTCAGCGCCTCGGCGCCGGCCAACGCCAGTGCTGCGATCAGCCAGATCAGCGGTACGGGCATACCGGAAGCCTACGCGCGACCTGCTCTGGCTCGGGACCATCAAGTGCGCAGTCAACTACTACACTGCGCCGCATGTGGTGTCCCAGTGCAACGCTCTCGGTGTGGGCGAATTCCTGGCTGGCCGGTGTCGCCGCGCCCGACGACGTATTGGATGCGTTATCCCTGTGGACGCAATCGCATTCGGTCACGGCCTACGATTCCGCAGCCGCCGACCGGACCGGCCTGCCGTGGCCGGATCTGGACAACACAGGCGTCATGTCGCTGTTGCAGACGATGCGGACGGTGGCCCGGCCGGCGAGTGCGCAGCCCGCGATCGCCCTGGCTCTGCCGGTGCCCGGCGACGTCCGGGGTCTGCCGCCGGGCACCCAGTTCGGCCGCGACGCGATCTCTGCCGGAGAGGCGATCATCGTCGGTGATTCGCGGGCCGCGATCGGCGTGGTGCCCGACTTCGAGTACGCCGACGAGTACGCCGACCCGGTCGACGAGGACGAGTTCGAGCCGGAGCTGTGCGGCCTGTCCTGGACGGTGTACTCGCTGGAGCGCGCGCCGGTGACCGCGCACCTCGATCTCGGCGAGGCCGAATACGGGCTGCGCGACGCAGTCCGATCGGCCGCCGACGCCCTGGTCGCACTTCGGGCCGGGGCCACGGGTGCCGACGTCGCCGATCCGCGCCGCCTCGTCGAGCAGGTGCTCGAAGCCAACCGCGCACACCGCGTTCCGGACCACGCGCCCGAGCGGGCGGTTCGGGTGCTGGAGAACGCTGCGCACGTCGACGCGATCATCGCGGTCAGCTCCGGGTTGCTGCCCATCGGGCAGAGCTCGTCAGAGGTGCAGTTGGCCACCGATGCGCTGCGTCCGCTGACCGCGGTGGTCCGCTCGGCGCGCCTGTCCGCCGTCGATGCGATCCTGCAGTCGGCGTGGCGGCGCTAGAAAAGACCTAGGAACTGCAGTTCGGGGTACACAGGGCGCCGTTGACGCTGCACCCGAAACCCGGCACCGGATCGGACCCGTCCACCCGCGCGGCAGGCGCCTGCTGAACCAGTTCGTCCATCAGATCCACCGCCAGGCGCGCGAACCGCGGGCTGCTGCCCGGAGTCGTGGCCCGCGCCAACGCGATCCCGGCTGCCTCGGCCTGCTCGGCGAGTTCGCTGTCGAGATCCCAGATCACCTCGATGTGGTCGGCGACGAAACCGACCGGGCACACGATCACGGCCTTGGTGCCCGCCGCAGCGAGTGCGTCGAGGTGATCTCCGACGTCGGGTTCGAGCCACGGAACCTGCGGCGGCCCCGAGCGCGACTGCCACACCTGATCGAAGTCGGCGTAGCCCGCCGCGGCCGCGACCAACCGGGAGGTGTAGCCGACCTGACGTTCGTAGAGATCCGGCCCGCACCGGTTGGCCGCACGCAGCGGTATCGAGTGGGCGGTGAACACCAGACGCGCGTCGGCCCGTAGCTCCTCGGGCAGCGTGGCGGCGGCGTCGCGGATCGCGTCGGCGAACATCTCGATCAGCAGCGGATGGTCGAAGTACTGGCGCAGCTTCGTCAGCTCCGGCGCCTCGGGGCCGGCGGCGGCACGGGCGCGAGCGATGTCCTCCTGGTACTGGGTGCAGCCGGAGTAGCCACCCCACGCCGAGGTAGAGAACACCGCGGCGCGGCGAATCCCGTTGTCTCGCATGTGCGCAAAGGTGTCCTCGACGAACGGGTGCCAGTTGCGGTTGCCGAAGTAGACCGGGATGTCCGCACCACGGCGGGCCAGCTCGGCCTCGATCGAGGTGATCAGATCGCGGTTGATGCCGTTGATCGGGGACACGCCACCGAAATGCAGGTAGTGCTCGGCGACGCTGGCCAACCGTTCCCGCGGGATGCCTCGGCCCCGAGTCACGTTCTCCAGGAACGGCATCACCTGCTCGGGGCCCTCGGGACCGCCGAAGGACAGCAGCAGCAGCGCGTCAAACATGACGGTGTCCGATCACAACAGCTGGGTGCTCGCCCCGCCGTCGGCGAAGATGATCGTCCCCGTCGTCGCCGGCAGCCAGTCGGACAGCAGCGCGCACACCGTCTTGGCGACCGGCGTCGGGTCCTTCATGTTCCAGCCGAGCGGGGCGCGCTGATCCCAGCCCTCCTCGAGCAGCTGCATCTGCGCGCCGGCCTCCTCGCCGAGCGCACCGCCAACGATCGCGCTCATCGCCAGCGTCCGGATCGGGCCGGCAGCAACGAGATTGGAGCGCACACCGACCTTGCCGGCCTCGCGGGCGACGAAGCGGTTCACCGATTCCAGCGCGCTCTTGGCGACCGTCATCCAGTTGTATGCCGGCATCGCCCGGGTCGGGTCGAAGTCCATGCCGACGATGCCGCCACCGGGATTCATGATCGGCAGCACGGCCTTGGCCAGCGATGCGTAGGAGTACGCGGAGATGTGGATGCCCTTGGCGACGTCCTCGTAAGGTGCGTCGAAGAACGGGTTGATGCCCATGCCGGTCTGCGGCATGAAGCCGATCGAGTGGACCACGCCGTCGATCTTGTTGCCCTCGCCGATCTCGGCGGTGATCCGGTCGGCGAGCGAGTCGAGGTGCTCGGAGTTCTGCACGTCGAGTTCGATCAGCGGCGCCGGGTTCGGCAGCCGGTCGGCGATCCGCTGGATCAGCTTCATCCGGTCGAAGCCGGTGAGTACCAGTTCGGCGCCGGCCTCCTGCGCCACCTTGGCGATGTGGAATGCGATGGACGAGTCGGTGATGATCCCCGTGACGAGGATCCGCTTGCCTTCCAGAAGCCCTGCCATGTGAAAGTCCTTTTCTCTCTTAGTGGCCCATGCCCATGCCGCCGTCGACCGGGATCACCGCGCCGGCGATGTAGCCCGCGTCTTCGGACGCCAGGAAGCTGACGGCGCCGGCAACCTCGGCGGCGGTGCCGATCCTCTTGGCCGGAACGAACTCCAGGGCGCCCTTCTGGATGCGCTCGTCGAGCGCGCGTGTCATGTCGGTGTCGATGAAGCCGGGCGCGACGACGTTGGCCGTGACGCCTGCCTTGGACAGCTCTCGGGAGATCGACCGCGCCATACCGATCAGGCCGGCTTTGGCGGCCGCGTAGTTGGCCTGGTTACCGATGCCCCACATACCCGACACCGAGCCGATGAAGATGATGCGGCCGAATCGGTTGCGCTGCATGCTGCGCGACGCGCGCTGCACCACCCGGAAGGCTCCGGTCAGATTCGCATCGATGACCTCGGTGAACCGGTCCTCGGTCATCCGCATCAGGAACGCGTCCTTGGAAATGCCGGCGTTGGAGACCAGGACCTCGACCGGACCCTGGTGCTCCTCGACCTCGGTGAAGGCGCGGTCGACGGCCGCGCTGTCGGTGACGTCGCACTCCACGCCGAACAGGCCCTCGGGTGCACCCGATCCGCGGTGGGTGACCGCGACCTTGTGGCCGTCGGCGGCGAGACGCTGCGCGATGGCCAGCCCGATCCCACGGTTACCGCCGGTCACGAGGACCGAGCGGGAGACAAACGCGGGACGGACGGTCTCGGGGCTGTTCTGGCTGGGAGTGTCGCTCACCTGTTCGCTCCTCGAGTGCTCGCCATGATCGTCAACCTAGTGCCTGGCGGGCGTGACCTTGAAATCGGCTGTGGTCTCAGAGCGGCATCCTGCGGTTGATCAGCAGCGCGCTCAGAGCGGCGGCAGCAGCCAGCAGGGTGCCCAGCCGCAGCCACCCTGCCGAGGCGTCGCCGCGGACGGTCTCGTAACCGATTTGCTCCTGCAGCGTGGTGTAGACCCTGTTGAGCTCGTTGAGGTTGGAGGCGGTGTAGTGGTCGCCGCCGGAGAGCGAGGAGATCTTCTTGAGCATCTCGTCGTCGACGGGGACGTCGACCCGCTCGCCGTTGACCTCGACCGAACCATTGGGGGTGCCGAACGCGATCGTCGAGATCGGCACGCCCTGGTCGTTGGCCGCGCGCGCCGCGGTGTAGGCGCCCTTCGGGTTGTCCGGGTTCGCCGGCACGGTCTCCTTGCCGTCGGAGAACAGCACGATGTGGGCCGGCGGGGGCTCATCGCCGCCGCCGATCACCGCGCCGACGGTGTTGATGGCGGTCAGCGCCGTGAGGATGGCCTCCCCCGTCGCGGTCCGGTCGGCGACCTGCAGGCTGTCGATCGCCCGCTTGCTGGCATCCCGGTTGGTGGTCGGCGAGACCAGCACCGTCGCGGTGCCCGCGTAGGAGATGACACCCAGGTTGATGCCGGGGGTCAGTTCGTCGACGAATTTCTTCGACGCCGCTTGTGCGGCAGCCAACCGGGTGGGGTCGACATCGTTGGCCATCATCGACTGCGACACGTCGACCACCAGCATCACCACTGCCCGGTTCCGCGGGATTCGTTCGTCCTGGGTGGGGCCTGCCAGTGCGATCGCGAACACCAGCAGTGCGACCGCCATCAGCGCGGGCGCCACGTGGCGGCGCCGGCCGAGGCGCCGGGGCGACACGCTGTCGAGCAGGTCGGTGTTGGCGAACCGCTGCAGTCGTTTGCGCGCCGAAATCTGCAGCATCACGTACAGCCCGGCCAGAGCCAGCGCGATGATCACGAACAGCGCCAGCCACCAGAGGTGCTGGAAGCCCGTCAGTGACAGGGGCCCCAAGAGGGGAAGCGTCATCCTGGCAGCCTCCGGTTCAGCAGGAGCGCCGCCAACGCAGCACCGGCCAGAATCAGGGCCCCGATCCGCAACCAACCGATGCTGGCGTCTCCCTTGACTGTCTCGTAGCCAATCTGTTCCTGGAGATTGGTGAACACGCCCTTGAGCTGTTCCAACGTCGACGCAGTGTAGGAGTCACCTCCGGAGAGCTCGCCGATCTTGGCCAGCATCTCGTCGTCGACGGGCACGGGCTGGCGCTGATCGTTGATCTCGACGTAGCCGTACGGCGTGCCGAACGAGACGGTCGAGATCGGCACGCCCTGGTCCTTGGCGGTACGGGCGGCGGTGTAGGCACCCTTCGGCGCGTCCGGGTTGGACGGCACGGTTTCCTTGCCGTCCGACATCAGCACGATCCGCGCCGGAGGCGGCCCGTCGCCGCCACCCAACACCGCACCGACGGTGGCGATGGCCTGCAGCGCGGTGAAGATGCCCTCGCCGGTGGCGGTCCGATCGGCGAGCTGGAGCCGGTCGATGGCGCTCTTGGCGGCCTCCCGGTTGACGCTCGGCGACACCAGGACCGTCGCCGTGCCGGCGTAGGCGATGAGGCCGAGATTGATGCCGGGAGTCAATTGATCGGCGAACTGCTTGGCCGCCTCCTGAGCGGCGAGCAGTCGGCTCGGTGCCACGTCGGTGGCGCGCATCGACTGCGAGACGTCGATGACCAGCATGACCACGGCGCGGTTACGGGGAATCCGGACGTCGTGCGTCGGCGCGGCCATCGCAGTGGTGAACGACACCAGCGCGAGCACCAGCAGGATCGCCGGCAGGTGCCGCCAACGCTGCCGCTTCGCCGGCGCCACGGCCTCGAGCAGTTCCATGTTCGCGAACCGCAGCATCCGCCGCTGCCTGCGCCGCTGGCCGACGAGGTAGAGCGCGACGAGTGCGACGACCGCGATCAGGAACAGGAAGAACCAGGGGTGCTTGAACCCCGACACCGAGATCGGGCCGAGCAGGGGCAGAGTCATACGAGGCGGATCTTTCGGTCGTCTCGGCTCGGGCTCACCGCGCCGCGAGCGCGCCGCGGCGCCGGCTCGCGACGAACCTCACCACGTCGGCGATCCAGTCGCGATCGGTGCGCAGACTCAGCAGCGGCGCGTCACATCGGCGCAGCGTCCGGGCCACATCGGCGCGGTGCGCCGCCGCGGCCCTCTCGAAGTCGGCGCGGAGCTGTTCGTCGATGGTGAACTCGCGGGTCCGGCCCGTCTCGGCGTCCTGCAGGATCACGTCTCCGACGGGCGGGAGCTCGACGTCGCGGGGGTCGAGGATCTCGATGCCGAGCACCTCGTGGCGCCCCGCGATGGCCCGCAGCGGTCGCATCCAGTTGATCGGCCCCAGGAAGTCGCTGATGATCACGGCCATGCCGCGGCGGCGCTCGGGGCGGCGCAGCGCGTCGATGGCTGCGGCCAGGTCACCCCGCACCCCGACCGGCGCGCGGGGCGTGGTCGCGATGGTGCGCAGCAACTCTTGTTCGTGCATGCGCCCCGACAGCGCGGGCACCCGGCGCACGGTGTCGCCGTTGCTGATGATCGCGCCGAGCCGGTTGCCGCCACCGCTGTTCAGGAACGCCACGGCCGCCGCCGCGGCGACCGCGAGGTCGCGCTTCTCGCATCCGGTCGTGCCGAAGTCCAGGCTCGCCGACACGTCGACGACCAGCCACGTCTCCAGCTCGCGGTCGGCGATCATCTGACGCACGTGCGGCTGGGTGGTCCTCGCGGTCACCGACCAGTCCATCCGGCGCACGTCGTCGCCGGGTTGGTAGATCCGCGACTCCCCCGGCTCGGAACCCGGGCCGGGCAGCAGACCCAGATGGTCGCCGTGCAGCACGCCGTCGAGCTTGCGGCGCACCGTGAGCTCGAGCTTGCGCAGCGCAGCCGTCAGCGCCGGGTCGCGGATCTCTCCGCGCTGCAACGACGGCAGATCGACGGTCCGGCCAGGGCCGGGGCCGGAAGACCGAGAAGACTCAGTAGAAGCCACCAGGTCAGCGGCCGTTCGCCGCGGCCGCTGCGGCCGGAACCGCCGGCCCCACCGCATGCCCCTGCTGCGGGATCGCATTGACCTGGGGCAGCGCCACCGTCTGCAGGATGCGGTTGACCACGGTCTCGGAGGAGATCTCGTCGGCCAGCGCGTCGTAGGTGAGCACGAGGCGGTGCCGCAGCACGTCCGGGATCACCTCGACGACGTCCTGCGGGATCACGTAGTCGCGGCCGCGGACCAGGGCCAGCGCCCGCGACGCCGCGATGATGCCCAGCGACGCACGCGGGGAGGCGCCGTAGGCGATCCAGGCCTTGGCGTCGGGCATGCCGAACTTCTCCGGTTCACGCGTCGCGGTGACGATGCGGACGACGTAGTCGACGAGCGCGTGGTGGACGAAGTTGTTGGCCGCGACGTCCTGCAGGCGGAGCAGGTCGCCGGTGTTGAGGATCGTCTTGGGCTCCGGGGGCTTGACGCCCATCCGGTAGATGATCTCGCGCTCCTCCTCCGGAGAGGGGTAGTCGACGTTGAGCTTGAACAGGAACCGGTCGCGTTGGGCTTCCGGAAGCTGGTACACGCCCTCCTGCTCGATCGGGTTCTGGGTCGCCATGACCAGGAACGGGCTGGGCAGCGGGAAGGTCTTGCCGCCGATGGAGATCTTGCGCTCGGCCATGATCTCGAGCAGCGCCGACTGCACCTTGGCGGGCGCACGGTTGATCTCGTCCGCGAGCAGGAAGTTGACCACGACCGGGCCGAGCTCGATGTCGAACTCCTCCTTGCCCGCGCGATAGATGCGGGTACCGACGATGTCGGTGGGCACCAGGTCGGGGGTGAACTGGATGCGCGCGAACGTGCCACCCACGACCTTGGCGAACGTCTCGACCGCGAGGGTCTTCGCCACACCGGGCACACCTTCGAGGAGCACGTGCCCCTTGGCCAGCAGGCCGACGAGCATCCGCTCGACGAGCTGGTCCTGCCCGACGATGATGCGCTTGACCTCGAAGATCGCCCGCTCCAGCGTGTGCACCTCGCCCTGCAGGCCGCCATTGGACTGCGCGGGTGCCGACGGGGCGGGAGCGGCGTGCGCCCCCGCGGAGTAGCCGGGGCCGGGGGCTTGTCCGGGGAATCCTCCAGAGCCCTGCGGCGGCCCACTCGGTGAGGTCATCAACATTCCTTCCACATGCGCACTACCTGCTGGTTTGTGCGGCGCGCAATGCAATTCGCGCAACACCCGCCGTCAACTATTCCAGGCGGGTGTGAATCCGTCGACGCCGCCCGAATTAACTCAGCCGCTACTCAGGATTCGATGATGCGCGCCGCATAGGGCTGCAGACCGGAAGTGCGCACGGGGCTGACGGTGACTTTGCCGGCGCTGCCGGAGGCCTCGAGCATCCGACCTCCGCCGAGGTACATGGCGACGTGCTGGCTGCCACCGGGTCCCCAGAACAGCAGGTCGCCGCGTTTGGCTTGCGCGACGGGCACCTTGCGGCCGGTGTCGTACTGATCGCCGGAGTACTTCGGGATCAGCACGCCGACCCCGGCGTAGGAGAACTGGGTGAGTCCGGAGCAGTCGAAGCCCACGGTGTTGGCGCCGGACTCGATGCCGCGGCTGGGACCGTTGGGCTTGCCGCCACCCCACGAGTAGGGCACACCCATCTGGCTGCCGCCCCGGCGGATCACGTACTCGATGGCAGCGGGCCCGCGCACCAGCCCCGGGGCCACGCCCGTCGGGTCGGCCGGGGCCAGCCCGATGCTCTGCAGGAACTTGTGCCCGAGGTCCATCGTGATCTGAGTGGCTTGAGCCGTGGCGGCCAGCGAGGCGTTGGCGATGGCCAGCGGATCGCCCGGGGCGCCCGCGCTGAGCGTTTTGGGCAGCGTGGGGTCCCACTGACCGGCCTCGGGTTGCGCACCGGCGGGAGCGGCCGCGCCGAGGAGCACCCCGATGACGACCGTCAGCGACAGCAGAAGGCGACGCAGGGCGATCACCACTCGATCATTCGGGTGACATACGGCGTCATGCCGCTGGTGCGCACCGGCGAGATCTTGACCACCGAACCGGTGTAGGGCGCCTCGAGCATCTGGCCGTCGCCGAGGTACATCGCGACGTGCTGGCTGGCGTTGGGGCCGTAGAAGATCATGTCGCCGCGACGCATCTGCGAGGAGGGGACCTTGCGGCCGGCGTTGTACTGCGATCCCGTGTAGTGGTCGAGCTTGATCCCGACACCGGCGAACATGTAGAGCATCAGGCCCGAGCAATCGAAGCCGACCGTGCCCGCACCGGAGTCGATGCCGCGGCTGGGACCCGAGGCGTTGCCGCCACCCCACGAGTAGGGCACGCCCATCTGCGCCATGCCGCGTTTGATGACGTACTCGGTGGCCTGCCGGCCGTACACCACCGGGATCGCACCGTTTGTGATGCCCGTCGGCGTCGGCAGCAGGCCGATGCTCTGGAGGAATTTGCGACCCAGGTCCTGGGTGACCTGCAGTGAGGTGGTGATGATCTTGAGGACGGCGTTGATGATCTGCACCGGGTCGCCGCTGACGAAGGCGCTCGGGATCTGGGGCAGCGTCATGTCCCAGGCGGTGTTGCGGTTACCGGTGCTCGGGTCCGCATCCCAGTCGGGGTTCACCCCCGACGGCGCGGGTTTGGCGCCCGGGGCGGCCGGCGCCGCGGCGCCGCCCGAACGTCCGGTCGGCGCCGAGAGTGCTTGCGCGGCTTGCAGTTTCGTCTGAGCATCGGCACGTTCGGCGGTCAGCCGATCGAGATCGGCCTGCTGCGATTTGAAGGTCTGCTGGGCGTTGGTCAGCGCCTCCACGGCGCTCTGCTGGCTCGTCTCGGCGGCCTTGACCGCGTCGTCGGCCTGCTGCTTGGCCAGCCGCGCCGTCGACTCCCGGTTCACCTGCTCGGTGCGGGCCCGCGCGAGGTCGGACATCACCTTCTGGGTGGACAGCGACAGAGCCTGACCGGTGGCCGCGGTGCCGAGGATGTCAATCGGGTCCTTGGCCGTCAGGTACGAGCTCGACGGACCGTGCACGTACATCGCTGACGCGAACTGGTCGAACCTGTCCTGCGCGGCGGTGATCGCCGCGTCCGCGTCCTTGACACTCTGCGCGCTGGCGTCGACGTCCTGCTGAGCAGTCGTGGCCTTTTCCCGGGCCGTCTGCACGTCGAGGATCGCCTTGTTCACGCTCTCCTGCTGGCTCTGGATCGACGCGCCCAGATCCTGCAGCTTCTGGTTGACGTTGGCGACCTCGGTCACCAGCTCAGCCAGGTCGTCGGCGGGCTTCGCGTTGGCCAGCTGCGGTGTCGTCAGCACCATGCCGAACGCGAGCGATACGGCGCACAACCGGGTGGCGGGCGCGCCGCCAAGGGGGCGTCTCATTCGACTCAGGTCTCCTCAGGCTTTGCGCAGAAGTCACATCAAGCACAACTGCAACTACAGGCACCGATTGCACCGTACGTCACATCTGACGCTAAAGAAACTTTAGTCACGAATTACAACAATGTAATTGCAATTGCCGTTATCAAACGGTGATGTTTGCATTCGCGCAGCGCGCGGCAATTACTTAATCGCTGCTGGTGGACGCTGCGCTGGAGCCGGTCGACCGTTTGCTCCATTTCTGCAGCGCACGCGTCGCGACGGCACCGATCAGCACCACGAAAACAAGCGCAATCGTGAATGCAGTCCAGTCAAAGTGCGGGGTGGTCAACTCCCCCACGAAATTCTTCGTCGACTGGACGGGATCGCCGGTCCGGGCGATGTCCTGCCCCGCCTCCAGCGTGGTGCGATCGAAACTCGTGCTGTAGGTGCCGGCGAACGACGGACTGAGCGCCAGCACCGTCGAACCCGGGTGAGCCGCACCGACCTCGGTCGCGATATCGCGAAGCGGGGTGTCGATGGCCGGGTTCTCGGCGATCACGACGACCTTGAGATCGATCCCCTGCTGCTGCGCCTGGGCGATGATGTCGCGCAACGCGGGCACCTCGGCCTGATCGGCCGGCGGCACGCTGATGCCGTCGTCGGAAACGTCGGCCTGCACACGATCCATGTCGATCGACGGCGGGATGTACGCCGGCAGGAACGGGATCACCTGCGGTCCGGTCACACGAGCACCGTAGCCGACCGCCCGAGAGAACTGAGCGAGGCCGGGGACAGCACAGTGGGTGGCGTGGCGCGCTTCGGGCGACAAGACTGGACACCGCCCTGGGATTCCATACAGGACAAGCGTACTGTTAGGGTGACAAGCGCCGCCGACACAGCCCGTCGCGGCGATGATCTAAGCCGGGAGTTGATGTGAGCAGCAAGAATTCATCCGTGAACTCGTTCGGAGCCAAGGCCACGCTCGAAGTCGGGGACAGCAGCTACGAGATCTACCGCCTGGACGCGGTGCCGGGCACCGAGAAACTTCCCTACAGCCTCAAGGTGCTCGCCGAGAACCTCCTGCGCACCGAGGACGGCGCCAACATCACCAAGGAGCACATCGAGGCGATCGCGAACTGGGACCCCGAGGCCGAGCCGAGCATCGAGATCCAGTTCACCCCCGCACGCGTGCTGATGCAGGACTTCACCGGCGTGCCCTGCATCGTCGACCTCGCCACCATGCGCGAGGCTGTCGAGAGCCTGGGCGGCGACCCGAACAAGGTCAACCCGCTCTCGCCCGCCGAGATGGTCATCGACCACTCCGTGATCCTCGACGTGTTCGGCACCGCAGACGCCTTCGAGCGCAACGTCGAACTCGAGTACGAACGCAACGGCGAGCGCTACCAGTTCCTGCGCTGGGGCCAGGGTGCGTTCGACGATTTCAAGGTCGTCCCCCCGGGCACCGGCATCGTGCACCAGGTCAACATCGAATACCTGGCACGGGTGACCATGGTTCGCGACGGAGTTGCCTATCCCGACACCTGCGTGGGGACCGACTCGCACACCACGATGGAGAACGGTCTCGGCGTCCTCGGCTGGGGCGTCGGCGGCATCGAGGCCGAGGCGGCCATGCTCGGCCAGCCCGTCTCGATGCTCATCCCGCGTGTCGTCGGGTTCAAGCTGACCGGTGAGATCAAGCCCGGCGTCACCGCCACCGACGTCGTGCTCACCGTCACCGACATGCTGCGCAAGCACGGCGTCGTCGGCAAGTTCGTCGAGTTCTACGGCAAGGGTGTGGCCGAGGTGCCGCTGGCCAACCGCGCCACGCTGGGCAACATGAGCCCCGAATTCGGTTCCACCGCAGCGATGTTCCCCGTCGACGAGGAGACCATCAGCTACCTGCGGATGACCGGCCGCAGCGACGAGCAGCTCGCCCTGGTCGAGGCGTACGCCAAGGAACAGGGCATGTGGCACGACCCCGACAAGGAGCCGGTGTTCTCCGAATACCTCGAGCTCGACCTGTCGACGGTGGTGCCGTCGATCTCGGGGCCGAAGCGGCCGCAGGACCGCATCGAGTTGACCGATGCGAAGAACGCGTTCCGCAAGGACATCCACAACTACGTCGAGGAAAACCACCCGGCGCCGGAGACCAAGCTCGACGAGGCTGTCGACGAGTCCTTCCCCGCCAGCGACTCGGTGTCGCTGTCGTTCGCCGACGACGGCGCGGTGGACGCTCGGCCGTCTGCGGCCAACGGCTCCGAAGGACGTCCGAGCAACCCGGTCACGGTCCGCTCGGACGAGCGCGGCGAGTTCGTGCTCGACCACGGCGCCGTGGTGGTCGCCGGCATCACGTCGTGCACCAACACCTCCAACCCGTCGGTCATGCTCGGCGCGGCCCTGCTCGCCAAGAAAGCCGTCGAGAAGGGGCTGGCGACCAAGCCCTGGGTCAAAACCAACATGGCTCCCGGATCGCAGGTCGTCACCGACTACTACAACAAGGCGGGCCTGTGGCCCTACCTGGAGAAGCTCGGCTACTACCTGGGCGGCTACGGCTGCACGACCTGTATCGGCAACACTGGTCCGCTGCCCGAGGAGATCTCGGCGGCGATCAACGACAACGACCTGTCGGTGACGGCGGTGCTCTCGGGCAACCGCAACTTCGAAGGTCGCATCTCCCCTGACGTCAAGATGAACTACCTGGCCTCCCCTCCGCTGGTCATCGCCTACGGCTTGGCCGGCACCATGGACTTCGACTTCGAGTCGGACCCGCTGGGCCAGGACAATGACGGCAATGACGTGTTCTTGAAGGACATCTGGCCCTCCCCGCAGGAGATCGAGGAGACCATCGCGAGCTCGATCAACCGCGAGATGTTCACCGACAGCTACGCCGACGTCTTCAAGGGTGACGACCGGTGGCGCTCGCTGCCCACGCCGGAGGGCAACACCTTCGAGTGGAACGAGGACTCCACCTACGTGCGCAAGGCGCCCTACTTCGAGGGCATGCCCGCCGACCCCGAGCCCGTCTCGGACATCAAGGGCGCCAGAGTGCTTGCGCTGCTGGGTGATTCGGTCACCACCGACCACATCTCCCCTGCCGGCAGCATCAAGAAGGGCACCCCGGCGGCGCAGTACCTCGAGGAGCACGGCGTCGAGCCCAAGGACTTCAACTCGCTGGGTTCGCGACGCGGCAACCACGAGGTGATGATCCGCGGCACCTTCGCCAACATCCGCCTCAAGAACCAGCTCCTCGACGACGTGTCGGGCGGCTACACGCGCGATTTCACCCAGGATGGCGGTCCGCAGGCCTTCATCTACGACGCATCGCAGAACTATCAGAAGGCCGGTATCCCTCTGGTTGTGTTGGGCGGCAAGGAGTACGGGTCCGGATCGTCGCGTGACTGGGCGGCCAAGGGCACGACGCTGCTGGGTGTGCGGGCGGTCATCACCGAATCCTTCGAACGCATCCACCGGTCGAACCTGATCGGCATGGGAGTGATCCCGCTGCAGTTCCCCAAGGGCGAATCCGCCGCCAGCCTCAAGCTCGACGGCACCGAGACCTTCGACATCGAGGGGATCGAGGAGCTGAACAACGGCAAGACGCCCAAGACGGTTCATGTCACCGCGACCAAGGAGGACGGCTCGAAGGTCGAATTCGACGCCGTGGTGCGCATCGACACCCCCGGCGAGGCGGACTACTACCGCAACGGCGGCATCCTGCAGTACGTGCTGCGCAACATGCTGAAGTCGTAACCGATGCCGAGGGTGACCGACGATCATCTGGCGGCGCGCCGTCGCCAGATCCTCGACGGCGCCCGCCGGTGCTTCGCCGAGTACGGCTACGACCGTGCCACGGTGCGGCGGCTCGAGCAGACGATCGGGCTCTCGCGCGGCGCCATCTTCCATCACTTCCGCGACAAGGACACGCTGTTCTTCGAACTGGCGCGTGAGGACGCGGAGCGGATGGCCGAGGTGGCGGCGCGCGAGGGTTTGATCCAGGTGATGCGCGACATGTTGGCCGCGCCAGACCAATTCGATTGGTTGGCAACGCGGTTGGAGATCGCCCGCAAGCTGCGCAACGATCCGGCGTTCAGCCGCGGCTGGGCCGAGAGATCCGCCGAGTTGTCAGCAGCGACCAGCGAGCGGTTGCGCCGCCAGAAGCAGGCGGGCCGGCTGCGCGACGATGTGCCGGGTGAGGTGCTGCGCACCTACCTGGAGTTGGTGCTCGACGGTCTCGTGGCGCGCCTGGCCTCCGGTGACGATCCACAGCGGCTGAGCGCTGTGCTCGACATGGTCGAGGAGTCGGTGCGCCAGCAGGCCGGTCAGTCCTAGCGCCTACCTCGGTGGTTGGGGCCACCGCGGCTGCGCATGGTGGCGCCGGCTTCGCGCAGCATGCTGTGCACCGAACCGTAGGAGTGACCGGTGGAGGCCACCAGTGTGCGGATGCTGGCGCCCCCCTCGTAGGCGGTGCGCAACTCGGTGATGAGTTGGTCCCGGTTCGCTCGGATGTCTTTCACGTTCTTCTTCATCGACGCCCCTCCAAGGTTATGCGGCAATCGCATACCCGGGCCCAGGGGGCTTGAATCTGACGATCAGGCGAGTTCGATGAGCTCTCGGTAATCGTCGGACCAGAAGTCCTCGGTGCCGTCCGGCAGGAGCAGCACCCGCTGCGGATCCAGTGCCTCGGCGGCCCCGGGATCGTGGGTCACCAGCACCACCGAGCCCTCGTAGCTGCGCAGCGCGTCGAGGACCTGCTCACGCGAGGCCGGGTCCAGGTTGTTGGTGGGCTCGTCGAGGAGGAGCACGTTGGCGGTGGAGGCGACGAGGCCGGCCAGGGCCAGCCGGGTCTTCTCACCGCCGGACAGCGTGCCGGCGGGCTGTTCGAGTTGCGGGCCGGTGAACATGAACGCGCCGAGCAAGCCGCGCAGATCCTGCTCGCCGGTGTCGGGGGCGGCGTGGCGGATGTTCTCCCACACCGAGGCCATGTTGTCGAGGGTGTCGTGCTCCTGGGCGAAGTACCCGATCTTGAGCCCGTGCCCTGGTTCCAACCCGCCCGCATCGGATTTCTCCACGCCCGCGAGCAGCCGCAACAGCGTGGTCTTGCCCGCGCCGTTGAGCCCGAGCACGACGACGCGCGACCCGCGGTCGATGGCCAGGTCCAGGCCGGTGAAGATCTCCAGCGATCCGTAGGTCTTGGTCAGGCCCTTGGCGATCAGCGGGGTCTTCCCGCACGGCGCCGGAGTGGGGAACTTGATGCGGGCCACCTTGTCGGCGACCCGTTCGTCGTCGAGGGCGGCCAGCATGCGGTCGGCCCGTTTGAGCATGTTCTGTGCGGCGACGGCCTTGGTCGCCTTGGCACCCATCTTGGCGGCCTGGGCGCGCAGCGCGCTCGCCTTCTTCTCGGCGTTGGCGCGTTCGCGACGGCGGCGCTGCTCGTCGGTCGCGCGGGCGTCGAGATACTTCTGCCAGCCCATGTTGTAGACGTCAGCCTCGCCGCGCACCGCGTCGAGGAACCACACGCGGTTGACGACGTCGGCGAGCAGGCCGACGTCGTGGCTGATCACGACCAGCCCGCCCGCATGGTTCTGCAGGAACGACCGCAGCCAGGTGATCGAGTCGGCGTCGAGGTGGTTGGTCGGTTCGTCGAGCAGGAGCGTCGTCGCCGAGCCGGACCCGGTGTCGGACGCGGCGAACAGGATGCGCGCGAGTTCGACGCGTCGCCGCTGACCGCCGGAGAGGGTGCGCAGCGGCTGGGTCAGCACGCGGTCGGGCAGACCGAGGCTCGCGCAGATCCGGCCCGCCTCGCTCTCGGCGGCGTATCCGCCCAGGGCGGCGAAGCGCTCCTCGAGTTCGCCGTACCGGCGCACGGCCTTGTCGCGGGCCTTGTCGTCGGCCACCTCCGCCATCAGGGCCTGCTGCTTCTCCAGGTCGGAGAGCAGCGTGTCCAGCCCGCGCGCCGAGAGGACGCGGTCGCGGGCGAGCTGATCGAGGTCACCCTCTTTGGGGTCCTGCGGCAGGTAGCCGATCTCTCCGGTGCGGGTGATCGTGCCGGCGTACGGCTCACCTTCACCGGCCAGGATGCGCATCGTGGTGGTCTTGCCCGCACCGTTGCGGCCGACCAGACCGATCCGGTCGCCCGGCTGCACGCGCAGCGCCGACCCTTCGATGGCGAGCAGCGTGCGCGCTCCGGCGCGGACCTCGAGGTCCGTTGCGGTGATCACGCTGAGACTCCTGAATGTGAATGGGCAGCTGAAGACGAGCAGGGTGACACCGCTGCCGCGATTGCCCTACCAGGCTAATGGCAGCGGCGGCCCTGCCGCCAATCGTTACTTGTCGTCGGTGAAGACGGCCGCGCGGTTCTCCTTGCGCGCCGCGACGGCTTCCTCGAAGTTACCGGTCAGCAGTCGGATGTAGAGCTGGCCGAGGCCCTCGGCCTGCATGTGAGCTTCGAGGGAGCCGGCGTCGAGCCCGCTCCACAGGGTGCGCTTGGTGAGTTCTGTCCCGGGCCGGGAGAACCCGGCGATGCGCTCGGCCAGGTCGAAGCAGGTCTCCAGGAGATCTTGCGGGGCCACCTGCCGCGAGACCAGGCCGATCCGCTCGGCCTCGTCGGCACTGACGTCGCGGCCGGTCAGCATGATCTCGAAGGCCCGCGACGATCCGATCGCGCGCGGCAGGAGATAGCTCAGGCCCAGCTCGGAGGCGGTCAGCCCGTTGTTGATGCCCGCGGCGCGGAAGTACGCCTCGGTCGAGGCGACCCGGATGTCGGCGGCCAGCGCCAGGCACAGCCCGCCGCCGATCGCGGCCCCGTTGACCGCGGCGATCACCGGTTGGTGCAGCTTGCGCATGCCCAGGATCACGTCGTCGAGCAGCTCCATGGACCGGAGGCCGAAGCTGGGTCGCGTGAGCCCGTCGACGTGCGGCACGGACCCGGCGGATTTGTGGTCGGCCCCCGACGAGAAGCCGCGGCCGGCACCGGTGAGGACGACGGCGCGGACGTCGTTGTCGTGGGTCAATTCCTCGAGGACCGCTTTGAGCGGCACCATGACGTCGAACGCCATCGAGTTCATCCGCTCCGGCCGGTTCAGGGTCACCAGCGCAACGTGCGGACGGGGGATGTCGACGAGGACGAACTCAGCCACGCCAGCAGGCTATCCGGCGCGGCCCCGCGGCATCAGGCCTGGCTGTCGTCCTGGGCGGCCATCGCGGCGTCGATGTCGAATTCCTTGACCTTCTGGATCAGGTCTTCCAGCGCCGCAGGCGGCAGCGCGCCCGCCTGGTTGAACACCAGCTTGCCCTTCTTGAAGGCCATCAACGTCGGGATCGAGCGGATGTCAGCGGCCGCGGCGAGATCCTGTTCGGCCTCGGTGTCCACCTTGGCGTAGACGACGTCGGGGTGCTTCTCCGACGACGCTGTGAACGTCGGGGCGAAGGCGCGACACGGACCGCACCATGACGCCCAGAAATCGACAAGAACGATGTCGTTCTCGGTGATGGTGGCGTTGAACTCTTCGGCGGTGATGTCTTTCGTGGCCATGTTGACGTCAACGTCGAACGCCGGGCCTGTGTTCCCCTTCTCAGAGTTGGTAGGCGCGGACCCAGTCGACCTTCATCTCGGCGTTCATCGGCACCGAGGCGCTGGGGTCGCCGGTCCAGGGGTTGCCCACGGCGACGTTGAGGATCAGGTAGTGCTCCCATTCGCCGGAGAACGGTGTCCAGTCACCGCCCCGCGCCTCGTACTCCGCTTTCGTCACCCGGCCCACCTCGACACCGTCGACCCGCCAGATGATGCGGTCGGCGTACCAGTCCATGCCGTAGGTGTGGAACCCTGCCGACAGGTCGACGCCCAGGTCGGCGTCGATGTTGTCCATCTTCACGTCGACGCCGTTGTTGCCCTTGGCGGGTCCGTGGATGTTGCCGGTCCAGGTGCTCCGTGAGGCGGGAGTGCCGAAGCCGGGAATTTCCATGATGTCGATCTCGCCCTGGCGTGGCCAGTCGAACTCGTGACCGGGTTCCAGGCCGACGGTCCAGAACGCCGGCAGCAGACCCGAGTCGGGCGGCACCTGGATACGGGCCTCGACGCGGGTGCCGACGCCGATCGACTGCTTGCCGTAGGTCACGACGCGGGCCGAGGTGTAGTTGAAGGGAGCGCCGAGCCCGTCCGGTGTGCGTTCCCGGCGGACCTGGATGACGAGGTTCCCGTCGGCGTCGACGGTGATGTTGTTGCCGTCGGTGTAGTACTGGTTCTCGCCCGCCGACTGGCCCCAACGCCCGGTCTGTGAACCCCAGTACTTCAGCGCTTCCTCCCGGCTGCTGAAGTTCGTCTCCCACAACAGTTTCGGTTGCGTGGTTCCGGGCGGTTGACCGACGGGCGGACCCGACGGCTGGCTGTTCAGCACGTCGCGGTAGATGTCCTGGCGGCGCGCCAGCCACCGCTGAGCTTTGGCCGCCGACACCGGGATGTCGAGCCAATCCGAACCCATCCGGCGGCTGCGGATGCCCATGGAGTACAGCGAGTCGACGATCATCGAACCGACGGTGACCCTGGTGCTGGTCGCGGCGGCCAGCAGAACCGCGTCCGGGGTGGCGCTGCTCGTCGTGGCCGAGGTGCGCGCTGACGTGAGCGCCGCGGGGGCGACGGTGACCTCGTCCGTTTTCGGGGCTGCGTCCGGGGCCTCGTCCGGGGTCGACGTCGTCACCGTGCCGGACGGGCGCGCCGTCTCGTCGGTGGTGGCGCGGGGGGCGCGGGGGGTGCGGTCACGGCGCTGCGGGCGGCTGTCCTCCCCCGTCGTCTCGTCCGAGTCGGCGCGGGGGCGCTCGACTCGGCGCTGGGGCGCGTCCACCTCGCGTTCCTCGGATTTCCGGGCCTGTCCACGCGGAGACAGGCGGGACGGTCTGCTCACCACACCCGCTGAGCCCGAGTCGGCTGCCGCCGCCGAGTGTGCGGCCGAACCGGGATCGTCCGGGGCTGCGCCAGCGGAGCCCGCCCCGGCCACCCCTGCCGCCATCAGCCCGGCAGCGACGATGCCGCCGGCGAGAAAGTGTTTGCCGTTGAGGGCCGGCGTTCCCGTGCGTTGCGTTGATTGCATCACCGAACTCATTTCTCTTGCCGAGACAGTTAACGAAAGGCGAAGCAAAGCGAAACCAAAGGAGAGCAATAACCAGCGAACCACAGAGCTGTAACTAAGTGCAGTTCAGAGCGTGCTAGTGAGTGAATCCCCGGTGCTCAGCAAACGTTATACATAACGCGTACGGGAGTTGCACGCTTTCTCGACAATTTCGAATGACGCCCAGAATCGTCACATTCCGAATGCTCCGGAAGATCCCCGGTAATGCATATGTGGCGTAGCTGTGAACATTCGCTCGATCTTCTGAGATCCGCGAATATGCATGGTCGGGACGGTGCCATGGCCCAGTGGCGCCGTAGCCGCATCGACGACGGCAAGATCAGGAGGGCATGGCGGATGATGAGACCCATGCCCAGTCCCCGTGTACTGATCTTCGACGTCAACGAGACGCTGCTCGACATCGAGGCGCTGGCGCCCACGTTCGAGGACCTGTTCGGTGACCGGCGGGTGCTGCGTGAGTGGTTCGCGCAGTTGGTCCTGTACTCGATGACGTCCAGCCTCGCCGGGAGCTACACCGACTTCTTCACCCTCGCCCGCGGGGTCCTGCAGATGGTCGGCGGCGTCCACGGAGTGTCCATCACCGACGACGACTGGCAGCGGGTCGGTGAGGCCCTGCGCTCGATGCCTGCGCACGACGATGTCGCCGACGGTCTCGCCGAGCTACGCGACCGCGGCTACCGGCTGGTGACGTTGACGAATTCACCGCCGGTCACCCGTGCGCCGAGTCCGCTGGAGCGGGCCGGCCTGGGTGACTTCATCGAGCGGCAGTTCAGTGTCGACACCTACCGCATGTTCAAACCGGCCACCCGCCTGTACGAGCACGTGGCCGCAGACCTCGGCGTTACACCCACTGAATGCATGATGGTGGCCGCGCACGTCTGGGACACGATCGGCGCACAGAGCGCCGGGATGTCCGGGGCGTTCGTGGCCCGGCCCGGCAATGCTGTGATTCCGACGCTGCCGATTCCGACCGTCGTCGCCGCCGACCTGGTCGACCTGGCCCGCCAGCTCGACTGATCAGACGGTGAAGCCCAGGGCGCGCAGTTGCTCGCGGCCGTCCTCGGTGATCTTGTCCGGGCCCCACGGCGGGTTCCACACCCAGTTGATGCGCAACTCGTTGACCAGGCCGGCGCCGACGAGAGCCGTGCGGGACTGGTCTTCGATCACGTCGGTCAGCGGGCAGGCCGCCGAGGTCAGGGTCATGTCGATCAGCGCGACATCGCCCTGCTCGCCCTTCTCCACGTTGACGCCGTAAACCAAACCGAGGTCCACGACGTTGATGCCGAGTTCGGGGTCGACGACGTCACGCATCGCCTCTTCGATGTCGGCGAGCTGTTCTTCGGTCGGTGCGTCACTCATCGGTTCTCCTCCGCAAAAGTCTCATCGGGTCCATGCGCCTGCGCCAGCGCTGCTTTGAAAGCGGTCCACCCCAGCAGCGCGCATTTCACTCGCGCCGGATACTTGGCGACACCGGCGAATGCGACGCCGTCGCCCAGCACGTCCTCGTCCCCGTCGATCGTGCCCCGCGACGACACCATCTCCGAGAAGGCCGCCACCGTCTTGAGCGCGTCCCCGACAGTCTGGCCGATCACCTGATCGGTCAACACCGAGGTCGAGGCCTGACTGATCGAGCAGCCTTGCCCGTCGTAGGAGATGTCGGTGACCGTCTCCCCGTCGTCGGACAGGGCGACGCGCAACGTCACCTCGTCGCCACACGTCGGATTGACGTGATGCACCTGCGCCGCGAACGGCTCTCGCAGGCCGCGGTGGTGCGGGTGCTTGTAGTGGTCCAGGATCACTTCCTGGTAGATCTGCTCGAGTCTCATGAACGAGCCCCGGTCGCTTCGCTCCTGCCCGCCGGATCGAAGAACTCCACGGCGCGGCGCACGCCCGCCACCAACCGGTCCACTTCCTCGGCGGTGTTGTAGACGGCGAACGAGGCGCGGGCCGTCGCGGCGATGCCGAACCGACGGTGCAGCGGCCACGCGCAGTGATGTCCCACCCGCACGGCCACCCCGTCGTCGTCGAGCACCTGGCCCACATCGTGGGCGTGCACGCCGTCGACCACGAACGACACCGGCGAGCCGCGGTCGGCCATCGTGGTCGGGCCGATCACCCGGACGCCGTCGATTTCCGAGAGCCCGGCCAAGGCAGCCGCGACCAGCTCGCGTTCGTGGTCCTCGACGGCCGGCATGCCCAGCCCGTCGAGATAGCGTGCAGCGGCGGCCAATCCGACGACCTGCGAGGTCATCGGGGTGCCCGCCTCGAAGCGCTGCGGTGCGGGCGCGAACGTGGTGGCCTCCATCGTGACCGTCTCGATCATCGAGCCGCCGGTCAGCACCGGAGGCATCGCGTCGAGCAGGGCACGCTTGCCGTAGAGCACGCCGATGCCGGTGGGTCCGAGCATCTTGTGCCCGGAGAACGCCGCGAAATCGACGTCGAGGGCGTGCAGATCGACGGGCTGGTGCGGTACCGACTGGCAGGCGTCCAGCAGCACCAGTGCGCCCACCGCACGCGCCCGGGCCACCAGCTCCTCGACCGGCGCGACGGCCCCGGTGACATTCGAATGATGGCTGAAGACAATGATTTTCACGCGCTCATCGAGCTGCAGCGAATCCAGGTCGATGCGGCCGTCTTCGGTGATCCCGTACCAGCGCAGCGTCGCTCCGGTGCGCTGCGCCAACTCCTGCCAGGGCACCAGGTTCGCGTGATGCTCGAGCTCGGTGGTGACGATGACGTCTCCCGGGCCGACGACCCGGTCGAACCGCCTGTCCCCCAACGCATAGGCCACCACGTTGATGGCTTCGGTGGCGTTCTTGGTGAACACCAGCTCGTCGGTGTCGGCGCCGACGAACGCCGCGATGTCCTCGCGGCCCTGTTCGTAGGCGTCGGTCGCCTCCTCCATCAGCTGGTGGGCGCCTCGGTGCACCGCACCGTTGGAGGTGAGTAAGAACTCCCGCTCGGCGTCGAGCACGCACAACGGCTTCTGCGACGTCGCGCCGGAGTCCAGGTACGCCAGCTGGTTCCCGCCGCGCATGACCCGCGACAGGATCGGGAAATCAGCCCGGACTCTGGCCAGTTCGGCCGCATCGAGCACTCGCGCAGCCGTCACGGTCACGCCCCCGCGGCGGCCTGCGTGAAGCGCTCGTAGCCGTTCGCTTCCAGTTCGTCGGCGAGCTCGGGCCCGCCCGATTCGACGATTCGGCCGCCGACGAACACGTGGACGAACTGCGGCTGGATGTAGCGCAGGATGCGGGTGTAGTGCGTGATCAGCAGCACGCCGCCGTTCTCGGCCTCGGCGTAGCGGTTGACGCCCTCGCTGACTACGCGCAGCGCGTCGACGTCGAGGCCCGAATCGGTCTCGTCGAGGATCGCGATCTTGGGCTTGAGCAGCCCGAGCTGCAGGATCTCGTGGCGCTTCTTCTCGCCGCCGGAGAAGCCCTCGTTGACGCTGCGTTCGCCGAAGGACGGATCGATGTCGAGATCGGTCATCGCGCCCTTGACCTCTTTGACCCAGTGCCGCAGCTTCGGCGCCTCACCCCGCACCGCGGTCGCGGCGGTGCGCAGGAAGTTCGACATCGACACCCCCGGCACCTCGACCGGGTACTGCATGGCCAGGAACAGGCCGGCGCGAGCGCGCTCGTCGACGCTCATCTCGAGCACGTCCTCGCCGTCGAGGGTGATCGAGCCGCCGGTCACGGCGTACTTCGGGTGCCCGGCGATCGCGTACGACAGCGTCGACTTACCGGACCCGTTGGGGCCCATCACCGCATGCGTCTCCCCCGACTTCACGGTCAGGTCGACACCCTTGAGGATCGGGATCTCTTCGCCCTCGGGGGTGTTCACCGAGACGTGCAGATCTTTGATGTCCAGTGTGGTCATGGTCAACTCTTCTCGGTAATCGCGAGTTCGCGTTCGATGGCATCGGTCAGGCGGTCCCGCACGGCCGGGACGGAGATCTTGGCGATGATCTCGTGGAAGAAGCCGCGGACCACCAGGCGGCGGGCCTGCTCTTCGGGAATGCCGCGGGCACGCAGGTAGAACAGTTGCTCGTCGTCGAAACGGCCAGTGGCGCTGGCGTGGCCGGCGCCGACGATCTCGCCGGTCTCGATCTCGAGGTTGGGCACCGAGTCGGCGCGTGCGCCGTCAGTGAGCACCAGATTGCGGTTCAGCTCAAAGGTGTCGGTGCCGGTGGCTTCGGCGCGGATCAGCACGTCGCCCACCCACACCGTGTGGGTGTCGGGTCGCTTCGACTCCGGATCACCCTGCAGCGCACCCTTGTACGTCACGTTGGAGCGGCAGTTGGGCTGCGCATGGTCGACGAGCAGCCGGGACTCGAAGTGCTGGCCGTCGTCGGCGAAGTACAGGCCGAGCAATTCGGCGTCGCCGCCGGGCGCGGTGTAGCGCACGCGGCCCGTCAACCGCACCACGTCGCCACCCAGGGTGACCGCCGCGTGCCGAAGCACGGCGTCGCGGCCCAGTGTCGCGTGATGCGTGCTCACGTGCACTGCGTCGTCGGCCCAATCCGCGATGGAGACCACCCGCAGTGTCGCGCCGTTTCCGACGACGAATTCGATGTTGTCGGCGTAGGTTCCGCTGCCGCGGTGGTCGAGCACCACGACCGCTTCGGCCAGTTCGCCAAGGCGGATCTGGAGGTGGCCGTAGGCGGTCGCACCCTCGCCGGGTCCGGTGATGACCACCTCGATCGGATCGGCGACCACGGCCTGGGCGGGCACCTCGATCAGCGTCGCCGTCTCGAACGACGAATACGCTTGCGCTGCAACCCGGTCGGCAGGCACGCCGGCTTGTCCGAGCCGATCGTCGGTGCGGGGGATCCGCTCGACGCGCACGTCATCGGAACCGGTCACCTCGACGGTGGCCTCTGCCGTGGCGGCGGCCGACCCGTCGTGCAGGCCGCGCAACCGCTTCAGCGGGGTGAAACGCCAGATCTCGTCGCGACCGCCGGGCACCTCGAATGCGTCGACGTCGAAGGAGGTGAACAGCTCGCCCTTGGTGGCGCCCTCGAGGGCCGCCGTCAGATTGGTGTTCGCCACTAGCCGACCGCGCCTTCCATCTGCAGCTCGATCAGCCGGTTGAGCTCCAGCGCGTACTCCATCGGGAGCTCCTTGGCGATCGGCTCGACGAAGCCGCGCACCACCATCGCCATCGCCTCGTCCTCGGTCAGACCGCGGCTCATCAGGTAGAACATCTGGTCTTCGCTGACCTTCGAGACCGTCGCCTCGTGGCCCATCGTGACGTCGTCCTCGCGGATGTCGACGTACGGGTAGGTGTCAGAGCGACTGATCGTATCCACCAGCAGCGCATCGCATTTCACGCTCGAACGCGATCCGTGGGCACCCTTGTTGACCTGCACCAGGCCGCGGTAGGACGCGCGGCCGCCGCCGCGGGCGACGGACTTCGACACGATGTTGGACGACGTGTTGGGCGCCAGGTGCAGCATCTTCGCGCCGGTGTCCTGATGCTGGCCCTCACCGGCGAACGCGACCGAGAGCACCTCGCCCTTCGCGTGCTCACCGGTCATCCACACCGCGGGGTACTTCATCGTGACCTTGGAGCCGATGTTGCCGTCGACCCACTCCATCGTGGCGCCGGCCTCGGCGCGCGCCCGCTTGGTCACCAGGTTGAAGACGTTGTTCGACCAGTTCTGGATCGTCGTGTACCGGCAGCGACCGCCGGGCTTGACGATGATCTCGACGACCGCGCTGTGCAGCGAATCGCTCTTGTAGATCGGCGCCGTGCAGCCTTCGACGTAGTGCACGTAGGCGTCCTCGTCGACGATGATCAACGTGCGCTCGAACTGACCCATGTTCTCGGTGTTGATGCGGAAGTAGGCCTGCAGCGGGATGTCGACGTGCACGCCCTTGGGGACGTAGATGAACGACCCGCCGGACCACACCGCGGTGTTGAGCGCGGAGAACTTGTTGTCCCCGGCCGGGATCACGGTGCCGAAGTACTCCCGGAACAGCTCGGGATGCTCACGCAGACCGGAATCGGTGTCGAGGAAGATGACGCCCTGGGCCTCGAGATCCTCGCGGATCGAGTGGTAGACGACCTCGGACTCGTACTGCGCGGCCACACCGGAGACCAGGCGCTGCTTCTCGGCCTCGGGGATGCCGAGCTTGTCGTAGGTGTTCTTGATGTCGGCCGGCAGGTCGTCCCACGTGGCGGCCTGCTTCTCGCTGGAGCGCACGAAGTACTTGATGTTGTCGAAGTCGATGCCCTCGAGGTTGGACCCCCAGTTCGGCATCGGCTTCTTGTCAAAGGTGCGCAACGCCTTGAGGCGGACGTCGAGCATCCACTCCGGCTCACTCTTCTTCGCAGAGATGTCGCGCACCACCGCCTCCGAGAGCCCGCGCTGGGCGCTGGCGCCCGCGACGTCGGAGTCGGACCAGCCGTAGCCGTACTTGCCCAGCGAGGCGATGGTCTCCTCCTGGGTCAGCGCTTCTGGCTTGACCTCCGGTGTGAGTGTCATTGCGACACACTCCTTTTGCTTGCTGACGGGTCCCGGCGCGGGCTGTGCGCCGGAACGTGGGTGGTGCAGGCACAATCCCCGTTGACGATGGTGGCGAGACGCTGGACGTGCGTGCCCAGCACCTCGGCCATCGCTTCTTGTTCGGCCTCGCAGAGTTCGGGGAATTCCTCGGCGACGTGGGACACCGGACAGTGGTGCTGACAGATCTGCACCCCGCCCAGCGGACCGCGCACCTGCGTGGTCGTGGTGGCGTAGCCGGCCCGACTCAGGGCGTCGGCGACGCGTTCCGCCGCGGCCTCGACGTCATCGGCGTCATCGGTCGTCGCGGGTGCGACGCCGGCCAGGATGGTGTCGATGCGCCGGCGGGCGAACGTGTGCACAGCGTCGTCCCCGCCGATCTCGCGCAACGCCCGCATGGCCGCCGACGCCAGATCGTCGTAGGTGTGCTCCAACTTGGCGCGCCCGGCTGCGGTCAACTGATAGCGCTTGGCCGGCCGGCCGCGGCCCTCCTGCTGCCAGGCGGCGGCAGACTTGGCCTGCGCGTCGCCCGCCTCGATCAGTGCGTCCAAGTGACGGCGCACCCCGGCCGCCGACAGGCCCAACCGCTCGCCGATGCTGCTCGCCGTCGTCGTACCCGACTCCAGCAGCAGGCGCACGATCGCCGTCCTGGTGTCGCCGTCGGCGACCGATGACGACGGCACGGCCGCCGCCTTCTCAGTCGGCACGACGGTGCCCTCCGGACGGATTTTCACAACACCAGTGTGACGCAATTGCCGGGGCGGGTCCACCAAGGCCACCCTTATCGGATTCGTCATTCTTCTCACACGGTCTGGTCGACCGATCCGGGAATAGCCGCCCGCTACGCTGCCTGGGTGGCAGCCCGCCGACACTCGCTCAGCACCTCGATCGCCGGTCTCCACGGCGATGAGCGCACCGTCGGCAGTCCCCTTGACCCCGCCGAACTCGTCGCGCTGCACCGCACACGGCTGTTCGGCGCGACCGGCACCGTGCTGATGGCGATCGGCGCACTGGGCGCCGGCGCGCGACCCGTCGTGCAGGACCCCACGTTCGGCGTGCGCCTGCTCAACCTGCCGTCGCGCATCCAGACGGTCTCGCTGACCATGACCACCACCGGCGCGGTGATGATGACGCTGGCCTGGCTCATGCTCGGGCGGTTCGCGCTGGGCAAGCGGCGCATGACGCGCAGCCAAGTGGACCGCACGCTGCTCCTGTGGGCGCTGCCGCTGCTGATCGCGCCGCCGATGTACAGCAAGGACGTCTACTCCTACCTCGCGCAGAGCGAGATCTCCCTGCAGGGCAGCGACCCCTATCGGGTGGGGCCGGCTCCCGGCCTGGGCCTCGATCACGTGTTCACGCTGTCGGTGCCGAGCCTCTGGCGTGAGACGCCCGCCCCGTACGGTCCGCTGTTCCTGTGGATCGGCCGCGGCATCTCCCGGATCACCGGCGAGAACATCGTCGAAGCGGTGCTGTTCCACCGTGCGATGGTGCTGCTGGGCGTCGGCCTGATCGTCTGGGCGACCCCGCGGTTGGCCCGCCGCTGCGGAGTGGCCGAGGTCAGCGCCTTGTGGCTGGGCGCGACGAACCCGCTGCTGTTCATGCACCTGATCGCCGGCATCCACAACGAGGCGCTGATGCTCGGCCTGATGCTGGCGGGCACCGAATTCGCGTTGCGCGGCATCTCCGCTTTTCCGAGAGGCGCGGCGGTGGGCGCGGCCGAACGGCACCGCTGGTACGCCCCCGGCATGCTGTTGGCCGGGACAGTATTGATCACGATGTCCTCGCAGGTGAAGCTGCCCGGCCTGCTGGCACTCGGCTTCGTCGCGATGGCGTTGGCCGCGCGGTGGGGTGGCACGGTCACAGCGTTCCTGACGGCCGGCACCGCGCTCGGTGTCGTGTCGCTGGCGGTGATGGCGTTGATCGGCTGGGCCAGCGGTCTGGGCTTCGGCTGGCTGTTCACCCTCGGTACCGCCAACGTGGTGCGCAGCTGGATGTCGCCGCCGACGCTGCTGGCGCTGGGCACCGGACAGGTCGGCATCCTGCTCGGCCTCGGCGATCACACCACCGCCGTCCTCGCGCTGACCCGCGCGATCGGCGTGACCCTGATCGCGATGTTCGTCACCTGGCTGCTGTTCGCCGTGCTGCGCAACCGGCTGCACCCCGTCGGCGGGCTCGGCGTCGCACTCGGCATCACCGTGCTGCTGTTCCCGGTGGTACAGCCGTGGTACCTGCTGTGGGCGATCATCCCGCTGGCCGCCTGGGCCACCCGGCCGGGCTTTCGGGCCGCGGTCATCGCCGTCACGCTGATCGTGGGCATCTTCGGACCCACCGCCAACGGCGATCGCTTCGCACTGTTCCAGATCGTGCTGGCGACACTGGCCAGCACCGTGATCGTGCTCGCGCTGATCGCGTTGACCTACCGGTGGCTGCCGTGGCGGGCAGTGCCGGAGGCCGCGACGGGGCGCCTCGACGAACCGGTAGGAGCGGCCGACAAATCCCTCCCCGCAACCGACGCCTACGCTGAATCTCCGTGACCTCCCGTTCCGGCGCCGCGCCAGTGCGGTTACGCGGCGTGACCAAGCGGTACGGCGCCACGGTGGCAGTGTCCGAGCTGGACCTGGAAGTGGGCGCCGCCGAGATCTTCGCGCTGCTCGGCCCCAACGGCGCAGGTAAGACCACGACGGTCGAGATGTGCGAGGGCTTCGTCCGTCCCGACGCCGGCAGCATCGAGATCCTCGGCCTCGACCCGGTGGCCGACAACGCCGAGGTCCGGGCGCGGACCGGGGTGATGCTGCAGGGCGGCGGTGCCTATCCCGCCGCGCGTGCCGGCGAAATGCTCCGGCTCGTCGCCTCCTATGCCGCCAACCCGCTGGACCCGGCATGGCTACTGGACACCCTGGGGCTGACCGATTCGGCGCGCACCACCTACCGCCGACTGTCCGGCGGGCAGCAGCAGCGCCTCGCGCTGGCGTGCGCGGTGGTCGGCCGTCCCGAGCTGGTGTTCCTCGACGAGCCGACGGCGGGCATGGATGCGCATGCGCGTCTGGTGGTGTGGGAACTGATCGACGCCCTGCGTCGCGACGGCGTGACGGTGGTGCTGACCACCCACCAACTCACCGAGGCAGAGGAACTGGCCGATCACATCCTGATCATCGACCGGGGTCAGGCCGTGGCCGGCGGTACACCGGCCGAGCTGATGCGCAGCGGCGCCGAGAACCAGCTGCGGTTCCGGGCACCGCGCATGCTGGATCTCTCCCTGCTGATCGCGGCGCTGCCCGAGAGCTACCGCGCGACCGAGACGTCGCCCGGGGAGTACCTCATCGAAGGCCGTATCGATCCGCAGGTGCTGGCGACCGTCACCGCGTGGTGCGCGCGCCTCGATGTGCTCGCCACCGACATGCGTGTGGAGCAGCGCAGTCTCGAGGACGTGTTCCTCGACGTGACGGGGCGGGAGTTGCGGCAGTGAACACACCCGGGAACACACCGAACCGCTTCGCCGAGGGCACCTTCTCCCCCGATCCGCGGCCCGCGCCGGTGCCGCGGATGCTGGCCGCGCAGTACGGGCTGGAGCTGCGGCTACTGCTCCGCAACGGCGAGCAGCTGCTGCTCACCATGTTCATCCCGATCACGCTGCTGATCGGGCTCACCCTGCTGCCGCTGGGCTCGTTCGGCCCGGACCGCGCGGCGACGTTCACCCCGGCGATCATGGCGCTGGCGGTCATCTCGACCGCCTTCACCGGCCAGGCCATCGCGGTCGCCTTCGACCGGCGCTACGGTGCGCTCAAGCGCCTCGGCGCCACGGCGCTGCCGGTGTGGGGCATCATCGCCGGCAAATCGCTGGCGGTGGTGACGGTGGTCTTCCTGCAGTCGATCCTGCTGGGCGCGATCGGCATCGGCCTGGGCTGGCGGCCCGCCCCGGCCGGTCTCGCGCTGGGCGCGGTCATCATCGCCCTAGGCACCGCGGTGTTCGCCGCCCTGGGCCTTCTGCTCGGCGGGACCCTGCGGGCCGAGATCGTGCTCGCGGTGGCGAACCTGATGTGGTTCGTGTTCGCCGGGGTGGGCGCGCTGACGGTCGAGGGCGGCACCGACGGTGGCATCGTGCCGCGCGCGGTGGCGTGGATCGCCAGGCTGACGCCGTCGGGCGCGCTGACCGAGGCGCTGACGCGTGCGATGACGCTCTCGGTCGACTGGTTCGGCCTTGCGGTGTTGGCGATCTGGGGTGCCGCCGCAGGCTTATGCGCGCTGCGCTGGTTCCGCTTCACCTGAGTTCGCCAGTTGCGGCAGCAGGTACTCCAGCTGCCCGACCTCCTCGATGTTGTGCCGCACCCAGGCCTCGACCATCGCCGGCCGGAACCGTCGGCGTAGCAGCGCGTTGACCGGCGCCATCGCCGCGCTGCGCGCACCGATGTCCATCACGGAGACGTAGTGCGTGCCCTCGACGCCCGCCGACCACGTGTGCTCGAGCGCGAAGATCGGCACGCCGACGAGCCGCTGCACCAGCCGGATGCCGGTGACGTCGAGTTTCTCGACCCGGTCGACGACGTCGACGCGGAACCTCGGATTCCCGCCGAACGCCTCGACGATGTGGAACCGGGCGCCTTCCCCGGCGCCACCCCCGGGCGCTGCGCGCCACAGCTCCCAACGGATGTGGTCCGTCGGGTGCCAGGCCAGATAGCGGTCCACCACCTGCCCGCCGTAGCGCATGGTGCCGTCGAGGTGGGTGAACCAGTCGAGCAGCATGACCGGCGTCACCCCGGCGAGGGGCCGGTGGTCGATCGTGACCCGGCGGCGGCCGTGGGCGCAGTCGGTGAACTGCACCGATGCGGTGTCGATCGGCCGTAGTGGATACAGCACGGGAAGTGTCGGGTGGTACATGTCCGTCCTCACAAGATACGTTTACGTTTCTTAATCAGAACGGTACGATCGGCGATTAAGATACGCAAGCGTTTCTCAAAGGAATCGAGTGTGATCATGCCCACCACACGTCGGCGCGGCGCTGAGCTGGACACAGCGATCAAATCGGCCGTCATGGAGTTACTGGCCGCCCACGGACCTGACGGCGTCACGATGGAGGCGGTCGCCGCGGCCGCCCACACCAGCAAGCCGGTGCTCTACCGGCGATGGAGTGATCGGCGCGCGCTGCTGCGCGACACCCTCATCGAGGTCGCGGCCGCGTCGATCCCCACCCTGGACACGGGTAGCTTCCGCACCGACATGCTGGCTGTGCTGCGCGGCTGGGCCGAGTTGTTCGCCGGCTCGCAGGGTCCGTTGATGCGGTCGATCGTGATGGCGGTGGCGGCCGACCCCGAGCTGGCCGAGACGTTCTACGCCGACGTCGTCGGGAGCCGTAAAGCCGACGTGACCGCCCTGCTGCAGCGCGGTATCGCGCGCGGTGACGTGCGCGCCGACATCCCCGTCGGCGTCATCCGCGAACTCGGTCAGAGCGTGCTGTGGCACCACCTGCTGATCACCGGCGATCCCATCGACGACGAGCTCGTGATCACGCTCGTCGACGACGTGCTGGTGCCGCTCACCGCCCCTACTACGGCTCGTAGTTAGCCGGGCTCTACCATCGACACCGTGCCCAGCCGACGACTCGTGCCACGACTCTTCGTGCAGCTCGTCGATCTCCTTCCCGAACCGAGCCTGCGTGTTCAGCGCATCGTCGCCGCGGCTGTGATCCTCACCCAGGGCGGCATCGCCGTGACCGGCGCGATCGTCCGCGTCACCGCCTCCGGGCTGGGGTGCCCGACCTGGCCGCAGTGCTTCCCCGGCAGCTTCACCCCCGTGCCGCATGCCGAGGTGCCCGTCATCCATCAGGCGGTCGAGTTCGGCAACCGGTTGATCACGTTCCTCGTCGTTCTGACCGCAGCGGCGGCCGTCATCGTCGTCGTCCGTGCGCGACGCAGGCGCGAGGTGCTGATCTACGCGTGGCTGATGCCGGCGTCGACGGTGCTGCAGGCCGTGATCGGCGGCATCACCGTGCTCACCGGGTTGCTGTGGTGGACGGTGGCCGTACACCTGCTCGCCTCGATGCTGATGGTGTGGCTCGCCGTGCTGCTGTATGTCAAGATCGGCCAGCCCGACACGGGCGTGCTGGTGCGGCGCGCGCCCAAGCCCCTGCGCCTGCTGACCGGCCTGTGCGGGATGACGCTGTCCGCGGTGCTGATCACCGGAACGATGGTGACCGGCGCCGGGCCACACGCCGGCGACAAGAGCATCGACCGGCCGGTGCCACGGCTGCAGGTCGAGATCACCACACTGGTCCATCTGCACTCGTCGCTGCTGGTGGCCTACCTCTCGCTGGTGGTGGGGCTGGGTTTCGGCCTGGTGGCCGCCCGCGCCACCCGGCCCGTGATGCGTCGTCTCGCGGTGCTGGTCGCACTTGTCGCCGCGCAGGGGCTGCTCGGTGCCGTGCAGTTCGCCACCGGGGTTCCCGAGGTCCTGGTGGCGTTCCACGTCGCCGGCGCAGCCGCGTGCACCGCGGCGACGGCCGCGCTATGGGCGGCGCTGCGAGAACGGGCCCTTCGCGAGGGGACCCAGGCCGAGCTCGTCCAGAGCTGACTCGACCGCCAGGGCGAATCTGCGCTGCTGCCGGTCCCGGGCCGGCTCGTCGAGCTGACGCCATCCCAGTGACGGCTCGACCAACTCGAGCTCCAGCAGGGCAGGCGCGTCGGGCCCGCCCAGCACGTCGACGCGCGCGTACAGCAGGTCGGTGACCCGGATGCCCAGATGAGCCGCTGCGGCGGCCAGCGCCGCGTGGCCGACCTCCCACAACTCGTCGTCGGGGTCCGCGAGCTGCAGGCGCTCCTCGGCGTAGGTGCCGGACGGGTCGAGCGTCGGCCCCCGCCCGGGCTCGGGCAGCATCGGCCCCTTGATGAAGGCGTGGGACGGCTCACCGCGTAGGAACACCAGCGCGGTCTCCCCGTCTGCGACTCGCGCGTCGTAGGGCTGCACCAGCGCCGTCCGTCCGTCGGCCTGCAGGGCCACAGCATGCGCGTACGCCGCGTCCGGGTCGCGGAACCGCATCGCGCCCACCGATCCGGCGCCGACCGCCGGCTTGACCACAACTTCCCCCGCGACCTCTGCCGCTGGGATCGCCACCGTCTCCCCCGGCGCGAA
The DNA here is from genome assembly GCF_055397605.1 of Mycolicibacterium obuense. Taxonomy (NCBI): domain Bacteria; kingdom Bacillati; phylum Actinomycetota; class Actinomycetes; order Mycobacteriales; family Mycobacteriaceae; genus Mycobacterium; species Mycolicibacterium obuense. The sequence continues at coordinate 2,432,248 of NZ_AP043663.1, read as the reverse complement.
GAAGGCACTGCGCACCGTCGGCACGCCCGCAGCGGCCAGGTCCGCCAGATAGCGCTTGTCGGTGTTCCACGCGACGACGTCGGGACTGTTGAGCAGCCGGGGCACCCGTCGCGTCCACGCCAGGAACTCGGTGAGCCGCTCGGTGTAATCCCACGCCGCGCGCAGGATCACGACGTCGGCCTCCAGCGTCGCGGGGTCGTCCCAGGACAACCACCGGGCGTGCAACCCGCGGGTCCGCAGCGCGCCGACCAGACCGGCGTCGTCACCGTCGCCCTCCGGTAGCGCAGGACATCCCGCCAGCACGATGCGCGGATGGAACACCTCGGGGCGGGCGAGCTTCATGACGGGCATGATGTCACCTATGTACGCGATCGAAGTCGCCGAGACCGGCGGGCCGGAAGTTCTGTCCTACGTGGAGAAGCCCCAGCCTGCACCGGGACCCGATCAGGTGCTGATCAAGGCCGAGGCGATCGGCGTGAACTTCATCGACACGTACTTCCGCTCCGGGCTGTATCCGCGGGAGCTTCCGTTCATCGTCGGCACCGAGGTGTGCGGCACGATCGAGGCCGTCGGCGACGACGTCGCCGCGCTCAACGTCGGCGACCGGGTGGTGACCGCGCAGGCCCTCGGCGCCTACGCCGAGTACTGCCTGGCCCCCGCCGACTTCGTCGCCTACGTGCCCGAGGGCGTCGCACCTGACGTGGCCGCATCCGCGCTACTGAAGGGCATGACGGCGCACTACCTGATCAAGTCCACCTACCCGATCCAGCAGGGCGACACCGTCCTGGTGCACGCCGGCGCGGGCGGCGTCGGGCTGATCCTGACGCAGTGGGCCACCAGCATGGCGACGTCGGTGATCACCACCGTGTCCACGCCGGACAAGGCGGAGCTGTCCCGGCAGGCCGGCGCGGTCGAGGTGCTGGACTACCCCAGTCAGGAGGACGGGGGCGCCGCCGCCTTCGGGGCGCGCATCCGCGAGCTCACCGACGGGAACGGCGTGGAGGCGGTGTACGACGGGGTGGGCGCCTCGACGTTCGAGGCCAGCCTGGCCAGCCTCGCGGTGCGCGGCACCCTGGCACTGTTCGGTGCGGCGAGCGGGCCGGTGCCGCCGTTCGATCCGCAGCGCCTCAACGCCGCGGGCTCGGTCTTCCTGACGCGGCCCAACCTCGCGCACCACACCCGCACGGCCGATGAGTTCTCGTGGCGCGCGGGCGAACTGCTGACCGCCATCGCCGACGGCACACTGAGCGTGACCGTGAGCAATCGCTATGCATTACAGGACGCCGAGCAGGCTCATCGCGACCTGCAGGGCCGTAAGACCGTGGGCTCGGTGGTGCTGCTGCCCGGCTGACTCAGAGGTGCAGCAGCGTCGGCAGGTTCAGCGCCGAGTCGACGGCCAGCGCGCAGAACACCACCGCGAGGTAGTTGTTCGACTGCAGGAACAGCCGCAGCGGCTTGACCGGCTCACCGCGTCGCACGCCGGCGTAGAGCTGATGGGCCATGACCAGGAACCAGGTGCCGGCGAGGATGGCGACCGATGCGTACAGCCATCCGGTGGCGAGCGCCAGGGCGAGCGTGGCGATCACGGTCAGCCAGGTGTAGACGAGAATCTGCTTGGTGACCTGTACCTCGGTGGCGACCACGGGCAGCATCGGCACGCCGGCCGCCTTGTAGTCCTCCTTGTAGCGCATCGCCAGCGCCCAGGTGTGCGGCGGCGTCCAGAAGAAGATGATCAGGAACATCACGATCGCCGGCCAGGAGATCGTGCCGGTCACCGCGGACCAGCCGATCATCACCGGCATGCAGCCTGCGGCCCCGCCCCACACCACGTTCTGCGAGGTCCGCCGCTTGAGCAGCAGCGTGTACACCAGCACGTAGAACGCGATCGTCGCGCCCGCCAGGTGCGCGGACAGCATGTTGGTGGTCCACCACAGCCAGAAGAACGACCCGACCGAGAGCGCCAGCCCGAACACCAGCGCGTGACTGCGGGGCACGGTCGCGCGGGCGAGCGCGCGCCGCTCGGTGCGCTTCATCACCTTGTCGATGTCGGCGTCGGCGACGCAGTTCAGCGTGTTGGCGCCGGCGGCGGCCAGCAGGCCACCGAACATCGTGTTGAGGATCAGCAGCGGGTCGACGCTGCCGCGATGCGCCAGCAGCATCGCCGGGATCGTGGTGACGAGCAGCAGTTCGATGACGCGCGGCTTGGTCAGGCCCAGATAGCCGAGCAGCGTGGTGCGGAACCCGTGTGGCGCGGCGTCGGCCGAATCCCCGACGAGGTCGCCTTCGCGGATCCTCACCCAACCAACTCCTTCGTGCCACGTCTACTACAGGCGATGGTAGACCGCTGGGGGCCGTCCCCGAAATTCGCGGGGTGGTTACGGGTGATTACCGGTACGGCGGGTATCACCCCTGCGTCTTCGCGTCGGCGAGCACTAGGGTGGTTGGTGCGGATCGACACGCCCCACCAAGTCCAAGGAGTGCGCCTCGTGACCACGCTCGAAGAGATCTCTTCGCTGACCCGACCGAACCATCCCGACGACTGGACCGAGCTCGACTCCCGCGCGGTGGACACCGTCCGCGTGCTGGCTGCCGATGCCGTCCAGAAGGTGGGCAACGGTCACCCCGGGACGGCGATGAGTCTGGCGCCGCTGGCCTACACGCTGTTCCAGCGCCAGATGCGCCACGACCCCAGCGACGTGCACTGGTTGGGCCGCGACCGGTTCGTGCTGTCCTGCGGGCACTCCAGCCTGACGCTGTACATCCAGCTCTACCTGGGTGGATTCGGACTAGAACTCTCCGACATCGAGGCGCTGCGGACGTTCAAGTCGAAGACACCCGGACACCCCGAGTTCCGCCACACCAAGGGTGTGGAGATCACCACCGGCCCGCTGGGGCAGGGCCTGGCCTCGGCGGTCGGCATGGCGATGGCGTCGCGCTACGAGCGCGGCCTGTTCGACCCCGACGCACCGGCCGGTGAGAGCCCGTTCGACCACTTCATCTACGTGATCGCCTCCGACGGCGACATCGAAGAAGGCGTGACCAGCGAGGCGTCGTCGTTGGCCGGCACCCAGCAGCTGGGCAATCTGATCGTGTTCTACGACAAGAACCAGATCTCCATCGAGCACGACACCAACATCGCGCTGAGCGAGGATGTTGCCGCGCGGTATCGCGCCTACGGGTGGCACGTGCAGGAGGTCGAGGGCGGCGAGAATGTCGTCGGTATCGAGCAGGCCATCGCCGAGGCCAAGAAGGTGACCGACAAGCCGTCGTTCATCGCGCTGCGCACGATCATCGGATATCCGGCGCCGAACAAGATGAACACCGGCGGCGTGCACGGCTCGGCACTCGGGGACGACGAGGTGGCCGCCACCAAGAAGGTCCTGGGTTTCGACCCGGACAAGACGTTCGAGGTCAGCGACGAGGTGTTCGAGCACACCCGCAAGCTGGTCGAGCGGGGCCGGGAGGCGCACGAGAAGTGGCAGCCGGGCTTCGACGCCTGGGCGGAGCGTGAGCCCGAGCGCAAGAAGCTGCTGGACCGCCTGACCGCCGAGGAACTGCCCGAGGGCTGGGACTCGGACATCACGTACTGGGAGCCCGGCTCGAAGGCGGTCGCGACCCGCGCCGCGTTCGGCCAGGTGCTCAACGACGTCGCGCCGAAGCTGCCCGAACTGTGGGGTGGCTCGGCCGATCTGGCGGGCAGCAACAACACGACGATCAAGGGCGTGAAGTCGTTCGGCCCGCCGTCGATCTCGACGTCTGACTTCGAGGCCGACTGGTACGGCCGGGTGCTGCACTTCGGCATCCGGGAGCACGCGATGGGCTCGATCCTGTCGGGCATCGTGCTGCACGGCCCGACTCGGGCATTCGGCGGGACGTTCCTGCAGTTCTCGGATTACATGCGCCCGGCGGTGCGGTTGGCCTCGCTGATGGACATCGACACCATCTACATCTGGACGCACGATTCGATCGGACTGGGCGAGGACGGACCCACCCACCAGCCGATCGAACATCTGGCTGCGTTGCGGGCCATTCCGAACCTGTCGGTGGTGCGGCCGGGTGATCCGAACGAGACGGCGTACGCGTGGCGCAGCATCCTCGCGCGCGGTAACGGCAGCGGCCCGGTCGGTTTCATTCTGAGCCGCCAGGGCATCCCCGTGCTGGAGGGCACGGACTCCGAGGGCGTCGCCAAGGGCGGGTACGTGCTCGGCGGCGGCTCCCCCGCCGACGACGCCGACGTCATGCTGATCGCGACGGGCTCCGAACTGCAGATCGCCGTTGAGGCGCAGAAGACGTTGCGCGACAAGAACATCAACGCCTACGTGGTGTCGATGCCGTGCCTGGAATGGTTCGAGTCCCAGCCCAAGGAGTACCGCGACAGCGTGTTGCCGCCTCAGGTGTCGGCGCGCGTCGCCATCGAGGCCGCGGTCGCACAGAGTTGGTACAAGATCGTCGGCGACACCGGCGAGATCATCTCGATCGAGCACTTCGGCGAATCGGCCGACGACAAGACCTTGTTCCGCGAATTCGGGTTCACTCCAGAGGCAGTGGTCGCCGCCGCGGAACGCAGCATTGCGAACTAGTCAGCGAAGGAATTGACATGACCCAGAACCAGAACCTGGCGGATCTGTCCGCCGCGGGTGTTTCCGTATGGCTCGACGACCTCTCCCGCGAACGGCTGCAGACCGGCAACCTGCAGTCGCTCATCGACACGAAGTCCGTGGTGGGGGTGACCACCAACCCGTCGATCTTCCAGGCGGCCCTGTCCAAAGGTGACGCGTACGACGACCAGATCGCCGAACTCGCCGAGCGCGGCGCCGACGTCGACGCCACCATCCGGACCGTCACCACCGACGACGTCCGCAATGCCTGCGATGTGTTCGCCAAGGTCTACGAACAGTCCGACGGCGTCGACGGCCGCGTGTCGATCGAGGTGGACCCGCGGCTGGCCCACGACACGGACAAGACGATCCTGCAGGCGATCGAGCTGTGGAAGATCGTCGACCGGCCCAACCTGCTGATCAAGATCCCCGCCACCGAGGCCGGCGTCCCGGCCATCGCTTCGGTTCTCGCCGAAGGTATCTCGGTGAACGTGACGCTGATCTTCTCCGTCGAGCGCTACCACCTGGTGATGGACGCCTACCTCAAGGGCCTGGAGAAGGCCAAGGAAGCCGGCCACGACCTGTCCCGAATCCATTCGGTCGCATCGTTCTTCGTCTCCCGCGTCGACAGCGAGATCGACAAGCGCCTCGAGAACATCGGCTCCGATGAGGCACTGGCGCTGCGCGGCAAGGCCGGTGTCGCCAACGCACGACTGGCGTACGCCGCCTATGAAGAGGTGTTCCTGGGCGGGGAGCGCTTCGAGAAGCTGAAGAACGACGGCGCACGGGTGCAGCGGCCGCTGTGGGCGTCGACGGGCGTGAAGAACCCCGACTACTCCGACACGCTCTACGTCACCGAGCTCGTCGCCCCGAACACCGTGAACACGATGCCGGAGAAGACGATGGACGCTGTCGCCGACCACGGCGTGGTCACCGGCGACACGGTCACCGGCAAGGGCGCGGAATCGCAGGAGATCTTCGATCGACTCTCCGCTCTCGGCATCGATCTGACCGACGTGTTCATCGCGCTCGAGGAGGAAGGCGTCGAGAAGTTCGAGAAGTCGTGGCAGGAATTGCTCGAAGCCACGCAGGGCCAGCTCGACGAGAAGAAGTGACCCCAGCCGTGGCCGACTGGCAGAACCCGCTGCGGGACAAGCGCGACAAGCGCATGCCCCGCATCGCGGGCCCGTGCTGCGTCGTGATCTTCGGTGTCACCGGGGACCTCGCCCGCAAGAAGCTGATGCCCGCGATCTACGACCTGGCGAACCGGGGGCTGCTGCCGCCGTCGTTCGCCCTGGTCGGCTTCGCGCGGCGGGACTGGGCCGACCAGGACTTCAGTGAGGTCGTCCTCGACGCGGTCAAGCAGCACGCCCGCACGCCGTTCCGCCAGGAGGTCTGGGATCGCCTTGCCGAGGGAGTTCGCTTCGTACAGGGCACCTTCGACGACGAGAAAGCCTTCGAGAGCCTCGCCGAGACGCTGGGCAAGCTCGATGCCGAGCGCGGAACCGGCGGCAATCACGCTTTCTACCTGTCGATTCCGCCGAAGGCGTTTCCTCAGGTGCTCGAACAGCTCTCCCGCACCGGTCTGGCCAAGAAGCCGGAGGGCAGCTGGAGCCGCGTCGTCATCGAGAAGCCATTCGGGCACGACCTCAAGAGCGCCGAAGAGCTCAACTCGATCGTCAACAACGTCTTCCCGGAGTCGTCGGTGTTCCGCATCGACCACTACCTCGGCAAGGAGACGGTGCAGAACATCCTGGCACTGCGGTTCGCGAACGAGCTGTTCGAACCGGTGTGGAACTCCCATTACGTGGACAGCGTGCAGATCACGATGGCCGAGGACATCGGCCTGGGCGGGCGCGGCGGTTACTACGACGGCGTCGGGGCTGCGCGTGACGTGATCCAGAACCATCTACTGCAGCTGCTCGCGCTGACGGCCATGGAGGAACCCGTCAGCTTCTCCCCCGACGAGCTGCAGGCGGAGAAGATCAAGGTGCTCTCGGCGAGCAAGCTGGCCGAGCCCCTCGACGAGACCACCTCGCGGGGTCAGTACACCGCGGGCTGGCAGGGCGGCGAGCGGGTGGTCGGGCTGCTGGAAGAAGAGGGGTTCTCCACGACCTCGACCACCGAGACGTTCGCCGCGATCACCGTCGACGTCGACACCCGCCGCTGGGCCGGTGTCCCCTTCTACCTGCGGACCGGAAAACGGTTGGGCCGCAGGGTCACCGAGATCGCGCTGATCTTCAAGCGGGCCCCGCACCTGCCGTTCGACGCCACCATGACCGAGGAGCTGGGGCAGAACGCCCTGGTGATCCGGGTCCAGCCGGACGAGGGCATCACGCTGCGCTTCGGGTCCAAAGTGCCGGGCAACATGATGGAAGTCCGCGACGTCAGCATGGACTTCTCCTACGGGTCGGCGTTCGCCGAGGAATCACCGGAGGCCTACGAGCGGCTGATCCTCGACGTCCTACTCGGCGAGCCGTCGCTGTTCCCGGTCAACCAGGAGGTCGAATTGGCTTGGCGCATCCTCGATCCCGCGCTGGATTACTGGGCCTCCCACGGCAAACCGGACCCCTACGAATCGGGCGGGTGGGGCCCTGATTCGGCCTTCGAGATGTTGCGGCGCTCCGGCCGGGAATGGAGGCGGCCATGATTCTCGACCTTCCGGACACCACCACCGACGTCATCAACAAGAAGATCATCGCGCTGCGCGAAGAGGGCGGTGCGATAACGCTGGGCCGGGTGCTGACCCTCGTCATCGCTCCCACCACCGAGGCACTACTCGAGGACTCGATCGAGGCGGCCAACGCAGCGAGCCGCGAACATCCCTGCCGCGTCGTGGTCGTGGCTCCCGGTGACCGCCTCGCCGACAAGGCCCGCCTCGACGCGCAGCTACGCGTGGGGCGCGACGCCGGCGCGAACGAGGTGGTGTGCCTACGGCTCTCCGGGCCGCTGGCCAATCACGCCAGCAGCGTCGTGATGCCGTTTCTGCTGCCGGATACGCCCGTGGTGACCTGGTGGCCCGATGTGGCCCCCGACGTGCCCGCCGAGGATCCGCTGGGCAAGATCGCGCTCCGGCGTATCACCGATGCCACCAACGACACCGACCCGCTGGCCTCGATCAAGGGCCGGCTCAAGGGGTACACCCCGGGCGACACCGACCTGGCGTGGAGCCGCATCACGTACTGGCGGGCACTGTTGACGGCGGCGGTCGATCTGCCCCCGCACGAGCCGATCACCTCGGCGCTGGTGTCGGGACTGGCCACCGAGCCGGCGCTCGACGTGCTGGCCGGGTGGTTGGCCTACCGCATCGACGGGCCGGTCCGCCGCGCCGTGGGTGACCTGAAGGTGGAGCTGGTCCGCGACAGCGAGACGATCACGCTGAGCCGCCCCCAGGAGGGCGTCACCGCCAGGCTCACCCGCACCTCTGCGCCCGAGGCTCTGGTTCCGTTGGCGCGCAGGGAAACCCGCGAATGCCTCGCCGAAGACATGCGGCGCCTCGATGCCGATGAGATCTACCACGAGGCCCTCCAGGGCATCGAGAAAGTGCAGTACGTGTGAACGCGATCGTCGAGCGCTTCGGAGACAAAGACGCTCTGGTGACGGCCGCCGGGGACCGTCTGGTGGACGCGATCACCGCGGCCATCTCGGCTCGCGGGCAGGCCAGCGTGGTCCTGACCGGCGGCGGCACCGGCATCGGGATGCTCGAGCGGGTCAAGGAGCGCAGCCGAGAGATCGACTGGTCGAAGGTGCACGTCTACTGGGGCGACGAACGGTTCGTCACCCACGACGACGACGAGCGCAACGACAAGCAGGCCCGCGAGGCACTGTTGGATGTCATCGACATCCCTTCGGTCAACGTGCACGCGATGGCGGCCAGCGACGGCGAGTTCGGCGACGACCTCGACGCGGCGGCGGCGGGCTATGAGCAACTGCTGAACGAGACGTTCGTCGATCCCGAGCGCGAATTCGACGTGCACCTGCTGGGCATGGGACCTGAAGGCCACGTCAATTCCCTGTTCCCGGACACCGACGCCGTGCGGGAGACCGAGCGCATGGTGGTCGGGGTGACCGACTCCCCCAAGCCGCCGCCGCGCCGGATCACGTTGACCCTCCCGGCAATTCGGCGGTCGCGTGAGGTGTGGCTGGTGGTGTCCGGCGACGGCAAGGCCGACGCGGTCGCCGCTGCGCTCGGCGGGGCGGCCCCGGTCGATCTGCCCGCGGCCGGCGCTGTGGGCCGCGAGGCCACGGTGTGGCTGCTCGACGAGGACGCGGCGAGCAAGCTCTAGCCCAGGACGATCACGTGCAGCGTCCGCGGGCCGTGCACGCCCTCGACCCGGTCCAGCTCGATGTCGCTGGTGGCGCTCGGTCCGCTGATCCACGTCAACGGTCGAGTGTGGGAACCCGAATCGACCAGCCGCGCAACGGCATTGGGCACGTCGTCGACGATCTGTGAGACGTGCACCACGCACACGTGCACGTCGGGCACCAGGCTCAGCGCCCGCCTGCCCTGGCCCGGGCCGTGGTCCAGGACCAGTGTGCCGGTGTTCGCGATCGCCACCGTCGCGGTGGTGACCACGGCGTCGACGGCATCGAGTGCGTCTGCACTCAGGCCCGTGTCGGACACCCACGGCGCAGCGCCCGGCCACCGGGCCTGGACGGCCGGATCTCCGATCACGGTGCGCGCATCGGCCAGCGCGGCGCCGACCGCTCGATCCGCATCGGCTTCGGCGACGCGATCGACGCGGGCACGGTAATCCGCGACACGCTCGACGAACCGCTCGACGAGGCCGAGATCACCCGTGCCGACGTCGGCACCGTAGCGCCACGGAATGTCGGCCGGCGCCGGCCGGTCGGACAGCGCCGTACGGACACGGGCCAAGATCGCCTCGCGTGCCTCACTCATGACCGCCTCCTGTTCTGTCCCACCACGCCCGGAACGACTCGGTCGGCGGCACCGGCGCGTCGCGCGCCCCCGACCAGGCGCTGGCAGGCCACGGCAGGGAGCGCAGCCGCTGCTTGCCGCCGAACAGCTTGCTACGCAATGTCTTACCGCCCGCGGCGGCCACCTTCTCGAGAGCCTCCAGGCGGCGATGGTCGCCGAGCAGCCAGCTCGCCGCCGTCATCGCGACCTGCTCGCCCGACGGCACTCCCCCGCGGTGTTCGTCGACCACGCGGGTCCGCATGTGCACCAGCATCGACGGGATGTCGATGCGGACAGGACACACGTCGAAACACGCTCCGCACAGACTGGACGCATACGGCAGCGATTTGTCGATTGCGCTCGCGGTGCCCCGCAGTTGCGGCGTCAGCACGGCACCGATCGGCCCGGGATAGACCGACCCGTACGAGTGCCCGCCGGCGCGTTCATAGACCGGGCACACGTTCAGGCACGCCGAGCAGCGGATGCACCGCAGCGCGTCGCGGCCGTCCACATCGGCGAGCACCCCCGTGCGTCCGTTGTCCAGCAGCACGATGTGCACCTCGCGCGGGCCGTCGCCCTGCGCCGGCCCGGTCCAGATCGAGGTGTAGGGGTTCTCCCGTTCCCCGGTGCTGCTGCGCGGCAAGACCTGCAGCATCACTTCGAGATCGCGCCACGACGGCAGGACCTTCTCGATGCCCACCACGGAGATCAGCGTCTCGGGCAGGGTCAGGCACATCCTGCCGTTGCCCTCCGACTCCACCACGACCAGGCTGCCGGTGTCGGCGATCGCGAAGTTGGCGCCGGAGACGGCGACCTTCGCCCGGAGGAATTTCTCCCGCAGGTGCAGCCGGGCCGCTTCGGCGAGGCGGCGCGGTTCATCGGTGAGATCGTCGGGCGCGGGCCGGCCGACCCGGCCCATCTCCCGCAGGAAGATCTCGCGCACCTCGGCGCGGTTGCGGTGGATGGCCGGGACCAGGATGTGGCTCGGCCAGTCGTCGCCGAGCTGAACGATCAGCTCAGCGAGATCGGTTTCCCACGCATCGATTCCCGCCTCGGCCAACGCCTCGTTCAGCTCGATCTCCTGGGTGGCCATCGACTTGACCTTGACGACCTCGGAGGCGCCCTGCGCCCGCACCAGCTCGATGACGATCTGGTTGGCCTCGGCAGCGTCGCGCGCCCAGTGCACGGTGGCTCCCGCCGCGGTGGCGTTGGCCTCGAAGGCCGCCAGGTGCTCGTCGAGCCGGTGCAGCGCCGCGTCCTTGATGGCGGCTGCCGCCAGCCGCAGCTCCTCCCAGTTGTCGAGCTCTCCGACGACGTTGGCCCGCTTGGCGCGGATAGTGCCGGTGGCGTGGGTGAGGTTGCGGCGCAACACCGAGTTCTCCAACGCCGACTTGGCTGCGGTCGGGAAGGACGGAAGCCCGAGGTGTACCCCCGTGACACCGACGTGCGGGTGTCCGCTCATCAGGAGTCCTCCTCACTGCTGGCCAGGATCTCCGCGAGGTGCATGACGCGCACACCGGCGCGCTGACGCGACAGCAGTCCGCCGATATGCGCCAGGCACGAATTGTCGCCGGCGACAAGCACTTCGGCGCCGGTGTCGCGGACTGCCCTGGCCTTGTCAGAACCCATCGCCACCGAGGTGTCCGCGTTCTTCATCGCGAAGGTGCCGCCGAATCCGCAGCACTGGTCGGCCCGTTCGAGGTCCACGAGATCGATCCCGCGCACGGCCTCCAACAGCCGGCGGGGCCGGTCGCCCACACCGAGCATCCTCAGGGAGTGACAGGTGGGGTGGTAGGTGACGCGGTGAGGGAAGTACGCGCCGACGTCGGTGACGCCGAGGACGTCTACGAGGAATTCGGAGAGCTCGTAGACGCGCGGCGCCACGGTCGCGACGCGCGCCGACAGGTCGCCGTCCCCGGACCGGGCGGCGATATCGCGATGCTGGTGACGCACCGATCCGACACAGGACCCCGACGGTGCGACGACGGCGTCGTAGCCGGCGAATGCGGCGGTGAATGCGCGGACCGCCGGAACGGCCTCGTCGGCGTACCCGGTGTTGGTGAACATCTGCCCGCAGCACGTCTGCTCGCGGGGGAACTCGACCTCACAACCCAGCCGGCGCAGCAGGCGCACAACGGCTTTCGGAGTCTCCGGCCACATCACGTCGTTGTAGCAGGCGGCGAACAGCGCCACCTTCGGCCGGGCCGTCACGGCAGCATCCACGCCAGCACGGTGGACTGGAGTCCGACGAGCAGGCACATCACGGCCAGCAGCCCGACGCTCCACCAGATCACCTTCCGGAAGATATCCGATTCGCGACCGAGTAATCCCACCGCCGTCGCGGCGATGGTCAGGTTCTGCGGGCTGATCATCTTGCCGACCACCCCGCCCGAGGTGTTGGCGGCCACCAGGAGTGTCGGATCCAGGCCGGCGTGGTGGGCTGCCGTCTGCTGCAAGGTCGCGAACAGTGCATTGGCGCTGGTGTCCGAACCCGTCACCGCTGTTCCGAGCCAGCCCAGTATCGGCGACAGGAAGGCGAACGCCGTGCCGGCTCCGGCGATCCAGGTTCCGATGGTGATGGTCTGGCCGGACTGGTTCATCACGTAGGCGAGCGCGAGCACCGCGGCGACGGTGAGGATCGCGAACTTCAGTTTGGCCACCGTGGCGCCGTACAGGCCGAGGGCGTCGCGGGCCGACACGCGGTAGGCGACGGCGACGGCGACGCCGCAGAGCAGCAGCAACGAACCCGGTGAGGAGAGCCACGCGAACGTGAACTGCGTCGAGGTGGACACCTTGCCCGCCGTGGTCGCGATCTGCCCGTCCAGTCCGGGCCAGCCGAATTTGACGTCGGTCGATGCCAGCCACGCTTTGACCGCAGGCACCAACTTGGCCACCGAGAACACGCAGATGATGAGCAGGTAGGGCATCAGCGCCATGAAGACCCGTGCCGTGGTCAGCACGTCGGTGCGGTTGTCGAGCGCGAGGCCTCCGGCGGGCAGATCGTCGCGGGTGTCCACGTCGGGTTCGCCGCCGGCCTCCATCATCCGCATCCGCGCACCCTCGGTGTCGGACGGCTGCCACACCCGCAGCATCGCGACGCCGACTGCCAGACCGACCAGCGCGGCGATCACGTCGGTCAACTCGGCCGAGATCCAGTTCGCGGCCACGAACTGGGCGGCGCCGAATGCCAGCCCCACCGCCAGCGCGAACGGCCACACCTGCCGGACGCCGCGGCGGCCGTCGACGATGAGCACCAGGATCAGCGGAACCACCGCTGCGAGGATCGGCGTCTGATGCCCGACCACCGCGGCGATCTCGGTGTACGGGATTCCGGTCAGTGTGCCCGCGGTGATGATCGGCGTCGCGATGGCCCCGAATGCGACCGGCGCGGTGTTGGAGATCAGGACGACCACGGCCGCGCGCATGGGCCGGAAGCCGACCGCCATCAGCATCACGCCGGTGATGGCGACGGGCGCGCCGAAGCCGGCGAGCGCCTCCAGCAGGCCGCCGAAGCAGAACGCGATGATGATCGCCTGGACCCGCAGATCGTCGGAGACCCGGTCGATCACCCGACGGAGGTCAGCAAACCTGCCGCTGTGCACGGTGAGCTCGTAGAGCCAGATCGCGTTGAGCACGATCCACATGATGGGGAAGACGCCGAAAGCGAACCCCTGGGTGGCCGACAGCGCCGCCAACTGGACAGGCATCCCGTAGGCCACGACAGCGACGACCGCTGCCACCGCGAGAGCGCTGAGGCCCGCCCAGTGGGCTTTCCACTTCAGCACACCGAGTGTGACGAACACGGTCACCAGCGGCAGCGCGGCCACCAGGGAGGACCAGCCGAGACTGCCGCCGATCGGGGCGATGTCCGGTATGTGCATTCCAGTACCTCTCCGTGATGACCTTTTAGTGGTCTGACCTCTTAGTGATCCGTACACTAAAGGTGATAGCAGTCACAGTCAAGCTTTGATGTCAATGTTGACCACAGAGGTCTGACCACTCATTTGCCGTGGTAGAGATGACTCATGACCGAAACTCGCGCCGCCGACCCGTCGACGACGCCCGTGTGGCAGCCCGTCACCCGCGTCCGGTCTCACGACCTGGTCGTCGAGGCGGTGGAAAACCAGATCCTCGGCGGCGTGCTTCGAGTCGGCGATCCCCTGCCTCCGGAACGCGAGTTGGCGAGCCGCCTACAGGTCAGCCGCGCGGGGGTCCGCGAGGCGATCCGCGTCCTCGAGTCCCAAGGCGTCGTCCGGTCCAATGTCGGCGCGGGTCGCGAGGCCGGCACCTTCATCGCCGCGATGCCCAGTGCGGCGCTGACGCGCTTCCTGCGTCTGCACGTGGCGCTGTCGAACTTCCCGATGCGCGACATCATCGACGCCCGAGTGATGTTGGAGCGCAACAGCGTTGCGATGGCAGCCGCCCGCGCCGATGACGCGCTGCTGGCAACGCTGCGCGCCCCGCTGACGGTGATGGATCAGAGCGACCTGGACTGCGAACCCTTCAACGACGCGGACACCGCGTTCCACGTCGCGATCGCCGAGGCGAGCGGCAACCGACTGGTGGCGGACATGACCGTGGCCATCCGGGCGTCACTGCGTGATCCGATTCTGCGCGCCATGCGCGAGGTTTCCGACTGGCCGGGGCTGGCCCGCCGACTGCAGGACGAGCACCACGGCATCTTCGACGCCATCGCCGACGGTGACGGCGATCGCGCAGCCGATCTGACCGAAGCACACATCCGGAGCGCTTTCGACGCGATGCCACTCCTGCACGACAAGTAGCCGCCGACGGCATCGTCAGCAGTCATACTTGCCGACATGGCAGATCGAAGCGGCAGACCCGTACGGACCGGGGGCGAGCGCATCCGCAAGCTGGCGCAGGCCGCGCTCAACGCCGACGTCACCGTCGAGCAGGTCGACACGGTGCTCGATGGACTCAGCGAGACCCTCGACGACCTCAACCGGTCCACGTCCAAACTGGATGCCACCTTGGAACGCTTCGACGACACCATCAACCAGATCAACGATCTGGCGCAGGCGCTGTTCGGCGTCGTGGAGCGGATGGAAGGTGTGGTCGCGCGCGTCGAGCGCATCGTCGACATCGGCGAGTCGCTGGTCGCCCCGCTGGCCGTGACCGATCAGGTCATCCGCGGGGTTCTGGACAGAGTGAGGAAGGGCGCCGGGCTGGGCTGACCCGATCTAGCCGCTGTTGCGCAGCGCGGTGGCCAGCCCGCTCATCGTGAGCAGAATGCCGCGCTGCACCAGCTCGTCCTCATCGCCCGAGCGGTAGCGGCGCAGGAGTTCGACCTGCAGGTGGTTCAGCGGCTCCAGGTAGGGGAAGCGGTTGAACACCGACCGCGCCAGCGCCGGGTTGTCGGCCAGCAGATCGTCCTGACCGGTGATGAGCTTGTGCATCCGGATCGTGCGGGCGTGTTCGTCGACGATCTTGTCGAAGACCCGGTGCCGCAACTCGACGTCGTCGACCAGCTCCGAATAGCGCGCCGCCAACCCCAGATCCGACTTCGCCAGCACCTGAGCCATGTTCGACAGCACGGTCGCGAAGAACGGCCATCGCCGGTACAGGTCCTGCAGCACCTCCAACCGCGCGTCGCTGTCGGGGCCGTCGCCGATGTAGTCCTCGAACGCGGTGCCGGTGCCGTACCAGCCCGGCAGCATGACCCGCGACTGGCTCCAGGCCAGCACCCACGGGATGGCCCGCAGATCCGAGATCGACGTGGTGGGCTTGCGCGACGTCGGCCTGCTGCCGATGTTCAGCGCACCGATCTCGCTGACCGGCGTCGAGGCCTTGAAGTAATCGACGAAACCCGGTGTGTCGTGCACCAATTCGGCATACGCGCGCTGCGCGCGGGCCGCCAGGTCATCGAGGACGGCGTACGCCGGCTCGGCCTCGTCACCGAGGCCCTCGACGTCGAGCAGGGTGGCCTCCAGCGTGGCCGCCAGCAGCGTCTCCAGGTTGCGGTGCGCCAGGCGGGGTTCGGCGTACTTTGCACCGATCACCTCGCCCTGCTCGGTGATGCGCAGCGAGCCGTTCACCGCACCCGGCGGCTGCGCCAGGATCGCGTCGTAGCTCGGTCCGCCGCCCCGGCCGACGGTGCCGCCGCGGCCGTGGAAGAGCCGCAACCGGATTCCCGCCGCGCGAGCCATCTCGACGAGATCCAGCTCGGCCCGGTACAGCGCCCAGTTCGCGGCGAGGTACCCGCCGTCCTTGTTCGAGTCCGAGTAGCCGAGCATCACCTCATGGCTGTCCCCGCGGGCGGCCACGATCGCCCGGTAGAGCGGAAGGTCCAGCGCCGCCTGCATGATCGCCGACCCGCGCTGCAGGTCGTCGATGGTCTCGAACAGCGGCACGATGCCGACCGGCGCGTAGGGGTGCTCACCCGAGACATCAAGCAGCCCCGCCTCTTTCAGCAGCAGCGCCGCCTCGAGCATGTCCGACACGGACTGGCACATCGAGATGATGTAGTTGGGTACCGCGGCGGGCCCGAACACGTGCACCGCACGCGCGGCGGCGAATACGATGTCGAGTTCCTTACGTGCCAGCTCCGACAGCTGCGCGCCCGGGCCGATCAGCGGGCGGCGGGTGGCGAGCTCGGCGGCGAGCAACTCGACCCGCTCGTCCTCGCTCAGCGACGCGTAATCGGCGTGCACGCCGGCCCAGGCCAGCAGCTCGGCGATCACCTCCTCGTGCATGTCGGAGTTCTGCCGCATGTCCAGACCGCTGAGGTGAAAGCCGAAGACCCGCACCGCTTCTCGCAGGCGTGCCAACCGGTCGTCGGCGAGCACCGCGCTACCGTTGGCCCGCAACGACGCGTCGACGGCGTCGAGATCGGCCGACAGCTCGGCCGGTGTCTCGTACGCCGCCATGCCGAGATCGAGTTGGTGTTCGGGCTGCCGGTCCAGTATCTGGCGGGCGGTCGCGGTCAACCGCGCGTGCACGACGCGCAGCGCGCGCCGGTAGGGCTCGTCGGCGCGGGCGGGCTCGGCGCACGCATCGGCCAGCGCGGCCAGCTCCTCGCTGACGTGGACCAACCGGACCGACATCGACAGTTCCTGCTCGAGCGCGGTCAGTTCGGTGAAGTAATGCGTGAAGGCGGTGAACGCCGCACTGCCGGTGGCCATCCGGACGATCTCGGCGGTGACGTTCGGGTTGCCGTCCCGGTCCCCGCCGATCCACGAGCCCGGGCGCAGGATCGGCTCGCGCAGCAGGTCCGCGTCGGGCCAGCGGCTCTGCAGCGCGGCCCGCACCTCGGCGTTGACCCGCGGGATCACATCCAGGAAGGCTGCCGGGTAATACCGCAGACCGGTCTCGATCTCGTCGGAGATCTTCAGGCGGGACAACCGGATCAGCGCGGTCTGCCACAGGGTCAGGATGTGCCGGCGCAACTCGCGCTCGATGTCGCGGCCGTCCTCGGTGTGGGTCAACCCGCGCAGCCGCATCCGCATCAGTTCGGTGATGCGGTGCTGGGTGTCGAACACCGTGCGGCGCCGTGTCTCGGTGGGATGCGCGGTGATGACCGGGGCGACCAGCGCACCGTCGAGCGCCTCGGCCACCTCCTTGGCGTCGAGGTCGGCGTCGTCGAGCTTGAGGTACGTCGCGGCCAGGGTGCTGTTCTGCGGCGGTTCCCCGGCAGCCTCGTGGACGGCGCGGCGGCGTTCGCGGTGGATGTCCTCGGCGACGTTGGCCAGCAATGCGAAATGGGTGAACGCGCGGATCACCGGGATCGCGTGGCGGGCATCGATGCCGTCGAACAGTCGCGCCAGCTCCGAACGGTCGATCTCGGAGCGGCGCACCCGGAACGACTCGACCCGCGCCTGCTCGATGAGTCCGAACGTCTCGTCGCCGTTCTGCTCGCGCACGGTGTCGCCGAGGATCGCACCGAGCAGCCGGATGTCCTCCCGCATCGGCTCGGTCGCCTCCCGCCCCACCTGCGTGCGCTGGACGGCTCCGATGGGTTCGAGCAGGCTGTCGGTTGTCGGCGGCATGGTGCCCAGTATCGACGTAGCCACAGGGGGACGCACGGCGAGCACGGTAGCGTGGCCGGATGAGCGCCAGCGAAGCCACCGAAGCCGAGGTCGTGGTCGTCGGCGCCGGTCTGGCCGGCTTGCGGTGCGCGTCGGTGCTCGCTGATGCGGGGCGCGAGGTGCAGGTGTGGGACGCCGCCGACGACGTGGGCGGCCGGATTCGCACCGACGTCGTCGACGGCTTCCGCTGCGATCGCGGCTTCCAAGTGCTCAACCCCGCCTACCCGGAGCTGAATCGCTGCGTCGACGTGGCCGCGCTACGGCTGCAGCCGTTCGGCGCGGGAGTCGGTGTGCGCCGGGAGCGCGGTGATGTGGTGCTGGCGCATCCGCTGCGGGCGCCGTCGCGTCTACCGGGCATGCTGGCCCGCCGCGCGGTCGCGCCGAAAGATGTGGTGGCGCTGACGCGCTGGGCGCACGGGGCGCTGCGGCCGGGGCACCTGAAGCGGGGCGGCGACACCTCACTGGTGACCGCACTGGACCGCAGCGGCGTCTCTGGCGAGCTGCGTCGGGTGATCGATCGGTTCCTGTCCGGGGTCGTGCTCGACGACTCCGGGGCGACGTCGAACGCGTTCGCGTTGCTGCTGGTGCGCACGTTCGCGCTCGGGGTGCCCGCACTCCCAGCCGGAGGCATGGCGGCGCTCCCCCGCCAGCTGGCCGCCCCGCTGGGTGAGCGCGTGGCACTGCAGCGCCGGGTGGTCGACATCGCACGGGTGGGTTCCGGCTGGCAGGTGACGGCCGACGACGGAAGCCGCGTGCAGGCCCGCGAGGTGGTGGTGGCGACCGACGCGCCGCAGGCCGCGCAGTGGATCGGCGGCGTCTCCGCCACCATGCACGGCGTCGTCACCGACTGGTGGGCCACCGACCAACCGTGGCAGGGTCCGCCCATGCTCTGGGTGGACGGCAGGCCCGGCGCGACCGGACCGGTGGTCAACACCGCGGTCATCAGCGCCGCGGCGCCCAGCTATGCACCGGCGGGACGGCATCTGATCGCGGCGTCAGCGCTGTTCGGGCCGGGCCGGCCCGAGCCGACCGAAGACCAGATGCGCGCCCATGCGGCGACGATCCTCGGCTTCACCGGGGCGGACTGGCAGCCGGTGATCAGGCATGTCGTGCCCGACGCGTTGCCGCCTCAGCTGCCGCCGCTGGTGGTGCGCAAGAAGGTGCGCGATCCATCGGGGCTGTGGGTGTGCGGCGATCACCGCGACACCGCGTCCATTCAGGGTGCGCTGGTCAGCGGGCGCCGAGCCGCCGAAGGGGTGCTCCGCGCGCTGGTTTAGCTGTATTTGATCTGCAGCGCCATGCCGATGATCGAGACCACCCAGATGCCGGTGATGAACAGCGTCAACCGGTCCAGGTTCTTCTCGACCACGGTGGAGCCCGAGAGGCTGGATTGGACGCCGCCACCGAAGAGGCTGGACAGACCGCCGCCCTTGGCGCGGTGCAGCAGAACCAAGAGCACGACCAGCACGCTGGTCACGACCAGGATGATCTGCAGGGCCAATTCCATGGCAGCCAGACTACAGGGCGCCGATGGCCGATCAGGGCAGTGGGCCGCCGGCGGCGATCGCCGACAGGGTGGCGAACTGCTCCCCGTCCAGCGAGGCCCCGCCGACCAGTGCACCGTCGACATCGCCCTGTCCGATGAGCTCGCCGATGTTCTTGGCGTTCACCGAACCGCCGTAAAGCACCCGCACGCCCGCCGCGATCTCCGCCGAGGCGAGCTCCCCGAGCTCCTTGCGGATGGCGGCGCACACCTCCTGCGCGTCGGCAGCGCTAGCCACCCGGCCCGTACCGATCGCCCACACCGGTTCGTAGGCGATGACGGTCTTGCTGATCTGCTCGGCGGACAGCCCGGCCAGTGAGCCGCGCAGCGACGTCACGTTGAACTCCACGTGATCGCCGGCCTCGCGCACCTCGAGCGGCTCACCGATGCAGACGATCGGGGTCAGCCCATGCTTGAGTGCGGCCGCGGCCTTGGCAGCCACCAGCGCGTCGTCCTCGTGGTGGTAGGTGCGCCGCTCCGAGTGCCCGACGACGGCGAAACTGCAGCCCAACTTGGCCAGGAACGCCCCGCTGATCTCACCGGTGTAGGCGCCCGAGTCGTGCTGGGAGACGTCCTGGGCGCCGTAGGTGAGCCGCAGCTTGTCGCCGTCGACCAACGTCTGGACGCTCCGCAGATCGGTGAACGGCGGGATCACCGTCACGTCGACACGATCGAAGTACTTGTCCGGCAACGAGAAAGCGATCTTCTGCACCAGCGCGATCGCTTCGAAGTGGTTCAGATTCATCTTCCAGTTGCCGGCGATCAGCGGCTTACGGGACATGGTGGAGGTCTCCTAGTCGAGAACTACTGAAGGACTTCGATACCGGGCAGTTGTTTGCCCTCAAGGTATTCCAACGACGCGCCGCCGCCGGTGGAAATGTGCGAGAAACCGTCGTCGGGCAATCCGAGCTGGCGCACCGCGGCGGCCGAGTCGCCGCCGCCGACGACGCTGAACGCGCCCTTGCCGGTCGCCCCGATGATCGCCTCGGCCACACCCTTGGTGCCCGCTGCGAACGCCGGGAACTCGAAGACGCCCATCGGACCGTTCCAGAAGACCGTCTTGGCGTTGGACAGCAGCGCCGCGAACCGCTTCACCGACTCCGGCCCGATGTCCAGGCCCATCTTGTCGTCGGGGATCTTGTCGGCCGCCACCGTCTCGGCCGGCGAATCGGCCGAGAACTTCTCGGCGACCACGATGTCCACCGGCAGGTGCAATACGTCGCCGTAGTCGTCCAGCAGCTTGCGGCAGGTCTCGACCATGCTCTCCTCGAGCAGCGAGCTGCCGACCGAAAGCCCTTGTGCGGCAAGGAAGGTGAAGCACATGCCGCCGCCGATGATGAGGCTGTCGGCCTTGGTGGCGAGGTTCTCGATCACCGCGAGCTTGTCCGACACCTTCGACCCGCCCAGCACCACCGCGTAGGGCCGCTGCGTCGAATCGGTCAGCTGCGCGAGCACCTTGACCTCGGTGTCGACCAGCGTGCCGGCATAGTGCGGGAGCAGCGTCGCGACGTCGTACACCGAGGCCTGCTTGCGGTGCACCACGCCGAAACCGTCGCTGACGAACGCGCCGTCATCACCGACCAGTTCGACGAGCGCCTTGGCGAGTTGCAGCCGCTCGGAGTCGTCCTTGCTGGTCTCCCGCGCGTCGAAGCGGATGTTCTCGAGCAGCAGGATGTCGCCGTCGGTCAGGCCCTCGGCGCGGGCCAGCGCATCGCTACCCACCACGTCACCGGCCAGCTGGACGTGCCGACCGAGCTTGTCGGCCAGCGCCGCAGCCACCGGCTTCAGCGAGAACTTCGGATCCGGTTCGCCCTTGGGGCGGCCGAGGTGCGCGGTCACGACGACCTTCGCGCCGGCGTCGCTGAGCGCCTTCAACGTCGGCACCGAGGCGATGATGCGGCCCGGATCGGTGATGGTGTCGCCGTCGAGGGGGACGTTCAGGTCGGAGCGCACGAGCACGCCCCGCCCCGAAACTCCCTCTGCGAGCAGGTCTTCAAGGGACTTGATACTCATCGAGTTACAGCGACTTGCCGACCAGGCCGACGAGGTCGACCAGACGGTTGGAGTAGCCCCACTCGTTGTCGTACCAGGACACCACCTTGGCCTGGTTGTCGATGACCTTGGTCAGACCCGAGTCGAACAGCGAGCTGTGCGGGTCGGTGACGATGTCGCTGGACACGATGGGCGCGTCGTAGTACTTCAGGATGCCCTTGAGCGGTCCGTCCGCGGCGGCCTTCATCGCGGCGTTGATCTCGTCGACGGTGCCCGGCTTGGCCAGCTCGGCGGTGAGATCGGTGACCGAACCCGTCGGGATCGGCACGCGCAGCGCGTAGCCGTCGAGCTTGCCCTTCAGCTCGGGCAGCACCAGGCCGATGGCCTTGGCCGCGCCGGTCGAGGTCGGCACGATGTTGATCGCGGCGGCGCGGGCGCGGCGCAGATCGCCGTGCGGGCCGTCCTGCAGGTTCTGGTCCTGCGTGTAGGCGTGGATCGTCGTCATCAGGCCCTTGACGATGCCGAACTCGTCGTTGAGGACCTTGGCCAGCGGGCCGAGGCAGTTCGTGGTGCACGACGCGTTGGAGATGATGTTCTGGCTGCCGTCGTACTTGTCGTCGTTGACGCCGAGCACGATCGTGATGTCCTCGTCGCTGGCGGGCGCCGAGATGATGACCTTCTTGGCGCCGGCATCGAGGTGGCCCTGAGCCTTGTCACGCTTGGTGAAGATGCCGGTGGATTCGACGACGACGTCGACACCGAGGTCGCCCCAGGGCAGCGCGGCCGGGCCTTCCTTGACTTCGAGCGCCTTGATCTTGGTGTCGCCGACGACGATGGTGTCCTCGCCCTCGAGGCTGACGTCGTAGGGCAGCCGGCCGAGAATCGAATCGAACTTCAGCAGATGAGCCAGCGTCGCGTTGGAGGTGAGGTCGTTGACAGCGATGATCTCGATGTCGGTGTTCTTACCCGCCTGCTTCTGCGCGTCCAGAGCGCGGAAGAAGTTGCGCCCGATACGGCCGAAACCGTTCACGCCTACCCGGATCGTCACGTCAGTCTCCTACTCGGTCGTTCTCGGTCGTGGAATGCTCGCGACCAGCCTAGTGCGTGGGGTTGTGCGTGCGCGCGGTTGCCCCGGGACTGCTCTAGTGCACCGCCGCAGCCTGGTCGACGTACGGATTGCCCAGCCACTTCCGGCGCAGCTTCTGCAGCGTGCCGTCGTCCTCCAGCTCGGCCTGCGCCACCTGCAGGCGGGCCATCAGCGCGGTGTTCTCCGCCGCGACGGCGACCGCGATCTCCTCCACGGACAGCCCGCGCGCCACCACCTCGACGTCGGGCACGTCGCGCACCAACCGAACCAGGACCGGCGCCAGCGCGATCAGCGCATCGCAGGCGCCCGACTCCAGGTCGGCGACCGCGGCCTCGAGGCCGGCGCGGTCGCCGCCGCGTACCGTCAGGCCGTCGAGGTCGGCCACCGCGTGGACGTGCGGCAGCCGGCGGGTGTTCACGGCGAGCCCGTTCCCGGTGATCACGTACGGCGCCAAGAACTCGACGCCGGCATCGTCGGTGACCGCCAGCCCGCCGAGCAGGACGTCGTAGTCGCCGGCCCGCAGCCGCGCCAGCCCGTCGGCGACGTCGTCGAGGGTCTCGATGACGACGTCGTCGCCGAGTCGCTCCCCCAGCGCGAGGACCAACTCGGCGTCCAAGCCGCCGTCATCGGAGGTGAAGGGTGGGTACGGTCCGGCCAGACCCGCCCGCAATGTGCCCATGAACCCACCGTAGGGGGTTTACTGTCCGCCCGGTGGGAGACGAACCGACACAGCAGCCGGCCAGCCCGACGTTGTTTCTCGCCCGGCTGGGCGCGGCGATGATCGCGGCCGGGTATCCGATCGGAACCGTGCGCCAGACGCTGGCGACCTGCGCCGGGAACTACGGGGTGGACGGCGAAATGCTGCTGCTGCCCAACCACATTCAGCTCAGCGGCGGGGACTCGCTGGAGATGTCGAGCGCCCAGCACGAGGTGCGCTTCGACCAGACCTTCCCGCTGGCCACACTGGTGGGGCAGGCTCGGGGCGCCGAGATCGACCCGGCGGCCGGCCTGGCCGAGCTCGCCCGCATCGACGCGATGGAGTCCCGCTTCGGCCCGTGGGCGTTCGTGGTCGGCTACACGCTGCAGAGTGCGGCGTTCGCCCTGATCCTGCAGCCCAACCTGGTGGCGCTCGGCGCGGCCACGCTGTTCGGGTTCGGCGTCGGGGTGGCCGGCGTGCTGGCCCGCCGCAGCGAGCCGCTGACCCAGCTGCTGCCCGTGCTCGCCGCGTTCACCGTGGCGTTGTGCTCGTTCACGCTGGGCCGGCTGCTGCATCTGGGCGAGGGCAGTCTGCGGGCGCTGGCGCCCTCCCTGGTGATGTTCCTGCCCGGCACGGCGATCACGCTGGCGGTCATCGAACTGAGCACCCGCGACATGATCTCGGGCTCGGCCCGGCTGATATCCGGCGCAATGCGGTTGGCGCAGTTGGCGTTCGGCATCCTGATCGCCGCCCAGGTGGTGGGGCTGACCGCGAGCGAACTCAGCGTGGCGGTGGTGGACCGCTTCGGGCCGTGGGCACCGTGGGCCGGGTGCGCGCTCTATGCCGTCGGCCTCTTCCTCTACCACGGCCCGCCGACCCGTTTCATGGGCTGGATGCTGGTGATCCTGTTCGTCTCCTACGCCGGCCAGCTCGCCGGCAACGCGGCACTGGGCAGCTACGCCAGCGGCTTCGGGGGTGGGCTGGCCCTGGCGCTGTGCGCCCTGTTCGTGGCGCGCCGCCCGAACACACCCTCGGCTGCCACACTGCTGCTACCCGGGTTCTGGCTGCTGGTTCCCGGTTCGCTGGGCTTCATCGGCGTCACCGAGCTGATCGGCAACGACAGCTCCGACGCCGTCGGGGTCACGTTGATCTCGATGATCTCGATCGCCCTGGGCATCCAGGCGGGGCTGCTGGTGTGGAGCGCGTGTCGCCAGATGCCCGCCGCGCTGGGGCAGCGAAAGCGATACTGCCGATCATGACCGATTGGGTGATCCCGGCGATCACCGCCTCAGCCAGCTTGCTCGGCACCATGGTGGGCGGAATCGCGACGTACTGGACGGCGAAGAAGACCCACGAGCGGCAGAGCCGTCACGACGAGGAACGGCAACGGTTCGACCTGCTGCGGGAGACGACGATCCGGTTCGTGGCCGCGATGACGGAGATCTCGGTGGCGAGCACCGGACTCAAGCAGCTCTCCGCGGAGTGGGCGGAGATGACGAAGCGGCTGGCCCGCACCACCGACCGCGACGAATTCCTGGCGCTGGCCCGCGAGTCCGATCCGTCGATCCCGGAGAACATGGACCGGCTGGCCGTGCTGTTTCGGGTGGTGCGCGCCACCGGCGTGCTCGAGGACGACGTCAAGCGCGCGATCACGCTGCTGACCGAGCTGCGACTGGTGGCGCCCAGCGACATCGCCGACAGCGCGCAACGCGTCATCTACACCGCGTTCGCCCAGGAGATCACCAGCGCGTTGTCCCTGGATCAGCGCAACGCGGCCACCGACGCGTTCAACGCCTCGATCAACGACTTCGTCAACCGGGTGCGTCACTACATGCACGTCGAGGACCACGAGTTCGATGCGATCGACCGGGCGACGCTGGAGCACCTACTCGAACGCTAGATCCAGGCGGTTCAGGCGTCTTCGAGCAGATCCGGCGTGACCGCCGACTCGGTGTCGGGGATACCGTCGATCTTGGCTTTGCGGTCGGCCATCGACAGCAACCGCCGAATACGTCCTGCCACAGCATCTTTGGTCATCGGCGGGTCGGCCAGCCGGCCCAGCTCCTCGAGCGAGGCCTGCCGGTGCGCGACGCGCAGACTGCCCGCGGCAGCCAGATGGTCGGGCACGGTGTCGCCCAGGATCTCCAGCGCCCGCTCGACCCGGGCGGCCGCGGCGACCGCGGCGCGGGCGGACCGGCGCAGGTTCGCGTCGTCGAAGTTGGCGAGCCGGTTGGCCGTCGCGCGCACCTCGCGGCGCATCCGGCGCTCCTCCCAGGTCAACCGGGTGTCCTGGGCTCCCATCCGGGTCAGCAGCGCACCGATGGCCTCGCCGTCGCGGACCACCACCCGGTCGCTGCCCCGTACCTCACGCGCCTTCGCGCTCACCCCGAGCCGGCGGGCGGCACCGACGAGCGCCAGCGCCGCTTCCGGGCCGGGGCAGCTCACCTCCAACGCCGACGACCGACCGGGTTCGGTCAGCGAACCGTGCGCGAGAAACGCTCCGCGCCAAGCAGCTTCGGCGTCGGCGACACTGCCGCCGACCACCTGCGCCGGCAGGCCGCGCACCGGGCGCCCCCGCAGATCCAGCAGACCCGTCTGGCGCGCCAGCGCCTCCCCGTCCTTGGCGACGCGCACCACGTACCGGGTGCTCTTGCGGATACCGCTGGCCGAGAGCACGTGCACCACCGCGTGGTAGCCGTACAGGTCGTAGATGTCCTTGCGCAGCCGGCGCGCGATGATGCCGAGGTCCACCTCGGCCTCCACCACGACACGCCCCGACACGATGTGCAAGCCGCCCGCGAAGCGCAACAGCGCGGCCACCTCGGCGCGCCGAGCGCTGACCGAATTCACCACGAGCCTGCTGAGTTCGTCCTTGACCTCGGCTGTCATCGCCACGGGTCGTCACCTCTCGGTCGGTTCACTGTCGGTGTGGGCACCGCATGCGGTGTGCCGGTGGGTGCTGTGCCCCCTTCCGAGCCCCCTTCTGAGCCCCCTTCCGCGGCCCCTTCTGCGCGCCGTTGCAGCACGCCTTCCAGCGCCGCCGCCAACCTCGCGGGGTCATGTAAAGGTGTACCAGGTCGGCACACGTCGGCGAACTCGACGCGGGCCTCCAGCATGGTCGCGGTGCGGCGCAGTTGATCGCGCTCACGGTCGCTGGGGACTCGCGACGAGTCGACGATGATGTCGTTGACCGTGAAGGTGGGCGCGTGCTGCGCGAGCACGTGGATGTGGCGCTCCACGGAGAATCCGGATGTCTCGCCGGGCTCGGCGACCAGGTTGAGCACCAGGGCACGCCGCGCGGTGGTGCTCTGCAGGGCAGCCACCAGCTGGGGCACCAGGACGTGCGGGATCACACTGGTGAACCACGACCCCGGCCCGAGCACCACCAGGTCGGCGTCCATGATCGCGTCGACGGCCTGGTGGGTGGCCGGCGGATCACCGGGCAGCAGCCGGACTCTGCGCACCTTCCCGACGGTCGTCGCGATCGCCACCTGCCCGCGGATCGCGCGGCTGACCCTCGGGTCGGACTCCAGGCCTGCGACGTCGGCCTCGATGCTCAGGCCCATCGGGCACATCGGCAGCACCCGACCCTTGACGCCCAGGATGCGACCGAGTTCGTCGAGTGCGGCCACCGGGTCGGCGAGCACCTCGTTGAGGCCGGCCAGCATCAGATTGCCGATGGGATGTCCGGCCAGCGCACCGCTCCCGCCGAAGCGGTGCTGGATGATGGTGGCCCACAGCCGACCGTGCGGACTGTCAGATGCCAAGGCCGCCAACGCCATTCGCAGATCACCCGGAGGCACGATGTCGAGCTCGCTGCGCAGCCGGCCCGAAGAGCCGCCGTCGTCGGCCACCGTGACGATCGCGGTGACGTGCGGGGTCAGGCGCCGCGCCGCCGACAGGGTGGCATACAGCCCGTGCCCACCGCCCAGCGCGACGATGCGCACACTCATTCGCGCCCCAGATCCCGGTGCAGGACGCGCACCGTCAGCGCTGTGTCCTGCAGCCGGTCGGCCAGCGCCTCGGCCATCGCGACGCTGCGGTGTTTACCCCCGGTGCAGCCGATGGCCACGGTCATGTAGCGCTTCCCCTCCCGCCGGTATCCGTCGATCACGACGTCCAACAGGTGATGGTAGGAGTCCAGGAACTCCACGGCGCCGGGTTGGCCGAGGACGTAGTCGCGAACCTCAGGATGCTGCCCGGTGTGCGGGCGCAGCTCGTCCACCCAGTGCGGGTTCGGCAGGAACCGCACGTCCATCACCGTGTCGGCGTCCATGGGCAGCCCGTACTTGTAGCCGAACGACTCGACGGTCACGTTGGTGTTGGCGACTGTCTCGGCGGCGAAGGCCCGCTCGATGCTCTCCCGCAGGCCGTGGACCGACAGCGACGACGTGTCGATGACCAGGTCGGCGGTGGCCCGCACCGGGGCGAGCAGCGCCCGCTCGGCGGCGATGCCCTCGGCCAGGGTCTGGTTGCCCTGCAGGGGATGGCTGCGCCGATTCTGCTCGTAACGGCGCACCAGCATGTCGTCGGACGCCTCCAGGAACACCACCCGGGGGGTGATGTCGCGGGCCGCCAGTTCGCTGCGCACCCCGGCCAGGTCTCCGGTGAAGCCGCGCGACCGCACGTCCATCACCACGGCCAGCTGGGTGATCCGTGAGCCCGCGGCCAGCCCGAGGTCGACCATCCGCGCGATCAGCTCCGGCGGCAGGTTGTCCGCCACGTACCAGCCGAGATCTTCGAGGACCTTGGCTGCGGTGCCCCGACCGGCTCCGGACAGACCGGTCACCAACACCACGTCGATTCCGCCCGTTTCGCTGTCCATGCCCGCTTCTGTCATCCCGTCACCGTGTGTCGATCATCGTCGATGGGCGCCGCCCCCGCGTGCTGTTCAGTGTGCTGCTCGATGTGCTGGCCGGCGTGCTGTTCAGCAGCCGCGTCCTGTGCCGGCTCGTCGGCCGTCACGCCCAGCGCCTCCAGCACGGCCGCGGCCGTGGCCACGCCGATGCCGGGCACCGCGGTGATCTCCTCCACCGACGCCTGACGCAGCCGCGCCAGCGAACCGAAGTGCGTCACCAGCGCCTTGCGCCGATGCTCCCCCAGTCCCCGTACCGAATCCAGCGCCGACGCCGTCATCCGCTTCGACCGCTTGCTGCGGTGATAGCTGATCGCGAACCGGTGCGCCTCGTCGCGGACCCGCTGCAGAAGGTACAGCCCATCGCTGTTGCGGGGCATGATCACCGGATCGGGTTCTGACGGTACCCACACCTCTTCGAGACGCTTGGCCAGCCCGATCACCGCGACGTCGGTGACGCCGAGATCCTCGAGTACCGCCGCTGCGGCGTTGACCTGCGGGGCGCCGCCGTCGACGACGAAGAGGTTCGGCGGGTAGGCGAAACGTCGCGGCTTGCCTTCCGGAGCCGCTCCGGCGGCGACATCAGACACTGCGGAGAAGTCGCCGGGCTGCTCGGTGTCGCGCAGGTGGCGGTGGAACCTGCGCCGGGTCACCTCCGCGATCGACGCGACGTCATCGGAGCGCCCGTCCCCGGCGGCCTCGCGGATCGCGTAGTGCCGGTAGTCGGACTTGCGCGGCAGGCCGTCCTCGAAGACCACCAGCGAGGCCACCACGTCGGTGCCCTGCACGTGGCTGATGTCGACGCACTCGATGCGCAGCGGCGCATCCTCGAGCCCCAGCGCTTCCTGAATGCTCTGCAGCGCAGCACTTCTGGCGGTGAAGTCGCCGGCACGCTTGAGCTTGTGCTGGTTGAGCGCCTGCTCGGCGTTGCGCTGCACCGTCTCGGCCAGCGCGCGCTTGTCCCCGCGCTGGGCGACCCGTAGTGACACCCGCGACCCGCGCAGCTGGCACAACCACGTCTCCAATTCCGGGGCCGTCTCCGGCAGAACCGGCACCAGCACCTGCTTGGGTACCGGGTTGGTGGTCTCGTCACCGCCCTCGTCGGCGGCGCCGCCGAGCGCGGCCTGGTCGCCGTAGAACTGGGTGAGGAACTGCTCGACCAGGTACTCGAGCGTGGATTCGCCTGGCTCACCGGATTTCTCGATCACCCACCCGCGCTGGCCGCGCACCCGGCCACCCCGCACGTGGAACACCTGGACGGCGGCCTCCAACTCGTCGTCGGCGAACGCGACCACGTCGGCGTCGGTGCCGTCCCCGAACACCACGGCCTGCTTCTCCATCGCCCGGCGCATCGCGCCGATGTTGTCGCGCAGCCGGGCTGCCCGCTCGAAGTCGAGGTCCTCCGCCGCGGCATTCATCTGCTGTTCCATCTCGCGGATCAGCCGATCGGTCTTGCCGGCGAGGAAGTCGCAGAAGTCGGCGACGATCTGGCGGTGCTCCTCGGCGCTGACCCGCCCGACGCACGGCGCCGAGCACTTGTCGATGTAGCCGAGCAGACACGGCCGACCGATCTGGCTGTGCCGCTTGAACACTCCGTTCGAACACGTGCGGGCCGGGAACACCCGCGTGAGCAGGTCCAGCGTCTCGCGGATCGCCCAGGCATGCGAATACGGCCCGAAATAGCGGACGCCCTTGCGGCGCGGGCCGCGGTACACCTTGAGCCGCGGGTAGTCCTCGTTCAGCGTGACGGCCAGCACCGGATACGACTTGTCGTCGCGATAGCGAATGTTGAACCGCGGATCGAATTCCTTGATCCAGTTGTACTCGAGCTGCAGCGCCTCGACCTCGGTCGTGACCACAGTCCACTCGACGCTGGCTGCCGTCGTCACCATCTGCCGGGTACGCGGCGCCAACCCCGACAGATCGGCGAAGTACGAGTTGAGCCGACTGCGCAGACTCTTGGCCTTGCCGACGTAGATGACCCGGCGATGCGAATCACGGAATCGGTAGACGCCGGGCTCCACGGGAATCGACCCGGGAGCAGGTCGGTATGTCGCGGGATCCGGCACGGACCCAGGTTACTGCGACGGCCCGACGGGGTAGAGCGACGAGGTGGCGCTGCCGACCGTGACGTCGACCCGGATGCTGATCCTTCTGATGGCGGCTGTGCTGGTCTGCGCCGGTTGCACCGCCCCTGAGGCGTCAGCCGCGCCCGCGGGATCGTGCGCAATCGTGAGCAACGGCACGCCCGTGACCAAGCCGCGGGGCGGTCGCGACGAGTCCGCGCCGGAGACCGCGACCGGTTACCGCACCGGGATGGCCGCGGTGCACACGGACCACTATGCGGTTGCCACCGCCAACCCGCTGGCCACCCGAGCTGCGTGCGAAGTGCTGCGCGACGGCGGCACGGCGGCCGACGCCCTGGTCACCGCCCAGGCCGTCCTCGGCCTGGTCGAGCCTCAGTCCTCGGGCATCGGCGGGGGTGGCTTCCTGCTGTACTACGACGCGGCCGCCAATTCGGTGCAGGCGTTCGACGGGCGAGAGACCGCGCCGGCGGCGGCCACCGAGAACTACCTGCGCTGGGTATCCGACACCGACAGGACAGCGCCCACACCCGACGCCCGCGCCTCGGGCCGCTCGATCGGAGTGCCCGGCATCGTGCGCATGCTCGCCGACGTGCACGCCCAGCACGGCCGCACCCCGTGGCGAGACCTGTTCGGCCCCGCGGTCCGGCTCGCCGACGACGGGTTCCAGATCAGCCCCCGGCTGGCGGCGGCCATCGCCGATGCCGCCCCGAAGCTGCGGATCGACGCCGCGTCGGCCGACTATTTCCTCGAGCCCGACGGCTCCCCGAAGTCGGGTCGACTCAGCAATGCGGCGTACGCCAAGACGCTGGGGGCGATCGCCACCGATCCGGCCGCGCTCTACACCGGACCGATCGCCGGGGACATCGTCGCCGCCGCGGCCGACACCGCGGGCGGACGCACCCCGAGCCTGATGACCACCGCGGATCTGGCCGGCTACCGCACCAGGATCCGCGAACCACTGTGCACGCCGTACCGCGGCAAGCAGATCTGCGGGATGCCCCCACCGTCGTCGGGCGGTATCGCGGTGGCCGAAACGCTGGGCGTGCTCTCCCACTTCGACATGGCCTCGCTCCGCCCGACCGACGTCGACCGAGACGGGGGCCGTCCGACCGTGCAGGGGGTGCATCTGATCGCCGAGGCCGAACGGCTGGCCTACGCCGACCGCGACCGTTACGTCGCCGACACCGACTTCGTGCCGCTGCCGGGCGGCTCACCGAACGCCCTGCTGGCGGCCGACTACCTCGCCGGTCGCGCAGCGCTGGTCTCTCCCGATCGCACGATGGGAACGGCGAAGCCGGGTGAGTTCGGGCCGCCCGCGGCGCTGGCGCCGCCCGTCCCAGAACACGGCACCAGCCACATCGGCGTCGTCGACGCACAGGGCAATGCGGCCTCGCTGACCACCACGATCGAATCGGCGTTCGGCTCGTTCCACATGGTCGACGGTTTCCTGCTCAACAATCAGCTCACCGACTTCTCCGCCGAGCCGACTGCGCCCGACGGCGCGCCCGTCGCCAACCGGGTGGCACCGGGCAAGCGTCCCCGCAGCACGATGGCTCCCACGCTGGTGTTCGACACCGACGCCGGCGGGGCACGCGGTCCGCTGTACGCGGTGGCCGGCTCTCCGGGCGGCTCGACGATCATCCAATTCGTCGTGAAAACGCTTGTCGGCATGCTCGATTGGGGGTTGGACCCGCAGCAGGCCGTCTCGATGGTCGATTTCGGGGCTGCCAACTCCCCCACCACGAACGTCGGCGGCGAGCATCCCGTCGTCGACATCTCCGACGACGGCCGGCACGACCCGCTGGTCACCGGATTGCGCGACCTCGGGCACGAGGTCGACATCGCCGATCAGTCCAGCGGGCTCTCGGCGATCGTGCGCGCCGGCCCGGGGTGGGTCGGCGGGGCCGATCCGCGCCGGGAGGGTGCGGTCATGGGTGACGGCGGTTGATGTCCCCGGTGCGCCGGCCGCTCTCGTAGCGCTGCATCGCGGCGCGGACACTGTCCATCGCGTCCGCAGCTCGCTCCTTGTCGACAGCCTGGATCGCCATCACCGCCACGTACTCGTCGTCGGGCAGGTCCAGCCGGGCCCAACGGGCACCCCGATGAAACGACAGGCCGCGCACCACGCTCCAGTCGAACACCCGGTAGCCGAACAGGTTTCGGACCGCGACGCCGGCGGGCCCCACCCGCAGCCGAGGCCGCGCGAACAGGCAGACCGCGGCACCGAACACCACGCCGAGCGCGGCGATGGCGACCTGGTCGGCGGTCCGGAAGATGACACCTGTCGTCCCGACCTTGAGCAGCGCCCCCACGATCACGTGGGCGGCGACGATCACGACGGCGGCGGCATACGCGAACTTCGGGGTGAGGTGCGGTTTGACCTCCACATCCCACTCCGGGTTGTCCCGACCGCCGGCGCTCATGACGGCGAGGCGAGCCGATGCAGCGTCAGAGCGGTCGACAGTGCGGCCGCGGCGGCCTGCGCACCCTTGTCCTCGGCCGACTCGGGCAGCCCGGCGCGGTCGAGGGCCTGATGCTCGGTGTTCGTGGTGAGCACGCCGTTGGCGACGGGAGTGGACTCATCCAGCGACACCCGGGTCAGACCCTGGGTCACCGCGTCACACACGTAGTCGAAATGCGGGGTCTCGCCGCGGATCACGACGCCGAGGGCGACCACGGCGTCGTGGGTCCTGGCCAGCGCCTGCGCGACGACGGGGATCTCGATGGCACCGAGCACCCGCACCACGGTCGGGTCCGTGATCCCGGCCTCGGCCGCGGTGCGGCGGGCACCCTCGAGCAGGGCATCGCAGATGGTCTCGTGCCAGGTGCTCGCGACGATCGCCAGGGACAGACCGGATGCGTCGAGCTCCGGCATGTCGGGAACGCCTGCCGCAGGGCTCATTTGGTGCCGCCGATGTCGCCGGGCAGCGCCTCGTCGTAATCCTCGAGTCCGACCAGGTCGTGGCCCATGCGGTCCCGCTTGGTCATCAGGTAGCGAATGTTCTCGGAATTGGCCCGCACCGGCAGCGGCACACGTTCGATGATGTGCAGGCCGTAGCCGTCGAGTCCGACGCGCTTGGCCGGGTTGTTGGTCAGCAGGCGCATGGACCGCACGCCGAGGTCGACCAGGATCTGCGCACCGGTGCCGTAGTCGCGGGCGTCGGCCGGCAGACCGAGCTTGAGGTTAGCGTCGACGGTGTCGTCGCCGGCGTCCTGCAGCTGGTAGGCCTGCAGCTTGTGCATCAAGCCGATGCCACGGCCCTCGTGACCGCGCATGTACAGCACCACCCCGCGACCCTCCCGGGCCACCATCGCCAGCGCGGCGTCGAGTTGCGGCCCGCAGTCGCACCGGCGCGAGCCGAACACGTCACCGGTCAGGCACTCCGAATGCACGCGGACCAGCACGTCGTGCCCGTCCTCGTGGGGACCCGCGATGTCACCCCGAACCAGGGCGACGTGCTCGACGTCTTCGTAGATGCTGCTGTAGCCGACGGCACGGAACTCGCCGTGTCGGGTCGGGATGCGGGCTTCGGCGACCCGCTGGATGTGCTTCTCGTGCTTGCGCCGCCACTCGATCAGGTCGGCGATCGAGATCAGCGCGAGGTCGTGTTCGTCGGCGAAGATCCGCAGCTCGTCGGTCTGGGCCATCGCGCCCTCGTCTTTTTGGCTGACGATCTCGCAGATCGTGCCGGCCGGCTGCAGGCCGGCCAGCCGGGCCAAGTCGACAGCGGCCTCGGTGTGCCCGGGGCGGCGGAGCACCCCACCGTCCTTGGCGCGCAACGGAACGACGTGGCCGGGCTTGGTGAAGTCGTCGGCCACCGCGGTCGGATCGGCGAGCAACCGCATCGTGGTCGCCCGATCCGATGCCGAGATACCGGTTCCGACACCGTGTTTGGCGTCGACGGTGACCGTGTAGGCGGTGCCGTGCTTGTCCTGGTTGACCGCGTACATCGGCAGCAGGCCCAGGCGGTCGCAGATCTCCCCGTCGAGCGGGACACAGAGGTAGCCGGAGGTGTAGCGCACCATGAACGCCACCAGTTCGGGGGTGGCCTTCTCGGCGGCGAAGATCAGGTCGCCTTCGTTCTCCCGGTCTTCGTCGTCGATGACGACGACGGCCTTGCCTGCGGCGATGTCGGCCACCGCACGCTCGACCGAATCCAGCCTCGTCATCCTCACCACCTTGCCGGTCCCCACACGGGAAACCACGTATGTCCCGTTCAGTATGAACCACGCGACAGCCCGCGTTATTGCCCGCCTGAGCGAGGTCCGCGCGTCATCGCCTGTCGTGACGTTCGCCACGTACGGGCGCTTCGGGCAGTCGCGCCCGCTTCCCGCCCGTTCGACCTACTCGCCGTCCGGATTCTTCGTGGGCGTCATCAGCCGCTCGACGTACTTCGCGATGACGTCGACCTCCAGGTTCACCGGCGCTCCCACCTCGGCGCGCCCCAGCGTCGTCAGGTCCAGCGTGGTAGGGATCAACGACACCTCGAACCAGTCGGGGCCCAGTCCAGACACCGTCAGCGAGACCCCGTCGACGGTGATCGACCCCTTCTCGACGATGTAGCGCGACAGCGTCTCCGGCAGCCCGATCCGCACGACCGTCCAGTGCTCCGAGGGGGTGCGGGACACGATGTGGCCGGTGCCGTCGACGTGTCCCTGCACGATGTGGCCGCCGAGCCGGCTGCTGACCGCCGCTGCTCGCTCCAGATTCACCCGGGTGCCGACGTCCGCGCCGTTCAGGCTGGACCTGTTCAACGTCTCGGCCATCACGTCGGCCGAGAACGACCCGTCGGCCAGCACGTCGACCACGGTCAGGCAGACCCCGTTTACGGCGATCGAATCCCCGTGTCCGGCATCTGAAGTCACGATCGGGCCACGAATGACCAAACGTGCGGCATCGCCGAGGTCCTCCCTGCCGACGATCTCGCCCAGTTCTTCGACGATTCCGGTGAACACCTGTCCAGCCTAGGCCCACCGGCGAACGGTCCCTGCGCGGCGCACCCTCTACGATGCAGGCATGCAGACCCGCCTCTTGGCGCTCGTCGCCGCCCTCTTCGCTGTCGTCACCCTCATCGCGGGGTGCTCCGGCTCATCGTCCCAGGATTCCGGGACCGACCTACCGGATGCCACCACGTTGCTGCGGGAGTCGGCCGACACCACGAAAGCCCAGTCCAGCGCGCATCTCAAGCTCGCCGTACAGGGTCAGATCGCCGAGTTGCCCGTGGAATCCCTCGAAGGTGACCTGACCCAGAAGCCGGCCGTGGCCGCCAAGGGCACCGCCGACATCGTGTTCCTGGGCCAGAAGCTGCAGGGCGTCGAGTTCGTGGTCTCCGACGGTGACCTCTACGCCGCGATCACCGCCGGGGGCAGCCTCTCGAACTTCGGGCCGGCCGCCGACATCTACGACGTCGCCGCGATCCTGAGCCCCGACAACGGCCTGGCCAACGTGCTGGCGAACTTCTCCGACGCGAAGTCCGAAGGCCGCGAGACGATCGAGGGTGTCAAGACCGTCCGGATCACCGGCAACGTGCGCGCCGACGCCGTGAACAAGATCGCGCCGCAGATCGCCGCGAAGGGCCCCGTGCCGGGCACCGCGTGGGTCGCCGAGGACGGCAACCACGAGCTGATGCAGGCCCGCCTGGAACCCACTCCGGGGAACAGCGTGACGATGACGCTGTCGAAGTGGGGTGAGCCGGTGACGGTCGACAAGCCAGCGGTGTGATGCAGAGCACACCCGGGCACTCCGCTCCCGCGGCGAATCGCAACGTCGCGATCGCCGCCGGCGGCCTCGCGGTCATGCTCGGAGCGCTCGACACCTACGTCGTCGTCTCGGTGATCCGCGACATCATGTTCGACGTCGGTATCGGCATCAATCAGATCCAGCGCGTCACCCCCATCATCACCGGCTATCTCCTCGGCTACATCGCGGCGATGCCGCTGCTGGGCCGGGCCTCGGACCGGTTCGGACGCAAGCTGCTGCTCCAGGTGAGTCTCGCCGGCTTCGCCGTCGGCTCGATCGTCACCGCGCTGTCGACCGACCTGACGATGATGGTGATAGGCCGCGCCATCCAGGGCGCCGCCAGCGGCGCTCTGCTGCCCGTGACGCTGGCGCTGGCGGCAGATCTGTGGGCCAGCCGCAACCGGGCCGCGGTGCTCGGCGGTGTCGGCGCCGCCCAGGAGCTGGGCAGTGTGCTCGGCCCCCTCTACGGCGTGGCCCTGGTGGCGGTGTTCACGCACTGGCAGGCCGTCTTCTGGGTCAACGTGCCACTCGCCGCGGTGGCGATGGTGATGATCCACTTCAGCCTGCCGGCCGCGGACAAGGACCGGCCGAAGGAAAAGGTCGACGTCGTGGGCGGGTTGCTGCTCGCGGTCGCGCTCGGCCTCGCCGTGGTCGGCATGTACAACCAGGCCCCGGACGGCAAGCAGGTGCTGCCGAGCTATGGCCTACCCGTGCTGATCGCCGCAGCAGTCGCCGCGGCGGCCTTCTTCGCCTGGGAGAGATTCGCCACAACACGGCTGATCGACCCCGCGGGAGTCCGCTTCAGACCGTTCTTGGCGGGTCTCGGCGCGTCGCTGTGCGCGGGTGCCGCACTGATGGTCACGCTGGTGAACATCGAGCTGTTCGCCCAGGGCGTGTTGGGCAAGGAACAGCAGGAGGCGGTCTTCCTGCTGGTGTGGTTCCTCGGCGCGCTCCCGGTCGGCGCGCTGGTGGGCGGATGGATCGCCACCAAGGCGGGCGATCGCATCGTGGTCTTCGTCGGGCTGCTGATCGCCGCGGCCGGGTACTGGCTGGTGTCGAAGTGGACGGTGAACGTCCTGAGCGCCCACCACGACCTGGGTGTCGTGCAGCTGCCGACCTTCGACACCGACCTGGTCATCGCCGGTGTCGGCCTCGGTCTCGTGATCGGCCCGCTGACCTCGGCCACGCTGCGGGTGGTGCCCGCGGCACAGCACGGTATCGCCTCGGCCGCCGTGGTGGTGGCCCGCATGATCGGCATGCTGATCGGTATCGCCGCGCTCTCGGCGTGGGGTTTGTACCGGTTCAACCAGCACCTGGCCAGCCTGCCGGCCAGCCCTGGGGGTGACACGCTGGCGCAGCGGCTGGCAGCAGAGGCGCTGCGGGTGCGCCAAGCCTATGTGCTGCAGTACGGCGAAATATTCACGATCACCGCGGTGGTGTGCGTGGTCGGGGCGCTCCTCGGGCTACTGATCAGCGGTCGCGATCAGCATGCCGACGAACCGGAGCTCGAGCCTCAGCAGCGCTCGAGTCCGCGGCCCATCAGCTGAGGCTCGGCGACGAGGTCGTCGATCACGGGGTTGTCGTCGGTGGTGTCGTCCATGGTCAGCCCTCGCCAGGCGTCGCGGATCACCGCCTTGATCGAGTCTGGGGTGACCGGGCTGTAACTGAGCCAGTCCTGCAGTGCAGTCATGCTCTTCTGTCCTTTGTTCGTGCTCACCATGCGCAACTCGTCGGTGAAAGCGCGATATTCCCCGTCAGTCTACCGAGCGATCCATCGCGTCGGGCCCGCAGCAATGCGCGCGCGTCGTGTGAGAGCGCTTACGGAAACCCTTGATGGACAACGGGTAACGATCTGATAACGACGGCGGAGGGCCTGGATCAGGCTCGAACGAGGCTCAACAGCACGTCCGGACCGACCGGATGGACGCCGTCGAAGCGCCACCGGTGTGCCTGCCCGATGCTCGTCACGCCGACGTCGTCGATGGCGGTGATCGGGCCGCCGAGCAGAATCGGCGAGACATAGGCGAGTATTCGGTCGATCACGCCGGCCCGCAAGAACGCCCCGGCCAAGGTCGGGCCGCCTTCGACCAGCACATCGGTGCGGTCCGACAGCGCCTGGACCACTTCGTGCGGATCGCGGGTCCGGATCACCATCGTGCGCGAGTCATCGTTGAGAACCGTTGCGTCAGGCGAGATCTCACGCATCCCGACCACCACGCGCAGCGGCTGGTGCTCGGTCAGCGAACCATCGGGGCGACGCGCGGTCAATGCCGGGTCGTCGGCGAACACCGTGCCGGTGCCCACGACGATCGCATCGGCGATCGCGCGACGCCGGTGCACGTCGGCGCGGGCTGCCTCCCCGGTGATCCACCGGCTGGTGCCATCGGCGGCAGCGCTGCGTCCGTCCACACTCGCCGCGAATTTC
Organism: Mycolicibacterium obuense; assembly: GCF_055397605.1. Lineage (NCBI taxonomy): Bacteria > Bacillati > Actinomycetota > Actinomycetes > Mycobacteriales > Mycobacteriaceae > Mycobacterium > Mycolicibacterium obuense. The sequence continues at coordinate 2,394,258 of NZ_AP043663.1, read as the reverse complement.
CATGTTACGTGCGGCATCCCGGTGCGCTGCTTGTGCAGCCACTCGCGCAGCGGCCCGCCCGACACCGCATCGGCGCCCACTCCCGCGGTCACCGCGACACCCGCACGCGCCAACCGGGCAGCTCCGCCGGCGGCGACGGGATTCGGATCCGCGACGGCGAACACCACATTCGCTATCTGCGCGGCGAGCAGAGCGTCCACGCACGGCGGCGTGCGACCGACGTGGTTGCACGGCTCGAGCGTCACCACCGCCGTCCCGCCGGCGGCCCGCTCCCCGGCGCGGCGCAGCGCCAACACCTCGGCGTGCGGCCCGCCGGGCGGTTCGGTGGCGCCCACGCCTGCGATCTCACCGTCGGCGTCCAGGATCACCGCGCCGACCGGCGGGTTGGGATACGTTGTGCCCTTGACCTTTTCGGCCTGCTCAACAGCCGCAGCCATCGCGGCGTCGAGGTTCACGGCGCGAAGTGGCTGGCGGCCGCGGCGGCCTGGGCGCGCAAGGCCGACACGGCGCGCGCGGGATCGTCGGCGCCGTAGACCGCAGACCCCGCGACGAAACAGTCCACCCCGGCCTCGGCCGCCGCCTCGATCGTGTCCGCGCTGATTCCGCCGTCGATCTCGACGAGCACGGTCAGCTCACCGGCGTCTACAAGACGGCGCACAATACCCACCTTGGGCAGCACCTCGGCGATGAACTTCTGCCCGCCGAACCCGGGCTCGACCGACATCACCAGCAGCGTGTCGAAGTCGCGCAGGATCTCCAGGTAGGGGTCGACCGGGGTGCCCGGCTTGATGGCCAGGCCGGCTTTGGCGCCGGCCGCCCGGATGTCGCGGGCGACGGCGCGCGGATCGTCGGTGGCCTCCGCGTGGAACGTGACGTTGTGGGCGCCCGCCTCGGCGTAGGGCGGGGCCCAGCGGCCCGGATCGTCGATCATCAGGTGACAGTCCATCGGGATGTCGGTGACCTTGAGCAGCGATTCGACAACGGGCAGGCCCAGGGTGAGGTTCGGCACGAAGTGGTTGTCCATCACGTCGACGTGCACCCAATCTGAGCCCTTGATCGCAGCCACCTCGTCGGCGAGCCGGGCGAAGTCGGCGGCCAGGATCGACGGCGCGATCATCGGGGCGGTGTGGGCGGACTGTCCGGGCATGGGGTCAGCCTATCGGGGGCCCGGTGACGCGAAGAGCGGCGGCGAACATCGCGTCGGTTCCGTGCCGGTGCGGCCACAGCTGGACCGATGACGCGTCGCCGGTGTCGGCGGCCGGGCCGAACAGCTCTCTGGTGTCCAGCGCCTCGACCGGGTGGCGGCGCAGCGCGTCGGCCACCACGCCGGTGGTCTCGGCCAGATGCGGCGAGCAGGTCGCGTACAGCACGACACCGCCGGGCCGGGTCAACCGGATCGCCGATGCCAGCAGCTCGCGCTGCAGCTTGGCCAGCGGGGCCACGTCGCCCGGCTGGCGCCGCCACCGCGCTTCGGGTCTGCGGCGCAGCGCGCCCAGCCCGGTGCAGGGCGCGTCGACGAGCACCCGGTCGAAGCCGGGGGTCAGTCCGGAGTCACGCCCGTCGACCCGGACCACCTCGACGGGCAGGCCCGCGGTGTTCTGCTCGACCAGCTCGGCGCGCCGCGGTGCCGGCTCCACCGCCGTGACCTGGACACCGGCCGGCCGGCCCAGCGCGGCGAGCAGCGCGGTCTTGCCGCCGGGACCGGAGCACAGATCCAGCCACCGGCCACCGTCGGGACCGTCGAGCTCGGCCAGCGTCAGCGCACGCGCCACGAGCTGGCTGCCTTCGTCCTGGACCAGAGCCCGCCCGTCGCGCACCGCGGCGAGCGCACCGGGGTCACCCTCAGCCAAATACACGGCGTACGGCGAGAATCGGCCGACGGCGCCGCCGACCTCCTCGGCCAACTCTGCGGCGGTGATCGCACCGGGGCGCGCTACCAGGTGCACCTCCGGGCGGGCGTCGTCGCTTGCCAGCAGGGCCGCCAACTCGTGCGCGCGGGCACCGAGGGCGTCGGCGAAAGCCTGCGCGACCCAACGCGGATGGGCGTGCACGAAGGCCAGATGGCCGATCGGGTCGGTGGCGGCGGGCGGGGCCAGCTCCGCCAGCCATGACGCTTCGTCGCGGCGGGCGATGGTGCGCAGCACACCGTTGACGAAACCCGCTCGCGCCGCGTCGAATTCGATGCCGGCCTGCTCCACCGTCGTCGAAACCGCGGCGTGGTCTTCGACCCGGGTGCGCAGAATCTGGTAGGCGCCCAACCGAAGGAGATCGAGCAGGACCGGATCGATGTGCTCGACCGGGCGACCCGCCGCGGCACCGATGACCGCGTCGAGCAGGCCCTGCGCGCGGCACGTGCCGTAGGTGAGTTCGGTGGCGAATGCGGCGTCGCGGCCGGTGATTCCGCGGTCCCGAAGCATCGCGGGCAGCGCGAGGTTCGCGTAGGCGTCGCGCTCCGACACCGCGCGCAGCACATCGAACGCGGCTCGGCGGGCCGGGTCCAGCGGTGTGCGCCGCTGGGAACGCCGGGGTGACGACTGCCGGGGCGGCCGTTTCGGCCCGGTCACCGGAGCGCTCCGATCTCGTCGAGGCGCGCACCGCGGGCCCAGTCTGCTGCGTTCATCGGCTTCTTGCCCGGCGGTTGCACCGTGTGCAGTTCGACGGCGTCGGTACCGGTCCCCACCAGCACCCGCTTCTTCTCGACGCCGAGGTGCCCGGGCGCCAGATCGCTGCGGTCCGACACCGTGACGGGCCCGAGTTTGATCCGCTGCTCGCCAAGCATCGTCCAGGCTCCCGGGTTCGGGGTGACAGCGCGCAGGCGCCGGTCCACCACGTGGGCGGGCAGGTCCCACCGAACCCGGGCGTCGTCGACGGTGATCTTCGGGGCGACGCTGATGCCCTCGGTCGGCTGCGGGACCGCGGTGAGCGTGCCGTCGGCGATCCCGTCCATGGTGGCCTCCAGCAGACCTGCTCCGGAGTCGGCCAATCGCCCCAGGAGATCGCCGGCGGTGTCGCGGGGTGTGATCGTTTCGGTGACCACGCCGTAGACCGGTCCGGAATCCAGGCTCGGTTCGATCTGGAACGTGGTGGCCCCGGTGACGGTGTCGCCGGCGGCGATCGCGGCCTGCACCGGTGCCGCGCCGCGCCACGCGGGCAGCAGCGAGAAGTGCAGATTCACCCAGCCGCGTGGGGGCACGTCGAGCAGCGCGTCGCCGAGCAGTGCGCCGTAGGCCACCACGGCACAGCATTCCGGTGCCAGCGCAGCCAGTTCCGCGACGAACTCCGCAGAGTTGGGACGCGACGGGCGCAACACGGGGATGCCGGCTTCCCGGGCCAGCTGCGCCACCGGCGACGGGGTCGGGGTGCCGCGCCGGCCCGCCGCGGCGTCGGGGCGCGTCAGGACAGCGATCACCTCGTGGCGGGGCGACGAAAGGAGGCGACGCAGGGACGGGAGAGCCGGCTCCGGGGTGCCGGCGAAGACGAGACGCACCGGGTCAGTCTAGGAACCGCCTAGCGGGCGATCTGGTAGTACTCCTTGTCGCCGACCCCAGTCAGTGGGGCGACGAACATCCAGGGAATGGTGCCGAGCAGCCGATTGAGGGTGGCGACCGAGTCGTTGTAGTACTGGCGCGCGAACGCGAGCTTGTCCTCGGTGTCGGCGAGGTTGCGCTGCAGGTCGAGGAAGTTGGCCGACGAACTGAGCTGCGGTGAGGTCTGTCCCAGGTTCAGCAGCGGTGTGAGGGCGGCGTCGAGCTGCCGCTCGGCCGCGCTGCGCTGTGCCACCGACCGACCCGCAGTCGCCGAGGTGAGCGCTTCCCGGGCGTCGGTGACGCGGTCCAGAACGTCTTTCTCGTGAGCGGCGAAGGTCGCCACGGTGTGCACCAGGCTGGGGATCAGCGATGCCCGCCGGGTCAGCTCGACGTCGATGCCTGCCAGCGCCTCGGCGACGCGGACGTCGGCCGACCGGATCTTGTTGTAGCCGGCCACATATCCGACCAGTATCAGCAGCACCAGTACCAGCACGATGCCGAGCACGACGCTCACCATGATCCTCCTCCCCCGCCGCCACCACCGCCGCCGCCACCGCCGCTGAAGCCGCCACCACCACCCGAGGAGGATGAGGAGGACGACGACTGCGAGGCGGTGTAGGCACCGATCGACGACGACAACGCCGAGTCGAAACTGTCGAAGTTCGCGCCACCCGAGCTGCCCGCCGCCGAGTACGACGTCGACGGACCGGAGGAAACATCCCAATCCGGTTGCGGTGCAGCGGTGTTCGTGTAGGCCTGGTACTTCTTGGCCCACGCGGCCGCAACTCCACCCGCGACCGCGAACGGGACGTAGGCGGTGTAGAGGTCCCGCCGGGCCGCGAAATCGAAGCGGGTCTCGGCCGAGTCCGTCGCGAGCACGCGGTGAAACCCACCGGCGCGCGACCACAGTTCGCGCCCTGCCGCGGTGCGCCGCGAACCCACACCGTCGCGCCACGACGCCGCGGTCAGCACGAAGAACATCGCGAAGGGCAACGCCCACAGCGTGATCGGGAAGCCCCAGCGGAAGAAGCCGCAGAGCATGAGCAGGAACGCGACCGCGTTGGCCGCGCGCAGCCACAGCTCCTTCCTGCGCGCCACCAGCAGACCCTCATCGCGGGCCCACGTCTGCACGGCCTTCGTCATGTCTTCCTTGGCCTTGCTGAGCTTCTGCCCCGACGTCGCGGTCTTCTTCGCCGTGAACTCGCTACCGGAGTTCATCAGCTTCAACCGGGACGCGACGGCCAGGCTGACCGGGTCGAGGCCCGACCACTGGCCCGACTGGGCGATGCTGCGCAGCGTCCATTCTCTGTCGCCGAGTTGCTGCAGCGTGATGAGTTTGCGCTCGGCGAGGTAGAACAGCGTGGCGGTCAGCCCGTTCTTGGGCACCGACTCGGTGCGAATGTATTCGACCTGCACCGGCCCGAGACCGGGTGGCGGCGCGTATTGCAGCGGGAAGCCCGGGGAACGTTCAGTGACGCTGCGCAACCACAGCACCGCGCCCGCCCCGGAGGCGAGGGTGAGCCCGAGCAGCCACAGCACGCCGGTGACGGACTGCCCGAGGATGCGGTCCCACGTGTAGGGCCACGGCAGCGTCGAGCGGACAGGTGTCGGCACATCCACGCCCGCGCGCAGGGTGACCGGTGTGCGCGGCGGGAGCTGCGACGCCGTCGCGACCACCGTGTCGCCGGCAGCACGCAGGTCATCACATGCACGTCCGACGCCGGTCCCGACCGAACACTGCACCGCGCCGACGGCACCCGGCAGCCTGACGGAGATCTCCGCCCGGTCGATGCGGTTGTTCCACGAGGGGGCGATGACGTTCCAGAAGAACACCGACGGCGAGCTCTCCTGCGCGCCGACGGTCTGGGCGAACCGGTGGTCGGCCCCGGTGGCGCCGGGATCCAGTACCCCGCGGATGCGGTAGGCGATCTCGAAGACATGGCCACCGTCGGACAGTGTCCGGTCGGGGTCACCGATCTTCGCGACACGGAAGCGTCTGCCGTCCTCCCACAGCATCTGATAGGGCACCGGTGCGCCGTCCAATGCGATGGAGGTGATCTCGGGCTGCTGGCGGAGGTGAGAGTCGTTGCGATTGGCCACATCCCAGTACCGGAAGATGCCGTGCCGATCCGTGGTGTAGACCTGCGCGGTGATGGTCTCGACCGCGGTCATGTCCCCGGCCGCATCCACCGTGGCGGTCATGCGGTAGTCGCTGATCACCACGGGATCCTCGAGCGCCGGACCGTCGCCGCTCCCGCCGGTGAACAGCAGTGGCCACAGCAGCCCGAATGCGATGAGCACCAGCGGGATCGACGCCTTGATCAGCCGCCGCACGGACATGCGCATCACCCTATGTGCAACGGATCGATCTGGATACGCACCGGCTCGTGGTCGTGGCGCGCGCTGTGCACCGCGGTGGCCTTGCGCAGGGCCGCGGCCAATGCCAGGCCGTCGGACCGTGCCGCGCGCACCAGCATGCGGATCACCGGGTGCTCGGGTGCGACGCCGGGCGGCCGGCGCACGCCCACCGGTAGATCCACAGGCCCGAGCAGATCCGCACCCGCCGGCAGGGCGGCGCCGTCGAGCAGCGCGTGGACTGCGTCGGCGGCGCCGTCGACGGCCGCCATGTGCACCGCGGGCGGCAGCCCCACCTCCGCTCGCCCCTCGAGTTCGTCGTCGGCGTGGCCGACCGGGTCCCAGCGGATCAGCGCCTGCACGGTCGGGATCGCGGACTCGGCGACCACGACGACCACTCCCCCGTCCCCGCGGCGGCGGACCAGCGCCGCCGCCGACATCCACCGGCGCAGCGTGTCCTCGGCCGCCCGCAGGTCCTGCCGGCCCAGCAGCGCCCAGCTGTCGAGCAGCAGGGCCGCTCCGTACCCGCCGGTGGCGACGGGCTCGACGCCCGGGGTGGCGACGACCACCGCCGCGCGCTGCGGCACGGACTCCACCACGGCCTCACCGCCGGAGGTGACCACCGCGACGCCCGGGAACGCCCGACCCAGTTCCTCGGCGGTGCGCCGGGCCCCGACCACCACCGCACGCACCGCGTCCGAGCCACACCGTGCGCAGCGCAGCGCGAGCTCTTCACGTCCACACCACCGGCACACCGCCCCGGCCGCGTCACGACTGGCCAGCGACAGCGGTCCGGTGCAGTGCCGGCAGCGCGCGACGGTGCGGCAGCGAGCGCACGACAGCGCGGGCACGTATCCGCGCCGCGGCACCTGCACCAGCACCGGTGCGTCGGCTTTCAGGGCGGCGCGGGCGGCGTCGAGTGCGACCGACGGCAGCCGCGCCGTCCGGGCGGCTGCGTCGCGCTCCTGCGCGTAGGCGCTGTCCTCGAGCGCGATCACCCGCGGCGAGCACGTCCGGACCGTCTGCCGTGGCGCGGTCAGATCGTGGGCCCACCCGCTGCGCACCAGCGCCTGCGCCTCGGCGGTGCGCGCGTGGCCACCGATGACCGCAGCGCAGCGCAGCTGGTGTGCGCGCAGCATCGCGACCTCGCGGGCATGCGGATACGGCGCGCGCGGTTCGGCCAGCGAATCGTCGCCGTCGTCCCACATCAGCACCAGGCCGAGGTCGACCACCGGCGCGAACACGGCACTGCGCGTCCCGATGACCACCCGGGCGTCGCCGCGCAGCACCGCGAGCCACCGGCGATACCGCTCTGAGGGGCCCAACCCGGCTGACAGCGCCACCACCCGCCGGGCGTCGACGAGTTCACCGCACGCCGCGGCGAGCCGATCGACGTCGCGCTGATCGGGGACCACGGCGAGCACCGACCGGCCCGCGTGCACCGTCACCGCCGCGGCCTCGGCCAGTCGCGCCGCCCACGTATCGCCCGGTAGCGCCTGCCACACCGCGCGAGCGGCGCGGCCGTCCCGCAGCGCGGCGATGAACTGCGCACCGCCGCTGTAGGCCGACCACGCGCCGGCGTCGACCTCGGCCGCGACCAACGGGTCCAGCGGCACCGGCGGCTTCTTCTCGACGGTCGCGTGCCGCGGCGGGATCGCCAGCCGCAGCACGTCGGCGCGAGTGCCGGCGTACCGCGCGGCGACGGCGTCGACGAGCCGGCGCACGTCGTGCGTCAGCACCGGCTGCGCGGACACCACCTTCTCCAACCAGCCGAGCCGGCCGGTGTGGTCGGTCTCCGACCGGCGTTCCAGCACGAACGCGTCGACGAGTCGACCGTTGAACCGCACCTTGACCCGAACCCCCGGCTGGGCGTCGTCGGACATCTCCGCGGCGACCAGGTAGTCGAACTCCCGATCCAGGTGCGGCACCGTGAGCATCGGCAGCACCCGCGCGATGGGCTCGTGCTCGGCTGCCTGCCGTCCGACGGTCACCCCGCAGGTCTAGCAGAGGGCTCGGACGACCGGCCGAACAGCACACCGGCGCTGATCAGCAGCAGTGACGCCGCGTAGACCCACCAGATGGGCACCGCCAGCGTCTCGTCCCCGAGAACGAATCGGCCGATGCCGATCATCGCGTCGGACACCGCGAAACAGACCGCGCCCATGGCGGTCCACGGCGTCGGTAGGTCGGCGAGCAGCGCCGTGCACACCATCGCGCCCAGCACCGCGATGTACGCCGTCACCGGCACCGCCATCCCGTCGGCCACCAACCGCGGCCAGAACCACACCAGCAGGCCCGCGCAGGCCAGCACGGTCACCCCGGCCGCCGCCCCGCGGACCGGCGTGGCCCTCACGAGCGGCCACAGCGTGACCAGGAAGCACACGTGAGCCACCAGGAACGCAGCGAGCCCCAGCACGAACGACGGCTCCCACCACGGCATCGCGAGCAGGAAGTCACCCGCGGCGGAGAACAGCAGCGCACCCACCAGCCAGCGCCGCTCGCCCGCGATCGGGTGGGTGAGCGCCGCGGCGGCGAGCAGGACCGCGGCCAGCGCCTTGACCGCAGGCTGGGCGCCGAACCGTCCGGTGAGCTCGGTACCCGCGGGGACCTGCGTCGCCGTGACGATCAGGAACACCCCGTACGCGGCGGCCACCACGGCTGCGGCTCCCCACAGGGCGGTACGGCGAGTCGTCACGGGTGCGAACCTACTAAAACCGCGGCGGCTACCGTGTGGGCCATGGCTGACCTCGATCCCGTGCTCGCGAAGGTGCTCGACGCGGTGCCGTTCCGACTGACCACCGACGGCGGGCCGGAGTCCGCGCGGCGCCGTTTCGCCGAGCTGCCGCGGGCGGAGGTGTTCCCGGAGGTCACGACGACCGAGCAGAGCATCACCGGGCCAGCAGGCCCGGTGCCCGTCCGCATCTACCGGCCGGCGACCGAGGCGGCGGTGCTGCCGGTGGTGATCTTCATCCACGGCGGAGGGTGGTCGGTGGGTGACCTCGACACCTACGACGCGGCGGCACGCCTGCACGCCGTGCGGGCCGAGGCGCTGGTGGTGTCGGTCGACTACCGGCTCGCACCGGAACATCCGTACCCGGCGGCGGTCGAGGACGTCTGGGCGGCCGCGCAGTGGGTGGCCGACCGGGCAGGCGACTACGGTGGCGACCCGTCGCGCGTCGCGGTGGCCGGCGATTCCGCCGGCGGCAACCTGGCCGCGGTGGTCGCCCAGCAGGCCCGCGACAGCGGCATCTCGTTGCGGTTCCAGCTGCTGTGGTACCCGTCGACGACCTTCGACACGTCGTTGCCGTCGTTCACCGAGAACGCCGATGCGCCGATCCTCGGGCTAGCCGAATGCAAGGGGTTCACCCGCTGGTATGTCGGCGACACCGACCTGACGCAGCCGCCCGCCACGCTCGTCCCCGCCCGGGGCGACCTGACCGGTCTGGCACCGGCCCACATCGTCGTCGCAGGCCACGATCCGTTGCGCGACGACGGCGCCCGCTACGCCGAGCTGCTCACCGCCGCAGGGGTCGACGCCGAGCTGTACACCGCCGACACGCTGGTGCACGGCTTCCTCGGCTACTACGGCGTCGTCCCTGCGGCGACGGAGGTCACCGACCGGGCGCTGGACGCGTTGCGCACAGCGCTGCAGTAGGTCAGACGGAGCCTTCTACGTCCGACTCCTCAACGCGGCTCGTGCCTCGCCGCTTGATCGTCGTCAGACGGCGCTCTTCAGGTCGTCGACCTTGTTCAGCTGCTCCCACGGCAGGTCGATGTCGGTGCGGCCGAAGTGGCCGTAGGCCGCGGTCGGCGCGTAGATCGGGCGCAGCAGGTCGAGGTCGCGGACGATCGCGCCGGGACGCAGGTCGAACACCTCGAGAATGGCCTTCTCGATCTTCACCGGGTCGACGGTTTCGGAGCCGAAAGTCTCCACGAACAGACCGACCGGGGCGGCCTTGCCGATCGCGTAGGCGATCTGGACCTCGACACGCTCGGCCAGGCCGGCGGCGACGACGTTCTTGGCGACCCAGCGCATCGCGTAGGCGGCCGAGCGGTCCACCTTGGACGGGTCCTTGCCGGAGAAGGCGCCACCGCCGTGGCGGGCCCAGCCGCCGTAGGTGTCGACGATGATCTTCCGGCCGGTCAGGCCCGCGTCGCCCATCGGTCCGCCGAGGACGAACTTGCCGGTCGGGTTGACGAGGATGCGCGGGTTCGAGGTGTCCAGCGTCTCGTGGCCGAGCTCGGTCAACACCGCGTCGATCACGTGCTGCTTGATCTCCGGGGCGAGCTGGCTGTCCAGCTCGATGCCGTCGGCGTGCTGGGTGGACAGCACCACGGTGTCCAGGCGCACCGGCGTCGTGCCGTCGTACTGGACGGTGACCTGGGTCTTGCCGTCGGGACGCAGGTAATCCAGCGTGCCGTTCTTGCGGACCTCGGTCAGCTTGCGCGACAGCCGGTGTGCCAGGGCGATCGGCAACGGCATCAGTTCGGGGGTGTCGGCGATCGCGTAGCCGAACATCAGGCCCTGGTCGCCGGCGCCCTGGGAGTCCAGCGGGTCGGCCGCGCCCTCGACACGGGTTTCGTGGGCGGTGTCCACGCCCTGGGCGATGTCGGGCGACTGCGCGCCGATCCCGATGTTCACACCGCAGGTGGCCCCGTCGAAGCCCTTGTCGGAGTGGTCGTAGCCGATGTCGAGGATGCGAGCGCGCACGGTGTTGGTGATGTCGGCGAACGCCTCTTTGGCCGCGGTCGTCACCTCGCCCACCACGTGCACCTGGCCGGTCGTGACCAGGGTCTCGACCGCGACACGGGACTTCGGATCGCCGGCCAGCAGTGCGTCGAGCACCGAATCGCTGATCGCGTCACAGATCTTGTCCGGGTGCCCCTCGGTCACCGACTCACTGGTAAACAGCCGAGCATCACTCACGTGCGATCCCTTTCAGTTCCACTGTCTGTGCTGGCACACGGCGGCGCCTTAAGCACCCAAGCGTGTCCCCCGGTGGCGCGCAACCCTTATGCGCACGCCTTGTCTGTCGTTCACGGCCTGTCGTTCGCCGCTCACCTGCTCTGCAGGAAGCCGGCGATCGCGTCCACAATACGGCTCGCCATCACCGTCTTCGAACCGTGCTCCAGCGCGGCCTCCGTGCCGTCGGCGGACAGTAGCCAGCCGTCGTTGTGGTCGACCTCGAAGGCCCGGTTCTCGCCGACGGCGTTGACGACGAGAAGATCGCACCCTTTGCGGGCGAGCTTGGCGCGCGCGTGGAACAGCACGTCTCCGTTGGCGTCGCCGGTTTCTGCGGCGAATCCGACAATGGCACGCATGTTGGGTAGCTGCCCGTCGTCTCGGGCGCGCACCGCGCCGGCGAGTACGTCATCGTTGCGGATCAGCTCGATGGTCGGCTCACCCTCGCCGGCCGGGCCCTTCTTGATCTTGGTGAGCACCGGGTTGGCAGGCCGGAAATCGGCGACGGCCGCCGCCATCACCAGCACATTGGCTGCCGCGGCGTGCTTGGACACCGCGTCGCGGAGCTGGGTGGCCGACCCGACGTGCTCGACGTGCACGCCGGCCGGATCGATCAGCCCGGCGGTGTGCCCGGCGATCAGCGTCACGTCCGCGCCGCGCTGGGCCATCACGCGGGCCAGCGCATAGCCCTGTTTTCCTGAACTGCGGTTACCGATGAACCGGACGGGATCGATCGGCTCGCGGGTGCCGCCGGCGGTCACCAGCACCTTCACCCCGGCCAGGTCGTAGGGCAGCGCGTCGCCGCGCGCCAGGAGCAGCTGGGCGAGGGTGCTGATCTCCTCGGCCTCCGGTAGCCGGCCGGGACCGGTGTCGGCGCCGGTGAGCCGCCCCGACGCGGGTTCCATCACCACCGCGCCGCGGCGACGCAGGGTCGCGACGTTCTCGGCCGTCGCCGGGTGGAACCACATCTCGGTGTGCATCGCGGGTGCGTACAGCACCGGACATCGCGCGGTCAGCAGGGTGGCGGTGAGCAGGTCGTCGGCGCGCCCGATCGTGGCGCGGGCCAGCAGGTCCGCGGTGGCCGGGGCCACGACGACGAGGTCGGCGCCCTGCCCGATCCGGACATGCGGGACTTCGTGGACGTCGTCGAAGACGCCCGTGTGCACGGGATTACCGGACAGTGCCTCGAAGGTGGCCGCGCCGACGAATTTGAGCGCCGATTCGGTGGGCACCACCCGCACGGAGTGGCCGGCCTCGGTGAGCTGACGGACCACGGTCGCCGCCTTGTAGGCGGCGATGCCGCCGGCGACGCCGACGATGATCCGCTTGCGATCGGCCATGGTGGGCCGCAGCCGCTTCTACTCGCCCTCGGTGTGCTCGAGCAGGTCCTCGTGGATCTCGCGCATCGCGATCGAGAGCGGCTTCTCCTGCAGTCCCGGCTCGACGAGCGGGCCGACGTACTCGAGGATCCCGTCACCGAGCTGGTTGTAGTAATCGTTGATCTGACGTGCACGCTTGGCTGCGTAGATCACCAGCGCGTACTTGCTCGACGCGCGGTCCAGCAACTCGTCGATGGGCGGGTTGGTGATGCCCAACGGCGTGTCGTAGGCGCTGGCGGCGGACGGATCGAGGTCCACGGCGGCCAGCCGCGTGTCGGCGTGCGGGGTGCTCACGAAAAAGATCTCCTGGCGATTCGAATCGAGAAATTCACTACTGATCAAGACTGATCGGGACGCACCGGTGTGCGGGCCACCAGCAAGGATACCAACGCAGCGCACGCCGATTCCACTTCCGTGTTGACGACGACCTCGTCGAAGTCGCCCTGAGCGGCCAATTCGGTGCGGGCGGTCGCCAGTCGGCGGGCCATCACCTCGGCGGTCTCGGTGCCGCGGCCGGTCAATCGGTGCTCCAGTGCCTCCCAGCTGGGTGGCGCGAGGAACACCGTCAGCGCCTCCGGCATGGCGGCCTTCACCGCCCGCGCCCCGGCCAGATCGACCTCGATGAGTACGGGACGGCCCTCCGCAGTGGCGGCGCGGACCGGGGCGGCCGGCGTACCGGAACGGTGCAAGCCGCCGTGGATCTCCGCCCACTCCAGCAGCTCACCGTCGTCGATGAGCTGCTGGAATCGCTCGGGCGAGACAAATGAATAGTCGATGCCGTCGATCTCGCCCGGCCGCGGCGCCCGGGTCGTCACCGACACGCTGAAGTGCAGGTCGGCGACGCGATCCCGCACGCATTTCACGACGGTCGATTTACCGACGGCAGATGGGCCGGACAGCACCAGGACCGGAGCCCGTGGGTGCGTATCCGGCCCCCCGCCTTCGCTCACTGACCTCCCTTTACGAGAAGTCGAACTTTTCCAGCAGGGCCTTGCGCTGGCGATCACCCAGGCCACGCAGCCTGCGGGTCGGGGCGATCTCGAGCTCGGTCATGATCTCCTGCGCCTTGACCTTGCCGACCTTGGGCAGAGCCTCCAGCAGAGCGGAGACCTTCATCTTGCCCAGGACCTCGTCGGTCTCGGCGTCCTTGAGGACCTGCTTGAGGTTGGTGCCGCCGCGCTTGAGCCGATCCTTGAGCTCGGCACGCGCTCGACGTGCGGCAGCAGCCTTCTCCAACGCTGCCGCGCGCTGTTCGTCGGTCAACTGGGGAAGGGCCACGGGTTCCTCCGTATCGTCACCATCTGTTTTTCTCTCGACTGGTCGTGGTGGATCGCGAACCAGCCAGCGTGGACGACCGTACCCACGCGGGCTGACGAAAGCTAACCCCACCCCCGGGTTCTGCGACCAAAAGCCCAGCGTGTAGGGCGCAACGGGGTGAGCGGCGGGTTCGGCGCGTCGGCACGGCCAGCGCTTGCCGAAATCGACCGCTGCGACGGAAACCCCTGCTCATCGGCTGTTTTCTCGCGACCTCGCGATGACGGCCGGCGCTGACCATTTCGTCAACGGTTGTCACACCCGCCACAGGCGGGTGTGTCGAGAAATTTTCCCTGGTCAGTCGGCCTCGGGCGTGTCGCAGCAGCTCTGCTCAGCCCTGCAGATAGGCAACCGCGTCGCGCATGCGTTCGGCTGCCGCGCGCACCGCTGCCGGGTCCGGACCGGCCCGCAGGACCTCGCGGGAGACCGCGGGCAGCAGTTGTCCCGGCAGGGCCCCTCCCAGGCCCGCCAGCGCCTCGGGGCGGCCGCCCTGCGCACCGACACCGGGAACCAGCACGGGCCCACCCAGGGCGCTCACATCGGGCGGGTCGACCAACGTCGCGCCGACGACCACACCGACCGATCCGTTCCGTCCGCCGGCGTTGACCGCGGCGGCGGCGTCGACGATCGACTGCGCGATCGTGCGCCCGCCGGCGTCGGCCCGCTGCACGGAGGCGCCCTCGGGATTGGAGGTGGCCGCGAGCACGAACACGCCCCGCCCGTGGGCCTCGGCGGTGTCCAGCAGCGGCTGCAGCGACCCGAAGCCCAGATACGGCGACGCCGTGACGGCGTCGGCGGCCAGCGGTGACTCCCCCGCCCAGGCAGCGGCATAGGCGGCCATCGTCGAGCCGATGTCGCCCCGTTTGGCGTCGGCGAGCACGAGCACGCCCTCGGCGCGCAGCGCGGCGATCGTGCGCTCCAACACCGCGAAGCCCGCCGACCCGTAGGCCTCGAAGAACGCCACCTGCGGCTTGACCACCGCGAAGCCGGCGAACGCCGCGACACAGATGTCGCTGAACCGGGCCAGCCCGTCGACGTCGGTGCTCAGCCCCCAGTCCCGAAGCAGCTCGGGGTGCGGGTCGATGCCCGGACACAGCGGGCCGCGACTGGCCATCGCGTCGGACAGCCGGTCACCGAACCCGCCCACCGGTCAGGACCCCAGCGCGCTGTGCAGCTCCTGCAGCGACATCACACCGATGTCTCCGCGGATGCCGGCCTCGATCCCCTGCACGGCCGCTGATGCGCCCTGCACCGTGGTGACGCACGGGATGTTCATCGCCACGGCGGCCGAGCGGATCTCGTAACCGTCGATGCGCGGGCCGGAGTTGCCGTACGGGGTGTTGATCACCATCTGCACGTCGCCGGCCTTGATCGCGTCGACGGCCGACACCGCGGGCCGATCCGGGCTGGGCTCCTCGAAGTGCTTGCGCACCTCGTCACACGGAATCCCGTTGCGGCGCAACATCTCCGCGGTTCCCTCGGTGGCCAGGATGTGGAATCCGAGATCGGCGAGACGCTTCACCGGGAACACCAGGGAACGCTTGTCGCGGTTGGCGACCGACACGAACACTGTGCCCTGGGCGGGCAGCGAGCCGTAGGCGGCCGTCTGGCTCTTGGCGAACGAACTCCCGAAGTCGTGGGCAATGCCCATCACCTCGCCGGTGGACTTCATCTCCGGGCCGAGCAGCGAATCGATCTGGCTGCCGTCGTGCTTGCGGAAGCGGTGGAACGGCAGGACGGCTTCCTTGACCGCCACCGGGGCGTTGCGCGGCACCGTCGCCCCGTCGCCCTCGGCGACGAGCAGACCTTCGTCGCGCAACCCGGCGATCGTGGCGCCCAGCATGATCCGCGCGCAGGCCTTGGCCAGCGGTACCGCGGTCGCCTTCGAGACGAACGGCACGGTGCGGCTGGCGCGGGGGTTGGCCTCCAGCACGTAGAGCACGTCGTCCTTGAGGGCGTACTGCACGTTGAGCAGGCCGACCACGCCGACGCCGAAGGCGATCGCCTCGGTGGCGCGCCGGACGGCCTCGATGTCGCTGCGGCCCAACGTCACCGGCGGTAGCGCACAGGCAGAGTCGCCGGAGTGGATGCCGGCCTCCTCGATGTGCTCCATGATGCCGCCGATGTAGACCTCGGTGCCGTCGCACAGCGCATCGACGTCGATCTCGATGGCGTCTTCGAGGAAGCGGTCGACGAGCACTGGGTGCTCGGGTGAGAGCTGGGTGGCCCGGGTGATGTAGCCCTCGAGCGTGCTCTCGTCGTAGACGATCTCCATGCCGCGCCCGCCGAGCACGTAGGACGGTCGCACCAGCACCGGGTAGCCGATCTCGGCGGCGATGCGGCGGGCCTGCTCGAAGCTGGTCGCCATGCCGAAGCGGGGTGCGGGCAGACCGGCGTTGGTGAGCACCTCGCCGAAGCGGCCGCGGTCCTCGGCCAGGTCGATCGCCTCGGGCAGCGTGCCCACGATCGGCACGCCGGCCTTCTCCAGGCGCGCCGCCAGCCCCAGCGGGGTCTGGCCGCCGAGCTGGACGATGACACCGACGACGCCGGGGCCGCCGCGCCCGGAGTACTGCTCGGCGAAGTAGACCTCGAGGACGTCCTCGAACGTCAGCGGCTCGAAGTAGAGCCGGTCGGCGGTGTCGTAGTCGGTGGAGACCGTCTCGGGATTGCAGTTGACCATCACCGTCTCGAACCCGGCCTGGCTCAGCGTGGTCGCCGCATGCACGCAGCTGTAGTCGAACTCGATGCCCTGCCCGATGCGGTTGGGGCCGGAGCCGAGGATCAGCACCTTGGGCTTCTCGGCCTGCGGCGCCACCTCGCTCTCGGCGGCGGGATCGAGTTCGTAGCTGCTGTAGTGGTACGGCGTCTTGGCCTCGAACTCCGCGGCGCAGGTGTCGACGGTCTTGTAGACCGGATGGATGCCGAGGCGGCGACGCAGGGCTCGCACCCCCTCTTCACCCGCCAACTCCGGTCGCAGCGCCGCGATCTGACGATCCGAGAGCCCGTTGTGCTTGCTCCGCCGCAGCAGATCCTCACCGAGCACCGGCGCATCGATGATCTCGGCGCGCAGCTCGACCAGACCGCTGATCTGGTCGACGAACCACGGGTCGACACCCGAGGCCTCGGCGACCTCTTCCACGCTGGCGCCGAGCCGCAGTGCGTATTCGATGTCGTAGAGCCTGCCGTCGGTGGGCGTGCGCAGGCGGTCGAGCACCTCGTCCACGTCGGCATCGTCGTCGGGGCCGGTCCAGAAGCCGAGTTTCGTGGTCTCCAGGGACCGCATCACCTTCCCGAGTGCCTCGATGAAGTTGCGGCCCAACGACATCGCCTCGCCGACCGACTTCATGGTGGTGGTCAGCGTGGCGTCGGCGCCGGGGAACTTCTCGAACGCGAACCGGGGCGCCTTGACCACGACGTAGTCCAGCGTCGGCTCGAAGCAGGCCGGCGTCTCCTTGGTGATGTCGTTGACGATCTCGTCGAGCGTGTAGCCGATGGCCAGCTTCGCGGCGATCTTGGCGATCGGGAAACCGGTGGCCTTCGATGCCAGCGCACTCGAGCGGGACACGCGCGGATTCATCTCGATGACGATGAGCCGGCCGTCTGTCGGGTTCACCGCGAACTGGATGTTGCAGCCGCCGGTGTCGACGCCGACCTCACGCAGGATCTCGATGCCCAGGGTGCGCATGGTCTGGTACTCGCGGTCGGTCAGCGTCATCGCCGGCGCGACGGTCACCGAGTCCCCGGTGTGCACACCCATCGGGTCGAAGTTCTCGATCGAGCAGACCACCACCACGTTGTCGTGATGGTCGCGCATCAGCTCGAGCTCGTATTCCTTCCACCCGAAGATGGATTCCTCGATCAGCACATTGGCCGACGGGGATGCAGCCAGGCCGTCGCCGGCCATCCGCTCCACATCGTCGGCGGAGTACGCCATCCCGGAGCCCAGGCCGCCCATCGTGAAGCTGGGCCGCACCACCACGGGAAGCCCGAGCTCGGCGACGGTCTCGCGGACCTCGTCCATCGTGAAACAGACCCGGGACTTCGCCGACTCGCCCCCGACCTTGGCGACGATGTCCTTGAACTTCTGCCGGTCCTCACCGCGCTGGATGGCGTCGAAATCCGCTCCGATCATCTCGACGTCGTAGCGCTCCAGGGCACCACTCTCGTACAGCGAGACCGCGGTGTTGAGCGCGGTCTGCCCGCCGAGGGTGGCCAGGACGGCGTCGATCTTGTTGCCGCGCTCGGCCTGCTGCGCGATGACCTTTTCGACGAACGCGGGCGTGATCGGCTCGACGTAGGTGTTGTCGGCGTACTCGGGGTCGGTCATGATCGTCGCCGGGTTGGAGTTGATCAGCGTGACCTGCAGGCCCTCGGCGCGCAGCACACGGCACGCCTGGGTGCCCGAGTAATCGAACTCGGCGGCCTGACCGATCAGGATCGGCCCGGACCCGATGACCAGGATGTGCTTCAGGTCGGTACGGCGCGGCATCTATTTCTCTCCCGCCATCAGGTCGATGAATTGGTCGAACAGGTAGTTGGCGTCGCGGGGGCCGGCTGCGGCCTCCGGGTGGTACTGCACGGAGAACGCCCGCCCGTTGGCCAGCGCCACGCCTTCGACGACCCCGTCGTTGGCACACGTATGGGTGACCACCGCTGTGCCGAACGGCGTGTCGAACTCTTCGCCGGCCTCCCCCTCGAGGGCGAAGCCGTGGTTCTGCGCGGTGATCGACACGCGCCCGGTGGCGTGGTCCATCACCGGGATGTTGATGCCGCGGTGCCCGAACGTCATCTTGTAGGTGCCCCGGCCCAGCGCCCGGCCCAGGATCTGATTGCCGAAGCAGATCCCGAACAACGGTGTGCCGGCGTCGATCACCTGTTTGGTGACCTCCACCAGGTGATCGGCGGTGGCGGGGTCACCCGGTCCGTTGGACAGGAAGACGCCGTCGGGGTGCAGGTCGGCGATCTCCGCGAAGTCGGCCGACGACGGCAGCACGTGGGTGCGGATGCCGCGTTCGGAGAAGTTGCGGGGGGTGTTGGTCTTGATGCCCAGATCGAGTGCCACCACGGTGAACCGTTGCGTGCCTGCGGGTTCCACGACGTAGCGGTCGGCGGTGCTGACCTCCCCGGCCAGGTCGGCACCGAGCATCGAGGCCTGGCCGCGTACCCGGGTCAGCAGCTCCTCGGTGTCGGCCAGAGCGGCTCCGGAGAACACGCCGGCCTTCATCGACCCGCGGCTGCGCAGATGACGCACCACCGCACGGGTGTCGATGCCAGCGATACCGACCACACCCTGGCGGCGCAGTTCGTCGTCGAGGGTCCCGGTGGCGCGCCAGTTCGAGGCACGCGGCGAGGGGTCGCGCACGGCGTACCCGGCGACCCAGATCTTGTCGCCGCGGCTCTCGCTGTCCTCGTCGTTCCAGCCCGTGTTGCCGATCTGCGGCGCCGTGGCCACCACGATCTGGCGGTGATAGCTGGGGTCGGTCAGGGTCTCCTGATAGCCCGACATGCCGGTGGAGAACACCGCCTCGCCCAGCGTCTCGCCTTCTGCACCGAACGGTGTGCCGGTGAAGACCCTGCCGTCTTCGAGCACGAGCACGGCCACGTTCACCGTCATGCCACCTCCTCGGGGAGCCATTTCGAATAGTCGCGCCGATTGTCGGCGCGGAAGCCGGTGTCGATTTCCACCCCGGTGGGCAGCCGCCAGCGGATCGCCAGGATGCCGTCGTGGGTCAGGGCTTTGCCTGCGAGGCTCTTCTCGGCGCGGATATCGGTGATCATCTCGTCGGGAATCCAGATGGGCCCGGCTCCGGTGCGCTGCATCATGATTCCCTCGGGGTACCGCGTCAGCACGGCTTTGGCGCGGAAGCCGAGATCCGCGGCCGCGACCCGGTCGTTCCAGTTGGGGACGAGGGTGGACCCGACGTAGAGGCCTCTGGTCGGCGAGATGATCGCCGAGCCGACGGTGTCGGGGAGCTGCGGCAGCGCACCCAGCAGTTGTGCTTGCCGCTCCGCGCGCCGCCGCCAGCCGCGCAGCATGGCGCCGATCAGCACCGCGATCAGCAGGGCCAGGACCGCGGCCATGATCAGCGAGGCCACCAGGGTTGCGGTGTTCATGCGCCCGCCTTCCCGTCGCGGGCGGTGATCCTGCCGCGCAACAGAGTCGCGGTGACGACGGCGGGCAACTCCATCTCCTCGTACGGGGTGTTGTCCGAGCGGCTGGCCAACGCCGAGCCGGTGACCGTCCATCGCGCATCCGGGTCGACGACGGTCAGGTTCGCGGGCTCCCCCACCTCCAGCGGGCGGCCCTGATCGGGCAGGCCGACGATGCGCGCGGGCGCCTCGCTCATCACCCTGGCGACGTCGCGCCAGGTCAGCAGGCCGGGCCCCACCATCGTCTCGACGACCACCGACAGCGCGGTCTGCAACCCGAGCATGCCGGGGCGGGCATGGGCGAATTCACACATCTTCTCGTGCTCAGCATGGGGCGCGTGATCGGTTGCGACACAGTCGATCACACCGTCGGCCAGGGCCTGGCGCAGCGCGACGGCATCGGCGGCCTCGCGTAGCGGCGGGTTGACGCGGTTGCGGCCGTCGTAGTCGGCGAGCCGACTGTCGTCGAGCAGGAGGTGGTGCGGGGTGACCTCCGCGGTGATCGCGATGCCCTGGTCCTTGGCCCACCGGATCAACTCGACGGTGCCTGCCGTGGAGGCGTGGCAGATGTGCACCCGGGCGCCCGCGTCGCGGGCCAGCAGCGCATCGCGGGCCACGATGGATTCCTCGGCGGCCCGCGGCCACCCGGAAAGTCCGAGCAGCGCAGCGGTGGGCCCTTCGTGCGCGACCGCGCCCACGGTCAACCGCGGCTCCTCGGCGTGCTGGGCGATCAGCACTCCCAACCCGGAGGCGTATTCCAGCGCACGGCGCATCACCAGCGGATCGTCGACGCACACCCCGTCGTCGGAGAACATCCGGACCTTGCCCACCCCGGCGGCCATCAGCCCCATCTCGGTGAGCTGCTTACCCTTCAGCCCGACGGTGACCGCGCCGACCGGGTGCACGTCGACCAGGCCGACCTGCTGTCCGCGGTGCCACACATGGTCCGTGACGACCACGGAGTCGGCCACCGGGTCGGTGTTCGCCATCGCGAACACGGCGGTGTATCCACCCAGTGCCGCTGCCGCCGAACCGGTTTCGATGTCCTCCGCGTACTCGCGGCCGGGTTCGCGCAGATGGGTGTGCAGGTCGACGAAGCCGGGCAGCAGGATCTGACCGGCCGCATCGATGACGGTGGCGTCGCTGTCGCCGGTGAGCCCCGAGCCGATCTCGGCGATCTGGCCGTCGCCGACGAGCACGTCGACGGGATCGCCCTCGCCGTAGAGCAACACGCCCTTCAGTACGACCGTCATGCGCTGATCGCCTCCACTTCGGTACCGACGAGCAGGTGGAACAGCACCGCCATCCGGACGTGCACACCGTTGGACACCTGTTGCAGCACAGCCGATTGCGACGAGTCGGCGACCGAGTGGGCGATCTCCATGCCGCGCAGCATCGGGCCGGGATGCAGGACCACCGCGTGCTCGGCCAGTTGCGCCTGACGCTTCTCCGACAGGCCGTAGCGCACCGAGTACTCGCGTGACGACGGGAAGAAGCCGCCGTTCATCCGCTCGGCCTGCACACGCAGCATCAGCACCGCATCGGCGAGCGGCAGTTCGGCATCGAGATCGTGGGAGACGGTGACCGGCCAGCCGGCGACGCCGACGGGTAGCAACGTCGGGGGCGCGACGAGCACGACTTCGGCGCCGAGGGTGTGCAGCAACGCCACATTGGAACGCGCCACGCGGCTGTGCAGGACGTCTCCGACGATCACCACGCGCTTACCGTCCACGGAGCCGAGCCGCTGCCGGATGGTCAACGCGTCGAGCAGCGCCTGGGTGGGGTGCTCATGGGTGCCGTCGCCGGCGTTGATCACCGAAGGTCCTCCCCCGAGTCGCTTCGCTCCTGCCCCCTGGGCAAGGCCCGGCTCGTCCTCCTCGCGGGTCCAGGCGGCAAGCTGCTGCGCGGCGCCCGAGGCGGGATGGCGCACGATCAGCGCATCGGCCCCGGCAGCGCGCAGCGTCAGGGCGGTGTCGCGCAGCGACTCCCCCTTGGCCACCGACGATCCCGACGAACTGACGTTGATCACGTCGGCGCTCATCCACTTGCCTGCCACCTCGAACGACACCCGCGTGCGGGTGGAGTTCTCGTAGAACATCGTGATGATCGTGCGGCCGCGCAGCGTCGGCAGCTTCTTGACCTCGCGGCCGAGCAGCGCCTCCCGGAATCGGTCGGCGTCGTCCAGGATCGCGGTCGCGTCGTCACGGCTCAGATCGGCCGCCGTCAAAAGGTGTTTCACCGTTGCGGACCTCCATGCGGTGCGATGCGGACGCCGTCGTGACCGTCGTCTTCGGTGAGTCGCACCTTGACGTTCTCACTGCGCGACGTCGGCACGTTCTTGCCGACGTAGTCGGCGCGGATCGGCAGTTCACGGTGACCGCGGTCGACCAACACCGCGAGTTGCACCGCGCGGGGTCGGCCGAGGTCGCGAAGCGCGTCGAGGGCCGAGCGCACCGACCGGCCGGTGTAGAGCACGTCGTCGACGAGGATCACCAGCGCGCCGTCGATGCCACCCTGCGGGATCGAGGTCGGCGCGAGCGCACGGGGCGGTTTCGACATCAGGTCGTCGCGGTAGAGGGTGGTGTCCAGGGCGCCGTGGGCGACATCGGTACCGCTGAATTCGACGATGTTGGCGGCCAGTCGAGTGGCCAGCGTCACTCCCCGAGTGGGGATTCCGAGGAGGATGACCCGCGGCGCGTCGGGCGCGTCCAGAGCGGTCTTCTCGATGATCTGGTGGGCGATGCGGGCGATCGTTCGGCTCACGTCCGCCGCGGACATCAGTTCCCGGTCAGTGGTGGCAGCCACGTGTAACCCGGACCTCCTTCTCCGCCTCACGGGACGGTCGTTAAAGGACGGTCAAATCGCGGCAAGGCTATCACTGCGCGCAGCTGTCGGCACCGCTGACCTACTCTGACGCGATGAACCTCGACCGCAATCAGACCTCCATCGTCGAGGCGATCGACGCAGGGCTGCTGGCCGGAGCCGTCACCCTCGTGTGGCGAGGAGGTGAGGTGCTGCAGGTCAACGAACTGGGATACCGCGACGTCGACGCCAAACTGCCCATGCAGCGCGACACCCTTTTCCGTATCGCGTCGATGACCAAGCCGGTGACGGTGGCCGCGGCGATGACGCTGATCGAGGAGGGCGCGCTCGCGCTGACGGACCGGGTCGCGACGTGGTTGCCGGAGATGGCCGACATGCGGGTGCTCGCCGACCTCGCCGGCCCGCTCGACCGGACCGTGCCGGCCCAGCGGCCGATCACGATCGAGGACCTGATGACCCATCGCAGCGGGTTGGCCTACATGTTCTCGGTCCGCGGTCCGTTGTCCGACGCCTACCGCAAACTGCCCGCCCGCCAGGATCAGGACCGCTGGCTGAGCGAGCTGGCGGCGCTTCCGTTGGTGCATCAGCCCGGCGAGCGTCTGACCTACAGCCACGCCACGGACGTTCTCGGAATCGCGCTGTCCCGCCTGACGGGCAAGCCGCTCACCGAGGTCCTGATCGAACGTGTTCTCGAGCCACTGGGCATGTCGGACACCGGTTTTCATGTCGGCCCGACGGGTCGTCGGCGTGCGGCGACCATGTACCAATTGAATCCGGACAACACGCTGCGCCACGACGTGATGGGACCCGCGCCCATCGTGGACCCACCGTTCTGCCAGGGCGGCGCGGGTCTGTGGTCGACGGTCGACGACTACCTGGCCTTCGCCCGGATGCTGCTGGCGGGCGGCACGGTGAACGGGGTGCGGGTGCTGTCCGAGGAATCGGTGCGCTTGATGCGGACCGATCGACTGACCGAGGAGCAGAAGCGCCACGACTTCCTGGGAGCGCCGTTCTGGATCGGCCGCGGGTTCGGCCTGAACCTGTCGGTGGTCATGGACCCGGCGAAGTCGCGGCAGCTGTTCGGGCCGGGCGGCGTGGGCACGTTCTCATGGCCCGGGGCGTATGGCACGTGGTGGCAGGCCGACCCGACGGCCGACGCCATCCTGATCTACCTCATCCAGAACATGCCGAGCTTGTCGACCGACGCTGCGGCGGCCGTCGCGGGAAACACGTCGCTGGCCAAGCTCGCGAGTGCGCAGCCGAAGTTCGTGCGACGAACATACGAGGCGCTCGAGCTGTAGGCGGTAGTTGTCGGCGGGCCGGTGTAGCGTCGGAAGTATGTTCGCACAGGTGTTCGATGTCGACGGGTCGGCCTCGGAGGCTGAGCTGCGCGAGGTTGTCGCCCACTGCGAACGACTGAAGGCACACGCCGCGGCGGTGCAGGCCCGCGCCACCGCCTTGTGGGCGTCCAAGCGGCGCGCCGCTGAGACCGCGGCAGGGATGCCCGCGGCGAAACGGGGTCGGGGGTTGGCTTCGGAAGTGGCGCTGGCACGGGCGGATTCTCCTGCCCGCGGGAATCAGCACCTCGGGTTCGCCCGGGCGCTGGTCGAGGAGATGCCCTACACCCTGGCCGCGCTGGAGGCCGGGGTGCTGACCGAGTGGCGGGCCACGCTGATCGTGAAACAATCCGCCTGCCTGATGGTCGAGGACCGGCGCGCGTTGGACGCCGAATTGTGCGCCGACATGCAATCGCTGGTGGGGTTGGGCAATGCCCGGATCGAGGCCGCAGCCGCGGCGATCGCCGCCCGCCTGGATGCCGCCGCGGTGGTGCAACGCAAAGAACGCGCCGCGGCGTCAGCGCGGGTGTCGACCCGGCCCGCGCCGAACGGCATGGTCTACCTGACCGCGGTGATGCCGCTCTCCCAAGGCATCGGCGTGTATGCCGCGCTGAAACGAGAAGCCGACATCTGCGGCGACGGCCGCCCGCGCGGACAGATCATGACCGACACCCTCTACCACCGGGTCACCGCCCGCCCGGCCGAGGCACCGGCGCCGATCGCGGTCAACCTGGTGATGGCCGACACCACGCTCTTCGGTGACGACGACAGCCCCGGCTGGATCGAGGGTTACGGTCCGGTGCCGGCGGCGGTCGTACGCGACCTGGTCTCCGACGCAGTCGCCGACGAAGCGGGCCAGGCATCGTTGCGGCGGCTCTACCGCCACCCACACTCGGGTCAGCTGGTCGCGATGGAATCCCGGGCCCGGATCTTCCCGAAGGGGCTGGCGATGTTCATCGGGCTCCGCGACCAGACGTGTCGCACCCCCTATTGCGACGCCCCGATCCGCCACCACGACCACGCCACCCCCGCCCGCCACGGCGGCGAGACGAGTGCACGCAACGGGCTCGGCACCTGCGCAGCCTGCAACTACGCCAAAGAAGCTTCCGGCTGGCAGGTCACCACCACCGACGAACAGGGCCGCCACACCGCCGAGTATCGAACCCCCACCGGCGCGGTCTACCACTCCACCGCACCACCCCTGCCCGGACCCTCGGTACGCCGCCGCTACAGCGTCATCGAAGGCGGGCTCAGCATCGACATCGTGGAATTGGGGGTCGAACTGAAACGCTCGGCATGAGGGTGATAGATGCTGCCGCGCAGTACATTACGAGGCGTGAATAACCCCACCGTGCTGATCAACGGTGCCGGTATCGCCGGTCCGTCGCTGGCCTTCTGGCTGAACCGTGCGGGCTATCGGGTCATCGTGCTCGAATTGGCGTCCGACATCCGGCCCGGCGGCCAAACCGTGGATCTGCGCGGCACCGGCCGCGACGTCGTGGAGCGGATGGGACTGCTCGACCAGATGCGCGCGCGGGCGCTCGAACAGAGCGGCGCGGCGTGGGTGAAGTCGGATGGCAGCCGACGGGCGGAGATGCCGGTCACCGCGTTCGGCGGCAATGGCCTGGTGTCGTCGCTGGAGATCCTGCGCGGCGATCTCGCGGCAGTGCTCTACGAGGCCACCCGCGACGACGTCGATTACCGGTTCGGCGCCACGATCATCGGCCTCGAGCAGGACGAGAACGGGGTCATCGCCACCTTGGCCAACGGCACCCGCCTGCCTGTCGACCTCGTCGTCGGCGCAGACGGGCCGCACTCGGCCGTGCGCCGCGTCGCATTCGGCCCCGAGGAGCGCTTCGTCCGCCCCCTCGGCGGCTACCACGCGTGGTTCTCCGCCCCGGACACCGTCGGTCTCGACGGCTGGTTCCTGCTCTACCAGGCGCCCGGCGGCCTGAACGCGTCGATGCGTCCGTCGCACGACCCGGCAATAGCCAAGGCGGGCCTGGCTTTTCAAGCCGAACCGCTGGACTACGACCGCCACGACATCGACGAGCAGCGGCAGATGCTGGTCGAGCGTTTCGCTGGAGCGGGGTGGCACTGCGATGCACTGCTGGCCGCCGCAGCGGACGCCGACGACTTCTACTTCGACGCCTTCGCGCAAGTGCACATGTCGACGTGGTCAGCGGGGCGGGTGACGTTGGTCGGCGACG
The DNA here is from genome assembly GCF_055397605.1 of Mycolicibacterium obuense. NCBI lineage: Bacteria > Bacillati > Actinomycetota > Actinomycetes > Mycobacteriales > Mycobacteriaceae > Mycobacterium > Mycolicibacterium obuense. The sequence continues at coordinate 2,368,200 of NZ_AP043663.1, read as the reverse complement.
CCGGTTACTGCGCGTCTCCGCTGTCGGGGATGGGCACCAGCCTGGCGCTCGTCGGTGCCTACGTGCTGGCCGGGGAACTCGGGCCCGCGGAGCACCTCGACACCCATCGACTCTCGTCGGCACTGGCGCGCTACGAAGAGGTGATGCGTCCCTACGTCGACCGGTGTCAGGACCTTCCGCGCGGCGTCGAGGGTTATGCGCCGATGAGGGAGTCCGACATCGTGATCACCGCGGCGGTGATGAAGTGGTGCCAGCGTTGGCCGTTCCGATCGATCGCCGAGAGGAAGTGGTTCACCACTGCGGATTCGATGGCGCTGCCGGACTATCGCTGAGCACTCCGAGTTTCGCGGCCAGGTCCAGGATCGCTTCGGCGCGGGCCCGGGTGGGGCCGGCGCTGCCGTCGTACTGGCTGGTGGGGGCGTCGAGGCGCGCCAACGTCGCACGCGCGCTGTCGATCTCGTCGGATGACGGACTCATCAACGCGTTGATCGTGCCCGCGTGTTCACCGTCCAGACACAGCCGGCCGGTCATGCCTGCCGCCTTGGCCACCTCGGTGTCGCGCGGCAGTTCGGCGGCGTTGATGCGCAACGTCGGACCGTCGATGGGTGCAGGCAGACCCGCCGCCCTGCTCGCGATCACCAGGCGGGCGCGCGGGTAGGCCAGCACCATCGGATCGGCGCACATGCCGGTATCACGACGAAAATCACCGATTCCGAACGCGATTCGGGCGCACGAGCGCGCGATCTCCAGAGCGGACTCGATCCCGAGCGCGGATTCGATCAACGCGACCACTGGCGTCCCGGCCGGCAATCGCTGCGCGGTCGCGACCACATCGTGTGCGGATTCGACCTTGGCGAGCATGATCCCGCGCAGACCGGGCGCCGCAGCCACCACATCCAGGTCGGCATGCCAGTCCGGCGTGCCCGCGCTGCTGATCCGGACCCAGGCGGAGCCATCGCCGTACAGCCACTCGGCGACAGCCCGTCTCCCGGCAGGTTTCTCCGCAGCGGGAAGCCCGTCCTCGATGTCGAGAACCACCACGTCGGCATCCGACGGCAACGAGCGCCAGAAACCCGGGCGTCCCGGCTGCAACAACCAGGTCCTCGCCAGCGACCAGTGCGGCCGGCGAACACAGTGTGTTTCAGGAAAGACCGTCACCCTTGTGATGGTCGCCGACCCACCCGGTCAGGTCCAGGTTGCGCACATTTAGTTCATCGCGGGCAACACGAGAGTTCACCCGTTGGCGCCGGTCGCGCCCTCGGTGCCGTTGCTGACCGCACGCACTGCCTCCGCGGCGGCCCGGATCTGCGGTGTCACCAGCATCACCTGGCCAAGCACCCCGTTCACGAATCCCGGCGAGTCGTCCGTCGACAACCGCTTCGCCAGCTCGACCGCCTCGTCGACGGCCACCGGCTCGGGCACGTCCTCGGCGTGCAGCAACTCCCACACCGCGACCCGCAGGATCGCGCGGTCCACGGCGGGCAGCCGATCCAGCGTCCAGCCCTGCAGATGTGAGGAGATGAGATCGTCGATGTGCGCCCGATGCTCCGTGACGCCGCGCGCCACCGTCACCGTGTACGGATTCAGCGGCGCAAGCCCGTCATCGTCAGACCAATCGTCGGTCTGCTTCTGCGCCAACGCATTTCGCGCCTCTGCGACCTCAGCCGGGGTGATGTCGCGGGCCTCTGCCTCGAACAGAAGATCGACCGCGCGTTTGCGGGCCTGATGGCGGCCCCGGTCACCACGCCGGTCACTCACCCATTGACCCTTCCCAAGTAATTCCCGTCGCGCGAGTCCACCTTCAGCTTGTCGCCGGTGTTGATGAACAAGGGCACCTGGATCTCGGCGCCCGTCTCCATCGTCGCGGGCTTGGTGCCCGCACTCGACCGGTCGCCCTGCAGGCCCGGCTCGGTGTGGCTGACCAACAGCTCGACCGTCACCGGCAGCTCCAGGTACAGCGCGGTGCCGTCGTGGAATGCGATCTGCACGGGCATGCCCTCGAGCAGGAACCCGGCCAGCCGGCCGACGAGAGCTTCGGACAGCGGGTGCTGCTCGTAGTCCTCGGAATCCATGAACACGAAGTCCGAGCCGTCGCGGTACAGATAGGTGGCGTCGCGCCGGTCGACGGTCGCGGTCTCCACCTTCACCCCGGCGTTGTAGGTCTTGTCGACGACCTTGCCCGACACCACGTTCTTGAGCTTGGTGCGCACGAAGGCAGGGCCCTTGCCGGGCTTGACGTGCTGGAATTCGACGATCTGCCACAGCTGGCCGTCGATCTGCAGGACGAGCCCATTCTTGAAGTCGGCGGTCGATGCCACGGTGGGGTGTACTCCTAGCGTCTAGAGGATCATCAGGTCCTTGCCGAACCTGGTCAGTAGTTCGGGCCCCTCCGGGGTGACCGCCAGCGTGTCCTCGATGCGGACGCCGCCGCGATCGGGCAGGTAGACACCGGGCTCGACGGTCACTGCGGAGCCAGCAAGCAGTGTACCGGCGGCGGCGGAGTTGATTCCCGGCGCTTCGTGGATCTGCAGGCCGACCCCGTGTCCGAGCCCGTGACCGAAGTTCTCGGCATAGCCGGCATCGGCGATGACCTGCCGCGATGCGGCGTCGACGTCGCGCAGCACCACCCCGGGCGCCAGCGCGTCCCGGCCCGCGCGCTGCGCGTCGGCGACCAGGCCGTAGATGTCGTGCTGCCACTGCGCCGCGGGCGCCAGGACGAACGTGCGCGTCATGTCCGAGTGGTAGCCGCCGACGAGCGCGCCGAAGTCGATCTTGACGAAGTCGCCGGCGGCGAGCACCGCCTCCGTCGGCCGGTGGTGCGGGATGGCCGAGTTCGCCCCGGTCGCGACGATCGTCTCGAACGACGCGCCGTCGGCGCCGTGTTCGAGCATCAGCGCCTCCAGCTCGTTGCGCACCTGCTTCTCGGTGCGCCCCGCGCGCAGACCGCCACGCTGCACCAGATCGTCCAGCGCCGCATCCGCGGCAGCGCACGCCCGGCGCAGCAGCTCCAGCTCAGCCGAGTCTTTGACCTCCCGCAGCGCCTCGACCATGCCGGCGGCACGCGTGAACTCGACCTGCTCCCCTGCGGCCTCGGTCAGCCCCGTGAACGCGTCAACGGTGACCACGTGACTCTCGAAGCCCAGTGTGCGTACCCCGTCCGAGGCAGCCCGCGCCGCCAGGTGCGGTCCGCACGCCCGCTCGATGACGACCTCCGCGTCAGGCGCCTGAGCGGCCGCCTGCGTGCGGTAGCGCCCGTCGGTGGCCAGCACCGGCGTGTCGCGCTCGGCGAGGACCAGCAGAGCCGCGTTGGAGCCGGTGAAACCAGACAAATAGCGAACGTTGACCAGGTCTGTCACCAGCACAGCGTCGAGTCCGGCGTCAGCCAGACGCTGGCGCAGCCGGTCGCGGCGGGCGGAAATCGTCACGGCCGCTGACGCTACTCGCTAAGGTGAGGCCCCATGAGCAAGTGGCTGCTGCGCGGACTGGTGTTCGCTGCCCTGATGGTGATCGTCCGATTGCTGCAGGGAGCGCTGATCAACACCTGGGAAACCAAGGCCGGTCTGATCAGCGTCGTCCTGGTCGTTCTGTACGCGATCGCCGTCTTCGTGTGGGGCCACATCGACGGGCGCGCCGACGCCCGCGCCAACCCCGATCCGGACCGACGTTCCGATCTGGCGATGACGTGGCTGCTGGCCGGGCTGTTCGCCGGCGTGGTCAGCGGCGCGGTCGCCTGGTTCATCGGGGTGTTCTACAAGAACCTCTACGTCGAAGGCCTGCTCAACGAGCTGACCACGTTCGCGGCGTTCACCGCGCTGCTGGTGTTCCTGTTCGCGATCATCGGCGTCGGCCTGGGCCGCTGGCTGGTCGACCGCAAGACGCCGAACACGCCGCGTCGCCGCGACGGTGACGACGACCGGGCCGACACCGACGTGTTCGCCGCCGTGCGCGACGACAGGGACGTGCAGGACTACGACCGCCACCACGAGGACGCCGAGACCGAGAGGCACACCTCCCCCGTCGCCGTCGCCGAGCACGACGACGACACCGAGAAGACGCGGCGCGAGAACTAACTGCTCTCGCGCGCCACCTCGGCGTAGGCCGCCGCCAGCAGCGACGGGTCGGGTCCCTCCAGGCGACCCGGTTTGGCCAGCCCGTCGAGGACCACGAACCGCAGCACACCGGCCCGGGTCTTCTTGTCGCCCATCATCGATTCCATCAGCGCGGGCAGCGCTTCGGCGTCGTAGCTGACCGGCAGCCCCAGCGAGGTCAGGACCGAGCGGTGGCGCTCGGCGGTCGCGTCGTCCAGACGTCCCGCGAGCCGGCCCAACTCGGCGGCGAAGACGAGCCCGACGGACACCGCGGCGCCGTGGCGCCACTGGTAGCGCTCCCGCCGCTCGATCGCGTGCGCCAGGGTGTGGCCGTAGTTGAGGATCTCCCGTAGCGCGGATTCCTTCTCGTCGGCGGCCACGACCTCCGCCTTCACGGCGACCGCGCGCCGGATCAGCTCGGGCAGCACATCGTCGCTCGGGTCCAGGGCCCGCTGCGGGTCGGCCTCGATCATGTCGAGGATCACCGGATCGGCGATGAAGCCGGCCTTCACGATCTCGGCCATGCCGGCGATGATCTCGTTGCGCGGCAAGCTGTCCAGCGTCGCGAGGTCGATCAGCACGGCCGCCGGCTGGTGGAACGCGCCGACGAGATTCTTGCCGGCGTCGGTGTTGATGCCGGTCTTGCCACCCACCGCGGCGTCGACCATGCCGAGCAGCGTGGTGGGCACGTGCACGATGTCGATTCCGCGCAGCCAGGTCGCCGCGGCGAAGCCCGCCACGTCGGTGGCGGCGCCGCCGCCGAGGCTGACGATCGCATCCTTGCGGCCGATCCCGATGCGGCCCAACACTTCCCAGATGAAGCCGACCACCGGCAGCTCCTTGCCACCCTCGGCATCCGGGATCTCGATGCGGTGCGCATCGATTCCCTTGTCGGACAGGTGAGCTCGGATCGCTTCGGCGGTCTGGGCGAGGGTCGGCTGATGCAGGATCGCGACCTTGTGTCGGCCGTCGAGCACGCGGCCGAGATCACCGAGCAGACCGGTGCCGATGATGACGGGATACGGCGGGTCGGTGCGGACCTCGACGGTCACCGGTTCGGTCACGGCACGTCCTTGCGTCGACACGGGGATCCTTTCCTGGCCGCCACCGTGGCGGGACTGGGTGGCGCCTCCGTCGACGGCGCCGCGGTCAATGACAGTGGGGCACGGCGCCACGACGGGCGGCGGCGCCGCCGGTCGGCCCGCGCTGCGGCCGGGTTGTCCAGCCGCGCGACGATGTGGCGCACCACCGCCGCGGGGTTGCGGCGGTTGGTGTTGACGCGCACGGTCGCCACCTGCCGATACAGCGGAACACGTTGTGACATCAGCGCTTTGAACTTCTCGGCCCGGTCGGGGCCGGCCAACAGCGGGCGCACGGTGGAGCCACCGGTGCGGCGCACACCTTCTGCCGCGCTGATCTCCAGGTAGATGACGGTCTGGCCGGCCAGCGCATCCCGCACGCCGGCCGTCGTGATCGCGCCACCGCCGAGGGACAGCACACCGTCGTGGGACGCCAGCGCCTCGCGGATGACGGCTTCTTCGATGCGCCGGAATTCCGCTTCGCCGTCGGTGGCGAAGATGTCGGCGATCGTACGGCCGGTGCTCTTCTCGATCGCGGCGTCGGTGTCGAGCATCTCCACCCCGAGCGCCTTGGCCAACCGTCGGCCGATCGTGGACTTGCCCGAGCCGGGCAGCCCCACGAGCACGGCCTTGGGCGCCATCAGCCCGACGCCCTGACCCCGTCGGTGGCGGGTTCGCGCGCCGCGACGGCACGCAGGTAGGTCTCGATGTTGGCCCGGGTCTCGGTCAGCGAATCTCCGCCGAACTTCTCCAGGGCCGCCCGCGCGAGCACCAGCGCCACCATCGTCTCGACGACGACGCCCGCGGCGGGCACCGCGCACACGTCGGAGCGCTGGTGGATCGCGACGGCTTCCTGCCCTGTCGCCATGTCGATGGTCGCCAGCGCACGCGGCACCGTCGAGATGGGCTTCATCGCCGCTCGCACCCGGACCGGCAGTCCGTTGGTCATGCCGCCCTCCAGGCCGCCGGCACGATTGGTCGAGCGCATCACGCCGTCGGGACCGGGATACATCTCGTCGTGCGCGACGCTGCCGCGCCGGCGTGCGGTCTCGAACCCGTCGCCGATCTCCACGCCCTTGATGGCCTGGATGCCCATCACGGCGGCGGCCAGCTGGCTGTCGAGCCGGTTCTCACCGCTGGTGAACGAGCCCAGGCCGACGGGGAGGTTGTGGGCCACCACCTCGACGACACCGCCGAGGGTGTCTCCGTCCTTCTTGGCGGCTTCGATCTCGGCGATCATCGACGCCTCGGCAGCCGAGTCGAAGGCACGGACCGGGCTGTCGTCGATCGCCGCGAGGTCACCGGGCTGCGGCGGGGGCCCGTCGTAGGGCGTCGAGGCGCCGATGGAGATGACGTGCGAGACGACCTCCACTCCGAGCGCCTGCCGCAGGAAGGCCCGGGCGACGGTACCCGCCGCGACGCGGGCCGCGGTCTCGCGGGCGCTGGCCCGCTCGAGCACGGGGCGGGCGTCGTCGAAGCCGTACTTGAGCATGCCGGCGTAGTCGGCGTGACCGGGGCGGGGCCGGGTCAGCGGGGCGTTGCGGGCGGCGCTGTCGGCCAGCACGGCCGCATCGACCGGATCGGCGGCCATCACGGTTTCCCACTTCGGCCATTCGGTGTTGCCGATCTCGATCGCCAGCGGCCCACCCAGCGTCACACCGTGGCGCAGACCGGCGAGCACCGTCACCTGGTCTTGCTCGAACTTCATCCGGGCACCCCGGCCGTAGCCGAGCCGGCGACGCGCGAGCTGGTCGGCGATGTCGGAGGTGGTCACCTCGACGCCGGCGACCATGCCCTCGACCATCGCGACCAACGCTCGACCGTGGGATTCCCCTGCTGTGGTCCATCGCAACACGTGTCCCAGTTTCGCATGAGGCGGCCGGGGTCCGGAAAACGGCGACTACCGCAGCGTGGGGTCAGTCAGCGCCATCACCACTGCCGCAGCCGCGGTCAGGCACATCGCCGGACCGTGCGGCACCGGCGTGCGCACTCCGCGCAGCACGCGCACCCCACCCCACAGGCCCGTGAGCAGCGACGCACCGATGGCGCACAGTGCCCACGCCTGCATGCCGAAGGCCCCGGTCAAGCCACCCACCCCCACTGCGAGCTTGACGTCGCCGGCACCGAGGGCGCCGGCAGCGCCCAGGTGCACGACGGCGTAGATCCCGGTCAGCGCCAGCGCGCCGAGCAGCGCTTCCAGGCCGCGCCCGGTCAGCGCGGCCACCACCAGGATCACCACCGCGCCGGGCAGCGTGAGCAGATTCGGCAGGCGGCGATATCGCAGGTCGTGGACGCTCAACGCGATCAACCAGCCGGCCACCACGGCGAACCCGATCTCCCCCACCCGTCGAGGCTAAGCGCCGGACAGCACCGCTCTCATCGCCTCTTTCGGTGCGGGTAGTCCGGTGAACAGCTCCACCTGGGTGAACGCCTGATTGAGCAGCATCTGCAGGCCGCTGATGACGTGGCCGCCCCGCGCGGCGACAGCCGCGGCCAACGGCGTCGGCCACGGTTCGTAGATCGCGTCCAGCAGCACGGGCGTGCCGGCGAAGACCTCCGCGAACGGGGCGGCGGCGTCGGCGGGGATCGTGTTCACCACCACCTGCGCGGCAGCGACGACATCGGCCACACCGGCTCCCTGTAGATCGCAGAACTCGGCGTCGACCCCACTGCGCCGCGCCACCTCGAGCGCGCCGGCGGCCTTCTCGGCGCTGCGTGCGACGACGGTGACGGTGCGTGTGCCGCGCGCCGCCAGGCCGGCCACGGCAGCCGGTGCGGTACCCCCGGAGCCGATCACGATGGCCCGCTCGGCGGGCGGCACGTCGGCCAGTGCACCGGCCACGCCGTCGACGTCGGTGTTGTCCGCATGCCAGCCGGCCGGACAGCGCACCAGGGTGTTGGCCGAACCCAGCAGCCGGGCCCGCTCGGTCGCCTGGTCGGCGAACTCCAACGCGGCGAACTTGCCGGGCATCGTCACCGACACACCGACCCATTCCGGTCCGAATGCCGACACCAGGGCCGGCAGCTGCTCACCGGTGCACTCGATGCGGTCGTAGGTCCAGCCGTCGAGGCCCAGCGCCCGGTAGGCCGCCAGGTGCAGCTGCGGGGAGCGCGAGTGGGCGATCGGCGAACCCAGCACGGCCGCCCGGCGAGCGGCGCTCACCGCGTCAGCGGGCCGAGTCGAGCACACCGTTGCGGCGCGCCAACTCGATGTTGGCCAGGTGCTGCTCGTACTCACGGGTGAACAACGTGGTGCCCTGCATGTCGATCGTGACGAAGTACAGCCAGTCCCCCGGCGCCGGCTGTTCGGCCGCCGCCAGCGCGGGGCCACCGGGTGAACAGATCGGGGTGGCGGGCAGACCGGGCCGCACGTAGGTGTTCCACGGGGTGGCCTGCGCGCGGTCCCCGTCAGTGGTGGCGACCTCGATGCGGTCGAGCGCGTAGTTGACCGTGGAGTCGAACTCGAGGGTGCGGTTCTCGGCGAGGCGGTTGTAGATGACGCGCGCCACCTTGGCGAAGTCCTGCGGCTTGGCTTCCCGCTGCACCAGTGAGGCGACGGTCAGGATCTGGTAGGGCGACATGTTGAGGTTCGTCGCGGTCGTGAGCAGCCCGCTCTGCTCGTACTGTCCGGCGCTGCTGGTGATCAGCGTGGACAGGATCTCCTGCGGGGTGGCCGAGGGGTCGATGTTCCAGGTTCCCGGCGCGATCAGACCTTCCAGTCGTCGATGATCGGCGCCCATCGCGGTCACCGGCTCGACCGCCCACTGCGGCACCCCGAGTGCCGCCGGGGTGGCGGTGCCGGCGATGGCCTTCAGATCCGCGGCCGACACGCACCGCTGGTTGTCGTCGAGGTCGACGCAGCTGGCCTTCGAGATCAGCGTGAAGATGCCGTCGGTGACGGCCTTGGTCTTGACGTCGGACACGTCGTCGAGCTGACGACCCTCCGGGATCACCAGCTTGCCGACCCGATTGGCCGGATCCGCCAGCCGCGACACCGCACTCGACGCCGGGATCTCGGTGCGCACCTTGTAGAAACCCGGCTGGATCGCGGCGATGGAGTCGTTGCCGTCGGCGGCGTCGACGAAGGACTTGACGGTGGCGACCACCTTGTTGTCCAGCAGCGTCTTGCCGATCGCGGTCGTCGAGTCGCCGTCGTGGATCTGGATGACGACGTCGTTGACGCCGCTACCGGTGTAGTCGTTGTCGCCGCCGCCGAACAGCGAGTTCCACATCCGCGAGCCGAGGAGCACCGCGACGACTGCGACGACCACGACGACGGACACCGCGGTCACCGCGGCCACTCTCCGCCGGCGGCGAAGCCGGTTCTCCCGCGCGCGCTGCCTGCGGGTCATCCGCTGCCGCGGAGGCCCCACCGCCAGCGGCTCTGCTCGGTCACCGTGCCAGTCGTCAGCCATCCCTGGCCTCTCCCTGTGGGGACAGCGCCGCCCGCCGCTGATCCAGCCAGTTCTGCAGAATCCCCACCGCTGCAGCTTGGTCGATCACCGCCCGCTGACCGCGGGCGCGCACGCCCGCTTCGCGTAGCGCACGCTGCGCGGTCAGGGTGGTGAAACGTTCGTCGACGTAGCGGATCGGCACCGGGGCGATCCGTCCGGCCAGCGCGTCCGCGACCTCGACCGCGTCGCGCGCCGACGAACCCGCCCGGTCGGCGAGTGTGCGCGGCAGACCGACGATGACCTCGACGGCCTGGTATTCGTCGACCAGCCCTGCCAACCGCTTGATGTGCCGGTTGCCTCGGCGGTCCCGGGGCACCGTCTCCACCGGGGTGGCCAGCATGGCGTCGGGATCGCTGACCGCCACGCCGATCCGCACGGATCCGACGTCCACCCCGAGCCGACGGCCCCGTCCCGGATCCGGCGTCGTGGCGGGGTCACCGGGACGGTCCGGTCCCCGGTCGGCGTCGTCGGTGCCACCGGGGGCGTCCTGGGGGGCGTCGGGCACGCTGCTCAGCTCCGGCCGATCTCCGCGCGCAGCGCCTCGAGCGCGGCGTCGATGCCTGCGGCGCCCCGACCGGATCCCTGCGCCAGATCGGCTTTCCCGCCACCGCGGCCGTTGACCGCACCACCGAGAACCGTGATCAGGTCATTGGCGCGCAGTCCGCGGTCCTGGGCGGCCGGATTCACCGACACCACGAAGGGCACGGCGTCGTCGTCAGCTTCGGCGATCAGCGCGACCACGGCTGGGTCGCTACCCAGCTTGCCGCGGATGTCGCCGACGAGGGAACGCAGGTCACCCGCCGAGATCCCGCCGGCCATGCGCTGCGCCACGAGCCGCACTCCACCGATCTGCTCGGCGCCCGCGGCGGCGTTGACCGCCGCGGCGCGCGCCGTCGCCAACCGCATCCGGTCGAGTTCCTTCTCGGCGGCCCGCAGGCGCTCCACGAGCGTCGCGACGCGGGCGGGCACCTCGTCCGAGGGCACCTTCAGCGACGAGGCCAGCCCCGCCATCAGCGCCCGTTCCTTGGCGAGGTGGCGGAACGAGTCGAGCCCGACGTACGCCTCGACGCGGCGCACACCGGAGCCGACCGACGATTCGCCGAGGATCGTCACCGGGCCGATCTGCGCGGAGCGTCCGACGTGCGTGCCGCCGCAGAGCTCCAGCGAGAACGGCCCACCGATCTCGACCACGCGGACTTCATCCGGGTACGACTCGCCGAACATCGCCATGGCGCCCATCGCCTTGGCCTTCTCCAACTTCTCGTGGAAGGTGTGCACCTCGAAGTCGGCTTGCACCGCTTCGTTGGTGACCTCCTCGACCTGCGCGCGCTGCTCGTCGCTCAGCGCGCCCTGGAAGTTGAAGTCGAACCGCAGATAGCCGGGCCGGTTCAGAGAGCCGGCCTGAACGGCGCCCGGTCCCAACACCTGTCGCAGCGCGGCATGCACCATGTGGGTGCCGGAGTGGCCCTGGGTGGCGCCGCGACGCCACTGCGGGTCGACCGCAGCGGTCACGGTGTCGCCCTCGACGAACTCGCCCGATTCGACGTTGACCCGATGCGCCCACAGCGTTTTCGCGATCTTCTGCACGTCGGTGACCGCCGCCTTGGCCGCCTCCGACGAGCCGGTTCCGCTGATGTGGCCCTCGTCGGCGATCTGTCCGCCCGATTCGGCGTAGAACGGGCTGCGGTCGAGGATCAGTTCGACCCGCTCGTGCGCGCCCTCGCGGCCGGCGTGCGAGACCACCGGCACCCGCTTGCCGTCCACGAAGATGCCGAGAATCCTTGCCTCGGTGGTCAATTCGTCGAAACCGGTGAACTCGGTCGGGCCGGCGTCGACGAGCTCGCGATAGGCGCTCAGATCGGTGTGGGCCTGCTTGCGTGCGGCCGCATCAGCCTTGGCGCGCTGCCGCTGCTCGGCCATCAGCGCGCGGAATCCCTCTTCGTCGACGCCCAGGTCGGCCTCGGCGGCCATCTCCAGCGTCAGCTCCAGCGGGAACCCGTACGTGTCGTGAAGCGTGAAGGCATCCGATCCCGACAGCCGCGAGGCGCCCGTCGCCTTGGTCGCCCGCGCCGCGTCCTCGAAGAGCCGCGACCCCGAGGCCAGCGTGCGATTGAACGCCGCCTCCTCGGCGACGGCGATGCGGGAGATCCGGTCGAAGTCGTTGACCAACTCCGGGTACGACGGTCCCGTGGCGTCGCGGACCGTGGCCATCAGGTCGGCCATGAACGCATCCTCGATGCCGAGCAGCTTGGCGGCCCGGATGATCCGGCGCAGCAGCCGGCGCAGCACATAGCCACGCCCCTCGTTGCCGGGGCTGATCCCGTCGCCGATGATGATCGCCGCGGTGCGGCTGTGGTCGGCGATGATGCGGTAGCGGACATCGTCAGCGTGGTTGCCCTGCCCGTATCCACGCGGCGCGCGGGCGGCCATCAGGTCGATGGCGGGGCGCAGCAGGTCGGTTTCGTAGACGTTGTCCACACCCTGCAGCAGGCACGCCACGCGTTCGATGCCCATGCCGGTGTCGATGTTCTTGCGCGGCAGCGGGCCGAGGATCTCGAAGTTCTCCTTCGAGGTGCCCTCGCCGCGCTCGTTCTGCATGAACACGAGATTCCAGATCTCGATGTAGCGGTCTTCGTTGGCCTCCGGGCCGCCCTCGATGCCGTACTCCGGACCCCGGTCGTAGTAGATCTCCGACGACGGTCCGCACGGCCCGGGGATGCCCATCGACCAGTAGTTGTCGGCCATGCCGCGCCGCTGGATGCGCTCGAGCGGCAGGCCGGCCACCTCCTGCCAGTAGCCGATCGCCTCGTCATCGTCGAGATAGACGGTGGCCCAGAGCTTTTCCGGATCGAAGCCGTAGCCGCCCTGCTCGACCGGGTTGGTCAGCAGCGACCAGGCGAACTCGATGGCGCCCTTCTTGAAGTAGTCGCCGAAGCTGAAGTTGCCGGCCATCTGGAAGAACGTGTTGTGCCGGGTGGTGATGCCCACCTCGTCGATGTCCGGGGTGCGGATGCACTTCTGGATGCTCACGGCGCGGTCCCACGGCGGGGTCCTGGCGCCGAGGAAATAAGGGACGAACTGCACCATGCCCGCGTTGACGAACAGCAGGTTCGGGTCATCGAGGATCACCGACGCGCTGGGCACCTCGGTGTGTCCGGCGTTCACGAAGTGATCAAGGAACCGCTTCCTGATCTCGTGTGTCTGCACTCCTGCTGCCCTTCGGGTCTGGTCAGCGGGGCCGATCGGCCGCCACCTGCGAATACTCGACCGCACCACAGTACCGGGCCACCACCGCGGCAGACGTTCACCCCGACACGAAGCTGAGCCGCACGCTGCGCCGGGCGTTGTCCCTGTTCAGATCGACCAGCACGACGCTCTGCCACGTGCCGAGCAGAGGTTCTCCGCCGCTCACCGGCACCGTGATGGACGGCGCGACCAGGCCGGGCAGCACGTGGTCGGCGCCGTGACCGGGCGAGCCGTGCGCGTGCCGGTACCGATCGTCGCGGGGTAGTAATCGCTCCAGCGTCTCCACCAGGTCGTCGTCGGAGCCGGCGCCGGTCTCGAGGATCGCCACCCCCGCGGTGGCGTGCGGCACGAAGACATTGCACAGACCGTCGCCGCGGGAGGCGCAGAAGTCGCGAACCTCGTCGGTCAAATCGACGGTCCGTCGACGGCGGGTGTCGACCTCGAGCACGTGCGTGTCCACCCGATCGAGCCTACGGACCCCGCGCGGGATTGACGCGAGCGTTTATTGCCGTCCGGGCTCGGGTAGCCAGCGCTCAGCCGCAATCCTTGGAGGAAACCATGACCGTCACCGGCATCTTCACCGCAATTCTCATCGGCATCGTGGTCGGCGCACTGGGCCGGCTCGTCCTGCCTGGTAAGCAGCCCATCGGCATGCTGCTCACCATCGGAGTGGGCATCGTGTCCGCGTTCGTGGGTACTGCGATCGCTCGTGCGGTCGGAATTCCGACCGCCACCAACGGGATCGACTGGATGGAACTTCTCGTTCAGGTCGTTGTCGCCGCGCTGGGCGTGGCGCTGGTGGCTTCGCTCATGGGCCGGCGGCGCAGCCGCACCGGCCTGATGGGTGGGGGCCGCCGATCCGGAATCCTGCGCTGACGCGCGAGACTCCGTTCGTGGTGATCCCGGCTGGGCCCCCGACCAGTCGGGATCACCCCCGTCCGACGGATAATTCGTTGGCCCCCAACGGGGTCACCCACTAACGTCTTCCCGGTGAACATCCGAGTCGAGGAGGTCGTCGGCGCTCCCGCCGACATCAGATGACCGCGCCCCGTCGCCGACCTGCGGGTCGGCGACATCGTCGTGTCCTCACTCACCTGTGCGCCACATGCGCACCCTCCTCGGATGGTTTCGTTCATGCACGTCTACACCCCTGACCAAATCCTGGGCGCCTTCCGCGGCGCGACCCGCAGCGAAGTCAAGAAGGTCACTTTCGCCGCCGATTTCGACACCGTCGAGTTCAACGCCCTGGAGTACTACGGCTGGACCGATCCGAAGATCCCGCGCCGCGCCTACCTCGTGCTCGAACGTTCCGACGGGCCTGTCGCGCTGCTGCTCCACCGCGCACCGACCACGCCCCGGGGACGGACCATGTGCACCTGGTGCAACGACGTCACCCTCCCCGAGGACGCGGTGCTCTACAGCGTGCGCCGCGCCGGAGCCGCAGGCCGCAGAGGCGGAACCCTCGGCACCTTGATCTGTGCGGATTTCGGATGCTCGAGGAACGTGCGGCGGCTCCCGCCCGCCTTCCACAAGGGCACCGACCTCGAACGCATCCGCGCCGAGCGGATCGAGGACCTGCGCCGCAAGGTGCACGGGTTCGTCGACAAGGTGCTCGATACTGACGGTTAGAGAGTCGGCAGCAGTTCGTCGAGCTTGTCGTACCCCTCGGTCATGCCGCCCTCCATTCCCGAGGACAGCAGCGCATCCCGCGCCTCGGTCGTCGGGCAGATCGAGCGTCCGCGCAGTCGCGAGCGGCCGTCGCCGAGGTCGTCGAACCACAGGTACTCGAGGTTCACCATGTCGGGCGCGCCGTCGAATTCGAAGGTCTGCACGATGAATTCGCCCGTGCGCACGGTGTGGAAAGTGCCGTTGAACGAGAAGGCGCCGCGCTCGTTGCGGTGGGTGTAGCGGTAGCCGCCGTGATCGCGGAAATCCCACTCGGCGATTTCCATCTCCAGGTCGCGCGGCCCGAGCCACTGCCTGACCAGGTCCGGGTCCGCGTGCGCGGCGAACAGTGCGGCGACCGAGGCGTCGAAGTCCCGGGTGAACTCCATGGCGAGGGTGTCCACCGGTGCGGTCAACTGCAGTGTCTTCATCGTGGGTGTCCTTAAGTTCGTAGGTGCAGTTACTTCGTGTTGTTACGTTGTGCTGTGACCCGGGTGGGTCGGGTGAGGCTGTGTGGGTGTAGCCGGCCCTGGTGGTGCGGCTTGAAAGGACTGGCCGCCCGGCCTGCCTGGACTTCTCTGGCCGCTGATTGAGATCTGCGATGTGATCGCTTGTTTAAGGAAATGCTGGCGGGGTTGTCCGTGGGAATGATGTTGGCAGACAAACGAAAAGAGAATCGATGACAACGGACCAGTTGTGGGCTGGTGTGGATGTCGGTAGGGAACATCATTGGGTGTGTGTGGTCGACACCACCGGGACAGTGGTGCTCTCGCGCAAGCTGGTCAACGACGAGCAGTCCATCCGCGAGCTGATCACGCAGGTCGACGGGTTGGGGCCGCGGGTGTCCTGGACGGTGGACCTGACCATGACCTACGCCACCCTGCTGTTGACGGTGCTGGCCGACGTTGGCAAGTCGGTGCGCTATCTGGCGGGCCGAGCGGTGTGGCAGGCCTCGACGGTTTATCGCGGAGGTGAGTCCAAAACAGACGCCAAAGATGCCCGCGTGATCGCTGATCAATCGCGGATGCGCGGGCAGGATCTGCCGGTCTTGCATCCCGACGACGACCTGGTCACCGAACTTCGGATGCTGACCGCTCATCGCGCTGATCTGGTGGCTGATCGCACCCGCACCATCAACAGGCTGCATCAGCAACTGATCGCCATCTGCCCAGCGTTGGAACGGGTCGCCGAACTCAGCTCCGACCGCGGCTGGGTGGTGCTGTTGGCGCGCTACCAACGACCCAAAGCCATTCGGCAGAGCGGTGTTTCGCGACTGACGAAGATACTGTCCGATGCTGGAGTCCGTAACGCGTCGACCATCGCCGCCGCTGCTGTCTCGGCCGCCAAGGCCCAAACAGTCAAGCTGCCCGGCGAGGAGGTCGCCGCCACCCTGGTCTCTGAACTGGCCCAGGGGGTGATCGCCCTCGATGACCGCATCAAGACCACTGACGCCAACATCGAGGGCCGATTTCGCCGCCATCGGCTGGCCGAGGTGATCACCAGCATGCCCGGTATCGGATTCCGACTCGGCGCCGAGTTCCTGGCCGCAGTCGGTGATCCCGCGCTGATCGATTCGGCCGACCAACTCGCTGCCTGGGCCGGCTTGGCCCCGGTGTCTCGAGATTCGGGAACGCGGACCGGAAACCTGCGCACCCCCAAGCGCTACAGCCGTCGTCTGCGTCGAGTCATGTACATGTCGGCGCTGACCTCGATACGTTGTGACGCCGACTCTCGGGCCTACTACCAGCGCAAACGAAACGAAGGAAAGCGTCCGGTCCCGGCCACCATCTGCCTGGCGCGACGCCGCACCAACGTCCTCTACGCACTCATCCGCGACAACCGCACCTGGCAACCTGATTCACCCCCCGTCACCACAACGGCGGCTTGACTTCTCCATTGAGAGTCCTTTCTCCGTGAGCAGCTGGTCCAGCTGCCGGTAGTTGCGTTCGGCGTCGAGCCGGTAGCGGTCGATCCACGCCGTCATGGCCTCCAGCGCACCCGCATCCAGGTGCACGGGACGCCGCTGGGCGTCGCGGGTGCGTGTCACCAGCCCGGCCTCCTCCAGCACCCGAATATGCTTGGAGACAGCCTGTTTGGTGATGGCGAACGGTTCCGCCAGCTCGTTGACCGTGGCCGCGCCACGGGACAGCCGTGCAACCAATGCGCGCCGCACCGGATCGGAGAGCGCCAGAAATGCGCGGTCCAAGCGGTCCTCGTCGTCGGCCAGTGATCAACCTTTCCTTTGATCAACCAATTGGTTGTTTACATGACGATAAGCGGTGGCCGGTATCCAGGTCAAGGGGTCTCAGCGTTTCCGGCGGATGATCGCGCGCAGCTTCTCCACCCGCGTCGAGATCTCACGCTCCGCGCCGTGGGTGGTCGGGCGGTAGTAGTCGACACCGACCACCTCGTCCGGCGGATACTGTTGCGAGGCAACACCACCCGGTTCGTCATGGGCGTATTTGTAGCCGACCGCGTTGCCCAGCTTCTGCGCCCCGGCGTAGTGCCCGTCGCGCAGGTGCGGCGGGACCAGACCTGCTTTGCCGGCCCGGATGTCGGCCATCGCCGCCCCGATCGCGGTCGTGACCGCGTTCGACTTCGGCGCCGTCGCCAGGTGCACCGTGGCGTGGGCCAGCGTCAACTGCGCCTCGGGCATGCCGATCAGCGCGACGGTCTGGGCGGCCGCGACCGCCGTGGGAAGGGCCATCGGGTCGGCCATGCCGATGTCCTCGCTGGCCAGGATCATCAGCCGGCGCGCGATGAACCGCGGGTCCTCCCCCGCGACCAGCATGCGCGCCAGGTAGTGCAGCGCCGCGTCGACATCGGAGCCGCGCACCGACTTGATGAACGCGCTCACCACGTCGTAGTGCTGGTCGCCGTCGCGGTCGTAGCGCACCGCCGCCTTGTCCAGGGACTGTTCGATCACCTCGACGGTGATCTCCCCCGACTCCGCGGCGACCTCGAGCGCGGTCAGCGCCCGCCGGGCGTCCCCGGCCGACAGCTGGACCAGTAGATCGAGTGCCTCGTCGGTGATCGGCACCGTGCCGGCCAGACCGCGCTCGTCGTCGAGGGCGCGGCGCAGCACCGCGGTGATGTCCTCGGGGGTCAGTGGCTGCAGTTGCAGGATCAGCGAGCGGCTCAGCAGCGGCGCCACGACCGAGAACGACGGGTTCTCGGTGGTGGCCGCGACCAGCAGCACCACCCTGTTCTCCACTGCCGCGAGCAGAGCGTCCTGCTGGGTCTTGGAGAACCTGTGTACCTCATCGATGAACAGCACCGTCTGTTCGCTGCGACGCAGCAGGGCCACCCGCGCCTCTTCGATGACGGCACGCACCTCTTTGACCCCGGCCGACAGGGCCGAGAGCGCCTCGAATCGGCGGCCGGTGGCCTGCGAGATCAGCGACGCCAGCGTGGTCTTGCCGGTGCCGGGCGGGCCGTAAAGGATCACCGACGCCGCCCCCGACCCCTCGACCAGCCGGCGCAGCGGCGAGTTACCGGTCAGCAGATGCTGCTGACCCACGACCTCGTCGAGTGACGCGGGCCGCATCCGCACGGCCAGCGGGACCGCCGCCCCGACCAGCTGCGCGTCTGAGGGCGCACGCTCGCCGGGAACGTCGAACAGGCTGTCGGACACGCTCCCTGCTTACACGGGTGCGGTGACGAAGTCGATCAGCTCCTCGACGCGGCCGATCAGCTCGGGCTCCAGGTCGGTCCAGTCCCTGACCCGGCCGCGGATCCTCTGCCACGCGGCCGCGATGTCGGCCTGGTCGCGATGCCGCCATCCCAGGGCCTCGCACACGCCGTGCTTCCAGTCCTGCCCCTTGGGCACCACCGGCCACTGCGCGATTCCGAGCCGCGCGGGCTTGACGGCCTCCCAGATGTCGATGAACGGATGGCCGACCACGAGCGTGTGCTCACCGCCGGGGCCGCGGCGGACCTGCTCGGCGATGCGCGCCTCCTTCGAACCGGCCACCAGGTGGTCGACCAGAACCCCGAGGCGTCGGCCGGGGCCGGGCCGGAAGTCGGCGACGATCGCCGCGAGATCGTCGACGCCGCCCAGGTATTCGACGACGACGCCCTCGATGCGCAGGTCCTCACCCCACACCTGCTCGACGAGCTCGGCGTCGTGCCGGCCCTCGACGTAGATACGGCTCGCGAGGGCGACTTTCGCACGCGCTCCTGCGACGGCGACCGAGCCCGATGCGGTGCGCGTCGGCGCTGCGGCCGCAGCCTTCTTGGGCGCGGTCAGGATCACGGGCTTGCCGTCGATCAGGTAGCCCGGCCCGACCGGGAACGGTTTGGTACGGCCGTGCCGGTCTTCGAGGGTCATGCGGCCGTACTCGACCCGCACCACCGCCCCGACGAAGCCGGTGGCCGCATCCTCGACGACCATCCCGATCTCGATCGGCTGCTCGGTCGAGCGGGGCTTTCGGTGCGGGTTCTGCGCCAGGATGTCGGCGCCGTAACGATCGGCCACCCGGTGATCGTAGGGACCGGTTAGGGCCAGGTGGCCGACCCTCGTGCCGCGTGTTGCCTCACGCCGCTCCCAGGCGCTGCCGCAGCCAGTTCTGGGAGTGATCCAGCCACTGCCGGTAGTGCCCCATGGCGCAGTGGTCGTCGTTCGGGTAGAGCAGCAGCGTCGCATCGGGCGCGGCACCGGCGAGGTCGACGGTGTCCTGAGTGCTCAGCAGTGTGTCGTGAGTGCCGTTGATCGCCAACAGTGGAATCGTGATGTCGGCGTAGCGATCTCTGATCGACAGCCGACGCAGGGCGCGCACGAGCGCGATCGGGTTGGAGACACCAAGAGTCTGCGCCAACGCGTGGATGATGACGTCGGGCATACCGAAGCCGCCACGGAACGAGCGGTGGGTCGGCGCGCCGCACGCGACCGCACATGCGAGGCGAGAGTCGTTGGCGGCCATGCGCGCTGCCCAGTACCCCCCGAAACTGACTCCCACCATCGCGATGCGATCGGGGTAGAGGCGGTCGTCGGCGACGAGGCGGTCGACGACAGCGCGGTAGATCGCCTCGGAACGGACGCTCATCGGCGTGGTGTAGGCGTAGCTGCCCGGCATCTCCATCAGGAACGTCGCCAATCCTGCGGCCCGGTAGCGCAACAGCGCCACGGCGAGCTCCTGGACGGTTCCTTCCAACCCATTCGTGGCCAGCACGACCGGATGTGGACCGGGGGTCGTCGGAAGGATCAGCCACCCTCGCACGATCTGACCCTCGCTCGCGGTGACGTCGACCTGCTCGACATGGACGTCGATCGACGGGGCGAGAACCCGGACCAGCACGTCGAACAGCTCTCGGGACCGGTGGTAGGCGGCCATCCGATGGGGATCGTGGCCGGGAAACGCGCTCACCTGGTAGT
Source organism: Mycolicibacterium obuense (assembly GCF_055397605.1). NCBI lineage: Bacteria > Bacillati > Actinomycetota > Actinomycetes > Mycobacteriales > Mycobacteriaceae > Mycobacterium > Mycolicibacterium obuense. The sequence continues at coordinate 2,348,294 of NZ_AP043663.1, read as the reverse complement.
ACGTCAGCGCTTTGACCCAGGCGTCGATCGCGAGGAATGCCTGTGCGGCCCGCCGGTGATCGCCGGCGGCCTGTACGGCGACGAGGTCGTCGATCGCCTGCGCGCTGGGTTGCGGCCCGTGGTCGGCGAACAGGACCGCACCCGGGCTCACAACGTCCCGCAGTGCACCGACCTGGTCGTCGGTGATCGCCGCGGCGTCCTCAAGATCGGGCACGTCGACGTCACCCAGGTCGCGCAGCAGCATGTTGGCTCGCCGGAGATGCTGCGCGGCAATGCAATTCCAGTGATCGCACCATCGATCTGCCCGGAAGGACCGCGCGTGGTCGATCTGGGCGGCGAACTCGACCGGATCGAGACCGCCCATGTTGGCGTAGCGCAGCACGAACAGCCGCGGCAGAAACGGTGCGGCGCCGCGCCGGCGCGCAACGAGGTTCGTGGTGCGGGTGATCGCGCACGCCGTCACCAGGAGCCTGCTCCACACAGTGACCGTGGCCATGCTGATCCCCTGGCTAGCTCAGCTGCTGGCTCTGGTCCTCCATCGGCGCTCCCACCTCGGCGAGTTTGGCTGGGCTGGAGGTGATCTCGTCGATCACGGTGTGGATGAACCGCATCTTCTCCAACACCGGCGCCGGGAGCACGAACGGATAGATGTCCTCTTTGCCCATGGACCGGTTGACCATGTTCAGAGACCAGGCCAGGGGCAGCCACATCTCGATCATCGTGTCGAACCCGCTGGGGCCGAGCGCCCTGCGGTCGAACGTGGCCGCCGCCGGCGCCAAGCCGAACGCTGCGGCGGTGTCCAAGGTGTCGCGGATGTGCAGGTAGTGGGCGAAGGTCTCCGCCCAGTCCTCGGCCGGGTGCATGGTCGCGTACGACGACACGTAGTCGGCCTCCCAGCCGACGGGAGCGCCTTGGCTGTAGTGGCGGTCCAACGCCTCCTGGTAGTCGGCATCGGGATCGCCGAACAGTTCGCGGTACCCCTGCAGATAGGCCTCCGAGGTGCCGATCAGCCGGTACTGGTAGTAGTGACCGATCTCATGACGGAAGTGCCCGAGGAGGGTTCGGTACGGCTCGTCCATCGAGATGCGCAACTGCTCGCGGTGCACATCGTCGCCCTCGGCCAGATCCAGCGTGATGATCCCGTTGTCGTGTCCGGTGAACACCTTCTCGAACTGGCTCGACAGCAGGTCGAAAGCCAGCCCGAACTGCGGGTCCATGTCACGCCCGACGATCGGGAGTTTCAGCTCGTGCAGTTCGGCGATCAGCCGGCGCTTGGCCTTCTCCGCGGCGGCGAACGCGGCCAGCGCGATCGTGTCGGCATCGTTGGGGCGCGTGCGCGTCAGCGCGCACGACACGCACAGCTTGGCGATCGGCCCCTTCTCGACGAGCCAGTTGCACTCGGCCAGATGCAGGTTGGCGCACAGCTGGAAGCGGGTCTCGTCCACCGCGCCGGCATGTTCGCTCTCCGCCGGCGGGGCGATCACCAGCAGCGCCATGTCGTCGAGCGAAAAACCCAGAGCACTACCGCAATTGAGGCAGACCGAGTTTTCGAACGCCAATCGCTGGCCGCAGTTGGGGCAGGTGAAATCACGCACGTGGCGCTCCTTCTTCGTAGGGCGCCACATCGACGGACACGTCGATGGTGCTGCTCTCGGAATCGGTGTAGATGATGCCGCGCAACGGAGGAACGTCAGCGTAGTCACGCCCGAATCCGACGGTGACGTAGCGCTCGTCGACCATCTGATCGTTGGTGGGATCCATGCCGAGCCACACATTCTGTGGCGTCCACACCGACGCCCAGGCGTGCGTCGCGTCGATCCCGACCATGCGTTCCTTTCCGGGCGGCGGATCGGTGGCCAGGTAGCCCGATACATAGCTCGCCGCCAGTCCGTTGGCGCGCAGGCAGGCGATCGCCAGCCGTGCGAAGTCCTGACATACCCCTTCTCGTGCGGCCAAAACCTCGCTCACCTGGGTGGACACGGTGGTCGATCCGGACCGGTAGGTGAAATCGGTGTAGATGCGCGAGGTGAGGTCGGCCAGCACGTCGATCAGCGGCCGGCCCGGGGTGAATGTCGGTGCGGCATACTCGCGCAGCGCGTCGGTGATCTCCGGGGGCGTCAGGTCGAGGGTGAACTCGCTCGCGAGCGCCCCCTCGGAGCCGACCGGCCGGGCGATCTCCCACGGGGCTCGGGCCGACGGCCCCTGGTAGACGTCCGGCGGCGGCGGCGCCACCTCGACGATCGAGCGGCTGGTCACACTCAGGCGCTGATGCGGCCGGGTGACGTGGAAGTAGGAGCTCACGTTGCCCCACCCGTCGCGGCTGGTCGAACTGTCGGCCGCCTCCGGATCGAGGACGAGTTCGTGGGACAGACACCGTTGCCGTGCCGAGTCCCGCGGAGTGAGAAAACCGCGACCGTAGGAGCTGGTGACGACGTCGGAGTACGTGTACACGGTGCGGTGGGTGATCGCGTACTGGCGGACAGTTTCGCCCCTGCTCATGCCGGCACCACGCGGCGCTCGTGCGGGCCCCACAGCGGCTGCATGTCACCCGGCAGCGCGAGATGCGTCGCGGTGATGAGGTTGGAGAGGTCCCTCAGGGCGGTGTGCAATCCGCTGAGCAACTCGTCGAGCTCCTCCCGGGACCCGTCGGCGGCCACGTCGTCGAGGTCGTCGGGCTCGACGCGACGCAATCGCATCGCGATCTCCTCGACCAGCCGTTCCGGGCGCGAGGACCCCGACGACCCGGGTAGCGACTTCAGATGCGCGCGAAGCCGATCCAGTTGGAACACCAGCGATCTCGGGTTCTCGGCATCGAACAACACCAGCTCGGCCACCCCGGCGACACTGATCGTGCCGGGGTTGCGCCTGCGATAGATCACCAGCGATTCACACACCGAGAGCGTGGATTCGATGACCGTCTGCTCGGCTTCGGGCGGTCGTGCCGTGGTGAGTGTCGCCCGCAGCAGCGCGGTCAGCACCTGCGCCCGCTCGATGCGCTTGCCGATGTCGAGCATCGTCCAGCCGACGTCGTGGACCATGGATTCGGCGATCACCCCCGACAGCGCCAGCAGCCCGGCGAGGGCGACGGTGTTGGTCGAGCTCAGGAACGTCTCCCCCTCGCTCTGCGATTCCGGCGGGCTGTCCCCCGCATGCAGCAGCGTCCGCTCCAACGTGGAGAGCAACATCCAGGTGTCGTTGGACATCTGATCGCGCACCGCACGGGCCGCCGACCCCAGTCGCTCGACCGACTGCGCCAGCGATCCGGGCCGGTGCCGATCAGCGGTCAACGACCACAGCGTCGTCGGCGCGGTGGCCACCATCTCGTGGTGATCGCCCGCGCCGGTGTCGGTTCCGGTGATGTCACCCAATGCGGCCAGAAGTACCGGCACGCACTGGCTGCCGTCCATCGCCTGCCGGCGCCGGAATTCGTGGTACCGCTCCCGGGTCACGGTCAGCAGACGCGCGGTGTGCTCGGCACGTTCGGCGTAGCGACCGATCCAGAACAGGTCCGACAGCACACGCGGCGAGCTGATCTCGTGCGTGGGGCTGGCCGTGATCGGGGCAGGCAGGGCATCATCGGGCGGGGGCACCACCACGGTCTCGGCAGTGACCCGCGCCGGGGTGCGCACCCAGACATCCTTGGCGGCAAGGCTGTTCAGGTCGTAGGCGGCGGAGCCAGGCGCCAACAAGTAGCCGAGCCCACCAATCATCGGCGCGTACCCGCTCCGCTGCGAGACGGTGAACAGCCGCATCCCGACCGGCGACAACGACAATCCGCCGGGCAGGTAATCGGCTGGGGCCGAGGAGAACTCGGGCAGCTCCTGGCCCACCCACTGCCACGGGGTGGCCGCGATGCGCGCCGCCAAGGCCTCGCGGCTTCGCGCCGACAGATCAGGGCCGACGATCGGCTCGCCGCCGGCGACCGGCCGGATCAGCAAAGACGACAGATGCGTCAGCAGATGGGAACGTTCGACATCGATGCCGCCCCAGTACATCGGCACGGTCGGCAGCAGCGGGGTCTCGCCGAGAAGCGCTTCGGCCAGAGCGGGCAGGAAGCGCATCACACCCGGGCTTTCCAGCACCCCGCTGCCGAGCGTGTTGACCACCGTCACCGCGCCGCGGCGCAGCACCTCCACCAGACCCACCACACCCAGCCGCGAATCAGCCCGCAGGTCCAGTGGATCGGCGTAGGCCGCGTCGACCCGGCGCAGCACCACGTCGACGCGCTTGAGCGTGCCCATCGACCGCATCCACAGCTTGCCGTCCCGCACCACCAGATCCGCACTCTCGACCAGCGGCACGCCGAGCACGCCGGCGAGGTACGCCTGGTCGAACGCCGTCTCGGAGTGGATGCCCGGGCTGAGCACCACCACGGTCGGCTCCTCAGCCGATTCGGGTGCGGCGTCGACGAGGGCCAGCCGTAACGCCTGCGCCCACGGCGACGCCGGCTGCGGCCCGATCTGCTCGTAGAGATCCGGGATCGCGTGCGCGATGACGCGGCGATCAGCCAGTGCGTAACCCGCCCCCGACGGGGCCTGCGTCCAGTCGGCGTTGACGACAAACTCGCCGGAGCCGGCCCGGCTGATGTCGCAGCCGTGCAGGAACAGCTGATGCCTGCCCGGGATCTCGATGTTCTGCGCGGCACGCACATACCCCTGGTGAGCGAACAGCAGCTGTGGCGGGAGGACGCCGCCGGTGATGAGGCGCCGTTCGCCGTACAGGTCGGTCAGCACGGCGTCGAGGAGTCGCGAGCGCTGCACCAGGCCGGCTTCCACGCGATTCCAGTCGGCAGCCGAGACGATCAGCGGCAGGGCATCGAGTTGCCACGGGCCGGGCATCCCGGACTCGTCGCCGCTCCCGCTGTAGGTGATGCCGTCGTTGTCGACGAGGTCACGCACCACCGCGCGCAGTCGGTCGAGCCCTGCCCTGCCGCGGTCGGTGACGCATTCCGCCAGCTCGTGCCAATCGGCCCTGATTTGTCCTGCGGCGTCGAACAATTCGTCGTACCCGCTGACCGGTGCGCCCACCCCGTTGCGCACGTCGAACAGAGTCTGCTGAGCGCGCATCGCCGCATAGGGCACCAGCGGATCGTCGTGGCTGGGTGAATCCAGTCCGCTCGGTAGGGCCATCAGGAGAGCACGGTACGCACTCGCCGCATGTCGAGGATCCCCGGCGCGCCCACATCGGTGGATTGGCGGGCCTGCTTCTCGCGCAGACTCTGCAGATCCACCGCCCCGGCGGTGAAACCGGTGGCCTCGAAGCGGCGTCCCCGGCGGGACTCGGCTTCCACGGCGTTGACCGGCGGGGTGTCGTAGGAGCGCCCGCCGGGGTGCGACACGTGGTAGGTGCAGCCGCCGCGGGCCACGCCGGCGGCGGTGTCGACCAATTCGAAGCGCAGCGGCCCGTCCACGGTGATCGTGGGATGCAGCGCACTCGGCGGCTGCCAGGCCCGGTAGCGCACGCCGCCGACCTGGACGTCCGGATTGTCGGTCGCCAGCAGCGGAATCGGGTGACCGTTGACGGTGACCACGAAGCGCTGCCGATCGGCGCCGATCAGCCGGACCTGCAGGCGTTCCACCGAGGAATCGACGTAGCGCGCGGTGCCGCCGGCGGTGGCCTCCTCACCGAGGACGTTCCACGGTTCGATGGCGCCGCGCAGTTCGATCTCCACGCCCCCGAACACAGCGGTGCCGATGCGCGCGAAGCGGAACTCGGTGAACGGGTCCAGCCAGCTGGTGTCGAACTCGATGCCGTGGTCGCGCAGGTCGGCGGCGACCTCGGCGATGTCTTGAATGATGAAGTGCGGCAACAGGTATCGACCATGCAAGTTGGCGCCGTGGCGGATCAGCGGAGCGCGCAGCGGCTTCTCCCAGAAGCGTGCGACCAGTGCACGCACCAGCAGGGACTGCACCATCGCCATCTGCGGATGCGGCGGCATCTCGAAGCCACGCAACTCCAGCAGGCCGAGGCGGCCGCGCGCACTGTCGGGGCTGTAGAGCTTGTCGATGCAGAATTCGGCGCGGTGGGTGTTGCCGGTGATGTCGGTGAGAAGGTGCCGCAACGCGCGATCCACGATCCACGCGCGCGCACCGTCACCGTCGTCGTCGTCAACACCGCCCGTCGCCAGCCGGGCGATCTCGGCGAACGCGATCTCCAGCTCGTAGAGCGATTCGGGGCGACCCTCGTCCACCCGGGGCGCCTGCGACGTCGTGCCGATGAAGCGCCCGGAGAACAGGTATGACAGCGAAGGATGGCGCTGCCAATAGGTCAGCAGGGACACCAGCAGGTCGGGCCGGCGTAGCAGCGGCGAGTCCGCGGGGGTGATACCGCCGAGGGTGATGTGGTTCCCGCCACCCGTACCGCCATGAGTGCCGTCGACGTCGAAGGATTCGGTGGACAACCGGGCCAGCCGAGCGTGGGCGTAGAGCGTCTCGAGCTGGTCTCGTTGCTCGGCGAAGCTGGCCGTCGGCGCGACATTGACCTCGATGACACCCGGATCGGGGGTGATCGTCATCGACTGCAGCCGCGGATCGGCAGGCGGCCCGTACCCCTCGATCACCAGTGGGCAGCCCACCGCGGCCGCCCCCGCCTCGATGCGCTCGACCAGATCGACGAAGTGGTCGAGCTCCTCGGTGGGCGGCAGGAACACGTAGAGGATGCCGTCGCGGATCTCGGCCACCAACGCGGTGGTCGGCACCGCGTCGGCGTCGGTGATCTCGGCGGACTCCTTCTGGCCCGCCCGCAGCGGACCGGTCTCGCGGGTGGGGTCGGCCTCGGCGCGCTGCGGCGGCGGCTGCCAGCTGATGGAGGTCAGCGGTAGCCGCAAGCCCGCGGGAGAGTCACCCTCGGACAACACGATCCGTCCTCGTCGCAGCGTCCAGTCCGCGCTGGCCCAGCCGGCGTCGTCGTCGCGGCGGTGCAGCGGCAGGACGAACGCGGCAGGTTTGGTGACCGAATCGTCGAGCCTGGTCAGCAGCTGCGCCCTCGCCCACGCGCTGTCGGCCGCCAGATCGTCGCCCTCGGCGACCGCCTGCCCGGCAGGTCGGCGCACCGCCGCCGCCAGCCGGCTCAGCGGATCCTCGAAGGCGGGCCGGACCTGACTGCGCGGCAGCCCGAAGTCGTCGGCGATCTCTCCCAGCAGCTTCTGCGGAGCCTCGGGGTCGATCTCTGCGCCGTTCGGCTGGTCGGACCACGGGTCGGCCAGCAGCGCCGGCTCGCGCCACAGCGGTTCGCCGTCGGCTCGCCACAGCAGCGCGATCTGCCAGCGCGGCAACGGCTCTCCGGGGTACCACTTGCCCTGACTGCGCTGCACGAGACCCTGTGGCGCCCACACCGCCTTGAGCCGCGCCGCCAGGTCCGAGGCGCGCTGACGCTTATGCGGTCCGTCGGCGTCGGTGGTCCACTCCGGGTCCGTCTGGTTGTCGATCGACACGAATGTCGGTTCGCCGCCCACGGTGAGCCGGACGTCACCTGCGGCCAGTCGGTCGTCGACGCGGTGGCCGAGTGCGTTGATCGCCGCCCAGGCCGCCTCGGTGTAGGGCAGCGTGACGCGCGGGTCCTCGTGCACCCGGGTGACGACGTTGCTGAACTCCAGCGTGGTCTCGCACGGTTCGGTGGCACCGGTGATCGGGGCCGCCGACTCCGGGTGCGGGGTGGCCGACAGCGGGATGTGACCCTCGCCGGCGAACAGGCCCGAGGTGGGGTCGAGTCCGATCCAGCCGGCGCCGGGGATGTAGACCTCGGTCCACGCGTGCAGATCGGTGAAATCCGCGGCCGGGCCGGACGGACCGTCGAGCGCCTCGACGTCGGACGTGAGCTGGACCAGATAGCCGGACACGAAGCGGGCGGCCAGGCCCATCTGACGCAGGATCGAGACGAGCAACCACGCCGAGTCGCGGCACGAGCCGATGCCGGTGCGCAAGGTGGTGTCCGGTGTCTGCACACCGGGTTCGAGCCGGACGCTGTAGCCGACGTCGGCGTTGACGGCGCGATTCAGCGCCACCAGGAAGTCGATGGTGCGGGTGTCGGGCGCCACCGAGAAGTTGTCCACCCACGCCTCGACCAGGTCACCGGGTCCGGAGCCGGCGTGCTCCTCGTCGACCGGCCGCAGATAGGGCTTGAGATCCTCGGCCAGCGCGCGCGGATACGTGAAGCCCACCGTCTCGGCGTAGTCCTCGATGAAGAAGTCGAACGGGTTGATCACCTTGAGGTCGGCGATGAGCCCGACGGTGATCGTCAGGCTGCGGGCCCGGGTGGGGAAGACGAGCCGGGCCATGAAGTTGCCGAAAGCGTCCTGCTGCCAGTTGACGAAGTGGTCGGCGGGTTCGACGGTGAGCGAGTACGCCTCGATCGGCGTACGCGAGTGCGGGGCCGGCCGCAGCCGGACCACGTGCGGGAACACCTCTACCAGCCGATCGAATGTGTAGCTGGTGCGATGTTCGAGGGCGACTTTGATCCCCATAGCGCTAGATCCCACCACACCCCATGCAGCGCCGCAGGTTGCGTCAGGTCTGCGCGCGGCGCGGAATGAGGTTGGCGCGCGGGCGAAGCACCAGCATCGTCACGCACGCGATCACGATGCCGATGAGGTTGACCGCGAGCTGGGTGGCCGAGCGGGCGGCCATCCCCCAGTCGCCCAGCACCCCTGCGACCGCGGTGAAACCCGCCGCGGGCACCGTCGTGACGGAGATGAACACCCCGACGAGTGCTGCTGATTTCGCCGACACGAGCGACAGCATGCCTGCGGCGCCGGCCAGCAGCGCCACCACGAACGAGATGGGCCCGACCTGGAAGATGAAGTCCACGTTGTCGAGGTCGCGCATCGAATCGAGGTCGACCCAGCCCACCGCGTGCGCAGCCATGGTCAGCAGCGCCGTGACACCCATCGCGATCGGGAACCCGACCAGCAGCGCGATCGCCGCCCGCCGGGCGAGATCCGGTCTGCGCTGCACGATCGCCACCGACACCGCCGCCAACGGCCCGAACTCCGGTCCCAGCACCATGGCGCCGACGACCGTCACCATCGAGTCGGTGACCGCACCGACGGCGGCCAACAGACACGCGAGGGTGAGGAAGAGCACGAAGGTCACCGACAGCGTGGACTCCTCGCGCGTGCGGGCGATGAGTTCGTCCCACACCACCGCGTCGGCGGGATCCCCCTCCGCGTCGTCCTCGGCTTCGTGCGCGCGGGTGGACAGCACCGTGTCGAGGACGGTCAGCAGGATGGCCCCTCGATGCTGGGCGTCGAGGTCTTTGAGGGCCTTGATGACGTCGTTGGCGCATTCTCGGGCGATCACCGCGGTGATCTCGTCTCCCCCAGATGGTTCCACGGCCGCCCCGGGGTGGATCAGGATGTGCGCGACGCCGACCTGGCGGCGCAGCACGGCCACCACGTCGTCTCGCATGTCCGCGGGCACGATGACGCGCAAGTCCAGCACCGGCGCCAGTTAACAGGCGTCGGGCCGCCGCCGGATCTGGTTGGAGACAATTCGCCGCTAAGTGTGGCGAGTACACAGATCTTTGTTATAGATTCACACGACAGTGAGCTTTCACCGCGAACCGCCACCTCGATCGGGAGATTGTCTGTGAATTTTGAACAGAACGCGGTGGGGCTGTCGGAGGTGTCCCCGTGGATGTGAAGTCCCGGCGCGACTTCATCGAGCAGCGGGTCCGCGCGGCCCGCGAGATCACCTACGCCGAGCTGGCCACCGAATTCGACGTCTCGGAGATGACGATCCGTCGCGATGTCGAGGCCCTCGAGGCGAGCGGCGTGGTGCGGCGGGTGGTCGGTGGTGCGATCGCCCTGCAGGGCAAGGACACTGAGCCGTCGTTCGCCACACGCATGGCCGATGCCGCGCAGGAGAAGATCCACATCGCCGATGTCGTCGCTGATCTGATCGGCGTCAACGAGACGCTGATCCTGGACTCCGGCAGCACCGCTCTGGCCGTGGCGAACTCGCTACGCGGACGTGGACTCGGTCTGACCGTCGTGACGCCGAGCGTGCTGGCCGCACTCGCACTCGTCGACGAACCGGACACGACGGTGGTGCTCACCGGCGGCGAATTACGGTCCGGCGAGCTGAGTTTGATCGGGGCTGCCGCCGAGGACACGCTGGCCAACTACAACTGCGACACCTATGTGATGGGCGTGGCCGGTATCGACGGAGAGCGCGGCATCTCCGACTACCACCAGGCCGAGAGCCGGGTCAAACGGGCGGCCAGCCGGCGCGCCGACCGGGTGATCGTCGCCGCCGACAAATCGAAGCTCGGTCGCGTCACCTTCGTCAGCATCACCACGCTCGCCAGCGTCGCGATCATCGTCAGCGACGGTCCGCCGGAGCATCCCGCGCTGGTCGCCGCCCGTGACGCCGGCGTCGAGGTGATCTGTGTGAGCGCCCACGAGGACGCGACGGCGGCGGGGGCCCCATGACCCGCTACACCATCGGCATCGACGTCGGCACCACCGGAACCAAGACCGTGTTGCTCGACACCGAGAGCGGCATCGTCGCGACCGCCACGCGCGAGACGGCCCTGCACTCCCCCGCCCCCGGATACGCAGAAGCCGACACCGGACAGTGGCACCGCAACGTCGTCGAGTCGATCCGCGAGGTGGTGCAGGCTTCCGGCGTCCCGGCCGAGCAGGTGGGCGCGCTGGCGACCTCCGGCATGGTGCCCGCCGTCGTCCCCGTCGACGACGCGGGCCGCCCGCTGCGTCACGCCATCCTGCAGAACGACGCCCGCGCCCACCGCGAAGTGACCGGTCTGGCCGCCGCACTCGCCGACACCGACCTGGTGCACCTGACCGGGTCGGCCCTGACCCAGCAGTCGGTGGCACCGACCACGGTGTGGCTGCGCGATCACGAGCCCGAGATCTCTGCGCGCACAGCGCACTGGGTGGGCTCCTACGACTGGGTGCTGACAGCGCTGGGCGCACCCGTGCACGTCGAAGAGAACTGGGCGATCGAATCAGGACTGTTCACCCTCGACGGACAACTCGCCGAGATGGTGCTCGCCGCAGCGAAACTCGATCCCACGACGCTGCCACCGGTGCGGCGCCCCGGCACCCCGGTCGGTGAACTCAGCTCGACCGCCGCCGAAGCCACCGGACTGCGGGCAGGCACCCCCCTGGTGGTCGGCGGCGCCGATCACGTGCTGTCGGCGTTCGCGGCAGGTGTCAACGGTCCGGGCGATGCACTCGTGAAACTCGGTGGTGCCGGTGACATCCTGGTCGCGAGCCAGACTCCCGTCGTCGACGAGCGCCTGTATCTCGACGCACACCCGGTACCCGGACACTGGCTGCCCAACGGCTGCATGGCCACCAGCGGCAGCCTGATCCGGTGGTTCCAGGCCCTGGTCGGCGGCACCGCACTGACCGATCTCGACGACGAGGCAGGACGCCGAGAACCCTCCCAAGTCCTATGCCTGCCCTACTTTCTCGGCGAGAAGAGCCCGCTGCACGATCCCGACCTCCGCGGAGTGTTCGCCGGCCTGCACCTCGGCCACAGCCGCGCCGACATGTACCGCGCTGTGCTGGAGGCCATCGCCTTCGGGTTCCGCCACCACGTGGACGTCTTCGCCGAGATCGGGATTCCGTTGCACCGCGTGATGATCACCAACGGCGGCTCGAAATCCACCCTGTGGAAGCAGATCCACGCCGACGTCCTCGGCATGGAGATGAATCCTGTGCACGGGCACCCCGGCGCGTCCCTGGGTGCGGCGGTGATCGCGGCGATCGGCGTCGGCGCCCTCGACGACTGGTCCGACGCCGCACGCTTCATCACCCTCGACGAGCCGTACGTCCCCGACCCCGCCCGCACCGAGCGCTACGACGCCGCGTACGCGACATGGCGCGAACTCGGTGACGCACTCACCCCGATCTCGCACTCACTGGCACGCACCACCCGATGAAAGGAGCACTACACATGAGAATCACGCAAACACCCGGCCCCCGGCGGCGGGGCCGTACCGTTCGCTCCGTCGCCGTCGCCCTGCTCGCCGTTCTCGCCCTGATGCTCTCCGCGTGCGCGGGCAGCGGGGGCCCGGAACAGTCGCAGGCCACCGGCACCGGCGAGGTGGCCAAAGACACCTCGGGCACCGTCCGCATCCTGATGGAGAACGTGCCCGACACCGACATCGTCAAATCGATGGTGGCCGACTTCAACAAGAGCTTCCCCGACATCAAGGTCGACATCGAGTCGCTGACCTATGACCAGATGCGCGACAAGCTGGTGTCCTCGTTCCAGTCGTCGGCACCGAACTACGACCTGATCGTCGTCGACAACCCGTGGATGGTCGACTTCGCCAACGCGAAGTTCCTGCAGCCGCTCGACGCGCGCATCGACAGCACCCCGGACTACGACGCCGCCGACTTCTTCAAGCCCCTGACCGACATCACCACCGTCGACGGCGTGCGCTACGGCGTGCCGTTCTACAACTACGCGCTCGGATACCTGTACAACGCAGACGATCTCGCGGCCGCCAAAAAGCAGGTGCCCACCGACCTCGACCAGTTGGTCAGTGTCAGCAAGGCGCTCAAGACCCCGGAGCGCGCCGGCATCGCGATGCAGCCGCAGCGCGGCTACAAGATCTTCGAGGAGTGGGGCAACTGGCTCTTCGCCGCGGGTGGCTCCATCTACGGCGCCGACGGCAAGGTCAGCCTCAACACCCCCGAGGCGAAGCGCGCGCTCGAGGCCTACATCGACACCTACAAGACCGCGGCGCCGGCCAACAGCCTGAACTGGAGCATGGACGAGGCGCAGCGGTCGGTGTCGGCCAACCAGTCGGCGTCGATGATCAACTACAACTGGCAGCTGCCCGCGATCAACGAGCCCGGCTCGGGACCGGCCGCCGGCAAGGTCAAGCTGGCCCCGATCCCCGGCGGCAAGCAGGTGCTGGGTTCGTGGAGCTGGGCGATCCCCGCCAACTCCGCGAGCTCCGACGCGGCGTGGGCCTTCGCGTCGTGGATCACCGCCAAGCCCAACGACGTCACCCGCGTCGAGAACGGTGGGGCCGCGATCCGCAAGAGCACGCTCTCCGATCCCGCTGTGCTGCAGGGCAAATTCGGTGCCGATTACTACAAGACGGTCGAGCAGCTGCTCGCCAACTCGGCGCCGTTGAGCCAGGGGCCCAGCGGTGAGGAAATGATCCAGGCCGTCGGCACCGAACTGAACGAGGCCGTGGCCGGTACCAAGAGCGTCGATGACGCGCTGGCCGCCGCCCAGGCCGCGGCCGAGAAGATCCAGGGCTAGCCGGGCCCCGAAGAGCCGGAAGCCGACCACCCCACGAAAGGAGCGCAGACCACCGTGAAATTCGCTCATGGCATGGTCACCCCCCTCGTCGCCCTTTTCGTCGGGGTGGTCGGTTTCCCCCTCGGCTACGCCGCGTACCTGTCGGTCACCGACTACAAGCTCACCGACCGCGGCGCGCCGAAGATCGTCGGCGCCGAGAACTACGCCGCCACCTTCGGCGACGCCGCCTTCTGGCATGCATTCGGCACCACCGCGCTGTTCGTCGCGGTGGCCGTCGGAATGGAGTTGATCCTCGGCCTGGCAATTGCCTTGGCATTGCAGAAGCAGCGATGGGTGCGCGATCTCACCCGGTCGATGCTGCTGGCACCGATGTTCATCACCCCCATCGCGGTCGGGCTCACGTTCCGCTTCCTGCTCAACGACCAGATCGGGGCGATCCCGGAGCTGCTGCGCGCGTTCGGCATCTCCTATGACTTCTTCGGGCCCGGGCGGGCGCTGTTCACGATCGCCTTCATCGACGTCTGGCAGTGGACACCGTTCATGGTGCTGCTGCTCCTCGCCGGCCTGGAATCGATTCCGCGCGAGCCGATGGACGCCGCGCGGGTCGACGGTGCGGGCGCCTTCTACGTGTTGCGCCGAGTGACGCTGCCGCTGCTGGCGCCGGTTCTGGTCGTGGCGATCCTGCTGCGCTGTCTGGATGCGATGAAGGTGTTCGAGTACGTGTTCGCGACCACCCGCGGCGGCCCGGGCACCGAAACCGAGACCCTGCAGTACTTCATCTACCAGACCGGTATCCAGTTCTTCCGGCTCGGATCGGCGTCGTCGATGGCGTTCGTGGTGCTGGTGGTGGTGCTGGCGGTCATCGTGGTCGCGTTCCGCCGCATGGACCGGGCCCGAGAGAGGACTCAGACGCGATGAGCCGCTTCTCACTCCTCGGGGTGCTGCGGGTCGCGCTGCTGTGGGCGGCCGGCATCACCGTCGCGTTCCCACTACTGTGGATCGCGCTGGCCAGCGTGAAAACCCCTGCGCAGCTCGATGATCCGTTCCTGCTGAGCTTCGCCCCGACATTCGCGAGCTGGCGCAACGTGCTGGCTTCGGACATCCTCGGCGCGGCGGGACGCAGCGCTCTGGTCGCGTTCGTGACCGTCGGCATCAGCGTCGTGGTCGGCAGCATGGGCGCCTACGCCATCGCCAGGTTCCGGGCCGGCGGCACCCTGACCCGGTTCGGGATGCTCGCCGCACAGGTGCTGCCGCCGGCGGTTCTGGTGTTCCCGTTCCTGACCATGGCCTACGCGCTGCGGCTGACCGACACCCTGGTTCCGGTGATCTTCGCGCATCTGAGTTTCGTTCTGCCCGTGGTCACCTGGTTCCTGATCGGGTTCTTCGAGGCGGTGCCGCGCTCCCTGGAGGAGCAGGCGCAGGTCGACGGCTTCACCCGGTTCGCCGCGTTCCGGTTGGTGGTGCTCCCCCAGGTGCTCCCCGGCATCGGCGCCTCGGCGATCTTCGGGTTCACGCTGTCGTGGAACGACCTGTTCTACGGCCTCATCCTGGCGCCGGGCAAGGCGGCGATCCTGCCGGTGGCCATCGCCGGATTCAACACGTTCCGCGGAGTTCAGATCGGCTCGATGAGCGCGGCGATCCTGATCGCGGTCATCCCCGTCGTCGTGGCGAGCTTCTTCATCCAGCGCAGGTTGGTGCAGGGCATCAGCGGCGGCGCGGTGAAGTTCTAGGAAGGCATCTATGGCGAATGTCCGCTTCTCCGGCGTCACCAAGGCGTACGGAAACACGTCGGTGGTCAGCGATCTCGACCTCGAGCTGCCTGATGGCTCGTTCACCGTGCTGGTCGGCCCCTCGGGCTGCGGCAAGTCGACGTCACTGCGCATGCTCGCAGGACTGGAGACCGTCACGTCGGGCACCATCACGATCGGCGAGCGCGACGTCACCCACCTGCAGCCACGCGACCGCGACATCGCGATGGTGTTCCAGAACTACGCGCTCTACCCGCACCTGACCGTCGCGGAGAACATCGCGTTCCCGCTGCGGGCCACCCGCACGCCCCGCCGCGAGGCGCTCACGCGCGCCGGCGAGGTCGCCGAATCACTCGGCCTGGACAAGCTGTTGTCCCGCAAGCCCAAAGATCTCAGCGGCGGCCAGCAGCAGCGGGTCGCGATCGGCCGGGCCATCATTCGAGAGCCGTCGGTGTTCCTGTTCGACGAGCCGCTGTCCAACCTCGACGCGAAGCTGCGCGTGGAGACCAGGACCGAGCTCCTGCAGATCCAGCGGCGGCTGGGGATCACGTCGGTGTACGTGACCCACGATCAGGAAGAGGCGATGACGCTCTCGGACCGGATGGTGGTGATGCGTGACGGCCACATCGCCCAGCAGGGCCCACCGCAGGAGGTCTACACACAGCCCGCCGACACCTTTGTCGCCACGTTCGTCGGCAGCCCGAAGATGAACCTGCTCGACGGTCAATTCCGGGGTCGGGATTTCCTGCTGGCCAACGGCTTTACGCTGACCACCGATCAGGCCGGCGCCGCCGGCCAGCTGACACTCGGCGTGCGACCCGACGATCTGCAGCTCGCCGTGACCGACTCGGACACTGCAGCCGCGGCCCGCGTGACGCTGATCGAGAACCTCGGCCCCCGCGCCATCGTCACGATCGACGCACGCGGCACCGAGATCACCGCCGTCGTCGAGGGTCCCGCGCTCGCGGGTATCGCCGAGGGCACCCCGGTCGCCCTGTCCGTACGTCCGGGAGCCACCCACCTTTTCGACGCCGCCACCGGGCAGCGAACCGTTTAGAGACACGAGAGGAACACAACACCTGATGAGCAGAACCGTCGTGGTGACCGGCGCAGGCTCGGGCATCGGCCGTGCGATCGCCGGCGAACTCGCGCAGCGGGATTGGCGGGTGATCGTCACCGACCTCGATGCCGACGCCGCCGCGGAGGTGGCCGGCGCGCTGCCCGACCCCGATGCCGGACACGAGTCCGCCGCACTCGACGTCACCGACGCGGCCGCCGCGGCCGCGCTGGCTGCCGACGTCGCCGAACGGCTCGGTCTGCACGCCTGGGTGAGCAACGCCGGCATCTCGTTCATGCACCGTTTCCTCGACGCACCCGTCGAGCGCTACGAGCAGACGATGGCGGTGAACCTCAAGGGCGTGTTCGTCTGCGGTCAGGCCGCGGCCCGGGAGATGGTGCGGACCGGGGTGGCAGGCGCGATCGTCAACACCGCCTCGATGGCCGGCAAGCAGGGGCGCGTGCCCTACCTGTCGGATTACGTCGCCTCCAAGTTCGGGGTCGTCGGCCTCACCCAGGCGATGGCCTACGAGCTGGGCGAACACGGCATCACCGTCAACTGCGTGTGCCCGGGTTACGTCGAAACACCCATGCAGTCACGCGAATTGGAGTGGGAAGCGCAGCTGCGCGGCACCACGCCCGACGGGGTGCGCGACATGATGCTCGCCGACACCCCGCTGGGCAGGCTCGAACAACCCGAGGACGTCGCGCGGGCGGTCGCGTTCCTGCTCTCCGACGACGCCCGTTTTATCACCGGGGAAGCGCTGGCCGTCAACGGCGGCGCCTACATGGACTGAGACCCCCCAACTCTTTCGAAGCCGTACAACAGAAAGGCACTCCCGTGACCACCACCTGGCTCGACGAGGTTTTCGGCGTCCGCAAGCCCGTCATCGCCATGCTGCACCTGTCCGCCCTGCCCGGGGACCCGGGCTACGACTCGGCCGGCGGCATCGCCGCGGTGCTCGAGCGGGCCCGCACCGAACTCGCCGCCCTGCAGGGCGGCGGCGTCGACGGGATCATGATCAGCAACGAGTTCAGCCTGCCCTACCTGACCAAGACCGAGCCGATCACCGCGATCACGATGGCGCGCATCATCGGGGAACTGCTGCCCGACATCAGCGTGCCCTACGGGGTGAACGTGCTGTGGGACGGTCGCGCCTCGATCGATCTCGCGGTCGCCACCGGGGCGTCGTTCGTGCGGGAGATCTTCACCGGCGTCTATGCCAGCGATTTCGGCCTGTGGGACACCAACGTCGGTGAGGTGGCCCGCCACCGCGCCCGCGTCGGCGGCGCCGGGGTCAAGTTGCTGTTCAACATCGTCCCGGAATCGGCGCAGTACCTGACCGACCGGGATCTGGCCGCG
The DNA here is from genome assembly GCF_055397605.1 of Mycolicibacterium obuense. NCBI lineage: Bacteria > Bacillati > Actinomycetota > Actinomycetes > Mycobacteriales > Mycobacteriaceae > Mycobacterium > Mycolicibacterium obuense. The sequence continues at coordinate 2,330,880 of NZ_AP043663.1, read as the reverse complement.
ATCACCCGCACCACCGTGTTCGCCACGCTGCCGGACGCGATCTGCGTTTCGGGCGCCACCGCGGGCTCCCCGACCGACACCGAGGCGCTCAAAGTGGTCAAGGACGCCGCCGGCGCGGTGCCGGTGTTCGTCAACACTGGGGTGCGGGCCAACAACGTCGCGAGCCAGCTCGCCATCGCCGACGGCGCGGTGGTGGGCACCTACTTCAAGAAGGACGGCGTCTTCGAAAACCCCGCCGAGAAGTCGCGGGTGGAAGAACTGATGGCCGCGGCCAAAGAGTTCCGGCAGGGCCTGCAGTGACGGCGCTGCAGGCGAACGCGGTGCTGCGCGCCGCGCACGTGCCCGTGGAGCTAGTCGACGTGCCAGCCGATCAGAGTGTGGCGGGGCGGCCGCAGACCGGCAGCGTCGAGCTGGGCACCCTCGGCGAGGTCGAGGTCGGCATCTGGGAGATGACCGAGGGCACGATGACCGATGTCGAGAGCGACGAGATCTTCGTCGTGCTGTCGGGCCGAGCAACGGTCGAATTCGCCGATGGCACGGAACCATTGACCCTCGTGGCGGGCGATGTCGTGCGGCTGGCCGAGGGTGCGCGCACCACGTGGACCGTGACCGAGCGGCTGCGCAAGATCTACCTCACCTGAGCGCCACGCCCAGCTCGTCGGGGGGTACCACATGCCCGTTGTCGCAGACGATCTCGACGTGCGCCTGGGCCCCACACTCGAGGTGCTTCAGCCGTAGCGCCGAGTCGCCGAGGTGCTTGCGGCCCCACTCGAACATCGCCCACACCACCGGCATGAACTGCGTCCCGGCCTCGGTGAGCACGTACTCGTCGCGGACCCGCTGGCCCGGTTCGCGGTAGGGCTGCTTCTCGAGCAGACCGGCGTCGACGAGTTCGGAGAGGCGGGCGGACGTGGCCGCCTTGGTGATGCCGACGCGGCGGGCGAAATCGTCGAAGCGGGTGGTGCCGTAGAAGGCCTCCCGCATGATCAGCATCGCGGACTTGGTGCCGACCAGCCCCATGGTCTTCTCGATCGGACACTTGCCGATGGCCGACCACGCGTCGCGGTCGGCCAACGGGCCCTGCAGCACTGTCATGCAGATCACCCCTCCGCTGGGTTGTTGTCGGTGAACTCAGCTGTTACATCTGAGTATAGAGAGCAGTACTCAGAGTCGAGTCTTCAGGAGGACCCATGGCCGAATACTCCGACCGCGACGCCGTCATCGTCGGCGCGGTGCGAACCCCCGTCGGTAAGGGTAAGGCCAGCGGCGCGCTGCACGATGTGCTGCCCGCCGACCTACTCGCCCACAGCCTGCGCGAGGTCGTCACCCGCACCGGCGTCGACCCGGCCGACGTCGACGACGTGATCGCCGGTGCAGTCACCCAGGCCGGTGACCAGGCACTCAACATCGCGCGGAACGCCGTGCTGGGCGCAGGCTTCCCCGAGTCCGTTCCGGGTACGACGGTCGATCGCCAGTGCGGCAGCAGCCAGCAGGCGATCAGCTTCGCCGCCCAGGGCGTGCTCGCCGGTGCCTACGACATCGTCATCGCGGCGGGCGTCGAATCGATGAGCCGCGTCCCGATGGGCGCGGCCGTCCTGCCGGGCAGCAGCCCGTTCGGCGACGGTGTGGCGCAGCGCTACCCCGACGGCCTCGTAACCCAGGGCAACAGCGCCGAACTGATCGCGGCGAAGTGGAATCTGTCGCGCACCGAGCTCGACGAGTTCTCTGCCGAAAGTCACCAGAAGGCGGCCCGCGCTGCCAAGGACGGGCTGTTCGACGCCGAGCTCACACCGATCGCAGGGTTGACCCACGACGAGATCATCCGTCCCGACACGACGGTGGAGACACTCGCCGGGCTGAAGCCCGCGTTCTACAACGAGGCCATCGGGGCACGCTTCCCGCAGATCGACTGGCGGATAACCCCGGGCAACAGTTCGCCGCTGTCCGACGGCAGCGCCGCGGTGATGATCACCAGCGGGGCCGCCGCGCGCCGGCTCGGCCTCACACCGCTCGCCCGCATCCACACGACGGTCGCGGTGGGCTCGGACCCGCTGTACATGCTGACCGGCGTGATCCCCGCGACCGCGAAAGTGTTGGCGCGCTCGGGCCTGTCGCTCGACGACATCGACCTGTTCGAAGTCAACGAGGCGTTCGCCCCGGTCGTGCTGTCGTGGGCCCACGACACCGGCGCAGATCTGAGCCGCACCAATGTCAACGGCGGCGCGATCGCGATCGGGCATCCACTGGGGGCCAGCGGCGCCCGCATCATGACCACGCTCGTCAATGCGCTCCATCAGCGTGGGGGTCGTTACGCCCTGCAGACCATGTGTGAGGGCGGCGGGATGGCCAACGCCACGATCATCGAGCGGCTCTGACGACGATGACCCGCGCCGAGGAAATCCACTTTGATGGAGTCCGGGTGCGCTACGACAGCGCCAAGAGTTACGACGATCTGGTCACCGCGCTGCTCGCCGACATCGGCGAGCAGCCGGTGCCGATCGACGAGATCGGCACCGCGGGTGGCGATTGGGAGGCCTACCAGCGTCGCGTCGAACCCTACGTCGGACCCAGCGGATTCATGCTGTTCGCTCTGCTCGATCACGGGGCCTGGATCGGCAAGGCCGGCATCGAGCGCAAGGTGCTGCGGGTCATCCTCGGCAATCCGCTGATCGCGATCACGATGCTGAGGCACGACCAGACGGCGGGGCTCTTCGTCCCGGTCGAGGTGCTGATCCTCGACGAGAACGGGAGCAGCAGCCTGACCTACGTCAGGCCGTCCTCGTTGATGTCGGTCGAGGACAACGCGGAATTGCGCAGCGCCGCTGTGGCACTCGACGTGAAGCTGGCGGCGTTGGCCGCCAAGGTCACCTCGTGAGCTCGAACAGCGGGATGACCCGGGTCGTCTTGGCCTGGTACTCGCCGAATTGCGGTGCCTTCTCGACGACGCGAGGGTAGAGCGCGTCGCGCTCCTCGCGCGGCAGCTCTGTGGCCTGCGCGTCGTAGGCCTCCTCGCCGATCTCCACGTGCACCGCCGGGTGCGCGCGCAGATTGTGCACCCATGCCGGAGCCTTGGGTGCGCCCCCCATCGAGCCGGCGATCAGGATGCGGCCGTCGATGGCGAAGTACACCAGCGGGGACACGCGCGGCTGCCCCGACTTGGCGCCGGTGGTGGTCAGCAGCACGATGGGCGAACCCTCGAACGGTCCGCCCACCTTGCCGCCGTTGGCGCGGAACTCCTCGACGACCTGCCGGTTCATCTCGTTGAGCGCGTCGGCGTTGTTGACCAGTTCTTCTGAGTTGAATTCACTTGAGTCACTCACACCTGGACACGACCCGCAGGACGCGAAATCTATTCCCCGTAGCGTCGGCGGCCCGCCGTGTAATACGGCGCTTTGCCGATGCGCGCCGAGAGGAACGACAACACCAGGCCGAAGGCCGAAAGCCCGACGCCGAAGGCGATCTCGATCCCGTTGAGGGAACCGGACGCCAGCGCATAGACGATGACGAAGGCCAGGAAGAGGGCACCCAGGCCCGGCATCACGCCACCGATCACGAAATCGCCGACCGAGCGGGTGATCTGAGAGCGGTAGCACCAGATGGCAGTGCTGGCGGTGAGCAGATAGAAGATGGCAGCCATCAGGCCCAGGGTGCTGACGATGTCGGCCAGCGCGGCGCCCACTGAGCTGATCAGTGTCGAACCCCAGAGGAACACGACGTTGAGCAGGCCGAAAACCAGCGTGGCGTTCCACGGTGTGCCGAAGCGGGCGCTGACGCCGGCGAACCAGGAGGGGATGACGCGGTCGCGGCCCATCGCGAAACCGATGCGCGACGAGCTGACGATCGCGGCCAGAAGCGACGCGAGCGTGCCACCGAGCACAGCCGCGATCATCACCTCTTTCCAGAAGCCACCGCCGAGGCGCTCCCCCACGAACGCCAGGATGTTCGCGGCGTGGTCCTGCATCTCGGACATGGGTGCGATGCCCTGGAACGCGAGCACGGTCACCGAATAGATGACGAACAGCAGGACGACGCTCGTCACCGCAGCCCGCCCGGCTTTCTTGCCCGAGGACTCCTCACCGACGTAGGCCGCGGTGTCCCAGCCCGAGTAGAGGAAGATCGCGAGCAGGACGCCGGCGATGAGCGAATCGAAGCCCCCGGCGCCACTGACGGTGAACCACGACGAATCCACCGCTACCACTCCGGGATGGCCCGAACTGATGTAAACGACAGCGGCAACGGCGAATCCGAGAACGAGCGCGTATTCGAAGACCGCCCACATCCACTGGAACTTCGCGGAGAGCTGAGCACCCAGCGCGGCGACGACGAGCACGACGACGTTGAACACGGTGCCGACGGCGGCCACCGCGACGGCGTCGTTGGCCGCGTCGTCGGAGAAGAAGCTCAGCAGGTAGCTACCCAGGGGAATCGTCAGGCTGGTGGTGCCGACCGTGTAGTAGAGCAGCATGATCCAGCCGGCGAAGAAGCCGATGTGCGGGTTGAGGACCCGGCCCACCCACGAGTAGGTCGCGCCCGCACTGGGTTGCCATGCGTGGAGCCGCTGGTAGCCGAGCGCGATCCCGAGCATGGGCACGAAGCAGATCAGGATCGGCAGGAAACCCGCGTACGAGACGGTGGCGAGGATTGCCGCGAGCGTGACCGCGACGCTCTGGGTGGGGCCGGAACTCGCGAGCGCCATCACGACGACGTCGCCGGCGCGCAACGCCCCGGACCTCAATGTGCCTCGCTGTTGATTCTGCTCAGATGCGGTGTCGGACACGGCGAATACTCCTCGGGCTCGGCCCCCGCGCCAACGTAATACTCAGTATATTGTCCTGCAACTCGAAGGTTGGTCGGTGCGAGACCTCGCCCGACGATGCGAATGGAGTTCTGGTGTGACGTCATCCGAGCGGGTCCGGACGGACCTGATGGCCCTCATCACGACCATCGCCCGGCAGTGGTCGATCCCGGGAGGTGCGGTCACGGTCGTGGACCGACACGGTGAGGCCTTCACTCATTCGTTCGGCTACGCCGATTTGGCTGCCGGCATCGCCGTCGCTCCCCCGCATCGCTTCCAAATCGGCTCCATCAGTAAGACCTTCACTGCGATCGCGGCTCTGCGCGCCGTGCGGAGTGGACAGCTCTCCCTCGACGAGCCGGTGAGCGCCGTCCTGGACTGGCTGCCCGAACCCCTCGATGACGATTCACTCACAGTGCGCAGGTTGCTCAATCACACTGCGGGCCTGGTGTCCAGCGTCGACGCCGTGCCCGACGACATCGGTCAGGCGATCTCTTTTCGGGGCTCGCTGTCATCAGCTGCACCGGGCAGCTTCTTCCACTACTCCAATCTCGGGTACATCTTGACCGGCCTCGCAGTCGCTCAGATCTCCGGCCGGAGTCTGGTCGAGCTGGTCCGCGACGACATCCTGCGACCCCTGGGCATGTCGGACAGCACCGCCTGCGTCACCTACGACGACGACCCGGCAATGGCCCGCGGCTACCGACCGCTGCGCGACGATCGGCCCTGGATTCCGGGCGACCCCGTGACAGCCGTGCCCTATCTCGAAGTGGCCGGCGCCGACGGCAACATCGCGGCGACGATCGCGGACCTCGCGCGTTTCGCCCGGGTGCTTCTGGGGCGAGGCGCCATCGACGGCCACAGGCTCCTCGAGGTCGAGGAGTTCGCCGCCATGGTGCATGCCACCGCACCGTCGGGAGAGGACGTCCTCGCGCTGCCGGGTGTCCCGGCGTCGACGACCAGTCGGTACGGCCTAGGGGTGAACGTCGAGCAGGTCGATGGCCGCACCGTGCTGTCCCACGGGGGCGGAATGGTCGGCTACGCATCCTTCCTGCTCGCCGACCTCGACCACGGGCTGGCCGTCTGTGTCCTGACCAACGCCAACGGCGACTCGCCGGTGGCCGAAGCGATTGCCCGCACCGTCGCCGCGGAGTACGAACACCCCGGTTCGGTAGCTCGGGACGACCTGGACCCCTCCTGGTGGGACGCGGAGCAGGCCGCCGAACGCGTCGGTGAGTTCACCCACACGGCAGCCGGTTCCGCACCACACATCCTGCGATGTCGTGTCACCGACCGGGCCGGTGCTCGCGTCCGGCTCGGCATCGACTCCGGGGGCGACACCGGAGGCGACACGGCACCGCTGCTGCGCACGTGGGGCGATGCGGCGCTGACGCGACACCGTGGCCTGCGCGCCTTTGCTCTGCGCTTCGACGCCGGCGCATGGCATTGGGGTCCACGCACTTTCCCTCGCGGCGACAGCCGGGGACAGCGACTGCCGGAGCCGGCGGACGCCGCGCTGTGCGGCCGCTACCGTTCCTACACGCCGTGGTTCACCAACTTCCGCGTGGTGGCACGGGGCGGTCGACTTCTCCTGATCGCGCCGGGTGGTGTGGAGGCGCCCGGCGGCGAGGTCGAGCTGGTGCCCCTCGGCGATCGTGTCTATCGCATCGGTGCCGATCCCCGCCTCCCAGAACGCCTCACCTTCGGGCCGCTGGTCGGCGGCGTGGCCGCGTGGGCCGAACGCGACGGCTGCCGCTACTCGCGTGCTTTCACCGACTGAGCATTCGGTCGTTCACCTCGAGGGCGGCCGCAGCAGGCGGGTCGACGATCACGACCGCATGCGGATGGCGCTGCAGGATCGACGCCGGACACTGCGTCGAGACCGGTCCGCGGACGGCGTCGGCGAGCGCCTGAGCTTTTGCCGCTCCGGTGGCGATCAGGACGGCGGTGCGCGTCTGCATGATCGTGGCCAATCCCTGGGTGACACACAGGGTCGGCACGTCATCCAACCGCTCGAAGAATCGGGCGTTGTCCCGCCGGGTCGACTCGGCGAGAGCCGCGACCCGCGTACGTGACTCAAACAGCGACCCCGGCTCGTTGAACCCGAGGTGCCCATTGCGGCCGATCCCCAGGATCTGCAGATCGACTCCGCCGGCCGCACGGATGGCGTCCTCGAAGTCGCAGCACGCGGCGTCGAGATCGTCCCCGATCCCGGTGGGCACTCGAACACGCAGGGGGTCGAGGCCCAGGGGCTCGGTGACGTGGGTGCGGATCACCGCGGCGTAGCTCCGCCGATCCTCGGGTGGCAGACCGACGTACTCATCGAGGGCGAAAGCACGTACCTGGCTCATGTCCAGACCGCCCTGCACGTGCCGGACCAGTTCGGAATACAGGCCCAACGGGCTCGACCCCGTCGCCAGCCCCAACACCGCGGTAGGCCGTCGACGGACGAGCTCGACCACCTGCGCTGCCGCGGTCACCGCCACCCCGGCGGCATCGTGAGCGACGACGATTTCCACGTTTGTCCTCATTCCTTGTATAACGATGTCGACACTATGCGGGACGGCAGCGACACCGCGGGTGCCGGAAGGCAAGACTGGGGCATGATCGGTCGTCAGCCCACCTTGGAGGAGATGTGACCGGAGGGGTACCGGACAAGCCCACAGCGACGGACGCGACCCGGCCGCCGCGTGCCCTGCGTTATCAACATGTCTACGACCTGGTCGTGAACATGATCGAAGAGCAAGGCCTGCGCGAGGGCGACCAACTGCCGAGCACCGCAGAACTCGCCGAGATCGCCGGAGTCAGCGTCATCTCGGTGCGCCGCGCGCTGGACGAACTGACGCGCAGCGGCAAGATCGTGCGGCACCAGGGTGTCGGCACCTTCGTTGCGCCACAGCGGTTGGTCAGTGAGCCGTCGCGACCCGGCGCGTTGCTGGACACCCTGACCAGCCCGGGCGGCGATGTCGAGCTCACCACCGAGCTCGTCAGCATGGTCGTGGGACTGCCCAGCGCGAAACACGCTGCGGCGCTGGGAATCGACGCCGGCCAACCGGTATGGGAGATCAGCCGACTGCGTCGCCTCGGCAGCGCGCCGAAGGTCCTGGAAAAGGCTGTCCTCCCTCTGCAACTCGTACCATCGCTGGACGAGACGCGCATCGCCGACGGCGGATCGCTCTACGGCTTTCTCTCCGAGCGTTACGCGCTCACAGACGATTTCGTCGAGCAGGTCTTCGAGGTCGATCAGCCCAACTCCTGGGAACGCGAACATCTGCAATTGTCGGCGAAGGTCAATGTGGTGCGGATCCGTGGAATCAGCGTCACCGCAGCCGGCGTCGCCTTCGACAGCTTCCAGCAGACCTACCCTGCTCGCGAGTTCCTGTTCTACGTCTCGGGTAATTCCGGGCCGCGGTTGATGGAGTCGCATGACAACGGGCCTTGGTCGGTGCGACCGCTCGGCGCACCGCCGTCCGCCGGCGACGACTGAGGTCATCGGCACGCTCGGGTCACAGCTGCCTCCGCGCGGGGTCGGGGCTCGGCACACTCGCCAGCAGTGTGCGGGTGTAGTCGGCGCGGGGTTCGTGGACGACCTGCCACGCCGCCCCTTCCTCGACGATCGCGCCGTCTCGCATCACGATGATGCGGTCGGCGTAGGCGGCGGCCGTAGACAGGTCGTGGGTGATCATCAGAATCCCCATCCGGTGTTCACGGCGCAACGCGTCGAGCAGTTCCAACACACCCGTGCGCACCGACACGTCGAGCATCGACACCGGTTCGTCGGCGAGGAGCAACCGTGGCCGCAGGACGAGGCTGGCCGCTATCGCCACGCGCTGACGTTGCCCGCCCGACAGTTCGTGCGGGAACCTGTCTGCGAACGCCGCGGGGTCGAGCCCCACGTCGCGCAGCGCTTCCTCGACCAGGGTCCGTCGCTCACCCCTACCGGCGCCGATCCGATGGACCACGAGCGGCTCGGCGACGGTGTCGGCGACGCGCAGTCGACCGTCGAGCGCCTCGTAGGGATCCTGGTAAATCATCTGGACGTCTCGACGCAATGGCCGCCACGCCGCAGCATTCAGGGTGGTGATCTCCTTGCCACCGATTCGGATGGAACCCGACCGCACCGGCTGCATCCCCAGGATCGCCTGCAGCGTCGTGGTCTTGCCGCACCCGGACTGTCCGACGAGAGCGACCAGCTCACCCTCGCCCACCGTCATGCTGACGTCGGCGACCGCGTCCGGCGGTCGCGAGGACGTGTCCTCGTCTGCTTTCTCGCGTGTCCACCGTCGCCGCCGCGGACGTGCCACATCGCCGAATGTCACGCGCAGGTCCGCAATCTCGAGCAAAGGTGTTGCCGGCGGCAGACTTTCGCGGGCATCCTCGACGGCGGCAAGGTCGGGCGTGGACTCGAACAATTGACGGGTGTAGGGATGGGTGGGCCGTCGATACAGGTCCTCGACCGTGCCCTGTTCGACGATACGGCCGTCGCGCATCACCGCGGCCCGCGTGCACGCCTGTGCCACCACGCCGAGGTCGTGGGTGACCAGCACCAGCGCCAGGCCGAGTTCGCTGGACAGCGAGACCAGCAGGCGCAGCACCTGGTCCTGCACCACGACATCGAGAGCCGTGGTCGGTTCGTCGGCGAGGAGCACCTTGGGTTCGCACGCCAGCGCCATGGCGATCACCGCACGCTGTTTCATCCCGCCGGACAGTTGGTGTGGGTACCGGGCGTCGGTGCCCGGCGCCAGCCCCACGAGTTCGAGGAGCTCTCGGGTGCGTTCGACCGCGCGACGGCCGTGGGCGATCCCGTGGACCTCGAGCGCCTCGCGGATCTGCCGACCCACCGTCATGACCGGGTTGAAAGCACTCATCGCACCCTGGAACACCATCGCGACGTCGGTCCAGCGGTGCGCACGGATCCCCGCCTCACCGCCGGCGAGGATGTCACGACCGCCGACGCGGATCTGCCCGCCGACCGTGGCGGTGGGGGGCAACAAACCCAGCGCGGCGAGGATCGTGGTGGTCTTCCCGCACCCCGACTCGCCCACGAGTCCGACCCGCTCCCCCGGCGCCACCGTCAGCGACAGATCCTTGACGGTGTGGATCTGGTTGCCGCCGTGGTGATCTCGCGGGTCGAACCAGACGTCGAGACCCACGAATTCGAGGGCGTTCGCCGGCGCGGTCACAGCGCATCACCCCCGCGTCCCACGAGGGGCCGCATCCGCCACGACGACGTCGACAGGTACGACGAACGCAACCGGGGGTTCAGTCCGTCCTCGATCGAGTTGCCCACCAGGTAGCAGCCCACGATCAACGCCGCGACGCACAGCCCTGCGGGAACGATCGCCCACCAGGCACCGGTGCTGATTGCGCCCCGTTCGAAGGCGTGCTCCATGATGGTCCCCCAGGTGACCGCGGTCGGATCGGACAGACCGAGAAAGGCCAGCGCCGTCTCGTTGAAGACGGCCAGCGTGATCGCCAGCACCGTGTTGGCGATCACCAGCGGTCCCAGCTGCGGCAGGATATGCGTGGCGATGATGCGGGTGTGGCTGGCTCCGATGGAGACCGCCCTGCGGACGTAGACCCGCTCCCTCAGCGACTTGACCTGCGCGCGAATGACTCTGGCCGTGCTGGTCCACATCAGCAAGCCGATGACCATGATGACGTGCGTCAAGCTCGGCCCCCACACGGCGGCGACGACGATCATCAGCACGATCTGCGGAACCACCATGAAGTAATCGGTGATCCGCATCAACACGCTGTCGACCCAACCGCCGAAGTAGCCGGACAGCACACCCACGACCGTTCCGATCACGATGGCGATCACGGCCGCGGTGAACCCGACGAACATCGACACCTGGCCGCCCTGGAGCACGAGACTGAGCACGTCGACGCCGCCGTCGTCGCAGCCGAGCGGGTGGCTGCCCGACGGAGGGTCGAACACCGGACAGCTGGGGATCGACGTGCTGTAGGGCTTGAGCACCGGCGAGAAGACGGACACCACGAGGAACACCGAGATGACGGCGAGACCTACGAGGGCGGGCGGCCGCTTCATGGCGGTACGGAGAGCTCCCCAGGCACCACTGCGCTGTTCCCGCCGCGCCGGGACGAGGTTCTCCTCGGCAGTCATTGCGACACCCGGGGGTCGAGTCGGAAGTACAACAGATCGGCGACGTAGTTGAGCACGACCACGGTCACGGTGATGGCCAGGAATCCTCCCTGCAGCATCGGGTAATCCCGTTGCAACACAGCGTCATAGAGCGCCCTCCCGATGCCCGGCCAGGAAAAGATCACCTCGACGAGGATGGAGCCGCTCACGACAGCGCCCAGGGACAGCGCGACCTGGGTGATCGTCGGCAGCGCGGCGTTGCGCAGGGCGTAGGACCAGATGATCCGGCGCCGCGAGAGCCCCTTGGCGCGGGCGGTCAGGATGTAATCCTGACCGAGGGTCTCCACCATCGCCGAGCGCACGATGAGCGCATTCTCGGCGTAGAGCGTGAGCACGAGGGTCAGTACCGGCAATGCCATGTGCAGGAGGAGATCGGCGAACTGCTCTCCCGGCGACAGGGCAACGGCGAACGGGTCACGCATCCCCACCGACGGCAGCACCCCGGCGAACATGATCAGCAACATCATGCCGAGGAACTGCGTCGGAAAAGCGTAGAACGCGACAGCGACGCCGGTCGCGAGATGATCAGCAAGGGTGTTGCGCCGTACCGCGGCGTACACGCCGACGGCCACGCCGAGCAGGATCGCCAGGATGGTCCCGGTCGCGACCATCGGCAGAGTGTTACCGAATGCCTCGGTCAGGTTGTCCAGCACCGGTTGTCGATTGGTGAACGAGACACCCAGGTTGCCGCGGCAGAGTTGCTCGACGTACAGCAGGTATTGCTGCCAGAGCGACTTGTCGAGACCGAATTCGACCTCCAGTGCGTGACGGAGCGCCGGCGAGGCGTTGGGGATTCGCGACACCCGGGTGACCGCGTCTCCGGGCAGCACCCGGAACAGGACGAAGTTGACCGTCAGGGCTATGACGATGGTGGCCACGGCGAAAAGCGAACGCTTCCAAAGGTACCCGCGCACCCACTCCCCTTCCTCCAGTTGACAACCCGCTCATCTGAGTCATGATACTAAGCACAACAAGTGACCATGCGCACCTCGAACCACGACGTCGAGGCAACGCCTTGTCCAGAGAGGATGCCCGTTGATGAGGTGTAGAGGTGCGCTCGCAGCGCTGATCGCTGTCGCCGTGATGATTGCCGGCGCCGGCTGTAGCTCCCGCGACTCCGGCTCGACAGTTCTGCGGATCGGGGTCAGCGCGACCATCGACTCCCTCAATCCGTTCGTGTCCAGCTCCGACTACAGCAGCGTCGTCTTCGAGTACGTCTATCCGCATCTGACCGAGTACGACACAAAGGACATGTCGCTGCGGCCGTCGTTCGCGACCTCGTGGAAAACCTCGCCCGATGGTCTCGTGTGGACGTTCGACACGGCCGAGAACGCGACGTGGTCGGACGGGAAGCCGCTGACGGCCAAGGATGCAGCCTTCACCCTGAACACCATCGGCAAGTTTCGCGACGGCGCCGCCGGCAAGCTCGCCGGGTTCATGCAGGGGCTGACGTCGGCCACCGCCGACGGCGACAACCGTCTGACCCTCACCTACTCGGCGCCGGTGTCCAATGTGCTCGCTCAGATGACACAGCTGCCGATCCTGCCCGAACACATCTGGTCGCAGTACGCCTCCGGGGACGGCAAGGAGCTCACGACCTTCGCCAACGAGGCACCGATGGTGTCCGGTGGGCCGTTCCGGCTGACCGAGTACCGCAAGGACCAGCTCGCCCTGTTCGACCGCAACCCCGCCTGGTGGGGCACGGCCAAGCCGACCATCAGCGGCTTCGGCCTCCAGATCTTCGCCAACTCCGACGCCATGGTGACGGCGCTGCGGACAGGGCAGGTCGACATGATCGGCGAGTCGACCCCCGCCACCACCGTGCCCTCGCTCAAAGACGCCGGCATGGTCGTCGACACCGCCCCCGGCACCGGTTACTACGAGCTGATCATCAACACCAACCCCAAGAAGAAGAACCACCCCGAGCTGTTGAATCCCGAGGTGCGCAAGGCCTTCGAGTACGCGATGAACCGATCCGAGATGGTCAGCACGGCATGGCTCGGGATGGCCACACCGGGGTCGACCATCGTGGCCCCCGCGACCGGGTTCCACGACAGTTCGATCCAGGGGCTGCCCTTCGACCTCGGGCAGACCAACGCGATCCTCGACGGCCTCGGCTTCCGGCGCGGCGCAGACGGCATCCGGGTGGCCGACGGGGTGCCGATGAGTTACGACGTCATCTTCCCGACCGAGATCAACGGTGCCGGCGACCGGATGTTCCAGACCATGCAGAACGCCTTGCGGGGCGCCGGCATCAACCTGGTGATGCGCAAAATGGACACCGATGCGGCCAGCGCGGCGATCATGGGGCCGGACAACACCTACGACGACTTCGACATCGCCATGTGGGACTGGATTCCGCCGGTGGATCCCGACTTCCAGCTCAGCGTGCTCACCTGTGCACAGTGGGGCAACAACAACGACAGCGGTTACTGCAACCCCGAATACGACAAGCTCTACGCCGCCCAGGGCATCGCCCGCACACGCGAGGAACGCCAGCAGATCGTCAACCAGATGCAACAGCTGGCGTTCACCGATCGGCCCTACATCGTGCTGGTGTACCAGAACGTCATCGAGGCGCACAGTCCCACGTGGACGGGCTTCCTGCTCTCGCCGCTGGTCGGCTCCGTCAACAATCTCTCCACGCAGACGCTCATGCAGGTTCGGCCGGCCTAGTGGACGCCGTATCGCTGACGCACCACGATCCGGCCGAGCTCGCCGCGCTACTCGCCGACCACCAGGGGGCGACCGTCGTCGTCGGCCTGCCGTGTGGATCGCGCGGCGTGTTCGCGGGACCAGGAGCGACGCTGCTCGCCGACGCCCTCGGCCTGGATGTCGTCGATCTGGTCGTGACCGATCCGGAGTTCGACGGCGGTGCCACGGCCCGGTCGGTGCTCGCCGTCCCCGGACCGTCCGGCCCGGTCCGGGTGGTGGCGGTGGGTATCGGCGGCGGACGCCCGACATCACACGGGCTGTTCGACGCCGCTCTGGCTGCGCGGGCCGGAGTGACGGTGCTGTCGCTCCTGGCGCTCGAGGCCGAGAACGCTCTGGGCGCGGTCGCCGAGGGCCACGCGATCTCGGCATGGCAGTACCACCGCGACGGCAGCCCGACCGAGGCACGAATCCATCTCGTCGGTGCGACCGCGACCGATTCCGACGCCGTCCTCTCGCGCGCCGCGACGGTGGCACAAGCCACGGGATGGGTCCGCCAACTGGTCGAGACTCCCCCGAACACGTTGTCGCCCTCGGCTTTCGCCGCCGCAGTCACCGACTTTGCCGAGCAGACCGCGCCCGGTTCGGTGGTCGTCGAGACGTGGGACGCCGATGCACTGCGTGACCGCGGGTTCGGCGCCACCCTGGCAGTGGGCGGGGCGAGTGCCCGCCCGCCGCTGGCCGTCGTGGTGCGGATAGAGGGTGAGGCGCAGGGGATCGGGCTGGCGGGCAAGGGCATCACCTTCGACTCCGGCGGGATCAACCTCAAGCGCGACGGCGGCGAGTTGAGCTGGATGAAATCGGATATGGCAGGTGCGGCGGCCGTCGCGGCGGCGGTGATCGCGGCTGCGGCCCTCGGCCGGACGGCCCCCGCAGTGGCGGTGCTGCCGGTGGCCGAGAACATGCCAGGCGGAGCCGCTCTGCGGCCCGGCGATGTCGTGCGCCACCCCGGTGGACAGACCACCGAGGTCCTCGACACCGACTGCGAGGGTCGCCTGGTCTTGGCTGATGCACTGAGTTGGCTTGTCGGACAGCATCTTTCCGGCGTCATCGACGTCGGGACGCTGACCGACTCGGGGGGCGTCGGCCCCGCGTATTGGGGTTGCTGGACCAATGCGGTGGCTCTTGCCGACGATCTCATCGACTCCGGGAGAAGGGCATTCGATCCCGGATGGCAGCTTCCCCTGCACCCGACCTACAGGGCGATGCTCCCCTCGCGCGTCGCCGACATCGCCAACGCTGCGCCGGATCACCCCGATTCAGGGCAGCTCGCGGCCACGTATTTGCGCTCTCTCGTCGGCGACACACCCTGGGTGCACATCGACAACGGGTCGGCAGCCTGGCTGGAACGCGACGCTCACCCGTGGCCCGCCGGCGCCACCGGCACCCCGGTGCGGGCACTCGTGGAGTACCTCCATCCGTCGGCATGAAGGCTTTCGCCATACATACTTAGTATACTAAGCTTGATCCTGAAGGCTCGGACTCCAAAGAAGAGGATATGGACACACACGCCATGACGTCGTTCGACACCGCCTACGCCGAGCGGACCACCGCCACCAAGGCCCTTTACGACCGCGCCCGCCGCACCATCCCCGGCGGCGCCGGCAGCACGGCACGTCTGCCACGCAACGGCTGGAAGCCCTACCCGCTGTTCATGAGTGAGGGCAAGGGATCCCGGCTGCGCGACGCCGACGGCAACGAATACATCGACTACCTGCTGGGCCTCGGGCCGATGATCCTCGGACATCGCCACCCCCAGGTGACGCAAGCCGTCGTCGATGCGGTCAACCAGTACGGCACGTGCTTCGGTCTGCCCTACGAACTCGAGATCGAGGCCGCCGAGAAAGTCGTCGCGGCCGTCCCCGGTCTCGAGCAGGTCCGCTTCACCAACTCCGGTTCCGAGGCCGTCGGGACTGCCGTTCGGCTCGCCCGCGCCACGACCGGGCGACGGCTCATCGTCCGCTTCGAGGGTCACTACCACGGCTGGCAGGACACGGTGTACTGGTCCAATCACGTCGACCCGGTGCTGGCCGGGCCCGCGGACAATCCGCGCCCCGTCGCCATGGGCCCGGGCGTGCCGGCCGAACTCGAGGACACCCTTGTCGTCCTCACCTGGAACGACCCGGAGAGCTTCGTCCGCCTGATGGAGCAGCGCGGCGAGGAGGTGGCCGCTGTGCTCACCGAGCCCGCGGTGTTCAACACCGGATGCATCCTGCCCGAGCCCGGCTACCTCGAACTGCTGCGGGAACAGACGACCAAGTACGGCGCCATGCTCATCTTCGACGAGGTCATCACCGGCTTCCGGTTCGCCCGCGGTGGGGCCCGCGAATGGTTCGGGGTGCACTCCGATCTGACCACCTACGCCAAGGGCGTCGGCGGCGGATTCCCCGTCGCCGCCATCGGCGGCACCACCGAGGCGATGCGCATGATCGCCGACGGCACCTACTCACACTCGGGCACCTACAACGCCAACGTCGTGCAATGTGCCGCCGTATCGGCCACCATGGACGTGCTGGCCACGCCGGGCCTCTACGAGCGCCAACGCGCACTCGGCGACCGGCTGGGCAGCGGACTCAAAGCGCTGGCCGACGAGAAGGGAATCGACGCGTACGTGGAAGGCATCGGCACGGTGTTCCAGTTCTGGTTCACCGATCGCCCCATCAAGAACTGGCGCGACGCTGCCGCCCACGCTCACGAAGACATCTTCACCCGCTGGTACCAGGAGATGGTGGTGCGCGGAATCCTTTTCCACCCATTGCAATTCGAGAATCTGTTCGTCTCGCTCGTACACACCGACGCCGACATCGACGAAACCCTGACCGCGGCCGAGAGCGCCCTGACCGTGGTGGCGCGTGAGCGCTGAGGCACCGACCCTGGCGATCGGCCTCGACCTCGGAACCAGCAGCCTCAAGGCCGTCGCCATCGACGACTCCGGGCGGTGCGTGGCGCGTGCGCGCGCCGACTATCCGACGGAGCAGCCTGAAATCGGTGCGGCGGAACAGAACCCGAGTCACTGGCTGGCTGCCTGCGACACCGCGGTCCGCGCCCTGGCGCGCGCCACCAACCCGCGGTCGTGGCGGGCCATCGGCCTGTCTGCGATGTTGCCCACGCTGGTGAACCTGGACCTCAGCGGCGCCCCGGTCGGGCCGGCTGTGACGTGGATGGATGCCCGCGCCGAGGCCGAGGGCCAGCGAATCCTGGCCCGCACCGACCCGGAGGTGTCCTACGCCAGGACCGGACAGCGGTTCGACGGCCGCTACCTTCTCGCGATGCACCTTCGTCGGGTGGACCGAGGGCTACCGACTGACGCGATCACGTGCGGCGCCAAGGACTTCCTGTTCGCGACCCTGACCGGTGAACTCCTCACCGACCCGAGCACCGCCGCCGGCTACGGCGCCTACGATCTGCACACCCGGGAGTGGGACGACGACATGCTCGCAGCGGCCGCCGTGCAGTCCGTGCCCGCCGTCGTCTCCTCCGACACGACACGACCCCTTCGCGCCGACGTCGCCGGCCGGTGGGGTTGCGCGGCGGGCATTCCCGTCACCGTCGGTGCAGCCGACTCGGTGCTCGGCGCCTACGGCCTGGGTGTGCGCGGGCCCGGTGACGTGGCCTACATCGCCGGCACCAGCAACGTCATCCTCGGGTGGGCTCCGACTCCCACGACCGATCCGCAGGGGCGCTACCTCGTGACGCCTCTGGCCGGCGACGGGTTCGGCCTCGAGATGGATTTGCTCGCAACGGGTTCAGCTCTGGAGTGGCTCGCCGGCCTGCTTTCCGTCGACGGCCCCGCGGCGGTGGCCGAACTGGCCGCGTCCGGGTCTCTCGACGATGCTCCCCTGGTGCTGCCCTACCTCTCGCCCGGCGAACAGGGTGCGCTGTGGAATCCAGATCTCGTCGGTGCGATCGAGGGACTGACCCTGCGCACCACGCCGGCCGACCTCGCCAGGGGACTGACAGCAGGAATCGTGCTGGAGTCGCGGCGCTGCACCGAGGTACTGGCCGAGGCAACAGGTTCTTGTGGTCCTCTGGCGCTCAGCGGCTCGGGTGCGGCGTCGACGACGTTCCGCCGCGACCTCGCCGACGCCACCGGACGCACAGTCGTCTTCGACCCCCATGAACGCGACCACTCCGCGGTCGGTGCCGCGACGTTCGCCGGATGCGCGGCGTTGGCGTGGTCACCGCACGTGGACCGGCCGATCCACCGAGCCGAGGTCATCGAACCCGATCCGGGCCGCGCCGAGCGGTGGGCCGAACGCTTTGCCCGCCACGACGATTCCGTGCGATCGCTGGCCGCGCGCGTCGCCACGAATCATCCCGCGGAGCAGAAGCGATGACCCAGATCGGCACACCCGGCGACATCGATCTGTCGTTGTACCCAGACGGCACGACACTGGACTCCGCGGGGCGTCTCCTCGTCGGCGGATGCCGCGTCGATGAACTGGTCCACCGATACGGCACGCCCGCGTACCTCATCGACGAAGGCGCGTTGCGCCGGACCGCCCGCCGCTACCTCGACGCCTTCACCCGCCGCCACCCGCGATCGCTGGTCCTGTTCGCGGCGAAGAGCTTCCCGTCGGCATCGGTGATCGGTGTGGTCCAGGAAGAGGGGTGCGGCGTCGACACCGCTGCGGCAGGTGAATTGGCTCTCGCGCTCGCCGCCGGCGCCGACCCCCGTCGAATGGTGTTCCACGGCAACGCCAAGACCGACGACGACATCCGCGCCGCGCTGCGCGCACGGGTGCGCTACATCGTCGTCGACAACCTCGACGACGTCGAGCGCCTCGCCAGGCTCGCGGACGAACCCGTTCCGGTGCTTCTCCGGGTGAGCCCCGCACTCGACGCCAAGACACACCAGGCCATGATGACCGGCCACGACGCGTCCAAGTTCGGGATCCCGTCCGACCAGGTCGACGAGGTGATCGGGATCATCACCCGGGAACCTCGACTCGACCTGCGAGGCCTGCACGCACACGTCGGTTCGCAACTGCTCGACCTCGACCAGTTCTCCGCCGCGGTGCGCGCTCTCGCCCAATTCGGCCGATTCGGCGCCTACGACCTCGGCGGCGGCCTCGGTGTCCGCTACACCAGCTCTGATCACGCGCCGTCGGTCGAGGACTATGCGCAGCACCTGGTGTCAGCTGTCCACCGCCACCTCGGCGAGGGCGTCGAACTGCTGGTGGAGCCAGGACGGTCGATGGTCGCGCGCAACGGCATCACCGCCTACCGTGTCGTCACCGTCAAACGGGGGGCACGCACGCACGTCGCTGTCGACGGAGGAATGGGCGACAACCTCGAGGTGTCGCTGTACGGCCAGCCGTTCCAACCGTCGGTGATCGATCGCAGCGGACCAACTGAAACCGTCGACATCGTGGGCCGGCACTGTGAATCAGGCGACGAGATCGCCCACGGGATCACAGTCGTCCAGCCGCAGGTGGGCGATCTGATCACCGTGCCGGTCACCGGGGCGTACTGCTACACGATGGCCAACAACTACAACACGGCTCTGCGACCACCCGTGGTGTTCTGCCGCGACGGAGTCGCGCGACTGGCGGTGAGGCGGGAAACCCTCGACGACCTCTTGAGGCGCGAACAGCTGCTCCCGCCGCAGGCGCCGAACTAGACGCGGTTCAGCTCGAACAGCGGGATGGTCCGCGACGTGTTGGCCTGGTAACCCGCGAACACCGCCGAGTACTCGACGACTTTCGGCCACGTCGCGTCACGCTCGTCGGCGGGTAGTTCGCGCGCCACCACGTCCCACGTCTCGGTGCCGACCTCGATCCGTGCCCGCGGGTCGGCGCGCAGGTTGTGCACCCACGCCGGATTGTTGGGTGCGCCGGCATACGAACCGACGATGATCATCTTCTCGTCGATGGTCAGATAGGCCAGCGGGGAGAGCCGCGGTTGACCCGATTTCGCACCGACGGTGTGCAGCAACAGCAGCGTGCCACCCTCGAAGGGACCGCCGACCTTGCCGCCGTTGGCCCGGAACTCCTCGACGATCTTCCGGTTGAAGTCGTCGAGGGCCGCGGTGTCGGAGACGAGCTTGCTCTTGTCGATCTCGCTCACGGCTTGTCCGCCTTCTCCGGCTTCGCGTCGATGCCGGATTCTTTGCGCTGCTGCGGCGTGATCGGCGCCGGCGCATCGGTCAGCGGGTCGACTCCGCCACCGGACTTCGGGAACGCGATCACCTCGCGGATCGAGTCCACCCCGGCGAGCAGCGCGACGATCCGGTCCCAGCCGAACGCGATGCCCCCGTGCGGCGGTGCACCAAACGTGAACGCGTCCAACAGGAACCCGAACTTGTCCGCAGCCTCGTCGTGATCGATGCCCATCATCGCGAACACCCGCTCCTGGACATCGCGGCGATGGATACGGATCGAACCGCCGCCGATCTCGTTACCGTTGCAGACGATGTCGTAGGCGTCGGCGAGCGCGGAGCCCGGGTCGGTGTCGAACGTCGCCTCCGAATCGGGCTTGGGCGAAGTGAAGGCGTGGTGCACCGCGGTCCACGCGCCCGATCCGACGGCGACGTCGCCGGAGGCGGTTGCGTCGTCGGCCGGCTCGAACAGCGGCCAGTCCACTACCCAGGTGAACGCCCACGCGGTCGGGTCGATCATGTCGAGACGCTTGGCGATCTCGATGCGCGTGGCACCCAGCAGCGCACGCGCCGCCTTCGGAGTGCCTGCGGCGAAGAACACGCAGTCCCCGGGCTGCGCGCCGACATGGGCGGCCAGACCGTCACGTTCGGCGTCGGACAGGTTCTTGGCGACCGGTCCGGCCAGCTCACCGTCCTCACCGACCAGCACATAGGCCAGCCCCTTGTGGCCGCGCTGCTTCGCGAACTCCTGCCAGCCGTCCAGCGTGCGCCGCGGCTGCGAGGCTCCGCCGGGCATCACCACGGAACCGACGTAGGGGGCCTGGAACACCCGGAACGGGGTGTCGGCGAAGTACTCGGTGCACTCCACCAGTTCCACCCCGAAGCGCAGGTCGGGTTTGTCGCTGCCGAAGCGACGCATCGCCTCGGCATAGCTGATGCGGGGCAGCGGAGTGGGCAGGTCGTAGCCGATCAGCGCCCACAGTGCACGCAGCACCTCTTCGGACACGGCCATCACGTCGTCGGCGTCGACGAAGCTCATCTCCATGTCCAGCTGGGTGAACTCGGGTTGGCGATCGGCGCGGAAATCCTCGTCGCGGTAGCAGCGCGCGATCTGGTAGTAGCGCTCCATGCCTGCGACCATCAGCAACTGTTTGAACAGCTGCGGGCTCTGCGGCAGCGCGTAGAACGAGCCGGGCTGCAGGCGGGCCGGCACCAGGAAGTCGCGCGCGCCCTCAGGCGTCGAGCGGGTCAGCGTCGGCGTTTCGATCTCGATGAAGTCGTGATCGGCCAGCACGCCGCGGGCGGCCGCATTCACCTTGGAACGCAACCGGATTGCGTGTCCGGGGCCCTCACGGCGCAGATCCAGGTAGCGGTACTTGAGCCGCGCTTCCTCGCCGGCGGTCTCGTCGAGCTGGAACGGCAGCGGCGCGCTCTCCCCCAGCACCGTCAACGAGGTCGTGTTGACCTCGACCTCGCCTGTCGCGATGTCGGCGTTGGCGTTGCCCTCGGGACGGATCTCGACGACGCCGGTGACGGCGACACAGAACTCCGAGCGCAAACGGTGGGCCTGCTCGAGGACGGTGCCCTCCCGGAACACGACCTGGGACACGCCCGACGCATCGCGCAGGTCGATGAAGATGACGCCGCCGTGGTCACGACGGCGCGCCACCCAGCCGGCCAGCGTGACCGTCTGCCCGGCGTCGGCGGCACGCAACGATCCGGCGGTGCGGGTACGCAGCACGAAACACTCCTTGTAAGACGGCGGTGATCGACGAGTCAGTCTAGAGGTGAGGCCGGGCGTCAGCGGCCGATGGGCATGGTGCGCAGCTGCCGGCGCGAGGTGATGCCGAGCTTGGCGAACACCTTGCGCAGATGCCACTCCACGGTGTGGGCGCTGATGAACAGCGCGGCGCCGATCTCGGCGTTGGTCATCCCCTCGGCGACCAGCCCGGCGATCTGGGCTTCCTGCGCAGTCAGCGCACTCGCCGAGCCGCCGGCCTTCGACGCACGCACCTTCTCGCCGGTGGCGACCAGCTCTCGACGCGCCCGCTCGGCGAATCCCCGCGCGCCCATCCCGGTGAACATCTCGTGCGCCGCGGTCAACTCGCGGCGCGCATCGGTCCGGCGGTTGGCCCTGCGCAACCACTCGCCGTACTGCAGCCGCGTCCGCGCCAGATGCACGCCGGCCTCGCAGTCGCGAAGGCGCTCGACGGCCTCAGCGAACAGACCCGCAGCCGATGCGTCGTCGGCCACCATCGCCTCGGCCGCCGCCAGGACACCACGCCCCCAGTCGGTGGTGCCGGCGCCGGCCTGCAGGTGGGTCACCGCATCGCGGGCCGCGTCGAGGGCACCGGTGCGTGTCGCGGCTTCGACCAATTCGTAGAGGCACACGCCGTGAAACCCCAGGTTCTCGAACGCGCAGCAGTCGGCAGCGGCCGCGAACGCCTCCGCATAGCGGCCCCCTCCGTTGTGCAGAACAGCGGCGGCATAACTCCCCAGACTCTGCAGCCGGCCCTCCCCGCGGGACGCCGCGTCGGCGGTGAGGGCGGCGATTGCACCCTCGGCGTGAGCCGCGTCGCCACGCCACGCGGCCAGCATCAGCTCGTGGTAGCGCACCGGCGATCTCGCCATGGTCGCTGACGCGATCGACGTCGCCTCGTCGAGAAGCTGCGCTGCGACGTCGAATTCACCGTTGAGCCGGTGCGCGCCCGCTCGATAGGCCAGGGCGCGGGGCAGCCCCGCCAGCGCCCCACCGCGGCGGGCGTGGGTGACCGCGGCCGTCGACAGATGCACGACCGTGCTCTGATCCCAGAGTTCGTGGGCGGCCGATTCCTGCAGGATCGGAAACGCCGGGACCCGCAGCCAGCGGCCGACGGCGGCCTCGTCGGAATCGGCCAGCTCGCGCATCTCGGCCAGCGCCCGGCCCAGCGCCGCCGTGCCCGCGCCCCTGCCGCCGGTGATGCGCTCGGCGACACCCTGCAGCAGGACGTCGACCGGGCGCAGCGGCTCGTCGACGCTGGCGAGGGCCGCCAGCGCCGCCTCGGCGGCCTCCACGAGTCGGCCGGGCGGCGCGGCGCGGCCCGCGTACATCAGCGCCGCGACCGCCTCCAGGTAGCTCTCCCGGGATGCCTCGTCGTCGAGACCCTGCAGCGCGTCGGCGGCGGCGAGCAGCGGTGGCGCGGTATCGGCGACCGCCGGGGCACCGGTGTCGCCGGAGCGGCTGCGGACGAACTGCATCTGGGCGCGCAACCGCGCCACCTGGGCCCGCTGCAGCGGCGTCAGCTCGGCCAATTCCGCGACCGCGAGCAGCGCATCGGCGGCGTCGGTGTCGGCGGCGTCGCGTTTGGCGTGCGCCGCGGCCAGCGCACGGGCCGTGCGCAGCGCCGGATCTGCGGTCAACACGGTGGCGCGTTCGAGGAACGTGGCCGCGGCGGCGACGCCGCCCCGACCCTGTGCCCGCACCGCGCACCGCTCCAGCTCGGCGGCGACGTCGTCGTCGGGACCGTCCGCGGCCTGGGCGGCATGCCAGGCCTTACGGTCAGGGTCCAGCTGCGCGTCGGTGGCGCCGGCCAGCGCCCGGTGTATCTCGCGGCGGTCCAGCAGATCACCCGCCCGGTAGGCCGCCGACCGGATCAGCGGGTGGCTGAACCGCATCCGCGACCCGAACTCGATCAGGCCGTCGGCCTCTGCGGGCGCCAGTGCGGACACCGGCACGTCGAGGTGCTCGGCGGCGCGCACGAACAGCCCGGCATCGCCCAATGGCTCGGCAGCGGCGAGCAGCAGCAGTCGCTGGGTGTCTGCCGGCAGCGATCGGATACGACGGACGTAGGTCTGTTCGACGGCCGCCGGGGACGACCGCTTGCCCGCGATCCAGAAACCGCCGGACAGTTCCGCGGCCGACACGCTGCGCGGCACCTCCAGGATCGCCAACGGCAGCCCCCGCGTCTCGGCGATCACCCGGTCGCGCACCCGGGGATCGAGGCCGGCGAACATCACGGAGTCGAGCAGGTCGCGGGCGTCCGCGTCGGAGAGGCCTCGTACCGCCAGTTCGGGCAGGCCGACCAGCAGCTCGGGGTGGTCCCGCACACCGAACACCAGGGCCACCGGCTCGGCGAGCAACCGGCGTGCGACGAACGACAGCGTCTGCAGCGACACCTGGTCGAGCCATTGCGCGTCGTCGACGACGGCCAGCAGCGGTTGCTCTGCCGCTGCGGCGGCGAAGAGGCTGAGCACCGCGAGCCCGACCAGGAACCGGTCCGGGGTGTCACCGGCCCCGAGGCCGAACGCCACGGCAAGGGCTTCGCGCTGTGGTGCGGGCAGCGCGTCGAGGTGGCCGAGCAGCGGCGCGCACAGCTGCTGCAGCCCCGCGTACGCCAGCTCCATGTCCGACTCCACCCCGGAAACGCCGATGCGACAGAACTTTTCGGCGCGCGCCGCGAGGTGGTCGAGCAGCGCCGTCTTGCCGGCGCCCGCCTCGCCCCGCAGCACCAGGACACGGCAGGACCCCGGTGCCACCGCAGCGATCGTCTCGTCCAGCAGTGCACACTCGGCAGCCCGGCCGTGAAGGGGCGGCTGCGAGATCGGCATGGCCACCACTTTAGGGTTGCTGACCATGCACGCCTGCGCCCGCGTCGGGCTGGATTTCCTGGATTCCGCGCCGTACCGAATCGTCAGCACCGTCGATCTCGCGATCACGCCTGCGCAGCTGTTCGAGGTGCTCGCCGACGAGAACTCCTGGCCGCGCTGGGCCACGGTGATCACCAAGGTCACCTGGACCAGCGCGCCACCGCGCGGTGTCGGCACCACACGCACCGTCACGATGCGCGGTGGGATCGCAGGCAATGAAGAGTTCCTGGCCTGGGACCCGTTCGAGCGCATGGCTTTTCGTTTCAACGAGGTCAGCACCTCGAGCATGGCCGCGTTCGCCGAGGACTACCGCGTGGTTCCGACATCACGAGGTTGCCACCTCACCTGGATCATGGCGCTGCAGCCCGCCAACCTCGCCGGCCGCATCGGACTGTCACTCGGCGCACCGGTGATGAACCGGATGTGCCAGCGGTTCCTGCACAACCTGCGGCGCTACACCGACGAACGGTTCGCGGCTCAGTAGATCGCAGCCCACGCGCGGCGCCGCGTCCGGTCCGGATCGTCCTCGACCGCATCCCGGCGGGTGGCGATCAGCCGGGTCCGCCGATGCTCGACGTCGTAGAGCGGCCAGTTCGCCTCATCGTGCACGCGGTCGCTGCACGCGAAGTCCAGCCAGGTGCGCTGCATGCGCACGCCCACCGACGGCGGAAAACGCCGGCCGAGCGGATGCAATTTGCGCCCGATGAACGAGGCGTAGCTGTGCTGCACGTGCACGATCTCGCTGCCGTGGGTGGCGCCCAGGCCCAGCAGGCGCAGGCTCAGCCCGGCGTGGTCGAACCGGTACATCCGGGTCGGCGCACGGCAGCTGTAGGCGTCGGCGAACGCCCACGCGGGTCCGCCGAACATCACATCGGAGCCGATGGCGATCAGGGCGCTACGCCGCGGATAACGCGGATATGCCTGCAGTACAGAGCTTTTGGCGGTGGGTGCTACCCGGTCGAAGTACGCGTGCACCGTCGCCTGCGTGGTGGGCAGCATCGGTGGCCGGGTCCAGGCGAACATCGTCGCCTCGTGGCTGTTGGTGCCGATGATCAGCGGGACACGGGCGAGTTCGCCGGCGCGGGCCGCGTCGATCGGATGGCGGGGCAACAGCTCGGTGCCGTGCGTCAACCCGTAGGCCAGCGTGGGCGTCTGTGCCGCACTGGCCAGCTGCACCTGACCGGCGGCACGCCGCAGCTGCCGCTGCGGCAGATCCTTGACGTCGGCGGCCGGCACACCGAGGTGGGAGAGGAAGTCACGCGCCCGCGCCGCCCGCAACTCCCGGTCGGCGATCAACGGTAACGCAGGGCTCTGCGCGATCGCCCGGTGGAACAGCCCGCTCGCCTGCGGGCAGGCCAGCAGCGCCAGCACCGATGTCGCGCCGGCAGACTCACCGAACACGGTGACCCGATCCGGGTCGCCCCCGAACGCCGCGATGTGCTCGCGCACCCAGCGCAGCGCCGCGAGTTGATCACGCAGCGCCAGATTGTCGTCGAAACCCGGTCCCAGGTCCCCGAGCTCGAGGCCACCGAACACGCCGATCCGATAGGTCACGTTGACGACGACCACGTTGCCGTTGGCCGCCAGCCGTGACCCGTTGTAGAGCTGGAACTGCCCGGCGCCGTAGACGAATGCGCCACCGGGAATCCACACCATCACCGGCAGCGACGCCGTCGTGTCGGGTGACCACACCGTCACGGTCAGGCACGCCTCGTCGCGGGTCTTGGGGTCGTCGCGACCGCCCCCGACGAACGACGTGGTCTGTGGAGGTAGCGGACCGTGCTCGAGCGCCTCACGTACGCCGGTCCACGGTTTCTGAGGCGCCGGCGACAGGAACCGCCGCGGCCCGACCGGCTGCTCGGCGTACGGCACGCCGCGCCACACCCCGATGCCGCCCTCGATGTCGCCGCGCAGCTCCCCCAGCGAGGTACGCACGACGGTGGATGGTCCGGCGACGACTGCCACAGGGCGAATCGTAGTGTGCGATTCTTGACGGGCCCGGCACACGGGCCCGGCGGCGAAGCGAGGTAGAGCCATGACCTTCAACGAGGGCATGCAGATCGATACCAGCACCACGTCGAGCAGCGGAGGTGGACGCGGCCCCGGCCGGGGCATCGCCGTCGGCGGCGGCCTGGGTGGCCTGCTGATCGTCGTCGTGGCACTGTTCCTCGGCGTCGACCCCAGCTCGGTGATCCCGCAGCAGCAGGCCGGCCCGCAGACCGCCGAGACCCCCGGCTTCGACCTGAGCCAGTGCAAGACCGGCGCCGACGCCAACGAGATCGTGCAGTGCCGGGTGGTGGCCACCGGCAACTCTGTCGACGGCGTCTGGCAGCAGCTGCTGCCGGGTTACACACGGCCCAAGGTGAGCTTGTTCTCCGGATCGGTCGACACCGGATGTGGACCGGCTACCAGCGACGTGGGGCCGTTCTACTGCCCCGTCGACCAGACCGCCTATTTCGACACCGACTTCTTCGAGATCCTGAAAACGCAATTCGGTTCCAGCGGAGGGCCATTGGCGCAGGAGTACGTCGTCGCCCACGAGTTCGGCCACCACGTGCAGAATCTCGAAGGCGTCCTCGGCCGCGCCCAGCAGGGCGCGCAGGGCGCCAACGGCAACGGCGTGCGCACCGAACTGCAGGCCGACTGCTATGCGGGCGTGTGGGCGCATTTCGCGGCCATCACCAAGCAGGAGAGCACCGGCGTGCCGTTCCTGCAGCCGCTCACCGACAAGGACATCGCCGACGCGCTGTCGGCGGCCTCCTCGGTCGGCGACGACCGCATCCAGCGGTCGGCGACGGGCCGGGTCAACCCCGAATCCTGGACGCACGGGTCGTCCGAGCAACGGCAGAAGTGGTTCACCACCGGCTACCAGACCGGTGACCCGGCCCAGTGCGACACGTTCTCGGCACGCGACCTTGGGTAGGACACCAACGGACGTCGACGCCGTCGCCGAACGCTACCTCGACACCTGGGCACAGTTGGACCCGTGCGGCGCCACGGAGGCGGGCATCGCCGGGTTCGACGATCAGATCACCGACTACTCCCCCGCCGGCTGCGCGGCCCGCGCCGACGCCGCGCGCACCGCCCTTCGGGAGCTCGACGGCACCGCACCCGCCGACGACACCGACGTGGTGACCGCCGCCGCGATGCGCGAACGCCTCACGGTCCTGCTCGACCTGCACGACGCGGGCCTCGACGTCGGCGAGCTCAACGTGATCGCCTCGCCGCTGCAGACCATGCGCGACGTGTTCGACCTGATGCCGACCGACACCGCCGAGGACTGGGCGACCATCGGCCGACGCCTGGCACAGGTGCCCGAGCGGGTGTCCGGGTACGCCGACGCGCTGCGGGCGGCGGTGGCGGCCGGTCGCGCTCCCGCCGCACGCCAGGTGCGTCGCGGCATCGCCCAGGCCGGCCAGATCCAGCACCTGTACCTGGACATGGTCGCCGGCGCGGCGCCCGACGATCTGACGCTGCACGCCGAGCTGCGCCGCTGCGCCGAGGACGCCGCCAACGCCTACGCCGCGCTGGTCGGGGTGTTCCGCGAGGAGATCGGTCCGCACGCCCGGGAGGTCGACGCCTGCGGACGCGACGACTACGCGGTGCTGTCACGATCCTTCCTCGGCGCCTCGGTGGACCTCGACGAGGCCTACGCGTGGGGTATGGATCAGTTGAACGCGATTGTGGCCGAGCAGGATTCGATCGCCAATCGACTCTACCCCGGCGCGAGCACCACCGAGGCTCTGCGCCGCCTCGACAGTGAAGACCGTTATCTCGTGCACGGCACCGACGCGCTCGCGCAGTGGATGCAGGACCTCTCCGACCGGACCGTCGACGCGTTGGCGGACACGCACTTCGAGATCGCGGAGCCCCTGCGCCGGCTGGAGTGCCGCATCGCGCCGACGAACACCGGCGGCATCTACTACACCGGGCCATCGGAAGACCTGACCCGCCCGGGACGGATGTGGTGGTCGGTGCCCGCAGGCGTGCACACGTTCCACACCTGGCAGGAGATGACGACCGTCTTCCACGAAGGCGTGCCCGGTCATCACCTGCAGATCGGGCGTGCCGTCGTCCTCGCCGACCAACTCAACCGGTGGCGCAGGCTCGGCTGCTGGGTGTCCGGGCACGGCGAGGGCTGGGCGCTGTACGCCGAGCGGTTGATGGCCGAGCTGGGCTGGCTCGACGACGCCGGCAACCGGATGGGAATGCTCGACGCGCAACGCTTCCGCGCCGCACGCGTGGTCATCGACATCGGCGTGCACTGCGGACTCTCCGCGCCTGACGGCGGCACCTGGGACGCCGCCCGGGCCTGGACGTTCCTGCAGGCGCACAGCGCGATGGCCGAGGAGAACCTACGGTTCGAACTGGATCGCTACCTGGGGTGGCCGGGACAGGCGCCGTCGTATGCGATCGGTCAGCGGATCTGGCAGGAGCTGCGCGACACGGTGACGGGAAACGGTGTGCCGCTCAAAGAGTTCCACCGACGCGCCCTGGACCTGGGCGGGCTACCGCTCGATGTGCTGCGCTCGGCGCTGCTCGACTGATCAGAACAACGCCGGTTGGGTCGGGGCCGCCACGGCGGGGGCGACCGTCGGCCGCGCACCGGACTCCCGAAACGACCCTCCCCGCGCCAGGCCGTGTTTGGCGACCAACGGGGCGGCGCGCTGCGCGAGCATCGCTCGGTAGTCGGCAGGCAGGTAGGCGCCACGGCGGTACAGCTGCCGGTACTCGCCGACCAGGTCCGGGTAGGCACCGGCCAACCAGTCCATGAACCACCCGCGGGTGCTGCCCCGCAGGTGCAGACCGAAGACCGTCACACTCGTCGCGCCCGCGGCGGCGATCCGGCCGAGGAGATCGTCCAGATGCGCCACCGAGTCGGTGAGCCGCGGCAGCACCGGGGCCACCATCACATGGCAGGGCAACCCCGCCTCCCGGATCGCGGCGATCAAGCCGAGCCGCGCCTGCGGCGTCGGCGTTCCGGGCTCGATCGCACTGTGCAGCACCGGATCCCCGACCGCCAGTGACACCGCGACGCTGACCTCGACGCGCCGCACGGCCTCGGTCAGCACCGGCAGGTCCCGGCGCAGCAGCGTGCCTTTGGTGAGGATCGAGAACGGGGTGCCGGAGTCCGTGAGCGCACCGATGATGCCCGGCATCAACGCGTAGCGCCCCTCGGCCCGTTGGTACGGGTCGGTGTTGGTGCCCAGCGCGACGGTCTCCCCCGTCCACGACGGACGACGCAGTTCGCGCCGGAGCACGTCGGCCACGTTCGTCTTCACCACGACCTGGGTGTCGAAATCCTGGCCGCTGTCGAAATCGAGGTACTCGTGCGTGGGGCGCGCGAAGCAGTACCGGCAGGCGTGCGAGCAACCGCGGTACCCGTTGACGGTGTACTGGAACGGCAGCATGGAGGCCGCGGGCACCTTGTTGAGCGCCGACTTGCACAGCACCTCGTGAAACGTGATGCCCTGGAACTCCGGTGTGCGCACGCTGCGGATCAGACCGAGGCGCGCCAATCCGGGAAGTGCCCCGTCGTCGACGTCGACGCTCTGTCCGGACCAACGCATACCCCATGCGA
The DNA here is from genome assembly GCF_055397605.1 of Mycolicibacterium obuense. NCBI lineage: Bacteria > Bacillati > Actinomycetota > Actinomycetes > Mycobacteriales > Mycobacteriaceae > Mycobacterium > Mycolicibacterium obuense. The sequence goes on along the minus strand of NZ_AP043663.1, from coordinate 2,300,900 downwards.
ACATACGTTCGATTCGATGTCAAGCAAGTAGCGTGGCAGGCATCATGTCGACTCACGACCACGACACCGAACTCGCCGCCGAACAGCGCTATGTCGCCACGCTGTACGACCATCTCGACGCCGAACGCACCCGCGTGAGCGACCGGTACCGCGGCGCGCTGCGCGGCACCGGCGGCACGCTAGTGGAACGCGACGCCGAGGTGCGCGCACTGGCCCGACAGATGGCGCGGCTCAACGTCGCCGACAGCGGACTGTGCTTCGGCCGACTCGACAGTGTCGACGGGGAGACCGTGTACGTCGGGCGCATCGGTCTTCTCGACGAGGCCGACGATTTCGCGTCCTTGCTCGTGGATTGGCGAGCACCGGCCGCGCGGGCCTTCTACGTCGCCACCGGCGCCTCCCCGGAGAACATGCGCCGGCGTCGCCAGTTCCACACCATGGGTCGCCGCGTCCTCGACTTCACCGACGAGATCCTCGGCCGCCCCGACGCTTCCGGCGATCTGGGCGCCTCGTCGGGTACCGGTGACGCAGCGTTGCTCGCCGCGGTCAACGCCCCGCGCGGTGAAGGCATGCGCGACATCGTGGCCACCATCCAGGCCGAACAGGACGAGATCATCCGGCTCGACCATGCCGGGGTGCTGGTCATCGAAGGCGGACCCGGCACCGGCAAGACCGTCGTGGCGCTGCACCGCGTCGCCTACCTGCTCTACACGCAGCGCAAGCGGATGGAGAGCCACGGCGTGCTCGTCGTCGGCCCGAACGCGGCGTTCCTCGATCACGTCGGGCGTGTGCTGCCCTCGCTGGGCGAGACCAACGTCGTGTTCATGACCACCGGAGACCTGTATCCGGGCCTGCAGGTCGCGGCCCGCGACACACCCGAGGTCACCCGCGTGAAGGGTGCACTGGACATGCTGGGCGTGCTCGCGAAGGCCGTCGCCGACCGGCAGCGGGTTCCCTCCGAGCCCATTCCGATCGACCTGGCCGACGTGTCCGTACGCATCGATCCCGACATCGCGCAGTGGGCGGTGGACGAGGCGCGCGGCAGCGGCAAGACCCACAACGACGCCCGGTCGGTGTTCGCCGACGTGCTGACGTGGGCGCTGACCGAGCGCGCGATCGCCAAGATCGGCAAGGGCTGGCTGACCCGCGAGGACCGCAACGCGTGGGAGCACCTGCGGTCAGAGCTGGTCGAAGAGCTCGACGAGCACGCCGGTTTCGCCGCGGCCCTCGACCAGCTGTGGCCCATGCTGACACCGGAAACGCTTCTGGCCGAACTGTATCTGTCCCCCGACCGGCTCAGCGCAGCCGGCGCCGACCCGATCCTGCTGCGCGCTGACGGGCACGCGTGGACGGTGTCCGACGTGCCGCTGCTCGACGAACTGGTCGACATGCTCGGCCGCGACAAGAAGGCCGAGGCCGCCGCCGAGAAGGATCGCCGTGAAGAAGCCGCCTACGCGGCCGGGGTGCTGGACCTGATGATCGGGCGGGAAGATCTGATGGACGACGAGGACCAGCTGCTGGCCTCCGACGTGATCGCCGCCGAAGAGCTCGCCGAGCGTTTCGAAGAGCGGGACACCCGCGAGCTCGCCGAACGTGCTGCTGCAGACCGGGACTGGACGTACGGACACGTCGTGGTCGACGAGGCCCAGGAGCTCTCCGCGATGGAGTGGCGGGTCCTGATGCGGCGCTGCCCGCGCCGGTCCTTCACGATCGTCGGCGATCTGGCCCAGCGCCGCTCCGCGGCCGGCGTGACCTCCTGGCAGGACACGCTGGAGCCGTACGTCGATCGCCGGTGGCTGTATCGCCCACTTCTGACGAACTACCGGACGCCCAGCGAGATCATGGCCGTCGCCGCCGCGGTGCTCGCCGAGTTCGCCCCGGACGTGACACCGCCGGAATCGGTGCGCTCGTGCGGAGTGGCGCCGTGGTCACGCCATGTCACCGCTGACGAATTGGCTTCTGCTGTCGATGAATTCGTGCGCACCGAAGACGGTCTGGAAGGCACCAGCGTGGTGATCGGACCGCCCGGTACCGCCGGCGCGGTCGCACCCGCGGACACGAAGGGCCTGGAGTACGACGCGGTTCTCATCGTCGACCCGGAGACGATCATGGCCGACGGTCCGCGCGGGGCCGCCGACCTCTACGTCGCACTCACCCGGGCCACTCAGCGGCTCGGTGTGCTGCACACCGGCCCGCTACCCGATGCGTTGCGCGGACTGACCGAGCAGCGCGGGGTCACCTCGAGGGGCTAACTCACCACTGAGTGCCCTGGCACAGCGGACTGTAGGGATGATCGCCCTGGATGACGATCTGTCCGTCGACGGAGACCTCGCAGTGCGCATTCGGCGCCGCCTGGCCACCCTTGGTGGTGCTGCTCGCCCACACGTACGCCCACTGCGGATCGGCCAGCGTGGTCTCGAACGTCCACGGCTGCCCGGGGGCGATGGTGACGGTGTCGCGCTTGATGAAGCTGTAGGCGTCGGCGTTGTAGGCAGCCTTGTCCGCCGGCTGGTTCACCAGATACGTCACGTCGAACTGGTACGGGCCGGCGACGCTGACCGTGTACTGGACCTTGTGGGCCTCCGGCTGGGCGCTCGCGACACCAGGAGTGAGCGCAATCGAAGCGGCCGCGACCATCAGGGACACCCCGACCTTGGCTGTAGCTGTTCGCATGTCCATCACATCGCCCGACGGTACCCAAACCGTTACCGCGGGGTGGGCCCTGCACGCCAGTCCGGGTGAACGGCAAACCAACCAGCGCGCTCGCCACACAGGTTAACCGTCCCGTCACACACAGACATTTGACAGAAACACAGGCGCTCTAACGTCCGAATTCGACACCGACCCGTGTCGACAATCCCGCGTTCGCCCGTCGTCACTCATGCCCCCACAACACTTCGTGCCCAGGTGAACCCGGGTGAGCGCTGTCGACCTTCAGAAAGGCCCTCAATGGAGCATCCTCGGCGCCACCCGTCCCGGCGCACCGCGCTCGCCGCGGGGAGCATCGTCGCGGCGGCCAGCTTGCTGTTGGCAGGCTGTGGAAGCAAGGCAAGCGAGACAGATTCAGCAAATGCGCAGTCCTGCGTGGACACCTCCGGGTCCACAGTCAAGGTCGGATCGCTGAACTCGTTGTCGGGCACCATGGCGATCTCCGAGGTCACCGTCCGCGACTCGATCAAGCTGGCCGTCGACGAGATCAACGCCGCAGGCGGCGTGATGGGCAAGCAGATCCAGCTGGTCGGCGAGGACGGCGCGTCCGAACCCACGGTGTTCGCCGAGAAGGCCGAGAAGATGATCAGCAGCGATTGCGTGGCCGCGGTGTTCGGCGGGTGGACCTCGTCGAGCCGCAAGGCGATGCTGCCCGTCTTCGAGTCCAACAACTCGCTGCTCTACTACCCCGTGCAGTACGAGGGCCTGGAGTCCTCGCCGAACATCTTCTACACCGGCGCGACCACCAACCAGCAGATCGTGCCGGCGCTCGACTACCTCAAGGAGAAGGGCGTCAAGTCGCTCTACCTGGTGGGCAGCGACTACGTCTTCCCGCAGACCGCGAACCGCATCATCAAGGCCTACGCCGGCGCCAACGGGATCGAGATCAAGGGCGAGGACTACACGCCGCTGGGCTCCACCGACTTCTCGACCATCGTCAACAAGGTCCGCACCGCAGACGCCGACGCGGTGTTCAACACCCTCAACGGTGACTCGAACGTCGCGTTCTTCCGCGAGTACAAGAACGTGGGTCTGACCCCGCAGCAGATGCCGGTCGTGTCGGTGTCGATCGCCGAGGAAGAGGTCGGCGGCATCGGCGTGCAGAACATCACCGGGCAGCTGACAGCCTGGAACTACTACCAGACCATCGACACCCCGGTGAACAAGAAGTTCGTCGAGGCCTACAAGAAGGCCTACGGCGCCAACAAGCCGACCTCGGATCCGATGGAAGCCGCCTACACCTCGGTGTACCTGTGGAAGAACACGGTGGAGAAGGCGAAGTCCTTCGACACCAAGTCGATTCAGGAGAACGCCGGCGGCGTAACGTTCGACGCCCCGGAGGGCCTGGTCACGATCGACGGCGAGAACCACCACATCACCAAGACCGCGCGGATCGGCGAGATCCGGCCCGACGGACTGATCTACACCGTGTGGCAGTCCCCCGGCCCGATCCAGCCGGACCCGTTCCTGAAGTCCTACCCGTGGGCCGCCGGCCTCTCCGGCTGACCCCATGGATGTCCTGATCGGGCAGCTGGCAACAGGATTGAGCCTCGGCTCGATCCTGTTGCTGGCCGCTCTGGGCCTGTCGTTGACGTTCGGCCAGATGGGCGTCATCAACATGGCGCACGGTGAATTCATCATGGCCGGCTGCTACACCGCCTACGTGGTGCAGCAGGTGATCTCCAGTGCCGGTGTCTCGCTGATCATCTCGCTGGTCATCGGGTTCTTCATCGGCGGCACGATGGGCGTTGCACTGGAGGTGGGACTCATCCAGCGGATGTACGACCGGCCGCTGGACACGCTGCTGGTCACCTTCGGCGTCGGCCTGATCCTGCAGCAGGTGGCGCGCGACATCTTCGGCGCCCCCGCGGTCAACGTGGTGGCACCGGCATGGCTGTCGGGCGGGGTGGAGATCCTCGGCGCCGTCGTGCCGAAGACCCGCATCTTCATCCTGGTGCTGGCCGTCGTGTGCGTCGCGGTGCTGGCCACGGTGCTCAAGGTCAGCCCGATGGGTCGGCGCATCCGCGCCGTCGTGCAGAACCGCGACCTCGCCGAAACCAGTGGCATCTCGTCGCGGCGCACCGATATCACGACGTTCTTCATCGGCTCGGGCCTGGCGGCCGTGGCTGGTGTGGCACTGACACTGATCGGCTCCACCAGTCCGACGATCGGCCAGAGCTACCTCATCGACGCGTTCCTCGTCGTGGTGGTCGGTGGCCTCGGCCAGATCAAGGGCACCGTGATCGCGGCACTCGCGCTGGGCTTCCTGAACTCGTTCATCGAGTACAACACCACCGCGTCGCTGGCCAAGGTCGTCGTGTTCGTGATCATCGTGATCTTCCTGCAGGTGCGTCCGCAGGGCTTGTTCACCGTGCGGACAAGGAGTTTGGTGTGAGGACCCTCATCGGCCGCTGGCAGACGTGGGCCGGCTTCGGGATCGCCGCGCTGGTGCTGTTCGTGATCGCCCCCGCGGTGCTGTCGGACTTCCGGCTCAGCCTGCTCGGGAAATTCTTGTGCTTTGCGATCGTCGCCGCGGGCATCGGGCTGGCGTGGGGCCGCGGCGGCATGCTGGTGCTGGGCCAGGGCGTGTTCTTCGGGCTGGGCGGTTATCTGATGGCGATGCACCTCAAGATCGCCGACGCGCAGCTGCGCGGTGACGACGTGCCCGACTTCATGCAGATCCAGGGCATGCGCGAACTTCCGTCGTACTGGCAGCCGTTCGCCTCCCCCGCGGTGACGCTCATCGCGATCGTCGTGCTGCCCACCGCGATCGCCGCCGCGCTCGGCTTCGGCGTGTTCAAGCGCAAGGTCAAGGGTGCCTACTTCGCGATCCTTTCCCAGGCGCTGGCCGCCGCGCTGGCCATCCTGCTGGTCGGCCAGACCGGCCTCGGCGGGTCCAACGGGCTCAACAGGTTTCGCACGTTCTTCGGGTTCACGCTCAACGACCCGGTGAACCGCCGCATGCTGTACTTCATCGCCGCCGCGGTTCTGCTGCTGGTGGTCGCCGTGGTGCGTCAACTGATGCAGAGCCGCTACGGCGAACTGCTGGTGGCTGTCCGTGACGGCGAGGAACGGGTGCGCTTCCTGGGCTACGACCCGGCCAACATCAAGGTGGTGGCCTACACCGTCGCCGCGTTGTTCGCCAGCATCGCCGGCGCGTTGTTCGCGCCGATCGTCGGGTTCATCGCGCCGTCACAGGTCGGGATCCTGCCCTCGATCGCGTTCCTGATCGGGGTCGCGATCGGCGGCCGCACCACACTGCTCGGCCCGGTGCTCGGCGCCATCGGCGTGGCATGGGCTCAAACCTTGTTCTCCGAACGGTTCCCGTCGGAGTGGACCTACGCCCAGGGCCTGCTGTTCATCGTCGTCGTCGGATTCTTCCCGGCCGGGCTCGCCGGTCTCGGGGTGTTCCTGCGACGGCGGCGAAAGAAGACCACTTCGCCGGCCGAGGACACCGCTCCCGACGAGGAGAAAGTGGGGGCCAGCTCATGACCGAGGTCGACGCCGCGACGGCGGGTAAGGAGCCCGTCGAGGGCGGTAACGCCGGCATGGGTACGCAGTACCTCGAAGTACGCGGCCTGACAGTCGATTTCGACGGCTTCAAAGCGGTCAGCGGCGTCGACCTGACGCTGTTCCAGGGTGATCTGCGCTTCCTGATCGGACCCAACGGCGCGGGCAAGACCACCGTCATCGACGCGATCACCGGGCTGGTGCCGGCGACCGGATCGGTGAACAAGTCGGGCGTCGACCTGCTCGGCAAGAAGGTGCATCAGATCGCGCGCCGCGGAGTGGGCCGCACGTTCCAGACGGCGAGCGTGTTCGAGCAGCTGACCGTTCTGCAGAACCTCGACATCGCCGCCGGCGCGGGACGTTCGGTGTGGACCCTGCTGCGGCGACGCTCCGGTGTACTGCCGATCATCGAGCAGACCCTGCACACCATCGGCCTGACCCATCTCGCCGACAAACCCGCCGGCGTGTTGGCCCACGGGCAGAAGCAGTGGCTGGAGATCGGCATGCTGCTGGTGCAGAACGCCGACGTGCTGCTGCTCGACGAACCGGTGGCCGGCATGAGCACCGAGGAACGCGAGGAGACAGGAAATCTGTTGCGGCGCATCGGCGCCGAACGCACCGTGGTCGTCGTCGAACACGACATGGATTTCATGCGAGCGTTCGCCACCTCGGTGACGGTGCTCGCTCGTGGCCAGGTAATCGCCGAGGGCTCCGTGGCGCAGGTGCAGGCCGATCCCAAGGTGCAAGAGGTCTACCTCGGCACCGCCGCCGCAGGCGCGGAAGGAATCTCGTGACACTCGAACTCGTCGACGTCCACACCGGCTACGGCCGCAGCTCGGTGATCCACGGCGTCAGCCTCGAGGTGCCCTCTGACGGCGTCGCCGCCGTGATGGGGCACAACGGCGCCGGCAAGACCACGCTGCTGCGCGCAGCCGTCGGTCTTCTCAAATGCTCCAGTGGCACAGTGCGTTTCGGCGGTGAGGACATCACCAAACTGCGGCCCAGCGCCCGCGTGGCGCGCGGGCTGGCCTACGTGCCGCAGGGTCAGCAGTCCTTCGGTCAGCTGACCACGGCGGAGAACCTCCAAGTGGTGGCCGACGGGCGGAAGAACGGCAAGGCGCTGATCGACGAACAGCTCGACCTGTTCCCGGCGCTCAAGGAGCTGCTGACCCGGCGCGCCGGGCTGCTCTCCGGCGGCCAGCGCCAACAGCTCGCGATCGCCCGCGCGCTGATCACCTCGCCGAAGTGCCTGATCCTCGACGAGCCCACCGAGGGCATCCAGCCGTCGGTGGTCGCCGAGATCGAAGCGGCCATCACCGCGCTCACCGCGCGCGGCGATCTGGGCGTGCTGCTGGTCGAACAGCACATCGGGTTCGCGCTGGAATCCGCGCAGCGCTACTACATCCTCGAAGCCGGCCGCATCACGTCGAGCGGTACGGGCGGCTCGGCGTCCGAGGCCGACGTGCGCGCCGCGATGGCCATCTGACCTACCCGCGAGCGGGCGTGTTTGCAGCCAACACGCCGTCACTTTGTGCGACAACGCGCACGCTCGCGCCGGCGATGACGCCTGCTCGGGCGGGCGCCCCGGGCGAAGACTGCTGTGGTCCGCATCGACCGCACCCCACCGAGGGTGACGAGCGTGCGCGCTGTCGCCGTTGTGCGTGGCGTGTTGCCCGCAGACACGCCCGCTCGCGGGAGGTCGGTCAGGTGAGGCGGGCTAGAACGTGCTGGACCACCTGATCGATCGCGATGTCGACCTGCTCGCCCGTCGTCAACGTCTTCACCCCGACGGTGCCCGCCTCCAGGTCGCGATCCCCCGCGACCAGCGCGATCGACGCGCCGGACCGGTCGGCACCCTTCATCGCGCCCTTGAGGCTGCGATCTCCGTAGGCCACGTCGACGCGCGCACCGGCAGCGCGCAACTGCGCCGCCAGCACGGCGAGGCGCACCTTGGCGTCGGCACCCATCGGCACCGCGTACACGTCGACGCGCGCCGCCTCACCGGCCGTCTTGCCTTCGGCACGCAACGCCAGCAGCGTGCGGTCGACGCCCAACCCGAAGCCGATACCCGACAGATCTCGGCCGCCCAGCTGGCTCATCAACCCGTCGTAACGGCCGCCGCCGCCGATCCCGGACTGCGCGCCGAGACCGTCGTGGACGAACTCGAACGTCGTCTTCGTGTAGTAGTCCAGCCCGCGCACCATGCGCGGATTGATCACGTACGGCACACCGAGGGCATCCAGATGCGCCAGCACCGTCTCGAAATGCGCCTTGGCGACCTCGGAGAGGTGATCGAGCATCAACGGCGCGTCGGCGGTCATCTCCTTGACGTGCGGGCGCTTGTCGTCGAGCACCCGCAGCGGATTGATCTCCGCGCGGCGGCGCGTCTCATCGTCGAGGTCGAGACCGAACAGGAACTGCTGCAACAACTCCCGGTACTGCGGCCGGCAGGTGTCGTCGCCGAGTGAGGTGATCTCCAGCCGGAACCCGTCGAGGCCCAGCGAGCGGAAGCCGGCGTCGGCCACGGCGATGACCTCGGCGTCCAGGGCCGGATCGTCGACCCCGATCGCCTCCACCCCGACCTGTTGCAGCTGCCGGTAGCGGCCGGCCTGCGGCCGCTCGTACCGGAAGAACGGCCCCGAATAGCACAGCTTCACCGGCAGCTGACCGCGGTCGAGCCCGTGCTCGATCACCGCGCGCATGACACCCGCCGTGCCCTCGGGACGCAACGTCACCGACCGCTCCCCGCGGTCGGCGAAGGTGTACATCTCCTTGGACACCACGTCGGTGGACTCCCCCACGCCACGGGCGAACAGCGCGGTGTCCTCGAAGATCGGCAGCTCGATGTCGCCGTAGCCCGCGCGGCGGGCAGCGCCGAGCAGCGCGGCGCGCACCGCGACGAACTCGGCGGAGTCCGGGGGGAAGTAATCGGGAACGCCCTTGGGGGCCTTGAAATCGGTCACGTCGTCAAACCTTCGAGGAACGGGTTGGTGCGGCGTTCGGCGCCGATGGTGCTGCGCTCGCCGTGCCCGGGAAGCACCATCGTGTCGTCGTCGAGCACCAACAGTTTCGTCACGATCGAGGTCAGCAGATCACGACCGCTGCCCCCGGGCAGGTCGGTGCGGCCCACCGACTGCTTGAACAGGGTGTCGCCCGTGAGGGCCAACTGGTCGGGTCCCTCCTCGACGCGGAAGACCACCGAACCCTGGGTGTGTCCAGGGGTGTGGTCGACGGCCACCGTGATCCCGCCGAGGTCGAGCTTGTCGCCATCGCGGTCGAGTTCGACGATCTGGCGCGGCTCCCGGAACAGCGCCCCGACCGCCAGGGACGCCAGTCCGAGGGCGAAGCCCTGCCCGAGCGCCTTCACGGGGTCCTTGAGCATGTACCGGTCAGCCGGGTGGATGTAGGTGGGGCAGCCGTAGGTGTCGGAGACCTTCTGCGCCGACCACATGTGGTCGATGTGGCCGTGGGTGAGCAGCACCGCGGCCGGGGTGAGCCGGTTCTCGTCGAGGATGCGGCGCAACGGCCCCATCGCACGCTGGCCGGGGTCGACGACGATCGCATCGGCGCCCTGCTTGGGGGCCAGCACGTAGCAGTTGCACGCCAGGACCCCGGCGGGGAATCCGGTGATCAACACGCCGTCCAGCTTCCCATGCCGAGCTCACAGCGCAGTTCACGAGGGGTCACAGCCGCCATCTCAGCGAGCCCTGGCACACTCGGTGCCGACCTGACCGACCCCGAGGAGGACCGGCCCGTGCCGACGAACGAACAACGGCGAGCCACCGCCAAGCGCAAGCTCGAGCGCCAACTCGAACGGCGCGCCGAGAGGGACCGCAAGCGCCGCACGTACACGATCATCGGGTCGGCCGTCGCGGCCGTCGTCGTGATCGCCGCGGTCGTGGCGACCATCGTGCTGACCAACCGCGACAGCGGCACGCCGACCGCGTCGACGCCGACCGCCGCGTCGACCTCCGACGCGGCCTCGCCGCTGGACGCCCCGGAGCCGGGTAAGCCCGGTGCGCTGCCCCCGTTCGCCGCGCCGGCCGGCCTGGGCAGCAACTGCCAGTACGCCAAGTCCCCCGAGCCGGCCAGCAAGCCCGTGGAACCGCCGCGTGCGGGCAAGGTGCCGACAGACCCGGCGACGGTCAGTGCCAGCATGGAGACCAACCAGGGCAACCTCGGCCTCGAGCTTGACAACGCGAAGTCGCCCTGCACGGTGAACAGTTTCGCCAGCCTGGCCAACAAGGGCTTCTTCGACAACACCCCGTGCCACCGGCTGACCACCGGTGAAGGCCTGGCCGTGCTGCAGTGCGGCGATCCGACCGGCCAGGGCACCGGCGGGCCGGGCTACCAGTTCGCCAACGAGTACCCGACCGACCAGTACCAGCCGGACGATCCGAAGCTGCAGCAGCCGGTGGTCTACCCGCGCGGCACGCTCGCGATGGCCAATGCGGGGCCGGGCACCAACGGCAGCCAGTTCTTCCTGGTCTACAAGGATTCGACGCTGCCGCCGAACTACACGGTGTTCGGCACCATCGACCAGACGGGCCTGGCCACGCTGGACAAGATCGCCGCGGCGGGCACCAAGGACGGCGGCGAGGACGGCGCACCCAAGCTGGACGTCACGATCAAGCAGCTCCAGCTGGACTAGAGGCCGTCAGGCCGCGGAGGTGACGCGGTAGACGTCGTAGACGCCCTCCACGTTGCGCACCACGTTCAGCACGTGCCCCAGATGCTTGGGGTCACCCATCTCGAAGGTGAACCGGCTGATCGCCACCCGGTCATTCGACGTCGTGACCGACGCCGACAGGATGTTGACCTTCTCGTCGGCGAGCACGCGCGTCACATCGGAGAGCAGCCGGTGCCGATCCAGCGCCTCGACCTGGATGGCGACCAGGAACACCGACGACGGGGACGGCGCCCACTGCACGTCGATGATGCGCTCGGACTGCGTCTCCAGCGAGGCCGCATTCGTGCAGTCGGTGCGGTGCACACTCACCCCACCGCCGCGGGTGACGAAGCCCATGATGACGTCTCCGGGCACCGGGGTGCAGCACTTGGCCAGCTTGGTCAGCACCCCGGGCGCCCCCGGCACCGACACGCCGACGTCGTCGCTGGTGCGCTGCCGCACCGGCATGGTCGCCGGCGTCGACCGCTCGGCCAGCTCGTCGGCCGCCTCGTCATCGCCCCCGATCTGGGCGACCAGCCGCTGCACGACGTGGCGGGCCGACACATGGCCCTCACCGACAGCGGTGTAGAGCGAGGACACGTCGAGATAGCGCAACTCGCGCGCCAACGCCGCCATCGTCTCCGCATTCATCAAGCGCTGCAACGGAAGTCCACCGCGGCGCACCTCGCGCGCGATCGCATCCTTGCCTGACTCCAGCGCCTCTTCGCGACGCTCCTTGGCGAACCACTGCCGGATCTTGGCCTTGGCCCGCGGCGACACCACGAACGTCTGCCAGTCCCGCGACGGGCCCGCGTTGGCTGCCTTCGACGTGAAAACCTCGACCACTTCGCCGTTTTCGAGTTTGCGCTCCAGCGCGACGAGCCGGCCGTTGACGCGTGCCCCGATACAGCGGTGCCCCACCTCGGTGTGCACCGCGTAGGCGAAGTCGACGGGCGTGGACCCGGTGGGCAGCGTGATGACATCGCCCTTCGGGGTGAACACGAAGATCTCCTGCACCGCGAGGTCGTACCGCAGCGACTCGAGGAACTCGCCCGGGTCGGCCGCTTCCCGCTGCCAGTCGAGCAGCTGTCGCATCCACGCCATGTCGTCGATCTCGGTGGCGGTGTGGCTCTGCGGAACTCCGTTGCGGCCCTTGGCTTCTTTGTAACGCCAGTGCGCGGCGATGCCGTACTCGGCGGTCTTGTGCATGTCCGTGGTGCGGATCTGCACCTCCAGCGGCTTGCCCTCCGGCCCGACGACGGTGGTGTGCAGCGACTGATACACCCCGAAGCGGGGCTGGGCGATGTAGTCCTTGAACCGGCCGGCGATCGGCTGCCACAGCGAGTGCACCACACCAACGGCGGCGTAGCAGTCGCGCACCTCGTCGCACAGAATCCGGACGCCGACGAGATCGTGGATGTCATCGAAGTCGCGGCCCTTGACGATCATCTTCTGATAGATCGACCAGTAGTGCTTCGGCCGTCCCTCGACGACGGCGTTGATCTTCGACGCATTCAGTGTGGCCGTGATCTGGGCGCGCACCTTGGCCAGATAGGTGTCGCGCGACGGCGCACGATCGGCGACCAGCCGCACGATCTCCTCGTACTTCTTGGGATGCAGGATCGCGAACGACAGATCCTCGAGCTCCCACTTCACCGTCGCCATACCGAGCCGGTGAGCAAGGGGCGCAATGACTTCCAGCGTTTCGCGGGCCTTGCGCGCCTGCTTCTCGGGCGGCAGGAAGCGCATCGTGCGCATGTTGTGCAGCCGGTCGGCCACCTTGATCACCAGCACCCGCGGATCGCGGGCCATCGCGATGATCATCTTGCGGATCGTCTCGCCCTCGGCCGCGGTGCCCAGTGCCACCTTGTCGAGCTTGGTGACCCCGTCGACCAGATGGCCGACCTCGGTGCCGAACTCCTGGGTCAGCGCCTCCAGCGTGTAGCCGGTGTCCTCGACGGTGTCGTGCAGCAGCGCTGCGATCAGCGTGGTGGTGTCCATGCCGAGTTCGGCCAGGATGTTGGCCACCGCGAGCGGATGGGTGATGTACGGGTCGCCGGATTTGCGCAGCTGATCGGCGTGCCGTTCCTCGGCGACGTCGTAGGCCTTCTGCAGCAGGGTCAGGTCAGCTTTGGGGTAGATCTCCCGGTGCACCGCGACCAGCGGCTCCAGCACCGGGTTGACGGTGCTGCGCTGCGAGGTCATCCGGCGGGCGAGGCGGGCCCTGACCCGTCGCGAGGCACTGGTCGCCTTCGTGGCCTCGGTCCGGGGCAGCTCCATCGGCTGCGTCTCCGGCCCGGCCGGCACCGGCGGGGTCTGCACAGCCTGGTTCGCGCGCGGATCTGCCTGGATCTCGTTGGCCATGCTCACCTCCGCTGATCAGCTGCTGTTGGCAGGATATCCGGTTGCCTGAACTCACACGGTGTGTAGAGCCGTCACCGGCAACGGTTCCAGGACGGACCGGCCGCCCAGGGCGGCGAGTTCGAGCATCACGATCGCGCCGCTGACCGTCGCCCCCGCTGCCGTGAGCAACTGATGGGTGGCCGCCAGTGTTCCCCCGGTGGCCAACACGTCGTCGATGACCACGATCCGGCGGCCGGCCAGCTCGACGCCGTCGGCCGGCACCTCCAGCGTGGCCGACCCGTACTCCAGTGTGTAGGTCTCGCTGATCACCGGCGGCGGGAGCTTGCCGCCCTTGCGGACCGCCAGCACACCGATGCCGAGCGAGATCGCCACGGCGCCCCCGAGCAGGAAGCCGCGCGCGTCGACGCCGGCCACCAGATCGGCCCCGCGGGCGATGTCGGCCATCGCAGCGCTGACCTCGGCCAGTCCCCGGGCGTCGGCCAGCACCGGCGTCAGATCCTTGAACAGCACGCCCGGCTCCGGGAAATCGGGCACCTCGCGCAGCAGCGAGGAGATCACCTGGCCGACGTCACGCGTCTGACTCACTGACTCAGCTTCCATCGGTCCATGTTCCATCCCGCGCCCCAGCGCGTCGGATTGGCGCTCACTGCGTACATCTTCGTCGACGCGAGCAGGGTGCGTTGCTGACGGTACAGCGGCAACGTGGGCATGTCGCCCCACAGGATCGGGCCGGCCTCGGCGAGCAAGCGGGCGATCTCCTTGGGGTCGGAGGTCACCGCGAGCGTGGAGATGATGCCGTCGATGCGCTCGTTGGCATAGCGGGGCAGGTTGTTCCCGTCACCGCTGTACAAGGTGTAGGCGTCGATCGCCGACGAGCCTGACGAGCCACTGCCCGTCGCCCCGCCGGTGCTGGCGATCAGCACGTCGATGGCGTTGTCGCGCAACGCCTGTGGGCCGACGTTCTCCCCCGCTGCGTCCTGCACCGTGATGCCTGCGGGTGCGCACGCCTTGGCCATCGCCCCGACCGCGGCCGCGAGCCGGGCGTTGGGTGACTGGTATCCGATGCGCACCGTCAGCGGCTGGTTGCCCAGCGCGGCGCGGGCCGCGTCGGGATTGCCCGCCGCGAAGTCGTTGACCTGGGGGGTGGCCTCCGCGCCGGAGTAGGCATCCTCGGCCGCGGCGTTGAGCCGCGAGTTGGCCGGCGGCACCGACGCGTTGCGGGCGATGACATCGCGCGGGGTGCACAGGGCGACGGCGCGACGGGCGGGCACCGGCGCCAGCGGGCCCTGCGGGGCGAAGATCAGCTGCTCCACACCCGCCGACGCCGAATCCGAGCGGGTGTAGTCATCGGGCAGGTTCAGCGTGCCCGCCGAGCCTGCGGCGATGTCGACGACGTCGTAGGCACCCTCGTTGACCCTGTCCTGCAGATCCGGGCGGCGCGGCCACACGGTGATCTTCGCGGTGACGGGCTTGGTGCCCCACCACTTGTCGTTGGCCACCAGCACCACCGCGCCGTCACCGGTGACCGACTCGATGCGGTACGGCCCCGACGACGGGAAATGCTTGAGATCCAGGTCCGGGGTCAGGTTCCACGTGGTGTTCCACACCTGCGCGATGCGCTCGATCGCAGGCCCGTCGTTGCCCAGCACGGCCCTGGTCACCCCGCCGTCGCCGAGCCCCAGCTCGTCGGCGATGACGTGGGAGGGCATCAGCGACGTCGCCGCGAACAGCTGCCCGTAATCGGTGAACGCCCGATCCTGGGCGAAGCTGACGCGGGCCTTCTTCTGCCCCGGGGTGCAGTCGATCGTCGCGATGTCGGTGTACCCGGCGCGGCTGGCCGCGTCGAAGGTGGGGAATCGACCCGACTGCGCGGCCCACGCCAGCACCATGTCGTCGCAGGTGATCGGTTTGCCGTCGGAGTAGACGGCCTCGGGCTTGAGCTCGTAGTCGAGCACCAGCGGGCTGCGACCCACGACCGCGATGGTGCCGAAGTCGTGGTCGCCCACGATCTGTCCGTCGGGTCCGTGGTAGTTGAACCCGGTCAGCACCCGGGCGAACGCCTGCGCACCGCCCGATGCGGCGCCGGTGACCGTGTTGGTGTTGTAGGTCGGGAGCGTGCCGTCGATCGCGTAGTCGATCGAGTCGGCGGCGTCCGACGAGCACGACGACAGTCCTGACGCGCCGACCACAGCGGCGACGATCGCCGAAGTGACACGGATACGCCACGCACGGGAGCGGTGGGCCATCGGACCTACCGCTCCCTAGCGCTTTCCGGTGCTTCGCTTACCCGACGGCCGGCCCGTCCGACTCGACGTCGGCCGGATCGGCCGAGCGCCCGGGGCGGGCTTGTCCGGCGGCGGCCCGGCCGGCGCGGTGACCGCTGCCGGCTCGGGGTCGACGGTGGGTGTGTCGGCCTCGTCCTCGAAAGTCGCCTCTCCCGCGCCTGCCTTGGCCGCCACGGTCTTGCGTCGGTTGAGCACACGCCGGGTGTGCTTGCTGACCAGGTCGGTGCGCTCCCGCAGGCTGACCAGCAGCGGCGTGGCGAAGAAGATCGACGAATAGGTACCGACGATGACGCCGACGAGCTGGACCAGCGCCAGGTCCATCAGCGTGCCGACACCGAGCAGCCACACCGCGATGACCATCAGCGCGATGATCGGCAGCACCGAGATGAGGCTGGTGTTGATCGACCGCATGAAGGTCTGGTTGACCGCGAGGTTGGCCTGTTCGGCGAAGGTCCTTCGGGTCGTGTGCTCGAAGCCTTCGGTGTTCTCCTCGACCTTGTCGAACACGATCACCGTGTCGTAGAGCGAGAAGCCGAGGATGGTCAGCAACCCGATGACAGTGGCGGGCGTGACCTCGAACCCGACGAGCGCGTACACACCGGCCGTGACGAGCAGGTCGAACACCAGGGTCAGCAACGCGGCGGCTGCCATGTACCGCTCGTAGCGCACGGTGATGTAGACGGCGGCCAAGACCAGGAACACCACGAGGGCGAGCAACGCCTTCTGGGTGATCTGACCGCCCCACGTCTCGGACACCGCGGAGTCGCTGATGACCTGCTTGGACGGCTGGCCGTCGGCGCCCTTGGGCTGGAACTGGTCGAACAGCGCGTCGCGCAGCTTCTCGGTCTCGTCGTTGCTCAGCGTCTCCGACCGGATCTGGAAGGTCGCCGAGTTGCCGCTGCCGACGACGACCACCGACTCCGGCGGCTTGCCGATGGCGTTGTTGAACACCGTCTCGACCTGTGAGGTGGTGGCCTGCCCGTCACCGCGCGGGAACGACACCTTGGTGCCGCCCTCGAAGTCGATGCCGAAGGTGAAGCCGCGCAACACGATCGCGGCGAGCGCGATCAAGACGATGATGCCGCTGACCGCGTACCACAGCTTGCGGCGACCGATCACCTCGAAGGCGCCGGTACCGGTGTAGAGGCGGACGAAGAAGCCGTGCTTGGGCGCGTCGGCGGCGCTGGCCTCGAGGTCGGGCGCCTCCACCGCGGTGGACTCCACGGCGCTGCCGCGTCGATGTGAACTATTGCGTGCCATGCGTTATCCCCGTCCCGCCGCGTGTGCGGCCGCTCGGCGTTCGCGCGCGATCTGCTGAACGGCTCCCAGCCCGTTCAGAGACGGCTTGGCCATGGTCGGCGACTTGGACGCGAAGTACAGCAGCGGCCACGTCACCAGGAACACGACGACGACGTCGAGGATCGTGGTCAGGCCCAGCGTGAACGCGAAGCCCTTCACCTGCCCGACGGCCAGGAAGTACAGCACCGCCGCGGCCAGGAACGTCACCGCGTTGCCCGACATGATCGTCTTCCGGGCGCGCGACCAGCCTCGTGGCACCGCCGACCGGAACGATCTGCCCTCGCGGATCTCGTCCTTGATGCGTTCGAAGAACACCACGAACGAGTCGGCCGTGGTGCCGATACCGATGATCAGACCGGCGATACCGGCCAGGTCCAGCGTGTAGCCGATGTACCTGCCCAACAGCACCAGGATCGCGAACACCATCGCGCCCGAGGCGATCAGGGACAGCGCCACCAACATGCCGAGCACCCGGTAGTAGAGCAGCGAGTACAGCAGCACCGCCACCAGACCCACCGCGCCGGCGATCAACCCCGCACGCAGCGACGACAGACCCAGCGTGGCCGACACCGTCTCGGCCTCCGACGACTCGAAGGACAGTGGCAGCGACCCGTACTTCAGCACGTTGGCGAGTTCGCGCGCCGAATCGGCGGTGAACTGGCCGGTGATCTGAGTGCGTCCGCCGGGGATCGCCTCATTGATGACGGGCGCGCTGACCACCTTGGAATCGAGCACGAACGCCGTCTGCGTGCCGACGTTGGCCGCGGTGAAGTCCGCCCACGTCTTGGCGGCGTCGCTCTTGAACTCGACATCGACGACGTACTCGCCGCGCTGCTGATCGAGCCCGGACGTGGCGTTCGCGATGCCCTCACCGCTGATGATCGACTTGTCGAGCAGGTAGACCTCTTTGCCGTCCTGCGAGCAGGTCACCAGCGGCAGGTTCGGGTCGTCGTTACCGGCCAGCACGTCGTCGTCGCCGCAGCGCGTCGCCTGGAACTGCAGCGCGAGGATCTGGATGGCCTGCTCGGAGCTCTGCCGCAGCCGTTTCTCGTCCTGGATGCGCTGCGCCAGCGGCACGTTCTTGCCCCCCGGCGCGGGCGGCGCACCCGGGGCGGGCGAGGTCGTCGGCTGTGCTGGGTTCGGTGCCGGATTCGGGCTCGGGCTGGGTGCCGGCTGCTGCGGGAACGGGCGGGGCTGCGGAGCCGGCGCGGGTGCGGGTGCGGGCGGCTCCAGCGGCGGCAGGCCGGGGATGTCGGCGTCGGGACCCCCCGCGGGCCCTCCTGCGCCGGGTGGCAGACCGGGCACGGCCGCACCGGGCGGTAGACCGGGAACCGCACCCGGAGGCGCACCGGGAGCACCCGGAGGTGCACCGGCGGGTCCCGCCTGCTCGGGTTGCCCCTGACCGGCAGCCGGGATCGCGTGGATGACCGGGCGGATGTAAAGCCGCGCGGTCTGACCGAGGTTGCGCGCCTCGCTGGTGTCGTTGCCAGGAACCGTGATCACCAGGTTCTGGCCGTCGATGATGACCTCGGACCCGGACACCCCGAGGCCGTCGACGCGCGCGCTGATGATCTGCTGCGCCTGATTGAGGGCATCGCGCGACGGCGGTGAGCCGTCAGGGGTGCGAGCAGTCAGTGTGACGCGCGTACCGCCCTGCAGGTCGATACCGAGCTTGGGCTCGGCCTTCTTGTCGCCGGTGAGGAACACCAGCAGGTAGGCACCGATCAGCAATGCCAGGAACAGGGCCAGGTAGCGGGCAGCATGCACCTGCGTCGAAGACGATGCCACGTGTCTACAAACTCCTCGGGGTCAGGTCGTCGTGCACCGCGACGGCGCGCAGTGACCCGCAAAGGGTACGTGCCGCTGCTGATGCGTCAGCTGTCAGTCTCGGGGTCGCTCGGTCAGCTCGGTGGCACCGGAGGCGGGCTCGGCCGGGAAGTCCTCGTCGGTTGTGTCGAGCTCGTCGTCGTCGGAGGTGATGCGATCACGCACCGCCAGCTTCATCCAGGTGGTGACGACACCCGGCGCGATCTCGAGCTGAACCTCGTCGTCGGTGATACCGGTGATCCGCCCGCGCAGGCCCGAGGTGGTGTGCACCTCGTCGCCGATCGTCAGCGACTCGTGCAGGTCGATGGTGGCCTGCATCGCCTTCTTCTGACGCCGGGACGCGAAGTACATGAAGGCGCCCATGATGATGAGCAGGGGCAGGAAGACGAACAGGTCCATGGCAGCAGTGTCTCTTCTGTTTCGTTGCGGTCTGTTTTCTCGGCAGCCCCTCCATCGGAGGGCCGCACACATGAAGGAATTCGTTGACCAGTGTGCCATTGCGGCCGCCTCGCTTGCCTTCCCCCGCCGGACGGCCCCGCCTGCCGACGGATTTCGTCGCCGAACGGGACGCCCACCACCGAACCCGGTGAATCAACCCCTAGTTCTCGACGGATCGGTGGGGGGACGGACTAGGCTCGGGAGGTCAACGGCCCCACGCAATCAGGAGGTACCTGAGTTGAGCGCTCTCGAACAGAGCCGCCACCTCGCCACCGCCATCCCCGGCCCGCTCTCCCAGGAGCTGATCGCGCGCAAGACGGCGGCCGTGGCGAACGGCATCGGGAACACCATGCCCGTCTACGCGGCACGTGCATTCGGCGGCATCATCGAAGACGTCGACGGCAACCGGCTCATCGACATGGGCTCGGGCATCGCGGTCACCACCGTGGGCAACGCATCGCCGCGGGTGGTCGAGGCCGTGCGCGAGCAGGCCGCGCAGTTCACCCACACCTGTTTCATGGTGACTCCGTACGAGGGGTACGTCGCGGTGGCCGAGGCGTTGAACCGGCTCACCCCCGGCGACGGCGACAAGCGCTCGGCGCTGTTCAACTCGGGCTCAGAGGCCGTCGAGAACGCCATCAAGATCGCTCGCACCTACACCGGCAAGCAGGCGGTCGTGTCGTTCGACCACGCCTACCACGGCCGGACCAACCTCACGATGGCGCTGACCGCGAAGTCGATGCCGTACAAGCACGGGTTCGGCCCGTTCGCCCCGGAGATCTACCGCGCTCCGCTGTCCTATCCGTTCCGCGACGCGGAGTTCGGCGGCAAGGAGCTCGCCACCGACGGTGAGCTCGCCGCCCGCCGGGCCATCACGATGATGGACAAGCAGGTGGGCGCCGCCAACCTGGCCGCGGTGATCATCGAGCCCATTCAGGGCGAGGGCGGTTTCATCGTGCCCGCCGAAGGGTTCCTGCCCACGCTGCTGCAGTGGTGCCGGGACAACGGCGTGGTGTTCATCGCCGACGAGGTGCAGACGGGCTTCGCGCGCACAGGTGCGATGTTCGCCTGCGAGCACGAAGGCATCGTGCCCGACCTGATCGTGACCGCCAAGGGCATCGCGGGCGGCATGCCGCTGTCCGCGGTAACGGGACGCACCGAGATCATGGACGCCCCCCACGTCGGCGGCCTGGGCGGCACTTACGGCGGCAACCCCGTCGCCTGCGCGGCGGCGCTGGCCACGATCGCGACGATCGAGGACGACGGCCTCGTGGCGCGCGCTCGGGAAATCGAAGCCTTGATGAAGGACCGGCTCGGCCGGTTGCAGGCTGAGGACGATCGCATCGGCGACGTGCGCGGGCGCGGCGCGATGATCGCGGTCGAGCTGGTGAAGTCGGGCACGCTGGAACCCGACGCCGAGCTGACCAAGAAGCTGAGCACCGCCGCACACCAGGCCGGGGTCATCGTGCTCACGTGCGGCACCTTCGGCAATGTGCTGCGCTTCTTGCCGCCGCTGACGATCAGCGACGAGCTGCTCAACGAAGCCCTCGACGTACTCGTGTTGCTGCTGCGCGACATGTGATCCCATTCACTGGCTAACAGCTCGACCCGCCCCAGTTGTGACGTGGACCACGTTTCAGCTGGGGCGGAGTGCTGTTCGCAGCCCGCTGCGGCAATTCACAGCAATCTGACAGGTCCAGAATGCCGATCCTCGGAATACGCTTAGTTTTACTAACGTAGTTTCCTGGTGGGCGCGCGATTCGCGCCTGACCGACCACTTTGCTTTCGAAGGATTACTGATGCCGACTGATACCCGAGAAGAACGACTCGCCCACCGCATCGACGATCTGAGCGCCACCGATCCCCAGTTCGCCGCGGCCCTCCCGGACGAGGCCATCGCCGAGGCCATCGAAGACCCGCAGCTGCGCCTGCCGCAGATCATCGCCACCGTGCTCGACGGCTACGCCGACCGGCCCGCTCTCGGCCAGCGTGCCGTCCGGCTGGTCGCCGACCCGCAGACCGGGCGCACCGAGGCCCAGCTCCTCCCCCACTTCGACACCATCACCTACGGCGAGCTGTCGACTCGCATCCACCATCTGCTCACCGCGTTGACCGACGTGGACCCCGGTGACCGCGTCGCGATCCTGGGCTTCACCAGCGTGGACTACACCGTGATCGACACGACTCTGGTGCTGCGGGGTGCGGTGTCGGTGCCGCTGCAGACCAGCGCCCCGGCGGCCACCCTGCGGCCGATCGTCGCCGAGACCGAGCCGGTGGTGTTCGCCGCGTCCGTCGACCATCTCTCCGATGCGGTGGACCTGGTCGCAGACGCCGAGTCGGTGGGCCGCCTCATCGTCTTCGACTATCGCGCCGAGGTCGACGACCACCGCGACGCCATCGCCGACGCGCGCGCCCGCCTCGCCGACGCCGGCCGCTCGATCGAGATCGTCACGCTGTCCGAGGTGCTCGCCCACGGCGCGACATTGCCTGCGGCACAGCCGTTCACCTCACCCGACGACGATCCGCTGCTGCTGCTGATCTACACCTCCGGCAGCACCGGCGCGCCCAAGGGCGCCATGTACCCGGAGCGTCTCATCACCAACGCCTGGCGCCGGTCCGGCCGCTCGGCATGGGGTGGCGAGCAGACCACGCCGTCGATCACGTTGAACTTCATGCCGATGAGCCACATGATGGGGCGCGGCGTTCTCTACGGCACCCTGGGTGCCGGCGGGACCGCGTATTTCGCTGCGCGCAGCGATCTTTCGACCTTTCTCGACGATCTGGCACTGGTCCGGCCGACACAGCTGTCCTTCGTCCCGCGCATCTGGGACACCATTGCCGCCGAGGTGGCCAAGGAAGTCGACCGTCGGCCCGACGATCTCGCCGACGTGTATGCCGACCTCCGGCAGAGTCTTCTGGGCGGCCGCCACGTGATGGCGATGTCGGGCTCGGCGCCGCTGTCACCGGAGATGCGGACCTTCGTCGAAGACCTCATCGACATCCACCTCACCGACGGCTACGGCTCCACCGAAGCCGGCGCGGTGTTCGTCGACGGGCAGGTGCAGCGCCCGCCGGTGATCGATTACAAGCTCGTCGACGTCCCGGATCTGGGCTACTTCACCACCGATCGTCCGCACCCGCGCGGCGAGCTGCTCGTGAAGTCCGAGACCCTGTTCCCCGGGTACTACAAGCGACCCGAGGTCACTGCCGAGATGTTCGACCCCGACGGCTACTACCGCACCGGGGACGTGGTCGCCGAGACCGGACCCGACCAGCTGGTCTACCTCGACCGCCGCAACAACGTGCAGAAGCTCTCGCAGGGCGAGTTCGTCACGGTCTCCAAGCTGGAAGCGGTGTTCGGCGACAGCCCGCGGGTCCGGCAGATCTACGTGTACGGCAACAGCGCCCGGTCCTACCTGCTGGCCGTCGTCGTCCCGACGGAGGACGTGCTGGGTCGCGACGACGCGAAGGCGCTGATCGCCGAGTCGCTGCAGGACGTCGCCCGAGCAGCGGGCCTGCAGTCCTACGAGATCCCCCGCGACTTCCTGATCGAGCCGACCCCGTTCACGCTGGAAAACGGCCTGCTGACCGGTATCCGCAAGCTGGCCCGGCCGCGACTCA
Organism: Mycolicibacterium obuense; assembly: GCF_055397605.1. Lineage (NCBI taxonomy): Bacteria > Bacillati > Actinomycetota > Actinomycetes > Mycobacteriales > Mycobacteriaceae > Mycobacterium > Mycolicibacterium obuense. The sequence continues at coordinate 2,278,178 of NZ_AP043663.1, read as the reverse complement.
AGGAGCACTACGGCGAGCAGCTCGAGGCGCTCTATGCCGAACTGGCCGACGGGCAGGCCGACGAGATGCGCACCCTGCGCGCCGACGGCGCCAACCGTCCCGTGCTCGAGACCGTCGGCCGCGCCGCGGCCGCTCTGCTCGGCACCGCGGCCACCGACGTGCAACCCGACGCCCACTTCACCGATCTCGGTGGAGACTCGTTGTCGGCGTTGACATTCGGCAACCTGCTGCGCGACATCTTCGACGTCGAGGTGCCCGTCGGGGTGATCGTCAGCCCCGCCACCGATCTGGCATCTCTGGCCGCCTACATCGAGGCCCAGCGACAGCCGGGCGCGAAGCGGCCCACCTTCACCGCCGTCCACGGCGCAGGTGCGACCGAAGCACGCGCCAGCGACCTGACGCTGGACAAGTTCATCGACGCCGAAACCCTCTCTGCTGCACCGTCATTGCCAGCGCCCAACACCGAGGTTCGCACCGTGCTGCTGACCGGCGCCACCGGGTTCCTGGGCCGCTACCTGGCCTTGGACTGGCTGGAGCGGATGGACCTGGTCGACGGAAAAGTGATCTGCCTGGTCCGCGCCAAGGATGACGACGCCGCACGGGCCCGCCTCGACGCGACATTCGACAGCGGCGATGAGACGCTGCTCGCCCACTACCGGGAGCTGGCCGCCGATCATCTCGAGGTGCTCGCCGGCGACAAGGGCGAAGCCGACCTCGGCCTGGATCTGCAGGTCTGGCAGCGCCTGGCCGACACCGTCGACCTGATCGTCGATCCCGCCGCGCTGGTCAACCACGTCCTGCCCTACAGCGAGCTGTTCGGCCCGAACGCCGTCGGGACGGCAGAGCTGATCCGCCTCGCCCTGACCACCCGCCAGAAGCCGTTCGCCTACGTCTCCACCATCGGCGTCGGCGCCGGCATCGAACCGGGCAAGTTCGTCGAGGACGGCGACATCCGCCAGATCAGCGCGGTGCGTCAGATCGACGAGAGCTACGCCAACGGCTACGGCAACAGCAAGTGGGCCGGCGAAGTCCTGCTGCGCGAGGCGCACGATCTGTGCGGGCTGCCGGTCTCGGTGTTCCGCTGCGACATGATCCTGGCCGACACCACCTACGCCGGGCAGCTGAACCTGCCGGACATGTTCACCCGACTGATGTTCAGCCTTGTCGCAACCGGGGTGGCGCCGGAGTCGTTCTACCAACTCGACGCCGACGGTCAGCGGCCACGCGCCCACTACGACGGGCTGCCGGTCGAGTTCATCGCCGAGGCGATCTCGACCCTCGGTGCCGCGGTGGCTCGCGAGTCGAAGAGCGGGTTCGAGACCTACCACGTGATGAACCCGTACGACGACGGCATCGGCCTCGACGAGTTCGTCGACTGGTTGATCGAGGCCGGCTACCCGGTGCACCGGGTGGGCGACTACGCTACCTGGCTCGCCCGGTTCACCGCCGCGATCAACGCGCTACCCGAGCGCAAGCGGCAAGCATCGTTGCTGCCGCTGCTGCACAACTACCAGCGGCCGGAAATCCCGATCTCGGGCTCCATCGCACCCACCGACCGGTTCCGGACGGCAGTGCAGGAGGCCAAGATCGGGCCCGACAAGGACATCCCGCACATCACTCCCGCGGTGATCGTCCAGTACGTCAGCAATCTGGAGTTGCTGGGCCTGCTGTAGATCAGTGATCCACCAGGTTGCGGTCGCGCCGGTCGCCGAACAGGCGACCGCGCAGACCGCGCCGCGGTGCACGCTCCTGCGGACCGACCACCTCGGTGGGCTGCGCGCTCACTGGGGCGGTCGCCGTTCGACCGGTCACCGGGACGGGGCCGGTGTGGGTGGGGGCATCGACGGCAACGGGGCGGTTCGCGTATTCGACGTCACGCACACTGCGCACGGAGACCCTGCCCAGCGCCAGCGCGCCAAGGAAGATGATCACCGCGCCGAGCCCGTAGAAGTAGGTCAGGTCGAGCCAGACCCGCTTGGTCTCCGTATCGGCGATCGGGGCGCCGGCGTCGCCGAGCCCGAGCGGGCCCGCCAAGGCCCGTCCGATCACGAACCACGCCCCGCCGGCAACACTCAGCCAGCTGCCGAGCACCGCGGTCGCGCGGTTACGCGAGGTGAGCAGGACGAGACCGCCGAGCACCGTCACGATGCCGGGGAGCACCTCCAGCCAGCCCCGGCCGGTGGTCCAGGTCCACGCCTGATCGGGGGTGAAGGCGAAGTCGAAGTTCGGCCCGATGAACGGGACGAGCGCCCCCCACAGGCCGAGCAGGACGAGAAGGAAGCCGCTGGCGGCGCCGCGGCTGCGGGGAATGGTCATCCGACCGCCGCGAGGTCGGTCTGGGCGCTGAGTGTCGATCATGATGCCTCCTTGTGACGTGCCCGACGTGCGCACAGGAGTACCCCCGCCCCACCGGCGATAACCGAGGCGGGAATCGATCGTTACAGGGTTGAAGCCAGCAGCAGGAGCACGATCGCGACCAGCGGCAACGTCCCCTGCATCACCGCCGCGCGGGCCTTGTCCCGCGCGGAGACGACCAGCACGACCGCCGCGGCGAGCATCGACCCCAGCCCGGCATACAGCAGCGCAGCACCCACGGCGTCGGCACCGGTGGCCGTCGCGACGATGCCCGCGCCCGTCACGATCGCGAGGAACAGGTTGTAGTAGCCCTGATTCAGCGCCAACAGACGCGTGGTCTGGGCCTCTTCCTCGCTCATCCCCAACACCGCTCGCGTGCGCGGCGACGTCCAGGTCACAGACTCCATCACGAAGATGTAGACGTGCAGGATCGCGGCGAGCGCCGCGACGACCAGCGCGGCGGCGGTCATTCGAACAACCCCGTCTGCCCCAGCGCGCCCGCCCCGTTGGGTGGCGTCATACCCAGATGGGTCCATGCCGACCGGGTCGCGACCCGGCCGCGCGGGGTGCGGGCGATCATGCCCGCCCGCACCAGGAACGGCTCACACACTTCTTCCACGGTGGTAGCTTCCTCCCCCACCGCGACCGCGAGAGTCGACACGCCGACCGGCCCGCCTCCGAAACTCTTGGTCAGCGCCGTCAACACGGCGCGATCCAGACGATCCAGGCCGAGCTCGTCGACGTCGTAGACCTCCAACGCGTATTTGGCGATATCGCGGGTGATGACGCCGTCGGCCCGGACTTCGGCGTAATCGCGGACCCGCCGCAACAGCCGGTTGGCGATACGCGGCGTACCACGGGATCGGCGGGCGATCTCGGCGCCGGCTTCAGCACCCAGCTCGATGCCGAGGATGCCGGCCGAGCGGGCCAGCACCCGCTCCAGTTCCGCCGGCTCGTAGAAGTCCATGTGCGCGGTGAAACCGAACCGGTCACGCAGCGGCCCGGTCAACGCGCCGGAGCGGGTGGTGGCGCCGACCAGGGTGAACGGCGCCACCTCCAACGGAATCGACGTGGCGCCAGGGCCTTTGCCGACGACCACGTCGACGCGGAAATCCTCCATCGCGAGGTAGAGCATCTCCTCGGCCGGCCGGGCGATCCGGTGGATCTCGTCGATGAACAAGACGTCATGCTCGACGAGATTGGACAGCATCGCGGCCAGGTCGCCCGCGCGCTCGAGCGCCGGACCCGACGTGAGGCGCAGCGACGAACCCAACTCGGCCGCGATGATCATGGCCAGCGACGTCTTACCCAGACCGGGCGGCCCGGACAGCAGGATGTGGTCGGGCGTGCCGCCGCGGTTCTTCGCACCCTCGAGGACCAGCTGCAGTTGCTCGCGCACCCGCGGCTGGCCAATGAACTCGCCGAGCGAGCGCGGCCGGAGACTCGCGTCGATATCGCCCTCGCCGACCGTGAGCGCCGGCGACACGTCCCGCTCGTCAGCATCGTCGAGCGAGCCGTCCTGATCTCCGCTGAACCGGCCCATCACTTCTTCCCCAGCATCGACAACGCCGCGCGCAGAGCACCAGAGGTGGTCGCGTCAGGATCGTCGGCGAGCACCTTGTCGGTGGCCTCCTCGGCCTGCTTCTGCGCGAAGCCGAGCCCGACGAGCGCCTCGACGACGGGCCCGCGGATGCCGTGTCCGCCGGCAGCGGCGAGCCCGGACGAGGACGACACACCCACCTTGTCCCGCAGCGTCAGCACCAGCAGCTCAGCAGTCTTCTTGCCCACCTTGGGGATTCGGACGAGTGCGGTCACGTCGCCGTCGCCGATGGCCGCCCGCAGGGTCGGGCCGTCGTACATCGCCAGCGCACCCAACGCGATGCTCGGCCCGATACCGGACACCCCGAGCAGTGTCAGGAAGAGGTCCCGGGCATCGGAGTCGCCGAAGCCGTAGAGGGTCTGTGAGTCTTCGCGCACGATCATCGCGGTGATCAGCCGCGCCTCGGTGCCGCGCCGCAACGTCGCCAACGTCGACGGGGTGGCCATCACCTTGTAGCCCACCCCGGCGGCCTCGATCACCACGTGATCGAGCGCGATGTCGAGGACCTCGCCGCGGACCGAGGCGATCATCGCGCGCTCTTCGACATCGTGGAGACCTTGGCCGCCTTGAGGGTGGCCTTGTACTTGCGGCGCTGTTCGGCGGCCATCGCCTCCGCCTCGGCCATCCGGGCGATCATCGGTGCGCGCCAGCAATGACAGATCGCCAGGGCCAGCGCATCGGCCGCGTCGGCCGGGGTCGGCTTCTGTTGCAGGGCAAGGATTCTCGTGACCATTTCGGTCACCTGAGCCTTGTCGGCCCGGCCGTTGCCGGTGACCGCGGCCTTCACCTCGCTGGGCGTGTGGAAGTGCACGTCGATGTCCCGACGGGCGGCGGCCAGCGCGACCACGCCACCCGCCTGCGCGGTACCCATCGCGGTGTTGGCGTTCTGGTTGGAGAACACCCGCTCGATCGCGATGACGTCAGGGGTGTGGGTGTCGAGCCAGTGCTCGACCGCGTCGCTGATCGCGAGCAGGCGGTGCGCCAGCGGGTGGTCTGCCGGGGTACGCACCACATCCACATCCAGCGCGATCACCTGCCGGCCGCGCCCGCTCTGGATCACCGACAACCCGCACCGGGTCAGCCCGGGGTCGACACCCATCACCCGCACGCCAGCCTCCTACAGAACATTTGTTCGAGAGCTTAGCTTTCGGCACCGACCGTCGGCGGCAGGGACACGCGCGCCAGCGCGATTCCGCGGTACTGCGGCGCCAGCGTGCGGCCGGCTGCCAGCAGCGGCTCGGTCGTGCGCAGCGCACGGGCGAGCAGGAACGCACCCTCGAGGGCGCCGATCAATGCGACCGTGAGGTCTCGGGCGAACCGGTCGTCGAGACCCCGGGCGACGAAGTAGGCGGTGCCGCCGTCGATCCAGCCGTCGAAGACGTCCCGGGTGGTCTGCCGGAGCTCCTCGACGGTGTCGGCGACCTCCGCCGCCACGCTGGCAACCGGACACATGTTGGCGAAACCGGTGGCTTCCATGTCCTCGGCGGCCTGGTCGAAGACGCCGCCGACCGCCTCGCCGAGATCGGTGTACGCATCGATGATCGTGGGGATGAGCAGGCCGTACGCCGCGCCGGCGTTGCGGAGCGCTTCCCGTGCGATCGCCACCTTGCCCGCGCGGAAGTGGTGGTACAGCGACCCGATGGGCGCGCCCGACGCCTCGGCGATGTCTTTCATGCCGACCCCGGCGTAGCCGCGGTGGCGCATCAGTTCCGCGGCCGCGGTGAGGATCGATTCCCGGGTGGACCTTGCCATGTTCGCCTCCTGCTGCCAGGCTAGAGCATACGTTCTAGAATCATCGTTCTAGTGGAGGTCCGAATGAAGTCCGTCGAGGTCGCCGCAGGCACCCTGCACTACCGCGAGGAAGGAGATCCCGGCGGGCCGCCGGTGGTGCTGCTGCACGGACTCCTGATGAACGACGCACAGTGGGAGACGGCACTGCCACACCTGCCGCGGGGGTACCGCTACCTGTTGCCCGTGCTGCCGATGGGCGGCCATCGCGCACCGATGCGCGAGGATGCCGATCTGACGATGCCGGGAATGGTGGCCATCGTCGCGGATTTCCTCGACGCCATGGACCTCGCCAACGTCACCCTGGTCGTCTCGGACTGGGGTGGCGCCCTGTTCCTCACCGACATCGGCCGGGACACGCGGGTGTCCCGATTGGTCATCTGCCCGTCGGAGGCGTTCGACAACTTCCCGCCGGGCTGGCCCGGCAAGGTCGCGTGGCTGGCCAGTCGCACCACCGGCACGGTGTGGCTGGCGATGCGGCAACTGCAGATCGGCTGGCTCCGCAAGCAGCGGCTGATGTTCGGAATGATGGCGAAAAAGCCTGTGCCGCAAGCAATTGTCCATGAATGGCTGGCGGCCGGCTTGACCGACCCCGCCATCCGGCGCGACCTGGTCAAGTACTGCCGTACCAGATTCGACAAGGCAGACCTGATCCGGGCGACCGAGCGACTGGCCGACTTCGACCGGCCCGCGCTGGTGTTGTGGAGCGACAACCCGGTGATGCCGGCCGACCATGCACGACGCCTGGCCGAGCTGCTCCCCCAGGGCCGGCTGGAGTTCATCGACGACGCCTACGTGCTGGTGATGCTCGACCAACCCGAGCGCACCGCGGCCGCGATCGGCGCGTTCCTGGGAGCTACCGCGAACCGACGATGACGTAGGTCTTGCGAACCGTCTCGGTGATGCGCCACGTCCCGCGCCATCCCCTGGGCAGCACCAGCAGCGAGCCGGGACCGATGTCCGCGCTCGTGCCGTCCTCGCCGACGACTGTTCCCGAGCCGGTGAGGATATGGCACACCTCGGTGTCGGCGGACCGGTCGGCGGTGAATTCGCCAGGGCCGCACTCCCACACGCCGGCGTGCGTGGTGTCTCCCGACCAGACGTTGAGGGTGGATTCGAACTGATTGTTCACGCTGGTCGGTTTGGCCTGGGGCTCAGGGAGTTCCGCGGTCATCGCATTGGCGTGGCGCAGGTGCGAATCGGCGCCGACGTGCTGTGTGGTCATCGTGTCGTCCTGTCGTCGTCGGTGGCGCTCAGCGGCCGGTGATCTTGTTGGCCAACCGCGCCAGTCCACTGGTCTTCGAGAGCCCGTTGGCCGCCTCTCGGCGGTCGGCGTTGCGATAGAGCGCATACATCGTCTGCACGCCGAGCCACCGCAACGGTTCGGGCTCCCACTTGCGCACGCGCCGGCCGACCCAGGGCAACCGCGTCAGCTCGGTGTCCCGTTCGAGCACCAGGTCGGCGAGGGTGTGCCCGGCCAGGTTGGTGGTCGTGAGGCCGCTGCCGACGTAGCCGCCGGCGGTGCCGAAACCGGTTGCGCGGTCGAAGTCGACGGTGGCCGTCCAGTCACGGGGAACCCCGAGCACCCCGCACCACGCATGCGTGATCGGAACCTGACTCGCCGCGGGGAACATGTCGCGTAGCAGCGCCGTCAGCGCGTCGACGGTCCATTGCTGCGTGGTTCCACGGTTGTCGAGCGTGGAGGCGAACCGGTAGGGAATTCCTCGGCCGCCGAGGGCGATCCGATTGTCGGCGGTGCGCTGGGCGTACATGTATCCGTGCGCGAAATCGCCCAGCAGCTCGGCGCCGGCCCAACCCACGTCCTTCAGGACGTCCTCGGGCAGGGGTTCGGTGACGATCATCGACGAGTTCATCGGCAGCCACTCGCGGCGCTGACCCGGCATCGTCGCGGTGAATCCCTCGAGGCAGCGCAGGACCACCGGCGCGCGCACGACGCCGCGCGTGGTCACCGCGCGCCGGTCCTCGATCCGGGTCACCTCAGTCTGCTCGTAGATCGCGACACCCATGGCCTCCACGACGCGCGCGAGCCCCTGCACCAACTTGGCGGGTTGCACCCGCGCGCAGTGCGGACTGAACAGTGCGCCCACCGTCTTGTCCACCCGGATGCGGCTGTTGGATTCGTCGCCGGTCAGCAGGACGAAGTCCTCCGGTCCCGCACCCCAGCGGGCCTCGTAGTCGAGTGACTCGCGCAGGCGACCCATCTGCGCCGCATTGCGCGCCACGTGCAGCAGTCCGTCCTTGACGATGTCGGCGTCGATGCCCTCGGCGTCCGTCACGCCGATCACCTCGTCGACCGCCGCGCGCATCGCACGCATCAGGGTGACGACACCGTCGTGCCCGTGCGTCGAGGCGTAAGCCTCACGCGAGCCGGCCAATTCGGCCGACAGCCATCCGCCGTTGCGCCCGGATGCGCCGAATCCGGCGAACTCCTTCTCCAGGATCGCGATGCGCAGATCGGGCTGTTCGCGTTTGAGGTAGTAGGCCGACCAGAGTCCGGTCAGGCCCGCTCCCACGATGCAGACGTCGACGTCGAGCGAACCGGGCAGCGGCAATCGCGATTCCGGGAACCCCGCGGCGCGATACCAGTACGACACACTGCCGTTGACGAAGTCGTTGGCGAGACTGCCCGGCGTGTGACCTGCGGATGACATGGTGTGCTCCTGTAGTTCGGGTGATGCTCAGTTCGTGGCGTCGGCGGGGAGGATCGCCGCGTTGTCGGGGTCGAACGTCAACCAGACGTCCTGCCCCGGTTCGGCGCGGGTGATGCTGCCCGCGCTCTCCCGCACCAGCACAACGGTGTCATCCGGCAACCGGACCTCCACCTTGCGCGAGTTACCGAGATAGATGTGCTGTATCACCCTGCCCGGCAGGGCGTTTCCGGCCGGCGGCGCACCGGGGTCGACGACGATCCGGATGCGCTCAGGACGCACGACGACCGCGACGGCCGCACCGGAGTCGGCGTCGCCGCGCCCGGCCACCACGCGACGGCCGCCGACGTCGACGGTCCGCGGGTCGATCACCGTGCCGTGGAACAGGGACGACTCCCCGAGAAAGCGCGCGACGAACACACTTTTGGGATGTTCGTACAGTTCGGTTGGGGTGCCGATCTGTTCGATGCGCGCGTTGTTGAAGACCGCGATGCGGTCCGACAGCACCAGCGCCTCGTCCTGGTCGTGGGTGACGTAGACGAACGTCGTGCCGAGTTCGCCGTGGATGCGCTTGATCTCCAATTGCAGGGAGTCGCGCAGTTTCTTGTCCAGCGCACCGAGCGGCTCGTCCATCAACAGCACGCTCGGTTCGTAGACCATGGCCCGAGCGAGCGCGACCCGCTGCTGCTGACCGCCCGACAGTTCCTTGGGCATGCGCTTGCCGTAGTCCTGCAGGCCGACGGTCCGCAGCGCCGCGGCCACCTTGGCGGCGCGGTCGGCCTTGCCGATCTTGCGTTGCCGCAGCGGGTATTCGACGTTCCCCGTCACCGTCATGTGCGGGAACAGGGCGTAGTGCTGGAACACCATGCCGATGTTGCGGCGGTAGGGCGGCAGGTCCGCGACCGGCCTGCCGTCGATCTGCAAATCGCCGTCGGTGACGTCGACGAAACCCGCGATCATGTTGAGCGTGGTGGTCTTGCCCGATCCGCTGGGTCCGAGCAGAGTGAGGAACTCCCCCGGCCGAGCGTCGAGGTCGATGGCGTCGACGGCGGTCACCGAGCCGTAGCGTTTGGTCAAGCGCCGCAACGTGATCGATGCGCCGTGCGGGGTGGCGGTGTCAGCGGACACGGTTCCTCCTGCTCGAGTAGACGCCCGCGACGACGGTCAGGACCGTGGTCAGGGCGAGGATGACGGTGGCCGCCGCGGCGATCGTCGGGTCGGTGTCGCGCGTCACCGACGCGTACATCCGGACCGGCAGCGTCTGCAGATACGGACTCTGGATGAACAGCGACAGCACGACCTCGTCGAAGCTGGTGGCGAACGCGAACAGCGCACCGGACAGCACACCCGGCGCCACCTGCGGCAGCGTGACGGTGCGGAACGTCGTCCAGCGGCCCGCACCGCACACCGCGGCGGCGTCTTCGAGGCGCCGGTCGAAGCCGGCGAGGCTGGCAGAGACCGGGATGATGACGAACGGCAGCGCCAGCACGCTGTGAGCGACGACGAAACCCACCGTCGTACCCAGCAGATTGAGCCGCAGATAGATCGCGTAGATGCCGATCGACACGACGATCACCGGAACGATCATCGGGGACAACAGAAGTGCTCGCAGTCCCTGGTCACCGAAGAAGCGCGTGCGGCTGAACGCCACCGCCGCAGCGGTACCGCAGATCGTCGCGACCACGGCCACCAGCAGACCGACACGGATGCTGGCCTCCAGCGCCCACAACCACGATGGATCGGTGAAGAAGTTTGTGTACCACTGCGTGGACCACCCGGTCGGCGGGAAGGTGAACGTCGGCCGGTCGGTGAAGCTCAACGGGATGACGACCAGCGACGGCGCCACCAGCCACCCGGCGACCGCCGCGCAGAACACGACAAGGACAGCGCGCCAGAACTTTCCGCTGTGCCGGGTCACGACGACTGCTCCTGGCGAGAGCCGCGGCGCATGACGACCATGAGCACCGCGAGGACGAGGAAGGTCAGCAGGAGCAGTACGACCCCCATCGCCGCACCCCTGCCCCACTGCAGGAGGCTGTTCACCTGCACGTAGATCTGCTGGCTGATCAACGCGTTGTCCGGCGACCCGAGCAGCGCCGGCGTGACGTAGAAACCAAGGCTGCTGATGAAGACCATCAGCGCACCGGCACCCACGCCCGGCATCGTCAACGGCGCCCAGACGCGGACGAAGGACGTCAGGGGCCGTGCGCCCAGACTCGACGATGCGAGGATCAGTCGCCGGTCGATCCCCGACATCACCGCGTAGAGCGGCAACACCATGAACGGCAGCAGAATCTGGCTCATTCCGATCACCACGCCGAGGTTGGTGCGGATGAGCTGGACGTCCCCGAGCCCTATCAGGCGGAGCACCGCGTGCGCGGGGCCGTTGTCCTGCAACAGGATCACCCACGCGAAGGTGCGCACCATCAGGCTGGTCCAGAACGGGACCAGCACCAACATGGTGAGCGCGGCGCGCACCTTCGGCCCGAACGACACCATCGCGTAGGCATACGGGTACCCCAGCAACAGACAGATGACCGTCACCTCGAGACCTGTGGTGAACGTCCGCAGCAGGACCGCGCGCTGAACGGGGTCGCCGACGTACCAGACGAAGTTCTCCACGCCCACCGTCGGATCGGTGAACGCACGCCACAGCATGACCGCGAGCGGCACCACGAACACGCCGACCACCAGGATCACCGACGGGCTCAGCAGCGCATAGGCGCCACGGCGGCGCCGTTTGGCCCCCTCCGACTCGGTGCGCGACCGCGGCGGTGCGGCGCCTCCGGCGAAAACGTCGACCACGGTCATCGTCTACCCAGTTCTCGCTCGAGAATCCTTACTTGGCAAGCCAATCCGAGTACGCGCTGTTCATCGCATCGTTGTTCTTCGACCACCAGGCGACATCGAGCGGGAAGCGATCCTTCGCTCGCTCCGGGGTCGTGGTGAGGTAACTCTTGGCCAGCTCGTCGAGCTGCGGTTTCGCATCGACGTTGATCGGGCTGTAGGACGTCAGCTCCGACAGCTTGGCCTGCTGCTCTGCGCCCAGGTAGTAGTTGATCAGCGCCATCGACGCTTTGGGGTTCTTCGCTCCCTTGGGCACCGCGATCGTGTCGGCCTCCGGCATCCACTGATTCCACATCGGCGCGAACGGCGCACCGTTCTTCACAGCCGAGTAGGCGCGACCACTCCACACCAGCGCCATGTCGACCTGGCCGGCCTCGATGAGCTGCTGCGAGTGGGCCCCGCTGTTCCAGAACACGATGTCCGGACGGATCGACGCCATCTTCGCAAGGGCCCGCGGCGCGTCCAGCGGATACATCTGGTCGGGTGCGACACCGTCGGCGAGCAGAGCACCCTCGAGGACGCCCATGTCCAGCTCACCCGCGATGCCCTCGATGGCCCGCTTGCCGGGGAACTTTGCCGTGTCGTAGAAGTCGGCCCACGACGTGGGCGGGTTGGCGCCGTACTTGTCCTTGTTGTAGACGACGATCAAGCCGTAGCCCATCGCGGGCACCGAGCACTCATCGGTCTTGGCGCTGGGCGGGATCTTGCTGACATCGACGATGCTGGTGTCGATCGGCATGAACAGGTCGCCACAGTGCTGGGCGGTGGTGACGTTGGTCGAATCGACGACGTCCCACGTCACGTTTCCGGACTCGACCTGGGTCTTGATCTTGGCGGTCTCGGTGGGCCCGTCCTGCAGCACCCGTGCGCCCGACTCCTTGGCGAAGGGGTCGATCGCGGCCTGCGTCTGGCCGTCCTGGAAGATGCCGCCGTACGACACGAAGGTGAGTGTCACGCCCTTGAGCGCGTCCTTCTTCACCACGCCGGCCTGGGGCGGACCGCTACCCAGGTCGACATCCGCGCCGGGTCCCGGTCCGCCCGAACACGCGGTGAGCAGCACACCGGTGGCCAGCACTGCAGGCAGACGCTTGACGAAAGTGGTTGAGGCCATGCGGATCTCCTTCTGTCGGCGACGTCGTCGTCGCGGGCGTTCAGTTGGTTGGCGGACTGACGATCCACAGCACTTCGGCCGGGGCGTCACTGTGGTTGTGCAGGGTGTGCGGGGTCGAGGTCCGGTATTCGGCGCTGTCACCGGTCTGCAGCACGTAAGTTCTGCCGTCGAGCTCCAGAGTCGGGCTGCCGGCGATGACGATGAGGATCTCCTGTGCATCACCGTGGACGTACGCCTCGCCAGCGCTGGCCCCGGGAGCCATCTCGCCGGCGTACAACTCGAGGTTGCGCAGCGGCTTCTGCGAGAGCAGGTACTTGGCGCTCAGGTCGGAGACCTCGATCACCGGCCGATCAGCCTTGCGCAGGATGCGCAGTTCGCCGACCTCTTCGTCGGTGAACAAGTCCGGCAGCGTGACGCCGAGTTCCTCGGACAGCCGGCGCAACGTGCCCACGCTGGCATTGACCTGGCCCCGTTCGACCTGGCTGAGAAAGCCGGCCGAGATCCGGGCGCGGTCTGCCAGGTCGCGCAGCGTCAGCTGTCGCGCCAGCCGGAACTGACGGATGCGGCCGCCGACCGCGGCATCCGGCGCAGCAGCCGGGGTCAGGCCGGGGTCAGCGGTTGAACTCATAGGGCAAAAATCTCGTTTCCCGTCATAGAACGCAACGATGCGTGCCAGCGAACAGTTTGTTCGTATTGACGGTCAACCCTAGGAAGCCCGCGCGCAAATCGCAAGGCGTGGATCACAAATGGACACAGACTATGACCTGGGTCACATGAGTGGCAGAGTTAGTGCCGGCCGAGTGCGTGGGGTCCTTCGCGGGTGGGCATCCCGCCGGCGAAGCGGGCCGACGAGAAGGCGGCGACGTCGTCGTCGGGCGTGCGCCCCTCGGCGAGGTCGGCGAGCACCTCACCCATCAACGCCGAGTACTTGAACCCCTCACCGGAATCGCCGCACGCGATGACGACTCCCCCGTCCATCCTGTCGATCACGAACCGCCCGTCCGGCGAATCGGTCCACGAGCAGACCTGGGCGTCCAACACGGTCGGTGTCACCGCGCCGATATCCGCGGCGACGCGTTGCCGGATGGTCTCGGTCCGGCCGGGGTCCGGGGTCCGGTCGTCGTCGCTGTCGACGTAGTCGCGCAACGGGCGGTCCAGACCGACCTTGTAGCCGACGCCCGGAGTCGGCATCGCATAGATGCCCGGCCGCTCGTGAGAGGGGCCGTCGAAGAGACACGGTAGGTCGTCGCCAGCATCCGGCCGGCCGCGCTGGCCGAAGTGCACCACCTGCTCGAGGTAGGGATGGAGGACGAGGTCGATGCCGAGTCCGCCGAGGAGGGCACCGGCACCGGGACCGGGTGCGACGACGACCGCGTCAGCCGTCAGCACTGTCCCGTCGTCGAGCACGACCCGCGCATCCGGCTCCACCGACGCCACCGATCGCGTCAGAAGTGTTGACTCAACGCCGTTTTCGAAGAGTTGTCGCTGCGCCCTGAGTGACTCGGCCGCCAGGACCACCCCCGCCTCGGGTTGCCACACCGCCGATCGGCCGTCGCTGCGCAGCGCCGGGAAGAAGCGCGCGACGTCGGCCGCCGCCACAACGGTGTGATCGATGTCGAGTGCCTGCATCGTCGCGGTCAGCGCGGGCAGTGACACATCGTCGCGCCACAGGAGTCCACGCTCGAGGAACACCGTCACACCGGAACGGTCTGCGAGCTTGCGCATGGCCTCGACACCGCGGACCGCGAGCCGAACGCGCGCCGGGTCGGGATCAGCGAGCCGCCACAGACGAGTGGGTCCCACCGATGAGGACAGCCGGTTGGCCACCCCGTGCCTGTCGATCAACGAGACCCGATGGCCACGCCTGGACAGCTCGGCCGCGGCCGGGAGACCCCAGGCGCCGGCCCCGACGACGACGCACTTCATCCGTGTACCTCTCGAACGATGGCTGACCGTCCAGACGGAACGCCAACGGGCGATCGCCCGCCGGCGTGGTCAGCTCACTCCTCGTCGAGCGCGGCCGCGACGTCGTCGGGGATGTCGATGTTGGTGTAGACGTCCTGCACGTCGTCACTGTCTTCGAGCGCATCGACGAGCTTGAGCACCTTGCGGGCACCCTCGAGGTCCACTGGGACGCTCACCGACGGCTGGAACGTGGCCTCGGCGGACTCGTAGTCGATACCCGCGTCCTGCAGCGCCGTCCGCACCGCGACCAGATCGGTCGGTTCGGAGATGATCTCGAAGCTGTCGCCCAGGTCGTTGACGTCCTCGGCGCCGGCGTCGAGCACGGCGGCCAGCACGTCATCCTCGGTCAGCGCGTTCTTCTCCAGCGTCACCACGCCCTTGCGGGTGAACAGATAGGACACCGAACCCGGATCGGCCATGTTGCCGCCGTTGCGGGTCATCGCTACCCGGACCTCACCGGCGGCCCGGTTGCGGTTGTCGGTCAGACATTCGACCAGCACGGCGACGCCGTTGGGGCCGTAGCCCTCATAGGTGATGGTCTGCCAGTCCGCACCACCGGCTTCTTCGCCTGCGCCGCGCTTGCGGGCGCGCTCGATGTTGTCGTTGGGCACCGAGTTCTTCTTGGCCTTCTGAATGGCGTCGTAGAGGGTCGGGTTGCCGGCCGGATCGCCGCCGCCGGTCCGCGCCGCGACCTCGATGTTCTTGATCAGCTTGGCGAAGTTCTTGCCGCGACGTGCGTCGATCACGGCCTTCTTGTGCTTTGTGGTGGCCCACTTGGAATGGCCGCTCATCTACTCGCTACCTCTTTCACACCGACACTCACATCGACTGTCACGTCGACCTACGTAGAAGTCCGATGGACCAGTCTACGTGCCCGTCAGCCCAGGTCGTGCTCGATGTAGCGCTGCAGCGCGGGTGCCACCGCGGCCACCAGCGCGTCGTCGGTCATCGATGCGACGGGTTCGATGCGCCAGACGTATCGGACCATCGCCAAGCCCATCAGCTGCGAGGAGATCAGTCCGCTGCGCGTCAGGCGATCGGCGTCGTCGTCTCCCAGTTGCGACACCCCCAGCAGGCTGCTCTCCACCACGCGGCGCAACTTCTCGCGGGTGGTCGCCTCGTGCGCCGCGGTCTGCAGGATCGCCCGTAACACCGGGCCGATCTCGTCGTCGGCCCACGCGCCGAGCATCAGCCGGATCAGCGCCTCCCCCAACCGGTCGACCGGCGTCGCCCAGGTCGCGGCCACGCCGTCCAGCCAGCGCTGCGGCGGATCGGTCGCAGCGTCGAGCAGTGCCTCCTTGGACCCGAAGTAGTGGTAGACCAGCGCCGGATCCACGTCGGCGGCCCGCGCGACGGACCGGATCGTGGTGCCGGCGTACCCGGTGTCGGCGAACGCTTCCCGGGCCGCGATCAGGATGCGCGCAGCGAGCACACCACGTTCATCACGCGGCCCCGGGACGGTCAACACGGTGAGCATCGTACCCATGAGTTTCACCTTGCGTTGAAACTAGTTTCACCATACCGTGAAACTATGACGGAACGGCGGCTCAACGGACCTCAGGACACCGGGCGCGACTACCGCAACCTGAGCCGGCCGAGCTTCGGTGTCAGACACCTGATCAACCAGCGCGTCGCGCTGCGCGACGGCGTCGACCTGATGGCCGACGTACACCTCCCTCGTGCGGACGGCCGGTTCCCGGCACTCATCGCCGCGTCGCCCTACCCCAGGCAGATGCAGGACCTCGGTGCGCCCGCCGGTTTCATCGAGGCGGGTGCGACGGATTTCTGGGTGCCCCGCGGCTACGTGCACCTGATCGCCAACGTGCGTGGCACCGGCGGCTCGGGCGGGGTGTTCGGCTTCATGGACGCCCAGGAACGACACGACATGTACGACCTGGTCGAGTGGGCGGCCGCCCAACCGTGGTGCGACGGCAACGTCGGCATGATCGGCATCAGTTACTTCGCGATGACCCAGCTGGAGGCCGCCGTCGAGCGGCCGCCGCACCTGCGCGCGATCTTCCCCGTCGCCGCGACCGCCGATCTCTACGAGGCGGCGTCGCACCACGGCCTGGCGAGTTCGTCGTTCATCACGCCGTTCCTGGCGATGATGGGACTGACCTCCGACCGCAGCGATGCGTTCTGGCGCCGGAACCCTGCGCTGGCGGTGGCCCGCCGCATCCTGAACCTCCCCCAGGTGCACGCGAAGTTCGCCACGATGAACGGCGAGGCCGCCGTCACGATGATGCGCCAGCTCCTCAAGGTGCCGCATCAACCACACCCGTGGGACGACCTGTGGCTCGACACGATGGTCAGACATCCTCTGCGTGACGAGTGGTGGGAGGAGCGCAATCTGCTGCCGCTGCTGAGCAACGTCGAGATCCCCGTCTACCTGGGCTGCGACTGGGAGAACGTGCCACTGCACCTGCCCTCCACGTTCACCGCGTGGAAAGCGTTGCAACACAACCCGAATGTGCGAATGGCGATGCTGGGCCGATACGGCCTGACCTGGCCCTGGGAGAGCCTGCACACCGAAGCGCTTGCCTGGTACGACCACTGGCTCAAGGGCGCCGACACCGGAATCATGGACGGCCCACCCGTGCGCTACGTCCTGCCGGGCGCCGACGGTTGGCACACCAGCGGCAGCTGGCCGCCGCGCGCGGACTACCGGGAGTTCGCCTTGCGTGCGGACGGCGCACTCTCCGAGGACGAGGGCGCACCCGGCACACGGGAGTACCTCACGCTGGGCGCCGGCCTGAACCGCGTCACGTCGAGTCCGATCGATCCGCCCGTCGCGCTCACGTGGACCACCGATCCGCTGCCTGCCGCACTCGACGTCGTCGGCCCCATCGAGCTGCGGCTGCATGCCGCCGCCACCGCGACCGACACCGCGTGGCTGGCCACGCTGCGCGACGTGGCGCCCGACGGAGACGTCGCCGAGGTGACAGCCGGGTGGCTGCGCGCCGGCCTTCGCACGGTCGACGAGGCGCAGAGCCGCGACGGGGCGCCCGAGCTGCGGTGCGACCGCGCGGTGGCGGTGCCTGTCGGTGATGTGGTCGTCTATCGCATTCCCCTGGTGGCCAACGCCCGTCGCTTCGCGGCGGGCCACCGCCTCGAGCTGGTGCTCACCAGTGACGACCAGAATCCGCAGACGCCGGCAATCATGAACTTCCGCCACGCCAGCGTCGGCACCAGCAGCGTCAACACCGTGCACTCCGCATCGCGGCTGCTCATCCCCGTGTTAGCTGAAACACAGTCCCTATCTGCGATTCTTACTCCGGAGTAAGATCCCGTTGCATGACGTTCTCCCTGGAGTTGTCCTCGGACCTGCTCGACGTGCAGAAGTGGGTCCACGAGTTTGCCAACGACGTCGTCCGCCCCGCTGCCGCGGAGTGGGACGAGCGCGAGGAAACCCCGTGGCCGATCATCCAGGAAGCCGCCAAGGTGGGGCTGTACTCCGTGGAGTTCTTCGCCGAGCAGGCTGCCGAGCCCAGCGGGCTGGGCATGATCGTCGCGTTCGAGGAGCTGTTCTGGGGTGACGCCGGCATCGCGCTGTCCATCCTCGGCACCGGCCTGGCCGCGGCGTCCGTCGCCGCGAACGGCACCCCCGAGCAGGTCGGCGAATGGGTGCCCCAGATGTTCGGCTCCGTCGACGATCCCAAGGTCGCGGCGTTCTGTTCGTCCGAGCCCAACGCCGGCTCCGACGTCGGCTCGATCCTGACCCGCGCCCGCTACGACGAGGCCACCGACGAATGGGTGCTCAACGGCACCAAGACATGGGCCACCAATGGCGGCATCGCCAACGTGCACGTCGTCGTCGCCTCGGTGCATCCCGAGTTGGGCACCCGCGGCCAGGCATCATTCATCATCCCGCCCGGCACCGCGGGCCTCAGCCAGGGCCAGAAGTTCCTCAAGCACGGCATCCGCGCCTCGCACACGGCCGAGGTGGTACTCGACGACGTCCGCATCCCCGGCCGGCTGATCGTGGGCGGCAAGGAGAAGTTCGACGCCCGCATCGCCAAGGTGCGCGACGGCAAGAAGGCCGCCGGCCAGGCCGCGATGGCGACCTTCGAGCGCACCCGCCCGACCGTCGGCGCCATGGCCGTCGGTGTGGCACGCGCCGCCTACGAATACGCCCGCGACTACGCCGCCGAACGCGAGCAGTTCGGCCGCAAGATCGGCGAATTCCAGGCTGTCGCCTTCAAATTGGCCGACATGAAGGCCCGCATCGACGCCGCCCGGCTGCTGGTGTACCGCGCCGGCTGGATGGCCCGCAACGGTAAAGCCTTCGATTCCGCCGAAGGTTCGATGGCCAAGCTGGTGGCCAGCGAAGCCGCCGTCTACGTCACCGACGAGGCGATCCAGATCCTGGGCGGCAACGGCTACACCCGCGAATACCCGGTGGAGCGGATGCACCGGGACGCCAAGATCTTCACGATCTTCGAAGGCACCAGCGAGATCCAACGCCTGGTGATGGCGCGCGCGATCACCGGGCTGGCAATTCGCTGAGCGCCGCAGCGCTAACACGGGTGCAACATCGGCGAAACAGGGCAGTCCTAGCTTTGCCGAATGACCCAGGAAATCGGCGATGACGTGCGCAACGCCGCACCCGATGCCGACCTCGACCGGCTGACTGCCACCAAAGAAACCCTCGAGGACTACACGCTGCGCTTCGCTCCCCGCAGCTACCGCAAGTGGTCCACGAGGGTGGTCGGCATCTCCGCTCTCGGCGGCATCGCCTACCTCGCCGACTTCGCGATCGGCGCCAACATCGGCATTTCCTACGGCACCACCAACGCGCTGTGGGGCATCCTCATCTTCGCCGTCGTGATCTTCCTGACCGGCTTCCCGCTGGCCTACTACGCAGCGCGCTACAACATGGATCTCGACCTCATCACGCGCGGAAGCGGATTCGGCTATTACGGCTCCGTCGTCACCAACGTCATCATGGCGACGTTCACGTTCATCTTCT
The DNA here is from genome assembly GCF_055397605.1 of Mycolicibacterium obuense. NCBI lineage: Bacteria > Bacillati > Actinomycetota > Actinomycetes > Mycobacteriales > Mycobacteriaceae > Mycobacterium > Mycolicibacterium obuense. The sequence goes on along the minus strand of NZ_AP043663.1, from coordinate 2,258,874 downwards.
TCGCGCTCGAGGGATCGATCATGGCCCAGGGATTGCAACTGGGGCTCGGCATTCCGGTGTGGATCGGCTACGCGGTATCCACGCTGATCATCTTCCCGCTCGTCATCTACGGCATGAAAGTGCTGTCCACACTGCAGGTCTGGACGACCCCCCTGTGGCTCATCCTGATGGTCGCACCGTTCGTGTATCTCGTCGTCAGCCATCCCGAGTCGGTCAGCCAGTTCTTCGCCTATCAGGGCGAGCAGGGCAACGGGGGTTTCAACCTCGGCTACACACTGCTGGCCGCGGGCGTCTGCCTATCGCTGATCGCCCAGATCGCCGAACAGATCGACTACCTGCGCTTCATGCCACCGAAAACGCCGGAGAACAGCCGCAGTTGGTGGACGTGGATGATCCTCGCCGGCCCGGGCTGGGTGTTCTTCGGCGCGATCAAGCAGATCGTCGGGCTGTTCCTCGCGGTGTACCTGATCGCCAACGTCGCCGGGAGCGCGGGCGTCGCCAATCAGCCCGTGCACCAGTTCCTGGAGATCTACGAGAACTTCCTGCCCGGTTGGCTGGCGATGACCCTGGCCGTCGTGCTGGTCGTGATCAGTCAGATCAAGATCAACGTGACGAACGCCTACTCCGGGTCGCTGGCGTGGACCAACTCGTTCACCCGCGTCACCAAGCGCTACCCCGGTCGGCTCGTGTTCCTCGGCTTCAACCTGCTCATCGCGCTGATTCTGATGGAAGCCAACATGTTCGACTTCCTCAACACCATCCTCGGGTTCTACGCCAACTGCGGCATGGCCTGGGTCGTCGTGGTGGCCTCGGACATCGTGATCAACAAGTACCTGCTGAAGATCTCCCCGCAGGCGCCCGAGTTCCGCCGCGGCATGCTCTACGCGATCAACCCGGTCGGGTTCGGCTCCATGCTGATCGCAGCCGGGGTGTCGATCCTGGCGTTCTTCGGCGGCCTGGGCGAGGCGATCCGCCCCTACTCACCGCTGGTCGCGATCGGCCTGGGCCTGGTGCTACCGCCCATCTTCGCCGTGGCGACCCGTGGCAAGTACTACCTGCGCCGCACCGACGACGGCATCGCTCTCCCGATGTACGACGAGCTGGGCAACCCGTCCGGCGAACACCTCAAATGCCATGTGTGCCATCACGATTACGAGCGCCCCGACATGGCGAAGTGCGAGACGCACGATGCGTTCGTGTGTTCACTGTGCCTGTCCACCGACAAGGTCGCCGACCACGTCCTGCCGGCTCAGGCGTGATTTCGGCGTGGTTGTCGTCGCTGAGCGACGACAACCACGCCGAAATCGCTAGGTCAGGGAGTCGACGAAGAGTTTGTGGACCCGCCGGTCGCCGGTGACCTCCGGATGGAACGCCGTCGCGAGCGTGCGGCCCTGACGAACAGCCACCGGATGCCCGGCCGCGGTCGCGAGCACCTCCACTCCGGCGCCGACTCGCTCCACCCATGGGGCCCGGATGAACACCGCGTGCACGGTTCCCTCCAGGCCGTCGAACGGGATGTCCTCTTCGAACGAATCGACCTGGCGCCCGAACGCGTTGCGACGCACAGTCATATCGATGCCATGCAGCGGCAGCGCCTCCCTGCCGGGCACTCCCGCATCGGCGATCTCGGTCGCCAGCAGGATCATCCCGGCACACGAACCGTACGCCGGCATGCCCTCGGACAGCCGGGCCCGCAGCGACTCGAGCAGATCGAACTCCCGCAGCAGATGGCTCATCGTCGTCGACTCACCGCCGGGAATCACCAAGCCGTCCACCCGGGCCAACTCGTCGACACGACGCACCGTGCAGGCATCGGCCCCGGCTTCGCGAAGTGCAGCGAGGTGTTCGCGGGTGTCCCCCTGCAGCGCCAGCACCCCGACCCGGGGCGTGCTCACGTCGACGCGCGGGTGAAATCGCGGGGATAGCGCGTCAGGCCCTCTTGCATGACCGCGGCCACCATCTCGCCGTACTGATTGAAGATCTTGCCCTGGGTCAATGACCGCCCACCGCACGCCGACGGTGAGGACTGGTCATAGAGCAACCACTCGTCGGCACGGAACGGGCGCATGAACCACATCGCGTGGTCGAGCGAGGCGACCTGCAGATGCTGGCGCACGTCGGGATAGTTCACCTGCGCGGAGCCCAGCAGCGTCAGATCGCTCATGTAGGCGAGTGCGCAGATGTGCAACACCGAATCGTCGGGCAGCGGATCCCGATGCCGGAACCACACCTGCTGCTGAGAAGCCTTGCCCGGCAACAACGTCAGTTGATCGCGGGGAACGATCCGCACGTCCCACTCGTCGAATTGGCGGAAGCTGGCGTCGTCGAAGACCCTGCTCGCCGACTTGAAGTCGACCATGTTGTCCGGCGGCGGGGCGGTCGGCATCGCGTCCTGGTGCTCGATGCCGCTCTGGTCGGTCTGGAACGACGCCGACATCGAGAAGATCGTCTCGCCGTGCTGGATCGCAGCCACCCGCCGGGTGACGAACGAGCCGCCGTCACGCAGCCGCTCGACGGTGTACACCGTGGGCGACCGGGCGTCGCCGGCGCGCAGGAAATACCCGTGCAGCGAGTGCACCTGGAACTTCGGGTCTACGGTGCGCACCGCCGACACCAGCGACTGGCCGGCGACATGGCCGCCGAACGTGCGCTGCAGAAAACCCGACTCGGGGCTGAAGACACCACCGCGGTAGATGTTGACCTCGATCGGCTCCAGGTCGAGGATTTCTTCGATCGCCACAGTGGGGTTTTTACCAGCCGCGTTCTGCGAGCCGATGGGGCACCGGAATGTCGTCGACGTTGATGCCGACCATGGCCTCGCCCAGCCCGCGCGACACCTTGGCGAGCACGTCGGGGTCGTCGTAGAACGTGGTGGCCTTGACGATCGCGGCGGCCCGCTCGGCGGGGTTACCCGACTTGAAGATGCCCGAGCCGACGAACACGCCCTCGGCGCCCAGCTGCATCATCATCGCGGCATCGGCCGGCGTGGCGATACCACCGGCGGTGAACAGTGTCACCGGCAGCTTGCCGGCCTGGGCCACCTCGACCACCAGATCGTAGGGCGCCTGCAATTCCTTTGCCGCGACAAACAATTCGTCTTCCGACAGCGACGTCAGCCGGCGGATTTCGCCGCCGATCTTGCGCATGTGGGTGGTGGCGTTGGACACGTCACCGGTTCCGGCCTCGCCCTTGGAGCGGATCATCGCCGCCCCCTCGGTGATCCGGCGCAGCGCCTCACCGAGGTTGGTGGCACCGCACACGAACGGCACGGTGAACTTCCACTTGTCGATGTGGTTGGCGTAGTCGGCCGGGGTCAGCACCTCCGACTCGTCGATGTAGTCGACACCCAGGCTCTGCAGGATCTGCGCCTCGACGAAATGGCCGATGCGAACCTTGGCCATCACCGGGATGGTGACCGCGGAGATGATGCCCTCGATCATGTCGGGGTCGCTCATCCGCGACACCCCGCCCTGGGCGCGGATGTCGGCGGGCACGCGCTCGAGCGCCATCACCGCGACCGCGCCGGCGCCCTCGGCGATCCTCGCCTGTTCGGGCGTGACGACGTCCATGATCACGCCGCCCTTGAGCATCTCCGCCATGCCACGCTTGACGCGCGCCGTGCCGCGGGCCGGACTACCGAAGGCTTCGGTTTCCACTGTCAACTCCTTCAATCGCTACCGATTCAGTGTAGATACGGCGGCAAATCAATTCGATCCGCAGGTCAGCGGATGGGGCGTACAGGCTGCCGGTCGATCGTGTCGGGCCGGTCGGCCAGGGCGTTCGCCTCGTCGAGCAGATCGGCGAGCTGCCGCGGATAGACCGCCTGACCATCGGCAACCAGTGCAGCGATGATTGTCGCATCGCACCATCGGTGACCGTGGATGTAGGTCCGTTCCAGCCGTGACCGCCCGCCGTCGGACGGCTCGAACCGTTCGGTGCGGTGCACGAAGTACATCTCCTCGCTCCGGATCACGGCCCCGTTGAACTCGATGGTCGCGTCGCGGCGCCACGCCGGCCCGATCATGTCGTCAGGGCTCACCCGCAGACCGGTCTCCTCCTCGAGTTCCCGCGCGGCCGCCTGCGCCAGGGACTCCCCCGCCTGCGCGGCACCGCCGATGGTGAACCACCAGCGGGGTGCGGGATCGGTCGGGCTCTGCGGATCCGATCCGCACAGCAGCAGCACCGCGCCCGCGTCGTCGAGCAGCAGCACCCGCGCCGACGTGCGGGGTGCCGGCGGCGCGGCCTCGCGCGTCGACACCTCCCCGCCCTCGGAGATCTCGAAATACCCGGGCATCGCCGCGGTGCCACCCAATCGCAGCGCACGCACCGCGGGGCGCTCTCGAAGCGCCAGGGTGTCCCGGACCGCGTCGTTGTGGAACCGCCGCGCCAGCAGTACTCGGGCTTCGGCGTCGGCCAGCTCGGCCACCAGGGCGCGCGGCAGCGAGGCGGGGTCGACCCGAGCCAGCGCCGCGGAGAGTTCGTTCTCGGCGGCCTCCCGCGCCGGCCGCGGGGCACGCTCGGCAGCGTCGGCCAGCGCGGCCAGCCGCTTGCCGTCGGGCCCGACCCCATAGGCGTCGACGGCGACTGCCCGCGCCACCACTGCGCGTCGCGCCAGCGCCCCGTCGAGCGCCTGCCAGGACAGGTCGTAGCGCACGTGCAGGCGGTCGAGGCGGTGGGCGGTCTGATATGCCCACAGCGCGATCACGGCGACGGCGGCGACCAGAAGCGCGATCACCACCGCGGTCACCCACGGGATCACCCTGCGACCCGCACTTTCACGCCGGAGCCGGCCACCGTCTCGTACACCCGCATGATCTGCAGTGCCACCACCGACCAGTCGTAGCGCTGCACGAGCTCGGCGGCGCACTCGATGTAGCGGGCCCGGCGTGCGTCGTCGGAGAGCACGTCGATCAACCCGGCAGCCAGGTCGTCGGGATCGTCGACGGAAACCAAGCGGCCACCGCGGCCGTCGTCGAGTACCCGCCGGAATGCGTCGAGGTCACTGGCCACCACCGCGGTGCCCGCGGCCATCGCCTCGACCAGCACGATGCCGAAACTCTCGCCGCCGGTGTTGGGCGCGCAGTACACATCGGCGCTGCGCATCGCCGCGGCCTTCTGCACGTCGTCGACCTGGCCCAGGAAGCGCAGGTGACCGGCCAGCGGGCCGGCCGTCTCGCGCAGCTCCGCCTCGTCGCCGCGCCCCACCACCAGAACCTCGATGTCGGCGAACCGCTCGACGACCGCAGGCAGCGCACCCATCAGCACCGACATGCCTTTGCGCGGTTCATCGAAACGGCCGAGGAACAGGATCGAACGACCCGGGCGCGGATAACCCTCGAGCATCGGTGCGGTGGCGAACGAGGCGACGTCGACGCCGTTGGGAATCTCCACCGCGTCGCTGCCCAGTGCCTCCATCTGCCAGCGGCGCGCGAGATCCGAGACCGCGATGCGGCCGACGATCTTCTCGTGCATGGGCCGCAGGATCGGCTCGAACACCGACAACGTCAGCGACTTCGTGGTCGACGTGTGGAACGTCGCCACGATCGGGCCCTCGGCGATGTTCAAGGCGAGCATCGACAGGCTGGGCGCGTTGGGCTCGTGCAGATGCAACACGTCGAAATCGCCCTGCTGCAGCCATTTCTTGACCTTGCGGTGGGTTGCCGGCCCGAAGCGCAGCCGTGCGACCGAGCCGTTGTACGGGATCGGCACGGCCTTGCCGCCGGAAACCACGTAGTCGGGCAGCGATGTGTCAGCGTGGGGCGAGGCCGGTGCGAGCACGCTGACCTCATGACCGGCCGCGTGCATCACCTCGGCGAGTTGCAGGATGTGGGACTGCACACCGCCGGGCACATCGAAGCTGTACGGGCAGACCATCCCGATGCGCATCAGCCCGCCTCCAGCCTCGCCCTGCGCTCCTCGGACAGGTCGGCCAGCCACTGCGGTTGCATCATGTGCCAGTCGGCGGGATAGGTGGCGATGTTGTCGGCGAATCGATCGGCCAACGCCTGGGTGATGACGGTGACGTCGCCCGACGAGGTGTCGATCTCGGGGTAGATCTTGGTGCCCCACCCGTCGCCGTCGAACCAGCAGTGCGCCGGGAACAGCGCGGCTCCGGTGGTCAGCGCGAGTTTCGCCGGGCCAGCGGGCAGCCGCGTCGGCTCACCGAAGAAATCCACCTGCACGCCGCGGCGGCTCAGGTCGCGATCCGACATCAGACAGACGATGCCGTTGTCGTCGAGCCAGTCCGACAGCACATCGAACGGTGGCCGCTCCCCGCCCGACGACGGAATCACCGTGAAACCCAGGCTCTCCCGGTAGGCGAGGAAGCGGTTGTACAGCGATTCCGGTTTCAGACGTTCGGCGACGGTGGCGAAGGTGCCGAAGTTCTGCGCCAGCCACACCCCGGCCATGTCCCAGTTGCCGCTGTGCGGCAGCGCGAGAATGGCACCGCGCCCCCTCTCCTTCAGCGCATCGAACGCCATGCCGATGTCGAGGACGTCCAATTGGCGCCCCAACTCGTCGTGGTCCATCGACGGCAGCCGGAACGCCTCACGCCAATACCGGGCGTAGGAGGCCAGCGAGGCGTGCATCAGGTCGTCGGGCACGTCCTGCGGCGCAGTGCCGATGACCCGGGCCAGGTTCCTGCGCAGCTGATCAGGTCCGCCACCTCGAGCGGCGTATCGGGCGCCTGCGCCAAAAGCATTGCGCGCCACGATCTCCGGGGCGGCACGCACGAGCCGCCAGCCGGCTGCGTAGCCCCAGTCACTGAGGTGGTCACCGAACGGGATCATCATGGGTCGGTGGTCTCGGGCTTCTCGACGGTGTCGGCGGAAGTCATGGGGTCCATCGCCCCGGGCGAGACGCGCACACTGTGCAACCGCTGCCCGACGGTGAGCACACTGGTCACCGCGAGCACCCACATGGCCACCGGCAGCAACCAGTGCAGCGGCAGGAACGACAGCCCCGACAGACCGGCGCCGGCGAGCACGATCACCAGCCGCTCGGGCCGCTCGATGAGGCCGCCGTCGCCGGTGAGGCCGCTGGCCTCCGCTCTGGCCTTGATGTACGAGATCACCTGGGAGGACACCAGACAGATCATGGTGGCGACGACGAGCCCGGTGCTTTGCAGTCCGAACGCCGCCCACCAGAGCAACCCGCAGAAGATCGCGCCGTCGCTGATGCGGTCACACGTCGCGTCGAGTACCGCGCCGAATCGACTGCCCCCGCCGCTTTCCCGGGCCATAGCCCCGTCGAGCATGTCCGCCAGCACGAACACGAAGACGGTGAACGCGCCCCACCACAGCTGACCCATCGGGAACAGCGTCAACGCCGCGAGCACGGAACCGGCGGTCCCGAGGATGGTCACACTGTCGGGGGTGAGCCCGAGGCGCAAAGCCCCCTTGGCCGCGGGGCGCGACAGCTTGGCGTACGCCGCCCGCGTCATCAGATAGAAATCGCTCACTGCTGGCGATCCCACTCACCGGCCAGCAGCTGTCGCGTGTCGCGCAGGAGCTGCGGAATGATCTTGGAATCCCCGATGACCGTGATGAAGTTCGCGTCGCCACCCCAGCGGGGCACCACGTGCATGTGCAGATGCTCCGACAGCGAGCCTCCCGCCGACGTGCCGAGGTTGAGTCCGACGTTGAAGCCGTGCGGCCGCGACACCGCCTTCATCACCCGAATCGCCTTCTGCGTGAACGCCATCAGCTCGGCACTCTCGTCGACGGTCAGATTCTCCAGTTCCGCCACCCGCCGATAGGGCACCACCATCAGGTGACCGGGGTTGTACGGGTAGAGGTTGAGTACCGCGTAGACCAGCTCGCCGCGCGCGACCACCAGACCGTCCTCGTCGGACATGTTGGGGATGTCGGTGAATGGTTCGGACGACGCCGCCGAGCCCGGCTTCACGGCGTCGACGATGTAGTTCATCCGGTGAGGCGTCCACAGCCGCTGCAGATGGTCGGGTTCGCCTACCCCGCGGTCTACGATCGTGTCGTCCGAGTCCACGTCACCCCTCGCCTGCTTGCGCCTCGACGGTCACGAGATCTGCTGTCGGAGTGCTGTTTTCGCGCCGCTTCACCCAGTCGACAATGGTCTGGACCGCCGCGTCCCGTCCGACACCGTTGATCTGCGTGCGGTCGCCGAACCGGAACGACACAGCGCCTGCTTCGACATCGCGGTCCCCCGCGAGCAGCATGAACGGCACCCGCTGGTTGGTGTGGTTGACGATCTTCTTGGCCATCCGATCGTCGCTGGTGTCGACCTCGGCCCGAATGCCGTGCTTCCGCAAGTCCGCGGCCACCTCGAGCAGATAGTCGACGTGCCCGTCGGCGACGGGAATCCCCACCACCTGCGCCGGCGCCAGCCAGGCCGGGAAGGCACCGGCGAAATGCTCGGTCAAGATGCCGAAGAAGCGTTCGATCGAGCCGAACAACGCGCGGTGAATTAGTACCGGACGCTTGCGGGTCCCGTCGGCGGCGGTGTATTCGAGCTCGAATCGGTCTGGCATGTTGAAGTCGAGCTGAATCGTCGACATCTGCCAGCTGCGACCCAGCGCATCACGCACCTGGACCGAGATCTTCGGACCGTAGAAGGCGGCCCCGCCGGGATCGGGAACCAGCTCCAGCCCTGAGGATTCCGCCACCTCGCGCAGCGTCTCGGTGGCTTCTTCCCAGATCTCGTCCGAGCCGACGAACTTGTCGGGGTCCTTGGTGGACAGCTCGAGGTAGAAGTCGTCGAGGCCGTAGTCGGCGAGGAGCTCCAGCACGAACTGCAGCAGCCGGGCCAACTCGTCGCGCATCTCCTCACGGGTGCAATAGATGTGCGCGTCGTCCTGCGTCATCCCCCGCACACGGGTCAGGCCGTGGATCACGCCGGACTTCTCGTATCGGTAGACGCTGCCGAACTCGAAGAGCCGCAACGGAAGTTCCCGATAGGACCGTCCCCGCGAGCGGAAGATCAGATGGTGCATCGGGCAGTTCATCGGCTTGAGGTAGTAGTCCTGACCCGGCTTGCGGACCGATCCGTCCTCGTTGAACTCCGCGTCGATGTGCATCGGCGGGAACATGCCGTCGGCGTACCACTCCAGGTGACCGGAGGTGATGTAGAGCTGTTCCTTGGTGATGTGCGGGGTGTTGACGAACTCGTAGCCGGCCTCGATGTGCTTGCGCCGCGAATACTCCTCCAGCTCGCGCCGCACGATGCCACCCTTGGGATGGAAAACCGGTAGGCCAGAACCCAATTCGTCGGGGAAGCTGAACAGGTCGAGCTCGATGCCGAGCTTGCGGTGGTCACGTCGCTGGGCCTCTTCGATCAGCTCGAGATGCCGGTCGAGTGCCTCCTGCGACTCCCAGGCGGTGCCGTAGATGCGCTGAAGGCTGGCGTTGGCCTGGTCGCCGCGCCAGTACGCCGCAGAGCTGCGGGTCAGCTTGAACGCCGGGATGTAGCGCGTGGTCGGAATGTGCGGACCGCGGCACAGGTCACCCCAGACACGCTCGCGGGTACGGGGATTGAGGTTGTCGTAGGCGGTCAGTTCGTCGCCACCGACCTCCATCACCTCGGGATCGTCGGCACCCGACTTGTCGTCGATCAGCTCGAGCTTGTAGGGCTCACCGGCCAGCTCCGCGCGGGCCTGGTCCTTGGACTCGAACACGCGGCGCTCGAAGAGCTGACCGTCTTTGACGATCTTGCGCATCTTCTTCTCGAGCGCTTCGAGGTGTTCGGGGGTGAAGGGCTCCGCCACGTCGAAGTCGTAGTAGAACCCGTCGGTGATCGGCGGGCCGATACCCAACTTGGCCTCAGGGAACATGTCCTGCACGGCCTGCGCCAGTACGTGCGCCGCCGAGTGCCGGATGACGCTGCGGCCGTCGTCGGTGTCGGCCGCCACCGGGACGACGTCGACGTCGACCTCGGGAATCCAGGACAGATCACGCAGCCGCCCGTCGGCGTCGCGGACCACCACGATGGCGTCGGGTGCGCCCCGAGACGGCAACCCGGCATCACGCACCGCCGCAGCGGCGGTCGTCCCGGCAGCGACCCGGATCGGGGCTGCTGGTGCGGGGCGAGCGGGCGCGGTCATCAGGGGTTCTCCCAACGTTGGTGCAGTTCTGCGGTGAGGTCGGCCGAACGGGGCGCGGCGACCGCGACCATGCTATCGGTGCGGGACCTCAGGAACCGATACCAATAGGGCTTTGCAACCAGGGCCACTCGAGACCTACCAGTTTGGCCGCGAAGTTGAGCGCCCCGAACAGCCATAGTGTGACGACGACGACGGCGGCGGTGAAGACGACACCCAGGATCTTCACCCACAGGCCCTGTCGTGCGAACCAGTCCATCACCTTGTCGTAACGCTCACGCACCCAGGCGAGCAGGCGGCGCGCCCAGTCGAACTCGGTGGCCAGGATGCCGAGTCCGATGAACACGATCGCCCAGCCGGGCCCCGGATACGGGATCGCGACGATGCCGGCGGCGAAGACGACGGTGCCGACCACGCCGACGGCGATCCGGTACGAGAGGTTGGCGACCGGGCGTTCCCGCAGGCGATCGCGCCAGCTGGCCCAGCGGCGAGAGATCGCGTTCCGCTTCCCGTCGCTCACGGCTGACCCGGCTTCAGCTTGACGAACAGGGAGTGGGCCTCGGCGAGCACCTGATCGCCGTCCAGCAGACGGCCGGAGACGAAGATCTTCCGGTCTATGACGTCGTCGATGCCCGCATCGACCTGCAGAACTTTCTCGACCGGCACGATCTTGCGGTAGTCGACGTGCAGGAAGGCCGTGCGTTGGGCGCGGCTTCGACCGAGTTTGGCGGCGGTGAAGCCGAGCAACGAGTCGAACAGGTGGGCAATGGTGCCGCCGTGCGCGGCGCGGTTGCGGCCGAGGTGATAGCGGGCGAAGCGGGCGGTGCCGCCGATGCGGTTGTCGTCGGTGACGTGTAGATCGACCGGGATGTTCAGGATGTTTCCCCTGTTGGGCAGGTCCATCCGACGTCCTGACGGCGACGACCACTCGTCGGCGTCGAACGGTGCGAGCAGTTCGGACGCCTGCTGGATCAGGTCCGCTGCAGCGGTGATGACGTCATCGGGCGCGTCGGCGGCGCGGGCATGGTCTTGAAGGTCCCGTACCGCCGCGACGAACCGCCCGTAGTCGGGGCCACCCTTGGTGGTGGGCTGCGGCGGGTTGAAGCCTCCCCCGGCTGGGACGTCGACGGACTCGGTGGCGCTCATCCGCTCACCGTATTGGTTGTCTCAGCTCTGAGCGGCACCGGCTTTGCTCAGCGTCTCGAACTCGTCGTCGCTGAGCTCGATGTCTCCGGCAGCCACGTTCTCCTCGAGGTGAGCCACTTTCGACGTCCCCGGGATCGGCAGCATGATCGGCGAGCGCTTGAGCAGCCATGCCAACGCCAACTGCGAGGCAGTCGAACCATGTTCGGCGGCGATGCGCTGAAGAGGGCCGTCAGCAGCTGCCAGCGGTCCGGCTGCCAGCGGGAACCAGGGGATGAAGGCGATGCCGTGAGCTTCACAGGCGTCGACGAGGGGTTCGGCGCCGCGGGTCGTCAGGTTGTACATGTTCTGCACCGAGACGATCGGAGCCACCTTCTGGGCGGCCTCAAGTTGTTCGACGCTGATCTCCGACAGCCCGATGTGGCGGATCTTGCCCTCCTGCTGCAGCTTCAGCAGTTCGCCCACCTGGTCCTCGGCGGGAAATTTGTCGTCGATGCGGTGTAGCTGAAACAGGTCGATGGTGTCCACGCCGAGGCGGCGCAGGCTCATCTCGCATTCCTGTCGCAGGTAGGCCGGGTACCCGAGGACAGGCCACTGATCGGGACCGGTGCGCAGCAACCCCGCCTTCGTGGCAATGACGACGCCGTCGTAGGGATGCAGTGCTTCCCGGATCAGCTCCTCCGAGATGTAGGGCCCGTACGAGTTCGCGGTGTCGATGAAATTCACCCCGAGTTCCACGGCTCGCCTCAGCACGCGCAGACATTCGTCGCGATCTGCGGGTGGACCCCACACGCCCTTGCCTGTCAGGCGCATCGCCCCGAAGGCAAGGCGGTTGACGGTCAGATCGTTGCCCAGGGTCAGCGTCGTCGTGGTCACCGCACCGACGGTACGCCCGCGATGGGAAGCTCAGCTGGTGAAGTTGAGTGACCTGGCGGCTCTGCCGCTGACCTACCCCGACGTGGGCGCAACCGCCAGTACCCCGCCGCCGGGCTACCGCTTCCTGCGCAGGACGTCGGTCATCGGTTGCGGCCGTGAACGTTTCGAGCAAGCGGCCGCGGCGGGGATGCGTTTCGGCATGCTGCGAGGCGCCGGGCTGCGCGTCGAGTCGACAACGCCGACAGCCGAGGAAGGGACCGACGTCCTCGGGCACCTGGGACCGGTCTCCGCCCCGTGCCGGGTGGTCTACGTCATCGACGAGCCGGACCGCCGCGGATTCGCCTACGGCACGCTGCCCGGGCACGCGGTCCGCGGCGAGGAACTGTTCCTGGTGCGCTTCGACCGCACCACTGACCAGGTGATCGCGGAGGTCGCCGCGTTCTCGCAACCCGCGGCGTGGTGGAGCAGGCTGGGCGCTCCCGTGACCTCACTCATGCAGAAACTCATCGCCGGCCGGTACCTCAAGGCCTTGTAAGACGACCCTCCGCTGAGCGCCACGGAAGTGTCAGCACCATGCCCAGGTGATTTGCCATGGTCAGCGGTAGATTGGTGAGCCGAATTGACGTAAGAGTTTGGACGGTGGCGGTGGAAGCTCAGCCTGACGTGGACGCGACGCATTTGCGCGTGGCGGAAGTGGTGCGCGGTCTGCACAACAGATCCGATGCCGACGCGGACACAGTGGTCGCCGAACTGGCTGAACATGCAGCCGTCGAGATTCCCGGCGCGCAGTACGCAGGCATCACGCTCACCCGCAACGCCCGCCAGATCGAGACGCCCGCGGCGACGTCGCACTGGCCACTTCTGCTCGACAAGATCCAGCAGCGCTACCACGAGGGGCCGTGTCTGACGGCGGCCTGGGACGAGCAGACGGTGCACGTACCCGACCTCGAGACCGACACGCGGTTTCCGAATTATCGACAGGACGCGCTCGCCGAGACCCCGATCCGGTCGATCATGGCGTTCCAGCTCTTCATCGCCGGCGAGACCCTCGGGGCGCTCAACGTCTACTCCGAGCAGCCCAACGTGTTCTCCTCTGACTCGCGGACGATCGGGTTGATCTTCGCCGCGCACTCCTCGGTGGCCTGGAACTCCGCTCGCCGGGAGGATCAGTTCAAGCGCGCGCTGTCGAGTCGCGACATGATCGGCCAAGCCAAGGGAATGATCATGGAGCGCTACCGCGTGAACGCCGTGCAGGCCTTCGACGTGCTCCGCAAGCTGTCCCAGGATTCCAATGTGCCGCTGATCCAGGTTGCGACCGATCTGGTTGCCGGCGCGCTGGCTGACAACGAGCAGAAGACCCGCTGACCGGCCTGGCTGAGCGTCGACTCAGCCAGGCCGTAGCGATCTAGCGACCTTCCCAGCGATCGCGGCGGTCACCGCCGACGACGGGTGCCCGCACGACATCGGCATCGGCAGCGGGAGCCCGGGTCACCCCACCTCCCTGCGACGCCGACCAGTCCGTGCCAGCGCACAGCAGATCAGACGGCACCGGGATCTCGTTGGGCAGCGGCACCGGCATACCCGGGATCGACGGGAGATTCAGCGGAGACGGCGAAATCAGGTTGGACACACCTGTGGCCAGCAGCGGAGTGAATCCGTCCGGCACGGGCGGCGCTGAGATCGACACCGCGGCAGGAGCACCGGGTGCGGGCGCCGGCGGCGGAGGTAGAACACCGGTTGCCGACGACGCGGCATCCTGAACCGTGCGCAGCACCCCGGGCGGGGTCAGAAGATCCCGAACCGTCAGCGAGTTACCGGGGGCACCCGGGATCGGGGACGACGGAACACCACCATTGACGCCCACAGAAGCGGGCGGAGTCGGCGGAACCGGCGGCGTGGCCGCACTGGCGGGAACCGTCACTGCACTACCCGGACCACCCGGAACCGGCGGCGTCACCCCACCAGCAGGAACCGTCACTGCACTACCCGGACCACCCGGAACCGGCGGCGTCACCCCACCAGCAGGAACCGTCACCGCACCACCCGGACCACCCGGAACCGGCGGCGTCACCCCACCAGCAGGAACCGTCACCGCACCACCCGGACCACCCGGAACCGGCGGCGTCACCCCACCAGCAGGAACCGTCACCGCACCACCCGGACCACCCGGAACCGGCGGCGTCACCCCACCAGCAGGAACCGTCACCGCACCACCCGGACCACCCGGAACCGGCGGCGTCACCCCACCAGCAGGAACCGCCACCGCACCACCCGGACCACCCGGAACCGGCGGCGTCACCCCACCGGCGTCTCCGAACACCGGAGCGCCTGCGACGCCCGGAGTACCCGGACCGGCAGTACCTGAGGCAGCGGCAACGGGAGCACCTGGAGCGCCGCCAACGCCGGGAGCGCCCGCCTCTCCTACGCCGCCCGCCGGGGCACCCGGGGCACCGGGAACCGGAGGCGTCACCAAACCAGCCTCACCCACCACCGGAGCACCCGGCACACCCGGAACCGGAGGCGTCACCAAACCAGCCTCACCCACCACCGGAGCACCCGGCACACCCGGAACCGGAGGCGTCACCAAACCAGCCTCACCCACCACCGGAGCACCCGGCACACCCGGAACCGGAGGCGTCACCAAACCAGCCTCACCCACCACCGGAGCACCCGGCACACCCGGAACCGGAGGCGTCACCAAACCAGCCTCACCCACCACCGGAGCACCCGGCACACCCGGAACCGGAGGCGTCACCAAACCAGCCTCACCCACCACCGGAGCACCCGGCACACCCGGAACCGGAGGCGTCACCAAACCAGCCTCACCCACCACCGGAGCACCCGGCACACCCGGAACCGGAGGCGTCACCAAACCAGCCTCACCCACCACCGGAGCACCCGGCACACCCGGAACCGGAGGCGTCGCAACCTCGACCGACGAACCCGCCGGAACCGCAGGCGCCGGAGGGGCGGGCGGCGTTGCAATCTCCACCGACGAACCCGCCGGAACCGCAGGCACACCCGGCGCAGGAGGCGTCGCAACCTCCACCGACGAACCCGCCGGAACCGCAGGCACACCCGGCGCAGGAGGCGTCGCAACCTCCACCGACGAACCCGCCGGAACCGCAGGCACACCCGGCGCAGGAGGCGTCGCAACCTCCACCGACGAACCCGCCGGAACCGCAGGCGCCGGAGGGGCGGGCGGCGTTGCAATCTCCACCGACGAACCCGCCGGAACCGCAGGCACACCCGGCGCAGGAGGCGTCACCACACTTGTCGAACCCACCACCGGAGCACCCGGCACACCTGGAGCAGGAGGCGTCGCAACCTCAACCGACGAACCCGCCGGAACCGCAGGCGCCGGAGGGGCAGGCGGCGAGAAGGTCTCGACCGAGCTGGCAACCGGAGTCGCGGGCACACCCGGCGCAGGAGGTGTCGTCACACCCGACTCACCCACCACCGGGGCACCCGGTACACCCGGAGCCGGCGGCGTCACCACACCGGACTCACCCACCACCGGAGCACCCGGCACACCCGGAACCGGAGGCGACGCGATGTCCACCGACGAACCCGCCGGAACCGCAGGCGCCGGAGGGGCAGGCGGCGAGAAGGTCTCGACCGAGCTGGCAACCGGAGTCGCGGGCATACCCGGCGCAGGAGGTGTCGTCACACCCGACTCACCCACCACCGGGGCACCCGGTACACCCGGAGCCGGCGGCGTCACCACACCGGACTCACCCACCACCGGAGATCCCGGCACACCCGGAACCGGAGGCGACGCACCCTCAACCGACGACCCCACCGGAACCGCAGGCACGCCCGGCGCAGGAGGCGTCACCGCTCCCGACTCGCCCACAACGGGAGCGCCCGGCACCCCCGGAGCCGGCGGTACACCAGCACCGACCGGCGTACCCAACGGCGCACCCGGAACACCCGGAGCCGGCGGTGCGATCACGCCCGACTCCCCCACCACCGGCGCACCCGGAATACCGGGAGCCGGCGGCGCGGCTTCGCCTGCGGCAGCTGCAATAGGCGCGCCCGGGGCGCCGCCGGCACCTGGCGCTACCGCGCCGCCCGCGCCCTCGACCGGTGCACCGACACCGGGGAGTCCGGCCGGCGCCACCGTGCCCGCATCACCGATGACCGGCGCACCAGGAACACCCGGAAGAGGCGGAGCACCCGCACCCACCGGAACACCCACCGGTCCACCCGGCACACCCGGAAGAGGCGGAGCACCCGCACCCACCGGAACACCCACCGGTCCACCTGGCACACCCGGAAGAGGCGGAGCACCCGCACCCACCGGAACACCCACCGGTCCGCCCGGCACACCCGGAAGAGGCGGAGCCCCCGCACCCACCGGAACGCCCACCGGCGCACCAGGAACACCCGGCGCCGGCGGGAGAACAGTCCCCGCGTCGCCGACAATCGGCGCTCCGGGCACACCCGGCAGCGGCGGCCCAGCGTTGACCAGCGGAGTCGCGGCGGGTCCGCCCGGCACGGGCGGCAGCGGAGGCGTCACGCCCGCGGCCGGGGTGACCGCTGCGCCCGGCGGAACGGGCGGAACGGGAGGTGTCGCGCCTCCACCCGTCGTAGCCGCCGGCACACCAGGCGTTCCGGGCGTGGACGGTGTGACACCCGATGACGACGCGGAGACCGAGGCCGGCGGACGCGGCGGCGTCGGGGGCAGACCCGCCGACGAGGAACTCGCCGGCGGCACGACCACAGGCGGAGTCGGCTGACCGGGACCAGCAGTGAACGACGACGCGGCATTCTGCAATGCCTGCGGGATGTCGGCGGGCCGACTCACGATTTGCTGGAGGATGTCCACACACGGCACGCCACCCCGATTGGGCGCCGCAGCGGCCAACGGCGTCAACAGTGGCGCGCTCAAGAACATCCCTGCGCTGCCCATCATGACAACGACGATGCCCTTCTTGGTCCGTGACATGCGCTCCCAGTCCTTCTGCGTCGTGCTGCAATTCCGATCAGTTACTGGGCTTACTGAACCGACAATTTGGAAATTCACCGACGCGACAAAAGCTGCGTTATGCAACCGTTGCCAAGGAGAAGCAATCCCGTTGCGATGAGTTCGCGCTGAGCTGCGGTTTTCATTTTTGCCTGTGAGCCAACACGCCAACCTATGAAGGCGCTATGAATCTCAGTCCGGCGGCAGATCCCTCCGCCTAGATCGCCAGAACGGCTGCGCCGAACGCGTCTCGCAAACTCAGCTGCCATCGTTGTGCGCGTGGGCTTTACGCACGCGCGGTCGCTCCCGACAGCCTGATCCCCCGACATCGCGCCGGTATACCGACGACTCGACTCGCGACCACACGGGCCGTATCCCTTCGCTCGCAGACAGGGTTGCTGAGGCCCATCTGGCTCACGTCACACCGTCAGAGGACCATTGGCCCTGTCACCGCGCTCATCGACCGCGCAGTCTGGCTGCAGACGAAGTGGAGGTGCGATGGCGACGCCGCGGATCGGGTCCGAGCTGATCGTCGATGCGTTGCAAGTGGCCTGCCGAGCACCCTCCTTCCACAACACGCAACCCTGGCGCTGGACCTTGACGGGAAACAGGGTCGACCTGTACCTCGATCCGTCCCGGCGCGCAGAAGCGGCCGACGGGAGCGGACGCCAGGCGTTGCTCAGTTGCGGCGCCGTTCTGGACCACTTCCGGGTTGCGATCGCGGCATCGGGATGGATCGGCACAGTCTCTCGTTTCCCCGATCCGCAGAACTCGCGACACCTCGCCAGCGTCGCCCTCACCCTGGCATCCTCGGTGAGCCCCGCACAGCGTCGTCGCGTCGACGCGATCATGGCGCGCCGCACCGATCGCCTGGCGTTTCTGGAATCGCCCGATGGGATGGCTCACCTGGTCGAGGCATTGCACACCTCAGAACACGCCGACGCTGTGCGTCTCGACACCATCTCAGACCAGCACCGCTCGACGGTGGCGGAACTCTCCCAGCTGACCGACGCAATCCGCATGTTCGACACCGACTACCACTCCGAACTGGATTGCTGGACAGATACTTTCGCGACCGACGTCGGCATTCCGGCCACTGCCCTGATCTCGGCGCCGGAGAGTGACCGGGTGGTGGCGATCGGACGGAACTTCCCGGTCACCAATCAACCGGAGCGACGCGCCGAGATCGCCGAGGACCGTGCACACCTGCTGGTCGTGTCTTCCGTCGACGACTCCGCGGACAGCGTATTACGTTGCGGTGAAGCGCTTTCCGCAATTCTTCTCGATGCCACGATGGCCGGGTTGGCCACCTGCATCGTCACGCACGTCACTGAACTCGCCAGCGGGCGCGATGTCGTGGCGTCACTGACCGGCAGTCACGCGATTCCGCAGGCGCTGATCCGCATCGGACGAATCGATGCTCTCGAATCGCCGCCACCGCCCACCCCACGCCGGGACGTCCACGACGTTCTCCACCTGCGGGAGGAGGCTTCGTGAACACCGACACGGCCCCCTCTGTGGTGGTGGGCATCGACGGATCCGCCGCGGCGCTGGAGGCTGCCCTGTGGGCAATCGACGAAGCCGAACACCGCGATGCCACCCTGCGCCTGGTCTCTGTCGTCGATGACGACGAGGCCACCGATGCGGACGGTCCGGCAACAACGTTCGCACAGACCGCCGCGAAGAACGCTGCGAGCGCCATCGAGGCAACCGGGCGACCTGTCCGCGTCGACGTCAGCATCGTGCACGGGCGGCCCGTCGAAGCCCTACTCCGGGCGTCGCGATCGGCGATACTGCTGTGCGTTGGGGCACGCGGGTTGCGACATGCCACCCGAGGCAGGATCGGCTCGACCGCAGCAGCACTGTCTGCCGCCGCGCAGTGCCCGGTCGCCATCGTGCGCTCTCACCGGACACACGGGCGCCGACAGCGCTCAGTCGTCGTCGAGCTTCCCGACCGTGCCACGGCAGGCGCGCTGCTCGACCGCGGACTACAGGAGGCGCACCGTCGCGGTGCCTCCGTGCGAATCCTCGCGTCGTCGCCCCGCACCCCAGACAATCTTGCGCACTGGGAACGCCGGCTCGCCGAATCACGGCGCAAGTACCCGCAACTCGACATCAGTTCGGTCAGTTGTGATTCCGACGCCTCGGCTACGTGGCGGCCAACGCGGACGACGTGGCGTTGATGGTGACCAGCCGCACCCGCCGGGGCGGTGTGACAGAACTCGTGGGAGCAGCCGGAAACTCCGCTCTCCGTGACACCGACTGTTCGATCCTGATCTGCGGTCCTCAGACCGCCCTGTGACCGGAGGGCCGACCACTGAACGATGACGCCGTGAGCAGAGTGAAAGTGTTCCTGGTCGACGACCATGAGGTGGTCCGTCGTGGCCTGATCGAGCTTCTCTCCGCGGACGAGGAGCTCGACGTGATCGGCGAGGCCGGCTCGGTGTCCGAGGCGCTGGCGCGGATTCCGGCGCTGCAGCCGGACGTGGCGGTGCTCGACGTGCGGCTGCCCGACGGCAACGGTATCGAGCTGTGCCGAGATCTGTTGTCTCGCATGCCGGATCTGCGCTGCCTGATGCTGACCTCCTACACCTCCGACGAAGCCATGCTCGACGCGATCCTCGCCGGCGCAAGCGGATACGTGGTCAAGGACATCAAAGGCATGGAGCTGGCGCGGGCCATCAAAGACGTGGGTGCTGGACGGTCACTGCTGGACAACCGGGCCGCCGCGGCACTGATGGCTACAGTCCGCGGCGGCGGCCGCGCCAACGATCCCCTGTCGAGCCTGACCGACCAGGAGCGGGTTCTGCTCGACCTGCTCGGCGAGGGACTGACCAACCGGCAGATCGCGGCGCGGATGTTTCTGGCCGAGAAGACGATCAAGAACTACGTGTCACGTCTTCTGGCCAAGCTGGGCATGGAGCGGCGGACACAGGCCGCGGTGTTCATCTCCAAGCTCGAGCACCAGCGGGCCCACCCCGGCGACGACCTGTTGCGGTGAGATCAGCGAGAACGCAACCAGACCGCGGTGTCGGGCGGCAGGGCGCTCAGCACGCCGGGCGTCGAGGCCAACATCACCGACGCCGACTCAGGTAGCGGCACCTCGGAGTCGCCGGTGTTGACCCAGCATTGCGCGGCACCGCGTTCGAAGGCCACGACCCCGCTGGGCGTCGACAGCCACTTCAGATCGCCCGCGTCGCGCCACAACTGCGCGCGCAGACCGAGAGCACGACGGTACAGATTCAGGGTGGATTCGGCGTCAGCGTCCTGCGCCTCAACGCTGTGCTCGGCCCAGTGCCCGGGCTGCGGCAGCCACGTGACGGCGGCGGAATCAGCGGTGAAGCCGTAGGGGATGTCAGTCGCTTTCCACGGCAACGGAATTCGGCACCCGTCGCGGCCCACGTCGGTGAAGCCGGATTGCACCCACGTCGGGTCCTGGCGCACCTCGTCGGGGAGATCCTCCACCTCCTCGAGGGCCAATTCCTCGCCCTGGTAGACGTACGCGGTGCCGGGCAGCGCGAGTTGGACGAGCGCGGCGGCGCGCGCCCGACGCCGACCGATCACGTGATCGGGGTCCTCGTCTGCCCACCGGCCCCGTTCCCAATCCGTCTCGATCAGGTGACCCGGCTGCGAGCGGGAGAACCGGGTGACGGTGCGGGTGACGTCATGGTTGGACAGCACCCACGTGGGCGGTGCGCCGACCGTGGCAGCCGCGCTGATCGCGTCGTCGACGACCGTCCGCAGCACCTCGGCGCGCCACGGGGCCCGCAGGAAATCGAACTGGAACGCGGTGTGCAGCTCATCGGATCGCAGGTATCGGGCCAGCCGTTCGTTGCTGGGCACCCATGCCTCGGCGATGAAGATGCGCTCGGGCTCGTAGCGCTGCGCCACTGTCCGCCAACCTCGGTAGATCTCGTGCACCCCGTCCTGATCCCAGGCGGGATGCCCTTCGCGTGATTGCACCAGACTCTGCGCTGCATCGTCGGGGTCGGCGGTGTCGGGCAGGTCCTCCGCCTTGATCAATCCGTGTGCCACGTCGATGCGGAAGCCGTCGACGCCGCGGTCGAACCAGAACGCCAGGATGTCTTCGAACTCGGCCCGCACCTCGTCGTTGTCCCAGTTGAGGTCTGGCTGCCCGGGCGCGAACAGATGGAGATACCACTGGCCGTCCGCGAGCTGTGTCCACGCGGGGCCACCGAACACGCTCTGCCAGTTGTTGGGAGGGAGCGAGCCGTCGGGCCCGCGGCCGGAGCGGAAGTGGTAGCGCTGCCGCGCTCCCGGTTCGTCGGCCGCCGCGGCCTGGAACCACGCGTGGTGATCCGAGGTGTGATTGGGCACGATGTCGAGCAGCACCCGGATTCCCAGCTCGTGCGCTTCGGCGATCAGTGCCTGCGCCTCTGCCAGAGTGCCGTAAGCCGGTTCGATGTCGCGATAGTCGGCGACGTCATAGCCGGCGTCGGCCATCGGCGACGGATACCAGGGGTTGATCCAGATCGCGTCGACACCCAGCTGCGCCAGGTACGACAGACGGCTCCGCAGGCCTGCGACATCGCCGACGCCGTCGCCGTTTCCGTCGGCGAAGCTGCGGATGTAGACCTGGTACACGACGGCGGTCTGCCACCACGAGGAATCGGCGGGGGCCACGGCACTCCTTCTGCACTCGACGAACGTGCGTCCACGGTAGTGAACGGGACGACGTCACGACAGCTGAGGCACTTTGACCACCGGCGATCGACGGATGCCGCGCCGAGATGCGACCACAGCGCCGGAGTTCCTGTGAACTGTGACACACTCGTCGCTGAACCGAATGTGCTGGTCGTGGCCCTCGTGCGCAGGATCTCGGGAACCGCGACGTCATAGACGAGGACGAGATGAAACGAATTCAGTTCGCCCGCGGGCGACGACGTCGAGCAATCGCGCTGGCAAGCGCGCCTCTGCTCGCCGCCACGTTGTTGTCCGGCTGCGGCAGCGACGGCGGCCCTCCGACGCTGACGTGGTACATCCTCCCCGACAACGGCGGCTCGGCTGCGCGCGCGCAGGAATGCGAGGCAGCCTCGGGCGGGGCGTACCGGGTGCGGATCGAGTCGCTGCCCTCGACGGCCACTGCCCAGCGGGAACAGATGGTGCGCCGACTCGCCGCCGGGGACACCTCCATCGATCTGGTCAGCATGGACGTCGTGTTCACCGCCGAGTTCGCCAACGCGGGCTTCCTGCGGCCGTACAGCCCCGAAGAGACCCAGCGGCTGACCGCCGGCATGCTGCCCGCCCCCGTGAAAACCGGGATGTGGGAGGACAAGCTCTACGGCGCGCCGTACAAGTCGAACGCGCAGCTGCTCTGGTACCGCAAGTCGGCGGCGGCCGCGGCCGGCGTCGACCCGACCAGCCCCACCTTCACGTGGGACGAGATGATCAAAGCGGCTGTCGGACAACAGAAGAAGGTCGCCGTCCAGGCGCAGCGGTACGAGGGCTACACCGTGCTGATCAACGCGCTCGTGCTCTCGGGCGGCGGCGCCCTGCTGCAGGACGTCGAGGCAGGCCGCAACGCCAAACCGTCGCTGGCCAGCCCGGCGGGCGAGAAGGCCGCCGAGATCGTGGGCACTCTCGGACGCTCCCCCGCCGCGCCGACGGATCTGTCCAACGCCTCGGAAGAGCAGGCCCGCGCGAACTTCCAGTCGGATCAGGGCATGTTCATGGTGAACTGGCCCTACGTTCTCGCCGCTGCCCGCAGCGCCGCCGAGGAGGGCACGCTCGCCCAGTCGGTCGTCGACGACATCGGTTGGGCTCGCTACCCGCGGGTCTCGGCCGACAAGCCCAGCGCCCCGCCGCTCGGTGGGGCCAACCTCGGGATCGGCGCTTACACCAAGCATCCCGATCAGGCGGTGGCCCTGGTGGAGTGCATCAACGCCGAACCGAAGGCGACCCAGTACATGCTCGACGAGAGCGAACCGTCGCCCTACGCCGCGTCGTACGACGACCCGAAGATCCGCGAGGAGTATGCCAACGCCGATCTCATCCGCGAATCGATCGGCGACGGCGGCCCCCGCCCACCGACCCCCTTCTACACCGACATCTCGGGCGCGATCCAGCAGACCTGGCATCCGCCGGCCTCGGTGAACAGCGACACCCCGGAAAGGACAGACCAATTCATGGCTGACGTGCTGGCGGGCAGGCGCCTGCTGTGACGACGCTTCACGATCCGCCGCTGCAGAAAGAGCCGGGCCGACCCTCGGTCAGCGAGCGCGCCAAAGGTGAACGCCGGCTCGGCCTCTACCTGACGCTGCCGTCCTACATCGTCATGCTGCTGGTCACCGCCTACCCCCTCGGGTACGCGCTGGTGTTGTCGCTGTACAACTTCCGGTTGACCGATCCGCAGGGGCGCAGTTTCGTCGGCCTGCGCAACTACGGGGTGATCCTGACCGACCCGGTGTGGTGGAACGACTTCGTCACCACGCTGGCGATCACCGTCGTCACCGTCGCCGTCGAGTTGGTGCTCGGCTTCTGGTTCGCGTTCGTGATGCTGCGCATCGTGCGCGGGCGCGGGCCGCTGCGCACCGCCATCCTGATCCCCTACGGCATCGTCACCGTGGTCTCGGCGTTCATCTGGCGCTACGCGTTCGCCATCGACTCCGGCTTCGTCAACCAGTGGCTGAATCTCACCGATTTCGACTGGTTCGGCGACCGCTGGTCGGCAATCTTCGTCATCTGCCTGTCGGAGATCTGGAAGACCACACCGTTCATCTCGCTGCTGCTTCTCGCCGGACTGGTGCAGGTGCCCGAGGACATGCAGGAAGCCGCGAAGGTCGACGGCGCCACCGCCTGGCAGCGTCTGTGGAAGGTGACGCTGCCCAACATGAAGGCCGCGATCATGGTCGCGTTGCTGTTCCGCACCCTCGACGCGTGGCGCATCTTCGACAACCCGTACGTGATGACCGCGGGCGCCAACAACACCGAGACGATCTCCTTCCTGGCTTACCGACAGAACGTGACGTTGGTGAATCTCGGGATGGGATCGGCGGTGTCGGTGCTGCTGTTCCTGTCGGTCGTGGCGATCGCGTGGATCTTCATCAAGGTCTTCAAGACCGACCTGTCGCAAGTCAGGGGTGACCAGTGACCAAGAACACCAAGTGGTGGACGATCGCCGGCATCGTCATCGTGATCTACAGCTTCGTGCCGATGCTGTGGATGATCAGCCTGGCGTTCAAACCGCCGTCGGACATCGTCTCGGGCAACCCGTCGTTCCTTCCGAGCTCTTTCACGCTGGACAACTTCGCGCAGATCTTCAGCAACGAGCTGTTCACGCGGGCGCTGATCAACTCGATCGGCATCGCGATCATCGCGACCGTCATCTCAGTGATTATCGCGATGTTCGCCGCGTATGCCATTGCGCGCCTGGAGTTCCCGGGTAAGAAGCTTCTGCTCTCCCTGGCGCTGGGCATCGCGATGTTCCCGCAGGCCGCTCTCGTCGGCCCGCTGTTCGACATGTGGCGCGGGCTGGGCATCTACGACACGTGGCTGGGCCTGATCATCCCCTACCTGACGTTCGCACTGCCTCTGTCCATCTGGACGATGTCGGCGTTCTTCCGGCAGATCCCCTGGGAGATGGAGCATGCCGCGCAGGTAGACGGGGCCACGCAGTGGCAGGCGTTCCGCAAGGTGATCGTGCCGCTGGCCGCGCCGGGCGTGTTCACCACCGCGATCCTGACGTTCTTCTTCTGCTGGAACGACTTCCTGTTCGCGATCTCGCTGACGTCGACGGACAGCGCACGCACGGTGCCTGCGGCGCTGGCGTTCTTCCAGGGCGCCTCGTATTTCGAGTCGCCGGTCCCCTACATCATGGCCGCGTCGGTGATCGTGACGATCCCCGTCGTCATCCTCGTTCTCATCTTCCAGCGGCGCATCGTCGCCGGCCTGACTTCCGGAGCAGTGAAGGGATAACCCCATGGCAGCAATCACGATGCGCAATATCGTCAAGAAGTACGGCGACGGATACCCGGCCGTCAACGACGTCAGCCTCGACATCGCCGACGGCGAGTTCATGATCCTGGTCGGCCCCTCGGGCTGCGGAAAGTCCACGCTGTTGCGGATGATCGTCGGCCTGGAAGACATCTCTTCAGGCGACATGCTGATCGGCGACAAGCGGGTCAACGACAAGGCACCCCGCGACCGCAACCTGTCGATGGTGTTCCAGAACTACGCCCTGTACCCGCACCTGACCGTGTTCGAGAACATCGCCTTCCCCCTGCGGCTGTCGGGCAAGTTGTCCGACGAGGAGATCCGCAAGCGGGTCGACGAGGCAGCCAAGACGTTGGAACTGGGCGAGCACCTGGATCGCAAACCGGCGAACCTGTCCGGTGGGCAGCGCCAGCGCGTCGCGATGGGACGGGCCATCGTCAGGGAAGCCGACGCCTTCCTGTTCGACGAGCCGCTGTCGAACCTCGACGCGAAGTTGCGCGGTCAGATGCGCACGGAGATCCTGCGGCTTCAGCGCAAGCTCGGGGTCACGACCGTCTACGTCACTCACGATCAGACCGAGGCCATGACACTCGGCGATCGCGTCGCCGTGCTGAAAAAGGGTGTGCTGCAACAGGTTGCCAGCCCCCGCGAGCTCTACGACCAGCCGGTCAACCTGTTCGTCGCCGGCTTCATCGGTTCCCCCCCGATGAACTTCGTGCCCGCACGGGTGCGCGGCGATCAGCTCGAGTTGCCGTTCGTGACGATCCCACTGCGCGATGAGTGGCGCGGTGCGGTCACTGACGGCACGCTCTACATCGCCGGGATCCGGCCGGGGGCGTTCGAGGACGCCGAGTTCGTCGACGACGACAAGCGTTCGCGCGGCGTGACGTTCGACGTCACCGTCGACATGGTCGAGTGGCTGGGCAATGAGCAGTACGCTTTCGTACCCTTCGATGCGACGCCGGAGATCAAGGATCAGCTGGCAGAACTGGCCAAGGACCTGGACAGCGAGCAGCTGCGCACCCAGCTCTGCGTGGAGCTCGATCCGCTGAGCCGAGTCCGCATCGGCGACAAGGCGACACTGTGGCTGGACGCCGAACGGCTGCACCTGTTCGATCCGCAGAGTGGCGAGAACCTCACGCGGACAAGCCAGTCCAGTGGCCGGCACGCGGCGTCCGCCGGCTGAGCCGACGAGTCCACCCGCTCATGGCCGCTCCTGAGTTGCGGCTGCGTGCCCCGCGCCCGGGGTTGCTCGCCCTGCCCTGGGAGCAACCGCTGGGCAACTGGGCCGCACCGGATGTGCCGCTGCGGGATCTGCCGGTCGGCCCGAGTCGGCACCTGGTTCGGTTCGTCGAGAGCGACGGTGAGTTGTGGGCACTCAAGGAGCTGCCGCCACGCATCGCCAAGCGCGAGTACGACGTACTGCGCACGCTCGAAGACATGGGGCTCAACGCCGTCCGGCCCGCCGGTTTGGTGTTCCAGCCCGACCTCGACACCGCGATCCTGCTGACCCGTTACCTCACCGGCTCGTGGCAGTACCGCCGGATGTTCATGCGTCTTCCCCCTGACGCGCCGAAACACCGGGCCAGGTTGTTCGACGCGATGGCCACGCTCTTGGTGGAACTGCACCGCCACGGCGTGTTCTGGGGTGACTGCTCGCTGGCCAACACGCTGTTCTCTCGTGACGGGCAGGTGTTGCAGGCTTTCCTGGTCGACGCCGAGACCAGCGAAGTCCATCCGAGCCTGTCGAACGGTCAACGCGCTCAGGACATCGACATCACGGTCGAGAACGTGGCCGCGGGTCTGCTCGATGTCGCCGCCCGGTTGGATCGACCGGAGCTGGAGTCGGGCTTCATCGCCGAAGCACTGGCGATCCGGGAGCGCTACGAGCGCCTGTGGGAGCTGCTGCACGCAGCGCCGACGTTCGGTTTCGCCGATCGCTACCGGGTGGAGGGCACGATCCGCAAGCTCAACGAGCTGGGCTTCGCCGTCGACGAGGTGTCTCTGCAGCCGGTCACCTCGGGCGCCGACGAGTTGCGTCTGCACGTCGCGGTCGGTGATCGCCGCTATCACGCCACGCAGCTGCAGCGTCTCACCGGCTTGGACGTCGGGGAAGGGCAGGCCCGCATCCTGCTGGGCGATCTGCACGCCTACCAGGGTCAGCTGTGTCGAGAGGCCGGCCATGACGTCGACGAGCGCACCGCAGGTCAGCTCTGGGCGATGGAGGTGGCGACGCCGACGATGCATCGAGCACACGCCGCGCTCGGACGGACGGGCACGCCGATTCAGGCCTATTGCGATCTGCTCGAGGTGCGGTGGCTGCTCTCCGAGCGGGCCGGCCACGACATCGGAACCGAGCGGGCGCTGCGCGCCTTGGCCGGCAAGGTGGTGCCCTCGGAGTCGGCAGCGCAGCTGGCCGTGGTCGAGACCCCCACCGAGCCGTTCTCCGTACTCGACGACGAGTAGCCCCCTTGCGGTGACGATCGCCCTGTGAATCCGCAGATATGGTTCAATTCACCGAATCTGTCCGTATCTGCGAAAGAAACCCTATGCCCGCGATCCGAATCAAGGAGGCGGCGACGCTGCTCGGCGTCAGCGATGACACGGTGCGCCGGTGGGTCGACAGCGGCGCCTTGGCCGCGACGACCGACGACGCCGGGCGCAAGGTGATCGCCGGCGCCGACCTGGCCGACTTCGCCGTCCGTCAGGCCGACCCGCCGCCCGATCCGCTGGGGGTGTCCAGCTCGGCTCGCAACCGCTTCGTCGGGCTCGTCACGAAGGTGACCTCCGACCGGGTGATGAGCGAGGTCCAGCTGCAGTGCGGGCCGTTCACGGTGGTGTCTCTGATGAGTACGGAATCGGTCACCCAGCTGCGCCTCGAGCCTGGCGTGGTCGCCGTGGCGGCGGTGAAGGCCACCACGGTGATCGTCGAGACGGCGGGCGATCGATGAGACGAACCGTGACGGCCACGCTGATCGCGATGGTCGCGTTGAGCGCCGGATGCTCGTCCCCGCCGCAGAGCACGGGACTCACCGTGTTCGCCGCCGCCTCTCTGAAGAACGTGTTCACCGAACTGGGCTCGGCCTTCGAGAAAGAACACGCCGGCACCACCGTCACGTTCAGCTTCGCCGGTTCGTCCGACCTGGTGACCCAGCTGACTCAGGGAGCCGCAGCCGACGTGTTCGCCTCCGCTGATACCACCAACATGGCGAAGGCAGTGTCGGCGGGTGTGGTGGCCGGCGAGCCGGTCACCTTCGCAGCCAATCGGCTGACCATCGTGACAACCCCTGGAAACCCCTCGCGCATAGGCTCTTTCGCTGATCTGGCCCGCCCGGGACAACAGGTGGTGGTGTGTGCGCCGCAGGTTCCCTGCGGTGCGGCCGCCCAGCGGCTGGAGCAGAGCACCGGCGTCACGCTGCGGCCGGTGAGCGAAGAATCCTCCGTGACCGATGTCCTCGGCAAAGTCACCTCGGGACAGGCCGACGCCGGCCTGGTGTACACCACCGACGCGCGGTCGGCCGGGGCCAAAGTCGACACGGTCGAGTTCCCCGAATCGGCCCGCGCCGTCAACACCTATCCGATAGCCGTGTTGAAGAGCGCCGCACATCATACGGCGGCACAGCAATTCGTGGATCTGGTCACCGGTCCGCGCGGTCGCGAGGCCCTGGCGGCCGCCGGTTTCGCTGCACCATGACCGCGCGGCGGCGGCCCGGGGGCGCGGTTCCCGTCGCACTCCCCTCGTGGATCTACTGCCCGGCTCTGCTCGGCGCGGCGTTCCTGATCGTCCCGCTGCTCGCGATCGTCGCCCGGGTGGACTGGGCGCATTTCATTCCGTTGGTCACCTCCGAATCCGCGAGGGCCGCACTGCTGTTGAGCATCAAGACCGCGACGGCCAGCACAGCCCTGTGTGTGCTGCTGGGCGCCCCGATGGCCCTCGCACTGGCCCGCAGCCGCCTGCGCGGCCGATCAGTGGTGCGTGCGCTGATCCTGTTGCCGCTGGTGTTGCCGCCCGTGGTGGGTGGGCTCGCACTGCTCTACACCTTCGGCCGGCAGGGCCTGCTGGGTCATCAGCTCGAGGTGCTCGGAGTGCGGATCGCGTTCTCGACGACCGCGGTGGTGCTGGCACAGACGTTCGTGTCGCTGCCGTTCCTGGTCCTCAGCCTGGAGGGCGCGCTGCGCACCGCAGGACAGGGGTACGAGCAGGTGGCCGCGACCCTGGGCGCCGGGCCCACCACGGTGCTGCGCACCGTGACGGTGCCGCTGGTGTGGCCGGGCCTGATCTCGGGTGCCGTCCTCGCGTTCGCCCGGTCCCTGGGCGAGTTCGGCGCGACGCTGACGTTCGCGGGCTCGCTGCAAGGGGTCACCCGGACACTGCCGCTGGAGATCTACCTGCAGCGTGAGGCCGATGCCGACGCCGCGGTGGCGCTGTCATTGCTGCTCATCGCGGTCGCGGCGGTGATCGTGGTGGTCACCGCTGGGCGCCGAGCGGCTGGGTCCCTGCCATGAGCGGTGTGTTCGCCCGCATCGTGCTCGCGCAGCGCGGCATCGATCTCGAGGTCAGCGCGGCCGAGGGCGAGGCGGTGGCGGTGCTCGGCCCGAACGGGGTCGGCAAATCCACCGTCTTGCAGGCCATCGCCGGTCTGGTACGTCCCGACAGCGGTCGGGTTCAGATCGGCGACGAGGTCGTCACCGATGTGCAGACGGGGGTGTTCGTGCCCGCCCACCGGCGCGGGGTCGCGCTGCTAGCCCAGCGGCCCCTGCTGTTCCCCCATCTGAGCGTCGTCGCCAACGTCGCCTATGCGCCGAGGTGCCGCGGCGTGTCCCGCCGGGCGGCCAACGAGCGTGCGCGGCAGTGGCTCGACGCCGTCGATGCCGGTCACCTGGCCGAGCGCCGGCCTTCTCAACTGTCGGGCGGGCAGGCTCAACGCGTGGCGCTGGCCCGCGCGCTGGCCGCCGAGCCGCGGGTGCTGCTGCTCGACGAGCCGTTCGCGGCACTGGACGTCGGCGCGGCGGCGGCGCTGCGAGCCACGGTGCGCGATCTGCTGCGTCGCGAATCGCGCACCGCGTTGATCGTGACCCACGACGTCCTCGACGCACTCGCCATCGCAGACGTCGCGGTGGTCATCGAGGGCGGCCGCGTCGTCGAGCAAGGCCCGGTGCGGTCCGTGCTGACCGCTCCCCGCAGCGATTTCGCGGCCGGCATCGCGGGGATGAATCTGGTGTCCGGCATCGCCGGCCCTGGATCGTTGCACACGTCCTGGGGCCTCGAGCTCGCCGGCACGGGCGATGTGGCGCCCGGGACCGCTGCCGTAGCGCTCTTCTCCCCGGCCGCGGTCGCCGTCCACACGGAATCACCGCGGGCCAGCCCGCGCAACGTCATTGCGACCACGATCGCCGATGTGGTGCTGCGCGGTGATGCCATCCGCATCCGGGGCGCCGATCTGCCCGACGGCAGCCTCGGGCTGGCCGCCGATGTCACCCCGGCGGCCGTGCTGGACCTCGGCCTCGAACCCGGGCGAGACGTCTTCTTCGTCGTCAAAGCGCAGGAGGTCGGGCTTCACGCCGCGCCGCATCGGACGCCGCGAACCGCGCCCGGCGGACCCAGCGATGTGCGCTAGCGTCGAATCCCCCGCCCGAGAGATCGACATTTGCTGACAAAGCACGTCGGGCACGAGATAGTAAGCACTATGCGAGCGTTGTGGACATGGGCCGGTACAACCGGCGGGTAATCGCGCTGGTCATCGCGCCGCTGGCGGGCGTGCTCGCCCTCACGGCGCTGCTTGCTGTGGGCGGCCGTGGCGTCGATGCGGGTATCGCGGACGACCTGATCAATCTTGCGCTGCTGGGGTACGCGACCGTGTGCGCAGGGTTGGCCGCCCGGTCGGCGTCCGGTCGCCTGCGGCGGGCGTGGACCGTGATGACGGTGGCTCTGTCGGCCTGGACGTTGGGCGATGCCACCTGGTTCGTCTACGAGGTGATCCTGCGCCAGGAGGTGCCCGTCCCCTCGATCGCCGACGGCTTCTATCTGATGTTCGCTGCTCTGGCCACCGTGGCGATGACTCAGTTCGTCGCCGAGCCCATGCGCCAGTCCCGCGTTCGTATCGTGCTCGACAGCTTCACCGTGACGTTGTGCCTGTTTCTGCTGGCGTGGGTCCTGGTGCTGCACGACGTCTTCGACGCATATCGCGAGGACCGGGCCGCGGTGGTCGTGGCCTTCCTGTACCCCGTTGCCGACATCGTGATGCTGACCATCGCCGTGGTGACGCTGATGCGGACCACCGGGGGCCAGCGGGTCGCGATCAGCCTGCTCGCCGCGGCCATCGCCGTGATGGCGATCGCCGACAGCGCCTACACCGGAATGGTCGCCGACAAGAGCTACCAGTCGGGAGATCTGATCGATGCCGCGTGGGCCTGGGCCGCGGCCTTGTTCGCCGCCGCGGCGGTGGTCAGTCGCGCGGCGCCGACCCCTCGCACTCCCGGCCTGCCGTCACCGTCGAGGGCATCGATCTGGCTTCCCTTCGTCCCGCTGCTGCTGGCCGGAACCATCGGGCCAATGGTCATCATGTCGGGTCTGGAGCGGTTTCTGGTGCCTGCCATCGTCGTGGCCGTCTGTGTGCGGCAAGCCGTCTCGGCGTGGGAGAACCGCCGGCTGGTGACGGCCGCCGTGGATCACGCCCTGCAGGACCCGCTGACCGGTTTGGCGAACCCCACGATGTTCGGCGAGCGGCTGGCCCACGCCATGATGCTGCGGGCCCGCATCGATCGCTCGGTCGCCGTCCTGGCTCTTGACCTCGACGATTTCCGCCTGGTCAACGAGAACCTCGGCCATGACGCCGCCGACAGGCTGCTGATCGACGTGGGCAGGCGACTCGCCGACTCAGTGCGGCCCGGCGACACCGTTGCCCGTATCGCCGGTGATGAGTTCGCGATTCTGCTCGAAGGCCCCTACGACGCGTCCGACGAGATCGCCCACAAGGTGAGGGCCGCATTCGACGTCCCGTTCAGGGTGGACGAGCAGGACATCCTGCTGCGGCCGAGCATCGGCGTGACGGTCGCCTCGATGACCGAGCCCGATCTGGTGCCCGCCACCGTGCAGAGGCGCGCCGTCATCGCCATGCACGCGGCCAAACGGGTCCGGTCGCGAGACGTGCACACGTTCACCGCCGACATGCTCGCCGCCGACGGCGAGCTCACAGAACAGCTCGCCGAACGGCGTCAGAGCACTGGCGGCGCTGCCGAGCTGCAACTGCTCGGCGAACTGCGCAACGCCATCGACAACGACGGTCTCGGCGTCGTCTACCAACCGAAGATCTCTCTCCGCACCGGCGAGATGGTCGGGGTGGAGGCGCTGCTGCGGTGGCCGCATCCCCGGCTGGGCACGCTGCTGCCTGACGCGTTCATCGGCTTGGTCCGGGAGCGCGGGCTCATCCAGCGAGTGACGCGGATCGTGGTGGACCTGGCCCTCGACGACGCGGCGCGATGGCACGAGCAGGGGCTCCGCATGCCGGTCGCGATCAACCTCTTCGCCCCGTGCCTGCGCGAGACCGATCTGCCCGAGCTGTTCGATGCCGCGCTGACGTGCCGCGGGCTGGCCGCTGATCTGATGACCGTCGAGATCACCGAGGACGTCGTGCTCAGCGATATGACGACCGTGACCGCGGTGCTGGGCCGGTTGCGCGCCCACGGCATCCGCGTGGCGATCGACGACTTCGGCAGCGGCTACTCGTCGCTGTCGTATCTCCGGGACCTCCCGATCGACGAGGTGAAGCTCGATCGCCATTTCGTCGCGCCTGTCACGACGGATGCCCGGGCCGCCGCCGTGGTCCGCGCGGTGATCGACCTGACGCACGATCTCGGTATCACCGTCGTCGCCGAGGGGATCGAGGACGAGCAGACCTCTGACTGGCTGCGGCGCCACTCCTGCGACATCGGTCAGGGTTATCTGTTCGGCAGGCCCGTCGGGGCCGCCGACATTGCCGTCATGGCCACCTCGGGCACACATGCCTGACGCCTGAGCGGGTATCCGCGTGCCGTGAGCGTGTGCGAAGGAACAGGACGGTATGTGCCGGATGACCAACCCTCTGCCCAGGCGGTGACCTGCCCGGTCTGCGGACGGGAGACTCCGGTGGAACCCGAGGAGACCGAGGACGGTTTGCGGTTCACCGTCGCGCCACACGACACGGTCGGCTGAATTGCATCGCATGGCGGCCTGAACTGCACTGTCGGATTCGTGGCAGACATTCACAGACGAATCGGCTTGCACTTGGCTTCGCACGCCGTATTGTCGTACGTACGTGCTAAACGTGTGATGTCACCGCAGCACGTCTCAGCCGGAAGCAAACTGGCACCGCGGTGACATACCTACCGCAGTAAGCGCATGTCGAGAACCCGGCGTGACCTCGTTGGTCGTATGCCAATCGCTTGCCGGCGGTCCGCAAGACTTGACGCCGGTTCCGACCGTTCACAGCTCGCCTGAAGAAGCCAGCGAGTCTCCTCGACGTCCTCGGGCACCGGACGCGTCCCGTCATGAAGGAAGGGCGTGAATTCTCATGCCTACTCTTGAAAAGCCGATCACCCCTGGCCGTAACACCAAGCATTCAGGCGGTTACGCCGACGTCGCCGACATGTTCCGAGAACTCGCCCTACTCGACGAGGGCTCCCCGCTCCATCAGCGTCAGCGTGAGGCGATCATCGAGCGATGCCTCCCGCTGGCCGACCACATCGCCCGCCGGTTCCGCGGCCGTGGTGAAACGCACGACGACCTGGTCCAGGTGGCCCGCGTCGGCTTGCTCAACGCGGTCAACCGATTCGACATCGACACGGCCGACGACTTCCTCGCCTTCGCGGTGCCGACGATGATGGGCGAGGTGCGCCGCTACTTCCGCGACCACGGGTGGGCGCTGAAGGTGCCGCGTCGGCTCAAGGAACTCAACATCCGCCTCAAGAGCGCTCGGGCGGAGCTGACGCATCAGCTCAACCGGGCCCCGTCACCCAGCGAACTGGCCGAATACCTCGGTCTCGACCGTGAACAGGTCATCGAGGGGCTGATCGCCGCCGACGCATACTCGACCCGCTCGACCGAGCAGGAGATCACCTCCGAGGGTGACGGGTTGACGATGATCGAAACGCTGGGTGGGCCGGATCCGAACCTGCAGAAGGTCGTCGACATCAACACGGTGCGTCCGCTGATCCTGGGCCTGCCGGAACGGGACCGCCTCGTACTGAAGATGCGGTTCTTCGACAACAAGACCCAATCGCAGATCGCCGACGAGATCGGGGTCTCTCAGATGCACGTGTCGCGGCTGCTCGCACGCGCACTGTCGACCATCCGGGAAAAGGCCAGCTAACAGTGCAGTGGCCTGCTGCCATGAAACGGCAGCAGGCCACTGGCTTCTGTCAAGAAATGTGTTGCGGGAAGGCCGCTTTCGCGGTGACTGTTCAGCGCTTCACGGCGTCGAACGCGTCCTCCAGCGTGGCGTGCAGTGCGAACAGCTCCCCCAGGCCGATCAACCGCATCGGCCTGCTGGTGGCCGGTCCGTCGGCAACGACCATGAATTGCGTTGTGTCACCGCACTTGTCATGGGCATCGACCAACAACCCCATCCCGACCGAGGCCAGAAAATCCAGCGCCGCGAGGTCGACGATCATTGCCGACGGTTTCTTCTTCAGGGCCGCGTCGATCTGACGATCCAGCGCGCCGATGGTGAGCATGTCGAGGTCACCGACGCAGCGGATGACCACGACAGAGTCATGCCAGGAATCAGTGACTATGCAGGGCGACGGAGTCTCCGCCGGATCTGGCATGGATGGAATGGACGGCATGGCAAACTCCCGATCGCTGAGGCTGAAGCGCTGCGTCTCACGGGCTGCTGAGTCTGAACCAAAACGATGGGGCGCGTCATGATCAGTGTATACGTGTTTACGCGAATCACGGGACGGTCACGGCGAGCTGATCGTGCCGATCGACTCGAGGGCGAACGTGCGGACCCGACCTGCGACTGTGGCGCGGCACATCGAGATCAGCGGTTCCGACAGCCGCTCGATCAGCACCACCTCGACCGGTCCACGTGCCCCGTCGAGCACCACCCGGATAGAGGCGTCCTGGTGATCGACCGACAGCGGCGACAGCGCGTCGATGCGGTCCTCTCCGAGGCTGTCGCGGGCGAAATACTGTGCGGCTTGAACGGCGTGCGGCAACGACGTCCGGCCCCTCAGGAACCGGTTGTCCAGGGTGCCGGCGAAGTATTTGTCGATCAGACCGGCGGCGTCCGTGCCGTCGACGCGGCCATAGCAGAGCCCTTCGGGCAGCACCAACATCGTCGCCGCGAATCGGTCTCCCCCGAGATGTGAACACTCCCAGGTGATGTCCGGGTAGCGGGCCGCGATCGCCGCCACCGCCCCTCGGCCGCGCACGGCGCAGCACTGGTCGTGGCGGCCATGCGCGCACACGATGACGACGGGCTCGGCGCATCGGGTCCCGTCACTGCCGTCGAGCGCGAGATCGAGGTAGCTGCTGGGATCGGCGACCTCGCCCTGATAGAGCGCCTCGGAGCCCTCGTCGGAGAACGCCAGATACCAGCGCCACCGCGGGGACGCGGTTCGGCGCCCCGGCTTCCGGATCGCGGCGACGCGCATGCCGGCGGTCTCGAAGCGTCGGGCGACAGCGCGGCCGAGCACAGGGTCGATGATCGACGGCGAGTTCAGGAACGCCGACGGCCCCCACCCGCCACTGAGCTCCAGAAGGGCCCACGCGTGGCCGGCGCTGGCGGTGCCGTACATCGGGTCGCCGCGTGTCAGTGCCTGATCGCTGCACGGTATCGGCTTGCCGGAGCCCATCAGGCGGCCACGACCACGGCCTCGCGCAGCAATCTGCGCACGAGCACCGTGCCGTCGTGGGCGTCGAGTCCGGGCAGCGTGGACGCGTCGAACGTCGCCCCGGACAGCAGTGCCTCCAACGCCGGCCCGCACAACGCCGGGAACGACATCGTGCGGTCCGGTAGCCGCAGACGAACCCGTCCGTCGGCTTCGGCGAGTGTCGCCCACAATCCTCGGCGCCACCGCACGCGTGTGGTCTCGGCGGCGCGCGCGGCATCGAGTGTCGCCAGCGGGGCCACGGCCACCGGCCGGGTCCGGTCGGCGTGGCGGCGGGCCAACCGGTCAGCGACACCGTCGCTGAGTGCGTCGGAGTGGTCGCCGACGGTGGCGGCGAGCGAGGCCAGCACCTTCGTGGCCAGCGCGGCAGCCTCGGCGGTATCGGACGGGTCGACGCCCATCGGGAGCGACGCGCGGAACTCGGCTGTGTCGGCCAGGGTGTCGACGAGGGCCCGGAGTACGTCGATGCCCGTCGTCGCCGACACCCCGATGGTGAGATGGATCGACGTGGCGTCCTCCGACACCGCGGAGTGCAGCCAGCCCCGGGGCAGGTACAGCGCATCGCCGGCGGTCAGCGTCGTGTCGATCACCGGGGCATCGTTCGTGCGCGCGGCGATCGCGGCACGGTGGTCGGTCCACGGCTGGCTCGGCAGCGGATCGGGGTGGACCGGCTCGTGGACGATCCACCGCTTGGCGCCGCTGACCTGCAGAACGAACACATCGTGCACGTCGTAATGGGAATCAAAGCCCCGGTTCCCGGGTGGGGTGATGTAGGCGTTGGCCTGGACGGGGTGCCCGAGGTCGTCGACGGCGTCGCGGACGAAGTCGATCATCGGCGGCCACAGCCGGTGCAGCCCCTGCAGCACCAGGGTGGCCCCGGACGCCAGCTGCGCCAGCACCCGGGCCGAATCGACCTGGTCGGGCATCTCGGCGCCGAATCCCGCGGCGTCGACGTAGCACTCTCGTGCCAGCAGGGAGCCTTCTTTGGCCATGCGGAGGAACGGCGCGCGTACCCCGCGACTGGTGATCAGTTCGTCGACTGCCGTCGGAGACAGCAGGTCGGTGAAGTCACGGGGTAGCGCGTCGGACCTACTCAGAAGGGGTCGTCGACCCCAGTACTGCGCCGCGAAGACGTCGGTGTCGACTGCTACGCAGCGAGTCAGCACGCAAACGTCCTAGGCGGTGCCGTCCGCGCCGCCGTCGTGGCCGCCGGGGTTCGAGCCGCCATCAGCCGGACCCTCGCCACCCGCGGTGCCGTCGGCGCCGCCGTCGTGGCCGCCGGGGTTCGAGCCGCCATCAGCCGGACCCTCGCCACCCGCGGTGCCGTCGGCGCCGCCGTCGTGACCACCGGGATTCGAGCCGCCGTCAGCCGGACCCTCGCCACCGGATTCTGTGGTGATGTCGTCGTCATCAAGTGCCATTGTCGTCACCTTTCCGCGCCGCTGCGATGAGCCGCAGCCTACCGCGCGAGGCAGGACTGCCCGCCCTGATCGGTAACCAAACCAGCCGGTCGGGCACGCGAGATCACAGAGCGCGGCACAGGGGGTAACGATCGGGGCGCGCCGCGCGCAAAGCGCCACCGGCCCAGTAGGATCGGGCCATCGATCCGACGTGGGATCGCCTGGCCATTCGCCGCTAAACACTGGAGAACGCTTGAGGTCTGATCGTCGTGCCCGCATCGCCTGCCTGGCCACGCTGCTCGCGGTGGTCGCCGCGTTCGGCATCGTCTCGTCGAGCTCGCAGCGCTGCAGTGACGGGTGTCAGGCTCTCGCCGCAGGCAGCGCCTCCGCGTTCGCCCCGCCCGCTCCCCCGTCGCCGACGGAGCCCGCGCGGCTCATCGTGACTCCCGGCGCGGGTGCCGAGGACGTCAAACCCGACGCCCGCGTGCTCGTGGCGGCGGTGAGCGGAACGCTGGAGAGCGTGTCGATGGTCAACGACGCGGACAAAGAGATCCCCGGGGTGCTGACCCCGGACGCGAAGGCGTGGAAGCCCACCGTGCAACTCGGCTACGGCCGCACCTACACGATGACGATCACCGGACACGGCCCCGGCGGCATGCCGACCCGGCAGACGTCGAGCTTCAGCACGGTCGATCCCAGCGAGCAGACATCGGTCTACCTCAACACCGTCGGCTATGCGCCGATCCAGGACGGGGGCACCTACGGGGTCGGCATGGTGATCGTGGCCCACTTCGACGAGAGCGTCGACAAAGCGGCCGCCGAGCGGCAGCTGCGGGTGCGTACCGATCCGCCCGTGCAGGGCAGCTGGTACTGGGTGGATGACCAGACCGCGCACTGGCGCCCGCAGCGCTACTACGCGCCCGGAACCAAGGTCAGCGTCGAGGCGAACATCTACGGCGACGAACTGGGCGACGACCTCTACGGCGCCGAGGATCAGAAGGTCGGCTTCGTGATCGGCGACGCGCACGTCTCGATCGCCGATGACACCACCAAGCAGGTGAGCGTGTTCGACAACGGCAAGCTGGTGCGCACGATGCCGACGTCGATGGGAATGGGCGGCACGGAGACCATCGGCGGCAACACGCTGTCGTTCTGGACGCCGCCGGGGGTCTACACGGTGATCGACAAGGCCAACCCGGTGATCATGGACTCCTCCACGTTCGGGCTGCCGGTCAACAGCCGGCTGGGCTACCGCGAGACGATCCCGTGGGCGACCAAGATCAGTTCCGACGGCATCTATCTGCATCAGCTGAACTCGACGGTGTGGGCGCAGGGCAACACCGACACCAGCCACGGCTGCCTGAACCTCAACAGCGACAACGCCCAGTGGTTCTACGCGTTCTCGCGGCCCGGGGACGTGGTCGAGGTGCGCAACACCGGCGGGCCGGCGCTGCGGCTCGATCAGAACGGCGACTGGACGCTGCCGTGGGCGGAGTGGGTGAAGGGCAGCGCGCTGAAGCAGTAGCTGTTGCTGCGCAAGCACTTTGGACCTCGAGAACTCAGCGACGTGAGACGCTGGGTGGGTTTCTCGATTGCCCGCGTTCCTCGATGGCGGAGAAGGTCGACGGAACACCTGAACCGCAGCGCACACGGCGCTGGTGCCGTCCGGCACGAACCTGCCCGGTCTGCTCAACCACATCACCGGGGTGGAACGGTGAATCTTCCTCGGCGACAACGTCATCGACTGGCAGCCAGCATTTCGTGCTGATCCCGGCGAGCCCGTTGCCGAGGTCGGCGACCGTCACCGGACGTCGGTGCAGCAGGCCGACGCTGCGCGAGCTGATCGACGGCGACACGGGGCACTCAAAAGGCCCGACTCTGCCCTGGTCCTGATGGTGGTCCCGGCTGGTTTCGAACCAGCGACCTTCCGCGTGTGAGGCGGACGCTCTCCCACTGAGCTACGAGACCGGAATCCGACGATCCGGACGGGGCAGAAGACTAACACGGGTGTCGTCAGACCCGAGAATCCGCGGGTCCGAGCTCCACTGTCCCAGGCACCTCCCAGCGCCCTCTCAGACAGCGCGGCACCGGTTCAGCTCCCGCAGCGGCACCCTCGCCGGCATGTCCGGCGGCGGGCCGCCCGCCGATTCACGCTCTGGCGCTGGGGATACGCCCTGTTCCGATCCCTATAGCGCCTCGATCAGTAGGTGATTTGTGTACGCCCAACTGCGTGGACTATCGTCGTGCATCGCAACGGACGACGAACTCGGCCGTAGCGCGCGGATGTAGCGCAGTTGGTAGCGCATCACCTTGCCAAGGTGAGGGTCGCGGGTTCGAATCCCGTCATCCGCTCGAAGGTGCACTGGCATCAAAGCCCAGCGGTGGAGTGGCCGAGTGGTGAGGCAACGGCCTGCAAAGCCGTGCACACGGGTTCGATTCCCGTCTCCACCTCCAAGGTGTTTCCCGGCGCGATTAGCTCAGCGGGAGAGCGCTTCCCTGACACGGAAGAGGTCACTGGTTCAATCCCAGTATCGCGCACCACATCTCGTCATCAGTCTGAATGCGATCTTGCCCCCGGGGTAGGTCGACCGTCTGAGCCCGTTCTCGTCATCATCCCGTCCCGTAGCTGTCCGTCGCCCCGCAGCGTGGGCACCATGCCAACGGTTTCTGGCACCCCGCTGTGAACTCCCCAAAGCCCCGCCGCGGCCATCAGTGGATCGTCAGGCAATCGGGGTGGTTCTTCGCAAGTTGGCTGCACATCATCGATGGCACCCGCCGGGAGTTCCGCTGCCCGGCTGACACCCTCGACCAGGAGATCGACATGCCGAACCGCCTCATCGCCGCGACCGCCGGCCTGCTCACCGGGGCAGCCATGCTCACCGCCTCGCTCAGCGGCGCCGCCATTTCACAAGCCTCCAGCGGCGTCGACCAGCAGGGCACCTACCCCAAGGCCGCCAGCTACGACGGCGTCCAAGGCGGCGTCGCCCTGTGCTCGCAGCACGGCATCAAGATGCCGTGCGGACCGAACTTCACCCCCGGCATCACGAAGGCGAACAACCAGGGCTGAGCGCCCCTTCTCCCCACCGGCCCATCGAACATATGATCGAACGGTGGGTCTGCAACAGATCGGCCATGGCGGGCAGCCCCTGCGGACGGTGTTCCGCAGGGTGCACCCGCCTTGTGCCGTTTTGGTCGACCTGGTCGCGATGTTCCCGCGCGAACCGCACAGCGCCGGCCGTTACCACCCCCACGGGCTCCAGATGGACACCGTCGTCGAGGGCCGACTCTCGTGCTGGGGCCTGGGCGAACAGGGGGGCTGGTGGGGGCTGGTCACCTACACGGTCAGCTTCGGCGGAGACAAGCAGTCGGTGACGCATTGGGTGCCCGCCTGGGTGCTGAAGATGAAGTAGCCCTTTGATGTTCACCACACGTGCGCGCCGTTGTCCCTGCACGGTCACCTGAGAATGGCAGCAGCCGATTGACGCAGAGCTGTCCACCAGACGAAGCTGAGCCGGTGATCGAGTTGAGTGAGCAGCAGATCATCGACCAGTTGGCTCAGCGCCTGGCCGATGCCCACGTGTCCGTCGCCCCCGACCGTGTCGCCGCCGTCGTGCACAAGGAGTACTCGCGATTCACCGGCAGCCCCATTCGCGACTTCGTGCCCCTGTTCGTCGAACGGAACGCCAGGGCGGAACTGAGCCGGCTCGGCTGCTGACACCCGGATCGTTATCGATTTTGTAGCAGAGATCTACCTGGCTATTAGGTCGCTCTCAGGTTGGGCTCCTAACGTCATCGACATCAGCTTCTGACACGACATCCCCGATACGCTCGGCCCGCCACCAACCCCCCTCAGGTGGCGGGCCGAGATCGTGTCAGGGCAGCCGGAAACACCGCGTCGCCGAGGAGCGACCGGCTAGTGTTGGCGATCCAGCAACCAACCGGCGACCAGAGGGTGGGACATGATTCGCGAGATCGCGGCGTCGACGCTGATCGGCCTGGCCGCACTGAGCGCGGCACCGGTGGCCGCGGCTGATCCTGGCCCCATGTATTTCGACGAGCCGGGGCACTACGCCAACGACGTCCCCGGGATGATCTACGACGCGCATCTGACCGCGCCGTGCACCAACATGGGGCGCTTCACCTTCGGGCGCGGTCCGGGCGGGGAGGCGCTGCAGTGCCGCTGGATCCCGAATCAGTGGCCGCCGGTGTACACCGGCTTCTGGCAGGCCACCTACGACCTCAAGGGCGTGCAGGACATCGGGGCGCAGTGTCCCAGCCCGCAGTCCGCCGCCCAGGCACCCGATGGGCGTCCGCTGGTGTGCATGGGCGAGCAGGGATGGCAGGCGGGCATCTACAACCGCGAGGGCTTCACACCGATCAACTAGCAGAGCTGCGCAGAGTGCGGCTCGGCTCGGTACCGAAGATCTCCTTGTAGGCGCTGCTGAATCGGCCCGGGTGGGTGAACCCGCAGCGCCCCGCGATCGAGGTGACGGTGTCACGCGTGGGATCGGCGGACTTCAACTCACGGTGGGCGCGCTCGAGACGGATCCGGCGAAGATATTCGAGCGGTGTGACGCCCACGTGCTCACGAAACGCGTACTGGATCGCCCGTGGTGTCACGTCCGCTGCCGCGGAGATATCGCGGATGGTGATGTCGTACTGCGCGTTGTCATGGATGAAGTCCAGCGCACGGCGCAACATCCTGGGGTGATGTGTGTTGGTCTTCTCATCAGGGCGCATAGTAGAAATCGGTTTCCCGAACTTCCGTTGAAACGAAACTTTTCAGTGATTCACGCCACTGCATGCCACGATCGACCCATGACCGATCGCATCGAAGTGTCCCGGACCATCGCCGCTGCTCCCGACGCCGTGTTCGCCGTGCTGCGCGACCCTGCGGGCCATGTCGCCATCGACGCGACCGGCATGCTGCAGGACGCGACGGGCGAACCCGTCAGTGCCGTCGGCGACACCTTCGTGGTGCACATGGACCGTGAGGCCCTCAACGACTTTCCGATGGGCCGTTATGACGTCACCGTCGAGATCACCGAGTTCGAGCAGGATCGGCTGATCGCCTGGACGATCCTCGGCCAGATCCGCCCGCAGATCGGCCACGTCTACGGCTACCGCTTGGAGCCGAGCGGGCAGGACACGCTGGTCACCTCGTTCTACGACTGGTCGGCGATCGACCAGCAGTGGCGCGAGGCGAAGATCTTCCCGGTGGTGTCGGAACTGGCGCTGCGCGGCACCCTCGGCATCCTCGACCGCACGGTCCGGCGCGGCTACCCCCGGTCAACCCAGGGTTGACGATCCCCATTCGTCAACCTACGGTTGACGCATGTCGCAGCCATCCGAGGTACGGATCAGTCATCCCGTTCGCCTCGACGACCTCATCGACGTCATCACCCGTGTCCACGACCAACCGCTCGACCAGCTGACCGACGCGGTGCTGGCCGCCGAGGCGCTCGGCGAGGTCGCCGACCACCTGATCGGCCACTTCGTCGACCAGGCACGCCGATCCGGCGCCAGCTGGACCGACATCGGCAAGTGCATGGGCGTCACCAAGCAGGCCGTCC
The DNA here is from genome assembly GCF_055397605.1 of Mycolicibacterium obuense. Taxonomy (NCBI): domain Bacteria; kingdom Bacillati; phylum Actinomycetota; class Actinomycetes; order Mycobacteriales; family Mycobacteriaceae; genus Mycobacterium; species Mycolicibacterium obuense. The sequence goes on along the minus strand of NZ_AP043663.1, from coordinate 2,216,013 downwards.
AGAAGCGATTCGTCCCCAAGTCCCCCACCGATGCCGCGGCGATGGACCCGAACGCAGGCTTTCAGCGCTTCACCCCGCGCGCCCGCGCCGTGATCGTCGAAGCGCAGAACCGGGCCCATGCCGCACGCAACACCGAGATCAGCCCGGCGCACCTCGTCCTCGGCCTCGTCGCCGACCCGACCAGCCTCGCGTCCCACCTGCTCGCCGATCAGGGCCTCGACGCCGAGGCGGTCGAGAACGCGATCACCCTGCCCGCGCCCGCCGACACGGTGCCCGCGCTGATCCCCTTCGACGCCCGCGCCAGGAAAGCTCTCGAGCTGACGTTCCGGCAGGCGCTGCGGCTCGGCCACAACTACATCGGTACCGAGCACCTGCTGCTCGCGCTCTACAGCGATGAACACGACGACGATGTGCTGCACCGTCTCGGCGTCGACATCGACCGTTTCGAACGGGAGCTGCGCGCCGCACTGGAGGCCTTCGAGACCCCGTGAGGGAATGAAATCCGCGGCCGCGCGGTATCACACCGCATGGAACTCAACTCGGCCGCGCGGGAACTCATCGGCCGTGGCGCCGACGCCACCCTGGTGACCCTCAACCCCGACGGCAGTCCCCAGGTGACGCTGGTGTGGGTCGCGCTGCAGTCCACATCCGACGGCGACGAACTGGTGACCGCCCACCTGTCCGAGCACAAAAAGGTGCGCAACGTCCGTCGCGACCCACGTGTCGCAGTGACCATCGTCGCGCCCGGCGGCCCCACCGCCGTGATGCGGCCCTACCTGGCGGTCACCGGTACCGCGCGCATCGTCGAGGGCGGGGCCCCCGAGCTGCTCGCCGATCTCGCCGAGACGCTGGCCGCCCCCGATGCCGGCTTCCCGCCGGCCGATGCGCCACCCGGCTACCTGACCAGGATCCGCATCGACAAGGTCGGCGGCGTGGGGCCCTGGGTGCCCGCGACGCCATAACCCCGCCGAAGGCGTCGGCCGGTGTGCGATCATGCCAGGACGCCTACGAGGGGATTCGCAATGCGGCGCTGGCTCGTTGTCCTGCTCGCCTCCATCGCCACGCTGAGCGGCGTGCTCGCGCCGCCGGCGGGCGCCGCCGTCATCCCGATCGGGCGGCTGGGCGACACGCTGCGCGTCGAGTTCAAGGGCCTGGTCGCCGACGTCGCGGTCCTCGGTATCAACCCCTCCCCGGTGCCCCCCGGCTTCGGATATCCGCCTCGCGCCCCGCGCTACCAGGTCTACCGGGCCGACGTCACGATCACCCCGGTGAAGCTCCCCACGCCGTATGCGATGGGCATCACCTTCGGATTTCGCGGCGTGACCCCGACCGGTGACGCGTACGAGCCGCGCAACAGCGACGCCCCCGACGCGCTGCAGTACGGCATGCAGAACGCCCAGGTCGGTCGTGCGTTCACCGGCGGCGTCTGGTGGGACTGCTACCGCGACCTGGTGTCCAACGTGGTACTGCTCGACCGGATCACCGGAGAACGCCTCGCTCAGTGGAACGTCAGCTGAGTCTGGAAGTCAGGCCCGCCGACGCCACCCGACTGGACGAACTCGCCGACGTCGCAGCGCGCACCTTCCCGCTGGCCTGTCCCCCGTCGTGCACTCCGGACGACGTCGCCGCCTTCATCGCCGGGAACCTCACCCCTGACCGGTTCGCCGACTACCTCGGCGACCCCGACCGGACGGTGTTCACCGCGATCGAGGACGACCGGATACTCGGCTACGCGATGCTGATCGCGGGCGTGCCTGACGATCCCGACGTCGCCGCCGCGGTGACCGCTCGCCCGGCGGTGGAACTGTCGAAGATGTACGTACTGCCCGACGCCCACGGCGCCGGCGCATCTGCAGCGCTGATGTCCGCCGCGCTGCAGCATGCCGCCAGTACGGCCGCGGCGTCGACATGGCTGGGCGTCAACCAGAAAAACGTTCGGGCGCAACGGTTTTACCGCAAACACGGGTTCGAGGTCACCGGCACGAAGACGTTCCGGGTCGGCGCCCACCTCGAAGAGGACTACGTGATGGTGCGCCCCGTCTGACCGGCTGCGGTCAGCGCCAGCAGCCGGGACGTCGCCCGCAGGTACTTCTTGCGGAAGCCGCCGGCCAGCATCTCCTCGCTGAACACGGTGTCGAGCTTCGCGCCGGATGCGACCACGGGAACCCCAGCGTCGTAGAGCCGGTCGGTCAGCGACACCAGCCGCAACGCGACGTTCTGGTCGTCCAGCGGGTGCACGCCCGTCAGGAACACTTCGGTGACACCCTCGATCAACGTCAGATACCGCGACGGATGCATGGTCGCCAGGTGCGCGCACAGCGCATCGAAGTCGTCGAGCGTCGCACCCGACACCGCCGCGGCGCGCTCGGTGACCTCCGCGTCGCTGAGCGGCTCGGGCGCCGGCGGCAGATCCCGGTGCCGATAGTCCGGCCCCTCGATGCGCACTGTCGTGAACATCGCGGCCAGCGTGTTGATCTCGCGCAGGAAGTCCTGTGCGGCGAACCGGCCCTCTCCGAGCTGCTCGGGCAACGTGTTCGACGTCGCTGCGACGGACACTCCCCTGTCGACCAGCGCGGAGAGCAGCCGGGAGATCAGCGTGGTGTTGCCGGGGTCGTCGAGCTCGAACTCGTCGATGCACAGCAGGGTGTAGTCGGCGAGCAGCTCGATGCACTCGACGAAGCCGAAAACCCCTGCCAGCTGTGTCAGCTCACCGAAGGTCGCGAACGCCTTCTGCCCCTCGACGGCGTAATACGACGAGGCGAGCAAATGGGTCTTGCCGACCCCGAAGCCGCCGTCGAGGTACACGCCGACGCCGGGCAGCACCTCCCGCTTGCCGAACAGCTTCTTCTTGCCCGCGCGACGCTGCACCGCCTGCTCGCAGAAACGGCGGCACTCCTGCACGGCGGCCGCCTGCGAGGGCTCCGCCGGATCGGGCCGGTACGAGTCGAAGCTGACGTCGGCGAACGTGGGCGGCGGAACCAGCTGAGCGACCAACCGCTCCGGCGTGACGCTGGGACGTCGATCGGTCAGGTGCGCGACCTCACCGGAGGTGATGCTGGACCCGTGCATGCAGGCACCCTATCGGCGTGCTGAGATTCTGCGTATGGGCGACCACACGGACGGGACGCAGTTCACAGTGCTCGGCACGGTCGGCACGATCGACCGAACCGAGCTGATCGCCCGGTACGCCTATCCCGGCGAGCGCTGGGTGCGGGCCAACATGATCGCCTCCGCCGACGGCGGGGCGACGAGCTCGGGCACCTCCGGCGGTCTCGGCGGCGACGGGGACAAAACCCTGTTCTCGGTGCTGCGCGAACTGGCCGACGTGGTCCTCGTCGGAGCCGCCACGGTGCGCGCCGAGGACTACTCCGGCGCGTCCCCCAGCGCCGAGCAGCGCGCCGCCCGCGAGGCCCGCGGACAGGCCGCCGTCCCCCCGATCGCCGTCCTGACCCGATCCGGCTCCGTCGACCCCGATGCCGCCGTCTTCCAGCAGACCGAGGTGCCGCCGATCGTGTTCACCAGCGCCGCCGCCGCACCGCAGACACGACGCGCGCTGGGCGATCTGGCCGAGGTGATCGACGTGTCCGGCTCGGACCCCGAATCACTGGAGCTGGCACGAGCGGTGACCGTGTTGGCCGAGCGCGGGTTGGGCCGGGTGCTGGCCGAGGGCGGACCCGGAATCCTCGGCCGGCTCATCGCCGACGGCCTGCTCGACGAGTTGTGTCTGACCGTGGCGCCGGTGCTCGTCGGCGGAGCGGCAGGGCGCATCGTCGCCGGGGACGGCGACGATCAGGCCCGGTTGCGTCTGCAGCACGTTCTGCGCGACGACGACGGATACCTGTTCCTGCGCTACGCGCGCGCAGCCGCAGACCAGTGACGGCCATCAGTACTGTGGTCGCCATGCGTCGATCGGTGCCGGCAGTGCTTGCGGTGACGGTGTCGTTGCTCACCGCGTGCTCCCCCGGGTTGGCCGCCAACCCGCGGTACGCCACCGATTCGGGGGCGCATCCGCAGAGCGCCGTGACCACGAGCGACAAGCCCACCGGTCCGCCGCCGATCGAGGTGCCGAAGAACGAGCTGTCCTGGCGTGACTGCACCTCGCGGGTGTTCAGCGCCGCCGCGGTCGAGCCGCCGGCGGGAGTCACGCTCGACTGCGCGAGCTATGACGCCGACCTCGACCCGATCGCCGGGGCCACCGGTTCGGTCAGCATCGGTGTGGTGCGGGCCCGCTCTGCCCAGACCCCCGCGGACGCAGGTCCGCTGGTGATGACGACCGGCTCCGATCTGCCGTCGTCGGTGCAACTGCCCGCCTGGCTGGCCGGTGCAGGCACCGACGTGCTGGCCAAGCACCCCGTCGTCGCCGTCGACCGCCGCGGTATCGGGATGTCGGGCGCCCTGGACTGCCGGGATGTGTTCGACCGCCAGGAGATGTTCGAGCAGGCCCAGTTCCAGTCCGGGGACGACCCCGTGGCCAACCTCGGCGCGATCACGATGACCGCGACCACCAGTTGCACCGACACCATCGCCCCCGGCGACTCGGCCTACGACAACGCCCACGCCGCCGAGGACCTCGAGCGCCTGCGCACCACCTGGGACGTGCCCGCGCTCGCGCTCCTCGGGGTCGGCAACGGCGCGCAGGTCGCACTCGCCTACGCCGGTTCGCACCCCAACAAGGTGGCCCGCCTGGTTCTCGATTCCCCGTTGCCGCTGGGCATCTCGGCCGAGGCCGCCACCGAGCAGCGCGTCAAGGGTGAGCAGGCCTCCCTGGACGCCTGGGCCGCCCAGTGCATCGCCAGCAACTGCCCGCTGCCCGACCCCAAGAACGCCGTCGACACGCTGCTGGCGGCCGCGCGGGCCGGCAACGGGCCGGGCGGCGCGTCGGTGGCGGCGGTGGCCGACGCGATCTCCACAGCGCTGGCCTTCCCGCAGGGCAATCGCGTCGACGCGGGCCGCGAACTCGCCCAGGCGATCGCCGACGCCAACGGCGGCGACAGCAATCGGCTCAACAACCTGATCAACACCGCCGACACGTTGCGCCAGACCGACGGGCAGTTCGTCAATTCCTGCAGCGACGCGCTGAACCGGCCCACGCCCGACCGGGTGCGCGAACTCGTCGTCGAGTGGGGCAAGCGCTACCCGCAGTTCGGCACCGTCGGGGCCCTGGACATGGTCAAGTGCCTGAACTGGCCCAGCGGCACCGCACCGAAGGAACCGCAGGGGCTGACCACGCCGACGCTGCTGCTGGGCGTGCAGAACGACCCCGTCGTCGGCAACGAGGGCGTGGCCGCGGTCGCCGCGACCGCGATCAATGCCGGCTCGACCAACCGGCGGGTGATGTGGCAGGGCATCGGCCACGGCGCGACGATCTACTCGGCGTGTGCGCTGCCCCCGGTGCTCGGCTACCTCGACAGCGGCGCGCTGCCGGCCACCGACACGTACTGCCCGGCCTGACGGCCCGGGTACGTGCCGCTACGGTACGGTGCCTGACGTGCGTGATCTTGTGGTGAAAGCGTTCAGGCCCCGCACGTCCCCGCCCACCACCGCCGCGGTTCTGCGGTCGGTCCTGTGGCCGCTGGCGATCCTGTCGGTGATCCACCGCAGCTACGTGCTGGTGTTCAACCGCTACATCACCGACGATTTCGCGCCGGTCTACCGCGCCGTCATCAACTTCAAGTTCGGCTGGGACATCTACAACGAGCACTTCGACTACGTCGACCCGCACTACCTGTACCCGCCGGGCGGCACGCTGATCATGGCGCCCTTCGGCTATCTGCCCGAGGTGGCCTCGCGCAACTGGTTCATCTTCTTCAACACCGTGGCGATCATCCTGGCCGGCTACTTCCTGCTGCGCCTGTTCGGGTACACGCTGAGCTCGGTGGCCGCACCGGCCCTGCTGCTCGCGATGTTCTTCACCGAATCCGTCACCAACACCTTGGTCTTCGGCAACATCAACGGCGTCATGCTGCTGCTCGAAGTGCTGTTCTTCCGCTGGCTGCTGGACGGCAACCGCAGTCACGAGTGGTGGGCGGGGGTGAGTATCGGGCTGACGCTGGTGGTCAAACCGCTGCTGGCCCCGCTGCTGCTACTGCCGATACTCAACCGGCAGTGGCGGGTCCTGGTCACCGCGGCCGCTGTCCCGATCGCGTTCAATCTCGCTGCCTGGCCGCTGATCTCGGATCCGATGAGCTTCGTCACCCGCACGGTGCCCTACATCTTCTCCACCCGCGACTACTTCAACAGCTCGATCCTGGGCAACGGCCTCTATTTCGGCCTGCCGACGTGGCTGATCCTGCTGCTGCGCATCACCTTCGCCGCCCTCGGTGCTGCCGCGCTGTGGCTGCTGTACCGGTACTACCGCACCCGGGACCCGTTCTTCTGGATGCTGACGTCCTCGGGCGTCCTGCTGGTCACCTCGTGGTTGGTGCTCTCACTCGGCCAGGGGTACTACTCGATCGCCCTGTTCCCATTCCTGATGACGGTCGTGCTGCCGAACTCGGTGCTGCGCAACTGGGTTGCGTGGCTGGCCACCTACGGGTTCCTGACCATGGACCGCTGGCTGCTGTGGCAGTTGCCGTCCACCGGGCGCGCCTTGGAGTACCTGAAGATCACCTACGGCTGGTCGCTCATGGTGATCGTGGTGTTCTGCGTGCTGCTGTTCCGCTACCTCGACGCCCGACGGGACGGCAGGCTGGCCGACGGGATCGACCCGCCCTGGCTCACCTCCAGCAGCCCGTCCGGCACCCGCGTCGCCGAGTAGCCTGGCGGCATGACAGGTCCCAAGCTGCAGCTCACCGACGACCAGTGGCGGGAGCGGCTGAACCCCCAAGAGTTCGCCGTGCTGCGGCGTGCCGGCACCGAGCGGCCGTTCACCGGTGAATACACCGACACGAAGACCGAGGGCGTCTACCAGTGCCGCGCGTGCGGCGCTGAACTGTTCCGCAGCACCGAGAAGTTCGAATCCCATTGCGGCTGGCCGTCGTTCTTCGACCCCGCCGATTCCGACGCGGTGATCCTGCGCTCCGACGACACCCTGGGCATGCACCGGGTCGAGGTGCTGTGCGCGAACTGCCACAGCCATCTCGGGCACGTTTTCGAGGGTGAGGGGTACCCGACCCCGACCGATCAGCGGTACTGCATCAACTCGATCTCGCTGCGGCTGGTGCCCTCAGGTCAGTGATGCCCGGGCGTCAGCCCGTTGACGCCGCTGTTCTTCGAGCAGGGCCAGCATCTCGTCGGCCGGCATCGGGCGGCTGAAGTAGAACCCCTGCGCCACCCGGCAACCGTACTGCCGCAACCGGTCGGCGATCTCGGCGCTTTCCACACCCTCGGCGACCGGCGTGTGCCCCAGCGCATGAGTCATCTCGATGACCGCGCGCACGATGGTCGCCGACGGTCCGTGCGTCAGGATCGGCGCGATGAACTCCCGGTCCAGCTTGACCTGGTCGACCGGGAAGTCGCGCAGATACCACAGGGCCGAATAGCCACTGCCGAAGTCGTCCAGCGCGACCTGGATGCCGCTGGTGCGAAGGCGTTCGAGCGCTGACCGGGTGCCCGGCAGATCGGCGAGCAACCGGTCCTCGGTGATCTCCACGGCGAGCGCCTGCGGCGCAAGCCCGTGCCGGCGCAGAGCCTCGGCGATGTTGGCGCTCAGCGCGGGGTCGCTCACGACGGGGGCGAACACGTTCACCGCGACGGGGATCTCGAAACCCTTGCTGTGCTAGACCGCCGCGTCCCTGAGAGCCAGATCCAGCACCGCGGTGGTCAGCGACGTCATCAGGCCGGTCTCGTTCACCAGCGGCAGGAACTGGTCAGGACTGAGCAATCCGCGGCGGGGATGCGGCCAGCGGACGAGCGCCTCGGCGCCGATGATCTCCTCGGTGAAGAGGTCGTACTGCGGCTGGTACACCACCCGCAGTTCGCCGTGTTCGATGGCGTGCCGGAGCTCGACCAGGATCGGCGGTGGGCCTGCGTCGGCCCGGCCGGCGATGTCGGCGCGCAGCTTGCGGTTCTCTCCGAGGATCACGAACTGTCGGATGGTCACGGCGATCACGATGACGGCGACGGCGACGAACACCGGCCCCATTCCGGCGATCAGCACCGGGGTGCACAGCACCGCCGACAGGAGCACCGGCACGTACGGCAGCCAGCCTGACACCGGGGCCGATGGTGCGTCGGCCCCCTCGGAGCCGGTCCGCCGCGCGCGCACCGCCGCGGCTGCGATCAGCAGGAAGCCCGTCGCCCAGCCGGCCGCCAGGTGGTGCTGATCGTCGTAGGTGCCCGTCGCAGTCAGATAGGCGAAGGCCACGTCCGAGAACGCGATACCGGACAGGCCCGCGGTGAGCAGTGCCATCTGTCCGCGCCGCACCGCAGACGACCGCGACAACATCAGCCCGGCGATGGTGACCAACGCGATGTCGGTCACCGGGTACACCAGGGCCATGGTCACCGACAGCACGTCGCTGCCCCGCGCCGCGTACACCGCACCCAGCCAGATCACCCACACGGCACCGAAGATCGCGGCCGCGACGATCACCCCGTCGATCACGACCCGCAGCTGCGTACCGGGCGGCGTCGCGGCGAGCATGACGATCAGACACAGCCCGGCACCAACCAGGAACAACAGGAAGCCGGCGTCCGCCAACGACGGCGAGGCCACCCCACCGACGACCAGGTCGTAGTAGGACCACACCGCCTCGCCGGCGGCCCACCCGAACAGACCGGCCGCCATGAACGCCCAGGCTGTCCTATCGGGACCGCGGAGTGAGCACGTCGCCCACGCGGCACAGCACCCGGCGATCAGGGCGAAGACGGCGAGACCGACGTCGTCGAGGACGCGGATGACCGTCGGACCACCCCAGCCGAACCACAGCCAGGCACCGTAGGTCGCACCGACACTCAGCGCGCCGGCCGCCACCCCCCTGGTTCTCGGCATGGGGGGATACTAGCAATGGACAGCGGCGGGCAAAACTGCGTTGAGCGGGAAAAGGGTCATTTGCTGGAACAGTATTTTCCGGACAAACCAGGGCATAAAGACTCTACGAAGTGGCTCGTTGCGGCTGTCAATTCTTTGCAGGATCGGGCGTGGATGCGTAAAAGATTCACCTGCCAGCAAAATCAGGGCAACGCCTTGACCAGGCGCTCGACCGACACGCGCGGCCCGGTGTAGAACGGCGTTTCCTCTCGGACATGCCGGCGCGCGTCGGTGGCGCGCAGGTCACGCATCAGATCGACGATGCGATGGAGTTCCGGCGCCTCGAAGGCCAGCAGCCACTCGTAGTCACCCAGCGCGAAGGCCGGCACCGTGTTGGCGCGGACGTCCTTGTAGCCGCGGGCGGCCATGCCGTGCTCGGCCAGCATCCGCCGGCGCTCCTCGTCGGGCAGCAGGTACCACTCCAGGGACCGGACGAACGGGTACACGCAGATGTAGGCGCCCGGTTCCTCGCCGGCCATGAACGCCGGCACGTGACTCTTGTTGAACTCCGCCGGCCGGTGCAGCGCGACATTGCTCCACACCGGCGTCGAGGCGCGGCCCAGCGTGGTGGTGCGACGGAAATCGGCATAGGTGGCCTGCAGCGCCTCCACGTTGTCGGCGTGGGTCCACATCATGAAGTCGGCGTCGGCCCGCATTCCGGCGACGTCGTAGATCCCGCGCACGACGACACCGTTGTCCTGCTGCTGCTTCAGGAACGCCTCGGTTTCATCGACGACCGCCGCGCGCGCATCGTCACCGTCGGCCAGCACCCCGGGCTTGACCGCATACACCGAGAACATCAGGTAGCGGACGGTGGAGTTGATCGCGTCGAAGTCGAGCTTGGCCATAGCGTCTATCGTGCCACGGCGCCTTACCGAGCCACGATCGCCGCCACCGCCCTGGTGGCGGCCGCCACGCAGGCCGGCACCCCGATGCCGTCGAGGTAGGCACCGGCCACTGCGAGCCCCGACGGCAGCCCGGCCCGCAGTTCGGCGACCAGGTCGGCGTGGCGCGGTCCGTACTGTGGCATCGCGTCGAGCCAGCGCACCACCTTGCTGTCCTCCGGGGTCACCGTGATGCCGAACAGCGTCGCCAGGTCCTGCTCAGCCCACATCAACAGCTCTTCGTCCCCCGCCCGCCGGGCGAGATCGTCACCGAAGCGGCCATAGGACAGCCGAACCATCTCGACGCTGCCGCGCCGACCCCACTTGCGCGACGACAGCGTCACCGCCTTGGTGTGCAGACGACCGCGGCCGGCGACCAGCACCCCGGATTGCTCGGGAAGCGGGGTGCCGCCGGGCAGCGCCAGCGCCACCACCGCCGCCGAGGCCACCTCGATGCGGCGCGCGGCGGCGACAGTGCGCGGCGCCAGGTCGCCGAGCAGGGCCGGCAGCCGCGGCGCGGGCACGGCCAGCACCACCGCATCAGCCGGCCAGCGCGCCCCCTCGTCGTCGAGCACATCCCAGCCGTGGGGCGCCGGACGGACGCTGCGCACCGCGACCTGCGCCCAGGTCAGGCCGGACCGGCGCACCAGCTCGTCGATGAGCACGGCGTAACCGCCGTCGATCGCGCCGAACACCGATCCCGGCTGCGGCGGCGGTAGCGCGGTGGTGACGGCCTCGGTGAGGCTGCGCGCCCCGCGATCCAGCGCCGTCGCCACCGTCGGCGCGGCCGCGCGCAACCCGATCGTCGCGGCGGATCCCGCGTACACACCGGCCAGCAGCGGGTCGATCGACCGCACCACCACCTGCTCGCCGAATCGGTCGCCGACCAGTTCGGCGACGGTCGGGTCGGCACCGGGTGTCCAGGGCAGCGGTCGGCGGGGTTCGTCGAGCATCCAGCGGATCGTGGCGTCGTCGACCAGCCCGGTCAATGATGCCGGCCGCGTCGGGATGCCGTTGACGGTGTGCTGCGGCAGCGGATGCAGCCGGCCTTCGCTGTGGATCAGGGGCCGCACCCCGGTGGTGGTCAGCTGCTTGCCCGACAGGCCCAGCTCGCCCAGCAGCGCCGGCACCTCGGGGCGACGGGTGACGAAGGCTTCTGCGCCGACGTCGATCAGTTGCCCGCCGATGCGTTCGGTGCGCAGTACGCCACCGAGCCGGTCCGCCGGATCCAGCAGGGTGATCGACGCATCGGGACCGGCCATCACGCGCAGTCGGTATGCGGCAACCAATCCCGAAATGCCGCCTCCGACAACGCAATACGTCGTCACAGCTGATGCACCAGGGCCACGGCCTCGGTGATGACGTCGGGGTCGGTGGCGGGCAGCACCCCGTGACCGAGGTTGAAGACGTGCCCGAGCGCCCCGGCGTCGACCGCGCGCCGCCCGTCGTCGATGACCGCACGCACCGCCCGCTCCACCACGGGCTTACCGGCCAGCAGCACCACCGGGTCGAGGTTGCCCTGCAGCGCGGCTCCCCGCTGCACCCGTGCCGCCGCATCGGTGAGCGAGGTGCGCCAGTCCACCCCGACGACCGCCGGTACGCCGTGCCCCACGACGGCTTCCGACATGGCGCCGAGCAACTCGGCCGTACCGACGCCGAAGTGCGTCATCGGCACGCCATAGCCGGCCAACTCGGCGAACACCCTGGCGCTGTGGGGCAGCACGTAGCTGCGGTAGTCGACCAGCGAGAGGGTGCCGGCCCAGGAGTCGAAGACCTGGATCGCGTCCACACCGGCCTCGATCTGCGTGCGCAGGAACGCGATCGTCACCTCGGTCAGGGACTCCATCAGGGCGTGCCAGGTATCGGTCTCGCCCAGCATCATCGCCTTGGTGTGCTCGTGGTTGCGGCTCGGACCGCCCTCCACCAGGTAGGACGCCAGAGTGAACGGAGCCCCGGCGAAGCCGATCAGCGGCACCTGCCCGAGCTCGCGCGTCAGCCGGCTCACCGCCGTCGCCACCGGCGCCACCTGATCGGAATCCAGCGCCGTGATCGCAGCGACGTCGGCGCGGGTGCGGATCGGGTGGTCGATCACCGGACCCACATCGGGCACGATGTCCAACGCAACGCCGGCCGCGCGCAGCGGCACGACGATGTCGGAGAACAGGATTGCGGCATCGACGTCGTGACGACGCACCGGCTGCAGCGTGATCTCGGTGATCAGGTCGGCGTCGAAGCAGGCCTGCATCATGGTGTTCTTGGCCCGCAGAGCCCGGTATTCGGGCAGCGACCGACCGGCCTGCCGCATCATCCACACCGGGGTGCGGTGGGGTTTGCGGCCGGCGACGGCAGCCAGGTAGGGCGATTCGGGCAGCTCGCGGCGCGTGTTCATCGCTGCCCATGCTGCCATGCCCGGTGCGCCCCGAATCGGCGCGCCATGAGCACAGACCTGTGAGAATCGACTACCGTCGATCGGCGTGACCTCCGCCGAACCGGCTCAATTCCGTGAAGCGGTGGCGGCGATGAACGCCACCACCGTGCGGCCGGAGATCGAGCTGGGCCCGATCCGGCCGCCGCAACGCCTCGCCCCGTACAGCTACGCGCTCGGCGCCGAGGTCAAGCACGCCGACGCCGCGGTCGTCCCGGAGCGCTCCGACGGCGACGCGTTCGGCCGGTTGATCCTGCTGCACGACCCCGAGGGCGCCGACGCGTGGGACGGCACGATGCGACTGGTGGCCTACATCCAGGCCGACCTGGATTCCACCGAGGCCGTGGATCCGCTACTGCCCGAGGTGGCGTGGAGCTGGCTGGTGGAAGCGCTCGCCGAGCGGGCCGATGAACACACCGCACTCGGCGGCACCGTCACCGCCACCACGTCGGTGCGCTACGGCGACATCTCGGGCCCGCCCCGCGCGCACCAACTGGAGCTGCGGGCGTCGTGGACCGCCACCACCTTGGAGCTGGGGCCGCATGTCGAGGCGTTCTGTGAGGTGCTCGAACACGCGGCAGGCCTGCCGCCCGCCGGGGTGACCGACCTGGGTTCGCGGACCCGCGCCTGATCGTCGATGACCGAACCCGACACCGGCGGCGCCCCGCCGGACGCCGACCACTCCGGCGTCCCCGACGCCCCTGAAGCGACGCCGCTGTTGGCCCCGCGCGAGGGGGTCCCGAACGTCGCGGTCAGCCGCAGCGAAATCGCCCGCGCCGCAGACCTTCTCGCATCCGGTTCGGGCGCCTTCGCCGTCGACGCCGAACGCGCGTCCGGCTTCCGCTACTCCAACCGCGCCTATCTGGTGCAGATCCGGCGAGCCGGCGCCGGCACCGTGCTGATCGATCCCGTCAGCCACGGCGGCGACTCCGTCGAGGTGCTGGCCCCGTTGGCGCAGGTCCTGGCCGAGGACCAGTGGATCCTGCATGCCGCCGACCAGGATCTGCCCTGCCTCGCGGAGATCGGCATGCAGCCGCCGTCGCTGTACGACACCGAACTCGCCGGGCGGCTGGCCAACCTCGACCGGGTGAACCTCGCCTCGATGGTCCAGCAGCTGCTCGGCCTGGCGCTGACCAAGGGGCACGGCGCTGCGGACTGGTCGAAGCGGCCGCTGCCCGACGAATGGTTGAACTACGCCGCCCTCGACGTCGAGGTGTTGATCGAGCTGCGCGACGCGATCGACGAGCAGCTCACCGCCCAGGGCAAAAGCGACTGGGCGCGCGAGGAATTCGAGCATCTACGGACGGCCGAGAGCACGCCGACCCGGCGGGATCGCTGGCGGCGCACCTCCGGAATCCACAAGGTCCGTGACCCGCGCGCCCTGGCAGCGGTGCGCGAACTGTGGCTCACCCGCGACCAGATCGCCCGACGGCGCGACATCGCCCCGGGCCGGATTCTGCCCGACGCCGCGATCGTCAACGCGGCCACCGCGGACCCCGACACCGTCGAGAAGCTGACCGCCTTGCCGATATTCGGTGGGTCCAGGCAGCGGCGCAGCGCCGGCGTCTGGCTCGACGCGTTGGCCCGGGCCCGCACCGCGGAGCCGCCGTCGTCGCAGGAACCGGCCAGCGGCCCGCCTCCTGCGTCGCGGTGGGCCCGACGCAAACCGGAGGCCGCCGCGCGGTTGGAGGCGGCGCGGGCCGCCATCAACGAACTGGCACAACAGGTTTCCGTGCCGCCGGAAAATCTGCTGGCGCCCGAGATCGTGCGCCGGCTGTGCTGGGATTGGGTCGCCACGAACGACACCGCCGCCGCCGTGGAGGCGTTCCTAGGCACCACAGCCGCCCGGCGCTGGCAGCGGGAACTCACCGCACCGGTGCTGACCGCCGCCCTGGAATCGGCACCCGGCGACTAGCGACCGAGCACCGCTCAGTCGAGCTGTTGGCTGACTTCCTTCTCCGCGATGCGGGTGCCCAGCGCCGCCACCCAGCCGGTGATCTGCCGGGCGAGGTTGCGCTCGGTCAGCCCGACCTCGGTCAGCACCTCGCCGCGGGAGGCGTGCGCGAAGAACTCCTGCGGTAGTGCGGCGTCGCGGCACGGCACGTCGATCTCAGCCCGACGCAACGAGGCCGAGACCGCCGAACCGACTCCGCCGTGCACCCCGTTGTCTTCGAGGGTGACCACGAGCTTGTGCGCAGCGGCCAACGTGGTGAGCACCGCGGGGACCGGCAGCACCCACCGGGGATCGACGACGGTGACGCCGATGCCCTGGTTGCGCAGCCGCTCGGCCACCGCCAGCGCCATCGTCGCGAACGGGCCGACCGCGATGACCAGCACGTCGTCGGTGAGACCGTCGGCGGGCTTCGCCAGCACGTCCACCCCGTCGCGCCGTTCGAGCGCCGTGATGTCTTGTCCCACATCGCCTTTGGGGAAGCGAATCGCGGTGGGTCCGTCGTTGACGTCGAGGGCCTCGCCCAGCTCCTCCCGCAGCCGGGCGCCGTCGCGGGGCGCCGCCACCCTCATGCCGGGGACCACGCCGAGGATCGACAGGTCCCACATGCCGTTGTGGCTGGCCCCATCGGGACCGGTGACGCCGGCGCGGTCCAGCACGATGGTCACCGGCAGCTTGTGCAGCGCGACGTCCATCATCACCTGGTCGAACGCCCGGTTCAGGAATGTGGAGTACACCGCGACAACAGGATGCATGCCGCCCATCGCCAACCCCGCGGCCGATGTCATCGCATGCTGCTCGGCAATGCCCACGTCGAAGAAGCGGTCGGGATAGCGCAGCCGGAACGCTGACAGACCCGTCGGACCCGGCATCGCCGCGGTGATCGCGACGACGTCGCGCCGCTTCCCGGCTTGCGAGATCAGCGCGTCGGAGAATGTCGACGTCCAGCCGGGACCGGGGATCGTGGTGGCCAGGCCCGTCTCCGGGTCGATGACGCCGCAGGCGTGCATCTGGTCGTCTTCGTCGTTCTCCGCGGGCGCGTACCCCATGCCCTTGCGGGTGACGACGTGCACGACCACCGGCGCGTTGAACGCACGGGCATGCCGGAGGGCGCTCTCCACGGCGTGTTCGTCGTGACCGTCGATGGGACCGACGTACTTGAGTCCCAGATCGGTGAACATCACCTGCGGAGACAACGCGTCCTTGATGCCGGCCTTGATGCTGTGCATGCACTGGTAGCAGAACTCACCAATCATCGGCACGCCCCGCACCGCTTTGCGGCCTTCCTCGAGCACCCGCTCGTAGCCGGGCTGCAGGCGCAGGCGGGCCAGGTGCTCGGCGAAGCCGCCGATCGTCGGCGCATAGCTGCGGCCGTTGTCGTTGACGACGATCACCACCGGACGCTTGGAGGCCGCGATGTTGTTCATCGCCTCCCAGCACATGCCGCCGGTCAACGCGCCGTCTCCGACGACGGCGACGACATGGCGATTGCGATGCCCGCTCAGCTCGAACGCCTTGGCCAGACCGTCGGCGTAGGACAGCGCCGAGCTGGCGTGGCTCGATTCGACCCAGTCGTGGACGCTCTCCTCGCGAGAGGGGTAGCCCGACAGGCCGTCCTTCTTGCGCAGCGTCTCGAAGTCCTGCGCGCGACCCGTGAGCATCTTGTGCACGTAGGCCTGATGCCCGGTGTCGAACAGGATCGGGTCGTGGGGCGAGTCGAAGACGCGGTGCAGCGCCAACGTCAGCTCCACGACACCGAGATTGGGTCCCAGGTGGCCGCCGGTCGCGGCGACCTTGTGGATCAGGAAGTGGCGGATCTCCTTGGCCAGCGCATCCACCTGTGCCTGCGACAGGTGCTGAAGATCAGCGGGACCGCGGATCTGTTCAAGCATTCGGCCAGTCTACGCACCGGAGCCCAGATCAGTCGTTGCGACGCTGGTACACATCGGGCACACCGTCGCGGTCCTCGTCCACCGTTTCCTCCTCGCATATGCGCCGGTAGGTGGCGTTCCTGGTCAGCAGGACCACCGCAGCCAAGCAGGCCGCCAACAGTGATCCAGACAACACTCCGATCTTCACGAATTCGTCACGCTCGGAGCCCATGCCGAACGCAAGATCACCGATCAGCAGAGACACCGTGAACCCGATGCCCGCCAGCAGCGACATGCCGAACACGTCGATCCACCGCAGCGACGGATCGAGTTTCGCCCGGGTCACCGTCGACAGCACTCGGGTGGTGAGCACGATGCCCAGCGGCTTGCCCAGAACCAGACCGGCGATGATGCCCAGCGTGATCGGGTCGGTCAGCGCCCGGCCGAGACCGTCCAGCCCGCCTATTCCGACCCCGGCGGCGAAGAACGCGAACACCGGGATCGCGAATCCCGCCGAGATCGGCCGCAGCCGGTGTTCGAAGTGTTCGGCGAGCCCCGGCCCGGCGTCGGGTCCCCCGGCGGCCTCGCTACGCAGCACGGGCACCATGAACCCCAGCAGTACGCCGGCGACGGTGGCGTGTACGCCCGACTCGTGCATCAGCACCCAGGTGATGACGGCCAGGGGAATCAGCAACCACCAGGAGCGGATCCGACGCTGCACGCACAGCGCGAACAGCCCGAGCGGTATCAGCGTGGCCGCCAATGCGACCAGGTTGATCTTCTCGGAGTAGAAGACCGCGATGACGGTGATGGCCAGCAGGTCGTCGACGACCGCCAACGTCAGCAAGAAGGTGCGCAGCGCCGAGGGCAAGTGGGTGGCGATGACCGCCAGCACGGCCACCGCGAACGCGATGTCGGTCGCCGTCGGAATCGCCCAGCCGCGCAGGGCCCCGTCACCGGTGCCGGCGTTGATCGCGACGAAGATCAGCGCGGGCACCGCCATGCCTCCGACCGCGGCGGCGATGGGCAGCGCGGCACGGCTCGGGTCACGCAAGTCGCCGGCGACGAACTCTCGCTTGAGCTCCAGACCGACGACGAAGAAGAAGATCGCCAGCAGCCCGTCGGCCGCCCACACCCCCAGCGTCAGATTCAGGTGCAGGCCCAGCACGTCGGAGCCGACCTCGAGATCCCGCAACGCGAAATAGCTGGCCGACCACGGCGAATTCGCCCAGACGAGCGCGGCGGCGGCCGCCACCAAAAGGATGACGCCGCCGACGGTTTCCTTGCGAAGGATCTCACTGACGCGACTGGTCTCCGCCCAGGAGCCGCGGCTGAACAGTCGCCGCCGCAAAGGCACAGGGGTGTCACCGGCCATGAATTGCCTCCTTGGTCGTCGAATCCACGCCGACCAGACTTCCCGGCACACCTGCGGGTAACCCTACCCCCGGGTGAGCACCGCCACACACTCGACGTGATGGGTGAGGGGGAACGAATCGAACACCCGCAGGTTCTCGACCTGGTAGCCACCCTCTCGATAGAGGCCGACGTCGCGCGCGAAAGAAGCTGCCTCACAGCCGATGTGGATGATCCGGGGCACCTCGGCTGCGGCCAGCGCGGCGATCACGTCGCGCCCCGCCCCGGTCCGCGGCGGGTCCAGTACGGCGACGTCGGCGGGGACGGACTGCCCGGCCAGCGCACGGCGCACCGAATCCGTGACCACTCTGACGGTGTCGAGGTCGCCGAGTGCGGCACGCGCGGCGCGCGCCGCTCCACGCGATGTGTCGACGGTGAGCACGCGACCGCTCTCCCCCACCGCGTCCGCCAACGCTGCCGCGAACACCCCCGCACCGCCGTAGAGATCCCACGCGGTCATTCCCGGCTCGAGTTGCGCCCATTCGGCCACCAACGCGCTGTAGAGCGCCGGCGCGTCCCGGTGCGCCTGCCAGAAGGCGGTCACCGGCACGCGCCATGTCCGCCCGGCAACCCGCTGGACTCCTTCGTAATCACCTTCTCGCACTTGGGTTTTCTGGCCTTTGACCGCCACGACGACGTGTCGGCGCCCGTCGTCGTCGACGGCGACGTGCACCGCGGCACCGGGAGGCCACCGCTGCTCCGCCACGCCGGACAGCAGCGTGTCGGGCACCTGCGCACAGTCGAGTCGGTGCACGAGATCGGCGCTGTGGTACCGGTGGAACCCGGCCCGCCCGTCGTCCGACACAGCGAGGCGCACCCGAGTGCGCCAGCCGGTGTGACCGGCGTCCCCGACCGCCTCCGCAGCCGCCTCGTCCTCAGCACACCAGTGATAATTGCCCAGCCGCGCAAGCTGATTGGCGACGACGGCACCCTTGAGACGACGCGCAGCCGCAGGCTCGACGAATGCCAGATCGCAGCATCCCGATCCGCCCACACCCGCGATGGGGCACCAGGAGTCGACGCGATCCGGCGACGGCTCGATCACCTCCACCGCCTCGGCGTTCCAGAACTTCTCCCGCGTCGACGACGCGCCGACCAGACGCGCCCGCACCGTCTCTCCGGGCAGCGCGTGGCGCACGAACACCACCCGGCCGTCGTGGCGGGCGACGACACTGCCACCGTTGGCGGGGCGACCCGTGGTCAGGATCAACTCTGCCGGCGAGTCTGCGCTCAATCGAGGAATCCCTTGCGCGCGTCGCCCGGAGCCGACTGCGGCGCAAGCTTTTTCAGCCGTTCCGACGACGACAGCTGCCACGGCACCGACGTCACCATCACGTTGGGCTCGAACAGCAGCCTGCCCTTGAGCCGCAGAGCGCTCTGGTTGTGCAGCACCTGCTCCCACCAGTGACCGACCACGTACTCGGGGATGAACACGGTCACCACCGTGCGCGGCGACTCCCGGCTGACTCGCTTGACGTAATCGAGGACGGGCCGGGTGATCTCGCGGTAGGGCGAGGCGATCACCTTCAGCGGCACACTGATGTCGCTGGACTCCCACTTGTGCACGAGTTCGCGGGTCTCCGCGTCGTCGACGCTGACGGTGATCGCTTCCAGCATGTCGGGACGGGTGGCACGCGCGTAGGCCAGCGCGCGCAACGTCGGCATGTGCACGTTGGACACCAGCACCACGGCGTGGTTGCGGCTGGGCAGCACGATGTCCTCCATCTCGGCGGCTCTGGCCTCGAGTTCACGGCTCACCGAGGCGTAGTGCTTGTGGATCAGCTTCATGATGAAGAACAGCGCAGCCATCGCGAGGATCGCGATCCACGCTCCGACCAGGAATTTGGTGAGCACGACGATGATTAGCACCGTTCCGGTGCACAGGAAACCGATCGTGTTGATGATGCGTGAGCGCATCATCCGGGCCCGCGCGGACGAGTCGGTCTCGGTGCGCAGCAGCCGTGTCCAGTGCCGCACCATGCCGATCTGGCTGAGGGTGAACGACACGAACACCCCGACGATGTACAGCTGGATCAGAGCGGTCACCTGCGCCTGGAACGCCACGATGAACGCGATCGCGCCGAATGCCAGGAACAGGATGCCGTTGGAGAACGCCAACCGGTCACCGCGGGTGTGCAGCTGCCGCGGCAGGAATCGGTCCTGGGCCAGGATGGACCCCAGCACCGGGAACCCGTTGAAGGCGGTGTTCGCGGCCAGCACCAGGATCAGCGCGGTCACGCCCGCGATCAGGTAGAGGCCGATCGGGAAGTCGTGGAAGACGGCGTCGGCCAACTGGGCGATCAGCGTCTTCTGCTGGTAGTCCGGCGGCGCCCCGCCGAGCTGTTCCAGTGGGCGCTCGGCGATCTGCGCACCCGTGGCGCGCGCCAGCATGATGATGCCGATGAACAGGGTGATCGCGATGACGCCGAGCAGCAGCAGCGTGGTCGCGGCGTTGCGGGACTTGGGTTTCTGGAACGCCGGCACACCGTTGCTGATCGCCTCGACACCGGTCAGCGCCGCGCTGCCCGAGGAGAAGGCCCGCGCGATCAGGAACACCAGCGCGAACCCCAGGACATCGCCGTGCTCGGAGTGCATCTCGAAACCCGCCGACTCGGCACGTAAGTGATGGCCCAACACATAGATCTGGAAGAAGCCCCAGCCCAGCATCACGTACATACCGATCATGAAGGCGTAGGTCGGGATCGCGAACGCCGTGCCCGATTCTCGGATACCGCGCAGATTCAGCGAGGCCAGCACCAGGATCGCGATGACCGCGAACCACACCTTGTGCTGATCGACGAACGGTATCGCCGACCCGATGTTCGACATCGCCGACGACATCGACACCGCGACGGTGAGCACGTAGTCGACCAGCAGTGCGCTGGCGACCGTCAGACCCGCAGTGGGCCCGAGGTTGGTGGTCACCACCTCGTAGTCGCCACCGCCCGACGGATAGGCGTGCACGTTCTGCCGATAGCTGGCGATCACGATCAGCATGACCGCCGCGACCACCAGACCGATCCAGGGCGCCATCGAGTAGGCCGACAGCCCGGCGACCGAGAGCACCAGGAAGATCTCTTCGGGGGCGTAGGCGACCGAGGACAGCGCGTCAGAGGCGAACACCGGGAGCGCGATCCGTTTCGGCAGCAGCGTGTGCGCGAGCTTGTCACTGCGGAACGGCCGGCCCAGTACGAGCCGTCGGGCGGCCGTCGAAAGCTTGGACACGAGTGCCAAGACTAAAGCCCGACGGTCGCGAGGCGTTGCAAAGCGGTAGCGTTCCTCAGTGCGCGGGTGGTAACAGCCCTCGAAACCGCCACATTCGGCCCCGCCGGAAAGGACCCGCAGTGCGTGTAGTGGTGATGGGATGTGGCCGCGTCGGCGCGTCACTGTCCGACAGTCTGGCCAGGATCGGCCACGACGTCTCCGTCATCGACCGTGATGGCACGGCTTTCCACCGGTTGTCTTCCTCGTTCCCGGGCCAACGCGTGCTGGGGATGGGCTTCGACCGTGACGTGCTGATCCGGGCGGGCATCGAGGACGCTGCGGCATTCGCGGCGGTGTCCTCCGGCGACAACTCGAACATCATCTCCGCGCGTGTCGCCCGCGAGACCTTCGGCGTGCAACGGGTGGTGGCCCGCATCTACGACGCCAAGCGCGCCGCGGTCTACGAACGGTTGGGCATCCCGACCGTGGCGACCGTGCCGTGGACCACCGACCGGCTGCTCAACGTCCTGATCCGCGAGACCGAGACCACGAAGTGGCGCGACCCCAGCGGCAACGTCGGCGTCACCGAACTCGCGCTGCACGAGAGCTGGGCAGGACGACGCCTGACCGATCTGGAGGCCGCGACGTCGGGCCGGGTCGCGTTCATCATCCGCTTCGGGGCGGGCCTGCTGCCCGATCCCAAGACGGTGATCCAGGCGGGCGATCAGGTGTACCTGGCGGCGATCTCCGGCCACATCGCCGAGGCGCTGGCCATCGCGGCGCTGCCGCCGAGCGAGGAGGCCGACTCGTGAAAGTAGCGATTGCCGGGGCGGGCGCGGTCGGCCGGTCCATCGCCCGCGAGCTGGTGGAGTCCCACGACGTCACCCTGCTCGAGCGGGACTCCGATCACATCGACGTGGAGGCCATTCCGGCCGCGCACTGGCGGCTCGGTGACGCCTGCGAGCTGAGCCTGCTGGAGGCCGTCAAGCTCGAGGAGTTCGACGTGGTGATCGCCGCGACGGGCGACGACAAGGCGAACGTGGTGCTGAGCCTTCTGTCGAAGACCGAGTTCGCGGTGCCCCGGGTGGTGGCCCGCGTCAACGATCCGCGCAACGAGTGGCTGTTCGACGAATCCTGGGGCGTCGACGTCGCGGTGTCGACTCCGCGCATGCTGGCCTCACTGGTCGAGGAAGCCGTCTCGGTGGGTGACCTGGTGCGGCTGATGGAGTTCCGCAAGGGTCAGGCGAACCTGGTGGAGATCACGCTGCCCGACGACACACCGTGGGGCGGCAAGCCGGTCAAGCGCCTGGAGTTGCCACGCGACGCGACGCTGGTCACGATCCTGCGCGGCCCGCGGGTGATCGTGCCGGAACGGGACGAACCCCTCGAAGGCGGCGACGAGCTGCTGTTCGTGGCCGTGGCCGAGGTCGAGGACGAGCTGCGCGAACTGCTCCTGCGCCCCCAGCAGCGCTGAGCGCGCTCAGCGCTGCTCGGCCACGCTGTCAGCGCTGTCGCCGCTGTCGCCGCTGTCGGCCGGCTCCGGCCCCCGCACCGCACGGCGAGCCGCACGGATCGCTCCGTAGGTGACCAGGGCGGCGATCGCGGTCAGCGGCCATCCCATCGCGATCCGCGCCACTCCCAGCCAGCCGGTCTGATCTTCGT
The DNA here is from genome assembly GCF_055397605.1 of Mycolicibacterium obuense. NCBI lineage: Bacteria > Bacillati > Actinomycetota > Actinomycetes > Mycobacteriales > Mycobacteriaceae > Mycobacterium > Mycolicibacterium obuense. The sequence goes on along the minus strand of NZ_AP043663.1, from coordinate 2,193,632 downwards.
CGTAGAGGTGCTGCTGCACGAGGAAGCGAGCCGCGAACACCGCCACCCAGACCAGGGTGGCCACGTCGAACGCGTACACCGCGCGCCGCACGTCGCGCCAACCGCGATCCTGCGTCTGCACCCAACCCCAGATGTAGCCGACGATGGGCCGACGGATCACCACGGAGACGGCGAACACCACAGCCCATAGCAGTGAGGTCCAGATGCCCAGCAAGAAATAACCTTTGGACGCGCCCACCAGATAGGCGATCAGCGCACTGATACCGACGCCGAAGAAGCCGGAGATCGCCGGCTGCACGGAGTCCTTGCGGATCAGCCGCCAGATGAGGATCAGTGTCGCGACTCCAAGCGCAGCGCCGATGGCGGGCAGGAGCCCGAAGGCCGTCGACACCGGGACGAACACCAGGACTGGCAGCGACGAGTAGATCAGGCCGCTGATGCCGCCCATCTGCTCCAGGACGGCAGCGCCGCGCGCCGGTGTGCTCTCTGGTGTGACCTCGGTGCCCGGTTCGTCGCCGGGTGCGCTCACTTCTGGATCTCGTAGTGGGGGTTGTAGATCGCCTTGGCGCCGTTGTCGAGCTTCCCGACCCGGCCGTGCACCTTCAGGGTGCGACCCTGCTCGATACCGGGGATGCGGCGCTGGCCCAGCCAGACGAGCACCACCGAGTCGGTGCCGTCGAACAATTCGGCCTTCACCCCGCCGGAGCATCCCTTGCCGTTGCATTCGACGCTGCGCAGCGTCCCGATCATGGTCACCTCTTGACCGCGCTGGCAGTCGATCGCCTTCTGCGCCCCGGTGCTCTCCACGTCGTCGCTGAGTTCCTCGACGTCGAGCTGCTCAGGGTCTTCGGTCAACCGACGGGTGAGCCGTCGCAGGTAACCCTCGGCCGTGGCCATGGCTTCTCCTGACCTCTAACACGTTGTGCTGGTGGTACTCCAACCGAACGCCACGGTAGACCTGTTGGTTCCCAGATGCGAACGCCGCGGCGGGGCCGCGAGTGAGCGAATTCCACGACGAGGCACGATCGAAACATGACGGTCGATCTGCACGGTGTCACGACTGTGCTCCTGCCCGGCACCGGCTCCGACGACGACTTCGTCCACCGAGCGTTCGCGCCGGCATTGCACCAGCTCAGCGCGGTGGTGGTGACCCCCGCGCCGCAACCGCATCGGCTCATCGACGGCTATCTCGACGCCCTCGCCGATGCCGCCCGCGCCACCGCGGCCCCGATCGCGGTGGGTGGGGTGTCGATCGGCGCCGCCGTCGCCGCGGCGTGGGCTCTGTCACACCCGCAGAATGTCGTCGCGGTGCTCGCGGCGCTGCCGGCGTGGACCGGTGAGCCCCACACCGCGCCCGCCGCCCAGGCCGCACGGGCATCGGCGGCGCTGCTGCGCCGCGACGGGTTGACGCCGACCACCACGGCGATGCAGGCGTCGAGCCCGGCATGGCTGGCCGAGGAGCTCACCCGGTCGTGGACCGCGCAGTGGCCGGCCCTCCCGGACGCCATGGACGCGGCCGCCCGCTACGTCGCACCCACCGTCGGCGAATTCGAGGGGCTCGGCGCGCCGATGGGAGTGGTGTCGGCGACCGACGACGCGGTCCATCCGTTGCAGGTCGGACTCGAGTGGGTGGCCGCCGCGCCCCGTGCGGCGCTGCGCACGGTCACGCTGGCCGACATCGGTGCCGACCCGGCGACATTGGGCGCGGCGTGCGTCGCCGCGCTGGCGGCGGCGCAGCGCGACGACTAACCGCCGGTGATGGTGCGCAGCTGCTGCATCGCCGAACCCTGCGCGGCGCGACGCGCCCCGTCGGTGGGCGGCTGCGGCGGCTCGGGCTGCTGCTCCTGTTGTTCGGGTGCGGCCTGCGCCTGCTGCGCGGCGGCAGCCTGCTCGGTGGCAGCCCGCAGTTGCTCGGCCATCAGCTCGGGCAGCGCGACCGGAAGAGGAGTGCGTACCGGCAGCGGGGTGTCGCCGCGGCGGACCACGGTGTCGGCGAGCGCTTCGCGGGCCTGGTCGACCAGTGCGCGGATGCTCTCCTCCGGGCCGTTGACCACGCAGCGGATCATCCAGCGATAGCCGTCGACGCCGATGAAGCGGACGACGGCGGGACCGCCCGAGCCCACCACTTCGCGGCCCCACGGACCGTCCTCGATGCTGACCTTGGGGACGTCCTTGCGTAGCGACTCAGCCAGCTCAGAGGCCACTTCACGCCACAGGCCGGTCGATTTCGGCGCGGCATAGGCAGCGACGGTGAATCGGCCGTGCGGCGTCACCACCCAGACCGCGCTGGGCACGCCGGTCTCGTTGATCTCGACCTGTACCTGGCCCGCCTCGGGCATCGGGATCAGCACCGAGCCCAGGTCCAGCCGTGCGATGGCCGCCTGCTCGGGATCGTCGAAATCGTCGATGTCGAACGGGCCTTCGAGTTCCTCGTCGGCTTCCACTGCTACCACCTCAGCGCTTGTCGGTACGTCTCTGCGGCCATCGTCACAGACTGGCATGCCCGCCGGAAGATCCGTGGCCACCCGAGCCGCGGGTCGTGTCGGCCAATCCCGCCTCGTCGAAGGAGTCGACCTCCACCAGCTCGGGTAACTCCACCCGCTGCACCAGCAGCTGGGCGATCCGGTCACCTCGGTGCACGACGATGGGGGCTCGCGGATCGAGGTTGATCAGCGACACCTTGATCTCGCCGCGATACCCGGCGTCGATCGTCCCCGGGCTGTTCACGATCGAAAGACCAACGCGCGCAGCCAATCCCGACCGCGGGTGAATCAGCCCGACCATGCCGTGCGGTATCGCGACGGCAATCCCGGTGCCGACCAACGCCCGCTCCCCCGGGGCCAGCTCGACGTCGACGGCACTGAACAGGTCGACGCCGGCGTCCCCGTCATGGGCCCGCTCGGGCATCGGCAGTTCCGGATCCAGGCGAACGACCGGCAGGGAGGTGGGCACGGCGTCAGAGATTACTCTTGGCCGCGTGTCCGACACGCACACCACCGCCCGCAGCGTTCGCTACCGCGAACGGCTCTGGGTGCCGTGGTGGTGGTGGCTGCCTGGCCTGGGGCTCGCCGCCCTGATCGCGCTCGAGATCAATCAGGGCGTCCCGGCGCTGCCGCTGTGGCTGCCCTATGCGCTACTGCTTCCCGTCGCCGCCGTCGCCTTGCTGTGGCTCGGCCGGATGGAGGTGTCGGTCGTGGACCCCGGGACGGGCAACGCCGAACTGTGGGTGGGCCGGGCACACCTTCCCGCCTCGGTGATCACCCGCTCGGCGACGGTGCCCAAATCAGCGAAATCGGCGGCGCTGGGCCGACAACTCGACCCGGCCGCCTACGTCGTCCACCGCGCATGGGTGGGTCCGCTGGTGCTGCTCGTGCTCGACGACCCCGACGACCCGACGCCGTACTGGCTCGTCAGCGCTCGCCACCCCGACAGGGTGCTCGCCGCGCTGAACTCCTAGGCCGCGCTGAACTCCTAGGCCGCACCTTCTGGCCCCACTCCTCAACGCGGCTCGTCCCTCGCCGCTTGATCGTCGTCAGGCCGCGCAGTCCGAGCAGATCATCACGCCGTTCTTCTCACTGGCCAACCGGCTGCGGTGATGCACCAGGAAGCAGCTCGAACACGTGAACTCGTCCGCCTGCTTCGGGATCACCCGCACAGACAGTTCCTCGCCCGACAGATCGGCGCCAGGCAGTTCGAACGATTCGGCGGTCTCGGATTCGTCGACGTCGACGACAGCAGACTGAGCTTCGTTGCGGCGTGCCTTCAGTTCCTCGAGGGAATCCTCGGAAACATCGTCGGTCTCTGTGCGCCGTGGGGCGTCGTAATCGGTAGCCATGGCCTATCCCCTCCGTGAAGCTCGTTGCAGCGTTGGTTTTGTACCAGCGTCGAACGCTTCCACCAAATGATTCGTGCCCGGAATGACCCCTGATCTAATGTGATTTGCGTCACATCGACGGCGGTCGTCCTGTCGGTGCCGGTCGGAAGGCCGCGCCAACGGCCTCTAGAGTCTGTGCCGTGGTCGCGCAAATCACCGAGGGCACCGCGTTCGACAAGCACGGGCGCCCGTTCCGGCGGCGGAACTTCCTGCCGGGAGCCTTGATGTTCGCAGCACTCGCCGTGGCCGCGCTACTGGTCTGGGTGATCGCGCTGTCCCAACCGCCGGAGGTGCGGGAAGTGGCGGTGTGCAACCGCCCGCCCGCCCCCGCCGACCCCAACGCGCCCACTCCCACGCTCGGGGAGCAGGTGTCCCGCTCGACGATGACGGACGTCACGCCCGCCAAACTCGCCGACACACGGATCAAGGTCCTCAACGCGAGCGGTCAGGGCGGTCAGGCGGCCGAAGTGGCCGGCGCCCTGCGTGATCTCGGCTTCACCGAACCAGAGGCCGCCAACGACCCCGTCTACGCCAACGGCCGCCTGCAGTGCCAGGGCCAGATCCGGTTCGGCCCCGCCGGCCGTGCCGCCGCGGCGTCGGTGTGGCTGGTCGCGCCGTGCACCGAGCTGTTCCAGGATCAGCGCCAGGACGACACCGTCGACCTGGCGATCGGAACCGACTTCACCGAGCTCGCCCACAGCGACGACATCGACGCGGTGCTCGCCAGCCTCATGCCCGACGCCACCGCTCCCGCGGATCCGTCGCTGCTGACCAAGATCCACACCCAGACCTGCTGACCTCAGCGGTCCCCGTCGCCGTCGAGGTCCACTCCACAGCGGCGCAGGACGTCGTCGAACTCACCGGCCACCCCGGGTGCGGCCGCCACCATCAGTCCGGCACCCGCCCCCGTCGGCGCCCGCACCACCGCGCCCGCCTCCGCGGCGATCAATCCCCCGGCCGCCCAGTCCCACAGGTGCACGCCGTCTTCGAAGTAGGCATCGAGCCGGCCCGCGGCCACCATGCACAGGTCCAGGGCGCAGGAGCCGATCCGCCGCAGGTCCCGGATCTCGGGCAGCAGCGCGGCCACCACGGCACCTTGGCGCCGGCGATCCTCGGGCTGATACGAGAACCCGGTGCCCACCAGCGCCATCGGCAACGACGACACCCCACTGCAATGCAGCCGCGTCGTCTGCCCCGCCCGCACCACCCACGCTCCGTGGCCCGCCGCGGCGGCGTAGACGGCGCCGTGGGCGACGTCGGCGACTGCTCCAGCGACCGACACCCCACCGCGTTGCACACCGATCGACACCGCGAATGCCTCGATGCCGTAGACGAAGTTCACGGTGCCGTCGATCGGGTCGAGCACCCACGTGAGGCGATCATCCTGCCTGCCGTCGGGTCCCCCCTCTTCCTCCCCCAGGATCGGTTCACCCGGGCGCAGCTGTGCCAGCCGCTCCCGCAACAGACGCTCGGTCTCGGTGTCGACGATGGTGACCGGGTCGGTGGGCGTGCTCTTGGACCGGATCGCGGCATCTGCGTCGGCCTGACTGGCCTGGTCGAACACCTCGGCGCGGCGCCGCAGGACGAACGCCGCGGCTTCTTCGGCGAGCTGCTGGGCGACTGCTGCTACGGCCAATGGCTCGGTGTCGATTTCGCTCACACCGACCATCGCAGCACACCGGCGCGCGCGACGGCGGCTCGGGATGGGCGAGTGCCGCCCACCGCGATTGGCCAGCCGATAGGGTGGGCAGCACCGTGGCCGCCCACCTGCGCAGAGGAGCTTGCATGACTGCCACCGACTCACCTGCCGTCGCATCCGAAAGCGGCTCGCAGCGCCGCGGATTGGGCATCGATGTCGGCGGAAGCGGCGTCAAGGGCGGCATCGTCGACCTCGAGACCGGGACCTTGATCGGTGAGCGCTTCAAGCTGCTCACCCCGCAGCCGGCCACCCCGGACGCCGTCGCCGCCACCATCGCCGAGGTGGTCAAGCACTTCAACTGGGAGGGGTCGCTGGGTGTCACCTATCCCGGCGTGGTGTCCGACGGGATCGTGCGGACCGCGGCCAACGTCGACAAGTCCTGGATCGGCGCCAATGCGCGCGAGGTGATCAGCGGGGCGCTGGGCGGTCAGCCGGTGACGGTGCTCAACGACGCCGATGCCGCCGGGCTCGCCGAGGAGAAGTTCGGGGCCGGTCGCGGCCACACCGGGGTGATCGTGCTGCTGACGTTCGGCACCGGGATCGGTTCAGCGGTGATCCACAACGGCGCGCTGCTGCCGAACACCGAATTCGGACACCTGGAGGTGGGCGGCAAGGAAGCCGAGCACCGCGCCGCGAGCTCGGTCAAGGAGCGCAAGGACTGGAGCTACGAACGCTGGACCAAGGAGGTCACCACAGTGTTGGTGGCCATCGAGAACGCGATCTGGCCGGACCTCTTCATCGCCGGCGGCGGCATCAGCCGCAAGGCGGACAAGTGGATCCCGCTGCTGGAGAACCGCACCCCCGTGGTCGCCGCGGCGCTGCAGAACAGCGCAGGGATCGTCGGCGCCGCGATGGCCGCCGAGGTCGACGTCACGGCTACTCACAAGTAACCAGCGCGGCGCGCGCGTCAAATTTGCCGCTCGGCACGGTGCGCACCCACACTGTCGTTACAATGGTCGACGGCGGCCGCCTACACCGAGAGCGGCGGAGCATCCTCACTAGAGATCGTCGCCGACATTCGACATAGCCGACACTTTTCGGTTGCGCATCCGCGCGCGCCGAAACCCGCACGATTGGAAGGGTGTACGTGGCAGCGATCAAGGCAAGCCCGGCGACCGATGAGCCGGTGAAGCGCACCGCCGCCAAGACTCCCGCGAAGAAGGCGCCCGCGAAGAAAGCGGTCAAGAGCACGCCGGCCAAGGCCGCCAAGCGCACGGCCAAGGCCGCCGACGCTCCCGCCGGACGCGGTCGAGCCAAGAAGGCGGGCGACGCCGCCGACACGGATCTGAACGCCGAGGAGCTGGACTCCAACGACGACCTCGACGCCGAGCCCGGCGAGGACATCGACGTCGAGGACGGCGACCTCGAACTCGACGACATCGACGTCGACGAGGACAGCGCCGGCGACGACGCCGAGGACAGCGACGACAGCGATGACGAGGGCGAGACCCCCGCGGCCGCCACTGAGGCCCCAGCGGCAGCCGGCAAGGCCGCCGCTGCAGGCAAGGACGGCGCCGACGACGACATCGCCGAGCCGTCCGAGAAGGACAAGGCGTCCGGCGACTTCGTCTGGGACGAAGAAGAATCCGAGGCGCTTCGGCAGGCCCGCAAGGACGCGGAGCTCACCGCCTCCGCCGACTCGGTGCGCGCCTATCTCAAGCAGATCGGCAAGGTGGCGCTGCTCAACGCCGAGGAAGAGGTCGAGCTGGCCAAGCGCATCGAGGCCGGCCTGTACGCCACGCAGCTGATGGCGGAGCTCACCGAGAAGGGCGAGAAGCTTCCCGCCGCGCAGCGCCGCGACATGATGTGGATCTGCCGCGACGGCGATCGGGCGAAGAATCACCTGCTGGAAGCCAACCTGCGTCTCGTCGTGTCGCTGGCCAAGCGCTACACCGGCCGCGGCATGGCGTTCCTCGACCTGATCCAGGAGGGCAACCTCGGCCTGATCCGCGCGGTCGAGAAGTTCGACTACACCAAGGGTTACAAGTTCTCGACCTACGCCACCTGGTGGATCCGGCAGGCGATCACGCGCGCGATGGCCGATCAGGCACGCACCATCCGCATCCCCGTGCACATGGTCGAGGTCATCAACAAGCTCGGCCGCATCCAGCGCGAGTTGCTGCAGGACCTGGGTCGTGAGCCCACTCCTGAAGAGCTCGCCAAGGAAATGGACATCACGCCGGAGAAGGTGCTGGAGATCCAGCAGTACGCGCGTGAGCCCATTTCGCTCGATCAGACCATCGGCGACGAGGGCGACAGCCAGCTCGGCGACTTCATCGAAGACAGCGAGGCTGTCGTGGCCGTGGACGCGGTGTCGTTCACGCTGCTGCAGGACCAGCTCCAGTCGGTGCTCGAGACGCTCTCGGAGCGCGAGGCCGGTGTGGTGCGGTTGCGTTTCGGGCTCACCGACGGCCAGCCGCGCACTCTCGACGAGATCGGCCAGGTGTACGGGGTCACCCGCGAGCGCATTCGGCAGATCGAGAGCAAGACGATGTCGAAGTTGCGCCACCCCAGCCGCTCGCAGGTTCTGCGCGACTACCTGGACTAGTTCGCGCCAAGCGTCGTCCAAGGATTGTTCAAGGCGGTCCGCTTACGGTCTACGACCATGGGACGAACTCTTCCGCCGGTGGCGGTGATCCGGGCTGTCGATCGGGTGCGTGCGACGTTGGCGCAGTGGCACCGTCGCACCGCCCCGGGAAACGTGGCACTGCTCGAACTCGCCACGGGGGCGTGGACCACGCAGGTGCTCTACGTTGCGGCGAAGCTGGGTATCGCCGACGAATTGGCCGGCGGCCCGCGGCATTTCGCCGATGTCGCGAAGGCGGTGGGAGCACATCCCGATGCCGTGCACCGGCTCATGCGCGCGCTGACCAGTCGCGGCGCACTGCGCGAGCGCCGCGACGGACGCTTCGCGCTGACGGCGGTGGGTCAGGCGCTGCGCGCCGACACTCCCGCATCGATGCGCGACATGGTGCTGTTCATCGGACACCCCGCGCGATGGGCGGACTGGGGCAGCCTGGACTACTCGGTGCGCACCGGCGAGCCGGCCGCCGACATGCTGCGCGGGATGCCGTTCTTCGACTATCTCGACACCGATCCCGAGTTCGCCGAGGTGTTCAACAACGCGATGACCGCCGCCAGCGGACTGTCGAATGAGGTTGCGCTGCAAGCGTATGACTTCAGCGGCTGCCGGCTCGCCGTCGATGTCGGCGGGGGCCACGGGGCGGTACTGGCGACCATTCTGCAGAGTGCGCCGCAGGCGCGCGGAGTGCTGTTCGATCTCCCCGCAGTGGTCGAGGGGGCGGGGCGGGTCTTCGACGCCGCCGGGGTGGCAGGGCGCGCGAGCGTCGAGAGCGGATCGTTTCTCGACAGCGTGCCCGCCGGCGCCGACCTCTACGTGATGAAGAACGTCATCCACGACTGGGACGACGAGCACTCCCTCACGATTCTGCGCAACATCCGGACCGGCATCGACGCCGACGGCAGGCTCGTACTGTTGGAAATGGTGCTGCCCGAGCGCGCGACCTCGTTCATCGGCCACATGCTGGACCTCGAGATGCTGCTGATGCTGCACGGTCGGGAACGCACCCGATCCGAGTACTCAGAGTTGCTGCGCCAGGCCGGTTTTCGACTGACGAAAGTGATCCCGACAGTCAGTCCGCTGTCGGTGATCGAGGCGGTGCCCGCTTAATCCGCGCGGTTACCCGCCCCGCCTGCGCCGCCGCTGCCGCCGGCACCGCCGGACGTACCACTTCCGGCACTTCCGGCGCTGCCCGACGAACCGGCCCCGCCGGCGTTGTCACCGCGGGAACCACCGCTGCCGCCGCGGCCACCGACACCGCCCGCGCCTCCGCCGCCGGTCGATCCGCCGGCGCCGTCGCTGCCGGCAGAGTTCTGTTCCTCGCTACCCGCGCCGCCGCGTCCCCCGGCTCCGCCGGTGCCCCCGGCACCACCGGTTCCGCCACGGCCGCCCGCACCGCCGTCGCCGCCGTCACCGTCGGTCACGGTGCCGCGCACCGGATCGGACACGTCGACCCCGCCGTCGCCGCCGTCTCCTCCGATTCCGCCCGCCGCGCCGGTGCCACCTCGACCGCCAGAACCACCGGCTCCGCCGGCACCACCGGTGCCCGTGAGCCGGCCCGCGCGACCGCCGGCGCCTCCTGCTCCTCCTGACGCACCCGTGCCGCCCGTCGCACCGGTACCGCCGGCCCCGCCGTTGCCGCCCGCACCGCCGAAGCCGACCGTGGAGCCGATGTCGACGTTGCCACCGTCGCCGCCGTCGCCACCCCGCGCGCCGGTGCCGCCCACGCCGCCGTTACCGCCCCGGCCACCGAACGCGGCTGCGCCGGGCGCGACCTGCTGGGCCAGCCCTGCGCTTCCGCCGTCGCCGCCCATGCCGCCGCCGGCGCCATTGCCGCCGTCTCCGCCGTTACCGCTGATCGTGAACAGGTGACGACCGAAAAGTCCGCGGGCGCCCTGGCCGGTGCCACCCTGGCCGCCGGACTGGTTGCTGCCCGCGGCTCCGTCGCCGCCGCGACCACCCGTGGCGCCGGTGATGGCTCCGTCGACGACGGCACCGGCGAACGGCGACCCGGAGGTACCCAGATAGCTGGGGTTGCCAGTGGCGGCACGACCGACGGGAGCCGGATTGTCGCCGTCGAGGCCCACCCCGCCCTTGCCGCCGTTTCCGCCATTGCCACCGTTGCCGTAGAGGCGTCCGGCCGCACCGCCGGCGCCACCCTTTCCGCCGGCCATGCCCGGTCCGCCGTCTGCGCCGTTGCCGCCGTCACCACCGTTTCCGGTGTCGGCGAAGCGCCCGGCGTTCCCACCGGCACCGCCGTCCTGGCCGGGAGAAGTGCCGTCTCCCCCGCGGCCGCCGTTTCCGCCAAGAAGTCCGCCGTTGCCACCTTTGCCACCGTTGGCGCCGTCGCCGCCGTCTCCCCAGAGAAGACCGCCATTGCGTCCGTTGCAGGCGGCGCCTGTGCAGTCCAGCGGCGCGTCGGCGCCATCGCCGATCAGCCAGCCGCCAGGGCCGACCATCGTCGGCCTCGGGGTCGCCGACGTGCGGGTGGTCGATGCCACAGCTGCGTCCCGACGATCCGATCCCGCCCAACCGAACAGCCAGAGTTGTTCACTGCCAGCACCTTCGGGCGACAGCGCGCTTTCCGTCGAGGTCAGCACGACATCCAGACGCGGAGGTGCGCCGTGGCCGGGCGACAGGCTCAAGACGACGCCGATGCCCATCATGGCCGCGCCACCAGTGCCGGCTGCCAGCCATTGACCGACAGTCGTCCGCCCGCCCGTTTTCTTCGTCCCGTACCCCTCGTTGGGCATGCGCGATCCCCCCGCCGCTTTGCTTGTGAATTGCTGAGATCTAACCGGCAAATCCGCGCGAGAGTCAATAGGCGCGCCGGGTCATGTCGGCGCATATGGTCTGCGGCGTGCACCATCGCGTCACCGTGTCCTCAGGCTCCCCGTTCGAAGACCGCGTTGGCTACTCCCGCGCGGTGCGGGTCGGGCCGTTCGTCGCAGTCGCCGGCACCACTGCACCCGGCCCGACCGCGAGCGCTCAGACCAGAGAAGCGCTGCGGCGCATCGCCGCCGCACTCGCCGAGGTGGGCGCGTCCCTGTCCGATGTCGTCCGGACTCGCATCTTCGTCACCGACATCGCGTCGTGGCCCGAGGTGGGCGCGGTGCACGCGGAGGTCTTCGGGGCGATCCGCCCCGCGGCGACCATGGTCGAGGTGTCGGCGCTGATCGATCCCGGTCTCGTCGTCGAGATCGAAGCCGACGCCTACGTCACCGGCGGGGACGAGGGCGGTAGCGGGGCGAACACCCCGTCCGGACCCGGGGCGTAGGGAGTGACGCGGATCACAGCCGCAACCGGCAGTTCTCCGTACAAATGTGGGAACTCCATGCCATCTGGATCAGTCGGAACCCCCGGCTCCCAGCGAACAGGAGATGTCAGGTGAGCCCCGTCGATGTGCAGCAGCACCAGGTCCGTGCGACCGGCGAAGAGCCGGTTCGCGGGCAGATGGACCTGCTCGGGCGTGGACAGGTGCACGAACCCCACATCGGTCAACGACGAGGGCCGGTGCGCTGCGCACCTCATCGCAGCCGTCCACTCGTCAGAAGTGCACAGGTGCACATAGTCCGCGACGCGTGCCGAACTCGACATACCAGCCGCCTTTCCGAGCCGTCAATCGGACGGCCGTGAGACACGACACACCCGTAAACCCCCGGGGAACAAGGCCGAAACCCCGAGCGTCTGACACAGTAGAACTACGTCGCTACACCCTATGGAGGTGCCATGACCGCAACGCTCACCAGTCCGGAATTGACCAGGGCTGATCGCTGCGACCGGTGTGGAGCGGCGGCCAAGGTGCGTGCCAAGCTCCCGTCAGGTGCCGAGCTGCTGTTCTGCCAACACCACGCCAACGAGCACGAAGCCAAGCTCGTCGCGTTGGCCGCGGTGCTCGAAGTGAGCCCGGTGGAGTCGTAGCCCGAAATTCGGCATGCTGGGCTGGTCATGAGTGACCAGTCTTCGCGCTCGGGTGACCGACCGCCTCGCGCCACCCCGTCTCGTCATCACGTCAGGCAGATCTCGCTCAGAGCCCTGTCGAAGAGTTGGGACGATTCGATTTTCTCCGAATCGGCTCAGGCTGCTTTCTGGTGCGCGCTGTCTCTGCCGCCATTGCTCCTCGGCATGCTGGGCAGTTTGGCCTATATCGCGCCACTGTTCGGTCCCGACACCCTGCCGGTGATCGAGAACCAGCTGATCAGCACTGCGGGACGGTTCTTCTCGCCCAACGTGGTCAGCGAGATCATCGAGCCGACGGTGCGCGACATCGTCAGGGGTGCCCGGGGCGAGGTCGTGTCGATCGGCTTCGTGATCTCGCTGTGGGCGGGGTCGTCGGCGGTTTCGGCATTCGTTGACTCGATCACCGAGGCGCACGATCAGACACCTCTGCGGCACCCCGTGCGGCAGAGGTTCTATGCGCTCGGGCTCTACGTCGTCATGCTGGTCGGCGCGATCGCCACGGCGCCGTTCCTGGCGCTCGGCCCCCGCAAGATCGCCGAGTTCATCCCCGACAGCTGGGACAACGTGCTGCGCTTCGGGTACTACCCGGTGCTGTTCGTGGCGATCACCGTGGGAGTCCTCGTCCTGTACCGGGTGTCCCTCCCCCGGCCGCTGCCCACGCATCGACTGATTCTGGGCTCCGTGCTGGCGACCACGGTGTTCCTCGTCGCCACCTGGGGTCTGCGGGTCTATCTGACCTGGATCACGAGCACCGGATACACCTACGGCGCGCTCGCCACGCCCATCGCGTTTCTTCTCTTCGCGTTCTTCCTCGGGTTCGCGATCATGATCGGGGCGGAACTCAACGCTGCGATCCAGGAGGAATGGCCCGCTCCGGCCACCCATGTCAACCGCGCACGTGAATGGCTGGAGGCGCGAACGGAAGCGGCGCGCGGCAATGGGGCCGTGCCGGCCGGCGCCCCCACGACGCCGGCGGTGCAGGACTCCGACGCCGCTACTTCTTGAGTTGTTCGTAGATGCGTTTGCAGTCCGGGCACACCGGCGATCCCGGCTTGGCCGAACGGGTCACGGGGAACACCTCACCGCACAGCGCGACCACATGCGTGCCCATGACCGCACTCTCGGCGATCTTGTCCTTCTTGACGTAGTGGAAGACCTTCGGGGCGTCGTCGTCGGTCCCGTCGTCGACGCGTTCGTCGGTATCGGGGCGTTCGATCGTCTGGGTTTGCATGACGCCATTCTGCCTGGGAATGAATCGGTAATAAATGCGGCAGGCATTGCTTGCTTCCGATGTGGAACAGTGGAGATATGAAACAAGGCCAAGAGCTGAGTTTCGACGACGAGGGCCAGCCCGTACTCATCACCAGGGCCGCCCCCGCCTACGAGGAACAGCACCGTCAGCGGGTCCGGAAGTACTTGGCATTGATGTCCTTCCGCATCCCGTCACTCATCCTTGCCGCGGTCGCCTACGGCATCTGGCACAACGGCCTCATCTCGTTGGCCATCGTCGTGGTGGCGATCCCGCTGCCGTGGATGGCCGTCCTGATCGCCAACGATCGGCCGCCGCGTCGCGCCGAGGAGCCGCGCCGCTACCAGAACCAGACGCGCATCCCGCTCTTCCCGACCGCGGAGCGGCCCGCACTCGATATCCGCCCTCCGCGCGCACCGCAACCGGATCCGGCCGATTCCGACGGCGACTTCCGCAGCTGAGCGCGTTCTTGCTCATTTCTCAGCACATTCTCAGGTCGTGCCCGAATAACCGCTGATCAGAAGGTGTGAAGCGGATCCATCGTGGGAACTCTGAGCGGGTCTGGGGCGTTGAAGCTCTTGAAAGTTCCACCCGATCAGGAGGCCGTCATGGCAAATGCCACCACCAGCCGCATGGACCAAGACCTCGACGCTCAGTCCCCCGCCGCCGACTTGGTGCGGGTGTATCTGAACGGGATCGGGAAGACGGCTCTACTCAACGCCGCCGACGAGGTCGAGCTGGCCAAGCGGATCGAGGCGGGGCTCTACGCGCAACACCTTCTCGCGACTCGTAAGCGGTTGGGCGAGAACCGTAAACGCGATCTCGCCGCAGTGGTTCGCGACGGCGAAGCTGCCCGACGTCACCTCTTGGAAGCCAACCTGCGGCTCGTGGTGTCGCTGGCCAAGCGCTACACCGGCCGAGGGATGCCGCTGCTCGACCTGATCCAGGAGGGCAACCTCGGGCTGATCCGCGCGATGGAGAAGTTCGACTACAGCAAGGGTTTCAAGTTCTCGACCTACGCCACCTGGTGGATCCGTCAGGCGATCACGCGCGGGATGGCCGACCAGAGCCGCACCATCCGCCTCCCCGTGCATCTGGTCGAGCAGGTCAACAAGCTCGCCCGCATCAAGCGCGAAATGCACCAGAATCTGGGCCGCGAGGCCACCGATGAAGAGTTGGCGGCCGAGTCCGGCATTCCGGTCGAGAAGATCAACGATCTCCTCGAGCACAGCCGGGATCCGGTGAGCCTCGACATGCCGGTCGGCAGCGACGAGGAAGCACCGCTGGGCGACTTCATCGAAGACGCCGAGGCGATGTCGGCGGAGAACGCCGTGATCTCCGAGCTGCTGCACACCGACATCCGGTACGTGCTGGCCACTCTCGACGAACGCGAACAGCAGGTGATCCGGCTGCGCTTCGGTCTCGACGACGGGCAGCCGCGCACGCTCGACCAGATCGGCAAGCTCTTCGGCCTGTCGCGCGAGCGGGTCCGCCAGATCGAGCGGGAAGTGATGGCCAAGCTGCGCAACGGCGAACGCGCGGACCGGCTCCGCTCGTACGCCAGCTGACCCTGTTCTGCCAGTGAGCCCGTCGGACCACCCGGCGGGCTCACTGCTGTGCGGCCCGGTGTGGCCCGGGTCGCTGCAGGAAGAGCCGCTATCGAATGCGGTGGCCGGTAGACTCGCCCCCGACGGAGGGCTACGCGAATGAACGATCTTGTCGACACCACCGAGATGTATCTGCGAACCATCTACGACCTCGAGGAAGAGGGCGTGGTACCGCTGCGCGCACGCATCGCCGAGCGCCTCGAGCAGAGCGGCCCCACCGTCAGCCAGACCGTGTCGCGGATGGAGCGCGACGGACTGCTCCGCGTCGCCGGCGACCGGCACCTCGAGCTGACCGACAAGGGCCGCGCACTGGCCGTGGCCGTGATGCGCAAACACCGCCTCGCCGAACGGCTCCTGGTCGATGTGATCGGTCTGCCCTGGGAAGAAGTGCATGCCGAAGCGTGCCGCTGGGAGCACGTCATGAGCGTGGACGTCGAGCGCCGGCTGGTGCAGGTCCTCGACAATCCGACGACGTCGCCCTTCGGAAACCCGATTCCGGGCCTGTCCGAGCTCGGCGTCGACAGCCTGCTGGACGAGACGCGCAACCTGGCCCGCCTGACCGAGATGCCCGCCGGCATGCCCGTCGCGGTGGTGGTGCGCCAGCTCACCGAGCATGTCCAGGGCGACGTCGATCTGATCGCTCGGCTCAAAGACGCCGGCGTCGTACCCAACGCGCGGGTGACTGTCGAGGTCAACGACCACGGTGGCGTGATGATCGTGATCCCGGGCCACGAGCAGGTCGAACTCCCCCACGAGATGGCGCACGCCGTCAAGGTCGAGAAGGTCTGACGCTCATCCGGCCCGCCGGCCGAACGTCTGGCGCGGAGGCAGCCGGACACCGAGCTGCGCGGCGAGCCGGTACCCCGTTCGCGCCAGCTCCCTGATCTGCTCCGGGCGCAGCCCCGACTGCAGAGCCTGATCGAGCATCCCGGCCATCCGGTGGAGCGGCTGGCAGCGCAGTGCGGCGTCCAGCGATATCCCGGCCAAGGGCCCGTCTCCGCGCGCGTATGCCGAGAAGGCCAGCAGGACAAGGGCTTCGACGCGCCACGGGGTGGGCAGCCGGCGTGACAGCTCGGCCCACAGCGCCTCGGCCATGCCGGCGCGGTCGCCGACGGCGAGCGCGTAGAGCGTGTCCCGCACCCGCGGATCGGTCAGCGACAGCGCCAACCGGCTGGCCTGCTCGTCGCGGACCGGGTCACCGCCCGCGAGTTGTTCGGCGCACTCCAGGGCATGCTCGATGTCGCTGCGTGCGCACGCACCCGCGCGCGCACCCTCGAGCGGTCCGGCCGCCTCGATCATCTGCGCGAGCACGGCGCTGTGCGCAGGGTCGGTGACGGCGACGACATCGAGCAGCTCGTCGCGACGGGCATAGAGCCGCCGGCCGTCCAGTACCGCCGCCGCAGCGACAGGCGACGCGCTCGGGTCCTCGACCGCGCCGGTCGCACCGCAGCCGTCCGCGCAGCTCCACCGCCCACCAACGGCCACGACGTCACAGACGTGCGCGGCGAGCAACTCGATGCCCCATCGCGCCGCCTCCACCGCCAGGTCGCTCGCCCATTCTCGATACAGGTCCTTGCACATGGGACAGCTGGCACCCTCGGCGTCGACGATCACCGCGATCACCGCCTCCGCGCCCGCTGCGGCCGCCAACTCGGCCAGGTGTGGCACGCACGTCTCCCGCGGCTCGGACAGATCGGCACGCATGACCGCGCCCATCTCGTCGTCGACGACGGTGACGAGCACGATCGATTTCTCGGGCACGAAGCCGAGCACGGCGGGCAGCGCCGCGATCAGTGCACCAGGCCGGTCGAGGGGTGCTTCGGGGTGTGGTGTTGAGGACATACCGCCAACCTGGCAACTGACTCCGACACCGTGGCGCTGTGACTACTGCGGTCGCACCGAACTGGGGATGAAATCGGCTTTGGGGACAACGCGGCGGCAGTGTTCACGAGAAGTTGACCTCCGCCGGCATGCGTAGCCGGCGTACAGGCGCAAGTCTGTCTGCATGGCTTCGATGCTGGAATACGACCTGGTGGTCATCGGTTCGGGTCCGGGAGGGCAGAAGGCCGCGATCGCCGCCGCCAAACTCGGCAAATCGGTGGCGGTCATCGAGCGCGGCCGCATGCTCGGCGGCGTCTGCGTCAACACCGGCACCATCCCGTCCAAGACGCTGCGCGAGGCGGTCGTCTACCTGACGGGTATGAGCCAGCGCGAGCTCTACGGCGCGAGCTACCGGGTCAAGGACAAGATCACTCCGGCCGATCTGCTGGCCCGCACCACCCACGTCATCGGCAAGGAACAAGACGTCGTGCGCTCCCAGCTGATGCGCAACCGGATCGACCTGATCTCCGGGCACGGCCGCTTCGTCGACGCACACACCATCGAGGTCGAAGACCCCGAACGCCGCGAGCACACCACGGTGAAAGGTCGGTACATCGTGCTGGCCACCGGGACGAAACCCGCCCGCCCGCCGGGAGTGGAGTTCGACGACGAACGCGTTCTCGACTCCGACGGCATCCTCGACCTCAAGACCCTGCCGACGTCCATGGTCGTCGTCGGCGCCGGCGTGATCGGCATCGAGTACGCGTCGATGTTCGCCGCGCTGGGAACCAAGGTGACCGTCGTCGAGAAACGCGACGCCATGCTCGAGTTCTGCGACCCCGAGATCATCGAATCGCTGAAGTTCCATCTGCGGGACCTGGCCGTCACGTTCCGCTTCGGCGAGGAGGTGACCGCCGTCGACGTCGGCTCGAGCGGCACGGTGACGACGCTGGCCAGCGGCAAGAAGATCCCCGCGGAGACGGTCATGTACTCCGCCGGCCGGCAAGGCCAGACCGAGCACCTCGACCTCGCCAACGCCGGCCTGGAAGCCGACGCCCGCGGCCGGATCTTCGTCGACGACAACTTCTGCACCAAGGTCGACCACATCTACGCCGTCGGCGACGTCATCGGATTCCCTGCGCTGGCGGCCACCTCGATGGACCAGGGCCGGTTGGCGGCCTACCACGCCTTCGGGGAGCCGTGCCACGGGATGACGGAGCTGCAGCCGATCGGGATCTACTCCATCCCCGAGGTGTCCTACGTCGGCGCGACCGAAGTGCAGCTGACCAACGACGCCGTGCCCTACGAGGTGGGGGTTTCCCGATACCGGGAGCTCGCGCGGGGGCAGATCGCCGGCGATTCCTACGGAATGCTCAAGCTGCTGGTGTCGACGGAAGACCTGTCGCTGCTGGGGGTGCACATCTTCGGCAGCAGCGCGACGGAGCTGGTGCACATCGGGCAGGCGGTGATGGGATGCGGCGGGACCATCGAATACCTGGTCGACGCGGTGTTCAACTATCCGACGTTCTCCGAGGCGTACAAGGTGGCGGCGCTGGACGTGATGAACAAGTTGCGCGCACTCAAGCAGTTCGGCGTCTGAGGCCTCAGCTACAGCCGTCGTCGAAACTCGCCGGCGGATCGTCCGACGGTCCACCCGCTTCCGCACGCGCCACGAGCGCGCGAACGGCATCCCCGAAGGCCGGCGTGTAGGACACCTCGTCGCGGCAACCCCCGCCGTCGAGTCCACCGATGATCCCCACCACGGTCGAACCCACCTCCCACGGCGCGCCGGAGAAGCCGGCCACGATGCCGTCGCAGTGCACGACCGGGAACCCGTCGCGCGGGGGTGCGGTCGGCGCGGAGCACGCGGTCGGCCCTCCCCCGACGCCGACGCCGTAGCCGACGACTGTCACGGCGGTGCCGGGCGCGGGTGTACTGCCCAGCTGTAGGCCGCCGTCGGCCAACGATCGCAGGGAGTCGCCATCGTTGCGGCTCACCCGGGCGACGGCGACGTCAGCGGCCGGATCCTGATCGGCCAACCAGCGCGGATCGAGATAGATGGCGTCGAGCCGCCACCGGGCATCGGGAGATGCCGCGTCGGAGAAGCCGGGCACGAACGTGGTGTCCGCGCCGTCGGTGACGCAGTGGGCGGCCGTGAGGATCAGGTCGGCAACCGCGGATTTGAGCACCGAGGCCGTGCAGAAATGCAGGTCGTCCGTGCCGTAGAACAGCGCCCCCATGTGGGGGTCCGGGGACACCGGATGCGCGGCCCCCGGCGCCGCGTCGCTGGCCGTCGGCACTGCTGCCGCCGGCGCAGGGTCTGCTTCGCCCGCCGACGGCGGAGCCGGGTAGGCGGTACCGCACGCGGTCAGCGAGGCCGTGGCGAGCACGGCCAGCGCGGGCCGGACGCAGGCGAACAGGCGCATACCCTCCGATGATCCTCCATGTGGCGTTTTCGTGACGGCCGACGAGGGTAGATCGGCCGTCACGCCGCGGAATGTCACATCGGTGCACGGTTGTTCGAAGACACGGGTGAGATGGCCGCCGACCGGTGAGGGACACTGGTCCGGAGAACCGCGACTAAGGACAGGAGGCGAGGGACATGGCTGACGAGACTGAATCCGGTCAGCACTACCAACCCGAGCAGACAGGCATGTACGAGCTCGAGTTCCCGGCGCCCTCGCTGTCCTCCGCCGACGGTCGCGGACCGGTGTTGATCCACGCATTGGAAGGCTTCTCCGACGCGGGCAGGGCCATCAAGCTGGCCGCCGAGCATTTGAAGACCACGCTCGACACCGAATTGGTGGCCTCGTTCGCGATCGACGAGCTGCTCGACTATCGGTCGCGGCGCCCGCTGATGACGTTCAAGACCGATCACTTCACCAGCTACGAGGAGCCGGAGCTCAACCTGTACGCGGTGCGCGACAGTGTCGGCACGCCGTTCCTGTTGCTGGCCGGGCTCGAGCCCGATCTGCGCTGGGAGCGGTTCATCACCGCCGTGCGATTGCTGTCGGAGCAGCTGGCGGTGCGGCGCGTCATCGGTCTGGGCGCGATCCCGATGGCCGTGCCGCACACCCGTCCGATCACCCTGACCGCGCACGCCAACGACAAAGAGCTGATCTCCGAACACCAGCCCTGGGTCGGGGAGGTGGCGGTGCCGGGCAGCGTATCGAATCTGCTGGAGTTCCGGATGGCCCAGCACGGACACGAGGTCGTCGGTTTCAGCGTCCACGTGCCGCACTACCTGGCCCAGACCGACTATCCGGCGGCGGCCGAGACACTGCTGGCAGAGGTGGCGCGCAGCGCGTCGCTGCAGATCCCCACCGCCGACCTGAGCCGGGCGGCCGCGGAGGTCGCCGAGAAGGTGAACGAGCAGGTGGCTGCGAGCGCGGAGGTCGCTCAAGTGGTGGACGCCCTGGAGAGGCAATACGATGCGTTCGTTGCCGCACAGGAGAACCGGTCCCTCCTCGCGCGCGACGAGGAACTGCCCAGCGGCGACGAACTCGGCGCCGAATTCGAGCGGTTCCTCGCCCAGCAGGCCGGGGAGTACCAGAAGGACAAAGACAAGGACGATCCCCGGGACAGCTCGTAATCGTCCCGGGTCCACACGGGTCCCGTCCCGACGACGAAGTGGGCGACATGACAAGTGACGGCGGGCGATGAGCGAGCGCAAACCGAACCTGCGCACGGTGCGGGAACTGACACCGACGCTGCAGTACCGCACGATCCACGGCTACCGACGGGCGTACCGCATCGCCGGGTCCGGCCCCGCCATTCTGTTGATCCACGGAATCGGTGACAACTCGACCACGTGGAGCACGGTGCAGACCGCGCTGGCGCAGCGGTTCACCGTGATCGCACCTGACCTCCTTGGCCACGGCAAGTCCGACAAGCCCCGTGCGGATTACTCGGTGGCCGCTTATGCCAACGGCATGCGGGACCTTCTGAGCGTGCTCGGCATCGACACCGTGACCGTGGTCGGGCACTCGCTCGGCGGTGGCGTGGCCATGCAGTTCGCCTACCAGTTCCCGCAGTTGGTCGATCGGCTGATCCTCGTCGGCGCCGGCGGGGTGACCAAGGATGTCAACATCGCGCTGCGGGTGGCATCGCTGCCGATGGGCACCGAGGCGCTGGCGTTGCTGCGGCTACCGCTGGTGCTCCCGGCGCTGCAGCTCGTGGGCCGGCTGGGTGGGGCGATGTTCGGTTCCACCGGTGCGGGTCGCGACATTCCCGACATGCTGCGGATCCTCGCCGATCTGCCCGAGCCGACAGCCTCGTCGGCGTTCGCACGGACGCTGCGGGCCGTCGTGGATTGGCGTGGCCAGGTCGTCACGATGCTCGATCGCTGCTATCTGACGCAGTCGGTGCCGGTGCAATTGATCTGGGGCAGCGGTGATTCGGTGATTCCGGTCGGCCATGCCGAGATGGCTCACGCTGCCATGCCGGGGTCGCAGCTCGAAATCTTCCCGGGCTCAGGGCATTTTCCGTTCCACGACGATCCCGACCGGTTCGTCGAGGTGGTGGAGAAGTTCATCGACGGGACGCAACCCGCGGTTTACGACCAGGAATACCTGCGCACGCTGCTGCGGACGGGAATCGAGGAGAGCGCCCTGTCCGGCCCGGCGGACACGCGCGTCGCCGTTCTCGATGCCATGGGGGCCGACGAGCGCAGCGCCACCTGAGAGCTGCGCCCATCGAGGGGCGGCCGCTGCGGCACATTCACGACGTAGCATCGGCTCATGGCCATCGATGTGACCGTGCTGCGAGTGTTCACCGACGACAAAGGTGACTTCGGCAATCCTCTCGGCGTCATCGACTCCGACACCGTCTCCCCCGCGGACCGGCAGCGTATTGCCGCCGAATTGGGCTACAGCGAAACGATATTCGTCACGACACCCGAGCCTGGAACCCGCACCGCACACGCCCACATCCACACTCCGACCACCGAAATGCCCTTCGCCGGACACCCCACGGTCGGCGCGGCGTGGTGGCTGTCGCAGCAGGGCGCGCCGATTCGGACGCTGCAGGTGCCCGCAGGCCTTGTGCAGGTCGATTACTCCGACGAGCTGACCTCGGTGAGCGCGCGCGCCGAGTGGGCGCCAGAGTTCGCGATCTATGACATCGACAGTCTCGAGTCGTTGGCGGCTGCCGATCCCGAGGACTACGGCGATGGCGACAAGCACTACCTGTGGACCTGGCTCGACCGGGAAACCGGGACCATTCGGTCGCGAATGTTCGCCGCGGGGCTCGGCATCCGCGAAGACGAAGCGACGGGTGCCGCGGCCGTGCGCATCACTGAGTACTTGAGTCGGGACCTGACGATCGTGCAGGGTCGCGGCTCTGTCATCCACACCGTGTGGAGTGCCGAGGGCTGGGTTCAGGTCGCCGGCCGCGTGGTCGAGGACGGTCGGCGCCAGATCGACTGAGCGACCGTCGGCGCAGAGCAGTCGACTGGCGAGCATCAGCCGCCCGCCGACACCTCGCGGTGCGCCCGGAGGGCTTCGATCTCACGCTCGAAGTCTTCGGCGGAGGAGAAGGATCGGTACACCGAGGCGAAACGGAGGTACGCCACCTCATCGAGGTCGCGCAGCGGACCCAGGATCGCGAGACCGACCTCGTTGCTGGGCACCTCGGGAGATCCGGTGGCGCGCACCGCGTCTTCCACCTTCTGCGCCAGAAGATTGAGTGCATCGTCGTCGACCTGCCGCCCCTGACAGGCCCGTCGCACCCCTTTGATCACTTTTTCTCGGCTGAACGGCTCGGTGACGCCACTGCGTTTCACCACCGCCAGCACCGCGGTCTCCACCGTCGTGAACCGCCGACCACACTCGGGACACGAACGGCGCCGACGAATCGCCTGGCCCTCGTCTGTCTCCCGGGAATCGACCACCCGCGAATCAGGATGTCGGCAGAACGGACAGTGCACCACTGCTCCTTCACCGCACCGACGGACCGCTTCGAACGTCTTCGAGCGTACCTGCGGTAGCAGCGCGCAGCTCAGCACAGTGCCCATGGGCGCGTTCCAGACCGCAATGTCCACGATCGCCACCACGCTGCCTGTTCGCGAGCCTTGTTGCTGAGGTCAGGCGATCGGAGCGATCAGCGTCTGGCCGGCAGTCAGCGCGACCGTCTCGAGTTGGTTGAGCTCGCGGATCTTCGCCACCACGTCCGTCACCGGCGCGTGCGGCGCGACGCGCTGGGCGACCTCCTGCAACGACTCTCCCG
The DNA here is from genome assembly GCF_055397605.1 of Mycolicibacterium obuense. Taxonomy (NCBI): domain Bacteria; kingdom Bacillati; phylum Actinomycetota; class Actinomycetes; order Mycobacteriales; family Mycobacteriaceae; genus Mycobacterium; species Mycolicibacterium obuense. The sequence goes on along the minus strand of NZ_AP043663.1, from coordinate 2,170,616 downwards.
TGTGCACCTGAACGACTGCCAACCGGCCAGGCACGTCTTCCTGAGGCCCGACGACGCCGCCCGCCTGGGCCACCAGACCCAGCCACAGCGTGATGGCGGCGGCGACGAGCGCGAGCAGCACCGTGGCCGCGGGGGTGATGGGACGGCGTCGGTGCGACGCCCGCGACACCAGGACGCCACTGCCGCGGTACTGCAGCGGCGCACCACCGGGACGCTGGCGGCGTCCCGGCCGGACCGGCCGGGCAGACCGGCCGACCGGTGCCGCCGAGGTGGCCGGCCCGATCCGCACGGGACGCGCGGTGCGGCGCGCGGGCTGACGGACATCGGCCTCATGGAGAACGGTCATCTGACTGCCTTTCGATCCGTGGATTCGCTCTTGTGTTCGAACAGTACTCGATCATGTGTTCGATGAATAGAACATGTGATCGAACTGTTGCGAACGCTAACCGAGGGCACCGACAAGTCGGTTCGGGCCGCCGACGACCCCGAGACAAGAGCAGACGCGAGGCCGACACACCTCGAACACATGTTTGATTACTCGTGTCTCGCGCGTTACATTCGTCGTCATGAGCGACGACAGCAGCGACACCACGTCCGGTCCGGAGTCCGCCAACCGACGTGACCGCGGGTCAGGTCTGACCGAGCGTCAGCGCACCATTCTCGAGGTCATCCGCTCCTCGGTGACCACCCGCGGCTACCCGCCGAGCATCCGAGAGATCGGCGACGCCGTCGGTCTGACGTCCACCTCGTCGGTGGCACACCAATTGCGCACGCTCGAACGCAAGGGCTACCTGCGTCGTGACCCGAACCGTCCCAGGGCCGTCGACGTGCGCGGCATCGACGACATGGCCGCCAATCCGGTTGTCGCGACCGAGGTCGCCGGCTCGGACTCCCTGCCGGAGCCCACCTTCGTGCCGGTGCTCGGGCGCATCGCGGCCGGTGGACCGATCCTCGCCGAGGAGGCCGTCGAGGACGTGTTCCCACTGCCCCGCGAGCTCGTCGGCGACGGGTCCCTCTTCCTGCTGAAGGTCGTGGGTGAGTCGATGGTCGACGCGGCGATCTGCGACGGCGACTGGGTCGTGGTGCGGCAGCAGAACGTCGCGGACAACGGTGACATCGTCGCCGCCATGATCGACGGCGAAGCCACCGTCAAGACGTTCAAGCGGACCAAGGGGCAGGTGTGGCTGATGCCCCACAACCCGGCTTTCGACCCCATCCCCGGCAACGACGCCGCCGTCCTGGGCAAGGTCGTGACGGTCATCCGCAAGATCTGAGCCGACACCGACGCGGTTCGTCAGCCTCCGCGGACGAACCCGTTGGTGCGGGCAATTTCCTCTGTCGCGAACCAGATTTCGGCCCGAGCCTCGTCGTAGTCGGCACTCCCGGGAGCCCAGTACAGGCCCGATCGAGTGTCGGCTTTGATCGGGTAACCGTCGGGAATCGCGTCCGGGTCGTCGTCGAGAGGCAGGTGCAGCGCGGTACCCATCGGGACGATGTCGTCGTCATCATCGATCCGGGCATGCCTGCCGGTGTCGAGGACGGCGTCCCGCTCGAATACCGGAGCGGCGAAGGGCGCCGCGGGCAGTGCCGACGTGATGCCCTCGCCATCCGAATCGAGACCATCCGAATCGAGTCCGTCCGAATCGAGACCGTCCGAATCGAGACCGTCCTCGTCGCTCGGCAGCCCCTCGCCCATCGGTTCCTCGGCAGCCAGCTCCTCGTCCGTATCGGGCTGCGCGAAATCGTGCTCGGGTGCGGACTGAACCCGGGTCGGCGCGGTGTCGATGGAGTCAGGGTCGTCCTGCTCGACGAACGGATCGTCAGCGTGCTCACCGGAGGCGGAGCGGTCAGCCGCGGAGTCGCTGAGCCCCCACAGATCGAGCCCGCTCGGCTCGTGGCCTTCGGCAGGGGTCGACGAGCGCTCGGCGGATGTCACCGATCCCAGACCCTCACGTGCATAGCGGTCCCCGAACAACGCGTCCTCGCCCACGTCCACCGGCTCGTGGCCGTAATCGTGCGCGTCGTGGTCTTCCTGCTGATGTGGGGCCGGGGCGAACAAGTCGTCGTCCTGATCACCGCGCCGGCGCCGGGCCACCACGAGCCCGACCACGGCGAGCACGAGCAGAACAGGGATGATCGCCAGCAGCCACCATGCCCAGTGCGTCCCGGACCCGGAGTCCGCGGCGCGGCCCTGCGCTGACGGCGGGGCCTGCGTCGCCTGCTGTCCGGGGACCTCCAGACCGGCCAGCTGAGAGGCCAGGTTCGCCGGTTCGGTGCTGAACCGCTTGCTGGCGGTGTCATAGGTGATCGCGCCACCGCTGAACTTCTGGGTGATCGCGTCACCGTTCTGCGTCTGATCGTCGACCGGGGCGCCGAGCTCGCCCGTGGCGCCGCCCAGCTTTTCCCACGCGGCGTTCATGGCACCACGGACGATGACCGCGCCGTAGTCGGGTGTCCAAAAGATCACCGGCTTGTCCGCGGCCGCGAAACTGCTCATCCTGCTCGCCGGGGCGACGCCGCCGTCCTTCTCGCCGCTGATCGGGAAGCCGAGGTCCCCCTCCGGGCCGCCCACGCTCTCGTACTTGGCCAGCACCTGGCCGGTCACGACGTTGGCGCCGGTAGCGGGGCTGTAGAAGATCTTGCCGTTGACGAAGTTCTGGCCCAGCCCGTCGGAGCCGATCTTGTACGGTTCACCGTCGCTGGCGCCCAACGGTCCCAGTGGCCCGCCGGCGGCCCGGCGGGCGGCGTTGATCGCAGCGACCGGGTCGTCCGGCACGGAGAGGTCGGAGAGCTGTCCGGCGAGATCGGCCGGGTCGGTGGTGAACGTCTTGGCACGTGAGTCGTAGGAGACCTGGCCCCCGGTGAACTTCTGCGTCACCACTGGACCGTCATAGGTCTCGTCTTCGGCGGGAACGCCGAGGACACCCGACGAGCCGCCGAGTTTGTCCCAGGCCGCGTTGATCGGCCCGCGGACCACGTGCGCGCCGGTGTCCGGTGTCCAGAAGATCACCGGGTTGTCGGGCGCGCTCAACGTGCTGTTGACGCTGTTGGGCGCGCGCCCGGGCCCCTCGTCGATGGTCGGAAAGCCGAGATCGCTGTCGGCGGGTCCGCCGAGCGACTCGTACTTGTCGAGGATGGCGCCCTGCATGAAGTGCGCGCCGGTGCTCGCGGTGAAGAAGACCTTGCCCGAGGCGAAGTTCTGCGCGAATCCCGAACCGATCGGATAGACATCGCCCGACGGCGGGCCCAGCGGGCCGGTGTCGCCACCGGTGGCCTGCCAGGTGGCGGTGATCGCGTTGCCTGCGTCGACGTCGGGTTGTGCCGTGGCCACAGGCGAGACCAGGAGCGCAGTGGCGACTCCGAGCAATCCGACGGTCCAACGACCAAACCCACGACGGCGCAGCATGAGCTGCCGGGTCATTCATCCTCCCCGTGGTCGGCGACTTGAGTAACTCCATCACGGTTCAGCGAAAATTACCGCGTGCGTTCACTCTGCGTCAGCGGACCGCGTTTACCAAGCCACCTCGCCGTCAGCGCCGCAAAATGGCACTGACCGCCTACACACCCAGGCTGCGACCGATGATCTCTTTCATGATCTCGGTGGTGCCGCCGTAGATGGTCTGCACACGCGCGTCGAGATAGGCCCGCGCAACGTCGTATTCGCGCATGTATCCGTAGCCGCCGTGCAGTTGCAGGCAGCGGTCGATGAGGTGGACCTGCTTCTCGGTGGAATACCACTTGGCCATCGCGGCCTGCTCGACGGTGAGCTTGTCCTCCAGATGCAGCCGGATGAACTCGTCGACCATCAGCCGGACGACGGTGGCTTCGGTGGACAGCTCTGCCAGCAGGAAACGGCTGTTCTGCTGGCTGCCGATCGGCTTGCCGAAGGCCTTGCGCTCCTTGGTGTACTGCAGCGTGCCGGCCAGCACGGCTTCCATCGCCGCCGCGGCCATGATCGCGATGCTGATGCGTTCCTGCGGCAGGTTCTGCATCAGGTAGATGAAGCCCTGGCCCTCTTCGCCGAGCAGGTTCTCGACCGGCACCTTCACGTCGGTGAACGACAGCTCGGCGGTGTCCTGGGCGTCCAGCCCCACCTTGTCGAGTTTGCGACCGCGCTCGAAGCCCTCCATGCCACGCTCGACCACCAGCAGTGAGAAGCCCAGCGCGCCCTTGTCGGGGTCTGTCTGGGCCACCACGATCACCAGGTCGGACAGGATGCCGTTGGTGATGAAGGTCTTCGAGCCGTTGAGGATGTAGTGGTCGCCGTCGCGGACCGCCCGGGTTTTGATGCCCTGCAGATCACTGCCGGTGCCGGGTTCGGTCATCGCGATGGCGCTGATGTATTCGCCGCTGCAGAACTTCGGCAGCCAGCGTTGCTTCTGCTCTTCGGTGCCCAGCCGGATGAAGTACGGCGCCACGACGTCGTTGTGCAGGCTGAAGCCGAGACCGCTGTAGCGGCCGGCGGTGACCTCTTCGGTGATGACGGTGTTGTAGCGGAAGTCGGTGACCCCGCCGCCCCCGTACTCCTCGGGGACCGCCATGCCGAGGAAGCCCTGCTTGCCTGCCTCCACCCAGACGCTGCGGTCCACCAGCTTGTCGGCCTCCCACTGGTCGTGGTGCGGCGCGACGTGGCGTTCGAGGAACGTCCGGAAGGAGTCGCGGAACATCTCGTGTTCCGGTTCGAACAGCGTGCGCTCGTAGGCGATGACGGACTTTTCGGCTGCAGAGCCCATGGAGGAATCCTCGCGTCGTTGATCGGATCGGGAACGTCGGAACTTTTCAGCCACGGTACCCCACCCAACCGGATGGTTGGGCCCCGGCGAGGCAGGGATTGGCCCACCCGCCGCGACACACGGTGCCCGCCCGGGCCGTACCCGCCCTACACTCAGGCCCCATGGGCACCAGCCTCACCCACTGGGGCGCCTTCCGCGCCACCGTCGAGGCCGGCGACGTCGCCTCTGTCGCCCCGATCGCCGGCGACACCGACCCGTCCCCCGCACTGGGCAATCTGCCCGGCTCGGTCCGCCACTCGGCGCGTATCACCGGCCCGGCGGTGCGCCGGGGCTGGCTCGACGACGGGCCGGGACCGAGCAATCGCCGCGGCGCCGACGACTTCGTCGCCGTCAGCTGGGACGAGCTCACCGAGCTCCTCGCCGCCGAGTTGCGGCGTGTCATCGACCGCCACGGCAACAGCGCGCTCTACGGCGGTTCGTACGGCTGGGCCAGCGCCGGCCGGTTCCACCATGCGCAGAGCCAGGTGCACCGGTTCCTCAATTGCCTTGGCGGCTACACGTTTTCCCGGCACTCCTACAGCCTGGGCGCCACCGGCGTGATCATGCCACGGGTGGTGGGCACGCATGACGATCTGTTCAAGCGGTCCACCGCCTGGGACGTCATCGTCGAGCACACCGAGTTGCTGGTGTGCTTCGGGGGGCTCGCGCTGAAGAACATGGGGGTCAATCACGGTGGTACGACGGCTCATCCGGCCCGGGATGCGCTGCACCGCTTCCGCGCGGGCGGCGGCAGGATCGTGTCGTTCTCCCCGCTGCGTGACGACGTCGACGGGCCTTGCGACTGGTTCGCGCCGGTGCCCGGGACGGACGTCGCCATCATGCTGGCCCTGGCGCACGTGCTGGCCACCGAGTCGCTGGCCGACCGTGACTTCCTGGCCACCTACTGCACGGGATACGAGCGGTTCGAGCGCTACCTGCTCGGCATCGACGACGGTGTACCCAAATCGCCGCAGTGGGCGGCCGGGCTCTGCGGGCTGGACCCCGAGGACCTGACCGCGCTGGCTCGCCAGATGGCCGCGCACCGCACGATCGTCACGGTCAGTTGGTCGTTGCAGCGCACCAGGTTCGGCGAGCAGGCTCCGTGGATGGGGTTGACGCTGGCCGCGATGCTGGGTCAGATCGGCCTGCCGGGCGGCGGCTTCGGCCACGGGTACGGATCGATGAACGAGCCGGGGTTGCCGCCTCTTCGCTGCGCGCTCCCCCGGCTGCCGCAGGGCGTCAACCCGGTCACCTCGTTCATTCCCGTCGCGGCCATCAGCGACATGCTGCTCCATCCCGGAGAGTTGTTCGACTACAACGGGTTACGGCTCACCTATCCCGATGTCAAAATGGTCTACTGGGCCGGCGGCAACCCGTTCCATCATCACCAGAACATTCCGCGGCTGCGCCGAGCGTTGGGGCGCGTGGACACCGTCGTGGTGCACGATCCGTACTGGACCGCGATGGCCAGGCATGCCGACATCGTCGTGCCGTCGACGACGTTCCTCGAGCGCGACGACTTCTCCGGATCCCGCAACGATCCGGTGCTGATGGCGATGCCCCGGCTGACCGAGCCCTACGCAGGCGCGCGCGACGACTACGACACCTTCGCCACGCTCGCTGCCGCCCTCGGCGTCGAAGTGGACTTCACCGGGGGTCGCACCTCGGCGCAGTGGCTGCGCCACCTGTACGACACATGGTCACAGGCGTTGGATTTCGTGGTGCCCACGTTCGACGAGTTCTGGTCGGCCGGGCAGGTGCGGCTTCCGGTGGAGGACGGGCTGACCCTGCTGGCCGACTTCCGCGCCGACCCGGTGGCGCACCGGCTCGGCACCCGCAGCGGGCTGATCGAGATCTTCTCCGACGACATCGACGGCTTCGGGTATTCCGATTGCGCGGGACATCCCGCGTGGTTCGAGCCGTCCGAATGGCTCGGCGGCCCGCGCGCCCAGCGCTATCCACTGCATCTGATCGCCAACCAGCCGGCCTCCCGCCTACACAGCCAGCTCGACGGGGGCAAGACCAGCCAGGAGTCGAAAGTGGCCGGGCGGGAACCGATTCGGATGCATCCGTCCGATGCGCAGGCGCGCGGGCTGCACACCGGCGACGTGGTGCGGGTGTTCAACGACCGCGGCGCCTGTCTGGCCGGGGTGCTCGTCGACGAGCGGGTACGGCCGCATGTGGTCCAACTGTCGACCGGGGCCTGGTACGACCCGATCGATCCTGCCGACCCCGAGGCGATGTGCGTCCACGGCAACCCCAATGTGTTCACCGACGACATCGGAACGTCGTCCCTGGCCCGCGGCTGCACTGGTGCGCACGTCCTCGTCGAGATCGAGAAGTACGCCGCGACACCGCCTCCGGTGCGCGCACATCAGCCGCCGCGGATCGTCAGGCGGTAGCGAACTCGGCGAGGCCTGCGGCCAGTGCGACCGGTACCCGGGCGGTGATCCGGGTGCCTGCCTCGGTGTGTTCGGTGGCGTCGATGCGGCCCTCGGAGTGCATCCGTGCGACGAGATCCCCGCGGTCATAGGGAATCGTCACATCGACGGCCGTGTCCGTGGGTTCGACGAGTTCGGCCATCGTGGCCCGCAATTGGTCCAGTCCGTCGCCGGTGTGCGCGGAGACGAACACCGCGCCGGGCAACGCGCGGCGCAGCGTGGCCAGCATCAGTCCGCTGGCGGCGTCGGTCTTGTTGACCACCAACAGTTCTCGCGGTGCAGCGATGCCGTATTCGGCGACGACGTCGTTGATCACCGCGCGCACGGCGTTGATCTGGGCCAGCGGGTTCACATCGGAGCCGTCGACCACGTGCACCAGCAGTTCGGCGTCGACGACCTCTTCGAGGGTCGACCGGAACGCCTCGACCAGCTGGGTCGGCAGATGCCGCACGAACCCGACGGTGTCGGTCAGCACGAACGGCCGTCCGTCGTCGAATTGCCCGCGGCGCGTGGTGGGTTCGAGGGTGGCGAACAGCGCGTTCTCGACCAGTACGCCGGCACCGGTGAGCGCGTTGAGCAGACTCGACTTGCCGGCGTTGGTGTAGCCGACGATCGCGACCGACGGCACCTCGCTGCGCCGGCGCCCACTGCGCTGGGTGTCGCGGATCTTCTTCATGTCTTTGATCTCGCGACGCAGCTTGGCCATCCGTTCCCGGATGCGGCGGCGGTCGGTTTCGATCTTCGTCTCACCGGGACCGCGGGTACCCACGCCGCCTCCGGCACCGCCGGCACGGCCGCCCGCCTGACGCGACATCGATTCACCCCAGCCGCGCAGCCTGGGCAGCATGTACTCCATCTGCGCGAGCGAGACTTGCGCCTTGCCCTCCCGGCTGGTGGCGTGCTGGGCGAAGATGTCGAGGATCAGCGCGGTGCGGTCGATGACCTTGACCTTCACCACCTTCTCCAACGCATTCAGCTGGGCGGGGCTCAGTTCACCGTCGCAGATCACGGTGTCGGCGCCGGTGGCGATGACGACCTCGCGCAGCTCGGCAGCCTTGCCGGAACCGATGTAGGTGGCGGGGTCGGGCTTGTCGCGGCGCTGGATCACACCTTCGAGCACTTCGGAGCCGGCGGTTTCGGCGAGGGCGGCGAGTTCGGCGAGGCTGGCGTCGGCATCGGCGGCCGAGCCCTCGGTCCAGACGCCGACCAGGACCACGCGTTCGAGGCGCAGCTGGCGGTACTCGACCTCGGAGATGTCGGCCAGTTCGGTGGAGAGCCCCGCGACGCGGCGCAGAGCCGCGCGTTCTTCGAGGGCGAGCTCACCCGCGCTGGGGGTGTCGTTGCGGAATTCGGGATACGTCATAGGCGAATCAAGGTTCGCACGGAGAACACTGTTCATGCACCCGCTTTAACGCCCATGGGCAGCCCACCATTCCTCGGCGAGCTCGCCGTGGGCGACCAGCACCGAGGGTCCGCGCAGATAACTGGTGGCGTCGGTGACAGACACGGTGACGGTGCCGCCCGGGATGTGCACGGTCACCTCGCCGGTGTCCTCGCCCTGCTGGGCCAGCGCGGCGACAGCGGCCGCGACCGTCCCGGTGCCGCAGGAGCGGGTCTCGCCCACGCCGCGCTCGTGCACCCGCATCGTGACCGCACGGTCGGCGTCCAGCACGGTGAGCACCTCGACGTTGACCCCGTCGGGAAACGTCTCGGGGTCGAAAGTCACCGGTGCCGCCACGTCGAGTCCGGCCAGCGTCTCGGTCGTCAGCTCGGCATCGACGCAGGCCAGGTGCGGATTGCCGACGTCGACGGCGAGCCCGGCGAACGGCCGTCCGCCCACGGTGGCCGTGGACGAGCCGAGCACATTGGCTTTGCCCATCTCGACGGTCACCTCGGCGCGCACCGGGTCGGCGGAGTGCAGCACCACCGGGCGGGGGCCCGCGAGTGAGCCGACCACGAATTCGTCGCGGGTCTCGAGCCCGCTGGCCCGCAGGTAGTGCGCGAACACCCGCACCCCGTTACCGCACATCTGGGCGATCGACCCGTCGGCGTTGCGGTAGTCCATGTACCAGTCGCCGGGCGTGAGCCCCTCCGGCAGCCGGTCGAAGACCCCCGCGTCGAGCGCTGCGCCCGCGGTGGTCACCCGCAGCACCCCGTCGGCGCCGAGACCCTGTCTGCGGTCGCACAGCGCGGCGACAGCGGCCGGCGACAGCGTCAGGGCGGCCTGCAGGTCGGGCAGCACGACGAAGTCGTTCTGCGTGCCATGCCCTTTGGCGAACTTCACCTGGTCAGGATACGTCCCGCCAGATGCGCACGGCGCTGGCTGCGAGATCGGCAGCCGCGCCGTCCAGCCAGGTGATGCGGTGATCTCGGCGGAACCACGAGCGCTGCCTGCGCACATAGCGACGGGTTCCGACGAAGGTGGGTTCGCGAGCGGCCGAACCATCGCCGCCGGCGTCGAGATCGGCCAGCACCTGTGCGTATCCGAGCGCCCGGGCCGCGGTCACGCCGTCGCGCAGCCCACGCTCCCGGAGCTCGCGCACTTCGTCGATCAGGCCCGCGGCGAACATGGCGTCGGTGCGCTGCGCCAGCCGTTGATCGAGAACCTCGGTGGCCCAATCCAATCCGACGATCGCGGTGTTCCAGCGGGGTGTGCCGATGGTGGGCGCCGAGGCCGCGAAGGGCTGACCCGTCAGCTCGACGACCTCCAGCGCGCGCACGATCCGCCGCCCGTCGGTGGGCAGGATCGACGCCGCTGCGGCCGGATCGACCCGTGCGAGCTCACGGTGCAGCCCGGCTACTCCGACCTCTGCCAGCCGGGCCTCCCACCGGGCCCGCACGGCCGGATCGGTGGCGGGGAACGACCACTCGTCCAGCAGGGACTGAACGTAGAGCATCGAGCCACCGACGATCACGGGGACCGCACCGCGGCCCAGGATCGCCTCCACGTCCGCGGACGCGGCCTGTTGATAGCGGGCCACGGTCGCGGTCGCGGTGACGTCGAGGACGTCGAGCTGGTGGTGCGGGATGCCCTGTCGCTCGTCGGGGGGCAGTTTGGCGGTGCCGATGTCCATCCCGCGGTAGAGCTGCATCGCGTCGGCGTTGACCACCTCGATCGGGTGGCCGATCAGGTCGGCGACGGCCAGCGCGAGCGCCGACTTGCCGGTGCCGGTCGGGCCGATGACGGCCAGCGGCCGGGTCACGGTGTCCAGACGCCCACGGTGTAGCCGACGCCGTAGGGGGCTCCGCGGTAGAGCTGCTCGGCGGCGCGGGGTCCGGGTTCGGCCAGTCCGGCCAGCACCTGGAACGCGACGCGGCCCACGATCCCGTCGGGCAGCGCGGCCAGCGCTGCACGATCGCCGCCGGCGAGTGCGTCGTCGAGGGCGGCCTGCACCGGGACGGAGTCCGGATCGTGGCCGCCGGGGGCTGCCGCGGTCAGGGTGTTCGCGCCGTCGGCGACGACGAGCACCCCGACGGGGTCGGGTCCGGCGTCGAGCTCGCGGCGCAGGGCCCGGCCTGCGGCCACGGCCGCCTCCGGCGCGGTGCGCTCGGTCCAGGTGCGCACTTCGACGACAGCGGAGTTCGGGACGAGACCTCGCAACCAGCCGGCGATCAGCGCGCACAACGGTAAAGCTCGGGGCCCGCCGACCGCCGCATCGGACAGTCGGACTGCGACGTCGACCCCGTAGCCGGCGAATGTGCCGACGGCGTCGGGCCCGATCGCGGCGTCGGCGTCGGCGACCCCGACGGCGACCCAGCGCGACGGCAGCCTGCCCGCGGCCGTCACCGCCGCGACACGCAGATCGGCGACCTCCGCGGCCGCCGCACCGGCCAGTTCGGGCACCATGACCGGCGGCGACGGAACGATCGCGATGGCGGTCAGCACGCCCACCAACCTAACCGGCGCACCTCAGGCGGGTTCTCGTGTGGCCGCTTCGCCCCGAGCGAGGGCCGCGGTCGCGACGACCATCACGACCACCGCGACCACCAGCACGAAGACCCCCGCCTCCCCGGGCCGCAGCGTCTCGCCGAGCACCACGACGCCCAGCACGCTGGCCACCACCGGTTCGGCGACCGTCATCGTCGGCAACGACGCCGTCAGCGCCCCCGAGCGGAACGAGGCCTGCTGCATGGCGGTACCGGCGATCGCGACCGCCGCCCACACATACAGTTCTGGCGTCTTCAGCAGCGTCTCCACCCCGGCCCAGCTGCCCACATCCAAGCGGGTCACCACCGCTTTGGTCAGCACCGCGAACAACCCCCACAGCGCGCCGGAGACCACCGCCAGCAGGACGGCGCTGACCGTCGGAGGGGCCACCTGCGCGGCAAGCAGGCACAGCGCCAGCGCCGGCCCCAGTAGGGCCGCCACCCACACCCAGGTGTGCAGCGACGCGCGGGACGCACCCTCGGTCGGATCGCCCACCGTGACGATCACGGCGACTGCCGCGGCCAGCAGGGCGGCCCACAGCCACTGCCAGTTGGTCACCCGCCGGCCCGACAGCCGCGCACTGATGGGAAGCGCGAAGAGCAGGGAGGTCACCAACAGCGCCTGCACCAGGAGCACCGACCCCAGGCCCAGCGCGGCGGCCTGCAGCGCGAAGCCGACCGCGGCCACTCCGCTGCCCAACCACCACCGGCCGTCGCGCAGCAAGCGGGCGAACAGCTCCACGTGGCCGACGGGTTCGTCGGTGACGTCGTGGGCGCTGCGCTGGTGGATGACGTCGCCGATGGCGATGAAGAGGGCTGCCGCCAACGCCAGCACCGCGGCGATCTCCGCCCTGGCCATCGGCCACCTCCCCGTCCACCCGATCCGATTTCGCACCGAGCCTAGAGACCGCGGGCGCCAAGCCGTGGGCGCAGCGCCGGGCGACCTGTTTGAATAGCGTTCACACCATCTTCAGGCGCCGCGCTGCGCGGCAGGTGCGCGGGACCCCGCGCGGAGACACGAGGTAGCTGACATGACGATGACCGGACCGGGCGAATCCGCAGACACCGGCGTACCCGAGACAGGCTCCGCGCCGGCGTCCCCGCCGCGCCCGGGTCCCTCGAGCGTCAGACCCAAACCAGGACCGGCACGTCCCGTTCCGCGTCCGGCGGCGCCCGCGGCGGCACCGGCCGTCGCGACCGTGCCGTCGGTCGACCCCCATCGCTTCGGCCGCGTCGACCCCGACGGCACGGTGTGGCTGATCACCGCTGCCGGGGAACGGCAGATCGCATCGTGGCAGGCCGGCGACACCGAGGCCGCCTACGCGCACTTCGGGCGCCGCTTCGACGACCTGCACACCGAGGTGGTTCTCCTCGAACGCCGGCTGGCGTCGGGTTCCGGCGACGCGCGCAAGATCCGCACCGCGGCGGTGGCCTTGGCCGAGAGCCTGCCCGAGGCGCACGTGCTCGGCGATGTCGATTCGCTGGCCGAGCGGCTGACCGCGATCGTCACGCAGGCCGACAGCGCCTCGCAGGAGGAGAAGGCCAAGCGCGAGGAGTTCCGCGCCCAGCAGACGGCTCGCAAGGAGGCGCTCGCCGTCGAGGCCGAGGAGTTGGCCGCCACGGCGACGCAGTGGAAGGCCGCCGGTGACCGGATGCGCGCCATCCTCGACGAGTGGAAGACGATCAGCGGCGTCGACCGCAAGACCGACGACGCGCTATGGAAGCGGTACTCGGCGGCGCGCGAGACGTTCAACCGACGCCGCGGTTCGCACTTCGCCGAACTGGACCGCGAACGCGCCGGCGCCCGGCAGGCCAAGGAAGCTCTGTGTGTGCGCGCCGAGGAGCTCAGTGACTCCACCGACTGGGGAGCCACCTCGGCGACGTTCCGCGACCTGCTGACCGAGTGGAAGGCCGCCGGCCGGGCGGCCAAGGACGTCGACGACACGTTGTGGCAGCGGTTCAAGGGCGCCCAGGACAAGTTCTTCTCGGCCCGCAATGCCGCCACCGCCGAGCGCGACGCCGAGTTCTCGGCCAACGCCGAAGCCAAGGAGGCGCTGCTCGCCGAGGCCGAGCGGATCGACCCCTCCGACCGCGACGCCGCGCGCGCGGCACTGCGCACGATCGGCGACAAGTGGGACGCCATCGGCAAGGTTCCGCGGGAGCGCGCACCCGAACTCGAGCGGCGCATGCGCGCGGTGGAGAAGAAAATCCGCGACGCCCCGACAGGTGGCGTGGATCCGGAGGCGCAGGCCCGTGCCGATCAGTTCCGCGAACGCGCCGAACAGTTCGAACGCCAAGCGGAGAAGGCGGAAGCGGCCGGTCGCGCCAAGGACGCCGAGCAGGCGCGCGCGAGCGCGCAGCAGTGGCGGGAGTGGGCCGAGGCGGCCGTCGAGGCGCTCGGGAAGAGGCGCTAGCCCCTACGTGGCCGGCTTGTCGTCCTCGCCAGGGGTGTCGCCGTAGGTGTCGAGCAGACCTTTGCTCTCCCGTTCGGCGAGCAGCCGGCGGCGGTGCTCCTCGGTGGCCAGCTGTAGGGCGCTGCGCGCGGCGACCACGCGGGCCCAGTGGTAAGCGAGCAGGATCACCGAGAACCACGCGACCAGCAGGCCGATGCCCGGCCCCGGGTAGGGCGCGGCGGCGGTCTGGCGGGACCACACCGCCAGCAGTCCGAGGAACGATGCCACTGTCGAGCCGGCGAGCGCGATCCACGCCAGCGCCCAGCGCCGGGTGAGCAGCGCGAGGATCGAGAATCCCGCGCCGAACACGAGCGCCAGCCAGGCGAACACCTTGTGCGGCAGCGCGATTCGGCTGGCGTGGGCGACATCGGAGCTGGCCAGCACATCCAGGCCGCGCGCATCGCCGGCGTGCGGCAACGCTAGCGTCGCCAACAGGGCGAACACGAAGATCGCGATGGCCAGCGCTCGGGGTCCCGGGTCGATCTCCCGGGCGATGCGGCGCTCGGCCTCCTCGAGGTCTTCCCGCAGGTGGTCGAAATCGTCGGGACGGCCGGTCATCGGGCGCATCCCGCCGCGACCGGGGCGGACTGGGCGGGCGCACCGATGCCGGGCATGCCGAGGCCTGTCCCGGTGCTGGGCCGCTGCCCGTTCTCGTGTGCGTCGCCGGCGCGGGTGCGCCGGTGCGCGATCAGCGTCGCATCGGCGATCAGGTGGTGCGGCGCCGCGCCGGTGACCGTGGTGACGACGACGTCGCCGGGCCGGATGGCCGCGGCGTCGGGCCCCGGCGCGAAGTGCACGAGTCGGCCGTCGCGCGCACGGCCCGACATGCGGGCGGTGGCGACGTCCTTGCGGCCCTCGCCGGTGGCGACGAGCAGCTCGACGGTTCGGCCGATCTGGGCCGCGTTCTCCTCCATCGAGATCGTCTCCTGCAGCTCGATCAGCCGCTGATAGCGCTGCGACACAACGTCTTTGGCGACCTGATCGGGCAGCTCGGCGGCGGGCGTACCGGGCCGCTTGCTGTACTGGAAGGTGAAGGCGCTGGAGAACCGCGCCGCGGCGACGACGTCGAGGGTGGCCTGGAAGTCCTCCTCCGTCTCACCCGGGAAGCCGACGATGATGTCGGTCGTGATCGCCGCATGCGGGATCGCCGCACGCACCCGGTCGATGATGCCCAGGTACTTCTCGGCGCGGTAGGAGCGTCGCATCGCCTTCAGCACCCGGTCGGAGCCGGACTGCAGCGGCATGTGCAGCGTGGGGCACACATTGGGGGTCTCGGCCATCGCCTCGATGACGTCGTCGGTGAACTCGGCCGGATGTGGCGAGGTGAACCGCACCCGCTCCAATCCGTCGATCTGCCCGCAGGCGCGCAGCAGCTTGGCGAATGCGCCGCGGTCGCGCGGCTGATCCAGGTCGGCGAACGACACGCCGTAGGCGTTGACGTTCTGACCGAGCAGCGTGATCTCCAGCACGCCCTGGTCGACCAGAGACTGCACCTCGGCCAGCACGTCACCGGGCCTGCGGTCGACCTCTTTACCGCGCAACGAGGGCACGATGCAGAACGTGCACGTGTTGTTGCAGCCCACCGAGATCGACACCCACGCGGCGTAAGCGGATTCGCGCCGCGCCGGCAGCGACGACGGGAACTCGCGCAGCGCCTCGGCGATCTCGACCTGGGCGGTGCGGTTGTGCCGGGCCCGGTCGAGGAGCGCCGGCAGCGAGCCGATGTTGTGGGTTCCGAACACGACATCGACGTACGGCGCCTTGCGCAGCACCGTGTCGCGGTCCTTCTGGGCCAGGCAGCCGCCGACGGCGATCTGCATGTCTGGGTCGGCCTGTTTCCGGGGCGCGAGGTGGCTGAGGTTTCCGTACAACTTGTTGTCGGCGTTCTCGCGGACCGCGCAGGTGTTGAAGACCACGATGTCGGGGTCCGCACTGTCTGCGGCGCGCTGGTAGCCGGCCTCTTCGAGCAGGCCGGCGATGCGCTCGGAGTCGTGCACGTTCATCTGGCAGCCATAGGTGCGGACCTGGAAAGTGCGTGCTGAGCGATGGGCTGTCGCCGCATCGCCTCCCCTGGTCACCACCGAAGTCACGGCGACCATCCTACGGCGGCGAGCTGGGCGTCCCGCCCCGCGCCAGATTGCACGAGTTGTGGGGCCATCTGTGCGTTCCCTGGGTAAGGTCACCTCCCATGGAGAGCCCCAGGGAGTCCCCTGACGTGCCGATGATCTCTATGAAGGCGGTCAACAAGCACTTCGGCTCCCTGCACGTCCTTCAGGACATCGACCTCGATGTCGGCAAGGGTGAGGTCATCGTCGTCATCGGCCCGTCGGGCTCGGGCAAATCGACGTTGTGCCGCACCATCAATCGCCTCGAGACCATCGATTCGGGCACGATCACGATCGACGGCCAGACGCTGCCCGCGGAGGGCCGCAAGCTCGCCCAGCTGCGCAGTGACGTCGGCATGGTGTTCCAGTCGTTCAACCTGTTCGCCCACAAGACGATCGTCGAGAACGTCATGCTCGCCCCGGTCAAGGTGCGCAAGAAGGGCAAGGGCGATGCGCGCGCGGCCGCGATGACGCTGCTCGAACGGGTCGGGGTGGCCAACCAGGCCGACAAGTACCCCGCGCAACTGTCGGGCGGTCAGCAGCAGCGCGTGGCGATCGCACGGTCGCTGGCGATGAGCCCGAAGGTGATGCTGTTCGACGAACCGACCAGCGCACTGGACCCGGAGATGATCAACGAGGTGCTGTCGGTGATGACCGACCTGGCCTCCGACGGTATGACGATGCTCGTGGTCACCCACGAGATGGGCTTCGCCCGGCGTGCCGCGCACCGAGTGGTGTTCATGGCCGACGGCGCGATCGTCGAGAACGCCGAACCCGCGCAGTTCTTCGACAACCCGACCTCTGATCGCGCCAAAGACTTCCTCGGCAAGATCCTGCATCACTGATTGCGAAAGGAACCCCTTCACCATGGCTTCAAGGCCGACCTTCTCCTCCCGCGCGGTGGCCGCTCTCGCGCTGGCCGTCGCCCTCCCGTTCGCCGCGACCGCGTGCGGCGGCGGCAACAGCGGAGGCGGTGGCGGGGGTGGCGACACCATCGTGATCGGCACCAAGTTCGACCAGCCCGGCCTGGGCATGAAGAACCCCGACGGCACGATGAGCGGTTTCGACGTCGACGTCGCGACCTACGTCGCCGGTGAACTGGGCTACGCCCCGGACAAGATCGAGTGGAAGGAATCCCCGTCGTCGCAGCGGGAGAACCTGATCCAGAACGGTCAGGTCAGTTTCATCGCGGCGACGTACTCGATCACCGATGCGCGCAAGGAGAAGGTGTCGTTCGCTGGCCCGTACCTGATCACCGGCCAGAGCCTGCTGGTGCGGGCGGACAACAACGACATCACCGGCAAGGCCTCGCTGGAGGGCAAGATCCTCTGCTCGGTCTCCGGGTCGACGCCGGCGCAGAAGATCAAGGACGAATACCCGAAGGTGCAGCTGCAGCAGTTCGACACCTACTCGGCGTGCATCGAGTCGATCAAGAACGGCGCTGTTGACGCGGTCACCACCGACGAGGTGATTCTCGCCGGCTACGCCGCGCAGAGCCCTGGCACGTTCAAGATCGTCGGCCAGCCGTTCTCCGAGGAGCGCTACGGCATCGGGCTGAAGAAGGACGACAACGAGCTGAAGACCAAGATCAACGATGCGCTGAAGAAGATGGAGGACAGCGGAGCCTGGAAGGCCGCGTTCGACAAGAACCTCGGCCCGGCCGGCATCACGGCTCCCGCACCGCCGCCGCTGGACAAGTAGCCACCGGTCCGACTCCCCCGTGAACATCTTCACCGAGTATCGAGCCGAGATCTTCGCGGCGTTCTGGACGACGATTCAGCTGACGGTGTTCTCGGCGGTCGGCGCGCTGGTGCTGGGCACGGTGCTGGCCGCGATGCGGCTGGCGCCGGTGCCGATGCTGAACTGGCTGGGCACCGCCTACGTCAACGTCGTGCGCAACACTCCGCTGACGTTGATCGTGCTGTTCTGCTCGTTCGGGCTGGCGCAGACGTTGGGCATCACGCTGGCCGACCGGACATCGCCGACGTTCATCGCCGACAGCGGGTTCCGTCTGGCAGTACTCGGATTCATCGTCTACACCGCGTCATTCGTGTGCGAGACGGTGCGCTCGGGCGTCAACACGGTTCCCCTCGGGCAGGCCGAGGCAGCGCGGTCGCTGGGCTTGACGTTCGGCCAGAACCTGCGGATCATCCTGCTGCCGCAGGCGTTTCGCGCGGTGATCGCCCCGCTGGGGTCGGTGCTGATCGCGCTGACCAAGAACACCACGATCGCGTCGGCGATCGGCGTGGCCGAGGCGGCGCTGCTGATGAAGGAGATGATCGAGAACACGGCCGCCGTGCTGGTGGTGGGCTCGATCTTCGCGCTGGGCTTCGTGATCCTGACCCTGCCGTTGGGGCTGCTGTTCGGCTGGCTGGGCCGTCGACTGGCGGTGGTCCGGTGACCGGGTCGTCGGTGCTCTTCGACGCGCCGGGGCCGCGGGCGCGGGTGCGCAACCGGCTGATATCGGCCGTCACCGTGGTGGTGGCGGTCGCGATCGCGTGGGTGATCTACACCCGGCTGGACGAGAAGGGTCAGCTGACGGCCGCCAAGTGGGAGCCGTTCCTGACCCCCGATCTGTGGCGCACCTACATCCTGCCGGGCATCGAGGGCACGCTGACCGCCGCCGCTGTGTCGATCGCATTGGCGCTGGTGCTGGGCTTCCTGCTGGGCGTCGGACGTCTCTCCACCCACCGCGGAATCCGCTGGGTGTCATCGGTGATCGTGGAATTCTTCCGCGCGGTGCCCGTGCTGATCATGATGATCTTCGCCTACTTCCTCTACGCCAACTACGACGTCTTCGCGTCGAAGTACCTGGCGCTGGCAGGCGTGATCACGGGGCTGACGCTGTACAACGGCGCCGTGATCGCCGAAATCGTGCGCGCCGGCGTGCACGCGCTGCCGCGGGGTCAGGCCGAGGCCGCCTCGGCGCTCGGGTTGACGTCGGGCCAGACGATGCGGTCGATCCTGCTGCCTCAGGCTGTCACGTCGATGTTGCCGGTGCTGGTGTCCCAGGTCGTCGTCGTCCTCAAAGACACCGCGCTGGGATACCAGATCACATTCGTCGAGCTGGTGCGTCAAGGCACCAATGTCGGCTCGTCCTACGGCAACTACATTCCGGCG
Source organism: Mycolicibacterium obuense (assembly GCF_055397605.1). Taxonomy (NCBI): domain Bacteria; kingdom Bacillati; phylum Actinomycetota; class Actinomycetes; order Mycobacteriales; family Mycobacteriaceae; genus Mycobacterium; species Mycolicibacterium obuense. The sequence goes on along the minus strand of NZ_AP043663.1, from coordinate 2,151,798 downwards.
CTGATCGTGATCGCACTGTTGATGATCTGCCTGAATTTCACGTTGTCGTGGCTGGCCACCCGGCTGGAGGCGCGCCTGCGACGCTCCCGCAAGGGTCCGGCGCCGATGGACGCCGAACCGCTGGAACTGCAGGGCGACCGCAGTCGCGGCGTATGACCCACACGCTGGCGGCCTGGGAGATCCTGCCCGAATCGGCCCTGCGCACCCTGGTCGACACCATGGTGCGGCTGATCGAGGCGTGCGGCGCGATCGTCATCATGATCGGCGCGCTGGTCGCGATCGTGAAATTCGTTGCCGCACTGGGCCGACGCGACATCAACCAGTTCTCGTCGGTGCGGCTGACGTTGGCGCGTTTCCTGGTGCTGGGGCTGGAGTTCCAGCTCGCCGCCGATGTGTTGCGGACCGCGATCTCCCCGTCGTTCGCCGAGATCGGCAAGCTAGCGGCGATCGCGGCGATCAGGACGCTGCTGAACTACTTCCTCAACCGAGAGATCGCCCAGGAACAGCGGGAGATCGAGGCGCAGAAGCAGGCGCGTCCGGCGCCCCCGCCATGACGATCGTCGTCGCCGCGTCGTGGTGTCTGGCCATCGCAGCCATCGCGATCGGCGTGGCCGCTCTGCTCGTCTTCCGCCAACCACTGCCCGCGTTGCGCGCGATGCTCGACCTGTTCACCGCGGCAGGGCTACTCCGGTTGAGCGTCGACATGTCGTGGACGGCGGTTCTCGGTGTGGTCGCGGTGATCGCGGTGCGGCGCGTCGTCACGCGGAGTCTGACCGCCGACCTCGACCTGTCAGGCCCGGCTGTCAGCTCGCACTGAACTCCGGACTGACGCTGCGAGGTTCACGCCCGGCGCGGCGGCGAGCCGCCAACGACGACCACACGCTGCCGATGACCAGCCAGAGCACTGCCTGGATCAGCACGGTGTACAGCCGGAAGTCGGCGAGTGTCTCGGCGGGGAAGCCGTCCGGTATCTCGTGGAAGCTCGGCAGCAGGATGGCTGCCACGCCCATCACCGCGGCGTAGCCGAGCACCGCGATGCCGGTGAGCCGCCGCAGCGGTACGCGCCGCGCAGAGGCCACCGCTGCGGCCAGGGCGACACAGCCGACGACCACCGACAGGATCGTCATCGTCAGCGACGCCGAAGTCCGTTCCGCGACAGTGTCGGCCAGTCCGACCCCGGGCGGGTTCGCCGGATACTTCAGCGCAGGCACGAACGCGACCGTCACGAACATCCCCCCGGCCAGCAGGAGCGCCAGCGCGGTGGGGTCCGGCGTGACGCCACGTGCGGCGAGGGCGTTGGCCACCACGGTGTGGGCGACCGCGTAGAGAACTCCCATGACGACGCCGAAGCCGATCACGCCGACGGCCGCGCCGACGTTCTCCTGGACCGACCGGGTGAACAGTTCCGCAGCGTGGTCGTGTCCGCCGCCGGCGGTGTGCTCGAGCGCCGCCTCAGCGTCCACCGCGGCATCGATCAGCGGCGCGATCGCCACCCGACTGACGAGGAACGTCACCACACCGGCGACCGCACCCGGCAGCAGGTAGCGCAGAACCGCGTACGACGACGCCGTCAGTGGCACGGGAACCCCAGGAGATGGCGCGCGTCATGCAGGAATTCGTGGATGTGGGTGTCGGACCCGAAAACCGACACCGCACCCTGGTCGTATCCCAGGAAGTAGTAGCCGATCAACGCCAGCAGCGTGATGGCGCTCAGCCTGGCGGCGGTGCCGAGCCGGCCGGCATCGATGTCGAGCCGGGGTACGGACAGCGCCTGGTTCGCATGGTTCATCGCCGATCTCTTCCTGTCTCAGTGGTCGTGGTCATGGTCGATGGCGTGGTCGCCGTCGTCGGTGTGCACGGGGGCGGTCAGGAGTTCGTGGCGGTCGACGAGCTTCTCCAGGGTGGCCACCCAGTGGTCGTAGTACTCCCACTGTCCGCGTTGGGATTCCGGCGTGCCCTCCCACTCCCCGATTGTCGCGATCAGGGTCTCCTGGAACTCACTCCACGGGTAATGCCGGAACTCCGACAGTGCGAGCGCCAGACCGAACGCACGGCGCTGCCATTCGTGGTCGAACTGCGGGGCCGCCTGATCGGTGGTGCAGGTGTCGTGCAGCTTCATCGGACCGAGCCCGCCAGTGCGACGCCGATCATGGACTCGGTGGTGACGAGGTCCATCAGCATCTCATCGGTGAAATCATCAGTGCCCAATGGCCTTTCGGGAATCACGAACCACCGCGAATGTCCGCTGGAGTCCCAGACCTTGATCTCGGTCTCGACCGGCAGATCGACGCCCACTTCGGCCAGCACCGCACGGGGCTCGCGGGCAGCGCGGGCCCTGAACGTCGGGTCTTTGTACCAGTACGGCGGCAGACCAAGCACCGGCCACGGGAAGCACGAGCACAGGGTGCAGATCACCAGGTTGTGGACGCCGGCCGTGTTGGCCACCGCCTGAAGATGTTCTCCCTCCGCCCCCGCCATGCCGTCGGGCAGGTCGAGCTCGGCGATCGCAGCGGGGGTGTCGGTGACGACTTTCTCGGCAAACACCGGGTCGGTCCAGGCTTTCACCACGATCTTCTTGCCGTTGAGCGGCGTCATCTCGGTCTCGAAATAGGCGAGCACCTTGTCGACCGTCTGCGGGGTGATGACGCCCTTCTCGATCAGCAGCGCTTCGAGTGCCGCAGCCTTCTTGGCGCTGGTCTCTTCCCGGTCGGGCGGGTAGGCGAATTGGTCGGTCATGACTCCTCCATCGGTTCCAGATAGGCCTCGAACAACTCGGCGTACAACGACAGCGGGCCCGATTCGGCTCGGGCGCCCCAGATCTCGGCGGGGTCGAAGGCGACGATGTAGATGGGCATCGGATCGCCGATGCCGTCGCCGGTCTCGCAGAAGTAGGCGTAGTCGCCTTCGAAGATCCGTTCCACGGTTCCGATCCGGCCGCGTAGATATCCTGGAAGACGGCTGTGCGCATCGGTACGCGGGTTGGCGATCCGCACCGTGTCGCCCACGGCGAATGTCGGGTGCGCGGTGTCACGCCGCGGTGTGTCACCGGATCGCAGGTAGGCGATCACCTGTTCGTCGATCTCCGGGATATCGTTGGCCGGTGTGGCCGACGAGGCCTCGGCCATGCGTGCCGCGAGCTCCTCTTCGGTCACGTATCCCTTGTCGACGAAGAACGCGGTGATGCCACCGAGCCATTTCTCGTAGTAGCGGAACTTGAAGTAGTCGAAGGGATTCATCCCCTCGGCCCCGGTCCGCAGGTCAGCCCAGGTCCATTCGTCGGCGAAGGTGGTGGGCACCGAATCGATCGGATACCCCGGCGCAGCGGAGCCCAGGTGGTTCGACAGTCCCATCATCGCGACGTGGATGCCGAAGATGCGCTTCTCCCACTCCTCGACGAACACCCGCTTCTCCAGTGCCAGTGGCGACGGCAGACCCTCCAGTCCACCGAGATAGTGCTGCAGTTTCATCAGGCCGGGTTTCCTTCCGTGGCAGGGGTTCCATCAGGTGCGGTGGCCGACTTCGCGGTCATCGCGGTCGCCAGGTATTCCGACAGAAGTCCGAACGACGCCCCGAGCACGCAGGCGACCGCCGCGACGAGGCCGGGATGAGAGATCGTGGTGACGGTGACGTCGTTCCCGGTGCCCGCGACGGTCGACACCGTGGAGGCGAATCCGACGACGACGGCCGGCGTGGTGGACAGCAGCCCCACCCACGACGCCTGCACCATCAGCGCGCTACCCACGCCGACGGCCACCGCGACCGCAAGCAGGCTGCCGCCGAGCAGGTACGCGGCGAACAAGCTGGCCGAGGCGATGACGACGCCGGTGAGATTCGACGCGACCGAGCGCACCCATGCGGTGGGGCCTCCGCCGACGAAGAAGAAGGAGGCCCACGCCAGGAACACCACCCAGATGGGCACCGTGATGATCTCGGCGGTCAGCGCAACCGCGACTCCGCCGAGGACACCGATACTCAGTGTCAAGGCTGTTCGTGAATCCATGAGCTCACCTCCGCCACAGGCTGACCGCGCGCCGGGTGGCGTGCGTACCGTCAAAAAGAGCCTCACGACAACAGGTTTCGCGTGCGTAAATCGCGTGTGTCACCAGCCGTCCGGAGCGGACACGATCCCTGCAGTTCCGGACGTCGACACCACCGCCGACACCGCACATCGGCCGCGTCGGTGGGGGCGTCGCCGCAGGCCGCGACGATCGGCAACGCCGCTGTAACAGCCCCGCGTTAGCGTGATGCGCCCACGCTGTCGGGAGCGAACGTGATGAGCTGTGCGACCACAATCAGCACACAGGGGGCGACGAAGGGGCACACACCGGTGGCCGAGGACAGCAGGGCAGCACGGTCGGCGCGAGTGACCCAGGCCCGCACCACGCACGCCCGACGGTCGAAGGCGCCCAAGACGATCGTATTCGCCCTCTACGACAAGGTGACATTGCAGGACGTCGCGGCACCGTTGGAGATCTTCGCGCGTGCCAACGATTTCGGGGCCGACTACGAGGTCATCCTCGCCTCCCCGACAGGCGCTGCGGTGGAGACCACATCGTTTGTCGCGCTCAAGGTGCACCGAGCGCTGAGCGAGGTACCCGCGCGGTTCGACACGCTGATCGTGCCGGGCGGGGTGCCGCCGAACTTCACCTTCACGCCGGGTGAACACGACATCCCTGAGGAACGGACGCCTGACGACGTACCGGCCGCGCTGGACATGGTGGACGCCCTGGCGTCGCGGGCGCGTCGCGTCGCGTCTGTGTGCACCGGGGCTTTCGCGCTGGCCGCGCTGGGGTTGCTCGACGGGCGGCGCGCGACCACTCACTGGGCGCACTGCCGGCACCTAGCGAGGGTCTACCCGGACATCGAGGTGGTTCCCGATTCACTGTTCGTCCAGGACGGGCGATTCATCACCGGGGCCGGCATCAGCGCCGGTATCGATCTCGCGCTGGCCTTGGTGGAAAGCGACTACGGCCCGGACGTGGCGCGGCGGGTGGCGCGATGGATGGTGGTCTTCCTGCAGCGTCCTGGCGGTCAAGCCCAGTTCAGTGTGTGGACCGAGTCCGCGCCTTCCGTGTCCAGCGGGCTGCGCGCCATCCTCGACGCGATCATCACCGATCCGGCCGCCGACCATTCGATCGCGGCGCTGGCCGATCGCGCCGCGGTCAGCGAGCGACATCTGGTGCGGATGTTCCGGATTCACGTCGGTATGACGCCGGCGCGATTCGTCGAACAGGCCCGGCTGGAGGCAGCGAAAGTACTCTTGGCGACCGGCGATCACGGCCAGGAGGCGGTGGCGCGCCGCGCGGGATTCGGGTCCGCCGACACCATGCGGCGGACCTTTCGTCGCGCCCTCGGAGTCACACCGAGCATGTACCGCAGCCGATTTCGCACCACCGGTATCCAGCAGCCGCTGTAGCACGGCACGCTAGACCCGGCGCCGCTCCCGCTCGTTGGCCAGTTCGGCGGTGACGACGTCGAGTGCCATCGTCTGGCTGTAGCCGCGACGCGCAAGCATCCCGACGAGTCGACGTGCCACCTTGTTCTCGGCGTCACGGTCCCCCGGATCGCCGAGCTTCTCCCGTCGCAATCGGTCGCGGACCAGCTCCTCGGCGCGCGTCCGCTCGGCACCCGCGTCGATTCCGGACAGCGCCGCGCTGATCACCTCGGCGTCGACACCCTTGTTCCGCAGCTCGGCGGCCAAGGCGCGCTTGCCTTTTCCCGCATGCATCCGCCGTGACCGTACCCACTGCTCGGCGAAGTCCTCGTCATCGATCAGGCCGACCTGCGTGAGGCGGTCGAGCACATGGGCGGTGACGTCGTCGGGATATCCGCGCTTGGCCAGCTGCGTCTCCAACTCGGCGCGGGTGCGGGCGCGTGCGGTGAGCAGGCGCAGGCACACCGCCCGCGCCTGCTCGGCACGATCAGAAGTCGACGGGAGCGGGGAGGACATCGTCATCGGTCAGCACGGCACCGATCCCGAGCTTCTCCTTGATCTTCTTCTCGATCTCGTTGGCCACGTCGACGTTCTCCAGCAGGAACTTGCGGGCGTTCTCCTTGCCCTGCCCCAGCTGCTCGCCCTCGTAGGTGAACCACGAACCCGACTTGCGGATGAAGCCGTGCTCGACGCCCATGTCGATGAGCGAACCCTCGCGGCTGATGCCGTGGCCGTACAGGATGTCGAACTCGGCCTGCTTGAACGGCGGGGAGACCTTGTTCTTGACGACCTTGACCCGGGTCCGGTTACCGACGGCGTCGGTGCCGTCCTTGAGCGTTTCGATACGCCGGACATCCAGGCGCACCGACGCGTAGAACTTCAACGCCTTACCGCCGGTGGTGGTCTCGGGCGAGCCGAACATGACGCCGATCTTCTCGCGCAGCTGGTTGATGAAGATCGCCGTGGTGCCCGAATTGTTCAGCGCGCCGGTCATCTTGCGCAGCGCCTGGCTCATCAGGCGGGCCTGCAGACCGACGTGGCTGTCGCCCATCTCGCCCTCGATCTCGGCGCGGGGCACCAGGGCCGCCACCGAGTCGATGACCAGGATGTCGAGCGCTCCGGAACGCACCAGCATGTCGGCGATCTCGAGCGCCTGCTCACCGGTGTCGGGCTGGCTGACCAGCAGCGCGTCGGTGTCCACGCCGAGCTTCTTGGCGTATTCGGGATCCAGCGCGTGCTCGGCGTCGATGAAGGCCGCGATTCCGCCGGCGGCCTGCGCATTGGCGACGGCGTGCAGAGCCACCGTGGTCTTACCCGAGGATTCCGGGCCGTAGATCTCGACGACGCGCCCGCGCGGCAGACCGCCGATGCCGAGGGCGACGTCCAGGGAGATGGAACCGGTGGGAATGACCGAGATCGGCTGACGGACCTCTTCGCCCAGCCGCATCACCGAGCCCTTGCCGAAGTTCTTGTCGATCTGCGCGAGCGCCAGTTCCAGGGCCTTCTCGCGATCGGGGGCTTGCTGCGCCATGATGTACCTCTCCGGGTAGTCGTTGTCGACCGGTTCTCGATCGGTTGGCCGTGACGCTAGGCCAGGGCACCGACAAGTCGCGTGGGCGAACTCCACCCACAGTAGACGAACACGTGTTCGATTCAAGCGGACACGCCGACGGGCTAGCGTTTTCCGATTCAGCGGACACGCCGGCGGGCTAGCGTTTCCGCCATGACCACGCCTGAGGACGTTCGCATCCCGGCCGGTGCCGACCAACTCGCCGCGTACCTGTACCGGCCGGCCGGCTCCGGCCCGACCGCTCAAGCCCCATGCATCGTGATGGCCCACGGCTTCACCGCCACCCGCGACGACGGACTTCCCGAGTACGCCGAAGCCTTCTGCCAGGCCGGATACGTCGTGGTGGTGTTCGACTACCGCGGGTTCGGCGCATCCACCGGCACGCCCCGGCAGCTGCTCGACATCGGGATGCAGCAGACGGACTACCACACCGTCGTGGCGTGGGCCCGTCGGTTGGACGGCGTGGACCCCGACCGAATCGCGCTGTGGGGCTCGTCATTCAGCGGCGGGCACGTCCTGGCCGTCGCCGCTGCCGACGCACGCATCGGTGCGGTGGTCTCCCAGGCGCCGTTCACCGACGGGCTCGCGACATTGCGGGTCCAACCACCGGCGTTCGTCCCGAAGGCATTGGTCGCGGGGGTCAGGGATCAGCTCGGCGCCTGGCGCGGCCGCCCACCCCACCTGCTACCCGCTGTCGGCACACCGGGCGCCTTCGCCGCGATGACATCCCCGGATGCGCAGCCGGGCTTTGAGGCGATCGTCGGAGCGGAGTCGTTGTGGCGCAACGAGTTCAGCGCCCGAGTCGGACTAAGGCTGGGTCTCTACAGGCCAGGAACTAAGACCGCGCACCTGGAGATGCCGTTGCTGATCTGCGTCTGCGACGACGACAAGGTCACCCCACCCGGCCCGACTGTCCGCGCCGCCCAGCGCGCTCCGCGGGGAGAACTACTGCACTATCCCTACGGCCATTTCGACATCTACCACGACCCTCGAGTCAAAGCCGACCAGGTCGCGTTCCTGCAGCGCGCCGTCCCCGTCCGGCACGAATAAACCCCGCCGCCCGGGACTTTCGCGACGATGACCTCCTCCATGTCAGCCGGCACCGGCTTTCTGACGTCTCTGCAGCGCTGGTGGCATGACACCGGCGATTACGCGTGGCTTCTCGACTTCCTCCGCCCGCGTGGACTCTTGCCTGGCCTGCGGGCGACGATCTGCGCGAGTGGCGTCATCGTCGGAATCGCCGCGGTGTGTTTACAGTTCGTCCCCTTGCATCACCCTGCGGCCGTCAGCCACGCCATCGCAACGGCGCTCGCGGTGGCCGGACTGACCTGGGCTGTGTACTGGGCGCTGGCGCCCTGGCCCACGGAACGAGTGTCCGCGGTTCTGTTCATCCTGGTGGATCTGGGGATCATCGTCGCGACGGTGCTGCACGCCGACCCGCTCCAGGCGATGGGGACGACCACGCTCTTCGCACTTCCCGGCGCCTACATCGTGTTCTTCCACGGCCCGCGAATGCACAGCGTGCATCTGGTCCTGGCGGTGCTCACGATCGTCGGAGTCGGCCTCTGGTTGGGGTGGTCAAGACAGCCGGACGCGATCGCGTTGGCGGTGTCGAAAGTCGCGATCGGACTGGTCATCGTTGCCGGCATCCTGCCGGTGCTGCAGTTCGCGTTCTGGCTCATCCGGCACAGTTCGGTGGAGTCGCTCATCGATCCGCTGACCGCGCTGTCGAACCGCCGCGGTCTGGACAACCATCTGGAACGGATCGCTGTGTCATCCCGCGGCGGTGAGCTGTGTGTCATCGCCATCGACCTCGACGGGTTCAAGGGCATCAACGACCGGTTCGGGCATCAGGCGGGAGACGAGGTGCTCGTCCGAACCTCACGACGTATCAGCGAGACGGTTCGGCAGTCGGCCTTGGTCGCACGCACCGGAGGAGAGGAGTTCGTCGTCGTGGAACGCTCCCCCGCAGCGGCCGCCGGGGTGATCGGCGAACGGATTCGGGATGCCATCCGCGCAGCAGCCCATCCACCGGTCACCGCGAGCATCGGAGTGGCGGCGACCGCCGGGCGCGACGGGATCAGCTTCCAGGATGCCCTCCGTGCCGCCGATGCGGCGATGTACCAGGCCAAGCGCGAGGGCGGCGACCGCGTGGTGATCGCGGCTCACACACCCGCCGAGTACGAACCCCTCAGACCACCGCCGGAGTGATCAGCACCGAGCTCGCTCACCACTGGTCGCGCGGCACGTCGAAGTCGGCACACAACGCCCGCCAGACGTCGCGGGGCTCGACGCCGTCTTCGATCGCCTGCGCCGCGGTCCGCCCACCCATCGTCGTCAGCACGTGGTCGAGCAGCATCGACGATGCCCGCACCGGGCCGAACTGCCGCTCGACCAGCTCCTGGAATTCCGTCAGCCGCACGGGCCCAACCTACGCGGAGGCCCGCAGCGCGTCGTGACAGACTCCGACCGGATCAGCGACCGCATCAGCGGTGGCGCCGGCGCGCAGTGCGGCGTCACGGTGGCGCGCCGAGCCCAGCACCTCAGCGGTGGCCGTACCCAGAGTCTCGGAGTTCAGCGGCCGGACCAGCTGCGCACTGCCTTGGCGCACAAGGCGATTGGCGATCTCCCACTGATCACCACCACCGGGCACCACCACCATCGGCACGCCGGCGAGCAACGCTTTGGAGACGATGCCGTGCCCGGCACCGCACACCAGCAGGTCCGCTCGCGACAGCAGTTCGTCCTGACGGCCCAGCCCCACCACCGCCCAGGGCGGCACCTCGCCGTCCGGGCCGTGCAGCTGCGAGACGGCGACGCGCGCGCCCTGGGGTAACACCTGCCCGGGGATCAACGTCTGGAGCGCCAGATCGGCGAGTGCGACGGCGCCGGTGCTCGCCGTCGACGGTGCCACCATCACGACGGGTCCGTCCCCGGGTGGCAGGTCCAACACCGTCGTCGTCGGCTCGAAGTGCAGGGGGCCGACGACGACGGCTTCGGCGGGCCAGTCGGGGCGCGGCACCTCCAGGGCGGGCAGCGTGGCGATGAGCCGCCGCAGCGGACCGGGGTCGGCAGCAGGCAGCCCGATCTCGACGCGCACGGCGGCGCGTTGGCGCAGCCCCGCCCGCCAGGACCGCGCGCTGAGCGCCCGCAGCACCGCATCGCGGGCCCGGCCACGCAGCCCGACGCCCGGGGCGAGGCCACTGCCCAACGGCGGCAACCCCTTCGACGGCCGGTACAGCGGATGGGTGTTCAGTTCGATCCACGGCACGCCGATGAGGTCGGCGACCAGTCCCCCGCAGGTGGTGATTGAATCCGACACCACCACATCGGGTTTCAACGATTCGATGCGCGCCCTGTTCAGTACCGCCATCCGGGCTGCGCGCTCGTGGATCTTCGCGCCCGCGTCGGCGTCGTCGTCGCCGGCCATGACCCGCAGCCCGTCGAGTTCGACGGCGTCGAACCCCTCTCCCCGCGCGGTGTCCAACCATCGCGTGCCGGTCAGCAAGGTCGGTTCGTCCCCTGCCGCCAGGAAGCGCCGGCACAACGCGATCGCGGGAAACGCGTGACCGGGGTCCGGTCCGGCGACCACCGCGACACGCATGCGGGCTACCCTGCCACAGCGCCTGCGGTTAGTGTCGATCGGTATGACCGACGAGGCCCGCCCGACCCTGTTGCCGATCACCGACAACGCCGCTCTGGTGCAGAAGTTCCTGCTCGCGCTGGCCGACGAGGATTTCGACGCCGTCGAATCGTTGGCCGCTCCGGACCTGGTGTGGCAGAACGTCGGGTTGCCCTCGATTCGGGGCCGTTCGCGCATCATGGGGTTGCTGCGCCGCGGTGAAGGCAAGGTCGGGTTCGCGGTGGCGTTTCACCGCGTGGCCGCAGAAGGCGACACGGTGCTGACCGAGCGCACCGACGCGATCCTGCTGGGGCCGCTCCGGCTGCAATTCTGGGTGTGCGGGGCGTTCGAGATCCGCGACGGACAGATCACGTTGTGGCGGGATTACTTCGACATGGTCGACGTCATGGTGAAGGCGCCGCTGAAAGCGCTGGTCGGGCTGGTCGTCCCGGCGCTGCGACCCCGCTTCTAGGGTTACTTGTTCGGGCTCCTCAACGCGGCTCGTCCCTCGCCGCTTGATCGTCGCCCTCAGGGCCTCAGGCTCCTCAGGCGCGCAGCCGGCCCAGCTCGTCGAAGGCCTGCGCCCATCCGGTCAGCCGGTCGGTCGCCGAGGTGAGCTCGTCGCGGTAGCGCCTCTGCACCATCGGCGAGCTCGACATCGAGCCTGAATTGGCCGCCGACACCAATTGCGCTGCCGCCGACACCATGTCGCTGTACTGGCGGGCACCGCGATCGAGCTGCGCGGAGAACGCGGCGATGGTGGGCGCCAGGTGCGCGCGGGCTTGGGGCGCCGAGCTGACGGTGCGCTCCATCGACACCACCTCGGCAGCGGTCGCCGACATCGTGGCGGCGGTCCGCTCGGCAGCGGCCCGCAGTTCGCGCAGCTCCCCGTCAGGCAGCAGGCGGCCGCGCTCCATCACCCCGAGCAGGCAGACGAGCCCGCGTTCGGACGACGTCAACGCCGCCATCGGCGCGCGGGCGGCAGAACCCCACGGCGGTAACCGCCGCGCTGCCGCGCTGCGCGCCGGGGGCAACGGCTCACCGCGCAGCCAGCGGTACCGCAGAAACGCCAGTGTGGCGAGGAACGCGGCACCGACGGCGATGGGAGACGGGATGAACAGCGCCCACACGGGGGTGTTCCAGGACGCGAGCAGCGCGGTCACCCCCACCCAGAACACCGACGACAGAGCGAAGAACACTCCGAGGCGCAGCGCCCAGCGCCGCTTCCGCAGGAGCTTGGCGCGCGGATCGGCGGCCGCGTTGAGTTTGTCGGCGAGCGTGCCGGACCACTCCGCGGCGGTGTCGATGCCGCGCTGGGTCAGCGTTCGCCAGGCGTCGGTTCGTCGGGTCCGAGTGCTCACCACATGCTCCCGTGAATGTTATTGCGACAGCGGGTTTTCCGGCGTCGGGTTGGCGGCCGGGGTGGCCGGTGACTGCGTGGGCGTTGCCGGAGCCTGGGCGGAGCCGGCGGGCAGCTGCTCGCCGCGCATGGACGCCCGGATCTGCTCGAGCCGGGAATGTCCGGCCATCTGGACACTGGCCTGCTGGACCTCCATCATGCGGCCCTGCACCGAGTTCTGGGCCAGCTCGGCAGCGCCCATCGCGTTGGCGTAGCGACGCTCGATCTTGTCGCGCACCTCGTCCAGGCTGGGTGTGCTGCCGGGGGCGGCGATCTCGCTCATCGACCGCAAAGACGCGCTGACCTGTTCCTGCATCTTGGCCTGCTCGAGCTGGCTGAGCAGCTTCGTGCGTTCGGCGATCTTCTGCTGCAGCACCATCGCGTTCTGCTCGACGGCCTTCTTGGCCTGTCCCGCCGCCTGCAGCGCCTGGTCGTGCAGGCCTTTGAGGTCCTCGACGCTCTGCTCGGCGGTCACCAGCTGCGCGGCAAACGCCTCGGCCGCGTTGTTGTACTCGGTCGCCTTCGCGGCATCGCCGGAGGCGACGGCCTGGTCGGCGAGTGTCAGTGCCTGGCGGACGTTGACCTGGAGCTTCTCGATGTCGGCCAGCTGACGGTTGAGCCGCATCTCCAGTTGGCGCTGATTGCCGATCACCTGCGCCGCCTGCTGGGTCAGCGCCTGGTGCTGACGCTGGGCCTCTTCGATCGCCTGCTGGATCTGCACCTTGGGATCGGCGTACTCGTCGACCTTGGAGCTGAACAGCGCCATCAGGTACTTCCACGCCTTGCTGAACGGATTGGCCATGAGAACGTTTCCGCCTTCTCGAAGTCTTCGGGTCAGTGGAACAGGGTCACCAGCACGGGTTCCCTGTCATCGCAGGTACCCAACTTATCGGTTCTGTACAGCTCGCCACACCCCTGTCGGGGATCAGGCGACCGCCATCGAGACGACCGGGGCGACGGCCTGCGGGATGACCACCTTGGTGCTGGCGTCGATACGCGAGGTGCTCACTTCGGTGCGGGCCTCTTCGAGCGCCATGTCGTCGCCGGCTTCGGACAGCACCCGCGACAGCGGAACGTCGAGCGCGCCGCAGATGGCGCTGAGCAGTTCGCTGGAGGCTTCCTTGCGACCGCGTTCGACTTCGGAGAGGTAGCCCAGGCTGACCCTGGCGGTGTCGGACACTTCACGCAGGGTGCGGCCCTGTTCGACCCGCACGCGGCGCAACACGTCGCCGATCACTTCGCGCAGCAGTGTCGTCATCGCGCTCTCCTTCGTCAGCTCTGGATGGCGTGCTACTCGACCCAACGCACGACGGCCCCCGGATGGTTCCCGGCTGCGTCGCTCATTGGTTCTCGACGAGAAGTCGCAGGCGCGCCAGTGCGGCGTGCACCGCGGCCAGCCGGATCTGCCAGCGACTGCCGTCGAGGTGCAGCGCCAGCACCTCGGTGTCGACAGGCCCTGCGAGGCCGACGAACACCGTGCCGACCGGGTGCCCGCCGTGCGGTTCGGGGCCGGCGACGCCGGTCAGGCCCACGCCCCAGGTGGCACCGCAGCGCTGCTGGGCGCCGACGGCCATGGCCCGCGCGGTGGGTTCGGCGACCGGGCCGACGTCGGCGAGCAGCTCCGGGGCCACGCCGGCGAGCTCGATCTTGGTCTCGACGGTGTAGGTGATGAGGCCGCCGCGCAGCACCGCACTCGCCCCCGGCACGCCGGCCAACGTCGCGGCAACCAGGCCGGCGGTCAGCGACTCGGCCGTCGCCACGGTCTGGCGGCGCACGGTCAGATCGGCGACCAGCGCAGCGGCATGGCCGTCGACAAGCGGGTCACTGACGGGCAGGTCGCCCACGGGAATCCCTCACCGCCGAGATGAAGTAATCGACCCCGGTCAGGATGGTGAGCACCACGGCGGCGAGCATGACGATCCACGCACCGGTGGCCCAGGCCCCGGTCAGGGGCAGGATGAGCAGTCCGATCGCAACGGCCTGCACGGTGGTCTTCACCTTGCCGCCGCGGCTGGCCGGGATGACGCCGTGGCGCAGCACCACCAGGCGCAGCAGTGTCACGCCGAGCTCGCGGGCCAGGATCACCACCGTCACCCACCACGGCAGGTCGCCGAGCATCGAGAGCCCGATCAGCGCCGCCCCGATGAGGGCTTTGTCGGCGAGCGGATCGATCAGCGTCCCGAATTCGGTCACCATGCCGTAGCTGCGGGCGAGCGCCCCGTCCAGGCGGTCAGTGATGACGGCCACCGTGAACACGGTGAACGCCATTGCCCGCCAGAAGGTTTCGTGGCCATCGCCGACGAAGAGGAAGGCCAGGAACACCGGGACGAGAATCAGTCGGACGCCGGTGAGCGCGTTGGCCAGATTCGCCACTCGAGCGCGCGGAACCACAGGATCGGTCTGTGGTTGGCCCGGCACCGACACAGAATACTGGTTGCTCGAACCGATACCCTTCCCCGTGTGAGCTCTGATCCGGGCGAGACCGAACGTGGGCCGGTGGTGCGCCGGGCCAGGACATCTGACGTGCCTGCCATCAAGGCGCTCGTCGACGTCTATGCCGGCCGCATCCTGCTCGAGAAGAACCTGGTGACGCTGTACGAGTCGGTGCAGGAGTTCTGGGTGGCCGAGGTCGCCGGTGAGGTCGTCGGCTGCGGCGCCCTGCACGTCCTGTGGTCCGACCTGGGCGAGGTGCGCACGGTGGCAGTGCATCCGAAGGTGCGCGGCCGCGGGATCGGCCACCTGGTGGTGGACCAGCTCCTGACGGTCGCCCGCGAGCTGCAACTGCAACGGCTCTTCGTGTTGACGTTCGAGACGGAGTTCTTCGGTCGGCACGGTTTCGCCGAGATCGAGGGCACCCCGGTGACCGCCGAGGTCTACGAGGAGATGTGCCGTTCCTACGACATCGGTGTGGCCGAGTTCCTCGACCTCTCCTACGTCAAACCCAACATCCTCGGTAACACCCGAATGTTGTTGACGCTCTAACGTTCCCCTGCCTCAGAAGTCCGGCTCCTCGTCGGCATCCCCACCGATGGCATCGCTGCCGCCGCGGATCAATGCCAGCGTGCCGGCCAGCTCGTCGGGCTTGACGAGAACCTCGCGGGCTTTGGAGCCCTCGGAGGGGCCGACGATCCCGCGGGTCTCCATCAAGTCCATCAGCCGGCCCGCCTTGGCGAAGCCCACCCGCAGCTTGCGCTGCAGCATCGAGGTGGAGCCGAACTGCGATGACACGACGAGTTCGACCGCCTGCAGGAACACGTCCATGTCGTCGCCGATGTCGGGGTCGACGTCCTTGCGCTCGCCGGCCTTGACCGCGGTGACGCCCTCGACGAACTCCGGCTCGGCCTGATCCTTGGCCGCGGTGACGACGGCAGAGATCTCCTCGTCGGTGATGAACGCGCCCTGCAAGCGGATCGGCTTGTTGGCGCCCATCGGCAGGAAGAGGCCGTCGCCCATACCGATCAGCTTCTCGGCGCCGGGCTGGTCCAGGATGACCCGGCTGTCGGTCAGCGACGACGTGGCGAACGCCAGACGCGACGGCACGTTGGTCTTGATCAGACCGGTGACGACGTCGACCGACGGCCGCTGGGTGGCCAGCACCAGATGGATTCCGGCGGCGCGGGCCTTCTGGGTGATCCGCACGATGGCGTCCTCGACATCGCGGGGCGCGGTCATCATCAGGTCGGCGAGCTCGTCGACGATCGCGAGGATGTAGGGGTAGGGCTTGTAGACGCGCTGGCTGCCCAGCGGCGCGGTGATCTCCCCGGTGCGCACCTTCTCGTTGAAGACGTCGATGTGACGCACCCGGGAGGCCTGCATGTCCTGGTAGCGCTGTTCCATCTCCTCGACCAGCCAGGCCAGCGCAGCGGCGGCCTTCTTGGGTTCGGTGATGATCGGCGTGATCAGGTGCGGAATACCCTCGTATGGCGTCAGTTCGACCATCTTCGGGTCGATCAGGATCATCCTGACCTCGTCGGGGGTGGCGCGCGCCAGCAGCGACACCAGCATCGAGTTCACGAAGCTCGACTTGCCCGAACCGGTGGAGCCCGCGACCAGCAGGTGCGGCATCTTGGCGAGGTTCGCCGAGATCATCTCGCCCTCGATGTCCTTGCCGAGGCCGATGACCAGCGGGTGGTGGTCGGAGCGCACCACCGGGTCGGTGAGGACGTCGGCCAGGCGCACCATCTCACGGTCGGTGTTGGGCACCTCGATACCGACCGCCGATTTGCCGGGGATCGGCGCCAACATGCGCACGCTCTCGGTGGCCACGGCGTAGGCGATGTTGCGGTGCAGTGCGGTGATCTTCTCGACCTTGACGCCGGGCCCGAGCTCGACCTCGTAGCGGGTCACGGTCGGCCCGCGCGTGCATCCGGTCACCGCGGCGTCGATTTTGAACTGCTCCAGCACCGAGGTGATCGCGTCGGTCATGTGCTGATTGGCCGCCGTCAGCCGTTTCGGCGGGTCGCCGGCGATCAGCAAGTCCAGGGACGGGAGCGCGTAGGGACCTTCGACCACGCGGTCCAGGCTCAGCGCGGGCTCTTTGCGCGGCTGCTTCTTGCGGGTCTTGGCCGGGGGCGGCACATCGGCCACCTCGTCGTCGACGGGGTAGTTCTCCATCGGAGTTCCCGCCGGCTTGCTCAGCGGCACGGTGGGTTGAGTCGACGACGATGATGTGGGCCAGGCGGGGTCGTCGCCGGACACGTCGGTGTCGTAGTAGCCGTCGGAGAAATCGTCTGCCCCGGCGGCCGGGCCGGATTCGATCTCCGCGGGGTCGTCGAACCAGTCCTCGTCGAAGTCCTCGTCGAGGTCGCCGTCCTCACCACGCCACCGGGTGGAGAACATGTAGTGCAGGGTCGCGGGCACTTCGCGAATGGTCGTGCCGGTGATCAGCAGGACGCCGAAGAGGGCGCCGATCACGAGCAGGGGTGCAGCGATCCAGGCGGTCAGGCCGTCGGCCAGTGGGCCGCCGATCGCGAAGCCCACGAAGCCGGCCGCGTGCTGGCGCGCCGTGGGGTCTTGCGGCGCACCCGACCACAGGTGCAGCAAGCCCAGTGCCGGAAGCGTGATCATCGCCGCACCCAGGATGAAGCGGGGGCGCGCCTCGGGATCGGGCTCCGAGCGCATCAGCGTCACACCGATGACCGCCAGGGCGAGCGGCACCAGCACCACGGCGTCGCCGACCAGCATGCGCAGGAAGGTGTCGATCCACTCTCCGACCGGACGCGCTGCGTCGAACCAGGAGCTGGCGGCCACGACGACAGCGAGAGCGAGCAGGCCCAGCGCGATGCCGTCGCGGCGGTGGCCGGGTTCCAGATCGCGGGCGCGACCGACCGAGCGGGCGGTGCTCCCGGCTCCCTTGGCGAGCATCAGCCATCCGGCGCGGGCACCGCGGCCGACGGCGGTGCCGGCGGCCGCCACCGGTGAGGGGCCTCGGCGGGCCGGCTTGCGCCGCGGAGGCGCCGGGCGCGCGGACCGCGCAGAGCCCCGCGAACTGGGCTTCGACCTGGTCGAACGGGCGCCAGCGCGGGACGCGGTCTTACTCGCCATGCCTCTCAGCCTAGTCGCATGAGCCCCAGATGCACCATCTGCCACACAGGTCACAGATGGGTCTCGATGCACCCCGGCCCGCGATCAGGTGTGGGCCGCCGACACCGTCGGCGCGAGACAGTACGGTGAGGCCTGTTCAGTCACTCTCAACGAGGAGTCCCGTATGCCCGTCGTCGTCGTTGCGACCATGACCGCCAAGCCCGATTCCGTGGACGCCGTGCGCGACGCCTGCACGAAGGCGATCGAGGCCGTGCACGACGAGCCCGGCTGCGAGCTCTACGCCCTGCACGAGGCCGATGGCACGTTCGTGTTCGTCGAGCAGTGGGCCGACGCGGAGGCCCTGCAGGCCCACGGCGCCGCACCGGCGGTCGGCACCCTGTTCGGCACCATCGGCGAGCACCTCGACGGCGCCCCCGACATCAAGATGCTCGCCCCCGTGGTCGCCGGCGACCCGGCCAAGGGCCAGCTGCGGCCCTGACGGCTCCGGGGACGTGACGATGGGCGAACTCACCGGCAAGGTCGCATTGATCACCGGCGCCGCGCGCGGGCAGGGCCGCGCACACGCGGTGAAGCTCGCCTCCGCCGGTGCCGACATCATCGCGCTCGACCTGTGCGCGCAGATCGATTCGGTGCCCTACCCGCTGGCCACGCCCGCTGACCTGGCGGAGACGGTGGCACTCGTCGAGAAGACGGGTGCGCAGATCGTGGCATCCGAGGTCGACGTGCGCGATCGCGACGCGCTCAAATCGGCGGTGCGCGGGGGCACAGAACGTCTCGGTGAACGGCTCGACATCGTGGTCGCCAATGCGGGCATCGCGCCGATGACCGCGCCGCAGGCCTGGCAGGACGTCATCGACGTCAACCTGACCGGCGCGTTCCACACCATCGACGTCGCGATGAAGCCGATGATCAAGTACGGCAACGGTGGCTCGATCGTGCTCACCAGTTCGGTGGCCGGTCTGGTGGGTGTCGGAGCGCCCATCGCGGGCGCGGTCGGGTACACCGCCGCCAAGCACGGCATGGTCGGGTTGATGCGGGCCTACGCCAATTTCCTTGCCGCATACAGCATTCGCGTGAATTCGATCCATCCCGCCGGGGTGAACACCCCGATGATCGACAACGAGTTCACTCGGTCGTGGCTCGACGGGATGACCGACGAGACCGGTCCGGACATGAGCAACGCGCTCCCCGTGCGGGCGCTGGAGGCGGAGGACATCGCCAACGCGGTCTACTGGCTGGTGTCTGAGGCCGGGCGCTACGTCACCGGCGTCGCGCTGCCCGTCGACGCCGGGTTCGTCAACAAGCGATGACGCGCGGCAATCCCGCCGCGCAGACGGCGTTCGGCCCGATGGTGCTGGCGGCGATCGAGCAGAACGAGCCGCCGCAGCGCCGGCTGGTGGACGACGATCTGGCTGCGCAGTTCCTGCCGGCTCGGATGCGGGCGCTGGTGGCGACCACGCGCGTGGCACCGGTGCGCCGGACCGTGATGGCGGCCGTGCAGCGCAGCGGGCCGGGCCTGTGGTCGAGCATCGCGTGCCGCAAGCGTCTCATCGACGAGCGGCTGTCCGATCCCCTCAACGAGACCGACGCCGTCGTCGTCCTCGGCGCCGGCCTCGACACTCGCGGCTGCCGGATCGCCCGGCACAGCGACATGCCCGTGTTCGAGGTGGATCAGGCGGTCAACATCGAGCGGAAGGCCGCGGTGCTGCAGCGGGTGCTGGGCGGCACACCCCCGTCGGTGCATCTGGTGTCCGCCGACCTCGAGCGCGACGATCTTCTGGCCGCGCTGCAGGCGGCCGGGTACGACGATTCACGGCGCACCTTCTTCATCGTCGAAGGGGTGACGCAGTACCTCTCCCCCGATGCCGTGCGCACCACGCTCGCGGCTCTGGGTACCGCGGGTAAGGGCAGCCGACTGGTGTTCAGCTACATCCGGCAAGACTTCGTGGACGGCACGAATCTCTACGGCGCGCCGTCACTGCACCGGCGGTTCCGCGGTCGGCATCCCGTGTGGCACACCGGCCTGGTTCCCGAACAGCTCGGTGAATGGCTGTCCGATCTGGGCTGGCAGCTCGTCGAGCAGGCCGGCCCCAGCTATTACCGGGACCTCTACATCCGCCCCACCGGCCGCAGGCTGGCGGCGTCTCCGATCGAGTGGACAGCGGTCGCCCAGCGTTGAGGTCGACATCGAGGGACCTTTGCCCCTTCCTTGCTTCCGTGTGGCCCTAACGCACGCACCCCGGATCCGGGATCGTCGATGGCAACGCCGGCAGAAGCGGCACGGCGCCGGGCGAGGGGGAAACGACGTGACCGCAGTTCTGGTCGCCGGGGCAGACAAGCAGACCTCGACGATGATCCGCAGAACGCTTCGCGCTCAGGGTTTTTCGGTGACCGTGGTGGCCGACGGGCGGTGTGCGTACAGGGACGCCCGCCGCGGCAACTTCGATCTGGTGATCCTCGGGGCGCGCATGCCGGGGATGGACGGGTTCGAGGTGGTGCGGCGGCTGCGCGCCGACGGCCAGGGGCTGCCCGCCGTGTTGCTGACGACCTGTAGCCCACGCGCACGCGCCGGCGCGACGTTCAGCACCTCGGCAGAAGCGCTCGTCTCGGTCGCCCCGTTGCGGGCCGACGAACTCGTGCAGACGGTGCGGAGCCTGGTGTCACCGCGCCGGGCCACCCGGCCCGCCGAACTGCGCTACGGCGGTCTGCGGGTGGACCTCGCGAGCCGGCGGGCACACGTCGGGGACTACTGCGTCGACCTGTCGACGCGCGAATGCGATCTGGCTGCGACGTTCCTGCGTCATCCAGGCCAGGTCCTCAGCCGCGAGTACCTGTTGCGGCAGGTGTGGGGCCATGACGAGCCGGAGTCGAACGTCGTCGACGTCTACGTTCGTTACCTGCGCCGCAAACTCGGCGCGCACTGGTTCACCACCGCGCGGGGGGTGGGCTACCGGCTGCAGGCCGGTTAGACCTCGATGACGGTCGGCACGATCATGGGCTGACGGCGGTACGTCTCGCCCACCCACTTGCCCACGATTCGCCGCACCGCCTGGGCGATACGCGCCGGGTCGGTGGTGTTCTGCGCGGCCAGGTTCTCCAGCTCGGCCTCCACGCGGCGCGCGACCGGCTCGAGCGCCTTGGGATCTTCGGAGAAGCCGCGCGAGGACAGATGGGGCGGGGCCACCGCCTGACCGGTGCCGCGGCGCACCACCACGGTCACCGAGACGAAGCCCGACGACAGGATGAGCCGCTCGCCGAGGGTCGCGTCGCCGACGTCGCCGGTGACGAGCCCGTCGACGAACATCTTGCCCACGGCCACCGCGCCGGCGATGGAGACTCGACCGCCGGCCAGATCCACGCTGACGCCGTTCTCGGCGATCACGATGTTCTCCTCGGCGACCCCGGTGCTGGCCGCCAGGGCGGCGTTGGCGCGCAGCATCCGCCAGGTGCCGTGCACCGGCATCACGTTGCGCGGGCGCACCCCGTTGTACAGGAACAGCAGTTCACCGGCGTAGGCGTGGCCCGAAACATGCACGCGCGCTTGACGATTCGTGACCACGCGAGCACCGACCTTGGCCAGCGAGTCGATCACCCCGTAGACCGCCTCTTCGTTGCCGGGGATCAGCGACGAGGACAGGATCACCAGGTCGCCGGCGGTCAGCGTGATGCTGCGGTGCTCACCGCGCGACATGCGCGACAGCGCCGCCATCGGCTCCCCCTGCGTGCCGGTGGTGATCAGCACGACACGGTCGGCCGGCATCATCTCGGCGGCGGCGATGTCGAGGACGTCGGAGTCGGCGACCGTCAGATAGCCGAGGTCGCGGGCGATGCCCATGTTGCGCACCATCGACCGGCCGACGAACGACACTTTTCGGCCCAGTGAGACGGCGGCGTTGATGATCTGTTGCACGCGGTCGACGTTCGAGGCGAAGCACGCGACGATGACGCGCCCGTCGGCCCCGCGGATCAGGCGGTGCAGGGCGGGGCCGATCTCGCTTTCCGACGGGCCCACGCCGGGGATCTCGGCGTTGGTGGAGTCGCACAGGAAAAGATCCACGCCGGCGTCGCCGAGGCGCGACATGCCGGGCAGATCGGTGGGCCGGCCATCGGGGGGAAGCTGGTCGAGTTTGATGTCGCCGGTGTGCAGCACGGTGCCGGCCCCGGTGTGGATGGCGACGGCCAGACATCCCGGGACGGAGTGGTTGACCGCGAAGTACTGGCATTCGAAGACGCCGTGGGTGGAGCGCTGCCCTTCGGCGACCTCGACGAGCTTCGGCGACAACCGGTGCTCGCGGCACTTCTCGCGTACCAGGGCCAGGGTGAACTTCGAACCGACGATCGGGATGTCGGCGCGCATCTTGAGCAGGTGGGGAATCGCCCCGATGTGGTCTTCGTGGGCGTGGGTGACGACAAGGGCCTCGACGTCCTCGAGCCGGCCCTGCACGTGGCGCAGGTCCGGCAGGATGAGGTCGACGCCCGGTTCGTCATGGGTGGGGAACAGCACCCCGCAGTCGACGATCAGCAGCCGGCCGAGATGCTCGAAAGTGGTCATGTTGCGGCCGATTTCGTTGATGCCGCCCAGCGCGGTCACCCGCAGGGCACCGGTGGCCAACGGGCCCGGTGCGACGAGTTCGGATTCCACAGGTGGTCCCGCTACCGCAGCACCGCGGCGGCCCGCAGGTCCGCGGCCAGCGCCTCGAGTTGGTCGTCGGTTGCCGGGACCTGCGGCAGCCGCGGTTCGCCGACCTCGAAGCCCTGCAGTCGCAGCGCCGCCTTCGACAGCGTCACACCGCCCAGCCGGGTTTGCGCCGCCGACAGCGGCGCGAGCGACACGTTGATCTTGCGCGCGGTCGCCACATCGCCGGAGGCGAAGGCGGACAGCATGTCTCGCAGCTGTCCCGCCGCGACGTGACCCCAGACGCTGATGAAGCCGATTGCGCCCATCGCCAGCCACGGCAGATTCAGCGCATCGTCACCGGAGTAGTAGGCCAAACCCGTCTCGGCGATGATCTGGCCGCCCCCGGGCAGGTCGCCCTTGGCGTCCTTGATCGCGACGATGTTGGGGTGCTCGGCCAGCGCCCGGATGGTGTCCCATTCGATCGGCACGACCGAGCGCGGCGGGATGTCGTAGAGGATGTTGGGTAGGTCGGTCGCGTCGGCGACGGTGCGGAAGTGCGCGAGCAGGCCTTCCTGCGGCGGGCGTGAGTAGTACGGGGTGACGACGAGCAGCCCGTGCGCACCTTCGGCGGCGGCGGCCTTGGCCAGCCCGACGCTGTGCGCGGTGTCGTAGGTGCCCGCTCCGGCTACGATGCGCGCGCGATCGCCGACGGCCTCCAGCACGGCCCGCAGCAACGCGATCTTCTCGGCGTCGGTGGTGGTCGGCGATTCACCCGTGGTTCCGGAGACCACGAGGCCGTCGCAGCCGGCGTCGACGAGGTGGGTGGCCAGGCGCTTCGCGGTCTCGATGTCCAGCGAGCCGTCGGGCTTGAACGGAGTGACCATGGCCGTCAACAGGGTGCCCAACCGGGCGGTGACGTCGAAGGCGGCGGTACTCACGGGCACCAAGATTACCCTCCCCGCCTCAGCCCTCCGTGGCCAACGGGCTGGTCGCGACCTCACTGCCGTCGGCGAGCACGGTGATCTCGAAGTCAGCGAACACCGCGGGCGCCGTGTCGGCGAGCTGTCGCAGGCACTCCACGGCCAGGCGCCGGATCTCGACGTCGGCGTGTTCGCTGGCCCGCATCGCGATGAAATGCCGCCATGCCCGGTAGTTGCCCGTGACGACGATGCGGGTCTCGGTGGCGTTGGGCAGCACTGCGCGCGCGGCCTGCCGGGCCTGCTTGCGCCGCAGCGTGGCGTTCGGCACGTCGGCGAATCGTTCCTCGAGGCGGGCCAGGAGTTCGACGTAGGCGGCCCGGCTGGCATCGGCGGCTTCGGCGACGATGCGGGTGAGCTCGGGGTCGCCGTCGACGCCGGGGGGTGCCACCACCGCGACGTCGCCTTCGGGCACGTACCGCTGCGACAGCTGCGAGTAGGAGAAGTGCCGGTGGCGGATCAGTTCGTGGGTGCACGACCGGGAGATCCCGGTGATGTAGAAGGACACCGAGGCGTGTTCGAGCACCGAGAAGTGTCCGACGTCGATGATGTGTTGCAGGTATGCGGCGTTGGTCGCGGTCTTCGGGTTGGGCTTGGCCCAGCTCTGGTAGCAGGCTCGGCCCGCGAATTCGACCAGCGCCGCCCCGCCGTCGGCGTCGGTGCTCCAGTCGACGTCGGGGGGCGCGGTGAATTCCGTCTTGGCGATCAGCTGCACGCGCAGCGGCGCGATGTCGGCCACCGGCGCAGCCTAGCTGCTCTCACTCGGTGAGCACGCCGGCGCGGCGCATCGCGGTCGTGATGTGGCCGAAGTCGATCGTGCCGTGCGCGCGGGCCAGCGCGTCGGCGTCGTCGGCGCGGCCCTCGGTGATCGCGGCGACGATGAGTTCGTGCTCGCGCAGGGCCCGCTCCTCGACGGCGCGCATGGTGTCGGGTTCGCCCCACAGGTGCGCGGGCGCCCCGATGCTCACCCGGGCCTTGAGGTCGTTGAGCACGCCGGCCAGCACCTCGTTGTGCGCGGCGTCGGAGATGGCCGCATGCAGCCGGCTGTCCGCCTGTTGGGCGTCCAAACCCGTTTGGGCGGTGCGGTACTCCTCGAGTCGCCGTGTCAGGACCGCGATGTCGGCGTCGGTGCGGGCCTCGGCGGCTGCCCGGCACACCGCCCCCTGCAGGCGGCACACCGCGTCGCAGTGCACGCGCAGTTCGTCGAGTCGGCCGGCCAGCGTGCGCCCGACGGCTTCGGTGGACGACTCGGGCCACTGCTGACGGACGAACGATCCCCCGCCCCGGCCTCGGCGCGTCTCGAGCAGCCCGCGATCGACCAGCCGCGCGAGCGCCGCACGCACGGTCATCCGCCCGGCGCCCAGGTATGCCGCCAGGTCACGCTCGCCGGGAAGCCGCGCGCCGGGCAGGTATTCGCCGATCGCGATCGCGGTGACCAGCCGATCGGTCACTTCGTCGACGCGCGTCGACGAGTCCAGTTGTCGGTGCAGCACGCCGGACGGCGCCTCACCCACGGGTGATCCGTTGTGCCCCATCAGCGGAATCCCCTTCTCGTCACCGACATGTTAATTCGTTTGATTGGTCTTGCGGCAAGACCTTTAGAAGTTCATGCTGATGCGATGCAGCGCGACACCCGTCTGATTCCCTTCCGCTACCATCAGACCTGGGTTCAGATCACCACGCCGGACACCGTGAAACGCGGAGCGCTGCCGCTGTTCGTCCTGCACGGCGGACCGGGCATGGCGCACAACTACGTGGCCAACATCGCCGAGCTCGCCGACGAGACCGGCCGGGTCGTGATCCACTACGACCAGGTCGGGTGCGGGCAGTCCACCCACCTGCCCGACGCGCCCGCCGATTTCTGGACGCCGGCGCTGTTCGTCGACGAATTCCACACGGTGCAAAGCACACTCGGGATCGACAACTACCACCTGCTCGGCCAGTCGTGGGGCGGCATGCTCGGCGCCGAGATCGCGGTACGCCGCCCCGCCAGGCTCGCCTCGCTCTCGATCTGCAATTCGCCTGCCTCGATGGAACTCTGGGTGCAGGGCGCTGCAGAACTACGGGCACAACTGCCACCGCAGACCCAGGACGCCCTCGACCGGCACGAGGCGGCCGGCACCGTCACCGACCCGGAGTACCTGGCCGCGACGATGGAGTTCTATCGCCGCCACGTATGCCGGACCGAACCGTTCCCCCAGGACTTCCTCGACTCCGAGGCGCAGATGGAAGCCGAACCGACGGTCTATCACACGATGAACGGGCCCAACGAGTTTCACGTCGTGGGCAGCCTTCGGGGCTGGACGATCATCGACCGCCTGCCCGACATCGAGGCGCCGACCCTGGTGGTCGCCGGGGAATTCGACGAAGCCACACCCGCCACCTGGCAGCCCTACGTCGACCGCATCCCCGACGCGCGTGGTCATGTCTTCGCCGAATGCAGCCACTGCAGCCATCTGGAGAAACCCGAGGAGTTCCGCGCCGTGATCGCGGCCTTCCTCGCCGAGCACGAGGACACCCCATGACCGACACTGAACCCGCCACCCAGCGCACGCTGGAGTCCTTCGGCTACAAGCAGGAACTGCACCGCTCGGTGTCGACGTTCGACCTGCTGGTCTACGGGCTGGTGTTCATGGTGCCGATCGCGCCGTGGGCGATCTTCGGCACCGTCTACAACAGCTCGTCCGGCATGGTGCCCCTGGTCTATGCGATCGGGTTGATCGCGATGATCTTCACCGCGATCGCGTACGCGCAGATGGCCAAATCGTTCCCGCTGGCCGGGTCGGTGTTCTCCTATGTGGGTCGCGGAATCCATCCTGGCGCAGGATTTTTCGCGGGCTGGGCAATGCTGCTGGATTACCTGCTGGTGCCGACGCTGCTCTACGTGTTCGCCGCGGAGTCGATGATCGGGCTGTTCCCGGACACCCCGCGGTGGATGTGGGCCATTCTGTTCGTGCTCGTCAACACGGCGATCAACCTGCTGGGCGTCGATTCGCTGAAGATGGCCAACCGGGTGTTCCTCGCGATCGAGCTGGTGTTCGTGGTCGTGTTCGTGGTCATCGCCGTGCGCGCGATCAGCGGCGGCAGCCTGCCCGACGTCGGATGGAGTACGAGCCCGATCTGGAATCCGGAGACCGTGAGCGCGCCACTGCTGGCTGCCGCACTCTCGATCGCGGTGCTGAGCTTCCTCGGCTTTGACGGCATCTCGACACTGGCCGAAGAGTCCACAGGCACCCGCAATCCGGCGGGCAAGGCCATGGTCGGCGCGCTCTTCATCGTGGCGTTCCTGTTCATCCTCCAGACGTGGCTGGCGAGCCTGCTCGCCGGCGGCCGTGAGGCGTTTCCCGACGACGAGGTCGGCAACGCGTTCTTCAATCTGGTGCAGGCGGCCTCGTCCACCGGCTGGATGAACGCGTTCTTCGTCGTCAACGTGCTCGCCGTCGGGTTCGCCAACGCGATGGCCGCACAGGCGGCGACCAGCCGGCTGCTGTTCTCGATGAGCCGCGACCGTCAACTCCCCCACTTCCTGTCGAAGATCAGCTCGCGCCAGGTGCCGATCGCAGCGATCCTCACGGTCAGTGCGTTGTCGATCGTGCTGGTGCTGTTCTTCGTCGGCCAGATCGGTCTGATCTCCTCACTGGTCAACTTCGGCGCCCTCTTCGCGTTCTGCCTGCTGCACATCTCCGTGGCCTGGTACTACCTGAGCCGCAAGAAGTCGAAGAACTACCTGCTGCATCTCGTCGTGCCGGCGCTGGGTTTCGTGATCATCGCCTACGTGCTGATCAACGCCGACTCACTGGCCAAGATCGGCGGCATCGTGTGGCTGGCGATCGGCACGATCGTCTACGTGGTGAACAGGGTGCGCGGCGTCACCGCGGGACCGTCGGCCGATCACGCGGTCGACAAGGCCGAACCGATGCGCTGAGCTCAGTCCTGTTGCCGGCTCGACGGGGTGAGAAGCCGGTGCTCGACGCGGTCACCGCCGGCCCGTTTGGCGCGGTACATGGCGGCGTCGGCGGTGGCGATCATGCGATCGAGGAAATCGTCCAGGTCCGCGTCGTCGGGATCGTCGACGTGGTCATCGAGCAGCGCCGTGCACGTGCCCAGGCTGGCAGTGATGTCGAAGGGCAGCGCCGCGATGCCCGCCCGGACGGCGTTCGTGGTCTCGGCGTGACAGGACGGCGTACCGGTGTCGGCGACCACGAACTCCTCACCGCCGACACGGCCGAGGACCGCCGCATCGCCGCAGGTGTGCCTCAGCACGTCGCCCACGTCGGCAAGCGCACGGTCGCCGGTCGCGTGGCCGCGGGAATCGTTGAGCCCCTTGAAGTCGTCGAGGTCGATCATCGTGACATTCACGGCGGCGCCACTGCCCTGATCAACGATCAACTGCCGCAGGGCCTGATGGAACGAGCGCCGGTTCAGCAGACCGGTGAGCGAGTCGCGACCGGATTCCGCGAGATCGGCGTGCAGGGAGTGCACCAGCGAGTAGATGCCGAACGGCACGCCGACGTTGAGCGCCACCGCGGTGACGGCCGCGCTGATCGTCACGGCGACATCGCCGGTGTCCGCGATCAGTCGGGTCGCGGTGATCACCGCACAGACCGCAGCGACCCCGCCGTTGCCGACGACGTCGACCAACCGGTGGAAGTAGGCCAGGTATCCGCCGAGCACCGCGAACATCACGCAGCCCATCAGACCCGCATAGGCGTACGACATCGACAGAGAGCCCGCGGCGATGCACGCGCAGCACACGAGGTTGTAGACCAGCGATCGGGTGCGGGTCGGCCAACCGGGTAGCCATACGGTCGACACAGCGATCGCGCCGACGCCCGCGGCGATCGCCACCGCCCGCGCGACCGGGGTGGATGCACCGACCGGGCTGGCGAGCAGAATCAGCGGCAACGTGCCGAGGGTGCAGGTGAAGGCGAAAATCGCTATCCGCCATTGAGTTTCGAGGCCCCGATCACGCAGGTACGCGCTCAACGCATCGAATCGTCCGCCGTGGCGCCACCACCCAGACATGCATGGGTCCCGTCAGGTTCTGTCGTCGTCTGATCATGTTCATTGTGCCCGCTTCCGGGGCAGCTGCGTGCACCTTGTTTGTCGTGCCCAGCGAATCCGCCGCAGCGACGTTAGGGTTTTTCATGCCCGACTCCGCCACGATCGCCTCACGCCTGCTCGACGTCATCGACTTCGACATCCTCCCGCTGACCGAGCGCGGAGTGGCCGGCGGCAACAAGGTCTTCGGAGCCGCGCTGCTGAACAAGTCGGATCTGTCGCTGGTGATCGCGGGGACCAACGACGAGACTCGTAACCCGTTGTGGCACGGCGAGATCAACACGCTGCGGCAGTTCTACGAGCGATCCGACCGGCCTCCGACGACGGACCTGATCTTCCTCACCACGCACGAACCGTGCACGCTGTGCATGTCTGCGATCACGTGGGCGGGCTTCGACAACTACTACTACTTCTTCAGCCACGAGGATTCCCGCGACAGCTTTGCGATCCCCCATGATCTCGCGATCCTCAAGGAGCTGTTCGGCCTGGACCCCGGCGGCTACCGCCGCACCAACGCATTCTGGACCGCGTATTCCATCTCGGACCTGATCGACGCTGAAGCCGAGCCGCTGCGCTCGGAGCTGCTGACTCGACGAGACAGTATCCGCGCCCGCTACGACTCGCTGTCGTTGCAGTATCAGGAATCCAAGAGCGACAACGAGATTCCGCTCGCCTAACCCATGGGATTCGAGGCGACGAAGTCGACGACGACCGTCGCCAGCTCGGGCCCCTTGTCCTCCTGCAGGAAATGACCGCCGCCGGCGATGGTCACCTCGGGCTGGCCCTGCGCCCCGGGGATGAGCTTCCGCAGCGGGGCATCGCCACCTTTGGTGATCGGGTCGGAGTCGGAGAAGGCGCACAGGAACGGCTTGTCGAACCGCCGCAACACCTCCCAGGCCGCCCGGTTCGCGGGTGCCGCCGGGTCGTCCGGGCTCGTCGGCACGAGCGTCGGGAACTGTCGCGCCCCGGCCTTGAACGAATCGTCGGGAAACGGGGCGTCGTAGGCGGCGATGACGTCGGGTGACAGCGTCGACACGCATCCCCCGGCGATGATTCCCCCGACCGGGAAGTCAGGGGTCTCCTGGCTGAATCGCTGCCACGCGAGGAACGCCTCGCCGGGATGCTGATCACCGGTGGGCAGTGCGGTGTTGGCGGCCACCACCCGGGCGAAACGGTCGGGGTGCTCGCCGACGAGGCGCAGTCCGATGAGCCCACCCCAGTCCTGGCAGACCAGCGTGATGTCGGTCAGGCCGATCGCCTCGATCGCGCCCCACGTCCAGTCGACATGCGCCTGATAGGTGTAGTCCTCGCGCCGGCTCGGTTTGTCGCTACGGCCGAAGCCGACCAGATCGATGGCGACGGCTCGCAGTCCGGCACCGGTGAGGACCGGGATCATCCGGCGGTACAGGTAGCTCCACGACGGCTCTCCGTGCAGGAGCAGCACCACCTCGGCGTCGCGGGGACCCTCGTCGAGATAGTGCACTCGCAGGCCATCCGCGTTGACACCGACATCCACGTAGTGCGGCGCGAACGGGAAATCCGGCAGATCGGTGAAGCGCTGGTCGGGGGTACGGAGAACGTCCATGCCTCAGTGAAGCAAGGCTGTGCGCAGCTGCGGGACCAAATCGCCGCGCTCACCCACGACGACATCGGCGAGCCCCAGCCAGCCGGCCATCTGCTTCAGCTGCGCGGCGAGTTCGGCGGCGACGTGTGCCCGGTCGCGGCCGTCCTCGGTGAACGCGCCGAGCACGTGGAGAGCACCGGCGACCCGATCGGCCTTGAGGTCCACCCGCCCGACGAGCCGCCCGTCGAGCAGGAAAGGCCATACGTAGTAGCCGAACTGCCGCTTCGGAGCCGGGGTGTAGATCTCGATGCGGTAGTGGAACCCGAACAGCCGCTCGACGCGGGGCCGGAAGAAGATCAGCGGATCGAACGGGCACAGCAGTGCCGTACCGCGGTCGCGCCGCGGCACGATCTGGCCGGCGCGCAGGTAGGCCGGCGCTGCCCACCCCTCGACCTCGACGGGTTCCAGTTCGCCGTCGGCGACCAGCGCGGCGATCGCGGGTTTGACCTGTCGGGCGCTGAGCCGGAAGTAGTCCCGGATGTCGGCCTCGGTGGCGATGCCCAGCGCGGTCGCCGCGCGCAGCGCGAGCTCGCGCACCGCGTCCGGCTCGCCCACCTGCCGGGCCACCACGTCGGGCGGCAGGACCCGTTCGGTCAGGTCGTAGTGCCGGGCGAACCCGATGCGCGTCGCGGTGGTCAGCACGCCGGACGCCCACAGCGCTTCGGCCACCCATTTGGTGTCGCTGCGATCCCACCACGGGCCTTTGCGGCCCCTGGGCTCGGATTCCAGGTGGGCCTCGATCTGTCCCGCGGTGGCAGGTCCGAGCTCGGTGATCGCGGCCACGATGTCCTCGGCGAGCTTGCCGTTGCGCTTGACGATGTCCCTACCCCAGCGGCCGTGCTCGTACTCGGCCATCCGCCAGCGCATGAGCGGCCAGTCGTCAACGGCCATCAGCGCGGCCTCGTGGGCCCAGTACTCGACGAGCAGCCGCGGCGACCGGGCCGAATGGCTCCACGCGGCGCGGTCCAGTAGGTCCCGGTCGTAGGGGCCGAGGCGGCTGAACACCGGGGCGTAGTGGGCCCGCACCGCCACCGAGACAGAGTCCAGCTGCAGCACCTGGATGCGGGCGATGAGGCGCTTGAGGTGTGCGCGGGTGACTGCACCGGCCGGTTTCGCCTCACCGAACCCCTGTGCCGCGACGGCCACTCGGCGGGCCTGCGCAGCGGTGATCATGCCCGCAGATAGGTGCCGAACCGGTAGCGCAGGCCGGACGCGCTGTCCTGCCAGGCGCCCACCGTGCCCGCCCAGCGTTCGTCGAGGACCGGCGCCAGCGCGTCGTCGTCTTCCCGTCGCAGGTCGATGTCGATCTCGGTGACCTCGCACCGCGTCGCCCGCGGAAGCGCCAGCCCGTAGATTTCGGACCCGCCGATCACCCACGCGTCCTCGAGCGCGACTCCGTCGAGCTCCGTGCGCGTCTCTGCCCCGTCAGCCACGTAATCAGCATGCCGGGTGAGTACGACATTTCTTCGCCCAGGCAGTGGCCGGAACCTGGCGGGCAGCGATTCCCAGGTCCGGCGACCCATGATCACCGTCTGCCCCATGGTCAGCTCCTTGAAGCGGGCCATGTCCTCGGGCACCTGCCACGGAATCCCGTTGTCGCGGCCGATCACCCCGGAGCTGGACTGCGCCCAGATCAGATTCAGGCCCACTAGACGGCCACCGGCGCTTTGATCGCCGGGTGCGGATCGTAGTTTCTGACGACCACGTCCTCATAGGTGTAGTCGAAGATCGAATCACGTTGCGCCAGAACGAGTTCAGGATACGGTCGCGGGTCGCGGGAGAGCTGTTCGGTGACCTGCTCGACGTGGTTGTCGTAGATGTGGCAGTCCCCGCCGGTCCATACGAAGTCACCCACGGCCAGACCGGCCTGTGCCGCCATCATGTGGGTCAGCAGCGCATAGCTGGCGATGTTGAACGGCACCCCGAGAAACAGATCGGCACTGCGCTGGTAGAGCTGGCAGCTCAGTCTGCCGTCGGCCACGTAGAACTGGAAGAACGCGTGGCACGGCGGCAGCGCCATCTGCGGGATCTCGCCGACGTTCCATGCCGAGACGATGTTGCGCCGACTGTCCGGATCGCGCTTGAGCAACTCCAGCGCCGCACTGATCTGGTCGATGTGCTCCCCCGACGGCGTCGGCCAGGATCGCCATTGGACGCCGTAGACGGGGCCGAGATCGCCTGTCGGCGAGGCCCATTCGTCCCAGATGGTGACACCGTGCTCTTGCAGCCAGCGCACGTTGGAATCGCCGCGCAGAAACCACAGCAATTCGTAGACGATCGACTTGGTGTGCACCTTCTTGGTGGTGATCAGCGGGAACCCCGCGCTCAGGTCGTACCGCAGCTGATGGCCGAACACGCTGCGGGTGCCGGTGCCGGTCCGGTCGGACTTCGGGGTCCCCTGCTCGAGCACCAGACGCAGAAGGTCCTCGTACGGGGTGGGAATCGGCACGGCCCATAGCTTACGGGCCGCGACCGGGAGTAGAACGGAACCCATGCCGAGGATCACCGACTCTGTCACCACCGCTGACGGCTCCTGCCCGGTCAGCCTGCACACCCCCGACGGGGACGGCCCATGGCCGGGCATCGTCATGTACCCCGACGCCGGCGGCGTCCGGCCGACCTTCCGCGCGATGGCTGACAAGCTGGCCGAACACGGCTACGCGGTGCTGGTGCCCGACGTCTACTACCGCGACGGCGACTGGGCGCCGTTCTCGATGGCGACGGTGTTCGACGACGAGGCCGAACGCACCCGGCTGTTCGCGATGATGGGCAAGGTGACCCCGGACGTGATGGCCGCTGATGCCGCCGCGTTCTTCGACTATCTGGCCGCGCGACCCGAGGTGCGGGGCGACGCGTTCGGTACGACGGGCTACTGCATGGGTGGGCGGACATCGCTGACCGTGGCCGGCCTGGTGCCCGAGCGGGTGGCCGCGGCGATGTCCTTCCACGGCGGCGGGCTGGTCACCGACGAGCCGAACAGCCCACACCACCTCGCCGACCGGATGCGGGCAGCGGTGTACGTCGGTGCGGCCAAGAACGACCGGTCGTTCACGGTCGATGACGGCGAAGCCCTGGACAAGGCGCTCACCGCGGCCGGGATCGAGCACACCGTGGAGTTCTACGACGCGTTTCACGGCTTCGCCGTGCCCGACAACGGGCCCTACGACGAGCCCGCAGCGCGGCGACACTGGGAGGCGATGCAGTCGTTTTTCGGCGCTCACCTAGGGTGAGCGGCGTGTATGACCAGACCTTCAGCGAATCGGACTCCGGCGAGCACGGCTTCCGGATAGATCCGGTGCTGGCACGCAGCTGGCTGCTCGTCAACGGCGCGCAGTACGAGCGGTTCGCGCCTGCGGAGCAATCGCGGGCCGACATCGTCGTGCTCGACATCGAAGACGCCGTCGCGCCGAAGGACAAGGCGAGGGCCCGCGACAACGTGATTCGCTGGCTGGCCGATGGACACGACGACTGGGTCCGGGTGAACGGTTTCGGTACCGAGTGGTGGGCCGGTGATCTCGACATGCTCGCCGGCTCCTCGGTGGGCGGCGTGATGCTCGCGATGGTGGAATCTGTCGATCACGTCACCGAGACAGCCAAGCGCCTGCCGAACGTGCCGATCGTCGCGCTCGTCGAGACAGCCCGCGGACTGGAGCGCATCACCGAGATCGCCGCAGCCAAGGGCACTTTCCGCCTTGCATTCGGCATCGGCGACTTCCGCCGCGACACCGGGTTCGGCGACAATCCGACCACGCTGGCCTATGCGCGCTCGCGCTTCACGATCGCGGCCAAAGCCGCGCACCTGCCGGGAGCCATCGACGGGCCGACGGTCGGTTCGAGCGCCCTGCGGTTGAGCGAGGCAACCGCCGTCTCGGCTGAGTTCGGGATGACCGGCAAGATCTGCCTGACCCCGGATCAGTGCCCGACGGTCAACGAGGGACTCTCCCCCTCGCTCGAGGAGATCAGCTGGGCCAAGGAGTTTCTCGTCGAATTCGAACGCGACGGCGGTGAGATCCGCAACGGCTCAGACCTCCCCAGGATGGCCCGCGCGAACAAGATCCTCGATCTGGCCCGCGCCTACGGTATCGAGCCCTCGGCATTCGACGATGTCGACGATCCGGTGCACATCCCGGCGCCGTCGGACACCTATCACTACTGACCGCGGCCTACTACTGAGACGTGCGGCGGCCCTTGAGGAATGATGCGAGCCCGCGCAGGATGCCGCGGGCTGCGTAGACGCCTGCGAGGATCGACAGCACGATCATCACGACGAACATCAGCACCCAATTCGTCCGTGAGTGGTCGACGTTCCACCACCGATGGTGAAGAGCACCGCGCAGATGAACACGACGATGTCGCGCCAGTTGCCTTCGTAGGACGCGGCGAGCTGGCGAAGTTCCCGGTTCTTGTCGACGGCGCCGATCAGATCGTCGATACGGATGTCGATGACGCGCTGGAGTTCTGCTCGCCGCTCCACCTGCTCGGCGGGGATTCGATCGAGCAGGTCCATGTCCTTGACGATCAACGCGCGGATGTCCGGCGGCCGCAGATTACCGGCGGCGACGCCGAGCAGGGCGCCCCCGGCGATCGGGGCGCCGGCGAGTGCGATCTCGGCGATACCAGGCATGATGCTCCTCTCCCAACGGGCGCAGCATACCGACGGTCACTCCATCAGCGAAGCAGCGACTGTCGCGCCGAGATTCCAGCACGCCTCGAGGTCGGCCTTGGTGGGTCTGCCCGCGATCACCACATGCTCGGCCGCCTTGACCCATCCCAGTCCGGCGGTGATGCCGTCGACCGCCCGCTCGGCCCCCTCGGTGCCCTCATTGCCGTGCAGCCACAGCCCGAACGGCCGCCCCCGCGTGGAATCCAGAAGCTGGTAGTAGCTCTGGTCGAACGCATGCTTGAGAGCGCCGGAGATGGAGCCGAGATTCGCCGGAGTCCCGAGGAGATAGCCGTCGGCCTCGAGCATCTCGACCGGCGATACCGTGAGCGCCGGTCGCCGGACGACGTCGACGCCGTCGATGTCGGGGTCGGTCGCGCCGGCCACCACCGCCTCGAACATCTCGTGACAGTGCGGCGACGGAGTGTGGTGGACGATGAGCAGCGTCCTGCTCACCGCGACCCCTCTTCCATCTGCACGGCCTTCTTCATGGTCTCGCGGGCGCGGCTACGGTCGCCGGCGTAGTCGTAGGCGCGGGCCAACCGGTACCACCGCCGCCAGTCGTCGGGCTGCGCCTCGACTTCCTCTCTGACAGAAGCGAAAAGCGCGTCGGCAGCGTCTCGTTGGATGCGGCCCGACGGCCGGCGGGGCAGGTCGCTGATGTCGAGCTCCATGCCCTGTTCACGGGCGAGTCGGGCGAGCCGTTGATGCGCGAGACCCGCACGCAGAGTGGCGATCAGCGCCCAGGCACCGACGACGGGCAGGATCAGGATGGCCACGCCGAGGCCGATGGGGGCCGCTTCACCGGACTTGATCAGGATGACCGCGGCGCGGCCGAGCAGCACAAAATACACCACGAGCGCGACGCTCATGAAGCCGATGAGCAGCTGGGTGCGCAGTGCGCGGCGGCCTTCGGTCATGTCAGGTCGAGCAGCGGTTCCAGACCGACGGTCAGGCCGGGATGGTCACCGATCTTGCGGACGGCCAGCAGCACGCCCGGAACGAACGAGGTGCGGTCGATGCTGTCGTGCCGAATGGTGAGCGTCTCCCCCTGCGTGCCGAAGAGGACCTCCTGGTGGGCGACCAGTCCGGCGAGGCGGATGGAATGCACCGGTATGCCGTCGACGTCGGCGCCGCGGGCACCGTCGAGCCCGGTACTGGTGGCATCAGGGTTGGGCGGCATGCCTTTTCGCGCCTCGGCGATGATTTGGGCGGTGCGTGCCGCGGTGCCCGACGGCGCGTCGGCCTTGTGCGGATGGTGGAGTTCGATGACCTCGACGGATTCGAAGTACTTCGCGGCCTGCTGGGCGAAGTACATCGACAGCACGGCGCCGATCGCGAAGTTGGGGGCGATCAGCACCGACACGTCGGGCTTGCCGTCGAGCCAGCCGCGGACCTGGTCGAGGCGCTCGTCGGTGAACCCGGTGGTGCCGACCACAGCGTGAATCCCGTTGTCGATGAGGAACTTCAGGTTGTCCATCACGACGCTGGGGTGAGTGAAGTCGATGACGACCTCGGTGTCGGTGTCAACGAGGGACGAAAGCGAATCCCCTGCGTCGACGCCCGTGGTGAACGTCAGGTCATCGGCAGCCTCGACGCCTGCCACCATCGCCGCACCGACCTTGCCCTTGGCGCCCAGCACTCCGACTCGCATGCGCCGAGCCTAACGTGTCGGCGATCCGCGCCTCCAACCTCACGAAACTCGTTGGCACCATGCGTCCGTGTCGTCACGCCGCGATCCCAACTTGTCGGTGCTTCGAACTAGTGTTCGATGTATGGATGTGGTCGCCGGTGCGGTGCAGGGGTTGCGGGCTCAGCTCACGATCCTGTCCGAGGCCTGCGACACGCTGACCCACCCGGAGTTGGTGGCTCTGTTGTCTGAGGTGACGACGGTGGTGCGATCGGTGCCAGCGCTGGAGCATCAGATCCTGGCTCGGCTCACCACGGAGACGGAGCCGCGCCGGCTCGGTGAAGCGTCGTGGAAGAAGGTCCTGACCACCGCACTGCGGGTGTCCGAGCGCGATGCGAAACGGCGCCTGGCTGACGCGGCCGCGTTGGGTCCGCGGCAGGCGTTGACCGGGGAGCCGCTGGCGCCGTTGTGGGAGGCGACCGCCGCCGCGCAGGCCGCCGGCGCCTTGGACGGCGAGCATGTCGCGGTGATCGCGACGTTCCACAAGGACCTTCCCGGGTGGGTCGATGTCGACACCCGCGCCGCAGCCGACCGCCAGTTGGCCTCGCTCGGTGCCGGTCTGACACCCGAGGATCTGAAGAAATCGGCGGATCGGTTAGCGGCGATGATCGACCAAGACGGCCCCGAGCCCACCGATGCCGACCGCGCACGCAAACGTGGCATCAGAATCGGTGAGCAGCAAGCTGACGGGATGAGCCGACTCACCGGCTGGATCACCCCGGAAGCACGCGCCACCTACGAGGCAATCCAGGCCAAGCTCGCGGCGCCGGGGATGTGCAACCCCGATGACGAGACACCCTGCGTCGACGCAGAACCCGACCCGGAAAAGGTGCGGGGTGATACCCGTAGTGCGGCGCAGCGCAACCACGACGCGTGGCTGGCCGTCGGCCGCATGGCCCTGAGCTCCGGAGACCTCGGCTCGCACAACGGATTACCGGTCACCGTGATCGTCTCCACAACCTTGCAGGAACTCGAGAAGTCCGCGGGGGTGGCGGTCACCGGTGGTGGCAGCCTCTTGCCGATGGCCGACCTCATCCGGATGGCCACCCACGCCCATCACTATCTGGCGGTGTTCGACCGCCACACCAATCAACCGCTGTATCTGGGCCGGACGAGACGGCTGGCGAGCCCGGCGCAGCGGATCGTGCTGCACTCTTCCGCGCGGGGCTGCACCCGGCCCGGCTGCACGGTGCCGGGCTACTGGACCCAGGTCCACCACATCGACGACTGGAAAACCGGCGGGGCCACCGACATCACCACCCTCACCCTCGCGTGTGGGCCGGACAGAGAGCATGGAGGGGCGCCACTGTCGGCGGCGGTCTGACTCCGGCCCTGACTGACACCCTTAACGGGTTGTCCTGCGTGTTGATCTGTCGGCTGTCGTCGATGGTGGCGTGCTCGACGTCACCGACGTGACGGCTGTGACTTCATAGGAGCTTGCGCCAACAGGCCCCCATCTCTGTCCTGTCCAACCATCGACGCCGGTGACGCCCACCCATCCACCGGATAGAGGACGGCAGGAACCAGCATGACAAAGCTATCGCTAACTCGTCACGTCGTAGCGGGCGTCGACACTCACAAAATGACCCATCACGCCGCCGTTTTGGATGCTGGCACGGGCCAGCTATTGGGTGATCAGGAGTTCGCAGCTACACCGGCGGGGTATCAACGCCTGCTGTCCTGGGCGCAGTCGCTCGGCGGCCTCACCACCGTTGGTATCGAGGGCACCGGCTCGTTCGGGGCTGGCTTACACCGTCATCTGCAAGCCCAGGGCGTGAGAGTGATCGAGGTGGCCCGACCTAACCGCCAAGACCGCCGCCGACAAGGCAAGTCCGATCCAATCGATGCGATCAACGCCGCCCGCGCGGTACTCAGCGAATCAGCCACCACCACCCCAAAAAATCGTGACGGTCATGTCGAGGCCGTACGACAGATCCGGGCTACCCGCCGCAGCGCAGCCAAGGCGCGCAAAGCAGCGCTTCAGCAGATCCACGGCCTGCTCTGGTGCGCACCCGAAGATCTGCGAGCAAAACTCGCCAGCTATGACCGCGCCGCCCTGGTCTCACGCTGCGCCCGGCTGCGCATACCGACCGCCGGCGCCATCGACGATCCCACGATCACCGCCCGCAGGATGCTGCGACGCCTGGCTCGACGGATCCAATATCTCGACGAGGAGATCGCCGAAGCCAACACCGAACTCAAGGACATCCTCACCAAACACGCACCAAACCTATTAGCCATCAACGGAGTTGGAACTGAAGCCGCTGGCCAGCTATTGACAACTGCCGGCCAGAACAGCGACCGACTCTCTTCCGAAGCGTCTCTCGCTCGCTTGTGCGGGGTAGCTCCCATTCCAGCCAGCAGTGGCAACACCACTCGCCACCGGTTACATCGCGGCGGCGACCGTCACGCCAACTGCTCCATCCACCTCATCGTGATCAATCGTCTGCGATGGCACGAACCCACTCAGCGCTATCTCGAACGGCGGATCCAAGAAGGAAAGACCAAAAAAGAAATCATCCGCTGCCTCAAACGGGCAGTCGTACGCGAGCTCTACCGAGCACTCCAAGCCGACCTAGCCGCACCCAAAGAAAGCCTTGACGCTGCATAGGAGCATCAATCGGATGGTCGAACAGACCGGCTGGACCACGAAAGTCAACGACCGCGGCCAGACCGAATGGCTGCCCCCACCCGACCTCGACACCGGGCCACGCCGCGACGCGCGCCGCGTGAACGGCTACCACCACCCCGAACGCCACCTCCTGCCCGAAGACGACCACGGACCGTAGCGGCGGGGTTACTGTCGACCGTATGAAGGTCGCCCCTGTCGTGGGAACCGTTGCCGCCGGCGTCGTTGCAATGGGGTGCGTTCTGGCTGCGCCCGCGTCCGCCGCACCGAACTATGGAAGCAACGGCGTGTTCGGCGTGACGACTCAGCCGCGCGACGGCTGGTCGACGTCGTTCATCCCGCCGGGCCGGTACCGCGTCGATCAGTCGCCGAGCATGCAGCCCTATCAGAGCCCGCCCGGGTACTGGTTCCGCTGTCGCGACTTCCCGTGCATCGGCGGCAACATCATCGCCACCGGAGATGGGCTCCGCACCGAGCCCACGTTCGTCGACATCCTGCCCACCGACGTCGCGGTCTCCTTGCACAACGTCACGCTCACCCCCGCCTGAGGGCGAGTGCCGGGTCGAACGTCGCCCTGGCCCGCACCGATGCCGCTGCTGCGGCGACCACCACCACGGCGTCCCCGTCGCGGCCCTTGGCGAACACGATCTCGGCACTGTCCGGCCCGTCGCGGTGGGCCATCAGGTAGTCGTAGAGCAGCCAGTCCAGCGCGCAGGCCGCGTCGTACACATCCGAACCTGACTGTCCCACAGTCGATGTCACCGTCCGCAGCGCCTCGCAGTGCTCATCGCGGGCAGCATCTGCGTTGGTGCCCGAGCTGTCGAACAGGATCATCGACAACGTGAGTGGCAGCCGCGCACCCGACTCGGTCCGCACCACCCACCGGCCACCCTTCCACGGGCGATCGGGATCGACCTGCACCATCTCCCCGTATCCACCGACCACCCCGAGCGCCGGCTCATCCAACGAGCCGTCCAGTGGCGCCGGGCCCAGCATGTCGAGCGCCTGCCGGGCCAGGATCGACATCAGCACTGCCGTTCCGACGATCCGCCCCGCCCGGGAGTCGGGGCTCATCCCGAGAAGATCCGCAGCACGCGAGTAATCCAGGCAGGCGTCGTCGAGGCAGCGGTAGAGCTCAGCGAGGTCCCCCCGCTCGTGTGCAGTCGGCCGCCGGCCCGCACCCAGTAGCTCACCGAAGCGGCGGGCCGCGTCGATCATCGCGTCGTCGAGGGCGGCGAGATGTGTGGCGGTGAGACGCTCAGGTTCTTCATCGGCATCACTGCCGGCGACGAGTTCGGCCACCGTGGTCGCCGTGCCGTCAGCTCGCGTCCACCGAAAGCCGATCTGGCCGTCGCACTGCACGATGCGCGGTCTCACGATCGCCGCCACACCATCACGCGGTTGTTGCCCGAATCGGCGATCGCCATCACCTCACCGTGCAGGCTCAGCCCATACGGCCAGCAGAGCGTGTCGTGCCCCACCAGCGCCCAGCGGTTCTCCCCGTTCGACGTGAAGCCGGGTTGGGCCAACACGTGATCGGCCGGCCGGCCGCCGAGCGGCTCGGCCGGTATCCGGTCCCACAACAGCACGCGGTTGTTCGCCGTGTCGGCCACCGCCAGGGTGTCGCCATCGAGATCCACCGCGTAGGGGAACCGGAACCGGTCACCCGAATGCGGCCCGTACGGCCATTCTTCGGCTGAGCGGAAGTCGTGTTGCCCGAGAACCGAATTCGCTGCGTGATCGGACGCAGGGTGTGGCGACCAGCCGAGTACGCGGTGATCACCCGCGTCGGCCACCAGCATGACCTCGTCGGTGCCGCTGATGGCGTGCGGCCAGCGGAAGCTCGCCGGGCCTGGCGCCTCCCCCCGGTTCTCCTCCCGCGAATGCGGCGACGGCTGGCCGACCACGATGTCCGCCGGCTGCCCCGGATCGGGGATGCCGCCATCGAATCCGAGCACGCGCCGGTTGCCGGTGTCGGCCACCCAGAACCGCCCGCCGAGCACCGCGAAGCCGAACGGCCAGTAGAACGTCGCCGCGGAACACTCGCCGCCCGCGTTCGGTTCCACCGATGCGGCATCGCTCTGCCCCAGAATCACATCGGGGGCGACATCGTCGCGCTGCGGCACCGAGTTCCAGATCAGGATGCGGTGATGCCAGGCGTCGGCGACGATCAGCCGCCCGTCGACGATCGCGACGCCTGTCGGCAGATTCATGCCGCGCTCCGGGCCGCGGCCGGCCGCGGCCCGGCCCTCCGTGCACCCGTCGGCCTGCCCCAGCACCACGTCTGCCGGTTGCTCGTCGACGCTCGGGACACCGTGCCAGACGAGCACCCGATGGTTGCCGGAATCTGCGACGACGAGGTGAGAGTCGTCGACGAAAACGCCTCGGGGCGAATACATCCACGACATGCTCGGCGCCGCCTGCGGTAAGGCCAGTCCACCCGGCGCGGGTGCACCGAGCCAGGTCGTGGGGCGCCAGCCGCCGGTGTGGTCGTCGGCCAGCACCGCGGTCGGAGTGTGCCCGGCAGGGCGGCCGGCCACCGTGCGCCGCACCGTGTAGCGACTCATCGGCCGGTCCGAACCCAGATCACTCCCTCGTCGACGCGCAGCGGCAGCTGCGCGAGTTGCACACCGGGAACCGAGACGCACTCCCCCGACGCGGCGTCGAAGCAGAATCCGTGCCACGGACACGTCAACGTTCCCGCCGTCGTGTCGATGATCGCGTCGTCGAGCGGAAGGGCTTCGTGCGCACATTCGTTGCGGTAGGCCGCCAGCCGCTGCCCGACGTTGACCACGATGACACCGTCGCAGGGTGTGGCGATCTCGCCGACGGGAACCTCCTCGGCACGTCCCGCCCGCACCCAACCGTCCTCGACCGGCCGGGCCGGCATCCGCAACGCCTCGACCGGGATCAGCGCCGGGGAGGGTTCGGCCGGCGCCACCTCGACCGTCCGCAGTCCCGGAAGTCCCTGTCGCAGAGCCTGTTCGACCAGTTCGCGCAACGTCACCGAGGACATCGAGCAGCCGTTGCAGGCTCCCTCGAGCCGAACGACGGCGACGTACCCGCCGTCGAGCGGGTCCACGCGCACCAGGGCCACGTCGCCTCCGTGGCTGTGCAGCTGCGGGCGCACCCCGGCCAACGCGCGCTCGGCAAGTGTCACCGGGTCGGGCCGCAGGATGCCGTGCAGCGTCAACAGCATGCGCACCACCGGATCGTCGACCAGATCGAACAGCAGCGGGCGCGCTCCGTCGTCGGCTCGCATCCGCGTCACGATGGTCGTCAACCCGGCACGATGGATGTCTTCCAGCGCCGCCTTCAACTCCTCGGCGGCAGCCCGCGCCGCAGGTTCCAGATCGGCGAGCGCGCCCACCGCCGCGTCGACCCGGCCGGCCAGCTCCTCGAGACCCACGCCGTCGGTGACCGTCATCGCGCGCCCTCCCGGGAGATCTCGTCGAGCACACCGCGCACGGACCGCACCGAGTCGGTGTCACCCGCTTCCTCGAACAAGAA
Organism: Mycolicibacterium obuense; assembly: GCF_055397605.1. NCBI lineage: Bacteria > Bacillati > Actinomycetota > Actinomycetes > Mycobacteriales > Mycobacteriaceae > Mycobacterium > Mycolicibacterium obuense. The sequence continues at coordinate 2,109,460 of NZ_AP043663.1, read as the reverse complement.
CCGCGCCTCGTAGAGCTTCGCCTTCGCCTGGTCGAACACGCCGAGGTGAGCCAGCACGTTGCCCTGGTTGGCCAGCACCCGGGCGCGGCCCTGCGGATCGCTGTCGCGATCCCGGGTGGCCAGCACCGCCTCGTAGATCTCGACGGCTTCCACCAGGTTCTCCTGCCGGTGCCGAGAAGGCTGGTACACCAACGAGTTCGCGAGGTTGAGCTGCACGCTGGCCCATCGCTGCGGGTGGTCCTCACGGGTGAACACGGTCAGCGCCTGACGCAACGACTGCGCGGCGATGCCGAGCCGCAACTGGCTCGACGCCTCCACCATCGGCATCGTCAGGTAGGCGATGGCGAGGTCGGCGTGCGCGGACGCCCACAGCACCGGGGCGTCCTCGCGCCGGATCAGTTGCAGCGCAGAGTGATAGTGCGGGATCGCCGCCGGCATCATCTCGGGATGCTGCGCTGCCTGCTCGTGCAGAATCCCCGCCGCGGTGAGGTGAAGTTCGGCTCGGACCACCGCCAGCCCGTCGGCCTCGTCGAGCAGAGCGAGCGCCCGCTGCAGGCGGGTGAGCGCTGTCGGCTCCGCGAGGTCGCTGCACAGCACCGCGGCGGCGCCCACCAGCACCCCGGTCAGCGCGCGGCTCACCGACGTCGCAGCCTCGGCGGCGGTGTCGAGCAGCGCGACCGCGTCGTCATGTCGCCCGTCGTCGATGGCCGCGGACGCAGCCACCGCGAGCACCGCAGCCGACACTTCGCCATCGAGCCCGGTGGCATCGGGCACGCTGGTGCTTCGTCCGAGGACGAACTGGACGACGTCCACGAGCACACCGAGGGCTCCGAGATCTTCCCGCAGCAGCGAGGGATCGGCCGCGTCAGGGTCCAGCACGAAACGGTTGTAGCGCGAGACCGGATCGTCGCCGTCGAGGGCCGCCAACGCGGCCTCGCGATCTCCCTCGTGGGCGTGCCGGTGTCCGGTCAGGCGCTCCGGCCACACGTCCGGCAACCGCCCGGACATCAGGGCGATGCGCGCCGCATCGGTATCCGTCCCCGCGGGAATCAGCAAGTAGCCCAGCGGTAGGCCGAAGACACCCAGCGGCTGCGGGCGCGTCACCACAGCGACCTCGGTCACGGCACCTCCCTGGACCATCACAGCTCCCGCTCCGCGGCTCGTTTGATGAGATCGGCGGCCAGTTCGGCCCGCCGGCGACTGCGGTGGGTGCTGATCCGGGTGCGCACCACCCCGTCGTCGAACACGACCACGACCTCGACGACCCACTGGCCCCGCTCGGGCACCACCACGGTCTCGACCGTGCGTGCCACGTCGGAGGGGTCAGCCACGCAGATCACCCGTCCCGCTCCCGGCCTCCGGCGATCGGGATCCGCAGCGCGGTCTGCTCATCGTCCCAGCATCCGCGGAACACGCCGTGCAGCGGGCTGTGTCGCAGCACCTCGCTCACCAGGACGCTGCGGTCACCGGCGGGTGTGCGCTGTTTGAGCAGGAGCCCGCCGCTGCGTGGTCCGCGCAGCGGGATCAGCCAGAACTCGTCGTCGCGCAGCACGGCGGCGACGGCATCGGACGGAAAGCGGGCGGCCGCCGTAGCGGCGTCCAGACGCAGATAACCGTCGGCGGTGAACTCGACGGTCACGTCCCGGTCGGCGTCCGGCCGCAGCGGAGCCAAAAAGTGCCGCTCGATCCTGTCGATGACCTGCTCCATGGCTGCGGTCACCGGTGCCGACAACTCAGCGCCCATCTCCACACCGGCGACCTCGATCAGGAACACGGTGATGTCGGTCGGGCAGTCGGCGCCTAACGCCCAGCGCGCGAACGCAATCGCGTGATCCCATCGGAACGAGTGGGTGTGCAGGCCCTGCAGCGGAAGTTCGGCGAGGTCAGCACCCGGCACTTCGAACATGGTCCCCGGCGCCGCGCCGGTCGCCGCCGCGTCGACGATGACGACCCGACGGGCACCGCGCATCTGGAACGCGACATCCATCCCCGCCGTGCCGCCGTCCACCAACTTCGCTCCGTCGGGAACACCGCGCTCCCACAGGTGTCGCACCAGGACCGGCCCGACTCCGTCGTCGCCGCGCAGCAGGTTCCCACATCCCACGACGAGCACGTCGCATCCCGGCGGCTCCAGAAGCGCCTCCGGGGTGTCGGCCATGTCTGCAGAAGACAGCTCACACCATCCCGTTGATGACGAACTTGCTCAGCTCGCGGCCGCTCTTGCCGTCGTAGGCGTGCACGGTGCAGACCAGGCACGAGTCGAAGCTTCGGGCGACGTGGCCGAGTTCGACGGGGTCCTCGGCGTCGACGATCGGCGAGCCCACCAGCGCCCGCTCGATCGGGCCGAGCACGTCCGAGCCGTCGCGTGGGCCGATGTTCCACGCGGTCGGAGTGACCACCTGATAGTTCTTGATCTTGTTGTCCTCGATGACGATCCAGTCCGACAGCGATCCCCGCGCGGCCTCGGTGGACCCGAACCCTTTGCCCTCGGCGTACTCGGTCGGCTTCGAATAGAAGCTCTCCTTGAGCTCGAGGTTGTCCAGCCACTGACGCACCCACTGGTAGTACTTGGGGGCTTCGTGCATGCGGGCGAGCTGACGCACCATCACCGACGGGCCGATCTTGTTCATGATGTCCAGGAACAACGGATCGTCGTCCTGGTGGGCGGCGGCATTCGGGCCGGCCGCGGCCAGCCGCCGCGCCAGCGGACCCGCCTCGAGAGGGATGTTGCCGAGATCGCCGACCGCGTAGCGGGGCGACTTCGCCCAGCTGTACTTGCCTTGTTTGCGGCCGAGCTCGGGGTCGATCGGGATGGTCTCTCCGTCGAAGGGGTGCAGCGGCCTGTCCCCCTGATAGAACGAGTGCGTCACGTCCTCGCGGACATTGGCCTGATCGAACTCGTGCCAGGTGCCGCCGGCGTAGATGCCGGAGCGTCCGATCAGCGCGGCGTTGCGCCCGTCGATGGTCGGGTTCTCGTAAAGCGTGGGATCGAAATACGTTCCGGTGGCGATGTAGTTGCCGACGCCCTGGCCGTACTTGTCGAGGCCGACGTCGAGGCAGTAGCGGATGAAGAACCCGCAGTCGCTGTTGTACTGCGCCTCGTTCTCGTCGACCCAGGCCAGCACGTCTTCCCAGGTCTTGTTCTCCAGCCAGCGCTCGACCGAGCACCCGAGCCACTGCTTCTCCAGCCAGTTGTCGTTCCAGTGCTCCAGGATCGCGATCGACCGGGTGACGTCACTCAGTGTGGGAGCGCACATCACACCGCCGGGCACCATGAAACTCGAGTGCGGCCACTGACCACCGAAGATCGCATACACCTCAACGGGTTTCGCGCTCAGCACGACTCCGGGCTGATAGCTGGTCCCGACATAGGGAGCGAAGCGTCGGACGGCCTCGCCGTAGAGCGACGACTTGGCGTAGTTCTTGTTGGTCAGGTCGATGGCGAACAGCGCGTAGAAATAGCGTGGGATCGACTGCAGCGTCTCGCACGCCTGACAGATGTTGCGGATCAGCGTCGCGTTGTGCGGCATGTGGGTGCGCCAGGCCGTGTCCAGCGCGTAAGCCGACTTGTACAGGTGGCTGCCGCCGCAGATACCGCAGATGCGCGGGCAGACCACCAGTCCGGACTGGGGGTCCTTGCCGCGCAGGATGATCTCGAACCCACGGAACATCGCAGCCTCGGTCCAAGCCGACGTGACGACTCCGTCGTCGATCGTGACGCGGACGTCGAGGTCACCCTCGACACGGCCCAGCGGGCTGACGAACAGATCCAGTTGTGACGTCATCACTATTCCTTCCGGTGGCCCTAGACCACGAACATGTCTTCTTTGGACCACTGCGGCGCTGCGATACGCGCAGCCGCGGCCAGGCCCATGTACGTCAGATGGTCGGTTCCCTCGGGCACTTCTTTCGGGATCATGCCGCTGACCTTCTGGGTCTTGAACAAGGTGCCCGGCGCGAGGTCGAAGTGCGGGAACTCCGGCTCGGTGCAACCCAGGCACGGCATGCCGGCCCGCGTCTTGGAGGACTGCCGGTTCCACAGGATGCGGTTGCACGGCGAATGCGTCATGGGGCCGCGACAGCCGAATTCGTAGAAGAGGCAACCTGTTCGGGTGCCCTCGCCGAACGACATCGTCGACTGCTTGTACTCGAAGAACTGCACGCGGGTGCACCCGGTCTGGGTGAACGTCTTGAAGAAGGTCTCCGGCCGGTGCAGATCGTCCAGGGTGATGTCGCCGGCGCGCCCGGTGGCCAACGCGACCAGGATCTGGGTGATCCAGTCCGGATGTGCTGGGCACCCGGGCACATTGATGACCGGCAGGCCCATCTTGGAACGGAAGTCCGGACCGAGGAAGCCGCCCTTCTCCCGCTTGTGGAACTGCAGCCCCGTGGAGCCCGACGGATTGGGCTCCATCGCCGGGATGCCGCCCCAGCAGGCGCAATCCCCGATGGCGACGACGATCTGCGCGGCGCCGGCCAGGTCGGTCACCCAGTCTTTCATCGGGCGGTCGGCGAACATGTCGGCGCGCCCGCCGTAGGCCTCCATCACCGTTCCCTCGAACACGAAGATGTCGAGCGGTCGCTGCCCGGTCGCGCAGTCGGAGAACAGCTTCTGCGCGTTCTGCCCCAGTTCCAGCCCCAGAGACGGATGCCACAGGAGGTCGAGACCGAAGTCGACGATCAGGTCGACGACGTTCGGCTCCTCGGCATTGAGGAACGACATGGTGTTGCCGCTACAGGCACCACCCTGGAACCACAGCACCGATGCCATGGGGACTCCTCTCTCATTGCAGGGACCGGCCCTGCGGAGCGAATTCTTCTGTATGTCAATCAGACTCGTCGGCCGAAGATACGAGCCATCTCGATCAGGTAGACCACGCCGCGTGTGACGTCGGGGTCCTTGGCCGCACCGCGCACCGCTTTCCACAGGCCGCGCACTCCGCGGGGCGTCGGCGCAGTCGACTGGCGCGCTGACACCATGGCCTCGCCCAGCGCCGCAATCACCTCCGCTCCGGCGGGCTCGGTCAACGGTGACTTCAACAGCGTGGTCAGCGCCGGCGCCGCGTGCACCAGCGCGCCGGACAGTTGGCTCAAGCTGGCCGACAACTGGCTCAGCTCAACAGATTGGCCCTTGAAGTCGCCGAGCGCGGAGGTGAGATTCGCCGTGATGTCGTCGCCGCGGCGGACGAACGCGTCGAGGCCGGAGACGAGCACCGCGAGCAGGTCTGCGTGCTCGAGCAGCGTGGTGAGCGCGTCGGCGACGCGGGGGTCGTCGAGACGGTCGCGGATCGCGGCGGACGGTCCGGCGGGAACCGGTGGATCCAAGACGGGGATTCCGGCTTCTCCGTTGGCTCCCATGCTGAACCTCCCACGAGGGCTCCCCCGTGCGAGGGAGGCTGCCTGCTCCCCAAACGTACTCAGCCGACCCCGCCCTGCCTATCGCTTTCGCGCAACACCTATCAGGATTGCGCACAGATGGCTACGCTGAAGCGAGCCCGATGTTTAGGAGTCTTGCCGTGCGGAACCGAATGCTCTGTGCAGCACGCAAAGTTAGCCTTGCCTTCGCACGCACGCCTCAGGCCTGATGTCTCGCTTGACCCGTCTCGGCTACATCGACATCCGCCGCACCAGCGATCCGGTCCGCCGCAAGGTGCGCTCCCGCGGCGTCCCGCCGGCGTTGACCGGTCACGAGATCTTCTACACCGAGGACATCCCCACTGCGGCGCGGCTGATGGGTCGTGCCCTGTCTCCGCTGAGCCTGACGGTCGATCCCACAGAAGCGCACGGATTCGCGGCCACGATGCACGGCGTGCGGCTACGCAACGTCAGCATGCTCTACCTGGACCTGCATGTCCCCGCGACCATCGTGATCCCCGAGTCCGGCCGCTACTACGGCGTGCACATGCCGATGAACGGCGTCGCCACCGTGGTGCATCCGTCGGCCACCTTTGTGGCCAACACCATGCGCTCGCTGGTGTCGAGTCCAGGGGTGCCGCTACGCCTGGAACTCGGCGTCGACGCCCCGCAGCTGCTGATCCGCATCGAGGCGCACGCGATGACGGCCCACGTGACCCGGCTGCTGGGGCGTAACCTCCTGCGGCCGTTGGTGTTCGAGCCGGAATTCGATCTGGCGACGGAGGCGGCCATGCGGTGGCACGCCGCGGTGCAGCTGGTGCACACCGAGGTCTACCACGCCGGTTCACTCATCCAGAAGGGTCGCGCCATCGGACCCGTCGAGGAACTGGTGATGAGCAGCCTGCTCTACCTCCAGCCGTCGAACTATCACGCCGACATCACCGCCCCGTCATCCCCCGACCCCCGCCGCACCGTGATCCAGCAGGCGATGGATTTCATCGAAGACCATCTGGCCGAACGGATCACGATGGATTCCCTGGCGTCGGCGGTACACATGAGCGTCCGGTCGATCCAGCAGGGTTTCCGGTCGGAGCTCGGCATGTCGCCGATGGCGTTCGTCCGCGAACGACGGCTCGAGAGGGTGCACGAGGAACTGACCGACGCCATCCCCACGGACGGCGTCACCGTCACCGCCGTCGCGGAGCGGTGGGGCTTCCACCACCTCGGCAGCTTCTCCGTCGAGTACCGGAAACGCTGGGGCGAGGCGCCGTCGGAGACGCTGCGCCGCTGAGGCGTCAGCAGATCCGTGGAAGTTGCTCGCCGAGTTCACGTTCCACCACTCGGGTGGTGCCGAACGGCGTCCGCGTGACGGCCATACCGGGATGTTCGGCGACCACCCGGCCGATCACCGCCGCCTCCGCACCCTCGGCGCGAGCGCGCATCGCGGCCAGCACGGCCTCGGCCGCCTCGGCCGCCACGAAGGCCACCATCTTGCCCTCGTTGGCGACCTGCAGCGGATCCAGGCCCAGGAACGAGCAGGCCGACGCGACGGCTTCGGGCACCGGGATCGCGGCCTCGTCGAGCTCGACTCCCACCGCCGCGGCCCGCGCGATCTCGACCACCGATGCGACGAGCCCTCCGCGAGTCGGGTCACGCAGCGCGTGCACCCCGGGTCCACCTGCAGCCAGCATCGACTCCACCAGCCGGTGCAGCGGCGCGCTGTCGGTGCGGACCTCGGTGCCGAAGTCGATACCCTCCCGCACGCTCATGATCGCCACGCCGTGCTCACCGAGGGCACCGGAGACGATCACCACATCCCCCGGGCGCACCCGCTCGGGCCCGATCTCCACTCCCGGCGGGACGACTCCCACTCCCGCGGTGTTGACGAAAAGCTGGTCCGCACCGCCCCTTCCGACGACCTTCGTGTCACCGGTGACGATTGGGACACCCGCGGCGGCGGCCGCAGCCCCCATCGTGGTGGCGATCGCCCCGAGCACGTCGAGCTCCAATCCTTCCTCGAGGATGAAGCCCGCGGTGATGCCGATCGGGCGGGCGCCGCTGCACGCCAGATCGTTGATGGTGCCGTTGACGGCGAGATCGCCGATGTTGCCGCCGGGGAAGAACAACGGCTGCACCACATAGGAATCGGTCGTCAGCGCGATGCGGCCCGCGCCGGTCTGCAGCACCGCGGAGTCCCGCGCCGGGCCGGCCCGTCCCCCGAACGCGGGCAGGAACAGATTCTCGATCAGCTCTTCGGACAGCACCCCGCCCCCGCCGTGGCCGAGCACCACCCGGGCAGTCTCCCGCAGCGGCAGCGGGCACACCCAGTCCGAGGGGTCGATTGACGCCGGCGCCTCAGACATTGGCCAGACGCCGGAACTGGTAGTACGCGGCACAGGCGCCTTCGCTGGACACCATCGTGGCGCCGAGTGGGGTGCGCGGCGTGCACGTGCGTCCGAACGCCGGACACTCGTGGGGTTTGAGGAGTCCCTGCAGCACCTCACCGGCGTGGCACTCCGCGGACTCGGCGACCTGCAGGTGACCGACACCGAACCGCCGCTCGGCGTCGAAGTCGCTGTACTGGGGCGCCAGTGTCCAGCCGGACCGGGGAATCATTCCGATGCCCCGCCACTGCCGGTCGGTGACGACGAAGACGTCGGCGAGCGTCTGCCGGGCCGCCGGGTTCCCCTCGTCGCACACGGCGCGGGGATAGGCGTTGCGCAACTCGGGTGTCCCGTCCTCGAGCAGGTCGACCACCTGACGTACGCCTTCGAGCAGGTCGAGTGGTTCGAAGCCGGTCACCACGATCGGCACCTCGAACCGGTCGACAAGCGGCTGATACTCCGAGGTGCCCATCACCGAGCACACGTGCCCTGCGGCCAAGAAACCCTGCACGCGGTTGGTGGGCGAGGACAGGATCGCGGTCATCGCGGGTGGCACCAGCACATGGGAGATCAACACCGAGAAGTTCGTCAACCCCAGCCGTTGCGCGTGCAGCACCGCCATCGCGTTGGCCGGCGCAGTGGTCTCGAAGCCGACGCCGAAGAACACCACCTGCTTGTCGGGGTTGTCGGCGGCCACGCGCGTCGCGTCCAGCGGCGAGTAGACGACGCGGACGTCCCCACCCCGGGCCCGGACCGAGAACAGGTCCCGGGTGCTGCCCGGCACCCGGAGCATGTCGCCGAACGAGCAGAAGATGACGTCGTCGCGCGATGCGATCTCCAGCGCGCGGTCGATCATCTCCAGCGGTGTGACGCACACCGGGCAACCCGGCCCGTGGATGAACTCGACCGCGCCGTCGAGCAGCTGGTCCAGTCCGTTGCGGATGATCGAATGAGTTTGTCCACCACAGACTTCCATCACCGTCCAGCTTCTCGTGGCCCGGCGGCGGATCGCGTCGACCAGCGCTCGCGCGGCGGTCGGGTCACGGAACTCGTCGAGGTACTTCATGCCGTGTCCCTCCGCGCCGCCGGTTGTTCACCGGCGAGCTCCTCGTCCAGGACACCCAGTTCGGCGAACATGCGCAACGTCTCGTGTGCCGACGCCTCGTCGAGTCGCGTGATCGCGAAACCGGCGTGCACGATGGTGTATTCGCCGATAGTCATGTCCGGCAGATAGGCCAGACACACCGTCTTGGTGGTGCCGCCGAAATCGACCGTCGACATCCGCGTCCCCGCCTCGTCCCAGATCGCGGTCACCCTGCCGGGGATACCGAGACACATGGCCCACTCCTTTCTCGAGCCGCCGCCAGGCGCAGCGCCGCGACGGCGGCCTGCCCCAGAGCGACACCGCCGTCGTTGCACGGCACCACCCTGTGGGTGAGCACCGTCAGTCCTCGGGCGCGCAGACCCGCCGAGATCCCGGCCAGCAGCAGGCGGTTGGCGAACACCCCACCGGTCAGGCCCACGGTCGTGATGCCGGCGTCGGCGGCGGCAGCCGCCGCGGCGCGCACCGTCGCATCACTCACCGCGTCGTGGAAGGTCCGCGCCAAGTCTTCGCGCGCCGCACCTGCGCGCAGGCCCTCCACCAGGCCGGCGATCACCGGCGCGGGATCGATGACACCGGCGGTGACATCCATTCGCAGCGCGGCACAGGGGCGCCCGCGGCGCGCGAGGTGCTCGAGCTCCACGGCGGCCTGGCCTTCGTAGGTCACCTGCTGGCAGACGCCGAGAAGACTCGCGACGGCGTCGAAGAGCCGCCCCATGCTCGTCGTCGGGACACATCCCACGCCACGCGCGAGCTGCTGGGTCAGCACGTGCATGCCCGTCGGCCCCAGTGTCACGACGGGAGGGAGGTCGTCGGCCGGATCGATGCCCGCGCGTCGCAGCAGATCGAGTGCGATACGCGCCGGCTGGCGGACGGCGCCTTCGCCACCCGGCAACCAGAACGGCGCCACGTGGCCGACGCGCGTGAACTCCGTGGCCCCCGTGATTGCGAGCAGTTCGCCACCCCAGATGGTGCCATCGGTGCCGAAACCCGTTCCGTCGTAGGTGATCGCGAGCATCGGCCGGCCGAGCAGGCGATGTTCGGCAAGCAACGACATCGCGTGGGCGTGATGGTGCTGTACGGCCTCCCGCGGGCCGCCGTGGCGTTGTGCCCACCCGGTCGTGGCATATCGCGGGTGCATGTCGTGCGCGACGGCAACGGGCACCGTGGCGGTCAGGAACATCAGGTGGTCGACCGCCGCGGTGAAGCAGTCCTGGGTGCGGGGGTCGGCCATGTCACCCAGGTGCGAGGACAGATGCACGCGCCCGCGCTCGTCGGTCAGCGCGAACGTGGTCTTCAGATCGCCGCCGGTCGCAAGGACCGTCGGCGCCGGCACGTCGAGCGCGACGGGTAGCGGCGCGTAGCCCCGCGACCGCCGCAGCGGGATCTCTGCCCCGTCGTCGGCGATCCCCACCACTGAGTCTTCGCACGGGACGTGGATCGGGCGGTCGTGGCCCAGCACGGCGTCGGCCAGACCGTCGATCCAGTCGAGGTTCTCGTCGCGGAAGACGATCGGGGATCCACCCTGATTCGCCGACGTCATCACCAACGCGGGCACGTCCAACCCGGCGAAGAGCAGATGGTGGACCGGCGTGTAGGCCAGCATCACCCCGAGATCGCCCAGCCCGGGCGCCACCTCGACGCTGACGCCGCCCGGGCGGGCGGGCAGCAGCACGATCGGCGCGGCCGACGAGGTGAGGGCCTGCTCGGCCGCGGTGTCGACCACACAGATCCGCCGGGCCGCGTCCACATCGGCGACCATCACCGCGAACGGCTTGGCAGGCCGGTTCTTTCTTCGCCGCAGCGCAGCGACGGCCTCGTCGTCGTCGGCGCGGCACGCGAGGTGGTAGCCCCCGACACCCTTGATCGCGACGATCATGGCTGCCCGCAGTGCCGCCGTGGCGGATTCGAGAGGAGCTCCACCCGAACCGGGCCCGTCCCACGTCAACTGCGGCCCGCAGTCGTGGCAGGCGATGGTCTGGGCGTGGTAGCGCCGGTCGGCCGGATCGGTGTACTCCGCGGCGCAACGCGCGCACAGAGCGAAACCAGCCATCGTGGTGGCCGGCCGGTCGTAGGGCAGGTCGGTGATCACCGTGTAGCGCGGCCCGCAATTGGTGCAGGTGATGAACGGGTGGCCGTGACGCCGGTCCGCCGGATCGAACAGCTCACGGCGACAGTCCGGACAGGTCGCGATGTCGGGTGGCACCAGCGTGCGGGCATTCTCGTCACCGCTCGTGGCGCTGTCGACGATGCGGAATCCCGGGTCGCCGCCGAGCGGGCGGGCCGTGACGTCGAAGGTGTCGATACGGGCGAGCGGCGGCGGATCGGTCCGCAGCGCATGTATCGCCGCGTCGACCTGCGGTCTCGGACCCTCGAATTCGCACTGCACCGAACCCGCGTCGTTGCGCACGAACCCGCTCAGCCGATGCGCCGCGGCGATGCGGGCCACCGTAGGGCGGAATCCCACTCCCTGGACCACACCGGTGACGCTCACCCGGACACGTATGTGTGCGCTCATGGCGCGGACTCCTCGAACGCTGCGACGCCCCAGGCTAACTCCGCGCGGCGTCCCCAACTATCGAAATCCGGCAGACACTTCTGCGCAATTCCGACCCCCCGTCGGGATTACGCTGACCGTGTGCACGAGTTGTCCCTGTGTCACGCCATCGCCGGCGTGGTCCGCAGCCACGCCGACGGCCGGCCGGTCGAGGTGGTCCGGGTGCGCGTCGGCGCCCTCCGGCAGGTGGTCGCGGATTCGTTGCTGTTCTGCTGGTCGGTCGTCGCCGAACACGACGGCTTGGCCGGGGCGGCGCTGGAACTCGAGCAGGTGCCTGCGGCGGTGAGTTGCCGTGTGTGCGGGCAGGAATCGGAGATCACCTCACGATGGTCGGTGTGCTGCCCGGCCTGCGGGAGCGCCGACGTGACGGTGGTCCGGGGAGAGGAGTTCCTCGTGACATCGATCGATGTCGCCACCGAAGCAGCGGGGCACCGCAGTGGGTAGATTCCACCGCCACGACGACGGCACGGTGCACAGCCACGATCACGATCACGGTCACGGTCACGGCGATCACAGCGGATACCAGACCGCCGGACAGCGCATCGACGTGCTCGAAGCCATCTTCTCCGAGAACGACGTCCTCGCCGCGCAGAACCGGGAGATGTTCGCCGACAACGGAGTTCGTGCACTGAACGTGATGAGCTCACCGGGCTCCGGTAAGACAGCGGTGTTGAGTGCGACCCTCGACGAGCTGGCCGGTGAGCTCGCGGTCGGAATCATCGAAGGGGACATCGCCACGGACCTCGACGCCGCCCGCCTGGCAGGTCGGGGTGCGCAGATCTCACTACTCAACACCGACAACGGCTTTGGCGGTGAATGCCATCTCGACGCCCCGATGGTGCACCGGGCCCTGACGGGACTGGACCTCACCGTCCTCGACCTGGTGATCATCGAGAACGTCGGAAACCTGGTCTGCCCCGCGGAGTTCGACGTGGGTGAACACGCCAAAGCGATGGTCTACTCGCTGACCGAGGGCGAGGACAAGCCGCTGAAATATCCGGTGATGTTCCGGGCGGTCGACGTGGTGCTGCTGAACAAGATCGATCTCGCGCCCTACCTCGATGCCGACGTCGCCACCTACACCGACCGGATCCGGCAGGTCAATCCGGGCGCCACCGTACTGCCGGTCAGCGCCAAGACCGGCGAGGGCATGGCGCAGTGGTTCTCCTGGCTGCGCCGCTTCAGCGGGGCCTGACGTCTCACAGCGGCGATGCGCCGCGCAGATGTTCGAAGATCAGCGACGTCTGGGTGCCCGCGACGTCCGCGTCGGCGTTGAGGTTCTCCACGACGAACTTTCGCAGATCGTCGGTGTCACGGGCGGCGACGTGCAGAAGGAAATCGTCGGCGCCGGCGAGGAAGTACACATCCATCACCTGGGGCTTGCGCCGGATCTGACCGATGAAATTACGGATCTTGCCGCGGGCGTTGGCCTGAAGGCTCACCGAGATCATCGCCTGCAGAGTCAGCCCGATCGCCGCCGGATCGATGTCGGCGTAGAAGCCGCGGATGACGCCGAGTTCGGTCAGTCGTCGCACCCGTCCGTGACACGTGGACGGCGCGATGCCGATGAGTTCGGCCAGGGCGCTGTTGGGTAGCCGAGCGTCTGCGTGCAGTGCGGTCAGAATGCGTCGGTCGACATCGTCGAGAATGATCCGAACATCCTTCGACGAGGTCCGCGATGACGCAGGGGTTGCCGCTGATTCGTCTGACATGGACGCAGTCTACCGAATCTTCGTCATAAATATTGTGTATGCATCGATGTTTCTTCACACTTGGAGCAACTCTGCCCCAGTTTCCCCCGATTTCCAGGAGCAAAAATGCGCGTCGGTGTGCCGACCGAGATCAAGAACAACGAGTACCGGGTCGCGATCACGCCCGCCGGTGTGGCCGAGCTGACCCAGCGTGGCCACGACGTGCTGGTCCAGTCGGGCGCCGGCGATGGCTCGGCGATCACCGACGGCGACTTCAAGGCCGCGGGTGCGCAGATCGTCGCCGATGCCGACACCGTGTGGGGCGAAGCCGAACTGCTCCTCAAGGTCAAGGAGCCCATCGAGCCGGAGTACGCCAAGATGCGGGCCGGCCAGACGCTGTTCACCTATCTCCACCTGGCGGCCTCCAAGCCGTGCACCGATGCCCTCCTGGCCTCCGGCACCACCTCCATCGCCTACGAGACCGTGCAGACCGCCGACGGCGCTCTGCCGCTGCTGGCACCGATGAGCGAGGTCGCGGGCCGACTCTCGGCACAGGTCGGTGCGTACCACCTGATGCGCACGCAGGGCGGACGCGGCGTTCTGATGGGCGGCGTTCCCGGCGTGGCTCCCGCCAAGGTCGTCGTGATCGGCGGCGGCATGGCCGGTGACAACGCGGCAGCGGTGGCCTGGGGCATGGGTGCCCACGTGACGGTGTTCGACCTGAACATCAACACCCTGCGCAAGATCGATGCCGAGTACGGCGGCGCCATCGAGACCCGCTACTCCTCGAGCCTCGACCTGGAAGCCGCGGTCAAGGAAGCCGACCTGGTGATCGGGGCGGTCCTGATCCCGGGCGCCAAGGCACCCAAGCTCGTCACGAATTCCACTGTCGCAGAGATGAAGTCGGGCGCAGTACTGGTCGACATCGCCATCGACCAGGGCGGCTGCTTCGAGGATTCCCGGCCCACCACGCACGACGATCCCACGTTCGCGGTGCACGACACCGTGTTCTACTGCGTGGCGAACATGCCCGGCGCGGTGCCGCGGACGTCGACCTACGCACTCACCAACGCGACCATGCCCTACGTGCTCAAGCTCGCGGGCAAGGGGTGGCGCGACGCCTGCCGCGCCGACGCCGCGCTGGCCAAGGGCCTGTCGACGCACGACGGGGCGCTGCTGTCCGAGCAGGTGGCCACCGACCTCGGTCTGCCGTTCACCGATCCGGCCGGCCTGCTGGCCTGACAACCTCAGAACACCTCCCCGTCGACGTAGAACCAGCGACGGGCTCTCACAGCGAACCGGGACCGCTCATGCAGCGTCCCGGTTCGTTGGCTTTCCCGGTACGTCGCCCGGAACTCGACGGTGTCGGTGTGGGTGTCGAGGATCTCGAGGCCGGTCCACTGCACCGCCGGGTCGACGGTCACCCGCTCCGGTCGGGTGCGCGGATGCCACGTGCGCCAGAGGTAGTCGGCGTCGCCGACCGCGAACGCGGTGTAGCGCGAGCGCATCAACTCCTCGGCCGTGCGCGCCTGCTGCTCCCCCCTCAGCAGCGGCAGGCAGCACTGCTCGGCGGCCAGGCCGCGGCCACACCGGCAGAGGGCTTCCGACATGACTGCAGTGTGCCTTATTTGACGGGTGTCAAGTACACTCCCGGTATGTCTGTGCTGACCGACGTTCTTCCGAGCGCCCCGACCACCACGGCCGATGCGCTGGCGCTGTTCGACTCGCTGCCCGCCGTCGAGACCGAGTTCATGCTCGGCACCTGGCACGGCGCCGAAGTCCCGACCGGCCACCCCCTCGACGGCATGCTCGAGGCCAGCGGCTGGTGGGGCAAGCAATACACCGACAGTGAGACCGTGCACCCGCTGCTGTTCCCCACCCGGGACAGCTCCGGGTTGTGGCCGCTGAATCCGCTACCCGCGTTCGCCGGGCTCGGCATCGCGACCAAGATCCCGGGGCTCAAGGACCGCGATCTCTCGGGGCTCATCGCCGCGCTGCGGCCTGTGCTCGCCGCCCGCGGACCGAAGGCGCGCCTGCGCACCACGCGCTACCGCGGAGTGGACACCGCGACGATGATCTACGACCAGCTGCCCATCAACGACGTGTTCCGTCGGCTGGGCGAGGAGACTGTGCTGGGCGCCATGGATTTGCGCGGTATCCGCAAGCCGTACTTCTTCGTCTTGCACCGCGACAATTCACGCCGGCTGGGATAGCTCGGGCGCTACCGCCGCGGCGATCTCACCGATCAACGGTCGCAGGCTGTCGCCGTCGGGATCATCTGTGGCCGAACGGGTCATGATCGACAGAAGCCACCGCTGGCCCTGCGGGCCGTAGGCGACGCCGACATCGTTGGTGGTGCCGTATCCCCCACTGCCGGTCTTGTCCGCGGTCACCCACCCGCCCGGCAGTCCCGCGCGCATGCTCGACGTCTGATTGGCCCGCATCCAGTCCTCGAGCATTTGGCGGTGCGCCCCGTCGAGGACCTCACCGGTCAACACCGCCCGGAAGCCGGAGCCCAGTGCGCGAGGCGTACTGGTGTCGCGCGGATCGCCGGGGATTGCGGTGTTCAGCTCGGTTTCCCAGCGGTCCAGCCGCGTCCGGTCGTCGCCGATGCTGCGAGCGAAGTCGGTGATCGCCGACGGCCCGCCCAGGGTGCGCAGCAGCAGATTGCCCGCTGCGTTGTCGCTCTGCTGCAGCGCCGCCTGGCACAGTTCTGCGAGCGTCATCGTCGAGCCCACCCGAGGCTCGGTCACCGGGGAATGCTCACGGATGTCGCTGCGCCCCACCAGGACTGCGTCGGTCAGTGCCAATCGCCCCTGCTGCGCGCGCTGCAGCACGGCCGCTGACGCATAGGCTTTGAACGTCGAGCACATCGCCAACATGTCGTCGGCGCCGACCTCGACGGTGCGGTCCGAGCCGAGATCGACGGCGTACACGCCGATCCGGGCGTTGTGCCGACGCCCGAGCGCGGCCAGCCGATCACCGATCGGCGGCAGCGGCTCGGCGGGGTCCGCCAGCACGGTCGATCGCGAACAGGCGGCCAGGCCGGCCAGGGTCAGCCCGCCGACCAGGAGTCCGCGCCGGGAGACCGTCATCCGGCGATCGTCTGCAACGGTCGCGGCAAGGACCTGCGTCCCCGGACAGGACCCAGCACCGCCGCCCCGAACGGCCGGGTGAGCAGTTGTCGGGCAACGGCATTCACGTCGTCCAGGCTGACCTCGTCGATGCGATTCAATGTCTCGGCGATGGTGCGGTGCTGACCGTAGTTCAGCTCGCTGCGGCCCAGCCGGTTCATCCGCGACCCCGAGTCCTCCAGCCCGAGGACGAGACCGCCCCGCAGGGAACCCTTGGCGATCCGGCACTCGTCGGCGGTGATGCCGTCGCGCGCGACTTCGGCCAGCACGTCGGTGGTCACACGCACGACTTCGTCGAAGCGCTCGGGGAGGCAGCCCGCGTAGATCGACAGCGCTCCGCTGTCGGCGAAGGTGTCGACAGTCGAGTACACCGAGTACGCCAGACCGCGGGTCTCCCGGATCTGTTGGAACAGACGCGAACTGAGCCCTCCGCCGAGGGCGGTGTTGAGCACCGAGAGCGCCCAGCGCTGGTCCCAGTGCCGGCCCGGAGTACGGACCCCCAGGGACAGGTGGGTCTGTTCGGCGTCGCGCTTGACCACTTCCAGTGTCGGCCGACCGCTGACCCGTCCCGCACCCTTGCGGGGCGGGATCGGCGTGCGACCGCGCACCAGCCGGTCGCCGAAGTGCTCACGTACCAGCGCGACGACCTCGTGGTGATCGATGTTGCCGGCCACCGCCACCACCATGCGGTCGGGGGTGTAGCGGCGCAGGTGGAAGGAGTGCAGCTGCGCGCGTGTCATCGTCGAGATCGACTCCACGCTGCCGATCACGGGCCGGCCCACCGGATGGTCGCCGAACATCGCCGACAGGAAGACGTCGCCGAGGGTGTCCTCGGGATCGTCGTCGCGCATCGCGATCTCCTCGAGCACGACGTCGCGTTCGACCTCCACGTCGTCGGCGAAGCACTGTCCCCGCAGCACCACGTCGGCGACCAGATCGACGGCCAGCGCGAGGTCGGTGTCGAGCACGTGGGCGTAGTAGCAGGTGTGCTCGCGCGAGGTGAACGCGTTCAGTTCACCGCCGACGGCGTCGACGGCCTGGGCGATCTGCACGGCGGTGCGGGACGGGGTCGCCTTGAACAGCAGGTGTTCGAGGAAGTGGGCGGCACCGGCCACGCTGCGACCCTCGTCGCGCGATCCGACGTTGACCCACACCCCGACCGACGCCGAGTGCACATGCGGAATCCGCTCGGTGACCACACGCAGGCCACCGGGCAGATCCGTGCGACGGATCGCGGTCGATTTCTCGGCCGCGTCGCCACCACCGCGCACCCGGCGCAGTGCCGCCGCGCTAGCTGCCGGCGGTCGCGGCATCGGCGGGTGCGGGCGCTTCCGTACCGGCGGCTTCGGTGGTCGCTTCGGCAGCCTCTTCAGCCACCAGCACCAGCGAGATCTTGCCGCGGTTGTCGATGTCGGCGATCTCCACGCGGAGCTTGTCACCGACCTTGACGACGTCCTCGACCTTGTTGATGCGCTTGCCGCGGCCCAGCTTGCTGATGTGGACCAGCCCGTCACGACCCGGCAACAGCGACACGAAGGCGCCGAAATCGGTGGTCTTGACCACGGTTCCGAGGAACCGCTCGCCGATCTTGGGCAGCTGCGGGTTCGCGATGGCGTTGATCTTGTCGATCGCCGCCTGCGCCGCTTCGCCGTTGGACGCGCCCACGAACACCGTGCCGTCGTCCTCGATGGAAATCGACGCGCCGGTCTCCTCGGTGATCGAGTTGATCATCTTGCCCTTGGGCCCGATGACCTCACCGATCTTGTCGACCGGCACCTTGATCGTGGTGATCCGCGGGGCGTACGGGCTCATCTCGTCGGGGGCGTCGATGGCCTCGGCCATCACCTCGAGAATCGTGATGCGCGCGTCCTTGGCCTGCGCCAGCGCGCCGGCCAGCACCTGCGACGGGATGCCGTCGAGCTTGGTGTCGAGCTGCAGGGCGGTGACGAAGTCCTTGGTGCCGGCGCACTTGAAATCCATGTCGCCGAAGGCATCTTCGGCGCCCAGGATGTCGGTCAGCGTGACGAAGCGGCGCTCGGTCTTGCCATCCACCTCGACGTCGTCACTGACCAGACCCATCGCGATTCCCGCGACCGGCGCCTTCAGCGGCACACCGGCGTTGAGCAGCGACAGGGTCGAGGCGCACACCGAGCCCATCGAGGTGGACCCGTTGGAGCCCAACGCTTCCGAGACCTGACGGATGGCGTACGGGAACTCCTCGACGCTCGGCAGCACCGGCACCAGGGCGCGCTCGGCGAGCGCGCCGTGGCCGATCTCGCGCCGCTTGGGCGAGCCGACGCGGCCGGTCTCACCGGTCGAATACGGCGGGAAGTTGTAGTGGTGCATGTAGCGCTTGGAGGTCTCGGGCCCCAGCGAGTCGATCTGCTGGGCCATCTTGACCATGTCGAGGGTGGTGACACCCATGATCTGGGTCTCGCCACGCTCGAACAGCGCGCTGCCGTGGGCCCGCGGGATCACCGCGACCTCGGCCGACAGGGCGCGGATGTCGGTGACGCCGCGGCCGTCGATGCGGAAGTGGTCGGTCAGGATGCGCTGGCGCACAAGCTTTTTGGTCAGCGACCGGAACGCGGCGCCGATCTCCTTCTCACGGCCGGCGTACTGCTCGGCCAGCCGCTGCAGGACCTCGACCTTGATCTCGTCGGTGCGGTCGTTGCGCTCGTTCTTGCCCGCGATGGTCAGCGCCTCGGAGAGCGCGTCGGTGGCCACGGAGGCGACCGAGTAGTACACGTCGTCGCCGTACTCGGGGAACAGCGGGTACTCGGCGGTTTCCTTGCCGGCCGAGCCGGCCAGCTCGGCCTGCGCGTCGCACAGCACCGCGATGAACGGCTTGGCCGCTTCCAGGCCCTCGGCCACGACGGTCTCGGTCGGCGCACCGGCACCGCCGGCGACCAGCTCGATGACGTTCTCGGTCGCTTCGGCCTCGACCATCATGATCGCGACGTCATCCTCGACCTTGCGCCCCGCGACGACCATGTCGAACACGGCCCGCTCGAGTTGTTCCACGGTCGGGAACGCGACCCACTGACCGTCGATCAGAGCGACGCGCACGCCGCCGACCGGGCCGGAGAACGGCAGGCCGGAGATCTGCGTCGACGCCGAGGCGGCGTTGATCGCGAGGACGTCGTAGAGGTCCTTCGGATCAAGCGAGAGCACGGTGACGACGACCTGGATCTCGTTGCGCAGCCCGCTGACGAACGACGGGCGCAGCGGCCGGTCGATCAGGCGGCAGGTCAGGATCGCGTCGGTCGACGGGCGACCCTCGCGGCGGAAGAACGAGCCGGGGATCCGGCCCGCGGCGTACATCCGCTCCTCGACGTCGATGGTGAGCGGGAAGAAGTCGAAGTGCTCCTTGGGCGCCTTGCTGGCGGTGGTGGCACTGAGCAGCATGGTCTCGTCGTCGAGGTACGCGACGACGGCGCCGGCGGCCTGCTGGGCGAGCCGGCCGGTCTCGAACCGGATGGTGCGGGTGCCGAAGCTCCCGTTGTCGATCACGGCGGTGGCTTCGAACACGCCGTCTTCAATTTCAACTACAGACATGGACGTCCGTATGGCCTCTCTGGATCAATTCGCTGTTTTGCGTCGTCACAGCGCGTCGACCACCGCTTTCGATGCGGCTACGGCCATCGATCGAAGCTGCCGGCATTCCTATCCGGCAGCCACTACCGAAGACCGCGCGATCGAGCGGGTCGGCGATGCGACGTGCGGGAACGGCACTCGCGGGTCTGCGATGACCGCACCCAGGTGTCCGCCTCGAGAAAACCCGGAGCCGAACCAGGCCATCGTACTCTGCGGCCCGTGTCCGGCGAAAAACGACGGTCAGGCGCGCCGGCCCCATCCGCCGACGATCGTCGGCATCGTCCACACCGCACCGCGCTCCTCGATCGCTTCGCCGAGGCGTTGCTCGAGCGTGGCGAGGTCCAGATCGTCGGCAGTGGCCGCGCCGGACGCGATGATCGCGTCCTCGAGAGCCCGCACCACCCCGACGACGTAACCCGCCGCTTGGCGTGCCTGGGGCGGGAAGTACACCTGCAGACCGAGGGTGCCGACATCGGCATAGCCGGCCTGCTCGAAGAGGACGGGGAATCGCATCCCGACCGCCGCATCGGCCTGAGCGTGGGCGAAGCCGGCCTGAATCCAATCACCGACACGGGTGAAGAGATCGACCTCGGGCAGCGCCCGGGCGCCGGTCATGTCGTAGTCGACGGCGATGAACACGCCACCCGGACGCAGGTTGCGGCGGTGGTGAGCCAGCACGTCGGCCGCGTCGGGTAGGTGCATCAGCAGCAGCCGGCAGACCACGGCGTCGAACGGTTCGTCGCTGACGAACGTGCGAGCGTCGCCCTGCTCGAACAGGACATTGCCCAGCCCGAGATGCTCGCGGCGCTGTTCGGCGACGGCCAGCTGCGCGGGGTCCTGTTCGAGCCCCAGCACTGAACCCTCGTCACCGACGATGCCGGCGACGAGAAACGACACGTCGCCGGGACCGCTGCCCAGATCGAGAACGCGCATGCCGGGACGCAGCCCGCCACGCCGAAAAAGCATGTCGGTGGGTTCGGCGATGATCGCGGCCTGACCCTGCAGGCGGGCGATCTCGGCGTCGTCGCTGCCGAGGACGTAGTCGGGTGTTGCCACCCGTGTGACGTTAGCGCGTCAGCGGCGCAAGCCGAGGCGCTCAATCAGCGAGCGGTAGCGCGCGACGTCGACCTGGGCGACGTACTTGAGCAGCCGGCGGCGACGGCCGACGAGCAGCAACAGGCCGCGGCGCGAGTGGTGATCGTGCTTGTGCTGCTTGAGATGCTCGGTGAGATCCGAGATCCGCTTGGTCAGCAGGGCGACCTGGGCTTCCGGCGACCCCGTGTCGGTGTCGTGCAGGCCGTACTGGCCCAGGATTTCCTTCTTCTGGTCGGCAGTGAGCGCCACGAAACAACTCCATCGATTCGGTCCGCGAGTGAGAATCTAGGGTGCGGCCACCGCGAACTGCAGCGCGCACCAGGTCGGCGAGGAGTCTAGCAGCGCCCGCGACTCGACCCCAATTCGCGCAGGGCGCGGGCCCCGATTCGCTTCAGCGGGCCGACAGGATCGTGCGGGCGCGGTCGGTGTCGGCGTTCATCGCGACGATCAGCTCGTCCACCGAGTCGAATTTCTCCTGGCCCCGCAGCCGCGCGACGAAGTCCACGGCGACGTGCTGGCCGTACAGATCGGCGCTGGTGTCGAGCACGAACGCCTCGACGGTGCGGGTGCGGCCGGAGAACGTGGGATTGGTACCCACCGACACCGCCGCCTGGTACCGCTCTCCCGGCGTCACGGTGCCGACGACCGGTCCGTGCCCCAACACCGTGAACCACGCGGCGTAGACACCGTCGGCGGGGATCGCCGAGTACATGGGCGGGGCCACGTTGGCGGTCGGGAAACCGAGGTCGCGGCCCCGGCCGTCGCCGCGTACGACCACGCCTTCCACCCGGTGGGCGCGGCCCAGCGCCTCGGCGGCCGCCACCATGTCGCCGGCATCCACGCAGGACCTGATGTAGGTCGAGGAGAAGGTGACCGTCTCGTCGCGGTGGTGTTCGGCCACCAGGCTCAGCGAATCCACCGCGAATCCGAACCGCTCACCGGCCTTGCGGAGGAGCTCGACGTTGCCGGCCGCCTTCTTGCCGAACGTGAAGTTCTCCCCCACCACGACCTCGACCACGTGGAGGCGCTCGACGAGCAGTTCATGGATGTAGCGCTCAGGCGTGAGCTTCATGAAGTCGGCGGTGAACGGGACGACCAGGAACACGTCGATGCCCATTTCCTCGACGAGCTCGGCGCGCCGGGTCAGCGTCGTCAGTTGGGCGGGGTGACTGCCCGGGAACACGACCTCCATCGGATGGGGGTCGAAGGTCATCAGCACGGTGGGTACGCCCCGGGCGCGGCCGGCCTTGACCGCGCCGTTGATCAGTTCCTGATGACCCCGGTGGACGCCGTCGAACACCCCTATGGTGACGACGCACCGGCCCCAGTCGGTGGGGATGTCGTCTTGACCCCGCCAGCGTTGCACGCCGCAAGCCTACGGCGTGCCGGCGACGCCGGCTCGAACTGTGGCGAAGCAGCGCCACCGGATCAGGTGATGTTTGCCTAAACTCTTGGACTTATGAGTCCTGAAGCCAAGCCGCCGGAGCTGACGACGGTGGCCCAGGACTACCTGAAGGTCATCTGGACGGCGCAGGAGTGGTCCCACGAAAAGGTGAGCACCAAGCTGCTCGCCGAGCGAATCGGCGTCTCGGCCAGCACCGCGTCGGAGTCCATCCGCAAGCTCGCCGACCAGGGATTGGTCGATCACGAGAAGTACGGCGCGGTGACGCTGACCGACGCGGGACGCCATGCGGCGCTGGCCATGGTCCGCCGCCACCGGCTGATGGAGACCTTCCTGGTGCGCGAGCTCGGCTACGGCTGGGATGAGGTGCACGACGAAGCCGAGGTGCTCGAACACGCCGTCTCCGACCGGATGCTCGACCGCATCGACGCCAAGCTCGGCTACCCGACGCGCGATCCGCACGGAGATCCGATTCCCGCCGCCGACGGCCGCGTGCCCACCCCGCCGGCCCGCCAGCTGTCGGCCTGCCAGAACGGCGAGGCGGGCACGATCGCCCGGATCTCCGACGCCGATCCGGAGATGCTGCGCTACTTCGACTCCGTGGGCATCAACCTGGATTCGCACATCCGGGTGGTCGCGCGGCGGGATTTCGCCGGCATGATCTCGGTCGCCGTGCACGATCCTCACGACAGCGACGGACCGGACGAGATGACCGTCGATTTAGGAAGCCCAGCCGCAGAAGCAATCTGGGTCATTGCACAGTGATTGCATAGGAGCGCACGCGAGATGGCCAAACTCGAACTGTCCCGATCCCTGCCGATGTCGGCCGACGATGCCTGGGCGCACGTGTCCGACCTGTCCACACTCGGGGACTGGATGGTGCTGCACCAGGGTTGGCGCTCCGATCTGCCCGGCGAACTCGCGGTCGGCACCACGATCGTGGGGGTCGCCGGGGCAAAGGGAATGCGTAACCGTGTGACGTGGACGGTCCGCGAGCTCGATCCCCCCAAGACGTTGGCGATCAGCGGCGAGGGCGTCGGAGGAACCCGGTACAAGCTCTCGATGAACGTCGCCGACACCAAGGACGGGTGCGCATTCACCCTCCGGATGGATCTCGGCGGCGCGCCGTTGTTCGGACCGATCGGTGCCGCGGCATCACGAGCGGTGAAGGGCGACCTCGACGCGTCGATCAAGAAGTTCGAGAAGCTCTACGCGTAGCAGTCGGAGTTCGAGCTCCGACGATATCGCGAAGCACGCGAACGACATTCGCGACCAGCGGCTCTACAGCGTCGCCGGCCGGATCACGACCACCGAGGCGGTTCTCTCCCCGGCGTCGCGCAGCAGTGCCATCACCCGGCCGTCCGGTGCCGTCGCCGCATAGACGCCGTCGACACCGGCGGCCGCCAACGGGCGGCCGTGTCCGGTGTCGATCACCTCGGCGTCGGTCAGGTCTCGGCGCGGAAACGCCTGCAGGCAGGCATCGTCGAGGCTGTAGCTCAACGTCGGTGCGTCGGCGAGCTGCTCCAGCGTGCGGGCGTGGTCGAGGCCGAACCGGCCCACCCGGGTGCGCCGCAGCGCGGTGAGATGGCCCCCCACCCCGAGCGTGTCCCCCACATCGCGGGCGAGCGCTCGGATGTAGGTACCGCTTGAACAGTCCACCGCCACATCGACATCGACGACACCTCCACCGCGGCGCACCGCCAGGACGTCGAAGCGGTCGATGCGCACCGGACGCGCGGGCAACTCGACCGCCTCCCCGTCGCGCACCATCTGATAGGCCCGCTTACCGGCGACCTTGATCGCGCTGACCGCGGACGGGATCTGCTCGATGGCTCCCCGCAGCGGCGCCACCGCGGCCTCGATCTGCTCGTCGGTCACCCCAGCCGCCGACACAGATCGGAGTAGTTCACCTTCGGCGTCCTCGGTGGTCGTCGTCTGCCCCAGCCGGATCGTCGCGTCATAGGACTTGTCGGTCGCGGTCAGCAGACCCAGGATCTTGGTGGCCCGGTCGATGCCGACGACCAGCACCCCGGTCGCCATCGGGTCCAGGGTCCCGGCATGGCCCACCTTGCGGGTACCGAACAGCCGGCGGCACCGGCCCACCACGTCGTGGCTCGTCATCCCGGCCGGTTTGTCGACGATGACCAGGCCCGGCGTGCTCACAGCACGATCGCGGTCAGCGTGATGCCGCTTCGCACCGCCCACCGACCGTTCAGAGCCGTCAGCGGCGGACCGGACAGCGCCTCGGGGTCGATCAGGATCTCGGAGGTGAACGTGCCGGCCTGACCCGATCCGTCGACGTCGAAGGTGATGTGGGCATCCTCGAACCCGAGCCACCGCCGCGTCAGCGGGAACCACGCCTTGTACGTGGCTTCCTTGGCGCAGAACAACACTCGGTCCCAGTGCACGCCGGACGGCAGGGCTCTCAGTTCCGAGCGCTCCGCCGGGATGCTGATCGCGTCGAGCACACCGTCGGGCAGCACCCCGTTCGGTTCGGCATCGATACCCACCGAGCGGACCCGCTCGCTGCGTCCGACCGCGGCGCCGCGAAATCCCTCACAGTGGGTCAGGCTGCCGACGAACCCGTCGGGCCAACGCGGTTCGCCCTTGTCTCCCTTGAGGATCGGGGCAGGTTCTGCGCCGAGTTCGACCAGCGCCTGGCGCGCGCAGTAGCGCGCGCTGATGAACTCGTTGCGGCGTTTGGGCACCGACTTGGCGATCAGCGGCTCCTCTTCGGGCAGCGGCGCCAATTCCCTGGGGTCGGAATACAATTCGGCCGCGGCCAGCCCATCCAGGTCGCCGGGCAGCACGCCGGCCAGCAGGGTTGCGGCGATCATGCCCTGTCCCTGATGCGTTGCTGCATCTTCTCGGCGTGATCCCGCATCTCCTGCGTGATCTGGAAGTGGCCGCCGAACTCGTTGAGATAGCCGGGGCTGTACTGCGGATCGGGCAGGATCTGGCGCAACCATCGGTAGGGCCGACGGC
Organism: Mycolicibacterium obuense; assembly: GCF_055397605.1. NCBI lineage: Bacteria > Bacillati > Actinomycetota > Actinomycetes > Mycobacteriales > Mycobacteriaceae > Mycobacterium > Mycolicibacterium obuense. The sequence goes on along the minus strand of NZ_AP043663.1, from coordinate 2,084,158 downwards.
GCCGCCACTCGCGCGGGTAACCGACCGACACCTCCTCGAAGCGCACCCCGTCGTACCAGGTGGTCCGCGGGATGTGCAGGTGGCCGTAGACCGAGCACACCGCGTTGTAGCGGGTGTGCCAGTCCGCAGTCGCGGTGGTGCCGCACCACATCGCGAACTCGGGATAGAACAGCGCGTCGCAAGGGTCGCGCACCATCGGGAAGTGGTTGACCTGCACGGTCTGGTCCATCCAGTCCAGGTCCTCGAGCCGCTTGCGGGTGTAGGCGACCCGCTCGCGGCACCACGCGTCGCGCGTGGAGTACGGCTCGGCCGAGAGCAGGTACTCGTCGGTCGCCACGACGTTGCGGTCCTTGGCGATCGTCAGACCCTCGGCCTTGGTGCCCGCCCCCTGCGGCAGGAACGAGTAGTCGTAGAGCAGGAACATCGGCACGATCGTCGCCGGGCCACCCTCGTCGGTCCACACCGGGAACGGGTGCTCGGGGGTGATCACGCCCATCTCGTCACACATCGTGACCAGGTAGTCGTAGCGGGACTTGCCGAAGATCTGCATCGGATCGCGGGTCGTGGTCCACAACTCGTGATTGCCCGGCACCCAGATGACCTTCGCGAACCGCTTGCGCAGCAGGTCCAGCGCCCACCGGATCTCGTCGGTGCGCTCGGCCACGTCGCCGGCGACGATCAGCCAGTCATCGGGCGACGCGGGGTGCAGCGACTCGGTGACCGGCTTGTTCCCGGTGTGCCCGGTGTGAAGATCGCTGACCGCCCACAGCGTCGGGCGGCGATCCTCGGAGTTCACAACCTGTCAGCCTACTGGTGCCCCGCACACCCCCGCCGCCCGGCAACTAGAACAGGTTCTAAGGTCTTGCCGTGCGGCCGGTCACCGGCCGTTACACTCCGGGCAGGGACGGGGCCGAATCAGGATTTGAGGGGTGCGATGCTCGCGAAGGCGCGACTGCTGTCGGCACTGTGTGCTCTCGTCGCCGCTGTGGTGGTGGTGTCCCAGGTGCAACCGGACCCGGCGGCCGGTCCGGACGCAGTCCAGCTGCGATCCACCGACATTCCGATGACCACGATCAAGTCGCCGGTGATCGCGACCGTCAACCCCGACCCGTTCGATCCGTGCCGGGACATCCCGCTCGACGTCGTCCAGCGCATCGGGCTGGCTTACACCCCGCCCGACCCCGAGGACGCTCTGCGCTGCCACTACGACGCCGGCAACTATCAGATGGCCGTCGAGGCATTCGTGTGGCGCACCTACGAGCAGACGCTGCCGGCCGACGCGGTCGAGCTCGACATCGACGGCCACCGCGCGGCGCAGTACTGGATTATGAAGCCCACCGACTGGAACAACCGGTGGTGGATCACCTGCATGATCGCGTTCAAGACCAGCTACGGCGTGATCCAGCAGTCGCTGTTCTATTCACCGATCTACTCCGAACCCGACCCGGACTGCATGCAGACCAATCTGCAGCGCGCGCACGAGCTGGCACCGTTCTACAAATTCTGAGTACGTAACCTGGCGCGGGTGAGCGTCAAGCATGCCGTGACGAGCCGGCTCTCCAGCCTGCTCCATCTCCCGCCGCCGAGCACCGAGGTCGACGTCGAGCGCAGCATGCGGGTGCCGATGCGCGACGGGATCGACCTGGTCGCCGACCACTACGCACCGCGCAGCGGGACCCCCGCGGGAACCCTGCTGGTGCGCGGCCCCTACGGCCGGGCCTGGCCGTTCGCGGCGCTGTACGCGCAGGTGTACGCCGCACGCGGCTACCACGTGCTGCTGCAGAGCGTGCGCGGCACCTTCGGCTCAGGTGGTGCGTTCGATCCGTTCGTCCACGAGGTCGACGACGGTGCCGACACCGTCGCCTGGCTGCGTGAGCAGCCGTGGTTCACCGGCACGTTCGGCACGATCGGACTGTCCTATCTCGGCTGGACACAGTGGGCGCTGCTGGCCGATCCGCCCCCAGAACTGAAGGCCGCGGTCATCACTGTGGGCCCCCACGACGTCACCGGGCCGCGCTGGGGCACCGGCTCGTTCGCGCTCAACGACTTCCTCGGGTGGAGCGATCTGGTCGGCCGTCAGGAGGACGGGCACCGGGTGCGGCAGCTCCTGCGGCAAGCCCGCGCGCAGCGGCAGGTCGCCGCCGCATCGCTGGGTGTGCCGCTCGGCGAGTCCAGTCGGGCGTTGCTCGGTGACGGGGCGAGATGGTTCGAATCATGGCTCGATCACCCCGACAGCGGGGACCCGTTCTGGACGGGCCTGCACCTCGGCGACGCCCTGGAGCGCACCGATGTTCCGGTGCTGCTGCTGTCCGGCTGGCAGGACCTGTTCCTCGAGCAGACGCTCGAGCAGTACCGCCGACTGCATGCCCGAGGAGTGACGACGGGCCTGACGGTGGGCCCGTGGACCCACTCGCACATGATGACGAGCGCGGCACCGACCGCACTGCGCGAATCGCTGGACTGGCTCGGCGCCCACCTCGGCGCCGATCCAGATGGGGTCCCACTGCAGCGCGCTTCACCGGTGCGCATCCATGTCGGCGGCGCCGGGCAGGGGTCCGGCTGGTACGACCTGCCGGACTGGCCGCCCGCGTCGACCGAGCAGGTGTTCCACCTGCAGCCGTCGCACCGCCTCGGCGCCGAGCAACCGGCACCGGCCGGGGAAGCCACCTTCGTCTACAACCCCTCCGACCCCACCCCGACCATCGGCGGTCGGCTGCTCTCCCCCGCCGCCGGCTACCGAGATGACACCGCCCTCGCCCGCCGCGCCGACGTGCTGACCTTCACCAGCGCGCCCCTGGCAGCCGATCTCCGGGTGATCGGCGAGCCGTTCGTGGAACTGGCGCACCGATGCGCGAACCCCTACAACGACCTGTTCGTCCGCCTCAGTGAGGTCGACGCACAGGGTCGTTCACGCAATGTCAGCGACGGATACCTCGCATCAGTGCCCGATGCGGACAGTGTGCGGATCGATCTCGACGCGATGGCCCGCGTCTTCCCCGCCGGATCCCGCATCCGGGTCCTGATCGCCGGCGGATCGCACCCCCGGTTCGTCCGCAACCTGGGTTCGGGCGAAACGCTCTCCACAGCAACGACATTGACGACGGCCCGCCACACGGTGACGCTGGACGGCCGGTCCCGGCTGGTGCTGCCGTCAGCCGACTGAGCGGCACACGCGCGCGGCGATCCGACGCAGCGTCGCGTCGTCGTGCACCGGCGGACCCCACCGGGGCGTGATCGGCAGGTTCACCCAGCTGGTGCATCCGCGGTAGTCGGGGGTGCGCGGCAGCGTCACAGGTTCGGCCAGTGCCGCGGCGGACACGACGAGCACGGTCAGCCGATGCCGGGGGCGGAAGTCCAGCCGATCTTCGCGTACCGAGTTCGCGGTCCAGATGTGTTGGTCGGCAATGTCGTCGAGCTCGTCAGGGCGGTTGACCTCGATCGTGTCGATCACGCGGGCGCCGGCACGCACCACGACCTCGTCGTCGGTGCTGTCCGCTGCCGCGGGCCCGAGCAGATCGCGGTGTTCGGGTCTCACGCGTTCGGTGTGGCTGTGCGCCACCGTGGGGAACAACAGGAAACGCGGCGCGGCCACCTCGAAGCGCTTTTCGTGGATCCCGCCTTTGCGCAGCAGCACCGTCTGCCTGCCGTCGAGCAGCGCGTGTACTGCCGCGCTCCACTCCTTGAGCCCGGGGCTGGTCAGCGTCGCGGTCACGATCGGGCGAGGCGCGCCTGCACCTCGGGACGACGAAGAGGCGGAACGGTTTTGGGAGGTTGTCTGCGCGGCTGCAAACCGGCGAGCAGGCGCCGGGTCGTCGCGGTCACCTCGGCCACCGCGGCCTCGAACGCGTCGACATTCGCCCCGGACGGTCGGGTGATACCGCTGACCTTGCGGACGTACTGACGCGCGGCGGCCTGGACCTCCTCGTCGGTCGCCGCCGGTTCCAGACCACGCAATTCGGTGATGTTTCGGCACATGACCTCCACGATAGGCGCGGGCCGGTGCCCCGATACGGTGAGCGAATGACCAACGCCTCCGACGTCCTGCTCATCGACACGCGCGATCGGATTCGCACGCTGACGCTGAACCGACCCGATGCGCGCAACGCGCTGTCCGCGACGCTGCGCAGCCAGTTCTACAGCGCGCTGCGCGAGGCGGAGAACGACGACGCCGTCGACGTCGTCATCATCACCGGTGCCGACCCGGTGTTCTGTGCCGGACTGGACCTCAAGGAACTCGGCGACACCACAGAGCTACCGGACATCTCCCCCAAGTGGCCGCCGATGTCGAAGCCGGTGATCGGTGCGATCAACGGCGCGGCGGTCACCGGTGGGCTCGAAATCGCCTTGTACTGCGACATTCTGATCGCGTCGGAGCACGCGCGGTTCGCCGACACCCACGCCCGAGTGGGACTTCTGCCGACGTGGGGGCTCTCGGTTCGGCTGCCGCAGAAGGTGGGCGTCGGGATGGCGCGCCGCATGAGCATGACCGGGGATTATCTGTCGGCGCAGGAGGCGCTGCGCACCGGCCTGGTCACGCAGGTCGTGCCGCACGATCAACTTCTCGACACTGCGCGTCAGGTCGCGACGTCGATCGTCGGGAACAACCAGAAGGCCGTGCGTGCACTGATGACGTCCTACCACCTCATCGACGACACACAGACCAGTGGCGCGCTGTGGCTGGAGGCGGCCTCGGCGCGGGAGTGGATGAAGAGCACCTCCGGCGACGACGTCGCGACGAGCCGCGCCTCGGTGATCGAGCGCGGCCGCAGCCAGGTGCGCTGACGGGTCAGCCCGGGACCAGCCAGCGACCCGAGAGCGTGCGCCAGCCGACGAACGCCAGCCGTAGCACCATGAACGTGCTCAGCCCCGACCAGATGCCGAGCAGCCCCCACCCGAACGCGAGCGACAGCCAGATCAGGGGCAGGAACCCCAACAGCGCGCTGGCCAGCGTCGCCGTGCGCATGAACCGGGCGTCGCCCGCACCGAGCAGCACGCCGTCGAGAGCGAACACCACCCCGGCGACGGGCAGCTGCGCCACCAGGAACCACCACGGCACGCTGATCTCGTCGAGCACCGTGCGATCGTCGGTGAACACCCCCGGGAGCACCGAAGCGCCGAGCGCGAACAACGCCGCCAGCACGCAGGCCGCGACGGCAGAGAACACCGTCACCCGCCACGCCACCGACTGCGCATGCCGCAGCCTGCCCGCACCGAGCGCCGCGCCCACGAGCGATTGCGCTGCGATCGCCAACGAATCCAGCACCAGCGCAAGGAAACTCCACAGCTGCAGGACCACCTGGTGCGCCGCCACGGCCGCGGCACCGAACCGTGCAGCCACCGCACCCGCCGAGATGAAGCACGCCTGGAACGCCATCGTCCGGATCACCAGGTCGCGACCCATCACCAGCTGGGCGCGCAGTACCGCCGGGCGCGGGCGGATCGGTACCCGCTCGACCCGCAGTGCACGCAGGAACAGCAGGGCCGCCAGCCACTGGCCGGTGACGTTGGCCACCGCCGAACCGGCCAACCCCAGAGCCGGCGCGCCGAACCAGCCGTACACGAGCGTCGGACACAGCACCGCCGCGATCGCGAACCCGATCACGACGTAGCGCAGCGGCCGGGCGGTGTCCTGCACCCCGCGCATCCAGCCGTTCCCCGCAGCCGCCACCAAGATGGCCGGGACCGCCAGACTCGCGCTGCGCACCCACGGCAGAGCCGTCGCCGCGATGTCGCCGCCGGCCGCCAGTGCCGTGACGAGCGGGACCGCGAAGATCTGGACCGCGACGACCACCAGCGTGCCGATCGCCGCCGCCAACCACGTCGCCTGCACGCCTTCGGCGACCGCGGCGGCGCGGTCGCCACGGCCGTAGAAGCGTGCCGCACGAGCGGTGGTGCCGTAGGACAGGAACGTCAGCTGCGAGCTCAACACGCCCATGATCAGCGCGCCGATCGCCAGCCCGGCGAGACTCAGTGCACCGAGGCGTCCGACGACGGCGAGGTCGAAGAGGAGATAGAGAGGTTCGGCGGCGAGCACGCCGAGCGCCGGGAAGGCCAGGGCGGCGATCCGCCGGCTGGTGGCGGGCGCCAAGGCCCCGTCGGTGTCAGACAAGAAAAGTCAGCCGAGAACCCTGCGCAGAGCCGACACGACATCCTCGGCGCTGCCCGTGGCCGAGAACCCCGCGGCCAACCGGTGCCCACCGCCGCCGAACGTCGCCGCGACCGTCGACACGTTGAGTGCCTTGGAGCGCATCGACACCGACCACTGCGCCGGCCGGATCTCTTTGAACACCGCGGCCACCTCGGCCTGCTGCGTGGTGCGCACGATGTCGACGATGCTCTCGACCTCCTCGGGCCGGGCGTCGGTCCACTCCTGATGTGACACCACGGCGTAGACGAAGCCGCGACCGTCGCACGCCTGAGTGTCGAGCTGCGCGGTACCCAGCACACGCGACAACATCGGCAGCCACGCGAACGGGTGCGTGTCCATCAGCGCCCGGCTGACACCGGCATTGTCGATGCCGAGGTCGACCAGCCGCGCGGCCAGTCGCAGCGCCCGGGCACTGGCCCAGCGGAACGATCCGGTATCGGTGGTCAGCCCTGCGTAGATGCAGTGCGCGACGGCCTCGTCGATGGGTTCCCCCCACGCGTCGAGCAGATCGGCGACCAGCATCGTCGTCGAATCCGCTGCCGCATCGACGAAGTTCGCCGTCCCGAACATCTGGTTGCTGGCGTGATGGTCGATGACCAGCACCGGGCGGTCGCCGGTCACCAGGTCGGCCAGCGCGCCGAGTCGGTTGACACTGGGCACGTCGACCGTGACGACCAGGTCGACGTCACGGCGCACGTCCTCGGGCGCCACCAACAGCCGGCCACCGGGCAGCGTCGCCAGGGAATCGGGAAGGTCCTGCGGCTCGGCGAAGGTGACCTGCACGCTGGTACCGATCCGGTCGAGCACCACAGCCAGCGCCAGCCCCGCGCCCACGGTGTCGGCGTCGGGATGCACATGGCAGAGCACGCTGACCGAGTCGGCGGACGACACCAGGTCTGCGGCGCCTCGGGCGTCGACCCGGGCACCGGTCATCAAGGCGTCAGCGGTCGTATCTGTCATGGAGCGTGTCGAAGTCACCAGTGTCCTCAGCGTCCGCCTCGTCTGGCCCCCGGCCCTCGTCCTCCGCCCCAGTTATACGGTACGGGTCGGCGTCGCCTGCGTGCTTGGCACCTTCCCGAACTCTCGCCAAATCCTCATCCGCGGCGCGCGCCTTGGCCAGCAGCTCCTCCATACGGTGGGCCGCGTCGGGAACGGTGTCTCGCTGGAAGGCCAGCGTCGGGGTGAAGCGCACCCCCAGCGAGGCCCCGACCTTGGTGCGGAGCACGCCTTTGGCACTCTCGAGCGCCGCGGCGGCACCGGCGTAGTCGGGGTCCTCGTCCAGCGATCGGCCGATGACCGTGTAGTACAGCGTGGCGTCGTGCAGGTCGTTGGTGACCTTGGCATCCGTGATGGTCACCCCGGCGAGCCGGGGATCCTTGATCTCGTATTCGATCGCCGAGGCGACCACCGTGGAGATGCGCTTGGCCAACCGCTTCGCCCGTGCGGGATCAGCCATGTCAGATTGCCTTCTTCACTTCGTTCATCAAGCGGTTCATCAGGCGGCTACGTGCGTGCCTTCTCGACCAGTTCGTAGGTCTCGATGACGTCGCCTTCCTTGATGTCGGAGTAGGTCAGCGTCAGACCGCACTCGTAGCCTTCACGGACCTCGGTGGCGTCGTCCTTCTCACGCTTGAGCGAGGAGATCGTGAGGTTCTCGGCGACCACGACGTTGTCGCGCAGCAGCCGCGCCTTGGCGTTGCGGCGCATGATGCCCGACTGGACGAGGCAACCGGCGATGTTGCCGACCTTCGACGACCGGAAGATCGCCCGGATCTCGGCGCGGCCGAGTTCCTTCTCCTCGTAGATCGGCTTGAGCATGCCCTTGAGCGCGCTCTCGATCTCGTCGATGGCCTGGTAGATCACCGAGTAGTACCGGATCTCCACACCCTCGCGGTTGGCCAGCTCCGTCGCCTTGCCCTCGGCACGGACGTTGAACCCGATGATGATCGCGTCCGACGCCGACGCCAGGTTTACGTTGGTCTCGGTGACACCACCGACGCCGCGGTCGATGACGCGCAGCTCGACCTCGTCGTCGACCTGGATACCGAGCAGGGCCTCCTCCAGCGCCTCCACGGTGCCGGAGTTGTCGCCCTTGAGGATCAGGTTCAGCTGGCTGGTTTCCTTCAGCGCCGAATCCAGATCTTCCAGGCTGATCCGCTTGCGGGTGCGGGCCGCCATCGCGTTGCGCTTGCGCGCGCTGCGGCGGTCCGCGATCTGACGGGCGATGCGGTCTTCGTCGACGACGAGGAAGTTGTCGCCTGCACCGGGCACCGACGTGAAGCCGATGACCTGGACCGGCCGCGACGGCAGGGCCGCCTCGACGTCCTCGCCGTGCTCGTCGACCATGCGGCGCACACGACCGTAGGCGTCGCCGGCCACCACCGAGTCGCCGACACGCAGCGTGCCGCGCTGGATCAGCACGGTCGCCACCGGGCCGCGGCCACGGTCCAGATGGGCCTCGATCGCCACACCCTGAGCCTCCATGTCCGGATTGGCTCGCAGGTCCAGCGACGCGTCGGCGGTCAGGATGACCGCTTCCAGCAGCGCCTCGATGTTCGTGCCCGCCTTCGCGGAGATGTCGACGAACATCGTGTCGCCGCCGTACTCCTCGGGCACCAGGCCGTACTCGGTCAGCTGACCGCGGATCTTGGCCGGGTCGGCGCCTTCCTTGTCGATCTTGTTGACCGCCACCACGATCGGCACGTCGGCCGCCTGCGCGTGGTTGACCGCCTCCACCGTCTGCGGCATGACGCCGTCGTCGGCCGCGACCACGAGGATCGCGATGTCGGTGGCCTTCGCGCCGCGGGCACGCATGGCGGTGAACGCCTCGTGACCCGGGGTGTCGATGAACGTGATCGGCCGCTCGGAGCCGTCGAGGTCGACAGTCACCTGGTAGGCGCCGATGTGCTGGGTGATGCCGCCGGCCTCACCCTCACGCACGGTGGCGTTACGGATCGTGTCGAGCAGTCGGGTCTTGCCGTGGTCGACGTGACCCATGACGGTGACGACGGGCGGACGGAATTCGAGGTCGTCCTCGTCGCCTTCGTCCTCGCCGTAGGAGAGGTCGAACGACTGCAGCAGCTCGCGGTCCTCATCCTCCGGTGACACGACCTGCACGACGTAGTTCATCTCGCTGCCGAGCAGTTCCAGCGTCTCGTCACCGACCGACTGTGTGGCCGTGACCATCTCGCCGAGGTTGAACAGCGCCTGCACCAGCGACGCCGGGTTGGCGTTGATCTTGTCGGCGAAGTCGGACAGCGAGGCGCCGCGGGCCAGCCGGATGGTCTCGCCGTTGCCGTGCGGCAACCGCACGCCACCGACGACCGGCGCCTGCATGTTCTCGTATTCGGCCCTCTTCGCGCGCTTGCTCTTGCGACCACGCTTCGGAGCACCACCGGGACGACCGAACGCACCTGCCGCGCCTCCGCGCTGGCCTGGGCGTCCGCCGCCACCGCCACCGGGGCGACCGCGGAAGCCACCGCCGGCACCGGCACCGCCACCGCCGCCGGGGCCGCCGCCGCGGTAGTTACCGCCGCCGCCACCGCCGCCACCGGGACGACCGACACCACCGGGTGCCGGGCGCGGACCACCGCCGGGACGCGGCCCACCGCCGGGACGCGGGCCGCCGCCGGGGCGGGGACCCTGCGGGCGAGGGGGCATGTTGCCGGGCGATGCGCCAGGGCGCGGACCGCCGCCGGGACGCGGGCCGCCGGCACCGGGGCCCGGGCGAGGGCCGCCGGGTCCGGCCGGGGGCCGGGGTGCGGGCCGTTCGACGGGCTGCTGGGACGAGAAGGGATTGTTGCCGACGCGCGGGGTACGCCCGGCGGGCTTGGGGGCGCCGGGGCGCGGGCCACCGGGGCCGGGGCGCGGACCCGGGGTGGGCCCGGGTGTCGGACCGGGGCGCGGGGGCGCAGCCGGAGCAGATGCCGAGGCCGCCGGTGATGCCGAAGCCGGCGGGGCCGGGGTCGGCGCCTGCGGGGCAGCCGGCGGTGCGCTCGCGGCGGGCGCCTGCGGGGCCGCGGGAGCGGCGGGGGCGGGCGCGGACGGCTGCTGCGCGGCCGGTGCCGACGGACGGGGGCCGGGTCGCGGACCGGGCTTCGCCGGTGCTGGGGCGCCGTTCGACGCGCTGCCGTTGCCGGCGCTGCCGGCACCACTCGACGATCCGGACGCGGGCTTGGAGCCGCCGAACGACTCCCTCAACCGGCGGGCGACGGGCGCCTCCACCGTGGACGACGCCGACTTGACGAACTCTCCTTGTTCGCTCAGCCGGGCCAGAACTTGCTTACTGGTGACACCGAGTTCCTTAGCCAACTCGTGCACGCGGGCCTTACCTGCCACTACATCTCCTGTCTGAGAGGCGACAGCGGTGGTGGGCGCCGCGCCTCGGGTTAGCTATGACGCATGGTCATCGGGACTTCACGGTGTGCTCATGTTCTTCGCTACCTGTTCTCTTGCCCGGGGTGACTCGGACGTTCCGAATTCCTCGAAACGCTCGACCACCGCGGTGATGTCCGGTGAGCCGGCGATCCGCAGCGCTCGACCGAAGGCTCGCCGGCGGACCGCTTCGCGTAGACACCCTGGGTCGGGATGCAGCCATGCACCCCGTCCGGGAAGTCTCTTCGCCGCGTCAACGGTCACAGCCCTGGTGTCATTCCCAGGACCCTGTCCGCCGTCGACGGCGACAACTCGGAGCAGATCGACGGCCAACTCTCGTCGTCGGCATCCGATGCAGGTCCGCACCGGTCCCCCGGAAGGGTTGTCGCTGCTTTTCTGCGTCCGAGCCGACGTCTCGCGCTGGATCACAGCTGAGTCTACCGTCACGACGTCGTCGAAAAGAAAATCGGTCCGCCCCGACGCGACGACCGGGGCGCAGCCGTGAGCCGCTACTGTTCGCCCGCCGCGCCGCGGGCAGCGTCGGGCCGCCGGTCGGTGCGGTCCCGGCCGGTGTCGGCCGCCGCATCGTCGCTGCGGATGTCGATGCGCCATCCGGTGAGCCGCGCCGCGAGCCGGGCGTTCTGCCCTTCCTTGCCGATCGCCAGCGAGAGCTGGAAGTCCGGCACGATGACGCGCGCCGCCTTGGCCGCCTCGTCGATCACCGTCACTGACACGACCTTGGCCGGCGACAGCGCGTTGGCGACGAACTTCGCCGGGTCGTCGTCGAAGTCGATGATGTCGATCTTCTCGCCGGACAGTTCGCTCATCACGTTGCGGACCCGCTGGCCCATCGGCCCGATGCAGGCCCCCTTGGCGTTGAGCCCGGGCGCGCGCGAGGCCACCGCGATCTTGCTGCGGTGCCCGGCCTCGCGAGCCACCGCGACGATGTCCACCGAGCCGTCAGCGATCTCGGGCACCTCGAGAGAGAACAGTTTGCGAACCAGATTGGGATGGGTGCGCGACAGCGTGATCAATGGTTCACGGGCCCCGCGGGAGACGCCCACGACATAGCAGCGCAGCCGGTCTCCGTGTTCGTAGCTTTCCCCAGGCACCTGTTCCGCCGCGGGGATCACGCCCTCGGAGCCCTTGGTCTCACTGCCGATCCGGACCACGACCAGGCCGCGCGCGTTGGCGCGGGCATCGCGCTGGATCACACCGGCGACGATGTCGCCCTCGCGCGCGGAGAACTCGCCGTAGTTCTTCTCGTTCTCGGCGTCACGCAGGCGCTGGAGGATCACCTGCCGGGCGGTGGTCGCCGCGATCCTGCCGAAGCCTTCAGGGGTGTCGTCCCACTCGTGCAGCACGTTGCCGTCTGCATCGGTCTGCCGGGCCATCACCCTGACCACGCCGGTCTTGCGGTCGACGTCGATCCGGGCGTCGGCCTCGTGCCCGTCGGTGTGTCGGTAGGCGGTCAACAGCGCCGACTTGATGGTCTCGACCACCACGTCGACGGAGATTCCCTTGTCTGCCTCGATCGCGTGCAGCGCGGCCATGTCGATGTTCATGGTTCACTGTGCTTTCCGGTCTGCCCCGCAAGCTCGAGCTCACGCGGACTCGGTGGTGAGAACTCCACCTGGACAACAGCTTTGACGATGTCTTCGCGCGGGACTTCGCGCACCGACAGTGCGCGCCGGGGTCCGTCGCGGACGACGACGTCGACGGTGGCGCCGCGCAGTTCGCCCAGTCGGCCCGCCAGTGTGGAACCGTCGGCCAACGCCAGTTCGACCAGTCGGCCCTGAGCGCGCCGGTAATGGGTGTCTGTGGTCAGGGGTCGGTCCACGCCCGGCGAGGTGACCTCCAGAACGTAGGCCTGCGAGTCGAGATCGTCGAGAATCCCCGAGGCGAGGCGGGACAGTTCGGCGATCGCGTCGAGATCGAGCCCCTTGTCGCCGTCGGCGACCACTGTCACCCGGGGCGGACGGGCCGCTGCGTCGACCACGACGTCCTCGAGGTCATACCCGGCGCGCGCGAACTCCCCGGCGAGCAAATCGATCACCTGTCGCTGGGACGGCAATCCCGCGGACTGCTCCGCCACGGTGGGCTCCTCGTCTTGAGTTGTCTCTCGAACTGGTCGAACGGGACCCTACGATACGCCAGCCGAGCGATCCGAATAACGAAAGTGCGGCGTCGGCGGGCGGCACGGGCTGCACCCGCCGCGATGTCGCCCCCGGTGGACGCCGGGCGCAATGGCAGGATGAGGCACGTGCCGAGCCGCCCGCCGACCCTGCGCCGCCGTGAGGTATTGGCCGGACTCGTCCTGCTGACGGCCGTCGCGGCGACAGCCTGTGGTGCGCCGCCTCCCCCACCGGACCTCGACGACCTGACCACCGCGCTCGACCGGGCGCGCGCGGACAGCCGCCTGGCCGGCCAGGCCGCCGCGGCGGTGCGCGGCCGTGCGGCCGCGACCCTGACCGACATCGCCGGACTGCGCACCGCGCACGCCGAAGCCCTGTCCGACGAGATCGTCCGGCTGACCGGGCAGGCCGCGCCGAGCACCGGAGTGACGGTGACGACGTCGGCCAGCCCGGCCGCGGGCGCCCCCGAGCCACCTCCGCCGAACGCCGACGATGTCGTGGGTGCGCTGCGCGCATCGGCCGACAGCGCATCGCACTCGGCGGCGGCGCTGTCCGGGTACCGCGCGGGCCTGCTGGCCTCGATCGCCGCCGCCTGCACGGCCGCCTACACGGTGGCTCTGGCTTCTCCCGGCGGTGCGCAGTGACCTCCCCGACACCGGAACCGACGCAGGGCCCGGCCACCCGCCCCACCGATGCCGCCCTGGGCGCTCTGTTCGACGCCGTCGCCGTCGAACACGCGACGATCTACGGTTCTGGGCTGGTGTCAGCGCATTCGACGCCGGACGACAACAGCCTGGTCGCCGATGCGATGGCCGAGCACCGGGCTCGTCGGGAAGCTGCGATCGTCATGCTCGAAGACGCCGGCGGCGCGGTCCCCCTGCCCGCGGTGGGGTACTCGATGCCCTCGGAGGTCGACACCCCCGCCCAGGCCGCGAAGCTCGCGGTGCGCATGGAAGAAGACAGCGCGACCGCGTGGCGGGCGGTCGTCGAGCAGGCGACCGACGAGAAGGTGCGCGCGTTCGGCGTGGCCGCGATGCTCGAAAGCGCGGTCACCGCCGCGCGGTGGCGCGTCGTCGTCGGTGCCACACCGGTCGCGGTGCCGTTCCCCGGCGGGAAGGAATAGGCAGCTAGCGGATCGCGGCGAGGATCTCCTCGGTCGCCGACGCCGCAGCGACGTCACGCTTGTCACCGCTGAACCGGTCGCGCAGTTCCACGACGCCGTCGGCCCAGCCGCGGCCCACCACGACGATCCACGGGACACCGAGCAGTTCGGCGTCCTTGAACTTCACCCCCGGGGATGCGGTGCGATCGTCGAGCAGCACGTCGACGCCGAGCCGGTCCAGATCGGCGGCCAGTTCGGTCGCCCCGGCGCGCGCCTCGGGGTCCTTGTTCGCGATCACCACGTGCACGTCGAACGGCGACACCGCCGACGGCCAGCGCAGGCCCAGTTCGTCGTGCTGCTGTTCGGCGATCACCGCCACCATGCGGGACACCCCGATCCCGTAGCTACCCATCGTCAAGCGCACCGGTTTGCCGTCCTCACCGAGCACGTCGGCCGAGAACGCGTCGGCGTACTTACGCCCCAGCTGGAAGACGTGGCCGATCTCGATGCCGCGGGCGGACACCAGCGGGCCCGCGCCGTCCGGCGACGGATCGCCCTCCCGCACCTCGGCGGCCTCGATCGTCCCGTCGGCGACGAAGTCCCGCCCGGCGACGAGGTCGACGACGTGCTTGCCGATCTCGTCGGCGCCGGTGATCCAGGCGGTGCCGTCCACCACGCGGGGATCGACCAGGTAGCGAACGCCGTTGGCCAGCAAGCCTTTCGGTCCGATGTACCCCTTCTTCAGGAACGGGTACTTCGCGAAGTCCGCATCATCGATCATCGCGAACTCGGCCGGCTCCAGCGCGGCACCGAGCCGCTTCTCGTCGACCTCGCGATCTCCTGGCACACCGATCGCCAGCAGTTCCCAGTCACCACCGGGCGCACGAACTTTCATCAGGACGTTCTTCAACGTGTCGGCCGCGGTGACCGTCCGACCCAGCTCGGCGGAGTTCGCCCAGTCGACCAGCGTCGCGATCGTCGGAGTGTTGCCGGTCTCGTAGACGGTCGCCTCCGGGAGACCCTCGAACGGGATCGACTCGGGGACGGCGGTGATGACGGCCTCGACGTTGGCGGCGTAGCCGGACTCCACGCACCGCACGTAGGTGTCCTCGCCGACCTCGCTCTCGGCGAGGAACTCCTCCGACGCGCTGCCGCCCATGGCGCCCGACACCGCCGAGACGATCACGTAGCGCACCGCGAGCCGGGCGAAGATCCGCTGGTAGGCCTCGCGGTGGGCGTGATAGGCGTTCTTGAGCCCGTCGTCGTCGATGTCGAACGAGTACGAGTCCTTCATCAGGAACTCGCGCCCGCGCAGGATGCCGGCGCGGGGGCGCGCCTCGTCGCGGTACTTGTTCTGGATCTGGAACAAGATGAGCGGAAAGTCCTTGTACGACGAGTACTCACCCTTGACGGTCAGGGTGAACATCTCCTCGTGGGTGGGGCCCAGCAGGTAGTCGTTGTCGCGCCGGTCCTGCAGACGGAACAGCGTGTCACCGTATTCGGTCCAGCGCGCGGTGGTCTCGTACGGTGCGCGCGGCAGCAGCGCGGGGAACAGGATCTCCTGTCCCCCAATGGCATTCATCTCCTCGCGGATGATCGCCTCGATCTTGCGGAGCACCTTGAGCCCGAGAGGCAGCCAGCTGTAGAGCCCGGGGCCGACCGGCCGGACGTAGCCGGCCCTGATCAGCAGCTTGTGGCTCGCCACTTCGGCGTCGGCCGGGTCGTCGCGCAGCGTGCGCAGGAACAGCTCGGACATGCGGGTGATCACAGCCGACCACCTTATGCGACCTTTTCGACGGCCTGCCTACAGCTCCCCCGCCTCCACAGCTTCCCTGGTCTCGCGGGCCCGGGCGATGTCGCGTGCGGAGTAGCCGATGAACAGCGCCGCGACGCCGACCAGGATCGCGATCGCCGCCACCCACAGCAGTGAGTAGGTGTAGCCCTGACCGAGCGCGTCGAGTTGGGCGGGCGTCATGGCCGTCACCGGGCCCGTGGTGCCGCCGAGGTACAGCGTGCGGGAGACCTGCACGGCCTGGACCACCACCAGCACCAGCGGACCGCCGAGGTTGAACACCATCAGCGTGACCGACGACAGCGAGCCGATCCGACGGGCCGGCACATTGGCGAGCAGGCACAGCGGCAGGATCACCGAGATCACGCCGATGCCCAGCCCGCCGACCACGACGGGTACGAACAGGTCGGGGAAGTACGGCACGGACCGGTCCAAGGTGGATCCGTAGAGCATGGCGAGCAGCACCAGCACGCCGCCGCCGAGGATCACCCAACGAGGCGCGATGCGGGGCGCGACGTAGGTGGCGATCACATTGCCCACCACGAAGGCCGCGGCGAACGGCAGGAAGCTGATGCCCGCCCGCAGCGGCGAATAGCCGAGGACGTCCTGAACGAGCAGACCGATCATCACCGACAGCGTCAACATGACTCCGCCGGCCAGGAAGTACGCCACGAACGACGCGACGCGGTGCCGGTTGTCGAAGATCGACAGCGGTACGAGGGGATTGTCGGCGCCGCGCTCGTCGAGCACGAACGCGGCGAAGAACACGACGGCGGCCACGGCGGCGCCGATCACCCACGGGTCGGCCCATCCCAGGGCAGGGCCCTGAGTGAACACCAGCACCGCCGACGTGCAGGCCAGCGTGGCCAGCAGCGCCCCGGTGATGTCGAGCTTGATGCGCTCCAGATGGGTCTCGGTCAGCCGCAACACCGTGATCGCGACGATCACGATGCCGATCGGCACGTTGACGAGAAATGCCAGCCGCCACGAGATACCGGTGACCGCGCCGCCCAGGACGAGCCCGAGCACCGAACCCAGCCCCTGCATGGCCGCCGACACCGCGAGCGCGCGGTTGCGCGGCTCCCCGACGGCGTAGGTGGTGGCGATCAGCGCGAGGCCGGTGGGCGCGGCCACCGCGGCGCCGATGCCCTGGACTGCGCGGGCGATGACCAGCGTGGCCTCGTCGTTGGCCAGCCCGCAGATCAGCGACGCGATCGTGAACACCCCGACCCCGGACAGAAACGCCCGCTTGTGGCCGATGGCGTCACCGATGCGGCCGCCGAGTAGCAGCAGCCCACCGAAGGCCAGCACATAGGCGGTGATCACCCAGCTCTTGCCCGCATCGGAAAGTCCGAGTTCTGCCTGCATCCGCGGCAGCGCGACGATCACGATGGTTCCGTCGAGCGTGGCCATCAGCTGCATGCCGGTGATCGCGACGATCGCGATGCCCAGCGAGGACGCCAGCGGAGCCCGGGAGGACATGGTTCGCCACCCTACCGGTGGGTGATTTCGGCGTGCTTATCGCCGCTGGGCACAGACAATCACGCCGAAATCGCTCTCGAGCTACAGCTCTCCGGCGTCGATCGCGTCCTTGACTTCCTGCGCATGCGCGACCTGCTCAGCGGTGTACCCGATGAACAGCGCCGCCCCGCCGACGATCACCGCGACGGCGGCCACCCACAGCAGGCCGTAGGTGTAGCCCTGGTCGAGAGCGTGCAGCTGCATGGCGTTCATGTCCTTGACCGGCCCGTTGGTGCCGCCGAGGTACAGCGTGCGCGACGTGATGACCGCCTGGATGATCGCGAGCACGACGGGCCCGCCGAGGCTCTGCAGCATCAGCGCGATCGCCGAGACCGGCCCGATCTGATCGAACCCGACGCCGGCGATCGCCGAGACCGTCAGCGGCACCACGATCATGCCGATCCCGAAGCCGCCGATGGTGATGGGCAGAACCAGGTTCGGGAAATAGGGGATGTTGGCGTCCAGCGTCGAGCCGTAGAGCATCGCGGCCAGCACCAGGATGCCGCCGCCGATCACCAGGACACGCGGCGGGAACTTCGACACCAGCGCCGACGACAGGCCCAGCCCGATGCCCAGGGCGATCACGAACGGGATGAACCCGACGCCTGCCTTCAGCGCGCTGTAGCCCATGATGTCCTGCACGTAGAGGCCGATCAGCACGGTGAGCGTGAACATCACGCCGCCGGCGAGGAAGATCGCCGCGAAGGTCGACAGCCGGTTGCGGTCGCGGAACAGCTCGAAGGGCACCACGGGGTTCTCCGCGGTCCGCTCGACCCACAGGAAGGCAAGGCCACAGGCCATCGCCACGACACCGGAGCCGATCGTGATCGGCGAGGCCCAGCCGGCCTCGGGACCCATCGAGAACGCGAACACTGCGGCGGTGCAACCCATTGTTGCCAGGAGCGCCCCGGCGGCGTCGAGCTTGAGCCGCTCGCGGTTGGTCTCCCGCAGCGTGGTTCGGGCCAGGTGGATCATCACCAGGCCGATCGGGACGTTGATCAGGAAGGCCCAGCGCCACGACACCTCGGTCAGCGCGCCGCCGACGATCAGCCCCATCACCGAGCCGACGCCCGTCATCGCCGCGAAGATCGCGGTGGCGGCGTTGCGCGCCGGACCCTTCGGGAAGGTGGTCGCGATCAGTGCCAGCGCCGTCGGAGAGGCGATCGCCGCCCCGACGCCCTGCAACAGCCGAGCGGTCACGAGGGTCGCCTCGTTCCAGGCCAACCCACACAGGATCGACGCGATGGTGAACAGGGCGACGCCGACGACGAACGTCCGCTTGCGCCCGATCACGTCGCCGAGGCGGCCACCGAGGAGCATCAGGCCGCCGAAGGTCAGCACGTAGGCGGTGATCACCCAGCTGCGTCCGGCGTCCGAGAGGCTCAGCTCGTCCTGGATCTTGGGCAGGGCGACGATCGCGACCGTGCTGTCCATCGTGGCGAGTAGCTGCATACCGCCGATCGCGATGACCGCGGCGATGAAGCGCCGCGACGGCAACCACGCCGGGGTCTTGGGAAATCGCGAGCCGGCGCCTCCGTCGGCAGCCGCCCTGATACGGGCCGGCACGGCCTTGTTGGCGCCCCGCTGGCCCTTGCCTTCAGCATCCCGAGAGATGGCGGCACGCTCCGCGTCATTGAGAGCCGTCATAACGAGTTACCTTACAGTACTCTTAATATCTCTTTAAGCCGCGAAGGCCGCCACAGACCCGATCACGATGATCGCGGGGGGCCTGATGCCCTCGGCCCGGATGCGTTCTGGCGCCTCAGCGAGGGTCGTCCGCAAACTCCGCTGCGCCGACGTCGTTCCGTGCTGAACCACGAGGACCGGCGTATTCGCAGGTCGGCCGCCCGCAAGCAACACCTTGGCGAAAAGTTCGATGCGTTCGACGGCCATCAGCAAAACGATCGTGCCGTGCAGAGCGGCGAGCGCATCCCAATTCACTAACGATTCGGGGTGGTCCGGCGCCAGATGGCCGCTGACCACCACGAACTCATGCGTCATCGCGCGGTGAGTGACCGGAACACCGGCCAGCGCAGGCACAGCTATGGCACTGGTCACACCCGGCACGATGGTGACCGGAACGCCGGCATCGGCGCACGCGATCACCTCTTCCTGACCGCGGGCGAACACGAACGGATCGCCACCCTTGAGGCGGACCACGAACTTGCCCTGCTTCGCCCGATCGATCAGCACCGCGTTGATCGCGTCCTGGGCCATCGCGCGGCCGTAGGGAATCTTGGCGGCGTCGATGACCTCGACGTCCGGGGAGAGCTCGGCGAGCAGATCCTGCGGGGCGAGCCGATCGGCCACCACCACGTCGGCATGGGCGAGCAGCCTGCGCCCGCGCACGGTGATCAGCTCCGGATCACCCGGGCCTCCCCCGACCAGCGCGACACCGCCGGCCACCACGCCGGGCGCGTCGGCCGTGATCATGCCTTGCTGCAGGGCCTCGTGGATCGCCGAGCGGATGGCTGCCGAGCGGCGATGCTCGCCGCCGGCCAGCACGCCGACCGACAGACCCTCGTACTCGAACGTGGCCGGGGTGACGGCAGTACCTTCCACGGCGATGTCGGCGCGGACGCAGAACACGCGACGGCTCTCGGCCTCGGCGACGATAGCGGCGTTCACATCGGGATCGTCGGTGGCGGCGATCACATACCAGGCGCCGTCGAGATCCCCGTCACGAAAAGGCCGCAGCGTCAGGGTGATTCCATCGATCGCCTCCACCGCAGGGGTCGCAGCGATGGTGATGACGTGCACGTCGGCACCGGAGGCCACCAGCAGGGGCAGCCGTCGCTGGGCGACCGTGCCGCCGCCCACCACGACGACCTTCTTGCCGGCCAGGCGTAGGCCCACCAGATAGGCGTTGTCGGTCACCCGGCGAGCTTAGAGCGTGCCGCCGCCCGGACGAAGCGGGCGATCGCCTCGGGGTGCGCGGCAGGATGGGTGTGCAGATAGCCCGCGTGCACGCCGTCCTGGACCACGCCGTCGTCGACCATCGCGCCCGACCGGCCCCGGTAGCGCCAGGCGGGCTGCCGATCCGGCGCGTAATGCATTGCGGTGCGGTGAAATTCGTGTCCGACGACACGATCGCCGATGCGGTGCAGCGGCGAGTCGGTGACAGTCACGGCGTCGCGATACCCCAAAGTCAAGGATTCGGTGAACGACGCCGAGCCGGGGATCACCCCGCACATGGGGTGGCCGTCGAGATCGTCGGCCAGGTAGGTCAGTCCGGCGCACTCGGCGTGGATCGGAGCGCCCGAACCGGCCAGCGCGGCGATCTGTTCGCGCACCGCGTGGTTCGCCGAAAGGTCCGGACCGAACTCCTCCGGGAAGCCACCGGGGATGACGAGAGCGGACGTGTTCGGTGGCAGCGGGTCGGTGAGCGGATCGAAGGCGACGACGTCCGCGCCTGCCGCGCCGAGGAGTTCGCCGTGTTCGGCGTAGTTGAACGTGAATGCGCGGCCAGCGGCCAGTGCGACGGTCACTGGTGCGCCGGTGGGTTCGGCGAGTTCCGGGGTCCACGGATCGGCGGAGACGTCGCTGCGGGCGGCGGCGACGACGGCGGGGAGATCGACGTGCCGGGCGACCAGTTCCGCCATCGCGTCGACGGCGGCGTGCGCTCGCCGGCCGTGTTCGACGGCGGTGACCAACCCGAGGTGACGCGACGGGACCGAGAGTTCCTCGGTCCGGGGAACGGCGCCCAGCACGGCCACTCCGGCCTGCTCGCAACCTTGCCGCAGCACCGCCTCGTGGCGCGCCGAACCGACCCGGTTGAGGATCACGCCGACGAGCCGGACCGCAGTGTCGAACGTGGCGAAGCCGTGCACCAGCGCGCCCACGCTGTGGCTCTGTCCGCGGGCATCGACGACCAGAATCACCGGCGTCCCGAGCAGTCCCGCGACGTGGGCGCTGGAGCCGCGCGCGGCCCCGGCGGCCGGAGCGTCGCTGATACGTCCGTCGAACAGGCCCATCACGCCTTCGACGACGGCGATGTCGGCGTCATCGCTGCCGTGGCGGTAGAGCGGGCCGATGAAGTGATCACCGACGAGCACGGGGTCGAGGTTGCGGCCCGGCCGTCCCGCGGCCATGCCGTGATAGCCCGGATCGATGAAGTCGGGGCCGACCTTGAACGGCGCCACTCGATGACCGGCCCGTCGCAGCGCGCCCATGAGGCCCGTCGCGATCGTCGTCTTCCCGCTGCCGGAGGACGGCGCCGCGATGACGATCCCCGGCGTACTCACCACTCGCAGCCCCGTCTGTCGTGGTTCGCTGCGCTCACCACTCGATACCTCGCTGGCCCTTGCGGCCCACGTCCATCGGGTGCTTGACCTTGGTCATCTCGGTGACCAGATCGGCGGCGTCGCACAGTGCGGCCGGGGCGTCGCGCCCGGTGATCACCACGTGCTGGGTGCCCGGCCGCGACGCCAACACGTCGACAACCTCGGCCACGTCGATCCACCCCCACTTCAGCGGATAGGTGAATTCGTCGAGCACATAGAAGTCGTGACGCTCGTCGGCGAGCCGGCGCGCGATCTCGGCCCAGCCTTCGGCAGCCGCCGCGGCGTGGTCCTCCTCGGAGCCCGCCTTGCGAGACCACGACCAGCCCGAGCCCATCTTGTGCCACTCGACGGGCCCGCCGACGCCACGTTCGGAGTGCGCCTGCCCGAGCTCACGCAGCGCCGTCTCCTCCCCCACCTTCCACTTCGCGCTCTTGACGAACTGGAACACCGCGATGTCGAAGCCCTGGTTCCAGGCGCGCAGCGCCATTCCGAACGCCGCGGTGGACTTGCCCTTACCCGCGCCGGTGTGGACCGCGAGCAGCGGGGCGTGGCGACGGGCCCGCGTGGTCAACCCGTCGCGGGGAACGGCCACGGGCTGACCCTGAGGCATCGGATTCCCTTCTCAGGCCGCGGCCTGTGTCTTGACGACAGCGGTCAGCGCGTCCGCGCGCAGTTGGTCCAGCCGCACCGCCGGGGCCAGCAGCCGCCTCGCCAGATCTTGCGCCAAACCCAAACGGACGAAGGAGGTTTCGCAGTCCACGACGACAGCCGATGCGCCCTCGGCGACCAGTCGGGCCGCTGCTGCTGCCGTGCGGCCCAGCGGATCAGGCCCGCCGGTGGCCCGCCCGTCGGTGAGCACAACCACCAGGCTGCGTCTCGCCCGGTCACGCGTGCGTTCGCGGACCACCATGTCGCGCGCGGCGATCAATCCGTGCGCCAGCGGTGTCCGCCCGCCGGTGTCGAAGCGCGCCAGGCGCGTGCTGGCCACGTAGACCGACGACGTCGGCGGCAGCAGCACCCGGGCATCCTGCCCGCGGAACGTGATGACGGCGACCTTGTCGCGGCGCTGGTAGGCGTCACGCAGCAGCGACAGTGTGGCGCCGCTGACCGCCGACATCCGGTCCCGCGCAGCCATGGAACCCGACGCGTCGACGACGAAGATCACCAGGTTGCCCTCGCGGCCCTCCCGCACAGCCCGACGTAGGTCGTCGGGGGCAGGTCGCAGCCGGCCTCGCCCGCTGTGCCGACCTGCGGCCGCGAGCAACGTGCCGAACACGTGCATCCCGTGACCGGCGTGCGGGTCAGTGGTCGCAGCGACGACCGTGCCGGTGCGGTTGCGGGCCCGTGACCGGCGGCCGGGTGCTCCGTCGCCGACCCCGGGCACCACCAGCGCCCTGGTCCGGAACGCGGCGGCCGGCGGCGCGCTGGGACGCGGCGGTGGTGGTGACGATGCTTGCGGCCCTGCGGCATCGGCGTCGGTGGCCTCGCCAGGCGAGGGTGCGCCGCCACCGGGCGGGTCGGGATCCGGCTCGGGGTCGCGATCGGGACCCGACGCGTCGTCGGCTGCCTCACCGGCCTGGGCCATCGCGTCGTCGAGCCGGCCCTCGTCGAGACCCGGATCGTCGAACGGATCGCGTCGGCGACGGTGCGGCAGCGCCAGTTCGGCGGCCACCCGCACGTCCTGCTCGGCGACCTCGGCCGCACCGCGCCACGCAGCGTGGGCCACCGCGGTGCGCGCCACCACCAGGTCGGCGCGCATCCCGTCCACGTCGAACGCCGCGCAGAGGGCGGCGATGCGCCGTAACTCGCTGTCGGGCAACGCCACATCGCTCACGCGTGCCCGCGCGTCGGCGATGTGGCCGGCCAGCTCGGCGTCGGCGGCGGCGTAGCGCGCGGCGAAGGAAGCGGGATCGGCCTCGTAGGCGAGCCGTTGGCGGATCACGTCGGCGCGGACGTCGACGTCACGGGAGGCGACCACGTCCACGGTCAACCCGAACCGGTCCAGCAGCTGCGGCCGCAGTTCTCCCTCTTCGGGATTCATCGTGCCGATCAGCACGAACCGCGCCTCGTGGCTGTGCGAGACGCCGTCGCGTTCGACGTGCACCCGGCCCATCGCCGCCGCGTCGAGCAGCACGTCGACGAGATGGTCGTGCAGCAAGTTGACCTCGTCGACGTAGAGAACACCGCGGTGCGCTCGCGCCAGCAGACCTGGCGAGAAGGCGTGTTCGCCGTCGCGCAAGACCTTCTGGAGGTCCAGTGAGCCGACCACCCGGTCTTCGGTGGCTCCGATCGGCAACTCGACCAGCTGTCCACCCGGATTCGCACTGTCACCGCCGGCGATGCGGAACGACTCCGTGAGCACGTGCGCCAGGCCGCGCACCGCAGTCGATTTCGCGGTGCCCTTCTCGCCGCGGATCAGCACGCCGCCGATGTCGGGGCGCACCGCGCACAGCACCAGCGCCAGCTTCAGCCGGTCGTGTCCGACCAGGGCGCTGAACGGGTAGAGAGCTTCACCATTCACGGCTTGACCATCGGAACGTGCGGAATGCCGTCGTCGAGGAATTCCTCGCCGTCGCGAACGAATCCATGCCTGCCGTACATCTCCTCCAGATACGTCTGGGCGTTGATGTGACAGGGGTAGTCGCCCACCTCGGCCAGCGCCGCGGTCAACAACCGCGCGGTGTGCCCGTGCCCGCGGTCGGAGCGTTTGGTGCACACCCGCCCGATGCGGAACGCCTTGTGTCCGGCCGGGTGCTCTTCCATCAGGCGCAGTGTCGAAATGACTTGTCCCTCAGCGTTTTCCAGCCAGAAATGGCGGGTTTCGCTGAGCAGGTCGCGGCCGTCGAGTTCCGGATAGGGCGTCGCCTGCTCGACGACGAACACCTCCACCCGCAGCTTGAGGAGCTCGTAGAGCGTGGCGGCGTCGAGATCCTTGGCCCAGCTGCGGCGCAACGCCGCGGTCATCGGGGCGACACCGTCATCGAATCGACACCGTCACACGGTCGCCGTGGTCGGAGTGTGCTCGGTGCCCGCCGACGACACGTCGAGTGCGGTGTCGGGCAGAGCGCCCGCGGGCTTGTCGAGTTTGAGCACCTTCGTGCCGCGGGCCCAGATCTCGTCGAACAGTGCGGGTTCCTCCGAGAGCTTGGTGCCCAGCGACGGCACCATCGTCTTGATCGTGGGAAGCCAGCTCTGGTAGCGGTCACCGAAGCACCGCGACATCACCTCGAGCATCGCGGGCACCGCGGTCGAGGCGCCCGGCGAGGCGCCGAGCAGGCCGGCGATGCTTCCGTCGGCAGCCGAGAGCACGGTGGTGCCGAACTCGAGAACGCCACCCTTGCCCTTGGCCTTGCGGATCACCTGCACGCGCTGACCGGCGATGTCGAGCTCCCAGTCCGAATTCTTCGCACTCGGCGCGAACTCCCGCAGCGCGTCGACGCGCGCCGATTCGCTCAGCAGCAGCTGGCCGATCAGGTAGCGCAGCAGCCCCATCTCCGTGAGCCCGACACCGAGCATCGAGACCAGGTTGTTCGGTTTGACCGACAGCGGCAGATCGGTGATCTTGCCCTGCTTGAGGAACTTCGGGGACCATCCGGCGAACGGCCCGAACAGCAGCCACGAGCGACCGTTGATCACCCGGGTGTCCAAGTGCGGCACCGACATCGGCGGCGCACCCAGCGGCGGGAGCCCGTACACCTTGGCCTGATGACGCGCAGTGAGATCGGCGTTGCCGCTGCGCAGCCACTGACCGCCCACCGGGAAACCGCCGAAGCCCTTGGCCTCCTTGATGCCCGCCTTCTGCAGCAGCGGCAGCGCACCGCCGCCGGCTCCGACGAACACGAAGCCCGCGTTGAACTTTCGCTTCTGGCCGGTGCGGCGGTTGACGACCTTGACCGTCCACCGCCCGTCGGAGCCCTGGTCGAGATCGGTGACGTCGTGGCCGAAGAGTGTCGACATGCCCTTCTTGGCGCCGAAGCCGATCAACTGCCGCGACAGCGAGCCGAAGTCGACGTCGGTGCCGTCCTGGGTCCAGTTCAGCCCGACCTTCTCGGAGAAGTCGCGTCGCTCCGCCATCAGCGGCAGCCTGCGGACGAACTCGTCGCGGTCGTCGATGAACTCCATCGTCGAGAACAGCGGGTTGGTCACCAGCGCGTCGTACCGGGCCTTGAGGTACTTCACGTTGTCCTCGCCCTGCACGAAGCTGACGTGCGGAATGGGGTTGAGGAAGCTGCGCACGTCGGGCAACACGCCGTTCTCGACGGCGTAGGTCCAGAACTGTCGCGAGACCTGGAACTGCTCGTTGACGTTGACGGCCTTGGCGATGTCGATGCTGCCGTCCGGACGCGCCGGGGTGTAATTGAGTTCACACAGCGCCGAGTGGCCGGTGCCGGCGTTGTTCCAGGGATCGCTGCTCTCTGCGGCCGCGCCGTCGAGACGCTCGACCAGCGTCATCGACCAGTTCGGCTCGACCAGGCGCAGCAGCGCCGACAGGGTCGCGCTCATGATGCCCGCCCCTACCAGCAGGACGTCGGTCTTCTCCGCTTCAGACACCAACTCGATCGGCCCTTCGTGGTCGCGTCCCCGTTGCTCACGGCTTACCGGTGTTCAGGTTATCCCGCCGCGCGCGGTCACAACCCGCCGACCACCTCGCCCACTAAGGTGGCTGTCGTGTCCGGATGGCAGCCCGATGTCCTGCCCGGGTACTGGCAGACCACTTTCGCGCTGGGGCCCGACCCCGACGGAGAGGGCGATCTGGAAGCCACTCTGGTGCGCCGGGGACCCGCCGATCCGGGGGCTCGGCACGCCGTCCTGATGGTGCACGGTTTCACCGACTACTTCTTCAACACCGAATTCGCCGATCACCTGGCCGCCCGCGGCATCGCGTTCTACGCAATCGACCTGCACAAATGCGGTCGCTCTCATCGCGCGGGTCAGACACCGCACTTCACCACCGACCTGGCCCGCTACGACACCGAGCTCGAGCGTGCGCTGGCGACGATCGCCGGGGAGACCGCAGCGGACGTGCTGGTCTACGGGCATTCGGCCGGCGGGCTCGTCGTCACATTGTGGCTGGATCGTCGCCGCCGCGGCGGCGCTCGGCTGGATCGCCGCCGTGACGCGCGGCCTGCGGTGTCGGGTCTGGTGCTCAACAGCCCCTGGTTCGACCTGCAGGGCCCGGCGATCCTGCGCGCGGCGCCGACCACGGCTGCGCTGCGCGCCGCGGGGCGATTGCGGTCACGCACCGTGGTGCGGCGCCCGACCCCCGGCGGCTACGGCACCACACTGCACCGCGACTACGCCGGCGACTTCGACTACGACCTGACGTGGAAACCCGTCGGCGGTTTCCCGGTGACCCTCGGCTGGATCCGGGCGATCCGCCGCGGCCACGCACAGCTGCACCGCGGCCTGGACGTCGGCGTGCCCAACCTGATCCTGCGCTCGGACCGCAGCGTGCGCGAAGTGGCCGACTCCGAGCTCATCCAGCGCGGGGACGCGGTGCTCGACGTCGCCCAGATCGCGCGGTGGGCCGGCTGTGTCGGCAACCGCACGACGGTGGTGCCGATCGCCGACGCCAAACACGACGTGTTCCTGTCGGTGCCCGAAGCCCGGCGCACGGCCTATCGCGAGTTGGACCGCTGGCTCGACTGGCATTCGGAAGAGGGAGAACCCCATGGCTGACTTCGACATCGCGATCATCGGCACCGGATCGGGCAACAGCATCATCGACGATCGCTACATCGACAAGAAGGTCGCGATCTGCGAGCAGGACGTGTTCGGCGGCACGTGCCTGAACGTGGGCTGCATCCCCACCAAGATGTTCGTCTACGCCGCCGAGGTGGCCGAACAAGTCAGGCAGGCATCGACATTCGGCATCGACGCCCGTGTGGAGGCGGTGCGCTGGCCCGACATCGTCTCCCGGGTGTTCGGCCGCATCGACCCGCTGTCGACCGGCGGCGAACAGTACCGGCGGTCCTCGCCCAACGTCGAGGTCTTCGCCAGCCACACCCGCTTCGCCGAACACAAGGGCGCGAACGGCTACCGGCTGCGTACGGACGGCGGTGACGAGTTCACCGCTGAGCAGGTGGTGATCGCGGCGGGTGCGAGGGCGACCGTGCCCCCGGCCATCGCCGACTGCGGCGTCGCGTATCACACCAGCGACACCATCATGCGGATCTCGGAGCTACCCGAGCATCTCGTGATCGTCGGAGGCGGTTATGTGGCAGCCGAATTCGCACACATCTTCTCCTCGCTGGGGACCCGGGTGACCATCGTGCTGCGCGGCACCACGATGCTGACGCACTGCGACGACACGATCTGCGAGCGGTTCACCGACCTCGCGGGCAAGAAGTGGGAGATCCGCAGCCGCCGCAACATCGTGCGCGGCTCGTCCGACGAGTCGGGGGTGACGCTCACGCTCGACGACGGCGCCACGGTGCACGCCGACACGTTGCTGATCGCCACCGGCCGGATACCGAACGGCGATCTGCTCGACGCCCACCACGCGGGCGTGGAGGTGGTCGACGGACGGGTCACCGTCGACGAGTATCAGCGCACGACCGCGCGCAACGTCTTCGCCCTCGGTGACGTCAGCTCGCCGTACCAGCTCAAGCACGTCGCCAATCACGAAGCCCGGGTGGTGAAGCACAATCTGCTGCAGGACTGGGACGACACCGAGAACCTGATGCCGGTCAATCACCGCAACGTGCCGTCGGCGGTGTTCACCGATCCGCAGATCGCGAGCGTCGGGTTGACCGAAAACGAGGCGCGCGCAGCGGGTTACCGCATCCGCTCCAAGGTCCAGGACTACGGGGATGTGGCGTACGGCTGGGCTCTGGAGGACACGACGAGCTTCGCCAAACTCATCGTCGACGACGAGAGCGGGCTGCTCCTCGGTGCGCACATCATGGGCCTCCAGGCGTCGTCGATCATCCAGCCGGTGATCCAGGCCATGGCCTTCGACCTGCCCGCGCAGGAGGTGGCGCGCAGCCAGTACTGGATTCACCCGGCGCTGCCCGAGGTGATCGAGAACGCGCTGCTGGCGCTCTGCGGCGAGCCGCCGTGGCCACCGTCCAGACGGCACTAGGGGCACCTCAGGCTGCGCGCAGGTAGCCACGGTCGGCGGCGACGTCGACGAGAAGCCGGCGCAGCGCGTTGCGACCCCGGTACACCCGCGACATGACGGTGCCGAGCGGGATGTCGAGGATCTCGGCGATCTCTCGCTGCGGCAGTCCCTCCACGTCGGCGTAGTAGACCGCGATGCGCTGGTCTTCGCCGAGTTGGCCGAGTGCATACCGCACCTCGTCGTCACCAAGGGCGGTCAGCGGATGCGCCAGTTCATCACTGATGCCAGCCACGAGCTGCGCACACCGCTTGCGGCGATCCATGGCTACGCCGAGCTGACCCGCCAGGACAGCGATGTCCTGCCCGAGACCACCGAATACTCATTGGCGCGTATCGAATCCGAGGCGCAGCGGATGAGCGATTTGGTCAGCAATCTGCTGCTGCTGGCCCGCTTGGACGACGGCCAGGATCGTCAGATCACCGATGTCTACGAGACCGAGCTGGTGGTCGACGCGGTCAACGACGCCGCGGTCTCCGCACCAACGCACCAATGGCCGACCCGGGTGCCGGACGGCGCGGTGTGGGTGCGGGCCGACCGCGCCCAGCTACACCAGGCGCTGGCCAACCTGCTGTACAACGCCCGGGTGCACCTACTCTTATCTTCCCCTGTCGCTGGCAAAGACCCAGCGTTAATGGTGTATGAACAGGTACTTTGCGTCAGCTTCTAGCGAAACGAGTTTTAAGTCATGTAAGTTAAGTCCCGTGATCGGATAACCACTCGGCTGTCCGGCCGGCCAGGAAGGCGAGCCAGTGAAGTCGTGGTTGTCGAAGATGCGCCGGGTTGCGTCCAGCAGAGTGGTGTACGAGTCGGACCTGATCAGCGGTACCGGCGTGTCGTAGCCGAGTGATTGAAGGTCATCGCGTGATTCTTCGAGGGACCGACCAAAGTCACTCGAGCAAAGAAGGAACACACGCGATGACCACTGCCCACAATATCGACCTGCCCACCGTGCTGGCCGAACGACTCACCACCACCCACCCCGACGTCCTGCGCGAGCTGCTCGCCACGTTCATCCACACCCTGATGGGCGCCGAAGCCGACGCCCTGTGCGGCGCCGGATACGGCGAACGCAGCACCGACCGCACGAACTCCCGCAACGGATACCGGCACCGCCAATTCGACACCCGCACAGGCACAATGGACCTCGCGATCCCCAAGCTGCGGCAGGGTTCCTACTTCCCGGAGTGGCTGCTGGAACGCCGCAAGCGCGCCGAGCGGGCCCTGACCACGGTCGTGGCGACCTGCTACCTGCTCGGGGTGTCCACCCGGCGAATGGACAAGCTCGTCGAAACCCTCGGCATCACCAGCCTGTCGAAGTCGCAGGTCTCGGTGATGGCCAAGGAACTCGACACCGCGGTCGAGGCGTTCCGCACCCGACCACTGGACGCCGGCCCGTACACGTTCGTCGCCGCCGACGCCCTGGTCCTGAAGGTCCGCGAAGGCGGCCGCGTCGTCAACGTGCACGCGCTGATCGCCGTCGGGGTCAACAACGAGGGCCACCGCGAAATATTGGGCATCGACGTCAGCACCGCCGAAGACGGCGCCGGCTGGCTCACGTTCTGGCGATCGCTGACCGCTCGCGGCCTCTCCGGGGTCAAGCTGGTCACCTCCGACGCTCACGCCGGGCTGGTGGCCGCGATCGGCGCCACCCTGCCCGGAGCTGCCTGGCAGCGCTGCCGAACCCATTACACGACCAACCTGATGGCGCTGACCCCGAAGTCGTCGTGGCCGTGGGTGCGTACCTTGCTGCACTCGGTGTTCGACCAACCCGACACTGAATCGGTTGCCGCACAATATGATCGGATCATCGACGCGCTGTCCGACAAGCTCCCGAAAGTCGCCGACCACCTCGAAGCTGCCCGCCCGGACCTGCTCGCATTCACCGCGTTCCCCAAGGCGATCTGGCGCCAAATCTGGTCGAACAACCCCCAGGAGCGACTCAACAAGGAAATCCGCCGGCGCACCGACGTCGTGGGCATCTTCCCCGACCGCAACGCGCTGATCCGCCTCGTCGGCGCCGTGCTGGCCGAACAACACGACGAATGGGCCGAGTCCCGTCGCTACCTCGGCCTGGACGTCCTGAGCAAATCCCGAGCCGCCCAGAACTCACCGACCGAACAGGAGGACGTGCCAGCGGCCCTGACCGCCTGAACCATCACCTCGAAGAATCACACGACGACGTCGTACACCACGTCCCGGGACTTGACCATGCGCCGCCGCCCAGGCGTGGTGGCCATCGGCGCTGTATCAGCGTTCGCAGAAGCCTTTGCGATTAACAAATTGACATCGCCCCCGACGGAGTGGTGGTGGTGGGTGGTCGCGGTCGCCGCACTCGTGGGCGCTGCAGCCTCTGCGATCATCCTCGAGCGCACTGAGATCGACGGCGAAGACGACAGGCACACCACGCAAATCGACGGCTCGGCTTCGACGGGCGGTTCTAACGTGCAGCAGTCGACTTCGTCCGGCAACAATATTTCGGCCGACCATGGATCGTTTGCCGCAAACCACGTCGAGAATGTCGGCGACATCAACATCGGCGCTGCGGAATCGGCGCGCGATGAGCCGGATGGCGATGGGAGCGTTGGCAATGACGACCGACGGGCCAGCTGAAGGGCCCGCAGCACAAGCCGCGGTGGTGGTCACGGCAAAAGATCGCTCAGTCGCCATCAACACCGTGAATGCAGTCAATACACTTGACGTCAGCGGTGCGAAATCGGTAACGATGAACATCCATGGCCCTGTCGGTTCTGCAGTCGGAGTAGGGAGCGCAGGTCCCAATCCGCTCGATACCGCCAACGCGGTCCTGCTCGGACCTCTCGCCAGTACAGACGCCCAAGGTCTCCTTGAACAGGCCAATCAACTGTTCGACGCGGATCCATCCACGGCGCTCGAATTGCTGCGCGAAGTCCAGAAACGATTGAGGGATGCTGGCTTCCATGTCCACGCATCGGAATTCAACGACCGCGTCGCAGCTCTCTGCGTGGCTACGGGTGACGAGACCACGGCCGTTCTCCTAATGATGACCGCGTTGTGGGAGGCCGACACCACAGCCAGTTCTATGCGAGCACAGAAAGTCTTGTCCGAACTGCAAAGTCTTGCAGGATTTCCGGACTTCGGGCCATATGATCCGGAGTCCGCTCGGTCTCCACTTCTCGGCGCTGCCGTCCAGGTCGCTGAATTCGTCGCCGACCATCTACAAGCTCCAGTACCACTACCAGACGAATTCCCCGGCGATGCAGTAGCCCTTCTCGACGAATTAAATCGTGCACGGACTTTGTTATTCGCTGCCGAACACGCTCTCGGGGACGATAATTCGTCGTGGATAGAAGCCAACCGACAGATTATTGAGGCATCTGTTGAAGAGGTCGCTCAATCAGACCAGCCGGTTGCCATTCGCCTCAGGCTGGCAGTAGCCGATGCCACCGGGGAGTGGGACAATTTGCTTCGGGTTACCAAGGCTGGCATTCCCCGAGAGCTCAAGGCGCTAATCCACGCAAGGTATGCCCGTTCGCGATTGCGGCAAGCTGCGCCGGCCGACGCGGACGAGGGCTGGCGTGAGGCGGTCGAGGAAGCGTGCCTGTCGGCCCGTTATGAGGATGCAGCCGATTGGCTGTTCAGCCAACGATATGTCGCGAATCGCTTCGGCGGAATGTTCGAGGATAAGTACTACCCGCTTGCTCAAGGGCTCCTCAGTAGGCCTTCGGAACCGCGGATTATCCCGGCAGCTAGGCAAGTCCGTGAACAGGCACTGGCCGCTCTGCACTTTGATCGGCCCAGGGTTGCCGCTATCAACCTTCGGCGCCAATTGCTTGAAGCCATCAGGTCTGCCTCCTTCGTCGATGAACGAGAAGCGCGGACAATGCTTGGTACCCACTACCTCGCATGCGGCGAGCTACCCCTCGCAACGATCTACAGCATCGCCGGCGGTGATTACGAGACGGCCCGGAAAGTGGCAGATGCCTTCGGCGACTCTTACCACGACGTAACAAATTTGATCGCAAGCCCTCTGTCGTGGGTGAGTGCGAGTGCGTTCCAATTCGCTGCGCAACAGGCAGATCTGATTCCAGACGACAACCTCAACGCAGTTGTGGCGCAGGCATTTCAAGTGATTAGGGACGTAGAGTCGGGCAATCTTCTCGACTCACCGGTGTTCAGCCCGTACATGCGTCGCTCAGCTTTCGGCCTCCTCGCCGCGCTATCGCAACGATTCACACCTGAAGACGCGCGGTCAGTGCTGGACATGCTCGCCGGATCAGTTGTGGTCGAGAAGCATCATTACCGAGACACCGACGAGAGTCATATTCGGATCGCCGCCGGCATCGCGCAATCACATTCTGTCGAGCTGCGTGAGATCGCCACGGACCAACTGCTCGGATTATTCGAGCGAGAACCACACCATTTCGGGCGATTCGAGCAGAAGGCGCTGGCGGTCAACATCGACTATGCCCGAGATCGGCTAACTGAGATGGCGGCTGGCAGCCACCGCGATGCCGCGGCACTTCTCGCCTATCTTGATGCGGGAGAGACAGACCCATCGGCCGCCGCGGCCGCCGCGGAGCGCCTGAGTAGCCCCTCAACGGCCAACGCGAATGGCTTTAGCATGGGAACAGGAGCGATCAACGATTCGCTCGTTGCAATGAGCCTGCCGACCGAGGATCGCGTGGCCTGCGTTGAGATGCTGCTGTCGAATGCAACGGAGCCGTGGGAGCCTGCTACGAATCGCGATGACTACCTGCGTGCTGCCATCAATCTCGTCGATGAGATTCCCGAAGAGGTGCGCCGGTCTTGTTTCGACAAAGCGATGGCTCTGGCATCGAACGCGTCCCGCTCGGGAGCAGATGCCCTACATGACTCCATGAGCAATCCGTTGGGCGCTGTCACAGTTGACGATGGGAGTGATGCCCGGCCGGCAGCTGTTCAGCTGGCCGCCAAGCTGGCCGTGTCGACCGATGAGAAGCAGTTGGTTCGAGACGCAGCGCTTCGACTCATTGGCGTGGGCAGCGACAGCGACTTTCGTGTGACCAGTGCCCTGCAGAAAGTCCGTTCGGAGATTGGCGACGATCACGTTGGCCTTCTGGCGCAGCAGCCGAGTTGGGCTCTCCGCAGCCTTGCCGCGCAGTGTTGGTCTCATTCGACGACGTTGCCGGAAGCGTTGGGGCTCGCGCTGGCTAACGACGAAGACGTGCGTGTCAGAAGGGCACTCGCTACCGAGCTGGGCACGACGGACGATCATCGAGATTCTGAGGTGAGAACGTTGCTTTCGATGGACCCCAGGTGGTCCGTGCGCTCATTGCTCAGCTAGTGGCCGCGGGCGCATCGTGTGCCGAGTCTTGACCATCGTCTAGGCGCATCTGATGTCGAATGTGGATGACACGCTTAGCGCGTTCGGAGTCCCTGAGGAGGGAACGGAGACGGACGTTACCGCGCCCCTCATGCGGCTCGAAGGAATCCGATTTTGGCGCCGTATTCACACCTGGAAGTCTAGATCCGCCACGTTGTGCCTGCCCGAAAACGATAGCGACGTCGCACGGCAGAGACCCTTGATACGAGGTCACAGCTGCCTTCTTTGGCGCGGCGCACCGTATCAGTCACTGTCGGGCGGCTGACCCTTCGCTCGTTCCGATGAGTTGCTCGGAATCATGCGCCGCAAGCTCGTACGTGCCGCTGACAGGTCGTCTTCAACTTCCTGCAGTCTCACGCGCGTGAGAGCCAACTGCTCTTCCAGAATTTGGTTCTCGCCCTGATAGCGGATATTGGAGGCGCCCAGCTCGTCAATGCGCTCGCGGAGCGATTGAGCTGCCTCTGCTTCCAGTTGCTCACCTAACCGACCGCGCAGCAAGCATTTAAGCTTGTTCACTTCGTCGCGTAGCCGCCTATTTTCCTGTCGAACAAGCTCCAAATCAGTCCGAAGACTGGCGTCTGAAGCGGCACGCCCTAACAATTCGTTTCGCTTCGGTTCGGCAGCCTGGGCTTCGCGCGCTGCCAGGATGTATTCGCGTACGCCGTCTGCGTAGACGAGCCACTGGGACACTTTTGCAGCGCGTGATACTGCCGCAAAAGTGATCTCGGCACCATCGCGCTTCATCGCGTCGACGGTCCGAAACACTTCATTGCGCTTTCGAAGCGATTCGCTTTGTCGTGCTTCGCGGAGGACATCTCCGGGCTTGCGCTTGTTCCCGGCTGCGGTCACGGCTACTCCTCTCGATCGGCGCCGTTGTTGACGGTTCTCAGGGGTACTGCAGACCCGAACTCCGGAACGCTCGGACGCACGATCTGCAGAGCCGGCCTTTGCCGATTATGACGGTGCATGACTGGACCATGCATGGCGACTCCGTCACCGACGGGTCATTACCCGTCGCGGTGAAGAGCCATGCCTCCTGATCCCACTGCTCTGCGCGCCACTTCGCATGGCCGTTGACGCGCAACCAGTTTGACCAGCGTTGAGCGCCGGGGAACTGCGTAACCGCTTGAGTCGAGGCTGGTTCCGACATCAGTTCGACCGGCCACTTGGGCCAACAGTTTTAACTGCTTCCCCCATTGCTTCGTCCGGGGGATGCCTGTAAATCTGCATCGACGCGGCAGACACATGCCCAAGCAGTGACTGGACGACGTCTCGCGATACCCCGGCAGACAGCCAGCGGGCGGCCGCAGAGTGCCTGAACATATGAGGCGTCACGGGGTATCCGACTGCGGCAGAGGTTCGCTCGAAAAGCTTCTTCACATTGTGATACCGCATCGGAGCTCCGATTGGCGGTCGGTACAGGTTGACGAAAACGAAATCCGAGGTGTCCTCATCAACCAATGAGTAACGTTCACGCTGATATGTGCTGTACAGCTCAGAAACGACACTGGTCACGGGAATCGAGCGTTCGTATCGGCTCTTTGCGAGAGCTCCATTAGCATTCAAGCGTCGACGGATGTGCACGTGAGGCCCCACAGTGGAGCATCCCAAGGCCGCACTCGAGGAGAGGAAGTGCATATCCTCGCGCCGGAGCCCTAACGCTTCACCGATGCGTATACCCGATTCAGCAAGCAGCCCGAATAATAGCCGATCTCGGGGCCGTTGTGCCGACTCAAAAACTGCAGCAATTTGATTGTCGCCCAGCATTCTGGGCCGGGTCTCTGCCTGTGGCAGCTTGAATGAGCGGGCTTGTATCGTGCGGAATTGTTGCCGCTCACCCCAGTCGTAGCCCGGAGGTCGGTCTCGAAGAGACTGACGACAATTAAGACTTTGCACAACCTCAGGTGCAATCCACTCACGAGTTGCAGCAAATCGCATGAACTCGGAAACCGAGGTCAGGATCGCATTAGCAGTTTTCGGTGACCGGAAATATGGACTATTTCGACCGCCACGGCCGATGTCCGGCAGAACCGGTTCGGCGACCAATCTAATAAGAAATGTCGTCAGATCGCCATTCGACAACGTCTTCCATTCCAACCGCTCAGATGAGCAGTACGTCAGGAAGAGTGCAATTCGTCCCGCATAGACACGCTCGGTGTTGGACGACCTCCCTGCGGCGCGCAGCCAAGCCAGATAGGCACTGGCTTCCGGATGGAGGCCAAAGTGCTCGTTGACGATCACAAGGACCGTCGAGCCGTCGCTCGGCAGAACGGCCCTCTCCACGACGAACGTATCGCCCACAGCCAACAACGATATCCATCGTGTCGTCGACAGGCCTGATAACGGACTGTTCCGTTATAGGGCAGCACTCTGTCTGGCTCCACAAGTGCTCAAATCCAGGGGTAGATAAACCCCGGCCGGCACCACCGTCACCACCTCGATCGCGACCGGACGCGGCGACGCCGATGTGCTCGGGGGCGAGCCTTTCGTGGCGATGACCGTCGCCGACGACGGACCCGGCATCGACGCCGCGGTCCTGCCCCATCTGTTCGGCCGGTTCGTTCGCGCCGACTCGTCACGATCCCGGGAGACCGGCAGCTTCGGTCTGGGGTTGTCGATCGCCGCGTCCATCGTCGAATCCCACGGTGGCACCATCAGCGCCGAATCTCGGTCAGGATCAACGTCGTTCACGATTCGGCTGCACGCGGCAACCGCGCCGCTCAGTTCACAAGACCCGGCGCCTGCGTCGTCGCTGCGGTGAACCGCCGCTGGACATCGGCCCAGTTGACCACATTCCAGAAGGCCTTCACGTAGTCGGCTTTCACGTTGCGGTACTGCAGGTAGTAGGCGTGTTCCCACATGTCGACCTGCAGCAGCGGGATGACGCCCAGCGGCACGTTGCCCTGCTGGTCGAACAGCTGGAAGGTCAGCAGCCTGCTGCCGAGCGTGTCGTAGCCCAGCACCGCCCACCCCGAGCCCTGTAACCCGTTGGCCGCAGCGGTGAACTGTGCGCGGAAGGCGTCGAAGGAACCGAACTGGTCGTCGAGGGCTGCGGCCAACTCATCGACAGGCTTGTCTCCGCCGTCCGGCGACAGGTTCTTCCACCAGATCGTGTGGTTGACATGCCCGCCGAGGTGGAACGCGAGGTTCTTCTCGTGCAGGAAGATCGCACTGTGGTCGCCGGCACCGCGCGCCTCCTCCAGTGCGCCGATCGCGTCGTTGACGCCCTTGACGTAGGTCGCGTGGTGCTTGCTGTGGTGAATCTCGTTGATCTGTCCGGAGATATGGGGTTCGAGCGCCCCGTAGTCGTAGTCGAGATCGGGCAGCGTGTACTCCGCCGTGGAAGCCGTAGAAGCCGTAGAAGCCGTAGAAGCCATGGAAATCCTTTCGTCGTCGACGCCCACGACTATATCTGTTCACCTGAACAGATGAGCAGCCTTGTGTTAGGCTCGTGGAGCGGGGCCGGCCGCGGCAGACGTCGATGCAGCACATCACGCACCTACCGCGGCGGGACCCGCGCCAAACATTGGGAGACAGGCAATTCAGGGCGTCGGAACCGCGAAGCCCCAGGGCAGTTCCAGCCGATGCGCAGCCAGCAACTCGCCATCGGAGAGCACCTCGGCGATCGGGCCGTCGGCCACCACAGCGCCGTGGTCCATGATCACCGCGCGGGTGCACAACTGCGCGGCGTACGGCAGATCATGGGTGACGATCATCATCGTCGCCTCCAGCCCGGCCAGCGTCTCCGCCAATTCCCGTCGAGCCACCGGATCCAGATTCGCCGACGGCTCGTCGAGCACCAAAACCTCTGGTTCACAGGCTAATACCGTGGCCAGCGCGGCCCGTCGCCGTTGCCCGCCGGACATGTGGGCCGGGCTGCGCGCCGCCAGCTCGGACATCGACACCGCCGCCAGAGCCGCGGCCACCCGTGCCTCGAGCTCGGCGCCGCGCAGCCCGAAATTCGCCGGGCCGAACGCGACGTCCTGAGCCAACGTCGGCATGAACAACTGGTCGTCGGGGTCTTGGAACACCAACCCCACGCGGCGGCGGATCTCACGCAGGGTGCTGCGCACCACCGGCGTCCCGCCGATCTCCACCCGACCCTGCGATGCGCTCAGCACACCGTTGAGGTGCAGCATCAGCGTCGTCTTTCCCGCCCCGTTGGGCCCGAGCAGCGCGACCCTCTCCCCCGGTGCGACGTCGAGATCGACACCGGAGAGCGCGGTGTGCCCGTCCGGATAGGTGTAGTGCAGGTCCTCGACGTGTATCGCTGTGATCGGCGAATCCGGGCTCATCGGATCACCCAAGCAGAGGCCGCGACCAGCACCGCAGCCGTGGCGGGCAGCAGCGCGAGCACCCATTGCCGCGACGACGCGGCAGCCGGACATCCGGCACCGAGCGCCAACGGCGGCACCCGTCCGTCGAAGCCGCGGGACAGCATCGCCAGGTAGACCCGCTCGCCGCGTTCATAGGACCGCAGGAACAACGCCCCGACACCGGCAGCAGTCGCGCCGATCTGATGCAGCATGCGCGGTGAATCACCGCGAGACACCCGGGCCAGCCGCATGCGTCGGATCTCCGCGGCGAGCACGTCGACATAGCGGATCATCAGCGTCAGCATCGACACGATCACTGCCGGCACACGCAGCCGGCTGAGCGCCACGGGGAGCTCGCGCGCTGTCGTGGTGGCAGCCACGGTCAGCGAGGCGGCCACCCCGAGCGTGCCCTTGATGACGATGCCCCACGCCGCGTACAGACCGGCCACCGACAGCGACAGTCCGCCGACCCTGACCTGCTCGCCGCCCTCGGCGAACGGCAGCAGTACCGCAAGCACGACGAATGGTGCCTCGATGAGCATCCGAGGCAGCACCCACCGCAGCGGGATCTTCGCCACCGCCCACACCATCAGCACGATCAGCGCGTAGACACCGAAGGGCCAGAACAACTCTCGCGGCGTGGCGACGACGGCCAGCACGAACGCCACCAGCGTGACGATCTTCACCTCGGCGGGCAGCCGATGCAGCGGCGAATCACCGTCGCGGTAGAGCGGATGCGCGTGGCCGGCCCCCATCGGACGGGGTCAGTCTTCAGTCGTGGGCGCGACGGGCGCCGACGCCCGGCGCGAGCGGGCGATCAGCCAGAAGGCACCGGAGGCGATGAGCACGGTGACCGCGACACCGGCCACGCCGGCCACCCCGCCGGTCCCGTCGCGTCCGCCGATGGAGTAGTCGGCCAGCGGCGAGTGCGAGAGCACATGCTCGCCGGCGTGCTGGGCGATGCAGTCTCCCTGCAGGTGCTCGCCATCGACGGTCTCGACCCGCTGGCAGCCCTGCAGTGTGGCCGAATCCAGCCCGTCGGGGCTCGAGCTGGCCAGGTAGGACAACCCGCCGGCGATGATCAGCGTTGCCACGGCGAATGCGGCCCAGAACCGCCAGCGGCGGGCCCCGGTCATGCCGCCACCGCGGCCGGGGTGCGCGTGGTCCGCAGCAGGTAGACCAGGTCGGGACGAGCGCGGACGACGGCGACCACCGTCAGCGCAGTGATGATGCCCTCGCCGATGCCGATCAGCACATGAGTGCCGAACATGTAGGACGCCACCGTGGTGAGCGACGACGAGCCCGCCCCACCGAGGGCGTATTCGAGCACGAACCCCATCGCGGCGCACACGGTGCCCACGACCGCGGAGACGAACGCGACCGCACCCACCAGCGGAACAGACACGTCAGACCGCACCCGACGAACGAGACGGTAGGTCAGCACCGCGGTGCCGTAACCCGCGGCAACCCCGATCAGCGCCATGTTGGTGATGTTGGTGCCCAGCGCCGTGATGCCGCCGTCGGCGAACAGCAGACTCTGCACGACGAGCACGATCGCCACACACAGCGCGCCGGTGAACGGGCCGACGAGGATCGCGGCCAGCGCGCCCCCGAGGAGGTGGCCGCTCACCCCGGGCAGGATCGGGAAGTTGACCATCTGGACCGCGAAGATGAACGCGGCGACCAGGCCGGCGAGCGGCACGGTGCGCTCGTCGAGTTCCTCCCGGGCCCGCCATGCGCAGAGGCCGAGCGCGACCAGGGCCAGCACCCCGAACAGCACCGAGACCGGGGCGTTGACGATGCCGTCGCTCATGTGCATCGCCTGGTAAGTGACGTTCACATCGGCGAGCGTATGACCCTTGTGATCATCTGTCTAGCTGATCAGATGAGCAGGCTTTCGACCTGTCGGACCTACCCGACCGGGCAGGTGTCACCCGCGGATCCGCTCCCCCGCCGGGTCGTAGAGCGACCGCAGGGACACAGAGATCGGGTAGCGGCGGGACCCGACGCTGATCTCGTAATCGCCGGCGCGTACCCAGTCCGCGTCGACCACCGAACCGTCCGGCGCCCTCAGGTACGCCAGACCCACGCACGCGCCCGTCGTCTCGCCCCAGGCCGCGGAGGTGGCCTGCCCGGCGACCACGCCGTTGCGCAGGACCAGTTCGCCACCCCACAGCATCGGATCACCCGACTCCACGCGGAATCCGGCGAGTTTGCGCGTCGGCCCGCGGCGGCGCGCCTCCTCCACCGCCGCGCGGCCCAGGAAATCGATGTCGGTGCCGAGCTTGCACGCGAACAGCAAGCCGGCCTCGACCGGGCTCTCACTGGGCGAGAGCTCACGGCCGAAGGCACGGTAGCCCTTCTCCAGACGCAGAGACTCGAGCGCGTAGTACCCGCCACGAGCGACCCCGTAGTCGGCGCCGACCCGCATCAGGTCCTCGTAGACGCCGACGGCGAACTCGGTCGGCACGTACAGCTCCCATCCCAGCTCGCCGACGTAGGTGATGCGGGTGGCGCGCACCGTCGCATATCCCAGCGACAGCAGACGGCTCGTCCCGAAGCCGAAGGCGGCGTCGGACAGGTCGGCGTCGGTGAGCGCTGCCAACAGATCGCGTGAGCGTGGACCCATGACACCGAACACCGCGTAGGCCGAGGTGGCGTCGACGATGTGAGCATCCGCGTGTGCGCTCGGCAGGTTCCTGCGTACGTGGTCCTTGTCCCGCTCGGTGCTGGCCGCGCCGCTGACGACGAGGAACTCCTGAGCGCCGGTCCGCGTCACCGTGACGTCGGCTTCGTAGGTGCCGCGCGCGTTCAGCATCCCGGTGTAGACGGCCTTGCCGATCGGCACGGCGACGTCGGCGGTGCACAACCACTGAAGTGCGGCCTCGGCATCGCGGCCGACGACGAGATACTTCGAGAACGACGTCTGGTCGAAGACCGTCACGGCGTTGCGCGTGCTGGCCTGCTCGGCCGCCGACCACACCAGCCAGTTCGGTGCGTCCCAGGTGTACTCGATCACCGGCGCCTGCCCGTCCGGGGCGAAGAAATTGGCGCGCTCCCACCCCATCTTGCTGCCGAAATTCGCCCCGGCAGCCTCCAGAAGATGGTGTACCGGCGAGCGCCGGAACGGCCGCGCGGTGGTCATTTCCCGGTTGGGCCAAGGGATTTCGTAGTGGATGCCCAGCACCTCGGCGACGCGGTCGTGCAGCCAGCGGTTGTTGCCGTTGAACGGTGCGAAGCGCCGAATGTCGACGCCGGTCAGATCCGTGGTCGGGGCGCCCTCGACGATCCACTCCGCGAGTGCCCGCCCTGCGCCACCCGCCGTCGCGATCCCGACGGAGTTGAAGCCGGCACCGACGAAGAAGTTCCGGCACTCGGGGGCCTCGCCGAGGATGAACTGGTTGTCGGGGGTGAAGCTCTCCGGACCGTTGTAGAACTTCTTGATGCCGGTGGTCTCGAGCGCCGGGATGCGCAGCAGGGCGCTGTTCATCAGGATCTCGAAGTGCTCCCAGTCTTCCTCCAGCAGTTGGAATTCGAACGGGTACGGAATCGCGTCCGGTGACACCCACGGTTTGGCCTCGGGTTCGAACCCGCCAATGACCAGACCGCCGACCTCTTCTTTGAAGTAGGTGTAGCCGTCCGGGTCGCGCAGGATCGGCAGGTCCGGGTGCACCCCGGCGATGGATTCGGAGACGACGTAGAAATGCTCGGCCGAATGCAGCGGCACGTTGGCGCCGACCATCGCGGCCACCTGTTTGGCCCACTGGCCGGCGCAGTTGACGACGATGTCGGCCTCGATGTCACCGGCGTCGGTGCGCACTCCCGTCACCGCGCCGTCGGCGGTCGTCACGTCGAGCACCCGGGTCTTCTCGACGATGCGGGCGCCGCGCATCCGAGCCCCCTTGGCCAGCGCGAAGGTCAGGTCAGTCGGATTGGCCTTGCCGTCGGCAGGTAGCCAGATCGCGCCGACCAGATCGTCGGTGCGCATGACCGGGTAGTGGTCGGCGGCCTCGGCGGGGGTGAGGAGCCGGCAGTCGAGGTCGAATGCCGCCGCGTTGGCGGCGGTGCGGCGCAGTTGCTCCATGCGGTCCTCGGTGCGTGCCACCGTGACGCCGCCGCACTGCTTGTAGCCCGCCGACAGACCCGTTTCCGCCTCGAGCTCGGAGTACAGGGTCGTCGAGTACTGCACCAGGCGCGTCATTCCCTCGGAGGCGCGCAACTGGCCCACCAAACCTGCTGCGTGCCAGGTGGTCCCGCTGGATAGCTGCCCCTGTTCGATCAGCACCACATCGGTCAGGCCCAGCTTCGTCAGGTGGTAGGCCACGCTGGTGCCGATCACTCCCCCGCCGATGATGACAGCATGGGCGCGCGTGGGCAGGGACTTCGCGGAAGTCATGTCATCCTCGTCCGTCGTCGGCTGCTACCTGGTCGAGCAGCCGGTGATAAGCGGGACTGCGGAACTCGGCGACAGCAGCCTCGAAGCGCTCCATCGCCCAATCCCAGAAGTCGAAATCAAGTGCACTGGAGCCGCTTTGGATACAACCCCACAGGGTCCAGCCGTACTTGGCCACGATGCCCTGCAGGTGGGCCCGCGCCGTCATCTGCGGCCGCGGGCGACCGCAGTAGGCGGTGACGAGCTCGTCGAGTTGCTCCAGTGACAGTCCGCACTCGCTCCAGATGTTGCCCAGCTCGAAACACGGGTCGTTGTTGCCCGAGTATTCGTAGTCGATCAGATGGATGTGGTCACCGTCTTCGATGAAGTTGCCGGCCAGCAGATCGTTGTTGCAGGGCACCAGCGGGCTGTCACCACCGGCGAGCGCCCGCCGCGCCTCGGCGAACGCGTCGGCGTGAGCGTGGTACTCGGCCGGGATCGGGAACCCATGCCTCGCACAGGTCGCGAGGTAGGCCGGCTGGCGTTCGAACATGTCGAACCGGTTCACGAAACGCGGGCCCTCATGCAGCGCACGCACCGCGCGCGCGGACTTAGCGAGCACGCCCGGGCGACCAAAGTCGCTGTTGCACAGCGTCTTACCTTCGAGGTATCCGAGGAGCAGCACCCCGAGATCCGGCCGGTAGTCCAGCACCGGCGCCCCCACCCCGGCGCGGTGCGCTGCGACGCTGTTGGCGTGCTCGCAGTCCCGGTCGATCTCGAGCAGGTTGCGGGTGGTGTCCACACAGCGCGCGACGTAGATCCCGTCGGCCGTGGTGATCTTCACGTTGCGGTTGGTCAGACCACCGGAGAGGTCTTCGAGCGTCCGCGCCCGCCCGGCCAACACCGGGAGCTGTTCGAGCAGCTCGTCCAGGTGATCGTCCGACAGCGGTGACGACATCGCTTCACTCTACGGTGCATCGCCTCAAAGGTCTAGACTTAACCCGCCTCAGGCTCAGCGCGCGACCTGACCCGGATCGTGGTGCGGTCCGAGCGGTGGTAGTCACGCGAGTGCTCCACGGCAATGCCGTTGTCCGCGAACGACGTTCGCACGATGAGCAACAGCGGGCTGGCCGGGTCGACGCCGAGGATCGCGGCCTGCTCCGGGGTGGCCGACGTCGCCTCGATCCGCTCGTCTGCCGACGACGGCCCATGGCCATAGCGGCGCATCAGCGCATACAGCGAGCCGTCCAGATCGTGCTCCGGCAAGTCCGGAAAGACCGAGGCGGGCAGATAGGCCTCTTCGTAGACGATCGGCTCGCCGTCGGCCGTGCGCGCTCGCAGGATCTGGTGCACCTGATCGGCTCGGCGCAGTCCCAGCGCCCGACTCACGTCGGGCTGCGGCGCACCCGTGTGCACGCCGAGCACCTGGGCACCGGGCTCGACCTCGATGCGACGCATCTGCTCGGTGAACCCGGGCAGGCTCGCGTGGTCGAATTCGATTCTGGGCGATGTGACG
The DNA here is from genome assembly GCF_055397605.1 of Mycolicibacterium obuense. Taxonomy (NCBI): domain Bacteria; kingdom Bacillati; phylum Actinomycetota; class Actinomycetes; order Mycobacteriales; family Mycobacteriaceae; genus Mycobacterium; species Mycolicibacterium obuense. Next base: position 2,040,135 of record NZ_AP043663.1, on the reverse strand, counting down.
AAGTTGCCGCCGAAGCGGCCACGGCGGCGATCGATCAACCCCTTGCTCTCGACGGCACCGAGCGCCTGCCGCAACGTCATCCGACTACACCCCAGCGCCGTGGCGATCTCCACCTCCGGCGGAAGCTTGTCCCCCGGCATCAGCCGTCCGGACGCGATGAGCCCCTGCAGCCAGGCGGCGATGCGCGCGTGCACCGGCCCGTCGCTCTTGCCGCCGAGGACCGGGCCCGGCGCCAGCGGCGGCTCGTCGATGCTCAGGACCCGCGTCACCCGTGTCGGGCTCCGATCCAGTGCAGCAGGTCGTGGACGGTGTCGTCGTCGAGGCGGTATCGCACCGACCTGCCGACCCGCTCGTTGCTCACCCACCCCTGTTGGCGCAGCACCCGCAACGCCTGCGACACCGCGTTCTCCGAGCGGCCGAGTGCGGCGGCCAGATCGCTCACGACGATTCCCGGCGAACGGTGCAGGCACAGGAGGATCTCGAGGCGGTGCGGATCGGAGACCAGGTCGAAGCGCTGCGCCCAGCCCGCCGTGTCGACCTCGGCCAGCGCCGATGACGCACGTTCGACGAGCTCGGCATCCTCCACACGTGCAATCTAGCGTCCGGACCACCGCGGGTGGCCGACATCCGCGCCGTCAGCGCTTCGTCGCGGTGACGAGGAGGTACTCCGCGTCGTAGGCGGTGCTGCCGGTGTCGTCGCTGCGATTCCACACGGTGAGGAACTCCAGGAAGTCACGGTCGAGGGCTTCGACGCGCTCGGGGTGCTCGCTGGTGAAGCGGTAGGCGGCGATGGTCGGACCGTAGTTGCGTTTCCAGTACTCCCTGAACTCCAGCGGCGAGGCACAGTGATCCATCCGCACGCTGCGCCGCCGCATCGACAGATCGGCGACACGTTCGCCGAACAGCTCGCGGACGTGGTCTTCACTGCCCCACAGGGGCGGCGGGCTGGCCCCGGGCGGGGGCGGCGGTGCGTACGGTTTCACCGTCGCGAACAGGTGTCCGATGAACCCCCCCGGTGTCCAGCTGATCAGACCGATCCTGCCTCCGGGTCGGGCCACCCGGATCAGTTCGTCGGCGGTGGCCTGGTGGTGTGGCGCGAACATCGCACCGACACAGGACATCACGATGTCGAAGCTGTCGTCGGCGAACGGGAGCGCCTCGGCGTCGGCTTCCACCCACTCGAGCGTCACCCCGCGCTCACCGGCGAGCCGTCGCCCCTCGTCGAAGAGCTCCGGGGTGAGGTCGCTGGCGGTGACGACGGCGCCTGTCGCAGCCGCAGGGATCGCGGCGTTGCCGGAGCCGGCGGCGACGTCGAGCACCCGGTCGCCGGCGGCCACGCCGCAGGCCGCGACGAGCTCGGGACCCAGGCTCGGGATGATCTCGGCGGCGACGGCGGGATAGTCGCCGGAGGCCCACAGCGCGCGGTGCCGGGCCTTGAGTGCCCGATCTTCTGCCGCCCGATGTTCTGTATCGCTGACCATGAGCGCTACCTCCGCACAGCGATGATCCCACTCCCCGCCGTGACCGACGAGCGTTTTCGCGCCCCTGGGTTCAGTCCAGGAAGCCGTGCAGCAGGGCCGCCGAACCCCACACGTGCGCCGCCATCGTCTGCGCGGCGGTGTCGACGTCACCGGCCAGGATCGCCGCGACGATCGCCTCGTGCTGCTCGTCGGAGTGTGCGATGTTGCGGCCCAGCAGCGGGATGCAGTCGAGCAGCTCGTTGAGCCGCATCCTGTTCTGCGCCACCAGCGGTACCAGCGACGGCACCCCGGCCGCCTCGGCGATCGCCAGATGCAGCCGGGAGTCCAGGCGCCGGTAGTCGGCGGGATCAGCGCCGCGCACATCGATCAGCCTGCTGCGCAACGCCTCCCGCTGGGCGGCGTCCAGCGTGCGCTCGGCGGCCATGCGTGCCGCCCCCACTTCGAGGATCTCGCGCAGCCGCAGCGCGTCGTCGATGTCGGCACGGCGCAGTTCGACGTCGGCGGTCCGCGGTGCGGGCAACTCGTCAGCGAGGAAAGTGCCACCGTAGCGGCCGCGTCGCGACACCAGATATCCCGCCTCGGCAAGGGATTTGATCGCCTCCCGCACCGTGTCGCGGCTGACGCCGAGTCGGGTGGCGAGCTCCCGTTCCGGCGGCAGCGACTCCCCCGGCGCCAGCACACCCAACCGGATCGTCTGCAGCAGCCGCTCGACCGTGTTCTCGAACGCGTTGAGCGGCCGCACCGGGCGCAGCAGTGCCGCACCCGGGTCGGAGTCCTCAGAAGGGTGGGGGCCGGCCGTCATCGCGTGTCCCGAGCGGCGTCTTACAGCGGTGTGACGTAGTGGCCGCTGATACCACCGTCGACGAGGAACGACGACGCGGTGATGAACGAGGCGTCGTCACTGGCCAGGAACGCCACCGCGGCGGCGAGTTCCTCCGGCTCGGCGAAGCGGCCGACGGGCACGTGCACCAGACGGCGCGCCGCACGCTCCGGGTCCTTGGCGAACAACTCCTGCAGCAGCGGGGTGTTCACCGGGCCGGGGCACAGCGCGTTCACGCGGATCCCCTGCCGGGCGTATTGCACGCCGAGCTCGCGCGACATCGCCAACACCCCACCCTTGGACGCGGTGTAGGAGATCTGCGAGGTCGCCGACCCCATCACCGCGACGAACGACGCGGTGTTGATGATCGAGCCCTTCTGCGCCGGAACCATGTGCCGCAGTGCGGCTTTGCAGCAGAAGAACACCGACTTGAGGTTGATGTCCTGCACCCGCTGCCACGCGTCGATGCCGGTGTTCTCGATGAGGTCGTCCTCGGGCGGGCTGATCCCGGCGTTGTTGAACGCGATGTCGACCCCGCCGTGCACCTCGAACGCCGTGTCGAACAGCTTGTCGACCGCCACCTGGTCGGAGACGTCGACCTGCACAAAGGTGACGTTCATGTCGCCCGCGACGCTGCGGCCGGTGTCCTCGTCGAGGTCGCCGATGACCACGATGGCCCCCTCGGCCTGCATGCGCTTGGCCGTCGCCAGACCGATGCCGCTGGCACCGCCGGTGATCACGGCGACCTTGCCCGCCAGACGCTGGGTGAGATCCATCAGTTTCCTTCCTCAACAGCTATGAAGACGTTCTTCGTCTCGGTGAACGACAGGGGGGCGTCCGGGCCCAGCTCACGACCCAACCCGGACTGTTTGAAGCCGCCGAACGGCGTGGTGTAACGCACCGACGAGTGCGAGTTGACCGACAGGTTGCCCGATTCCACGGCCCGGGACATCCTCAGCGCCCGCGACAGGTTGTCGGTCCAGATCGACCCGGACAACCCGTAGGGTGTGTCGTTGGCCAGTGCGATCGCGTCCGCCTCGTCGTCGAACGGCAGCACCGTCACCACCGGGCCGAAGATCTCCTCGGTGACCGTGCGATCGTCGGGCGCGGGGGTGAGAACCGTTGGCGGGAACCAGTACCCGGGGCCCGACGGCGCCTCGCCGCGAAAGGCCACGGGGGCGTCGTCCGGTACGTAGCCGGCGACCGATTCCCAGTGCGGCTTGGACACCAGCGGCCCCATCTCGGTGCCCTCGGCCCGGGGATCGCCCACGACGACACCCTTGACGGCAGGCTCGAACAGCTCCATGAAGCGGTCGAAAACACTGCGCTGCACCAGGATTCGGCTGCGCGCACAGCAGTCCTGACCGGAGTTGTCGAAAACGCCGTACGGCGCCGTCGCCGCCGCCTTCTCGAGATCACAGTCGTCGAACACGATGTTCGCGCTCTTGCCGCCCAATTCCAGCGTGACGCGCTTGACCTGCCGCGCCGCGCCGGCCATCACGCGCATGCCGACCTCCGTCGAGCCGGTGAACACGATCTTGCGCACATCGGGATGGGTGACGAAGCGTTCTCCGACCACCGAGCCGCGACCGGGCAGCACCTGGAAGAGGTCCGCGGGAAGTCCCGCCTCGACGGCGAGTTCGCCCAGGCGGATCGTGGTCAGCGGTGTCCACTCGGCCGGTTTCACCAGCACCGCGTTGCCGGCGGCCAGCGCGGGGGCGAAACCCCACGACGCGATGGTCATCGGGAAGTTCCACGGCGTGATCACCCCGACCACGCCGAGTGGTTCGTTGAAGGTGACGTCCAACCCGCCGGCCACGGGGATCTGCTTGCCGGACAACCGCTCCGGGCTCGCCGAGTAGTACTGCAGCACGTCGCGGACGTGGCCGGCCTCCCAGCGGGCGTTGCCGATCGGATGCCCGGAGTTGGCGACCTCCAGCTGCGCCAACTCCTCGACATGCGCGTCGACCACAGCGGCGAACGCACGCAGCGCTGCTGCCCGGTCGGCCGGGGCCAGCCGCGCCCACGCCCGCTGCGCGGAGCGGGCCCGGGCCACCGCGTCGTCGACGCCGGCCTCATCGGTGTGGGTGACGGTGCGCAGCACCTCCTCGGTGGCCGGGTTGATCACGTCACTGGTCTGGCTCATACGCTCACTTTCTGGGCTTTCTTGGCTGCGCGTTCTGCGGCGGCGCCGACCAGGCCCGCGAACAGGCGCAGGTCGTCGAGCCGCTCTTCGGGATGCCACTGCACCGCCACCACCCATCGGTCGGGATGCCGGCGAGGGTCCACCTCGATCGCTTCGACCACGCCGTCGGCGTCGGCCGCGCTGACGATCAGGCCGTCGCCGAGCCCGTCGATGGCCTGGTGGTGATAGCACTGCGCGTCGGTGGTGGGACCGACGAGCGCGGCCACCCGGGTGCCGGCCACGGTGGTGATCGTCGAGGTGGAGAACACCGCGTTGCCCTGCTGGTGGCGGGGGTGGCCGACCACATCGGGCAGGTGTTGGTGCAGGGTTCCGCCGAGCGCCACGTTGAGCACCTGCGCGCCGCGGCAGATGCCCAGCACGGGCAGCCCGCGACGCAGGGCCGCACGCAGCAGGGCCAGCTCGAAGACGTCGCGGGTGCGGCTGTCCGCGGTCGGCTCGTCGGTGGCGGGATGCGGGGCGCTGCCGTAGGCCGCCGGATCGACGTCACGCCCGCCGGTGATGATCAGCCCGTCCAGCCCGTCGAGAATCCGGTCGGCGATCGCGTCGTCGACCGGCTGCGGCGGAAGCAGGGTCGAGATGCCGCCGGCCAGCCCGACGCCTTCGAAGTAGATCGCAGGCAGGAAGCTGGCCCGCACATCCCAGACCCCGGTCTGGGCCTGCTGCAGGTAGGTGGTCAGCCCGATCACCGGGCGTGCCCCATCAGAGGCGTTCAAAGCCGCGCACCCTTTCCCAATCGGTCACCGCGGCGTTGAAGGCTTTCAGCTCCACGCGCGCGTAGTTGAGGTAGTGATCCACCACGTCGTCCCCGAACGCCTCGCGGGCGATCGTCGAGTTGTCGAACAATTCGACGGCCTCGGCCAGCGTGGTGGGCAGCCGCTCGGCGCCACTCTTGTAGGCGTTGCCCTCCAGAGCATCCGGCAGCTCGAGTTCGTTCTCGATGCCGTACAGACCGCCGGCGATCAATGCCGAGACCGCGAGGTACTGATTGACATCTCCACCGGGCGCACGGTTCTCCATCCGCATACCGGCGCCGTGGCCCACCACGCGCAGCGCACAGGTGCGGTTGTCGAAACCCCACGCGATCGCCGTCGGCGCGAAACTACCTTCGGCAAAGCGCTTGTAGGAGTTGATGTTCGGCGCGTAGCACAGGCTGAATTCCCGCATCGTGGCGAGCTGGCCGGCGATGAAGCTGCGGAACATCGGCGTCATCCCGTCCGCGGCGTCGGAGTCGGCGAACACCGCACTACCGTCGTCGCCGCGCAGCGAGATGTGGATGTGACAGCTGTTGCCCTCCCGCTCGTCGAACTTCGCCATGAACGTCAGGCTCTTGCCGTGCTGGTCGGCGATCTCCTTGGCGCCGTTGCGGTAGATCGTGTGGTTGTCGCAGGTGGTGCGGGCATGGTCGTAGCGGAACCCGACCTCCTGCTGGCCGAAGTTGCACTCCCCCTTGACGCCCTCGCAGTACATGCCTGCGCCGTCCATCCCGAGCCGGATGTCGCGCAGCAGCGGCTCCATCCGCGTCGAGGCGAGCATCGCGTAATCGATGTTGTAATCGGTCGCGGGGGTGAGGCCCTTGTATCCGGCGGCCCAGGCGTCGCGATAGGTGTCGTCGAACACGATGAACTCGAGTTCGGTTGCGGCATAGGGCACCAGACCACGCTCGGCGAGGCGGTCGATCTGGCGGTTGAGGATGCTGCGCGGCGCCTGGGTGACCGGCCGGCCGTCCGTCCAGGACAGATCCGCCATCACCAGCGCCGTACCCGGCTGCCACGGAATCAGGCGCAGCGTCGCGAAATCGGGCGTCATCACCATGTCGCCGTAGCCGGTCTCCCAGCTCGAGATCGCGTAGCCGTCGACGGTGTTGTTGTCGACATCGACGGCCAGCAGGTAGTTGCAGCATTCGGCACCGTGCTCGGCGACGTCGTCGGCGAACAACCGCGCCGAGATCCGCTTGCCGGTCAACCGGCCCTGCATGTCGCAGAACGCGACGATCACGGTGTCGATGTCCCCGGCCTCGACCAGCGCGTCCAGCTCGTCTCGCGACAACATGCCTCGTGTCCCCATCGGTGTCCCCATCCTCGTCACCCTGCGTCGACCCTCGTGCCCGTCGCGCGCTTCTCGCGCCCGAACACACTCGCACAAAACTGCCTTCAAAGGTAGGACACCAGACCAATAGCGGTTTATTGTCATGCTCTGCGCCTGCGCCGCCGCCGACGCGCACCTGTCCCCCTATACAGGAGGTCCCCGTGCCCGAGGGTCACGAACTGCTCGACGACGACGAAAAGCACCTCGCCTCGCTGGGATACACCCAAGAACTCCACCGATCGTGGTCGGCGTTCTCCAACTTCGCGATCTCGTTCTCGATCATCTCGATCCTGGCGGGCTGTTTCACCTCGTTCGGCCTGGGCTGGAACAACGGCGGCCCGGCGGCCATCGCCTGGGGCTGGCCGATCATCGCGGTCTTCATCCTGATCATCGGGCTCTGCATGTCCGAGCTGGTGTCGGCGTTCCCCACCTCGGGTGGGATCTACTGGTGGGCAGCCAAACTCGGCGGCCCCAAGGCCGGTTTCTACACCGGCTGGCTCAACCTCGTCGGACTCATCGCCATCCTGGCCTCGGTGGCCTACGGCAGCGCCACCTTCCTGGACCTGACGCTGGGCACCTTCAGTGAGAGCTGGCTCGCCGGCTACAGCCTCACCCGGACCTTCGTGATGTTCATCGTGATCCTGGTCGTCGTCGCGCTGATCAACATCTTCTCGTCGCACCTGTTGGCCGTCATCAACAACATCTCGGTGTGGTGGCACGTCATCGGCGCCCTCGCCGTCGTCGGCATCCTGTGGATCATCCCCGAGCAGCACGCCAGCCTCTCCACCGTGTTCGCCACCACCGTCAACAACACTGGCTGGTTCGGCGGCTCGACCTCCGGGTTCGGCTTCCTCCTCTTCGTGCTGCCGATGTCGGCGATCCTGACGCAGTACACGATCACCGGGTACGACGCGTCCGCGCACCTGTCCGAGGAGACCAAGAGCGCGGCCGACGGAGCTGCGAAAGGCATCTGGCGCTCGATCTTCTACTCGGCGATCGGCGGCTGGATCCTGCTGCTGACGTTCCTGTTCGCGGTCCAGGACGTCGACGGCGTGACCGCCGGCGGTGGCGCCGTGGCGACGATCTTCAGCCAGGCGATGGACTCCAAGTGGGTGGCGATCGTGCTGCTGATCTCGACGGCCGGGCAGCTGTTCTGCACCACCGCCTGCCAGACCAGCGCCTCCCGCATGCTCTTCGCCTTCAGCCGCGACCGGGCCGTGCCGGGTCATCAACTGTGGTCGAAGGTCAACGGCAATCGAGTGCCCGCCAACGCGGTGATGCTCACGGCGACCATCGCGGCGATCATCACCCTGCCCGCACTGGTCGAGGTCGACATCAACGGCGCCGCGGTGCCGGTCGCGTTCTTCGCCGTCGTTTCGATCGGCGTCGTCGGCCTGTACCTGTGCTTCGCGGTGCCGATCTACTACCGCTGGAAGGCCGGGGATTCCTTCCCGCTCGGCAGGTGGAACCTGCGCGGACACCACAAGTGGATGGCCCCCGTGGCGATCCTCGAAATCGTGATCACCTCGATCATCGCCATGTTCCCCACCTCGATCAGCGGCGCGCCGTGGGACCCGAGCTTCGAGTGGAAGTTCGTCAACTACACCCCGCTGCTCGTCGGCGGCGTGCTCATCCTGCTCTACATCTACTGGCACGCCTCGGTGAAGAAGTGGTTCACCGGGCCCATCAAGCAGGTCGACGAGTCCGGCGGCGAGCTGGAGAACGTCGGCTGACCGCACCTGTGACACGGATCTCGATCTTGATCGGCGAAAACGCGTTTGCCGTCCTGACCCGGGGGTAAACGTCGACATCGTCGCGCGTCGAAGCGCGGATGCAAACTGATCGAGGAACGCCGACACGGAGTAGGGTCGAACACGTGTGTGGAGCCACCGGCGAGGTACGCCTCGACGGAACCAGCCCAGATGTCCGCGCCGTCACCGCGATGGCCGAGGTCATGGTCCCCCGGGGCCCCGACGCCGCCGGCGTCTGGGCGCAGGGTCGTGTGGCACTCGGCCACCGGCGACTGAAGATCATCGACCTCACCGAGGCCGGCGCGCAGCCGATGGTCGACGCCGAGCTGGGCCTGTCGATCGCCTGGAACGGCTGCATCTACAACTACGAGGATCTCCGCGACCAGCTCTCGGGCCACGGTTACCGGTTCTTCTCCCACAGTGACACCGAGGTCCTGATCAAGGCCTACCACCACTGGGGTGACCGGTTCGTCGACCATCTGAAGGGCATGTTCGCGTTCGCGATCACCGAACGCGACAGCGGGCGGGTGCTGCTCGGCCGCGACCGGCTGGGCATCAAGCCGCTGTATCTGTCGGAGACGGCCAACCGGATCCGGTTCGCGTCGTCTCTGCCTGCGCTGCTGGCCGGTGGCGATATCGACACCCGCATCGACCCGATCGCGCTGCACCACTACATGACCTTCCACTCGGTGGTGCCCTCCCCCCGCACCATCCTGCGCGGCGTCACCAAGCTCCCGCCGGCCTCGCTGCTGGCGATCGAGCCCGACGGCACCCGCACCACGACGACGTACTGGGAGCCCGATTTCACCCGCCGCGCCGAGCGCGCCGACTGGTCCGACAAGGACTGGGAGGACGCGGTTCTCGATTCGCTGCGCGCCGCCGTGAAGCGCCGCCTGGTGGCCGACGTGCCGGTCGGCTGCCTACTCTCCGGCGGGGTGGACTCCAGCCTGATCGTCGGGCTGCTCGCCGAGGCCGGTCAGCACGGCCTCGCCACCTTCTCGATCGGCTTCGAATCGGTCAACGGGGTCGCCGGAGACGAGTTCAAGTACAGCGACATCATCGCCGAGCGTTTCGGCACCGACCACCACCAGATCCGCATCGACACCGCGCGCATGCTGCCCGCACTCGACGGCGCGATCGGGGCGATGAGCGAACCGATGGTCAGCCACGATTGTGTGGCGTTCTATCTGCTCAGCCAGGAAGTGGCCAAGCACGTCAAGGTGGTGCAATCCGGGCAGGGCGCCGACGAGGTGTTCGCCGGCTACCACTGGTATCCCCCGATGGGCGAGCCCGCCGCGGCCTCTCTCGAGGGTTCGGTCGCCAGCTATCGCGGCGCGTTCTTCGACCGGGATCGAGCCGGCTACAGCGACTTGGTGTCGGCGGCCTACCTCGCCGACGACGATCCGAGCGAGCTCTTCGTGACCGAGCACTTCGCACGGGCGGGAGCCGAGGGCGGCGTGGACCGTGCACTCCGTCTGGACACCACCGTGATGTTGGTCGACGATCCGGTCAAGCGGGTCGACAACATGACGATGGCGTGGGGGCTGGAAGGCCGCGTGCCGTTCCTCGACCACGACCTCGTCGAACTGGCCGCGACCTGCCCGCCACACCTCAAGACCGCCCACGAGGGCAAGGGGGTGCTCAAACAGGCTGCCCGGCAAGTGATCCCGGCTGATGTGATCGACCGTCCCAAAGGCTACTTCCCGGTGCCCGCACTGACCCACCTCGAAGGCCCCTACCTCGACCTCGTCCGTGACGCGCTGTACGCGCCCGCGGCCAAGGAGCGCGGCCTGTTCCGCCCCGAGGCGGTCGAACGTCTGCTGTCCGACCCCAACGGCAAGCTCACTCCGCTGCGGGGCAACGAGCTCTGGCAGATCGCCCTGCTCGAACTGTGGCTGCAGAAGCACGGCATCACCGGGTCGGCCGCATGACCAGCGTCGACAAGGCGGACCCGGCCGGCGAGCATTCCGAGGCCATCACGCTGGCCCTCCACGAGGCGTCCCCGCCGGACATGGTCGACGCGATGGCCGACGATGTCGTCCTCGAATTGGGCTGGGGCAGGCTCCTGTTCGGTCAGACGTTCAGCGACCCCGCCCGGCTGGCCGACGTGCTGCGCGCCGAAGCGCACGGTCGGCGCGACATCTGCATCTACGCGCGGGAACCTCACGTGCTGGTGTCGAAGGCCCCCGCGGAGCTGTTCATCGATCCCAGCCACACCTACCGTCTGCGCTTCTCCGACAGCGACGACGACGCGCCTGCGCCCACCGGTTTCCACGTGCGGACATTGGAGAGCCGCGACGACGCCGACGAGATCAACCGGGTGTACGTGCGATGCGGCATGGTGCCCGCCCCCACCGACGTCATCTGGGCCAACCATCAAGACCAGGAGTCGGTCGACTACCTGGTCGCGGTCAGCGACGAGGACGGCACCGTGCTGGGCACCGTCACCGGCGTCGACCACGCCACCCTGTTCGCCGACCCCGAGGACGGGTCGAGCCTGTGGACCTTGGCGGTCGACCCGGCGGCACCACTACCCGGCGTCGGTGCGGCGCTGACCCGCGCACTGGGGGCGCTGTACCGCTCGCGCGGGCGGGCGTACATGGATCTGTCGGTCACTCACGACAACACCGCGGCGATCGCTCTCTACGAGAAGCTCGGCTTCGCCCGCGTGCCGGTGATGGCCGTCAAGCGCAAGAACGCGATCAACGAGCCGCTGTTCACCCATCCGCCGGAAACCGTCGACGATCTCAACCCCTACGCGCGCATCCTCGCTGATGAGGCGATGCGGCGCGGCATCTGGGTGGAGGTGCTCGACGCCGAGGCCGGGGAGATGCGGCTGTCCCACGGTGGGCGAAGTGTCGTCACCCGAGAGTCGTTGTCGGAGTACACCTCTGCGGTGGCGATGAGTCGTTGCGACGACAAACGGCTGACCCGCCGCATCGTCTCCGAGGCCGGCATCGCCGTGCCGAAGGGCCGGCTCGCGACGTTCGACGCCGCCGACCACGAGTTCCTGGCCGAGGTCGGCGATGTGGTGGTCAAGCCGACGCGCGGCGAGCAGGGCAAGGGCATCACCGTGGGCGTCGACGGCGACGACGAGCTCGACGCTGCACTGGCTCGCGCGCGCGAACAGCATCCCGAGGTGCTGATCGAGCAGCGCGCCGAGGGTGATGACCTGCGGCTGGTGGTCATCGACAAGAAGGTCGTCGCCGCGGCGCTGCGGTTGCCCGCCGAGGTGACGGGCACCGGCAAGCACACCATCCGGGAACTGATCGAGACGCAGAGCCGGAGGCGAGCTGCCGCGACCGGGGGCGAGTCGAGGATCCCGATGGACGTCGTCACCGAGACGACGGTTCGGGAGGCCGGCTACTCGTTCGACGATGTGCTCGACGAAGGCGAGCGGCTGCGGGTGCGGCGTACCGCGAATCTGCATCAGGGCGGCACCATCCACGACGTCACCGCGACCGTGCACCCGGAGTTGTGCCGGGTCGCCGTGACCTCGGCCGAGGCGATCGGCATCCCCGTCACCGGCATCGATCTGCTCGTGCCCGATGTCACCCGGCCCGACTACGTGTTCATCGAAGCCAACGAGCGACCCGGGCTGGCCAACCACGAGCCGCAGCCCACCGCAGCAGCTTTCATCGACTTCCTGTTTCCCAACCAGCCGGGCCTGCCGCAGGCGTGGACGCCCGACGAAGTGGAGCGTTAGACCGCTCGGCTCACCAACCGCCCACCCAGCCGTCGAAGACGGCGTCGGGTTCGTTCTCGGGATGTTCGGACCGGCCGACTAGGAAGTCGAAGTCGCAGCCGCGGTCGGCCTGCAGCACACGGTCGACGTACATCGCCGCGTAACCGCGGTGGTGCCGCACCGGTGGTGTCTGGTCCAGTGCCGCGCGACGTTCGGCCAGTTCGGCGTCGGTCAACTCGACGTTCAGCACGCCTGCGTGAGCGTCCAGGGAGATGAGGTCGCCGTCGCGCACCAGCCCCAGCGGACCGCCCGCCGCCGACTCCGGGCTGATGTGGAGCACGCAGGTGCCGTAAGCGGTTCCACTCATCCGCGCATCGGAGATCCGCACCATGTCCGTCACCCCCTGGCGGAGCAGCTTGCTCGGGATCGGTAGCTGGCCCCATTCGGGCATGCCCGGTGCGCCGCGCGGCCCAGCGCTGCGCAGCACCAGCACGGAGTCGGCGGTGACGTCCAGGTCGGGATCGTCGAAGCGGGCCAACAGGTCCCGCATGTTCTCGAACACCACGGCCGGACCCTGGTGGACCAGCAGATCGGGGCTCGCGGCAGCGCATTTGATGACCGCACCGTTCGGGGCGAGGTTGCCGCGTACCACGGCGAGGCCCTGGGGCGGCTGGAAGGGCCGGTCCAGTGAGGTGATCACCGCGGTGTCGGCGACCGGCTGTGCGGGCAGGTTGTCGGCGACGGTCTTGCCCGTGACGGTCAGTGCATCGGTGTGCAGCAACGATTCCAGCGACTTCATCACCGCGGGGATACCGCCTGCGTGGAACACGTGTTCCACGAGGTGCTCCCCGGCCGGTCGCACGTTCACCAACAGCGGTGTGCGGGCGGACAACTCGTGGAATCGGTCGAGGGTCAAGGGCACTCCGGCGCGCCCGGCGATGGCGAGCAGGTGCACGATCGCGTTGGTCGAGCCACCGACCGCCAGCATCAGCGTGATGGCGTTGTCGAAGGCGTCGGCGGTGAGCACGTGCGACGGTCGCACCCCCTCGGCGGCCAAACCGACCGCGCGGGCGCCCACCTCCTCCGCGACCTGCATGCGCCGCGAGTCCATCGCGGGCACCGCCGCAGCGCCTGGCAGAGTCATGCCGAGCCCTTCGACGATGGTGGCCATCGTCGATGCCGTGCCCATCTCCGGGCAGTGGCCTCGCGACGGACCGGCGGCCGCCTCCAGACGCTCGTAGTCCGTCATCGACATGCGTCCGGCCCGGACGTCGTCGATGTACTCCCACAGATCGGTGCCCACGCCGAGCTGCTTGCCACGGAACACCGCGGGTGCGGCGGGCCCGCCGGTCAGCACGATGGCCGGCACGTCCGCACTCGCCGCGCCCATCAGCTGTGCGGGCACCGTCTTGTCACACCCGCCCAGCAGCACCACCGCGTCGAAGGGGTACGCGCGGATCGACTCCTCGACGTCCATCGCCATCAGGTTCCGGAACAGCATCGTCGTCGGCTTCATCAACTGTTCGCCGAGTGACATCGTCGGGAATTCGAGGGGGAAGCCGCCCGCCGCCAGCACTCCACGCCGCACTGAATCGGCGAGACCGCGAAAGTGCATGTTGCAGTTCACGACTTCGGACCACGAATTGCAGATCCCGACGATCGGCCTGCCTTCGAATGCCATCCGGGAGAACCCTGATGCCCGCATGGCGGACCGGTGGACGAAGCCCGGGACGTTCTGCCCGGCGAACCATTTGGCGCTGCGCAGAGTCATCGGACGCGTGCGGCGTACGCGGTGATCTTGCGCAGGGCGGGTTGACGCGCGGCCCGATAACCCACCCAGCGGCCCGGTCGCGTGGACATCAACGTGCCCACCATCCGCTGCTGCCAGGGCACCCGGGCGGCGCTGACCGGGGCCCGGCCCGCGGCTACCGGAACCCCCGCGGCGTCGGCGAGCGCCACCTTCGCGGCGTTGTGGCCGTTGGCGCCCATCACCCCGCCGCCGGGGTGCGTGCCGGAGCCGCACAGATAGTAATTGCGCACCGGTGTCCGGTAATTCGCGAGCTCTGGCAGCGGTCGGGCACCGAACAACTGGTCGAGCATCATCGATCCGTGGAAGATGTTGCCGTCGGTGATCAAGTACTCGTTGTCGAGGTCGTCGGGGGTGATGATCACCCGGTCCAGGATGTGCTCGCGCAGGTTCGGCGCATAGGTGAACAGATCCTCCAGCACGAGGTCGGCCCACTTCTCCTTCTCCGCAGCCCAGGTGGTGCCGGTGAGCTCCGACGGGAGCTGCTGGATGCCGAGCGTCATGGTGTGCAGTCCCCGCGGCGCCAGCGAATCGTCGGTCACCGACTGGGTGACGGCCTCGATGACGAAGGTGCTCGGGAAGGTGCCGCGCCGTTGCGCCTCGTAGGCTTCCTCGAACGCCTCGCGGCTGGGACCGAGCAGTTGATGCCCGTGGTGCTGCGGACCCTCGGAGGCGTCGGCGAACGGAAGATACTGCGGCAGTTCGTCGATCAGCAGGTGGATTCGGGCCATCGAGCCGCGTGTGTCGATGTTCTCCACGTCTCGCACCAGTCGCGCCGGCAACACGCCGCGTTCGAGAAGCGTCAGCAACGAGCGTTTCGGGTCGGCGTTCGAGAACACCTGCGCTGCGGTCACAATCGAGCCGTCGGCCAACCGCACTCCAGTGGCCACCCCACGTTCGACGATGACGGTGTCGACCGGAGCCGAGGTCCGGATCTTCGCTCCGTGAGCGCGTGCCCCCGCCGCGAGCGCCTCGCTGATCGCCCCCATGCCGCCACGCGCGAGGCCGAACTGCCCGAAGTTGCCGTTGAACTCACCCCACGAGTGGTGCCCGTAGGTGTAGGCGGTGCCGGGTGTCGACGGTCCGCCGAAGATGGACACCATCCCGAAGAACGTCAGCATGCTCTTGAGTCGCTCGTCCTCGAAGTAGCGGTCGAGCAGATCCCGTACCGACAGCAGGGTGAACTCGTCGAACAGCGTCTGCTCCCCCGCAGCCTCGAACGCGGCGAACACTTCGGAGCGCTCGGGTGGGGGCTGGAGCAGATAGGGCGTCACCAGTCCGGCGAACCGCTGCAGCCGCACCCCGAAGTCGAGGAACGCCTGGGCGTCCTTCTTGTTGATCTTCTCGAGTTCGCGAAGGGTCCGGTCGGTCTCCTTCCACATCGTGAAGGACGTGCCATCGCGGAACAGGCTGTACGACAGCGCATCTCCCTGATACAGGTCCAGACCGTACTTCGCCAGTTCCAGTTCGGCGATGATCTCGGGCCGCAGCAGGCCGGCGATGAACGCGCACGACGACCATTTCGAGCCCGGGATCAATTCCTCGGTGACGCAGGCACCGCCGACCACCTCGCGGGCTTCGAGGACCAGGACGCGCTTGCCTGCGCGGGCCAGGTAGTTGGCGGTGACCAGTCCGTTGTGGCCGGCGCCGATGATCACGGCGTTGTAGTCCGGCCCGGTGTTGTCGGGCATGTCAGATCTCCTGGGGTAGTGCGGAAGGACGGGTGAGAATGGTGGTGACGCTGTCGGGGTCGACGAGCTCGCCGAACCGCGCCAACACGGGTTCGAGTTCGGGCGCTTGGGCGAGAAGCTGTTGCCACCCCGGCCATGACGTCACTGTCATGACCTCGATGACGTCGGCCCCGCCGGGCCCGGGATCGTCGACGAAGAAGACGTCGAACGAGAGCACCACGTCGAAGGCGAGGCAGACCGGCCGGTCGAGTTCGGCGGAGAACCGCTCGAACTCGGCCAGCGCCACCCCGGGCCGCAGCCGGAACATATTGATCGCGCTGACCGCCATGTCAGGCGCTTTCGCGATTGATCATCACGTGCTTGATCTCGGTGTACTCCTCGAGTGCGTAGACCGACATGTCCTTGCCGTTACCGGACTGCTTGAATCCGCCGTGCGGCATCTCCGGCGTCACCGGCAGGTGGTCGTTGACCCACACCGTGCCGAACTGCAGCTCGCTCGAGGCCGTCATGGCTCGACCGATGTCCTGGGTGAACACCGAAGCGGCCAGGCCGTATTCGGTGTCGTTGGCCCAGGCCACGACGTTGTCGCTGTCGCCGAACCGGGTCACCGAGGTGACCGGACCGAACACCTCGTTACGCACGATCTCGTCACCCTGGCGCGCCCCGACGACCACCGTGGGCGCGGTGTAGAAGCCGGTGCCGGGGTTGTCGCCCTGGATCAGCTCGGTGTGGCCGCTCTGCTTCGCGCGCTCGACGAAGCCCTCGACGCGGTCCCGGTGCTCCGCGGTGATCACCGGTCCCATCGCGGTGTTCTCGTCGGCGATGTCGCCGAGATCCAAAGCCTTTACCGCTTTTTCGAGTCCGGAGACCAGTTCATCGTGTACCGAGTCGTGCACGTAGACCCGCGACGCCGCCATGCAGTCCTGTCCGGAGTTGCAGAACGCCCCTTCCATGATCTTGGCCACCGTCAGCGGGATGTCGGCATCGGGGTACACCAGCACCGGCGCCTTTCCGCCGAGTTCGAGGTGTAGCCGTTTGAGGTTGGTGTCCGCCGAGGCGCGCATCAGTGCCCGGCCGGTGTCGACGGACCCGGTCAGTGACGACATCCGCACCAGCGGGTGGGCGACCAGTCGCGCGCCGACATCCTCGCCGTCCCCGGTGACGACATTGAACACCCCGGCCGGGAACAGATCGGCGGCCAGCTCGGCCAGGCGCAGCACGGAGAAGGGCGTGTGCTCAGAAGGTTTGAGCACCAACGTGTTCCCCGTCAGCAGCGCCGGCGAGATCTTCCAGATCGCCATCAGCAGCGGGTAGTTCCACGGCGCGACCGAGCCGACGACGCCGAGCGGATCCCGCCGGATGATGCTGGTCTTGCCCGGCACGAACTCCCCCGCCGCGCGGCCCTCCATCGTCCGGGCGGCCCCGGCGAAGAATCGCAGGTGATCAGGGATCATCTCCATTTCTTCCAAGGCCAACCCGATCGGCTTGCCGACATTGCGCGACTCGATCTCGGCGAGTGTGCGGGCGTCTTCTTCGATGCGGTCGGCGAGCTTGAGGAAGGCTCTGGCACGTTCGCCTGCCGGCGTACGTGCCCAGTTTCCGAACGCCGCGTGGGCGGCGGCCACTGCGCGGTCGACGTCGTCGACGGTTCCGTGGGCGATCTCGGCGAACGCCTCGCCGGTGGCGGGTGCGGGCACCTGATCGACCGCGCCGCTCGACGACGGGGCCCACTCTCCGTCGATGAACATCGTGTTGTGAAAAGTCATGTCGTACTCCAATTCTCGGGAAGCGAACAAAGGATTCAGTTGTCAGCGGCGCCGGCGTTGGCGGCTGTGGTCAGCAGGGAACGCACCGCGTCCTTGGACATCGGCTGAGCGGCGATGGACATGTGCACCATCACGCCTTCGATGACCACGTCGAGCAGCCGTGCGGTGGCCCGGTCGTAGTGCTGGGACAGGGCGTCTTCTGCACGCTCCATCCATCGCTGGGTGATGCGTTTGTTGTCGGACCGTCGCACCGCGTCGCCGTAGAGCTCGTAGGTGACCGCGAGTTCGTTCGGATTGGCGGCCAGGTCGTCGGTGACTGCCGAGACGATGCACTCGATGAGGTCGTCGCCCGCATCACATGAGGCGAGTCGATCTTCGAAGCGCGTCGCGAGCTTCTCGACGTGTACCGAAAAGGCCTGGTTGACGATGTCGTCGAGGGTGGCGAAGTGGTAGGTGATGGAGCCGAGCGGGACGTCGGCGGCCTCGCCGATGGCACGGTGGGTGATACCGGCGACCCCGTCACGGGCCAGGACTGCCAACGCCGCCTCCACGATGCGTTCCTTTCTGTCGGGGTCGTGTCGGCGCGCGCGCCGGGTACCGGGAGCCATCTGCTCGCCCTTCCGTAAAGAACAGCCGTACGTATCGATAAGGACAAACGTACCTATCAATGCCCAGCCGCGCGCGCCTTCTTCGAAGATCGACCTACATCGCCTCAGGGGCGGGTTCGTCCAATTCACGTTCGTTGAGCGCTTTTCCGACGAGCTCGTATTTCTCCGGTGCGACGAACCGCAGGTAGGCGCCGTAGGCCATCCCGGCGAACAGCGCGACAAACACCAGCGAGACCATGACCGCCGCCACCACGCCCTGCACACCCAGCAGGATGTCGAGGCTGTTCAACGTCAAGACGAAGAAAGCACTCAGCCCGATGACCGCCAGGATCGGCGCGATCACGGTGTTCCACCGCCGCTTGTCGACATCGGATCTCCGGAAGAACACGAAGATCGCCACGCCGGCGACGAGCTGGGAGAAGATCACTCCGATGGTGCCGATGCCCGTGGCCCAGGTGAACAGGGTGGCGAACGGGTCGAGGCCGGCGACGGCGAACGCGATGATGACGATGCCGACCATCACGCTCTGGACGATCGACGCGACCCACGGCGTCTGACGGCGCGGCAGCGTCCAGCCCAGAGGCTTCCACACCAGGCCCTGGCGGCCCAGCGAGAACAGGTATCGCGAGACGTTGTTGTGGAAGGTCACGATCGCCGCGAACGTCGCGGTGACGATGAGGACCTGGAACAGCACCGAGATGTTGTGGCCGATGATGGTGTCGCTGGCCGCGAAGATGAAGTTGCCGCCGGTGTCCGTGGCGATCGAGACCACCTTGTCCAGGCCCAGCGCATTCATGATGAGCCAGCCGGAGATCGCGTAGAGGGTGCCCATGAACGCGATCGACAGATAGGTGGCCCGGGGAATCGTGCGCGCGGGGTCGCGCGCCTCCTCGCCGTAGATGGCCGACCCCTCGAAGCCGATGAACGAGGCGTGGGCGAACATCAACGCCACCCCGAGCGCGCCGCCGAACACGACGCTGGGCGCGAACGGCTCCAAGGAGAACTGCGAGACCGGCTCGTTGCCGCCGAACAGGCTGAACACGCTCAGCACGGTGATCATCGTGACCTCGAGGGTCATGAACACGCCGAGCACCTTGGCGCCGGAGTGCACCCCTTGCACTCCCAGTCCGAGACACGCGAGCAGTCCCACGAACGCGTACATCCACCATGGGATCGCCACGCCCAAAAGAGGATTGAGCAGCTCACTCGCGTAGTATCCGAAACCCCCGTACAGGCCGGCCTGGATGGCGTTGTAGGCGAAGATGGCCAGCGACGCCGAACCCAGCCCGGTGATCCGGCCCAAACCCAGCGTGACGTAGGCATAGAACGCCCCGGCATTGGTGACGTGACGGCTCATCGCCACGTATCCGACAGCGAAGATCATCAGCACGATTGCCGCGATCACGAACGCACCGGGCATGCCGACCCCGTTGCCTGCCCCGATGATGATCGGGTAGAGCGCGACGACGACAGTCAGCGGCGATGCGGCGGCGATGATGTAGAAGAAGATGCTCGGCACCCCGAGGCTGTTCTGCTTGAGCCCGTGGTTGAGGCGTCGGTTGCCGGCCGCGTGGGCGGCTGCCGAGTTGGCGGGCCGGCGCAAGCCGAGCCGCCGCGGGGGTGGAGTGAGTGTGGGAAGTTTTTCCATGGTGTTCCGTCTCTCGTGATTCACGATGTCTGAAGAGGGCACGACGTGTCCAGGCGCCGAACCGAGAACGGTCGAACGCATCGGAAGATCACTGTTCACCCCCTCAGATCCAGTGCGAGATCGATGAGCAGGTCTTCTTGACCGCCCACCATCGAACGGCGGCCGGCTTCGACGAGCAGCTCCCGCGTCTCGATGCCGACCTCGGCCGCGACGCGCTCTGCATGCAGCAGAAAGCTCGAGTACACCCCGGCATACCCCAGGGTGAGGGTTTCCCGGTCCACCCGCACGGGCCGCTTCTGCAGCGGTCGCACCAGATCCTCGGCGGCATCCATCAGCGAGTACAGGTCGCAGCCGTGCGTCCACCCGTTGAGCTCGGCGACCGCGACGAACACTTCGAGCGGGCAGTTCCCGGCACCGGCTCCCAAACCGGTCAGGGACGCATCCACGCGGTGCACGCCTTCGTCTACGGCGACAACGGAATTGGCGACACCGAGCGCCAGGTTGTGATGAGCGTGCACGCCGATCGTCGTCGTCGGCGCGAGCACATCGCGGTACGCCCGAACCCGGTCGCGCATCTCGGTCATCGTGAGTCGGCCACCGGAGTCGGTGACGTAGACGCACAGCGCTCCGGCCTCCTCCATGATCTTGGCCTGCGCCGCAAGATGATCGGGATCGGTCATGTGCGCCATCATCAAGAACCCCGCCACGTCGAGGCCCAGGCTGCGCGCGGTGGAGATGTGCTGGCGCGCGATGTCGGCTTCGGTGCAGTGGGTGGCGATCCGCACCGAGGTGACTCCGACGTCGACGGCAGCGCGCAGATCGTCGAGCGTGCCGATACCGGGGATGAGCAGCGTGGTGAGCCGCGCGCTGCGGATGACGTTGGCGGCCGCCGCGATCCACTCGCGGTCCTCGTGCGCCCCGGCCCCGTAGGTGAGGCTGCCGCCGGCCAGGCCGTCGCCGTGCGCGATCTCGATGGCGGCCACACCGGCCTGATCCAGTGCGCGGGCGATGCGCCGGGTGTCGGACAGGCTCAGCGAATGACCGACGGCGTGCATGCCGTCGCGCAACGTCACGTCCTGGACGTAGATCTCGGTGGTTCCGCCGGTCGTCACCGTGCAACCCTTTCGGACTGCCCCGCCATGACCGCCTGCTCGGCCACCCGAACCGCGGCGGCGGTCATGATGTCGAGATTGCCCGCGAAGGCAGGCAGATAGTCACCGGCACCCTCCACCTCGAGGAACACCGTCACCTGGGCCACGTCGACCGCCGTGTCGACGAACCGTCGGCGCCGATCATGCTGCGCCACAGCCGAATACCGCACCTCCTGACGCAGCCGGTAACCGGGAACGTATTCAGCCACCGCGTCGACCATGTCTGCCACCGCGCCGGCGACCACCGTCTCGTCGACAGCCGAGACCAACGCGCTGACGGTGTCACGCATGATCATCGGCGGGTCCGCGGGATTGAGGATGATGATCGCCTTTCCGCGTGCCGCGCCGCCGACCGTCTCGATCGCCCGCGCGGTGGTCTGCGTGAACTCGTCGATGTTGGCGCGCGTGCCCGGGCCCGCCGACCGCGAGGAGATCGAGGCCACGATCTCTGCGTAGTGCACCCTGGTCACCGACGAGAGCGCGGCGACGATCGGAACTGTCGCCTGCCCACCACAGGTCACCATGTTGAGGTTGCGCTGCCCGGTCAGCTCGGCCATGTTCACCGCGGGTACCACGAAGGGGCCGATAGCCGCCGGGGTGAGGTCCACCATCAGGCGACCCGTGCCGCGCAGCGCAGCGTCGTTGTGGCGGTGGGCCGCTGCACTGGTGGCGTCGAAGACGACGTCGACGTCGACGAAGGCGGGCATGGCCAGTAGACCGCTCACCCCATCCGCCGTGACCGGCACACCGAGGGCGGCCGCGCGTGCCAGCCCGTCACTGTCCGGGTCGATGCCGACCATCGCGGTGATGTCCAGCACGGCCGATCTCCGCAACTTGAGCATCAGGTCGGTGCCGATGTTGCCGGAGCCGATCACGGCGGCGTGGTATCTCATGGTGACTGGTCGCCGTCGGTGTCAGTTGGCGAGTGCAGGGCTGGCCGCACGGGGCCGCGGGGACACGACCACGTCGGGGCTGCTTGAGCGGGCGAGCTCGTTGAGAATCGCAGCGTGGCGGACCTTGTGGCGGATGAGCTCCTCGTGGAACTCGGGCCGCACCCAGCCGTTGTACATGACGGCTTCGGATTCGCCCGGCTCGATCTTGAAGTAGACCGGACCCGCGACGCGGGCGATGTCACCGGCTTCCCACAGCCGATTCATCCCGCCGAACGATTCGAACGTCTCGGCCCACACGTCCAGCGGCACATCGACCGCGTGGCGGATGGCGGCGAGCATCGGGCGGCTCAGGTCTCCCACCGGGTTCACGCTGTCTGCGCCGAGATCCTGGAGGATCCGGATCGAGGCGGGATTGGCGTGTCCCGCGTAGACCGAGATCTTGAACGTGGCGTCCGCCGGGATGTGCCCGGCGTCGCGCGCCTTGTTGAGGATGTCGAGGACTCCTTCGTCCCACACCAGGACGCCGCGGATGCCGGTGGAGAAGATCCGCAAGTAGTCGTCGAGCAAGTAGCGCACGTTGTCCAGACCACGGACGCGGCGGCCACCGGCCGTCCCTTCGGTGCTCAGCGCCTGGCGGCCGAGATCCCACCCGGTACGCGGCCCGGGAACGGCGATCAATTCGATGTGATTCTCGGCGGCCAACGCCGCCACATCGCTGAGTTCACTGGTGTTCAGCAGCGTGGTGCCGCCACCGAAGGCGATCACGCGGTGGATGAAGACGTCCTGCTTCGCGGCCTCGTCCAGCATCACCTCAAGCGTCGAAAGACGTTCCACGCCAGAGATTTCGAGACGGTACTGCCCGCCGTCGTCGAACGACTTGGTCGACGTGGCTAGCGAGTAGTCATCGGCCGACAGAAGGCCTTGAGACGCCAGGATGGCGGCCCCGTCGACCCTCGATGAGCGGCTGTCGGCTGCGGTGGGCATTGCATCTCCTTCGGGATCAGTGATTGCGCTATTTTCACTCAGTGAAGTATCTATGCGCTGAATGAAATCTAACTCAGGTCCACCGCCTCGTCAACAGGACGCGCCCCAGGCCGGCCCAGCACTCTGTGCTGGTAACCTTCACTGGGTGAAAACCGAAGAACGTCCGGAGAAGAGCTCGACCCTGATCGGCGTCGAACGCACGGCCCGGGTGCTCAGCGCGGTCGCCGATGCGAATGTCGGTAATCTGACCGAGATTTCGCGTCGAACCGAGCTCAACGAGGCCACGGTGCTGCGGTATCTGAACAGCCTCGCGGCGCTGGGTTACATCGAGCGTTTCAACACGACCCAGTACCGGCTCGGCTGGGAGGTGTTCCGACTCGGCCAGCGCGCATTCTCCGGCCAGGTGCCCTCCGACGCGGTCCTGCCGACCATGGAGCGGTTGATGCACGAGTTCAACGAGACCGTGAATTTCGCAGCGCACAAGGAGCGCAGCGTGGTCATCCTCGAGGTCGTCGAGGGTCGCCGCGCGGTCAAGAAGGTCAGCGATGTCGGGCAGTCCGATCCCTGGCACGCCTCCGCGCTGGGGAAAGCTCTCCTGGCCACCATGCCCGACAGTGTCTGGCGCGACATCGTCGCCTCCGCAGGCCTTCCGGAGCTCACGCCCCACACCATCACGACCATGAAGAAGATGGACGCGGAGATCAAGGAGATCCGCACGGTGGGGTTCGCGGTCGACCGGGAGGAGGCCGCGGAGGAACTGACGTGCGTGGCCGCGGCGATCCCGACCTCCGACGGCGGCCCGTCCCGCTATGCGCTCAGCATCAGCTTCCTGACGCACCGGTTGACCCCTGAGAGCCTCGAGCATGCCGGCGCCCAGGTGATCGCGGCAGCGCAGGAGATCGCCAAGAAGCTTCCGTGACGGCCGCGCAGGCGCCGGGCAGGTTCGACGGCAGGGCTGCACTGGTCACCGGAGCGACGTCGGGCATCGGGCTGGCGATCGCGCACCGGCTGCATGCCGAGGGCGCTCGGGTCCTGGCCACCGGCCGAGACCACGATCGTGGACGCGAGCTCGTCGAATCCTTGGGTGAGAGAACAGTGTTCATTGCCGCCGACCTCACCGATCCTGGTACCGCCGACCGGCTCGCAGGGGCGTGTCTGGAGTCTTTCGGCGCGCTGGACGTGCTCGTCAACAACGCGGGCCTCGACCACACCGGTGACTTCGCGACCAGCTCCATGGACTCTGTCCGGCAGGTGTTCGAGATCAACACCTTCTCGACCGTCGCGATGATGCAGAGCGCGGCACGCGTCATGCGCACCGGCGGGGCGATGGTCAACGTGACCTCGCGGCTGGCCACGGTAGGCGTGCCGACGATGGGCATCTATGCGGCGTCCAAGGGGGCGATTCACGCACTGACGCGCTCGGTGGCGATCGAACTCGCTCCGCGTGGAATTCGCGTCAACGATGTCGCGCCGGGGATGACGCGCACTCCCCTCTACGACGAATGGCTCGCCCGCATTCCAGGCGGGGAGAGCACCGAGGCCGAGGTGTTGGCCGATATCCCGTTGCGACGCTTGGCAACTCCGCAGGATGTGGCGGCCGCCGTGGCTTACCTCGCCTCGGACGACGCCGAATACGTGACGGGGACCACGATCGCCGTGGACGGGGGCTACACCGCGCGGTGACCCGCACCGACCCGGCGGGGCTGGCGCGTCACCAGGTGCTGGTGCGCATCACGATCTCAGCCGCGAGCTGGGCCGTCGAGTCGGCGGCCTGCCGCCGGCCCAGCAGGTCAACGATGCGGTACTCGCCGTAGACGAACCGCTGGCTCGCCTTCGCCACCGCGCGCGACGCAGGGGTGCTCACCAGCGCGGTGGTGTTGAGTTCGACCGGCGGGCAGGAATCGTCACGCACTGCGCCCGCCAGATCGGGCACCCGCGGGTGCCCGCGATCGATGACGACGAGCCCGATGAAACGATCCAGCCGCGTCGCCGCCAACTCCCAGGCCAGCTCACCGCCGAGGCGGTCCCCCACCAGCAGGGCCCAGCGCACGTCGAGTTTGTCGAGGATGTCGATCACCGACTTCGCGGTGAGCCGCGGATCGGGCCCGATGACGACCGTGCGCAGCGACGCGGTGTGCAGTCGCTGGCAGATGGCCTCGTAGGCGGCAGGTGCTTTCTGGGCGGCTCCGAGCAACACCACGACCGAACCGTTCTCGGGACCGGTGACCTCGACGGGCACCCCGACGCCGTCGACGGTGATCATGGGAGCGGGCATTGCGCCACGCTACCGTCCACAGCCGATTCGGCGGGCCGGATTCCTACGGTTGCGTAGGCGTCATGCCGCCGCAGCGCGTTCGGCCTGCCGCGCGACCGTGTCCAGGAAGGTCTGCGGCAGCGTGCCCGCCACCGGGATCGACGGATCGCGGGTCGGGAATGCGATACCGAAAACCGCTGTGGCACCGATGTTCTCGAAGGAGAAGTAGACCGTGCTGTCGGCGCCGGAGAGGTGCATGGTCTGCTCGTAGACCAGCGCGTCGGCGCGGTCGGTCTGCAGCCGGGTGGTGGTCATCGGAATACCGGGGTCGCTGGGAGCGAAGAACGTCTCGAACGAGGCGCAGCGCTCGGCGGTGGCGGCCAGCCGGCCGAGATCCAGCGGCCACGTCAGCACCGTGATGACCATGCGCGCTCCGTTGTAGGCCGCCACGTACTCGGCGGCGCTCCCGGGCCCACGCTGGGCGGTGGCGGCGATGTCTTTCGTCAGACCGTCGGTGCACCCCTCCGGCTTGGACAACATCGGCGGCGGGCCGCCTGCCCCGTCCGCGGTGCCCGGTTCCTTCTCGATCCGCTGGTAGCGCACGCCGGGCGGGAAATCGGCCGCCGTGAGCAGGGCCCGGTCCAGCCGCGCGCCCGGCCACGTCGCCGTTCCGGACACCGTCGGTGCGCAGCCGCCGATGAGCACCGCGACAGCGGTCGCGAGGGCGGCGCGCCTGATCATGGCATCAGGCTACCGACGGCTCAGAGCTGCGTGAGGATCTCCGCGCCGGACTCGGTGACCACCAGGGTGTGCTCGAACTGCGCGGTCCACTTCTTGTCCGTGGTCGCCACGGTCCAGTCGTCGTCCCAGATCTCGTAGTCCAGGCTGCCCAGGTTCATCATCGGTTCGATGGTGAACGTCATGCCCGGCTCGAGCACGGTCTGCACCGACGGTTGGTCGTAGTGCAGCACCACGAGGCCGTTGTGGAAGGTGGTACCGATGCCGTGCCCGGTGAAATCTCGAACGACGTTGTAGCCGAATCGATTCGCGTAGGCCTCGATGACCCGCCCGACCACCGACAGGGCGCGACCGGGTTTGACGGCCTTGATCGCACGCATGGTCGCCTCGTGCGTGCGCTCGACCAGCAGGCGGTGCTCCTCGGAGACGTCACCGGCCAGGAACGTCGCGTTCGTGTCGCCGTGCACCCCGTCGATGTAGGCGGTGACGTCGATGTTGACGATGTCGCCGTCCTCGATCACCGTCGAATCCGGGATGCCGTGGCAGATGACCTCGTTGAGCGACGTGCAGCACGACTTCGGATAGCCCTTGTAACCCAGCGTCGAGGGATAGGCGCCGTGGTCGACCATGTACTCGTGGGCGACCCGGTCCAGCTGATCGGTGGTCACCCCCGGCGCGACGGCCTCACCGGCGGCCGCGAGCGCACCGGCGGCGATCCGGCCGGCCACCCGCATCTTCTCGATCACCTCGGGCGTCTGCACCCATGGTTCGGTGCCCTCTTTCGCCGTGGGCTTCCACACGTACTCGGGACGGGGCACAGAGGCGGGCACCGGAAGCGTCGGCGACACGGTACCGGGACGCAGGGCGGTCCGAACAGACATGGGTCAATGCTAGACGCCGGGAGATCCCCCCACGTCTGCTGATCAGTGGCCGCGCCGGGGCAGGCCGACCCGCCAGGACTTCTGCGGCCCGCGGATGTCGACCGAGCCGCACACCACCTTGCCGGTCAGCACCACGTGCGGATTGCCCTCCGCGGGAGCTTCTTTGCGGTGGTCGGTGGCGCTGCCGACGTTGACCTCCACGTCGTCGATGGAAGCGCTGGCGCCGTCGGGCAGGCGCAGATCGAGACCGCCGAACTTCATGTCGAGCTCGATGATGACGATCGGTCCGGCGAACCGCGCTCTGGTGAGGTCGAGCTCCACCGAGCCCATCCGCCGGTACAGCGCCAGCCGGGTCGGCACGACCCACTCGCCCTGCCGCCTCAGCGAGCCGAACACCCCGCGCAGCTCCACGCGGTCGGCAGCCGAGGCCACGATCGCCCCCGGGCCGGGCAGATCACCGACGAGGGCATCGAGGTCGGACGGCAACCGGGCCCGCGACACCATCGCCGAGCGCTCTTCGAACTCGTCGATGTCGAGCAGGCCGAGCGCGACAGCGTTGTGCAGTCGGCGCAGGGTGCCGTTGCGGTCGGCGTCGGAGATCCGCATCTCGATATCGGTCATGACGGATCCACCGTACCGCCGGGCCGCGTCTGCAGCGCTGCCGTCAGGCCTGGTAGTCGGGCGGCAACGAGTCGAGCATGCCCTTGAGCATGCGCACCGCGTACTCCGAACTCCCACCGCCGACGATCAGCGCCGAGAACGCCATGTCGCCCCGATACCCGGTGAACCAGGAGTGCGAGCCGCCGGCGAACTCGGCCTCGCCGGTCTTGCCACGGACGTCGCCCGCGCCCTGCAGGTCCTTCGCGGTGCCGTTGGTGACGACGAGCCGCATCATCGGCCGCAGGTTGTCGACCACGCCCACGGGGATCTGCTGGCGGTCGCCGCTGATCTCGGTCTCGCGGCCGGCGATCAACCGCGGCACCGGAGTGTGCCCGGCCGCGACGGTCGCGGCCGCCAGCGCCATGCCGAACGGGCTGACCAGCACCTTGCCCTGGCCGAAGCCGTCCTCGGTGCGCTCGGTGAGATTGACCGTGGGGGGCACGGAGCCGCTGACGGTGGACAGCCCGGCGATCTTGTAATCCGGGCCTATGCCGTACTGCGAGGCGGCCTGGGTGAGCCCGCGCGGCGGCATACGGCTGGCCAGCTCGGCGAACGTGGTGTTGCAGGAGCTCGCGAATGCCCGCGACATCGGGACGGTGCCCAGGTCGAAGCCGCCGTAGTTGGGGACGGTGCGGTGCCCGATGTCGAGGTGACCGGGGCACCCGAGCAGCGTGTTGGGGGTGGCCATGTCCCGCTCGATCGCCGCGCCCGCGGTGACGATCTTGAACGTCGACCCCGGCGGGTAGAGACCCATCGTCGCGAGCGGGCCCTCGCGGTCGGCGGCGCCGTTCTGGGCGACGGCGAGGATCTCGCCCGTCGACGGCTTGATGACCACGATCATGGCCTGCTTGCCGGTGAAGTCCACCGCGTTCTGCGCCGCGTTCTGCACGGCCCGGTCCAGGCTGATGTTGATCGACGGAGCGGGTGTCCCCGGCACCTCGTTGAGGACGTCGACGTCCACCCCGTTCTGGTTGACCGTGACCACTCGCCAGCCCGGCGCTCCGTCGAGTTCGTCGGAGACCGTCTTCTTCACTTCGTCGATCAGGGCAGGCGCGAAATGTTCATCGGTGGGCACCATCTCGGGCTGCGGAGTGATCACGACTCCGGGCAGGGTGCCGATCGCCCCGGCGACGGCGTCGCGGTCCGCCTGACGCAGCGTCACCAGGTTCAGTGGTCCGGCCGTCGAGCTGGCCTGCTCGGCGAGCCGCTGAGGATCGAGGGTGTTGTCGAATGGACGCAGCGCGTCGGCGACCGCACGTGCCGTCGGCATCAGCTGCTCGCCCGCGGCCTTGGCGTCGAGAGCGAACCCGTAGCGGTAGCCCGGGACCAGCACCGTGGTGCCGCTGCGTTCGTTGACCGAGGCCCGCGGCGGCGCATCCGCGCGCAGGGCGAGCGTCTGGTTCTCGCCGAGGCGCGGATGCAGCCCGGTGGCTGTCCACCGCACCTGCCAGCGACCCTCTTCACGGATCATGTTGAGCTGGCCGTCGTAGGTCCAGCTCCGGTCCTTGGGCAGGTGCCAGGTGTAGCGGTAGGCGATGCTGCCGGTGTCCTCGGCGTATTTGGCGCTGAGGATCTGCGCGTCGAGGGCCTTGGCCTGCAGGCCGGCCCACGCCTCGTTGAGCGCCTCGCGGGCCGCGTCGGGCCGGTCGGCCAGCGCGGCCGCGGCGCTGGTGTCGCCGGTGGCGAGCGCGTCGAAGAACGCTTCGGCGGTGGGTTCGGGTCCGTCGGGCCGCGGGGTGCAAGCGCCGAGCGTCAGGGCCAGGACGACGACGCTGACGATTGCCGCCCAGCGCGCCCCTAGTGATGCGGAAGAGACTCTTGTGACCATTGGGACTGATGTTATGAAGTAACGATCCGATATCGCCGCAGGCGCACCGCGTCACAACCGCCCAAACCGACGTTTGGGCGCAAAAGTGCGAGAGAAATCGACGGTTTCGTCGATCTCGACGGGGAAAGATCAGGCGCCGGCGGCCGGGGCCCGCACCACGAGGGGCGCGGCCGGGAAGTAGGCCGCCATCTCCGAGCGCGACGTCCGCAGCGCCGCGGTGCCGTACCCCTGCTTGCGGTGGTCGGGGTGAACCCAGATCCGCACGTCGACCTCGCCGCCGGACAACTCGCCGAACACCATGCCGACCTTGACGGTGCCCGATGTGGTGCTGCCGACCTCGGCGACCAACCAGGCCGCCTCCTCGGCCGCGACCCTGCTCACCGCGTCGCGGATCTCGTCGGCCAGATCGCGCGGAGGCGCGTCGGTACCGTCCCCGGCTGCGCGGACGTCGTCGGTCCTGGCGGCGAAGATGTCCTGATCGAGATCCGCGCAGAACGGCCGCAGCCGCAGCCGGCGCGCCGAGCCCGGCGTCTGCTCAGCCGGTGCACGCACCGACTGCTGACTGGTCAGACTGTCCAACTCCGCGGCGATGCGGCGCCGCGACACCCGGGTCAGCCGATCGAACGACAACCGCAGCACCGCCTCGGCCGCCTCGGAGGTGGTGTCGAGCAGATCGGACAGCGCTTCGATCGCGGCGTCGTAGTCCTCGGAGGCCACCACCGCGTCGAGCACGTCGTGGCGGCGCTCCAACGCGCGCACCATTGCGTCGGCGACGATCGTGCGCTGCGCCGCGTCCTGATCGGTCACCAGTCCAGCAACACCGTGGCGAAGGAGGCGACCTCGGTGAAGCCGATGCGCGCGTAGGTGGCGCGCGCGACCGTGTTGAAGCTGTTCACGTACAGGCTCGCGATACGCCCGCTCGCCACGACGGCAGCGGCGACGGTCGCCGTACCCCCGGTGCCGATGCCGCGGCCGCGCAGGTCCGGGTGCACCCACACGCCCTGTATCTGGCCGACAGCCGGTGACTGAGAACCCACCTCGGCTTTGTACACCACCTGTCCGCGGTCGAAGCGGGCCCACGCCCGCCCGGCGGCGATCAGTCCGGCGACCCGGCGGCGATACCCGCGGCCGCCATCGCCGATGCGCGGATCGATGCCGACCTCGCCGATGAACATGTCGATCGCGGCGACCAGGTACGCGTCGAGCTCGTCCATCCGCACCTGCCGGACGGCCGGATCCACCGCGCACGAGGGTGCGGTGCCCAGCGCCATCAACGGCTGGTGAGCGCGAACGTCACGAGCCGGACCCCAGACCGGCTCGAGCCGCTGCCACATCGGCAGCACCAGCTCTGCGCGCCCGACCAGTGACGAGCACCTCCGTGAGGTGCTCATCGCCTTGTCCGCGAACGCATTCAGATCACCCGCCGCCCCGCGCAGCGGGATCAGGTTGGCACCGGCGTAGCAAAGAGATTCGCTGGCCCGCCGGCGCGTCCACAGCTCGCCACCGATGGCCGACGGTTCGATGCCGTGCTCGGCGACCCGCGACGCCACCATGCAGGAGGCGACCGGATCGTCGTCGAGGACCTGCCGGACGGCAGTCATGTCACGGATGTCGCGCACCACCGACACCCTTCGCTCGTCAACGAGGCGAAAAAGCGGAGGAGCCGACATCTGGACTCTTTCTGCGACGACCCTTGTGCAGCCCTAACAGGACCGTGCGTTCAGCTTACGGTCACAATCGGCGAACCGCTGGCATCCTCGGATCCTTGGGCCGTGTCCCCCATCTCGGCGGCCAACCGCATGGCCTCTTCGATCAGTGTCTCGACGATCTGCGCCTCGGGCACGGTCTTGATCACCTCACCCTTGACGAAGATCTGGCCCTTGCCGTTGCCGGATGCCACACCCAGGTCGGCCTCACGCGCCTCGCCCGGCCCGTTGACCACACACCCCATCACCGCGACCCGCAGCGGCACGTCCATGCCTTCCAGTCCCGCGGTCACCTCGTTCGCCAGCGTGTAGACGTCGACCTGGGCGCGCCCGCACGACGGGCACGACACGATCTCCAGACCGCGGGGCCGCAGGTTCAGCGACTCCAGGATCTGAGTGCCGACCTTGACCTCTTCGGCCGGTGGCGCGGACAGGGACACCCGGATGGTGTCGCCGATGCCGCGCGACAGCAGTGCGCCGAAGGCCACGGCCGACTTGATCGTGCCCTGGAAGGCGGGGCCCGCCTCGGTGACGCCGAGGTGCAGCGGATAGTCGCACTGTGCGGCCAGCTGTTCGTACGCCTCGACCATGATCACCGGATCGTTGTGCTTGACGCTGATCTTGATGTCGCCGAAGCCGTGCTCCTCGAACAGCGAGGCTTCCCACAGCGCGGATTCGACCAGCGCCTCCGGGGTGGCCTTGCCGTACTTCTCCAGCATCCGCTTGTCCAGCGAACCGGCGTTGACGCCGATCCGGATCGGGATGCCCGCGGCGCCGGCCGCCTTGGCGACCTCCTTGACCCGGCCGTCGAACTCTTTGATGTTGCCGGGATTCACCCGGACCGCGGCGCATCCGGCGTCGATCGCGGCGAAGATGTACTTCGGCTGGAAGTGGATGTCCGCGATCACCGGGATGTTGGCTTTCTTGGCGATGATCGGCAACGCGTCGGCGTCCTCCTGACGGGGACAGGCGACGCGGACGATGTCGCATCCGGACGCGGTCAGCTCAGCGATCTGCTGAAGCGTGGCGTTGATGTCGTGGGTCTTGGTGGTGCACATCGACTGCACCGAGATCGGCGAGTCGCTGCCCACGCCGACGTCGCCGACCTTGAGCTGACGGGTTGTGCGGCGCGGAGCCAGAACCGGCGCCGGCGCGGCCGGCATTCCTAAACCGATAGAGGTCATCAGAGCTTTCCTATTGGAACAACCTGATCGGGTTGACCAGGTCGGCGGTCACGGTCAGCAGCATGTAGCCGACCACCAACACCAGCACCACGTAGGTGGCCGGCATCAGCTTGAGGTAATTCACCGGCGCGGCGGCCACTTTGCCGCGCGCCGTCCGGAACAGATTGCGCAACTTCTCGTACAGCGCGATAGCGATGTGGCCGCCGTCGAAGGGCAGCAGCGGCACCAGGTTCACCGCGCCGAGCACGAAGTTGAGCTGGGCCAGGAAGAACCAGAACGCCACCCACAGCCCGGCCTCGACGGTGTCACCGCCGATGATGCTGGCGCCCACCACACTGATCGGGGTCTCCGGGTCACGTTCGCCACCGCCGATCGACTGGACCAGGGCCCCGACCTTGGTCGGGATCTTGGCCAGTGACTTGCCCAGCTCGACGGCCAGATCGCCGGTGAAGGCGAAGGTCGCCGGGACCGCGGAGAGCGGGTTGTACTGGGTGGGACCGAAACTGGCTGCGGCTACCCCGATCGTGCCGACCTGCGTCGGTGTCGGCTCGGCCCCGTCCTGCGCACCGCCCTTGATGTAGCGCTGGCTGGGCGTGACGTTGACCGTCGTGACGAACTCACGGGTCTGCCCGTTCTCGTCACGCTGCACGGTGAGCTCGGTCGGACCGTTGAGTTTGCGTACGGCGGTGGACATCTCGTCGAAGTTGGCCACCGGGGTGCCCCCGACTGCGACGATGACGTCCCCGGCCTGGATGCCTGCGGCCGCGGCAGGGCTGGCCGCCACGCACTCCCCCAGGTTGCCTTGCGTCACTTCGTCTTTGACGCACGACGTCTGCCCCACCATCGCGTTGGTGGGCTGGTGCAGGTTCGGCAGCCCCCAGATGACGGCGATCGCGTAGATGAGCACGAGGCCGATCACGAAGTTCATCCCCGGGCCGGCCGCGAGTACCGCGACGCGCTTCCACGTCTTCTGCCGGTACATCGCGTACGGGCGGTCCTCGGGGTCGAGTTCCTCGACCGAGGTCATGCCTGCGATGTCGCAGAAGCCCCCCAGCGGGACGGCCTTGACGCCGTACTCGGTCGAGCCGAGCCGGTTGGGTCGTCTGGTGGACCACAGCGTCGGACCGAAGCCGACAAAGTACCGGCGCACCTTCATGCCCGTGGCACGCGCGACCCACATGTGTCCGCATTCGTGCAGAGCCACCGAGAGCAGGATGGCCAGTGCGAAGAGCACGATGCCGACCGTGAACATCATCGTCTGAACATCCCTGTCTGCGCCTACTCCTAGCTGGTACCTGCGAAATCGTGCTCGATGGCGCGTCGGGCGCGCATCCGCGCCCAGTCCTGCGCGTCGAGCACATCGTCCACGGTAGCTGGTTCGGCGGCCCACTGGTCGGCAGCGCGCAGCACGTGATCGATGGTGCGCACGATCGAGGGGAAGCTGATCGTGCCGTCGAGGAAGGCCGCAGCCGACTCTTCGTTGGCGGCGTTGTAGACCGCGGTCAGACAACCGCCCCGCCGGCCGGCATCACGGGCCAGGGCCACCGCGGGGAACACCTCGTCGTCGAGCGGCTCGAACTCCCAGGTCGACGCCGTGGTGAAGTCGCAGGCAGCGGCGGCGCCGGCGACCCGGGACGGCCAGCCCAGCGCCAGGGCGATCGGCAACTTCATGTCCGGCGGGCTGGCCTGGGCCAGCGTCGAGCCGTCGGTGAACGTGACCATCGAGTGCACGATCGACTGCGGGTGGACGACCACCTGGATGCGGTCGTAGGCGACGCCGAACAGCAGGTGGGTCTCGATGAGCTCGAGGCCCTTGTTCACCAGCGACGCCGAGTTCAGCGTGTTCATCGGACCCATCGACCAGGTCGGGTGTGCCCCCGCCTGCTCCGGGGTGACCGCCTCGAGCTGATCGGCGGACCAGCCGCGGAACGGGCCGCCCGACGCCGTGAGCACCAGTGCCGCCACTTCGTCGGGGGTGCCCCCGCGCAGGCACTGCGCGAGCGCCGAATGCTCGGAGTCGACCGGCACGATCTGCCCGGGAGCGGCGGCCTTGACGACAAGCGGCCCGCCGGCGACCAGCGATTCCTTGTTGGCCAGCGCCAACCGGGCGCCGGTGTCCAGGGCCGCCAGCGTCGGCTGCAATCCCAGGGCGCCGACGAGCGCGTTGAGCACGACGTCGGCCTCGGTCTCGCGCACCAGGCGGGTCACGGCATCCGGTCCCGAGAAGGTGACATCACCGAGCTTGTCGGCCGCAGCGGGGTCAGCGACGGCGATGTTGGTGACGCCCGTGCGCGCCCGCTGCTCGGCGAGCAGGTCGACGTTGCCGCCGCCGGCAGCCAGCCCGACGACCTCGAACTGATCGGGGTTGGCGGCGATCACGTCGAGGGCCTGGGTACCGATCGATCCGGTGCTGCCGAGGATCAGAACGCGTCGCGTCACGGGTTCATTGTGCCGTGCCGGGAACCGGACCCGAACCTGTGAGGCGACTGTGACGCAAGTGTGACGGGAAGCCCCCCGACCGATCCGAAAAGCGAACAGCGGTGAATAACCCCCGTCAGTCAAGGACGGGCACCGACGCCCGCCCAACCGAAGGGAACACGTGATGATCACCGTCAAGCGCAAGACCGTCACCGCCGCGAGCCTGGCCGCCGTGGCCATCTTCGGAGCAGCAGCGTGCTCCAGTGAGGAAGCCGCCAGCACCGCGTCGTCGGCAACCAGCGCCGCCTCGTCGGCCGTCGAATCCGCGACCGGCAGCTCGTCCTCGCCGACGAGCGCCGCCGCCGATCCGGCCGCCAACCTCATCGGGTCGGGCTGCGCCGCCTACGCCGAGCAGGTGCCCTCGGGCCCGGGTTCGGTGGCCGGTATGTCAGCCGATCCGGTCACCGTCGCCGCGTCGAACAACCCGATGCTCAAGACCCTGACGCAGGCGCTGTCCGGCCAGCTCAACCCGAACGTCAACCTCGTCGACACCCTCAACGGCTCGGAGTTCACCGTGTTCGCGCCCACCGATGACGCGTTCGCGAAGATCGATCCCGCGACCATCGAGAAGCTGAAGACCGATTCCAACCTGCTGACCAGCATTCTCACCTACCACGTGGTGCCCGGCCAGGCCGCGCCCGACGCCGTCGCGGGCGAGCACAAGACCGTGCAGGGCGCGAACCTCAACGTGACCGGCGCCGGTAACGACCTCAAGGTCAATGACGCCGGACTGGTCTGCGGCGGGGTCAAGACCGCCAACGCGACCGTCTACATGATCGACACGGTCCTGATGCCCCCGGCCGCCTGACCCATCGGATCGACAGAACAGAACAGGAGTACACCGTCATGACCACAGCACGACACGCAGCAACGCTGGGCCTCACCGCGGCTGCTGCTGCCGCCCTGATCCTGGGTACCGCCCCGTCGGCGGCCGCCCAGCCGGCCGGTCCCGGCTGCGCTGCCTACGCCGAGCAGAATCCCGTCGGCCCCGGTTCGGTTCAGGGCATGTCGATGGCGCCCGTCGCCGAAGCGGCGGCGAGCAACCCGATGCTCAAGACGCTGACCGCGGCCGTGTCCGGCCAGCTCAACCCGCAGGTGAATCTCGTCGACACGCTCAACGGCGGCGAGTTCACGGTGTTCGCGCCGACCGACGAGGCGTTCGCCAAGGTGGATCCGGCGACCATCGAGAAGCTGAAGACGGACGCGCCGCTGCTCACCAACATCCTGACCTACCACGTGGTTCCGGGACAGGCCGATCCCGCGCAGGTGGTGGGCACCCACAAGACGGTTCAGGGCGCCGACCTGACCGTGACGGGTACGCCTGACCATCTGATGGTCAACAACGCCTCGGTGGTGTGTGGCGGGGTCAAGACCGCCAACGCGACCGTGTACCTAATCGATACGGTTCTGATGCCGCCGGCATGACCTGATCGCGTCCGGGCCCCCGCCGCTGTGGCGGGGGCCCGTTCGCGTCACCGATCCGTCAACGTCGTTTCCGTTTCCGTTGCAGCCGCACAGGGCAGCATCTAGACCATGCCCGCCGTCCTGTGGTTCCGCCGCGACCTGCGGCTCGCCGACTTGCCCGCCCTGCTCGCCGCCGCCGACGGCGATGGCGACGTGCTCGCTTGCTACGTCCTCGATCCCCGTCTCGAGAAGTCCGCAGGCCCGCGCCGGCTTCGCTACCTCTACGATGCGCTGCGCGATCTGCACGACAGCCTCGACGGCCGACTCCTGGTGACCCGCGGGGCTCCGCATTCCCGCATCCCGCAGTTGGCCAAGGCCATCGGCGCGACCGCGGTGCACGTGTCCGACGACTTCACGCCCTTCGGTCGGGCCCGCGACGAGAAAGTGCGCGACGCCCTCGGCGACATCGAGTTCGTAGCGACCGGATCGCCGTATCTGGTGTCCCCCGGTCGCGTCACGAAGAACGACGGCGAACCGTACAAGGTGTTCACGCCGTTCTTCAAGGCGTGGCAAAAACATGGCTGGCGCGCACCGGCCGACTCCAGCGCGAAGAGCGCGAACTGGATCGACCCCGGCGACGTCAAGGGCGCGAAGGCCGTGAAGATCCCGACGGGTCACAAAAACGGAGCCGAGATCGACCTGCCGGCAGGCGAGAAGGCTGCCAGAGACCAATGGAAGAAGTTCCTCGCCGACGGGGTGTCCGGGTACGACGACGATCGCAACCGCCCGGATCTGGCGGCCACCAGCCGGATGTCTGCCCACCTGAAGTTCGGCACGATCCATCCGCGCACGATGGCCGCCGACCTGGGCCGCGGCAAGGGCGCCGCGGCGTATCTGCGGGAGCTCGCTTTCCGCGACTTCTATGCCTCGGTGGTGTGGGAATGGCCGCGCAGCGTCTGGTGGAACTTCAACTCCGCGTTCGACGCGATCGAGGTGGACGAGGGCAAAGAGGCGAAGGCCGCGTTCGAGGCGTGGAAGGCGGGGCGAACGGGCTTCCCGATCGTCGACGCAGGCATGCGTCAGCTCGCCGAGAGTGGATTCATGCACAACCGGGTGCGGATGATCGTGGCGTCATTCCTGGTCAAGGATCTGCATCTGCCGTGGCAGTGGGGAGCGCGGTGGTTCCTCGAGCAGTTGGTCGACGGCGACATGGCCAATAACCAGCACGGCTGGCAGTGGGCGGCGGGTTGCGGCACCGACGCCGCGCCGTACTTCCGCGTGTTCAACCCGACCACTCAGGGCTCCAAGTTCGACCCGGACGGTGACTACATCCGGCGCTGGGTGCCCGAATTGGCCGACGTCGACAACGTCCACAAGCTCGAGGACAACCGGCCCGACGACTACCCGGAGCCGATCGTCGACCACGGCCAGGAACGCCAGGAGGCGCTGCGCCGCTACAGCAGCCTCGGGTGAGCAACCGGTCTAGCGCAGCTGCAACCCGGCGTCGATCGGCAGCGCGGCGCCGGTGATGTAGCGCCCGGACGGGCCGCACAGGAACATGATCGCGTCGGTCACGCTCGCCGGCTCCATCATCGGCAGCGTCATCAGCGGCATCTGCGACTCCCCGAACGACGGGTTCTCCGTGACGAATTGGGCCATCGCCTCGTTGATGACCATCGGCGTGGCGACACCGCCGGGGTGCACGGAGTTGACCCGGATGTTGCGGGCGGCCAGCGAGGTGGCGAAGTGCCGCATCAACCCGACGACGCCGTGCTTGGCGGCGGTGTAGCCGGCCGCGCCGTGGGTCATGGTGGCGAGGTCGGTGCTGACGGCCTTGAGCCCGGCCGCCGAACTGGTGATCACGATCGCACCGCCGTCGGGGTTGGCCAGCAGCGCCGGCAGCGCAGCGTCGACGGTGAAGTACACGCCGTTGAGCATGATGTCGACGGCGTCGGTGTACGCCCCGATCTCGCGACCCTGCTCTCCCGGTGCGGGCATGATCCCGGCGTTGGCGAGCACGAAGTCCAGCCGGCCCAATTCGTCGACACCACGCGCGACGACGGCGGCCATCCGGTCCCGGTCCCGGACGTCGCAGTGCTCGGCGACGATGCGGCGGCCCCTTTTCTCGATCAGCGCCACGGTCTCGGCGAGATCCTCCGGGGTGGCCATCGGGTAGGCCACGCTGTCCAGTTGCTCACACAGGTCGACGGCGATGATGTCGGCGCCCGCCTCGGCGAAGCGGACCGCGTGCTCACGGCCCTGCCCGCGGGCCGCGCCGGTGATGAACACCACCCGGTCGACGAAGGGCCCGTCTGGCTGCTGGGTTGCCATGGACGGGCAGCCTACGGGCTGTGTCAGAATGGCCCCAACACACGAGACCGGAGGAGCAGCCGTGGCAAGCACCGAGGTGGAGCGACACACAGGTGTCGACGTCGAGGACGTGCCGTCCGCCGAGTGGGGCTGGTCGAAGGAGAACCCCCGGCTCCAGCAGATCGGCGGGGTGTTCGCCGGGCTCTTCCTGCTGCTGATGACCCACGGTAACCACCAGGGTCACGTCGAGGACTACTTCCTGATCGTCGGCGCTTTCCTGCTGTTCGGCTACGTCGCGCGCAGCTGGTATCTGCACCGGAACAAGGACACCCGCTAAACCGGGGACACGCGCTGGCGGTCAGACCGCCAGCGGCAGCGCGCTGGCCACTGGCGTCAATGTCTCCGACAAGCCGGCCGCCGCGCGGATCTCGGCGAATGCGGCCAGGAGCGCGTCGGTCGCCTCGTGCGGATCGTCGAGTGTGCGATCGTCGGTGAGCACCGAGATGGACAGCTGATCGACGTAGCTCCACACCGTGATGTTCATGCCGCTCCCCGCGACGATCGGCCCCACCGAATAGATCTCTGTCACGGTCGCCCCCTGCACGAGCCCGCGTTCGCGCGGACCGGGCACGTTCGAGATCGTCAGATTCATCACCAATGACGACTCCAGCCGTCGGGCCTGCTGCCGGAAGATCTGCGGCGTCGTCGCCGGCGGCAGATACGACAGCCAGGACGGCAACAGGGTCGGCCCGAGCAGTCGGTGGTTCTCCTTGGCGATCGACGTGGCCGTCGCCGTCAGCCGCACCCGCTCGAGCGGATCGGCGATATGAACGGGCAGAGACGGTGTGATGTAGGTGAATTCGTTACCCATGATGCGCGTGGGCGACGTGTCGACGCTGACCGGTACGCCCGCGATGAGCGGCGCCTCGGCGGCGCCGTCGTAGCGCAGCTGCAGTGATCGCAACGCTCCGGCTGCCGTCGCCAGCACGATGTCGTTGAGCGTCACACCGAGGTGGCGCGCGGTGTCCTTGACGTCGGCCAGGGCCAACGGCGCGGTGGCGAAGCGCCGCACCGGCGACACGACGTGGTTGATGAACGTGGGCGGTGGGGCGAAGTTGCGCGCGAGGTCCGGGTGGGGCCCGCGCTCGCGGGCGCTGCGCCGCACCCGTGCCACACCCGCGGCGGTCTCGCGCAGCAGCATGGGCAGCCTGCGCAGCCCGCGGGCATGGTCGCGCCCCGCGGCGAGCAGCAAGTTGAGCGCAGCGGTCGAATCCGGGGGCGCCTCGGCCAGCGCGCCCCGCACATCGGGCTCCTCGGCCCCGATGACCATCGCCATCTGGTTCGCCGAGGCCATCCCGTCGGCGAGCACGTGGTGCACCTTGTGGATCACCGCGATCTTGTTGTTCGGCAACCCTTCTGCGACGTACATTTCCCAGAGCGGCCGCGAGCGGTCCAACGGCGTACTGGCGATCTCACCGATCAACTCGTCGAGTTCACGGCGCCCACCCGGAGCGCGGACGCGGGCCCGGCGGATGTGGTAATCCACGTCGATCTCCGCGTTCTGCACCCACATCGGATGGTGCAGTTTGAAGGGGATGTCGACGAGCTGGCATCGCAGCGGCGCCAGCGCGTGCAGCCGGGGCAGCGCCAGTTTCCGGAAGAGGTCGAAATCGTAGCCAGGTATCTGGGACACATCGAGCACCCCGATCTTGAGGGTGTGCATGTGGATCTCGGGTGTCTCGCTGTACAGCATCATGGCGTCCACACCGTTGAGCCGCTTCACTGTCCCACCCCTGCCACGCTCGCCATCCCGCTCCAACCCGTCGCCGCACTGCCGGACCTGGTACCCATTCCCTGCGATTTCGGCACCTCACGATAGCGTTCACCGTTGATGACACGTGTCGAGAAAAGCTGGATCGCCGAACTGCTGACTTTCGATCACCGCGAGGGTGACGTCTTCACCGTGGCAGCGCCGCCCGATGGACCGAACCCGACGTTGTTCGGCGGGATGATCGCCGCGCAAGCGCTCGCCGCTGCCGGCGCCACCGTGTCGGCCGAGAAACTGCCGCAGTCCCTCCACGTGTACTTCGTGCGCGGCGGCCGCTACCGCGAGCCCCTCGAATTCCGCGTCGAGCGCACCCGGGACGGACGGTCCTTCGACACCCGCCGCGTCACCGCCGTCCAGGCAGGCGCGGTGATCCTCGAGATGATCGCCTCGTTCCACGTCGCCGAACCGGGAGCCGACGAGCAGCCCGTCGCGCCGGCGTCACTGGCCTTCTCCGACGCCCAGCCGAAGATCGTGGACCTCGAATTCCTCGACCCGTTCGAGATCCGCACCGAGGACTCGGACGACACGGGGTTCGCGTTGCCGCCGTTCTGGATTCGCTCGCGCGACCGGATCGAAGACGACCCGCTGGTGCGCGCGTGCACGCTGACCTTCCTCTCCGACATCGGCCCCGTCCCCGTGGCCCGACCGTCCGGTGTCACGCTCGCGCGAGGCACCGGTTACGCCGCCAGCCTGGACCACTCGGTGTGGTTCCACCGCCCGTTCGCCCCGCACGACTGGCACCTCTATGACGTCGTGCAGCGCAACCACAGTGACTCGCGGGGGCTGGTGATGGGCTCGCTCTACGACCGGGACGGGGTGCTGGTCGCGTCGACGACGCAGGAAGCGCTGTGGCGGCCCTGACGCAACCGGGTCCGCCGCGGCTGCTCCTTCGGTAGGTTCTACCGACGTGCCGACGCTGACGAACCGCCAGATCGTGTTGCGCCGCCGACCGCACGGACTCGTTGCGCCGGAGGACACAGAACTCGTCGAGACCAGTGCGCCCACCCCCGCCGACGGGGAGGCGTTGGTCCGCACCACCTATGTCGGCATCGACGCCGCGGCCCGCACCTGGCTCGACGACCAACCGAGCTACCTGCCACCGGTCGCCATCGGCGAGGTGATCCGAGCCGCAGGCATCGGCGTCGTCGTCGAATCGCGTTGTCCGGCTTATTCGGTCGGCGACGTGGTGACGACGCTGACCGGGTTCTCCGAGTACACGATCGTGCGCGACGACCTGTTCACCACCCCGGTGCCGGGGCCGGGTGAGCAGGTCGACCAGCGCGCGGTGATGTCGCTGTACGGGCCGACCGGCGCGACCGCGTACTTCGGGATGACCGGTATCGGCAAGCCCGCGCCCGGGCAGACCGTCGTGGTGTCCGCAGCAGGCGGGGCGACGGGTTCGGTGGCGGGCCAGATCGCCCGTATCGCCGGGGCCCGCGTGGTGGGCATCGCGGGCGGACCGGAGAAGTGCCGTGCTGTGGTCGAGGAGTTCGGTTTCGACGCGTGCATCGACTACCGCAACGAGGACCTGCCCGCAGCACTGAAGACGCACTGCCCCCGCGGCGTCGACGTGTACTTCGACAACGTCGGCGGACCCATCCTCGACGCAGTGCTCGGCAGACTGGCGCACAAGGCGCGGGTGGTGCTCTGCGGGGTCATCTCGAGCTACCTGACCGGTGAGCATCCGGGGCCGGCGAACTACGTCAACCTGCTTGCCAAGACCGCGCTCATGCAGGGCTTCAATGCCCTGGACGAGTGGGGGCGATTCGACGAGGCGTTCGCCGCACTGCGGCGCTGGGACGCCGAGGGCCTGCTGGTGCACCGCGAGCACGTCTACGAGGGCATCGAGTCCTGCGTCGACGCGCTCAACGGGCTCTTCACCGGAGCGAACATCGGCAAGACCCTGGTCCGCCTCGGCTGACGTCAGTCCTGCGCGGCCAATTGGCCACACGCAGCCGCGATCTCGCGGCCCCGGGTGTCGCGCACCGTGCACGAGACACCGCGCTCACGGACGCGGCGCACGAACTCCCGTTCCGCGGGCTTGGGGCTGGCGTCCCACTTGCTGCCCGGCGTCGGGTTCAGAGGGATCAGGTTGACGTGGGCGAGCGGCCCCAACGCGCCGTGCAATTTCTTCCCGAGCAGATCAGCACGCCACGGCTGGTCGTTCACGTCGCGGATCAGCGCGTACTCGATCGACACGCGGCGACCCGTCGCGTCGGCGTAGTAGCGCGCCGCGTCGAGCGCTTCGGTGACCTTCCACCGGTTGTTCACCGGCACCAGGGTGTCGCGCAGCTCGTCGTCGGGAGCGTGCAACGACAGCGCGAGCGTGACGTTGAGCTTCTCGTCGGCGAGCTTGCGGATCGCCGGGGCCAGCCCGACGGTCGACACCGTCACCGACCGCGCGGAGATGCCGAACCCCTGCGGCGGGGGCGCGACGATCCGCCGCACCGCGGCGACGACGCGGTTGTAGTTGGCCAGCGGCTCGCCCATCCCCATGAACACGATGTTGGACAACCGCGAGCCGTCCCGCTCCCGCAGCTCCGCAGCCGCCGACCGCACCTGCTCGAGAATTTCGGCCGCCGACAGATTGCGCTTGAGACCGCCCTGACCCGTGGCGCAGAACGGGCACGCCATGCCGCAGCCGGCCTGCGAGGAGATGCACACCGTGTTGCGATCCGGGTAGCGCATCAGCACCGACTCGAACGTCGTCTGATCCACCGCCCGCCACAACACCTTGCGGGTCTCGCCCGCATCGCACTCGATCTCCCGGGCCGCGGAAAACAGCGTCGGGAACAGCGTCTGGCCCACCTGTTCGCGCACCGCGGCGGGCAGATCCGTCATCTGCGTCGGGTCCGCGATCAACCGGCCGTAGTACTGATTGGCCAGCTGTTTCCCGCGGAACGCCGGCAGACCCAGCTCGGCGACCGCAGCCCCCCGCGCGGCCTCGTCGAGGTCGGCGAAGTGCCGCGGCGGCATCGCGCGGCGCGGGGCATCGAAGACAAGGGGCAACGGAGCCCCGGCAGAACCAGACATGACTGCAGCCAGTATCTCAGGCCAACAGCGTCAAAACGATCCATCCGGCCACCGCGGACGGCAGCATCGCGTCGATGCGGTCCATCAGACCGCCGTGACCGGGCAGCAGCGTGCCCATGTCCTTGATGCCGAGATCGCGCTTGATCTGCGATTCGACCAGGTCGCCGAGCACTCCGGTGATCACCAGCATCAGGCCGAGCGGGACGCCGACCCAGGCCGGCTTCCCGAGCAGGAACGTGACCGACACCACCGAGGCGGCGACGCCGAACACCAGAGATCCGCCCAGCCCCTCCCAGGATTTCTTCGGGCTGATCGCGGGCGCCATCAGATGCTTGCCGAACAGCACACCCGCGACGTAGCCGCCGATGTCGGCGAACACCACGGTCGCGATCACCGTGAACACCCGCACCCCACCGTCGTCGGCGAAGATCAACAGCGCCGTGAAGGCACCGAACATCGGTACCCAGGTGGCCAGCAGCACGGTGGCGGCGATGTCGCGCAGGTAGTTGACCGGCTGGCTGTTCAGGCCCTGCTTGAGCAGCCGCCACACCATCGCGACCACGATCGTGCCGCCATAGCCGCCGAGTAGACCGGCCACACCGAAGGGCCATGTCAGCCAGATCATCGCCTGGCCGCCGACCAGCAGCGGGATCACCGGGAGCACGTAGCCGTGCTCTCGCAGGCGCCGGATCACCTCGTGGGTCGCGATTGCCATGGCCGCGGCCAGCAGCGGCAACCACCAGATCGGGGCGAAGAGCAGGATGCCGATCGCCATCGCGCCGAGCACCACGCCCACCGCGATGGCGGCGGGCAGGTTACGGCCGGCGCGGGATTTCTTCTGCGTCGGTGGAACGTCGGTCGGCTGGTCTGCCACAGGAGTCGGTTGCTGATCGGTCACCTCAGACCTCCAGCAGCTCGCCTTCTTTGTGTTTCACCAGGTCGTCGATCTGGCTCGTGTACTGGGCGGTCGTCTTGTCGAGGTCCTTCTCCGCCCGGGTCACCTCGTCCTCGCCGGCGTCGCCGTCCTTCTTGATGCGGCTCAGTTCCTCCATCGCCTTGCGGCGAACGTTGCGCACCGAGACCTTGGCGTCCTCCCCCTTGGCCTTGGCCTGCTTGACCAGATCGCGGCGGCGCTCCTCGGTCAGCTGAGGAATGGAGACCCGGATGACGTTGCCGTCGTTGGACGGGTTGACGCCCAGATCCGAATTGCGGATCGCGTCCTCGATGTGGCGCAGCTGGTTGGCTTCGTAGGGCTTGATGACGACGAGCCGTGGCTCGGGGACGTTGATACTCGACAGCTGCGTGATCGGGGTGGCGGCGCCGTAGTAGTCGATGCTGATCCGGTTGAACATGCCGGGGTTGGCGCGACCGGTGCGGATGCCCGCCAGGTCGTCCCGGGCCACCGACACCGCCTTCTCCATCTTCTCCTCGGCATCGAAGAGCGTCTCGTCGATCACCTGAATCTTCTCCCGTCGCGTCGCTCGCCGGTCACATCACCGATCACATCACTGATCACGAGGTGGTGACCAATGTGCCGATCTTCTCACCTGCGACGGCGCGGGCGATATTGCCGTCGGTGAGCAGGTTGAACACCATGATCGGCATCTTGTTGTCCATGCAGAGGCTGAACGCCGTCGCGTCGGCCACCGCCAGGCCGCGGTCGATGACCTCGCGGTGCGTGATGGTCGTCAGCAGCGTGGCATCGGGATCGGTGCGCGGGTCGGCGGTGAACACCCCGTCGACGGCCTTGGCCATCAACACGACCTCCGCCCGGATCTCCAGCGCCCGCTGCGCAGCGGTGGTGTCGGTGGAGAAATACGGCAACCCCATGCCGGCGCCGAAGATCACCACACGGCCCTTCTCCAGGTGCCGCTGTGCGCGCAACGGGATGTAGGGCTCGGCAACCTGACCCATGGTGATGGCCGTCTGCACGCGCGTGGCAATGCCTTCCTTCTCCAGGAAGTCCTGCAGCGCAAGGCTGTTCATGACGGTACCGAGCATGCCCATGTAATCGGAGCGAGTGCGCTCCATACCCCGCTGCTGCAGCTGGGCGCCGCGGAAGAAGTTACCTCCGCCGATCACGACC
The DNA here is from genome assembly GCF_055397605.1 of Mycolicibacterium obuense. NCBI lineage: Bacteria > Bacillati > Actinomycetota > Actinomycetes > Mycobacteriales > Mycobacteriaceae > Mycobacterium > Mycolicibacterium obuense. The sequence goes on along the minus strand of NZ_AP043663.1, from coordinate 1,995,169 downwards.
GCCACCTGGACGCCGCTCCGGACCACTTCGGCGATCTGACGCGCGACCAGGGCGACGACGTCGGGGTCGAGACCGACCTGGCCGCCGCCGAACATCTCACCGCCCAGCTTGAGCAGTACGCGGGTATAGGCGGGCCTGTAGACCGATGCCGGGCCCCCGTTGGCTGTACCGTCCGCCATCCGACTCCTTCTCGCTCGCGCTTGGCCGCCCCCGAGAGTGCCGCGGACGGCTCCCCCATCCTGCCTCATCGCAGGCCGCGCGCGTCGTTCAGGGGCGCCCGGGTGTGTCAGCCCGCGTGCGCGGTCAGCAGCCAGGCGCCCACCGATGTGCGCCCTGACGCCTCATCGCGGATGTCCGCGCCGGCGAAGGCCGCGAAGTGCGCGGCGAAAGACTCCGGCACGTTGGCGTGGATGCGGGCGGGGCGGATGTCGTCGACCGTCCAGTACCGGCCGACCACCTCGCGCAACTCGGGCTCGGTGACCGCGTTGACCGGGCCGCCGGCGGGCATCGCGGCCCGATCGAAGACGAGCACGACGTACGTCGCCCCGGGAGCCGCGGCTCGCACGATCGACTGCTGGTAGCCGTCGCGCAAGTCCACCGGCATGGAGTGGAACAGCGTCGAGTCGATGATCGTGCCGAACTGGCCGTCGTAGCCGGTGAACGCACTGATGTCGGCCACGTCGAAGGTGGCATCACGCAGGCCGCGGCGGGCCGCCTCGGCGCGCGCGAGCTCGATGGCCGTCGGCGACTGATCCAGACCGACGGTGCGCAAGCCCCGTTCGGCGAGGTACATCGACACCGCCGCTTCGCCGCAGCCGGCGTCGAGCACATCACCATGACAGATGCCGGCGTCGATCAGCGCGCGGATCTCGGGCTGCGGCTCACCGATGCTCCACGGCGGCCGAGCGCCGGCCATCTCCTCGGCTTCGCCGCGGTAGGCGGCGTCGAACATCGCGTCACTGGGGTTCGTCATGCCATCCTTGGTATCAACTAGATTGATATGCGTCAAGATGGTTGACATGGGCGAGCGCGACGGCATCCCGCTGGGCTATCTGCTGCACCGGTTGGCCTCGGCGCTGCGTGCCGACGTGACGACCGCTGTCCTGGAGCCGCTGAATCTCAGCTTCCCGCAATACATCTGCATGCGGCTCCTGTCGCGGCAGCCCGGACTGTCCAACGCCGATCTGGCCCGCGACGTGATGGTCTCCCCACAGGCGATGAACATGGTGGTGCGCAGCCTGCAGGAACGCGGCCTCGTCTCGCGGCCGACCGCGGTCACGTCAGGCCGCGCGCTGCCCGCCGAGCTCACCCGCGACGGGCGGGCCCTGCTCGCGCGCACCGACGACGGGATTCGGGACGCCGAGCAGCGGGTGCTGGGGTCGCTGTCAGAGCGTGATCAGCGTGACCTGCGCCGCATCCTCTCCGCGCTGAGCTGACCCCCTCCCCGCGACAGTGCGTGTCTGCATGCGACACGACGTCCTCGACGCGAACTTCTCGCACGCTCACCCTTCAGGGCACCGCGTGCTCGTGCGCACCGCTTCGTGACGAGCGTGCACGTACTCCCGCCTGAACCGGGGGTGTCGGCCGCAGACACGCACGCTCGCGGGGATGGGCGGTCAGGACTCCATCGCGCGCTCGGCCACCGGCAGCCCGCTGTGGTTCATGTGGCACGCCTTGGGTGGTGACGGCGGCAAGTCCAACGCGGGGTTGCCGTCGAAGAAGCCGATCGGCTTGAGGTGGAAGCCCGCATAGGCACACGGCATCACCGGCCAGTCCTCCGGCCGCACCACGTGATGGGCACCGAGGGTGTACCAGAGCACCACATCCGTGTTCTCCAGCGGAGCATCGTCGGCAATGAACTCCGGCAGGCCCTGCGCGTCCGCCGACTGGTACATGTAGTCGCCCGCCGCGAACATCTCCTCGGGGTCGTATCTCGTCACCCACAGGTTGTGCTGCACGAACCGCGCGCGGTCGTAGATGTAGGAGCCTTCCTGCACCATCACCGGCACGATGTCCTTGGGCACCAGCTTGTAGGCCACCGGGCTGCCGAGTTCGTTGACTTTCTCCGGGTTGGTCACCTTCCAGTACCGCCCTGTCGACCAGTTCCAGTCGCGGGCCCCGTCAGCCTCCGACTCCACCAGTGTGTCCTGCACGATCCAGGCGTTGTGGTGTGGATTGAGCTCCGGATCTGGCTCCGGGATCGAATCCACCTCGTACACGCTGTTGTTGGGGCCGTCGACACTCATGTCGAGTCGGAAGTTGAAGAAGTGCTGGTGATTCGGACCGTAGATGCCAGGGGCGACCATCTTGCCCCACCGCGGAGTCTCGCCCTCGGCGACGGCACCGGTCGTCAGCACCCCGGACAGCTTCACCTCGACCTCGATCGAGGCGTCGTTGTACAGGTACCAGAAGAACCCGTACTCGTAGTTGCCGACGGTGCAGATCATCGAGATCACCAGCCGGCGCGACCGCCGGACCTCCACCTCCTCGGTGCGAAAGTCGGTGTGCTTCCAGGAGATCCCGTAGTCCTCCTCGTGCATGCAGATCGCGTTCGGGATCGTCACCGCGTTGCCTGCCGAATCGTTGACCGTGCCGTCGAAGTAGAAGATCTCGCCCAGACAGTCGCAGCCCAGCGTCAGCGGGTTGGCGGAGAATCCCATCCCCACTTCGCCCATGTCGAAGACGTTCTTGTTCCAGTGCGTCGGTGAGGTGTCCCCATAGGGCACAACCATTTCCGACAGCGATCCGCGGTAGAGGATCGGCCGGGTGACACCACGGTCGGTGTAGGTGACCTCGTGCAGTGTGACGCCCTCACGCGGATTGAACCCGATGCGCAGCGACCATTTCTGCCAGGTGACGTTCCAGCCGTCGACGGTGAAGCTCGGGCCGTCCGGCTGGGTGATCTCGATCGGCTTCACGTCGTCCCGGAACTGTGTGAACGCCGGTCGGTTGTTGGCGTCGAACATGAACTGCTCGGAGTAGTTGCCCGCCGTCGGCGGCATGGGCACCACCCCGTGGTCCTCCACGTCGAGCACGGTCATGGCATCGAGGTCGAACGTGACGATCAGCCCCTCGACCGGGCGGGCGTATCCGTGTTCCGAGGGCGCGGCACGCATGAACGTCAGCGGCCGGCAGATCAGCGCCGAGTTGTCGTAATGGTCTGCGCTACCGTAATAGCCGGCCGGCCACGGATCGATCATCGCGAGGCTGAAGTCGGTAACGCCACGCTTGCGCATCGCGTCCTGCCAGCGCGGATCCTCCCGGACCTTCTCCTCGACCCCGGTCATGTGCTCGACGAGGTAGGACGGGAACCGGCCCGGCACAGGCGTCCACGATTCGATGAGACGGGCGCCCAGGTTGACCACCGCCTCGTAGACCATCTTGGCCGCGGCGTCGTACATCGAGACGAACGCGCACCGGGCAACCTCGATGTCCGCGAAGGTCAGCGTGGGCGTCTTCGCCGGTTCCGCGAGGTAGATCATCACGAATTTCAGTGTCGGCGTACCGTATTCGCTCGACCGCACGATCTCAGCGGCCGCCTCGATCTCGGCGCCGGTGAGCGGATCGAGCGGATAACGGCCGACCGCGGCACCATCGTCGGCGCGCGTACGGGTGTCCTCCATCGTCATCAGACGGCCCCTTCTGTCTTGTCCTTGTCGGTGAGGTCGAAGACGGCGAGGTGCGCCAGCGAATCTTCCTTGGAGACCTTGTGCGCCGAACGCCGCCCGAAGACATAGACGATCAGGCCGAGCGCGAACATACCCAGGCTGATGCCGCCCACCCAGGTCATCCACGTCGCCGACGGCACGTCGATCCACGGGGTGACGAACGAGTAGTAGACGCCGCCGATGGTGGCCACCGTGCCCACCACGACGGTGATCCACACACCGACCATGCCGCCGGGGATGCGCCAGAACTGTTCGTTGGCATAGCGATCGGCGTACTTGCGGCGGGCGATGATCACAGGGAACAGGAAGAAGAAGCCCGACAGCAACCACACCGTCGACAGCCCGCCCTGCAGGTAGATCGTCACGTTGGCCATGCTGCTCTGCGAGTACAACCCGACCAGGATCAGCGACGAGATGACGCCCTGGATCAGGATCGCGGTCACCGGGTTACGGGTGCGCGGGTTGAGATGGGTGAACAGGCGCGGCAGATGCCGTTCCAGACCGGACACGAAGATCAGCCGGGAGTACGCCACCTGGTAGGTCATCAGCGCGACGATGATGATGAACGCGAGCACGACCGCGCAGACCTCCATCAGGCCGGGGAATCCGGCGACGTCGAGCATGCCGATCACGCCGGTCACCGGGTCGATCTCGTCGCTGGGCAGCGCCATCATGGTGCCCAGCGTGGTGAGCAGATAGATCGCGACGAGCGCGGCCGATCCCCACAGGATCATCTTGGGCCCGCTCTTGCGCACCGACAGGAACTCCGCACCCATGTTGTAGGGCGTCTCGACTCCGAGCAGGTACAGTAGCACCGTGCCATAGAGGAATCCGGCAACCGCGAAGTTCGGGACGGTGGCCTCGGCCCAGCTGAACGGCGTGCCCGAGCCGTTGTTGACCGCGAAGAGCAGTCCGCAGACGAAGATCGTCAGCGTCAGGACGCCGTACACCACGAAGACGATGTTCATGATCTTCTGATTGGCCGCCAGTTTCGCGAGAGCGAGGCCGATCACCGTCCACAGGATCACCAGCTGCAGGATGATGCTCGTGGTCAGACCGAGTTCGGTGTGGAAGGCGAGCAGCAGGAATTGCAGCACCACCGCCGGTGACGATGCGGCGTTGAGGATCACGGGAACCCAGGACAGGTAACCGCCGATGAATCCCCAGGTCTCGCCCATGGTGCGGGTGGCCCAGATGTACACCCCGCCCTGACCGGGCCACAGGTTGCCCAGCTCCACGACCGCCATGCCGGCCGGGATCAGGAAGGTCAGAATGCCCAGCACCCACATCGGGATGGCGGTCCACCCGCCGGCGGCCATCACCGACGATCCGGTGACCCAGCAGATGATGAACACGTAGGCCGCGGTGAGGCCGAACGTCGTCATCACCTTGGGCAGAATCTGTTCAGGAACCAGTTCGGTGGTCATCAAGGCGTCGCGCCCCACGGGCGGCGCGGGCTCGGTCTGCGTCATACGTTGTCTCCCAACTCAGTTGACGATCTGTCCGTCTTTCATCCGGACGACACGGCTCGCTTCGTCGGCCACCGTGGGGTCATGGGTGCTGGCGACGACGGTCACGCCCATCGTCGAGCAGAGCTCGCGCAGCAGGCGCACCACGGTCTCACCGGTGCGGTGATCCAGGTTCGCGGTCGGCTCGTCGGCCAGTACGAGTGCAGGGTTGCTGATCAACGACCGCGCGATCGCGGTGCGCTGCTGTTCGCCGCCCGACATCTTGGTCGGTTGATGATGGATCCGGTGGCCGAGGCCGACGAGTTCGAGGAGCTCGATGGCCCGCTGGCGCAACGCGTCGCGGTCGTACGGCTCGAACATCAGGGGCAGCTCGACGTTCTCGACCGCCGACAGGAAGGGAATCAGGTTGTAGCTCTGGAAGATGAAGCCGACCTTGTCGTGGCGCAGCGCGGCGAACTGGCTTTCCGTCAGGGTCGCGGTGTCTTTGCCGGCCACGGTCACGGTGCCCTTGGTCGGCCTGTCGAGCCCGCCGATGATGTTGAGCAGCGTGGATTTACCGCTTCCGCTCGGACCCATCAGGCACACGAACTCGCCCGGCATGACGGTGAGATCGGCTGCCATCAACGCCTTGACGACTTCGTCGCCGAGCTTGTGCAGCTTCCAGACATCCGAGATCTCGATGACGGGCGCGGGTGCGGGTGCGGGTGCGGTCATGTCAGCTTCCTTCGGTCAGCGATCGGATCGGAGGGCGTGACGCCGCTTTCCACGTCGGCGCGATGCTGGTGACCAGGGCGGCCACGATGCTGACGCCGACCGCCACCGCGGCACCGACTGCCGTTCCCGCGAGCGACACCCCTGTGCCGACCAGCCCGGCCATCGCCAGGACCACGGCTGTCAGCGCCGCCAGGGACGCACCGGCGAGAGCACCCACCACCGCAGCGATCGCGGGTTCGACGAGGAGCGCGGCGACCACCGGCGGGCGCGGAACACCGTTGGCGCCCAGCACACCGAGTTCCCGGGTGCGTTGCGTGACCGTTCTGGTGGTCGCGACCGCCACCTCGGCGACGCCGACCAGCAGCACGGTCACGGCGATCAGGGTCACCGCGTGACCGATCTCGTCGGCGTGCCCGAGTACCGCTGACTGCCTGCGGATTCCGTCGCTCATCCCGAAGACGAGAACCACGAGAAACGCGCCGGTGGCGGTGGTGACGGCCGGGAGCACCATGTCGCGCACACGCCGGCGGGCGGCGAGCCACCCGTAGGCCAGACCCCTGGTGATCATCGCGCACCCAGGAGCTCGACCGGCCGGTGTTGGAGCAACCGGTGTACGGGTACCAGCGCGCCGACGATGGCCATGGCGGGCAGGAACATCGCAGTCATGGCGATGCCCTGCAGCCAGGCCGTCACCGTGGCGATCCCCGGAATGACCAGAGCCACAGCGATTCCCGCGGCAGTGATACCCACCAGGTAGGCCGCCAGGAACACGATGGCGGACTCGACGAGGAAGAAGTAGAGCACTTCGTCCGCCAAGCCGATACTCGACATGATGCCGAACTCGCGACGGCGCTCGGTGACCGAGGCCAGGAACGACGACACGGCGATGACGAAACCCAATGCGAGGCCGATGGTGGAGATGAGACCGAGAGTCGACCCGGTCACCTTGCCGGAGAACAGAGCCGAGAACTTCTGTTCGAAAGTCAGCGGACCAGAACCGCCGACAGTGTCGTAGACGAGTCCCCTGCCCTGAGGGTCGGGGCGCACGGACGGATCAGGCGTGGCGGGCAGGCCCACCTCCGCGGCGAACGTCTGCGCCAGATCGCGACGCTTCTCGGATCCCGCGGGCGCCGACACGATCCACCAACCACTCTGTCCGACAACGCTTTCGGCCACCGACGTGGGCACGACAATGGATTCGCCGACGCCACGGACGCGGACCTGCAGAGCCTGCCCCCCGATGGTGACCCGGTCACCGTCAGCCAGGCCGAGGCGCTCAGCCGCACCGGTCGCCACCGCCGCCTCCCCGGTGGCGATGTCGTCGCGTCCGCGCAACGACACCGGCTGACCGCTCACCTCCGTGACGCCGGACAAGGTCCGGATGGCCGGCCATCCGACCGGGACGTCGATGTCGGGGGCCGGTCCGTCGGCGACGAGCGCTTCGACGTCGGGGTCGTAGTGCACACCGGCGGCAGGGACCACCCACAGGGCGCCGCCGTCGAGCACATCGGTGACCGAATCTTGGCCTGTGATAGCGAAACTCGCCGACACAGTGCGCACCACCGTGACGCACGCGATCGCCAGCGCGATCCCGAGCACCGACAGGATGAAGCGTTCGGGCCGGCGCCGGATGTTAGCCAGCGCAAACCGGATGAGGCACATCACGGTGTTCTGCGAGCCGACGGGCAGCCGTTCGGAGCGCATCACCGCCGGCGATTCGCCGACCCGACTGGTCTCCACGAGAGAAGATGGTGGGAGCCCTACGTAACGCTCAGCACCACCGGTGGTGTCGTCGGTGTTAATACGCCAGCGGCCCGGTTACGGCAGGGTGTACCGCACGCAACGGATTTCGTTGCCGAACCGTCAGCCAGAGATGGTGGGCCACGGTCGCGCGGCCTCGAGCTCGTAGGCGAGCTCGAGCAGCCGCGCGTCCCGCCCGAGAGGTGCGGAGAACATCATGCCGATCGGCAGCCCCGACGCCGAGCGCGCCAGCGGCAGCGACATCGCCGGCTCGCCGGTCACGTTCTGCAGCGGCGTGAACGCGACCCAGTCGATGAGCCGCTCGATCACCTGCTGGTAGTCAGCCGTCGGATCCAGATGTCCGATGCGCGGAGTGACGTCGGCCAGGGTGGGGGTCAGCAGCAGGTCGTAGGTGGAGTGCAGTCGCTCCGTGATCCGACGGGTGCGGGCGAGCCTGACCAATGCGGCGGGCAGACGCACCAGGTTGCCCGCGGCGTGCCGTTCGAGCCCGAGGGTGAGGCTGTCCAGCCGCGTGCGGTCGAATGTCTCGCCGAACGTGCGGCGGCCGCCGCGCACCAGCGCGAACGCGAGGAACGACCAGTACAGAAGAAAGTCGTCGATGAACCGTCGCGGTATCGGGTTGTCCACCACGGTGACTCGATGACCGAGCTCTTCGAGCAGCGCGGCAGTCTGCAGTGTGAGGTCGGCGATCTCCGGTGCGGAGTCCCGTGCGATCGACTGCGTGCACACCGCGATGTGCAGGCGGGCGGCGCCCGGGCCCCGGATGTCGCCGATGCGGGGCAGCTTCGGGTGGGCGACGGTGCGCTCCATTTCGCGGTAGAAGGCCGCGGTGTCGCGCACCGACCGGGTGAGCACCCCGTTGTGCACGATCTGCAGCGGCATCTGCCGCACGTTGCGATCCAGTGGTAGCCGACCCCGCGAGGGTTTGAGGCCGACCAGACCGTTGCACGCGGCTGGGATGCGGATCGAGCCGCCGCCGTCGTTGGCGTGGGCGATCGGGACGACACCGGCGGCGACGAAGGCGCCGGAACCCGACGACGACGCACCCGCGGTGTAGTCGGTGTGCCAGGGGTTGCGCACCGCCCCCAGCCGCGGATGCTCCGCCGACGCGCTGAAGCCGAATTCCGAGAGCTGCGTCTTGCCGATCGGGATCAGCCCGGTGGCCAGGTACGGTCGCGCGAAATCGCCGTCGTTCGCTTCGATGCGCGCCTGCCAGGCGTCCGCCCCCTCCCGGGTGGGCATGCCGGCGACGGCGACGTTGTCCTTGATGAACGTGGGCACGCCGTCGAAATAACCGCCGTAGGGATAGGCGAGCCGCGCGCGCGTGCGCGCTCGGTCGAAGGCCTCATGGGCCATACCGTTGAGCGCAGGGTTGACCGCTTCGGTGCGCGCGATGGCCGCGTCGACGAGTTCGGCCGCGGAGACCGTGCCCGCACGCAGGGCGTCCACGGCGCCCACCGCGTCCAGCGTGCCGAGGGCGTCGTCGGTGAAGGCGTCGATGCGGGTCATGGCGCGACGGTACCAGAGCGTACCGGCGCCGCTCGGACGGTCACACCGTCCTCATTCAGCGCGCTGCAGCACCGCCCCCACGGTCATCGCCAGGATTCTCCAGTCAAGCCACAACGACCAGTTCTCGATGTAGAAGTTGTCCCATTCGGCGCGGTCGGCGATCGAGGTCTGGCCGCGCAAGCCGTGCACCTGGGCCCACCCGGTCATGCCGGCCTTGACCCGGTGCCGGTCGCCATAGCGTGCGATCTGGGCGTTGAACAGGTCGACGTACTCCGGCCGCTCGGGGCGTGGACCGACCAGGCTCATCTCACCCCTAATCACATTGATCAGCTGTGGCAACTCATCGAGTGAGGTGGCCCGCATGATCTTTCCGATCCGCGTGCGGCGGTCCTCCCCCTCGACCCCGCCCGGCGCGCTGTCTGAGCGCCGCTCGAAGGACGCATCGGTGACGCTCGGCGGTCGCATCGAACGGAACTTGAGGCAGTCGAACACGCGGCCGTCGCGACCCACCCGGGCCTGGCCGAAGAAAATGGGTCCCGGTGAGCTCAGGCGGACCGCCAGCATCAGGGACAGGAACAGAGGCGAGATCAGCGCCAGTCCGATGCAGGCGAACATTCGATCCGAGAAGTGCTTCACCGCGAACTGCCAGCCGCGCGGGTCCGTGCTCGGTACCGAGATCAGTGGCAGACCACCGATGTGGTCGATGGTGGCGTGCACGCCGATGGTGTCGAAAATGCGCGGCACGATCCACACGGCCATCCCGTGCCGGTGGGCGACCTTGACGGCCGCGGTCATGGCTTCGTCGCGGGTGCGGGAAAACGCGACGATCAAGCATTGCGCGTGGGTGGAGTTGATGGCCTGCTCGAGATTGTCCAGCTTGCCCAGATACGGGATGGTCGACGGCTTGTCGCGATCCAGCCCCATCGAGGGCAGATCGTCGTCGATCAGCCCGATGGGCCGCAGCCCGTAGTTGGGGCTGACCTCGAGGCGCTCGACCACCTTGGCGGCGATCCTGCCGTTGCCGACGATGAGCGTCGGCGCGATCATCTTGTCGCGGTGGAACATGCGTGTCCGGACGGTGTGCCAGACGAGGCGGCCCAGCGGGATCAGTACCGCGGCGCACACCCACACCTGGGTCACCGCAGTACTGCGGGACCCCTCGATGGTCTGATTCAGGACGAGCCCGCTCAACATGAGCATCGCTGCGACTGTGATCAGAGCTTCTATTTTCGGCAACTCGTCGAGGAACGAGCGATTCAGCGACCGCTTGTACAGCCCGCGGATGGCGAACAGGCCGACCACCGTCGGCGCGAAGAAGCACATCACCAACGGTGACGGCAGCTGCTTGTGTGTGTAATTGGCGACCGTCATGCCGATCGCGACCGCCGCGGACCCGGTGGCCAGATCGATCGCCATGGCGATCAGAGGGGACCATGCTTTGCGGCGTCGAGCCGGTACGACCTCGGTCAGCATCGGTAGCTCCAACTGGCGCAGTCCGGCATCAGCCTTTGCCACTGGTGGAGCATCGATCACACCAGTCATTGCTGACCTCCCCCGATTGCGCTGTGCTGCACGAGTAGAGATTAACTCTCTCGGCGGCTCCACCGCGGCATTTGGCGTCAACGTCAGCGTTTAGACAACCTCGACAATGCCGTCAGAAAATTTGCTCTGCCACGGTCGCCAGCGGCGGCGGCAAAGCAGCGGAGTCCAGACTCACAGCCATCGGCAACGGGTGGAACACCGCGTTATTGTCGCGAACGCAACTTCTCGACCGATTTTTGCGATCGTGGCAAACATCGAGCGAGCTAAGAGCAGTTGCCGTCGGCGCTTCTACTCTCCTGCTGTGACGTCGCCGGAACTCGCCCACAACGCACGCGGCCCCCGGAACACAGTGTTCCGGGGGCCGCGTGGTGGCGCTGGGTCAGGCCTGACCGACCTCGAACCGGACGAACCGCGTCACGGTCACGCCGGCCTCATCGAGCAGAGCCTTGACGGTCTTCTTGTTGTCGGACACCGACGGCTGGTCGAGCAGCACGACATCCTTGTAGAACCCGGTGACACGACCCTCGACGATCTTGGGCAGCGCCTGCTCGGGCTTGTTCTCGTTGCGGGCCGTCTCCTCGGCGATGCGACGCTCGTTGGCGACGATGTCCTCGGGCACGTCCTCGCGGGTGAGGTACTTCGCCTTCAGCGCGGCGATCTGGAGTGCGACCGCGTGGGCAGCAGACTTGTCGTCACCGGTGTACTCGACCAGCACACCGACGGCCGGCGGGAGGTCGGCCGCGCGCTTGTGCAGGTAGGTCTCCACCTGACCGTCGAAGTACGCGACGCGGCGCAGTTCGAGCTTCTCGCCGATCTTCGCCGACAGATCGGCGATGACCTGCTCGACCGTGGTGTCACCGGCCTGAGCGGCCTTGAGCGCATCCACGTCGGTCGCCTTGGCCGCGGCGGCGGCGGCCACGATCTGATCGGCCGCGGCCTGGAACTCGGCGTTCTTGGCGACGAAGTCGGTCTCGGAGTTGAGCTCGATCAGCGCACCGTCCTTGGCGGCCACCAGACCTTCGGCGGTCGCACGTTCGGCACGCTTGCCGACGTCCTTGGCGCCCTTGATGCGCAGCAGTTCCACGGCCTTGTCGAAGTCACCTTCAGCGTCGACGAGCGCGTTCTTGCTGTCCATCATTCCGGCGCCGGTCAGCTCCCGCAGGCGCTTGACGTCGGCAGCGGTGTAGTTAGCCATAGATGTGTTCCTAGGGATTCTGTGCGGGGGTGGGTTCGGTCTGGATGTCGGCCTCGGGCGTCCCGGGCGCGGCACCGGCAGCGGTCGGCGAGGCGGTGGCGCCGGCGAGCAGCTCCTGCTCCCACTCGGCGAGCGGCTCGGCACCCGCGCCGTCCTGGCCGGCCTCGGTCTTGCCGGCACCCGAGCGGGCCTGCAGCCCCTCGGCCACCGCGGCCGCGACGACCTTGGTGAGCAGGGCAGCAGATCGGATGGCGTCGTCGTTTCCCGGGATCGGGTAGTCCACGACGTCGGGATCGCAGTTCGTGTCCAGGATCGCGATGATCGGGATGTTGAGCTTGCGCGCCTCCGCGACGGCGAGGTGCTCCTTGTTGGTGTCGACGACCCAGATCGCCGACGGAACCTTCTGCATGTCGCGGATACCGCCGAGCGAACGCTCGAGCTTGTTCTTCTCGCGGGTCAGCATCAAGATTTCCTTCTTGGTGCGACCCTCGAAGCCACCGGTCTGCTCCATGGCCTCGAGTTCCTTCATCCGCTGAAGGCGCTTGTGCACGGTGGAGAAGTTGGTGAGCATGCCGCCCAACCAGCGCTGGTTGACGTACGGCATGCCGACGCGGGTCGCCTCTTCGGCGATGGATTCCTGCGCCTGCTTCTTGGTGCCGACGAACATGATCGATCCGCCGTGGGCGACGGTCTCCTTGACGAACTCGTAGGCCGAGTCGATGTAGGTCAGCGTCTGCTGCAGATCGATGATGTAGATGCCATTGCGGTCGGTGAAGATGAACCGCTTCATCTTGGGGTTCCAGCGTCGGGTCTGATGCCCGAAGTGGGTGCCGCTGTCGAGCAGCTGCTTCATGGTCACAACAGCCATGGTTGTTCCGTACCTTCAGTTGTCGGTTGTCGTCCGGCATCGGGTGAGCCGGACCCTGGCGACTGCTTCGATGCCGGACCCGAAGGAATCGGGACCGCCCGGCATACAGGTGACGAACCGCGAGGGGCTCGTGCAGACGCGCGAAGTCAGCCCGCGCAAGCGAGCTGCGGTGAGAAGTTTACACGCCCGGACGAGGTGGTTTGACCACGCTAATCAGGACGCCGAGCAGCCATCCCCAGCCGCTGAAGTGGGCCTGGAACGGTAAGCCGCGTCGCGGTGCACTGGCTGCGATGCGCATCCTGTCCGTACTACTTCTCTGCGCCGTGGTGGCGGCAGCGTCTGCCCAGGTACCCGCGGCGGCCGACGGTACCCGGCTGGAATGGCCGTTGCGGCCGCGGCCGGCGGTGGTTCGGGCGTTCGATGCTCCGCAGCGGAACTGGCAGCGCGGACACCGCGGTGTCGATCTGGCCGGTTCCGTCGGACAGGCCGTGCAGGCCGCGGCGGCCGGCACGGTGGTGTTCGCCGGCGAACTCGCCGGCCGGCCGGTGGTCTCGATCGCGCATCCGGGTGGGCTGCGCACCAGCTACGAGCCGGTGCAGGCCGTGGTGCGGGCAGGGCAGCTGGTCAGCGCCGGGTCCGTGATCGGCGCGCTCCAGCCGGGACACGCGGGATGCGCGGCACCGGCGTGCTTGCACTGGGGCGCCATGTGGGGCCCGGCGGCGCGCGCCGACTACGTGGACCCGGTGGCATTGGTGGTGACGACGCCGATCCGGCTCAAACCGCTGCGCTGAGCGTCACGCCCGGGGATGTGCCTGGTCGTGGACCGCGCGCAGCCGGGCGACGGTGACGTGGGTGTAGAGCTGCGTGGTGGCCAGCGTGGAGTGACCGAGGAGTTCCTGCACGACGCGCAGGTCAGCGCCGCCCTCGAGGAGGTGGGTGGCGGCGCTGTGCCGCAGCCCGTGCGGGCCGATGTCGGGGGCGCCGCTGACGGCGGCCACCGTCTGGTGGACGACGGTGCGGGCCTGTCGGGGGTCGAGGCGGCCGCCGCGGGTGCCGAGCAGCAATGCCGGGCCCGAGGCCGACGTCGCCAGTGCGGGCCGCCCGTCGGTCAGCCAGGACATCAGCGCCGCGTGTGCCGGATGTCCAAAGGGGACGGTGCGTTGCTTGTTGCCCTTACCGAGCACCCGCAGCACCCGACGGGAGGTGTCGATGTCGTCGATGTCGAGCCCGCACAGCTCGCTGACTCGCATACCGGTGGCGTACAGCATCTCGACGATGAGCCGGTCACGCAGGGCGACGGGATCACCCTGCTCGGCGCCGGAGCTGGCGGCGTCCATCGCGTCGACGGCCTGGTCCTGACGCAGCACCGACGGCAGCGTGCGACGTGCCTTGGGCGCCTGCAACCGCACGGAGGGGTCCTCGTCGAGCAGGCCGCGGCGGGCCGCCCACGCCGTGAACGTCTTGACCGCCGAGGCGCGCCGCGCCAGCGTGGTCCGCGCCGCCCCCGCCGACGCCTGCGCGGCCAACCACGAGCGCAGCACCGGCAGGGTCAGCCCGCGCAGACCCGCGTCGGAGTGACGCCGGGAGAGGAAGTCGAACAGTGAGCGCAGATCACCCAGGTAGGCGCGCCGGGTGTGCTCGGAGCGGCCACGTTCCAGCGCGAGGTAGGTGTCGAACTCCTCGAGAATCGCCTCCACGCAGGTCACGGTGACATCGAAGGGGTTCTGGCTCTACAGGACGCGCCGCAATGTGTCCGGAGTGAGATCAGCCCGTGTCGGATAACCGTCGACGGCCATCGTCAGGTCGGTCTCGGCCAGCAGCGAGCGCAGAACGTGCACCACGCCCTCCTCTCCGCCGATGGCCAGCCCGTAGGCGTAGGGTCGCCCGACCCCGACCGCGGTGGCGCCCAGCGCGAGCGCCTTGACGATGTCGGTGCCGCTGCGGATGCCCGAATCGAACAGCACCGGCAGGCCATCGGCGGCAGCCACCACGTCGGGCAGGCAATCGATGGCGGGCAGCCCGCCGTTGGCCTGGCGGCCGCCGTGGGTCGAGCAGTAGATGCCGTCGACGCCGCCGTCCTTGGCTCGGCGCACGTCGTCGGGGTGACAGATCCCCTTGAGCACCAGCGGAAGATCGGTCAGCGATCGCAGCCAGGGCAGGTCGTCCCAGGTCAGCGGGTTACCGAACAGCCCGACCCACTTGAGCACCGCGGCCTGCATGTTCTCCTCGGGCGGCTGGACGAGGCCGGCGCGGAACACCGGGTCGCTCATGTAGTTGGCCAGGCAGCGGCCGCGCAGTTGCGGGAAGTTCGACGTCGACAGGTCACGCGGGCGCCAGCCGGGAATCCAGGTGTCGAGGGTGACGATGATCGCCTTGTATCCGGCCTTCTCTGCACGCTGGACCAGGCTGGCGGCCAGGTCCCGGTCGGTCGGGGTGTAGAGCTGGAAGAACCCGGGGGTGTCGCCGAACTCGGCGGCGACGTCTTCGAGGGGGTCCTCGGTCAGGGTGGACACCGCCATCGGTACGCCGGTCCGCGCCGCGGCACGGGCGGCGGCGAGATCGCCGTGCCCGTCTTGGGCGCAGATGCCGATGACACCGACGGGCGCCATGAACAGCGGCGAGGGCAGGCTCAGCCCGAACAGGTCGACCGAGAGGTCGCGCTCCGTCGCGCCGACGAGCATGCGCGGCATCAGACCCCAGCGGTCGAAGGCGGTGCGGTTGGCCCGCTGGGTGTTCTCGTCGCCGGCACCGCCGGCGACGTAGGACCAGATGGACGGCGGCATGGCGACTTCGGCTTTGGCTTCCCAGCCGGCGTAGTCCATGGGCAGGGTGGGCTGCACGCCCGAGAGGCCCTGCAGATAGATCTCGTACTGGTAGTTACCGAAAGTCATGGCCCCACCCTGCCATCGGCGTCCGGGCCGGTAGCGGAGTTTGGCCAACCGGTCACCCGGTCGCCACCTCCGCTACCCAGCTTCTGAGGCGGCCAGCTCGCGCTTCCACTCGCGGAAGGTCTCCTCGGTGCGGCCGCGACGCCAGTATCCCGAGATCGACGACGCCCACTTGGCGTCGATGCCACGTTCCTTGCGGATGTAGGGCCGGAGGTTGTGCATGACGGCCTGCGCCTCGCCGTGGATGAACACCTGCACCTGTCCGGGTAGCCACGGCGCTTCCTTGACGGCGGTGATCAGTGGAGCGTGATCGCCGGCCTGGTCCTCGAGCACGAGGTCGGCGCGTCCGCCGCGGAACACCCATCGGATGTCCACGCTCTCGGGCGCGGTGAGTTCGATCATGTCCTCAGGGCCCGCCACCTCGATGACCGCCTGACCAATCGCGTTGTCGGGCAACGCTTCGAGCGCCGCGGCGATGGCCGGCAGCCCGGCCTCGTCGCCGGCGAACAGGTACCAGTCGGCGGCCGGGTCCGGAGCGTAAGCGCCACTGGGTCCCATCACGAAGAGCCGTTGGCCGGGTTGCGCATGTGCAGCCCAGGGTCCCGCGACGCCGTGCTCGCCGTGGACGACGAAGTCGATGGTGATCTCGCGCTTCTCAGCGTCGGCGCGGCGCACGGTGTACGTGCGGACCGTCGGCCGCTGCGCGGGCGGCAGCGCCGAGAAGCTGTCCAGTGTCAGGGGTTGCTCGAGCGCTTCGGCGTCCACCTCGTCGTCGACGAACACGAGCTTGACGTAGGCGTCGGTGTAGTCGTTCGGCGAGAACGTGTCGAAACCCTTGCCGCCGAGTACGACTCGCACGACGTGCGGGCTGAGCTGCTCGGTCCGCACGACTTCGAAGGTGTGTACCGGACGTCCTGCCACCTGACCGCCTTCCCTGCTGATGTCGCGCGCCGGGTGGCGCCCCATCGACTATACGAGCGGCGCCGGCGACGCAGGGCTCTCCCTCGTCGGGCGAACTACTCGGCGTCCGGCCACCATCGCGCCGCGGCGACGTCGACGATCCCCCGCCGCAGCGGCGTGCCCTCGTGGTGCCATTGCGTCTGCGCTTCGATCATCAGGTGCGGCGGCAGTGTCCCATTGGCGCGAACGACTCGCCACCAGGTCACCGCAGCGCCGTCCCGGGCCATCACACCGCCGACACCGCGTGGCCCTCCCCGCTGCAGGTACTCGGCGATGTCGCCGTAGGTCATCACGCGGCCGGCGGGGATGTGGTCGACGACCTCGAGTACCGAAGCGGCGAACTGCTCCTGGGTGTCGTTCACCGCAGAAGTTTACTGCCGAGTCCCGACGTCGGGGGTGCGTCCACAAGCCGGTCAGGCAGTTGATCAGCGGGATGCACGGCGGCCGCCGCGGCCATGCCGGAGGGAACCGCCGCCGCGCTGCCGACCCCGGCTCGCCGCATCCGATCCCTGTGTCAGCTCTGTCCGTTGCGTCGCAGCACCTTCCATTCGCCGTCCTGCTGCGTGACCAATCCGCGGATGTCGAGCATGGTGAGCTGTCCGATGACGTCGGTCTCGGGCATTCCGGCCGCAACCGCGATCTGATCCACCGACCGCGATCCGCGACCAGGCAACGCCTCGTACACGGTGAGCTCCTCCGGACTCAACCCGTCCACCTCGCTGTGCGGCCGCGGCGGCTCGGCGGCAAGCTCCCCGTAATTGCCGACCAACTCGACGATCTCGTCGGCCCGGGTGACGAGATGTGCCCCTGTGCCGTTCTTGAGCAGCTCGTGGCACCCCACCGACGCCGCCGACGTGATCGGTCCGGGAACTGCACACACGTTGCGACCCAACGCTTTCGCCCACGCCGCCGTGTTCGCCGCACCACTGCGAATCCCGGCCTCGACCACCACGGTCGCCCCCGACAGCGCGGCGATCAACCTGTTGCGCGCCAGAAAGTGACGCCGGCAGGGGCGACTACCCGGCGGATACTCACTGACCACCACCCCATGACGGGCCACCCGATGCAACAGCGCCGAATGCCCAGACGGATACGGCACATCCACACCGGAAGCCACCACTGCCACCGTCACCCCGTCGCACGACAACGCCGCCCGATGCGCGGCCCCATCGATGCCGTACGCCCCACCCGACACCACGGCCACATCACGCTCCACCAACCCCGCCGCCAAATCCGCCGCGGCGAATTCGCCGTAGTCACTCGCAGCTCGGGTACCGACCAACGCCGCCGCCCGTGCGGCAACCTCGACCAACGATGACGGACCCACCACCCACAGTGCCAGCGGCGCATACCCCTGCGGCCGCTTGGCTTTGTCCACCCCGTCGAAGCTGCCGAAGGCCGTCACCGGCCACTCCTCGTCCCCCGGCGTCAGCAGCCGACCGCCGATACGATCCAGCACCTCCAAATCCTCACGTGCACAATCGATACCGTGCCGAGCCTCGGTAGCGGACAGCAACTTCGCATCCGGCAGGTCCCGGCGCCGCACCCGCTCAGCAGCCTCCAGCACCCCCATCGTCTTCACCAGCACAGCGATCCGCGGATTCGGCGCCTCGGCCACCCGAGACAGATACGCCCACGCTCGTCTCTCGTCCTCGGTCACGACCGCTCCCCCACCTGCCGGTAGGACAACGCCGACACCACGTGCTCCCGCGTCGGCGACACCCCACCGGCCAAATCACACAGAGTCCATGCCACTCTCAGCGTGCGATCCATGCCACGAATGCTGAGCAACCCGCGGTCGACGGCGGCCTTGACCGGCTTCATCGCCTCGGCGCCCAACCGGAACTTCCGGCGCAGCAGAGAGCCACTCACGTCGGCGTTGGTGCTGACCCCGTACGGGCGCCACCGCTCCTGCGCCGCCGCCCGGGCCGCCCACACCCGCTCGCGCACCGCCGCCGTCGACTCGCCGGCGTCATCGGCGAACGTCCCAGCCCGCGACGCATGCATCTCGACCCGCAGATCGACGCGGTCCAGCAGCGGACCCGACAGCCTGCTGCGGTAGCGGCGCCGATCGGCTGACGCGCACACGCAGTCGCGGGGATCGGGCGGTGCGCAGGGGCACAGGTTGGCGGCCAGCACGAGCTGGAACCGGCACGGGTAGCTCGCCACGCCCTCGCGGCGGGCCAACCGAATCACGCCGTCCTCCAACGGTGTTCGCAGCGCCTCGAGCGCGGAGCTGTTGATCTCGGCGAATTCGTCGAGGAACAGCACGCCGCGATGGGCCCGGCTGACAGCACCTGGCCGCGCCATTCCCGAGCCGCCGCCGACGAGCGCGGCCACGCTGGAGGTGTGGTGCGGCGCGACGAACGGCGGCCGCGTGATCAACGGTGCCTCCCCGGTCAGCAGCCCGGCGACCGAGTGGATCGCCGTGACTTCCAGAGCCTCCGGTTGTGACAGCGGCGGCAACAGCCCGGGCAGCCGCTGCGCGAGCATGGTCTTGCCCACTCCGGGCGGACCCGTCATCACCAGATTGTGGCCACCGGCCGCGGCCACCTCGACGGCCCGGCGTGCCTGCGGTTGCCCGACGACGTCGGCCAGGTCGATCGACACGTCCGGCGCCTGATCGGGGTGGTCGATGCGGGCGTGCAAATCACCTTTGCCGGCCAGCCACGCGTGCAGCTGGCCCAGCGTGCTCACGCCCCACACGTCGACACCGTCGATCAGGCTGGCCTCCGCGAGGTTCTCGACGGGCACCACCACCGTCGGCCAGCCGTGACGCTGCGCCGCCAGAACCGCAGGCAGCACCCCTTTGACCGGCCGCACGCGACCGTCGAGCGCCAACTCCCCCAGCAGGACCGCCTTCTCCAGCTTCGGCCATCCCTTCTTGCCTTCGGCCGCGAGCACCGCTGTCGCCAATGCCAGGTCATAGACCGACCCCATCTTCGGCAGCGTCGCCGGTGACAGCGCCAGCGTCAGCCGGGTCTGCGGCCAGCTGAAGCCGCAGTTGTTGATCGCCGCCCGCACCCGGTCCCGCGACTCCTGCAGCGCGGCATCGGCCAGGCCGACGAGATGCACACCGGGAAGACCGTTGGAGATGTCGGCCTCGATCTCGACGATGTGTCCCTCGACCCCCCGCACGGCCACCGAGAACGCCCGCCCGAGCGCCATCACCCCACCCCCTGCAGGTGCGTGATCTCCGGGGTGCGGGTCCGGCCCACCATGACCGCGATGACGTCGATGCGTACCTGCGCCCAGCTCCCGTCGCGGTCAGCCAGCCACAGACCTGCGAGCCGCCGCAGACGACGCAGCTTCGGCGGTGTCACCGCCGCCAGCGCCCCGCCGAACTGCTCGCTGGTCCGCGTCTTGACCTCCACGAACACCACCGTCCGCGCGTCCTCGGCGGCGGCCACCACATCCAATTCCCCGTACCGGCACCGCCAGTTACGGTCCAGAATCTCCCACCCGAGCCCACGCAGGTGCTCCACCGCGAGCTGTTCTCCCAGCGCCCCGATCTCGGCGCGACTGCCTGTCTTCGTCATGCCGCCCACACTGGCTCGGCTCGCCGACACACTCGCCCCTCGGCCGGCCGTTCATCCCCAGAGCCGAATCCATCCACAGACCCGGTTTCGCCGGCGTCAAAACCGGGGAACCGGAGGACCACTGTCGGACCCGGAGGAACGCATGACCACCACACCTGCGAACGGTTCACTGCACGGCATCGCGCACCGCGCGACCGGCAGTGACGCCTTCGAAAAGCTCGCACGCGCCGGGTTCGCCGCCAGTGGCGTGCTGCATCTGCTTGTCGCGTTCATCATCGCGCAACTGGCGTTCACCGGAGCCGGCGGAAACGCCGACCAGTCCGGCGCGCTGGCCACACTGGCCGCTCAGCCCTTCGGCAAGATCGTGCTGTGGGTCGCCGCGGCGGGCCTCGTCGCCCTCGGCCTGTGGCGCGTGGCCGAAGCGATCATGGGCGCCAAGCCTCGTGAGGGCGCAGGTCGCAAGGAGGACAACGCGGCCTGGAAGCGCGGCAAGTCCCTCGCGCTGGCCGTCGTCAACTTCGCGATCGCGTTCTCGGCCGCCAAGTTCGCAATGGGCACCGGGCAGCAGAGCAGCCAGCAGAACTCGGGGATGTCGGCCCAGCTGATGCAATCGGGCGGCGGAAAGCTGCTCCTGATCGCCGTCGGCATCGGGGTGATCGCCGTCGGCGGATACCACGTCTACAAGGGCGCCTCGGAGAAGTTCCTCGAGGAACTGACCGTCTCGGGCGGACGCCTGGTCACGGCAACCGGCGTCGCCGGTTACGTCGCCAAGGGTCTGGTACTCGGCGGTGCCGGCGTCCTCGTCGTCATCGCGACGCTGCAGGCCGACCCCGCTAAGGCGAGTGGTCTCGACGCCGCGGTCAAGACCCTGGGTCAGGCTCCGTTCGGCAAGTTCCTGCTGATCCTGGCCGCTCTCGGGATCGCTGCGTTCGGCGCCTACAGCTTCATCCGGGCCAAGTACAACCGCATGTGACCCAGTAAGGTCGCCCTTATGCGGCCGCTGATCGACCACCTGCGCCGGTTCGCAGACCGCACGGCCGTCCTGACCGAGACCACCGAGCTGACGTACGGCCAACTCGCCGATCGGGTCGAGGCGTGCGCACCGACGTTGGGAGAACGGCGAGCCCTCGTCCTGCTCGAGGTCGACAACGACGTCGACACGCTCACGCACTATCTGGCGGCATTGGCCGCGGGCCATGTGGTGCTGCCTGTGCCCGCCGCAGGCGACACCGCGCTGACCGCCACCTATCGACCCGACATCGTCGTCGACCGCACCGGCGTCCGCCATGTCGACACGGGCGGCCACGTGCTGCATCCAGACCTGATGCTGCTGATGTCGACGTCCGGCAGTACGGGCTCTCCGAAGCTCGTCCGCCTCTCCCGCACCAACGTCGCAGCGAACGCACGCGCCATCGCCGACTACCTCGGCATCGTCGAGACGGACCGGGCCGCAACGACATTGCCGATGTCGTACTGCTACGGCCTGTCGGTGGTGCACAGCCATCTGCTCGTCGGCGCCGCGCTGATCCTGACCGACCGCTCGGTGTCGGAGCAGCAGTTCTGGGACCTGTTCGTCGCGCACCGCGGCACCACGTTCGCCGGTGTCCCCTACACGTTCGAACTCCTCGACCGCGTGGGCTTTTCGCACATGAAGCTGCCACACCTGCGCTATGTCACCCAGGCCGGTGGTCCGATGCCGTCCGAACGTGTGCGACGCTACGCCGCACTCGGGGAGCGCCGCGGCTGGGAACTCTTCGTGATGTACGGCGCAACCGAGGCCACCGCCCGAATGGCTTATCTGCCACCGCATCTCGCGCAATCACATCCGCAGGCCATCGGCGTCGCGGTCCCGGGTGCGAGCCTGACCATCGAACCGCTGGACGGGTGGCCCGACGACGAGTCCGGCGAACTCGTGTTCCGGGGGCCGAACGTGATGATGGGCTACGCCGAGCACATCGAGGACTTGGCCGACGGCCCCACCCTGCAGGAGCTGCGCACCGGCGATGTCGCCCGCCGGTGCGGACCGGGGCTCTTCGAGATCGTGGGCCGGACAAGTCGATTCGCCAAGATCTTCGGGCTGCGCATCGATCTGCAGCGGCTCGAGCGGACGCTGGCCGGGCACGGCGTGACCGCCCTGTGCACCGATGCCGGCGAGCGACTCGTGGTCGTCGCCGAAGGCCCCCACAGTCCGGCCGACGTGCGCAGGGTCGTCGCCGACGCCGCGAAGGTCCCCGTCGGCGCTGTCGACGCGGTCGCGGTGCCCGAGTTGCCGCGGCTGCCATCGGGTAAACCCGACTACCCGAGGGCCCGCACCCTCGTGACCCCCCGCCCGGAGGGCGACGACGACCTCGCGGACATGTTCGCCGACGTGTTGCACCTGGACCCCTCCGACATCACCGATGACGCCACCTTCGTCGACCTGGGCGGCAATTCGCTGACCTACGTGACGATGTCGGTGCGGCTGGAGCGGATGCTCGGGCACCTGCCGGCCGACTGGCCGCGGCTGCCGATCCGCGACCTCCGGCACCGGCCCGCGCCGCGGCAGCGGTGGTGGCGATCCTGGGGCAGCACCGTGGAGACCAGTGTGGCGTTGCGCGCGCTGGCGATCGTCCTCGTCGTCGCATCGCATGCCGGGCTCTTCGAGATGTGGGGTGGAGCGCACATCCTGCTCGGTATCGCCGGATACAACTTCGCCAGGTTCTGCCTGACCCCGCTGCCGCGGCGCCGGCGTGTGCGCCACCTCGGTTCGACCATCGGCTGGATCGCGCTACCCGCAGTCGCGTGGGTCGCCGTGGCCCTGGTGGTGACCGATGATTATCACGCGTCGAACCTGTTGCTGGCCAACAAGTTCCTCGGCCCGCACGACAGTATGACCGCAGGACGGCTGTGGTTCGTCGAAGTGCTGGTGTGGACGTTGGCGGTGCTGGCCCTACTGCTGTGGCTACCGCTGGCCGACCGGGCGGAGCGGAGGTTCCCGTTCGCGTTCGCGGCGGTGTTCCTCGCCGGCGGCATGGTGTTGCGTTACGACCTGCCGGGTTTCGGGCTGGGTCGGGATGCGTGGTTCACGATGCTCGCGTTCTGGTTCTTCGCCGCCGGCTGGGCGGCTGCCAAGGCGAGCACCAGTCTTCAGCGTCTGGCCGTAACCGTGGTGCTGATCGTCGGCGTGCACGGCTATTTCGGGAACACGGTGCGAGAGCTGCTCGTGACCGTGGGTCTGGTGCTGCTGATCTGGTTGCCCGCCGTCCGGTGTCCGGCGGTGGTGGCCGTCGCCGCGGGCGCGATCGCGGAGGCGTCGCTCTACATCTATCTGACGCACTTCCAGGTGTATCCGTTGTTCGGCAGTCACAAGCTCTACGGCGTGATCGCCTCCATCGTCATCGGCATCGCCCTGTCCGCGGTGATCACCCAGATCCGGCATCGGTGGCGGGATCGCCGACTCACGAAGCAGAATCGGGCGCGGGTTCCCGCTCTGCGATGAGGCCCTCCTGGGTCAGCGTGGCGGCAATTTCCCCGTCGCTGCGGATCAACGACGCCGTCACCACACCCCGGCCCCGACCCGCTGCCGGCGAGCGACATTCGAGCAGATTCCATTCGTCGGCCCGCAGCTCGCGGTGAAACCACATCGACGAATCGGTGGTTCCGCTGCGGTGCCTACGTGAAAGCATCGAATACCCGTGGACCTGCAGCGCCGGATCGATCAGATAGACGTCGGTGACGTAGGCCGCGACCAGCGTGTGCACCAGCGGGTCGTCACCCAGGTCCACGTCGGCGCGCCACCACAGGCGTCGGACGAACCCTTCGCCCGCACCGGAGTCGACGATCCTGAGGTCGAGTTCGTCGAGTGGCATCGACGGTGCGGGGCCGGCAGGCCCGGTGCGCGGCAACGTGTCCGGAGCTTCCCCGATGTCCAAGCCGACGTCCGACTTGCCGTGCTCCGGGCCGGGCAGCGGCGCGGCGAACGACACCGTCGCCGTCGTCAGCAGCCGACCGTCCTGGGTGGCGTCCACGCGGCGGGAGGCCGCGGTGCGGCCGTCGAACACGCGGTGCACCCGGTAGTCCACCGTCGCGCCGGCGTCTCCGCCACGCAGGAACTGCAGATGCATCGCGGTGGGCGCCTTGGCCGCCTCGACGGTGCGCGCCGCGGCAGCGAGACTCTGCGCGACCAACTGGCCGCCGTAGGCGCGCTTGCCCTCCGGACCGCTGGCCCGGCCCTGCCACACGTCCTCGTCGACGGGGGCGACATCGAGCAGGTCCAGTAACCGGCTCACGCGAGCGCTCCTGCCGCGCGCAGGGCGTCGATCCGCCTGGCATCGAGCCCGAGCCAGTCGCTGAGCACAGTCTCCGTGTCGTCGCCGAGCGCCGGCGCGACGTCCGGCGGTGGGTAGCAGCCGTCGATCGCCATCGGCACACCCGTGGCGGCGAACCGCCCGATGCGTGGCTGCTCGAGAGTGGTGAACAGTGGGTTGGCGGTGACGCGTTCGGAGGCGGCCGCCTCGGCGAACGTGCGGTAGCGCTCCCACAGCACCGAGGTGCGCCCCAGCGCCGCTGCGATCTCGTCCCCGGTGTGGCGGGCGAACCACCCGGCGAACAGGGCACTCAACGCTTCGCGGTGCGTGTAGCGCTGGCCCTCGTCAGTGAAGTCGGCGCCCAGCGAATCAGCCAGTGCTGCAACATCTTCGGTGGTATCAGTGAGTGCGGTGAGGTCGCGGAAGTGCCGGTTGGTCAGCGCCACGACCATGAACGCGGAGCCGTCGCTGCCGGTGAAATCGCGGCCGTAGGTGCCGTACACGGCATTCCCGATGCGCTCCCTCGTCGTGCCGCCGACCATCACCTCGGTGAGCAGGCTGAGATTGCTGGCCGTGGCCAGCGCGACGTTCTCCAGCGGGATCGTGACGTGCTGACCGTCGCCTGTCGCGTCGCGGTGGCGCAGCGCGGTCACCACCGCCAGCGCGGCGTACAGTCCGCAGCTGACATCCCAGGCCGGTAGCACGTGGTTGACCGGAGCCGCAGAATCCGGTGCACCCGTGACGAGCGGGAAACCGATGCCGGCGTTGACCGTGTAGTCCACCCCCGTACCGCCGTCGGCGCGTCCGGACACCTCCACCTGGATGAGGTCGGGTCGCCGTTGCCGCAGTGTCGGATGGGAGTGCCAGGGCCGACCCGTGACGTTGGTGAGGAACACACCGCTGTCGGCGATCAGCCGGGTCACGACGTCTTGCCCTGCGTCGGAACGCATGTCGACGGTCAGCGAGCGCTTGTTCTTGTTCAGACCGGCCCAGTAGATGCTCTCCCCCGCGTCGGTCAGCGGCCAGCGGTGGTAGTCGGCGGCCCCGCCGATCGGGTCGATCCTCACCACCTCGGCGCCCAGCTGCGCCAACGTCATTCCTGCCAGTGGTACCGCGACGAAGCTGGAGATCTCGACGATCCGCACCCCGGCCAGTGGTCGTGTCGGGTCAACAGTGACAGTCACGGCGCCAAGTGTAGGGATCGATCAGATCAGCTCGATCGCCTCCGCGATCGACGGCAGCACGCGGCTCGGGCGGAAGGGGTAGCGCTCGACGTCCTCGATCGTCGTCGAACCCGTGAGCACCAGGATGGTCTCCAGTCCCGCCTCGATGCCGGCGACGACGTCGGTGTCCATCCGGTCGCCGACCATCACCGTGTTCTCCGAGTGCGCCTCGATCTGATTCAGCGCGCTGCGGAACATCATCGGGTTGGGTTTACCGACGAAGTAGGGCTCCCGGCCGGTGGCCTTGGTGATCATCGCGGCCACCGAGCCCGTGGCCGGCAGCGGCCCCTCGGCCGACGGACCGCTGACGTCGGGGTTGGTCGCGATGAACCGCGCGCCGCCGAGGATGAGCCGCACCGCTTTGGTGATCGCTTCGAACGAGTAGGTGCGGGTCTCGCCGAGCACCACGAAGTCGGGCTCGACGTCGGTCATCGTGTACCCGGCTTCGTGCAGCGCCGTGGTCAGGCCGGCCTCGCCGATGACGTAGGCCGAGCCGGCGGGCAGCTGGTCGGCCAGGAAGGTGGCGGTCGCGAGCGCAGACGTCCAGATCGCGGATTCCGGCACGATCAGACCGGAGCGGGCCAACCGGGCGGCGAGGTCGCGCGGGGTGAAGATCGAGTTGTTGGTCAGGACCAGGAATGGCCGCTCGCGGTCGGCGAGCGTCTGCAGGAATTCCGCGGCCCCGGGGAGCGCATGCTCCTCCCGGACCAGGACGCCATCCATGTCGGTCAGCCAGCACTGCGGTGCGGAGCGCATGTCCCCCAGTCTGTCAGTTGGCCGCGGCTGCTGGCGAGGTCTCAGCGGCGGCGGCGCGCCAGCCCTGGTAGCACGCCGGCCAGATCGCGGTAGGTGCCGGTGTCGAGGACCGCCGGCCAGGTGCTGCGACCGCCGCGATGCTCCCTCTCCAGCCGATTGCCCAACCACCGCAGGCTCATCGGCACCGCGAAGGGGTACAGCAGGAGGTGCTCGGCCAGCGGATCGCGGTGATAGCGCACCGTGGCGCCACCCTCGGTGTAGCGGCGCACCAGACCGTCGACGTCACCGACGTCGACGATGCGGTCGTGCACACCCTGGATCACCAGGACCGGCATGCTCGGGATCGCCTGGCCGAGCCGCGTCATGTCGAAGATGTAGCGCAACTCGGGGAGGGCGAACAGTTCCTCGAAGGTGAGGTCGACGTAGTCGGCGATGTCCTTGTTGCGCAGCCGGTGGATCGCCGAGCCTGTCGACATCCCCTCGATCTCGCTCAGCAGTACCTTGCCCTCGGCGGTCGCGTGCTTGTCGACCACTGCGCGCGCCTCCGGGAACACGTGCACCAGCGAGGCGATCATCAGGGCGGCCAGACCCGCCCACCGTGTCGAGTTCAGCCGTCGCGCAACGTTTTCGGGATCGACGACGGGTGAGCCCAGGACGGCACCGGCCACGTCGAGTTCGGGGGCGTAGTCCGCGGCCGCCTCGGCGGCCCAACCGGTGGCCAGCCCCCCGCCCGAGTATCCCCACATCGCCATCCGGGCGTCCGGGGACAGGCCGAGTGGCTCGTGGGAGACAGCGGCCCGCAGCCCGTCGAGCACGCGGAAACCAGCCTCGTACGGGGCGCCCCACATCCCCTGCAACCCCTCGTGATCGGGGATGGAGACCGCCCACCCGCGTGCGAGGGCCGCGGCGACGAACAGGAACTCGGCCTGCACCGATGCTCCGACCAGCTGCGAACCGAGGCGCAGGGCGTACGACGGGAAGCAGCGCGCGGCCACGGCGTCGATGGCGCACTGATAGGACAGCAGCGGGCAGGTTCTCGGATCCCGGCCCCTGGGCACTACGACCGTGGTGACCGCGGCCTCGGGGTTGCCGTGTGCGTCGGTGCTGCGGTACATCAGCTGGGTCGCGGCGCCACGGCGGATTCGGCCGAAGAACGCCAGCTGCACCCGTCGCGACCGGACGACCGTGCCCGGCGGCAAGTCGGCGAGGCCAGGTGGCGGAGCGTAGAAGGGGTCATCACCCGGCTGGGGCACCGACGACGTCGAGCCCACACGGCCCGCTGCTGAATCCTGCCCCGCGTCCACGCTCCGATGTGCCCCTACTCCGGAAGCCGCAGCTCCGGCTTGTCGACCTCTTCGATGTTGACGTCCTTGAAGGTGATGACCCGGACCTGCTTGACGAACCGAGCGGGCCGGTACATGTCCCATACCCACGCATCACCGAGGCGCAACTCGAAGTACACCTCGCCGTCGGCGTTGCGGGGCACCATCTCCACACTGTTGGCCAGGTAGAACCGGCGCTCGGTCTCCACGACGTAACTGAACTGCCCGACAATGTCCTTGTACTCGCGGTAGAGCGAGAGCTCCATCTCGGTTTCGTACTTCTCGAGATCTTCGGCACTCATCGGCTCAGCTGTCCTTCGCGTAGGTCATACATCTCCGAGTCCACTGAACCCAGTGGACTCATCCTGTCAAAGTCATCTCGGACATCGTTGTCGACCTGCCCCGCGGGTTCCCCCAGGACGAGTCGTCTCACATTGATGAACGAGTAGCGGTGCTGGGTCGACGGCCCCAGCGTGGCCAGCGCCGCACTGTGCGCCCGCGTGCTGTAGCCCTTGTGCTCGGCGAAACCGTAACCGGGGTACTCGTCGTCCATCGCGACCATCAGCCGGTCGCGACTCACCTTGGCCAGCACGCTCGCCGCGGCGATGCACGCGGCCGCGGCGTCCCCGCCGATCACCGGCAACGACGACGCCGGCAGACCCGGCACCCGGAAGCCATCACTCAACACGTATCCGGGCCGCACCGGAAGGCCGGCCACCGCCCTGCGCATCCCCTCGATGTTCGCCACGTGGACGCCGCGGCGGTCCACTTCGGTCGAGTCGATGAACACGACATGGTAGGCCACCGCATACCGCTTGATCAGCGGGAAGAGCCGCTCACGCTCGGCTTCGCCGAGCTTCTTGGAATCGTCGAGCGCGGCGAGGCTCGCCATCCGGTTGGGTCCGAGCACACAGGCGGCCACCACCAGCGGACCGGCGCACGCACCTCGGCCCACCTCGTCGACGCCGGCCACCGGGCCGAGACCGGCCCGGTACAGAGCAGATTCCAAGGTGCGCAGACCAGAGGACCTGCGGATCACCATCCTCGGAGGCCACGCCGGCACTGTCGAGCCTCCCGCTAGCTCTGCGGATCCACCGAGCTCACGCCGCCCCACCGTGACGGCGGCCAGGCGATGAAGCGGGCCTTGCCGATCACGTTCTCGACGGGGATCGTTCCCGCCACCGGGTCGCCGGTGCACAGGATGCCGCGCTGCACGTCAGCCGGCTCGTTCGAGCAATGCGCGCGCGAATCCGCCGAGTGGGTCCGGTTGTCGCCCATCACCCACAGCCGGCCGTCGGGTACCTTGACCGGCCCGAATTCGTTGCCCAGGCACGGGTAGATCGCCGGGTCGGCGTTCATGGTGTTCGGGTCGAGATAGGGCTCGTTGAGTTTCTTGCCGTCGACAGTCAGCCCGGTGGTCACCCGGCATTCGACGGTCTGGCCACCGACAGCGATGATTCGCTTGACCAGGTCGTTCTCATCCGGCGGCACGAAGCCGATGAAGGACAGCGCGTTCTGCACGGTGCGGATGGCCGGATTCTCGGACCGGATCGACTTGTAGCCGATGCTCCAGTTGGGCGGGCCCTTGAAGACGATGACGTCACCGGGTTCCGGTT
The DNA here is from genome assembly GCF_055397605.1 of Mycolicibacterium obuense. Lineage (NCBI taxonomy): Bacteria > Bacillati > Actinomycetota > Actinomycetes > Mycobacteriales > Mycobacteriaceae > Mycobacterium > Mycolicibacterium obuense. The sequence goes on along the minus strand of NZ_AP043663.1, from coordinate 1,965,853 downwards.
GGGAGAACCGGTAGGTGAGCTTGTCGACCATGATGCGGTCACCGACGCAGCCGTTGCAGCCGTGCAGCGTCGGCTCCATCGATTCGGAGGGAATCAGGTAGGGACGCGCGATGAACGTCAACATGACGTAGTAGAGAACGATCGCGACGGTGACCAGGATCGCCGCTTCGCGCAGCGCTCCCCGCTTCTTCTTCTCCGGCTTGTCCTCGGTCGACTCCGGCGTGTCCAGCGTCTCGTCGGCGGACGGGTCGTCGGTCTCGGGGGTGTCCCTGGGTCCGGTCACGAGATCAGAGTAGCCAGAGCCGGCTGGGAACCGCGCCGATCACGGTCCGAGCGAAGCGGTGTCAGCGCTTCTCCTTGATCTTGGCCTTCTTGCCGCGCAGCTCGCGCAGATAGTAGAGCTTGGCCCGGCGCACGTCACCGCGGGTGACGACGTCGATATGGTCGATGTTGGGCGAGTGCACCGGGAAGGTGCGCTCCACGCCGACTCCGTAGCTCTCCTTGCGGACGGTGAACGTCTCGCGGATGCCACCGTTCTGGCGCCGCAGGACGACACCCTTGAAGACCTGGATGCGCTCCTTGGAGCCCTCGATGACCTTCACATGGACGTTGACGGTGTCACCGGGACCGAAATTCGGCACGTCGTCGCGCAGCGACGCCTGGTCGACGAAATCCAGCGTGTTCATCGGTCACACTTCCTCGGTGTCGGCGGCTGCTGGCGGCGTCGCGGTGACGCGCGCAGAGCCTGGTGGTTCGGGCGTCTGGGGCCTGTCGTGCAGCGGGGCGCGGAGTACCGGCCGTGCACAGACAACTGTTCGATTGTGCCAGACGGAGTCCCGATCTCCGAAATCGGCGGCACCCCGGGGGGTGGGCGGGCGACGATGAGGCCGGCTCCCTGCCCGATGACGAGGCGGTGACAGGATGGTGACCCGGCCGTGGCGGTCGGCTTGGCAACAGATGCCCAGCGGGTACACAGCCGTTACCCTGGACGGCATCGGGTGTGCCGAGCGCCGACCCGTTCCAGGCATCAGGGTAGGGCCACACTCGGGAGGATAGGCGATGCGACCGCGGCCGTGGCGGCTGGCCAAGACCGCAGCTGGCCTGGGCGTGGTCACAGTGGCCCTGGGCGGTTGCCAGGCAGAGTTGTCCGGATCCCGGCCGCATCCGGACGGCCCGCAACTGACGGTGATCGCCCCGGCGGGCGCCGACGTAGCGCTACCCGCACAGCCCGTCGATGAACCCGCCCCGACGTTTCGCGGACTCGCCGACCGTGAACGCCAGGCCACGGCCACGGCGGCAGCTGACGGCGCGGAGATCACCGCGGCAGTGCTCGACCGCAACACCGGCGAGCTGGTGACCAACGGCAACGACCGCCCGATGGCCATCGCCTCCGTGGTGAAACTGTTCATCGCCGATGACCTCCTCCTGCAGGTGGCCAAGGGGCAGACCACGCTCTCGGCGGACGATCGCGACCTGCTCGACGTCATGCTGCGGTCCTCTGACGACAGCGCGGCAGAGGTGTTCTGGAATCGCAGCGGCGGCAGCGCGATCATCACTCGGGTCGTCGCCCGGTACGGACTCACCTCCACGCGACCACCCACCAACGGCAGGTGGTTCAACACCATGAGTACGGCCACCGATCTGGTGCACTACTACGACAAGCTGCTTGCCGGTACGGGCGGGCTGCCCGGCGAGCAAGCGAGCGTCATCCTCTCGAACCTCGCCGCATCGACGCCGACCGCTCCCGACGGGATGGTGCCCGGTGGGGTGTATCCGCAGCGGTTCGGGATACCCGAGGGGCTGCCGGGCGACCCGGTCGCGGTCAAACAGGGCTGGATGTGCTGCGTGAACGCGGATTGGATGCACCTGTCCACCGGTGTGATCGGTCGGGACCGGCGCTATGTGATGGCCATCGGCTCGATGCAGCCCAGCGACGCCGCCACCGCCCGCAAGACCATCACCGACGCGGTCCGCACGATGTTCCCGGACGGCCGCATATGACTATCTCGAGGAGAGACATGCAGACTCGCCCCCGGCGGCGGTCCGCCGTGACCGCGTCCCTGCTGTGTGCCGCTGTGCTCGTGGTCGGCGGCTGCCAGGCGCAGGCGCCCCGATCCGAGCGCACCCAGTCCTCGGCGGTGGCGCCGCAGAGCAACTCGGTGCCGCTGCCGGCCGCGCCGCCGGCCCCACCGTCGGCTGGGCTCGGCGGCCTCGACGCACGCATGCAGGAGGCCACCGCCGACGCGTCGTCGACGGGTGCCGACATCAAGGCAGTCGTGTTGGACCGGACCACCGGAGCGCTGGTGTCCAACGGCGACAATCAACCGTTCCCGATCGCCTCGGTGGTGAAGTTGTTCATCGCCGACGACCTGCTGCTGCAGGTGGCGCAGGGGAAGACCACCCTCTCCCCCGGCGACCGGCAGAGCCTCGACATCATGCTTCGCTCGTCGGATGACAGTGCCGCACAGAACTTTTGGGACCGTAGCGGCGGCAACGCGATCATCGGGCGCGTGGTGGCCCGATACGGGCTGACCGGCACGACCGCGCCGTACAACGGCCACTGGGACGTGACGCAGAGCACGGCGGCCGATCTCGTGCAGTACTACGCCAAGCTGCTCGACGGTAGCGGCGGGCTGCCCCGCGAGCAGGCCGAGGTGATCCTCGGCGACCTCGCGCAATCGACTCCGACGGGCACCGACGGATATCCGCAGCGCTTCGGCATCCCCGAGGGCCTCTACGCCGAGCCGGTCGCCGTCAAGCAGGGCTGGTTTTGCTGCTGGAACGGCGGCAACCAACTCCACGTGTCGACCGGGGTGATCGGCGCCGACCAGCGCTACGTGATGGCCATTGGCTCGCTGGACCCGACCAGCGAGGCGGGCGCACGCGCCGACATCACCCAGGCTGTCAAGACGATGTTCCCCGGCGGCCGGATCTAGGCCGGTCGGGGTTTCCGAATCCCGCACTCACTCCAGGAGATCGGGCCGTCGTTCCCTGGTGCGCTCGAGGCTCTGTTCGCGCCGCCACGCGGCGATGCGGGCGTGGTCCCCGGAGCGCAGCACCTCCGGCACATCGAGGTCACGCCACGTGGCCGGGCGGGTGTAGCTCGGCCCCTCGAGGAGCCCGCCGACCGACTCGGAATGCGAATCGTCGCGATGCGACTCCGGATTGCCGAGGACGTCGGGCAGGAGCCGCAGCACCGCCTCGATCATGACCACGGCCGCCGATTCGCCACCGGGCAGCACATAGTCCCCGATCGACACTTCCTCGACCCGCATCCGGCGGGCCGCGTCGTCCATCACCCGCTGGTCGATACCCTCGTACCGGCCGCAGGCGAAGACCAGATGTTTCTCGGCGCTCCAGCGCTGCGCCGCCTTCTGCGTGAAGAGCCGGCCTGCCGGGCTCGGCACCACGAGAAGGGTGTCAGCAGAACAGATCTCGTCGAGCGCTTCACCCCAGACCGGGGCCCGCATCACCATGCCGGGCCCGCCACCGTACGGGGCGTCGTCGACGGAGCGGTGGACATCGTGGGTCCACCCACGCAGGTCGTGCACCGCCAACTCGACGATGCCGGCGTCGATCGCCCGCCCCGGCAGGGACTGCCTCAGAGGATCGAGGAACTGCGGGAAGATCGAGACCACGTCGATGCGCATGCCGGTTCTCCGTCAGTCACTCAGGTCGAGAAGACCCTCGGGCGGATCGATCACCACAGAATCCTCGGACAGAGACACCGACACCACGATCGCGGACACGAACGGCACAAGCACCTCGCGGCCGTCATCACGCGTCACCGACAGCAATTCGCCTGCGGCGGTGTGCAAGACCTCGGCGACCCTACCGACGACGATGCCGTCGACAGTCGAGACGGTGAGCCCCTCGAGCTGGTGGTCGTAGAACTCGTCGGGGTCCTCGATCGGAGGCAACGACTCCGCGTCGACGAGGAACAACGTGCCCCGCAACGCGTCGGCGGCATCGCGGTCACCGACTCCGTCCAGCCGGATCAGGAGCCGATCACCGTGACTACGCACCGATTCGATGCGATATTCGCGCTCGGCTCCCCCGCGCGGCGCGCGGCCGCGCAGGGTGGCGCCGGAGACGAATCGGCCATCCGGGTCGTCGGTGCGCACGTCGACCGCGAGCTCACCGGTGACGCCGTGGGCCTTGACCACGCGCCCGACCACCAGGTCCATTTACTGGTCGGTGTCCACCACGTCGACGCGGATACCGCGGCCGCCGATGCCGGCCACCAGGGTGCGCAGCGCGGTAGCGGTGCGCCCACCCCGGCCGATGACCTTGCCCAGATCATCGGGGTGCACGTGCACCTCGACCGTGCGCCCGCGGCGGTTGGTCACCATGTCGACGCGAACATCGTCGGGGTTGTCGACGATCCCGCGAACCAAGTGCTCGACTGCGTCGACCACGACTGAACTCACTGTGTCGCTCAGCTTTCAGTGGCGCCGGCGACGGTGGCGTCCTCGCCCTCGGCCGCGGCCTCGGACTTGTCGGCCGATCCGGACGGATCAGCGGTCGCCTCGACGTCAGACGCTTCCTTCTTCGCGGCCGGCGCCTTCTTCTTCTTCGGCGTGGTGGCGTCGGTGGACGGGCCACCCTCGGCCTCGGCAAGCGCGGCGTTGAACAGGTCCAGCTTGGACGGCTTGGGTTCCTTGACCTTCAGCGTGCCCTCGGCGCCGGGCAGACCCTTGAACTTCTGCCAGTCACCGGTGATCTTGAGCAGCGAGAGCACGGGCTCGGTGGGCTGAGCGCCCACACCCAGCCAGTACTGGGCGCGCTCGGAATCGACCTGGATGAGGCTCGGCTCTTCCTTGGGGTGGTACCGGCCGATCACCTCGATGGCGCGACCGTCGCGGCGGGTGCGCGCGTCGGCGACGATGATGCGGTACTGGGGATTGCGGATCTTGCCCAGACGGGTGAGCTTGATCTTGACAGCCATGAACTACTCCTACTGAGGTGCCACGCTGCAATTCAGCGATGCAGGCGGGTTGCCTGATCCGGTTTTGCCTTACGTGTGTGACCGCCGCGGGGCCAGAGTCCCGGGCAGACAGCCGCCCATTGTGCCAGAGGGCAGGCGCGCAGCAGAAATCGTCACAGCAGCTTGTCGAAGCACTTCTCCTCGACACGCTTGCTCATCCGCCATCCCTGTTCGGTGCGGACGAACTCGTCGACGTACCAGATCCCCACGAAGTAGACCTGACCGGAATCGCCGCCCATGACCATCGGGTTGAAGCAGATCGCGCGCGAGGTCGCGGTGTCGCCGTCCACGCGGATGTCGACGTTGCCCAGCATGTGGTAGTAGATCGGGAAGTTCGGCAGCACCTCCTTCAACCACGCCTTGACCTCGGGAAAGCGCCCCTCGATTCCGCCCGCGACGCTGTAGTCGATGTACGCATCGGGGGTGAACACCGCGTCCAGATCGTCGAAACGCTTCTGGTCGATGGCGGTCGAGTAGTCGACCAGCAACTGTTGGATCTCCAGCCGGTCGGAGATCTCCTCGAGGCTCAGCATTCCTCGATTGAACACGATCGCGACATCCCGTTAGGCTCGGCCGCCATGATGAGGCTTCTCGCGTGTCTGGCGGTGCTCCTGGGCGTGGTCGGCGGTGTGACGGCCCCCTTCGCCGCGGCGACACCGCTCGCCGGGGTGAGCCAGCCCGCCGGCAGCGTGCCGATCCCCGCCGGTCCCGCCGAAGCCTGGATCGTGGCCGACATGGACACGGGCGCGGTGCTGGCGGGCCGTGAGGAGAACACGCGGTTCGCGCCGGCGAGCACGATCAAGGTGCTGCTGGCGCTCACCGTGCTCGACGAGCTGCCCCTGGACGCGACGATCGTGGCCAACGAGGCCGACACCACTGTCGAGTGCAACTGCGCGGGCGTCACGCCCGGGATGACCTACACCACGCGCCAGCTGCTGGAGGCGCTGCTGCTCGTGTCCGGCAACGACGCCGCCAACACGTTGGCGACGATGCTGGGCGGCCGCGACGTCGCGGCGGCGAAGATGAACGCCAAGGCGGTCGCGGTCGGCGCGTTGGGCACCGACGCTGGTTCGGCGTCGGGTATCGACGGCCCCGGCATCTCGGTCTGGTCCACCCCGCACGATCTGGCGGTGATCTTCCGCGCCGCGATGGCCAATCCGGTGTTCGCCCAGATCACGTCCCAGCCCACCGCGGTGTTCCCGACCCGCACCGGCGACGTCGTCTTGGTCAACCAGGACGAGCTGCTGCACCGCTACCCGGGCACCTTCGGTGGCAAGACCGGCTACACCGATCTGGCGCAGAAGACGTTCGTCGGCGGCGCCGAACGGGGCGGGCGGCACCTGGTCGTGGCGCTGATGCACGGTCTGGTCCACGAGGGCGGGCCGACCTACTGGGATCAAGCTGCCGCGCTTCTCGATTGGGGTTTCGCGCTGGGTCCGAACGCGGGCATCGGCGCGTTGTAGAGCGATTTCGGCGTGCTCGTCGTCGCTCAGCGTCGATTACCACGCCGAAATCGCTACCCGACGGTGATCGAAACGAGTCCGGGAGCGGTTAGCGTCAGCCCTCGTGCGGCGTGGATTCGCTGGGCTGGCGTGCGCCCTCGGTACGACGGTGGCCGTGGTGACGACGATGCTGCCCGCCACTCCCGCTGCCGCCCAGCCCAGCGCTGAACCCGCTGCGGCACAGGCCCTTCCACAGGGCCCGGCGCAGGCGTGGCTGGTCGCCGATCTGGACACCGGCCGCGTGCTGGCCAGTCGCGACCCGTACGGCCGCTATGCGCCCGCCAGCACGATCAAGGTCCTTCTCGCGATGGTGGTGCTCGATCGCCTGCGGCCGGACAACTTCGCGCGGGCCAACTCCTCCCATGACGACGTCGAATGTTCCTGCGTGGGGCTGAAACCCGGCCAGGCCTACACCACCACGCAGTTGCTCTCGGCACTGTTGATGGTCTCGGGCAACGACGCGGCGAACATGCTCGCCGACATGCTCGGCGGCCAGCAGGCCGCGGTGGCAGCCATGAACCGCAAGGCCGCGCTCGTCGGCGCACGCAGCACCAAGGCATCGTCCCCGTCGGGGCTCGACGGACCCGGCTGGGAGTCGGTCACCTCGCCGCACGATCTCGCCGTGATCCTGCGCGCGGCGCTGAAGTATCCACTCATTGCGACGATCATGCGCTCGCCGACAGCGCCGTTCCCGGGCAAGACGCTGCACAACCAGAACGAACTGCTGAGCCGCTACCCCGGGGATCTGGCCGGCAAGACCGGGTTCACCAACCTGGCCCGCAAGACCTACGTCGGAGCCGCCCAGCGGGGCGCCAAACGACTGGTGGTGGTCCAGATGTACGGCAGCGGCGACCTCTACGGCCAGGCCATCGACCTGTTCGACTACGGCTTCAACCAGCCCTGAGCCGTCACTACCCGTCGACCTCCGCGAACGCCCGCACCGGGAACGTGCCGAAACCCTCGATCGCCGGCGGGGCTGCAGTGAACCGGGCACCACGTCGCGGCACCGCACCCAGATTGGTGAGGTGCTCGACGACGTGCACACCGGCCCCCAGCAGCACCGTGTGGGCCGGGCGGCTCCCGCCCGACTCGATGTCATCGATGTTGACCGAGTCGATGCCGACCAGCACGGCTCCCGCATCGATGAGGTGTTGCGCCCCTTCCCCACTCAGGAACGGCGCCCCGGAGCCGTAGGCCGGTGTCCCGAAGTGCCTGTCCCAGCCAGTGTGCAGAAGCACAGCCGCGCCGCGGACGTCACGGCCGGCGAGGTCGTCGACAGTGATCGCCCGGCCGCGTTCCGGAGCGAGGTGAATCACCTCGGCCGGGAGCCCGACGAGCGTGGACAGGTCCAGACCGGCGAGGTCGGCCCCGTCCCCGTAGCGGTGGAACGGGGAATCGAGGTAGGTGCCCGTGTTGCCGATCATCGTGATGAGATCCATCGCGAATTCTGTTCCCGCCGCGTACTTCTCACGAGAATCTTCGCGTGTCAGATACGGACTGATGACGGGAGCCGGCAGCCCGGGATAGGTGATGAGGCCGGCCCGGATCGGATGGCTCAGGTCGACGATGCGGCGCGTGGACACCGCGACATCGTAGGCCTGACCGTCGGAGACTCGACCGCAGACGGCTCACCCGCGGAAGGGACATCCCCATCGCAAGCTCCCGTCAACTAAGGTCGCCCTAACTTGCGCCGTACAGTGCGGAGCGCCGACCGAGGGAGCGTCGTTGGCCGACCAGCTGATCATCGGATTCGGTACCGACATGGGCAACGCCGAAGACGCCGCGATGACGTGTGCGGAGGCGTGCCAGGCTGCCGGTTTCGCCGTCGAAGCCAGGGAACTCAACCAGATCGGTGTCGACGAATTGCGCGCCGCGACCCACTTTTTGGCCGTCACCTCCACCTTCGGCGACGGCGAGTTCCCCGACAATGCCGCGCTGTTCTGGAATGCACTGACCGCGCAGGACATCCCGCTGGATCATCTGAGTTTCGCCGTACTCGCCCTGGGCGACATCGGTTACGACTTGTTCTGCAACGCCGGCCGATTGCTCGACGAGCGGCTCGAGGCACTCGGCGCCACCCGATTGACCGAACGCATCGACATCGACGGTCCCTACGAGCGCGCGGCTGCAGCGTGGACCACCGACGTCGTCACGCTGCTCGCGGCCGCACTGGCCGAGCCGCCCGCGCCCGCGCCGGGCGCCGAACCCGCCGGCCGTGAGCGACACCATCGCGTCGCGACCAGATGCACGGTCAATCGGCTTCTCAGTGTCGCGGATTCCGAGCGGGAAGTCCGTCACTACGAGATCGACCTGACCGGCTCGGGCATCGCCTACCGCGCGGGCGATTCGCTGGCGGTACACGCCACCAACGATCCCGTGCTGGTCGACGCGCTGCTCGCCCAGTTGGGCGCCGCGCCCGACCACATCGTGGCCGGCCACGACGAGCCACTCGGCACGCTACTCACCGAACACCTCGACATCCGCGTTCCCTCCCGCGCGCTGCAGGCCCTGGTCGGCGCCCGCACCCGCAACGCGTCGGCCGCGGCAGCACTGCGCACCCACGCGGGCTCCTGGTGCTATGGCAAAGACGTCCTGGACCTGGTGCGGCTGGCCGATCTGGATGTGGGCGAGGTGGTGGACACCCTGCGCCCCTTGCAGTTTCGCGACTACTCGATCGCCTCGAGTCCACTGATGCACCCCGACAGTGCCCATCTGACCGTTTCCACCGTGCGGTACACCTGCGGCGATCGGCGCCACGGCGGTGTCGCGTCCACCTTCCTGGCCGACCGCGGCGAGAATCTCACGGTGCAGTTGCGCCCCAATCACAGCTTCCGCCTGCCGGATCCGGCCGTACCGATCATCATGGTCGGGCCGGGCACCGGTATCGCGCCGTTCCGTGGCTTCTTGCAGGAACGTCAGGTCACGGGTGCGTCGGGCCAGTCGTGGCTGTTCTTCGGTGATCGTCATCGGGCCACCCACTACCTCTACGGTGAGGAACTCGACGCGTTCGCCCGCGCGGGTACGCTGTCGCGTCTCGACCTCGCCTTCTCGCGGGACAGCGAGACGAAAACTTATGTGCAGCATCGTATGTGCGAGCGCGGCGCCGATCTGTTCGGATGGCTTCGCGACGGCGCACACCTCTACGTGTGCGGCGACGCCGACCGGATGGCCCGCGGCGTCGACGACGCACTGCGCGAGATCGTCGCCGTCCACGGCAGGCTGGACGCCGCGGGCGCGGATGCCTTCGTCGCCGATCTGATCACGTCGCACCGCTACGTGCGCGACGTGTACTAGCTAAAAGACCTTGCCGCGCAGGATCACCCGGTCGGGCGCCGCGAGCACGGCGGCACCGGTGCGGGGATCGTCGGTGTAGCAGACCAGGTCCGCGGATGCGCCGTGCTCGAGGCCGGGCCTACGCAACCACTCCCTGGCATCCCAGCAGGCAGCACCGAGTGCGTCCGTCGACGACATCCCGATGCCTTTGAGTGCATCCACCTCTTCGGCGATGCGGCCGTGTGCCACTGCGCTGCCCGCGTCCGAGCCCGCATAGATGGGCACACCCGCTTCCCGGGCCGCTGCGATGCGCTCGCCGCACGTCGCATAGAGGGCGCGCATATGGCGTTGGTAGCGCGGGTATCTGTCAGCGCCGGCAGCGATGTCCGGGAAGTTCTCGATGTTGATCAGGGTCGGTACCAGCGCGGTGCCGTACTCGACCATCAGGTCGATGGTGTCCTCGGTGAGCCCGGTGCCGTGCTCGATGCAGTCGATGCCGGCGCGGATCAGGCCGGGCAGCGCATCCTCGCTGAACACGTGCGCGGTCACTCGCGCGCCGTGGGCATGCGCGGCGTCGATCGCCGCGGCCAACACCTCGTCGGACCACAACGGTGCCAGATCGCCTGTGTCGCGGTCGATCCAGTCGCCGACGATCTTCACCCAGCCGTCGCCACGGCGCGCCTGCTCGGCCACCGCCTGCGGCAGCTGGTCCTCGTCGGCGAGTTCGGCGGCGAAGCCCCGCTGATAGCGCTTGGGCCTGGCGATGTGACGCCCGGCCCTGATAATGCGCGGTAGGTCGTCGTGATCGTCGAGAATCCTTGTGTCCGTCGGCGATCCGGCATCACGCAGGAGCAGGGCGCCCACCTCGCGCTCGACTTGGGCCTGCTCGATGGCCTCGTCCAGCGGGATCTCACCGTCGGGCCCCAGCCCGACATGACAGTGGGCGTCGACCAGACCGGGCAGAATCCAGCCGCCATCGAAGACGGTGTCAGCGCCCGCCACGGGTTCGGCCGACAGGCGCCCGTGGACCACCCACCACTCGACGGGCTCTCCGTCGGGCAACCCACGCCCGCGGACGTGCAGCGCCCCTGCCATCAGTTCTTGGGGAACTTCAGCTTCGACAGGTCGATGTCGGCGAGCCCCGGCGGCAGCTCGTCGAGCCCCTTGGGCATGTTGGACAGGTCGGGGAAACCGGCGGGCAGGCCGCCCATGGCGCCGAGCGGGTTGCGTGCCGGCGTGGGCCCGCGACCGCCCTTCTTCTTACCCGCCTGCTTGTTCTTGCCCTTGCCCGCTTTACGAGTGTTCTTGCGTCCGAACGGCATTCCCATCTGTCCGGCCATCTGCGACATCATCTTGCGCGCATCGAAGAATCGGTCCACCAGCTGGTTGACCTCGGCGACGGTCACCCCGGAACCGTTCGCAATACGCAACCGCCGGGACGCGTTGATGATCTTCGGATCTGCCCGCTCGGCCGGTGTCATGCCGCGGATGATCGCCTGCACACGATCGAGCTGGCTGTCGTCGACAGCGGCCAGGGCGTCCTTCATCTGGCCGGCGCCGGGCAGCATGCCCAGCAGATTGCCGATCGGGCCCATCTTGCGGATCATCAGCATCTGCTCGAGGAAGTCCTCGAGTGTGAGCTCCCCGCTGCCGATCTTGGCCGCGGTCGCCTCGGCCTGCTGCGCGTCGAAGACCTGTTCGGCCTGCTCGATCAGCGTGAGCACGTCGCCCATGCCCAGGATGCGGCTGGCCATCCGGTCGGGATGGAAGACGTCGAAGTCCTCGAGCTTCTCCCCCGCCGAGGCGAACAGGATGGGCACGCCGGTGACTTCGCGCACCGACAGCGCCGCACCACCGCGGGCGTCACCGTCGAGCTTGGTGAGCACCACGCCGGTGAATCCGACGCCTTCGCGGAACGCGTCGGCGGTGGTGACGGCGTCCTGACCGATCATCGCGTCGAGGACGAACAGGATCTCGTCGGGCTGCACCGCGTCGCGGATCGCGGCGGCCTGACCCATCAGCTCCTCGTCGATGCCCAACCGGCCCGCGGTGTCGACGATGACGACGTCGTGGTGCTTGGTCTTGGCCTCGGCCAGGCCCGCGGCGGCCACGGCCACCGGGTCGGCGGTGCCCTTGACCTCGGCAGCGCCGGGTGCGGTGCCCGGATGCGGGGCGAACACGCCGACCCCGGCCCGCTCGCCGACGATCTGCAGCTGGTTGACCGCACCGGGGCGCTGCAGGTCGCAGGCCACCAGCAACGGGGTGTGCCCCTGCCCCTTGAGCCACTTCGCGAGCTTGCCCGCCAGCGTGGTCTTACCCGAGCCCTGCAGGCCGGCCAGCATGATGACCGTCGGGGGGTTGCGCGCGAACGCCAGCTGGCGCGTCTGACCGCCGAGGATGCCGATGAGCTCCTCGTTGACGATCTTGACGACCTGCTGTGCCGGGTTCAGCGCGGCGGACACCTCGGCGCCCTTGGCGCGGTCCTTGATGCGGGCGATGAAGGCACGGACCACGGGCAGCGAGACATCGGCCTCGAGCAGTGCCAGGCGGATCTCGCGCGCGACGGCGTCGATGTCGGCATCGGTCAGCCGGCCCTTGCCGCGCAGGCCCGACAGGGCACCGGTCAACCGGTCGGACAGGGATTCAAACACCTCGCCAGCCTAACGGTCGGCCCGCCGGAGCGAGAAAGCCGCGCTGACCTCTGGTCACGCCTCTGGTCGTGCAGGGTGTGCAGCCGTTACCGTGAGGGCCATCCGACCAGCCCGCGGAGGTTCTGATGACAGCCGTCGACGTACCGCTGACCACCGCGCGCCGAGACGCCGACGCGCCCCGCGGCGAGGTCACCCACATCAGCCAGTGCACGCTCTGTGAGGCGCACTGCGGGCTGCACGTCACCGTCAGCGGCGGACAGGTCACCCGCATCGAGGGCAACCCCGACGACGTGTTGTCGCACGGCTACATCTGCCCCAAGGCCACCGCGATGGGCGGGCTGCATCACGACCCGGACCGGGTGCGCACCCCGCTGCGCCGCGTCGGCGACCGCTTCGAGCCGGTCGGCTGGGACGAGGCGTTCGCCGACATCGGCCGGCGGCTGCGCGCGGTGCGCGAGAAGAGCGGCAGTCAGGCGCTCGGCATGTACCTGGGCAACCCGGCCGCCCACAGCTCGGGCGCCGCCTATGGCTTCCTGTTGAGCCGGGCGCTGCGCACCCCGAACTTCTTCACCGCGTCGTCCATCGACCAGATGCCGCACGAGTTCGCCGCGTGGAAGGTGTTCGGCTCCAACGCACTGATCCCGGTCACCGACATCGATCGCACCCAGCGGCTGGTGATCCTCGGGGCCAACCCCGCGGTGTCCAACGGATCGTTGTCGATCATGCCCGGCGCCAAACGGCGGATCCGGGCGATCCGTGACCGCGGCGGCACGGTCGTCGTCGTGGACCCTCGCCGCACCGAGACCGCCCGCCTGGCAGACCAGCACGTCGCGGTGCGCCCCGGCGGCGACCTGTTCCTGTTGCTGGGCATGCTGCACGTCCTGCTCGCCGAAAAGCTCTGCGACACACAGGCGGTGGCCGAGCAGGCGACAGGTATCGCCGAGCTGGCCGACCTGGTCGCCGACGCGACACCAGAGGCGATGGCTCCGCGGGCCGGGGTCGACGCGGACGTGATCCGCACGTTGGCCCGCGAGCACGCGGCCGCCGAATCCGCGGCGATCTACGCGCGCATCGGCATCTGCCAGCAGCCGACGGGCACTCTGGTCAGTTGGCTGGTGATGGTCCTCAACGCGGTGACGGGCAACCTCGACCGTGCGGGCGGCACCATGTTCACCACACCCGTGGCGGACGTGCCCCGCCTGGCCAAACGGATACCGTTCCGGCCGGGCCGCTACACCGATCGGTCGGGCCGCTATCGCTCGTTCCGCTCGGAGCTGCCCGCCGTCGTGATGGCCGACGAGATCCTCACCCCGGGTCCCGGGCAGATCCGCGCGATGATCACCTATGCCGGCAACCCGGTGTCGTCGATCCCGCAACGCGGCCGGCTCGACGACGCGCTGGACTCGCTCGATTTCTGCGTCGCGGTCGACATGTACGTCACCGAGACCACTCGGCACGCCGACTACATCCTGCCCCCGGTGTCGCCGCTGGAGCGCGACGACGTCAGCCTGCTCACGCCGGTGTTCCAGGTGCGCAATACCGTTCGCTTCCAACACCGTTCGTTCGATCCGCCGCCCGGGGGCCTGGAGGACTGGGAAATCCTGACGCGGCTGGCCGTGGAACTGCTGCCCCGGCCGCTGCGCTGGATGCCGCGGCCGCTGCGGTCACGACTGATCTCGGCGATCAACCCGTTGCGGCTCGCGGCGCTGGCCGTGGCCACCGGACCGCACGGCCGGCTCCGCAGGGGCCGCAGGGGCATCACGATGGCCCAGATCCGCTCCAGCCCCGGCGGCATCGACCTCGGACCGCTGCGCCCCCGCCTGCGTGAGGTGATCGCGACGAAGGATCGCCGCGTGCACCTGGCACCCGGCGAGTTCGTCGCCGCGGCGCGGAGCCACCTGCAGGGCACCGACGCTGCGAAGGACGACGGTTACGACCTGCAGCTGGTCGGCCGACGGCAGCTCCGGAGCAACAACTCCTGGCTGCACAACGTGCCGTCGATGACGGGCGGCAGCAACCGGTGCACGATCCTGATGAACCCCGACGACGCGGCGGCCCGCGGTCTCGCCGACGGCGACATCGTGTGCGTCACCTCGGCGGTCGGCAGCATCGAGGTGCCGGTGGACATCACCGCTGACATCCGCGCGGGAACCGTTGCCGTTCCCCATGGTTGGGGTCATCGCGACACCGGGTGGCGGCACGCGGACACGCTGGCCGGCGCGAACGTGAACGAGTTGCACGATCCGGATCTGGTGGACACCTTCACCGGCACCGCGGCGGTCAACGGCACGTGGGTGTCGGTGAGCGCCGCGCGGTGACGGGCTAGCTGGCTTCCTCGACGGCGGGCGGCGGGGCAGGCAGCACCGCGAACAGCTCCCGATCCAGGGTCTGCCGCACCGCGCCGCTGTCCTGAGGCAGCACCACGCCGAACGCGTCGACCACCGACGAGCCCAGCGTGGTCACCTTCGCCCAGGCGATATCCACGCCGTTGCGCTCGAACACCGCGGTCAACGCCGTCAGCAGCCCGGCACGGTCGGTGGTGCGAATCTCGAGCACCGTGCGTCCGGCGTCGTCGGTGTCGTGCCACAGCACCCGCGACGGCGCCGCGGGAGCGTGCACGGGCACTGCCGCTCGGATCTCGCCCGCGCGGGTCGACGCCTGCGGATCGCCCTTCTTCTCCAGCGAGGACACGACGTCGAGATCTCCGTCGAGAGCGAGGATCACTTGCTGGCGCAGCAGTTCGGCCGCCGGCGGCGACCCGAAATGAGGTGAGACGACGAAGGTGTTGACCGCCGAACCGTTGTGGCCGTTGACCGACGCCGAATGCACTCGCAGAGAGTTCAGCGCTAGTACCCCGGCGGTCTTCGACAACAGCCCGCGCTGGTCGGGGGCGATCATCGTGACGGTGAAGATGTGGGGACTGTCACCCGGGGCCAGCTCCACGTGCACGCCCGGCCGGCCGGCCATCTCGAGGAAGCGGGGTTCGATCGGATCGGGTTGGGGCAGCGGCTCCCCCGCCATCACCAACCTGCACCGCCGGACCAGGTCACCGAGCAGCGAGGCTTTCCAGTCACCCCACACGCCGGGGCCGGTGGCCAGGGAATCGGCTTCGGCCAAGGCGTGCAGGAGTTCGAGGACCGTCAGGTCGCCGCCCATCGCGTCGACGACGGTGGCGATGGTCGCTGGATCCTGCAGATCACGCCGGGTCGCGGTGTGGGGCAACAGCAGGTGATGCCGCACCATCGCGGACAGAATCGTGATGTCCGACGGCCACAATCCCAGCCTCGTGCCGATCTGATGAGCCAGTTCGGCACCGATCACGCTGTGGTCGCCGCCGCGCCCCTTGCCGATGTCGTGGATCAGCGCGCCGAGCACCAACAGGTCCGGCCGGGCCACCCGGGTGGTCAAAGCGCTTGCCCGCGAAACGGTTTCGACAAGATGGCGGTCGACGGTCCAGATGTGGACAACGTCGCGGGGCGGTAGGTCACGGACCGCACCCCACTCCGGGAACAGCCGGCCCCACAGCCCGGTGCGGTCGAGAGCCTCGATGGTGCTGACCGCTGACGGGCCGGCGGCGAGCATGACCAGCAGATCCTTGAGCGCCTGTCGCGGCCACGGCGTCCGCAGTTCCGGCGCCGTCTCCACCAGCCGGCTCAACGTCGACGCCGCCATCGGGAGACCCGTGGTCGCCGACGCGGCAGCCACCCGGAGGATGAGCCCCGGGTCGCGTTCGGGACGGGCGTCCCTGGCGAGGATGACTTCGCCGTTGAACTCGATGACACCCTCGTCGAGCGGCCGCCGCACCGGGCGGCGCAGCGCAGAGAGGCCCCGGCGGGGCAACGCGTTACCGGCAGTGCGAATGCCTGCGTCGACGTAGTAGCTGACCGTGCGGGCGGCGTCGGAGAGCATGCGGGCCAGGTCGAACCGATCCCCGATGCGCAGCGAGGCGCCGATCTCGTCGGCGTGCTGGGCCAGGAGGAGTTCGCGGCCACGGCCGGCGACCCGGTGCAGCTCGGTGCGGACGTTGAGGAGAGCCAGATGCGCCTCACCGAGGGTTTCGGTGGGCGAGGCCAGCGATCGGCTCGGATACACGTCGGCCAACTGCGCGATCGCCAACGCATTGAGAAGCTGGACGTCACGAAGGCCGCCGCGGCCGCATTTGAGGTCGGGTTCGGCGCGGTGCGCGATCTGCCCGCTGCGCTGCCACCGGGCGCGGGTGTGCTCGACGAGTTCCTCGAAACGCGAGCCGATTCCGGTGCGCCACTGCCGCCGGGCGCCACCGATCAACAGCGAAGACAGGTCCGCGTCCCCGGCGATGTGGCGCGTCTCGAGCATCGCCAGCCCGGCGGAGGTGTCCTCCGCGGCGACCCGCAGCGCCTCGGGCACCGTGCGAACGCTGTGGTCGAGGCGAATGTTGGCGTCCCACAACGGATACCACAAAAGCTCGGCGACCTCACTGACGATGTCGGCCGGCATGTTGTCGTGCAGCAGCATCAGGTCGAGGTCGGAGTACGGGAGGACTTCACCGCGGCCCAGACCGCCCGTGGCGACGATGGCGAACCCACTGCTGGGGGTGATGCCGATGTCGTTGGCCTTGGTGGTGAGCCAGAAATCGTAGAGGTCGAGCAGGGCGTCGCGCAGCGCCGCCGAGTCCAATCGGGCTCCCCCGGACCGCAATTGCTCGACGGCAGCGGTCAGATCAGTTGCCGGAGTTGACGATCCCGCCGCCGGACGCACCCAACGGGGTGCGCCGGCGGCGGGTCGCGGTTGCTGCTCTGTCATGAGTTGTCCTCCCGGCACTTGATGTTCCAGCGCACCCGGCGCAGGCCGGGAGACGACTCGGTGTTCGACTGGTCTGTCAGAGAGCGTCGGCTCCCCTCTCACCGGTGCGCACCCGCACCACGGTCTCGACCGGGCTCACCCAGACCTTGCCGTCACCGATCTTGCCGGTGCGGGCAGCCTGGACGATGACGTCGACCACCTTGTCCACGGCGGCGTCGTCGACGACGACCTCGACGCGGACCTTTGGCACGAAGTCCACCGAGTACTCCGCACCGCGGTACACCTCGGTGTGTCCCTTCTGCCGACCGTAGCCCTGAACTTCGCTGACGGTCATGCCGAGGATGCCCGTCTGTTCCAGACCGGTCTTCACATCTTCGAGCGTGAACGGCTTGACGATCGCAGTTATCAGCTTCATATCCCTTATCCCTCCACGCCTGGGTGACGACCGAGTGCCGAGCCCCCGCCGACCGATGCGAAGTCGTAGGCGGTTTCCGCATGCTCCGATTCGTCAGCCCCGGTGGATTCATCCTCCTCGTTCAGCCGAAGTCCGACGGTGTACTTCACTATCAGAGCCAAGATAGCTGTCCCGATCGCCGAGTAGAGCAGAACCGCGCCCGCACCGACGGCCTGGCGCCACAGCTGATCGAAGCCGCCACCGTAGAAGAGGCCGGCCACACCCGCGCCGGTTTCAGGGGCGGCAACCAGCCCGACGAGCAGGGTGCCGACGATGCCGCCGACCAGGTGGACACCCACCACGTCGAGCGAATCATCATATCCCAGTTTGTATTTCAGCCCGACAGCCAGGGCGCACAGCGCGCCGGCGACGGCGCCGATGACGAGCGCTCCCACCACGTTGACCGACGAGCAGGACGGGGTGATCGCGACCAGGCCGGCCACGATGCCCGAGGCGGCACCGAGTGAGGTGGCCTTGCCGTCGCGGATGCGCTCGGTGAGCAACCAGGCCAGCATCGCTGCGGCGGTGGCCACCGTGGTGGTGACGAAGGTCGATCCGGCGAGACCGCCCGACGAGGTCGCCGAGCCGGCGTTGAAGCCGTACCAACCGAACCACAGGAGGCCGGCGCCGAGCATCACGAACGGCAGGTTGTGCGGACGCATCGGGGTGCCTGGCCAGCCGCGGCGCTTGCCGAGGATGATCGCGAGCACCAGACCCGCAGTACCCGCGTTGATGTGCACCGCGGTACCGCCGGCGAAGTCGACAGCGGCGAGCTTGTTGGCGATCCAGCCACCCGTCTCGGCGGTGACACCGTCGAACGAGAACACCCAGTGTGCGACCGGGAAGTACACGATGGTGACCCACAGAGCGGTGAACAGGAGCCAGCCGCCGAACTTGATGCGGTCGGCGACCGCGCCGGAGATCAGGGCGACGGTGATGATCGCGAACATCAGCTGGAAGGCGACGAACACCGTGGCCGGCAGGGTGCCGACCAGCGGGATGTTCACCACGTCCGAGGCTTCCACGCCGGCAGCCGGATCGGCGACGACCGCCGCGGCCGCGTTGCCCCCGATCAGACCCTTGAGGCCGAAGAACTGGGCCGGGTTGCCGAAGAGGTTGCCGACATCGTTGCCGAAGGCGAGCGAGTAGCCGTAGAGCACCCACAGCACCGTGACGACACCCATGGCCGAGATGCTCATCATGATCATGTTGAGCACGCTCTTGGCCCGCACCATGCCGCCGTAGAAGAACGCCAGGCCAGGTGTCATCAGCAACACCAGCGCGGCGCTGGCCAGCATCCACGCGGTATCACCGGTGTCCGGTATACCCATCGTCGGGAATTGGTCCACTCGCAGATTCCTCCTTCGTCATGCCACAGCCGCGCGGAATGACGACCGTTGCCTGGGACATGACAATGCGCAGTGGATGTTTCGACGAAGACGCACCGGTGTTTCGCTCGTGTGAACGGATACGCCGGTCACGTTTCGCTGCTGTTACATCACGCGATTCGCGGGCGCTCAGCCGAGCAGCGCGTCGACGAAGGCCGCGGGTTCGAACGGGGCGAGGTCGTCGGCGCCCTCCCCGAGCCCCACCAACTTCACCGGCACGCCGAGCTCCTGCTGGACCCGGAACACGATGCCGCCCTTGGCGGTGCCGTCCAGCTTGGTGAGCACGACGCCGGTGATGTCGACGACCTCGGCGAACACCCGGGCTTGGGGCAGGCTGTTCTGTCCGATCGTGGCGTCGAGGACGAGAAGCACCTCGTCCACCGCGGCACGTTTGCTCACCACGCGCTTGACCTTGCCGAGCTCGTCCATCAGCCCGGTCTTGGTGTGCAGGCGCCCCGCGGTGTCGATCACCACGACGTCGGCACCCGCGGCGATCCCGGTGTCGACGGCGTCGAAGGCCACTGACGCCGGATCGGCGCCCTCGGGCCCGCGGACCACCTGGGCACCCACTCGGGAGGCCCACGTCTCGAGCTGATCGGCCGCGGCGGCGCGGAAGGTGTCGGCGGCGCCGAGCACCACGCGGCGGCCGTCGGCCACCAGCACGCGGGCCAGCTTGCCCACGGTGGTGGTCTTGCCGGTGCCATTGACGCCGACGACCAGCAGCACCGACGGCTTGTCCTCGTGCGGCAGGGCTCTGATCGAGCGATCCAGATCGGTCTTGAGTTCGGAGATCAGCACGTCGCGCAGGACCGCGCGGGCGTCGGCCTCGGTGCGCACGTTGGCCGAGGCCATCCGGGTCCGCAGCGCGCTCACCACCGATTCGGTGACGACCGGGCCCAGATCGGCGATCAGCAGCGTGTCTTCGATCTCCTCCCACGAGTCCTCATCGAGATCGCCGCCGCCGAGCAGGCCCAGCATGCTGCGGCCCAGCGTGTTCTGCGACTTCGCCAGGCGGCCGCGCAGCCGGTCCAGCCGCCCTTCCGCCGGCGCGATGGTGTCGATCTCGGGGGTGATCTCCGGTGCGGTGTCCGGCGCCACCTCGGTCGTCGGCGCGGGTGGCGCGTCGGGCACCACCAGGTCGGGCACCACCGCGTCGGGCACCTGCACCGGCGGTTCCGGGCGGGCCTCGGTGACCGGATCGGGCAGCCGGACATCGGAGATGCGACGTTTGGGCGCATCGCGCGGGATGGTGGCATCATCGCCGACGGCCGGCAGTCCGGTGGTGTCGATACGCTCGGGTGCCTTCGGAGTGCGCGGCGGTGCCTCCGTGGGCGGCTCGGGCGGCGCCTGGGTGGGCGCCGAGGCCGAGAACGTGATGCCCGAGGCGGCTTTGTAGCCGCCCGACCGATCTACAGGAGTGGCAGTGTCTCGAGCGGACAGGCTGATACGACGCCGGCGGTACCGCACCAGGCCCACCACGAGCGCGACGAGCAGCAGGACGGCGATGACCGCGATGGCGATCCAGAGACCCTCACTCACCCGGCCATTGTCGCAGGGGCCTCTGCCGGGCCACAGCCGGTGAGCGTCAACTCCTGCTCCGCGGTCCATCAACGCAAGCGCCGCCACATCGACGTCTGCCTCACCGAGGCGGTCGACTACCAGACCGTGACCACCGGCTTCGAGCGCTACCGACTGCCCTACAACGCCCTGACCCAGACCGATCTGCGCTCGATCGATCTACGCACCGACTTCCTCGGCCGCCGGCTGGCTGCGCCGGTCCTGATCGGCGCGATGACCGGCGGCGCGGAACTCTCCGGCATCATCAATCGCAATCTGGCCGCCGCGGCGCAGCAACTGGGCATCGGCATGATGCTGGGGTCTCAACGAGTGATGATCGACGACGACGTCGCCGCGGCCAGCTTCGCGGTTCGCGAGGTGGCCCCCGACGTGCTGGTGATCGGCAACGTGGGGTTGGCGCAGGTGTCGCAGGACATGGTGCCCGGGCTGGCCGCTGCTCTGGCTCGGGTCGGCGCCGACGCCGTCGCGGTGCACACCAATCCGCTGCAGGAGGCCATGCAGCACCAGGGCGACACGGATTTCTCCGGGTCGCTGCGCCGGCTCGGCGATGTGATCGGGGCGCTCGACTACCCGGTGATGCTCAAGGAGGTCGGGCACGGCATCGGCGCCGTCGCGGCAGCCGAACTGACCCGCTGTCCCATCGCTGCCGTCGACGTCGCGGGCGCGGGCGGCACGTCGTGGGCCCGCATCGAACAGTTCGTCCGTTACGGAGAGATCCGCCACCCCGCGCTGGCCGAGTGGGGCATCCCGACCGCACAGGCGCTGCGGGAGGTGCGTCAGACGCTGCCGGACATGCCGCTGGTGGCCTCGGGCGGTATCCGCACCGGTATGGACGCGGCCAAGGCACTCGCGATGGGCGCCCAGGTCGTCGCCATCGCGCGGCCGCTGCTCGCGCCTGCGATCGAATCGGTTGACGCGGTGGTGGATTGGCTGGGGGTGTTCCTCGAGGAACTGCTGATCTGCCTGCATGGCAGCGGCGCGGCCGACCTCGCGGCGCTGCGCGCCGGCGGCGTCACGACGGGCTGGTGACCAGCTCCTGCCCCCGCATGCGCTGGGAGATGACGGTCGTGATGCCGTCGCCGCGCATGGTGACGCCGTAGAGCGCGTCGGCGACCTCCATCGTCGGCTTCTGATGGGTGATGACGATCAGCTGGGAACGCTCGCGCAGCTGCTCGAACAGGCTGATCAACCGCCGCAGGTTGACGTCGTCGAGGGCGGCCTCCACCTCGTCCATCACATAGAACGGTGACGGCCGGGCCCGGAAGATCGCCACGAGCATCGCGACCGCGGTCAGCGACTTCTCCCCACCCGACAGCAGCGAGAGCCGCTTGATCTTCTTGCCCGGCGGTCGGGCTTCGACCTCGATGCCGGTGGTCAGCATGTCGCTGGGATCGGTGAGCAGCAGCCGGCCCTCACCGCCGGGGAACAGCGTCGAGAACACCTGCGTGAACTCGCGTTCGACGTCCATGTACGCCTCGGTGAACACCTGCAGGATGCGGGCGTCGACCTCGGCGACCACATCGAGCAGGTCCTTGCGAGCGGCCTTGACGTCTTCGAGCTGGGTCGACAGGAAGTTGTAGCGCTCCTCCAGCGCGGCGAATTCCTCGAGCGCCAGTGGATTCACCCGGCCCAGCTCGGCGAGCTCCCGCTCGGCCCTCTTGGCGCGCCGCTGCTGGGTGGGCCGGTCATACGGCATCGGCGCCGGTGCGGTCACCTGCTCGCCGCGTTCGCGCGCCTGCTCGTACTCGGCCATCTCCAACTCCGACGGCGGCAGCGCGACGTCGGGGCCGTATTCGGCGACCAGGTCCGCGGCCGCCATCCCGAACTGCTCGAGGACCTGCGCCTCGAGCTGCTCGATCCGCAGCGAAGCCTGCGCCTTGGCGACCTCGTCGCGGTGCAGCGCATCGGTCAGTGCGGTGATCCTGGCGGTGAGTTCGGCGACCTCTTCGCGGGCCTTGCCCAGGGCAGCGGCGCGCACCTGACGTTCGGCGGCGATCTCGTCGCGGATGCGCGATGCGACTCCCACCGCGCTGCTCAACCGCGCGGCGACGAGCCTGCCGGCTTCGGCCACAGCCGCGGCCATGGCGGCGGTGCGAACCCGCACCTCCCGCGCCTGCTGGGCCCGGACGCGGGCCTCCCGCTCGGCCGACGCGGCGCGACGCAACGAATCAGCCCGTCCGCGAACAGCATTCGCACGCTCCTCGGCGGTGCGGACTGCGAGGCGGGCCTCCACCTCGGCGGCGCGGGCGGCCTCTGCCGCAGCCGTCCATTCCTGGCGGTCGACGGGCTCGGCGTCGAACATCGGCTCCTGCTGGGCGTGGTGCAGCCGTGTCTCGAGCTCACTGAGCTCGGCGATGGTGCGGTTGCGCCCGGCCTCCAGCTCGTCTCGCTGGGTGATCAGCCGTTGCCATTCGTCGTCGGCGGTGCGGGCTTCCTGGCCCAGACGGCCGAGCTGCTCGTAGATCGCCGAGATCGCCGTGTCCGACTCGTTGAGCGCGGCGAGCGCCTGCTCGGCCGCATCCTGTCTGGCGGCCTGCTCGGCGAGCGCCCCCGACAGGGCCGCCGACATCTCGGCGGTCTGCCGTTCAGCGTCGGCGAGCTCGGCACGCGCTTTGTCGACTTCGGACTGGATCTCCAGCGTGCTCGGCTTGCGATCCGAACCGCCACTGACCCACCCTGCTCCGACGAGATCGCCGTCGCCGGTCACCGCCCGCAAATCCGGTTGTGCAGCAACGAGTTCCAACGCAGTACGCAGATCGTCGACAACCGCGACACCGGCGAGCATCGCCGTCACCGCACCCTGCAGCCGGGTCGCGGGCTCGACGACGTCGCGGGCCCACACCGCGCCGGCGGGCAGTGCACCGGTGCTCGACGACGGTTGCGGCCAGTCACCCAGCACCAGGGCCGCCCGGCCGCCGTCGGAGTCCTTGAGGGCGCGCAGCGCGTCTGCCGCACTGGCGATCCCGTCGACGGCAAGCGCGTCGGCGGCTGCGCCCAGCACGGCCGCGATCGCCGACTCGTGACCGGGCGCCACCTTGACCATCGCGGCGAGTGAGCCCAAAAGCCCGCTGCCGCTGTGGTTTTGCTGCAGCCACGCGGCGCCGTCCTTGCGATCCAGGCCGACCGACAGCGCGTCGATGCGCGCCTGCAGGGAAGCGACCTGCCGTTCACCTGCCCGCTCGGCGGTCTGGAGTTCGGCGACGCGCTCGTCGGCCAGCCGCAGGGCCGACACCGTGCGGTCGTGGTGTTCGTCGAGACCGACCTCGCCGGCGTCGAGCTCGCTGACGCGCGCCTGCACCGTCTCGAATTCGGCCTGCGCCTGTTGGGCCCGAGCGGCCGCCTCGTCGATGCCCGCGGTGAGCCGCGCCACGGTCTCGTCGATGGATTCCACTCGGGTGCGCATCGTGTCGACCTGACCGGCCAGCCGTGCCAGACCTTCGCGCCGATCCGCCTCGGCCCGCGCCGCCGCCATGTGGGCGCGCTCTGCGTCGGCAGCGACCTGTTCGCGTTCGGCGAGCTCGGCGCGGGCGCCGTCCAGACGCTCACGCGATTCCTCGAGCTGCTCGAGCAGCGCGCGCTCCTGCTCGGCGATCTCGTCGGCCTGGGCCTCGAGCTCGTCGGGGTCCGGACCACTGGACCGTTCGGGCTCGGCGTCCAGATACTGGGCGCGTTCGCCTGCGATGCGCACAGTGGCGGCCACTCGTTCGGCCAGCGCCGACAGCCGGAACCAGCGCTGCTGCGCGGCATCGGCGCGCTCGCTGAGCTCGGCCACAGCGCTCTCGTGGGCGTCCAGCTCGAGGGTCCGCGTCTCCAGCCGCGCCGTCAGCTCGTCGTGTTCGCGGCGGAGCGTGGTCTCGGCCTGATTGGTGTCGTCGAACTCGGACTTGCGGGTCACCAGATCGTCGGCCGCCAGCCGGAGGCGGGCATCGCGCAGGTCGGCCTGGATCGTCTGTGCCCGCCGGGCCATCTCGGCTTGGCGGCCGAGCGGTTTGAGTTGGCGACGCAATTCGGTGGTCAGGTCGGTGAGCCGGGCGAGGTTGGCCGCCATCGAATCGAGTTTGCGGACCGCCTTCTCGCGGCGTTTGCGGTGCTTGAGCACACCTGCGGCTTCCTCGATGAAGGCCCGCCGATCCTCGGGACGTGACTCGAGGATCTCCGAGAGCTTGCCCTGCCCGACGATCACGTGCATCTCACGGCCGATGCCGGAGTCGCTGAGCAGCTCCTGCACATCGGTCAAACGGCAACGGCTGCCGTTGATCTCGTATTCGCCCGCGCCGTCGCGGAACATCCGCCGGGTGATCGACACCTCGGAGTACTCGATCGGCAACGCGTTGTCGGAGTTGTCGATGGTCAACGTCACCTCGGCGCGCCCGAGCGGCGCCCGCGACGACGTGCCGGCGAAGATGACGTCTTCCATCTTGCCGCCGCGCAGCGTCTTGGCGCCCTGCTCCCCCATCACCCAGGTCAGCGCATCGACGACATTGGACTTGCCGGAGCCGTTGGGGCCCACGACACAGGTGATGCCCGGCTCGAAGCGAAGAGTCGTCGGCGAGGCGAAGGACTTGAAGCCCTTCAGCGTCAGACTCTTCAGATGCATGACGCGTTACCCTACCGGCGCGGACCTCACCGCTCGGTGAAGCCGGAGAGCGCGTCGGATGCGGCGGACCAGTCCGCGACGACGGAGTCCACCCGCCCCGGCGTTGCACCATGTTCGAGCAGGTCAAGAAGCTTTTCGCAGGCCTCTCGCGGGCCCTGGGCGACCACGTGGACGCGTCCGTCCGCCTTGTTCGCGGCGAACCCGGTCAGCCCCAGTTCCAGCGCTCGGGAACGCGTCCACCAGCGGAAACCCACCCCCTGGACATGGCCGTGCACCCACGCGGTGAGGCGGACCTCACTCTCCCCCAACATCTTTCACCTCAAACGTCACTTCAGTACCCGATTTCAACGTGCGCCCCACTGTGCACACCGTGTCGATGGCGCGCTCGACGACGGTGAGCAGTCGGGCCTTCTCGTCGGCCGACAGGCTGGACAGGTCGATCTCCAGGGACTCCGCCAGCAGCGGGTAGCGCTCCTGCTCGCGGTCGGCCACCCCGGACACGCGGATCGTGGTCGCGTAGTCGTCCCCGAGCCGGCGCCGCAGCGGTTGGTCGCTGGACAACCCGCTGCAGGCCGCCAGGGCGATCTTCAGCAACTCGCCCGGCGTGAATACGCCCTCGACGTCGTCGGAGCCGATCAGCACCTCTGCGCCCCGCGTGCTGCGTCCCGTGTAGCGCCGCACGCCGGTGCGCTCCACCCATAGTTCCGTCATGCCCTATTTCTACAACCCCGCGCGGAACAGCATTCCTGGTCGCCCGTGGCGGCTCGGCACAGCCATGACTTCTCACCGGCGCGGGTGAGGAACGTCAGCGGGCGCGTGGGCGCGGTTGGCAGCGCGGGCAGTAGCACGACGAGCGATTCATGAACTTCTCCCGCCGCATGATTGCTCCGCACCGGCGGCACGGCTCACCGTCGCGGCCGTACGCGTCCAGCGACCGGTCGAAGTACCCGGACTCCCCGTTGACGTTGACATAGAGCGAATCGAACGAGGTCCCGCCTTGGCCCAACGCGTCGGTCATCACCGCGGTGGCCGCCTCGAGCACCTCCGCCAGCTTGGCTTTCGACAGACCCGAGGCCAGCCGGGCCCCGTTGACCTTCGCGCGCCACAGGGCCTCGTCGGCGTAGATGTTGCCGATCCCCGACACCACGGTCTGGTCGAGCAGCTGGCGCTTGATCTCGGAGTGCTTGCGTCGCAACACCGCAACGACACCATTGCGATCGAACTCGGGATCCAGCGGGTCCCGGGCGATGTGCGCGACGGGCCCCGGCACGTCCGAGCCGTCGACGGTCACCATGTCGGCGAGCATCCAGCCGCCGAAGGTGCGCTGGTCGACGAAGCTGAGCGTGGTCCCGTCGTCGAGGAGCGCAGCGATCCGCAGGTGGTTCTCGTTGGGCACCGCACCGAGCAGCATCTGGCCGCTCATGCCCAGGTGTACCACCACAGCCGAGCCGTCGGACAGCGTGAGCCACAGGTACTTTCCGCGCCGGCCGGTGCCCGTGATCGTCATGTCCAGCAGACGTGCGGTCAGGTCGGCTGGGCCCGCCTCGTGGCGGCGCACCGCGCGCGGGTGGTGTACCCGCACGCCGGTGATGGTCTTGCCGGTGACGTGCGCGGCCAATCCGCGACGGACCACCTCGACTTCGGGAAGTTCAGGCATTCCGCTCTTCGCTCGGCGGGCTCTCGGAGGTCAGCGCATTCCACGCGGCCGCAGCGGCTTTGAGCTCGGCTTCCTTCTTCGTCTTGCCGACCCCGGTGCCGTACTCGCGGCCTGCGATCACGACGGTGGCGGTGAACTCCTTGTCGTGATCGGGCCCTGTGGACGTCACGATGTAGGTCGGCGCACCGAGGCCTCGAGCCGCTGTGAGCTCCTGCAAGCTGCTCTTCCAGTCCAGGCCGGCGCCCAATGTCGGTGCGGTGTCGAGCAATTCGCTGAACAGCCGGAGGATCACCTCACGCGCGACCACCGCCCCGTGTTCCAGGTAGATGGCGCCGAGCAGGGATTCGACGCCGTCGGCGAGGATGCTCGACTTGTCGGCGCCGCCGGAGTTCTCCTCGCCCTTGCCCAGCAGCAGGTAGCTGCCCAACCCCTTGTCCGAGAGGCTGCGGCCGACGTCGGCGAGCGCCTGAGTGTTGACGATGCTCGCCCGCAACTTGGCCAGATCGCCTTCGGACCGTTCGGGGTGACGGTGGTAGAGCTCCTCGGTGATCGTGAGCCCTAGCACCGAGTCGCCGAGGAACTCCAGGCGTTCGTTGGTGGGCAGCCCGCCGTTCTCATAGGAATAGCTGCGGTGGGTCAGCGCAATCGTGAGCAGATCGGGCTTCAGCCGCACGCCGAGGGCGTCGAGTAGCGGTTCGCGATCGACCGTCACTGCTCGTCTCCGGTCGGCTCGCGGAACTGGGCGAGTTTGGCCCACCGCGGGTCGATCTGGTCGTGGTGATGCCCCGGCTCGGCGTCGGCCGCCCGCACGCCGCACTCCGGGCACAGGCCGGCGCAGTCGGGAGTGCACACCGGGGAGAACGGCAGCGCCAGCCCCACCGCGTCGATGATCGGCTGTTCGAGGTCGACGGTGTCGCTGCCGCCGTCGCGGCCGACCCTGGGGATCTCGTCCTCCTCGGTGGTGGCCTCGGTGGTGCTGTCGGGATAGGCGTAGAGCTCGGTCAGGTCGATGGCGACGTCTCCGGTGACCGGTGTCAGACAGCGGACACATTCGCCCTCGGTGGGTGCGGAGACCGTGCCGGTGACCAGCACGCCCTCGGACACTGACTCCAGCCGCAGGTCCAGGTGAACCGGTGCGTCCTGCGGGACTGCGATCAGGTCCAGCCCGATGCGGAACGGGCTGGGCACCGTCTCGTCGACCGTGATCATCGAGCCGGGCCGCCGGCCGAGCCGGGAGATGTCGATGACCATCGGCGACCGTGACCCCCGGCGCGCCGCGGTGTCGTCACGCCTAGCCATGTCATGCATCGTAGACGCGGACTCTGACCACCAATACGGCCGTACCGGCGCAGGTCGACGGACGGGTGTCTAGCGGGACACGTAGTCGTGGGTACCGGCGGCGGTGCGGAGCTGATGCCGTCCGCGGCCGACCGATCGGATGGTGCCGTTGAGGAAGTCCTCGAACTCGGCAAGCTTGCTGTCGACGTAGATGTCGCACTCGCCGCGCAGTCGGTCGGCCTCGGCATGTGCCGAGTCGATCATCCGGGTGGCCTCCGCGGTGGCGGTCGCGACGATCTCGGTCTGGCTGACCAGCCGCTGCTGCTCCTTGATGCCTTCCTGAACAGCCTTTTCGTAGGCCAGGTTGCCGCTCTCGAGGAGACGGTCGGCCTCCGATTTGGCCCGGCCGGTGCTCGCCTCGTACTCGCGCTTGGCGGTGGCCGAAATGCGCGCCGCCTCCTCGCGGGCCTCTCCGACCATGCGCTCGCTGTGCTGACGCGCTTCGGCGACCATGCGATCGGCCTGGCCTTTCGCGTCTGCCAGCAAGCGGTCGGCCTCGGCGCGGGCATGGTTGACCATCGAGTCCGCCTCGGCGTTGGCCGTCGACACCGTCGATTCCGCATGGTCCTTGGCTTCCCGCAGCATCGCGTCGCGGGCATCCAGAACGTCCTGGGCATCGTCGAGCTCGCCCGGAATGGCGTCCTTGATGTCGTCGATCAGTTCCAGCACGTCCCCGCGAGGTACGACGCAGCCGGCGGTCATCGGCACGCCACGGGCCTCTTCGACGATGGCACCCAATTCATCGAGCGCTTCAAAAACTCGGTACACGGCGACACCCTCCAGGCGTAGTTGTTAGTGACCAGTGTGCCTGGTGTTACGCCTGTGACTCAGTACTGCGGGCCGGTGTGTCGCGTCCGTTTCAGCCTCGTCGTTCGATTCAGCGCAATGCGGCGCTGATCACGTCGCGGGCGCGGTCGAGCATCGAGGCGAACGGACCCACCGCGAAGGTGAGCGTGGCCGATTCGACACCCGGGTGCGGACGCATCGGCGGGATGCGGCGCGCGGGCTGTCGCGCCTGCGCTGTCCCCACCCGCGGGCAGCCGGGTCAACCGCGCAACTTGGCCTGCAATCTGGTGTTGACGGCGGCAGGCAGCAGATCGGAGACGTCCCCGCCCAGCGTGGCGACCTCTTTGGCCAGCGACGACGACACGAACGAGTACCGAGGGGTGGTGGCGACGAAGAACGTGTCGACGCCGGCGACGTGCTTGTTCATCTGCGCCATCTGCAACTCGTATTCGAAGTCGGTGCCGGTGCGCAGGCCTTTGACGATCGCGGTCAGGCCGCGCTCCCTGACGAAGTCGACCACCAGGCCGCTACCGGATTCCACTCGCAGATTCGGCAGATGCGAGGTCGTCTCGGCGATCATCTCGATGCGTTCCTCGAGGGTGAACATGCCCTTCTTCGCCGGATTCACCAACACCGCGACGACGACCTCGTCGAATTGGGCGGCGGCACGCTCGAAGATGTCGACGTGACCCAGTGTCACCGGATCGAAGGATCCGGGGCAGACAGCTCCGCTCATGGACGACGACGCTAGCAGGGGCTCGGCGTACCAGACCGTCGAGTCGCTAGTCCGCCGTGCCGATTTCGAGGCGAGTGTCGCCGTAACGGCGAGGCTTGTCCGCCGACCATCCGCTGGGCCAGGCGATTTCGGCCGCGCCCGCGGGACGTTCGAGGACGGCGACCGTACCGGGCGAGGTCCAGCCGTGGGCCAGCAGGTCGGAGAGCAGCGCTTCGACGGTGGCGGTGGGCACCTCGTAGGGCGGATCGGCCAGCACGAGATCGACGGGCCGCGGCGCCGCGCTCGCCACCACGCTCGCGGCCGGCGCGCGCCGCACCTGTGCCCCCCGCGCCCCCAGCGTTGCGATGTTGCGCTCGATGACCGCGGCCGCGCGCGCATCGGATTCGACGAACACCGCCGAGCGTGCACCGCGGGAGAGCGCCTCGAGCCCCAACGCACCGGAGCCCGCGAACAGGTCGAGCACGTCCACGCCGTCGAAACCCACGCGCGCGACGAGCATGTTGAACATCGACTCCCGCACGCGATCCGTGGTCGGCCGTGTCCCGCGTCCCGACTTCTGTTGCGGCACAACGATTCGACGTCCGCCGTATGCGCCGGCGATGATCCGGGTCAGTGGGCTTCCCCGGCGGCCTCGCTGCGACCCGCAGACCCGACGACCACGAGCAGGTCCCCGCCCTCCACCTGGGCGGTGGCCGAGACCGCGACGCGGGTGACCGTACCCCCCTTGGGCGCTGTGATGGCAGCCTCCATCTTCATCGCCTCGATCGTCGCGATGGTCTGACCGGCCTCCACGGAGTCGCCTTCGGCGACGCCGACTGTCACCACTCCGGCGAACGGCGCGGCGATGTGGTCGGGATTGGTGCGGTCGGCCTTCTCGGCAGTGGGCACATCGCTGGCCACGCTGCGGTCCCGGACGACGACGGGCCGAAGCTGGCCGTTGATGATGCACATGACGGTGCGCATCCCGCGCTCGTCGGGATCGGAGATCGCTTCGAGCCCGATGAGCAGCTCCACGCCACGCTCGAGGGTGACGCGGTGCTCGTCAGCGTGCCGCAGCCCGTAGAAGAACTGATTGGCCGACAGGCTCGAGGTGTCGCCGAACTGCTCGCGGTGCGCTTCGAATTCCTTGGTGGGCCCGGGGAACAACAGCCGGTTGAGCGTTGCCTGCCGCTGCGGCCCCTCCTGGCCGAGCGCCTTCTCGTCGTCGGCACTGAGGTCGGCGGTCGGCTTGGCCTCCGCCCGTCCCGCCAGCGCCTTGGTGCGCAACGGCTCCGGCCAACCGCCCGGCGGATCACCCAGTTCACCGCGAAGGAACCCGATGACGGAGTCGGGGATGTCGAAACGGTCGGGCTCAGCGGCGAATTCGTCGGCGGTCGCCTCCGCGCCCACGAGCGCCAGGGCCAGATCGCCGACCACCTTCGACGACGGCGTCACCTTCACCAGCCGGCCCAGAATGCGGTCGGCGCCGGCGTAGGCGGCCTCGATCTGCTCGAAACGGTCACCGAGACCCAGTGCGGTGGCCTGCTGACGAAGATTCGACAACTGACCGCCCGGGATCTCGTGGGTGTACACCCGGCCCGTCGGCGTCGTGGGCCCGGCTTTGGCGACATCGAAGGGCGCGTACACCTTTCGCAGCGCCTCCCAGTACGGCTCGAGCTCGCAGACCGCTGCCAGC
This sequence comes from Mycolicibacterium obuense, assembly GCF_055397605.1. Taxonomy (NCBI): domain Bacteria; kingdom Bacillati; phylum Actinomycetota; class Actinomycetes; order Mycobacteriales; family Mycobacteriaceae; genus Mycobacterium; species Mycolicibacterium obuense. The sequence continues at coordinate 1,934,449 of NZ_AP043663.1, read as the reverse complement.
GACAGCCCGCTGTCGTACTCGGTGTGTGCAGTCGCCGCCACGATGGAGCTCAGCGCCGGCTGGCTGGTGGTGCCCGCGAGCGGCGCCGAGGCACCGTCGACCGCGCTGGCGCCGGCCTGCCAGGCAGCCAGATAGGTGGCCAGCTGCCCGCCGGGGGTGTCGTGGGTGTGCACGTGTACCGGCAGGTCGAAGCGACTGCGCAGCGCGCGCACCAGCGTCGAGGCGGCCTGCGGCCGCAGCAGACCGGCCATGTCCTTGATCGCGAGGACGTGGGCGCCGGCGTCGACGATCTGCTCGGCCAGCTTCAGGTAGTAGTCCAGGGTGTAGAGGTTCTCTCCCGGATCGGACAGATCACCGGTGTAGCTCATCGCGACTTCCGCGACGGCAGTACCGGTTTCGCGCACGGCGTCGATCGCGGGCCGCATCGAGTCGACGTTGTTTAGCGCGTCGAAGATCCGGTAGATGTCGATGCCGGTGGCCGTGGCCTCCTGCACGAACGCGTGCGTCACCGACTCCGGGTAGGGGGTGTAGCCCACCGTGTTCCGGCCGCGCAGCAGCATCTGAAGGCAGATGTTGGGCACGGCCTCACGCAGGGCCGCCAGCCGCTCCCAGGGATCCTCTTTGAGGAAACGCAGCGCCACATCGTATGTCGCACCGCCCCAGCATTCGATCGAGAGCAGCTGCGGGGTCAGGCGGGCGATGTAGGGCGCCACCATCAGCAGACCGGAGGTCCGAATGCGGGTGGCCAGCAGCGACTGATGCGCATCGCGGAACGTGGTGTCGGTGACGCCGACCGATTTCGATTCGCGCATCCACCGCGCGAATCCCTCGGGTCCGACTTCGGTCAGCAGGTGCTTACTGCCTCGCGGTGGCATCGTGTCGAGATCGATCGACGGCAGCTTGTCGTGCGGATACACCGACGACGTCCGCGGCCCGTGCGGCTGGTTGACCGTGACGTCGGCCAGATAGTTGAGGATCTTGGTGCCGCGGTCGGCGGGAGCCCGCGCGGTCAGCAGGTAGGGACGCTCGTCGATGAACGAGGTGGTGACGCGGCCGGCCCGGAAGTCGGGATCGTCGACGACGGCCTGCAGGAACGGGATGTTGGTGGACACCCCGCGCACCCGGAACTCCGCGAGCGCTCGGTGCGCACGGGCCACCGCGGTGTCGAAATCCCTTCCACGGCAGGTCAATTTGACCAGCATGGAGTCGAAGTGCGCGCCGATCTCCGCCCCGAGTACGGCACCGCCGTCGAGGCGGATGCCGGCACCACCGGGTGACCGGTAGGCCGTGATCCGGCCCGTGTCGGGCCGGAACCCGTTGGCGGGATCCTCGGTGGTGATCCGGCACTGCAGCGCGAAACCGCGCGGCGCGGTGAGCGAATCCTGGCTCAGCCCGAGATCGGCGAGCGTCTTCCCGGAGGCGATGCGCAGCTGGCTGGCAACCAGGTCCACGTCGGTGATCTCCTCGGTCACCGTGTGTTCCACCTGGATTCGCGGGTTGCACTCGATGAACACGTGGTGGCCGCGCTCGTCGAGCAGGAACTCCACGGTGCCCGCGCACGAGTAGCCGATGCCGCGGGCGAATGCGACCGCATCGTCGCAGATGCGCTGTCGCAGCTCGGCCGGCATGTTCGGGGCGGGCGCCAGTTCGATCACCTTCTGGTGCCGACGCTGCACGCTGCAGTCCCGCTCGAACAGGTGCATCACGTTGCCGTCGTTGTCGGCGAGGATCTGCACCTCGATGTGGCGCGGGTTGAGCACCGCCTGTTCCAGGTACACCGTCGGATCACCGAACGCCGACTCGGCTTCCCGGCTCGCGGCGTCGACCGCTTCGGCCAGCGCGTCGAACTCGGTGACCCGCCGCATGCCGCGACCGCCGCCGCCCGAGACGGCCTTGACGAACAGCGGGAACTCCATATCGCGTGCCGCGGAGACGAGCTCGTCCACCGACGACGACGGAGCCGAGGACGCCAGCACCGGCAGACCGGCGGCCCGGGCGGCTTCGATAGCGCGCGCTTTGTTGCCGGTCAGCTCGAGGACGTCAGCGCTGGGACCGACGAACGTGATGCCTGCGTCCGCACACGCCGCCGCGAGTTCTGGGTTCTCCGACAGGAATCCGTACCCGGGATAGACAGCGTCGGCGCCGGCCTCCAGCGCCACCCGCATGATCTCGTCGACCGACAGGTAGGCGCGCACGGGGTGACCGGTCTCGCCGATCTGATAGGACTCGTCGGCCTTGAGCCGGTGAAGTGAGTTGCGGTCTTCGTACGGATACACCGCGACGGTCGCGATGCCCATCTCGTAGGCGGCGCGGAACGCTCGAATGGCGATTTCTCCGCGGTTGGCGACGAGGACTTTGGTGATCTGGCCGGGCACGGTTCACCTTAACCCGCTGACGCGCAGGTCAGACCAAGGTCGACCAGTAAGTCCAGAACCGTTCGAGGATCATCAGCACCACGGCGGTGAACCACAGCGCGACCAGCGACCAGCGCCACGTGTAGAGCCCGCGCACGAGCGCGTTGGCGCTGCGCTGCGGCTGCGCGGCGATCGAGGTCGCGACCACCAGCAGCGGGATCGTCACGCTCCAGACGACCATGCAGTACGGGCAGAGCGCGCCGATGCGGTAGAGGCTCTGGAAGATCAGCCAGTGTACGAACACCGTGCCCAGCAGTGCGCCGGCTGCCAGGCCGGCCCAGTACCAGCGGGGCAGCGACACCCTGGCGACCGCGAGTACCCCGGTCACCACCACCACGGCGAAGCCGACGATGCCGAGCAGCGGGTTGGGGAAGCCGAACACCGAGGCCTGCGGGGTGATCATCACCGAACCACAGGAGAGCACCGGATTGATGCTGCAGGACGGCACGTAAGCCGGGTTGATCAGGATCTCGATCTTCTCGATCGTCAGCGTCAGCGCCGACGTGAGCCCGATGACACCGGCGATCAGGACCCACCATGCGCTACGTCGTGACACATCGACACCGCCCGGCCCGCCGGCCGGCGACGGATCGGCCTGCTCGACGGGTCCCGAGGCGGTGACGGTCATGACGCCGGGGCCGGTGCGGCGGCGGGCGCGGCCTCGAGCCCGGGCACATCACCCACGATGCTGCGGATCTTGGTGACGAACTCGTCGGCGGTGCTGGGCTGATAGTCCTCGCCGTTGATCTTGATGGTCGGGGTCGCCTTGATTCCCGCGGCGGCGGCCTGGCCCTTGACCATGTCGACGAAGCGGCCCTTGGTGATGCACTCGGGCACCGTTCCTGCCGCCCCGGCCTGGCGCGCCAGTTCGACCAGGCGAGCGTTGTCGGGGAAGCTCGTTCCGGTTTCACTCGGCTGCTGGGAGTAGAGCGCGGCGTGGAATCGCCGGAACGCGTCGTTGGACTCCTCTGCCACGCAGTAGCCGGCGCCACCGGAGCGCGACGAGTAATTCTGGTTCTGCGGACGGTCCAGGATGGAGACCATGTAGTAGTCGGCGGCGATCACGCCGGCATCGACGAGCTTGTTGATCGTCGGTCCGATCTGCATCTCGAAATTCCGGCAGGCCGGGCACAGGAAGTCTTCGTACATCGACACGACGGCCTTGGGCTCGTCGGTGCCCTCCTTCTTGATGACGCTCGCCGATGCGACCCGGATGGACTGCGTCTCACCGGCCGTCGGCTGTTCGTCGGCGGACATCACGATGTAGAGCACCAAAGCGACCGCGAAGATGACGACGACCGAGGTCAGCCCGACCTGGACGAGCAGGTTGCGCTTGCGGTCGGCTGCCTTCAGGTCGTACTTGGCGTTCTTCTTGGGTTTCGTGGCCACGGGGACAGAGTACCGGCGCCTCGACAGACGAGGTGGTGGCCTCATCCGACGGGGTCAGACCCGACTGAGATGCGCCCGCATCGCCGAGATCACATCGGCGGTCGCCGTGGCACTGGCCCCGCCGAGTGTGAAGAAGTTCGCGAACCCGTGCACGACGGCGCCGTACTCGCGGTAGTCCACAGGGGTGCCCGCCGCCCGCAGCGCCTCGGCATAGTGCCGGCCCTCGTCGCGCAGCGGATCGAAACCGGCGGTCGCGATGAGGGCGGGGGCCAGTCCGGAATGGTCGTCGGCGAGCAACGGGGACACATCCGGATGGTCGCCGCCGACCGACGCGCCGTCGAGGAACCGGGCGGTGAACCAGTCCATGTCGCGCTGGGTCAGGAAGAACCCGTTGGCGAACAGCGTCCGCGAGCGGGTCTGGGCACCGTGATCGGTGACGGGATAGAACAGCAGCTGAAGAGCCGGCTGCGGCGCATTGTCGGCGCGGGCGCGCAGCGCCACCACCGCCGACAGGTTGCCACCGGCACTGTCGCCACCTACCGCGACCCGCCGCGGATCGGCGCCCAGCGCTGCCGCATTCTCCCGGGCCCACAGGTACGCGGCATAGGCGTCGTCCGCTCCGGCGGGCGCCTTGTGTTCCGGCGCGAGCCGGTAGTCCACCGACAGCACATGGACTGCCCCGGACCGGCAGATCTCCCGGCAGAGGTCGTCGTGGGTGTCCAGGCTGCCGATGGCATGGCCACCGCCGTGGAAGAACACCAGCAGGGGCGCGTCGGGCTCGGCGGTGCGATAGTGCCGGGCCCGGATCGGCCCGACCGCTCCGGACACGGTCAGGTCGCTGACCTGCGGCACCGGGATACGGCGGGCGAAACTCGCCGACAGCAGCTCGAGCTGAGTCCGCGCCGCCGCGACGTCCTCGCCCACCACCAGCCCCTCGAGCCCGACGGCCTTCTGCCCGGCCAGCATCAACTGCAGGGTGGTGTCGAGGGTGTTGCCGTCGAGGACGATCGATCGCCCGCCCAGCATGGCTCGTTTCATCGGTTCGGGGATGCGGGGCAAGCCGCGCAGCGTCAGGCCCGCGATCGTGTTGACGAGTGCTTGGGCGCGCAGGGTGCGCCGACGGGCCCGAGGCTGCCCGGTCATGGTGAGCGTGTCGGTCATGGGGTGGCCCTTTCGCCGGCGGAACCCGTGTCAGCGCCATGCCGTACGGCATTGGCGCTGATTAGGCGGGGTAATACTGCGGCAATATAGTCAGTCACGCCCATCGCAAGCCAAAACCAAGCCCGACCCACTTCAGCAGAGAAGGTGACATGACTTCGGCGGCTGCAATCCCCTCCGTCACGCTCAACGACGACAACACGATGCCGATCATCGGTCTCGGCGTGGGCGAGCTGACGGACTCCGAGACCGAGCGTTCGGTCCGGACGGCGCTCGACGCGGGCTACCGCCTGATCGACACCGCCGCCGCGTACGGCAACGAGGCAGCGGTCGGCCGCGCCATCGCGGCCTCCGGTGTGCCGCGCGAAGAAGTGTTCGTCACCACGAAGTTGTCCCCCCAGGATTTCGGCTTCCAGTCCTCGCAGGACACGCTCAGGGCCAGCCTGCAGCGCCTCGGGCTGGACTACGTCGATCTCTACCTGCTGCACTGGCCCGCCGGCGAGGAGGGTAAGTACGTCGACAGCTGGGGCGGCCTGATGAAGTCCAAGGAGGTCGGCGAGACCCGGTCGATCGGGGTGGCCAACTTCCACGCCCATCATCTCGAGGACATCATCGGCCTGTCGTTCTTCACCCCGGCGGTGAATCAGATCGAGCTGCACCCCCTGCTCAATCAGGCCGAGTTGCGGGCGGTCAATGCGGACAACGGCATCGCCACCGAGGCCTACGGCCCGCTCGGCGTCGGCCGGCTGCTCGAGCATCCCGCCGTGACCGCGATCGCCGAGACCCTCGGCCGGACCCCGGCGCAGGTGCTGATCCGCTGGAGCATTCAGCTGGGCAACATCGTGATCCCGCGCTCGTCGTCGCCGGAGCGCATCGAAGCCAACATCGACGTGTTCGGGTTCGAACTCACCGACGAGCAGATGTCGTCGCTGAACGGGCTCGACGACGGGACGCGGTTCCGTCCGGATCCGGAGACGTACACGGGCGCGTAGGCCGCGATAGGGTGCGTGGCGTGAAAAGTCCCGCAGCACGCGCACGGCAGCTGCGTGGCGCGCTGATCGGGGTGTCCTCGGCGCTGATGACGACGGGCGCGCATGCCGCCGCCGGCGGCGGTGTTCCGCGCGGCCCCGCGCTCGTCGTGGTGCTGCTGATCTGCCTGACCGCCGGCACCCTCGCCGGCTGCGTGCGACCGGATCGGAACCCCTACGCCGTGACCGCCGCGGCGCTGTGCGGCGCGCAGCTGTCCGGTCACCTCGCGATGACGTTGGCCGCGCACCACCACCACGGCGGGCTTGGCGTGTCCATGGCGGCGGCGCATCTCGGCGCCGCCCTGCTGGTGGCCGCTGCGATCACGTCCGTCGAATTCCTGTACACCGTCTGCGTTTCCGTTCTGTGCTGGGTGCGTCTGTTCGCGCTGCGAGCACCGCGGCCACCCGCACCCCCCATCCGCCATCGCGCGACCATCGCGCGACCACGCCCTGTGCCGATCGGCGGGACGGGTATGCGGGCTCCGCCTGCGGTGGCGTCGGCCCTGACGCCGGCCTGACTTCGCGTCCTCACTCACTTCACTGACCGCGGCGTGCCGCTGCGCGTCCCCTTCGCGCGCTGATTCGTCGGCGCTGCTCCCCTCTTCTTCCGCGCGGCATCGCGCTGACCGAAAGCACCGTCATGACCCTGTCCGACGACACCGTCGAACCCCTGTCCCCCACAGTTCCGCCACCGCCCGCCCGCCACAACTGGCGTCCGCTGCTCGTGCGCCTGCATTTCTATGCCGGCGTTCTCGTCGGGCCGTTCCTGATCGTCGCCGCGGTCACCGGCGCCCTCTACGCGCTGGCTCCCAGCATCGAGCGTGTGGTCTATCGCGACCTTCTGGCCGTCGAAGCGCGGCCGGCGATCCCCCTCGACGAGCAGGTGCGTAGCGCCCGCGCCGGCCACCCCGACCTCTCGGTCACCGCGGTGCGTCCGGCGGCCGACGGCGGTGAGACCACGCGCGTCTCGTTCGCCGATCCGTCGCTGCCGGAGGACCATTCACGCACGGTGTTCGTGGACCCGGGCTCCGGCCGGGTGCTGGGCGAACAGGTGACGTGGTTGGGTTATCTGCCCATCAGCACGTGGCTCGACGGCCTGCATCGCCACCTCAACCTCGGCGAACCAGGGCGCATCTACAGCGAGATCGCCGCCTCCTGGCTGTGGGTGGTGGCCCTCGGTGGTACCGCGTTGTGGGTGAGCAAGGCTGTGCGGGACCGTCGCCGCGGCCGCCAGGGACGCATCGTGCGCGTGGACCGCTCGTCGACCGGACGGTCCCGAACGATGAACTGGCACGGGGCGACCGGTATCTGGCTGCTGTGCGGGCTGTTGTTCCTCTCGGCCACCGGCATCACCTGGTCGACGTACGCCGGCGCGCACGTCACCGACATCAGATCGGCACTCCATTGGCAACGGCCACAGGTGGATACGGAATCGTCAGACCCCCATGCCGGGCATCACGGGATGGCCGACGGCGCCGGTTCGGCAACGGATGACGGCGCGTTCGACTACTCCGGCGTGGTGGCTGCCGCCGCCGCGCACGGGGTTGCCGCCCCGGTCGAGATCACGATGCCCACCGAGCCGGGTCAAGCCGCCACGGTGACCGAGATCGACGCGCCGTACCGCATGACCACCAATGCGGCCGCGGTGACACCAGGAGACCTCTCGGTGCCCAGCGTCATCGATTACTGGCGCGACTACTCGACCATCGCGAAGCTCGCCGACTGGGGCATCCGGGCACACATGGGCTTCCTGTTCGGGCTGCTCAACCAGCTCCTGCTGTTGGCCGTCGCGCTCGGGCTACTGACGGTCATCGTGCGTGGATACCGAATGTGGTGGCAGCGCAGGCCGACTCGCGGGTCCGCGTGGGCTCTCGGCCGGCCGCCCGTGCGAGGCGGGCTGCGCGCGGTGCACCCCGCAGCCGCCGGTGCCGTCGTGATCGGCGCGCTCGCCGTGGGCTGGTTCCTGCCGCTGTTGGGCGCGACCCTGGCCGGCTTTGTGGTGATCGATCTCGCGCTGGGCCTGCGCAAGCGCCGTGCGGTGCGGAACTGCGATGCCTAGATTCCTCAGTATCGTTGTCGCCCTGCTGATCACGTTGCTGACCGGCTGCGGCGGCTCAGCGCCCGACGAGAGCACCATGGCATCCCACGTCGCGGTCAGCGATCAGTGGGCCAGCGCCTCCGATGACGGGATGGCCGCCGTCTTCGGCGTCTTCACCAACACCGGCGATCGCGACGCCACCGTTGTCGCCGGCGACTCGCCTGCCGCGGCCAGTGTCGAACTGCACGAGGTGGTGCGCGGGGGTGGCGGCGCCGGCGTGATGCAGCCGAAAGACGGCGGGTTCATCGTGCCGGCCGGTGGTCGGCACGAACTGTCCCCCGGCGCGGATCATCTGATGCTGATGCAGCTGAAGGAGCCGTTGCGGCCCGGCGCGGACGTCACGGTCACGGTGCGCTTCGCCGACGGTTCGTCACTACCGGTGACCGCACAGGTCCGGGACTTTCCCGGTGGGCAGGAGCCGTATCAGCCCGGCACGCACGGCCGTGGTTGATCGGCATGGTTGACCGACCCACGATCAACCGGCGGCGCCTCCTGACCGGAGGCGCCGCCGTTGCCGCCACAGGCGCCACGCTCGCAAGTGTCCGCGCCACCGAAAAAGGGACCGACACAGCGGGATTCGGCGCCCATCGCGAATCCTTCCACGGTGTGCACCAAGCCGGGGTGGCCACTGCGCCTCAGGCCCACGCCACCTTCGTCGCCCTCGATCTTCGTCCCGGGGCGGCCCGCTCCCCGCGCGAGGCACTCACCGCAGTGCTGAAGTTGTGGACGTCTGACGCGGCCCGGCTGACCCAAGGCGAACCCGCGCTGGCCGACACCGAACCGGAACTGGCTTTGCGGCCGGCGCGGCTGACCGTCACGGTCGGCCTGGGACCCGCAGTGTTCGATCAGATCGGAGCGCCGCACCTGCGACCCGACGGGGCGGCCCCGCTGCCGACGTTCGGTGTCGACCGCCTCGACGAGAAATGGTGTGGCGGTGACCTGTTGTTGCAAATCTGCGCCGACGACCTGGTGCCGGTCGCGCATGCATGCCGGGTCCTGCTGAAGAACGTCCGGACGCTGGCGACACCGCGATGGCGTCAGAACGGCTTCCGCGGCGCCCATGGCGCCGATACCGACGGCACGACCATGCGCAACCTCATGGGCCAGGTCGACGGGACCGCGAACCTGCGTGCACCAGGCGAATTCGACCGCTACGTGTGGGATGTCGGCGAGCAGCACCGGTGGTTCGCGGGCGGGACGGTCGCCGTGATCCGCAGGATCCGCGCCGAGATGGACACCTGGGACGAGCTCGACAGGACGAGCAAGGAGATGGCGTTGGGGCGTCGACTCGACACCGGAGCGCCGCTGACGGGTGCGCGCGAGTTCGACGAACCGGACTTCGCGGCTGAGGAGAACGGCATCCCGGTGATACCACCCAACGCGCACATCGCGCTGGCGCATGCGCGAACCGACGATGAACACTTCCTTCGCCGCGGCTACAACTACGACGACGCGGCGGGTGAATGCGGACTCGTGTTCGCCGCCTATCAACGCGCTCCGATGCGTCAGTTCGTCCCCGTGTTGCGGCGGTTGGCCGGCGCCGACGCGCTCAACGCGTGGATCACCACGGTCGGCAGCGCGACCTTCGCGATCCTCCCCGGGGTGCCAACCGACGGATACCTGGGTCAGCCTCTGCTCGAGGCGTGATCACCGGCGGGCCTGGCGGAACTCAGTGTCTGCGAGGTGCAATAGACGCACGATCCCAGCGAGAGGTGACGATGATGGTGAAACGTGCAGTCGTGGCTGCTTCGGCGGTCGGGGTGGCGGTCGGTGTGGCGCTGCTGCCCGCCTTCGTCGTCACCACTACGGTCGCCCAGCAGCCGTGGGACCCGGGCTGCTGGGGCCCGTTCGCGTGGGGGTCGAACGACTGCGACTGGTCGCCAACCTCGGGGCCCTCGTCGGGCGGACCCTGGGATCCGTCGGTGACCGGTCCCGGTCAGTTCAACCGCGCCGGAACCGGTTCGGGCTCCTCATCCTGAGCTCAGCCCGTCGGGCAGGTCGCGGCAGCCTCCCGCAGCACCGGCACCGACGGCGCGTCGACCGGTAGCCCGTAGCCGCGCAGAACCGCGATGAACTGCATGGCGTACTGGCAGTGGAATGCCGCATTCGGCGGCATCCACAGCGCCGGCTCCTTGTCTCCCTTGTCCTGATTGGCCTGTCCGTCGACCGCCAGCAGATTGGCCGGGTCGTTGGCGAATCGGGTGCGCAGGTCGTCCGGCCAGCCGCGGGCCCCGAGGTCCCAGGCCAGCGCCAGGGGGACGATGTGGTCGATCTGCACCGCGGCACCGATCTGGTTGCCGCGGGTGAACGCGACGACGCTGCTGGTGTAGGGATCGAGGAGAGTGCCGGTCGCCACCGCGGTGGGGCACCGCTTGATCGCCACGTACGTCTTCTCACTCAGGTCGCGGTCGAGGATGTCGTTGCGGGTGTCGCAGCCGTTGTGTCCGCCGGGAGCCGTGGTGTCGTCTGTCCACGATTCGCCGAACGCATCGCGGCGATAGTCGTGGCTGCGCGTGCGTGCAGGGATCTCGGCGACGCCCGCGAGGACGTCGACACCCGGCGCGACGGTGGGGATGTCAGCCTGGGCGATGAAGCGCGACGGCCCGCGCGGTGAGGTGCCGACCTGGACGGCGACGATGACGGCCAGAGCTGAGGCGACCGCGAGCCACAGCAGCTGCCTGCGCGTCACGACATGTCCAGGTATTGCACGCGGTCGGCGTCGACGAACGGAGCCGACAGGACCGCCATCCCGGGGTCCTGCGGATCCTGATCGAACACCTTCTCGCACAACTCTTTTGCGGTCTCGATGATCTCGCGATGGAGAGCCAGGGACAGAAAACGCAGGGTGATCGCGCGGCCGGATTGGTGCAGACCCAGTACGTCGCCCTCACTGCGCTCGAGCAGATCGAGATCGGCGAGGGCGAACCCGTCCAGCGTGCCGGCGACCGCCCTGAGGCGCTGCCCCGCCTTCGAGGTCTCCGGAAGGTTGGTGGCCAGCAGACACAGGCTGGGATGCTGGCCGCGGCCGATCCGGCCACGCAGCTGATGCAGCTGGCTGATGCCGAAGCGGTCGGCATCCATCACCACCATCACCGTGGCGTTGGGCACGTCGACCCCCACCTCGATCACCGTCGTACACACCAGAACGTCGATGTCGCCGGCGCGGAACGCCGCCATCACCGCATCCTTGTCCTCCGCGGCGAGCCGCCCGTGCATCAGACCCAACCGCAACCCGGCCAACGGCCCGTTGCTGAGCCGCTCGAACATCTGGACCACGGTGACCGGCGGAGGCCCACCCTGTCCCGCGTCGCGCCCGCCACCCTTGGCCGGCTTGTCGTTCTCGTCGATGCGGGAGGCCACCACGTACGCCTGGCGACCGGCACCGACCTCTTCGACGACGCGCTGCCAGGCGCGCGAGAGCCACGTCGGCTTCTCCCTGACGAAGATCGCGGTCGTCGTGATGGGCTGGCGGCCGCGCGGCAGCTCCCGCAACGTCGACGTCTCGAGGTCGCCGTAGACCGTGAGCGCCACCGTCCTCGGAATCGGTGTCGCCGTCATCACCAGAAGATGCGGGGTGATGCCTTCAGGAGCTTTGGCGCGCAATCGATCTCGCTGCTCGACACCGAACCGGTGCTGCTCGTCGACGACGACCATGCCGAGGTTCTCGAATTCCACGGCATCCTGCAGCAGCGCGTGCGTGCCGATCACGATGCCGGAGGTTCCGCCGGCCACCTCCCGGCGGGCATCGCGCTTCTGCTGCGCCGACATCGAGCCGGTCAGCAAGGTCACCGCGGTGGCTTGATCGGTGCCGCCGAGTTGGCCCGCCATCGCCAGCGGCCCCAGCATGGCGCGGATCGACTGGGCGTGCTGCGCGGCGAGCACCTCGGTCGGCGCGAGCAGCGCACACTGGTAACCGGCGTCGATCATCTGGAGCATCGCCAGCAGTGCGACAACCGTTTTGCCGGAACCGACTTCGCCCTGCAGCATCCGATTCATCGGGTGTGCCCCGGCGAGCTCGGCAGAGATCACGTCGAGTACGTCGCGCTGCCCGGCAGTCAGCTCGAACGGCAGCTGCGCCGTCATCGCGGCCGCCAGCCCGTCGTCGCGGGGCGCGGCGGCGGGTCCGGTGCCGCTCAGCTCACTGTGCCGGCGCACCACCAGACCCCACTGCAGCCCGATCGCCTCGTCGTAGGTGAGGCGTTCGATCGCCCGTTCCCGCTCGCGGGTGTCTTCGGAGATGTGCACCGCCCGCAACGCAGCGTCCTCGGACATCAGATCATGTTCTCGCACAACCCATTCGGGTAACGGATCGGGTACGGGGTCCAGCACGGCCAGCATCTGGCGCATACAGGCGTAGATGTCCCAGGTCTGCACCTTGGCCGTCGCCGGGTAGATCGGGAAGTACTCCTTCTCGAACGCAGCGAGGACGTCCGTTCCGGCGGCCCCGGCGGCGTCGGCGATCGTCGACAGGGATTTGGTGCCCTTCATGGTGCCGTCGTCGCGCAGGATCAGGAACGCCGGATGCGTGAGCTGCATGACGCCCCGGAAGTACCCGACCTCGCCCGACAGCATCACTTTGGCGCCCTTGACCAGTGAATGCTTCAGGTACTTGGCGTTGAAGAACGTGGCGGTGACCTTGGGCCTGCGTTGCCCCAGCGTCACGACCAGGAATTCCCGCTTGGGTTGCCGGTTGGTGTAGCGCAGAGTCGCCTCGGTGATGACGTCGACGAACGTGACGTGCTCGCCTTCTTCGAGATCGAGCTCCTCACCCTCGTCGCGCACGCTCATGGCGTCGCTGTACTTGCGGGGGAAGTACCGCACCAGGTCACCGCAGGTACGCAGCCCCAGATGCTCCTCGAGCGGCTCGGCAGCCTTGCTGCCCAACACGAAGTCGAGCCGATCACTCAGTGTCGCCACGTCATTCGACTCCGATCAGCAGCACGTCGCCGCCGTGGCCGGTGTGGAAACTGACCATGTCGGTCCCCGGGTGTTCGCGGTGGACGTGGTCGCGCAGGGCATCGGCGACGTCGGGCCCGACGCCTGAGCCGGTGAGTACGGTCACCAGCTCGCCACCGGCGGCCAGCAACAGGTCGATCAGCCCGGCACCCACAGCGGCCACGCTGTCGCCCACGAGGACGACCTCGTCACCGGCGATTCCCAGTCCGTCCCCCGGCCGGCACGCACCGGCCCACGTCAGCGCTTCTTCGGCGGCGACGCGCACCGATCCGTGGCGCACCCCGGCCGCGGCCCTGGTCATGGTGTAGCCGTCGTCGACCGGTCGATGGCCCGGATCGTGCACGGCCAGCGCGGCCAGCCCCTGCACCATCGAGCCGGAATACACGGGCACCATCGTGATCCCCCAGTCCGACGCCACTGCCCAGCCGGCGAGCAGCTCCTCGGCGGCGACGTAACCATTGGGCAGCACCATGACGTGTTCGGCGCCGGTGTTGACCAACGCGTGGAGCAACTGGTGAGCGCTCACCGGTAGCCCGGGCTCCGGGCGCAGGATCTGCGCGCCCTCGCTGGTGAACAGCTCCTCGGCGCCGTCTCCGTCGACGACGGCCAAGACGGCGCGCTCCCGCGCCCAGCCGCCCGCCGGGTGACGGTCAGCGCCGCCGGTCAGCGACGTGATCTGGATGCGGCTGGGAACACCGACCTGCAGGGCGGCCTCCACGGCGGCACCCGCGTCGTCGACATGGACGTGAACGGAGTACCGGCCCGTCTCCGCCGACGCCGCGATGGCGACGGATTCGCCGAGCTCGTCCAGGCGTGCCCGCAATACCTCCACTCCTGCCGGCTCGGCACCGCTGAGCAGGTACATGACCTCGAACTGCGGGGTCATCAGCGCCTTCGACACAGCGGTCACGGAGCGGGCCGGCTCCGCGGCCGCAGCATCGACGGGTTCGGGACGGTACCGCGGGCGGGGCTGTGCGCGCCCGGTGAGCGTGGTGGTCAGCGCGTCGAGAAGAACCAGCAGGCCCCGGCCGCCTGCGTCCACCACACCGGCGTCGGCGAGCACGTCGAGCTGTGTCGGGGTGCGGTCCAGCGCAGCGACGGCGGCCTGGGAGGCGGCAGCCACCACCTCGGAGAGCTCTGCCTCTCCGCCGTCACCGTCGTCGGCTTCCCGGGCGGCTGCCTCCGCGGCGTCCTGCAGCACCGAGGTGATGGTGCCGGGCACGGCCTCGCCCATCGAGGTGACGACCAGCGTGACGGCATGGCGCATCGCCGCGGCGAGCAGCCGGCCGTCGATGTCGGCGATCACGCGGTCCTCGCCGGCGGCAGTGGTGACGTCGGCCAGGGCACGCAGAATCTGCGACAGGATCACCCCGGAGTTGCCGCGCGCGCCGCGCAGCGCCCCGTCGGCGAGCGCGGCCGCCACCGCGGTCACGTCGTCGCCGGCGGCGGCGGAGTCGGCGTGCGCCCAGGCAGCGCGCATCGTGAACAGCATGTTGGTACCGGTGTCGGCGTCCGCGACGGGGAAGACGTTCAGTGCGTTGATCTCATCGGTGTGGCTGATCAGATCCGATACCGCGGTGTGGGCCCAGCTGCGCAGCGCCGATGCATCGAGCCGCCGAGCCGACATTCTCACCTCCGCACGCCAGGGCGCCGCTGCGCCGAAACGAGCGCGCGCCCGCGCCAGCCTAGCCACTACCTCGGACAGCGAGCAGGTGGCGAGCTCGGGGTTGTTGACAGCTTGGGAGAGCGATGGATGCCGTTTTGGCGAACCTCGGGGCAGCCCGGTAGTCTGATCGGGTTGTCGGGTCACCCGTCAGGTCGTTGACCCCCAAGCGCTGACTTATGAGGAGTTCTCACTATGGCTGCCGTGTGCGATATCTGCGGGAAGGGCCCCGGCTTCGGTAAGTCGGTGTCGCACTCCCATCGCCGGACGAGCCGTCGGTGGAATCCGAACATCCAGTCGGTGCGCGCAGTGGCCCGTCCGGGCGGCAACAAGCAGCGCGTGAACGTGTGCACCTCCTGCCTGAAGGCCGGCAAGGTCACCCGCGGCTGATTGCCGTCCACACCACACTTCGTCACTCCCGATCGGCCCGCCCTGCTACGGCAGGCGCCAATCCACCGGCTCGGCACCCATCTGCGTCAACAGCTCGTTGGCCCTGCTGAACGGTCGCGACCCGAAGAAGCCCCGTGACGCCGACAGCGGCGACGGGTGCGCTGACTCGATGATGGCCGTGTCACCGAGCATCGGCTTGAGGGTGGCGGCGTCTCGTCCCCACAGCACCGCCACCAGCGGGCGTTCCCGGGCGACCAAGGCCCGGATCGCGCACTCGGTGACGGCTTCCCAGCCCTTGCCCCGATGCGAGGCCGGCGTCCCGGGGCGCACGGTCAGCACCCTGTTCAGCAGCATGACACCCTGCTCGGACCACGGGGTCAGGTCCCCGTTGGCGGGCGCCGGGTAGCCGAGATCCTGCTGATACTCGGTGTAGATGTTGGACAGGCTGCGCGGCAGGGGGCGCACATCAGAGCCGACGGAGAAGCTCAGCCCGACAGCATGACCGGGGGTCGGGTACGGGTCCTGACCGACGATGAGGACACGGACCTCGTCGAAGGGATACGTGAACGCCCGCAACACCTGCGCTCCCGTGGGGAGGTAGCGGTGTCCGGCAGAGAGTTCCGCGCGCAGGAACTCCCCCATCTCGGTGACACGGGCGTGCACCGGCTCCAGGGCGCTCGCCCACGATTCGTCGACCAAGTCCTGCAGGGGGCGTGCTGTCACGACAGGCCAACTTAGCGCCCCGGCGATCAGTAGGCACTCACTAGGCGCTCAATAGGCCCTCATTAGGCCCTTAATAGGACTGCCAACCGGCATTGCCGGTCCACGCCGCACCGTCGACGGTGACCGCGCCCGCACCGAATCCCGCTGCGGGACGCCGCACCCGCCCGATCGCGCGCCAACCGGGAGGCGGTTCGTCCGGGAACGTCGCCACCAGGGCGTGATCTTCACCACCGCCGAGCACCCAGTGCCGGGGGTCGACTCCGGCGGCGTGCGCGGCCGGTCCGAGCGCGTCGAGGTCGTCGTGCAGCAGCGCGACGGCGAGGTCGACGTGGACCCCCGATGCGGCCGCGATGTGCCCGAGATCGGCGAGCAGCCCGTCGGAGACATCGGTCATGGCCGTGGCGCCTGCCCGCGCTGCGGCAGCGCCCTGCCCGTACGGTGGCGCCGGCACCAGGTGGCGACGACGTAACGCCTCGAATCCCTCGATGTCGTTGTGCCACAGCGCGTAACCCGCGGCCGACCGACCGAGTTCGCCCACGACCGCAACCACGTCACCGGGCCTGGCGCCACCGCGCAACACGGGCGGTCGGCCGTCGAGGTCACCCAGCACGGTCACCGAGACCACCCACTGCGGCGCGGCCACCATGTCGCCGCCGACGATGCCGGCGCCGACCCGCGTGGCCTCGTCCCACAGTCCGTCGGACAGCGCGACGGCCTGCGCTGTCTCGGTGTCGCCGGGGGCGCCGTAGCCGACGACGAACGCGGTGGCGCGGCCGCCCATCGCCTCGATGTCAGAGGCGTTCTGCGCGATGGCTTTTCGCCCGATGTCGTACGGGGTCGACCAGTCCAGCCGAAAGTGCCTGCCTTCGACCAACATGTCGGTGCTCACCGCGGTCGCGCCCGTGCCCTTCAGGACCGCGGCGTCGTCGCCCGGCCCGACGACGACGGACGGCGGCTGCCGGCGCCCGCTGACCAATCGGTCGATGACCGCGAACTCGCCGTCTGCTGCCAGCGTGCCGTCGGCCATGTCTGCTCTCCTCGCCTGCGAAGGATCGTGGCCTGAACGCCGGGCTCACCTGCGGTACCTTGAATTTCCCACAGAGTTTATGCGCCGCCGTCGACGCCGCCGGTGTCTGCGCAGACCGAACGGAGGGATCACGGCGTGGTCGAGGCTTTCGTGCTCATCCAGACCGAAGTCGGCCGCGCCGAGATCGTCGCCAAGCAGCTCGCCGGCCTTCCCGGTGTGTTGTCGTCGGAGGCGGTGACGGGACCCTATGACGTGATCGTGCGGGCAGGGGCCCCCACGCTGGCCGAGCTGACGTCGGCCGTCGTGCCCACGGTGCAGCAGGTCGCGGGCATCACGCGGACGCTGACGTGCCCGATTGCCGGCGCGATGGCGTAGGTGGCCCGCCCGTAGAGTGTCGCCATGGCCGACACCCCCGGCGACGGTCCGCCCCGCGCTGCGCTGATCGCGGCGGTCGTGCTCGCGGTCGGTGCGGCCGTCGGGTTCCTCGTGTTCGCCGCGGTCACTCAACACCAGCGCGGTCCCGCGCCCGTGGCACTTTCGGCGGTGCCCGCCCCGCGTGCAGACGGCCCCGAGTGCGCCCGCCTGATCGGCACGCTGCCCGAGAAAGTGGGTGACTACCGGCGCGCGCCGCTGGTCGAGCCCGCCCCGGCCGGGGCAGTCGCGTGGCAGCGCGACGACGGCGGCGAGCCGCTGGTGCTGCGGTGCGGCGTGGAACGCCCGGCGGACTTCGTGGTCGGAGCACCGCTCACCGTGGTCGACGCGGTGTCGTGGTTCCGGGTCCAGGATCCGAGCGATGCCGATCGGGCCACCTGGTTCGCGGTCGACCGGCCGGTCTACGTGGCGCTGACGCTGCCGCGCGATTCGGGTCCCGACGCCATCCAGACGGTGTCGACGGCCGTGACCGCGACATTGCCGGCCCAGCCGGCCGATCCAGGTCCCGCGGCCTAGCAGCTAGCGCAGGCCGGTGCCGCGGGCGACGGCGGTGTCCACCATCGTGGCGAGCAGCGTCGGGTAGTCGACGCCGCTGGCCGCCCACATGCGCGGATACATCGAGATCGTGGTGAAGCCCGGCATCGTGTTGATCTCGTTGATGACCGGGCCGTCGTCGGTGAGGAAGAAGTCGACGCGGGCCAAGCCCTGACAGTCGATGGCCTGGAAGGCCCGGATCGACAGGGCGCGGATCTCGTCGGCGGCGTCGTCGTCGATCTTGGCCGGGACGTCGAGTTCGGCCGCGTCGTCGAGGTATTTGGTCTCGAAATCGTAGAAGCCGTCGTCGCGGCCGCGTACCCCGGCGACGCGAATCTCGCCGACGGTGCTGGCGTCGAGCCGGCCGTCGGGGAACTCGAGCACCCCGCACTCCAATTCGCGGCCGAGCACGGCGGCTTCGACGATCACCTTCGGATCGTGGCGCCGCGCCAGCTCGATCGCCGACGGCAGCAGATCCCATGAGGTGACGCGGCTGACCCCGATCGACGAGCCGCCGCGGGCCGGTTTGACGAAGACGGGCAGCCCGAGACGCTCGCGGTCGGTCAGCGACACCGTGCTGTCCTGGGGCCGCAGCACGATCTGGTCGCCGATCGGCAGGTCGGCGGCGGCCAGCAGCTTCTTGGTGAACTCCTTGTCCATGCCGACGGCGCTGGCGAGGACACCGGCGCCGACGTAGGGCACGCCGGCCAGCTCGAGCAGGCCCTGGATGGTGCCGTCTTCACCGTAGGGACCGTGCAGGACCGGGAAGACCACGTCGACCGAGGCCAGCACGTCACCGGCGGCCTCCCCCATCGACAGCAGCTGTCCGCGCCGGGCCGGATCGGGCGACAGCGCGAGCGCGGTTCCGGAGGCCTCGCTGACACCGGGCAGCCTGCCGTCGGTGATGGCCAGCCCGTCGGGGCGGCCGTCGCCGAGCACCCACGATCCGTGCGGGGTGATACCGACGGCGACCACCTCGAACCGCCCCGGATCGAGGTTGCGCAGGATGCTGCCTGCGGAGACACACGAGATCGCGTGCTCAGAACTCCGTCCGCCATAGACGACGGCAACGCGGGTGCGGGCAGTCACAGTCTGGAGAGGCTACCGGCCGGCCCCGGCGAGGGCCGAGTCGATATCGGCCAGCAGGTCGTCGGTGTCCTCGATCCCGCAGGATATGCGGGCGAAGCCGGGTGACACCGGGTCGCCCCATCGGGCCCTGCGGTCGACCGAGGTGTGCACGCCGCCGAAGCTGGTGGCGCCGACGAGCAGCGCACTGCGGCGGACGAGATCGTGTACCGCATCGGCGTCGGCCAGCTCGACGGAGACGATGCCGCCGAAGCGGCGCATCTGCCGGGTCGCGATGGCGTGGGACGGATCGTCGGGCAGACCGGGGTAGCGCACGGCAGTCACCGCGGGGTGCGAACGCAGCATCATCGCGACGGCCGCGGCGTTCTGGCATTGCCGTTCGAAGCGCAGGCCGAGCGTGCCGAGGCCCCGCAGCACGAGCCACGCCTCGAACGCGCCGAGGATGGGCCCGGCCAGCAGTCGCTCGCGCTGCAGCCGCTCGATCACATCGGCGCGGTTGCCTGCGACGTAGCCGGCGAGCAGATCGTGATGCCCGGAGAGCGCTTTGGTGGCGCTGGCCACCACCAGGTCGGCCCCCAGGGCCAGCGGCTGCTGCCCCAACGGGGTCGCCGTCGTGTTGTCCACCACCAGAAGAGCACCGCGCGGTCGGCACTGCATCGCCAGGCGGTGCAGATCCACCACATCCAACCCCGGGTTCGACGGCGTCTCGGCCAGCACCACGTCGGCGTCGCGGGCGGCCTCGCACATCTGCGCGCACGTGGCCTGCACGACGGTGACGCCGCGAGGAGCGAGGTATTCGGTGGCGTAGGCGCGCACCTGGTAGTAACCGTCAGCCGGGACGACGAGCGTGCTGCCCGGCTCGGTCACCGCGCGTAGCACCGACGTGATGGCCGCCATGCCCGATCCGAACGCGACCGCTGCGGCGGCGCCCTCCAGCGTCGCGAGGGCCGATTCGAGCTGCCGCCAGGTGGGGTTGTGCCGCCTGCCATAGCTGTCCAGCGCGTCGTCCTCGTCGGCACCGAGGTGGTATGCCGCCGCCGGCACCGGTACCGGCCCCACCGGGTCACCCGGAACATGTTCAGCAGCAATAGCTTTCAGGCTGCGGGTGGAATCGCCGTAGGTCTCGCCATAGGTCACGGGATCACTCCGGTTTCGTGGAACGACCGAGCAGCAGCGCCACCGCGTCCTCGACCGACAGACCCTTGTGGCACACACCGTGCACCGCTTCGGTCAGCGGCATCTCGACGTCGTAGCTCGCCGACAACGCCAGCACCGACCGGCAGGAGGTCACACCCTCGGCGACGTGACCGCCGGTGGCGGCCATCGCCGCCTCCATCGTGCCGCCCTGGCCCAGCCGTTCCCCGAAGGAACGATTGCGCGAACGCGGGGACATGCACGTCGCAACGAGATCCCCGATGCCGGCCAACCCGGCCAGCGTTGCCGGCTTGGCGCCCAACGCGATTCCCAGCCGCATGATCTCAGCCAGCCCGCGGGTGATGATCGCGGCCGCGGTGTTCTCCCCCAACCCCGCACCCGCCGCCATCCCCGACGCGAGGGCGATCACGTTCTTGCACGCTCCGCCGATCTCGGCACCGATCACATCGGCGTTGGTGTAGGGCCGGAAGTATCCGGTGGACAACGCCCGCTGCAACGCGACCGCACGGCCGGAGTCGCTGCATGCGACGACCGTGGCGGCGGGCTGTTCGGCGGCCACCTCACTGGCCAGATTGGGTCCTGTGACCACGGCGACGCGGGCGGCGTCGGCGCCGGTCACCTGCACCACCACCTGGCTCATCCGCATCAGCGTGTCCAGCTCGATACCCTTGGCCACGCTCACCAGGGTGGTGTCGTGACCCAGATACGGTGCCCACTCGGTCAGGTTGGCGCGCAGCGTCTGTGACGGTACGGCGAGCAGCACGGTGCAGGCACCGTCGAGCGCTTCGGCACAGTCACCGGTGGCCCGGATCGAGGCCGGCAGGGGGACGTCGAGATATCCGGGGTTGCAGTGCGTGCGGTTGATCTCGGCGGCCCGCTCGGGGTTGCGCGCCCACAACCTCACTCCATTTCCTGCATCGGCCAGCACCTTCGCCAGTGCCGTACCCCATGCCCCTGCACCCATCACCGCAGCCTCGACCACGGCTCCAAGACTAGTCGGGAATAACTGCTGGCAGGATGGCGCTCGTGACCGGCATGACCACCTCATCGGCCGCCGGCGCCCGAACCCCGGACGCGGGCGTCAGCGTGGTGATCGCTGTCAAGCGTCTGACCGCGGCCAAGACCCGGCTGGCTCCGGCGTTCCCGCCGGCCGCCCGCGGGGGTGTGGTGCTCGCCATGCTCGAGGACACGATCGCCGCCGCCACCGCGGTGCCGGCGGTCCGGTCGATCATCGTGGTGACACCCGACGCCGACGCCGCGGCCGCCGCCGGCCGCCTGGGCGCGCTGGCTCTCGACGACCCCACTCCGGCGAATCACGGCGACCCCCTCAACAACGCGCTGGCCGCCGGTGAGGCGCTCGCCCGCCGCGAGAGCGTCAATGTGGTTGCCCTGCAAGGCGATCTGCCGGCTCTCCGAGTCGCCGAGCTCACCGAGGCGATCAGCGCCGCCAGCGCCCATCCCCGCAGCTTCGTGAGCGATCGGCACGGCTCGGGGACCGCGGCATTGTTCGCGTTCGGCGTCCCCCTGCGCCCGCTGTTCGGCGCTGAATCGTCCGCCCGGCATCGCCGTTCGGGCGCGGCGGAGTTGACCGGGGACTGGCCGGGATTACGGTGCGACATCGACACCGCCCAGGATCTTCTGGACGCCCGCCTCCTCGGAGTCGGGCCCGCGACGTCGCAGGTGATCGGCGCGCTGCGCTGAACGCGTACCCGGCGAACCTCTCCTCCTAGCCGCGGCGCCCGCGAATAGGGAATCATCGGGGCATGACCGAAGCGCAGACCCGACCGGAGGACGCGGACACCACGGCGGAGGCCTCCGGGGACAGCAAGTCAGCGGCTGTACCCGACACCGCGCCCGAGGCGCCCCCGGCCGCCACATCGCCGGCAGTCGAGAACCCGCTTCCCGAAGACCGTTACCTCAACCGCGAGTTGAGTTGGCTCGACTTCAACGCCAGAGTCCTGGCGCTGGCGGCTGACCCATCGCTGCCCCTGTTGGAGCGGGCGAAGTTCCTGGCGATTTTCGCGTCCAACCTCGACGAGTTCTACATGGTGCGCGTCGCCGGTCTCAAGCGCCGCGACGAGATGGGGCTGTCCGTCCGCTCGGCCGACGGCCTGTCTCCCCGCGAACAACTCCGCCGGATCAGCGAGCGCACCCAGCAGCTCGCGAGCCGGCACGCGCAGGTGTTCCTCGACGCAGTGCGCCCGGCGCTGGCCGACGAGGGCATCGTGATCGTGACGTGGGCCGAACTCGACGACAACGAACGCGGCCGGCTCTCCACGTACTTCCACGAGCAGGTGTTCCCGGTGCTGACGCCGCTGGCTGTCGATCCCGCCCACCCGTTCCCGTTCGTGAGTGGGCTGAGCCTCAACCTCGCCATCACCGTCAAGCATCCCGACGGCGGACAGCACTTCGCTCGAATCAAGGTGCCCGACAACGTGGACCGCTTCGTCGAGCTGGCGGCGCGGGAGAACACCTCGGACGTCGCGCGCTTCCTCCCGATGGAAGAGCTGATCGCCGCGTTCCTGCCGGTGCTGTTCCCCGGCCTGGAAATCGTGGAGCACCACGCTTTCCGGATCACTCGCAACGCCGACTTCGAGGTGGAGGAAGACCGCGACGAGGACCTGCTCAAAGCGCTCGAGCGTGAGCTCGCGCGGCGCAGGTTCGGCTCCCCCGTGCGCCTCGAAGTCTCCGATGACATGACCGAGGGCATGCTCGAACTGCTCCTGCGCGAACTCGACGTGGCGCCCGGGGACGTCGTGGAAGTGCCCGGCCTGCTGGATCTCTCATCGCTGTGGCAGGTCTACGGCGTCGACCGGCCGGCGCTGAAGGACCGTCCGTTCGTGCCGGCGACACCCCCGGCGTTCGGTGAACGCGAGACGCCCAAGAGCATTTTCGCGACACTGCGCGACGGCGACGTCCTCGTCCACCACCCCTACGATTCGTTCTCCACCACGGTGCAACGCTTCATCGAGCAGGCGGCTGCCGACCCGAACGTGCTCGCGATCAAGCAGACCCTCTATCGCACCTCGGGTGATTCCCCGATCGTCAACGCGTTGATCGACGCCGCCGAAGCAGGCAAGCAGGTGGTGGCGTTGGTCGAGATCAAGGCCCGGTTCGACGAACAGGCCAACATCAAGTGGGCGCGCGCACTCGAACAGGCCGGCGTGCACGTGGTGTACGGACTCATCGGGCTCAAGACCCATTGCAAGACGTGCCTGGTGGTGCGACGCGAGGGATCGATGATCCGCCGGTACTGCCACATCGGCACGGGCAACTACAACCCGAAGACCGCGCGTCTCTACGAAGACGTGGGCCTGCTGACGGCGGCTCCGGACATCGGCGCCGACCTCACCGACCTGTTCAACTCGCTCACCGGGTACTCCCGCAAGGAGTCCTACCGCAACCTGCTCGTCGCCCCGTACGGCGTGCGCCGCGGCATCATCGAACGCATCGACCGCGAGATCGCGGCCACCCGGGACGGCGCCGAAGGGCGAATCCGCCTCAAAGCCAACGCATTGGTGGACGAGCAGGTCATCGATGCGCTCTACCGGGCCTCCCAGGCCGGGGTCCGGGTCGAGGTCGTCGTGCGCGGTATCTGCGCGCTCAAGCCCGGCGGAGAAGGGTTCTCGGAGAACATCGTCGTGCGCTCGATCCTCGGCCGGTTCCTCGAGCATTCACGGATCATTCATTTCCGCGCCATCGACGAATACTGGATCGGCAGCGCCGACATGATGCATCGTAATCTGGACCGCCGCGTCGAGGTCATGGCTCAGGTCAAGGACCCACGGTTGACCGAAGCGCTCGGCAACATCTTCGAATCCGCCCTGGATCCGCGGACGCGGTGCTGGGAGCTCGGCGTCGACGGAAAGTGGACAGCGTTGCCACAGGAAGGACAGACAGTGCGAGACCACCAGGTGTCGTTGATGGAAAGCCACCGCCATCCGTAATCGTCCGATCGAGCAGAGCAGGCACCAAGCGCTGTGAAGACCGAACCCATCCTCGCCGCCGGCGCAGTCCTGTGGCGCCCACAGGAATCCACGGGCACCCCGGAAGTGGCGGTGATCCATCGGCCGCGCTACGACGACTGGTCCCTGCCCAAGGGGAAACTCGAGCGGGGAGAGACCGAACCGGTCGCCGCGGTGCGAGAGATAGAGGAGGAGACGGGCTTCCGCGCGCATCTCGGGCGCCGGCTGGCATCGGTGAGTTACCCCGTCGGGGACGCCACGAAGAGGGTCCGCTATTGGATGGCGCGCAGCGTCCGGGGTGAGTTCGCGGCGAATGAAGAGGTGGACGAACTGAAGTGGCTGCCCGCCGAAGACGCGATGAGCCAGGTGCATTACGCGCTGGACCGCAAGGTGCTCCGTCGGTTCGTCAAGTTGCCGGTCGCCACCCAGACGGTGCTCGTCGTGCGGCACGCCACCGCCGGAAGCAAGTCACGCTATTCCGGTGATGACCGCAAACGCCCGCTGGACAAGCACGGCCGCGCACAGGCTGAGTCGCTGGTGGATCTGTTGACGGCGTTCGGCGCCGGCGAGCTGTTCGCCGCCGACCGTGTGCGCTGCCATCAAACCCTCGGACCGCTTGCCGAGGAATTGGGCGTTCCGGTGATCACCGAAACCGCTTTGACGGCAGAGGCATACGCGGACAAGCCGAAGAGGGCCCGGCAGCGCGTGCTGGAGATCGCCGGTACGACGTCTCACCCCGTGATCTGCACGCAGGGTGAGGTCATCCCCGATCTGATCGCGTGGTGGTGTGAACGCGACGGTGTGCGCCCCGACAAATCGCGGAACCGCAAGGGCAGCACGTGGGTACTCACGCTGTCCGGCGAACAGCTGATCAGCGCGGACCACATCAGCTCACCGCTGGCGCCCCGCTAGCCCGATACGCGACAACGCCGTGGGCGTGGGCCCACGGCGTCGTCGGTGAAGCTGTGTGTGCGGTCGAAACTGCTTACTTGCGACCGCGCTTGGCGGGAGCCTTCTTGGCAGGCGCTGCCTTCTTGGCGGCGGTGGCCTTCTTGGCCGGAGCCTTGGTCGCAGCCTTCTTGGCCGGAGCCTTCTTGGCAGGCGCTGCCTTCTTGGCGGGGGCGGCGGCCTTCTTGGCCGGAGCCTTGGTCGCAGCCTTCTTGGCCGGAGCCTTGGTCGCGGCCTTCTTGGCCGGAGCCTTGGTCGCGGCCTTCTTGGCGGGAGCCTTGGTGGCGGTGGCGGCCTTCTTCGCCGGAGCCTTGGTCGCAGCCTTCTTCGCCGGAGCCTTGGTCGCGGCCTTCTTGGCCGGAGCCTTCTTGGCCGCCTTGCGGGCGGTGCTCGAAGCGGTCACGCCGCGCTTGACGGCGGGACCCTCGGCCGGAAGCTTCTGTGCGCCCGCGACAACGGCTTTGAACTGAGCGCCGGGGCGGAACGCCGGAACGGACGTCGGCTTGACCTTCACCGTCTCACCGGTGCGCGGGTTGCGGGCGACACGAGCGGCGCGGCGGCGCTGCTCGAAGACACCGAAGCCAGTGATGGTCACGCTGTCACCCTTGTGCACGGCGCGCACGATGGTGTCGACGACGTTCTCGACCGCGGCGGTCGCTTGCCGACGATCCGAGCCCAACTTCTCAGTGAGTACGTCGATGAGCTCTGCCTTGTTCATGCAAAACCTCCGGGAACTGTGGTCCTCTTTGGACCGACTAGAGGACACGGTAAACCCATTGCCCGTTGATTTCCAAGAACCACGCGCAATTTCAGAAAATCTCAGCGAACTTTTTTCAATCCGCTTGGCTCCCTTTGTGTCCTACCGGGGCGCCCCAAAAGAGGATTGCAGAGCGGATATTTCACCGCCGCCAGCCACCGATCAGGTCGTCAGAGTCCGCGGCTTCCACTCCGGGCGCCGCGCCTCATAGTCTTCGATCTGATCGAGTTTCCGCAGCGTGAGGCCGATATCGTCGAGCCCCTCCAGCAGCCGCCACGCGGTGTAGTCATCAATCTTGAACGGCACCAGCACCGTTTCCGCCGCGATGGTCCGATCTTGAAGATTGACAGTGATTTCCGTCCCCGGACGCTGCTCGATGACCTTCCACAACAATTCGACATCGTCTTGGGCGACTTCGGCCGCCAGCAGCCCGGCCTTGCCGGAGTTGCCGCGGAAGATATCGGCGAATCGTGACGAGATGACGACCCGGAAGCCGAAGTCCATCAGCGCCCAGACCGCATGCTCGCGTGACGAGCCGGTGCCGAAATCGGGCCCCGCCACCAGAACCGAGCCGCGGTCGAATGGCGACTGATTGAGGACGAACGACGGATCGTTGCGCCACGCCGCGAACAGACCGTCCTCGAATCCGGTGCGCGTCACGCGTTTCAGATACACCGCCGGGATGATCTGGTCGGTGTCGACATTGGAGCGGCGCAGCGGCACGCCGATCCCGGTGTGAGTGGTGAATGCTTCCATGACGGCGTCTCCGTTATCAGTGGGTGGTCGCGGGGATCAGATCGGCCGGGGACGACAGGGTGCCCCTGACGGCGGTCGCGGCGGCGACGGCCGGCGACACCAGATGTGTACGACCACCTTTGCCTTGCCGGCCCTCGAAATTGCGGTTGGACGTCGAGGCGCAGCGCTCACCGGGGGCGAGCTGGTCGGGGTTCATACCCAAGCACATCGAGCAGCCGGCCTGGCGCCATTCCGCGCCTGCCGCGGTGAAGATCTCGCCCAGGCCTTCGGATTCGGCTTGCGCACGCACCCGCATCGAGCCGGGCACGATCAGCATACGAACCCCGTCGGCGACGGACCGACCGCGCAGCACGTCGGCCACCACACGCAGATCCTCGATCCGGCCGTTGGTGCAGGAGCCGACGAACACGGCGTCTACGGCCACGTCACGCATCGGGGTACCCGCTTCGAGACCCATGTATGCCAACGCCTTTTCGGCCGTCTGGCGCTGATCGTCGTCGAGCATCGCCTCCGGATCGGGCACCGCGGCGGACAGCGGTACACCCTGGCCCGGATTGGTTCCCCACGTGACGAACGGGCTGAGACTGGCGGCGTCGATGTGGACCTCGGTGTCGAATTCGGCACCGTCGTCGGTTCGGAGTTGACGCCACGCAGCGACCGCGTCATCCCATGCGGCCCCCTTCGGGGCGTGGGGTCGACCCTCGAGGAAGGCGAAGGTGGTGTCGTCCGGTGCCACCATGCCGGCTCGGGCGCCCGCCTCGATGCTCATGTTGCAGATCGTCATCCGACCTTCCATGGACAGCGATTCGATGGCACTGCCCCGGTATTCGATGACGTGCCCCTGTCCGCCGCCGGTCCCGATCTTGGCGATGACGGCCAGGATGATGTCCTTGGCGCTGACCCCGGGCGGCAGCTCGCCGTCGACGTTGACGGCCATGGTCTTGAAGGGTCGCAACGGAAGTGTCTGCGTGGCCAGCACGTGCTCGACCTCCGAGGTGCCGATGCCCATGGCCAACGCACCGAACGCGCCGTGGGTGGAGGTGTGGCTGTCACCGCACACGACCGTCATCCCGGGCTGGGTCAGACCCAGTTGCGGGCCGATGATGTGGACGATCCCCTGCTCGGCATCGCCCATCGGGTGCAGCCGCACACCGAATTCGGCGCAGTTGCGCCGCAACGTCTCCACTTGGGTTCGCGACACCGGGTCGGCGATCGGCTTGTCGATGTCGACGGTGGGCACGTTGTGGTCTTCGGTCGCGATCGTCAGATCGGGGCGCCGCACCGGCCTTCCCGCCAACCGCAGCCCGTCGAACGCCTGGGGGCTGGTCACCTCGTGCACGAGGTGAAGATCGATGTAGATGAGGTCCGGCTCCCGGGCATCACCCTGCCCGCCGCCCGCCGCGACGACGTGATCGCTCCACACCTTCTCGGCGAGAGTCCGTGGGTTGTTCGCCTTGTCCATTGACGATCTCACAATCTGGGAAGCTAGTATCTCTGTGTGAGACAGGATAGCGGTATCGGCGTGCTCGACAAAGCGGTGACGGTCCTTCACGCGGTCGCCGAGTCTCCCTGCGGTCTC
Organism: Mycolicibacterium obuense; assembly: GCF_055397605.1. NCBI lineage: Bacteria > Bacillati > Actinomycetota > Actinomycetes > Mycobacteriales > Mycobacteriaceae > Mycobacterium > Mycolicibacterium obuense. The sequence goes on along the minus strand of NZ_AP043663.1, from coordinate 1,906,391 downwards.
GCGGATCTGTGCGACCGCACGGCCCTGCCGCGGGCGACCGCCCACCGGCTGGCCGTCGGGCTGGAAACGCACCGGTTGCTTGCGCGCGACGCCGATGGCCAGTGGTGCCTGGGCCCTGCACTGGCCGAACTGGGCAGCCATGTCCGCGATCCCCTGGTGTCGGCGGGCGCGGTGGTGCTGCCGCGCCTGCGCGAGCTGACCGGGGAAAGTGTGCAGCTCTACCGCAGGGACGGGACCGCGCGGATCTGTGTCGCGGCGCTGGAACCGCCTGCGGGTCTGCGGGATACCGTGCCGGTCGGCGCGCGACTGCCGATGACGGCCGGCTCCGGAGCCAAGGTGCTGCTCGCCTACGCGGATCCGGCCACTCAGCGCAGCGTTCTGGCCGACGCGGCATTCACCGACCGCGCCCTGGCGGAGGTACGCAAGCGCGGTTGGGCGCAGAGCGCGGCCGAACGGGAACCCGGGGTGGCGAGCGTGTCGGCACCGGTGCGCGACGGCCGCGGTGCGGTGATCGCCGCCGTGTCGGTATCCGGACCGATCGACCGGATGGGACGGCGCCCGGGCGCACGCTGGGCCGCCGATCTGGTGGCCGCCGCGGACGCGCTGACAAGACGGCTCTGACCCGCCGGCAGAGACGAAAAAACTCGCAGGCCCTGACAGGACCTGCGAGCTGATGTACCCCCGATGGGATTCGAACCCACGCTACCGCCGTGAGAGGGCGGCGTCCTAGGCCGCTAGACGACGGGGGCTAGAACTTGTTACGGACGGAAAGCATAGCTGAGGGACACAGTGCTGACCTAATCCGCGCGTTGGCTGGGGTACCAGGACTCGAACCTAGAATGGCTGAACCAGAATCAGCTGTGTTGCCAATTACACCATACCCCATTGGCAGCCCGTCACCGCAGGTCACGGGCTATTTTTCGGCCCTGGCGCCTCGCGGTTGTGCCGCGCTGCGCCGTCTTGCGAGCCGACGAGCAGACTACCAAAGATTCTCGGGTGGTTTTTCCACCCCCGTCACGCGGACGCTCCGGCATGGTCGCGGCCCGCGCGCAGCCGGGCCAGTGTGCGGTCCCTGCCCAGCAGTTCCAACGATTCGTACAGCGGCGGGCTGATCGATGACCCCGTCACCGCGACTCGAATGGGCCCGAACGCCTTGCGAGGCTTGAGGTCGAGCCCGTCGATCAGCGCCGCCTTGAGCGCTTCTTCGATCCGTGGGCCACTCCACTCCCCGATCGCCTCGAGAGCGCCGAGGGCGGCGTCGAGAACGGGGACCGCGTCGGGCCGCAGTTCCTTGCCCGCCGACTTCTCGTCGAGCGCGAAGGAGGCGTCGTCGAGGAACTTCAACAGCCCCCAGGCGTCGCCGAGAACGACGATCCGCGTCTGCACCAGGACGGCCGCTTCGGCGAATGCGTCGTCGTCGAGTCCGGTGTCGTGGCCGTGAGCACGGAAGTACTCGGCGAGGCGGCGGGTGAACTCCGCGGGCTCGAGCAGCCGGATGTGCTCGGCGTTGAGTGCGTCGGCCTTCTTCTGGTCGAACCGCGCGGGATTGGAGTTCACGTCGACGACGTCGAAGGCCGCCACCATCTCGTCGATGCCGAACACGTCGCGGTCATCGGCGATCGACCACCCCAGCAGCGCAAGGTAGTTGAGCAGGCCCTCGGGAATGAAGCCGCGATCCCGGTGCAGGAACAGGTTCGATTGCGGGTCCCGCTTCGACAGCTTCTTGTTCCCGTCCCCCAGGACGGGCGGCAGGTGGGCGAAGCGCGGTGTCCCGTCGGCGATGCCGAGCCGCTCGAGCGCGGCATAGAGCGCCAACTGGCGAGGGGTCGACGGCAACAGATCCTCCCCCCGCAGCACGTGGGTGATCTTCATCAGTGCGTCGTCGACCGGATTGACCAAGGTGTACAAGGGTTCTCCGTTGCCCCTGGTCAGCGCGAAGTCCGGGATCGAACCAGCCGGGAACGTCGTCTCCCCACGAACCAGGTCGTCCCACGTCATGTCCGTCTCGGGCATGCGCAGCCGGATGACCGGCGAGCGGCCCTCGGCACGGAACGCTGCCCGCTGCTCATCGGTGAGGTCGCGATCGAAGTTGTCGTACCCCAGCTTGGGGTTGCGCCCCGCCGCGAGGTGGCGCGCTTCGACCTCCTCGGCGGTGGAGAACGCCTCGTAGGCCTCGCCGGCGTCGAGCAGCCGCTGCAGCACGTCGGTGTAGAGCTCGCGACGGCCCGACTGGCGGTAGGGCTCATAGGGTCCGCCGACCTCGGGGCCTTCGTCCCAGTCGAGGCCGAGCCAGCGCAAGGCGTCCAGGAGCGCCCGGTAACTGTCCTCGCTGTCGCGCGCCGAGTCGGTGTCCTCGATCCGGAACACGAATGTTCCGCCGGTGTGGCGGGCGTACGCCCAGTTGAACAGCGCGGTGCGGATCAACCCCACATGGGGGGTGCCCGTCGGCGACGGACAGAACCTGACTCTGACGATCGGTGGGGCGGTCACGATTTTCCTTTGCGCACAACGGGATTGGTGAGCGTTCCGATGCCCTCGATGCTGACGCTGACGGAGTCGCCGTGCTCGAGAGGTCCGACGCCCTCGGGCGTGCCGGTCAGGATCAGGTCACCCGGCAGCAGCGTCATGACCGCCGAGATCCACTCGATGATCGCGCCGATGTCGTGGATCATCAACGATGTTCGGCTGCGCTGCTTGACCTCACCGTTGACCTCGGTGCGGATCTCGAGATCAGTTGCATCCACATCGGTGACGATCCACGGGCCGACCGGACAGAACGTGTCGTGGCCTTTGGCGCGCATCCACTGGCCGTCTTTCTTCTGCTGATCGCGCGCAGAGACGTCGTTGGCAATCGTGTAGCCGAGGATGTTCTCGGCAGCCCGCGAGGCAGGCACGTCCTTACACGGACGACCGATGACTGCAGCCAGTTCGCCCTCGAAGTGCACGGGATGCGCGTCAGCCGGCAGTTGGATCGCGGTACCCGGGCCGATGATCGCGGTGTTGGGCTTGAGGAAGATGATCGGATCCTCGAAGGTGCCGCCACCCATTTCTTCGATGTGAGCGGCGTAGTTCTTGCCCATGCAGACGACCTTGCTGGCGAGGATCGGCGCCAGCAGGCGCACATCGGCCAGCGGCCACTGCCGGCCGGTGAATGTCGGTGTGCCGAAGGGATGCTCGGCGATCTCCCGGGCGATGGCTTCACCGGGCTCGTCGACCGGCCCTTCGATGGACACGAAAGCCACGCCATCCGGGCTGGCGATTCGACCAAGACGCATGGGGCTCAGCCTAGCGGCAGCGCCGGCCGCCGCGGCAGGCGCACAGCTCACACACCAGCAGTCTCACATGATGAGATATAGGTTCTGCATATTGAGACGTTCTTGTCACGATGGCCAGATGGACCCCGCCTCGATCAGCACCGCACGCCGATGGTCGATGCTGATCGTCGCTCTCGGCGCCACGTTGTGCGCCAACGTGTTCATCAACGGTGTGGCCTTTCTCATACCGACGCTTCATCGGGAACGCGGCCTCGACCTCGCACAGGCCGGCCTGATGTCGGCGCTGCCCAGCCTCGGGATGGTGGTGACGCTGATCGCCTGGGGCTATGTGGTCGACCGCTTCGGCGAGCGCACCGTGTTGACCCTGGGTTCCGCGTTGACCGCGGCCGCCGGCTTCGGCGCCGCATCGGCGGACTCGTTACCTGCGGTCGGGGCTTTCCTCTTCCTCGGCGGCATGGCGGCGGCGAGCAGTAACACTGCCAGTGGGCGCCTCGTGGTGGGCTGGTTCGCCGCGGAGAAGCGGGGCCTGGTGATGGGGATCCGCCAGACCGCACAGCCGCTCGGCGTCGGACTCGGCGCCCTCGTGATTCCGCGACTGGCCGAATCCCGCGGGGTGTCGGGCGCGCTGCTGTTTCCCGCTGTGGTCTGCGCCGCCGCAGCCGTCGTGTGCGCCGTCGCGGTGCTGGACCCACCGCGGCCCGCACGCGCGGAAGCCAGTGACGCCGACCTCGCCAACCCCTACCGGGGTTCTTCGCTGCTGGTGCGCATCCATCTCACCTCGCTGCTGCTGGTGGCTCCGCAGGCGATGGTGTGGACGTTCACGCTGGCCTGGCTGATCACCGACCGGGGATGGTCCGCCGGGTCCGCGGGCGCGATGGTCACGGTCGCCCAGCTTTTCGGCGCCGGCGGGCGCATCGCCGCGGGCCGATGGTCAGACTTCGTGCTGCGCCGGTCCGGCGACGTGCTGAGCTCTCGGATGAGACCCATCCGGACGATCGCCGCGGCCGCCGCGGTGTCGATGGGGCTGCTGGCGCTGACCGACTGGCTGGACTCCCCGATCAGTGTCGCGCTGATGGTCGTCGCATCGGTGGTCACGGCGTCCGACAACGGGTTGGCCTTCACCGCGATCGCCGAAGTCGCGGGACCGTTCTGGAGCGGCCGCGCGCTGGGCACGCAGAACACCACGCAGCTGCTCACCGCCGGTGTCACACCGCCGTTGTTCGGGGCGCTGATCGGCGCGGCCGGCTACCCGGCGGCGTTCGCGGTGTGTGCGCTCATCCCCCTGCTGGCGATCCCGTCGGTGCCGGCCACCAGCGCACCTCAGGCCCGGGAAGCAGCCTGACCCGGCAACAGCATCAGGGCAGCGGCCAGGAAGCACAGAGCCCCGGTGAAGGTGCCGAGATTGGCCAGCCGTTCGTCTTCGGTGACGCCTGTCGCGCGCACGAATGCAGCGGCCGCCGACACCCCGAACGCCACGCAACCGACCATGTTGACCGCCGCGGCCCACCAGTCACGCGATCGCAGATCGATCAGCGCGCCGGTCGCGACCACACCGAGAACTCCGCTGACCAGAAAAGCCGTCGAGCCGGCCACGTCGGGCACCCACACGTAGTGCCGCTCGCTGGCCACGGCGTGCGCCAGGACCGAGGCGCCGGTACTGACGTTGAACAGCAGCGTGCCGACCAATTGCACTGCAGCACTTGACCACTCCGCGCGGTCGGTGCGGTTGCTGCGGAGCAGCTGGATGCCGGCCGCGGTGGTGAAGAACCAGGAGCCGCAAAAGCACAACAGGTTCGCCCCGCCCGCGCCCAGCCACGCCGGGACGCCAGGCGCGGTGGCGAGCGCGAACAGCGACGATCCGACGACGAACAGCCAGCACTGCGCAGACAGCGTGGCCGCGACCCGGATGGCTACAGCTTCCCGAGGATGCGCTCGCCGACTTCGGCGGTGGTCAGCGTCTGGTCCCCGCGGGTCGCGAGATGTTCGGCGACCGCCGCGTCGACACGGGCGGCGGCGTCGAGCTCACCGAGGTGGGCCAGCAGCAGCGACACGCTCATGATCGCCGCCGTCGGATCCGCGATACCCTGCCCCGCGATGTCGGGCGCGCTGCCGTGCACCGGCTCGAACATCGACGGATTGGTCAGCGTCGCATCGATGTTGCCGCTGGCCGCCAACCCGATGCCGCCGCACACCGCCGCGGCCAGGTCGGTGATGATGTCGCCGAACAGGTTGTCGGTGACGATCACGTCGAAGCGGCCCGGATCGGTCACCATGTGGATCGTTGCCGCATCGACGTGCTGATACGCCACCTCGACGTCGGGGTATTCGGCCGCGACGCTCTGTACGGTGCGCCACCACAGCGAGCCGGCGTAGGTCAGCACGTTGTTCTTGTGCACCAGCGTGAGGTGCTTGCGACGGCCCTGCGCGCGATGGAACGCGTCGAGCACGACGCGACGCACCCCGTAGGCGGTGTTGACGCTGACCTCGGTCGCTATCTCGTGCGGGGTGTCCACGCGGATCGCACCGCCGTTCCCGGTGTAGGGCCCCTCCGTGCCTTCCCGCACCACGACGAAGTCGATCTCCGGATCGCCTGCCAACGGGCTGCGCACCCCGGGGTAGAGCCGGCCCGGACGCAGGTTGACGTGGTGGTCGAGCTCGAAGCGGATGCGCAGCAGCAGCCCTCGCTCGAGGACACCGCTGGGCACCGAGGGGTCACCGATGGCGCCGAGCAGGATCGCGTTGTGCGCCTTGAGCTCGTCGATCACGGAGTCCGGCAGCACCTCGCCGGTCTTGTGATACTGGCGCGCGCCCAGCTCGTATTCGGTCTTCTCCACTCCGGGCAGCACGGCGTCGAGGACGGTGAGGGCCTGGCCGATCACCTCGGGACCGATCCCGTCGCCGCCGATCACCGCGAGTTTCACAGGAGCACTCATGTCAGGTCGACCACTTCCAATGTCGCAGCGTTGACGTCGCGGCCGATGGTGGCCAGCACGTCGCCGGGCACGTTCCGGTCCAGGCGCAGCATGATCGTCGCGCCCTTTCCGTCGGCGTCCTGACTGAGCTGAGCGGCCAGGATGTTGACCTCGGCGCTGCCGAGGAGGGTGCCGATCTTGCCGAGCGCGCCGGGCTGATCGTCGTAGTTGATGATCAGGTTCACGCCCTCGGCGCGCAGATCGAGGTTGCGGCCGTTGACCTGGACGATCTTCTCGACCTGCTGGGGGCCCGAGAGCGCGCCGGCCACGTTCACCGTGGTGCCGTCGGCAGCGACCGCGCGGACGTCGACGACGCTGCGGTGGTTGGGACTCTCCGATTCGGTGTCGATGGACGCCTCGACACCGCGCTCGGCGGCCAGCGCCGGGGCGTTGACGAAGGTCACCGGATCTTCGATCACCGCAGAGAACAGGCCGCGCAGCGCCGAGAGGCGCAGCACCTCGACCTCCTCGCTGGCCAGCTCGCCGCGCACCTGCACGCAGAGGTTGGTGGGCAGTTCCGCCGACAGGGCTCCGACGAGCAGGCCGAGCTTGCGGACCAGATCCAGCCAGGGCGCGATCTCTTCGCCGACGGCGCCGCCGCCGACGTTGACGGCGTCGGGCACGAACTCACCGGCGAGTGCGAGCTTGACGCTGGCCGCCACATCGGTGCCGGCACGGTCCTGGGCTTCGGCGGTCGACGCACCCAGGTGCGGCGTCACGACGACCTGAGGCAGCTCGAACAGCGGACTGTCGGTGCACGGCTCGGTGGCGAACACGTCGAGGCCGGCGCCGCGGACATGGCCGCTGGTGATCGCATCGGCCAGGGCCTGCTCGTCGATCAGTCCGCCGCGTGCGGCGTTGACGATGATCACACCCGGCTTGGTCTTGGCCAGCGCGTCCGTGCCGATCAGGCCTGCCGTCTCCTTGGTCTTGGGCAGGTGCACCGAGATGAAGTCGGCGCGGGCGAGGAGCTCGTCGAGGGTGAGCAGTTCGATGCCGAGCTGCGCCGCGCGGGCGTGCGAGACATAGGGGTCGTAGGCGGTGATGTGCGCGCCGAACGCCGCCAGCCGCTGGGCCACCAGCTGGCCGATCCGGCCGAGGCCGACGACACCGACCGTCTTGCCGAAGATCTCGGTGCCGGAGAACGACGACCGCTTCCACGTGTGCGCACGCAGTGTGGCGTCGGCGGCCGGGATCTGGCGGGCCGCCGACAGCAGCAGCGCCAGCGCGTGCTCGGCGGCGCTGTGGATGTTCGAGGTGGGGGCGTTCACCACCAGCACACCACGGGCGGTGGCGGCGTCGACATCGACGTTGTCCAGTCCGACGCCGGCACGGGCGACGATCTTCAGCTTGGGTGCGGCGGCCATGACCTCTGCGTCGACGGTGGTGGCGGAGCGCACCAGCAGCGCGTCCGCGTCGGCGACGGCGGCCAGCAGCTTCTCCCGGTCCGGGCCGTCGACCCAACGGACCTCTACCTGGTCGCCCAACGCTTCGACGGTCGAGGGGGCCAGCTTGTCGGCGATCAATACCACGGGCAGACTCACGAGGCCTCAGCCTAGTGGGCTCTAATAGTCGGGTGGTGGGCGGGAGAAACTCCAGCGTGGACGTCACCGTCGTCGGAAGCGGCCCGAACGGGCTGGCGGCCGCGGTCATCTGCGCCCGCGCGGGCCTGTCGGTGCGGGTGATCGAGGGTCAACCCACCGCCGGCGGCGGCGCCCGCTCCGCACCGGACCCCGAGTACCCAGGTGTCCTCCACGACATCTGTTCGGCCGTCCACCCGCTGGGGGTGGCCTCCCCGTTCTTCGCCGAATTCGATCTCGCGGCCCGCGGCGTGGCGCTGCGCACGCCGGATGTGTCGTACGCGAACCCGCTGCCCGACCGACCGGCCGCGGTCGCCTACCGCTCGTTGGAGCGCACATGCGCGGAGTTGGACGACGGCGCGTCCTGGCGGCGGCTGTTCGGTCCGCTCACCGAGCACGTCGACGGGGTGCTGGGGTTCTTCCTCGGCGACAAGCGTTCCCTGCCGCCGGATCTGCTCACCACCGTGCGCACCGGGTTGCGGGTCTTGGCGATGGGTAGCCCGGCGTGGGGGCTCTTGCGCGGCGAGGATGCCCGCGCTCTGTTCACCGGCGTTGGCGTACATGCCATTTCGACGATGCCCTCACCCGTCAACAGCGGCGCGGGCCTGATGCTGGGCACGGTGGCGCACACCGCGGGGTGGCCGGTGCCCGTCGGCGGAACGCAGGCGATCGCCGATGCCCTGATCGCCGATCTTCGGACACACGGCGGCGAACTGGCGCTCGGCGAACCGGTGACCACGCCACCCGGCGGAGTCGTCATCTGGGATACCGCGCCGACGGCACTGCTCGACATCTACGGCGACGCGGTGCCGACACGTTATGCAAAAGCATTGCGGCGCTACAGGTTCGGGCCGGGCGTCTGCAAGGTCGACTTCGTGCTCTCCGGCGAGATCCCGTGGCGCGACCAGCGCCTCGCCCAAGCGGGCACCCTGCACATGGGCGGCACACGGGCGCAGATGGCGCTGGCCGAACGCGAGATCGCCGCGGGCCGCCACGCCGAGTGGCCGATGACACTGGCCGCGCTGCCGCACGTGGCCGACCCGTCGCGCATCGACGACCAGGGCCGGCGGCCGCTGTGGACCTACGCCCACGTCCCGGCGGGTTCCACCGCGGACCTCACCGAGACGATCACCGGCCTGTTCGAGCGTGCCGCACCCGGGTTCCGCGATCTCGTGGTCGCCGCGCGATGCGTGCCCGCAGCCCGGATGGCCGACCACAACGCGAACTACGTCGGCGGGGACATCATCGTCGGTGGCGCCACGCTGTTCGCGGCGATGGTGGGACCCACACTGCGACTGAACCCGTGGACCACGCCGATTCCCCAGGCGTACCTGTGCTCGTCGGCCACGCCGCCCGGCACCGGCGTGCACGGCATGGCCGGCTACTACGCGGCGCGCACCGTGCTGCGCCGCGAATTCGGCATCACGAATCTGCCGCGCTTGTCACCCTGATCCTGCGGGGGCCGCGCGTAGTCTCGCGTCATGACCAAGCTCTCAGTGATCTACTACTCGGCCACCGGACACGGCACCGCGATGGCCAACCGCGTGGCCGCCACCGCAGAGTCCGCAGGCGCGGAGGTGCGTCTGCGCCACATCGCCGAAACCCGCGACCCGGAGTCGTTCGCAGAGAACCCCGCCTGGTCGGCGAATTACGAAGCCACCAAGGATCTTCCGGCGGCAACCGGCGACGACATCGTGTGGGCCGACGCGGTGATCTTCGGCTCCCCCACCCGATTCGGCAACACCGCCTCGCAGTTCCGGGCCTTCATCGATTCCCTCGGCGGCCTGTGGGCCCAGGGCAAGCTGGCCGACAAGATCTACGCCGGGTTCACGTCGTCACAGACCGCGCACGGCGGCCAGGAGACCACGCTGCTGACCCTCTACATCACGCTGATGCATTTCGGCGGGATCATCGTGGCCCCCGGCTACACCGACGGGGTCAAGTTCGCCGACGGCAATCCGTACGGTGTGGGCCACGTGACGGGTCCCGAGAACCGCAACGAGCTCGACGAAGCCACGCTGGCGGCACTCGACCACCTGGCACGGCGCGTCGTCAGCACCGCCGACCGCCTCTCCTAGAAACACGAAAGTCGGTGCCGTTCGCGGAGAACGGCACCGACTTCGCGGGCGAAACTAAGCGGTTTCGGTGATCGGGCGATCGACCCAGCTCATCAGGTCGCGCAGCTTCTTGCCGGTGACCTCGATCGGGTGCTCGGCATTCTCCTTGCGCAGCTGCTCGAGCTCCTTGTTGCCACCCTCGACGTTGGCGACCAGGCGCTTGACGAAGGTGCCGTCCTGGATGTCCTTGAGGATGTCCTGCATCCGCTTCTTGGTGTCGGCGTCGATGACCCGCGGGCCCGAGAGGTAGCCGCCGAACTCGGCGGTGTCGGACACCGAGTAGTTCATCCGGGCGATGCCGCCCTCATACATGAGGTCGACGATCAGCTTCAGCTCGTGCAGCACCTCGAAGTAGGCCATCTCGGGCGCGTAGCCCGCCTCGACCATCACCTCGAAGCCGGTCTTGACCAGTTCTTCGGTGCCGCCGCACAGCACGGCCTGCTCGCCGAAGAGGTCGGTCTCGGTCTCTTCCTTGAACGTGGTCTTGATGACGCCGGCGCGGGCACCGCCGATGGCCTTCGCATAGGACAGCGCGAGCGCCTCACCCTCACCCTTGGGGTCCTGATCGACGGCGATCAGGCAGGGCACGCCCTTGCCGTCGACGAACTGCCGGCGCACGAGGTGGCCGGGGCCCTTCGGCGCGACCATGCCGATCGTGACGTTGGCCGGCGGCTTGATGAGGCCGAAGTGGATGTTCAGACCGTGACCGAAGAACAGCGCATTGCCGTCTTCGAGGTTCGGCTCGATGTCGTTCGCGAAGATCTCGGCCTGCGCGGTGTCGGGCGCCAGCAGCATGATCACGTCGGCCCACTTGGCCACCTCGGCCGGGGTGTCGACGTCGAGGCCCTGCTCGGTGACCTTCTCGCGGGACTTCGACCCCTCCTTGAGGCCCACCTTCACCTGCACACCGGAGTCGCGCAGGCTCAGCGAGTGCGCGTGCCCCTGGCTGCCGTAGCCGATGACGGCGACCTTGCGGCCCTGGATGATCGACAGGTCCGCGTCGTCGTCATAGAACATCTCAACTGCCATTGTCGTGAATCTTCTTTCTACTCTTTGCTTTTCAGCTACTTGGTGCCGATTCCGCGGGGGCCACGCGACAGCGACACCACACCGGACTGGACGATTTCTCGGATACCGTACGGCTCCAGCACGCGCAGGAGCGCCTCGAGCTTGGCCGGGGTTCCGGTGGCCTCGACCGTCAACGACTCGTTGGACACGTCGACGACCTTGGCGCGGAACAGGTTCACGGCTTCGATGACCTGACCGCGGGTTGTCGCATCCGCGCGCACCTTGATCAGTGCGATCTCGCGCGACACCGCGTTGTCCTCGTCCTGCTCCACGATCTTGATCACGTTGACCAGCTTGTTGAGCTGCTTGGTGATCTGCTCGAGCGGCGAGTCCTCGACGTCGACGACGATCGTCATCCGCGACAGGTCCTTCTGCTCGGTGGCGCCGACGGCGAGGGATTGGATGTTGTATCCGCGCCGCGAGAACAGCGAGGCGACGCGGGCGAGCACGCCGGGCTTGTCCTCGACGAGCACCGACAGTGTGTGCGTGGTGGTCATCAGGCGTGTCCCTCTTCGTTGTCGAACAGCGGGCGGATGCCGCGCGCCGCCTGGATCTCGTCGTTGCTGGTGCCCGCGGCGACCATCGGCCACACCTGGGCGTCGGCGCCCACGACGAACTCGATGACCACCGGGCGGTCGTTGATCTCGCGCGCCTGATTGATCACGTCGGCGACGTCCTCTTCGCGCTCGCAGCGCAGCGCGACACAGCCCAGGGCCTCCGACAGCTTGACGAAATCAGGGATGCGGCGGGTGTGTGTGGCCAGATCGGTTTGGCTGTAGCGCTCTTCGTAGAACAGCGTCTGCCACTGCCGCACCATGCCGAGGTTGCCGTTGTTGATCAGCGCGACCTTGATCGGCACGCCTTCGATGGCACACGTGGCGAGCTCCTGATTCGTCATCTGGAAGCAGCCGTCGCCGTCGATGGCCCACACCTCGGTGTCCGGGCAGCCCATCTTCGCGCCCATCGCGGCAGGCACCGCGTAGCCCATCGTCCCCAGACCACCGGAGTTCAGCCAGGTCTTGGGCTTCTCGTATTTGATGAACTGCGCTGCCCACATCTGGTGTTGACCCACGCCGGCCACGTAGATCGCGTCCGGGCCGGCGATCTTGCCGAGCGTCTCGATCACGTACTCGGGTGAGAGGCTGCCGTCGCTCTGCGGGCCGTAGCTCAACGGGTAGGTCGCCTGGATACCGGCCAGGTACTCCCGCCAGTTGGCCAGCGGAGTCGAGCCGAGTCCACTGTCCCGGCGGAGGGCCTCGATCAGGTCGGTGATGACGGCCTTCACGTCACCCACGATCGGGACGTCGGCGTGCCGGTTCTTGCCGATCTCGGCGGGGTCGATGTCGGCGTGGATCACCTTGGCTTCGGGGGCAAAGGAATCCAGCTTGCCGGTCACCCGGTCGTCGAAGCGGGTGCCCAGCGCGATCAGCAGATCGCTGCGCTGCAGCGCCGCCACCGCGGCCACCGTGCCGTGCATGCCGGGCATGCCCATGTTCTGCGGATGGCTGTCGGGGAACGCGCCGCGCGCCATCAGCGTGGTGACCACCGGGATGCCGGTGAGCTCGGCCAGTTCCAGCAGCTGCTCGGAGGCCTCGCCGCGGATGATGCCGCCACCGACGTAGAGGACCGGCTTGCGGGCCGCCGCGATCATCTTGGCGGCCTCACGGATCTGCCGGTTGTGCGGCTTGGTGTTCGGCTTGTAGCCGGGCAGTTCGAACTTCGGCGGCCAGCTGAAGGTGCACTGGCCCTGCAGCACGTCCTTGGGGATGTCGACGAGCACCGGGCCGGGACGCCCGCTGGCGGCGATGTGGAACGCCTCGGCGATGACGCGCGCGATGTCGTCACCATTGCGGACCAGGAAGTTGTGCTTGGTGACGGGCATCGTGATGCCGGAGATGTCGGCTTCCTGGAAGGCGTCGGTGCCGATGAGCGCGCGGCCGACCTGACCGGTGATGGCGACCACCGGGATCGAATCCATGTAGGCGTCGGCCAGCGGCGTCACCAGGTTGGTGGCCCCGGGGCCCGAGGTCGCCATGCAGACGCCGACCCGGCCGGTCGCGTGGGCGTAGCCGCTGGCGGCGTGGCCGCCACCCTGCTCGTGCCGGACCAGAACGTGGCGCAGCTTCACCGAGTCGTACAGCGGGTCGTAGACGGGCAGCACCGCACCACCCGGGATGCCGAAGATCACGTCGACGTCGAGTTCCTCGAGTGCCCTGATCACGGCTTCTGCGCCGGTCAGCTGAAGTGGCGCAACCTTTTTGGGCTGCGACGGGGCGGGGGCGGCGGTGCGAGTCCCGTTGGCCGGGGTCGCCGGCTGCTCAGGTGCTCGCGTGGTGGGTGCGCTCACGGTGTCCTCTGTGTCCTGTCCGGCCTGAATGGCTTGGGTTAGATCTTCTCAAATCGGTGCTGGGGCAACAAAAAACCCCCGTCAGCCGGGAGGCTGAGCGAGGGTTGCGCGTCGATGCGGTTGTGCTATGCCCGGACCGGGGCTAGCGCGGCATCAACGCGCAACCCAATTACTACGAGCGAGCCCGGGATCTGCATAGCTCCCGACGGTAGCCCGCGAACCGGACTTCGGTCAAATTCCCGGCTCCGCCGGTATCGGCCACATTCCCGGCTCCGCCGCGGTCGGCCACATTCCCGCCCTGGCCCCGGATGGAATGATGGGCCCATGGCCTCCGCCACGTCGTCGCCCGCCCCGGTCGTGATCCGCATATCGCCCATGGCGCATCTCGCCGTCGCGCTCTTCGCCCTGGCCTTGCTGTCCATCGTGTTCGCCGGCCCCGGCTGGTTCGCCGTGTTGCTGCTGATCCCCATCGCGATGTCGGTCGCGATCGCGCGCTACCGAACGGTCGCCGACCGGGAGACCGTCACCGTGCGGACACTCTTCGGCACTCAGAAGATGCGGTGGGCGGACATCGAGGGACTGCGCTTCGGCCGCAAGGCGTGGGCTCTGGCGCGGAAGTCCGATGGCAGCGAGACCACGCTGCCGGCGGTCACGTTCGCGAGCCTTCCGGTGTTGACGGCCGCCAGCGGCGGCCGGGTACCGAATCCGTACGAGTAGACGTCAGGCCAACGGGTTGGCGCCGTTGAGCAGCACCCAGACCGCGACGCCGGCGCCGATCCCGAGGACCAGTGCAGCGAACGAGCCGAGGAACGGGCGTCGGGCCCAGCCGCGACCGGCGTCCAGACCGTACCGGCCGGGTCCGGTCAGGATGATCGCCGCGACCGCCGCGACGAGCACCACCTGATACTCATGGCCATCGGTGAGGAACGCCGACAGTCGCGCGTCGTTGTGGGCCGCCAACGCCTCGGCGAGCACGGCATTGATCAGGTAGGCCAGCGCACCCGCGGCCGCCACCGGGGTGAACAGCCCCAGCACCAGCAGGATGCCGGCCGCGACCTCGCCACCGGCGGCCACATAGCTGAGGATGTCGGCGTACCGGAAGCCCGCGTCGGCGATGTAGTCGCGGAAACCACCCAACCCGGGACCGCCCCACAACCCGAACAAGTTCTGCAGGCCGTGCGCCACCAGCAGGACCCCGACGGCCACCCGCAGCACGAGCAGGCCGAGATCCTGGGTGCCGCGGCGATCGCGCTCCCGGCTCTCGTCGAACGCCCCGACCTCGGTCGGCGCGGCCGTCGTCGCCCCGTAGGAGCCGGGCGCCAGACCTGCACCCGGCTGGACGTACGGCAGGGGTTCGGCGTCGCCCAGCAGGCCGAACGGCTGCTGACCAGCTGGTTTGGCGGTGTCATAGCGAGGGATCGCGGTCGTCTCGAAGTCGCCGCCGTAGTGCTCCGAGGGCAGATCGTCTTCCGGGTCCACCAGACGCGCCGACGCGGGCCGGCCACCCGAGTCGGCGGGCCGCTGCCAGGGTTGTGAGTCTTGCGGGCTGGTCACACCTAGCAGGGTAAGGGCTGACCAGGTCGTACCCGGGAATTCGCTCGGCGCGCCCGACCACGTGTTTGACGGGTGCACCGACCCGTCTGACCTGGTCGACCCGGGCGCCGTGGCGAGCACCGCGCAACGATCCGTAATCTGGCTCGCATGAGTCGACGCCGGTCGTTGCGGGTAGCCGCGGTGGTGGCCAGTGCAGCCCTGCTGGGCATCACCGGCTGCGCGCGCTTCGATTCGGCGCAGTCGCAGCCGTTCACCACGAAGCCGCAGATGGCGCCGGGGCCCACGTCGACGCCGCCGCCGCCGGCGCCCCTACCCGCCCAACCGTTCCCCAAGGCGTGTCCGGCGCAAGGCGTCATGCAGGGCTGCCTGGAGAGCACCAGCGGGCTCATCATGCTGCCCGACAGCCAGTCGGCGCTGGTGGCCGAACGGGTGACCGGCGCGGTCAAGCAGGTCGCGACAAGGGCCGAGCCCTTCGTCAAGATGACGATCCCGGTCGACGGCAGCGGCGACGGCGGGCTGATGGACATCGTTCAGTCGCCCACCTACCAGCAGGATCGGTTGACCTACGCCTACATCAGCACCCCGACCGACAACAGGGTGGTACGCATCGCCGACGGTGACGTGCCCAAGCCGATCCTGACCGGCATCCCGAAGGGCGCCACTGGTAACACCGGGTCACTGGTCTTCACCAGCCCCACCACGCTGATGGTGCAGACCGGCGACGCGGGCGACCCGGCGTTGGCCGCCGATCCGGGCTCGATGGCCGGCAAGCTGCTGCGCATCGAGCAGCCCACCACGGTCAACCAGGCGCCCACCACCACCGCGCTGTCCGGCCTGGGGCCGGGCGGCGGCATGTGCATCGACCCGTCCGACGAATCGCTCTACGTCACCGACCGGACCCCGACCGCGGATCGGCTGCAGCGCATCACCAAGGACTCCAAGGTGTCGACGGTGTGGTCCTGGCCGGACCGGCCCGGGGTGGCCGGCTGCGCCGCTCTCGACGGCACCGTGCTGGTGAACCTCGTCAACACCAAGCAGACCGTCGCGGTGCGGATGGCACCCGACACCGGCGCGGTGACCGGCGAGCCTGAGGTGGTCCGTAAGGATCAGCACGGCCATGCCTGGGCGCTGCAGGTCGCTCCCGACGGCAACATCTGGGGCGCCACGGTCAACAAGACCTCCGGAGACGCGGAGAAGCTCGACGACGTGGTGTTCCCGCTGTTCCCGCAGGGCGGTGGCTTCCCCCGCGCCAACGACGAGAAGACCTAGACCGAACTGGGCCCCGACCCGGGCAGGCGCAGGATCAGCCGTGTGCCACCCAGCGGGCTGTGCTCCAAAGCCGCGGTGCCGCCGTGGATTTCGGCCTGTTGCGCGACGAGTGCCAGGCCCAGGCCGGAGCCCGAGCGGGACGCCGTCGTCCCCCGGTGGAAGCGTTGGAACACTTCTTTTCGTTCCTCCTCCGGCACGCCGGAACCGTTGTCGTCCACCGCGATCTCGACCCCGTCGGCCGAGCTGATCACACTCAGCTGCACCCGCGTCGCGCCGCCGTGCTTGACGGCGTTGGCGATCGCGTTGTCGACCACCAATCGCAACCCGGCAGGCATTCCCAGCATCAGCACCGTCGTCGACGACGCCAGCGAGACTTCCAGCCCCGGGTAGTTGTGCCGGGCGTCGTGGGCGGCACGGTCGAGCAGTTCGGCGACATCGAGGGGGACGAAGTCGGCCACCGTGGTCAGCTCGCCCTGCGCCAGTCGCTCGAGCGCCGACAGAGTGGCCTCGATCCGCGACTGCGTGCGCATGACGTCGCCGATGACCTCCCGGCGCTGCTCCGGGCTCAGGTCGAGGGTCATCAGGACCTCGAGATTGGTGCGCATCGCCGTCAGCGGGGTGCGCAGTTCATGGGAGGCCACCGCGGCGAAGTCGCGCGCCGATTCCAGCGCTGCCCGGGTCCGCTGCTGCTCGTTGCCGATGCGGGCGAGCATGCCCTCCACCGCCTCGGAGATCTCGACAGCCTCCCACACGCCGCGCACCTGCACCTCGTCCGGATTGGACTGGGCGTTGATGGCACGCGCCTGCTGCGCGAGCAGCCGGAACGGATTGACCATGATCAGCGCGATCACCCACCCCACCAGCAGCGTGGCCAGGATCACGCCCGCGCAGATCCAGAACACCCGCCAGTGCAGCGAGTCGATCCGCGCCTGGGTGTCGGCCAGCGGCGCGCCGAGTGCGATCGACGCGGCGCCGGTGGTGATGGTGCGGATGCGGTACTCGACGCCGCCGATCGTCGCGTCGGCGTACCCGTTGGGCAGCTCGGGCAGGACGATGTCGGGCGGCATCGACACGGCGACCGGTCCGATGCGCGCCGTGCGGACGAGGCCGCCCTCGGCCGGTTCGGGCCCCACTCCTTCCTGCGCGCTGCGCAGCAGCGTGTTCACGTCACCGAGGCTCGACAGCGAGTCCAACCGACGGTCGAGCTGATCGTATTGATCGTTGGTGACGCCCACCCACACCCAGATGCCGAGCGTGAGCACCAGGATGATCACGCCGACCTGCGCCAGGATGACGATCGAGCGCAGCGACAGCAGCCGCAGCGGATGCGAGAGCAGGCGCAGTACCAGGTCTTGGGCGCGCTTCATCGGCAGCGTCAACTGCAGGCGGCCATGACCAGCTCACGCACGCGCGCGGCGTCCGCCTGCCCCTTGGTCGCCTTCATCACTGCACCGACGATCGCGCCTGCCGCGGCCACCTTGCCGCCGCGGATCTTCTCGGCGATGTCCGGGTTGGCGGCCAGCGCCTCGTCGACCGCGGACTGGATGAGTGAATCGTCGCGAACCACCGCGAGCCCGCGCCCGGTCATCACCTCATCGGGTTCGCCCTCGCCGGCCAGCACCCCCTCGACGACCTGGCGGGCCAGCTTGTTCGAGAGCTTCCCGTCGTCGACGAGCTTGACCACCGCGGCCACCTGGGCGGGCGTGATGGGCAGCTCGTCGAGTTCCACGCCTTTCTCGTTGGCCTTCTGCACCAGGAAGTTTCCCCACCAGGCGCGCGCAGCGTCGCTGGACGCGCCGTGCGAGACCGTCGCGGTGATCAGATCGAGCGCCCCGATGTTGACGAGATCGCGCATCACCTCATCGGAGATGCCCCACTCCTGCTGAATGCGCTTGCGCGACAACCAGGGAAGCTCGGGAATGGTGCCACGCAACCGCTCGACGAGTTCATCACTGGGCGCGACGGGCTCGAGATCGGGTTCGGGGAAGTAGCGGTAGTCCTGAGCGGTCTCCTTGCTGCGGCCCGGTGAGGTGTAGCCGTCCTCGTGGAAGTGCCGGGTCTCCTGGGTGACGGTGCCACCGGACTCCAGAACTGCTGCCTGCCTGCGCATTTCGTAGCGCACCGCGACTTCGACGCTCTTGAGCGAGTTGACGTTCTTGGTCTCGGTGCGGGTACCGAACTCGACCTGTCCGATCGGCTTGAGCGAGACGTTGGAGTCGCAGCGCATCGAGCCCTGATCCATGCGGACGTCGGAGACGTCCAAGGCGCGCAGCAGGTCTCGCAGTGCGGTCACGTAGGCGCGGGCAATCTCGGGGGCGCGGGCACCGGCGCCTTCGATCGGCTTGGTGACGATCTCGATCAACGGCACGCCGGACCGGTTGTAATCGGCGAGCGAGGTCGTCGCGCCGGCGATACGGCCGGTGTCACTGCCCAGGTGGGTCAGCTTCCCGGTGTCCTCCTCCATGTGCGCGCGCTCGATCTCCACGCGCCATGTGCTGCCGTCGTCGAGCGGCACCTCGAGGTGGCCGTTGACGGCGATCGGCTCGTCGTACTGGCTGATCTGGTAGTTCTTCGGCTGATCGGGATAGAAGTAGTTCTTGCGGGCGAACCGGCCCCACGGCGCGATCTGGCAGTTCAGCGCCAGACCGATCCGGATCGCGGACTCGACCGCCGACTCGTTGAGCACCGGCAGCGAACCGGGCAGCCCGAGGCACACCGGGCACACCTGGGTGTTGGGTTCACCGCCGAAGCGGTTCGGGCAGCCGCAGAACATCTTGGTCTGCGTCGAGAGCTCGACATGCACCTCGAGGCCGAGAACCGGCTCGTAGGCGGCGATGACCTGGTCGTAGTCCAGCAGCGGTGCGGTGGCCGAGGTCACGGAAGTCATGCCCCGATCCTAAGTGCTGGGCGCTGCCGAGCCGGTGTCCGGTCCGTGCACCACCCGGTTGCGGCCCTCCCGCTTGGCGCGGTAGAGCTGGGCGTCCACGCCGGTCAGAATGCGGGCGATGTCGAACGGGCGGCGGCAGGTCAGCACTCCGGCGCTGACGGTGAGGGCCGCTGCCGTCATCGAC
Organism: Mycolicibacterium obuense; assembly: GCF_055397605.1. NCBI lineage: Bacteria > Bacillati > Actinomycetota > Actinomycetes > Mycobacteriales > Mycobacteriaceae > Mycobacterium > Mycolicibacterium obuense. The sequence continues at coordinate 1,887,138 of NZ_AP043663.1, read as the reverse complement.
GCGGGATGCGCGATCTCCAGTTCCGCCACGGCGGTCTGGCACTGTCGGGCGACCTCGGCCGCGGCCGCCTCGTCGGCGCGCGGAAGTAGGCACAGGAACTCCTCGCCGCCGTACCGGGCCGCGAGCCCGCCCTGCGCGGCGGCTATCCGATCGAGAACCGAGGCCACCTGTCTCAGGCATTCGTCCCCCGCGCTGTGGCCGAGGTGATCGTTGAACACCTTGAAGTGGTCGATGTCGATCATGATGATCGACAGAGGATCGCCCGTGACGGCATGGTTGTCGACGAAATCGGCCAGTACCGCGTCGAATCGGCGACGATTGGCGATCCCGGTGAGATCGTCGGTGATCGACAGTCGGGTGATCTCCTCGTTCAGCGCAAGCAGCCGCGACTCGACGACCTTGCGCTCGGTGATGTCCCGCACGATCGAGCAGTTGTACTCCTCACCGTCGAAGTCGACGTAGTTCACCGTCACCTCGATCGGTATGTCGGTTCCGTCTTTGGTGGTGTTCACCGTCTCGATGACGAAGGATTTGCGTTCCACGATGTCGCGCCAGTGCTCTCGCCAGATCTCGTCGTCGAAGAACGGATCGACGTCGACCACGCGGAGCCGGGACAGTTCGTCAGCGGTGTAGCCGAGCAGACTGCAGGCCGCGGCGTTGACGAAGACGTACCTGCCGTCTCGGTCCAGCCAGATGATCATGTCGGTGACGCGCTCGATCGTCGCCTCGGTCAGGTGCAGACGGCGCAGGCGGGCCTGCTGGACATCGACGTTCTCGACTTCGACGTCATAGCGATCGCCGCCCTTGGCCGGCCGGACGACGATGCGCAGCCCGCCGGTGTCGAACACGGCCGCGTGCCGGTGTCGGCCGCCCAGGTAGTCGAGCACTTCGGCCGCGGTATTGCCGTCGAGGACATCGCGCAGATCCGCGCCGGGGACGGCGCGGTCGCCGAGCATGGGAACGACGGCCGGATCGGCGGCGACGACGGTGCCGGCCTCATCGACGACGAGACGCGCGTGCAGTGGTCCCCGCGACTCGCCGTGCATGGGTGCAGTCTGCCGTGCCGCGCAACGGACGGGCACTTTTCTCCCGCGAGAAGACACGAACTCGAGTGTTTTCCCGGCGAGTCACTCGAGTTCGTACCTGGTCGCCGAAAAAACTCAGCCGAAGAACTCGGCGGCGTCGTCGTAGCGGCTCTGTGGCACGAGCTTGAGTTGGCGCACCGCATCGGCGAGAGGCACCCGGCCGATCTCCTGACCCCGCAGCGAGACCATCATGCCGTACTCCCCCGCGTGCGCCGCGTCGGCGGCATTCACGCCGAAACGTGTGGCCAGCACCCGGTCGTACGGCGTTGGGGTGCCACCGCGTTGGACGTGGCCCAGCACGGTCACGCGCACCTCCTTCTTGATGCGCTGCTCGACCTCGAGCGCCAACTGCTGAGCGACGCCGGTGAACCTCTCGTGACCGAACTCGTCCATGCCGCCCTTGCGCAATTGCATGGTGCCCTCGGCCGGCTTCGCGCCCTCGGCGACGACGCAGATGAAGTGCGAATCACCGCGCTGGAAGCGGCGTTTGACCAGTCGGCACACTTCTTCGACGTCGAAGGGCTGCTCGGGGATCAGTGTCATGTGCGCGCCCGAGGCCATCCCGGCGTTCAGCGCGATCCACCCCGCGTGCCTCCCCATCACCTCGACGAGCATCACGCGCTGATGTGATTCCGCGGTGCTGTGCAACCGATCGATGGCCTCGGTGGCCACGTGGAGGGCCGTGTCGTGCCCGAATGTGACGTCGGTGCAGTCGATGTCGTTGTCGATGGTCTTCGGAACACCGACGACGGGCACCCCCTCCTCGGAGAGCCAGTGCGCCGCGGTCAGCGTGCCCTCTCCCCCGATCGGGATCAGCACGTCGATGCCGTTGTCCTCGAGGGTCTGTTTGATCTGGTCCAGGCCGGCGCGCAGCTTGTCGGGGTTCGTCCTGGCCGTGCCGAGCATGGTGCCGCCCTTGGCGAGCAGCCGGTCGTTGCGGTCGTCGTTGGCCAGCTGGATGCGCCGGTCCTCGAGCAGGCCGCGCCAGCCGTCGAGGAACCCGACGACCGAGGAGCCGTACCGCGCGTCGCAGGTTCGCACCACCGCCCTGATCACCGCGTTCAGTCCTGGACAGTCACCACCGCCGGTCAGTACTCCGATGCGCATGGTCTCCATCCTCCCCTGTCACAGCGCAGTTGGCAGAGCACCCCGGGCAACTTCATAGGCCGCACCCACCCGATAGAGCCGGTCGTCAGCCAGTGCCGGCGCCATGATCTGCAGGCCCACCGGCAGATTGTCATCACTCGACAGCCCCGACGGCACCGACATCCCGCAGTGCCCGGCCAGATTCAGCGGCAGCGTGCACAGGTCGAACAGATACATCGACAGCGGGTCGTCGACCTTCTCCCCGAGACGGAATGCGGTGGTCGGCGTCGCCGGGGACACCAGCACGTCGACCTTCGTGTACGCCTCGTCCAGATCACGCGCGATCAGCGTGCGGACCTTCTGCGCCTGGTTGTAGTACGCGTCGTAGTAGCCCGCCGAGAGTGCGTAGGCACCGATCATGATGCGGCGCTTGACTTCTGGACCGAACCCAGCGGCGCGGGTAAGGGCCATCACCTCTTCGGCGCTGTGGGTGCCGTCGTCGCCGACGCGCAGGCCGTAGCGCATCCCGTCGAATTTCGCCAGGTTCGACGACACCTCCGACGGCAGGATCAAGTAGTAGGCCGGCAGCGAGTAGTCGAAGTGCGGGCAGTCCACCTCAGTGATCTCCGCGCCGAGCGCGCTGAGCTGGTCGACGGCCGCGGTGAACGACGCGAGCACGCCGGGCTGATAGCCCTCGCCACTGCGCAGCTGCTTGACCACCCCGATGCGCACGCCCGTCAGGTCACCGGCGGCTCCGGCCTTCGCCGCGGCGACGACGTCGGGCACCGCGGCGTCGATCGACGTCGAATCCCTCGGGTCGTGCCCGGCGATGACCTGGTGCAGCAGCGCCGTGTCCAGCACGGTGCGGGCGCACGGGCCTCCCTGGTCGAGCGAGGACGCACACGCGATCAGCCCGTAGCGCGACACCGTGCCGTAGGTCGGTTTCACCCCGACAGTGGCAGTCAGCGCGGCGGGTTGGCGGATCGACCCGCCGGTATCCGAGCCGATGGCCAGCGGCGCCTGGAACGCGGCCAGCGCGGCCGCACTGCCACCGCCGGAACCGCCGGGCACCCGCTCGGTGTCCCACGGGTTGCGGGTGGGGCCATAGGCGGAGTTCTCGGTCGAGCTGCCCATCGCGAACTCGTCCATGTTCGTCTTGCCGAGGATCGGGATGCCCGCGGCGCGCAGCCGGGCCGTCACCGTGGCGTCGTACGGCGACGTCCAGCCCTCGAGGATCTTCGACCCGCAGGTGGTGGGCATGTCGGCGGTGGTGAACACGTCCTTGAGGGCGAGCGGAACGCCGGCCAGCGGAGAGCTCAGCTGCTCACCCGCGGCCACAGTTTTGTCGACCTCGGCGGCGGCGGCCAACGCCTGCTCGCCCGCGACGTGCAGGAATGCGTGATAGTCGCCGTCGGTGGCGGCGATCTGGTCCAGGCAGGCCTGCGTCGCCTCGACCGAGGACACCTCGCCGACGGCGATCTTGCCGGCCAGCGTGGCGGCGTCGAGCCGGATCAGGTCGTTGCCTTCTGCTCTTCGCGCAAGCGGCTCATCGGTGTGGCTCATTCGGGCTCCCCCAGGATGCGCGGCACGGCGAAGCGTCCTTCGGCGGCGTTGGGTGCCTCCGCCAGCGCCTGCTCCTGCGTCAGACACGGCTGCGGCTCGTCGGACCGGTAGACGTTCACGCTCGCGAGCGGGTTGTCGGTGGCGGCGACGCCCGTGACGTCGACGGCCTGGATGTGGCTGACGTGGCCGATGATGGCGTCGAGCTGACCCGCGAAGCTGTCGAGTTCATCGTCGGTCAGGGCCAGACGGGCCAGCCGCGCCAAGTGCGCTACCTCGTCTCGGGAGATCTGGGACACGACCACGAAGCCTAGTTGAACGCGACTCCGGCGCTTGCGTCCGAGTCGCCGCCGCCCGGGAGTCCGTGACACAGTGTTGCGCGTGCCGTCGTATCTGCTGCGTGTCGAGCTGGAGGACCGCCCGGGCAGCCTCGGTTCGCTGGCCGTGGCCCTGGGGTCCGTCGGCGCCGACATTTTGTCCCTGGACGTGGTCGAGCGCACCTCCGGCTATGCCGTCGACGACCTGGTGGTCGAACTCCCGCCGGGTGCGATGCCCGACATGCTGATCACCGCCGCCGAGAAGATCAGCGGCGTCTACGTCGACAGCATCCGGCCGCACACCGGGCTGCTCGAAGCGCACCGTGAGCTCGAGCTCATCGACCACGTGGCCGCGGCGAACGGCAAAGATCGCCGCCTGCAGGTGCTGGTCGACGAGGCGCCCAAGGTGTTGCGGGTCGGCTGGTGCACGGTGACGCGCCTGACCGAGCAGGGACCTCAGCGCGTGGTCGGCAGCTCAGGGGCCCCGGAGACGCAGGCCGCGCAGACCCCATGGCTGCCGCTGGATTCTCCGAAAGCGCTGGACGGCCACGCGGACTGGGTGCCCCAGGTGTGGCGCGACATGGACACGACGCTGACGGCCGCACCGCTGGGCGACACCCACACCGCGATCGTGCTCGGTCGGCCGGGCGGACCCGAATTCCGTCCCAGCGAGGTGGCGCGGCTGGGCTACCTGGCCGGCATCATCGCGACGATCCTGCGTTAGCCCTCGGGCGGGACGGCGTCTGCCACCGCGTCGGGGCCGCTGTCGAGCAGTCGGCGGAAACCATCCTCGTCGAGCACCGGGACGCCGAGTTCGATGGCCTTGTCGTACTTGGATCCCGGGGCGTCGCCGGCGACCACGTACGCCGTCTTCTTCGACACCGAGCTGGCGGCCTTGCCGCCGCGCGCGATGATCGCTTCCTTCGCGTCGTCGCGGCTGAAGCCCGCCAAGGAGCCCGTGACGACGATCGACAGGCCTTCGAGCGTGCGCTCGATGCTGGCGTCGCGCTCGTCTTCCATCCGGACGCCGGCCGCCCGCCACTTGTCGACGATCGCGCGGTGCCAGTCGACGGTGAACCAGTCGGTGACGGCGGCGGCGATCGTCGGGCCGACACCTTCAGTGGCGGCGAGCTGATCTTCCGAGGCCGACGTGATCGCCTCGAGGCTGCCGAATTCCGTGGCCAGCGCGCGCGCCGCCGTGGGACCGACGTGTCGGATGGACAGCGCCACCAGTACCCGCCACAGCGGTTGCGCCTTGGCCTTGTCCAGATTGGTCAGCAGCCGCTTGCCGTTCGCCGAGACCTGACCGGCCTTGGTGGTGAACAACTCGGTCCGCAGCAGATCGTCGGCGGTTAACCCGAAGATGTCGCCCTCGTCGGTGATGACGCCGGCCTGCAGCAGTGCGGTGGCGGCCTCATAACCGAGTCCCTCGATGTCGAAGGCGCCGCGACCGGCGACGTGGAACACCCGCTCCCGCAACTGCGCCGGACAGGACCGGGAGTTGGGGCAGCGAATGTCGGCGTCACCCTCTTTGGCCGGTGCCAACTCGGTTCCGCACTCGGGGCAGTGCGTCGGCATCGTGAATTCACGCTCGGAGCCGTCCCGCAGATCCACCACCGGTCCGAGCACCTCGGGAATGACGTCGCCGGCTTTGCGGATCACCACCGTGTCGCCGATCAACACGCCCTTGCGCTTGACCTCCGACCCGTTGTGCAACGTAGCCAGCCCGACCGTCGACCCCGCGACCTTCACGGGCTCCATGTAGGCGAACGGAGTCACCCGGCCCGTGCGGCCCACATTGACGCGGATGTCGAGGAGCTTGGTGGTCGCCTCCTCCGGCGGATACTTGTATGCCACCGCCCACCGGGGTGCTCGCGATGTCGCCCCCAGCCGGCGCTGCAACGCCACCTCGTCCACCTTGACCACCACGCCATCGATCTCGTGCTCGACATCGTGGCGGTGCTCACCCCAGTAGGCGATGCGTTCGGTAGCCGCCTGAAGACCCTTGACCTGGGCGGTGTGGTCGGACACCGGCAGCCCCCACGCGCCGAGCGCGCGGTAGGCATCGTGCAGCGTCGCGAACGGAAAGCCGCCGGGGCTCTCGATGTGCCCCAGTCCGTGGCAGATCATCCGCAGCCGGCGCTTCGCGGTGATCGCGGGGTTCTTCTGACGCAGTGAGCCTGCGGCGCTGTTGCGTGGATTGGCGAACGGGGGCTTGCCCTCGGCGACCAGGCCCGCGTTCAGCTCTTCGAAGTCCGCCACCCGGAAGAACACCTCGCCGCGCACCTCGAGCACCGGCGGGACAGGGAATTCGTCTGTGGCGGTGAGGGTTTCGGGGATGTCCTCGATGGTGCGCGCGTTCAGTGTGACGTCTTCGCCGGTGCGCCCGTCACCTCGCGTGGCCGCGCGGACGAGCCGCCCGTCGCGATAGACGAGCGCGAGTGCCACGCCATCGATCTTGAGCTCACACAGGTACTGGGCGTGCGGACCGATCTCCCCCGCGATGCGCGCCGCCCACGCAGCCAGCTCCTCGGGATCGAAGACGTTGTCCAGGCTGAGCATCCGCTCGAGGTGCTCAGCCGGGGTGAAGTCCGTCGCGAACCCGGCGCCGCCGACGAGCTGGGTCGGCGAGTCGGGTGTGCGGAGCTCGGGATGGTCGTCCTCCAGCGCCTGCAGGCGGCGCAGCAGGGTGTCGAACTCGGCGTCGGAGACGACCGGCGCATCGCGCACGTAATAGCGGAACTGGTGCTCGCGCACCTCGTCGGCGAGCTCCTGCCACTGCCGCCGGACCTCCGCTTCCGGGGCGTCGTCGGCCTGCTCGGCCAGCACTGCCTCGGGATCAGGGGACGCCTTCGGACTCACCCTGGCAGGCTATCGAAGCGCACCGACACCGCCGGTCCCGCCTGCTGACTACGCTCTCGGTGGCGTCGAACAAATTGATGACGCAGCTCGACGAAGAGCGAGCCGGCGCGGTCCGGACATGATTCGATCGGAGACACCATGAGCTTCTCTAGCCCCTTCCCCGAAGTCGACATCCCCACCGCGAGCGTCTACGACTACCTGTTCTCCGGACTGGCGGGCCCCGACGCCGAGCACCTGGACCGCATCGCGTTGATCGACTCCACCACCGGCCGGCAGACCAGCTACCGCGAAATGGTCGGGCGCATCGACTCATTCGCGGGTGCGCTCGCCGCCAGGGGGTTGGGCGTCGGCGATGTGGTCGGACTCCTCGCCCCGAACAGCTCGGCATTCGCGGTGGCATTTCACGGCATTCTGCGATCCGGGGCGACGGCGACGACCATCAACGCCCTGTTCACCGCGAAAGACATCGCTAAGCAGCTGACGGACTCGCGGGCGGCGCTGCTGATCACGGTGTCGGCGCTGGCCGCGCAGGCCGCCGAGGCCGTCGAACTGGTCGGTCTGCCCGCGGAGAACCTCGTGGTGCTCGACGGAGCGGGACGGGCGGCCGACGGTCACCCCAATGCCGTCGAACTGCTCGACGGCAACGCCGCGGCACCGGAGGTGACGTTCGCCCCGTCGTCGCATCTGGCGGCGCTGCCCTACAGCTCGGGCACGACGGGCAACCCCAAGGGTGTGATGCTCACCCACCGCAACCTGGTGGCCAACGTCGCACAGATCAGACCGCTGCACGGCATGGTGCCCGATGACGTGGTGCTGGCGGTACTGCCGTTCTTCCACATCTACGGGATGACCGTGCTGCTGAACGCTGCGCTGCACGCCCGCGCCCGCCTGGTCATCATGCCGAGCTTCGATCTCGCCAAGTTCCTCGGCAACATCGCCGAGCACCGCGCCACGATCGCGTTCATCGCGCCGCCGGTGGCTGTCGCCCTCGCCAAGCACCCGATGGTCGACGAGCACGACCTGTCCTCCCTGAAGGTGGTGATGTCGGGGGCGGCTCCGTTGGACGCCGAACTCGGTCGCGCCGTGGCGGAGCGGCTCGACTGCCGGGTCGTGCAGGGCTACGGGATGAGTGAGCTCAGCCCGGTCAGCCACATCACCCCGTTCGACGCCGGTGCCCACGACATGCACGTCGACGCACCGCTGAGTTCGGTGGGATGGACGGTGTCCAACGCGGTGTCCAAGATCGTCGACCCGGAGACCGGCAAAGACATCAACCCGCCGGACGAAGGCCTGTCCGCCACCGGCGAACTGTGGTTCAAGGGACCCAACGTGATGGCCGGATACCTCAACAACGACGAGGCCACCCGCAGCACCGTCGACGACGACGGGTGGCTGCACACCGGAGATCTCGCCCAGGTCGACGCCCACGGGTGCGTGTACATCGTGGACCGGCTCAAGGAGCTCATCAAGTACAAGGGCTACCAGGTGCCACCGGCTGAACTGGAGGCCGTGCTGCTGGGCCATCCCGGAATCGCCGACGCGGCCGTCATCGGGGTGACCAACGACGAGGGCGAAGAGGTACCCAAGGCGTACGTGGTGAAGCAGGCCGACACGGACCTCACCGAGGACGAGGTCATCGAGTTCGTCGCGGGCCAGGTGGCGCCCTACAAGAAGGTGCGCAAGGTCCAATTCATCGACGCCATACCGAAGTCGGCGTCGGGGAAGATCCTGCGCAAGGATCTGCGCACCGCCTGAGCAGCACCCCTTGGCGCTAGGCGGAATCCGGGTCCTCGGCCAGGCCGTCGGCGACTTTCTGCGCCAGCTCGACCGCACGCCGGGCCCACTCGGCCGTCGCACCGGCCAGCCCGCACGCCGGAGTGACACCCACCCGGTCGCGCAGCACGGTCCGGGGGAAGCCGAGCCGATCGGTCACCGCGGCGACCGCGGCCGCGACCTCCTCGACGGCGGGACGGTGCGAGGGCGCGACCGCCGGCACCGCACCCAGCAACACCGTGCGACCGGATTCGAGGAACTCCCCCACCCCGTCGAGATCGGTCGCGCTCAGGGTGCCGACATCGACCATCACCGCCGCAATCGTGCTGCGCTGCAACACAGTCCATGGGATGTCGGCGGCGCAGCAGTGCAGCGCGACCTCGCCGCCCACGCGGGCGACGCACTGATCGAGCAGATCGACGACCACCGCGGCGTCCACCGGGTGGACCGGGTTCAGACTGCTCACTCCGCTCAGTCGGCCGGTCAGCGCCGCCGGCAGGGTGGGCTCGTCGAACTGCACGACGACGGTGGTCTGCAGGCGCCGCTCCAGCTGAGCGCGATGCACCGCCACGCCTTCGGCCAGTGACGCGGTGAGATCGCGCACGGCGCCGGCATCGGTGATCGCGCGGTGTCCGCCACCCAGTTCCAGGTGCGCGGCGAGCGTCACCGGGCCGGGGGCCTGCACCTTGACCACCCGGTCGCCACCACGCAAACCCGCCTTCTCCCAAGCTTCTTCGAGCGCGTCGACGTCCTCGTCGAGCAGGCTCATCGCGCGGCGCGTCGCGGCGCTGCGCCCCGCGGCGATGCGGTAGCCGCGCGGCACGGTGTCCAGGGTGATGTCGACCAGCAACGCACCCGCGCGGCCGATCAGGTCCGCACCCACGCCGCGGCCCGGCAGCTCGACCAGATGGGGCAGCCGATGCAGCTCCCCCACGACAACCTCGGCCGCCTCACGGACCGACGTACCCGGCCACGATCCGATCCCTGTCGCGGCGGCGAAAGCACTCACTCGCCCGACGATAGGCGACGCACTACTGTCGGGGCATGACGGGCCGTGTGCTGCTGTGCGCGCTGGCCGTCGTCGTTTCCGGGTGTACACAGACCGTCTCGGGCTCTGCCACGCGGCCGGTACCCGCGCTCGACGAGAACTCCCGGTCGCCGGTCGATGTCAACGCCGTGTTGTTGGATCGGTCGCAGATGCAGGCGCTCAGCGGTGCCGGTTCCGATCTGACGCCGGTACCCGGAATGGAAAGCAAAGTGCCGGTGGACATTCCGACGGATCAAGGGTTCCTGCCCGACGCATTCGCCCGGGATCTTCCGCAGGAGTGCGGCTGGCTGTTCGCCGAGACCGAGGTGTTCGGACCTGACGTCGAGGAGTTCCACAAGACCACGTACCAGAGCCCCCGACGGGGCGGTCTGCTCTCCCAGGCCGCTGCTGGTTATCGCGACACCGCGACCGCAGTGACCGCACTGACCGACCTGACCCGGCGCATTTCGGCCTGCGGGGGTACCGAACGAGGCCCGATGCTGGTCGGCGACGTCGTCGCGACGGGTGACTCGGTGCGAATCCGTCCGGGCTCGTGCGGCCGCGACTACCGGGTGAAGTCGGTGGTGCTGATCGAGGTGACGTCGTGTTCGTTCCCCGACTCGGTGCCCGACCTGGTGATGACGAACATCGCCGACAACGTGCCGGGCTGATCGGCGCTACGGAAGCACCGGCGCGGGGTGCGGGAGCGGGTGGGCGCCCTGCGGGCGCAACCCGTCGAAGATGATCGCGAGGTAGCGCCGCCACAGCGTCGGCGACGGATCGGCGACGTTCTCGACGGCATGGACCGGTGCACACATCAGCAGGAAGACGTCGGCTTCGGTGATGTCGGCGCGGATGACTCCCGCCTCCCGGGCGCGCCCGACGAGCACGTCGAGGCTCTCGTGTAATTCGGTGCGCGCGTTCACCACTCGGGGATCGTGATCGCTGGCGGTCTGGGCAAACGTCAGGTCGTGTTGACGACGCTGGTCTGCGGCGACGGTGAGGAACTCCAGCAGGGCTTCTCCCGGATCGGGAGCATCGGCGAGTTTCCTTGCCGCGCCGGACAATACGGCGAGGTGGTCACAGACGATCGAGGCGATCAGATCTTCTTTGGTGGCGAAGTGCCGGAAAACGGTGCCCTTGGCCACCCCGGCCGCCGCGGCGATGTCGGCCACAGAGGCAGCGTGGCCTTTCTCGGCGAAGACCTTCTCGGCCGCCGCCAGCAGCGACGCGCGATTGCGGGCGGCATCGGCGCGCTGGGTCCTGACGGGTGGCGTCATGACCTCAGGGTACCAAGTTGACCACCCGGTCATCTTCTGCCAGAGTGAAGAACATGACCGCATGGTCATGTTCACTGCCCGACGAGGAGAACATCATGCAGATCAACGGCGCCACCGCGCTGGTCACCGGCGCGAACCGCGGCCTCGGCCGGTCGTTCGCCGTCGAACTACTGCGCCGCGGTGCGACGGTGTACGCCGCCGCGCGGCGTCCCGAGCTCGTCGACATCCCGGGCGTCCGCGCCCTGCGCCTCGACATCACCGACGCCGCCCAGGTCGACGCCGCCGCCGAGATCGCCGGCGACGTCGACCTTCTGGTCAACAACGCGGCCGACACCGCCGGGGGCAATCTGATCACGGGCGACCCGCGGGCGATCAGATCGGTGATGGACACCAACTACCACGGCACCCTGGCGGTGATCCGTGCATTCGCACCCGTCCTCGCCCGCAACGGAGGCGGCGCGATCCTCAACGTCCTGTCGGCGGCCGCCTGGACGACTGTCGATGGAAACGCCGCCTACGCTGCCTCGAAGTCGGCCGAGTGGGGTCTGACGAACAACGTGCGCATGGAACTCGCCGGGCAGGGCACGCATGTCGCAGCACTGATTCCGGGTCTGATCGGCACGCAGACGCTCTTCGACTTCGCAGAACAGCAAGGAATCGACTTACCCGAGGGAGCTGTCATCGATCCCGCCGACCTCGTCAGCGTGGCCCTCGACGGGCTCGAGGCGGGCGAGGTGGAGATCTTCGACTCGCTCGGTCGCAAGGCCAAGGAATATCTGTCCGGGCCACCGACCAGCTTTCCCTTCGCCGTGTAGTCACGGCCGGGGCGCGCCGAAAGCCTTGCGCTGCAGTCGGTCAGCGCGCCTCGGTGATCGTGGCACTGCCCAGCACCTCGTCCCCGAGCGGGTCCGGGCGGTACAGGACGAGCGTCTGACCCGGCGCCACCCCGCGCAGCGGAGCACGAAGATCGACGACCACGACACCGTCGTCGACGTGTGCCACCGCGTCCGCCATACCGCCGTGGGCGCGCACCTGCACCGTGCACTCGATCGGCCCCTCGGGGACCACCCCTGAGGTGAACACCGGCCGCTCTCCCCGCAGCGAGTGCACCTCGAGATCGGCGACATCACCCACGTAGACCGTGGCGGTGTCGGCGTCGATACCGGTGACGTAGCGCGGCCGGCCGTCGGGGCCGGGACCGGGGATCCCCAGGCCCTTGCGCTGACCGATCGTGAACCCGTGCACGCCTTCGTGTTCGGCCAGGACCGCACCGGTGGTGTCGACGACGGTGCCCCCGCGCACGCCGATCCGTGCCCCCAGGAACGCTCGGGTGTCCCCGGACGGGATGAAGCAGATGTCGTGACTGTCGGCCTTGTCGGCGACCGACAGTCCCCGCCGGGCGGCCTCTTCGCGGATCTGCGCCTTGGGGGTGTCCCCGATCGGGAACACCGCGTGCCGCAACTGCTCTGCGCTCAGCACCGCCAGCACGTAGGACTGGTCCTTGTCGTGATCCACAGCGCGGCGTAACCGCCCGTCCGACAGCTGGGCGTAGTGACCGGTGGCCAGCGCGTCGAAGCCCAGCGCCAACGCGCGAGCCGCCAACGCCGAGAACTTGATTCGCTCATTGCAGCGCACGCAGGGGTTGGGAGTCTCACCCCTCGCGTAGGACTCGACGAAGTCGTCGATGACGTCCTCTTTGAACCGGTCGGCGAAATCCCAGACGTAAAAGGGGATGTCGAGCACATCGGCGACGCGACGGGCATCGCCGGCGTCCTCCTTCGAGCAGCATCCGCGTGAACCGGTGCGCAGCGTGCCCGGCGCGGACGACAGCGCCAGGTGCACGCCCGTCACCTCGTGTCCGGCGTCCACCATCCGCGCCGCCGCCACCGAGGAGTCGACGCCGCCGCTCATCGCGACCAGAACCCGCATGACTACGCCCGTCCCGCGGCGCTCGCCAGAGCCGCTTGCCGTGCGCGCTCGACGGCAGCGGGCAGCACCGCCAAGACCGCGTCGATGTCGGCGTCGGTGCTGGTGTGCCCCAGCGAGAATCGCAGCGATCCGCGAGCACTGGCGGGGTCGGCGCCCATCGCGGTCAGCACGTGTGAGGGCTGCGCCACCCCGGCGGTGCACGCCGAACCAGTGGAGCATTCGATTCCCTTGGCGTCCAACAGCATCAGCAGCGAGTCGCCCTCACACCCGCGGAAGGTGAAGTGGGTGTTGCCGGGCAGCCGGTCCGCCCCCGTCGGGCCGTTGAGGTCGACGTCGTCGATGGTCGCGAGCACCTCGGCGATCATCCGGTCCCGCAGGGCACGCACCCGCGCGGCCGTGGCATCCATGGTCTCGACGGCGTCGCGCGCCGCGGCCGCCATACCGGTGACGCCCGCGACATCCTGCGTGCCCGAACGCACGTCGCGTTCCTGACCACCGCCGTGCAGCTGCGGGGTGCACGCGGTGTCGCGCCGCAGCAGGAGCGCGCCCACCCCGGTGGGTCCACCGAACTTGTGGGCGGTGACGCTCATCGCCGACAGCCCGGACGCGGCGAAGTCGACCGGGAGCTGACCGACGGCCTGCACCGCATCGCTGTGCATCGGAACGCCGACGGCCGCGCAGACCTCGGCGAGCTCGGCGATCGGCATGATCGTGCCGACCTCGTTGTTGGCCCACATCACCGATACCAGGGCGACGTCGGCGGGATCGCCGATCGCGGTGCGCAACGCCTCGGCCGAGACCACCCCGTGCCGATCGACCGGCACCCAGGTCACCTCGGCTCCCTCGTGGTCGACCAGCCATTCGACGGCGTCGAGGACCGCGTGGTGTTCCACCGGCGTCGTGACGATCCGACGGCGGGCGGGGTCGGCGTCGCGGCGGGCCCAGTAAATGCCTTTGACGGCGAGGTTGTCGCTCTCGGTACCGCCGGCCGTGAAGATGACCTCCGAGGGGCGCGCGCCGAGCAGGCCGGCCAGCGTCTCACGCGACTCCTCCAGCCGGCGCCGCGCCGAGCGGCCCGATCCGTGCAGCGAGGACGCGTTCCCGACCGAGGTCAGCGCGGCGGCCACCGCCTCGATGGCAGCGGGGCGCATCGGGGTGGTGGCAGCGTGGTCGAGATACACCGCGGACGCAGTCACAACGCTCCACAATAGCCGTGACCGGAGCCGCGCCCGTAGTCGAGAGCTCAGGCCGCCAGGGCGTGACGCTGGCCGCGGGCGGTGACCGCAGAGGTACCGGTCCCCCGCACCGCGGCCTCGCACCGCGCGGCGAGGTCTCGCCGATCCTCGCCCGGCAGCTGCAACGATTCGACGCGCACGTGCACGACGGTGCGTTGCGCTGTGACGAGCCTGCGGATCGAGGTGAGCAGGCTGTCGTCGCCGATGTAGGCCGCGGCCGTCGACGCCCGCCCGTCGCGGTGGTGATAACTCAGCCGCAGGGGTTGCACGGGCCGACCGGCGTCGATCGCGGCCTGGAACATCGCCGGGCGGAACGGGCCGTATGCCAGGCCGCACCACGTCGTGCCCTCGGGGAACGCCACGACGGTGCGTCCGGCGCGGAGCCTCTCGGCGACGGCGTGAACCACCTCGGGAAGGCGGCGCAGGTTGTCCCGTTCGATGGGGATCACCTTCATCAGCCGGGCCAGCGCGCCGAGCCCGGGCCACCCGATCATCTCCGCTTTGGCGACGAAGGCGCCGGGCATTACGGCCCCGATCGCGAAGACGTCCACCCAGGACACGTGCCCGCTGACGACGAGCACCCCGGGCACGTTACGAATCGGCCCGCCGGACACGGTGATTCGAATACCCAGGCAACGCAATACGACGCGGCAGTACCGGCGCTGCAGATGGGACCGGCCCGGCAGCGGCACCGCCAGCAGCGGCAGGGTGGGCAGCAGCACGATCGTCAGCGTGGCTCGCAACGCGACGCGGCAGATGACCGCGGCGCGCCGGCTCGACGTCTCGCTGCCCGCGGAGATGCAGGTCGGGCCGCAGGACGCGGCGGGTAACCAGGCGTGGGGACGGGCGTTCACGACGCGCTGACCGCCGCGGTCGCCGCACCTGCAGAGCGCAACCGCGCCAGATACCGGGTGTCGGCTCGGCGCTTGTCGAGTAGAGCCGGGAAGTCGCCGACGCCGAAATCGGGATCGTGGGCGGGTTCACCGCAGACCTGGGCGCCCAGCCGCAGGTACCCACGCATCAGCGGCGGCACCGAGGCCCGGGCGGGCGGCGCGATGTCGTCGAGCGACCGGCCGTCGACGACCACCGGACGGTAGGGGTGGACGGTGAGTTCGCGCGGTGCGCGGTGGCGGCGCGTCACGAAGTCGCGGACGCCGCGCAGGTGGGCGCCGGCGGGTTCGATCCCGGCGGGATCGGCGACCGGCACCGACACGCATCCGGTCACGTAGTCGTAACCGCTGTGGTCGAGGTAGGCCAGGATGCCGGACCACATCATCAGCACGACCGCCCCGTTGCGGTGCCCGTCGCGCACCACCGCGCGGCCCATCTCGACCAGCGACGGCCGGAGCGCATCGAGGGCCGAGACGTCGAATTCGGTGGCGGTGTAGAGACCCCCGGCGGCGATCGCGCCGGGCGGCGGGAGCATGCGGTAGCACCCGACCAGCTCGCCGGTGCGCTCCTCGCGGACCAGCAGGTGATCGCAGTACTCGTCGAAGCGGTCGGCGTCCAGATCGGCTCCGCTGTCGGCGAGCGCAAAGCCCGGCTCCGAGGTGAACACGTCGTGGCGCAGCCGCTGGGCGGCCTCGATCGAGGCGTCGTCGCGGCACAGCAGCAGCGAATAGCGGGGCGCCGGGCCGGCAGCCGCGTCGGGGTTGGCTGGGGCGTCTTGGGCGGAGATGAGTACAGAAGCAGTGCTCATGGTCAGCACGGTCGCGCAGGAGATCGGCGTGACGGCAAGCGGTGCGTGACGTGTTCATGAGCGCTGGGTGACGGTTCGGGTGCACCCTGCAGAGCGCGAACGGCCCCCGTCGCGGAGACGGGGGCCGTTCGGTGAAGCTGCTGGCGATCAGCCCTTACGAGCCTTGATGGCCTCGGTCAGCTGCGGGGTGACCTTGAACAGGTCGCCCACGATGCCGAGATCGGCGATCTCGAAGATCGGTGCCTCTTCGTCCTTGTTCACCGCGACGATCGTCTTCGACGTCTGCATGCCGGCGCGGTGCTGGATCGCCCCGGAGATGCCGAGCGCGATGTAGAGCTGCGGCGACACGGTCTTGCCGGTCTGGCCCACCTGGAACTGCCCCGGGTAGTAGCCGCTGTCGACGGCCGCACGGGAGGCGCCGACCGCGCCACCGAGCGAGTCGGCGAGCTCTTCGACGACCTTGAAGTTCTCCTCGCTACCGACGCCGCGACCGCCGGAGACGACCACGGTCGCCTCGGTCAGTTCGGGGCGGTCACCCGCGACCGCGGGCTCGCGCTTGGTGATCTTGGTCGCATTCTCCGCGGGTGCGGGCACCTCGACGTTGACGACCTCGCCGGCGCCGTCGGCCGGCGCCGCCTCGATCGAGCCGGGACGGACGGTGATCACCGGGGTGTCGCCGACGGCCTCGGCCTCGACGGTGTAGGCCCCGCCGAAGATCGAGTGGATGCCGACGCCGCCCTCGCGGACCTCGACGACGTCGCTGAGGATGCCCGCCCCGATGCGTGCGGCGAGCCGTCCGGCGATCTCCTTGCCGTCGGCGCTGGACGCCAGGATGACCGCCGCAGGCGATGCGGACTCGGCCAGCGAGGCGAGCACGTCGACGTAGGGTGTGATCAGGTAGTTCTCGGCGTCGTCCGATTCGGCGACGTAGATCTTCGCAGCGCCGGCTGCCTTGAGGCCGTCGACGAGCCCGTCGGCGGTGCCGGGCTTGCCCACCACGACGGCGGAGGGCTCGCCCAGTGTGCGGGCGGCGGTGATCAGTTCGGAGGTGACCTTCTTCAGCGCACCTTCAGCGTGCTCCACGAGCACCAGTACTTCAGCCATGAGATTCGTTGCCTCTGAGTCTTTCGGTGATGGAAGGGGGGAGTGGAGGGGGGTGCCTAGACGATCTTTTGAGCGACCAGGTACTCGGCGATCTTCGTGCCGCCCTCGCCCTCGTCGGTGACCTTCTCGCCCGCGGTCTTGGGCGGCTTCGGCGTCGACGTCCGCACCTTGGACCCGGCGTTGGCGACGCCCACCTCGTCGGCTTCCACGCCGATCTCGGCGAGCGTCAGCTTCGTCACTTCCTTCTTCTTGGCGGCCATGATGCCCTTGAAGGACGGGAAGCGCGGTTCGTTGATCTTCTCGTTGACGCTGACCACGGCGGGCAGGTTCGCCTCGAGGGTGAACACGCCGTCGTCGGTCTCGCGCTCGCCGGTGACCTTGCCGCCTTCGACGGTGAGCTTGCGCACGTGCGTCAACTGCGGGAGGCCGAGGTACTCGGCGATGATGGCCGGCACGGCGCCACCGGTCCCGTCGGTGGCCTCGTTACCGGCGATGACCAGCTCGGTGCCCTCGATGGTGCCCAGTGCGCGAGCCAGCGCCCACCCGGTCTGCACCATGTCCGAGCCGTGCAGACCCTCGTCGACGAGGTGCACCGCCTTGTCGGCGCCCATGGACAGCGCCTTGCGGATCGCCTCGGTGGCACGCTCGGGCCCGGCGGTGAGCACCGTCACCGTGCTGTCGCCACCCTCGCGCTCCTTGATCAACAGCGCCTCCTCGACGGCGCGCTCGTTGATCTCGTCGAGCACGGCGTCGGCGGCCTCGCGGTCGAGGGTCCAGTCACCCTCGGACAGCTTGCGCTCGGACCATGTGTCGGGAACCTGCTTGATCAGAACCACGATGTTCGTCATGAGTTCGTCCTTCTCGAAGGGGCCGGTGACCGGCCCGCCTTATCACGTTTGGAGCTCTCATCCCCATGTTACCAGTCGGTAACTTAAGGCGGTTCGCAAAAACACCATAGCTGGTCGAAGTTTGCGATCTCGCCCGCCCGGGTGCGACGAACTATTCGTCATCGCTCGGTTACGGGTTAGCCTGCCTTCCGATGAGCACACACGTGACCACCTCCGAGGCGAATCAGCCGCCGGCCGAGGCGCCCATGGCCCTGACCGGCGAACGAACCGTGCCCGGCGTTGCCGAGGAGAACTACTGGTTCCGCCGCCATGAGGTCGTCTACCGCGATCTCCTCGACCGCCTGGCCGACCGCTTCGCCGGCGCCGACGTCCTGGAGGCCGGCTGCGGCGAGGGTTACGGAGCCGACCTGATCGCCGATGTCGCCCGCGGTGTGATCGGCCTCGACTACGACGAATACGCCGTCGCCCACGTCCGGGCCCGCTATCCCCGCGTCGACATGCGCCACGGGAACCTCGCCGAGCTACCGCTGCCCGACGAGTCGGTGGACATCGTGGTCAATTTCCAGGTGATCGAGCACCTGTGGGACCAGGGGCAGTTCGTCGCCGAATGCCGACGGGTCCTGCGGCCCGGCGGCCTGCTGCTGATGTCGACGCCCAACCGGATCACCTTCACCCCCGACAGCGACACCCCGGTCAACCCGTTCCACACCCGCGAGCTCAACGCCGCGGAGCTGACGGAACTGCTGACCGACGCCGGCCTGCGCGTGGACGCCCTCTACGGCGTGTACCACGGCGCCCGACTGCGCGAGATCGACGCACGGCACGGCGGATCGATCATCGACGCCCAGATCACCCGCGCGCTGTCCGATGCGCCGTGGCCGGCGGACCTGCTCGGCGACATCGCCTCGATCACGATCGAGGACTTCGACATCGAGCAGGACACCGAGCAGGACAGCCGTCCCATCGACGAGAGCCTCGATCTGGTCGCGATCGCGGTACGACCGTGACCTCGGAGCAGTCGACAGCCGAGCCGGTACCGGGGCTGTTCACCTTCGTCCTGCACACCCATCTCCCGTGGCTGGCTCACCACGGCCGCTGGCCGGTCGGCGAGGAGTGGCTCTACCAGTCGTGGTCGGCGGCCTACCTGCCGCTGGTGCGGGTGTTGCGCACCCTGGCCGCCGAGAACAGGCAGCACCTACTCACCCTTGGCGTCACCCCTGTCGTGGCGGCCCAGCTCGACGATCCGTACTGCCTGCAGGGCATGCACCACTGGGTGGCCAACTGGCGGCTGCGCGCCCGCGAAGCCGCCACGATGCGCACCCCGACGGGACCATCCCCCGCTTCCACACCAGAAGCATTGCGCCGCTTCGGGTCCCGCGAGCTCGCCGAAGCCGACCGCGAGCTCGCGGAGTTCGAGACACTGTGGCGCCACGGCGGCAGCCCGGTGCTTCGGGAACTCATCGACGGTGACGTCATCGAGTTGCTGGGCGGCCCGCTGGCGCACCCCTTCCAGCCCCTGCTCACCCCGCGGCTCCGCGACTTCGCCCTGCGCGAGGGCCTCGCCGACGCGGGCCAGCGCTTCGCTCACCAGCCGGCAGGCATCTGGGCGCCCGAATGTGCCTACGCCCCCGGAATGGAAAGCGATTACGCCGCAGCAGGAGTCGGCCACTTCATGGTCGACGGCCCGTCACTGCACGGCGACACCGCCCTCGGGCGACCGGTCACAGACTCCCCGGTGGTGGCGTTCGGCCGCGACCTAACCGTGAGTTACCGCGTGTGGTCGCCACGCTCCGGGTATCCCGGCCACGCCGCCTACCGCGACTTCCACACCTACGACCACGCCACCGGACTCAAACCCGCCCGGGTCACCGGACGCAACGTGCCCTCGGAGGAGAAGGCGCCCTACGACCCCGAGCGCGCCGCGTCGGCCATCGAGGTGCACGTCGCCGATTTCGTCGCGACAGTGCGGGATCGCCTTCTCAGCGAGAGCGCCCGCATCGGCCGGCCCGCCCACGTCATCGCGGCGTTCGACACAGAGCTGTTCGGGCACTGGTGGTACGAGGGCCCGCAGTGGCTCGAGCAGGTTCTGCGCGCGCTGCCGGCGGCGGGCATCCAGGTGGGCACCCTGGCCGACGCACTGGCTGCCGGGTACGTGGGTCAGCCGGTCGAATTGCCGCCCAGCTCATGGGGATCCGGTAAGGACTGGCAGGTGTGGTCGGGCGAGCAGGTGGCCGACCTGGTACGCCTCAACACCGAAGTCGTCGACACCGCGCTCAGCACCGTCGACAAAGCACTGGCGAATTCGCAGGGCTCCCGGATGGTCGTGGCCGACCAGATCCTGCGGGAGACCCTGCTGACGGTGTCGAGCGACTGGCCGTTCATGGTCAGCAAGGACTCGGCTGCCGACTACGCCCGCTACCGGGCGCACCTGCACGCCCACGCCACCCGCGAGATCGCCGACGCCCTGGCCTCTGGCCGCACCGAGCACGCCGAACGTCTGGCGGCAGGCTGGAATCGCGCCGACGGTCTGTTCGGCGCGCTGGACGCGCGCCGTTTGCCGAGCCCGTGACATGAAGGTCCTCCTGATCTCGTGGGAGTACCCGCCGGTCGTGATCGGTGGGCTGGGCAGGCACGTCCACCACCTGGCGACCGAACTCGTCGCCGCCGGTCACGACGTCGTCGTGCTCAGCCGCAGGCCCACCGGGACCGATCCGGCCACCCACCCGACGACCGACGAGGTGAGCGAGGGCGTGCGCGTGGTCGCCGCCGCCGAGGATCCGCACGAATTCGCCTTCGGCACCGACATGATGGCCTGGATTCTAGCGATGGGTCACGCCATGCTGCGCGCCGGCCTCACCCTCGGCGACTGGCGACCCGATGTCGTGCACGCCCACGACTGGCTGGTGGCCCATCCTGCCGTCGCACTGGCGCAGTTCTTCGATGTACCACTGGTTTCCACCATCCACGCCACCGAAGCGGGCCGGCACTCAGGCTGGGTGACAGGGTCGGTCAGCCGGCAGGTACACGCGCTCGAATCCTGGTTGGTGCACGAATCCGACTCTCTCATCACGTGTTCGGCGTCCATGCGCGAGGAGATCACCGCACTGTTCGGCCCCGGCCTGTCCGAGATCGCCGTCATCCGCAACGGAATCGACACGCACGGTTGGCCTTTCGCGTCGCGTCGACCGCGGACCGGGCCCGCGGAGCTGCTCTACTTCGGCCGACTCGAGTACGAGAAGGGGGTCCACGACGCGATCGCCGCCCTCCCCCGCATCCGGCGAACCCACCCGGGGACGACGCTGACGATCGCCGGGGACGGCACCCAGCGGGCGTTCCTGGTCGAGCAGGCACGTCGGCATCGCGTGCTCAAGGCCGTCGACTTCGTCGGCCAGGTCGACCACGAACAACTCCTGGCCCTGCTGCACCGGACCGACATCGCGGTGCTGCCGTCGCGGTACGAACCGTTCGGCATCGTCGCGTTGGAGGCCGCCGCAGCGGGCGCACCCCTGGTAGTGTCCGACGCCGGCGGCCTCGGCGAGGCCGTCGGCCACGGCACCACCGGCCACACGTTCCCCCCGGGCGACGTCGCCGCGCTGGCGAGCGCCGTGCGTACCGCCCTCGATGACCCCGACGCCGCCCAACGCGCAGCGATCGCCGCCCGTGAACGGCTCACCTCCGAGTTCGCGTGGGCGACCGTCGCCGCAGAGACCGCGCAGGTTTACCTCGGCGCCAAACGTGGCGAGCGCCGGCCTCACCCGCGCCGACCGATTGCCGAGCTGGCGCTACCCGAGCGACACCGCGACGGCTAGCGCGAGGCTTTCTTGCGTTCGATGTCGGCCAGCGCCGCCGCCAGTTCCGCCCGCTGGGCGGCCGTCGTCTCCCACGACGTCTTGCGGTTCTTGACCACCTTGGCCGGCGCCCCCACCGCGATCGAGAAGTCCGGGATGTCCCCTCGGACCACCGCGTGTGAGCCGAGCACGCACCCGCGCCCGATCGTGGTGTTCCGCAGCACGCTGACCTTCACCCCGACCCAGGTGTCCGGGCCGATCCGCACCGGGCCCTTGATGATTCCCTGGTCCTTGATCGGCAACTCGATGTTGTCCATCCGGTGGTCGAAGTCGCAGATGTAGCACCAGTCGGCCATCAGTACCGAATCGCCGAGCTCGATGTCGAGGTAGGTGTTGATCACGTTGTCGCGGCCGAGCACCACCTTGTCGCCGATCCGCAGGGACCCCTCGTGGCAGCGGATGGTGTTCTTGTCGCCGATGTGCACCCACCGGCCGATCTCCATCTGGGAGAGCTCGGGCGTGGCCTGGATCTCCACGTCCTTGCCGAGGAACACCATGCCGCGCGTGATGATGTGCGGGTTGGCGAGCTTGAACTTCAGCAGACGCCAGTACCGGACGAGGTACCACGGCGTGTAGGCGCGGTTGGCGAGCACCCATTTCAGCGACGCCATCGTGAGGAAGTTGGCCTGGCGAGGATCCCGCAGCCGCGATCCACGCCAGCGCTTGTGCAGCGGCGCGCCCCACATCGTCGTCATGGCCGGAAAGCCTACGCGAGGGTGCAGTACCCATTCCCGTGTCGCTCCGCTCCTGCCCACCGGGGGCAAGCGGTTACCCTCACGGGGGCTCTCGGTCCACCGCTCGTGTCCCCCGCGACCAGAAAGGAACCCGTGCTCCGGCGAATCATCGTGCTGGCCAGCGCCGTTCTCGTCGCCGCCGCTGCGGCAGGTTGCGGAACCACCGATTCCTGGGTCGAGGCCCGCGCCGCATCGGGCTGGGCCGCCCAGTACGCCGACGCCGCCAACCGGAGTTCCGTCTCGCTCTCGGGTGCCGACTCGCTGCGGCTGGAGTGGGTGCGTTCGGTCAAGGGTGAGCTCGCCGCGCAGGTGTCGCTGGGCTCGGGCAACTACCTCGCCGTCAACGCCCAGACCGCCGGCGGCTGCTCGCTGATGGTGTGGGAGGCGAACAACCGCGCACGTCAACGGTGGTGCACCCGCCTCTGGCAGGGTGGCGGCCTCTCGAGCCCTCTCTTCGACGGCTTCGACAACCTGTACGTCGGCCAGCCCGGCGCGGTGCTGTCGTTCCCTCCGACGCAGTGGATTCGCTGGCGGCAGCCGGTGATCGGCATGCCGACCACGATGCGATTCCTCGACCCGGGCCATCTGCTGGTGGTCACGCACCTCGGCCAGGTGCTGGTGTTCGACGCACACCGGGGCACGGTCGCGGGCAGCTCGCTGGACCTGGTGGCAGGCTTGGATCCGCGCGACTCCGAACGGGGTCTGCAAGACTGCCGACTCGGCGGACCGGAATGTCCCGTGGCGGCCGCACCGGCCTTCTCCGAGTCCTCCGGCGCCATCGTGCTGACCCTGTGGCAACCGGGTGCCGAGGCACCTGAACTGGTGGGGCTGCGCTACCGGCCCGGGCAGACGCCGCTGATCACCCAGGAGTGGACCAGCAACGCCGTCGGCCGCGGCCCGCTCGGCAGCCCGGTGTTCTCCCCGGACGGCAACACCGTCTACGTCAACGGCCGCGATGAACGGTTGTGGGCGATCAACGCCGAGGACGGTTCGGTGAAGTGGTCACAGCCGCTCGACTATCTGGCGCAGACCCCGCCCTCGGTGTCGCCCGAGGGACTGATCCTCGCCGGTGGTGGCCCCGGCGCGAAGCTGACCGCCGTCCGCGACACCGGCGACGGGCCGGAGCGGCTGTGGCGGCGCGACGACACGGCGCCGCTCACCACGAGCAGCATCGCGGGCGTCGGGTACACCGTCACCCGCGACGGCGACGGGATGGCTCTGACCGTGTTCGATCTGGGTGACGGGCACACCGTGCACTCCTACCCGTTGCCGAACGCGACGGGCTGGCCGGTCGGGGTGTCGATCGGCCATGACCGTCGGGTGGTGACCGCGACCAGCGACGGCCGGGTCTACGGTTTCGCGCCCGCCTAGCCGCCTGCAGACATTCAGGTTTCTTACAGCAACTTCACAGCACGGTAACCCCCGATCGCACACAATGGGACGACCTGTCGGCGCGAAAACCCACGATCGAGGGAGACCACTGCGGCATGTCCGACTTCCTGAGCACTGTCAACGGCTTTGTCTGGAGCAATGCACTGGTCTATCTGTGCCTGGCCGCCGGGGTGTACTTCTCGATCCGATCCCGCTTCGTCCAGGTCCGGCAGGTCCCCGAGATGATCCGGTTGATGGTCAAGGGCGACAAATCGCCGTCGGGGGTGTCGAGCTTCCAGGCGCTGACGATGTCGCTGGCGGGACGCGTCGGCACCGGCAACATCGCCGGCGTCGCCACCGCCATCGCCTTCGGCGGCCCGGGGGCGATGTTCTGGATGTGGCTCGTCGCCTTCCTCGGCGCGTCCACGTCCTACGTCGAATGCACACTCGGCCAGATCTACAAGGACCGTGACAAGCTGACCGGCGAATACCGCGGCGGCCCGGCCTACTACTTCAGCCGGGCGTTCGCGCACACCGCGGCCGGGCCGGCCATGAAGGTGTACGGCTACGTCTTCGCCGCGGTCACCATCCTGGCGATGGGCCTGCTGCTACCCAGCGTGCAGTCGAATTCGATGGCGTCGGCGATGAACTCGGCATGGGGATTCTCGAAGTGGTGGGTCGCCGTCGGAACGGTGATCGTGCTGGCGTTCGTCATCATCGGCGGCGTGAAACGGATCGCCACGTTCGCATCGATCGTGGTGCCGTTCATGGCGGTGGTCTACATCGTGCTGGCGCTGATCATCGTGGTGATCAACGCCAGTGAGCTTCCCGGCGTGCTGAGCCTGGTGTTCTCTAGCGCTTTCGGCATCGACTCCGCATTCGGCGCCATTCTCGGTGCGGCGGTCATGTGGGGCGTCAAGCGCGGCATCTACTCCAACGAGGCGGGTCAGGGCACCGGACCGCATGCCGCCGCGGCAGCAGAGGTGTCCCATCCCGCCAAGCAGGGTCTGGTGCAGGCCTTCGCCGTGTACATCGACACGCTGTTCATCTGCTCGGCGACCGGCTTCCTGATCCTGTCCACGGGCGCCTACCGCGTGTTCGAGGGCGAGAGCGCGACGGGTGCGGTGATCCGGGAGGGCGGCACCGTGCTGGCACCGGACGCGGAGGTGGGTCCTGCGTTCGCCCAGGCCGGTTTCGACACGCTGTGGAACGGTGCGGGCTCCAGTTTCATCGCCGTCTCGCTGGCCTTCTTCTGCATCACCACGATCATCGCGTACTACTACATGGCGGAAACCAACCTGCGTTTCCTGCTCGGCAGGTTCGCCACGGCGCAGGTGCCGCTCGTGCGCGGCTCGCTGGGCGCCACCACGACGATGCTGCTCCAGGCGTTGATCCTGGTGTCGGTCACGATGGGCGCGGTGTCCACGGCGTCGGACGCCTGGGTGCTCGGCGACATCGGCGTCGGCCTGATGGCATGGCTCAACATCCTCGGCATCATCGTGCTGCAGCAGCCGGCCTACAAGGCGCTGTGGGATTACGAGAAGCAGAAGCAACAGGGCCTCGACCCGGTGTTCGACCCGGTGAAGCTCGGGATCACCGGTGCGACGTTCTGGGAGAACTACGATCCGGTCCGCAGCCGCGATGAGCGATCCAGCGCGACGCTGTAATGCTCGCCCCGCTCAGGCCAGCATCGATGCGACGGCCGAACGCGGCACCGTGGCCTGCAACGCCCCGCCAGCGCCGGCCATGACCTCTCCTTGACCGAAGAAGAAGATGATCGAGTCATCGGTCAGGGCGAACTCCGAGTACTTGGCGGGGTCGAGCCCGTCGGTCGCGGTGATCGGAGAATCGACGCCCAGTTGACGGGAGACCTCGGACTGCACGATCGGGAAGATCACGTCCAGCGGCCGGGTGTCCGGCTTGAACAGCGACGCGAAGCTGATCGGCGCCTTCTTGGCGACGTCCCAGTTGAACGATTTGTACCAGGTCTGCGGGTGGGCGCCGCCGACGTTCTCGTACACCTCGAACACGACGCTGCGGGTCCCGCCGTCGTCGGGACCGCTGCGGTACCCGGTGCCCTTGCCGTCGAGAACGTAGGGCAGGTTCCACGAGCCGGGCATCTCCGCCACGTTGACGAAGCCGTCCCTGGTCTGGGTCAGGTAGCCGATCAGGGCCTGTTGGTCGGGGTAGTCGGCGGGAAACGTGAAGTCCACGGTGTAGGTGGGGTTCTCGATGTGCACGGTGCACACCTGCGCCGTGTCGACCGTGCCGCCGAGATCGGCGCACGCCGGCTCCGCGGCGGCGGCCGGGGTCGCGACCGCGCCGGCGAGCACACCGGCGGCCAGCAGGGCGGCGGCGATCACGCGCATCGTCAACAGCATCCTCATCGTCGGCGCCGCACTCTGTCGGGCGCATCGGAACATCACTGGGGAATCACCGCCAGGGTACGTGAGCGCTCAGCGTGACGGACGACATATGAATGCCGTTGCCCGGCTTGCCGCCCCGGAACCGATGCGGGTGATGACGACCGACGCCTGCTGGTCACCGCGCAGTCGCAGTCGCCTGCGCAACGCGTCGGGATCGACGTCGACACCGCGGATCAGGATCTCGACCGCTCCCACCGCGCGTCCCGAAAGCGCCTGGCGCAGGTGGCGTTCGCTGTAGCCGAGCTGCTCGAGCACCTCGAATCCGCGCACCCCGTCCGGAAGCCGGTCTCCGGACAGGTAGGCGATGTCGGGGTCGATCTGCCACAGTCCGTGCCGCGCCGCGTAGTGACGCACCAGCCCGGCGCGCACCACGGCCCCGTCCGGGTCGACGAGCCAGCGGCCGGCCGGTGCGACGCCGCAGTCGTCGGGGTCGGTGTCGACGACCTGCTCCCCTGTGTCGAGCATCGTCGCCCGCCGGCGCACCCCGGTGTCCGCCAGGCCCGGTGACCACAGGCATGCCTCCCGCACGCTGCCGGCAAGCGAGGTCACTTCGATCTCGCCGCGGAAACCCATGTCCTCGACCACCGCGAAATCGATTCCGGGAGCGCACTTCACGGCGTGGTCACGGGAAGCGAGCGCGGCGAACAGGTCTCCGAGAGGCGGCTGGTAGGCACGGGGGTCGAAGCGGCGCGTGGACCCGCTCCGGCGCGCCGGGTCGGCCAGCACCACCGCGTCCTTGCTGACCGGATGCAACGCATCGGCGCGGCAGAGCGCAACCTGGTCGCCGACGTTGTGCCTGGCCATCGCCAACCGCACCGGATCGAGATCACTGCCCATCACGAACGCGGCCGAATCATCAAGCGCCACAAGCTCGGAACCGATCGAGCAGGTGAGGTCGTGCACCGCCATGCCTGCGAGACGCTGCGCCCGGTGCGCCGCGACCGGCGCCGCGGTGGCCTGCTGCAGCGCCTCGTCGGTGAATAGCCATTGTGCGGCGTCGTCGAACTTGGCTGCAGCCCTGCGGCGCAGCGCCACCGTCTCGACCAGCACCGCGGCTCGCTCACCGAACCGTGTTCGCGCTGTTGCCACGTCGGCGACCAGCGTCGCGGCACTCAGCTCGAGGCGACCGACCTCGCTGAGCGCCTGCCGCCCGGATTCGCTGCGCAGGAAGCGCACATCGTCGAGGCCGAACGCTACGACGACGGGCCGCCCGGCTTGACCCCCGTCACCATGACGTTGTAGAACCAGCCCTTCGGCACGACCCGTCGCCACACATTCGAGTCCACCCACGACAGCGTCGTCCAGCTGCTGAACGCGAATCTCGCCCAGCCCCAACCGAGGCGGCCGGGAGGCACCGCAGCCTCGAACGTCCGGATGGGCCAGCCGAGCATCGCTGCGGTGAATTCTTCGCTGGCCGTGCGCACGTCGACGGCACCGGCGTTGGTTGCCATCCGCTCGAGGTCGGCCGGATCGAAGGTGTGGAGGTCGACCACCGCCTCGAGCGCCGCGGCCCGCGACGACTCGTCGAGTTCGGTCTGCGGCCGGCGCCAGTCCGAGAGCATCGGGAGCTTGGTGACGTTGGTGGCGATCCGCCAGGTCAGCGTCGACAGCTCGCGGGCGTAACGGTTGCCCACCGTGGTCGGCTCACCGGCGAACACGAAGCGACCGCCGGGCTTGAGGACCCGCACGACCTCGCGCAGGGACAGCTCCACGTCGGGGATGTGGTGCAGCACGGCGTGGCCGACGACCAGGTCGAATGTGTCGTCCGGGTACGGGATGCCCTCGGCGTCGGCGACCCGGCCGTCGATGTCCAGCCCGAGGGACTGGCCGTTGCGGGTGGCCACCTTCACCATGCCCGGCGACAGGTCGGTGACCGAGCCGCGCCGCGCGACCCCGGCCTGGATCAGGTTGAGCAGGAAGAACCCCGTACCGCAGCCCAGCTCCAACGCGCGGTCATAGGGCAGCTCCCGCTGCACCTGCTCGGGCACCGCGGCGTCGAATCGGCCGCGGGCGTAATCGACGCAGCGCTGGTCGTAGGAGATCGACCACTTCTCGTCGTAGGTCTCGGCCTCCCAGTCGTGGTAGAGCACCTGGGCGAGCTTGGTGTCCTGCATCGCGGCTTCGACCTGCTCTTTGGTCGCTCGCGGGTTCGGAGCCGGGACGGCGACATCGGGGCCAGTGCCGGCGTCGTTCGTTGTCGTCATGCAGGGCAGCCTAACGCTCCGGCGGCAGCGCCGGTCACGGCCGGTCGAAGGCGGCCTTGGCCGCAGCGAGCACGTCGGGGGGATAGTCGAGGAAGCGGCGCGCCCGGGTCAGCGCGGCGTCGTAGACGCCGTCCGGCGCGACCAGTTCGTCGACCAGACCGAGTGCGAGTGCCTCCCGCGCGTCCACGAAGCGCCCCGTGAACACCAGGTCTCGAGCCTTGCTGGGGCCGACAGCGGCGGCCAGGCGCGTCGCGCCGCCACCGACGGGCGCCATCCCGGCCAGGATCTCGGTCGCCCCGAACTTCGCGTTGTCGCCGCTGACGCGCCAGTCGGCGGCCAGCGCAAGGGCCAGTCCTGCTCCCAGGGCGTAGCCGGTGACGGCGGCGATCGTCGGGCGGGGCACCGCGGCGAGCGCCTCGACGGCCGTCCGGCACAGCTGCGCGGCCGCCGCGGCCTCGTCGGTGTCCAGGGTCTGCAGTTCGGGCATGTCCTCGCCGGCGGAGAAGATCTCGTGGCCGCCGAACACGATGATCGCGGCGAGATCCTGCCGCTGCCCCAGGTCCTCGGCGGCCTCGACGATTTCCCGGCAGACCTGGCGGGTCAGCGCGTTCGTCGGCGGCCGCGACAGCAAGAGTGTGGCGATCCGGGGCTCGTCGGAGGCCTGGTCGCGGCTGGTGTGGACGCTGACGAACTCGCTCACGGCTGCGAGGCGCGGTCAGTGTGGCCTTGCGGGGCGCGGCGATTGCGGGCGGCGTTGTAGCGCTCGCTGTTGAAGAATTCGATCTCCCAGTTGCCGCCCGGCTTCGCCGACAGCGACGGCTCGATCGCGACGATCTGCCGCTCGACGGCGAGCACCTCGGCCACCGTGCGGCCGGCCAGCGCGTCGAGCTGTGTCCAGGTCGGCGGGAGCAGGAAGCTGCGGCCCTCGGCGAAGTCGTCGAGCGCAGCCTCAGGGGTCACCCAGCCGGCCTTGTCGGTTTCGGTGTTGTCGCCGTCGGCGCGCTGCCCCTGCGGCAGTGCGCCGACGAAGAAGTACGTGTCGTAGCGGCGGGTGCGCTCTTCCTTCGGAGTCACCCAGTTGGCCCAGGGCCTCAGCAGATCCGACCGCAATACGAGCTTCTCGGCGCGCAGGAACTCACCGAACGACAACTGCTTGCTCTCCAGCGCGGCACGCTGTTCGCGGTAGACCGACGCGTCGTCGACCAGCAGGTCGGGATCGTCAGCAGAGCCCGCGAACAGCACTCCGGACTCTTCGAACGTCTCCCGCGCGGCGGCACACACCAGCGCCTCGGCGAGTTCGCTGTCCACACCGAGCCGCTCTGCCCACCAGCGCGGCTCGGGGCCGTGCCAGGCGATGTCCGCGTGGCGATCGCGGTCGTCGACCCCGCCGCCGGGAAACACCATCACCCCGGCGACGAACTCCATCGCCGCGTGCCGGCGCATCAGGAAGATTTCGATTTCTTCGGCCGTCCCATGGGCCTTGTCGCGCAGCAGCATCACGGTCGCCGCGGGGCGCGGAACCAGCGGATCGTCGGACGTCATGAACGCCTCCTGTGGGCGGCTCGGGTGCGCGCGCGGCGCGCGAAGTAGCGGCCGTCGATCAGATCCAGGGCGATCGACTGACCGAAGGCGGCGGACAGATTGTCTGCGGTGAGCACATCGCTGAGCAGGCCGGCGGCGACGACCGAGCCCTCGGACAGGATCAGGCAGTGTGAGAAGCCGGGCGGGATCTCCTCGACATGGTGGGTGACCAGCACCATCGCCGGCGCGTCCGGGTCGAGTGCGAGATCACTGAGGCGGGCCACGAGTTCCTCACGGCCGCCGAGGTCCAGCCCCGCGGCGGGCTCGTCGAGTAGCAGGAGCTCGGGGTCGGTCATCAGAGCGCGCGCGATAAGCACCCGTTTCCGCTCGCCTTCGGACAGCGTGCCGTAGGTGCGGTCGGCCAGATGCTCGCCGCCGACGCTTTCGAGCATGTCGAGAGCCTGGGCGTAGTCGACGTCGTCGTAGCGCTCCCGCCACCGGCCGAGCACCGCGTAGCCCGCCGACACCACGAGGTCACGCACGATCTCGTCGTCGGGAACCCGTTGGGCGAGAGAGGCGCTGCTCAGCCCGATGCGGGCCCGCAGCTCCGACATGTCGACCCGGCCCAGTCGCTCACCGAGGATGAAGGCGGTGCCCGACGACGGGTGTTCCATGGCGGCGGCGATGCGCAGCAGCGACGTCTTGCCGGCTCCGTTCGGTCCGACGATCACCCACCGTTCGTCGAGCTCCACCGACCAGGTGATGGGCCCGACCAGCAGACGCCCGTTGCGCCGCAGCGTGACCTTCGCGAAGTCGATGAGCAGGTCTTCGTCGGCTACTGGTTCTTCATCACCGGGGTCGGCTGGCACCCGCTCATCGTAGTCAGCCCTCGCGGTGTGACCTGTGAGCGACGCCTGACTCGACGAGTGGGCCCGCCTCGCCCGCGGTGACAGGTCGACGGACCTGCGCCCATCCGCTGACCGCGAGGAGGCGCGGCGGGGTCAGCCGGACGAACAGCTGCACCAGCGGCCCGATCCCGAAGGCGTACGCCAGCGTTCCGATGCCGACGGTGCCGCCGAGGAGCCACCCGAGTGCCAGCACGGTGACCTCGATCGTGGTGCGGACCAGACGAACCGAGCGACCGGTGGCGCCCACCAGTCCCGTCATCAGTCCGTCCCGCGGTCCGGGCCCGAGCCCCGCGCCGATGTAGAGGACCGTGCTCAGTGCGTTGAGGACCACGGCGCCCACCATCAGCGCGGCGCGGGCCGGCAGGGACTGCGGCGCCGTGATGAGGGTCAGCGCACCGTCGACGGTGACGGCGATGACGACGACGTTGGCGACGGTGCCGATTCCGGGTCGGTTGCGCAGCGGGATCCAGGCCAGGAGCACTGCCACCCCGACGACCGCCGAGGCCGTGCCGATCGTCATTCCGGTGCGCAGTGCCAGCCCCTGGTGGAAGACGTCCCAGGGGTCCAGCCCGAGGCCGGCGCGCACCATCATCGCCATGGACGTGCCGTAGCCGGTGAGCCCGGCGAGCAGAACGGCGCCACGCACGGCTCCCCTACCGACTGCGGACCTCACGCGTGGTCGGGGAAGTGCATGCGGATCGCGTCGAGCTCGGTACGCATGCGGCGGGCGTCGGAGTCGCGCTCGTCGAGCGTTCCGCCGACAGACGGGAGGTAGTACAGGTCAGCCAGCCGGAGGGCCAGTCGAGATATCCAGTGCGTCATATCGCCATCATCTGGCTGGACTGGCTTGCTCATCAATAGCCAGTTGGGCAATACTGGCCTCAATGACTGCGTCAATGACTGCCAGATCCCTGGATGTGGATCTGCTGAGCCGGGAACTGGGCAACTGGCGCACGTCCAGTCGCACCGGGCCGGCCTACCACGGCCTGTCCGATGCGATTCGGCTGCTGATCGTGGACGGTCGTATCCCGATCGGGGCGCGACTGCCCAGCGAGCGCGCGCTGGCCGAGGCATTGCACGTCTCCCGCACCACGGTGACCGCGGCGTACACCCAGCTGCGCGAGGACGGGTATCTCAACGCCAGGCAGGGTGCCCGCAGCACGACCGCGCTGCCCGTGTCCCCGTCGGCACCCTCGTTGACCATTCCGACCGCCAACCTGGCCGCCGCGACGCTCGCCGCTCCTGCCGCGGTGGTGTCGCAGGCCTATGCCGACGCGGCAGAGCTGGTCACGCCGCATCTGCGCGACATCGGCATCGAACTGCGTGGAGTGCCGGCACTACGCGAGGCCATCGCCGAAAGATATTGCGCCAGAGGACTTCCCACCGATCCGGACGAGATCATGGTGACCACCGGCGCGCTGCACGCGATCGGCCTGATCCTGGCCACCTACACCCAGCCCGACGATCGCGTGCTCGTCGAACAGCCGACGTATCACGGTGGACTCGCGGCGATGGCCACCCGCGGCGTGCGGCCGGTGCCCGTGGCGATGACATCCACGGGATGGGAGCTCGACGCCGTGGACGCGGCGATCCGGCAGCTGGTGCCGAGCCTGGCCTATCTCATCCCCGACAACCACAACCCCACCGGGTTGACGTTGCCGCCCGCCGGCAGGCGCCGGCTCGCGCAGATCATCGCCGATACCCGCACCCGCACGATCATCGACGAGACCATCACCGACATGTGGCTCGACGAGCAGGTACCACCCCCGTTCGCCGCGTCGCTGACCGCGGGCCGGGATCTGGTGCTGACGGTCGGATCGATGTCGAAGTCGTTCTGGGGTGGGCTACGGATCGGCTGGATCCGCGCGGAGCGAACCACGCTCGCGACCGTGGCGGCGTTGCGACCAGCGGTCGACATGGGTACCCCGGTCTTCGAACAGCTCGCTGCGGCAAGGCTTTTGGCCGCGGAGAGCGACGTGCTGCCGGAACGGCGGGAGATCCTGCGGACCCGGCGGGCGCTGCTGCTCGACCTGATGCGCGAGCATCTGCCCGACTGGCGCCCCGCACCCGGAACGGGCGGGATGTCGCTGTGGGTGCGGTTGCCCGCGCCGATGAGTTCGGCGTTGTCCGCGGCGGCGTCGCGAATGGGTCTGGAGATTCCGCCCGGCCCCCGCTTCGGGGTGGACGGTACGCTCGAGCGGTTCATCCGCGTGCCCTATACGTTGCCCGACGATCAGCTCATCGAATCCATCACGCTGCTGGCTCGGGCCTGGCGAACGGTGACCGGGACGGCACCCGCCGAACCAGCCGCCGTCATCGTGTGATCAGTCCGGGATGTCGACCCGGCGCACCATCCCGTCGAGCGCGTCGGCGGCCTCGATCTCCCCTCGGGTGATGCCGAGGATGAAGAGCACCGTATCGAGGTAGGGGTGGCTCAGCGAGGCGTCCGCGACCTCGCGCAGAGCGGGTTTGGCGTTGAAGGCCACGCCCAGCCC
The DNA here is from genome assembly GCF_055397605.1 of Mycolicibacterium obuense. Taxonomy (NCBI): domain Bacteria; kingdom Bacillati; phylum Actinomycetota; class Actinomycetes; order Mycobacteriales; family Mycobacteriaceae; genus Mycobacterium; species Mycolicibacterium obuense. The sequence goes on along the minus strand of NZ_AP043663.1, from coordinate 1,853,826 downwards.
GGCCGCGGTGAGCATGTCGATGTCGTTGGCGCCGTCGCCGACCGCAACCGTCTGCTCCATCGGAACGCCGAACGCAGCGGCGAAGTCCCGCAATGCCTTTGCTTTGCCGGGGCGATCCACCACCGTGCCCGTCACGCGCCCGGTCAGCATGCCGTCGACGATCTCGAGGTGGTTGGCGGCCACGAAATCGAGCATCAGGTCTTCGGCGAGCGGTTCGATGACCTGCCGGAAACCGCCGGAGACGACGCCACAGTGATAGCCGAGCCGCCGTAGCGTGCGCAGCGTCGTCCGGGCACCGGGGGTGAGCTCGATCTGCTCGGCCACCTCGTCGACGACCCGCGCGGGCAACCCGGCCAGTGTCGCGACCCGTTCGCGCAGTGACTCCTCGAAGTCCAGTTCACCGCGCATCGCGGCCTCGGTGATCTGGGCGACCTTGCCCTCGACGCCGGCGCGCGCCGCCAGCATCTCGATCACCTCACCCTGGATCAGCGTGGAATCGACGTCGAAGACGATCAGCCGCTTGGCCCGGCGAGAGAGGCTGTAATCCTCGACCGCGATGTCGACGGCTTGCTCGGCACTGACGGTGGCCAGGACCGTCTGCAGTGACCGGTAGGTACCCGCCGGCACCGACACCCGCATCTCCAGCCCGGTGACGGGATAGTCGGAGACACCACGAATGGTGTCGATGTTGACTCCCAGCGCAGCGGCCTCTCGGGCCACCACACCGAAGGCACCGGCGGTGATGGGTCTGCCCAGCACCACGATGGTGTGGGTGGAGGGCTGACGCAGAACGGGAAGACCGTCACTGCCCTCGATCGTCACGTCGAGTCCGACGTCCCAGATCGCCGACTGCACCTCGTCACGCAACGTGGTGCCACCCGCCACGTCTGCCGGTCCCGCCACCAGGACAGCGAGCGTCAGACGACCGCGGACCACGACCTGCTCGACATTGAGGAGCTCGACGTCATGCGCGGAGAGCACTTCGAAGAGCGCCGACGTGACACCCGGTTTGTCTCGACCGGTGACGGTGATGAGAACCGACACCTTCGACGTGGTCACCACCCCCGCAGAACCCGAGCGCGCGGGATCAGCTGCGCACCTCGACGCCGTCGATCCGCGTCACGTCGCCGTCCTCGGGTCCGTGCGCGCGCCCGACGTGGGCCTCACGCCGCATGCGCTCCACCATGTGGGGGTAGTGCAGCTCGAACGCGGGCCGCTCGGACCGGATGCGGGGCAGCTCGGTGAAGTTGTGCCGCGGCGGCGGGCAGCTGGTGGCCCACTCCAGGGAGTTGCCGTAGCCCCAGGGGTCATCGACCATCACCGGCTCGCCGTAGCGCCAGCTCTTGAAGATGTTCCACAGGAACGGCAGCGTCGACAGGCCGAGAATGAACGCACCGATGGTCGACACGATGTTCAGCGTGGTGAACCCGTCGCTGGGCAGGTAGTCGGCGTAGCGGCGAGGCATGCCCTCGTCACCGAGCCAGTGCTGGACCAGGAACGTGGTGTGGAAGCCGATGAACGTCAGCCAGAAGTGCACCTTGCCCAGCCGCTCGTCGAGCAGTCGGCCCGTCATCTTCGGGAACCAGAAGTAGATGCCGGCGTACGTCGCGAACACGATGGTGCCGAAGAGCACGTAGTGGAAGTGCGCGATCACGAAGTAGCTGTCGGTGACGTGGAAGTCCAGCGGCGGGCTGGCCAGCAGCACACCCGAGAGACCACCGAGCAGGAACGTGACGATGAACCCGACCGAGAACAGCATCGGTGTCTCGAAGGTCAGCTGCCCCTTCCACATGGTGCCGATCCAGTTGAAGAACTTGATGCCCGTGGGGACGGCGATCAGGAACGTCATGAACGAGAAGAACGGGAGCAGCACCGCGCCGGTCGCGTACATGTGGTGCGCCCACACCGCCACCGACAGCGCGGCGATACCGAGCGTGGCGTAGATCAGCGTGGTGTAGCCGAAGATCGGCTTGCGGGAGAACACCGGGAAGATCTCACTGACGATGCCGAAGAACGGCAGCGCGATGATGTACACCTCGGGATGGCCGAAGAACCAGAACAGGTGTTGCCACAGCAGCACACCGCCGTTGGCGGGGTCGTAGACGTGGGCGCCGAGGTGCCGGTCGGCGGCGAGGCCGAACAGAGCCGCGGTCAGCAGCGGGAACGCCAGCAGCACCAGGATCGACGTCACCAGGATGTTCCAGGTGAAGATCGGCATCCGGAACATCGTCATGCCCGGGGCGCGCATGCACACGACCGTGGTGATCATGTTGACGGCACCGAGGATGGTGCCCAGACCGCCGACGGCCAGACCCATGATCCACAGGTCGCCACCCGCGCCGGGCGAGTGGATCGAGTCGGTCAGCGGTGAGTACGCCGTCCAGCCGAAGTCGGCAGCGCCACCCGGGGTGATGAAGCCGGCGATCGCGATCATGGCGCCGAAGAGGAACAGCCAGAACGAGAACGCGTTCAGCCGCGGGAAGGCGACGTCAGGGGCGCCGATCTGCAGCGGCAGCACCAGGTTGGCGAACCCGAACACGATCGGGGTCGCGTAGAACAGCAGCATCACCGTGCCGTGCATGGTGAACAACTGGTTGTACTGCTCGTTGGACAGGAACTGCAGACCCGGCACCGCGAGCTCGGTGCGGATGAACAGCGCCATCAACCCACCGATGAGGAAGAACGCGAAGCACGCGACGCAGTACATGATGCCGATCAGCTTGTGATCGGTGGTCGTGATCAGCTTGTAGATCAGGTTGCCTTTGGGCCCGATGCGCGACGGGAAAGGACGCCGTGCCTCGAGTTCTCCGATTGGGGGCGCTTCGGCTACCAATTGGTCCTCCAACCTTCCTGACGCACCGGGATGGCACAGGCTTGCCGACACGCTTTCCCGGTGAAGTTCGACCGCAATCCTAACCCCCGAACCCGACAGAAGTCGGGGTGGTCCTACAAACTGTCGTAATCACGTCAGCACCTGCCTCGCCGACCCGCGTGACCAGCATCGGGAGCCCCGGCGGAGAGGCCGGTGTTACCGTCTGCGTCGTGTCGATGGCCGTGTCGCTGGCAGCAGCGTGGACCAGCCGTTCCGGCGCTCAGCGCGTGCCCGTGATCGCACTCGGCACCGTACTGGCGGCCCTGCTGTCCGGATGCGGTCAATCGGACCAGGCGACGGGACCCGCGGCCCCTCCGACGTCGATCGTCACCAGCACCACCCGCATCGCGAGCGCAGGCGTCCTGGGCAACGACCGGCGACCGGACGAATCCTGTGCACCGGAGCCCGCACCTCTCGACGACGGTCCGCCCGAGCGGGAGGTGCGCAATGCCACCGGGCACGCCATCACTCCCCCGATCCCCGACACCACGACGGTGGTGGCCGACCCGCAGCGCATCGTCGCGCTCGCCGGCGACCAACTCGACGCGCTGTGCGCGCTAGGCCTGCAGTCCCGCGTCGTCGCTGCCGCGCTGCCCGACGGCTCTCCCGATCAACCGTCCTACCTCGGTACCGCGATCCACGAGCTGCCTGCGGCCGGGAGCCGGACCGATCCGGACCTCGACGCCGTGCGCGGTGCCCGACCCGACCTGATCCTCGGCTCGGTGGGGCTCACCCCCTCCGAGCACCCAGCTCTCGCGCAGATCGCGCCGACGGTGTTCACCGGTCCGCCGGGCACGGCGTGGAAGGACGATCTGCGCGCGGTCGGCGCCGCGACGGGTCGGCTCGAGGCCGCCAACCGGCTTGTCGAGGATTTCGACCGCCAGGCCGACCGGGTGGGCTCCGACAGCGACGCCACCCACTTCCAGGCCTCGGTCGTGCAATTCACCGACACCACCATGCGCATTTTCGGCACCGACAACTTCCCAGGCAGTGTCATCGCCGATGTCGGAGTGGATCGACCTGTCACACAACGCTTCTCGGACAAGCCCTACGTCGAGGTGGGCATCACCGACACCGACCTCGCGGGCTCTCCCGACTTCTCCGCCGCCGACGGCGACATCGTCTACGTCTCGTTCGCCACCGCCGAGGCTCGCGATCGGGCGCCGGCGGTGATGGACAGCGATGCGTGGAAGAAGTTGTCGGCCACCCGCGACAACCGCGTCTACGCGGTCAACAACGAGGTCTGGCAGACCGGCGAGGGCATCGTCGCCGCCCGCGGCATCATGGCCGACCTGCGGCTGGTCAACGCGCCGATCAACTGACCCGGTCGCGATGACGTGACTGCTGACCGAACTGATTGGGTTCGAGCGCTCCGTCGGGCAGAACCAGTTCACCGGATTCGATGCGGCTGCGCAGATACGCGAAGGTCTGCGCGGTCTGCGCGAAGAGATGTTCGCCCGCGCGCAACGCCGGGCGTTGCGCCGCGCCGGCATCGGCGAACTGCGGCAGCGGCGCGACGACGGTGTCGTAGTCGACGTTGAAGAACAGGGGGAAGGAGTAGCGCTCCTCGGCGACGCGCCGGACGCGATGGCTGGTGGCCACGAACACCCCGTTGGTCCACAACTCCAACAGGTCACCGATGTTGACCACGTACGTGCCCTCGATCGGCGGCACGTCGATCCACTCCCCGGCGCCGTTCTGCACTTCCAGCCCCGGCGCTGTTGGTTTGAGCAGCGTGAAGCATTCGTAGTCGGTGTGCGCGCCGATCCCGGGTGCGTCACTGGCCTGCGAATTGAACGGGTAGTGGACCAGGCGTAGCTGACTCGGGGGCTTGGTGGCGTGTTTGGAGAACACGTCCGGGTCCTCCCCGAGCGCCACCGCGAACGCCCGGAGCAGCCGGTGCCCGACGGCCATGATGGCGTCGTAGTAGGCCGTCACCGCGGCCGCGAAGCCGGGTACCGCGGGCCAGGTGTTCGGCCCGAGCATCGGGTTCCCGCTCAGGTGGTCGGGGTCGTCGGCAGGGAGGTCCAGGCCGGTGTCGAATGCCTCCTTGTAGTCGCCGACACCGGTTTCGACACCTTCCTCCCCGATGGGGACGTACCCGCGGTGGCATCGGGACAGACCGATGTAGCTGCGCATCTTCTCCTCGACGGGGAGAGCGAAGAACTCTTTCGTGGCCGCCAGCAGGTGGTCGAACAATGCCTCGTCGATGCCCGATCCGCTGATGTAGAAGAAGCCGATGTCGCGGGCGGCGGCCCCGATCTCCTCCGCGACCCGCTCCTGGTCGGCGATCTCGTCCGAGTACAGACCGCTGATGTCGATGACCGGTATCGACGTGAAGGACATTCCAGCGTTGCCAGCACTGCTCACGGTGTCGTTACTCCTTCTCGTGCGGTGATCGTCCAGCGGACTCCGTCGACGACGATGTGATCGTCGTGGCATCGCCAGTCGCGTGTCTGGTCTGCGTGGATGACCTGGGCGCCTGCGGCGGTCGCCCAGCCGATCAGCTCACCCACGCGGACCAGGACGGCCCTCTGCGGACCGGCCGACAGGAACAGTGCACCTGCGGGTTCGACGGGACCGTCTTCGCGCACCCAGTGTTCGGTGTAGTTCTCGTGGACGCCGGTTTCGACGAGTGTTGTTCCGTCCCAATGCATCCGACCCGCATCGGGGATGTCGGTCGGCTCGGAGTCGACGTCGCGGCGCCAGTGGAACACGTCGTCTGTCGCAGAGAGGACGCCGGCGAAGCCGCGGGTGTCGACATAGCCGGTCGGCCCTTGCAGCCACAGCACGTCGGTGGACGTGTCCGGCGGCCCCTCGGCCGGTATCAGCAGCACGCGCCGCCACAGTCCGATGTGCTCGCCCACCGACACCTCGGTCATCGGGCCTCGTCCCAGCGCGTCCGAAGGCGTTGCATACCTGCTGGTGTCGGTGTGCCGATCGCCCTGATGCGGGCGATCCCGCCGTCCGGATAGGCCTGCACCCGCAGTGCACAGACGTCGTCGACGGCGACGGTGAACCGGTGCCGGGTGTCCGGTGCCAGCGGGGTCCGGTCCAGCACAGCGACGTCGAACGGCACCCTCGCCCAGCCGTTGTGGTCGGGGCGATGGCGACTGCCCAGCACCGACACCTCGAGGGAGGCGTTGAACACGAACCAGGAGGTGTCGATCTCGAGCCGCCGAAGGTCGGCCGGGAACCCGAACGAGATCAGGACGGCGTCGTGGGTCTCGGGTCCGACGTCGCGACGCCTGCGGGTCTCCCAACCGTCCCCCATGGTCCGCGGTCGGTCCGGCCGGATGAGCGCGCAGGCATCGGAATAGAAGCTGTCGCTTGACCATTCGACGCGACCGCCCTGTTCGAGCCCCGAGACTTCGACGCTGACATCGCAGAAGTCTGCCGGATCGGGCAGGACGTCACCGTAGACACGAACGCGGGCCACCCCGCCGTCGGAGGCGAGGCGCAGCCGCACGTGCGTCCACCGTCGGTGGTCGGCCACGGTCAGCATGTTGGGCGAATCCGGTTTCAGCGCAGTCCATTCCGTGAGCGAAACCCAGTTCACGGTAGGTGCGCACGCGTCGTCGGCGACGCCGAGCACGCAGGCGTCCACGCGGCACGCGGTCGGGTGGTTGCCCGAGAAGAACCGGGTGTCGACGTCGACGGCGCGCAGCACGCCCGGCGCGCCGAGGCGGATGATGACCCAGTCGCCCCCGGGCCCGGCGTGGCGACGGGTCTCCCACCCGTCCACCACCTCACCGCGCAGGTCGTAGGTGCCGGGCACGAACGCCGGTTCGGCCGGGTCGACTAGACGTTCTTTGACACCGAACGATTCGTCGCTGGCAGCGACCACACGTCCGCCAAGAATCCGCGAGGCGAGGTCGATCCCGTGCTGCCCGGTCACGAGCCAAGCCCCAGCGCCGCCGACAACGGCCAGTGGCTGCGCGCGTTGGCCGGCCCGGTCGCGTACACGCCGGCTTTACTGGTCGAGAGCCCCAGCCCGACGACCGCCTGGGCCAGCGCGACGGCCGCGGCGACACCGTCGACGGCGGGCACTCCGACGTCCTCGGCGATCGCCGCGGTCACGCCCGCCATGCCCGCACAGCCGAGACAGATCACGTCGGCGCCGTCCTCGGCGACGGCGCGCACCGCCTCGGCGACAATGGCCCGGACCGCGCCCTCGGGGTCGGCGTCCACCTCCGCGGTGCCCAGACCGCAGGCCCGCACGGAGGCGCAGTGCGCGTCCAGACCGGCCAGCAGCAGCCGATCCTGGATCGGCGCGATCGATCTGGCCAACGTCGTGATGACCGAGAACCGGCGCCCGATCAGGTGGGCCACGTGGGCCGCGCACTCGGCGATGTCGAACACCGGGACCGTGAGCATCTCGGCCAGGGCGTCGCGGCCGTGCTCGCCGAATCCTGCGAGTACGACGGCGTCGAAGTCGAACTCCCCCGCCGCCTGCAGGGTCGCGACGATGTCCATCACCGCGACGGCCGACACATAGCTCTCCCCCGCGGAGTCGATGGCGACCGACCCGAACGGCGCACTGCGACAGATGATCTCGGTGTCCGGAGCAGCGGCGGCGACCGCAGACGATGCGATCTCAGCGCCCATCGACGCCGACGTGTTGGGGTTCAGGACGAGCAGTCTCACGCCGCCACCTCGAGCGCCTCGTAGACAGTCCTGCCCTCCACCCACGTTCGATGGACACGACCGCGCAGCACCATCCCGTCGTAGGGGGTCAGTGCGTGCCGGTGCCGCAGGTGCGCTGCTACCACCTGTTCGGTCGCATCGGGATCGAACTCACACAGGTCCGCCCGGGCGCCGACCGCGATGCGACCACGGTCCGTCCATCCCGCCAGCCGCGCCGGGCGCTCCGACATCCACCGGCTCAGCTCAGCCACACCGAAACCCCGTGACGCGGCCTGTGTCCAGACGGCGCGAGGGCTCACCTGCAGTGAGCTGATCCCTCCGAATGCGACACCGAAGTCGCCGGCGCCCTTGAGATCCGGCGCGCAGGGTGAGTGGTCCGAGACCACCATGTCGAGGACTCCGTCGGCCAGGCCCGCCCACAGCGCGTCCCGATCGTCCTCGGACCGGATCGGCGGGCAGGCCGCGAACTGTGTACCGCCGACCGGGACGTCGTCGGTGGTGAACGTCAGATAGTGCGGGCATGTCTCGGCCGTCACGGTCACGCCGTCCGCGCTGGCAGCGGCCAGGACCTGCACCGCCTCGGCGCTCGACACATGGACGATGTGGACGCGGGCTCCGGTGTCGCGCGCCACCTCGACCGCCAGGGCGACCGCGTCGACCTCGGCGGCTGCCGGACGGGACGCCAGGAACGACTGGTAGGACCGTCCCGACGGCGGTGCGCTCCGGGTGAGGACATCGTGATCCTCCGCGTGCACCAGCAACACCGATCCGAGGTCGGCGATCTCGCGGGCGGCGGCGGCGAACTCCTGGGGTGTGAGATGACCGAAGTGGGGGTTGCCGGAGTCGGCGAGGAAACACTTGAAGCCACGCACGCCGGCGTTCGCCAGTGGCTGCAACGCGCCGATGTTCTCCGGGACCACGCCGCCCCAGTATCCGACCGCAACGCGGCACCGACCCTGTGCCACAGCTTTTTTCGCGTCCAACGCGGCGACGGTCGTGGTCACCGGCAACGAATCCAGCGGCATGTCGACCAGCGTCGTGATGCCGCCGCGGGCGGCGGCCTCGGTCGCGCTGGCGAAGCCTTCCCAGTCGGGGCCGGGGTCGCTGACGTGGACATGGCTGTCGACGAACCCCGGCAGCAGCACGGCGCCGGCCGGTACCGTCACCTCGGCGCGGGCGTCGTAGGCAGCGTCGCGGGGCCCGACGTCGACGACGACCCCACGCACGACGGCCACCGCTGCCGGGCGGACGCCGCCGTCGATCAACGCCCGGTCGGCCCGGAGCACCAGATCGATCACCGCGCGAACCGTTCGTGGAAGTGCTGTGTCATCTCCGGCCAGACGTGTGGATCATGGCCGGGGATCAGCGGATAACCCTTCTCCTCGGCCAGTCTCTTGAGCCGTCTGATCGGTTCCACCGTGTCGGCGGGATCGACGTCGATGAAACCCCCGATGGCCAATTCGTGGTCGATGTTCTCGGTCAGGTCGGCCGCGTCGAAGGCGAAGACGTAGCCGCCCCCGCCGACCGACTCGTCCAGTTCGACGACGAAGCTCTGATGACCCGGGGTGTGTCCGTAGGTGGGTACCGCGGTGATCCCGGGGGCGATGTCGGCTTCTCCGTCGGCGAGCTGCCAGTCGATCGACGGGTCATCGAAGTCCACACGGAAGATGGCGTGCCGCTCGGGCTCTGGATGATTGGCCAACCCGTACGCCACTTCACGCCGCTGGGCGTGCACCGGCACCTTGCCGGCGAACAGCTTCAGCCCGCCGGCGTGATCGGTGTGCAGGTGCGACACCGCCACCACCCGGATGTCGTCGACGTCGATTCCGATGTCGGCCAACGACTCCTCGATCGGCTCGCCCGGCCCCGGCAGGATGGGCTGGTACTCGACACTCGGGTAGTAGCGGCGCCGCAGATGGGGATCCCGGATCAGCGCGGTGTTGAAGCCGGTGTCGAGCAGCACCCAGCCGCCGTCGGTCTGCAGCAGCACACCGGGGACCGGTTCCCGCAACCGGATGTCGTCGGGTGCACCGTGCACCGACACCGACTTCGGCAGGTCCTCCCATCCGAGCGTCAGCAGCACGATGCGCCGAACGCCACTGCGGCGCACCAGCGTCGCCATCAGCCGACCGACAACGCAGCCAGGCGCAGCGAGTTGGGATTGGTCACGACGTGCGCCGCTTCGACGCCCTTGAGCCATGGCTGAGCCACCATGAAGTCGTTGACGTCGGCGACGTTGAGCCAGCAGCCCGTCTTCACCGCTTCCTCACCGGCGGTGGAGAAGTCGGCGTCCGCCCCGGTGGGCAGGCCCTTGGCCAGCGCATCGGCGATCCCCGGCGAGGAGCATCCGAAGAAGTTCAGACCGCCGTCGGCATCCCAGGAGATGTGGCCCCAGGTGTAGGGCGACGGTGCGTCGGGCCACCCGAGGTAGGTCATGATCTCCGGCGCCGCCTGCCCGTCACCGCCGATCCAGCCGTAGATCTCCGAGGTCGGGTACGCCTGCACCTTGGCCGTCAGACCGGCTGCGGCCAGCTGGGTCTGGAGCAGATTGCTGATCAGCTGGTTGTCCGGGTTGGACGAGTCGTAGCCGATGGTGACGGCCTTCTGGTCGGCAGGCAGACTCGCCGCGATGCCGGAGAGCACCGACGGATCGTGGGTCACCGACTGCTTGGCGTACTGCGCCTCCATGACGTTCGGCGGGTAGATCTGCTCGGCTTTCTTGCCGCGGCCGAAGTAGGTCTGCTTCACCAGTTCGTCGACGTCGACGGCTTGCATGACGGCGTTGCGGTTCTTCGCGTCGGTCATCATCCCCTTCTTGGGGTTGATGTAGACGAAGTTCGACATCATGGTCGGCAGCGAGTAATTGGCGAACGCCTTGTTGTCGAGGTACGACTGCACCGCCGAGGACGGCAGGTCGTGCAGGATCGCGGCGAGCTGACCGTTGTTGAACTGCAGCTGCTGCGCCGAGACGTCGGTGATGACCGGCATCTCGACCTTTTCGAAGTAGGGCTTGGCGCCCCAATAGTCGGCGAACGCGGTCAGCTCGTACTTCGAGCCGACCTCGGCGGCCGTCAGCGTGTACGGGCCCGTGCCCAGGTCATGATTGGTCAGGTAGCCCTGCGCATTGTCGGCGCCCGCATTCTTCTGCAGCCCTTCGGGACTGAGCATCCTCGGGCCGTACGGACACGCGAGATAGTCGAGGAACGCCGAGTTGGGCGCCTTGAGCGTCACGGTCACGTCGTAGTCGCCCTGCGTCGTGACCGACTCGATGTCGGAGACCATGTACGCCGGCCCCTGGTTGACTGCGGCCCGCCGGTCGAACGAGGCTTTCACCGCGGCAGACGTGAACGGTGTCCCGTCGTGGAACTTCACTCCCTGGCGCAGCGTGAAGGTGTAGACCCGGTTGTCCGGCGACACGGTCCACTTGGTGGCGAGCAGCGGCTCGAATTCGGGCTTCTCGGTACCGCCCTTGTACTGCAGCAGACCTTCGTAGGTGTTCGTGGTCAGCAGCAGACCCTGGCCGGCGTAGTAGATGTCGGGATCCGGCGGCTGGCCGATGTCCTGCAGGAACGACAGGTGCAGCACCTTGTCGGTGGGTGCCGCGTTGGGCGTGCTGCTCCCGGAATCCGAGCCGCCGCAGGCACTCAGGGTCAATACCACCGCAGCCAGGGCGGCGCCGAACCTCAGACGTCGGCTCATCGTGCCGCTCCTTCCAAAACGTTTGTCGCCGCCCCGATCTCGTTGAAGGCGTCGACGATCTCCTCGGTGGTGCGCATCGCACCGGTCTGCAGGTACTCCATCGCGTCGAGCGCGGCGTCGTGCCGGTACTGCGTCGAGCCGCCCACACAGTCGGTCACCACACGCACGTAGAAGTCGCGCTGGTGGGCGTCGGCGAACGTGTAGTGCACGCAGACGTCGGTGAGGCCACCGACGAGGATCAGCGTGTCGGCCTTCAGTCCGGAGAGCACGATCTCGAATTCCGTGCCGATGAACCCGGAGTAGCGCCTCTTGACGATGTGGAATTCGTGGTTGGGCCCGTTGAATTCGGGCAGCAGCGCGGGGTGCAGCGGGGTGCCGGGGCGGCCCTCCACGCAGTGCTCGCCTTCCACACCGTCGAGTTCCCGGCCGAAGTCGATGCCGCTGGGGCGGTGCACCTCCTGGAAGAACACGATGGGGATGCCGGCCGCGCGGGCGGCGTCGATCATGCGTTGGGCGCGGGCGATGCGATCGTCGTAGCCGGGCATGTGTTCGATGCCCACCTCCTCGGCGGGCATACCACCGGCCTCCTGCATGTCGACGACGACGAGCACTGGGTTGCCCACGATCAGTGGCTGTTTCGGCACCTATCCTCCTGTGACTGCGATGCGGGGGTCTGCGGCGGCCTGGAGCAGGTCCACGGCCGTGTTGATGACGACGTAGAGGGCGCCGAGCATGAGCGTGACGCCGGCGATGGCGGGAAAGTCCGCGACGGGGATGCTCTGGGCGATGTACTGGCCGATGCCCGGCCAGCCGAACACCTGCTCGACCACCAGCACACCGGAGAACATCAGTCCGATCTGCAATCCGGTCATCGACAGCGCGGCGCCGACGCAGTTGCGCAGCACATGGCGGGCCATGATCTGGGTCTCCGACAGGCCTTTGGCGCGAGCCGTCCGGGCGTAGTCGCTGTCGATGTCGTCGAGCAGGCTGCTGCGCAGCACACGTCCGATCGCCACGGCGGGGCCGAGCGCGATGACGACGGCCGGCAACAGGAGGTGGTGCAGCGCGTCACCGACGACGTCGAACCGTCCGTGCAGCAGCCCGTCGACCGTCAGCAGACCTGTCGGTCCGTCGGGTACGTCCGCCAGCGCGATACGGCCGTTGGCCGGCACCCATCCGAGCGTCTTGTAGAACACGAGCAGGCCGAGGATGCCCAGCAGGAACATCGGTGCCGAGGCACTGGTGAACAGGACGGCCCGCAACACCTGCGCGCCCGGCCATTTCAGCGTGGTGCTGAATGCGAGCAGGACGGCGAGCACCAGTGCGATGGCCAGACCGTACATGGCCAGTTCCAGCGTGGCCGGGAAGAACGTGCCGAGATCCGACAGGACACCATGTCTGGTCCGATAGGACGTACCGAGGTCACCGGTCGCGGCGCCGGTCAGATAGTGCCAGAACTGCACCAGCACAGGATCGTTGAGGCCCAGCTCCTCCCGGCGCGCCGCCACGGCTGCACCGGAGGCTTGGGCACCCATCTGGGCCTTGACCGGGTCCAGCGGCGAGATGTGCTGCAGCAGGAACATCACCCCGGTCAGCGCGACCAGGATCGCGAACATCGCCGCGACCCGCGTCATCACGAACGTCTTCATGCGCGGTCCTTCATCAGGTTGCGCAGGCAGTCGCCTGCGATGTTGCCCACCAGAGCCAGGACGAGCACGGCCAGGCCGGGCATCACCGGAATCCACCACTGCTGCAGGAAGTAGCTCAGATTGCGCGCGGAGTCGGCACCGAGTTCGGGGGCGGGCGCGGCCTGACCGAGCCCGAGGAAGGACAGTGCCGCCAGCGTCAGGATCAGCGTGCCGATGTCGAGGCTCGCGGCGACCAGACTGTTCGGCAGTGCGCCGGGCAGCAGGTGCCGGATGGCCAGCCGAATCGGGTTGACCCCGGCCAGTTTTGCGGCCTCCACGTGCGGGCGGGCCGCCAGTCGGGCCACCTCTCCGCGGACGAGTCGGGCGTAGAAGGGCCACCACACGATCGACACGGCGATCAGCGTGTGGACGAAGCCCGGCCCGAGCGCGGCGACCACGGCGATCGCCAAGACGGGGGCAGGTAGCGAGAGGAACGCGTCGGTGATGCGCATGAGCACGGTGTCGAGCCACCCACCGGTCGCGCCGGCGATCAGGCCGATCAGCCCGCCGATGAACAATCCGACGGCGACGACGACCAGGGCGGCGAACCAGCTGGAGCGAGCGCCGTAGAGCACCCGCGACAGGATGTCGCGGCCGATGCTGTCGGTGCCCAGCAGGAACCCGTTGCTGCCCGGCGCCTGCAGCGGCATGCTGACCGGCAGCAAGGGGTCGTGCGGCGCCAGCACCGGCACCGCGAGCGCCACCGCGGTGACGACGAAGATCGACGCGAACCCGATCCAGTTCACCAGCGGCAGCGTCGCCGCGGGCATGCGCACGAGGCGCAGTGAACCGCGCTGCCGCCGCGAACCGACGGTCGTCACACCTGGCACCGCCATGGCCATCAGTGGGCCCGCCTTTCGATACAGGCGACGCGGTGCGCGCTGCCGGGACGGCCTTCGAGCCGGACGTCGAGACCGGGGTCACCGCACGCGTCGATCGCGATCGGGCAACGCGGATGGAACGCACAGCCATCCGGCGGCGCCAGGGGGCTCGCCGGTTCGCCTGACAGAGAACGCAATTCGCGGCCGAGATCAGGTATCGAAGCGACCAGCGCCTGGGTGTAGGGATGGGCCGGACGGCTGATCACCTCGTCGGCGTGGCCGACCTCGACGATGCGGCCCAGGTACATCACCGCGATACGGTCGGCGACCACGCGCGCCACCGCGAGATCGTGGGTGACGAACAGCACCGACATGTTCAACGAGCGGCGCAGGTCGCCGATCAGATTGAGCACCGACGCGGCGAGCGAGACATCCAGTGCGCTGGTCGGCTCGTCGCACAGCAGCACCGAGGGCGGGATCACGGTGGCCCTTGCGAGCGCGACGCGCTGGCGCTGACCGCCCGAGAGTTGACCGGCACGGGCGGTGGCGATGTCCGCGGGCAGTCCGACGCGCTCGAGAACCTCGGCCACCGCGGCGCGACGCTGGGCGCGCGAGCCCTTCCTGACCCGTTCACCGATGATCTCGCCGACCGACAGCCACGGCGTCAGCGATGCGCCTGCGTCCTGGAACACCATCTGCGGACGCTGACCGTCCGCCAGCGCCACCGTGCCCGACGTCGCCTTCTCCAGGCCCGCGATGACCCGCAGCAGGGTGGACTTCCCGGACCCGCTCTCCCCCACCAGCGCCACCGACTCGCCCTGCGCCACCCGCAGTGACACGCCGCGCAACGCCTGGAGCTTGCCCGCACCGGCGGTGCGGTCGAGCCACCGGCGCGCCACGGTGAACGTCTTCGTCACGTCGCGCAGGTCGACAGCGCTCGGGCCGTCCTCCTGAATCGTCACCTCGGACCGGGTGGGTTCGTCGTCGGGTTCGACCGTCGTTCTGTACTCGTCGGTGACCTGGTCGGGGGTTCGCACACAGGCGCTGACCCGGCCGGGTCCGACCGCGACGGGATCCGGTGGGGTCTGCTCGCATTCGGGCGCGGCGAGTGCGCATCGGGGGACGAATGCGCAGCCGGGAAGCGGGTCGGCCGCGCTGGGCACCGAGCCCCCCAGCGCGGCGAGCCTGCGGTCTCGCTCTGTCTGCAGCGTCAGCCGCGAGCCGAGCAGACCGGCCGTGTAGGGATGCGCCGGCGTGTCGAGAACCTCTGCGGTGGGCCCGATCTCGGCGATGCGGCCGGCGTAGAGCACCGCGATGCGGTCGGCGATCTGTGCGGCGACCCCGAGATCGTGGGTGATGAGCACGATGCTGCACCCGATCTCATCGCGCAGCCGCTGCAGAAGAGCCAGCACCTGTGCCTGCACGGTGACGTCGAGGGCCGTCGTGGGCTCGTCGGCGATGACGAGCTCAGGGTTGCCCGCGATCGCGATCGCGATCATCACGCGCTGCCGTAGACCGCCCGACAGTTGATGCGGGTAGGCGCGCATCCGGGACTGCGGGTCGGGGATACCGACCGCGGTGAGCAGGCGAAGCGCCTCGGCGGAGCTGCCGGCGACCTCTTCGACCTGCTTGCCGATCCGCATCGTCGGGTTCAACGAGGTCATCGGGTCTTGGAACACCGCGCCGAGGTCGAGCCGACGCACCTTGCGCAGATTCCTGGGGTCGAACCCGGGCATCCCGGGCAGCATGTCCGATTCGGCGACACGGACCCGGCCCTGGACTCGCGCACCGTCGGCGAGCAGCCCGAGCATGCTGAAGCCGAGCACACTCTTGCCCGATCCCGATTCGCCTACCAGACCGAGGATTTCGCCCGGCGCGATCGCCAGCGAGACGCCCCGCAGGGCGTGCACGTCGCGCCCTCTTCTGGTGAAGGTGACATGGAGGTCGGCGACCGTGGCCACCGGGGCGCCGGTCGCCGACGCGTCCGGGACCGCTGCCGTGTCGGCGACGGTGGATGCGGTGCTGCCCACGTGGACGCTCCTGGAAGGTGATGGGTCTCGGGGTCGGCGGCAGCGCGTCGATGCGCAGCCGGCCTGTCAATCGACAGTTTTCTCGGCGTGGGCGCCCGATGGGTGTCGCTGGAGTAACCAATTGACGGCCGAGGTAACCGATGGGTGTCCCGTGTTTCTATCGTGTGACAGATATGGACGGTGGTACCGAATCGGCTCGGGCTGAGCCACGATGAAGTCATGCCGCTGACCCGCGCCGGACGACCCCGGCTGCAGTCCCAGCGCCGCCCTGGCGTCACCGCTCGCGACGAAATCCTCGATGCCGCAGGCGAACTGTTCACCACCCAGGGTTACGCCGCGACGTCGACGCGCCACATCGCCGAATCCGTCGGCATCCGGCAGGCGTCGCTGTACCACTACTTCAAGACCAAAGACGACATCCTGTGCGCGCTGTTGAGCCAAACGGTCTCCCCCACCCTGTCGATCATTCCGGTCCTGCGTGACGCGGAACCGGTGATGACCGAGGCTCAGCAGCTGCACGCCCTGGCGGTCTTCGACGGCAGACAGCTGCTCAGCGGTCGGTGGAATCTCGGCGCCCTCTACCTCCTGCCGGAACTGCGCGACGCGCGGCTCGAACCCTTCTACTCCGAGCGCGAACGGTTGCGCCGCCACTACCTGGAGCTGAGCGCGCGCATCCTGGCCGGCACGGGGATCGATCCGGCGGCCGCCGATCTACCGTTTCGACTCGTCGAATCCCTGGTGAATGTGTGGTCCACACCCGAAGGGATGGCGCGCCAGCGGCTGCCCAGCCACGTCGCCGACGCCTGCCTGAGAGTGCTCGGCATCGCCGACCCGGCAGCGCTGCACGACCGCACGCAGGAGGCGCTCACCGCGGCCAACCGGTGACGATTCTCACCACGAGGTATGCGCATGGATGAATACGGGGCATCCTCGACGTTGGACTGCTCGGCCCGCCGCGGCGGGCCGGAAAAAACGCTGTGAAGACGAAAGAGGATGAGACTTTGACCACCGTATCGGCATATGCCGCCACCTCGGCCACCGAGCCGCTCACCAAGACCACGATCACCCGCCGCGACGTCGGCCCGCACGACGTCGCCTTCGACATTCATTTCGCCGGGATCTGCCACTCGGACATCCACACGGTGAAGGCCGAATGGGGTCAGCCCAACTATCCCGTCGTCCCGGGACACGAGATCGCCGGTGTCGTCACCGAGGTCGGCTCCGAGGTCACCAAGTACAAGGTCGGCGATCACGTCGGCGTCGGCTGTTTCGTCGATTCCTGTCGCGAGTGCGACAACTGCAAGGAAGGCCTGCAGCAGTACTGCACGGGCACCGGCATGGTCGGCACCTACAACGCCGTCGGTCGCGACGGTGAACCCACCCAGGGCGGCTACAGCGGCGCGATCGTCGTCGACGAGAACTACGTCCTTCGTATCCCCGACTCCATTCCGCTGGACAAGGCGGCACCGCTGCTGTGCGCGGGCATCACGCTGTTCAGCCCCCTGCGCCACTGGGAGGCCGGCCCCGGCAAGAGCGTCGCGATCATCGGCCTCGGCGGCCTGGGCCACATGGGCGTGAAGCTCGCCAAGGCGATGGGCGCCCACGTCACCGTGCTGAGCCAGTCACTGAAGAAGATGGAAGACGGTCTGCGCCTCGGCGCGGACGAGTACTACGCGACCAGCGACAACGACACCTTCAAGGCGCTGCGAGGCAAGTTCGACCTGATCCTCAACACCGTGTCGGCGAATCTGGACCTGGGCGCGTATCTCGGCCTGCTCAAGCGCGACGGCACATTGGTCGAACTCGGAATGCCCGAGCGGCCTATGGAGGTTCCGCCGTTCCCGCTCGCCGGAATGCGCCGCAGCCTGTCCGGCTCCATGATCGGCGGCATCCCCGAGACCCAGGAGATGCTCGACTTCTGCGCTGAGCACGACGTCACCCCGGAGATCGAGGTGGTCCAGCCCGAGTACGTCAACGAGGCGTACGAGCGGGTGCTGGCCAGCGACGTCCGCTATCGCTTCGTCATCGACACGTCGACCCTGAGGTAAATCCCGTCAGTCCGGCCGCTCGTCGAGGTTCACCCCGGCGAGCGGCCAACCGGCTGCCGCCAGGCGCGCCGCGACGCGCGCGACGTTCTCCGGCCCCGCGTCGTGGTGGGTGACTTCCGAGATGAACTCGGCGATGTGGTCGCGGTCGAGCACCGCATCAGTCCGCGCTCCGTGGGCCGTGATCAGCGCGATGACCTCCGTGATCTGTTCTTCGGTCAGTGGAGTGGCACGCAGCAATGCCAGCAGTGGCACGCGATCGGGTCCGGGCACCCCGTCGGGGTAGCCCGCGCGTAGCCAGGTGAGGATCGACTGCAGCAACGACGTGGTGGTCACCCCTTCAGTCTGAATCGTCGCGTTCTGCGGCGCCACGTCCGAAGGTCCCCGCTTCTCGTGGTCGCGCGAAGACTCTGGTTCGCAGCCGACCTGTGAGGTCGCTGGACGCTGTGTAAACACTTCATTTCACCGGTTGTCGCGTGGTCTATACAGTGCGACGCTGTCGTTCGGTCCGCCTGTGGGCGGGCCGTTCTCGCACTGATGACGTTTCCAGGAGACGCGATGGCCACCGAATCCGAAGCTGAATCCGCAGCAGCCACCACCGCTGCGCCGGCGGGGTTGAAGAAGGGCGCGATCGGCATGGTCGCGGTCATCTTCATGGCGGTCGCCAACGCCGCACCGATCACCGCCATGACCGGAAACGTGCCGATCGCCGTGGGTTTCGGCAACGGCCTCGGCGCACCCGCCGGGTTCCTGTTCGCCACGATCGCCCTGACGTTGTTCGCACTGGGCTACGTCGCGATGGCCAAGCACATCACGACCACCGGCGCGTTCTACGGCTTCATCTCGCACGGCCTCGGGCAGGTGTGGGGCATGGCCAGCGGCTTCCTGGCGACCTTCGCCTACGTGGTCTTCGAAGGTTCTCTGATCGGCGGCTGCGCGTACTTCGCCAACGACGCGGTCAATACCATTGCCGGCGTTGATGTTCCGTGGCTGGTCTTCGCGATCGCCGCGATTGTGGTCATCGGCGTGCTCTGCCATTTCCACATCAGCCTCACCGCGGCCATCCTCGGGGTCACGCTGGTGTCCGAAGTGCTCATCCTGCTCGCGTTGGCATTCACGGTCATCGTCAAGGGTGGCGGACCCGACGGCTTCATGCTGGATCAGACGGTGCTGCTCAACAACGCGTTCGAGAGCCTGCCCGAAGGTGCGTTCGGCACCGCCGCAGCCGCCGGCTCGATGGCCATCGGCCTGTTCTTCGCGTTCTGGTCCTGGGTGGGTTTCGAGACCACCGCCGTCTACGGCGAGGAGTCACGCAATCCGAAGAAGATCATCCCGCGCGCCACCCTGATCGCGGTGATCGGCCTGGGCCTGTTCTACACGTTCATCTCCGCGATGGTGCTGGCCGGCAACGGCGCGAAGACCTCGGTTGAGGCCTCGATCAGTTCGTCGCCACTCGACCTGTTCTTCAACCTGGTCCAGAGCAACCTCGGCGGCTTCCTGCTCGACGTCTACAAGATACTGTTGGTGATCGGCTCGTTCGCCTGTGCGCTGGCCTTCCACAACGCGGCGTCGCGCTACCTGTTCGCCCTCGGTCGCGAAATCCCCGTTCGCGCAATCAAGTCGACGCTCGGCGCCGCGCACCCCAAGCACGGATCGCCCTACATCTCCTCGGCGGTGCAGGCCGTCATCACCCTGGTGATCGTGGTGCTGTTCGCGGTGTTCACCGCCGTGCAGGTACCCGACGCCGACGGCGTGCCGGTCGATACGCCGAGCCTGGTGCCCTACGTCAACATCTATGGTCTGCTCGCGCTGATCGGCACCGCCGCGATCCTTCTCGTGCAGGCGATCTGCTCGGCCGCGGTGATCTGGTACTTCTGGGTGCGAAAGACCCACCGCGGTAACGTGATCACCACCCTGGTGTGCCCGCTGCTCGGCGGCGTGGCGATGGGTTACGTGGTCTGGCTGCTGTGGGACAACCGCGCCTTCGCCGCGGGCTATGCCGCCAACTCACTGGTGTTCAAGAACGCTCCGTTCTTCATCCTCGCGGTGTTCGTGATCGGCATCGTCTACGCGCTGTGGTTGCGCACCGCGCGGCCCGACACCTACGCCGAGATCGGCCGGACCGTCATGGAAGACGCCCACGAGCGCAGTTAGGCGCGCGCCGCGGCGCGCGTGAGCGCCCGGATGACGCTGTTGTGCGCCAACGTCACCTTGAACGCGTTCTGGCTCAACGGCTCTGCGCCCGCCACGGCGGTGCGCGCAGCCGCGGCGAAGGCCTCGGGCCCCGGCGCCGTGCCCACCAGTTGTGCTTCGGCCGCCGGCACCCGCCATGGCTTGGCCGCGACACCGCCCAACGCGACGGCTGCCGACCGGATCACCCCGTCGACGATGTCGACGCCCGCGGCCACCGACACCAGCGCGAACGCATAGCTGTGCCGATCGCGCACCTTGAGATACCACCCGCGCTCGCCGAAGGTGCTGGGTGGCAGCTCGACCGCGGTGATCAGTTCCCCAGGTGCGACAGTGGTGTCGCGCTGCGGCTGATCGGCGGGCAGGGCGAAGAAGTCGCCGATCGGGATCGATCGTGACCCTGCGGGCCCGGTGACGTGCACGACGGCATCGAGAGCGGCCAGCGCCACCGCCATGTCGGACGGGTGCACGGCGATGCACGTGTGCCTCCCCGGCGCGGCCCCGAAGATCGCGTGCTCTCGGTGCACGCCTGTCGCCGCGCCGCATCCGGAGCCCGGGTCTCGCTTGTTGCAGACACTGAGCTCGGGATCCATGAAGTACGGGCAGCGGGTGCGCTGCATCAGGTTCCCGCCCACCGTGGCCATGTTGCGGATCTGCGTGGTCGCCCCCGACAGAATGGCCTGCGAGAGCATCGGATACGACGTCCGCACCAGCGGATCGTTGGCCACCGCGCTGTTGGACAGTCCCGAGCCGATGTGCAGGCCGCCCGACTCGCTGGCATGCAGCGAGTCGAGGTCCAGAGAACCGAC
This sequence comes from Mycolicibacterium obuense, assembly GCF_055397605.1. Taxonomy (NCBI): domain Bacteria; kingdom Bacillati; phylum Actinomycetota; class Actinomycetes; order Mycobacteriales; family Mycobacteriaceae; genus Mycobacterium; species Mycolicibacterium obuense. Next base: position 1,833,025 of record NZ_AP043663.1, on the reverse strand, counting down.
GTCGACGAGTGAGTCAGGATTCTCGACCCCGGTCTTCATCAGGTCGAGCAGATTGGTGCCGCCGGCGTAGTACCGCGCGCCACCTGCGGCACGCCCGACCGCATCGTCGAGCGTCACCGCGCGATGGTAGGTGAACGTCTTCATGAGTTCTCGTGCACGCTGCTGATCGCGGCGACGATGTTCGCATAGGCACCGCACCGACAGATGTTGCCTGCCATCCGTTCTCGGATCTCCTCCTGCGTCAGCCGGGGCGGGCCGGACACCACGTCGTCGTGGTTCCCCTCGAACGACGCCGCCGACAGATCTCCCGCGGCGAACTCACGCAACAGCGCTCGCGACGAACACAGCTGTCCCGGTGTGCAGTAACCACACTGGAAACCGTCGTGGTCGATGAACGCCTGCTGCAGCGCAGTCGGCGTCTGACCGTCGGCCATCCCTTCGACCGTGTCCACGCCCGCGTCGTCGATGGAGGCGGCCAGTGTCAGGCAGCTCAGCACCCGCCGGCCGTTCACCTCGACCGTGCATGCCCCACAGAGCCCGTGGTCGCAGCCCTTCTTCGTCCCGGTGAGCAGCAGCCGCTCCCGCAGCACGTCGAGCAGGGTCGACCGGATGTCGATGTCGATCTCGTGCCGGACGCCGTTGACGGTGAGCCGGACGTGATGGGCGCCAGCACTCACGACTGTCCTCCTCGGTCGGGTTCCAACAGGTCTTCGCAGACGATCGGTAAGGTGCGCAACCGTTTTCCGGTCGCATGGTGAATGGCGTTGGCGATGGCCGCGGGTACTCCGCAGACGCCGATCTCCCCGATTCCGCGAACTCCGATCGGATCGAGTTCGTGGTCTGGATGCTCGAGGAAGGAGATGTCGAAATCCGGTCGATCAGCGTGAGTCGGTACGTAGTACTCGCCGAGCGGCGCACCGGTCGTCGGGTCGTGGGGCACCTGTTCGAGCAGCGCCATGCCGACGCCGAAAGTGATGCCGCCCATGACCTGGTTGGCCGCCAGCTTCGGGTTGAGCACTCGGCCGCAGTCCATCACCGCCACCCAGCGGGTCACCGTGGCCCGGCCCAGCATCTCGTCGACCTCGACCTCGCAGAAGTGCGCGCCGAAGGACTGCGAGACCGCGCCGGTCTCCGGTACGCCGTCGCTCGTCACCGTGAAGGTGAGTTCCGCTGCCAGCTCGGGGTCGGCGCTGTCCGTCGGGAATGTCCGTGTGCCCAGTCTGCGTGTCCATTCCCGGGCTGCTGCGTACACCGCGGACCCGACCGTCGCAGTGGTCTGCGACGCCCCGCTGTAGGGGGCGTCGGGAAAGTACGAGTCGCCGGAGTGGAAGCTCACGCGATCCAGCGGCAGGCCGGTCGTGTCGGCGGCCACCTGCGTCATGACGGTCCGCACGCCGGTGCCCACCTCGTGGGTGGCGGCGCTGAACCTAACGTGTCCGTCGGGCAGCGTCTCCACACTGCAGCTCGCCGGCATGCGCCGACCCGGGTAGGTGGCCGTCGCCATCCCCCAGCCGACCTGAACCCCGTTGCGCACCAACGATCGTGGCGCCGACGGGCGGTCGTCCCACCCGAAGCGGCGCGCCCCGGTCTGATAGCACAGTGTCAGATCGGCCGCCGACCACGGCCTGCCGTTGGTCTGGTCGCGGTCGGTCACGTGTGCCATCCGTAGCTGCAACGGATCCTGGCCGGTCGCCGCGGCCAGCTCGTCCATCGCGACCTCGAGCGCAAACAGACCGGGCGCTTCGCCCGGCCCCCGCATGAAACAGGGAGTGGGCGCGTTGATGCGAGCCACCTCGTGCGACACGATCATCCGAGGCGAACGGTAGAGGAACCGGGTCGACAAACCGGCGGGTTCACAGAAGTGCGCGACGGTCGAGGTTTCGGTCAGGGTGTGGTGTTCGGTGCTGACGATCGCGGCGGCCTCATCGGCCACGAGCCGGATCGTCTGCTCGGTGCGGGGCCGGTGACCGGTCGAGGTGTACATCTGGTCACGGGTCAGCACGAGCTTGACCGGTCGGCCGACCTCGCGCGCGGCGACCGCACACAACACCACGTGCATCCACAGAAAGCTCTTGCTGCCGAACGCACCACCGACCAGCGGCGAGAGAATCCGAATCCGATCCTCGGCGATCCCCAGATACGCTGCGAGCGCTCGCCGTTCGCCGGTGATCCACCGGGTGCAGTCGTGGACGACGAGATCGTCACCCTCCCAGCGGGCGATCGTTGCCGACAGCTCGATCGGATAGTGAGTGTTGATCGGCGTCCGATAGGTGGATTCGATTCGGGCGCCGGCGGGCTCGGTGGCCGGACCCCGATGATCCTGCAACTTTTCTTCGGTGAGCTTGACGAAGTGATCGGGGCGGTAGGCGCCGTGGCGGACCGATCCGGCGTCGGGAACAGCCGGCTCGGCCAGAACCTGCCCCGCGCTCAGCTGGGCGGGTGACGCCTCGTAGTCGAAGCTCATCAGCGATGCGGCGTAGGTGGCGTTCTCCGGCGAGTCGGCCACCACCATCGCCACATGCTGACCCACGTGCTGAACCGTCAGATCCGACAGTGGGGGCCGCCGCTCCAGTGGCAGATCCCACGTCATGTCCTCTGGGAGTGTGTGCAGCACTGGACAATTGAGAGGGGTCAACACGAAGATCGACCCCGGCGCGCTCGCCGCCCGGGCGGCCGCGGCGGCCATCGAGTCGGCGGTGATGCGACCGTGCGGGATCCGGGCCTGCACCAACACCGCGAACGCAGGGTCATCGATCGGCGTGTCGGCGGTGTAGCGCGCCGCGCCGGTCACCTTGTCCACTCCCTCGACCCGTGAGACGGGCTGACCGATCGAACGCGCCATGGCGACCAGTCTCGCGCATCAGCACCGAGATCGCGGCGCGACTGTGGACCGCGCACGACAGTTCCCGATCGCGCACAGGGCGCAGAGACCGAGCCGTCGTAGCCGAGCTACTAGAAGTCCCAGTCCTCGTCCTCGGTAACCACGGCCTTGCCGATGACGTAGCTGCTGCCCGAGCCGGAGAAGAAGTCGTGGTTCTCGTCGGCGTTGGGGCTCAGCGCGGACAGGATCGCCGGGTTGACGTCGGTCTCGTCCTTGGGGAACAGCGCCTCGTAGCCGAGGTTCATCAGCGCCTTGTTGGCGTTGTAGCGCAGGAACTTCTTGACGTCCTCGGACAGGCCGACACCGTCGTAGAGATCCTGGGTGTACTCGACCTCGTTGTCGTAGAGCTCGAAGAGCAACTCGTAGGTGTAGTCCTTGAGCTCCTGCTTGCGGGCTTCGTCGGCCAGGGCCAGGCCCTTCTGGAACTTATAGCCGATGTAGTAGCCGTGCACGGCCTCGTCGCGGATGATCAGCCGGATCATGTCAGCGGTGTTGGTGAGCTTGGCGCGGCTCGACCAGTACATGGGCAGGTAGAAGCCGGAGTAGAACAGGAAGCTCTCCAGCAGCGTCGAGGCGACCTTGCGCTTGAGCGGGTCGTCACCCTTGTAGAAGTCCATCACGATCTGCGCCTTGCGCTGCAGATTCGGGTTCTCTTCCGACCAGCGGAAGGCCTCGTCGATCTCGGCCGTCGAGCACAGGGTGGAGAAGATGTTGCTGTAGCTCTTGGCGTGCACCGACTCCATGAACGCGATGTTGGTGTAGACCGCTTCCTCGTGCGGGGTGAGCGCATCGGGAATCAGGCTGACCGCGCCGACGGTGCCCTGGATCGTGTCCAGCAACGTCAGACCGGTGAAGACCCGCATCGTGAGCTGCTTCTCGTGGTCATTCAACGTGCCCCAGGACGGGATGTCGTTGGACACCGGGACCTTCTCGGGCAGCCAGAAGTTGCCGGTCAGACGCTCCCAGACCTCGGCGTCTTTCTCGTCCTGCAGGCGGTTCCAGTTGATCGCAGAAACGCGGTCGATCAGCTTCATTCCCTCGGACACCTGGACCCCATTTCGCCGGATTTTCGCCTGTGTGAGCTGTTTTACAGGCCGCCACCGACACTACAACTTCTTGGGTGCAGAAACGGGTTCCGACGCAACATGTTGTGGTGCGTGTCGCGAACGGTCAGGCCACCTGTTCGCGCCGGGTGACGCCCTCGTGCAGCGGCAGATCCGGGTCGATCCGAATCCCCAGCACCTCACAGGTGCCGTTGATCGAGCCGAGCATGATCGTGGTCAGGTAGTCGACGAACCTCTCGGCCGGCAGCCGCCGCGGCGTGTCCTGCGCAGTGCCCAGCCACCAGTCGGTCGCCGAGGCCGCGGCCCCGAACGTGGCGAATGCGGCCAGCTCGAACGCTGCGCCGTCGAGCTCCATGTCCTGCAGCTCGTGGCTGAACATGTCGGCCATCGCCAGCGTGATGTCGCGGCCCTCGTTCACCGCACGGATCGTCGACTCGCTCTCGGCGAACCGGCCCTGCATCAGGAACCGGACCACATTCGGATGGTCGTCGACCAGCCGGACGTACTGCTCCACCGCCCGGCGGATGATCGTGTGCGCCGGATCGGTCGAGACGTCGATCGACGGGAAGATGGCCGACCACAACATGTCCCGCATGCGTTGACCGATGGCCTGGAACAAGTCGGACTTGTCGGTGAAGTGCCGGTAGATCTTCGGCTTGGCCGTGCCGGCCTCTTCGGCGATCTCCCGCAGCGACACCTCGGGGCCCTGCCGATCGATCGCCCGGAATGCGGCGTCGACGATCTCCGACCGCACCTTCTTGCGGTGTTCGCGCCAGCGTTCACTGCGGGCGTCCACCTTGACGCCCGGCTCGTCGGCTGCGCGCCCTCTCGGCCCTCGTCGCACGCGGTCACTCTACCCGGTGGACACGCGGCTGACCTGCCCCGACCGCGCGCGGCGGCGCAGGCGTCACCAACACATCATCGCGGCCGCGCCGCGCGGCGAGCCGCAGAATCGGTACTATCTCGGGCGACAGCCGCGCAACGAGACGAGAGATATGACGCAGCGATACGACCTGGTCATCGCAGGCGGGGGTCCTTCGGGATCGGCAGCCGCATGGCAGGCCGCCCAGACCGGCGCGAAAGTGGTGGTGCTCGACAAGGCACAGTTCCCGCGGGCCAAGCCCTGTGGTGACGGCCTGACCGCGCGCGCGGTGAGCTACCTGCAGAAGATGGGGCTGGCCGACGAGGTCGCCACCTATCACCGCGTCAACCGGGTGACGGTGTTCAGTCCCAGCCGCTGGGAGCTGTCGTTCCCGACACGTCCGGGTATGCCCAATCACGGGCACACCGTCAGCCGCGAGCACCTCGACACGACGCTGCTCAAGCACGCCGAATCCGCGGGTGCCGAGGTGCGGCAGGGCGCCGAGGTGGCCGGCCCCGAGCTCGATGCCAACGGCCGCGTCATCGGCGTGGTCCTCAAGGGCGGCGAGAAGGTCTACGGCGACGCGGTGATCGCCGCGGACGGCGCCTACTCCCCCATCAAGCGGGCTCTGAAGATCGATTCCGAGTACAACGGCTACTCGGCCATCGCGATCCGCTCGGAGATGCCGGCCAACCGCGCCGACTCCGACAGCCTCGACATCTATCTGAAGCTGCAGTTCCAGGGCGACCAGCTGCCCGGCTACGGCTGGGTCTTCCCGATGGGCGACGGCATCTTCAACATCGGTCTGGGCTACGTCAACAGCTATAAGAACTGGCAGTCGATCAATGCGACCCAGTTCCTGGGCGACTTCCTGCGCACGCTGCCCCGCGAATGGGACCTGCCGCCCATCGAGGAGCTGAAGAAGAACAAGAGCGTGCGCGCCTGGCGGTTGCCGATGGGCTTCACGGCGTGGCCGGCGTGGCGCCCGGGAGTGCTCTTCACCGGCGACTCGTTGGGTGCGGGCAAGCCGGCATCGGGTGCGGGCATCTCGAAGGCACTCGAATCCGGACTGGCTGCGGGCGAGTGCGCGATCGCCGCGCTGACCAACGGCGGCCCCGACGACTTCACCAATTACGGCCAGCGCATGGAGGCCGCGTGGGGCCGGGAGTACAAGCGGGGCAGGTACTTCCACAAGCTCGCGGGCATTCCCGCGGTCGCCAACACCGGCATCAAGCTGATCGACAACGCCCACTTCCGCGACCGGATGCTCAAGTCGCTCTACAAGAAGGCACAGGGGCCTCAGCACACCTATTAGTCGTTGACCGCCGAGAAGCCACCCCGCCGCAACGTCGGCGCCCCGCCGGGTGTTGGAGTGACAGTCCACGCCCGGCGGTGTGGTGTCGGGGGTCGGCGCTACGGTCGCCCCATGGAGCAACGCATCAGCCTGATCACGCTCGGCGTCGACGATCTCGTGCGGGCCCGCCGCTTCTACGAGGACGGTTTGGGCTGGCGGCCCCATGACGCTCCCGAAGGCGTGGTGTTCTATCAGTTGCCCGGTATCGCAGTGGCGTTGTTCGGCCGCGCCGATCTCGCCGAAGACGCTCACCATCCTGTCGACGGACGCTTCAGCGGTATCACCATCGCGGTCAACCAGCGCTCGGAAGCCGAGGTCGATGCCGTCCTCGAGCAGGCTGTCGCCGCAGGTGCCACGCTGCTCAAGCCCGCCGAGCGGGTGTTCTGGGGCGGCTATTCGGGCTACTTCGCCGACCCGGACGGTCACGTGTGGGAGGTGGCGCTCAACCCGGCGTGGACGATCAACGAGGACGGCACGCTGACGATGTGAGCGCCGAGACTGCGGTGAGATCGCGCGTAGCGCCGAAACGGCGATCTGTCCGCAGTCTCGACAACGGTCATCGGCTGCGCTTGCCGGGCTTGCCTGGCTTGCCTGGCTGGCGGGCGACCTTGCCGGCCGCGGCTCGGGCAGCCTGCTTGGCCATGGTCTTCTCCCGCGCGGTGCGCTTGGGCGCCGGTTCCGTCTGACCGCGAGACGAGCCCGGTGTGCGGCCGCGGACGACACCGATGAAATCGTCGACCAGCGCCGGTTGCGGCCCCTCGGGCACGGCGAGCGCGACGGCGCAGGTGGGCGCATCGACGATGGGCCGGTAGGTGACGTCTTTTCGGTGGTGCAGCCGCGCCAGGGACTGCGGGGCGACGAGCACACCCGCTCCGGCGGCGACGAGTTCGATTGCCGCTGAGACGGTTTCGGGGCGATATTCAGCCGGGACGCCGGGCGCGTCGGGCCAGTCGACGACGTCGTCGAGGGGTACGAGGCGTGGTTCGCCGGTGAGGTCGGCGGCAGTGATCTCGTCCGCTGCGCTCAGCAGGTGATCCGTCGGGACGACGGCCACGGTGGTTTCGGCGTAGAGCGGAATGACCGCGAGACCGGAGGTGTCGGTGGGCAGGCGCAGTACGGCGACGTCGACGGTGCCGGTGCGTACGGCCTCGGCGGCGTCGGCCGCGGGAATCGTGATGAGCTCCAGCCGAACCTGCGGGTGACGCTGCGTCCAGCGCCGAGCCCACTTCGCGGGCGTGCCGCCAGGGACGTAGCCGACGGTGATCGACGGCTGCGACGGCGAGACCATCGCCACAGGCTACCGATACTCTGAGCGGCATGAGCAGGCCGAATTCCCAGTCCATGAAACCCGCGACGGCGGCGAAGAAGCTGGACGTCTACCTGCCGGCGACACCCGCCGAGTTCCAGAAAACCGCCATCACCCGCGACGAACTCGCCGCGCTGCAGGCCGATCCGCCGCAATGGCTGCAGGAGTTGCGCAAGAACGGCCCGCACCCGAAGAACCTGGTGGCCGCAAAGCTGGGCGTCTCGATCGCGGGTCTGGCGCGGGGCGGAGTCACCGAGGCGTTGACCACCGAGGAGATCGACACACTGCTGGCTGACAAGCCGGACTGGCTGGTGGCCGAACGGGAGAGCTACCAAAACGTGCTGCGCGAGGAGCGGCGCCTCAAGGCAGTGCGCGCGGAGCAGGCCGCCGAGAAGTAGGCCTGGCGCCGCCGAACGTGGGCATTATGCACGCGAAAGTGGCTTTCGCCGTGCATAACCCCCACGCTCGAACGCGGTGTCGGAATTAACTGCTTCGAAGACGGTACGGATTATGCGCGAAGGCAGTTTCAGGAATGCCAGCCCTTACGGCATCCCCGTAGGTGGTAACGCCCGTTCGCGCGTCCCCGTTCGGGAGCTGTTCCCAACCCTGATCCAGATCGCCGTTCTCGTACGCGTGAACTAAGTCGACAAGATCGACGGTCAGGTGTAGGTGATCGCAATCCACCTGCGTGTTGATGTACACATGGTGCGGTCGGACGTTCGAGCAGAACAAGGCTGCGCACAATATGCCTGAGTTCGGGATGTCGCCGATGGCGCTGAGCGCCTGGACGTTTCCTCGAAAGCCTGCCATCTTGAGGCGCTTGCGCAAATCCCTGACATTCAGGGGGAACACAATCCCCTCGGCCATGTCCTACCTCCAATTCACTCTGCGCGAGCTCACAACATGCAGCTGACGCAGTTCTCCACCTCAGTGCCTTGAAGCGCCATCTGCCGCAGCCGGATGTAGTACAGCGTCTTGATTCCCTTGCGCCAGGCGTAGATCTGCGCCTTGTTCACGTCGCGGGTGGTGGCCGTGTCCTTGAAGAACAGCGTCAGGCTCAACCCCTGGTCCACGTGCTGGGTGGCCGCGGCGTAGGTGTCGATGATCTTCTCGTACCCGATCTCATAGGCATCCTGGTAGTACTCCAGGTTGTCGTTGGTCAGGTACGGCGCCGGGTAGTAGACGCGACCGATCTTGCCTTCCTTGCGGATCTCGATCTTGCTCGCCACCGGGTGGATCGAGCTGGTCGAGTGGTTGATGTAGCTGATCGACCCGGTCGGCGGAACCGCCTGCAGGTTCTGGTTGTAGATCCCGTGCTGCTGCACCGACTCTTTGAGCCGCTTCCAGTCGTCCTGGTTCGGAATCCGAATGTTGGCATCGGCGAAGATCTGCCGCACCTTGTCGGTGGCCGGCTCCCATACCTGCTCGGTGTACTTGTCGAAGAACTCCCCCGACGCGTACTTCGAGCGCTCGAATCCACCGAACGCCCGGCCCCGTTCGATCGCAATGCGATTCGATGCCCGCAACGCGTGGTAGAGCACCGTGTAGAAGTAGATGTTGGTGAAGTCCACGCCCTCGTCGGACCCGTAGAAGATCCGCTCGCGGGCCAGATATCCGTGCAGGTTCATCTGCCCCAGGCCGATGGCGTGGGATTCGTTGTTGCCCTGCTCGATCGAGGGCACCGACGTGATCGAGGTCTGGTCGCTGACCGCGGTCAGCGCACGGATCGACACCTCGATGGTCTGCGCGAAGTCCGGCGAATCCATGGCCTTGGCGATGTTCAGCGAGCCCAGGTTGCAGGAGATGTCCTTGCCGATCTTCGAATACGAGAGGTCGTCGTTGAACTCCGACGGCGTGGACACCTGCAGGATCTCCGAGCACAGGTTGCTGTGGGTGATCTTGCCGTCGATGGGGTTGGCCCGGTTCACCGTGTCCTCGTACATGATGTACGGGTAGCCGGATTCGAACTGGAGCTCGGCCAGGGTCTGGAAGAACTCGCGTGCCTTGATCTTCGTCTTGCGAATCCGCGCGTCGTCGACCATCTCGTAGTACTTCTCGGTCACCGAGATGTCGGCGAAGCCGACGCCGTAGACCTTCTCGACGTCGTACGGCGAGAAGAGGTACATGTCCTCGTTCTTCTTCGCCAGCTCGAACGTGATGTCGGGGATGACGACACCGAGCGAGAGCGTCTTGATCCGGATCTTCTCGTCGGCGTTTTCCCGCTTGGTGTCGAGGAACCGGTAGATGTCGGGGTGGTGTGCGTGCAGGTACACCGCGCCGGCGCCCTGCCGGGCACCGAGCTGATTGGCGTAGGAGAACGAATCCTCGAGCAGCTTCATGATCGGGATGACACCCGAGCTCTGGTTCTCGATGTTCTTGATCGGCGCGCCGTGCTCACGAATGTTGCTCAGCAGCAGGGCAACTCCGCCACCGCGCTTCGACAGCTGCAGCGCCGAGTTGATGGAGCGGCCGATCGACTCCATGTTGTCCTCGATGCGCAGCAGGAAGCAGCTCACCGGCTCGCCTCGCTGCTTCTTGCCCGAATTGAGGAACGTCGGGGTGGCCGGCTGGAATCGGCCGTCCATGATTTCGTCCACCAGCTTCTCGGCCAGCGTGGTGTCGCCGGAGGCCAGCGTCAGCGCCACCATCACCACACGGTCCTCGAAGCGCTCGAGGTAGCGCTTCCCGTCGAAGGTCTTGAGCGTGTAGGACGTGTAGTACTTGAACGCGCCGAGGAACGTCGGGAACCGGAACTTCTTGGCGTACGCGCGATCCAGCAGCGTCTTGACGAAGTTGCGCGAGTACTGGTCGAGCACCTCGCGCTCGTAGTACTCCTTCTGCACCAGGTAGTCGAGCTTCTCGTCCTGGTTGTGGAAGAAGACCGTGTTCTGGTTGACGTGCTGCAGGAAGTACTCCCGCGCCGCCTGCACGTCCTTGTCGAACTGGATCTTCCCGTCGGCGTCGTACAGATTCAGCATCGCGTTCAGGGCGTGGTAGTCCATCTCGCCCGGAAGCGCGTGCACGCCGGTGGTTACAGGTTCTGCAGCTGTGACGGTTGGTGGCACGTCTGGTCCTTCCAGAAGTCTTGTAATCCTGCGCGAACGGCGAAGACGTCGTCCGTCGTTCCCATGAGTTCGAACCTGTAGAGAAAGGGGACGCCGCACTTACGCGAGACGACCACCCCGGCGTAGCCGAATTCGGCGCCGAAATTGGTGTTGCCCGCGGCGATGACACCGCGGATCAATGACCGGTTGTGCTCGTTGTTGAGAAACGCGATCACCTGCTTGGGGACGTATCCCCCGCGATCGGGATCGGGGCCGTTGGCGTGCCCGCCTCCGTAGGTGGGGAGGACGAGTACGTACGGTTCGTCGACCTGGATCCGTTCCTTCAGAGGAATTCGGATGGCCGGCAGCTCGAGCTTCTGCACGAATCGATGAGTGTTCTCCGACACGCTGGAGAAGTAGACGAGGTTGCTCACTCCCCTGCTCCTCTCGGTCGATTCGTCGGTCGGGGTCTCTAGGCGGTGACGGCGGATGCGCCGGCCAGGGCCTTGATGCGGTCCGGGCGGAAGCCCGACCAGTGCTCGTTGCCGGCGACCACGACGGGCGCCTGCAGGTAGCCGAGCGCCATCACGTAGTCGCGCGCCTCGGTGTCCACGCTGATGTCGACCACGTCGTATGCCACGCCCGCTTTGTCGAGAGCCTTGTAGGTGGCGTTGCACTGAACGCAGGCCGGCTTGGTGTACACGGTGACAGTCATATGCGGGCTCCCTCAGCGAAAGTTTTGATCAACAACGAGCGTTTTCCTGGTAACTGCGAGTCACTGCACACCCCATCCGACGATCCGGCTGGCCGGGCGATCACCCTCCCTGCTCTCAACGTCGATCCGAGGAGGGAACTTCCCCCCGAACCCCCGCCGAGCGCAGATCGCGTCTCTCGCCGCTCTCCACCCTAGGGCACTAGATGTTGTGCCTCGTTAGTAGAGCACACACAAGATGGTCGTAATAACACGTTTGGAATTTTCCCTGGTCACCACGGTGTGTCGCGGCGTTTCAGGCGTGTCGCAGATCACATCGAGGTCCTCGCCCATCCATTCCCCTGGTCTACCAGCACCCACCGACAGAACCGGCGTCCCGGGCGCCGCGCCGAAAAGCGGTCAGCAAACGCCATCGCCCGGCTTCGCGCAGGAGCGAGGCCGGGCGATGGCGAGAAAAGGGGACGTCAGCCGATCTCGGCGACCAACTTGCCGACGATGTCACGGACTTTCGCCGCCACCTCGGCGTTCTCCCGGGGATGCTTCCCGTCGAGCGACGCCGCGGGCAGAGACAACTCGAGATCCTCCACGACGCGCGGCCCGGCGATCCCGAACGACTTGCGGGTCTCGTCGTGGGCCCACACGCCGCCGTACTGCCCGAGCGCAGCGCCCACCACAGCCAGCGGCTTGTCCTTCAATGCACCGGCGCCGTACGGCCGCGACAACCAGTCGATCGCGTTCTTCAGCACGCCGGGAATACTCCCGTTGTATTCGGGGGTGACCACCAGCGCGGCGTCGGCGCCGGCGGCGGCCTCGCGCAGGGCTACCACGGGCTCCGGCGCGGACTCGTTGTCGATGTCCTCGTTGTAGAACGGGAGCTCGCCGAGGCGATCGAACCGTGCGATTGCGACTCCGTCGGGTGCGACTTCGGCGGCCAGTTCGGCGAGCTGCCGGTTGACGGACTCCTTCCGCAAGCTGCCGACCAGGACCAGGACCGTGTTCTGCGCCATCTCATCTCCTCGGGATCGTTGTGCTCGATACTTGCAGAGTTTAACCGGACTGCGGTCCGATTGATTCCGGCTGAGTTAAAGTTGCACAGTGAGCGCCTCTGATGGCCTGACGACGCTGTCGGTCAGCGATTCCGGCCCCCCCGAGCGGGGTGACGCCGCGCGCAACCGGGCATTGCTGCTGGAGGCCGCGCGCCGCCTGGTGGCCGAGCACGGCGCCGACGCCGTGACCACCGACGACATCGCCGCCGCCGCCGGCGTCGGCAAGGGCACGTTGTTCCGCCGGTTCGGCAGCCGCGCGGGCTTGATGATCGTGTTGCTCGACGAGGACGAGAAGGCCCAGCAGCAGGCCATCCTGTTCGGGCCACCGCCGCTCGGCCCGGGCGCGGCCCCGCTGGACCGGCTGATCGCCTACGGCCGCGAACGTCTGTGCTTCGTCAACAGCCACCACGCCCTGCTGTCGGACGTCGGCCGGGACCCCCAGATGCGCTTCAGCGCGCCCATGGTGCTGCACCATCGGCACGTGCGCGTGCTGCTCGAAGATGCCGGCACCACGGGCGATCTCGACGCTCAGACCACGGCACTGCTGGCGCTGCTGGACGCCGACTACGTCCACCACGAAACCGCCGACCGCGGCCGGACGCTGGATCGACTCGGCGACGCATGGGAGACGCTGGCCCGCAAGATCTGCGGGACATGACGACCGCGGGCCAGTCCAGCGGGTGGATCCTGCACGTGGACCTGGACCAGTTCCTCGCCTCGGTCGAACTGCAGCGCCACCCGGATCTGGTCGGCCTGCCCGTCATCGTCGGCGGCAGCGGCGACCCGACCGAGGCACGCAAAGTGGTCACGTGTGCGTCGTACGAGGCCCGGGCCCACGGGGTGCACGCGGGGATGCCATTGCGCGTGGCGGCCAGGCGCTGCCCCGACGCCACGTTCCTGCCGTCGGACCCGGACGCCTACGACGCCGCGTCCGAGCGCGTGATGACGGCGCTTCGGGACCTCGGCCACCCCGTCGAGGTGTGGGGCTGGGACGAGGCGTACATAGGCGCCGGCCAGGCCGACCCGTTCGCGCTCGCCCAACGCATCCAGGACACCATCACCACCGAGACCGGGCTGACCTGTTCGGTCGGCATCAGCGACAACAAACAGCGCGCCAAGGTGGCCACGGGCTTCGGCAAGCCGGGCGGGATCGCGGCACTGACCGACGAGAACTGGATGTCGACGATGGGTGATCGGCCCGTCGACGCACTCTGGGGCGTCGGGCCCAAGACAGCCAAAAAGCTTGCTGCGATGGGCATCACGACCGTCGCCGAGCTGGCGACCACCGACGCCCCCCTGTTGACCGCGACGTTCGGCCCGACCACCGGTCTGTGGATTCTGTTGCTCGCCAAGGGTGGTGGCGACACGACGGTCAGCGCCGCACCCTGGATACCGCGCTCCCGTAGTCATGTGGTCACGTTCGCCGAGGACCTCACCGACCCAGCCGACATGGCGGCTGCGGTCACCGACCTGACACAACGCACGCTGGCCGAGATCGTCGAGCAGCAGCGGGTGGTGTCCCGGGTGGCGGTCACCTTACGCACCGCGACGTTCCACACCCGCACCAAGATCCGCACGTTGCCGGCACCGACGGTCGACGCGGCCACGGTGGTCGCCACTGCACTGGCGCTGCTGGGCGACTTCGACCTCGACCGCCCCGTGCGACTGCTCGGCGTTCGCCTCGAACTGTCGATGCCCGACATGGCGACCGGCGAAGCGACTGTCGGTGCCGGGAGCTAGCGTCGGTTGCGATGTTGCACACCGTCGCCGTTCGTGGATACCGCTCACTTCGGGATCTGGTGCTGCCGCTGGGACGACTGACCGTCGTCACCGGCGCCAACGGCACCGGTAAGTCCTCGCTCTACCGGGCGCTTCGCCTGCTGGCCGACTGCGGTCGCGGCGAGGTGATCGGCTCCTTCGCCAGGGAGGGCGGCGTCGAATCGGCGATGTGGGCCGGTCCGGAACACCTCGGCGGCGCCCGACGGACGGGGGCCGCCCAGGGCGGTCCGCGGACCCGTCCCGTGTCCATCGAATTAGGTTACGCTGCTGACGATTTCGGATACCTGGTGGACTTCGGACTGCCGCAGGCGGTCGACTCGGCGTTCACCCGCGATCCGGAGATCAAACGCGAGTTGGTCTTCGCCGGCCCGGTCGCCCGCCCCACCACGACGCTGGTGCGCCGTGTGCGGGGCATGGTCGAGGTCGCCGCCGAGGACAGTCGCGGCTTCGACGAGTTGTCGCGGAATCTGCCGGCGCACCGCAGCGTGCTCGCGGAATGGGCGGGCGCCGCGCCCGAACTCGTGATGGTTCGGGAGCGGTTGCGGGACTGGCGGTTCTACGACGGTTTCCGTGCCGACGCCCACGCTCCGGCACGGCGCCCCCATGTCGGCACCCGCACGCCTGTGCTCGCCGATGACGGCTCGGATCTGGCCGCGGCGATACAGACGATCGTGGAGACCGGCGTCGACGACCTCGACCGTGCGGTGGCCGCCGCGTTCGACGGCGCGACGGTGTCGGTCTCGGTCACCGACGGGCTCTTCGACCTCCTGGTGCACCAGCGTGGCATGTTGCGACCGCTGCGCAGCGCCGAAATATCCGACGGGACATTGCGTTTCCTGCTCTGGTCGGCGGCGTTGCTGAGCCCGCAGCCGCCGTCTCTGATGGTGTTGAACGAGCCGGAGACGTCGTTGCACCCGGACCTGTTGCCGCCGCTGGCGGACCTGATCTGCGCCGCCGCCACGACGACACAGGTGATCGTCGTGACCCATTCCGCGACGCTGCGGGAGCGACTCGGCGGCGACGGCACAGCCGAGATCGAGCTCGTGAAGGACTGGGGCGAGACGACGATCGCCGGTCAGGAGCTGCTGACCACTCCCCCGTGGAACTGGGGTGCGCGCTGAGCTCAGCGGCGCCGCGGGGCCGGCCGCAGCGCGCGGGTGAACAGCACGTT
The DNA here is from genome assembly GCF_055397605.1 of Mycolicibacterium obuense. Lineage (NCBI taxonomy): Bacteria > Bacillati > Actinomycetota > Actinomycetes > Mycobacteriales > Mycobacteriaceae > Mycobacterium > Mycolicibacterium obuense. Next base: position 1,817,806 of record NZ_AP043663.1, on the reverse strand, counting down.
CACCCGCGTCATCGCGAACGCGTACGGCCACCAGAAGAATCGCTTGGCGAAGTACAGCGCGCGGATGTCCACCGAGGTGTAGACCAGATAGCTGTTGCGTCGTACGCCACGCAGGATCTTGTCAGCCGCTTTCTCGGGCGACACCGCATGCCCGCCGAAGCGGTCGGTCCAGCGCTGCACGCGCGGGTCCTCGCGATCCACGCCGACGATCTGAACCGATTGCACCAGAGGCGTTTTCACCGCACCGGGCACCACCACCGACACCCCGATCCGGTGGCGTGCGAGGTCGAAGCGAAGCACCTCCGACAACCCACGCAGACCGTACTTGCTGGCTGAATAGGCCGCGTGCCACGGCAGAGCGACCAGACCCGCCGCCGACGAGACGTTGACCAGGTGGCCGCCACGGCCGGCCGCCACCATCGGCGGCACGAAACATTCGATGACGTGGATCGGCCCCATCAGATTGACGTCGATCATCGACTTCCAGTGCTGATGGGTGAGCTGACTGACAGTCCCCCACGCCGACACGCCCGCGATGTTCATCACGACGTCCATTGCGCCGTGGGCAGTGTGGATGTCGGCGGCGAAAGCCGTGACTGCGTCCAGGTCGGTGATGTCGAGCACGCGGTGCGCCGCGACGACCGCTCCGAGCGCCTGCGCATCGGACACAGTGGCGGCCAGCCCGTCGGCGTCGCGGTCGGTGAGATAGAGCTCGGCGCCCTGGGCCGCGAGTTTCAGTGCCGTCGCGCGTCCGATGCCACTGGCCGCGCCGGTGAGCAGACACCGTTTCGCCGCGAACCCGTCGCCGAGACCCATGGCACGGACACTACCGGCCGCTCAACGGGTAGCTGCGCGCCTCACCGCTCCGGCAGCCCCGCGCCGCCCCACAACCCGGCAATCCACAGCCGTTCGGCGATCGCGACAGCGCGATTCGCGTCCGTACCGCGCCCGACGAATGCGCTGTCCTGAGCCAGCGTCATCGACGTCACCGCGGTGAGCGTGCGCACGAGAGCGGAAAGATCATCGGACACCGGTTGCGCGCCGGAGTCCTGCTCGACCAAACCGACGATCTTGTTGACGACGATGTCCTGCATGTCGTCCATGATCGCCCGGATCTGCGCATCGGTGCTGCGGGCGGCGTTGCACGCGCCCATGATCGGATCGTTGGATGCGAACACGGCGGCGGCGTAGCCGACCATCCGCCTGGCAAAAGCCGGCACCGATTCTCCCGGCTCCCGCGGAGCGAAGTCGTGGGTGAGCTGGTCGAGTTCGGCCATCGCCTCGGCCACGATGACCGCGAGGACGGCGTATTTGGAATCGAAGTAGAAGTAGAAGCCCGAGCGGGCGACGCCGGCGCGCTCACTGATCGTGCTGACCGACAGGTCGGCAAAGGATCGTTCCTGGAGCAGCTCGCGCACGGCGGAGATGATGGCCTCCCGCTGGCGGTCACCGCGTGTCCGGCGGGGATCGCTGCTGACGGGATCGGCGGTCATGGCAATAAACATTGGCATTGCAATGCGTAGGACACAAACTCCACGAAACTTGACAGCCGTCAAGAACGTCGGCCAGGATGAGCGTCAGTGACATCGCCCACAGTCGCCTTCACTCAGGAGTGTCAAGATGCCGACGATCAGCGCTAAGGATTACTGGGTCGACCAGGCCAAACGACGTCTGAAGCCGACCCCCGTGACCATCCCCGGAATGGGCGCGGTCGAGAAGCGCCTGAAGAACACGGAATGGGACCGGTTCGTGTTCGCCCAACCGCCGGCAGGCAGCGACCTGAAGCCCATCACCGGTGACTCCGGGCTGCCGATCCTGGGGCACTTGATCGAGACGTTCCGCGGCGGCCCGGATTACATCCTCGAGCAGTACCGCAAACACGGCCCCATCTTCTACTCGCAATCGCCTGCCCTGTCCGCGGTGATGGCGCTGGGCCCTGACGCCACCCAGGCCGTGTTCACCAACCGCAACAAGGACTTCTCCCAGCGCGCCTGGGACCCGATCATCGGGCCGTTCTTCGACGGCGGGCTGATGCTGCTCGATTTCGACGAGCACCTGTTCCACCGCCGCATCATGCAGGAGGCGTTCACCCGCACCCGGCTCTCCGGATACGTCCCTCACGTCGACTCGGTGGCCACCCGCGTGCTGGCGAACGACTGGGTGTCAGACGATCCGCGCTTCCTGTTCTATCCCGCGATCAAGGAACTGACGCTCGACATCGCCTCCGAGGTGTTCATGGGTCATCCCGCGGGCACGGACCGGGAACTGGTCACGACGATCAATCAGGCGTTCACCACCACCACACGGGCGGGCAATGCCATCGTGCGCAAGCCCGTGCCGCCGCTGTCCTGGTGGCGCGGCATCAAGGCGCGGGACACGCTGGAGCGGTACTTCAAGAGCCGGATCGCCGAGAAGCGCCGCTCGGAGAGCACCGACATGTTCAGCGTGCTGTGCCATTCGCGGGACGAAGACGGCGGCACCTTCACCGACGATCAGATCGTCAGCCACATGATCTTCCTGATGATGGCGGCCCACGACACGTCCACCTCGACGATGACCACGATGGCCTACCACCTGGCCGCCAATCCCGAATGGCAGGACCGGTTGCGCGAGGAGTCTCAGCGCATCGGCGACGGGCCGCTCGACATCGAGTCGCTGGAGAAGCTCGAGACCTACGACCTGGTGGTCAACGAATCGCTGCGGATGATGACGCCGCTGCCGTTCAACTTCCGCCAGACCGTCCGTGACACGGAACTGCTCGGCTTCTTCATCCCCGCCGACACCGCAGTGGTGACCTGGCCGTCGATCAACCATCGACTGCCTGAGCTGTGGACCGATCCGGAGAAGTTCGATCCCGAGCGATTCTCCGAGCCGCGCAACGAGCACAAGCGGCATCGTTACGCATTCGCACCGTTCGGCGGTGGCGCACACAAGTGCATCGGCATGGTGTTCGGGCAGCTGGAGATCAAGACCGTGATGCACCGCCTCCTCACCCGGTACCGCCTCGAGCTCCCGAAGGCCGGCTACACCCCCCGTTACGACTACGGCGGCATGCCCGTGCCGCTCGACGGCATGCCCATCGTCCTGCGCCCGCTGCGTTGACCCGAGCCGTCAGGCCAGGAGGCGGTTGGCGCACGCGACCACCGCACGCAGCGCCGACTGCACCGGGTCGGACGCCAGGCCGAGGGACCACTCCACCCGAGTGCCGTTGGCGCCCTGGATGAATGTCGCGATGTCCGCTCCCGACGTGCGCTGGTGGAATGCTGTCATCTCCACCGCGATGCCCCACTCGTAGAGCATCGCGGTGAGGGCGGCGACGGGACCGCAGGCCGAGACCTCCGCGGTCCGGATGCGATCCCCGAGCGCCAGAGTGGCCCGGTAGGTCTGTGCCTGCGGCCCCCACCGGGTCGACGGGCGGTCCGTCTGGGCGCACGCCCACTGGCCGAGTCGCAGCGGGCCGGTGGTCGGCGCGAACTCGGCGACGAATTCGTCGTACGTGCTGCTGTCTGCGCTCGCGCGCAACGGCGCCGGGACGCGACCGGTCACCCGGGCCGCGAAGGACGAGTGCGACGGTGTCGCGGTGGCGATAGAAGAGTTCATGGTGTGCCGGCCTTGGGCTCGAGGAGAGCGACCGACGAAAGAGCAACGACCCACAGCGGGGGGTCGGTCTGGATCAGACCCCGCTGCGGGTTGCTACTACGAGTCGCCCTGGCACGTCGGCGATAGTAGTCTCCAGGACTGCGGGACAGCAAGCAATTTCGCGCCGCGGTTTGCCGTGTCGGATGCCGCCGCAACGCCGGCGAAATGCGCACCGCGAAATTACAGACCGGCTATCCCCGATGCGGCTGATGTTTGCCGGTCGAATCGAAAAACCTCTGTCACAACGTATTAACACGTTTTCGACGTTGCAATCGCCGACACCGCTCCCGCCAACAGTAAACACACCGTTGCGCGACAGCTAAGTCGATTACCCGCGAAATTATCACGATGCCATTTGCTCACAGCGACGGCGCGATCGCCGGAGCGTCGCGGTTCGGGCACAATGGGCCCAGTGTCAGGCCCCATGTCGTGGTCGCAGATGTTCCTCCTCGTTGCGGCCGGAGTCCTCGGCGGGCTCACCGGGAGCATCGCCGGTTTGGCCTCGGTGGCCACATATCCGGCCCTTCTGGTCACGGGTCTGCCGCCGGTGGCTGCGAACGTCACCAACACGGTCGCCTTGGTGTTCAACGGCGTCGGGTCCATCTTGGGATCACGGCCCGAACTGTCCGGGCAGCGCCAACGGGTGGTGCGGCTGTTGCCTGTCGCGGTCCTGGGTGGCGTGGTGGGTGCGGTGCTGCTGCTGTCCACGCCGGCAGAGGGATTCGAGAAGGTGGTGCCGCTGCTGCTCGGTGTCGCCTCGCTGGCGATCCTGGCCCCCGTGCCACCTCCCCCGCAGCCGGGCGACGGAACGCGGCGCCTAGCCTCCCGCAGAATCGTCGAGGCTGTTGCCGTCGCCGGAATCTGCGTCTACGGAGGCTATTTCGGCGCAGCGGCGGGAGTCCTGCTCCTCGCGTTCCTGTTGCGTTCCAGCGCAGAGAGTTTGGCGCACGCCAATGCCACCAAGAACGTCGTCCTCGGTGCGGCCAACCTCAGCGCCGCGGTGATCTTCGCCTGCGTCGCACCCGTGCACTGGCCGGCGGTCGCCGCATTGGGACTCGGCTGCCTCGTCGGCTCCCGGCTGGGCCCGGTCGTCGTCCGTCATGCACCCCAGGGACCGATGCGAGCGATCATCGGCGCGGCCGGCCTCGCCCTCGCGGTGAAGCTCGGCATCGACGCGTACTGACCCCCGACTCGTCACAAAAACACGTTGTCGCCCTGCGTGACTCGGGTCCCCAGTCGGATCAGGTTCTCCGCGGAGGTGTGCAGACGCTCCCCGGCTTCGGCACTGGCCCGGCCGGCCAGATACCGCGACCACGTGCCCTCGATGACGATGCCCAGCTTGAAACACGCCATCGCGACATACCAGTCGAGGTTGTCGGTGGACCGGCCCCCGGCCTCGCGATAGGCGATCAGCAGTTCTTCGCGACTCGCCAGTCCGCCGAGGTCGGCCAGCGCCGCACCGGCCTGGATCGGGTTCGGCCCGTCCGGCCAGCACACCAGCAGCCATCCCAGATCGAGCAGCGGGTCACCGATGGTGCACATCTCCCAGTCGATGAACGCGGCCAATTCGGGCACGTCGCGGCGCAGCAACACGTTGTTGAGGTGGCAGTCGCCGTGCATCACACCGGGTTCCGCTTCCGGCGGGAGGTTGGCCGCCAGCCACTCGGCGAGCCCGGTCACCGAGGGAAAGGACTCCGGCGCATAGTTGTCGTGCCGATAGCTTTCGAGCAGCCGCATGAACTGCGGAACCTGCCGGGCGACAAAAGAACCCGGACGCTTGAGCTCGCCCAGCGCGCTCCCCTGCCACGGCACCTGCCCGAGCTGGGCCAGACTCGCGACATAGGACAGGCCGACGTCGTGACGCATGCGCGCATCGCGCACGTAGGCGTCGTCGACGTCGGTGCCGGGATTGAAGCCGTCGATGCATTCCATCAGGTAGAACACCACCCCGAGAACATCGAGATCGTCGCAGCCTGCGATCAATTCGGGGTGCGGGACCTTTGATCCGGCCAGTGTGCGAAGCACCGCGATCTCGCGCCGCATGGTGTCGTCACTTGTCGGCCGCGGATGCTCGGGCGGGCGGCGCAGCACCATCGGCCGTCCGTCGACGCTCAGCGCCACGACGATGTTCTGGGAACCGCCGGTCAGTGGCGCGACGTCGTCGACGGTGGACCCGAGCCCGATCGTACGAATCCAGGTCTGCAGCGCATCGATGTCGGACGCAGACAGTGTCACCTCGACTGGCATGGTGTCAGGTCAATCCAGGATGCGGCGCGCGACGTTGGTGGTGACGAGATCGAGCAATTCGTCGGACCGGCCGGCGAGAATGGTCCGGATCGCGTACAGCGAGAAGCCCTTCGCCTGTTCGGCGGTGATCGCAGGCGGGATCGACAGTTCCTGGCGTGCAGTGACCACGTCGACGACAGCAGGACCGTCCACCGCGAATGCGTCGGTGAGGGCCTGCTCCAGCTGCGCCGGGTGCTCGACGCGACGGCCCAGGATTCCCATGGATTCGGCGACCGCTGCGAAGTTCGGATTCGCCAGTTCGGTGCCGTAGTTGACGATGCCCGCGGCCTTCATCTCGAGTTCGACGAAGTTCAGCGACGAGTTGTTGAACACCACGAGCTTGACCGGCAACCGGTTCTGCACCAGCGTGATCAGATCGCCGAACAACATGGTCAGTCCTCCGTCGCCGGCCAAGGCCACCACCTGGCGACCGGGCTGCGCGGTCTGCGCGCCGATCGCCAACGGCAGCGCGCACGCCATCGTGCCGTGGTTGAACGATCCGATCAGCCGGCGGCTGCCGTTCATCTGCAGGTAGCGTGCGGCCCACACCACCGGCGATCCGACGTCCACGGTGAACACCGCGTCGGAGGCGGCAATCCGATTCACCTCGGCAGCAAGGTATTCCGGTAGGATCGGGGTGCGATCGCGGTCGTTGCCCGCCAGTTTGTCCAGCGTCGCGCGCGTCTTGCGATAGTGCCGCAGCGAGCGCTCCAGGTGCGCGGTGTCGCTCTTCGGCCGCAGCAGCGGCATCAGCGCGGACACCGTGTCCTTGACCGTGCCCACCAGGGGTAGGTCGACAGGAGTGCGGCGCCCGAGGTTCCGGCCGCGGATGTCGACCTGGATCACCCGAGCGTGGTCGGGATAGAACTGCTGGTAGGGAAAGTCGGTGCCCAGCATCAGCAGGGTGTCGCATTCCTTGATGGCCTTGTATCCCGACGCGAAGCCGAGCAGCCCCGTCATCCCCACGTCGAACGGGTTGTCGTACTCGATGAACTCCTTGCCGCGCAGCGCGTGGACGACAGGCGCTTTCAGCAGATCGGCCAGTGCCACCAGTTCGGCGTGCGCGCCCTCGACGCCGGCGCCCCCCAGGATCGTGACCGCCTGCGCCGCGTTGAGGAGCTCGGCCGCCTGGCGCAGTGATGCGTCGTCGGGCCGCACCACCGACGTCGTCGCGCGCACAGGCCGGGACTGCCACGCCGTCGGGTCGGCCTTCTGCAGGAAGATCTCCCCGGGCACGACGACGACCGCGACACCCGATTCCTCGACCGCAGTCCGCATCGCCATGTACAGGATGCGGGGCAGCATGTCGGGTGTGCTGACCAACTCGCAGTAGACACTGCAGTCCCCGAACAGCTCCTGCGGGTGCGTCTCCTGGAAGTACTCCGAGCCGATCTCCGTCCTCGGGATGTGCGCGGCGATCGCCAAAACCGGCACACGGCTGCGCTGGGCGTCGAAGAGACCGTTGATGAGGTGGAGGTTTCCGGGTCCGCAGCTGCCCGCGCACACCGCCAACCCGCCGGTGATCGCTGCGTCGGCGGCTGCGGCGAACGCCGCGGTCTCCTCGTGTCGTACGTGCTCCCAAGTGATTTCGCCGGACCGGCGTAGCGCGTCGGTGAATCCGTTCAGGCTGTCCCCGGGCAGGCCATAGACCCGCCGGACGCCGCTGGCGTGCAGAGCTTCGATGACGTGATCGGCGATGGTGGCCACACCAGGAACCCTAGTGCGACGTGCGGCCCCCGGCATCGGTGTCGACGACACCATTCGGTAAGGGTTGCTGACGCACGCCGCCGGTAGGTTGGGCGCCATGACCACTCAAGGCGACAAGGCTGCCCGCGGCGTCGCTGCCGCTGCGGTGGCGGTCGGGGTGGCGCAGCTCGTCGGCGCCGCGTTCGGCCCGCAGGCCGACGTCCGCACCGCCGTCGGCTCGTCGGTCATCGAGCGGACCCCCGGCCCGCTCAAGGAGTGGGCAATCCAGACGTTCGGCACCGCGGACAAGCTCTTCCTGACAGTCGCGGTGCTGGTCGTCGTCGCGGCACTGGCGATCATCGCGGGCATCGTGGAGACGCCGCGACGGCCGTGGGGCAGCGCGATGATCGTCGCGGCGGGCGCGCTCGGGTGTGCGGCGGTGCTGTCGCGACCGGGCGCCGGCGTCGTCGACGTCGTGCCCACGCTGGTGGGTGCCGCCTGCGGTGTCGCGGTGCTGCGGTTCCTGACCTCCCGCCGGTTCACCGGTGATGGTGATGGAGACGGTCCCGACGCCCAGGACGACACCCAGGACAGAACCGACCGCGGGAGGCGGCGCTCGCTGATCACGCTGGGGCTGCTCGTCGCGGGCGCGGCCAGCGGTGTGGCGGGCGTGGTGATCACCCGTCTGACGTCGTCGGTGTCCGGCGACCGCAACGCGTTCGCACTCCCCCGCATCACCAAGTCCGCGGCCCCGATCCCCGCCGACGTGCAGCCCCCCGAGGTGGCGCTGCCGTCGTTCGTCACCGCGAACGACGAGTTCTACCGGATCGACACCGCATTGACGGTGCCGCAGGTGAGCCGTGAGGCGTGGAAACTGCGAATCCACGGCATGGTCGACCGCGAGGTCACCGTCGACTTCGCCGATCTGGAACGCTTCGAGGTGGTCGAACGGGTGGTGACGCTGACCTGCGTGTCGAATCCCGTGGGCGGGGAACTGATCTCGAACGCGGTGTGGACCGGCTATCGCGTGGCCGACCTGCTCGCCGAGGCCGGTGTGCGCCCCGACGCCGACATGGTGTTGTCGACGTCGGTGGACGGGTGGACGGCTGGCACCCCGGTCGAGGCGCTGACTGCCGACGATGCACTGCTGGCGGTCGGCATGAACGGTCAGCCGCTGCCGATCGAGCACGGCTATCCGGCGCGCCTCGTCGTTCCGGGCCTCTACGGGTATGTGTCTGCGACGAAATGGGTGACCGACCTCGAACTCACCCGGTTCGACCGGGCTGAGGCGTACTGGACCAAATTGGGCTGGGCGGCGCGCGGACCGATCAAGACCGAGTCGCGCATCGACATCCCGAGGGCTGGCCAGGACGTCACGGCAGGGCCCAACCGGTTCGGCGGGGTGGCGTGGGCGCAGAAACGCGGTGTGCGCGCCGTGGAGGTCAAGATGGACGACGGCGAGTGGCAGCAGGCCACGCTCGGTGCCGCGTATTCCAACGACACCTGGCGGTTGTGGAGCTTCGACTGGCAGGCCACACCGGGCTTCCACACCATCACCGTGCGCGCCACCGACAACAGCGGCTACACCCAAACGCCGGACCGTGCCGACCCGGTGCCCGACGGCGCCACAGGATGGCATTCCATCACGTTCAACGTGAGGTGAGCCCGCTGTCGGACCCCCGTGTCAGGGTGTGTGCGTGCTCTTGACAGATGTCGCGCAGGCCTCCGCGGATGTCGCGGCCTCGTCGTCGCGGTTGGCCAAACGCGCGCGGATCAGCGAGCTGCTGAGCCGGGCCGATGACTCCGAGACGGTCTCCGTGGTGGTGTCGTGGTTGTCCGGTGAGCTCACCCAGCGGCAGATCGGTGTCGGATGGGCTGCGCTGCGCGCCCTACCCGGACCCGCCGCGGCGCCGGCGCTCACGGTCGGCGAGGTGGAGGCGACCTTCACAGAGATCGGGGTGACGGCGGGCAAGGGGTCACAGGCGCGTCGCGCGGAACTGCTCAACGGATTGTTCGCCGCGGCCACCGACGTCGAGCAGGCCTTTCTGCGCCGGCTGCTCGGCGGGGAACTGCGCCAGGGCGCGCTGATCGGGGTGATGGCAGACGCGGTCGCCGCCGCCTCCGGGGTGCCGGCTACAGCCGTCCGGCGGGCCGCGATGCTCAGCGGCGATCTGCCGTCGGTGGCGGCTGCGGCGCTCTCGGATGGTCAGGCGGCGCTCGAGCAGTTCACGCTGCGGGTCGGCACGCCGGTCGGCCCGATGCTGGCGCAGACCGCGACCGACGTGGCGGACGCGCTCTCGCGCCTCGGCGGCACCGCGGTCTTCGAGGCCAAGCTCGACGGCGCCCGCGTGCAGATCCACCGGAACGGTGATGAGGTGTCGATCTACACCCGCAGCCTCGACGACGTGACATCGCGGCTGCCCGAGGTGGTCGACGCGGTGCTGGCGCTGCCGGTGACCGACCTCATCGCCGACGCGGAGGCCATCGCGCTCAGACCCGACGGGCGCCCGCACCGATTTCAGGTCACCGCCTCGCGGTTCGGGCGTCGGGGCACCACCGGCCCGAGCGAGCAGCAGCTGTCGGTGTTCTACTTCGATCTGCTGCGCGCCGACGGAACCGATCTTCTGGACCGTCCGGCACACGAGCGCATCGCGGTCATGGGTGCCCTCGTGCCACCCGAACAGCGGGTCGATCGGCTGGTCACCTCCGATCCCGGCGAGGCACAACACTTCCTGGACACCACGCTGGCGGCAGGTCACGAGGGCGTGATGGCGAAGTCCGTCGAGGCCGCCTACGAAGCCGGACGCCGCGGTGCCGGCTGGCTGAAGATCAAACCGGTGCACACCCTCGATCTGGTGGTGCTGGCGGTCGAATGGGGATCCGGCCGGCGCACCGGCAAGCTGTCGAACATCCACCTCGGTGCCCGCGACGAGACGACGGGCGAGCTGAAGATGCTCGGCAAGACGTTCAAGGGGATGACCGACGAGATGCTGGCCTGGCAGACCGAGAGATTCCTGTCGCTGGCCGACGGATCGACGGACGGATACGTGGTCAGGCTGCGCCCGGAGCAGGTCGTCGAGATCGCGTTCGACGGAATCCAGACCTCGACCCGCTACCCCGCCGGGATGGCCCTGCGGTTCGCACGAGTCCTGCGCTACCGCGACGACAAGACAGCCGACGAGGCCGACACCGTCGCCGCCGTGCGGGCGTTCCACGAACGCGCCGACTGACCCGGAAGTCGACGTCGACGTCGACGAGAGTTAAACCGGGGTTCGGCCGCGAGCCGGGATCGTCCGGTGCGACCATCGACAGGTCCAGCATTGCGCCGCGCCGACGAGGGAGGGATTGGCAGGCTTATGGCCACACCGACCGCCGCACCATGGGACCGCATCGAAGAATCCGACGGGGACATCACCTACGTCCGCACCGACAAGGATCTACCCCCGGTCGCGATCATCGATCGCTCACCGATCACCACCAAGCACAAGATCATCTTCGCGGTGGTGGCAGTGCTCGGTGCGCTGGCGTGGGCGATGATCGCCTTCTTCCGTGGCGAAACGGTGAACGCGGTCTGGTTCGTCGTCGCGGCGGTCTGCACCTACGTCATCGGCTACCGGTTCTATGCGCGCCTGATCGAGATGAAGCTGGTACAGCCGCGCGACGAGATCGCTTCGCCTGCTGAGGTTTTCGAAAACGGCACCGACTACCTGCCCACCGACCGGCGGGTGCTCTACGGTCATCACTTCGCCGCGATCGCGGGGGCGGGCCCGCTCGTCGGGCCCGTGCTGGCCACGCAGATGGGTTATCTGCCCGGCGCGATCTGGATCATCATCGGCGCCGTCGTCGCCGGCTGCGTGCAGGACTACCTGGTGCTCTCGATATCGGTGCGCCGCCGCGGCCGGTCCCTGGGCCAGATGGCCCGCGATGAACTCGGCGTGGTCGGCGGCATCGCCGCGATCGTGGGCGTGCTGGTGATCATGGTGATTCTGCTGGCCGTGCTGGCACTCGTGGTGGTGGGCGCACTGGCCGAGAGCCCGTGGGGCGTGTTCTCGATCGCCATGACGATCCCGATCGCGATATTCATGGGTCTGTATCTGCGCTTCCTGCGCCCCGGCCGGGTCTCTGAGGTGTCGCTGATCGGCGTGGCGCTGCTGCTGTTGGCTGTCGTATCGGGCGGCTGGGTGGCCGAAACGTCCTGGGGCGTCGAGTGGTTCACGCTGTCGAAGGTGGCCCTGTCGTGGTGCATCATCATCTACGGGTTGGCCGCGTCGGTTCTGCCGGTCTGGCTGCTGCTCGCGCCTCGCGACTACCTGTCGACGTTCATGAAGGTCGGCACCATCGCGCTGCTGGCCGTCGGCATCCTGCTCGCCCGGCCGGTGATGGAGGCCCCGGCGATCTCGTCGTTCGCCGCCAGCGGCTCGGGCCCGGTGTTCGCCGGCTCGCTGTTCCCGTTCCTGTTCATCACGATCGCCTGCGGCGCACTGTCGGGTTTCCATTCGCTGATCTCCTCGGGCACCACGCCCAAGCTGTTGGAGAAGGAAAGCCAGATGCGGCTGATCGGCTACGGCGGCATGTTGACCGAGTCGTTCGTCGCGATCATGGCGCTGATCACCGCCGCGATCCTCAACCAGCACCTGTACTTCGCGATGAACGCCCCGTCGGCATCCACGGGCACCACCGCGCAGAGCGCCGCCGACTACGTCAATGGGCTCGGCCTCTCTGGCGCCCCGATCAGCGCCCAGGAGATCTCCGATGCGGCGCGCAGCGTCGGCGAGGAGACGATCGTGTCCCGCACCGGCGGCGCACCGACGCTGGCGTTCGGGATGTCCGAGGTGCTGCACCAGGTCTTCGGTGGAACGGGGCTCAAAGCGTTCTGGTACCACTTCGCGATCATGTTCGAGGCCCTGTTCATCCTGACCACCGTTGATGCCGGCACCCGGGTGGCGCGCTTCATGCTCTCCGACGGACTGGGCAATCTCGGTGGGCCACTGAAGAAGTTCCGCAACCCGAGTTGGCGGGTGGGCGCCTGGCTGTGCAGCGTGATCGTCGTCGCCGCCTGGGGCAGCATCCTGCTGATGGGCGTCACCGATCCCCTCGGTGGCATCAACACGCTGTTCCCACTGTTCGGCATCGCCAACCAGCTGCTGGCCGCGATCGCGCTGACGGTCGTGACCGTGGTCGTCATCAAGCGCGGATTGCTGAAATGGGCCTGGATTCCCGGTGTTCCGCTGCTGTGGGACCTCATCGTGACCATGACGGCGTCCTGGCAGAAGATCTTCTCCGGCGATCCGAAGGTGGGCTACTGGACCCAGCACTTCTCGTATCGCAACGCCAAAGAGGCCGGCGAGACGTCGTTCGGTGCCGCCAAGAACGCCGACCAGTTGGACGCCGTCATCCGCAACACCTTCATCCAGGGCACGCTGTCGATCATCTTCGCGGCGTTGGTGATCATCGTGTTCGTCGCCGGGGCGGTCGTCGCGCTGCGCGCGATCCGCGGACACGGTGCGCCGCTGACCGAGGACGAGCCGGTACCGTCGCGGATGTTCGCACCCTCGGGCATGTTCCCCACCGCCGCCGAGAAGGAGGTGCAGAAGCAATGGGACGCCTTACCGAAGGAACACGCCGGGCACTCCACCAGATCAGCTGGTACTGGCAGTCATTGATGGGTGACAACCACTACGAACGCTATGTGGAGCACCGTGCCCGGCAGCACGCCGGCGAAGCGGTGATGTCGGAACGCGAGTACTGGCGGCACCGGCACGCCGCGGCCGACGCCAACCCCGGCGCGCGCTGCTGCTGAACCGTCAGGACTCCGCGGTGCGATAGGCCGCGACGATCGGCGCCAATTCATCGGGTGTCGCCCCGTGCATGATCACCGCGTCGGCACCGTGGTCGAACTCTGCCCGCACCCGGGCCGCACACTGTGGCGCCGAACCCGTCGCCGCCGCCTCGAGCCATTCGTCGGGAATGAGCGTGGCGATGTGCTCGATCTGCCCCGCGGTCGCTTTGTGGTCGATTCCGCCGGCCACCGACTGCACCACGGCATCATCCCGAAAGCGTTGCAGCACGGCCGGATCCCATCCGTTGGTGCGGACCAGCAGATCGCCGTAACCCTGAAGGTAGGTGGCCAGCCGAGCCACCGTCTTCTTCAGCCGCAGCTCCTCGGGGAGATGGTCGCCGACGGTGGCCAGACACGACCAGACCCGCACCGCGTCGGGGTCCCGCCCGGCCTGCTCGGCAGCGCCTTTGACGATCCGGACCGCTCGCTGCAGTGTCTCCGGGGTGAAGTAGGTGTGCAGGATGACGTCGTCGAACTGGCGGCCGCCCAATGCCAGCGTCTGCGGGCCGAACGCGACGATCGCCAGCCGGATGTCCTCGTCGAAGTCACCGTCGAGGTAGAGCACCGGGTACTGACCGATGGGCCCGTCGTGCCCGACGATGGCCCCGCCGCGCCACAGCGTGCGCATCACCTGCGCGAAATCCTCCATCTGGGCCGTGGTCACCGCCGGTACCCCGAAACCCTGGTAGATGGCGGCGATTCCGCGGCCGATGCCGAGGGTGAACCTGCCTCCCGAGAGTCGGTGCATCGTCGTCGCCCACGAACCGGTGATCAACGGATGGCGGGTGTTGTGGTTGGTTGCCGCCGTCGCGATCTGCATGCGTTCGGTCACCGCCAGCGCAGCGCCCGTCAACGACGCGGCCTCCTTGACGTTCCACCGCTCGGAGATGAACGCGGTGCCGAACCCGAGCGCCTCCCCCTGCCGGGCTTCGTCGAGCAGGCCGGCCGGGCCATCGCCGCCGGCACCGGCCAACAGGTAGTAGCCCAGCTCGTCGAGCACGCGCTCACTCATGGCAAGACCATACAACTTTCCGACATGTGTTCACTCGGTTGACAGCGCGGTCTAGAGTCCACACCATGTCAGAGCCGACGCACTTCACCGTCCCCGGCGCCATCGACGCGATCGCCGCGGCGATCGGCGACCGCGAGTTCATCGTGGCCGGCGATCGGCGGTTCACCTACGCGCAGATCGTCGAACGATCGAATCGACTGGCGCGCTACCTCCACGATCAGGGCCTGGGGTGCCACACCGAGAGATCAGCGCTGCCCGGCCACGACGTCGGTCAGGATCTGCTGGGCATCTACGCGCACAACGGGGCTGAATACGTCGAGGGCATGCTGGGCGCCTGGCGCGCCCGGGTCGCGCCGTTCAACGTCAACTACCGCTACGTCAAGAGTGAGCTGCAGTATCTGCTGGCCGACGCGGGCGCCACGGCGATGCTCTATCACGCCGCGTTCGCGCCGCGCCTGGCCGAGGTTCTCCCCGACCTGCCGTCGGTGCGGGTGCTGATTCAGATCGCCGATGACTCCGGTCACGAATTGCTGCCCGGCGCTGTGGATTACGAGTCAATCGTGGCCGACGGGCCGGCCGATCCGCCACCGGTCGAACCCTCACCCGACGACCTCTACGTGCTCTACACCGGCGGCACCACCGGCATGCCCAAAGGTGTGCTGTGGCGATCGCACGACATCTTCATGGCATCGTTCGGCGGGCGCAGCCTCTACACCGGCGAGGTGGCCACCAGCTACGCCGATCTGGCCTCGCGATGCGCCGAGTCGCCCGGCACGAAGCTGCTCGTGTTGCCGCCCTTGATGCACGGCGCCGCCCAATGGGCCGTCATGACCTCGATGACGATGGGCCAGACCGTGGTGTTCTCGGCGGTCACCGACCACCTCGACGTCGACGACGTGGTGCGCACGATCGAACGCGAGAAGGTGCTGACCGTGACCGTGGTCGGCGACGCAATGGCACGCCCGCTGGCCGACGCGTTCGAACGCACGGACGCCGATCTCTCCTCGTTGGCCGTCGTGGCCAGCGGTGGCGCCCGGCTGACTCCGACCGCCAAGCAGCGACTGATCGACACCAAGCCGAACCTGATGGTGGTCGACAGCGTGGGCTCGTCGGAGACCGGAGCGCAGATGACTCACATGTCGGCACCGGGTGCGGTGTCGACGGGCACCTTCACGGCCGGCCCCGACACGTACGTCGTCGCAGAGGATCTCGGCACGATCCTGCAGCCGGGCCACGACGGCATCGGGTGGCTCGCGCAGCGCGGCTACGTCCCCCTCGGCTACAAGGGCGACGCGACGAAGACGGCAGCCACCTTCCCGGTCATCGATGGCATCCGCTACTCCGTTCCGGGTGACCGTGCCCGTCACCTCGCCGACGGCGTGATCGAACTGCTGGGCCGGGATTCGGTGACCATCAACTCCGGCGGGGAGAAGATCTTCGCCGAGGAGGTGGAGACCGCCGTCGCGTCGCACCCTGCCGTCGCCGACGTCGTGGTCGCGAGCAGACCCAGCGACCGGTGGGGGCAGGAAGTGGTCGCCGTCGTCGCGCTCGCAGACGGTGTCGAGGCCACAGCCCAGGAGCTGATCGACCATGCGAGCACCGTGCTCGCCCGCTACAAGCTGCCCAAGGCCGTGGTGTTCCGGCCGGTCATCGAGCGGAGCCCGGCCGGCAAGGCTGACTACCGCTGGGCCCGCGAGCAGGCAACCGCCGAAAGCTGAACTGACGCAACGGTTCCCACACAAAGCAGCGGTGCGCCGCCTGAAGTCAGGCGACGCACCGCTGTTGTGACGAGATCAGGCGACCTGGCAGGCCGACGCGTCGAGCACGCACAGATCCTGGTTGGCGCCGAGCAGGCCGCCGGACTGCGCACCTGCGAAGCTCAGCAGGTTGCTCTGCGCGCTGTCCTTGCCGTAGGGCGTGTAGAAGTCGTAGTCCGCCAACCCCTTCGACGCGTTGTAGATGTTGGGCAGCGGGATCGTCCCGAACAGGGTGCGCAGTTCGTAGCGCGTCTTGTCGCCGTTCGGATCCGGCATCGAGTAGTACCCCTCGCCGAACGGGGAGTTGCCCATGTACTTCATGTTGAAGATCGAGCCGACCGGCGGCACCTCGCCCTTGTTCGTGCCGACCCCGTTGACCGAGCTGTTCACGTCGGTCACCAGGATCGCCTTCGAGTAGCCGCGGGAGATGTCCCACTGCGTGCTCACATCGGCGTCGACGCTACCGATCTTGACTCCCTTGGAGTCGTACACGTCGAACTGCTGGTAGCCCTGGACGATGACCTCGCGCGGCGGCAGGCCGTTGACCCCGGTGTAGGTGATGTCCGACGTGGGCTTGAAGGTGTAGTCACCAACCGTGTACGAGCTGCGGGTCGGCTCCTCCGAGGCGTTGAAGCTCAGCGGCAGCTCGTCGACGACCTGGCCCTTGCGAGTCTGCGAGATCAGCAGCGTCTTGGTGATGTCCTTGCCCGGCTGAGGCTTTGAGTAGTACAGCGCGTAGGAGAACTCGTCTTTCCAGTAGATGATGTTGTACACGGTCCCGACCGGCGGGATGTCGCCGGCGTTGACGCCGGAAGCCCCGTCCGTGGAGGTGACGATGATCGCCTCACTGGTGGTGCCCCAGAAGTCCGACGTCACGGTCGCGACGCCGTCGAACGTGCCGACCAGCTTATTCGTGCCTTCTTCGTAGACGCCGAACTTCTGCGTGCCCTGGATCGCGTTGAACAGCGGTTCGTAACCGACGAACCCGGTGAAGTTCAACGTGTCATTTGTGACCGGCTTGATGTAGTACCCGTCCTGGGTGTGGATCGGCCGGTTGATTCCCTCGTAGTCGGTGAGGAAATCGGCTCCGCTGTAATTGATCCGGAACGGATCGGGGTTCATCCGGAACGACCCGAAGCGGGTGATGTACTTATAGGTCACCACGTCCTTGCCGTCTTGGGCGAGCGCCGAGTACTGCGTGCCGCCGCGGCCGTTGGTGACGACAGCGAAGATCGAACCGACCGGCGGGATGTCGCCGTTCTTGACACCGATGTTCGTGCCGTCGGCCTTGTTCGTGACGTCGAGGACGACGATCTGCAGCGACCGGTTGCCCGAACCGATGTCGTTGTTGATCGCGACCAGACCGTGAATGGTCCCGACCGTGTTCCCGTCAGCGTCCACGAGGTCGAAGTCCTGCTTGCCCTGCAGAACGCCAGGGAACGCCGGCACCATCGTGTACTTGCCGTAGAACGACGTGATCGTGGGCTCCCCCACCGGGACGACCTTGAGGCCGTTCCACACCATCGTCGGATCGTCCTGCTGCGCCTGCGACTCGAGTTCGCGGCGCGACACCGCAGCGGCCAACCAGGCGAACGGCGAATTGGCGTTGGGCGCGGCGGGCGCATTGCCGGTGAACGCGTCGAGGAACTTCTTGAAGAGTGTCACGAGCGGGCCCTGCGAGACCGTCGTCGTGGACGCCTCTTCGGTGTCCGTCACAACAGCGTTCGATGCGACAGTGGCGGTCTTGGCCGTCGAGACGTTGATCAGCGTCTTGGGGGTCGTCGCCGCCTCGGGGGCGTCCACGGTGATGGCCGACAACAGACCCTTCAGGCCCTTGGTTTCCTTGGTGGTCTTCGTCGGCGCGACGTCGTCGGGTGCAGTGACCGTGGAGCTCTCGGTGTCGTCACCGGACGACGCACCGGCATCGGCCGGCTTCCAGGACCAACGCTTCTTGGGCGGCGTCTTGACGGAGTCGTCGTCACCGGGGGCCTCGGCTGCGTCGTCCGAGGGCACGGTCGGGGTGTCGGACGAGTCGGTCTCGGTGCCGGGCTTGGGCTTCGGTCCCTTGAACAGATCGGCCCAGACGTTCTTGCGGTCCTTCTTGCCGAATCCCTTGCCGGCGTCGCTGTCGTCGGTGTCCTTGGTGTCCTTGGTGTCCTTGGCGTCCTTGGACTCTTTCGACTCCTTGGACGTCTCTTTGGTGGTGTCCTTGCTCGTCTCGCTACCGGCGGCCCCGCCGCCCGCCGTCGCGCCGGACGTGTCGGAGGCGGATCCGCCCGATGTCGATCCCGTGGAATCCGCGTAGGCGACCCCCTGGCCTCCCGCCACAACCGCAGCACCCACACCAAGGGCGACCGCCAGGCCCCCGATTCGACCGACGTAACAACCAGCGTTCATTACTCTCCCCAGGGACTACCAGCGACTTGTGACCGAAACTATACAATCGCGGACCGCTTCCACAGCCCGTTTCCAGCGTTAGCCAGAAAACTTTCTCTATTTTGCTGAACGACGGGTGACCGCCGCCTGATCCTCCGCCGCTCAGCCGACCTTCCGAGGCAGGTCGAAGGTGTCGTACACGTAGGACAGGTCGTTCTGGATGCGCTCGGCACTCAGCCCGAACCGGTCCGGTGCATGCTGATGTTTGCTCTTGTACGAGCGTTGCTTTTCCGCCTGCGCGCGCACCTCGGCCAGGAATGACGCCGTGGGTTCGATCTCGGCGAACTCACAGATGCGCTCGATCGTCGGCTCCAGGTTCTGGATCAGATCGGGATAGCGCACCACACAGAGGTTCTTCTCGGGGATCTCGCCGGAGGTGTAGGCGTCGTGGAAGACCTTCAGCATGGCGCACGACGCCTGGTAGAGGTTCTCCACCCAACGCTGCTGGTCTTCGGGCGCGGTCCGGTTGAATGCGTCGTAACCGTTCTCCAGCACACTCGCGATGAGTGACATCCCGGAGGGGATGACCTCGACCGGGTCACGGACGATGTAGATGAGCTTGGCGTCCGGATAACGCTCGAGAAGCTCGTCGAGGCGAAACGTCAGCATGCTCGTCTTGGCGAGGATTCGCTGATCATTCTTGTAGTAGAGGTTCCTTCGCCAGAGCTCCTCGTAGTAACGGAAGAAGCGCTCCCTCTCCTGAGGTGCCGCGCCGTCGATCCCGAAGCTGCGCCGGGACAGATCACTGCCCCAGGTGTCCTGCCACGCCAGGAAATAGGCCCAGGCGAACGGGCCGTCGAGGGTGTGGAAAAACCATGCCGGATCGTCGGTCTCGATGCCGCGGAGGCTGGTGTCGTGCACATCTGACGGGTGATACCGCGCCGGCGAGAGCCGGTCCAGCTTGGGCACGATCCGACCCAGCAGCTTGCGCGCGGTGATCGCGGGAAACAGCATCTCCCACAGCTCGAACGCCGACAGGCCACCGTTGCTCAGCAGGAAGCGGTGCAGGAAGGTGGTGCCGCTGCGCGGATTGCCGATGATGAAGATCGGCCGGTCGAGCGGCTCGTCCTTGTAGCGGGGAAACACCAGGCGGTCCAAGCCCATGGTGGCCGCGGAGATCCCGCCTCGCACCTGGAGGATGAAAAAGGTCCCGAGTGGCCGCAGCCACAACCCGAACGTCTTGTTGATGACTCGGTAGACGCGCAGGTACCGGTCCATCAGCCCTCCCACACGGCCGCAGCACCCACAATGGTGAATCCTGCTGCGGCGCTTGCCATCACGATCTTGTCGCCCGGCTCGACGGTGCCGTGCTCGAGGCGGTACTCCAGAGCAAGGGCCCACGCCGTGCTCGCGGTGTTGCCGAACAACGAATGAGTGTGCACACAGGCCTGCGGCCGCGCGCCGAGCTCGGTGAACACACGTTCGAGCACCGCCTCGCTCGGCTGATGCAACGCGTAGTGGTCGATCTCCTCCGAGGACCAGCCGAGCTCACCGAGCATCTCGCGAATCGCGGGCGGCACGTGGACCGACAAGGCGAAGAGTTCCTTCGACTTCGAGGTGAAGTGGCCGTCGATCGGGGTCTTGCACAAGTCGTAGTGCTCACACAGGGTCTTGTGGAAGATGCCTTCCAGCCGTGCACTTCCACCGGGCAGAGGTTCCCGTGACACCACCATTGCCGCAGCGGCATTGCCGAGCGTCAACCCGGCTGCGAACACTGCGACGTCCTGCAACGACCCCATGTCGTAGGCGATGCGGTCACGAGTCAGCTCACCCGCGCAGACGAGCGCCGTCTTCATCTCCGGGTGCAATGCGAAATATCCGGCGACGGTGTGCATCGCTTCGATCAGACCGGCACATGCGCAGGTGACGTCGACGGCGTGCAGAGGTCGGGCACCGAGCAGGCCCGCGACCTCGGCAGCCGTCGCGGGCTCGAAGTTGCCGCGCGCGATGCCTCCGTACACCACGAGATCGAGATCGGTGGCCGAGACGCCGGTGCCTTCCAGACATGCCTGTGCGGCCTGTGTTGCAAACTCCGCCGGCATCAGGGTGGTGCTCTGATCCAGGTAGCGCGTCTTGGTGTTGCAGCGATCGAAGACGTAACGAATGGTTTGCTCGACTCCGATCCACTCCTCCGCGGGACCTGAGAATTCCTTGCGAACCAGGGCAAGGACCTCGTCATTGTCCATGGCCGTGTCCGGCAGCACAGTGGCAGGCCGCGAGAAGTAAAGAGTTGGAAGCGTCATGAGCCGATCTCCCTGTTCAGTGGTGGCGCGATCGTAGCGTGAGCAGGTCTTAACCTATGAGCCCTGGGGCGGCTCCGCAATTGCAGCACACGAAACATAGCGCCTCGCTCCTGCGCTTTGGAAGCTACCCCGCCAGTCGACACCTGTCTGGGTATTGGGCAAGTCTGTGAATTTGGCACGACCTTCTACCAGGCCGCTCCTAGCTCGTCCCCCGACGCGGCCCTAGATATTGACAGTCTCGTAAGATTTCTTTCTGCGCGGAGGTTAGCTGATGATCTGCTGTGGGCGGGGCGAATCGTCATCGGAGTTTTCCTGCCCATCATCTTCCCAACATCGGCCAGCAACATCGATGAGCGTGTATCGATAGCCTGATCCCCGTGCGCTGGATCGTCGACGGCATGAACGTGATAGGCGCTCGGCCAGACGGCTGGTGGCGCGACCGGCACGCAGCGATGGTGACACTGGTGCACACGCTCGAGACCTGGGCGAGCGCTGAGGGTGTCGACGTGACCGTGGTGTTCGAGCAGCCCCCGTGTCCGCCGATCGAGTCGACGGTGGTCACTGTCGCCCATGCGCCTGCTGCCGCACCCAACTCCGCCGACGACGAGATCGTCGCCGTGATCCGAGCCGATGAGCATCCCGACGACCTCGTCGTCGTCACCTCCGATCGGGCCTTGATCGAGCGCGCCCGCTCCGCCGGGGCCACCGTGGTGTCCCCCGGACGGCTGCGTGCACAGCTGGACGTCCGGTGATCGGCGCGTCAGCCGAGCACGCCGAGGCGGGTCAGGTGCTCGATCAGGGGTGACGCCCCGGCGGTGAGGTGCTCGGCCATCGCGGCGCGGGCCTGCGCCTGATCGTGGGCGGCCAGCGCCGCCAGCACCCGCCGGTGGTGCTGGTTCGAGTTCTCCGGCCACCCCTCGACCGCGGGAAACACGGCCTCGGGTGCATACCGGGTGATCTGCGACATCAGCTGCGCCAGTTTCGGAGAGTTCGCGGCGACGTTGATCGCCCGGTGGAAGTCGTGATTCAGGCGGACCGCGCGTTGGCCGTCGCCTGCGGCATACGCAGCCTCCAGATCGGCCTGCACCGCAGCCAGGTCAGCCAGCGCGGCATCGGTGATCACGGCGGCCGCGCGAGCCGCCAGTTCCCCGCCGATGAAAGCCTGTACCTCGGCGACATCGGTGATGTCGCGGCCGGTGACCGGTCGGATGACGAAACCGCGACGCGGCTGCTGGTCGAGCAGACCTTCGGCCTTCAGCTCGAACAGCGCCTCACGCACCGGGGTCACGCTGATGCCGAGCTCGGCGGCCAGTTGATCGAGACGGACATAGCTTCCCGCGGCGTACGTCCCGTCGAAGATCCTGCGTCGCACCACCGCCGCCACGTCATCGGCGAGTTGCGGCCTGCTCGCGAAATCAGGTGCGCTCACCATCACACCCGATAGTCCGCGAGCAGCCGCTTGCTGATGATGTTCTTCTGGATCTCGCTGGTGCCCTCGCCGATCAGCAGGAACGGCGCATCGCGCATCAGCCGTTCGATCTCGTATTCGGTGGAATACCCGTAGCCGCCGTGGATCCGGAAGCTCTGCTGGGTGACCTCGGCGCACATCTCGCTGGTGAAGTACTTCGCCATGCCGGCCGCGACATCGTTGCGGTCACCGGAATCCTTGAGGCGCGCCGCGTTGACCATCATCAGATGGGCCGCCTCGACCTTGGTGGCCATCTCGGCCAGCGCAAAGGCAATCGCCTGATGCTCGGCGATCGGCTTTCCGAACGTGCTGCGCTGCTGCGCGTAACGCACCGCGAGCTCGAACGCGCGGATGCCGACGCCGCAGGCCCGGGCGGAGACGTTGACTCGCCCGATCTCGACGCCGTCCATCATCTGGAAGAACCCCTGACCGGGTGCCTCACCGAGGATGTCGGTCGCCTGGGCGCGATAGCCGTCGAAGATCAGTTCGGTGGTGTCGATGCCCTTGTAGCCGAGCTTGTCGAGCTTGCCGGGAATGGTGAGGCCCGGCACGACTTCGCCGAACCCCGCGGGCTTCTCGATCAAGAAGGCGGTCAGGTTGCGATGTGGGCGCTCCGCCCCCTCGTCCGTACGCACCAGCGCTGCGACCAGCGTCGAGCTGCCTCCGTTGGTCAGCCACATCTTCTGGCCGTCGATCGTGTAGGTGCCGTCGCCGTTGTCGACAGCCCTGGTCCGGATCGCCGCCACATCGGAACCCAGTTCGGGCTCTGACATCGAGAACGCACCGCGGGTGTCACCGGTGGCCATGCGCGGCAGCAGGTTCCGCTTCTGCGACTCGGTGCCGTGCTGGCGGATCATGTAGGCGACGATGAAGTGGGTGTTGATCACCCCGGATACGCTCATCCACCCCCGAGCAAGCTCTTCGACGCACAGCGCGTAGGTCAGCAGTGACTCGCCGAGGCCGCCGTACTCCTCGGGGATCATCAACCCGAACAGCCCCATGTCCCGCATGCCGTCGACGATGGCCTGTGGATAGGTGTCGGAATGCTCGAGTTCCTGGGCTGCCGGGATCACCTCTTTGTCCACGAATCTCCGCACCGTGGCGACGATCTCGGTCTGGAACTCGGTGAGCCCCAGCGTCTGCGCCAGTCTGGTCATCGCGTTGCCCTTTCGAAGACGGCCGCCAGGCCTTGCCCACCGCCGATACACATGGTGACCAGCCCGTACCGGCCGCCGCGCCGCGTCAGCTCGCGAGCCAGCGTCGCCAGCATGCGACCCCCGGTGGCCCCGACCGGGTGTCCGAGGGAAATCCCCGATCCGTGGACATTGGTGCGATCGAAATCGCCTGCCGTGAAACCCCATTCGCGTGTGCATGCCAGCGCCTGCGCGGCGAATGCCTCGTTCAGTTCGATGAGGTCGATGTCGGCCAGTGTCAGGCCAGCCTTAGCGAGCGCGATACCGGTCGCCGGCACCGGGCCGATACCCATCACCTCCGGACCGACACCTGCGACCGCCCACGACACCAACGTGACCAGCGGGGTGAGGCCCAGTTCGTCGGCTCTTTCCGCGGTGGTGACCAGACACATCGAGGCCGCGTCGTTCTGTCCGCTCGAGTTGCCCGCTGTCACAGTTGCTTCCGGATCGGAGGCGGCCAGGATCGGCCGGAGCGTCGCCAATTTCTCCAGCGACGTGTCGGCCCGCGGGTGCTCGTCTGTGTCGATGACGTCCTCGCCGCTCCTGGTGTGAACGGCCACCGGAATGATCGTCTCGGCGAGCAGACCGTCGCTCTGGGCATTGACGGCGCGCTGGTGTGAACGCACTGCAAGCTGGTCCTGCTCGTGGCGCCCGATTCCGTACTGGCGCCGGAGATTCTCGGCGGTCTCGAGCATCCCGCCGGGCACGGGATGATGCTTGCCGCCCGCTGTCGTCCTGCCCCGCGCGAGCGCGTCGTGCACTGCGATGCCGCCCCGAGCCCCGCCCCACCGCATGTCGGTGGAGTGGAACACCGCGTTGCTCATCGACTCTGCCCCGCCGGCGACCACGACGTCGCTGTCACCCGCGGCGACCTGACGGCATGCCTGGATCACGGCTTGCAGACCGCTGCCGCAGCGCCGGTCGACCTGCATACCGGGCACGGTCACCGGTAGGCCGGCGTCGAGGGCGATGACGCGACCGATGGCGGGCGCCTCCATGGACGGGTAGCAATGCCCCACGATGACGTCCTCGACCGTCTCGGGGCGGATGCCGGTGCGGGTGAGCAGGCCCTGCAGTGCCGCGACCCCGAGGTCGACGGCTGTCAGCGACGCGAACATGCCGCCGTAACGCCCGATCGGCGTCCGGACCGGTTCGCAGATGACGGCCGCACGGGTCATAGGTGCCGCCCGCCGGTGACCTCGAGGACGGTCCCGGTCATGTACGAGGACAGGTCGCTGGCCAAGAAGAGCGCCACGTTCGCCACCTCGTCCGGCTCGCCGGCGCGGCCCATCGGAACCTCGGCCACTTTCGAGTCCCAGATGTGTTGCGGCATGGCCTCTGTCATCGCCGACCGGATCAGACCGGGTTGGATGGCGTTCACCCGCACGCCGAGGTACGCGAGTTCTTTGGACGCAGCCTTCGTCATCCCGACGATGCCGGCCTTGGCGGCCGAGTAGTTGGTCTGCCCGATCATGCCGACCTTGCCGGAGATCGACGACATGTTCACGATCGCGCCGCGCTTGTTCTCCCGCATCACCGCCGAGGCAGCCCGAAGGCCGTTCCACGTGCCTTTCAGGTGTACCGCGATAACCTGGTCGAACTGCTCCTCGGTCATCTTGCGCATCGTGGCGTCACGGGTGATGCCCGCGTTGTTGACCATCACGTCCAGACCACCGAACTGCTCGACGGCTGTCGCCACCAGAGCCTCGACCTGCTCGGCACTGGTCACGTCGCAGCGCACGGCCCGGGCCACATCGGCGCCGCCGAGTGTGTCGCCCGCCGACTGCGTGGCCTCGAGATTGACGTCCCCTAGCACCACCCGGGCTCCCTCGTCGACGAACCGTTGAGCGATGGCCAGACCCAGCCCCTGCGCCCCGCCCGTGACCACAGCGATCCGTCCGGTCAGTAATCCCATGCCTCATCCTCACGTCGTCGGGGTTCGGACCGATATCGTATTTCATATACGATTTCGGCTACACAAACCCTGAGGAGAGCGATGAGCAGCGCCGACGTGAGTGACGAGGACTTCCGCGAGATCCTCGCGCAGACCCGCCACTTCGTCAGGACCGTCGTCGTGCCCCGAGAGCAGGACATCCTGACCGACGATCGGGTCCCGGACGACCTGCGCGAGCAGGTGAAGAAGATGGGCCTGTTCGGGTACGCGATCCCCCAGGACTGGGGCGGCCTCGGCCTGAACCTGGCACAAGACGTCGAACTGGCCATGGAACTCGGGTACACGTCGCTGGCCGTGCGATCCATGTTCGGAACCAACAACGGCATCGCGGGACAGGTGCTCGTCGGCTACGGCACCGACGAGCAGAAGTCCACCTGGTTGGCGCCCATTGCCTCCGGCGACGTCGTCGCGTCGTTCGCGTTGACCGAACCAGGCGCCGGTTCCAACCCGGCGGGCTTGCGCACCAAGGCAACTCGCGACGGCGACGGATGGATCATCAACGGAGCCAAGCAATACATCACGAATGCGCCGACCGCGGATCTGTTCATCACGTTCGCGCGCACCCGCCCCGCCGACGCACAGGGCGCCGGCATAGCAGTGTTCCTGGTCCCCGCCGACAGCTCAGGGGTCACGGTCGGGGCGAAGGACAAGAAGATGGGCCAGGAGGGCGCCTGGACCGCCGACGTGACCTTCTCCGACGTGCGGGTCGGCGACAGTGCGCTCGTCGGGGGCAGCGAGGACATCGGGTATCGCGCGGCGCTGTCGTCCCTGGCCCGCGGCAGGGTGCACATCGCGGCACTCGCGGTCGGCACCGCGCAGCGCGCGCTCGACGAATCGGTCGCCTACGCCGCGACGGCGACACAGGGCGGCACACCGATCGGTGAATTCCAGCTCGTGCAGGCGATGCTCGCCGATCAGTACGCCGGGGTGATGGCCGGCCGGGCCATGGTGCGTGACGCCGCCCAACAGTGGCTGTCCGGAGAAGATCGCAGGCTGGCGCCGTCGGCGGTGAAGTTGTTCTGCACCGAGATGGTGGGCCGGGTCGCCGATCTCGCCGTCCAGATCCACGGCGGCGCCGGATACATGCGCGACGTACCAGTGGAGAGGATCTACCGCGACGTGCGGTTGCTCCGGCTCTACGAAGGCACCAGCGAGATCCAGCGCCTGATCATCGGCGGCGGACTGGTCAAGGCTGCCGCCGGCAGCCGCTGATCAGCCGACGAAGCGCACGATCGACTCGGCGATCGCCGCAGGCTTCTCGGAACCCTCGATCTCGACGGTGACCGCGAGCGTGGCCTGCACCGCGTTGTCGAGCCGAGTGACCGTCGAGATCAGCGCGCGCGCCCGCAGCCGCGCACCTACGCGGACCGGCGTGATGAACCGGACTTTGTTGTAGCCGTAGTTGATTGCCATCGCCACGTTGTCGACGGTGTAGAGGCGGTGTGTGAAGTAAGGCAACAGCGACAGGGTGAGCAGCCCATGCGCGATCGTCCCGCCGAAGGGACCACCGGCCGCCCGCTCGGGATCGACGTGGATCCACTGGTGGTCGTCGGTGGCATCGGCGAACAGATTCACACGGTCCTGAGTGATCTCCAGCCACTCCGTGGGTCCGAGCTGCGACCCCTCCGCTGCGACGAACTCGCCGAGATCCTTGAACTTCTTCACTGCGTCTCCTTCGACCCATGGCCGCCGATTCCAGCCTCACGGTGCCACCACAGTGTCACACCCGAGGTCACACCCGATGTCACACCCGAGGTCACACCAACGCAATAGCCAAGGCCACAGCCGACACCGAACCGGACGCCTATGAGACCGGCTCCGATTGACGCTCGGAATAGTGTCATGACGTGCCGAAAGTGGGCACAGAAACATCGAATGAAATCAGCATTTCTTTATTTCGCTATCCGGATTGTTGTTGTGAAATCCGTGAATACTCGCTGTACGCTCACTGGATTTCTGTCGCACATGTCAATAAAATTGCGGCGACTAGAGTCGGTTGCCGCAATTTACGGATTTGGCAAACGTCCCTCGGGGCGGGAATCTCCGCCGGCGCGGCACGTCGCGATATCCCCGTCTGCGTTGTCCGGACCCGGACGCAGGTTTTGCGCAACGCTCGGGCTCTGAACATGCGCACGATGGCGACCCGCGTTGCCGCGCTGGGCGGCGGGCCTGGGAAACAGGCTCGTTACTGGACGGTAACCGCGCTGACGGCGGCGTCAGCGCGAAGTTCCCCGGCATCGTTCTGCCCCTGGTCCCGCAGAAAGAGCAAACGAGGTGCTCGCGGGGACCGAAGTCCGTTGCGATCGGAACCAGTCGCCACGATTGTTCGCCGTGGCAACGTCGCGACCCCCTGACCTGGGCCGATCCGGGTTAGGGCGATTGCCACCAACCGACTCGGCGCGATCGTTACCCAATCGTGACCTTTCCGCAAATGGGATTACACGGGTGAGTTCTTCCGGCTAGCTGGAATTTCGCTGTGTGTGCGCGAGATACTCGACAATGAACGTGTTTTTTCGCGTTCTGCGCGGTACCCGCCCCCACCATTGCGCCGCCCGACGAATGGATCGAAATGACCCGACCGGACTTTGCCTTTGCTGATGTCGATGGCGACCGACTGGATGCCAGTCCGCGCTACTGGGACCCCGCCACGGAGTGCACCGTGGTCTATGCACGGCCTTCGACGGAACCCGAGTTGTGGTCCGACTTCATCGCAGGGGCAGCGCACAGCTATCAACAACACGGCATCGGTGCGGCCATCGACACGGACGCCCTACACCGTGGGGACGACACCGCCCTATTCGCCGCGTGCGTCAATCAGCAGGGTCGAGTTGTCGGTGGACTGCGTGCAAAGGGACCCTATGGGGCGATAGCCGAATGCCACGCGATCGAGGAATGGGACGGGCAGGACGGGGAGGATCTGGTGCGGAAAATGGTTGCTGATCGTCTACCCTTCGGCGTGGCCGAAATGAAGACCGCATGGGTCGCCGACGACCCCGAGTTGAGCCGCCGACTGACCACGGCCATCGCCCGCACACCTCTGCATGCGATGGATCTGCTGGGCATCCAGTTCGTCGTCGCGACGGCCGCGTCCTACGTGCTCAAGCGGTGGCTGACGTCGGGCGGGGTGCTGGCCGCCAAGATCCCGCCGACTCCCTACCCCGACATTCGCTACCAGACCAGGATCGCCTGGTGGGATCGCCTCACCTTCGCCAATCATGCTCAACCGCGGCAACTCTCGGCGTATCTGGCCGACAAGCGCGCCATGACGCCGCGGCCCGACTTCGCCGGAGACGCCGTGCTCGCCGCGGCGCCGCGACTGCTGGGATGAGCCACCCCGCCGGTCCGGTCCACTGTGCATCGGTGCTCGATCCGAACGCGCCCACGGACGCCGAGCGGTGGTCAGCCCTGCGTGACGATCCGCGCGTCGACGTGGTCGACACGATCGCTGCGCAGCGGGCGGAGCTGGCCGCGGTGCGCCCGCCCGTCCCCGCCGATGTCACCGACGAGCCCGACCGGTGGGTGTACTACCCCTGGCGTCGCGTACTGGCACGTGCCCTCGGCCCCCGCGGCTACCGCCGGCTGCGACTGGATCGCAACCGCAACCTGCTCTCCGCCGACGAATTGGAGACGCTGGGCCGGCTCCGAGTCGGCGTGGTGGGGCTCAGTGTCGGACATGCCATCGCACACACCCTCGCCACTCAGGGACTCTGCGGCGAACTGCGACTCGCCGACTTCGACGCCATCGACGTGTCGAATCTGAACCGGGTCCCCGCCACCCTTCTCGACGTGGGCGTGAACAAAGCGGTGGTGTGTGCGCGGCGCATCGCCGAACTGGACCCCTACCTGCCCGTGCTCGTGACGCAGGACGGCCTGACACCCGACACCGTCGACGGATTCCTCGACGGCCTCGATGTCCTCGTCGAAGAGTGCGATTCCCTGGACGCCAAAGTGCTCGTCCGCGCTGCGGCACGGGCGCGCGGCATCCCGGTCCTGATGGCGACCAGCAGCGGCGGTCTGCTGGATGTCGAACGCTTCGACACCGACCGCGACCGACCGCTCCTGCACGGTCTGCTCGGCGACCTCGCGGAGATGGACGCCGACGCACTGGCCGGTCTGAGTGCCAAGGAGAAGGTCCCGCGGGTTCTGCGGATCATCGATGCCTCCGGTCTGCCCGCGCGGATGGCGGCCTCCCTCCTCGAGGTCGGCACGACGCTGACGACCTGGCCGCAGCTGGCCTCCGAGGTGGCCGTCGGCGCCGCATGGGTGGCCGAGGCGGTCCGCCGGATCGGGTTGGGCGAACCGCTGGCCTCCGGCCGGGTCAAGGTCGACGTGCCCGCACTCCTCGACCAGGTTTGTGAACCGGGCCGCAGCGGCGCCCCCACCAGGTCGGACGAGCGAGCGTACGGCCAGGCGCCGGCCGTGCCGGCGGGTGAGGTCATCGACGTGGTTGCTGCGGCAGCGCAGCGGGCACCGTCGGGCGGCAACACCCAGCCGTGGATCGTCGAGAAGCCGGGTGCACCACCACAGCACCGCCTCGACATTCATCTCGACCCCGACCTCACCTCGGCCATGGACGTCGGGTTCCGAGGCAGCGCGGTGGCCGTGGGCGCGGCCACCTTCAACGCGCGGGTGGCCGCCGCAGCACGGGGAGTCGGCGCGCGCGTCGACTTCCGACTCGGCGACGAACGTTTCCCGCTGAGCGCGGCGGTCACGCTGGGCGACTCCGAACCCGACCTCGCGCTGGCCGAGCTCTATCCAGCGATGATGCGGCGCGAGACGAACCGTCGTCACGGCGAGCGGATCGAGCTGGGCGACGACGTCGTCGCCGAGCTGAACGCGGCGGCAGATCGAGAGGGCGCGCGGTTGTGTCTGCTGACCGACCCGCCCGACCTGCAACGGGCCGCCGCGATCCTGGCCACGGCCGATCGGATCCGCTACCTGACTCCGCACCTGCACGCGCAGATGATCGACGAGCTGCGATGGCCCGGCGATCCGTCGCCGGATACCGGGATCGAGGTGCGCAGCCTCGAACTCGATGACGCCGATGTGGTCCTGCTCGACATCCTGCGCCGCGGTGACGTGATGACGCATCTGGCGACGTGGGACGCCGGCACCGTGCTGGGCGATGACAGCCGCACGAAGATCTCCGCGGCCGCCGGTGTGGCGATCGTCACCGTGGCCGGGGGCGCGCTCACCGATTACGCCCGTGCCGGTGCGGCGGTGGAGTCCGTGTGGATATGCGCCCAGCAGCATGGATTGGCGGTACAGCCGGTGTCCCCGGCATTTCTGTACGCGGTCGACGACGCCGACTTCGCCGCGCTCTCGCCGCGCTTCGCCAAAGCGTTGGCTGACCTGCAATACACTTTCCGGACGTTGGTATCCGCGAATCCCGCTGAGTCACTGGCGTTGGTGCTGAGATTGTCCCGGGCGCCGAGACCGTCGGTCGTCAGCCGGCGTCGCGGCCGGGAAGACAACTCGTCACCGAACTGACGCGGATACGGAGAGGGTCGCTTGCCCGAGAGCCTGGACCTGGTGGTGACATCGGTCGCGACGCAACTCATGGGTGCCACGTCAGCGACGGCCAAGGACGTCTGCCAGAACGTGCTGGCCGACCTGGTGGCGTACTTCGGCGTCGACGTCAGCTTCCTGCGGCGCAACGATCACACGATCCGGGCGTCGGTGCTGGTGGCCGAGTGGCCGGTGCGCCCGGGAATTCCGGACCCGGATCCGCTTGCCGTCGTGTACTTCACCGATGCCGATCCTGTGTTCGCCATGGCCGAGCACCAGAAGGAGCCCGTGGTCTTCCGCCCGGAGCCGGCCACCGATGACTACCAGCGCACGATCAACGAGGGCCGGCAGGTGGCGGCGACGTCGATGGCGTGCGTGCCACTGCTCTCAGGCGAGGTGACCTCCGGTGTCCTGGGTTTCGTCAAGTTCGGGGACCGCAACTGGACCGACGCCGAACTCAACGCGCTCAAAGCCATCGCCTCCCTGCTGGCGCAAGTCCAGGCGCGGGTCGATGCCGAGGAACAGCTGCGCTACCTCGCCGACCACGACGATCTGACCGGGCTGTACAACCGGCGCGCTCTGCTCAACCATCTGGACGTACGTCTCGCCGACGGCCAACCCGGACCGGTGTCGGCACTGTTCTTCGATCTCGACCGGCTCAAGGCGATCAACGACTATCTGGGCCACACCGCCGGTGACTGGTTCATCAGGGTGCTCGCCGAGCGCCTGCGCAGAAGCGCGGACGGGCCCACGGTGATCGCGCGGCTGGGCGGCGATGAATTCGTGGTGGTGCCCGCCACCCCCATGGACGCCGAGGCCGCGGAGGCGCTCGCGGTGCGTCTGCAGGCGGCGCTGCGGGAGCGCGTGGCCATCGACGGGGAGATGTTGACGCGGACGGTGAGCATCGGGGTGGCCCTCGGGATGCCAGGCCACGACAGCACGTCCGATCTGTTGCGCAGGGCCGACCAGGCAGTGCTGACCGCCAAGAATTCCGGCGGCAACCAGGTTGCGGTGTTCACCGACGACATGTCGCTGGAGAACGAGTTCCGCAACGACATCGAGCTCCATCTGCAGACGGTGGTCGAAAGCGGTGCGCTGCTGCTGCACTATCTGCCCGAGGTGGACATGCGCACCGGCGACATCGTCGCCATGGAAGCGTTGGTGCGCTGGCAGCATCCCACGCGAGGCCTGCTGACCCCCGATTCCTTCATCGGGGTGGCCGAGTCGATCAACATGGCGGGCGAGCTGGGCCGGTGGGTGCTCCGCACGGCGTGCGCCGAGTTCGCCGCCTGGCGGTCCCGGGGTCACGGCAAAGAGTCGGTGGTGCGCATCAACGTCTCGCCCGTCCAGCTGGTCACCGAGGGCTTCGTGGAGTCCGTCAAGGGCGCGATGGCCGACAACGGACTGCCGCCGGGGTCGGTGTGCCTGGAGATCACCGAGACAGTGGTGGTCCAGGACATCGAGACCACCCGCATCACGTTGGACGGCCTCAAGGAGGCCGGGGTTCTGGTCGCCATCGACGACTTCGGCACCGGATACAGCGCGCTGTCGCAGCTGAAATCCCTGCCGGTGGACACGCTCAAGATCGACCGCAGCTTCGTGCGTGAATTAGGGTCTGACCCGGGCGATTTGGCGATCGTGCGGGCCATCATCGCGTTGGCAGAGGCGTTCGGTCTCGAGTTGGTGGCCGAGGGCGTGGAGACGCGGGCTGCGGCGCTGACGCTGCTGCGCCACGGGTGCCATCGCGCTCAGGGATTCCTGCTGTCGCGGCCCATCGCCGCGGGACCGATGGAGTCTCTGCTCGCCAAGGGACGCATCGACGTCGACTTCTGAGCCGGTTCAGTCGTCGGTGAGCAGTTCCACCCGGCCGAAACGACTGGCCGACCGTCCGACCAGTGCCACTCTCCCCACGTCGCCGCTGTGCCCTTCGACACCGGGCGGCCCACACACCAGCACGCCGTGCCGGACGCGGACGGCCAGCGGACCGTCGGCGGTGTCGAAGACCACCCCGATGACCGTCGAGTCCTCGAACACGAGCCGGTCGACCGCGTCGACAGGTTCCGTCTGGAGATGATGCTCCGCCGCTTGCGCGGTCAACCACGCGTCCAGGCCCCCCGGCTCGGCGATCGCGCCGGCCGGTACATCGGCGGTGATCGCCTCGACGAGATCACCGTCGGCGGACTGCACATGCGACGACGGCCAGCCCGTGACGCGCGTGTAGAGGTAGCCGAACGGCGAGGCGATGCACTCCCCCGTCCAGCGCCGGAGCCGACCACCGTCGAACGGCGGTACGGTGCGGCGCTTCCGGCCACCAGAAGCGCTCTCGACAGCTGCGGGCCGGACGGCGCGCACGGGCAGCTCACGGGGCTGTTCCGGCAGCTTCTTGACGTCGATGTCGTCGACGAGTGCGGAGGTGTACGCCGCCGTGGCAGCGTCCCCGCGCAGCGTTTCGAACCAGGTCCGTGAATGCCGTCGCTGCGCGGCGATCATCACCTCACCGCCTGCGGCGGACGCAGCCAGAGCGCACAGCAGCCCGGCCGGGCCGACGTCGGTACACACCACGTCGACTTCGTCCTGCCACACCACATCGGGATACACGGATATCTGCCTTCGATTTGCCGAGACCGCCGGCGAGTGCACACGGCCCTGCCAGTTGAGTCACCGTACGCCAGTGAGAAGTTGCTGAAAAGAGCCGTCACCGCACGCGGCACCACGATCAACGTACCACCGGGCCGACGGGGGTCGACCATGCCGACGCCGGCTGGCCCGGACTTAACTAACTAGGTTTACTCTCTTGCCATGAACGTGACCTGGTCGCCCGCCGATCTCGCCTTCCGTGACGAAGTGCGTTCCTTCCTGGAGGAGCACCTCACGCCGGAGCTGCGCCGCGCCGGCCGGTTGATGACCAGCGTGTACGCCGACCATGACGCCAGCATGGAGTGGCAACGGATCCTGAACGAGAAGGGCTGGGCCGCCCCCGCCTGGCCGGTGGCCCACGGCGGCTGCGACTGGACGCTGACCCAGCACTACATCTTCAGCAGGGAGTCGACACTGGCAGGCGCGCCTTCGCTGTCACCGATGGGCATCCGCATGGTCGCCCACGCGATCATCGAGTTCGGCACGCGGGCGCAGAAGGACTTCTTCCTGCCCGGGATCCTCACCGGCGATATCTTCTTCTGTCAGGGCTACTCGGAACCGGAAGCCGGTTCGGATCTCGCCGCGCTGTCGATGGCCGCCCGGGACGACGGCGACCACCTGGTGTGCACGGGCAGCAAGATCTGGACCACCCATGCCCGCGAGGCCAACTGGATGTTCGCGTTGGTGCGGACCACCCGGTCGGACAAGAAACAGCGTGGCATCACGTTCGTGTTGATCGACATGACCTCGCCTGGTATCGAGATCCGCCCGCTCGTCATGACGTCCGGCGAGGAGGTGCAGAACCAGGTGTTCTTCGACGAGGTGCGGGTGCCCAAGGCCAACGTCATCGGCGAGATCGACGACGGCTGGACGGTGGCCAAGTACCTGCTGGAGTTCGAGCGCGGCGGAGGCGCCGCGGCTCCCGGCCTGCAGGTGATGGCCGAGGACATCGCCGCGGTGGCCGCCGAGCAACCCGGACCGGCCGGCGGGCGGCTCCTCGATCACCCCGCGTTCGCCCGCAAACTCGCAGAGGTCCGGATTCGCACCGAGGTCCTCGAGATCCTGGAACACCAGGTGCTCGCCGTGGTGGCCGCGGGCGGTAACCCCGGCGCCAAGTCCTCGATGCTCAAGGTGCTCGGCACCGAGTTGAGCCAGCACATCACCGAATTGGCCATGGAGGCCGCCGGTCCGCGCGGCCGTGCCTACCAACCGCACGCCACCTGCCCCGGTGGCCCGATCGCCCACTTCGAGCCGCCCGCGGACGGCCATGTCAGCGGCGAGCCGTGGCAGGCGGTGGCGCCCCTGAGGTACCTCAACGACCGCGCCGGCTCGATCTACGCCGGCAGCAATGAGATTCAACGCAACATCCTGGCCAAAGCGGCACTGGGACTGTAGGAGGCGACGACATGGACTTCACATTCGACGACGAACAGGACCTGTTGCGGACCGGGCTGACGCGCTTTCTCGCGACCCGCTATGACCTCGAGAAGAGCAGGGCCGCAGCACAATCGGGCGCCGGTTGGCAGCCGGAGATCTGGCGGGCGTTCGCCGAGGAGCTGGGCATCCTGGGTGCGGCACTTCCCGAGGAGTTCGGCGGGATCGGCGGCGGCCCCGTGGAGATGATGCTGATCTGCGAGGCCCTCGGCCACGCGCTGGTGATCGAACCCTATGTCGACAGCGCTGTGGTGGCCTCCGGCTTGCTGCGCCGGGCCGGCGGAGACGTCGCCACCACATTGCTCGACGAGATCGTCTCGGGGACAACGGTGGTGACGGTGGCCGCCGCCGAGCCGACCTCGGGTGAGCACTGGCGGCAGGTGTCGACGGTGGCCGAGCGCGAGGGTGACGGCTGGGTGCTGACGGGAACGAAGATCGTCTCGATGAGCACTCCCCTGGCCGGCCACGTCCTCGTCACCGCCCGTACGTCAGGAGCGCAGGACGACAGCGAGGGCATCTCGCTGTTCGCCATCGACATCGCCTCGTCTCCCGCCGGACTGCAGATGCACCATTACCGCACCATCGATGACAGGCTCGCCTCCGACATCACGCTGGCGCGGGTACCGGCCGCGGCGCTGCTGGGCGAGGAGGGCCGCGCGTGGCCGTCGATCGCCCGGGCCCGCGACGAGGGAGCGGCCGCGGTCTGCGCCGAGGCAGTCGGTGCGATGCGGAAGGTCCTTGCCGACACGGTCGACTATGCCAAGCAGCGCAAGCAATTCGGCCAGCCGATCGGCACGTTCCAGGTGCTGCAGCACCGCATGGTGGACATGTACATGGAGGTCGAACAGGCCGCGGCCGCGGTCTACCTGGCGATCCTGCATCTCGACGACGACGACGTCACCCGGGCGAAGGCGGTGTCAGCGGCCAAGGCGACCGTGGGGCGAGCCGCTCGCTTCGTCGGCCAGCAGGCGGTCCAATTGCACGGCGGTATGGGCATGACCGAGGAATTGGCGATCGGCCACTACTTCAAGCGGCTGACCGCGCTGCAGTTCGAGTTCGGCTCCACCGACTTCCACATCGACCGGTATGCGGCCCTGACCACCTAGCGGCGGGCGACGATCACCGGTGTGCGGGCGGACTGAACGACCTGGGTGCTGACCGAACCGAGCAGCATGCCCGCGAACCCGCCGCGACCGTGGCTGCCGACGACCACCAGCTGCGCCGTTGCGGCCTCGTCGAGAAGCCGACGGGCCGGCTGGTCCCGGCAGACCACCCTGCGCACGGTCACGTCGGGGTAGCGCTCCTGCCAGCCGGCGAGCCGCTCGGCAAGCAGCATGTCCTCTTCGGGCTGCACCTCGGTCCACGGTTCGTCGGGCAGTTCGTATCCCGCGTCGCTCCACGTGTGCACCGCGACGAGGCCGACACCGCGCCGTGACGCCTCGTCGAAGGCGATCTCGGTGGCGTATTCGCTGGCCGGGGAGCCGTCGATGCCCACCACCACCGGCGCCTGATCCGGGTGCGCGATCAGCGGGTCTTCGTCGCGGATCACGGCCACCGGACATCTGGCGTGGTGCACCAGACCAGTGCTGACCGATCCCAGAAGCCGCCGCTCCCACGTGCCCAACCCCCGGCTGCCGATGACGATCATGTCGGCGTCGGCGCTGAGCTCGGCCAGCGCGGCCACGGGTTGGCCGGAGAGCACCTTCTCCCCGAGTCCGCCGAGCTCGTCTCCGGCGGCGGCTCGCGCGACGGCCGACGCCTCGTCCAGGATCGCGCGGGCCGCGTCCTGCTCGTCCTGCAGGAACGCGGGCGGGAGGGGAACCTGAACCCACGACTGAACGATCGCCGAGGGCAGCACGTGCGCCAACGTCACCGTGGCCCGGCGGCGCGCCGCGTTCCGCGCAGCCCAGTCGACGGCCACCTTCGACGCCGCCGAACCGTCCACGCAGACGACGATGCCCAGCGACGCGGGTGGATGGGTCATGACAGGTGGCCTCCTCATCGGGCGGCTCCGGTTCCAGGTGTGCCGCTCTCCCGACCGACGCTACCGGCCGCGATCCCGCAGGTCAGTGGTCTGCAGGCATCCCAGATCGGGACCAAAGTCCTTCACGACTCACGCGCGGTGCAGATCGACGACGAGCGGGCGATGATCGGAGATCGCGACCGGTGGCGTCCGGCAGGCCCGCACCTGCAGACCCGGATCGTCGGTGAGTACATGGTCGAGTTGCTGGGTCGGCACATCGGAGGGGTACGTGGCCGCCGAGGCGAGTGCGCGCAGACCCGTGTGACGCCGCACCGCGGCAGGCGGCATGTTCAGATCGCCCGTCACGATGCGCGGGTGCGGCATCTCGTCGACGTCGCGCAGCAGCCGACGCAGCTGCAGCCGATTCCAGCCGGGGACGAAGGACAGATGCGTGTTGACCACGGTGATACCGCCGAGTGGCGTGTCGAAATGTCCGACCACCGCGGCTCGGGGCTCTTCGTGGATGACCTGCACGCGGCCCGGCGCACGCAGGTAGAGCGGGAAGCGCACCGGAATCCGGGGCAGTCGCACCACCTGCCATGTGGTCGCGGGATACCGCGAGAGCAGCGCGACGCCGTAGGCCGCGGTGCCGGGCTGCTCCTCCCCTGTCGCCGCCATCCACGTCGCACCGGGGGTCCCCGAGATGGCGGCGACGAACCGGTGACTGCGGGCCCCCATGGCTTCGGCCGCCAGTGCTGTGAGGTCGGCCATGCCGGACCGCTCCTGAACGGAGTCCACTTCCTGCAAAGCGAGGATGTCGGCGTCCAGGCCCGCAATGCAATCGGCGAAGCGGTCCAGATCGACATCACCCCCCACGGTCCGTCCGTGGAGGATGTTGAAGGTCACCAACTTCATGGGTAGTCCACTACCCACCCTGCAGTCGAAACCCACGGCGGTGCGAATGTCCCCTGAAGATCTGCGCGAGGCGCTGCGCCGCGCGGCGTCGGCGCTCAAGGCCGACGGCCCGCCGTTCGCGCTGGCGGGAAGCTTTGCGCTGTGGGCCCACGGCGCACCCGAACCGTCCCACGACGTGGACTTCGTGGTGGCCGAGTCCGACGTCGAGGCCGCGGCGGCGACCCTCGCCAAGGCGGGCTTCGACATCCGGCGTCCGCCGGAGGACTGGTTGTTCAAGGCGGCGCTGAGCGTGGACGGACCCGCAGTCGTCGACGTGCTGCACCAGATCAACCGGGTGCCCGTCGGTCCCGACATGATCGCCGACGCCCCGAGCCTCGACGTCCTCGCGCTCTCGATCCCGGTGCTGACGCCCGCACAGGTGATGCTGCAGAAGCTGCGCTCACTGCACGAACACCACTGCGACTACGCGAAACTCTTCCCCGTGGTGAGGGCGGTTCGCGAACAGCTCGATTGGACACAGTTGCGGACAGAGACCGCCGACAACCCGTTCGCGACGACCTTTCTGGACCTGTGCGCCCGGCTGGGGATCGACGCGCATCACACGCCGGACTCACAGCTGACCTGCAGCTGAGAACCCCTGTGCCAGAGCTACACTCGCGCAGGCTCGGAGGAGGTGGATCACCATGAGACTTCGCGTGCTGATCGTGATCGTCCTCGCGCTGTCGTGCGCCGGATGCCTCGGCCATCGCATCGCGGCGCGTCGGGACGCGTCCGCTCCTCCCTCGACCGGTCTGACCGCAGCGACCGCCACCCGGCTGGGAATCCCGTCCAGCGGTACCGTTCTCGCGCTGCCCGGAGCGGATCTGCACTTCCGCGACAACATGGCTGAAGAATTCCGTGGGGCATTCAGCACCGGTCCGTACACGATGAAGGTCGTCGACTACCCCCGCAATCTGGCGTTGGATTCGATCCCCACCGGCGTGGCCAACATCGACGCGGCGATCCGCGCCACCCCGGGCATCATCATCGTGCTCGCCTACAGCCAAGGGGCTCAGGTGGCTTCGGAATGGATGCGCCAGCACGCACAGGATCCGACGGCGCCGGGGCCCGACCGCCTGACCTTCGTCCTGTTCGGCAACCCGCTACGCGCCTCCGGCGGGTCCAAGGTGGGCGATCCGACCCTGCGCACCACCGGCCTCGCCACTCCGACCGACACCCCCTGGCACATCGTGGATGTGGCGCGTCGCTACGACGGCTACGCCGACTCGCCGACCGACAAGAACAATGCCGAAGCCGTGCGCAACGCCGACCTGGGAAAGCTGTTCATCCATCCGCATTACGAAGGCGTGGACCTCAACGACCCCTCGCTCACGGTCTGGCAGCGTGGGAACACCACGTTCGTGCTGACGAACGAGAAGCCGTTGCTACCGAACGCGGTGGACGCGCAGATCGAGTCGGCCTACCGGCGCGACTGAGCTAACCCGCGGGAAGAGTTGTCCCCGTTGCCGATTCGGCATACTGCCGCATGAGGCGCAGTGCCGTCGCACGATCCATCTCCGGATCGCGCGCCACGATGCGGTAGCCGAGGTAGTCCTCCATCGCCATCAGCGTCATCGCGATGTCGACCGCCGGCACGGTGAGGGTGAACACTCCCGCATCTGCCCCGGCGGCCAACAGATCTCGGTACAGACCGACCTGCCGGTGATAGATCCCCTGCACGTCGTGGCGCTGGTCGAGTTCGAATCCCGCCGCGAGCACCGCCCGCCAGATCGCCCGCCACTCGGCGTCCTCCGCCCCGGTCGGCAGGCCCGCCGCGATCGTCATCGCCAACTGCTGTGTCAGATCGTCGGTCTGCTCCCCGAGCCGACGACGCTGCTCAAAGAAACGAACGTCCGAGCGCAGGGCCAGCTGGGAGAGCAGTTCGGTCATGTCCTTGAAGTAGTACCGCACGGCGTTCGTGGTCAGACCGAGTTCGGCCGCCACATCGGCGAGCTTGAGGGTGGCCAGATCGTGGCGCTCGATCAGCGTGATCGCCGCGTCCATGATGTCGGCGCGCCGCTGCGCCTGGGTGTTCGGCCGTCCCATCTGCTTCACCCTCTCTCCGGTGTCGTGAGATTGATTCTGCCTTTCCTGTTGCGTGATGCCCGACACGGGCGCATAGTTCTTTTCCAATTCGGAAAACAACGGAGCGTGTCATGAGGGCAAGAGACCTCGGCGTCGTCATCGGCGACCACCCCACCGGCGCCCACAACGCCATCACCGACGTGCCGGGCGTGCGGGTCGGGCACGTCACCCTCGATGACGAGGGTCCTCCCGCGGTACACACCGGTGTCACCGTCGTCGTCCCGCACGACGACATCTGGACCGAGCCGATGTTCGCCGGGGCCCACCGCCTCAACGGCAGCGGTGAGATGACGGGCCTCGAATGGATCCGCGAATCCGGCGAGCTGACCACCGCCATCGGGCTGACCAACACCCACAGCGTCGGCGTCGTGCGTGACGAGCTGGTCGCCGCGCAGGTGCGTGCCCGCGGAGACGGCGTCTACTGGTCACTGCCCGTGGTCGGCGAAACCTACGACGGGCTGCTCAACGACATCAACGGCTTCCACGTCCGGCCCGAACACGCCCGCGCCGCGCTGGAGAGCGCGTCGGCGCTGCCTCCCGCTGAGGGCAACGTCGGCGGCGGCACCGGAATGATCTGCCACGGCTTCAAAGGCGGCATCGGCACGTCCTCGCGCGTCACCGACACCGCGACCGGACGCTACACCGTCGGCGTCCTCGTGCAGGCCAACCACGGTCGGCGAGAACGCCTGCGCATCAACGGCGTCCACGTCGGCGAGATGATCGGCCCGACAACGGTGCCGCTGCCGGATCTGCCGCCGGGCTATGAACCCGGATCGGGATCGATCATCGTGATCGTCGCGACCGACGCACCCCTGCTCCCCCACCAGTGCACCCGCCTGGCGCAGCGTGCAGCTCTGGCCGTGGGCCGGCTCGGCGGGACGGGCGAGCAGTACAGCGGAGACCTGATGCTGGCCTTCTCCACGGGTAACCGGGGCATCCCTGCGTATGCGTGGGACGAGGACGCCGGCACCGCCCGCCCGGAGATCGGTGTTCGCATGCTCGCGCCCCAGCTGATGACGCGGCTGTTCGATCTGACGATCGAGGCCACCGAGGAGGCCATCGTCAACGCGATGGTCGCCGCCACCACGATGACCGGCCGCCACGGCTTCACCGCTCACGCGATCGATCACGACCTGCTCCGTACCGCACTGTTCCCCGAGGAGACCCCGTGACCACCTCCACCCCAGCCGAAACCCGGCGCCTCACAGGACAACTGGGCCCGGTCGGCATCGTCTTCATGGTCGTCGCCGCCGCGGCTCCGCTGACGGTGATCGGTGGCAACATGCCGCTGGCGATGGGCCTGGGTAACGGCGCCGGAGCGCCGGTCGGGTTCGTGATCGCCGCGGCTGTGTTGCTGGTCTTCAGCATCGGGTTCGTCATGATGACACCCCACGTTCCCGAAGCGGGCGCGTTCTTCTCCTACGTCACGGTCGGCCTCGGCGAACGGATGGGCAAGGGCATCGCGGTGGTCGCCCTGATCGCCTACACCGCGATCCAGATCGGCATCTACGGCTACATCGGTTGGGCCATCGCCGACACCGTCGCACACTATGACGGGCCCGAAATCCCCTGGC
Organism: Mycolicibacterium obuense; assembly: GCF_055397605.1. Lineage (NCBI taxonomy): Bacteria > Bacillati > Actinomycetota > Actinomycetes > Mycobacteriales > Mycobacteriaceae > Mycobacterium > Mycolicibacterium obuense. The sequence continues at coordinate 1,776,138 of NZ_AP043663.1, read as the reverse complement.
CTGTCTACTCGTTCGCGATCCTGGCCATCGTCGCCGTCCTCGGCTACCAGCACATCGAGCTCAGCGCGAAGGTCCTCGGCGTCGCACTGGCCCTCGAGATCGGCATCGTGGTGATCCTCGACGTCGTGATGGTCGCCAAGCCCGGACCGGCCGGTATCACGTTCACCTCCTTCGCCCCGGCGACGTTCACCCAGGGCACCATCGGCATCGCGATCCTGTTCGCGCTCACCGGGTTCATCGGCTTCGAGGCCACCGCGGTGTTCCGGGACGAGGCGCGCGATCCCGAGCGGACGATCCCGCGCGCCACGTACGCCGCCGTCGTCATCATCGGCGCGTTCTACGCGATCACCGTGTGGGCGTTCGTGGTGGCGCTCGGGCCCGATCAGGTGGCCGGCGTGGCACAGGAGACCCTCGACGGCGAAGGCAACATGCTGCTGGACACCACCGGCGACATGCTGGGCACCGTGGGCCGCGACATCGTCAACGTGCTGCTGCTGAGCAGCCTCTTCGCATGTGTGCTGTCCTTCCACAACGTGATCGCCCGGTACCAGTTCGTGCTGGCCGGAAAGGGGCTGCTCCCCGCGCGACTGGCCACCGTGCACGACGACCATGCGTCGCCGTCGTTCTCGTCGCTCGTCCAGACCGCGACGGCGGCGATCATCGTCGGTGTTCTCGCGCTGCTCGGTATCGACCCTCTGGTCGGCGTCTTCGGTTCGATGGCAGGCGTCGCGACCGTCGGGATGGTGCTGCTGATGCTGACCACGTCGATCGCGGTGCTGGTGTTCTTCCTGCGCAACCGCGACCGCGGCGGACTCTGGGCCACCCGGATCGCGCCCGTGCTCGCCGTGCTCGGCCTGCTGGCGAGCCTGTGGCTGGTGCTGTCGAACTTCACGCTGGTGACCGGGGGCAGCGTCACCCTCAGCACGGTGCTGGCCGCGATCCCGTTCGTCGGCCTGGCGGTCGGCTTCCTGGCATGGCGGCCGTCGCGATCACTGGTGTGATGCGGCGGCCCCGTCGACGATCATCAGCGCGACATGCAGTGACGTCATCGATTCCCCGTCGTCGAGGTCGACCCCCAGCGCATCACGGATGACGGACAGCCGCTTGTAGAGCGCTGGTCTGCTCATGTGCAGTCGCCCCGCCAGCGCCGCCTTGTTACCCGCCAATCGCAGGTATTCGCGCAGCACGGTCAGGTCGGGCGGCGAACCTGCAGGCTCGTCGGAGAGCAGCGTCTTCAGTTCGGTCTCGGCGAACTGTTGCACACGACGATCGTCCCGCAGCAGCGACAGCAGGCCGCGCAGCCGGACGTCGGCGGCCCGGAAGTACGGACGGTCCCGATCTCCCTGCGCCAGCGCCACTTCGGCGATGTGCGCCGCCTCGGCCAGTCCGGACACGGCGTCGGCGATCTGTTCGACCGGCGGGCCCAGCGCGAGCACCGAGACCGGCGCACCGTCGACTCGTCGCACCTGCTCCCGCAGGCGGGCTCCCAGAGTCGCCAGCGCCGTGTCGATGTTCCGAGAGTCTCTGAGCGCCAATATCATCGCGACTTCGGAGTCGCCGCGCAGGGAGAACAGTCCGGTGTGGCCGGCAGCGTTGACGGTGTGGGCGACGGCGTCGAGGAATGCGATGCCGCGCCGGTGGCCGGCAACGGGATCCGATGACGGCGACGGCCGTTCGGCGCGCACCGTCGCCGGGAGGTACTGAGCGGCACGCCGCAGACCCAACGCCTGGGCCCGCGCGGACAGTTCGCGCTCATCGGTGAGACGACCACGCAGGACGTCGTCGATCAGGCCGCTCTGCGCCTGGTGCTGCAGCCCCGTCCGGTCCTGCTCGATCATCCGGTGCATGGCCAGCGCGGCCGCCGCCCGCTCGAGCACCATCTTGGCGCGGTGCTCGTCGGCGGGTGCTTGGGGCACCACCAGCCGGCCCCACTGCTGGGCGCGTGGCCCCACCCCGGTGACCGCCCACGGCTCGGCGTGATCTGTGCGTCCGGGGCTGCGGCGCGAGCGGCGCTCCCAGTTGTCGAGCAGGTCGGCAGGAATCCCCGCCGACATCGCGATGGCCTGGTGCGAAAGGTCCTCAAGCACAACGGGTTCAGCGAGAATGTGAGCAGCCGCGTCGACGATCCCACTGAGCGAAGCGCGTTTCATCGACAACTCGGTGAAGGTTTCGTGCACGCGGCGATCGAAGGCCACCTCGTCGTACTGTTCTGCCACGATGCGGCGGTGCACCGCTTCGGTGATTTCGACGAATCGGACCGTGCGATGCAGGACGACGAGGGCCAGTGTGAGCTCCTCGGCGATGGCACCGACACCGGCCGGCAGAGCGGATACCTGGGTGCCCACCTCCACGATGACGCCGAGCGCACCGGCGTCAGCGAGGCCGCGCAGGTACTTTCGCGGATGGCGGGCGAGCGCCTTACCGGTGGTCAGCACCAGCTCACCGCCCTGGAGCAGACTGGACAGGTCGGCGAGGTCGCTGCCGTGCACCCACCGGATGGTTTCCGTCCACCGCCGATCGCTGAGCACCTCGGGGTCGCCCTGCTGCACCGCGGGCAGCGCGATCACCTCTCCCACAGTCAATGGCATTGACACAGTGTATTCCTGCGGGGCGATTCGTTGACAGTGTGTATCGACACCGGCGGGTTCGCGCGCGAGAGACTTCCGGGTATGGCTGCGCAGATTTCGCATTGGGTCAACGGTGAGGTGTTCGAGGGTTCGTCCGGTGCGTCCGCGCCGGTGACGAATCCGGCGACGGGTGAGGTGACGGGTCAGGTCGCGTTGGCCTCGGTGGAGGATGCCCGGGCGGTGATCGACGCCGCGGCTGCGGCGTTCCCCGCCTGGCGCGACACCAGCCTGGCCAAGCGCACCCAGGTGCTGTTCCGGTTCCGCGAACTGCTCAACGACCGCAAGGGCGAACTGGCCGAGATCATCACCAGCGAACACGGCAAAGTCGTCTCCGATGCTCTCGGTGAAGTCGCCCGCGGCCAGGAAGTCGTCGAGTTCGCCTGCGGCATCCCCCACCTACTCAAAGGCGGGTTCACCGAGAACGCCTCGACCAACATCGACGTGCACTCCATCCGCCAGGCCCTGGGCCCGGTCGGCATCATCTCCCCGTTCAATTTCCCCGCGATGGTGCCGATGTGGTTCTTCCCCGTCGCCATCGCCTGCGGCAACACCGTCGTGCTCAAGCCCTCCGAGAAGGATCCGTCAGCGGCGCTGTGGCTGGCCGCGCTGTGGGCCGAAGCCGGCCTGCCCGCCGGAGTATTCAACGTTCTGCAGGGCGACAAGACCGCCGTCGACGAACTGCTCACCAACCCGAAGATCAAGAGCGTCAGCTTTGTCGGCTCCACCCCGATCGCCCAGTACGTCTACGCCACCGGCACCGCCGCAGGCAAGCGCGTCCAAGCCCTCGGCGGGGCGAAGAACCACGCCGTCATCCTGCCCGACGCCGACCTCGACCTGGCCGCCGACGCCATGGTCAACGCCGGCTTCGGCTCCGCCGGCGAACGCTGCATGGCCATCTCCGCATGCGTGGCGGTCGGCCCGATCGCCGACGATCTGGTCGCCAAAATCGCCGAACGCACCACGCCGTTGAAGATCGGTGACGGCACCAAGAATTCCGACATGGGCCCCCTAGTAACCAAGGCCCACCGCGACAAAGTTGCCTCCTACATCGACGCCGGCGAGAATGCCGGCGCCAAGGTCGTCGTCGACGGCCGCACCGTGGACCCCGACGGCGGACAAGACGGGTTCTGGCTGGGCCCGACCCTACTCGACAACGTCACCCCCGACATGAGCGTCTACACCGACGAAATCTTCGGACCCGTCCTGTCGGTCGTGCGCGTCGAGACCTACGACGAAGCGCTGCAGCTGATCAACAGCAACCCCTACGGCAACGGCACCGCGATCTTCACCAACGACGGCGGCGCCGCCCGCCGCTTCCAGAACGAAGTCGAGGTCGGCATGGTCGGCATCAACGTCCCCATCCCGGTCCCGATGGCCTACTACAGCTTCGGCGGCTGGAAAGCCTCCCTCTTCGGCGACAGCCACGCCCACGGCATGGACGGCGTCCACTTCTTCACCCGACAAAAAGCCATCACCACCCGCTGGCTCGACCCCAGCCACGGCGGCATCAACCTCGGCTTCCCCACCAACTGAGCGAGAGAACAGCATGACGTCAACAATGAGCGCCCTGCCCACCGGCGAAGATCTCGACACCGCGATCGCGCGCGGGCAGCGTGCCTATGACCTGGACCGCCAGCACGTCTTCCACTCGTGGTCGGCGCAGGCGCAGATCACGCCGATGACCGTGCTCGCGGCGCAGGGCTCGTACGTGTGGGACGGCGAGGGCAACCGGCTGCTCGACTTCTCCTCACAGCTGGTGAACACCAACATCGGCCATCAGCACCCGAAAGTCGTTGCGGCCATTGCCGAGCAGGCGGCCAAGCTGTGCACGATCGCGCCTCAGCACGTCAATGATGCGCGTTCCGAGGCTGCCCGGCTGGTCGCCGAGCGCACTCCGGGCGACTTGAACCGGATCTTCTTCACCAACGGCGGCGCCGACGCCGTCGAGCACGCGGTCCGCATGGCCCGTCTGCACACCGGTCGCTACAAGGTGCTCTCGCGCTACCGCTCCTACCACGGTGGCACCGAGACCGCGATCAACCTGACCGGCGACCCGCGCCGCTGGCCCAACGACCACGGCAACGCCGGAATCGTCCATTTCACTGGGCCGTTCCTGTACCGCTCGGCGTTCCACGCCGAGACCGAGGAGCAGGAGACGCAGCGTGCGCTCGAGCACCTCGACCGTCTGGTGCAGATGGAGGGGCCGTCCACGATCGCCGCGATCATCCTGGAGTCGGTGCCGGGCACCGCGGGCATCATGGTGCCGCCGCCGGGATACCTGGCCGGCGTCCGCGAGATCTGCGATCGCCACGGCATCGTGTTCATCGCCGACGAGGTGATGGCCGGCTTCGGTCGGACCGGACGCTGGTTCGCAATCGACAACTTCGACGTCGTCCCCGATCTGATCACGTTCGCCAAAGGCGTGACGTCGGGCTATGTTCCGCTCGGCGGCGTGGCGATCAACGATGCGATCTACTCGACCTTCGCCGACCGCGCATACCCCGGCGGACTGACCTACTCCGGGCATCCGCTCGCGACTGCCTGCGCCGTTGCGACCATCACCGCGATGGAGGACGAGGGCATGGTCGGCAACGCGGCCCGCATCGGCGCCGACGTGCTCGGGCCGGGCCTGCGGGAGCTGGCCGCCCGGCACCGCAGTGTCGGCGAGGTCCGCGGCCTCGGGGTGTTCTGGGCGATCGAGTTGGTGGCAGACCAGCAGACGCGCGAACCGCTGGCCCCCTACGGCGGTTCCAGCCCGGCGATGAACGCCGTGATCGCGGCGTGCAAGTCCAGCGGGTTGCTGCCGTTCGCGAATTTCAACCGCATCCACGCGGTGCCGCCGTGCAACGTGACCGACGACGAGGTCGCCGAGGGGTTGCGCATCCTCGACGCCGCGCTGGACGTCGCCGACGAACACGCCCGCTGAGCTGGCGCCTCACACCGACGGGGCGAGCACGCCGAGCAGTTGCAGCTTCTCGTGACTCTCGGTGCCGGGCTCGGCGGTGTAGACCAGAAGCGCGTGTGACTGAACCGGATCGAGCAGCACCTGGCAGTTCAGCTCGAGCCGGCCGAGCTCGGCGTGCTGGTACCGCTTTACCTCGCGCGGTCGGATACCGACCACGTGTTCGCGCCAGAGCGCGCGGAATTCGTCGCTGCGCACCGAGAGCAGGTCGGCGAGCTGCGCGGCCCGGGAACCGGGCCCGCGCAGGCCCAGCACTTCCCGCAGGCCGGAAACGTACATGCGCGAATAGAATTCGTGATCCTCGGGTGGGTGAAGGGCCCGTGCGGCCGGATCGGTGAACCAGCGGTAGCCGATGCTGCGCGCGGGACCGGTGTGACGGGTCAGGTCGCCGACCAGAGCGACGCCGAGCCTGGTTTGGCGCAGGGTCTCCCCCAACTCGGTGACGATCTCGGCGGGCGTATCGGTCAGCCGATCGAGGATGCGCAACATACCCGGGCTGATGTGCTCGCCGCCGGCCTCACGCGCCGGCGGCTCATGGCCGGCCAACCGGAACAGGTGGTCGCGCTCGTCCCGCGACAGATGAAGTCCCTGAGCTATCGACGCGATCATCTGTTCCGACGGCTGCGGCCCCCGCCCCTGCTCCAATCGGGAGTAGTAGTCGGTCGACATGTGACACAGGGCAGCGACTTCTTCCCGGCGCAGACCTGTGGTTCGACGACGTTGCCCGCGCGGCATTCCCACATCCTCGGGTTGCAGCACGCCCCGGCGGCGGACCAGGAAGTCGGCCAGCGCCGAGCGATCGATCATGGGCGACATTCTCCCCGCCGTGGTGGTGCCGTAGCCACGGATCGTTGATCCGTGGCTACGCCCGTCGCGCTCGGGCAGCCTCGGTGCATGACATTCGACGTGACGGTCCCCGACCTTTCCGGCAAGCGTGCGGTGATCACGGGCGGGAGCGACGGTATCGGGCTTCGCATCGCGAGCCGGCTGGCCGCGGCGGGCGCCGACGTGGTTCTGCCGGTGCGTAACCCGGACAAGGGTGAGGCTGCGAAGGCCGCGATCCGACAGGAGAATCCGCACGCCGCGGTGACGTTGGCGACGCTCGATCTGTCGTCGCTGGCGTCGGTGCGACGGCTCGGTGAGGAACTCCGCGCCGCAGGAGCGCCGATTCACTTCCTGGTCAACAACGCCGGCGTGATGACCCCACCGGCCCGGCAGACCACCTCCGATGGCTTCGAACTGCAATTCGGCACCAATCATCTCGGGCACTACGCGCTCACGGCCCACCTGATGCCGCTGTTGCGTGCCGGGCGCGCCCGAGTCACCTCGCAGACGAGCATCGCCGCGCGCGGCGGCACGATCAACTGGGACGACCTCAACTGGGAGCGGTCCTACGACGGCATGGCCGCCTACCGGCAGTCCAAGATCGCCGTCGGACTGTTCGGACTCGAGTTGGCCCGTCGTAGCGCTGCCGCCGGTTGGGGCATCACCAGCACCATCTCTCATCCCGGGGTTGCTCCGACCAGCTTGCTCGCCTCGCGTCCGGAGCTCGGCCGGACGCAGGACACGACGCAGGTGCGAGTGATCCGCTGGCTCTCCGCGCACGGGCTGCTCGTTGGGACAGTGGATTCGGCAGCACTGCCGGCGTTGACGGCCGCCACGGCCGCAGCCGACGGCGCGTTCTACGGACCACGCTGGCCAGGCAGCGCCGGCGGGCCGCCTGGTGAGCAGTCCCTGTGGAAACCGTTGCGCGACAACACTGCCGCGGAGCGTCTGTGGTCGATCTCCCAGGAGCTCACCGGAGTGATTCTCGCCTGACGGCGTCAGACGGTCGTGTGCGCGAACGACACGTCGACGCGATCAGGTACCCACGTTCTGGCACGGAACACCGGGACGTTGCCCAGTGGAGTGCTGATCCAAGACCGCTTGATGTCCACCTTGCCGTCGGGCATCACGAATTGGACGCTACCGAAGCCGCTGTCGCCGAGGGACACGATGTTGAAGACAGATCCCACCGGAGGGGTCTCGCCCCTGCCTGTCCCGGCGTCACCGTCGACGACGTTGGTGACGAGCACTGCCTCGCTGTGGATTCCGTACAGATCGCTCTGGGTTGCGACGTCGGCGTCGAAGCTGCCGACGCGGTTGCCTCCGGCGTCGTACACGTCGAATCGCTGATACCCCTGGTACTGCACTTCCCGCGGCGGAAGCCCGTTCACGCCTACCGGCGCCAGCGCAGAGACCGGGACCAGCGTCAGGCTGCGGGTCACCCGCAGTGGTTGCGTCGACTGCGGCAGCGAGGCGTCGATGAAGGTCTTGGTGCTGGTCTGCACCGTGCCCGGGCCGACCTGCTCGACGATGACCACATCCCCTGTCGGCGACGGAAGAGATTGGTAGAGAACGTAGTTGTCGTCACCGCCGGCGTAGACGACGTTGTAGACCGAACCGACCGGCGGAATCTGTCCGGCACCCGTGCCCACGTTGACGCCGTCGTTGGCGGTGACCAGGATCGCCTGTGTGTACGTGCCCAGGATGTCGGAGGTCGTGGTGAAGACACCCTCGAAACTCCCAACCTGGGCGCCCGTCGAGTCGTAGATCCCGAACACCTGCCGGCCCTGGATACTGGTGAACAACGGCTGTATTCCGCTTGTAGCAGTGATGGTTTCGCCGTCGGGATCGGCGGGCGCGATGCTGTAGCCGTTGGTCAGCTTCACCGGCCTGTTGTCGAAGGTGTGGTCGGCGACGCCGGCGGCGCCGTCGAATGTCAGGGGCAGCGGGATGCTGCCGAACGGAGTCACGATCGTGAAGGAGATGACATCGCCGGACGCCGTCGGCATCGACGAGTACGCCCAACCCACGGGCCCGACCTTGAAGGTGGCGATCAGCGAACCGACCGGAGGAACCTGACCGGGTCCGGTTCCGACGTTGCCTCCCCCGTTGTCGGTGACGAGCAGCGAGGTGTAGTTGTAGCCGAGCCCCCGGCCGATCAGGGCGTCGAACTCGCCGACCGACGCTTTGGTGCGCGGGTCGACGATGTCGAATTTCTGTTGGCCCTGAACGAGACTCGGAGCTCCGGGAAGGTAGGTCCACCGGCCATAGAACGAGCCGATCTCCTCCGGCGAGTCGGGAACCAGGCTGTAACCGTTCAGCTTCAGTCGCGGCGGCGCGGCCGTGGGACTCGGCATGCCGATGTTGAGAACCGACACCACTGCGGCGAAGCCGACTTCCAGCACGGACGTGAGGGCCAGGCTGACCACCCCGGGTGGCACATCCTGGGCAGCACGCATCTCCGAGCGTTTCAGCAGAGGACTCGGCGCGACCGTGACAGTCGAACGCTCGGTTTTGGCATCGGGAGGCGCTGTGTCGCTGGGTTTTTCGCGCACAGCGCGGCGCGATTCGCGTACCGCGGCGAGTTTCCGCATGCGCGGCGCGGCGCCAGTCGGGTCCTCGGTGGTGGGATCGTCGTCGGGCGTCTGACGCGCCGCTCGGCGCGTCGCCACCAGGTCGCGGTGCCGCGGCTTGGGCGTCTCGGCGCCGTCTTTGACGCGATCCCGCAGCGGTCGCGCGGCGACCTTTCGGGACGTCTCCGTGGGCGCCGCGTGCACCGAGTCCGACGCTGACGAGTCCGGCGCTGCGGACGCCAGTGGACACACCGTTACCGCCGCGGCGCCCACCCCGAAGAAGACCGCCAGCGCGCCGACCCGCCCGATAACCCGCGAAGCATTCATCGCGTCGAAAGTAGCCGGTCAGCGGCTCGTGCGCGCAGTTTCCGTGCCCCTGTTCCGCCAGCGAAAAGTTGTCGGTGGTCGAATGTATGTTCGAATCATGTTGGAGGTGCAGCGGGTGGTCGCGGGGCTACGCGCCGCTGTCGATGCTGTGCTGGCCTGCAGCCTCGATCGGTCCACCGCTGCCGAGGTGGTGGAGCTGCTCGACGAGCTCGAAAACGCGGGCTGCCGGCTACCCGCGGCCCAGCATCGAGCGTTGGCCCGTTTGCAGGTGGAGACGTCTGCGCTGCAGATGGGCGCCAAGAACTGGAAAGACGTGCTGGCGATCCGCTACCGGATCAGCGGCCCGGAGGCGAATCGGCGGTTGAGTGGGGCGGCGCTGTTGGCGCCGCGGCAGTCGATGACCGGAGAACCCCTACCCCCGGTGCTGCCCGCGACCGCAGCCGCCCAAGCCGAGGGGCGGATCACCCCCGAACATGTCGACGTCATTCGCAAGGCGGTCGACGACCTCCCGAGCTTTGTCGACGCCGCGACCGCTGAGCAGTTCGAAGCTGAGGTGGTGCGCATCGCCACTGGCGCCGGTCCGAAAGCCACCCGCGACGCCGCGGAGTTGGAGTTGTTCCTGCTCGATCAGGACGGGCCCGAACCCGACGACGCCGAACGCACCCGCAAACGGGGTCTGACCAAGAGCCCGCAACGTCGCGACGGCATGACGCAGTGGCGGGCCAACCTGACCCCGGAAGCGGCGGCGGTGTGGGAGGCGATCTTCGCCAAATACGCCGCCCCGGGCATGTGCAACCCCGACGATCCCGAACCCTGCACCTCCGGCACCCCCACGCAGGCCCAGATCGACAACGATCACCGCAGCCTCGCCCAACGCCAGCACGACGCGCTGGTGGCGGTCGGACGAATCGCCCTGATGAGCGGCGAACTCGGCCAGCTCAACGGATTACCCGTGACGGTGATCGTGCGCACCACCCTCCAAGACCTCGAATCCCGCGCCGGCATCGGGACGACGGGCGGCGGCACCCGGCTGCCCATCAAAGACGTGATCCGCATGGGCGCGCACGCCAGCCACTACCTGGCGGTGTTCGACCGAGCCACCGGCTCCGCCCTGGACCTGTTCCGGGCTCGCCGCACCGCCTCCGCCGCGCAGCGGGTCATGCTGATCGCCCGTGACGGGGGCTGCACCAAACCCGGCTGCCCCGTCGGGGCGTATGGCTGCCAGGTCCACCACGTCACCCAAGATTGGGCCCAGGGCGGGCTGACCAACATCGACGACCTCGGCCTGGCCTGCCCACCGGATAACCGCGCCGTCGCACCCGGCGGCTGGACCACATCGATGAGCCCCCGCCACGACGTCGAATGGACCCCACCACCGAACCTCGACACCGGCCAAACCCGGATCAACACCCACCACACCCCCGAACGACTCCTCCGCCCCGAAGAAGCAGAGGAACCCACCAAGGAGACAGCGGGCCCGTCAGAACCCGGCGGACCCGCACCCCCCGACAACGAAGCCGCCTGAGGGCGGGTGGTGACGACGCGATCTGTGGCGCGAGGCGACACAGGTCGACCAGGGGATGCCGCACGGCTTCTTCGATTTTCGGCGACGCCGAATGAGTGGGGCACCGTGTTTCCCGTTGGCGTGCAGTCACTTCTGCGGCGACCGTCCCAGCATGGCCGTCAGTCCCCCCGTGGGTGGTGACTTCCTTCCCTTTCAGTAGCCACGCCGCGGATCGACACTGATACCGCGGATCGCACATGTCGGAGAGCCGTCATCCCGACGGTCCCGAGTGAAGGGCAGGTCATGATGAAACGCGAAGTGTGCAAGTTCTTTTCCGGATCGTTCGCCGCGCTGGCGTACGCGCACGCCGCCTACGCGGTGGCGACGTCTCGGGGCATGATCGACGAACCCGTCTTCCTCGGGAGGCGATGGGGTGTCGGCTACATGTGGACCGAAGCCGTCGTCTATTCCGCAGTCAGTGTGGCGCTGGGATACGCCGGCTGGGGTAACCGAACCATGCGGCGACAGGATGAGTCACCGGCATCCCCGGCCGCCGAGCAGCCGTCGACAGCAGAACCTCAGCTCGTCACCAGATGACGGAGCCGTCTCGTTCGGGTGGCGAAGTGGTGTCACGGAGTTTCTGACTGGTCGCTGTGCTGACATCATCTGCGAGTGGCGCCCTACACCGTGAAGACGACGGACAGCAGACTGGCAGTTCGCCTTGCGGCAATGGCGTCGCTGGGTGCGGCAATCGTTCATGTCGCAGTCGTCCCGACACACTGGCAGCAGTGGGCTCCTTCCGGCGTGTTCTTCTTGTCCCTGGCGCTCTTTCAGCTGGTGTGGGCACGCAGTGCTCTCGTGCACACAACCATCCCAGTGCTGACCGCCGGCGTGCTGGTCAACGCCGGCGCGCTCGTCCTATGGGCGATTTCCCGCACCGCGGGTGCGCCGTTCGGCCCCGACGCCGGACACGTCGAGCTGATCGCGGGCGCCGACGTCTGCGCGATGCTGCTCCAGATGTACGTGGTGATGGGCGCCGGCTGGGTCTGGTACCGCGGTCTGCGAGGGGCGCCCGTGCCCGCGTTCGCCAGTGCGGCGATCTTCGTCGGCGCCGTGGGTGTCGTCGCCATGGCATCGACCGTGGGAGTGGCTTCCGGTCTACAGCACGGCGACCATCACACGGGGGGCCATGGTCAGGCCGACGACCATCACGCCGAGGTCCCCGAAGCGGCAACTACCCCGCCGGCGCTACGCCCCGCTCCTACCCCCGCGGCCGAACCCCTGACCAGTCACGAGATCCACGATCACGCGCACTGACGACACGGAAGGCGTCTCACGACGCGAGGCGCCTACTGCGCTTCGCGGAAATACGGTTCGACCGTCCCGCTGAGTTTCACGACCATCGGATTGCCGCGACGGTCCCTGGCCGTGGGCACCTCCACACGCACCCACCCCTCGTCCACGTCGTACTCGTGGACGTTGGTCCTCTCGACGCCGTTGAAGCGGATGCCGACGTCGCGGGTGAGCACCTCCTCGTCATAGAACGGGCTGCGCGGATCGATGGAGAGGTGATTCGGCGGGACGTCTGGGGTCTGATCGTCGGGCATGGCCCATGAACCTACCGCCGGCCATCAGTGGTCGGTGGGCGGGGCGGTCAGCGCGGAGGAGGGGTAGCGGCTTGCTGGCACCCGAGTCACCAAGAGTCATCAGCCGATGGATAGCGAGGGCCTGACGAGCGATCCGCACTATCGCGTCCACTGCGGCGCCGCCAGTGGCCGATTCGATCATCTAGAGACAAAGGAAACGGGCCCGACCATTGGTCGGGCCCGGAAATCCGCTCGAGAAGTGGAGCTAAGGGGATTCGAACCCCTGACCCCCACACTGCCAGTGTGGTGCGCTACCAACTGCGCCATAGCCCCTGATTGTTGTGCTCATCGAAGCTACACCACGACCAGGTGTCGCTCAAAATCGCAGGTCACGGGCATTCCCCGCCGGCTTCCGGGCCCAGTGGGCGCACCTCGGTCCGCTCGCGCGGCACCCGGGGCCAGGTTTCCGGGGCGAACACCCAGCCGATGCATGCCACCCCGAGGATGACGCCGCTGACCAGGAACGCGAGCCCATATGACGTGTACTGCGCGATCAGCCCCACCAGCAGCGAACCGCCGATCGATCCGAAGTCGGCCATCATCTGGAACGTCGCGATCGCCGTCCCGCCCCGCGACTTGCTCCCGACCACGTCGGCGACGGCGGCCTGCTGCGGCGAGACGAATATCCCGGTGGCCGCCCCGGCGACGTAGGCCGCGACCAGGAACACCGGTAGCGATGTGGTGAACCCCACCAACGCCGTCGACACCGACGCCAGGCTGAGCCCGAAGATCAGCAGCTTGCGCCGCCCCAGCCGATCCGACAGATACCCGCTCGGGATGACCACCGAGATGTTGCCCACCGCGAACGCCGTCAATGCCACCCCGGCCGCGCCCGGTCCGCGGCCGAGTACTTCCACGACGAACAGCGGCACCAGCGCGATCCGCAGGCCGAACGATGCCCAGCCCGTAGCGAAGTTCGACAGCAACGCCGCCCGGTAGGCGCGGTGCCGGAACACCGTCCGGAACGGCACGGGCTCCTCCACGTCCTCGTCGGATCGGGTGATCACCGTGGAATTGCGCAGGCTGACGAACACCACCGTCGCCGCCACCAGCAGCGCCGCCCCGTAGATCAGAAACGGCGCCGACAATCCCAGTCCGGCAGTCAGACTGCCCAGGATCGGCCCACCCACCGAACCCACCATGAAGCCCGACGAGAACAGTCCGGCGACCCGACCGCGCGCGTCCGGCGGCGAGATGCGGATCATCAGCCCCAGCGAAGACACCGTGAACATCGCCGATCCCACGCCGCCGAGTGCCCGGAAAACCAAGAGCTGCCAATAAGTTCCGGCGAACGCACAGGCCGCCGTGGACACCGCGACGATCAGCAGTCCGCTGATGTAGACACGCCGCTCCCCCAGCCGTTGCACCAACATCCCGGCCGGCGGCGCGCCCACCAGCCGCATCACCGCGAACGCCGTGATGACGAACGTCGCCGCGCTGATGCTCACGCCGAAGTGCCGGGCGTACTGCGGCAGCACCGGAGCGACGACGCCGTACCCCAGCGCCACCACCACGTTGGCGACGACGAGCACCCAGACTTCGCGCGGCAGCCGCGCCTTGGTCGCGTCCCGACAGTCGCCGTCGGCGACGGAACTCACGAAATGACCGCCGACACCACTTCTCGCGCCGCCTCCTGCACCTCGGCGAGATGCTCGGGGCCGCGGAATGATTCGGCGTAAATCTTGTACACGTCCTCGGTGCCCGACGGTCGCGCCGCGAACCATGCGTTCTCGGTCGTCACCTTCAGCCCGCCCAGCGGTGCCCCGTTGCCGGGCGCACTCGTCAGCTTCGCCGTGATCGGCTCACCCGCCAACTCGGTGGCACTGACCTGTTCGGGCGACAGCTTGCCCAACCGCGCCTTCTGCTCCCGGTTGGCGGGGGCGTCGATGCGTGCATACGTTGGGGCGCCGTACTTCTCGGACAGTTCGCGATAGCGCTGCGACGGTGTCGACCCGGTGACCGCGAGCATCTCCGAGGCCAGCAACGCCAGGATGATGCCGTCCTTGTCGGTGGTCCACACCGAACCGTCCTTGCGCAGGAACGACGCTCCCGCGCTCTCCTCGCCGCCGAAACCGATCGTCCCGCCGACGAGCCCGTCGACGAACCACTTGAACCCGACCGGCACCTCGACCAGCGTGCGGCCCAACCCGGCGACCACGCGGTCGATGATCGACGAACTCACCGCGGTCTTGCCGACCGCCGTGCCTGCCGCCCACTCCGACCGGTGCGTGAACAGGTAGTCGATCGCCACTGCCAGGTAGTGGTTCGGGTTGAGCAGCCCGCCGTCGGGCGTGACGATGCCGTGCCGGTCGGAGTCCGCGTCGTTACCGGTGGCGATCTGATACGCGTCACGGTTGGCGATCAGCGAGGCCATGGCATTCGGCGAGCTGCAATCCATCCGGATCTTGCCGTCGGTGTCGAGCGTCATGAACCGCCACGTCGCGTCGACCAGCGGGTTGACCACGGTGAGAGCGAGGTTGTGCCGCTCGGCGATCGCACCCCAGTAGTCGACGCTGGCCCCGCCCAGCGGGTCGGCGCCGATGCGGATGCCCTCGGCGGAGATGACGTGCAGGTCGACGACGTTGGGCAGGTCGGCCACGTAGGCCTCGAGATAGTCGTGGCGCTGCACGGTGGTCAGCGCCCGCGCCAACGGTATGCGCTTGACCCCCGTCAACCCGTCGCGCAGCAGCTCGTTGGCGCGCGCGGCGATCACCTTCGTCGCGTCGGTGTCGGCCGGCCCGCCGTTGGGCGGGTTGTATTTGAAACCACCGTCGCGCGGCGGATTGTGCGACGGCGTCACGACGATGCCGTCGGCCGGCGAGGTGTCGCGGCCCCGGTTGTAGGACAGGATCGCATGGCTCACCGCCGGCGTCGGGGTGTAGCGGTCAGCCGAATCGATCATCGTCACAACGTCATTGGCGGCCAGCACTTCCAGCGCAGACACCCAGGCGGGCTCCGACAGCGCATGGGTGTCACGCCCGATGAACAACGGGCCGGTGGTGCCCTGGGCCGCGCGGTACTCGACGATGGCCTGCGTCGTCGCCAGGATGTGCGCTTCGTTGAAGGCCGCGTCCAGGCTGGAGCCGCGGTGCCCCGACGTGCCGAAGGCGACCTGCTGGTCGACGTCGTCGGGATCGGGCACGACGGAGTAGTAGGCCGTCACCACCGCAGCGATGTCGATGAGGTCCTCAGGTTGCGCCGGCTGGCCGGCACGTGGGTTCGCAGCCATGGAATCGATTCTGCTACGCCGCCCGGCCCCGCAACACCGGGGACTGCATACTGTGCGCCATGGCCACAGACCGGCGTGAGTTGGCGGCGGTGTTCGCCGGCGGCGCCGTCGGCACGCTGGCCCGTGCCTGCCTCGAGGAGCTCGCCGCGGGCGATCCCGCGCGCTGGCCGTGGCCGACCTTCACCGTCAACATCGTGGGCGCGTTCCTGCTCGGCCTGTTCGTCACCCGGCTGCTGGAACGTCTGCCCGTGTCGAGCTACCGCCGCCCGTTCCTGGGCACCGGCGTGTGCGGAGGTCTCACGACCTTCTCCACGATGCAGGTGGAGACGATCACGATGCTCGAGCACGGCCACTACGGTCTGGCCCTGTCCTACACCGCGGCCAGCGTGGCCGCCGGCCTGGTGGCGGTCTACCTCGCGACGGCGCTGGTACGCCGGGTTCGGACCCGGCGATGACGGTGCTGGTGTGGTTCGGCGTCGTGGTCCTCGGCGGTCTGGGCGCGGTCACCCGCCTCACCGTCGACGAGGCCGTGTCGCGACGTATCGGCCGGCCGTTTCCGTTCGGCACGCTCGTCGTCAACATCAGCGGGGCCTTCCTGCTCGGCGCGCTCGCCGGACTGGCACTGCGCCCGCACCTGGCGCTGCTGATCGGGACGGGCTTCGTCGGCTCCTACACGACCTTCTCGACGTGGATGCTGGAGACACAGCGGCTGGCTGAGGAACGCCAACTGGTCTCGGCGCTGGCCAACATCGGTGGCAGTGTCGTCTGCGGCCTGTTCGCCGCCTGGCTCGGGCAGCGCCTGGGAGCCGCTTTATGACCGAAATACAGACCATCACAGCGTATTTCGCTGAACGCCAACGCAGCGGGGGCCAGTTCCTGGCCGACGTACTGTTGGAACACTGCGCGCGCGAACAGGTCGCCGCGAGCATCTGCCTGCGGGGCATCGCCGGCTTCGGTACCACGCACGTGCTGCGGACCGATCGCTCGCTGACGCTGTCGGAGGACCCGCCGGTCACCGTGACGGCCGCCGACCGGCCGGAACGGATCCGCGCACTCGCCGATGCGGTGATCGACTCCACCGAGCGCGGACTGATCACTCTCGAACGGTCGTGGGTGGCGCCTGACGCACCGACCGGCGACGGGCCCGTGCGGCTCTCGCTGCTGCTGGGGCGAAAGCAACCGGTCGACGGCACGCCGGGATTCGTCGCGGTCTGCGAGGTGCTGCACCGGCGCGGATTCGTCACCGCGGACGTGTTTCTCGGCGTCGACGGCACCGTGGCCGGGCAGCGGCGCCGGGCGCGTTTCCTCAGCCGCAACACCGACGTACCGGTGCTCGTCACCGGCGTGGGTCCGCGTGCGGAGGCGGTGGCCGCCCTCGACGAGCTCACCGCGCTGCTGGACACTGCACTGATCAGCATCGCCCCGGTCGTGGTGTGCAAGGTCGAGGGCCGCACCGTCGCGGAGCCGCCCGGCAGCTGGCGCTCACACAAGCTGACGGTGCACACGAACGAGGACTCCAGACACGGGGGCCGACCCGTGCACCGCGACCTGATGGCGCGCCTGCGTACGAGCGATCACGCCGGCGGCGCCACCACGCTGCGCGGGCTCTGGGGTTTCCGCGGCGGCCAGCGCCCGCACGGCGACCGCATCCTGCAGATCGGTCGTCATGTTCCGGTGACGACCACAGTGCTCAGTACCGACGCCACGGCGGCCGCCGACTACGCCGTCATCGACGAGGTGACCGCCGAGCACGGCGTGGTCACCTGCGAGCCGGTGGCCGCGTTGATCGCGGTGCACGACGGCCGTCGGCAGGGCACGCCGGCACTCGACTGATCAGCCGGCCAACACCAGCACGCCACCCTCGGCCAGCGCGATCACCTTGACCACTTCCAACCCGACATAGGCCAGGTGCGCCCGCGACCGCGGCCCGTCCTCGCCGGCCAGGACGCGATCGGAGCGACGCGTCAGCGCCGGGCGCACCAGCAGCACCTGCACGGCCAGCACGACGACGGCCAACACGAAGACCCACATCGCCGCGCCCGACGCACCGCCACTCTTCTGCGCGGTGAACCCACCCGCGAGCACCGCAACGGCGAGGACTGCTTCGCAGGTGTTGAGCGCCCGGAACACCAGGCGTCCGATACCGAGCCCGATCGGCAGCGTGACACCTGGCGCCCGGAATTTCAGCGGCGCCTCGAGGAACGAGATCGCGAGCACCATGCCGAGCCAGATGAACGTCGCGGCCACCGCGACCGCCGAACCAGCGTGCACATGGGCGAGCTTAGAAGCTGGACCGCGCCGATCAGGCGTGGGATTCCTTCTTCTTGCCGAACGGCAGGACAGACACGATCCCGACGACGAGTGCGCCGACGGCGAGACCGATCACCGCCGAGGCGGCAGTGTTGACCAGCCAGGCGAGCACGGCGCCGACACCGCCGACGTGGTGGACGTACTCCTCGGCGTGGTGCACGAGGGAGTAGGGGCCGTGCCAGCCGAGTGTGTCGGTGCCGACGAGCAGGATGTGCCCGCCCACCCACAGCATCGCCGCCGTTCCGACCACGGACAGGAAGCTCAGCAGCTTCGGCATACCGGCCACCAGCCCACGCCCGATGCGCTGCACGAAGGAGCTGGATCGCTGGGTGAAGTGGAGCCCGACGTCGTCCATCTTGACGATGCCTGCGACCACGCCGTAGACCACCGCGGTGATCACCACGGCGACGAAGAGCAGGATCACCAACCGCGGCCAGAATGATTCTGCGGCAACCTCGTTCAGAGCGATCACCATGATCTCGGCGGAGAGGATGAAGTCCGTGCGGATCGCGCCCGCAACCATCTGCTTCTCGGCGTCCGGGCCTCGGGCTGCGGCCGTCTCGTGATGCGCACCGTGGCCGAGGAGCTTGCCGAACACCTTCTCGGCGCCCTCGTAGCACAGGTAGGTCGCGCCGAGCATCAGGATCGGCGTGAGCAGCCACGGCGCGAACTGACTGAGCAGCAGCGCCGCAGGCAGGATGAACACGATCTTGTTGCGCAGCGAGCCGATGGCGATCCGTTTGATGATCGGCAGCTCGCGCTCGGCAGTGACCCCGTGCACGTACTGCGGGGTGACCGCCGTGTCGTCGATGACCACCCCGGCAGCCTTGGCGGTCGCCCGCCCCGCGGCCGCGCCCACATCGTCGACGGATGCGGCCGCCATCCTGGCCAGCGCCGCCACATCGTCGAGGAGGGCGAACAGTCCGCCGCTCACCCGACACCTCTGATCGCACATGCGGTCATGGCGGGAAGGGTACCCGCAGCGGCCTGCCAGGACTCTGCCAGCGCCGAACTGCCGGATAAGCGCTCGCTGGTTGTCGGGACACCGTGTTACTTTGCGCTGGGATCGCCCGGGGGCAGCGTGACGGCGTCCCCGACAGAGGGGGTGGAGCATGCCGAAGGTCGTCCGCCCATGGCTGACGGTGGGGGTCGCCGCCCTCGGCATCGGCGCCATCGTCGCCGCACCCTCATCTGCCCCCAAAGGCGAAGTGCGCATTGCGAACTCGGCCATCGTGCAGCACGAGACCCAGGGTCCGCTGCAGTACTACCCCGACGTGCTGTCGCGGTCGCTGACCAATGCGCGGCGTCTCGTCGCCGAATACCTCGAGGATCCGCTTCCCGTCGTCCGAGCGGTCGCCGACAACCAGCACCGCGCCGTCACCGAGGTGCTGCGGGCAGCCGCTGACCTGGACCCCGAGGCGTTCGCGCAGGCCGTCCTCTCCGCGGTGAACCAACCGGTCGCAAGTCTCGGGCGCGTGGTCGCCCGCGGCGAACCGGTACGGACAGCGAACAGCCTGCTGGTCAGGTTGGCGTTGCCCGCAGCCAGTGGCGTGCTGGCCGGCGGGGCCGGCGTGGCCGACGTCGTCGATGCGGCGACCGACCTCGATCCCGTTCGTGTCGCCGGCGGGCTGGTCAATCTCCCGGCCCGGACGATGGACGGACTGCTCAACGGCCGCGTGGACGGTGAGCGCGACGAGTACTTCGGCCTTCTCGGTGCCGTCGTGGAAGCCCCTGTGAGCGACCAGATCTCGGGCCCGGTCGACTATCTCATCGGTTCCCTGCAGGACATCGGCGACACGATCGCGGCACCTTCCTCCGACGCCGACGCCCTGGCACACACGGCTGCGCCCCCCGGGGTGGCGTCTGCGGTACCGGCCGCTGACGAGGAAGCTCCCGCACCACGGCCGCGGAGCACACGGACACAGCGCCGCGACACTGATGTCGCAACGGAGGATGGCGACGCGCCGGCGCGCGACCGCTCCACGGAGAACGGCGCCTCGGTCAGCTCCGATGACCCAGACCACTCAGATGCCTCCGACCCGCCGGGCACCACGTCGTCCACCTCGCGCCACTCACACCGAAACCATTCGCCGGCCGGCACCGACGGCCCGTCGGCGTAGCTCGAGGGAGTTTCGAGCCGCGGCGGCTCGGGTATCTGCGGGGCACCCTGCGACAGATTGGTGGACCATGAAATCCCATCCGAGGACCCGACTGGCCGTGTTCGGCGGCGCGACGCTTCTCGTGTTCGCCGTCGGCTGCGGCGGTGGTGACAGTGGCGACTCGAGCAGCACGTCGTCGACCACCGAGAGCAGCACCACCAGCACCACCAGCACGACGGCGCCCTCCAGCACTGCACCGTCTATGAGCACGAGTCCCGCCCCCGGTGGCGCCACCGGCGGCGGCGATGCCAACGGCGGCGGCGGCTCCATCCCCGGCGGTCCCACCGGTGGCGGTGACGCCAACGGTGGCGGCGGCTCCATCCCCGGCGGTCCCACAGGTGGCGGTAACGCCAACGGTGGCGGCGGCTCCATTCCCGGCGGTCCCACCGGTAGCGGCGGACCCGGCGGCGGCGGCGGCTCCATCCCCGGCGGCCCGACCGGCAGCGGCGGACCCGGCGGTGGCAGCGGCTGTGTTCCCGGCGTCGGCTGCGTGACGGTCCCCTGAGCCAGCCGATGACACAGCCGGCTGTCCTGTTCGACGTTGACGGCACCCTGGTGGATTCGAACTATCTCCACGTCTACGCCTGGGTCCGCGCGTTCGAAGCCGAAGGCGTGCCCGTCGCGGCGTGGCGCATTCATCGGTGCATCGGGATGGACGGCACGACATTGGTGAAGACCCTGGCCGGCGAGGATGCCGGCCAGGGTCAGCTCGATCAGCTCAAGGATCGGCACAGCGAGTTCTACCAGGAGAGCACGCACCTGCTGACTCCGCTGCCCGGTGCGCGCGACCTGCTGCGGCGGGTCGCCGACCTCGGCCTGCAGGTGGTGCTGGCCACCTCGGCCCCCGACGACGAATTACGCACGCTGCGTGACGTTCTCGATTGCGACGACGTGGTGTCCGAGGTCACGTCGTCCGCGGATGTGGACACCGCCAAGCCGCAACCCGACATCGTCGAGGTGGCGTTGGCGCGCGCCGGCGTCACAGCCGCTCAGGCGGTGTTCGTCGGCGATGCGATCTGGGACTGCGAGGCCGCCCGGCGGGCGAAGCTGACCTCGGTCGGCGTGCTCTCGGGCGGAGTGTCACGCGCGGAGCTCTCCGAGGCCGGTGCGGCTGCCGTGTTCGAAGACGCCGCCGAGTTGTTGGCTCATCTCGACACCACGCCGATCGGCGAGCTCGCCGCTACCTCCTGAGCGCGGCCAGTCTGCGCTGAGACGCAGGACTCGGCACGTGTTGGGGCCACCAGAACCAGCGGCCCAGTATGGTGGCCATCGCCGGCGTCATGAACGACCGCACGATCAGTGTGTCGAACAGCAGGCCCAGCGCGATCGTGGTTCCGACCTGGGCCATCACCGCCAAGTCGCTGAATGCGAACGACGCCATCGTGAACGCGAACACCAGCCCCGCCGAGGTGACCACCGATCCGGTGCCCGCCATCGAGCGGATGATGCCGGTCTTCAAGCCGCCGACCTTCTCTTCCTTCAACCGCGACACGAGCAGAAGGTTGTAGTCCGACCCGACGGCAAGCAGCAGGATCACCGACATCGGCAAGACCATCCAGTGCAGCTCGAGCCCGATCAGGTGCTGCCACAGCAGAATCGACAACCCGAACGACGCGCCGAGGGACAACAGCACGGTGCCGACGATCACCGCGGCGGCGATCGCAGCCCGCGTGATGATCAACATGATGACGAAAACCAATGTGACAGCGGCGATCACGGCGATCAACAGGTCGTAGTGCGAACCGTCCTTCATGTCCTTGTAGGTGGGCGCAGTGCCGGCGAGGAAGACCGTGGAACCCTCCAACGGCGTGCCCTTGATCGCCTCCTTTGCCGCAGTCTTGATCGGGTCCACCGTGGCGAGGCCCTCGAGGGTCGCCGGGTCGCCCTCGTGACTGATGATGAACCGCACCGACTTTCCGTCAGGTGAGATGAACTGCTGGATACCCCGCTGAAAAGCTTTGTTGGTGAACACTTCCGGAGGCAGGTAGAACGTATCGTCGTTGCGCGAGTCGTCGAATGCGTCACCCATGGCCGACGCATTGTCCTGTTGCGCCGCGATCTGGTCCTGCATGCCCTTCTGCGTCTGGTACATCGTCAACATCATCGATTTCATCGACCGCATGGTGTCGATCTGACTGGGCAACATCGCCACCAGCTGGGGCATCAGCGTGTCGAGGCGTTCCAGGTCGGGAACGATGTTGCCGATGTCCTCGCTCATCGTGTTGATGCCGTCGAGGGTGTCGAACACCGAGCGGATCGCCCAGCACACCGGGATGTTGTAGCAGTGCGGTTCCCAGTAGAAGTAGCTGCGCAGCGGACGGATGAAATCGTCGAAGGTGGCGATGTTGTCGCGCAACGTGGCGACGTCGACGGCGGTGTCTTTGGTCTTGAGGACCAACTGATGCGTGGTGTCGCGCATCTGCTGCGTGACGCTGTACATCTTCTGCATCGTCTCGATGCTCTTCTGCATCTCGTCGGCCTGGCGGAGCATATCGGCCATCCGGTCCTGCTGGTACTTCTGGTTCAACTGCGAGAGCGTGCCCTGCACACTCATCCGAAATGGGATCGTGCTGTGCTTGATCGGCTTCCCGTCAGGCCGCGTGATCGTCTGCACGCGCGAAACACCCGGCACCCGGAACAGGGCCTTGGCGATCTTGTCGATGACCAGGAAGTCCGCGGGATTGCGCAGGTCGTGGTCGCTCTGCACCATCAGCAGGGTGGGGTTCATCCGCGCCGTGCCGAAGTGGCGCTCCGCAGCCGCGTAACCGATGTTGGCCGGGATGTCCGACGGCAGGTAGTTGCGGGCGTCGTAGTTGGTCTTGTAGCCGGGCAACGTCACGAGTCCGACGAGCGCCAGAGCCAACGTTCCGGCCAGCACCGGAACGGGCCATCGCACGACCAGCGTGCCGATGCGCCGCCAACCCCGGGAACTGATCGCGCGTTTGGGAGCGAACGCGCCAAAGCGGCCCGCCACCACGACGACTGCCGGTCCGAGCGTCAGGGCGGCCAGCACCGCCACCAGGGTGCCCACCGCGCACGGCACGCCGAGCGTGCTGAAGTACGGAAGCCGGGTGAAGCTGAGGCAGGACATGGCGCCCGCGATCGTCAGCCCCGACCCGAGGATGACGTGCGCCGTGCCGTTGAACATCGTGTAGAAGGCCGTCACCCGGTCCTGCCCGGCGCCGAGTGCCTCCTGATACCGCCCGATGGCGAAGATCGCGTAGTCCGTTCCCGCCGCGATGACCATCAGCACCAGGAGGTTCACCGCGAACGTCGACAGGCCGATGACGTCGTTGATCGCCAGGAACGACACGATGCCGCGGGCCGCGCCGAGTTCGATGAACACCATGAACAGGATCAGCAGCATCGTGACGACGGACCGGTAGACGAGCAGCAGCATGAGCGCGATGACGCCGATGGTGATCAGTGTGACCTTGAAGATGCTTCGGTCACCGGCGTGCGCCTGATCGGCGATCAGCGGCGCCGGTCCCGTCACGTAGGCCGTCATGCCCGGTGGCGCGGGTGTGGAGTCGACGATCTCGCGGACCGCTTCGACTGACTGGTTCGCCAGCGGCTCACCCTGGTTGCCGTGCAGATTGAGCTGGACGTACGCGGCTTTGCCGTCCGCGCTCTGCGCGCCGGCGGCCGTCAGTGGGTCCCCCCAGAAGTCGGCGACGTGCTGGACGTGGGTGGTGTCGGCCTCGAGCTTGTCGACGAGTGAGTCGTAGTAGCGGTGTGCGTCGTCGCCGAGCGGGTGATCGCCCTCGATGACGATCATCGCGGTGCTGTCGGAGTCGAACTCCTCGAAGTTCTCCCCGATCTGCTTCATCGAGATCCAGGCGGGGCCGTCCTTGGCGGCCAGGCCCACGGTCCGGTCCGCACCGACCTCCTCGAGCGATGGAAGCAGGACGTTGGTCGCGACGGTCAGCAGGATCCAGCCCAGCAGAATGGGCACGGCGAGCGCGCGGACGACCCGCGCCACTCCCGAGTGCTCACTCGCCATCGTGCCTCGTCCCCGTCAAGCCTGACCTCGCCCTTTTCCAGGCCCTTTTCCAGGCCCTTTTTCAGGCCCATCGCAGACCCACGTGCTGGAGCCGCTCACGCTCACCCGGCGCGTCGAGGTTACATACAACTAGCTCATCAAATCTTTCGCTGTTGATCCGGGCAGACGTTACCGGTTCGCCACCGTGCGCTCGCCGCGCCCGGCGAAACGGACTCGGGAACGTCACCGTTGCGTCCGTAAGCTGAGACTCGTGCCTGGGCAGCAGCGTCACGGGGTCGATCTCACCAATCTCGACCAGCCCCTCGCCGCGGACACCGAAGCGACCAAGGGCGATCTCGTCGACTACCTCGACGCTGTCGCAGACCGAATGCTGCCCGTTCTCGCGGACCGTCCGCTGACCGTCCTGCGAGTGCTCCGCGGCCGTGCCCCTTTCATGCAGAAGAACCTGCCGGCGTACACACCCGAGTGGGTGCCGACGGTGCACCTGTGGGCCGAGGCCTCGCATCGCGACATCCGTTACGCACTGTGCAACGACAGGCGCACGCTGATGTGGCTGGCCAATCAGCGTGCCGTCGAATACCACCCGGCACTGGGCCTGGCCGGCGACGTCTACCGGCCCACCCACCTGATCCTCGATCTCGACCCGCCGGACGGCGCGGAGTTCGCGGCGGTCGTCGCGGTCGCGGAGCTGGTCCGCAGGGCGCTGGCGGATGCCGGGTTGACGGGTGCGGTGAAGACCAGCGGCTCACGAGGGGTGCACGTCTTCGTTCCTGTCGACCTCGACGGGCTGGCGACACCGGGTGAGGACGTGGCCGCGGCGACACGCGCGCTCGCCGCTCGTGCCGAGGCGCTCGATCCCACGATCGCCACCACGGCGTTCATCGTCTCCGATCGCGCCGGCAAAGTGTTCATCGACGCCACCCGATCGGGCGGGGCCACTGTGGCGGCGGCGTACAGCCCACGCCTGCGGCCCGGAACACCGGTGTCGTTCCCGGTCGCGTGGTCGGATCTGGCCAGCGTGCGTCCGGCGGACTTCACCATCACCACGGCGCTCACACATCTTGGCGGACGGGACCCGTGGGCGGAGGCGATGCCGGCGCCACAGCGGCTGCCGGAGGAGCTGATCACGCACGGCAGGACGATCCCGGTTGCGCGTGTCGCGGCGATGCACGAAGGGAAGCGACGGGCCCGCGCCCGCAGACAGGCGGGCGGGTGACTCACGGCTTCTGTTACTGCGGGGGCGGCGCCGCCACCGTGGTCACCTTGTCGAGGCCACTGACGGTCAGGACCGACATCAGGATGGGATTGACGAGCACGTTGATGGCATCGGCGTGCTCGAACAGGACGCTGATGGCGCCGCTGTCCAGGTATTCGATCCGGGTCAGGTCCACACGCACCGGGGTGACACCCGTGACGTCACGGCCGGTGCGCACGGCCGCCCCGAGGGCTTCGGAGAACTCGGCGACGTTACTCAGGTCGAGTTCGCCGGCAGCCATCACCACGGTGGTGCCGTCATCGCGGCGCTTGGTGTGCACCTGCAGCGGCGTCGCCATCATCCGATCCTCGTCTGCATGTGCACCGTGGTGCCGGTGGTCTGGGAGTCGATGGAGACATCCTGCATCAGAGCGTGCATCAGCGGAAGTCCGCGCCCCCGAGTCACATCCGGCGTCGCTGACTGCGGCTTCCACCGGCCGGTGTCACGGATGGTCACGCGCAGGAGGTCGGCGAACCAGCTCGCGTGCAGGCTGACCGTTCCGCCGGGATCGTCGCGGTGGCCGTGTTCGACCGCGTTGGCCATCGCCTCACCGACCGCGATGAGCACATCGAGCGTCTGCTCTTTGCTGACGCCGGCGCTGCCCAGCCACGTTCGCAGCGCGGCTCTGCTGGGCGCCAATTCGCCGACGTCCGCGGTGATGTCGAGTTCCAGCGGCCCGGGCTGCCGGTAGAGCAACAGCGCCACGTCGTCGTCGTAACCGCTGTCGGGCGCCAGCCCGGTCATGATCACGTCGGCCAATTCGTCCAGTGCGGTGCCGCGATTGGCGCCGACCACTCCGGTGGCACGGGCGATTCCGTCGTCGATCGATTCCCGGCGCCGCTCCACCAGACCGTCGGTGTAGAGCAGCAGGGTGGCGCGCGGCGACATCGTGACCGTGGTTTCCGGCCGCGACTCGGAGTACTTGACAGCCAGCGGTGTCGAGCGGGCGTCGTCTAGGAGTTCGGTCGTGCGGTCGGCGAGCACGAGAATGGGTGGCGGGTGCCCCGCGCAGGAGTAGGTCAGCTCACCGGTACCGGGGGTGAGCACCGCGCAGAACGCGGTGGTGCACCGCGCGCCGGGCAGCCGAGCGGCGAAACGGTCGAGCGCCGAGAGCGTCGCCGCCGGGCTGGGATGCTCGAGGAGTAGTGCCCGGCACGCGCTGCGCAGCTGACCCATCACCGTCGCCGCGGCCAGTCCGTGCCCGACACAGTCCCCGACGATCAGCCCGATCCGCCCGTCGTCGAGGTCGACGACGTCATACCAGTCCCCCCCGACCTGCAGCGGGCGCGTGGCGGGTTGATAGCGCACGGCGAACCCTGTCGACAGTGCAGGCCCGAGGATCGCGTGCTGCAACGCCAGGGCGGTCTCTCGCTGCTGGTCGATCTGGTGCACCCGCTGCAGGCCCTGACCGAGCCGACCGGCCAGCACGGTGAGCAGCGTGTGGTCTTCGACGGTGAACCGGCGCTGCTCGAACAGCTCGATGTAGATCACCAAGATTCCACGGGGATGTTGCAGCGCCACACCGGCCGATCCCGGCTCCGATGTCGCCGGATCGAGGAGGTCGCCATCGCGGAGGGCCGAGATCGCGTGCCGCGCGCGTTCCGACAACCCGTCCCAGCCTGCGACACTCTCGCCTGCACAGACGACATCCATTGCGACCGGCGACGATTCGCCATCCCGAGGAGAAAGCGTGGCGGCGACGACGCGACGGGCCTGCCAGATCGCGCGCAGTTGTCCGGCTGCGGCGCGCACCGCATCGTCGAGCGTATCCGCCTGTGCCAGAGCCTCGTTCAGCGACGCCAGGGCCGACTCCCGCTGCACGAGATAGTGCTCGGCGGTCACGTCACGCATCGTGCCGACCACGACCTTGCGGCCGGTGTCCGGGTCTTCTGCGTGGCTGAACGTCGCGGTCACCCAGAGCCGATGCCCGTCGCGATGGGTGACAGGCACCTCGTTGATCGTGCCGTGCGGCTGGTCCATCAGGTTGCCGAACGCCTCGGCGACTTCGCGATGGGCATCGGCGTCGGTGGCGGCCGATGGCCACCAGGGATAGATCGGCGCGTAGGGCAGTCCGGACGCGTCGAATCCGAGGATGTCGGTGAAGGCACCGTTGATCTCGATGACCGAGCCGTCTTCGTCGCACACGAAGAACGCTTCCTGCAACGAGTCGACCAGCGCTGTGCGCCACCGCGCGTGGTGGTCACGCAGCCGGGCGAGTTCGACATTCGTGCGCACCCGCGCCAGCAGCTCGGCCGCGGCGAAGGGCTTGACCATGTAGTCGTCGGCACCGGCCTGCAGACCGCTGATCGAGGCCTCCTGCCCGGCACGTGCGGACAGCAGCAGCACCGGTAACGCAGCGGTACGCCGATCGGCGCGCAACGCCTTCACCAGAGCGAGTCCGTCGAGCCCCGGCATCATCACGTCGCTGATCAGCATGTCCGGCGGGTCGGTGCGCACCGATTCGAGTGCCCGTACACCGTCGGCCACCGCGTCGACGGTGTATCCGTCGGCCCGCAGCAACCGGGCCAGGTACTCCCGCATGTCCGCGTTGTCATCGGCGACCAGTACGCGAACGGGTCCACCGGAGAGCGGAGCAGGAACCGATCCGGATGTCGAACGTGCTGCGGCGGAACCACTCTCGAGGCCCTCGTCACCGTGCCAGCGCATCGCTTCCTCGACGTACGCGTCCGCCGAAGCACCCAGAGGCCGGACCGACGCCGCGGCGATCGCGTCAGCGGGCAGGTGAGCGGCGCCGAAGGGCAGTCGGATGTCGAAGGTGGTGCCCACGCCGTGTGTGCTGTCCACGTCGATGGTGCCGCCGTGCAATTCGACGAGTTCCTTGACCAGTGCCAGCCCGATGCCGCTTCCCTCGTGCGAGCGCGCGGCGACGTTCTCGATGCGGTGGAACCGCTCGAACAGGCGCGGAACCTCCTCGGGCGGGACCCCGGTGCCGGTGTCGGACACGGTGATCGACGCCCGATCGCCGTCGCGGCGGACGCTGACCGAAATCGTGCCCTGTAACGTGAATTTCAGCGCATTCGACAGCAGGTTGAAGACGATCTTCTCCCACATGTCCGTGTCGAGATACACCGGCTCGTCGAGCGTCGGGCAATCCACCGTGTAGGTCAGGCCCGCGCGTTCCACGGCGGACCGGAACACACTCGCGAGTTCCGCGGTCGCCGCGCCGATGTCGACGGGCACATAGGTCGCCTGTGCGCGGCCGGCCTCGATCCGCGAGAAGTCGAGCAGCGTGTTCACCAGCTTGGTCAGCCGTAACCCGTTGCGCCACACCACGTCGAGCTCTTCGCGGGCGGCGGCGTCGACGTCGTCGCGGCGGCGGAGCTCGGCGACGGGGTCGAGGATCAGGGTCAGCGGGGTGCGGAACTCATGGCTGATGTTGGAGAAGAACGTGGTCTTCGCCCGGTCGAGTTCGGCGAGCTCTTCGGCTCTGCGCTGCTGCGCACTGTAACTGCGGGCCAGACTGACACCGGCGGCGAGGTGGCCGGCCACCAGCGTGACGAAGCCGCGGTAGCCCTCGTCGAGCGGCCGGTAGCGGTTGAGTCCGGCCACCAGGAAACCCACCGGCGCACCGCCACCCTGCTGCAGCAGCGGCGTGACCAACGCCTGAACGGGCGGGTCTTTCCAGTCCCCGGTCGGCATGGGCGGGAAGTCCTCGAGATCGACCACGACCGTGTCGCCGGCCGCGGCCGGCGCGGCGGGCCAGATGCCCCCGTCCGCGTCCACGACGGGCGGCGCCGCGGGATGATCGACCCCGATCCCGCTCATCCCCGCCAGGTGCGCCGAGTCGTCGGCGTCGAACAGGTAGGTCAGCGTGAACGGCAGATCGCGCAGGTTGTGGCCCAACTGACGATCGGCGAACGCGAGGATCTCCGTCTCGGTGCGGACGACGCTGGGGTCGGACCCCAGGTCACGCAGCGTGGCCATTCGGCGTTCGCCGATCACCTGCACGGTGTCCTCGCTGACCACGCAGAGCAGCCCGACCACGGTGCCGACATCGTCGCGCAGCGGGCTGTAGGAGAACGTGTGATACGACTCCTCGAGATAGCCGGAACGTTCGACGAACAGCAGCAGCGCTGTGTCCCACGTCGCTTCACCGGTGGACATCACGTGCTCGATGCGGGGCGCGATGTCAGTCCAGATCTCGGCCCAGACCTCCCTGAAGGGTCGGCCGAGCGCCGAAGGATACTTGCGCCCCAACGTGTCTCGGCGATACGCCTCGTTGCAGAAGAAGGTCAGCTCGGGACCCCACCCCATCCACATCGAGAACCGCGAGGTCAGCAGAATGCTGACCGCGGTCTGCAGGCTCTGCGCCCACCCCGCCGGGTCGCCCAGCGGAGTGGCGGCCCAGTCCACCCGGGCGAGATCGCGGCCGACTTCGCCGCCCTCGGTGAACAGGCCGGGCGTGGTCACTGCGGGCCGGCGTCCGCAGCCGTCGCAGCCGCGACGGTGGGATAGGGACGCAGCACGTTGTCCAGCTTCGTCACCTCGATCGGCCGGATCACCTCCGGGTTGTCGGCGACCACGCGCACCGCGACGCCGCCGTCGCGGCCGCGTTCGAAACAGCTCAGTACTGCGTTCAGCCCTGCGCTGCCGAAATACGACACCTGTGTCAGATCGATGATCAGCGCCTTCGCCGGCGCAGCCGTGCCGGCTGACAACCCCTTGTCGAGCGCATCGGCGAGCGTGTCGACGGAGTTCGAATCGACTTCGCCGCGGACGCACACCACCACCGCGCCACCGTCAGCATCCTCTACGACGTCCAGCTGCCCCACACACCTTCGTCTTCGCCGTCACCGGCTCCACCACCGAACACAACGTCTCGACCATCGACGCTCGACCTTACGATCCGACTCGCTCGTGCACCGTCAGCATCAAATGATCGACCTGGCGACGCAACGCGGCGCCATCGACCAGCGCCAGCTCCGAGACCAATTGTGCCGCCAGTGCCCGCAATTTCGTGTTGGTCTGCTGCGATCGCCACAGCAACAGCTTGAAGGCCTGGTCGGCGTCGACGCCGTAGGTCACCATCAGCGCACCCTTGGCCTGCTCGATCGCGGCTCGGGCTTCGAAGAGATCGGGCAGCGATTCGTCGAGCACCGCGCGGCGCTCCCTGTCCAGGGTCTCGGTCAGGTCGACGTAGTACCCCTCGGTGCCGACCACTGCGCCCGCATCGTCGTACATCCGATCGGCGATGACGATGACGTTGTGCTCCACGCCGCCGGCGTCGACGAAGCGGTGCTTGCTGTTGAACGAACCGCCGAAGTGCAGGGCGTGATCGAGCAACTCCTGGACGTGTCGCCGGTCCTCGGGGTGCTTGTGGGAGAGCAACAGTTCGGTCGTGGGCTCGACGGTGCCGGGTTCGTAGCCGTGCATGCGCGCGACCTCGTCGGACCACTCCCAGCGCTGTCCGACGAACCAGAATCGGAATGCCCCTGCCGGGAGTTGACCCGCCGACGAACCCAGCCCAGATGAGGAGGCGGACGTGCGGGCGGATTCGGACATTGCGCCATTATCCCATCACGTGTCCGCCGGATCAGCCATCTGATCAGATGTCATGATCCCGCAACGCGTGTCGCCGCCTCACCCCGCGCGCGACGAGGTACAGGACGACGCCGACCGCCAGCAGGATTGCGGCGAACAGCCACACCTGCGCGCTCTGCTGCGTCAGAAGTAGGACGCACGAGGCGACGCCGAGTACCGGCACGAACGTCCACACCCGGAAGTGCCGGTGGGCGACCTCGTCACGGCGCAGGACCAGCACCGCGATGTTGGTCGACAGGAACACGAAGAGCAGCAGCAACACCACGGTCTCGGCCAGTGTCGAAAGATCCCCGACCAGGGTGAGCAGCATCGCCACCGCGGTGGTCGCGACGATCGCGACCCACGGGGTGCGGCGGCGCGGCAACACCCGGGTCAGCACCGCGGGCAGCAGGCCCTGCTCGGCCATGCCATAGGTGAGACGGCTGGACATGATCATCGTCAACAGTGCGCCGTTGGCCACTGCGATCAACGCGATCAGGCTGAACACCCAGTCGGGCACCCCGACGCCGGACGCGGCGACGACGGCCAGCAGCGGGCCGGAGGACTCGGACAGTTCGTTCGCCGGCAGCGCGATCGAACTGGCGATGCCGACCAGCGCGTACATCACTCCGGCGGTGATCAGGGCACCGAAGAGCGCCTTCGGGTACACCCGGCTCGGATCCTTGATCTCTTCTACGACATTGGCTGAGGTCTCGAATCCGACGAAGGAGTAGTAGGCGATGATCGCGCCGCCCAGGATCGCCAGCGCCGGTGTCGATCCGGCCGGGAATTCGACGACGCGGCCGACATCGCCCTGACCTCGGCCCAGCATCACCGCCACCACCGCGATGACGATCAGCAGACCGGACAGTTCGATGACCGTCATCACCACGTTGGTCTTCAGCGATTCGCTGATACCCCGGGCGTTCAGGCAGGCCACGAGCAGAAGGAACACCAGTGCAGCCGGCACCGCGGGCACGTCGACGAACGTCGCGAGGTAGTCGCCGGAGAACGCCAGCGCCAGGCCCGCGGCACTGGTCACGCCGGCGGCCAGCATCGAGAAGCCGACCAGGAACGACAGCAGGGGTTTGCCGAACGCGCGATCGGCGAACACCGATGCGCCACCCGCACGCGGGTACTTGGTGACCAGCTCCGCGTACGACCCGGCCGTCAGCAGTGCCAACACCAGCGCGATCACCAGCGGCGCCCACAGCACGCCACCCACTTCCTGCGCCAGCACGCCCATCAACGCATAGATCCCCGCGCCGAGGACATCGCCGAGGACGAACAGGAACAGCAGCGGACCCGTGATCCGCCGGGCCAGCTTCGTCGGCGCCGCATCGGCCCCCTGCGCGGTATCGGCCTCCGATGACATGGGGTGGTCCTTAAGTTCGTAGGTGCAGTTACTTCGTGTTGTTACGTTGTGCTGTGACCCGGGTGGGTCGGGTGAGGCTGTGTGGGTGTAGCCGGCCCTGGTGGTGCGGCTTGAAAGGACTGGCCGCCCGGCCTGCCTGGACTTCTCTGGCCGCTGATTGAGATCTGCGATGTGATCGCTTGTTTAAGGAAATGCTGGCGGGGTTGTCCGTGGGAATGATGTTGGCAGACAAACGAAAAGAGAATCGATGACAACGGACCAGTTGTGGGCTGGTGTGGATGTCGGTAGGGAACATCATTGGGTGTGTGTGGTCGACACCACCGGGACAGTGGTGCTCTCGCGCAAGCTGGTCAACGACGAGCAGTCCATCCGCGAGCTGATCACGCAGGTCGACGGGTTGGGGCCGCGGGTGTCCTGGACGGTGGACCTGACCATGACCTACGCCACCCTGCTGTTGACGGTGCTGGCCGACGTTGGCAAGTCGGTGCGCTATCTGGCGGGCCGAGCGGTGTGGCAGGCCTCGACGGTTTATCGCGGAGGTGAGTCCAAAACAGACGCCAAAGATGCCCGCGTGATCGCTGATCAATCGCGGATGCGCGGGCAGGATCTGCCGGTCTTGCATCCCGACGACGACCTGGTCACCGAACTTCGGATGCTGACCGCTCATCGCGCTGATCTGGTGGCTGATCGCACCCGCACCATCAACAGGCTGCATCAGCAACTGATCGCCATCTGCCCAGCGTTGGAACGGGTCGCCGAACTCAGCTCCGACCGCGGCTGGGTGGTGCTGTTGGCGCGCTACCAACGACCCAAAGCCATTCGGCAGAGCGGTGTTTCGCGACTGACGAAGATACTGTCCGATGCTGGAGTCCGTAACGCGTCGACCATCGCCGCCGCTGCTGTCTCGGCCGCCAAGGCCCAAACAGTCAAGCTGCCCGGCGAGGAGGTCGCCGCCACCCTGGTCTCTGAACTGGCCCAGGGGGTGATCGCCCTCGATGACCGCATCAAGACCACTGACGCCAACATCGAGGGCCGATTTCGCCGCCATCGGCTGGCCGAGGTGATCACCAGCATGCCCGGTATCGGATTCCGACTCGGCGCCGAGTTCCTGGCCGCAGTCGGTGATCCCGCGCTGATCGATTCGGCCGACCAACTCGCTGCCTGGGCCGGCTTGGCCCCGGTGTCTCGAGATTCGGGAACGCGGACCGGAAACCTGCGCACCCCCAAGCGCTACAGCCGTCGTCTGCGTCGAGTCATGTACATGTCGGCGCTGACCTCGATACGTTGTGACGCCGACTCTCGGGCCTACTACCAGCGCAAACGAAACGAAGGAAAGCGTCCGGTCCCGGCCACCATCTGCCTGGCGCGACGCCGCACCAACGTCCTCTACGCACTCATCCGCGACAACCGCACCTGGCAACCTGATTCACCCCCCGTCACCACAACGGCGGCTTGACTTCTCCATTGAGAGTCCTTTCCGGGCCGGTTCCGGGCCGGCCGCAGGCCAATCGGTACCCGCTGCGTCGCCATCTAGGCCCGGCACATCCGCAGAAGTCGCAGAATGGGCGGATGCGCTTCGGAAACTTCATGGCACCGTTCCACCCCACCG
Organism: Mycolicibacterium obuense; assembly: GCF_055397605.1. NCBI lineage: Bacteria > Bacillati > Actinomycetota > Actinomycetes > Mycobacteriales > Mycobacteriaceae > Mycobacterium > Mycolicibacterium obuense. The sequence goes on along the minus strand of NZ_AP043663.1, from coordinate 1,742,193 downwards.
GGCAGAATCCGACGCTCGCGATCGAACGCGACCTCGATCTGATCGTGGCGATGGACCGCCTGGGCTTCCACGAGGCGTGGATCGGGGAGCATCATTCGGCAGGGTTCGAGATCATCGCCTCACCGGAGGTCATGATCGGCGTAGCCGCCGAGCGCACGAAGCACATCAAGCTCGGCACCGGCGTCAGCTCGCTGCCCTACCACCACCCGCTGATGCTCGCCGACCGCATGGTGCTGCTCGACCACCTCACCCGCGGCCGCGTGATGCTCGGGTGCGGCCCCGGCCAGCTCACGTCCGACGCGCACATGCTCGGCATCCCGGCCGACGAGCAGCGCCCCCGGATGGAGCAGTGCCTCGAAGCGATCATGCGGTTGCTGCGCGGCGAAACCGTCACGATGCACACCGACGGCTTCACCCTGCAGGACGCACGCCTGCAGCTGGCGCCCTACAGCGATCCGTGTTTCGACGTCGCGGTCGCGGCCTCCTTCTCCCCCACCGGGCCGCGCGGAGCGGGCAAGCACGGCATCGGGATGCTGTCGATCGCGGCGACAGCCCGGCAGGGAATGGATCTGCTGGCCCAGCACTGGAAGACCTGGGAGGAGGTGGCGCTGGAGCACGGTCACGTCGCGGACCGATCCAAGTGGCGCCTCGTCGGCCCGATGCACCTGGCCGAGACGCGCGAGCAGGCCGAGCGTGACGTCGCGTACGGAATCGCCGAATTCTCACGCTATTTCAGCCACATCCTGCCCGCCGGCCCGGTGCAGGGCGACACCGTCTCCGAAATCGTCGCCAACAACCGGGAGTCGGGCTTCGCGGTGATCGGCACGCCCGACGACGCCGTCGCCAAGATCGAGGAACTGATCGAGGCCAGCGACGGCGGATTCGGGGCCTTCCTGCTGTTCGATCACGACTGGGCGCCCCCGGCCGCCAAGCTGCGCAGTTACGAGTTGTTCGCCCAGTACGTGATCCCGCATTTCACCGGTCACCTCACGCCGCCGAGGGCATCACAGGAGTGGGTGACGGCAAGCGGACGCGAGTTCGTCGACCGCGCAGCGCATGCCATCGGCAAGGCGATCGAGGACCACGCCGCCGAGCAGCAGGCCAAGCATTCCCCGGCCGCGCCGTAGTGCCCGATCGGGCTGCCCTGGCACAGCACCTGATCGAGCAGTGGCGGCTGCGCGCCGACGAAGGCCTCGGGGCTGGACCCGAAGAGGATGCTGACGCGCTGACCCAACCGGTGCACACGTCCGACGGCGCACCGGCGCTGCTCAAGATCGGCTCGGCGGCGTTCGCCGGTGAGCATCTGGTGCTGCGCCGGTGGGCCGGCGACGGCGCCGTTCGGCTTCTCCGCGCCGATCCGCACCGTCATGCCGTGCTGACCGAGCGCGCCGGTCCCACCACTCTGGCATCGCTCACCGACACCGACGCGTGCGCGGTGGTGGCCGGCCTGTACGCGCGACTCCATGTGTCCGCGATGCCCCAACTACCCTCTGCCGCAGACACATTGCGATGCTGGCTCGACGATGCCTCGCTCGACTCCCCCGCGGTGCCACGCCGGCTGGTCGAACAGGCGCGGACCCTCGCCAGTGACCTGCTCGCCGACGGCGCAGGCGCCGAGGTGGTGCTCCACGGCAATCTGCACTTCTCGACGGTGCGCGCCGCCGAGCGCGCACCGTGGTTGGCCGTCGACCCACGGCCCGTCAACGGTGACCGCAACGACGACGTGGCACCGATGCTGACCCACCACTGGGACGGGATCGCCGGGCGGGTGCGCGACGCGATCCGGCAGCGCTTCTGGACGCTGGTGGACGTCGCAGGCCTCGACGAGGATCGCGCCCGTGCCTGGGTGATCGTGCGCATGGTGGCCGCATCGACATCGGTGGCCACCCGGGCCGATCGCGCCGACGAGGTGACGCGCTTCCTGACGGTCGCCAAGGCGGTGCAGGACTGATCCGCTCCCGGTGTCACTGCGCGGATGACGATTCGGTGAATACGCGCCGCCCGGCGAGCTGACCCGTCCGCAAACGGGTAAGCCGGACGGTATGGCTCTCGTCGACAGCACCGGGTTCGCGCATGTCCGCATCACCGTCAGTGACATCGCGCGCTCCAAGAAGTTCTATGACACGGTGTTCGGCTGGCCGCTGGTGGTGGACACCTCCTCGATGGCCGACGATCCGGGTATCGCCCAATCACCCGAGCGGTTCTTCGGCGGAGCGGTGTACCAGACACCGCAGGGCACGCTGTTCGGCCTGCGACCGGGCGGCAACGGCGTCTTCGATCCTCAGCACATGGGCCTCGATCACGTCAGCTTCGCCGTCGCCGGGCGCGCCGAGTTGGCCGCCGCCCAGAGCGCGTTGGCCGATGCGGGAATTCCGCACGGCGCCATCTCGGTCCTCGAGGAGGCCGGTATCGCGATCCTGTCCTTCCAGGATCCCGACGACATCAACATCGAACTGACCGCGCCCCTCGACTGAGGGCCGTCAGGTCACCTGCGTCGGCGCCTCGGAGAGCTTCACCAGTTCGACTTCTGGCCGCGTGGGCACCCTGTCGGCGTGGAACCACCGGAAAGCCAGGTTCCCCCTGGGGTAGTCGACCGTCGAGATCGCGTTCGGATGCGTCCCATGCTGTTCGGCAGGGTTCTTGGAGACGACCACCGTCACCGAGCCGTCGCTGTTCGGTGTCGCCGTCGCACCGTTGATCGAGACCCGGGCGTCGGTGACGATATGGCCGCCCATGAACTGGTTCCACACCACCAGGTTCCAGAAGCGGCAGGCCGGCGGACGATGGGTGATGACCAGCGCCTCGTCGTCCTCGAGGACGAAGCTCGCATAGGCGTAACAGGCGTCGCGGGCCGACCAGCCGAAATTCGAATCCGGGACCTGGTACGGCTCGCCGAAAACGTTGGCATGCTGGCCGGTTTCATGGCCGAGCGCGTGCGCATCGTCGACCCGGGCGCCGACCGTCAGCGGAACGATGGCGAACATCGTGCGCAGCCAGGCCGCGCAGGCACGCAGCGAGGCCGCGGTCTCGGCGTCGGAATGCCGGATCGGATCCGGCTCGTCGAGCGCCTCGATGTGCCAGCTGACCGGGCGCCCGGTCATCGGATCGGCCTGATAGTCGCGGGTCACCAACACCGCCGCCCCGGGCAGCGGTCCGATCTCGAAGGAGAACTCGCCGTCGGAGTCCATCCGTCCGCTGGTCTGCAGGTCGGAGTCGTTGACGATGCCGACCACACGGTCCGACCAGCTACCCGGCGCGGGCTCGTTGTAGGCGGTCACCGAAAAATACACGCTGTCACCGCGATTCCCGCTGATCCGGTATCGGCGGTGCTCGTCGATCGGGCACAGGTGATACCACGCGTCGGTGTTGTCGCCTCCCCAGCGTCGATCGCGGCGGAACGGAGTGTTGAGTTCCACGAACTGCGGTCGACTGCGCTCGGGAAAGAGGTACGTGTCGAAGGCGACCCCGAGCGTGGTGGCCAGCATGCGGTACCCGTCGGCGAGGTGGCGGTCGTCGACGACGGCGCGCTCCCCCTCGGTGAAGCCGCGGTCGAGCTCGCCCAGGGTCTGGATCAAATCCCGCCAGGCAGAGGTGGATTCGGCATTCACGTGGCAATTCCTCTCGTGATCAGGGTGGCGGTGCGGTCGAGCCAGCCGTCATCGGGCGCATCCGGCCGGGTCACCAGCGAGAGCAGCGTGATGCCGGCGACCGCTTCGGCGAGTTCGGTGGCGTCGATGCCCGCGCGGACGTCGCCACGCTGGACGGCATCGCGCAGGAAATCGCCGAGCCCGCGGGTGATCACGTCGCCGAAGCGTGTCAGCAGTGCGGCGTGCAGCGTGGGGTCGGCCGCCATCTCGGCGATCAATCCCGGGATCGCGGCGCGGGCAGCCGGGGTCGTCAGCAGGGCCGCGACGCGACGCACCATCTCGCGGATGTCGTGGGCAAGTGACCCGGTCGCCGGGATCTGAGTCGCCTCGCCGATCGGAAAAACCGCCTCGTGCACCAGATGCGCCTTGCTGGGCCAGCGCCGATAGATCGCGGGCTTACTGGTTCCCGCGCGCCGCGCGATCGCGCCGACCGACAACTCGGCGTACGGCACCTCGCCGATCATCTCGGCGGTGGCCGCCAGCACGGCGTCGTCGATACGCCGGTCGCGGGGCCGGCCGAGCTCTGTCGTCATTACGTGACTCAGAGTAACATAACTGTCTGTGACGCATGACACGCCGACCACCATCGAGCTGACCGACTTGGCGCAGCCGCGTTACAGCACTGCGGCACAACAGGTTCGGGACATGATCGCCTCGATGGCGGGCAGCTGCGCACTGACCTCTGAAGCGCTGCACACAGCCGCGCGGGACGCCACCGGCCTCGATGACTTCGGCTCCGATGACTATCGGGAACGCCTCGACGTCTACCTCGCCGCGCTGGTCGGCCTCGACGACCTGCACGACTGCGGCCGGGTCAACTTCTTCAGCCAGCTCTCGCAGTGGTTGAAGAACCGGTTGCTGCTCACCGACCTTCTCCGCCGGCATCCCGAGATCCACGACATCGAGCTGGCCCCGCCGGTCATCATCGCGGGGCTTCCCCGCACCGGAACGACGCATCTGCACAACATGCTGGCCGCAGGCCCGTCGTTCCGCACCATGCCCTATTGGGAGAGCGCCGAGCCGTTTCCCCTGCCTGCGGAGAGGGACGTCGCACCCGATCCCCGGGTGGCCCGCATGGAGACGGCGGTGTCGATGCTCGACCTGCTGCTCCCCCACTTCCGGGCCATGCACGAGATGACGAGCGAGCATGTGCACGAAGAGATCCAGCTGCTGGCCAACGACTTCTCCACGATGCTGATGGAGACGCTGGCGCACGTACCGGCGTGGCGTGACTACTACCTCGCCCACGATCAGACGCCGCACTACGAGTACCTGCGCACCCAGCTGAAGGCCATGCAGTTCCTCCGCGGCGGCCGCCGCTGGCTGCTCAAGTCTCCGCAGCACCTCGAGCAGCTCCCCGTGCTGCAGCGCGTCTTCCCCGGCGCCGTCGTCGTGTGCACGCACCGCGATCCGGTGCCTGTGGCGATATCGATGATCGCGATGGTGGTGTACACGGCCCGGATGTACAGCGCCGCACCGCCGGTGCGCGACATCGCGGCCGCCTGGGCGTCCCGCCTGGAGCTGATGCTCATGGCGCTGGTGCGCGATCGCGATGTGGTCGGCCCCGACCAGTCACTCGATGTCCACTTCGACACCTTCATGGCCGACGAACGCGGCGTCGCCGAACGGGTCTACGCACTCGCCGGCGAACCGATGACCGACGAGGCGCGTGCCGCGATCGACGGCTATCTGGCCGGGCACCAACGGAATCGGTTCGGCCGGGTGTCGTCCACCGCCGCGATGTTCGGGCTCGACGACGAGGCGCTGTCTACCCGGTTCCGCTCCTACACCGACCGCTTCCTCAGCTGATCACTCCGGTTCGGGTGCCTCCACCAGCAGCGACATGCCGTGCAGCGGCGGCATCTCGGTCGCGAAGCTGTGCAGATCGTCCACGGTCGCGATCTCGTTGCCGCTGAACATGTCCGACACGACCGCCCCCGGTGGCAGGTGCTCCGAGCGAACGGTGCCTGCGATCTGCTCCTGGGCGAAGTTGAGAACCGTCAGCTGGAATCGTCCCTCACCCTCGAGCTCGTGCACCAGCACCAGCATGCCGCGGTGCGACACCTCGGGAATGTCGAGCTGGCGGCTCGTCGCGATCCCGTAGTGCGAGCGCACCTTCAAGATGGCCTGCAACTGGCGGATGAAGCTGGTCTCGTCGGCGAGCTGCTGCGGAATGGGGCCGTAGAGGTTGCGCCCCAGCGGCATTCCCGCGGTGGACTGGCGGGCATGCGGGTTGATGCCCATCAGATCGTGCGCACCGCGGTTGATCCACCGGGTGTCCCCCTCGGCCACCAATTCGGCGACCTGGGACACCGGCAGCGTCAACTCGCCGACCAGATCCCACCCCGAGAGCGCGAACACTCCGGGCTGCAGCGCGTTGAACATGGCCAGCAGTAGATGCGCGCGGCGAATCGGGTCGACGTCGCCGATGTCGTCGAAGTCCTTCACACCGAGCGCCGCACACACGACGGAGGCTGTGGTGCAGGCGATTCCGTTGGTGGTGAAGGTCCGGTTGTATGGTGCGCCTGGCCCGGTGAGCTGCGCGATCAGGTCGCTGCGCACGCTTGCCGCGATCTGCTCACCGGTGACCTCCCCGCCGCGGAAGGTGTAGACATCGTCGCGGTGGCCGTTCTCCCAGTGCAGGAGTTCGTAGGTCAGCTCGTCGTGGTTCTGCAGCGCGTGTACCAGCGACGCGGGGTCCACCCCCAGCTCCAGCGTGGTGCGCAGCGTCAGCCGCAGGAACTCGGTGTCGCCCGTGGCCAGGGCGTGGTGATAAGCCGGGCGATTGACGAAGTCATAGGACAGGTCGGCGCCCGCCTCGCCGATCTGGCGGATGTCGTCGATGGTCAGGTTCAGCTCCTGGAACGTGAACCCGCCGACCTTGCGCACCATGCTGGCGATCAGGTGGTTGGCCGCCTCGGACAGCGGGTGCCCCTCCGACCACGCCGACGACCCTTCTGCTGCCGCCTTCTCGACGCCGAGAAAACCGTTGGCGTCCAAGCGCAGTGCGCCGGTACCGAGGTCGGCCAGAGAATGCAGGGCGTCGCCGATGACCAGCCGCATACCCGCGAACGACGGGTCCAGCCAGTTGATCGACGGCTGACCGTCTTTGAAGTAGTGCAGGTAGACCCAGCGCCGCTCCACGCCGTCGACGCCGGTGACGGGCCGCGTGACGCTCCAGTTGGTCTCTTTGATGCCCTCGGCGTAGAAGATGACCCGTTGCAGCCGGCCGATGATGTAGCCGGCCTTGTCGAGCCACTCCTCCGTCGCTGCGTCGATGTTGACCGAGTCGGCGCCGGACGGGACGTCGGGCAGCTCGTGCCAGTCGCGCGGATCGATCTCGACCATGTGATAGATGCCCGGGTAGTCCGCGTACTTCATCTCGGCCAACCGGAAATCGGCGCCCTTCCCGGTGTGGCCGGGCACGATGTCGTCGATGATCGTGCCGCCGTACCAGGCGGCCGTGGCGCACATCTGCCGGAACTCGTCCTCGGTGCCGAACGCCGGATCGATCTGCGTACCGATCCGGTCGAAGTGCCCGTCGACGCTCGGCGTGTACTGCCACCCGGAAATGCCGCCCGCGCGCTTGACGGGGCCGGTGTGGATGGCCTCGATGCCGATCTCGGCGAACGCCTTCCACATGTCCTCGTTGGCCATCGCTTTGAGGAACGACTCGTCGGGGCGGGTGATCAGCGACAACGGGTAGGCGGTGAACCACACGGAGGCGGTGTCGACGGCGCCGCGGGGATTCGGTGTGGCGAAGGGGTTCTGCCACATCGAACCCTGGCCCGAGAACTGGGCGCTGATCTCGTTGGCGTCGGCGAGCATCGACTGAGCGCGCAACCACTCCACATAGGCGGGGTTGGTGCCGTTGGCGGGGCCGTCCTGGGCCACCGAGCGACGGACGAACGACGACTTGACGCGCGGCCGGAACCTCAGCGTGCGGGGTCGCGCCGGATGAAGGTGCTCGGCGTAGGTGGGCTCGACCGACTCGTGCCCCTCGTCGGTGACCTCCAACTCCGACATGCAGCTCCTCCTCGTTGGCGCCGGTGACGACGCTCGTGCGTGATGTTCCTGCCCGTAATGCCAGGCTGTATTACCAGGGCACCGAGACCGGAAACCGCCAGACGCATACTGTGGCGCGATCGCCAGTGACGACGATACTGGCGGCCGGGGATAGCTTCGACGCCTGAGGGAGGGAGTGCGGTCTGAACAGGAAAACGGCAGGTCAGATCGGAGCGGCGCTCATCGCGTCCGCCGCGCTGGTGCTGCCCGGCTGTGCACCGGCAGCCGAGCCGCGCGCGGCCGGGCCCTCACCCGCATCCCCGCCGGTCGCCGCGCCGGCACCCCGGGTATTGGCGACGGATCCCGTCGGGCTCGCCGATGGGATCGTCGCCGACGAACGGGCGCTGCGCGATGCGTCGTCGTCCGACGGGACCGTCGTGGCCGCCGCCCGGCGCCAGCAGGCGGCCTATCGTCTGCTCGCGCGCCACCCCGAGTGGGACGGGCTCGCGCGGGCGCGGGTGCCGGATGAGCTGCGCGGCGCCTACGACCTCAACATCGACGCGCGCCGTCAACTCGGAGCCATGGCGCGGCCCCGGGCGACCCTGCCGGCGTGGCGGATCGTCGCGCCGCGGCCCGTCGCGGAATTGATGGGCTATTACCGCGAGGCGGAGTCGGCCTTCGGCGTCGACTGGCATGTGCTGGCGGCGGTGAATTTCGTCGAGACCGCGTTCGGGCGGGTAGCCGGGGTCAGTACGGCCGGCGCGCAGGGCCCGATGCAGTTCATGCCGTCGACGTTCGCGGCGTACGGGGCCGGCGGCGACATCCATGCCCCGCGCGACGCGATCATGGCCGCGGGCCGCTACCTCGCCGCCAACGGCTTCACCCGCGACCGCGACCATGCGCTGTACCGGTACAACAATTCGCGTCAGTACGTGCGGGCCGTCAACGACTACGCAACGGTGATCGCCGCCGACCCCGCCGGTCTGCGCGGCTACTTCCACTGGGGCGTCTACGTCAACACCACCGCCGGCGACGTGGTGCTGCCCGACGACTACGCGGCCGCCCAGCCGATCCCGGTACAGGATTATCTTGCATCGAAACCCGTTGCAGGGCGATGACTTTCGAGACCTCTCAGATGCCGCGTTCCACGGGCATCCTGCCCCGCTCGACGGCCGCCACCAGCGCGGCGTGATCGGCCTCGGTCTGGTCGGCGTAGCGGCGGGCGAAGGTGCACAGCGCCTTGTCCACCTTCTCGGAGCGGCCGAGATAGCCGGCGATCATGGAGGCGCCGCTGGTACGGGCGTGCCCCTTGGCGAGCAGCTGACCGACCACGGCGGTGTAGTCGACGAGGGCATCGGAGTCCATGGCGTCCAGCGGAATGGTGCCCTTCATGTTGCGGAACTGACGCACGTAGTACTGGAGGCCGTCGACCGTGGTCCATCCCAGCAGCGGGTCGCTGACCGTCTGCAGCGCCTTCTGGTACTCCACCACCCGCTGTCCCTGGTGGGCATGCCAGGCCGACTCACCGTGCACATAGCGGGCCAGCACGGACCGGCGCGCCTGCTTGAGCTGCAGGAAGACGACGTCCTCCGGTGACGAGCCCTCGAGGAGCGCCACGTAGGCGCGCAGGCCGACGCTGCCCACGCCGACCACCTTGTGCGCGACGTCGATCAAGGTGTATCCGCCCAGTACCCGGCGCCAGTGCGTGGACAGCGTCGGAAGATAGTCGTCGAGCGCCTCGGCGAGGGCGTCGGCTTCCCACTCGGGTAGCCGCGTGATCAACGGAGGCTCTTCGACGATCTGGCGGACGCCGTCGACTTCCTCGGTGAACCGAGGCAGGGCACGGTCACTGGTGCGATGACGAGCCCGCTTGGCCGAGCGCCGCACCTCGTCGGCCAGCGGCCCGTGCGCCTCGCCGGCCAGCCTGTCGACGTCGAGGCGGGTGAAGGACCGCGAGAACAGCGGCTCGTCGGCCAGTCGGCACACCTCACTCCGGTAGGCGGCGACGCACGAGCGGACCGCGCACCCGCAGTCGTCCTCGGAGGCGCCGTTGTGGCGGCCCGCCACCCAGATGCTGGCCACCAGGCGCCGCAGGTCCCACTCCCACCCGCCGGGATGGGCCTCGTCGAAGTCGTTGAGGTCGATGACCAGATCGCGTTCGGGTGAGGCGTAGAAACCGAAATTGCCGAGATGGGAGTCCCCGCACACCACTGGTGTGATGCCCGTGGCCGGCAGATGCGCGACGTCCTCGGCCATCACGACGGCGCTGCCGCGCAGGAATCCGTACGGCGAGGCGACCATGCGTCCCACACGGATGGGAACGAGACGGTCGACCCGCCCGCGATGGTTCTCCTCGATGAGCTGTACCGGATCCGGTCGGTCGGCGGGCGGAGTCCACTCGGCGAGTGATCGTCGCGGTACGCGTTGACGCAGGCTCTTGCCGAGCGCGTACCGCTCGGCGCGGGTAGCGGGCTGTTGGCGCAATGAGTGATATGCCGCGCTGTCGGTCTCCGCGAGAACGGTGTGTCGTGTCGGCTCGGCAGTCGTCATCGGGTCCATAGTGCGCGGGTCGGCGCGGCGGCGGAGGTGTTCTGCACCGACCGCTGCCCTCGCCATGGTCTTCCGCGCCGATTCCGAGGCGGTTTGTAGGCTCTGTGCATGCCGCTGACCAAGGGCGAGCAATTCGCCGGCTACGTGATCGAGCGGCTTCTCGGTACCGGCGGGATGGGTGAGGTGTATCTCGCACAGCACCCCCGCCTGCCCCGTCACGACGCGCTGAAGATCCTCGCGCCCACCTCGACCGCGGACACGGAGTTCCGCGCCCGGTTCATCCGGGAGGCCGAGATGGCGGCGGCGCTGCGGCACCCCAACATCGTCGGCGTGCTCGACCGGGGCGAGTTCGACGGCAGGCTGTGGATCTCGATGGACTACGTCGAGGGCACGGACGCGGGCCGGTTGATCGCCCAGACCTACCCGCGCGGCCTGCCCGAGGACGACGTCGTCGACATCGTGACGGCGGTGGCGGATGCACTCGACTTCGCTCACGAGCGGCGCCTGCTCCATCGTGACGTCAAGCCGGAGAACATCCTCGTGACGGCGTCGGACGGACGCCGGCGCCGAGTGCTGCTGACCGACTTCGGCATCGCCCGGCGCATCGACGACGTCAGCAACCTCACCGATGACAACGTCGCGATCGGAACCGTCAGCTACATGTCTCCCGAGCAGCTGCGCGGTCAGCCGCTCGACGGGCGCGCCGATCAATACGCGTTGGCGGCCACCGCCTTTCATCTGCTCACCGGTGCGCCGCCGTTCGACGATTCCAACCGTGCTGTCGTCATCGGCCATCATCTGGGCACACCGCCCCCGCGCATCTCCGCACGCCGGCCCGAACTCGCGCACCTCGACACGGTCCTCGTCAAAGCCCTCGCCAAAGATCCCGACCAGCGCTACCCCAGCTGCCTCGATTTCGCCGAAGCCCTCTCGCGCCGGCCTCGGCATGCCGAGGCGACGCAACCCCACGTGACAGCACCGGCAGCAGATCCGGCGGCCAGTCCCGGCACGCAACGCCTCGAGCATCTGGCGCTGCGCGGGACCGCAGACCGTGTGGAGCACCGCACTGTCGACGCCGGTGGTGCGATGCAGGCGGTGTCGTTCCAGTTGACGCCGTCCGATCCGCCCGCTCATCTGCCCACTCCCGTTCCCGTCGCGATCAACGTCCACCTCGCGACCGGTCAGCTGCGGGACGGCGCCGCAGTCGACGTGCACGGCGTCTGGGACGGCCGGACACTCGAGGCCGACGAGATCACCGTCTACCTGACCCCGGTCTCCCCGGCGCCCCGGTCGTCCCGCTCGACGGCGGCGTTCGAAACGCCACCTGACACGTCACGGACACGCCCCAACCGCCGGTTCGTCGTCCTCGCTGCGCTCGCCGCGGTGATCCTGGTGGCGGTGGGCGCCGTCGCGTGGTTCACCGACGGGTTCGGCCTCCGGACGCGGCCGGACGTGACCATCACGCCGGCCGGCGTCACCGTGTTCGCGCCGGCGGGCGCCGCCGACAATCCCGACAAGGCCGACCTGGTGATCGACGGCAATCCCGCGACGTCCTGGTCGACGGTCACCTACACCGATCCGGTCCCCTTCCCCAATTACGTCGAGGGCGAGGGTCTGATGCTGCACCTGTCGGAACCGGCGACGTTGCGCGCCGTCACCATCGACCTGTCCAGTACCGGAACGGCGGTCCAGATCCGGTCATCGCCCACGGAGAAGCCCGCCGCGCTGTCCGACACGACGCCCCTGTCCCCGACCACAACGCTGCAGCCGGGACACAACCGCATCGACATCACGGATTCGACGGCGACGTCCGACGTGCTGGTGTGGATCAGCACGTTGGGCACGACCGACGGCAAGAGTCGCACCGCGATCTCCGAGATCACCCTGCACGCGGCCGGATAGTCAGGCGGACAATCCCTCGACCACAGCCATCGCGGTGAGGTAGCGGACTTCCTCGGTGGCGGCGCGGTCGCTGAGGAACTGGCCGGAGGCGCCGGCCTGGGCGGCCATCAGCGCGCGGGTGAAAGCCTCCGGGGTGACGGTCAACGTCCGGCCGGTTTTCGCGATCAGGTCGACGAAGATCTCCTGCAAGCCTTCCCGAAGGCGCTCGACGCGCGCGTCCAGAGCCAGGGCGATGTCGGGCTGATGCGCGGCGCGTGCCACCAGGGCCGCGTGCAGCGCGATGCGGGGTTGATCGGTGACACCGGCCTCGAGCAGGTGGCGCACCACGCGGTCGGTCGGAAGAACGCCCGTGGTGCCCAGCAGGGGTTCGGCGGTGCGCCGCAATCGCTCGACGAGCGCGTCGTTCTGGTGCTCGTACACCTCGAAGAGCAGGTCCTCCATCGCGTCGTAGCTGGAGTAGAAGGCCCCGCGGGTGAAGCCGGCCGCGCGGCACACCTCTTCCACGCCGAACCACGTCCGCCCGCTGTCGCTGATCAGCGCATCGGTGGCCTCGATCAACCGTGCGCGTGTGTTGCTGCGCCGGCGGGTTCTCGGCGTCTCTGTGACCTTCACGACAAAGGGCCCTTCTAACTCGATACATTCCGTACTGGATGCATATCGTATTGAAGCATCCCACTGTTCTCGACGGCAACCCAGGAGGCGAGCATGAGCAGGCACGCTGCGCCACACACGCTGCAAATTCGTCCCGACGCCGAGGGTGACGCGCTCATCGTGGCGCGGGGCCTGACGTTCGACGGCGAGCACGGCCCGCTGTTCAGCGACGTGGACCTCGACCTCGACCGGGGCCTGCACGCAGTGCAGATGCCCGGCGGTCACAGCCAGAAAGCGTTGCTGCTCACGCTGGCCGGTCGCCTCAAGCCGGGTGCCGGCACCGTGAGGGTTCTCGGCGACGACTCACCGCGGGCAATCCGCCGGCACTGCGCGATCGCCGCGTTCGCCGACATCGACGATCTGGACGAGGCCGTCACCGTCGGAACGGTCCTGGCCGAGCAGCGCCGCTGGCTCGCTCCCCTGTTCCGCCGTCCGCGTGATGGGCATCGGGACGTCCTGGCGGAGGTGTTCGGGGATATCGATCGTCCCGCGCCGACTGACTACATCGGCGACCTGGGTGACCTGGAAACGTTCCTCCTCCAGGTCGCGCTGGCGCAGTACTCGGACCGACCGGTTCTGGTGGTCGGGGATCTCGAGCAGGTGCGTGACAACGAGCGGCGGGCACGGGCCGTACAACGTCTCGGCGCGCTCGCGGCCGACCGTCTGGTCGTGGTGGGCGTGACGAATGCGCTCGGCGATCAGGCTCCCGAGCACATGGTGCACATCCCGAACGTCGCAGAGAAGGACTGAGTAGATGCTGGGCGGACTTGCCTTCGGGTCGGAGATCAAACGCTTCGCCCGTAACCGGATGACGCGGATCGCCGTCGTCGTCCTGATGTTGATGCCGTTGACCTACGGCGCGCTGTACCTGTGGGCCTACTGGGATCCCTTCGGTCACGTGGACAAATTGCCTGTGGCGCTGGTCAATTCCGATCGCGGCACCGAGGTGTCCGGTCAGCACCTGAATGTCGGCGCAGAGATCGCCGACGGGCTCACCAGCGACAAGAGCCTGGACTGGCATCTGGTCGACGACGCCGAGGCGCGCGACGGGGTGACGCACGGCAAGTACTACTTCATGCTGGAGTTGCCGGCCGACTTCAGCGCGGCCATCGCCTCGCCCACCACCGGCAATCCCCGCAAGGCGCAACTGATCGCCGAGTACAACGACGCCAACAACTACATCTCGTCGAGCATCGGACGCACCGCTGTCGAGCAAGTGCTCAACGCCGTGTCGACCAGGATCTCGGGACAGGCCGTCAACCAGGTGCTGTCCGTGATCACCACGTCGGGGTCGGGGATCAAGCAAGCCGCCGACGGGGCGAATCGGCTTGCCGACGGCGCAGCCCAATTGAACAGCGGCGCCAACCAATTGGTGACGGGTCTGGATACCGCCCGCTCCGGATCAGCGGAACTGGCGGCCGGGTCCCGAAAGCTGTCGGACGGCATCGACACCGCGACCGATCCGCTGTTGAAGATCACCGATCTGGCGGCTCGGGTCGGCACCCAGAGCGATCAGGTCAACGGCCAAGTCCAGGACAGCTCAACGGCACTGACGGACGCCTCCGACGAACTCGGCACCATCATCGGAGCCCAGGACACCGCCGCCCAGTCGCTGACGTCGGTCATCGACAGCCTGTCGGCCAATCAGGATCCGTGTCGGTGATAGCGACTCAGAAGTTGCGCGACACCCGCGATCAACTGCTCGCGCATCAGCGCACCGCCGACATCCAGGCCAAGCTCGCCAAGGCCCGCGCCACCGCCGCCGAGGGCGGGCCCGTGGGTTCCGCGCTCTCTGACATCTCCGCCTCGAGCAAGGAACTCAGCAGCAAGCTCACCCAGTTGCGCGAGGGTGCTCAGCAGGTGGCGGCCGGCAACGCGCAGCTCAGCGCAGGAATCACGAAACTCGACGACGGCGCCCGCCAATTGAGCTCCGGCACAGCGCAGGTGAGTTCCGGATCGAGAGAGCTGGCGACCAAGCTGACCGAAGGCGCCCAGCGTGTTCCGGACTGGACGCCCCAGCAGAAGGACGCCATCGCCGCGACGGTCGGCGGACCTGTTCAGCTGACGAGTTCACACGAGAATTCGGCGCCCAACTTCGGCACCGGCATGGCGCCGTTCTTCCTGACACTCGCGCTGTTCTTCGGCGCCATGCTGCTGTGGATGGCGTTCCGTCCGCTGCAGAACCGGGCGATCGCCGCAGAGATCAATCCGATCCGCGTGACCCTGGCGAGTTACCTGCCCGCAGTCCTGATCGGGATTCCGCAGGCGATCATCCTGTACAGCGTCGTGCGGTTCGCCCTGCACGTCCACGCGGAACATCCGATGGCCATGCTGGGCTTCATGATCCTGGCCTCCTGCGCGTTCATCGCGGTGGCGCAAGCGATCAGCGCCCTGCTCGGTCCCGTGCTGGGCAAGGTGCTCCTGATGATGCTGCTCATGGTGCAGTTGGTCAGCGCCGGCGGCCTCTACCCCGTGGAAACCACCACGACGCCGTTCCAGGCTCTGCACAAGCTCGATCCGATGACATACGGCGTCAACGGATTACGGCAGTTGATCCTCGGCGGCATCGACGGCCGGCTGTGGCAGGCGTTGATCTTCCTGGTCGCGCTGTGGCTGGGGTCGATCCTGGTGACATCGCTGGCGGCACGGCGCAACCAGCTGTGGAACCTCACCCGGCTGGTCCCGGTGGTCAAGATGTAGGGACGGAGCAGGCCGGGCATCGTGTTTCGCTACTGGGGCGACGGATTCAGCTCGCGCTTGCACGCCGGCGTGTGGTCGGGATCGGTGGAGTCCACGATCACGCTCAGGTACGGGTTCTGCTCGTAGTCGAGGACGTGGAAGATCTTGGCGAGTGCATTTCGCGGTAACGCAACACAACCGGCCGTGGTCGGGTCGTCGTCCTGGCAATGGAGAAACACGGCGCATCCCAGTCCAGGCCGCTTCAGCGGATTGTGGTCGATGAGGACGCCGAATTCGTAGGCGTCCTCGTTCAGCGACTCCATCTGACGGTTGGGTTTACTGCTCCCCACGTAGAGCTTGTTGAAGTTCGATGGTTGGCCTTTTGCGTAGCGCTCCAACCAGTAGTCATCGTCGGTCTCCCACCAGGTGTTCTTTCCCGCCAGGAACCAGGGCATCTTCGTGTTCTTGTCGCGTTCGTTCGTCGTGAACGTCTGACCGAGACGGAATGACCCCATCGGTGTTCTCCAGGAATCGTCGATGGCGTACCCGATGCCACACTTGCCGAGACGCGCATCGGTGGCGATCAGCGATTGACCCCACGGCCCGTCCGCTTCGCCGCGAACGTGAAAATTCACCGTTCCTGTCGTCGACGTCAGGTTTTCTGCATGAACCACGACGACCTGACGGCAATTGCCCGGCACGACCCCGACTTGTGTCATGAGCCGAGCATGCCCGCCGCACAGCTCCATCACTCGCCGACGCGCCATTGTGATTGCCGGCCACGCCTGCGAACGTCGCGTCGAAAGCACATGCCGAAACAGATATAGCCACCCGATCCGGGTGGCTATATCTGCTCTTCTCTTGTGGAGCTGCCGGGGAATCGAACCTGCCCCGGAAATCCCCGCGAGCAGCAGATATGTCCGATCTGACTACTAGAAAGCGCGCGACCGGACGCTAGGCGACCTGCGGATACATCGAAGCTTGTTGATGGCATCAACAGTGCGACTTTCGCCGTCAGAGCCTGTGCGGGCACCGGTCTGCGTCGTAACCGCTGTGGTGTTGCAACGCCGGGTCCCGACGACGGCTTTTGCGACAGGTTTCAGGACAGTCGGAAGTGCGCCTTAGCCTCCGCCTTGCGAGTGAAGCCATTTCGCAATTCTTCCCGAGAGAGGCTCGTCGTTTGGGAACGCCACAATCATGTCTGCATCGTGCAAATGTGAGACGGCGCAAAGACGGTCGCCCGTGAGTGGGAGGACGGCGGTGGCCCAGTAGCCGCCGGTACTTCGCGGACATCGTGGGAGAGATCGGCGACGCCCGGCAGCGTTGGCCGCAGCGGCGGACGGAGCCGAGACCCTTCAATGAGACCCTGGCTCGCTCGCGTCGGGCCCCTTGTCGCTGTTGCCCACTTCGTCTCGAACTCGCGAGATCCTCGCAAAGGGCGAGCCGCCCATCAGAGCCGCGTCGCGAATGCTGTAACTATGGTTGCCTACGAACCAATGGGGATTCAGCCGACAACGCTTCAGCTTGCCGGACGTGCGCCGCGTCCAGCGCATACCCCGCGAATCCCTGAACACGATCTCAACTCCGAAAAACAGACTTGGGTCAGGCATCCCAGGAGCTGCAAAATCATGGCCGTCTAGCCGGTACATCCCGGGAGGTAGGACACGAATCGCAGACGGCGTGTAGTCCATGTCGAGCAACCCGCCCTCGTTCCCACGCATCCGCTTGCCGATTTGCGCGAGTTCCAGCAGTTCCCACCGCATGATCCGATAGAACAAGCGTTTCCAAAATCCATTGTCCAGAAAGTTCTCGACGAGAGGGCGATACACAAAGACGTCGTAGACGGGAAGCCCAGAACTGTTGCCGAGGCGGATCTCAACCGGCTCGCGGCCCTCGCGCCCAATCCAGGCGTAAACCTGGCGCGCTTGCTCGGTACGCCACTGGCGCCACCACTGATAGACAAGAAATATCAGCGTGAGGCTAGTCGCTCCACCGCCGACCCACGTCGCAACATCGCCCCACACCGGGGCCTGAGGACAGAACATGCGGCGATTGTGACATTCGCGGCAGCGCGTAACTTTCGCTGGCGCCGATAACAAAAAAGCCCAGGTGCTAGATACCTGGCGATCATGTCGCCGCCCGCGCCTACTAGAGCACCGACGGCGATGCGAGACAGCGCGCCGCTCAACCAGTTTCACACTTTCGTGGCACGGCTACGCTCCTCGTCAGGAACCGCGTCGTCCGCGGCGACCGCTTCGAAAGTGACTCGCGGCAAAATGACCTCCGAAGCTGCATCTGTGGCAACAGCCCGCACAGACAACCCGTGTGCGTCAGATCGATCTCGTGGCGGCGATCGTTGAGGCCTTGCCAACGTGCAAGAGCCGTGGCGGTCAGATGAAGTTGAGCATTTCCGGAGCCGGTGAGTGCAGGCCCTGATCGCAGAGCGAGACGTCAGGCTTGTCGGAGTACGCCTCTGACATCTTTACGACGCAACCGGGTGGGGGCACGTACTTCCCCCTCGGACCGCGATCGGAGCATCGGAGGCGGATTTGCGTGCGGCGGCGGAGCCGCTTGCCAGTTGGCAGTCGGTCACGCTGGTCCTCACTGGCGAAGATCATTCGTTCGCGGCCTTGCTCCACGGCATCTCGCACGATCCCAACGAGTTGGCCTGTGGCTTTGCGGATGATCGCCTTCTCGCCAACGTCATTCCTGCTGAGTGCGACTACTCGCTGCGGGCTCACCGGCCAGATGATGTATTCGGCGTCCAGCGTCCCTGGTCGCTCGTTGCGCACGAATGGAATCAGCACAGGGGCGTCGCACGTCATGAACCTTGCCTTCGGGTCATGCCAGACCTCGATCTGCCGTTTAATGAGCACATCCGCGCCACCCCACATGGCCTTGAACAGCAATTCCGTGTGGATACCCGCTGCCCGATGCGGATTCTCGTCGTCATCTGCGATCAGCCGAAACTTGTTGCTCTGAGCAGCCATCCACGCGCTGTATTGGATCTGGACACGCCTCTGCTGAAGAGTCCGCATCCGCTGCACAGCCATTGTGATCCCGAGGCCCAAGAGGTCATCGAAGCCCAATGCCTCCGGGTCTTCGAGACCGGCAAAAAGCCGTTGAACTCGAACAAGTTCCGTATCCACGACACCGAACAGCTTCTCGACTCGATTGTGCGGGGCGCCATCTGGTCCGATCACCCGATAGAAGTTCTCGTTAACGCAGACGTCCCTGGTGCCAAGCGGCTTCGCCAAGCCCGTCACTGTATCCAGCGTCCACACCCGCCGACCATCGAAAGACCACTGACGCAAGTACGCCTGCGGCACATAGTGATGTCGACGGCTCTCCGTGTCGGGCACCCGCTGCTGAGCGAGCAGCTTATCCATGTAGGCGCGAGCGGCCCCGGACAGATAACGCCCACCCCCGGTATGGGGAACCTGGCCCCACGGGTTTCGGACCCTGGTCACCCGCCACTCGCTGATATCGTCCAACTCCTGCTCGATGGTCATTGTCTAGTGGGTCTATCCGGTCCGGTCATCAGGTTGCCGCTCGCGCCGCCGAGCGCGCCGATGGTCACCTGTTGAAGAGCGCCGGTGAGCCAGAGTCCAATCTTCCCGGCGCGGCTCCGTTCCTCTTCGGGGCGCGGGTCGTCGGCGGCGACAGCCCCGAACGCTGCGATTAGCCTTTGCAGCTGCACCTCGCAGACGGCCATTGTCCGGCAACCCGCAACGCCTCGCCGGGCGGCTCGCCGACGAAGATGATCTCACCGCCGAAGCTGCCGCGCCTGGACCTTGAGGATCTTCACAATCTCGGGCACATATAGACCCGAATGTTGCCGCGATGTTGATGGAAAAGAGAAGCAGGCCAGAGACTGTGTCTCTGGCCTGCTCTTCTCTTGTGGAGCTGCCGGGAATCGAACCCGGGTCCTACGGCATTCCCTCAAGGCTTCTCCGTGCGCAGTCCGCTACGTCTCTACTTGGATCTCCTGATCACGCGAACAAGTCAGGATGACGATCCCAGTCGCTGTTGGTGTCCCGATGAGTCCCGCGACCGAACTCATCGGTTGATCCCTCTAGATGACGCCAGGGTCCGGGTCGAGGGCTGTCCCGGTCTGACGGACTTGCTGTCGCTTAGGCAGCGAGAGCGAAGTCGCGCTGATTGGAATCGGCGCTTAATTGGTTGCAACGACGCTTACGGTGGTCTCTTGCCTGCACCGGCACGCTTCCCTTGATTCGATGCGCGAAGTCGAAACCGTTCAGCCCCTCGCACCCCCGCTGACTTCCAGCAGGAACGTCCATACTACCGGCCCGTCCAACACAATCCAGCCGATATTTAGTCCACAGGGCGCACAACGTCGTCACGGTGCGTCGCGCAGCGCGCCGTACTCGGCGACGATGTCGGCCAGCGGCGCCGGCCGACCGAACAGATAGCCCTGTGCGAGCCGGCAACCAGCCGCCAACACCGTCGCTGCCTGGTCGGCCGTCTCGATGCCCTCGGCAATAACGTCCAGTCCGAGGTCGGCGCACATCCCGACCACCGAGCGGTACAGCGTCAACTCCCGCACCGCCTGGGAGCCGACGGTCAGGCTGCGGTCCAGCTTGACGACGCCGACCGGCAGCGCGTGCAGGTACGCCAGCGAGTTGTAGCCGGCACCGAAGTCGTCCAGGGCGACACGCGCGCCCATCCCGTTGAGGCGGTCGATCTGTGCGGCCGCATCTGCCAGATCCACGATGGGCAGCGTCTCGGTGATCTCCAAGACCAGACACCCCGGATCGATTTCGCACTCCGACAGCGTCCGCCGTACCTCGTCCTCGAACCCGGGGTGACCCAACCGCGAGGCACCGATGTTGACGTGGATGTCGACATCGAGGCCGCAGCGGGCCACGTCGGTGCACGCCAGCTGCAACACCATTCGGTCGAGCTCAGTACCGAGACCGGCCGATTCGGCTGCTGCGACAAAGGTTTCCGGCGAGATCTGTAGACCGTTGGGCGCCGTCCACCGGGCCAGCGCCTCCACCGCGACCAGCGTCTCCTCGGGCAACGCGACGATGGGCTGATACAGCAGCGTGAAGCCCGCCGGGACCTGGCCGGCGCCGGCACGCAGTGCGGACGGGAAGTCAGCGGGCAGCCCGGTCGCGGGCTGGTAGACCACCACGGTGTCCTTGCCGAGCCGTTTCCCCGCGTACATCGAGATGTCGGCCTGCCGCAGTAGGTCGTCGGAGCTCAGCGTGCTGGGACCGGACCCGGAATGGACCAACCCCATGCTCGCCCGGACCCGCAGCGACCAGCCGTGCAGCAGGAACGGATCCCGCAGCGCCACGCGGAGCCGATCGGCAACCAGGTCGGGATTCTCCGCATCAGCGTCGATGAGGATCGCGAACTCGTCACCGCCGATCCGCGCGAGAATGTCGTCGTCGTAAAGGCACTTCTGCAGCCGCTCTCCGACCGCACGCAACAGCTCGTCGCCCGCGGCGTGCCCATACCGGTCGTTGACGTCCTTGAAGTCGTCGAGGTCGACGAAGATCAGTCCGAACTCGCCGTCGCGCATGGCGGATTCGAGTCGCTGAGCGAACATCAGCCGGTTCGGCAGCCCGGTCAGCGCGTCGTGCATGACCTGATGGGCGAGGCGCCGCTGCACCTCGTAGAGACGGCGGGTCAGCAGGCGCTGCTGCCCCATCGCCACCACCTGACGCGATGCGACGAGAACCACCATGATCACCGTGATGGCGACCACCACCGGTCCCAGTTCGTGGCCTGTGAGGACGTGGAAGGCCAGCAGCACCGTGATACCGATGAAACCCGAGTACGGCAGGACCAGCTGCGCCCAGTCGATCAGGCGCGCGCGGCCCGACACCGGCGAGGGCGCCGGGTCCCTCGGGCGCATCGACAGCGCGATGAACAGCGGTCCCAGCGCCAAACCCATCTCGCCCCACGACGCCGCACCATGCAGGCCCATGGTCTCGAAGTAGGCGATCATGCGATCCGACGCCGCGATCAGCACGACGCCGCTGCCCAGCTGGAGATAGTTGACGCGGTAGGGGTGTTGTGGCCGATACACCATCCCGGCCACCGCCCCGATCACCACGACGACGAGCTCGAGAAGCGCGAACGGGACGACGACTGCCGGATCGGCCGACCGCGGAAACGCTGCCGTGGACATGGCGGCGAGGCCGAAGATCACCAGGATGGCGAACGAGGTGGCGGCCACCAGCCCGTCCAGCAACGTCAAGATCGCAGCGTGGCGCAGCGATCCGTCCTCCGGCACGGCGACCTGACCGCCACGCAGCGCCAACACCAGCACCGAGGCCAACCCGAGTACGGGGAACAACCAGTACAGGCCCACCCAGACGGGCGCCGAATCGTCGCCGAGCAACCACCAGGACGCCTGACCCGCCAGCAGAGCACTGACAGCGCCGACGGCGAGCAACCGCCACCACCGTGATGCTCCCCGCATGCGCCGCGCGGTGACGAGCCCGTAGCCGATGGCGCAGAGGCTGCTCGCGCACATCGCCACGGCGGCGATCCGGTGGGACACCTGATCACCCCAGGGCGCGAACGCATTGACCGCCAACAGCACGGTGACGGCAACGACAAGCGAGACACGCACCCCGAACCCCGTGCGGCCACCTCCCTCGCCTGACGACACGCACGTCGGCTACCCGCGCTGGAAGTAGCTAACCAGCGGCGATCAGCGCGACGGAGGCGAACGCGAGAATCATTCCGACCACCTGCGAGCGAGTGACGGACTCCCGCAGCACCGCCACCGCGAGCGCCACCGTCGCCGCCGGGTACAGCGCGACCAACACGCCCGTCAAGGACAGCAGCGACGAGTGCAACGCGAGCAGGGTCGCCACGTTGGCCACGGTGTCGAGGACCCCGGCGAGCACCGCCAACCGCAGCGGGACACCGCGCACCAGAACGAAGTTGGCCGTGAGCAGCGCCGCGATGACCACGATCGTCGTCGCGGCCATCCGGCCGAACACCAGCGGCCAGAGCCCCGCCGATGGCGGCACCTGGTCCAGGATCACGAAGTTCATGCCGAACGCGATCCCCGAGCCGACGGTCAACCAGGCCACTTTCACGGTGAACCGGTGCGGGCTTGGATCGCCGCCGAGATCTTCTGCCTGCCGACTCACCATGACGACCGCAATCAGCGCGACCGCCACGCCGACGAGAGCGAGCGCACTCGGCCGCTCCCCCAGCGCCACCCCGAAACCGACCGGCACAGCCGCGACGAGCACCGAGGTCAGGGGCGACACCACGGAGATCGGCCCGGAGCCGAGGGCGGCGTAGAACCACCACACCCCGAAGGCCTGGCCCACGCCTGCGAGCAGTCCCCACAGCACGGCAGATCGGCTCAGCTCACCGCCGTACGGCACGGCGAGGATTGTCAACAGGACCAGGGCCAGCGGGTAGGACAGGATCACCACCCGCAGGGCGGCGACGCGGCGCGAGGCGTAGCCGCCGACGAAGTCGCTGACGCCGTAGCCCAGCGCCGCGATCAGTGCGCTGAGGATCCCGGTCAGGAGGTCATGCCCTTGACGCGGCGCCCCAGCTCACGGGTGACTTCGCGCTCTGCGTCTCGGCGCGCCAGATCCTGGCGCTTGTCATGGGCCTGCTTACCGCGGGCCAACGCCAGTTCCACCTTCACCTTGCCGCCGGTGAAGTACAGCGACAGCGGCACCAGGGTCAGGTTGCCGTCGCGGGTCTTGCCGACGAGCGTGTCGATCTCGTTGCGGTGCAGGAGCAACTTGCGATTGCGCCGCGGCGCGTGGTTGGTCCAGGTGCCGTGGTGATACTCCGGGATGTGCAGGTTGCGCAGCCAGATCTCGCCGTCGTCGACGGTGGCGAACGCGTCGGCCAGCGACGCCTGCCCCTCCCGCAGGCTCTTGACCTCCGTCCCCATCAGCGCCACTCCGGCCTCGAAGGTCTCGAGGATGGAGAAGTTGTGGCGGGCTTTGCGGTTCGTGGCCACCACCTGATTGTTGGTGTCCTTGACGCCCTTGGCTTTCTTGGCCACCGCTACCTCCGCACGTAGAGGCGCAAGGTGACGTAGGAGGTGATCCCCGACATCGCCAGGCCGAGAAGCAACATCCAGGGCGCGCTGTAGTAGAGGACGTCGGCGTAGTCCACCCTGGCGATCAGGTTCGCTTGGTAGAACTGGTCGAGCGCGTTCTCGAGGAACAGCGCCCGCACTGCGATCAACCCCGCGATCGCGATCACCACGCCGACGAAGGCCGCCAGCATCGCCTCCAACAGGAATGGCAGCTGGGTGTACCAGCGCGTGGCGCCGACGAGTCGCATGATGCCGATCTCGGTGCGACGGGTGTAGGCCGCGACTTGGACCATGTTGGCGATCAACAGCACCGCGCCGATCGCCTGCACCAGCGCCACCGCGAATGCGACGTTGCTGATGCCGTCGAGAACCGCGAACAGTCGGTCGATCAGGTCCTTCTGGTTCAACACGTTGAGCACGCCGGGCTGGCCGATCATCGAGTCGTCGAAGTCCTTGTGCTGCTCGGGATCGTCGAGCTTGACGACGAAGGATGCCGGGAACGCGTCCTTGCCCGCGACGTCCTTGTACTGCGGGAACTTCCGGATCGCATCGTTGTAGGCATCGTCGCGGTTCAAGAAGCGCACCGAGCGCACGTCGTCGCGGTCCTCGATCGTCTTGCGCAGCGCCTTGCACGGGTCCGCATCGCAGGTCGGGTCGTTCGCCGACACGTCGTTGGTGAGGAAGACCTGGCTCTCGACCCGATCGAGGTAGATGGCGCGCGACTGATCCGCGAGCCGGACGACGAGGAGCCCGCCGCCGAACAGACCGATGGAGATCGCGGTGGTGAGCACCATCGCGATCGTCATGGTGACGTTGCGGCGAAGCCCGGTCAGGACTTCGTTGACGAGGAAGCCGAAGCGCACTAGCGATCCATTCCGTAGACGCCGCGCTGTTCGTCGCGAACCAGCCGGCCGAGTTCGAGTTCGACGACCCGCTGACGCATGGAGTCGACGATGTGGTGGTCGTGGGTGGCCATCAGCACCGTCGTGCCGGTGCGGTTGATCCGCTCGAGCAGATCCATGATGTCCTTGCTGGTGTCCGGGTCGAGGTTGCCGGTGGGCTCGTCGGCCAGCAGCACCAGCGGCCGGTTGACGAACGCGCGGGCGATCGCGACCCGCTGCTGCTCACCGCCGGACAGCTCGGCCGGCAGCCGGTTGGCCTTGCCCGACAGCCCGACCATCTCGAGCACGTCGGGCACCACGCGATTGATGGTGTCGGACCGCTTGCCGATCACCTCGAGCGCGAACGCGACGTTCTCGAAGACGGTCTTCTGCTGCAGCAGGCGGAAGTCCTGGAACACGCAGCCGATGACCTGACGCAGCCCGGGGATGTGCCGCCCGGACAGCTTGTTGACGTGGAACTTCGACACCCGGATGTCGCCGGAGGACGGGTGGTCTTCGCCCAGCAGCAGGCGCATGAACGTGGACTTGCCCGACCCGGACGGGCCGATGAGGAAGACGAACTCACCCTTGTCGATCTTCAGCGACACATTGTCGAGGGCGGGTCGCGCCGACGACTTGTACTGCTTGGAGACATGGTCGAGGGTGATCATCACGGCACGCCAGTGTAGCGGGGAGGGATGCGGTCACCACATCGCCGGACGGGTGGCCGCGGGCTCACTGCGGCGGCAACGCCGTCGTGGTCGCGGGCGCACCGGGCGGCGCGACGGTGGTCGGAGCCAGATTCGGCGGCGCTGTGAACGTGATCGGGCCGAGCGGTCCGGGCCCGTCGGGATCGATGACCGTCGTCGAGGCACCGCCCGGCGCCGTGCCGGTCGTGGTCGACGGCGTCGTGGCGTCGGACTCAGACGGCGACGGAGTCGGCGACGGGGTCGTCGTCGTCGTGGTCGTGGTCGTCGTCCTGGTGGTCGAGGTCTCGCTCGGCGCGACGTTGGTGCGCGGTACCCAGGTGTAGTTGGGGTCGGGCACGAAGCCCGGGGGCACCACCTGTGTCGAATCGGGCGTCGTGGCGCTGGGGGCCGGCTGGAAGGTCTGATTGACCCAGAACAGTGCGATGAACGCGAGGATCAGCGTCGCCGTCGAGGTGCGCATCCGGCCGCGGAAGATGTAGTTCGGCCAACTCTTCGCGGCCTGCGTGTTGCCGGCGCGTTTGGGCGCCAACCAGTCCAGCCACTTCATCGCTGTGTCTCCGCATCGGGGTCCTTGATGGCGGCATCGCCTTTCGGCATGGCGGGGTCGGTGCGCGCCGGGTGCGGGATCGCCGCGACCACCGGGGATGCTTCTCCCGGCGCCACGATTCCGGCCCGCCGCAACGCCCGGATCACCAGCACTCGCAGCCGCCGGCCGACCTCGAACTGCTTACCGGGCAACGTACGCGCGACCATGCGCAGGTTCACCGTCTCCAGTTCGATGCTCTCCACGCCCATGAGCTGGGGCGCATCCAGCAGCAGATCCTTGAGGTGCGTGTCGTGCAGGGCCTTGTCGGCGACGTCGTGCAGGACGTCGTTGACCGCGTTGAGGTCCGCCGACACCGGCACGGGAATGTCGATCACCGCACGGGCCCAGTCCTTGGACAGGTTGACGGTCTTGACGATCTGCCCGTTCGGGATCGTGAACATCTCCCCTTCCGACGAGCGCAGTTTGGTGACACGCAGCGTGACGTCCTCGACCGTGCCCTCGGCGGGTGCGGCGATGCCGGCGACGGTCAGCGCGACCAGGTCACCGAACCCGTACTGCTTCTCGGTGATGATGAAGAAGCCCGACAGCAGATCCTGCACCAGCCGCTGGGCGCCGAAGCCCAGCGCGGCGCCGATGACCGCGGCGGGGGCTACCAGCGACCCGATGGGGATCGCGAGGATGTCGGTGATCTGGACCGCCACCATCACGAACAGCAGACCCACCGAGACGTAGGAGATCACCGACGCGACGGCTTGCCGGTGCTTGGCGCTCTCCGAGCGCACCAGCTGGTCGCTCTCCTGGTACTCGGCGTCGATGCGGCGGGTGACGCGCTGCGCAGTCCAGTTGATGAAGCGGGTGGCCAGCAGCGCGCCGACCAGCAGCAGCGCGATCCGCACACCGCGGTCGAGGATCCACACGCCGATGTCGCCGCGCCAGAAGCCGTGCCACCGCGAGGCGAGGTCGAAAGCTACAAGCGTGGTGTTCACGGGTTACTCGTCGTCGTCTTTCCTGTTGCGCCACCGGATACCGGCCTCGAGGAACCCGTCGATGTCACCGTCGAGGACGGCGCCCGGGTTGCCGACCTCGAATTCGGTGCGGAGATCTTTGACCATCTGATAGGGGTGCAGAACGTAGGACCGCATCTGGTTACCCCAGGAGCTGCCGCTGTCACTTTTGAGCGCGTCGAGTTCGGCGCGCTCTTCCTGGCGCTTGCGTTCGAGCAGTTTGGCCTGCAGCACGCGCATCGCCGACACCTTGTTCTGCAGCTGCGACTTCTCGTTCTGGCAGGTGACGACGATGCCTGTGGGGATGTGGGTCAGCCGGACCGCCGAGTCGGTGGTGTTCACCGACTGACCGCCGGGGCCGCTGGAGCGGTAGACGTCGACGCGCACGTCCTGCTCCGGGATGTCGATGTGGTCGGTGGTCTCGGTGACGGGAAGCACCTCGACCTCGGCGAACGACGTCTGCCGGCGGCCCTGGTTGTCGAAGGGGCTGATGCGGACCAGCCGATGCGTGCCCTGCTCGACCGAGAGCGTGCCATAGGCGAACGGGGCGTGCACCGCGAACGTCGCGCTCTTGATGCCGGCCTCCTCGGCATAGGACGTGTCGTAGACCTCGACGGGGTACTTGTGCTGCTCGGCCCAGCGGATGTACATCCGCATCAGCATCTCGGCCCAGTCGGCCGCGTCCACGCCGCCGGCGCCCGACCGGATGTTGACCAGCGCCTCACGCTCGTCGTACTCCCCCGACAGCAGCGTGCGAACCTCGAGCGCCTCGATGTCCTCACGCAGCTGACGCAGCTCGGCGTCGGCGTCCGAGACAGCTTCGGCGACCGCGTCGGAACCGTCCTCCTCGGCGGCGAGTTCGTAGAGCACCGGCAGATCCTCGACGCGCTGCCGCAACTCCTCGACCCGGCGCAGCTCGTTCTGGGCGTGCGACAGGTCGCTGGTCACCTTCTGCGCCCGCGTCTGGTCGTCCCACAGCTTCGGGTCGGACGCCTCCTCCTCGAGCTGCGTGATGCGCCCACGAAGGCCCTCGACGTCGAGAACACGCTCCACAGTGGTGAGCGTGGAGTCGAGGGCAGCGATATCGGCTTGGCGGTCAGGATCCACGGGAGTTCAGGGTACCGGTCCGCGCGTTCTCCTCGACCGACGCCGACTGCGCTTTAGCATCGGGAGGCAACCTCGTCCGGCCACGACGCGACAGCCCCCTGCGCGTGGTCGGGCCGCGACAGAAGGCAGCCCACATGCCCCCACAGCGTCCGTACCACGTGGCGATCGTCGGCTCCGGACCCTCCGGGTTCTTCGCCGCCGCCGCCCTGCTGAAGGCCGCCGACGGCGACGACCTCACCCGCAGTGTCTGCGTCGACATGCTCGAGATGCTGCCCACCCCGTGGGGGCTGGTGCGCTCCGGTGTCGCGCCGGACCATCCGAAGATCAAGTCGATCTCGGCGCAGTTCGACAAAGTCTCGGCCGACCCGCGGTTCCGGTTCTTCGGCAACGTCGTGGTCGGCGAGCACGTCCAGCCGGCCGAACTCGCCGAGCGCTACGACGCGGTCATCTACGCCAACGGCGCCCAGTCCGACCGGCCGTTGGGCATTCCGGGTGAAGACCTGCCCGGCAGTGTGGCCGCGGTCGACTTCGTCGGCTGGTACAACGCCCACCCGCACTACGGCGAGATGGCCCCTGACGTCTCGTCGGGGCGCGCCGTCGTGGTGGGCAACGGGAACGTGGCCATCGACGTGGCCCGCATCCTGGTCAGCGATCCGGATCTGCTGGCCGAGACCGACATCGCCGACCACGCACTCGACTCCCTGCACGCGCGCGGTGTGGAGGAGGTGCTGGTGATCGGGCGGCGCGGTCCGCTGCAGGCTCCGTTCACGACGCTCGAGTTGCGCGAGCTCGGCGATCTGGAGGCTCTCGGCGATGTGGACGTGGTCATCGACCCGGCCGATTTCGCCGACATCACGGACGAGGACCTCGAGGCCGCGGGCAAGACGGTGCGCAACAACATCAAGGTGCTGCGCGGCTATGGCGAGCGGGAACTCAAGGGCGCCAAGCGGCGCATCGTGTTCCGGTTCCGCACCTCACCGATCGAGATCAAAGGCGACGACAAGGTCGAGTCGATCGTGCTGGGCCGCAACGAGTTGGTGCGCGGCGAGGACGGCCGGGTGTCGGCCCGCGACACCGGCGAGCGGGAGGACATTCCGGCGCAACTCGTCGTGCGCGCTGTCGGCTACCGCGGCGTACCGATGCCCGGCCTGCCGTTCGACGATCGGTCCGGCACCATCCCGCACACCGACGGGCGGATCGAGGGCAGCACCAACGAGTACGTGGTGGGGTGGATCAAGCGCGGCCCGACCGGCGTGATCGGCAGCAACAAGAGCGATTCCGCGGACACCGTCGCGACGCTGCTGACCGATCTGCAGGCGGCCGAGCCGACCGACCGGGGTGAGGACCACGCCGCGAACGTCGAGCAGTGGCTGCGGGTACGCCAACCCAAGGTGGTGACCAACGATCACTGGCGGCTGATCGACGAGCACGAGCGCACCACCGGGCAGGGGTCAGGACGACCGCGGATCAAGCTGACCAGTCTCGAGGAGCTACTCCGGATTGGGCACGGGTGAGGAGATCGCCCACTTCTCCGGATTGCGCGGCGAATACATCACGTCGATGAGCTGGCCCATCGTCGGCCAGGCATTCACGTCGACGACCATGCGGGTGTAGACGGTGTACTCGTTGACCGTCGGGCCGTTGATGACGCCGGTGATGGTCACGTATTGCTCACCGGTCATGTCGACGGGGCGCGGGCTCACCCCGGTGACCAGGAGCGTGCCTGGAGCCCAATCGTTGCCCACACCGCGCTTGCGCATGATCCGGGGCGCCAGGACGAGAACGATGGCACCGATGATGAGCAGCATGATCGCGAGTTCGGCCACACCGCCATGGTAGGACTCCACGTATGAGCACCCACTCGCCTGACATCGCCGCCGACCTCGCCCTGGCCCTCACGCTGGCAGAGGAGGCCGACGCGCTGACGATGCAACGGTTCGGAGCGGTGGATCTGCGCGTCGAGACCAAGCCGGACATGACCCCGGCCACCGACGCTGATCTGGACACCGAGACGCTGCTGCGAGAGCGACTGGCCGAGCAGCGCCCGGCCGATTCGGTGTTCGGCGAGGAGTTCGGCGGCACCTCGGAGTTCGCGGGCCGGCAGTGGGTGGTCGATCCGATCGACGGCACCAAGAACTTCGTGCGCGGGGTGCCGATCTGGGCGACGCTGATCGCGCTGCTCGTCGATGGCGTGCCGGAGGTCGGCGTGGTGAGCGCGCCTGCACTGGCGCGGCGCTGGTGGGCCGGCACCGGTCAGGGCGCGTTCACGTCTTTTCGCGGGACGACGCGCCCCATCTCAGTGTCCGGCGTCGCAGACCTCGGCTCGGCGAGCCTGTCCTACTCGGACCTGACGACGGGCTGGGAGAGCGCGCGCTCGACCTTCATCGACCTCACCGATGCGGTGTGGCGCACCCGCGGCTACGGCGACTTCTGGTCGTACTGCCTGGTGGCCGAGGGCGCCGTCGACGTCGCGGTGGAACCGGAGGTCAAGCTGTGGGATCTCGCCCCGCTGGACATCCTGGTCCGGGAGGCCGGCGGTCGGTTCACCGACCTCTCGGCACGGCCCGGTCCACACGGCGGCAGTGCGGTGGCGACCAACGGCCTGGTACACGACGCCGTGCTCGCCGCGCTTGTGAAATAGGCAACAATCCACCGATCTTACTCACTAGTCAGTTCCGATACCTTACTCTTGAGTCAGTTGCGCATCTGCGCTCATCCGATCCCCACTGGAGGCAGCTGACCAATGACGAATACCCTGCCGTCCAAGCGAACCGGCCAGGAAAGTGCCGTGGGCTTGCACAAGCACAAGCGGTCCGCGACCGACATCGGTATCGCGCTGCTCACGCCCCTGATCGGGCAAGAGTTCCTGGACAAGTACAACCTGCGGGACCCGCTGAACCGGGGCCTCAAGTACGGCGTAAAGCAGGCGTTCTCCGCGGCCGGCGCGACCACCCGTCAGTTCAAGCGCGTGCAGGGTCTCGGCAAACCCGCGACGCGGCTGAAGGCCAGCGGCGCCGACTACTTCGACCTCACCCCCGACGACGACCAGAAGATGATCGTCCAGACCGTCGAGGAGTTCGCCGAGGAGATCCTGCGCCCGGCCGCGCACGATGCCGACGCCGCGGCCACCTATCCCCCGGACCTGATCGCCAAGGCCGCCGAACTGGGCATCACCGCGATCAACATCCCCGAGGACTTCGACGGGATCGCCGAGAACCGCAGCACCATCACCAATGCGCTGGTCGCCGAGGCGCTCGCGTACGGCGACATGGGTCTGGCGCTGCCGATCCTGGCGCCGGGCGGTGTCGCGTCGGCCCTGACCCACTGGGGAAGTGCCGACCAGCAGGCGACCTACCTGCCGGAGTTCGCCGGCGAGAACGTCCCGCAGGCGTGCGTTGCGATCGCCGAGCCGCACCCGCTGTTCGACCCGACCTCCCTCAAGACAACCGCCGTGCGGACCCCGAGCGGTTATCGGCTCGACGGCGTCAAGTCGCTGGTGCCTGCCGCCGCCGACGCCGAGCTCTTCGTCATCGCCGCACAGCTGAACGGCAAGCCGACGCTGTTCCTGGTCGAATCGGCGGCCAGCGGCGTGACGGTCACTGCCGATCCCAGCATGGGCATCCGGGCGGCTGCGCTGGGTCGCGTCGAGCTCGACAAGGTCACCGTGCCGCTGAGCGCGCGCCTGGGTGAGGACGTCAGCGAAGCCGAGCACGACAGCAACTACTCCGAGGCCATCGCGTTGTCGCGGCTGGGCTGGGCGGCGCTGGCCGTCGGCACGTCCCACGCCGTCCTCGACTACGTGATCCCTTACGTCAAGGAACGCGAAGCGTTCGGAGAACCGATCGCGCACCGGCAGTCGGTGGCGTTCATGTGCGCCAACATCGCGATCGAGCTCGACGGCCTGCGACTGATCACCTGGCGGGGCGCCTCGCGCGCCGAGCAGGGCCTCTCCTTCGCCCGCGAAGCGGCGTTGGCCAAGCGACTGGGCACCGACAAGGGCATGCAGATCGGCCTCGACGGCGTGCAACTGCTCGGCGGCCACGGCTACACGAAGGAACACCCGGTCGAACGCTGGTACCGCGATCTGCGGGCACTCGGCGTCGCCGAGGGTGTCGTCGTTCTCTGACCAACAGCGTTCTCTAGAAAGGCGATACCACCATGGCGATCAATCTGGAAATGCCGAAGAAGCTGCAGGCGGTCATCGAGAAGGGCCACCAGGGTGCAGCAGAGATGCTGCGACCGATCTCGCGCAAGTACGACCTGCGTGAGCACGACTATCCGGTCGAGCTCGACACGCTGGCCACCCTCTTCGAGGGCATCTCGGAAGCGAACACGATCTCGTTCGCCGGCGCACAGGGGCTCAGCAAGGACGGTGACGGTCCCAAGGGAAACGTCAACGGCGCCAACATGTCTGCGCTCCTCAACGCGCTGGAGGTGAGCTGGGGCGACGTCGCGTTGCTGCTGTCGGTGCCCTACCAGGGCCTCGGCAACGCCGCGATCTCGAGTGTGGCCTCCCGTGAGCAGCTGGAGCGCTTGGGCAAGGTGTGGGCGGCAATGGCCATCACCGAGCCGGGGTTCGGCTCGGACTCCGCGGCGGTGTCGACGACGGCCGTCCTCGACGGGGACGAGTACGTCATCAACG
Source organism: Mycolicibacterium obuense (assembly GCF_055397605.1). Lineage (NCBI taxonomy): Bacteria > Bacillati > Actinomycetota > Actinomycetes > Mycobacteriales > Mycobacteriaceae > Mycobacterium > Mycolicibacterium obuense. Next base: position 1,709,809 of record NZ_AP043663.1, on the reverse strand, counting down.
GCGAGAAGATCTACGTGACCGCCGGGTCGCGCGCGACCCACATCGTGGTCTGGGCGACGCTGGACAAGTCCATGGGGCGCGCAGCGATCAAGTCGTTCATCGTGCCCCGCGAGCACCCGGGCGTGACCGTCGAGCGACTCGAGAACAAACTCGGCATCAAGGCGTCCGACACGGCGGCCATCCGGTTCGAGAACGCCCGCGTTCCGAAGGAGAACCTGCTCGGCAGCCCGGAGATCCAGGTGGACAAGGGCTTTGCCGGCGTCATGGAGACCTTCGACAACACGCGGCCCATCGTGGCGGCGATGGCCGTCGGCGTGGCCCGCGCCGCGCTTGAGGAATTGCGCAAGATCCTCACCGATGCCGGCATCGAGATCTCCTACGACAAGCCCGCACACGCGCAGAGCGCCGCGGCTGCGGAGTTCCTGCGGATGGAGGCGGATTGGGAGGCGGGCTACCTGCTGACCGTGCGCTCCGCGTGGCAGGCCGACAACAAGATCCCGAACTCCAAAGAAGCCTCGATGGGCAAGGCCAAGGCCGCCAGGGTCGGCACCGACATCACCCTCAAGGCCGTCGAAATGGCTGGCACCACAGGCTATTCTGAGCAGACCCTGCTGGAGAAGTGGGCTCGCGACTCGAAGATCCTGGACATCTTCGAAGGCACCCAGCAGATTCAGCAGCTCGTGGTCGCCCGTCGCCTACTCGGGTTGTCGTCGGCTCAACTGAAGTAGCGCGGTACTGGTCAGAACCCGTCGTGCACGACCACGCGGGTTCGACCGGTGACGCCGCCGCCGATGATGGTCTTGAGCACCTCGTCGACGCGGCGCACTGGTACATCGGTGGTGACACGCGCGAGATGGCCTGGGAAGAGGTCGGATTCGATCTGCGCCCAGACCTCTCTGCGCCGCGCGATCGGCAGCAGCACCGAGTCGATCCCGGCCAGGGTGACCCCGCGCAGGATGAAGGGCATCACGGTCGCGGGCAGGTCTGTCGACCCCGCCAAGCCCGAGATGGCCGCCACGCCGCCGTATTTCAGCGTGCTGAGGGCGTAGGCCAGCGTCGTGCCGCCGACACAGTCCACCACCGCGGCCCAGTGCGCCTTGCCCAATGCCCGAACCTTCTCGTCGGGACCGGGCACCCGGTCGATGACCTCTGCCGCACCGAGATCCCGCAGCAGGTCGCGCGCCTGCGCCTTGCCGGTCGAGGCCACTACCTCGTAGCCCAGGCCGGCCAGCAGGTCGACGCTGACGCTGCCCACCCCGCCGGTGGCGCCGGTGACCAGGACCGGTCCGTCGCCCGGTTGCACCCCGTGGGCGCGCAGCGCGTCGACGCTCAGCGCCGCGGTGAAGCCGGCTGTGCCGATCGCGGCCGCCTCGGCCGTGCTCAGCGTGCTGAGCTTGACCAGGTAGTCGGCGGGATACCGGGCGACCTGCGCGTAACCCCCGTGCCGTCCTGTGCCGATGTCCTGGCCGTGGGCGATCACCGCGTCGCCGACGGCGAAGTCGGGCGACGTGCTCGCGGTGACCGTTCCGGCGACATCGATGCCTGGGATCAACGGATAGGCCCGTGCCACGCCACCTTTCGGCGTGACGGCGAGCGCGTCCTTGTAGTTGACGCTGGAGTACTCGACGTGGATCTCGACATCGCCGTCGGGCAGGAACGACTCGTCGACCACCTCGTGACGCAGGACGATGCCGCCCTCGCCGTCCTCGTGCGCCACCATCGCGTTGATCTCGGTCATGCCGCCACGATAGCCACCGCCCGGAAACGAGGAAGCCCCCGGCCGTAGTCGGCCGGGGGCTTCGTCGTTCGGTGTCGAACCCCTTACGTCGGGGATTATCCGACGAGGTGCGAGATCAGGTCGGGCTTCATGGTCTGCAGCTCACGACCCCAGTACGCCCAGTTGTGCGTGCCGTTGTCGGGGAAGTTGAACACGCCGTTCTTCCCGCCGGCAGCGACGTAGTTGTCCTGGAACGTCCGGTTGGTGCGGATGGTCAGTCCTTCGAGGAAGGTGGCGGGCAGATCGCCGCCGCCGAGCTCGTTGGGCTGGCCGTTGCCGCAGTACACCCAGATGCGGGTGTTGTTGGCGACCAGATTCGGGATCTGCACCATCGGGTCGTTGTACTTCCAGGCGGGATCGGTCTCGGCAGGACCCCACATGTCGTTGGCCTTGTAGCCACCGGCGTCACCCATCGAGATGTTGATCAGGCCGGGCCACCAGCCCTCGGACGGGTTCAGGAAGCCCGACATCGAGCCGGCGTAGGTGAACTGGCCGGGGTGATGCGCGGCCAGCACCAGCGAGGCGCTGCCGGCCATCGACAGACCCACAGCTGCGCTGCCGGTCGACTTCACCTGACGCTCCGACGCGAGGAAGGCGGGCAGCTCCTGGGTCAGGAAGGTCTCCCAGTTGTAGGTCAGGCAGCCGGCCTTGCCGCACGCGGGCTTGTACCAGTTCGAGTAGAAGCTGGACTGCCCGCCGACCGGCATGACCACCGAGATGCCGGAGTCGAGGTACCACTCGAACGCCTGGGTGTTGATGTCCCAGCCGTTGAAGTCGTCCTGGGCGCGCAGGCCGTCGAGGAGGTAGAGCGCCGGCGAGTTCGGGCCGCCGCTCTGGAACTGCACCTTGATGTCACGGCCCATCGACGGCGACGGCACCATCAGGTACTCGACCGGCAGACCGGGCCGCGAGAACGCCCCTGCGGTCGCGGAGCCCCCGGCGAAGCCGATGATGCCCGGCAGCAAAATCGCGGCGAATGCGGCGATGCCGAAGCGGCGCGCCCACGGGCCACGAATCCTGTCAAGAAGTCTCATTCGGTCATTCCATCCATCTTCGGTGTACCGCCCGTGGCGGTTCGTCCTGCGGTTTCCCGTGCGGTCGCCGACACCACAGCGATGTCTTCACCGCGTTGTGGCGCCATCCCCAAGATGCCCGTGACGGCGCGGGATGGGCCGAGAAGAGTTCAGTTGTCGCGGTTGCAGTAAAGCATGCGACCACGAACCGACAAAGCCCAGCCACGGGGAACACGCCGGTTTTCGTCTGCGTGAATACCGTGGATCGCGAGGCCGACGCGTCGCCCAGGGACGTCAAAGCAGTGACCAGGCCCACATTCGCGTCATAAGCTCGCCGCATGACGAGTGGAGCACCACCCACCGTCCGGGATGCGGTCACCGTCTTCTTCCAGAGGAACATCGCCAACCCCGTGATGCGGCACCTGCCGTTCCAGACACTGCTGGAGACGACGGGACGCCGGTCGGGCCGGCCCCGACAGACTCCCTTGGGCGGGCGTCGGATCGACAACCACTTCTGGTTCGTCTCCGAGTTCGGCGAGAAATCCCAGTACGTCCGCAACATCGCCGCCGATCCGCGCGTCCGCATCCGACTGAACGGACGCTGGCATAGGGGTACGGCCGTCCCGCTGCCTGACGACGACCCTCATGCCCGCATGCAGGAGCTGCCCCGGTTCAACAACGTCGGGGTCAAGACCTTCGGCACCAATCTGCTCACGATCCGGGTCGACCTGGACGACTGATGCTCGAGCGGATCGGGCACCCCTTGACCCGACGTGAGAACTAAAAGTAACGTCAGTTTCACTTCGATCGAGGAGACGTCATGGAATCGTTCGTCCATTTGTCCAAAGGCACCGTTCCGAAGCGGGTTCACGCAGATCTGGATGGCCTCAAGGACGACGAGCTCGGCCGCGGAGGGTTCACCGGCCGATTCGCCCACCTCTACCGGCGCAACGATCCGACGGCGTACCGGTCGAGCGGCCCGCTGCGTCCCATCGATGTCCTCGCCGGCGAGCTGAAGCCCTCCGATGCCGGCGACGCCCTCGGCGCACCCCTGCTGATGTTCTCCAACGCCGACGCGCAGATCTTCCTGTCCCGGCGCAGCGCCGAGATGCCGTTCTGGGTTCGCCACGTCGACGGCGACCTCTTGTGTTTCGTGCACGAGGGCACCGGTTCACTGGACACCGAGTTCGGGCCGCTCCGGTACCGGGCAGGCGACTGGGTCTACCTGCCGAAGGCGTGCACATGGCGACAGCTACCCGAGGAACCGGGCACGTGGTTGATGATCCAGGCCACCGACGAGTTCCGCGTGCCGCCACCCGGAACGCTCGGCCGGCATTTCCCGTTCGACCCCTCCCAGGTGACGATCCCCGATCCTGCGCCCTGCGACGACGATGGCCGGGAGAGCTACGAGGTGCGGCTCGTGCACTCCCCCATCGACGGGCAGGACACCACGACGCTGTACTACGAGCACCATCCGCTCGACGTCCAGGGATGGCGGGGCGACAACTTTCCCTTCACCTTCAACATCGGCGATTACCACGTCGTGACCTCCGACAGCGTGCACCTGCCCCCGACGGTGCACCTGTTCATGCAGGCCACCGGCGTGTACGTGATGAACTTCCTGCCCAAGCCAGCCGAGGGGGTACCGGGCACCGAGCGCACACCGTGGTACCACCGCAACGTCGACTTCGACGAGATTGCGTTCTTCCACGGCGGTTCCCTCTACGGCATCCCGATGCCGCCCGGGTTGATCTCGCACGCCCCGCAGGGTGTGCACCACGGGGCGCCGGAGAAAGCGCGCGAGCGAGCACGACGCAAGTTCGACGACTATCACTCGGTGGACTGGCAGGTCATCTCGATCGACACGCGCAGGCGACTGACCCCCTCGCCCGAGGTGCTCGCCCACGATCTGGGACAGCACTGATGAGCGCCCGCCACGATTACGAGCGCATCCCGTATCTGGTTGCCTATCAGAACAATTCGGCCGTTCGCGACGTCTACGGCGGAGTGGCCGAACTGGTGGTGCTGGAGAGTTACCTGCTCAAGCCGGTAGCGCCGTCTGCGGCCGGAGCCGCTCCGGCGGCGACATCAGACACCGTACTGGTGTTCATGCACCCCATCGGGGGCGGCGCCTACCTGCCGATGATCACCGCGCTGGCACGCGCCGGCCACCACGTCATCTACTGCAACAGCCGGTTCCGCGGCACCGACTCGGCCCTGCTGATGGAGAAGGTCGTCGAGGACCTCGGCGAATGCATCAAAGACGCCAAGAATCGCCTCGGCTATCAGAAGGTGGTCCTCGCCGGGTGGAGCGGTGGCGGTTCGCTGTCGGTGTTCTACCAGCAGCAGGCGCAGCATCCGACGGTGACCGCGAGCCCGTCGGGCGACGGACCCGACCTCACCGCGCTGGGCCTGCTTCCCGCCGACGCCATCATGTTGCTCGCCGCACACATCAGCCGGCACGGCACGATGACCGAGTGGATGGACGCGTCGATCCTCGACGAGTCCGACCCGAGCCAGCGCGATCCCGAGCTCGACCTCTACAACCCGGACAACCCCAATCAGCCGCCCTACACGCCGGAGTTCCTGGAGCGCTATCACCAGGCGCAGATCGACCGCAACCGCCGGATCACCGGGTGGGTCAAGAACACGCTCGCCGAACTGAAGGCCGCCGGCAGGCCCGACGACGAGTTCGCGTTCGTCGTCCACGGCACTATGGCCGACCCCCGCTGGCTCGATCCGACGGTGGATCCGAACGAACGCACCCCGGGCACCTGCTATCTGGGCGATCCTCGGGTGGTGAACATGAGCCCCGTCGGCCTCGCGCGATTCTGCACACTGCGCAGCTGGCTCTCCCAGTGGAGCTACGACGACGCCCGCGCCGACGCCGTCAAGGCCGGCCCGGACATCGCGGTTCCCACGCTGGTGATCGGCAACCTCGCCGACGACGCGTGCACACCCAGCCACACCCGCAGGATCTTCGACGCGATCGGTCACCCCGACAAGGAGATGCACGAGATCCCCGGCGCCAACCACTACTACGCCGGCGCCGACCAGCGGGACAAACTGCGCGCGGCGGTGGACATCTGCACGGAATGGCTGCAGCGGCATGGGCTTTCGGCGTGAAAGTCACCGGCGGGCAGGAGCGAAGCGACCGGGGGAAATGTACGGGTCCGCTCGACGGTATCCGGGTGATCGAGGTCGGCACGCTGATCTCCGGTCCGTTCGCCGGGCGGTTGCTGGGCGACATGGGCGCCGATGTGGTCAAGATCGAGCCGCCGGGCGCTCCGGATCCGCTGCGCACGTGGGGGCAGGCCGAACTCGACGGGCACCACTTCTTCTGGACGGTCCACGCGCGCAACAAGAAGGCGGTCACGCTGAACCTGCGGGTGCCCGCCGGTCGTGAGCTGTTCCTCGAGCTGATCGAACGCAGCGACATCCTGGTGGAGAACTTCCGGCCCGGCACGCTGGAGAAGTGGGGCCTGGGCTACGACGTTCTGCGCGAACGCAATCGAGGGATCATCGTGGTGCGGGTGTCGGGGTACGGGCAGACGGGCCCGGAGGCACACAAGGCCGGCTACGCCTCGGTCGCCGAGGCGGCCAGCGGGTTGCGGCACATGAACGGCTTCCCCGGCGGGCCTCCCCCGCGGCTCGCCCTCTCCCTCGGCGACAGCCTCGCCGGAATGTTCGCCGCACAAGGTGCGCTGGCCGCGCTCTACCGCCGCAGCGTGACCGGCGAGGGCCAGGTCGTCGACGCGGCACTGACCGAATCGTGCCTGGCAGTGCAGGAATCGACGATTCCCGACTACGACGTGGGCGGCGTGGTGCGGGGCCCGTCGGGGACGCGACTGGAGGGCATCGCCCCGTCGAACATCTATCCGACCGCCGACGGCAGCTGGGTGGTGATCGCGGCCAATCAGGACACCGTGTTCCGCCGCCTGTGCCAGGCGATGGAGCAGCCCGAGTTGGCCACCGACGAGCGGTTCGCCACTCACGTCGCCCGGGGGCGCAATCAGGACGAACTCGACGCGATCATCGGCGCATGGGCCGCCGCCCGGGAACCCGCGGACATCATCACGACCCTGTCCGCGGCCGGCGTGATCAGCGGTCCGATCAACACCGTGGCCGAGGTCGTCACGGACCCGCAGTTGCAGGCGCGCGGCATGATCGCCGACCACTTCGACGAGCGAATCGGCCGCAACGTCAAGGGACCCGGTGTGGTGCCGGTGCTGTCGGAAACCCCGGGGACGATCCGTAGTGCCGGGCCTGCACGCCCGGGTCAGCACAACGAGGAGATCTACCGCGACCTGCTCGGTCACACCGACGCCGAACTGGCGGACCTCCGCGCCGAGGGGGTGCTGTGACGCATCTTCCTTCGCACGTGACCATCAGGGATGTCTCTCTTCGCGACGGACTGCAGATCGAAGCGCCGATCCCGTTGTCGGCCAAGCGGCAACTGCTGGCTGCCATCGCCGCGACCGGCGTGAGGGAAATGGAGGCCACCGCGTTCGTCTCCCCATCGAAGGTGCCTGCGCTGGCCGACGCCGCCGAGCTGGCCGAGCACCTCGGCGACTTCCCCGGCATCGATTTCTCCGCGCTGGTGGCCAGTCCCACCGGTGCCCATCGGGCGATCGCGGCGGGTCTGCAGTCCATCGAGTACGTGGTCTCGGCCGCCGACGGACACAGCCGCGCCAATGTCGGCCGCACGTCGGCGGAGGCGGCTGCGGTGATCCCGGACATCGTGACGATCGCCCATGACGCCGGCGCCCGGGTGGAGGTCATCGTCGCGACTGCGTGGGACTGTCCGTTCGACGGGCCGACGCCGGCGAATCGGGTGATCGACGTGGTGACCGCGGCCGTGGATGCCGGTGCGGACCGGCTGGCCATCGCCGACACGATCGGGACAGCGACCCCGCGCCGGGTCACAGAACTCGTCGCGCTGCTTCGCCCCCTGATAGGCGATCTGCCGTTGGGCGCGCACTTCCACAACACCCGCGGCGCGGGGCTGGCCAGTGCCTACGCCGCGATCCAGGCCGGCGTGACGCGGCTGGATGCTTCGGTCGGCGGATTGGGTGGCTGCCCGTTCGCCCCCGGCGCCAGCGGCAACATCGCCACCGAAGACCTGGTGTACCTGCTGCGGGACTGCGGCATCGGTGTCGACGTCGACCTCGACAGGGCGCTCGACGCCGCCCGGGTCGCCCGGGACGCAGTCGGTCATGAGCTCCCCAGCGCGCTGCTGCGCGCCGGCGACCGGATCCTGGGCTGATCGCGTGCCGCCCAGCCCGTCGGACTTGAGCGCCAAGGGACGCCAGACCCGCCTGGCGCTCGAGCAGGCAGCACGGAAGCTGTTCGCCGAACGTGGTTTTCACGGCACCACGCTGGGTGACATCACCTCGGCAGCCGGCCGGTCCCCCGCGGCGTTCTACCGGTACTTCGCCGACAAAGAAGACCTGCTGGCCGATCTCGCCGACTCCTTCCTCCACGAGGTGGTGACGCCGTCGGGTTTGATTGTCCCGCTTCCCGAGTCCCCCGACGACGAGGCGTTCTTCACCGCCGTCGTCACCGGTTACTGGACGATGTTCACCCAGAACATCGGCATCATGATCGCCGTCGCACAACTCGCGGCCACTCAGCCGCGATTCGCCGCGTTGCAGAACGGGTTCCGCCGCTTCGGCATCGACATCGTCGCAGCGTCCGTACGGCGCGCCCAGGATCAGGGTTTCGCGGGCGATCTGGATCCCGAGCACACCGCGGCGGCGATTGCGCTGCTGTTCGAGAACTTCACGACGGTCTTCGCCGGCGACACCGGCGCGAGCATCGGGATCACGATGAGCGACGACGACGCCATCGGCACGCTGTCGCGCATCTGGAAGAAGACGCTGTACGGACACTGACAGTCGACCAGCAAGGAGATCACCGTGGATTTCAGCCTCCCCGAACACCTTCCGGGGCTGCTGGCCGAGATGGACGCGTTCATCGAGGCCGAGATCAAGCCGCTCGAGCGCGAGCACATCCAGTATTTCGACCACCGGCGCGAGTACGCGCGCACCGACTGGGACAACGGCGGGGTGCCGCGCCGCGACTGGGAGGACCTCCTCACCGAGATGCGCCGACGCGCCGACGCGGCAGGGTGGTTGCGTTACGGTCTACCGTCGCGATTCGGTGGGCGCGACGGCAGCAACATCGACATGGCCGTCATCCGGGAACACCTGGCCCACAAAGGTCTCGGGCTGCACAACGACCTGCAGGACGAGTCGTCCATCGTCGGAAATTTCCCTCAGGTCATCATGATGGACCGGTTCGGCACCGACGAGCAGAAAACCGCATGGACCGAGGCGCTGATCACCGGCGAACGGTCGATGGCCTTCGGGCTGACCGAACCGAACCACGGCTCCGACGCCACGTGGCTGGAGACGACCGCGGTGCGCGACGGGGACGACTGGGTCATCAACGGCGCCAAGCGCTGGAACACCGGTGTGCACCGGGCCACCCATGATCTGATCTTCGCGCGCACCTCCGGCGAGCCCGGGCAGGCGCGTGGTATCACCGCGTTCCTGGTTCCGACCGACTCGCCCGGCTTCACCGTGCCCTACTACTGGTGGACGTTCAACATGCCCACCGATCACGGCGAGGTCGTCCTCGACAACGTCCGGGTACCCGCCGAAGCCGTGCTCGGCGAGGTGGGCCGTGGCCTCGATGTCGGGCAGACCTTCTTGCACGAGAACAGGATTCGGCAGGCGGCCAGCAGCCTGGGCGCCGGCCAGTACTGCATCGACCGCGCGGTCGGTTACGCCAACGAGCGGTCGGTGTTCGGCAAACCCCTGGCGGTCAACCAGGCGGTGCAGTGGCCGTTGGTGGAATTGCAGACCGAGGCCCAGATGGTGCGGCTGCTGGTGTACTACGCCGCCAGCCAGCTCGACGCCAACCACCACATGGAGGTCTCCGACAAGGTCTCGATGGCCAACTACCGCGCCAACCGCCTGGTGTGCGAGGCCGCCGACCGCGCGATGCAGGTACACGGCGGCGTCGGGTACAGCAGGCACGAACCGTTCGAGCACATCTACCGCCACCACCGGCGGTACCGCATCACCGAGGGCGCGGAGGAGATCCAGATCCGTCGTGTCGCCCAGCGCCTCTTCGGGTTCGGTCGCAGATGAGCCTGCCCGACCAACTGCGGGCGGTGCTGACCCCGCTGCTCGGCGACGTCGCGATCGACAATCTGACGCGACTCACCGGGGGCGCCAGCCGCACGACGTGGGCGTTCGACGCGGTGAGCGATACCCGTCGGGCTCTGATCCTGCGTACCGGCCCTCCCGACGACATCCACGCCGGCATGGAACTGGAGGCGCAGGTGCAGCAGCGTGCCGCGGCCGCCGGCGCCCCGGTGCCGCACATCCTCACCGCCAGCGATTCCGCGGCCGACGTGGGCAGCCCGTACCTGATCTGCGACGCGGTGCCCGGCGAGACGATCGTGCGGCGCATTTTCCGCGGACTCGACGACGCCGGACGGGCCCGACTGTTGCGTCAGTGTGCCGAGGCGCTGGCTGCGATCCACCGGGCCGACACCTCCGGTGTCGAGGTCAGCGCACCCGACGATCTGGCCGATTGGCGTGCCCGGCTCGACGACATCGGCGACACCACTGCCACATTCGAGTGGACGTTCCGCCGGCTCGCCGAGCAGCGACCGGCGCCGTCACCGATGCGGTTGGTGCATGGCGACTTCCGGATGGGGAACCTGATCGTGGACGACAGCGGCCTGGCGGCCGTCCTCGACTGGGAGCTCACGCATCTCGGCGAGGTGTACGAGGATCTGGCCTGGTTCTGCATCCGCGCATGGCGTTTCGGTGCCCCGGCCACGCTCGGCGCGGGCGGGCTGGGCAGTGTCGAGTCGTTCGTGCGATCGTACGAGGACGCCGCGGGCATCCACGTCGACCGCTCCGCCCTGCGCTGGTGGCTGACGGTGGCCACGCTGCGATGGGGAGTCATCTGCCGCCATCAGGCCGATCGCCACCTGTCCGGAGAGACGCCGTCGGTCGAGCTCGCTGCGATCGGTCGGCGGGTCAGCGAAACCGAATGGGACCTGCTCGATCTGCTCTCCGGCGGGGGTCCGGCATGACCACGCATCCCACTGCCGCCGAGCTGGTCGCCGCCGTCGCGATGTTCTTGGAGACCGACGTCCGGGCGGCCTGCGATGGCCAGGTCGGCTTCCACGCCCGGGTGGCGGCCAACGCTCTGCGCATCGTCGAACGCGAATTGCTCTGCGCTGCGCCGTCTTCGGTTCACGATGCGCTCGCCGAGCTGGGAGTCGTCGACGAGGCGGAGCTGACCGAGTCGATCCGCGCCGGCGACCTCGACGGGCGCGCCGACGACGTGATGGCCTGCCTGCGACTTCTGGTGGCGCACCGGTTGTCGATCGATCACCCGGGCTACGCGGACGGCTGAGGACCACTCAGACGCGACGCACCCGTAGAAGATGGGCGGGCTCGACGGCGCGGGTGCCGATCACCTCGCCGAGAGGGCCAGGACGTGCACGAGGGCACCGGACCGGGTGACGCGGCCGAGGCTGCGGACGTAGCGCTGCCGGTCGGCGTCGGCGAGCGCGACCACCGCAGGTGGGGGTTCGTCGATGACCCACGGCGGGGTCCGGCTGCTGTAGAAATTCTCGAACTGGCCGACTGGGGGCGTCCGGTCCATCTGGCCAGTACGGAAGCTGAACAACGCTCGAGGTCGAGACACCGGAGCCGAACAGCATCGCGGAGGCGGGCGCCGCGGCTACCATCGCGGCCATGGCGCTGCCCTCGTCACAGCCCGACCCGGTCACCTTGCGTGTGCTCGTCTACAGCGACAACCCGAGGACGCGGGAGCAGGTGCGGCTCGCACTGGGCAAGCGAGTGCACCCCGAGCTGCCCGAACTCAGCTACCTCGAGGTGGCCACCGGGCCGATGGTGATTAGGCAGATGGACGCCGGTGGATTCGATCTGGCGATCCTCGACGGAGAAGCCAGCCCGGTCGGCGGCATGGGCATCGCCAAGCAACTCAAGGACGAAGTCACGGACTGCCCGCCGGTGCTGGTCCTGACCGGCCGGCCGGACGACGCCTGGCTCGCCACCTGGTCGCGCGCCGAGGCCGCGGTCCCCCACCCGATCGATCCGATCCGGCTGGGCGACGCCGTCGTGTCGCTTTTACGGCCCCGTCAGTGACGCCAGCGGCACGTTAACGCGCTGTCACGCTTGCATTTTCGGGACGTTGCCACAGCGCGCTGATACTCCTTTAGCGATACTCATCAAAATGTGTGGCGTAGATCGCTATCGGGGTTAGGGTGTGGGAAAGCTCACATCGACAGCCCGCGAGGAGCTCTTACGCAGCATGAGCCTGTATACGCCGATCCTGGTGCTTGGTGCGATAGCTGCCGTGTTCGCCATCGGTTCGGTGGGCATCGCGGTCCTCATCGGTCCGCGGCGGTACAACCGCGCCAAGCTCGAGGCCTACGAGTGCGGCATCGAGCCGATGGACGCCGACGATCCCGCGGCGGCGGCCACGGGTCAGCGGTTCCCCATTCGCTACTACCTGACCGCGATGCTGTTCATCGTCTTCGACATCGAGATCGTGTTCCTGTACCCGTGGGCCGTCGCATTCGACAGTCTCGGGATGTTCGCGCTGGTCGAGATGCTGCTGTTCATGGTGATCGTCTTCGTCGCCTACGCCTACGTGTGGCGCAGAGGAGGCCTGCAATGGGACTAGAGGAACGGTTGCCCGGCGGCATCCTGCTCTCCACGGTGGAGGTAGTCGCGGGGTACGTGCGCAAGGGCTCCCTGTGGCCGGCCACATTCGGCCTGGCCTGCTGCGCCATCGAGATGATGGCGACGGCGGGACCGCGGTTCGACATCTCCCGCTTCGGCATGGAACGGTTCTCCGCGACGCCGCGGCAGGCCGATCTGATGATCGTCGCGGGGCGAGTCAGCCAGAAGATGGCCCCGGTGCTGCGCCAGATCTACGACCAGATGGCCGAGCCGAAATGGGTGCTGGCCATGGGTGTGTGTGCGTCCTCGGGTGGGATGTTCAACAACTACGCGGTGGTGCAGGGCGTCGACCACGTCGTGCCGGTCGACATCTACCTGCCCGGGTGCCCGCCCCGACCGGAGATGCTGTTGCACGCGATCCTCAAGCTGCACGACAAGATTCAGCAGATGCCCCTCGGCGTCAATCGCGAGGAGGCCATTAGAGCGGCCGAAGAGGCCGCGCTCGCCGTGCGGCCGACGATCGAGCTGAAGGGCTTGTTGAGGTGATGAGCGCTTGCGCGAAGAACAGACGATCATGACGGGCACCGAGGGGACCGGCCCCGAGGTGATCGGCGTGCGGCGCGGCATGTTCGGCGCCACGGGCAGCGGCGACACCTCCGGCTACGGTCGGTTGATCCGGCCGGTGGCGCTGCCCGGGAGCACGCCGCGGCCCTACGGCGGCTACTTCGACGACATCGTCGACGCACTGAGCGCCGCGCTCGGCGACGACACGACAGCCGAGGCGATCGAGAGGGTCATCGTGTATCGCGATGAACTCACTCTCGAGGTGCACCGCGAGAGACTGGTCGCGGTCGCGCAGGCGCTGCGTGACGACTCCGCACTGCGCTTCGAACTGTGTCTCGGGGTCAGCGGAGTGCACTATCCCGACGACACGGGGCGGGAGCTGCATGCGGTCTACCCGCTGATGTCGATCACCCACAATCGCCGCGTTCGCGTGGAAGTGGCTGCGCCCGACGATGATCCACACATCCCGTCGTTGTTCTCGGTCTATCCGACCACCGACTGGCACGAACGCGAGACCTACGACTTCTTCGGCATCATCTTCGACGGGCATCCCGCGCTGACCAGGATCGAGATGCCCGACGACTGGGTCGGGCATCCGCAGCGCAAGGACTATCCGCTCGGCGGCGTGCCGGTGGAGTACCACGGCGCCCAGATCCCCCCGCCCGATCAGCGGAGGTCCTACAACTGATGACCACCTCAGCGCACCGCCCGGAGAGGGTGGTCGTCGTCGGCGGCCAGGACTGGGACCAGGTCGTCACCGCCGCCCGCGAGAACGCCGCCGAGCACGCCGGTGAGCGGATCGTCGTCAACATGGGCCCGCAGCACCCGTCGACGCACGGCGTGCTTCGCCTGATCCTCGAGATCGAAGGCGAGACGATCGTCGAGGCCCGGTGCGGCATCGGCTATCTGCACACCGGCATCGAGAAGAACCTCGAATTCCGCACCTGGACACAGGGAGTCACGTTCGTCACCCGGATGGACTATCTCTCACCGTTCTTCAACGAGACGGTGTACTGCCTGGGCGTGGAGAAGCTGCTCGACGTCACCGACGCGATTCCCGAGAGGGCGTCGGTCATCCGGGTGATGATGATGGAGCTCAACCGGATCTCCAGCCACCTGGTCGCCCTGGCCACCGGCGGCATGGAATTGGGCGCGATGACGGCGATGTTCCTCGGCTTCCGCGAGCGAGAACTGATCCTGTCGGTGTTCGAGACGATCACCGGCCTGCGAATGAACAACGCCTACATCCGCCCCGGTGGTGTGGCGGTCGATCTGCCCGACGAGGCCATGCCGCAGCTACACGAGCTGTTGACGCTGCTGCCCGAACGTCTGCGCGACCTGGAGAATCTCCTCAACGAGAACTACATCTGGAAGGCGCGGACCGTCGGGGTCGGCTATCTGGACCTGACCGGATGCATGGCGTTGGGCATCACCGGCCCGGTGCTGCGCTCGACGGGCCTCCCCCACGATCTGCGCAAGACGCAGCCGTACTGCGGGTACGAGACGTACGACTTCGACGTCATCACCGACGATCGCTGTGACTCCTACGGGCGCTACCTGATTCGGGTCAAGGAGATGCGCGAGTCTATCAAGATCGTCGAGCAGTGCGTCGAGCGTCTCGAGGGACTCGCGGGGGCGCCGGTGATGATCGACGACAAGAAGCTCGCGTGGCCCGCCGACCTGAAGGTGGGTCCGGATGGTCTGGGCAATTCCGGTGAGCACGTCGCCAAGATCATGGGGCGGTCGATGGAGGGCCTGATCCATCACTTCAAGATCGTCACCGAAGGGTTCCGCGTGCCCGCCGGGCAGGTGTACACCGCCGTCGAATCCCCGCGCGGGGAACTCGGCGTGCACATGGTCTCCGACGGCGGGACGCGCCCGTACCGCGTGCACTACCGCGATCCATCGTTCACGAATCTGCAGGCCGTGGCGGCGATGTGCGAGGGCGGCATGGTCGCCGACGCGATCGCGGCGGTGGCGTCGATCGATCCGGTGATGGGCGGGGTGGACAGGTAGTCATGAGCGTATTTCTCGAACTCGGCCAGCGTCCCGACGAACCGGGCCCGCCGATCCACGGGCCGGCCACGTATCCGGCCGACGTGACGGAGCGGTTGACGCGCGACGCCACCGGAATCGTCGGCCGTTACCCCTACGCGCGGTCGGCGCTGCTGCCGCTGCTGCATCTGGTGCAGGCCGAGGACGGCTATCTGACTCCCGCCGGAATCGCTTTCTGCGCAGAGCACTTGAGCTTGACGCCGGCCGAGGTGACGGCTGTCGCGACGTTCTATTCGATGTACCGCCGCACTCCCACCGGAGACTATCTGGTGGGAGTGTGTACGAACACACTGTGCGCAGTGATGGGCGGGGACGCGATCCTCGACACACTGCAGGAGCGCCTGGGAATCCTCGCCGGGCAGAGCACGCCGGACGGCCGGATCACGTTGGAGCACGTCGAGTGCAACGCGGCCTGCGACTACGCGCCGGTGGTGATGGTGAACTGGGAGTTCTTCGACAACCAGACCCCGTCGTCGGCGCGCGATCTGGTGGACGCCTTGCAGGCCGGTCAGGCGCCGACACCGTCGCGCAGCGAGTCGCTGTGCACGTTCCGCGAGACCGCGAGAACGCTTGCCGGCGTTGATGATTCCATCGGCACCGACACCGCGGGCCCGGGGCCCGCGACATTGGCCGGCCTGCGGATCGCCCGCGAACGCGGGATGAGCGCGCCGGATGCCGACGCGCCCGCCAGCGACAGCACCTCCGACGCACCCGGCCACGACCAGGCCGAAGCCACCGAGTCCGTGAAAGACCAGCCGGCGCCCGCCCCGTCGGCCGAGGTACCCGCACGCGGGCAGACCGCTGACACCGATCCCACCGCGACGGACGCCTCATGACCCCACTGACGCCCGTTTTCAGCAGCTTCTGGGACGAACCGCAGCCCTGGACCATGGACACCTACCGCCGGCACGGTGGCTACGAAGCGCTCGGCAAGGCGTTGGCGATGGGACCCGACGACGTCATCACCCTGGTCAAGGATTCTGGGCTGCGCGGACGCGGGGGCGCGGGCTTCCCGACGGGCACGAAGTGGTCGTTCATCCCCCAAGGGGGTGAGGGCGCGGCGGCCAAGCCGCACTACCTGGTGATCAACGCCGACGAGTCGGAACCCGGCACCTGCAAAGACATGCCGCTGCTGCTGACCACGCCGCACTTCCTGGTCGAGGGCGCCATCATCGCGGCGTATGCGATCCGTGCCCACCACGCATTCATCTATCTGCGCGGCGAGGTGGTCCCGGTGTTGCGGCGGCTGCAGGCCGCGGTCGCGGAGGCGTACGGCGCCGGGTATCTGGGCACCGACATCGGCGGGTCCGGCTTCGATCTGGAGCTCGTGGTGCACGCCGGCGCGGGCGCCTACATCTGCGGCGAGGAGACCGCGCTGCTGGACTCGCTGGAGGGGCGGCGGGGGCAGCCGCGGCTGCGGCCGCCGTTCCCCGCCGTGGCCGGTCTGTACGCCTGCCCGACGGTGGTCAACAATGTCGAGTCGATCGCCAGCGTGCCGCCGATCCTGCGCAACGGGGTGGACTGGTTCCGGTCGATGGGCTCGGAGAAGTCGCCCGGTTTCACGCTGTACTCGCTGTCGGGCCATGTCACGACGCCGGGCCAGTACGAGGCGCCGCTGGGCATCACGCTGCGCGAGCTGCTCGATTACGCCGGCGGGGTGCGCGCCGGTCACGAGCTGAAGTTCTGGACTCCGGGCGGGTCGTCGACGCCGCTGTTGACCGCCGAACACCTCGACGTGCCTCTCGATTACGAGGGGATGGCAGGTGTCGGGTCGATGCTGGGCACCAAGGCTCTGCAGATCTTCGACGAGACGACGTGTGTGGTGCGCGCGGTGCGGCGCTGGACGCAGTTCTACGCGCACGAGTCGTGCGGCAAGTGCACACCGTGCCGGGAGGGCACCTACTGGCTGGCGCAGATCTACGAGCGGCTGGAGGCGGGGCGCGGCACCGAAGAGGATCTCGACAAGCTGCTCGACATCTCCGACAACATCTTCGGCAAGTCGTTCTGCGCCCTCGGCGACGGCGCGGCGAGCCCGATCCTGTCTTCACTCAAGTACTTCCGCGGCGAATACGAGGCTCATCTGGGCGGAGCCGGGTGCCCGTTCGACCCGTACGCGTCGATGCTGGCGGCCCCGGAAGGAGTAGGCGCGTGAGGCTGAGTTTTTCCGCGAGCAGACACAAACTCGAGTGGACACGCCGCGAAACTGCTCGAGTTCGCGTCTGCTCGCCGGAAGAGAGGGGCACGCATGACGCTGGCTGAGCACAGTCACGACGCCCCGGCAGTCGAGATGGTCACGCTGACCATCGACGGCACCGAGGTCAGCGTCCCCAAGGGCACGTTGGTGATCCGCGCCGCCGAGCTGATGGGCGTGCAGATCCCCCGCTTCTGCGACCATCCGCTCCTCGATCCCGTCGGCGCATGCCGGCAGTGCCTGGTGGAGGTCGAAGGACAACGAAAGCCGTTGGCGTCGTGCACCACGACCGTCTCGCCCGACATGGTGGTGCGCACCCAGCTCACCTCCGAAGCCGCCGACAAAGCGCAGCACGGGGTGATGGAACTGCTGCTGATCAATCACCCGCTGGACTGCCCGATCTGCGACAAGGGTGGCGAGTGCCCGCTGCAGAACCAGGCGATGGCGCACGGCCGCAGCGAAACCCGCTTCGAAGGCACCAAGCGCACGTTCCCCAAGCCGATCGCGATCTCGTCGGAGGTGCTCCTCGATCGCGAGCGGTGTGTGCTCTGCGCGCGCTGCACCCGGTTCTCCGATCAGATCGCCGGTGACCGGTTCATCGACCTGCTCGAACGCGGGGCGAGCCAGCAGGTCGGCATCGCGACCGGTGAGCCGTTCCAGTCGTATTTCTCGGGGAACACCGTGCAGATCTGCCCCGTCGGCGCACTGACGGGCACGGCCTACCGGTTTCGCGCGCGGCCGTTCGACCTGGTGTCCAGCCCGAGCGTGTGCGAGCACTGCGCCTCGGGCTGCGCGCAACGCACCGACCATCGCCGCGGAAAGGTCCTGCGCCGTCTCGCCGGTGACGACCCTGAGGTCAACGAAGAGTGGAACTGCGACAAGGGCCGCTGGGCGTTCGCCTACGCCACGGCGGGCGATCGCATCACCACCCCGCTGCTGCGCGAGGACGACGTGCTGCGTCCCGCGTCGTGGTCCGAGGCATTGAGCGTCGCGGCCGGGCGCCTCGCTGCGGCAGCGGGTCGCGCCGGGGTGCTCGTCGGCGGCCGCTGCACCGCCGAGGATGCCTACGCCTACTCGAAGTTCACTCGGATCGTGTTGGGCAGCAACGACATAGATTTCCGTGTCCGTCCGCACAGCGCCGAGGAGACGGCGTTCCTCGGCGCGCACGTGGCGGGCCTGCCGATGGACGTCACATACTCGGATCTGGAGAACGCGCCGGCTGTACTGCTCGCCGGCTTCGAACCCGAAGACGAGTCGCCGATCATGTTCCTGCGGCTGCGCAAAGCGGTGCGCAAGCGCGGACTCCAGGTGCTGTCGGTGGCGCCGTTCGCCTCGCGCGGACTGCGCAAGCTGTCCGGCGAGTTGGTGTCCGCCGTTCCCGGCGCAGAGGCCGCGGCGATCGACGAGCTGGCCGACAACGCCCTGCTCGCGATGCCGGGAGCGCTGATCCTCGTCGGGGAACGGCTCGCCTCCGCACCCGGAGCGTTGTCCGCGGCCGCGCGACTGGCGGCGAGCACCGGGGCGCGGCTGGCATGGGTGCCGCGCCGGGCCGGAGACCGGGGCGCTGTGGACGCCGGAGTCCTGCCTACCCTGCTGCCCGGCGGCCGCCCGGTGCGTGACGACGCCGCCCGCGCGGCGATGGCTCAGGAATGGCACGTCGACGCGCTGCCCACGAATCCGGGACGCGACACCGCCGGCATCCTCGCGGCCGCCGCCACCGGTGAGCTGCAGGCGCTGCTGGTCGGCGGTGTCGACCTCGACGACCTGCCTGATCCCGCGGCGGCGCGCGCCGCACTCGACGCGGCGCCGTTCGTCGTGAGCCTGGAGCTGCGGCAGAGCGCCGTGACCGATCGCGCCGACGTGGTGTTCCCCGTCGCTCCGGTGGTGGAGAAGGCCGGCTCGTTCGTCAACTGGGAGGGCCGAATTCGGCCGTTCGAACCGTCCCTGCACACCAACGCGCTGTCCGACTTCCGGGTCCTCGGCTTCCTCGCCGACGAGCTCGGCATCGACCTCGGCACCTCCTCGGCGACAGCCCTTGCCGAAGATAGGGCCCGCGTGGGTCTGTGGTCGGGAACACGGGACGGCATCGACCTGCCCGGTTCCCAGACATCCGAGCCGGCTGCCGGTCAGGCGATCCTGGCGACCTGGCGGCTCCTGCTCGACCGGGGCCGGTTGCAGGACGGTGAACCGCACCTCGCGGGAACCGCACACGCAGCGGTGGCACGGATGTCGGCGGCGACCGCCGCCGAGATCGACGCCGAACCCGGCGATCCGGTGACGCTGTCCACCGAGCGGGGCTCCATCACGCTGCCACTGGCGGTGACCGAGATGGCCGACCGGGTGGTCTGGGTGCCGACGAACTCGCCGGGGTCGACGGTGCACGCGAGCCTGGGCGTCACATCGGGCGCTGTGGTGACGATCGGGCGGGGGCAGCCGTGACATATCCCGATCCCACACTCTTCGGCCACGATCCGTGGTGGCTGATCCTCGCCAAAGCGCTGGGCATCTTCGTGTTCCTGCTGCTGACGGTGCTCGTCGCGATCCTGCTGGAACGAAAGATCCTGGGCCGCATGCAGATGCGGCTGGGTCCGAATCGGGTGGGCCCGTGGGGGTTGCTGCAGTCGCTGGCCGACGGGGTCAAGCTCGCGCTCAAGGAGGGCCTCATCCCCGCCGGGGTGGACAAGTGGATCTACCTCGCCGCCCCGGTCATCTCGGTGATCCCCGCGTTCATGGCTTTCGCCGTGATCCCCATGGGCGGGGAGATCTCGGTGTTCGGGCACCGCACCGCCCTGCAGTTGACCGATCTGCCGGTGGCCGTGCTCTACATCCTGGCTGTCACCTCGATCGGGGTGTACGGGATCGTGCTCGCGGGCTGGGCATCCGGCTCGGTGTATCCGCTGCTGGGCGGCCTGAGGTCGTCGGCGCAGGTGGTCTCCTACGAGATCGCGATGGCGCTGTCGTTCGCAGCGGTGTTCATCTACTCGGGCACCATGTCGACCTCGGGCATCGTTGCCGCCCAGGAGAACACCTGGTTCGTGTTCCTGCTGCTGCCGTCGTTCCTGGTGTACCTGACCTCGATGGTGGGTGAAACCAACCGGGCGCCTTTCGATCTGCCCGAAGCCGAGGGCGAACTCGTCGGCGGCTTCCACACCGAGTACTCGTCGCTGAAGTTCGCGATGTTCATGCTCGCCGAGTACGTCAACATGACCACCGTGTCGGCGTTGGCCACCACGCTGTTCCTCGGCGGGTGGCACGCGCCGTGGCCGGTGAGCCTGTGGGACGGCGCCAACCACGGCTGGTGGCCGCTGCTGTGGTTCACCGCCAAGGTCTGGGTGTTCCTGTTCGTGTTCATGTGGCTGCGCGCGACCCTGCCCCGGCTTCGCTACGACCAGTTCATGGCGTTGGGCTGGAAGCTCCTGATCCCGGTGTCCCTGGCGTGGATCATGGTCGTCGCCGTCACCCGGTCCCTCGGCGACGAAGGTCTGCCGACGTGGGTGACCGCGCTGATCGGTCTTGCCGCGGTCGTGCTCGCGGCGCTGGGGACGTTCGCGTGGCGTTCGCGGCGTGCGCGCCGGGAAGCGGCCTCCCCCACCACAGTCCCCCCGGCGGTGTCCGGCGCCTTCCCGGTGCCCCCGATACCCCAGAAGGAGCGTGCCGATGCCTAAGTTCCTCGACGCGGTCGCAGGATTCGCCGTCACCTTCGGGTCGATGTTCAAAAAGCCTGTCACCGAGGAGTATCCGGAGAAGCCCGGACCCGTCGCGAAGCGTTACCACGGCCGGCACCAACTCAACCGGTATCCCGACGGTCTCGAGAAGTGCATCGGGTGTGAGTTGTGCGCCTGGGCCTGCCCGGCCGACGCCATCTTCGTCGAAGGCGCCGACAACACCGAGGCGGAACGATTCTCCCCCGGCGAGCGGTACGGCCGGGTCTATCAGATCAACTATCTACGGTGCATCGGCTGCGGGCTGTGCATCGAGGCGTGCCCGACCCGCGCGCTGACCATGACCAACGATTACGAGCTGGCCGACGACAACCGGTCCGATCTGATCTACGGCAAGGACAAGCTCCTCGCCCCACTGAGCGAGGGTATGGAGGCGCCGCCGCACGCCATGGCTCCGGGGAGCACCGACGACGACTACTACCTGGGCCGTATCGACGGCACCGTGAATCCGCTGGATGCGCGGTGACCCATGGGTGAGGCGGTGCTGTTCTGGGTTCTCGGCGCGGTCGCGGTGATCGGTGCGTTGGGCGTCGTATCGGCGCCGAAGGCGGTGTATTCGGCGATCTCGCTGGCCGTGACGATGATCGCGCTGGCGGTGCTCTACATCGCGCAGGACGCCCCGTTCCTCGGCGTCGTGCAGGTGGTGGTGTACACGGGCGCGGTGATGATGCTGTTCCTGTTCGTGCTGATGCTGATCGGCGTGGATTCCTCGGAGTCACTGGTGGAAACGCTGCGCGGCCAACGTGTCTCGGCGATCGTGGTCGGTATCGGTTTCGGCGTGCTGCTCATCGCCGGGATCGGCACCGTGTCGACGAACGGGTTCACCGGTCTGGCACAGGCCAATGCTCCATCCTCGGGTCGCTCGGCGAGCCTCGCTTCCGAAGGCAACGTCGAAGGTCTGGCGGTCCTGCTGTTCACGAAATACCTGTGGGCGTTCGAGCTGACCGGTGCCCTGCTGATCACGGCTGCACTGGGCGCGATGGTGCTCGCCCACCGCGAGCGGTTCGAGCGCCGGAAGACCCAGCGGGAGCTCGCGATCGAGCGGTTCGCGCCGGGTGGTCATCCCACCACGCTGCCCAATCCCGGCGTGTACGCCCGCCACAACGCCGTCGACGTCCCCGCGCGACTGCCGGACGGACGCGGTTCGGAACTGTCGGTGAGTGCGATCCTGCAGATACGCCCCGTGCCCGGCGATGACCGTCCGGCCGACTCCACAAACGGACACCGGGAGCTGCGATGAATCCCGAGTACTACCTGTACCTGTCGGCACTGCTGTTTACCATCGGTGCCGCCGGAGTCCTGTTGCGCCGCAATGCCATCGTCATGTTCATGTGCATCGAGCTGATGCTCAACGCCGGCAACCTGGCGTTCGTCGCGTTCTCCCGGATGCACGGCACCCTCGACGGACAGGTCGTCGCATTCTTCACGATGGTCGTCGCGGCCTGTGAGGTCGTGATCGGGTTGGCGATCATCATGACCATCTTCCGGACGCGGCGCTCAGCAAATGTGGACGACGCCAGCCTGCTGAGGAACTGATGAACCTTCCCGTGTGGCTGCTCATCGCCCTGCCGTTGGGCGGCGCGGCCGTGCTGTTGCTGGGCGGCCGCCGCACCGACCGGTGGGGCCATCTGCTGGGTACGGTCGCCGCGCTGGCGTCGTTCGCCTGCGCGGCAGCGATGTTCGTCGCGATGGTGAGCCGCGAGGCGGAGCAACGGGCCGTGCACGAGACGCTGTTCAGCTGGGTGCCGGTGGGCGCCTTGCACGTGGACTTCGGTCTGCAGCTCGACCAATTGTCGATGTGCTTTGCGCTGTTGATCACCGGCGTGGGATCGCTGATCCACATCTATTCGATCGGGTACATGTCCCACGACCCGGACCGCCGCCGCTTTTTCGCCTACCTCAACCTGTTCCTGTCGGCGATGCTGCTGTTGGTGTTGGCCGACAACTATCTCGGCCTCTACATGGGCTGGGAGGGCGTGGGTCTGGCGTCCTATCTGCTCATCGGCTTCTGGTCGCACAAGCCCTCGGCCGCCACGGCGGCCAAGAAGGCGTTCGTCGTCAACCGGGTCGGTGACATCGGCCTGGCCGTGGCGCTGATGGTCATGTTCTCGGCGCTGGGCGCCGTGTCGTTCGAGGCCGTGTTCAGCGCCGCACCGCAACTGGGCGAGGGGACGTTGACGGCGATCGGCCTGATGCTGCTGCTCGCCGCGTGCGGCAAGTCGGCGCAGGTGCCGCTGCAGTCGTGGCTCGGCGATGCGATGGAGGGGCCCACCCCGGTGTCGGCGCTGATCCACGCCGCCACCATGGTCACCGCCGGTGTGTACCTGATCGTGCGGTCCGCGCCGGTCTACGACCTCGCGCCGCACGCACAGACCGCGGTGGTGGTCGTCGGCGCGGTCACCCTGTTGTTCGGTGCGATCATCGGGTGCGCCAAGGACGACATCAAGAAGGCCTTGGCCGCATCGACGATGAGCCAGATCGGCTACATGGTGCTGGCTGCCGGCCTCGGCCCGGCCGGCTATGCGTTCGCGATCATGCACCTGCTCACCCACGGCTTCTTCAAGGCCGGCCTGTTCCTCGGCGCCGGTTCGGTGATGCACGCGATGGACGACGAGGTGAACATGCGCCGCTACGGCGGTCTGCGCAAGGCCCTTCCGGTCACGTTCGTGACGTTCGGGCTGGGCTACCTCGCGATCATCGGCATTCCGCCACTGGCCGGGTTCTTCTCCAAGGACGGCATCATCGAGGCCGCGCTGGGCGCCGGCGGCGTCAAGGGCGTGTTCCTCGGCGCGGCAACGATTCTGGGCGCCGGCATCACCGCGTTCTACATGACGCGGGTGATGCTGATGACGTTCTTCGGGGAGAAGCGCTGGGCCGAGAAGTCGCATCCCCACGAGGCGCCCGCGGTGATGACGTGGCCGATGATCCTGTTGGCCGTCGGTTCGGTGGCTGCCGGCGGCGCGCTGGCGATCGGTGGCACGTTGCAGCACTGGCTGGAACCTGTCGTCGGGGCGCACGAGGCACACCATGTGCTGCCGGTGTGGGTGGTGACCGTGGTCGTGCTGGCCGTCGTCGCGGTGGGCATCGCGATCGCCTACCGGATGTACGGCAGCCGCGCGGTGCCCGACGAGGCGCCGCAGGGTTCGGCGTTGACGGTCGCGGCGCGGCGCGACCTCTACGGCGACGCCTTCAACGAACGCGTGCTGATGACGCCGGGCGCGCAACTGACCAGGGGGCTCACCGAATTGGACGACGAGGTGGTCGACGGCGCCGCCGGTGGCCTGGCCGCGGCGATCAGCCGGGTCTCTGACGGCCTGCGCGGAACGCAGACGGGTTTCGCCCGCTCCTATGCGCTGTCGATGCTCGCCGGCGCGACGTTCGTCGTCGCCCTGATCCTGGCGGTGAACCTGTGGTGACGGCACCGTGGTTGACGGTCCTGTGGGCGGTCCCGATGGTGGGCGCCGTGGTGGTCATGCTGCTGCCCGCGGCGGCACGCTCGCTCGCGAAGTGGGTCGCCCTCGCGGTGAGCGTGGTGGTCCTCGCGGTCACCGCGGTCGTCGCGCTCGGCTTCGACCCCGGCGGCGAGCAGTACCAGTTCGTCGAGAACTACCGCTGGATACCGTCTTTCGGCACCGGATACATCCTCGGTGTCGACGGCATCGCACTGGCTCTGGTCGTGTTGACCGCGGTGCTGGTACCGCTGCTGATCGTCGCCGGCTGGAATGACGCCGGGGATCGGATCAGCTGGGGCGGCCGCTCGGTGCACGTCTACTTCGCGCTGACGCTGGCCGTCGAGAGCATGGTGTTGATCTCACTGGTCTCTCTCGACATCCTGCTGTTCTACGTGTTCTTCGAGGCCATGCTGATCCCGATGTACTTCCTCATCGGCGGGTTCGGCGGCCGTGAACGCAGCCGGGCAGCGGTGAAGTTCCTGTTGTACAACCTCTTCGGCGGTCTGATCATGCTGGCCGCCGTCGTCGGCCTCTACGTGGCGACCGCCTCGAGTGACGCGTTCGACGCCGGCACCTTCGACCTGCGGGCCATCGTCGCCGCGGTCGCGAGCGGCGACTTCGTGATGAACCCGATGATCATGCACCTGCTCTTCGGCGGGTTCATGTTCGCGTTTGCGATCAAGGCCCCGCTGTGGCCCCTGCACCGCTGGCTGCCCGACGCAGCCGTCGAGGCGACTCCCGCGAGCGCGGTGCTGATGATGGCGATCATGGACAAGGTCGGCACGTTCGGCATGATCAGGTACTGCCTCACGCTGTTCCCGGACTCGGCCACCTATTTCAGTCCGCTCATCATCACACTGGCGGTCATCGGGATCATCTACGGCGCCGTCGTCGCGATCGGCCAGACCGATGTGATGAGGCTGATCGCCTACACGTCCATCTCGCACTTCGGCTTCATCATCCTGGGCATCTTCGTGATGACCAGCCAGGGTCAGGCGGGATCGACGCTCTACATGGTCAATCACGGCATCTCGACGGCGGCGCTGTTCCTGATCGCCGGATTCCTGGTGTCGCGCCGGGGGTCCCGCCTCATCAGCGCCTACGGCGGTGTCCAGAAGGTCGCGCCCGTGCTGGCCGGCACCTTCCTGGTCGCCGGCCTGGCCACGCTGTCGCTGCCGGGCCTGGCACCGTTCATCAGTGAATTCCTGGTGTTGATCGGCACGTTCACCCGCTATCCCGTGTTCGGCGTGCTGGCCGCCAGCGCGCTCGTGCTCTCCGCGATCTACATCCTGTGGACGTATCAGCGGATGATGACCGGTCCGACGCCGGAGTCTTTGGCCCACGGCGACTCTCGTCTCACCGACCTGCGACCGCGCGAACTCGTCGTCGTCGCACCGCTGATCGCGCTGCTGCTGGTCCTCGGGGTGTACCCCAAGCCTGCGCTGGACGTTATCGACCCCGCGGTGACACACACACTGACGACGATCGACCGACCCGACCCGACACCTCGAACGGCGGAAGGACCGGTGCGATGACCCTTCCCACGCCGTCAGTCGAATACAGCCTGATCGCCCCGATGCTCATCGTGTTCGGCGCGGCGGTCCTCGGCGTGCTCCTGGAAGCGCTTCTGCCGCGCCAGCACCGGTATCGCGCCCAGATTACGCTCAGCCTGGTGGCGCTACTCGGCGCGTTCGTCGCGGTCGTGCTGGTGGCCCGAGACATCGCAGGCGGCAACGGCTCATCCGCCGTGATGGGCGCGGTGTCGATCGACAAGCCGGCATTGTTCCTGCAGGCCACCATCCTGCTGGTGGCTGTTCTCGGCGTGCTACTCATCGGTGAGCGCCGTATCGCCCTGCCGGACCGGGCCGAGGGTCGCGCGGGATTGGATGCCTTCACCCCGCAGGCCTCCGCGGTCGCCGGCAGTGTCGCCGAGAAGCAGGCCACCGCAGCGGGTGTCATCCAAACCGAGGTCTTCCCGTTGACGATGTTCGCCGTCGGCGGGATGCTGCTCTTCCCCGCGGCCAACGACCTGCTGACCATGTTCATCGCACTGGAGGTGCTCTCACTCCCGCTGTACCTGCTGTGCGGGTTGGCGCGCCGCCGGCGGCTGCTGTCCCAGGAATCGTCGCTGAAGTACTTCCTGCTGGGCGCGTTCTCGTCGGCGTTCTTCCTGTACGGCGCCGCGATGCTGTACGGCTATGCCGGCACGCTGTCGCTTCCGGGGATCGCCGACGCGGTGGCAGCCGATCAGGGCACACCGTCGCTCGCGCTGGTCGGGATCGCGCTGCTGTTGGTGGGGGTGCTGTTCAAAGTCGGTGCGGTGCCGTTCCATTCCTGGATTCCCGACGTGTATCAGGGCGCGCCGACACCGATCACGGCGTTCATGGCCGCCGCCACCAAGGTGGCCGCGTTCGGCGCGATGCTGCGGGTGTTCTCGGTGGCTCTGCCCGGCCTGCACGATGATTGGCGCCCGGTGCTGTGGGCGGTCGCGATCGCCACGATGGCGGTGGGCACCATCACCGCCGTCACGCAGAACGACGTGAAGCGCATCCTGGCGTACTCCGCGGTCGCACACAGCGGGTTCATCCTGACCGGTGTCGTCGCGGGCACCGAGTCGGGTCTGTCCGCGACGCTGTTCTATCTGTTCGCCTACGGGTTTTCCACGGTCGGCGCGTTCGCGGTGGTGAGCCTGGTGCGCGACGCCGACGGCGAGGAGGAGACCGCGTTGGCGCGGTGGGCCGGACTGGGTAAGCGGTATCCACTGGTGGGCATCGTGTTCTCGCTGTTCCTGTTGGCATTCGCCGGCATCCCGCTGACCAGTGGATTCGTCAGCAAGTTCGCGGTGTTCAAGGCGGCCGGCGAAGGCGGGGCGATCCCGTTGGTGGTCGTCGGTGTGATCGCCAGCGCGATCGCCGCGTACTTCTACGTGCGGGTGATCGTGTTGATGTTCTTCACCGACCGACCCGACGACGCTCCGACGGTGGTGGTCCCCAGTGCGCTGACGACGGGCGTCGTCGCGGTGACCGCGATCGTGACGTTCCTGCTCGGTGCGCTGCCGCAACCGCTGCTCGACGTGGTCGACGCGGCGGGCCGTTTCCTGCCCTGATGGGCCCCGAGCGCCGACGCTGCTAGGTGGCCACTCCGTGCAGCAGGATCGAGGTGGTGCTGTCGACCCACGCCGGGCTCGCCAGGTAGTCGGGAGACTGCAGCATCGCCAACATCGTTGCGCCGCCGATCAGATGGACCAACCCGTCGGGGTCGACGTCCTCGCGGACCTCGCCGCGCTCCACGGCGTCGCGAAGTCGTGAGCGCACCGCGTCGAACAGATCTGTGAACCGGGCACTGACGCGGGCCAGCAGCGCCGGGTCTGCCGAGACGTCGGAGATCAGCCCGGGCAGCGCGGCCGCGACGACGGGGCTGGTGAACACGTCACGTGCGGCGGCCACCATGGCCCGCAGGTCGGCGGCGATGTCGCCGGGCGGGGTGTCGATCGCGGTCGGCGTCACGGGGAACACAGCCTCGTGGATGAGCTCTGCTTTGCTCGACCACCGTCGGTACAGCGCAGTCTTGGTGGTCCCCGCTCGCTCGGCCACGGCCGCCATCGTCACGTTCGGATAACCGATTTCGACCAGCAGGTCTGCGGTGGCCCGAAGAATCGCGGCGTCGATGCGGGGGTCGCGGGGACGTCCGGCGCTCGGGGGCTTGTCAGCCGAGGGCACGTCTGCTTTCATAACGCTACCCACCGTAACGTATTCGGGGTGCCGCGGCCTCGAATCCGCGGCGGGAAGGACATTCTCGTGCCCAACCACGCTGGCAACAACCCCGCAGTCGAAGATGTCGATCGACTCCAGCGGTCGAGCCGCGACATGGCCGACGTTCCGGCCACGCTGTCGCGGTGGTTGTCGTCGCTGATGCCGAACACCACGCCCGAGATCACCGTCGACAGCGGCATCGACGCCAACGGCATGTCCTCGGAAACCATCCTGCTGTCGGGTCGCTGGATGCAGGGCGGTACCCCTGTCGACCAGCGCTGGGTCGCACGCGTCGCACCGTCGGACGCCGACGTTCCGGTGTTCGAGCACTACCGGCTCGACCACCAGCACGAGGTCATCCGTCTGGTCGGCGAGCTGACCGACGTGCCGGTGCCCCAGGTGCGTTGGCTCGAACCGACCGGCGATGTGCTCGGCCGGCCGTTCTTCCTGATGGACCGCATCGACGGGATCGTGCCGCCGGACGTCATGCCCTACACCTTCGGGGGCAACTGGCTCTTCGACGCCGATCCCGCGCAGCAGCGCCGCCTGCAGGACGAGACCATCGCGGTACTGGCCAAGCTGCACGCGATCCCGAACGCGCAGCAGACGTTCGGCTTTCTGCAGGACGTCGATCCCCCCGGCGAGACAGCACTGCACCGGCACTTCGGCTGGCTGAAGAACTGGTATGAGTTCAGCGTGCCCGACATCGGCCGCGCACCGCTGGTCGAGCGCGCGCTGGCCTGGCTCGAGCAGAATTTCCCCGAGGATGTCGCAGTCACTGAACCCGTTCTGGTGTGGGGAGATTCGCGCATCGGCAACGTGATGTACCGCGACTTCTCCCCCGTCGCGGTCCTGGACTGGGAGATGGCCACCGTCGGGCCGCGCGAATTCGACGTGGCGTGGCTCGCCTTCGCGCACATGGTGTTCCAGGAACTCACCAAGCTGGCCGGCCTGCCCGGGATGCCGGATTTCCTGTCCGACGAGGACATCAGAGCCACCTACCAGGAGCTGACCGGCGTCGAGATCGGCGATCTGCGCTGGTTCCACGTCTACTCCGCAGTGGTGTGGTGCTGCGTGTTCATGCGCACCGGCGCGCGGCGCGTCCACTTCGGCGAGATCGAGAAGCCCACCGACGTCGAATCGCTGTTCTATCACGCGTCACTACTGAGAAAACTGTTGGGAGAGAACGCCTGATGCTCGGACCCATGGACGAATACCCGGTACACCAGGTGCCGCAGCCGATCGCGTGGCCGGGCTCCTCGGACCGCAACTTCTATGACCGGTCCTATTTCAACGCCCACGACCGCACCGGTGACATCTTCGTGATCAGCGGCATCGGCTACTACCCGAACCTCGGCGTGAAGGACGCGTTCCTCCTCGTACGGCGCGGGGACACCCAGACCGCGATCCACCTCTCCGATGCGATCGACCAGGACCGGCTCCACCAGAACGTCGGCGCCTACCGCGTCGAGGTCATCGAACCACTGCGCAAGCTACGCATCGTCTGCGACGAGACCGAGGGCATCGCCGCCGATCTCACGTGGGAAGGGCTGTTCGACGTCGTCCAGGAACAACCGCACATCATGCGGCGCGGCACCCGGGTCACCTTGGACGCGCAGCGCTTCGCCCAGCTGGGCACGTGGAGCGGGCAGCTCTCGATCGACGGCGAGGACATCACCGTCGATCCCGCACGCTGGATCGGCACCCGGGATCGCTCCTGGGGTATCCGTCCCGTCGGCGAGGCGGAGCCCGCGGGACGGCCCGACGACCCGCCGTTCGAGGGCATGTGGTGGCTCTACGTGCCGATGGCCTTCGACGACTTCGGGATCGTGATCATCATCCAGGAGGACCCGCAGGGGTTCCGCTCGGTCAACGACTGCACACGGATCTGGAAGGACGGGCGTGTCGAACAGCTCGGCTGGCCGCGGGTGAAGATCCACTACCGCTCCGGCACCCGCATCCCGACCGGCGCCACCATCGAGGCGACCGGACGTGACGGCAGCGCATTGCATTTCGACGTCGAGTCGAAGCTGCCTGTGCCGATCCACGTCGGCGGCGGCTACGGCGGAGACTCCGACTGGCTGCACGGAATGTGGAAGGGCGAACGCTTCACCGAGCGACTGACCTACGACATGACCGACCCGGCGGTCATCGGGCGGGCCGGGTTCGGAGTGATCGACCACGTCGGCCGCGCTGTGTGCCGCGACGCCGACGGCACCGAGCGCGAGGGCTGGGGCCTGTTCGAGCACGGCGCACTGGGCCGCCACGACCCGTCCGGCTTCGCCGACTGGCTCTCCGTCGCGCCCTGACAAGACTCAGGCGGGGTGCGGTTCGCGCACGGCCGCGCGGCCGAACACCATCGACTCCTCGATGCGGTCGAAGCGGTGGTCGATGACGTCGAGCACGTAGTTGTGCCGCACGTTCCACGGCCGGTGCGTGCCGGAGCGGGGCAGCGCGTGCGGTGCCCGCTTCACATAGCCGGACTCCAGATTGAACGTCGGCTTCTCGGTGATCGGGGTGTCGCCGCGGTGCGGATAGGCATGCGTGTAGCCGTGAGTTCGCATGTGCGCGATCAGCTTTGCCACGGCCTTCGCGGTCATGTCGGCCCGCAGTGTCCACGAGGCATTCGTGTAGCCGATACACCACGCCATGTTCGGCAGATCCTCGAGCAGGTACTCCTTGTAGACGAAGCGGTCCGTGGGGTCGATCTCGTCGCCGTCGACGAGCACCCGGATCCCACCGAGCGCCTGTAGCTGTAGTCCGGTCGCGGTGACGATGACGTCGGCGTCGAGGTGCCTGCCGGAGCGCAGCACGATGCCGGTCTCGTCGACGTGGTCGATGGTGTCGGTGACGACCTCGGTCTGTCCCCGGCTGATGTGCTCGAACAGGTCGTGGTCGAGCACCAGACACATCCGTTGGTCCCAGGGCTTGTATCGCGGCTTGAAGTGCACGTCGACGTCGTATCCGGGCGGAAGGGCAGCCACGGTGCGGTTACGGATCAGCCAACGTCCGAAGCGGGGGGCCTTGCGGAACATGAAGTAGGACAGCACATGGAAGGCCGAGTTCACGAAGCGCACCACCGCGTGGGAGAGCCGACGCGGGAGAACCTTGCGGATGGCGTTCACCATCGGGTCGACCCGAGCCATCGACATCATGTAGGTCGGTGAGCGCTGCAGCATCGTGACGTGAGCGGCCCGCTCGCTGAGCGCGGGAATCAAACTGATCGCGGTGGCGCCGCTGCCGATCACCACCATGCGCTTCCCGGTCGGGTCGAGGTCCTCGGGCCAGAACTGCGGGTGCACCACCTGCCCGCCGAAGGAGTCCAGACCGGCGATGTCGGGCCGGTACGGGTCGTCGTAGCTGTAGTAACCGGTGCCGCAGAACAGGAACCGGCCGCGGAACACCCGCTCCTGCCCGTTCTGCTGGGCCCGCACCGTCCAGGTGTCGCTGCCGGAATCCCACTCGGCAGACGTGACGTGGGTGTCGAACTGGATGTGCCGGTCGATGCCGTGCTTGCGCGCCGCGTCGGTCAGGTACTCCCGAATGTGTTCACCGTCGGCGACGTTCTCCCGCCGGGTCCACGGCTCCCACGGGAAGGAGAGCGTGAAGATGTCGCTGTCGGAGCGGATTCCGGGATAGCGAAACAGGTCCCATGTGCCGCCGATGCGGGAGCGCCGCTCGAGGATCGTGTACCGCACCCCGGGGTTGCGTTCGGCGATCCGGTAGGCCGCGCCGATGCCCGAGATGCCGGCACCGATGATCACGACGTCCGAGAATTCCTCCACCCGTACCTCCTGTGGTCCGCAGGCGTACCACCCACTCTAGAGACCCAGGCCACACCGTGGCGATGGATCAGCCCCAATCGTGTCGCTCCAATCTGTACATATGAGGCATCCGTGGTGTACACACCGGACATGTACCGCGGCGGCGCAGGTGTCTACCGTGGGAGCCCTGAGAACGGACAGCTCGAGAACGGACGGAGTTCGTCATGACCACCACCGCACCCGCTGCGAAGAAGAACACCTACGCGCCGCTGGAGCTGTTCGACATCGCGCGCCTGCTCGACGACGAAGAACGCGAGATCGCGGCGACCGTCCGCAAATTCGTCGACACCACGCTGCGGCCTGAGGTCGAGAACTGGTTCGAGTCCGCGACCCTGCCGAAGGAACTGGCCAAGGAGTTCGGCTCGCTGGGTTTGCTGGGCATGCATCTCGACGGGTACGGCTGCGCCGGCACGAACGCCGTCAGTTACGGGCTGGCGTGCATGGAACTCGAGGCGGGCGACAGCGGCTTCCGCAGCTTCGTCTCGGTCCAGGGCTCGCTCTCGATGTTCTCGATCCACCGCTACGGCTCCGAGGAACAGAAGGACGAGTGGCTGCCCAGGCTCGCCACCGGGGAGGCCGTCGGCTGCTTCGGCCTGACCGAACCGGACTTCGGCTCCAACCCGGCCGGCATGCGCACCCGGGCAAGGCGGGACGGGTCGGACTGGGTGCTGACCGGCACCAAGATGTGGATCACCAACGGCAACCTCGCCGACGTCGCGACCGTGTGGGCGCAGACCGATGACGGCATTCGCGGTTTCCTCGTGCCCACCGACACCCCCGGCTTCACCGCCAACGCCATCCACCGCAAGCTGTCGCTGCGTGCGTCGGTGACCTCGGAGCTGGTGCTCGACGAGGTGCGGCTGCCCGCCTCGGCGCAGCTCCCCCACGCCGACGGCCTGGGCGCGCCGCTGTCCTGCCTCAACGAAGCGCGCTTCGGCATCGTGTTCGGCTCCCTCGGGGCTGCGCGCGACTGCCTGGAAACCGCCATCGCCTACACCCAGGCCCGCGACGTGTTCGACAAGCCGCTGTCGAGCTATCAGCTGACTCAGGAGAAGCTCGCCAACATGACGGTGGAGCTCGGAAAGGGCATGCTGCTGGCCCTGCACCTGGGTCGCATCAAGGACAGCGACGGGGTCCGGCCGGAACAGATCAGCCTGGGCAAGCTCAACAACGTGCGGGAAGCGCTGGCGATCGCGCGGGAATGCCGAACGCTACTGGGCGGCAGCGGGATCACGCTGGAGTACTCCCCGCTGCGACACGCCAACAACCTCGAATCCGTCCTCACCTACGAGGGCACGTCGGAGATGCATCTGCTCTCGATCGGCAAGGCGCTGACCGGACACGCCGCGTTCAGGTCATGACCGCTGCGATCACGCACCTGATCGCCGGGCAGTGGGTGTCCGGCAACGGCGAGACCGTCGTCAGCCGCAACCCGGCCCGGCCGGACATCGTGGTGGCCGAAGGGGGTGGCGCGCTCGTCGCCGACGTCGACGCCGCGGTGACCGCTGCGAACGAGGCCGCGACAGCGTGGGCAGCGACGCCGATGCACCAGCGTGGGGCCGTCCTGCTGGCCGCCGCCGAGATCGTCGACAGTCGCGCTGCGGCGTGGGGCCTCGAGTTGGCTGCCGAAGAAGGCAAGACGAAAGCCGAGGGAATCGGCGAGGTGCGCCGGGCAGCGCAGATCCTGCGGTACTACGGCAACGAGGGCGACCGACAGGCCGGAGAGATCTATGCCTCCCCGCGCGCCGGCGAACAGATCCTGGTGACGCGCAAGCCGCTTGGCGTGGTCGCGGTGATCACCCCGTTCAACTTCCCCATCGCGATACCGGCGTGGAAGATCGCACCCGCTCTGGTGTTCGGCAACACGGTGGTGTGGAAGCCCGCCAGCACCGTGCCGCTGCTGGCGCTGCGCCTCGCCGAGGCGTTGACCACTGCGGGGTTGCCGGCCGGCGTGCTGAACCTGCTCGTCGGTGACGCCGAGGTCGGTGACGCGGTGGTGCGGCACAGCGGGATCGACGCGATCACGTTCACCGGTTCGACGGCGGTGGGGCGCCGGATCGCCGCGGCTGCGGCCGCTCGGGGGATACCGGCGCAGGCCGAGATGGGCGGCAAGAACGCCGCGGTGGTGCTCGACGACGCCGACGTCGATCTCGCGCTGGAGCAGGTGCTGCTCGGCGCGTTCCGCTCGACCGGCCAGAAATGCACCGCCACATCGCGCCTGATCGTCACCGCGGGCATCGCCGACCGATTCGTCGACGCCGTGTGCGAGCGAGCCGCGGCGCTGCGCGTCGGTGATCCCACCGACGATGCCACCGAGATGGGGCCTGTCATCAGTTCGACTGCCCAGCAGAATATTTCGGCAGGAATCGCCACAGCATCAGACCAGGGTGCCACGGTGCTGACCGGAGGCGCGCCGTACTCGGATGCCCGCGCCGACGGCTACTTCGTCGCCCCCACCGTCCTCGAGCTGGGCGCCGGCGACGCCGACGTGTGGACCGAGGAACTCTTCGGACCCGTGGTCGCCGTCAAGCGCGCCGCCGACGCCGATGAGGCGTTTGCACTGGCCAACGACAGCGAGTTCGGACTCTCTGCGGCGGTGTTCACCCAGGATCTCACCCGCGCGCTGCAGGCCGTTGAGACCATCGATGTCGGCGTGCTGCATGTGAATTCGGAGTCGGCGGGCGCCGACCCGCACGTACCGTTCGGCGGCGCGAAGAAGAGCGGGCTCGGCCCCAAGGAGCAGGGCGCGGCCGCTCGCGACTTCTTCACCCACACCACCACCGTGTACCTGCGCGGCGGCAGGCCGGTCGCGTGACGCCGGGCGCACTCGACGGCATCGTCGTCGTCGACTTCAGCCGCGTGCTGGCCGGGCCGTACGCGACGATGATGCTCGGCGACTTCGGTGCCGAGGTGATCAAGATCGAACGGCCGCAGATCGGGGACGACACCCGCCACTGGGGACCGCCGTACGACTCTGCCGGCGTCGCAACGTATTACAACGCGGTGAATCGCAACAAGCGATCGGTCACGCTGGATCTGACCGATCCCGCCGACCTGCAACGGGCCCGCGACCTGGTCAGCGGGGCCGACATCGTGGTCGAGAACTTCCGCGCAGGCACCATGGAGAAACTCGGGCTGGGCTACGACGACATCCGCGCGGTGCGACCCGACGTCATCTACTGCTCGATCACCGGTTTCGGCCGCGCGGGCGGAGCAGACCTGCCCGGTTACGACCTGCTGCTGCAGGCCGTCGGAGGACTGATGAGCGTCACCGGCACCGAGCCCGGCGACCCCACCAAGGTCGGAGTGGCGCTGGTCGATGTCCTCGCCGGCCTGCACGCGCTCAGCGGCATCCTGGCGGCCCTGGCGTACCGGGCGCGCACCGGAGAAGGCCAGCGGGTGGACACCAATCTGCTGTCGGTGCTGTTGTCGTCTCTGGTGAACCAGGCCTCGGGATACCTCGGCGCCGGAGTGGTGCCGCAGATGATGGGCAATCGCCACCCCAGCGTCGCGCCGTATCAGACATTCGAGACCGCCGACCGGCCGATCGCAGTCGCCGTCGGCAACGACAAACAGTTCCGCGCCTTGAGCGCGACGCTCGGCAGGGCGGAATGGGGCGAGGATCCGCGGTTCGCCACCAACCCGGCCCGCGTGCAGCACCGAGAGATGTTGTGCGCGTTGATCGAAGCCGAGATGCGTCGCAGCGGTGCCGACCACTGGTACACCGAACTGACCGCCGCGGGCGTGCCGGCCGGGCCCATCAACGACGTCGCCGAGGCGTTCGCCTACGCCCGCTCCCTCGGCATCGAGGCCGAGGTCACCGTGCCGGGCGGGGGCGCCCCGCAGGTCGCCAACCCGATCACGCTGTCGGCCACCCCCGTCACCTACCGCGCGGGGCCGCCCCCGCTGGGCGGCTGAGGCCGGTCGGACAGGAGCTGGCTGGCCCTGATCGCCAGCCACAGCCGGGTGCGAGTGTCGGCGTCGTCGAGGTCGTCGTCGAGGACGTCGCTGACACGGCGCAGGCGGTGACGCAGCGTGTGGCGATGCACGCCGGTGGCGGAGGCAGCGTTCTCGAGGCGGCCGTTGTGCCGCAGGTACGCCTCCAGCGTCGCCACCAGGTCTGCGCTCAACGGTGTCAAAGGTGCTGCGAGCACGGCCAATTCAGCGGTGGAGCGGCCGGCCAGGAGCACGTCGAGAGGTCCGAGCTCGGCATATTCGGCGAAGCGCACCCCGCCGGCATGGCATGCGATCCGCGCCTGCTCCAGTCCCATGGCGATGTCGCCCAGGGCGACCGGACCACTCGCCCCGCCCACCAGGTCCCGCGCCGGCCCGGACCGGATCTCGGCGATGCGTCCCCGATCCGCGGCGGGCAGCACGATCGCGAGTTCCTGACC
Organism: Mycolicibacterium obuense; assembly: GCF_055397605.1. NCBI lineage: Bacteria > Bacillati > Actinomycetota > Actinomycetes > Mycobacteriales > Mycobacteriaceae > Mycobacterium > Mycolicibacterium obuense. The sequence goes on along the minus strand of NZ_AP043663.1, from coordinate 1,673,325 downwards.
TGTCGTCGTCACCGGGTGGGTCATCAGGTAGGGGCCGGCAGCGAGTCGCCGGCCCCAATCCCGCTGCGCGGTCAGTATCGGCCCGACGTCGGTGAGCAGCACCACGACCACCTCGTCGTGTCGCTCGAATCCGAAGTACCGCAGTACGCCGTCGTCGACAAGGCCGGAGCCGCGCAGCAGCTCGCGTGTCACGGCGCTGCGCAGCCGCTGCTCGGCCTCGACCACACCTGCCGGCTTCTCCAGTGCGATCGAGATCAACGACACGGCATGGGCCACCAGCAACCGCTCGGCGTTGGACAGCGGGGCGGCCGAGCGCACCGCCAATCGTGCCCGATGGGGTTGTGCCGCAGCGAGATTCTGCACGGTGATGAAGGCCTCGGAATCGCCGGTGACGTAGGCGCCACGCCGCACGGACGGCACGTTGTCCGTGAGCGCGGCAAGCAACCGGGTCCGTTGCGGCCCCGCGGCCGCCAGCACGCTGCGATCGGCGCCGAGCACGAGCACCGTCGCGGCCAGCCGCTCGGCCAGCGCATCGACCACCCCGGGGATGCCGCCGGTGACCGTCGCCCGCGCGAGCACCTCCTGGCCGTCGACCACCTGCTGCACCGCGCGCAGTTCGTCGTCGGCCAGCGCATCGGTGACCGTCTTGGTGATCGCGATGAAGGGCGTCGACGGCGGCACCTCGAGCACTGGCAACCCCGCCCGGTCTCCGGCGGCCAGGATGCCGGCGGGGACCTCACTCAACGTCGTTCCCGTGTCGACGGCGAGCGCGGCGCTGCCGGCCGAGACGAGCCGTGCCACGTAGGCGGCCTGCGCCGCGGTGTCGGTGCCGATGTTGATCCCGGTGGTCATCACGAGCTCGCCGCCGGACAGGTAGGGCGTCGGGTCGGCCAGCTCGATCGCGTGCGCCCAGGCGATCGGGCGATCCGCCGCGGACCCGCCCGCGACCAGACGCAGGCCCAGCCGGGCGACGCCGGCCAGTTCCCGCACGGTGATCGCCACTGCCGCGGTCTTTCCCGGCTCGAGACTACGTTCGCGCGTCTGCGGAGAGCGCGTCGACGATCTGGCTCAGAGTCTCCACCGGGATCGGGGCGGGCTGGTACAGACAGACTCGATCGGCGACGCCCGCAGTGCGGTCGCGGATGTGGGCGGCGATGTCCGCGGGCGTACCGCACGCGGCGATGGTGTGCAGTACGTCGTCGTCGATGAGCCCACCCATCTCGGCCCACCGCCCCTGCTTGGACAAGGCGTTGAGCTCGGGCTGCAAAACACCCCAGCCGTGCACCTCGAGCACGGGCCGATACGCCGGGGTGGAGCCGTAGAACGCCAGCAGCCGCCGCGCCGAGGCATGCCCGGGATCGGATTCGGCGTCGGAGACGATGACCTCCGGCACGACCGCCAGATCTTCCCGGCGCCGCCCGGCCGCGGCCAGCCCCGCGTCGACGTTGGGCAGAGTGACCTCGGTCAGGAAGCGTCGCGATCCGAACGGCATGACCAGCAGCCCGTCGGCGGTCTCGGCGACCATCCGTGTCAACCGCGGCCCCAGCGCACCCACGTAGATGGGGATCGGCGCGAAGTCGGCCGGCGGGCTGAACGTCGGCGTCATCAGCGTGTGCCGGTAGAAATCGCCGCGATGGTTCAGCCGCTCGCCGGTGCGCCACGTGTCGAAGATGGCCCGCAGTGCGCCGATCAGATCGCGCATCCGCTCGACGGGTGTGTCGAACTCGGCGCCGAACCGCTTCTCGATCTGCGTGCGGATCTGCGTACCCAGCCCCAGCGTGAACCGGCCGCCGCTGAGCAGCTGGTGGTCGACCGCCTGGTGAGCGAGGTGAATGGGATTGCGCGGGAACGCGATTGCGACGTTGGTCATCAGGTCCAGGTCGCCGACCGACGCGGCCAGCGTCAGCGGGCTGAACACATCGTGCGGCCCTTCGAAGGTGAACACCCCGCTCGCACCCGCCTCGCGCAGGGCCGCGGCCCGCTGCGCCGCACCGATCGGACTCATGAGCGCTGTCATCACCTGCACAACCGGGGACCTTAGCGCGATTTCGGCGTGCAAATCATCGCCAGGCGACGGGAAGCACGCCAGAATCGCTTCATGGCAGACGTGGTGATCGTGGGAGCGGGCTTCGCGGGGCTGTCGGCGGCGCGGGAGCTGACCCGCCTCGGCCGCGACGTCGTGGTGGTCGAGGGCCGCGACCGGGTGGGTGGTCGCTCGTACACCGGGGAGGTCGGCGGAGTCGCCGTGGACCTGGGCGCGACGTTCGTCGGGCCGACTCAGGACGCCGTGCTGGCGCTGGCCCGGGAGCTGGGCTGCGAGACCATGCCCACCTACAGCCACGGCAGGAACCTGATCCGGTGGCGGGGCCGGGTGCGCACCTATCGCAGCACCATCCCCCGCCTCTCGGTGCTCGAACTCCTCGACGTGTCCCGCATCCAGTGGCGGTTCGCACGCATCAGCAAGCAGGTGTCGGTCGCCGATCCGTGGTCGTCCCCGGTCGCCGAGGAGCTCGATGCGCTCACCCTCGACAGGTGGTTGCGGTCGATGCACGCGGGCGCCTCGACGCGCGATCTGATGGCGATCATGGCTCGGGTCACGTGGGGGTGCGAGCCGGACGCGGTGTCGATGCTGCACGCCGTGCGGTATGTGAAAGCCGCCGGCGGTCTCGACCGCATGCTCGACGTCAAGGGCGGGGCACAGCAGGATCGGTTCCTGGCCGGCACGCAGCAGATCGCTGTTCGGATGGCGGCCGAACTCGGCGAGCGGGTCGTGCTGGGTGCCCCGGTGCGCCGCATCGAGCGCCGTGACGGCGTCCTTCACGTGGTGTCCGACCGCGGCGAGTTCAGCGGCGCCGCGGTGATCGTCGCGCTACCACCCGAGCATCGCGACGCCATCGCGTTCGATCCGGCCTTGCCCGAGGGGTATGACGCGCTCGCCCGGCACTGGCCCCAGGGCCACCTCAGCAAGGCCTACGCCGCCTACGAGCGACCGTTCTGGCGCGAGAGCGGCTATTCCGGCGAAGCACTGTCCGATGAGGGCCCGGTCTTCATCACCTTCGACGTGAGCCCCGGCGATTCCGGACCCGGGGTGCTGCTGGGCTTCACCGACGCCCGCCTGTTCGATCCGCTGCCTCCCGAACAGCGCCGCGAGGCTGCGCTGTCGAATTTCGCGACGCTGTTCGGCGACGCCGCACTGCATCCCGTCGACTACCTCGACCACTGCTGGGGCGCAGAGCCTTTCGCCGCGGGCGGACCGACCGCGGCGGTGCCGCCGGGATCGTGGACGGCGCACGGCCGATTGCTGCGGACCCCGGTCGACGGGATCTTCTGGGCCGGCACGGAAACCGCCGACACATGGCCGGGGTTCCTCGACGGGGCGGTGCGCTCGGGGCAGCGGGCAGCCACCGAGGCACATCAGGAGCTGATGCGGCGCCCCTGAGTCTCGCCGCTCAGCCAACGGAGTTGCTCGTTGACGTGCGCGGGCTGCTCGAGGATCGCGCAGTGGCCCCCGGGCACCTCGACGAAGCGGGCCAGATTCGGCGCTGTCGACGCGATGCGCCGCGCGGAGACCATCGGCAGCAGGCGGTCTTTCGTGCTACCGATCACCATCGTCGGCACGGTGAGGCTCTCGAGGCTGATGTGCTGCGGCCCCATGTGGTCCACCAGGACGCGTGCCCAGCCACCGCGGCCGGCGGCCGGCGTGGTGTGGAACAACTCGAACACGAAGTCGCTGACCGCCGCCTCCGCGTCGCGGCCCACCGCGATCATCTTGACGAATCGGCGGCTGGGTCCGTCGGTCACGCGCATCAGCGGCGCTCCCCCGAAGGTCCGCAGCAGCGTGCCGCCTGCCCGCACCCGCGCTTGGGCCAGCGACGGCGGTACCGGTAACAGGTTCACGTGCCGCAGCAGGTCACCGGTCGTGGTGTTGATCAACGCTGCCGCGGCCGCGCACTCGGCGACGCGGTGCGGAAAACGCTCCGCCCAGGAGCTGATCGCGATGCCGCCCATGGAGTGCCCGGCGATCACGGCGCGCTCACCGGGGGCCAGCGTTGCGGCGAGCACCGCGTCGAGATCACCCGCGAGATGGTCCATGCTGTAGCCGCCGCGCCGCGGTGGCACCCCGCTGCGGCCGTGTCCGCGGTGGTCGTAGGCGATCACGCGGTGGTCGCGGGCCAAATCGGCGATCTGGTACGCCCACACCCGCAGGGAACAGGTGATGCCGTGGGCCAACACCACGGGGGGACCGTCCTGCGGCCCGAACACCTCGGTGTGTAGGCGCACACCATCGCGGGAGCGCACATCGACGATGCGTCCGGGCGCCAGATCGCGGGCGGGCGCGAAACACGTGCCCCGCGTGCGGCCACGACTGCGTGCTGCCATACCTGTCCCCCGGTTGCTTCGTTGCATCCGCGCAATACTGCCCTCGAAGACTGTACCGCCGGAACACCGACTCGCCGGTGCTGTTCAATGGTCGGCATGCGCGCAATCCACATCCGCAGTCTGGACGGGCCCAGCGCCGCCGAGCTGGTCGAGATCGACGAACCGGCCGCCGCCGAGGATTCCGTGGTCGTCGACGTACATGCCGCGGGCGTCGCGTTTCCCGATGCGCTGCAATCGCGCGGGCTCTACCAGTACAAGCCCGAACTCCCCTATGTGCCGGGCGCCGAGATCGCCGGCGTGGTGCGCAGCGCGCCCGAGGGCGCGCACGTACGTCCCGGCGACCGGGTGGCCGGGTTGACCATGCTGTCCGGCGCGATGGCCGAAGTCGTTGCGCTGCAAGCCGAGCGGGTGTTCGCACTGCCGGATGCGGTGTCGTTCGAAGCCGGTGCGGGATTGTTGTTCAACGATTTGACCGTGCATTTCGCGCTGCGCACCCGCGGACGGCTGCGCGAAGGTGAGACCGTGCTGGTGCACGGCGCCGCCGGGGGCATCGGCACCTCGACGCTGCGGCTGGCGTCCGCCTTCGGCGCCGCGCGCACGATTGCCGTTGTCAGCACCGACGCCAAGGCTGAGGTGGCCCGCGCCGCCGGCGCGTCGGACGTGGTGCTCGCCGACGGCTTCAAAGACGCGGTGAAGGACCTCACCGGTGGGCGCGGGGTCGACATCGTGCTGGATCCGGTGGGCGGGGACCGTTTCACCGATTCGCTGCGGTCCCTGGCTCCGGGCGGGCGCCTGTTGGTCGTCGGTTTCACCGGCGGCGAGATCCCGACGGTGAAAGTCAATCGCCTGCTGCTCAACAACGTCGACGCCGTGGGCGTGGGCTGGGGCGCGTGGACGATGACGCATCCGGGGTACCTGGCCGAGCAGTGGGCGGAGCTGGCGCCGTTGCTGGCCTCAGGCGCGGTGCGTCCGCCGGAACCCGACGTCTTCCCCGTGGAGCGGGCCGGCGAGGCCATCGCATCGCTGGAGGACCGGACTGCGCGCGGCAAGGTCGTGGTCACGCTGCGCTGAGCTCTGGGTCGTCGATTGGGCGCGGGTCCAGCGGCGCGAACCCGTGAGTCTTTGCACACTTCTTTGCCCGCTGCGATAGTGGAGACCATGCCGCCCGCTACCCGAGGATCGATCGTCGATCCACAGGTTGCTGGATTTCTCGATGCGGCAGCTCAGCGACCCACCGGCCTGGTCATCGAAGGGGAAGCCGGGATCGGCAAGACCACCGTGTGGCTGGCCCTGGTCGATCAGGCCGCCGCTGACGGCTTCCGGGTGTTGAGCGCCCGGGTGGGCCAGGCGGAATCGGTGATGGCGTTCGCCGCGCTGGCGGATCTGCTGGCCGATGTCGATCCCGGGGTGTTCGCCGGCCTACCGCCTCTGCAGCGGCTCGCTCTCGATCGGGTGCTGCTTCGGGCCGGCGACGACGGCCCGGTCACCGACCACCGCGTGGTGGCCGCCGCGTTCCTCGCCGTGGTGCACGTCCTGGCGCAGGCCGGCCCGGTCGTGGTTGCGATCGACGACATCCAGTGGATGGACGCGTCGAGCCGCGCGGCGGTGACGTTCGCCGCACGCCGGCTGCAGGGCCGGTTCGGGTTGCTGGTCACGGAGAGATGCCACCCGGGCGACGGCACGACGACGACGTGGCTGACGCTGAGCAGGCCCGACGGCATCTACCGCAGCGCGGTGCGGCCGCTCGACAGTGCCGCGCTGCACGCGTTGATCTCCGAGCGCGTGGGCCGCACCTTCTCCCGCCCGACAGTCCTGCGCATCACCGAGATCTCCGGCGGGAACCCGTTTTTCGCGCTGGAGCTGGCGCGCGCGATCGGCGAGGGCCAGCACGTCGCGGCGGTCACCGATCATGCCCTGCCGCCCACTCTGACCGAGGTGGTGCGCGCACACATCGGCTCGCTGGACGATCGGATGCGGGAGTTCCTGCTCAGCGTGGCGTGTCTGGCCGACGCGCGCGTGGATGTGCTCGTCGATGCCAATGGTACGAGCCGTGACGAAGTGATCGATCTGATCGAACGCGCCGAGGCGGCAGGCGTTCTCACCCTGCACGGCAACAAGGTGCGGTTCACCCATCCCCTCCTGGCCAGCGGGGTCTACGCCGACGCGGCTTCACCGGCTCGCCGGGCGATGCACCGCAGGCTGGCGTCGGCGGTGGCGCTCCCGGAGGTCCGCGCCCGCCACCTGGCGCTGGCCTCGGCGACCGGCACCGAGGAGATCTTCACCGCACTGGACGCCGCAGCGGACTCGGCCCGGTCCCGCGGTGCGCCCGCCGCGGCCGCGGAGCTGGTCGATCTGGCGATCGGGCTGGGTGGCGACACCGCGCTGCGCCGGCTGAAATCCGCCGAGAACCACTTCCTGGCAGGCAACGTCACCCGCGCGGGCGAATTGCTCGCGAACATGCCGCCCGGTGAGCCGGAGATCGTTCGCGCGTTGGTGGCAAGCCTGCTCGCCACGGTGCTGATGTATCAGAACGAGCACAGCGACGCCGTGGAGTTGCTGCGCGGCGCGGTGGACGACGCCGCCGGCAACGTCGCCGTCCTGATCCAGGTTCTGCTGCGATTGTCGTTCGCGCTCAACAACATCGGAGAGCCGGATGACGCGCGGCGGCACGGTCGCGACGCGGTGAAGCTCGCCGAGGAGCTCGGCGTGCCCGCGATCGTCAGCCCGGCGCTGGCCTGGTCGGTGTACATCGACTTCCAGAACGGACGAGGTCTCGATCAGCGGGCGCTGCGCCGCGCGCTCGAGTGCTACGACAGCGCCTTCGACGTCCCGATCATCTTCCGGGCACCTCTGGTGCAGGCGCTCACGCTGTCCTGGACGGGGCGACTGCAGCAGGCCCACGAGCAGTTCACCGAGCTGCGGGTGGTGTGCGCGGAGCGGGGCGCGGAAAGCGACATGATGGCGATCGCGGGTTTCCTTGCGATGAACCATATCTGGCGCGGTCGGTTCGCCGAGGCGGCGGCCGAGGCCACCGATGCGGTGGAGCGGGCCGAACAACTCGGCGGTGACGATGTCCTCATCATCCCGTTGACCGTGCGGGCGGTCGTGTCGTCATTCCTGGGCCATGAGGACGACGCCCGCACCGATGCCGGCCGGGTCGTCGCCGCCACCCGGGGTCGCAGCGCCTCGCACATCGCCGACTGGCCGGGCATGGCGCTGTGCTTCCTCGAAGGGTCGCTCGGCCGACACCGGGAAGCGTTGGCAGCACTCGACATGTCGTTCCTGGACGAACCCGGCCTGACGACCGAGATCGCCTACGGATGGCATCTTCCCGATGTCATCGAGGCGATGGTGGCGGTGGGCCGTCTCGACGAGGCCGAAAGACTCACGGCCGCACTGGAACGCAACGGCGTCGAGCACGATCGCGGGTGGATGAAGGCGGTCGGCGCGCGGTGTCGCGCTGTCGTACTCGCCGCCGCGGGGCAGGTGGCCGCGGCGGAGGAGGCCGCGTACCGGGCGTTGGCCGAGCACGACCGACTACCGATGCCCTTCGAGCGGGCGCGCACCCAGCTGGTGCTCGGCCAGCTCCAGCGCAGGCTGCGGCAGAAGCAACTCGCCGCAACGATATTGACCGAGGCGCTGCAGACGTTCGAGCAACTCGGAACCCCGCTGTGGGCCCGGCGGGCGCGTGCTGAGCTGGCCCGCGCGGTGGTGGCGCCCTCGGACGATCTGACGGCGTTGACCCCGTCCGAGCGCCGGGTGGCGGAGATGGCCGCCTCCGGAGCGACGAACAAGAACATCGCGGCAGAGATGTTCATCAGCACCAAGACCGTCGAGCACAATCTCACCCGCGTCTATCGCAAACTGGGCATCACGTCGCGCGCCGAGTTGGGTCGCCGGATGGACCGCCAGTCTGCGGACTAGGTGATCCAGTCGGGCTGGGCGTCGGCATCGACAGCGGAGAAGTCCTTGTGCGCGAGACCGGCGATGGTGCCTCCGTCGACGACGAACTCCGCACCGGTCGAGTAGCTCGACTCGTCGCTGGCCAGATAGACCACCAGATTGCTGACCTCGACGGGCTGGGCGATGCGCCCCAGCGCGGTGGTGAAGATGTCCTCGGGCACCCAGTCCGCCATCGGTGTCTTGACCAATCCGGGATGCACCGAGTTCACCCGGATGCCGAACGGCCCCAGTTCCAGCGCAGTGGATTTGGTCAGGCCTCGCACCGCGAATTTGGTGGCGGTGTAGCCGTGGCAGGCGATCGTGCCGGCCATTCCCTCGATCGAGGAGATGTTGATGATCGATCCGCGGCCCGCCGCCTTCATCGGTTCTGCGGCAGCGCGGATGCCCAGGAACACGCCGGTGAGATTGATGTCGAGGATGCGCTGCCACTCGGCCATGTCGTAGTCCTCGATCGTGCCGATGTTCAAGATCCCGGCGTTGTTGACCAGGACGTCCAGGGAGCCGAACGCGTCCTGCGCAGTGGCCACCGCCGCGCGCCAGTCGTTCGGATCGGTGACGTCGAGGTGCACGTAGCGGGCATCGTCGCCGAGTTCTGCAGCGACCCGTTCACCTTCGGCGTCGAGGATGTCACCGCACACCACCTTGGCACCGTGGGCAACCATCTGCCGCGCGTGTGAGGCGCCCATCCCACGGGCGGCTCCACTGATGAGGGCGACCTTGCCGGCCAATCGCGCTGTCATGGTGTCTCCTGCTGAGGCGGTCGGAAGCGCTGCGGATTGTCACCATACAGATCGCGGCAGGTGGATGGTCGCGTTTCGCCGCACTGTCGATTCCCCGGTCCGCTCGGCGCCACGTCGGCCATACTGTGCCGGTGAACGGGCTTGCGGGGAAAGGGATTCTGGTCACCGGTGCCGCGTCGGGCATCGGTGAGGCCACCGTGCGGCGGTTGACGGCCGAAGGCGCGATCGTCGTGGGGCTGGACCTGGCTGCCGGCGAGTCATCGGAGTTCGTGCGGGGCGACGTGCTCGATGCGGCGGCGCTTGACGCCGCGGTGCAGCGCGTCGTCGAGGTGGCGGGCCGCCTCGACGGCGTGGTGCACAGTGCGGGGGTGGGCGGTGGCGGACCAATTCATCTGCTGCCCGACCAGGAGTGGGACCGCGTCGTCGACGTCAACCTCAAGGGCACCTTCGTGGTGCTGCGCGCAGCGCTGGCCCAGATGATGACGCAGGATCGGGTGGACGGTGAACGGGGCGCGGTGGTGACGTTGTCCAGCGTCGAGGGCCTCGAGGGCACCGCGGGCGGCAGCGCCTACAACGCGTCGAAGGGCGGCGTCGTCCTGCTGACGAAGAACGCGGCGATCGACTACGGGCCGAGCGGGATTCGCGCCAACGTGATCTGTCCCGGCTTCATCGAGACGCCGCTGTTCGAGTCGGTGATGGGCCTCGAGGGCATGGCAGGCCCGCGCGAGGGTGTGCGTCACGAGCACAAGCTGCGCAGGTTCGGTCGCCCCGACGAGATCGCCGCCGTCGCCGCGTTTCTGCTGTCGGCCGACGCGAGTTTCGTCAGCGGACAGGCGATCGCGGTGGACGGCGGCTACACGGCCGGGCGGGACCACCAGGTGACCGAGCTGATGGGCCTCGGCGAGCAGTGAGGGCGGCCGATCACCACACCACGGCGACAGCGGCCGCGGTGAGCGCCAGTAGGCCGACAGACATAAACAGCGGGCGCGGCACGGGGTTTCCCGTCCGCCGCTGCCGAGCGTTGCCCATGCCGAGCACGCCGCCGAGGACGACGAGGATGGCGAGCTTCACGCCGATCTTCGGATAGTTCAGCTCGACCCCGGCCGGCCATGGCGCCGCCAGCGCGATGCCGGTGAGCAGCGAGACCAGCAGGCCGTAGTCCATCAACCGGGTGGTGACGAACCGGCGGGCCGCCGCCTCGGCGACCCACGCCCCGAAAGTGACCGCGAAACCGACCAGGTGCAGCAAGACCACTACGGACCGTAGTACTTCCATGCGGTGAGGCTACAACAGCCGGCGCCGACATCTCCTGCGATCAGGTGGGCGGTGGGCCGACGGGGACCTGATAGCAGTTGGTGCCGCCGATACCGAGCACGTACACGGTGTCGCAGCGCTGGAAAGTACCGTCCGGCCCGGGCAGGGAATCGCAACGGCCACCGCCATTTCCGAACACCACCGCATTGCTGCACGGTTGCGCTGCCGCCGGCCCTGCCGATACCACCGTCGCAAGACCCGCTCCGGCCAGCACTGCCGCCGCTCCCGCGATCATCCACTTGTTCGTCATGTCATGTCCCCTTCTTCGACTCCGCGCACTGACGCGGACCTGCCGGAGGACTGGCCTCTGCACCCGACCGCCGGCACATGACCCCTCGATTGTGCGCCCGCAACCACGCTCTGCGCAGGCGATTTACGTCACGCCTTTCGTCAGGAGATGCTGGTGGCGGATTCATTGCGCCGACCGAGCTCCACCAGTTACGCTACGCATCGTTGCGATATGGCGATCAGGAGGTCCAGTGACGCGGACGGTGCACGCAGCCCGGCGATTCGACACGTCGACCGACGAGATCGCCGCCGCCCTCGCCGATGTCAGCATTCCCGCGCTGCTTCTGTCGATGGTGCATCTGACCGGTGACCCGCGCTTCATCCGCGACTTCGCTCAGGCGGGCCTGTTCCTCAACGAGATCCAGGGTTTCATGAGCGAGGAGGACAAGGCCCGCGCCCGGGCGGCTGCACTTCCTGCGATCGTCGACTACCGCGACCGGGGCTGCCCACCCCTGCCGCCGCTGCCAACCGACCTGGTGCGGGAGATGCTCGACTGGGCGGCCTGCGAACCCGTCGACGACGCCAACATCGGACTGGTTCTCGAGGAACTCGATCTCGAGGGCACCGACCCGCGCCGCCCCTCCCCCGTGGATGCCGATCGCGCGGCCGGCCGGCGTGTGCTGGTGATCGGCTGCGGCGAGTCGGGCATCCTGGCCGGAATCCGGCTGCAGCAGGCCGGGATTGACTTCGAGATCATCGAGAAGAACGCCGGCCCTGGTGGAACGTGGTGGGAGAATCGCTACCCCGGTGCGCGGGTCGACGTCGCCAACCACCTGTACAGCTACAGCTTCGAACCCGGCACCCACTGGGAACACTTCTTCGCCGAGCAACCGGAGCTGGCTGCCTATTTCGCCGACGTGATGGATCGGCACGGCCTGCGCGAGCACGTGCGATGGAACAGCGAAGTGACATCGGCACGGTGGGACGACGAGACCTCCACGTGGCGGGTCGAGGTGCGCACCGGCCAGCAGGTGTACACGCTTACCGCAGACGCCGTGATCACCGCGGTCGGTCAACTGAACCGGCCCGCGCTGCCGGATCTCCCCGGTCGAGAGTCGTTCGCAGGACCGTCTTTTCACTCGGCGCGCTGGGACCGCGACGTCGACCTCACGGGGCGGCGGGTCGCGCTGGTCGGCGCCGGCGCCAGCGGTTTCCAGATCGCGCCCGCGATCGCCGACACGGTGGCCCAGCTGACCGTCTTCCAGCGCACCGCACAGTGGATGTTCCCGAATCCGATGTACCACGATCCGGTCCCCGACGGCGCGCGCTGGGCGCTGGAGAACCTCCCCGGTTACGCCCGCTGGTACCGCTTCCTGTTGTTCTGGCCCGGCGCGGACAAGGGCCTCGACGCCGCCCGCGTCGACCCCGGCTATCCCGATCAGCAGCATGCGGTCAGCGAGATCAACGCGTTGGCGCGCATGATGTTCACCGAGTGGATCACATCGCAGGTCGGTGACGACGAGGAATTGCTGGCCCGGGTGCTGCCCGACTATCCGGCGACCGCCAAACGGACCCTGCAGGACAACGGCAGCTGGCTCGGCACCCTGAAAAGGCCGAATGTCACGCTGGTCCGCACACCGCTGCAGGAGGTGACCCCCCACGGTGTCGTGACCACCGACGGCACCGTCTACGACGCTGATGTGATCGTGTACGCCACCGGGTTTCACGCCACCGAGGTGCTGATGCCGATGACGGTCACCGGCCGCGACGGGGCGGACCTGCACGAGGTGTGGGGACAGCGACCGCACGCCTACCTCGGCATCACGGTGCCGGGCTTCCCGAACTTCTTCATGACCTACGGCCCCGGAACACATCTGGCGCACGGCGGCAGCCTGATCATGCACTCAGAACTACAGATGCGCTACATCAACGCCTGCCTCGCCCATCTGATCGACCGCGGAGCGCGTGCCATGGAGCCTCTGCCCGAGCCGACCCAGGACTGGCACCGACGCACACAGGAGCGCATCACCGCGACGGTGTGGGCGCACCCGGCTGTCGAGCACTCCTACTTCAAGACCGAAAGCGGGGAGATCCACACCGTGAGCCCATGGCGCCTCTGCGAATATCACGACGCCGTGGCCGAACCCGAGTTCAGCCACTTCCGCATCGACTCCGCCGGCGACGACGCATCCCACGACCGCGATGGGGCGGCTTGAGATGCGCGCGGTCGTCGTCGACCCGGGCGGCACGGTACGTGTCGAAGACCGTCGCGACCCGGTGCTGCCCGGACCCGACGGGGCCGTCATCGAGGTCACCGCGACCGCGATCTGCGGCTCCGATCTGCACTTCCTCGAAGGGCACTACCCGATGGCCGAGCCGGTGTCGGTCGGCCACGAGGCCGTCGGCGTCGTGCGTGAGATCGGTTCGGACGTTACGAGTGTCGCGGTCGGAGACCGGGTGCTGGTGTCCTCGGTCGCCGGTTGCGGGCGCTGCGCAGGATGTGCGACCTCTGACCCGGTTCGCTGCGTGGCCGGCCCGCAGATCTTCGGCGCGGGCGTCCTCGGCGGCGCGCAGGCCGATCTGATGGCGGTCCCTGCCGCCGACTTCCAGCTGCTGCGCATCCCCGAAGGTATCGACACCGAGGCGGCACTGCTTCTGACCGACAATCTCGCAACCGGGTGGGCGGCGGCCCGCCGTGCGGACATCCCGGTCGGCGGCACCGTCGCAGTCATCGGCGCAGGCGCTGTCGGCCAGTGCGCCATCCGCAGCGCGTTGTTCCTGGGCGCAGCAAGGGTTTTCGCGATCGACCCGGTGGAGTATCGGCGTGACCGGGCCGCGCTGGCCGGCGCCACCCCGGCGCCGCCGCCTGCGGCAGCCACCGTCATGGAGGCGACGAACGGCCTGGGCGCGGACGCGGTGATCGACGCGGTCGGCACCGACACCACGCTCGACGACGCGATCACCGCCGTGCGGGTAGGCGGCACGGTGTCGGTCGTCGGGGTGCACGATCTGCAGCCGTACCCGTTCCCGGCGCTCCTGGGGCTGCTGCGCAGTCTGACGATCCGGTTCACGACGGCCCCGGTGCAGCAGACGTGGCCGGAGTTGATCCCGCTGCTGCGCAGCGGCCGTCTCGACGTGCAGGGAATCTTCACCGCCACGATGCCGCTGACCGAGGCGGCGCAGGCCTACGCGGCCGCGATGTCGAAGTCGGCGGGCCACGTCAAGATCCACCTGACGCCGTGATCGTTGCGCACCCTAGTGAAGGGGCGCAGCCCATCTCAGCCGAGTGCCACCGCCGTCGGCGGGCCCGATCGTCAACGATCCGCCCGCATCCGCGGCACGCCGGCCGAGGTTGGTCAACCCCGATCCGGTGATCGAGTCCGTGATGCCGCGGCCGTTGTCGACGACCTCGATGACCAACTCGTCGTTGGCGGCCACGGTGATCGCCAGCGAGGTGGCATCGGCATGGCGGACCGCATTGCTGACAGCTTCCCGGACCACTGCTTCTGCGTGGTCGGCGAGCGCCGCGTCGATCACCGACAGCGGTCCCGAATACTGCACGGTGGTCCGGATCTTGGGTGTCGCGAACTGCGCGATCGCCTCATCGAGGCGCTGCCGCAGGCGGGTGATGCCCGACTGGCCGCCATGCAGATCGAAGATCGCGGTGCGGATCTCCTGGATCACCTGCTGTAGGTCGTCGACGGACTCGCTGAGCCGCTGCTGCACCTCGGCGCTTCGGGCCCGCGGGATGGTGCCCTGCAGCGCCAACCCGACGGCGAACAGCCGCTGGATCACATGGTCGTGCAGATCACGGGCGATGCGGTCGCGGTCGGAGATGACGTCGAGTTCGCGCAGCCGGCGCTGGGTGGTGGCGAGCTGCCACGCCAGTGCCGCCTGATCCACGAACGCGGCCATCATGTCGAGCTCCCCGGCGTTGAAGGCGCGGACGCCGACCGGCCGCAGCGCGATCAGTACGCCCGCCACGGTGTCCGTGGCCCGCAACGGCAGGACGAGCGCGGGCCCGTCGGCGACGCATCCCGGTGCCAGCTGCAGCACGTCGAACCGGCCAGGGCATTGCTCTGCGAACACCGCGCCGACATCGGTGCCCGACACGGGAATCGTGGCCATGTCGGTCCCGGGACCCGAACCGGCGGTGGCGGCGACCATGAGTTCGTCGACCTCGCCGACCGGCTCGTCGAGGTCGGCCCGCACCGCGACGATCGACGCCGCAGCGCCACTGAGCGTGCGGCTTTCCTCGGCCATCCGCCGAAAGACCGCGGCCGGATCGGTGCCGCGCAACAATTCGGTGCCGATGTCACGGGTGGCCTCGATCCATGACTGCCGGGTCTTGGACTGCTCGTAGAGGCGCGCGTTGTCGATCGCGATACCGGCCGCCGCCGCGAGCGCCTGGACCAGCACCTCGTCGTCCTCGCTGAACGGCTGCCCGTCGGCCTTCTCGGTGAGGTAGAGGTTGCCGAACACCTCGTCCCGAATGCGGACCGGAACACCAAGGAAGGTCCGCATCGGCGGATGGTTCGCCGGGAAGCCCACCGAGGCCGCGTGATGGGAGATGTTGTCCAGCCGGATGGGCTTCGGATCGTCGAGCAGCACGCCGAGCACACCCCGCCCCTCGGGAAGGTGGCCGATCAGCTCGCGGGCTTCCCCGTCGATACCCTCGTAGATGAACTCCAGCAGTTCGTGGTCGTCGCCGCGCACCCCCAGTGCGCCGAAGCGGCAGTCGACGAGGTCGATCGCGGTGTGCACGATCGTCCTGAGCGTTTCGTCGAGTTCGAGTCCCGAGGTGACCACGAGCATCGCCTCGACCAGGCCGTCGAGCCGGTCGCGCCCCTCCACGATCTCCTCGACGCGTTCCTGCACCTCGATCAGCAGTTCCCGGAGGCGGAGCTGGGAGAGGGTATCGCGAAGCGGCCCCGCACTCGGATCGTTCTGGGCTCTGCCCCCAGTGCTCACATCATCATCTTGTCACTGTTTGTCACAAAGACCAGCGGTCTTCTCCACCGAAAACAAAATGCCTGCCCGTGACGTTCAGGGGCCTGATGCGCACATAGTGGGATTTCTCGGTGATCGTCCACGGACGGAGGTCTGCTGTGTCGGCTTCCGCCAGCTCCTCGTCCGTTCGCAGGGACCGCGCGCTCCCCGTGACGATCACGCTCCACCCGTCGGTGACGGTGTGATCGTCGGCCTCGAACAGCACCGTGTTGTTGATCGCAGCACTCACCAGTTTGGTGCCCTCGGCGGTGCGGAACAGGATCGTGCGGTTCTGCACGGCGAAGTTCACCGGAAAGATCGACGGCTCGCCGTCGACGCTGGTGACGAGCCGACCGAGGGAGACACGTGCCAGACGGTCCCAGCATTCCGACGCGGCGAGCACCGACACGGGCGCGGTCTTGTGAGCCATAGCGTGACGTTAGCCCCGCGATGCCGCGACGATATGCGGTCCAAAGTCCTTTATTTCAGGGAACTCTGCGTATTCGACGGGTACCACGAATGCAGCTGCGGCAGCAGAGCGTTCTTCTTGCGATGGTGCTCGGTCATCCTGCTGAGAATGTCGCCGAGTAGCTCATCGAGGTGCTCCCCCGGCCGCCACCCTCGAATCGCAATGCTCCGACATGGCGCAACGGTATCGGCGCCCGGTTACCGACCGATGAACGAGGATGAGGACTTTCGGCCCCACATTCACAGGACCGAAGCCCTGATCATCGACGCTTCGCTGGGCGCACGATGACAGCATGGATGTGGCGGTGATCGACACCGCAGGTCTGGAGCAGCTGGTGTCCGTGCTGAAGGACCTCGGCTACCGCGTGGTGGGACCGAAGTTGTCCGGCAGCGCCATCGTGCTCGACGAACTCGACAGCGCTGACGATCTGCCCATCGGGTGGGGCGTGGACGTGGCGCCGGGCCGGTACCGAATGCGCCGACGCGACGACGACGCGGCATTCGGCCATTCCGCCGGTCCCGGGTCGTGGAAGCAATTCCTGCACCCCGCCCGCCAGAAGGTCTGGTCGAGCGAGACCGAGCCTGCTGACGAGGCGCCGCGGTACGCGTTCCTCGGCGTCCGCGCATGCGATCTCGCATCGATGGCGATCCTCGACGGCGTGCTCGGCGCCGGTGCGCATCCCGACACGGCCTTCACCGGCCGTCGGCGGCGGGCCTTCGTCGTCGCGGTCAATTGCACTGAGCCCGGGGGCTTGTGCTTCTGCTCGTCGATGGGCACCGGCCCCGCTGCCACAGCCGGATTCGATCTGGCCCTGACCGAACGCACCGGCCCCGGCGGTCGACATTACGTCGTCGACGTCGGCAGCCCGGCCGGTGCCCAGGTACTGGGGCGGCTGGACCACCGCAGTGCAGATGACGACGACATCACCTGCGCGCGAGCGGCCGTCGCCGACGCCGCGGCACACATGGGCCGTCAGATGCCCGACGGCGACCTGCGGCAGCTGCTGATCGAGTCGCGGCAATCGCCACACTGGGACGAGGTTGCGTCGCGCTGCCTCACGTGCGGCAACTGCACCATGGTGTGCCCGACGTGCTTCTGTACCAGCGTCGAGGACGTCAGCGATCTCACCGGCACGCACGCCGAGCGGTGGATGACGTGGGCCTCGTGCTTCGAGCTGGAGTTCACGTTCGTCCACGAGGGCAACGTCCGGCAGTCGGGTTCCTCCCGGTACCGCCATTGGCTGACGCACAAGCTCGGCACCTGGCACGACCAGTTCGGCAGCTCGGGCTGCGTCGGATGCGGACGGTGTATAGCCTGGTGCCCCACCGGAATCGACATCACCGAAGAGATGGCGACCCTGCGCGAGCAAGCCGGCGATGCCTGACACCGCCACCGCGACCGCCCCCTCCCTATCGGGCATGGCGCCAGCGCCCTACCGCGTACTCGATCGCGTCGACGAGAACCGCGACACGGCGACCCTGCGCCTGTCCCCCGTCGCCGACGCGCTGCCCGCGCCCGCCCCTGGCCAGTTCATGATGATGTCCGCGTTCGGCGTTGGCGAGGTGGCCATCTCGGTCAGCGGTCTGCCCGGTTCCGCCGAGCCCACCGTCACCCACACGATCCGCGCCGTCGGTGCCGTCAGCCGGAAACTCCACGACGCCGCGCCCGGAACCGTCATCGGGCTCCGCGGCCCGTTCGGGACCGGGTGGGGCGTGCAGGACGCAGCGCATCGTGATCTGGTGATCGTCGCGGGCGGCGTGGGATTGGCGCCGCTGCGCCCGGTGATACTCGCCGTGCTCGACGACCGCGACTACTTCGGGCGCATCTGCGTGATCGTCGGAGCACGCCGACGCGAGGACTTCCTGTTCGCCGCTGACCTGGACGCCTGGAGTCAGCGTGACGACATCGATGTCCATCTCACCGTCGACGTGCCGGTCCAGGGCTGGCCGGGGGAAGTCGGGTTCGTGACCCAGCCGCTGCGCGGACTACCGCTGCGACCCGCGATGACCACCGCATTCCTGTGCGGCCCCGAAGCGATGATGCGCAACGGTGCGGCCGAGCTGATCCGGAAAGGCATGGGGGCCAGTGACATCGAAGTCTCGCTCGAACGCAACATGCAGTGTGGCATCGGCTGGTGCGGGCACTGCCAGCTCGGCCCCCTGCTCCTGTGTCGCGATGGACCCGTCGTGGGCTACGACGTCGCGGAACCACTGCTGCGGGTCAGGGAGCTGTAGGTGACCGCGCCGACCCTGGCGGTGTGGAAGTTCGCGTCGTGCGATGGCTGCCAGCTGACACTGCTCGACTGCGAAGACGAACTGCTCACCCTGACCAGTCAGCTGCAGATCGCCACCTTCTTGGAGGCATCGAGCACCGTCGCACCGGGCCCCTACGACGTGTCGCTGGTCGAGGGTTCGATCACCACGGCGACTGACGAGCGACGCATCGCCGAAATCCGTGACCAGTCCCGGATTCTCGTCGCGATCGGGGCGTGCGCCACCGCGGGCGGAATCCAAGCCTTGCGCAACGGGGCCGACATCGACGAGTTCACGTCCGTGGTCTACGCACGACCGGAGTACATCGACACGCTGGCCACCTCCACGCCGGCGTCGGCGCACGTGAAGGTCGACTACCAGCTGCAGGGCTGTCCGATCGATCGTGGGCAACTCCTGGAGACGCTGGCCGCGCTGCTGATCGGCCGCACGCCGAAACTGCCCGCCAAGACCGTGTGTACCGAATGCAAGGCACGGGGGGTGACCTGTGTGGTCGTCGCTGACGGCACACCGTGTCTCGGACCCATCACCCACGCCGGCTGCGGGGCGCTGTGCCCGCGGTTCTCTCGCGGCTGCCACGGCTGCTTCGGGCCGGCGGCCACCCCCAACACCGCCGCGCTGATCCCGTTGCTGCGCCGCGACGGACTGTCCGAACGCGGTGTGGAGCAGATGCTGACCACCTTCAACGCACCGCGCTTCGCCGAAGAACGGAACGACACATGACGGGGCGGGACGAGGTGCGAGAGACCCGCACACTGACCGTGGGTGCCCTGACCCGCGTGGAAGGCGAAGGGGCGCTGCATGTCACACTAACCGACGGTGAGGTCGACCATGTCGAACTCAACATCTACGAGGCGCCGCGGTTCTTCGAGGCGCTGCTACGCGGCCGCTCCTACACCGAACCGCCCGACATCACCGCCCGGGTGTGTGGCATCTGCCCCGTCGCCTATCAGATCAGCGCATGCAATGCGATCGAGAACGCATGTGGTGTCGCGATCGATCCTGCGCTGGCGGCGCTGCGGCGGCTGTTGTACTGCGGGGAGTGGATTCACAGCCACGCGCTGCACATCTTCCTGCTGCACCTGCCCGACTTCCTGGGGTATCCCGACGTGATCACCATGGCCGCCGATTACCGGGAGCTGGTGGAGCGCGGCCTGGCGCTGAAGAAGGCCGGCAACCAGCTGATGGAACAGATCGGCGGGCGGGCGATCCACCCGATCAACGTCAAGCTCGGGGGGTTTCACGCCACACCGACAGCAGCGCAGTTGCGGCCGCTGGCGGAGATGTTGCGTCGGGCTGCCGACGACGCGCTGCTCATCGTGGGCTGGCTCAGCCGGCTGGACTTTCCCGACATGGACGTCGACCACGAGTTCCTCGCGTTGACCCATCCGGATCACTACCCGATCGAGACCGGAACCATCGCGCGTAGCGCTGGAGAGACATTCGCGGTCCGCGACTTC
Organism: Mycolicibacterium obuense; assembly: GCF_055397605.1. Lineage (NCBI taxonomy): Bacteria > Bacillati > Actinomycetota > Actinomycetes > Mycobacteriales > Mycobacteriaceae > Mycobacterium > Mycolicibacterium obuense. The sequence continues at coordinate 1,653,512 of NZ_AP043663.1, read as the reverse complement.
ACCGACCATGTCGTCGAGACTCAGGTCCCGCACTCCACCGCACTGCAGGCCAGACTCGACGGCGCCCGCTATCTGACCGGACCGCTGGCGCGGTACTCCCTGAACTCGTCGCGGCTGTCGCCGCTCGCCGCGCACGCAGCCGCTGAGGCCGGACTTGGCTCGGCGTGCCGTAACCCGTTCCGCAGCATCCTCGTTCGTGCGGTCGAGGTGGTGTACGCGATCGACGAAGCGCTGCGCATCATCGAGGCCTACCAGCCCCCCGCGCGACCGTCGGTCGAGGTTCCGGCCCGCGCCGGCGTCGGGCACGGTGTCAGCGAAGCGCCCCGCGGACTGCTCTATCACCGCTACGAGATCGACGACGACGGACTGGTGCGCACGGCGGCGATGGTGCCCCCCACCGCGCAGAACCAGGCTGCGATCGAACACGAGATGGCCCTGCTGGTGGGAGCGAACCTGACGCTCGACGACGCCGCGCTGACCGCGCTGTGTGAGCGGGCGATCCGCAACCACGATCCGTGCATCTCGTGCTCGGCGCATTTCCTGACCCTGCGCATCGACAGACGATGAGTGCAACCGTGATCGGACTCGGCAACGAGTTCCGGCGCGACGACGGGCTCGGGCCTGCCGTCGCTGCCGCCGTGCAGCGTCTCGATCTGGCTGACGTGAAAATTGCGACGGTGCAGGATGATCCGGCCGATCTGCTCGATGCCGTCGGGGACACAACCCTGGCGATCATCATCGACGCGGCGTCCGGCGACGGCGCGGTCCCCGGCCGAATCCGGCGCTGGCTGCCCCAGCAGCGACCGCCGATCGCCGTGAGCTCGCACGGTCTGGACCTGGCCGCGGTGCTCGCGCTGGGCCGGGCGCTGGGGCGCGCGCCGACACGCACGGTGGTGTTCACCGTCGATGCCGCCGATGTCGGTCACGGGTGCGGTCTGAGCCCGGCGGTGGCAGCCGCGGTGCCGCGGGCCGTCGCGGTGGTCGTCGACGAGATCGACGGCGCGTAGGCGTGAAACGCCGCCCTCAGCCGACGGTGGCGGCGAGCGTCGCGACCGCCGTTTCGATCCCGGCGGCGAGTTGGTCGACATCGGCCGCGGCGTCGAAGTCCCCGAGAATCCCGAACACCATCTCGTCGGCGTAGGTGAGGATCGCCACCCCGGTGCGCAGCCGCATCGCGATCGGAGGGATGGGCAGCACTCGGACGATGGTCCGCCCCATGATCGTCAGGCGTTCGCGCGGTCCCGGCACGTTGGTCGCCAGGGTGACGATGCCGCGTTGCGGCAGGCGGGTGAGCGCCCGCACCGCCCACGCGGTGACGGGGAACGGCATCAGGTTCGACAGCGCGACGAAGATGCCGCCCGCTTCCCGCTGCCCGCTGCTCTTGGCCGCGGACAACCGCCGGTGCACCGTCTGTAATTGCTCCACCGGATCCGCCGCGTCGGCGGGCAGCGCGGGCAGCATCAAGGACACGCGGTTGTCGGTACGGTCCGCGGCCCCGTTCGAGCGCATCGAGACGGGCACCAGGGTGCGCAGCGACGTCCGCGCGGGTGTTTCGCCGCGGCGCTCCAACGCGGCGCGGTAGCTGCTCGTGATCGCGGCGAGTGCGACGTCGTTGAGCGTCACGCCGTGTGCGTCACAGATGCGTGCGACATCGTCGAGCGACACCGCCGCCGCGGCGAAGCGTCGCATCGACGACACCGGGCCGTTGAGTGAGGAGGTCTGCGCGGGCCGCAGAATGGCGGTGGTCACCTGGAGCGCCCCGCCGACCGCCAACGCCGAGATCCGCGTCGCGGTGATCGCTGCCCGCCCCACGCCCCGCACCCAGCCCACCGGGTTCAACCCCCAATCTTTGTGCTGTGATGGCACTTTCGCCGATTGCTTGGCGGCACGGATCACGGTGTCGTATCCCGGTGACTCGTTGTCGACGAGCCGCGAGAACAGGTGCATCGTGGCGATGCCGTCGGCCATGCAGTGGTGGATCTTGACGAGCATCGCCCATCTGCTGTCCTGCAGACCTTCGATGATCCAGCACTCCCACAGGGGCCGGTCCCTGTCGAGCCGGCGCCCCATCACGTCGCCGACCAACGCGTTGAGGGCGTCGCCGTCACCAGGGGCCGGCAGGGCGGCGCGACGGATGTGGTGGGACAGATCGAAGTGCGGATCGTCCGCCCACTGTGGCGGGCCCAGGTCGAGGAGATGGGTCTGCAGCACCTGCCGGAACCGGGGGATGTCGGAGATCCGGTCGGCGAGACCGCTGACGATCGCGTCGACCGCGGGCATGGGACCTTCGAGGATGGACAGGCTCCCGACGGCGAGGCTGACGTGCCGGTCGGAGTCTTCGGCCTCCAGGAAGCCGGCGTCGAGGTTCGTCAGATGCTCCACCCTCCTACTGTCAGGTGTGGCCGTGACCTGTGGAAGGGAACGATGTCCTCTGCGCCGGGGACCTATCTCACTCGGGCGGCGGTCAGGCGGTGTTGTTGGTGCGGCCACCGTTGTCGGTCAGGCGGCGCAGGTCACGGTCCCAGTCGGCGTGGCGGCCTCGATCGAGTCGCATCCGCATGCCCGCCCACGCGCCGACCGCGGCACCGGTGATCGTGACCCACACCGCCACCGCTGCGATCACTGCCTGCACAGCTGCGTCTCTGTCAGTCAGGGGTGCTGCCCGCCGGTCTCCCGCGGGGTCGACCCAGATCGTGATGTGATCGCCCGCGGTCATCTTCGGTGTCCGCATCTCATCGGTGTGCGTGACGCCGTCGACCTGCCACCGGATCGGTGAGAGATAGGAGGTGTCGTAGAGCTGCGCCGTCACCTGGCTGTCGCCCGTGACGATCGCCTCGACGGGCGTGCGCTCGGCGCGCTGCACCGCAAACGACTGCGAAAACTGTTGCTCGACAGAGTCTTTGAGTGACGCCGCGGGCAGAAGAGCGAAGACCGACACGGCGATGACGACCACCAGCCCCATCGCTTCGACGCGGTCGCTGAACCGCACCAGCGGGTGGCGGCCCGACAGACGTCTCGTCCAGACCCCGAATGTGGTTGCTAGTAAAGACATGACGACTCCGCGACTATCCGGCTCGCTCGTGACTGAGCCAGGTGACGACCTGGTTCAGCGGCCGGCGCGGTGTTCTGGGTAGCGCCTCGGCGTGGGCCGGCGCCCACCCGATGCGCAACAACATCTGCGCGTGACCGCTGGAGCCGAAGACATCCTGTGCCACGGCGGCCCTGATGTCCGGTATCTCCAGCGGCCCGGTGATCGGGCAGCTCGCCAGACCCGCGGCGGTCGCCGTCAGCAGGACCAGGCTGGTCGCCTCTCCGGCACGCAACTGTGACATGCGGTCATCGGCGACGGTGCCCAACGCGAGGACCGCGGCATTGTCCGCACTGGGTTCGGCGTCGGCCGGTTGCTCGAGTGCTGCGCCGGCGAAGATCCGAGCGGGGATCGCGGCCCGCGGGTCCGCGTGTGGTGTGCTGCGGGCCGGGACACCGGCGGTGGACCCGTATCGACCACTCCAGGTGGTCAATTCGGCCGCGTAGCCGGGATCGTCGTGGTGTCGCTCTTCGGCGTCGATCACCCGCCGCTTGAGCGTGGTCAGCTCGTCGAACTGCCGAAGCATGACACCCGCTCGGGCCGCACGTGCCCCCATCAGCGCGATCGCAGCGCCGGGTACCGGTCTGCTGCTGTAGTTGCGCCGGTCTGTGCGCCGCCGCGGAATGGCGGAGGCGAGGACGATGTCTGCCTCCACGGGCCGGTATCGGCGCAGTTCTGCGGTCGCGAGGTGATCGGGCTTCTCCGCGTCGGGAAATCGGCGGATCTTTGCCTGCCACCCCACTGCCGCCAGGGCGATCTGCACGTGGTTCAGTGCCGCACCGCAGCTGAGGATCAGGTCGCGCGCATCGGGATCGGTGTGGGGAAGCGCCAGGTCGGGATTGGCGTAGAGGTCGACGCTGCGCTCACCGACCCGCCACAACCACGGTTGCGAGTTGTGGACCGACGGCGCCTCGACAGCCTGCGCCAGTGCCCACCGGAGGATGGTGGGGCTCGGTGCGTCCGAGGTCATTGGTGTCCGTCCTCATCGGCTCGTCGCAATGGTTCCGCTCATCAGCATGTCGTCTGGCAACCGGTGATGTAGAGGGTCTAAAGACCTACAGCGAGGGGACCTGCGAAATCCGCTACGCCGCGGGAGTGATCAATCCGTACTGACCGTCGTACCGGTGATAGAGCACGCAGGCTCGCCCGGCTTCGGCGTCGATGAAGAACAGGAACGGAAGACTCAAGAGACGCAACCGTTCCGGGGCATCCTGCTCCCGCAGGCACGCGAGAGGGTGAGGACTCACGGTCACGGCGTGTTCGAACGGCGCCACGTGGCCGGCCACCGACGGAGACACCAGCGCGAGCCGGTAGCCGCCGCCGGCGGTGCGATACAGCAGTCCGACCGTGTGCGAGCCGACCTCGGTGAACAAGTGGAAGTCGTAGTCCAGCAATTCCATCTCGGCGACCGCGTCGTCGACTGTGCAGGGCGTCATCGCGTAGGTCTTGCGGCGGATCAGCCGCCCCTCTGTGGTGGCCGGTGTGAGGTTGACGGGCAGCTGGGCCCGTGGTTCTCTGCGCCACGGGGGCACGCCGGCACCGCGATCACCCCGTCGGACGGCGAAATGCTCGAGCTGACGACGCAGTCTGGCCTCGAGGAGATCCACCGCCTCCCGCGCGGTGCCCGCGTGCACCTGGGCGCGGACCAGCCTGCCGTCGACGTCCAGGTTGGCTTGCGCGATCACCGGCGCTTCGACTGCGGGATCGTGGTGCCTGCTCAGCCGTACCCGGGCGGAGAGGACCGGACGATGTGACATCCGGCCCAGCTCACCGACTTTTCTGCGGGCGTAGTCGGCGGCGCCGGGTAGATCCCCGCTGACGGTGACATCGATGGTCGGGGACGGCGCGACGCTTCGGCTCATACGTCCTTGCTACGTGCCCGCGCGGCTCCCGTTTAGGGCCGGAAGTCACGTTCTGCGGTCGCCGTCATCGCGGGTGCGCGACGCCCAGCGCGCGGGCCGCGGCGGTGGCCACGGCACCGGCCAGCCGGGAGATCGGCGGGCTGCCGGGGGTGTGCACGGCGTTGGACAGGACCACGACGTAGGTGTCCGACCCGGGGTCGATCCACAGCGAGGTGCCGGTGAACCCGGTGTGCCCGAAACTGCCGACGGGAAAGAGAGTGCCGCGCGAGCCGGAGTATCCGGTGTCGATGTCCCAGCCGAGCCCACGCACGGCACGGAAGGGTCCCGGCGCGCTCGGCCTGTTCGGCGCCGTCATCGTCTGCAGTGTCGCCTGTCGAAGGGGAAAAGCGCTGGGACGCCCGGCTAGTCGGTCCAGCAGCGCCTGGGCGAAGAGTCCGACGTCGGCCGCTGTGGAGAACACGCCGGCATGGCCGGCCACCCCACCCATGCGACGCGATGTCGGGTCGTCGACGACGCCGCGCATCACCGAACCGAAGTGCGGATTGGTCGACGGCCTGCCCTCGGTGTCGAGCCGCGTCGGTGCGATGCGGCGCAGTAGTGCGCTGTTGCGTGCCACGGGTCCGGCCGTGGGCAGGTATCGGGTGTCGGTCATCCCCAACGGGGCGAACACGTTTCGTCGCACATAAACGTTCTCCGGCTCACCGGTCACCGCCTCGACGAGCGCGCCGAGGAGCTCGAAGTTGATGTCGGAGTAGCGGAATGCCGCACCGGGCGGCGCCTCCAGCGGCGCGGTGAGCGCGCGCCGCAGACCTTCGGGCCGGTTCTCGTGGGTGAGCCCCCACGGGTCGTCGAGGTTCACATCGCCCGGCAGGCCCGAGGTGTGGGTGAGCAGGGTCCGTACGGTGACGTCCGTTCGGCGGGGATCGTTCGTCGGATTGAACGCCGGCAGATACCGCTGCACGGGATCGTCGAGGCGCACCCGCCCCTGCTCGTAGAGCTGCATGACCGCGGTCGCCGTGGCGAGGACCTTGGTCAGTGACGCGATGTCGAACACGGTGTCGACGGTCATCGGCTCGGCGGGCGTGACGACACCGTCGACACCCGGTTCGCCCGCCGGCTTGCGCACCCCATAGGCATGCAACAGCGCGACCTGGCCGCGATGGCCGACCATCACCACCGCGCCGGGCAGCTGGCGACGCACGATCGCGGATGTCATCAGCGCCGAGACCTGGCCCAGCTCGCCCGGCGGTGGGCCCGGATACCCGTGGACCGGCGCGGCGTAGGCCGGGGACAGCGCGGACCCGGCGTCCGGCCCGGGCGGGACGGCGAGCGTCGCGACCAGGCCGAGCACGGCGGCCGCCACCGGCAGCGACCGGCGAGCGACGGCGGTCAGGACACGAGGGGGCACCCACCGAGAGTGCCAATGCCGGTACGTCCAGGCAAGGCGCGCAGTCAGGACGCCGGACTGGCGGGCTCGGCTGACGCCATGTCGACGGTGATGATCTCCGCGAGACCACTGACGCGCAATGTCGTCATCAGCAGGGGCGGGGCGACGATCGCGGCGATGTCGTCGGCAGCGGTGTACAGCACGTTGATCGCCGCGCTGTCCAGATATCCCACGCCGGCGAGGTCGACGATCAACGGCGCACCCGATCGCGTCGCCTCCGCGGTGACATCGGCCAGTGCCTGTCTGAAGGCGCCGATGTTGCTGAGGTCGATCTCGCCCGCCGCGACCAATCGAAGGTCCGCGGCGCCCGCCACGACGTCGAAGGAAAACTGTGTCGGCATCAAAGAATCCTCGCGGACAGAGTGACGGTGGTTCCTGCCTCATCGTGGTCGACGGTGATGTCGTCCATCAGCAGGCGCATCAGCGTGACCCCACGGCCACGCGTCGAATCGGGCACGTCATCCGGTACCTTCCAGGCGCCGGAATCGGTGATGGTCACCCGGACCCGATCGGCGGTAGCGCTCGCCCGCAGTGCCACGGCTCCGCCCGGGTCGTCGCGGTGCCCGTGCTCGATGGCGTTCGCGACCGCCTCGCCGGTGGCGACCAGGATGTCGACGACCTGGTGGGGTCCGACTCCGGCGTGGTGCAACCAGTCGCGCAACGCGGCGCGGGCGGGTGCCAACTGTTCGGCGTGGGCCGGAAACGTTCGCTCCAGCGGAGCGGTGGGCCGGTACAGGAGCAAGACGACGTCGTCGTGATAGCCGCCGGCGGGCGCCAGCCCGGCCATAACGGTGTCGACGACCTCGTCGAGCGCCGCGCCGCGATGCTCGCGGAGAACCTCGAGGGCCCGGAGGAGACCGTCGTCCAATGTCGTCCCCCGCCGCTCGACGAGGCCATCGGTGTAGAGCACCAGCGTCGCCCCGGCGGGCACGACGGCCCAGGCTTCCGGCCGCGGATGGCCGGTGCGAACCCCCAACGCGATGGTGTGTCCCCCGTCGAGCACCTCGACGGAACCGTCGGCCAGCATCAGTGCCGGCGGCGGATGCCCGGCGCTGGAGTAGACCAGCTCCCCGGTGGCGCTGTCGAGGATGACGCACACCGCGGTGGTGCATTGCGCACCGGGAAGGCGTGCCGCGAAACGGTCCAGGCGCGACAGCGTGGCCGCGGGGCTGGGATTGTCGAAAAGCAGTGCCCGACAGGCACTCCGCACCTGCCCCATGATGGTGGCGGCGGTCAGACCGTGGCCCACGCAGTCGCCCACGATCAGGGCGATACGGCCGTCGTCGAGGTCGACGACGTCGAACCAGTCTCCTCCCACCTGCAGGGGCCTGCTCGCCGCCTCGTAGCGGACCGCGAAACCTTGCGGCAGCCGGGCCGGGCCGAGAATCGCATGCTGGAGCGCCAGCGCGGTTTCCCGTTGCTGATCCACCTGGTGCACCCGGTGCAGCCCCTGGCTCAACCGGCCGGCCAGCACGGTCAGCAGAGTCTGGTCCTCGAGCGTGAAAGCGCGGGTTTCGGCCAGCTCGATCCGCACCACCAGAACACCGTCGGGATGCTGGATCGCCACCGCCGCCACGCCCGGCTGCGGTATCACCGGGGCGAGGAGGTCACCGCCGCGGATGTCGTGAATCTGGTCCTGCACCTCGGAGGGCAGTTGCGACCATCGCATCGGTTCGGTGCAGCTGACGACCCGGGGCTCGCCTCCGGACCCGCCCTCGGCGAAGGTCACCGCCAACACCTGCTGGGCCCGCCACAGTCGACGCAGCTCGTCGACTGCTGCCCTGAGCGCGTCATCCACTGTTTCCGCTTGTGCGAGTTGGCGATTGAGCGCATTCTCGCGGCTCGCCGCCAGGGCGAGCGCGAGGGCGGCGTGGCGAGCGAAATCGCTGACCAGTTCGAGATAGTCGTTACCGAAGGGCGGCTGCAGCGGGCGGCGGGCGACGGCTATGACGCCGAGCATCGTGTCGTCGGCCATCAGCGGCATCACGATCGCCGACCGCTCCCCCACGTCGGTGAACCCCTCGATCGGGTACTGGAACGAGTCGGTGATCAACGGCAGTCCGCGGCGCGCCACGCCGCCCGTGGTGGAGCCGTCCATCGGGACCTGACGGCCGATCACCTCGGCCGCGTACCGGCCCGCGGTCGCGGCCACGACGAGGGTCGCGACGTGATCGGCGGGGAGGTCGGATTCGCTGGGGACCAGCAGGATGGCCTGCTCGGCATCGGCCAGTTCCAGTGCCAGGTCGACGATCAACTGCAACGGTCCGGTCTGCGGGTCACCGGAGAGCAGCGCCGTGGTGATCTCACGGCTGGCTTTTGTCCACTTCGCCGCTTCCCGTTCTCGCTCGAAGAGCCTGGCGTTGTCGATCGCCGACGCGGCTGCGGTGGCCATCGCCCGCACCGCGGCATCCTGCAAGTCGGAGAAGGTTCTTCCTGGTTCATCGTGGAGCAGGTAGAGCGTGCCGAATTGATTGTCACGAATCATGATCGGCACGGCCAGCAGGGCACTGGGCGGCTCGGTGGCGATGCGCAGATCCAGGTAGCGGTTCTGCCGCGAGAGGTCGTCGAGCCGGAGTCCGTCGCCGACCGAGATCAGGGTGAGCCGCCGGAGCACATCCTGGTGAGCGCTCTCGTCGATGCCCGCGCAGACGAACGTCGGCGTCCTGCTGTCACTTTGACGGATCGCGAACACCCCGTAGCGCGCTTCGCTGAGCTCGACGGCCGCGCTCACGATCCGGCGCAACGTGACTCCGAGATCCAGGTCGGAACCGATGCCGACGATCACACGCACCAGCTGCGTGGCGTCGTCGCGCGCTGCGACGAGTTCACGTCTCGTGCTCACCGGTCACCGCCCTCGAACTGCGACGTCATCGGCCCCACGGTACCCACTGCACGCGGAGGGAAACCCGCAGGACACGGCCGCCAGGTCACCGGCACATCTGGTCGACCAGCCGCACAGTAAGTTCACCCCATGACCATCGACCTGGGGACCGCGCTGCGCATGGTTGCCGCCGCCCACGCCGAAGCCGACCGGCAGGACGTTCTCGTCTCGGCCGCGGTGGTGGATGCCGGCGGGCACCTGATCGCTTTCGGGCGGATGGACGGCGCGGAGATCGCCGGGCCGACGCTCGCCGTGGACAAGGCCTTCACCGCGGTCGCGAACCGGATCGCCACATCCGAACTGGCTCGATTGGCAGCGCCCGGCGGCGAATTGTTCGGACTGCATGCCAATGCCGGCGGACGGTTCGTGATCTTCGGTGGCGGGGTGCCGGTCACCGTCGACGGGATCATCGTGGGCGGCATCGGAGTCAGCGGCGCGAGTGCGGCACAGGACGAGGCGTGCGCGATCGCGGGTCTGGCGTGCCTGAGGTGACGGTGCTCGTCACCGGCGGCTTCGGGCTCAGGCGACCTCGGCGTAGATCTTCTCGACCTCGTCAGCGCTGAACTCCGACGTGCCCGGTGTCTGCAGTTTCGCTGCGGCAGCGGCGATCCCCAGCCGCACCGCCTCCGGCAGCTCCCACCTCTTCGACAGACCGACCACGATGCCGGCCACCAACGCGTCACCCGCGCCGACGCCGCTGACACCGAGCACCTCGACCGCCGGGAACGTCTCGCTCGCGGTAGCCGTGACCAGCAGAGCACCATCGGCCCCGAGCGACACCACGACGGCGTCTGCGACACCTCGATCGACGAGTTCGCGCGCAGCAGCCCGCTGGTCTGCTGCGGTGTCCAGGGTGCGGCCCACGCATTCGCGGAGTTCGCGCAGGCTCGGCTTGAGCACGTGGACGCCGGAGGTGACATGGGCGAGTCCGCCCCCTGAGGTGTCGAGGATCAGGGCGGCGTCCTGTGCGGCGCAGATGTCGGCCACGCGTTGATAGAAGTCGGGCGGCACGCCCGGCGGGAGACTCCCGGAGGCCACCACGTAGTGGGCCCCTCGCGCAGCACGCCGTACCGCGTCGAGGCACTGGATCTGCTCGTCAGGTGTCAGGAACGGCCCGGGCAGCACGAACCGGTACTGCTCGCCCGTCGCGCGCTCGTTGACGGTGAAACTCTCGCGCGTCGCACCGAGGATCGGGACCGGCGTGGCCGACACCCCGGTGGCAGCGACGATGTCGACGATGCGGGCGCCGGTGAAACCACCTGCGGTGAAGATCGCCGTGACGTCGGCACCGAGGACATGCGCGAATCGCGCCACGTTGACCCCGCCGCCACCTGCGTCGTAGCGCGGTGTGCGACAACGGATCTTGTCGGTGGGACGGACGGTGTCGGCATCGACGGTGACGTCCAGCGCCGAGTTCATCGTCAACGTGACGACGCGCGGCTCGCTCACAGGCCGGACGGATAGGTCTCGGGCGTTTCCCCGGCAACCCACATGCTGGTCACCTCGAGCGGCTCGAGCGCCGTGGTCCGATCGATGTGGATGATGGCGTCGAACTGATCGCGGGGTCGCACGTGGTAGTAGTGGCTCTGCCGTTCGGTGGCCGGCACATAGATGACACCGATCGCCCGTCCGAGCCTGACGGCGTCCAGCGGTTCGGCGGCCGCCCGGCTGATGAGCGGCGATATCAGGAACTCGGGCGTACCGACTTCGTGGAACAACTCTTCGACGCTGCCGTTCAACGCCGGGCGAACGACCTTGCGCTCCGCCGGACCGCCCCACTCGCTGGCGGCGGTGACCGAGCCGGAGTGCGTGGTGAAACCGATCAACCGCACCCGCTCGCCCCACGTCTGCCGCGCCAGCTGTCCGAGGGTGAGCTGACCATCCGCTCCGACCTCGGTTGCGCGCGCATCACCGACGTGAGAGTTGTGTGCCCACACCACGATCCGGGCTGGCGCCTGATCGCCGTGACGGTCCAGATGGGCCAGCAATGCCTCCAGGGTGTGGGCCATGTGGCGATCCCGCAGATTCCACGAGGACACCCGTCCGCCGAACATCGCGCGATAGTAGACCTCGGCGTCTCGGACCGTCTGCGCGTTCTGTTGGGCGTAGAAGTGCTCATCCTCGGCCGACATCCCGTCGCGGCGAACGTAGTCCAGCATGCTGCGCTGCATCTCCACCAGCTGTTCGACAGCCTGACGTTCGCATGACAGGCCGGCACCGAACGCGGCGGCGAATCCGTACGCCTGGCCGTCGTCGGCCGAGGCGTGGTCGAAGCATGCATACCGATGGCGCGCCCGTTGCGCCGCTGCCGGATCGACATTCTCCAGATATGTCACGACCTCGCGCATCGATCGGTGCAGGCTGTACAGATCGAGGCCGTAGAAGCCGGTTGCCCGGTGCCCGCCGCCTCGCTGCGCAGCGTTGTGGGCCCTGAGCCACCCGACGAAATCGCGCACGGCAGTGTTGCGCCACATCCAGCCCGGGAAGCGTTCGAAGCCGCTCAGCGCCTCGTCAGCCGATCCGTCTGTACCCTCGCCCCGCACGTAGCGATTCACCCGGTAGGCATCCGGCCAGTCTGCTTCAGCGGCGACGGCGCAGAAGCCCTTCTCCTCGATGAGCCACTTGGTGATCTCGGCCCGCGCCTCGTAGAACTCCCGCGTGCCGTGCGTGCTCTCTCCGATCAGCACGATGCGGGCGTCGCCGATCACTTCGTCGAGCGCTTCGTGCGGCGGCACACCGGCGGGAGCGTCGACGGCGGTGCGCGCGATGACCTCGGCCGGCGTCTCGGCCAACCGGATACGCGCGGTCGCGAATCCGGTGGTCGGCGTCGCGAGAAGGTCGCGAACCTCGTCGTCGCTGACCTGGCTGAAATCCCAGAACGATTCTCCGACAGCGTGAAACGGTGTCGGCATGGTGGCGCAGACGACGTCATCGACGAGTCCGGCGAACTCGCGGCACGTGGACTCGGGTGCGGCCGGCACCGCGATGACGAGCTCGCCCGGGTCCATCTCGCGCAGCGCGGACACGGCAGCCAGCATGCTCGATCCGGTGGCCAGCCCGTCGTCGACGAGGATGACCGTCTTGCCCGCCAACTCCAGTGGGGGGCGCCCGCGCCGGTAGGTCGCCTCGCGCCGGAGCAGTTCGCGGCCCTCTCGTTCGGCGATGTCGCGCAGTTGCTGCGGGGTGACGCCCAGTGCGCGGACCACATCGTCGTTGAGGACGACGCGGCCGCCGCTCGCCAGCGCGCCCATGGCGAATTCGTCGTGGCCCGGAGCGCCGAGCTTGCGCACGATGAACGCGTCGAGCGGAACCCCCAGGGCAGCAGCCACTTCCCACGCGACGGGGATGCCCCCGCGGGCCAGCCCGAGCACGACGACGCCCTCGCGGCCGCGGTACGCGCCGAGCAGCCCGGCGAGAACCCGGCCGGCTTCCCGCCGGTCCCGGAACACGCGATGCGGTTGGTCCCTGTGGGCCTCGCGGGTAACGGTCATCCACCGAATGTAGGCACCGTCGTCCCGCATGATCTGCGGGCCAAAGTCCTCACTTCATCCGTCCGTTGGACACGAGCGTCAGTGGCTGAAATGGACGGTGCCGCCCGCGACGAGGGTCTGCTCAGCCCCGCGGCACTCGACCACCACAGGCGGCACGTCGCCCGGTTCGGCGCCGAGAGTCGCGCTGCGTCCGCGGACACTCAGCCGGAGGCGATGCCCGCGGTATCGGAACGGAAAAGTCAGGCGGCCGAGCGATTCCGGCCACAGCGGTCCCACCACGATGCGGTCCCTGCGCAGTTCCAGACCAGTAAAGCACCGTTGCAGCAGATCGATACTGCCCGCCATCGCAGCGAGATGGATCCCTTCGGCGGTGGTGCCGCCCTGGATGTCGACCACATCAGAATCCAGCACCTGTCGGAAGTACGTCATCGCCTCGGCGCGGTCACCGCGAGCCGTCACCCAGGAGTGCACGACGGCGCTCAGCGTCGAACCGTGCGAGGTCCGCGCCCGGTAGTAATCGATGGTCGCCGGAATCTGGTCCGGAGTGAAGGCGTAGCCGAGTCGCTCGAACAACTCGTACAGTTCGTCGGCCGACAACAGGTAGAACAACATCACGGTGTCCGCCTGCTTGGCCGCCCGGTAGTTGTTGACGTTGTCGTTCTCGGCCTCGAGTATCCGATCCAGCCGCTGAAGGTTCCCATAGCGGATCCGGTAGGCGTCCCAATCGAGTTCGCGCAACGTCTCGTATCCCTCGAACTGGCTGATGACACGGTCGTGGAACGGAACGAACATCCTGCGGCTGACGTCTTCCCATCGCACGATGTCGTCATCTCCGATGTCCAACGTCTCCAGCAACGTCAACCGGAAGGACAGCGGTACCCGGTCCAGCGTTTCCAGCGCCCGCAGGATCACCCAGACGACCATCACGTTGGTGTACGCGTTGTTGTCGATCCCGTCGTAATCAGCCCCGGGATAACCGGAGTGGAACTCGTCGGGGCCGATCACGCCGGTGATGACATAGCGGTTGCGGGTGCTGTCGAACCTGGCCAGACTCACCCAGAACCGCGCGATCTCGGCGAGCATCTCCGCGCCGTAGTCGATCAGGAAGCCGGAGTCACCGGTCACCTGGTAGTACTGCCAGATGTTGTAGGCGACCGCGATGCCGACATGGTGCGCGCGATTGCTGGCATCCGGGTTCCACCGACCCGACCGGGGGTTGAGGTGCACATGCGGGCTCTCCTCGCAGCCACTGCTGCCCGATTGCCACGGGAACATGGCGCCCCGGTATCCGCGTTCGCGCGCGGCCAGTCGCGCCTCAGGCAGTCGCCGGTAGCGATACATCAACAGTGCGCGGGTGACCTCGGGCATGCGCAGGTTCGTGACGGGAAAGACGAACAGCTCGTCCCAGAAGACGTGACCGCGGTACGCCTCGCCGTGCAGGCCGCGCGCCGGCACACCGACGTCGAGGTCGGCAGTGTGGTCGGACAACGTCTGCAGCAGGTGGAGCTTGTGCAGACGCGCGATCCGCAGCATGTCGACGTCACCACTGACGTCGATGCTGAAGTACTCCCATAACTGGGCCCAGGCCAGCTGGTGCCTGTGGTGCAGGTCGGCAAAGCTGCCTGCACGCTGGATCTCTCGGACGGCCGCCTCCACAGGTTCGGAGATCCCGTGGTCGCGGCTGGTGAACACACACGCGGTCTTCTCCACGATCGTCTCGTCGCCCGCCGACACCTCGACAGAGAAGTGATGGCCGACGCGGTCGCCGCCCACGATCGGCATGCGCCGGACGTCGCGCGCACCGGTGAGCCGCCCGGCGCATCGCGCGACATCGCGCACGGAGATCGCGATCCGAATCTTCGATTGAGTGGTCTCCGCAGCCAGCATCACCGTGTCGTCGGAGAGTTCCCGCATGTCGGTGACGGCGACGTGGCGCGACGACAGTTCGCGGTAGCGCTCGACGCCGGTGTTGGCGACGCCCCCGTCCACGGTGGATCGGATGTCCAGCAGACCCGACCAGTCCACGGCTCGGATGACCGTGTGCATGGCCGCCACGTGCGGTTGTTCCATCGAGACGAAGCGGCGTTGCGTGACCTCCGTCGTGCGCCCCATGTCGTCGCAGACAGTGAATTCCCGCACCACGGTGGCCCTGCGCAGATCGAACGTCACACGGTAGGACATCGGCGGGCAGCGGTCGACGTCGAGCCAGGCTCCCCCGTCGATGCGATAGGTGACAGGGAGCCAGTTCGGCAGGTTGACCAGACTCTCATTGGTCACAGGTGTGCCGGCCACCGTGTCGGCGAGGCGGTTGTACACGCCGGCGACGTAGTGCCCGGGGTAATGGAACTGTCCGGCGTCGGCCTCGGGCGCCGCGCCACGCAGGCCCAGGTACCCGTTGCCCGTCGTACACAACGCTTCTCGAAGCCGTTCCTCGGCCGGGCGGTAGCCGTCGAACACCAGGCTCCAGGAGTCACCGGCGGTGGCTTCGTCGTCGGCAGCGAGTCGCTCGCCCAGGCGAGACAAGAAGGTGCACACCGCGTCTGGATCGGCGAGACAGAACCGCGCAGAAGATCGCCGTGCGTCATCGACGCCCTGCCGAACGGCGATGCCGATCCCGTTGTGTCGCAGCGCATCGAAGGCGTCTTCGTCGGTGCTGTCGTCGCCGATGTAGATGGGCAACGTCAGGTCCGCTCCGTCGATCTGGGTGAGCAGCCAATCGACTGCTCGCCCCTTGTCCCAGTCGACATCGAGACGGAGTTCGATCACTTTGCGGCCCTGCGAAATCCGCAGACCCTGCGAGCGCCCGATGTCGCGGACCGCGGCGATCACGGCATTGACGGATCCGTCCGGGACGTGGCGGTAGTGCACCGCGAGCGCGAAACCCTTGTTCTCGATGGACACGCCCTGCACGCCACCGAGACGTGCGGTGAGGTCGGGGACGACGGAGGTCAGCGAGCGCAGCGCCGCTGTCGCGCAGGGATTGGTGTAGGGGATACCGTCCGCGGAGGCCAGTTCGACGCCGTGGTTGCCACCGAGCCACACCCCCGTCAGGTCGACGCGCCGGCGCAGATCGTCGAGACGGCGGCCGCTGAGGAACGCGACCGGGCAGCGCGAGGCCAACGCCGCGACGGCCTGGGCTGCGCGCGGCAGCAGGACGGCCTCGTCCGGATCGGGGACGATCTCGGACACCGTGCCGTCGAAGTCGAGGAGCACGACGGGGCGCCGCAACGCCACCAGAGAAGCGATCTGGTCGAAGGACGTGAGGGCGTCGGGCATCGTGGCGACCGAGTCGAAGCCGCCGCGGATGTTGATGACCGTGACATCCGGCACCACCGCATCGGCGTCGGTGCTCACCCGGTGGTCGGCATCCTCTGACCTGTCCAAGGCGATCACGAGCCCGAATCCGGCCTCGCGGGCGGCGGTGATGCCCTGCGGTGTCGGGTCGACGACGACACATCGGTTCGGGGACAGCCCGAGATCCCGTGCTGCAGCCAGCGCCGGACCGTCGCACACCGCCGCGAAGAAAGAATTCAGCCCGGTCGACCCGAGCTTCTCCGCACCACCACCTGCCGAGCAGTACAACGCGGCGCGCACCCCGGCTGCGCGCAGCTCACCCACGAATTGACTGACCCGGCGGTACGGATGGCTGTGGGCCGGGGCGCAGAGCAAGCCGTCGAGTTCGATCAGCACCGCGTCGTGATCCCTCGGGTCGATGAAGATCGTCATCGCCAGTTGCTCCCCTTCGTCGCGCTGCTCATGCCAACAACCAGCGTCGGCCGAGGGAAAGAGGCCGAAGTCCTTCCGCAGGGAAGTGATGTCCAACGGCCCTGCCCATGAGGGACTTTGGTCGAGGCGCCAACTGCCCTCAGGCGCTAGGGCGATCCCGTGGCGGAGGCGCAGGCTCATGCCATGGACGAGGTGATCCCCGATGCCCACATCCGAGACATTCGCACGCTGTCGATCCGCGACGCCGAGGAAGCGGGCGGCAAGGGAGCCAACCTCGGTGAGCTGATGGCGGCGACGCTGCCTGTCCCGCCGGGTTTCGTGCTGCTGCGCAGCTGCTACCGCGACTCGATGCGCACAGGCGGCGTCGACGCCGAGCTCGCCGCACTGCACCGTGAGGCGCTCTCGGCCGTCGCCGATGGCGCGCGCCTGGAGGACCTGTGCGAGCGGATGCAGGCGCTGGTCCACAAGGCCGGCGTCGACAGCGCTCTGCGTGATGGGGTGCTGGCCGCCTACCACGGGCTCGGGCCCCACGCCCGGGTCGCCGTCCGCTCCTCCGCGACCGGCGAGGACGGCGCCGACGCCTCGTTCGCGGGCATGAACGCCACGATCACCAACGTCACCGGCGACACGGAGTTACTCGACGCCGTGATCCGTTGCTGGGCATCACTGTTCAGCCCTCGGGTGATCTCCTACCGGGCCAGCCGCGGCTTCACCGACGATCCCGCCATGGCGGTCGTCGTGCAGCAGATGGTCGACTCGGAGAAGGCCGGGGTGGCGTTCACCGCTGATCCCAGCACCGGCGCGCGCGACCGGGTGGTGATCGAGGCTGCGTACGGGCTCGGCGAAGTCGTGGTGTCCGGCGAGGTGGAGCCGGACACCTACGTCGTCTCCAAGGACACGCTCACACCGCTCGATGTTCGGCTGGGCCACCAGAAGTTCCAGATCGTCCGCGGCCCCGACGGCAAGGACATGCCTGTCGACCTCGACGATGCGCAGGCCGACAGCCGCGTCCTCACTGACGACGAGATCCGCGCGATCGCCCGCATGGCGATCGCCATGGAAGACCACAGCGGCTGCCCTCAAGACACGGAATGGGCGATCAGCGGTGCGGCCACGTATCTCGTCCAGGCTCGGCCCATCACAACGCTCGGGCTCGCGACGCGGCCGGTCGAGGCGCACGGTTCCGTGCTCGTGCGGGGCCTCGGTGCCGCCCCCGGTGTCGCGTCGGGACCGGTACGCGTGCTCACCTCACCGGAGCACGGCGATCAACTCCGGCCAGGCGAGATCCTCGTCGCGCCGATGACGAATCCGGACTGGCTGCCTGCGATCCGGCGGGCGGTGGCACTGGTCACCGATTCCGGGGGGATGACCTGCCACGCCGCCATCGTGGCCCGAGAGCTGGGTGTTCCGTGCATCGTGGGCGCCCGCACCGCGACCACCGTCCTGCACGACGGCGAGTCCGTGACCGTCG
This sequence comes from Mycolicibacterium obuense, assembly GCF_055397605.1. NCBI lineage: Bacteria > Bacillati > Actinomycetota > Actinomycetes > Mycobacteriales > Mycobacteriaceae > Mycobacterium > Mycolicibacterium obuense. The sequence continues at coordinate 1,635,546 of NZ_AP043663.1, read as the reverse complement.
ACGGCGCCCGCGGCGAGGTGCTCTCCGGACGCGCCGCCAGTGTCGTCGCCCGCCCGCGTCCGAGTGTGGAGGCCGCGGCGCCGGAGGTGACGGCCACCCGCATCTACGTCAACCTCGCGATGCCCGAGTCCGCGGAGAAGGTGGCGGCCACGACCGTGGACGGGGTCGGCCTGTTGCGCGCGGAATTCATGTTGACCGACGCCCTGGGCGGCCGGCACCCGCGCGATCTGATCGCCCGCGGCGAGCAGCAGAGCCTCGTCGCGCACATGGTGTCGTCGGTCGGGCGAATCGCACAGGCATTCGCGCCGCGTCCGGTCGTGTACCGCGCGACGGACTTCCGCACCAACGAATTCCGCAATCTCACCGGCGGATCCACCTACGAGCCCGTGGAACACAATCCGATGATCGGCTACCGCGGCTGCTATCGCTATGTCAAGGAGCCCGACCTGTTCGCCCTCGAACTCGAGGCGTTGGCGAGGGTGCGGGAGCAGTCGCCGAACGTGGCGTTGATGATCCCGTTCGTCCGGACCCGCTGGGAACTCGAGGAGTGCCTGGGGTTGGTGGATGCGAGCCCGCTGGGTCGGCAGCGCGGCCTGCACCGCTGGGTGATGGCCGAGGTGCCCTCTGTCGTGCACTGGCTGCCCGAGTACATCGGCATGGGCATCGACGGTATCTCCATCGGCAGCAACGATCTGACGCAGCTGGTGCTGGGAGTCGACCGGGACTCCGAGGAGTGCGCCGAACTGTTCGACGAGGCCGATCCCGCCGTGCTGCACGCCATCCGACGAATCATCGGCATCGCCAACAAGTTCGGCATCACGTCCTCGCTGTGCGGGCAGGCCCCCTCCACCAATCCCGCGTTCGCCGAGCATCTCGTCCGGTACGGCATCACGTCGGTGTCGGTGAACCCGGACTCGGTGGAGACAACGCGGCGCGTCGTCGCCGCCGCTGAGCGCCGCGTACTGCTCGACGCCGCACGATGACGGCCGTGCCGGCGGCGCCGGCGAGGAGTCGGGACACCATCGCCGGCGTGCCGGCCACCGAGGCGCTCGCAACGCTGCACACCTCGTGGGACGGGTTGACGGGCTCCGAAGCCGCGACGCGACGTGCCCGATTCGGACCCAACGTGGTCCGCACCCATCACGTCAGCGCGCTCGCCGTCCTGCGCCGTCAATTCGCCAACGCGGTGCTCGGCCTGCTGGCCGCGACAGCTCTGCTGTCCTATTTTCTCGGCGACGACGCACAGGCCACCATCATCGGTGTCATCCTCGCGCTCAGCGTCGGGCTCGGCTTCGTCAACGAGTACCGCGCGGAAAGAGCCTCCGCAGCGCTACATTCCGCGATGCGTCACGCCGCCGTGGTGATCAGAGACGGCCACGACGTGCGTGTCGACGTCGCAGACCTGGTGCCCGGTGACGTGATTCGCCTCGCGCTCGGCGAACTGGTGCCTGCCGATGTCCGACTCCTGGAGGTCAACGGCCTCGAGTGCAACGAGAGCATCCTGACCGGCGAGTCCACCCCGGTCGAGAAGACGGGCGAAGCGATCTGTTCGGGTGAGCAGAGTCCGGCCAACGTCGCGTTCATGGGGACGGTGGTCAGCGCCGGTGAGGCCACCGCCGTGGTGTTCGCGACCGGCGCCGAGGCCGAGTTCGGTCGCATAGCAGTGGGATTGGGTGAGCGGCAGCCGGAGACGGCCTTCCAGATCGGTCTGCGCCGGTTCTCCTACCTGCTGCTGCGCGTGGCGCTGACACTGACCGTCGTCATCGTCGTGACCAACCTGCTGCTGGGCCGTCCCGTGATCGACTCGGCGCTTTTCGGGCTGGCCATCGCCGTCGGAATCACCCCACAGTTGCTGCCCGCCATTGTCAGCACCAGCCTGGCCACCGGATCGCGGCGCCTGGCGGCGGCCAAGGTGCTGGTCAAACGTCTCATCTGCATCGAAGACCTCGGCGACATCGACATTCTCGTCACGGACAAGACCGGAACCCTGACCGAGGGGCGGGTGGAATTCGTCGATGCGGTCGAGCCCTCGGGTGAGCATTCCGACGCGGTGGTCGACCTCGCACTGATGGTCACCGATCTCGACCCGTCGACCGGCGGGGTCAGTGCCAACGATCTCGACGCGGCGCTGTGGTCCGGACGGCAGCCGCTCACCGATGTCTGCCGACTGGCATATCTTCCGTTCGACCACACCAGCCGCGCCGCAACGGCTCTCACCGAGTCGACGCGCGGCCGACTGCTGGTGGTCAAGGGCGCGCCGGAACAGGTGCTGGAGCGCTGCGATGGTGTCGGGGCGCAAGCCCGTCACACGTTGGCCGCGTTGTTCGAGGACGGCAGACGCGTCGTCGCCGTCGCCTCGAAGGACGCCGCGGGGGCCAACGGAATCAGAGCCGAGGACGGCACCGGGCTCAGACTGGATGGTTTCGTCGTCTTCGCCGACATCCCGAAGGCGGCGGCCCGCGAATCGCTGAACCGACTCGCCGGCCTCGGCATCGAGGTCAAGGTCGCGACCGGTGACAACCCACGAGTTGCCGAAAAGGTCTGCGCAGAGCTGTCGTTGACGTCGAAGGGGACATTGGTGGGGGCCGATCTCGCACAGCTCAGTGATGCAGAATTGACCAAGGCAGTGCGCGAGCACACGATCTTCGCGCGTATCACACCGACGCAGAAGGCCCGCATCGTCTCGTCTCTGCGAGCCACCGGACGCTCCGTCGGCTTCCTGGGTGACGGAGTCAACGACGCGCTGGCTCTGCATTCTGCGGACGTCGGTATATCGGTGGATTCCGCGACCGATGTCGCCAAGGATGCCGCCGACGTGGTGCTTCTCGAGAAGGACCTCGGGGTCCTCGCCGCCGGGGTCGCCGAGGGACGCCGAATCTTCGCCAACACCGTCAAATACGTGCTGATGGGCACCTCGAGCAATTTCGGCAACATGTTCAGCGCGGCTGCGGCCTCGGCTGTGTTGCCGTTCCTGCCCATGCTGCCCAGCCAGATCCTGCTGAACAACCTGCTCTACGACGCCTCGCAGCTGGCCATCCCCGCCGACCGGGTGGACGACGCACAACTGCGTGCACCATCGCACTGGAACATCGCGTTCATCCGTCGCTTCATGCTCACGTTCGGTCCCGTCAGTTCACTGTTCGATTTCCTGACGTTCGGACTGCTGCTGGGCGTACTCCACGCAGGGCCCGTCGAGTTCCGCACCGGATGGTTCGTGGAATCGCTGGCCACGCAGACTCTGATCATCTTCGCGATCCGCACCAGGATGGTGCCGTTCTTCCGAAGCCGACCGGCAGCGGCGCTGGTCGCGACCACCAGCACGGCGATCGCCGCGGGCGTGCTCCTCACGCTGTCCCCCGTCGCCGGCCACCTGGGATTCACGCCGCTTCCGTGGCAGTTCTTCGCTGCGCTGGCGGGGCTGACCGTCGGCTATCTGGTGCTCGTCGATGTCACCAAAACCGTGTTCTACACCGAGCCCACTCGACCGCCGGGCGAACCTCTCCGCACCCGTGGACACGCACATCGGGTACATCGACGCGCCTCGCGGTTCAGTCACTCGGACAGACTTCCGCGGTCTCAATTCTCGCGGCGTTCGGCGATGAGTGACCAACGGCCCTGAACAACCGCCGAGGATCGTCTTAACCTGCTCCTAGAACGGAGACCACTGCCGAATCACTCGGTGCGTCATCGTGATTCTCAACTCACGAGGGAGGAAACGGTTCATGTCGTCGAACCGGGAATTCGGAATTCTGGTCGCCGTCGACGGGTCTCCGGAGTCGCATGCGGCCTTGCGCTTCGCCGCACAGGAAGCGACCCTTCGTCGCCGGCCCGTCACGGTGATGCACGTCGTGTCGCCGATAGTCGTCACCTGGCCGATCGAACCGGTCGTCACCGACTTCTACCAGTGGCAGGAGGACAACGCCGCGGATGTGCTGAGGCGCAGCCAGGAGACCCTCCAATCGCTCGGAGACACGGAGCTCGACGTGCGGATCGAAGTGCGTCACGACGGCATCGTGACCGAGTTGTCGAACGCATCACGCGACGCCGACATGATGGTGATCGGCAGCCGCGGCCTCGGACCAGTGGGCGGTGTGGCTCTCGGTTCGGTGAGTCGCGCCATGCTGCACCACGCGGAGTGCCCGGTCGTCGTCGTCAAGGAGGGTGCGGTACGGGCAACAGATCGCAAGCTCCCCGTCCTGCTGGGAATCGACGGGTCACCTGCGTCCGAGGCGGCGACGGCGTTCGCGTTCGAGGAGGCGTCCCGGCGCGGCGTCGACCTGATCGCCTTGCACGCATGGAGTGATGTCGCGGTGTTCCCGATCGTCGGAATGAGTTGGCAGCAGCGCGAAGACGAAGGTCACGAGGTTCTCGGCGAACGTCTCGCAGGACGGCAGGAGGCGTATCCCGACGTCCGTGTCGTTCGCCGCATCGTGTGCGACAAGGCGGCCCGCTGGCTCATCGACGAGGCCAAACAGGCTCAACTGGTGGTGGTGGGAAGTCGTGGCAGAGGCGGGATTCCGGCCATGCTGCTGGGCTCGACCAGCGCCGCCGTCGCCGAGTGTGCGACGACCCCTGTCGCAGTGGTGCGCGACGGACGACACCGTGCGTGATCGGTACCGGCCCCACCTCGAGCCGGCACTTGTCGTCGCGACTGTCGCCGCGCTCGGCGCCGGTGGCATCTCGTGGCTGCTCGGCGCGCATGCCACGGCTGAGTACTGCTGGGCGGCCGGTACCGCGATCGCGATCGTGCCCGCCGTCGTCTGGGTCCTGGTGGCGTTGCGCCACGGGCGGCTCGGGGTCGACCTGATCGCCGTCCTCGCCCTCGGTGGCACGCTGCTCGTCGGCGAGTATCTCGCCGGGGCGCTCATCGCGGTGATGCTCGCCGGCGGGCGGGCTCTCGACGCCGCGGCCACCCGCCGCGCCTCGCACGACCTGCGGGCGCTGCTCGAGCGCGCACCCCGATTCGCCCGGCGCCGAATCGGCGACCACGTCCAGACCGTCGGGCTGGCCGATGTGTGCGTCGACGACGTCCTCGTCATCAGTCCGGGAGATGTGGTGCCGGTCGACGGACGCATCATCGACGCGCCGGCCGTGCTCGACGAGTCGGCGTTGACCGGCGAATCGGTGCACGTGGAACGCGCGGTCGGCGACAGCGTCCGCAGCGGGGTCGTCAACGCCGGTGGTGTGTTCGAGCTGCGCGCCGGCGCCACTGCCGAGGAGAGCACCTACGCGGGCATCGTCCGGCTGGCAGAGCAGGCGAGCGCGGAGAGCTCACCCGTCGTTCGCCTCGCCGATCGGTACGCCGCGTACTTCCTGCCCCTCGCGCTGGTTGTGGCGGGGACCGCGTGGCTGGCAAGCGGATCCGCGGTGCGAGCAGTCGCGGTCCTGGTCGTCGCCACGCCGTGTCCGCTGCTGCTGGCCGCGCCCGTCGCGATCGTCTCCGGGCTCTCGCGGGCCTCCCGCGCGGGTGTGGTGGTGCGCAATGGCGGAGCGTTGGAAAACCTCGGGCACGCAACGACATTGGTGATGGACAAGACCGGGACGCTGACGATGGGCCGACCCGCCGTCACCGATGTCATCGCCGCGCCGGGTGCCGATACACATGACATCCTGCGCGTCGCCGCATCGGTGGATCAGGTGTCCCCACACGTCCTGGCCGAGGCCATCGTTGCCGAGGCGCTGGCACGCGGTGAAACGCTGTCTCTGCCCTCGGACGCCGCGGAAGAGCCCGGGCGTGGGATCACCGCAACCCTGGACGGTCGACGGGTCGCGGTGGGCAGACTCACCGACGACAGGGTCACCGCGGTGTGGGCGCAGGGCGCGATGAATCAGGCCCGCCTCGACAATGCGGCGATCTCCTGGGTGTGCATCGATGGAGAACCCACGGGGGCGATCCTGCTTCATGATCCGCTACGGCGGCAGGCCCCCCGCACCATGCGGCGGCTCAGGCGCGCAGGGTTCGACAGGCTGGTGATGCTCACCGGCGATCGCCTGGAACCGGCCCGCGAAGTGGGGACCGTCCTCGGCCTCGACGAGGTGTACGCCCATCAGACACCGGCGGACAAGGTCGCTGCGGTCCGCGCCGAAAGGGAACGGGCGGTCACGGTGATGGTGGGTGACGGCATCAACGATGCGCCGGCGCTGGCGGCTGCGACCGTCGGGGTCGCGATGGGGGCCCGCGGCGCCACCGCCTCCTCCGAGGCCGCCGACATCGTGCTGACAACCGACCGGCTCGACCGGTTGGCCGACGCGATGGACATCGCGCGCTGGTCACGTCGCATCGCCGTGCAGAGTGCAGGGGTCGGCATGGCGCTGTCGCTGCTGGCGATGAGCATCGCTGCGCTGGGGTGGCTTCCGCCGGCACCGGGCGCGCTGCTGCAGGAAGCCATCGACGTCGCGGTGATCCTCAACGCTCTGCGCGCGCTGCGGGGCGATCCGCGTGCGCAGGAGAGGCTGACTGCAGACACCGAAGAGATGGTGCAGCGGTTTTCTGCAGAACACGACGAGCTCCGGGACAGCCTGGGGCAGATTCGCGCCGCCGCGGATCTGCTGGTCAGCACCGCCGATGGCACTGCACTGCAATCACTTTCACAGGTTCAGGAACTGCTGACCGAACGAGTCCTGCCTCACGAGCACGCCGAGGAGTCGACCCTGTATCCCGCGTTGGCCGCGCCGCTGCACAGCAGCGAAGCCACCGCCACCATGAGTCGCACCCACGCCGAGATCCAGCGGCTCTGCGACCGGGTCGGTGAACATCTTCGATTGGCGCAGGCCGCCGGCGGTGTTCAGCCGCAGCAGCGCGACGATGTTCTCGCCTGCCTGTACGGCCTCTACGCCCTGCTGCGCCTGCACTTCGTGCAGGAGGAGGAGAACTACTTCACCCTCGTCGACGAGGATGCGCCGCAACGGGGGGGTGCACGGCCTGCTCGATCGCACTGATGCACGCGTTGCGCGCTTCGGCCACACTCGCTGCCAGCTCGCGCGTGGTGTCGATCGGCGTGGCGGTGGTCCACTGATCCGTCCAGCCACCCAGCGCACCGGCCATCGCGGGCGTCGCATCCGACACCGTCGTACCCCTGTGAGCGATTCTCGCCGCGGCATCACCGACCGGAGAGGTGCAGACGAGTTCGACCAGTGGGCAGCACGTCTGGGCAGCGACTGAGCGGACCCGATCACGCTGCGCCGCATCGCGCCAGGTGCCGTCGAGAATCACCGAATGGCCTGCGGCAAGCCAGGTGCGCGCTCTGGTGAGCACCTCGTCGTACACCGCGGCGACGTTGGTCGGCGAGTACAGACCTCGGTCGAGATCCCCCGCTGCGCCGCCGATCTCACCCGCCGACCGCAGCTCGCGCCGCACGTCGTCGGTCGAGATGACCACAGCGCCCACTGTCACCGCCAGGGCGCGCGCCAGGGTGCTCTTTCCCGTTCCCGGGCCACCTCCGACCATGACGAGGCGGACGCAGCCCTCCTTCAGATGTGTCAACGCCAGAGCCAGGTGCGCACGCGCGTCCTGGCCGGCCTCTGCGTGCCCCTGCTCGACCCGCACACCGTCGACCTTGGCGCGGACGACGGCGCGGTAGGCGATGCAGACGTGCTGCAGCGATGCCGGCGCATCGTCGCCGGCCCGCCGGGAGTACTCCGCGAGAAATGCCTCAGCGAGGTCGCGACGCCCCAGGAACTCGACGTCCATGGCGAGAAATGCGGCGTCGTCCACCCCGTCGACGTACCGCAGCCGGTCGTCGAACTCCAGGCAGTCGAGGAGAACCGGCCCCTCCGGTGTGCAGAAGATGTCCTGACTGAGAAGGTCGCCATGGCCGTCGACGATGCGATTGTCCGCAATGCGGTTCTTGTACAACGATTCTCGGCCGGCGAGGAATCGCATCGCCAGGCTTTCCACCTCGTCGAGTGTGTCAGCGGCGATCACCGTACCCACGAACCGCCGCAACTCGTTCAGGTTCTGACGCCAACGGTCGGTCACGGCCGACAGGGTGGCCTCGGCGTCGATGGCGGGGCCGCGACGCGCGCCGGCGTGGAATCGCGCCAGGTCTGCCGCGATCCTCATCAACCACGTGCCGTCAGCACCTCCTGTGCCGACGAGATGGGCCAGCCGCTGGGCATCGGGATACCGGCGCATGACGACGACCGGCTCCTCGGTGCCGTCGGGCTGGCGGAAGTGCCCTACCCCCAGATAGCTCGACGGGGCGAGGCGGCTGTTGAGGTCGACCTCGCGGTGACACACCCGCTCTCGTTGCTCGACCGTGCTGAAATCGAGGAAGTCGGTGTGCACGGGTTTCTTCGTCTTGTATGCGCGATCACCGACCAGCACGACGAGCCCGGTGTGGGTCTCGCACACCTCTGCCGCCATGTTGCCCGGAGTGGTCCAGGGCGCCGCGGGCAGTCCGTCCGCTCCGTCCTGCCTCGCTGTCATCCTTCGACTGTGCACCCCCGCGCGGGCCGAGAACAGGGCACCGATGTCCGACAACTGGGGACCATCGACCCTGTCTGCTCGGCCATGTCGAGCGGATCGTGGGTTCGACACACAGGAGGAGATCTGACGATGCACGGCGTGACAGTCGACCTCGACGTCCTCACCGACGCAGTGGCACTCGCGTGCCGCGCGCCGTCCCTGCACAACAGCCAGCCCTGGCGCTGGATCAGCACCGGCGATGTCGTGTCCCTGTTCCTCGACACGGAGGTGGCTCCGCGCTACACCGATACCTCGGGTAGGGAACTCGTCGTCAGCTGTGGCGCCGTGCTGGACCACTTTCGGGTGTCGATGGCCGCCGCGGGCTACCGCGCCACGGCGGACCGGTTACCCAATCCGAACAATCAGAACCATCTGTGTGACATCGATTTCCGGCCGGCCGGGTTCGTCGCCGAGGCGTACCGGGAGCGGGCCGAGGCGATCCAGCGACGGCGCACCGACCGGCTGCCCTTCGCCGCCCCGCCGCACTGGGACGGTTTCCTCGAGTTCCTCGAGCAGCTGCCCGCGGCGCACGACTGGCCCGGCGTGGACATGGTCGTGCTGCCCGACGAATCCCGAGCGGATCTGATCAGGGCCTCCGAGCTTGCTCGCTCGACGCGCCGCTACGACTCCGCGTATCACGCCGAACTCTTCGGGTGGACAACCCCTCTGGCGATCAGTGAGGGCATTCCGACCGGTGCGCTGCTCTCGCCGGCCGAAAGCGAGCGCGTGGCGATCGGCCGTGATTTCCCCACTGCCGGCACCGGAGATCGTCTTCCCGACATCGCCACGGACGACTGCAAAGTCGTCGTGCTGTCCACCGAGGACAACACCCGGGACAGCCTCTTGCGGTGCGGAGAGATGTTGTCGTCGATCCTGCTCGACGCGACGATGGCGGGGCTGGCGACGTGCACCCTGTCCCACCTGACCGAGGTGCCGGCAAGTCGTCGCATCGTGTCGGCGCTGACCGGTTCGAAGAATATCCCGCAGGTATTGATCCGCATCGGATCCTCCTGCGGTCATGACGATCTCACGCCGAGGACGCCGCGCCGCCCGGTGTCCGAGGTCTTGAGTTTCAGGGATTGAGGAGCCATGCATCAGGCGCCAGCCGTGGTCGTCGGGGTCGACGGCTCCTGTTCGGCGACAGCCGCCGCGCTGTGGGCGATCGACGAGGCGGTGAGTCGCGACATCCCCGTTCGGCTGCTTCACGCCGTGCCACACCGTGACGGACCGACGACGACAGACGACATCGACCGCGCATCCGACATCGTCGACACCGCGGCCGCAGCCATCGAGGCCACCGGAAAGCACGTCAAAGTCGAGACCCAGATCGCCTCAGGCGATGTCGCACAGGTGCTCCTCGACCAGGCCCGGCGAGCTGCCATGCTGTGCATCGGCTCCTCGGGACGTGTGCACGCGGGAATCGGCCACCGGCAGTCCACGGCGTTGGCCGTGGCGCGGTCGGCGAACTGCCCCGTGGCGGTCATTCACTCCCCTACCGCCGCCGCCGGCGTGAGCTGTGTGGTGGCCGAGGTCGACGACACCGCGGCCGGCGATCTGGTACTGCGACGCGGTATCGACGAAGCACTGCTGCGCGCGATCCCATTGCGCGTCGTCACTGCCTGGCCGGCAAGCTATCCCGATGTCCAGGGTGGTTCGTCGGCCACGATGACGCGCATGGTGCGGACCCGCCTGCAGCGGCGCCTCTCGGCGTGGCGGGAACACCATCCCGGTCTCGACGCCCGCGCCGTCGCCGTACCCGGCAACATCCTCAACTACCTCGCCAGACACCGGGACGAGATCGCGCTGGCGATCGTGCCGCACGGTCGTGGAGCCGGGATCGCCGAACTCGTGTCGACCACACCGCCGTCATCCGCGCTGGATCTCAGCTTCAACGTCTTGATCTGCGAACCCGCCGACGACCACTGACCGCTGAGCAGTCCGTCACGTCCGGACGAGCAGCAACGAGCAATCCGGATACCCGAGGATCGGATGGCAGTTCGGCGCGGCCATCGTGGCGAGCCGACGCGCGTCCCCCGGTCCGACCACAGCCAGCCCGACGCCGCCATCTGCTTCGTCGCCCCTGTCGTAGTGGCCGCCGGTGCCGGCGGCGACCGTCTCGACATGGACATCGGGATAGCGCCGAATCCAGCTCAGCGCTCGTCGATCGATCTGGCGCACCGTCGCGTGCCGCAGCCGGCCCTCGTGCATGGCGAAATGGACGACATCGTCGTTACCGGCTTCGTCCGACAGGACGACCGAGATGACACCGTCGGTCTGCGGCGTGCCGTCTCGACGCGTCCGGATGATCGCCACCGGACAATGGGCTCCCTCCGCCAGAGTCAGGGCGGTCGGACCGATCGGCGCCGCGCCACTGTGGTGCTCGCGGTGCCGGGACCCGATGCACACCATCGACGCCCGCTCGGATTCGCCCACGAGAATCGCACCGGGAACGCCGATCACCGACGCCAGTTCGACCCGCACCGACCCCGCGGCGTCCACGGCAACGCGTTCCGCCCGAATCAACACCGGGTCCGCGTCGGGTGGGTCGGGCGCCTGCGCGGTCACGTGGACAAGACGGAGAACGGCATCCTCGGCGACGGCTTCTGCGGCGGCCCAGCGCACGGCGTTCAGCGATGCCAGCGAGCCGTCGACTCCGACGACGACACAGCCTTCTCCGCCATGGACCGTCGCGTCCGGCGTCATGACTGTCGGGCGACGATCACCGGGATCCTCGCCGATTGCACCACCGCCCAGCTCACCGAGCCGAGCAGGAGACCGGCGAAACCGCCACGGCCATGGCTGCCGACGACCAGCAGCTGCGCGGACGCGGACTCCTCGATGAGCCTGTGCGCGGCGCTGTCCTGACCGACCACCCGACGCACCGCGACATCGGGATAACGCTCCCCCCACCCCGCAAGTCGTTGCGCCAGTTCCTCATCCGCCTGCTTCGCCACGTCCGCGGCGGTCACGTCGGCATAGAAATCAGCGCTGTTCATCCAGGTGTGGACGGCGATCAACTCGACGCCGCGCCGCGACGCCTCGTCGTAGGCGATCGCGACCGCCAGTTCTGACGCCGGCGAGGCGTCGACGCCGACCACGACCGGCGCGGTGACCGCGGTCGCCGCATCGGATTGCTCGTGGACAACGGCGACCGGGCAGTGTGCGTGATGGACCAGCGCCGAACTCGTGGACCCCAGCAGCAGACCTTCCAGAGGTCCCAGCCCTCGGCAACCGACCACCATCATGTCGGCGTCCTTGGACAGGTCGAGCAGGGAAGGCATCAGCGGGCCTCGCAACACGGCCCTCTCCACCGGAACGGATCGACGCCCCGTCAATGCAGCGGCGGCGAGACCGACCGACCTGGAGACGATGTCGTTGGACTCGCGGTCGCGTTCTTCGAGGTACTCCTCGGAAATGGGCAGATCGAGCCACGGGCCGACTTCGTCGGAGTGCTCGACGTACACCACGGTCAGCGGAACGTCGCGCAGCGATGCGTCGCGTGCAGCCCAGGCCACCGCCGTGTCCGACGTCGGTGAGCCATCCACTGCCGCAACGATTCCGCGGGGTCTTGACATTTCTTGAGAAGTCATCGCGCCACCTTTCGTCTGCTGTCTCGACGCTAGGACCGGCGGTGTGCCGATGTCTCGGGTCCTTGGTCACCTCAGCGAGGAATGAGGACCTCAGTCCGTAGGCTGTGGATCCACCGCCGCTGACCGTTGGCGTCGCGGTGATCGCAACTCTCCCCCGACGGTCGACGACGCGGTTGACTTCACGCGGTGTTCGACGTGCGCCGCCTGGCGTCCCTCGCAGATCGCCTGCGCCGGACCGCACCCCTGACGATCAGCTGATCCCGAGGAATTCCCATGACAGACATCGCAATACCCGACGCCCCACCGACCTTCCACGACCCCGCGGCATCCAGCGATGCGGACGTCCGCCCAGGTAACCCCGGCCTTGTCGCGCTCCCGCTGATCGTTGCCGGCGGCTTCGGGCTCGGCGTGACCAACACCGGCATCCTCGATGTCGCGGCCGCGGCGATACCCGTGCTGTTGTCCGCCACCTCCGTCGGGCTGCTGATCGCCACGATCTGGGCGGCGGCTCTCGGACAGAACGTCAACGCCACCGTCTACGGCACGTTCTTCGGCTTCTACGGCAGTTACGGGGTGCTGTCACTGGGCCTCACCCACGACTGGTTCGGAATCGCCCCGGCTGATGCGGCGGGGACGGTGGCGCTGTGGCTGACGAGCTGGCTCGTCACGATCGGGCTACTGACCGTCCTGCTGCTGCGCCTGCCCTGGACCTATCCGGTCCTGCTGCTGGTTGTCGATGCAGCACTCGCCGCACTGCTGGTCGGCAATCTCACCGGGAGCACCGGCGCCACGCACGTGGGCGGTTGGCTGGTCTTCGTGTTCGTCGCGTTCGTCGTCTACTTCTATGCGGCATCGCTGTGGGAGGAGACGGGCGGACGCGCACTTCCGCTCGGGCGGCCTCTCGTCGAGTGAGCCGGGGAGTTCTGTTGCGCAGTGCGTACCGCTCCTACGGCGGCAACCGTCACCAGCGCGATGGCCACATAGTGCGTCGGAGCCAGGTGCTGGTCGAGCATCACGAGTCCGACGAACGCCGCGATCGCGGGCGTGAGACTCGTCAAGACGGCGAAGGTGCCGGGGGGCAGTGACTTGAGCGCTTTCATCTCCATCGAGAACGGGATCACCGAACTCATGAAGGCGACGAGGACGACAAGAGCCGCGACATGCCCATCCATGACTGCCCGCAATCCTCCCGACGTGATCGCGAGCGGAGCGACCAAAAGTGCACCGAAGAACGATGCGAGGGTCAGTGCATCCAGCTGGTCGAACATTCCCGCGGCCCTGGCTGATAGCTGGATGTAGACCGCCCAAGCGACTGCTGCTACTGCAGCACAGAGGATTCCCAGAGCGTCGAGGCTCCCGCCCAGGTTTTCCGGGGTGAGGCCGAGCAGGGCGACGCCCCCGAAGGCCGTCACCGCCCAGAGGATGGCCTCCCCTCGCCGTGCAGCGATGACCGAAAGAACTAGTGGGCCTATCACTTCGATCGTCACAGCGATACCGAGTGGGATCCGGCCCGTCGCGTTGTAGAACGCCAGACTCATGGTCGCGACAGCGACTGCCAAGGCCGCAGCCGTCAGCCAGTGCACCCGGCTCAGGTGAAAGAGTGGCGGCCGGCGCACGGTCACCATCACCAGCGTCGCCACCGTGAACCTGACGAACACGATGCCGGTTGCGCCGAGCATCGGCCAGACCGTCACGGCGACTGCGGCACCGATCTGCTGCGCACACGCGGCGCCCACCACCAGAGACACCGCGACTGCGGTGCCGCGGGAGCGTGTCATCCCCGTAGGCCGACCTCGCGCCGCACGTAGTCGGCCAGCAGTTCGTGCGCGTGGGTCGTGAAGTGTTCGGATGCCGCGAAGACGTAGGTGCGATCGGCATCAGCCTGCTTCAACGAATCCGCGGCGCAGTAGTCCTGTCCGGCTTGTGCACACGCATCCGCGTTCGCGCCGTGGGTGAATCCGTATCGATCGAGATTGGTCAGCACGTCGGTCACGAACGCGTTCATGTCGAGTGTCTGGATGCGCGGATCGTCGGGCAGCTCGGCGCGCAGCGCACTGTTGTACGCCGCAGTCAGGTCGTTGACGTAGTCACGCGCGGCCGCCGTGTCGAACCACGGAAGAACGCCGAGGTCGAACAACTCGAAGACGACAACACGCTGCGCACCGTGGGCCAGCATCGTCGACGCGAGCGCGGCTTCAGCGCTCGCCGCCTGGCGCACGCGAGCCCGGTCCACGTCCAACTGCTGCGGTGTGGCCGGCCGATCGGCACGCAGACCGTCGGCCAAGTTCTTACCGAATCGCGGATCGAACTTCAGCGCAACATCGTTGGTCCCGATCCACAGCGTCACCAGCTGGTCGGGACGGAAGCCACCGTGCTGCGAGAGATAGCGTGCGAGTTGTGTCTGCGCCGAGATCGGCGTTCCTTCCGGGTTGTCGGACACCACGGAGTAGGGCAGGCTGGCGCGCGCCCCGCCTTGCGCGTAGTTCAGTCCACCCGGCCCGGGAAGTCCCGGAATGCCCTGGTAGACATCGTCGTACCGGGCCACATGCTCATTCGGTGTATCGGGCTGAGCAAGGCCATCGGCGATGTGTTGCGCCCACGTCTTGCCTGGGTTGGTGGTGAACCGAAACCCGTAGGTACCTGCGTCGGTGAGGCTGTCACCGAAGAACACGGCCTGCGTGATCGGTTGGTCGTCGGGAAAGGCGCTGGCGTATGGCGCTGAACTCACGCCGATAGCTGCCGCAAGGGTGAGCGCGGCGATCCGTGCCGTGTACGTGTTCACTGGCGTCCTTTCTCCTCGATGTCAAGCCTCCCGCATCGAGTACCAGTCCGGGCATACACATTTCGTGCCGAGTGTCATCCACTTGGTGCACAGGATGCGCAATGGCCGCTGCCCCACCAGTTGATACGCTCGAGTGGGCAATTCATCTGTCCAATCGCGGCAAAGCACTGTTGCACAACGGCATTCGGCCGCATCACACATATCCTTCAGATCGGAGTCCACTATGGGCACACTCGACGGCAAAGTAGCGTTCATCACCGGAGTCGCACGGGGGCAGGGACGTTCACACGCCGTGACGTTCGCGCGCGAGGGCGCGAACATCATCGGTCTCGACCTGTGCGGCAAGCCGTCGACGACGGCGTACGACGGCGCCACCGACGACGATCTGCAGGAGACCGTCCGGTTGGTCAAGGAGGCCGGTGGTGAGATCTTCGTCGACGTCGCCGACACGCGCGACTACGACCAGGTGAAGTCGGTGTTCGACGGCGGACTCGCGCAATTCGGTCGCGTCGACATCGTGATCCCGAACGCCGGCATCTGCTCGGGTGCGAAGACTTGGGAGATCACGCCCGACGCCTGGGCCGAGATGGTCGGCATCAACCTCAACGGGGTGTTCCACACCGTCAAGGCCGCGATCCCGACAATGATCGAGCAGGGTGACGGTGGCAGCATCGTGTTCATCGGCTCCACCGAAGCACTCAAAGGGGCGGAAAACATCTCGTCCTACGCAGCCTCCAAGCACGGCGTCACGGGTCTGATGACCTCGCTGGCAAGGGAACTCGGCCAGTACAACATCCGGGTCAACTCGATCAACCCCACGTGCGTCGACACGCACATGATCAACAACGACTTCGTCTACGGGCTGTTCCGCCCCGACCTCGACGCCCCGACGCGCGACGACGTCATCGACACGTTCAGCAACACGCACATCCTGCCTGTGCCGTGGATCGAGCCCAAGGACGTCAGCGAAGCCATCCTGTATCTGGTCGCCGATACCGGCCGCTACGTCACGGCCTCGGCGATGGTCATCGACGCCGGTTTCATCGTGAAGTCCTAAAAGACCCGCCAGCACAGCCGGGCCCTCCCCTCCGCCACACCGCGGACGGGAGGGCTTGGCATATGCGTCCCGATCAGTTCGCGACCGGCTGGGCACAGCAGAACGCCGCCAAAGCCTTTCGGCCTTGGCGGCGTTCCTGTCGTGCGTCAGTCCGTGGAGGAGACGGTGTCGCGCCGTTCGGCGTGGGTCGTGTGTCGCGACGGTGCCACCGGGGGGCTGGGCTCGGCGAGCGGCACGTGCTCGGCGTAGGACGCCAGATCGTGCGTGGCGCGGTGCTCCCGCAGCAGGTTCGCAATCGCGATCGCATCCCCCTCGGGCGCCGTCGATTTCCGGTACGGCTTGGCCACCCACATGTAGACGAGGCCGACGCCCGACACGACGACGAAGCCGATCAGCGCGATCCACCGGTCGTAGAACGGCAATTCGGTGTCGCCGTTGGGCCGGGCGAGCACGATCATCGAGAAGATGCCGTAGACGAGCGCACCGATCCCGACGGGCCAACCCCACTTTCCGAGCGTCCAGTTACCACCGGGCTGCCAGCCCTTGGCACGTGCCCGGAGTGCGGCGAAAACGACCATCTGGAAGGCGAAGTAGCCGGCCAGCATCTGGAATGCCGCGACGCGGAACAGCGCATCGGGAAGGAGGAAGAGCAGCAGGAAGAGCAGGATGCACAGCCCCGCGACGAAGCACAGTGCGTTCAGCGGAACCTTACGGCTGGAGATCTTCTTGAAGATGTTGCTGCCGGGGAACATGTCGTCGCGGGCGAAGGAGAAGATCAGGCGGCTGCCCGCAGCCTGCTGCCCCATGACGCACGCCAGGAAGGAGGTCAGCGCGATGATCAGGAAGACCTTGGTGCCGAAGACGCCGAACGTGTCGGTGAGGATCGCCGTGATGGGGTTGGCCACCTCACCGTCGACGATGGCCTGCAGATTCGGCGCGGCGAGGATGTAGCCGACGAAGGCGAAGATCGCTGCGCCGCCACCCAGGATCACCGTGAGCATCATCGACCGCGGAATGGTCCGGCTGGGATTGGGCGTTTCCTCGGCCACCTCACCGCACGCCTCGAAGCCGTAGTACAGCACCAGGCCGATGATCGCCGCGGTGAAGAAGGCGCTCGTGTAGTCGCCACCGCTACCGGTCTTGAACGTGTCGAACAAGACTGAGAAGTTGTTCTTGCGGGCGAAGATCAGCAGATACAGACCCACCACGACGATGCCGGCGACCTCGGCCGCCAGACCGATCTTCGCGATGGTCGCCAACGTCTTGGAGCCGGTCGAGTTCAGGCCGATGCAGACCACCACGACGATCGTGGCGATGATGAACTTCTGCAGCGGCGTCGAGGAGATGGTCGAGTCGGAGTGGAACAGGGCGAGCACGAAGTCTGCGCTGAACATCGCGGTCGTGGTGCAGCCGACGACGATGCCGGCGATGTAGATCCACGACATGATCCAGGCATAGGGTCCGTTCCACAGTCGGCGTGCCCATTGGTAGAGACCGCCGGCGATCGGGAACTGCGACACGATCTCGCCGAACACCATGGCCACCAGGAGCTGACCGAACGCAGCGATCAGCAGCCATCCGATCGCGGGCGGTCCTGCCGTGGTGAGTGCCTGGGTGAACATGGACAGCACACCCACCAGAGGGGACAGATACAGGAAGCCGAGCGCGAAGTTCGACCACTGGCCGATCTTGCGGTCGAATTTTTCCTCGTAACCGAGGACGCGGAGGTGCGCGTCGTCGCCTGCGAGCGACCTTCCTCCGCCGTTGGTGATGGACATTGCTTCTCCTTCGAGAGTCATCGACACCCCTGTGTCGACCGGTGAGCGCGTGGTCTTGTCAGTGCCCTGTCAATGCCACGGTGCAGTGACGGTGGCGGCCGCGCTGTGACTGCGACCACACATGAAGTGTGGTCGAACGACGGCGCACGGGAATAGACGCACACCGTGCAACAGATGCGCCGCGCATTTCTCGACGTGGATAACGAACGCGCGAGCTAACACGGCCGCAATACAGCGGAAAACAGCTGGTCATCGGTGTGCGGCGCACCCACGCCGCCGACATGTGTTGGTTCGCGAACAATGCTGTCGGCGCACTGCGTGGTGCGGTCCCACACGTGCAATGACGCGGTCCATGACTACACATGTTGGTCATTGGCACGCCCTCTCGACTGGCCCTAGCGTCGAATGATGAACGAGACGGATCGATGGCAGGCGGCCTGCGAGCACGCGCTCGCCGACGAGAACACCCTCGATTACGACCGGTTCGGCCACGACGATGCCTGGGCACTCGGGTCCAGGATCGTCGAATTCGCCGCTGCGCAGCGCCATCCGATCGCGGTGGCCATCGTGTTCGGCGAGCAGCGCGTGTTCCACGCGGCCCTCGCCGGCTCGGCCGCGACCAATGATGACTGGCTGGCCAGGAAGTTCAGGACCGTGGCCAGGCACAACTGCTCGTCGTGGGCGATGGCCTGCCGTGTGCGTGCGAACGGCGGTGACTTCTTTGCCGAAAGCGGCTATGCACCGGCCGATTTCGCTCTCGCTGGCGGGGCCGTGCCATTGCGGGTGCGCGGCTCTCTGATCGGGGCGGTTGGCGTCTCGGGTCTGGCCGAAGAGGACGATCACCGCGTGGTGATCGACGCAATGCGGGCCCATCTGATCACGTGTGGTGGATCAGGCGCCCGGTGACCGGCGCGCGGCCCATGCCAGGCCCTGCTTGGTCAGGCGTCGCACATCGGCCCCGGCCAGGTCCTGCGGTGCATGGCCGATCGAGTGGTAGAACACCCGCCCCTTGCCCCACTGTCGGACCCACGCAACGGGGCTCGTCAGCCCGTCGAACCAGGCGAAGTGCTCGCCGGAGAACGACGTCTGCGCGAGCACCCGGTTGTTGGGGTCGACGCTCATGTAGTACTGCTCGGACGCGACAGGAAAGTCGTTGACCCCCTGAGTCACCTCGTGGTCGGTGTCGACGATCGTCACGTCATAGGGCTGCGGATACCCCTCGCCGGCCGGGTGGGCCAGGAAGTCGCCGCCCAGCATCAGGTGGTACCGCAGGCTCGACCGGAACGCGGCGGCTGCCCCGTGCCATGCCGCCACCCCGGTGCCCGCCTCGACCGCGGCCAGCAAATGGTCCTCCTGGGAGTCCGACAGGTCCTCGGTGGTCAGCGCATTGTTCCAGCCCAGGATGATCAGATCGTAGGCGCTCAGATCCCGGTCGAGGGTGAAGATGTCCTGCGACTCCTCGATGTCGAATCCCAGTTCACCGACCAGGTTTCGCGTCCACTCCGCGATGTTGTAGGGGCTGTGTCCGGGCCAGCCTCCGTAGAGATAGAGGACGTTGGTCATGGGTTGTCGCTTCCTTTCCTGGTTCCCCGGTTGGCGATCTCGCGCTCGAGCACCAGCAGTTCTCTCGGCCCGATCAAGGCCTCCGGTGTGAGAAGAGCATTGACCTGATCGGCGGTGAGTAACCGCTCGGCCACCACCAGATCCGGGATGGCCCGACCAGTGGCCAGTGCCTTCTTGGCGATGCGCGCCGCCTCGCCGTATCCGATGTAGGGACTGAGCGCCGTGACCACCCCGATCGACTGGGTGACCGAGCGCATGAGGTGGTCCCGGTTGGCGGTGATACCGGTGATGCACCTGTCGATGAGCGTCTGGCACGCCCGGTTCAAATGCGTCAGCGACTGGAACAGGCTGTACGCAATGACGGGTTCGAACGCGTTCAGCTGGAGTTGACCCGCTTCCGCGGCCATGCTGACGGCGACGTCGCAGCCGACGATCTGGAAGGCGACCTGGTTCACGACCTCCGGGATCACCGGGTTCACCTTCCCCGGCATGATGCTCGAACCTGGTTGCACGGCGGGCAGATTGATCTCGTTGAGACCCGACCTCGGGCCAGACGAGAGCAGCCGCAGGTCGTTGCAGATTTTGGACAGCTTCAGCGCGGTCCTCTTGAGGACGCCCGACACCTGAACGAAGGCCCCGACATCCTGGGTCGCTTCGACGAGGTCGCTGGCCGTCGACAACGACAGACCGGTGGCGGCGACCAACTTCTCGCACACCAGACCCGCATACCGGGGATGAGCATTCAAGCCGGTACCGATTGCGGTTCCGCCGAGGTTGATTTCGGAGATGAGTCGGGCCGCCTCCCCCAGCCGGTCGGCGTCCTCCGCGACCATCACCGCGTACGTCCCGAATTCCTGGCCGAGCGTCATGGGCACTGCGTCCTGCAGCTGAGTGCGACCCATCTTCAGAACGTCGGTGAACTCATCGGCTTTCACCGCGAAAGCTGAAGAGACCTGGCGGAGCGTGTTGACGAGCACCGCGATCTGCTCCTGAAGGGCGATCTTGACCGCCGTCGGGTAGACGTCGTTGGTGCTCTGACTCATGTTGACGTGTCCGAGCGGGTCCAGTTCGGCGTAGTCGCCTCGGATGAACCCGAGAATTTCCAGCCCGCGGTTCGCGACCACCTCGTTGGCGTTCATGTTCGTCGACGTTCCGGCACCGCCCTGGATCGCGTCGACCACGAAGTGCTCGTGGAGACCGCCGGCCCGGATTTCCTCACACGCGGCGACGATCGCTGCGGCACGTCGCTCATCGAGCAGACCGAGGTCCCGGTTTGCTTGGGCAGCTGCCTGTTTCACGGCGGCCAGGGCACCGACGAACTCCGGATATGCAGCGACCGTCACCCCTGTGATCGGGAAATTCTGCACGGCTCGGGCAGTGTGGATGCCGTAGTACGCCTGCGCTGGAACCGTCACCGCGCCCAGCGAGTCGTACTCGACCCGACCCGCCTCGACCGACGCCGTCATCGCCACGTACTCGCGGGCCGCGCCTGCGCGGCGGCGGGAAGCCCATCGTAGAAGCCTTCTGAGGCACAGGTCGTCAGTTCCAGCTGCATCCCCCACGGCGACTGGAAGTAGAACCATCGCTGCCCCGCGACGGGCGCCTGGGGGTCGACTTCGTTGGGCCCCTCCTGGACGACGACACCGGGGATGGAGGTGACGTAATCGTAGGCCGCGTCGATGTCATCGACGTAGAACGCCAGATGGTGACCGCCCACATCGCTGTTACGCGGCACGTCGACGGCGCGGTCCGGCGCGTCGTACTCGAACAGCTCGACGTTGTGGTGCTTGCCGATCCGCAGCATCGCGATACTGCACTCTGCTGCGGGGTCGACGTTGAGTCGGCGACGCATGCCGTCACCGTCACCGTCGCGGAAGGGTCCGTCCCGGAAGATCAGCTCGGCGCCGAAGTGGTCGACGAAGAACGCCACCCCGGCGTCCAAATCCGGCACCGTGTACGCGACGTGGTCGACTGCTCGAAGCGTCGGGACCCGCGGCAGATCCATTTCGCCCATGCCGCAGCCTAGATCTGAACGGGCGCGTCGACGGCGAAGCGGTGCTCGGTCCACGACAGCGCGTCGCCGCCGAACTTGGCTGAGCGCACGTCGGCCGAGCGGGCGTGACCCTCGAAGTTCTCCAACCGGGACGCCCTTCCGCAGATGCGACCCAGTTCCGCACTCGATGCGGGATCCACGATCTCCTGGTAGGTCACCGTTTTCAGGAACTTGCCCACCCAGAGGCCGCCGGTGTAGTTCGCGGCGCCGAGGGTCGGGAGCACATGGTTGGTGCCGATGGCTTTGTCGCCGAACGACACACAGGTCTTCTCCCCGAGGAACAGGGCGCCGTAGTTACGCATCTCGGTCAAGGCCCGGCGGGGGTCTTCCGTGAGGATCTGGACGTGCTCGCTGGCGTAACGATCCGCCAGCGCGAAAGCGTCGTCCAGCGAATCGACGACGTGCACCTCGCCGTGGTTCTGCCACGACACCGCGGCGATTCCATTGGTGGGCAGGTTCTCGAGCTGCAGCGAGACCTCCTCGATGGTTTCCCGGCCCACCCGCTCGGAGGTCGTGATCAACACGACGGGCGAATCGGGGCCATGCTCGGCCTGGCTCAGAAGATCGGCCGCGACCACGAACGGATCGGCGCTGTCATCGGCGACGATGAGCACCTCGGTCGGACCGGCGAACAGGTCGATGCCCACCTCACCGAAGAGCTGTCGCTTGGCTTCTGCGACGTAGGCGTTGCCCGGCCCGGTCAGGAGGTTGACCGGAGCGATGGTCTCGGTGCCCAGCGCCAGCGCTGCGATCGCCTGAACGCCGCCAAGCACGTAGATCTCGTCGGCGCCGGCCAGGTGCATCGCGGCCACGCTGATCTGGGGTGCGCTGCCCTGGTTGGGCGGAGTCGTGGCGGCGACCCGGTCCACGCCGGCGACCTTGGCGGTGACCACCGTCATGTGCGCCGAGGCGGTGAGCGGGTAGCGGCCGCCCGGGACGTACGCACCCGAGGCGGAAACCGGCACGTGCTTGTGCCCGAGCTTGACCCCCGGCAGCGTCTCGACCTCGATGTCGAGCATCGAATCACGTTGCGCCTGAGCGAAGTTGCGCACCTGACGTTGAACGAATGTCAGGTCCTCGATGACGGTGTCCGGCAGGCCCCCCACGATCTTGGCGACCTCGGCCTCACTGAGGCGGAACGACGAGGGAGTCCACGAGTCGAACTGGTCGGAGTACCGGCGCACCGCCGCGTCGCCGTTCTCTCGAATGTCGGCGAGAACCTGGGCCACCGTGTCGACGACCGCGGGATTGCTTTTGTGCGGCGTGCCGACATCGGTGATCGGGGCCTTGAGGGTGACCGGCACGGCTCGTATCTCCTTGCGCTAGCGATAGTTTGAACGGCATCGCGCGATGGGCGGCGGTGACGTCATTCCAGTGTGTGCTCGGACTCCGCGGCGGGAAAGACACACTGTGTGCGATGGTCCGGCGGACCGATGCACACGTTGTGCGTCAGCGTCGAACGGCCGGGGCCGCCAGCGCGCAGACCACCGCCGCGACCATCGGCAAGATCAGGGCGGTACTCAGATCGGTCACCTCCGCCAGCCAGCCGATCACGCCGGGGCCGGCGAGGATCGCCAGGTAACCGATACCGACGACCAGCGACAGGCGGCGCGCGGACCCGTCACCGAGATTGCCCGCCGCCGAGAACACCTGCGGTACGCCGCCTGCGATACCCAGTCCGGTGAGCGCCCAGCCGACGACGGTCAGGGGCAGCGTCGTGGACATGACGACGGTGGCGAGCCCGACGACCGCGACCGCTGCGCCGCAGCGAACGATGACCACGGGCCCGTAGCGTGCGCTGAGGCGGTCGATGCAGAACCTGCCCATCGTCATCGCACCCACGAAAGAACCGAAGGCGAGCGCTCCCGCGGCAGGCGTTTCGCCGAGCTCCCGTTGCGCGTGCATGCTGCTCCAGTCCATCGCCGATCCCTCGGCGAGCAGAAACAGGAAAGCCAGGAGGCACAGCACCGCGACGCGGCCACGGCTGACCGGTTGCGCGGCACCATGTGCGGCGGTACCGCCCGTTGCCGGCACGGCGACGTCCACGTCCTCTGGGCAGCGACGCATCGCCGCAGCAGCGGCGGTCACCACCGCCAGACAGACACCCGATGCGATGAGCGCCGTGGTGAGGGTCGATGCGTGCAGGGCGAAAGCCGCTGCGCTGAGCAGCGATCCGACGACGTTGCTCGCGGAGAACACCCCGTGGAAGGACGCCAGCAGCGGACGTTCGTAGAGCCGCTCGGCGACGACGGCGGCGGCGTTCATCGCGACCTCGGCCGATCCGATGGCCAGGCCCAGAAGAAAGGCGCCGGCAGCCGCCCATTGCCAACTGGTGGCGGCAAGGGGCGGGACGATCGCCACCGCCATCGCACCGACCGTCCAGACCGCGACCCAGCGCGGACCGAAGCGGTCGGCCAGTCGGCCGCTCACCCGCATGCCGGTGATCGCGCCCGCGCCGAGGATCAGCAGGATGGTCCCGAGCGTCGATGTCGAGATCCCCGTTGCGGTCTGCAGAGCGGGCAGATGCACCGCCCACGTCGCCAGCACGATGCCGAAGGTCGCGAAAAGGCCGTAGATGGCGGCGCGGTAGAGGAGGCGGCCGTCGCGTGTGCTCAGACCGTCACCGGAATTCTGCGCGCAGCGCGCTCGCCTTCGTGCACGGCTTCCATCATGGTCCTACTGGCTACGGCGTCGCCAACCCGGTCCACGCTGGCGCCGGCCTCCTTGAGTGCGAAATACAGATCGTTCACGGGCCGATGCCAGCCGGCGAGGATCACGGTGTCCACGGCGTCGACGGTGGCAGGGCGGCCCTGCTCGGTGATGAGCACGGTGGAGCTCTCGATCGCCGTCACCGTGCTGAACGGATGGCTGACCATCCCAGACTTGTGTATGCGTGGCACTGCGAGGTTGGCGCTGAACGGGCCCAGTTTCGCGCCGACATACGGCAGCGGCGTCACGAATTCGACATCGCGACCGTCCTCGCACAGCTGCAGCGCAAGACCGATTCCTTTCCAGCCGCCTTCGCCGTCGTCGACGATCACGACATGCTGCCCGACCCGGCGGTGCTCCTCGAGGACATTCCAGACCGAGAGCACGTGGTCCTGGTCCAGGCCCGGAGTGAACGGGATGCCTTGGGCGAGGTTGCCGACGATGTCCTGACCGGGCGCCGACCCCGTCGCCACGATCACGTGGTGCGGTTCCAACGCCAGGATCTCGTCGGCCGTCGGGGACTGACCGAGCCGCAGATCCACCTCGTGCTTGGCGATCATCACGTCGAGATGGTCGACGACGCCGCCGATCTCGCCGCGCCCTCTGATGTTCGCCGCGATGCGCAATTGGCCGCCGGTGCGGCTGCGGCGCTCGAACAGGATCACCTGATGCCCCTGGCGGGCGGCGATCTCGGCAGCCTTCATGCCCGCCGGGCCGGCGCCGATGATGACCACGCGCCGAGGCTCGGCGGCCGGGGTCAGGGTGCCGATACCCAGCTCTAGTTCGTAGCCGGCAGCAGGGTTGTGCACACACGAAGAATGCGTGACGTCGAAGAGCCGGTCGATGCAGCCTTGATTGCAGCCGATGCAGCGCCGGATCTCGTCGAGCCGGCCGTCTTTCATCTTGTTGACCGTCTCCGGATCCGCGATCTGCTGACGCGTCATCGCGACCATGTCCGCATGGCCCAGCGCCAGAATGTCCGCGGCGTCGCTCGGGTCGTTGATGCGGCCCACCGCGATCACCGGGACCGTGACGACGGCCTTGACGGCCGCAGCCAGGTCTTCCCAGATCCGCTTGGGGTGCTGCATGTCCGGCACGTTCTGATGGGCCTCGTTGTAGGTGGCCGCCTTGACGCAGATGTAGTCGATCTTGCCGGTGGCGTCGATCGCCCTGGCGATGTCCTGCGCATCGCCGACCTCGAGTCCGCCGGGGCTGAAGTCGTGGCCCTGCAGGTTGATGCCGACCAGGAAGTCAGGACCGACTTCATCGCGAACGGCGTCGATCACCCGTATGACGATCCGCATCCGGTTCTCCAGTGAGCCACCGTAGTCATCGGTGCGGTGATTGGAGAACGGCGAGAGGAACGAGGCCAGCAGGTATCCACCGTAGCCTGAATGGATTTCGACACCGTCCATGCCGCCCTGTTTGGCGTGCCGCGCACCGATTGCGTGAGCGGCGACGATCTCATCGATGTCCTCGAGTTCCATCGCTTTGGGCATCTCGAGGTTGAACGGGCACGGGGTGTTCGACGGTGACCACAGCGCGCGCTCGGTGAACGTCGAATGCCCCTGTCGCCCACCGTGTCCGAGCTGCATCACGATCCTGGCCCCGTGCTCGTGCACGGCATCGGTGATCTTGCGCAGGCCCGGCACGATCTCCGGCAGCCAGGCGCGTGGTTCGCCCGGCACGTCTTGAGAGGTCGGGTGGATCTGCGGGAATGCCATCCCGATCAGGCCCGCGCCGCCGATCGCGCGTTCGCGGTAGTAGGCGACGTGCTGTTCGGTGGGCAGGTAGTCCTTGGCCATGCCGGTGCCGTGGCCGGTCATCACCACACGGTTGCGGATCTCGACGGTGCCGAGGGTGATGGGTTCGAACAGTGGCGCCAGGGTGGCACGGGTGTCTGCCGTGACGGTCACGCGGGTGCTCCTTGAGTGGGGTTCGGAGAATCAGTGGGTGAGTGCGGCCGAGTGCCCGAGCCGCAGCGCCAGCGCTGCTGCGGTGATGGCAGGGTTCACCGCGCCAGAGGAGACGAATGGCGAGGTGTCGGCGATCCACATGTTGTCGAGATCGTGCGCCTTGAGGTTCGCATCGACGACGCTGTTCGCCGGGTCGTCACCCATGCGCGCGGTGCCGCATTGGTGCGAGGTCGCCTCGACACCGAGGCTGCGCGTCATCACCACCGGGAAGCCGGCCTTGCGGACGACCTTCTTCATCCGGCGGATCAGGTCGTGATGCGCGGCGAGGTTGGTTTCCTGCCGATAGATGCTGATTTGGCCGTTGGGCCGGAGTGTCACACGGCTTTCCGGCAACGGAAGGTCCTCGGTCTGGATGAACAGATCGAGTGTGTACTTGGTGACTTCGTCGAGGACGGGCATCGGAACCCAAGGCTTGCCCATCTTCGCCTGGGGTCCGCGCAGCTTGCCCAGCCCCTGCACATTGCCGAGCGGGTAACGGTTGTCGGGTCCCGGCTCATACCAATCGTTGATTCCGATCGTCTTCTGGAAGACTGCCTCGTTCTTGCGCCGGGGATCGGCGGCCAGGAAGAAGGTGGTGATGTGTGCCATGTAGTTGCGACCCACCTGGTCGGACGCGTTGGCCAACCCGGCGGGATGCGCACTCGAGGCCGAGCGCAGCAGTAGAGCTGCGGTGTTGACCGCGCCGCAGGCCAGGACGAACTTCGCGGCGCGGACCTCGATGCGCCTGCCGCGGTGGGCGATCTCCGCCGCGATTACGGTCCGGCCGTCCTCGGTGGTGCGCAGGCGCGTCACTTCGGCGTTGGTGAGCATCTCGACGTTGCGTCCCGCCGCAAGTGCGGGCCGGACGGCGCACATGTCGGCGTCACCCTTGGCATCGACCATGCAGGCGAAGGAATCACACGTCTGACACAGGACGCAGTTGCCGCCGGGGCGGCGGTCGAGCGCCTGAGGTGCCGAGAACGGATGCAGGCCTTGCTGTCTGGCGCTCTCGACCAGCCGGGCCATCGCCCCTTCGTGCGGCACACCCGGGAACGGGTAGTCGCCGGACCGCCAGGGATCGGTGGGATCCTCCCCCTTGTTGCTGTGCACCCAGAACATCTGCTCGGCCTCGGCGTAGTGCGGTTCGAGCTCGGCGTAGTCGATGGGCCAGGCCGGCGAGATGCCGTCGGCATGCTCGATGGCGCCGAAGTCGCATTCCCGCAGACGCGGCAGCGTGGCTCCGTAGAGCTTGGTGCTTCCGCCGACGTAGTGGTAGTTGCCGGGGACGAAGTCATTGCCCGTCGTCGCGTCGTGCCAGACCGCGGAGTTCTTGTACCGACCCTCGGTGTGGACGGCCTCGAACGACCAGTTCTCCCGCTCGACGGGCAAGAAATCGCCCTGCTCGACGATCAGGACGCGAACACCCTTGTCGCGCAGCGCATATGCCAGTGAACCACCGCCCATACCGGAGCCGATGATGGCCACGTCGGTCTCGACGACGTCGGGTGGATCGGAGACGATCTGCGACCGAATGGCCGCAAGCGAAAGTGTCACGGAACAAAACTCCCTGGGCTGAGGGCTGTGGTCCACCGGCGTGTCTGGTGGGTCACTTCACGCTACGAAGTGTGCGTTGCGACGAACAGACTCAACCTGTGCAGGTTTGCGCCTTGTTCACCACAGGGTGTGCAGTCTAGTGCCGCTGCTGCCTCTGGAGCAGGTCGTGACCGCGGACCGCGAAGACGAGGGCCTGACGGGTGTCGGGATCGTCGAGGGACCGTTCGAGCAGATTGGTGATGCGCTCGAGCCGGTAGTACAGGGTGCGACGCTGAACGAACAACTGCTGTGCCGCTTGGGATTTGTTGCCGTCGCAGGCCAGGTAGGTGCGCAGCGTCGGGAGCAGAGGATTGGATGCCGTGGCGTCGTGTTTGAGGATCGCACCGAGCTCGTCTTCGATGTAGCGTGCGAGTTCGGGCCCCCCGGCCAGCGAGGCCAGCAGGCGAAGGACCCCGAGATCGTCGAATCGATGTACCTCCTTGTCGGGTTTGGCCGCCGCGACCGACGCCGCACTCCGAGCCTGCTCGACCGCCGTCGACAGCTGTCCGGCACTCACGGGCCGACTGACGCCCGCACGGATGTCGAGGGCGCGCAGCCGGTCCACGATCTTGCGCTCCGAGCTGGTCCGCGACAGACCCATGATCGCGAGGGTCTGTTCGCCGAGGTCGGCGACGACTGCCGGCACCCGCATGGTGCGGCACAGCTCTTCCATCGCGTCGTCGCTCGTCGCGCCGGCCGGCGACTCCTTGAGCACCGACACCACCACGAGAGCCCGGTCCCGCAGATCACGCCCCAGCCGCAGCGCCCTGGCCACGAAGGCCTCTCCATCGATGTCGCCGAGCAGAAGCCGGCTGACCAACGCGTTCTGCCGTTGCGCCGATCGGGCACCGCTCTCTCTGGCACCCAGCAGCGCGATCGCGATGCCGTCCGTGGCGCGATCGACGGCGTAGCCGGCCGTACCGACCACGGCGGTGCCGCCGTGCAGCACATGCAGCCACCCCCACCGCTCTCCGCGCAGCACCACTGCGCGGCGGGTGCAGTTCGGCGCCTCGCCCGCTGCACCGGAATCGTTCGACGTCTCGTGTTCGACCCGCGAGTGCTGCTCCCAGTGGGAGAGCACCTCGTCACCTTCGGGTGAGTTCGCCGAGTAGGCGACGATCTGGTGCGTCGCATCTTCGAGGACGACGGGGTGGCCCACCTCGTCGGCCAGCGCATCGGTGAACCCCACAGGGTCGCGACCGGCCAGTAACAGCTGCATGAACGTGGCGTTGAGCCGTTCGTAGGCACTGAGATCGAGGACGCGCTGGTCCACGATCGACTCGTGGACTTGGGCGGAGACCTCCACGAACGGCAGCTCTCCCGCCAGCCCGACCACGGGTAGACCGCGGTCTCGAGCGGCGTCGACGAGTGGCGTCGGCATCGTGTCGAACGCACGGCCGCTGAGTTCGATGATGAGCACGGCCGCACCAGCGTCGGCGAGCCGGGCGATGTAGCTCTGTTGCTCCGCGGCGGTGTGCCCGATGCCCAATCCGGCGGTCAGCAACATCTCACCACCGGTGAGAAAGGTTGCGATATCGGGGATTTCGGTAGGATGCACCCAGCGGATCACCCGATCGAGGTTCTCGTGCCCGGCATACACTTTCAACGGCACCCGCTCGAACACCTCGAGCTGAAGGGCCGCCTCGACGGTCATCGCCATTCTCCACCGCCTTTCTGCACGATGTGTGCAGTCATCGGCGAATGTAATTCTCAGATCGGGTCTGACGCAAGTGGTCGCGGATTCGGCAGACTCTTCGGAAGACAGGCGGCATGTCGTTCGCACGGCACGTCGAACGCACCGAAAAGGAGAACCTCCCATGCCACGGCTCAACGGCGGTCAGGTCATCGGCCGAATCCTCAAGGAGTACGGAGTCCCCTATGTGGCCGGCATTCCCGGCCATGGCATTTGGGGTTTGATGGATGCGTTCAACGAAGAGGAATCGAAGATCCCCTTCATCCAGACCTACCACGAGCAGAGCGCCGTCCATCTCGCCGATGGCTTCTACCGGGTGTCGGGCAAGCCCATGGCGGCTGTCACGTCGATTGGCGCCGGAGCATCCAACACCGTGCTGGGGCTGGCGACGGCGTACAGCGACTCCACCAGCGTCCTGGTCATCACCGGCGGTCCTCCGCGACACATGCGCGGCCGCGGTGTGCTGCAGGAGCTGGAACGCCAGAAGGACAACGGTTTTCCGCAGGTTGCCGAGGCGGTGTCGAAGCGCAGCTGGGTGGCCAACAGCATCGAGGACCTGCCGTTCGTCATGCACCGCGCCTTCTCGACCATGCTGACCGGTCGCCGCGGACCCGCCCACATCGAGGTCCCATGGGATCTGCACGCCGAGACCGCGGAGGTGAACTTCCACGACCTCGCCCGCCGGCTGCCTGTCGGCCTGCAGTACCCCGACCCCGAGGCGATCGAACGCGCCGTCGCACTGCTGGGCACCGCGCAGCGCCCGGTGATCGTGGTGGGCGGCGGTGCCATCAGCGCCAACGCCACCGACGAGGTCCGCGCACTTGCCGAGGGGCTCAACATCCCCGTCGTCACGACCTGGAACGGTAAGAGCGCGTTTCCCGAGGACCACGATCTGTTCTGCGGCAGCGTCGGTCAGACCGGCACCATCCACGGCAACTACCTGGCGGCCAACGCCGACGTGGTCGTGTCGATCGGCTGCCGTTTCACCGACTGGTCATCCTCGAGTTACGCCAAGGGACGGTCGTTTTCGTTCCCGCCGGCCAAGCTCATCCACATCGACATCGATCCGCACGAGATCGGCAAGATCTACCCGGCCGAGGTCGGCATCCTCGCCGATGCCAAACCCGCTGTCGGGGCGATCGTCGCGTCGCTCGGCGCCACCCCGGAGCGGGCCGAGTACCTCGCCGAAGTCGCTGAGCGCAAGGCGAACTGGGAGAACGAGCTCTCGTCCCGGCGCGACACTGATCGCTTCCCATTCACGCTGCAGCGCCCGCTGCACGCGTTGCGCCAGGTGATGGACCGCAGCGGCATCGTGCTCGTCGGCTCGGGCAACACTCAGGGCGCGGTCAAGCAGACATTCCCGGTCTACGAGCCGCGGACCCACCTGACGACCGGCGGCTTCTCGGCGATGGGGTGGCCGGTACCGGCCGCGCTCGGCGCCAAGCTGGCCGCCCCGGAACGTCAGGTCGCATGCATCACCGGTGACGGCGACTTCCTGATGACCGCGCAAGAGATCGGAGTGGCGGTGCAGCACGACATCCCGGTCGTGTTCGTGGTACAGGACAACTCCGGCTACATCTCGATCCGCGGCGGACAGCGCAACGCGACCGACCGGATCATCGGTACCGAGTTCAATCGCCCGGACGGATCGCCGTACAGCCCCAGCTTCAAAGATCTCGGAAAGTCGTTCGGGCTCGAGTCGTTCCGCGTCGAGTCGGCGGCCGACCTGGAGCCCACCTTCAAGCGTGCGTTCGATGCCCAGGCTCCGGTGCTGGTCGAGGTTCCTACCGATCGCGATCTCGCGAGCCCGTTCGTGCCGGGTTGGCTGGACTTCCCGCCGCTGCCCCACATCACCGACGAGCGCGCCGACGAGTACCGCGAGATGCGCGCCGCCGAACAGCACCAGTGACCGTGGCGGGTCTCACGGGCAAGGTCGCGCTGATCACCGGGGCCGCTCGCGGGCAGGGCCGTTCGCACGCACTGCGACTGGCCGAGGAGGGCGCTGACATCATCGCTCTCGATGCTTGCCGACAGATCGACTCGGTCCCCTATCCGATGGCCGACCCCGACGATCTGCTCACCACCGTCGACCTGGTGAAAAGCCGCGGCCGGCGGGTGTTCTCCGCGCAGGTCGACGTGCGGGACCTCGCCGGAATGGAAGCGGCGGTCGCGGCGGGCGTCGACGAGCTGGGCAGTCTCGACATCGTGGTCGCCAATGCGGGCACACTGAACGACACAGCACCACTGTGGGAGCTGACCGAATCGCAGTTCCAGGATCAGATCGACGTCAACCTGACCGGCGTCTGGAAGACGATCAAGGCGTGCGTTCCGCAGATGCTGCGCCAGAACTCCGGCGGCGCAATCGTTTTGATCAGCTCGATCTCCGGGTTGACCGTCGAGCTGAACGTCGGGCATTACGCGGCGTCCAAACACGGGGTCAACGGTCTGATGCGGACGCTGTCCGGCGAGCTCGCACCCTACGGTATCCGGGTCAATTCGGTGAACCCGACGAACGTCAACACTCTGATGATCAACAACCCGAGGTACAACCGGCTGTTCGCCGACGGGAAGGACGGCGCCACGCAGGAGGATGCGCTCGGCGCATTGACCGCGATGCATGCGCTGGACATCCCGTTCCTGGAACCGTCGGATGTCAGCAACGCCGTCGTGTACCTGGCGTCAGAGGCTGGGCGGTACATCACCGGCACCGCGCACGTCATCGACGCGGGTGCGATGAACCCCTTCAAGGCGCCCCATCTGTCTGTGCACTGAATGCCGTACCTCGACATCGATCCCAGTCCTGTCTCGTGGATTCGGGGATCAGCGGCGGATGTTCGATCTCGCATCGTCGCTGGGCGGGGCCGGCCGCCGGTGGTGTGCGCGATCGACGGGCACAGCGGTGCGGGGAAGTCGACGCTGGCGGCGGCGATCGCCTTCGGGCAGCCGGACGTCACAATCGTCCACACAGACGATATTGCTTGGCATCACAGCTATTTCGGGTGGGCTGATCTGCTGATCGACGGCATTCTCAGGCCTTTACGCGATCAGTCCTCGGTGAATTTCCGGCCGCCGGCATGGCGTGAGCACGGTCGGGAGGGCTCTGTATCGGTGCCTCTTGGTACCTCCGCTGTGCTCGTCGAAGGGGTGGGTGCGGCCCGTCGGGAGGTGCGGCCGTACCTGGACTACGCGATCTGGGTGTATGTGCCCGAGGAACTCGGCCGTCAGCGTGTGATCGCGCGCGGCGATGACAATGCCGCTTTCAGGCACCAGTGGATGGCCGAGGAGAACGCGTTCTTCGAGGAGGACCAGCCGTGGACTGTCGCCGACCTGTGGGTCGACGGGCGTCAATCTGGCGGGGGCTTGGCGATGTGTGCAATGGGCGGCCACGATGTTGCACGCAACGCGTCTGATGGGCGTCCGTTGCCGCGCAGATAATGGTTGCAGTGCAACGCGTTTGCGGTCCCGCCGAGGGGTCGCAGCGCGGCACGTCACTAGCAGAGGATTCTTATGCAGCCTTCGGCCACGCGGACCCACACCCGCTCAGGGCTCACCTTCACTGCCATCGGGTACGGCGGTGCTCCTATCGGCAATTTCAACGGCGCCTTCACCGATGCCGAAGCGCAGGCGATGGTCGACCAGTCGTGGGATCAGGGAGTCCGGTACTTCGACACCGCGCCCGGCTACGGAAACGGTCTGAGCGAATACCGCCTCGGGCAAGCACTGCGGTCGCGGGATCGGACAGAGTTGGTGCTGTCGACCAAAGTCGGCCGGGTGCTGACGCCGATGATCGGAGCGTCGACGAGAAGCGGTGACTATCTGGATATTCCGCCGTTCGTCGCGACCTACGACTATTCCTACGACGGCGTGATGCGTGCCGTCGAGCAGAGCATGCAGCGCATGCTGACGGACCGGTTCGACGCGCTGTTCATTCACGACTGCGACGTGTACACCCACGGGGACGCGCAGCCGGAGTACTTCCGGCAGGCCATCGTGAGCGGCTTTCCGGCGCTGGAGATGCTGCGCGATCAGGGCGTGGTCGCAGCGATTGGCTTCGGCGTCAACGAGACGAACGTGATGTTCGACGCGGTGAAGGCGGTCGACGTCGACATCTGCTTGCTCGCGGGGCGGTACACGCTGCTGGAGCAGGAACCACTGGATGACCTGCTTCCACTATGCGAGGAGCGCGGCGTGGGGATCGTGCTCGGCGGGGTGTACAACAGCGGGGTTCTGGCGACCGGGGCGATCGACGGCGCCCGGTTCAACTACAGCCCCGCGCCCGCCGATGTGCTCGCGAGAACCTCTGCTCTAGAGGCAGTCTGCGCCGAGTTCGAGGTGCCGTTGGCGGCAGTGGCTCTGCAGTTCGCCTATGCGCACCCGGTGGTGACTAGCATCTGCCTGGGCTCCCGCAATGCCGGTCAGCAGGCACGCAATGCAGAGCTGTTCTCCCTGGAGATTCCTGCAGATCTATGGGATGCGTTGCGCTCTCACAGACTGATTCGCGACGACGCGCCGACGATGTCAGTGGGTCAAGAGGCGGCACCAGCAATCATCAGTGCGGATTGAGCGCAGCTGACGACAGGAGTGGAAGCCGTCCCTGGACCCGAAGCCGGGAGGGTCTGGCCCACGCGACTCCGACTGCCGGCCGCCGGCGAGTCGGGGTGTGCTGTTGTCGTCAGCTGCGCGCAATCTGCGGTGCGGATGCCGCCGCGTGGGGCTATCCACGACTGCAGGGACAACAGGCTCGTTGCAACTTTTCAATACTCTATGGAGGAAATCGGCATAGTCCGAGCTCCGAGCGTTGATTGTCACCTCCATGAGGGTGGATAGTTTCAATGCTCCATTTACTGCCGCGAAACAGTGCAGCAACAGAGCGCGTCTACCGTCTGCCTGGTCAGGACGTCCGTTGTTGGACGTCACAGGAAGCGCCATGGCAACACCCGTCGGTGTGGCTGAGCTTCGCCGAGCAGGATGAGGAGCGCATGCATGACCGCGACGTTGAGCGGGCAGTCCGCGCACACCGACAGCGGATCCGACGTGGCCGAGCGGTTGACCGCGGCGGGAGTAAAGTACGCCGCGATCAGCTTCGTCGACATGCACGGCAAGCCGAAGGCCAAGATGGTGCCGCTGGGCCATCTCGGGCAGGCGTCGCGCGGCTCGGAGATGTTCACCGGCGCCGCCCTGGACGGCGTGCCGCAGGACGTCAACGACGACGAGGTCTCCCCGCACCCCGACCTCGGCGGGGCGATCATCGCGCCGTTCAACCGCGAGGTGGCGTGGTTCCCCGGCGACCTCTACATCGGTGACACGCCGTTCGAAGCCTGCAGCAGAGGCATTCTCAAGCGGGTCACCGCCGAGGCAGCCGCGCTGGGCTACACGTTCAACCTGGGTATCGAGACCGAGTTCTTCCTGCTCAGCGACGCCACCGGCACGCCGGCTCCGGCCAGCGCCGACGACAACCTCGACAAGCCGTGCTACGACCTGCGCGGGCTGCTGCACAACTACCCCGTGGTCGACGAGATCGTGACGGCGATGAACGAATTGGGCTGGGATGTCTACTCGTTCGACCACGAGGACGGCAACGGGCAGTTCGAGACCGACTTCACCTACACCGACGCGGTCGCCATGTCCGACCGGCTGGTGTTCTTCCGCATGATGGTCGGCGAGATCGCCCGCAAGCACGGTCTGTTCGCATCCTGGATGCCCAAACCCTTCGCCGACCGGACCGGCAGCGGAGCGCACTACAACATGTCGCTGGCCGACAACGACGGGCAGAACCTGTTCGCCGAGGCCGACGACGCCCGTGGCTGCGGCCTGTCCGAGCTGGGCTACCAGTTCACCGCCGGGGTCCTGCGCCACGCGTCGGCGATCTGCGCGGTGGTCGCCCCGACGGTCAACAGCTACAAGCGGTTGGTCAAGCAGGGCAGCATGTCCGGGTTGACCTGGGCACCGATCTTCGCCTGCTACGGCGACAACAATCGCACCAACATGCTGCGCATCCCCAGGGGTGGAGGACGCGTCGAATGCCGTGCCGCCGACAGCGCGAGCAATCCCTACCTTGGTGCCGCACTGATGCTGGCCGCCGGCCTGGAAGGCATCCGCGAGGGTCTGGACCCCGGAGAACCCAACCGCGACAATCTCTACAGCCTGTCCGAGGAGGAGTTGACCTCCCGGCAGATCGGGTGGCTGCCTCGCTCGCTCGGTGAGGCCATCGACGCGCTGGAGGCGGATCCACTGGTTCGCAACGTGTTCGGCTCGGCGATGTTCGACTCCTACATCGCCGAGAAGAAGGCGGAGTGGAATTCCTTCACCGCCCATGTCTCTTCATGGGAGACCGACCGCTACCTGAGGTTCTGGTGAGCCCGGTCGTGAGCAATCGTTGGGAGGAACACACCTCGACGCAACTGGCGCAGCGACTGGCCGATGATCCGGAGTGTGTGGCACTCATCCCGGTGGGCGCGACGGAGCAGCACGGCCCGCACCTGCCGGTCGGCACGGACACGATTCTCGCCACCGCGGTCGCCGATGCCGCTGCCGGTGACCTTGCGCTGGTACTGCCGCCGATTGCGTACGGCTCCAGCATGTTCCACGGGTCGGCACTGGCCGGGACGGTGGCGTTCAGTGGCGAGGAGACCGCGGCGACGGCCTACCGCGTCGCCCGGGCGTGCGTCGATTCCGGCGTGCGGCGCGTGTTGTTCGTCAACGGCCACGTCGGCAACGCCGCGGCGCTGTGGATCGCGTGCGATCACTTCCGGCGCGACTTGCCGCAGGCACGCATCGGGGTCATGCAGTGGTGGGACCTCACCGCTGACATCGCGCAGCGGGCTACCGCCGACGCGCTCGACTGGCACGCCAATGCCGCGGAGACCTCGTTGATGCTGGCCGTACGGCCGGAACTGGTGGACGTCGACGCGCTGGCGCATGCTGACGATCCGGACCGCACCGAGGGCCTGGTCTTCCGCTACCCGGTGGGGTCGGTGTCCACCAACGGGGTGACCGGCCACCCGTCGCGCGCGTCCAAGAGCTTCGGGCTGGAATTGTGGCGCGATGTCGTGACCGCAGCGCGCGACGTCGTCGCCCGCGCCCACGTCGAGCAGCCGCCGCTGAACTGACAGTCGTACAGTGACGTCCGTGCCACCACCCGAGCGGCGTGGGCAGGTCCGCGCGATCGGACGGCCCCGGCGTGACGCCGAATCAGCACCCGCGGGATCGCCCCGAACGGGCATCGTCAGCGCCGCGACTCGGCTGTTCAGCGAAAAGGGTTACGCGCAAACGACGATGAGCGACATCGCCCGCGCCGCGGGTCTGCAACAGTCGTCGCTGTACTACTGGTTCCGCAACAAGGAGCAACTGCTGGGCGAGACGCTGGTGGTCAACCGCGCACCGCTGAAGTTCATCGCCGAGGTCGGCGCTGGATCCGGGTCGCCGGCAGTGAAGCTCTACCGGCTGTTGCGGTTCGACACCATGCAGCTGGCGCTCTCACCGATCGACTTCAACGAAATCCAGCGCATCGCCCACACGCAGCGTGCCGACTTCCACCAATTCTGGGCCGACTACGAACGACTCAAGAACTGGGTGGTCGACCTCATCGGCGCGGCGATCAGCGAGGGCAAGTTCATCGAGTGCGACCGCGAGGAGACCGCCGGGCTGCTGCTCAACTTCGATGAGGGCGCGCAGAAGCGCACGCGTCTGCACACCGACCACGGCGACCGTGCGGAGGAAGCGGTACGCGTCGGCGAGCAGGTCGCGATCATCGCGGTGCGCGGTCTGCTGAAGCGGCCCAGTGAGATCGCCCGTATACAGGAGCAGGCGGCTCGATTCGACGATGCGGCGATCGCGATGCGGGCGGCCGAGCCGTCGGAGGACTGAGGACGTGAATGCCTTTGGCACCCGTTCCGACCAGCGATGCAAAACGGCCCCCGGAGATTCCTCCGGGGGCCGTTTCACTTAGTAGCGGGGACAGTGTCGTGGTTCAGGACATCGGCGACAGATGTCTCGCGTCATCGGAGACAGATGTCTCGGGGCATTGGAGACAGCCCGGCTCGGCGTGATGCTCGGGGATGCCGCAGCCCACGTCGAAGGCCCGTCTGGTCCTGACCGCGTTGTTCGTCGACCACCAGAGCCCAGCCGAAGTTTCGGCGCGTTACGGTGTGCACCGTAGCTGGGTGGACAAGCTCAAGGCCCGCTACGAGGCTGAGGGCCACGCTGCCCTCGAGCCCCGCTCGCGGCGACCGAAAACCTCCCCGGGCGCCACCGCACCGCACGTCATCGAGCTGATCGTGGGTCTACGCAGCGAGCTGGCCGCCGCCGGCCTCGACGCCGGACCCGACACCATCGCCTGGCACCTTCACCACCGCCACGGACACCGACTCTCCCGCTCGACGATCAGCCGACACCTGGTGGCCGCCGGCCTCATCACCCCGCAGCCCAAGAAGCGACCCAAGTCCTCCTATGTCCGGTTCCAGGCCGTCATGCCCAACCAGACGTGGCAATCGGACTTCACCCACTACCGACTCACCCGCCCCGACGGCCGACCCGGGACCAGCGTGGAAATCATCAGCTGGCTCGACGACTGCACCCGCTACGCCCTCCACGTCAGCGCCCACCCCCGCATCACCACACCAATCGTTGTCACTACATTCCGCACAACCATTGCCCGACAGGGAATCCCAGCCTCCACGTTGACCGACAACGGCATGGTCTACACCGTGCGATTGGCTGGCGGCAAAGGCGGACGCAACAACTTCGAAGCCGAGCTGCGCCGCCACCACATCGTTCAAAAGAACTCCCGCCCCAGCCATCCCACCACCTGCGGGAAAGTTGAAAGATTTCAACAGACCATGAAGAAGTGGCTGCGCGCCCAACCCAGCCAGCCACACACGATCGCCGAGCTTCAAACCCTCATCGATAGCTTCTGCGACGAATACAACCACCGCCGACCACACCGATCCCTGCCCCACCGAGCCACCCCGGCCGCCCTCTACAACACGATGCCCAAAGCCACCCCCGGACCACCGTCTCACCCCGACACCCACGACCGCATCCGGCACGACACTGTCGACAAAGCAGGGTCGGTGACCCTGCGCCACAACAGCCGCCTACACCACATCGGCATCGGACGAATCCACGCCGGAACCTGCGTCATCCTGCTCGTCCACGACCTTCAAATACGGGTCGTCAACGCCGCCACCGGAGAGTTGCTCCGCGAACTGACCCTCGACCCAAACCGCGACTACCAACCCACCGGAGCGCCCAAAGGACCCACCCGACAATCCCCGAAATGACAACAGCCGAACCTACAAACGTAGGTCCGGCTGTCGCCGATGTCCTGAGACATCACTTAGTAGCGGGGACAGGATTCGAACCTGCGACCTCTGGGTTATGAGCCCAGCGAGCTACCGAGCTGCTCCACCCCGCGACGGGTGAACGCTAGGTTACCGGGGCGGTCGGTAAGGCTCCAAATCGCCAGCTCACCGGCCGGAAACGCGCCCGCGAGCGTGCGCGAACTCGCTGTTTTCGACCGAGTGTTCGCCGCAGACACGCACGCTCGCGTGACAGAAGTCACCCCCGGCGGGTGCGGATGACCTGACCCGTCGCCAGCACCCCTGCAGGGTCGTAGCGGTCCGCCAGCGCGGCGAGCCAGTGCAGCGTGTCCTCGCTGTAGACCCGCGCCGCGCGCGCCGGGTCGTACGAGGGCGCGAAGTTCGGCATCTGCCCGCCCGTCGACCACGGCTCGACGGCCGCGACCACCGCGGCCGCGTGCTCCGCGACCATGTCGACGATCTCGGGCACAGCCAGCCCGATCGTCGCCACGCAGAACGCCGCATCGCGGTGGCAGAACGCGCTGCGATGCCGCGGTTCACGCGCCAACGCACCGCCCAGCATCCGCAACTCCACGATCGCCTGCGGTGACCCCGACCCGGGACCCGCGACAGCCAACAGCGCCTCGACAGCATCCGGCGTCAACTGCGACAGCAGCGCATGATTCTCGGTCACCGGCATCGGGTCCGCCGGATCCCCGTGCACCGCACCGATCGCCGCGTAGGGCATGACACCCACGGTGTCCAGCAGCGGCGTCGCCGCCGCCCGCATCGGCGCCAATAGCTGCTCTGCCTGGGCCACGTCACACAGCGCGGTGTAGCGCACCGCCACAGTCATCTTGCCGGCCAACGCCTCCGGAACACCGGGCAGCGGCGGCAACTGCTGAATGGCGAGCGACGTGTTCACCGTCTCTGGTAGCCCCGCACCCCAGGTCGCCCACGCGTGCAGCACCTCACGAGCGTCGTCACCGTCGAAAAACAGAGCGCCGCCGTAGAACTCGGCGATCGGCAGCAGGTCGATCTCGACGGCGGTGACGATGCCCAGAGTCGCCTTCCCGCCGCGCAGACCCCAGAACAGGTCGGCGTTCTCGTCGGGCGTCGCTCGCAACACCCGACCCTCGCCGGTGACCACCTCGAACGCCCGCACATGATCCGACGACAACCCCACGGTGCGCACCAGCGGTCCGATCCCGCCACCGGTCAGGAAGCCCACGACACCCACGCCGGGCGCCGATCCGCACAGCGGCGCCAAACCGTGCGGCGTCGCGACGTCGAGCACGTCCAGCCAGCGCGCCCCCGCGCCCACGCGGGCGGTGCGGTTCAACACGTCCACCGCGCAGTGCTTCATGGCCGCCGTCTGCACCAGGATGGCGTCCAGGCCGACGCCGACGGCGCCGTGCCCGGTTGCCTGCACCGTGACCGTGAACCCGTGTGCCGCAGCGAACCGCACCGTGCCGGCCACATCCTCGGGTGAGGTCGCCAGCACCACGGCCGCGGGCGTCACCGAGGCAGCCACGTTCCACGGCACGCAGCGTTCGTAGCCGGGCTCACCCGGCAGCGCGACATGGGTGGCGACGTGGTCGCGCAGCGTGCGCAGCACATCGCCGCGCGTCACGTCGGTGGTCATCGTCATCGGAGTCCTCTCGTCAAGCCCTGGTGGCGCGCTCAGCATCACCGAAGGGGCTTGGCGGCGGCTTGGTGCCCGTCACCAAGCGAAATCCAAGCGCCAGTATCGAGCGTTGGCCGCGCGCTCGCCGGCCGTGAGCGTGCGCGGAGTGCACGCGTGTCACGGCGTGGCGGTGTGCAGACACGCGCGCTCGCCGAACTCAGGGCAGGGCGCGGGCCGATGCGGCGACACCGAGCATGCCGGCGCGCTCCGCGTCGGCGGCGAGGGCGGCGGCCGCGGCCGCACGTTCGGGCGAGGGTTCCATCAGCTCGCAGTCCAAGAGCCGGCAGCGCAGCAGCGTCGGCGCTCCCCCGGTCCGCTCGGCCAGCGCCCGCGCCGTGGCCAAGTCCGCCTGCGTCCGCGCCACATCACCGAGCGCAGCGTGCAGACGGGCGGTGGCCAGCGCCACCGGCCCGGCCAGCCCGACCTGGC
This sequence comes from Mycolicibacterium obuense, assembly GCF_055397605.1. Taxonomy (NCBI): domain Bacteria; kingdom Bacillati; phylum Actinomycetota; class Actinomycetes; order Mycobacteriales; family Mycobacteriaceae; genus Mycobacterium; species Mycolicibacterium obuense. The sequence continues at coordinate 1,594,891 of NZ_AP043663.1, read as the reverse complement.
CGATAGCCGCGATGCGCTCCCGATGCGGCGTCAGCTGGTCCAGCAGGGGCTCGGCGAACTCAGACAGGCCGTGATCGGCCGCCAGGTGCGCGAGCAGGGTCTGATGCCCCAGCGTCGTCCAGATGTGACCCCGGTCGACGGTGTCGCGCCACTCGCGCAGCATCGCCGTCGCGTCCGCGAGCACGTCCGACGTCGGCGTCATCGTCAGCAGCGCCGCGCGCACCACGCCGACCATCCCCTGCCCACCGGTCTCGGTGTTGGCCCGCAGACCGGCCCAACTCGGGTCGAGCGCTTCGCCGGTCTCCCGCAACAGCGACGCCGCCGCCAGCAGACCACTGCCGGCCTCGTAGAGCTCGGTCTGCTCGTGCACGTGCGCGGCGGTGGCGTGGTGGCGCTGCGCCTCGGCGAAGTCGCCCGCCCACATCGCCAGCACCGCCTCCATCCAGCGCAGCTGGGCCCGCAGCACTGGCAACCGCAGTTCCTCACTGCCCGCGATGCCCGCCCGCAGATGCGCGCGCGTGCCGGCGACGTCGCCCAGATACATCGACGCCATCGTCGCCACCGAATGCGCGATCACGGCATCTTCGCGAGAACGACTGTGCCGCAACCCGTCCAGCTGCTCCACCCACGTCAGGATCTGCTCACTGTGACCGCTCACCCCGGAGTAGGTGATGAGACGGCCGATCAGCACGTCGGCCAGCACGTCGGTGTCACCGGTCTGCTCGGCCACCCGCTCGGCTCGCTGCAGCAGGGTTGCCGCCACCTCCGAGTCAGGGTGGTAGCAGTGTCCAACGGCCAGCGCAGGCAGCACCCGCGCCGCAGCGGCCGGATCGTCGCCCGCCAGCGTCGCCGCCTGTGACAGCAGCTCGAGCAGTTCGCCGGGGTCGCGTCCCGGTGCCAGCCACGGCCAGCACCCGCTCGCCCGCAGCAGCGCGCTCGCCACCCGGCCCGCTGTCGCCGCACGCCCGGCCCGCAATGCCTCGCTCAGGAACCGCTGCACGCTGTCGAGCACCAACTGTCCCCGCCCGGCCCGCGAATGTGCTTCCAGCAGTTCGACAGTCAGCGCGTCACGCTCGGCATCGTCGCGCGCCGAGGCCGGCAGCCGGTCGTAGGCATCGAGTGCCGCCTGCCACCACCGCGCGGCGATGTCCGAACTCCACTGTGCGGTCGCATGTTCGGCCGCCAACCGGCACGCCCGCACGACGACCGCCGGTTCCACCAGCGGCTGCGCGGCGACCAGATGCTGCGCCCGCCAGGTCGGCGCATCGGGTTCGGCGTTGTCGGCCAGGACGTCGGCGACCTTGGCGTGCAATCGCTGTCGGCGCAGAGCGGGGATGCCGGCCAGCAACTGATCGCGCAGCAGGCCGTGGGCGAACTCGTAACCGTCGGTGGTGTGCGCCGCGACCACGATGCGCTCGTCAGCCGCCTCGTCGAGGTAGTCGGCCAGCGTGTCGAGATCCAGTCCCGTGGCCGCGGCGAGCACCGGCACGGCAGCGGCGTCGATCACGTCGCCGATCACCGCCGCCGTCCGCAGCACAGCCATCACCGCAGGGTCCAGCGCAGCGAGCCTGCGATCCAGCACCGACCGCACAGCTCGCGGAATCTCGTTGGCGGTGCGCTCTTCTCGCGGCAACCGGGCGTACTCGGAAACGAAGAACGGATTGCCGCCTGTGCGGGCGGCGAGCTCGGCGGCCTCGTCGGCCGTCACCGGGTCCTCGGCCACCACATTCGCCAGCGCCGCAACGTCTTCCGACGAGAGCGCGGGAACGGCGATGTGGCGGTTGTCCTCACCGCGCGCCACCGTGCTCAGTAGCCGCGCAACCTCCGCGGCGTGGTCGCCGTCACGCAGCGTGAGCACCACCAGAACCCGGTGGTCGCGCAGCGCGCTGGCGATGTAGGCAAGGCAGCTCGCCGATGCGGTGTCGGCCCACTGCACGTCGTCGATCACCACGGCCAGCAGCCGGGGCGCAGCCTCTAGGAGCGACTGGACTCGCTCGTAGACAAGGAATCTCGCGGTATCCGGGTCAGCGTGCGGGGGCACTTGCAACGCGTCGTCCGGGTCGCCGCCCAGCGCGCGCACCAGCTGACGCATCGGCCACCACGGCGGCGTGGCCCTCTCATCAGGGCAGTTCACCCACACCACGTCGCCGCCCGCCGACGCGGCCATCGCGCCGATCTCTTCGGCCAGCCGTGTCTTGCCGATTCCGGGCGGACCCGAGAGCACCAGCCATCTCGTCGCACCCGCGCTGACTCGGGCCAGCAGTTCGCCGGCCCGCGACAACTCCCGGACCCGGCCCACCAACGGCGCCCGCGCCGGCACCTCGGCAGTCGGCGCGGTGTCGTGAGTGGCCGGCGCAGGCACCGGGATCGTATATGCACCCGTCCATTTCGCCGGCCGCGGCCACCCCGCCAACTCGGGTGCCTGCCGCAGCACCGCGGTCTGCAACTCCCGCAACTCCCGCCCCGGCTCCAGGCCCAACTCCTCGTCGAGGCGTTGCGCGTGACGGGTGTAGGCCTCCAGCGCCTCGGCCGGCCGCCCGGCTCGGTACAGCGCCAGCATCTGCAGCCGGCAGCCGCGATCGGCGAACGGATCGAGCGTTCGCAGCGCCGCCGCTTCGGTCACCGCCCCCGCCACCCTGCCGAGCGCGAGCAGCGCGACCACGTGGTTGGCCACACACTCGATCCGCATCTCGGCGAACCGGGCCGCATCGTCGCGCAGCCACGGCGCGCCCGCCAAGTCGTCGAGCAGATCACCACGAATCAGGCCGAGTGCCTCACCGGCTGCCGCAGCCGCCTGCTCCCAGTCCTCGGCCTCGATCGCGGCACCCGCCCGCTGGCAGGCGGCTGAAAACACCGCCAGGTCAATGCTGTTCGGATCGACATCGAGCACGTAGCCGGGAGGACGGCGCACGATCGGGGAGGCCATCTGCGTCTCGGCCGACGCGCCGCGCAGCGCACGCCGCAGGTTCGACACATAGGCCTGCAGGCTCGCCGTCGCACTGGCGGGGACGTCCTCGCCCCACACCGCATCGACGAGGCGGTCCACCGAGACCACTCGTCCGGCGGCCAGCGCCAGCATCGCCAGGACCACCCGTTGCTTGGGCGGACCGATGTCCACCAGGGTGTCCTCGTCGACCACCTGCAGGGGGCCGAGCAACCGATACCGCACCGGCCGACGGGGTTAGGGGGCCGACTTGTATTCGCTCACCGCGTCGTCGAGGCGTTGCAGCGCCTCGCCGTACCGCGCGAAGTCACCACTGCGCTGCGCCTCTTGCAGTGCATCCAGCGCGGTGTTGACCTGCTCCAGCGCAGCCGATTTCGCCGCAGAGAGCTGCGTCGGACCCGTGGGCGGCACCGCCACCGGGACCTCCGGCCGGTTCTGCGGGGTCTGGCCCTGCTGGTTCGGCGGCGCAGCGGCCGGCGGCTGACCCGTCTGGGGACGCGACTGCGGTTGCGCCCCGACACTGTCCCCGGTCGGCGCCGGACCCGTCGCCGTGGCGTCAGCACCCGGACCGAACAGATCGGTCAGAGCGTCACGCACCGTCGGGCCGTAGCCGATCTTGTCGTTGTACATCATCGCGACGCGGATCAGACGCGGATACGACGACGCCGCATCGCTGGCACCCGGAGAGGCGTACACCGGTGCCACATAGAGCAATCCACCCTGCCCCAGCGGCAGCGTCAACAAATTGCCCCACCGGATGCGGTTCTGGTTGTCGCGGCCGATGACACCGAGGTCCTGGCTGACCGCGGTATCGGTGCTGATCGCGTTGAACGCCAGCTTCGGACCGTTGACCTGACCGGGGATCGTCAACACCGTGATCTTGCCGTAGGTGTCCGGATCGGAACTGGCGCTGATGTAGGCCGCCAGGAAGTCACGACGGAACCGGTTCATCGCACTCGTCAGCTGGAACGATGTCGAACTGTTGTTCTCGGCAAGGTTTTTCGCGACGATGTAGTACGGCGGCTGATAGCTGCTCGCGGTCGGGTTCGGATCCAGCGGCACGTCCCAGAAGTCCGACGTCGAGAAGAACGTCACCGGATCGTCGACGTGGTACTTGGCCAGCAACGCGCGCTGGACTTTGAACAGATCCTCGGGATAGCGCAGGTGCTCCTGCAGTTCCGGGCTGATCTCGCTCTTCGGCTTGATCGTGCCCGGGAAGACCTTCATCCACGCCTGCAGCACCGGATCGGCTTCGTCCTGGGCGTACAGCGTCACGGTGCCGTCGTAGGCGTCGACGGTGGCCTTGACCGAGTTGCGGATGTAGGAGACCTGCTTGTCCGGCTGCAGCCGGTTCAGCGCCACCTCGTTGGAGTCGGTGGTCAACGACGACAGCGACGTCAACTCCGAATACGGGTAGTTGTCCAGCGTGGTGTAGCCGTCGACGATCCACACCATGCGCTTGTTGACGATCGCCGGGTAGGTCGCGGTGTCGGTGGTCAGCCACGGCGCGACGGCCTTGACCCGCTCGGACGGATCGCGCTTGAACAAGATCTTGCTGTTGTTGTTGATGACGTTGGAGAACAGGAAGTTGCGCTCGGCGAACTTGGCCGCGAACACGCTGCGGTTGAACCAATTGCCCAGCGGCACACCACCGGCACCGGTGTAGGTGTAGTTGCGGGTGTCGGTGTTGGTCTCGTAGTCGTACTCACGGTCGGCGCCGTTCTTGCCGACGATCGCATAGTCGGCCGAGGTGCTCGCGATGACCGGGCCGAAGTAGATGCGCGGCTGATCCAGCGGAGCCGGCCCGGGTGAGATCACCTCGCCGTTCGCGCCGACCACGCTGGCCAAGAACTCCGGGTACCCACCGTTCTGGTTGGGGTCATTGGCCACCCCGCGGACCGTGTTGGCCGGGGACGCGATGAAGCCGTTGCCGTGGGTGAACACGGTGTGCCGGTTGATCCAGTCGCGCTGGTTGTCGATCAAGCGGTCCGGATTGAGCTCGCGCGCAGCCACCACGTAGTCCCGCAGATTGCCGTCGGCATCGGGATAGCGGTCCATGTTCAGCTGATCGGAGAAGAAGTAGAAGTTCTTGCCCTGCTGGAACTGCGTGAACGCCGGCGCGACGATGTTCGGGTCGAGCACCCGGATGTTGGAGGTGGTGGCGCGGTCGGCAGCGACCTGCTGCGCGGTGGCCGGTGCATTGCCCGGGTAGTCGCGGTAGGTGACCTCGTTCTCGGTCAGCCCATAGGCCTGTCTGGTCGCGGCGATGCTGCGGCCGATGTACTCGCTTTCCTTCTGCGCGGCGTTGGGGCGCACGCTGATCTGCTCGACCACCAGCGGCCAGCCCGCGCCCACGATCAGCGACGAGAGCAGCAGCAGCACCACACCGATCGCCGGGATCCGCAGATCACGCAGCACGATCGCGGAGAACACCGCGGCGGCACAGATCACCGCGATCGCCATCAGGATCAGCTTGGCGGGCAGCACCGCGTTGATGTCGGTGTAGCCGGCGCCGGTGAACGGCTTACCGCCGCGGGTGTGACTGAGCAGCTCGTACCGGTCGAACCAGTAGGCCACCGCCTTGAGCAGCATCAGCACGCCGATCAGCGTGATCAGCTGGATGCGTGCGGCACGGGACAGCGCGCCGGTGCGACCCGACAGCCGAATCCCGCCGAACAGATAGTGGCCCAACAGGTTTGCGATGAACGCCAGGAACGTCGCGACGAACAGATACGACAACACCAGCCGGTAGAACGGCAGGTCGAACGCGTAGAAGCCGAGGTCGATGCCGAACTGCGGATCGGCGATGCCGAAGTCACCGCCGTGCAGGAACAGCTGCACCTGCTCCCAGTAGCTCTGTGCGACGAACCCCGACAGCAGACCGATGAACGCCGGCACCCCGAGACCGATCAGGCGCAGGCGTGACATCACCGCGGTGCGGTACCGCGCGATCGGATCGTTGGGGCCGGCCGTCGGCACGAACACCGGACGGGTCCGATAGGCCAGCGCCAGCGCGGCGAACACGACCGCACCGATCACCAGCCCGACGACCAGGAAGATGAGGAGCCGGGTGACGATCTGGGTGGTGAACACCGACCGGTACCCGAGCTCACCAAACCAGAGCCAGTCGACATACGCGTCGACGAGGCGAGGCCCGATCAGCAACAGCAGGACCACCACCAGCGAGATGGCGATCAGAATCCTGCTTCGCCGCGTCAGCTTCGGCATTCTCGCGGCCGGCCGCATACTCACTCGACTACTCCACTCTCGGATGTTCCCAGCAGTTGTCCAGTCACTCTACTGATCGAGATCCCCGACCGGCCTCAGCAGCGAGGAGGTTCACCACCAGCGGAAAGTGTCCGCAGGCCGTCGATGGCGTGCGTGAGGGTGTCCACCTTGATCAGCTCGATGCCCTTCTCGTCGGCTGACGTCGCCTCGTCGCAGTTGTCCGCGGGAACCAGGAACACCGAGGCGCCGGCGTCCTTGGCCGCGGTGATCTTGTGGGTGATGCCGCCGATCGGACCGACCTCGCCGTCACCGGTGATGGTGCCGGTGCCCGCCACGAACTTCCCGTCGTTGAGGTCGCCCGTGGTCAGCTTGTCGACCACGGCGAGGCTGAACATCAGACCGGCCGACGGGCCGCCGATGTTGGCCAGGTGGAAGTCGATGGAGAACGGCGCCCACGGCGCGTCGAGCACATTGACACCCAGGACGCCGTGCGGACGGTCCGGCCGGGAGCCCAGCGTGACCTCGGCGATGCCCGCGGGTTCGTTCTTGCGGCGGTAGTCGACGACGACCTTCTCACCGGGTTTGGTGGCCTGGATGATCTTGCTGAACTCGTCGAGGTTCGCGACCGGCGTGTTGTTCACCGCGTCAATCGCATCGCCGGCCTGCAGCTTGCCCTTCGACGGACCTTTCTCGTCGATGCTCTGCACCGTGATCGCCATCGGATACTTCAGGTAGGACAGGGCCGCGTATTCGGCGCTGTCCTCCGAGTTCCGGAAGTCGGTGGTGTTCGCCTCGTCGATCTCTTCGCGCGACTTGTCCGGCGGATACACCAGTTCGCGCGGGATGAGCTGATCGCGGCCCGAGGCCCAGAAGATCAGCGCCTGCCCCAGCGTCAGCCCGTCCATCTGCGAGACCGTGGTCATGTTGAGGTGCCCGCTGGTGGGCTTCACCTCGGTGCCCTCGATGTCGACGACTTCCTTGCCGTCCACCTGGCCGAGCGTGTTGAACGTCGGCCCGGGCCCGAGCGCGACGTAGGGCACCGTCACCGTCGTCGCGAGCACGCCGAACACGATGATCGGCACGAGCGCCACGATCAGAGTGGCAATCCGCCTGTTCACGCCGTTCACAGTAGAGGTCAGGAGCAGGTTCACTCTCAGCGTGACCCGCGTGCCCACACCGACGCGCCGCGATGAGTACCGTTGGGGCCATGCCTGACCTGCCTTTCGGCTTCTCTTCCGGCGACGATCCCGAGCGCGACAAACGCAAGGACGGCTCCGGTTCGGGCTCGGGTCCCGGCGATCCGTTCGGCGGTGCGTTCCCCGGCGGTCAGTTCGACATGTCGCAGCTCGGGCAGATCTTCTCCCAACTCGGTGAGATGTTCAGCGGGACCGCGAAGTCCGGCGGCGGCCCGGTGAACTACGACCTCGCCCGGCAGCTCGCGTCGAAATCGATCGGCTTCGTTGCCCCCGTCTCCGAGCAGACGACCTCCGCGCTGGGCGACGCCGTTCGGCTCGCCGAGACGTGGCTCGACGGCGTCACCCCACTGCCGGCGGGCACCACGCGAACGGTGGCCTGGACGCCGACCGACTGGATCGACAACACGATCCCGACGTGGAAACGGCTGTGCGATCCCGTCGCCCAGCAGCTGTCGACGGTGTGGGCTCAGGCGCTCCCGGAAGAAGCCCAGGCGATGGCCGGCCCGCTGATGGCGATGATGTCGCAGATGGGCGGCATGGCGTTCGGCTCCCAGCTCGGCCAGGCGCTCGGCACGCTGTCGAAAGAGGTGCTGACCTCCACCGACATCGGCCTGCCGCTGGGCCCCACCGGTGTCGCGGCGTTGATGCCCGAGGCCATCGAGGAGCTCGCGGCAGGTCTCGAACAGCCGCGTAGCGAGGTCGTGACATTCCTGGCCGCGCGGGAAGCCGCACACCACCGGCTGTTCAGCCACGTGCCGTGGCTGTCGGCGCAGCTGCTGGGCGCCGTCGAAGCGTTCGCCAAGGGCACCAAGATCGACATGAGCGGCATCGAGGAGTTCGCCCGCGACTTCAACCCGGCCTCGCTGGCCGACCCGTCGCAGATGGAACAACTGCTCAACCAGGGGATCTTCGAGCCCAAAGCAACCCCGGAGCAGACCGCCGCGCTGGAACGGCTCGAAACGATGCTCGCCCTGATCGAGGGATGGGTGCAGACGGTCGTGTCGCAGGCCCTCGGTGACCGCATCCCCGGCACGGTTGCGCTGTCGGAGATGCTGCGACGCCGCCGGGCCAGCGGCGGGCCGGCCGAGCAGACGTTCGCGACGTTGGTCGGCCTCGAGCTGCGGCCCCGCAAGATGCGGGAAGCGGCCGCGCTGTGGGAGAAGCTGACCGACGCCGTCGGCGCCGACGCCCGCGACGGTGTGTGGGCCCACCCCGATCTGCTGCCCAGCTCCGCCGACCTCGACGAGCCGGCCGCCTTCATCGACCGCATGATCGGCGGCGACACCACCGATCTCGACAGCGCGATCGAAGCGGCGCTGGCCGAGGGTGACGCCGAACGCGAGGACGGTAGCGGCGCAGCTGAAGACCCGCCCCGCGACACCTAGGCCCTGTGGATAACTCGACTCGGCGGCTGACCGGCGTGTCACTGTCGTCGCATGACCCGCTACGCCCTGGACTCGGCCACCCCCGTGCTGTCGCGCCCGGACGGCACCGTGCAGGTCGGCTGGGATCCGCGCCGAGCCGTCGTCGTACACCCGCCGCCCGGACTGGCCGCCGGTGTCCTCGCTGACCTGCTGCGCGCGCTGCAAGCCGCAGCGACCCTGCCTGAGCTGCAGCTCCTCGCCGCCGGACACGGCGCCGACGCCGCCGTCGTCACCGACCTGATCACCCACCTCGTCGACACCGGCGTCCTGACCGCCGCCACACCGGCACCCACCCGCTCGCCCGCGGTCCGGGTGCACGGCGACGGCCCACTGTCCGACCTGATCGCCTCCACACTGGCCGGCTCCGGTGTCCGCGTCAGCTCCAGCAGCAGGGCATACGCCTCGGCCGCCGGCGCGGACCTCGCCGTCCTGACCGACTACCTCGTGGCCGACCCCCGGGTGGCGCGCGAGCTGCACGACGCCGGTGTCCCCCACCTCGCGGTGCGCGTCCGCGACGGCACCGGGCTCATCGGACCACTCGTCATCCCCGGCGTCACCAGCTGTCTGCGGTGCGCTGACCTGCACCGCAGTGACAAAGATCCCGCCTGGGCCGCGGTCGCCACCCAGCTGTCGCGGACCGTCGGCACCGCCGACCGCGCCACGGTGCTGGCCACCGCGGGGTTGGCGCTGCGCGAGATCGCCCACATCCTGCGCGTCGTGCACACCGATTCCGGGCCCGCCGCGCCGCCACCGGCGACCATCGACACCACGCTCGAATTCGACCTGAGCAGCGGCACCGTGACCGCGCGCCGGTGGTCGCCGCACCCCGACTGCTCGTGTTGAGCAGCATTCTCCGGTTGGAAGTTCAGCATGGTCGTGGATGATGGACTGGTGAGTGACATCAAGCGGGGCCGCGCCGCGCGCAACGCCAAGCTGGCCTCGTTGCCGGTGGGCATGGCCGGGCGTGCTGCGCTGGGCTTCGGCAAACGGCTGACCGGCAAGTCCAGGGACGAAGTCAACGCCGAGCTGATGGACAAGGCCGCCCAGCAATTGTTCACTGTGCTGGGCGAACTCAAGGGCGGCGCGATGAAAGTCGGCCAGGCTCTGTCGGTCATGGAGGCCGCCATTCCCGAGCAGTACGGCAAGCCGTACCGGGAGGCGTTGACGAAGCTGCAGCGCGAGGCTCCGCCGCTGCCCGCAGCAAAGGTGCACAGGGTGCTCGACCAGCAGCTCGGCACCAAATGGCGGGACCGGTTCCAGTCGTTCGACGACAAGTCCGTCGCCTCGGCCAGCATCGGCCAGGTGCACAAGGCGGTATGGGGCGACGGCCGCGAGGTCGCGGTCAAGATCCAGTACCCGGGCGCTGACGAGGCGCTGCGCGCCGACCTGAAGACGATGCAGCGGATGGTGAGCGTCCTCAAGCAGCTCAGCCCCGGCGCCGACGTCCAAGGCGTGGTGGACGAGCTGATTCAGCGCACCGAGATGGAGCTGGACTACCGGCTCGAAGCCGACAACCAGCGCGCCTTCGCCAAGGCCTACGCAGGCGATCCGCACTTCGTGGTGCCCAATGTGGTGGCCAGCGCCCCGAAAGTCGTGATCCAGGAATGGATCGAGGGCATCCCGCTGTCGCAGATCATCCGCGAGGGCACGCAGGAACAGCGGGATCTGATGGCCACCCGGCTCTTCGAGTTCTGCAACGACGCACCGACGCGGCTCGAAATGGTGCACGGCGACGCCCATCCCGGCAACTTCATGCTGCTACCCGAGGACAAGATGGGCGTCATCGACTTCGGCGCCGTCGCACCCATGCCGGGCGGCTGGCCGGTCGAATTGGGGCAGATCATGCGCTACGCCTTGGACAAGGAGTACGACAAGCTGCTGCCGACGATGGAGCGGGCCGGTTTCATCCAGAAGGGCCAGCAGGTGTCCACCCGCGAGATCGACGACATGCTCAAGCAGTACGTCGAGCCGCTGGAGGTTCCGGAGTTCCACTACACGCGTAAGTGGTTGCAGCGCATGACAACTCTGGAGCTGGACAAGGCGGCGGGTCAGATCAAGGCCGCCCGCCAGATGGACATCCCGCCGAAGCTGGCGATCCCGATGCGGGTGATCGCATCGATCGTGGCGATCTCGTGTCAGCTCGATGCCCATGTGCCGACGCGCAGTATCGCCGAGCGGACGGTGCCCGGCTTCGCCGACCCCGACGCGGTGTAGCGCCGGGGTCGGACGATCAGGCCGCCACAGGTTGTTTTGCGTCCTTGCGCGGGCGGCCGCGCGGCCGTTTGCGGGCGATGACCGTGCCCCGTTCGAAGATCTCGCCGCCCCACACACCCCACGGCTCCTGCCGTTCCAGCGCTGCGGTCAAGCACTCGCGCCGGAACGGGCAGTCTCCGCACAGCGCCTTGGCGCGTTCGAGATCGCGTGGGTCCTCGGCGAACCACAGGTCGGGGTCCTCGACATGACACGGCACCGCGAGCTTCGATCTCTCGCATGTCAGGGAAGACATGTCCGGTCCTTTCGCTTCCTGGTCGGTTTCTCATCAGTTGGTTCAGTCGGGGATCGGTGACCAGGTCCTTGAAAGACGAAGGCCACGGATCCGGGTGTCGGGTCCGTGGCCTGGGGTGGCGGTCGAGGCTCTACCTAATGGAAGCCCCTCACGGACGCGGCAGCCGTGCCGGCGATGGCGCGGCGCTTACGCGCGGCGGCAGCGGTGGCGCCGGCGGCGGGTGCGGAATGCACCGGGACGAATGCGCGCGGGAACCACGGGGTGCCGGCTACGGCGTAAGACATGTGATTGCTGATCATGATGGCGGCACCCTCCTTTCGCACGCGGACTTCGTGTGGTGCTCTGAGGCTAAACGGTATCAGGGAAAACTCTCAACACATTTTTGACCAGCACTTTTGGCGCGATCTTTACGATTTCTGGCGCTCGCGAACCAGCGCGAGCACGTCGGATCCGTACTGCTCCAGCTTGCGGGCGCCGATGCCGGGGATCGCGACGAGCGCGGCGTCGTCAGTGGGCAGCGCCTCGGCGATGGCGATCAGCGTGTTGTCGGTGAACACCACGAACGCCGGCACGCTCATCTCCTTGGAGATGCGCAGGCGCCAATCCTTGAGCTGGGCGAGCAGTTGCTCGTCGAGGTCTGACGGGCAGGACTCGCACCGGCGGAGCATGATCGCCGCCGAGGCGGTCAGCGGGGCGTTGCACACCCGACAGCGCGGCGCCGGGCCGCGCGGCTTGCGGGCTCGGCTGGGTCCGTCGTCGCGCTGGGACTGCGGGGCGATGCCGTTGAGGAACCGCGACGGTTTCCGCCCCTGACGGCCGCCGGGTGTACGCGCCAACGCCCAGCTGAGCGCCAAATGCACACGCGCTCTGGTGATTCCGACGTAGAAGAGGCGACGCTCCTCTTCGACCGGTTCACTGTCGGGACCGTGGGACAGTGCGTGCGAGATCGGCAGAGTGCCATCGGCCAGGCCGACGAGGAACACGGCATCCCACTCCAGACCCTTCGCGGCGTGCAGCGAGGCGAGCGTGACACCCTGCACCACCGGGGGATGCCGGGAATCGGCGCGATGCCGCAGCTCGACCAACAGCGTGCGCAGGTCCAGCTGCGGACGCTGCGCGACCTCGTCGTCGACCAGATCGGCCAACGCGGACAACGCTTCCCACCGATCCCGGACACGCGTGCCTGCGGGCGGCTCGGCGGTCAGACCCAGCGGCTCGAGCGTCGCGCGGACTACGTCGGGCAACGGTCCGTCGGCCTCCCGTTCGGCGGCCCGCTGCAACGCCACCAGGGCCTGCCGGATCTCCTGGCGACTGAAGAAACCTTCACCGCCGCGCACCTGGAACGGGATACCGGCTTCGGTGAGCGCCTCTTCGTACACCTCCGACTGCGCGTTGATGCGGTACAGCACCGCGATCTCCGCGGGCGCGGTGCCGCTTTCGACGAGCTTCTTGACGCTGCGCGCGACCGCCGCGGCCTCGGCGACTTCGTCGGGATACTCGTTGAACGTGGGGTTCGGGCCGGGCGGCCGCTGACCGACCAGATGCAGCCGGCTGCCGGCCATCCGGCCCCGCGCCGCGGCGATGACCCGGTTGGCCAGCGACACCACCTGCGGCGTGGATCGGTAGTCGCGCTCCAACCGGACCACAGTGGCCTCCGGGAAGCGCCGCGAGAAGTCCAGCAGGTAGCGGGGCGAGGCACCGGTGAACGAATAGATGGTCTGGTTGGCATCGCCGACGACGGTCAGATCGTCGCGGTTGCCGAGCCACGCGTCGAGCACCCGCTGCTGCAGCGGAGTCACGTCCTGGTACTCGTCGACGACGAAGCACCGGTAGCGATCGCGGAACTCTTGGGCGACCGCGGCGTCGTTCTCGATGGCAGCGGCGGTGTGCAGCAGCAGGTCGTCGAAGTCCAGGAGCATCAGGTCGTTGCCGCGGGCCTTGAGCGCCTCGTAACCGGCGTAAGCGGCGGCCACCTTCGCCGCGTCGAACGGAATGTCACGCCCGGACCGGGCGACCGTCGCCGCGTAGTCCTCGGGACTGATCAACGACGCTTTCGCCCACTCGATCTCGCCCGCCAGGTCGCGCACGTTGTCGGTGCCGGTGGGCAGCCCGGTGCGGTTGGCGGCCTGGGCGACGACGGCGAACTTCGAGTCCATCAGCTGCCAGTCCGTGCTGCCGACGACGCGTGGCCAGAAGTAGGCGAGCTGGCGGCGCGCGGCGGCGTGGAAAGTCTGCGCCTGCACGGACCCGGTCCCGGTCCCGTCGTCGAGGGTGCGCAACCGGGCGCGCATCTCTCCCGCCGCGCGCTGGGTGAACGTCACCGCCAACACCTGGCCGGGCGCAACGTGCCCGGCCGTCACCAAATGCGCGATGCGGCGGGTGATGGTTCTGGTCTTGCCGGTGCCGGCACCGGCGAGCACGCACACCGGCCCGCGCGGAGCCAGCACCGCCTCGCGCTGCTCCTCGTCGAGGTCCTCGAGCAGCTGATCGCGTGACGCCGTCGGGGACATGGCGACCATCATGTCAGCGCGGCCCGACAAACGCGGGCTGCGCCGGGGCATGTTCGTCGGGTCGGCTACGTTGAAGGCCTTATGAGCGCTGAGAACACTGTCGCGGTGACCATGTACACGACGTCGTGGTGCGGGTACTGCGTGCGCCTGAAGAAGGTGCTGAAGAACGAAGGCATCTCGTTCACCGAGGTCAACATCGAAGAGGACCCGGCCGCGGCGGAGTTCGTCGGCTCGGTCAACAACGGAAACCACGTGGTGCCGACGCTGAAGTTCGCCGACGGCTCGACGCTGACCAATCCCAGCGGCGCGCAGGTCAAGGCGAAGCTCGCCGGCTGAACCCCGGCGCCCGGGTCAGTCCAGCGCCGCCCAGGATTCGATGATCTCCCGGGCGATCGAGATGGAGCCGGGCAGCAGCAGCCGCGACGTGCTCTGCGAGCTCCAGTCACCCTGGTCGAGGGCCTCCCGGATTTCGGTACGGGTGAACCATTCCGCCTCGGCGATCTCGCCGTCGTTGAACGCGAACGGCTGCTCGGGATCCGCTCGGGCGTGAAATCCCACCATCAGCGAGCGCGGAAACGGCCACGGCTGCGAGCCGAGGTACTCGACGTCGGTGACCGTGAGACCGATCTCCTCGGCAATCTCGCGCACGACGCAGGACTCGAACGACTCACCCGCCTCCACGAACCCGGCGAGAATGGAGAACAACCGCGGCGGCCACATGGTCTGGCGGGCCAGGACCGCGCGGTCGTGCCCGTCGTGCACCAGGCAGATGACCGCCGGGTCGATGCGCGGGAACTCTTCGTGACCGGTGACGCTGTTGACCCGGCCCCAGCCCGCCTTGACCACCGTGGTCGGTGCGCCGTCGACCGGGCTGAACCGGGCGCTGTCGTGCCAATTCAGCAGCGCAGTCGCGGTCGCGACGAGCTGGGCGCTGACGTCGTCGAATACGTCGCCGGTGCGCCGCAGGTCGAGCACATGGGTGTCGGCGTCCGGATCGTCGGGGGGTTGCAGCTCCGAGCGCACCGCCCACACGTGGCGCCCGTCGTCGAGACGACCGAGGAACACGGCATCCTCGGGCGGCGTGTCGGCCAGGTCGGTGGCGCGGTGCAGCACCACCCTGCCGTCGGCGATCAACACCTGGTTGCGGCGATCCACGCGCAGCAGCTGCGCATCGGCCCAGCCGGCGATCGCCGCGTCGATGTCGGTGCGCAGCGTGTCGGCGCGATCGGCGCCCACCCGGGACAGCAGTGGGACGTTGCGGAGACGGAAGCTCGTCATCGCTCGGCGTCCGCGGAGCGGATGTAGAGCAGCCGGTCGCCGAGTTCGAGGGCGTCGACCTCCGGATCGTCTACGCGGATCAGCTTGCCGCCCCGGACCACGCCGAGCACGATGTCGGCCTGGTGCCGCGGGGAACCGCCCGCCTCCTTGGGCGAGACCTCCCGCTCCGCGATGGCGAACCCTGCGTCGGGGGTCAGCAGATCCTCCATCACCTCGACGACGCTGGGTGTCTGCACCGCGATGCCGAGCAGCCGGCCCGCCGTCTCGGACGTGACGACGGTCGAGTCGGCCCCGGACTGCTTGAGCAGATGCTGGTTCTCCGCTTCGCGGACCGCGGCGATGATCTTCGCGTTGGGCGCCAACTCGCGGGCGGTGAGCGTGACGAGGACCGCGGTGTCGTCTCGGTTGGTGGCGACGATGATCGACTTGGCGTGTTGAGCGCTGGCCAGCCGCAGCACCTCGGAGTCGGTGGCGCTGCCGCGGACCGTCACCAGGCCGGCGCTCTTGGCACGTTCGAGCGCGGCAGGATCTTCGTCCACGACGACGATGTCGGCGGGCGCGACCTCGTCGCCGACCATCGCCGCGGCGGCGGTCCGGCCCTTGGTGCCGTAGCCGACGATGATGATGTGGTTGCGCACTCTGCTCCTCCAGCGCTGGATTTGGTAGACCTGGCGCGACTGCGTGGTGAGGGTCTCGACGGTGGTACCGATCAGCACGATCAGGAATGCGACGCGCAGCGGCGTGATCACCAGGACGTTGACGAGCCGGGCTGACGGAGTGATCGGGGTGATGTCGCCGTAGCCGGTGGTCGACAGCGACACGGTGGCGTAGTACAGGCAGTCGAGGAACGACAGCGGGTTGTCCTGGACATCCCGGTAGCCGTCGCGATCCAGGTACACGATGAATACCGCGGCGAACAGGGCGGCCAACGCATAGATGACGCGGGAGGTGATGCGCCGCGACGGGCTCACCAGCGAGGTGGGGATCTGCACCCGGTCGGTCAGCGCGTGCACCGGCTGATCGGCCAGCGACTGGTCGAACCGGCGGAGGCGCCGGCGCAGCGCGCCCTCAGCCACGGGGGCCGGTCACGATGTGAGGCTGTCGCACCAGCACAATGTAATCATGACCACCTCCCCCACTGCACTGCAGCGGCTCGCGTCGTCATCGCGCGGCACCAAGATGGGTATCTGGCTGATCGGCATGGGGGTTCTGCACTTCCTCGCCCCCAAGCCGTTCGACTCGATCGTTCCCGAGGAACTGCCCGGCACGCAGCGGTTCTACACGCTGGCGTCGGGCGTCGCCGAGGCCGGCGTGGGCGCCTTGCTGGTGGCGCCCGCCACCCGCCGGATCGGCGCGCTGGGCGCGATCGCGCTGTTCATCGCCGTCCTGCCCGGCAATGTCAACATGTGCCGGTTGTGGTTCAAGGATCCGAACAAGTCGCTGCCGATGCGACTGGTGTCCATCGCACGGCTGCCCATGCAGATACCGATGATCACCCAGGCCCTCAAGGTCTATCGAGAGAGCTGACGTCAGGCCGCATCGGTATCGGCCGGACCCGCGGGATCGGCGAGCAGCGCCGCGAGTTCGTCGGCGTCCGGCCACACCTGAGGCATGATCGTCCGTCCTGACCGGACGTAGTGGAACGCCGCGCGCACCGACGACAGCGGGCACCCCTGCAGCCTCGACCACGCCAGCCGGTACACCGCGAGCTGAATGGCGTTGTGCTGCAACTCTTCCGGCGTCGACGGCGGATCGCCGGTCTTCCAGTCGAGCACGGTCACGCCACCGTCGACGTCGGCGAACACCGCGTCGATGCGGCCCCGCACGACCCGGCCGCCGAGCATCATGTCGAACGGAACCTCGACGTCGATGGGCGTGCGCGCCGCCCACTCCGACACCGCGAATGCGGACTGCAGATCCTCGAGCTCGCCACGGTCGTGCCGATCGGAATCCACAGCACCGGGCAGATCGTCGAGATCGAACAGCTTCTCGGCTTGGTAGTAGCGCTGCACCCACTCGTGAAACACGGTGCCCAGCAACGCGTGCGCGGCGGGCGGCCGCGGCAGGCGCCGGTGCAGGCGCCGCGCCGCGGCATCGGGGTCGCGACCCAACTCGACCATCGCACTGACCGAGACCTGCGCAGGCAGCGGCGGGACCTCGGGCTGTCCGGCACGCTCCCGCTCAGCCAGCAACGCATCGACGTCAGCGACCCAGCCGTGCCCGTCGTCCGTTGCCGGTGTCTCGAGTTCTCCCGCCCGCGCCGCGGTCACCAGTGCGGCTCCGTGGTGCACGCGGGAACGCCGTCCCGCCAGGGGATCGTTCGGCCACATCGCCTCGACCACACGGCCCCGCAGCGGGTTCGCCTCCCCGTCCGCGGGCGCATCGGTCCACACGTCGATCACGCCGCACGGCGTTCCGGCCGCCTCCGCCGCATCGATCGCGTCCTTGAGTTCGGTGAGGAACGTCGAGGGCCCACGAGGCTTGGATTCGGTCGCGCCCCAATGGTGACCGGACACCAGAAGGGTGTGTTCGGCGCGGGTGAGCGCCACGTAGAGCAGCCGCCGCTCCTCATCGGCACGCCGCTGATCCAAACTGCGCTTGTGCTCGGAGATCGTGTCCGACAGCGACTTTCGATCGTTTACCCGCGACGTGTCGAGAACCGGGACGCCGAGGTCGGACACCGCGGCGCAATCACCGCGCAGCAGCGGCGGCAAGTCGGCGGCATCGGTGAGCCACGTCCGCGGCGATGCCGTCGACGGAAAGACCCGGCCCGCGAGGTGCGGCACCGCCACGATCTGCCATTCGAGTCCTTTGGCCGCATGCACGGTCAGGATCTGGACGCGGTCCGCGGCGACGGTGACCTCGGCGGGCGCCAGCCCGTTCTCGACCTGCTCGGCCGCATCCAGATAGGCCATCAGCCCCGACACCGTTGCGCCGCAACGGTTGGCGAAGTCGGCGACGACGTCGGCGAACGCGTCGAGATGCTCGGTGCCCGACCAGCCCGCCGACACCGGCCTGGCCGCCCTGGCCTCGGCGTCCACGCCGAGCATGCGACGGACTTCGGCGACGAGATCGGTCAGCGTCACGTCGAGATGAGCGCGCAGTGCAGCCAGTTCCCGGCCCAGCTCCACGATGCGGGCGTAGCCGTCGGATGAGTAGGCCGCAGCAGGCCCCGGATCGCAGACGGCGTCGGCCAGGCACGCCGCATCCGCCTCGGGTCCGAGCTGCGACAGAACCTGCTCCACGCTGCCGCGCTCGGCCGCCGGCGCATCGTCGAGCGTGATCGCCCGCCGCCAGAGGGCGACCAGGTCGGCGGCGCCCAGACGCCACCGCGGACCGGTGAGCACCCGCACCGCCGCCGCGCCTGCCGTGGGATCGGCGGCCAGCCGCAGCATCGCGACGACGTCGGCGACCTCGGGCACCGCGAGCAGCCCGGCCACTCCGACCACCTCGGCGGCAATGCCGCGACGCGCCAGCGCGTCGGCCATGGGCGCCGCATCGGCGTTGCGGCGCACCAACACTGCCGCCGTCGGCACGACCCCCTCAGCCGAGGTCGCAGCTCGGTAGGCGTTTGCGACCTGCTCGGCGACCCACTCCCGCTCGGCCTCGACGTCGTTGAGCAGCGCGCACCGCACCTGTCCGGGGACCGCATCGGGCCGGGACAGCAGTGGGCGCACCGACACCGACCGGCGCCGCGCCTCGGTGGACACCTCGTTGGCCAGATGCAGCACCTCGGGAGGGTTGCGCCAACTCGTGCGCAACTCCAGCGTCGGGGCAGGCGTGCCGTCGCCGAACGGGAAGTCGGTGGTGAACCGCGGCAGGTTGGTCGCCGAGGCACCACGCCAGCCGTAGATCGACTGAATGGGATCGCCGACAGCGGTCAGGGCGAGCCCGTCATCGACACCGTTGCCGAACAACGACGTCAACGCCACCCGCTGCGCATGCCCGGTGTCCTGGTACTCGTCGAGCAGCACGACGCGGTAGCGCTGCCGGAGCTGCTCGCCGACCTGAGGGAACTGCGAGGCCAGCCGCGCGGCCGCGCTCATCTGGGTGCCGAAATCCACCACCCGCTCCTCACGCATCCGCTGGTGCAGCGCGTCGATCAGCGGCACCAGCGCGCTGCGCTCGGTCTGGGTGGCGAGCATCCGCAGCAGCCACTGGCTGGGGCCTCGGTCGCGTTGGTAGGGGCCCGCCGGCAGGGTGTGGACCAGCTGTTCCAGCTCGACATGCGTGTCGCACAGCGACGCGGTGTCCACCAGATGTTCCGCCAGCTGACCGGCCAAGCGCAGCACCATCGCCGTGATCGCGGCGGGCGACTTCTCGGTGTCCAGCGGTCCCTCGTGCTCGCAGACCACTCGGAAAGCCAACTGCCACAACTCTGTTTCGCCGAGAAGGCGCACGTCAGGTTCGACGGGCAGCAGCAGACCGTGCTCGCGCAGCAGAGTGCCGGCGAAGGCGTGGTAGGTACTCACCGTGACCGGATCGTCGACGAGACGGGCGGCGTCCGGGAGGGCCAGCCCGGCACCGGCCAGGCGCGCCAACCGCGTGCGGACGCGGCGAAGCAACTGGCCGGCCGCCTTGCGGGTGAACGTGAGGCCCAGCACCTCGCCCGGCGTCGCGAATCCGTTGGCCACCAGCCAGACCACTCGCGCGGCCATCGTCTCGGTCTTGCCCGCCCCGGCGCCGGCGATCACCACCAGCGGTCCCGGCGGGGCGCAGATGACGGCGGCCTGCTCGTCGGTCGGCGCGAAAAGCCCGAGGGCGTCGGCCAATTCGGCGGGACTGTAGCGCGGGTTCATCGATCCTCGTTCGTGGTCTGGCGGGCCGGGCACATCGCCGCGACCGGGCAGTGCGCGCACCCGTCGTTGACCCGGGCGACGAACTGCGGGCCCCGCGTCGCCGCCGCGGCATCGCTGACCTGCGCCTGCCACTGTGCGTGCCCTTCTACTGTCAGCGGGTCCTGTTCACGTTCGGTGGCGCTGCCGCCGCTGGTCTTGCCGAGGTACACGAGCCGGCCACCGCCGGGTTCGGCGCTCTCGGCCAGCAGTCCTTCAGCGACCGCCAGCTGGTACATCGCCAGCTGTGCGTGCGCCTGAGCGTCGTCCTTGGTGGCAGGGCTCTTGCCGGTCTTGATGTCGACCACGACGAGCCGGCCCTCGCTGTCGCGTTCCAGGCGATCCAGACGACCGCGGATACGCACCGCGGGCTGGTCGTCGGCGGCGGCCAGCACCTCACCGTCGACGGCGATCTCGGTGCCGACCTCTGTGAACCGATTGCGGGTGTCCGCGCGCCAGCGGGTGAACGTGCTCAGCATCTCCTCGTGGCGACTGAGTTCGTTGTCCGCATGCCACTGAGCGTCGAAGGGCAGCGCGGACCAGATCCGCTGGAGCTCTCCGTGCAGGCGGGCCTCGGAAACGGCCGGGTCGGCCACCAGGGCGTGCACCAGCGAACCGAGAGCGGAACGCACGTCGCGCACCGAACCACCGCCGTGGCGCTCCAACAACCACCGCAGCGGACAGTCCAGCAGCATCTGCACCGTCGACGGCGACAGCGTGACGGCCTCGCCCGCACCGTCCCACAGCGGCGCCCGGGTGGACACCTCACGCAGGCCGTACCAGGACTCCGGATCGGATCCGTGCACACCAGCTTCGGCGAGTCGAGCCAATTGCGTTGCCGCACAGATCCGCTGGGCCTCGTCGACGTCCTCGGACGGGGAGCACACCACCGATCGCAACCGACCCACCACGGCGTTGGTCGCCAGCACCCGCGGCGCGCGCACCGGCAACTCCGACTCGGTGTGCGATTCGGTGGCCACCGCCGCGAGCTCGTGGCAGAACGGCGACGGCAGCAGGGCGGCATCGCCGTTGTCGCTGTCAACGGCGGTGACCAGGAGCCTGCGGCGGGCACGGCCGACCGCGGCGATGAGAAGACGGCGCTCCTCAGCGAGCAGTGGTGCGCGCCCGGACAGCGTGCGATCCGCGGGATCGGCGACACCGTCGAGGACATCGACGAGCTGTTGGGTGGCCAGAATCCCGCCACGCGCAGTCACGTTGGGCCACAGACCTTCCTGCAGGCCGGCGATGACGACGACATCCCACTCGCGATCCAGTGCCGAATGGGCACTGAGGACCGCCACCGCGTCGGCCGTCGGCTTGCGGTCGGAACGGGCCGGCGGCAGTGTCAATCCGGCGACGTGGTCGACGAGCCCACGCAGCGACGCGCCGGCGGTGCGTTCGACATACTGCTCGGCGACATCGAACAGTGCGGTCATCGCGTCCAGATCGCGGTCGGCCTGTTCCCCCACTGCGCCGCCCCGCTCGCTCGCCGCCAGCCACCGCCGCTGCAGCCCGCTGCGATTCCACGCCTGCCACAACGTATGTCGCGGATCGTCACTGCGCTTGACACTGTCACGCGCGGCGGTCAGCACGGTGCGCACCCGCTTCAGCGCGCGCCCGAGTTCGTCGGGCAGGCCCTCGACGGACCGGCCGGAACCACCGGCACTGCCGCGGCCAGCCACCGCCGCGATCAGCAGGTCACCGAATTCAACCGCGGGGTCGGCGGCACGTCGGCGCAGCGCACGACGCAACTGACGCAGCGACACCGGGTCGACCCGCCCGATCGGCCCGGTCATCAAGGCCAGGGCGCGCTCGGCAGTCAGACCGTCGACCGTCGCCTCCAGGACGGTCATCAGCGCGCGGACGGCGGGCACCGCGATCAGCGGCGCGTCGCTCTGCAGTCCGTCGACCGGTACGCCCGCCGCGGTCAGTGCCCGCGCGAGCGCGGGCCCCATCCGGGGGACCGAGCGCACGATGACCGCCATGTCCGCCCAGGGGATCCCGTCGACCAGGTGGGCCCGGCGCAGCGCATCGGCGATCACTGCGAATTCGGCGTGCGGCGTCGCGGCGATGCGCACCTCAACTGAACCTGCCTCTTCGCTGCCGGTCAGCGCCGCGGTGCTGTCGATGCCGGGCAGCCGACGGGTGAGCGCCTCGACGGCGTGGGCCACCGACGCAGAGCACCGGTGCGACTGCGTCAGCGTGATCGATGGACCGTCGGCGCGCAGCAGGGCCGGGTCCGCCCCTCGGTAACCGAACACCGTCTGCCGCGGATCACCCGCGATCACGCAGAGCTCAGCGCCCGCGGCGAGAACCTGCACCAGCCGCGCGGCCTGCGGATCGAGGTGCTGCGCGTCATCGACGAGCAGCAGTTGCACCCGCGCGCGCTCGGAGGCCAGCAGATCGGCGTCGGCAGCGAGCGCCTCGAGGGCGGCGCCGACGAGCTCAGCAGCGCCCAACGCCGGCACCGTGGCCTGCGGAGCCGCCATTCCGACCGCGGCGCGGAGCAGCATGATCTGTTCATAGGCCTGGGCGAACCGGCCGGCCGCCTGCCATTCGGGACGCTGTGCGCGCCGGCCGAGACGTTGCAGCGCCACCGGGTCGATGCCGCGTTCGTTGCAGCGCGCCATCAGATCCCGCAGCTCGTTGGCGAAACCGACCGTCGCCAGCGCCGGGCGCAGCCGATCGGGCCAGCGCACCGGGGAGGCGTCGCCATCCTCGAGATCGCCGGCGAGCAACTCGCGGATGATGCCGTCCTGCTCGGCACCGGTGATCAACCGCGGCGGCGCGCCACCCGCCCGCTGGGCGGCCAGCCGCAGCACCGCGAACGCGTAGGAATGCACGGTGCGCACCAGGGGTTCCCGGATGACTGTCTGCTCCCCCGCAGCCAGGACCTTCGTGGTGATCGTCGCGCGCGCCTGCGCACTCAGTCGCGACGAGCCCGTGAGCAGCAGAACCGATTCCGCGTCGCGGCCGGCCGCCAGGTGGCCTGCCGCGGCCTCGACGAGCGCAGTCGTCTTACCCGTGCCGGGACCGCCGAGCAACCTGATCGTGCCCCGCAGCCCGGGACGGGTCAGTGCCTCGAGAGTCAACTCGGTCTGCGGTGCGGACATGGACGCACTACATCACGAGGGTCCGACAAACGGCCCGCGCTGGTGCGCCGACCGGCGGCGATGGCAGCATCGTGGGGTGACCGAACTGTTGTGCACCTATCGATTCGGACCGTCGTCGCCCGCCCGGGTGCTGGCGATCCACGGCCTCACCGGCCACGGCAAGCGGTGGGAGACGCTGTTCGATCGGCACCTTCCCGACGTGCCGGCCCTGGCCCCCGACCTGCTCGGGCACGGCCGCTCGTCCTGGGACGCGCCCTGGTCGATCGAGGCGAACGTGAGCGCCCTCGCCGCGCTTCTCGACAGCCAGGGCGGTGCGCCGGTCGTGGTGACAGGTCATTCGTTCGGCGGTGCGGTGGCGTTGAATCTGGCTGCGGCGCGGCCTGATCTGGTGTCCGGCCTGGTTCTACTCGATCCAGCCGTGGCCCTCGACGGTCGGTGGATGCGGGAAGTCGCCGACGACATGTTCGCCTCCCCCGACTACACCGACCGCGCCGAGGCCCGCGACGAGAAGACGGGCGGCTCGTGGGGCGAGGTCGAGCAGGCCGAACTCGATCGCGAACTCGACGAGCACCTGGTGGATCTGCCGAACGGGCGTGTCGGCTGGCGGATCAGCATTCCCGCGATGCTCGCCTACTGGAGTGAGCTGACCCGGCCGGTGCCCGTTCCGCGCGACGGCACCCCGACGGTTCTGGTGCGTGCGCTGCGCACCGAGCCGCCGTACGCCACCGATGAGTTGATCGCCGCGCTCGACGCCGGCCTGGGTCCGAATCTAACTGTGCTGGAGTGGGATTGCGATCACATGGTGCCGTTGGCCAAGCCTGCGGAGACGGCGGCGCTGATCGCGGACCTGCTCGGCTGACGTGGCGCCGATCACCGACGCGCAGGTCGAGGCCGTCCGCGCACTCGTGGCGTCGGTCCCGGCGGGTTCGGTGACCACCTACGGTGACATCGCCGCGGCCGCCGACCTGTCCAGTCCACGCATCGTGGCCTGGATCATGCGCACCGATTCGTCGGATCTGCCGTGGCACCGAGTGATTCGGGCCTCCGGCCGCCCCGCGCCCCACCTCGCGACGCGCCAACTCGCCCGGTTACGCGCCGAGGGCGTGCTGGCCGAGGACGGTCGCATCGCGCTGGCGGAGTATCGCCACACCTTCTAGCTCACCCAGTGAGAGACCACGGCTGCGCTCAGGGCGATTTCACGACCCGGAATGATATTCCACGGGCGGTCCCGCCGTACGTCAGACCGCCAGGCGAACCAGAGCCGCCGTCCGGGCCAGGCCCGGAAAGGCCGCCGCCGTCGACCGCGGATGCAGGGCGTGCACGGCGAGGCGGAACAGCAAGGCTCGCAACAACATCTGCGGCCACTCCGGCAGGGCCTCCCACCGCTCGACAAGAGCGTCGTCGGCCTCTCCCCACGCCAGCGCGTCGACCACCACGACCCCCGCCGCCCAGGCCGGCGGCCGCCAGTACGGCGTGATGTCGGTGATGCCGGGGGCCGCGGTACCCGCGAAAAGCACTGTGCCGTACAGATCCCCGTGCACCAGCTGACTCGGGCTCTTCGTCGGCCTGCGCAGCGCGGCCAGCTGGTTGATCAGGTCGACCGACTTCTGCCCGTCCGCGGTTCCGGGGGCCACCCGGGCGCCCGGCGGCAGCGAGTGCAGGGGACGTTCCTCCCACGCTGCGCGGTCGGCGGCGATGAAGACGTCCACGTCCGCCCAGGGCGCCACCGGCGGCTGCGTCAGGAACCGCGGCCGCTCCAACGTCGCGGTGGCCTCGTGCAGCCGGACAGCAGCCGAGACCACCTCGTCGTGACGTGGCTCCGGGGTGCCTGCGACGTAGGTGTCGGCGCGCCACCCGGCGACGACGTAGCGCCCGTCGGTGGAGCGCACGGGCCGCGCCAGCCGGATGCCGTCGACGAACAACGTCTCCCGCACCTTCGCCGACCAGGCCGCGCGGGCGTGGTCGGCCACCATCGACAGCACGACCTCACCGCAGCGCCAGCCACCCTCCCAGCTGGAACCGAGCGGCACCGGCTGCACTCCGGACAGCCCGAAGGCCGTGAGGACATGCTCGGGTGGGCGCTCGAAGGTCACCGCATCAGCGTAATTGCCGCGGCCGCCAACCCCGCGTTAGTACATCACCATGTCGGGTTCGAGTTGCTTACCCCACGCCACGATTCCACCCTGGACGTGCATCGCGTCGGAGAAGCCGGCCTTCTTGACGATCGCCAGGACCTCCGCGGAGCGCACCCCGGTCTTGCAGTAGAACACCGGCGTGCGGTCGACGGTCAGCTTCGACAACGCCTCCCCGGATTCAAAGGCGCCCTTGGGGATCAGCTGCGCACCATCGATGTGGTTGATGTCCCACTCCACGGGTTCGCGAACATCGATCAGCGCCAACGACTTCCCCGAGTCCAGCAGCTCGGCCAGCTCGCGTGGGGTGATCGTCGATTCGGCAGCAGCCTCGGCCGCGGCCTCGGAGACCACGCCGCAGAACTCCTCGTAGTCGATCAGCTCGGTGATCTTCGGAGTCGCCGGATCCTTGCGGATCTTGATCGTCCGGTACGTCATGTCCAGCGCGTCGTACACCATCAGCCGGCCCAGCAGCGGCTCACCGATGCCGGTGATCAGCTTGATCGCTTCGGTACCCATCACCGAGGCGATCGAGGCGCACAGGATGCCCAGCACGCCGCCCTCGGCGCACGACGGGACCATTCCCGGCGGCGGGGGCTCGGGGTACAGGTCGCGATAGTTCAGGCCCAAACCGTCGGGCGCGTCCTCCCAGAACACCGACACCTGGCCTTCGAAGCGGTAGATCGACCCCCACACGTACGGCTTCCCCGCCAGCACGGCGGCGTCGTTGACCAGGTAACGGGTCGCGAAGTTGTCGGTGCCGTCGAGGATGAGGTCGTAATCGCTGAAGATCTCGACCGCGTTCTCCGGCTCGAGCCGGACCTCGTGCAGGATCACCTCGACGAGCGGGTTCACCTCGAGGATCGAGTCCTTGGCGCTCTCGGCCTTGGAGCGGCCGATGTCGGACTGGCCGTGGATGATCTGGCGCTGCAGGTTGGACTCGTCGACGACGTCGAACTCGACGATGCCGATCGTGCCGACTCCGGCGGCCGCGAGGTAGAGCAGTGTCGGCGAGCCGAGGCCGCCGGCACCGATCACCAGCACCCGGGCATTCTTCAGCCGCTTCTGCCCGTCCAGGCCGAGGTCGGGAATGATCAGGTGACGGCTGTAGCGGGCGACCTCGTCGCGGGTCAGTTCAGCGGCTGGCTCGACCAGCGGTGGCAGCGGTGAGGACACCGGACTCTCCTTGGTTGGCTTACGACACCCATCTCAACAGGTATGAGGGTGCAACAGCAACGAGGGCCCGACCCTTCCCGGATGGCCCCGGAGAACCGGTCAGGCGATCGGATAGGGCCACGGGTTGAACCGGCAGGTCTTCCCGTCCGGGGTGACGGTACCTGGGTCGAAGCGCGCGGCGTCGTTGTTGCTGGTCGAGAAGGTCTGCTGCATCATGACCGGCGCCAGCTCGCCGCTGACCGCGCACTGCTCGTGACGGGGATAACCGATCGCGTGACCGACCTCGTGATTGATGACGTACTGCCGGTAGGAACCGATGTCGCCCTGGAACGGCACCGCGCCGCGGACCCAGCGCGCCTCGTTGATGAACACACGCGGCTGACCGTCGTAGGCCGGGTTGTAGCAGGACGCTTCGAGCTGGATGTCGTACCCGCAGCCTTCGCGGACGGTCATGGGTGAGGTGAGCGACACCCGGAAGTCCGGCTGCACCCCGGAGGTGTCGTCGACGCGGACGAACCCGAATTGCGGATTGTGGGTCCAGCTCTTCGGATTGGCCAGCGTTTCGCTGACCATCCGGGCGAAGCCGTCGTCTCCGCCGAAGGACGTGGTGTCGACGCCGTCCTCGACCTCGACGGTGTAGCTGAACACCTTGTCGGTGCCCTGACCCACCTGCGGGGTGGTGCCGGGGACGACGTGCCAGGTGCGCGCGCCGGCCTCGGTGAACGGGCCGCCCTCGGGCAGGATGCCGGTCGGCAGGTTGGCGTCGAATTGGGTCAGCCCCTTGGGCGGGGCACCGATGATCGCGGTGCTGGCCATGCCGATGGTCGGCGGGCCCTGCACCGGCCCTTCGCCCTCGGCCACCGGCGGAGCGACGGTGGCGCCGGTGATCGTCTGGTAGATGACGACGGCCGTCAGTACGACGAGCAGGGGTAGCGCATAGGCGCGCCAGCCGTAGGTGGACACGAACCGTCCGAGCCAGGTCTGCTTGCGCCAGCGCTGGTGGTCGTCGCGGTTGGATCGGGACCGTCCGGAGTCTTCGGCCAGCGGATCGCGCTGCGCGCGCAGCGGTTCGCGCCATTCGTCGCGGAGCACGGGAGCGCGACCGTTCCCGCGATGCCCCGGGTCGTAGGTCACCGACACAGGATGACACAGGTTGCCTGACAGGCGCCTTCGGCGCGCCTGCCGCCGGGTCGATGTCCTCCCGACTGAGAGCAGCTCACGGTAGTAATGTCGGCGGAACCGAACGCACGACGGCACATTCGCCGGCAGTAGAACTCGAGGGTCTGATGAGCGAACTCGCCCGAACGGCGCAGCGGCGCGGTGGGCAGCCGGCCAGCAGTACGGGGCCGTCCAGCGCCGGCGCAGCCAAACGTGGCAATCGCCTGCCCCGCGACGAGCGTCGCGGGCAGCTGTTGATCGCAGCGAGCGAAGTTTTCGTCGACCGTGGCTACCACGCGGCAGGCATGGACGAGATCGCCGAGCGGGCGGGCGTCAGCAAACCTGTGCTGTACCAACACTTCACCTCGAAGGTGGAGCTGTACCTGGCGGTGCTCCAGCGTCACGTCGACAACCTGGTCTCCGGTGTGCGGCAGGCGCTGCGCACCACCACCGACAACAGGCAGCGGGTGCGTGCCGCGGTCGAGGCGTTCTTCGATTTCATCGAGCACGACAGCCAGGGCTACCGGCTGATCTTCGAGAACGACTACGTCACCGAGCCGCAGGTGGCGGCCCAGGTGAAGGTGGCCACCGAAGCGTGCACCGACGCGGTGTTCGACCTCATCAGCCACGATTCCGGACTCGAGCCGCACCGTGCTCGGATGATCGCTGTCGGCCTGGTCAGCATCAGCGTCGACTCGGCGCGCTACTGGCTCAACAACGAGCGGCCGATCGCCAAGGACGATGCGGTCGAGGGCACCGTCGCGTTCATCTGGGGCGGGCTGTCGCACGTCCCGCTGACGCGCTCCTGAGGACCTGCCGGCGTCAGCCGGCGGTCCGTGTCACCTCGGCACCCACGGCGCCCACACCGAACCCGACCCGGCGCGCATCGGCGGCACCGATCTCGACGTAGGCGATGCGAGCCGCCTGCACCAGGTAGCGCCGGCCCTTCTCGTCGGTGAGGGCCAGCACGCCCGAGCCCGCCTCCAGCGCGTCGGTGACCAGTTTCTCCACCTCGGCCGGCGTCTGCGCGCTGTTGATGATCAGCTCGCGCGGGCTGTCGGTGACACCGATCTTGACCTCCACAGTGGAACCCTTCTGTCGTCGAAACTCTCCCCTGGAGGCTAGTGGACAACGTCGGGGGCGTGCGTGCCCGGGACCTACGCGGTCAGCGAACGCGGCATCTGCGGGCGGCGGTGTGGACAGCGACGGTGTGCAACGGCGCAGCGACCGAACCGAGTCCCGACCGTGACCGCCACAGCAGGCGCGCCAGCCCCATCCGTCACTGCAGTGTTCGTAGCATCGGCCCGCATAGCCGAAAGCAACGACTGGGACAGCTGGGATGAACAGGCCATACACCGCACAATCGCCGTACGCCCTGACGCCGACCGAGCGCATCCGCGGCTCGCGCGGACGCAGCCGCTATGACCGCTACGGCGACTCGGACGTGACCGACCTCGACACCGACGTCTATCCGCGCGACGCCGACGAGGACTACCGGGCCGACTACGACGAGGATTACGACGCCGACTACGAGGACTACCTCGACGAGGCGCGCATCGACCGGCGCTGGATGTGGATCGCCGGGGTGGCCGGCGCCGTCCTGTTCATCGCGGTGATCATGGCCAGCATGATCCTCGGCGGCGGGGACAGCGGTTCGGTGTCGGCGACGGTCGCGTCCAAGGATCCGAGCACCACGTCGGCCCCCGAGCCGTCGGCCACGCCGCGCGCGGCGGCACCCGCACCTCCCGTCCAGCCGTCGCTGCCCGCCGAGACGGTCACCACGATCTCGCCGACGCCGGCCCCGACCGCCCAGGTACCGGCGCCCGCACCTGCTGCGCCGCTGCTGCCCGCACCGCAGGCCGCTCCCCCGCCGGCGTCAGCCGTCCCCGGCACGGTGACCTACCGCATCACCGGAACCAAGGGTCTGCTCGACCTGGTCACCGTCATCTACACCGACGCACAGGGCGCGCTGCAGACCGACGTCAACGTCGCACTGCCCTGGTCCAAGACGATCACGCTGGACCCCGGCGTGACGCTGAGCTCGGTGACGGGAACGAGCGTCACCGGTCAGCTGAACTGCGAAGTGCTCGACGCCAACGGCGCGGTGATCGCAGCGCAGAACGGCAACTCGATCATCACCAACTGCACCCGCTGACCTTCCTCAGGCCAGGCCCAGCTCCTGCATCCGGGTGCTGTGTGTCTGCTGCAGCCGATCGAAGAACTCGGTGATCTGCGACAGCCCGCCGGCCGACATCACCAGGTCGACGAGCTCGTCGTGGTCGGCCATCACGTACTGGGCTTGCGTGATCGCCTCCCCGAGGAGCCGCCGCGACCACAACGCCAGTCGGTGGCGCTGCCGGTCGCTGGCCGTCACGGCTGACCGCACCTCGGCCACCACGAACTGCGAGTGGCCGGTCTCCGACAGCACGGACCGGACGACGTCGGCGACCGCGCCGGGCATCGCGTCCGCGATCTCGAGATAGAAGTCGGCGGCCAGCGCATCGCCGACGTAGGTCTTGACCAGCGCTTCCAGCCAGGTGCTCGGGGTGGTCAGGCGGTGGTAGTTCTCCAGGGCGGAGGCGTAGCGCGTCATCGCCGGCACCACGTCGACCCCGCGGCGCTCCAGCTCGTCGCGGAGCACCTCGTAGTGGTTCATCTCCGCGGCGGCCATGCTGGCCATGTTGATCCGGCCCCGCAGGTTGGGCGCCATCCGCGCTTCCTCGGTCAGCCGGTAGAACGCCGCGACCTCGCCGTATGCCAGCAGAGCGAACAATTCGACGACGCCGGGATGGTCGGCGGGCAGTGCCGCGGCCGCGGCACTGGGCTGCGCTGCAGGGGCAGATGCAGAGGCCGCCGGCGGCGTGGAAGTCATGGCTGCAACTGTAGACCGCAGCGTGGAATGTGACTGAGCACCGGCCGACCAGCTAGCATGGAACCCGGTGTCGGCGGATCGGCCGACCGATCGATCCAGGTCAGGGCTGGCGTGTGACACGCCGCAGGCACCGTCGCAATGTGCGTGCACAGTCCGAGTTACCGCAGGCCGGCCCCGATGATGCTGGGTCGCAGCGAAGTTCACTTCTCAACTCGTGCGCGCGTGGAAACGCATGAGATGACAAGTGAAAGGTCTCTCCCTCTATGACACCCGTTACCCCGCATCCCACTCCGACGTTCGCCGAGCTGGGGGTGCGCGACGAGATCGTGCGCGCCCTCGCCGAGAACGGCATCGAACACGCCTTCGCGATCCAGGAGCTGACGCTTCCGCTGGCGCTGGCCGGTGACGATCTGATCGGCCAGGCCCGCACCGGCATGGGCAAGACGTTCGCCTTCGGCGTGCCGCTGCTGCATCGGATCACCACCGACACCGAGCGGCCGCTGACCGGCATCCCCCGGGCCCTGGTCGTCGTCCCCACCCGTGAGCTGTGCATCCAGGTCTACGAAGACCTCGTCGGCGCGTCCAAGTACCTCCGGGCGGACGAGTCGCGCAAGCTGACCGTGACCGCGATCTACGGCGGCCGCCCGTACGAGCCGCAGATCGAGGCGCTGCAGAAGGGTGTCGACGTCGTCGTCGGAACCCCGGGCCGGCTGCTCGACCTCGCGCAGCAGGGTCACCTGCAGCTCGGCGGTCTGTCCACGCTCGTCCTCGACGAGGCCGACGAGATGCTCGACCTCGGCTTCCTGCCCGACATCGAGCGCATCCTCAAGCAGCTCCCCGCGCAGCGTCAGGCAATGCTCTTCTCGGCCACGATGCCGGACCCGATCATCACGCTGGCCCGCACGTTCATGACGCAGCCGACGCACATCCGTGCCGAGGGCGTTCAGGGCTCGGCCACCCACGACACCACCGAGCAATTCGCCTACCGGGCGCACGCGCTGGACAAGGTCGAGATGGTCAGCCGCATCCTGCAGGCCGACGGCCGCGGCGCGACGATGATCTTCACCCGCACCAAGCGCACCGCTCAGAAGGTCGCCGACGAACTCGCCGAGCGCGGCTTCAAGGTCGGCGCCGTGCACGGTGACCTCGGCCAGGGCGCCCGCGAGAAGGCTCTCAAGTCGTTCCGCACCGGCGACGTCGACGTGCTCGTCGCGACCGATGTCGCCGCGCGCGGTATCGACATCGATGACATCACCCACGTCATCAACTTCCAGATCCCCGAGGACGAGCAGGCGTACGTGCACCGCATCGGTCGCACCGGCCGCGCCGGCAAGACCGGTATCGCCGTGACGCTGGTGGACTGGGACGAGCTTCCCCGCTGGTCGATGATCGACAAGGCGCTCGGTCTGGAGACTCCCGATCCCGCCGAGACCTACTCGAGCTCACCGCACCTGTACGAAGAGCTGAACATCCCGACCGATGCCGGCGGCTCGATCGGCAAGCCGACCCGCAGCAGCGACAAGCCCGCTCGCGAGGCCCGCGAGCCCCGTGAGCGCACCGAGCGGCCGGCCCGCAACCGCAGCCGGCGTCGTACCCGCGGCGGCGAGCCCGTCGGGTCCCACCCCGAGACGGCTGAGCAGTCGGCGGGCGCGGAAGCCGACGCACCGGCAGGCGACGCGGGCGAGGCCACCCGCGCTCCGCGGCGTCGCCGTCGGCGCCGGCCGAACAAGGCCGCGGCCGCCAACTAGCGCCACATGGTCAGACCCGAGCGCCGCACCCGGGCAGATGTGGTGGCGGCGGTGGCGATCGCCGCCGTCGTCGCGCTCGCCGCAGCGGTCATCTGGTGGACCAGTGACGCCCGGGCCACGATCAGCAAGCCCGCGGCGGTACCGGTGCCCACCCTCACCCCCGCCACCGCGGTCCCGCAGACACTGCGCCAGGTGTGGACTGCGCCCAGCGCCAGGACCGGTCAACCGCTCGTCGTCGCCGGCGCGGTGGTCACCGGCGACGGCCGCACCATGGAGGGCCGAGACCCGGCCACCGGCAACACCGTGTGGAGCTACGCCCGTGACCTCGACCTGTGCGGGGTCACGTGGGTCTACAACTACGCGGTGGCCGTCTACCCCGACGTGCGGGGATGCGGGCAGGTCAGCACCGTGGACGCCCGCACCGGGATGCGCGGCCCCAGCCGGACCAGCTACGCCGACAAGCAGGTGACACTGTCCGGCGACGGCACCACGGTGCTGTCCGCCGGGGACACCCGGCTGGAGATGTGGCGTTCGGACATGGTGCGGATGCTCAGCTACGGCGCACTCGATGCGCCGCTGAACCCCGGCAAGCCGGCGTCGCCGCGGTGCCGATTCACCTCGGCCGCGGCCAGTTCGTCGGCGGTGTCGGTGCTCGAAGCGTGCCCCGACAAGCCGGATCTGCGGCTGACACTGCTGCGGCCGTCCGACGAAGAGGACACCCCCGAGCTGAAGTACGTACCGCAGAAGGGTGTCGCCGACGGCACCGGTGCGCGGGTGGTGGCGGTGTCGGACACGACGACGGCGCTCTACGTGCCCA
Source organism: Mycolicibacterium obuense (assembly GCF_055397605.1). Classification (NCBI taxonomy): domain Bacteria; kingdom Bacillati; phylum Actinomycetota; class Actinomycetes; order Mycobacteriales; family Mycobacteriaceae; genus Mycobacterium; species Mycolicibacterium obuense. Next base: position 1,561,954 of record NZ_AP043663.1, on the reverse strand, counting down.
CCCCGAAGCCCCGGCTGGACATCGTCGACGAGACCGGCGCGACCGTCGACAGCACCGTGGTGCCCGGCGCACCGTCGCCCGACGCGACGATGTCGCGCGTCGGGGATCTGATCACGTGGTGGACCGGAGACTCGGTGATGGTGTTCTCCGCCAACGGGTTTCGCTACCGCTTCACCGTCGGCGCGTCAGGCCCGAACAAGCCGGTGGGGCCGGCGACCATCATGGCCGGCCGTCTGCTGGTGCCGGTCACCACCGGCTACGACGTCTTCGATCCCGTGAGCGGCGCCGGAGAGCGCCACATCGCCCTGCAGCGGCCGCCGGTCCGTGGGCCGGTGGTGCCGGCCGTGGCGGGAGCGATGCTCGTGGAGCAGCGGGGGGGCGAGCTCGTCGGCCTCGCCGGCTAGGAGGGCGACGATCAAGCGGCGAGGAACGAGCCGCGTTGAGGAGCCCGACCAGACAACTAGACCTCCGGGGTGAAGGTCGCCAGAGACTTGCCGTTCTTCCAGTGCTTGATCAGCGACTCGGCGAACTCCCGGTAGGCGACCGCGCCCTTGTTCTTGCGGCCCGTCAGCACCGAGGACCCCGACGCGCTGGCCTCGGCGAATCGCACGGTGCGCGGGATCGGCGGCGCGAGCACGGGCAACCCGTAGCGGTCGGCGACGTCGAACAGCACGTCCCGGCTGTGCGTGGTGCGGGCGTCGTAGAGCGTGGGCAGCGCGCCGAGCAGCTTCAGATCGGCGTTGGTGATCTGCTGCACGTCGTTGATGGTGCGCAGGAACTGACCCACGCCGCGATGCGCGAGCGTCTCGCACTGCAGCGGCACCACGACCTCGTCAGCCGCGGTCAGTCCGTTGAGCGTCAGCACGCCCAGCGACGGCGGGCAATCGATGATCACCACGTCGAAACGGTCGCTGAGCTTGGCGAGCGCCCGCTTGAGCGCGTATTCGCGGCCGGCCCGCATCAACAGCATGGCCTCCGCACCGGCGAGGTCGATGTTGGCCGGCAGCAGCGTCATCCCCTCCGCGGTGTCGACCAGCGCGGCGTCGGGCTCGACGTCGCCGAGGAGCACCTCGTGCACCGAGACCGCGAGCTTGTCGGGGTCCTGCCCCAACGAGAACGTCAGACAGCCCTGCGGATCGAGGTCGACGAGCAGCACTCGCTTGCCCATCTCCACCATCGCCGCACCCAGCGAGGCCACCGTCGTCGTTTTGGCGACCCCACCCTTTTGATTGGCGACCGCCAATACCCGCGTCACAGCACCCATCTTGGCACGGCCTGCCCCGACCGCGCCGTTCGGTGGTGCTGCGCATGCGGCGGAAATGGGGCCGTGCGGCAGAATCGGACACTGTGGCACTTCTCGAACACCGGCTGATCCTGCTTCGCCACGGCGAGACCGAATGGTCGAAATCCGGAAAGCACACCGGACGCACCGAGCTCGAGCTCACAGAGCACGGGCGTGCGCAGGCCGCGGCCGCCGCCGAGACCGTCGCCTCGCTGCGACTGCAGAACCCTTTCGTGATCAGCAGCCCGCGGGTGCGTGCGCGGACCACCGCAGAACTCGCGGGCCTGCACATCGACGAGGTCAACCCGCTGATCAGCGAGTGGGACTACGGCGACTACGAGGGCACGACCACCGAAGAGATCCGCAAGGCGGTGCCCAACTGGCTGGTGTGGACGCACGGTTGCCCCGGCGGCGAGACCACCGCGGCGGTCTGCGAGCGCGCCGACCGCGCGATCGCGGTGGCGCTCGGGCACATGGAGACACGCGACGTGGTGTTCGTCGGCCACGGCCACTTCTCGCGCGCGGTGATCACCCGCTGGATCGAGCAGCCCGTCTACGAGGGCATCCGCTTCGCGATGCCGGCCGTGTCGATTGCGGTGTGCGGCTTCGAACACGGGGTGCGTCAGCTCAGCGCGCTCGGCCTGACCGGTCGTCCCGACCCGGCCGTGTCCACGTGACCCGTGAGCCGACGTTCGTCCTCGCCGGCCCCGGCGAGGTGGTGGTCGCCGATGGCGTGCACACCGCGTTCCCCCGGATCGCCGACGCGCGCGCCGCGCTCGCCTCGCACAGCGCGCCGATCATCGTCGGGGCGGTGCCGTTCGACCTGAGCCAGCCGGCGGCGTTGATCCGGCCCCAGACGATCCGCTTCACACCGGATCTGCCCTCGTGGCCGTTGCGCGAACTCCCGGCGACGCGCATCACCGCGACGACGCCCGATGGCGCGGAGCACCGGCGCCGTGTCGCACTCGCCGTGGCGCGGCTCGCGGATCCGGCGACGGCATTGCACAAGGTGGTGCTCGCGCGCGCGGTGACGGTGACCGCCGACGGACCGCTCGACGCCCGGACACTGCTGCACCGGCTCGCCGGCAACGACGCCCAGGCCACCAAGTTCCTCGTCGATCTGTCGGCGGCCGGCGAGGGCCACTCCGGCACGGCGCTGATCGGCGCGAGCCCCGAACTTCTGGTGGCCCGGCGCGGTCAGCAGGTCACGTGCCGGCCTTTCGCGGGCTCGGCGCCGCGGCTCGCCGATCCTGATGCTGACGCGAAAAGCGGTGCAGCGTTGGCAGATTCGGCCAAGAACAGGCATGAGCACCGCCTCGTGGTGGATGCGTTGCGCGAGGCGCTGGCCCCGCTGTGCACGGACCTGCAGATCGCCGAGCAACCACAGCTGACCAAGACCGCCGCGGTGTGGCACCTCTACACCCCGATCTCCGGCCGCCTGCGACAGGCGTCGACGACGGCCCTCGACCTCGCGGTCGCCCTGCATCCGACCCCGGCCGTCGGCGGCTCCCCGACGGCCGCGGCGACGGAACTGATCACCGAACTCGAAGGCGACCGAGGGTTCTACGCCGGGGCGGTGGGCTGGTGCGATCAGCGCGGCGACGGCTGCTGGGTGGTGTCGATCCGCTGCGCGCAGCTGTCCGCCGATCGCCGCTCGGCAGTGGCACACTCGGGCGGCGGCATCGTCGCCGAATCCGATCCTGACGACGAATTGGCCGAGACGACAACGAAATTCAAAACGATACTGGCGGCGTTGGGAGTGCGCGATGACTGAGACCGACACCGAGATCCGACCGGTGCGGCCGGGCGACGAGGCCGAGTTGACCGCGATGATCCACGAACTGGCGGAGTTCGAGCGGGCGTCGGCGGAGTGCACCGTCACCGAAGCCCAGCTGCGGGACGCGCTCTTCGGCGAGAATCCGGTGGTCTACGGCCTGCTGGTCGAGGTCGACGGGCAGGCCGCGGGCGGTGCGCTGTGGTTCCGTAACTTCTCCACCTGGGACGGCGTGGCCGGCGTCTACCTCGAGGACCTGTTCGTCCGTCCGGCGTTCCGCCGGCGGGGGTTGGCCCGCCGACTGTTGGCGGCGCTGGCACGCGAGTGCGTCGACAACGGCTACACCCGGCTCACCTGGGCGGTGCTCGACTGGAACACCAACGCGATCGCGCTCTACGACGCAGTGGGCGGCCGGCCGCAGACCGAATGGATCACCTACCGGGTGTCGGGCCCCGAATTGTCCGCGCTCGCATCCGAATCCGCCTGAGTGAACCAGGCGAGTCCGGCGGGGCTGAACAGCAGCGCCAGCACGGCGATGGACGCGGCCGCCACGGCGACCGCGTAGCCCAGTCGGCCGGAGCTGAACACGTACCAGGCCACGCCCAGCAGGACGAGGTTGGCGAACACCGCGATGCCACGCCCCCACCGCCGGCCGGTCACCAGAGCCCAGCCTGCGGCCGCGACGGCCGAGCCCATGACCGTGAACCACACCGCGGTGCCGTAGCCGCTGATCGCATCCTCATGGTGGCCTGCGGCTTCCCGCACGACCAGGACGACGGCCATCACCAGCGCGAGCGCGCCCTGCACCCCGGCGATCACGCCGGCGATGCGCACCGGTGCGGGCGTCACGGCGCGAGCCTGTCCGCCAGATAGCGGACCGCCATCTCGTAACCGAGCGGTCCGGCACCGGCCACCACCATCTCCGCGACGGCTGACACATAGGAGTGGTGCCGGAACTGTTCCCGCGCGTGGATGTTGCTCAGATGCACTTCGGCGACCGGCAACGCGACCGAGCGCAGGGCGTCGGCGATCGCCACCGAGGTGTGGCTGTAGGCCGCCGGGTTGATCACGATCGCCGCACAGTCCTCGCGGGCCGCCTGGATGGCGTCGACGAGTTCGCCCTCGTGGTTGCTCTGGATCGCCCGCACCGACAGATCGTGTTCGGCGGCCACCTCGCTGACTCTCGCCTCGATCTGGGCCAGCGTCGTCGATCCGTAGACCTCGGGCTGCCGGGTGCCCAGCAGGTTCAGGTTCGGCCCGTTGAGCAGCAGCAGTCGACGTGCGGTCACGCAGGTACGGTACCGCCACCGGGCCCCGGCACCGGCTCACAGCGCGCAGCGCGTTCACAGCCGACCGATGGGCACGGATAGGCTCAGCGCTCGTGCGTGCTGTGCTGATCGTGAACCCGAATGCGACGTCGACCACGCCGGCGGGCCGCGACCTCCTCGCCCACGCGTTGGAGAGCCGGACCACGCTGTCCGTCGCGCACACCGACCACCGTGGACACGCGATCGAGATCGCGGCCGAAGCGGCCCGCGGCGGCGTCGACGTGGTGATCGTGCACGGCGGCGACGGCACGGTGAACGAGGTGGTCAACGGCATCCTCGGCGAGCTGGGGCCGACCAACCGCGGGCCCGCCGTCGGCGTCGTGCCCGGCGGATCGGCCAACGTGTTCGCGCGCGCCCTGGGCATCAGTCCTGATCCGCTCGAGGCCACCAACCAGCTCGTCGACCTGCTCTCGGAGTACCGGAGGACCCGCCGGTGGCGGCGGATCGGCCTGATGGACTGCGACGAGCGCTGGGGGGTGTTCACCGCCGGTATGGGTGTCGACGGCGCCGTGGTGGCGGCGGTCGAGGAACAGCGGGCCAAAGGCCGCAAGGTGACAGCGGCGCGCTACATCCGGGTCGCGATCCGGGAGGTGCTCGCCAGCGCGCGAGAGGAGCCCACGCTGACGCTGCACCTGCCCGACCGCGACCCGATCAGCGGTGTGCACTTCGCGTTCGTGTCGAACTCCAGCCCGTGGACCTACGCCAATGCCCGCCCGGTGTGGACGAATCCGGACACCACCTTCGAGACCGGGCTCGGCGTGTTCGCGACCACCAGCATGAACGTGTGGGCCAACCTGCGCCTGGTTCGGCAGATGTTGTCGAAGAAGCCGCGGTTGACGGCCAAGCATCTGGTGCGCGACGACGACCTGCCCGGGCTGACGGTGACCAGTGACGGTCCGGTCGCGTGTCAGATCGACGGGGATTTCATCGGAGAGCGCGAAAAGATGACGTTCACCGCGGTACCGGACGCTCTCGCCGTGGTCGCACCAGCCGCGCCCGCCGCCTCCTGACAGCTCTGACCTGCACCGGAGCACATTGGGAGCCACTTCACAGGGCCGCTCATGGGCGCAGGTGGGTTAAGAGTAGTACAACGGAGTGGAGGGCCGGAAAACGGTCCAACGTAGTGAGATAGCCCACGTGTTAACGAACTGCTATTGACATCTGTTCAGCCTGTGAAAGCATCGGATGCAACAGCGCAGAAACATTTGGAGCGCTTGCGTTAACAGTCGAAGGAAAAGCTCGTGCGCTTCGCTGCGCACACGATAAGGAGTAGAACACATGGATTGGCGCCACAAGGCGGTCTGTCGCGACGAGGATCCGGAACTGTTCTTCCCGGTGAGGAACAGCGGACCGGCCCTCGCCCAGATCGCTGACGCGAAGCTCGTGTGCAACCGCTGCCCGGTGACCGCGGAGTGCCTGAGCTGGGCTTTGGACTCCGGCCAGGACGCCGGCGTGTGGGGCGGCATGAGCGAAGACGAGCGCCGCGCTCTGAAGCGCCGCAACGCTCGCACGAAGGCTCGCTCCGGAGTCTGATTCTCCGACGCGCACTTCTGCCGACGGCCCCGACGAAAGTCGGGGCCGTTGCTGTGTGAAATGAATTACACGCCAGCTATCCGCATTGCGAACGACGGAATGGCAGTCTGAGCCACAATCCGGGCTATTTCAGAATTGGCTCGTGCGTGCTCGCCGCCCGATCGGCACCCGCAACACCACGTCTGTTCCGCCGTCGGGCACGTCGTGCATCCCCAGCGATCCGTCGAGTTCGGCTGACACCAGGGTTCTGACAATCTGCAGACCGAGCCGGTCGGACTTCTCGAGGCTGAAGCCAGCGGGCAGTCCGCGGCCGTCGTCGTGGACGACCACGTCGAGCCAGCGCGCCGACCGCTCCGACCGGATCGTCACGCACCCGGCGGCCGTCGTGCTGTCGAATGCGTGCTCGATGGCGTTCTGTACGAGCTCGGTGATCACCATGATCAGCGCCGTCGCACGGTCGGCGTCCAGGACTCCGAGATCGCCTTCCCGGTTGATCCGGATCGGCGAATCCACAGTGGCGACATCGTTCATGATCGGCAGGATGCGGTCGATGACCTGGTCGAGGTTCACCTCTTCGTCGACCGACATCGACAGCGCGTCGTGCACCAGAGCGATGGACGACACCCGGCGGACCGACTCGATGAGTGCCTCTCGCCCCTCGGCGTTGGTGGTGCGTCGCGCCTGCAGCCGCAGCAGGGCGGCCACCGTCTGCAGGTTGTTCTTCACCCGGTGATGGATCTCCCGGATCGTGGCGTCCTTGGACAGCAGGGCCCTGTCGCGGCGTTTGACCTCGGTGACGTCCCGGATCAGCACCGCGGCCCCCACCGCGTCGCCGTGTGCCAACAGCGGCAACGTGCGCAGCAGCACGGCCGCGCCGCCGGCGTCGACCTCCATCCGCATGCTGGAACCGCCGGCCAGGGAGTCGCGCACATGGTTGGCCAGTTCCTGCGCCTCGAACGGATCGGAGATCAGCGGTCGGGTGACCGCGACGAGGTTGTGCCCCTCGAGTTCGGCGCTCAGCCCCATGCGGTGATACGCCGAGATCGCGTTCGGACTGGCGAACGTGACGACCCCGGCCTTGTCGAGCCGGATGAAGCCGTCGCCGACGCGCGGACTCGATCGCGACATGGCGAGATCGCCGACGTTGGGAAAGGTTCCTTCCGACAGCATCAGCAGCAGGTCCGCCGCACAGTCGACGTAGGCGGCCTCCAGCGGGCTGGCCTGCCGTGGCGCCAGCGAGGTCTGGTGGGTCAGGACGGCGACGACGTGGGAGCCGTGGCGGACCGGGACGGCTTCGACGTTCAACCCGGGCCCACCGTCGGGCCCGTCGATCGTGGAGCGCCCGATGGCGCCGGAATCGAACGCCGTCGCGATGATCGGCACCGTCGAAGCCTCGGCGATGGTGCCGACCGCATCGGCCAGCAGCACGGTGGGCGCGGTATTGGGCCGGACCTGAGCGACGCACACCACGCGGCCGTCATCGCGACGCACCCACATCAGGAAGTCGGCGAACGACAGATCGGCCAACAGTTGCCACTCGCCGACGACGGCGTGCAGGTGGTCGACGGCGGTGCCGGGCAGGATCGTGTGCTCGGCGAGCAGATCACCGAGGGTGGACATGCGCCTGCTGTGCGGTCGCTGGGCTAGCTGATGACGGCGATGAGATCGCCGGCCTGGATGACGTCGCCGACGGAGACGCTGACCTTGCTGACCGTACCGGCGACCTCGGCGAGCACGGGGATCTCCATCTTCATCGACTCGAGCAGCACCAGCGTGTCGCCTTCACCGATCTGATCGCCCTCGCTGACCACGACCTCGAGCACACTGGCCACGATTTCCGCGCGAACGTCCTCGGCCATCTTCCAACCCCACTCATCCACCGGCGTCTTGTCGGGTCTATCGAACCACACCCGGCTGTGGACAGAGCACCAACCGGCCCGTGAGACAATGGCTGCAATCAGTCGAGTAATTCGGAGGTAGATCATGGCCAAGCGGGGCCGTAAGAAGCGCGATCGGAAGCACAGCAAGGCCAATCACGGCAAGCGACCCAACTGCGGGTCGAAGTCAGTGCGCTGATCGTCTGAGCAACGACGAACCGCCCGGACTCCTCATCGGAGCCGGGCGGTTCGTCGTTGGTGGGGCAGGTTGGATCGGCGCCCGATCAGCCTCCGCGGATGATCGTGGTCTGGCTGATCTGGATGCGCAGCCGCTCCCGCAGGCTCTCCGGGGCCCGCTCACCGCTGCACTTGGTGGCGATCAGGTTCTTGACCCGTTCCTCGATGCCGTAGTGCCGAAGGCACGTCGGGCATTCCTCCAGGTGGTGACGCAGGCGGTCGCGGGTCTCGACAGTGCACTCCCCGTCGAGCAGTGTCCAGACCTCGGCGATCACCGCGGCACATTCGGGATGCTCGGGATCGATCGGGCCGATCGGCGGGGTCCAGCGATCCTCGTCGGGTGCGCCCTGCGTGCCGCTCATGACGTGACCTCCTGGGTGGCTTCGGCCTGCTGGCCCCGGATGAAGCCGCGGTCGCGGGCCACGTCGGCCAGCAACTCGCGCAGTTGGCGCCTGCCGCGGTGCAGCCGCGACATCACCGTCCCTATCGGCGTATCCATGATCTCGGCGATCTCCTTGTACGGGAAACCCTCCACGTCGGCGTAGTAGACGGCCATCCGGAATTCTTCGGGCAGCGCCTGCAGGGCTTCCTTGATCTCATTGTCGGGCAGCATTTCCATCGCCTCCACCTCGGCGGACCGCAGCCCCGTCGACGTGTGTTCGGCGTTGGCCGCAAGTTGCCAGTCGGTAATCTCCTCGGTCGGATACTCCGCCGGCTGGCGCTGCTTCTTGCGATAGCTGTTGATGTAGGTGTTGGTCAGGATGCGGTAGAGCCACGCCTTGAGGTTGGTGCCCGCCCGGAAGGAGCGGAACCCGGCGTAGGCCTTGACCATCGTTTCCTGCAGCAGGTCCTCGGCGTCGGCGGGATTGCGTGTCATGCGCAGTGCGCCGCCATAGAGCTGGTCGAGCAGCGGAATGGCGTCCCGTTCGAAGCGGGCGGTCAGCTCGGCGTCGGTTTCTTCGGCGGCGGGCTTCGTGTCTGGATCCAGGGTGGCCTCGGCGGCCGACCCGTCGGTGTCAGTCATTCTCAGGAACACCGTCCCTTCTGTTGCGGCACCATCGAGGCGGTCCGGCAGACGCACCAGACGCAACGGAGCCTCTACGGCCAACGTTGGCACCATGTATCCCCTTCTGACGATCCTAGAGGTCGGGACTGACGTATTTCCTCCTGCTGACCGCAACATCAGCAGCTTTTCGAGACAACAGTGGCAGCGGCGGAGGTGTTCCCGGATACGCCTCGAGCCCGCCGTACGCTGTGCCGGTGGCCCGCGCAGCGACACCGGCGATCGCAGCCCTGGTGGCGGACGGCGTGTCCCACACCGTGCTGGCTTACCGGCACGATCCCCGCACTGAAGCCTTCGGCGACGAGGCGGTCGACGAGCTCGCGCGCGACGGGGTGGTCGCCGAGCAGATCTTCAAGACGCTGGTGGTGGCGCTGCCGAAGGGCCTGGGCGTCGCGGTGCTGCCGGTGCCGTCGAAGCTGTCGCTGAAGGCGACCGCGGCCGCGCTGGGCGCTGCGAAGGCCACCATGGCGGACCCGGCCGCGGCGCAACGCTCGACCGGATACGTGCTGGGTGGGATCTCCCCGCTGGGGCAGCGCAGACCACTGCCGACGGTGGTGGACTCCTCGGCGCTGCGCTGGGACCAGGTGCTGTGCAGCGCAGGCAAGAGGGGTCTCGACGTCGCGCTCGATCCACGGGATCTGATCCGCCTGACCAACGCGGTCACCGCCGAGATCACCGCGCTCTAGGGTGATGCCCATGTCACTTGCGGGAAAAACGATGTTCATCTCCGGAGCCAGCCGTGGTATCGGTCTGGCGATCGCCAAACGGGTCGCCTCCGACGGCGCCAACATCGCGTTGGTCGCCAAGACCGCTGAGCCGCACCCGAAACTGCCGGGCACCATCTACACCGCGGCCAAGGAGATCGAAGAGGTGGGCGGCCAGGCGTTGCCGATCGTCGGTGACGTCCGCGACGGCAACTCCGTGGCCGCCGCCGTTGCGGCCGCGGTCGAGCAGTTCGGCGGCATCGACATCTGCGTCAACAACGCCTCGGCCATCAACCTGGGTTCGATCGAGGACGTCCCGCTCAAGCGGTTCGATCTGATGAACGGCATCCAGGTCCGCGGCACCTATGCGGTGTCCCAAGCCTGTATTCCGCACATGAAGGGCCGGGAGAACCCGCACATTTTGACGCTGTCCCCGCCGGTGCTGCTGGAGCCCAAGTGGCTCACGCCGACGCCGTACATGATGGCGAAGTTCGGCATGACGTTGTGCGCGTTGGGTATCGCCGAGGAGATGCGGGAGACGGGCATCGCCTCGAACACGCTGTGGCCGCGCACGATGGTGGCCACCGCTGCGGTGCAGAACCTCCTCGGCGGCGAGGAATCCATGAAGCGCTCACGCAAGCCCGAGGTGTACTCCGACGCGGCGTACGCGGTGTTGACCAAGCCGTCGAGTTACACGGGCAACACGCTGCTGTGCGAGGACGTGCTGCTGGAATCCGGCGTCACCGATCTGTCGGCGTACGACTGCGTGCCCGGTTCCGATCTCGGCGTGGACTTCTGGGTGGATTCGGCGAACCCGCCCGGCTACACCCAACCCTGATACGCGTGCCGCGAGGGTGCACTCACGGTAGCCGCGGGACGCTCGAAGCTACGGTGACTGCACTTTCGCGACTCAGGTAACCCGCGACGGGCGGCCGAATCGCGCGTGCACACCGGGCGAATACAGCGGCCGCAGCTGCGGTCCCGCGGTGGCCACGCCCGCCGCGGCCACCAGTTCGTCTGCCAGACCGTCGATCTCAGCGCTGCGCAGCGGCCACGTCGCGTGCTCGTTGGGCAGCCACCATGTGCGGCCTGCTTTGCGGGTGTGCGCGCCCCACCGCGCGGTCAGCCACACCTCCAGCGGCGTCGGCTCGACGCGCACCCCGATACGCACGGTCACCTCGGAGCGCAATCCCCGCTGCGGCCAGCGCCGGACACTGCGGTATCGGATGCCGGCACCGTCGCGGGTCACCCGCATCTTGGCCCACGTGTACGGGATGCCCAGTGCCGCACGGCTCGCCGCCACCGCCGCCAGCCGTTCGGTCTCCAACGAGCGGAACAGCACTCCGTGCCGACCGGCGTCGTCGACGGAGTAGAGCCGGACGTTGGTCTCGGCGAACGTGCCGAAGTACGGCAGCCGCACTGCGCTGCCCAGCCGGAGGTTCCGCATCACGAACGGCACCAGGCCCACGTAGGTCACGCCGTCGATGACATCGGGCCGGGTGCCGGGCGGGAAGAACCGCGCGACGCTGTCGGGATCGACGGGCCAGTGCACGAACGTGAGGTCGGCCCAGAACTGGTCGAACGTGATCGGCCTCGCCAGCTCGGGCGCTTGGACCGCGAACTCGCTCATTCCCCCATCGTGGCACGCTGGTCGCCATGTCTTCGTCGATCTGGGCCGGGGGCCGTTACAACACCGTGGGTGACCGCATCGCGCACATCGCTTCTCGCGTGGTCGACGCGGCCGGGCGCCGACGCTCCTTGGCTGGGGCTGAGGTGGTCGATCTCGCGTGCGGCACCGGCAGCGCCGCGCGGGCGGCCGCCGCGGCGGGTGCGCACGTCACCGGCGTCGACGTCACGCCCGAGCTGATCGACCTCGCCGCGCAGCGGGCTCCCGAGATCACGTGGACGGTCGGCGACGCCGCCGACACCGGGCTCGCGCCGTCGTCCTTCGACGTCGCGGTGTCCAACATGGGAATCATCTTCGTCGACCCGCAGCGGCAGCTCGCCGAGATCGCCCGGCTTCTCAAACCTGCTGGGGTGCTTGCATTTTCGGCATGGGTCCGCGGTGAGAGCAATCCGCTGTTCGACCCGGTCGTCGAGGTCCTGGGCGCGCCCGCGCCGGCACCGTACACCCCTGACCAGTGGGGCGACGAGCGCGTTGTCGCGCAGCGGCTCGCGCAATTCGACGAGGTCGCCTTCGACCACGGCAAACACCGGTGGGAGTTCCCGTCGGTCGACGACGGACTGCAGTGGTTGCAGACCGGTTCGCCCATGCACGTGGCGACGTTCGAGCGCGCCGGGTCCGCGCGGCAGGACCTCGCCGACGCATTCGCCGCGGCGCTGCGGCTGCACGCCGCACCGTCGGGCGCCGTCACCGTCACGTCGCCCTACGTCGTCGTCAGCGCCACCTACCGCGCTTCGTAGAGGATTCCGCGGCCGATCGCTTCCCGGACGACGGGCATCGCGGCGGTGGCCAGCGCGTCGGCGTCGACGCCGTGGTGGGCGGCCAGCAGTTCGACCAGCATGCCGAGCGGCACCTCCCCCCGGCAGCCCGCGAACAGTGCGCGGGACACCTCGTCGACGCCGATGACGGCTCCCGGCCCGCCGGGGCGGCGAACGGCGGCGCCGACGGTCTGCCAGCCGTCGGGCCCCGGCAGCGATTGTTCGTCGAGGAACACGGGCGCAGTGCTCAGCCGGGTGGCGAGCAGCTGGTCGTCGCTGGTGTGGTGCAGGTAGTCACGCCGGGCGAAGAACGCCTCGACCTCGGGGCCGGTCAGCTGTTCGTCGGCGCCGGTGATCTCCTCGAGGATCTGCTCGGGCACGCGACCCTCGCCGCGGCGTGGTGTGCGCACCACGACCATGCCCATGCCCACTCCGGCGATGCCCTCGGCGTCGAACCAGTCCAGCCATCGCCCGCCGCGCCGGGCGGCGTCCTCGGGCAGCTCTCCGGCGTCGGAGGTCCACAGTGAGACGTAGCTGATCGGGTCCGCGAATTCGCGTTGCACCACCCACGCGTGCAGCCCGCTGCCGTCGAGCCAGCCCTGCACCCGTTCGCGCCAGTCCTGCCCGTCACGCACGATCCAGTTGGCCATGATCTGCGCGGTGCCGCCCGGTTCCAGATGCTCACCGACCTGGCGAATCATGGTCTCGCACAGGGCGTCTCCGACCATTCCCGAGTCTCGGTAGATGTAGTCGAGATCTCCCACCCCGACCACGAACGGCGGGTTGGACACGATCAGGTCGAACCGCTCCCCCGCGACCGGGTCGAACAGGCTGCCGGACCGCAGATCCCAGGACATCCCGTTCAGGCGAGCCGTCGCGGCCGCCAACGCCAGGGCACGGTCGTTGGTGTCGGTGGCGACGACCTCGTCGCAGTGCCCCGCCAGGTGCAGCGCCTGGATGCCGCAGCCGGTGCCGACGTCGAGCGCCCGGCCGGCGTGCGAGCGAATCACCGCATGCGCCAACGAGATCGACGCACCGCCGATGCCGAGGACGTGGTCGTGGCGCACCGGGCCGGGGCGCAGCGCCGCGTCCTGGTCGGACACGACGAGGAAGTCACGTGCCCCGTCGCTGTGCGGCCGGATGTCCAGCACGGCAGCGACGGAGTCCGGGCCGGCAGGCTGCACGACTCCGGCGGCGATCAGCGCATCGACGCCCGTCCTCGGGAATGCCGCCGCGACGCGGTCACGCGGTTCGTCAGCGCCGAGCAGGAACAGCCGCACCAGCGTCGCCAACGGTTGCGCATCGGCGGACGTCCGCTCGGTGGCGCGCAGTGCCGACCACCACAGGCCCCTGCTGAACGCACCACCGGCGTCGGCGCCGAGCAGCTCCCCCACCCCGTCGGTGGTGTACTGCGCGGCCGCGAGATCGGCAGCCAGGGTGTCGAGCACCGATGGGTCCGACAGCGGGCGGCTCACAGCAACATGCCCTGCTCGGCCTGCGGCTCGACGGGCTCGATCAACTCGGGCCCGTTGTTGCGCACGCTGTTGACCAGACGCGACACCTCGCGGATCGCGATCCGGTCCAGGTCGCCGTGACCACGCAGCAGCCCCTCGTCGATCGGGGCGTCCGGGTCGAGCCAGTGGTCCCAGTCCTCGGCGCTGATCGTCAGCGGCATGCGGTCGTGGATCTCGGCCAGCGGGCCGGCCGCATCGGTGGTGATGATCGTGCAGCTCAACAGCGGTGGGGCGTCCTTCGGGGCGTCTTTCGGCCGCCACGACGACCACAGGCCCGCCATGAACAGCGGCTCACCGTCCGTGGCGTGCATGTAGAACGGCGTCTTGGCGCCCTTGGCGCCCTGCCACTCGTACCAACCGTCCATCGGCACCAGGCAGCGTTTGGCCTTGGCGGAGCTGCGGAACGCCGGCGAGCTGGTGACCTTGTCGGAGCGGGCGTTGATCAGCAGCGGCCCCTTGGTCTCGGGAGTGCCGGTGTCGGTGGCCTTGACCCACGGCGGAACCAATCCCCACCGCATCAGCCGCACACGGCGGGTGGACTCGTCGTCGGGATCGGTGTGCCGCTTGACGACGGTGGCGACGGTCGTCGTGGGCGCCACGTTGTAATTGGCGGAGTAGTTCGGCGACACGGCGTCCTTCATCTGGGAGGTGGCCTCGTCGATCGCCTTGATCTTCTCGGCCAGCAGCGCCGGATCGGTGGTCACCGCGAAACGCCCGCACATGGTCCCCATGGTGGCAGAAACCGGTGACACGCCAGAATGGACCTGTGAGCAACTGGCCGGCCCCGTCGACGTCGACCCCTGTCCATGCCACCGTGACGGTTCCCGGCTCGAAGTCGCAGACCAACCGGGCGCTGGTGCTCGCGGCGCTGGCCGACGGCTCATCGACAATGTCCGGGGCGTTGCGCAGCCGCGACACCGACCTGATGATCGCCGCGCTGCAAGCACTCGGGCTCCAGGTGGACACGTCGCCGACCGACGAGACCACGCTGACGATCAGCGGCGGACTTACGCCGCAGCCCGGCACCCGCATCGACTGCGGGCTGGCCGGCACCGTGTTGCGGTTCCTGCCGCCGGTCGCGGCGCTGAGCTCTGAATCGGTGACCTTCGACGGCGACGTGCAGGCGCGTGCCCGGCCGATCGCACCGCTGCTGGACGGGTTGCGCGCGCTCGGCGTCGGCATCGACGGCACCGGGCTGCCGTTCGAGGTGCGCGGCGCCGGGAACGTGCGCGGCGGCACCGTCGAGATCGACGCGTCGGGCTCGTCGCAGTTCGTCTCCGGGCTACTGCTCTCGGGCGCCGCGTTCGACGAGGGCCTGACGATCGTGCACACCGGCGCCGAGGTGCCGTCCGCACCGCACATCGCGATGACCGTCGCGATGCTGCGGGAGGCCGGCGTCACCGTCGACGACACCACCCCCGACAGGTGGAAGGTGTCGCCGGGACCGATCGCGGCGCGTGACTGGGCGATCGAGCCGGACCTGTCGAACTCGGTGCCGTTCCTGGCCGCCGCGGTCGTCACCGGCGGCAGCGTCCGCGTCACCGGTTGGCCCGATGTCAGCGTCCAACCGGCTCAGACGATTCTGTCGCTGCTGAAGAGCTTCGGCGCGGTCGTCCGTCGCGGCGACTCCTACCTCGAGGTGCAGGGCACCGCCACCTTCGACGGCGTCGACGTCGACCTGCGCGCGGTCGGTGAGCTGGCGCCCTCGGTGGCGGCGATGGCCGCTCTGGCCACCCCCGGATCGGTGAGCCATCTGCGCGGCATCGCGCACTTGCGGGGGCACGAGACGGACCGGTTGGCGGCGCTGCGCACCGAGATCAACCGGATCGGCGGACAGTGCGAGGAGACCGAGGACGGGCTGACGATCACCGCAACGGTGATGCACGAGGGCGTGTGGCACTCGTATGCCGATCACCGGATGGCGACGGCCGGCGCGATCGTCGGGCTGCGGGTGCCCGGTGTCGAGGTGGAGAACATCGGCACCACCGCCAAGACGCTTCCGGATTTTCCGCAGCTGTGGGCCGACATGTTGGCCGGCCAGACCGACACCACGGCCGGCCTTTGAGCCGACGCGAGTACGACGAGTCCGACGTCCGGGTGCGGCCCGGTCGCGGCTCTCGACCGCGAACGAAGACCCGTCCCGAGCACGCCGACGCCCGGTCGGGCATGGTCGTCACCGTCGACCGCGGCCGATGGGGCTGTGTGCTCGACGGTGACCCCGCGCACCACGTGACCGCGATGCGGGCCCGCGAGCTGGGCCGCACCCCGATCGTCGTCGGTGACGAGGTCGACATCGTCGGCGATCTGTCGGGTCGGGCGGACACACTGGCGCGCATCGTGCGTCGGGCCGAGCGCCGAACGGTGTTGCGCCGCACAGCCGACGACACGGATCCGACGGAGCGGGTGGTGGTCGCCAACGCGGATCAGCTGTTGATCGTGGTGGCGCTGGCGGATCCGCCGCCGCGCACGGGGCTCGTCGAACGTGCGCTGATCGCGGCATTCGTCGGAGGCCTGACGCCGATCCTGTGTCTGACCAAGACCGACCTCGCTGAGCCCGAGCCGTTCGCCGCGCAATTCGCGGGGCTGGACCTGACGATCGCGACGGCGGGCCGGGCCGATCCTCTGGAGTCGGTCCAGGCATTGCTGGCCGACAAAGTCACGGTGCTGCTGGGCCATTCCGGGGTGGGCAAGTCGACACTGGTGAATCGGCTTGTGCCCGAGGCGGATCGGGCCACGGGTGCCGTGACCGACATCGGTCGCGGGCGGCACACGTCCACGCAGTCGATCGCGTTGCCGCTGGCCGCCGGCGGATGGGTGATCGACACGCCGGGAATCCGCTCGTTCGGCCTGGCCCACATCGCACCCGACGACGTGGTGATGGCGTTCTCGGATCTCGCCGATGCGATCGAGGACTGCCCTCGCGGCTGCGGGCACATGGGGCCGCCGGCCGATCCTGAGTGTGCGCTGGACGGCCTCGAGGGTCCGGCGGCTGACCGGGTCGCGGCGGCCCGCCGCCTCCTCGCGGTCCTCCGCGAGGCCTGACCCGCGCACGGGGTTTGCCGCGGTCCTCCCGCGGATACGCTGCCCGCGAAGGAGGAATGCACAGTGACTCAGGTACCAACCATCAAGCTCAACAGCGGCGCGCAGATTCCCCAGCTGGGGTTCGGCGTCTACCAGATCCCGCCGGAGGACACCGCGGATGCGGTGAAGACCGCGCTGGACATCGGTTACCGCCACATCGACACCGCGGAGATGTACCAGAACGAGAAGGGCGTCGGCGAGGGCATCCGCAACGCCGGCATCGACCGCAGCGAGGTGTTCGTCACCAGCAAGCTGAACAACGGGTTCCACAAGCCCGACGACGCGCGCCGGGCGTTCGACAAGACGCTGTCCGAACTCGGCTTCGACTATGTGGATCTGTTCCTGATCCATTGGCCGCTGCCGACGCTCTACGACGGTGACTATGTCTCGACGTGGAAGACGTTGGAGGAGTTCGCCAAAGACGGCCGTGCGCGCAGCGTGGGCGTCTCCAATTTTCAGGTCGAGCATCTCGAGCGGTTGGCGGCCGAGACGGGTACCGTTCCGGCGGTCAATCAGATCGAGGTGCACCCGTACTTCACCAACGAGCGGGTGCGTGCCTACGGCACCGAGCACGGCATCGCGACCGAGGCGTGGTCACCGATCGCGCAGGGCAAGGTGCTCGACGATCCCGTGATCACCCGCATCGCCGAGCAGGCCGGCAAGACTCCGGCTCAGGTGGTGCTGCGGTGGCACATCCAGCGGGGCGACATCGTGTTCCCGAAGTCGGTGACCGAGCAGCGCATCAAGGACAACTTCGCGCTGTTCGACTTCGAGTTGGGCACCGATGATCTGGATGCGATCTCGGCGCTGGACAAGGGTGAGGACGGCCGCACCGGCCCGAACCCGGACACGTTCGACTACATCCCTTAAGTCCCGCTGACCCTGCGAACAGACACAAACTCGAGCTGCGCCGCGGCGTATCAGCTCGAGTTTGTGTCTGTTCAGGAAACGATCAGGCGGCCAGCCGCTCCGCCACAGCAGCCTTGCGGGCACGCCGGCGCGCACGCACTGCCGCGATGGACGACTTCAGACCGCGCCGCTCGCCGGGTTCCAGTTCGGCGAACATCCGCTCGCTGCGCGTCTCGGGCGCATCGTCGGCGGTGTCGGTCAGGAATCGATCCGGCAGAGACAGTTTCGCAATGGTGCGCCACGACTTGCCGTACTGCACCAGGAACGAGCCCGTGGTGTAGGGCAGGTCGTACTTGTCGCAGATCTCGCGCACCCGAATCGACATCTCGTAGTACCGATTGCTCGGCAGATCCGGGAACAGGTGGTGCTCGATCTGGTGGCATAGGTTGCCGCTCATGAAGCGCAGCACCGGGCCGTTGTCGAAGTTCGCGCTGCCGAGCATCTGACGCAGATACCACTCACCGCGGGTCTCGCCGACCATGTCGGTCTTGGTGAATTTCTCTGCGCCGTCCGGGAAGTGGCCGCAGAAGATCACAGCGTTGGCCCACACATTGCGAATGACGTTGGCCACCGCGTTGGCCTTCAGCGTGGACGTGAACGATGCCCCGGGCGACAGCGCGGTCAACGCGGGCCACAGCGCGTAATCCTTGGCGACCTGATGGCCGGCCTTGACGCCGAACTCCTTGATGCGCGTCATCGTGGCCCTGCGATCATCGCGGCCCTTGAAGATCTTGCCGAGCTCGAGATGCTGCAGCCCGACGCCCCACTCGAAAGCGACGCACAGCAGGGTGTTGAAGAACAGGTTGCCGAGGTTCATCGGCGTCCAGCGCTGGTCGCGGGTGACGCGAATGACGCCGTAGCCCACGTCGTCGTCCATCCCGAGGATGTTCGTGTACTTGTGGTGCATGAAGTTGTGAGTGAAGCGCCAGTGCTTGGAGGCGCCGCTCATGTCCCACTCCCACGACGAGGAGTGGATCTCGGGATCGTTCATCCAATCCCATTGGCCGTGCATGACGTTGTGGCCGATCTCCATGTTCTCGACGATCTTTGCCACGCCCAACGTCGTCGCGCCGGCCCACCAGTACGCGCGCTTGGAGCTGCCGGCCAGCAGCAGGCGGCCGGCGACCTCCAGCCCACGTTGGAAGGCGATGGTGCGGCGGATGTAGCGCGCATCGCGCGCGCCGCGGGAGTCTTCGATGTCCTGCCGGATCGCGTCGAGTTCACGCGTCAGGCCTTCGATGTCCGCATCCGTCAGATGAGCGAACTCCGGTACGTCGGTGATTGCCATGGGTTCCATCCCTCCTCTCGCATACCTACGCTAGCGTAACCTACGAAGCCGTAGGTTACTAGCGGGTAAAGGTCACACGTCCAGTGTGCAGTCTCCCGACGCGGCCGAGACGCAGGTCTGCACTCGGCTGCCGGGCTCGTGCTCGACGCCCGTCCTCAAATCCTTCACATGCCCGTCGAGCAGCCCCACGACACACGACTGGCAGATGCCCATCCGGCATCCGAACGGCATCTGGATGCCCGCTGCCTCGCCGGCGTCCATCAGCGAGGTCGCACCGTCGACGACGACCTCTTTGTCGGCGCGGGCGAACGTGACCGTTCCCCCGCTGCCGTGCCCGCCACGCGTGACCGCGAAGCGCTCGAGATGCAGGTTGTCAGCGATGCCTGCGGCGGCCCAGGTGCGCTCGGCCGACTCGAGCATCGCTTCGGGCCCGCAGGCCCAGGTCTGCCGGTCCCGCCAGTCGGGCACGACCTCGTCGAGACGGGCGAGATCCAGCCGGCCCTGGCTGCGGGTGCTCCGCAGCACGAGGTGGTAGTCCTGGTGACGGTAGGCCATCGCCGACAGCTCTTCGGCGAACATCACGTCGGATTCGGTCGGTGCGGAGTGCACGTGCACCACGTTACCGAGTTGGCCGCGCCGGCTCAGGGTGCGCAACATCGCGATCACGGGGGTGATGCCCGAGCCCGCCGTCAGGAAGAGCACCGACGCCGGAGCAGGGTCCGGCATGACGAAATTGCCTTGCGGCGCAGCCAGTCTCACGATGGTGCCGGGCTCGACGCCGCCGACGAGGTGGCTGGACAGGAACCCCTCGGGCATCGCCTTGACCGTGATGGTGATGGTCCGCGAACCCTTGCTGGTGACGGGGCTGCTGGTCAGGGAGTAGGACCGCCACCGCCAGCGACCGTCAACCAGCAGCCCGATGCCGATGTACTGGCCGGCCTGGTAGTCGAACGAGAAACCCCACCCCGGCTTGATGACGAGCGTGGCCGAGTCGACGGTCTCGCGCCGCACCTCGAGCACGCGGCCGCGCAACTCCCGCGCCGACCAGAGCGGGTTGGCCAGCTTCAGGTAGTCGTCGGGCAGCAGGGGTGTGGTGATGCGGCCCGCAACGGTCCGCAGAAAGTGGAGGCCGGGCCGTTCGTCTGCCCCGGCGACGGACGGCCGCACCGTGTCGGCGACCTTGGCCGTCTTCTTGATCGTTGTCTTGGCCATGGGAGCTCCTGCCGAATCGCTGTTGCTCAACCTACGGTACCGTAACTTACGGGACCGTAGCCAGTCTTTCACAGCAGCTCGAGCAGGAAGGGCAGCTCCTGCGCCGCGTACCAGGCCAGGTCGTGGTCTTGCGCGTCCCCGACCGTCAGCTCGGCGTCCTCATCCCCCAGGTCCGCCTCGTCGACGGCGTCGACAGCCGCCGTCACCGCGGTCTCTGCGGCGGCGTTGTCGACATACGCCGCGATCACCTTCGTGAGGTCGATGTCACCGGCCACCCGCACCACGGCATCGTCGAGGTCGGGGCGCAGCGTCACATCGTCGGCATCGACTTCGAGCACCGCCCGCCGACTCGGCAACGTGGTCTCCCCCTCGTCGCCGAGCAACCGCAGTGACGCCAGCGCGGCGTCACGCAGCGCGACGTCGGCCAGCTCCTCCTCGTCCCCCTCCGCGTAGGCCTCCCGAAGCGTCGGTGTCACCGCGAAGGCGGTGCCGTTGACGGGACGGAGGGTTCCGTCGGCCACCAGCCGCTGCAGCATGGTCAGGGTCGCGGGAACGAAGACGCGCACTCCGCCGAGCCTAGTGGCCGCACCGGGCTCAGGCGCCCGACGAGGCCCCTGGTGAATCTGCGTCGGCGGCGCAGTTGGGGTCCCTCTGCACCGGGATGATGAAGTCGTCGCCGTGCTGGGTCACCCCGGCCACCACCGCGCTGTCGACGACGTCGGCGGCGTATGCGCGCCGCAGGATCTTCGGGTCCCGGCGCAGGTCCTTCAGCAGGGCCACCGCCATCGCGACCATCACGAGCAGGAACGGCAGAGCCGCGATGATCGTGATCGTCTGTAGGCCATTGAGCGCGTCCTCGCCACCCACCAGCAGCATCACCGCCGCCACCGCACCGGTGGCCACGCCCCAGAAGATGACGGTGCCCCGGCTGGGATGGATGGTGCCCTTCTGCGACAGCGAGCCCATCACGATCGACGCGGCGTCGGCGCCCGAGACGAAGAAGATGGCGACCAGGATCATCACCACGATGCTGGCGATGATCGCGATCGGATACTGGTCCAGCAGCGTGAACAGCTGCTCTTCGACGCCGCCCTCCCCTGCGAGGTCAGTTCCGTTCTGCTGCACGTTGATTGCCGCACCGCCGAAGATCGCGAACCACACCAGCGACACCACGCTGGGCACCACCAGCACACCGGCCACGAACTGACGGATGGTGCGGCCGCGGGAGATCCGCGCGATGAACATGCCGACGAACGGCGTCCACGACACCCACCAGGCCCAGTAGAAGATCGTCCACGACTGCAGCCAGGTGTCCACCGCGCTGCCCTCGGCGCCGGTGCGCGCCGACATCATGTTGAGGTCTGCGAAGTAGCTCCCCAGCGAGGTCGGCAGCAGGTTGAGGATGAAAACCGTTGGGCCGACCACGAAGACGAACACGGCGAGAAGAATGGCCAGCACCATGTTGATGTTCGACAGCCACTGGATGCCACGCGACACCCCCGACACCGCCGACAGCACGAAGCAGACCGTGAGCACGGTGATGATGACGATGAGAATCGCGTTGCCGGTCTCACCGATCCCGGCGACGATCTGCAGGCCGCTGCGAATCTGCAAGGCGCCCAACCCCAGTGACGCGGCCGAGCCGAACAGCGTGGCGAAGATCGCCAGCATGTCGATGACCTTGCCCCACGACCCGTTGGCCCGTGATCCGAGCAGCGGCTCGAATGCCGAACTGATCAGCTGCAACCGGCCCTTGCGGTACACGCCGTAGGCGATGGCCAGCCCGACGACGGCGTAGATCGCCCACGGGTGCAGCGTCCAGTGGAACAGCGTGGTGGCCAATGCGTGCTGCACGGCTT
This sequence comes from Mycolicibacterium obuense, assembly GCF_055397605.1. Lineage (NCBI taxonomy): Bacteria > Bacillati > Actinomycetota > Actinomycetes > Mycobacteriales > Mycobacteriaceae > Mycobacterium > Mycolicibacterium obuense. The sequence continues at coordinate 1,539,851 of NZ_AP043663.1, read as the reverse complement.
CGGGATTGCCCTCGGCACCGGTTCCGGGCGGCGGGGTGACGAAGTGCGTCAGCGGTTCGGCGACGCCGAAGAACATCAGCCCGATGCCCATGCCGGCGCTGAACATCATCGCCACCCAGGAGATGCCGTTGAACTCCGGCGGCTCGTCGTCGCGGCCCAGCGGGATGGTGCCGTAGCGCCCCAGCGCGAGATAGAGCACGAAGACGACGAACCCGGTGCTGGTGAGCACGAAGAGCCAGCCCGTCTTGTCCATCACCCACGTCAGTGCGCTCGAGGACGCACTGGCCAGGGTGTCGGTGCTGACGAAGCCCCAGGACAGGAACGCCATGGCGATGACGGCGGTGACGCCGAAGACCACCCAGTTGATGCCGCGGGAGCGGGTGATGTGCTCTTCTTCGACGGGTACGTCGAGCACCGGATGGGCGACGGGAATCGGACCGGTGTCGGTCGACTCTTTGCCGCCCGCGATACCCGTGGTCAGTTCGTCTTCAGAAGTCGACATTCACATCATTCGACTCCGACTGGCAGCAGTCGTCAAATCCCCGAGCCGGCTATCGGGCCGCTTCCACCAGTTCGTCGAGCGCCTCACGCATCAGATCGGGCAGCATCTCGACGTCGCTCATGGCGTCCCGGTCGGCATTGATGCCGAAGTAGATGGTGCCGTTGTAGGACGTGACACCGATGGCGAGCGCCTGGTTGTGCAGCAACGGCGGCACCGCGTACGTCTCGAGCAGCTTGGTCCCGGCGATGTACATCTGCGCCTGCGCGCCGGGCGCGTTGGTGATCAACAGGTTGAACTGGCGGGCCGAGAAACTCGTCGCGACGCGAATGCCCATCGCGTGCAGGGTCGGCGGCGCGAAGCCCGACAGCGTGATGATGCTGCGCGCGTCGACCAGGGACCCCGCGGTGGGCGTCGATTCGGTGGCGTGCGCGATCTGGGACAGTCGCACGACGGCGTTGCCTTCGCCGACGGGCAGGTCGATCAGGAAGGGCGCCACCTCGCCGATGGCCTGGCCGGGGCTCGACGAATCGGTGTCGGTGTCGGGGTAGACCGACATCGGGGCCATGGCGCGCATCGTGGTGGTCGCGGTGACGGGCTCCCCGCGGGACAGCAGCCAGTTGCGTAGCGCTCCGGCGACGACGGCGAGCACGACGTCGTTGATGTCGCAGTCGTAGCGGGCCCGCACCATCCGGAACTCGTCGAGGTCGGCGGAGGCCACCGAGAATCGCCGGTTGCGCGACACCCTGGTGTTCAGTGGGCTGCTGGGCGCGGTTCCGCGGGCGACGATGCGGGCGGCGTCGGCGGCCCGCCGGCCGAGCTCGACGAGCTGGCCGGTGTTGGTGACCGCCTCGGTGAGCGCCGAGCGCACCGCGGCCGCCTGCTGGGTGGGCCGGGCGATCCACTCGCCGAGCGCCCCCATCAACAGCTGGCGGTCCGACGGCTCGCGCGCGGGAATCCAGATGTCCTCGGCGAACTCCGGCGGCTTCTGCGTGCGGTCGGCGATCACGTGCCCGATCTCGAGCGCCGTCATGCCGTTGACCAGCGCTTGGTGCGACTTCGTGTAGATGGCGAGGCGGTTCTTGGACAGGCCCTCGACCAGGTACATCTCCCACAGCGGGCGGGACTTGTCGAGGGGACGGGAGCCCAGTCGAGCGATCAGCTCGTGCAGCTGGGCGTCGCTGCCCGGGGACGGCAGCGCCGAACGCCGGATGTGATAGGTGATGTCGAAGTCGCGGTCGTCGAGCCACACGGGGCGGGCCAACCCGTAGCCGACCTCGCGGACCTTCTGCCGATACCGCGGGATCTGCGGCAGGCGCTGTTCGACGGTGGCCAGCAGCGTCTCGTAACTCAGCCCGTTACGCGGTTTCCGCACGATCTGCAGGGACCCGACGTACATCGGTGTGGCGGAGTTCTCCAGCCGGAAGAACGACGCATCGGACGACGACAACCTGGTCACCATTGCCGCGTCGCCCCCTCACTGTGCATTCGAGACGCCTCACGGTAGCGGCACCGGCGCCGTGCGCGCATAACGGGTGCATCGAGGGGTCGGCGGGGCGTGTCATCATCGACAGGTCTGCCACTCTCCAGCGGACGCGACCGTCCCGCCGACCGCTGGAGAACCGTGATGACCGCTCCTACCGCCCTCTGGGTCACCTCGCCGGTGATCGACTGCGAACCCGCCCCTGCGCCGATCGGTCAGCCGTGCCCCACACCGTCGGGTCCGGCCCTGCACCGAGCGCGTGAGCATGCTCGCCCGCACCGGCCCGCGCTGCGCGAGGCTCCGCCGCCGAGGGCGGCCGTGACGTTCGCCGAGGCCGCGTTGCTCCAGATCATCGAGGTGATCGACCGGCGCCGGCCCGTCGCACAGCTTCGGCCGTTGATGCCGCCGGCACTGATCGACCGGGTGCTCGTCCGGGCCCGCGCTCCCCGCACGGGCAGCGCGACGCTGCACCGGGTCCGGGTGCGCGCAGTGCACACCGGTGCCGACGAGCCGACAGCGGCCGAAGTGTTCGCTTCGTTCAGCCGATCCGGCCGGGTGCACGCGATCGCGGCGCGCATCGAGCGCCACGGCGAGGCGTGGCGGATGGTCGCGCTCCAGATCGGCTAGTCGGACGACGATCAAGCGGCGAGGCACGAGCCGCGTTGAGGAGTCCGACCAGATCGGCTAGTCGGACGACGATCAGCGACGGCGGGCGTGCTTTCCGGACTTCTGGGCGCGGGCGGCCTCCCGGCGTTCGCGACGCGTGGTGCCGCCGCCGGGCTTAATGGTGCCCCCGCCACCGCCGGTTCGCTTGACCTCCGCCGAGCCGTCTTCCGACGGTCCGGTGTAGACCAGCGGCGGCTGCCCGTTGTCGTCGATCCCCTTGGCGCGCAATGGGTTCGGCCGCTCCTTGGTGGCCACCGCACCTTGCGCGCCCTGCCCCTGCGCAGCTGCTGCGGCGGCGGCGAAGTCGGCCAGCCCGGGCGGCGCCGCCACCGGCGCGACGGCCGGCTGCGGGGCGGCCTCGACCTGCACGTTGAACAGGAAGCCGACCGACTCCTCCTTCATGCCGTCGAGCATGCCGATGAACATGTCGAAGCCCTCGCGCGCGTACTCGACCTCCGGTCGCTGCTGGGCCAGTCCGCGCAGGCCGATGCCCTCGCGCAGGTAGTCCATCTCGTAGAGGTGCTCACGCCACTTGCGGTCGAGCACGTTGAGCAGCACGTTGCGTTCCAGCTGGCGCATCGCTCCCTCACCGGCGAGCGACTCGATCTCGGCTTCGCGCGCGGCGTAGGCGCGTTCGGCGTCTTCGAGCAGGGCGTCGAGCAGTTCCTTGCGGGTCAGCTCACCGGGTTCGCCCACGGCGTCGGAGTCGATCAGATCGTTGTGGTCGATGCCGACGGGGTAGAGCTGGCGCAGGCTTTCCCACAGCTTCTCCAGGTCCCAGTCCTCCGAGTAGCCCTCGGCGGTGGCACCGTCGACGTAGGCGGTGATGACGTCGACGAGCATGGTGTGGGCCTGCTCGGCGAGGTTCTCGCCTTCGAGGATGCGGCGGCGCTCGGCATAGATGACCTTGCGCTGCTGGTTCATCACCTCGTCGTACTTGAGGACTTCCTTGCGGATGTCGAAGTTCTGCTGCTCGACCTGCGTCTGTGCGCTCTTGATCGCGCGGGAGACCATCTTGGCCTCGATCGGCACGTCGTCGGGCAGGTTCAGCCGGGTCAGCAGCGTCTCGAGCGTGGCGCCGTTGAACCGGCGCATCAGCTCGTCGGCCAGCGACAGGTAGAAGCGGGATTCGCCGGGATCGCCCTGGCGGCCGGAGCGGCCACGCAGCTGGTTGTCGATGCGGCGGGACTCGTGACGCTCGGTACCCAGCACGTACAGGCCGCCCGCGGCGACGACATCCTTGGCTTCGGAGGACACCTGCGCCTTGACCGCCGGCAGCTCCTCGTGCCAGGCCGCTTCGTACTCGTCGGGGGTCTCGATGGGATCGAGGCCGCGCTGGCGCAGCTGCCGGTCCAGCAGGTAGTCGACGTTGCCGCCGAGCACGATGTCGGTACCGCGGCCGGCCATGTTGGTGGCCACGGTGACCGCGCCGACGCGGCCCGCCTCGGCGATGATGCCGGCTTCCTGCTCGTGGTACTTGGCGTTGAGCACGTTGTGCGGAATGCGGCGCTTCTCGAACTGGCGGGCCAGGAACTCCGAGCGCTCCACGCTCGTCGTACCGATCAGTACTGGCTGGCCCTTCTCATAGCGCTCGGTGACGTCGTCGACGACCGCGATGAACTTGGCTTCCTCGGTCTTGTAGATCAGGTCCGACTGATCGGCGCGGATCATCGGCTTGTTCGTCGGGATCGGCACCACGCCGAGCTTGTAGATCTCGTGCAGTTCGGCGGCCTCGGTCTCGGCGGTGCCGGTCATGCCCGCGAGCTTGTCGTACATGCGGAAGTAGTTCTGCAGCGTGACGGTCGCGACGGTCTGGTTCTCCGCCTTGATCTCCACCTGCTCCTTGGCCTCGATGGCCTGGTGCAGACCCTCGTTGTAGCGCCGGCCCACCAGCATGCGGCCGGTGAACTCGTCGACGATGAGGACCTCGCCGTTGCGGACGATGTAGTGCTTGTCGCGCTCGAAGAGCTCCTTGGCCTTGAGCGCGTTGTTGAGGTAGCTGACCAGCGGTGAGTTGGCTGCTTCGTAGAGGTTCTCGATGCCGAGCTGGTCTTCGACGAACGCGACGCCGGCCTCGTGCACGCCGACGGTGCGCTTCTTGAGGTCGACCTCGTAGTGGGTGTCCTTCTCCATCAGCGGGGCCAGCCGCGCGAACTCGCTGTACCAGTTCGAGGAGCCGTCGACCGGGCCCGAGATGATCAGCGGGGTGCGGGCCTCGTCGATGAGGATCGAGTCGACCTCGTCGACGATCGCGTAGTTGAAGCCGCGCTGCACGCAGTCTTCGAGCCGCAGCGCCATGTTGTCGCGCAGGTAGTCGAACCCGAACTCGACGTTGGTGCCGTAGGTGATGTCGGCGGCGTAGGCGGTGCGACGCTCGTCGGGCGTGAGCTGGGACAGGATGACGCCCACGTCGAGTCCGAGGAAGCGATGCACGCGGCCCATCTGCTCGGCGTCGCGCTTGGCCAGGTAGTCGTTGACCGTGACGATGTGGACGCCCTTGCCGGTCAGCGCGTTGAGGTAGGCCGGCAGTACAGCGGTGAGGGTCTTGCCCTCACCGGTCTTCATCTCGGCCACGTTGCCGAAGTGCAGGGCGGCGCCGCCCATCACCTGGACGTCGAAGTGGCGCTGGTTGAGCACCCGCCACGCGGCTTCGCGCGCCACGGCGAACGCCTCGGGCAGCAGGTCGTCGAGATCTTCACCGTCGGCCAGGCGGGCCTTGAAGGCGGCGGTCTTGGCGCGGAGCTCGGCGTCGGAAAGCTTCTCGACGTCGTCGGACAGGGTGTTGACGTAGTCAGCCACCCCCTTGAGGCGCTTGACCATGCGGCCTTCGCCGAGACGGAGCAACTTCGAGAGCACGCTGTATAACCTCTTGCGTCGATGGATGCGTCACGCGTTGGACGTCCCCATCGTACGGGTCGGAACCGGCGCGCCCGGCAACCGGCGACGGTGCTCGAGCGCGCCGGACCAGCTCAGGCCAGCCGGATCAACCCGTAGTCGTAGGCGTGGCGTCGGTACACGACGCAGGGCCGGTCGCTCTCTTTGTCGTGGAAGAGGAAGAAATCGTGGCCGACCAGCTCCATCTCGTAGAGCGCGTCGTCGACCGTCATCGGGGTGGCCGGGTGTTCCTTGGTGCGCACGATCCGGCCGGGTTCGTGGTCGTCGAGCGTGTCGGCGGGCGCGGCGGTCGTCTCCGTCGGCCGGGCGAACGCGGCGTCCAGACGCTCGAGCGCGGTGGCTTCGTGCAGCGACTCCGGCCGCTTGTCGCCGTAGTGGATCTTGCGGCGGTCCTTGCTCTTACGTAGCCGGGCTTCGAGTTTGCTCGCCGCGGATTCGAACGCAGCGTAGAAGCTGTCGGCGCAGGCCTCGCCGCGGACCACGGGACCGCGACCCTTCGCCGTGATTTCCACGTGCTGGCAGTTCTTGCGTTGACGTCGGTTCTTCTCGTGATCGAGTTCGACGTCGAAGAGGTAGATGGTGCGGTCGAATCGTTCCAGGCGTGACAACTTCTCGGCGACGTAGGCGCGGAAGTGGTCGGGGACCTCCACGTTGCGACCGGTCACCACCACCTCGGCGCCCGAGGTCTCCTCGGACACTCCCGTCGCATCGGGGTCCATCACCATCGTGTTGTCGGAGTCCATGGAATTTACTGACATGCTTGGCAACTCGACTCTCTTTCGCGGGTGCACGTCTCGCGTGCCTGCTGATAGAAAAATCGCGCCGACGAGGCATGTCTGATTGGCGCCACTCGCCGGTGCAAGGTGTCGACTACTCACCTCCTACCGCTGGCGCGATATCGGCGTCTCTGGTCTGAGCGCCGCCGTGAGCTGTTCACGGATGGTTGGTTCCGAAGGTAGTCGCTGTTCATGTGTTCGTGCCACTGATTCGACCGACCTGTTTTCAGTTCTTCACGGCAGATTGATGTTCGGGTAACGCGATTGGTCAGGCGTGCGCGAGCGCGAGGACGGCGGCTACGGCCACTCCCCGTGTTTGCAGGACTCGGACCGATTCCGTGGCGGTGGCCCCGGTGGTGACGATGTCGTCGACCACGACGACGTCGCTCGATATCGCGGTGACACCGCGGGTGAGTCGGATGCGCCCGGCGATGTTGCGCTGGCGGGCGGCACTGGACAGTCCGACGGAGTCGCGGGTGAACGGAGCCAGCCGCAGCGACGGTGCGACGGCGACGCCGGGTAGACCGCGGGCGGCGTGCGTGGCGAGGCGGGTGACGGGATCGCCGCCCCGGCGACGCGCGGAGGTGCGCCGGGTGGGGGCCGGGACCAGGGTCAGCGGGGTGTCGAGCAGACCCCAGGTCAGCAGCTGACCGAGAGCGGTGCGCAGCGCGTCGCCCAGGGGGCCGAGGAGGTCGGTGCGGCCGCGCTCCTTGGCCGCGACGAGGGCGTGGCGGCGGGCGCCGGCGTAGCGGCCCAGCGAGAACACCGGCACGCCGGGGTCCAGGCGTGGCGTGACGAGGTGGGGCTCGTCGTGCCGCACGGCAAGTTCCTGCGCGCAGGACACGCACCACGCGGTCGCGGGGGCGCTGCAGCCGCCGCACTGTAGCGGCAGGACGAGATCGAGCACGCCGTCACTATGGCCGCCCCCACCGACAGCCCCGTCCCCTTTACCGCGGAATATCGTTCCGGGTCGTGATCAGCGGCATGTCACAGCCGTGGCTTCTCACTGGCGGGCGGAGAATTGGTGCGCAGACCCCTACGCCCAGACCGGTAACTTCGGCTGGGAGACCGGTGGGCCTGCGGGAGAGGCAGGCCCCACCGGTCTATCCCTGAACGATCGAATCCCCTTGCACCCGAACGCTGATCGGCTCGAGCGGCTTCTTGGCCGGACCGTCGACGACGGCGCCGTCGAGGCTGAACTTGCTGCCGTGGCAGGGGCAGTCGATGGTGCCGTCGGCGATCTTGTTGACCAGGCATCCCGAATGCGTGCACACCGCCGAGAAGGCTTTGAAGTCGCCTGCGGTCGGCTGCGTGACCACCGTCTTGCCGACGATCACGCCGGAGCCCACCGGGACGTCGGCGGTCTTCGTCAGCGCCTCGCCGGTGCCTGCCGACCCGGACGACGCCGACCCGGATGACTCCGCAGACCCGGACGACGACGATGTGCCGGACTCCGACGAGGACCCGGACGAGCACGCCGCCAGCGCAACCGCGGCCACCCCCACTCCAGCGCCCGTGAGGACCGCTTTGCGCGTCACTTCAGCATTGATGTCCATTGCCAACCCTTTCGTTGCACGTCTGTCAGCCCGGCAGCACCGGCAGTGCCCCCGCTGTCATGAGCGGACGAACTTCGGCCCAGGTGGGATCGCCTTCGGCGCCCGAACCGGACAGCTGCAGCACGCCGCGCTGGTCGGCGACGTAGACCACCGACGGGTTGGCGGCCACTGTGGTGACGGGCATCAGCAGGTTTCGGCTGGGCCCGTCGGAGTTCACCCCGTCGAGGTTGACGTAGGACACGGGGTGTTGCGGGTCGGTGCGGCTGACCACGATGTCGTCGCCGGTGCGCCAGCCGAGTGACACCACGGTGTCGCCGAGGCCGTAGCCCAGCCGGCGCGGATAGGTCAGCGCGTATCCGCCGCCAGGGGTCTGCTCGACGCTCGCGAGGATCACGTGCCGGTCGATCACCATCGCCGCGCGGGTGCCGTCCCGCGAGAGCTGCAATTCGGTGATGACGCCGGGGAATCGGCCGGACACCAGCGTGGCGTCGACGGGGATGCGGGCGGGTTGTCCGGAGGCGTCCTGGAAGACGCGGACGACGTTGATGCCGTCGACGACGACCCAGACGGCGTCGTCGAGTGCCCAGCTGGGGCGGGTCAGGTTGCGCCCGTCCATCGCCTGACTTGCGTTGCCGCCCAACGGCCCGACCCACAGCGACGACGCCATGTCGGGTGCGCCGGGGCGCAACGTCACGATCGAGGCGACTTCCTGCCCGCCGCGGGACAGCGACGCCGCGGTCTGACCGGGCAGGGACCCGAAGGAGCCGGGCACCCGCGGAGCCCGCTGGCCGTCGAGCGACACCAACGAACCGCCGATGAGCGCGTGCAGGCCGGCCGCCGCACCGTCGGCGGCGCCGGGATCGGTGGCGGCGACGTCGCCGGTGTCCCACCCTTCGGCGAATCGGTCGTCGAGCGCTGCTCCGTCGGCGTTGATCACGTACGGCCCGTTGACCCCGGCCCGCGACAGCGTCCAGATGATCTGTGCCGCAAGCAGTTGCCTGCTGTGTGGGTCGGTGGTGGAGAGGCTGTCGAGATCGATGCGCGCCCCTCCGTAGCCGCGTCCGACGCCTGTCTTGCCGCCGTCGGCGCGGGTCACCGGTCCTCGTAGCCGCAGTGGCGCGCCGAGCAGATTGCGGACCGTCTTGTCCATCTCCGGCCGCGGTCCCGCGATCAGCTTGCTCACCAATTCCGTTGCCAGCTGGTCGGAATCGGAGACCGCGACGTAGCGCGGGTCGGGTACCACGGTCTTGCCGGTCGGATCGGCGAAGTACAGGGTGCTGCGCTTGTAGGTGGCCTGGAATTGTTGCCAGTCGAGGAACACGCCGTTGGGGAGCCGGTCGATGCGCCAGCCGCCGGGGGTCTTGACGAGTTCGATCGGGCCGGGGTCGGGCAGGGCACCTTCACCGGTCTCGAACACGCCCATGTCGGACAGCGAACCCAGGATGTCGGCGCGCATGTTGACCGAAACCCGCTCCGGCGTTCGGGTTTCGACGAACACGACGTTGTCGATCAGGAGCGCGCTACCGGCGTCGTCCCATCCACTGGACGCCGATTCGGTGAGGAACTGCCGGGCCGCGAGGTGCCGGCTGGCGGGATCGGCTGTGGCCTTGAGGAATTCGCGCAGCAGCACGTCGGGGTCCATGCCGGGGGTGGGCTTGGGCAGGCTCGGCGGGGCGGGTCGGTCGACGGTGCCGATCGCCTGGGGTGACGACGAACTCGGCACCCCGGCACAGCCGGCCAGGAGAAGGACGGGCACCAGCATGAGCACTGTCAGCAGCGCCGCGAGCCCGCGCGTCACACGCTCTCCCCGGCGGGTTCGCGTCGGCGGGTCGGCACACCGGCCGGTTCCCCGATCGGCTTGACGGGCAGCGGACTGCTGGTGACCTTGTGTCCGCGTACCAGCGGCAGCGTGAGCCGAAAGCAGGCACCCTTGCCGGGCTCTCCCCACGCCTCCAGCCGGCCCTGGTGCAGGCGCGCGTCCTCGATGCTGATCGCCAGCCCGAGGCCGGTGCCGCCGGATCGGCGCACCCGTGACGGGTCGGCCCGCCAGAACCGGCTGAACACCAGCTTCTCCTCGCCGGGTCGTAGACCGACGCCGTAGTCGCGGACGGTGACCGCGACCGTGTCGGCGTCGGCGGCCATCCGGATGCGTACGGGTTTGCGTTCGGCGTGGTCGATCGCGTTGGCGATCAGGTTGCGCAGGATGCGCTCGACGCGGCGCGGGTCGACTTCGGCGATGATCTCGTCGCCGGGCAGGTCGACCATCATGTCGACGGACGCTTCCTCGGCGAGATGCCCGACGTTGTCGAGCGCGCTGCGCACGATCGAACGCAGGTCGACGGCTTCGACGGCGAGTTCGGCGACACCGGCGTCGTGGCGGGAGATCTCGAGCAGATCGTTGAGCAGCGATTCGAACCGGTCCAGCTCGTTGACCATCAGCTCGGTGGAGCGGCGTAGCGCAGGGTCCAGCTCTTCAGCGTGGTCGTGGATGAGGTCGGCGGCCATCCGCACGGTCGTCAGCGGGGTGCGCAGCTCGTGGCTGACGTCAGAGGTGAAGCGTCGCTGCAGGTTTCCGAACTCTTCGAGCTGGGTGATCTGCCGCTGCAGACTCTCGGCCATGTCGTTGAATGACACGGCCAGTCGTGCCATGTCGTCTTCGCCGCGTACCGGCATGCGTTCACTCAGGTGGCCTTCGGCGAACCGCTCGGCGATGCGCGACGCCGAGCGCACCGGCAACACGATCTGGCGGGCCACCAGCAGCGCGATCGCGGCGAGCAGGCCCAGCAGCACCACACCGCCGGTGGCCATGGTGCCACGCACCAGAGCGATGGTGGATTGCTCGTTTCTCAGCGGAAAGATCAGGTAGAGCTCGAGATTGGTGACCGCAGACGTCGACGACGACGTCGGACTGCCGATCACCAGGGCCGGGCCGGAGAAGCCGTCGGTGCGCACAGTGGAGTACTGATAGCTGACCTGGCCGGCTTTGACGAAGTCGCGCAACGAGTTCGGGATCTGGTCGATGGGCCCGGCGGCCGTCGCTGCGCGTGGGCCGTCACCCGGGACGATCAGCACGGCGTCGAAGGCGCCGGCCAATCCTGCTCCGGCGTCGGCCTTGCGATCGATCAGAGTGTTGCGGGCCAGCTGCAGGCTGCTGTCGAGCGACCGGGTCTCCTCGCCGCCGACGATGCCGCTGACGGTGGTGCGCGCGCGCTCGATCTCCTCGGTCGCGGCTCCGACCTTGACTTCGAGGATGCGGTCGGTGATCTGGCTGGTGAGCACGAACCCGAGGACCATGATGACTGTCAGCGACAGCCCGAGCGTCAGCGTGACGACACGCAACTGTAGGGAGCGGCGCCATGCCGAGCTCACAGCCCGGCCCAGCACACCCAGGCCGCGGATCAGCGGGGCTGACCGCCGGTGGATGCGCCGCCTCGAACCGAAGATCATGGGCGGCGCATCACGGCCGGGGTATCACGTCGCCTCAACCAGGCGGACCGTCCGATCACGGAGGTCCGGCCTTGTATCCCACTCCTCGAACGGTCAGCACCACCTGCGGGTTCTCCGGGTCCTTCTCGACCTTGGCCCGCAGCCGCTGCACATGCACGTTCACCAAACGGGTGTCGGCGGGGTGGCGGTAACCCCACACCTGTTCGAGCAGCACATCACGAGTAAACACCTGGCGAGGTTTGCGTGCCAGCGCCACCAACAGGTCGAACTCCAGCGGGGTCAGCGAGATCTGCTCGCCCTGCCGGGTGACCTTGTGCGCGGGCACGTCGATGTCGACGTCGGCGATCGAGAGCATCTCCGCCGGCTCGTCCTCGTTGCGCCGCAGCCGGGCGCGCACGCGGGCCACCAGTTCCTTGGGCTTGAACGGCTTCATCACGTAGTCGTCGGCGCCGGATTCGAGCCCGAGCACCACGTCGACGGTGTCGGTCTTGGCGGTCAGCATCACGATCGGCACGCCGGAGTCGGCGCGCAGCACCCGGCAGACGTCGATGCCGTTCATGCCGGGCAGCATCAGGTCGAGCAGCACCAGGTCGGGCCGCAGCTCCCGGACGGCGGTGAGCGCCTGGGTGCCGTCCCCGATGACGGCGGTGTCGAAACCCTCGCCGCGCAGCACGATGGTGAGCATCTCAGCCAGCGAAGGGTCGTCGTCGACGACCAGGATCCTTTGCCTCATGGTGTCCATGGTGTCACCACAACGCGATAAACCCCGGTTACCACACGGGCGTTTCGCGCCTCAACCGGGCCGAAGGTCAGGCGCAGGCGGCGATGACGTCCCGCTGCTGGCTGATCGACTGCAGAACCTCGTAGCCGATCTGGCGTGCGCTGGCCATCACGGGGTTGCGTTCCAGTCCCGTCGCGGCCGGGTCACCCTGCACGACGCGTCCCAGCGACGGACTTCCGGCCAGTGCTGCCAGGGCCGCGGTGGCCTCGTCGTCGGCGTCGGGGCCTGCGGCGAGCGCGAGAACCAGATGCTTGCGGGAAAACTCGGCGCCGTCAGCATCTTTGACGACGGGGTTGGTCCACCAGTGCTCGAACGGGATGCGGGAGCCGCGGTCGATGTGTTTGCCGTCGCGGGTGCGGATCGGCGCCGGCGGATACATTCCGAGCTTCGGCACGAACTCGCCGCAGCGCTGCGATCCGGTGCGGATCTTCATCAGCGTCAGGCACGCCGCCGAGGACGCGGTCTTGGGGTTGACCACACCGGCGGTGTCGACCCACGTCATCAGCGGCCGCACACCCCACTCGTCGATCAGGGCTCGTGACGAGGCGGTGCCGTGGACCAGGCGGCCGATGTGGCGGGCCACTTCGCGGCCTTCGAGCATGCGCCCCTGGTCGAAGCGTTCCCCCGCGGTCTTGAGCTCGGTCACGAGTTCGTCGATGCGCGCCATCGTGTCGGCCTGAATTCGAGTGCGAACGACCATTGATCCCCCTTGACGTGTGCCGCTGCGCGGCTCCCCGATCGGAGCGTACGTCGAACGCGGGGTTTCGTCTCGCTAACCGGGTTCGCCGAGCAACCCTTCGGCGAGCGCTGCGGCGTCGACGTCGGGTGGCACCACGGCCCAGGGGCCACCCCAGGAGGCCGCGGCGAGTTCGGCGTAGACGGCGCTCGTGCGTCGCTGTAGCCCGTCGTCGCGTTCGTAGGCGTCGCGGGTGCGGTCGGCGTCAGCGGCTTCCCGGCTGGCCGCGCGGGCGGCGGCCAGTTCGGTCGGCACGTCGAGCAGGACCTGAACGTGCGGCGTCGGCAGCTGCAGCCGGCCGTACTCCAGGTCGTGCACCCAGGCGACCATGTCACCGTCGAAACCCTGGTGCAGCCGCGCTGCGCTGTAGGCGGCGTTGGAGGCGACGTAACGGTCCAGGATCACCACGGAGTGCGTGGAGGTGAGCTCGTCGATCCGCGCGCGTGCGCCGGCCCGGTCCATGGCGAACAGCACGGCCATCGCGTAGACGGAGTCGGCGAGGTCGCCGTGGCGGCCGTGCAGCGCTTCGGCGGCCAGGTCGGCGGGCACCGACTCTCCGTAGCGAGGGAACGCCAGGTTTGCCACCGAGTGGCCGTTGGCTTCGAAAGCTGCCCGCAACCCGTTGGTCAGGGTCCGTTTCCCCGCGCCGTCGACACCTTCTATGACGATGAGCACGAGGTGAGCGTAATCCAGTGCGGCACCGGGACCCGAGGTGATAGGTATGCACGATGCGGGGTCAGAGCAATGTCGCAACGGTAGCTGGATGCGCCGTGGCAGCGGGGGTCGGCGCGGCGGCGCTGCTGGGGTTGGGCTGCGGTGTGGCAGCCGCCGACGACGGCGGGACCACTGCCGCGACCAGCCACAGCCAGGTCCGGGCGGCCAAGGCAGAGAAGGCCGACAGGACCGACTCCCCGCGGCTGCGCACCCGGCTGGCCGAGCGCACGCGCGAACGCGCCTCGGGCACCGACGCGGGCACGGACACGAGCACCGAGCGGAAACGTCTCGTCGCGCCGTTGAAGCGGGTCGCCGTCGAGCCGACGGACAGCGACGAGCCGACGGCCCCGGCCCTGACCGCGCCGCTGCTGCCGTTGAGCAGTGCCACCCGGCGTGAGCGCATCCGCGACATCACCGATGGGCCGCAGACTGTCGTCACCGGTCCCCCGTCGCTGCAGGATCGGTTCATCCTGCGGACGCTGCAGAAGCTGCGCGCCGAGGATTCCCCCATTTTCGTCGGGGACGGCGGCAGTGTGACCTACACCAGTCCGCCCAAGTGGGTGAGCGGTGGGGTCGCGGTCACCGAAAGTACCTACAGCGGCATGAAAGTCGTGACGATCACCCCGAAGCGCAAGCCCACGGACGAGTACGTGCTGGCGTTGCACGGCGGCGGGTTCGTCGCCGAGGCGAACATCATCAACTGGGCCGACTACACGGCGATGGCCCGCCAGACGGGCGCGACGGTGGTGGTGCCGATCTATCCGCTGGCCCCGCCGATAGGCAACGCCACAGTCGAGGGTCTGGTGCCGCCGATGGCGGACTACGTGTCGCTGATGATCGCCGAGCACGGCGCCGAGAACGTGTCTCTGTATGGCGATTCCGCGGGCGGCACGTACGCGATGCTGGTGGCCCAGGAGCTGGTGCGCCGCTGCCGGGCCGACGCGGCCTGCGATCCCGACGAGGATCAGCCGTCCCGGATGGTGCTGATCTCCCCGGTGCTGCATCTGACGCTGTCCGGGCCGATCGTCGATGACATCAACGATCCGATCATCCCGCCCCGGACGGCACCGGCACCCGGCGGCGATCTGAATCCCGATGACCCGCACTTCAATCCGATCATGGTCGACGATCTGACCGGGTTGCCGCCGACGGCGATCTACGTCGGGACCGTGGAGCGGCCCTACCCCGGTGACCTGATGTTCCGCGACAAGCTGCTCGCGCAGGACCCCGATGCGAACTTCACGGTGGTGATCGGCGACGGGCAGATGCACGATTGGGCGCTCGGCGGAATTTTCGTCAATTCCCAGTCCCGCAAGTGGCGTTCGACGATCTACCAGCAGCTGGGCCTGGTCTAGCGGCAGCGACGACGGTGGCGTTCACACAGCGGACACTTCTGCGTCGCCTTCCGCTGCTAGGCCTTGATGTCATGCGCTGTCTTGCCGTGGTGATCGCCGGGTTGATGCTGGCCGGGTTCGTCGGGTCCGCCCCGAGCGCTTCGGCGGCGGCCGACTTCGATCTGCAAGCGCACCGCGGCGGCCGCGGGGAAACCACCGAGGAGTCGCTGCGCGCATTCGCCAAGGCGCTCGAACTCGGCGTGAACACGCTGGAGCTCGACATCGTGCTGTCCCGCGACGGTCAGCCGATGGTCTGGCACGACCCCGTGATCCAGGCCGACAAATGCTCCGACACCGTCCCGGCTTTTCCGGGCGATCCGCAGTTCCCCTACGTCGGGAAGGCGGTGTGGCAGCTGACGGCCGCCCAGCTCCACACGCTGGACTGCGGGAAATTGCTGCCCGCCTTCCCGCAGGCCGAGGTGGTCAGGGGCAACAGCATCGCGACACTGCCCGAGGTGTTCGCGCTCGCCGACCGCTACCGGGCCGGTGTCCGCTACAACATCGAGACCAAGATCGAGGCGGACAAGCCGGAGATGTCGGCCCCGCCGGGCCAGTTCGTCGACGTCATCCTCGCGGCGGTGCGTGCTGCGGGTAAGCAGGATCTGGTCGAGATCCAGAGCTTCGACTGGCGCACCCTGCCGCTGGTTCGCGCCGCCGCGCCGTCGATTCCACAGATCGCGCTGTGGGATGAGACGACGTTCGTCCCTGGTTCGCCATGGCTCGACGGCATCGACCCGGCGGCCGTGAGCGACCCGATCGTCGCGGCGACGATGGTGGGCGCCGACGTGTTGTCCCCGGGTTACTCGGTGCCGTACGGCCAGGTCCCCGGCGATCCGGGTTTTGCTCTGGTCGCCGACGCCGAATTCGTCTCGCGCGCACATGGACTCGGGCTGAAGGTCATCCCGTGGACGATCAACGACCCCGGTGCGATGCGCGCCCAGATCGCCGCGGGTGCCGACGGGATCATCACCGATTACCCGACGCGGCTGCGATCTGTGATGGCGGAACTGGGCATGCCGCTGCCGCCTGCCTACCGTCCGACATGACCGGCGCCGGCGACATCCCCGACACCGGCGTCCCGGCAGCGTTGGCCGCCGAGATGTCCATTGCCGAGCAGTACGAGTGGCACCAGCGATATCTGCGGCGACATCCGGTGTCGCGCCGGAACTTCCTGCGTGGATCGGCGGCACTGGCGGCTGTCGGCGCCGTCGGGATGTCACCGTTCGGCCGACGCGCCTACGCCCAGGACGCGCCCCTGGCAGTCGCGAACCGGCGCGTCGGTTACGGTTCGGACGCCTCGAGTCAGCTGCGGCTGGCCGCGCAGCTGTCGCGCAGCCCTGCCGGTACGAAAGTGTTCGTCGACCACGGCCCGACGCCCTCTCTGGGGGCGACGCTGGAGGCCGAGGTCCGCAATCTGGTGACGCAGATCCCCGACAGCAGCGGCGGCGTGCTGGCCGCCGAGCAGTTCTACGTGCACGCTCCCGTCGACGGGCTCGCCGGTCACAGTCGACACTTCTACCGGTGGCGCACCGAAGACGGGTTCGTCACCGACATCCGTTCGACCAGCACCGCCATGCCGAACGCACGGAATGCATTGTCGCCGTTCCGGTTCACGATGATGGGCGATCAGGGCACCGACACCACACCGCTTCTCCCACCCGGCCTGGCTCGGGGCGACTATGACGACAGCTACTACAAACCCGACAACGATCCGACCGTGTCCCACACCGAGAACGTGCTGAACCAGATCGGTGCGGCACGGCCGGAGTTCCACGTCCTCGCCGGTGACATCGCCTACGCGGATCCCTCGGGGATGGGTGAGCCGCCGACGTTCGTACCGTCAGGCGGCACGCTTCCGTCGGGTTTCGACAAATTCAATCCCTACGTGTGGGACGTGTATCTGAACTCGATCGAACGCAGCGCGTCGACCACGCCGTGGATGTTCGCCACCGGCAACCACGACATGGAGGCGGCCTACCCGGTGCACGGTTACGGCGGCCATCTGGCGCGCCTGGATTTCCCCGGCAACGGCCCCGCGGCCTGCCCCTCGGTCTATTCGTTCGTCTACGGCAACGTGGCGGTCCTGTCGCTGGACGCCAACGACGTCTCCTACGAGATCACCGCCAACACCGGCTATTCCGGTGGGTCTCAAACCGACTGGGTCGCTTCGACGTTGGCCGATCATCGGGCGAATCCGAACATCGACTTCATCGTGTGTTTCTTCCACCACTGCGCGTATTCGACGGTGCAGGCGCACGCCAGTGACGGCGGTGTGCGCGATGCGTGGGCAGAGTTGTTCGACCGCTACCGCGTGGATCTGGTGCTGCAGGCCCACAATCACGCCTTCGAACGGTCCGATCCCATCCGGGGCGGTGCACCGACGAAGGTGGCCGGCGACCACGCCATCGTCTATCCCAACACCGACGGCACGGTGTACTACACGGTCGGATCGGCGGGGCGCCCGCGCTACACGTTCCAGCCCGGCGAGCAGGAGAGCTACCGCGGCCACGAGGTCCTCGACACCGTCGTCCCCAACAGTTACGTGTGGACGTCCGATGGCGTACAGCAGCGGGAAGCCGTGGCGTGGTCGCGGGTCAGATTCTTGAACTATGCGTTCATCCGAGTGGATGTGCGGCCCGGGGTGTTCGTCAGCGAGATGGATGTCGTCGCGGTGGACGAATACGGCCGGGAATTCGACACTGTGACGTTCCGGCGCCCGGTGCCGCAGTCCCGCTGACACCTAGCCGAGGTCGAAGGACTGCAGCACCACGGTGTCGCGCGGCGGGTCGAGGAAGACGCGCGTGCTCGTGCGTCCCGGCGAGAACGCCGTGTTCAGCTCCGCGCCGGTGCGGAACGGTCCGGGCGGAACCTCCGGCTCCAGCACCTTCTGCACCGCGGGGCGATGTGTGGTCGGCTCCGAAACATGCTGACGCAACAGGTCATTCATCGTCGGCGGGGTGACGCGCACGACAGCGTCGGTCCAGACCGCGGTACCGCCGTTGCCCCAGCGGATCCACGACGCCGAGACAGGGGTGCCGAGCGCGGGAAACGTGCGCGCGAGTTCGTCGGTGTCGTGCCGGATAACGAATGCCGGCCGCGTCTCCGCCGTCTCGGTCGTCTCCGCCGAGTCGGTTGTCTCAGAAGCCGACTGACAGGAAGTCAGGAGCACCGCAACAGAAAGGGCGCGCACAACGACACTGAATGTCGTTGTGCGCGCCCGATCCGTCATGTCAGTAGCGGTAGTGCTCCGGCTTGTACGGGCCGTCGACGTCGACGCCGATGTACTCGGCCTGCTCCTTGGTGAGCTTGGTCAGCGAGCCGCCGAGTGCCTCGACGTGGATCTTGGCGACCTTCTCGTCGAGGTGCTTGGCGAGGCGGTAGACCTCGTTGTCGTACTCGTCGTTCTTGGTCCACAGCTCGATCTGCGCGATGACCTGGTTCGAGAAGCTGTTGCTCATCACGAACGACGGGTGGCCGGTCGCGTTGCCGAGGTTCAGCAAGCGTCCCTCGCTCAGCACGATGATCGAGTGACCGTCGGGGAAGATGAACTCGTCGACCTGCGGCTTGATGTTGATGCGACGGATGTCCTTGTCGCGCTCGAGGCGCGCCATCTCGATCTCGTCGTCGAAGTGGCCGATGTTGCCGAGGATGGCCTGGTGCTTCATCGAGCGCATGTGCTCCAGGGTGATGATGCCCTGGTTGCCGGTGGCGGTGATGACGATGTCGGCCCAGCCGATGGCCTCTTCGACGGTCTTGACCTCGAAGCCGTCCATCAGCGCCTGCAGCGCGTTGATCGGGTCGATCTCGGTGACCGCCACGCGGGCACCCTGGGCCTTGAGGGCCTCGGCGCAGCCCTTGCCGACGTCGCCGTAGCCGCACACCAGCGCGGCCTTGCCGCCGATGAGGACGTCGGTGCCGCGGTTGATGCCGTCGATCAGCGAGTGCCGGGTGCCGTACTTGTTGTCGAACTTGCTCTTGGTGACCGAGTCGTTGACATTGATGGCCGGGAACGCGAGCTCACCGGCAGCGGCGAACTGGTACAGGCGCAGCACGCCGGTGGTGGTCTCCTCGGTGACGCCCTGGACCGACTCGGCGACCTTGGTCCACTTGGTGTTGTCGGCCTCGAGCGACCGGCGCAGCAGGTTCAGGAACACCTTGTACTCGTCGGAGTGCTCGTCGTCCTCGGGCGGCACGACGCCGGCCTTCTCGAACTGCGCGCCGCGCAGCACCAGCATGGTGGCGTCACCGCCGTCGTCGAGGATCATGTTGGCGGGCTCGCCCGGCCACGTCAGCATCTGCTCGGCGGCCCACCAGTACTCCTCCAGCGTCTCGCCCTTCCACGCGAACACCGGGACGCCCTTGGGCTCCTCGACGGTGCCGTGCGGTCCGACGACGACGGCCGCGGCGGCGTGGTCCTGGGTGGAGAAGATGTTGCACGAGGCCCAGCGCACCTCGGCGCCGAGGGAGACCAGCGTCTCGATCAGCACGGCGGTCTGAACGGTCATGTGCAGCGAGCCGGACACCCGGGCGCCCTTGAGCGGGGCCACGTCGGCGTATTCGCGGCGCAGCGCCATCAGGCCGGGCATCTCGTGCTCGGCGAGGCGGATCTCCTTGCGGCCGAATTCGGCCAGCGAGAGGTCGGCGACCTTGTAGTCGATGCCGTTGCGGACATCTGCGGTCAGTTCTGGTGCAGTCATGTAGAGCCCCTTTTTGATTCGTCTTCTGCCTCGAGAGCGCACAGTGGTGCGCCGGCGACACACTCGGCCTGCGGGCTCGCGGGACAGGCGCTCAATCCGAACAAGCGGATGCACACTGCCAGCCGAGAGATATCCACAACACCCTAGCTGTCGGCGCCGGGCGTCTTCAATTCGCCCTTTGTGACGTCCTTTGTGACGTTGTGTTTGGTCTCGATTCGCGGGAGGGTACACCGCTGCGCCGGTCGGTGTTCGCGGGAAGGGGATGGCTGGTGGACGAACGCACGGTCGCGGTGGGTCGGCGGTCTCTGGTCGCGCTTGCTGCGCTGAACTTCTTCCTGGCCGACGCCCGCGACGGACTCGGCCCGTTTCTGGACGCGTTCCTCGCCACGCGGGGGTGGTCGCCGTTCGCGTTGGGCGCGATAGCGACGGTCGGCGGGCTCATCGGGTTGGCGGTGACACCGCTGTTCGGGGCGCTGGTCGACGGGACCCGGTACAAACGCGCACTGGTCGCCATCCCGGTGATCGTGGTGACCGCGGTGGGCCTGGCCACGCTGGTGGCACCGACGCCGGCGATCGTCTGGATCGGGCAGGTAGGCACCGCCGTGGTGGGCGCGGTGATCGGGCCGGCCCTGATGGGGCTGACCCTCGGCCTGATCGGGCCGCGGCTGTTCGGCCGGCAGGTCGCCCGCAACGAGTTCTGGAACCACGCAGGCAACGTGGTCTCACTGGCTGCGGTGTTCATCGCGGTGTCGCTCTATGGCGAACACGCAATCATCACGCTGATGATCGTGACCGCGATCGGCGCGGTGGTGGCCGCGATGGCCATCGATCCGGCCCGGATCGATCACGACGCGGCGCGCGGGCTCGACGAAGCCGGGGACAGCGCGAAGCCGTCGGGATTGCGGGTGCTGGTCAAGACGCCGGGTCTGCTGGTGCTCGCCCTGGTGCTGCTGATGTTCCACTTCGGCAATGCGCCGATGAGCAGGCTGGTGGCGCAGCAGTTCGCGATCGAGCTCGGCACGCCGTTTCGCACGACCGCGATCATCACCGGGGTGTCGCAGGTCGCGATGATCGCCGTCGCAGTGCTCGCGCCTCTGATGATCCGGCGGTTCGGGCTGGCCACCGTGCTGCTGGTGGCACTGTGCGCGCTGCCGGTGCGCGGGCTGATCGCCGGCACGAATTCGGGCTTCTGGACCATCTTTCCGGTGCAGGCGCTCGACGGGGTCGGTGCGGGTCTCATCGGCATCGCGACGCCGATCGCGGTCGAGCGGCTGCTGGCCGGGTCGGGTCGGTTCAACGTCGGCTTCGCCGCGGTGATGACGATGCAGGGCGTCGGCGCGTCGTTGAGCAACGTCGTGGCGGGGTCGGTGGTGAGTGGCTACGGCTACCAGGCGTCGCACCTGCTCAGCGCCGCTATCGCGGTCGTCGCGGTGGCGATATTCCTGCGGTTCCGCCGCTCCATCGCGCCCGAGCGCTCGGACGCGACGGACGCCGCGTCCGCTACCGCGGCTCGATGACGCCGTAGCGCTCGGCGAACGGCGTCATCAACCGGGCCAGGTCGCGTGCCACGTCGTGGTCGGCTTCGGGGGGCATCGAGATGTAGCTCATCGCGAGCCGGACGATCGCGCGGGCCAGCACGCCCGCGTCCTCCTCGCTGCAGCGCACCCAGCTGGTCATGAACAGTTCGGTCAGCCGCGTCGAGCAGTGGGTGATGATCGGCGCGCTGTCGGTCGTGATGATCTGCAGCAGATCGGGTTTCGAGGTTCCGGTCAGCAGCGAGATCACCAGCGGGTCGGCGGCCGACTCGATGAAGAAGTCGCGGAATCCCTGCAGGAACGCGGCGTACACGTCGCCGATGTTGGCGCCGATCGCGTTCTGGATCTGGCCGACGAGCCGGTCGGAGAGCCGCAGCGCATAGCCCTGGGCGAGCCCCTGGCGGGAGCCGAACTCGTTGTAGATCGTCTGGCGGCTGATTCCGGCGGCTTTCGCGACGTCGGACAGGGTGATCGAGGACCAGTCGCGGGTGAGCAGCAGGTCACGCATCCCGTCGAGGATGGAGTCGCGCAGCAGTACGCGCGACGCCTCGGCGTAGCTGATGCGCTTGTCCTGGGGACCACTCACACGCGCGACAATATCGCTCGCGCCGGTCCCGCGAGCGCGCGTGTCTGCACGCCCGTGGCCGGTGTGTCGCGCGCCGGAGCGCACGCTCACCGGCCACGAGGGTGCGTTCACGGCCGCACGACCTCCACCATGTCGAAGTCCGACTTAGCCGCGCCGCAGTCCGGGCAGCTCCAGTCGTCGGGGATGTCGTCCCAGCGGGTGCCCGGGGCGATGCCGTCCTCGGGCCAGCCCTTGGCCTCGTCGTACTCGAAGCCGCACTGCACACACACATACAGCTTGTAGTCACTCACTGCGTCACTCCTATCGGTTCGAAATCGATCTTCTCGCGCACCGCGCAGTCAGGGCAGGCCCAGTCCTCGGGGATGTCGTCCCACGCGGTACCGGCCGGAAAGCCTTCGCGTGGAGCACCTTTGGTCTCGTCGTAGACGTAGTCGCAGCCGGGGCACCTGAAGGAAGCCATCAGGCGCTCTCCTTCACCCCGTAGTGAGCACGCATCCGCGGATGCACGTTGGCGCGGCTGACGTCGCCGTCGTAGTGCTCGATCACGCGGTGATCCATCACCTTGCGCCAGAGCGGCGGGAAGTAGGTGAGCGCGATCATCGACGCATACCCGCTCGGCAGGTTCGGCGCGTCGGCCATGCTGCGCAGCGTCTGGTAGCGCCGCGTCGGATTGGCGTGATGGTCGCTGTGACGCTGCAGGTGGTAGAGGAAGAGGTTGGTCACGATGTGGTCGGAGTTCCAGCTGTGCACCGGCGCGCAGCGCTCGTAGCGGCCGTTCGAGTTCTTCTGCCGCAGCAGCCCGTAATGCTCGAGGTAGTTGACGGTCTCGAGCAGCGTGAAGCCGAACACCGCTGAGATCACGATGAACGGGATCAGCCCGACGCCGAACACTGCGATCAGGATGCCGTAGAACACCACCGACATCGCCCACGCGTTGAGCACGTCGTTGGACCAGTGCCACTTCGATTTGCCGGCCCGCTCGAGGCGCTTGGCTTCCAGCTCCCACGCCGAGCGCAGGCTGCCGAAGATGCTGCGCGGCAGGAACTCCCAGAACGTCTCACCGAGGCGGGCCGACGCGGGATCTTCAGGGGTCGCGACGCGGACGTGGTGGCCGCGGTTGTGCTCGATGTAGAAGTGGCCATAGCAGGTCTGCGCCAGCGTGATCTTCGACAGCCACCGCTCCAGCGAGTCCTTCTTGTGCCCCATCTCGTGGGCGGTGTTGATGCCGACGCCACCGAGCACGCCCACCGACAGCGCCAGTCCGATCTTCGCCGGCCATCCCAGCCCGCCGTCGAAGCCGAGCCAGCTCAGGTCCGACGCGGTGAACAGGTAGGCGCCCAGCAGCACGCTGGCGTACTGGAACGGGATGTAGATGTAGGTGCAGTAGCGGTAGTACTTATCGTTCTCCAGCCGCTCCATCACCTCGTCGGGTGGGTTCTGCCCGTCGGGCCCGAACTTGAGGTCAAGGGCGGGCAGCAGGATGTACAGCAGGATCGGGCCGATCCACAGCGGTACCTGCGCCGCGCCGTGCCATCCCCAGTGGTTCAACGCCCAGACCAGGGGCAGCATGACGAACAGCGCCGTCGGCGCGATCAATCCCATCAGCCACAGGTAGCGCTTCTTGTCGCGCCACTCCCCCAGATCCGGGCTTTGTGAGCTTCCGTGCAATTCCTGTGTGGTCACCCGAGTGCCTCCTCGCTGTGAGTGCGATCACCAATCGGGATTGACTATAGGAGCATTTTTGTCGCCTGTCTAGACAGCAACGCATGTTTTGTAAAGCACGACGAGCGCGCAGAAAGTGAGCGCGCGCGTCGACGTACCGACGCGCGCGCTCGCGGAAGAAAGAAAGAAGGAACTAGCCCCGACGGGCGACCAGCGAGTGCCGCCGGCCGTAGAGGAAGTAGACGACCACGCCGAGTGCCATCCAGATCAGGAAGCGGATCCACGTCAGCCCGGTCAGGTTCAGCATCAGCCACACGCAGGCGATGATCGACAGCACAGGCAGCAGGGGCACCCACGGCGTCGTGAAGCCGCGCTTGAGATCGGGTCGCGTCCGCCGCAGCACCAGCACCCCGGCCGATACCAGCACGAACGCGAAGAGCGTGCCGATGTTGACCATTTCCTCGAGCTTGCCGATCGGGAACACGGTCGCGGTGATCGCGACGACGACGCCGACGATCAGCGTGATCCGCACCGGGGTGCCGTGCTTTCCGGTCTTGGCCAGGCTGCGGGGCATCAGGCCGTCGCGCGACATCGCGAAGAGCACGCGGGTCTGCCCGAGTACGAGCACGATCACCACGGTCGTGAGCCCGGCCAGCGCCCCGATCGAGATGACCTTGGCCGCCCAGTCCACGCCGTTCAACGCGAACGCTGTCGCCAGGTTCTGCGTCTCGGCCTCCCGCAGTTCCTTGTAGCTGACCATGCCCGAGACCACCACGGTGACGGCGACGTAGAGCACGGTGACGATGCCAAGGGAGGCCAGGATGCCGCGCGGCACGTCGCGCTGCGGGTTCGCGGTTTCTTCGGCGGTGGTCGCGACGATGTCGAATCCGATGAACGCGAAGAACACGATCGAGGCGCCCGCGAGCACCCCGTAGAGCCCGTAGTGGCTGCCTTCAGCGCCGGTCAGCAGCGAGAACAGGGACTGCTCGGTGCCCGAACCGCCTCCACCCGCTTCGGCGGGCGGCACGAACGGCGTGAAGTTCTGCGTCTTGATGTAGAACGCGCCGACGATGACGACCAGCAACACGACAGCGACCTTGACCGCGGTGATGGCGAGGCTGACGCCGGCCGACAGCTTGGTTCCGTACGCCAGGATCGCGGTGACGAACGCGATGATGATCAACGCGCCCCAGTCCACGTCGAATCCGCCGATGGTGGCGACGCCCCCGCCGAAGCCGAACACCGTGCCCAGGTAGCTCGACCAGCCCTTGGCGACGACGGCGGCGGCCACGGCGAACTCCAGGATCAGGTCCCAGCCGATGATCCACGCGACGAACTCACCGAACGTCGCATACGAGAACGTGTAGGCGCTGCCGGCAACCGGCACCGTCGAAGCGAATTCGGCGTAGCACAGCGCCGCGAGCCCGCACGCGATCGCGGCGATGACGAACGACACCGAGATCGCGGGGCCGGTCAGGTTGGCCGCGGTGGATGCGGTGATCGTGAAGATGCCGGCGCCGATGACCACCGAGACGCCGAAGACGGAGAGATCCCACCAGGTCAGGTCCTTGCGGAGCCGGGTGTCGGGCTCGTCGGTGTCGGCAATCGACTGTTCCACCGACTTGGTGCGCCGCTTGTTCGTCGCCCGCGCCGCCGACTCCTGCGTCATCAACGTCCTCGTTTCGTCATCGCTTCTGCGGGAATGTACCCATAACCCCTCATAAAATGACCCTCAATGGCTCCTCTCATGACACGAACCCATGCGATCGTCATCGGCGCCAGCCTCGGCGGGCTGTGCGCGGCCAAAGTGCTCTCCGAGAGGTTCGAGCGCGTCACCCTCTTCGAGCGCGACGACCTGCCTGACGGCCCGGCCAACCGCGCCGCCGTTCCGCAGGGCCGCCACGTGCATCTGCTCATGGCGCGCGGCGCCAAGGAATTCGAGTCGCTGTTCCCCGGCCTGCTCGAGGACATGGTGGCCGCGGGTGTGCCGATCCTGGAGAACCGGCCTGACTGCATCCACTTCGGCGCGGCCGGTCACGTGCTGGGCACCCAGCACACGCTGCAGGACGAATTCACCGCCTACGTGCCGAGCCGGCCGCATCTCGAGTGGCAGATCCGCCGCCGGGTGCTGGAGCTGCCGAACGTCACGTTGGTCAACGACAGCGTCGACGAGCCCGTGTTCGACGGGCAGCGAGTCACCGGGGTGACGGTGGGCGGGACGACGGTCGACGCCGACCTCGTCATCGACGCCACCGGACGCGGCACCCGGTTGCCGGTGTGGTTGGAGCAGTGGGGGTTCGAGCGCCCGTCCGAGGACACCGTCAAGGTGGGCATCGGGTACGCCACCCATCAGGTGCGAATCCCCGACGGTCTGTTCGCCGAGAAGGTCGTGGTGGCGGGCGCGTCACGGGAGCAGCCGGTGGGGTTGGGCATGCTGTATTACGAGGACGGCAACTGGGGGCTGACGACGTTCGGCATCGCTAAAGTGCCGCCGCCCAACGACTTTGCCGGCATGTGCGCGCTCGCCGACGAGATCTTGCCCCCGCACGTCGCCGCGGCGCTGCGCCTGGGTGAGCCGATCGGCGAGGTCGCGTTCCACAAGTATCCGACCAGCCGGTGGCGCCGCTACGACAAACTCGATCGCTTCCCCGAGGGCATTCTGCCGTTCGGCGATGCGGTGGCGAGCTTCAATCCGACGTTCGGGCAGGGCATGACGATGACGTCCTTGCAGGCGGGTCATCTGCGGCGGGCGCTGGACGACCCGGGCGAGAGTCTGGCGGCGACGTTCACCAAGGCGACGAAGAAGACGACGTGGCCGGTGTGGACCATGAACGCGGTCGGTGACATGGTGCTGCACCGGGCGGAGGGCCCGATGCCGTGGTGGTATCGGCCGGTCGGATCGTTGTTCGACCAGTTCCTCGGCGCTGCCGAAACCGATCCTGTTCTCGCAGAATGGTTTCTGCGCCGGTTCAGCCTGCTCGACAATCTCTACATGGTGCCGTCGGCGAAGCTGGTGGGCCGCACGGTGCGCCACAACATGCGGTTGTGGGCAGCGGAGAAGAAAGCTAGAGGCCGACGGTCACGCGAAACAGTCGCGTCGGCTCCTGCGACATCAGCCTGATCGGGCCGTCGTCGGCCGCCACCCACGCCGCGGCGCCGCGGTGCAGCGTCACCGCCGACGACTTGGCGTACACGGTCGCGCAACCCTGAGTGCACAGCAGGATCTGCGGCCCATCGTGGCGGGTGGGCGCGTCGATCTCGTGGCCGAGTTGCTCACCGTCGACAGCGAGCACCGACACCGCGAATTCCGGTGCGGGCGTGGGGTACACGAGCTCGGCTCCGTCGCGGACGGGCTCGGGTGAGACGATGATGTCGACGGCCGGGGTGAAGTCGAGGACCCGCAACAGCTCGGGGACGTCGACGTGCTTGGGCGTCAGACCCCCGCGAAGGACGTTGTCGGAGTTGGCCATCACCTCGACGCCGACGCCCTGCATGTAGGCGTGCAGGTTGCCGGCGGGGAGGTAGATCGCCTCGCCGGGCTGCAGCGTGAGCCGGTTCAGCAGCATCGACGCCAGCACCCCGGCGTCACCCGGATAGCGCTCACCGAGTTCCAGCACGGTTTTGGCTTCGCGCGCGAATTCCTGCTCGCCCGAACGCAAGTAGTTGATCGCACCGTCGAGCACGGCGGGCACGAGCACGTCGAGGTCGGGTTGCGGGAAGGTGATCCACGTCGTGAACAGCGCGCGCAACCCGTCGGCGTCGGATTGGCCCGACAGCAGGTTGATGAACGGGTCGAGTTCGGCGACGCCGAGCGCACGCATCAACGTCACCGAGCGGGCGGCCGGGGCGAAGCCGGCCAAGGCCTCGAACGGGCTGAGCGCGACGATGATCTCGGGTTTGTGGCTGCGGTCGCGGTAGTTGCGCGTCGGCGCGTTGACGGGAATGCCCATCCGCTCCTCGCGGGAGAAGCCTTCGATCGCCTGCTCGGTGCTGGGGTGCGCCTGCAGCGACAGCGGCTCGTCGGCGGCGAGCACCTTGACCAGGAAGGGCAGCGAGTCGCCGAACCGGCCTCGAACCACCTGCCCCAGTTCGCCTTCGGGATCGGCGCGCAGCACGTCGAGCAGCGAGCGGTCGCCGTCGTCGGTCTGCAGATGGGCCGGATCGCCCGGGTGTGCCCCGAACCACAGCTCGGCCTCGGGATGTGGAGTGGGGCTCGGCGCCCCGGTGAAATCGGCTATCGCGGTCCGCGAACCCCATGCGTAGGTCCGCACCGCACCCCTGAGCAGATGCACTCGCCTCAACCTCGAATCAGACGCTGGTAGACGGCCGCCATCTCGAGGCGGACCGCCATCAACGCCAGTTGTTTCTCGGGTCGGTTGGCACCGGGCATCTCTGTTGAGCCCGATACCACCTCTCCCGCTCCCCCGAGTTCCGGCACGTCGTTCGCATTGACCACGGAGACGTCGTCGAAACCGCGTAGCCGCGCCGAGATGGCGGGCCGGTCTTCGTCCGAGGTCAGCACGATGGTGCGCGCACGGTTCGGTAGCGGCCCGTCGAGTTCCTCGTCGTGAAAGATGGACACCTCGCCTGAGCCGCGCCCCCAGCCCGAGCCCAACGCCACCAGCACGTCGGCCAGGCCCACTGCGGCCACCGTCTGCTGAGCCACCCGCAACATCACGGTGCAGGCGTGCCGGGCGAGTGTCAGCGTGGCGGGGCTGTCGCCGGCGAACACGACGTCGCGGCCGAGCATGCGTTGGGTGAGTTCTTTGGCGGGATTGGTGAAAATCTCACGCGCAGCGCTGTTTCGGAACGCTTCGGCGTCGAGGTCGTCGGCCAGTGCGGCGAGGTTGACGCGGACACCGGGGGCCACCACCTCGAGCGCGGCCAGGCCGGCGGCGAGGTATCGGGCGAGCGTGAAGTCGTCGGGCACGGGCAGCCGCGGCGGCAGCGCCACCGACCGTCCGGCGGTCGCGTCGCGCAGGGGTCCCTCGTAGGGGGCGACGACGATCACGCGGGCGCCGCGACGGACTCCCATCGCGGCCGCGGTCACCAGTGCGGAGTCACCGGGGTCGTCGCCGGCGATGATCAGGACATCGAGCGCGCCGATCCAGGGCGGCGCCTCGGTGGCGAGCACGATCGGTGCGGGCAGGGAGCCGCCGAGCACGGCGGCCAGCATCGACCCGGCAACCGACGCGGTCCCGCGGCCGGCCACCCAGACCACGGTGCGGGGCGGTGCATCGGAACGTACGGAGTCGAGATCGCCTTCGGACAGCGCCGAGGCGGTGGCCCGCACCTGTGCACCGGCCATCGACGCGGCGCGCAGCAGCCCGTGCCGATCCGCGGCCAGCAGGCCTTCGGTGTCATCGAGGTCGACCACCGCGGTGGCGCTCACGTGAGCTCCCCTGCTCCTTTGGTGATCAGCGCACCGATCTCGTCGACCAGCGCGGCCACCTCCTCGGGGGTACGGGCCTCGGCGTTGAGCCGCAGCAGCGGCTCGGTGTTCGACATGCGCAGGTTGAACCACCGGCCGTCGCCGAGGTCGACGGTCACGCCGTCGAGGTGATCCATGGCGTGCACCCGGGAACCGAAGGCCGCGAGGACGGCGTCGACGACGGCGGGGGCGTCGGTGACGGTGTAGTTGATCTCGCCGGAGGCTTCGTAGCGCTCGTAGTCGGCCATGATCTCCGAGAGCGGGCGGTCCTGTTCTCCGAGCGCGGCGAGCACGTGCAGCGCGGCGAGCATGCCGGAGTCGGCGCCCCAGAAGTCGCGGAAGTAGTAGTGCGCCGAATGCTCGCCGCCGAAGATCGCGCCGGTCTCGGCCATCAGCGCCTTGATGTAAGAGTGTCCGACACGGGAGCGCACCGGTGTGCCGCCGCGTTCGGTGATCAGTTCGGGCACGGCGCGGGAGGTGATGAGGTTGTGGATCACCGTGGCGCCGATCTCGCGGGTCAGTTCGCGGCCGGCGACGAGCGCGGTGACCGCCGACGGGGACACGGCCTGGCCGCGTTCGTCGACGACGAAGCACCGGTCGGCGTCACCATCGAACGCGAGGCCGATGTCGGCACCGGTCTCGAGCACGAAGCTCTGCAGGTCGACGAGGTTCGCCGGGTCCAGCGGGTTCGCCTCGTGGTTGGGGAAGGTGCCGTCGAGTTCGAAGTACAGCGGCGACAGCGTGATCGAGGAGATGGGGCCCAACACGCCGGGGGTGGTGTGGCCGGCCATGCCGTTGCCGGCATCGACGGCGACCTTGAGCGGGCGCAGCGCGCTGACGTCGACCAGCGAGCGCAGGAAGTCGCCGTAGTCGGCGAGTACGTCGCGATCGGATGCGGTGCCGCGCGGCCCGTCGTGGTCGGGGACGCCGGCGATCACCTCGTCGCTGATCGTGGTGAGTCCGGTGTCTTTGCCGACCGGCTTGGCGCCGGCCCGGCACAGCTTGATGCCGTTGTAGGCGGCCGGGTTGTGGCTGGCGGTGAACATCGCGCCCGGGCAGTCCATCAGGCCGGAGGCGAAGTACAGCTGGTCGGTCGAGGCCAGACCGATGCGGACCACGTCGAGCCCCTGGTCCATGACACCCTCGGCGAACGCGGCGGAGAGCACTGGCGAACTCTCACGCATGTCGTGACCGATGACGACCTGCGTCGCGCGATCGCGCACGAGCCGGGCGAACGCGGCGCCCACCTCGGCGACGAACTGCTCGTCGATCTGCTCACCGACGAGTCCGCGCACGTCGTAGGCCTTGATGACGCGCTGTACCGCCTCGGCGGGCCGGGACATGGGGGCTCCTCACGCTGACGTGCTGACCGGTGGTGCCAGCCTAGCCGTCGGGAGCCGCACACACGGCTGCCACCGGTCAGGTTCGCGATTCAGTCCGGCGGGTCAGGCAACACTCGCAGATGCCCGCGCCGCCGCCCGTTGGACTCGGGCCGGCGCACCGGCGGCGCCATCAACGCGCCGCCCTGGGTGCCCGTGACGGGGTCGGTGAAGGCGCTGAATCCAGCTACCGGTCCCGCCGGCGCTTCCCTGCCTTCGCGCACGGCGTCGGCGAGCGCCACCAGGTCGTCGTCATCGGGGTGCGACGGCAGCGGGCCGGCGTGGCGAACCAGCTCCCACCCGCGGGGGGCGGTGATCCGCCCGGCGTGCATGACGCACAGGTCCCAGGAGTGCGGCTCGGACACGGTGGCCAGCGGGCCGACGACGGCGGTCGAGTCCGAGTAGACGAACGTGAGCGTCGCGACCGCGTAGTGCGGGCAGCCTGGACGGCAGCAGCGACGGGGAACATTCACGAACGGAAGGTTATCGCTTGTGTTGGTCCGCGCCGAGGCGGACACGCGAGCCGTGGGGGGCCCGAAGCCCAACCGTTACGATCTTTTTCGTGACCGGGCGCAACCACCGAGGGTCCCGGCGTGGCCGCGGGATGCGTGGACCGCTGCTGCCGCCCACCGTTCCGGGCTGGCGCAGCCGAGCTGAGCGTTTCGACATGGCGGTGCTCGAGGCGTACGAGCCGATCGAGCGGCGATGGCAGGAGCGGGTGGCGTCGTTGGACGTCGCGGTCGACGAGATCCCTCGATTGGCTCCGAAGGATCCGGACAGTGTGCAGTGGCCGCCCGAGGTCGTGGCCGACGGGCCGATTGCACTGGCGCGGCTGATACCTGCCGGGGTGGATGTTCGCGGCAACTCAACGAGAGCGCGAATTGTGTTGTTCCGCAAGCCGATCGAGCGACGGGCGAAGGACACCGTCGAGCTGACCGACCTTCTGCATGAGCTTCTGGTGGCGCAGGTGGCCACCTATCTGGGCGTCGAGCCGTCCGTCATCGATCCGACGATGGACGACGACTAGCCGGCTAGATGATGCCGCGCTTGATGCGCCGGCGCTCCCGCTCGGACAGTCCACCCCAGATGCCGAAGCGCTCATCGTTGGCCAACGCGTACTCGAGGCAGGCGTTCTTGACCTCGCAGCCAAGGCAGATGCGCTTGGCTTCGCGGGTCGAGCCGCCCTTCTCCGGGAAGAAGGCCTCGGGGTCGGTCTGCGCGCACAGGGCGCGTTCTTGCCACTGGTCCTCGTCGGTAGCCAGCTCGTCGTCGATCGGTTCGGGCACCACGCTCAGTTGCGGGCGTCCCCCGACGCTTGCTGCCGTCGGGTCGGTCTGGATGTGCGGTGCACTTCCCACCGAGCCGAGGAAGCTGCTGTCGAAATGTACCGAGTTGCCGAAATCGGCCTGTTCAAAAGCCATTTTCCCCTCCTCCACAGGTCTCGTAGATCCGTTTAGGCCAGCCCCACATTTTCTCTATGTGGCCATCCAATTCGAACAAGTGATCGAATCTCGGTCTGCGACACCGGAACCGGCCGGAGAACCGCGAATGACACTGCTGTGATTACACACGCGTTAGCTGTCGCGGTCAAGCGCTGGAACAGGAATTCATACCATTCCGTGACTCGTTTACGGCGCGTCGTTCTGTGGCGTGTCTGTCACGTTCCGGCTTCGCGCACCTCCGGGCGGCGGGCCGCACTCGCGTGCGCCTAGTCTCGGTCGGTGTGAAGGTCACTGTTCTCGTCGGCGGCGTGGGTGGCGCGCGCTTCCTTTTGGGTGTTCAACATCTATTGGGCTTGGGGCAGTTCGGCACTCACGATACCGATGAGCATGATGTGACTGCTGTGGTCAATGTGGGCGACGACGCATGGATGTTCGGCGTGCGCATCTGCCCCGATCTCGACACCTGCATGTACACCCTCGGCGGCGGCATCGACCCCGAGCGCGGCTGGGGCCACCGCAACGAAACCTGGCACGCCAAGGAGGAACTCGCCGCCTACGGCGTGCAACCCGATTGGTTCGGCCTGGGCGACCGCGATCTGGCCACCCACCTGGTGCGCACGCAGATGCTGCGGGCCGGCTACCCCCTCTCCCAGATCACCGAGGCGCTGTGCGCGCGGTGGAACCCCGGCGTCCGCCTGCTCCCGGCCAGCGACGATCGCAGTGAAACCCACGTCGTCATCACCGATCCGGCGGACGGTGAGAAGAAGGCCGTCCACTTCCAGGAGTGGTGGGTGCGGTATCGCGCCCAGGTGCCCACCGAGAGCTTCGCGTTCGTCGGCGCCGACAACGCCACCGCGGCACCGGGTGTCACCGAGGCGATCGAGGGTGCCGACGTCGTGTTGATCGCGCCGTCGAACCCCGTGGTCAGTATCGGCTCCATCCTGAAGATCGGCGGCATCCGGGCCGCACTGCGCGCCACGTCGGCGCCGGTGATCGGGTACAGCCCCATCGTGGCGGGAAAGCCGTTGCGCGGCATGGCCGATGCGTGCCTGTCGGTGATCGGCGTCGACAGCACCTCCGAGGCGGTCGGGGCGCTCTACGGCGCACGCTCAGGGACGGGCATCCTGGACGGCTGGCTGGTGCACACCGGTGACGATGCGGTGATCGACGGGGTCACAGTGCACACGGCCCCCCTGCTCATGAGTGAGCCCGCGGTCACCGCGGAGATGGTGCGTGCGGGTCTGGATCTGGCCGGGATCGCGCTGTGAGAGACCACGGCACGTCGGCGCGCCTGGAAGTGCTACCGGTACCTGGGCTTCCGGAGTTCCGACCCGGTGACGACCTGGGGGCCGCGATCGCCGACGCCGCGCCGTGGCTGCGCGACGACGACGTGGTGGTCGTCACCAGCAAGGTGCTGTCCAAGTGCGAGGGCCGCATGGTCGACGCGCCGGCCGATCCCGAGCTGCGAGACACGCTGCGCCGCAAGCTGATCGACGGTGAGGCGGTGCGGGTCCTGGCGCGCAAGGGTCGCACGCTGATCACCGAGAACGCGCTGGGGCTGGTGCAGGCCGCCGCCGGCGTCGACGGGTCGAACGTCGACTCCCACGAACTCGCCCTGCTTCCCGTCGATCCCGACGGCAGTGCGGCGGCGCTGCGCGCCGCTGTGCACGAGCGGCTCGGCGTGCGCGTCGGCGTCGTCGTCACCGACACGATGGGCAGGGCGTGGCGCACGGGTCAGACCGACGTCGCGATCGGTGCCGCCGGGCTCGAGGTGTTGCACGGCTATGCGGGCGAACACGATCAGCACGGCAACGAGTTGATCGTCACCGAGATCGCGGTCGCCGACGAGATCGCCGCTGCCGCCGATTTGGTGAAGGGGAAGCTGACCGCGGTGCCGGTGGCGGTGGTGCGCGGGCTGACGGTGCGCGACGACGGGTCGACCGCGCGGAACCTGGTGCGCGCCGGTGAGGAAGACCTGTTCTGGCTCGGCACCGAGGAGGCCATTGCGCTCGGGCGCACGCAGGCGCAGCTGCTGCGACGGTCGGTGCGGAGTTTCGGTGCCGAGCCGGTGCCGCCGGAGTTGATCGAGGCTGCTGTCGGAGAGGCGCTCACCGCACCGGCGCCGCACCACACCCGGCCGGTCCGCTTCGTGTGGGTGCGCGACACGGCGGTGCGCGCCCGGCTGCTCGACGCGATGAAGGATGCGTGGCGCGCAGATCTGCTGGGTGACGGCCGCGATCCTGACGCGGTGGAACGGCGCGTGGCGCGAGGCCAGATCCTCTATGACGCGCCGGAATTAGTGATCCCGTTCATGGTGCCCGACGGCGCGCACAGTTATCCCGACGAGCACCGCACCGCGGCCGAGCACACGATGTTCACCGTGGCTGTCGGCGCGGCGGTGCAGGGTCTGCTGGTAGGGCTCGCGGTGCGCGGGGTGGGCAGTTGCTGGATCGGGTCGACGATCTTCGCGGCCGACCTGGTGCGTGCCGAGTTGGATCTGCCCGGCGATTGGGAGCCGTTGGGCGCCGTCGCGATCGGCTATGCCGCCGACGGGCCGGCGCAGCCGCGGCCGCCGGTGCCCACCGACGGTCTGCTGGTGCAGCGGTGAGCCTTCACCAGTCGGCCGTCGACACCCTGACGCGTTGGGAGCCGGCGGATCCGGCGCAGGAGTCGATGCGGCACGCGGTGCTGGCGTTCCTCGACGCGAATCCGAAGGCGTGCCTGCGGGAGTCAGAGCCCGGTCACATCACGGGCTCGGCGTTGGTGCTCGATCACGAAGGCACGCATGCGCTGCTGACGCTGCATCCGCGGTTCGGTCGCTGGCTGCAGCTCGGGGGGCACTGCGAGCCCGAAGATCCCACGCTGGTCGCCGCCGCGCTGCGGGAAGCGACAGAAGAGTCGGGCATCGACGGGTTGACCATCGACGAGTTGCCGACGGCGATTCACGTGCATCCGGTGACGTGTTCGCTGGGTGTGCCGACGCGACACCTCGACGTGCAGTTCGTCGTGCGTGCGCCGCAGGGAGCGCAGGCCGAGATCAGTGAGGAGTCGGTGGATCTGCGGTGGTGGCCGTTGGATGACTTGCCGGGCGGCAGCGATTTCGGCCTGCGCCACTTGGCCGCCCTCGCGAAAGTGCACCTACGGTAGTCACCACGCGCCCGCAGCTACCATGTGGGCACCTTCGCGAAACCGCCACGCCGCCGCGACCCTCTCGACGACATCATGCTCGCTGTCTTCGCTGATCACCTTGATGTGCAGCCACTCTCGTCCGCGAATCAGCCGCAGACGCTGCTCGTCCCAGACGTATTGATTTCTGTCCTTGCGATGCTGGTCGCCGTCGTACTCGACCGCGATCTTGACGTCCTCCCACCCCATGTCGAGATAGGCGAAGGGTTTGCCGCGGCCGTTCAGCACGGGGATCTGAGTCCTCGGCCGTGGAAAGCCGCGGCGCACCAGGAGCATGCGCAGCCAGGTCTCTTTCGGAGACTGCGCTCCGGCGTCCATATGCGCCACCGCAGTGCGCAGCTGCTTCACCCCGCGGGCACCCCGATAGTGCTCTGCGAGAAGCAATATCTGAGCAGCGGTCACGCCCGTCGCGTTGGCGAGCGCGTCGAGATGTTCGACGGCGCGGGCGAGCGGTAGATGGCGCCCCAGATCGAACGCTGTCCGGGCGAGCGAGCTCACCGACATGTCAGCGATGCGGCACACCTCCTCATCGGCTATGCGCTCGTTGCGGGTGATGATGCCCGCCGGCGAACGCTTGCAGTCGTAGATCAGCTCGACCGGCGCTTGGTCGCCTATCCAGCGGGCGCCATGCAGAGCGGCCGCCGCCCGCCCGGTAATGACCGCGCGCCGCTGAGACCACAGCCATGCGCCAACGGTGCGGTCGGCAAGTGAGACCTCGGCGTTCCGGGCTGTATAGATGTTGGGGTACAGGCGTCGATAGCCGTAGCGCAGCTCTCCGGGCGTCAGGACACCTGCGGCGATCGCTTCACTTCCCAGAAACACCGTGTGCATGCGCTGAGCGTGGACGCAGCATCCGACACGACGAGCCCTTCGACGAAGGGTTATCCACAGCCCGCGCCCCGCGAAAGTGTTCTGACGGTAGCGCCGACAACTCACCCACTACCGTGAGAGCACTTTCGCGAGCGGAAGCCGCGCAGAAGCTAGATGTCTGTCGAGAAGCGGATGCCGCCGTCGGGAATCGTGATCCCCGGCCACACCCGGGCCCCGCGCAGCAGTTCGCAGCGGGCACCGACGTCGGCGCCGTCGCCGATCACGCCGTCGCGGATCAGCGCGCGCGGTCCGATGTGCGCGCCGAAGCCGATGATCGATCGCTCGATCACCGCGCCGGCTCCGACTTTCGCGCCGTCGAAGATCACCGCGCCGTCAAGCCGTGCCCCGCCGGCGATCTCGGCCCCGCGCCCGATCACGGTGCCACCGATCAACAGCGCTCCCGGCGCCACTGACGCCCCGTCGTGCACCAGCTTCTCGCCGCGCTGATGCGTCAGGGCGGGTGACGGTGCGATGCCGCGCACCAGATCGGCTGAGCCGCGGACGAAATCCTCCGGCGTGCCCATGTCCCGCCAGTAGGTGGAGTCCACGTAGCCACAGACCTTGCGGCCCTCAGCGAGCAGAAGCGGGAACACTTCACGTTCCACCGACAGCGCGCGGCCGGTCGGGATCTGCTCGATGATCGACCGCTTGAACACGTAGCAGCCGGCGTTGATTTGATCGGTCGGCGGGTCTTGCGTCTTCTCCAGGAAGGCAGTCACCGTGCCGTCGGATTCGGTTGGCACACAACCGAATGCGCGGGGGTCACCGACGCGCACCAGGTGCAGCGTCACGTCGGCCTGGTTCTCCGCGTGCGAATCGAGCAGCGCACGCAGGTCGCAGCCGGACAGCACGTCGCCGTTGAAGACGACGGCCGTGTCGTGGCGCAGCTTGGACGCGACGTTGGCGATGCCGCCACCGGTGCCCAGCGGTTCGTCTTCGACGACGTACTCGATCTGCAGCCCGAGCTTGGAGCCGTCACCGAATTCGGCTTCGAATACGCCCGCCTTGTAGGAGGTTCCGAGGACCACGTGCTCGATGCCGGCATCGGCGATGCGCGACAGAAGGTGGGTCAGGAACGGCAGCCCTGCGGTCGGGAGCATCGGCTTGGGCGCCGAGAGGGTCAGTGGGCGTAGGCGTGTGCCCATGCCGCCGACGAGAACGACCGCATCGACATCGGCTGGATTCACCATCACCCCTGCCCCCTTCGGGCTTTCATCGAACTCCGCACCACCAGCCGGGATCGCGCCCCCAACGCCGTCCGGAACGCCCACCGTAGCGGAGCGTGCCGCCGCTTCGGGTAACGATCCGCGAGAAAAGTGTAAGTGCTCGCGTGGTGGGCAGCGAGGTTGCGGGCGGGATCGCGACCGGTGGAGTGACCTTTGGCGTGCAGCACCTCCGCCGAGGGCACGTAGACGTTCTGCCAGCCGGCGCGGCCGAGCCGATCGCCGAGGTCGACGTCCTCCATGTACATGAAGTAGCGCTCGTCGAAGCCTGCGATCTCCGCGTAGGCGGCGCTGCGCATCAACAGGCAGGACCCCGACAGCCAGCCGACCGCGCGTTCGCTGGGGTCTTCTCGCTCTTGGCGGTAGACGGCGGTCCACGGGTTGGATGGCCAGATCGGTCCGACGACGGCGTGCATGCCGCCCCGGATGATCGACGGCAGGTGCCGCGCCGAGGGGTAGATGGATCCGTCGGGGTCGCGGATCAGCGGGCCCAGCGCCCCGGCCCGGGGCCAGCGGTCGGCGGCTTCGAGCAGGAGGTCGATACTGCCGGGCCCCCACTGCACGTCGGGGTTCGCGACGACGAACATGTCTGTGGTGCTGGACAATCCGTATTCGGCGACTGCCTTGTTGATCGCCGAGCCGTAGCCGACGTTCGCCCCGGTGCGCAGCAGGCGGGCGTTGGGGTAGCGCTCGACAGCCTCCTCGGGTGTGCCGTCGTCGGATCCGTTGTCGGCCATGATCACCGTCACCGGTCGCTCGGTGGCGTGGGCCAGCGATGCCAGGAACCGGTCCAGATGCGGCCCCGGCGAATACGTCACCGTGACGACGTACAGCTCGTCGCTCACCTAGCGTCCACCCATCTCATCGCGTTGAGGGTAACGGGCGCAGTGCTGTGGTGAGCGCCTCGCGCCATCCACGTAGGGGTGTGAGTCCGGCGCGCGTGGATCCGGCCGACGCCAGCGCGGAGTACGACGGCCGGGGCGCGGGGCGCGGGTGACGGGCGCTGTCGACGGGTCGGACGCGTGACGGGTCGGAGCCCAGCGCCGCGAAGACCGCCTGGGCCTGGTCGAACCGGCTGCCTTCGCCGGCGTTGGCGGCGTGCAGGAGCGGCCCGCGGACCCCGCCGTCGGCGATGTCCAGCAGGGCGGCGCACAGGTCGCCCACGTAGGTCGGGGAGCCGATCTGGTCGGCGACGACGTCGATGTGCTCGGTTCCGGCGGCGGTGCGGCGCATCGCGGCGACGAAGTCGGTGCCGTCGGCGCCTTCGTAGACCCAGGAGGTGCGCACCACGTACGCGGTGGGCAGCGCGGCCAGCACCGCCTGCTCGCCGGCCAGCTTGGTGCGCCCGTACACCGACAGCGGCCCGGTGGCGTCGTCGATGTCGTACGGTCGCCGCGCGCCGGACGCGCCGAAGACGTAGTCGGTGGAGATGTGGATCAGCGATGCCCCGGCGCGGGCGCAGGCCGCGGCGACGTTGCCGGCACCGGTGGCGTTGACGGCGTGTGCCCGGTCCGGGTCGTCCTCGGCGAGGTCGACCTGGGTGAAGGCGGCGCAGTTGACGACGACGTCGCCGGCGCGGAGTTCACCCGGGTCAGGCCCGGTGATGTCCCACTCCCGGGACGTGAAGGTGCGGACTTCGCGGCCCTGGGAGGCGGCCTGACCTGCCAGGAAGCGCCCGACCATGCCGCCGGCGCCGGTGATTACGATTCGGTCAGCCATAGCTAGGGAGTGTGGCACGCCGAGGTCGGCTCCCCCGTCTCCCGCCTGGCCGCCAGTAGCCTGGGCGAATGCCTGCAGCTCAGATGACCCGTGTCATCTCCGTCATCGTGACGTTGGTGATCGTCGTCGGCACCGGCGTCGCATGGGGCAAGATCCGGTCTTTCGAGTCGGGCATCAACCACGTCAGCCCCGATGCGCTCGGCCAGGGCGGCCAGGACGGGGCGATCGACATCCTGCTGGTCGGTATGGACAGCCGCACGGATGCGCACGGCAATCCGCTCAGCGCCGAGGAGCTGGCCACGCTGCGCGCCGGTGACGACGTCTCCACCAACACCGACACCATCATCTTGATCCGCATCCCGAACAACGGACGGTCGGCGACGGCGATCTCGATTCCCCGCGACTCCTACGTCGAGGCGCCCGGCATTGGGAAGATGAAGATCAACGGCGTCTACGGCTCGGTGCATCTGGAGAAGATGAAGCAGCTCGTCGAGCAGGAGGGCGAGGACCCCGCGGTCGCCGAGAAAGAGGCCACCGAGGCGGGCCGCGAGGAGCTGATCAAGACGGTCGCGAACCTCACCGGGGTGACGGTCGACCATTACGCCGAGGTGGGCCTGCTGGGCTTCGCGCTGATCACCGACGCCTTGGGCGGGGTGGATGTCTGCCTCAAAGATGCTGTCTACGAACCCCTTTCGGGCGCGGACTTCCCCGCGGGCTGGCAGAAGCTGAGCGGCCCCCAGGCGCTGAGCTTCGTGCGGCAGCGCCATGACCTGCCGCGCGGGGATCTGGACCGTGTCACCCGCCAGCAGGCGTTCATGGCGTCGCTGGCGCACGCGGTGATCTCGAGCAAGACGCTGTCGAGCCCTGCCACGCTGAACCGGCTCGAGGACGCGGTGCAGCGTTCGGTGGTGATCTCCGACGGCTGGAGCATCATGGATTTCGCCGATCAGCTGAGCAAGCTCTCGGGCGGCAACATCGCGTTCGCGACGATTCCGATCGTCGAAGAGGCCGGCTGGAGTGACGACGGTATGCAGTCGGTGGTGCGGGTGAATCCCCCCGAGGTCAAGGCGTGGGTGGACAGCCTGCTGCATGACCAGGAAGAGGGAAAGACCGAGCAGCTGGCCTACAGCAATGAGAAGACCACGGTCGACGTGGTCAACGACAGCGATGTCAATGGCTTGGCCGCTGCGGTCTCGACGGTGTTGACGGGTAAGGGCTTCGCCGCGGGCAACGTCGGCAACAACGAGGGCGCCAAGGTCACCAACAGCCAGGTTCAGGCCGCCTCTCAGGACGATCAGGGCGCGCAGGAGGTGGCCAAGGAGCTGGGTGGGCTGCCGATCGTCGAAGACGCGTCAGTCCCCCAGGACGCGGTGCGGGTGGTGTTGTCGGCCGACTACACGGGCCCCGGTTCGGGTCTGGACGGCACGGATGTGACGCTGTCCGCGCCGGTGACCAACGCGTCGGGCGGTGGCGAGGCACTGCCGGCGGCGTCTCCGATCATCACGGCGGGGTCGAACGACCCGCAGTGCGTCAACTGATGGCGCTCAACCTCTCCTCGGCGATTCTCGATCCGCTGCTGGCCCGCAACCCGGCGGGGCCGCGCATCACCTACTACGACGATGCGACCGGCGAGCGCATCGAGTGCTCGACGGTGACGTTGGCGAACTGGGCGGCCAAGACCGCCAACCTGTTGCGCGACGAGATGGGGGCCGGTCCGGGCAGCCGGGTGGCGGTGTTGCTCCCCGCGCATTGGCAGACGGCGGCGGTGCTGTTAGGGATCTGGTGGATCGGGGCCGAGGCGGTCATCGGTGACGAGAGCGCGGATCTCGCTCTCTGCGCCGAGGGTCGGCTCGATGAAGCCGACGCCGCGGTCAGCGGTGGCGAGGTCGCGGTGCTGTCGCTGGATCCGTTCGGTCGGCCCGCGGCGAATCTGCCTGTGGGAGTGACGGATTACGCCACGGCCGTGCGGGTGCACGGAGATCAGATCGTCGCCGAACGCAACGCTGGTCCAGCCTTGGATGGCCGTTCGGGTGACGACGTGCTCGCCGCAGCGCTCGCAGCTGCCGACACGCAGGGCCTGGGCGCCGACGATCGCGTGTTGTCGAGCGCGCCGTGGGATACCGCCGACGACGTGATCGCCCACCTGCTCGCGCCGTACGCGGTGGGGGCGTCGCTGGTGTACGTCGCACATCCCGACGCGGCCGCGCTCGATCGCCGGCGGGCAACGGAGAAAGTCACGCGCGGCTGACGCTGCTGTAGCTTTTGGGTCACGAACCCGTCGTTCTGGCGAAGTCGGACGCCACCCTTGTCGAATGTGACGCCCAACCCGACATAATTGACACAATGGTTACCGTGACCTTAATGTTTCCGTAACCACACGCTGTTCACAGGTTGATCGCGCACACTGATCGACGACAGACAGCCGCAGACCTGGCAAAGGACAGCGCAGATGGACACGACCATCACCGCACTTGCAGTCCTCTTCGCGCTCACGCTCTGGCACCTGCACAACCGCCGGCACGCCGGCTGGCTGGCCAGCCCCGAAGGCCGATTCTTCGTGTTCTGCGGGTACGCGCTGGTCGCCATCGCCGCGTATTGGCTCGAGGCCGCACCGACCACCAGCACGTGGGAGTGGGCGTTCGGGAATCTGTGGGGGCTCGCCGCGATGGTCGCGTTCGTGATCGGCTTCGGGCATCTCAACCGCGCCACCGCCGAGCACGCCTGGGCCGCGCAGCAGGTCGAAGCCATCGAGCATTCGGACGCCGCAGCGAAGTAGTTCGATACGCCGAGCGAAACGGCGCGTCCTCTAGGGTCGTCGTGTGCCTTCTGCTCTGAATTCCGATGTCCTGCGCTCCGCACTCGACGGCACCGTGTGGCGCCACGTCGACGTCGTGGAGGACACAGGGTCGACGAATGCCGATCTGGTCGCCCGCGCCGCAAGCGGTGAGGACATCGCCGGGGCGGTGCTGCTCGCCGAGCACCAGTCCGCGGGCCGCGGCCGGCACGGGCGCCGGTGGTCCGCTCCCCCGCGCACGCAGATCTCGGTGTCCGTCGGCGTCGACACGACGGGTGTCGCGCCGGATCGTTGGGGGTGGTTGCCGCTCTTGACGGGCCTCTCCGTCGCGCAGACCGTGCAGTCTCTCGGCGTCGACGCGACGGTGAAGTGGCCCAATGACGTTCTCGTGGGCAGCGGAAAGCTGGCCGGCATCCTCGCCGAGGTGGCGGCTCCCGTCGTCGTCGTCGGCGTCGGGCTCAACGTCGGCTTCGACGCGAGCGACCTGCCTGACCCGAATGCCGTGTCGCTGACGATGCTCGGCCACGACGTGGACCGCACCGAGCTCGCGGCCGCGCTTCTGCGCACTCTCAGTGAGCGGGTCGAGCAGTGGCGTGCGGCAGATGCGACGCTCGCGGCCGACTATCGCGCGATCAGCTCGACGATCGGCACGCGGGTGCGTGCCCTGCTGCCGGGCGATGACGAGCTCGTCGGCACAGCGACCGCTGTCGACGACGGCGGCCGGCTGGTCATCGACAGCGACGGAACGCCGGTGACTGTGTCGGCGGGCGATATCACCCACCTGCGCCCGG
This sequence comes from Mycolicibacterium obuense, assembly GCF_055397605.1. Taxonomy (NCBI): domain Bacteria; kingdom Bacillati; phylum Actinomycetota; class Actinomycetes; order Mycobacteriales; family Mycobacteriaceae; genus Mycobacterium; species Mycolicibacterium obuense. Next base: position 1,497,589 of record NZ_AP043663.1, on the reverse strand, counting down.
CCGACTGAGCGCCGCTGCGCGAGAGTGCCTCAGTGGTAGCTCCCGACGCTTCGGGACTACCGCGAGAGCACTCTCGCGGCAACACGATTACTTCAGCAGCGCCCGACTCATCACAACGCGCTGAATCTGATTGGTGCCTTCGTAGATCTGGGTGATCTTGGCGTCCCGCATCATGCGCTCGACCGGGAAGTCGACGGTGTAACCGGCCCCGCCGAACAGCTGCACGGCATCGGTGGTCACCTCCATCGCGACGTCCGAGGCCAGGCACTTCGACGCCGCGGAGATGAACCCGAGGTTGCCTTCGCCACGCTCGGCCCGAGCGGCGGCGCTGTACACCATCAGCCGGGCTGCCTCGACCTTCATCGCCATGTCGGCGAGCATGAACTGGACGGCCTGGAAGTCCGAGATGCTCTTGCCGAACTGCTTGCGGTCCTTGGTGTATTCGATCGCCGCATCGAGTGCGCCCTGGGCGATACCCACGGCTTGCGCACCGATGGTCGGGCGGGTGTGGTCCAGCGTCGCGAGCGCGGTCTTGAAGCCGGTGCCCGGCTCGCCGATGATCCGGTCGCCGGGGATACGGCAGTTCTCGAAGTACAGCTCGGTGGTCGGCGAGCCCTTGATGCCGAGCTTGCGCTCCTTGGGTCCGATCGAGAAGCCCTCGTCGTCGATGTGGACCATGAACGCCGAGATGCCATTGGCGCCCTTGTCGGGGTCGGTGACGGCCATGACGGTGTACCAGGCGGATTTGCCGCCGTTGGTGATCCAGCACTTGGCGCCGTTGAGAATCCAGTCGTCGCCGTCGGCTTTGGCGCGGGTCCGCATGGCGGCCGCATCGCTGCCCGCTTCCCGCTCGGACAGCGCGTAGGAGGCCATCGCCTCGCCGGAGGCGAGTGAGGGCAGCACCTTCTTCTTCAGCTCGTCGGACCCTCGGAGGATCAGACCCATCGTGCCGAGCTTGTTGACGGCCGGGATCAGCGAGGCCGATGCGTCGACGCGGGCCACCTCTTCGATGACGATGCACGCGGCCACCGAATCAGCGCCCTGCCCGTCGTATTCCTCGGGCACGTGCACGGCGTTGAAGCCGTTGGCCACCAGCGCGTCGAGCGCTTCCTGAGGGAACCGAGCGTTTTCGTCGACGTCCGCCGCGTGCGGCGCGATCTCTTTCTCCGCCAGTGCGCGGATCGCCTGGCGCAGCTCTTGGTGCTCCTCCGGCAACTGGAAAAGATCGAACGAGGGATTTCCGCCCCAACCAGCCATCATCATCTCCTTGCTACTCGCCGGTAACTTTACCGTGCTCGCGCCTCGGCGCGAAGTCCGCATGCCCGCGCTCTCAGCCGAACCTCAGCACTAGACGTGGTTAATTCACAAGTTGCCTGGCTACCCTCCGAAACATGCACGTCTACATCGATGGTTCGGCATTCCGGCGCACCGCCCACTGCGAGTGCGGCTGGAGCGGCTCCCGCCACGTTCTGCGCGCTTCCGCGGTCGTTGATGCGGGCATGCACGCGGCACAGACGGGCCACATCCAGGTTGCCGCGCCCGTGCAGAGCGGCGAGCCTGTCGTCGTGCTCCGCGCCTCCTGATCGGACGGTTCGATCCCATGGTGTGACGAAGATCACACCTTTCCTCGCTACACCCAAAATCGGGGTAAAGCGTTGCGCCACGACGAGTTTGCTAAGCAAAACAATGCTTATCGAACTAACGCGTCCGTCAGCAAACGCCCGATGTTCCCACTGGCACCTCTGACCACTCGTTTACGCTGTAGCCAACGCTTCCGGCGATAAACTCGCGCTTAGCCCGCATCACACCTCTGCGCGCAACAAATTCCGGCCGCCGCCAGGGCAGACGCGCCTACTCCCCCAGTAGCTTTCGCCGCAGCGCCTCGTCTTTTTCGAGCACCATCTGCTCGAGCCCGGCCTGGAACGCCGACATCCGCTGCTGCAGGGCGGGATCGGACGCGCCGAGGATGCGCACGGCCAGCAGCCCGGCATTGCGCGCGCCACCGATCGACACCGTCGCGACCGGCACGCCGGCGGGCATCTGCACGATCGACAGCAGAGAGTCCATGCCGTCGAGCCGGGCCAGCGGGACGGGCACCCCGATCACCGGCAGCGGCGTCGCCGAGGCGACCATGCCCGGCAGGTGTGCCGCGCCGCCGGCCCCGGCGATGATCACCTCGATACCGCGCCCGGCGGCTTCCTGGGCGTAGGTGAGCATCCGCGCGGGCGTGCGGTGCGCGGAGACCACGCCGACCTCGAAGGGCACCTCGAATTCCGCGAGCGCGTCGGCTGCGTCCGACATCACCGGCCAATCACTGTCGCTGCCCATGATCAAGCCCACCCGAGGTGTCATGCGTGAGGGTCCCATCCGTCGGTCCATTCGGCGTGCGAGAGCCAGTGTGCCGCCCGCTCTGCGCGCTCGCGCAGGGACTCCCAGTCGTCGCCGACGATGTTGACGTGCCCGATCTTGCGGCCGGGCCGCTCCTCCTTGCCGTAGAGGTGCACCTTGGCGTCGGGGATCCGCGCGCACAGGTGGTGGATGCGTTCGTCCATCGACATGTCGGGGAGAACTGCAGCCCCGATCACGTTGCCCATCACGGTGTACGGCGTCAGAGGCGAGGTGTCGCCGAGCGGGTAGTCGAGCACCGCCCGGATGTGCTGCTCGAACTGGGAGGTCCGGGAACCGTCCATGGTCCAGTGCCCGGAGTTGTGCGGGCGCATCGCGAGCTCGTTGACCAGCAGCGAGCCGTCCTCAGTTTCGAACAACTCGACGGCCATCACCCCGACCACCCCGAGCTCGGATGCCAGGCCCAGCGCCAATTCCGTTGCCGCAGTGCCCAAGTCGCCAAGGGACGGCGCCGGCGCGATCACCGTCACGCAGATGCCGTCTTCCTGCACGGTCTCCACCACCGGCCATGCCGCGCCCTGCCCGAACGGGGAGCGAGCCACCAGGGCCGCCAGTTCGCGGCGCATCGCCACCTTCTCCTCGACCATCACCGGCACGCCGTCGGCGAGGTAACGGCCGACGATCTCGCGGGCCTCGTCGGGCGAGTCGGCCATGATGACGCCGCGGCCGTCGTAGCCGCCGCGCACGGTCTTGATCACCACCGGCCCGCCAATCTCGATCGCGAACGCCTCGGCCTGACCGGTGGAGGTCACCTCGGAGAACCGCGGCACGGGCGCGCCGAGCGCGGCCAGCCGGCGTCGCATCACCAGCTTGTCCTGGGCGTGCACCAGCGCCTCGGGCGGCGGGTAGACGGCCACACCGTCGGCGACGAGCTTCTCCAGCAGTTCGGTGGGCACGTGCTCGTGGTCGAAGGTGAGCGCGGTCGCGCCGTCGGCGACGCGGCGCAGCGCGTCGTAGTCGGTGTGGTGGCCGAGGACGACGTCGGGTGTCACCTGCGCGGCGGACTCGTCGGCGCGGACCGCGAGCACGCGCAGGGTCTGACCTAGGGCGATAGCCGCCTGATGTGTCATGCGGGCGAGCTGGCCGCCGCCGACCATGGCGACGACGGGACGAGAAGTTGCGGTTCGTGGCACGGCGTCTATCGTGTCATGACGTGGGCCACAGGGTTGACCTGCGGTTACTCGGCGCTTGGGTGTTTGACGGGAAGGTTACGTAGACTCGCACCTTGTGTCCTTTGCCGATGCGACGATCAAGCGTCTCCCTGGGCCGCTCCGTCCCTACGCCGAGCGGCACCACGAGCTGATCAAGTTCGCCATCGTCGGTGCGACGACTTTCGTCATCGACTCCGCGATCTTCTTCACGCTCAAGTTGACCGTTCTGGAGCCCAAGCCGGTGACGGCGAAGATCATCGCCGGCATCGTCGCGGTGATCGCCTCCTACATCCTCAATCGTGAGTGGAGCTTCCGCGACCGCGGTGGCCGCGAGAAGCATCACGAGGCTCTGCTGTTCTTCGGGGTCAGCGGCGTGGGTGTGGTGCTGAGCATGGCTCCGCTGTGGTTCTCGAGCTACGTGCTGATGCTGCGTGTGCCGATGGTCTCGCTGTTCACCGAGAACATCGCGGATTTCGTGTCGGCCTACATCATCGGCAACCTGCTGCAGATGGCCTTCCGCTTCTGGGCGTTCCGCCGGTTCGTCTTCCCCGATGAGTTCGGGCGGAATCCGGAGAAGGCCTTGGAGTCGACGCTGACCGGCGGCGGGATCGCGGAGTCGCTCGAAGACGAGTACGAGCTGCGGCACCCGCGCACGAACGCCGCGAAGCGGTCGTCGAAGGCCCCTTAGCGGCGCAGACCCTGCTCGTGGTAGCTCAGCTCGGTGTTGACCTGCCACGGGTCGACGTTCTCCCCGAAGCTCTTGCCGACGCTGCGGATCGCGCTGAGCATCGCGTGGTCCTGGTTGTCGTAGTGGTGCATGCCGTTGCGTCCGATCGGATGCAGCGACGGGTAGTGCTCGCGTAGGTAGTCGCGGATGCGCACGACGCTGCGGTCGCGGATCGGGTCGTGGATCGGATAGGCGAATTTCATCCGAGAAATCATGACTTTCTCGACCTCCGATTTGGCGAAGCCGAGCTGGTGCAGATCGTGTTCCACGATGGCGCTGAGGCTGTGCGCGTCGGCCAGCCACAGGTCCTGGTCGGGCAGCAGGAAGTACTCGAATCCGAGGAACGTGCCGTTCCAGCCTTTGGGGACGAGGTGTTGAGACCACCGACGATAGTTCTGGATTCGGCCGGCATGAAAGTTCGCCCCCGGGGTGTACACCCAGTTGTAGGGGATGTCGTAGTTCTTGCTCAGTGCCACCGCGACGGTGATCAGGGAGCGGTGCCGCAGGTTGTCGGCGACGGATTGGATGTATTTCGGCGGGGCCGGCCGCAGCGCGTTGACCAGTGTCCGCAGCGGCATGCTCGCGAACACGGCATCGCCGGTGTGGACGTCGCCGCGCTCGGTCGTCAGCGTCCACATGCCGTTCTTGTAGTTGGCGCGGGTCACCATCGCGTTCGTTTCGATGGTCGCCCCGGCGGCACGGAGCTTGTCCGCCGCGGCATCCCACACCTGTCCGGGCCCGTGGCGGGGGTAGCGGAAGACATCCTGGTCGGCGAGCTTCGCGTCGGAGGACAACCGCCAGCCGATCGGTTTGATCCGCTGGTTGGCCCAGTCGCTGGCGATGTTCTCGGGGTCGGCGAGCCAGGTCTTGCGCACGTAGCCGTCGAAGAACAGCTCATACCAGCGACGGCCGAACTCCGTGCGGCCCCACTCCTTGAAGTTGGACTGCCGCGGCTCGATGCGGGTCTGGCGCCGGAGCCTCGCCCAGGCGAAGCTGCCGGCGCCGTACACGCCGTCCCGGAGTCCGAGTTGGCGGACCAGGTCTCGCCCCATCAGCGGATAACGGACGAAGCGACTGTGCACCAGCATGGCCGAACTGCGGGGCACCACCAGCCACTGATCTTCCGGTAGCAGGGAACGCCAGATCTCCGAGACTTCCTCGCTGCGGGTGAAGAAGCGGTGTCCGCCGGGGTCCACCCGAAAGTCGCCGTCGCCTTCGGTGCGGGCCAGACCACCGACGCCGCTGGAGGATTCGAGGATCGTCGGCGTGACGCCCCTTCTGACGAGTTCCAGTCCGGCGGACAGGCCTGCCGGCCCGGCGCCGATGATCAGCGGTCGTCTCGTCATGGTCAGCGCCCCCGCAGTTGCGGGACGCCACGGTAGCGGGCGATGAGCTCGTCGATGTCGTCCATCGTGAGGTCGTTCAGCGGTGTGGTGAGGAAGTACAGCTGCGCGTATTGGCTTTGCAGCGGCAGGAATCCGCTGAGCAGGGGTTCGGCCGTGGTGCGGATGACGAGGTCGACGTCGCCGATCTCGAGCGCCGAGGTGATGTCGCTTCCGTTCTGCTCGGCGCGCTGCTGGGCGTCGCGCAGTTCGTCGTACGCGTCGTAGGCGGCGAGCATGTTGATGCGGAACTCGGTGCCGGTCATGGCCACTTCGAGGCCGGCGGCGGCTGCAACATAGTTGTCCGGCAACGCTTTTCGATCTCCGTGCAGTCGCAGGCTACACGTCGTGGCGTCGAACGCGGCGGGGATCAGGGTGGTCAGGAACTGCAGCGACGCCTGGTACACCGCATCGAGTTCTTCGTCGGTGCGTCCGAGGTTGGCGCGGCTGAGGTTGTAGACGGTGACGGTGCGGACGCCGTGGCCCCGCAGGTTCTGCAGGATGTCGACGACCTTGTGCGCCCCCTGCCGATACGCATCGGCCAGCGTGGCGTCGTGAGCCTTGGCCCAACGGCGCAACCCATCAGGTATCAGCCCGACGTGGTCCGGCCCGTGTTGCACGCCTCCCCCAACCCCTCGACGTTCCCCCAGCAAAGCGTAATACGAAACGCCGCGTTGCGAATCCGAACGAGGGATTCACTATTCGGCACTCTTCAGCACAGCGAGCACAGTCAGTGCCAGGATCTTCACGTCGAGCAGAATCGACCAGTTCTCGATGTAGAAGTTGTCGAATTCGGCTCGGTCGGCGATCGAGGTCTGCCCCCGCAAACCGTGCACTTGCGCCCAGCCTGTCATGCCGGCTTTGACGCGGTGCCGATCACCGTAGCGGCGAATCTGCATCTCGAACAGTTCGACGAATTCGGGGCGCTCGGGGCGCGGGCCCACGAGGCTCATCTCCCCCTTGACCACGTTGAGCAATTGCGGCAGTTCGTCCATCGAGGTCTTGCGCATCAGCTTGCCGATCCAGGTGCGCCGGTCCTCACCTTCGACACCGCCGGGCGCCGCCCCGTCCTTGACGGTGAAGGCTGCGGCCTGCGGATCGGGGGGCCGCATGCTGCGGAACTTCAGGCACTGGAACACCTTGCCGTCGCGGCCGATTCGGTCCTGCCCGAAGAAGATCGGGCCGGGTGAACTCAACCGCACCAGCAGCATGAGGGTCAGGAACAGCGGCGAGATCAGCACGAGACCGATTGCGGCACAGGACCGGTCGATGGCGTGCTTGAGCGCGAACTGGAACCCGGTCGGGTCGGCGTGGGAGAGCGTCATCAGCGGGATGCCGCCCATGTGCTCGATGGTCGCGCCGACGCCGACGACGTCCATCATCCGGGGCACCACTCGCACCGTCATGCCGAGGTGGTGGGCGCGCTGCGCAAGTGTCGCGAGCTTCTCGTCGGCCACCGTGGAGTGCGCAATGATCAATTTCTCTGCTTTGGTCTGCACGACGGCGCGCTCGAGGTTATCGGTGGTGCCCAGGTATGGAATGCCTTCAGCCTCGATGTTGGCCGGTCGTGTGTCGTCGATGATGCCGACCGGGCGCAATCCGTAATCGGGCACTTGAGTCATCCGGGTGATGATCTGGTGGGCGATCGGTCCGGCGCCGACGACGATCGCGGGCTTGCCGAAACGGAACCTGCGGCGCAGGTAGCGCTGCGCCAGGGATCGAGTGAAGCGAACCCCGGGAACCAGGACGGCGGCGTACATCCAGATGTGCACCATGATGTCGCTGGGGCGGATGTACTCGGGAACGACGGTGCCCGGCGCCCACGCCGGCACGGCGTACATGATGATCGCCAGCGCCAGCAGGGCAGCGACGGCGACCGAGGTCTCGACCGGTTCGAACTCGTCGAGGAAGCGATCGCCCAGTTTGCGCTTGTACAGCCGTCGGCCGGCCATCAGTACGACCAGGAACGGGATGAACAGCCACGTGTAGGGCAGGACGCCCAGCGCATCGTTACGGTCGAGCGCCCAGTGCGCGAACATCACCGACCAGAACCCCGCCCACACATCCAGCGTCACGGTCAGCGCAACGTAGCCGCCTTCATTGCGCAGATAGTCGGTGACGCGCTGCCGCAGGGACGGCGTGGCAAGCGCGAAGGGCGCAGTGGCGGCGCGCAGATGCGGGGTAGTCGCACGCAAGCTCGGCGCGTCTACCGATCGCGTCGTATCCAACTGCATGAGTGGCCCCCCGGAAACACTTCTCGGAGCCAACTCTAGGTGTGCTGGGTGTTGCTCGCAGTCATATCGCCATCAGCGAGTGGCAATTTGCCGAGCAGCGACGGTGCGCGCCGGTAGCCGGGATAGCTGACCAGCGGGGACTAGCGGGCTTGGCTGTTGCCCGGCCCGAAGATGCGTTCGGCGGCGATACCGGCGAGATCGCTCAGCACCTGCACGTGCCCGGTGCCCCACAGGCGCGGCTTGTCGTCGTAGACGCACAGCGTGCCGATGGAATTGCCGTCATGGTCGGTCAACGGGATGCCGAGGTAGGCCACGACGGTGCCGTCCTGGACCGCGGGGTGGTGCTGGAACACCGGGTCGAGGCGGGCGTCTTCGAGCACCAGGGCTTCGCCGTTAGCTACCGCATATTGGCAGAGCGAGCGATCGAGTGGCGTCTGCCTTTCCTCCGGCTTATCGAGATCCTTGCCGGTGGCACTTTTGAAGAATTGCCGGTCCACATCGACCAACGACACCATTGCGTGCGGTGCGTCCAGCGCGTCTGCCGCCGCTCGGGTGATGCGGTCGTACAACTCGTCGGGCGGCGAGTCCAACAGCCCGGTGGCGTACAGGGCGCGCAGCCGGTCGGGGTCGGCGATCACGGTGGACACGCTGGGCATGTCGGTGCCGGCGAACACCCCGGAGTCGGACAGATGCTCCATCAGGCTAGCGACGGCGGCACTCTCGGCCAGCCGTCGGTCGGCCACCATCTTCGACGCCACCGCGCGAGCGACATACGTGTTCACGTCTTCACCGGCGTCGCGCGCGCACTGCTCGAGCTCGCGGTTGAGCCACTCGTCAAAACGCTTCAGAGAGCCGGTCACGATACAACGGTATCTGACATCCGCGTCAGTGGTTGCCGAAGCACTTGAACGCATCGGTGACGCTAGCCTTGGCGGGTGCCGGCTCGACATCGTGATGCGCGCACCCCCACCGTCGCGTTCGTGATCGGTGGGACCGCGGGAGCGCTCCTGCGGTATGCGGTGGCGACCGCATGGCCGCAGCCGAAGCAACTGTGGGTCTCGACGACGGTGACAGCGGCGGTCGCATTCGCGGTGGCCGGCTTCATCGTCGCGAGCGGAGCCATGTCGACGGTGCGGGCGGCGTTGTTCGGATTGTGCGCCAGCGCAGCGAGTCTCAGCGCGTGGTCGGTGTTGACCATCAGTCAGCCGCCCAAGCTGTCGATCGCGTTCCTGATCGGCGTACCGGCCGCCGCACTCGCGGGCCTGCTGTGCGGGCTGTTGGCGGCGCGGGTGGCGGCGCGATGACGTGGGTGCTGGTCGCGCTCGGCGGCGCGGTGGGGTCGACGATCGGGGCGCTGCTGCTGCGCCGGCCGTCGTCGGCGCGGTTGGTGACGGCGACGGCCGTGGTGTGCGGTCTCGCGGGAATGATGTCAGCACAGCATGTTTCGCCACGGGTGACGGCTGTGATTGGGTACGGGGTGCTGGGGTCGGCGGCGAGCATGGTGGCTTTCGCGCTGGCAGCCCCGATGTGGGTGGGTGGGGACGTGCCGGTGCGCAGCACGGTGTCGGCCGCCAGGAAGGTGGGGATGTACTGCGCGGTCGGGGTGACGTTCGCGTTGTTGGGTTATCTCGCGGTGCGGGGCGGGGCGACGCTGTATCGGAAACTCACGTAGCCGAATCGCAGGAGCCCTGGACTTCCGCTTTGACGAAGCCGCCGTACTGATACAGGAATGTGTACTGCCACTGCGCCACCGAGAATCGGTAGGTGCGGGGTACGTCGCGCATGATCACGCTGCGGTCGGGCGCCCCGAAGCACACGTCGAAGATCCGGCGGGCGCGGGGCAGGTGGTAGCGCCAACTGATCACGATCACCGAACGCCAGCCGCGCTGCTCGGCGAGGGCGCGGGTCATCAGCGCCTCTCCGCGGGTGGTGCTCGGTACGGGCGGCCGACAGATGACCTCGATGTCGGCCTGGCGCCGGCAGTAGCGCTTCATCACCGGGTCGCGGGGTCCGTAGGGGTCGGACATCAGCACGGTGGGCGCATAGCCCTGCCCGGCGAGCTTGAGCCCGTAGGCTTCACGGCCGTCGTGCTCACCGCCGAGGACGACGATGGCGTCGACCGTGGCGAGCGGGTCGGGGCGGGCGTGGGCGAAGAACAGGGTGCCGGTGGCGCCGTTGAGGAAGAGCACTGCGATCAGGGCGTAGACAGCGGCGGGTAGCGGCCCGGCTCGCACGCCGGAGCGTCGCTTCTCCCCCATGCGGTGAACGGTATTGCAGAGATGGGCGGCGCGCAGCGCCTCAGCTCGGGGACTCCTCGGTGCCGAGCGTGTCGAACACCTCGTGGTAGAGCAGGGAATGCACGCGTTCGACCTGCGGGATGTCCTGGAACTCCAACGGATCTTGCGAGGCGGATTCGATGATCAGCGTGCCGGTGCGCAGGATGCGGTCGAGCAGGCCGTGCCGGAACTCGACGCTGTTGATGCGGGCCAGCGGGATGTCAATGCCCGAGCGGGTGATCAGGCCGTGGCGGTACATGACGCGACGGTCGGTGATGACGAAGTGGGTGGTCCACCAGTTCAGGAAAGGCCACACCGAGAGCCAGCCGATCAAGATGAGCCAGACGGCGGTGATGACGAGAAAGACGATCCTCTTGGCGCTGGGCTCCCAGGTAAGAGTATTGACGTAGCCGGAAATGAACGCGGCCGCAGCACTCGCCAGGATGAGCACGAGCGCCGGCACGAGGAGACGCCCCCAGTGCGGATGGCGATGCAGGACGACCTGTTCGTCTCTGGCCAGCACGTTCTCGGGATAACCCACGGGAGGACTGTACTCAGTGATGTCGGTGGGTGCCGGTCAATCCGGTGCCACTCGAGCCCTGCGACACGCTACTCAGGAAATTCTCAGTATTTGCCCGAAGCAACTACCCTGCGGCGTATGTTGACCCTAATGCTTACGGAAATCTGTCGTTGCGGGCATGAAGGTTCGGCCCATGAACACTATCGGGCTGGGACGGATTGTTCGCTCTGCGAGTGTCCGCGTTACCAGTTGCGCGCCAACAGAAGTCGCTCATGGCTGGACAGCCTGTTGGCACGGTGGTTCGACCGCTGATGTGCAGCCACGTGGACGCTCAATGGGCTAAATCATCTCCGGCGGCGGACCCCGGGGTTATGCACGGCAGCCGGCGTTGCTGGCCAGCCGGCAATCAGTAAGCGCCGGAATGGCCGAGCATCGCCTTGACGGTCTTGAACGCGATGATCAGGTCGGAGATCATCGACCAGTTCTCGACGTAGAAGAGGTCGAGACGGACGGAGTCCTCCCAGGAGAGGTCTGATCGACCGCTGACCTGCCAGAGGCCCGTGATACCGGGGCGAACGAGCAGGCGGCGCTTGGCGTAATCGTCGTACGACTTGACCTCTTTGGCCAACGGGGGCCGAGGGCCAACGACGCTCATGTCCCGCTTGAGAACGTTGATGAACTGAGGCAGCTCGTCGATGCTGTATTTGCGCAAGATGCGGCCGACTCGCGTGACTCGTGGATCATCACGGATCTTGAAGAGCACGCCGCCTTCGCTCTCATTCATAGCGGCGAGTTTGTCGACCATCTTGTCCGCGTCGACAATCATCGTGCGGAACTTGATCATCTCGAAGGGGTGTCCGTCGAGACCAATGCGCTCCTGGCGATAGAAGACCGGTCCCCTGCTGGTGAGCTTGACGGCCAAGCCGACAACGAGAAGGACTGGCAGGCCGAAAAGCAGCACAGAGCCCGAGAACAGAACGTCAAACAGTCGCTTCTGGAAGCGCTTGGCGCCGTGGTATTGCGGCTTCTCCACGTGGATAAGTGGGAGGCCTGCGACGGGTCGCATCTGCAGGCGGGGGCCGGCGATATCGACGACACCGGGTGCAACGAGCAGGTCGATCTCGAGCTTCTCGAGTTCCCAGGACAGGTCGCGGATACCGCGCCCATCGAGGCGCTCAGTAGCAGTAACGGCGACGGCGTGGCTGTTTGTCGCGGTGACCGCCCCGACGACGTTGCTTTCGTCGCCGAAGGTGGGGATCGCGCCGACGCCCGGAACATCGATCTTTTTCCGCGGCAACGGGCCGGGGATGCATGCGCCCACAACTTCGTACTCTGAGCGGGATTCGCGATGGAGCGAGGTCGTGAGGTCGCGAACTGCCGACGGACTACCAACCACGAGCACTCGGGTAATGCAGCGGCCGTACTTCTGTCGAACCCTGACGACAATCTGTCGGGCGACCCACCGCAGGAGGGTGAGGACAATGATGCCGACCGGTAGCGCGATCATCAGGTAGCCACGCGCGATCTCAAGCTTGAACAGCATCGAGATGATCGCAACGCCACCAAACACCGCGAGGGTGGCCAGCAAAACCCGGCGGTACTCCTCTGCGCCGGACCCGATAACCCGGGTTGAGCGCGAGTGATTGATGGCCAGCGCCGCGATCCAGACCGCTGCGATGACTCCAGACACCAACGCGTAATCAAGATTCTTGAACGTCGATGTCGATACATCCCCAGTGAGCGCACCAAAGCGCAACCACTGCGCAAGTCCGACCGCCCCGAAGACACCTAGTACATCGACAAAGAAGAGCCGGCGAGCATACCCCCGCTGCCAGGCCGGCACCTTCGTCGGTATCGGGACGATATTTGCTGCGACATCTAGCCGATCATTAACTGCTGTCATGCTTCCCCCCGCATGTTACCCCCTGTGCGCTGGAACTTTATCCTAAGCGTCAATCGTTTCTCAACACGAACAGCGAGTTCGCTCACGAAGTTTACCTGGCGCGGCAGGGTTCATATGGCGTTTACACCGACGACGATCTACGTCGCAAGCACAACGGCCGAGGCTTCGTGTCAGTCCGATTGGTCGCTCTCACAACGCCTGAGAACGTTGCAACAGCGCTAACACGGGACGCAGCAGATCGGCGATCTGGGCGCCCACCCTCTCGAAGACGTCTGCATTTTGGCCTATCGGATCGTCGACTTCAGCGAGGGCCGCGGCCCCAGTCATAAACCGCATCTCCGATAAGTCTTCCACCCTGGCGCAATCATTTGCAGAGGCCAGCCAGGCCGCTTCCGCGAGCGAGAATGTCCGGCGCAGCAGTCGCGGGGCACGCTCGAGGACATCGTCACGCTGTGCAATTGTCATGGTCAGAACCAGGTCTGCGTTGGCACCAATTGCCGGAGTGAACTGACGCGCCGCGAAGTTGGACGCGTCCCCACCAAGACTCTCCAGCACGAGCGCAGCAGTCGGGTGCATTGGATGACCCACGACGGCTCTGAGCCCCGCACTGGAGGCCGAAACGCCGTCAATTTTCCGTTCAATCGCGCCGGCACAAACAAGGCGCTCAGCGGTCGGCGACCGGCATACATTCCCAGTGCAAACGAACAAGATGTTCAGCATGGCTCCCCCAATCGCGCTCGCCCAGAATAGCTCGCCGCGACTTTGATTTCCCACGCTGCAAGTTCGAGTTCGGAACGAGGGATCGCTTCGTAAAACAAAGCACCGCTCCGTTTGCCCCACCTGCAACCTCCGCCAACTCCGCCCTGGCCCATACGAGGTCGACCGCCGCGAGCTAGTCCGGATAATATGCGCGCGGGCATCGAGGAGGAGCCCTAACGGCAAACGCGCTCGAAGCGCTGGTTTCGATCCATGGCGGCACCCACTTATCGGATGCGACTCCACCGTCACCGCCGCAAAAGGGTGGATCGTGGGCTGGTCGCAGACGTAGGACACCCAGGCTCCGGCGCTATGCGGCGAATCGCAGATGCGAATACATTTCCGGGCTCCACCTATCAAATCGCACCGACAGCAAGTTCACCTCAATCTGCTGCTGTCAACGGCCCGCAAGGATTGACGCGGACCCATCGACCGAGGCCATCGATGTCAGCTAAAGGAACACATCGACCGACACAATCGAAACTCAGCAAATTCGAGTGTCCGTGCAACTCGGCTCCTCCGCGCTTTGAACCACCGATAATGACGCCGGATCACAGCCTCGCATTAGATGAAATGCGCGCAAGGCCGAACGGACACTCATTTTCTTAGCGACGTCCGCCGACCCAGTTCACTCCCCAGCCACAACCCCCGAAAGCGAGCGCGACTCCCCTCGCGTTGTTGCACGGTGTCCAACGGCGGCCGTTAGGCTAGCGGGCTACTATGCGCGCAGACGAAATGTGGAGGGGCTAGGGGTGGGTCGGCGAATCGCTGTCTTCGGTACGGGTTACTTGGGCGCTACGCACGCCGCGTGCATGGCTGAGTTGGGTCACGAGGTGCTCGGCGTAGACGTCGATGAAGCAAAACTCGCCAAACTAGCCGCGGGCGAGTTGCCTTTTTATGAACCGGGTTTGCCAGCAGTGCTCCGCCGGAACCTAAATTCAGGCAGCCTCAGGTTCACAACGTCCTACGAAGAGGCCGCTGATTTCGCAAACGTCCACTTCATTGCGGTAGGGACACCACAAAAGCATGGGGAACTCGCGGCCGATTTGCGTTACGTCGATGCAGTCATAGAATCTCTGGCCCCCCTGCTAACGAGACCCGCTGCGATTTTGGGAAAATCAACAGTTCCAGCAGGTACCGCCGCCCGCCTAGCAGCCCGCATGCGCAGTCTCGCACCTGCGTCCGAACAGGTTGAACTCGCGTGGAATCCGGAATTCCTGCGAGAAGGCTTCGCTGTCGCCGATACTCTTCATCCAGACCGAATTGTACTGGGGCTGGAGAGCGGACGCGGAGCCTACGCCGAGGCCGCTGCCCGCGAAGTATACGCGACACAGCTAACCGCAGATACTCCCTTTCTTGTTACAGATTTAGCAACGGCTGAACTGGTCAAGACGGCGGCCAACGCCTTCTTGGCGACAAAAATCTCGTTCATAAACTCGATCGCGGAGGTATGCGAAGCCACGGGGGCCGATGTGTCGATGCTTGCGGATGCGATCGGTCACGACGCACGGATTGGGCGCCGCTTCCTCAACGCCGGAATTGGTTTTGGAGGCGGCTGCCTGCCTAAAGACATACGTGCCTTCATCGCGATGGCAGGCGAACTAGGCGCCGGACAAGCATTTTCGCTTTTGCGGGAAGTCGACGGTATAAATATGCGCCGACGAAACAAGATGGTGGACCTCGCACGAGAGGCCGCTGGCGGATCCTTCATTGGCACTCGGATCGGAGTGCTCGGGGCCGCCTTCAAGCCTGATTCTGACGATGTGCGCGATTCGCCGGCACTCAACATTGCCGGGCAAATTCAGCTGCAGGGAGCCGCAGTAACGGTATATGACCCGCAGGCCATGGACAACGCTCGGCAGTTGTTCCCGACTCTCCAGTACGCGCAAGACGTACCGACAGCTTGCACTGGAGTTGATGTGGTGTTAATTCTAACCGAGTGGCAACAATTCGTCGGGTTAGACCCTGGTGAACTAGGAACGCTGGTTCGCAGCCGCTCGGTAATCGACGGCCGAAATTGCCTTGATCCTCGAGCATGGCGCGAGGCCGGATGGAAGTATCGCGGAATCGGGCGGCCGTGAAAGCCCACGCTGACGTTCGCAGGCTCCGCCTTTTGCGACAGGCAGTTGAAAGTCCTTGACCCGTCAGCCGTGCATGAGGGGGACGAAGGCGCGAATCAGTTGACGCTAAGAGACACGGCACCGGGTCGCGCGCAGCCAGCTTGCTGACCACTCAGACGGAGAGGGGCGGAATGAACGACGTCGGCGATGACGAGCATCAGTGTCACCCACCGTTGAGGTGCGAACGCATCGTCCTGAAGCACTTGGACATCACGGTCACACCGCTCACCGCACCTGATGTGGCCCGTGTAATCACCGAATCTCAAGGTATGAGCTTTCTGCTTAACCACAACATGCATAGCGCCTACCTGCATCAAACCGACACGAGGTTTGCTGAACTATACCGACACGCCGATTGGGTTGTAATTGACGGAGCACCAATACTTTGGCTTGCCTCGCGTTCATCCCATTCGAGGCTCCCTGCAAAATACCGGATTGGCTCGACCGACTGGATAGACGCTCTACGAACGATCCACAGCGCGCGTAGATTGTATCTATTTGGCGCGACGGAAGAATCGAATGCGCGTGCTGTCGAGACCCTTCGCTGCATGCTTCCGAATTGGACGATCGACGGCGTGAACGGTTTCATTAGTCATACGAGTGCCGTCACAAAGATCAGAGATTTTGGCCCAGATATAGTATTGGTCGGTCTTGGAATGCCGAGGCAAGAGCATTTCCTGCTGTCTAACATGGACCAATTGCCGGCGGCCACCTACGCGACAGTCGGCGGCGCCATTGATTACATCGCAGGAACGTCACGCCTCTCCCCTAGATGGCTCGGGCGAATCGGCTTGGAATGGCTATGGAGGTTGGGAACTCAGCCTAAGCGGCTAGCACATAGGTACTTGGTCGAACCGTTCAAGCTCCTCGCACTAGTAGCGAAGCAAAGAACCCGCCGCAACTGGCGAAAAGTCGTGGAGGTCCAACCTACCGACTCGGGTCTCGAGCCCCGGCCGACCTTGAATACGCTGCCGAACCAAAACAACATCGATTCACGACTCGAATAGCGCCATAGCTAATCGCGATAGCTAATATTGGAGCCCCTGACATGACGCGCTCCGCTGTTGCGTACAAGCGCAAACGCGGCCAATGCCTGCTCGTAGATGCCCGATGACACAAAGACCGCAGAGGTAGAGGGTGATCCGACAGAGCGATGGACGCATCAAGACGAACGCTCCCCGACCGAATCTTGTAGTCCTCAGCGCCCACGGCGAGATTGGACTATCGTGCCGTATGCGCCCAACTGAGATGTTCACTTCTTTCCATCTCGCCATCGCGCAACGGAAGACCTTGCGATTCGACGGTTCTTTCGATCAAGAACGGACGCAAACAAGGGGGGGAAGTGGAAAATATTCCGGCGCGACAAGCGGGTCTAATTTTTGATGTAGGTGTCCACACTGGTGAGGACACTGCCTTTTATCTGAAGAAGGGCTTCAACGTTGTAGGGGTCGAGGCCAATCCAGACCTCTGCAGAGATCTAAGGAGGACTTTCGCGAAGGAAATATCCGACGGTCGGTTTCGTCTAGTACAAGCTGCGGTCGCCGAGAAAGCGGGTTCTGGAATATTCTACCGTTTCGAGAAGTCAGTATTCGGAACAATATCACCTGATTGGGCTGCGCGAAATACGAATATGGGCGTCGATTTTGATGAAATTGAGGTCCATTTCGTGACGCCAATTGAACTATATCAAACTTACGGCGTACCGTACTTTATAAAGATTGATATCGAGGGAGCCGACATGCTTTGCATCGAGGCCTTGGCCAGTACAGCGAAACCAGAGTACATATCAGTGGAAGCCGAAAAGCACGATTTCTCGAAATTCGAAAGAGAAGTCAGATTTATTGCGTCGCTCGGATACTCTGAATTTCAGCTCGTGCAGCAACAGACGGTCCCATTTCAAAAAATTCCAGTTCCCCCCCGAGAAGGAATCGAAGTGAAGCACAGATTTTCCTTCGGCGCCTCCGGCCTATTTGGCAAAGATTTGCCGGAGCAACAATGGATTAGTCTAGATGCTGTATTGCGCAAATATCGTCGTATAGTAAGAAAGCATCATGTCTTCGGCGACTTCGGCCTCGGGCGTAAGTGGCTGCCGCGACAGATGTTGCGAGCGTCCGGACTGTACCCAGGTTGGCATGACCTTCACGCACGGATACCGGACTGAAGCAACGGGACATACAGATTGAGGCCGTTGGTTCACGTCAACCGAAGCGAAAAACTTGGCATCCAAGCTGTATAGCCTTGTTCAGTTCTGTTTCTGCGGCATTGTGTGCCGCCGCGGCCAGTTCACCGCCGACTCGGCGCGCGATCGCGGTGGCCGAGGCGTTGCTCTACTACCGGGTGCTCGGAATGTTGGTGGCGCTGTCCCTGGTCACCTCGGGGCAGGTCGAACACCAGAGTCAGCAGCGCGGCGGCTGCTTCTTTCCGCCAGCTGCCGGCGCGTGTCACTCACAACCAGCCTAGGTTACGCACAATATGGTGGGCGAACGCCTCGCGGCCCGCGTCATCGGAACGAGCTCTGCAAAAACTTCTTTGGGCGTTTTCCGCTATAGCTGTGCGCGTTTTCTCATTAGACAGCGCGGACGTCAACTGATCATCAAAATTACTGAAGTCCCAATCGATGGGAACGTAAGTTTCGTATGGCTTGTAAAGGTTCGGAAACGTCTCCAGATGTTCCATCGATGGCTTTACTAGAAGCGCGCCGCATGCCATCGCCTCGAAATCGCGACCGCATATTTCCCCCCAGCCGTACGGACTGACGACCAATTTAGACTGCTGCATTTCTCGGATGTACCGCCTGTAGGAGACCTTAGAGTCGAGATCGGGATAGGACAGGTCACGCCGAACAGCTAACAACTCGCGCGCCTTCGACCTTTGCCATCCGGCCGCACTAGACCAAGCGCTACCCCGGAAGTGAACGTCCATCGAACGCGGCGCCGCTGCGCTCTTCACAGCAGGTTGTGCCATTCGTGCCGAGAGGTACGAGTAATACTTGCTATTTGAAAAAAGGTCACCAAGCCCGACATTCCAAGAAACGCGAAGTTTACCAAGGTACTCGCGATCTAAGACTGCAAATTGCTCACGCGATATATCGTCATCTTCAATCCCGTACTGATCATGGTAATAGTCGCAATACAATCGGCCGCCCCACAGCGGCCGCACGTACCGTTCTTTGTCGCGCAATATCTGCTTTTTGAAGTACAACGCTACATACGGCAGAACATCGAAACGGCACGTACCTGTGCTATCGGCTGAATCTAGCCAAACCAGCGTATTGCAGGCACTACCGAGATCTTCGAGAATGTTTGAAAGTTTGTCGGGAGATAAACCCCCTATACCGGCGGCATGACTGTGATGATGTGCAACGAAAAGTGCATCAAGTTTCTTCAGGCGTATGGAGTGCCCGGATGGAACGCGATTACCTTTGATCGGCAGGTACTGGAGCGCACCAAGAAAGCTGATTTCAACACCCAGTTTACGAAACTCGTCTTTGGCCCACAACAACGACTTCAGCCACCTGAACGTGTAGTAAGACCCATCGTAGACAACTCCGACTCGCTTCAACCTAGTCACTTGGCTAGCCTTCCTTCAGAAGCCTCATGCGCCGATTGACCGCGACTGGCTCGCTGGCTGGCGGCGGAGACATCAAGGGCGACACTCGGGTGAGAAATAGTTCCTCCAATTCCCGCAGTGCCAAAATTTTCTCGACCGGTGTCCGTGCAGAGGGCCACCCACGCGAGCCCGACAAAAGCCATGAATATCCGGCTGTAATAATCAATTGCACCATATTCGATAAGAATGAGCGTCACCATCAAGGTGAGAATCATGGACTGTGTCGAATTAAATGCTGAACGCAGCTTAAAGCCCCGCACAATGATAACAACATAGAGCCAGTAGAAGGCAACAAGGCCAACTACGCCACCATTAACCAAAAGCTCGACGAAGTTGTTGTGAGCATAATAAGAAAATTCTCGCGGATAGTACATTGCCATCAAGGCGCGAAAATTATCGACACCATGCCCTATCCACGGAGCCTCGCGGAACCACCCAACACCGCGTTCAATTAGGGAAAATCTCGTAGAAGTGCTCGCGTCGACCTCCCCCGAGCTAAGAAAGCCATTCATCATGGTCTCCATTCGGTGACCAACAAGGTCATACAGAGGTGCGAAATTCATCAGGAGGAAATACCCCGCCACGCCTAGCACTCCTGCAGTCACTATGCGGAGAACGCGCCTTAGCCCGCGAAAGCTGCTGTTCAGTAAGGAAAACAAGAGCACTATGAGAGCGACCATGATGACGGCCTTTCTCGACGCCGAGAGTGCGGCCACAGCGATATTACCGGCCAGAGCCACACCAGCAAACCACCGGCTCACAAGCGCTGATTGGCTCCAACTCATGTAAGCCAAGCCAAAGCCGAATGCCGCGGTCATTCCGATGATATTTGCGTTCGTGTCACCAGCTTCTCGAGCAGTAATAAACACAAACAGTCCATTATCAACTGCGATCCTTGCCATCAGCACAATTGGTGCAATCATAAAGCAAACCAGCGATAGACGCAGTCTTGCGGGATCCCCCTCCACAAGATAGACCAAAGATACGATGCATACTGCATTTATCAGAAGTGTCAACGCCATCTGCTGAGCGCGATCGCCAGAGAAGGCCCAGAAAATCGACGTCGCACTGTAAATAACAAACAATGCCTGCCAAAGCTGCACCAAATTAGCTCTTAGCGGTTTGACCGTACTCTCGAAGACAGCAGAAGCAACCAGGAGTACACGCGCCACCTTGGCGGGAGTTGAGCCGTCGTCATAAACGACACTCAACACTATGTAGCTGGCGATTGAAACATCTGCGAACCTGACGGAAAGCATTCTGTCTTTTAGCCCGTAGTAGTCCGTCAATTGACACCCCGCGCTTCTTCGCGTCCCAGTCGATCCCACTGTGCCGCAATCGTGCGAACCGACAGTTCATCGCGCAATTCCGCGCCAGCGCCTGCAACGCGCTTGGCAAATTCTTCGTCCTCCGCGATTCGAGACATAGCTTTGGCTAACGCACGCACGTCACCGACTGGCACCAAAAGACCGTTACGGCCGTTATCGATGACCATCCTCGCGCCACCTCCGGAACAGTCGGTGCAAATGGTCGGCACTCCAAGAGCCATCGCTTCGATCATCGAGTTGGAGAATCCCTCATAGTCTGACGGCAGCACAAACATCGCACACTCCTTGGCCACGATATGAATATCGCTGCGAGCTTCGTTCACTGTAGCGACACCAGCCAAACCAAGGGAATCAATCAAATCAAATAAAGCAGCGCGTTCACTTCCCTCGCCGTAGATTTCCAACGAATATTCCGGATGATACGTCTGAAACTCTTTGAAGGCACGGATTAGTAACGGGAGATTTTTTTGCGGCTCAAGACGGCAAAAAGTGATAACGGTATTTCTTCGAGGCGTCCGCGCCAGAGCCGGAAGATTCGGATCAATAGGATTCGGAATTACTGTCTTTGCAATAGCGTCTGAGAAGTAGTCCGCTGCCTCGTACGTCTGACATACTAACGTTTTTGCTTTCAAATAAGCCAGTTTCCTGATTATATCCTGCGGAAAGCCGTTTCCAACCCGGGCCGGGTCGTTGCGTTCAGAGACAACAACGCTATTCTTGAGACCCAAGCAGGCCACAACTGTCTCAATATTGACAAAATACTGGAATGCTATAACCACTGCATTAGGGTTCTCCGCTATCACATCGCGAATCCATCGGATACGTCGAAGACGTGCAAGCGTTGAACCGGCAGCGACTTCGCTATAGAGCTTTGCGACAGACGGGTCGAGCCAATACTCGTTATCACGCCGATGAAATGACAGAACACCCACGCGCCGGCCTTGTGCCGATAGCTCATTTGCCAGAAGGCACAGCACGCGTTCCGCTCCGCCGACTGCGAGCATGTTGCTGACAAATATCAGGTCCCGCCCACACATCGAAGCCGGTTCTATGCTTGTCACATCAGCCCCGCTCGCTCGCCAATTGCCGCATAAAGGCTGCCAAGTCTCGCGGCGGACTCGGCGACGTCGTAACCTGCAGCTCGTAGTGCGCGCTGCGCCTCGCGCGAGGCAGCGCGCCGATCGGTGTGTTCAGCCCTTGCCATACGACTGGCCCACATCGCGACATCGGTGATCGGTAGAAACTCAACGAGTTCCGTGACACCGCATTCTTTCGTTACATTCGCACTAATAAGAGCAGGCAATCCAGAAATCTGCCACTCTATCGCCACGGTTGGGAGACCTTCGTATAACGAAGGCAGTACCGCCAGGTCGAAGGCGCTTAGGTACTCGGATACGCGCGAAGACCGGCCTAGGAAAGTGACTTTACCGTCGAGTCCTCGTTGGTGAACGTCCGCCTCGATCTCATCGCGCAGCTCGCCTTCTCCGATTAAGAAAAGACGTAACCGATCATTTTGCTCTGAAGCAAACGCAAAGGCTGCGAGAAGAAAGCTATGGTTCTTCGGCTCATGGAAGTAACCAACGTGACCAATAGCGACGTCGTCGTCCACCAACCCAAGCTCCTGTCGTGCGCGCTTCCTTGCTTCTAAACTAAAAGCATATTGAGCGAAATTACGGCAGTTCCGAACAATTGTGAACTCATCATCCGCGAACAGCCACTTACCAGCCTCATGACCGCACGCGATACGATCTGTACATAAACGATTCATGGCCGGCCTCAGAATTCTGTCGTATGCCGGATACATGCCTTGAGTATTGTGCGAATGTACCACCCGTGCTCTTACCCCTACGCCAAGGCTGCACAATAGTTCGATTGCAGCCGTTCCGCTATTTCCATTGACGTGGATAATGTCGTACGCCTTCGTCCGCATCAGCCGGCGGAGAGCTCGCATATACGCGATGGGGTGGGCTTTCCTGTTAGGCAAAATGTGCGTTTGAAAGCCTGATGCTGCAAGCTCTTCAACCAGCGACGGCTCCACGCCTGTGTACCCAACCGTGTCTATCCCTGATAGCCCCGGCATCTGCGTGGCGCCGAACGTGTGCAACATCCAGGCTGTAATCCCATCCTTCCTCACGCCTGTAGTACTAACCATTAGTACCTTCATTGCGTCACCGCCTCTTTAGTGACCGCCCCGCAGCTAAACCGGAGCGTCTTCATGTTGAACTAACGCGCGCTCGGACATAACCCAAAGCCCGAAAGATAACCGACCTAGTTCGCGGGAAGCATAGACAGACGCCTATGTAAATCGCAGCGCAGATTGCTATTGCTGACACAGATAATGCCCAACTAGCGCGACTAATCGGGCCCAGCCAAGCAGCGAATACTCCCATTATCGAAACGGCGATCAGGGGCGGATACAGGTTACCAAGTACCTGCCAAAAGCTGATACGTACAACGATGTAAGTGAGTACCTGGTTGATCGCAACCTGCACGATCCTTACTATTCCGCTGACGATTACTAGCGTCGTGAATCCGCGAGTTGCGGCGTAATAAATAACCGGAATCATTACCGCAAGATAAACGATCTGAGAAAATAAGGAAACCTGTGGACGGCCTATCGACCGAAAAATCTCACTACAAAAGTGTGACAACACGATCAGCAAGCCCATTGACAAGCTCGCGACTCCGAACATCAATGCGCCGTCAGACCAATCACTACCGAAGAGAAACACGGTTAGGAAGTCGCGGAAGAAGAATGCGCCAACCCCAATCGGTAAGACTAGTAGTGAGACATAAAATTGAAACGTAAAGAAGAAAGCACGGAAGGCCGGCGGGTCTGACTGAAGTCGAGATAGTGACGAAAACAGCACCGGCGTCGTTGCGGCCGTTACTACCGCGAACATAGATACGACCAACAGCAGCGGTTGCCGAAACAGGCCGAGTTCGTGCGATCCTAGGAGGCGACCCACAATGAATACTATTGCGGATCCATTCAACCAGATTGAGATCGCTTCAAGTAAGGACCATCCACTCAACGAGAACA
The DNA here is from genome assembly GCF_055397605.1 of Mycolicibacterium obuense. Lineage (NCBI taxonomy): Bacteria > Bacillati > Actinomycetota > Actinomycetes > Mycobacteriales > Mycobacteriaceae > Mycobacterium > Mycolicibacterium obuense. The sequence goes on along the minus strand of NZ_AP043663.1, from coordinate 1,474,134 downwards.
TTTGTCGCAACGTGGTGAACGAGTACCGCATTTGCGGCTTCCAGGAAGAGATGACCGTGAGCGCGACTGCTTGCACCAAAGTGCTCGCGAGAATTCCTGCAATAAGCGACCAGTATCCGCAATTCAGGCTCGCCATTGGTACCGCGACGATGAGTGTGGTAAGTGCCGCGCCGACACGAATTGGAAGCAACTTTTTATACTCGAGAGCGCGATGAAATAGTGCCATTTGAGTGCTGACCCCGACGGTCAACGGCAACGATGTCGCTGCTATAAGCAACGGAAATCCGAGTCCAGGATTTCCTGCAAACGCGGCCAACTTGTCGCTTGACACAGCGATCAAGCCAACCAGCAGAATTGCGATGGCCAAACTTGTCCAGAAGGCGACATTTGCGTAGTCATTCAAAGACTTTTTGTCTGCAATTGGCCGTTGTATCAGAAATTTCTGAAAACCTGAATCCGCAAGCATTTCGCCGAAGCTGGTGATCACTAGAATGGTCGCGACCACGCCAAACGCTTCGGGCGCGAGGAGTCGCGCCAGAATAAGTTGCGTTACAGGTGTAATAATGCGTGCGAGAACCTCGGTCAATAAAGACCAGACCGCCGCATGGCGCGCCTTCTCATTGATATTGCCAATCCCCGGTGTAACCATCAATCCGCCCTATAGACGCTTCCTGTCTTTGGCCGTCTGGACATGCTAGTAGACGGTAGTCCTTATTTCACCCTGCTGGGGACGGCTCGGCGCGCAACCTCTGCGTCTCGCATGGTGGAACTTATCGCAGTTGCCGGGAAGCCGTGAGCTAATTCTACTGCCGCAATTAGTTGCGAGCCACCTAAACGTCGCCAGCTCCGGCGCGGTATTCCTGGAACCAGTCAATAAAATTGCGAACGCCCTCGGCTAGTGGTGTGACGTTCAATTGCCCTATTAACTCCCGCAGTAATGTGGCGTCTGCGAAAGTCTCGACCATGTCACCGTCTTGCATTGGCATAAAGTTCATTTGTGCTTTGATAGCCAACGCCTCTTCGATTTCAGAAATAAAATCCATCAACCCCGTGGGTTTTCCGCCGGCTATGTTTACCGTCCGAAATGGAGCGACCGGGCTTACCGAATCAAACTTCCCTACGGCAAGTCCTGCAGTCGGAGGATGATCAATAAGCCTCTCAATAGCCCCCACCAGATCATCGATGTATGTGAAGTCTCGGCGCATCTTACCGTTCCCGTAAACGTCGATGGGCTTGCCTGCAAGCATCGCCTCAACGAACTTGAAGAGTGCCATGTCGGGACGGCCCCAAGGTCCGTATACCGTGAAAAAGCGAAATGCCGTCGTCGGCAGCCGATAAAGAGAAGAATACGAGTGCGCTAAAGCCTCTGTTGCTTTTTTGGTTGCTGCATATAGGGACACCGGCGAGTCGGTGCGGTCCACTTCAGCAAACGGAACATGCTGATTGCCGCCATACACAGATGATGTCGAGGCGATCAAGAGATGCGAGGTACGCGTGACCTTGGCAGCTTCAAGAACTGAGAATGTGCCGTCGACGTTGGAACTTAGATAAGCAGTCGGTTGCTCGATGCTGTAGCGCACACCCGCCTGAGCGGCCAGATGAATGATGACATCGGGCCTAAACTTTGTCGCCTGTTGAATAAATTCGTCGCGGGCCTCGAGCATCAGGTCGATGTGCGTATAGGAGCTCGTTCGGCCGAGCTGAGCGAGTCGACGCTTCTTCAGGTTGATGTCGTAGTAGTCCGTCATCCCATCAACCCCTAGGACGACGGCGCCCGCCGCGAGCATTCGCCTCGCGACATGGAAACCAATAAAACCTGCATCACCAGTCACTAATACGCGCGGCGCCATTGTTGCCCCCTTCAACTGCGGACGTCACGGGACACAGCTACTTGCTGTAGGCCCTCACCCGTGTTCGCGAAATGCCCGAAGCCCTGCCCATTCATCTAGCAAATCGCTCGCCTACGCCCCGCTCCTCAGCGAGTGAGCCCTTAGACGGTCGCTTCTTAAAGTCTTCCGCCAGCGTTCCCTTCTTCGACTCGATCTCGTTCCGCTGATTCGACACCAACTTGGGCGTGTCGCTGCCGTAGTAGGAGTAGCTGTAATCGTACGACGACCTGCCGCGAATTGGCATCATGGTGAAGACGGCTCCAAGAAGTGGTGCACCGACACTTTGTAGATTGTCGACCGCATGTGCCAACTGGTCTCGCTTCGTCTGTCCGTGCCTCGTCATGATCAACACCCCGTCCGCACCGGCAGCCAGTATGGCAGCGTCCGTTACTGCTAGCAGAGGTGTGGAATCGAGGATTACATAGTCAAACTGCGACCTCAGTTCAGACAGCACTCTCCTTGCAGATTGCGAACCCAGAAGTTCGCTCGGATTCGGTGGAATCGCACCCGATGTCAGCACGGTCAATCCAGGAAATCGCGTCTTTTGCAGCGCATCGTCGAGGGACGCCCCTCCGCTAAGCACTGTACTAAACCCGACCGTCCCGACTAGATCCAAATATTTCGCCAACGTGGGACGTCGCATGTCTCCGTCGATAAGCACAACCCTGTGTTCTGCTTCGGCCAGGGCCAAAGCGACATTTATCGCGGTAGTGGACTTACCCTCATGCGGCATTGAACTTGTCACCACAATCACCCGAGGTGGGTTGTCGACTGCAAGGAACTGCAAATTTGTTCTTAGTTTACGGAAAGCCTCTGCAATTGCTGTGTTGTCTCGGTCGAACGCGATTGCTGGTTGCTTGCGGCGCTCCTTGTCCATTGGTATAGCGCCGACCAGACTTACACCCGCAACCTGTTCAATCGTTTCTGGGCTGGTGACGGTGTTATCCAGCATATCTCTTACTACGGCAAGCCCCACTCCCAGCAGGACACCTAGACCCATCCCAATGGCAATGTTGCGTGGGACTTTCGGGACCACCGGACTCTCAGGTACCGTCGCCCGCTGTTCGACGACGACACGAACATCCGGCGCAGATGCTTTGTCTGGAGCTTCCAGTTCGCTGACCATTGCGACGAACTCGTCGGACAGAGCATTTGCGATATCCCGCGCCCTTACGGCGGATTGGTCAAGAACTTGGACATCTATCAGGACAGTATTCGGCTTTGCCTCCGCTTTTATCTTACTTTGCAGCTCGCTCGACTCCATATTTAAACCAAGTTTGTCGATTGTCCGTTGAGCGAGCGTTGCACCCGTGATCAGCTCTGCATACGAGATCACTCGCTGCTGCGAAAGATTGCTGCCTTGGTATAGATCGGACAGCGAAGATCCCGGCCTTGTCGACACGAAAAGCCGCGTTGACGCTTGATACAGGGGCGTAGTCAACAGCGATAGAATGACAGCTGCCAAAGTCGCCAGAACTATAGTAGCGCTGACAACAATCCAGCGCGCCCTTATAAGTTTCACAAAGTCTTGCAGTTTCACAACTGCCCCTCTCGTGAAGGCCTCGACAGGCTCTGCGGATCACTCGTCTGCCAAGCGCTCAATTCGACTAACCCGCACATGCAGGCACCAGCACCTTCGGATTGACGGTGTCGACCATTGGCTGAGTCAGCACTGTGGGCGCTCCCGGCCGAACAGGCTCCGACAACTGGAAGCTGACGTCAGCCGGTTGCCCTGGCGGAATGATGACTTGAACTTCGAAAACTGGATGGCCACGTTCCAACCCAATAATTGCCGGCACACGTTGTCCGTTCAAGATCGCCGCCGACAACTTCGCGTCCTTAGTTGCGTACAAACGCACCGAAGTGATGTTCGTTCCCCGCGGCACGGCAATCTGAACATCTGGCGAAAGTCCAGCCATCGCAGCCACATAGTCCGGCAGTGGCTCATTAGGCACGGTGTTCGCCAATTTGACAGTAACGGTAGAAGCTCTCGTGTCGCCCTGACAAGGATCTGCCGCATATTCGATTTGCGATCGCAGATAGTAGTCCAGCTTATTACCGCCCAGGTTGTTTATCACCACCGCGGCGAAAGGAGCAGAGTCTTCGGGCATTGTATGCGCGAGCGACGTCTCCTCTAGCAGCTTCTGCTCCGCGGGAACCGCACTCCAAACTGCAATACGCCTTTCACTGACTGCTTTACCCAGCGCGTCCAGTAGTCGTCGCGGCGATTCGACAGGGCCGGTCATCTTTACGACCACCGCATTCGCGATGTCCTGCAGATACTGCTTACGCGCCAGCTGATCCTCTGGAAAACGCTTGTAGGCGGTAGATTCGGTCAGCTCGACCACGTTGTCCTTCGAGATGCGCTCACCATCGGCCAGGGTCACCGGACCGACAGCGCCGAGTATGAAGCTGAGTGCGACCGGGTCGATGGCAATCACTCCGTCGACATTCGTCCCAGTCTCGACAGCCCACATGGACTGCCAAATCTGAGCGGCGTAGGGAAAATGAGGGCTGAGATTACTATTGCGGAAGTCGGTGAAGGCGTTGGCGTAGCCGTACATCTTGTCGTACTCGGGCCCGAGATCGACAGGCGCAATGGCGTCGGCGAGATCGTTGTTCGACGCTAACGTATCGACTGTCGGTTTGCCTTTGTCAAAGCTGATGATGCCAAACCCGCCAAGTAGACCGCCTGTTCCGCGAGCCTCCGCGTTGGTCTGAAAGCCCATGAAATAGGTTCGGGGTCCGTCGGCACCCATCATCGATGGAACCAACTTTGCCGCCAAGGCGGTGTTTTCGAGAACCGATGTTAGGTCACCGATTTGGCTCTGCAGCTGGGATCGCGCATCGCTCATAAGCGATACGTAGCGAGGGTCGGTAATTGCGCTAGCCGCATCGTTCAAACGCCTGGCATCAGCAGCCAGCTTGCTCAGCTGTGGCTCCTGGCCACGCAGCAGATCCACGTCGACCCGACCATCCTTGTACAGCCGATCAGGCGAGAGGGTCACTCCGACATTAGTCGCCGGCTGGAGAACGTCTGCGGCGAGACCGAGCACGACGTCGGTGATCTGCTGCCCTGCCTGGAATGGACTGCCTATCCACGGCAGCGCCGAAACAATGTTCCATGCTGCAGAATGCGTCGCGTCACGCGCAGCTTGTGCACTGGACCGAGCGTCACTCGCGGAGGCAGCCGCAGCCTTCGTATCTGCTTCCAGGAGCTGATCTTTGGCTGCAGTAGCGCTTGCACGAGCCGACTCGAGGTTCGACTTGGCCTGAAACGCTCCGATGGTCACCCAGCAGCCAAGCGCTACAACTACAAGAGCAACGAAAAGCGCGCTCCAAACAAGTAGGCGGCGACGAGGTCGGCCATCATCTTCGCCGGAGCCATCGTCAGCTTCTGCAGAATCATCGGTATGCCGTCCGGGAAAGAAGCGCACTCAGACTGTCCTGTGAATGACCAAGGCCTGCACGTCTTGCGACGGGCAGGCCTCAGTGCGATTGATGATTGGCAAGTCGGACGATCAGCAGCTGCCGCTTGTGACTGTGCCGTAGGGCCCGATTCCAACGGAAGAACCACCGAGGCAGACATCGAAGCTGATGTTATTTGTGATCGCCTGGGCTGAGCGAATCTGCGCGGCGCGTGTGGCCGCGAGCTGTCCGAAGAAGGTGTCGGGATGCGCCGCAGCGTAAGCCTCGAGCCGGCTAGAACGCCTCTCCTGGGAGGCTGCGCTTTGCTTGATGAACACCGAGTACAGCTGCAGCGACGCCGCCGTAACGACGTAAACAGGCCCCTTGGGCTGCAGCGGCAGGTCGGCAAAGCTCGGCGCTGCCGGCAGCTGAATCTGCGGTGCCGCGTTCGCGGCAACCGGTACGAATGCAGCACCAGCCGCAACCGCGGCAGCAGCAACCGTCACCTGGAATTTGGTAGCAATGGTGGTCATTTCCCCCCACTTTCTCGAGTCCCCATCTCGGAACAAGTTGCTGGAAGCATCGCAGACGCCGGGGGTGCTGTCAAACGATCCGGCGATGTTTCTTCACCTTTCTCTGCAATTGCAGAAATACGTCATAACCTGCACGTCGGCATCCTGCGGCTACGCCGCCTCGCTACCCGATCCGGACCGGTTCCGGCCGAGGAATAGGCCCGTACGTAACACCGCAGAAACGTTTGCTGAGAGCGCTGTTTCTAGATGTTTGTCGTGGTCCAACCTTCGATCATGAATTACTGGCAGATGGCTAACAGCGACCATTTGCGCACGGAAGGGGTTGGGGGCTCACAGCGGGCGGGCGATTCCGAGGCGTTCTTAAGGGACTAGTAAGACCCCCGCGCGACTCGCGGGAGCCCCGCCGTTAGCATCAAGAACCATGACGAGCGTGACTGAGCCCTCCGCCGAGCACGAGATCGATATTCACACCACCGCCGGGAAGCTGGCCGATCTGCGCAAGCGCGCCGAAGAGGCACTTCACCCGGTCGGCGAGGAGGCGGTCGAGAAGGTTCACGCCAAAGGCAAGCTCACTGCGCGCGAGCGCATCCTCGCACTGCTCGACGAAGATTCCTTCGTCGAGCTCGATGCGCTGGCCAAGCACCGCAGCAAGAACTTCGGTCTCGACAAGATCCGCCCCACCGGCGACGGCGTGGTGACGGGCTACGGCACCATCGACGGCCGCGATGTCTGTATCTTCAGCCAGGACGCGACCGTGTTCGGCGGCAGCCTCGGCGAGGTCTACGGCGAAAAGATCGTCAAAGTCCAGGAACTCGCGATCAAGACCGGCCGCCCGCTCATCGGCATCAACGACGGGGCCGGCGCGCGCATTCAAGAGGGCGTGGTCTCGCTCGGCCTTTACAGCCGAATCTTCCACAACAACATCAAGGCCTCTGGCGTCATCCCGCAGATCTCGCTGATCATGGGCGCGGCCGCCGGCGGCCACGTGTACTCCCCCGCACTCACCGACTTCGTCATCATGGTCGACCAGACCAGCCAGATGTTCATCACCGGACCCGACGTCATCAAAACCGTCACCGGCGAAGACGTCACCATGGAGGAGCTCGGCGGCGCCCAGACCCACATGTCCAAGTCCGGCACCGTGCACTACGTCGCCTCGGGCGAGCAGGATGCCCTGGATTACGTTCGCGACCTGCTCTCGTACCTGCCGCCCAACAACTATGCCGAGCCGCCGCGCTACCCGGCGCCGCACCCGGGCCCCATCGAGGAGAGCCTCACCGAGGAGGACCTCGAGCTCGACACCTTGATTCCGGATTCGCCGAATCAGCCGTACGACATGCACGAAGTCATCACCCGCATCCTCGACGACGACGAATTCCTCGAAGTCCAAGCCGGTTACGCGCAGAACATCATCGTCGGCTTCGGCCGCATCGACGGCCGGCCCGTCGGCATCGTGGCCAACCAGCCCACCCAGTTCGCGGGCTGCCTGGACATCAACGCCTCGGAGAAGGCCGCCCGCTTCGTGCGGACCTGCGACTGCTTCAACATCCCGATCGTCATGCTCGTCGACGTTCCGGGCTTCTTGCCGGGCACCGGCCAGGAGTACAACGGCATCATCCGCCGCGGCGCGAAGCTGCTCTATGCCTACGGCGAGGCCACCGTCGCCAAGGTCACCGTGATCACCCGCAAGGCCTACGGCGGCGCGTACTGCGTGATGGGGTCCAAGGACATGGGCTGCGATGTCAACGTGGCCTGGCCGACCGCGCAGATCGCGGTGATGGGCGCCTCCGGTGCCGTCGGGTTCGTGAACCGCAAGGAACTCAAGGACGCCGCGCAGAATGGCGAAGATGTCGACGCGTTGCGGCTGGAGCTGCAACAGCAGTACGAGGACACACTCGTCAATCCGTACGTCGCCGCCGAACGGGGTTACGTCGACGCGGTCATCCCGCCCTCGCACACTCGCGGCTACATCGGGACAGCACTGCGGCTGCTCGAGCGCAAGATCACCCAGACGCCGCCGAAGAAGCACGGCAACATTCCGCTGTAGATCGAACCGGTTGCCAGACAAGGAGTTCAGCAGTGGACCATGATGCCGACATCATCGAGGTGTCCGACCCGCGGGACATGACGATCGACAACCCGCCCGCACCCGACCCGCACTTCCAGGTCGTCAAGGGCAACCCCAGCGCCGAGGAGATCGCGGCGCTGGTGACCGTGCTGGCCGGCGCGGGCGGCGCCGGGCATGCCGAGCCGGGCCCACAGGAGCTCAATCCATGGGGCCATCCGATCGACAAGCTGCGCTACGACGTGACCAGCTGGCAGCGCGTCACGCTGCTGGAGCGGATGCACATGCGGCGATGACAACCCGCCTGCGCGAGGGACCGAGATAGTGACGCACCTGGTCCTCGGTTCCGCTTCCAGCGGTCGGCTAGGCGTCCTACGCCAGGCCGGGATTGAACCGCTCGTTGTCGTCTCCGACGTCGACGAGGACGCACTCATCGAGTCGCTTGATCCCGAGACACCGCCCGAAGCGGTGGTACTGAAACTGGCAAATGCCAAGGCGCTCAGTGTGGCCGCAAAGCTGCCAGCGGACGTCGCGGCTGATTGCGTTGTCGTCGGATGCGATTCGATGCTTTACCTGGACGGATCGCTACGCGGAAAGCCTGGCTCCGCCGAGGCGGCGCGTGACCAGTGGTCAGATATGTCCGGCGCTATCGGGCACCTCTTGACTGGGCACACACTGCTTCGCCTCACTGAGGGCGTCATCACCCACACCCAGGGCGAAACCGGCAGCACAACAGTGCATTTCGGGAGACCGTCGAGGGATGAACTCTCCGCTTACCTCGAGACGGGCGAGCCCATCCACGTTGCGGGAGCTTTCACGCTCGACGGATATGGCGGATTCTTCGTAGATCGGATCGAGGGCGACCCGTCGAATGTCATCGGCATCAGCTTGCCACTGATCCGACGGATGATCGCGACGACAGGGGTATCACTCGTCGATCTGTGGGCGAACTAGCACTTTTCGTTGAGGCGCCGCAGCGAGAAGATCACTCGCTTGGTCTTCTGCGAAATGTTCTTACCCGCGCTCGGAGACGTCGCGCACACGGCCCAGTTCGAGTAGTTATACACAACTTGATTGACGCTGCGAGGGACGAACTGGAGGTTGAGTTCGGCGCCACCCGCAGCAGCGTTTACATCGTTGATAGCAGTCTGCAGGATCTCGCCCCTCGTAGTGGGCATGACCCACTGGTCCTCAGCCGCTGCCGCGGGACCCGCGAGCCCCGTCATCGCAACAACCACAGCAGCCGTCGTCGCTCCCGCCGCAATGATGCTATTGCGCATCGTCCACCCCTTTGGTCTCGTCGAAGCCACTAGGACATTAGCCCATCGAGCGCCGCGACGGTGGGCATCGCCTGTGTCACGGGCGTTTTCATAGGCCAACGCTGCTCGAACACTTTGCGGCCGACTCGCAAACAACTAACGTGACGCAGGTCACTTTTGCTTGCTCTATGCACTAGGTGTGAAGATCAGCGATCATTAGCCTCGACCGTCAAAAGTGCGCCGGGGGGCAATCATGGTTACTGCGCTGGACCGTTACCGAGAATCGTCACTGCGTCGGCGTCGCCGTGCAGAACGAGCAAACTATCGTCTTGACGTTCAGGGTTTGCGAGCACTCGCAATCATCGCGGTGTTCGCACGCCATCTCGTCGACTCGCCCCGCGGCGGCACCGTCGGCATCGACGTCTTCTTCGTCGTCTCGGGCTTCTTCGTCACCGACCTACTGCTGCGCACAACCGAGCCCACCGGCTCGGTGCCTCTGGGCCGCTTCTGGCTCGACCGGGCTCGCCGCATCCTGCCCGCCGCGATCGTGGTCGTGCTCGCCACCTTCATCGCGGCGAGCATGCTGCTCCCCGACACCATTCACCAGACCGGCGTCGACGCCCTCTTCTCCCTCGCCTTCCTCGCCAATTGGCACTTCGCTTCTCAGGGCGCCGACGCATCCGCGGCCGTAGACGCCGCCTCGCCGCTTCTGCACTACTGGGGGCTCGCCATCGAGGAGCAGTTCTACCTCGTCTGGCCGCTGCTCATCCTCACGATCACTGCCGTCGTCGCGCGCCGCGCCTGGAGTCGCGAAGGCTGGCTCGGCACCATCGCCGCCGCCACCGGCCTCGTCACTGCCGCATCCCTCGCGTGGGCCACGTACGAGACGGCCGCAGCACCACACTGGGCGTTCTTCAACACCTTCGCCCGCGTCTGGGAACTCGGCGCCGGCGCCCTGCTCGCCACCGCCGTTGGCACGCTCGCCCTGATCCCGATGTGGGTGAAGCCGATCCTCTCGTGGCTCGGCGTGGCGCTGATCGTCGCCGGCATGGTCGTCATCGATCCCGAAGCCGGCGGCTTTCCCGTGCCGTGGGTGCTGCTCCCCGTCGCCGGTACCGTCCTCGTGATCGCCGCCGGCGTCGGCACCGAGCCACTGTTCCAGCCGCTGCTGCGCAACCGCGTCGCCACCTACCTCGGCGACCTCTCCTACGCGCTGTACCTCGTGCACTGGCCCGTCATCGTTCTGCTCGCGACCGCGATGCACACCGACGTCTACTACTACGTGGCCGTGTTGGCGCTGTCGTTCGGGCTCGCGATCGCACTGCATCACTTCGTTGAAGAACCGCTACGCCAGTTCAGCTGGGACGCCGTGCGCCAGGCCCGACAGGACATGAAGCACGGGCTCTTCCACGTCGAGCGTGCCACCAAGGTGGCCGGCGTCGCCGCGCTCGTCCTGATCACGCTGGCCGTGATCGCCTTCGCCGCGCGTCCTGACCGCTTCGAACCGGCGCAGCACGCGCTGCCGTGCTGCGGCCACGTCGGCTAAGCCAGCGCGTCCGCCACCGCCTCCGCGGCCGGTTTCAGCGACAGACCCTTCTGCCGCGCCGTCACGTGCGCCCAGCCCCGCTCGGCCAACCGAGTTCGAGCCTGACTGTCACCGCACAGCGTGCGCAGCAGCTCGGCGAGCCCGGACCGATCCAACGGATTGAAATACTCCGCACCATCGCCACACGTCTCCCGCAGGGCGGGGATATCGGCGGCGATCACCGCCGTGTGCGACGCCATCGCCTCGATCGGCGGCAATCCGGCGCCCTCGTGCAGTGAGGGCATCACCAGCAGGTCCGCACTGGCCACCAGGGCGCGCAGCACGTCGAAGTCCAGCCGGCCCATCACCTCGACCCGATCGCCCAGTGCCGCCGCCAGCGCCGGCACCCGCTCGTCTCCCCCACGCAGCGCCTCACCGCTGCCCGCGATCACCAGCCGGTGCGGGATGTCGCCGGTGACGTCCCCGAACGCCATCAACAGCAGCGGTAAGTTCTTGTGCCACTTGGCGTTCCCCACATAGAGCAGATACGGCTCCGCTACCGGCGAGAGCGCCCGATCGACCGGATCGAACCACTGGTCGTCGACGGGGATCGGCGTCGCCGTCGTGCGTGCCCGCGGCGCGATCGCCGCGAACGTCGCCGACGTCGCCTCCGACGGCGTCAGCACCAGCGTCGCGAACCGGCCGTCCAGCGTGAACATCGCCCGCGCGTATGCGCGCCGTGCCGCACTCTGCCCGCTGATCTCCCGCTCGCGCACGTGCATGGTGTCGTGCACCGTGACGAACAGCCGCATCCCCCGATGCCGCAGCGTCGCGAACGGAAACGGGTAGTGCGGCACCCAGAAGCCGCGCGGCCGCACCTCGTCGAGCGCCCGGCCCCACACCCGCTGCTCCCCCACCGTGTACATCGCGGCCGGCGCCGCCGTGACGATGCGCGCGTGCCACACCTCCGGAACCGCATGATCGTTCACCAAGACCGCCAACGACAGCCCGCGTTCCGCAAACGTCTCCTCCAGGCTCGGCAACAACGTCGCGATGTACGTGCCGATCCCGCTCTGCCGGATGTGCCGTGCGTCGAACAGCAGGTCGACCCGGCGGTCGGTCAAGTCAACCGGCCTTCCAATTCCGGCAGCAGATCAGGATTGGCCCACATCCGCTTCAGCGTCTCGTCGAGCTCCCACTTCGGCGACCAACCGAACAGCTCCTCGATCCGCGAGATGTCGGCACCCAGATACGGCCGGTCCACCGCACGCATCCGGCTCGGATCCTGGCGCACCTCGAAGTCCAAGCCGAGCACCGAGCGCATCCTGTCGACGATGTCGTCCACCGAATACTGCTGTCCGCTACCGAGATTGACGATCTCGACGCCGCCCGGGCCGGGTGTGCTGCCCAGTGCGGCCGCCGCGAAGCCACCCGCAGCGTCCTGGACGTCGATGTAGTCCCGCTTGGGCCAGGTGTTGCCGAGGCTGATCGCCTCCGGATTGTCACGCAACTGCACGACGATCGCGGGCAGCAGGTGCGGATTCGTCTCGCCGGGTCCGATCACGTTGAACAGCCGCACGATCACGCCCGCGATGTCGCGGTTCGCCGCGAACATGTGCACGTAGTCCTCGCCCTGATCCTTGGTGATGCCGTAGATGTCCACCGGCTTCACCACCGACTCGAGTTCCCGATGCGGCGCCTCGTCCGGCTCGTACACCGCGCCGCTGCTGGCGAACACGAACCGCGTGCCCGGGGCGAGCGCCGAGAGCACGTTCACCATGCCGGTCACATTGGTCGCGACCGCGTTGGCCGGATCCGCGTCGCACTCCGGGATGTAGTGGATGGCCGCCAGATGCACGACGACCTCGGGGGCGAAGCGCTCGACGACGGCGGTGACCGCGGCCGCGTCGCGGATGTCGACCCGCTCGAACGCGAAACCGTCGGGCTCGCCGGAGAGCCAGTCCGGCGTGCCGTACCGCAGCAGGTCGGCGACGAGCACCTCGTTGCCGTCCTTGAGCGTCTGTACCAGCTCCTTACCGACGAAACCGGCGCCGCCGGTGACCATGATGCGCATGCCAATTACCCCCGAGTTGTGTCTGCTGAGCGTGCTTTTCGAGCTTTTCCGCGATGTGCGTCCAGTCCAGATCCACCGCGCCGGCGCGACCGGCCTGCGCGTAGCCCTCCCAGCCGGCCTGCGCGTCGAGCAACGCGTCGGCGAACGCGACGGGCGTCTGGCCGCACACGATTCCCGCGCCGTACTGCTTGACGACGTCCTTGCCGCCGTTCTCCGTGAAGTCTGCCGTGACCACGGGCAGGCCGCTGGCCATGGCCTCGGCGATCACCCGGGGGAAGCCTTCGCGCTTGCTCGGCATGCCCAGCACCGACGACGTCGCGAGCAAGTCCAGCTTGCGCGCCTCGTCGACCGACCCCAGCACCTGCACCCGATCGGCCACGGGACTCTGTCTGACGGTTGCCTTCACATCGTCCAGCGACGGACCCGCCCCGGCGATCACGAGGTCGCCGACGAAGCCGCGCTCAGCCGCCAGTCCGAAAGCATCGATGAGCAGCGGCAGATTCTTGTGCGGAGCAAGCCGGCCGACATACAGCACGCCCGAGCGTTCGGCACCCGCAGCCGCGCGGTACCGGGAGGCCTCGATGCCGCTGGGCAGCACCCCACACTCCCGCCCGGACTGCTCGGTGATAGCGGCCGCGACGGCCTCGCCGACCGCGAAGTTCGAGCCGACCAGCTTCGGGAACTGCGCCTGCAATGTGCGCAGCAGTAGATCTTCGCGAATCTCGCACCAATGCAACGCGCTTCGCGGACGCGCCGAGGCCGGCAGCGCCAGCACGTGCATCAACGGCCACTCGTTGAGCAGATAGAAGTCGTGCTCGCCGCGCGCCGCGACGCGCCGGATACCTGCGCTGTACTTCGCGATGTCGGACCAGTTGCGGCGCAGCGCCTTGATCTTCGGCGTCTTGTAGCGGCCCGAGTTCGCTTCCCGGTGCACGGTGACACCGTTGATCACCTCGACGTCGGGGAGGTCGGGCACATGGCCGATGCAGTACACGTCGACGGTGTGGCCCCGGCGCACCAGCGCCTCGCCGAGCTCTTGGAAGAACACCTCCTGGCCACCGACGCTCGGAAAATAGAGCTCGGTCAGGAATGCAAACCGCATCTCCAGCGCCCCCCATGCTCGATCCGTGGCTGGGCAATCTGGGATGCCATGGCCAAATGACGCCTCAACTCCGATGACGTGCGACGAAGGCCATCGTATCGGCTCCCGCCAGTTCACGATGTTCGTTTGCCTGCCGAATACCGGCGTCGCTCCACTACGCTCACGGCCATGGGAGGGGAGCCACCGCGGATCGGCGTCGCGGTCACCACGGTGGGACGCTGGGATGCGCTGCGCGAACTGCTGGCCGACCTGGCCGGCCAGACCCGGCCCGTCGCCGCGGTGGCGATCGCCCATCACGACCCGGCCGGCGCAGCGGCACTCGACGCCGTCGTCGCCGACTTCACCGACACCCTGACCATCCGGACCACCCTCAGCACCCGCGGAATCTCCAACGGCCGCAACGCCGCCGCGGCGCTACTGCCCGACGATGTCGAGTGGCTCTGGTTTCCCAACGACACCAGCCGCGTCGCATCCGATTTCATCGAGCACGTCAGCCGGCACTGCACACCGTCGGCAACCGTGTGCGCGGGCCGACTGCTCGACACCGAGGGCCCGCGCAATCCCCTGCCCGCGCCCGGAACGCCACTGACGAAGCGCAGCGCATGGTTCGCCATCGAACCGGCCACCGTCTTCCGCCGGGATGCCTTCGTCGCCGCCGGCGAATTCGATCCGGGCCGCGGCTCGGGCGCCGAGACGCCGTGGCAGTCAGCCGAGGGACCCGACCTGCTGCTGCGCATGGCCGAACTCGACGGATTCGGCATCGTCTGGGCAGACGACGTCATCGTGCAGGCACAGACGGAGTTCGCCCATCTACCGCCGCAGGAACGTCGCCGCAAACTGCGCAACTACGGTCGTGGTGCCGGAAACCTGTTGCGCACCTGGCACTATCCGCTGTGGTACAAGGCGGCACACCTCGTCGCCGCAGCGCTGATGCCCGTCCGCAACCCGGCGAAGTTCACCCCGCGCGACGGGGTGGCGCTGCTGGTCGGGCGGGCCGAGGGCCTCGCCGGTCGGCCGTTCACCCGCGAGACCGACACCCGTGCCGTCCTGCGCTAGCCGGCTGCTGCTGAGCCTCCTTCTGATGGCCGGACTGGTCACGTCGTGCCAATCGCAGGCCACGCACGTTCCGATCGGGATGACCGTGCACTACCGCGGCGCCGACGCGCAGTCACTGCAGACGCAGTTCGACGCGATGGCCGCCATGAACGTCCGGTGGGTCCGCGTCGACGTCGACTGGTCGGTCATCGAACCCGTTCAGAGTCAACTGGATTGGACATCGGCCGACACCATCGTCGACCGTGCGCTCCAGCGCGGGATGCAGGTGCTGCTCGTACTCGCCTTCGCCCCGCCGTGGACCAAGGGCGAGGCGACCTCCAATCGTGATCGCCCCGCCGATCCGGCGGCCTTCGCCAACTTCGCCCGCGTCGCGGCACAGCGCTACGCCGCCCGCGGCGTGCACAACTGGGAGGTCTGGAACGAACCCAACACCGGGAAGTTCTGGCCGCCCGACCCTGACCCCGCCGAATACGGGCGGGTGTTCCGCGCGGCTGCGGCGGCGGTGCGCCAGGTGGACCCGCGCGCCACCCTGCTGATCGGTGGACTGTCCCCCACCTACGGCAGCCCGGGACCCGATGTCGATCCGACCACCTACCTCGCTCATCTGTACGACGACGGCGCGGCACAACTGGCGGACGGTATCGCCGTGCACCCCTACACGTTTCCGTCACAGCCGATGGACCGCACCCAACGCACGACGGGCGGTTTCCGCGATCTCCCCGCACTGCACGCGCTGATGACCCAGCGCGGTGACGACGCCAAGAAGGTGTGGATCACCGAGTACGGCGCCCCCACCGGAACCGGCCCCAGCGCAGTATCGGAGCAGGATCAGGCCGCGACGCTGCTGCTGGCCCGGCAACAGGTCGCCGCCTGGGACTGGGTGGGCCCGCTCATCTACTACGAACTGGTCGACGGCGGAACCGACGCGAACGAGATCGAAGACAACTTCGGGGTGCTCCGCGCCGACAACAGCCGCAAGCTCGCCGCCATCGCGTTGACCGACACCGCCGACGGATCCGCTTAAGACGGCGTGTTCGAGGTCGGCAGCTTCAACAGCTTGCGCACCATCGGCCGCCGATGTTCGGGCATGCGCTCGACGAGGCGGTTGACCAGTCCCTGATCGATCATCGAGGCCACCGACAGCGTCCGCAGCACCGCGACGTAGACGATGATCGCGGCGGGGATGGAGACGACGAGCGACAGGGCCGCGCCCCACTGTGCGCTGATCACATCGGCGACCGCGGCCGCCGCCACCGCGGCGGCCATGATGGCGCCGAGCACCCGGTACGGCGGCCGGAAGCTCAACTTGACTGTCACGTACCAGGTTTCGAGCAGAACGACGAGCACCTGAGCTATCGCGCGTGACCACGCCGCGCCCATCAGCCCGTACCGCGGAATCAGCACGAAGCCGAGCGCAATGGTGACCACCAGGCCCAGGCCGTTGGAGATCACGAGAAACGCTGTCTTGCCGGTGCTGTACAGCAGATAGAGCGTAGTGACGCCCAGGGCGGAAATGGCGGCAGCGATCAGCAGCACCACCGCCGCGGGTACCGCGCCCCCGTACTCGGCGCCGAAGAGAGCCGGAACCAACACCGGCGCCACCGCGGCAAGACCGAGGCACAGCGGCACGATCACCATCGCGATCAACGCGGTGGTGGTGCGATACAACCGCACCATGTGATCGTGGGCACCCATGCCGTGCTGCTCACTGAACCGCGGCAGCAGCGCAGAGAGCAGCATCGGCGGCAGCTGTACCGCCATCTCGGCGATAGTGACTGCAGCAGCGAACAATCCGACAGCAGTCAACCCGCTGTAGTGCTCGAGGAACACCACCTGCGTGCGGCCGAACACCAGCGTGCCGATGACACCGACCGCCCAACTGCCCAGCGCGAACTTCACGACCTCGCGACGCAGGGTCGGCTCCACTCTGGGCTTCTTGCGCAGCAACCGGTACACCCTGCCGGCCGGCATCAGGCTGCCGGCGATGTAACCCGCCAGCGCACCGGGTATTCCGAACAGCCACGCACCCACGGCGAACGTCGACACCTTGAGCAGCGCCGACACCGCCGACAACTTCGCGACCTCGCCGAACCTCTGCTCACCACGCAGATAGAACAGGTAGAGATCGCCCAGTTTCCAGGTCACGAACCACACGGCCGCGACCCCGATCACCAGACCGGTCGACGTGCCTTCGAGCGCGCCCCTGCCCGGCAGGAGCAGGTAGCCGACGAGCACGATCCCGACCACCGTCATCGCCGAGATCGACACGCGCGTGGTCGCCCCGATCAGGCCCTCGGCCTCCTCCCCACGACCCTCAGCGCGCAGATTCGGGATGAAACGTTGCTGCACGACGTCGATCCCGAGCGAGGCGATCGTCGCCGCGACCGTCACACACCACACGACGTAGGCGAAGACACCGAGCCGCTCCGGACCCAGCAGCCGCGCCACGACCGCATTGCCGACGAAACCCGCCAACGCCACCGCCGCGCCGGATGCGAAGCCCAGCAGCGTGTTCTTGGCGAAGCTCGGCGACATCAGCGCTGCCCGCGGGTCAGACGCTGCGTGCCCAGCCTCACCAGAGATTTCGCCGCGCTGGCCCACGCCAGCGAACCGGGACGGCCGTACCGGACCCCCGCCGCGATCGACCTCGTCACCCCGCGCACCGAACCTGCGCCCAGCGCCGATCCCACCGCCGAGGTCAGCATGTAGTCCCCCCGCACGCGCGGCGACTCACCGCCCAGTTCTCGCACGCCCCAGTCGATGTACTCCGCGCTGCGATCGATTCCCGCCCGCGACACCGAGACCGCCGTCCACACGATGTCGACCAACGGGTCGGGCAACTGGATGACCGGCAGGCGTGGGTACGCGCGCCGCACCTCCATCAGCCACTTGGGGTCGTCGTGAATAGATCCTGCCGCCACCGACAGCGGGACCTTCTGCGTCAACGCCCGCGGGAACACCAGGGTGGAGGTCTGCACCATGTTGAACGCCTGCCGCTCCCGCATCTCGAACAGGTACGGCGCGATCGGTTCGAACGGATCGAGAAGGGTGCGCGGGCCGATGACCGGTTCACCGCCGTCGAGCAGACGCCGGAAACGACACGACAGGACCCACTCGGCATCGGCCGGTGCGGCCGCCAATTGCCGCTCGAGCTTCTCCGGCCGCCACACATCGTCGTCGTCGAGCAGCGCGATGACATCGCCACGTGCCGCCTCGACGCCCAGATGTTTGGCCCGGCTCGGACCCTGTGCGCCCGAAGGCTTGATCACCCGCACCGCGTCCGTGTCCGGCACGTCGGGCACACAGTCGCGGTCCAGCACGACCACGACCTCGGCCGGCGGAACCGTCTGCCGCAGCGCCGATTCCACCGCCTGCCGAAGGCTCGACCGCCCGATCGTCGGAATCACGACACTGACCGCGTCGCCTCGGCGGGTCATGCCGGCTTCCCGAACCGGTTCAGCACCAACACCGCGAAGATCATCCCGCTGATCGGGAACAGCTGCAGATTCGGTAGCAGTGCCCACACCGCCTCGGTCGAGGCGGCCACGAAAAAGGCACCGAGATAACCGAACAACGCGATCTGCCGACTCAGCTGCAGCGTCCGCGCGCCCAGGATCGCGACCACCAGCACCGGCGCCAGCACCGCCAGGCCGATCACCCCCGACTTGACCAGGGTGTCGACCACGAGGTTGTGCCCTGTGCCGACATACGCCCACGCGGCCACGTTGGCGTTGTGCTGTGCATCGATGAGGAACCAGTTGACCCCGAGCCCCACCAGCGGGGACTGCTGCCACTGAGCCAGACTGGCCGCCCACACCGCGGCGCGATCGGTGAAGGCATGCGGATCCCACGGTAGGAACGGCAGAATCAGCATTCCCACCGCGGAGCCGCTGACGAACACCGTCCCCGCGAAGCGGACGTTGATCACCGACCGCACGCGGCAGATGCCCCACCACAGCAGCACCATGACCGCTGCGATCACCGCGGTCCGCGACGCCGAGGCCAGGATCGTGGCCAGCAGCACGGCACCGCAGAACAGCTGCCAGCGGCGGCCGGGGACCAGGGGAACCAGTGAAAACGCCACCGCGCAATACATTCCGAGGACGTTGCCGTGACCGAACGGGCCGGCCAGCTCCCAGCCGGCGACGATCGCCTTCACCGAGACGATGTTGTACATCATGTAGGCCGGGGCGAGCAGTCCCCCGATCAACGAGTAGACCCCGATCCCGGTGGCCAGGATCGGCAGCCACTTCAGCGCCTCGATGGACGCACCGGTCTTCCACAGCGCGATCACGAAGAGGTTGGCCAGCAGGATCTTCGGCCAGTCGGCGGTAGGCGGCAACGACGGGCTGATGACGTACGGCACGTTGACCGCCAACAGCAGAACCAGGACACCCCCGACCGTTCGGTCCGGGCGTCCGCGGGTCAGCAGCACCACCGCCGACGTGTACACCAGCAGCACCGCCGAACCACCCAGCCGCGCCAGGTGTGCCAGCGGAACCTCTGCCGTACCGCCGGATTCCTCCAACGGCGGCAGATCAGGTGAGTGCTTGACGAACACGTGGTTGATCGCCTCCGGAACCACGACGAGCGCGATCGCCAGGATGATCAACCCGGCCAGCGCGTGCCGCTCGAACCGCGGGTACCGGACGGCGTCTCCCGCGACGCCCACTCCGGTAGGCGCGGGCACGAACACGGTGGGGCGCATCGACGGTGTCTGCTTACTTCTGGTGCGTCATGACGACAGCGCCCGTCAGCGGTGCACCCGCCCGCGTCAGCGCAGCGACGGTGCCGGCCAACTGCTTACGCGAACTGGAGCCGTACCGCACGACCAGCAGCACGCCCTCCATGTACGCGCCGACCATCGCCGCGTCCTTCACCGTCCCCGGCGGGGAATCCACCACGACGTAGTCGAAGCGCTCCCCCAGCTCGGCGAAAACCGTTCTCGCCCGCTGGGTTCCGAGGATCTGGGTCGGGTTCACCGTGACATCGCCGGCCGGCAGCGCGGTCACTCCGGAATACTGCGTCTCCTGCAGGGCATCCGACAGCTCCGCTGCACCGGTCAGAACCGTGCTCAGCCCCACCGAACCGGTGATGTCCAGGCTCGCCGCCACCGTGGACTGACGCAGGTCGGCGTCGACGACGACCACCGAATGGCCGGCTTCCCCCAGAGCGACGGCGAGATTGACCACCACGGAGGTCCGGCCTTCCCCGGCGACCGAGCTGGCCACCAGCAGCATTCGCGGACCGGGCGCCACCTCCAGTGACTGCAGATTGGTGCGCAGTTCGCGGAACGCGTCGGCCGCGGTCGGATCATCCTGCTCGACTGCAACGACCGATTGCGCGCCCCGGCCGCCCCTGAGGGGGATCTCACCGATCACCCCGACACCGGTGACGTCCTCCACCGATTCCGGCCGCCGGATCGCAGGATCGAGGCGGTCACGGATCAGGGCGGCCAACAGTCCCAGCAGCAGGCCGACGACGACCGCGACGGCAAGGATGCGCGCCTTCTTCGGCGACACGGGGTGCTCCGGCACACCCGCGCGTTGCTGCACGACGACCTGAGCGTTCGGCCGTGCACCGAGATCCGGTGTCTCCAATGCCGCCGCCATCACGACGAACTCGTCGCACAGAGTGTTCGCGATGTCGCGGGCCCGCGTCGGAGATGGGTCCTGCACCGTGACGTCGATCAGCACCGTGTCCGTCGGCGCGACCGCCGTCACCTCCTTCTGCAACTGCTCGGAGGTCATGTCCAGGCCGAGCTTGTCGATGGTGCGCTGAGCGAGCAACCCACCCTGCAGCAGCTGGGTGTAGGACAGCACGCGGCGCTGGGCGAACAACCCTCCATCGTTGGTCTGCGTGTTCGTGCCATCGGATGTCGTCGAGACGAACAACCGCGTGTAGGCGACATACTGCGGGGTCGCGAGCAACAGGTATGCCACGGCGCCGGCAATCGCGACGACCAGAATGCCGCAAATGATTTTCCAGCGGGTCCGCAGAATCCGAGTGAAGTCGTGGACCGTCAATGGTGACCTTTCAACGCAGCGACCTTTCCTGTGTCCCTCGTTTGCGCATCACCTGGCACACCGGTGGGCTCACGCTATCTCAGTTCCGAAGTTGCCGACGGTGTTACGGCCCCTCTTCGACGACGAATTCACGTCACGAAACGGTGACCCGGCAGCGAATCGATAAACCGTCCACCCCGCTGATGCGCCGGTATAGTCCACCACTGCTGCCATTCCGTCTCTCGAACTGCGGGAAAGAAGAAACGCGTGCGACGACGATCGCCTTCCATGGACACCGCACCATTTGTCCTGTGCCGCGGCACAATTGCTCGGACCTGGAATGGTGTCGCCACAGACGGGATTCGGGAATGAGGGGTGCGCCGCTGCGGCGGATTCTCCTGGCGGCTGTCCTGTGTGTGGCACCAGCAACGACGTTTGCCATCGCCGCACCGCATGCGGTCGCTCAACCCAGCAATACCGCAGACCAAGCGTCAGTGACACTGCCCTGGCGCACGCTCGGAGTCAGCGACGGCCTCTACCTCGGTCCCGACAGCCCCACGACCGTCACGGTGCCGGTTCCCCCGGGACTGCAGGCGGTGCGACTGCAGGGCACCATGCAGGCACCGATGAACGTCGACTCGGGCTTCCTCGAGATCAGCGACGCCAATGGCGTGCTCCTGGCCGACATTCCACTGCCGCCTGCAGCCACTGCCCCGCCGCAGACTCCACTCGACATCGACATCGCGGCCGTGCGCGCGCGCTCCTCGTCGATCTCGCTGACCTTCACCCTGCGCGCCACCGACAACCGCGACGGATTCTGCGGCCCGCTGCAGCAGCTCGCCCTCAGCGGCCTCACCACGGTCTTCACCGGCGCCGAAGCCCCCGCCACGACCGTCGCCACCTTCTTCCCGCCGGTTCTGGAGCGGGTGAGCATCTACACCCCGACCGACGCCAACACCGCCGAACAACAGTCGGTGCTCACCATGGTGTCGACGCTGACGCGGCTCTATCACTCCCAACCGCTGGCCGTCGACGTCATCAGCCAGCCCCGCGGCACGCGACCACCACCGGCCGGGCAGTTCGGCCGCACCGTCGTCGTGGAATCCGGCGGCCGCGCCGGCCTGGCCATCGAAGACCCCGGAACCGACACCGCACGGTTGCGGGTGAGCGGCAACGGCGACGAATTGACCACGCAGGTAGGCCTACTCGTCAATCAGCTGCAGTCGCTGGTGCAGACGCCGTCCGCACGCATCGACCAGGCCGGCGCCACCCCCACCCCCACCGCAGGCAGTGACACGCTGACCTTCGAACAGTTGAAGATCACCGGCAAGACTGACGTGCTGCGCACCGGAACCGTCACTGTCGGCGTCGACCGCTCGGCACTCGGCATCGGACGCGTGGACGCGGCAACCGTGCACCTGCTCGCCGACTACACACCGGTACCCACCGATGACGCGGCCAGCATCATCATCCGGTCCAACGACCGGGTGCTGTACAGGGCCGCCCTCAACGACAGTGGCCGCCTGGACGCGACATTCGACATCCAAGGCAAAGCCCTCACCCAGTACCTCGGGCTGGACATGGCGCTCACCTACACCCCGCACCAGACGTGCGGCCCCCTGATCGCGCCCATCACCTTCCAGGTCGACCCGCGTTCGACGCTGACACTGAAGCGCGGAGGCGTTCCGGCCGGCGGATTCACCTCTCTGCCTTCCGAATTCAGCCCGAGCTTCATGGTCGCCATGGACGGCAGCAGCCCCGGACAGCTGGTCTACGCAGCGCGCACCATCAACGCCATCGCGCGCCTGACCAGTCAGCAGCTGACGCCGCAAGTCGTCGACGTCAAGACCGCCGCAGATTCCCGCTCCGGCGCGCTGATCGTCGCGAAGTCGGCGGCCATCGCCGACACGACGCTCGACCCGCCGGTCGGCGGCGACGCCAACACCGTCGACATCGGCCTCCCCACCGAGCTCCGCGCTGACGTCGCCGACGGGCTCGGCTCGATCCAGGTGTTCGCCGACCAGCCGCGCGATCGCACAGTGGTGCTGATCAGCACCACCAACGACTGGCGGTTGGTGGACCCACTGTTCGACTACATCGAGGGCCAGCCGGGCGGCTGGTCGGCACTGTCCGGCGACGTTCTGGCCGCAGGTGCCGCAGGTGTGCCCACCAACGTCACCGTCCGCGCCGTCGGCGACGACGGATCCGCCCAAGCTCCGAGTACCGGCGAGCAGCCGAAGTGGCTGCACCTGGTGGCCATCGCGGGAGGCCTCGTGGTCGTCGCTGCTCTGATCACCGTGCTCGTGGCGCGCCGTCGCCGCGACAAGGGACGCCCGAGCTGATAAGTATCCTCGGGGAGGGCGATGACCGTCGCTACAACTCGATCATGCGCCACCACCGGACTAGGGGACCGATGACGGACCAGCTCACCGCGGCTGCGGCAGGCGTCGGCCTGGAACCCAGTTTCCAGCAGGTCGTCTCGCTGCCCGACGGAGCCGTTGTCGGCTACGAGGCGCTGGCCCGCTGGCCCGGCATGGACGGGCTCGGCCCGCTCGAGGTGTTCGCCCATGCCAAGCGGACGTGCCAGCTCGACGCACTCGATCGACACTGCATCCACTCTGCCGCCCGCGGCGCTCTCGACGGCGCCTGGCGCCCCGGCATGCTGCTGCTCATCAACTGCGAACCGACCACCTCGAACATCGACATGGAGGTGACCAGCGCGCTGGCCACGGCGGCCTCCGCCTTCGACGTGGTGTTCGAGTTCACCGAGCGCGGACTGCTGACCAACCCGCGGGCGCTCCTCGGCAAAGTCGCTTCGCTGCGCGCTCACGGTTTCAAGATCGCCATGGACGACCTTGGCGCGCATTCGGATTCACTCGCGCTGCTGGACATCATCCAGCCCGAGTTCCTCAAGCTCGACCTCAACCTGGTGCAGCGCCAGCCCGACCGCGTGCAAGCACGGACCATCGCCGGTGTCATCGCCCATCACGAACGCACCGGTGCGGTGATCGTCGCTGAAGGCATCGAAACCGAGGAACACCTCGAGCAGGCCCTGGCCTACGGCGCCACACTCGGCCAGGGGTACCGCTTCGGCCGGCCCGGCGCGCTGACCCACGCCCCTGATGCGTTCATCGGACCATCGCACGCCTCGATCGTTCCGCTGGCCGACGATGCATCGACCTTCGCGTTGGTCCGCGACCGTCTGCGGCCCCGCACGGTGCGTTTCGACACCCTGCACGAGCTGTCGCGGCACATCGAGCGATTGGCCACCACCGCCGAAAGTCCGCCCATGGTGCTGGCCACCGTCCAGGACCAGTCGAAGCTCAGTGACGCGACGATGCGTACCTACACCAAGCTCGCGCGACGGGCGCCGCTGGTCGCGATGTTCGGCGCCAACGTGCCCGACGACCTGGGCAACGGTCTGCGCGGCGTCCACCTCGCCGCCGGCGATCCGCTGGTGCACGAATGGACGATCCTCGTCCTCGGCCCGGACATCGCCGCCGGCCTGATCGCCCGCGAAGTATCACCCCCGGGCACTCCGCAAGCCGACCGCCGCTTCGACATGGTGATCACCTTCGATCGCTCCCTCGTCACCCTGGGCGCCCGCTGCCTCCTGAGCCGCCTCGCCGCCTAGACACACCGCCTCGTCACCCGAAAGACGTTCCCGCGCGGAGGATCTTGGCCCGATACATCGCCGCGTCCGCGTCACGCAGAATGTCCTCGACGGTGCGCTCGTCCTCCGCCGACAGCTCCGTTACTCCCATGCTGACGCTGACCTTGCGAAGCCTGCCACCGAAGTGAATCGGCTTGTCGAACTCGCCATGCATGCGCGCGGTCAGCGCTTCCAACGCCGGACGGTCCAGAGATCCGTACAGCAACACCACGAATTCGTCGCCACTGAGGCGGCCGACGAAATCGTCGTCCCGCACACTGTTCCGCAGTCGCCGCGCGGTTTCGCGCAGTGCCTCATCACCGGCGTGATGGCCCAGATCGTCGTTGATGGCCTTCAGGTTGTCGAGATCGACGAACAGCACCGCCGCCGGTGACCGGGCGTCCGTCGTCACGGCCTGCACGAGCCTGACTTCGATCTGAGCGCGGTTGGGCAGCCCCGTGAGCGGGTCGTGGTGGGCCTGGTAGGTGAGGTCGGCTTTGACATTGTGCTCTTCGGTGATGTCGGCGAACGACACGAGCAGCGCTGAATTCTCCGCATCGTCCGGGTCGAGCAGACAACAGTTGACCGACAGCCACGCACGTGAACCGTCCGCCCGCCCGATTCCCACGACCATGTTCTCCAGCGGCGCGTTGGCGAACATCAGCTTGACGGAGCCCAGTTCGTTGTCGCCGATCTTGACGCCTCGGCGATTGAAGACCGGAAACGTGAGAGCGCCGCTGGTGTAGTCGGCAACCAATCCGTCACTGCCCAACCGCAGGATCCGCCGGGCCGCCGGGTTGATCGACTGGGGTTTTCCACGTCGATCGAGAACGACGACTCCGTCATGCAGGGACCGCACGACCGACTCGAAGTGAACCTCTGCTCGCCGCCGCGCGGTGTAGTCCGAACACAGCACCACGTGACCGTCGCCCATCGGGGTGACCGACAGCCTCACGTTGACCGGGCAGCCGTCGGCGGAGCGGTGCGTGGCGTGCACGACCCCTCCGCCGGCGACGATGCCGGCCAGATCGACATCGCCATCGACAGCTTCGTTGATCGGCAGGCCCAGAGCGCGCTCGGCCGGACGCCGATAGATCGCCGCTGCGGCCGCATTCCAACTGACGACGACTCCGTCCGCCGTCGTGGCGATGATGGCGTCACTGACATGATTCACCAACGCCGCCTGGTAGCGCAGCGTCGCCTCAGCGGCCTTCTGCGCGGTCAGGTCGCGGAAGATGACCTGGTAGGCGGGCTCGCCATCCCAGCTCGTCAACACCGATACCGCTTCTACCTCCAGCGGGCTGCCGTCGAGACGCCGAAGAACGGCTTCTGAGGCCGGTGAGCTGTCGCCTTCCTCGGACAGCGCGAGAATCCGCGTCAGCATCGGGCCGATCGAGTCGGGCTGCACGAAATCAGTGATCGGCCGCCCCACCAATTGCTCGGCGCTGTCCGCCCCGAATCCTCGCGCCCCAGCCGGGTTGACGTAGACCACGCGACCATCGGAATGCACGCACATCGGGTCAGGGCTGACGTCGACCAGCCGCCGGTAACGCTCTTCCGCCGTGTCGACGTGGCGTTCTGAGTTGCCCGTGGCGCTCGATTCCGCCGTTGTACTCACACTCCCCCCGGACAATCCGTTTGCTGCGCAATCACATTCAGCAACTACGGCAGAAGCTGTCACGACGTGCGCTGCTCCTGAGTATGGCCGCGACCTGGCGATTGGGCTAGTGCTCTGCCGCGAATTGGGGGCTAATCAAACCAAGGCCCCGCCGGGGCACGACGACCACAGAGGGGAATCACATGAGTACTGCACATATGGGTATCGCGGGAATCGGGGCTGTCACCGGCTACGGCTGGGGCCGGAAGGCTCTGTGGAACGGGCTGGCCAGCGGGAAGCCCGCCGCCACGCTGTACCCAGGTTTCGGGCCTGGCGAGAACGACGACGCCTGGTTGGCCCGGGTCCCCGACGAGGGCGACCCCCGCGACGGTTTGACCCGCTTCGCCCAGGCGATGCGCGCGGCAGCGCGCGAAGCCATCACCGACGCCCGCCAGCGCGGCTGGACCCCCGGGCCGAGAGTGGGCCTGTTGCACGCCGTCGTGATCGCCGAGGTCGAGGGCTGGCGCGCGTTCTATCTGGAGGATCACGCCAATCGGCGTATCCGCGACTACCTGGCGTTGATGCCGTCGACTCCGGTGTCAATGCTGATGCAGGAGTACGGCTTTCACGGTCCTGCGATGAACGTGTCGGCGATGTGCGCGTCGGGGAATGCCGCGCTCATCACCGCCAAGATGTGGTTGGACACAGGCATGGTCGACGACGTCGTGTTCGTCTCGACCGACCTGTCGCTGACGCCCGAGAATGTCGAGCATTTCGTCCGACTCGGCGTGGGTGTCGTCGACACCGACCCGCTCGACGCTTGCCGTCCGTTCCAGCACGGCAGCCGGGGATTCCCGGCCGGCGAGGCCGCCGTGGCGTTCGTGCTGTCCCGACGAAGTGACGCGCCGTATGTGCACGTGCTGGGCGGCGCGATGACGCACGACGCCTTCCACCTCACCTCGGTGGACCCGTCCCGAAGCGAGGTGGACCGCTGCGTCCTCGACGCGTTGGCGTCCTCCGGGGTCGACGCATCCGATATCGCTTACCTGAACGCGCACGGCCCCGGCACCCAGCAGTGCGACACGGTTGAGGCGGCTGTTCTCGACGAGGTACTCGGCGGCGCCGCCCAGATCTATTCGGTCAAGCCACTGACGGGACACTGCCAAGGCGCGGCGGCCGCCGTCGAGGTCGCCGCCGCGGCGCTGGGTTACGCCGAGGAACAGGTGCCCGCCCCGCCGACCG
This sequence comes from Mycolicibacterium obuense, assembly GCF_055397605.1. Classification (NCBI taxonomy): domain Bacteria; kingdom Bacillati; phylum Actinomycetota; class Actinomycetes; order Mycobacteriales; family Mycobacteriaceae; genus Mycobacterium; species Mycolicibacterium obuense. Next base: position 1,446,727 of record NZ_AP043663.1, on the reverse strand, counting down.
TCGCGCCCGGCCATCCCCGACTGCTGGACGGCCTCACCCCGATGCTGTCCGGGCTGACCCTGAAAACCTCGCTGGGCATGGGAGGCCACAACGCGGCCGTCGTCCTCGCCCCTGCTGAGTGAGGGTGCCTGCGGCACTCACCGGTAGGCTGTCTGACGTGCCGCTACCGCCTGATCCCAGCCCCGCGCTGCAGTCCTACGCCCACCCCGAACGGCTCGTGACCGCCGACTGGCTGTCGAGCAATCTCGGACGGCCGGGTCTGGCCATCGTCGAATCCGACGAGGACGTACTGCTCTACGACACCGGCCACATCCCCGGTGCGGTGAAGATCGACTGGCACACCGACCTCAACGACCCGAATGTGCGTGACTACATCACCGGCGAGCAGTTCGCCGCGCTGATGGATCGCAAGGGCATCTCCCGCGACGACACCGTGGTGATCTACGGCGACAAGAGCAACTGGTGGGCCGCCTACGCGCTGTGGGTGTTCACGCTGTTCGGCCACCCCGACGTCCGCCTGCTCGACGGCGGCCGCTCGCTGTGGATCAACGACCACCGCGACACCACGCTCGACGTGCCGGACAAGCAGACCACCGGCTACCCCGTCGTCGACCGCAACGACGCCCCCATCCGCGCCTACAAGGACGATGTCCTCGCCGCGCTGGGGAAGGAACCGTTGATCGACGTGCGCTCCCCGCAGGAGTACACCGGCGAGCGCACCCACATGCCCGACTACCCCGAAGAGGGCGCACTGCGCGGCGGCCACATCCCGACCGCGGTGTCCGTGCCGTGGGCCAAGGCCGCCCAGGACAACGGAAAGTTCCGCAGCAGAGCCGAACTCGACGAGCTCTACGGTTTCCTCCCGGCCGACGGGAACACGATCGCCTACTGCCGCATCGGTGAGCGCTCCAGCCACACCTGGTTCGTGCTGACCCATCTGCTCGGCCGCGAAGGTGTGCGCAACTACGACGGTTCGTGGACCGAGTGGGGCAATGCCGTGCGGGTGCCCGTGGCCGTCGGGGAAGAGCCGGGCGACGCACCGTGAGCATGCCTCCGGCGCTGGCCGAGGTGGTCTCCGATTTCGGAGAGGTCGAAGGCCAGGACAAGCTCGCCATGCTGCTGGAGTTCGCGAACGAACTCCCCGAGCTGCCTTCGTCTTTGGAAGAGGCGGCGATGGAACCGGTCCCGGAGTGCCAGTCCCCGCTGTTCCTCCATGTCGACGCTGACGACCGCGATCACGTGCGGCTCTACTTCAGCGCGCCCGCAGAGGCACCCACCACGCGCGGGTTCGCCGCGATCCTCGCCGCGGGCTTGGACGGCCAGTCCGCTGACGACATCCTCGCCGTCCCCGACGACTTCTACACCGACCTCGGCCTCGGCGCTCTGATCAGCCCGCTGCGGCTGCGCGGAATGTCGGCGATGTTGACTCGCATCAAACGCCGGCTTCAGAGCTGATCCCGTTTTATTGTTGATCGGGAAAATAAGCTCGCCGTGAGGGGGTCTGGTGTCAGCAGAGGCGTTGCCGATCCCCTCTGCAGGGCCCCGGTTCGCCGAAGCTGACTACGTGCGGGGGATGACGCGGCTCGCCGACGTCATCCAGCAGCTCTCCCTCGCGCGCACGATGGATGAGGTCCAGCGCATCGTCAGCGCCACCGCCCGAGACATCACCGGCTGCGACGGAGCCACCTTCGTGCTGCGCGAAGAGCACATGTGCTTCTATGCCGACGCGGACGCGATCGCTCCCCTGTGGAAGGGCCGACGCTTCCCGATGCACAGCTGCATCAGCGGATGGACCATGCTGCACAAGCAGGCCGCGGTCATCCCCGACATCTACCTCGACGACCGCATCCCGCACGACGCGTACCGCCCGACCTTCGTCAAGAGCTTGGTCATGGTGCCGGTGCGCCGCCGCGACCCCGTCGGCGCCGTCGGCGCGTACTGGGCCGAGCAGCGCACGCCCACCGAGCACGAAGTGGCGCTGGTGCAGGCGCTCGCCGACGCCACATCGGTGGCGATCGAGAGCGTGAAGATGCACGCCGCCCTGAAGCAGATGACCGCCGAACGGCAGGATTCGGCGCCCGCGGCGCCGTCGGGCATGGACGCGACGTTCGCCGCGGCGTTCGCGAACTCGCCGCTCGGCATGGCCGTCGTCGGGCTCGACGGCAGCTTCCAGCGGCTCAACCGCGAGTTCTGCCGCATCACCGGATATCCCGAGCATGAGCTGATGCGCCTGACGTTCCAGGACATCACGCATCCCGACGATCTCGACATCGACCTTGCCGAGGCGTCGCGACTGCTCGCCGGCGACATCGCGAGCTACCAGATGGACAAGCGCTACTACTCCCGCGACGGACACGTCATCTGGGTCCGGCTCTCGGTGTTCGTGGCCTACGACGACTCGGGCCAGCCGCTGGCCTTCATCTCCCACATCGAGGACATCTCGGCGCGTCGCCGGGACGAGGAGATTCTCCGGCGCCGAGCCACACTCGACGCGCTGACCGGCGTCTACAACCGCAGCAGGTTCGACGAAGAGCTTGCCAAGTACGCCGCGCAGGCCTCGCCGCACGCGACCGCCGACCCGGCCGCCGTGTTCATGATCGACCTCGACGGTCTCAAGCAGATCAACGATCGACACGGCCACATCGCGGGCGACGCCTACCTCAAGACCGTCGCCGACACCATCAGCCGTCGGTTACGCCTCTCCGATGTCGTCGCGCGGATCGGCGGTGACGAGTTCGCCGTCCTGCTGCCGCACACCACCGTTGCGCACGCGCAGCAGCTGGCCCAGACGCTGGTCGACCAGGTCGGTGCGCTGTCCCCCGGCGGCATCTGCATCGGGATCGCGATGGTTACGCCGGACACCGTTGACGATGCCCTGGAGCGTGCGGATCAAGCCATGTACCGCGCGAAGAGGTCGGGCGGAAGTGACTGGTGCGGGCCCGAGCCCTACCTGACGGACTGATCCGGCGTCAGCACGATCACCGGGATCTGCCGCGTGGTGCGCTTCTGGTACTCGGTGAAGTAGGGGTACATCGCGACGAGGCGTCGCCACAGCTCGGGCCGCTCCTGCTCGCCGGCAAGCGCAGCGGTCACGCCGATCTTCTCTCCGCTGACCTCAAGCGTCGCCGACGGATCGGCCTTCAGGTTGCGCCACCAGACCGGGTCGGTGTCGCTACCCGAGTACGCCGCCGCGATGACGAATCGGCCGGCGTCGCGGATGTAGATGACGGGCACCGTGCGGGGCTTGCCTGTCTTGGCGCCGGTGACGGTCAGCAGCATCGTCGGATACTTCGCGTTCTGGGCGCGACCGCCGGTGAGTCGATACGCCGTCGCATGCAGCGAGCTGAACGTTCGGGTCACCGGGCGCATCGCCGGACGACGCAGTACGTCGCTCACCGCGTTGAAGACGTGCGCCGCGATGCTCATGGCTGCAGCATGCCAGGTCTGCTCGCCGGCGTTACGGCCGAGATTGCGTTCAGGGTTACCGGCGCGACCCTCAGCGCAATCTGGCCCAGAGGCACTCCGAACATGCATCCCTCGGGTAACGTCTGCCACTCGGGGGACGACGTGTGAAGCAACACCTAACTTGGGGGGACCCTTGGCAGTTCTGACGATCAAGACCATCTCGATGACGAAGCGTTCGGCGCTGACGCTGGCCGCGCTGGCCGCCGCGATGACGGCGGGCGCCATGAGCTTCGGCGCAGCCATGGCCCATGCCGACGACATGCGGCCCAGCCCCTGGGTGAAGAGCGGCGGTGCGGACGAGGTCCGCAGGGACGCCACGCAGGGCGAGGTGCGCGACGGTTACATCCTGGCCCCCGCCGGCGGCGCGATCCGCCAGTCCCCGATCGCCACCCCCAGCACCAAGGCCGGCGGCTTCAGCGGCGTACGCGTCGGCCCCGGCATCGGCGGCTGGTAGACCGGCTCTACGGCAACGCTTTTCCGGTCTCGGCGTCGAACAGGTACGTCTTCTGCCGGGGAACGATCAATCCGATCGGCGCGCCCGCGTCGTATGCCGCACCCGCCGGCGCCTGCGCGATCACCCGCGTCGGCTCCGGGGTGTCCACCACCGCTGTCACCAGGGCGTGGCTGCCCAGCGGTTCGACGAAATCGACCCGCGCCGGAACAGCGCCCTCGGCATCGGCACTGCCCAGCTGCAGATGCTCCGGTCGCACCCCGACCGTCACCGGGCCGTCAGCGCACTGCACCGAGTGCAGCTCCGCGCCTCCCAACTGCAGCCTGCCCGCCTTGACGATCCCGGGCAGCAGATTCATCGGCGGGCTGCCCATGAACGCAGCCACGAATGTGTTCGCCGGACGGTGGTACACGTCGTCGGTGCTGCCGATCTGCTGCACCTCACCGGCGGCCATCACGCACAGCCGATCTCCCAGCGTCATCGCCTCCACCTGATCGTGGGTGACGTAGACCGACGTGACCGGCACCTCGCGATGCAACCGCTTCAGATCACCGCGAACCTGGTTGCGCAGCTTGGCATCCAGATTCGACAGCGGTTCGTCGAGCAGGAACGCCTGCGGCTCCCGCACCAGCGCCCGGCCCATCGCCACCCGCTGGCGCTGCCCACCGGAGAGCTGACCAGGCTTGCGGTTCAACAACTCCCCGATCTGTAACAGCTCCGCGGTGTCGCGGACCCGCCGCTCGATCTCCGCCCGCGGCGTCTTGCGTTGCTTGAGCCCGTACGCCAGGTTCTTGTACACCGTCATGTGCGGGTACAGCGCATAGTTCTGGAACACCATCGCGATGTCCCGCTGCCCCGGGCCCAGCCCGTTGACCACCTGCCCGCCGATGCGGATCTCACCGTCACTGGGTTTGTCCAGACCCGCCAGCAGCCGCAGCGCCGTGCTCTTGCCACACCCCGACGGGCCCACCAGGATCAGGAACTCGCCGTCGGCCACCGTCAGGCTCAAGTCCTTGAGTGCGGCGACGCCACCGGCGTAGCGGCGGGACACATTGCGAAACTCGACCTCTGCCAACGTCCTACCCCTTGATTCCGGTACTGGCGACCGACTGCACGAAATACCGCTGCGCGACGACGAACACCAGCAGCATCGGCAACAGGCTCATCACGTTGGCGGCCATCAGCAACGGCCACTGCACGTGGTGCGCCCCTTGGAAATAACTGAGGCCCAACGGGATCGTCATCTGATCCTGGGACGTGATGACGATCAGCGGCCACAGGAAGTCGTTCCACGACGTCAGCACCGTCAGAGCCGCCAGCGTCGACATCGCCGGCATCGACAACGGCAGCACGATCTTGAACAGCACCCCCAACCGCGACGTACCGTCGACGCGCGCGGCCTCTTCGAGTTCGACCGGCACGGTCTGGAAGAACTGTCGCAGGAAGAAGATCCCGAACGCGGTCGCAAGATTCGGCAGCATCAACGCACCGATGTGGTCGATACCCAAGCCCTCCCACACGTTGTCACCGAACCACTTGACGATCAGGAACACCGGGATCATCGTCACCTGGAACGGCACCATGAGAGTGGCCATCAGCGTCACGAACAGCGCTCCGCGGCCGAGGAATCGGATACGCGCGAACGCATACCCCGCGAGGCTGCACACCACGAGATTGCTGATCAACACCACCGCGGTGACCGTCAGGCTGTTGAGGAAGAAATGCCCGAACGGCGCCTGCGCCCACGCCTCGGTGTAATTCGCGAACCGCGGTGACGCCGGGAACAGCACCGGCGGGAAGTGATTGGCCTCCCCCTCGGTCTCCAGCGACGTGATGAGCATCCACAGCAGCGGCACGATCAACAGGAAGCTCAGCGGGATCAGCACCAGGTGCCACGGACTGAACGGCAGCCGCCAGCGGGTCGTCGTTGTCAGCGTGGCCGTCATGGGTGGTGCGCGAATCTGCGAGCCAGCCGGAACTGCACGGCCGTGACGATCAGGATGACGACGAACAGCGCGTAGGCCATCGCCGCCGCGTAGCCGGCGTCGAAGTGCACGAACGCCTGGTCCCACAGGTAGTAGACGATCACGGTGGTGGCGCGCAGCGGGCCGCCGCGGGTGGTGGCGTACACCTCGTCGAACAGCTGCAGCGCGTTGATCGTGAGCCACACCAGCAGGAACAGATTCGCCGGACCCAGCAGCGGCACCGTGATGGTGCGGAACCGGGTGACCGCACTGGCCCCGTCGATGGCCGCCGCCTCGTGCAGTTCCTGTGGAACACCCTGCAGCGCAGCCAGATACACGATCACCGAGAAGCCCGTCCAGCCCCAGATGGTCATCGCGACGATCACGTAGATCGCCTGCGACGGCGAGGCCAGGAACGGCTGCGACGGCACCCCGACCGCGTTCAGCGCGGCGTTGACCAGACCGTAGTCACGGTCGGTGAGCCACAGGAAGATGATGCCCTGGCTGATCGTCGACACCGCCATCGTGATGTAGGCCGCCGTCCGGTACACCGAGATGAAGCGCACCGAGCGGTTCATCGCCGCCGCGACCAGCAGCCCGACGATCATCGTGCCCGGCACGAACAGCGCCGTGTAGATGATCGTGTGCTTGATCGCATCCAGGAACACCGGATCGTCGGCCATCTTGCGGTAGTTGTCGAACCCCACCCACGGCGTTTCCGGCGTCAGCAGGTCGGACTTCTGGAACGACAGCTGCAGCGACATCAGCACCGGCAGCAGACCGAAGATCCCGATCAGCACCATCGCCGGAGTGACCAGCGCCCACCCGGTCAGCCCGTCGGTGCCTTGCGGTCGCCACCGGCGCCGTGGCCGGGCGGGTGGCGGCGCGGGCGGTGCCGCCACCCCCACATCCGAACCGGCGTCAGTGGTCACCATCTCCAGCTACTTCTCGGCCAGCTTCGCGTCCGCCGCCTTCGCGGCGTCGTTCAGTGCGTCCGCGGGCTGTTGCTTACCGAGCATGACCCCGACGATCGCCTGCCCCAGCGCGTCGGAGACGTCGGGGTACTGCTCGACGGTGGGGCGGACCTTCTTCACGTTGTTCAGATTCTCCACGAACGCCGCTGTGCCCGGGACATTTTGGTTCAGCTTGTCGAGCACCCCCTGGTCCCTGCCGACCGACTGCCGGATCGGCAGATCGCCGGTGCCCAACGAGAACGCCTTGACCTGCTCAGGAGCCGAGAGCCACTTCACGAAGTCGACGGCCGCCTGCTTCTTCTTGTCCCCGTTGTTGAACACCACCCAGTTGTCCGGGCCGGCGATGGTCTGATGACCACCGGGTGACCCGGCGAAGGTGGGCATGACCTGAACGTCGTAGTCGATGTCGGTGAGCTGCGACAGATCCCACGGACCGGTGACGAGCATCGCGACCTTGCCGCTGTTCATCAACTTCGGGCCGTTCTCGTTGGTGGTGTCCAGGTACAGCGACTTGTCGGTGACGGCCATCTGCTGCAGCACGCTGAGCGCCTTGACGCCTGCCTCGGAGTTGAACACGGCCTTCTCGTTGTCCGGAGACAGGATGTCCCCACCGGCCTCCCACAGCATCGGGATGTAGTGCCAGACGGTGTCCTCGCTGCCGTCGGCCGGGATCAGCCAGCCGTACTGCCCCTTACTGGGAATGGTGAGTTTGGCTGCGGCGGCGCGGAAGTCGTCCCACGTCCAGTCCGGGCTGGGCGGCGCGACACCCGCGTCGGCGAACAGCTTCTTGTTGTAGACGATCGCGAGGTTGTCCACCAGCGCCGGCACCCCGACGACCTTCTCGCCGACCGTGGCCGCTTCGCGCTCGGCGGGATAGAAGTCGTCCCACTGCCAGTCCGGCTTCTTCACCTCATCGGCCATGTCGACCACCTGAGGGATCTGCGCGATGTTGGGTGACCACGAGCCGAACATGTACGCCACATCGGGCGCACTGCCGCCGCGCACGGCGGTCAGCACCTTCTGCAACACCAGGTCGTTGCTGGAATACAGCTCGTTGACCTTCACATCGGGATGGTCCTTGTTGTATTGCGCGATCAGGCCTTTGAACACCTCACCCTCGGTGTCCTGGTAGCCGTGCCACACCGCGATCTCGGTGGGACCGGACGACGACGATCCCCCGCCCCCGCACCCGGCGAGGACGAGCGCGATGACGGCGAGCAGTGCAATGCAGAGGCGGCGTCTGATCACGGTGGACACTCCTTAGTGGTGGGCCTTAGTGGTGGATACGCAACGATTCGGGTAGCAGATCTGAATGCGCGGCGCTCAGTTCGTCACACAGATCGGCGATCTGATCGACGCTCAGCGACGCGGCGGTGTTCGGGTCCACCATCGCGGCCGCGCGCACCAGTCGAGGGTCGCCCTCGACGGCGGCGCGCACGGTCAGATCGACAGGGCCGAGGAAGTTCCGGTTCAGCGCCGCGCACTGCGGCGGCAGATCGCCCACCGCCATCGGATGCGCGCCGAGCGAGTCGAGCAGCGTCGGCACCTCCACGGCCAGCCCGTCGGGCAGGTTGGAGATCAGGCCGGCGTTCGCCACGTTGGCCGAGATCACCCGCGGCGTGCCGGTCTCCAGCGAATGGATGACCTGCGGGGCGTACTCGGTGGACTCCGTGTCGATCGGCAGGGTGTCGGTGCCGGCCAATTCGGTTCGCACACGGTGGTATTCGGCGATGTTCGCCTCGCTGATACCGACATACTCACCGATGTTGAGCCGCAGCCGCTCGACTTCGTCGGGGTTGTGCAGGTACCACGGCACGTACTCGCTGCTGTGTTCGCTGGTCTCAGTCGGGTAGTAGCCGAGCCGGCGGTACATGTCGACCCGCACGCGGCGCTGCAGTTCCGGATCGGCGGCGATGCGCTCGTCGAGCAGCGGGTAGAGATTCTGGCCACCGCGCTCCCAGCGCAGCACCCACGCCTGGTGATTCACGCCCGCCGACCAGTAGGACACCTCGTCGTAGGGCACGTCGATGAGCTCGCACAGGCCGACCATCGTCCAGTACACCGAATGGCAGAGCCCCAGCACCTTCAGGTTCGGCGCGACCCGCTGCAGGTAGGTCACGTTCATCGCCATGGGGTTGGTGTAGTTGAGCAGCCATGCGTCCGGGCACATCTCGGCCATGTCGGCGGCGATGCCGGCGAGCACCGGGAAGGTCCGCAACCCGCGGAAGATGCCACCGACCCCGATGGTGTCGGCGATGGTCTGGTTCAGCCCGTACTTCGCGGGAATCTCGAAGTCCCGCACCGTGGCCTCGTGCCCGCCCACGGCAATCGTGTTGATGACGTAGTCCGCGCCGTCGAGCGCGCGGCGGCGATCCGTGGTGGACACCACCTCCGGCTGCGCGCCGGCCGCCCGGGCGGTGGCCCGGGCGATGCTCTCGGCGGTCTCGAGCCGTTCGTCGTCGATGTCGTGCAACACCACGCGCACCGAGCCGAGTTCAGGGAACGACAGGATGTCGCCGAGAAGCTCGCGGGTGAACTCGACGCTGCCCGCGCCGATGATCGCGATCGTCGGCTTCACTGACGGGTGCCCTTCGTGGTGGGCTCCAGCACGGCCGCCGTCGGCTCCTCGCCGCGCTTCTCGTCGGCATAGACCATCAGCGTCGAGCCGACCAGAGCCAGCACGATGCCGATGGCGCCGTAGGGGCTGGGCAGCGTCTGGTAGGCGATCAGCGACACCACGATGGTCAGCGCCGGGGCGAGTGCGTTGGTGGTCGGCGCGACGATCGAGGCCTTGCCGCGGGCCAGCGCCATCACCAGGAACAGCGCGCCGACCGCGTTGAGCAGCTGGGTGCCGGCCGTCAACAACGGCGCCTTCCACCCGAAGTCGAGCGGTAGGCCGCCCATCGAGAGGATCGCGACGGGGATCAGCGCGAGCCCGCTGATCGCCATCCAGCCGAACGTGGTGGCCTCGTTGACGCCCAGGGTCGCGGTCTTGCGCATGAAGTAGGCCTGCACGCCCCACGCCACGCAGATCACGACGGCCAGCAACAGCCACGGACCCGTCGAGGCGTCGGAATCGCTGCTGGTGATGCTGAACAGCACGATCGCGGCCAGGGCGCAGATCAGCCCGACGATCGCCAGGCCGCGAATGCGTTCGCGCAGTAGCACCATCGCCATCAGCACGGTGATCGCCGGGGAGATCGACACGATCGGGAAGATCAGGTAGGCCGGGCCGATCGTCAGCGCCTGGAACAGCAGCAGCTGGCCGCCCGCGCCGGTGAGACCGATCAGCAGACCGTAGATCGTCGCTTCCTTGCGGGTGTCGAACTTCTGCCCCTTGAGTGCGAACGCGGCCGGGATGATCATCGTCAGCGCCCATATGCAGTAGATCATCTCGTCGGGGTAGCCGTACCAGTTCGCGGGCAGCGCGGAGAACGCGCCCCACACACCCCAGAACAGGATCAGCAGGGTGGCGTAGAAGATCCAGCTGCGGGCCGGCTTGGCGGTGGTATCGGTCATGGTGTGCTCACCTTCTCGGATGTGGTTGCAGTCGTCGACAATTCGGCGATCGCTGCAGTGCTCAACGCGTGGCCGCTGTGTTTGGCCGCGTACAGCGCGGCACCGACCGCCGGGTCGAGCAGCGGCTGCCGCAGGTCGTAGTGCGCGGGAAGGGAACGCAGCGCGGTGGTGAAGCCTTCGCGGAGCGTCGGGTCGGAGAACATGCCGCCGGAGTACGACACCGGAACCGTCTCGCCGTCGGTGAAACCGACTAGCTGTCGGGTGGTTTCGATCAGCGCGACGAGTTCGGCGACGGCGTCGTCGAGGATCAGCGACGCGGCGGTGTCGCCTTCCTGCGCGGCCTGGCAGACCGTGGTCGCCAGCGCGGCGATGGAGCCGCGGCTCCCCTTCCACGTATCGATGACCAGGCTGACCACGTCGAGATCGCCCCCGACCTCCAGGCGCGCCTTGAGCAGATCGTAGAGCGGGCCGCGCGGCATGCGGCCGTCGCTCATCCGGCTGAACGCGTTCAGGCCGCGGGTGGCGACCCAGTAGGCCGACCCCTCGTCCCCGAAGAGCTCACCCCAGCCGCCGACACGGTGCCCGACACCCTGGCGCTCGCCGTAGGTCATCGACCCGGTGCCGCTGATGACGTTGATGCCGTCCTCGCCGCCGAGCGATCCGGCCCAGCCGCACACCATGTCGTTGTCACAGCTGTACCGGTCGTGGCCGAGGACCCCGGCCGGTACCGCGTCGAGTGCCGCGATGTCGGCGCTGGCCTCGCCGTAGCCGGGCAGGCCGAAGAACGCGGCGTCGATTGCGGCGGTGTCGATACCGGCCTGGGTACAGATGTCGGTGATGCCCTGGCGCAGAACGCGTTCGACGACATCGAAGCCGTCGTTGAAGTAGTAAGACGTCGGAGCGGTGGCGCGGGCCAGCACGTGGCCGGCGTCGTCGATCAACACGAACGCCGTCTTCGACCCGCCGCCGTCCACACCGAGGTAGCGGGCCATCACCGGGCTCCGGCCATTGGATAGATCGTGACGCCGCGCACGACCCGGCTCACTTCGCCCGACGGGAACGGATTGTCGGGCGTCTTGCCGTAGTCCAGCGACGTGAACAGCGCCAGATACTGGCCGAACACCAGATACGGCAGCGCGACCAGCGCGTCGGGCAGATCGTCGAGGCCGGGTAGCACCAGCGCCGCGCCGTACTCGTCGGGGATCGGGACCGCGGAGATCACGCGGACCGCGTCGGCGCCGAGCTGGCTGCGCAACTCGGCGATGATGTCGAGGTCGTAGCGGCGGGTGTAGGGGTCGGTGGACACGTACACGACCGCGAGGGTGTCCGCGTCGAGCACCGATTTCGGTCCGTGCCGGAAGCCGAGCGGCGAATCGAAGTAGGTGACCACCTCACCGGCGGTCAATTCCAGCAGCTTGAGGGCTGATTCGCGCGCCAGCCCCTCCAGCGGCCCACTGCCCAGATAGACGAATCGCTGCTTCTTGCTCTGCGCGAGCGCACGGATGTCGTCCTGCAGGCCGGCGACGTGTTCGGCGGCGCGGGCCAGCGCCTCGACCTGGTTCGACTGCGCGGGACCGAGCATCAGCAGGCAGGTGAGCAGCATCGAGGTCAGGCTCGAGGTCATCGCGAAACCTGAATCGTTGGTGCGGTCGGGCATGTAGACCACCAGCGAGTCCGGGCGGTCGGCGTGGGCGCGGCCCAGCTTGCCCTCGCGATCGCACGTGAGCACCAAATGCCACACCTGATCGACGAGCTGGTCAGCCAGGGCTGTGGTCGCCAGGCTCTCCGGACTGTTGCCGCTACGCGCGAACGACACCAGCAGCGTCGGGGTTTCGGGCTCGAGGTGATCGAGCGGGCTGGCCACGATGCTGGTGGTGGCGATCGGCTCGACGCGCCGGTGCAGGTGCCGGCGCAGCAGCGGGGCGGCGATCTCGCCGGCGAACGCCGAGCTGCCCGCCCCCGTGAGGATGATCCGCAGATCGGGGCGAGCCAGCAGCTCCCGAACGAAGGTCTCGGCGTGCTCGTCGGAGCGGCCTGCCACCTCCCGCCACGCGTCGGGCTGCTGGCCGATCTCGAGAATGGTTGCGCCGCCGTCTTTCTGGTCGGGCACAGACGTCTGGGTCATCGTGGGTCACCTCCGGGGTTGTCGGCGCGGCACGCGGCGGCGTAGGGCCGCAGCGCGTCGCGGACGCGGTCGACCACGAGGGCCTGGGCGTCGTGGTCGAGCAGGCCGGCGCGGATGCGCTCGTATTGCATGGGCAGGAATTGACTGATCAGCGGCAGCGGGATACCGACGCGGTCGAGGTTGGCCAGCAGTGTGCGCCGTGCGGCATCGACCTCCTCGTCGGCCCAGTAGTAGCGCAGCCGATCGCTGTAGCTGTAGCGCCGGGCGGTGCGCTGCGCGACAGGATCGCCCTCGTAGTAGTCCTGCCAGTACCTGGGCTCGGTGAGCATGCGCCGCTCGATCACCTCGATGAGGTTCGAGCGCGAGGGCCGCGGCACCAGCTCGGTCTCGATCATCGCCAATGCGAACAGCGCCTCGCGCATCGCAAAGGTCAATCCCGGTCCGACTTTGAGGACCGCCCAATGGTCCTCGACGAGCTCGCGAAGCTGTTGGGGGCGTTGGTAGTCCGTCGAGTGCGCTTCGAAGACAAGGTGTCCCTCGTCGTCGAGCACTCTGCGAAGGTCCGCGGTGGCTGCGCGCTCGTAGTCGATGACCTGAAGATGGTCGAATTCGACGCCGGGCTGCACGACGAGTGCCATCACCCGCGGCCACACGTCGTCGTGGCCGACGGCGGCGAACGCGCTGCGGTGGGCGGCCAGCGTGGCGCGCGCCGCGTCGGCGGGTGTCGGGGTGAGCCGGTCCAGCGTCTCGTGGGCGCCACCGGGGACGGGCACCTCGGTGCCGATCACGTAGACCGGCGCGTCGACACCGGCCTGCCGCGCGGTCTTCTCCGCGACCGCCAGCAGCCGCGCGCTGCGCTCGGCGACGACCTCGTCGGAGAGCACGGCAGGATCGTCGGCGCAGCGCATGCTGCAGTCCAGATGGATCTTGCGGTAGCCCGCCGCCACGTACGCGGCGATCAGTGTCTCCGCGTGCCCCATGGCGACCTCGGCGCTCTCCCGCTGCCACCGATTCGGGCCGAGGTGATCACCGCCCAGGACCACGCGGTCGCGAGCGAAACCCTGCGCGTCGGCGATGCCGACCACCAGGTCACGGAAGTCGTTGGGCCGCATGCCCGTATAGCCGCCGAACTGATCGACCTGATTCGACGTCGCTTCGATCAGCACGAACCCGCCGTCGGCGGCCGCCTGCACGATCGCGGCCTCCAACACCGTGGGGTGCGCCGAGCACACCGAGTAGACCCCGACGGGCTCGCCGGCCTTGTGCCGCTCGATCATGTCGGCGAGCCAGTCGACCCGCAGCATCTGAGCGCCCATCACACCTGCACCTCCGCGACCACGCGGCACAGGTGGGCCACGGTCTCGGCCACCGCCTCGCGGGCCGGCACCAGATACTTGCGCGGATCGGTCAGTGCGGCATCGGACTCCAGCACGCCACGCACCGCTCCCGTGTAGGCGATGTTGAGCGCGGTACCGACGTTGACCTTGCGGATACCGGCGGCCACCGCGGCGCGCAGGTTGTCATCCGACACCCCCGACGAACCATGTAGCACAAGCGGAATCGGTACCTTGGCGGCGATGTCGCGGATCAAAGCCATGTCGAGTTCGGCGTCACGGGTGGTCATCGCGTGCGAGCTGCCGACGGCAACCGCCAGCGCGTCCACCCCCGTCTGCGTCGCGAACGCCTCCGCCTCGCCGGGATCGGTGCGGGCACCGGGCTCGTGCGCGCCGAGCACACGGCCGTCCTTGCCGCCGACCTGACCGAGCTCCGCCTCCACGAACAATCCGGCCGCGTGGGCTCGCTCGGCGAAAGCTGCTGTCTGACCGACATTCTCGTCGGCGTCGAGGTGCGCCGCGTCGATCATCACCGACGTGACGCCGAGAGCAGGTGCTGAGCCGATCACCTCGTCGAGCAGAGCGGCATCCTGGATGTGATCGAGATGGACGGCCAGAGTTGCCGCCGACCTGCCGGCGATCTGCGCGCACGCGGCCGCGATCGGGGCGAGCGCCCCGCCGTGGAACCGCACGGTGTTCTCGCTGATCTGGATCAGCGCGGCCGCCCCCGCACGCTCGACGCCCGCGGCTATCCCCTCGGCATGCTCGACAGTGATGGCGTTGAAAGCCAAGACAGCGCAGCGATTTTCGATCGCCGCGGCGACGAGGTCGGAGGTCGACGCCAGGGTCACGCGGTGGTTCCCTTCGCCAGATGTGTGCGGTGCATCACTCGACTATGAGAAGCTCCCTGGCGAACGCGCAATACCAATCGGTCAAACGATCAGGAAAACTGATCGCTCGCTCATTCCGAGGAGTTCCCCGATGTCGATCAAGCGCACCGACCGGATGCGGGAGGTGCTGTCCGTACTGCGGGACCGCGGCGAGGTCGCATCGACCGTGCTGTGCACCGAACTGCGCATCTCCCCCGCCACACTGCGCCGCGATCTGGCCGAACTCGAGGAGCAGGGCCTGCTGGTCCGCACGCACGGCGGCGCGAAGGCTCTCGACCCCAGCGGCAGCGAGATCCCCGTGCGCTTGCGCGACCACCGCATGGTCGCGATCAAGCGCCGCATCGCCCAGCACGCCGCCGCGCTCATCCCGCCCGGTCCGCAGGCCGTCGCACTCACCGGCGGCGTCACCACCGGTGAAGTGGCCCGCGCCCTCAAGGGGCGACGCCACATCACCGTCGTCACCAACTCGTTGACCATCGCCGCCGACTGCGCCGTCGACGCCCACATGAAGGTGATCGCGACCGGCGGGCTCGTCCGCGCGAATTCACTGGAGGCCGTCGGCCCGATGTCCGAGCACGCGTTCCAGGTGATCACCGTCGGCACCGCAGTCCTGGGCGCCGACGGAATGTCGGCCGAGATCGGCGCCACCACCTACGACGAGGCCGAGGCCCGCACCGCGATCGCGATGGCATCCAACGCCCAGCGCGTCGTCGTCGCCGTCGACGGGTCCAAGATCGGCAACGTGACACTGGCCAAGATGGTCGCACCGGCCCAGATCGACCACCTCGTCACCGATTCCACGGCCGACCGCGACCAACTCGAACGCATCTCGGCCGCCGGCGTGCAGGTGCACGTCATCGACGTGGAGTGACGGAGGGGGTATCGGTGAGCGCGGCGCAGCAGTGGTGGGCACTGCCCGACCAGTACGACTGGCTGTCGGGCTACCTGCACGCCCGCCGTTTCGACCGTCCGGTCCGCATCGGAATGGCCATGATCTCCGGCGCGGCAGTCCTGTTCCCGCTCAACGCCCTTTACGACCCGGGCCAAGTGCACGGCCGCGTCTTCCTCGTCGTCAGCGTGGTCGTTGCGGCCGTGCATCTCGGCTGGCTGGTGCTGTGGCTGGCGCGCTGGCCCACCCGCGGCCAGTCGATCGCCTACGGCCTGTGCTTCTCGGCCAGCGTCGCCGCGTCGACCTGGATTGCCGGCGTACCGAGCATCGGCCTCGTCGGATGCACGGCGCTGGCGCTGCCGGGCATCTACTTCGCGTTCTTCCATTCCAGCCGGCTGGTCGCCGTCAACTTCGCGGTCGCGCTGGCCGTCGCGGGCTACCACTCCGTCGACCTGATCCGCGACGGGCAGGCGATCCTGGCCGCCTCGATGATCGTCCTCGTTCTGCAACTCAATGCCGTTGTGCCGCTGGTCTTCCAGATCGCCGTCCACGCACTCGGAATCGACCTCATCCAATCCGACCGTGACCCGCTGACCGGACTACTCAACCGCCGCTCGTTCGAGCGTGAAGTCGTCAGAGCGGTCCTCGACGGTCAGCACAGCGGCTCCCACCTCGTACTGGTGATGATCGACCTCGATCGCTTCAAGGCGCTCAACGACGCCAAAGGGCACAGCACCGGTGATGACGCGCTCGTCTCGATCGGCCACGCGCTCACCGCCGAGATGCCCGCATCGTCGGCCATCGGCCGGGTCGGCGGTGAAGAGTTTCTCGTCGCCGACATCGTCGCCGCCACGCAGATCCCCGCACTCGCCGAGCGCGCCCGACACGCCATCACGTTGGGCAGACATTCGTTGACGGCCAGCGTCGGTACGGCCGCCATCGACACCGCCGGCATCGACAGCACCAACATCGTCGACACCCTGCAGCGGCTCACCGCGCAGGCCGACGTCGCGATGTATCAGGCCAAGCGTGCCGGCGGAAACCGCGTCCACCACTACGTCTCCGACGCAAAGTGACCGATCCGTCACGGCGACCGCCAGACAGCGACGATTCGAAAGCGTCACACTGGTCAGATGTCGATCTCGGAGCCGCCGCGGGGTCTGCGGCACCGCAAGAAGATTGCCACCCGCCGCGCCATCCGGCGGGCCGCAATCCACCTGTTCGAACAGCAGGGGTTCGCCAACACCACCATCGAGCAGATCGCCGCGGCGTCCGACGTCTCGGCCCGCACCTTCTACCGCTACTACGCCACCAAAGAAGCCGTACTGATCTGCGACCAGGCCGAACCGATCGTCGCCGCGTTCCGCGATGCCCCCGCCCACCTGTCCCCCGTCGCGGCGTACCGGCACGCCGTCAACGCCTACTTCGCCGGCTTGAGCGACGACGACCGGCACGACACCATCGTCGCCCAGCACATGCTGTATTCGCTGCACGAGACGCGCGGCGTGCTCTACGCCGAATACACCGAGCTGATGGCTCTGATGACCGACGCGTTGCAGTACCGCCCGGGACCGTCACTGGGCCTGGCGGAGCGCCGCGTCATCGCCGGCGCGATCATCGGCGTGCTGATGGCCGTCTCCGACGGAGAACCGCTGCCCGAAGAGTCGCTCGGCAACGCCCTGGACATCCTCGAGTCCACCCTCGCGCCGCCGGTCCGCTGAGAGTTACTGGCGGGTAAGGGACCGGCTCGCCGAGACTCGGATTGCGGCGCTTAAACTCCCTCGGGATACATTCTTTAAGACGCTCTTAGAATCGACATGCCATCAGGAGGCGCAGTGGCCACTCACGCCAGCTCAAGGATCTCCAAGGTGCTCGTCGCCAACCGCGGGGAGATCGCCGTCCGGGTGATCCGAGCATGCAAGGACGCCGGACTCGAGAGCGTGGCGGTGTACGCCGAGCCCGACTCCGACGCCCCGCACGTCCGGTTGGCCGACGAAGCGTTCGCTCTCGGCGGGCAGACCTCTGCGGAGTCCTACCTGGTGTTCGAGAAGCTGCTCGATGCCGCCGCCAAATCCGGCGCCAATGCCGTGCACCCCGGCTACGGCTTCCTGTCCGAGAACGCCGACTTCGCCCAGGCCGTCCTCGACGCCGGGCTGATCTGGATCGGGCCCAGCCCGCAGTCGATCCGCGACCTCGGTGACAAGGTCACCGCCCGCCACATCGCCGCCCGCGCGGAAGCGCCGCTGGTGCCGGGCACCGCGGAGCCCGTCAAGGACGCCGACGAGATCCTCGCCTTTGCCGATGAGCACGGCCTGCCGATCGCGATCAAGGCCGCGTTCGGCGGCGGTGGACGTGGCATGAAGGTGGCCCGCACCCGCGAAGAGATCCCCGAGCTGTTCGACTCGGCCACCCGTGAGGCCATCGCGGCGTTCGGCCGCGGCGAATGCTTCGTCGAGCGCTACCTCGACAAGCCACGCCACGTCGAAGCCCAGGTGATCGCCGACCAGCACGGCAACGTCGTCGTCGCCGGCACCCGTGACTGCTCGCTGCAGCGCCGCTTCCAGAAGCTCGTCGAGGAGGCGCCAGCGCCGTTCCTGACCGACGCGCAGCGCAAAGAGATCCACGAGTCCGCCAAGCGCATCTGCAAGGAAGCCGGCTACTACGGCGCAGGCACCGTCGAATACCTCGTCGGCCAGGACGGCCTGATCAGCTTCCTCGAGGTCAACACCCGCCTGCAGGTGGAACACCCCGTCACCGAGGAGACCTCGGGCCTGGACCTGGTGCGTCAGCAGTTCAAGATCGCCAACGGCGAGCCGCTCGACATCACCGAGGACCCGACCCCGCGCGGCCACTCGTTCGAGTTCCGGATCAACGGCGAGGACGCCGGCCGCGGCTTCCTGCCCGCCCCCGGCCCCGTCACCCGCTACGACATCCCCACCGGCCCGGGCGTGCGCCTGGACTCCGGCGTCGAGGCGGGCTCGGTGATCGGCGGCCAGTTCGACTCCATGCTGTCGAAGCTGATCGTCACCGGCGCCACCCGCGAAGAGGCGCTCGAGCGCTCGCGGCGCGCCCTGGCCGAGTTCCACGTCGAAGGCCTCGCCACCGTGATCCCGTTCCACCGCGCCGTGGTCTCCGACCCCGCGTTCATCGGTGACGGCACCAAGTTCGACGTGCACACCCGGTGGATCGAGACCGAATGGAACAACACCGTCGAACCGTTCACCGGCGGCGACCCGATCTCCGAAGAAGACACGCTGCCCCGGCAGACCGTCGTCGTCGAGGTGGGCGGCCGTCGCCTCGAGGTGTCGCTGCCCGGCGACCTCGCGCTCGGCAACGGCGGCGGATCGCCGTCGGGTGCCATCCGCAAGAAGCCCAAGCCGCGCAAGCGTGGTGGCGGCGGCGGAGCGGCCGCGTCGGGCGACTCGGTGACCGCACCGATGCAGGGCACCGTGGTCAAGGTCGCGGTCGAGGAAGGCCAGACCGTGGCTGCCGGCGAGCTGATCGCCGTGCTGGAAGCCATGAAGATGGAGAACCCCGTGACCGCCCACAAGGACGGCGTCGTGACCGGCCTGGCCGTCGAGCCCGGCGCCGCGATCACCCAGGGCACCGTCCTCTGCGAGCTCAAGGGCGAGTGACCCTCGCGCCGAACGCGCGGTTTTTGATGGATTTCCGCGGATTTCCGTCAGAAACCGTGCAGTCGGCGAGCTGACCCGTGGAGCCCGTCGAGATCAACGCCGGCACGTGGTACCTGCGCGCGCTGCGGGCCGACGATCGAGTCGACGACCGCCCAGCGCTCGCCGACCTCGGCGAACACCGAGCTGACTACGTGTCGCAGGCGAATGCCCAGTGGACCGCGGAGACTCTGTTCACCTGGGCGATCTGCGAGCCCACGACCGGTGAGCTGCTCGCCGAGGTGACCCTCGACCCCGCCAGCCACACCGTCGCCACCCGCGCGCGCCCCGGCCACGAGCAGGCCGCACAGACCGGGGCCGAGGCGGTGGCCCGCTTCGCCGAGGCGATGCTCAGCTGATCGGCGCAGGCCGCAGCGTGAAGCCGATGTCCTGCAGCATGGCGTATTCGATCGGGCTGATGTAGCGCACGTCGTGCCATCCCGACCCAGGACTCTTGTCGTTCATCAGCTTGAAGTCGTCGCCGGAGAACACGAAGCGGTCCAGGTGAGACGGCAACCCCGCCTTCGAGAGCGGGATCGGCTTGCCGTAGGCGGCGATCGCGTGCGGGCCGCCGAAGTAGGCGCCGCCGTTGAGACCGTCGATGTACTCCTGGGCGTCGGGGCGGAGCTTGCCGTCCGGACCGAAGAGCGAGGTCCCGTCCTCGGTGGTCAGGAAGCTGTCGTAGACCGACCAGTATCCGATGTCCGAACTGATCAGCGAGTAGATGCCGAACGAGTGGAGCAGCTCGTGGCGCGCGGTGTTCTGGAAGTCGTACTCGTCGTCGGCCACGACATCACCGGTCGCCCATTTCCAGGCGAAATTCCAGTTCATGAACGCCTGTGTGGCGCCGGCTTCGACGTCGACGCCGGTGATGATCTCGTGCTGGATGGAGGTCTGCAGAAAGCCGGGGGGTTCGGTGAAGGCGGCGAGTGTATCTGCGGTGACGTCGTAACCGGGATCGTTGATCGCAGTGAGCTCGTAGGACAGCACGATCGGCGTTCTCACCACGAAGAACCCCGCAATGTAGTCAGCCGCCCGTTGGAACGCCGCCTTGCGATCCGCCGTCCATTCGTCGAGACCGGCATAGGTGAACGCGAACGTGATCGCCCGATGGTTGATGATCGATTCCGCGCGGGTGACTGCGGGGCGGAACCAGTTGAGCAGGTTGACGTGCAGCCCGAGGTCTCTGGCGGCGACGACGAACGTGTCGACACCGGTGAAACCCTCACCCGGTGTGTAGGTGTACGAACCGTCCTTGCCGATCGTCACCGTGCCCGTCGACGGACCCTTGACCAGTCGATACCTCAAGCGGTCCCCGTCCGGGTCCTCCGCGCCGACCGTGCCGCTGATCGGCCCGTCCATGACGCCGCTGACCTGCACTGGATTGACGGTGGGCGCCTGGTTGAAGAACGTCCGACGGGTGTTCGCGAGTCTTTTCTCCAGCTGCTCCTTGCGCTCGTCGCTGACCGGCCTGTCGTCGATGCGTTCGAGTGCTGCGGCGGTCATCTGGTTGATCACCGCCGCGGCGCGCTCCTGCCGCGCCTGCCGGGGGGTGAGCGCGGGTTCGTCGGCATCGTCGACGTCGGCGTTGCGCCTGTCGAGCATCTGCTGCCGCCGTGCCTCGGACTTCTCGGCTCGTTCGGCTCGCGCCTTCTCGATCCGCTCGGCTCGCGTTGCTCGCGCCGTTGCCGACGGCGGGCCCGTCGTCTCACCGGCCGGTGCCGACACCGATGTCTCCGTGTCCGCCGAGGCCACGCCGACCTGTGGCCCGGCCAGGGATGCGCCCCACAGCGCCGCACCCACCCCCGCCGACGCGGCTCCCAGGGTCAGCCAGCGCCGCACCGCGAACTGATCCGACCTACCCAGGACCTGTCCCCCTCTTCCCCTCATGACACCGCCGCGGTGACGGTCACCGGCGCCACGACGACATAACCGAGATCGCGCAGAATGCCGATCTCGATCGGACTGAGCACCCGAACGCCGAGCTGACCTTGGCCTTTGATGGCATGGTTCATCAGCTGGAAGTTGTCGCCGGTGAAAGTCTTGGTGTCCAGGTGCGAGCCGGAACTGCCCTCCGCCCACGTCGTCGGCGAATAGACCGGCACCGGCCTGCCGTAGGCCGCCACCGCGTTGGCGCCCCCGAAGTTGAGACCGCCGGCCGCACCGAGCAGATAGGGATCCGAGCTCGCCGGCCAGGTGAAGTCCGTCTGGATCAGCGCGGTGCCGTCGGCGGACACCATGAAGCTGTCCCACACCGACCAGCTGCGGCGGTCAGTGTTGGTTCCCGGCGGGCCGGCGACCCCCAGAATGCCGAACGAGTGCATCAGCTCGTGCATGACGATGCTGGTGAAGTCGTAGTCCTCGCCCGTGACGACATCGCCGACGGCGGTCGGGAAGGCGAAGTTCCACGCGATCCGGCCGTCGGCTTCGTCGCCGTTCGAGTCGACACCGGCGATGATCTTGTTCTGCACCACCGTCCGCCAGAAACCGGGGTCCTGGCTCACCAGGTCACTCTCGGCATCGGCCAACCAGCTGTCGAGCGGATCGTTGGCACCGGCGATCCGGTAGACGAGAGTCACGGGCGCGGTGACCCGCAGGTACTCGGTGATGTTCTCGGCGACCCGGTTGAGCGCGGCCCGCCGGTCCGGCGTCCAGTTCTCCGCACCCTCCTCGTAACGGAAGTCGAAGGTGACGGCGCCCTGGTTGATCAGGCTGTCGGCCACTGTGACGCCAGGCCGGAACACGTTGAGCAGGTTGATGTTCGACCCCACATCACGGGCCGTCACGACGAAGGTGTCGACTCCGGTGAAGCCCGCACCGGGCGTGTAGGTGTACGTCCCGTCGCGGTTCAGCGTCACCTCGCCCGCCGCGGGACCCTTGGCCACGCGGTACACGATGCGGTCACCGTCGGGGTCGACGCCGCCGACGGTTCCGGTGATCGGCCCGTCGACGACACCGCTGACCTGGACCGGAGCGACTGTCGGCGCCTGGTTGAAGAAGGTTCGCTGCACGCGAGCCACGCGGTCTTTCAGCTGAGCTTTCCTGGTGTCGCTCGCCGGCCGCGCATCGATGCGGGCCTCCGCGCCGGCCACCAGTTCATCGATCTTCTTCGCCGCGCGATCGGCCCGCTCCTGCTGAGCCTCTGCCCGGCGCGCGGCCCGGTCCTCGGAGGGCGACTCCGCATCGACGCCAGTCCGTTCGTTGCGAGCGCGCTGCGCCGCAGATCTGCGTTCGGCGATCCGTTCCCTGCGATCGGCCTTCGCCGACGGGCCCGCGGCACCATCGGCTGACGCTGACGCTGACGCCGACGTCTCGCCGGAGTCCGCCGCTGCTGATCCGATCTCAGACCCCAGCAGCGCGAAACCCAGAAGACCCGCGCCCACCCCCGCCGACGCCAAACCCAGCCGAACACTGGCACTGACAGCACTCACCGACAAACCCCCCTCATTTGGTTGTGCGACGAACTGTACAGCTAACTATTAGCTGACATACAGACTTCGCCAGATCCCGGAATATCGTTTGTGGGTGTACTGATTGATCGGGAGATGGTCACGGGCGACCTAAACAGCAAACCTCACGGAATGGCGCGGGTAACAACGACTGACTTGGCCGTCAATATCAGGTCGGAGCCTACAGCAAATTCGTTTACCATCACGTGCTTCCGGCGAGGTCAGTGGCTCTGCTGGATCGACCAGCTGGGCGTGGAGAAGCTCTGCTGCGGCCAGTAGTAGTAGCCGTAACCCACCCGCGGCCACCCGACCCACGGCTGCGCGACGGTGTCCGGCGTAGCGACCATGCTGCCGTCGTCGTTGACGGTCATCGCGGCACTCGCGGGGCCGGCCAAACCGAGTGCGGCGCCGCCGATGATTCCCGCCGACAGCAGGGGCAGGGCGAGGGTGCGGGCGATGCGATTCATGGTGAGTCTCCTTCGTTGCGGTGATGACTCAACCTTCGCCTGCCGAGAGCCCGAAGTATGTCCGGTGATCAGGCCATATACCGGTGGATCGTCATGTCCCCCGATCGGTGGACATCACCGGCTGTCGATGTCGGCGCCGGAGCACAGATCGGCGCAGTCGACCATGACGACGTCGTCGCGGGACCGCAGGAACGGGCCCGCTCCTTCGTCCCCGGCCAACGTGTCGAGCAACGCGGCCCAGTGCCGGCGCGCGATGACGACCGGGTGTCCGGGCCTGCCCGCATAGCTCGCCCGCGCCAGGCCGGCGCTCCGAGCGGCAGCGAGCACGCGCCGCACCGCCGCGGCGTTGACGTCGGGAGTGTCGACCGGCAGGAAAACCGCGTTCTCGACCCTCTCATCCTCGAGCGCGAGCACGCCCGCGCGGACCGATGCGCTCAATCCGTCGGCCCAGTCGGCGGCGACGACGGCCGACGCGGACTGCGGGATCGCCACCCCGTCGACCGCCGCACCGAGGACCACGACAACCTCGGCGCAGCCACCCTCTCGCAGAGCCGCCACCGCCGACACCAACCACTCGCCACTGTCAGCAAGCACCTTGGGCATGCCGAAGCGTGTTCCGGCACCCGCTGCCAGAACCACACCGGCGTCCGAATGTTGTTGGCTGTCAAACACTTTCGCTACAGCCCCTCGATAGTGTGACAATTTTGACATCTACCTGGCCGGCAATTGTGAACAACTGCTGAAAGTCATTGTCCAAGATCACCGCGTGCGCGTATGGTCGAGACCACGGGTTGACGAACCAGCCCTTGTGAGGAAACGTCATCGTCACGCGGGTCTGCAATTCCCGCGCAGGCTTCTTTGTCTCTCTGCCCCCTTGGCGCGACCACAGACCCGAATCCCATTTCGACTGATGGAGCCGACGTGGCTGAAGCGCCCCCTGTACCGCCGGACGCGGAACTCGACACGCACACGTGTCACTCCGCGCAGTTCCAGACCCGGCGACCACAGCCGTCGACGGCGGTCGTCTCCGCGTACGGTGAACTCGACGCCGCGAACGGCAACTCCTTCGTCAAGTACGCCCTGCGGGATGCAAAGCAGACCCAGTGGTTGGTGATCGACCTCAGCGGATTGAGCTTCTTCGCGACCGCCGGCTTCTCCGCCCTGCACACCCTCAACGTGCAATGCGCCGGCGAGAACATCCGATGGGCGCTGATCCCGAGTCTTGCCGTCGACCGCCTACTGCGCCTGTGCGATCCGGACTCCACGCTGCCGATCTGCGTCGACGTCGCCACTGCGCTGACCACGGTGCACAGCGATCCCCCGCGGTTACTGAAGCTGATCTCGCAGCCGCGTTAGCGACTTCGCCAGCAGCCGGGACACGTGCATCTGGGAGATGCCCACCCGCTCGGCGATCTGCGTCTGCGTCATCGACTCGAAGAACCGCAGCACCAGCACCATGCGCTCCCGCTCCGGCAGGGCCTCGAGCAGCGGACGCAACGCCTCGCGGTTCTCGATCTGATCGAGAGTCATGTCGAAGTCACCGAGCGTGTCCGCGATCGCCGGGGCGTCCTCGTTGCTCCCGCTGCCGCCGCTGTCGATCGACAACGTGTTGTAGGAACTGCCCGCGACCAGGCCCTCGATGACCTCGTCGCGATCCATCTCCAGTTCGGCGGCGAGCTCAGTCGCCGTCGGCGCGCGGCCGAGACGCTGCGAGAGATCCGCCGTCGCCGCGCCGAGCCGCAGATGCAATTCCTTGAGCCGGCGCGGCACCTTCACCGACCAGCTGTTGTCCCGGAAGTGGCGACGGACCTCACCCATGATGGTCGGCACGGCGAAGGACACGAAGTCTGAACCGGCGTTGACATTGAACCGGATCACTGCGTTCACGAGGCCGACGCGCGCGACCTGGACGAGGTCATCGCGCGGCTCGCCGCGTCCGTCGAAACGGCGGGCGATGTGGTCAGCCAACGGCAAGCAGCGTTCGACGATGGCGTCACGCTGACGCTGGAAGGCGGGAGACCCTGCCTCAAGGCCTTCCAGTTTGCGGAACATGGCGACCACGTCCGCATATTCAGAGCTCGATCGCGAAGACGAACCCTGGGAGGACGATCGGGTCACTGCAACGAACTCGCTCGCCTTGTCGTCATCGAGATGCCGAAGACCTGGCCTTCCGGTGACTGTCCGTCGGAGAACGTCGTCACCTCATCGGTCAGAGAGCTCAGAACATGCCAGCTGAAGCTGCCTGGTGCGAGGATGTCGGGGCTGTCGCAGGTGGTCGACGCGTGGACAACCAGCGCCTCCGGCTGCGGGTCCACGATCAGCAGCAGCGTCGACTCGGGCACGGCAGAGCGGATGAGCCGCGTGCAGGCCTCGTCGACAGCGAGGCGCAGATCGGCGACGGCGTCGAAGTCGAGATCCTCGAACGTGCCGATGGCGGCGACGAGGGTGCGCAGCACCGCCAGGTTCTCCAGCGTCGCGGCGACCCGCAGCTCCACGGACTGGGCGCTGTGTTGCTTCCCGTTGACGTGGCTCGCGCCCTGCGCCATCTGACCTCCCGAAAACTTCCCCGAGAGACTACCCCAGGGCGCGTCGCCGCTACTCATGGGTGCTCCGGCCGGTCTCGACGAGCGTGGAATCTGTGTTCGGGCGCCGCCGAAGAACTGTTACTGACATGGTGCGCAAGCCATACCCCAGGCTCCAAAACCGCAAACTCGGGCTCCAAAAGCGTTGCGTCACCGCAATTCTGTGTGTACGCGGTGAGACGCGCGTCACCTGTTTAGGTGCGTAACCGAGGGGAAGCCCAGGCCGGTCGGCGCCTGATTCGGGCGCCAGTTGCCGATATACCAGCTGAAAGGTGATCATGAGCGACGAGAACAGCGGTCCCGCAGAGGGCATCAAGGGCGTCGTCGAGGACGTCAAGGGCAAGGCGAAGGAGACCGTTGGCACCGTCGCCGGCCGCGACGACATGGTGCGCGAGGGCAAGGCTCAGCAAGACAAGGCCGAAGCCGAGCGCGAGGTCGCGCAGAAAGAAGCCGAGGCCGAATCGGCCCGTGCCGGCGCCAAGGCTGCCGAGAAGCGCCAGGAAGCCAACCAGTAAGACGACTCTCTCGACGGGCCCGACCGGACATGACCGGTCGGGCCCGTTGTCTGTCGGGTCAATTCCGTTGAGTGCCACCCCGGCGACGCTCATAGCCCTGCTGATCGAGGGCCAGACCAACGCGACCGAGTACCTCACCGAATGTGCTCTGGCGATGAAGGACCACGAGAATCCACCCGAATTCCTTCGAGTAGCGAATCTTGTGCGTGATCTCGGGGCGGTACTCACTGCCGTACGGCAACTTGACGAAGAGATCGACGCCATCCATGTCTTTGACGTCGATGGCGATCTTGAGATCTTCATAGCCGAGATCGACGAAACCCCAAGCCGCCGATCCGACACGCACCCCTGCCCGGGGCACCATGGGCCAGTGCTTGCGCAGAATGAGCCGCACCCGCGTGACCGCCGGCGTGCGCGACCCGCCGTCCATCAGATTCACAGTGTCGCGCGCGTGGTCCAGCAGACGGGCTGACGGATAGCGGTCGGCAAGCGCCTGTACCTCATCGATCTCGACACCCGTGGCGCGAGCGAGGTCGTCGAGGCAGATCACGGCCTCGACGCGGGGGTGGTGACGGGCGAGATCGAGCGCGGTGCGCTGCGGAGTAGTGACCTGAACTCCGTCGACTGAGCAGATCTCGTCGGGCTCGATGCTCTCGTTGCGAACGATGATTCCGTGTGGCGGCCGGGGGAAACGACGGATCATCTCGATCGGTGCGTCGTCGCCGATCCACCGGGCGCCGTGCAGGGCGGCAGCCGCACGGCCGGCGATGACGCCCTGTCCGCGAGACCAGATCGACGCGGCATGGATACGGTCCATCAGCGTGGGCGCCGTGGTGGCCGGCATGTAGACATCGGGGAAAAGCCTGCGGTATCGGCTCCGAAGCACACCGCGGGTCAGCGCACCGGTGGATAGCGCTTCGCTGCCGCGAACGATGTCTGTCACGCAACAAATCGTGGCCGAAGACACCGACATCAGGTGTCAGGCGCAGGCCAGGGAGCACCGCTGCTGGGTGTTGTGGGCGAGATTGCCTTGAGGGTCGCGCGAACGACCCTGACGGCAATCTCGGTTACAGCATCCGGCAGCAGGTCATGTCAGAGCGTCGATCAACTCCCCGACGGTGTGCGCCGATTCGACCGGGTGCCTCATCCGACCCTCGCGGTTGACCGTGTAGCTGTTGCGGCGCCCGACCTTCGATTTGTCGACGTACCCATCGGCGATGAGATCGGCGAGGATCGTCTGAACCGACCGTTCGGTGATCCCGATCAACACACTCAACTCGCGCGCTGTCAGGGATCGCCCTTGCGCCAGGCACAGCAGCACGTGCCCGTGATTGGTCAGGAAAGTCCACGTCCGCGTCGCCTGCGCGGGCTCGGGTGCGGGAGGGGCTGCCGCCTTGCGCGGTGCCACCTTGCCAGGGCTTCTCCGTGTGGCGGGCATCGGCCACAGCATAGGTGATTCGCGTAGTCGGTTTCGGCAATTGGGCCACGTCACAATTTACGAAGCTTGACACGTGAGACTTAATACACGTAATTTACTTCGCATGTTAGACACCTTCGCGGCTCCAGCTCCGACGACACTGATCGTCGCCCCTGCGCTCATGGCCCTGGTGTCCGCGACGCTCGGGCGGCGCGCACCCCTCATCTCGGCGCGCCTCGGAACCGCCACTGCGGCGGTAGGACTGCTGATCGCCGCCGTCACGGCGCCGATCGCAGGCGACCACCTGGCCACAGCTCTGCTACTCCTGATCTTCGGAGTGTCCGCCATCGCACAGGGTTTCGCGGTCCGCTATCTGGCGGGCGACGATCGTGCTCCCTGGTTCACCTGCGGCGCACTGCTTCTCACTGCCGCAGCGGCAGCAATGGCCATGGCCACCACGCTCGTCGGGCTCGCCATCGGCTGGACCGGTGTCGGCGTGGCCCTCTGCTTCTTGCTGGCCACCTACCGAGAGCTGCCGACCGCCCGCGACGGGGTACGGCGCACGGCACTTGCCTTCGGCATCGGTGACAGCGCACTGTGGATCGCGGTGGGACTCCACGAATTCGCCATGGAGACAACGCAACCCCTCGTCGCCGTGCTGATCGTCATCGCCGCACTCTCCCGCTCCGCGCAGATCCCCTTACACCGCTGGCTGCCGGCCACGCTGGCGGCGCCGACTCCGGTGTCGGCGCTGCTGCACGCCGGTGTGGTCAACGGCGGTGGCGTGCTCCTGGTGAAGCTCGGCGCGCTGGGGACTCCCCTGGCGTCCGGAGTCGTGATCGCCGCCGGCATGGCGTCGATGGGCTACGGCGCGGTACTGATGCTGGTGAGGCCCGATATCAAAGGGGCGCTGGCCTATTCGACGATGGCGCAGATGGGCTTCATGATGCTGACCTGCGGCCTGGGGCTGTGGGCCGCCGCGGTGATCCATCTGATCGGACACGGCTTCTACAAGGCGACGCTGTTCCTGTCCTCCGGATCGGCGATCGCACGGCGCCGTCGCCACCACATGCTGCCTCCGCCGCCCGACCTCACCCGCCCTCGACGGTGGACCTTCGCCGCCACCGCGATCCTGTTGCCGCCGCTCACCCTTGCCCTCTGTGTCGTGCTGGCGCCGACCTGGCAGGAAGGGCACGCCGCGGAATTCGCCCTACTGCTCTTCGCCTGGGTGACCGGATCGACCGCACTGTGGGGCTGGCTGCGCCGCCGGCCGACGATTGGCGGAATCGCAACCGCCACAGCACTGGTGGTACCCGCCGCGATCGCCTACGTCGCGGTGGTCAGCATCCTCAGCCGGTACCTGCAACCGGCGCTGCCCCCGCCGACGGCGTCACCGGCCACAGTGTGGGCAGTGCTCGCCGCGGCCCTGATCCTGCTAGGTGCGATCGCGAGCCTGCGCACCTCACCGCGGCTCTACACGCACGCCCTTTCCGCCGGAACCCTCCACCCGACAGGAGCACCTCGATGACCACCGCCCTCGCCACCCGGCGTGCCCAGCTCCGCAGCGACATCCGATTGGCCGCCCGCGCGCTGCCGACCCACTATCCGCTCGGCACCTTCATCGCGGTGAACCCACTGGCAGGCCTGCAGACAATGCCTTTCGAGCAGGCAGTGCGCCGCGCAAGTGACGTGTACGGCATGCGCGGCACGCTGCCCGAAGAGCTCTACCGGGCGCTGTACCGGCAGGGCCGTGTCACCGACGCCGACCTCGACGACGTCCTGATCCGCCGCCACCCCAACCTGGCCGACGAACCCGACCTGAACGTCGGCGGCGCCACGACGACCGCGATCGAACTCCTGCGCGCCGATCTGCTGCACGGGGACACGGCCCCACAACCACTGCGCCGCTTCGTCACCCACGCGGAGCGGGCTTCCGCGGCCATCGCCGCCGACATCGATGCGCACGCGGCGACCTGGTGCGCCGCATTCCTCGGCGGCGGCAGCTGGCCGATGCCGGGCCGCGACAAAGGTTTCTATCCCGCGTGGCGCGACCTGGTCCGCACCGAACGCACGCTGCCACGCGCGGTGCGCCGGCAGATGATCGCCATTCCCGAGCGCGCCGACGACGCCATCCTGCGCGCGCTCGACGCGCTGGGCGTCGGTGACGACGAGCGAGTCACCTACCTGCAGGCACACCTGACCCGGTTGCCGGGCTGGGCCGCGCACATCCAGTGGGGCGCGGACCGGGCCACGGGCATCGACCTGCTCCAGTATCTGGCGATGCGGTTGAGCTACGAGGCCGCGTTCGTGCGGGAGCCCTCGCCCGCACCGGCCCAGGAGCCTCGTCGGCCCTCGACTCCCACCGCACGCGATCGCGCAGCTCTGCTGCTGGCCACCTCGATCGGCGCCGCGGTGCCGGAGAGTGAATTGACCGCGGCCGCACGCATTCTGGCTGCGATGCCGGTCGCGGCCCGTGAAATGGTGTGGCAGCAGGCGTTCGAGAGCCACTACCAGAATCGGCTGCTCACGGCGCTGGCGGATGCGACGCTGCCCGCCCGTACAAGAGCCCACACGCAGCTCGTCACCTGCATCGACACCCGCTCGGAAGGGTTGCGCCGGCATCTCGAGAGTCACGGCGGCTACGAGACCCTGGGCTTCGCCGGTTTCTTCGCGGTCGCCATCCGGTTCACGGGCCTGCTCGGCGGGGACTCGGCCGACCTGTGCCCGGTGCTGATCTCGCCGAACCACGACGTCCACGAGCACGCCGCAGCCAACCCTGCACGCCAGATCCGCGGCGCCACCGAGCTCGCCGCCGCCGAGACCGCATTCCACCATGCCAAGCACTCCCTGACGGGGCCCTTCACGCTCGCCGAAGCGGCCGGCTGGCTGGCCGCGCCACTCGCGGCGGCGAAAACCGCGGCACCGGCCACCGTTGGCAAGTTTCGGCATCGCCTGCGGGATCTCATCGCTCCGTCGACCGCGACAGTCCTCGCGATCGACGGCATGCCGCTGGGCGAGCGAGTCCTGTTCGCGCAGACGGTTCTCCAGTCGATAGGGCTGGTCCGCGATTTCGGCCGCCTGCTGGTGCTCTGCGGGCACCACAGCACGACGGAGAACAACCCGTATCAGGCGTCGCTGGACTGCGGTGCGTGCGGCGGGCAGGGCGGCGGACCGAATGCCCGCACCGCTGCGTTGATCCTCAACGATCCCGCGGTGCGCGACGAACTGCGGGGCGCAGGGATCGACGTCCCGGCGCAGACCCTGGTCGTCGCAGCGGTCCACGACACCGCCACCGACCGGGTCACGGTGCTGGACCACCACCTGATCCCGAGCAGTCATCGCGACGACATCGCCCGGCTGGAGGCCGATCTCGCCCGCACGGGTGAGGCACTGGCTGCCGAGCGCTGCGCCGAGCTCCCCGGTGCCCCGCGCCGTCGGTCCTCTGCCAGAGCTGCGCGTCACGTCGCCTCGCGATCACTGGACTGGGCGCAGGTGTACCCCGAATGGGGACTGGCGGGCAACGCCGCGTTCATCGTCGCCCCGCGTGAGATCAGCGCCGGAATCGACCTGCAGCGCCGGGCTTTCCTGCACTCCTACGATGCGGACGTCGATGTCGACGGCACCGCGCTCGAGACGATCATGACCGCACCGCTCGTCGTCGCGCAGTGGATCAACTGCCAGTACTACTTCTCGACGGTGGCACCGGATACATTCGGCGCCGGAAGCAAGACGATCCACAACGTCGTCGGCGACGCAGGGGTGCTCTCCGGACACGTCGGCGATCTGCGCCTCGGGCTGCCCCGGCAATCGGTCCGGTTCGGCGACAGGCTGATTCACGAACCCCAGCGACTGCTCGCGGTGATCCAGGCCCCGCTCTCCCGCATCGACACCGTGATCGAACGCAACCCTGCGCTGCGGCAACTGTTCGACAACGACTGGGTCGCCCTCGCCGCACGCGAGAACTCCCACGACAGCTGGCGGCGTCGTACCCGAACAGGTTGGCGCAGTTGGCTCGACACCCGCGACACCACCACCGAAGACAAGGAGATGATTCCGTGACACCGTCTGAGACACCCCCCACGACACCCAGCACTCTCACCCGGATGACGAAAGTCGAGGTCGTCGTCTCCGGGAACGACGCCGCCGCAGTGCGAGACCTGATCGCCGGTGTCGGCGCCACCGGTTTCACCAGCCTGTCCGGGGTGTCCGGCCTCGGCCACCACGGCTACCACCAGGGCCGGCTGCTGTTCAACCAGCAGGCGACGCTGGAACTGATCATCACCGTCGTCCCCGACGACAAGGTCGAGGCGCTGCTCGCCGGACTGCGCCGCCTGCTCGACTCCTCCCCCGGTGTGCTGTTCGTGACCGAGACCTACGTCAGCCGCCCCGAGTACTTCAGCTGAAACCCACGAAAGGAAACAGAAAAATGGCACATGACAGCAGTGACGCGACGACCGTCTGGCAGAAGCTGAAGGCCGGTGTGCCCGCACCCGGCGACGGGCCCGTGGCGGCGGTGTTCCGCTGCGCCGACGCAGGCATCAGCAGCGAGACGGTGTTCGGCCAGTCCGCCGGCGCGCTGCTCGATGTCAGCACGTGGGGGCACACAGTTGACACCAGTGTCCTGGCCAGCCTCGAGTACGCGGTCGAAGCGCTCGGCGTCCCGCTGGTGGTCGTGCTCGGCCACGACGACTGCCCCGCGATGACTGCGGCGCTGCGGGCGTGGCAGCAGGCCCAGCTTCCCGACGGTGCGATGCGTGCCGCGGTAGAGCACGCGCTGCTGTCCGTGGTGCGTCGGGGCGCGGCGGCCGATTCCGTGGCGTCGGTGGCCTCAGCCCACATCGTCGAAACCGGGCTCGGTCTCACTCAGCGCTCACCCGCGCTGGCCCGCAGGGTCGACCGGGGAGAGTGCGGCATCGTGTGTGCGACTGTTGATCCCGCGGACGGCACGATCCGGGTGCACGCGACGCTCGGCGTCGAAGAGACCAACGGCGTTCTGGTGGAGATGGTCTGACAGCAGGCGGGGTCAGGGCAGCGCCGGGAGGGCGGTGATCACCGTCAGTGCGATCAGCGTCCACCCGGCCCCCTGCCACGCCCACCACGCCGACGTGTCGCGCTGCACCCGAGCTCCGCGCAGCAGTGACACGGCGCCGCCGAACAGCAGGATGAGCGGCGCGCCGACCGCGGCGCCCGCACGTTGGGGTGCGCCGCACGCGATCGCATCGATGGTCGAGCCCGTGCAGGTGCCCATCCACAGCGACGCCGTCACGAGAAAAAGCAGACCCGCCACGGCGAAACCCAGGCCCGTGCGCAGCGCATCGCGCACGCCTCGATCTGCGAGCTGGCTCCCGAGCCGGCGCTCGTGGCCCGACAGGTCCGTCATGCGATCGTGACTTCCCCGTGATCTGCGCTGGTAAACGTCCTGTCGGGGCCGAGTCCTACGATCCGGTGGTGACGCGGACTCGGTGGCGATGGGCGGGTGCACTCGGCCTCGCCGCCGGAGTCACCGCAGCGCTGTGGGGCGTGCCGCCGTGGTGGTGTCTGGCCATCGCCGTCGCCACGCCGCTCGTGCCGGGGTTTCTCACCGCCGTCGTGGTCGGGGCCGCCACCCCGGGCACGCGTGAGACCGACGCCCGAGACCAGATGTCGGGCACCGAGTTCGAGGACTACGTGGCCCGCATCGCCCGCTCGGTCGGGGTGCCGGTGATCATGACGCCGCTGTCCGGCGACTGGGGTGTCGACCTGATCGTCGGGCATCGGCCGAACCGACTGGCGGTGCAGTGCAAGCGTCAGTCACGCCCGGTCGGCACCGGCGCCGTCCAGGAGGTGGTGGCCGGCGCGCCGATGCAGGACTGCACCCGCACGATGGTCGTCACCAATCACCAATTCACGCCCGCGGCAAGGAAACTCGCCGAGCGTCACGGGTGCGAGCTGGTGGGCGGTGACGAGCTGCCGCGGCTGCGTTCGACGATCCGCCGACTCACCCGGCCGATGGAACCGACATCGACCTGAGCACCGCACGCACCGCGTCGACAGCGGCGTCGATCTCCCCGCGAGAGACCGTCAGCGCCGGCCGGAAGCGGACACTGTCGGAACCGCACCCCAGCATGATCACCCCGGCGTCCCAGAGCCGGGCCACCAGCGTGTCCCGCTGCGCGGACCCCGGCAGACTGAACGCACACATCAAGCCGCGGCCGCGCACGTCACGCACCAACGCCGGGAACGCCGCAGCCACCTCGTCGAGCCGCGAGAGCAGGTAGCGGCCGTTGTCGGCGGCACGCTCGAAGAGCCCGTCGGACTCGATGACCTCCAGGATGCGGCGCGCGCGCACCATGTCCACGAGGTTGCCGCCCCACGTCGAGTTGATCCGCGAGCTCACCGCGAACACGTTGTCCGCGACCTCGTCGACCCGGCCGCCGGCCATCACCCCGCACACCTGAGTCTTCTTACCGAAGGCGACCACGTCGGGCTGCACACCCAATTGCTGGTAGGCCCAGGCGGTTCCGGTGATACCGCAGCCGGTCTGCACCTCGTCGAAGATCAGCAGCGCGTCGAACTCGTCGCACAGCTCGCGCATCGCGGCGAAGAACTGCGGCCGGATGTGACGGTCGCCGCCCTCGCCCTGGATCGGCTCGGCGATGAAGCAGGCGATGTCGTGCGGCGCGGCCTCGAACGCGGCGCGCGCCTGCCGCAGCGACTCCTGTTCCAGCGCTTCGATGCCGGCCCCGGACCGCAGGTACGGCGCATCGATCCGTGGCCAGTCGAACTTCGGGAAGCGTGCGACCTTATTGGGGTCGGTGTTCGTCAGCGACATCGTGTAGCCGCTGCGGCCGTGGAAGGCACCACGCAGATGCAAGACCTTGGTGCCCAACTCGGGGTCGCGACCGTGCGCCTCGTTGTGGCGGCTCTTCCAGTCGAACGCCACCTTGAGCGCGTTCTCGACGGCCAGCGCCCCGCCGTCGACGAAGAACAGATGCGGCAGCGCCGGATCGCCGAGGACGCGGGCGAACGTCTCCACGAAACGGGCCATCGGCACGCTGTACACATCGGAGTTGCTCGGCTTGTTCAGCGCGGCCGAGGTCAGCTCCGCGCGGAACTGCTCGTCGTCGGCCAGCGCCGGATGGTTCATGCCCAGCGCCGACGACGCGAAGAACGTGAACATGTCCAGATAGCCGCGGCCGGTGCGCGCATCGATCAGATAGGACCCGTGGGAGCGCTCCACGTCGAGCACGAGGTCAAGGCCGTCGGCCAAGATGCTGCGAGCCAGAACCGGCCGCACCTGGTCGGGGGTGAGGTCAGGAGTGATCCGGGATGCGACAGCGGGAGCCGCCAGGACGTCGGTCATTCGCCGACTATAACGCAAAAATTCCGTCAATAAATGGTCTGCATCCGAAAGTTTCCCGTCAACGGCAGCTACACGCGACTCTTTTCCGGGTCGAGCGCCTCTTCGGCTGCCCGCCGGCGGATATCGATGGTCCCGCCGATCTGCCGCGCCAGACCGGGGTGGCTCTGCACCACCGGCGCGACGACATCGCGCGGAATCGACAGCACCGTCGTCTCGGCCGCCGCCACCGCGCCGGTCAGCACCCGCTGGCGGGTCAGCGCCGTGGCCCCGATGAAGTCGCCGGTCTGCACCAGCCCGATCGGCATGCGCGCGCCGTCTCGCGCGGTGGCCGTCAGCTGCAGCTCACCGTCGAGCACGAACCCCAGGGCCTTCGGAATCGACCCCGTCGCCTGCACGATCTCACCCTCGGCATAGGACTCGAGGCGGCCCGCTTCGACCAGTGCGGCCGTCGTCTCGTCGTCGAGCCCCAGCCTCGCCCCGATCCGCATCGCCTGCGCGGCGAGGTGCGGCGTCATGTCGTCCTGCGGCTCCACGCCGTCCAGGCGCACCCCGGCGCGCCGAGCCGCATACCAGACTCGATGCAGCAGAAGGTTCTTCGTCGGGGACTCGTCGGACGGGCCGATCACCGGGACCGACACCCGGTACTCCCCCGCGCCGAGCGCGCTCACCTTCGACGGTAGATCGGCGACTTTAGAGGGCAACGCGTCGGCCACCGCGCGCAACATCTCGACGACGGTGGCGGGTCGGTCACCCGGGCTGAATGCCAACGTCGCCGTCGCCTGGAACGCGGCACCGGTCACCCGACTCAGGTTCGTGAAGGACCCGGTGGCCAGCGACGCGTTCGGCACGATCTTGATCCCGTTGCCGGTGTCGATGTGCACCGAC
Source organism: Mycolicibacterium obuense (assembly GCF_055397605.1). NCBI lineage: Bacteria > Bacillati > Actinomycetota > Actinomycetes > Mycobacteriales > Mycobacteriaceae > Mycobacterium > Mycolicibacterium obuense. Next base: position 1,410,788 of record NZ_AP043663.1, on the reverse strand, counting down.
CGCCAGTTGACCTCGAGGACCCGGCCGCGGGCCTCGGACGTGTCGAGCCAGTCACCGATCCGGAACGGCTGCTCGAACAGCAGGAACAACCCCGCGATCACAGGGCCCACGGCCGACTGCACAGCCAGACCGATGACGATCGAGGTCACTCCGACCGCTGCGAACAACCCCCCGACGTCCGTACCCCAGACCCAGGAGAACAGCAGTCCGAGACCGATCACGATGACGACGAGCCGACCGAGATCGATGAAGATCGTCGGCAGCCGCTCGCGCCAGCTGCCCGGCCGCGCTTCCCCGAACAGCGCCGCGTTGGCGCCCGAGAGGGCGAACAGGATGAGAAGGAAGCCGAAGACGGTGGCGGCGATCCGCGGCCAGGTGGCCTCGACATCGGAGTCGTTGAGCTGGTCGATGAGGATGTACAACGCCAGCGCCGGCAGAACCGCATTGCGCAGCAACAGAACCGGCCTGGCGTAGCTGCTGCCCCGTCGGGCCAGCCACTGATAGACCTCGGTCAGGACCAGCAGCGCCACCGGCAGCGCGACCACGACCGACAGCGTCGGCCAGAACCAGGGCTGGGAGGTCAGCTCGGTCACGCCGACCTCGCCGGAACGCGCAGTGACCACACCGGCTCCTCACCCTCGGGACCGGCCAGCCTGCCCTCCTCGGTGAAGGTGTAGAGCGCCGTGAGATTCGCGTGCACACGATCGCTGACGAAGATCCCCGGCCGATCGGTCGCCGCGTGCACGCGGTGCGCCAGATCGACCGCTTCACCCCACAGGTCGTAGATCCTGGTGCGCTGCCCGATCAGACCGCTCGAGACCTGGCCGCTGTCGATGCCGATCCGCAGGGCCAGCTCCGCATCGTGTCGATCGTTGAACACGTTGATCACCTCGACGAGGTCGACGGCGAAAGCGGCTGTCCTGCTGGCGTGGTCGACACGGGGCACCACCAACCCGCAGGTGGCCAGGAAGCCGTTGTGCAGGTTGCGCACTCGTTCGATGCCGTGCCGCTCGGCGGCCGCGTCGAACGCCTCGATGAGATCGTTGAGGGTGCGCACGGATTCCTCGGCCGACAGCGCGCGGGCGAAGTCCTGGAAGTGCAGCAGCTCGGCATAGATCACCGAGACGTCGCGGTGGTCGCCGCCGATGGCCTGCTCGCCCTGGCGGAACCGCTGCGCGACCGTCTCGGGCATCAGGGTGGCCAGCAGATCGTCGATCTCGCGCCGCTGCTCGTCGATGAGCTCCTGCTTGGTGCGCAGGCTCTCCGACATGTCGTTGAATTCGGCTGCCAGATCGCCGAATTCGTCCTTGGTGGTGACCGGGATGCTGACACCGACCTCGCCGCCCCGAACTCTGCGCACAGCGTCGGCGATGCGCGCGACCGGGCGAGTCAGCATACGGCTCAGGAGGAGCGCGAGGATGCAGACGACGAGGACGATCGTCGCTGTCGACAGGGCGATGTTGCGCGCGAACTGATTGACCGGGGCCAGCGCCTCGTCCTCGTCGATCTTGGCGACCAGCACCCAGTTCAGTCCCGGGATGTCGAGCGGCATGTAGGACACCAGCGAGGCCGGACCGATGTAGTCGTTGTCGGTCACCGTGCCCGATTCACCCTCGAGCGCTCGATCCACCGCGACGGTGTTCACGGGCTGCAACAAGGTGCTGCCCTTGACGGCCACCTCACGTTCGGCCACCTCGGTGGGCGTGCCGTTGTCGACGACCTCCCCGACGAAGGCCTGGGGGTCGGTGAGCAGCCGCCGCGACACCGACCGCATCAACCGGTCCGGCCCGGCGAGGTAGGTCTCGCCGGTGGCGCCCAGTCCGTCGGCCTCCCACTCGCGGTTGCCGGTCATCACGTCGTTGATGCCGTCGATCGACAACTGCAGGGCGAGCACACCCTGGATGGCGCCGCCGTCGCCGATGGGCGAGATCACCCACAGCGTCGGCTTGTCGTACGCCGGCGGGTACCGCTCGAAGTCGGTGATGAAGGTCTGGTCGACCGAGGTCGCCTGCAGCGCCTTGCGGTAGCTGTCCGCCAGCAGGGTCGCCTTGTAGGGCCCGGTGAACAGGTTCGTGCCGAGATCGGCGCCCTTGTACGCGGTGTAGACGACGTTGCCCGACGTGTCGATCAGCAGCGAATCCTCGAACGCGAATCGCGTGGTCAGGTCGGCGAAGAAGCGCTGATAGCGATCGTTGGCCTCCGACCAGGCATCCGGCGGCCCCGCTGCCCGCAGCGTCAGCGCCTTCTCAAAGTCACCGCCCGCCGGCACCGTGTAGGCGTTCTGCAGCGCGATCGCGGCGTTGCCGTTGGGAACGAACAGCGTCGGGTCCGCCGGTTGGCCGGACTGCTTGCTCAGCTCCGGCGCGAACACGGTGTCGTAGTAGCGGCGCACAGCGTCGCGATCCTCCGGTGTCGGAGGCGTCGCGTCCAGCTCGCGATAGGCGGCTGCGAAATCGCGGGTCGCATTCACCGTCGTCGCCCCGTGCGTCACGATCGACGCGGCATCGCTGACAGTGCGGAAGTACTGGGTGATCTCGCGGGCCCGCGACTCCCGCACCTGGGTCATGTTCTTGAACTCGGCGGAGCGGAGCGAATTCGTGCCGGAGACGTAGCCGATGGATCCGGTGACCAACACCGACAGCACGCTGACGAGGAGAAGAGCAATCAGCACTTTGGACTGAACGCCGAGCCCGATCCGTCCGCCACGTCTCCTGAGCAGGCTCATTCGGCCACGCCCTCCCCTCCGTCAGGTGGCTACTGTGGCACGAGGCAAACACCTCAGCCCGATTCGTTACCGAACCGAGCTGCACCCAGATCGGGCCGCGAGGGACGGCGTTTACGGACAGTCGACATTTCTGATCTTGAAATGTTCTGCTTCTAGGCCCGACTACAGGAACTAATCCGGCACAGAGCGTCTATCGCTGTAAAATTTATGTAGGATGATCGTGCTGCGGGTCTTGACGTCGGCCGCGGTACGGATGCGTTGCAGCAGGCCTTCCAACGCCTTGGCCGACTTCACGTGGACCAGCAGCACATAGTTGTCGTCACCGGCCACCGAGTAGCACGCCTCGATCTCGGAGATGTGCTCGAGCCGGGCGGGGGCGTCATCGGGTTGCGACGGATCGAGAGGGGTGATGGCGACGAACGCCGACAACATGTTGCCGACCGCCTCGGGATTGATCCGGGCGGTGTATCCGGTGACCACGCCTCGCGATTCGAGGCGACGCACCCGCGACTGGACCGCCGACACCGACAGGCCCGCCGTCGCCGCAAGGTGCGCCAGGGTGGCCCGGCCGTCGGCCACGAGTTCGCGCACCAGCACACGGTCGATCTCGTCCAGCGGCTGGCATTCGTCGGGCCCGGTCATGGCCGCACTGTATCGGAGGACCGGTGGCTGACGTCCAAACCTGGCAACTGCGGGCGCAATTCGCCGCCGGGCTGTCCGCCATGTACGGCGCCGAAGTGCCCGCCTATCACACCCTGGTGGAGGTCAGCTCCGAGGTGAACCGGGGCGTCGTCGCCGCCCACGGCGACGCGGAGCGACTCGGCTCCCTCGACCGCGTCACCGCCGAACGACACGGTGCGATCCGCGTGGGCAACGCCGCCGAACTGGCCCAGGTCGCCGATCTCTTCGCCGCATTCGGCATGTTCGGTGTGGGCTACTACGACCTGCGAGAGGCGGCGTCCCCGGTGCCCGTGGTGTCGACCGCCTTCCGGCCGATCGAGCCAGAAGAGCTGGCCCGCAACCCCTTCCGGGTGTTCACGTCGATGCTGGCCGTGGCTGACCGACGGTTCTTCTCCGACGACCTGGCGCAGCGAGTCACCGGCTTCCTCGACGCCCGGCAGCTCTTCGACCCGGCCCTGATCGAGACCGCCCGCCGCATCGCCGCGCACGGCGCCTGCCCGTCGGCCGACGCGCGGAATTTCGTCACCGCCGCCGTCTCGGCGTTCGCGCTGTCCCGCGACCCCATCGACCGTGGCTGGTACGACGAACTGTCAGCGGTGTCGGCGGTGGCCGCCGACATCGCCGGCGTGCGGTCCACCCACATCAACCACCTGACGCCCCGGGTGCTCGACATCGACGCGCTGCAGCAGCAGATGACCGCGCGCGGTATCACGATGATCGACCACATCCAGGGCCCGCCCCGCACCGTCGGCCCGCAGGTGCTGCTGCGCCAGACGTCTTTCCGGGCGCTGGCCGAACCACGGCGGTTCCGCGAACCTGATGGTTCCGTCGTGGACGGGACGCTGCGCGTGCGCTTCGGCGAAGTCGAGCAGCGCGGCGTGGCGCTGACCCCGCTGGGCCGCGAGCGATACGACGCGGCCATGGCCGGCCCGGATCCCGCCGCGGAGTGGGACGTGCACTTCCCCACCACCGACGCCGAACTCGCCGCCTCCGGACTGGCCTACTACCACGGCGGCGATCCGGCCCGTCCCGTCGTCTACGAGGACTTCCTGCCCGCCTCGGCAGCCGGCATCTTCCGCTCCAACCTCGACGGCGACTCCGCAACCGCAGAAGGCGCCGACCACACCGACTACAGCCGCGACTGGATGGCCGCCACGATCGGCCACCACATCCACGACCCCTATCACCTCTACGAGAAAGCAGCCTCTTCATGACCTCGACCGTCACCTCGACGCTCCCCACATCGGACGCGCTGCGCGCCCGCGCGCAAGAGGCGCTGGCCGCGGTGGGCGCCCAGGTCCAACTCGGCGCGCCGAACGCCGGCGGCGTGACCGCCAGCTCCCCGGTGAACGGCGACGTGCTGTTCACGGTCGCCGAATCCTCCGCCGACGAGATCGACGCGGCGGTCGCCGCGGCCGCGGATGCCTTCACCACATGGCGCACGACACCGGCCCCGGTCCGTGGAGCGCTGGTCGCCCGGCTCGGCCAGCTGCTGGTCGAGCACAAGGAGGATCTGGGTGCGCTGGTGACCATCGAGGCCGGCAAGATCACCTCCGAGGCGCTGGGCGAGGTCCAGGAGATGATCGACATCTGCGAGTTCGCCGTCGGCCTCTCGCGCCAGCTCTACGGCAAGACCATCGCCTCCGAGCGGCCCGGGCACCGACTGATGGAGACCTGGCATCCGCTCGGCGTGGTCGGCGTCATCACCGCGTTCAACTTCCCGGTCGCGGTGTGGGCGTGGAACACGGCGGTGGCGCTCGTCTGCGGTGACACCGTGGTGTGGAAGCCCTCCGAGCTGACCCCGCTGACCGCGGTGGCCTGCCACGCGCTGCTGGCCCGCGCATGCGCCGACGTCGGCGCGCCCGCCGGCGTCTCCCAGCTGGTGCAGGGCGGCCGCGAGGTGGGCGAGCAGCTGGTCGACGACCGCCGCGTCGCGCTGCTGTCGGCGACCGGCTCGGTGCGTATGGGCCGCGAGATCGGGCCTCGCGTCGCGCAGCGCTTCGGCAAGGCGCTGCTCGAACTCGGCGGCAACAACGCCGCCGTCGTCACCCCCTCGGCCGACCTCGACCTGGCGGTGCGCGGCATCGTGTTCTCCGCGGCGGGCACGGCCGGACAACGGTGCACGACGCTGCGCCGGCTGATCGTGCACTCGTCGATCGCCGACGAGTTGGTGGGCCGCATCGTGGCGGCCTACGAGCAGCTGCCGGTGGGCGACCCGTCCGCCGAGGGCACGCTGGTCGGGCCGCTCATCCACGAGAGGTCCTACCGCGACATGGTCGGCGCGCTGCAGCAGGCCCGGGCCGAGGGTGGCGAGGTGATCGGCGGCGATCGGGTGGACGTCGGGGACGAGGGCGCGTTCTACGTGCGCCCCGCGGTGGTCCGCATGCCGGCGCAGAGCGAGGTGGTGACGCTGGAGACCTTCGCGCCGATCCTCTACGTGCTCACCTACGAGACGCTCGACGAGGCCATCGCGTTGAACAACGCTGTGCCGCAGGGTCTCTCGTCGGCAATCTTCACTCTTGACGTGCGCGAGGCGGAGCGCTTCCTGGCTGCCGACGGGTCGGACTGCGGCATCGCCAACGTCAACATCGGCACCTCGGGCGCCGAGATCGGCGGTGCGTTCGGCGGCGAGAAGGAGACCGGTGGCGGCCGCGAGTCCGGTTCCGACGCGTGGAAGGCCTACATGCGCCGGGCCACCAACACGGTGAACTACTCCTCCGAGCTCCCCCTGGCCCAGGGCGTCCACTTCGGCTAGGCCCCTTGTTCCGCGAGCGAGCGGGTTTGTCCGCCGACACGCCGCGTCCGGCGTACATTCCGCGCGCGCTCGCGGTCGAGAATCGTCGGTATGGAACTGGACGGCAAGGTCGCGATCGTCACCGGCGCGGCATCGGGTATCGGCGCTGCGCTCGCGAGCGGGCTCGCCTCGCGCGGCGTACGCGTGGTCATCGGCGACCTCGACGAGGCGGGTGCGCACGCGTGCGCCGAGGCGATCCGGTCGGGCGGCGGGCAGGCCATCGGCCTGAGGGCCGATGCCTCCGACGTCGTCGACATCGAGGGCATGATCACGTTGGCGAGCCGCGAATTCGACCCCGTCGACATCTACATCGCGAACGCCGGGATCATCGGCCGGCCGGGGCTCGGCACGGAACAGGACTGGGACACCATCCTCGACGTCAATCTGCGCGCCCACATCCGGGCCGCGAGAGTGCTTGTGCCGCACTGGCAGTCGACGGGCTCGGGCTACTTCGTGTCGGTCGCCTCGGCGGCAGGGCTGCTGACCCAGCTCGGCGCGGCAGGCTACGCGGTGAGCAAGCACGCCGTCGTCGGCTTCGCCGAATGGCTGGCGATCAGCTACGGCGACGACGGGATCGGGGTCAGCTGCGTGTGCCCGCTCGGCGTGGAAACACCGCTGCTGCAGGCGGTTCGGAGCACTGACGACCCCGACGCCCGACTCGGTGCATCATCGATCGAACAATCCGCCGCGGTACTGTCCGCCGACGACGTTGCGACAGCGACGATCGAGGCGATGCTCGCCGACCGCTTCCTGGTGCTCCCGCACGCCGAGCTGTTGGACATGTACCGGCACAAGGGTGGCGACTACGACCGATGGATTTCGGGGATGCGTCGCTACCAGCGGGCGCTACGCGCACAGAGCGAGACGTAAGAATCCCGTCATCAACATCGTCCCGCGACGACGGACGAGCCGCTGACGCTCGGACGAACCACTCACAGCAAAGTCGCTGACACCTGTCAGAGCAGCTAGATTGCCGCTCTCTCGGCGGCCGCTAACCCATCCGCGGGACACCTGTCCCAACCGACAACGGCCGGGTACCTCGCAGCGCGGCCACCGGCACCGCGGGCCACCTGCGCGACCTGCGCATACCGGCCGGTCAGGTCGTTTCATCGCCCGCGAGGGCACCCTCGCCGCGTGTAATCTCCGAACTCTGGCCACCCGTTTGGGCTCTACGAGGAAAGGACGAGTGTGGACGTCCGCGCGCAATTGTCACAACTCGACGAGACAGCGCGAGACGCCCTCGCGCGCCGCATCAAGACCCGACTCGCGGCTCGCGACGACGACACCAGCGATCACCACGTCGCGATCATCGGCGGCGGTGTCGCAGCCTTGACCCTGGCGCTGGAACTGCGTTCCGCCCGCCCCGGCACGCGCGTCCTCGTCGTCGAACCCACCCCGCACCCCGTCCCCGAGATCACCCACACCGTGGGCGAGTCGACGGTCGAGATCTCCGCGCACTATCTGCGCGACCGCCTCGGACTGGCCGACCATCTGCAGAACCACCAGATCCGCAAGATGGGCCTGCGAATGTTCTTCAGCCAGGACGACAACACCGACATCAGCCGCCGTGTCGAAGTCGGCAGCAGCGCGTTCGTCCCACAGACCACCTATCAGATCGACAGGGGCCGGCTGGAGAACGAACTGCACCGCCGATGCCTCACCGCCGGCGTCGAATTCGCCACCGGGCGAGTCCGTGCCGTCGCGCTGGGTGACGATGCGACACCGCACCGGGTGACGATCCAACGCGATGGCGACGACATCGAGAGGACGGCCCGCTGGGTCGTCGACGCGTCCGGGCGCAATCGGCTGCTGCCGCGCGAGCTCGACCTCAAGCGCGCCAACGGACACCACTGCAACGCCGCCTGGCTGCGTATCGCCACCGAGATCGACGTCGGCCAGTGGAGCGACGACCCCGCCTGGCACGCCCGCCTGACCGAGGGACGACGCGAATACTCGACGAATCATCTGATGGGCGAGGGCTACTGGGTGTGGCTGATCCGGTTGGCCTCGGGTGCCACCAGCGTCGGCATCGTCGCCGACCCGGCCTTTCACCCCTTCGACGGCTTCAACACCCTCGACAAGGCCATGGTCTGGCTGCGTGAGCACGAACCGCAGTGCGCCGCGGTCCTCGACGAGAACGCCGGGCTGATCAAGGACTTCCGCGTCATGAAGCAGTACAGCCACACCGTCGAGAAGGTCTACGACGGGCAGGCACGCTGGTGCCTCACCGGCGATGCGGGGGTGTTCCTCGACCCGCTCTACTCCTCCGGTCTCGATTTGGTCGCCATCGGCAACGGCCTGGTCACCGACATGATCACCCGCGAACTCGACGGGGCAGACGTCATCGCCCGCGCCGCGATCGGCGACTCGATGTTCCGCTCGCTGACCGACATGTGGTGCAACATCTACCGCGACCAGTACGTGCTGATGGGGTCACCGACGGTCATGTCGGTGAAGGTCATCTGGGACATCGCGTTCTACTGGGGCTTCATCGGATTCCTCTACAGCAACGACCGTTTCACCCAGGTTGCCGACGACCCCGAGCTGGTGCCCTATCTGCAGGGTCTGATCGATCTGAGCAATCGCATGCAGCTGTTCTTCCGCGAATGGGCCGCCGTCGAGCGCGATCCCGCCCCCGCCCGGTTCGTCGACCTGTACGTCCCGCTCAACTTCATGCCCACGCTGCACCACGCGATGATGGGGACCTCCGACGCGGTCCGCGAACAGTTCGACGCCAATGCGTTGCTGCTGCGCCAGATCGCGGGCCAGGTGATCGACACCGTCGTCGCCGACAAGGCCTCCCGGTTCTCCGACGACGACGTCATGGTCCAGGCGCAGGCATGGCAGCGCGACGGGCTGCTGCGGGAATTGCGCACCATCTTCCGTGAGCAGCAGGAGATCGATCCCATCTCCACCGGCTGGGTGCTGTGCGCCGCGGCAGCCCGATGACGACAGCTGACCACGACGATCGCGAGGCACTGGCGATCGTCGGCATCGGATGCCGGCTACCCGGGGGCGTCGACTCCCCCGACCAGTTCTGGCGGCTGCTGCTCGATGAAACCGACGCCACCCGCGAAGTGCCCGAATCCCGCTGGCACGCCCCGCGATTCCACGACCCCGCACCCGGCAAGGCCGGCAAGATGGTGACCCGCCGGGGCGGATACCTCGACGAGATCGACCAGTTCGATGCGGCCTTCTTCGGCATCTCTCCCCGCGAGGCCAACCTGCTCGACCCGCAGCAGCGACTGCTGCTGCACGCCACCTGGGAAGCCTTGGAAGACGGCGGAATACCCGCCGACACGTTGGCCGGCACCGACGTCGGCGTGTTCGTCGGCGGCTTCACGCTGGACTATCAGCTGCTCCAGAACCAGGGCCGCACCAGCAGATTCCGCTTCAAGCCGCATTCGGCGACCGGGATGATGATGACGATGCTCGCCAATCGCATCTCCTACGCGTTCGACTTCCGCGGTCCGAGCATGGCCGTCGACACGGCGTGCTCCAGCTCGTTGGTCGCCGTTCACCTTGCCGCACAGAGCATCTGGAACGGCGACTGCCGACTCGCACTCGCCGGCGGCGTGAACATCATCGTCGGCCCCAACACGGCGATCGCCGAATCCAAGAGCGGCTTCCTCGCCGGTGACGGCCGCTGCAAGGCCTTCGACGCCTCGGCCGACGGGTACGCCCGCGGCGAGGGCGGCGCCGTCGTCGTCATCAAGCCGCTACAGCAGGCCGTGCGCGACGGTGATCGGATCTACGCGCAGATCCTCGGTACCGCGGTCACCCAGGACGGCCACACCGACGGCATCACGGTGCCCAGCGAAGACGCCCAACGCGCCGCGATCAGCACGGCGCTGCGGCGCGCCGGTGTCGCACCCACCGACGTCGGCTACGTGGAAGCCCACGGCACCGGCACGCCGGTCGGCGACCCGGTCGAAACCCGCGCTCTGGCAGGCGCACTCGCGACCGACCGGACACCCGAGAATCCGCTGCTGATCGGGTCGGTCAAGACGAACATCGGCCACCTCGAAGCCGGCGCCGGGGTCGCGGGACTCATCAAGGCCGCACTGACCCTGCAGCATGGCCAGATTCCCGCCAGCCTGCACCTGAAAACCCCGAGCAGCCCGCTCGCCGAGCTGAACCTCGACATCCCCCGCACGACGCGCCCGTTCCCGCCCGGGCAGCGGCGCATCGCCGGGGTCAACTCCTTCGGCTTCGGCGGCACCAACGCCCACGTCGTGCTGGCCGAACCGCCCACCGCCGCAACATCGTCCGACGGGCGCGCGACCGACGAGCTGACCCTGCTCCCCGTCTCCGCCCGCTCCCCGGAGGCGCTGGCCGCAACGGCGCGCCAGCTGGCCGACCACCTGCTGGCCCACGCCGACATCCGCCTCACCGACCTCGGCTACACCCTGAGCCGGCGCCGCAGCCATCTGAGTCATCGCCGAGCGCTGACCGTCGCCGGGGTCGACGAAGCCCGCGAGCAGTTGCTCGAACTGGCCGATACCGGCGGGGAATCGGCGATCGGTCGCACCGGCGCCGACGCCCCGAAGCTGGCGTTCGTCTGCACCGGCATGGGCCCGCAGTGGTGGAAGATGTGCCGTGGCCTGCTCGACACCCACCCGGTGTTCGCGGCCAGCATCGAGCGCACCGATCGCGAACTCTCGCGCTACACCGACTGGTCGCTGCTCGCCGAACTCCGCCGTGACGAAGCAGATTCGCGGATGGGTGAGACAGAGGTGGCGCAGCCGGCCAACTTCGCCATCCAGATCGCCCTGGCCGAGCAGCTCGCCCACTACGGCGTGACGCCCGATGCGGTGATCGGGCACAGTGCCGGCGAAGTGGCTGCGCATTACCTCGCCGGCCTACTCACCTTCGAGCAGGCCGTCGAGGTGATCTACCACCGCAGCCGCCTGCAGCAACGCACCACCGGCATGGGACGCATGCTCGCGGTGGGCCTCAGCGCCGAGACACTGATGCAGACTCTCGACGCCGATGCTGCCGCCGAATTCGGGCACCGCGTGTCGATCGCCGCGATCAACAGCCCGTTCGCCGTGACGGTGGCGGGCGAGCAGGACGTGCTCGCCGAGATCGTGCGCCAGCTCGACGAGGCGGAGGTCTTCAACCGCTATCTCGCGGTCAAGGTGCCCTACCACACGCACTACATGGACCTCGTCCGCGACGACCTGTTCGCCGCGTTCGACGGATTGTCCTCGGCACAGAGCCGCATTCCGCTGTACTCGACCGTCACCGGGGAACGGCTCACCGATTACGCGGCAGGTGCCGCGTACTGGTGGCAGAACTGCCGTGCCACAGTACTTTTCGAGGCCGCCGCCCGACGGATGCTCGACGACGGTTACACCCACTTCATCGAACTCGGGCCCCACCCCGTGCTGGCGTCGTCGATCCTGGAGATCGCCGGGTCGCAGGGTGTCGCAGTGGTGGCGACCCAGCGCCGAGGGGACGACGACGCCCGCACCCTGCTGGGTGGTCTGGCGGCGCTGTACAGCCACGGCCACGACATCGATTGGCAAGCATTCCACCGCGACGGCGATGCCCATCTTCTGAGGCTGCCGACCTATCCGTGGCAGTCCAAACGCTTCTGGCACGAAACGCGGGAGGCGGCCGAGGACCTCCACTACACGCCGGTGCACCCACTGCTCGGCCAGCCCGTGGCCGGTCCCCACCCCACCTGGGAGGTCGAGCTCAGCGTCGTCTCGCAGCCCTTCCTGGCCGACCATCAGGTACAGGGTGCGGTCGTGGTGCCCGGCGCCGTCTACCTCGAGATGGCGCTCGCAGCCGCCAGCGAGACCTATGGAAGCGCCTGTAGCGTCGACGATCTGGTGCTGCATCGCGCTCTCCTGCTCGACGACACCTGCGATCCGCTGGTGCGGACCACACTGAACGAGGACAACGGGAAGATCGAGTTCACCGCGTTCACCGGGATCGGAGACGGGGACTTCGGCTGGATCGTCACCGCGACGGCCGAACTCAACACTCTTCCCCCCGTCCCGACCCACGACCACGGGGCCGAAGACCACTCCGTCGCGGCGTTGGACGCCGACGAGTTCTACGCGCGCACCACGACTCTCGGGTTCGCCTACGGAGACGCTTTCCGGCCGGTGCGCGACGTCACCGGTGGCGACGGCTGGGCACGAGCGCGGTTGCGTCTGCCCGCCGTGGTGGCCGACGAGATCGACATGTTCTCCTTCCACCCGGCGCTGCTCGACGGTGCCCTGCAGGGCTTGTTCGGCACGTCGACCGTGGCCGAGAATGCCACGCAGGCAACGTATCTGCCGACCCGAATCCGGCACTGTGCGGTCTACGGGCGTCCGGAGTCCGACATGACCGTGCACGTGCGGGTGGTCGCCGCCACCCGGGAGGAGATCGAGAGCGACATCACCGTCGTCGATCGACTCGGGCAGGCACTGGTGGTCCTGCAGGGGTTCACGGTGCAGTCACTGAGCGCCTCGTCGGCGATGTCGACCGAACGCATCGACCGGGGCCTCTACAGCGTCCAGTGGCGCGACAGTGCACCCGCGCAGATGCCTGCCGAGCCGACCACCGGAACCTGGTTGATCCTCTGCGACACCATCGGATTCGGCTCGGCACTGGCGCGTGAGCTGTCCGGGCACGGGCACCGGGTCATCGAGGTGGCCCACCAATCGGTGGCCGACCTCACCGAAACGGACACGGGATACGCCGTCGATCCGCTACGCGGAGAACAGCTCCGCGAGCTGATCACGCAGATACACCAGCGCGAGGGCGGGCTGAGCGCCGTCGTCGATCTGTGGCCGGTCGACATCTACTCCGGTTCCGATCACCGCCTCGGGGTGCACGCCCTCCTGCACGCGATCAACGCGCTGGCCACACGCGACGGCTCACCGCCGCGCGTGCACATCGTCACCGCGAATGCGCAACCCGCCCTGGGGACCGAGGACCTGGCCGTGGATCAGGCCACCGTGTGGGGACTCGGCCGAGTGGTCGGGCACCAGGAGTTCCCCGAGATGTGGGGCGGTCTGGTCGACATCGACGACGCCGACGATCCCGACGTGGTCGCCGGGCGCCTCTACGCGCACCTGCTCGACGAGGACGCCGAGGACCAGATCGCGCTCCGCGGTGACCGCACCCTCGCGCCGCGCCTGCTTCCGTGCCCGGGGCTGACAAAGCCCTTCCCCACCAAGCTCAATGCCACCGCGACCTACGTGGTGACCGGTGGCACCGGTGCGCTGGGACGCAGTGTGGCGCTCTATCTCGCCGAGCGCGGGGCTCGACACATCACGTTGCTCAGCCGTCGTGAGCTGCCGCCGCGCGCCCGCTGGTCGCACCTCGACCCCGCAGACGCCCAGCACGCCACCGTCGAGACGATCCGCCGCATCGAACGGTTTGGCGCCCAGGTGCGCTGCGTCGCAGTCGACATCACCGACGCCGAGCACGTGGAACGCTGGCGCGACGAGCACGACCGGGCCGGTTGCCCGCCGATCCGTGGCATCGTGCACGCCGCCGGATCGGTCGACGACCGCCTCCTGGTCAGCATGACCGAAGACGACTTCGCCACCGTCATGGCGCCCAAGGTGATCGGTACCCGCCTGCTGCACAACGCATTCGAGAAGGAAGATCTCGACTTCTTCGTGATGTTCGGCTCCGCCGGTTCGGTGATCGCGTCCCCGGGGCAGGCCAACTACGCCGCAGCGAACGCCTTCCTCGACGCCTTCGCCCACTTCCGTCGAGCCCGCGGCTTGCCGGCGCTGACCATCGGCTGGGGACCGTGGTCGGTCGGGATGGTCGAGGAACTCAAACTCGAGAAGATCTACGCCAACCGGGGTATCGAATTGATCACCCCGCGGGCCGGGGTTCGGATACTCGACCGTCTGCTGTCCCAGAAGGTGGCCCACGTCGTCGCGATCACCGCGGACTGGAATCGCGCCCGCCAGGGTTTCGGCGCGCACCTGCCGGCGATCTACCGGGACCTCGAGACCGGCGGCGACGCGTCCGGCGAAGCCGGGGCGGCGTCCCTGCTCGACGCACTCTCCGCACTTCCCGACGCCGAGCGGCTCCCCGTGGTCACCGAGCACGTCCGAGGCATCGTCGCCGCGGTGTTCGACTGCGCAGCAGACGATGTCGAGCCCGATGCCATGCTCGACGATCTCGGGTTGGACTCGATGATGGCAATGGAGTTCCGTGTCCGCATCAACACGATGTTCTCGATCGACCTGCCGGTACTGGAGATTCTGCGCGGGGTCAGCGTGAACTCGCTCGCCGCGCGAATTCTGGCCGAGCTGAGGGCGATCCACGCCGAGAGTGTCGAGAACGAAGCAGTCACCGTGCCGTCTGAGACGGCAGCCTCCGATGATCTCGACAACCTCATCGCCACCCTGTCCGACGACGAGCTGCGGGCGCTGCTGGCCGATATCGAAAGCGGTGCCGAAGGAAGTCCGGACACGCAGTGACCGCAGCAGAACTCGCACCGGCCGTGCACGTCCGGGGACTGAGCAAGTCCTACGGCCAGTTGCAGGCCGTCCGTGACCTCGACCTCGACGTCGCCTACGGCGAGGTGGTCGCGATCCTCGGGCCCAACGGGGCGGGCAAGTCGACCACCATCGAGATCCTCGAGGGCCACCGCAGACGCGACGCCGGGGAGGTCCGGGTGCTCGGCGAAGATCCCGGCACCGCCGACCGGGATTGGCGCTCGCGCATCGGCATCGTCCTGCAGGACGCGAGTGATTTCGGCACCTTGACCGTGGCCGAGACCATGCGCATGTTCGCCCAGTGCTACGGCAGAGCCCGCCGACCCGGGGACGTCCTGGACCTCGTCGGGCTGTCCGCCAAGAGCGCGGCGCGGGTGCGCACCCTCTCGGGTGGGCAGCGGCGCCGGCTCGACGTCGCGCTGGGGATCATCGCCAGCCCGGAACTGCTGTTCATGGACGAACCGACCACCGGCTTCGACCCCGAAGCGCGACGCCAATTCTGGGATCTGATCCGGGTTCTCGCCGCCGACGGCACCACGATCGTGCTCACCACCCACTACCTCGAGGAAGCCGCCGCGCTGGCCGACCGCGTCGCGGTCATCGCCGCCGGGCGGCTGGTGGCCGTCGACACCCCCCACCGGCTGACCGCGGCGCACACCACGGCGACCGTACGTTGGGTCGAGCGCGGGCAGGAACGCATCGTGCACACCGACCGTCCCACCGAGTTCATCAGAGCCCAGGCCGCCGGTGGCGGTGAACTCACCGAGCTGACGGTCACCCGACCCAGCCTGGAAGACGCCTACCTGCAGCTGATCGGGGCGACGTGATGACGACATCGTCGCAGTCGTCACGGGCCCGCCACAGCTCACGGTCCACCACGGCGCTACCGTCGCCGTTGCGCATCGGACTGTCCCGCGTGATCCCCGAGTTGAAGATGTTCTACCGGCGTCCCGAGCAGCTGGTGCTGACCTTCTCGATGCCCGCGATCATCTGCCTGCTGCTGGGATCGATCTTCTCGGCGAAGATCGCCGGCACCGACACGACGACCAGCGCGGTGATCGCCGCCAGCATGCTGGCCTACGGCATCCTGTCGACGTCGTTCATCAACCTCGGCATCAGCGTCGCTGCCGACCGCGAAACCGGTGCGCTGCGGCGGCTTCGGGGCACGCCCGCGACCGCGACCTCCTACTTCGTCGGGAAGATCGCCCTCGTCGCCGTCGCCAGCATCGCCGAGGCCGTCATCCTGCTCGCGGTCGGACTGTTCGCGTTCGGGCTGCGACTACCCGCCGGGATCAACGAATGGCTCACCCTCGGGTGGGTGTTCGCGCTCGGCATCACCAGCTGCTCCCTGCTGGGCATCCTGATCAGCAACGTCGCCAACAACGCCGTCTCGGCCGCGGTGCTGACCAACGGCCCGGCGGTCAGCCTGCAATTCATCTCGGGCACCTACGTCCCGATCATGGTGTTGCCGGTGTGGATGCTCACCATCGGTTCACTGTTCCCGGTCAAGTGGATGGCACAGGGTTTCCGATCGGTGCTGTTGCCGCCCGAGATGGAGGCCTTCGAACCGGCCGGCAGCTGGGAGCACGGGCGCATCTTCTGGGTGCTGACGGCGTGGACCGTCATCGGACTGCTGGCCTGTCTCAAGGTGTTCCGGTGGGCGGAGAAGCGCTGACATGCCGCCGCTGCTGACCATCACCTACCAGTTCTTCCTGCAGATCGTCGTGATCCTGGCGACCTACCGGCTGCTGTGGCCGCTGTTCCGCCGCCTGGGCCAGGTGCAGGTGGTCGCGATCATGGTCGCCGGGTTTCTGCTGGGTCCGTCTGTGCTGGGGGCGATCTGGCCGCAGGCCCAGAAGTGGCTGTTCCCGACCAAACTGACCATCGGCACCGAGACCGTCACGCATCCCAACCTGATCGCGATCTACGTGGTCGGGCAACTCGGGTTGGTGCTCTACATGTTCCTGGTCGGCGCGTCGTTCAAGCTGGACATCCTCGGCGCCCACACACGCCAGGCAGGTGCCACGTCGGCCGCCGGCATCGGCGTACCGCTCGTCCTCGGCGGCGTCGTCGGGTGGTGGATGGTCGACTCCGGCGGCTACTTCACCGACAAGGTCGCGCACTGGCAGGGCGGGCTGTTCGTCGCTGCGGCAGTGGCCATCACCGCGTTTCCGATGCTGGCGTGGATCGTCTACGACTCGGGGCTGCTCAACACCCGGCTGGGCACCATGTCACTGTCGTGCGCGGCGGTCGACGACGCGTGCTCATGGGTTCTGCTGGCCACGGTCGTCGCGACCGCCAAAGGCAGCGTGTTCGGCGCCGTGATCGCCGTCGGCGGCGGTCTGTTCTATCTGCTGTTCATGATCTACCTCGGCCGGCCGCTGCTCGCCCGCCTCGACACATGGACGCCCCGCCGCGATTCCGAACGCACCGGCGGCCTGCCGATCGCCAAGCTCTCCATCGTCCTGCTGGTGCTGCTGACCGCGAGCTGGTTCACCGATCTGGTCGGGATCTACTCGGTGTTCGGCGCTTTCGTCGCCGGGCTGATGATGCCGCGCGGCGAATTCCTCGACAGGATTCGCGAACGCTTCGAGCCACTGACCGCCTACCTGCTGCTGCCCGGGTTCTTCATCTACTCAGGGCTCAACACACAGCTCAGCCTGATCCTGGACGGTTCCACGCTGGTGATGGCGGGTGTCGTGCTCGTCGTGTCGTTCGCCGCAAAGTTCGGGGCCATCGGGCTCGCCGCACGATGGCAGGGCATGAGTTGGTACGAGGCCGGATCGATGGGGGCGCTGGCCAACGCCCGCGGCCTGATGGAGCTCATCCTGCTCAACATCGGGCTGGAAGCCGGGCTCATCTCGAGCAAGCTCTACACGATCCTGGCCGTGATGACGATCATCACGACGTTCGTCGCGACGCCACTGCAGCGGCTGTTCGCTCGCCGCCTGGAGCGCACCGGTAAACGGTTCGGCCCGAACGGAGTACAACCGCTCGAAACGGCCGCCGCCGGCACCTAGCCGCAGCGATTACGGAAATCGACCGCGGGTTGCCGGATTCCCTGAAGTTCGGCCTGCACCTGAGGATTCGCCGCGGCATAGTCGGCCAGCGCCGCCTGCCGCTGCTCCTTGGGCACATCCTTGAGCGAGGTGAAGAAGTCGTTCACCTGCGGATGAGTGAACAAATACGCCGACGTCGACGCGGTCACTCCCGCCATGATGCCCGCGAGATCGGCTGCGGTGCAGTTCGGTTGAGCCTGCGCCGGCGTCGCCATGCAGACCAGGACGGCACCCGCGCCGAGCGCGCCCGCGATAATCCGCCGCGCCGTGATGAGTGATGTGGCCACTGTCTTCTCCTCGGTTTCTCGGGATTCCGTCATCGTCGTCCGCCGCGCCCACCGCTGGGCCGGCCACCGCCACCGCCAGGCCGGTTGCCTGGCCGTCCAGGCGCACCGATGCCGACACCGGGATCCCAGTCCATGTTGATGTCCCACGTGACGCCGTCGTTGCAATACCAGTCGTAATCACACGGGTACGGGACGTACGGGCCTGACGACCCGCTGGGTCCGTTGCCCGTGTCCGCGCCACGGACCTCGCCCTGGGAGCAGATGGTCGTGCCGCCCGCGCTGGTGCAGTCGGCCGCCGCAGGGGGCGCCGCCTCCACCAGAGCGACGACGACGACGCCCGCCGCGAACACACATGCTGAGCGCATCATCGGCGGCCACCGTCGCCCCCGCCGCCACCGGGCCGATTACCCGGTGTCCCCGGCCGTCCGACATCTGGCCGACCAGGCCGGCCGATATCCGGCCTGTCCGGAGGCGGTGACGGCGCCACGTCGATGCCGAGGTCCCATGTCGACCCGTCGTAGCAGTACCAGTCCAGATCGCACGGATACGGCACCACGGGGCCGGTCTTGCCCGCGTCGTCCTGATCACAGACGGTGATTCCGCTGCTCTTCACGCATCCTGCGGCGGCCGTCGGTGCACTGACCGTCGGCGCGACGGCGAATGACGCCAGCGCGAGTCCTGATGCCCCGATGATCTTCACGCTTCTCATCGCCGGCCCCGCTTCCCGGTCCCCCGTCCAACGAGTAGGAACCACTACCGTGAACGCTAGGCATCCGTGCGCCGTCATAGCAGGTGGACAAGGGTGTCAAAGGAATTGTCGGAGGTCCTTGGCACCATGGACCGTGTGCCCTTGACAAGCAACTCACTCGAGCGTTTCAGCGCGCTGACTTGTGAGTGGTTCGCCGGCACCTTCGTCGAGCCCACCCCCGCGCAGGCACAGGCCTGGAACGCCATCGCCGACGGGGACAACACCCTGGTCATCGCCCCGACCGGGTCCGGCAAAACATTGGCGGCGTTCCTCTGGGCGATCGACGGCCTCGCCCGGTCGCCGTCGAGCGAGCCCACCACGCGGGTGCTGTACGTGTCGCCCCTCAAAGCGCTCGCGGTCGACGTCGAACGCAACCTGCGCACTCCGCTGACCGGTATCTCACGGATCGCCGAACGCGCCGGTCAGGAGCCGCCGAAGATCAGCGTCGGCGTGCGCTCCGGCGACACCACGCCGGCGAAGCGTCGGGAACTCATCACCAAGCCGCCGGACATCCTGATCACCACGCCCGAGTCGCTGTTCCTGATGCTCACCTCCGCTGCACGGGAAACACTCGCCGGGGTGCAGACCGTGATCGTCGACGAGGTGCACGCCGTCGCAGCTACCAAGCGCGGCGCGCATCTGGCGGTGTCCCTCGAGCGGCTCGACGCGATGCTCGAGCGGCCCGCGCAACGCATCGGTCTCTCGGCGACCGTGCGCCCGCCCGAAGAAGTCGCGCGATTCCTCTCCGGCGCCGCCCCCACGACGATCGTGGCGCCGCCCGCGGCGAAGACCTTCGACCTGACCGTGCAGGTTCCGGTTCCCGACATGGCGAACCTCGAGAACAACTCGATCTGGCCCGACGTCGAGGAACGCATCGTCGATCTGATCGAAGCGCACAACAGCTCGATCGTCTTCACCAACTCGCGCCGGTTGGCCGAGCGTCTCACCGCACGGCTCAACGAGATCCACGCAGAACGCCTGGGCATCGAGTTGGGTGGGCCCAACCCGGGGGTGGCCGGCGGCGCTCCGGCGCACCTGATGGGCAGCGGGCAAAGCTTCGGCGCCGAGCCGCTACTCGCCCGAGCACACCACGGTTCGGTGAGCAAGGAAGCCCGCGCCGATGTCGAGGATGCCCTCAAGAGCGGCCGATTGAAGGCGGTGGTCGCGACCTCGAGCCTGGAACTGGGTATCGACATGGGTGCTGTGGACCTGGTGATCCAGGTCGAGACGCCGCCGTCGGTCGCGAGCGGGCTGCAACGCATCGGGCGTGCGGGCCACCAGGTCGGCGAGATCAGCCAGGGCGTGCTGTTCCCCAAGCACCGCACCGACCTGATCGGGTGCGCGGTCAGCGTGCAGCGCATGCTGGGCGGGCAGATCGAGACGATGCGCGTGCCGGCCAACCCCCTCGACGTACTCGCCCAGCACACCGTGGCCGCCTGCGCGCTGGAACCCCTCAACGTCGAGGCCTGGTTCGACACCGTGCGGCGCAGCGCCCCGTTCGCCACCTTGCCGCGCAGCGCGTTCGAAGCCACGCTCGATCTGCTCTCCGGCAAGTATCCGTCGACCGAGTTCGCCGAACTCCGCCCCCGCATCGTCTACGACCGGGACTCCGGCACGCTGACCGCACGGCCGGGCGCGCAACGGCTCGCGGTCACCTCCGGCGGCGCCATCCCCGACCGCGGCCTGTTCACCGTGTTCCTTGCTTCCAGCGCTGACTCCGAAAAGCCCTCGCGCGTCGGAGAACTCGACGAGGAGATGGTCTACGAGTCCCGACCCGGTGACGTCATATCCCTGGGCGCGACGAGCTGGCGGATCACCGAGATCACCCATGACCGCGTCCTGGTGATCCCCGCTCCGGGCGAGCCGGCGCGGCTGCCGTTCTGGCGCGGCGACGGCGTGGGGCGGCCGGCCGAACTGGGCGGAGCAATCGGCGCCTTCAACGGCGAGCTGGCCCGTCTCGACCGACCGGCGTTCGAGAACCGGTGCAATGACGTCGGTTTCGACACGTACGCCACCGACAACCTGTGGACGTTGATCGACGAACAGCGCAACGCCACCACCGCGGTCCCGTCGGACACCACGCTGGTGGTCGAACGGTTCCGAGACGAACTCGGCGACTGGCGAATCATCCTGCACTCCCCCTACGGCTTGCGGGTGCACGGTCCCCTTGCCCTCGCGGTGGGCAAGCGGCTCTACGAGCGTTTCGGTATCGACGAGAAGCCCACGGCGTCCGACGACGGCATCATCGTCCGGCTGCCCGACACCGACGACACCGCCCCGGGTGCGGACATCTTCGTCTTCGAACCCGACGAGATCGAGCCGCTGGTCACCACGGAGGTCAGCTCGTCGGCGCTGTTCGCCTCGCGGTTCCGGGAATGCGCGGCGCGGGCGCTGCTGCTGCCCCGCCGCCACCCCGGGAAGCGCTCCCCGCTGTGGCACCAGCGCCAGCGTGCCGCCCAACTGCTCGACGTCGCGCGCAACTACCCGGACTTCCCCATCGTCCTGGAAGCCGTTCGCGAATGTCTGCAGGACGTCTACGACGTGCCGATGCTGACCGACCTGATGTCCCGCATCGCGCAACGCCGCGTGCGCCTACTGGAGGTGGAGACGCCGACCCCGTCCCCGTTCGCGGCGTCACTGCTGTTCGGATACGTGGGCGCGTTCATGTACGAGGGCGACAGCCCCCTCGCCGAGCGCCGCGCGGCAGCGCTCGCGCTGGACCCCACGCTGCTGGCCGAGCTGCTCGGCCGGGTCGAACTGCGGGAGCTGCTCGACGCCGACGTCATCGCCAGCACCACCCGCCAGCTCCAACACCTCACCGACGAGCGGAAGGCCCGCGACGCCGAGGGCGTGGCCGATCTGCTGCGGATGCTGGGTCCGCTGACGGTCGAGGAGATCGTGGCGCGCTGCACCGTCGACGACGTCGGCGGCTGGTTGGAAGGACTACTGGGCGCCAAGCGACTGGTCACGGTGTCCTATGCCGGGCAGACGTGGTGGGCATCGGTGGAGGACATCGGGCGGTTGCGCGACGGCGTCGGGGTGGCGGTGCCGGTGGGCGTTCCGGTCGCGTTCCTCGAACCCGTGATGGACCCGCTGGGCGAGCTGCTGTCCCGCTTCGCCCGCACCCGTGGACCCTTCACGACGGCCGAGGCGGCGACGCGCTTCGGCCTCGGGGTACGGGTGGCCGCCGACGTGCTGGGCCGACTGGCCGCCGACGGAAAGCTCGTGCGCGGCGAGTTCACCGACGTGCCCGGTGACACCGGCGACCAGTGGTGTGACGCCGAGGTGCTGCGCATTCTCCGGCGCCGCTCGCTGGCTGCACTGCGGGCGCAGATCGAGCCCGTCAGCACCGCCGCGTTCGGTCGCTTCCTCCCGGCCTGGCAGCAGCTCGGTAGCGACCGCGTGTCCGGGGTCGACGGTCTCGCGTCGGTGATCGATCAGCTCGCCGGGGTGTCGATACCCGCCTCTGCGGTCGAGCCGTTGATCTTCGGGCAGCGGGTGCGTGACTACCAACCCGGCATGCTCGACGAACTCCTCGCCTCCGGCGAAGTGTTGTGGTCCGGAGCGGGCGCGCTCTCGTCTGCCGACGGCTGGGTGGCGTTCCACCCCGCCGACACCGCTCCGCTGTCGCTGACACCTCCTGGCGAGCTCGACTTCACCGACACCCACCACGCCGTCCTCGGCGCGCTCAGCGGCGGTGGCGCGTACTTCTTCCGCCAGCTCGCCGTCGACGGCGTGACCACCGAGGCTCTCAAAGAAGCTCTGTGGCAACTGATTTGGGCAGGCTATGTCGGCGGGGACACGTTCGCACCCGTGCGCGCACTACTGGCGGGCACCCGCGGCCCCGGTGCCCGCCGCTCGGCGGCCCCATCGCACCGGCATCGCCGCGCACCACGGCTGAGCCGCTACAGCATCAGCTCCGCCGGGCTCGGTGCGCACCGGGACACCGATCCGACGGTGGCGGGGCGGTGGTCGGCGCTGCCCACTGCCGAGGTCGACACCACGCTGCGGGCCTCCTACCAAGCCGACCAGTTGTTGGCACGCCACGGCGTGCTCACCAAAGGCGCGGTCGCCGCGGAGAACATCGCGGGCGGGTTCGCCTCGATGTACAAGGTGCTCAGCACGATGGAGGAAGCCGGGCGCTGCCAGCGGGGCTATTTCGTCGAATCACTCGGCGGTGCCCAGTTCGCGACCGCGAGCACCGTCGATCGGCTGCGCAGCCACGCCGACAGCATCGACGACAAGCAGCAGAGTCTGCGCGCGGTCGCGCTGGCGGCGACCGATCCGGCCAACCCCTTCGGCGCGGCGCTGCCGTGGCCCAGCCAGGGCGAGGGCGCCCACCGCCCCGGGCGCAAAGCAGGCGCCCTGGTGGTGCTTGTCGACGGCGAGCTGGCATGGTTCGTCGAACGCGGGGGCAGGTCGCTGCTCAGCTTCACCGAAGACGCCGGCGTGCACAACGCCGCGGCTGCCGCACTCGCCGAACTGGTGACCCGACAGCGTGTCCCGGCGCTGCTCGTCGAACGCATCGACGGGGTCCCGGTGCTCGAGAGCCGCGAGTCGATGGTGGTCGAATCACTGGTCCAGGCGGGATTCTCTCGGACGCCACGCGGGCTGCGGCTGCGCTGATGCCCGAAGGTGACACTGTTTTCCGCACCGCGGACAAGCTGCGAAAAGCGCTGCAGGGCAAGACGTTGACGCGCTGCGATGTGCGGGTGCCGCGCTATGCGGCGGTGGACCTGAGCGGACAGGTCGTCGACGAGGTGCTCAGCCGCGGCAAGCATCTGTTCATCCGGGTCGGACAGGCGAGCATCCACTCACACCTCAAGATGGATGGTGCCTGGATCATCGGCCGGGTCAGAGTGCCGGCCTACAAGATCCGGATCGTTCTCGGCACTGCCGACTCGGTGGCCTCAGGCATCGACCTCGGTGTGCTCGAAGTGCTGGAACGCGACCACGACATGGATGCCGTCGCGCACCTGGGCCCCGACCTTCTCGGCGACGACTGGTCGGCAGCGTCGGTGAGAGAGGCGGCGGCGAATCTGACGAAAGACCCGGATCGCCCGTTCGCGGAGGCACTGCTGGATCAGCGGGTGATGGCCGGTGTCGGCAATGTGTTCGCCAACGAACTGTCGTTCGTGTTCGGGTTGCAGCCGACCACCAGGGTCGGCGAACTCGCCGATCCACTGCGGGTGGTCACCCGAGCGCAGCAGATGTTGTGGCAGAACCGGTTACGGATCAACCGCACCACCACCGGCAACACGAGGCCCGGCCAGGACGTCTGGGTGTACGGCCGGGCGGGGTTGCCGTGTCGGCGCTGCGGCACACGCGTCGAGACCGACAAGGACGGCGACCGGGTGACCTACTGGTGCCCCACCTGCCAACGCTGAGTGGACTCGCTCCCGAGAAAATTGCCGGAGCCGTCAGCTACGTCGCCGAACAAGCCCTAAGCTGCGCGGCATGACCGAGTTCTGCCCCTCCGAACCGCCGGTTCTCGACGACGTTCCGGTCGCGACGCTGCCGGGTGCCGAGCAGCTCTCCGGCCGGCCCTACGCGTTGCCCGTCGACGTCCTCGCCGAACTCCACGGCCCGATCTTCTACGGCGAGTGGACCGGGACGCGCAAGCTCTACGCCTGCTCGCTGGAGTTGGTCGAAGAGCTGTGCGACGAGAGCAGGTTCGCCAAGAACCTCACCGCGTCGCTCGCGCGGGTCCGGCCGCTCGCCGGTGACGGCCTCTTCACGGCCTACCAC
Organism: Mycolicibacterium obuense; assembly: GCF_055397605.1. Classification (NCBI taxonomy): domain Bacteria; kingdom Bacillati; phylum Actinomycetota; class Actinomycetes; order Mycobacteriales; family Mycobacteriaceae; genus Mycobacterium; species Mycolicibacterium obuense. Next base: position 1,386,281 of record NZ_AP043663.1, on the reverse strand, counting down.
GGAGAACCCACCTGGCAGACGGCCCATGACGTGCTGCTGCCCGGCTTCAGCTATGCCGGACTGCGCACGTATCACGACGCGATGCTCGACATCAACAACCAGCTGATCGACCGCTGGGATGCCCGCGCAGGCGCCGAGCCGGTCGACGTCTCCGCCGATCTGCAGAAACTGGCGATGGACACCGTCGCGCTCGCAGGCTTCGGCGCCCGCTTCGACTCCTTCGAACACGACGGCCTCGCGCCGATCCCCCAGGCGTTCACCGATGCACTGACCGAAGTGGTGACCCACGGCGAAACACCGGCATTCCGCGACGAACTCGCGTCACTGCACGCCTCGTTCGACGAGATGATCGCCGACCACTCCGCCGGCGGTACCGGGGACCTGCTCTACGTCATGCTCGACGGGCATCTTGACGCCGACAACATCCGCAACCAGATCATGACGTTCCTGATCGCCGGACAGTTGACGACGTCAGAACTGATGCCCAACACCGTCTACAACCTGCTACACCACCCGGCTGTCCTCGCCCGCGTCCGCGCGGAGGTGGACGCGGTGTTCGGCAACGACGACGATCACGTGCCGACCTTCGACGACATCGGCAAGCTCACCTACCTGCGCCAGGTGATCAGTGAGACCCTGCGCCTCTCGCCCCCCGTCCTGATGTTCGACCGCATGGCCCTGGCCGACACCGTTCTCGCCGGCCGCTACCCTGTCGCGCGCGGCGAAGCGGTGACCGTTCTGACCGGTGCGCTGCATCGTCAACCGCAATGGGGGGACAACCCCGAGGTGTTCGATCCGGCGCGGTTCGATCCCGCTGTCGCAGAATACCGTTCGACCGCCCTGTTCAAACCGTTCGGCACCGGGGAGCGATCCTGCATCGGCCGCCAGTTCGCCCTGCACGAGGCGGCCCTGCTCGTGGCGCGCGTCGTGCACCGCTACCGTCTGATCGACTCCGCCCATTACGAACTGCGCTGGGACGGGCTCAGCCGGCGACCGGTCGGCTTCACCGTCGACCTGCTGCGCCGCACGCCGGCCGACCGGAATGCCAACGCCGCGGCACCCGCGGTGGTGCCCGCCTCGTCTACGTCCGCTCTCCTACCGGTGAAGGCCGGCACGACGCTGGCCATCCTGCACGGATCCAATCTGGGTACGTGCCGGGCTCTGGCCAAGCAATTGGCCGACGACGCAACCGACTTCGGCTGCACGGCCACCGTCGCACCGCTCGACACCGCCGCGGGCGGGCTGCCCGCCACCGACGCCGTCGTGATCGTCGCGTCGTCCTACAACGGCCAACCCACCGATGACGCACGGGAGTTCACCGCGTGGTTGCAGTCCGAAACCACCACGCTGCAGGGTGATCCGCTGTTCGCCGTGCTCGGCGTGGGCGACCACAACTGGGCCGACACCTACCAGGCCATCCCGATACTCATCGACGACCGGCTGCACGCCCTCGGCGGAGAGCCCCTGGTACCGCGGGCCTCTGCCGACACATCCGGCGATCTGACGGCGACGGTCGAGCAGTTCGAGGCCGCGCTGTGGGCAGCACTGGCTGAACGCTTCGGCGATCCGGACGCCACGCCGCTGACCGCCGCGGACGAACCGCTCTACGATCTGCGCCTCATCTCCGGACCGGTGACCAGTGCCCTCGACGAGCGCTTCGCGGTGCAGCCGATGACGGTCACCCTCAACGACGAGCTGGTGGACGTGCCGGGACAGCAGAAACACTATGTCCGGGTGGCACTTCCAGACGGTGTCGACTACTCGACCGGAGACCACCTCACGGTGCTGGCCGACAACCCACCCGACGTCGTCGACACGGTGCTGGAGATGCTGTCCCTGGACCCGGAGCTGCGGCTGTCGGTCAACCCGCGACGGTCCTCGCGGCGATCGATCGCCCTCGACCGCGAGGTCAGCGTCCGCGAACTGCTCACCCACTTCGTCGAACTGCGCAAGCCGGCCACCAAGAGCCAGCTGCGCCGCCTGGCCGCGACGAACCCCTGCGACCCCGAACGCGCGGCGCTCGAACAACTCGCGGACTCCGACGAACCCTGCTGGCTGAGCCCGGTGGAATTGCTGCACCGGTACCCTGCCTGCGCGCTGACCGGCGCACAACTGCTGGAACTACTGGAACCGATGACCCCGCGCCACTATTCGATCGCCTCGTCGTCGCAGCTGTCGCCGCGAGAGGTGGCACTGATCGTCAGCGTGCTCGACACCCCGGCGCGATCAGGCTACGGATTGTTCAAGGGTGTGGCGTCGAACCACCTCGCGACGATGCCTCCCGGGACGTGCGTGCGGGCGCGAATCGATCCGGCGCGTCAGGCGTTCCGGGCCGGAGCGGACCCGCAGCGCAATGTCATCCTCGTCAGCGCGGGCACCGGCGTTGCCCCCTTTTGCGGATTCCTGGGCGACCGGCTCGCCGCCAAACAGGCCGGGGAACCCTTCGCCCCGGCGCTGTGCTTCTTCGGCGTGCGCGACCCGGACGTCGACTACATCTTCCGAACGCAATTCGAGGAGGCCGAGCGCGAGGGCATCGTGGCGATGCGACCGGCCTTCTCGCGGGCGCCGGAGCACGGTGTGCGCTACGTGCAGGACAGGATCGCGGCCGACGCCGACGACGTCTGGGAGCTGCTGGGCGATCCGTCGAAGAACGCCCACGTCTTCATCTGCGGCGACGGCGCGCGGATGGCGCCGGCGGTGCGGGCCGCGTTCCGTGACATCTACCGGTCGCGCACCGGGTCCGATGAGGCCGCGGCCGTGGCCTGGCTCGACGGCCTGGTGGCCTCGGATCACTACGTCGAAGACGTCTGGGCCGGCTGAGCATCGAGAGAGACGCCGAAGGCCCCCGGCTCTGTCGCCGGGGGCCTACGACGGTGTGTCAGAGGTCAGTTCCAGGGCATCGCCAGCTTGACGATCTTGCGGACCACCGTCGCGAACTGCCGCGGCAGCGGGCCCGAGTTGTAGGGCACTCCGTAGCGCTCGCAGATGTCGCGCACCTTGGGCGCGATCTCCGCGTGGCGGAACGCCGGGATGTCCGGGAACAGATGGTGCTCGATCTGGAAGCTCAGGTTGCCGCTGAGGATGTGGAAGAGCTTGCCGCCGGTCAGGTTCGCCGAACCCAGCACCTGCCGGAAGTACCACTGGCCCCGAGTCTCGGCCTTGGTCTCCTCGATCGAGAACTCCTGCACGTCCTCAGGGAAGTGACCGCAGAAGATGATCATGTAGGCCCACACGTTGCGCATCAGGTTCGCCGTCATGTTGCCCGCGAACACCCAGGGCGCGAACGGCCCGGCCAGCAACGGGAACGCCACGTAGTCCTTGAGCGTCTGCTGCTTGTTCTTGCGCCAGATGCCGTCGAGGATCTCGCGCTTGTCCCGCAGCGTGATCTCACGCGATGCGATCTTCTCGCTCTCGAGTTCGTGCAGCGCGACGCCGTACTGGAACAGCACCATCAGCAGGAAGGCCCACAGCGGGTTGCCCAGGAAGTAGGGCTTCCACTTCTGGTCGGCGCTCATCCGCAGGATGCCGTAGCCCACGTCGCGGTCCATGCCGACAATGTTGGTGTAGGTGTGGTGCATGTAGTTGTGCGAGTGACGCCACTGCTCGGCCGGGCAGGCAGTGTCCCACTCGAACCCGCGCGACGAGATGGCCGGATCGCCCATCCAGTCGTACTGGCCGTGCATGACGTTGTGGCCGATCTCCATGTTGTCGATGATCTTCGACAAGCCCAGCATGGCCGTGCCGGCCAGCCAGAACGGCGGGATGATGCCACCGAAAAGCAATGCGCGTCCGCCGATTTCGAGGCCGCGCTGCGCTTTAATCATGCGGCGGATGTAGGTGGCGTCACGCTCGCCGAGGTCAGCGATCACGCTTTCCTTGAGCGCGTCGAGCTCGCGGCCGAAGGCTTCGGCCTGCTCGGGGGTCATCGTGATCGTGCGGCCGCCGACCGTCTTCGACAGCGTCTTGGGCTGCGGCGCAGTGGTTTCCGGAGTTTCAGCGGTTTTCAGGGTTTCGGTGGTGTCCAAGGTCTCGGTCATCTCGGTTCCTTTCGCAGGGAGTGACGAACTGGGTCAGGTCTTTTACAGAGCTCAGGTCTTCTACAAAGCGATGTCGACGTCGCCGACAGGAGCGGTGACGCAGATCTGCACGTCTTCCTCGTCCGGGGACGACACCGCACCGGTGACGACATTGCGCACCACGCCGCTGTTCTTGCGTCGCGTGCAGGAGAAGCAGATGCCCATCCGGCACCCGCTCTCGGGAGTCAGGCCCGCGTCCTCGGCCTGGTTGAGCAGCGGTCGGCCGTCGTCGGTCAGCTCGAGTCCGCTGTCACTGAACGTGACCTGCCCACCGGAGGCTTCGCCGTCGAACACCGGCGGGACGAAGCTCTCGTGGAGAGCGTCGGGGAACATCTCGCGGACCGCGTCGACCAGGGCCGGCGGACCGCACACGAACACCGCGTCGGGGTCGACGAACGGCAGGTGGTCGGCGCCGAACCGTCCGGTGAGGTCCGAACCCTCGGCGTCGCGGGTGAAGCCGTGGCGCACCGTCACGTTCGGCATCGTGGCCGCGGTCTCGGCGAGCTCGTCGCGGTAGCACGCCTCCTGCGCCGATCGCGCGTAGTGGACGAACGCGACCCCACCTCGATGGCCGCGTGCACGCAGCGTGCGCAGCATCGACATCACCGGGGTGATGCCGCTGCCACCGGAGACGAAGAGCATCCGATCGGGCAGCGTCTCCGGCAGGGTGAACTCGCCGGCCACGGAGTCGAGGAAGGCGACCATGCCGGGGCGGGCGTGCTCGTAGAGGTAGGTGGACACGAGGCCACCGTCGTGCCGGCCGACCGTCACTTCGATGTGTCCGTCGGTTTCGGCGTTGGCCGGCGAGTAGGGCCGTGTGCGACGGCGACCGTCGATCTCGACCGACAGGTTGATGTGCTGCCCGGCCCGGAAGCCGGCGAAGGCGCGATTGGGCGCGAGAGTCAGAGTCACGCTGCGGGGTGTGCTGCGGCGCACCGCCACGACCCGGGCACGAGCATCGCCACGAGTCCAGGTCGGGTCGACCAGTTCGGTGTAGCGGTCGACGCCGTGCGGTCCGGTCAGGAGGTTCAGCAGCCTCGACCGCCGCGTCCGGGTGGTCAAAGTTTGAGTGAACATGTGTATACCGTGCGCGCTTTCCGACCCCTCCGTCAAGAGATCGGTGCAGCGTGTGGTAGGTTTCACAGACAGTGAACAGTCGTACGCCCAGGTCACACTCTGACCGATCCGGGAGGTCGAGCAGGTCACGCGAATCGTCTCGGACCAGGGAAGACGACAAATCCCTGTCCCGCGAGGAGCGCAAGGAAGCGACCCGCCGGGCGATCGTCGATGCCGCACTGCACCTGCTCGCCGAGCGAAGTTTCAGCGCCTTGAGCCTGCGGGAGGTGACCCGCGAGGCGGGTATCGTGCCCGCCGCCTTCTACCGGCACTTCGAGTCGATGGAAGCGCTCGGCCTGGTGCTGATCGACGAATCCTTCCGTACTCTGCGCGACATGCTGCGCGGCGGCCGCGCCGGCAAGCTCGACCCCAACCGCGTCATCGAGTCCTCGGTGGACATCCTGATCGAGGGTGTGCAGGCCCGGCGGGAACACTGGCTGTTCATCGGGCGGGAACGCTCCAGCGGCGTCACCGTGCTGCGGTATGCGATCCGCACCGAGATCCGGCTGATCACCTCCGAGCTGGCCATCGACCTGGCCCGCTTCCCAGGGCTGAACACCTGGAGCGGCGAAGACCTCAACATCCTGGCCAGTGTCTTCGTGAACTCGATGATCTCGATCGCCGAGGCCCTGGAAGACACCACCGACCCGGTGGCGGTGGCCGAGATCCGCCGGATCGCCGTCAAACAGCTGCGGATGATCACCATCGGAGTGTCGGAGTGGCGCAGCAGCTAGCGTGACGCCCATGGCGTCCGTTCTGGAAGTGACACGACCGCAGCCCGAGATCACCGTGCTGACGCTCAACCGGCCCGATTCGCTGAACGCCCTGTCCTACGAACTCGTCGAGGCGGTCCACACGGCGCTCGACGCCGTGGCGGCCGACAACACGTGTCGGGTCGTCGTGCTGACCGGTGCGGGACGCGGCTTCTGCGCAGGACTCGACCTGCGCACCACGAACCCCGAACAGACCGGTGGCGGCCTGGAATTCCCCCGGTCAGGGATGCGCTGGCAGGAACGCATCGCCGATCTGACCGCGAAGATCCACCGGCTCCGGCAGCCCGTGATCGCCGCCGTCAACGGCGTCGCCTACGGCGGCGGACTGGGCATCGCGGCCGCATGCGATCTGCGCGTCGCCGCCCCCTCCGCCCGATTCTGCACGCAATTCATCAAATTGGGTCTCGGCGGCTGCGACATCGGCGTGAGCTACACGCTGCCCCGAATCGTCGGCGCCGGGCAGGCGTTCGACCTCATCCTCACCGCCCGCGTCGTCGACGCCGATGAGGCGCTGCGTCTCGGCCTGGTGTCCCGGCTGGCCGACGACGCCCTGGCCGAGGCTCTGACGATCGCCGAAACACTCTGCGGATACGGCAGATTCGGCGTGGAATCGACCAAGCAGGTGCTCTGGGCGAACCTCGATGCCGGCAGCCTGGAGGCCGCGCTGCACCTGGAGAACCGCAGCCAGATCCTCGCGACCACCAGCGGTGAGATGCGCGAGGCAGCCGCGAAGGTGTTGCGCAAGAGCTAGCGCGGTGTCCCGCCGCCGTCGACGATGATGACCTGGCCCGTCAGGTAGCTGCCCGCACCGGAGGTCAACAGCAGTGCGGGACCGACCATTTCGTCCGCACTGGCCAACCGACGCATGAGCGTGGCGCCGACCATGCCGTCGATCGCCTCCTGCGGGTTCTTGCGCATCATGTCCGTGTCCACCGGTCCTGGCGCGAGCGCGTTGACGCGGATGCCGTCATGCGCCAACTCCGCAGCCATCGACCGCGTGAACGACATCAGCGCCGCCTTCATCGACGCATAGATCGCGAGCATCGGCGCGAAGACGAACGCCCCCACCGACACCATGTTCAGCACCGCCGCGTGCTCGCTGGCCCTCAGGTGCGGCAGCGCCGCTTGCACGAGGAACACCGGTCCCCGCAGATTGACCTCGAACGACTTCGTCAGCCCGTCGGCGGTCATCTGCCCGAGCGGTTGGGCCAGCGCGTTCGCGGCGTTGTTGACCACGACGTCCACCCCGCCGAATTCGGCGACAGTGCGCTCGACGAGCGCGCCGAGGTCGTCCACCTCACCGAGATGGGTGGGGACACCGATCGCCTCACCCCCGAGTTCCCGCAGGTGCGCGGCGGCCTGCTCACAGGCCTCGGCCTTGCGGCTGGCCACCACCACGCGCGCACCGGCGAGCACATAGCCCTGCGCCAGCGCCAGCCCGATGCCGCGGGTACCGCCGGTCACGATGACAATCCGGTCCGACATGTCGAAGAGCCGGTCGAAGGTCGGTCGGTCCATCACACGCACCCGCTGACGCTGATCCGTCGGCCGACATCGGCGCACACGCTGACGTTCGGCGTCCACGCCACCGGCGGAGGCGGCGGAGGCGGCGGAGGGGGCGGTGGCGGTGGCGCACCCGGCGGAGGCGGGGGCGGCGGTGGTGGCGGAGGGGGCGGCGGCGTCAGGACGCCGTTGAGCTCCCACAGCGGGTCCGAGCACCCCGTGACGTCGACGATCCTGCCGCTCACCGAGCCGCAGATCGCCTGCGCGGGCGCGGCCGGCACCAGCAGAGGGCCGACACCCACCGTCACCGCTGTCGCCACAAGCCAACCGATGCGCACACGCGCTCCTCCCAGTCCGACGAACCCCCGCGGGCCAGCGTCGATTGTGGCAGTCCCCACCCTGCCGCGCGGCCGAACGCGCCCAACCCCCCCGCGCCGCACCGGCCTCCGGATTTGCCAGCATCGCCGGTCCACGTCGCGCCACAGACCATCGACACAGCACACGGGCGCCGTCGCGACGGTGACCCCACGACCGCCTGCCGTAGCGGTCAAATGCGTTACCGAGCAAATACTCAATCACGGGTCATCCCACACAGAACTCCACGTCCAGCAATTTTTACCGTTTTCAAGTATTCGGCCAGCGAACTCATTGACGATGTCGTACATTTCCTGGGTGCGCCCTCGACGGCGCACAGTGTGCGTTCAGATCGCAGCCGCGGATCGCAGTTCGAGGGGAGTTGCGATCTGGACGCACACTAGGGCTCCAGGGCCCGCTCGCTGGTGAACTGACGCCGCCGTCCCGTGAACGGATCGTCGAACGCGATGCGGTGGGCGAGCAGACACAGCGGAGTCGAGAAGTCGTCCGGCGCCACGTCGATCACCTCGGGGTACAGCGGATCCCCGGTGATCGGCACCCCCAATGACGCCATGTGCACCCGCAACTGGTGCGTACGGCCCGTGCGGGGAGACAGCCGGTACAGCGCGTTCTCCCGCTCGATGCGCGTCTCGGCGTTGGGCTCTCCCTGTTCCTCCACCGCCTGCAGACAGCCCCGCCGCTTGACGATGCGGCTGCGCACCGTGATCGGCAACTCGGCGTCGGTCGCCGGAGCGTGCGCCAGGTACGTCTTGTCGACCTCTCCCCGCGCGAACAGCGTCTGATACGCACCGCGCACCTCGCGGCGCGTGGTGAACACCAGCACCCCGGCGGTCAGCCGGTCCAATCGGTGCGCAGGGCTCAGCTCAGGAAGATCCAACTCCCGACGCAGTCGGACCAGAGCGGTCTGCGCGACGTGCCCGCCGCGCGGCATCGTCGCCAGGAAATGCGGCTTGTCGGCGACAACGAGGTTGTCATCGGCGAACAGGATCGGGATGTCGAACGGAACGACCACCTCGTCGGGCAGGTCCCGATACAGGAACACGTGCGCGCCGGGCGGCAGCACCGTCAACCCCGTCACCACACTGCCGTCGGCGCAGTACACCTCTCCAGCAAGCACTTTGGCCGCTGCCGCTTCGCCGAACCGGTCGGCCAGCTCGACGAGCACCGCACCTCCCCGCAGTCGCACCCGGGCCGGACCGAGCCCGTCGCGCACGGGAAGCGGTGCGGGGCGCCTCAAGTCAGCGGGACCGGCTCGAGGATCTCGGCGCGAGCCTCCGGTGCAGCAGCGCGCAATGCGTCAGCGGACTCGTCATCGGGCTGCGTCTGCGACCGCACCTCGGCCTCCACCCGCGCCCGGTACGTCTCGACCTCGCGGTCGATGTCCTCGGCCGACCAATTCAGCACCGGTGCAACGACTTCGGCAACCTCGCGAGCGCACTCCACCCCGCGGTGCGGATACTCGATGGAGATCCGCATGCGCCGGGCGAGGATGTCCTCCAGGTGCAGAGCCCCTTCCGCGGCTGCGGCGTAGGCGGCCTCCACCTTGAGGTACACCGGGGCATCGGTGATCGGCTCGAGCAGCTCGGGCTTGCCGTCGGCCATCGACAGCACCTCGTCGATCAGCGAGCCGTACCGGTCGAGCAGATGCCGGACCCGGTACGGGTGCAGGCCGTATCGCTTTCCCACACTCTGCGTTTGGTTCACCAGCGCGAAGTAGCCGTCGGCACCCATCAGCGGCACCTTCTCGGTGATGGACTTCGCCACCCGCGTGGGCACGAACTCCGCCGCGGCGTCGATCGCGTCCTCGGCCATCACCCGGTAGGTGGTGTACTTGCCGCCGGCGATCGCGACCAGCCCGGGTGAGGGCACCGCGACCGCGTGTTCGCGGGACAGCTTCGAGGTCTCTTCGCTCTCCCCGGCGAGCAGCGGCCGCAGCCCGGCATACACGCCGTCGATGTCGTCGTGAGTCAGCGGGGTGGCCAGCACCGTGTTGACGGTGCCGAGGATGTAGTCGATGTCGGCCTTGGTGGCCGCCGGGTGCGCCAGGTCGAGGTTCCAGTCGGTGTCGGTGGTGCCGATGATCCAGTGCGTGCCCCACGGAATCACGAACAGAACGGACTTCTCGGTGCGCAGGATGATCGCGACCTCGCTGACAACGCGGTCCCGCGGCACCACGATGTGCACGCCCTTGGACGCCCGCACGCGGAACCGGCCGCGCTGCTTGGACAGTGCCTGGATCTCGTCGGTCCACACCCCCGTCGCGTTGACCACGACGTGAGCGCGCACATCGGTGACCGAACCGTCCTCGGAGTCACGCACCCGGACACCGGTGACCCGGTCCCCCTCCCGTCGCAACGCGACCACCTGCGTCGACGTCCGCACCACCGCCCCGTAATGCGCGGCGGTGCGCGCCACCATCATCGTGTGCCGCGCATCGTCGACGACGGTGTCGTAGTAGCGGATTCCACCGATCAGCGCACTGCGCTTGAGCCCCGGCGACAGCCGCAGCGCGCCGGCCCGGGTCAGATGCTTCTGCGCCGGAACGGATTTCGCACCACCCAGGCTGTCGTAGAGGAAGATGCCGGCCGCGATGTAGGGCCGCTCCCACCAGCGGTTGGTCAACGGGAACAGGAACGGCAGCGGCTTGACCAGATGCGGCGCCAGCGTCGTCAGCGACAACTCCCGTTCGTGCAGAGCCTCCCGCACCAACCCGAACTCCAGCTGCTCGAGGTAGCGCAGCCCGCCGTGGAACATCTTGCTGCTGCGGCTGGAGGTGCCCGACGCGAAATCGCGGGCCTCGACGAGTGCCACCTTCAGTCCTCGCGTCGCGGCGTCCAGCGCAGCGCCCGCGCCCACGACTCCCCCGCCGATCACCACGACGTCGAACTGCTCGCTGCCGAGCTGCTGCCACGCCTGGGCACGCTGGTCAGGGCCGAGATCGTCCACCTGGTTGCTCACGTGCACCTTCCTTGTTACCGGTCAGTACGAAGTCCAGGGTACGTGGCATCAGTCCAGATCGTCGTGTGCCATCAACCGCCGCGCCGCCTCGACGATCGAACCCGACAGCGACGGATACACCGACAGCGTCTGCGCCAGGTCGGTCACCGAGATCCGGTTCTGCACAGCCAGCGCGATCGGCAAGATCAGCTCCGAGGCGATCGGCGCGACCACCACGCCACCGATGACCACACCCGTGGCCGGCCGGCAGAAGATCTTGACGAAACCGTGCCGCAGCAGGGACATCTTCGCGCGCGCATTCGTGCTCAACGGGAGCGTCAGGGTGCGGGCGGGCACGCTGCCGTCGTCGATCGCGGACTGCGGGATGCCGACCGCGGCGATCTCGGGACGGGTGAACGTCGCCGACGCGACCGTCCGCAACCGGATCGGAGACACCCCTTCGCCCAGCGCGTGGTACATCGCGATCCGACCCTGCATCGCCGCGACCGACGCGAGCGGCAGCAATCCCGTGCAGTCCCCCGCGGCGTAGACGCCCGGTGCCGGCGTGCGCGAGACGCGGTCGACGGGAATGTAGCCGCCCGGCTTCAGCTCGACGCCGATGCGGTCCAGACCCAGACCTGCGGTGTTGGGCACCGAACCGACCGTCATCAACGCGTGGGTGCCCTCCACGACGCGCCCGTCGGCGATCGCGACCCGCACCCCCTTCTCGGTGCGCGTCACCGACTCCGCACGCGCGTTCTTCACCAGCGTCACGCCGCGCTCGTTGAACACCTCTTCCAGCACCGCCGCAGCGTCGGAATCCTCGTGGGGCAGGATCTGGTCGCGGCTCGCGACGACGGTGACCGTGACGCCGAGCTCGGTGTAGGCGTTGCAGAACTCCGCGCCGGTCACCCCGGAGCCGACGATGACGAGATGTTCGGGCAGCTCTTCGAGGTCGTAGACCTGCCGCCACGTCAGGATCCGGTCGCCGTCGGGCACCGCGTTCGGCAGGACCCGCGGGCTGGCGCCGGTGGCGATCAGCACGATGTCGGCCTTGAGCACGCCGACCTTGCCGTCGGGGGTGGTCACCTTGACCCGGTGATGTGCCATGCCGGCGATGTCGTCGACCAGCTCACCGCGGCCACCGATGATCGTCACACCCTGATTGAGCAGCTGGCTGCCGATGTCGGCGGATTGAGAGGCGGCCAGCGTCTTCACGCGGTTGTTGATGTCGTGCAGGGAGATGGTCGCGTCGTCGATGCTGAGGTCGAAGCCCAGCCCCTGCGCGCGACGCAGTTCGGTGCGCACGCCCGTCGACGCGATCAGCGTCTTCGACGGCACGCAGTCGTAGAGCACGCAGCCGCCGCCGACGCCGTCGGAATCGACAACCGTCACCTGGGCGACCTCGCGGCCGCGACCCGCCGCGACCAATGCCGCCTCATACCCTGCCGGTCCACCGCCGATGATCACGATCCGCGTTACCACGCCACCAACCTATTGCACACAGATACGTTTAAGCTTCTCGCGTGCCGCTCTACGCCGCCTATGGCTCGAACATGCATCCCGAGCAGATGTTGCAGCGGGCTCCTCATTCGCCGATGGCGGGTACCGGCTGGCTGCACGGGTGGCGGCTCACCTTCGGCGGCGAGGACATCGGATGGGAAGGCGCCCTCGCCACGATCGTCGAGGACCCCGACTCCAAGGTCTTCGTGGTGCTCTACGACGTGACCAAAGAGGACGAGGAGAACCTCGACCGCTGGGAGGGTTCGGAGCTCGGCATCCACAAGAAGATCCGCTGCCGGGTGGAGCGCACGTCGTCGGACACCTCCACCGACCCGGCGCTGGCGTGGCTCTACGTGGTGGACGCCTGGGAGGGCGGCATCCCGTCGGCACGCTATCTCGGCGTGATGGCCGAGGCGGCCGAGATAGCGGGCGCGCCAGCCGAATACGTCTACGATCTGCGCACCCGCCCGTCGAGCAACATCGGCCCGGGCCCCGGGGGCTAGTTTTCTTCGGCGAGACTGCGGGGAGATCTCAGTTCAGCGTCGATTCGCGATCTGCCCGCAGTCTCGGTGCCTCAGGCGGAGTTGGCGACGATGTTGGTCAGCAGCCGCACCCCGACACCGAGGGCACGCTCGTCGAGGTCGAACGTCGGCTGGTGCAGGTCCAACTGCGGGCCCTGACCGCTCCACACGCCGAGCCGCGCCATCGCGCCCGGCACCTCCTCCAGATACCAGGAGAAGTCCTCCCCGCCACCGGATTGCCGGGTGTCGGCCAGCACATCGGGTCCGATCGCCTCGATCGCGTGGGTGAGGATGCGCGTGGACACCTCTTCGTTCACCACCGGCGGCACGCCGCGCCGGTAGTTCACCACATGCTCGATGCCCAACGGGGCGAGCAAGGACGAAATCGTCTCGGTGACAATGTCTTCCATGCCGACCCAGGTCTCGCGGCTGGCGGTGCGGATGGTCCCGGCCAGTGTGCCGGTCTGCGGGATTGCGTTGGCGGCCACCCCCGCGTTGACCGCCCCCCACACCATCACGGTGCTGTTGCGTGGATCGATGCGCCGCGACAGCACCCCCGGCAGACCGGTGATGAGCGTGCCGATGCCGTAGACCAGATCGCCGGTCAGATGCGGGCGCGACGTGTGCCCACCCGGCGAATGCAGCACCACCTCGAGCTGATCGGCCGCCGAAGTGATGGGGCCCGGCTTGACTGCGACCTTGCCGACCTCCAGGTGCGGATCACAGTGCAGTGCATAGATTCTCGAGACCCCGTTCAGCGCACCCGCCGCGATCGCGTCGATCGCACCGCCCGGCATCAGCTCCTCGGCAGCCTGGAAGATCAACCGCACCCCCACCGGCAGCTCCGGTGCCGAAGCCATGGCCAACGCCGCACCCAGCAGCACCACCGTGTGCGCGTCGTGACCGCACGCGTGCGCGGCACCGGGCACCAGCGACGCATACGGCGCATCGGTGCGCTCGGTCATCGGCAGAGCGTCCATGTCGGCGCGCAGCGCCACCCGCGGACCGTCGTCGGGACCGAAATCACACGTCAAACCGGTGCCGCCGGGCAGCACCTTCGGGTTCAGCCCGGCATCGGCCAGGATCGATGCGACGAACTGCGTCGTCGCGAACTCCTGGCGACCCAGCTCCGGATGCATGTGCAGGTGCCGCCGCCACGCCACCAGATCGTCGTAGCGGGCCGACAGGAAGCGCGCCGCGGCGTGCGCTAACACGCTCATGCGGCCCTCCGATGCTGCAGCTCGAGCACCCGGTCACGCTCACCGGCATCGGTGGCCAGCGCAACGACCGTGCGCGCCAACATGATCGCACCATCGATCACTGCGGTGTCCGCGCTCGGCCCCGCCGCCGCCGCCGCGAACTCCGGCTGGTGGATCGACGCGCCACCGGCGTCGATCCCGACGACCGGGTGGATACCGGGCATCACCTGCGTGACGTTGCCCATGTCCGTGCTGCCCAACGGCACTGACGCCTCGACCTCCTCGGGAACCGGGGTGCGGCCCAACCGCAGCATCTCGGCGCGGATCACCGACGACAACCAGCGATCAGGTTTCAGCTCGGCGTAGCCGGGTGCCGGCTCGCGCACCTCGTGCGAGCAGCCGGTGGCCACCGCACCCGCAGCGAAGCAGCCCGCCATACGAGTCTCCAACTCTCGCAACGACTCCGAGTTCGTCGCGCGCATCGTGTAGGCCATCTCGGCGTGGGCCGGGATGACATTGGCCGCCTGGCCGCCGTCGGTGACGATGCCGTGACACATCTGCCCCGGCGCCAGCTGCTGACGCAACAGGCCGATTGCCACCTGGGCGACGGTCACCGCGTCGGCGGCGTTGACGCCGAGATACGGCGCGACCGCCGCGTGCGACTCGCGCCCGGTGTAGCGCACCATGACCTCGGACAGCGCCAACGAGCGCGCGGCGGCGATGTCGATCGGACCGGGGTGCAGCATGACCGTCGCAGCGATGTCGTCGAACGCCCCGGCGTCGAGCATCAACGCCTTGCCTCCGCCGGATTCCTCGGCGGGAGTGCCCAGCAGCACGACCGTCATGCCGAGCTCGTCAGCAACCTCAGCCAGGGCCAGCGCGGTACCGACCGCCGACGCCGCGATGATGTTGTGCCCGCAGGCGTGCCCGATGCCGGGCAGCGCGTCGTACTCGGCGCAGATCCCGATGACGAGGTCACCGCTGCCGTACACCGCGCGGAACGCGGTGTCGAGCCCCGCGACCGCCGTCGTCAGCTCGAAACCGCGCTCGACGACCAAGGCCTGGGTCTTGGCGCAGCTGCGGTGCTCGGCAAACGCCAACTCGGGTTCGGCGTGGATCTGATGTGAGAGCTCCACCAAGTCCTGCCGGCGGCTGGCGATCACGTCAGCGACGGACGTGGCGGCGGCGGTGGGCATGCGGGCAAGTATCTCACTGCCGCGACACCCGCACTAAGCTGCCGGTCGTGGAGGATGCCGGGGCGGTCGCACAGCACGCCGCGCACGCGGTGGCGCAGCGCACCGGCGTCGGACACCACGACGTCGCCGTCGTACTCGGCTCGGGGTGGGCGCCGGCTGCCGAGCAACTCGGTGAACCCACCGCCGTCGTCCCGATGGCCGAACTCCCCGGGTTCACCCCGCCCACCGCCCAGGGCCACGGCGGCCAGGTCTTCTCGCTGCACGTCGGCACGCAGCGGGTCCTCGTGCTACTCGGCCGCAGCCACGCCTACGAGGGACACGATCTCCGCCACGTCGTGCACCCGGTCCGCACGGCGTGCGCCGCGGGCGCACACACCGTCATCCTGACCAACGCCGCCGGCGGGCTGCGCCCCGAGTTCAGCGTGGGTCAGCCGGTGCTGATCAGCGACCACCTCAACCTGACCGCGCGCTCGCCGCTGGTCGGCGCGCAGTTCGTCGACCTCGTCGACGCGTATGCGCCCCGCCTGCGCGCGCTGGCCCGTGAGATCGACCCGACCCTGGCCGAGGGCGTCTACGCGGGCCTGCCCGGACCGCACTACGAGACCCCCGCCGAGATTCGGATGCTGCGCACGCTGGGCGCCGACCTGGTCGGGATGTCGACGGTGCACGAGACCATCGCCGCGCGGGCAGCCGGAGCCGCAGTGCTCGGGGTGTCGCTGGTGACGAACCTGGCCGCCGGTATGACCGGGCAGCCGCTGAGCCACGACGAGGTACTCGAGGCCGGCCGTCAGTCCGCGACGCGGATGGGCTCTCTGCTCTCGGCGGTCATCTCCCGGCTCTGATCGCGGCCGAGGCGCCGGCTCGCCCACACCACACCGCGGGCCATCAGCGGGGCTGCGAACAGCATCAGCAGAATCCGCACGACCTGGGCGGCGATCACGAAGGTCACGTTCGACCCGGTCTCGACGGCGGTCGCCAACACCGCATAGACCCCGCCGGGGCTGGTCGCGAGATAGCCCTCCAGCGGAGTCAACCCGGTGAGGTGGGCCAGCAGCACACCCGAGCCGGCGGTCGCCACGCCGATCGCGACGATCAACGCGATCGCCGCAGGTAACAGCCGACCGACCGCGCGCAACGACGAACGGGTGAACGCCAGGCCCGCCTGCCATCCGATGAGCATGTAGCCGGCCTGGACCAGCAGCATCGGCACCGACAGACCGAACGAGAACCCGCTGACCTCCAGAGCGACCGTCAGCGCCAACGGACCGAGCAGGCCGGCGCCGGGCAACCGGATGAGCCGCCCGAGGGTCGCACCGGCGATCACCAACACGACGAGAATCGCCAGGCTCAGGTACCACGGCGCCTGGTCGGCGGGGACCCCGGCGGCTGCGTCGGCGCGGGACTTGTCAGCGTGGTAGATCAGCGTGACCACGACCGGCATCGACGCGGTGACCAGGCCGACGCGCAGGTACTGCACGACGGCGACGACGCGATCGTCACCACCCAGTTCGCGCGCGATGGCGACGAGGCCCGAGGCGCCACCGGCGACCAGAGCCAGCGAGCCGGTCAGCGGGGAGACGTCCCTGCGCAGTCCTAGCAGCGCTCCGGCGATGACGCTGAGCAGCAACGTGCCCACCGCGACACCGACGACGACGGGCCAGTGCCCACCCAGGGTGCCGAGTGAATCCTGCTGCACCATCGTGCCGATGTAGACGCCGAGTACGCCCTGAGCGGCGACGCCGAGCTTGCGGGGCACCCCGGCCGGACCGGCCGAGGACAGCGCCAGCGCGATGCCGACGACGAGCGCGGCGAACAGAGCCGCCGACGGTACTCCGACGAGGGTGAGCGGGACAGTGACCGCCACCGTCGCCGCCAGCAGCACTGTCCACCTGAGCATCTGTTTCCACCACGGCATCGTGATGACAAGTATGCGCTTACTAATTCAAGATCTCAACGTGCGAGTTCGGGTCGTGACTCGTGCAACTTTGCAAGGTATAACTTGGTAATGGGTATCGAGGCGTCGGCAGCCACAGAGCTGCGGGAATCGATGATGGCGGTGACGCGGCAGCTGCGCCGGCACCGGCCCGACAACGGGTTGACGTTGAGCCAGATGCAGCTGCTCGGCGAGGTCAGCCGCACTGGAGTCACCACACCCGCCGAGCTGGGTGTGCGCATGGGGGTCAAGGTGCAATCGCTCACCGACTCACTCAACGAACTCGAGTCGCGGGCACTGATCGCGCGCCGGCCCGACGCCGCCGACCGGCGACGCCAACTCGTCGAGATCACCCCCGACGGCTCCGTCCTGTTGGACGCCGACCGCGCCGAGCGCGATGCGTGGCTGCACACCACGATGCGCGAACGGCTGTCCACCCTCGAGTTCGACCTGCTCATGCTCGTCGCCCCCATCCTGCGCAAACTGGCCGACGCCGAGGCGGGCACACTGACGTAAGTGACGTCCGATCTGTTCGCCGCCGTCCAGCAGTGGCTGGCCCACGATCCAGACCCTCACGCAGCCGCGGAGCTGGCCGCCTGCAGCACCGAGGACCTGGCCGAGCGCTTCGCCGCCACATTGACATTCGGCACCGCGGGCCTGCGCGGGCCGATGCGCGCCGGGCCGAACGGGATGAACCTGGCCGTGGTGCTGCGTGCGACCTGGGCCCTGGGCACCGTGCTGACGCGGCACGGGCGGGGCGGCGAGCACGTGATCGTCGGCTACGACGCCCGGCACCATTCCGCGGAGTTCGCCCGCGGGGCGGCAGAAGTGCTTGCCGCGCAGGGACTTTCAGTGACACTGATGTTCGCGCCGGTGCCGACACCGGTGGTGGCGTTCACGGTTCGGCACACCGGGGCGGCGGCCGGGGTGCAGGTCACCGCATCCCACAATCCGGCGTCCGACAACGGCTACAAGGTGTACGCCGCCGGAGGACTCCAGATCGTCTCCCCCGTCGACACCGAGATCGAGGCTGCCATCGCTGTCGCGCCACCGGCCGACGAGATCCCACGGGGCGAGGTCACTGCGTCCGGAACCGAGTTCGTCACCCGCTACCTGGAACGGGCGTCGAGCGTCCGACGGGCGAGCGGATCGGTGCGCGTCGCGCTCACGCCGATGCACGGCGTCGGCGGCGACTACGCGCTCGACGCGTTGGCACTGGCCGGCCTCTCCGACGTCGCGGTCGTGGAAGCGCAGTTCGCACCCGATCCGGATTTTCCCACCGTCACCTTCCCGAATCCCGAAGAACCCGGGGCGACTGATCGCCTGCTGTCGCTGGCCGCAGACATCGACGCGGACATCGCGATCGCGCTCGACCCCGACGCCGACCGATGCGCGATCGGCGTACCCACAGCGAGCGGCTGGCGGATGCTCTCGGGGGACGAAACCGGTTGGCTCCTCGGCGATTACCTACTCTGCGACGCAGATGCCGGGAGCGCGGTCGTGGCCAGCACCGTGGTGTCGTCGCGGATGCTGGCGCGCATCGCCGCCGGATACGGCGCGCACCACGTCGAGACGCTGACCGGCTTCAAATGGCTCGCCCGGGCCGACGAGGGGCTCGATGCGACGCTGCTGTACGCCTACGAGGAGGCGATCGGCCACTGCGTGGATCCGGCTGCGGTGCGCGACAAAGACGGCATCAGCGCCGCGGTGCTGGCCTGCGACATGGTGGCCGCCCTGCGCGCACGCGGACTGTCGGTGACCGAAGCCCTCGACGAGCTGGCGCGCCGCCACGGCGTGCACACCACCACGGCCATCACCCGTCGCATCGAATCACCCTCTGCCGCAGCAGAACTGATGGCAGATCTCCGGTCTCGACCACCACAGCGGTTGGCCTCCTACCCCGTCGAGACCACCGACCTCGCCCCGCGCACCGACGCGCTGGTGTGCACCGGCGGTGACGCTGCCACGTCGGTCCGCGTCGTGATCCGCCCCTCCGGCACCGAACCGAAGCTCAAGTGCTACCTCGAAGTTCGGTGCGACGGCGACCTCGAGACGGCGCGGACCCGGGCCGCGCAGCTGCAGGCCACGCTCGCCGAGCAGGTCCGCGAACTGACTCAGCGCGGGCCGAACTGACGATCGCCGGCATCGCCCAGGCCCGGCACGATGTAGGCGACGTCGTTGAGGCCCGCATCGATGCTGGCGGTGAACAGCTTGATCTGCGGCGCCGCTTCCTCCAGTGCCGCAACGCCTTCTGGCGCGCACACCACGCACAGCGCGGTGATGTCGGCGGCGCCTCTGGCGAAGAGCAGTTCGAGCGTGTGCACCATCGAGCCGCCGGTCGCAAGCATCGGGTCCAGCACGATGACCGGCCGAGCGCTCAGATCGTCGGGCAGCGACTCCAGGTACGGCGTGGGCTGGTGGGTCTCCTCGTCGCGGGCCATCCCGACGAAGCCGACCTGGGCCTCGGGGATCAGCGCGTGCGCCTGATCGACCATGCCGAGGCCGGCCCGCAGCACCGGCACCAGCAGCGGCGGATTGGCCAGCCGCGCACCGGCCGTCTCGGCCATCGGGGTCCGCACCGGGATGGTCTCGACCGGCGACTCGCGCGTCGCCTCGTAGACGAGCATCAGCGTCAGGTCCCGCAGCGCGGCGCGAAACGCCGCGTTGTCGGTGCGCTCGTCACGCAGGGTGGTCAGCCGCGCCGCGGCCAGCGGGTGGTCGACAACGCGCACATCCATGAGAGTGGACCTTAATGGGAACCGGGTGAGCTTTCCCGGCGTCTAACTGTCTGTGTTCGCCCGTCTGTCCGTCGACGCCCTGTCTGTCGACACCCAAGCCGTCCGCGCCTATGGCCGTACCTCCGACGCGCACGCCGCCCTGCTGCGGGGCGCTGCCGCGCACCTCGCCGGCGCAGCCAGCGGCGCCACCGACTACGGGCCGGTCGGCACGCGTTTCCTCGCCGCCCTGCACCGGGCAGCCGAGGAGGACGCGGGCGCGCTCACCGCTCTCGGCGCTGCGCTCGCGGGTGCCCACGCCGCCGCCGGTGCGGCCGCGCAGTCCTACGACGCGGCAGACGCCGATGCTGCGCGCCGGATACCACTCGGATGACCAGCGGGCTGGTCAGCGCCCTCACGGCGCCGCTGCGACGGGTGCAGGCGCTCGTGGGGCCGGGCTGGTCGGGAGAACCGGCCGGCGACCCGGCGGCGGTGTTGAGCGGGGTCCGCGACACCCTGACCGATGTGGCCGACGCCGCGTCGCAGGCGTGGCGTGAGGCCGACGCGGACTGGTCGGGTTCGGGTGCGGACGCCGCGGCGGAGTTCGCGGCGACGACGACCGCGGCGATCGACGGCGCCGCGGAGCGGGCCGGGCGGCTGGGCTCGGTCGCGCGCGACGCCGCCGGGGCCGTGGCGGGTGCCCACCGCCGACTCGCCGACATCGTCGAGGAGTTCGAGGCGAAGGCGGCCGCGCTCGAGCCGCGGCTCGACGAACCCGGGGTGGCCAAGCAGTTGCTCACCGAGGCGCGGGACGCGTTGGGCCGGGCGATCGCCGTGGTCGAGGACCTTCTCGCCGAGCTCGACCGGCACGCCACTGCGGTCGAGACCAGGCCGCCGCCCGCGGCCACCCATACGGCGGGCTGGCCCGGCGCCGGCTCGGGCGGACTGTCCGGAAGCGGGTCCGGCGGTTCCGGCGGGGGCTTTCCGGGCGGCTTCTCGGGTGGGGAGCGCTCCGGGGGCGGCCCCAGCGCTGCGCCGGCGGCTTTCACCGCGGCCGAGACGCCGATGGACACCCCCGAGGCGGCGAGTTTCGGCGAGGGGGTGGCGATACGCCTGCCCGACGGCACGGTGGTGATGGCGCCCAACGCGGTGGCCGCCAGCGCCGTCCGCCATGCGCTGACCCAGCTCGGCGTCCCATATCAGTGGGGCGGCACCACGCCGGGGCAGGGCCTGGACTGCAGCGGTCTGACCCAATGGGCGTATCACCAAGCGGGGCTGGATCTTCCGCGACTGGCTCAGGAGCAAGACATCGGCCGCGCAGTCGCACCGGGTTCCCTGATGCCCGGAGATCTCGCGGTCTGGGACGGTCATGTCGCGATGATCGTCGGAGACGGCACCATGATCGAGGCCGGCGACCCCGTGAAGCTCTCCCCGATCAGGACGGCGAACGCCGGTCAGGGCTTTCAGGGGTTCTGGCGGCCGACGGCATAGGCGGCTTACCGCAACGCACCCACGTACCGGCGAGCCAGATCGTCGACCCAGCTCTCGGCGACGATCGGGTCGTCGGGCGGGGCCGCCACCACGACGAGCTCGTCGATACCGATGTCGGCCAACGCGACCAGATCCTCCGGCCTCGACTCTCTCAAGGAAACGGACAATTTCACGTCACCGAAGTCTCGGCCCACGCGGCGGCACATCCGCCGCAGCACGGACACCCGCTCGGCCACCTCTTCGACGTCGGCGAGATCGAACCCGTACCAGCCGTCTCCCCACTCGGCCACACGGTGCAAAGCACTGTCGGAGTTCCCACCACAGATCACCGGAATCGTGCGCCGGTACGGCTTCGGGTTGACGCGCACGCCCTCGAAGGACACGAACTCACCGGTGAAAGTCGCCACGTCGTCCCGCCACAACGTGCGCATCGCTGCGACATATTCTTCGGTGCGCTGGCCGCGGCGCTCGAACGGCACCCCCAGCGCCTCGAACTCATCCCTCGACCACCCCACGCCGACGCCGAGAGAGAGCCGTCGACCACCGGACAGGCGGTCGAGCGACGCCGCAGTCTTCGCCGCGATGACCGGGTTGTGCTCCGGCAGCAGCAACACGCCTGTCGCCAACCCGATCCGGTTGGTCGCGGCCGCGGCGAAGCTCAGTGCGATGAAGGGGTCGAGCCAGTCGGCGTCCGGCGGGATCGCGATCCGGCCGTCGGCACGGTAGGGGTATCGCGATGACGGCTCGTCGACCATGACGACGTGCTCGCCGATCCACAAGGTGGCGAAACCGGATCGTTCGGCGGCGGCAGCGACGGCGTCGATCACAGGCCGGGACGCTCCCGCGCCGATGCCCAGACCGTGCAATCCGAGGCTGACCACCTGGCCATCGTGGCAGCGCCGCCCACTGCTCCCAGCCTCGATCCGGTTGCGATCCGCTAACGACCCGCAGCGGGCGGCCGACCCGTGGACCACAGGTAGCGCCGAAGGGCGTGTCGTTAGGCTGTGCCGCATGGCTGCAGACATCGTGCCGATCGGGCTGAGCTTGACCAAGGGCGACGTGTACACGTTGTGGGCACCGCGGTGGCGCGCCGACGGGGACGAGTGGGAGGCGTTCCTCGGCAAGGACGAGGACCTCTACGTGCTCGATTCCGTGGCTGACCTGGCGGCGTTCGTGCGGACCAACGCCGACAACGACCTGAACGACCACCCGGCGTGGGAGAAGCTGACCACCGCGAACGCACACACGCTGGTTCCCGACGAGGAGCACTCCTACGACCTCGCCGGGTTCGAGGAGATCCTGTCGAACAAGCCGACCGAAGACAGCGTGCGCACCCTGCACCGCGCGCTGTCGCTCGTGTCGTCGATCGGGTCGGTGTGCGAACTGCCCGCGGTGACGAAGTTCTTCAACGGCAACCCGATCCTGGGCACCGTCGGCGGCGGCGCCGAGGCGTACGCGGGCCGGGCCGGGCGCAAGCGCTGGGCCGAGATCGAGAAGATCATCAACCGGGGCTGGGATGCGGTCATCGAGTCGATCGACGAGATCATCACCAAGCCCGAGGTCGACGGCGCGGCGGTCGAGAAAGCACAGGCGGAACTCGACGGGCCGGCACCTGAGCCCGAAGAGGACGACGTCGTCATCGACGACATCGTCGACACCGAAGAGGAAGCCGACGAGCTCGCCGCCGCGGCCGAGGACAAGGTGCTGGGCAGCGACGAGGACTTCTGGGCGCGGGTCGGCATCGATCCGGTCCGGATCATGACGAGCGGCGGCACCTTCTTCACGCTGCGCTGCTACCTCGACGATCGGCCGATCTTCCTGGGCCGCAACGGCCGCATCAGCGTGTTCGGATCGGAGCGGGCGCTGGCTCGCTACCTCGCCGACGAACACGACCACGACCTGTCCGACCTGGCGACCTACGACGACATCCGCACCGCGGCCACCGACGGCTCGCTGCGCGTCGAGGTGACCGACGACAACATCTACGTGCTGTCGGGGATCGTCGACGACCTCGCCGAGGGGCCGGACGCGCTCGACCACGATCAGCTCGAGCTCGTCGTCGAGCTGCTGCGCGACATCGCCGACTACGCCGAGGACACCAGCGTCGCGGCCAAGCTCGACAAGGACACCGCGCTGGGCCGCCTGATCGCCTATTCGCTGGAGCCGGGTTCGGTGTCGCGACCGAACGCGCCGTACGCCGAGGCGGTCACGCAATGGGAGTCGCTGGAGCGCTTCGTGGAGTCACGTCTGCGTTCGGAGTGACGTCCGCAGCACCTCCGCGAACGCCGCCGGATCGGTGAGGAAGCCGGCGTGCCCGCCGGGGAAGGTGTGTGCGCCGACGCCGAGCGCATCGGCGAGCGCCGAGGACGTCGCGGAGGTCAGCAACGGCGCCGAGTCGGCGCCGATCCCGACGACGATCCGCCCCGGCGCCGCGCTCAGGGCCGCGATGTCGGGCCGGTATCCGGCGGTTGCCCGCAGGTCGTGGTCGAAGAACCGGGCCGCGTGGCGCCGCTCCTCGTCGCTCGGCGGCGGGGCATCGCCGGCGCCCTCGGGCGGCTCGAACCCTGCGTTGACCATGAAGGCGCGCCACGCGGCGTGGACGCCGTCGGCGTGGAAGGTGTCGATGATTCGTTCGGTGCCGGCGCGGTGGGTCTCGGCATCACCGAGCATTTCGATCAGCGGCGGCTCGTGGGCGATGAGCGTCCTCACGCGCTGCGGCCACCGCGTCATCAGTGCCAAGCCCGTGACGGCCCCGCCGCTGGAGCCGAAGACGTCGGCGGTGTCCGCTCCCCTGCCGTCGAGGATCGCGATGACGTCTCGAGCGCGCAGGTCAACGGTCGACGGCTGATCCGCGTCGTCGATCGTGCTGTTGCCGTACCCGCGCGGGTCGAGGGTGACGACGGTGTGGTCGTCGGCCATGGCGTCGGCGAGCTGCTGGAACTCGCCGGCGCCCATCGGGTGTCCGACCAGGACCAGCAGCGGTCCGCTGCCGCGGACTTCGTAGTGCAGGACGGCGCCGGGAACGGAGAGCTGGTGGGTGGTCATGGTGGATTCGACTGCTGCGGCGCCGTGAACTCATCGCCTGGGCGCGATTTCGGCGTGTCAGTCGTCGGTGAGCGACGGCGAACACGCCGAAATCGCTAGCCGATCAGGACGGCGTAGCGCGGCTTGATCACCTCGTCGATGATCGAGAGCCGCTCGTCGAACGCGATGAACGCCGACTTCATCGCGTTGATCGTGAACCGTTCGAGATCGCTCCATCCGTAGCCGAACGCCTCGACCAGACGGAGCATCTCCTGGCTCATCGACGTGTCGCTCATGAGCCTGTTGTCGGTGTTCACCGTCACCCGGAATCGCAGCCGGGCGAGCCGGTCGAACGGATGCTCGGCGATGCTGCCGACCGCGCCGGTCTGCACGTTCGAGCTCGGGCACATCTCGAAGGGCACCCGCTTGTCACGCAGCAGGCTCGCCAGCCGACCGAGCCGCGGCGTGCCATCCGGGTCGACGGTGATGTCGTCGACGATCCGGACGCCGTGGCCGAGCCGGTCGGCCCCGCAGAACGCGATGGCTTCGTGGATCGACGGCAACCCGAACGCCTCACCGGCGTGGATCGTGAAGCGCGCGTTGTTGCTTCGCATGTACTCGAACGCGTCGAGGTGACGGGTGGGCGGGTATCCGGCCTCGGCGCCGGCGATGTCGAACCCGACGACGCCGCGATCGCGGAACCGGATCGCCAGCGCCGCGATCTCCCGCGAGCGGGCGGCATGCCGCATCGCGGTCACCAGGCAGCGCACCACGATCGGACGGCCCTGTGCCGCGGCCGCCTTCTCCCCGTCGGCGAAGCCCGCCAGCACTGCCTCCACGACCGCGTCGAGCGACAGCCCGCCGTCGATGTGCAATTCGGGAGCGAACCGGATCTCGGCGTAGACGACGTTGTCGTCCGCGAGGTCCTCCACGC
Source organism: Mycolicibacterium obuense (assembly GCF_055397605.1). Taxonomy (NCBI): domain Bacteria; kingdom Bacillati; phylum Actinomycetota; class Actinomycetes; order Mycobacteriales; family Mycobacteriaceae; genus Mycobacterium; species Mycolicibacterium obuense. The sequence goes on along the minus strand of NZ_AP043663.1, from coordinate 1,360,986 downwards.
ATTCGAAGGCCACCCGGTGCAGCGCCTCGGGGGTCTGCATGACGCCGACCGTGTGGGCGAACGGCTCGAGGTAACGCACCAGCGAGCCGCTGTGCGCGGCGGTGCGGAAGAACGTCGCCAGCGCCTCGGAATCGTGTTCGGGCAGCTGGTCATAGCCCGTCTCCTCGGCGAGTTCGAGGACCGTCTGCGGACGCAGCCCGCCGTCGAGGTGATCGTGCAGCAGCGCCTTGGGCGCCTGCCGGATGTTCTCCAGCGTCAACGGTGTCGTCATCTGAGTCTCCTCACGTGATCCGGTCGATGATCAGCGGACGCGCGGGCGGCGCCTCGTCTCCCACCCGCCAGGCGCCGTCGAGTTCCGACAGCGCCGGGCCGAACCGCTCGGGAGTATCGCTGTAGAGCGTGAACAGAGTCTCCCCCGCGGTGACGGGTTCGCCAGGCCGGCGGTGGATACGCATCCCCGCGCCGAACTGCACACGCTCACCCGGGGCCGAGCGGCCCGCCCCGAGCCGCCACACCGCCAGTCCCACGGCCATCGCGTCGATGTCCCCCATCGTGCCACCGCGCGGGGCCACCACGGTCTCGCTGTGGGCACCGATCGGCAACGGAGCCGCAAGGTCACCGCCCTGCGCGGCGATCAGCGCGCGAAACCGGTCCATCGCCGTGCCGTCCTGCAATGTCTGCGCCGGATCGACGGCGTCCAAACCCGACGCGTCGCACATCTCGCGCGCCAGCGCGACCGTCAGCTCGACCACGTCCTCGGGTCCACCCCCGGCGAGGACGTCCAGCGACTCGGCCACCTCGACCGCATTGCCGACCGTGCGCCCCAGCGGTACCTCCATGTCGGTCAGCAGCGCGCGGGTGGCCACCCCGTGTTCTCGTCCCAGCGCGACCATCGTGGTCGCCAGCTCGCGCGACTCCGCCTCCGTCGCCAGGAACGCTCCGGAACCGACCTTCGTGTCGAGCACCAGCGCGGCAGCACCTTCGGCGATCTTCTTGCTCATCACCGAACTCGCGATCAGCGGAAGCGACTCCGTGGTGCCGGTGACATCGCGCAGCGCGTAGATCTTGCGGTCCGCGGGGGCCAGCTCCCCGGCGGCGAAGATCGCCGCGCCGAGATCCCGAAGTTGTTGGTGGATTTGCGGTTTGGTGATCTCGGCGGTGAATCCGGCGATGGACTCGAGCTTGTCCAGGGTGCCGCCGGTGTGCCCGAGCCCCCGTCCCGCCGCCTGCGGAACGGCACCGCCACAGGCCATCACCATCGGGACAAGGGGGATGGTGATCTTGTCGCCGACCCCGCCGGTGGAGTGCTTGTCGACGGTCGGGCGGCCGACATCGGAGAAGTCGAAGCGCTCCCCCGAGGCCACCATCGCCGCCGTCCAGCGCGCGATCTCGTGCCCGGACATGCCCTTGAGGAAGATCGCCATCAGCAGCGCCGCCATCTGCCCGTCGGTCACGCGGTCGTGGGTGTAGGCGTCGATCACCCAGTCGATGGCGGCGTCGGACAGCGCATTGCCGTCTCGCTTGGTCCGGATGACGGTGGGCGCATCGAATGTGTTCTGGGTCACGGCGTTTCCCCGGCCGGGGTGCGGGCCAGGTCGTCCGGCCCGAACGCGTCCGGCAGCAGCTCGCACAGCGGGCGCGGGCCCGCCGGATGGTCGACGAGCATGCCCGGGCCGCCGTGCTCGAGCAGCACCTGGCGGCAGCGCCCACACGGCATCAAGGTCGCACCGTCGGGACCGACACAGGCCAGTGCGAGCAGACGGCCACCGCCGCTGGAAACCAGGGCGCAGACCACTGCGCACTCCGCGCAGAGACCCAGGCCATATGAGACATTTTCCACATTGCAGCCGGTCACTATTCGGTAATCGTCGACCAGGGCGGCCGCCCCGACAGGAAACCGCGAATAAGGTGCATAGGCGTACGCAGAGACATCTATTGCCTTGCGCCGCAACAACTCCCAGTCGATTTCGGCGCTCACGTCCGGCGCGTCCAGCCGATTCTGAATCAATTCCGAACCCCCTGCTCCATGACCGGCGGTATCAGATAGGCGACCCTAATAACCGCCCTTTTCGGTGGGCATACGGCCACAGGCTAGTTCGTTCGACAGTACAAAGGAGATTAGAGTCGCTGCGAGGTTCGGAGAGCCAGCCGACGGGCACATCCTCCGAGCATCCACCGATGGCGTTGGAGGGGTCAGATGAGTACGGCAACATCATCGGACGGCATTGCGGCACCACGCTCGCAGCCGTCACGCCGACGAACCCTGTATCGCGGCGATCCCGCGATGTGGTCGTGGGTCCTGCACCGAATCTCCGGTGCCTCGATCTTCTTCTTCTTGTTCGTCCACGTGACCGACACCGCGCTGGTGCGGGTCAGCCCGCAGGCCTACAACGAGATCATCGAGACCTACAAAACACCCATCATCGGTCTGATGGAGCTCGGCCTCGTCGCCGCCGTGCTCTACCACGCGCTCAACGGTATCCGCGTGATCCTGATCGACTTCTGGTCCGAGGGACCGCGCCACCAGCGCAAGATGCTCTGGGTCGTCGCCGGCGTGTTCCTCACCGTGCTGATCGCCTCGGTGGGCGTCATCGGCATGCACATGGCGGAGAGGTTCCTGTGATGGCGGAGAACCCGTACGACCACATCAGCGATCGCGGCGGCAGTGCGCCGGTCATGCAGCGCAGCCACGACCGGCCGGCCAGCCTCGACAACCCCCGGGCGCCGCGGCGCGCGGGCGGCATGCCGAACTTCGAGAAATACGCCTGGCTGTTCATGCGCTTCTCCGGGCTGGTGCTCGTCTTCCTGGCGCTCGGCCACCTGTTCATCATGTTGATGTGGGACGGCGGCGTGTACCGCATCGACTTCAACTACGTCGCGCAGCGCTGGTCCTCGCCGTTCTGGCAGACGTGGGACCTGCTGCTGCTCTGGCTCGCCCAGCTGCACGGCGGCAACGGCATGCGCACGATCATCGCCGACTACAGCCGCAAGGATTCGACCAAGTTCTGGCTGAACACGCTGTTGGCGCTGTCGATGGTGTTCGTGCTGGTGCTCGGCACCTACGTACTGCTGACGTTCGACGCATCCATCTCTTGATCGGGAGCTCACGATGATTCAAGAACACCGCTACGACGTCGTCATCGTCGGTGCCGGCGGCGCAGGCATGCGGGCCGCCGTCGAGGCCGGCCCACGGGTGCGCACGGCCGTGCTGACCAAGCTGTACCCGACGCGTTCGCACACCGGCGCGGCCCAGGGCGGCATGTGCGCCGCGCTGGCCAACGTCGAAGAGGACAACTGGGAGTGGCACACCTTCGACACCGTCAAGGGCGGCGACTACCTCGCCGACCAGGACGCCGTCGAGATCATGGCCAAAGAGGCCATCGACGCGGTGCTCGACCTCGAGAAGATGGGGATGCCGTTCAACCGCACCCCCGAGGGTCGCATCGACCAGCGCCGCTTCGGCGGGCACACCCGCGACCACGGCAAGGCCCCCGTGCGCCGGGCCTGCTACGCCGCCGACCGTACCGGCCACATGATCCTGCAGACGCTCTACCAAAACTGCGTCAAGCACGACGTGGAGTTCTTCAACGAGTTCTACGCCCTCGACATCACCATGACCGAGACCTCATCGGGTCCGGTCGCCACCGGTGTCGTCGCCTACGAGCTCGCCACCGGTGACATCCACGTCTTCCACGCCAAGGCGATCGTGTTCGCCACCGGCGGGTCGGGCCGGATGTACAAGACCACATCCAACGCGCACACGCTCACCGGCGACGGGCTGGGCATCGTCTTCCGCAAGGGACTTCCCCTGGAGGACATGGAGTTCCATCAGTTCCACCCGACGGGCCTGGCCGGCCTGGGCATCCTGATCTCCGAGGCCGTGCGCGGCGAGGGCGGTCGGTTGCTCAACGGCGAAGGCGAACGATTCATGGAGCGCTACGCGCCCACGATCGTCGACCTCGCGCCGCGCGACATCGTGGCGCGCTCAATGGTTCTCGAGGTGCTCGAAGGCCGCGGCGCGGGACCGAACAAGGACTACGTCTACATCGACGTGCGCCACCTCGGCGAGGACGTGCTCGAGGCCAAGCTGCCCGACATCACCGAGTTCGCGCGCACCTACCTCGGTGTCGACCCGGTCAAGGAACTGGTGCCCGTCTACCCGACCTGCCACTACGTCATGGGCGGCATCCCGACCACCGTCAACGGGCAGGTGCTCTCGGACAACACCACCGTGGTGCCGGGCCTGTACGCCGCCGGCGAATGCGCGTGTGTGTCCGTGCACGGGGCCAACCGGCTGGGCACCAACTCGCTGTTGGACATCAACGTCTTCGGCCGCCGCGCCGGTATCGCCGCGGCGAATTACGCACTGGGACACGACTTCGTCGACCTGCCCGAGAAGCCCGCCGACATGGTGGTCGGCTGGGTCGGCGACATCCTGTCCGAGCACGGCAACGAGCGCGTCGCCGACATCCGCGGTGCGCTGCAGCAGTCGATGGACAACAACGCCGCGGTGTTCCGCACCGAGGAGACGCTCAAGCAGGCGCTCACCGACATCCACGCGCTCAAGGAGCGCTACGCCCGAATCACCGTGCAGGACAAAGGCAAGCGCTACAACAGCGATCTGCTCGAGGCCATCGAGCTGGGGTTCCTGCTGGAGCTCGCCGAAGTCACCGTGGTCGGCGCGCTCAACCGCAAGGAGTCCCGCGGCGGACACGCCCGCGAGGACTACCCCAACCGCGACGACACCAACTACATGCGTCACACCATGGCCTACAAAGACGGCAAGGACCTGCTGAGCGACATTCGGCTCGACTACAAGCCGGTGGTGCAGACGCGGTACGAGCCGATGGAACGGAAGTACTGACATGAGCGCGCCTGTTCTGGACAAGCAAGACACTCCGCCGGTGCCCGAGGGCGCGGTGATGGTGACGCTGAAGATCGCGCGGTTCAACCCGGAGTCGCCCGACGACGCGGGGTGGCAGAGCTTCCGGGTGCCGTGCCTGCCGAGCGACCGGCTGCTCAACCTGCTGCACTACGTCAAGTGGTACCTCGACGGCACGCTGACGTTCCGCCGGTCCTGCGCGCACGGGGTGTGCGGCTCGGACGCCATGCGCATCAACGGCGTGAATCGCCTGGCGTGCAAGGTGTTGATGCGCGACATGCTGCCGAAGAACCCGAACAAGCAGTTGACCATCACGATCGAGCCGATCCGCGGACTGCCCGTGGAGAAGGACCTCGTCGTCGACATGGAGCCGTTCTTCGACGCCTACCGGGCCATCAAGCCGTACCTGATCACCTCGGGCAACCAGCCCACCCGCGAACGCATCCAGAGCCAGACCGACCGCGCCCGGTACGACGACACCACCAAGTGCATCCTGTGCGCCTGCTGCACCACCAGCTGCCCGGTGTACTGGAGCGAGGGCTCGTACTTCGGCCCGGCGGCGATCGTCAACGCGCACCGCTTCATCTTCGACAGCCGTGACGAGGGCGCCGCCGAGCGGCTCGACATCCTCAACGACGTCGACGGCGTGTGGCGCTGCCGCACGACGTTCAACTGCACCGAGGCCTGCCCGCGCGGCATCGAGGTGACCAAGGCGATCCAAGAGGTCAAGCGCGCGTTGATGTTCGCTCGCTGACGAAGGCGGGCGAGGTACGAGCCCGACGAGGAAGCGGGCCATCTAGCCTCGCTCGCTGACGAAGGCGGGCGAGGTACGAGCCCGACGAGGAAGCGGGCCATCTAGCCTCGCTCGCTGACGAAGGCGGGCGAGGTACGAGCCCGACGAGGAAGCGGGCCATCTAGCCTCGCTCGCTGACGAAGGCGGGCGAGGTACGAGCCCGACGAGGAAGCGGGCCATCTAGCTTCGCTCGCTGACGAAGGCGGGCGAGGTACGAGCCCGACGAGGAAGCGGGCCATTTAGCTCCGCTCGCTAGACCGTCGTATCGTCGGCCTCCGCTGTTTCCTCGTCGTCTACCCGACCCGCCACCTGCTCGTCGTAGTACCGCAGGATCACGGCCACGGTCGCGGCCACCGGCACCGCCAGGAACGCACCGATCACCCCGAACAGCGACGCGCCCAGCGTCACCGCCAGCAGCACGATCACCGCGTGCAGCTTCATCGACTTCGCCTGCAGCCACGGCTGCAGCACGTTGCCTTCGAGCTGCTGCACGGCGACGATGATGCCGAGCACGATCAGTGCGTTCACCGGCCCGTTGGCGACCAGCGCGATCAGCACCGCCAATCCGCCCGCGACGAACGCGCCGACGATCGGGACGAAGCCACCGATGAACGTCAGGATCGCCAGCGCGTAGGCCAGCGGGACGCCGAGGACGACCAGCCCGATGCCGATCAGCACCGCATCGACGAGGCTGACGATCGCCTGGGTCCTGATGAACCCGCCGAGGGTGGCCCACACGCGCTGCAGGACCTCGGCGAGGTGCGGGGCCGCGGGCCTGCCCGCGACGTGCCGCAGCCACGGCAGGAAGCGCGGCCCGTCCTTGAGGAAGAAGAACGCGACGACGATCGCGGTGAACAGGGTGACCAGCGCCGACGTCGCGGCACCGACACCGGTGAACAATCCGGACGCGATCTTGGCGCTGCTGGAGTTCAGCGTGTCGTTGATCGCCTCGACACCTGAATTCAATTGTGCGTCACTGATGTTGAGCGGCGGGCCGCCCAGCCAGTCGCGCACTTCGACGACCCCGGCAGTGGCCTGCTCGGCCAGCTCGCCCGCTTGGTTGATGATCGCCGGCGTGACCGCGGCGAGGACACCGGCGAGCACGGCGATCGCCGCCACCAACACGAGCAGCGCCGCCGCGGCCGGCGGAAGCCCCCTGCCGCGCAACCAGCGCACCGGCGGCCACAGCACCGTGCACACGATCAGGGCCAACACCACCGGCAGCAGGATCACCCAGGTCTCGCCGATCACCCACGACAGAATCCACACGGCCGCGGCGACCGCGACGAGACGAAGCGATGCGCTCGCCAATGATTGGAGATGCCGGTTGTACGTCTGGCCACGGTCCACCCGCCCTTTCTACCCATCGGGACGGAATTCACCGCCATCGGCGAGCCAGGAAGTCGCGGATCAGCCCCGTCACCGCCTCCCGGTCGCTCTCGAGCAGGAAGTGGCCGCCGTCGCGCAGGTGGATCTCGGCGTCGACAGCGTCCTCGGCGAAGGCCCGGGCACCGTCCGGCCCGAAGAACGGGTCCTTGTCACCCCACACCGCCAGCACCGGCACCCCACTGGTGCGCAGGTACTCGTGCAGCGCGGGATACAGGCGCGGGTTGCTCGCGTAGTCCTTGAACAGCGCCAGTTGGATCGCGTCGTTGCCGGGGCGCGACAACAGCGCGAAGTCGTGGTGCCAGGTGTCCGGGCTGACGACGCTCGGATCGGGCACGCCCGCCACGTATTGGTTCCGCGTCGCCTCGAACGACAGGAACTGACGCAGTGCGGCGGCCGTCTCCGGCGTCTGTTCGCGCTGGTAGTCCCAGACCGCCGTCCAGCCCTCGGGGACGAAGCCGGCGTCGTAGCCGTTGCCGTTCTGGGTGATGATCGCGGTGACGGCCTGGGGGTCGCGCAATGCCAGCCGCCAGCCCACCGGGGCGCCGTAGTCCTGCACGTACATCGCGTACGTGGTCACGCCGAGCTGGTCGAGCAGGCCGGCGGTCAGGTCGGCCAGCGCGTCGAAGGTGTAGTCGAACTCCTCGACCGGCGGCGCGTCGGAGTAGCCGAAGCCCAGGTAGTCCGGCGCGATCACGTGGTAGCGGTCGGCGAGTTCGCCGATCAGGTCGCGGAACATGAACGAGCTGGTGGGGAAGCCGTGCAGGAGCACGATCACCGGGGAGCCGGGCGCGCCCGCCTCGCGGTAGAAGATCTGGCGACCGGAGACGGTGGCGTACCGGTGATGGACGACGCTCATGATGTAACTCCCTAAATTGACTTTAACGGTTAGCCCCAGTGAACCGTCCACCGTGTAACCTGTCAATAGCATTTAGGAGGTTAGTCATGGAACTGCCGGTCGCCGGGCCCGCCGACGAGACACTGCTGCTCGATCTGCTCAACACCACCCCGGTCCTCGACGGCGTGCCCACCGATCTCCTCGCAGACCCCGGATGGCTGCGCGAGCACCACATCGACGAGTCCGACCTCGCCCGGCTCACGGCCGCCCGCGACGCACTGCAGGCGGTGGTCCGCGGCGAGCGGTCCCCGTCGACGCTTCAACCGTTCCTCGACGGCGTGGCCCTCACACCGACCACCACCGAAGACGGCATCGACTGGCAGTTCTCGGCCCTCGACGCAGCCGCCCGAGCCGTCCTCGCCTGGGACACCCTGCGGATCAGCAGACCGGGACGCCTGCGGCCCTGCGCCAACGACGAGTGCCACCTGTTCCTGCTGGATCGCAGCAAGCCCAACACCGCGCGGTGGTGCTCGATGGCGATCTGCGGCAACCGGATGAAAGCCCGCAGGCACTATCGGCGCACCCACTCCGACTGAGTCGGGCATGCTGCTCAGGTGCTGACGCTGAGCCAGGTCGTCGGGACCGCCGTCCGCGGTCCCGACGGGACACCGATGGGTCGCGTTGCCGACCTGACGGTCAGCCTCGCCGACCCGAACCCACTGCCGATGATCGACCGCGTGCTGATCCGGCGGCCGCACGCCCACGACCTGTTGCTTCCGTGGTCAGCGGTGTCGGCCGCCCAAGGCTCGCTGTCCCTCACCGGCGAGGCCGCGGGGTTCGCGATCGACTCCCTCGCCGCGGCGCTCGACGACGACGAAATCCTGTTGGGGCGCGACGTTCTCGACACCCAGGTGGTGGACATCGGCGAGCAGCGACTGGCGCGAGTCGCCGACGTGGTGCTCGCCCGCACCCCCGACGGACACATGGAGGTCGTCGGGGTCGAGGTCGGATTCGGCGCCGTGCTGCGCCGACTCGGGCTGCGCGCGCTGGCCGCACGCGCCGGACGGGATGCCGTCGCGTGGAGTGATCTGCATCTGACATCCGATCGCGGCCACGCCGTGCAACTCGCCACCCCGCGTTCGGCGGTGCATCACCTCGACGCGCGTGCCCTCGCCACACTGGTGGCCCGGCTGGACACCGGCGCGGCGACCGCCGTGCTCGCCACCCAGGAGCCGCACGCGGCCGCCGAGATCGTCCGCGCCGGACCCGATGCGGTCGGCGAGCGTGTGTTGCGAGCACTGCCCGACACCGCCGCCGCCCAGATCGTCGCAGCGATGCCCGCCGAGCACGCCCAGACCTGGCGCCGCCGTCTCGCCCAACCCCGGGCCCGGCGGTTCCTGCGCTCGCACGTCTGGCCGCGTCGCACATGACGCGCCGCAAGAGGTTCGCCCTCGGTGGGCTGCTCGCAGTCGTCGGCCCCGGTCTTCTCGCGGGACTCTCCGACGACGATCCCGCCGGCATCACCACCTATTCGGTGCTCGGCGCCGAGCACGGCTATCAACTGCTGTGGGTGCTGCTGCTGTCGACCGTCGCGCTGGTGATGTTCCACGGCCTGGCCGCCCGGATGGGCGTGGTCACCGGCCAGGGCCTGATCGGTCTGGTACGCCAGCGCTACGGCGTCCGCGTGGGCGGCACCGTGCTGATCGCGCTGGTGATCGCGAACATCGGCACCACCTGCGCCGAATTCGCCGGCATCGCCGCAGGATTCGAACTGTTCGGCATCAGCCGCAACATCAGCGTGCCCGCCGCCGCGGTGATCGTGTCGATGCTGGTGCTACGCGGCAGCTTTCACCGTGTCGAGCATGTGTTGCTGGCGTTGTCGACGGTGTTCCTCGCCTACATCGCGTCCGGTGTGCTGGCGCGTCCCGACTGGGGTGCGGCGGCCAGGGGGCTCGTGGTGCCGAGCATGCCGACCGACGGCGCGACGATCGCGATCGTCACGGCGACCGTCGGCACCACCCTGGCGCCCTGGGGACTGTCGTTCATCCAGTCCTACGCGGTCGACAAGAAGCTGCGCACCGAGGATCTGGTCTTCGAGCGCATCGACGTGGTGACCGGGGCGGTACTGACCGGCGTCATCGGCTTCTTCGTCGTGGTGGCCTGCGCCGCGACACTGCACCGCGACGGCCGGTCGATCAGCGACGCCGCCGACGCCGCCGTCGCGCTGCAGCCGCTGGCAGGCGACACGGCCGCCACCCTGTTCGCCGTCGGCCTGATCTGCGCGGCGCTGCTCGCCGCCTCGGTGCTCCCGCTGTCGACGGCGTACTCGGTGTGCGAATACGCCGGCGTCGAAGCCGCCCTCGACGATCCATTCACCGACGCGCGGACGTTCTACGTCTCCTTCGGGCTGGTGACCGCGCTGGGAGCAGCGGTGGTGCTCATCCCCGGCGCGCCGCTGGTGACCATCCTGGTCGGCACGCAGGTACTCAACGCGGTGCTGCTGATACCGCTGCTGATCGCGATGATCGGCACGGGTCGCGACCGGGATCTGATGGGCGAGTTCGCGATCGGCCGGTCGGCCACCATCGCCTACGGCGTGACGACCGCGGTGGTGCTGGTGTGTGTCGCCGTGCTGGCGGTGGTGTCGGTCACCGGATGAGCCGAGTCTCGCCGGCCAGACCCATCCGAGGCCGGGGCGGCCCCGAATGCGGAGTATGGCGTCTTCCAACACCGTTGAACTGGTCGTCCTGGTCGACGACGACGGCCACCGCCTCGGCTCCGCACCCAAGGCGCAGGTCCATCACGAGTCGACACCGCTGCACCTGGCGTTCTCCTGTTACCTCTTCGACCACGCCGGCAACGTCCTGCTGACCCGGCGGGCCCTGCACAAGCGGACCTTCGCCGGCATCTGGACCAACTCCTGCTGCGGCCACCCCGCCCCGGACGAGTCGATGACCGACGCGGTACACCGCCGCGTCGGCGAGGAACTGGGCGTCGGCATCGTCGAGCTGACCTGCGTGCTGCCCGACTTCCGCTACTACGCGGTGGCGTCCGACGGCGTCGCCGAGAACGAGCTCTGCCCGGTCTACTGCGGACTCATCGACGGGCCCGTGCGCGCCGATCCGGAGGAAGTCATGGACCACCAGTGGGTGCCGTGGGAGCAGGCCTGCACCGCTGCCCGCCTGGGCTGGGCGATCAGCCCGTGGGCCGCCGAGCAGATTCCGCTGCTGGACCACGCGGGCGTCCCGCAGGGCCGCTAACCCCGGGTCTGGAACAGACGCTCCGCGTAGGCCAGGTCGTCGCGCCACAGTCTGGCCGCCGCGCGGCGCATCAGGGGCCGCAGCAGCGGTCCGGCCACCAGCCCCTTGCCGAAGTGCGGGCGATCGGAGTGCGCGATCACAGCCTCCACCACCGCGGTCCTCGGCCGCCCGTCCGAGCCCGGACCGAGCGGCGTCGCGTGGGTCTCCACCACGCTGCCCTGACCCTCGCCCTCGATGATGCGCATCGTGACCGTGCGCGGGCCGGGGGTGGTGAACTCCGCGATCACCGGAACGCCGAGGCGACCGATACGGAACGTGACGTCGACGACGAAGCGGTCCAGGGCCTCGGGGAGGTCGTCCTCGGCCGGCGGCGCGCTGAGGACCTTGAGCTGCGTGAACGAATACGGGTGAAACCACGCGCCGTGCCACGGATCGAGCCGATTGGCCACGACGTCGGCCGGTTCGCAGACCCCCTCGAGCCGGGTGACCGCCGCCAGCGCCGGGTCGCCGGGACGTGGCATGGGCGGAGGCGTGTCGGACGGTGGCGACGTCGCCGGGTCGAGCGCGTCGTCGAAGCGCACCCAGCACAACACCCCGTCGTCGTGCGAGGCGTACGGCTTCCACGCGCCGTGCCTGCGCTCGCCGAGGCGCAGACCATGCCACGGGCACACCAGCGTGCCGCACTCCACCGGTGCGGTGGCCAGATCGGCACCCAGATGCGGGCAGGCCCGCGGTGCGACGAGCAGGCCGCCGTCCGCCCCGCGCCACGCCACGATCTCCCGGCCGGCGACCGTCGTCCCCAGCGCCGAGGTGGTGAGCGTCGAACTCTCCGCGAAGGCGAACCAGTTGCCGCCCGGTCGGCGCTGGGCGCGGCGCAGAGCCGACGCGATCAGCGTGGGGCTGGCATCGGCGTACGTCGGCGTCTGGGCCGCCCAATCCAGCGCCGGAAGCACCTCGAACGGCGAGACCGCGGCCATCCGGGCGCGCCAGCCCTTGGCGTCGCTCATCGGGATGCCCCCGCAGTCGCCAGCCGGCGCAGCACACCGGAGCGGCCCTGATTGGGCACCGTGTACAGCTCATGCCCGGCCACTCCGAACCTGTGCAGCAGCTCGTTGGCGGCCGTCCAGCCCGTCGTCGCCGCCCGCTCCATCAGGGCCACCGGAAGGTCGATGCGAATACCGTCCCCCGCCAGCATGATTCGGGGATCGGGTGTGCGCACCGTCGGCCGCTCGGCGAAGTCGCCCGGGGCGAAACGTGGGCAGTCGCCGCGGAGCAGCACCCGCTCGTCGACAATCGAAGCAGTCACCGTCTCAGGGTAGAGCTCATGCATGCGCGCGATCAGGGCGTCCCGCACCGTGTTCATCGATTCGGTGTCCGTCGGTTCGCTGACCGAGTAGGCGTGCAGTTCCACCACCGATCCCCCGGTGCGCGCCGCCCAGCGCGCCGCCTCCCGCTCGTACCGTTCGACGACGCTGATGTTGTCCAGCGGTTCGCGCCCACCCGTCCCGACGAACGCGGCGCGGTCGGGACGCACCGGCCGGTTCAGCCACAACCGCAGCACCATGAACGGCGGCGCCGTGCCCAGCGCGGCGACCCGCTCCCGCCACGGTGTATCGCCGAGCTCGGGTGACGCCGCGACGATGCGCTGCAGAGCGGTGACGTCGGTGGCGAGGACCACGCCGTCGGCGTCGAGAACATCACCGCCGGCGGTGTGGACCGTCACGGTGTCCCCGGTGGTCACCGCGTCGACGCTCACCCCGGTGCGGAACACCACGCCGCGACCGCTGAGATAATCGCGCAGCGGATTCCACAGCGCCGCATCGAAATTCGCGTTCGCGACGTCGAAGATCAGGCCTTCACTGGAACCCAGGAAGTAGATGTGGAACATCGTGACCAGTTCACCGGCCGACAGCGCCTCGGGACGTGCGAAGAAGCTGCGCGCGAACACCTCGAACGCGAGGTGGCGCGCCGCATCAGGAAAGTTGATGTCGCGCAGGAAAGTCTGCGCATCCCGGTGGTCGAGCAGTCGATAGGTGTCCGGGACGGACACCGCCGCCAGGGGCGCAGCAGCCTTGGCGTCGATGCGCACGAGGTCGCGCAGTCGAAAGGTGGGGCTGCGCAACGCGAATGCCAACGCGTTCAGCGGTGGGGTCTGCGGCAGTCCGCGGAACGTGTCCCGCCGGCCGGCGCCGTCGATCAGCGGATAGTCGGCCACCGGCGTCAACGCGGACAGGGCGGGATCGCCACGCTTGAGCAGTGCGCGCAAGTTGTAGTACTGCCGGAAGAACGCGTGGAAGCCGCGGTTCATCCCGGTCTGCGAACCGTCGGCAAGCGTCTCGGTCCAGCCGCCCACCCGGCCCCCGAGATAGCTCTCGCGCTCGACGACATCGACAGCGACCCCACGTTCGGCAAGGCCGGTGGCTGCGGCCAGGCCGGCGATCCCGCCGCCCACCACGACCACGCGAGGTCTGCCACCGTCGCTGGTGATCGCGGGACGCCCGGCGCGGGCGGGCCAGGTCTGACGGCGGCGGTCAGTCACGAGCCACCGATCACACGCTGCCGTGCCGGGCGCGCGCCACCCACGACTTACCCAGCCCCGCCAGCGCGACGACCGCTCGCCGCGGCTTGCCCACGGTGGCGCGCCGGCCGAAGATGTCGAAGTCAGACGCCTCGATGCGGCCGAGGATCTCCGAGTACAGCGTCGACGCAGCGGCCACGCACGGCCGCGAGGCGTGGGCGAGCTTGCCGATGCCGGGTTGCGCCTCGTCGTAGGTCTTGCGGGTGATCGCGTGCTGTTCGGCCAGCGCGGCACGCAGTCGCGGTTCGGTGCGCCGGTTGGCCTGGCACCACCGCAACAGATCCCGATCCACACCGTGGGCGGCGAGCTCGTCGGCGGGCAGATACACCCGGCCCCGGTGCAGATCCTCGTCGACGTCGCGCAGGAAGTTGGTCAGCTGGAACGCCTTTCCCAACGCGGCGGCATAGGGGGCGGCCTCGTCCCGCGGGACGACGGTGCCGAGGATCGGCAGCATCTGCAACCCGATGACCTCGGCCGAGCCGTACATGTACTTCTCCAGGGCGGCACGGTCCGGATAGTCGGTGACCGTCAGATCCATCCGCATCGACGCGAGGAAGTCGTCGAACAGATCCCAGCCGATGTCGTACTTGCGCGCGGTGTGCACCACCGCGGCCAAGACCGGGTCGTCGCCGCACGGCTGGTTCTCGACCAGCGCGTTGAACAGTCGTGTCGACAGCTGCTGCAGCTGCTCGGCACGTTCGTCGACGGTGCGCGGATCGTCGAGATCGTCGAGGATGTCGTCGGCGAAGCGCGCGAACCCGTACAGCGCATGCACAGCGGGGCGCTGTCGCGGCGCCAGCAGCCGGGTGGCCAGGAAGAAGGTCTTGCCGTAGCGGGCGTTCAGGCTGCGGCACTGCCGATAGGCGTCGCGCAGCGACGGGTCCCGGACACCCGCCGCGTCGAGCTCGGTGTGGATCATGGGCGGTTGACCTCCGAGGTGGGCTGGCTGGCGTGCACGCCGGTGATGCGATCGGCGGCAAGCCGCCCGGACATGATCGCGGTCGGCACGCCGACCCCGGGGACGGTGGAAGACCCTGCGAGCACCACGTTGTCGACGCCGCGGACGGTGTTCGCCGGCCGGAACGGCCCGGTCTGAGAGAACGTGTGCGCCAACGCGAACGGGCTGCCGGCAGCCATACCCTGCCGGCTCCAGTCCGCCGGGGTCACGACGTGGAGGACCTCGGCGTCATCGGCGACACCCGGCGCGCGCTTGCGGACAGCGTCGATCATGTCGTCCACGTAACCCGGCCCGACGGTGTCCCAATCCACTACGCCCACATCGGTGTTCGGGGCAGGAGCGAGCACGTAGAGCAGGTCGCGACCGGCCGGGGCCAGTGACGGATCACCCGCGGTCGGCCGGGTCACCAACAGCGACGGATCACGCATGGTGCGGCCGTCATCGATGATGTCGCGGAACGTCTGGTGCCACGCGTCGCCGAACAGGATCGTGTGATGCCCGGCGGCCTCACCGACGGCCTCGCAGCCGACGTGTGCGACGACCGCCGACGGTGCGGCGCGCAACTTCACCGGCCTGCGCGGGGTGCGCCGCACCAGGCGGTAGGTGTCGGGCAGCTCGGTGGTGAGCACCACCGCGTCGGCCGGCACCCGGACACCCTCCGCGGTCCGCACCGCGGTCACCCGGGACCCACTGAACTCGAGTTCGGAAACCGTTGCGTTGTAGACGAATTCGACGCCCGCATCGGAGGCCGCGGCGGCCATCGCGTCGGGCAGGGCACGCACCCCGCCCTGCGGGAAGTACACCCCGGCCACCGTGTCCATGTACGCGATCACCGCATACGCGGCCAGCGCGCTCTGCGGTGGCACCCCGGCGTAGAGGGCCTGGAAGGTGAAGACCCGCAGCAGCCGCTCGTCGGTGATGTGGCGACGCACCATCCGTTCCCAGCCGCGGAATCCGCCGAGAGCGGCGAGCCGGGCGAGCTGCGGGGTCAGCAGCGACAGCGGCGAATCGAAATTCGCGCCGATGAAGCCGTCGAACTCGGTGCGGTAGAGCCTGGTCAGCCAGTCCCGCAGGCGGAGATAGCCGTCGGCCTGCTCGCGGCCGGCGAAGCGCTCCACCTCGGCGGCCATCGCGGCGGCGTCGGTGTGGACATGCACCGCACTGCCGTCGGCGAAGCGCGCCTCGTAGGCCGGATCGACCCGTTCCATCGGCAGCCGCGCCGCCAACGAGTCACCGACCGCGGCGAACGCGTCGTCGATGATGTCGGGCATGGTGAGCACCGTGGGCCCGGTGTCGATCTTGTAGCCGCGGATGTCTTCGCGTCCGACGCGCCCGCCCGGGTGGGCGCCGCGCTCGACGACGGTGACGGCCCGGCCGCGGCCGGCCAGCTGCAGTGCCGCCGAGAGCCCCGACAGTCCGGCTCCGACGATGACGACGCGGTCGGTGCGTCCGGTGACGGTGCGCATCACGCCGCCCGCTGGGTGCAGGCGACGGCCATGTCGGCCAACGCGGCTCGAGCGACATCGGGCAGCTCGACGGCATCCAGATGGTCGAGCGCCACGCTGTGCCGGTCGGCGATGAGCCTCTCGATCCACTCCACCGCGCCGCTCGCGACGATCAGGGTGCGCCAGTGCTCGGCGGCCTCGCGGTCGATGTGCGGGCGATTCATCAGGTCGAACAGCTGCTCGCGCAGCGGCTTGTCGGCCAGCTGGTATGCGGCGATGATCACGCTGGTGGCCTTGCGCTCCTCCATGTCGGTGCCGGCCGACTTGCCGGTCAGCGACGGGGTGCCGAACACGCCGAGGAGGTCGTCGCGCAACTGGAACGCTTCGCCGATCGCGGCGCCGTAGGCCGACAGCGCGTCGATCACGTCGTCGTCGCAACCGGCCATCACCGCCCCGATCTCCAGCGGCCTGCGCACGGTGTAGTTGCCTGACTTTCGACGCAGCACGTCGAGAACCTCCTCGAGGGTGGGCAGAGCATGTGAACTGTTGACCAGATCGGCGAACTGACCGATCGCCAGCTCGGTCCGCATGTCGTCGTAGTGGGGCCACACCCGGGCCAACGCGGGCTGCCCGACGCCGCTACGGCGCAGCATCTGCTCCGCCCACACCAGGCACAGATCGCCGAGCAGGATTGCCGCGGACTCCCCGAACCGATCGGGCGAGCCGGCCAGTCCGCGCTCCCGATGCCACCGGCCGAAGGAGATGTGCGCGGCCGGCCGGGCGCGGCGCAGCGGTGAGGAGTCCATGACGTCGTCCTGGATCAGCGCGAATGCGTGCAACAGCTCCAAGCTCGCCGAGGCGCGGACCGCGGCGGCGTGCTCCGCGGAGTCCGCGTCGCCATCCTCGCCGGCCCCGCACAGCCATCCGAGGTACATGAACGTCGACCGCACGTACTTTCCCCCGTCGAGGAAATCGGCGAGCAGGCCGCCGGCGATGTCCACATTCGTCGCGGCCAACCGGCCGGCACACTCGGACCGCACGAACTCGGCGAGATGGCTGCGCACCGACTCGCGCAGTCCGTCGCGCCAGGCGCCCAGCGGATCCCCGGGCGCCCGCGCGCCCGACATCACCAGACGAGGCACCGCCCGTTCGCCATTCCTCAAGCTGACCCCTCCTGGTGGTGCGTCCTGCTCGACCCGCGTCACCACCGATTCGTAGCGCCACCGGCCTCGGATTGGTCAGCGTCGCGACGAACGAAGCGTGGCGGTCGCCACACCGCAGCGTCTCAGTCCACCAGTACCCACTGAGAAGCCAAGCACGTATCGGCGGCGAGGTCACGTCGAATTCCGCCAGGAGATGGCGACGACGGCAGGGAGCCACCGAGCGACGCGGTAACGCTCCAACGAATTCCGAAGCTGTGAAGTTGCTGAATCGACGGAATCAGTCGATAGTGATCCCGTTCACAACGGATTCCAGCAGAGGGGCCCTGATGACCAGCGTGGAAAGCAAAGGACTCAAAGGCGGGGCGCTCGGCCTCGTCTCCAGCATCGTGGTGGGAATGGCCTCCACGGCTCCCGCCTACAGCCTGGCCGCCACGCTCGGCCTCATCATCGCCAGCGGCGGAGCCATCCTGTCGGGCGTCAAAGCGCCCGCCATCGTGCTGATCTCATTCATCCCGATGTACCTGATCGCAGTGGCCTACCAGGAGCTGAACAAGGCCGAACCCGACTGCGGAACCACCTTCACCTGGGCCTCCCGCGCCTTCGGACCGGTCATCGGGTGGCTCGGCGGATGGGGCATCATCGCCGCCGACGTCATCGTGATGGCCAACCTCGCCCAGATCGCGGGGGCCTACTCCTTCACCTTCGCCGGGGATCTGGGCTGGAGCGCGGCCGCCACGCTGTCGGACAGCACGTTCTGGTCCACCGTGGCCGGCGTCATCTGGATCGCCGTGATGACCTACATCTGCTACCGCGGCATCGAGGTGTCGGCACGGTTGCAGTACGCGCTGCTGGCCATCGAGGTCGTCGTGCTGATCGGCCTGTCCATCGTGGCGCTGGTCAAGGTGTACACCCGCACCGCGGAGAGCTATTCGCTGATGCCGTCGCTGTCCTGGTTCTGGCCCGGCGGACTGGACTTCAGCACCGTCATCGCACCGGCGGTCCTGACCACCATCTTCATCTACTGGGGCTGGGACACCGCGGTGGCGTGCAACGAGGAGTCCGACGACCCCGGACGCACCCCCGGCCGGGCCGCGGTCATCTCCACCTTCCTGCTGCTGGCCACCTACGCGCTGGTGAGCGTCGCGGCCGTCGCCTTCGCCGGCGTCGGCACCGACGGCGTCGGGCTGGGCAATCCGGACAACTCCGCCGACGTGTTCGCCGCCATCGGACCGGACCTGTTCGGCGACAGCGTGCTCGGCCACCTCGGCATGCTGCTGCTGTCCGCCTCGATCCTGACCTCAGCCTCGGCGTCGACGCAGACGACGATCCTGCCCACCGCGCGGACCACGCTGTCGATGGGCGTCTACCGCGCCCTGCCCGAATCCTTCGCCAAGATCCATCGGCGCTACCTGACCCCCACCACGTCGACCATCGCGATGGGCGTCGTCTCCGCCGTGTTCTACGTCCTGTTCACCGTCATCAGCACCAACCTGCTGACCGCGCTGATCGGGTCGGTGGGCCTGATGATCGCGTTCTACTACGGGCTGACCGGCTTCGCGTGCGTGTGGTTCTACCGAAAGACGTTGACCCGCAACACCCGTGACCTGGTCATGCGCGGCGTGGTGCCGCTGCTAGGCGGAATCGTGCTCACCGTCGTCTTCGTCTACGGCCTGCTGCAGTACGCCAAGCCCGACTGGCTCACCGACGACGACGGCAACAACGTGACGATCTTCGGCGTCGGCGCGGTCGCAGTGGTCGGCATCGGCGCGCTGATCCTCGGACTGGTGTTGATGGTCATCTGGCGGATCGCCTCACCGGACTTCTTCGCCGGCCGCACGCTCCCCCGGCGCAGCCACGACCTGGTCCTGGAGACCGTGCCCGACCAGGAAGCGGCCGTGGCGCACTTCGGCCTGCCCGACGCCGGGGAGATGCCCACCGTCATCGCCCCCGATCTGTCGAACCTGCCGCCCGGCGAGCGGGCGATCGACCCGCGCACCGGCGAGGAGTTCACCCGGGGCTGATCAGTTCCACAGGTTTCTCGCACTGTCCTGCCAGCTCACTGACAGGACCGTATATTTCCGCGCATGGCGATCACGGAAGAACCGTCGACACCCGCGGTCGGCGGGAAGGGGCTACAGGCAGGCGCCCTGGGGCTGGTGGGCAATGTCGTGATCGGGCTGGCCGCCGTCGCGCCGGCCTACAGCCTGGCCGCCACCCTCGGCTACGTGGTGCTCGAAGTCGGTGAGAAGGCGCCGTCGATGTTCGTGCTGGCGTTCCTGCCGATGCTGCTGGTCGCCTTCGCCTACAAGGAGCTGTCCCAGGACACCCCGGACTGTGGAACCACGTTCACCTGGGGCACCAAGGCGTTCGGGCCGTGGATTGGCTGGATCGGCGGGTGGGGCCTCGCGGTGTCGGCGATCATCGTGCTGGCCAACGTCGCCGAGATCGCCGCGATCTACCTGTACAACTTCCTCGGCCTCGATTCACTGGCCGACAATCCCGTCGCCACGGTGTCGCTGGGCTGCTTCTTCATCATCTCGATGACGTTGATCTCGGCCCGCGGCATCGTCGTCAGCGAACGCGTGCAGAACATCCTCATCACCATCCAGTTCGGCGTGCTGATCGTGGTCAGCATCATCGCGCTGGTCAGGGTGTTCTCGGGAAATGCCGGCGCACAGGCGATCACACCGGAGTGGTCCTGGCTCTGGCCGAGCGGGCTGGACATGTCCTCGATCGCGGCCGCGGTGATCCTGTGCATCTTCATCTACTGGGGATGGGACGCCTGCCTGGCGGTCGGCGAGGAGACCAAGGACCCGGGTAAGACGCCGGGCATCGCCGCGGTGATCACCACGCTGATCCTGGTGTGCACCTATGTACTGGTGGCCTACGCACTGCAGTCCTTCGCGGGTTTCGGTGACGTCGGAATCGGGCTGAACAACCCCGACAACACCGACGACGTGCTCACCGTCCTCGGCGAACCGGTGGCCGGCACCGTCGCCGCGTCGGCACTGCTGCTCACCGTCTCGGTGTCGGCGCTGTCCTCGACGCAGACCACGATCCTGCCGACCGCCCGCGGCACCCTGTCGATGGCGGTGTACGAGGCGATTCCGAAGCGATTCGCCAACGTGCACCCGCGCTACATGACACCGGCGTTCGGGACCATCGTGATGGGTCTGTCCGCGCTGTTCTTCTACCTGCTCCTGAAGGTGTTGTCCGAGAACGCGCTTGCCGACTCGGTGGCGTCGCTGGGGCTGGCGGTGGCCTTCTATTACGGGATCACCGCATTCGCCTGCGTGTGGTACTTCCGCCGCACGCTCTTCGCATCAATGCGAAACCTGTTCTTCCGCGGCATCTTTCCCCTCGTGGGTGGGCTCGCGATGGCCGCCGCGTTCATCGTCAGCGCCAAGGACATGATCGCTCCCGACTACGGCTACACCGCCTTCGGCCCCATCGGCGGCGTGTTCGTGCTCGGCATCGGCATGCTGGTGCTCGGCGTGCCGCTGATGCTGGCCTGCTTCGCCTTCGGCACCAAACGGTTCTTCCGCGGGGAGACGCTGAACGCCCGCACCGAAGTCCAGGTCCCCGACGTCTACTAAGGAATCGCCATGCACCTGACCGTGGGCTACCTCGCCACGCCGACCGGCGACGACGGCGTCGCGCTGGCCGCCGCTCTTGCCACGACGTTCGGCGCGACCGTCGACGTCGTCCTCGTCGTCCGCGAAGAACTCCCCGACGGCCACCCCGGCCGGGCCGAATACCAGCGCCTGCTGCTCGAACGCGGCGAAGAGTGGGTGGCGCGGGCGGTGGCCTCACTGGCCCGCGACGGCATCACCGCGGGCTCGTCGGTGATCGTCGGCGAGTCGTTCGCGCAGACGCTCGTCGACGTCGCTCTGGAGAAATCGTCGGACCTCATCGTGGTGGGCGGGGCGCGGGACGGCTTCTTCGGGCGGCACACGATCGGCCCGGTCACCGGCGCGCTGCTGCACTCCTCGCCGCTGCCGGTGGCGCTGGCGCCGCGCGGTTACGCCGAAGACCCCGACGACAACTTCGCCGCGATCACCGCGGCCGTGCCCACCCGGCCGGGTGACGACAACCCGCTGCCCTTCGCGATCACACTCGCCAGCGCTGCGAGCCTGCGCATCCGCATGCTGTCACTGGTATCGGCGGAGAATCTCGCCGAGGCAGGCAGCGCGCGTGAGGTACGGCAGCTCCAGGTCGCGGCGGCCGAGGAGAACCAGGCCGTCGCCGCGCGGGCGCTGCCCGACGCACCGGACATCGAATCGCTGGTGGCCGACGGCATGACGCTGGAATCGGCGCTCAAGAAGCTCAAATGGGACGACGGCGACCTACTCGTGGTCGGCTCGTCCCGGTTCGCCGCGCCGCGCCGCATCTTCCTGGGCTCGACGGCGTCGAGAATTCTCGCCGGGGTCGACGTACCGGTGATCGTGGTGCCGCGCGACGCGTGAGGACCTGGTTCGCGAAAGTGCACTCACGGTTGCGATCCGGGCGAGATCACGACAGTGAGAGCACTTTCGCGACAGCTACCGCTTGGCGAAAATTGTTCGGTGCCAGTCCTTGTCGACGACGCCGGTGATGTCGCTCATCACGTGCTTGATCGACAGGTACTCCTCGAGCGAGTACTGGCTCATGTCCTTGCCGAAGCCCGACGCGCCGAACCCGCCGTGTGGCATCTCGGAGATGATCGGGATGTGGTCGTTGATCCACACGCAGCCGGCGTGGATCTCCCGCGACGCACGTTGCGCGCGGTACACATCGCGCGTCCACGCCGAGGCCGCCAGGCCGTACGCGGTGTCGTTGGCCTGCCGGATCGCATCGTCGTCGTCGGTGAACGACCGCACCGTGAGCACCGGGCCGAAGATCTCGTCGCGGTAGACCTCCGAGCGCTCCGACACGTCGGCGATCAGCGTGGGCCGATAGAACGAGCCCGGGCCGTCCGGGGCCACGCCGCCGGTCACGATGCGTCCGCCCTCTCCCGGCGCGCGCGCCACCATGTCGGCCACCTTGGCCCGGTGCGCCAGCGTGATCAACGGCCCGAGGTCGGTGTCCGGGTCCTGCGGATCGCCGACGACGATCTTGCTCATCACCTCGGCGACGCCGGCGACGAAGTCGTCGTAGAGCTCGCGGGCGACGATCGCGCGTGTCGCCGCGGTGCAGTCCTGTCCGGTGTTGATCAGCGAGCCCGCGACCGCGCCCTGGATCGCCGCGTCCAGATCCGCGTCGTCGAACACGACGAACGGCGCCTTGCCGCCGAGTTCCAGCTGGGTGCGGTGGCCGTGGACCGCGGCCGCCGCCATCACCTTGCGCCCCACGGCCGTCGACCCGGTGAACGTGACCATGTCCACCCCGGCGTGGCCGGCCAGCGCGGTGCCCACGTCACCGCCCGCGCCGGTCACCACGTTGAGCACCCCGGGCGGCAGTCCCGCTTCACTGGCCAACCGGGCCAGGGTCAGCGTGGTCAGCGGGGTGATCTCGGCGGGCTTGATCACCACCGAGCATCCGGCGGCCAACGCCGGCAACACCTTCCACACCGCCATCTGCAGCGGGTAGTTCCACGGCGTGATCGTCGCGACCACCCCGACCGCCTCCCGGCGGATTGAGGAGGTGTGGTCACCGGAGTACTCCCCGGACGCCTTGCCCTCGAGATGGCGCGCGGCGCCCGCGAAGAAGTCGATGTTGTCGACGCTGCCCGGCACGTCGAACTCGCGGGCCAATCGCACCGGCTTGCCGGTCTGACTGACTTCCTCGGCGACCAGGGTCTCGGCGGCCTCATCGGCGAGCTTGGCCAGTGTGGCCAGGACCGCCGATCGTTCGGCCGGGGTGGCCCCGGCCCAGCCCGACAGTGCCGCGCGGGCCGACGAGACCGCCCGGTCGACGTCATCGGGGGCGGCCAGCGCCATCTGCGCGACCGGCGCACCGGTCGCGGGGTCGATCACCGTGTGCGAGGCGCCGCCGGTGCGTACCGGTTCACCGTCGATCCAGCTGCTGGCGACATCTGTCTCCGAAACCACAGTCATGGCCCAAAACTACCGTGCCCGCACCGGAGAAATCTACGCATTACGGCACCGTCAACGACTCACAGCAAGTGATTTCATGGTTATGGTTGCTTGAAACGACGGATTCCGTGCACAATCACAGGCATGGTCAACCCGGGCGTTCCGCACGCCGTCGGCCCCGTCTCCTTCCGAGTGAACCAATCCCGACCCGGTGCCGCCTTTCAGCTCGACGAGCTGTCCAAGGCCATCATCGAGAAGCTCCAGCAGGACGGCCGACGGTCCTATGCGGGTATCGGAAAGGCCGTCGGCCTGTCCGAGGCCGCGGTGCGCCAACGCGTGCAACGCATGGTCGACGCCGGGGTCATGCAGATCGTCGCGGTCACCGATCCGATGCAACTCGGATTCGCCCGTCAGGCGATGATCGGCGTGCGCTGCACCGGGGACACCACCAAGATCGCCGAGAAGCTGGCCGCCCTGGAATCCGTCGACTACGTCGTGCTGACCGCGGGCTCCTTCGACGCCATCGTCGAGGTGGTCTGCGAAGACGACGACCACCTACTGCAACTTCTCAACACCCAGATCCGCGCGCTGCCGGGAGTGATATCCACAGAAACCCTTGTCTATCTGAAACTTGTTAAACAGCAATACAATTGGGGCACTAGATGACGATCATCTCCGAAACACCGCAGACCACCGACTCCGATTTGGGCGCCCGGGCCAACCGGCACCTGTGGGGCCACTTCGCCCGCCACGGCGGGGACATCACGCCGACGGTGATCACCCGCGGCGACGGCGTCCACATCTGGGACAGCGAAGGCAACAAGTACATCGACGGCCTGTCGGGCCTGTTCGTCGTCCAGGTCGGGCACGGCCGCGCCGAACTCGCCGAGGCTGCTGCCAAGCAAGCCGAATCGCTGGCGTTCTTCCCCCTGTGGTCGTTCGCGACGCCGCCGGCGGTCGAGCTGGCCGAGCGGATCGCGGGGTACGCACCCGGCGACCTGAACCGGGTGTTCTTCACCACCGGCGGCGGCGAGGCCGTCGAGAGCGCCTGGAAGCTGGCCAAGCAGTACTTCAAGCTGACCGGCAAACCCGGCAAATACAAAGTCATTTCGCGGTCCATCGCCTACCACGGCACCCCTCAGGGCGCCCTGGCGATCACCGGCATCCCGACGTTCAAGGCGCCGTTCGATCCGCCGACACCGGGCGGCTTCCGCGTTCCGAACACCAACTTCTACCGGGCGCCCGAGCAATTCAGCTCCGACCCCAAGGCGTTCGGCCGCTACTGCGCCGATCGGATCGCCGAGGCCATCGAGTTCGAGGGCCCCGACACCGTCGCTGCGGTGTTCCTGGAGCCCGTACAGAACGCCGGCGGCTGCTTCCCGCCGCCGCCCGGATACTTCGAGCGGGTCCGCGAGATCTGCGACGAGTACGACGTGCTCCTGGTTTCCGATGAGGTGATCTGCGCGTACGGCCGCATCGGATCGATGTTCGCCTGCAACGATTTCGGCTACGTCCCGGACATCATCACCAGCGCCAAGGGCCTCACCTCGGGCTACTCCCCGCTCGGCGCGATGATCGCCAGCGACCGACTGTTCGAACCGTTCAACGACGGCTCCACCGTGTTCGGGCACGGATACACCTTCGGTGGGCACCCGGTGTCGGCGGCGGTCGCGCTGGCCAACCTCGACATCTTCGAGCGCGAGGGCATCAACGACCACGTCAAGGAGATGGCGCCGGCCTTCCGGGCCACGTTGGAGAAGCTGCACGACCTGCCCATCGTCGGCGACGTCCGCGGTGAAGGATTCTTCTACGGCATCGAACTCGTCAAGGACAAGGCCACCAAGGAGACGTTCAACGACGAGGAGTGCGAGCGGCTGCTGCGCGGGTTCCTCACGCCCGCCCTGTTCGAAGCCGGCCTGTACTGCCGCGCCGACGACCGTGGCGACCCAGTCGTGCAGCTCGCCCCGCCGCTGATCTGCGGACAGCGCGAGTTCGACGCGATCTACGACGTGCTGCACTCGGTGCTGGGCGAAGCCAGCCGCCGGATGTAGGCGAGACTGGGCGGCATGGCCAAACCGCCCATCGATCCCGTCCGCTGGCAGGCGCCCCCGGTGGGGGCCCTGCCAGACTTCCGGTCGGCGGCCATCACGCTGACCGCCGTACCGGGTGGCGAACCCGAGGACGTCGTCGTCGACGGCGCCGGTCGGCTCTGGACCGGCGCCCTCGACGGCAGCATCGTGCGGTTCGAAGCGGACGGCACCGCGCCGGAGGTGATCGCGAACACCGGCGGGCGACCGCTCGGCCTGGCGTTCGCGCGAGACGGCCGACTGTTGATCTGCGACAGCCCGCGGGGCCTGCTGGCGCTGGACCCCGGCAGCGGACGGATCGAGACCCTGGTGGACACGATCGCCGGCCGGAGACTGCAGTTCTGCTCCAACGTCACCGAAACCAGCGACGGCACAATCTATTTCACCGAGTCGACGACGGCGTTCACGGTGGCCCACTACCTGGGCGCGATCCTGGAAGCGCGCGGACGCGGCGCACTGCACCGCCTCGATCCCGACGGGACCGTCACCACCGTCGCTGACGGGCTCTACTTCGCCAACGGGGTCACGCCGACCGCCGACGGCGCGGCGCTGGTCGTGGCCGAAACCCAGGGCCGACGACTGTCGAAGTACTGGCTCACCGGACCGCGCGCCGGGACATGGCAACCGCTCGCCGAGAACCTGCCAGGAATGCCGGACAACCTGTCGACCGGCGCCGACGGGCGTATCTGGTGCGCGATGGTGACGCCGGCCAATCAGCTGGCCGACCGACTCGCCGCCGGCCCACCATTGCTTCGCACGCTGATCTGGCGGCTGCCCGCACGGCTGCAGCCGAAGCCCCGATCCGTGGTGTGGGTCGTCGCCTTCGACGCCGCCGACGGCACCGCCGTCGCCGGAATGCGCACCACCCACCCGCAGCTGCGGATGGTCACCGGCATGGTGGAGAGCAACGACCGGCTGTGGCTGGGCAGCATCGGCGGCCCGTATCTCGGCAGCATCGCGCTCAGCGACACGGTGTCGTGAGACACACTGCGCCACTTTTGGGAAGCATCTCAGGCGGCGCCGGGTTGTACCGCGCGGATCGGACACGCCACGAAGTCCGGTCGCAGACCGACAATTTCACACAGTCAGAACCGCGCGACATCGCTCCACGGCTCCGACCCGATCAAGGGAAGAGCACCCCATGAAGTCATTCACGATCACCACCACCGCCGCTGCCGCCCTCACCGCGGGCGTCCTCGGCTTCGCCGCCCCCGCGCTGGCAGCCCCGTCCGGCGCCGGCAGCGCCGCTGACACGATCAGCGCGCTCGAGGCGCAGGGCAACCGCGTTGTCGTCAACCGGCAGAGCAGCACGCCGCTCGACGAGGCATCGGTGGTATCCGTCACCCGCGGACCCGACGTCCGCCAGGCGGTGCCGAATGCCACCTCCAACGGCGACAACACCCGCTCGGTGAGCAACCAGACGGTGTACGTCAACGTGCGCTGAGCACTGCAGACACGACAAAGGGGCACCTCCTCACGGAGGTGCCCCTTTGCGTGGGGGTCAGAGGGAGTGCGCGCGCGACTGGAAGGACGGGTGACGACGCATCGCCTCCTCCATCGCGCTGGCCCTCCGCTCGGAGGCGTTGAACGCGGGATGTGATCGCAGGTCGACCACACCGGTGCTCGCGTTGGTGGTGCTCGCGTTTGTCGCCATGTCAACGTCCTTCCGCTGAATCGCCTGGATTCCTTCAGCGTGCTCGGCCCACCTGAGCGATTCGGTCAGTGTTAGCCGTGAAGTTGATGAGAAAGTAACCGGCCGCGCAGGCCGATAAACACGTTCAGCCGCGCAGTGTGAGCACGGTGATGTCCGGCGGTGCACCGACACGGACCGGTGGCCCCCAGAAGCCGGCGCCCCGCGACACGTACAGCTGCGTGCCGTCCACCGTCGACAGGCCCGCGAGCGAGGGCTGAGCCAGCTCGACCGCATAGTGGAACGGCCACATCTGCCCGCCGTGCGTGTGACCGGACAGCTGCAGATCGACATTGCGACGCGCCGCTTCGGCGACCTGAACCGGCTGGTGCGCCAGCAGGATCGTCGGCGTCCCGGCGTCGGTGCCGCGCAGCGCCGCGTCGAAATCGGGCGGCTCCTCGGCCGACCGGCCGGCGAGATCGTTGACCCCGGCCAGATCGAACGCCGCGGCGCCCCGACGGATCCGGGTGTTCTCGTTGCGCAGCACCTGCACCCCCAGCTGATCGAGTTCGGTCAGCCACGCCGCGGTGTCGTCGACGAAGTACTCGTGGTTGCCGGTCACGAAGAACGTGCCGTCCCGCGACACCAGGTCGGCCAGCGGCGCCGCCGCAGGTCCCAGCTGCGCGACCGTGCCGTCGACCAGGTCGCCGACCACGGCCACCAGATCGGGTTCGGTCTCGTTGACCATCCGCACGATCCGTTCGGTGTGGCGGCGGCCCAGCAGCGGTCCGAGATGGATGTCGGAGACCACGGCGATGCGGAACCCGTCGAACTCGCGCGCGAGCCGCGGCAGCCGCACCGGAACGCGGAGCACGTCCGGCGGCCCGAGCGCGGTGGCGACACCGACACCGGTCACGCCGACCGCCGCAGCGCCTGCGGCCACCGCGCCCGCGCGGGCGAGGAAGAGCCGACGCTCGAGGTCGGGTGCTTCCTCGGCGGGCCGCCGGGGTCGGGTCAGCCGGCGGATCAGGCGCACCGGCTCGAGGACCAGCAGCGCCAGGACCAGGTACACCAGGAGGCCGAACCACAGGTAGCCAGGCGAGGCGAGCCAGCCGGAGCCGGCGGGATCGCGCCGGGACACCAGCGCCGCCACCAGCAGCGCGGTCAGGATCAGCAGCAGGGCGGTCAGGATTCGGCGCACCCGCCCCGGACGGGTGGTCGAACGCACGGTGCGAAACCAGACATAAAAGGTCATCAGCCCGAGGGACGAGCCGAGAACGACGAGGAACATGGACTACTTTCTGGCGGCTCGGGCGGTCCCGCCAGCCTAGGTGAGCCTCGCCGAAGGTCGTCGTGGCCAGTCACTTGCGAAACTCTCATCACATCCGTCACCGCGTGGCTCACCGATCGCGATGTCGTGATCGCCTAATCTTCAACCCCGATGGCGACCTTCACGACGTTCCCGCTGCGAGTGTCTGCGCTGCTCACGGCGGCAATGCTGGCACTGGCGCCGGTCGCTGCGGCCCAGCCGCCCGCTCCTGAGGCGAACACCTGCCCGTACCGGGAGGCGACCCCGCCGGCCGTCGACGCGTCCGAGGTTCCGGAGTCGGGCGATCCGCCGGCGCCGCTGCCCGTTCCGCCCAAACCGATGGGTGGCGACGCGCTGTCCGGCTGCGGCGTGATCACCGCGCCCGGCACTCCCCCGGTTCCCGGCGACGTCTCCGCCGAGGCGTGGGTGGTGGCCGACATCGACTCCGGTGACGTGATCGCCGCGCGGGACCCGCACGGCCGTCACCGCCCGGCCAGCATCATCAAGGTGCTCGTCGCTATGCAGGCCATCCGCGACCTGCCCTTGCACAAGGTGGTACCGGGTACGCAGGAGGACGCGAACGCCGAGGGCACCAGGGTGGGCGTCGGCGAGGGTGGCTTCTACTCCGTCAACGACCTGCTGCACGGGCTGCTGATGCACTCGGGCAACGACGCCGCACACGCGCTGGCGATGCAACTGGGCGGCATGGACGCCACGCTGACCAAGCTCAACGCGCTGGCCAACAAACTCGGCGCCCGAGACACCCGCGTGGCCACCCCGTCCGGGCTGGACGGACCGGGGATGAGCACCTCCGCCTACGACGTCGGACTGTTCTACCGGTACGCGTGGAACAACCCCGTCTTCGCCGACATCGTTCATACGCAGGAGTTCTCGTTTCCCGGCCGGGGCGACGGCAACTACCCGATCGAGAACGACAACAAGCTGCTGGCCAACTATCCCGGCGCGCTCGGCGGCAAGACCGGCTACACCGACGATGCCGGGCAGACGTTCGTCGGCGCCGCCGACCACGGCGGTCGACGCCTGGTGGCGGTGCTGATGCGCGGCACCCGGCAACCGATCGCGCCCTGGGAACAGGCCGCGCACCTCCTCGACTACGGCTTCGCCACTGCGCCGGGCACCAAGGTCGGCACGCTCGTCGAACCTGATCCGTCCCTGCAGACCCCGGACGCCGACCCGGCGGCTGCCTCGGCCGCGACGAGCAAGGCCAGCGCCGCGCTACCCGAGATGGATGCCACGCCGGTGCGCGTCGGCGTCTGCATCGTCGGCGCCGTGATCGTGTTCAGCCTGATCATGGGCGCCCGCGCGCTCAATCGCAGGCCCCAGCACTGACGTTTCAGCGCTTGCGGCGCCGCACGACACTCAGCGCGCCCACCGCGCCGACCACCGCTGCACCCGCCGCTTGCCAGGGCGCGAGCCCGGGCCGGGTGATGATGCGATTGCGGATGACGGCCGGGCCCGGCGCCGGAATCGGTGCCTCCACCATGTTCTCCGGCATCGTCGCCGCCCACGCCGTCGCGAACAAGATCAGCCGCGCAGTGATGTAGGCGAACACCATCAGGCCCAGCACCGGACCGAACGTGGCTCCCGCCGGGCCCGTCAGCACGGACTTCAGGTAGATCGAGGCCACCAACTTGAACACCTCGAACGCGACCGCGGCCAGCAGGCCGGCGCGCACGCTGCTGCGGAAACTCGTGGATTCCCGCGGCAGCCGCGAGATCATCCACGTGAACAGCAGCCAGGACACCAGCAGCGACACCGCGATCGAGCCGATCCGCAGCAGCACCCCGATGACCGGCGACTCCGGGAAGCCCAGCCAGTCGAGCACGTTCTTCATCACCGAGCCGTTGCCCAGCGCCGACAGCGCGACCGTCACGACGATCGCGGCGAACGTCGACAGCAGCGCCAGCAGATCGCTCAGCTTCGTCTTGACGAACCCCAGCTGCTCTTCGCGGTACAGGCCCCACATCTGGCTGAGCGCCTCACGCAGATTGGCCATCCAGCCCAGACCCGCCCACGCCGCAGTGAGGAGGCCGATGACGCCGACGGTGCCGCGGGACTCGATCGCCGACTCCATCAACTGCACGACCTGCTGACCGAGGTCACCGCTGACCGCGCCCGCGATCTTGCCCTTGAGCTGCTCGAGCAGCTCCGGCTGATAGGTGAGCACGAACCCGCCGATCGCGAAACCCACCATCAGCAACGGGAACAGCGCGAAGATCGTGAAGTAGGTGATGCCGGCGGCGTAGAAATCGCCCTTGCTGTCGTTGTAGCGCTGCTGGGCCCGCATGACGTGGTCGAACCACGGCATACGCGCCCGCAAACGATCCAGAAACCCGGGCTTGTCCTCGGGTTTCTCCGGGTCGGCCGAACCGTCCGGCGCCGTCATCGTCAGCCTCCCGTCATCGCGGTGCGAGGAATCCCACCCGGTCGTATACCCGTGCCAGCGTCTTGGCAGACACTTCACGGGCGCGGTGCGCGCCGGCAGCCAGCACGTTCTCCAGTTCGGCCGGATCTGCGAGGTACTCGTCGACGCGCGCTTTGATCGGGGTGACGAATTCGACGACGGCGTCGGCCGTCTCTTTCTTCAGGTCGCCGTACCCACGGCCGGCATAGCCGGCGACCAGGTCCTCGACAGAATTGCCCGTCACCGCCGACTGGATCGTCAGCAGGTTCGAGACCCCCGGCTTGGCCTCCGGATCGAACCGGATCTCGCGCTCGCTGTCGGTGACGGCGGAGCGGATCTTCTTGGCCGTGCGGGCCGGATCGTCGAGCAGGCTGATCAACCCGGCGTCGGTGGCCGCGGACTTGCTCATCTTGGCGGTCGGATCGGCGAGGTCGTAGATCTTCGCGGTGGCCTTGGGGATCATCGCTTCGGGGATGACGAACGTGTCGGGGAAGCGCGCGTTGACGCGCTGAGCGACGTCGCGGGCGAGCTCGAGGTGCTGGCGCTGATCCTCGCCGACCGGTACCAGATCGGTGTCATACAGCAGCACGTCGGCGGCCATCAGGATCGGATAGGTGAACAGGCCGACCGTCTGCGCGTCGGCGCCGTGCTTGGCCGACTTGTCCTTGAACTGCGTCATCCGCGACGCCTGCCCGAAACCGGTGAAACAGCCCAGCACCCAAGCCAATTCGCTGTGCTCTGGGACATGGCTCTGCACGAACACCGTGGCGCGGGCCGGGTCGACACCCAGGGCCAGATACTGCGCGGCGGTGGCCAGCGTGCGGCGGCGCAGTGTCGCGGGATCCTGGGCGAGCGTGATCGCGTGCAGGTCCACCACGCAGAAGTAGGCGTCGTGGCCGTCCTGCAGACCGACCCACTGCGCGACCGCGCCGAGGGCATTGCCCAGATGCAGGGAGTCGGACGTCGGTTGCGCGCCGGAGAAGACGACGGGCTTGGCTGGAGTGCTCATGATGAGGTCCAGTTTTTCACGCGCCGTCGCGGTTTCGTCCGGCGGCCGACCGGCGGCGCTCGGTAGCATGCCCGCAACCGAGGGGGTTCCTATGCGGCGATGGGCGTCGATCCTTGTCCTGCTCGTGCTCGCGACGCTCCTGGGTGGCGGCCCTGCGCACGCGGCACCAGGCCACGCCGTCGTCATCGTCTCCGGCGGCGACGCGGTCAGCCCGTTCACCACCCCTGACGCGGCCTGCCGGTCCGGCCTGGCCGCCGGCAACACCGACACCGCGCTGCGGGAGAACCTGCTCGCCGCGGGCCACACCGTCTACACGTCCCCGGCGATGGCCGGTCGCGGTCCCGTCATCGACCAGGGCGGGTTCGGCGCGTTCGGCGACTGCCCGATCACGCTGCCGGAGATCATGACCGTCGATTCCACGGCCTCGATCGACCTGGCCGGCGAACACCTCGCCCGCTTTCTGACCTACCTCCACGACACGCGTGGAGTCGACGTCGTCGACGTCGTGGGCCATTCGATGGGCGGGCTGTACTCGCGGGCGGCGATTCGCGTGCTGCAGAGTCTCGGTTCGCCGATCCGCATCCGCTCACTGACAACTCTCGGGACGCCCTGGGAGGGATCGTTCCTGTCCGACTACGCCAACGGCATCACCCCGTTGGCGGACTGCGCGGGCGACGCCTACTGCGAGAAGGCGTCTCTGGCGATGGCCGCCGAGGTGACCCGGTTGCAGACCGGATCGGGGCGAGAGGTCAACCAGGGATATCTGATGGGCCCGCAGGGCTGGAACGAATACCAGGCCGGCGTGCTGGACCAGATCCCCGTCGTCCTGATCGGCGGCGCCCGCTTCACCCGCCCGGCACCGGTCAACCCGATGGTGTGGCCCAACGACGGCATCGTGACCACGCGAAGCGCGCTGGCCACCGACATCAGCGATCGCGTGCTGCCGCACCGCCGCTGCGTGTCCTTCGACGACACCCACAGCATCTTCGTCTCGGATTCGGTTGGGCTGCCATGGGATACGGGCATGACGTGGGATCCGCGGGTATTCGACGTGGTGCGGGGTGCGATCAACGACGCCGACGGCGCGCTATCGACCCCCACCCGCGTCGGCTGCTGAGTGATTTCGGCGTGGCCATCGTCGCTCAGCGACGACAACCACGCCGAAATCACGCGTAGGTGACCGTCACGGGGCAGTGATCGGACCAGCGCAGCGCATACGCGGCGGGGCGTTCGGTGCGCACCGCGGCCACGCGCGCCGCCAACCCCGCAGTGGCCAGGTGGTAGTCGATGCGCCAGCCGGCGTCGTTGTCGAACGCCTTGCCCCGCCACGACCACCACGCATACGGCCCGGGCTGGTCCGGATGCGCCGCCCGCACCACGTCCACCCACCCCGTGGCCAGCAGCTCGGTCAGCCACCGGCGTTCCTCGGGCAGGAACCCGGCCTTCTTGACGTTGCCCTTCCAGTTCTTGATGTCGTGTTCGGTGTGCGCGATGTTCCAGTCCCCGCACAACACCGCATCGCGGCCGTCGGCGCGCAGCACCGACATCCGCTGCGCCACTGCAGCCATGAAGCGTTCCTTCTCCCGCTGCCGCTCGGTGTCGGCCTCGCCGGTCGGGAAGTACACGCTGCCCACCGTCACACCGCCGGTGTCCACCTCGATGTAGCGGCCGTGGGCGGCGAACTCGTCGGCGCCGCAGCCGATCCGCACCTCGTCGTGGACGGTCCGGGACACCACCGCGACACCGTTGCGACCCTTGACGTGCGGCGCGGCCGAGGCCAGGTGCCAGCCGTCGGCGAGCAGCGGCGCCAGCGCCTCGGCCACCTGGTCGTCGTCGGCGCGGGTCTCCTGCAGGCACACCACGTCGGCGTCGGTCTGCGCGAACCACGGCAGCAGGCCACGGTTGTCGTCCGAGCGCTGCTTGATCGCGGCACGGATGCCGTTGACGTTGACTGTGCTGATCGTGAGGGGACGCGTCACGGCCGTCGACCCTAGCGGCCGTTCTTGCGGTACCGGCGGTATCACCTTAGGGTCGGGCGCTATGAGCAAACGCGCGCCCATCCACCTCGGCTCCGGGGAACCGGTGTTGCTCCTGCACCCGTTCATGATGTCGAACAACGTTTGGAAAGACGTCGCCCCGGCGCTGGCCGACACCGGCCGCTACGAGGTGTACGCGCCGACGATGGCAGGCCACCACGGCGGCAGCCCCAACCGCTCCTGGCTGCTCGACAGCGGCACCCTCGCCGACGACATCGAGCGCCACCTCGACCGCCTCGGGTGGGACAGCGCCCACATCGTCGGCAACTCGCTCGGCGGCTGGGTGGCCTTCGAACTCGAACGCCGCAACCGGGCCCGGTCCCTGGTCGGCATCGCCCCGGCCGGCGGATGGCACCGCTGGACCCCGGCGAAGTACGAGATCGTGGCAAAGTTCGTGCTGGGCATGCCCGTCTGGGTGGTGGCCAAGCTGCTCGGGGCGCGGGCGGCGCAGGTGCCCGGCGCACGATTCCTCACCAGCGTCCCGGTCAGTGCCCGCCCCGACGGCATCACCGACGCCGACATCCTCGAGATCATCGACGACGTCCGGCACTGCCCGGCCTATTACCAGCTGCTGGTCAAGGCGCTGTTGATGCCGGGGCTGATGGAGCTCGCCGACTCCTCGACGCCCACCTACCTGGTGGTGTGCGAGAAAGACCGGGTGCTCCCCCACCCGCGGTTCACGGCGCACTTCCGCAAACATCTGCCTCGATCCACCCGCTTCACCACACTCGACGGTGTCGGACACATTCCGATGTTCGAGGCGCCCGAGCGCATCGCCGACGTGATCCGCGAATTCCTCGACGAACAGACCGGCCCGCAGCGCGCCATCAGCTGAACCCGGTGGCACCCGATCCGCCGGGTGCGTTATTCTTCGTCACGGTCATGAGTGCCAGCGTCAAGCCCCGGCTTGCTGGCCGGCAACCCTCCAACCGCGGTGGGGTGCCCCGGGAGACGACCAGGTTGAGTAGCCGGATACGGCTATAAGGCAAGCGCGGGTCCGCTGTGAAACGGGCCCCCCGTTCACGGAGGAGACATCGATGAGCCTCGATGAGTTTGACGACCCCACCAGTCGGTGGGCGTTCGAGACCAAGCAGGTCCACGCCGGCCAGGCACCCGACACCGCCACCGGGGCGCGGGCACTGCCGATCTACCAGACCACCAGCTACGCATTCCGCGACACCGACCACGCCGCAGCGCTGTTCGGGCTGGCCGAGCCCGGCAACATCTACACGCGCATCATGAACCCGACCCAGGACGTCGTCGAGCAGCGCATCGCCGCTCTCGAGGGCGGCGTCGCGGCATTGTTCGTGTCCTCCGGGCAGGCCGCGGAGACGTTCGCGATCCTCAACCTGGCTCAGAACGGCGACCACATCGTCTCCAGCCCGCGGCTCTACGGCGGCACCTACAACCTGTTCCACTACTCGCTGCCCAAGCTCGGCATCGAGGTCAGCTTCGTCGACAACCCCGACGACCCCGAATCGTGGCGAGCGGCGTTGCGCCCCAACACCAAAGCGTTCTTCGCCGAGACGATCTCCAATCCGCAGATCGACGTGCTCGACATCCCGATGGTGTCCGCGGTGGCCCACGAAGCCGGGGTGCCGCTGATCGTCGACAACACGATCGCCACGCCGTACCTGATCCAGCCGCTGCGCCACGGCGCCGACATCGTCGTGCATTCGGCCACGAAGTACCTCGGCGGCCATGGCACCGCGATCGCCGGCGCGATCGTCGACGGCGGCACTTTCGACTGGACCAACGGACGCTTCCCCGGGTTCACCGAACCGGACCCGAGCTACCACGGCGTGGTGTTCGCAGAACTCGGCGCACCGGCGTTCGCGCTCAAGGCCCGCGTGCAACTGCTGCGCGACTTGGGTTCGGCCGCATCGCCGTTCAACGCCTTCCTGATCGCCCAGGGTCTGGAGACGTTGAGCCTGCGCATGGAGCGTCACGTCGCCAACGCCCAGCGGGTGGCCGAGTACCTGGCCGGCCGTGACGACGTGGTCTCGGTCAACTACGCGGGCCTGCCCAGCTCACCCTGGTACGAGGTGGGAAAGAAGTTGGCGCCCAAGGGAACCGGCGCGGTCCTGGCTTTCGAGCTGGCAGGCGGTGTGCCCGCGGGCAAGGCGTTCGTCGACGCGTTGACGCTGCACAGCCACGTCGCCAACATCGGTGACGTGCGCTCGCTGGTGATCCACCCGGCGTCCACCACCCACCAACAGCTTTCGGCCGACGAGCAGCTCGCCACCGGCGTGACACCCGGGCTGGTGCGACTCGCGGTCGGCATCGAGGGCATCGACGACATCCTGGCCGACCTCGACAGGGGCTTCGCCGCGGCGCAGCGCGCCGGCGGCACCGCCGATGCGCAGCTGCTCGAGGTGCAGACGTGACCCTCATGGATGTGGTGAACGATCGCGTGGCGCTGCCGCCCGAAGGCGAGATCGGCATCGTCGACATCGGATCGCTCACTCTCGAGAACGGCGAGGTACTCGACGACGTCTCGATCGCGGTGCAGCGCTGGGGCGAGCTCTCACCGGAGCGGGACAACGTGGTGGTGGTGCTGCACGCGCTCACCGGCGACTCGCACATCACCGGTCCGGCGGGCCCCGACCACCCGACTGCCGGCTGGTGGGACGGCGTGGCGGGCCCCGGCGCGCCGATCGACACCGATCGCTGGTGCGCGATCTCGACGAACGTGCTGGGCGGTTGCCGCGGCTCGACCGGGCCGAGCACTATCGCACCGGACGGAAAAGCCTGGGGCTCACGGTTTCCGGCGACAACGGTCCGCGACCAGGTGGCCGCTGATGTCGCGGTGCTGGAACGGCTGGGCATCTCCGAGGTGGCGGCTGTGATCGGTGGCTCCATGGGTGGCGCCCGCGCCCTCGAGTGGATCGTCAGTCACCCCGACGATGTCCGCGCGGCGCTGGTCCTCGCGGTCGGCGCGCGCGCCACGGCCGACCAGATCGGTACGCAGAGCACGCAGGTCGCCGCGATCACCTCGGATCCGAACTGGTGCAACGGCGACTATCACGACACCGGGCGCTCACCCGATGCCGGCATGGAGATCGCCCGTCGCTTCGCCCACCTGACCTATCGCGGCGAGACCGAGCTCGACGAGCGGTTCGGCAACGAGGCGCAACCCGGTGAAGACCCCACCGCGGGTGGCCGGTACTCCGTGCAGAGTTACCTGGAGTACCAGGGCCGAAAGCTGGTGGCGCGCTTCGACGCCGGCACCTACGTGGCGCTGACCGACGCCCTGTCCAGTCACGACGTCGGCCGCGGACGCGGTGGGGTGGCAGCCGCCCTGGCGGGCTGCCCGGTGCCCACCGTCGTGGGTGGTATCACCTCTGACCGGCTGTATCCGCTACGGCTGCAACAGGAATTGGCGGATCTGTTGCCGGGCTGCGACGGGCTCGACGTCGTCGAGTCGAAGTTCGGGCACGACGGCTTCCTGGTGGAGACCGATGCGGTGGGCGTACTGATCCGACGCACACTGGAGTTGGCCGGCCGGTGAGCGGTTCGGCACAGCGACGGTCGCTGTCCTTCGGCGCCGAGGCCGCCGCCTACGAGCGCGGCCGCCCGTCCTACCCGCCGGAGGCCATCGACTGGCTGCTCCCCCACGGCGCACACACCGTGCTGGATCTCGGCGCGGGCACCGGAAAGCTGACCACGCGCCTGGTCGAACGTGGCCTCGACGTCGTCGCCGTGGATCCCATTCCGGAGATGCTCGAAGTGCTGCGCGTATCGCTTCCCGACACGCCCGCGCTGCTCGGCACCGCCGAGGAGATCCCTTTGCCGGACAACAGTGTCGACGCCGTGCTGGTCGCCCAAGCCTGGCATTGGTTCGATCCGGCTCGCGCGCTCGAGGAGATCGCCCGGGTGCTACGTCCCGGCGGACGGCTCGGCTTGGTGTGGAACAACCGTGACGAAAGATCCGGCTGGGTCAAGGATCTCGGGCAGATCATCGGCCACGAGGTCGACCCGTTCACACAGACGGTGGAGCTGCCCGCACCGTTCTCCGATGTGTCGCGACACCAGGTCGAATGGACCAGCTACCTGACGCCCCAGGCGCTCATCGATCTGGTGGCCTCCCGCAGCTACTGCATCACCTCGCCCGAGCAGGTGCGTACCCGCACGCTGGACCGGGTGCGCGAACTGCTGTCCACGCACCCGGCGCTGGCGAATTCCACGGGCCTTGCGCTGCCGTACGTCACCGTGTGCGTGCGCGCGACCCTGTCCTGACCGTCAGGCGCGCTACTGGCAGGTGAGACCCTGCACACGACTCGCCGCCGCACGGTGCCGTCGGAGAGCTTCCGGCACATCCACGGTGACGGGCTCCCCGTCGCGGACCACGAACTTCCCGCCGACGATGGTGTGCCATGCCGAGGCCGGGCCGCAGTGCATCAGCCCGGTCACCGGGTCATCCAGAACGCCCGCGTAGGGCAGGGTGTCCATCCGCCACACGGACACGTCCGCGTTCGTGCCGACTGACAGCTGACCGATCTCGCCGTCCCGACCCACAGCGTGCGCACCCCCGCGCGTTGCCATTCGGAGGGCGTCTCTGGCACTCATGGCCGACGCGCGACCCTCCCGTTGGCGGCTGAGTAGCATCGCCGTTTTCGTCTCCAGCCACAGCGACTGATGGTCGGCGGCAGTCGCTCCGTCACAACCGATTCCGACGTTCACCCCGGCGTCGAGCATGGCCCGGATCGGTGGCGGCCCGCCGGGTAATCCGCCGTCGATCATCGTCATGCTCGGGCAATGGGCGACGGACACCCCGGCTGCGGCGAGTGCGTTGATCTCGTCGTGGTTCGGGTAGACGACGTGCGCCAACCAGGAACGCCGGCCGAGCCAGCCGAAATCCTCGTACACCTGGAGCGGGCGCCGGCCGAAGCGGGCTCCGACGTAGGCCTCCTCGTCGGGATCGTCGGCGACATGGCTGTGCAGCCGGACGTCGAAGGCGTCCGCGAACGCCGCCGACTCGATCATCGCCGCGTCCGAGGAACTCATCAGCGTGCTCGGTCCGATGCCCACGCGCACCATCGAACTCGGCGTCGGGTCGTGGTACGCCTCCACGAGCCGTCGGCTGTCGTCGAGAACGTCGTCGACGCGCTCGACGAGGTTCGGCGGGCAGATGGCGCCGTCGGCCTCCCCGAGAGTCATCGATCCGCGCACCGGGTGGAAGCGGACGCCGATGTCGCGTGCGGCCTGGATCTGCGCATCGATCAGTTCCGGCTCGGGATGGAGATAGAGATGGTCGGCGCTGGTGGTGCAGCCGCTGAGCGCCAGTTCGGCGAGCCCGACCGTGGTCGAGATGGCCACCGCCTCGGCGTCGAGCCGGCCCCAGGCGGTGAAATAGGCCCAGAACCAGTCGGTGAGATTGTCGACGTGCGCGGCAGCGGCGTAACACCGCGTCAGGTTCTGATAGAGGTGTTGATGCGCGTTGACCAGCCCAGGAAGAACGAGGCAGCCGGACGCGTCGACGACGGTCTCGGCTTCCGGCGGTGCCGTGTCTTTGTCGCCGACCGCGACGATGACACCGTCGTCGACGGCCAGCCAGCCGCCGGGCAGCTCAGTGCCCGTGTCGTCGAAGGCGCAGAGCAGCAGCGAGTTCCGGATCAGGAGATCCACGGGTGGGGTCATGACGGTTGCTCCATCGGTTGCGGCAGGGAGGTGGTGGGGACGACGCTGCGACCGGCGGTCCATCCTGCGATCGCCTGACAGACCACGACCGCGATGAGGACGGACCCCGCGTACGCCCACGACAGACCGGCCCAGCGAACGAGGCCGAGCAGTACCGGCCCGAGCGCCGCCAGCGCGAAGCCGACGCCCTGCGCGAACGCGGAGAACGGCGCGACCGGCCTGCTCGGATCGGCTTTGAGGACGATCAGCGCCATGGCGAGCCCGAACGTCGCACCCTGGCAGAACCCCAGCGTGACGACGAACAGCGGTGCCAACACTGCCGGAGCCCATACGACACCGACGAGGCCGATCACGGTGCCGGTGCTGACCGCCACGATGATCCAGTGCTGCCTGCGCACCCGTGCCGCCACCACCGAAACACCCAGCGAGCCGGGCAGTCCGGCGATGCTGGCCAGCGCCAGCAGACTCGCTGCCTGCATGGGTGGTACGCCGCGGTCGACGTAGATGGACGTCAGCCATCCCGTGACGGCGAAGAACACGAACGCCTGCGCGCCGAAGAACGCCGTGACCTGACCCAGGAGCAGTGTTGGTCTCGCACAAGACGGGGCGGGTGCGGACGCGGCACGACGGTGCGGCGTACCGCCGATGACCACCGACGCGGCCATCGCCGTCAGTGCGCACGCGGGCAGCGCCCAGAGGGCCAGCGCGAGGGACAGCGATCCGGTTAAGTGGACCAACGGGATCGTCAGTCCCGCGCCGACTGCAGCACTGACCCCGAAGCTCGTCGAGAACACGCCGGACCACCATCCGATCCGGCCCCCGAGATGTTCTCGAATCATCTGCGGGACAAGAACGCTGAGTCCCGCCATCGCAAGTCCTGCCACCACGGTTCCGACGAAGAGCGCGGTGAGACTCGCCGGCCGTAGCGCGACCGACAGTGTGAGCAGCGCTGCGAGTCCGAGGAGGGTCCGTTCGACTCCCCACCACCGCTCCAGCGCCGGCGCCAGGACGGCGCCGGCGGCGAGCATCGCCACCGGGAGGCCGGACAGGACCGCGACACCCGGGGGGCCCAACCCGTAGTGCCGGGTCACCGCGTCCAGCGTGGACGCCACGCTCGTGATGGGATGGCGAAGGTTGAGGCCCGCCGCGACGACAAGTACCGCGTAGCCCGCCGTGCGTTTCCGAGTGTCAGTCACGACGGTCCGGCAACTGACCCGAGTGATCATCGAGCACGCTCAGCGCGGCGGCGGTGGCTGCGGACGGATCTGCGCGCTCGATGGCGTCGAACAGTTCGTCGTGGAACTCGCCGTGGGGATCGTCGGCGACAGCCATGCAGTTGGTCCGCCGCACCGAATCCCGCAGTGACGTTTCGAAACTCGAGTACAAACCCGCGAGCAGAGTGTTCTTCGAGGCACGGGCGATGCCGATGTGGAACGCGACATCGGCATCGATGAATGCGGCGACGTCACCTGCTGCGACCGCGGCAGCGCGCCCGTCGAGCGCAGTGCGCAGTGCGTCGAGGTCGGCCGGGGAGCGGCGCTGGGCGGCCTCGCGCGCCGCGAGTACATCGAGGGCGCGTCGTACCGCGAGCACTTCAGCCTCGTCGGAGGCGTCGAGCGCGTTCTGCAGAGCCACCGTCATCTCGTCCTCTGCCACCACATAGGTGCCGTCGCCCTGGCGTGTCTCGAGCAGGCCCAGTTGGACCAGCGATCGCACCCCCTCGCGGACCGAGGGGCGGCTCACTCCCAACATCTCGACCAGTCGAGCCTCCGTCGGGATTTTGCTGCCGACCGGGAAGGTGCCGCTCCGAATGTCATCGCGCAATCGCTCCACCACGGAGTCCACGAGTGAGACGCGAGCGATCTGCTTCATTGTTGTTCCCTCTCCGGCAATTGTGTGATAACCATATCATCTGACAAATTCTATGGCGCTGAACACAGCACCGACTTCCGAGAGACGTAGGCCCCGATGCCCCAGACCTCTGCACCGCCCATCGTCGTCGCGGCCCCCCTTGTCGACGCGCACATCCACCCCGACAAGTCATCGTGGGGCGGGCCCTGGCTCTCCCGCGACCGCGCGGACACCCTGCGTGACTTCATCGACAACGACGTTCGCACGCAGGCCGCCTACACCCGATCGGTCGAAGACCGCGCGCTGGCGTTGTTCCGCACCGCCGCCGGACAGGGGACGCGAGCCATGCGCGCTCATGTCGATATCGGTCCGGCGTGCGGCGTCGCGAACGTGCATGGCGTACGCGCTGCCGCCGACCGACTCCGCGGCGTACTCGACGTCGAGATCGTCGCCTTTCCTCAGCAGGGATTGCTCACGGCGCCAGGCACTTTCGACCTGCTCGACGCTGCGCTCGGCGAAGGCGCCGACGTCGTCGGCGGCATCGACCCCGAGGGCCTGGAGGGTGACGTCGACGGCCACCTCGACGCGGTGTTCGGCCTCGCCGCGAAACACGGCGCCGACGTGGACATCCACCTCCACGACGGCGGCGACGCGGGCCTGGACCAAACGCGTCGCATCGCTGCCAGAGCGACTGCCGAAGGGATGGGGCCGCGTGTCACGGTGAGTCACGCGTTCGCGGTCGCGGCCGCTACCGGCGACGCTCTGACCGCCATCGCCGATGACGTGGCCGCCGCCGGGATCTGGCTGGTGACGTGCGCGCTCGGCGGCGACCCGGTGCTGCCCGTCAGGTTCCTCCGAGAGCGCGGTGTCAACGTGGCGGTCGGCT
Source organism: Mycolicibacterium obuense (assembly GCF_055397605.1). Lineage (NCBI taxonomy): Bacteria > Bacillati > Actinomycetota > Actinomycetes > Mycobacteriales > Mycobacteriaceae > Mycobacterium > Mycolicibacterium obuense. The sequence continues at coordinate 1,318,796 of NZ_AP043663.1, read as the reverse complement.
CCGACGGTGTCCGCGACGCGTGGACGCCGTTCGGCAGCGGCAGCATGCTCGACCGCGCCCACCTGCTCTCCTACCGCACCGACGCCATGACCGACGCCGACCTCGAGTTGGCCTACGACGCCTGTTCGACGGCCGGCGCGAAGCTCCTCCGAATCACCACCGATCCCTCCGGCGACCGAATCGAGTATCCCGGAGAGTGCCTGGCCCAGGTCGTCATCGACCGTCCCACCCCCATCCGCGTGCTGCGCGACGGCGACGAGATCGCCCGCGACGGCGTGCTGGTGTCCTGACCGCGAAAGCCAGAGGAGTCCCAGCGATGCTGTCCCCGCATCGGCGATACCGGTTTCGCCCCCGATCGCTGGCCTGCTGGCTGGCCACGGCGATGATGATCGCCGGCTGTTCGATGCCTGGCGCGGACCCGTACGGATCGGCGGTCGACCAGAACGATCTCCGCACCACCACCACTCCGGGTACCGCCGACATCGACACAGTCACGTGGAACCTGCCCTACGAACCACTTTCGCTCGACGCGATGCACTCGTTCAACTACGCGGAGAACACCGTCATCGCGAACATGTGCGAATCCTTACTTCGACTCACACCGAGCCTCGAGATCCGGCCGGGCCTGGCGGTGCGGGTGGACAAGCCCGACGATCTCACCCAGATCTACACGCTGAGAAGCGATGTCACGTTCTGGGACGGCACATCGATGACCGCCCAGGACGTCGCCTACAGCCTCAACCGCCAGTTCGACCCTGACAACGCATCGTATTTCGTCGGCTATTACGGCCACGTGAAATCGATAGAGGCCACCGGTGCGCACCAGGTCACCGTCCGCTTCACCCAGCCCGACGCGCTGTTCGAGAAGGCGATGGCCACCGCAGCGGGGGCGGTGTCCCAGCAGGCGTTCACCGAACGTGCGGGCGAGGGGTTCGGCACACCCCAGGGCGGCGTCATGTGCACCGGCCCCTTTGCCCTCGACACCTGGACACCCGGTCGCGATCTGCGCCTCACCCGCAACGACGCTTACTGGGATGCCACACTGCGGCCCCGCGCGCATCACATCGATTTCAGCTTCATCGCCGACGAGTCCACGGCAGTGAACGCCCTGCGCAGCGGTGAGGTCGACGGGCAGTTCTTCTATCTGCCACCCGCCGGGCTGATCCAGTTGCAGAAGGACAGCAACCTGACGCTGAACTTCGGCAAATCCCTGGTGTACTTCGCGCTCGCCACCGCCAACGCGAACGGACCTCTCGGTGACGTCCGTGTGCGACAGGCACTTTCGGCGCTCATCGACCGCAAGGCCATCGCCGGTGTCGTCATGCAGGGAGCAGGGCTTCCCGCCCCGACGCTGGCGGGTCCCGACTACTGGGGCTATGAGAAGGACGCCTTCGAGGCCGCCGCCACCCGCTTCGGCACGGACCCCGACATCGAACGCGCACGGGGACTGCTGAAGCAGGTGGGCAACGTCGGCCCGATCACGATTGGCGTCCAGGGCAGTTCGGCTGTGCACGAGCAGACCGCCAACGTCATCCAGGCTGCAGGCCGGAAGCTCGGGCTCGACATCCGCACGAAGGTCATCCCTGTCGAACAGTTCGGCAATCTCTACAGCGACCCGACGGCACGGGAGGGCCTCGACGGATTCTTCACCACCTGGTACGGAAACCTGCCGGATCCGCTCGAGGCCTACTCGATGTTCGTGCACGACGGTACCAACAACTTCGGTGCCTACGACGCGGTCAGCGACCAGGTCAACGAAGCGATCGGGACGCTGGACCCGGCCGAGCGCGCACAGCGTGTTATCGCGATCCAGCAGAAGGTCACCGAGGACGTGCCGTGGACGCCGCTGGTGTACCTGCCGACCATTCTCGTGCAGAACTCGCGCATCTCGGGGGCGACCGCGTCGATCGCCTATCTCTATTACCCGTGGGCCGCCACCGTCGGTGGAACAGAGGAAAAAACGAAATGAGCCTTGCGACATACGCTCTCAAGAGGCTGGGCGGTCTCGTCCTGGTGCTGCTCGTGACCTCGTTCCTGGTGTTCTCGCTGCTGTATTTGGCGCCGGGCAGCCCACTGTCGTTCATTCTCGGCCCCCGCGGAGGCACCCCCGAACAGGTCGCCGCCGTGACTGCGAAGTACCACCTCGACGATCCGTTCCACCTGCGGTACGTCCGCTGGCTGGGCGACGTGCTGCATGGGGACTTCGGCCAGTCGATCGTGTACCGGCAGAACGTGTCCGACATGATCGACGGACGGATCGGCACCACGGTGATGCTGGTCGCCATCTCGGCGGTCATCATCGCCGTCGCCGGCGTCGGCTTCGGCACGGTCGCGGCCCTGAAGGGCGGCCGGACCGGCGGCCTCATCACGTCGTTGGCTTCGGTCGCCCTCTCGACGCCGGTGTTCGTCATCGGTGTCGCACTCATCAGCCTGTTCGCTGTGGCGCTCAACTGGTTTCCGGTGTTCGGTAGCGGATCGGGTGGTATCGACACGCTGCACCATCTGGTGCTGCCCGCGGTCGCCCTGAGCCTGGGCAGCATCGGGTATCTGACCCGAATCACGCGCGCCTCGGTGGACGAGGAGCGCAGCCGCGAGCATGTGCAGACGGCGGTCGCCAGGGCGCTGCCCGGCTCGGTGATCATCCGCAGGCACATCCTGCGCAACGCCCTGATACCCATCACCACCGTGCTGGGTCTCACCGTCGCGTCGCTGATCGCCGGGGCCGTCGTCGTCGAGAACGTCTTCGCCATCGACGGATTGGGCTCTCTTCTGGTGAAGGCGATTCTGCAGCGCGACTTCGCCGTGGTACAGGCGGTCGTCCTGGTCCTGGTCTTCGGGTTCGTCGTAGTCAATGCGGTCGTCGATGTGCTCTACACCGTCATCGACCCGCGCATCGCTCTGGGGAGGAAACCGTGAGCCAAGCAGTGTTGACCGCACCCGCGCTGCGTGCCGCTTCGCCGTCGCACCCTCTGCGCCGCATCACTCGTCTCACTGATCGGCTCGGGCCACTCGGCACGACCGCGGCCATCACGCTCACCGTCATCGTCCTGGCCGCGGCCGCTGCGCCGCTGATCGCGCCGTTCGATCCCAACGAGCCCGACCTGCTCAATGTCCTGAGCAATCCCACTACGACACATTGGTTCGGCACCGACGCGCTAGGGCGAGACATCTTCTCGCGCCTTCTGTTCGGTACGCGGTACACCCTGGCCGGGCCGGGACTGGTGATCCTGCTGTCGACCGTGGTCGGCTCGATGCTCGCACTCACTGCGGCCTGGTGGGGTGGGCGGGTCGACACGGCGATCTCCTGGGTTCTCGACGTGCTCTTCGCTGTCCCCGGCATCGTGTTCGCCCTCATCGCCGTAGCCCTGTTCGGGCCGAGTTTCGGCACCGTGGTCGCGGGTCTGACCATCGCCTACATCCCGTACGTGGCCCGGGTGGTACGCGGAGCCGCATTGCGTGAACGCAATCTGCCGTACGTGTCCGCCGCGTGGCTGCAAGGTCAGCGCAGTCTGTCGATCACGACATGGCAGATGCTGCCCAACCTGATGCCGCTGATCGTGGCACAGGCAGTGTCCTCACTGGGCTTCGCGGTCATCGACCTTGCGGCGGTGTCGTTCCTGGGCTTGGGTGTTCAGCCGCCGACCGCGGATCTGGGCCTCATGGTCAAAAGCGGTTTCGACAGTGTGCTGCGGGGTTTCTTCAGCGAATCCCAGGCTGCGGGCACTCTGATCGTGCTGATCGTCCTGTGCGTCACCGTCATCGGTGACCGACTCACCGCATCGGCAAGGAGTGGTCAGTGAACGCGACCCTGCTCACCATCCGCGACCTGACTGTCGACGTACCGTTTAAGGCGGCAACCAAGCGCCTGCTCAACGGCGTCGACCTCACTGTCGGAGCGGGCGAAGCCGTGGCTCTCGTCGGCGAATCCGGTTCGGGCAAGTCGCTCACCACTCGCGCCGTGATGCGGCTACTACCCGAACGCTTCGTCGTCGGCGGGACGATCGAGTTCGACGGCGCCGATGTGCTCGCGATGAAACGCGCAGAGCTGCAACGCTTTCGAGGTCGGGATGTCGGGATGATCTTCCAGGACCCGAGGGCCCACATCAACCCGGTGCACCGCGTCGACGACTTCCTCACCGAGGCGCTGCGCATCACCCGCGGGGTGTCACGGTCCGACGCCGAGGACCGCGCCGTCACGCTGCTGGAAGAGGTCGGCGTGCGCAATGCGGGCCAGCGGATGCGCCAGTACCCCCACCAGTTGTCCGGAGGACTGTTGCAGCGCGTACTCATCGCGTCGGTGCTGCTTGCCGAACCGACCCTCCTACTGGCCGACGAGCCGACCACCGCACTCGATGTGACGGCCCAGTCTGACGTCATGGCCATCATCGGCGAGCAACGCCAACAGCGCGGCCTGGCCTTGCTCTTCATCACCCACGATCTCGAGCTGGCCGCCGCGTGTTGCGACCGGATCGCGGTGATGTACGCAGGTGAAATCGTGGAGCAGGGACCCGACGTATACGACGATCCGCGACATCCCTACACCAGGGAGCTACTCTCCGCGCGGCCCAGCATCGACCACCGCAGCGACCGACTGCCTGTGCTGCAGTACAACCGAACGGTGCACGCCGAATCGAAAGCGGGAGCTTGACATGACGAATTCGCCGGTGCTCTCGGTTCGGCGCCTCTGCAAGCGGTATCCGTCTCCGGTACGGGGTGGACAGCCTGTGCTCGCCGTCGACGACGTCAGCTTCGACGTAGCAGACGGCGAGTGTCTGGCGATCGTCGGCGAGTCGGGTTCGGGGAAGACCACGGTCGCCAAGACGATCGTCGGGCTGGAATCGCCGACCTCGGGCACCATCGTCGTCAATGGGGAGCCGCGCGGTCGCCCGCCCAGCCGCCACGGTCAGCGGGTGCGGTGGGCCGCCGAGGTCCAGTACGTGTTCCAGGATCCGTACTCGTCACTCAATCCCCGGCAGCGCGTCCTGGACGTGATCGCGACGTCAGTCGGTATCCATCAGCCCGGCTTGACCAGAGCGGATCGCGACGCGGCGGCACGGACGCTGCTCGACGACGTCGGACTCGGCGACGAGTTCGCTTCACGGCTTCCGTTCGAGTTGTCGGGCGGTCAGCGTCAGCGGGTGGCGATCGCGAGAGCACTTGCCGCGAACCCGGCGCTGGTCATTCTCGACGAGGCCGTCGCGGCGCTGGATGTATCGATCCAAGCCCAGATTCTGAACCTGCTCAAAGACATTCGAGCGCAGCGACCTGTCAGCTACCTGTTCATCACCCACGACCTCGCGGTGGTGAACCAGGTCGCCGATCGGGTCGTGGTGATGGAGCAGGGCGTGGTGGTCGAGGAGGGGACGACCACCGGAGTCTTGACGCAGCCCGCGCACGCGTACACCAGAGCCCTTGTGGCCGCTGTTCCACGCGCAGGGTGGCGACCTCAGCGCCGCGCCCATCTGGCCGCGGGCTGAAGTCGCCACCGGGCAACGGTCACGCCGCCCGGGCGCGCTCCCGAAGTGCGGTGCGCAGCCCACGCTTCGGCGTTCCCGGGGTGGGTTCGACGCGGCCGAACCGCCGCTCCGAGGCCGTTTCCGGCGCGTCGTCGCTGGGCGCCTTCAGGTACTTGTCCGGCAGCGCGAGCTTGAGGATCGTCCAGAACGACTGCCAGTACTGCCGCAGCAGCGGCCCGGTGGTGTACGGCAGGTCGTACTTCTCACACAGATCTTTGACTCGCACGCTGATCTCGGCGTACCGGTTGCTCGGCAGATCCGGGAACATGTGGTGCTCGATCTGGTAGCAGAGGTTGCCGCTCATGAACGCCATGACCGGGCCGGCGTGGAAATTGGCCGAGCCCAGCATCTGTCGCAGATACCATTCGCCGCGGGTCTCGTTCTCGAACTCTTCTTCGGTGAATTTCTCTGCGCCGTCGGGGAAATGGCCGCAGAAGATCACCATGTACGCCCAGTAGTTGCGGATGAAGTTCGCCACCGCATTGCATTTGAGCGTGTGCTTCCAGTTGGTTCCGGTCAGCGCCGGGAAGACGATGTAATCCTTGCCGACCTGCTTGCCGACCTTGCGGCCGATGACCTTGAGGTCTCGCAGGACCTCGCCCCTGGACTTCTCGCCCTTGCGGTACTTCGTCACCTCGACGCCGTGCAGGGCCACACCCCATTCGAAGAACGTCCCGAGTAGCAGGTTGTAGATCGGGTTGCCGATCATCCACCGTTCCCAGCGCTGATCACGAGTGAGCCGCATGATGCCGTAGCCGATGTCATCGTCGAGCCCAACGACATTCGTGTACTTGTGGTGGATGAAGTTGTGCGACTTCTTCCACTGCACCGACGGTGAGGTGGTGTCCCACTCCCATTCGGTCGAGTGGATTTCCGGATCGTTCATCCAGTCCCACTGGCCGTGAGTGATGTTGTGGCCGAGCTCCATGTTCTCGATGATCTTCGCCGTCGCCAGCATTGCCGTCCCGGCCACCCGGGCGATTCGGCTGCTGCTCGCGAACAGTGAGATGCGGCCGCCCGCCGCCAACGCTCGCTGCAGCTGGATGGTGCGCCGGATGTACCGGGCGTCGCGCTCACCGCGGGATTCCTCGATGTCGGCGCGTATCTGGTCGAGTTCGGCCGCGAGATTCTCGACGTCCTCTTCGGTGAGGTGCGCGTAGGCCTTGATGTCGGTGATCGCCATGGTAAGTCTCCTCAGATCTTGATGGTGCAGTCACCGGAGGCGGTGGATATGCATGTCTGGATACGGTCGCCCGCACCGTGTTCCTGCCCGGAACGGATGTCCCGGACGTGCCCCTCTTCGAGCGGGAGCACACAGGTCTGGCAGATACCCATCCGGCAGCCGAACGGCATCTGAAGCCCGGCGTCCTCGCCGGCCTGCAATATTGTTGTCGCACCGTCGATCTCGACCGACTTGTCGGAGATCGCGAAGTGCACGGTGCCGCCTTCTCCGCCTTTGTCGGTGGCCGCGATCGTGAACCGCTCCATATGCAGCTGGTCGGCCAGGTCGTGTTCTTCCCACACCTCTTCGGCTGCGTCGAGCATCGCCGACGGCCCGCACACCCATGCGGAGCGCTTCTGCCAGTCCGACACGATCTGGTCGAGTTCGGTGAGCTCGACCTTGCCGTCCTCCTGGGTGAGCTGGAGGTGCAGGCGATAGCCGCGCTGCTCGTTCTCCAACTCCCGCAGTTCGTCACAGAAGATCACCGACTCGGCCGACGGCGCCGAGTGGATGTGCACGATGTCGGGCGCCTGGCCGCGGGCCCGCAGCGACCGCAGCATCGCCATGATCGGCGTGATGCCGCTGCCCGCGGTGATGAACAGCAGCGATTCCGGTGGCGGATCGGGCAGCGTGAACTCGCCCTGCGGCGCGGCCAATCGAATGATCGTGCCCGGCTCGACCCCGTCGACGAGGTGGGTGGACAGGAATCCCTCCGGGGTGGCCTTCACCGTGATCGAGATCTCGTCGCGGTCCGGCTCGGGTACCGAGGTCAGCGAGTAGGACCGCCAGTGCCAGCGGCCGTCGACGCGTAGCCCGATGCCGACGTACTGGCCGGGCTGATAGTCGCGTGCGAAGCCCCAGCCCGGCCGGATGATCACGGTGGCCGAATCGTCGGTTTCCCGGCGGACCTCGACGATCTCGCCGCGCAGCTCACGCGCCGACCACAGCGGATTGAGCAAAGAGAGATAGTCATCGGGGAGCAGCGGAGTCGTGGCGCGGGCGGCGAGCCCGCGGACCATGTTCACCCACCCCCCGCTCGGTGCTTCGACGTCGCGGGCCGGTTTCTTGGACCACCGCGCCACCGTTTTGACCACTCCGGCCATGGATCACCCCTGATGCGCTCCGCAGTAGACGGTGTGACTGCAGTCACACCGACGAGGACGATGCTGGGGTATCCCTACTCACCGGTAACGAAACATTTGTTCACCGATTGATTTTCGGGGCCTCCGGAGCCTCGTGGCCTGCGCCATCAGGCCCCGGCGGCGCCGCGTCGACCCTCGCCGTGGCGCCGGTTCGTGCCACTTTCCACACCGATCGACCGGCGACGCGCCGCCTCACGATGACCGGCCGTGCGGGTCATGTGTGGTCCCGCCGTCAGGCGTCACTGCTCGAGCAGCGGCTGCGGCATTGGATGCTCCGGTGACAGTGGGCCCGTCACCGACGCGTCGCGCACATCGATCCCCGGCGGCATTCCGGCGAGCCGACGGGCGACGGATGGGTCAGCAAACAGGAAACGGTCAGCTGGTACCCAGCGGATCGATCGTCCAGGCGATGTAGAGCATGATCGCGCTGACTGCCGCCGTGGTGGCGACGTCCACCGTGCGGCTGCGCACGGCGAGCAAACCGACACGATCTTCCGGCAAGGTCAGCCGCAGCGCCGACGCCATGCCCACCGCAATCGCCATCACCAGCGCACCCCGGCGCCAGTAACCGGCAGCCACCAGCACGAACGCGGCCAGCAGCGACAGCCCCACGATCAGGATCGGCCACTGCCCGGTGAACAGCCTGCGGGTCGCCCTCACGACGCGGCGGCAGCCTCGGCGCGCTCGACGACGTTGGTGAGCAGGAACGCCCGGGTGAGCGGGCCGACGCCGCCGGGGTTGGGTGACACGTGCCCGGCCACGTCCCAGACGTCGGGATGCACGTCGCCGACGAGCTTGCCGGCGGCGTCGCGACTGACACCCACGTCGACGACGGCGGCCCCGGGCCGCACCATCTCGGCGGTCACCATGTGCGGCACGCCCGCCGCGGCGATGATGATGTCGGCCTCTCGGGCGATCTCGGGCAGGTGCCGAGTCGCGGTGTGGCAGAGCGTCACCGTCGCGTTCTCCGAGCGGCGGGTGAGCAGCAGTCCGAGCGGACGGCCGACGGTGACACCGCGGCCGATCACCACGACGTGGGCGCCGGCGATCTCCACCTCGTAGCGGCGCAGCAGGTGGACGATGCCCCGCGGGGTGCAGGGCAGCGGCGCCGGCTCGTTGAGCACGAGCCGGCCGAGGTTCATCGGGTGCAATCCGTCGGCGTCCTTGTCGGGGTCGATCCGTTCCAGCGCCGCGTTCTCGTTGAGGTGCCGCGGCAAGGGCAGCTGCACGATGTACCCGGTGCACTCGGGGTTGGCGTTGAGCTCGTCGAGCGTGGCCATCAGGTCGGCCTGGCTGATGTCGGCGGGCAGATCGCGGCGGATCGAGGTGATGCCGACCTTCGCGCAGTCGGCGTGCTTGCCGCGCACGTAGGCCTGGGATCCGGGGTCGTCGCCGACGAGGACGGTGCCCAGCCCCGGGGTGTGGCCGGCCTCGACGAGACGCTTCGTGCGTTCCGTGAGGTCGACGAAGATCTCGTCGCGCGTGGCCTTACCGTCCAAAGTGATCGCACCCACGGCGATCATTGTGACAGGCTCTTCGACATGACAACTGTCCGCGATGTGTTCACTGGAGCCGCGCTGGGTCCCATCACACTGCGCAACCGCGTGATCAAGGCAGCGACGTTCGAGGCCGCGACGCCGAACGCTCTGGTCACCGAGGACCTGATCACCTACCACCGGCTGCCCGCGGCGGGCGGGGTCGGCATGACGACCGTCGCCTACCTGGCCGTCGCCCCGGGCGGACGCACCGAAGGGAATCAGATCTACTGGCGGCCCGAGGCGATGGCCGGGCTGCGCAAGCTCACCGATGCCGTGCACGCCGAAGGCGCGAAGATCAGCGCGCAGATCGGTCACGCCGGCCCGGTGGCCAACTCCCGGTCCAACGGGACCACCGCCTACGCCCCGGTGCGGTTCTTCAATCCGCTGTCGATGCGCTTCGCCAAGCGGGCCACCCGCGACGACATCACCGACATCACCGAGGCGCACGCGCAGGCCGCGCGCATGGCCATCGACGCCGGCTTCGACGCCGTCGAAGTCCACCTCGGCCACAACTACTTCGCGAGCTCGTTCCTGTCACCGCTGATCAACCGGCGCGACGACGAGTTCGGCGGCTCGCTGGCCAACCGGGCCAAGGTGGCCCGCGGCACCGTCCTCGCCGTCCGTCGGGCGGTGGAGAAAGCGGGCACGCCGATCGCGGTGACCGCGAAGCTGAACATGAGCGACGGTGTTCGCGGCGGCATCTCGACCGAGGAGGCACTGCAGACCGCGAAGTGGCTCGAGGAAGACGGCGGCCTGGACGCCATCGAGCTCACCGCCGGCAGCTCGCTGGTCAACCCGATGTACCTGTTCCGCGGCGATGCACCCGTCAAGCAGTTCGCGGGCGCCTTCAAGCCGCCACTGCGCTGGGGCATCCGAATGACGGGCAACAAGTTCTTCCGCGAGTATCCCTACCGCGAGGCGTACCTTCTGCGCGATGCCCGGCTGTTCCGCGCCGAGCTCTCGATGCCACTGATCCTGCTGGGCGGCATCACCAATCGCGAGACCATGGACCTGGCGATGGCCGAGGGCTTCGACTTCGTCGCGATGGGGCGGGCCCTGCTCGCCGAACCGGACCTGATCAACCGCATCGCCGCCGACGGCAACTCGGTGCGATCGATGTGCACGCACTGCAACCAGTGCATGGCGACCATCTACAGCCACACCCACTGCGTCGTGACGGGTTCGCCGTCGCCTGTCAGCTCGGGGCGGTGAGCGCCTGCGCACAATCGGTGACGATCGCATCGGCACTCGCGGGGATCGCCTGGCGCGCGCTCAGGTGACGTCGCACGATCGCGTACGGCACATCGATCACCGCCGCGCTCACCCGCGCGGAGTCACCCGGGATCTCGCCGAGCACCTTCTTGAGCCTGCGCTGCAAGCGTTTCCGGCGTCCCACGAGATTCTCGGGCCATTCGCCGAGCCCGAGTTGTCCGGGCCCCGTCAGCAGCACCTGGGCCTCGACCGGATGGGCGCGGCACCAGGCGAGCACGGACAGCGCGCCGGTGATGCAGCGTTGCGCCGGCTCGTCGTCCGTGGCAAGAGCAGCCAGCAGCGCCTCCTGCAGTCGCTCCTCACTGCGCACCCACAGTTCTCCGCACAGTGCTGCGCGGGTCGGGAACCTGTGGTAGACCGAGCCACTCGGCGCTCCCGTGCTGCGCGCCACCGCCGACATGGTGACCGCACCGGGTCCGTCGACGGCCAACAGGTCCGCCGCTGCGTCGAGGAGGACGTCGACGGTGTATCGGGCGGGCCGCGGCATTGCTCCACCCTAAAGTAGAGGTTTACCTCTAAAATACGATGCGCGTGCCCGAGCTGATCCAGCGCCCGCTATTGCGGCTATTCACAGGACATTTCATGGTGCACACGACGGGCGTGTCGCACGCACGGGTAGGGAACAGCGAGATAACGGCCCGGCCACAGATCACCCACAGGGTCACGCGAGGTACTCGATGAGCGGGGCCTACCGATAGAGTTGCGCGCGATGTCTATTGTCGCCGCCGGAGCGGCTCTGTGACCCGATCTGCACCTCCTGCGCTGACCGTGCGTTATGACGGGTCCACCCGCACTTTCGCAGCCGGCAACGACGTGGTCGTCGGCCGGGACCTGCGCGCCGATGTCCGCATCGCCCATCCGTTGATCTCCCGCGCACACCTCGTGCTGCGTTTCGACCAGGGCCGCTGGCTCGCGATCGACAACGGTTCGCTCAACGGGATGTTCGTCAACAGCCGGCGGGTGCCCGTCGTCGACATCAACGACGGCGCTCAGATCCACATCGGTAATCCCGACGGCCCGCTGCTGACCTTCGAGGTGGGCAAGCATCAGGGCTCGGCGGGCACCCCACCCCCGACCACGGCCGTCCCCGTCGCGAGCCGCCCCAGCGGGCAGTGGCCGAGCCAGACGGCCACCCACCCGGGGCCACCACCGACTCGTCCACCCGGCGGGCGGTCCTACCCGACCACCGGACCACGCACCGGCTATCCCCCGCCACCGCCGCCGTCGCGCCCCGTACAGCAGCAGCCGATCTCGTCGCCGGCGATGGAGTCGGTCACCCAGATGGGGCCCGCCGCGGCGCCCCGCTCCGGCGGTGACGGCAACATCGCCACCAGCATGCTCAAGATCCTGCGTCCCGGCCGGGCGCCGGAGGTACCGCCGGGTTCGGTGAAGATCGGCCGCGCCGGCGACAACGACATCGTCATCCCCGACGTGCTGGCCTCCCGTCACCACGCGACCCTGGTGACGACGGGCGCCGGCACCGAGATCCGCGACAACCGCAGCATCAACGGCACGTTCGTCAACGGCTCCCGCGTCGAGACGCAGCTGCTCTCCGACGGCGACACCGTCACCATCGGCAACGTCGACCTGGTCTTCCGGGACGGCGCACTGGTCCGGCGCACCGAGACCGCCGCCGCCACGGCGACCGGCGGCCTGGAAGTGCACGGCGTGACGTGGACGATCGAGAACAACAAGACGCTGCTGGACAACATCTCGATCTCGGCGCGGCCGGGCACCCTGACCGCGGTGATCGGCCCGTCCGGCGCGGGTAAGTCGACCTTCGCCCGCCTGGTCGCCGGCTACACGCATCCGACGACGGGCCAGGTGTCGTTCGAAGGCCACGACGTGCACGCCGAGTACGCCTCGCTGCGCTCCCGGATCGGGATGGTGCCGCAGGACGACGTCGTGCACGGCCAGCTCACCGTGCGCCAGGCGTTGATGTACGCCGCGGAGCTGCGGCTGCCGCCGGACACCACGAAGGCCGACCGGGAACAGGTCGTCAACGAGGTGCTCGAGGAACTCGAGATGACCAAGCATCTCGACACCCGCGTCGACAAGCTCTCCGGCGGCCAACGCAAGCGCGCCTCGGTGGCGCTGGAACTGCTGACCGGCCCGTCGCTGCTGATCCTCGACGAGCCGACCTCCGGGCTGGATCCCGCGCTCGACCGGCAGGTCATGACGATGCTGCGTCAGCTCGCCGACGCCGGCCGCGTCGTCCTGGTCGTCACGCACTCCCTCACCTATCTGGACGTGTGCGACCAGGTTCTCCTGCTCGCGCCGGGCGGCAAGACCGCGTTCTACGGACCGCCCAACCAGATCGGCCCGTCGATGGGCACCACGAACTGGGCTGACATCTTCTCCACCGTCGCCGGCGATCCGGACGCGGCCGCGCAGCGCTACCTGGACCAGCACGGTCCACCGCCGCCCCAGCCGCCGGCGCTGACACCGTCGGAGCTCGGCAACCCCACCCGCACCAGCTTGCGCAGGCAGCTCTCCACCATCGCGCGACGGCAGATCCGGCTGGTCGTGTCCGACCGTGGCTACTTCGCGTTCTTGATGCTGCTGCCGTTCATCATGGGCATCCTGTCGCTGTCGGTGCCTGGCGACGTCGGCTTCGGTGTGCCGAAGACGGCGCTCGAGGGCGGTGAAGCCCCCAACGAGCCCGGCCAGATCCTGGTGATGCTCAACGTCGGCGCAATCTTCATGGGGACCGCGCTGACGATCCGGGCGCTGATCGGCGAGCGCGCCATCTTCCGGCGCGAACAGGCGGTCGGTCTGTCGACCTCGGCGTATCTGCTGGCCAAGATGGTGGTGTTCACCGCGTTCGCGGTGGTGCAGTCGGCGATCGTGACCGCCATCGCGATCATCGGCAAGGGCTGGGGGCCCGGCGCCGTGGAGGCCGGCAACGTGATCGGCAACCGCAGCCTCGAGTTGTTCGTCGACATCGCGTTCACCACCGTCGCCGCGGCGATGGTCGGCCTGGCCCTGTCGGCGCTGGCCCGCTCCGCCGAGCAGATCATGCCGCTGCTGGTGGTCGCGATCATGAGCCAGCTGGTGTTCTCCGGCGGCATGATCCCGGTGACCGACCGGCTCGTGCTCGACCAGATGTCGTGGGCGACACCGGCACGCTGGGGCTTCGCCGCGTCGGCGTCGACGATCGATCTGATCCGGTTGGTGCCCGGGCCGCTGACCCCGCAGGACGACCACTGGAAGCACACGTCGGGCGCGTGGCTGTTCGACATGGCGATGCTGGTCCTGATCAGCGTGGTGTATGTCGGTTTCGTGAGGTGGAAGATCCGCCTGAAGGCCGCGTGACGACGAGCCTGCGAGGAGTCGCGCAATCAGACACCGCTTAGAGGTCGGGCGGCAAAACCTCTGCACGGGCGACCCTTCCGAACGCAATAGACTCGGGCGGGGCGTGCGAGGGGGTTGTGTGACGGACAGCGATGCGGCGATCCGCGCCGTGGCACTGGACGCGGCATTGACGGAGTTGCAGCAGTGGGGTGTGGACCGCTTCAGCATCGAGGGTGTCGCGCACCGCTGCGGCGTGGCCCCCGAACAGATCGGTCAGTTGTGGCACAGCCCGCGCGATCTGGTCGTCGATGCCCTGACCAGCTCCACGTCCAGCGCCATCCGGACGCCGGACACGGGCAGCCTCGCCGAGGACCTGACCGAGCTCGCGGTGTCCGTCGGGCACTACCTCAACGAGCAGGTGGGCCGCCGCATCGCGCGGATGCTCGTCATCGACAGCAAGTCACACACTGTCGATGACGAGACCCGGCACTTGTTCTGGCAGCACCACCTACCGGTGATGGAGACGATCCTCGCGCGGGCGACCCGGCGCGGCGAGATCCACCTCGAGTTCCGGGCCATCCATGTGCTGCAGCTGCTGACGGCGCCGCTGCAGACGTGCGCGCTCTACAGCAGCGCGCCGGTGGAGCCCGGGTACTGCCGCGCGATCGCCGATCTGGTGACGCGCGCGGTCAGCACCGGGAGCTGATCAGCCGCCGTGGATGTCGAGACCGTGTGCGGCGGCGAAGGCGAGCGCCTGCTCGATGTCGATCTTGGCGCCGCGCAGCGACGCCGTCGTCCAGAACGTCGGATCGGCACGCGCCCCGCGCAGATCCGCCTCGTCCAGGCGGGTGCCCTGTACCCGGGCCCCGGTGAGATCGGCGCGGGCCAGCACCGCTCGTCGTAGGTCGGCGCCGACGAGGCTGGTTTCCCGCAGGCGGCAGTCCGACAGATCGATCGTGCGCAGGTCCGCTCCCCCGAGGACCGCGAGCGTGAAATCGCATTCGACGAACGTCACCGGCCGGATTCGGCACTCGACGAACGTCGAGCCCAGAAAACTGCAGTGACGAAAGACGCTGTGCCACAGCGACGTACGACGGAACATGCAGTTCCGGAACGCAGATCCGACGTGTTCGGATTCCGACAGGTCGACCCCGGAGAAATCGCAGCCGTCGAAGACGACCCGCTCCGTGCGTAGCCGGCTGAAATCCTCGTCGCGAAAATCCGCGTCGGCGAATTCGCTGTCGGTCTGATCGTCCATGGTGGTCAGCCGGCAGGGGCCAGCCGACTCAGCGCGTACTCGGTCACCGCGATCAGCGCAGCCTTCGTCGACTCACGGCTGCGCGCGTCCACGGTGATCAGCGGGACGTGCTCGGGCAGCGCCAGCGCGGTCCGCACCGCCGCCAACCGATGACGGGGCGCACCGTCGAACTCGTTGACGGCCACCAGGAATGGCAGATCACGGGCTTCGAAGAAGTCGACGGCGGCGAAGCTGTCCTCGAGTCGGCGGACGTCGACCAGGATGATCGCGCCGATCGCGCCGCGGATCAGGTCGTCCCACATGAACCAGAACCGGCGCTGGCCGGGTGTGCCGAACAGGTACAGCACCAGGTCGTCGCTGAGGCTGATGCGACCGAAGTCCATCGCCACCGTCGTCGTGGTCTTGTCCGGCAATCCGGCGAGTTCGTCGACACCTGCGGAGGCGTCGGTCAGCAGCGCTTCGGTGCGCAGCGGCACGATCTCGGACACCGCGCCGACGAACGTGGTCTTGCCCGCGCCGAACCCGCCGGAGACGACGATCTTCGTGGAGGCGGTCCTGGGCTGCTCGGACCTAGAGTGCACGAAGGCCACGCAGCGTCCTTCCGATCAGGTCCCGTCGCTCGTCTGTGGTCGCCGTCGCCGAGAGCGTGTCGTGGACGGTGACATAACCCTGCACCACCAGGTCGCCCACCACCACGCGCGCCACGCCGAGGGGCAGATGAAGATCCGCCGCGATCTCGGCGACCGACGGGCGCGCGGCGCAGGCCGCCATGATCTGCGCCCGCACGTCCGCGCTCGGCCAGTCCCACGCCAGCGGCGGCGTCGCCGGCCCGACCGCGGCCTCCCACGGCACGTCGACGCCCGCGTCCGTGCGGCCCGCGGTCAGGGTGTACGGGCGGACGAGTCGGGGCCCCGGGTCGTCAGTCATCGCAGGGTCATGAGCGCAACGGATCTCGTCGTGGCGAGGCGATCGCGGCACCCACCCGCTCGACGAGGATCGCCATCTCGTAGCCGATCTGGCCGATGTCAGCGCCGCGCGCGGCCAACGTGGCGAGGTTGGAGCCGTCCCCCACCCGCATCAACAGCAGGTAGCCGTTCTCCATCTCGACGACGGACTGCAGCACGTACCCACCGTCGAACAGCTGCGCCGCACCGGCCGACAGGCTGGCCAAACCTGAGGCCACCGCGGCCATCTGGTCGGCCCGCTCCGCCGGCATGTGTTCGCTGGCCGCGGTCAGCAGACCGTCGGCCGAGACGAGGATCGCGTGTGAGACCCCCGGCGTCTCCCTGGCGAACCGTGCCACCAGCCAATCGAGCGACTCAGTCACCTGCCTCCTCCCGTTCGTGGCGGGCGTGCCGTCGTCCGGCGGCCACCCCGCCGAAGTGGCTCGCGATGCCGGCGCGCACCGCCTCGGGGTCGCGGACCGCATCCCGGCCGGCACGGTCGCCGTCTCCGTCGTCGGTGCGCGGGGCGGCACCCGGAACCAGCCGGGCACCGGGACGCCGGATCGGCAGCCCCTCGGGAGTGCGCTCCTGAACAGGTGCGGCCTGCGCGGCGGCCGCGGCCGACCAGCCGTGATCCCAGACGGTCTGCCAGTTCAGGTCGGTGCTGTGGGAGAGCTCGTGTGGGTCGACGAGCCATTCGGAGAGCATCGTCTGGTAGATCGCGTCGTCGTCGGAGTCGTCCCTGGCGTGCCGCGCGCGGGCGTGGCCGTTCTGCGCAGGCGCGACGACGACGGGCGCAGGTGCCGGAGTGGGGGCAGCGGCCGGAGCGGGAGCAGGGGCCGGAGTGGGGGCAGGGGCCGGCGCCGGTGCTTCAGGTGCGGGTACCGGCGTCGGTACGGGTGCCGCGAGCATCTCGGCCGGCACGTACACCCCGGCGGTGGTGCCCGACGACGGCCGGCCGGCGACGGTGCTCCGCAACCGCACGACCAGACCGTGCTGGCCGGCGAGCCGGCCGGCGACGAACAACCCCATGTGCCGGGCGGTGTACGGATTGACCTCACCCCCGGACTGCAACCGGCTGTTGGCGACCCGCAGATCGGATTCGCTCATCCCCAGGCCTGCGTCGGCGACCTCGAGCACCAGGCCGCCGTTGCCGGTGCGCGCCGCGGAGACATGCACGGCAGCCGTCGGCGGTGAGTACCTCAGCGCGTTGTCGAGGAGTTCGGCCAGCAGATGCACCAGGTCACCGGCCACCGGGCCGATCACCGCGGTGTCCGGCAGACCCTCGGCGCTGATTCGGTGATAGTCCTCGACCTCGGACGCTGCCGCGTTCACGACGGCCACGACGGCGACGGGCTCGGCGTCCTCGCGTGGGATGCGCGCGCCGGCCAACACCATCAGGTTGGCTCCGTTGCGGCGCATGCGTGCCGCGAGATGATCGAGGCGGAACAGGCTCTGCAGCCGGTCGGCATCCTCTTCGTCGCTCTCCAGCCGGTCGATCAACGCGAGCTGCTGATCCACCAGCGTGCGATTGCGCCGCGACAGCGTCTCGAACATGTCGGTCACCTGCATCTGCAGCCGCGCCTGCTCGGCCGCCAGAAGCACCGCCTGCTCGTGCAGTTCGTCGACGGCGTGGGCGACCTGGCCGATCTCCTCCGACGTCGGCACCGACAGCGGCGCGATCGTGGGTGTCTTGCCGTCGAGGCGGGCCTGCTCGACCTCCCGGGCCAGATCCTCGTGGGCCACCTTCAGCGCGCTGTCCCGCAGCGTGCGAAGCGGCCGCACCAGGCTGCGCGCCACCAGCGTGACCAGCAGGAGCGCGATCAGCAGCACCGCGCCGACGACCGCGGCGTCGCGGATCGCGGCGGTCCGGGCGGCTGCTGCCTGGTCGGAGACCGTCGCGGGGATCGACCGGGACGTATCGGCGATGATCCCGTCGGCGATGCCACGGGTGATGCGCTGCGACGCCAGCAGGTCAGGGTTGTTCGGCAGTGCCACGCCCGGGTCAGAGAGCAGCGACATCCGCTTGACCATCTCCGACCGCAGCGACGCCACCGCGTCGGTGGAGCCACCGAGGAACGCACCCATTGCGGCCACCGTCGACGGTTCCGTGCCGGCCAGCGTGATCATCGACGAGCGCAGTTCGGGCTCGGGCAAATCTGCGCCGCGGTCGACGAGCATCTGCTGCATCGTCATCTGGCCGCGGGCACCGACCGCCCTCGCAAGCGCCTCGCCCGCGTTGCGGACCGTGTCGTCGTCTCCCGCCACCAAGCCGGTGATCGCAGTCTCGGCGGTGATCAGCAGGGGCGCGTACGTCATGACCCGGGTACGCAGATCGTTGCCGCCCGACGTGCTCTTGCCGACGAGATCGCGACCGAAATCGAGCAGCGTGTTCGTCGCCAGGCGCACCGCGTCGTCGACATCGGTCGAGCTCAACTGGCGCTGCAGATCGGCAGCCCGGGACTCGAAGGCGGAGACGCTCGCGGGTATGTCACCGCCGTCCGTCGCGCTCACCAGCACCGCTTCCACCGCGGCCAGGTACTGCGCGACCTCAGGCACCATCTCCGCCCGCGCTGCCGCGACCCGCAGCGTCTGGGCGGACGAGGTCGCGGCGTGGATGCGTAGGCCGCCGAACACGCTGGCCAGCAGCAGCGGCACGGCCACGATGGCCACCACCTTGACGCGCACCGGCCAGTTGGACAGCGCCCACCGAGGCGGCCGCTTGATCGAGGATCGAGCGTGATTCATGAAGCATCCTGGCTGATGGCGCCCTCGTCGGGCGGGCGTGAAGCGCCTGGCGAATGCGCTGAGTATGCCAGCCCGGTCAGCGGGTCGCCAGAGTTCGCCCCTGGGCTGCAGAACCAGCAAAGCACATGACACAGAGTCCGTTGCGGGCGTTGCGATTTCGTTTCAGACCCGTTGCGTGTCAGAGGGTGAAAGGCCGCTGATCTGCAGGCACAATCGATGGTGACCCCTTTGGAGGAGTGCAATGACCCACAATGGCGTGGAGATGGCTCTGCTTGCCGATGCGTCCGAGATCGGTGACTCACCCCTGATGCGAGCGATGAGCAGCGAGATGGTCGACGTCGACACTCTCGAAGGCCTGATCTCGATCGCGAGCTACGAGACCTGCCTGGACTGACACCCGTTTACCCTGCCAAGGGTGTTTCGGGTTCTGTTCTATTCGCCGCGGATCGCGCCCAATACCGGCAACGCGATCCGCATGGTGGCGGGCACCGGGTGCGAACTGCATCTGGTCGAACCGCTGGGCTTCGATCTCTCTGAGCCGAAGCTGCGCCGCGCCGGCCTCGACTACCACGACCTGGCGTCGGTGACGGTGCATGCCGACCTGGCCTCAGCCTGGGCCGCGGTGATGCCGGCGCGGGTGTTCGCGTTCACCGCGCACGCCCAGGCGTCGTTCGCTGACATCGCCTACGAACCCGGCGACGTCCTGCTGTTCGGGCCGGAACCGACCGGCCTGGATGCCGAGACGCTCGCCGACCCGCACGTCACCGCGCAGGTCCGCATTCCGATGCTGGACGGCCGGCGATCACTGAACCTGTCGAATGCCGCCGCCGTCGCCGTGTACGAGGCGTGGCGTCAGCACGACTTCATGGGCAGCGTGTGATCAGGCAGCGAGGATTAAGCAGCGTGTGACTACCACTCATCCCAGTGCGTCAACTGCTCGGCGGGCAGCCGCTTGGCCTTCTTGAAGTCGGTGCCCTTGGTGTAGGCGATCGGGAAGAGCCCGGCCTGGCTGTAGGAGTCGAACGGGATGCCGAGGAGTTCGGCGGCCTGACGCTCGCCGTCGCCGAGAAGGTGCAGCGTGGTCCAGGCCGAGCCGAGTCCCCGCGAGCGCAGCGCCAGCATGAAGCTCCACACGGCCGGCAGCAGCGATCCCCAGTAGCCCGCGCTGGCACCCGACACGGTGTCTTTCGGCTTGCCCTCCAGGCACGGGATCAACATGACCGGCGCCTTCTCGAGGTTGTCGTTGAGATAGCTCGCGGAGTCCATCACCTTCGGCGCCCGCTCGTCACGCTCGTCGCCGTAGGTGGGCTTCTCGGCGTTCAGATACGGAGTGGCGTTCGTCCGGTAGATCTCGGCCAGCGCGAGCCTTTTGTCGGGGTCGGTCACGAAGACCCACTGCCACCCCTGGCTGTTGCTGCCCGTCGGCGCCTGCAATGCGATGTCGAGGCATTCCATCAGCACCTCGCGCGGCACCGGCTTGTCAAAATCGAGGCGCTTGCGCACCGAGCGGGTCGTGGTCAGAACATCATCTGCGGACAGGTTGAGCGTCTCGGATGTCATGTGCCGAGCGTACATTCGCCGTCTTCGGAGCGAGTCAGCGGAAATCGCGGGATTTGGACGCCACCCGCAGGCTCAGCGGGCCCATCCGATCGGCCACGACCGTCACCGCTCCGGTCGCGTTCTGCACGATTCCGCGCACCACCAGCGCCGCCGCGGTCTGGGCCAACCTGCGGTGCCGCGCCCACACCGCCGGCATGCACAGCACGTTGACCATCCCGGTCTCGTCCTCGAGGTTGACGAACGTGACCCCCTGCGCCGTCGCGGGCCGCTGCCGGTGAGTCACCGCACCGGCGACCAACACGCGGGTGCCGTCGGGCACCGACAGCAGCTGATCGGCCGGCACGACCCCCATGGCGTCGAGGTTCTCGCGCAGGAACTCGGTCGGATACCGGTCGGGCGACACCCCTGTCGCCCATACATCGGCCGCGGTCAGCTCCAGCTCCGTCATCCCGGGCAGTGACGGGACATGCGACGACGAACCCACCCCGGGCAACCGGTCGGGACGTTCGGCGGCGGCCGCCCCGGCAGCCCACAACCCTTCCCGCCGGGTGATGCCGAAACAGCCCAGCGCACCGGCGGTGGCCAGCGCCTCGGTCTGCGGCACGCTCAGCTGCACGCGCCCGGTCAGGTCGAGCAGCGAGGCGAACGGTCCGCGGGCCCGCTCTTCGACCAGCCGCTGCGCCAGGTCGTCGCCGATGTGCCGGACGGCCCCGAGCCCGAGCCGCACCTCGGTCCCCGCGTTCTCCAGCGTGGCGTGGGCGAGGCTGGCATTGACGTCGGGGCCGTGCACCACCACGCCGTGGCGACGGGCATCGGCGACCAGGGACTGCGGCGAGTAGAACCCCATCGGCTGCGCACGCAGCAGCGCGGCGCAGAACGCCGCCGGATGGTGCAGCTTGAACCACGACGAGTAGAACACCAGCGAGGCGAAACTCAGCGAATGACTCTCGGGGAAGCCGAAATTCGCAAATGCTTCGAGTTTCTCGTAGATCCGTTGCGCGACGTCTCCGGTGATGCCGTGCAGCTCGGCCATCCCGTCGAAGAACCGCCCCCGCAGCCGCCGCATCTTCTCGGTGGAGCGTTTCGAACCCATGGCGCGGCGCAGCTGATCGGCCTCGGCGGCCGAGAACCCCGCACAGTCCACGGCCAGCTGCATGAGCTGTTCTTGGAACAGTGGCACCCCCAACGTCTTTCGCAGGGCCGACTCCATGGACGGATGGTCGTAGACGACCTCTTCCTCACCGTTGCGCCGCTTGATGTACGGGTGCACCGACCCGCCCTGGATCGGGCCGGGCCGGATCAACGCCACCTCGACCACCAGGTCGTAGAACACCCGCGGTTTCAGCCGGGGCAGGGTGGCCATCTGCGCCCGCGATTCCACCTGGAACACCCCGACGGAGTCGGCACGCTGCAGCATCTCGTAGACCGCGGCCTCGGACAGGTCCAACGCCGCCAGATCCACGTCGATGCCTTTGTGCTCGGCGACCAGGTCGATGCAGTAGTGCAGCGCCGAGAGCATGCCGAGCCCCAGCATGTCGAACTTGACCAATCCGATTGCCGCGCAGTCGTCTTTGTCCCACTGCAGCACGCTGCGATTCTCCATGCGCGCCCACTCCACCGGGCACACGTCGGCGATGGGCCGATCGCAGATCACCATGCCGCCGGAGTGAATTCCCATGTGCCGCGGCAGATTGGAGATCTGTTGCGCCAGGTCGATGACCTGCTCGGGAATGCCTTCGACGTGGGTGACGTCAGCCAGGTTGCCCCATTGGCTGAGCTGCTTGCTCCACGCATCCTGCTGCCCCTGGGAGAATCCGAGCGCACGCGCCATGTCACGGACGGCGCTGCGACCACGGTAGGTGATCACGTTGGCGACCTGTGCGGCGTACTCGCGGCCATAGCGCCGATAGACGTACTGGATGGCGTCCTCGCGCAGATCGGATTCGATGTCGATGTCGATGTCGGGTGGGCCGTCGCGGGCCGGGGACAGGAATCGTTCGAACAGCAGATCATTGGCCACCGGATCGACATTGGTGACCTTCAACGCGTAGCAGACTGCCGAGTTGGCCGCCGAACCCCGCCCCTGGGACAGGATGTCGTTCTTCCGGCAGAACCGGGTGATGTCGTGCACCACGAGGAAATACCCCGGGAAGTTGAGCTGCTCGATGATCCGCAGCTCGTGCTCGATCTGCGCGTAGGCCCGCGGAGAACGATCGGGCGGGCCGTAGCGCTCCCGCGCGCCCTGCATCACCAGGTGCCGCAGCCAACTGTTCTCGGTGTGGCCGGCCGGAACCTCGAAGGGCGGCAGCTGGGGCGCGATGAGCGCCAGTCCGAACGCACACTGCTCGCCGAGTTCGGCTGCGGCACTGACCACCTCGGGACAGTGGGCGAACATCCGCGCCATCTCCTCCCCCGAACGTAGATGTGCACCACCCAGCGGGGCGAGATATCCCGCGGCCTCGTCCAACGAATGCCTGGCCCGGATCGCGCCCATCGCCATCGCGAGCCGACCACGGGACGGCTCGGCGAAATGCGCACCGGTGGTGGCGATGACACCCACCCCGAAGCGAGGTGCGAGTGCGGCCAGTGCGGCGTTGCGTTCGCCGTCGTGGGGATGCCCGTGGTGGGTGAGTTCGACGGTGACCCGGTCACGGCCGAACCTGTCCACCAGATCGGCGAGCGCAGCGGCCGCGGCGTCCGGGCCGCCGGTGGACAGCGCGCGGCGGACATGACCTTTTCGGCAACCGGTGAGGATCTGCCAGTGTCCACCTGCGGCGTCGGTCAGCGCGTCGTAGTCATAGCGCAGCACGCCTTTCTCTCCGCCGGCCAGGTGTGCCGCGGCCAGCTGGCGGGACAGCCGCCGGTATCCCTCCGGCCCCCGGGCCAGAACCAGCAGGTGCGGCCCCGCCGGGTCGGGATCGTCGGTGCGGCTCCCTCCCCCGAGGGACAATTCGGCGCCGAACACGGTTGCCATGTCGAGTTCCCTGGCGGCCTCAGCGAACCGCACCACGCCGTACAGGCCGTCGTGATCGGTCAGCGCGATGGCCCGCAGGCCCAGCCGATCCGCTTCCTCGACGAGCTCCTCGGGCGTGCTCGCACCGTCGAGGAAGCTGTAGGCGGAGTGGGTGTGCAACTCGGCATACGGTATCGACGAATGCGGGGCCGAGCGTGGACCGCTCGGCGCCTCCGGTGGCTGGTACTCCCCCCGCTTGCGCGACCAGGCGGGGCTGTCACCGCCGTCTCCGACCTGCTCGTCGATGGGCCAGCCGGCACGGCGCGGCTTGCTGTTGAGGACGCGTTCCATCTCGCCCCAGCCCGGCGGACCGTTGTGCCAACCCACCCGGGCAGTCTATCGAACATCCGTTCGATGCGTTAGGCGATCCTGCCGTTGTCGGGCTGCGGCTCGTCATCGTCCGGGTCTTCGTCGAGCGTCGGCCGCAGCACGTAGCGGACCTGGTTGCCGCCTGCCATCCTGGCCTGCTCGATGGCCTGGTTGGCGATCGCGATCAGTTTGTCCAGCACATCGTCGGGCGGCTCTGCCGCCAGCGGCGGCAGGGGTGTGCAGACCACGCCGATGCTGGCGGTCAAGCGCTGGGGCGTCACAGATATCGCGCCGCGAATCCGCTCGACCAGCGGGGACGCGTCGGCGGTGGTGAACGTGTCGGCGACGAGGAAGTCGTGGTCGGACACGTGCGCGACGATCGCGTTGTGCCGCACGACCTCGCGCAGCGCCTGCCCGACCGACACCCGGGCCCGGTTGCCGCCGCTGGCCCCGCTCAACCCGAGCAGCAGCGAGAAGCTGTCGATGTTCACCGCGACCACGACCAGGTATCTGTCGTCGCTGCGGCTACGCGAGGCGAGCAGTGTCGCCACGGCCTGATAGAACGCGTCCCGGTGCAACAACCCCGTCAACTGCTCGATGTCGCCGTGGTGGGTGTCGGGCTGGATCAGCACGAGCATCGCCCGGCAGGCGAACGCGACGAACACGTTGAGCAACACGATGATCCCGGCCGCACACACAGCCAGCGCCAGGTCGTCGGCCGCCACGTGGACGATCAGCACACCCAGCGTCACCGCCCCGACCGACCAGACCGCCGTCAGCAGGCGCGGGGTGTGGAAGCTCACCACGAACGCCGTCAGCACGGCGTAGTTGGCCGCCCCGGTCAGCCCGACCACGGGATTGGTCTGGATCAGAATCGACACCCCGATGGCCGCCGACGCGACCAGTACGCAGAGCAGTGACTGCGCCCGTGTCGGCCAGTGCGCCCGCAGCCACAGCGTGGCCAACGCGCAACAGCTCAGCGCGATGACCACCGTGGCGATCCGCCCCGTCGACGTCTGAGGGCCCGCCGGGCTGGCGAGAAGTCCGAGGGGAAGTAGACCGAGGGAGGCGATACACAGGGCGACCAGCCGGCACGTGGCGGTCTGCATGCCCCGGGCCGCGAGGATGGCAGTAAACCAGTAGTAGTGGTCGGCACCCCACAGCGCAGCACCGATTGCGCCAAGCCACGAAAAGCGCAAACGTTCACGCATGCGCGCGGCTCCGGCGAGCTCTCCTACGACTCAGGTCATGACCCCCACCCACAGGCGAAGATTACCAGCGCAGCAAATACTTGCCCACCTAATCAACACCCGCGACCCAGCGAGGCCTCAGGCGACGAACTCCGCGTCACCGTCCTCGAGGACCAGCCGCGCGTTCGATCCGTCCGGGGCGGCCGCTTCGGTACGGAACACCGCGCGCCCTTCAGCGGTCCGCCAGATCGACGTCGTCAGCGTCTCGCCGGGGAAGACCGGAGAGGTGAACCGGGCCGAGATCGCAGTGAGGCGAGTGGCGTCGCCGGCGCCGAGCTCCGCGACGAGTGCGCGGCCCGCAACTCCGTAGGTGCACAGTCCGTGCAGGATCGGCTTCGGGAAACCGGCCAAACCAGCAAACCACGGATCGCTGTGGAGCGGGTTGCGGTCCCCGGAGAGCCGATACAGCAGCGCCTGGTCCTCGCGGGTGGGCAGAGCGACCGTCGCATCGGGTTCACGGTCGGGGATCTCGGGTGCAGCGGGCCGCGAACCGGGCTGTCCACCGAAGCCGCCCGCACCGCGGATCACCAACGTGGTCACAGTCTCGGCGACCGCTTGGCCGGTCGCCGGATCGCTGCCGGTGGCCTTGAGCATGACGATCGCGTTCTTGCCCTCGCCCTTGTCCTGGATGTCGGCGACCTCGTTGACGACGCTGAGCTCTCCGGCGGCGGGCAGCGGTGCGAACAGACGGACGCTCTGTGAACCGTGCAGCAGCTTCGAGAAGTCGAACGACCCGATGACCCCGGCCGCGGCGAACGGCGAACACGCGATCACCGCGTAGGTGGGCAGCACCTGCTGGGCGATGTCGTGGCTGTTCTCGGTGGTGAAGGCGAGATCCGCGATGCCCGCGCCGACGCCGAGCGCGTAGAGCAGGGTGTCCCGATCCTTCCAGCGGAAGGTCTGGGCAGGGGTGGTGACGCCGACGGCGTTCGGATCGATGGGCATGGCTCATTCCCTATGCCATGGTGGTGCGGCTTGGCAAGCCTTCCTGTCCTCGGCGCGCCGCGGGGCGCGTCTTCTGTGACGATGATCCGATGGCCGACGCGGAACCCGACAGCTACCCGCGCGACATGGTCGGCTACGGCCGCACGCCGCCCGACCCGCAGTGGCCCGGTGGCGCCGCGATCGCAGTCCAGTTCGTCCTCAATTACGAGGAGGGCGCCGAGAATTCGGTCCTGCACGGCGATCCGGCCTCGGAGACCTTCCTGTCGGAGATGACGCCGGCCGAGGCGTTCCCCGACCGCCACATGAGCATGGAGTCACTGTACGAATACGGGTCGCGCGCCGGGCTGTGGCGACTGCTGGACGTGTTCTCGCGCCGCGGGGTCCCCTTGACGGTTTTCGCGGTCGCCCGCGCCCTGCAGCGCAACCCCGACGCCGCGGCGGCGTTCACCGAGCTGGGCCACGAGATCGCCTGCCACGGCCTGCGATGGATCTCCTATCAGCGAATTCCCGAAGACGTCGAGCGCAGGCACATGGCCGAGGCCGTGGCGATCCTGCGGGAGCTGACCGGAGCGGCACCGCGGGGGTGGTACACAGGGCGCGACTCTCCCCACACCCGCGGACTGGTGGTCGAGCACGGCGGGTTCGCCTACGACTCCGACTCCTACGCCGACGATCTGCCCTACTGGGTGCGGGTCAGCGAAACGAACCATCTCGTGGTGCCCTACACGCTGGACACCAACGACATGCGATTCGCCTCTCCCGCAGGCTTCTCCAACGGTGAGGAGTTCTTCGCCCATCTGCGCGACGCCTTCGACGTGCTGTACGCCGAGGGGCTCGCCGGACGGCCCAAGATGCTGTCAGTAGGACTGCACTGCCGGCTGGCGGGCAGGCCCGCGCGCAGCCGAGCGGTGGAGAGGTTCCTCGACCACGTGCTGTCCCACGATCACGTGTGGCTGGCCCGGCGCATCGAGATCGCCGAGCACTGGCGCGAGGTCCACCCGCCCGAGCGTTAGTCCTGGCGCTCGCCCATCACGCAACGGGCGCGACGGCGAACCGGGCGGTTCGGGTGGCCAGCAGGTAGTAGAGCCCGAAACCGATGCCACACCCGATGAACCAGCTGTACTGCGCGGCGGTGTGCATGCCGACCACCGAGCCGCCCAGCAGGACCGGGATCACCGCGACCACGGCGGCGACGACGGTCGTGATGACCGCCGCGGGGTTGTATCCCTTTGTGTAGTAATAGGTTCCGTTCTCGTCCAGCGTGAACATGTCATCGATCACGACGCGCTGCTTGTGCACCAGGTAGTAGTGCGCGATCAGCACCCCGAACAGCGGGCCGATGAACGCTCCGAGCGTCTCGAGCGTGTAGTGGATGACCTCCGGGTTGTTGTACAGATTCCACGGCGTGATCAGGACCGATCCGACCGCCGCGATCATGCCGCCGGCGCGCCAGCTGATCCGCTGCGGGCTGACGTTGGAGAAATCGAAGGCCGGGGAGATGAAGTTGGCGACGATGTTGATGCCGATGGTCGCGATGGTGAACGTCAACGCGCCCAACACGATCGCGAAGGTCGAGTCGATACGCGCGACGGTGGTGACGGGATCGGTGATCAGCTCGCCGAACACCGGCACCGTCAGCGACGCGGTGACGACCACCAACAGTGAGAACACCAGGAAGTTCACCGGGAGCCCGAGGAAGTTGCCGCGCTTGACGGCGGCGAACGACTTGCCGTAGCGGGAGAAGTCGCCGAAGTTGAGCATCGGACCGGAGAAGTAGGAGACGACCAGCGCGATGGCGCCGAGCATGACCGGCACCGAATCGAGCCCGGTGTAGGTGACGTCGCCGAGGTTGAGGTCGATCGCTCCCCAGCCGGCCTTGTAGATCAGGTAGCCGCACAGCAGGAACATCACGACATACACTGCGGGGCCGCAGAAGTCGATGAACCGGCGGATCGCCTCCATACCGCGCCAGAAGACGCACGCCTGCAGGATCCACAGCAAGATGAAGCTGCCCCAGCCCAGCAGTGGCAACCCGAGGAAACCGTGCGTGTCGACGTCGGCGTACGGGGCGAGGCCGGGAAACAGTTTGAGCAGAACGACATCCAGGGCCGCCGAGGCCAGGTAGGTCTGGATGCCGTACCAGGCCACCGCGATCAGGCCGCGGATGATCGCCGGGATGTTGGCGCCCAGCACGCCGAACACGCTGCGGCAGATCACCGGATACGGGACACCGGTGGCCTGACTGGGTTTGGCCACCAGGTTGCAGAACACGTTGACGATCACGATGCCGATCAGCAGTGCGACCAGTACCTGCCAGCTGGCGAGCCCGAGCGCGAAGAGACTGCCCGCGGTGACGTAGCCGCCGACGCTGTGCACGTCGGACATCCAGAACGCGAAGATGTTGTACGAGGACCAGGTCTGCTTGCCCAGGGGCGCGAGGTCCTCGTTGGTCAACCGTGGGTCGTACCCGGGTTTGATGACGCCACCCCCGACAGGGTGACCGGACGCTTCGACGATGTCCCCTGCGCCGACGACCGTGCCGGGCGGGAGATCCTTGGCAGCCTGGGGCGTGTCGATCTCGGTCATGGGCGGACCGTAACCACGGTGTGTTGCGCCGGTGTTTCGGCGAAAACACTCCGTTATTGCGGGAAAGATATATCCGCTGCCAGTAAGCCGGCATCGGTCGGGAGCGTAGCGATCAGGGCGTTGAGGCGCTGGGAGTGCGTCTCGGACGCGGTGAGCAACTCCTCCACGTCGCCGGCGAGGAACGCCCGCACCATTTGGCAGTGGTCGGCGTGCAGGTCCGCCCGGTCCGCGGCACGCACGTGCACCATCGACTGCACCGGTTCGGTGACGTTCCAGGCGGATTCGAGCATGTGCAGCAGCCGGTACATGCGTGACGGCCGCGTGAGAGCGAGGTGGAACTCGCGGCTCTGCCGGTGGTAGGCAGCCGGATCGTCGGCGCGCAGCGCCTCGTGCAGGACGTCGTTGGCGGTCATGATGGCCGCGCGATCGGCGTCGGTGGCATTGGCGATTGCCGCCGCCAGCGAGGCCGTCTCCAATGTTTCTCGCACGATGTACATTTCGCGCAGTTCCTGGCGGGTCAGCTGTGCCACCGCATATCCGGCATTGCTCCGGTGCGCCACCAGCCCTTCTCCGATCAGCGTCTTGAGCGCTTCGCGTACCGGAATCTGGCTCACGCCGAACAGATCGGCGACATCGGCCAGCGGAATGGGGCTGCCGGGCGGCACCGCACAGTAGAGGATCACTCGGCGCAACTCGTCGAGGATCGCGTGCTGGGGCCGGCCCGGCTGGTCGACGACGAGCTTGTCGAGCAGGGCGGACCGCCGACGTGACGCCATGGCGTCACGGTAGGCCCCGATTGTTTCGGTTGCGCTACGTACGCGGGATCGGGGTCAGATACAGCGCGCCCCAGGCGATCTCGGTCAGACTCACCGCGAGCTCGGCGTCGTAGTCCGCGGGCCGCTCGGGCAGGTTCTGCTGGCAGGCGCGCTCCACCATCCAGCACAGTGCGCTGGCGGTGGTGGTCGCCGGCAATTCCGCTCGTATGGCGCCTGCTGCCTGCCCGTCCTCGATCACCGTCGTCAGGCGCGCGGCGATCGCGGTGAGCAGTTCGCGGTAGGTGGACGCGACCAGCGGGTCGTAGCCGGACATCTCGTTCAGCGCGATGAGCACCGGTTGATGGCGCCGGTAGCCGGCGATGATGCCCGACATGGCGGCGTGGATGTCGCGGGGGTCGCGGCGCGAGGCCACACCCCACCAGAGTTCTGCGCTGTCGGCCAGGTCGCCGAACACCTGGCGGGCCAGGCGGGTCACCAGATCGCCCTTGTCCTGGAAGTAGACGTAGAAGTTGGCCCGGGACATGCCGGCCTCGGTGGCCAGCCGGTCGACGCTGAGTTCGGTGAAACTCGCCCCGTCCCGCATCAGCCGTTCGGTCGCGTCCAGCAGCCGTCGCTCGATCTCTTCACGGCGTTGCTCGCGCGTGGCCTGCGGCTTTCGGGTGACAGGCGCCATCGCGTCAGTATGACACCCGATGTGGACATCGCGTCCAGACAGGTTGACTGGACACCATGTCTAGACATAGTGTCGGCACGGTCAGTGACTGTGACCGGTGTCATACAGATGGAGGTTGTCCCATGACAGCGACTGCTGCCACTCCGCGCCCCTACGACCCCGTCGATCTGTCGTCCCGCGCGTTCTGGGCGACCACGGCGCGTGAGCGCGAGGACTCCTTCGCCGCGCTGCGCGGCGAGCGACCGGTGAGCTGGCACCCTCCGGTCGAGGATTCGCTGATGGCCGACCCCGACGATCCCGGCTTCTGGGCGGTCACGCGCCGCGACGACATCGTCGCGATCAGCCGGGACAACGAGACCTTCCTGTCGGGCCAGGGCGTGCTGTTCGAGAACGTTCCCGTGGAACTGCTCGAAGCGTCGCAGTCGTTCCTGGCGATGGACCCGCCCCGGCACACGTTCCTGCGGAAACTGGTCAGTGCCGCCTTCACCCCGCGGCAGGTCCGCCGCATCGAGGATTCCATCAAGGCCAACGCCGCGACGATCGTCGCGGAACTGCGCGCCGCCGGCAGCGGGGCCGATTTCGTCAAGCACTGCGCCAAGGAACTACCGATCCGCACGCTGTCGGACATGGTCGGCATTCCCGAGGCCGAGCGCCAACAGATCGCCCACTCCGCTGACGCGATGGTGTCCTGGGCCGATCCGGTGTTCCTCGGGGGCCGTCCGCCGTTGGAGGTTCTGTTCGAAGCGCAGATGTACGTCCATCAGGTGGCCAACCGACTCGCCGCAGAACGGCGCGAGAATCCGGGAGACGACCTCTTCAGTGCGCTCGTCAACGCCGAGGTGGACGGGGACCGGTTGTCCGACAACGACGTCGCGGCGTTCTTCGTGCTGCTCGCGGTGGCCGGCAACGACACCACCCGCCAGACCACCAGCCACGCCCTGAAGGCGTTGACCGACTTTCCCGACCAGCGCGCGTGGCTGATGGAGGACTTCGACAACCGGATCGGCACGGCGGTGGAGGAGTTCGTCCGATGGTCGTCGCCGGTGATGACGTTCCGCCGGACGGCCGCCAAGGACACCGAGATCGCCGGGCAACCGATCGGCGCCGGCGAGAAGGTCGTGATGTTCTACTCGTCGGGCAACTTCGACACCGAGGTGTTCGACCACCCTGAGCGTCTCGACCTCGGCCGTCACCCCAACCCGCACGTCGGATTCGGCGGTGGCGGCGTGCATTTCTGCCTGGGCGCGAACCTCGCTCGAGCGCAGCTGCGAGCGATCATCGGTGAGTTGCTGCATCAGCTGCCCGACATCTCGGCCGGCGAACCGGAATACCTGGTGGGCAACTTCATCCACGGCATCCGCAGTATGCCCTGCACCTTCTAGGCTCTCCGCCGTCATCCGCTGCGTCCCGGTGCGATTGTTGACGTTTGCCCGTCAGCAGGCGAACATGTCCCGCATGCGCTATGTCGTTACCGGCGGTACCGGGTTCTTGGGACGTCACCTCGTGGACCGGCTCCTGGCCCGTCCGGGCACCGAGGCGGTGCACGTTCTGGTGCGCGGACAGTCGTTGAACCGGTTCGCACACCTGGCCGAAGGGTGGGACGAGCGGGTGTCACCGCTGGTCGGCGACCTGACATCACCCGCGCTGGGTCTCGATGACCGGCAGCTCGTCGCACTCGGTCCGGTCGACCACGTCATGCACTGCGCCGCGCTCTACGACATCACCGCACCCGAGGATCAGCAGCGGGCCGCGAATGTGGAGGGCACCCGGTCGGTCATCGCGCTGGCCCTGCGCCTGGGCGCCACGCTGCACCACGTGTCGTCCATCGCCGTGGCGGGCACGTTCCGCGGCGAGTTCACCGAGGACGATCTCGACGTCGGTCAGCAGCTGCCGACGCCCTATCACCAGACCAAGTTCGAGGCCGAGCTGTTGGTCCGCTCGACGGCCGGACTGCGCTACCGCATCTACCGACCCGCAGTCGTCGTGGGCGACTCCCGGACCGGCGAGATGGACAAAGTCGACGGGCCCTACTACTTCTTCCCGATCCTGGCCACGCTGGCGGCGTTGCCCCGTTTCACCCCGATGATGCTGCCCGCTGCAGGTCGCACCAACCTCGTGCCCGTCGACTACGTTGTCGACGCGATCACGACGCTCGGCCATCTCGACGGACGCGACGGACAGACGTTCCACCTGACCGCTCCGACGACGACCGGGTTGCGCGGCATCTATCGCGGTGTGGCGCCGGCGGCGGGCCTGCCTCCGCTGGTGGGGTCACTGCCACGGGGCGTGGCCGGCCCGTTCCTGCACGCCCGAGGGCGCGCAAAAGTGGTGCGGGACATGGCCGCCACCCAGTTCGGCCTGCCGGCCGAGATCCTCGACGTGGTCGAACTGGAACCGACCTTCACCCGCGCACACACCGATGAGGCATTGCGCGGCACCGGGATCACGGTGCCCGAGTTCGCCGACTACGCGCCGCGGCTGTGGCGCTACTGGGCGCAGCATCTGGACCCGAACCGAGCACGCCGCGACGATCCGTTGGTCGGCCGGCATGTCATCATCACCGGCGCCTCGAGCGGGATCGGCCGGGCCTCGGCCATCGCGGTGGCCGCTCGGGGCGCATGCGTGTTCGCGTTGGGCCGCAATGCCGACGCGCTCGACGAGGTGGTCGCCGAGATCCGCGCCGCCGGCGGGCAGGCGCACGCGTTCTGCTGCGACGTCACCGACTCGGCGGCGGTCGACCGCACCGTCGCCGCCATCCTCGAGCAGTTCGGGCACGTCGACTATCTGGTCAACAACGCCGGGCGGTCGATCCGGCGATCGGTGATCGCGTCGACGGACCGGTTGCACGATTACGAACGCGTGATGGCGGTCAACTACTTCGGCCCGGTGCGGATGGTGCTGGCCCTGCTCCCCCACTGGCGCGAGCGGCAGTTCGGGCATGTCGTCAACGTCTCCAGCGCCGGGGTCCAGGCGGGCAACCCGAAATACAGCGCCTACATCCCCAGCAAGGCTGCTCTGGATGCATTCTCCGAAGTCGTTGGCACCGAGACCCTTTCGGATCACATCACGTTCACCAACATCCACATGCCGCTGGTCGCGACGCCGATGATCGCTCCGTCACGTAGGCTCAACCCGATGCCTCCGATCACCGCCGAACACGCGGCCGCCATGGTCATCCGCGGGCTGGTCGACAAGCCGCCGCGCATCGACACCCCGGTCGGCACGCTCTCGGATTTCGGCACCTATTTCACGCCCCGGCTCTCGCGCCGCGTCCTGCACCAGCTGTATCTGGGGTATCCCGACTCGCCGGCCGCGCGAGGTGTGGCCGAACAGCGCCCGATTCCGGCGCGCCCGGCCCGGCCGCCGCGGCGCACGGTGCCGGCGGTGCGGGTGCCACGGCCGGTCAAGCAGGCGGTGCGACTGGTGCCCGGCGTGCACTGGTGAGCACAGCGCGCCTGCCGGTGTTCTGCGATGTCGACACCGGCGTCGACGACGCGATGGCGCTGGTGTACCTGTTCGGCAGTGCAGAGGCCGAGGTGGTGGGAATTGCCTCGACCGCGGGAAACGTCGGTGTGCAACAGGTCTGCGAGAACAACCTCGGCCTGCTCGAATTGTGCGGCGTCACAGGGGTTCCGGTGTCCAAGGGTGCGGATGGGCCGCTGGCGATTCCGCTGCGCACCGCCGAGGACACGCACGGGCCGCAGGGGTTGGGGTACGCACAGCTTCCGTCAGCCACCGCGAGCCTCACCGACCACGACGCCGCGCAGGCGTGGGTTCGTGCCGCGCACGCCCGTCCCGGCGAGCTGATCGGATTGGCCACCGGACCTCTGACCAATCTGGCGTTGGCGGTGCGCGCCGAGCCGGAGTTGCCGACGCTGCTGCGCCGCCTGGTGATCATGGGCGGCTCCTTCGACTATCGCGGCAACACCACCCCGGTCGCGGAGTGGAACACCAGCGTCGATCCGGAATCGGCGGCCGAGGTGTTCGCGGCCTGGAATGGTGCGGAGCACCTGCCGATCGTGTTGGGGCTCAACATCACCGAGAACATCGCGATGACCCCGGAGTTGCTGAGCCGGCTCGCCGAGGCCGCGGGTGCACCCTCGAGAATGATGTCGGTGCACGACCCACGCGGTACGGCCTCGACCGCCGACAACCCTGTGATCCGGGTGCTCGAAGACGCGATGCGGTTCTACTTCGAGTTCCACCACGATCAGGGCGAGGGGTACCTGGCCCACCTGCACGATCCGCTGGCTGCGGCGGTCGCCCTCGACCCTGACCTGGTGACCTGTCGAGCCGCCCCCGTCGACGTCGAGCTGACCGGGACGCTGACGCGTGGCATGACGATCGCGGACTGGAGCGGCCACTGGGGCCGCGAACCCAACGCACTCGTCGGCGTCGACGTCGATGCGGCGGCGTTCTTCGACCACTTCATCGACCGGGTCGCGATGTTCGCCCGCAGTGTCAGTCGTCGGTGACGGTGAGCTTCACGTCGATGTTGCCGCGCGTGGCGTTGGAGTACGGGCAGACCTGGTGGGCCTTCTCGGTCACCTCGCGCGCGGTCTCGGCGTCGACGTTGGGCAGCGTGATCTCGAGTTCGACGGCCAGACCGAATCCGCCGTTGTCGAGCTGACCGATCGACACCCGGGCGCCCACGGCCGAATCCGAGACGTCGACCTTGTCCTGGCGGGCGACCAGGCGCAGCGCGGAGTGGAAGCATGCGGCGTACCCGACGGCGAAGAGCTGCTCGGGATTGGTGCCGTTGCCACTGCCACCCATCTCCTTCGGGATGGCCAGATCGAAATCGAGGCGACCGTCCGAGGACCGGCCGTGGCCGTCACGGCCTTCGCCGGTGGCCAGGGCTTCTGCGGTGTAGAGCGTCTTCATGCGTCGTCCTTTCAGTGGGGACCAAGATCTCACCTGAACAATAGGACGCAATTGAGTTGTGTGCAACCAATATGGCTCTGCTCCTGTCTTTCGGGCGGCTACTCATACCGGCCCTCGATGTACCACCGGCGCTGCCGATAGCACAGCAGCAGCGCCTCCTGCCGATCCTCGCCGAGCAGCACCTGTGCGCGCGCGGTGCGACCTCCGCCGGCCGCCGCGGTGTCCCACCACCGTTCGTCGACCGGCCACGGTCCGGTCCACCAGGACAGCCGACCGGACCTGCCCGGCGCGCTGAGCTGGGCAGGATCGGAAGAGAACACGCCGCGCGCGGTGACGCGCACCGGATTCCCCTGCGCGTCGAGCACGTCCACCGGATCGTCGAGCAGTACCGACGGCGACGGCTCGGGAAGCTGCCCGGGCCACGGCTGCCCGGGGTCGGCCCGGGGGACGAGTTCGTCGCCGAGCGGGGTGAGGGTGATGCGCTCGGCGGGGCCCCGCCCTCCGCTGAGAACCGGCACCTTCACCGCATCGGGACCGAGCAACCCCTGGACCCGCACGAGCGCCCGCCGCGCACGCAGCCGGTCCTCCTCGCCGATCCCGCCCCACAGCGGGAGCTGCAGAGCCTCGGCCGAGACCACCTCCACCGGCCGCAGCCGCAGCATCGTGATCGGCGCCCCGGGACGCTCATCAGCCCGCCGGCGGTTCAGCCACCCGTCGAGCTGCCAGCGCACCCGGTCGGCGGTGGCGTCTTCGGTGAGAGGCTCGGCGCATCGCCAGACGCGTTCGAGCTCGCCACCGTTCGCGGTCACCGCATGGATGGCCAGTCGGGTACAGCCCACGCCCGCCGCCTCGAGGCTGCGGTGCAGCCGGCCGGCCAGCGCCCGCCCGGCGAAAGCGGCCGCGTCCACCCGCTCGATGGGTGGATCGCAGTCCATCTCGACGTCGAGTTCCTGATCGGGCTCTCGCCCGGAGGGACCCCGACCGGGTTCCCCGCGCGCCAGCTGGTGGGCAGCCACCGCATCGGCGCCGAAGCGGGACGCCACATCGCTACGGGACACCTCGGCGAATTGACCTATCGTCCGAATGCCCATGCGCCACAAAAGATCTACCAGTTCAGCGCGGGTCCCGGAGGCCAGGCTGGGTTCGGTGGCCAGCGCCTTGACCGACAGTTCCGACAGGAACTCGGCATCCGATCCCGGGTCGACGATCCGGCCCGCTCTCGCGGCGAAGACGGCCGTGGGCAATTGGTCGGCGACGCCGACCTGACACTCGGCACCCACTGCGGCCACGGCATCGACCAACCGTTCTGCCGTCACCTGCTCCGAGCCGAAGTACCGGGCGGCCCCGCGTACCGACAGCGCCAGTAGACCCGGACGCAGCACCTCCGCCCGAGGCACGAGCTCGTCGACGGCAACGGTCACCCGTTCGAAGTGCCGGGCGTCGCGTGCCGGGTCGGCGGTGACGACATGCAGGTCCGGGCAGCGCGCCTGGGATTCCCGTCGCCGGATCCCGCGCCGCACCCCCGCCGATCGCGCCGCAGCCGAACACGCCACCACCCGGTTGGCGAGTGTGACCGCGACCGGCACCGTGGGCGGGAGGCCGGCCGCCGCCGCAGCGGCCACCGCCGGCCAGTCCATGCACCAGAGCGCCAGCACCCTGCCCGATGATCGGGAGCCGGCCACCTAGCCGTTCACCACCCGGTTGAGCGGCACCCGTCCCCGGGCCCGCATCGCCAGACGTACCCGACCGATCCGCCCGCAGCCAGGGACAGGCGACCCATCCCCCGGACCGGCGATGTCGAAGCCGCTGACCGCGGCTTCCAACCGAGTGGAAGCACCCTGCCAGATGCCGTCGGTGACGAGCAGCGTGCACCCCCGCTGGCGCGCACGGGCCACCACCGCCCTGGCCCGGGATGGCGGCACCGACCGGCCCCCCAAGCCGAGCACCACCAGATCCATCCCGTCCATCAGCACGGCCGCCACCTCGACCGGGTCGGCCCCCGGCTCCGGGATCACAGCGATCCGGCTCAGATCCGCCCCCATCTCCACCGCCGCGAGCAGACCCACGTCCGGCTGGCCGATGATCGCGACGTGGCCCCCCTCGGCCGTCACGGCGGCGACGATCTTCAACTCCAGCGACCGCGCGCCCGACACCACCGCCACGGTTCCCCGTGGCAGCACCCCCAGATCCGACACCTCCAGCAAACTATCGTCAGGCTGTGCGACCGTTTCCGGGGCTGCCGCCACAGGCGCGGACCGCCGGCCGGCCCCTACCTTCCCCGACACCGACGCCATCTGCCGACGAAGCTGTTCCAGCTGCTCAGCACGGGTGACAGGGCATCGATTCACCGCCTTCACCCCTGTCACAACTGCACCGTGCACATCATCCGCCTCACTCGATGTTCGAATGTTTGTTCGATGCCGCCAGTAAACACCCACCCACCGACATCGTCAACCAATCCCAACCTGCCATCGTCGAATAGTGTCATTGACAAATGTCAGCATTGGAGGTTGTATCCATCCAATGCTCATCGGAGAGATCGCCACCGACCTGACCCACCGCGGGTCCCACCGGTCCCGCAGTGCCGCCGCACTCGCCGGACTGACCCTGCGTCAGCTGAGCCTGATCCTTCCGCCCGATCAACCATGGGGACTGTGGACCTCGCGGCAGATCGTGGCCCGGCTGATGGACACCTTCGGCCCCTCC
The DNA here is from genome assembly GCF_055397605.1 of Mycolicibacterium obuense. Taxonomy (NCBI): domain Bacteria; kingdom Bacillati; phylum Actinomycetota; class Actinomycetes; order Mycobacteriales; family Mycobacteriaceae; genus Mycobacterium; species Mycolicibacterium obuense. The sequence continues at coordinate 1,281,160 of NZ_AP043663.1, read as the reverse complement.
CTCGCCGGCACCCGGACAGAACCCGTCGACGTCCGCACCCCTGACGGCGGGCGCGTCGTCGGCGAATGGGTCTGGGGCCGAGGCGTTCCCCGTGACACCACCCGAGCGATCTACTTCGTCCACGGCAGCGGTTTCGCGCTCTGCTCGACCCGCACCCACCGGCGGCTGGTGTCCTGGCTCTCCCGACTGACCGGAATCGGGGTCTTCAGCATCGACTACCGGCTGGCGCCGCAGCACCGATTCCCCACCGCCGCCGACGATGTCCGCCGGGGCTGGGAGTGGCTCACCGGTGAGCACGGCATCGCCCCCGAACGCACGGTGATCGCCGGCGATTCGGCCGGCGGCCACCTCACCGTCGATCTGCTGCTGCAGCCAGACGTCCACCACCCCGCGGGCATGGTGTTGTTATCACCGCTGCTTGACCTCACGTTCGCGTTGGCCCGTACGCGCGAACGCACCCGCCCCGACCCCGCGATCCGCTCTCGCGACGCAGCTCGACTAGTCGAGTTGTATTGCCGGGGAATCGAACACACTCACCCCAGACTGAAACTCGATGTGGCTCAAGGGCGGACACTGCCACCCGCGCTGATCCAGGCCGGCGGCGCCGAGATGCTCGCCGCCGATGCGATCGCGCTCGCCGAAGACCTTCGGGTCGCCGGCGGTGAAGCCCACCTGCAGATCTGGCCCGACCAGGTCCACGTCTTCCAGGCCCTGCCCCGCCTCACCCCCGAAGCGGTGCCCGCGATGCGCGACGTCGCCGGCTTCATCGCCGATGTCCTGACCCAGCCCATGATCGAGCAGGCCGGCTAGATGATCGTCTTCGGAACCAGGCGCAGCCACCGTGCCGATGCGGTGATCACCGGTGCGGGCAGCGGTATCGGCGCTGCGTTCGCCGCCGAGCTAGCTCGCCGCGGCGGCCGGGTGCTGTGCAGCGACATCGATCTCGACGCTGCCACGGCCACGGCCGACACACTCCGCAGCACCGGGACCGAGGCATCGGCGGTCCGCTGCGACGTGACCGACATCGACGACGTGTTCCGGCTCGCCGATGCGGCGCGCTCGTTCTTCGATGGCGCACCCACCGTCGTCATCAACAATGCCGGTGTCGGCGCCGGCGGCGCCTCGATCGGCGAGATCGACCTCGCCGACTGGAAGTGGGTGCTCAGTGTGAACCTGTGGGGCCCGATCCACGGCTGCCACGTCTTCGCGCCGATCCTGCGCGACGCCGGCCGCCCCGCAGGCATCGTCAACGTCGCCTCCGCAGCCGCTTTCGGCGCCGCACCGGGGATGGCGGCCTACAACGTGAGCAAGGCGGGCACGCTGTCACTGTCGGAGACGCTGTCGGCCGAACTCGCCGGCACCGGCGTCACCGTGACGGCGCTGTGCCCCACGTTCGTCAAGACCAACATCGTCAGCGCAGGCCGAATCTCCGAATCCTCCACCCATCTCGCCGACAACCTGATGCGCTGGATCGGCTTCTCCCCCGACCGGGTGGCCCGCACCTGCCTGGACACCCTCGATCGCGGCGGCCTGTACTGCATGCCGCAGCCCGAAGCCCGGATCGGCTGGGGCATCAAACGTTTCACCCCGACGGTGTACACCCGCGCCGCCGGCCTGATCACCCGCGTCACCACCTAGGAGGAGACACCGATGGCACACGCCACGATGGACATGGACGCCATGCTCGCCAAGATCAAGGACAGGCAGTGGGCACTGGCCGACATCGACTGGGACGCACCGGGCGCCGAGACGATCACCGACGAGATGCGGCCCAAGCTCAAGGCGTTCATGGCCGATCTGTGCTGGATCGAGAACGTCGGAGCCCGCGGGTTCGCCGCGTTGGCCAAGAAGGCCCCCACGCCGACGATCGCCGAGATCTACCGGTACTTCCATGCCGAGGAGCAGCGGCATGCCAATGCCGAACTGGCGCTGATGAAGCGGTGGGGCATGCTCGACGGCGATGAGATGCCGGAACCGAACGTCAACATCCGGCTGGCCATCGACTGGCTCGACGCCTACTCCGACGACATGTCGCTGTCGATCCTGGGCACCGTGATCCCGATGCTCGAGGTGGCCCTCGACGGGGCGCTGCTGAAGTTCCTGCTCGAAGAGGTGCACGACCCCGTCTGCCACCAGGTGTTCGAGAAGATCAACAATGACGAATCCCGCCACATCGCCGTCGATTTCGCGGTGCTCGACATGATCGGCCACAGCGACCTGCACCGTCTGATCGTGCAGTTCGTCGGCAACATCGCCTCCCCCGCTCTCATCATGGGCATGATCATGTACGTCCCGCTGCTCAACCGGATGCGCAACAACATCATCGACATGGGCCTTCAGCCCGAAAAGCTCTACAACGCCATGAAGCGGTTCCAGACCCTGGGTGAGCGCGGCGAGAAGACCTGGCGGGTACCGACCTACCAGCTGCTCAAGTATCACGGACGCGCAGTGATCAACCCCCGCAACCCCTACCACTGGCTCGCCAACCCCCTGGTGTGGGCGTCCGACTACTACCCGAAGATGCTGTTGCGGCCCATCCCCTCCTGGTTCAAGGAGCTCACGCACGAGCCGGCGGCCTGACCCATGGCCCAGACACACATCCACGACACCCTGATCGTCGGCGCCGGTTTCACCGGGCTGGGAGCAGCCATCAAGCTGAAGAAGTCAGGAGTCGACGACATCGCGATCGTCGAACGCGCCGACGACGTCGGCGGAACCTGGCGTGACAACACCTACCCCGGGGTGGCCTGCGACATCCCGACCATGCTGTATTCGTTCTCGTTCGCCCGTAACCCGGCCTGGTCGCGGATGTACCCGTCCGGCGGCGAGATCCGAGACCACATCCGAGATCTCACCGATCAGCACGATCTGCGCCGGCTGATCCGATTCGGTACGGAGGTCACCGGCCTGAGCTTCGCCGAGGACACCGGAGTGTGGACGGCAACGACGAACGGCCGCAGGAAGATCTGCGCCCGCACCGTCGTGATGGCATCGGGCCCGCTGGCCGATCACAGCCTGCCTGACATCCGCGGAATCGAGACGTACAAGGGCACCAAGATCCACAGCGCCTCGTGGGACCACGATTTCGACGTCACCGGCAAGAGGATCGGCGTGATCGGCACCGGCGCCAGCGCCGTGCAACTCGTTCCCGAACTGGTCAAGGACGCCGCCTTCGTCAAGGTGTTCCAACGCACCCCCGGCTGGGTGCTGCCCCGTCCCGATGTCGGCATCCCCGATTCGGTCCAGCAGCTGTTCGCCAAAGTCCCTGCCGCACAGGAGCTCACACGTCAGGCATTGTTCTGGGGGCACGAGGCGTGCGCGGCCGCCCTGGTGTGGAACACCCCGCTGACCGGATTGGTCTCGGCGTTGGGTCGCGCGCATCTGCGTCTGCGGATCAAGGACAAGTGGCTGCGCCGCCAGCTCACCCCGGACTTCACTCCCGGATGTAAGCGGATGCTGATCTCCAACGACTACTACACCGCGCTGCAGAAGGAGAACTGCAAACTCATCGACTGGCCGATCGCGACGCTGAGCCCGGCCGGTATCCGCACCAGCGACGGGATCGAACACCATCTCGACGCGATCGTGTTCGCCACCGGTTATGACGTCCACCTGTCCGGCCCACCGTTCCCCGTCACCGGATTGGGGGGCCGCTCGCTCCAACAGGACTGGGCGGCACATGCCGAGGCGCACAAGAGCGCCAGCGTGCACGGCTACCCCAACCTGTTCCTGATGACCGGCCCGAACTCCGGGCCCGGCCACAACTCGCTGCTGGTCTACATCGAGGGGCAGATCGACTACGCGGTCGCCGGTATCACCACGATCCTGGCGCAGAACCTGCGGTACCTCGACGTGCGCGCCGACGTGCAGCGCCGGTACAACGCCGCCATCCAGCAGCGGTTGACCAAGACGACCTGGATGTCGGGCTGCAGCAGTTGGTATCTGACCGCCGACGGCTTCAATGCGTCGATGTACCCGGGACTGGCGACACAGTATCTTCGACAGATGCGCCAATTCCGGTTCGACGACTATGCCGCGGTGGCACACGGGGCGCAGGTGCGCGCCGTGTCGTCCACCGCCTGACCGAACTTCCCGACCGAGATGTCCCAACCGAGGTCCAGCGGGCCGATCCCGACGATCCTGCGACGTCTTCGCCGCGGTTCGCGTGACGTCGTCGAAGCCGCGGTGTCGCAACTTTTCGACGCTGCGGTGCATCCACACGGTGTCACCGAATCCGGCGAGTACCGGATCGACGAGCTGGCTCGGCTGGGTGGGACGACGACCCGCAATGTCCGCGTCTACCGGGACCGCGGTCTGCTGCACCCGCCGTTGAGGGTGGGCCGGATCGCGCTGTTCAACGACACCCACCTGACCCGGCTGCGACTGATCACGTCGCTGCTCGACCGCGGCTACAACATCGCCCACGTCAACGAGATGCTCTCGGCGTGGGAGCAGGGCAAGAACATCGGGGACATGCTGGGTCTGGAGTCCGCGATCGCGGGCAGCTGGGCCACCGAGAAGCCGCAGCGGATGGCACTCGCCGAGGCCCGCGACACCGTCGGCGACGACGCCGCGTTCGACCGCATGGTCGCCCTCGACATCATCCGCGTCGACGGCGATCACGCCACGGTGGTGCGGCCGACCCTGGTCGAGGTCCTCGCCGAGATCCACCGATTCGGCGTGGCGTACGACAAGCTCATCGACATCCACGAGCAGGTCAGTCCGCTCCTCGATCAGATCAGCGCGATCCTGGTGCAGGCCGGCCTCGAGGAGGTGGTCGACAAGATCAACCCCGGAGCCGCGATGCCGGATGACGTCACCGTCGCCGAACTGATCACCACCCTGGTGCGGTTCCGGACCCAGGCGGTGAGTGCAGTCAGTGCGACACTGGCGTTTTCGGTCGAGTCCGCGGTCGAGACGACGGTCGCGACAATGCTCGGGGATCTCATCGAGAAAAGCGAGAAGACCGACACCGACGGCAGTGGTCCGGGCGAGTAGGTGTGCTCACTCCCATTCGATCGTGCCGGGAGGCTTGCTCGTGATGTCCAACACGACTCGGTTCACTTCGCGCACCTCGTTGGTGATGCGCGTGGAGATCCGCTCCAGCACCTCGTAGGGCACCCGGGTCCAATCCGCGGTCATGGCGTCCTCGCTCGACACCGGCCGCAGAACGATCGGATGGCCGTAGGTGCGGCCGTCGCCCTGCACCCCGACCGATCGCACGTCGGCGAGAAGTACCACCGGGCACTGCCAGATCTGGTGGTCCAGACCGGCCGAGGTGAGCTCCTCGCGAGCGATGGCATCGGCGCGGCGCAGCGTGTCGAGGCGGTCCGCGGTGACCTCGCCGACGATCCGGATGCCCAGACCGGGACCCGGGAAGGGTTGGCGCGCAACGATGTCCTCGGGCAGCCCGAGTTCTCGTCCGACCGCACGGACCTCGTCCTTGAACAGCAGCCGCAGCGGTTCGACGAGCGTGAACTTCAGGTCTCCCGGCAGTCCACCGACGTTGTGGTGGCTCTTGATGTTCGCCGTGCCGGTGCCACCACCGGATTCCACGACGTCGGGATACAGCGTGCCCTGGACCAGGAACTCGACGTCCCCTTCGGCCGCCCCCAACGCATCCCGCACGGCGCCTTCGAACGCCCGGATGAATTCGCGGCCGATGATCTTGCGCTTGCCTTCCGGGTTGGTCACCCCGGACAGTGCTTCCAGGAAACGGTCGGCCACGTCGACCGTGACGAGGTTGGCGCCGGTGGCGGCGACGAAGTCCCGCTGCACCTGGGCGCGCTCACCGGCGCGCAGCAGGCCGTGGTCGACGAACACGCACGTCAGCCGGTCTCCGACGGCTCGCTGGACCAGCGCCGCTGCGACCGCGGAGTCCACGCCGCCGGACAGCCCGCAGATGGCCCGTCCGTCACCGATCTGCGTGCGGACCTGTTCGACGAGGGCGTCGGCGATGTTGGCCGGCGTCCACGTCGCATCGATGCCGGCGAACTCGTGCAGGAACCGGCTGAGCACCTGCTGGCCATGCGGACTGTGCATGACCTCGGGGTGGTACTGGACACCGGCCAGCCCACGCGCCCGATTCTCGAACGCAGCGACAGGAGCACCGGAACTGGTGGCGACGACGTCGAATCCGGCGGGAGCCTCGGTGACGGCGTCACCGTGGCTCATCCACACCGGCTGCCTGTCCGGCAGATCCGAATGCAGTTCTCCGCCGACGACATTCAGCTCGGTGCGGCCGAATTCACTGGTGCCGGTGTGCGCGACGGTGCCGCCCAGTGCCTGGGCCATCGCCTGGAAGCCGTAGCAGATCCCGAACACCGGGATGTCGAGATCGAACAGCGCCGGGTCGAGTTGCGGCGCGTCGTCGGAGTACACGCTGGCCGGCCCGCCGGACAGGACGACTGCGCGCGGATTGCGCGCCTTGATCTCATCGACGGTCGTGGTGTGCGGGATGACTTCGGAGAACACCCGCGCCTCCCGCACCCGCCGGGCGATGAGCTGGGCGTACTGGGCACCGAAATCGACCACCAGCACCGGGCGGGGAGCAGCAGAATCCACCCGAACAGTCTAGTGGGACAGCTCGGAGGTCAGGCGCCCTGCGCGTCGGCGGTGGTGGGATCGCGCCGATTGACCGTCTCGGCGCTCACCCCCCAGTCCAGCGCCGCAGGCGCACCCGCGGGCACCACGGGCCGCGCGGGCTCGATGGGGTCGAGCCGCCGGTAGGGCTGCCCTTGGGCGGGCCGCAGATCCTGCTCACCCTTGTTCGGCCACAGCGACGCGGCGCGTTCAGCCTGCGCGGTGATCGAAAGTGACGGATTGACACCGAGATTGGCGGAGATCGCCGCCCCGTCGACCACCGACAGCGTCGGGTAGTTCCACACCCGGTGGTAGGCGTCGATGACACCGTGGTCGGCGCTGTCACCGATGACCGCGCCGCCGAGGAAGTGTGCGGTGAGCGGGATGTTGAACAGCTCACCCCAGGTGCCGCCCGCCACGCCGTCGATCTTCTTGGCGATGCGGCGGGTGACCTCGTTGCCCACCGGAATCCACGACGGGTTCGGCTCGCCGTGACCCTGCTTGCTGAGGTAGCGGTGGAAGCCGAACGGGGTGCGCTTGGTGAACGTCGTGATCGAGTTGTCCAGGTTCTGCATGACCAGCGCGATCATCGTGCGCTCGCTCCAGCGGCGGGGATTGAGCAGCCGCATCGTGCCCTTCGGATCCTCGCGGGCGGTGCGCACCAGCTGCTTCCACCGCGGGACATCGGTGCCCTCGGGCCCTGCCCCGTCGGTCATCAGCGTCTGCAACAGACCCATCGCATTGGAACCCTTGCCGTACCGGCACGGTTCGACATGCGTATCGGACGTCGGATGGATCGACGACGTGATCGCCACGCCGTGGGTGAGGTTCAGGTCGTCGGCGACACGAAGTCGGCCTGCGCCGACGATCGACTCGGAGTTCGTGCGGGTGAGCATCCCGAGACGATCGGAGAGCTTCGGCAGCCGCCCGGTGTCGCGCATCTTGAACAGCAGCCGTTGGGTGCCGTAGGTGCCGGCCGCGACGATCACCTGGTTCGCGGTGAAGGTGCGGCGGGTGCGCCGCAGCCAGCTGCCGGTGCGCACGGTGCGGACCTGCCATGTGCCGTCGGGGCGCTCGGTGAAGTCGGTGACCGTCGTCATCGGCTGGATGTGCGCACCGGCCTTCTCGGCCAGCCCGAGGTAGTTCTTGATCAGGGTGTTCTTGGCGCCGAAGCGGCAGCCCGTCATGCACGATCCGCACTCGATGCAGCCGGTGCGCGCCGGACCGGCACCACCGAAGTACGGATCGGGCAGGAGCTGGCCGGGCCGCTTCTCGCCGTCGGGGCCGAAGAACACTCCGACCGGCGTCGGCACCCAGGTGTCGCGGCAGCCCATGTCCTCGGCGACTTCCTGCATGATGCGGTCGGCGTCGGTGACGGTCGGGTTGGTGACCACGCCGAGCATCCGCTGCGCCTGGTCGTAGTGGGGCAGCAGCTCGGAGCGCCAGTCGGTGATGTCGCGCCACTGCGGATCGTTGAAGAACGGTTCCCGCGGCACGTAGAGCGTGTTGGCGTAGTTCAGCGAGCCGCCGCCCACGCCGGCGCCGGCCAGGATCATCACGTTGTTCAGCAGGTGGATGCGCTGGATGCCGAACATGCCGAATCGCGGCGCCCACAGGAAGCGACGCAGATTCCACGACGTCTTGGCGAAGTCGGGGTCCTCGTAGCGTTTGCCCGCTTCCAGGACGAGGACCTTGTAGCCCTTCTCGGTGAGTCGTAGGGCGCTCACGCTGCCACCGAACCCCGAACCGATGATCACGACGTCGTAGTCAGGCCTCATGACGTCCATTATGAACTTACCGTCCAGTAGTTTCTAGACAGGTTGGCCTAATTTGTAAAGTGACAGTCTCGGTCAGACGCCGACCGTCAGGCCGACCTTCTGAAATTCCTTGAGATCGCAGTACCCCGCCTTGGCCATGGACCGCCGCAGACCGCCGACCAGGTTCAGCGCGCCGAACGGATCGTCCGACGGGCCGTTCAACACCTGCTCGAGCGACGGACGTTCTTCATCCGCGACCTGCAGCAGTGCACCGCGCGGCAGGGACGGGTGGGCGGCCGCAGCCGGCCAGAACCAGCCGCCGCCCAGCGCCTCCGCGGCCGCTGCCAGCGGGGTGCCGAGCACGACGGCGTCGGCGCCGCAGGCGATGGCCTTGGCCAGTTCGCCCGAGGTGTGGATGTCGCCGTCGGCGAGGACGTGCACGTACCGGCCGCCGGTCTCGTCGAGGTACTCCCGGCGTGCGGCCGCGGCGTCGGCGATCGCGGTCGCCATCGGCACACTGATGCCGAGCACCTCGTCCGACGTCGTCACCCCCATCGTCGAGCCGTACCCGACGATCACGCCGGCCGCCCCGGTCCGCATCAGATGCAGCGCGGTGCGGTGGTCGAGCACGCCGCCGGCGACCACCGGCACGTCGAGCTCGGAGATGAACGTCTTGAGGTTCAGCGGCTCGCCGTCGGACGCGACGCGCTCAGCGGAGATGATCGTGCCCTGGATGACGAGCAGATCGATGCCGGCAGCCACCAGCGTCGGCGTCAGCGCCTGGGCATTCTGCGGCGAGACCCGCACGGCAGTGGTGACGCCCGCCTCCCGGATGCGCGCCACCGCGGCGCCGAGCAGATCGAGATCGATTGGCGCCGAATGCAATTGCTGCAGCAGCCGAACCGACGCCGACGGGTCGGGCTCCTTGGCAGCGATGTCGACGACCTCGGCGATGCGCGCCTCGACATCGGCGTGGCGGCCGAGCAGGCCCTCACCGTTGAGGATGCCCAGACCGCCGAGGCGGCCGAGCTCGATGGCGAACTCCGGAGACACCAGCGCATCGGTCGGATGGGCGAGCACCGGGATCTCGAACCGGTAGGCATCGAGCTGCCAGGCGGTCGAGACGTCCTTGGACGACCGGGTGCGCCGTGACGGCACGATGTTGATGTCGCCGAGCTCGTAGGTACGGCGCGCGGTTCGGCCCATACCGATCTCGACCATGTCTCGCATGTTGTCCACTCCCCTGTAGATCCCGCGACGACCCTAGCGGGTGGTGTAGTTGGGGGCTTCCACCGTCATCGTGATGTCGTGGGGATGGCTCTCCTTGAGCCCCGCAGCGGTGATCTGCACGAACTGCGCCTGCTGCAACTGCTCGATGGTGGCCGAGCCGGTGTAGCCCATGGCCGCACGCAGACCGCCGACGAGCTGGTGGATGACCTGAGACAACGGTCCGCGGAACGGCACCCGGCCCTCGATACCCTCGGGCACCAGCTTGTCTTCCGAGAGCACATCGTCTTGGAAGTAGCGGTCCTTCGAAAAAGAGCCGCGCAGGTTGCCGCCCGCGCCGCGCCCCTGCATCGCCCCCAGGGAGCCCATGCCGCGGTAGCTCTTGAACTGCTTGCCGTTGACGAAGATCAGATCTCCGGGAGATTCGGCGGTGCCGGCCAGCAGCGAACCCAGCATCGCCGTCGACGCGCCCGCGGCCAGCGCCTTGGCGATGTCGCCGGAGTACTGCAGTCCGCCGTCGGCGATCACCGGCACACCGTGCGGTGCGCACGCGGCGACCGCTTCGAGGATCGCCGTGATCTGCGGGGCGCCGACGCCGGCGACCACGCGCGTGGTGCAGATCGAGCCCGGCCCCACGCCGACCTTCACCGCGTCGGCGCCTGCCTCGACGAGCGCGGCCGCAGCGGCACGGGTGGCCACGTTGCCGCCGACGATCTCCACGCGGTCGCCGATGGTGACCTTGAGCCGGTGCACCATGTCGAGCACCCCGCGGTTGTGGGCGTGCGCGGTGTCGACGATCAGCACATCCGCCCCGGCATCTGCCAGCGTCATCGCACGCGCCCACGCGTCCTCACCGACGCCGACGGCCGCGCCGACGAGCAGCCGACCGTCGCTGTCCTTGGTGGCCAGCGGGAACTGCTCGGTCTTGACGAAGTCCTTGACCGTGATCAGCCCGGTCAGCTTGCCGTTCCCGTCGACGATCGGCAGCTTCTCGATCTTGTTGCGGCGCAACAGCCCCAGCGCTGCCTCCGCCGACACACCCTCCTGGGCGGTGATCAACGGTGCCTTGGTCATCACTTCACGGACGGCCTTGGACTGATCGACCTCGAACCGCATGTCGCGGTTGGTGATGATGCCGACCAGCTGCCCGGCGTTGTCGACCACCGGCAGACCCGAGATGCGGAACCGCGCGCACATCGCATCGACCTCGGCCAGCGTGTTGTCCGGCGAGCAGGTGACGGGGTCGGTCACCATGCCGGCCTCGGACCGCTTGACGGTTTCCACCGCGGAGGCCTGCTCGGCGGCGGGGAGGTTGCGGTGCAGCACGCCCATGCCGCCGGCGCGCGCCATCGCGATCGCCATCCGCGACTCCGTGACGGTGTCCATGGCGGAGCTGACCAGCGGCACCTTCAGCCGGATCTTGCGGGTCAGCTGGCTGGAGGTGTCGGCAGTGGCGGGGATCACATCGGAGGCCGCGGGCAGCAGAAGGACGTCATCGAACGTGAGTCCCAGCATGGCGACCTTGGTCGGATCATCGCCGCCGGTGGGCACCGGCATGGCCAGGGGAATGCTGCTCTCGGCGATCGACATGGGAGCCTCCAGTAACCAGACACGGGACAGGCCCAGCGCACGAGAGACGAACGCGACCTGAAAGCCCATCTTATCGGCATCAAGCTCGGCATTTGTGTCCGCCATGACGTGCCGCGGGAGTGCTGGCGCGATACCCGCGGGGCTGCGTACTCTTGTGGCGTGCGAGACCACCTGCCGCCAGGATTGCCGCCTGACCCGTTCGCCGACGACCCGAGCGATCCGTCGGCTGCGCTTGATGCGCTCGAGCCGGGGCAGCCGCTGGATCCGCAGGAACGCACCGCCGTGGAAGCCGACCTGGCTGACCTGGCTGTCTACGAAGCGCTGTTGGCGCACAAGGGAATTCGCGGCCTGGTCGTCTGCTGCGACGAATGCCAGCAGGATCACTACCACGACTGGGACATGCTGCGCGCCAACCTGTTGCAGCTGCTGGTCGACGGCACCGTCCGGCCGCACGAACCGGCCTACGACCCCGAGCCGGACTCCTACGTCACCTGGGATTACTGCCGCGGTTACGCCGATGCGTCGCTGAACGAGGCGGCCTCGGAGTCCGACGGGTATCGCTGAGAGCGCAATCGCCCGCCCGTCAGCGGGGCGCCCCCGGCACGACAGGTAGCACCGGCACCACAGGCAGGATCGTCGTCGTGGTCGGGGCTGCAGGCTCCACCACCGCCGGAGCGCTCGGAACGGCGACGACCGGCGCGGTCGTGCTCACCGGCTCTGCCGATGTCGGCACCGATGTCGGCACTGCCGTGGTGACCCGAGGTGCCGCGGTGGTCGTCGATTGCTGAACCACCACCGATGTCGTCGTGGTCGGTGCCACGGCGGCTGAGGTCGAGGTCGACGGCGCCTCCGTGGTGGTGCGAGTGGTCGTGCGCGGAGCCGTCGTGGTCGGCGCGGGCGTGCTCGACGGGGTCGCCTCCAGTGACGACGACGGTGCCGATGACGACGGTGCCGTCACAGACGTGGTCGCAGCACTCGACGACGGGACCTCACCCGAGGTGGTGGTCTCGGTCGGTGCCGGAGACGACGTGACCGAAGTCGTCACCGACGTGGTGTCCGCCGGAGAGGTCGCCGACGACGTGTCCGACGGTGAGGTCGGGAGGACCGCGTTCGGATCGACACTCACCACGGGGAAGGTAGGCAGCGGCGCACCCGGCGGCACGGTCGCGGCGGGATTCTGCGCCTCGACCTTGACGGTCAGCTCCTGCCACTGGGACACCAGCTCGGCCTTGCGCTGATCGTCACCGACCGTCGCGACGGTCGTCGTCACCGCCTGCAGCTTGGCTTGCGCCCCCTGCCAGTCCCCCTGCTCGATCAGCTTCTGCACCTGCTGCATCTCGGTCTGCGCGGCGAGCGCCACCGCGTCGTCGCGCGTCTGCGCCTGCTCGCCGAACAGCACGGTGCGCAACCCGTAGAGGGCATCGCCCGGGCCGGAGCCGGCGATCACAGCACCGAATCCACCCAGGCAGAGCACCGCAGCCGCCGCCGAACCGACCACGGCCAGCGATACCCGCCGCCGTCGCCCGGGAGATGCCACGCGATCAAGCGCCGCGGCGGCGTCCTGCAGGCTGAGGACATCGTTCATCGGTGTTTCGCGGACGTCGTCGCGCCAGCTCGCCAGCAACTGGCTCAATTCCGCTTCACCGCGATCGGTCGCGTACACGGGTTGCTGCCCGGCCAGCGCGTCGAGGAACTGGTCGGTGCGGTTGATCTCGTTCAGCGACGGATCACCGCCGCCGTTGTTCCAGCGTCCGAAATCAGGCATGGCCTCGTCCCGTCGCCATGATCTCCGTCTTCAATCGGGACAGCGCGCGATGCTGGGCCACTCGGACCGCGCCGGCCGTGCTGCCCACCGCTTCGGCGGTCTCCTCGGCGCTCATGCCGACGACCACCCGAAGGATCAGGATCTCGCGCTGCTTCTCGGGAAGGATCTGCAGGAGGGCACTCATCCTGGCCGACGACTCGGAGTCGATCGCCATCTGCTCGGGACCGGCCTCACCGGAGAACCGTTCCGGCACCACCTCCATCGGGTCCGCCTTGTTACGTCCGGCGGCCCGATGTGCGTCGGCAACCTTGTGCGCTGCGATGCCGTACACGAAGGCCAGAAACGGTCGTCCCTGATCCTTGTACCGCGGCAGCGCCGTGATGGCAGCCAAGCACACCTCCTGAGCAACGTCATCAGCTGACAGACCGCTGCGTTCCGCTGTTCCCACGCGCGCCCGGCAGTAGCGGACGACGAGGGGGCGGATGGTCTCCAGCACCTCCCGGAGTGCATCCCGGTTGCCGGCGATGGCTTCTGCCACGACAGCATCGAGACGTTCTCCCGAAATTGTCATCGTGAGCAGGCTCTCCAGCGTTACGTCGGGGACACCGGATTCGGAGGTGTCAGTTGTGTGGCTCAGCTAAACAATAACGACCACTTGCGGTGCAACCCCGTTAGCGCGAGCGCCACACGCCGCCTCGTCTGATCACGGTTTCGGCGCAACTGTCGCGGATGTCCGTGATCTCCGCCGCCGAGCACTGTGCGCTCCCGATGCCCGCCAGCAGTGAGGCGGCCGCCCACCGCAGCGGAATCAGGCCGTGCTCGCCGGTCTGTGTCAGCACGCGATCGCCGTCTGTGCGGGCAGCCTCGAGAGCTCCGGCCGCACACTGCGCCGCGGCGCGCACGAGCAGGGACTTGACCCGGTGCCGCACGGACGGCGTGTGCGCGGCCAACTCGACGCCCCGCTCGGCGTGCTCGAGGGCGGAGCCGTCAGCGCGGGCCATCGCCAGCTCGGCCGACACCCACGCGAGCCGGACCGGCAGCCGCGTTGATTCCGACGCGGAGACGAGATCGGCGGCCCGCGCCAACGCTCGGTCAGACGCCGCGAACCGACCGACACCCAGCGCGTCGGCAGCCAATCCGATCAGTGCGTCGGCGGCGGCTTCTCCGGTTCCACCCGTGAGCGCCCATGCCGCACCGTCGAACGAGCGGGCGCGGTCGTGCCAGCCGAGCTGACGCAGAAAGGAGGCCCGCGTGCTGAGCGCCAGCGAAGCGAGCGGCCCGCGGTCCACGGCGCGCAGCAGCCGGTCCAGGTCCGCCTCGGCAGCGGCGTAGCGCCCCTGGCCGCCGGCGGCCACGGCCCGCAGCCACAGCCCCTCAGGGGTGCTCTCAGCGGCGAGCGGCCACGCACCGGGATTGCTGCCGAACGCTGCCTCACCCATGTCGAGAGCAGACGCTATCAACTCCGGCGGATCTGTTGCGACCGTCAGTTAACAGTTCATGCTTGCCGTGTTACGAACAGGAAAACTGGTCGACGGGTGTCGAGTTCCGTTCTCGGAGCGGGATATTTACTGACCGGGAGAAATGACACCGAAATGGGCGGTGACGAGCGAGCGTTTATCACCTCCTTCGTTGCGACGAAGTCGCACCGATGAACGCGATGTTAAATCTCGCCTGCGGCGTATGCACTTTCGCACAGGGGAGGCTATTGACGGAAAATCCGAAGCCCTTCTACGTTGTGTGCACGAGTGGTCATCGGCGACTGTGCTCGGATCATTTCCACGACTGACGCACCCACGGGATTTCACAAATGGGATGCGCAGAGAGGGGTTTCGCAGTGCCACAGCCGCAGCAGCTTCCCGGTCCGAATGCCGACATCTGGGACTGGCAGATGCAAGGTCTTTGCCGGGGTGTCGATTCCGCGATGTTCTTCCATCCCGACGGCGAGCGTGGCCGCGCTCGCGCCCAGCGCGAGATGCGCGCCAAGGAGATGTGCCGTAGTTGCCCCGTGATCACTCAGTGCCGGTCACACGCGCTTGCAGTGGGTGAGCCCTACGGCATCTGGGGCGGCTTGAGCGAGTCCGAGCGCGAACTCCTGCTCAAGCGAGGCATTCGCCGCTCCGCCTGATCGGGAGGCCACTCAGTCCGCAGAGCTCAGCGGTGAGCGTCCCGGCAGCTTCAGACTGCGGTTCGTGCGCCGTGCCTGCAGCCGTCGCCGGCGGACCTTCCACGAACTCCACTCGCCCAGAGTCACGCCTGCTGCGAGCGCGGTTCCGATGGCGAATGCGCCCAGCACAGACGCGAAGCCCACGGCGCTCTGGTCGTTGAGGATGGCGTAGATGCCGTGCAGCAACGCCAGACCCGGCAGCAGCGGGACGATGCCGGCGATCGAGACGACCATCGGCGGTGCCAGGTTGCGACGTTCCATCAACCGGCCGACCAGCCCGATCGGCACGGCCGCGACGAACGACGCCACCACAGCCCCCAGGCCGGCGCCTTGGGCGAGCAGGAACGCGATGGTGCCCGCCGCACCGCCGAAAGCGGCAGCGATGGCCGCCGAGCGTTCGGCGTAGCAGGCCAGCGCGTAGGCCGCAGCGCTCGCCGCGCCGAATGCGACGCGGGCCGGGAATTCGGCGATGGCAGGCGGTGAGTGCGCGTCGATGGCGACGAACGGTGCGCCGAAGCGGTTGGCCAGATGCAGCACCAGTGCCACACCGGCGATCGTCGCTCCCGTCATCATCACCAGCTCGAAGAAGCGTCCGGCGGCGGTGACCGGGGCGCCGCTGATGACGTCGCCGACCGACCCCACCAGCGACAACCCGGCGAGCAGCACGACGAGGCCGGCGGCGATGGCGATGCTCGGCTCGAAGTGCAGACCCAGTCGGGGGCTGAGCCAGTAGAGGATGATCGGCGGCGCGGCGGCGATCATCCCGCCGACGGCGTACTGGAAGAAGAACGGTAGGCCATGCCGGTTGAGACGCCGGTTCACCCGGTCGATGGTCATGGTGCTCAAGGCGCTGACCACGCAGCCGAGCCAGCCCGCGCCGAGCGTGCCAGCGGTCGCGAAGGCCAGCGCACCCCACGCCAGAGTGGCAATCCACCGGCGGTACGGGTGCGGGGCGACGATGATCTCGTCGAGTTCGGCGCGAGCATCGGTCGGTGAGATCTCACCGGCGCGGATCTTGGTGATCAACCGGTCGACGGCGGCCAGCCGGCTGAAGTCGATGGATCGCGACTGCACGATGTGCAGGGTGCTGACCGGCGACGACGGGCCGCGATAGGCGGCGATGTGGATCGTGGTGTTGATGACGTCGACTTCGCAGCGTTCGACACCGTAGGCCGAAGTGATCGCGGTGACCTGGTCCATCGTCGCGGTGGCGGGCGTTCCGGACGCCATCAGGATGGCGCCGATGTTGCCCGCGAGGTCGAGCACCTCGCCCACGCGCTCGTAGTACGCCTCGTCGATCTCGGCCCGTGACGCCGGGAGCCGCGGCATGGCGCCGGTCGGCGGGTCGGTCTCCCGCACGATGCGGCTCAGAAGCCCGCGCTGGCTCGGCTGCGCGCCCACGGCTGTGCCCTCCTGGTTGGTCGAATTGGCTCAGCCGATTCGGTCATGAGCAAAACCTATTTTACTCATGGCAGGCGCGTTGACCAGGGTCTGCCAGGGTGAGTGTGGGCACATCGACCTAGGGTGGACGCGTGGCCACGCGTCTGATTCCCGCGACGAGCGGCCGACTGCGGGTCGACGAGGTCGACGGGCTCATCCAGGCGCGCGGGGTGCCCTACGCGCGCGCCGAACGATTCGCACCGCCGGTTCCCGTCACCGCCTCCACCGATGTCGTCGACGCGACGGCGCGCGGCCCCGCCTGCCCGCAACTGCCGTCGCGGCTGGCGTTCGTCACGGGACCCGTGATCGACGAACTCGAGATGAGCGAGCGGTGCCAGGTCTTGAGCGTGACCGCGCCCGCTGACGCCACCGGTCTGCCGGTGATGGTGTGGTTCCACGGCGGCGCCTACGTGTCGGGGAGCGGTGAGGCCGCCAAGTACGACCCCGACGCCCTCGTGCGCGAGGGCCGCGTGATCGTCGTGCGGGTCAGCTACCGGCTCGGAATTCTGGGTTTCCTCAACCTCGCCGACGCGGGTTGGGACAACCTGGGATTGCTCGACCAGATCGCCGCGCTGCGGTGGGTGCAGGACAACATCACCGCGTTCGGCGGTGACCCTGGGCGTGTCACGGTGTTCGGTCAGTCCGCGGGTGGCTATTCGGCGCTGGCGCTGATGATGTGTCCGGAGACGGAGGCCTTGTTCTCCCGGGCGATTCTGCAGAGCGCTCCGCTCGGCATCCTGGGCGTCGATCGAACGGCCATGGTTGCGGCGATGCGTGAGGCGGCATCGGCGCGGCTGTCGGGCGTGGCGCCGTGCGATGCGGACATCGAGTTGCTGCTGCAGGCGCAGGTGGCGGCATTGACCGCTGCCGCGCCGTTCGGCGTGATCGGCAAGATGGCGTTGGCACCGACGGTGGGCCAGACCCCGATGGGGGCCTCGTCGAGGTTGGCGGCAGCCTCCCGGGTCGAGATCCTGGTCGGCTACACGAGGGACGACGCCCTGCCGTTCGTGATGCTCGACAAGCGGGGCGCTCACCTGCGCCGGCTGGGTGCCGTCGGGGCTGCAGCGTCGCGAATGGCTGCGCGCGCACTCACGCGACAGGTGTTCGGCGGCCCCGCGCTCGCCCTTGCCTCGTCATGGCGCGCTGCCGGTGGGCGTGCGCACACCTACCGCGTCGACTGGACACCCGGCCCCCTCGGGGCATGCCACTGCATCGAGGTCCCGCTACTGCTGGGGTCTCGCGAAACATGGTCAGACGCACCGATGTTGGGCATCGAGGGTGTCGACGAGGAGTTGGCGGTCCGGGTTCGTGCACAGTGGAGCGCGTTCGCCCACGGTGAGGTGCGCGAAGATCTGGTGCCACTCGCTATCCCGTGACACGGGTGTGCCTGCCGGCAAGGCGTTCACCCTCATACGAAAACACCCCCGGCCCATTCGGACCGGGGGTGTCTTGTTGCACTACTCAGTGGTGGTGATGGCCGTGTCCATGGCTGTGGCCATGACCGTCGGCTTCCGGCTCGGCCGGCTTGTCGACCACCGCGGTCTCGGTGGTCAGCACCATGCGCGCCACCGATGCGGCATTGACGACCGCGGAGCGGGTCACCTTGACAGGATCGACGACGCCCTGGGCGATCAGGTCGCCGTACTCCAACGTCGCGGCGTTGAAGCCCTGCCCTGCAGGCAGTTCCGCCACTTTGCTGACGACGACCGCGCCGTCGAGCCCGGCGTTGGTGGCGATCCAGTACAGAGGTGCGGACAGCGCGGCGGCGAACACACCGACGCCCAGCGCCTCGTCACCCTGGAGCTCTCCACGCAGCTTCTCCACGGCGCTGCGAGCCTGCACCAACGCGGCCCCGCCACCGACGACGATGCCCTCTTCGACAGCAGCCTTGGCTGCGGCCACGGCGTCCTCGACGGCTTCCTTGCGCTTCTTCAGATCGGTCTCGGTGGCCGCGCCGACCTTGATGACCGCGACGCCGCCGGCCAGCTTGGCCAGCCGCTCCTCGAGCTTCTCCCGATCCCAGTCGGAATCGGAAGCCTCGATCTCCGAACGCAATTGCGCCTTACGACCCTCGATCGCGTCCTGGGTGCCGCCGCCGTCGACGATCACCGTGCTGTCCTTGCTGACGACGACACGCCGCGCGGTACCGAGCACCTCGAGGCCGACGTCACGCAGCACGAGGCCCACGTCGGGGTTGACGACCTGGCCGCCGGTGACGACCGCGAGGTCGTCGAGGAAGGCCTTGCGACGATCACCGAAGAACGGCGCCTTGACAGCGACGGCCTTCAGCGTCTTGCGGATCGCATTCACGACCAACGTCGAAAGCGCTTCGCCCTCAACGTCTTCGGCGACGATCAGCAGCGGCTTGCCGGCCTCGGCGACCTTCTCCAGCAGCGGAAGCAGGTCGGGAAGCGAGCTGACCTTCTCGCGGTGCAGCAGCACCAGCGCGTCTTCGAGAACCGCTTCCTGCGAGTCGAAGTCGGTGACGAAGTAGGCCGAGATGAAGCCCTTGTCGAAGCCGACGCCCTCGGTGACCTCGAGCTCGGTGTTCAGCGTCGAGGACTCCTCGACGGTGACGACGCCGTCGGTGCCCACCTTGGTCATGGCCTCGCCGACCAGCTCGCCGACCAACTCGTCGCGCGAGGACACGGTGGCCACCTGTGCGATGGCCGTCTTGTCGGCGACCGGGGTGGCCGCAGCCAGCAGCGCCTCAGACGCAGCGTCTGCAGCCTTGCTGATACCCGAGCCGAGTGCGATCGGGTTGGCGCCCGCCGCCACGTTGCGCAGACCGGCCTTCACCATGGCCTGGGCCAGCACGGTCGCGGTGGTGGTGCCGTCGCCGGCGACGTCGTTGGTCTTGGTGGCGACCGACTTGACGAGCTGGGCGCCGAGATTCTCGAACGGATCCTCGAGGTCGATGTCACGGGCGATGGTCACGCCGTCGTTGGTGACCGTGGGGCCACCGAAAGCTTTGGCGAGCACGACGTGGCGGCCGCGCGGGCCCAGCGTCACCTTCACCGCGTCGGCGAGCTTGTCGACGCCGACCTCCATGGCGCGGCGCGCGGTCTCGTTGAACTCAATTTGCTTGCTCATAAGTTTCTTTCCCTCAAGGCGGGTATGACGCGCACCGCCCCGGACATCACCTCGCGTGTGCGGGTATGTCCGGGGCGGAACACGATTCGCTTACTTGGAGACGACAGCCAGCACGTCGCGGGCCGAGAGGATCAGGTACTCCTCGCCGCCGTACTTGATCTCGGTGCCGCCGTACTTGCTGTAGATGACCACGTCGCCCTCAGACACGTCCAGAGGAATCCGCTTCTCGCCATCCTCATCCCAGCGGCCGGGGCCAACTGCGACGACGGTGCCTTCCTGCGGCTTCTCCTTGGCGGTGTCGGGGATGACCAGACCGGAAGCGGTCGTGGTCTCGGCCTCGTTGGCCTGAACGAGGATCTTGTCCTCGAGTGGCTTGATGTTGACTGCCACGATTGGAGCCCCTTCACTCTTGATGTAGGTGTGCGTACACGGCGGTCGGTGACCGCCCTCGCGCCGTCGTCGCGGGTGCCGACACAGGGTTTGAACCGACTGCCGCCTAGCACTCTATACATGAGAGTGCTAGGTGCTCAAGGTCGGGGTTCTCGTGTACGCCCCGGGCGAACGGCACCGGATTCATCCCCAGGCTTCGAGTTATCCACAGGCTGGGATTTTGCGGCACCCGGCCGGCTTGACAGTCGGTAGATTCGTACATGTGTTCGATATGGTGCGGGTGGCAGACGCGGAGCTGGTCGAGGTGATGACCAGCTCCACGGCCGCTGCCGCCCGCGCCGAAGCGGTCACGCTGGCCGCGATCGCGGAGCTGTGGCGGCGGCGCCGCTGCCCGGAGCGGGAGCGGTGGGTGTGCGCGGACTGGGACGCCACCGCCGCCGAGATCGGCTGTGCCTTGGGGATGGGCCCCGGGCGGGCGTCGACGCTGATGGACCTAGCGCTGGCGCTGCGTGACCGGTTCCCCGGCGTGGGGGCCCTGCTGGCCGACGGGCAGGTGACGATGGACATGGTCAAGACGATCGTGTCCCGCACCGCGCTGGTCCTCGACCCCGCCACTTTGCGGCTGCTCGATGGGCATTTCGTCGACGCTGTGGCGGGGTGGGGGGTGTTGTCGCAGAAAAAGCTCGAGGCCGCTATCGATGTGTGGATCGAGACCTACGATCCGGATGCGGTGCGCCGGGTGCGCACCCGGTCGCGGGATCGGTCGTTCACCATCGGCGATCGCAGCGATGCTGATGGCGTCACCAGCGTGTACGGGCAGTTGGCTGCCTCGGATGCGGCGCTGCTGGCGTCCCGGCTGGCGATGATGATCGCTTCGGTGTGTGAGTTCGATCCGCGCACGCTGGATCAGAAACGCGCGGACTCGGTCGGGGCGATCGCCGCCGGCGCCACCGCGTTGACGTGCCGCTGCGGGCGCCCCGACTGCGCCGCCGCGCGGGTGGATGACGGGCGCGCCTCGGCCATCACGATCACCGTGATCGCCGACCAGGCCACCCTCGACGTTCAACCCGATCCGCAGCTGCACGGCGAAACACCCAAGTCCGCCTACACGCCACGAAACACCGCGCCCGTCGAGCCCGTCGAGCCTGAGCCCGTTGAGGCTGAGCCCGTCGAGCCTGAGCCCGTCGTCGCAACGCCGGTTGAGTCCGCCGCTACACAGTCCCAGCGCGCGGCGCTGATCGTGGGCCCCGGCGGGGGCATCGTGCCCGCACCGCTGCTGGCCGAACTGATCGCTCACGGCGCGACAGTCCGTTTCGTCGGCGCCAACGAGGGCCTGGCCACCGACGGCTACCGACCCTCCGCCGCGCTGGACCGCTTCGTCCGCGCCCGGGATCTGACGTGCCGCTTCCCCGGCTGCGACCGACCCGCCACCCACGCCGACATCGACCACACCGTGCCCTACCCGGCCGGTGCGACGCATCCGGCGAACACGAAATGCTATTGCCGCCAGCATCATTTACTGAAAACCTTTTGGGAGGGGTGGACCGAACGCCAAACCCCCGACGGGCGCCTGCACCTGATCAGCCCGACCGGCCACGCCTACACCACCGCGCCGCTCTCAGGGCTGCTGTTCCCCTCCTGGAACACCCGCACCGGACCACCACCGGCGACCACCACCACCACGCAGCGACCCACCCCGGGCCGCCACCTCATGATGCCCACCCGCGGCCGCAGCCGCACCCAGAACCACCTCGCCTACATCCACCGAGAACGCGAACTCAACCACCGCGAACGCGTCGAAATGGAGCCGCCACAACACAACTCGGACGCCTACAACGCGCCACCCACCGGATGCACCGGCGATGACCCGCCGCCGTTCTAGCGCAGCTGGTCGGGATTCATGAGCAGGTGGTCCGACACGTCACCGATCATCTCGACGTCGACGGTGCGTTGCGTGAAGAACCAGCCGTGGTCGTCGCGAGCGAAGGTGTCGGCGTACCGGCCCACGACGATCGGCTGCAGCGCAACGGTATCCGTCTGCTGGACGACGCAGAACGTGGATCGCGCGGCCGCAGTGTCGCCGCCGACATCGACGATGGGATTGAGGACGAGATGACGGGTGCGCGGGGTGTTGCCGTGATCGGGAAAACGACGGGTCGTCGCAGCGAACAGGGCCGCGATCGCCTCGCTGCCGGCGACACCCATGAAGTTGCCCCTCCCCAACAGCCGGCCGACGCCGTCGAAGTCGCCCGCGTCGATCAATTCGGCATAGCGGTACAGCAATTCGGTGATAGCCGAACGATCACTCACGCGACCTGCCCCTGCACCACCGGCAGTCCGGGATCGCTGGCAACATCGAGTGGTGACGGCTCCGCTCCCGCCGCGATCAGGTGCGCCGCGAACGACGCGATCATCGCCCCGTTGTCCGTACACAACCGCGGACGCGGCACCCGCAACGTCAAACCAGCTGCCGCACAGCGCTCCTCGGCCAGCTCACGCAGCCGCGAGTTCGCCGCCACTCCCCCGGCAATCAGCAGCGTCGACACCCCCAGCTCATCGGCTGCGCGCACCGCCTTCGCCGTCAACACATCGGCGACCGCCTCCTGAAAGCCCGCCGCGATATCAGCCTGCACGGCGTCCGGGTGACTCTCCACATACCGCGCGACCGCGGTCTTGAGACCCGAGAAGCTGAACGCGTAGCGGTCATCCCGGGGTCCCGTCATCCCTCGGGGGAAGGTGATCGCAGCAGGATCCCCCTCGCGCGCGAGCTCGTCGAGGACCCGGCCACCCGGATACCCCAGGCCCAGCAACCGCGCCACCTTGTCGTAGGCCTCCCCCGCCGCGTCGTCCACCGTCGAACCCAGCTCCACGATCGGCTCACCGAGGGATCGCACATGCAGCAGGTTGGTGTGTCCGCCGGACACCAGCAGCCCGATGCTCTCCGGCAGCGGGCCGTGATCGTAGACATCGGCTGCGAGGTGACCGCCGAGGTGATTGACCGCATAGAACGGCACCTGCCATGCCGCCGCGTACGCCTTCGCCGCCGCCACGCCCACCAGCAGCGCACCCGCCAGACCCGGCCCGATCGTCGCCGCCACCACATCCGGCCGATCGATGCCGGCCACCTGCAGGGCGCGACGCATCGTCGGGCCCAGCGCCTCCAGGTGCGCCCGAGATGCGATCTCGGGCACCACGCCCCCGAATCGGGCGTGCTCGTCGACACTGGAGGCGACCTCGTCAGCCAGCAGCGTCACCGCGCCGTCGGCGCCCAGTTCCGCGATACCGACACCGGTCTCGTCGCACGAACTCTCGATCGCCAAGATGATCATCGCGGCTCCCGCTTCATCGAGTAGGCGTCCGCGCCACTGACGCGGTAGTAGCGCTTGCGCAGGCCGATTCGGGTGAACCCCTCGCTCTCGTACAGCGCGATCGCAGCCTCGTTGTCGGTGCGCACCTCCAGGAAGATCGCGCCGCCGTCGGCGTAGTCGAGCAGCTGGCGCAACATCTGTCTGCCGATGCCGTGGCCCTGATACGCCGGGTCGACGGCGATCGTGTGCACCTCGTACTCGAACGGCTTGCAGCGGCCCAGCCGCGCGATACCGGCGTACCCAACGAGCTTGTCGTCGGCCCGCGCCGCCACGTACTGGTTGTGCTTGGCCGCGATCTCGGCGAGAAAGGCACGTTCGGGCCAGGGATCGTCCCCGTCGAACAGCTGCGCCTCGAGTTCGGCGCAGCGTGCCGCGTCGGCGGCCACCAGAGACGAGTAGTCCACGTTCATCGCTTCACCGCCGACGGCTTCGCGTCGGGTCTGCGCAGATACAGCGGCACCAACGGCTCCGGCTCGGTATCCCAATCTGCCACCGCCGCAACCAGACCCGTCGCCGACGGCGACACCGGCGCCAGCCGAGGTAGATCGAACAGCGCCGCATGCTCAGGCGATCCGGCCACCCCAACCAACCCAGCCGCGCCGGCGGGCACGTCGGTCGCAGCGTTGACCGCCGGCCCGTCCACGCGAACCCCGTCGCAGTACCGAGCCCAGTACACCTCCCGCCGGCGCGCATCGGTGACCACGAGCACCTCACCGGTCGTCCCCGCCGCGATCGCGTCCAGGCTGCACACCCCGTACACGGGAATCCCGAGAGCATGACCGAACGCCGCCGCGCTGGCCATGCCCACGCGCAACCCGGTGAACGGCCCCGGCCCGCACCCGACCACCACAGCGTCCAGTTCGCCCACATCCACACCGGCGTCCGCCAGCGCCCCGACGATGTTGGGCGTCAACGTTTCCGCATGCGCGCGCGGATCGACCGTCACGCGTTCGGCGAGCATCTCGATTCCCGAGCCGAACCGGACCACTCCGGCGGTCACGGCCGGAGTGGCGGTGTCGAGGGCCAGCACCAGCCTGCTCATGGTCTGCTCCACTGCCACATCGCCGTACGCACATCACTGTTCGCGGTCCGCTCGAGCCGGATGTCGAGGTGTCGCTCCGACAGCCGCTCGGCGACCCCCTCGCCCCATTCGACGACGACGACCGCATCGTCGAGATCGGTGTCGAGGTCCAGGGAGTCGAGTTCGGCGAGCAGATCGACCGAGCTCTCGTCCAGAAGGCGGTACAGATCGACGTGCACCATCGCCGGCCCTTCGGACTGACGCGACCGGTGCACGCGCGCCAGGACGAACGTCGGCGACAGCACCGGCCCCTCCACGTCCATACCCTGCGCGATTCCCTTGGCCAGCACCGTTTTTCCCGCACCCAGCGGGCCGGACAGCACGACCAGGTCACCGGCGCGCAGTTCGCGCCCCAGCTCGGCCCCGAACGCGAGGGTGTCCTCGGCGCTGGCAAGTTGCTGCACGCCCGAGTCAGCCATTGTTGCGCACCCTCTCCCGCACTCGCCGGGTCATCGCCACCAACTTCGACGGCGTCGAGCGCTCGACCAGCCGCACCAGCGCGTCGTCGATGATCTCGGGCTGCTCCAACTGCACCAGATGTCCTGCGCCGCCGACGATCACCAACTCCGACTTCGGCAGCGCCGCCGCCATCTCGCGCGAATACTCGGCAGGCGTCAGCAGATCCCGGTCGCCGCAGGCGATCAGCGTCGGCACCTTGCGCAGCGTGACCAGGCCCGCGGTCTCGTCGTGCACCTCGAGCGCGTGGAGGAATTCGACCAGCGTGGCGATCGGCGTGTCGTGCATCATGCGCTCGGAGAACGCCACCACGCTCGGGCTGATCTTCTCGTCGCCGAACGACGCCGCCCGCAGGATGGGTCCGATCACCGACCGCGCGGCGCCGCGGAACCGGTGAACCGTCTTGGGCGCATAGCGGGCGGTGAACTGAACCGCTTCCAGCGCAGGGTTTTTCAGGATCTCACCGAGGGGCGACCGGGACACCCCTTCGGCCGCCGACGCGATGATTGCGGCGCCGACGATGCGGGTGGGATAGCGCTGTGGGTACTGGCGAGCGTGGGACAGGACCGTCATGCCGCCCATCGAGTGCCCGACGAGCACCACCGGCCCACGCGGCGCCATGACCGCCAGCACGCTCTCGAGGTCCTGGCCCAACTGTTCCACCGTGTAGGTGTCGGGCGACGCCTCGCCGGACTGTCCGTGGCCGCGCTGGTCATAGAACACCATGCGGACCTGCGCGCCCCACTGCTCGCTCAGCCGGGCTCGCTGAAAGTGGAAGGAGCCCATGCGAAGAGAGAAGCCGTGGGCGAACACCACCGTGAGCGGCGCGTCCTGCGGGCCGACCTCACGCACCGCCAGCGGTACTCCGTCCGGGGTGGTGACGACCGTGCTGCGGTCGACGTCGAGCAGTTCGAAATCCTCGTCCCGGTGCGGATCGTCCTCGGTCACGCGGCGCCGCAGCGAGCGCGCCGCGGTGATACCGGCCGCCGACCCGACGGCGGCGATCCCGGCCGCGCCGGCCAGCCAGCCGGCCCGCGGGCTCATCGTCCGCCCCCGCGGTACGACCGGGTGATACGGCCGCGCGGGCTGGTGACGACCTCGTAGTTGATGGTGCCCAGCAGGTCCGCCCAGTCCTGCGCCGTCGGCTCACCCCGCGTGCCGGGACCGAACAGGATCGCCTCGTCGCCCTCGCTCACCTCGACCGGACCCGGCCCGAGGTCGACGACGAACTGGTCCATGCAGATGCGTCCGACGTTGGGGTAGCGGCGTCCGTTGATCTGCACCGACAGCCGGTTGCTCAGCGGCCGGAACACGCCGTCGGCGTACCCGGCGGGGATCAACGCGACCGTGGTGTCCTTCTCGGCGACCCAGGTGTGCCCGTAGGAGACGCCGTCGCCGGCGCGGATCGAGCGCACCATCGCCACCGGGCACGTCAACGTCATCGCCGGCCGCAACCCCATGTCCCCCTGCTCGGGGATCGGTGTCTGGCCGTAGACCGCAATACCCGGCCGGACCATGTCGAAGGCCAGGTCGGGCCGCGTCAGCGCCGCAGGCGAATTGCTCAGGTGCACGACCTCGAACTGCACCCCTGCCTCGCGCGCCGCCGCAGCCATGTCGGTGAGCCGCTGGGCCTGCACGCTGTTGAACGGATGATCGGGGCTGTCGCCGTGCGCCAGGTGCGACATCAGACCGCGGACGCGCACCGCACCGTCGGACGCGGCGTTGCGTAGTGCGGTGACGACGGCTGGATAGTCGGCAGGCGCGACACCGTTGCGGCTCAGCCCCGTGTCGGCCTTGATGGTCACAGTGGCGGTGCGACCGGTCCGCCGGGTCGCCGACAGCACCTCCTCGACCTGCCGCACCGACGAGACGGCGACCTCGACGTCGGCCGACAGTGCGGGCGCGAAGTCCATACCGGGCGTGTGCAGCCAAGCGAGCACCGGCGCCGTGATGCCGTCGCGGCGCAGGGCCAGCGCCTCGTCGACGGTCGCCACGCCCAGCTGGGCTGCCCCCGCGCTCAGCGCCGCACGCCCGACGGCGGTCGCACCGTGCCCGTAGCCGTCGGCCTTGACGACGGCCATGACGGCGGCCGTGCCGGCGCGTTCGCGCAGCACGGAGATGTTGTGCGCGACGGCATCGAGATCGACGGTCGCCGTCGGCACGTGCTGGGTCGTGTTCAGTGCGTTGATCACCGCTGCCGATTGTCCCAGGCCGCCGTCGGACGCGGGTCAGTGGGCGAAGTGCGCCTCGTCGGAGAACCCGCCCACACCGGTCTTGTCGAGCTTGCCGAGCACCTCGACGATGTCGTCGCGCAGCGCACGGGCCAGGTTCGCAGAGAATCCCTCACGCACCACGATGCGCAGTACTGCGACGTCGGTGGCGTCGTCGGGCATCGTGTAGGCCGGCACCTGCCAGCCGTAGCTGCGCAGCAGCGCCGACACGTCGAACACCGTGTACTTGGTGCCCTTCACCAGCGTGAACGCCACGACCGGGATCGCCGATCCGTCGGAGATCACCTCGAAAACATCCATCCCGGCCAGCTCCCGCGCCAGCCACTGCGCGGTGTCCGACAGGCAGTGCATCACCGTGGTGTAGCCATCTCGGCCCAGCCGCAGGAAGTTGTAGTACTGCCCGACGACCTGGTTACCGGGCCGGGAGAAGTTCAGCGTGAACGTCGGCATGTCCCCGCCCAGGTAGTTGACCCGGAACACCAGCTCCTCGGGCAGATGCTCGGCGTTGCGCCACACCACGAAGCCGATGCCGGGATAGGTCAGCCCGTACTTGTGCCCGCTGACGTTGATCGACACCACTCGCGGCAGCCGGAAGTCCCACACCAGGTCCGGGTGCACGAACGGCACCACGAAGCCGCCGCTGGCCGCGTCGACGTGCACCGGGATGTCGAGGCCCTTCTCGGAGGCGAGCGAGTCGAGAGCCGCGCAGATGTCGCCGACGGGTTCCAGCTCGCCGGTGAACGTGGTGCCCAGGATCGCCACCACGCCGATGGTGTTCTCGTCGACGGCGTCGAGCACCTGCTCCGGGGTGATCACGTAGCGGCCGTGCTCCATCGGCAGGTAGCGCGCCTCCACGTCGAAGTAGCGGCTGAACTTCTCCCACACCACCTGGACGTTGGAGCCCATCACCAGATTCGGTGTACGGCCCTTCCAGTCCTGCCCGGCCGCCTCGAGCTTCTGACGCCACCGCCACTTGAGCGCCAGACCGGCGAGCATCACCGCCTCACTGGATCCGACCGTCGACACGCCGATCGCGCTGGACGGGTCGTCGTCGCGCAGGTCCTCGGCGTGGAACAGATCGGCGACCATGCAGACGCAACGCTGCTCGATCGCGGCGGTGACCGGATACTCGTCCTTGTCGATCATGTTCTTGTCGAACGTCTCCGACATCAGCCGTCCCGCTTCGGGATCCATCCACGTGGTGACGAAGGTGGCCAGGTTCAGGCGGGAGCTGCCGTCGAGCATCAGCTCGTCGTGGATGAAGCGATAGGTCTGTTCGGGCTCCATCGACTCGTCGGGCAGTCGCAGGGCCGGGATGGGCGAGGTGGACAGGCGGCCGCAGTACGCGGGGGTCAGCGAGGAGTGGCGCGAGACGTTGGGCATGTGATCCTTTCTAGAGGATCGAGCCGAGTGCCGTTCGCAGATGAGCGAGGATGCGCGATGACGACGTCGGTACCGGTGCCGGTCCGGGATCACGGGCGGCGAGGTCGGCGGCGCGGGCGTGCACGAACGCCCCCGCCGCGGCCGCCTCGACGGGCGGCAGTCCGGCGGCCAGCAGCGCCCCGATGACACCGGAGAGCACGTCGCCGGAGCCCGCGGTGGCCGCCCAGGCCTGACCTGCGACGTTGAGGTACACCGGGCCTCCGGGTTCGGCGACGACGGTCACGTTGCCTTTGAGCAGGACGGTGACTCCGAGCCGGTCGGCCAGCTCGCGGGTGGCCGCGACGCGATCGTCTCCCGGCGGTCCGCCGGCAAGGCGGGCGAACTCGCCGGCGTGCGGCGTCAGCACGGTCGGGGCTCGTCGGCCGGCGACCAGGTCGGGATGGGCGGCCAGAATCGTCAGCCCGTCGGCATCGACGAGCACCGGCAGGTCGGTGTCCAGCGCGAAGGCCAGCGCGGCCTCGCCGGCGGCGTCGGTACCCAGACCGGGGCCGACGACCCACGCCTGCACCCGTCCGGCGGTGGCGAAATCCGATGTCCCGATCACCTCCGGCCAATGCGAAACGACCTCGGCCGCAGCAGTTCCCGCGTAGCGCACCATGCCGGAGTGGGCTGCCACGGCGGCCCCGGTACACAGGATCGCCGCACCCGGATACGTCGCGGAGCCGGCCATCACGCCGGTCACACCCTGGGTGTACTTGTCGTCGGTGCGGCCGGGCACCGGCCAGCGGGCGGCAATGTCGGCGGCCTCGAAGCCGCGAATGTCCGCCTCGGGGAGGTCGAGGCCGATGTCGACGAGTTCGACACGGCCGCACGGCCCGAGAGCGTGCACCGGTTTGACGCCACCGAACGTCACCGTCATCGCCGCCGTGACGTGCGGACCGTCGGCGGTGCCGGTCGCGACGTCGACACCGCTGGGGATGTCGACGGCCACCACGGGCGCGTCGGTACTGGCGAACACCTCGGCGGCGGCGGGCCGCAGCGGCCCGCTGGCGCCGATGCCCACCACCCCGTCGATCACGAGATCGGTTGCGGTGGGCACCTTTTCGACGATCCGTCCGCCCGCCCGACGGAACGCGGCGAGCGCGGCCGGGTGCGCCCGGTCGGGGTTCAGCAGCACCGCTGACGCGCCGACACCGCGGCGGCGCAGGAACGTGGCGGCCCACAACGCGTCACCGCCGTTGTCCCCGGAGCCGACCACGGCACAGACGGTCTTTCCGGCCACGGACCCTGATTCGCGGCCCAGCTCGCGGATGATCGCGGTGGCCAGCCCGAACGCCGCCCGCCGCATCAACACGCCGTCGGGAAGCGACGCGAGTAGTGGTGCTTCGGCGTCGCGGATCTGCTGGGCGGAGTAGTAGTGCCGCATCGGCCCCACGGTACGTGGTGAGCTACTCCGGTTTCGTGCCGCTGAGCGCGTCGGGCAACGTCGGGTAGAGGTCGATGATCTCGTCGATGTTCATCATGCGCAACGGCCGTGCGGTCGCCGGCCCTTCGGCGACCACGCGCAGCGAGATGCCGGCGCGCTCGGTGAGCCGGTGGGTCTCGACCAGCATGCTGATGCCGGCCGAGGACAGGAAGCCCACTTTCGTGATGTCGACGATCAACATCTTCAGAGCACCAGAGAGGGCGACGTCGAGGTGAGTGCCCAGGGTAGGTGCGGTCAGTACGTCGAGATCGCCCTCGACGTGCAGGATGACCGTCGTGTCGTCGCGCTGCGGGCGGACCACGAAGCGGCCGCGTTGATGTTCGTGCACGTTCATCCTGTGCCCCCGAGGGTCGGACAGACACCAGCGCACAGTCACCGGGACCGTGGGGGTCTGTATCTCATGCGGCAGTGGGCCGCAGTGACGGGAAATTCCGTCGTACACCGGGCGCGTGGCACCGGCGGCCGCTGCTTGCAGAACGGCTGTTACTCGTTTATCGGCCCCGGGGAGGGCAGCGTTAACAGAGCGCCCTTAATTCTTCCTTAAATTGACACGAGAGTCATAATCGCGCTGGTCAGAAGGTTACTCGACGGTAACCGACTTCGCGAGGTTGCGCGGCTTGTCGACGTCGTAGCCGCGGGCCTGGGCCACTCCGGCGGAGAACAGCTGCATCGGGATGGTCGAGAGCAGCGGTTGCATCAGCGTGGAGACGGCCGGGATCTCGATCAGATGGTCGGCGTAGGGCGCCACGGTGTCGTCGCCCTCCTCGGCGATGACGATCGTGACCGCGCCGCGGGCCTGGATCTCGCGGATGTTCGACAGCAGCTTGGAGTGCAGCGTCGGAGAATTCTTCGGCGACGGCATGACCACGATGACCGGGAGATCGTCTTCGATCAGCGCGATCGGGCCGTGCTTGAGCTCACCGGCGGCAAAGCCCTCGGCATGCATGTAGGCCAGCTCCTTGAGCTTGAGCGCACCTTCGAGCGCCACCGGGTAGCCGACGTGGCGGCCCAGGAACAGCACCGTCTGCGCCGAGGCGAACCGCGTGGCCAGCGCAGAGACCGGCTCGCTGGTGGCCAGCACCCGCGAGATCAGCTCGGGCATGGCCTCCAGTTCGCGGTACTCGCGCGCCACCTCGTCGGGGTACTTGGTGCCGCGCGCCTGCGCGAGCGCGAGACCGACGAGATAGTTCGCCGCGATCTGGGCCAGGAACGTCTTGGTCGAGGCGACCCCGACCTCCGGGCCTGCGCGGGTGTAGAGCACCGCGTCGCATTCGCGCGGGATCTGGCTGCCGTTGGTGTTGCACACCGCCAGCACCTTGGCCTTCTGCTCCTTGGCGTGACGTACCGCCTCGAGCGTGTCCGCGGTCTCCCCGGACTGCGAGATCGCCACCACCAGGGTGTGGCTGTCCAGCACGGGATCGCGGTAGCGGAACTCGCTGGCCAGCTCGACCTCGACAGGCAGCCGGGTCCAGTGCTCGATCGCGTATTTGGCCAGCAGCCCGGAGTGATAGGCGGTGCCGCAGGCGACCACGAAGACCTTGTCGATGTCGCGCAGTTCCTGATCGGAGAGGCGCTGCTCGTCGAGCACGATGCGGTTGTCGGCGAAATGGCCCAGCAGCGTGTCGGACACCGCCGCGGGCTGTTCGGCGATCTCTTTGAGCATGAAGTAGTCGTAGCCGCCCTTCTCAGCGGCCGAGGTGTCCCAGTCGATGTGGAAGGCTTGGAAATCCTGGGTGTCGTTGCCGGCGAAGTCGGTGATCCGATAGCCGTCGGCAGTCACCACGACGGCCTGGTCCTGCCCGAGCTCGACCGCGTCGCGGGTGTGCTCGATGAACGCCGCGACATCGGAGCCGACGAACATCTCGCCATCCCCGACACCGACCACCAGCGGCGTGGACCGCCGGGCCGCCACGATCGTGCCCGGATCATCGGCGTGGGCGAACACCAGCGTGAAATGGCCCTCCAACCGGCGCAGCACCGCCAGCACCGAGGCCGGGAAGTCACCGGCGTGCTCGCCCGAGTCGTACTCGCGGGCGACCAGGTGCACGGCCACCTCGGTGTCGGTGTCGCTGGCGAACTCGACCCCGGCGGCTTCCAGCTCGGCGCGCAGGACCGAGAAGTTCTCGATGATGCCGTTGTGCACGACCGCGACCTTGCCGGTGGCGTCGCGATGCGGATGGGCGTTGCGGTCCGTCGGCCGGCCGTGCGTCGCCCAGCGGGTGTGTCCCAGACCCGTCGACCCGACCAGATCCTCGCTGCTCTGCTCGGCCAACGCGGACTCCAGGTTGGCCAACCGGCCCGCCTTGCGCTGCACCGTCAGCCCGCCGTGACCGTCGAGCAACGCCACTCCCGAGGAGTCGTACCCGCGGTACTCCATCCGCCGCAGCGCGTCGACGACGATCTCGCAGGCGGGGCGCTGCCCCACGTAGCCGACGATTCCACACATAGGCATCCAGGGTACGGCAGACGACACCGTCTGCCGGGTGGGATACGGTCGTCGGGTGGCCAGCACGAAGAAGCTCTTCAACGCGTTGACACGCCGCGGGCCGCACAAGGTTCTCTGCGGTGACCTGGCCTTTGCCGGTCTGCCCGGCATCGTCTACACCCCGGCGAGCGGGAAGAACCTGCCGGGCGTGGCGTTCGGCCACGACTGGATCACATCCGCCGAGCGGTACCGCGGAACGCTGGAGCACCTCGCGTCGTGGGGCATCGTCGCGGCGGCGCCCAACACCGAGACGTCGCTGGCGCCGTCGGTGCTGACGCTCGCCTACGACATGGGCACGGCGCTGGACATCATCGCCGGTGTGCGGCTCGGCGGCGGCGACATCAGCGTGCACCCCGGCAAGCTCGGCCTCGCCGGCCACGGATTCGGCGCCTCTGCGGCGGTGTTCGCCGCCGCAGGCATGCCGAACAAGCCCAGGGCTGTCGTCGCGGCCTACCCGTTGGTCAGCAGCCCGCCCGCCGAGAAGCCGGCCGCAGGACTGACGGTGCCGGGCCTGATCCTCACCGATCCCGGCGACCCGATGGCCCTGCGATCCAATGCCGTGGAACTGGCCCGCGCCTGGAAGCCGGCGACGCTGCGGACCACGTCGAAGACGAAGGCAGGCGGGCTGGTCGAAGGCAGGCGCCTCGCGACGGCCGTTGGGCTGCCCGGCGCCGACAAGAGCACCCAGCGGATCGTGCGGTCGCTGATGACGGGTTACTTCCTGCACATGCTCGCCAGCGAGAAGGACAAAGGCACTTATCGCGCCTTCGCCGATCCCGAGGCGGTACTGCCGAAGACCGAGCTGATGGATCCCTTCGCCGATGATCCGGTGGATCTGGAGAACAAGGTCGTCGCTCTTCTCAAACCCTGAGGCGCTCCTCAAACCCTGAGGCGGTAGAACTAGGCCATGCGCACAGGCATCTTTCTCAACTATGCGGGCGGGTTCCTCGAGGCGGTCGAAGAGGTCGTCGAACTCGAGAAGATCGGTGTCGGCATCGCGCTGGTGCCCGAGGCCTACTCCTATGACGCGATCAGCCAGTTGGGCTTCCTCGCCGCGCGCACCTCGCGGATCGAGCTCGGCACCGGGGTGGTGCCGATCTACACCCGCACCCCCGCCCTGATGGCGATGACCGCCGCCGGTCTGGACTACGTCTCCGACGGCAGATTCCGCCTGGGACTGGGTACCTCGGGCCCCCAGGTGGTCGAGGGGTTCCACGGTGTGCCGTTCGACGCGCCGCTCGGGCGCACCCGCGAGGTCGTCGAGATCTGCCGGCAGGTGTGGCGCCGCGAGCGTGTCAGCTACGAAGGCAAGCACTACCAGGTTCCGCTGCCGGCGGACCGTGGCACCGGCTTGGGTAAGCCGCTCAAGATCATCAATCAGCCTGTGCGTGAACGTATTCCGATCACCATCGCGGCGCTGGGGCCGAAGAACGTCGAGCTGACCGCGGAGATCGCCGAGGGCTGGCAGCCGGTGTTCTTCTATCCGGAGAAGGCCGACGACATCTGGGGTGAGGCACTGCGCGCCGGTGCGGCGCGACGAGACCCGGAATTGGGCCCGCTCGACGTGATGGTCAGCGCGAGCCTGGCGATCGGTGACGACGTCGACGACCGATTGGCTTGGGCGAAGCCGCAATTGGCGCTCTACATCGGCGGGATGGGCGCGCGCGGAAAGAACTTCTACCACAACCTCGCGACGCGCTACGGCTTCGGCGAGGTAGCCGATCACATCCAGGATCTGTACCTGGCAGGCAAGAAGGCCGAGGCGATCGACGCCGTGCCCGACGAGCTGGTGCGCAACGTGTCCCTGGTAGGGCCGCGCGGCTTCGTCGCCGAGCGGGTCGCGGCGTTCGCCGAGGCCGGCGTGACGACCCTGCTGGTGCATCCGCTCTCCGGCGACCGCCGCGAGTCCGTGGCGTTCGTGGAGGAATTGCAGCACCTTCTCCCCTGAGAGCCCCTCCCGTCGGAGTGTGACCGACACCGCTCCATCTGGCGATAGTGATTGACCTCACTCCAACTGCTGTATACAGTTATCAGCGTTGGTACACAAGGAGGTCAAATGGCATACCAAAATGCTGCTGGACGTGTCGCTGGGGAGCTGCGCGACGAAATCCTGCACGGTGACATCGCACCCGGTTCCCGGCTTTCACAACTGCGTCTGGCGGAGCGCTTCGGCGTCAGCCGCATCCCCGTGCGGGATGCGCTCCAGTTGTTGGCGGCCGAAGGACTCGTGAATCCGGCGTCCAACGCGACGGCGGTGGTGACCGGAATGTCGGTTCCCGAACTGCAGGAGCTCTACGAACTCCGTGAGGCCGTGGAACCGATGGCCACTCAGATCGCCGTGCCCAACGTCGGTCGAGCCGACATCCTGACCATGCGCCGGCACCTGGCGACGATGGAGCACAGCAACGATGCCCGTGCGTGGATCGTCGCGAACGCCGAGTTCCACGCCGCGGTCTACAAGCGCGCCAGTCGGCCCCGGACTGTCGAACTCGTCGAACAGCTGAGGCGGCTCACCGATCGCTATCTCTACGTTCATCTCGAGGTGATCGGCCAGACCGACCACCTGCACGCTGAGCACCTCGCGATCATGGCCGCCGTAGAAAGCGGCGACGCCGTGCGGGCAGCCCAGCTCACCCGCGAACACCTCGCCACGTCACACGACTACATCCTCACTTACCTTCTCGAAAACCCAACGGCAACAGGGGCAGACGAGATCATCAGCCTCCACGAGGCAGAGTCCGGACCCGCGTCGCAGGCAACGTCGCCTCGCGCACTAACGAAGGGAACCCACCAGTGAACGGTCTCGCACGACGGCTCTCGGCACTCATCCTGGTCGCCACCACGGCGGCGACCATGTCGGCCTGTGTGTCCCGGCCCAATCAGGCCAGCGGCGACGGCGGCGTCATCAGGTTCACCTTCGCTCCCGATCCCGTCTGGGACTACATCACCGACAAGGGAATCCTCGATGAGATGGAGGCCGAATCCGGCATCACCATCGAGGCATCCTCCACATGGGACGAGTTCGGCGTGTTCGCCGGCGGTCACGCCGACATCGTCTCCTCGGCCAGCTATGAGGTCCCTGTCATCGAAGAAGAGACCGGCCGCAACACCGTCGTCATCGGCAAATACAACATGGACCGCAGCGTCATCATCACCCGAGCCGACAATCCGGCGACCTCACTGGCCGATCTGAAGGGTCAGGACATCTCCGCCTTCACCGCGGTCTCCGCGACGCTGGTCTGGGGCGCCTACGCCAAGAAGATGCATGATGTCGACTTCCGTTCGGGCGGAGGCGATTACAACATCATCGTCGCCGATCCCCAACAGCAGGCCGACCTGGTGCAGCGCGGCGAGGTGGCCGCCTGCGTCTGCCTGCCCGAGTTCGCGACCCCGGGCCTGCGCAGCGGTGAACTCAAAGTCCTCTACGACGGCAAGGCATCGAAGGACATGTACGCCGACTTGGTGGTGCCCGGTCACGAGGGTCCGATGATCAACGTGTTCCTCGCCGGCGCAGAGTGGGCCCAGGAGAATCCCGAACAGGTCGAGTTCTTCCTGGATGTCTGGCAGCGGGGTCTGCAGGAGTGGGAAGCCAACAAGGCCACCATCATCGAAACTTACCCTCAGCACTTCGCAGTCGAGGCGCCCGAGGACGTCGAGTTCGTCCAGCAGTACGTCGACACCAACGACTGGTTCGTGCGCGACATCCGATTCGATCAACAGTGGGCTGGCGGTGAATCGCAGGTCTTCCCGCTGCTCAAGGAAACCGGCTTCATGGATCAGGGCCAGGCGCTGCCCAACTTCCGAGTCTCGCAAGGCGGCAACGGTTCATGACAGTCACCGCTGACGAACGCGACGCCACTGCGGTGGCGCCGCAGACCTCCGCCGCGGCGCCACCGAGCGCGCACCGGCGCAGGATCCGCCGCGGCGGGCTCGCTGCGATCGGCTACGCCGCGCTGATCGCCGTCTGGTCAGCCTGCTCCCTCCTGCTGTTCACCCCGTACGTCCTGCCGGCCCCGTGGACCGTCGGCGCCGAGAT
Organism: Mycolicibacterium obuense; assembly: GCF_055397605.1. Classification (NCBI taxonomy): domain Bacteria; kingdom Bacillati; phylum Actinomycetota; class Actinomycetes; order Mycobacteriales; family Mycobacteriaceae; genus Mycobacterium; species Mycolicibacterium obuense. The sequence continues at coordinate 1,244,626 of NZ_AP043663.1, read as the reverse complement.
GTGGCACCTCGCCGCCGACGGCACAGCATTCGTCCAATTCGGCTCCAGCATCGTGAAAATCGCGCTCGGCTTCGCCATCGGCACCGTGGTCGGAGTGCCACTCGGCCTCGCGATGGGACGGTCGAGGTACCTGAACTACTTCTTCCAGCAGCCGCTGCTGGTGTTGGGGAACGTGCCCGGTCTGGCCTTTGCGGTGTTCGCCCTGATCCTCTTCGGTATCGGCGCGATCGGTCCCGTCGTCGTCGTCGCCTTCGTTGCGCTGCCCTACGTCGCACTCAACGTGGCACAGGGCGTCGAGGAGGTGGATCGCCGACTCGTCGACATGAGCGCCGTGTACGGACTCGGACGAGGCACCATCGTTCGCTCGGTGTTCCTACCGTCGATCATGCCGTTCCTGTTCGCCGCGCTGCGGTACGGGTTCGCGATGGCGTGGAAGGTCGAGGCACTCACGGAAGTCTTCGGCGGCCGCAGCGGCATCGGCTTCATGATCCGGCAGTCTTACCAGGAGTTCTCGGTCGCCGGCGTACTCGCGTGGACGGGCTTCTTCGTGCTGTTCATCCTGCTCATCGAGCGGGTGTTCCTGGCCGGTCTGGAACGGCGATTCTTCGCATGGAGAGGAGGTCGCTGACATGACCGCAACAACCGCGGAACACTCCACCACGACCACGGCACCGCGGCGTTCGTGGCTCACCGGGCCCTTCGGGGCGAGCGTGGCCGCAGCACTGCTGTTCGCACTGCTCTGGCAAGGCGTCGGCATGTTCCACGCGCGCATCCCCGGCCCGGCTCCGGTCCTCGCGGCGGCGATCAGAGAGGTGGAACGCGGCGAGTTCTTCTTCAACTTCCTGATCAGCATGCAGCGCTTCGGGATCGGCATGGCGATCTCGATCGTCGCGGGGGTGGCAATCGGCCTCGCCATCGGCTCATCGCGTCTGTTCGACGACATGTTCGGCGATGTCAACCTGGTCGGTCTCGCCATCCCGGCAGTGATCTGGGCGCTGCTGTGCGCGATGTGGTTCGGGTTCTCCGACACCGCCCCGATCCTGACCGTGGTGCTGTCGGCCATACCGTTCGTCGTCGTCAACGTCGCAGCTGGGGCGCGCTCCATTCCCCCTGCGTTGCTGGACATGTCGCAGTCCTACGGCGTCGCGCGGGCTCGCCGGCTACGCCATGTCGTCCTGCCCGCGGTCACCGGATACACCGTGGCAGGTATCCGATTCGGCGTGATGTCGGGCTGGAACGGTCTGCTGCTGTCCGAGTGGTTCGGCTCGGCCGACGGTGTCGGACACCAGGCACGCTACTGGTACGACGCCAATCAGTTGCCTGGCTTCGTCGCCTGGATTGCGTTCTTCATCCTGTTCATGGTCATCGCCGACAGGGTGGTTCTCGAGCGGCTGACGCGTCGTGCATTCCGTTGGCGCGATGGCGATTCCACACCATCCACCTCCATCGCCGCCTGATCCCACACCCAAAAAACCTGATCCCACACCCAAAAAAGGAGCCCTCCCATGGCTGAAGTAGTCGTCAGCAGATTGGTCAAGGTGTTCAGCACCCCGACCGGTCCGCAAACCGTCATCGATGGCATCGACTTCACGATTGCCGACCAATCATTCGTCTCGCTCGTCGGCCCGTCCGGCTGCGGCAAGACGACACTGCTGAACATCATCGCCGGCATCGAGTCCGCCTCCGGCGGATCAGTCACCATCGGGTCGTCCCAGCGGCCCGGCAAGCTCGCCTACGTGTTCCAGGAGCCGCGGCTCCTACCGTGGCGGTCGATCTTCGACAACCTGATGTACGTCCAGAAGGTCCGCGACGATGGCGCGAAAGAACGCGTACACGAGGCGCTTCAGCGTGTTGGGCTCGGCCACGCCGAAAAGAAGTGGCCCGGCCAACTGTCGGGCGGTCAGCAGCAGCGCGTCGGTATCGCCCGAGCACTGTCGGTGGAGCCTGACGTGCTGTTGATGGACGAACCGTTCAGCCACCTCGACGCAATCACCGCGCGCGGTTTGCGCGAGCACCTCCAGGAGTTGTGGGCGGCCACGCGCAAGACGGTCGTTTTCGTCACCCACGATGTTAGCGAAGCAGCCGAGCTGTCCGACCGAATCCTGATGCTCGCTCCGGGCGGGACGATCCACGAAGACATCGCCGTGGATCTCGCGCGGCCGCGCAAGGCCTCCGACGAGAAGGTAGCCGTCCTCGAGGCATCCATCCTCCGCCGGTTCGAAGACCTCGAGGCCACGGCCAGAGCCGTCCGCTCCCCAGTCCCCGCCTGACTTCCCGACGACAGAAGAGATCACGTCATGCCAGAACAGTCCATGTCCGCGACTTCGACTCTGTTGGGCACCAACGGTGAATCCGCGCACGCGCTGCTGATCCACGGCGAACGCCGACCCGGTCGAGGTGACCTGCTCGATATCGTCAACCCTGCCACAGCGAAGGTTTTCGCCCGCTGTCACAACGCCAGTGCAGAAGACACCGACGACGCCGTCGCTTCGGCCCGGGCGGCATTCGAATCCGGTGTCTGGTCGAAGATGCCGATCCATCAGCGTGCCCGCATCCTCAACCGCTTGGGCGATCTCCTCGAGCGCGACATGGACGAGCTGTACCGCTTGGAAACCGTGAACAACGGCAGACCGATCACCGAGACCAAGGCCCAGATCACTCGGCTTCCGGAGTGGTACCGGTACAACGCGGCGCTCCTGCTCGCCTCGCGCGACGCCGTGGTGCCCATGTCAGGCGAATACCATTCCTACACTTCACGCTTCCCGATCGGCGTCGTCGCGACACTGTCATCGTTCAACCACCCCTTGATGATTGCGTCGAAGAGCGTCGCGCCGGCGCTGGCCACCGGCAACAGCGTGGTTCTCAAACCATCCGAGCAGACACCGCTGACCGCCCTGCTGGTGGGGGCGCTGGCACTCGAGGCCGGGCTGCCGCCGGGCGTGCTCAACGTGGTGCCGGGCCTCGGACCGGTGACCGGGGCACGACTGGCCGAGCATCCGCAGGTGAACAAGGTGGTGTTCACCGGTGGTACCGAGGTGGGCCGATCGATCTCCGTGGCAACCGCGCACCGCTTCGCGAAGTCGACTGTCGAATTGGGTGGCAAATCACCGGTCCTGGTCTTCGACGACGTCCCAGTCGATGTCGCCGCCCGTGGTACGGCATTCGGTGGGTTCATCGGGGCGGGCCAGACGTGCATCGCCGGCACGCGGATCATCGTCCAGGACACCATTTACGACGAGTTCGTAGCGGCGCTCGTCGATCAGGCCGAGCGCATACGGATCGGTGATCCGAGTCTCCCCACCACGCAGCTGGGGCCAGTGATCTCAGATCGCGCCCGCAGGCGCATCCTCGACTACGTCGACATCGGTCGGACGGAGGGCGCAACCGTGGCCACCGGCGGCTACTCTCCCGAGATCCCGGGACTTAAAGGCTTTTTCGTTGCACCCACGGTCCTCGCGGGGGTACACAACCAGATGCGCGTCGCTCGCGAGGAGATCTTCGGACCAGTGGTCGTCGTGATTCCGTTCCGGGACGAGGCGGATGCCATCGCCATCGCCAACGACTCCGCGTACGGGCTCGGTTCATCGATCTGGACCCGCGACGTAGCCCGCGCGCACCGCGTCGCGGCCAAGCTCGAACAGGGCATCGTCTGGGTGAACGACCATCACCGGCTGGACCCCTGCTCGCCATGGGGTGGTGTGCGTGACAGCGGGCACGGCCGCGAAGGAGGAACGGAGTCGTTCGATGACTTCACCCACGTCCGCGCGGTCACAGTACGGACGGCGGACAGCGACGTGGACTGGTATGGCGGCGTAGCACTCGAGAGGCTCAACTGATGACGACCTTCGCGGAACTCCCTGTGGCAGAGGGCTTGTCACTCACCCAAGACGGCGACGTGCTGACGGCGCTCATCGACGCCCCGGACGGCAACCTCATCACGATGGACATGTGTGACGCCCTGGCCGCGGTGCTGCGCAAGCCGCCCGCGGGTGCACACATCCTGGTGCTGACCGCTGCCGGTGACCACTTCTGTCTCGGTCGCGAGCGCACCGCGGCGACGCCGGACGACCTCCCACTCGAGGTCGCCCGACTCATGGCCGTCAACGAGGCGCTCGCCGAGACGACCCTGGTGACGGTCGCCAGAGTGCACGGCGACGCCGGCGGCTTCGGTGTCGGCTTGGCGGCGCTGTGCGACGTGGCGGTAGCGACCCGGGCTGCCCGTCTGTACTTCCCCGAGGTGCGCATCGACCTGGCGCCTGCGCTCGTCCTCGCGTGGCTTCCGGCCATGATCGGGCGGCGTGAAGCCTTCTGGCTGACAGCAACCGGCGAGGCGGTGTCCGGTGAGAACGCCGTTCGCATCGGTCTGCTGAACGAGGTCGTCGACGACGTCGACCTGCTCGATCAAGCGGTCTCGCAGCGGGTGGAGTCGCTGCGGCGCGCCGCGCCGCGGGTGCACACCGACATCCGCCGGATGCTTCGATCGGTGGAATCCCTCACCCCGACGCAAGCCTATGAGCTGGCCTCGGATCGGCTGGTTCTCGGATCTCTTCGCCGGTCACATCGACGGACCTAATCTGGACGTCATGACCGAGTTGACCGAGGACGTCATCGCGTTCCTGTCCGAAGGCACCCGCACGGCCAAGCTGGGGTACGTCGCCGCCGACGGCCGGCCGCTCGTCGCGCCCGTGTGGTTCGTCGTCGACGGCGGACAGCTCGTGTTCAACACCGGTAGGGACACGGCCAAGGGTCGAGCGCTGGCCCGCGACCCGCGCGTGGTGCTGTGCTGCGACGACGATCGGCCGCCGTTCTCCTTCGTTCAGGTGCAGGGCACCGCGACGACCAGTGAGGATCTCGACGAGGTACGCGCCTTCGCCACCCGCATCGGCGGGCGGTACATGGGAGCCGAGCGCGCCGAAGAGTTCGGCCGACGCAACGGCGTGCCGGGCGAACTGCTGGTCCGTGTCACCCCGACGAAGGTTTTGAAGGCATTCGACCTGGCGGACTGACTGCGCTCTGGCAGAGTGCCCAGCATGCGGATCGAGCTGACTGACAAGATCGCCGTCGTCACAGGAGCGAGCAAAGGCATCGGGCTCGCGATCAGCCAAGCGTTCGCGGAAGCGGGCGCCTTCGTCGTCGCGGGGGCTCGCACGAACAGTCCCGGGCTCGAAGCGCTCGAGGCGAACGGCTCCGCGATGTTCGTCGCCGCGGATCTGTCGACCGCGGACGGCCCCAAGGCGCTCGTGGCGGCGGCCGCCGAGCGCGGCGGCGTCGACATCCTGGTCAACAACGCCGGCGCCGTCATCCCACGATTCGCCGGTTCGCAGTCGGTCACCGACGACGACTGGACGGCCTCGTGGTCGCTCAATTTCCTGTCGGCGGTGCGCACGACGCGCGAAGCCATCCCCCTTCTGCTGGCACGTGGCGGCGGCGCGATCGTGATGATCGGTTCGGTCAACGCGACGCTGCCCGAGTGGAACATCATCGACTACAGCGCCACCAAGGCCGCGATGGCCAACTACGCGAAGAGTCTGTCGAAAGAGTTCGGCCCCAAGGGCATTCGCGTCAACACCATCAGCCCCGGACCGGTCGCCACCGGTCTGTGGCTCGCCGACGACGGGGTCGCAGCCCAATTCGCCTCCGCCAGTGGCGGTTCACCCGATCAGGTGGTGGACGCCGTCGCCGCCGGCGCAGCCACGGGGCGATTCACCACACCGCAAGAGGTGGCAGATCTGACGCTCTTCCTCGCCGGCGATCGCGCCACCAACATCACCGGCGCCGACGTCCGCATCGACGGCGGTTACGTCACGACGATCTGACTCAGGCCTGGATCCCGCCGGTGACGATCGCGGCGAGCTCGCGGTAGGCCGCCGCATCCTCGAGACCGGTGCGGTCGCGCACCGCGCGTTGTTGGATGCGCACCATCATCGTCGCGACGACCTCGGCGGCGAACGCGGCGTGCACATCGCGGAACTCCCCCGCCGCCACCCCGGCCGCGATCAGCTCCTGCACGCGACGCGCCGCGATGCGGGTGTTCTGTTCGTAGATGGCGCGCGCCGGAGCGAACGCATCGAGGTCGGCCATGAACCGATCTGACGCCGGATCGAGCGCCTCGCCCACTGTCTGCAGGTAGGCGGTCACCCGCTCGCGGGCGCCGTCGGACGCCGCGACCCGCTCTTCGACCGTCTGCGTCGCCGTGCGGAAGAAATGCTTGGTAGCCGCCGTGACCAGCTGTTCCTTGCTGGCGGCCAGCGTGTAAAGCGTGGATTTCGAGCAGCGCAGCCGTGCCGCGATCTCGTCGAGCGTCAGATGCGCGAACCCCTCGGTCAGGAACAGCGCGACCAGCGCGTCGAAGAGCTCCGTGCGCCGGCGGGTGGCGAAAGCAGGCGTGCTCATTGCCTCGATAGTACTGCAGACAACCCTGTAGTACTGTCCGAAGTATGCCAGTGGATCGCCTTTTACCCACCGACGAGGCCCACGAACTCATCGAGCTCGCGCGCACCATCGCAGACAAGGTGCTCGACCCCGTCGTCGACCAGCACGAGAAGGACGAAAGCTACCCCGACGGTGTGTTCACCACGCTCGGCGAGGCGGGGCTGCTCAGCCTGCCCTACCCCGAGGAATGGGGCGGCGGCGGTCAGCCCTATGAGGTCTACCTGCAGGTGCTCGAGGAACTCGCGGCGCGGTGGGCGGCAGTGGCAGTCGCGGTCAGCGTGCACGGGCTCTCCTGTCACCCGCTGATGACGTTCGGCTCCGACGAACAGCGCTCGCGCTGGCTGCCCGACATGCTCGGCGGATCGACGATCGGCGCCTACAGCCTCTCCGAACCGCAGGCGGGCTCGGATGCCGCTGCGCTCACCTGCCGGGCGTCCGCCGCGGACGGTGGCTACCGCATCACCGGCGAGAAAGCATGGATCACCCACGGCGGTGTCGCCGACTTCTACACGCTGTTCGCCCGCACCGGCGAAGGGTCACAGGGCATTTCGTGCTTCCTGGTGCCGGGCGATCTCGACGGCCTGACATTCGGGCGGCCCGAGGAGAAGATGGGCCTGCACGCCGTACCCACCACCGCGGCCCACTACGACGGGGCGTTCCTCGAGGAGCAGCGGCGGATCGGTGCCGAAGGTCAAGGTCTACAGATCGCCTTCAGTGCGCTGGACGCCGGGCGGCTCGGCATCGCAGCCGTCGCCGTGGGGCTGGCCCAAGCGGCACTCGACGCGGCGGTCGCCTACAGCCAGGAACGAACGACGTTCGGCCGCAGGATCATCGACCACCAGGGTCTGGCATTCCTGCTCGCCGACATGGCTGCCGCAGTCGACTCGGCGCGCGCCACCTACCTCGACGCGGCCCGGCGCCGCGACGCCGGGCTGACCTATTCGCGTCAGGCATCGGTGGCCAAGTTGGTCGCGACCGATGCGGCGATGAAGGTCACCACCGACGCCGTCCAGGTGCTCGGCGGCGCGGGATACACCCGCGACTACCGGGTCGAGCGGTTCATGCGCGAGGCGAAGATCACCCAGATCTTCGAGGGCACCAACCAGATTCAGCGACTCGTCATCAGCCGCCACCTGTCTCGGTAACCGGCGGCGGGCCGACCTGCGGCACCTCGTCGGCGGCGATCTCGCAGGGGGTGCGCTCCTCGGTCGGTGGTGGCGGGGGTAGCGGTTCAGCCGGTGGCGGTGGCGGCGTGGGTTCCGGCGGCACGACAGCCTCTGGTTCGGGCTCCTCCGAAACCGCCTCGGCGACAGGCTCGTCGGTGGCAGATTCTTCGGTGGCAGATTCTTCGGTGGCAGGTTCTTCGGTGATCGGCTCGTTGGATTGCTCCTCCGACTCCTCGTCCTCTGACTTCTCCTCGTCCTCGGGCTCGTCGTCGAGCTCGGGTGGTTCGAGGTCGGCCGGCGGGTCGACGGCATCGCCGACGATGCCGTCTCCCGCTCCGCCACCCAGCAGCCCGCCCAGCGCATCGGCGAACCGCTGCCCTACCTGGGGGAAGGCTCCGCCGCCACCGAGATCCGACAGTGGCGCGGCCGACGGTGTGAGGGGCGCGAGCGCCGCTTCGGACAGAGGCGCAGGCGGCGCGGCGGCAGGTGAAGGCGGCGCCGTCCAGGCCGCCGGCGCTGTCGGCGCGAGCGCAGGTGCGGGTGCGGGTGCGGGTGCGGAGACAGCGACAGGAGATGGCGCAGCAGGAACAGACGACGCGACCGGGGCGCTCGGTGCGCTCGGGCCGAGGGCGCCAGGAATCTCGAACACCGCCGGCGGGCGTCCCATGATCTCGGCGGTGGCGGTGCGGTAGGTCTCGGCCACAGTCGCGCCGGTGGCCTGCATCGCGGTCAGCCACTCCGCACCGATCCGGTTCTGCACGAACGGCTTCACTGCGCCGTCCACCAATTCGGCTGCGGCGGCGCGATCCCCGGCCCCGGTGGTCACAGTCGTGGCGGCAGCCAGCCACTGCTCCCGGGCGGCACCGGCTTCGGCCTCGATGGCCACCGTTGTCTCGACCTTGGAATCCACGGCGCGCCAGAGTTGCTCGAGCGTGCGCTGGAGCGCAGCGGCTGCGGCGGTCAGAGCGTCGGCGACCGCCGCAGCCGCCACACCGTGGCGGTGCAGGAACTGCCGCGCCGCCTGCGCACCCGATCCCTGCCAGGCCTCCGACAGCATCCCGGCCTGATCCTCGTGCACGGTCAGCGCCTCCCGCGTCGCCCGTACCGCTGCGTCTACAGCAGCGCAGTCACGCTGTAGCACAACGAGATCCATACCGTCCTCGGTGCCGTACCAGTCGCGCATCTGACCCGGGTGCAGCGTCAGGTCGGGGTCTGCGAACCCCACCTGGTGAGCCGCCCACACATACTCCGCCATGGTCTCGACAGGCGGGCGACCCTGTCCAAGCCGGCCCGGAACGTCGTAGGCCACTACCCCACCCGTCCGGCAGCGCGCTCGTCGGCGTCGATGTACCGGTCGATCGAGACGTCCAGGGCCGACGCGATCTCTCCTGCCGCGCGGGACCACTGCGCCACCGAGGTCGTCAGGTCACGCAGCGCGGTCTGCAGCGCCTCACCGTGCGCGACATACGCCCGTCCGGCCGTCGAACCACCGAACGCCAACTGCTGCAAATGATCTCGTACCGAACGGTCGACGATCTCGGCGACCCGCTCATACTCCCTCGCGACGGCGCGCAGCGCACCCACGTCCACGCCTGTGCTCCCCATACCTCATTGGACGCACGAGGAGCCGCCGCGGTTCCCCCGCCGATCGGTGAGGTCAGGACTCGGCGCTGACCGACTGAGCGACACGCGCCGCCATCTGGCGCGCGGTGTCCTCGTCGGCGGCTTCCACCATCACCCGCACCACCTGCTCGGTTCCCGAGGGACGCAACAGGATTCGGCCGGTGTCACCGAGCTCCGCCTCCACCTCGGCGACAGTGTCACGCACCGAGGGAGCATCCGCGACAGTCGCCTTGTCGGCCACCGCGACGTTGATCAGCACCTGGGGCAGCGTCTGCATCGGCGCCGCGAGATCGGCCAGGCTACGGCCGGTCTGCGCCATCCGGGCCATCAGCAGCAGCCCGGTCACGATCCCGTCGCCGGTGGTGCCGAAGGCCGGCAGCACGACATGCCCGGACTGCTCCCCGCCGAGGGCATAGGCCCCGGCGCGCAGTTCCTCGAGGACGTACCGGTCCCCCACCCCGGTGGTGCGCACCTCGATACCGGCCTCGCGCATCGCCAGATGCAGGCCCATGTTGCTCATCACCGTCGCGACCAGCGTATTGCGGGTCAGCTCCGCGGATTCCTGCATGGCCAGGGCCAGCACCACCATGATCGCGTCACCGTCGATGGTGCGCCCGTGCGCGTCGACGGCCAGACAGCGGTCGGCATCCCCGTCGTGAGCGAGCCCCAGGTCCGCACCGTAGGACACCACAGCCGACCGCAGCGATTCCATGTGGGTGGAGCCGCAGCCGTCGTTGATGTTCAACCCGTCCGGCTTGGCGTTGATCGGGATCACGTTGGCGCCGGCGGCCCGATACGCCAGTGGCGCGGCCACCGAGGCGGCGCCGTGCGCGCAGTCCACGACGACGGTCAGCCCGTCGAGTCGGGTCCGCGCCGCCGTCTCGACGTGGCGCACATAGCGCTCGAGAGCATCGTCGGCGTCGAGCACGCGGCCCACACCGGCGCCCGTCGGCCGCTCGCCGGGACCCTGGCGGACCAATTCCTCGATGCGGTCCTCGGCGTCGTCGCCCAGCTTGTGCCCGCCGGGACCGAAGATCTTGATGCCGTTGTCCGGCATCGGGTTGTGGGATGCGGAGATCATCACGCCGAAGTCGGCGTCGTACGCGGCGGTCAGATAGGCGACCGCAGGGGTCGGCAACACCCCGACGCGTAGCGCGTCGACGCCCTCGCTGGTCACGCCGGCGATCACCGCGGCCTCCAACATCTCGCCGCTGGCCCGGGGATCGCGCCCCACGACGGCCAACCGCCGGCCCGCGGTGGCCGCTCTGGTCAACCGCCGCGCCGCCGCCGCACCCAGCGCGAGCGCCAGCTCGGCGGTCAAATCCTGGTTGGCGACGCCGCGCACTCCGTCGGTGCCGAACAGTCGAGCCATGGTGACAACCTCTCACGGGATTCTGCGAGCACCCTAATGCCCGCAGCACGCTCACAGGGCAAAGACAGGCGCCCGGCCGCTCCGAAGAGCAACCGGGCGCCTGCGTGTGGACTGATCAGCGCTTGCTGTACTGAGGCGCCTTGCGGGCCTTCTTCAGACCGTACTTCTTGCGCTCGATGGCACGCGGGTCACGCGTGAGGAAGCCGGCCTTCTTCAGCGCGGGCCGGTCCTCCGGCTGCACGATGATGAGCGCACGGGCGATGGCCAGGCGCAGCGCGCCGGCCTGACCCGAGGGGCCGCCACCATCGAGGTGGGCGTAGATGTCGAACTGCTCGACCCGGTCCACGGTCACCAACGGAGCCTTGATCAGCTGCTGGTGCACCTTGTTCGGGAAGTAGTTCTCCAGCGTGCGGCCGTCCAAGTGGAACTGGCCGGTGCCGGGCACCAGGCGGACGCGCACGACGGCCTCCTTGCGGCGGCCGACGGTCTGGATCGGACGGTCGATGACGACGGGCTCACGAGGGGCCTCGTCGGCCTCGGCGTAGGCGGGCTCGACAGCCTCGACGCTCTCGGTCGTGTACTCGGGTTCGGTCACTGGGCCACCTGCTTGATCTCGAACGGAATCGGCTGCTGCGCGGCGTGGGGATGGTTCGGGCCGGCGTACACCTTCAGCTTCTTCTGCACCTGACGGCTCAGCTTGGTGTGCGGCAGCATGCCGACGATCGCGTTCTCCACGACCCGGGTCGGGTGCTTGAGCAGCAGTTCGCCGATGGAGCGCTTGCGCAGGCCGCCGGGATACCCCGAGTGGCGGTAGGCGAACTTCTTGGTCAGTTTGTCGCCGCTGATGGCGACCTTGTCGGCGTTGATGACGATGACGAAGTCACCGCCGTCGACATTCGGCGTGAACGTCGGCTTGTGCTTGCCGCGCAGCAGCTTGGCTGCTTCGACGGCGAGCCGGCCGAGTACCACGTCCTGGGCGTCGATGACGTACCACGAGCGTGTGGTGTCACCCGCCTTCGGCGTGTACGTAGACACAGCGCTACCTCTGCTTCTTTCTCGGGTGGATCCCGGGGGTTCCGGGTGCCGGTCAGGCGTACGCTTTCGCATTCACGCTCACACCTGCCTCGGCGACCGACGGAGACCCGAGGTACACGACAAGCGCAGCGCACGCCAACGAGGCAGCCTACCGGGGCGTGTCCCCGCAGGTCAAAACACGCTGTCGGCCTGATCGGGGACGAGGCTGCCGTCCGCCCGACGCAGCGGCCCGTCGCCGCCGCCGGGCTCGACGTAGCCCTCGGTCGCGCAGGCGTAGGGCTCGGCCTGGCCTTCGGGCTCGATGAACATCGGGTTGACGATCCAGCGACCGTCGGCGTCGTCGTAGGCCCGGCACATCAGCTCGGTCTTGTTGCGGTTGATCGCCAGGCGCAGAGCGGTCGCGTCGGAGAGGAAGCTGACGTCGGTGTCCGAGTCCCCCGCGCCGAACGCGGCCCGGCGCGGCGGGGCGGCCACGTCGTAGGCGGCCGGACCCGACATGGCGAAGACCTCCTCGTTGACGCGGCAGCGTTTGCCGTCGATGTAGGGGATGGAGACCGATCCGCCGCACGGCACCAACCGGGAGGTGACGACGTCGCCGTCTCGCTCGGTGCGCACACCCATCACCTTGGCGGCCGGGATGCCGAGATCGGCCGCCCACACCCGGACGACGGGCTCAGCCGAGGCGGAGATGATGCGCACGTCGAAACCGTTGGCCTGCAACGCCCCGATGAGATCGCGCATCTGCGGGTAGTAGCGCACCCAGCCGGTCTGCTCGGTGCTGCCGACCTTCTGCTCGGTGCCCTCGGGCGCCGCCAGGTTCTCCTGTCGTGCCTGCTCGGCGAACCCGGCGAGCTCCGGCTCCGGCCACCCCGCCAGCAGCTGCGCGGCCCAGGCGTACGCGGGTTCCATCCGGCGCGCATCGAAGCCCGCGAAGGCGGGGTCTTTCGCGGTGGTCTCGGCGTCGCCGTACACCGAGACCAGCTCGTCCGCACAGGCCACGTCGGTGTCGGTGGGCAGCGGCTGACCAGGGGTGCCGGCCGCACACGCCCGCGACAACGCCGCGGCGGCGGCCGGGGTGAGGTATGAGCTGGTGGCGGCCCAGTCCGCGGGGGCGCGCAGCTTGCCGTTGCGCACCATCCAGAAGAAGGTGGCGTCGCCGATGTCGTTCTTGACGACGGTGTTGTCCCAGTCGAACAGCGCCAGCGGGGCCCCGGTTGCCACGTCACCCGCCCCGCCACACGTGCCCAGCTCGGCCATCATCGCGTCGATGCGCTCCCGGTTGTCGCCGTACCAGCCGGGGTCGGCAGCGAGCATCCGGCAGGCCGGTGCCGCGGAGGCCTGCGGGATCTCCGGCACGACGAGAGCCGTCAGCGTCAGGGCGAGAGCCAGCACCAGCACCCTGCGGACATGGGTTCCGAACACGAGATCTCCTGTCAGATCAATTCAGTGGTGTCGGGCGCGCCGAGCGCCCGGGAGGTGTCCTTCAGATCGACGCCCGAGCGTCCCAGCGCCACCGCACCGTCGACCAGGCTCGCCGCGATCCGCGCGGCGTCGGCGTATCCCAACCCGCCGGGCGGGTGGATGTTGGAGACGCAGTTGCGGTCGGCGTCGGTGCGCCCGACGCGGGGCAGATGCGTCAGATAGATGCCGAGGCTGTCCACGACGCTCAGGCCGGGGCGCTCCCCGATGATGACCAGCACCGTGCGGACTCCGGCGGCGACGGCGATGTGGTCGCCGAGCGCCACGCGGGCCTGCGTCGCGATGACGGGCGGCGCCAGCGAGTGGCGTGGCGCGAGCTGCGCGACCAGCGCCGCCAGCAGCGCCGGACCGTGCAGACCCAGCGCCGTGGGCGAGAGTCCGTCGGCGAGAACGACACCGATGTCGGCGCCGCTCTCCGGCACGTGCGCGAGGTCGGCAGGGAGCCGGCCCAGGTCCGGTCGGCGCAGGTACTCCGCGCGGGAGGTGGCACGGCTCGACACCACCACCGGCTCACCGATGCCGATCTCGCGCACCTCGGCGACGACCGCGTCGACGTCGAGCGGATGGTGCACCGCATCGCGAGCCGCGGCATGCGCCGCGGCGAGCTCGAGGACGTCACGGCTGGGCAGTGCGTTGCCGGCACGCCCCAATCCGATGCGGGCCTGCGTCGTGCTGCGCAGCTCGTTCCAGAATGCTTGTGCCGCAACCTGATCGGACGTCACGAGGCGGCCAATGCGCGTAGCGGCGAACGGGTGACGTCGAGCGGGATCACCCGGCCGGCGTCGTCCATCATGCCGACCGACTGCAACCACTGCTCGAACTCCGGCGCCGGGCGCAGACCCATCGTGCGACGGGTGACCAGCACGTCGTGGAACGACAGGCTCTGATAGCCCAGCATCACGTCGTCGGCGCCCGGCACGGTGATGACGAACGCGACCCCGGCCGCGGCGAGCAGCGTGAGCAACGTGTCCATGTCGTTCTGGTCGGCCTCGGCATGGTTGGTGTAGCAGACGTCGACACCCATCGGCAGGCCGAGCAGCTTGCCGCAGAAGTGGTCTTCCAGGCCGGCGCGCACGATCTGCTTTCCGTCGTACAGATACTCCGGGCCGATGAATCCCACCACGGTGTTGACGAGCAGCGGCTGCAGGTCCCGCGCCACCGCGTACGCCCGCGTCTCGAGGGTCTGCTGATCGACGGGCCGGCCGCCGGTGCCCAGATGAGTGCCCGAGCTCAGCGCAGACCCCTGACCGGTCTCCAGGTACATGACGTTGGTGCCGACGGTGCCGCGCCCGAGTGAGCGGGCCGCCTCGTTGCCCTCGCGCAGCACGGCGAGATTCACGCCGAACGCCGTGTTGGCGCCTTCGGTGCCCGCGATGGACTGGAACACCAGGTCGACAGGGACGCCCTGCTCGATCAGCCCGATCGTCGTCGTCACGTGCGAGAGCACACAGGACTGCACCGGGATGTCGTAGCGGGCGCGGATCGAGTCGAGCAGGTGCAGCAGATCGGCGGTGGCGTGCGGCGAATCGGTGGCCGGGTTGATACCGATTACGGCGTCGCCGCAGCCGAGTAACAGCCCGTCCAGCACGGCGGCCGCGATGCCACGCGGATCGTCGGTCGGGTGGTTGGGCTGCAGCCGGGTGGCCAGCGTGCCAGGGGTGCCGACGGTGGTGCGGAACGCAGCGCTGACCTCTGTCGCGGCCGCGACGGCGATCAGGTCCTGATTCCGCATGATCTTGCTGACCGCCGCGGCCATCTCCGGCGTCAGGCCCGGCGTGATCGCGGCGATCCGTGCCGCGCCGTCGTCACGCGCCGCGGCGTCGAGCAGCCAGTCCCGCAACCCGCCCACCGTGAGGTGGGAGATCGCCGAAAACGCTTGGCGGTCATGGCTGTCGATGATCAGCCGGGTGACTTCGTCGGTCTCGTAGGGCACGACGAGCTCGGTGAGGAACACCTCCAGCGAGAGGTCGGCCAATGCCCATGCCGCAGCGGCACGTTCGGCGTCGCTGTCGGCGGCGCACCCGGCCAGTTGGTCACCCGAGCGCAGCGGGGTGGCCTTGGCCATCAGGTCGACCAGTCCGTCGAAGCTGTAGGTGGTCCCCGAAACCTGTTGGTGGAATTTCATGTCAGCCCCTTCTCGGCCTGAGCGAGCATCGCGAACTCCTCGTCGGGTGAGTTGGTGACCAGCCGGTGCCGGCTGACGAGCGCGAAATAGACCAGGAACAAGGCGAACACGCCGAGGCAGCACAGCGCGGCAATGGTGTCGACGAGGAAGGTCGCGATCACCGCCAGCGACGCGATCACCAACGCGAATCCGGTGGTCGCGATCCCGCCGGGGGTGCGGTAGGGCCGCGGCATGGTCGGCTCGCGCCGCCGCAGCACGATGTGGCTGACCATCATCAGCACGTAGCTGACCGCGGCGCCGAACACCGCCATGTTGAGCAGCAGATCACCCTTGCCGGTCAACGACAGCGCGAAGCCGATCAGGCCGGGCACGATCAGCGCCAGCGTCGGTGCCTTCCGCGAGTTCGTCACCGACAGTGCCGTCGGCAGGTACCCGGCCCGCGACAACGCGAACAGCTGGCGGGAGTAGGCGTAGATGATCGAGAAGAAGCTGGCGATCAGTCCGGCCAATCCGATGTAGTTGACGACGGTGGCCGCGGTGCTGCTGCCCAGCGCCTCGACGAGCGGGTTGCCGGACTCCGACATCGCGGCGGCGCCGCCGGCGCCGGTCGCCAGCACGAGCACCGACACGCACGTCACCAGCAGCACACCCATCGCCGCGATGATGCCGCGCGGCACGTTGCGCTCCGGGTTCGCCGTCTCCTCCGCGGCCAGCGGCACGCCCTCGATCGCGAGGAAGAACCAGATCGCGAACGGGATGGCCGCCCAGATGCCGAGGTAGCCGTAGGGCAGCAGCGATGACGCGCCCGCCGCGTCGGTGGGCGTGATGTCGGTGAGGTTGGCGACCTCGAAACTGCCGGCCGCGGCGATCGCGAACACCAGCAGGCCGACCAGCGCGACCGCGGTGATCACGAACATCACCTTGAGCGCCTCACCGACGCCCGAGAGGTGAATGCCGATGAAGATCGCGTAGGCGACCAGGTACACCCACCAGCCGTTCTGAATGCCGAAGAGCCCCAACGACTCCACGTAGGCGCCGATGAAAGTCGCGATGGCGGCCGGGGCAATCGAGTATTCGATGAGGATGGCGGTGCCGGTGGCGAAACCGCCCCACGGCCCGAGTGCGCGCCGGGCGAAGGTGTAGCCGCCGCCCGCTGCGGGCAGCGCCGAGGACAGCTCCGCCATGCCGAGCACCAGGGCCAGGTACATCGCGGCGATGATGACCGCAGCGATCGCCAGACCGCCGAAGCCGCCGTGACCGAGGCCGAAGTTCCAGCCGGAGTAATCTCCCGAGACGACGTAGCTGACGCCGAGCCCGGCAAGCAGCAGCCAGCCGGCGCTCCCCTGCTTCAGCTGGCGGCGGGCGAGGTACTCCTCGGATTGCTTGTGTTCTGCGACGGGGCGCGGGGTACTAGGCATAGACATTCATCTCTATCCGGTTGATGTTTCGGCATCTTTAAAGGTCGGTTATCCGACCATAAAAGATGGCCGGAAAAACCCCGGCTCGGATCGCTCCGCGCCGGGGTTTTCTGGCGGCAGGGGCTACTCGATCAGAAGAAGCCGAGCGCCTTGTCGCTGTAGCTGACCAGCAGGTTCTTGGTCTGCTGGTAGTGGTCGAGCATCATCTTGTGGTTCTCGCGGCCGATGCCGGACTGCTTGTAGCCGCCGAACGCCGCGTGCGCCGGGTACTGGTGGTAGCAGTTCGTCCACACGCGGCCGGCCTTGATGTCACGGCCCGCGCGATAGGCGGTGTTCCCGTCGCGGCTCCACACGCCGGCACCCAGGCCGTACAGCGTGTCGTTGGCGATGCTGATCGCCTCGTCGTAGTCGCCGAACGAGGTCACCGCGACGACGGGCCCGAAGATCTCCTCCTGGAACAGCCGCATCTTGTTGTGGCCGGTGAAGATCGTCGGCGCCACGTAGTAGCCGCCGTTGAGGTCGCCACCGAGTTCGGCCCGCTCACCGCCGGTGACCAGCTGGGCACCTTCGCTCTTGCCGATCTCGATGTAAGACAGGATCTTCTCGAGCTGATCGTTGGACGCCTGAGCGCCGATCATCGTCTCGGTGTCGAGCGGATCGCCCTGGCGCACGGCCTTGGTGCGGATCGCGGCCAGCGCCAGGAACTCGTCGTAGATGTCGGCCTGGATCAGCGAGCGCGACGGGCAGGTGCACACCTCGCCCTGGTTGAGGGCGAACATCGTGAAGCCCTCGAGCGCCTTGTCCTGATAGTTGTCGGCCTCGGCCATCACGTCGTTGAAGAAGATGTTCGGGCTTTTGCCGCCGAGCTCGAGCGTGACGGGGATCAGGTTCTGCGACGCGTACTGCATGATCAAGCGGCCGGTGGTGGTCTCGCCGGTGAACGCGATCTTGGAGATCCGGTTGCTCGACGCCAGCGGCTTGCCCGCCTCGACACCGAACCCGTTGACGATGTTGACCACACCGGCGGGCAGCAGATCGCCGATGACCTCGAACAGGTAGAGGATCGACGCGGGGGTCTGCTCGGCGGGCTTGAGCACGATCGCATTACCCGCGGCCAGCGCCGGGGCCAGCTTCCAGACCGCCATCAGGATCGGGAAGTTCCACGGGATGATCTGCCCGACGACGCCGAGCGGCTCGTGGAAGTGGTAGGCGACGGTGTCGTCGTCGACCTCCGAGAGCGAACCCTCCTGGGCGCGAATGCATCCGGCGAAGTAGCGGAAGTGGTCGATGGCCAGCGGGATGTCGGCGTTGAGCGTCTCGCGGATCGGCTTGCCGTTGTCCCAGGACTCGGCCAGCGCGATGGACTCGAGGTTCTCCTCGATGCGGTCGGCGATCTTGTTGAGGATCACCGCCCGCTCAGCAGCCGACGTCTTGCCCCATGCGGGTGCGGCGGCGTGGGCGGCGTCGAGCGCGGCCTCGATGTCGGACTCGTCGGAGCGCGGGATCTCGGTGAACGTCTGGCCGGTGACCGGCGTGGGGTTCTCGAAGTAGCGGCCCGCTTTCGGCGGCGTCCACTGGCCGCCGATGAAGTTCTCGTAGCGGGGCTTGAACGACATCAGCGAGCCGTCGGTTCCCGGTCGGGCATACACAGTCATGGTGGTGGTACTCCTGCTCGTGTGGTGTGCGTCACTGAACCTGTTCGCAACCTACGCGCGTCACCGTTGCAGCACGGTTGCATGACGCGCCGGAGCGTCAGCCGAGTTCGTAGTCGATTCCGGCGAGGTGGCCACGCGCCTGCGCCCGCACGACCGCGTTCAGCCCGGAGCAGTCCCGCAGCGCCTGCCAGCCGTCGCGGTCATCGCGGCCTTCGGGCAGGTCCAGCCAGCGCCGCAGCAGGTCGGCGCGGCCCCGCCGGCTCTCGGCGAGCACCGCCTCGCGCAGCGTGGTCGACAACGCGGTACGCAGCCGGGCCACCGCCGGGGACACCGACTGGCGCAACAGCGGCCCCGAGTACCGATCCAGTGCGGCCTCGACGTCACCGGCGTCCAGCGCGTCGAACACCTCGCCGATGTCGCTGGTGATCGGTGCGAGCAGCCGGTACGGCCGCGAGCCGAGGTTCTCCGCGCCGATCACCTTGCGCAGCCGCGACATCTCCGCGCGCACGGTGACGACGTCGAGATCCTTGTCGTCGAGCAGCACGGCGAGGTGGTCGGCGGACAGCCCCTCGGGATGGCGGCTCAGCAGCACGAGGATGTCGGCGTGCCGGCCCGTCAGATAGGTGGCCTGAAGGTGCCCGTAGGCATCGGAGGTGACCCAGCGGGGCCGATCACCGCCGAGCACCACCAGGTGCGGTTTGCGCGTGGCGGGTTCGGGGCCGATCCCGGCGACCCGCAGCAGCGCCAGATGGTTCTCGACGGCGACCGCGGTGGCCCGCACCAGGGCCAGCGTCTGCGACGACGCCACCTGCGCATCGCCCGTCAGGTCGATCGCGCCGAGCAGCGCCCCGGTGGTCGGGTCGTGCACCGGGGCGGCCGTGCAACTCCACGGCTGCACGATGCGGGAGAAATGCTCCGAACCGTGGATCTGCAATTCTCGGTCCAGGGCGAGCGCGGTGCCGGGGGCGTTGGTGCCCGCGCCGCGTTCGCTCCAGTCGGCGCCGGGCACGAAGTTCATCGCCTCGGCGCGCCGGCACGCGTTCGGATCGCCCTCGACCCACAGCAGGGTGCCGTCGGCCGCGCTGACGGCCACCACCACGCCGGAGTCGATCGCGTCGTTGACCAGGAGCCGGCGGATGACCGGCAACGCCGGTGCCAACGGGTGCGTGTCGCGCAGCCGCGCAGCCGCGGCCAGCGCTTCCGCGGGCCGGGCGCCGTTCAAGTCGGGGTCGACACCGACCGCGCGGCTCCGCTCCCAGCTCTGCGCGACGACCGGCCGGACCGACGAGCTCAGGTCGTCGGCGTCGACCTCGCCGGCGAGGAACAGTTCGTGCACAGTGCGCAGCGTCGACGAGGACGGGCGCGAGCCCGCCCGTCCGTTCGTCGTCTTCGCAGTTGCCACGCGGCGATCCTTTGTGTCCGCCATCACACCGGCCACCACCTTATCCCACCAGGCACGACGGACGGGTCGGGAAAAACTGTGCGACCCCCGGTCGGCTCCCCTCCTCGCGGGGGTCGCACAGCGTCTGGTGGGGTGTCAGGCACCCCAGGCGTGGGCGGCGCTGCGATCGGTCGCCGCGACGTCGTCGGCGCCGTCGCGCACCGCGTCACCCAGGCGGAACAGGATGTCGTTGAGTGCGGCCGCGGACTGCTCCCACCTGGCCTGCTCGACCTGGTACGCCTCGGCGGCGTCACGGGTCCAGACCTGCTGCAGCGGCGCGATCTGGGTCCGCAGATCGTCCAGCGCGGCATTGAAGCGGGCAGACGTCGCGTGGATCTGCTGCCGGATCGTGTGCTCGATCGCGGCGAAGTCGTAGGACAGCATCGGGTCCATGTCGGTCTCCTCTACAGGTGGGCGGTCGCAGAACCGATGGCGTGGGCATGGCTGTCGGTGGCCAGGCGCAGGGTGCGCTCGTTGTCGCGGATGGTCTCGGCGATGCGTTGCAGCGCCGCGTGCAGCCGCAGCGACTCCGCGTTCCACCGGTCGACCACGTCGCGGAACCTGGCGGCCGCGACGCCACCCCACACCGAGGCGGGCACGCTGCTCATCTGGCCGATGAACGAGGCCAGCATCGCGCGGATCTCCTCGTTGCGGGCGTCGGTCTTGCCTGCCACTGCGGCCATGAGGTCGAAGTCGGTGGCGAGCGCTCCGCCGGCGGCTCCTGACGGGATCGGCATCGAGAGATCCTTCCTGTGTTGTTGGCATTACACGGAATTGGACGCACCGGCAGCAGGATCGGTTCCCTCTGTTCGTCAACCGACTGCATGGGCACTGGCCACCGCGTGCGCACACACCGCCGCGACCGCCTCGGCGTGGCCGGGTGCGCTCTGACATCCGATGGCGATCCGCACGCCCCCGTCGCCCACCACGGCCCACTGGGTGTGGCTGCCGTCCCGCACCTCGCGGTAGGTCACCGCGGCCCGGGCACCCACCACGCCGTCGGGACGGAAGTCGACGAACACCCCTGAGGGCGCGGAAGCGATTGCCCGGCGCAGGGATTCGGCGATATCAGGGAGAGAGGCGGGCCCGAGGGACTGCGTGAGGTGCAGTGCGGGCAGACCATCGGATCCGGCGATCCTCACCCTCGCCGAACCGAGTCCCGACGTGATGCGCTGCGCCGTCCAGTCGGTCGGCATCTCGATCGCGACCCGACCCTCGGTGAGCAGCCTCCACTGCGCCGGCACCGGATGACGCGGCAGCCAGGGCACGAGGAGCGCCATCAGCGCCGCGGAGGCGAGTAGGGCGATCACGGGCCGGCGGATTCTGGATCGCGCCGGCGCGAGCGTCGCTGCCACCGCGGCCTCGACGTCGTCGCGCCCGCTGAGGCGGCCGGTGCCGGAGGGCGGCGCGGCGACCCCGGGCGGAACGTCGACCAGCACTGAGCTCAGCCTCGGCAGGGCGTCACGGTCGAGCACGCGCAGAGGCAGCCCGGGCTCGGTGATCGCGACGAGGTCAGCCGTGACCTCCGCGACTGCCCCGCTCTGGGCTGCGCTCAGCAGTGGTCCCCTCCGGAACACCCGAACGTCGCCGGCGACCGCGCCTGCGGCGTCGGTCACGGCCGCCGTCCAGCGGCTCGGCCACCAGCTCGGCACCACCACCGCGAGTGATCGCATGCGCCCGCCCGCTGCCGTCGAGAGCACCTCGCGCAGGAGGTCGGCCACCTCGACGATGCGGTCGTCCACCACCGCGAGCCGGTCCCCCACGCCCGCGACGGCCGCCTCCGCCCAGGCTGCCGGCGGGGTGCCCGGTCCCCGTACCGTCACCGGCCCGACCTCGACGACGACCGGTGTCACGGCGGGTCGAGCCACCCCACCTGGATCAGTTCGTCGGCGCGGCCACGCACCGACAGCACCCCGCGCCCACGCGGCAGTGGCGCAGGCCGGGTGCTGCCCAGCAGCGTCCCTTCCTCCGGCGAGGCGCTCATCATGAAGCCGGAGCAGCCCATCTCCCGCAGCCGGGTGAGCACCGGGTCGAACATCGCCCGGGCGGCCCCGCCGGATCGACGGGCGATGACGACGTGCAGGCCGAGGTCCTTGGCGTGGGGCAGGAAGTCGGCGAGCGCGGTGAGCGGGTTGCCGGTGGCGCCGGCCACCAGGTCGTAATCGTCAATGACGACGTAGATCTCCGGCCCGGTCCACCACGAGCGGTCCCGCAGCGCCCGCTGGGTGACGTGTTCGTCGGGCATGCGGGCCGTCAGCCGGGCGGTCAGCGCGCTGAGGCGAGACTGGAGTGCCACCGGTGATGCGGAATATCCTGCGAGATGGTCGGTTTCGACGACGCCCAGCAGCGTCCGGCGGTAGTCGACCAGTTCCAGGGCGACCTCTTGCGGGGTGTGCGTACGCACCAGATCGGTGCACAGCGTGCGCAGCAGAGCTGTCTTGCCGGATTCTCCGTCGCCGAGGATCAGCAGGTGTGGGTGATCGATGACGTCGAGCCCGGCAGCGCCCAGATCACGCTCCCGCAGACCCAGGAGTAGGCCGCCCGGCAGACGCGGCCCAGCGCTGATCGTGTCGAAACGCACGGTTGTGGGCAGCAATTCGACCCGCGGTGCACGTGAGCCACCGGCTTGGGCGGGGATGCGCGAGGTACCGGGCAGGGCGATCGCCATCAGGTGGCCGTCACGGGTCAGGCCGCGCCCCGCCGGTGCCGTGCTCAGCTCCCGGGCCCGTCGCCGGTCCATCTCGGACTCGGCGGGCTCCCCGAGCCTCAGTTCGATCCGCGTGCCGAGCTGATCCTTCAGCGCCGGTCGCAGATCGGCCCACCGGGAGGCCGTCAGCACCACGTGGACGCCGTAGGAGAGCCCGCGTGCCGCGAGCGCGGTGATCGCAGACTCGAGGACGTCGAATTCGCTGCGCACGGTCGACCATCCGTCGACGACGAGGAACACGTCCGGGTCGGTGTCGGCACGGGAGTTCTCCTCGCGATCGCGCAGCACGCCGTCGAGGTGGGCGACGGTACGGCGGCACAGTTCGGCCTCGTGCCGACCCGCCACGCACCCGACGTGCGGGAGGTCGCGAAGCGCAGCCAAAGCGCCGCCGCCGAAGTCCAGGCAGTAGAACTGCACCGTCGCGGCATCGTGGCGCGCAGCCAGCGCAGCGACCAACGTCCGCAGCGCCGTCGACTTGCCGGACTGCGGCGCGCCCACGATCGCGGCATTGCCCGCTGCGCCCGACATGTCGACCACATACGGCTCGTACCGCTGCTCGGCCGGGCGGTCGATCAGGCCGATCGGCACGTGTAGCGGGCTCGATACGACGGTGCCGAGCAGGTCCTCGAGAATAGGCGAACGCCGCAGCGGCGGTAGCCACACGCGGTGCGCCTCGCCGCCGTGGCCCTGCAGCTGGTTCAGCATCGTCGTCAGGAGCGGACGCGACGGAGCCTCCTGCGCAACCGGTTGCGCCGCGGCTGACGTGAACTCCTGTGGCACAACGTATGTGCCTTCCGCCACCGTGGACGCGCCCGGAATGTGGCCGGAGACGAACGCCGCCTGGAAGCGGGTCAGCTGTCCGGCAGAGGTCTTGAGATAGGCGGCCCCGGGACGAGCGGGCAGGTGATGGGCGTCGGCCACCCCGAGGACCGCGCGGGAGTCGGCTGCCGAGAACGTCTTCAGACACACGCGATAGGACAGGTGGGCGTCCAGGCCCCGCAGCCGCCCTTCGTCGAGACGTTGGCTGGCCAGCAGGAGATGGACGCCCAGCGAGCGACCGAGCCGGCCCATCGCGACGAACAGATCGGCGAAGTCGGGATGCTGGCTGAGCAGTTCGGAGAACTCGTCGACGACGACGAACAACGACGGCAGCGGCGCCAGGGCAGGATCCCGCGTGCGGGCGCGCCGGTACGCCGCGAGGTCGGCGAGATTGCCCGCTGCCCGGAGAACCTCCTGCCTGCGGGTGATCTCCCCGGAGAGCGCATCGCGCATTCTCGCCACCAGCGGCGCCTCGTCGGCGAGGTTCGTGATCACCGCCGACACGTGGTTCACGGTGTCCAGGCCGAGAAATGTTGCGCCGCCCTTGAAGTCGACGAGGACGAGGTTCAGGTCGTCCGGCGAGTGCGTGGCGATCATGCCGAGGACGAGAGTGCGGAGGAACTCCGATTTACCGGATCCGGTGGCGCCGACACACAATCCGTGCGGCCCCATCCCGCCGGCAGCGGATTCGGAGATGTCGAGGTGGACCGTGCCACCGTTCTCGTCCACGCCGATGGGCACGCGCAACGGGGTGTCGGTCGGCTGCGACCATCGGGCCACCGGGTCGAACACGCTCGGGTCCGCGATGCCCATCAGCGCCGGCCAGCCGTCGCGACCCGACGATGCCCGGCGCAGCGAGCAGCGGGCCACGCGCCGGGCACAGGTCAGCGCCGCCGGCAGCGACAGCTGGTCGTACCGGGCAGAGATCTCGACGCCGTCGGCGGCCACGACGACCGGTGACCGTGCGGAACGGATGCGTACGACGGTCACGTCGTCGGCGGCCGGCGGTGCCGTACCGTCGGCGACGACCACTCGATGCCGCGTCCCGTCGCCCGCACGAGAATGCGGCAACCATTTCAGCCAGTCCCATTCGGCACCGTCGTCCCGGTCGGTCACGATCCCGAGCAGCGCGGGCGAATGCGCGACGGCGAGCTGGCAGACGAGCGCCCGCACGACCGCACGACAGGTGCCGGACTCCCCGGTGACCGTCACCATTCGGGTGTCACGCAACGACACCAGCACCGGCACGTCCGGAACGCGAGACCGATTCCCGGCCAGGGTGCGCACCGCGGTCGTAGTCACCGGGTCGGCGTTCTCGTCGGATTCGAGCTCGGGCAGCACAACCGCCGTCATCGGGTCGGCATCACCGATTCCGACTCGCACACAAAGGAACTCGGGATGGGTCTCGTCTCGCTGCCACATCTGCTGCGTGCCGGCGAGCGACCACAGCGCTTCCGGCTCGGGATGGTGCCGGTGCACCCATCGGTGCTGGGCCGCGGCGCCGGCCCGCAGGATGCCGTCGACGGTGTCGAGATAGCGCAGGTAATCGGCGCGCTGGGCGTTGATCTCGGCGGTGCGGGCCCCGCCGCGACCGCCGTGGGCCAGCATGCCGACCAGCGAGACCAGCATCATCACCGGCAGCGCGAAGAACATCGGACTGCGCGGCGACGATGCGCCCGATCGCAGGTACAACGCGCTCATGCCAATAACGGCGGCGACCATCGCGACCGGCATCATCCGGGCCATGGGACTGACAGGTGTGGCCTCCGGCAGCGTGGGCGGCGCGTCGAGAGCGATCCGGCCGCCGGGCGGGCGCGCAGGTTCCATGTAGGAACAGACGCACCAGCGCGCTGTGCGGTTCCATCCAGCAACGAGAAATTTCGGTGCCCACCCACCCCCTGTACGCCAGTTACGTTGCTGTGGTGACGAATACCGTGCGCCGGGTGGCGGTCCACCTTCCGCGGCAGCGGCTCAGCGCCGATCTGGTGCTGCCGGCGCAGTGTCCGGTCGCCCAGCTCCTGCCCGCGCTGGTGGACGGCGTGGTGGGCGACCGCGCGTCCGTGGCGGAGGCGGTGCGGTGGTACCTGGCGCCGGTGGCGGGGCTACCGCTGGACCCGACGAAAAGTCTGCACGACAACGGTGTTCGTGACGGTGACCTGATGCTGTTGACCGACGAACCTGCGCCCCCGCCCCGAGTGACGACGGGAGCCCCCACGGACGCGGTCATCGCCGCCATCCGCCCTCCCGCTCCGCGCGCCGGCGGATGGGAGGCTGCGATCGCGACGACCGTGCTCCTCGCGCTGGCCTCGACTCTCTGCTGGGTAGGATGCACGAGCGGAGACGAGCCGGCACTGTGGGTGAGCGCGGCCATCGCACTGTCCGCGGCGGTCGCCGCCGTCGCAGGCTGGGTCACCGCACCGCTGTCGGATGCACTGAGCGTCGGGGCGGTCGGCCACACTGCGGTCACCGGGGCACTGGCCGCGGCGGGCTTCTCCTGGCCGGTCGTCGTCGCTGTCGCCGCGGCGGCTGCCCTGGCGATGGCGGTGTGTCTGGCGATGGCGCTGGGCCGCAGCGGTATCGCTGCCGTGTCGGCGACGACCGGGTGTGCCGCAGCGGCCGGCGCGATCATGCTCGCCGCGATCATCGGCGCACTGTGCAGCGGGGACGTCGCGACGATCGGCGCGCTGCTGACCGGTACGTCACTGGCGGCGCTCACCGGTGCTGCCTCGCTCGCGGTGACACTCGCCGGCATCGGGCCGGCACGTCGCGCGGTCGGACCACGACGCGCGCAGGCGGCGCACCGACTGCTCACCGGGCTGACGGCGGGCTGGTGCGGTACAGCGATGGTCGGCGTCGCCCTGGTCGCCGCCCAGGGCCGATACCAGGTGCTGACAGGCATTTTCGCAACCGCTGTCGGAACTGCGCTGATTCTGCGACAGCGTGTCCACCTCGACCCCGTCCGCCGGCGGGTCCTGATCGGCGCGGGTCTGGCAGCACTGGGGATCGCGCTGTTCGTCGCGGTGAGCGGGAATCCGACGACGGCGCCGTGGTGGTGCTGCGGCGTCGCGGTCGCCGGCGCGACCCTGATACATCTGCAGGACAGACAATGGAACCCAGTGATGCGCAGCGTGATCCGCGGCATCGAATACATCGCCACAGCTGCCGTCCTGCCACTGGCCGCGTGGTTGGCCGGCGTGTACGACGCGGTGGGCCTGCCGTGACGCGAATCGGGCGCGTGCTGGCCGTCACGGCGCTCACCGTGGGGCTGACACCGCCGGCACCGGCCGGCGCGTCGATCTCTCCGCCACCGATCGACGACTCCCGGTTGCCGCCCGCGGGGTCCGCGCGACCGCCGCAGCCCACCGAACAACGAGTCGACTGCGTCGCAGTACGCGACGCCACCTCTGCCGGCCACCTTCTCGACGACGTGTCGCTGGTGTGGCCGCTGACCCGTGGCGCCGGTCAGATAGTGGCGATCATCGACACCGGAGTGGCCCGCCATCGCCGCCTGCCCCACCTCGTCGCGGGCGGTGACTTCGTCAGCACCGGCGACGGCACCGCCGACTGCGACGGCCACGGCACGATCGTCGCCGGGCTCATCGGCGCGAGCCCGGACCCGTCGGACGGCTTCGCCGGGGTGGCACCCGAGGCTGCGCTGCTGTCGATTCGCCAGTCCAGCAACAAGTTCGATGTCACTGAGGGAAACGGAGGCTCGGGCGTCGGGGACGTACAGACCCTGGCCGCGGCCGTCCGGCTGGCAGCGGACATGGGCGCCACCGTCATCAACATCTCGTCGGTGGCCTGCCTGGCCGCGGACACCGGGCTCGACGACCGGGCCCTGGGTGCGGCGCTGGCCTACGCCGTCGACATCACCAACGCCGTCGTCGTCAGCGCGGCGGGCAACGTGGGCGGCGCCGGTCAGTGCCCCGCACAGAATGGCCCTGACGTCACGGTGGTGGCCAGCCCGGCCTGGTACGACGACTACGTCCTGACCGTCGGCTCGTCGAGCACCGACGGCTCCGCCTCCGACTTCAGCCTCGCCGGACCGTGGGTCGACGTCGCGGCGCCGGGCGAGAACGTCGTGTCGCTCGCCGCGGCACCCGACGGTCTGGTCGATTCCACGGTCAGCGGCGCTCGGCTGTCCGGCACCAGCTACGCGGCGCCGCTGGTGTCAGGGCTCGCCGCGCTGGTGCGGGCCCGGCACCCCGAGCTCACCGCCCGGCAGGTGATGGCCCGCATCGAGGACACCGCGCGCCATCCCGCGGGTGGCTGGTCTGCCGCGCTCGGCCATGGGGTCGTTGACGTGATGGCCGCGGTGGGCGATGTCGCGCCGTCGGTCCCGCGCCCGGCCACGACGATCTCCGGCATGCCGGCCGAGCAGCGCGATCGAGAGCCGGCGTCGCCCGTGCGCACGGTGCTGCTGTGCGCGGGACTCATCGGCGCGGTGGCCGTCGCCGGCGCGGCGCTGGGCCGGTCACGGCCCCGCGAGGATGACGTCGCGGCCGACTGACGCGGCCCGCACACTCAGCTCTGGCCCCCGCGGGAGGCCGGCCAGGAACACCCACGGAATTGGCGAACCCGGCAGCGAGAAGCCCAATCGTCGCGCAGCATCGGCATTCTCGACGCCGAACAGGACGCCGGAGTCGGAGAGCAGAAACAGGGGTCCTGCCTCGCCATTCGAATCGGACCCACCGAGCGCGACCGAACGCACCAACAGGGCGCCGCCAGAGAGCGCGACCGCGTCGACGGCAGGTCCGTCGCCGTCGGCCTGCGCCAGCGCTGCACCGGGCGGCGGTGTCGTGTCGGTGACCACGACGGCGCTCTGTGCTCCGGCGTCGTCGGTGCGCGGCAGCCAGCGTGCGCACACGACCCGCGCCCGTCGCGTCCCCGCATGCTCGGGGTAGGTGGTGACGGGCAGCGAGTCCACCACCGGAACCGTGCCGAGGATGTCGGGCGGCACCACAGGCACCGTCGCGCTCGCCCGCCCGTCGGTGTAGCGAATCAGGTCGGCGGCGACCTCGCCGATGCGTTGCAGACCGCCGCGCAGAACCACGAACTGCGCATCGGACACCGCGACCACCGTTCCGACCGGATGCTCGCGCAGGGGACCCGGCCCCGGCGCACCGCGGTCGGGAATGCGTGGGGCCTCGATGGCGGGCGCCTCCGGCAGAGCGGCGAGGACGGCTTGCGAGATGGGAAGTGCTGCAACGCCGTCGAGTCGCAGCGCCCGGACCACGGCGGGGTGGCGCAGATCGACCCGGGCCTTGTGGCCGGAATTGAGCAGATAGGTCAGCGCGGGGTTGGCCCCGCGAGGGGTGACCAGCAGCGCCTGCTGCGGCACCGTGACGGCGGGGGCCGGCGCACCGACGATCACCGTCGTGCGCGCGCCCTCGTCGCACACCAGAGCCGACTCCGCCGCCGGTGACGACGAAAGGTTCTGCGGCGCAGCAGGTATGCCCATCGACGCGCCGCGCTTCTGCGCGTCGACAGCCGACTGGGACACCGCCCTCGGCGGCTCCGAACTGCCCGTGATCAGCCGCGCGGACGCCAGGTTGGAGACCGGGTGCAGGGTGTCGTCGACCCGTACGTAGAACGTGCCGGTCTCTCGGACCACGACGACGGACGCGTCACCGATGTCGGCTGCCGGCCGGAACGCCGCGATGACCGCGCACACGGCGACCCCGGCGGCCACCAGAAGCGCCCCGGCGGTGAGCGAGAGCGACTGTGCGCGTAGCGGATCGTCGAGCATTCTGGCGTCGCCGCGGACGAGCGCATGGGTCATGCGGCGCATCAGGAAGCGGTGACCGCTGACCTGCAGCCGTGTGGCCGGTTGACGCATGACACCCCCCGCAGGCCAGCGTAACGAGGTGCGGCCGGGGGTCAGATCACTTGTTGGAGCGCCGTTCCCGGTAGGCGGCGACGTGCTGGCGGTTACCGCAGTTGCCGGTGTCGCAGAACTTCCCCGAGCGATTGCGCGACAGGTCCACCAGCACGGCCTCGCAGTCCGGTGCGGCGCAGATCTTGAGTCGGCGAAGGTCGCCGGCGCGGATCAGGTCAGCCAGCGCCATCGCGAATTCCGCGCCCATGCGTTGCCACAGCGGGTCGTGCACCGAGGCCAGGTGCAGGTGCCACTCCGGCATCTCGGGGTGCCGGGTCAGCCACGGTGCCGCCCGGGTGTCCGCGAGCAGGGCGTTCACCTGCCCGACCGCCCGGGCCTCGTCGTCGGCGATCTCCCAGATCCCGCCGAGCCGGGTGCGAAGCCGGTGTACGGATTCGAGCTCAGCGGCGTCGTGGTCCCGCCGCCCGGTCCAGCCGAAGCTGTCCAGGTATTCGTCGAGCGCATGCAGGTCGGCGAGGTGCTCACCGTCGACCCGATCGGTGTTGATCAGCACCGCCGCTGCCCGCAGGGTCAGCTCGGTGTCATGACTGAAAATCATTTGACTCGTGACTCCTTCCGGCGGTAGCGTCACGACCAAAGTTGAGTTTACTCATGTCGTCGCAGATCAGACCAGTGGAGGTGCACCCATGTCCGTGCTGACGCCGAGCTCGCGGTTCCGTAGCGGCCTCCTCTTCGCGGTTGCCTCGGCGTTTGCCTTCGGCTGTTCGGGTCCGTTCGGCAAAGCTCTGATGACCGCCGGATGGAGCCCGACGGCCGCGGTCACCGCCCGGCTGGCCGGCGGTGCGCTGACGATGGCCGTGTTCGCCACCGTCGCACATCCCGGCTGGTTGCGCGAGGCACGCCATCACGTGCGCACGATCGTCGCCTACGGTCTGATCCCCATCGCCGGAGCGCAGCTGTTCTACTACAACGCAGTCGCACACCTCACGGTCGGCGTCGCACTGTTGCTCGAGTACACCGCGCCGATCCTCGTGGTGGGCTGGCTGTGGGCGACCACCGGGCGACGCCCCAGCGCGTTGACCCTCTCCGGCGTGGTGCTGGCGATCGCCGGCATCACCGCCGTGCTCGGCCTGATCGGCCCGCACGGCTTCTCCCCGGTGGACTTCGATCTCGTCGGCGTGGGGTTCGGCCTGGCCGCCGCCGTGTGCGCGGCCTGCTACTTCATGATGTCGGAGAAAGTGTCGGGATCCAGCGGCGCCATCGGGGACGAGCACCCCGACGCCCCGCTGCATCCGATCACCCTGGCCACGGCGGGCCTGTTCGTCGGCGCGGCCGCGGTCTCGCTCATCGGCGTCACCGGACTGATGCCGATGACGTTCACGGCCAACGACACCGTCGTCGCCGGCATCACCACGTCCTGGGTCCTGCCCGTCGCGGCGCTGGCCCTCTTCCCGACCGCGATCGCCTACACCCTCGGCATCGTCGGCATCGCCCGCCTGAAGCCGCGGTTCGCATCGCTGGTCGGCCTGTCCGAGGTCATGTTCGCCGTACTGGCCGCGTGGGTGCTCGTCGGCGAAGCGGTCACCGCCACGCAGGCCGTGGGCGGCGCGATCGTGCTCGCCGGGTTGGCGATCGCCCGGCAGGGCGACCGGAGCGATCTCGCCGAGGCGAGCACCGCGACCTGGCCTGACGCCCCGCTAGGTGAGCTAACATCACCGAGGTGATGATCGATCTTGATATGCGCCGGAGAGCCGGTCTCCTGACCATCGCTGCCACTGCCGTCAGTGCGGCAGCGATGGTCGCGGCACCGGTCCTCACCGCGCCCGTAGCCACGGCCCAGGGCTGCCCGGACATCGAAGTGGTCTTCGCACGCGGCACGGATGAGCCGCCCGGGCTCGGCCGGGTCGGCGGTGCGTTCGTCGACTCGCTGAGAGATCGCGTCGGGGGCCGTTCCCTCGGTACCTATGCCGTCAACTACCCGGCGTCCTTCGACTTCCTCCAGGTCGCCGCCGGCGCCAACGACGCCAGCGATCACATCCAGTACATGATCGCGAACTGCCCCAACACCCGACTGGTCCTCGGCGGTTACTCGCAGGGCGCGGCCGTCGTCGACGTCATCGCCGCGGTCCCCGTGCCGGGCGCCGGCTTCACCGCACCCCTGCCCCCCAACGCCCCCGATCACGTGGCGGCGATCGCGGTGTTCGGCAACCCGTCGGCGAAGATCGGGCTGCCGCTGACCTCGAGCCCGGTCTGGGGAGGCCGGTCCATCGACCTGTGCACAGCCAACGATCCGGTGTGTTCGGGCGGCGACGACATCCCCGCCCACAGCAACTACGGGCCGTCCGGGCTGACAGATCAGGCCGCCGGATTCGTCGCGGGACTTTTGTAGACGAGCTATACGTTACGGTGCATTGTGCGATCTGACCGAGTGCGCCGCCTCGCCGCGGCCGCCGCCGTGGCGGCCCTGCCCATGGCCGGCTCCATTGTCATGCCCGTCCCGTCCGCGTCGGCCCAACCGTGCTCGGACGTCGAGGTGATCTTCGCCCGCGGCACCAGTGAGCCGCCCGGTATCGGGCGCGTGGGCCAGGCGCTGACCGATGTGCTGAGCACGCAACTCGGTGGCCGGACGGTCAGCACCTACGGGGTCAACTACCCCGCCAGCTACGACTTCCTGAACACCGCGGTGGGCGCCACCGACGCCGCAGGCAGGATCGCCACGCTGGCGGCCCAGTGCCCCGGCACGAGGATCGTGCTGGGCGGCTACTCGCAGGGCGCCGCGGTGGTCGACATGCTCGCCGGTGTGCCGCCGCTGGGAAACAAGATCGGCGAGATCGGCTCCGCTCCCCCGCTGGCCGGTGGACTGGTGGGCAACGTCGACGCGGTCGCGGTCTTCGGCAATCCGGCCGCGAAGTTCGGCAACCCGGTCTCGGGCGCCGGCTCCTTCGCCGGGAAGGCGATCGACCTCTGCGCCGACGGTGACCCGATCTGCTCGGACGGCCGAAACCCGTTCGCGCACACCCACTACGAGTCATCGCCGTTCATCGGCCAGGCCGCAGGGTTCGCCGCAGCCCGAGTCTGACCTATCATCGGCAAGGTGACTGTCTCGCTCCGCCACGTTGTCATGTCGGTGGCGGCTGCCGTCACCATGGTCGCCGGGTTGGTCGGGCCCACGGCTCCCACCGCCTCGGCCGAGTCCTGCCCTCAAGCCGAATTGATCTTCGCTCGCGGACGCCTCGAGTCACCGGGAGCCGGACAGATCGGCAACGCGCTGGCCTCGGCGCTGCGTAGCAAGACGGGTAAGGACGTCCGGCTCTACGCGGTGAAGTATCCCGCCGACACCGAGGTCGACATCGGCGCCAACGACATGAGCGGGCGCATCTCCTACATGACGGGCACCTGCCCCGACACCCGGCTGGTGCTGGGCGGCTACTCGCTGGGTGCCGCCGTCACGGATGTCGTGGTGGCCGTCCCGATCGCCGCGTTCGGATTCAAGAATCCGATGCCCGACGGCGCCGATTCGCACATCGCCGCGATCACGCTGTTCGGCAACGGCAGCCAGTGGGTCGGTCCGATCGCCAACTTCACCAACCCGGCGCTGCGCGAGAAGATCATCGAGCTGTGCCACGGGGACGACCCGATCTGCAATCCCACCGACCCGAACAACTGGCAGGACTACTGGCCCGACCACCTTGCTCCCGCTTACATCAAGGCCGGCATGGTGAACCAGGCCGCCGACTTCGTCGCGGGCAGGCTCTAGCTGACCTCGTCCGCGCTGCGCACGTCCCGGGTGATCTCGGTGCGCGCCGCCAGTTCCTCGTCGGGCGGATAATCCACACCCACGAGCGTCAGTCCCCGCGCCGGTGCCGCAGCGAAATCACTGGACCGCCGGGTCTCGGTCAGCAGCGCTGAACACCATGCCGCGTCGCGCCGATGCTCACCGACCGCGAGCAGGGCGCCGACCAGCGAGCGCACCATGTTCCAGCAGAACGCATCGGCGCTGACGTGGATCGCGATCTGATCTCCGGTGCGCACGACGTCGAGCCGCTGCAGGTCCCGGATCGTCGTCGCGCCGTCGCGGTGTCGGCAGAACGCCGCGAAGTTTTTCAGCCCCAGCAGATGTCGGGCCGCGGCCGACATCGCCGCGACGTCCAGCGGACGAGGCCACGCGGTGACGAAGCGCGCCTCGGCCGGCAGTACACCGTAGGGCGCCGTCGACAACCGGTAGGTGTAGTGGCGACGCAGTGCCGCGAATCGTGCGTCGAATCCTGCTGCGGCGCGAGCGATCTGCAGCACACGGACATCCTCCGGAAGGAGCCGGCCGAGTCGGCGGACCAGCGGACCGAACTCGGGCTCACCGGCTCGCGAGGTGCGGGGGTAAGCATGGGAGAGCGCCTGCGCGGGCACGTCGACGTGCGCGACCTGACCGGTGGCGTGGACGCCGGAGTCGGTGCGGCCGGCGGCGCGGGTCAGCACCGGGGTGCGGAACACCGTCGTCAACGCACCGTCGATGACGCCGGCCACCGTGCGCTGCCCGGTCTGCGTCGCCCAGCCGGCGAATTCCGTTCCGTCGTAAGCAATGTCGAGACGCAGACGAACGAGCCCGCCATCGGATTCGATGACGGGCTCGTTCATGAAACTGCTACTTGGCGTCGGTTTCCCCATCGGCGGACTCGTCAGCCTTCGCCTCGACCTCGACGTCGGCCTCGTCGGCGATCGGGGTCTCGTCGACGGCCTCGGCCTCTTCGGCGCTGGGGCCTTCGGCAGCCTCCGGCTCCACCGCTGCCTGCGGCGCGGCCGCGGCCGCAACCTTCTGGGCGGCGTCGGCACGGCGCGCACGGTTCGCCTCAGACGTCACCGTCTTCTCCCGCACCAACTCGATGACCGCCATGGGCGCGTTGTCGCCCTTGCGGTTCTCGACCTTGATGATGCGGGTGTAGCCGCCGGCGCGATCGGCGAAGAACGGCCCGATCTCGGCGAACAGGATGTGCACGACGTCCTTGTCGCGGATCTTCTTCATCACCTCACGCCGGTTGTGCAGCGAGCCCTTCTTGGCGTGGGTGATGAGCTTCTCGGCGTACGGACGCAATGCCCGAGCCTTGGGCTCCGTCGTCTTGATTCGGCCGTGCTCGAAGAGCGAGGTGGCCAGGTTGGCCAGGATCGCCTTCTGGTGCGACGACGATCCGCCGAGGCGGGGTCCCTTGGTGGGCTTGGGCATTGCGACTGTCTCCTAGATGGGGCCGACCCCCGTATCAGGTAGGGCCGGGACGGTTCGGGCGGGCGTAGCTGGGTGGGAAAAGACCCGGTTATAGCTGTTCGGTTTCGGCGTAGTCGGTGTTGTCGTCGGCCTCGTAGGACGACTCGTAACCGGCGTCGCTGTTCCAGGTGCCGGTGGCGACGTCGTAGCCGGCGACCTCGGACGGATCGAAGCTGGCCGGGCTGTCCTTGAGCGACAGGCCGAGCTGGTGCAGCTTGATCTTCACCTCGTCGATGGACTTCTGGCCGAAGTTGCGGATGTCCAGCAGATCGGACTCCGTGCGGGCCACCAGCTCGCCGACGGTGTGCACACCTTCGCGCTTGAGGCAGTTGTACGAGCGCACCGTCAGGTCCAGGTCGTCGATCGGCAGCGCGAAGCTGGCGATGTGGTCGGCCTCGGCCGGTGACGGCCCGATCTCGATGCCCTCGGCTTCGACGTTGAGTTCCCGTGCCAGACCGAACAATTCGACCAGCGTCTTACCCGCCGAGGCGAGCGCGTCACGCGCGGTGATCGAGCTCTTGGTCTCGACGTCGAGGATCAGCTTGTCGAAGTCGGTGCGCTGCTCGACGCGGGTGGCCTCCACCTTGTAGGTCACCTTCAGCACCGGCGAGTAAATGGAATCGACCGGGATGCGGCCGATCTCGGCACCCGAGGCCTTGTTCTGCACGGCGGGCACGTAGCCGCGGCCGCGCTCGACGACGAGCTCGACCTCGAGCTTGCCTTTCTCGTTCAGCGTCGCGATGTGCATGTCCGGGTTGTGCACGGTGACCCCGGCCGGCGGCACGATGTCGCCGGCGGTGACGGCACCCGGGCCCTGCTTACGCAGGTACATGGTGACCGGCTCGTCCTCCTCCGAGGACACGACCAGGCCCTTGAGGTTCAGGATGATGTCGGTGACGTCTTCCTTGACCCCGGGGACGGTGGTGAACTCGTGCAGCACACCGTCGATGCGGATGCTGGTGACGGCTGCGCCCGGGATGGACGACAGCAGCGTGCGACGCAGCGAATTGCCGAGGGTGTAACCGAATCCGGGCTCCAGCGGTTCGATGACGAACTGGGACCGGTTCTCGGCGATGACCTCTTCGCTGAGAGTGGGGCGCTGAGAAATCAGCATGGTGTTGTTCTCCTTCTCGGCAACCGCTATTTGATGCCGTTAAGTGACCCGTGGGACCGGTCGGTCCCCCGGATGTCTTACTTCGAGTAGAGCTCGACGATCAGCTGCTCGGTGAGCGGGACGTCGATCTGCGCGCGCTCGGGCAGCTGGTGCACGAGGATGCGCTGACGCTCGCCGACGACCTGCAGCCAGCCCGGGATCGGGCGCTCGCCGGCGGTCTGCCGGGCCACCTCGAAGGGCAGGGTGTTGATCGACTTGTCCTTGATGTCGACGATGTCGTACTGCGACACCCGGTAGCTGGGCACGTCGACCTTCACGCCGTTGACGGTGAAGTGGCCGTGGCTGACCAGCTGACGCGCCATGCGACGGGTGCGGGCCAGGCCGGCGCGGTACACGACGTTGTCCAGCCGGCTCTCCAGGATGCGCAACAGGTTGTCACCTGTCTTGCCCGGGAGGCGGTTGGCCTCTTCGTAGTAGCGACGGAACTGCTTCTCCATCACGCCGTAGGTGAAGCGAGCCTTCTGCTTCTCCTGCAGCTGGGTGCGGTATTCGCTCTCCTTGATCCGCGCGCGGCCGTGCTGGCCGGGCGGGTAGGGGCGCTTTTCGAACGACTGATCTCCACCGACGAGGTCGACGCCGAGGCGGCGCGACTTGCGGGTGACGGGTCCGGTGTAACGAGCCATGAGTTCTAGTTCTCCCTATCCCTTAGACCCGGCGCCGCTTGGGCGGACGGCAACCGTTGTGCGGCTGAGGGGTGACGTCGGAAATCGCGCCCACCTCGAGGCCGGCGGCCTGCAGTGAGCGGATGGCGGTTTCGCGACCCGAACCCGGGCCCTTGACGAACACGTCGACCTTCTTGACGCCGTGCTCCTGCGCCTTGCGGGCAGCGTTCTCGGCGGCGAGCTGGGCGGCGAACGGCGTCGACTTGCGCGAGCCCTTGAAGCCCACGTGACCCGAGCTGGCCCACGCGATGACGTTGCCCTGCGGATCGGTGATCGACACGATCGTGTTGTTGAACGTGCTCTTGATGTGCGCGGCGCCGTGCGGGACGTTCTTCTTCTCCCGGCGGCGGGTCTTGGCGGCACCCTTCTTGGGCGCGCCCTTCTTGGCTTGTGCCATCTCGGGTTACCTGGCCTTCTTCTTGCCGGCGATGGTGCGCTTCGGGCCCTTGCGGGTGCGCGCGTTGGTCTTGGTCCGCTGGCCGCGCACCGGCAGGCCGCGACGGTGCCGCAGGCCCTGGTAGCAGCCGATCTCGATCTTGCGGCGGATGTCGGCCTGCACCTCGCGGCGCAGGTCACCTTCCACCTTGAGGTTGCCCTCGATGTAGTCGCGCAGCTGGGACACCTGATCGTCGGTCAGGTCCTTGGTGCGCTGGTCCCGGCTGATACCGGTCGCCTCCAGGATTTCCTGGCTGCGGGTACGGCCGATGCCGTAGATGTAGGTCAGCGCGATCTCCATGCGCTTGTCGCGCGGGAGATCGACGCCCATGAGACGTGCCACAGGGGTGTTTCCTTCTCTATGCGGAGGTCTGATCCCAGTCCGTTCCCGCACTCTTGGCGGGGTCCGGCCTCCGTGCCGGACGTGTGCGAGCGGCGTATCCGCTCAGTGGTACTGGGAGTTCGTCATTCAGTTGTGATGCGGGCTGTACTGGTACTAGCCCTGCCGCTGCTTGTGGCGGGGATCGGAGCAGATCACCATGACCCGCCCGTGCCGGCGGATCACCCTGCACTTGTCGCAGATCGGCTTGACGCTCGGGTTCACCTTCACGGCTGTCGTCGATCCTTCTTCTCGTCGGTGTGCGGTTACTTGTAGCGGTACACGATGCGGCCACGGGACAGGTCGTATGGAGAGAGCTCCACCACGACGCGGTCCTCGGGGAGGATGCGGATGTAGTGCTGCCGCATCTTGCCGCTGATGTGGGCGAGGACCTTGTGTCCGTTCTCCAGCTCAATGCGGAACATCGCATTGGGCAGAGGTTCGACAACGCGGCCTTCGACCTCGATGGCACCGTCTTTCTTGGCCATACTGGTTAGCGATCCTTGCTTTTCGTTTCGTATGGGGGCGTGCTGGCCTGGGTTGGTACAGCTCAGGTCCGACTAGCAACGTGGGCCGGAGCTCGGGAATTCCCGACAGGACACGCAAGAAGTCGGCGCGCAAACCGCACCGTCGATCCATACTACTCGCTGGGCAGGCAGCCCCAAAATCGCCGAATCGCCCAGCGTGCTAGTCGTCGGCCGGTCGCCTCGGACGATCGAGCCGGGACACGAACGCCGCCGCCTGGGTGCGCCGCTCCATACCCAGTTTGGCGAGCAGCCGCGACACGTAGTTCTTCACCGTCTTCTCGGCGAGGAACATCCGCGCCGCGATCTGCTTGTTGGTCAGTCCCTCGCCCAGCAGATCGAGCAGCACCTTCTCCTGGTCGCTGAGCCCGGAGAGCGGATCGGAGCGGTCGGCGGCGTTGCGCAGCTTGGCCATCAACGCGGCCGCCGCCCGGTTGTCCAGCAGCGAACGCCCCGCACCCACGTCCTTGACGGCTTTCGCCAGCTCCATGCCTTTGATGTCTTTGATCACGTAGCCGCTGGCGCCGGCGAGGATCGCGTCGAGCATCGCCTCGTCGGAGGTGAACGACGTGAGCATCAGGCAGCGCAGGTCGGGCAGTCTCGAGAGCAGGTCACGGCACAGTTCGATGCCGTTGCCGTCGGGCAACCGCACGTCGAGCACGGCCACATCGGGTTGCAGGGCCGGTATCCGGGCGAGCGCCTCGGCGACCGTGCCCGCCTCACCGATGACGTCGAGCTCCTCGTCGGCGCTGAGCAGGTCGATCAACCCGCGTCGCACCACCTCGTGATCATCGACCAGGAAGACACGGACCATGCCTTCAGTATGGACACTCCCGGACTGCCGAGCGTGCACGATCGGGCGGAAAGGCCGAAGGCCCCTTGGCCGGGTCCGCTCGCCGGCCATAGTGTGGGTCGACACCGACGGGGAGGAACCGCGATGAGCCAATCCACGCGAGGATCTGAAATCGTTGTCGGAGTTGATGATTCACCGTCATCACAGGCGGCGCTGACATGGGCGGCAGCGGAGGCGGTGCTGCACGGCGCACCTCTCACGCTGCTCTATGCGGCGCCGCCGCCCGTCTCGATGTGGCCGGCGACACCGGTACCCGCCGGGCTGCTGGAATGGCAGCGCCAGGTCGGCCGGGAAATTCTGGCCGACGCCGAGAAGATCGCGAAGGACATCACCAACGGTTCGGTCCCGGTCAGAGCCGAATTCACCGTGGCGCCGGCGACGGCGGGACTGATCGAGCTGTCCCGGACGGCCAAGCTCGTTGTCGTGGGTTCCCGGGGACGCGGCGCGCTCGCTCGCGTCATGCTGGGCAGCGTCAGCAGCGCACTGGTGCACCGCGCGCACGGCCCGGTCGCAGTGATCCACGATGGTCCGCGACCCGCGACCGATGCGCCGGTCGTCGTCGGGTTCGACGGCTCTGCGGACTCGCGCGACGCCGTCGAGATCGCGTTCACCGAAGCCGCCCGCCGGGGCGTCGCACTCACGGTGGTGCATGCCTGGTGGTCACCCGGGGCGTTCGATTTCCCCGGCTTCGACTGGGAGCAGATGCGGCCGGGCGTGGAACGCCAACTCGGTGAGCAACTGACCGTCTGGAGGCAACGGTTCCCCGAGGTCGATGTGGTGCCGGTGGCGGTGCCCGATCAGCCGGCTCGGCGGCTCGTCGAACGCGGCGAAACGGCCCAACTCATCGTGGTCGGCAGCCGTGGAGAGGGAGCAGTCGCCAGTGCGCTGCTCGGCTCCGTCAGCAGCGCGGTCGTGCAGGCGGCCCGCGTCCCGGTGATCGTCGCGCGACCGGACTAGGGCCGCTACACGATCAGGACCGCGGCACCGGCGATACGCCCCGCACTGAGATCCGCCAGCGCCGTATCGGCCTGGTCGAGCGGGTACTCCGGAGTGGTCACCTCGATGCGGTGGCGGCCGGCGAACTCCAGGAACTGGCGCGCATCGGCCCGGGTGTTGGAGGTGACCGAACGTACCTGTCGTTCCTGGAACAGGTGCGACTGATAGTTCAGCGACGGGATGTCAGTGAGGTGTATCCCGGCGATCGCCAGCGTGCCACCCCGGTCCAGGGCCTCCAGAGCGGGCAGCACGAGATCGCCGATGGGTGCGAAAAGTATTGCGGCATCGAGCTTCACCGGCGGCGGTTCGGCCGCGCCCTGTGCCGACGCCGCCCCGAGAGCCAGCGCGAGCTCTCGCGCGTCGGCGCCGCGCGTCATGACGTGCACCTCCGCACCCTGGGCCAGCGCTACCTGGGCGGTGATGTGGGCGCTCCCTCCGAACCCGTAGATCCCCAGGCGGCCGCCGGCGGGCAGATCGGCACGCAGCAGCGAGCGGTAGCCGATGATGCCCGCGCACAGCAGCGGTGCGAGTTCGCTGTTCGAGTAACCTTCCGGCAACCTGTGCACGAACGCTTCGGGCGCAGTGACGAATTCGGCGTACCCGCCGTCGGCATCCCAGCCCGTGTACTGCGACTCGGGGCAGAGGTTCTCCTGACCCCTCAGGCAGAACCGACACCGGCCACAGGTGTGCCGCAGCCAGGCCACCCCCACCCAGTCGCCCGTGGTGAACTGTGCGCCGGCACCGGGGCCCAGCGCCACCACCTCGCCGACCACCTCGTGTCCCGGCGTGACGTGCGCCCGGTGAACCGGTAGATCTCCTTCCGCGACATGCAGGTCCGTGCGGCACACGCCGCAGGCATGCACGGCGATCAGCACCTCACCCGGACCCGGCTCGGGTACCTCGGCAGTGACGAGCTCGACCGGTCGGGTGTCCACCGGCCCGGGCGTACCGACCCGCCACGCGCGCATGGTCGACGACGTCATGCTCGACAAGGTTAGCGACCGGCACGTGTGCTGACGAGGGTGACGACGTCGCCCAGCGTCCGCAGCTTCCGGTAGTCAGCCTCCGGGATCTCGACCCCGAGTCGGTTGTGCACGCCGACAAGGAAATTGAGCCAGTCCATCGAGTCGAGGTCCACCTGGTCGCGCAGCAGCGCGTCATCGTCGATGTCGGCGGGCTCGACCTCGGGGGCGATGCCCGTCAACACCGACAGCACCTCGTCGCGGATGTGATCGGTCATCGCAGCCTCACTTCTCGAGCAGATCGGGTTCACCCAGGAGATCGTTGACAGCAGCCAGGAACAGCGCCCCCCGGTGGCCGTCACTGGCTCGGTGGTCAGCCGCCAGGCTGGCCTGCACCGTGGTCGCGATGCGGATCCCGCCGTCGACGGCGCACACCCGCTGCGCCGGAGTGCCGAACCCGACCAGAGCCACCTGCGGCGGATAGATGACCCCGAACACGGTGTCGACACCCTGATCTCCGAGGTTGGTCACGGTGATGGTCGGGTCCGACATCTCCGAGCTGCGCAGTGAGCCTGCGCGGGCCCGCGCGACGAGGTCGGTCAGGTCGGCCATCAGCTCGTCGAGCTTTTTGTCGGGTACATCGTGGATGGCAGGGGCCACCAGCCCGCCGCCGCGCAACGAGATCGCCACACCGACGTGCACGGCGCTGCCCGGCTCGAATCCCGTGTCGCGCCAGAACCCGTTGAACTCGCCGAACCGCTGCGCCGCCAGTGCTACGGCCTTGAGCTGCAACACCGCCGGCAGTACACGCTCGGTGATGGAGCGCGCCGCGTTGCGCTCCGCGAGCCAGTCCAGCGCCGGGTCGAGCTGGACCTCGTGAGCGAGGTAGTAGTGCGGGATCTCGCGCTTGGACCGGCTCATCGCCGCCGCGATCGACGCGCGCATCTCTGTTCCGGGAACGTGCGCCGCGGGTGCAGCGACATGCCCGTGTGCCGCGGCGTGCTCGACGTCGCTGATCACCACCGCACCCTGCGGGCCGGTGCCGGAGACCACGTCGACGTCGACGCCCAGCGACGTGGCCAGCCGACGGGCCGCCGGGGACACCCACCGGCGATGCGCCGCATCGACCGTCGGCGCTTCGGCGGCCTGCGCGGGGACGGGCGCCGGTTCCGCCGGTCTCTCCCCCGGGGGCAGCAGCGTGGCCAACGGTGTTCCCACCGAGACGGTCTGGCCCACCGGCACCAGCAGCTCGCCGACGACGCCCTCCTGCCAGCATTCGATCTCCACGGCCGCCTTGGTGGTCTCGACGACCGC
Source organism: Mycolicibacterium obuense (assembly GCF_055397605.1). Taxonomy (NCBI): domain Bacteria; kingdom Bacillati; phylum Actinomycetota; class Actinomycetes; order Mycobacteriales; family Mycobacteriaceae; genus Mycobacterium; species Mycolicibacterium obuense. The sequence continues at coordinate 1,202,962 of NZ_AP043663.1, read as the reverse complement.
GACGATCTGACCGCGGGTCACGGTGTCACCCGGCTTGACCAGCCACTCGTTGAGCGTGCCCTCATCCATGTCGGCACCAAGTGCAGGCATCCGGAACTCGGTCATGATCGTTGTCCGACAACAACTCTGATTGCGTCGACGATCATCTCGGGCTGCGGCAGCGCGGCCTGCTCGAGATGCTTTGCGTACGGGATCGGCACCTCGGCCGTGCACACTCGCGCCACCGGGGCGTCGAGGTCGAAGAACGCGTTCTCCATCAGCTGTGCGCTGATCTCGCCCGCGAGACTGCCGGTGCGCCAGCCCTCGTCGACGACGACCGCCCGGTGGGTCCTGCGGACCGACGCCACGAACGTGTCGGTGTCGAGCGGGCGCAACGCGCGCAGATCGATCACCTCGCACTCGACGCCGCCCACCGCGAGTTCGTCCGCGGCATCGAGCACCTTGGGCAGGCAGCCGCCGTAGGTGATCACCGTGACGTCGGAGCCCGGCCGTCGCACCGCCGCCGTCGAGATGTCGGTCGGTCCCAGCGCGTCGACGTCAGCCGCAGCGTTGTACAGGCCGACGTGCTCGAAGATCACCACCGGGTCCGGATCAGCCAGCGCGGTGGCGAGCATTCCGTAGGCATCCTCGACGGTCGCCGGCGCCACCACCCGGATACCCGGGATGTGCGCGAACCAGCATTCGAGGCTGTGCGAATGCTGAGCGGCCAGCTGGCGTCCCGCGCCCGTGGCCATCCGGACCACCAGCGGCACCGAGAACTGTCCGCCGGACATGTGGCGCAGCGCCGCAGCGGTGTTCACGATCTGGTCCAGTGCGAGCAGACTGAAGTTGACCGTCATCACCTCGACGATCGGCCGCAACCCACCCAGCGCCGCGCCGATGCCGACCCCCACGAATCCGAGTTCCGACAGCGGGGTGTCGCGGACGCGGTCCGGGCCGAACTCGGCCAGCAGACCCTTGGAGGCGGCGTAGGTTCCGCCGTAGGCGCCGACGTCCTCGCCCATCAGCAGCACGCGATCATCGGCGGCCATCGCATCTCGGATTCCGTCGTGCACGGCGCTGCGGTACGTGGTCTTCGTCATCGCGCCGCCTCCGCCGGCGTCAGGACATCGCGGGTGAGATCGCCCACCGGTTCCCACGTTCCGGCCTCGGCGTAGGCCACGGCGTCGGCGAGTTCCTCGGTCGCGGCTGCCCTGATGCCCGCGACGTCGTCATCGCCGAGCACCCCGGCCGTCACGCACCTCGCGGTGAACGTGCTGATCGGATCCCGCTCCTTGGCGTGCTCGACTTCCTCTCTGCTGCGGTACAACTCGGGATCGAACATCGAGTGCGGCCGGAACCGGTAGGTGCGGAACTCGAGGAAGAACGGGCCACCTCCGTTGCGCACGTGATAGGCGCCCTCCAACGCAGCCGCCCGGCACGCCAGCACGTCCATCCCGTCGACGGCCAGAGCCGGGATGCGGTAAGACGCCGCCTTCTCGGTCATATCGGTCTCCGCCTGCTCGTGCGCGAGCTCCGTGCCCATCGCGTAATAGTTGTTCTCACAGCAGAACAGCACCGGAACCTGCCACAGCGCAGCCAGATTCATGGCTTCGTGGAACGCGCCCTCGGCGACGGCACCCTCACCGAAATAGCAGGCCGTGACCCGTGATCGACCCAGCTGGGCGTCCGCCAGCGCCAATCCCACCGCCACCGGCAGACCACCGCCGACGATCGCGTTACCGCCGTAGAAGCGGGTTCGCGCATCGAACAGATGCATCGAGCCGCCCCGCCCCCGCGAACACCCCTCCTGCTTGCCGAACATCTCGGCCATGATCGAGGTCATCGGAATGCCCCGCAGCAGGGCGTGGGCGTGGTCGCGGTAGGTGGCGACCACAGCGTCGAGATCCTCGAGAGCAGACAGTGATCCGGCGGCCACCGCCTCCTCCCCGACATAGAGGTGCAGGAATCCGCGGATCTTCCCCGCGCTGTAGAGCTCCGCGCATTTCTCCTCCATGAGCCGGACCCTGATCATGTTCGTCAGGAGCGGCAGCGCGACGTCTCGCTCGATCACGACGCTGCCCCTGTCGTCTCCATGGTCGAGGTGTCCCCCTCGGGCAGGCCGAGTTCACGCGCTTTGAGCAGGCGCCGCATGATCTTTCCGCTGCGAGTGTGCGGAAGCGCGTCCGTGAATTCGATGATCTTGGGCGCCACGGCAGCGCCGAGACGCCGACGTGCGTGCGCCATCAGTGAGCGCATCGTGTCCTCGTCGGCGGGAAAGCCGTCTTTCAGCGTGACGAACGCCTTGACCACCTCGCCGACTGTGGGGTCGGGGACGCCGATCACCGCCGCCTCGGCCACCGCCGGATGGTCGGTGAGAGCGTTCTCCACTTCGAACGGTCCGATCAGATGTCCTGCGGATTTGATCACGTCGTCCGCACGTCCGACGAACCAGAAGTATCCGTCGGCGTCGCGTCTGACGAGATCGCCGGTCAGGTACAGACCGTCGACGAAACAGTCGCGATAGCGCTCCTCGGCATTGATGTACGCACGGAACATCGACGGCCAGTCTGGCGTCAGCGCAAGTTCCCCCTCGACGTCGGGTTCGTCGATGACCGATATCGTGCCGTCGTCGTGCCGGCGGACCACGCAGGCGTCCACTCCGGGCAGCGGCCGTCCCATCGAGCCGGGCTTGACATCGAAGGCCGGGGTGTTGGCGATCATGATGCCGCCGGTCTCTGTCTGCCACCAGTTGTCGTGGATCGGCAGTCCGAGTACCCGCTCTCCCCACCACACCGCCTCGGCGTTCAACGGCTCACCCACGCTGGCCACGAAGCGCAAGCACGGAAAGCGATGCGCCGCAGCCAATTCCGGACCCGCCTTGATCAACATTCGGAGCGCGGTGGGTGCGGTGTACCACACCGTAACGGCCTGGGCGTCGAGGATGCGGTACCAGCGCTGCGCGTCGAAGTCCGCCTCGTCGACCACCGACGTGACACCGTGGAGCAACGGCGCGATGACGCCGTAGGACATTCCGGTGACCCATCCGGGATCGGCGGTGCACCAGTAGATGTCGTCGGCATGCAAGTCGAGGGCGTAGAGACCGGTGACATAGTGCATCGCGGCGGCGCCGTGCACATGCAGTGCGCCCTTCGGTGTGCCAGTCGTGCCGCTGGTGAAGTGCAGCAGCGCTGGATCGTCGGCGGTGGTGTGGGTGACCGGTGCATGATCGGAGGCGGCGCCCATCGAGGTCCAGAAACCCTGCGTGCCCGGCTGCTCTCCGTCGTCGACGTCGATCAGCACCACGTGCTCGAGCGACGGCAACCGGTCACGGATCGCGGCGACCTTGCGCTCGTAGAGCGCGCGGGTGGTGACGAGAACCTGCGCCTGGCCCAGCGCCAGTCGTGTCTCGACCGGTTCGGGACCGAACGCCGAGAACAACGGACACACGACGCTGCCGTTGCGTAGCGCCCCGAGGATGGTCACGTAGAGCTCCGGGCAACGGTTCATGAAGGTGAAGACGCGATCCCCCTTGCCAACCCCGAGGGATCGCAGAACGTTGGTGAAACGCATTGTCAGGCCGGCGAGTTCGGCATAGGTGAGATCACGCGTGACCAGACCCTCGTCTGCGGGGTCAGCCGACACGAAGCGCAGCGCGGTGTGCGCGGCAGCCGGGCCCCGCGCGTGTCGGTCGACTGCCGCGTACGCGATGTTGCAACCGCCGCCGGGCATCCCGTCGCACACCCGCGGCACCGAACCCCAGCTGAAGTCGGCGCGGGTGTCGTCGTAGTCGGTGAAGTTGGGCCGGACACGCCAGTCCTGCGGCCGCTTTCTGATCAGTGCAGACATCATCGCCGACGCGTCCTCGCCGGCAGGGCGCCATTGCGCACGGCGACCGAGATGTTGTCCATGACATGGTCCAGCAGGTCCTGATACGCCGACCCGTTGTCGAGCAGCGTCCGATATCCGTTGTGCCGCAGGAAAACATCGAGTCGTCGGTCCAGCGACAAGTCCGCATACGTGCATCCGGCGAACTCCGATGACAGAAACTGCCACGCGATCTCTTCCATCGCGGCCGCGGGCGTGTCGACGCGCTCGGTCGGTGTCATGCGCGGCTCCTCTCGGGGTGCGACACGGGCCATCGTTTTCCACTTCAGGCGTCGCCAATAGGGCCCAAGGTCCTCCCGGCCGCTCCGATGTCCAAAGTCCCCCGGGCTCACGTTCGGTCGACCCTGTCTCACCCGTTGCGCCGGTCCCAGCATGGGAGCATGACCACGATTGAGCGCACCCACACGATTCGAGACGCGGTCCGGACGTTCAACAAACACGTGCTGAACCCGGTCATGCTGCGGGTGGCCGGCCGCCGCCACTGGTACGCCGGAGTGATCCACCACACCGGGCGCCAGACCGGAAAGTCCTATGCGACACCCGTCGTCGTCGAGCAGTCCCCCGACGGGATCGTCATCCCGTTGCCCTACGGCGTCGACGTCGACTGGTTTCGCAATGCGATCGCGGCGGGACACGCCACCGTGACCGTGCACGGCGAGACCTTCGACGTCACCGACCCGCAGATCGTCGGCCCGACGATCGCCGCGACACGCATGCCCGCTCACCGGGCCCGGGGTTTCCGCCGGCTGGGCATCGAGACGTTCGCCATGTTCACCACCGTCGACTCACAGCGGAGCAGCCATGAACAGTGATCGTCTGAGGGGTCTCGCCGAGGCGCCGGGCCCCTTCGTCTCCCTCTACGTCGAGGGCGCCGTGGATGATCGGTTCTCCTCGGCGCGGTGGACCGCGATTCGCCGTCACCTCGAGGACTCGGGCGTCACCGAGCGCACGACCGGCGCGGTCGAGCGGGCCCTGCTGAACTATCGCCCCGGCCCCCGTCGGCGGGGACACGCGATCATCGCCGGCGCGCACGGATTGCTGCTCGACGAACCTCTGGTCCACCCACCCTCGGTGACCGTGCTGCGTGTCTCCGACTACCCATACGTATTGCCGCTCTTCGGGGTCGGTGCGGCGCGGCCACCCTACGTCGTCGCCGCCGTCGACCGCCTCGGCGCCGATCTGACCGTGCACTGCGGCCAGAACACCGCCAGGGAAGTCGTTCACGGCGAGGGCTTTCCAGTGCACAAGCCGGCCAGTGCCGGACTCAACGGCTACGGAGACCACCAGCACAGCACGGAGGAAGCGGTGCGGATGAACATCCGCGCCACGGTGGACCGCATCACCGAACTGACCGATCGGTCCCATGCGGAACTGATCTTCATGTGCGGCGAGGTGCGGTCGCGTTCGGACGTCGTCTCCGAACTGCCGCATCGGATCGCCACCCGGGTAATCGCCTTGCCCGCGTGCGCCGGAGGCGGCCGTGTCGACGAGCACGAGATCGCGGAATCGATCGACCAGGAGTTGGACCGGCGGGGCAATGACGCCGTCGACATGATCGTGGCACGCTTTCGGTCCGAGAGGAGTCGGCGCTCCGGCCTGGCCGTGGAGGGCCTGCCCGAGATCTGCGCGGCGCTGAGCGACGGCGCCGTCGACACCCTGATCATCGCCGACCTCCACAGCGCGACTGTGGTCACGGGTGACGACCGTACGGTGATCGCGTCCGACGCCTCAGCGCTGTCGATGTTCGGTGAGCCGGCACGCCGCGTCGCTCTCGCCGACGAGGCCTTGCCGTTCGTGGCGATCGCGACCGATGCATCGGTGGTGGTGTGCCCGGAGGGCTTCTTCAGCGCCGTCGACGGCGTCGCCGCCCTGCTGCGCTACCCCCACGTGGCCAACGGGGAATCGCCGGCTGATTCTCCCGCCCGGCAGAGCCCAGCCGTGCCGCTCTGAGCGGCCGTCACGAGCGACCGACCACGATCACCGGATTGCGCATCTCGCCGGCGACAGTGGCACTCACCGAGCCGAGGAGCAAACCGGTCACCGCACCGCGACCGCGGCTACCCACGACGACGAGCTGCGCCCTCTCGCCCTGTATCAACAGTTGGCGGGCCGGGTCCTCGAACCGGATCAGCGTGTGCACCGTCACCGAGGGATGACGGTCCCGCAGAGGTGCCAACGACTCGGCGAGAACCGCCTGGCCCTCCTCGATCAGGAACGACGACCGGCTCCCTGTCCCCGGTGACTGCTCAGGCTCATCACACACGTACAGCGCCAGGACATTCACGCGCCGCGCGGACGCTTCGACGAAGGCGACCTCTGCGGCAGCACCCGACCACCGCGAACCGTCGATCCCGACGAGCACCGGCTGCCGTTTCGTGCGCGTCGATCGGCGGACTGGCGGCGGGTCGGCGTGCACCACAGCCACCGGGCAGTGCGCGTGATGCAGCACCCCCGTGGTGACCGAACCGAGCAGACGTCGGAACCGCGTCGCGTTCCCGTGCCTGCCCACGACGACCATGGCCGCGTCGTGCGATTGCCGAGCGAGCAGCGGCGCCGGCGAGCCGGTCAGCCGCAGACCGTCGATGTGCGGTGCGCCGTCGACGGTGTGGGTTGCCGCGATCGCGAGCGCTTCGTCGAGAACGTCACCGGGCGGTTGGCCGCGAGAACCGTGGTCGGCGTCCTCGACGACATGGACGACCTCCAGAGTGGTTGTACGCGTGCGCGCTTCGGCGACAGCCCAGCGCAGCGCCGCGGTGGCCGATGCGGAACCGTCGACGCCGACGAGCACACCTCGCGAGGAGGAAGTTCCGGACATCGTTCTCCTGACGGGACGTGTGCTGAGGAAGTCATCTGCGACGACGGTACGGTCGAACGGCTCGGCGCCACAGGAGTCGATGGCGGGGACAAACGAGAGCCGATAGTCCCTACTCCCGTGGCTGTTTCGTGATCACAGTGGTGCTATGACGCGTGCAGAGATCACGGGCGAGGATGTCGCGGTGCCGACCGCGGGAGCAACTGTGGCCGGAAACCTCACCGTGCCCGACGGTGCCGTGGGGATCGTCGTGTTCGCCCACGGGAGTGGAAGCAGCCGACGCAGTCCCCGGAATCGCTACGTCGCAGAGGTACTCAATGACGCGGGTCTGGCCACACTGCTGTTCGATCTGCTGACCCCGGCCGAGGAGCAGGATCGAGCCAACGTCTTCGACATCGACCTGTTGGCCGAGCGTCTGATCGGGGCGACCCGCTGGCTGGCCGGGCGCGACGAGACACGTGCGCTGCCCGTCGGGTACTTCGGCGCCAGCACCGGCGGCGGCGCCGCCGTGGCGGCGGCAGCCGATCCCCGCGTGACCGTCGCCGCCGTCGTATCGCGGGGCGGCAGGCCGGATCTCGCCGGACCGGCGCTGTCGCGAGTTTTCGCGCCGACCCTGCTGATCGTCGGAGCGCGCGACTCGGATGTCGTCGCACTGAATCGGCAGGCGCAGAAGGCGATGCCGTCTGCCGAGTGCGCGCTGGCGATCGTTCCCGGTGCGACCCACCTGTTCGAGGAGCCCGGCACCCTGGAGGCTGTCGCCGCGTTGGCCAGAAACTGGTTCGTCGACCACATGGAACTCGTCGGCGCGACGTCGCGGCCTCCGCGGTCATGACGTCGACGACCGCGGACGGCCGTCGCACACTGTGCGCAGCGCAGGGAGCTTTGGCCGTTGTGCTGCACTGCAGCATCGATGATGCCTTTGCCTACATCGTGCGTACCGCGCAGCGTCACAACGTCGCCCCGCTGCGGTTGGCCGAAGCGCTCCTCGCCGTCGCGGCGGGCGGCCCGAGCACGTGCACCGACCTGGACGCGGCTGCGGCGGTCGACATGACATGGGGAGACATGCTGCGTACCGCTCGGTGGCAGCTCCCGCTGTCGTGATCAGCCCGTGTGGTGCAGACTCGCGCTGGCGGCCGCAGCCGCCGCCTCGGCCTGGCGCTGACGTTCGACGCGCCGTGTGATTCCGAGGAGTATGCCGCGGGTCAACAATGCGCGGGCCGGCCCCATCAGCTCTGCGAACACCACTTCTCCCGGATGACGCAGCGCCAACCGCCATCGGATCAACAGTCGGCACTGATCGTCGCCACACGGCACGAGATGCATCGACCACACCACATCCCAGACTCGCCGCAGCGCGTCGATCCGCAGCACGATCGCCCGCCCGTCGAGGACGGTGACGACCCGCGCAGTGAGACCGTCCGGCAGGCCCATCCAGCCTTTCGGCACGAGTCGGATCTCGTCGTCGGCCTCGAGGTGCTGCCATTCCGGATGCACCTGGTCGGCGTTGCGATACTGCAGCCCGAAAGCGTTCTCGACTGGTGCGAAGCTGTACAGCCCACCGCGGTTCTGGCCCATCTGCACCAGCCAGGGCCACACCTGCTCGGCGGGGGCGTTGATCGTGCCCGCCTCGGTGGTCCGCAGCATCGGCGGCCGCACCCGTTCGTCACCGGGCAGAACGTCCTGCGACTCGGCCTTGGTCGTGCCCCAGTCGCGGAAATAGCGGCGGGCCGCGTACAGCACCCCTGCAGCGACGAGTGTCGGCACCAGTCTGTGCGTCATGCCCTCAGCCTGAGTCGGCGCAGGTGATTCCGCTAGGGCCGGTGGTCCTTTCGCGCGCGACATCCACCTCACGGCTCGGGACTTCGGTCCCTGGTGCGTGAGCACGGTTCGGTGGTCGGATGGGAGTCAGTCAAGCACTTCCACAGGAGACGACATGACCGCGCAGACGAAGACCGCCGACTCCGAGAACGCTGTTGCGACACAGCACCACCGACCCACCTGGCCGGACTTCTCCGAGTTGTTCGCCGGCTTCCCGACCTGGGCGGAGATACGTCGTCCGGGGTTCGCCGGCCACCACCCGATCAAGATCGAGGACGAGCTCGTCGACGGCACGTACACGGTGCGCGCCGAGCTTCCCGGGATCGACCCTGCCACCGACGTCGATGTCACCGTGCGCAACGGGGTTCTGACCATCACAGCGGAGCGCAGCGAGAAGAATGAATCCCATGGCCGCTCGGAATTCCACTACGGGTCGTTCACGCGTTCGCTGACGTTGCCGACCGGAACCGAGGAGGAGTCGATCACCGCGCGATACGAGAAGGGCATTCTCACCGTGTCGGCGCCGATCGCCGAACCCGAGACACCCGCACGCCGCGTGGCCGTCGAGGCGGCTGAGTGAGCTCACGATGGGCAAGCAACGACCTTTTCTCACCGAGGCGATGGCCGCGATCGGCATCGCCGCGCTGTATCGACACCACGTCGCCCCCTGGATACACACCTGGGGTGCGCGTCGGGAGGAGATGACGGCTGTCCTGCCCGGCGACGAACTCGTCGACCCCGACGCGCTGCGGACCACCAGGGCAGTGACCATCGACGCCCGGCCCCGCGACGTCTGGGCATGGCTGGTGCAACTCGGTGAGGGCCGAGGCGGCTTCTACAGCTACTCACTGCTCGAGCGCGCCGTGGGTGCAGACATCCACAACGCTGACGCGATCCATCGGGAGTGGCAACGTCTCGACGTCGGCGACACGATCTGGCTGGCTCGCCGGTACGGGCGTCGGGCGTCGATGATCGTGGCCGCGGTCGAGCCGGAATCGTATTTGGTGCTGGTCTCCCCCGCCGACAGCGAACGCCTCGGGCGCGGCGAAAAGGCATTGGGTAGTTGGTCTTTCGTGCTGCGGCGGGAGCAGGACTGGACGAGGCTGCTGGTGCGCGGCAGCGGCGAGGCCGTCGGCCACTTCTGGTTCGACATCCCACACTTCGTGATGGAGCAGAAGATGATGCGCGGGATCGCCGCGCGCGCGGAGCGCACCCGGCGCGGACAGATCGTCGAAGCGATACGCAGCGCGCATCCCGCGCCCGAGACGGTGCTGACGACCGACGTACGTATCGATGGACGATGACCGCGCCGGACTAACCGGATATCCGCTGGACAGCGGGCGCATAATTGGTGGCGATGACAGGCTCGGCCGCTGCGCCCCGTAAACCCGTGATTCTCACCGTCGACGACGATCCCGCGGTATCCCGTGCGGTGGCTCGCGACCTGCGCCGCCACTACGGCGAGAAGTTCCGCATCGTCCGGGCCGAGAGCGGGCCCGACGCGCTGGAAACCCTCAACGAGTTGAAGCTGCGCGGCGAAACCGTCGCGGTGTTCGTCGCCGACTATCGGATGCCCCAGATGAGCGGCATCGAGTTCCTCGAAGCGGCGATGGACATCTTCCCGATGGCGCGCCGCGTGCTGCTCACCGCCTACGCCGACACGCACGCCGCGATCGACGCGATCAACGTCGTCGATCTGGACCACTACCTGCTCAAGCCGTGGGATCCACCGGAGGAGAAGCTCTACCCGGTGATCGACGCGCTGATCGAGGCGTGGCGCGCCACCGGCGAGCGGGCCATCCCGCACACCAAGATCATCGGGCACCCGTGGAACGCCCGATCGTCGGAAGTGCGCGAGTTCCTGGCCCGCAACCGGCTGTTCTACACCTGGTTCCGCTCCGACGAACCCAAAGGCGCCGCCCTGCTCGAGGCCGCGGGCCAGGACGGGCTGACGTTGCCGGTGGTGATCACCGAACAGGGCGAGACGCTGATCGACCCCACCGACGCCGAACTGGCCGCGACGCTGGGCCTGACCACCACCCCGTCCGGTGATTTCTACGATCTCGTGGTGATCGGCGGCGGCCCGGCGGGCTTGGCGGCGGCCGTCTACGGCGCCTCCGAAGGCCTCAAGACCGTGCTGATCGAGCGCACCGCCACCGGTGGGCAGGCCGGACAGAGCTCACGCATCGAGAACTACCTCGGATTCCCCGACGGCCTGTCCGGCGCCCAACTCGCCGAACGCGCCCGCCGCCAAGCCGAGAAGTTCGACGCCGAGCTGATCACCGCCGCCGAGGTCGTCGCCCTCGAAGTGGACGGCAACGCCCGCACGGTGCATCTGTCCGACGGGCGGGCCATCGGCACCCGGGCGGTCATCCTCGCGATGGGCGTGGAGTATCGACAGCTGCCCGCCGAAGGATGCGAGATCCTGACCGGCGCCGGCGTCTACTACGGCGCGACGACCTCGGTCGCATCTGAATGCGATGACGACGAGGTCTACGTCATCGGCGGCGCGAACTCGGCAGGGCAGGCCGCGATGTTCCTGTCGCGCACCGCGAAGTCGGTGACCATCGTCAGCCGCCGCACGCTCGAAGACTCCATGTCGCACTACCTCGTCCAGCAGATCCGCGCGCAGGACAACATCAAGGAGATGCCGAACACGGTCGTGCACGCGGTCAAGGGCGACGGGCACCTCGAAGGCATCTGCCTGGAGCACCGCGACACCGGCGAGCGTGAAGAGTTCGCCTGCGGGCGGATGTTCATCTTCATCGGCGCCGAACCGCGCACCGACTGGCTCGACGGCGTCGTCGTGCGCGACGGCCACGGCTTCATCGTCGCCGGACCGGATCTGCGCGACGTGAGCGGCTGGACGCTGGATCGCCCACCGCACCACCTCGAGACGAGCGTGCCGGGCGTGTTCGTCGCCGGCGACGTTCGCGCGGAATCGGCCAAGCGGGTCGCCGCCGCCGTCGGCGAAGGGTCGATGGCGGTCATGCTCGTGCATCGCTACCTGGCTGAGACCTGAGGCGCGTCACCGTGACCGGCTCGTGCGACGTCAGCGAACTCCGCGATCTCTTCATCTTCGAGGGCCTCACCGACGAGCAACTCGCGGCGCTGTGTGCCGGCGGGCGGATCGCGACGTTTCCGGCCGGTGAGCTGTGCCGCGAGGGTGAACCCGCCGCCTTCTTCTACGTCCTCCTCGACGGCGAGATCTCACTGTCGAAGCGGTCCGGCGCGCGGGACATCCCGATCTGGCGGGCCTGCGCACCCGGCTCGTACTGCGGCGCGTGGTCGGCGTTCCTCCTCGACGAGACGACGACGTACGAGAACACCGCGACCCTCACCAAGCCATCACGGCTGTTCGAACTCGACGCCACCACCCTGGGCACCTTCTTGACCACGCAGTTCCCGATGGCCACGCATCTGCTCGTCGGGCACTCACACGGCCGGTACCACCAGCGTCGCATCCTCGGGCCGCACGACCGTCTCGTGCAGTTGGTACAGATGACCGCCGGGTTGACGCACGAGCTGAACAACCCCGCGGCCGCCGGGATGCGCGCGGCACGGGGACTACGCACCCAGATCGCGGGGATGCGGCACCGGCGGGCCGAACTCCCCGATCGCTCGCTGCCGCCCGAGGCCATGCAGTCGCTCGTCGAGTTGCAGGACCGGGTCGCCGAGGTGGCCGGCAAGGCGCACGATCTGACGTCGGTGCAGAAGGCGGACCTGGAGGAAGCACTCGGCGAGTGGCTCGAACGTCACGGCGTGGCCGACGCCTGGGCGCACGCCGCGATCTTCGCCGAAGCCGGGCTGGACATCGATTGGATGGAGCGCATCTCGGCGGCGCCGTGCTGCAGCACGCCGAGCTCCCTGGGACCCGTCGTGCGCTGGCTGGCCAGCACCGCGGAGACCGAACTGCTGCTGACCGAGATCACCGACGCGACCACGCGCATCTCCACTCTCGTCGACCAGGCCAAGCAGTTCACCCAACTCGACCGGGCCCCGTCGGACGTCGTCGACGTGCACGGCCTGCTCGAATCGACGCTGGCGATGCGGTCGCACCGGCTGGGCCCCCACATCACCGTCGTGCGCGACTACGACGAGAGTCTGCCCGCGCTGCCCTGCTACCCGGCCGAGCTGAACCAGGTGTGGACCCATCTGATCGACAACGCGCTCGACGCGATCGGCGCCTCGCCGGGCACGCTGACCCTGCGCACGCTGCGGGACCTGGACCGGCTTCGCGTGGAGGTGTGCGACACCGGTCCCGGCATGTCCGACGACGTGCTGGCCCGCGTCTTCGACCCGTTCTTCACCACCAAACCGTTCGGGGAGGGCACCGGACTGGGCCTCGACGTCGCCGCGCGCATCGTCGACCGGCACGACGGCAGCCTGTGGGCGGAATCAACTCCCGGCGATACGCGTTTCATTACTTCACTGCCGATCGGGCCATAGGAAGGACCTGTCATGGGCGAAAAGTGCCTTCCCGACGAGTTGCGCTCGTTGTTCCTCTTCGAGGCACTCGACGACGAACAGCTGGCGACGCTGTGCGCCAACGGTCACATCGCCACCTTCGAACCCGGCCCGATCCACTCCGAGGGTGATCCCGCGACGTGCTTCTACGTGCTGATCGAGGGCGAGCTGGTGATGTCGAAACGCTCGGGCGGAGTCGACATCGAAACCAACCGCACCTCGCAGCGGGGCGTGTACTGCGGCGCGTGGTCGGCCTACATCCCCGGCGCCGAGCACGTCTATCAGGCGTCGGTTCGGGTCACCACGCCGTCGAAGTTCTTCGTCCTCGACGCGAACGCCTTCGCGGAATTCATGCAGAAGGAATTCCCGATGGCCGTGCACCTGCTCGAGGGACACATGGTCGGTGGCCTGCGGCAACGCCAGATCCTCGGCCAGCGCGAGAAGCTGCTGGCGCTGGGCCAGCTGTCGGCAGGCCTGACCCATCAGCTCAACAACCCGGCGGGGGCGACGGCCCGCGCGGTCGCCGATCTGCGTGAAGGCGTCGGCAAGATGCGGCACAAGCTCGCGATGCTCGCCGACGGCAAGTTCACCCCCGCCGCGCTGAAAACGCTGATCAGCATTCAGGACGAGGTCGCCGAGCAGGTGGCCAAGTCGAAGTCGCAGGAGCTGACGGCACTCGAGACGTCAGACCGTGAGGATCAGATCGGCGACTGGCTCGACGAGCACGGCATCGCCAGCGCGTGGGACTACGCGCCGACATTCGTCGAGGCCGGTCTGGACGTCGACTGGCTGGAGCGTGTCGAGGCCTCCATCGACGACGTGGACTGCTCGGCCACGCTGCCGGGCGCGATCGGCTGGCTGAAGTACACGATCGACACCGAGTTGCTGATGAACCAGATCGCCGAGGCGAGCAAGCGCATCTCCGCGCTCCTGGCCGGCGCCAAGCAGTACTCGCAGATGGATCGCGCGGAGTACCAGAGCGCCAACATCCACGAACTGCTGTTCAGCACGGTCAAGACGATCTTCGGCGACAAGCTGGGCAAGGACAAGCCGGTCGCGCTGCACTGGGACAAGGACAAGACGCTGCCCGAATTGCTCTGCTACCCGGGCGACCTGAACCAGGTCTGGACGAACATCATCGACAACGCGATCCAGGCCATGAACGGCCACGGCAACCTGACGATCCGGACCATGCGGGAGAACGAGTCCACGGTGCGTGTCGAGATCTGCGACGACGGACCGGGCATCCCCGAAGACATCGTCGAACGGATCTTCACCCCCTTCTTCACCACCAAGCCGTTCGGCGAGGGCACCGGGCTCGGGCTGGACCTGGCCTGGCGCATCGTCGTCGAGAAGCATCACGGCAACCTGTCCGTGCAGTCGCAGCCGGGCGACACCCGGTTCATCGTGTGCCTGCCGCTGGAGGCGCCCGCGCCCACGGAAACCGCGGCGTCGGCCACAACCGGTATGACCGAGCCCGCTGCCGGGTAGTGACCTGAGCGAGGAATTCCTACGACGAGAGGTCCCGATGTCTGAATCCGAAGGTCCGTCACTCAAGCCCGCACTGGGCCGATACGGGGTGTGGACCGGCCAGCCGGTCACCCCGGAGCAGGCCGCGGACATCGAAAAGCTGGGCTACGGCACCGTGTGGGTGGGCGCTTCGCCGGCGGCGGATCTGGCGTTCGTCGAACCGATTCTCGAGAAGACCGAGACTCTGCAGGTGGCCACCGGCATCGTCAACATCTGGACCGCCGACGCCAACGAGGTGGCCGAGTCGTATCACCGCATCGAGAAGGCCTTTCCCGGCCGGTTCCTGCTCGGCGTCGGCGTCGGCCATCCTGAGCACCAGCAGCAGTACACCAAGCCGTACCAGGCACTCGTCGACTACCTCGACGTGCTCGACGCCGCGAAGGTACCCACCAGCCGCCGCGTGCTCGCCGCGCTCGGGCCGAAGGTGCTGAAGTTGGCCGCGCAGCGCAGCGCCGGTGCGCACCCGTACCTGACCACCCCGGTGCACACCGGCCAGGCCCGCGAACTGCTCGGGCCGACGGTGCTCATCGCGCCGGAGCACAAGGTGGTTCTCACCGATGACCCGGCCGCTGCGCGGGAGGTGGGCCGGCAGACCGTCGACTTCTATCTCGGGTTGTCCAACTACGTGAACAACTGGAAGCGGTTGGGCTTCACCGACGACGACCTGGACCGGCCCGGCAGTGACCGGTTCATCGACGCGGTGGTGGCGTACGGATCACCCGACGAGATCGCGGCGCGACTCGACGAGCACCTGCAGGCCGGCGCGGACCACGTGGCCATCCAGGTGCTCGGCGGCGGCGACGAGCTGCTGTCGACGCTGGAGGAGCTGGCGCGTCCGCTGGGTCTCGCGCAGAGTTGATTCCTGCCGGATAGAGTCGGCAACCATGCGATTGCTGGTTACGGGGGGCGCCGGCTTCATCGGTGCGAATTTCGTTCATGCCACCGTGCGTGAACGCGACGACGTGCACGTCACCGTGCTCGATGCGTTGACGTACGCGGGGAGCCGCGAGTCGCTCGCGCCGGTGGAGGGGGACATCCGCCTGATCGAGGGTGACATCACCGACGCGGAACTGGTCGGCAGGCTGGTCGCCGAGTCCGATGCGGTGGTGCACTTCGCTGCCGAGACCCACGTCGACAACGCACTCGCCGATCCCGCTCCGTTCGTTCACACGAATGTACTGGGAACGTTCACGGTGCTCGAAGCGGTGCGCGCCAATGACGTTCGTCTGCATCACATTTCGACCGACGAGGTGTACGGCGATCTCCCGCTGGGGGATCCGGTGCGATTCACCGAGGCCACGCCGTACAACCCGTCGAGCCCGTACTCGTCGACCAAGGCCGCCTCCGACATGTTGGTGCGCGCCTGGGTGCGGTCGTACAACGTCGCCGCGACGCTGTCGAACTGCTCGAACAACTACGGCCCGTATCAACACGTGGAGAAGTTCATTCCGCGGCAGATCACCAACATCCTGACGGGGCGGCGACCGCGCCTGTACGGCGCCGGAGCCAACGTTCGGGACTGGATTCACGTCGAGGACCACAACAGCGCGGTGTGGCGCATCCTGACCGACGGCGAGATCGGCCGCACCTATCTGATCGGGGCGAACGGCGAGCGCGACAACCTCACGGTGCTGCGCACGATCCTGCGGCTGATGGACCGCGCCGACGACGATTTCGACCACGTCATCGATCGAGCGGGCCATGATCTGCGCTATGCCATAGATCCCGGCCCGCTGCGCGATGAACTGGGGTGGACGCCACGGCACACCGATTTCGAGGAGGGGCTCCGCGCGACGATCGCGTGGTACCGCGACAACGAATCATGGTGGGCTCCACTGAAAGACGCGGTCGAAGCGCGCTACCTGGTGCGTGAAGGGTGAAGGTGCGCGAGCTCGTGGTCCCGGGCGCGTGGGAGCTGACGCCGACGGTGCACGGTGACTCACGCGGCGGGTTCTTCGAATGGTTCACCGAGGCGTCGTTCACCGCCATGACGGGGCATTCCCTCGATCTGAAGCAGGCGAACTGCTCGGTGTCGTCGACGGGAGTGCTGCGCGGCCTGCACTTCGCACAGCTGCCACCGAGTCAGGCCAAGTACGTGACCTGCATGCGTGGCGCTGTCGTGGATGTCGTGGTCGACATCCGGGTCGGCTCCCCGACCTACGGCAGCTGGGATGCGGTGACGCTGGACGACGACACTCACCGGGCGGTGTACCTGTCAGAGGGCTTGGGTCACGCTTTCCTTGCGCTACAGGACAATTCGGTGGTCACCTACCTGTGTTCGGCCGGCTACGACCCCGCACGGGAGCACACCATCGATCCTCTCGACCCGGCGATCGGCATCGACTGGTCCTCGTGGCTTCCCACAGCCGACCTGATCCTGTCCGATCGCGATCGCGCCGCCCCGTCCCTGGCCGACGCGAATTCCAGCGGTGTACTGCCCACGTGGGAAGAGTGCGTCGCGTTCGCCGAGAAGCTCCGCGGCTAGGGCCCCTGGTCGTCTTCGGGTAGGAGGTAGCGCTCGGGGTGGTGGTAGCCGTTCACGCGGCGTCGGCCGGTATCGAGGTCGGGTGGGGGCAGCCATTCGGTCTGGCCGCGGTCGTTGACTTTCGTGGTCCAGCCGGTCTGTTCGACCATCCGATTGATGCTCCTATGCAGCGTCAAGGCTTTCTTTGGGTGCGGCTAGGTCGGCTTGGAGTGCTCGGTAGAGCTCGCGTACGACTGCCCGTTTGAGGCAGCGGATGATTTCTTTTTTGGTCTTTCCTTCTTGGATCCGCCGTTCGAGATAGCGCTGAGTGGGTTCGTGCCATCGCAGACGATTGATCACGATGAGGTGGATGGAGCAGTTGGCGTGACGGTCGCCGCCGCGATGTAACCGGTGGCGAGTGGTGTTGCCACTGCTGGCTGGAATGGGAGCTACCCCGCACAAGCGAGCGAGAGACGCTTCGGAAGAGAGTCGGTCGCTGTTCTGGCCGGCAGTTGTCAATAGCTGGCCAGCGGCTTCAGTTCCAACTCCGTTGATGGCTAATAGGTTTGGTGCGTGTTTGGTGAGGATGTCCTTGAGTTCGGTGTTGGCTTCGGCGATCTCCTCGTCGAGATATTGGATCCGTCGAGCCAGGCGTCGCAGCATCCTGCGGGCGGTGATCGTGGGATCGTCGATGGCGCCGGCGGTCGGTATGCGCAGCCGGGCGCAGCGTGAGACCAGGGCGGCGCGGTCATAGCTGGCGAGTTTTGCTCGCAGATCTTCGGGTGCGCACCAGAGCAGGCCGTGGATCTGCTGAAGCGCTGCTTTGCGCGCCTTGGCTGCGCTGCGGCGGGTAGCCCGGATCTGTCGTACGGCCTCGACATGACCGTCACGATTTTTTGGGGTGGTGGTGGCTGATTCGCTGAGTACCGCGCGGGCGGCGTTGATCGCATCGATTGGATCGGACTTGCCTTGTCGGCGGCGGTCTTGGCGGTTAGGTCGGGCCACCTCGATCACTCTCACGCCCTGGGCTTGCAGATGACGGTGTAAGCCAGCCCCGAACGAGCCGGTGCCCTCGATACCAACGGTGGTGAGGCCGCCGAGCGACTGCGCCCAGGACAGCAGGCGTTGATACCCCGCCGGTGTAGCTGCGAACTCCTGATCACCCAATAGCTGGCCCGTGCCAGCATCCAAAACGGCGGCGTGATGGGTCATTTTGTGAGTGTCGACGCCCGCTACGACGTGACGAGTTAGCGATAGCTTTGTCATGCTGGTTCCTGCCGTCCTCTATCCGGTGGATGGGTGGGCGTCACCGGCGTCGATGGTTGGACAGGACAGAGATGGGGGCCTGTTGGCGCAAGCTCCTATGAAGTCACAGCCGTCACGTCGGTGACGTCGAGCACGCCACCATCGACGACAGCCGACAGATCAACACGCAGGACAACCCGTTAAGGGTGTCAGTCAGGGCCGGAGTCAGACCGCCGCCGACAGTGGCGCCCCTCCATGCTCTCTGTCCGGTCCACACGCGAGGGTGAGGGTGGTGATGTCGGTGGCGCCGCCGTCCTTCCAGTCCTGCACGTGATGCACCTGCGCCCAGTAGCCCGGCACCGTGCAGCCGGGTCTGGTGCAGCCCCGCGCGGAAGAGTGCAGCATGATCCGCTGCGCGGGTGAGGCCAGCCGTTTCGTGCGGCCGAGGTACAGCGGCTCATTGGTGTGCCGATCGAACACCGCCAGATAGTGATGGGCGTGGCCGGCCATGCGGATGAGGTCCGCCACCGGCAACAGAGAGCCACCACCGGTGACCGCCATCCCCGCGGACTTCTCCAGCTCCTGCAGCGTCGTCGACACGATCACCGTGACCGGTAATCCGTTGTGCGACCCCAAGTCCCCTGAGCACAAGGCCATCCGCCCGACGGCCAGCCACGCGTCATGGTTGCGCTGGGCAGCGCTGCGCGTGTCATCCCGGCGCTGTTGCTCGTCGGGTTCTGCGTCGACACACGGTGTCTGGTCGTCGGGGTTGCACATGCCCGGGGCGGCAAGCTTGGCCTGGATGGCTTCGTAAGTGGCGCGTGCTTCCGGGGTGATCCAACCGGACAGGCGGCTCATCCCGTCGGCCTGTTGCTGGCCGAGCGTGATGCCGCGTCGGCGGGCCCGGTCGGCGTCGGTGGGTTCGGGGCCGTCGGCGTCGATCATCGCCGCCAACCGATCCGCAGCCTTCTTCAACTCATTCGGGGTCAGCCCGGCGCCGAGGCGGGCGAGTTGGCGGTCGGCGGCAGCGCGGGTATCGACATCCACCCACACCGGCAGTCCGTCGTGGAACGTCGCGATCACCGCGACATGCTCAGCATCCAACGCTCCGGCGGCTTGCGCCGCAGCAGTCGCCTCCCACAACGGCTGCAACGGCTCCCCGGTCAACGCTTGCCGCGGACCCAACGCGGCCGCTTCGGCGAGTCGGCGTTTCGCCTCTCTATCCGAGACCCGCAGCGCTGTCGTCAACACCTTCTTCCACGACGCTTCCCCCAGCCGGCGCGGCTCCGTCTCTGTGGTCAGCCGAGCCAGGATCTGATGCTCCAACGCCGGAACCGACCGCACCACCGTCGTGACCTCAGCCAGCAGGGCTACCAGCTCAGGATGGGTCAGCGTGTCGCAGGCCTCGGACAGGATCGCGAGCTGAGCCCGCATCCCCTCCACCGCACCCGCGACTACCTCCATACATCGAACACTAGTTCGATATACCGACAAGTCCCGCCTCTTGCCATCACCCAGCGAGGATTACTAGGATATCCAACTATCTACACTCGGTCGCTCCTGGAAGGCTCCTCATGACCAAGCGAATTCCCCACTTCATCGACGGTAAGCGCAGCGAGCTGGCATCCACTCGGACCGCAGACGTGTTGAATCCGAGCACGGGCGAGGTCCAGGCTCAGGTGCTGCTCGCCAGCAAGGCCGACGTGGACACCGCGGTCGCCTCTGCCGTCGAGGCGCAGAAGGAGTGGGCGGCGTGGAACCCGCAGCGCCGGGCCCGCGTCATGATGAAGTTCATCGAGCTGGTCAACGCCAATACCGAAGAACTCGCCGAACTCCTGAGCATCGAGCACGGCAAGACCGTCGCCGACTCCAAGGGCGACATCCAGCGCGGCATCGAGGTGATCGAGTTCGCGATCGGCATCCCCCATCTGCTCAAGGGCGAGTTCACCGAAGGCGCCGGCGGCGGCATCGACGTCTACTCGATCCGCCAGCCCCTCGGCGTGGTCGCCGGCATCACGCCGTTCAACTTCCCCGCGATGATCCCGCTGTGGAAGGCCGGACCCGCGCTGGCATGCGGAAACGCGTTCATCCTCAAGCCTTCTGAGCGTGACCCGTCCGTTCCGCTGAGGCTCGCCGAACTATTCCTCGAGGCGGGTCTGCCCGCCGGCGTCTTCCAGGTGGTGCAGGGTGACAAGGAGGCCGTCGACGCGATCCTCACCCACCCCGACATCCAGGCCGTCGGCTTCGTCGGCAGCTCCGACATCGCGCAGTACATCTACTCCACCGCCGCCGCCAACGGTAAGCGCAGCCAGTGCTTCGGCGGCGCCAAGAACCACATGATCGTCATGCCCGACGCCGATCTCGATCAGGCCGTCGACGCGTTGATCGGCGCCGGCTACGGCAGTGCGGGCGAGCGGTGCATGGCGATCAGCGTCGCGGTCCCGGTCGGCGAAGAGACGGCGAACCGGCTCCGTAATCGCTTGGTGGAGAGAGTCAATCAGCTCCGCGTCGGGCACAGCCTGGACCCGAAGGCCGATTACGGTCCGCTTGTCACCGCTGCCGCACTCGAGCGGGTGAAGAGTTACATCGCCCAGGGCGTGGATGCCGGTGCCGACCTGGTGGTCGACGGTCGCGAACGGACGACGGACGAGCTCTCCTTTGACGACCAGAGCCTGGAGAACGGCTACTTCATCGGTCCCACGCTCTTCGACCACGTCACCACCGACATGAGCATCTACACCGACGAAATCTTCGGCCCGGTGCTGTGCATCGTCCGCGCCCACGACTACGAGGAGGCACTGAGCCTTCCGAGCAAGCACGAGTACGGCAACGGCGTCGCAATCTTCACCCGCGACGGCGACGCAGCGCGCGACTTCGTCTCGCGGGTACAGGTCGGCATGGTCGGCGTGAACGTCCCGATCCCGGTGCCGGTGGCCTACCACACCTTCGGCGGCTGGAAGCGGTCCGGCTTCGGCGATCTCAACCAGCACGGCCCCGCGTCGATCCAGTTCTACACCAAGGTCAAGACCGTCACCGAGCGGTGGCCGTCGGGCATCAAGGATGGCGCCGAATTCGTCATCCCGACCATGAAGTGACGACGTGGACTTCTTCAGCCTCGGCGACGACGACCGCGTGATCGCCGAGACGGCAGCGGCGTTCGCCACGAAACGGATGGCGCCCCACGCGTTGGAGTGGGACGAGACGCATCACTTCCCCACCGACGTCCTGCGGGAAGCCGCGGAACTGGGCATGGCCGCGATCTACTGCCGCGAGGACGTGGGCGGCAGCGGCCTGCGGCGCATCAACGCGGTGCGCATCTTCGAACAACTCGCCACTGCCGATCCGACCGTCGCCGCGTTCCTGTCCATCCACAACATGTGCGCGTGGATGATCGACACCTTCGGCTCACCCGAACAGCGCAAGACGTGGGTGCCCCGGCTGGCGTCGATGGACGCGATCGCCAGCTACTGCCTCACCGAGCCGGGCGCCGGCTCCGACGCGGCCGCCCTGCGCACCAAGGCTGTTCGCGACGGTGACGGGTGGGTGCTCGACGGGGTCAAGCAGTTCATCTCCGGGGCCGGTAGCTCCGACGTCTACGTCGTGATGGCGCGCACGGGAGCCGATGGCCCCAAAGGCATCTCCGCCTTCGTCGTCGACAAGGACACGCCGGGATTGAGTTTCGGCGCCGACGAACAGAAGATGGGGTGGAACGCTCAACCCACCCGGCAGGTGATCCTCGACGGCGCACGGGTGCCCGCCGAGGCACTCCTCGGCGGCGAGGAGGGCACCGGCTTCGGCATCGCGATGAAGGGCCTCAACGGCGGCCGCATCAACATCGCGGCCTGCTCGCTGGGCGGCGCGCAGGCGGCCTACGACAAGGCGACCGCCTACCTGGCCGACCGGCACGCCTTCGGCGGTGCGCTCATCGACGAGCCCACGATCCGGTTCACGCTGGCCGACATGGCGACCGCGCTGGAGACGTCACGAATGATGTTGTGGCGAGCGGCGACTGCGCTCGACGAGGATCACCCGGACCGGGTGGAGCTGTGCGCGATGGCCAAGCGCTACGTCACCGACGCCTGCTTCGACGTCGCCGACCAGGCGCTGCAACTCCACGGCGGGTACGGCTACCTGCGCGAGTACGGACTGGAGAAGATCGTCCGCGACCTGCGGGTGCATCGAATCCTCGAGGGCACCAACGAAATCATGCGCGTGGTGGTCGGGCGGGCAGCCGCTGCCCGGGCCCGCGCCTCGTAGACGACGACGTAAAGAGGAGAAGCATGACGACGATCGCATTCCTGGGACTCGGCCACATGGGCGGCCCGATGGCGGCGAACCTGGTCGCCGCCGGGCACACGGTGCGCGGCTTCGACCCGGTGGTCGCGCTGCGGGACGCTGCCGAGGAGAAGGGCGCGGCGGTGTTCCACACCGGCGCCGAGGCAGTCAGCGCAGCCGAGGTCGTGATCACCTCGCTGCCCAACGGAAACATCGTCAAGGCTGTGTACGACGAGGTGCTTCCGGCGGCCCCCGGCGGCGCACTGCTCATCGACACGTCCACGATCTCGGTCGACGACGCGCGCACCATCCACACCCAGGCAGCGGATCGCGGCCTCGCGCAGATCGACGCACCGGTCTCGGGAGGTATCAAGGGCGCGACCGCCGGCACGTTGGCGTTCATGCTCGGTGGGGACACCGGGGCCGTCGAACGGGCCCGCCCGGTACTGGAACCGATGGCGGGCAAGATCATTCACTGCGGCGATTCGGGCGCCGGGCAAGCCGCCAAGCTGTGCAACAACATGGTGCTCGCGGTGCAGCAGATCGCGATCGGCGAGGCGTTCGTGCTCGCCGAGAAGCTCGGCCTGCCCGCGCAGTCGCTGTTCGACGTGATCACCGGCGCGACCGGCAACTGCTGGGCAGTCCACACCAATTGCCCTGTGCCCGGGCCGGTTCCGACGTCTCCGGCCAACAACGACTTCACGCCCGGTTTCGCGACAGCGTTGATGAACAAGGACCTCGGCTTGGCGATGGCCGCGGTGGCGTCGACGGGAGCGCAGGCTCCGCTGGGGACGCACGCTGCGGACATCTACCGACAGTTCAACGAAGATCACGCCGACAAGGACTTCAGCGCTGTGATCGAGATGCTGCGCGGCTAGACAGGTCCCAGCAGGATCTGCCGGATCACCGGACGGGCGAAGCGAATCAGCTCGTCACGGCTCAGCTCGGCGACGGCGGGGTTCACCATCACGTAGCGGGTGACGGCCAAGCCGATGACGAACGCGCCCATCAGGCCTGCACGTTGGGCCGCGTGGTCGGGGGTGACGACCGCCAGCGCCGGCCCCACCTGGGTGGCGAACACCCGTCGCATCGTCTCGACGGCAGACTCACTCGTCATGGCCGCCCGCAGCAGCGCGACGAACGTACTGTCCTGCTCCCAGACCGCGAAGAACCGGGACAGCAGGACGTCGGCGACGTCGTCGGGCGCGACGGACGTGAGATCGGGCAGATCGAGGGTGAAATCGGCGGCCTCGGCGAACAGCTCCTGCTTGCTCCCGAAGTAGCGGTTGATCAACGCCGGGTCGACGCCCACGTCGGCGGCCACCGCGCGCATCGTGGTGGCTTGATAGCCCTCGGAGCCGAACCGCGCGCGGGCCGCCGCCAGGATGTCGGCGCGCGTCTTCGACGCGTCGCGGGATCGGGTCGAGCTCACCCGCGCAAGGATAGGACGCCGTGTACGCGCGGAAAGCTAGGCAGCGGTCGGGGTGGGATGGGTGTCGCGCCAGGAATCGTGGATCTGCCGACAGTCCGCGATGCGATGCAGGATGCCCGCTCCCTCTGAATCGACTGCACCGACCGAGATCGTCGCCACCCCCGCGGCGTTCGCGGACTTGAAGCTCGCCGACGAACCCGCGAACGCCAGCGAACTGCGGGCCGTGACGCCCAGTTCGGCCAGCGCGGCCCGGAACAGGTCGGTGCCCGGCGCATCCTCGGCGGTGACGATCGCGGTGACCACACCGTCGCCGACGAGCTGCCGAACCAGCGGCGCCACCCAGGAGTGGCTGCCGGAGCTCACCACCCCGACACTGATCCCCGCGGCATAGGCCTCGGTGATCAGGTCCGCCAGGCCTGCGCGGGCCGTGATGTCGGCATCGAGGATCGTCTCGGCGAGAATCCGGTTCTTCCGGGCGCAGATGTCGTCGACGAGGAGTTCGGCGAGCACATCGCAGTCGGAGCGGATGCCGCGCTTGCGCAGTTCGGCGGCCACCCGCCGGCGCTCGTCGCTCAGTGTCAGCAGCTGCCGGTACCGCGCCTCGGACCAGACGATGTCGAGGCCGAGCTCGGCGAACGCCGCGTTGAACGCGAGTCGATGCCCGGCGCAATCGAGGTCGGCGATCGCGTCGAGGTCGAAGATCACCGCCTGAAGGGAGGGCTTCAAGGTCGGTGCGAGGCTCTCGCTGGGGCTGGGCCAGTCCCACCAGAACCGACCGGCACGCCAGGTTTTCTGCTGTGAGGGCTCCATGACCGTCATGGTGTCCCAGGTCACAACTCGGCCGCCTCCCCCATTAGGGGGATTCGGCGGGGAATCGCGGGTGCGCCTCTAAGGTGAGGGCCATGACCAGCCCCTCGGATCGCCCCGGCCCGGTGCGAATCGTGCTGGTAGACGACCACGAGATGGTGATCGAAGGCCTCAAGGCCATGCTCACCGCGTTCGCGAGCAGGGTCACCGTGGTGGGCCAGGCCGTCGGCGCGGAAAAGGCCATGGACGTGATCGCCGACCTCGATCCCGACATCGTGCTGTGCGATGTGCGCATGCAGGGTTCGAGCGGTCTCGATCTGTGCCAGCGGCTGCGCGAGCGCGATCCGGGCCGTCGCGTCGTCATGCTCTCGGTCTACGACGACGAGCAGTACCTGTTCCAAGCGCTGCGTGTCGGAGCGGCGGGCTATCTACTCAAGAGCATCAGCAGCGAGGAGCTGGTGCGGCAGCTCGAGTTCGTCCACACCGGGGCGACGGCGATCGATCCGGTGATGGCCGCGCGCGCAGTCGACACGGCTGCCCGCCTGCAGCGCGACGAGTTCTGGCCCGGCGCACGCCAGGGCCTCACCCAACGAGAGAGCGAGATCCTCGCGCTGGTGGTCAACGGTCTGTCCAACCGCGCCATCGCGGCCAAGCTGGTGATCGGCGACGAGACGGTCAAAACCCATCTGAGCTCGCTGTACCGCAAACTCGGCGTCAGTGATCGCACCGGTGCGGTGGCCACCGCTCTGCGCGAAGGCATCTACCAGTGAGCGCGCGGCCGGTCCTGACCGCCGATCGGGAACTGGCGCTGCTGCGCGAACTGATCCAGGCTGCCTCGCGCGGCCCCGGCGTGGAGCCGCTGGCCGCCGCGGCGGCTCGGATGATCACCGCGGCCACCGACAGCGACGTCTGCTTCGTCCACGTCCTCGACGACACCGAGCGATCGCTGACGCTGGCCGGCGCCACCCCACCGTTCGACGCCGAGGTCGGCAAGATCCGGCTGCCCCTGGGCCAGGGAATCTCCGGGTGGGTGGCCAGTCACCTGGAACCGGTGGTGATCCGCCGCGACAAGGAGTCCGACCCTCGCTACCTGCCGTTCCAGTCGCTGCGCGGACGTGACTTCACCTCGATGGTCTCGGTGCCGATGGAGTCGACCCCGGGCGGGCTGGTCGGCGTGCTGAACGTGCACACCGTGGCCGAGCGGGACTTCGGGGACCGCGACGTCGAGCTGCTGCTGGTGATCGGCCGACTCATCGCCGGGGCCATGCATCAGGCCCGCCTGCATCGCCAGCTGGTGGCCCGCGAACGCGCCCACGAGAACTTCGTCGAGCAGGTCATCGAGGCCCAGGAGATCGAACGGCGCCGGCTCGCCGGCGACATCCACGACGGCATCTCCCAGCGGCTGGTCACCCTGTCCTACCGGCTCGACGCCGCCGCCCAGGCAGCGCGCTCCCCCGATGACCGCGAGGCGCTGACCGAGCAGCTGGACCGCGCCCGCGAGCTGGCGGACCTCACGCTGCAGGAGGCCCGGGCCGCGATCAGTGGCCTGCGCCCACCGGTGCTCGACGACCTGGGTCTGTCCGGCGGGCTGGCCAGCCTGGCGCGGTCGATCCCGCAGGTCAAGATCAACACCGACCTCGCCGACACCCGGCTGCCCGACCACATCGAGCTCGCGCTCTACCGGATCGCCCAGGAGTGCCTGCAGAACGTCGTCAAACATGCGCGCGCGACGGTGGCCCGGCTGGCGTTCCACGCCGACGACCAGACCGCCCGCCTCGAAATCGCCGACGACGGCGTCGGTTTCGACACGTTGGAACGCCCGCTGGGTAGCGACGAAATGGGCGGATACGGTCTGCTGTCGATGGCCGAACGCGCCGAGATCGTCGGAGGCCGACTCAACATCCGCTCGCGCCCCGGGGCGGGCACCACCGTCACGGCGACGATCCCACTTCCCAGCCGCTAGAGCGGCCGCGAGCTAGAAGTCTCCGGCGCCGCGGCGCAGCGTCTCGATCGCTGACGACAGGGCGAGGGACTGCTCGTCGGTGATGCCGAGATCGGCGAACACCTCGGTGTTGAGCGTGACGGTGGCGTCCTCGACCGTGGACCGCCCCAGGTCGGTGAGGCGGACCAGCGTCGTGCGCCCGTCGGTCGGGTGTGGGATGCGCTCGACCAGACCGTCGGCCTCCAGCCGGCGGATCGCGTGCGTGACGCTGGTGACGTGGACCTGCAACCGGTCCGACGCCTTGGTGATCGGCAGCGCGCCGGTCCGGCTGAACGCCAGCAGGCGCAGCAGTTCGAACCGCGAGAAGCTCAGGTCGTAGGGCCGCAGCGCGGCCTCGACTCGGGCCAGCAGGATCTGGTGGGCGCGCATCACGGACGTCACAGCGACCATGCCGTCGGCCACCTCACCCCACCCCGAGGCCTCCCAGTTGGCGCGGGCGGCGGCGATCGGGTCACGGGGCACGCCTCTTCTTACCGCATCACAGCTGCTTCTCCAGCAGCACCTTTCCGTCGGTCATCGAGACCATCTGCACCGCGGAGATGTCAGCGCGCTGCATCGGGGTCGTCCCGCTGGGGAGCGCCGTCGCCCCGGGGATCCCCAACCAGGTCGCGATCTGCGATCGGGTGCCGTCGCGGCCGACGACGACCATGCCGAGGCCCTTGGGCGGCGTGTTGTTGTCGCCCCACTGGCCGTAGGAGCAGGACATGTCGATGCGGGTGCCCCAGCCGAAGTCGGTCAGCGCGATGCTGGCGTTGATCGGCGTCGGAGCCATCTTGGTCATGTCGGCCATCTGTGCGGTGTTCTGTGTGGTGGCGCCGTCCTCGAACCCCATGATCGCGGGCCGGGCCACCAGCAGAATGCCGACGGCCAACACCGCCGCGGCCAATCCGACGACGGTCGAGGTGACCCACCGGCTGCGGCGGCGGCGCCACCGAACCTTGGCCAGCACGTTGTCGAGTACCTCGGGGCGCAGTGGCGGGTACGGCTGCTCGTCGTCGAGAGCGGTCACGTCGTCGAGGTCGAGCAGTCCCAGCAGCCCCGGCATCCCGGACATCTCTGCCACGGCGTCGCGGCACTGCGCGCAGCCGGCGAGGTGGTCTTCGTATTCGAGGCGCTCGTCGCTGCTGAGCGAGCCCAGCACGTAGGCCGCGTCCCAGGTCAGGTAGCGGTCGTCGCGCTCGTGGACGGTCATCGCGTCACCCCCATCTCCTGGAGTCCCAGTCTCAGGGCCCGCATGGCGTAGTGCAGCCGGGATTTGACCGTGCCCTCGGCGATGCCGAGGTCGGCGGCGATCTGCGCGGTCGTCCAACCCTGGTAGTAGGCGCGGCGGACGACGGCGCGGTGTTCCTCCGTCAGCTGGGCCAGCGCGGTGGAGAGCAGGATGCGGTTCAGCGCGGTGTCCACCTCGTCGGACGATGCGCGGTCGACGACCTCTTCCGGCACCGGTTCGGCGGCCTCGTTGCGGAACCGGGCGCTGCGCCGCTCGTCGATGATCATGTTGCGCGCGACGGTGAACAGCCAGGCCCGGGCGGAGCGCTCCGCGTCCGCGGTGACCGAGGGATGTCGCCACGCCTTCAGCAGCGTCTCCTGCACCACGTCCTCGGCGCGGGCGCGGTCACCGGTCAATCGCAGCGCATAGCGCCACAGCGCATCGCCGTGTTCGTCGTAGAGCACGCGCATCATGGCGGCCTCCGGATCGTCCATTCCCAACCTCCGTGTACTACACGGTGTCGGCGGCGTTCCGGTTCACCCGCAGCCCGAATCAGAGGGTGAGAATCCTCGGCCCGTCGTCGGTGACCGCAACGGTGTGCTCCCAGTGTGCGGCCCGGGAGCCGTCCGTGGTGACCACCGTCCAGTCGTCGTCGAGGATGCGCGTCTTCGCCGTGCCCAGAGTCAGCATCGGTTCGATCGCGAGCACGGAGCCGACGGCCAGGTGCGGTCCCCGCCCGGGCGAACCCTCGTTGGGCAGGAACGGGTCCATGTGCATCTCGCGGCCGATGCCGTGGCCGCCGTAGCCGGCGACGATGCCGAAGCTGCGGTCGTAACGCTTCTCGGCGGCATGGGTGCCGGCCTCGATGGCATGCGAGACGTCGGTCAATCGGTTGCCGGGCACCATCGCCGCGATTCCGGCCTCCATCGACTCGCGGGTGGCGGCCGAGAGGTTGGCGTCAGCCTCGATCAGGTCGCCGATGCCGAAGGTGACGGCGGAGTCACCGTGCCAGCCGTCGAGGATCGCACCGCAGTCGATCGACACCAGGTCGCCGGCGGCGAGCGTCTCCGTCGCCGACGGGATGCCGTGCACGACGCGGTCGTTCACCGACGAGCAGATGGTGGCCGGAAATCCGTGGTAGCCCAGGAACGACGGCACCCCGCCGCCGTCGCGGATCACCGCTTCGGCGACACGGTCCAGGTCGAGGGTCGACACGCCGGGCGCGGCAGCCTCCCGGACGGCACGCAGCGCGGCGGCCACCAAAGCACCGGCGGCGGCCATCGCGTCGAGTTCCCCGGCGGTCCGCTGGGGAACGACCTTGCGGCTGCGCAGCCCGGGTAGCGACACCATGGCTAGCGGCCGAGCGCCTTCAACGCGCGCGCGAACACCTCGTCGAGCTCGCCCACGGCGTCGACCGTGGTCAGCGAGTCGCGGTAGTGGTCGAGCAGCGGAGCCGTCTCCTCGCGGTACACCTTGAAGCGATTACGGATCACGTCCTCGGTGTCGTCGGCGCGGCCGCGGCCCTGCAGGCGGGACACCAGTTCCTCTTCGGGCACCTTGAATTCGACGACGGCGTCCAGCGACAGGTTGCGCTTGGCGAGCATCTGGTCCAGCGCCTCGGCCTGCTCCACCGAGCGCGGGTACCCGTCGAGGATGAAGCCGGCCTGGGCGTCCTCGTCGTCGAGCCGGTCGTCGACCAGCGCGTTCGTGAGCGAGGCCGGGACGAGATCGCCGGCGTCGAGGTACTTCTTGGCTTCCACACCCAGCTCGGTGTTGTTGCTGATGTTGTACCGGAACAGGTCGCCGGTGGAGACGTGCGGGACGCCGAGCTTGTCGGCCAGCTTCTGAGCCTGGGTTCCCTTGCCCGCGCCGGGCGGTCCCAACAACACGATTCTCACTTCAGGAACCCTTCGTAGTTGCGCTGCATGAGCTGGCTTTCGATTTGCTTGATGGTGTCCAGGGCGACGCCGATCGCGATCAGCACGGCGGTACCACCGAACGGCAGGTTCTGCACCGAACCGGTGTTGCCGATCTCCAGGAACAGGTTGGGCAGCACCGCGATGACACCCAGGTAGATCGAGCCGGGCAGCGTGATGCGAGACAGCACGAACCGCAGATAGTCCGCGGTCGGCTTGCCCGGCCTGATGCCCGGGATGAAGCCGCCGTACTTCTTCATCTCGTCGGCGCGTTCGTCGGGGTTGAACGTGACCGAGACATAGAAGTAGGTGAAGAACACGATCAGCCCGAAGTACAGGGCGATGTAGACCGGATCCGCCGGGTTGGTCAGGTAGTCGGCGACGAACGTCTGCCACCAGCCGGTGCCGGGGTTGTCGCTGGCGCTCTGGATCAACTGGGTGATCAGGTGCGGGATGTAGATCAGCGACGACGCGAAGATGACCGGGATGACGCCCGCCTGGTTCACCTTCAGAGGCAGGTAGGTCGACGTACCGCCGTACATCCGGCGGCCGACCATGCGCTTGGCGTACTGCACCGGGATACGGCGCTGCCCCTGCTCGACGAACACGACGCCGACGATGATGATCAGCGCCGCGACGCAGACCAGCGTGAACACCATGCCGCCGCGGCTGTCCAGGATGGTCTTGCCCTCGCTGGGGATGCGGGCCGCGATGCCGGCGAAGATCAGCAGCGACATACCGTTGCCGACGCCGCGCTCGGTGACCAGCTCGCCCATCCACATCACCAGCGCCGAACCGGCCGTCATCACCAGCACGATGATGATCAGGCGGAACAGGTTCATGCCCTCGCTCTGACCCTCGATGATGTCGAGCGTGCAGCCCTGCAGCAGACCGCCGTTGGCGGCCAGCGCCACGATCGAGGTGGACTGCAGGATCGCCAGCGCGATCGCGAGGTAGCGGGTGTACTGCGTCAGTTTCGCCTGGCCGGCCTGTCCTTCTTTCCGCAGCTGTTCGAAGCGCGGGATCACCACGCCGAGCAGCTGCACGATGATGCTGGCCGTGATGTAGGGCATGACGCCGACGGCGAATACCGACAGCTGCAGAAGCGCGCCGCCGGAGAACAGGTTGATGAGCGAGTAGATCTGTGCGGAGTCGCCGCCACTGACCTGCGCGATGCACTGCTGCACGTTGGGGTAGTTGACCCCGGGGGACGGGACCGTGGCACCCACCCGGTAGAGGATCACGACGCCGAGCGTGAACAGGATCTTTCGCCTCAGATCAGCTGTCCGCAGTGATGAGATGAAAGCCGAGAGCACTCTTTCCTCCTGCACGGCCAGCTGACGTTCGCGGCGTGCTCATGTGGCTGGCGTGACCAGCGTCGGTTAAGTCTTGTGCGCGACGGTCCCAGGCAGGCGAACGGCCTGCGCAGGTCACGCGTTGGAACAGTCTACGAGACTAACAGTTGCAACTTGGTTGCCCCGAATCTGACAGCCCCTCTCAGTCTGGGGGAATACAGTGCCGAGAGAACTTCGTTAACCGAACTAGCTAATTTTTGACGACAGGGAGGAGCCGCTGTGGCGCGCACCGACAACGACACCTGGGACCTGGCATCCAGCGTGGGAGCCACCGCGACGATGGTCGCCGCCGCACGAGCTGTGGCCAGCCGGGCCGACGAGCCCGTCATCAACGATCCGTTCGCCGAACCTCTGGTGCGCGCCGTGGGTGTCGACTTCTTCACCAAGCTCGCCACCGGCGAGCTGACCGCAGAGGACCTCGACGTGGACTCCGACGGCCAGAACCCCGTCGGCGTCACCAACTTCGCCGACATGATGGCCGCCCGCACGAAATTCTTCGACGAGTTCTTCGCCGACGCCGCGGCCGCCGGTGTCCGCCAGGCCGTCATCCTGGCCTCCGGCCTGGACGCGCGCGGTTACCGCCTGACCTGGCCCGCCGACATGGTGCTCTACGAGATCGACCAGCCGGACGTGATCGCGTTCAAACGGCAGACGCTGGCCGGTCTCGGGGCCGAACCCCGCACCGACCTCAGAACGGTGGCGATCGATCTGCGCGAGGACTGGGCGCGGGCGCTGGCCGAGGCCGGCTTCGACGCGAACCGGCCGACGGCGTGGATCGCCGAGGGCCTGATGGGTTATCTGCCGCCCGAGGCGCAGGACCGGCTGCTGGACCAGATCGGCGAGTTGAGTGCGCCGGGCAGCCGGCTGGCTGTCGAGGCGGTGCCCTCACAGCAGGAGGCCGATCAGCAGGAGGCGCGTGAGCGCATGCAGGCCTCCACGGATCAATGGCGCGAGCACGGCTTCGACCTGGAGTTCTCCGAGTTGGTGTTCTTCGGGGAGCGGGCCGACGTCGTCGAGTATCTGAGCGGCCACGGCTGGACCGCGCACGGCACACCGGCCAATGATCTGCTGCGCCGGTACGGGTTGACCCCCATCGACGCGGAGCAGGGCTTCGCCGACGTTTCCTACGTGAGCGCATCGAAGTAGGACCCCGTCATGGCCAGCGGCGCGAGGACAGACAACGATCAGTGGGATCTGGCGTCGAGTGTCGGCGCCACCGCGACGATGGTCGCGGCCGCCCGGGCGGTGGCCAGCCGCGAACCGGATCCGCTGATCGACGACCCGTTCGCCGCGCCGCTGGTGCGTGCGGTGGGCATCGACTTCTTCACCAAACTGGTCGACGGTGAGTTGACGCTCACCGAGACCGACGAGTCCGGGGCCGCCCAAGTCATGACGGACGTCATGGCAGTGCGGACCCGGTTCTTCGACGACTTCTTCGCCGACTCGGCCGCCGCCGGCATCCGGCAGGCGGTGATCCTGGCCTCCGGCCTGGATTCGCGGGCCTACCGGTTGGACTGGCCCTCGGGCACCGTGGTGTTCGAAATCGACCAGCCGCAGGTTCTCGAGTTCAAGGACGCCACATTGGCTGCGATCGGGGCGCGCCCGTCCGCCGACCGCCGCGCGGTCGCCGTCGACCTGCGCGACGACTGGCCCGCGGCGCTGCGCGGGCACGGCTTCGACTCTTCGGCACCGACGGCCTGGACCGCGGAAGGTCTGCTCGTCTACCTTCCGCCCGAGGCACAGGACCGGCTGTTCGACGCGATCACCGAGCTGTCGGCGCCCGGGAGCCGACTGGCCACCGAATACCACCCCGACGCCGGCGCCTCCCTCGGGCAACGGTCCCGCGCGATGCGCGAGCTCTGGAAGGAGCACGACAAGGACGGCAGCATCCCCGACCTCGGCGAGCTGTTCTATCCCGGCGAACGCACTCCCCCGGCCGACTACCTGACCGGACTGGGCTGGACGGTCAGCACCCGCCCGCGGCCCGAGGTGTTCGCCGCCTATGGGCGCACATTCGGCAGCGGAGAGGCGTTCGAGACGCTGAAGAACTCGCTGGCGCTGACGGCGGTGAAATCGTGAGCCGCACCGATGGAGACTCCTGGGATCTGGCGACCAGCGTCGGCGCGACCGCGACGTCGGTGGCCGCCTCGCGTGCCGCGGCGTCGCGCGGACCCGATCCGTTGATCGACGATCCTTACGCGCAGCTGCTCGTCGACGCCGTCGGCATGCCCGAATTCACCGCGTTGGCCCGCGGTGATGCCGAAGCGCTCGACGGTGCCCGCGAGTACATCGCCGTCCGGACCCGGTTCTTCGACTCCGCGCTGACGGATGCCGCTTCCGCCGGGGTGCGTCAGATCGTGATCCTGGCCTCCGGCCTGGACACCCGGGCTTACCGGTTGAGCTGGCCGGCCGGCACCACGGTCTTCGAGCTCGACCAGCCCCGCGTCATCGAGTTCAAGACCCGAGTGCTCTCCGACGCCGGGGTGACGCCGTCGGCGCACCGGGTGGCCATCGGCGTCGACCTGCGCGACGACTGGCCACAGGCATTGCGGGACAACGGTTTCGATCCCGGTCAGCCCAGCGCGTGGATCGCCGAGGGCCTGCTCATCTACCTTCCACCCGACGCCCAGGACCGGCTGCTCGACCACATCGGTGAGCTGTCGGCGCCGGGCAGCGTACTGGCCACCGAGCACATGGACACCGGCGCGATGACCGCGGACTGGGCCAAGGAGTTCAGTGAGCGCAGCCGCCGCCGCGGCAGCACCATCGACCTCTCGGAACTGTTCTACGCCGGCGAGCGCACCCCAGCCGGCGACCACCTGGCCCGCGCCGGTTGGCGGATCGATGTGCTGTCGAACGCCGACGCGTACGCCGCCCAGGGCTTCACCCCGCCCACCGACAATCTGCTCAGCATGCTCGGCGATTCCGGATACCTGACGGCCCGACGACAGGAGTGGTGATGGGCAGGCACGACCAGGATTCGTGGGATCTCGCCTCCAGCGTCGGGACGACCGCGACGCTGGTCGCCGCCGGCCGGGCGATGGCCACGGCCGCGCCCAACGCCCTCATCGACGACCCGTTCGCCGCTCCCCTGGTCCACGCGGTCGGCATCGACTTCTTCACCGCGATGGTCGACGGCCGGTTGGACGTGGCCGCGATGAGCGCACTGGACCCGGCACGGGCCGAGGCGATGATCAACGGGATGGCGGTCCGCACCCGCTTCTTCGACGACTGCGTGCTGGGCGCGACGGCCGCCGGCATCCGGCAGGTGGTGATCCTGGCCTCCGGCCTCGACGCGCGCGCCTACCGGCTGGCGTGGCCCGAGGACACCGTCGTGTTCGAACTCGACCAACCCGAGGTGATCGCGTTCAAATCCTCGACGCTGGCCGCGCTGGGCGCCGAACCGGCGGCCGACCGGCGTGCCATCGCCGTCGACCTGCGCGATGACTGGCCGAAGATGCTGCGCGACAACGGCTTCGACGCAGGAGCCCGCACCGCCTGGCTGGCGGAGGGTCTGCTGATCTATCTGCCACCAGACGCGCAGGACCAGCTGTTCGACCGCATCACCGCCCTGTCGGCGCCGGGCAGCACGATCACCACCGAATACGTGCCCGGCATCGTCGACCTCGACGAGGAGCGGGCGCGCGCGGCCTCGGCGCCGCTGCGCGAGCACGGCCTCGACATCGACATGCCGTCGCTGGTGTACACGGGGCCGCGCACCCCGGTCCCTGACTACCTGCGGTCGGCAGGCTGGCAGGTCACCGCCGCACCGCGTGACGAGCTGTTCACGCGGTACGGCAGGCCGCTGCCAGAAGACGGTGATGCAGGCGATCCGCTGGGCGAGATCGTCTACATCAGCGCCGAATTCGATGCCGAACTCAGTAGCGAGACGCCCCCAGCCACAGCACATTGACCCCGGTCAGCGATCGCTGAGACTGCTCGACCACGTCGCTCAGCGAGCGCACGGCCACCGCACTGAACAGCTCCGACAGCGACGCCGCCGCGGGCTGTGATGACGGCTTGGGCCGCAACATGTCTCGCAGGGACGACCCGGGCAGCTGCGTGATCGCGACCTTGGTGTCCTCGGCGATACCGGCCAGGGCCTTGGCCCGGGTGATCGCCGTGCGCAGGCCGCCGAGCTCGTCGACGAGGCCGCGCTCGAGCGCGTCGGCGCCCGTCCACACCCGGCCGCGGGCCACGGCGTCCACCGCCTCGGGGGTCATGCCGCGCCCCTCGGCCACCCGATGGACGAAGTCGGTGTAGAACAGGTCGGCCTCGGCTTCCACGTGGGCCTGCTGCTCGTCGGTGAACGGCGCATTGCTCGACCATGCGTCGGCGTTGGCGTTGGTGCGGACGGTGCCCGACCCGACGCCGAGCCGGTCCTTGAGCTCGCGGGCCACCAGCTTGCCGGTCACCACGCCGATCGAGCCGGTGATCGTGGCGGCGTTGGCGACGATCGCGTCGGCGGCCATCGACACGTAGTAGCCGCCCGAGGCGGCCACCGCACCCATCGACGCCACCACCGGCTTGCCCTGTTCCCGCAGCCGCACCACCTCACGCCAGATCGTCTCCGACCCGGTGACCGAGCCGCCGGGGCTGTCGACGCGCAGCACCACGGCAGCCACATCGTCGTCGGCTCCGGCCTGCCGCAGCGCCGCGGCGATGGTGTCCCCGCCGGCGCTCGCAGCGCCCAGCGGCGAGACGGGACGTCCCTTCCCGCTGACGATCGGACCGGCCAGCGTCACCACCGCGATCCCCCGCCGGCTGCGACCAGGCAGTGGCGGCGTCGGCATCGACGGCCGATTGGTGCGGGCGTAGCGGGACAGGAACAGCCGCGGGGCGGCCTCGCTGTCGTCGGCCGGCGCACCGGCCAGTTCGGCGATCCGCGTGTAGGCCTCGTCGCGGAACCCGATGCGGTCCACCAGCTTCGCCGTCACCGCATCGTCCCGCAGCAGCGGCGCCCGGTCCGCGAGACCGTCGAGCGCGTCGGGGTCGATGCCCCGCGACGCCGCGACCGCCTCCCACACCTGCGCGCGCAGGCTGTTGACCAGGGCCGTATCGGCTTCGCGGT
The DNA here is from genome assembly GCF_055397605.1 of Mycolicibacterium obuense. Taxonomy (NCBI): domain Bacteria; kingdom Bacillati; phylum Actinomycetota; class Actinomycetes; order Mycobacteriales; family Mycobacteriaceae; genus Mycobacterium; species Mycolicibacterium obuense. Next base: position 1,166,691 of record NZ_AP043663.1, on the reverse strand, counting down.
GGGCCTCGGTGTACCCGTCCTGGGTGAAAAGGTTTGCCGCGGACTTGTATTCACCGCGGGCGGTGAACTGCGCCTCCACACCGAGCTTGTCGAGTGCATCCCGCAGGAACAGCGCACTAGTGGCGAAGCCGACCAGCCCGACGGTGCCCGACGGCTGCATCCACACCTCGCCGAATGCCGATGCCAGGTAGTACGACAGCGTGCCCGGATATGTCTCCGCCCATGCCAGCGATGGCTTGCGCTCGGTGAACGCCGCAATCGCCGCGCGCAACTCCTGCACGGGTCCCGGTGGGGCAGCGTCGATCTGGACGCGCGCGATGAGACCGGCAACGCGCGGGTCTTCGGCGGCGCGGTGGATCGCGGCGACGGTCTCGCGCAGCAGCAGCGGGCGGCTCGACCCGAGGATTCCCGTCACCACCGCGACGGGATCGAACCCGGCGGTCTCCGGCGGCGCCTGCTGCAGATCGATCTCCAGGATGACGCCGTCGGGCACCCCTTGATGACGGGCGGTGTCGACCTTACGAACCAGTTCGCGGACGTCGTCCAAGCCGGGGACGCCGGAGAGCACAGAAACCATGGCTCCGAGCGTACCGACGCCCGGACCGACGCTCAGCGCCCGACGAAGCGGGCCTGCTGCGGGCAGTACGCCTGCACCGACAGTTTCAGCAGGCTGCCTGCTTGCGCGCGATCGAGACCGCGGCTGGACAGTTGGGTGACCACCCCACGCACCGCGGGCACCGGGTTGACGCTGTTGGCGGCCAGGCTGGAGGTCAGCAGCTCGCAGACCTGCTTGCCGACGGCAGGCAGATCAGTGTTCGGCGCGAAGGGGATGCCCAGCTTGGTCACCGCGGCGGTGAATGCCTCATCAGTGGTCTGCGCCTGAGCGGGGGCCGCCGCACCGAGGGCGACCCCGGCGGCGACGAACGCCGCGACTGCGCGCCGGTTGATCATTGTCGAGCTGCTCCTTTGGTCTCCCCGTCGGTGACTCCATCGCCCCTGGCCGCCACGACGTTACCGTCCACCAACCAAAAACCCCCGCCGGAGCGGGGGTCAGTGGCTGTGTATCGCCTTACAGTTCGGTGGCGCTGCCGCCGGCGGCGGTGATCGCCTCGCGGGCACTACCGCTGAACTTGTGCGCGGTGACGTCGACCTTGGCCGACAGCTTGCCGTCGCCGAGAACCTTCACCAGAACGTTCTTGCGGACCAGGCCGTTGGCCACCAGCTCGTCGACACCGATGGTGCCGCCCTCGGGGAACGCCTTGGCGATGTCGCCGACGTTGACGACGCCGTACTCGGTGCGGAACCGGTTACGGAAGCCCTTGAGCTTCGGCAGGCGCATGTGGATCGGCATCTGGCCGCCCTCGAAGCCCACCGGGACGTTCTTGCGGGCGCCGGTGCCCTTGGTGCCGCGGCCCGCCGTCTTGCCCTTCGAGCCTTCACCGCGACCCACGCGGGTCTTCGGCGTCTTCTCCCCGGGAGCCGGCCGCAGGTCGTGCAGCTTGATCGGAGCCATGGGTTAAACCTCCTCCACCGTGACGAGGTGGTGCACGGTCTTGATCAGTCCGCGTGTCTGCGCGTTGTCCTCGCGCACCACGGACTGGCGGATCTTGCGCAACCCGAGGGTGCGCAGGGTTTCCCGCTGCTTCCAGCGCGAACCGATGGTGCTGCGCACTTGGGTGATCTTGAGTTCTGCCATGTTCCTAAGCCGTTCCCTCACGCGCGGCGCCTGCAGCTGCAGCCTCGGCCTCACGACGAGCCCGGAGCATGCCGGCGGGCGCCACATCTTCGATCGGCAGGCCGCGGCGAGCCGCGACCTCTTCGGGGCGCTGCAACAGCTTCAGCGCGGCGACGGTCGCGTGCACCACGTTGATCGCATTGTCGCTGCCCAGCGACTTGGCCAGCACGTCGTGCACGCCGGCGCATTCCAGCACCGCGCGGCACGCGCCACCGGCGATGACACCGGTACCGGGGCTGGCCGGACGCAGCATCACGACACCGGCCGCAGCCTCACCCTGCACAGGATGGGTCACGGTGCCGCCGATCAGCGGGACGCGGAAGAAGTTCTTGCGCGCTTCCTCGACACCCTTGGCGATCGCGGCGGGGACCTCTTTGGCCTTGCCGTAGCCGACGCCGACCATGCCCTTGCCGTCGCCGACGATCACCAGCGCGGTGAAGCTGAACCGGCGACCACCCTTGACGACCTTCGAGACGCGGTTGATCGCGACGACGCGCTCCAGGTACTGGCTCTTCTCGCGGTCGTCACGTCCGCCCCGGCCACCGCGATCATCGCGGCGACCCCGGCCACCGTCACGGCCACCGCCGCGATTGTCCTGCGCCGAACCGGCGCCAGCCTGCTCGGCCATCATGCAGTCCTCTCGTTGTACGTCATCAGAACTTCAACCCGCCTTCGCGCGCCGCGTCGGCCAGTGCCGCGATCCGTCCGCCGTAGGTGTTGCCACCGCGGTCGAACACGACCTGATCGATGCCGGCGGCCTTGGCGCGCTCGGCGATCAGCTGGCCCACCCGCGTGCTGGCGGCCTTCTTGTCACCCTCGAGGGCACGCACGTCGGCCTCGATGGAGGAGGCCGCCGCTAGCGTGACGCCCTGGGCGTCGTCGACCAGCTGCACATGGATGTGCCGCGACGAGCGGTTGACCACCAGGCGGGGCCGCTCGGCGGTGCCGGCGACCTTCTTGCGCAGCCGCGCATGCCGGCGCGTCCGCGCCGTCCGGCGGATCTGAGACACGTTCTTGCCGACCGGGGTGTGCCCGGTCGCTGCTGGGGTTTTGGTGTTGGTAGCCATCTACTACTTACCTGTCTTTCCGACCTTGCGGCGGATCTGCTCGCCTTCGTAGCGGATGCCCTTGCCCTTGTAGGGATCGCTCTTGCGGAGGCGACGGATGTTCGCCGCGATCTGGCCGACGGCCTGCTTGTCGATACCGGAGATCGAGAACTTCGTCGGCGTCTCCACCGCGAAGGTCACGCCCTCGGGCGCGTTGATCAGCACCGGGTGGCTGTAGCCCAGGGCGAACTCGAGGTCGCTGCCCTTGGCCACCACGCGGTAACCGACGCCGAAGATCTCCATCTTGGTGGTGTAGCCCTGCGTCACGCCGGTCACCAGGTTGGCGATCAGCGTGCGGGACAGTCCGTGCAGCGAGCGGTTGCGCCGCTCGTCGTTGGGCCGGGTCACCACGATGGCGCCGTCGTCGCCGCGGGACACCTCGATCGGCTCGGCCACGTCCAGGGTCAGCGTGCCCTTGGGGCCCTTGACCGCGACGTTGCGTCCGTTGATGGTGACGTCGACACCGGCGGGAACCGGGACCGGCTGCTTTCCAATGCGAGACATGTGACTAGTCCTCCCTCACCACACGTAGGCGAGGACTTCGCCGCCGACGCCCTCACGGGAGGCCTGGCGATCGGTCCTCAGACCGGACGACGTGGAAATGATGGCCACACCGAGCCCGCCGAGCACGCGCGGCAGGTTGGTGGACTTGGCGTACACGCGCAGACCGGGCTTGCTCACCCGGCGCAGGCCGGCGATGCTGCGTTCCCGGCTGGGCCCGTACTTGAGCTGCACGACGAGGGACTTGCCCACGCGGGCGTCCTCGGTGCGGTAGTCGCTGATGTACCCCTCGGACTTCAGGATCTCGGCGATGTTGGCCTTGATCTTGCTGTGCGGCAGGGTCACTTCATCGTGGTACGCCGAGTTGGCGTTGCGCAGACGTGTCAGGAAGTCTGCGATCGGATCCGTCATGGTCATGACAGCCGGTTCACCTTTCTCGCGGCGGTTCCCAGGTATTCGGGCCTACCGCAACATGTTTCGTGGGTTGGGCTGGCTTACCAGCTGGACTTCTGGACGCCGGGCAGTTCGCCGGCGTGCGCCATCTCGCGAAGGCAGATGCGGCACAGGCCGAACTTGCGGAACACCGCGTGCGGGCGACCGCAGCGGTTGCAGCGCGTGTAGCCCCGCACCTTGAACTTGGGCTTCTTGTTGGCCTTGTTGACCAGAGCCTTCTTTGCCATTGCTCAGTTCTCCTTGAACGGGAAGCCCAGCGCCCGCAGAAGCGCCCGACCTTCGTCGTCGTTGGTCGCCGTGGTGACGACGGTGATGTCCATGCCGCGCGGCCGATCGATGCTGTCCACGTCGATCTCGTGGAACACCGACTGCTCGGTCAGTCCGAAGGTGTAGTTGCCGGTGCCGTCGAACTGCTTGCCGTTGAGGCCGCGGAAGTCGCGGATACGGGGCAGGGAGATGGAGATCAGCCGGTCGAGGAATTCCCACATGCGGTCGCCGCGCAGCGTGACGCGGGCACCGATGGGCATGCCCTCGCGCAGCTTGAACTGGGCGATGGACTTGCGGGCGCGACGGATCTCGGGCTTCTGGCCGGTGATCAGCGCCAGGTCGTTGACCGCGCCGTTGATCAGCTTCGCGTCACGGGCGGCGTCACCGACACCCATGTTGACGACAACCTTGACCACGCCCGGGATCTGCATGACGTTGGCGTAGCCGAATTCCTTCTGCAGCGCGTCGCGGATCTCTTCGCGGTAGCGCTGCTTCAGGCGGGGCAGGGCTTTGGTCTCAACAGTGGTCATGTCAGATGTCCTTGCCGTTGGTCTTGGCGATGCGGACCTTCTTGCCGGTCTCGTCGTCGATGCGGTAGCCGACGCGGGTCGGCTTGCCGTCGGAATCGAGCAGCATCACGTTGGACACCGCGATCGCGGCTTCCTGGGTGACGATGCCGCCCGACGAGGCGCCCCGCTCGTTGGCGGACTGCGCGGTGTGCTTCTTGATCCGGTTCACGCCCTCGACCAGCACCTTGTCGCGCTCGGGGTAGGCCACCAGGACCTTGCCCTTGGCGCCCTTGTCCTTGCCCGAGATGACGAGCACGGTGTCGCCCTTACGAACCTTCATCACAACACCTCCGGGGCGAGCGAAACGATCTTCATGAACTTCTTCTCGCGCAGCTCGCGACCGACGGGCCCGAAGATGCGGGTGCCACGCGGATCGTTGTCGGCCTTGATGATGACGGCGGCGTTCTCGTCGAACTTGATGTAGCTGCCGTCGGCGCGGCGGCGTTCCTTGACGGTGCGCACGACGACGGCCTTGACGACGTCGCCACGCTTGACGTTGCCGCCGGGGATGGCGTCTTTGACGGTGGCCACGATGACATCACCGATGCCGGCGTAGCGCCGCGACGAGCCACCGAGAACGCGGATGCACAAGATCTCCTTGGCGCCCGTGTTGTCGGCGACCTTGAGCCGCGATTCCTGCTGAATCACTCGATCTCCTCGACCTGGGTTTTCGTATGCACGCAGGATTACCGACCCTGACGTGCGCGGTCTGTGTCACCTAAAGAGCACGCAGGGTTTTCTCCGTCAGAATGAACGTGAGATAACCGAGGTCTGCCCTAGGCAACCCCTACATACTAGGTGAGCTCGGCGAATGCACCAAATCGCTGGTCAGAGGGGACCTGCGACGCACCGGAAGCCGATGTGCGTGGTGGCGCTGTCCTGTGACTGCGGGGAACGTGCGGTCGGCCGGTAGCGGTGACAGTACTCCGGGGCGCACAGGTGGGAGCCGCCCTTGAGCGCCTGGTTCACCGCCGGGTCGGGCACAGCATCCGGGCCGGCAGGTCCACAGCACGAGTCGACCCGTCCGTCGAGCTGGTGGTGTCCGGTGAACCGGGTGGTGGTCCATTCCCAGACGTTGCCGATCATGTCGACCAGTCCGTAGGCGTTGGGTGCGTACGTGCCCACCGGGGTCGTGCCGATGCGGCCGGTGTGGCGGTACGGGAAGTCGCCCTGCCAGATGTTGGCCATCTGCTCCCCGCCCGGGGCCGCCTCGTCGCCCCAGGGATAGATGGTGCTCGCACCGCCGCGGGCGGCGAATTCCCACTCCGCCTCGGTGGGTAGCCGTCGGCCGGCCCAGCGGGCGTAGGCCAGCGCGTCGGCGTAACAGACCTGCACCACAGGGTGATCAGGCTCGACGGTGCTGCCCGGCCCGTAAGGCCGCCGCCAGTTCGCGCCGGGCACCCACTCCCACCACTGCCGCCAGTCGCGCAGGTCGACCGGACCGCGCGTGGGCCGGAACACGAGCGCGCCGGGTACCAGATCGGCGGGCGTCGCACCGGGATAGGCCGCCGGATCGGGGGCGATCTCGGCGACCGTGCGATAGCCGGTGTCGGCGACGAATGCGGCGAATTGGGCGTTGGTGACAGGGTGCCGTTCGATCGCGAACGGCTCGACGGTGACGGTGTGCGCCGGTGCCTCTTCGGGATAGAACTGCGTCGATCCCATCCGGAATCGTGCGCCGTCGAGCGTGACGAGCTCGGTCAGCATGGCGTTCAGGGTAGGCCGATCCTCAGTCCCCCGGTCGGCACCGCCGCCGCCGCATCGAAGTCGGGGGTGCCGGTCGGCGCCTCGGCGTACACCGCGATCAGATAGCCCGGCACGTGCACGATGCGGGCCTCATAGACGACCTCGTCGAGCTGGCCCATGAGCTTCTGCCCGCTGAACCCGCAGGTTTGCGCGGGCAGGAGGCTCAGCGTGCTCAACTCACTCTCGGCGGTCAGGTCGTCGGCGTATCGGCGAAACGCCTGCGCCGGACCCATCGGTGTCGCCGTGATCGTCACGGTGCCCGACATTCCTCGGCCCTGCATCGTCACCCCGTCTTGCGCCGGCGTCGCGGTCCACCCGTCAGGCACTCCGACCACCACGGTGGGCGCCTTCGGATTGTCGATGCGCACGTCGACCGGGACGCCCACCGGCGCACAGTCCTCGTCGCTCGTCGCCGCAGGGGTCGGAACGACACCCGGCACGTCGTCGGTCGGCACCGCCGAAGACGCAGCGGCCATTGAGGATTCGGCAGGCCGCATGATCGGCGAGCCGTCACTGCCGCGGACACACGACGGGAGCAGCAGCGCTGTTCCCGCCGCCAGCAGCGCCAGTGCACCGCGAACCACGTCAGTCCTTGGCGAAGGCCCGCGCGAAATCTCGTTCCAGGTCGGCGTACGGCGCACCGGAGACGTCGATCTTCACCTGGGCGATGGTGCCGCCGGTGAACGGGAACGGCGCGGCGTACGCGCGCGTCACCGGTGACCCGTTGTTGGCCCCCACACTCAGACTGGCGGCGGCCAGACCGAAAGTGCCCGGGTGCACGCGCATGTCGCGGTAGTCGGCCACCTTGGTGTCGTCGATGTAGAGGGCGCCGTCGCCGATCGGGGTGTGGCTGCCTTCAGCAGTCCCGGTCCGCGTGAACGCGAAACCCAGCACGTGCTGCCCGGGAGTCAGCGGATCGGATGACGACAGGGTCTGCTCCTGTTCGCCGAGGAAGTTGTAGCAGAAGTGCAGCCGATGCCCCTGCACGTACATCACGTAACCGCCATGTGCTCCACCGTGTTTGACGATGACACCATCGGCATCGACATCGTCGTCATCGACGGTGACCTCCGCCATCACCGCGAACGATCGTCCGCGCAACTCCACGACGGCACCCATCCCGACGTCGGCGGTTCCGGGGTAGTAGACGTAGGAATCCCGTTCACCGGCGATGTACGGCCGCCACCGCGTCATGGTCTCGAGCATGTTCAGATCGCTCAGCGGCAACCCGTTGTACTTGGCCGCCTCGGCAAACCACAGATCGACCATCTCCGAGAGCTTCTCGGGGTGCTCGGCGGCCAGATCCCGACACTGGCTCCGGTCGGCCTCGATGTGGAACAACTCCCAGCGGTCGGCGTCGAAGTGCGACCAGCCCGCGGGCGACGCGGCGTGCACGGTGTTGGCGAACCAGCCCCTGTGCCAGACGCCACGTGTGCCGAGCATCGTGTAGAACTGTGTTTCCTTACCCGTCGGCGCATGCGGATTGTCCAGCGCCACTTTGAAACTCACACCGTCGAGCGGCTTCTGCGGCACCCCGCGCACGATCGCCGGCGGAGTGATCTCCAGCAGGTCGTACACGGTGGGCGTGATGTCGGCGACGTTGACGTAGTTGTCCCTCACCTCGCCGTGCGCGGCGATTCCCTTGGGCCAGGACAGGATCGCAGTGTCGGCGATGCCGCCCTCGTGGGAGGCGTAGCGCTTGTAGAGCTTGTAGGGGGTGTTGAACGCCATCGCCCAGCCGATCGGGTAATGGTTGTAGGTCTCCGGCCCGCCGAGATCGTCGAAGTGCTTCAGGCTTTCCTCGACCGAATCGATGTACCCGTTGAAGAACTTGACCTCGTTGACCGATCCGTTCGGTCCGCCTTCCCCGCTGGCGCCGTTGTCGGAGATCACGACGATGATCGTGTTGTCCAGCTGGCCCGATTCCTCGAGATAGTCCAGGACGCGGTTGATCTGGTCGTCGGTGTAGGACAGGAAACCGGCGAACACCTCGGCCATCCTGCTGAACAACCGCTTCTCGTCGTCGTCGAGGTCATCCCACGGCCGCACGGTGTCCTGCGCCGGCCACGGCTCACCGTTCGGACCCGTGACATCCGAATACGGATTCATCGGGGAGAGTTCGGTGTCGGGTGGGACGATTCCGAGCCGCTTCTGGTTCTCCAGCACGATCTCGCGGTACCGCTCGTAACCCATGTCGAAGACCCCGGCGTAGCGGTCGGCCCACTCGGCGAACACGTGGTGCGGCGCATGCCCGGCGCCCGGGCACAGGTAGGTGAACCACGGCTTGTCCGGCGCGATCACCTTGGCGTCCCTGATGAACTCGATCGTCTTGTCGGCCAGGTCTTTCGACAGGTGGTAGCCCTCCTCGGGCGTCGCCGGCGGCGGAACCGGATGGTTGTCGTAGACCAGCTCGGGATACCACTGGTCGGTCTCCCCGCCCATGAATCCGTAGAACCGTTCGAAGCCCCGGCCCAGCGGCCAATGCCGTTTGGTCGACGCGAGATTGGACTCCTCGAGTGGCGTGAGGTGCCACTTGCCCACGCAGTAGGTGTTGTAACCGTTCTCGGCCAGCACCTCCGACAGCAGTGCGGTGTCGAACGGTATTCGCCCGTTGCAGTTGGGGAAACCGTCGGTGAACTCCTCGATGGTGGCCATTCCGACCGTCGTCGCGTTACGTCCGGTCAGCAGCGAGGCGCGCGTGGGGCTGCACAGTGCGGTGGTGTGGAATTGGGACAGGCGCACGCCCCGTTCGGCTATCCGGCTCATCGCAGGCATGTTGACCAGCCCACCGAAGCAGTCCCACGTCGCGATACCCGTGTCGTCCCACACCAAATACAGGACATTGGGCGCCTCGGGCTGGGCCACGGGCGCCGCGTACGGACCCCAGTCGGGTTCGGAATCCCGGATGTCGAGTTCGATCTTGCCGTTGAAGTCCGAGGTCATAGCGCCGGACAGTACACCCAGCGAACCCCCCTGGCAGGCAGAAACCCCCGCAGCCAATTGGCGTGCGGGGGTTCTGACAGCTCGTGCCGTGCGGCTACTTGGCCCTCTCGAGGACCTCGACCAGGCGCCAGCGCTTGGTCGCCGACGTCGGCCGGGTCTCCATCAGAGACACGCGGTCGCCGATACCGGCGTCGCCGTTCTCGTCGTGGGCCTTGACCTTCGTCGTGGTCCGGATGATCTTGCCGTACAGCGGGTGCATCTTGCGGGACTCGAGCTCGACCACGATGGTCTTCTGCATCTTGTCCGACACGACGTAACCGATGGCGGTCTTGCGGCGACCGCGCGACTCCTCGGTCCGCGGGGTGTGCTTGTCACCCTTCGTTTCTGCCATTAGGAATCCTCACCTCCGGGTCCGGCGGCCAGACCCAACTCACGTTCGCGCAGCACGGTGTACACCCGTGCGATCTCCTGCCGGACGACACGCAGCCGGCGGTTGTTGGCAAGCTGGCCGGTCGCCATCTGGAAGCGCAGGTTGAACAGCTCTTCCTTCGACTCGCGGAGCTTGTCGGTCAGTTCGTCGTCGGTGAGCTCACGGAGCTCTCCCGTCGAAACTCCTACTGCCATCAGAAGGTCTCCTCTCTGGTGACGATGCGAGCCTTGATCGGCAGCTTGTGGATGGCGCGGGTCAGAGCGTCCCGGGCGATCTTCTCGTCGGGGTAGCTCAGCTCGAACAGCACGCGGCCGGGCTTGACGTTGGCCACCCACCACTCCGGCGAACCCTTACCGGAACCCATGCGGGTCTCGGCGGGCTTCTTGGTCAGCGGACGGTCGGGGAAGATGTTGATCCACACCTTGCCGCCACGCTTGATGTGCCGGTTGATGGCGATACGGGCGGACTCGATCTGCCGGTTGGTGATGTAGGCGTGCTCCAGAGCCTGGATGCCGTAGTCACCGAAGCTGACCGTGGTGCCGCCGCTGGCGACGCCGCGCTGCCGCGGGTGGTGCTGCTTGCGGTGCTTGACCTTGCGGGGAATCAGCATGACTAGCTCTCCGTGCTTTCCGGGGCGGGTGCGCCCGCGGTCGCTTCGACGGCTGCGGGTGCTTCTGCTGGGCTCTCGGTGGCGGCCCGGCCGGCGTCGGTGCTCGTCGCCGTGGTGCCCGACGCGCCGCTGCGGCGCGGACGGGTACCCGACGGACGCTCGCGACGCGGGCGGTCCGCGGACGGTGCGGCGGCGGTCAGCTCACGCTTGCCACCGACGATGTCGCCCTTGTAGATCCAGACCTTCACGCCGATCCGGCCGAAGGTGGTCTTTGCCTCGTAGAGGCCGTAGTCGATGTCGGCGCGCAGCGTGTGCAGCGGGACTCGACCTTCGCGGTAGAACTCCGAGCGGCTCATCTCGGCGCCGCCGAGGCGACCCGAGCACTGCACCCGGATGCCCTTGACGTTGGGCTGGCGCATCGCCGACTGGATCGCCTTGCGCATCGCGCGGCGGAACGCCACGCGGTTGCTCAGCTGCTCGGCCACGCCCTGGGCCACCAGCTGGGCCACCGACTCGGGGTTCTTGACCTCGAGGATGTTCAGCTGCACCTGCTTCTTGGTGAGCTTCTCCAGGTCGGCGCGGATGCGGTCGGCCTCGGTGCCGCGGCGGCCGATGACGATGCCGGGGCGGGCGGTGTGGATGTCGACCCGCACGCGGTCACGCGTGCGCTCGATCTCGACGTCGGCGATGCCGGCGCGCTCCAGGCCCGTGGCCAGCAGCTTACGGATTGCGACGTCTTCCTTGATGTAGTCCGCGTACTGCTTGTCCGCGAACCACCGCGACTTCCACTCGGTGGTGATGCCGAGCCGGAAACCGTGCGGATTGATCTTCTGACCCACTACTCCGAGCCTCCCTTGTTGCTGGCGGCCTTGCTGGCCTGCGCGCGGCGTGCACGCGCTGTGGACGCGGACGCGCCGCCTCTGGCGGACCGGCTCGGACGACTCTCCACGATCACGGTGATGTGGCTGGTGCGCTTGCGAATCCGGTAGGCGCGACCCTGCGCGCGCGGCCGGATGCGCTTGGCCGTCGGGCCCTCGTCGGCGTAGACGGTGGCGACGACCAGCGTGGAGGGATCGAGCCCCTCGTTGTTCTGCGCGTTCGCAGCGGCGCTGGCGATCACCTTGGCGACCGGCTCGCTGGCGGCCTGGGGCGCCCAGCGGAGGATGTCGAGGGCTTCCTCGACGCTCTTGCCGCGGACCAGGTCGATGACGCGCCGTGCCTTGGTCGCCGAGACGCGCACGAAGCGCGCCTTCGCGCTCGCGGACGGGTATTCAATCGCTGTAGTCATTACCGCCTCTTGGACTTCCGGTCGTCCTTGATGTGACCCTTGAAGGTGCGGGTGGGGGCGAACTCGCCCAGCTTGTGCCCGACCATCGACTCGGTGACGAACACCGGCACGTGCTTGCGACCGTCGTGGACGGCGAAGGTGTGGCCGATGAAGTCCGGGATGATGGTGGACCGGCGCGACCAGGTCTTGATGACCTGCTTGGTGTTCTTCTCGTTCTGTACGTCGACCTTCTTCAGCAGATGGTCGTCGACGAACGGGCCCTTCTTCAGGCTGCGTGGCATCGCTTTACTCCCTAGCGCTTATTCTTGCCGGTGCGCCGGCGACGGACGATGAGCTTGTCGCTCGCCTTGTTCGGCTTGCGGGTGCGGCCCTCGGGCTTACCCCACGGGCTGACCGGGTGGCGGCCGCCGGAGGTCTTGCCTTCACCACCGCCGTGCGGGTGGTCGACCGGGTTCATCACGACACCACGGACGGTGGGGCGCTTGCCCTTCCAGCGCATACGGCCGGCCTTGCCCCAGTTGATGTTCGCCTGCTCGGCGTTGCCGACCTCGCCGACAGTGGCGCGGCAGCGCACGTCGACGCGGCGGATCTCACCGCTGGGCATACGCAGCGAGGCGTAGGTGCCTTCCTTACCGAGCAGCTGGATGCTGACACCGGCCGAGCGGGCCAGCTTCGCGCCGCCGCCGGGCCGCAGCTCCACAGCGTGGATCACGGTGCCGGCGGGGATGTTGCGCAGCGGCAGGTTGTTGCCCGGCTTGATGTCGGCGTTGGCGCCCGACTCGATGATCGTGCCCTGCTTGAGGCCCTGCGGCGCGATGATGTAGCGCTTCTCGCCGTCCAGGTAGTGCAGCAGCGCGATGTTCGCGGTGCGGTTCGGGTCGTACTCGATGTGTGCGACCTTGGCGTTGACGCCGTCCTTGTCGTGGCGACGGAAGTCGATGACGCGGTAGGCGCGCTTGTGGCCGCCACCCTTGTGCCGGGTGGTGATGCGGCCGTGTGCGTTGCGGCCGCCCTTGCCGTGCAGCGGACGAACCAGCGACTTCTCCGGATGGTCACGCGTGATCTCGGCGAAATCGGAGACGCTCGAGCCGCGGCGACCTGGAGTCGTCGGCTTGTACTTACGAATAGCCATCTTGTGTATCTCCCTGCCGGACTAGGCCGGCGCTCCGAACAGATCGATGGATTTGCTGCCCGCGGCGAGCGTCACGATCGCGCGCTTGGTGTCCTTGCGCTTGCCGAAACCGGTGCGGGTGCGCTTGCGCTTGCCCTGCCGGTTGGCGGTGTTCACCGAGGCGACCTTGACGTTGAAGATCTTCTCGACGGCGATCTTGATCTGTGTCTTGTTCGAGTCCGGGTGCACGACGAACGTGTACACGTTGTCCTCGATGAGCCCGTAGGACTTCTCCGAGATCACCGGGGCCAGGATGATGTCGCGGGGATCGGTCACGGTAGCCATCAGGCCGACACCTCACTATCCGTCTTCTTGGTTGCGCCTGCGATGTACGCGTTGAGCGCCTCGACGCTGAAGATCACGTCGTCGGCCTTGAGCACGTCGTAGGTGTTCAGCTGGTCCGGCGAGATCACATGCACGCCAGGCAGATTGCGCACGCTCAGTGCGCTGTTCTCGTCGGTGCGGCCGATCACGACCAGGACCTGCTTGCGATCGGTCAGCGTCGCCAGGAACGACTTCGCGCTCTTGGTCGACGGCGCCTGGCCCTCGACGATCTCGGTGATCGCGTGGATGCGGTCGTTGCGTGCCCGGTCTGACAGCGCGCTGCGCAGGGCAGCGGCGATCATCTTCTTGGGCGTGCGCTGGCTGTAGTCGCGCGGCTGCGGGCCGTGCACGACGCCACCACCGGTGAACTGCGGCGCGCGAGTCGAGCCCTGGCGGGCGCGGCCGGTGCCCTTCTGGCGGTAGGGCTTCTTGCCACCACCGGAGACCTGGCCACGCGTCTTGGTCGCGTGCGTGCCCTGGCGCTTGGCGGCGAGCTGAGCCGTCACCACCTGGTGCATCAGCGCGATGTTGGGCTCGACGTCGAACAGCTCGGCGGGCAGCTCGATCGAGCCGTCCTTCGTGCCGGCCGGGGTCTGAACATCAATGTTGAGTGTCATGCCTTCTCGCCTCGCTTGATTGCGCTGCGGACAACGACCAGTCCACCGTTACGACCGGGGACGGCGCCTTTGATCAGCAGCACGCCGTTCTCGGCGTCCACCTTGTGCACCTTCAGGTTCTGCGTGGTCACACGGTCACTACCCATGCGGCCCGACATGCGCGTGCCCTTGAACACGCGGCCCGGGGTGGCGCAGCCACCGATCGAGCCCGGCCGGCGGTGCACGGCCTGCGCACCGTGGCTGGCGCCCTGACCCTTGAAGCCGTGGCGCTTCATGGTGCCCGCGAAGCCCTTGCCCTTGCTGGTGCCGGTCACGTCGACGTATGCGCCGTCGGCGAAGATCTCGGCGGTCAGCTCCTGGCCGACCTCGTACTCGGCGGCCGCGGCCTCGTTCTCCAGGCGCAGCTCGGCGAGATGCCGGCGCGGGTTGATCCCGGCGGCGGCGAACTGACCGGTCACCGGCTTGGTGACCTTGCGGGGGCTGATCTCGCCGTAGGCGAGCTGCACCGCGCTGTAGCCGTCGCGCTCCGGGGTGCGGATGCGCGTCACGACGTTGGGCCCGGCCTTGACGACCGTCACCGGCACGACCTTGTTGTTCTCGTCGAACACCTGCGTCATGCCCAGCTTGGTGCCCAAAATGCCTTGTCTAGCCATTTTTCTGGGTTCTCCTACTGGATGTTGACGTCGACGCTGGCCGGCAGGTCGATGCGCATCAGCGCGTCGACCGTCTTCGGCGTGGGGTCGAGAATGTCGATCAACCGCTTGTGGGTGCGCATCTCGAAGTGTTCCCGCGAGTCCTTGTACTTGTGCGGGGACCGAATGACGCAGTACACGTTCTTCTCGGTCGGCAGCGGCACCGGGCCGACCACACTCGCTCCCGTCCGGGTGACCGTCTCGACGATCTTGCGCGCAGAGGCGTCAATCGCCTCATGGTCGTAGGCCTTGAGCCTGATGCGGATCTTTTGTCCCGCCACGCTTCTCCTACCTCACTACTAACGGGCCCTCGAAGGGCCTGGCTGTGCCGCCGCTGTTTACCTGTCTGTGGTTCACCGGCCCCCGCGGTCGGGTGTGTCGCCCGTACACGGATGGGGGACCGGACGCGCCCCGCGAGGGGCGCCAGTCGCATGCCAGGGCCAGGCGAACCCGGCTCAAGGCAACCCGAACAGTATGCCTCAGATCGGCGCGTGCTCCAAATCCCTGGTCAGACCGAACTTACCCAAGAGTAAGGTCGCGGTCGTGACGAGTTCTCCCACCTACCGCGCCTGGCAGCAGCTCGACCGGGTGCCCGGCGGATCCCGGCTGTTCTCGCTGGCCGCCATGGCCCGAGTGCCCTACTTCGCCTCGATCCTCCCCCACGTCCGGCGGATGGAGCCGGGCGTGGCCGAGGTGTCGGTGCCCAAGTGGTTCTTCCTCCACAACCACCTGGGCACGGTGCACGCGATCGCGTCGTGCAACGCGGCAGAGGCCGCGATGGGGATGCTGATGGAGGCGACGGTGCCGACGACGCACCGATGGATCCCGAAATCGATGACCGTCGCCTACCTGCAGAAGGCGACGACGTCACTGCGCGCGACGGCGCGACTCGATCCGCTGGACTTCACCCAGATCACCGAGGGTGTCGAGCTCGTGATCCCGGTGAGCGTCGTCGACGACAACGGCGTCGAGGTGGTGCACGCCGACATCACCTGCTGGGTCACTCCCGCCTGAGCTAGGAGATGCCGTCCCAGAAGTCGCACTGGTGGGTCGCACGGAACGTGTCTGCCATGCGGCTGCCGTCGGGTTGCAGCGACATCACCCGGTTGCCGTCACCGAACGCGTCCCACCGCGGCTGACCGTCGGTGTCGGGCGACGCGTTCTTCACGAACGACGCCCAGTAGTCGATCATCTGGTCGGCCAGCTTCTGCTGTGCGGGATCGAGCGGCAGCGCGGGCCCTACGTCGAAGAGGTATCGCAGTTCCAGAGAGTGGCTCGCGCCGACGGGGAACGGCAGGGTCTTCAGCGGTTCGGGGGCCGGGGCGGCGCGGTCGTTGAACTCGTAGAAGTAGACCGGGTCGTCGCGGATCGCGCGCGCCAACCGGTCACCGAGACAGGAGAAGACGCCGTCGGTGACGGCCGCGGAGTATGCGAGCGGAACGTCCGGGTAGGCCGACAACGGATAGCGCTCCTCGACGGCGCGGGCGTTGCGCCCGAACGCGCCGGTCAGCAGCCGCGGGTAATCCTGCGGCCCGTAGCGCACCCCGTCGCGGAGGTACTGCATGCCGACGAACAGGGTGAACTCGTCGCGGGTGGTGCCGATCAGCACCGGAACCCGCTGCGCGTCGGGACCGCCGATCGCCCGCACAGGGTCCACCGGCAGCGCGGCCGAACCTGTGACCGGGCCACTGAGCTGGTCGTCCCCTATGCCGTAGAGCCACACCGGCTCACGCAGCGCGTCGGCGGGCAGCGACCTCAGGCATTGCGCGGCCGCGGCGGGGTCGGCGCACCCGTGATCGGCCGCGTAGGCCAGCGACCGGTCCTGCCCGGCCGGCAGCACCGCCTGCGCCTGGCACGGCCCACTCTGGATGATGGCCGCCGAGAACAGGCACCGCGAGCCGGGTGCGACGAGGTGATCGCAGACCGACATTCCGCCTGCGGACTCCCCCGCGATCGTCACGCGGTCGGGGTCACCGCCGAACGCGGCGATGTTGTCGCGGACCCACCGCAGCGCCGCTTGTTGATCGGCCAGCCCGTAGTTGCCGACCTGACCGGGCGGGCCCAGCGCGGGGTGGGCCAGGAAGCCCAGGGCGCCGAGCCGGTAGTTGAGAGTGACGACGATGACGTCGCCGCGGGCGGCCAGCCGGTGTGCGTCGTAGATGCGGCCGCTGCCGTTGACGAACGCCCCGCCGTGAATCCACACCATCACCGGACGCGGCTGTGACGCCGGCGCGGGCGGCGTCCAGACGTTGAGGCTCAGACAGTCCTCGTCGGTCTGGCGGCCGAGTTCGAGATCCCCGCCCAGGCTCTGCATGCAGCGCGGACCGAATGTCGTGGCGTTGCGGACGCCCGGCCACGGGGCCGGCGGCTGCGGATCGGCGAAGCGCAGCGGCCCGACGGGCGGGGCGGCGTACGGGATGTCGGCAAAGAGCCGGTGATCTGGCGCGACGACGCCGCGCAGGGTGCCCGACGCGATCTGCACCACGGCCGGGTCGGCGGGCGGAGCCGACGCGGCCTCGCTCTGTCCGTCACTGCGGACGCAGCCGGCCAGCAGCACCACTGCCGACAGGAGGGCTGTAAGGCTGGCAAGCAGCCGCGTCCATCGCACAGCCGCGAGCCTAGATGGCGATGATGATGGACAACTCGACGAGAGGACCCGACATGGCGATACGGCAGTTCGAGGCCGATCTGGTGACCATCGGCTTCGGCAAGGGGGCCAAGACGCTCGCGGCCGCACTCGGAGCCCGGGGTCGACGCGTCGTGATGATCGAACAGTCAGCCCAGATGTACGGCGGCACCTGCATCAACATCGGCTGCGTACCCACCAAGTCGCTGGTGTTCCAGGCCGAGCACCTTCAGCAGACGGGGGCGGGCCATCCTCCCGATCCCGGGGTTTACACCCACGCGGTGCATACGACGGCCGACCTGACCGCCGATCTGCGGGCGAAGAACTTCGCGATGCTGGACAGCCTGCCGACCGTCGACGTGCTCACGGGCTCAGCTTCGTTCGTCGACGCCCACACCGTCTCGGTGCAGACCGCGGACGGGGAGGTCATCGTGACCGGTGAGCACATCGTCATCGGCACCGGATCGGAACCCGTGGTGCCGGACATCCCCGGGCTGCACGGCAACGACCGCGTGGTGACGAGCACGGACCTGCTTGTGACCGAAGAGCTTCCGCGGCAGCTCGTGGTCCTCGGCGGAGGCTACGTCGGCCTGGAGTTCGCGGCGATGTACGCCAGGTACGGCGCGGAAGTGACTGTCCTGGAACGGCATCCGGCCATCCTCGGCCAGGAGGACGACGATGTCGCAGCCGCGGCCACCGAGCTGCTGGCGGCCGCCGGGGTCCATATCGTCACCTCGGCCGCCGTCACCGCCGTCGACGGCGCAACAGTGCACTACGAGGTCGACGGAGTATCGGCGTCGGTCCAGGGCGACCGCATCCTGGTCGCACTCGGCCGCCGCCCGGTCACCGCCGAACTCGGGTTGGACCGGGCCGGGGTCGACACCCGCGCCGACGGGTCCGTCGTCGTCGACGAACACCTGCGCACGAACCAGCCGCACATCTTCGTCGTCGGCGACGTCAACGGCGGACCTCAGTTCACCTACGTCTCACTGGACGACTACCGCGTGGTCCTCGACCAACTCGACGGGACGGGTCGGCGGAGCACCGCCGATCGGGTGGCGGTGCCCTACGTGTTGTTCATGACTCCGCCGCTCGCGCGCGTCGGACTGACCGAGCGCGCGGCCCGCGCCGACGGCCACCGCGTGAAGGTCGCTGCGCTGCCGGTGGCGAAGATGGCCACCGTGCCGCGCGCACGAATCGTCGGACAGCCCGAGGGCATGATGAAGGTCGTCGTCGACGCGGACACGGATCAGATACTCGGCGCCGCACTGCTCAGCCACGATTCGCACGAGGTCATCAACGTCGTCGCGCTCGCCATCCGCCACCGCATCACGGCGAGCCAACTGCGCGATGAGATCTACACGCACCCCTCGATGACCGAGGCGTTCAACCAGCTTCTCGGCGCGCTCACCTGATCTGCCATGGAGCGTGGCGCCCGTCACATAGAATGCTGAATTGACAGGCGTCAAGCACCCGAGGAGATGCGAATGAGCGACCCACGCACGATGGACGACGCAGCGAAAGTCCTGGCCGACCCGACGGCATACGCCGACGACGCCCGGTTGCACGCAGCACTCGCTCATCTGCGCGCCAACGAGCCCGTGGCCTGGGTCGACAACCATCCCTACCGCCCGTTCTGGGCGATCACCAAGCACGCCGACATCATGGCCATCGAGCGCGCGAACGATCTGTGGCTCTCCGAGCCCCGCCCGCTGCTGGCCACCGCTGCCGCCGACGACTACATGGCCCAGCAGATGGAGGCCGGCATGGGTCTGCGCACGCTGATCCACATGGACGATCCGCACCATCGCAAGGTGCGCTCTATCGGCGCCGACTGGTTCCGCCCCAAGGCGATGCGCGATCTGAAGATCCGCGTCGACGAGTTGGCCAAGCGCTATGTCGACCGGATGCGCGACATCGGTCCCGAATGCGATTTCGTCACCGACATCGCAGTGCAGTTCCCGCTGTACGTGATCATGTCCCTGCTCGGGTTGCCCGAGGAGGACTACGGCCGCATGCACGCGCTGACCCAGGAGATGTTCGGCGGCGACGACGACGAGTACAAGCGCGGTGTCAGCCCCGAGGAGCAGATGGCGGTTCTGCTCGATTTCTTCACCTATTTCTCGACGCTGACCGCGTCGCGTCGGGAGACTCCGACCGACGACCTCGCCTCGGCGATCGCGAACGGCCGGATCGACGGCGAGCCCCTCTCCGACATCGACACCGCGTCCTACTACGTGATCGTCGCCAGCGCCGGCCACGACACCACCAAGGACGCGATCTCCGGCGGACTGCTCGCGCTGATCGAGAACCCGGGCGAGCTGGATCGGCTACGGGAGAACATGGATCTGATGCCGACGGCGGTCGAGGAGATGATCCGCTGGACCACGCCGGTCAAGGAGTTCATGCGGACCGCCGCCGAGGACACCACGGTGCGCGGGGTGCCGATCGCCCAGGGCGAATCGGTCTATCTGGCCTACGTCTCGGGCAACCGGGACGAAGAGATCTTCGACGAACCGTTCCGGTTCGACATCGCCCGCGACCCGAATCGGCACGTGTCCTTCGGCTACGGCGTGCACTTCTGCCTGGGCGCCGCACTGGCCCGCATGGAGATGAACAGCCTGTTCACCGAGCTGGTACCGCGACTCGAATCGATCGAGCTGGCCGGGGAGCCGGAACTGGCCGCGACGACGTTCGTCGGCGGGCTCAAGCACCTGCCGATCCGCTACTCCGTGCGCTGACCGCGAGGAAGCCGTCGACTGCCGCGATAGCCGTTGCGCGGTAATCGAATTCGGACAGCGTGCTGATCCTGCCGAACACCAGCGGGCCGATCAGCAGCGCGAACGCCGTCGTTCTGTCGACGCGGCCGAGATGCTCCGGCGCGTCCGGGCTGTCGAAGATGGCATCGAAGGGCGCCGAGTACTGCTCGGCGATGCGCTCGCGCAGCGAACCGACCGCTCCGCCGGCGGTGGGCACTTCGGCGATGTCGGGCCCCAGGGAGAGCCACGCCATGGCGGTCAGCAGCGTCGGCGCCTCGGCGATGGCGTCGGCCCATCCGCCGACGACGGCGATGAGACGCTCGCGCAGAGTGCCGTCCGGGGGCGGCATGGGCGCCGGCGGAATCAGGCTCATGAACGCCGCTGCGACAAGGTCATTCGAGCTCGGGAAGTGCCGGTACAGGGTGGCACGCGCGACGTTGGCATGCCGGGTGACCGCGTCGATCGTCACCGCGCTCGGACCTCCCGAGCGCAGCAGAGCCGTCGCGGCCTCCATCAATCGCGCGCGCGAACGGGCCGGCCTCGGGTCACCACCGCCGGCCGTCATGGCATGTCCTTTCTCGTCGTCGGGTAAAGAGACTATCGGTCTTGCACCGAGACTGTTAGTCTCGAAATCCCGGCGAGAGAGAGTCCATGACAGACACGAGCACGCCGCCCGACCAGGATATCGACGGCGGGATCGCCGCTCTCTCACCGTGGGGACGACGCTGGCTGCTCACCGTGACCAGCCTGGCCCTGCTGCTGGTGATGGGCTCGATGGTCGCCCTCAACGCCGCCCTGCCCGACATCGCCGTCGAGACTGCGGCCAATCAGGCGCAGCTGACATGGATCGTCGACAGCTACACCCTCGCGCTGGCCTGCCTGCTGCTGCCCGCCGGAGCCCTCGGCGATCGCTACGGCAGGCGCGGCGCGCTGCTGCTGGGCGTGGTGATCTTCGGACTCGCCTCGGCTGCACCGACAGTCTTCGACAGTCCCGTGGCGTTGATCGCTGCGCGGGCCGCCGCCGGCGTCGGCGCGGCCTTCGTCATGCCCGCGACGCTGTCGCTCCTGACGGCCGCGTTCCCGAGATCAGAACGAACCAAGGCCGTCGGGATCTGGGCCGGGGTGGCCGGATCCGGTGCTGTGGTGGGCTTTCTGGGCACCGGCCTTCTGCTGCGGCACTTCTCGTGGCAGTCCGTGTTCGTCGCGCTCACCATCGCCGCGGCGGCGACTTTCGTCCTCGCGCTGACCATCGGCAGCTCCCGCGATCAGACAGCGACCCCGATCGACTGGCTGGGCGCCGCGCTGATCGGCGGTGCACTCGCGGTGTTCGTCGTGGCGGTGGTCGAGGCTCCGATCCGGGGCTGGACCGACCCGCTGGTGCTCGGCGGGTTCGCCCTGGGAATCGTGCTGGCCGTCGCCTTCGCTGTCGTCCAGCTGCGCCGTCGCCACCCTCTTCTCGACGTCCGATTGTTCACCAGGCCCGATTTCGCGACCGGCGCCTTCGGCATCACGTTCATGTTCCTCGCCATGTTCGGCTTCTTTTTTCTCGCCATGCAGTTCCTGCAACTGGTGATGGGCTACTCCCCGCTGTCCACCGCATTCGCGCTGTCGCCACTGGTGGCGCCCGTCCTGGTGCTGAGTGCGACAGCGCATCTGTACCTCCCGAAGTTGGGCCTGCGGTGGACGGTCACGATCGGCTTGCTGCTGATCGCGGTCGGGTTGCTCTGCATGCGGCTGGCCGGTGCCGATGCGGTGTACCTCGACGTGATGTGGCCCATGCTGGTGATCGCCTCCGGCGTCGGCCTGTGTACCGCCCCCACGACGACGGCGATCATGAATGCCGTTCCGGACGACAAGCAGGGCGTGGCATCGGCAGTCAACGACGCGACGCGCGAGGTCGGCGCCGCGGTGGGCATCGCCGTTGCCGGATCGATTCTGGCCGCCTCCTACCGCAACGCACTCGCCCCGCAGCTGTCGGCATTCCCGCCACAGGTCCGCGACACCGCCACCGACTCGCTGGCCTACGCGCTCGCCCTGTCGGATCGCCTGGGCCCGCAGGGCGCCGCGCTGCGGGAGGCGGCACGCTCGGCGTTCGTGCAGGCCTCCGATCACGCACTGCTGGCACTCGCCGGGGTCATCGTCTTCGCCGCCGTTGTCGTCGCCGCATGGGCGCCGGGTCGCGACGGCACGCAGCTGTTCAGGAGATGAACTCGGCCGCGCGGTGCGCGGCCATCACGATCGTCGCGTGGGGTCCGCGACTGGGGATGGCGGGCAGGATGGAACCGTCCACCACCCAGAGTCCGTCGACGCCGAGGACGCGGCACCGACTGTCGAGCACCGCGGCGGGATCTCCGTCGCGACCCATCCTGGCGGTACCGCACAGATGCTGCGACGTGGCCCACGACGGCTCGGATTGCACTGTGCCACCGGCGATCTCGGTGGCGAGGTCAGCGCCCCGGCGCAGCAGCTCGACATCGGCGGGCGCGGTGTCGTACCTCTGCTCGACGAGCGGATCGACGAACGGGTCCGCCGACACCAGCGTCACGCGGCCCCGCGAAGCCGGCCTCATCAGGGTCACTCCGAGGTGGGGACGGTCGGTCGGGTCGTCGCGTCGCTCGCTGGTCATCGCACCGAAACCCGCTGTGTAGGGCCGGATCTCGATACCGTCCTCGGTGGTCAACACCGCCTCCAGCGGTGGTACGCCATGGGTGGCGGACCAACTGACGGGAAGCACCCACTCCGGATGGTCGACCGTGTCGACGCCCACCGGGAGGTCGGCCACGACCCGCACCCCGACCGCACTCAGCGGGGCCGCGGGTCCGATGCCGGAGAGCATCAGCAGGTGCGCAGAACCGAGTGCGCCGGCGCTGACCACCACCCGATCCGCATCGAGCACCGCCGGACCGTCCGGCCCGATGCATTCGGCACCGACCGCGCGGGGTCCGTCGAAGCGCAGGCGCAGCACCCGGGTGTCGGTGAGCACCGTCAGGTTGGGCCGGCCCATCGCCGGTTCGAGAAATGCGCCGCCTGGCCCGACCCGGGTGCCCCGGTCGATGTTCAGCGGCACGGCGCCCACGCCGGGTGGCACCGGCGCCTGCGGGCTCGATCCGTTCAGATCCTCCACCCAGGCGAATCCCGCGTCCTGCGCCGACCGGACGAACGACACTGTGCACCCGTCGAACTCAGCGACCCGGCGAACGGTGATCGGGCCGCGGTCACCGTGCAGGCCGCCGGGGAAATCGAGATCGCGTTCGATCGCGGTGAAATGCGGGAGTGCGTCGCGCCAGCTCCAACCCGGCAGCGCCCAGCCGTCGAGGTCGGCCGGCAACGCCCGGCAGAAGTAACCGCCGTTGACAGCGCCGGAGCCCCCCACGACGGCACCGCGCATGATCTGCGCCAAGCGGCGCGGCTCCTCGGTGAGCACCGCCGTGTACCACCGCACCACCCCGCTCGCCTCGCCGAGCGGCAGGCGCAGTGCATCGGTGATCTGCCGCCGCACCCGGGGATCGGTCGGCGCCGGACCGGTCTCGACCACGGTGACCGTGGTGCGTTCATCGGCCGAGAGCCGTTCCGCCAGTACGGAACCGGCGCTGCCTGCCCCGATGATCAGAACGTCGGCCAACGCGGACGTCAGGTTCTGATCTGCGGCTTGAGCGCGCCGGCGTGGCGCTCCCGGATCACCCCGGTCCACAGGCCGAGGCCATAGGCGATGTCATCGAGTCGCTTGAGCAACAGAAAGGTGAGAATGCCGACCCGCTTGACGTCGTCGTCGGTGCCACTGTGTCCGCGGGTGGCCCAGTCGAAGACGCCGTCGAGGACCGCGGCCACCACGACCACCTGCCGGCAGCGCCGCGAGCACACCGCGGCCAGCATGGCCACCGGCCAGTAGTGCCGGCAGATCGCCGAGGCCAACTGCAGCGCCGCCGACCACAGACCGTGAGCCGCCACGACGGCCACCTCCATGGGTTCGGTGCGCACGCTGGCCAGCGACCTGGCGATCCGCCGGCCCGTGAACACCGCCACCGCCACCGACCCCAGGTACCCGAGCCGCGATCCCAGAGCGATCAGGAGCCAGACCACCAGGGTCCACCCCGAAATCACCAGCGGCGCCGTCTTGCCCGGATGGCGAATCGACAGCGGTGCCGCCGATCCACCGTAGAAAGACTTGCGCGCGAACCACTTTCGCAGTTCCACCCGGTGGTCGTGGGCCACCAGGGCGATCGGCTCGTAGCGCAGCCGGGCGCCGGCCTCGTTGAGCCGCCAGCACAGGTCGACGTCCTCACCGGAGGTCAACGTCTCGTCAAAACCACCCACGTCGAGCAGCGCGCTGCGCCGGCAGATGATCGCGGCGCTGGGTACGTAGGAGACCGTGCCGAACGGCACCACCGGCGCCTCGCGCAAGCCGAGGTCCAGCGATGACCGGACGGCCTCGTACCGCGCGACGGCGCTGTCGGAGGGTTGCAGCGCGACGATGCGCGGTGCGGCCAGCGCGACCGCGGGATCGCAGAAATGTCCTAGCAGTGCTTCGAGCCAGCCGCGTCGCGGCACGACATCGGAATCCAGGAAGGCCACGAAGTCGGTGTCACATGCCATCAGGCCGGCGTTGCGGGCCGCGGCGGGCCCGCGGTTGCGGTCCAGCCGGAGCAGTCGGACGTCACAGTGGGCGTCCCGGAAGTCGTTCTCGTGCAGAGGAACTGCCGATCCGTCGTCGACCACGACGACTTTCAGGCCGCGCAATGCGCTGAGAAGGCGCAGAAGTCCGGACGGGTTGTCCCGCACCGGGATCACGACGGTGACATCGCGGTGCGACGGACCACTCAGCGGGCGCGGATGAGCGACCGTCGCGTCGAGCAGGGTGCGCGCCAGCTGAGCACTGACCGCGTCATGCACCTCGAGCCGGCCACCGTTGAGCATGGTCTGTGCGGCAGGCGCCAGCCGCAACAAGCGGGTCGGCGAGCCGCCCAGGAGCGCCGCGCCCTCCCCCAGCACGCGCACGCGCCGATCAACTTGGACAGCGAAACCGTCGGGCAGTCGCTGTCCCGTCACCTCAACATCCCCTCGCCGTCAGGTGCCCAGCGAGCGATCCGGTCAACCCCGGCGTCAACCATTCCAGCAAAGATCCTGCCCCCTTCTTCCGCCGTCGCCGTCGTCGGATCACCCAAGATACCCAGCGAACTGACGGCGGCCACCCCCCCTCGACGCATCTGCGGCATCAACTCCGCCAACGACGCCCGATTTCCCGGTACCCGCAGATCCTCTCGCACCAAACCAGGTGAAATATGTAGCAATACAGATGTTTCCGTGTGGCCGGCGTGTGCGTCGCCGCCGGGCGCCACACACGAGCACCACGCGACGTCGCGGCCCTCATAACGCAGCAGTGCGACGGCTTCCCGGAGTGCGGTGACGTTGCCCCCGTGGCCGTTGACGAACACGACCCGCGGAGCCCACCGACACGCCGATCGGGCGAACTCGACGAGAAGTTTTGTCAGAGCCGGTGTGCCAATGGAGACCGTTCCGGCGAATCCCTCGTGCTCACCGCTGGCGCCGTAGGCGATCGCGGGAGCAACCAGCCAGGGTCCGGGTAACCGGTTGACGAGAGCGTCAGCCACGGCGGCCGCAATGCGGGTATCGGTGTCCAGCGGCAGATGAGGGCCGTGCTGCTCGGTGGATCCGACGGGTACGACGAGCGCGGACGCGGAATCCTGCAGTTGTCTCGACGTCGAGTTCCCGAGCTCGTGGGGTGAAGCCACGCGAGCATGGTAGGCCGAATTCACCTGCCGTGCGCCAGTTGTTGGCGCATGCGTGGCAAGAGATTTCCGCCATCGATCAGGGCATCACCTCGCGCCCCGTCCGTCACACCCCCAGCGTGCGAGTGAAACCCTCGGGAATCAGGACGTCGTCGCGGGTCAGGTCGTGGATCGACGACTTGCCCAGGCCAATCAACGCGGAGTCGATGCCGCCACGCATGATGTCGAGGACGTTCTCCACACCGGCCTGCCCGTTGGCCGCCAGACCCCACAGATAGGCCCGCCCGATCATCACGGCCCGGGCCCCCAGAGCAACGGCCTTGACGACGTCGCTACCCCGCCGGATCCCGCCGTCCAGCAAAACCTCGACCTGGTCACCGACGGCGTCGGCGATCGCGGGGAGGCAGCGGATCGCGGCGGGCGTGCCGTCGAGGTTGTTGCCGCCGTGATTGGACACCGTGAGAGCCGAAACGCCCGCATCGACAGCACGTTTGGCGTCGTCGACGCGCACGGTGCCCTTGAGCAGGAAGGGCCCGCCCCACTGTTCGCGCAGCCAGGCGACGTCCTCCCAGGTGGGGGGCGGGGTACCCATCCACTGGCCGTAGGCCTCGAAGAACGTCGGGCCGGTCTCGCCGCGGCGGCCCTGGTTGGGAACGCGCAGGTCAGGGGGCCGCAGGTGCTTGGCGAAGCTGTAGAACCACCGCGGCTTGGTCATAACCTCCGGAGACATCCGGATCATGGTCTTCAGATCCATCCGCTCCGGGATCTTGGGGCTGCCCCAGTCCCGGCCGTGGGCGAAACTCCAGTCAGTGGTCAAGATCAGGCCCTTGGCACCGGCGGCGCGGGCCCGCTCCATGCGGGCGAGGATCTCGTCGCGGCTGCCGAGCCAGTAGATCTGGAAGAAGATCTTGTCGTTGACCGCCGTCACCTCCTCCATGGGCTTGCTCGCGAACGACGACAGGCCCATGGCGGTGCCCCGGGCAGCGGCGGCGCGTGCGACGGCCACCTCACCGTCGGGATCGATCGCCTGCACCCCGGTCGGCGAGATGATCACAGGCAGCGAAATGTCCTGTCCCATCACGGTTGTCGCCATGTCGCGCTTCTCGGTGGCGCCGATGACGTGCGGCGCGAAGCCGAGTTCGGAGAACGACTCGACGTTGGCGCCGACCGTGATCCCCTTCTCGCTGGCGGAGATCAGCGATGAGTACGCCGATTTCGGCAGACGCTTCTTGGCCCGCTGCTGGGCGATGGCGACAGTTTCGAACCAGGTATCACGAGCCATGATGAGCTAGACCGGACTTTCGTTGCAGAACTTCTTCGGAGGGGCGCTCAGCAGGGTGAGCGGAATGGGGCCCTTGGGGGTGCGGCCGCCGCTGCGGGAGTGGTCGACGCTGGACTTGGGCTTGGTCCGATCCGCGGCCAAGGCGGGTTCGCCGTAGCCCTGCACGCATTCGGGGTCGGGGCCGTCCAGAGGAAGACCGGTGAAGAACTTCGCGGCCATGCAGCCGCCGCGGCAGGCGTCGTAGTGCCCGCAGCTGCCACACGCGCCGGCCGACTGCGGCTCCCGGAGCTCGCGGAAGAGCTCGGAGTTCTGCCACACACTCTGAAAACCGTTGTCGGTGAGAATGTTTCCGGCCAGGAACTGGTCGTGGATGGCGAACGGGCAGGCGTAGACGTCGCCGACCGGATCGATCAGGCAGACCACGCGGCCGGCGCCGCAGAGATTCAACCCGGCAAGCGCGCCGGGCTCGCCGAGCCCGGACAGGTGGAAGAACGAGTCGCCGGTGAGCACGCGTTCGCCGTGGGCGACCAGCCAGTCGTAAAGCTGGACCTGCTGCGCGGCGGTGGGGTGCAGTTCGTCCCAGACGTCGGCGCCACGGCCCGACGGCCGCAGCCGGGTGATGCGCAGCGTGGCGCCGTAGGAGTCGGCCAGAGCTTTGAACTCGTCGAGCTGATCGACGTTGTGACGGGTCACGACGACGGAGATCTTGGCGTCGGTGAAGCCTGCCGCGCGCAGGTTCTCCAGCGCGCGGGTGGCCATGGCGAAGCTGCCCGGGCCGCGGACCGCGTCGTTGACCTCGGCGGTCGCGCCGTCCAGCGAGATCTGCACGTCGACGTAGTCGCTGGCAGCGAGCTTCGCGGCCACCTCCTCGGTGATGCGCACGCCGTTGGTGGAGAACTTGACCCCGACATGGTGGGCGGTGGCGTAGTCGACGAGCTCCCAGAAATCCGACCGCACCGTCGGCTCGCCGCCACCGATGTTGACGTAGAAGACCTGCATGCGCTCGAGCTCGTCGATGATGTCCTTGCACTGCTGGGTGGTCAGCTCGCGCGGATCGCGCTTGCCCGACGAGGACAGGCAGTGCACACAGGACAGGTTGCAGGCGTAGGTGAGTTCCCACGTCAGGCAGATCGGGGCGTCGAGGCCACGTTCGAACTGGTCGACGAGCCGGGGCACGGGTGCGGTGACGGTCATCGGTCTTCTCCTGCGATGAGCATGTTCGACGAGACCAGCACACCCATGGCGTGCAGGTACGGCGTCAGTTGGTCGTCTTCGAGTCCTGCTGCGTGACAGGCGGATCGAGCGTCGGGGTGATCAGACAGCGAGTTGATCACCTCGACGATCGTCCGGTTCTTCAGGAACGACAGCTTGCGGGTCCCGAAGTGGTAGAGCAGCGCGCCGAACGGCTCGGGCCGGACGGCCACCTGCGGATGCAGCCGCCAGCGCTGGTCCGGATCGAAAGTCGGCGCGGTCATGATCAGTAGACCCCGCACATCCCGTCGATGGAGACCTCTTCGACCAGGCTCTCGGTGACCAGTTCGTCGTTCTCGGTGTGCTGACTCGGCTCCATGGCGCTGCCTTTCTGTTCGGTGGGGCTCGACTTTTGTGACGCAGATCGCAACAATAAGGCACCGGGTGCCGAAATGGAAGAGGGGTGCCGATGCCAACCGAGAAAGCACGTGTCGGCCGTCGCCGGTCGACCAGCTGGGAGCACATCAGTGCGGTCGCGATAGACCTGTTCACCGAGCGTGGTTTCGACGAGGTCAGCGTCGACGACGTCGCGACGGCCGCGGGGATCGCCCGCCGGACCCTGTTCCGGTACTACCCGTCGAAGAACGCCCTGCCGTGGGGCGACTTCGACGCTCACCTCGGTCTGATGCAGGGACTGCTGGCCGCCACCGATCCCGCCGCCCCGATTCACGAGGCGCTGCGCGAGGCACTCCTGGCGTTCAACGATTTCGACGATGCCGACCGACACCGGCAGCGGATGCGGTTGATCCTGGAAACCGAAGCGCTGCAGGCGTATTCGATGACGATGTACGCGGGCTGGCGGGCGGTGGTGGCCGCGTATGTCGCGCGCCGCCTCCAGATTTCCCCCGCCGACCTGGTCCCGCAGACGGTGGCCTGGACGATGCTTGCGGTGGCGCTGACGGCCTACGAACAGTGGCTCGCTGACGAGTCGGTATCGCTGGCTGCTGCGCTGGGCGGCGCCTTCGACCTGCTGGCCGGCGGGTTGGCGGGCCTGGAGGCTCAGATCTAAGCCGCCTCTGGATGGCGGATCCACTGCCGCTGTGCAGATCCCACGCTTCTGCGCCAATTTCGCTTACAGGCGTGGTCCACCAGTGCTGTTCGGGTCTAGGCGCGTCTCCAACCGGGCGGCTTTAGGCCCCGCCGTCTCCGTCTGCCTGCGTTTCAAGGCCCGGGGGCGAGGGTGCCGCCGAATCATCCTCGGCGGCAGCGGGGAGACTGGGCGTTTGCCTCTGCGACGATCTGGAGGCCAGAAGTTCCGCTGCCTCCACGTCCATCTCGATATAACCCTGGAGCTGCCAAGATCTCTTCTTCACAAGGTCGCCGGTGACGGTGATTGGGAATCGGTCGCGGTAAGCCTGAATAGCGAACTCGTGTGCGCGGCCTGTCAATTCGACGAATACTTTGCGCACACGGCCGTTTACTTCGGCCATCAAGGCAACCTCACCACTCTCTGCTGCTTCCTCTTCGGCCAAGTTTCTTGACAGCAGGGTTACTGGTCCGGTCAGAGTTTCGCGTACAGGATCCTGGCGATCTTGCAGCGTGTCAGCGACCTGCGGAATAAGTTCTAGAGTCGGTCGATCGAACGTAATTAGTGACGGCACTTCGTCGATCGGGGGCGGCGGTACGGCATCGGACCAGTCGAAAGAGACCTCGATCGCCTGAACGCCCTCTTCCTTGGAGAAGCGTTCCAAAGCTTCTGCCATCTCCAAACTCAGGCCTTTTTCTACTGCTGTGTTTACCGGCGCCTTCTTCTCCGCGACATTCTTGGCAGCCTCAAGGCTTCTTGAAAGCGTCGTCATAACACGACGCGCAAACGGCGGAACGGCTGTTCCGTGGGCGGGAGCTGAGTCGATCTGTTCGTTTGATGGAACTTCCGGCGCTGCTGGTGCGTCGTCGTGTGCTGGATTCTCGTGAGCAGAGCCTGGCTCGACAGCGACGGCGCGCTCGATCCTCGCTGCCGCAGTCACTACAAAACTCCCCCGCTTGGTGTGCCCAAGACGCAAATCCTCGGCTAGGAACTCATCAACCTCGGCCGGTCTCCGCCCTTGATGCGAGTGCGACGGATTCGCAACGGTCGTCGCGGCCGCACGCACCATCACAGCAATGCTTTCTAATGCCCGCTGCGCCTGTCTGAAGGAAATCGTGCCGTCGACGGAATCCTGTTGTATCCGAAAGAAGAACAGATCGGCCGATAGCGCAGTGATCCGCTCGGAGAGCTCACTGATAGTGAGCTTATAGACGCGCATGATGCCCTCTACCGCTTCGGCGAGGCGCTGGTTGTAGTCGTCGTACTCCTCATCGAAGACTAAAGTCACCATCATTGACGGAAGCCCTGACGGGGCGCGCCATACCTCCCACTCACGGGACCGGTCTTCAACAATCAGCCAACTATTGGCGGCTAGAAATCGCTTGAGTGCGGATGGGGGAATTTGATCATCAGAGAAGAGATCTACGTCCGCCATCCCGGACTCCCCTCGCCAATCTCGTGCATAATCCCCAGCAGCGAGTCTCTCGTCAGCCTATTCTTCTTCGGCAGTTGCACGGTCATCTTGTCCTGACCTGCAGGGAAGGCCTTCGGGATGTCGACCCCGTTGACCCAATACATAACACTCTTAGTCATCAGCTTCGTCTCGTCGATTTCAAGCCAATCGTTGAGCGCATGGGGGACGACGAGAACGGCCAAGATTATCGGACACGTTCTCTTCGTTTTGATCAGCTTTCCGTGCGTTCGCTCATCGAGTCTCCACGCGATGTGATGCTGACGCACGACGTCTTGGCCAGTGCACTTGAGCTGGATGTCCAGTTGCGGGCCGTCCCTATAGGCGTACTCCGCTGATGACCTAATCGAGATATCGATCGCATCCTCATCAGTCGTGTAGCCCGCGACGGAGCATCCCGCTGCAGCGGCCAACATCTTGGCGTAAGCCAAGCTCAGCTGTTCTTTCATAGTCGATTCCGAAAGAGAATCGTCCGGCAATGTGCTGACTATGCGCGCCTGAGTCATGTTTAGTTGCTCGCCCCCATCCTGGGACTGTATCCCGCGCCTTTCCGATTCAGCAGAGGAACACGAACTGCTGGCCACGTCGATTTCTGGGGCAGCGCTGAGCGCCTGAAGAAAAGGCCAAGGCTAATGCTGCGACGCACTCATGTTGAGATCTTCGTCATCGTCTGGAGGTCGGTGGCGACAAGAAGTCCGGTAGCCACCCCGTCGCAATCTTTGATGCCACCTCCTATCTCAACCCCCCTCCGACTGGCAGTCCTCGAGCCGCGCGATGCGTGCTGGTTTCGTCGCCGCTTTAGGCGACGTCGCAGTCAAATACGATGAAGCGCAACAATACTGCGCGGCGCAGCATACCGGGGCACGATCTCGCTGACCTCCCCAGGCGGCAGCTAAGACAGGAAGGACATAGTGCGGGTGCAGGGCGTATCGGGATGACGTCTTTGAAACGTCGAACCATCGACACGGCGCCGGGTCAATTCGGCGATGGCGGCCAACCGGCGGGCCGCAGCCTGAGCCTCGTCCCTTGCGGCTTGCTCGATCGCGCCCACCAAAGCTTCGTCGGCGACGTCGGCGAACATGTGTTTAAACATGGTTCTCAGTATGCCGCCCTGCGCAGACGATTCGGCCCGCGAGAGCGCCCCGGGCCGCCGCCTGTGGATGAAACTCGATGTGGGGATAACTCCGGCGGGCGCGCAGCCCCGTAGGTCAGCCGAGCAGATCGCTGATCGGTGCACCCGCAGCGATCTTCGCCCGCACCTTCATGACCTTGCCGGGCATCCCACCGCCGACGACGCCCACGACGACACCGTCGCGCTCGTAGTAGGCCAGGAACTTGCGGCCATCGTCCTCGACCACGTGCACGACATCAGCGGCCTCGGGCTCACCCAGCGCCTGGATCTTCACGTCGTACTGGTCGCTCCAGAAGTACGGCACGGAGACCGCGGCGGGCGCGTCCTGACCCAGCAGTGCGGGTACCAGAGCCCGCGCCTGATCGGCGACATTGCTCCAATGCTCTACCCGCACTTGGCCTTTGGTCTCATCGCGCCAGGACGCGACGTCTCCGATCGCCCAGACGTGCGGCGCACTGGCGCGGCCGGCGTGATCGCACACCACGCCGTTGTCCACCGCGATGCCGCTGCCCTCGAGCCAGTCGGTGGCCGGATGGGACCCGATGCCCACGACCACGAGGTCGGCGTCGATCTGCTCACCGTCCGACAGGGTCACCGAGCGCACCCGGGAGTCCCCGGTCACGGAATCGACGCCGACGCCGCACCGCACGTCCACGCCCTCGGCCTTGTGCAACCGCGTCACCAGGGCGCCGATCTGCTCGCCCAGCACTGATGCCAGCGGGGCCGGTTGAGGTTCGACGAGTACCACGTCGACACCCAGGGTGCGCAGGCTCGCCGCGACCTCACAGCCGATGAAGCCAGCACCGATGACCACCGCGCGACGCGCGTCCGCCGACTCACGCCGCAGCGCCAGGCTCTCGTCGACATTGCGCAGCACGTGGATGCCGGCCAGATCAGGGAACGACCGAATGCGCTTGGGCACCAGACCCGTCGCGATCACGAGCTCGTCGTAGCCGAGCTGTGAACCGTCGGCCAGCGTCACCGTCTGCGCCGCAGTGTCCACCGAGCGCGCACCGTTGCGGAGAACGAGCGTGATGTCCTTCTCCGCGTAGAAGTCGGCCGGCTTCAGCGTCGTCTCGTCGAGCTCGGCCCGCAGCACCTCCTTGGACAGAGGCGGCCGGTCGTAGGGCAGGTGCTCCTCGTCGCTGACGATGGTCACCGGCCCCGCATACTCCGCCCGGCGCAGCTGCTCAGCCGTGCGAGCCGCCGCCAAACCGCCTCCGACGATCACGACACCAGAAGTGCTCATCAGGGTGTTCTACCGCATCGGCAGGCGCCGCCGAGCGCCACCCTCAGCTCAAGGCCCGCTCGATGATGTTCGACAGGACGACGATGCTCTCGCTGCGTTCGATGTCGGCACTGGACCTGATGCGCTCGAGCGCCTCTTCGAGATGACGCATGTCGCGGGCCAGCACGTGCAGCATGGCGTCGGCCGTGCCCGTGACCGTGGCCGCACTGACCACCTCGGGGATGTCCTGCCACGCGGCACGCAGCTGGTCCGGCGCGATCGTGCCGTGGCAGAACACCTGCACGTAGGCCTCGGTCGTCCAGCCGAGCGCGGTGCGATCGACGACCGTGGTGAAGGTGCGGATCACCCCGCTGTCCAGCATGCGATCGACACGTCGTTTGACCGCGGGCGCCGAGAGGTTCACACGCTGACCGATCTCGGCGAATGTCGCACGAGCATTGTCGGCCAGCTCCGCGAGGATCCGTTCGTCGGTCTCATCCAACCGCTCAGCCACCGATTCCCCTCTCCACGCAACAAACGGCCGCCGATACGAGTTTGGCACAACAAACAGCGCGTAGACACGCAACATCTGAAGATTGATTGCGTCAGCCACCGCGAAATATCGTGCAGTCATGACGATGGACATTGCCGCCACCGCCCTCCCACTGCCCGAGACGCGGCCCCACACGACGGTCGACCGCACCGCCCGGCATCGCCGCTTCGTGATGATCCGCCCCACCCACTTCGCCGTCGACTACGTCATCAATCCGTGGATGGACCTGTCCACGCCCGTCGACACCGCACGCGCCGTTGCCCAGTGGGAAGCGTTGCGGCAGGCCTACATCGACCTCGGTCACACCGTCGACGAGGTCGATCCGGCGCCTGGCCTCCCCGACATGGTCTACGCCGCCAACGGCGCCATGACGGTCGGCGGGCGCGCTGTCGTGGCCCGCTTCGCCCACGCCGAACGCGCCGGCGAGGCACCGGCACACGCGGCCTGGATGCTCGATCACGGCTTCGTCAGCGTGCAGACCCGGCACACCAACGAAGGCCAGGGCGATCTCCTGCTCGTCGGCGCGACGATCCTCGCCGGTTACGGATTCCGCACCGACCGACGGGCCCACCACGAGGTCGCCGACCATCTCCAGGTCCCGCTCGTCAGCCTGGAACTGGTCGACCCGCGGTTCTACCACCTCGACACCGCGCTGGCCGTTCTCGACGACGAGAGCATCGCGTACTACCCGCCCGCGTTCGCCGACCACTCACTGGCCACGCTGCGCAGGCTCTATCCCCACGCCATCGAAGTCGCCAGCGCCGACGCCTACGCCCTCGGCCTCAACGTCGTCTCAGACGGCCTCAACGTCGTGATGCCCGCCGCCGCCACCGGCTTCGCCGATCAATTGCGCCAGCACGGATTCCGGCCGGTGGGCGTCGATCTGTCCGAGTTGCTCAAGGGCGGTGGCTCGGTGAAATGCTGCACCCTGGAGGTTCATTCATGACCGCGATGCATGCCCCCACCCGCACCGAGGACGCCATTGCGCTCGACAGCCGCAATGTCGCGCACAATTACGCGCCTCTGCCCGTCGTCGCCGCGCACGCTGACGGCGCCTGGATCACCGATGTCGAGGGCAGGCGCTACCTGGACTGTCTGGCTGCGTACTCGGCGGTGAACTTCGGCCACCGCCACCCCGACATCATCGCCGCCGCACACGCCCAACTGGACCGGGTGACGTTGGTGAGCCGCGCTTTTCACGCCGTGCCTCTCGCGCCGTTCTGCGCCGCACTCGCCGGACTGTGCGGCAAGGACATGGTGCTGCCGATGAACAGCGGCGCCGAAGCCGTCGAAAGCGGCATCAAGGTCGCCCGCAAATGGGGCCACGACGTCAAAGGTGTACCTGCGGACACGTCGAACATCATCGTCGCGCACAACAACTTCCACGGTCGCACCACGACGATTATCAGCTTCTCCGACGACGAGACGGCGCGGCGCGGATTCGGTCCGTACACCCCCGGCTTTCGGTCCGTCCCGTTCGGTGACGCCGACGCCCTGGCCGCCGCGATCGACGACCACACCGTCGCTGTTCTGCTCGAGCCGATTCAAGGTGAGGCCGGCATCATCGTGCCGCCCGACGGCTACCTGCAGCGGGTGCGCGCACTGTGCACCCAGCACAACGTGCTGATGATCGCCGACGAGATCCAGTCCGGTTTGGCCCGCACCGGCGCGACGTTCGCCTGCGACCACTGGGGAGTCGCGCCCGACGTCTACCTGCTGGGCAAGGCACTCGGCGGCGGGGTGGTGCCGCTGTCAGCGGTGGTCGCCGACCGTGACGTACTGGGTGTGCTGCATCCGGGCGAGCACGGGTCGACGTTCGGGGGCAACCCGTTGGCCGCCGCGATCGGCCACACCGTGGTCGAGCTGCTCGCGACCGGCGAATTCCAGCGCCGCGCAGCCGAACTCGGCGAGGTGCTGCATGCCCGGCTGACGACCCTCGTCGGCCGCGGTGTGCTGAGCGTGCGCGGCAAGGGACTGTGGGCAGGGGTGGACATCAACCCGGTGCACGGCACCGGAAAACAGATCAGCCTGAGGCTGGCCGAGCGCGGTGTGCTGGTCAAGGACACCCACGGCTCGACGCTGCGCTTCGCGCCTCCGATCGTCGTCACCGAGGACGAGATCACCCGGGCCGTACAGCAATTGGCCGAGGTGCTGGCCTAGTACTTGGCCGTGCCCCGGTCGACGGCGATCTGCGAGCCGGAGATGGTCGCCGAACCGTCGCCGGCCAGCCACGCGACCACGTCGGACACTTCCTCGGGAGTCATGAACTCCTTGAGACCCTTCTTGCCGTCGTGGTTCACCGGGTGATACGGCATCGGCGAAAAGCTGTGCAGGAAGGCGGGATACTTCCCGAAGATCTCCATCATCGCCTCCGGCTGCACCATCGGCGTGTCGATCGAATACGGATGGATCGAGTTCACCCGGATGCCGAACTCACCGGCTTCGATCGCGAGCGCGTTCGTCAGCGCCACCAGACCGTGCTTGGACGCCGCATAGTGGGCATTGCCCGGCGTCGCCTTCGTGCCGGCCGACGAGCTGACGACGATGATCGACCCGCCGTTGCCCGCCTCGATCATCGCCGGCACCGCAGCCTTGATGGTGCGCCACGTCCCGTTGAGATTGACGTCGATGACGGTGTCCCACTGCTCTTCCGACATCTCCCAGATCCGGCCCCAGCTGAGAATGCCGGCGTTGGCCACCACGATGTCGAGCCTGCCGAACTGCTCGATACCGTCAGCGACGAGCTGCTGCTGCGCGGCGAGATCTCGGATGTCGACTTCGCGGGTCAGCACCTTGCGGCCGGCCTCTTCCACCAGCCGCGCGGTCTCGGCGAGATCCTCGGCGGTGGGCATCGGATAGGTGACGGTGTCGGTGACCGCCTTGCAGACGTCGATCGCGATGATGTCGGCGCCGTCAGCGGCCAACCTGACGGCATGCGCACGGCCCTGCCCACGCGCGGCCCCGGTGATCAGCGCAACGCGCCCTTCCAGTGATGTCACCGGCTCAGGCTAACAGCAGAACTAGAACGCGTTCTAGTCCCTAGAGCTCGGCGATGATCTGCTGCCGTTTGGCGGTGTACTCGGCCTCGCTGATGGTGC
Source organism: Mycolicibacterium obuense (assembly GCF_055397605.1). Classification (NCBI taxonomy): domain Bacteria; kingdom Bacillati; phylum Actinomycetota; class Actinomycetes; order Mycobacteriales; family Mycobacteriaceae; genus Mycobacterium; species Mycolicibacterium obuense. Next base: position 1,130,065 of record NZ_AP043663.1, on the reverse strand, counting down.
CCGTCGCACGCAACGTCTCGAGTTCTTGGAGCCGCTGTGCCGTCGTCGGCTCTGCGGGTGCCATGGGTTGAACGGCAGGGGTGACCGGCACCGGCGGCGGCGCCTGCTGCGCGGCCGCCCGCCTCACGATGGCCTGCACCTGCTGACGCGCGGCAGGATTGGACCGCAGGTCGACCATGCTGTCGATGCCGATCCCGTTGGCCTTGAGTACCTGCATGATCTCCATCAGCGGCTCCACCTGGCCGGCCAGGTCATAGGTCCGGTTGTCGTCGGAGACCCAGAACGTCGCCGGCATCAGGCCACTGATCAGGGCGCTTCGCTCCCAGTCGATCTGGTAGTCGTTGGTGACCGGATCGACCAGCACCACGAGGCGGCGACTCATGATCATCGGCTGCCGACCCATCGACGCGACCACCTTGTCCTGTGTGGCGAACGGCGTGATCCCCGGCCCGGAGACCCGCAGATCGAGCTTCACCAGGGGCTGTTCGTTGATCCGCGTGTTCGTCTCGTGAATCCCGACGACCTGCGCCAGCGCGAGTACCCCGCTGGCCTCCAGCTCCTGGGTCTTGGCCGCAGCCCGAGCGCCGAAGCTGGTGATACCCAGCGCGATGAGGATGTCGACCGCGGTGATGAGCAGGCCGCCCCACAACAACCAGCTCATCATCGGGTCGCGGCCCGAGACGACATAGATCACCAGGAAGATCGGCCCGACGATGCCGCAAAGCAGCACGAATGCCTGGACCTTCAGATAGCGCCAGAGTGTCGCCACGGGTCAGATTATGACCCGATCGTTCACGCTCCGGGCGGGACCTGAACAGGATTGGCGTCGGGAACAGGGACGGGACGCTGCTGCACCAGCCGGTACAGCGGCGCCACCCAGGCGTCGACCGACGACTGCGAGCGCGCATAGCTCGTGTGGACCGCCACTGCGGCCGGGTTCTCGGCGTCCTCGGCGTCGGGGTCATAGTCGCAGACCGCATCCCCGAGATCGCAGACGCTGATCGTGCGGGCGCCCATCACCGGGGTCAGCGGAGCCGGCGCATGGGCCAGGATCGGCCAGTCCTGCGCGACACCCTTGCCACGTCCCGGTATAGAGCTGACCGAACCCAGGTTCAGCGTCGGATCTGCAGGCAGGCGGTCACCGTCGGCGACCAGCAGGGCGGCGGCGAGGTTGGGGCTGGGCTCCAGTGCGGCCAGGTTGCGGTGCACGACCATCGCGCCCTGCGAATAGCCGGCGAGCACCACCTGCGTCGTCGGGCACTGTGCGACGAACGCGGCATACTGCGCGCCGAGCGCAGTCGCGCCGGTGTCGACGCTGCCCATGAAGCCCAGCCACTCCATCGCACCGCCGTCGGCGGGCACGGGAACAGCCGGGTAGTTGACGGCTTCGGCGGTGATCGTGCGGCCGCTCTGCTGGACGAGCTGGGCGAAATCACGGTACGAGGAGTTCACGACGCGGCCCATACCGTCATCGGCGGCGATGTCGGCGGGAGTGCGCTCACCGGACCCGGCGGCGCCGATCCAGTGCACGTCAGGACATCCCGGCTGAGCCGAGGCAGTGCCGGCGGACAGGCCGATCATCGCGGCGCCGCCGACGAGCGCGGCGGCCGCAGCTGCAGCAACAGAACGAATACTCAAGAAACCGATCCCAACCTTCGACCAAAAGTGAAGGCGGCGGACCCCTCGACCGCCGCCGTGTAGTACATCGTCACCGGGCGTCGAAGCGTTACGGCTGGTGGAGACACAAAAGTGGCGCCCACCCTTTCGGGTGAGCGCCACTCTCGCAGCTTGTATCTAGATCACTTGATGATCTTGGACACGCGGCCGGCGCCGACGGTACGGCCGCCCTCGCGGATCGCGAAGCGCAGGCCCTCGTCCATGGCGACGGGCTGGATCAGCTTGACGGAGATGTCGGTGTTGTCACCGGGCATCACCATCTCGGTGCCCTCGGGCAGGGTCACCACGCCGGTCACGTCCGTGGTCCGGAAGTAGAACTGCGGACGGTAGTTGTTGAAGAACGGCGTGTGGCGGCCACCCTCGTCCTTGGACAGGATGTAGACGCTGCCCTCGAACTCGGTGTGCGGGGTGGTCGTGCCGGGCTTGACGATGACCTGGCCGCGCTCGACGTCCTCGCGCTTGATGCCACGAACCAGCAGACCGACGTTGTCGCCGGCCTGGCCCTGGTCGAGCAGCTTGCGGAACATCTCGACACCGGTGACGGTGGTCTTGGTGACGCCCGGGCGGATGCCGACGATCTCGACTTCCTCGTTCACGTTGATCACGCCGCGCTCCACACGACCGGTGACCACGGTGCCGCGGCCGGTGATGGTGAAGACGTCCTCGACGGGCATCAGGAACGGCTTGTCGGTCTCGCGGACCGGATCCGGGATCGACTCGTCCACGGCCTCCATGAGCTCCTGGACCGACTTGACCCACTTCTCGTCGCCCTCGAGCGCCTTGAGCGCCGAGACGCGCACGACCGGGGCGTCCTCGTCGAAGTCCTGAGCGGCCAGCAGTTCGCGGACCTCCATCTCGACGAGCTCGAGGAGCTCCTCGTCGTCGACCATGTCGGACTTGTTCAGCGCGACCAGGATGTAGGGCACGCCGACCTGACGGGCGAGCAGCACGTGCTCGCGCGTCTGCGGCATCGGGCCGTCGGTGGCGGCGACCACGAGGATGGCGCCGTCCATCTGCGCGGCACCGGTGATCATGTTCTTGATGTAGTCAGCGTGACCGGGGGCGTCGACGTGCGCGTAGTGACGCTTCTCGGTCTGGTACTCCACGTGGGAGATGTTGATCGTGATACCGCGCTGACGCTCCTCGGGCGCATTGTCGATCTGGTCGAATGCGCGCGACTCGTTCAAATCGGGGTACTGGTCGTGCAGCACCTTGGTGATTGCTGCGGTCAGCGTGGTCTTGCCGTGGTCAACGTGACCGATGGTCCCGATGTTGACGTGCGGCTTCGTCCGCTCGAACTTCGCCTTCGCCACTTCTGTGTCCTCCTGGACTTGTTGGTGCTCTTACTTAAGCAGGGTTTGATCTTTGCAGTTGTGGTTCACCGCACCGGCGGCAGGTCAGACTACTGAACGGTACCGATGAGGCCGTTCACTTCGTTCACTGACCTGTCGCCTTCGCGATGATCTCCTTCGACACGTTCGCCGGAACTTCGGCGTACGAGTCGAACACCATGGAGTAGTTGGCCCGGCCCTGGGTCTTCGACCGGAGGTCGCCGACGTAGCCGAACATCTCCGACAGCGGCACCTGCGCCTTGACGACACGCGCACCGCTGCGCTCCTCCATGGCCTGGATCTGACCACGGCGGGAGTTCAGGTCGCCGATCACGTCACCCATGTAGTCCTCGGGTGTCGTGACCTCGACGGCCATGATGGGCTCGAGAATGACGGGCTGCGCAGCCTGCGCGGCCTTCTTGAGCACCTGCGAGCCGGCCACCTTGAACGCCATTTCCGACGAGTCGACCTCGTGGAAGGCGCCGTCGAGCAAGGTGACCTTGATGTTCACCAGCGGGTAGCCGGCCAGCACGCCGTACTGCATGGCGTCCTGGGCGCCGGCGTCCACCGACGGGATGTACTCACGCGGGATGCGGCCACCGGTGACCTTGTTCTCGAACTCGTAGGTCGCACCGTCCTCGCCGCTGAACGGCTCGAGGTCGATGAGCACCTTCGCGAACTGGCCGGAGCCACCCGTCTGCTTCTTGTGGGTGAACTCGACCTTCTCCACCTTGCGGCGGATGGTCTCGCGGTAGGCCACCTGCGGCTTGCCGACGTTGGCCTCGACCTTGAACTCGCGACGCATCCGGTCGACGAGGATGTCGAGGTGGAGCTCGCCCATGCCGCCGATGACGGTCTGGCCGGTCTCCTGATCGAGGTGCACCTTGAAGGTGGGGTCCTCTTCGGCGAGCTTCTGGATCGCGGTGCCCAGCTTCTCCTGGTCGCTCTTGGTCTTGGGTTCGATCGCGACCTCGATGACCGGGTCCGGGAACGTCATCGACTCGAGGACGATCTGGTTGTTCGGGTCGCTCAGGGTGTCACCGGTGGTGGTGTCCTTGAGCCCGATCACGGCGTAGATGTGGCCGGCGGAGGCCGTCTCGACCGGGTTCTCCTTGTTGGAGTGCATCTGGAACAGCTTGCCGAGCCGCTCCTTCTTGCCCTTGGTCGAGTTCACGACCTGCGAGCCCGAGTCGACCTTGCCGGAGTACACGCGGACATAGGTCAGCTTGCCGAAGAACGGGTGGGTGGCCACCTTGAACGCCAGACCCGAGAACGGCTCGTCGGCCGACGGCTTGCGCGAGATGACCTCGTCTTCCTTACCGGGGACGTGTCCCTCGGCAGCCGGCACGTCGAGCGGGTTCGGCAGGTAGTCGATGACGGCGTCGAGCATGGGCTGCACACCCTTGTTCTTGAACGCCGACCCGCACAGCACCGGGTAGCCCTGGCTGGAGATCGTCAGCTTGCGCAGACCGCTCTTGATCTCGTCGATCGTGAGCTCTTCGCCGCCCAGGTACTTCTCCATCAGGTCGTCGTCGGTCTCGGCGACGGCCTCGATCATGGCGGTGCGGTACTCCTCGGCCTTCTCCTGCAGGTCGGCCGGGATGTCCACGGTGTCGTACTTCTCGCCGAGCTTCGTCTCGCCGCGCCACACCTTGGCCTTCATCTCGACCAGGTCGACGACGCCCTCGAAGTCACCTTCGGAGCCGATCGGCAGCTGGATCGGGACGACGTTCGCGCCGAGGCGGTCCTTCATCGTCTGCACCGAGAAGTAGAAGTCGGCGCCGAGCTTGTCCATCTTGTTGACGAAGCAGATACGCGGGACGTCGTACTTGTCGGCCTGGCGCCACACCTGCTCGGACTGGGGCTCCACGCCCTCCTTGCCGTCGAACACGGCAACGGCACCGTCGAGCACGCGCAGCGAACGCTCCACCTCGACGGTGAAGTCGACGTGGCCGGGGGTGTCGATGATGTTGATCTGGTTGTCGTTCCAGAAGCAGGTGGTCGCAGCCGAGGTGATCGTGATACCCCGCTCCTGCTCCTGCTCCATCCAGTCCATCGTGGCCGCGCCGTCGTGCACCTCACCGATCTTGTAGCTGATACCGGTGTAGAAGAGAATGCGCTCGGTCGTCGTCGTCTTGCCGGCATCGATGTGCGCCATGATGCCGATGTTGCGGACCTTCGTGAGGTCGGTCAGCACGTCCTGTGCCACGGCTAAATTCCCACTCTTTCGCTTGCTTGGTTGCTGTCGTCTTGCACCACCCTCGGCAGCACTGCCGGGGGTGCTAAATCACCAGCGGTAATGCGCGAAGGCGCGGTTGGCCTCAGCCATCTTGTGGGTGTCCTCGCGGCGCTTGACCGCGGCACCCAGACCGTTACTGGCGTCGAGGATCTCGTTGGCCAGACGCTCGATCATGGTCTTCTCGCGGCGAGCCTTGGAGAAGCTGACCAGCCAACGCAGTGCCAGCGTCACCGAGCGGTCCGGACGGACCTCGACGGGAACCTGGTAGGTGGCACCACCGACGCGGCGGCTACGCACCTCGAGCGAGGGCTTGACGTTGTCCATGGCCCGCTTCAGCGTGACCACCGGATCGGTGCCGGTCTTCTCGCGAGCCTGTTCGAGCGCACCATAAACAATGCGCTCGGCCAGCGATTTCTTCCCGTCCAGCAGGACTTTGTTGACCAGCTGGGTGACCAGCTGCGACCCGTAGACCGGGTCGTTGACCAACGGACGCTTGGGCGCGGGTCCCTTGCGCGGCATCAGCTCTTCTCCTTCTTCGCGCCGTAGCGGCTGCGGGCCTGCTTGCGGTTCTTGACGCCCTGGGTGTCCAGCGACCCACGGATGATCTTGTAACGCACACCCGGGAGGTCCTTCACACGACCACCACGCACCAGCACCATCGAGTGCTCCTGCAGGTTGTGGCCCTCACCGGGGATGTAGGCGGTGACCTCGACCGAGCTGGTCAGCCGGACACGCGCGACCTTGCGCAGCGCGGAGTTCGGCTTCTTGGGGGTCGTGGTGTACACGCGGGTGCACACGCCGCGACGCTGGGGGCTCCCCTTCAGCGCCGCGGTCTTCACCTTGGCGACCTTGTCGTGGCGACCCTTGCGGACCAGCTGGTTGATCGTTGGCATGTACCGGCTTCCTGTGTTGCTTTCGTCTTCTATAAGTTTCGTGTTGCGGGCTACCCCGCATCCGGGCGTGTCGCATGCGGCCGCCGCGTGTTCTCGGAGTATTTTCCAAGGCACCGCGGCGCTAGACATGCGAAGTTGCCCAGCGTGCAGGCGTGCTCGAGGCCTGAGAAAGCCTCAAGCGCCTAGTCTGCCAGGCACGACGGTCCACGATACCAGGGCCCGCGACCTCGACAAAACCCGCTGACCTGCGCACCTGCGATGATGTGTCACCGATGCCGCATACCGGCGGCCAACCGCATGACCATATCGCTGAACACCGCGTCGGTGTCGATACCGGTCATCACCCCGGTCATCTCCAGAAGCACGAACCCGTGCATCGCCGACCAGAACTCCAGCGCCGCGTAGAACGCCGACTCCTCGGTCAGCCCGTAGGTCGACAGCACGGAGATGACGGGCGCCGCGGCGTCATGGGTGGCAGCGGTGAACTCCGGATCGTCGCCGCCGAGCGGCATCCGCGTGAACGCCGAATAGCGGCCCGGGTGATGGTGGGCGTAGCTGCGATAGGCGCCGGCCATCACCATCACCGCGTCGTCAGGGGTCCGGCCCTGCCCCACCGTATTGAGCATCTCGATGATGTCGCCCACCACCCGCATCCGCACCGACCGGCGCAGATCGTCGAGGCTGTGCACGTGGTTGTAGAGCGACGGACCCTTGGTGCCGAGCTGATTGGCCAGCGCATTGATGGTCAGCGCATCCCAGCCCTCGCGATCGAGGAACGTCAACGCGGCGTTGACGATGGCTTCACGGCTCAGCCTCGCCGTACGCGGCGGCCGAGTAGCCATCTCGTCGTTCCCCCTTCGCGCCCGTGTACCCGGGTCGACGAGAGACTCTAGTTCACGCGGTCCTGGCTGAGCTGCGCAAGCTGCCCCACGATCGTGCACAGATCCGGCAGGGTCTCGGAGTTCAGGGTCTGGATGGACCAGGTGATCACATCGCCTCCCTTGGCCACGTAGATGCTGCACGCCGAGTCGTCATACGCCTTGAACCCCTTGTTGCCGTCCAGCGACAACTCCGTCAGGGTGCGGCCGGCCTGCTGCTCCAGTTGCCGCTCGGTGTCCATGTCACTGCCGCGGTACCACCAGGTCGAGATGCCCATGCCGGCGCCGACGTCGCCGATCATCGAGTTCTCCTGCCAGAAGCATCCGGTGTCGCTGACCAGGGCGCGGGTGAACAGGTTCCCCCCGGCCGCGGCGGCGACGTCGGAATCCGAGATGCCGTTGCAGTCGGCGCTGCGGAATCCGCCGCTCGACGACGAGCCGGCGTCTGCGGGCTGTACCGGCTCGGCGGGTCCGCCGCATGCGACCAGCGCCCAAGAGACGGTGAAGGCCAGGCCAAGGCCGGCCAGGGCGCGCGTGATGGTCACGTCACATGTCCGAGCGCAGGGTCGCCGTCAACAGCTTCACCGCATCGACGCACGGATCGCCGGTCTTGCGGCCGCGGTACTGCACCCACCAGCTCAGCACGCCGGTGCCCGCTGCCGCGGTCGCCGAGCACGCCGCTCCCGTGACGTCGCGGCGCGCCGAGAACGCCTGATGCCGTTCCAGCACAGTGTCTTTGACGACGGCACCGCGCGCAGCGGCCACCTCGCGCTCGCGGGCGAGCGAGCCGGTGTCGAACCAGGAGAACGTCACGTCCACCGTGACCGCCCCCGGCCGGGACAGGATGTACTGGCACACCGCCCCGCTGAACGGTCGGATCACGTCGTCGGCACCGAGGGTCGCCTGCACCGTGCTGTCGTCGAGCAGACCGCAGCGATCGTCGACGTATCCGTAGGAACGATCGGGGTCGGGGACCGATCCCTCCTGGCGCTGCGCGACACCGCCCACCGTGTGCGCGCAACCACCCGCCGTCGCCGTCACGAGGACACCGGCGACAGCAACGGTGAGGGCACTCACCACACGTCGGCTCACACGCTGGCACATCGCAGCTCACGCTACCCAGCGCAACTCGCTGTGGCGACTCGCTCGACGTCGTAGGCTGCCGGGGTGACCACAACGGGACGAGTGTTGGCCGCGGGCGTGCTCACGGTGTCCGCCGTGCTGATCGCCGCGCCGAGCGCGCAGGCAGAGAACGGTGACACCCACATCACCGGCCAGGGCGTGACACGCACCATGGACTGCAACAACGCGACGCTGATCGTGGTGGGCACGGGAAATTACATCAACGCGCTCGGAACCTGCTGGGCGGTGACGGTGCAGGGGTCGAGCAACGTCATCGTCGCCGACAACGTCATCAACGACATCACCGTGTACGGATACGACCAGGCGGTGTTCTACAAGAACGGGTCGCCGGTGGTGTGGGACCGCGGCCGCGAACTGGGGATGACAAATCGCGTCGATCGGGTACCCGCGTAGCCGTGAAGCGACTTCTCCTCGGCGGGGCCGCGCTCTGCGCGGCCACCCTCGGTCTCTCGGCGTGCGGTTCCACCAGCTCCGACACCGATCAGCCCACGGCGACAGCCGGTTCATCGGGCGCGCAGATCGAGATCGGCAACACGATCAACTACGGCTCGTTGGGGACGACGGCCGACCTGGACTGCGCCGACGGCAAGTCCCTCAACGTCGGCGGATCGAACAACACGCTGACGGTCACGGGGACCTGCGCGAACGTGAACATCGGCGGGGCCGACAACAAGATCACCTTCGATCGGGTCGACAAGGAACTGTCCGTGGTGGGGATCAACAACACGGTCACCTACCGGGACGGCGATCCGAAGGTCAACGACACCGGTAGCAACAACACCATCAGCAAGGGCTGATCCCGCGTCGGCGCGGCTAGGCGCTGGCCCCGTGCCGACCCGCGCCCGCCGCGAAACGCGCTGCCCCATCCAGGGATTCCGCGGCGACCCGCGACATGCTGCCGAACTCGACGTCCATGGCGTCGGCCTCCGAGAGTCCCCACTGGCGCAGCGCCGAGAGCCGGTCGTTGCGCATGCACTGCTGCGGAAGGCGGGCCAGCTGCGCAGCGAGGTCCTCTGCCGCAGCGCGGGCCTGCCCCGTCGGGACGACCCGACTGGCCAGCCCGATGGCCAGCGCCTCGTCGGCATCGACCGCCCGTCCGGTCAGAATCAGGTCCATCGCCCGGCTCTGGCCGATCAGCCGGGGCAGGCGCACCGTGCCGCCGTCGATCAGCGGCACCCCCCACCGCCGGCAGAACACGCCCATCACGGCGTCCTGTTCGACCACCCGTAGATCGCACCACAGCGCGAGCTCCAAGCCGCCGGCCACCGCGTGGCCGCTCACGGCGGCGATCACCGGCTTGGACAGCACCATGCGACTCGGACCCATCGGGCCCGGGCCGCTGCGATGCACCGCGTTGGCCTCGGGTGTTCCGAACGCCTTGAGATCTGCTCCGGCACAGAAGGTTCCGCTGTCGCCCCACAGCACAGCCACCGCGGCGCTGTCGTCGCGGTCGAACTCGTCGAAGGCCGTGTACAGCGCCGCCGCCGCGGGGCCGTTGACCGCGTTACGGGCGTGCGGGCGGTTCATGATGACCGTGGTGACCGGGCCGTTCTTCTCGACCCGCACTCCTGAAGTCGTGTCACTCATGTTGCCTCCATGATCTCCTCGTGACGCCGGGCGGCCAGTTCCGCGGCGAAGTCCTGATAGGCGGCCCGCAGCGCCGCGCCCGGCCAGCCCGCCGGCACGAGGTCTGCGGGCAGTACCGGGTCGGTGCGCAGATGCCGCACGATGCCCGCGGCCGCCGTGAAGCGAGCCGGAACATCAGGGGCGGCGGCCATCTCGGCGAGCAGCTCATCGCCGTCGGCCACCCACCCCGGGAGATCCCACAGCGCCGCCGCGAGCCCCGCCGGATCGTCGTCGTGCACGCGCAGCACCCGGGTGTGCGGCCGCACATCCTCCGGTAGCTCGACATCGAGGTTGGTCGGACGCAACCACAACCCCTCACGTAGTTCACCGAACCTGCTGTCGTGCAACGCTGTTCGCATCGTCGACCGGGTGCGGGCGTCATTGCCGACGCTGGTCACCACCACCCCGATCCAGGAGCCGTCCCAAGGCCGGGTGCGCGGGTCGATCGCGTCATCCTGTCGGCGCTGCCGCGCCAGCAGCCGGTCGGACAGGCGGTAGCCATCATCGGAGCGCACCAGATCCCCCGCGCTGACCATCCTGGTCAGCGCAACCCGCACCGTCGGCTCCCTCAGATCGAAATCGGCTGTCAGGCGTAGCAATTCACTCGCCGTCGCCCATGCCGGATGCGCCCCCAGCAGCACGCTCAGCACCACCGAGCGCGCCGTCATCCGCCTCACCGGCTGAGGCATTCACACCCCCGAAGTGGCGCGCCCGTGATCGCCGTACGGTTCGTCGCGGCGGCGCACCGCCTCCCGGAAGCCGTGCTCGCGGGCCTGCGCGACGAACGCGTGCCCCTCCGGGGTGTGCCGGGCGATGCCGTCGAACACCGTGGAGATCATCGCGCTGGTGTCGACCCCCTGGCTGTAGAGGGCGCTGTTCATCGCGAGCTTGACCATGATGAGCTGGTTCACCGGCATCGCCGCGATGCGCTCGACGAGGCGCTCGGTGCGCTCGTCGAGATCCTCGGGTGCGGGCGCCTCGACCGCCAGTCCCCACTCCGCGGCCTGCGCGCCGGTGATGCAATCCCCGGTCAGCAGAAGCCTTTTCGCACGCTGATCACCGAGGCGATGCGCCCACAGGCCCGCCGCGGGCACACCCCAGACTCGGGTGGGCGGATATCCGATCTTCGCGTCGGCGGCGGCGATCACCTGGTCGGCGTGCAGCGCGATGTCGGTGCCGCCTGCCACGCAGTACCCGTGGATCTTCACCACTGTCGGCTTGTCGGCGCGCATCAGGCTGCCGAAGCCGCGCACGAACCGGCTCATCATCTGATAGTCGATCATCGGATCCCACGGCTGATCGGGCAGATGGTTGATCGCCTGCGTCTTACCCGACAGCACGGTGTCGCGATACGGACTGCCGCCACCGGCCGACGACGATCCCTCGGCATAGGCCGAGAGGTCGAACCCGGCGCAGAACCCCTCGCCCCGGCCGGAGATCAGGATGACGTGCACATTCGGATCGAGATCGGCCCGCTCGACCAAGGCCGACAACTCCAGCGGAGTGTCGGCGACGATCGCGTTGCCCTTCTCGGGCCGGTTGAACGTGATCCGGGCGACGCGGTCGGTGACCTCGTAGGTCATCGTCTTCAGGTCGTCGAAGTCCACCGGCCTGATGGCGTGAGTCATGCGCGATCCCGCTTCGCTTCTCGCTGGGAAGTCATGCCTTGACCATCGCGCGCTCGAGGATCGGCGCGAGATCCAGCCCGGTGGGCAGCGTGCCGAACGCGCCGCCCCACTGCCCGCCCATCCGGGTGGCCAGGAACGCTTCGGCGACCGCCGGGTGCCCGTGCCGGACCAGCAGCGCGCCCTGCAGGGCCAGCGCGATGTCCTCGGCGACCTGGCGGGCCCGGTACTGGATCGTCACTGGATCGAAGTCACCGAGCGACTGCCGAAGGCTCGTCACGTGCGCATCCTGCCGCGGATCGTGTCCCGCGGTCGCAGCCAGTTCGTCGAACAGCACGTCGATGCACTCGGGTCGGGTTGCCATGGCGCGCAACGTATCCAGCGCGCTCACGTTGCCCGAACCCTCCCAGATCCCCATCAACGGCGCCTCACGGTAGAGCCGCGGCATGCCCGAGTCCTCGACGTAGCCGTTGCCGCCCAGGCACTCCATCGCCTCGGCGGCATGCGGCGTCGCCCGCTTGCAGACCCAGTACTTGGCGGCGGCCAGTCCGATCCGGCGCAGCAGCGTCTCCCGTTCGTCGCCGCGCACGGCGTGATCGGTGGCACCGGCCATTCGCATCGCGAGCATCGTCGCCGCCTCGGCCTCCACGGCGAGATCGGCCAGCACGTTGCGCATCAGCGGCTGATCGATCAGATACGCACCGAATGCCTTGCGGTGCTGGGCGTGGTGAATGGCCCGCATCAAACCGGTCCGCATGCTCGTCGCGCTACCCAACGTGCAATCCAATCGCGTCAGGTTGACCATCTCGATGATGGTCGGCACCCCGCGGCCCTCCTCCCCGACCAGCCAGGCCGTCGCGCCGTCGTATTCGACCTCGCTGGAGGCATTCGCATGGTTGCCGAGCTTGTCCTTGAGCCGCTGCAGGAACATCCGGTTGCGACTGCCGTCGGGCAGCACCCGCGGCAGCAGGAAGCAGCTCAAGCCGCGCGGAGCCTGGGCGAGCACCAGGAAGATGTCGCACATCGGAGCTGAGGTGAACCACTTGTGGCCGCGCAGCGAGTAGGTGCCATCGCCGTTCGGGGTCGCTTCAGTGGTGCCCGCGCGGACGTCGGAGCCACCTTGCTTCTCCGTCATCGACATTCCCGCGGTGATGCCGGCCTTGGTGGTGGCCATTTTCAGTTCGGGGTCGTAGACGCGGCTGGTGAGCAGAGGCTCGTAGACCGCGGCCAGATCGGAGTTGTGGCGCAGCGCGGGCACGACGGCGTAGGTCATCGAGATCGGGCAGATGTGACCGGGCTCGGGGGTCCACACCGAGGTCTTGGCCGCGCGCACGACATGCGCCCCCGCGCGGTCGTCGGCCCACGGCGCGGCGTGCAGACCGTGGCCGACGGCGACGGTCATCAACTGGTGGTAGGCGGGATCGAACTCGATCTCGTCGACCCGATTGCCCACCCGGTCGTGGGTGTGCAGCACTGGCCGGTTGCGGTCGGCGAGCTCACCCCACCGCTGCGCCTGCGAAGAACCGCCGAGCGCGCCGAGTTCGTGCACCTCGTCGGCACCCCACTGGCCGCCCTCCCGGATCAGCGCCTCGGCCAGGACGGGCGAGGCGGCGGGGTTGAAGTCCTCCAGCGGAGGGACCTGATTGGTGACGACGTGCGTGTCCATGCCCACACTGTTACATCTTTACGACGGTCACACAAGATCTGTAATAGTCGCGCGAGCGCGCCACGCGTCGTAGCGATGCAGCCCGATCAGGACCACCGCCGCCAGCGCCCAGCCCAGCAGCAGATCGATCACGTAGTGCTCGGCGCTGTAGACCAGCGTGAACGCCATGACCAGCGGATAGGCGACCAACAGAGGGCGCCAGCGCCGCTGCACCCGCGTCCACAGGAATGCGGCCAGCGCCGCGGACATGCCGGCGTGAAGCGACGGGATCGCAGCCACCAGGTTCACGCTGGCCTGCCCCTGGTCCAGCAGCGCGGTGGCCGAATGGAGGTTCAGCTTGCCCCACCCACGGCCCACGATGCGCTCGACCCATCCGTGCGCGTCGTCCTGGGTGAACTGCATCGAGCCGAGCAGACCACCGTCGGGCACGCCGCGCGCCGAGCGGAACATGCAGCCCGGCCCGGACGGCCCACCGGACACGTCACCGGGCGTGCAGCGGGCCGCGGCCCATGGCGGGGCGGCCGGCAGCAGCGCATAGATCAGCAGCGCGATCAGGTTCAGCCCGACGAACAGTCGGACGAACGCCTTCCACTCCTCCCGGTCGCGAAGCCACAGCACCCCCGCGATCACGTACGGCAGGATGAAGAACGACATGTAGACGGCGCTGATCACCACCTCCCACCACGGCGGAGTCGGCATCTTCAGGCGTTCCTGCAGCCACACCGTGGGTATCGCGCCACCGAACATCGCGCGGTCGGCGTCGGCCTGCCAGTGCCACAGCGTGGGCCGGCCGATCAGCGTGGCCGCTCCCCTGCTCAGGTCATAGGCGATGAGCACCAGCGCGAACGGCAACCAGTCGCGGATCACCGCGATCATCCGCCGTCCCTGGCCGATGCTGGCGGCCAGCAGACCGGTGCAGATGTAGACCAACAGCAGCTCGCGGTTGAACGCCAGACCGTCAGTGACCGTCCGGTACGCCACGACGGCGGCCCACACCGCGACCGCGATCCAGCGCACTATGCGCAGCCGGCCGATCCGGCGCCGCGGCGGGGTGTCGAGGTCGGGCGCGGACGCAATCGACGTCTGTTCGATTGCGGACACATGAGCCTTTCGACGCGGGAAGGGCAGGGATTCCCGGCGCCAGACTAATTAACCTCGCGGCCAGCTGCCGTTCAACATGGCGTCGGCTACGAAGTTGTGACCGTCAGGTGTGTCAGAGGTTGTCGCGCAGGAACGCGATGTCGTCCTTGCGGCCCTCGTCGGCGGTCTCGCAGATGACGGGTGCATTGGCCGCGGACACGACCGCGACCAGCAGCTGCGGATCGATCTGCCCGGTGCCGAAGTTCGCGTGCCGGTCCGCACCCGATCCGGCCGCATCGCGCGAGTCGTTGCAGTGCACCAGGTCGATGCGGCCGGTGATGGACTTGATGCGCTCGACGGCGTCGATCAGGGCCTCGCCGGCCGCCCAGGCGTGGCACGTGTCCAGGCAGAAGCCGATGCCCTTGTCCCCGATGTGGTCCCACAGCCGGCCGATGGTGTCGAAATGCCGGGCCATCGCGTGGTCGCCGCCCGCGGTGTTCTCGAGGTAGACCGGAACGTCGGTCTCGAGATAGTCCAGCGCCTTCACCCAGCGTTCGAAGCCGGCATCCATGTCGTTGTCGTCGGCGTGGCCGCCGTGCACGATCACCGCGGTGGCGCCGACCTCGGCGGCCGCATCGCAGGTGTCCTGCAGGATCTTGCGCGACGGGATGCGCACCCGGTTGTTCGCCGACGCCACGTTGATCAGGTACGGCGCATGCACGTAGATCGGTGTGCTCGCCGCCCGCAGCGCCTCGGCGTCCTCGCGTGGTTTCGGCTTCTTCCAGCTCTGCGGGTTGCCGAGGAAGAACTGGACGACGTCGGCGCCGTCAGCGGCCGCCGCTGCCAGGGGGTCGTCACCGTGGACGTGGGATCCGATGAGCACGCCGCCGAGTCTAAACGCGGCGTCAGACAGGGGTGCGAAGCGGCGAATTGGGGAAAGGTAAGGGCATGGCGTCGCAGACGGAATACGACCTGGTGGTCATCGGCTCGGGCCCCGGAGGGCAGAAGGCGGCGGTGGCCGCAGCCAAACTCGGCAAGTCCGTCGCGGTGATCGAACGCGGCTGGATGCTGGGCGGGGTGTGCGTCAACACCGGGACGATCCCGTCGAAGACGCTGCGCGAGGCCGTCATCTACCTGACGGGGATGAATCAGCGCGAGCTGTACGGCACCAGCTACCGGGTCAAGGAGCACATCACCACCGATGACCTCCATCAGCGCACCCAGCACGTCATCACGCGGGAGATCGACGTGGTCCGCTCCCAGCTGATTCGCAACCGGATCGACCTGTTCACCGGACACGGTCGCTTCGTCGACCCGCACACCGTCATCGTGGAGAACGACAACGACAGCGAGCACATCACGGTCAGCGCCGAGAACATCGTGATCGCCACCGGCACCAAACCGGCCCGGCCCGACGACATCGAGTTCGACGGCGAGCACGTGCTCGACTCCGACGGAATCCTCGGGCTCAAGAAGGTGCCGCTGTCGATGGTGGTGGTCGGCGCCGGCGTCATCGGAATCGAGTACGCCTCGATCTTCGCCGCGCTCGGCACCAAGGTCACCGTCATCGAGAAGCGCCCCTCGATGCTCGACTTCGTCGACTCCGAGATCGTCGAGGCGCTGACGTTCCACCTGCGCGACCTCGCGGTGACGTTCCGGTTCGGCGAGGAGGTCACCGGGGTGGAGATCGGCGAGAACACCACGTTGACGACGCTGGCCTCGGGCAAGCGGATCGCCGCCGACACCGTGATGTACTCGGCCGGGCGGCAGGGCTTGACCGAGACGCTGGACCTCGAGGCGGCGGGCCTGGAAGCGGACAAGCGGGGACGCCTGCAGGTCGACGACGATTTCCGCACCTCGGTCGACCACATCTTCGCCGTCGGCGATGTCATCGGGTTCCCGGCGCTCGCCGCGACCTCGATGGACCAGGGGCGCCTGGCGGCCTACCACGCGTTCGACGAACCGGCCAACGACATGACGGCACTGCAGCCGATCGGGATTTACACGATTCCCGAGGTGTCGTTCGTCGGCGCCACCGAGGCCGAACTGACCGAGAAGTCGGTGCCGTACGAATTCGGGGTGGCCCGCTACCGCGAGTTGGCCCGTGGGCAGATCGCCGGCGATTCTCACGGCATGCTCAAGCTGCTGGTTTCCACCGAAGACCGGAAGTTGTTGGGAATCCACATCTTCGGCAGTAATGCCACCGAGCTGATCCACATCGGGCAGGCCGTGATGGGCTGTGGGGGCACGGTCGACTATCTCGTCGACGCCGTGCTGAACTATCCGACGTTCTCCGAGGCCTACAAGATCGCCGCCCTCGACGTCACCAACAAGCTGCGCGCCGTCGAAGAGTTCCAGAAATAGAAAGAACCCCCACTCGTGGTAAGTGGGGGTTCTTCCTGTCTGACTCCGACTACCTACCGGTAATCGCTGTAGCCGTAATCGTCCAGCGGCACCGCAGCGCCGGTGGCCTGGCCGAAGTCCGGGCTGTAGTACTGATCCTCGTAGGACGGGATCGTGTACGCCGCAGCACGGGCCTCTTCGGTCGGCTGAACCTGGATGTTGCGGTACCGGTTGATGCCGGTACCGGCCGGGATCAGCTTGCCGATGATCACGTTCTCCTTCAGACCCTGCAGCTTGTCGCTGCGGCAGTTGATCGCCGCATCGGTCAGCACGCGAGTGGTCTCCTGGAACGACGCCGCCGACAGCCACGAATCCGTGGCCAGCGATGCCTTCGTGATGCCCATCAGCACCGGACGGCCCGCCGCGGGCTCGTTGCCCTCGGCGACGACCCGACGGTTCTCCGACTCGAACTCGCCACGCTCGGTCAGCGAGCCGGGCAGGAACTCCGTCGCACCCGAATCGATGATCGTGACGCGACGCAGCATCTGCCGGACGATGACCTCGATGTGCTTGTCGTGGATCGACACACCCTGCGCGCGGTACACCTCCTGGACCTCCTTGACGAGGTGGATCTGCACCTCGCGGGGACCCTGGACGCGCAGCACCTCGTGCGGGTCGGCCGAGCCTTCCATCAGCTGCTGGCCGACCTCGACGTGGTCACCGTCGGTCAGCAGACGCTCGGAGCCGTCGTCGTGCTTGAACACCTTCAGGCGCTGACGACGAGAGAGCTTGTCGTACACGACCTCTTCGCCCCCGTCGTCGGGAACGATGGTGATCTTGTAGAACTTGTCGCTCTCCTCCAGGCGAATCCGCCCGGTGACGTCGGCGATCGGGGCGCGGTTGCGGGGCACGCGGGCCTCGAACAGCTCCTGCACGCGGGGCAGACCACCGACGATGTCCTGCCCACCGGTGACACCACCCTGGTGGAAGGTACGCATCGTCAGCTGCGTGCCGGGCTCGCCGATCGACTGCGCGGCAACGATGCCGACAGCCTCGCCGATGTCGACCAGCTTGCCGGTCGCCATCGAACGGCCGTAGCACATCGCGCACACACCGGTGCCCGTCGTGCACGTCAGCACCGACCGCACCTTGACCTCGGTGATGCCCGCGGCCAGCAGTGCGTCGATCGCCGGGTCACCCAGGTCGTGACCACGCTCGACGACGACGTTGCCGTCGGCGTCGACCGCGTCGGTCGCCAGGGTGCGGGCGTAGGCCGACGTCTCGATGTGCTGATCGCGCACCAAGGTGCCGTCGTCCTGCTTCTCGGCCAACGTGACGTTGATGCCACGCTCGGTCTCGCAGTCGTTCTCGCGAACGATGACGTCCTGGCTCACGTCGACCAGACGGCGGGTCAGGTAACCCGAGTCGGCGGTACGCAGCGCGGTATCGGCCAGACCCTTACGAGCACCGTGGGTGTTGATGAAGTACTCCAGCACCGTCAGGCCCTCGCGGAACGAGGACTTGATCGGACGCGGGATGAACTCACCCTTGGGGTTCGTCACCAGGCCCTTCATGCCGGCCAGGGTGCGGGTCTGCGTGAGGTTACCCGTCGCGCCGGACTTCACGATCGTGATGATCGGGTTGTCCTCGGGGTAGTAGTCCTCCAGCGCCTTACCGACCTCTTCGGTCGCGTCCTGCCAGATCTTGACCAGGGCCTCGTTGCGCTCGTCGC
This sequence comes from Mycolicibacterium obuense, assembly GCF_055397605.1. NCBI lineage: Bacteria > Bacillati > Actinomycetota > Actinomycetes > Mycobacteriales > Mycobacteriaceae > Mycobacterium > Mycolicibacterium obuense. The sequence continues at coordinate 1,111,832 of NZ_AP043663.1, read as the reverse complement.
GGTTGAGCGCGCCGCGCTGGTACTTCTTCTCGATCCCGTCGGCTTCGCCTTCGTAGCGATCGAGGATGGCTGCCTTCTGCGGCGGCACCAGCACGTCGGCCATCGAGACCGTCACCCCGGAACGCGTTGCCCAGTAGAAGCCGGCGTCCTTGAGCTTGTCGACGGTCTGCGCGACCACGATCATCGGGTAGCGCTCGGCCAGATCGTTGATGATCCGGGCCTGCACCTTCTTGTGCATCTGCTCGTTGACGAACGGATAGCCCTTGGGCAGCAGCTCGTTGAACAGCACGCGACCCAGCGTCGTGTCGGCGGTCCAGGCGTCGCCCGGGGTCCAGCCGTTCTCGAACAGTTGCGCCTCCAGATCCGCCGGCGGACGCTGCTGCGTCAACCGGACGCGGATCTTCGCGCGCACCGACAGGGCACCGCGGTCGAGCGCCATGATGGCCTCGGCGGGGCTGCTGTACACACCGGACTCCGGCTGATCCGTGGCGGCCGGCGTGTACTCGCCGGTGTCGCCGTCGATCTCGGTGGTCAGGAAGTACAGGCCGGTCACCATGTCCAGACGCGGCATGGCCAGCGGGCGGCCCGACGCGGGAGACAGGATGTTGTTCGAGGACAGCATCAGGATGCGGGCCTCGGCCTGCGCCTCCGCGCTCAGCGGGAGGTGCACGGCCATCTGATCGCCGTCGAAGTCGGCGTTGAAGGCCTCACACACCAACGGGTGCAGCTGGATGGCCTTGCCTTCGACCAGTTGCGGCTCGAAGGCCTGGATACCCAGGCGGTGCAGCGTGGGTGCACGGTTCAGCAGCACCGGGTGCTCGCCGATGACCTCTTCGAGGACGTCCCACACCTGCGGACGCTGACGCTCCACCATCCGCTTGGCGCTCTTGATGTTCTGCGCGTGGTTCAGGTCGACCAGACGCTTCATCACGAACGGCTTGAACAGCTCGAGAGCCATCAGCTTCGGCAGACCGCACTGGTGCAGCTTGAGCTGCGGGCCGACCACGATGACCGAACGGCCCGAGTAGTCGACACGCTTGCCGAGCAGGTTCTGGCGGAACCGGCCCTGCTTGCCCTTGAGCAGATCCGACAGCGACTTGAGCGGACGGTTGCCCGGTCCGGTGACCGGACGGCCGCGGCGGCCGTTGTCGAACAGCGCGTCCACCGACTCCTGGAGCATGCGCTTCTCGTTGTTGACGATGATCTCGGGCGCGCCGAGGTCGATCAGCCTCTTGAGCCGGTTGTTGCGGTTGATGACGCGGCGGTACAGATCGTTGAGATCCGAGGTCGCGAAGCGGCCACCGTCAAGTTGCACCATCGGGCGCAGCTCCGGCGGGATCACCGGCACCGCGTCGAGAACCATGCCCATCGGCGAGTTCCGGTTCGTCTGGAACGCCGCGACGACCTTGAGCCGCTTGAGCGCACGCAGCTTCTTCTGGCCCTTGCCGTTCTTGATCGTGTCGCGCAGCGACTCGGCCTCGGCGTCGATGTCGAAGGTCTCGATGAGCTTCTTGATCGACTCGGCACCCATGGCGCCTTCGAAGTACTCGCCGTAGCGGTCCTGCAGCTCGCGGTAGAGCTGCTCGTCGACGATCAGCTGCTTGGGAGCCAGCTTGGTGAACGTCGTCCAGATCTCCTCGAGCCGGTCCAGCTCGCGCTGGGCACGGTCACGCAGCTGACGCATCTCGCGCTCGCCACCGTCGCGGACCTTGCGCTTGACGTCGCTCTTGGCGCCCTCGTCCTCGAGCTCCTTCATGTCGGCTTCGAGCTTCTGCGCCCGGGCCTCCAGGTCGGCGTCGCGCTGGTCCTCGAGCGCCTTGCGCTCGACGGCCATCTCGGCCTCCAGCGTGGAGAGCTCGTTGTGGCGCATCTCGTCGTCGACCGCGGTGATGACGTACGCCGCGAAGTAGATGATCTTCTCGAGATCCTTCGGGGCGAGGTCGAGCAGGTAGCCCAACCGCGACGGCACACCCTTGAAGTACCAGATGTGCGTGACGGGCGCGGCCAGCTCGATGTGGCCCATCCGCTCACGGCGCACCTTGGCGCGGGTCACCTCGACGCCGCAGCGCTCGCAGATGATGCCCTTGAAGCGGACGCGCTTGTACTTACCGCAGTAGCACTCCCAGTCGCGAGTCGGTCCGAAGATCTTCTCGCAGAACAGGCCGTCCTTTTCCGGCTTGAGCGTGCGGTAGTTGATGGTCTCCGGCTTCTTGACCTCACCGAAGGACCAGTTACGGATGTCGTCCGCGGTGGCCAGGCCGATGCGGAGTTCATCGAAGAAGTTGACGTCTAACACGTAACTCCCTTTCCCCTTTCGGGACTAGAAAACTTAAGCAAGATCTTCGACAGAGGCGGACTCGTTGCGGGACAGGTTGATACCGAGGTTGGCAGCAGCACGCTCCAGGTCCTCGTCGTCACCGTCACGCATCTCGATCGCCGCGCCGTCCGAAGACAGCACCTCGACGTTTAGGCAGAGCGACTGCAGCTCCTTGAGAAGCACCTTGAACGACTCCGGAATGCCCGGCTCGGGGATGTTCTCGCCCTTCACGATGGCCTCGTACACCTTGACGCGGCCGACCGTGTCGTCGGACTTGATCGTCAGGAGCTCCTGCAGCGTGTACGCCGCACCGTAGGCCTGCATGGCCCAGCACTCCATCTCACCGAACCGCTGACCACCGAACTGCGCCTTACCACCGAGCGGCTGCTGGGTGATCATCGAGTACGGACCGGTCGAGCGGGCGTGGATCTTGTCGTCGACCAGGTGGTGCAGCTTCAGGATGTACATGTAGCCCACCGTCACCGGGTACGGGAACGGTTCGCCGGACCGGCCGTCGAACAGTTCGGCCTTGCCCTGCGCGTTGACCATGACATCGCCGTCGCGGTTCGGGAGCGTCGAGCCGAGCAGGCCTTCGAGCTCCTTCTCCTGCGCACCGTCGAACACCGGGGTGGCCACGATGGAGTCGGACGGAGCCGACTGCATGCCCTCGGGCAGCTTCGCCGCCCATTCGGGTGCACCCTCGATGTTCCAGCCGGCCTTGGCGACCCACCCGAGGTGGGTTTCCAGGATCTGGCCGATGTTCATACGACGCGGCACACCGTGGGTGTTCAGGATGATGTCCACCGGGGTGCCATCAGGCATGAACGGCATGTCCTCGACGGGCAGGATCTTGCCGATGACGCCCTTGTTGCCGTGGCGTCCGGCGAGCTTGTCGCCGTCGGAGATCTTGCGCTTCTGGGCCACGTAGACGCGGACCAGCTCGTTGACACCGGCGGGCAGCTCGTCGTCATCCTCGCGACTGAACACGCGGATGCCGATGACCTTGCCGGACTCACCGTGCGGCACCTTGAGCGACGTGTCGCGGACCTCGCGGGCCTTCTCGCCGAAGATGGCGCGCAGAAGGCGCTCCTCGGGAGTCAGCTCGGTCTCGCCCTTCGGGGTGACCTTGCCGACCAGGATGTCGCCGTCGCGGACCTCGGCGCCGATGCGGATGATGCCGCGCTCGTCGAGATCGGCCAGCACCTCATCGGAGACGTTCGGGATGTCCCGGGTGATCTCCTCGGCGCCCAGCTTGGTGTCGCGGGCATCGATCTCGTGCTCTTCGATGTGAATCGAGGTGAGCACGTCCTCTTCGACCAGGCGGTTGGAGAGGATGATCGCGTCTTCGTAGTTGTGGCCCTCCCACGGCATGACGGCGACGAGCAGGTTCTTGCCCAGCGCCATCTCACCGTTCTCGGTGCACGGACCGTCGGCGAGCACCTGACCCGACTCGACACGCTGCCCGGCGTCCACGATCGGGCGCTGGTTGGCGCACGTGCCGTGGTTGGAGCGGGCAAACTTGCGCATCCGGTAGGTGTGCCGGCTGCCGTCGTCGGCCATCACGGTGATGTAGTCGGCCGAGACCTCCTCGATGACGCCCGCCTTGTCGGCGACGATGACGTCACCGGCGTCGATGGCGGCGCGCAGCTCCATACCGGTACCGACCAGCGGGGCCTCGCTGCGGACCAGCGGAACGGCCTGGCGCTGCATGTTGGCACCCATGAGGGCACGGTTGGCGTCGTCGTGCTCGAGGAACGGGATCATCGCCGTCGCGACCGACACCATCTGGCGCGGCGAGACGTCCATGTAGTCGACCTCGGCGGCCGAGACGAATTCGACCTCGCCGCCCTTACGGCGGACCAGGATCTTCGCCTCGGTGAAGCGACCGTCACCGTCGAGCGGCGAGTTGGCCTGCGCCACGACGTGGCGATCCTCCTCGTCGGCGGTGAGGTAATCGATCTGGTCGGTGACCTGGCCGTCGATGACCTTGCGGTACGGCGTCTCGATGAAGCCGAACGGGTTGACCCGCGCGTACACCGACAGCGAACCGATCAGGCCGATGTTCGGGCCTTCCGGGGTCTCGATCGGGCACATGCGGCCGTAGTGGCTGGAGTGCACGTCGCGGACCTCGAGGCCGGCGCGCTCACGCGACAGACCGCCGGGGCCCAGCGCCGACAGGCGGCGCTTGTGGGTCAGACCCGACAGCGGGTTGTTCTGGTCCATGAACTGGCTCAGCTGCGACGTGCCGAAGAACTCCTTGATCGCCGCCACGACGGGACGGATGTTGATCAGGGTCTGCGGCGTGATCGCCTCGACGTCCTGGGTGGTCATGCGCTCACGCACGACGCGCTCCATCCTCGACAGGCCGACCCGGATCTGGTTCTGGATCAGCTCGCCGACGGTGCGCAGGCGGCGGTTGCCGAAGTGGTCGATGTCGTCCACCTCGACCGGCACCTCGACCCCACCGGGCACCGTCATCGAGGTCTGGCCGTCGTGCAGACGAACCAGGTACTCGATGGTCGCGACGACGTCCTCTTCGGTCAGCGTCGAGCTGGTGATCGGCTGGCCGGCGTTGAGGCCCAGCTTCTTGTTGACCTTGTAGCGGCCCACCCGGGCCAGGTCGTAGCGCTTCTCCTTGAAGAACAGGTTCTCCAGCAGGGTCTGCGCGGACTCCTTGGTCGGGGGCTCGCCCGGCCGCAGCTTCCGGTAGATGTCCAGCAGCGCCTCATCGGTGCCTGCGGTGTTGTCCTTCTCCAGCGTGCCCATCATGATCTCGGAGAAGCCGAAGCGCTCGGTGATCTGCTCGTTGGTCCAGCCCAACGCCTTCAGCAGCACGGTGACCGGCTGCCGGCGCTTGCGGTCGATACGCACGCCGACGGTGTCGCGCTTGTCGACGTCGAACTCCAGCCACGCACCGCGGCCGGGGATGACCTTGACGCTGTGCAGCGTCTTCTCGGTCGACTTGTCGATCGTCTCGTCGAAGTACACGCCCGGCGAACGGACCAGCTGGCTCACCACGACACGCTCGGTGCCGTTGATGATGAAGGTGCCCTTCTCCGTCATCATCGGGAAGTCACCCATGAACACCGTCTGGCTCTTGATCTCGCCGGTGTTGTTGTTGATGAACTCGGCGGTCACGAACAGCGGCGCCGCGTACGTCATGTCCTTGTCTTTGCACTCGTCGACGGGTGCCTTGACCTCGTCGAAGCGCGGATCGGAGAAGGACAGCGACATCGAGCCCGAGAAGTCCTCGATCGGGGACAGCTCCTCGAGGACCTCCTGCAGACCACCCTTGGGGTCCACGTCGCCGCGGTCGACGGCACGCTGGAACCAGTCCTGCGCACCGATCAGCCATTCGAACGATTCGGTTTGGACGTCGAGAAGCCCGGGAACCTCGAGGGGCTCACGGAGCTTCGCGAAAGAAATCCTGTTTGGTGCTCCGGGAACGGAGTTGTTGGTTACTGACTCGATCTGGCGGGACCCTGCCAAGATGCATCCTTCCAGCACCTCATGCGACCGTAGTACCGGTGGACACCGGACCGTCGTGCCGCGATTCTGCGTCGGTTCGGCTGGCTCCACGAGCCGCCTCCGGCGCACGGCACGCGTCTAGATCGCTGAGCAGGGCTCAGGCTTCGACTACGTGGGCGGTGCGGATGAGGTGGGCAGGATGCAGCCAGCGCAACGTCCAACGATAGCGCAGGACGGACTATTCCTCAACATCCGGCCATGGATCGCATGCCACGAAGGCTTGGTCGCTGGCTGGCGTCCTCATCCCGTGCAAACATGCTGGCCAATAGATTGGCCCGGTTTCGCTCTTCCGTCAAGAGACAACGCGGTGTTTGGGGGTAATTGCCGCATCAGATGCTCATCAGATCGTCACGGCGCGTACGCGCCGGGTCGATGACGAGGTCAGCTGATCCCACCACCAGCCGGTGACGACGCTCCACGCCGAGGCGCCGCTGTTGTAGAGCCGGTCGGTGTGGGTGCCGTCGAGCATGTCGTTGATCCAGCCCGCGGCGAGCACCTTGTTCGCCAGCACATCCACCGGCGACGAGTGCCCCATCGCGAGGTAGGCGAAGTACTGCACGATCGGCGCGGTGGTCTGCATGCCGTCGGCGTGCGAACCGTCCCGGAAGGTGACGCCCGTGAACATGCCCGGCCGCACGGAGTTCAGCTTGCGATTCGTGTCGCCGTACCAGTTCCACGAGCTGGGCCCGGCGGCGATGTTGTACACCGGGATCGACGTGGGGATGGCCGCGATGTCCTGCCCCAGAAAGCTCAGCGTGCCAACCCCGTCGAACATGATGAGACCGGCCAGATCGTCGGCATTGCCGGTCTCGACCATGTATCTGCCGACCATCGCCACCAGGCCGCCGCCGGCCGAGTGTCCGGCGAGCACGACCCGCGTGGGCAGGACCCCGTCGTAACCGGCGGCGCGCGCACTGGCGGTCAGCGCGGCGCGGTCGCCGGCGAACAGAGCCGCGATCGCGCGCCCGGTGCTGGGCCATTCGAGGGGATAGTCGTCGATGTCGAACGGGTTCCACGTCAGCGACGGCACCACCACGATGCTGTCGGTCTTCTCGGCCAGGTAGGCCGCCGTCGCGCTGTAGAACGAGGCATTGGCCAGGAAACCGTGCTGCAGGTAGATCAGCCCGGCCGGTGAGTCGGTGTCCGGGAAGTACCAGTCCGCGGGGACGTCCTTGTGACCGCCGATGGTCAGCGTCGAGGACTCCACCCGGACGCTGCTGCCAAAGGGTGTGCGGACCGGACCGGCGAAGAACTGCATGGTGTCGGTGTAGAAGTCGTAGAACTTCTTCCCGATGGTGTTCAGCACGTCCAGCAACGTCGACTTGGTCTGCACCGGCGGCGCCTCGGCAGCGGCCAGCTGCATCACCATTGCGCCGTCCTGTGCACCCAGATCGGTCTCGACACTCGTGGCGAACGCGCTGAAGTGGGAGCGACGCTGCTCGGAGGACGTGGCGGCGGGCTCACTGACGGGTTCGGTGACGGATGCACTCGTGGGCTCGGTGACGGACGGTTCGGCCTTCACCCCGTCAGATTCCGGGTCAGACTCCGGCGCGCGGTGCTTGCCGCCGCCGAACAGTGACCGCACGGGCTTGCGCGTCGGACCGGTGGTTTTCGGGTCGTCCGTCGCCGTGGTCGGCTCGGGATCCGGGGACGCCACGACAGGCGTTCCCGCGTCGGGATCGCTCGCGTCGGGATCGGTTTCAGGCTTGTCGGCGTCCGGTTTCGTCGCGTCCGGTTTCGTCGCGTCCGGTTTCGTCTCGGACTCGTCCCGGTGCGGCTTGAGACCGAGCCTGCGGTCCCGCTTCGGAGCAGTCTTCACCGTCGTCGCGTCATCGCCGCCTCGTGTGGCGTTCGATGATGCCTGGGTGTCCGTGCCCGACGAGGTCCCCTCGTCAGCCGCCGCGACACCCGCACTGGTCAGCATCGCAGCTGACATTCCCCCCGCTAGTAAGCCTGTCCCCAACCAGACCCGATAGCGGTCGACCATTTTTCTCCTGTTTCAGACAGCACCGAGAAATCACGCGCAACTGTCGTGAGTGCGGTTTTCCGCGCGACGACGCGATTCTGGCAAACTGTATAGCCGCTATGACGGCCCCGCAAGAGAACGGGCGATGAAAACTTGACAGGCGCCGAGAACGGCGCCTGTCGGGGGGTTGATCAGCGCGCGGCAAAGCCGCTCACGTCAGATGATTGTGTCGCCCGGGGAACGGGCTGCCGTCAGCGTTCGCCGCTGACGGGGATACGCCCGGTGGGCGCATCGTCCTCGTCACGACGCGACTGCTCGCCGTCGTAGTCGCGAACAGAGGAATTCTGCGTGCTTTCGAGGTCCTCGCGGATGGCTTCCTGGGCAGCCGGGGGCAGGGTGTGCATGATCTCGCGCACCCGCGCCTGACGACGCGCGACGGCTTTGCGCTCGGGCATGCCCGGCGTGGCCATCACCTGCGGCGGCACACCCTCGATCTCCTCGACACCACCGTCGTGGTGGCCGGCGTCGACCATGGCCTGCTCCTCGGCCATCGTCGACTCGTCCTTCTCCTCCGACATACCGATCGGACCGAGGCGGCGGCCGTTGAGGAACTGGCGCACCACCGGCTCGTCAGAGGTCAACAACACCTCACGCGGCCCGAACATCACCAAATGCTTGCGGAACAACATGCCCATGTTGTCGGGCACCGTCCGCGCGATGTTGATGTTGTGCGTCACGATCAGGATCGTGCAGTCGATCTGGGCGTTGATGTCGATCAGCAGCTGCGACAGATACGCCGTACGCACCGGGTCCAGACCCGAGTCCGGCTCGTCACAGAGAATGATCTGCGGGTCCAGCACCAGCGAGCGAGCCAAGCCGGCACGCTTGCGCATACCACCGGAGATCTCCCCGGGGAATTTGTTCTCGTCCCCACCCAGACCGACGAGGTCGAGCTTCTCCATCACGATCTGACGGATCTCGGATTCCTTCTTCTTCGTGTGCTCACGAAGGGGGAACGCCGTGTTGTCGTACAGGCTCATCGAGCCGAACAGCGCGCCGTCCTGGAACATCACGCCGAACAGCGTGCGGATCTCGTAGAGCTCCTTGGCCGAGCACTCGATGATGTTCGTGCCATCGACGATGATCTTGCCGCGCTCCGGCCGCAGCAGGCCGATCAGCGACTTCAAGAACACCGACTTACCGGTACCCGACGGGCCCAGCAGCACGCTCACCTCACCGGCGGGCAGGTCGAACGTGACGTCTTCCCAAATTCGCTGCGAACCAAAGGACTTCGTCAATCCCTCGACCTGGATACCAATGCCCACGCGAATTCCTCTCGCCTCACCAGCACGTGCTCGCCACGGATTACCCGCCTGTGGCTTGAGTCACTGTAACCTACCGGCCCACGTGCCGAAGCCGGACCGGCCTGAACGCAGTGTGGGGCTGGTCTGTTTGCCAGACCAGCCCCACTTTTGACGTTGTCGTCGATGCCCGATTCGAACCCGACGGCTACGTAACTGCGTCTTACTTGACGGACACCGATGCGCCGGCGGCCTCGAGCTTGGCCTTGGCGTCCTCGGCGGCCTCCTTGGTGACCTTCTCGAGCAGCGGCTTGGGCGCGCTGTCGACGAGGTCCTTGGCTTCCTTGAGGCCCAGGCCGGACACGATCTCGCGGACGACCTTGATGACGCCGATCTTCTTCTCGCCGGCACCCTCGAGGATGACGTCGAATTCCGACTGCTCCTCGGCGGCCTCGGCGGGGGCACCGCCGGCCGGGCCGGCAGCAGCAACGGCGACCGGCGCCGCAGCGGTGACCTCGAAGGTCTCCTCGAACGCCTTCACGAACTCGCTCAGCTCGAGCAGGGTGAGCTCCTTGAACGCGTCGAGCAGCTCTTCAGTGGACAGCTTGGCCATGATGGTCCTTCCTTCGTTACTTCTTGATGTCTGTGGGTGGGTGGAACGTGCGGGAGCCGCTATGCGGCTTCCTCAGCGGCCTTCTTCTCTTGCAGCGCGGCAGCCAGACGTGCGACCTGCGACGCCGGAGCGTTGAACAGACCGGCAGCCTTGGTCAGGTTGCCCTTCATCGCGCCGGCCAGCTTGGCCAGCAGCACCTCGCGCGACTCGAGGTCCGCGATGCGGTTGACCTCGTCGACGGACAGCGCGCGGCCGTCCATGTAGCCGCCCTTGATGACCAGCGCCTTGTTGTCCTTGGCGAAGGTCTTGATCGCTTTGGCGGCGTCGACGGCTTCTCCCGTGACGAACGCGATCGCGGTGGGACCTGCGAACAGTTCGTCGAGACCTTCGATGCCCGCCTCCGCCGCCGCACGCTTGACCAAGGTGTTCTTGGCAACGGTGTAGGTGGCGGAGTCGCCGAGCGAACGGCGCAGCTGCGCGAGGTTGGCGACCGTCAGTCCGCGGTATTCGGTGACGAGCGTCGCCGTCGCCTCCTTGAACTGCTCGGCGATGTCGGCGACCGCGGTGGCCTTGTCAGCCTTGGCCATGCATGCCTCCTCGTGGTGGGTGTACGGATGTCCCATCGAGGAGCGCCGGCCGGGCGCAGGAGAGAAGGTCGCGAAACGACGAACGCCCCGACGCAGACAGGTCGGGGCGCACACATGTGAGGTACGTGCCTCGTCCTCCTGCGTGGGCCGCCGGGTAAAACCCGGACCTTCAACCATGTGACTGGTGACCGACGGTCTTCGGTGGAACGCCCGCAAGAATAGCGTGCTGCGCCCCGATCAGCCAAAACGGCCCAGGGCGGCGGCACCGATCAGCCCGGCATCGCCACCGAGCCGGGCCGGCACCACCTGAACATCGTGCAGGAAGCTCAGGCCGGCGTAGTGCTTCAGCGCCGCCCGCAGCGGATCGAACAGCAACGTCCCGGCGCGAGCGACGCCACCGCCGATGACCACGAGGTCCAGATCGCACGTTGCTGCGACGGAAGCGATCATCCGCGCCAGCGCGTCGGCGCCGCGGCCGAATGCCTGCAGCGCGACCGGGTGGCCGCGTCGTGCATCGTCGGCCAGCTCCCTGGCGCTGGCTTCGGCCGAGGCCTGCCATCCGTGCTCGCGCGCCCATCGCACCAGCCACGGGCCGGCGGCAACGGTCTCGACACAACCGTGTCCGCCGCACGTGCACGGCGATCCGTCGGGTTCGACCACGACGTGACCGACGTGGCCGGCGTTGCCCGTCCGTCCGTGAAACGGCGCTCCGTCGACAACGAGTCCGCCGCCGACGCCGGTGGAGACCACCATGCCGAGCAGGAAACGGGCGCCCACCGCCGCGCCGCGCCACTGCTCCCCCAGCGCCATACACAATCCGTCGCCGCCGAGACGCACCGTGGCACCGGTGACCTCCGCCGTCCGCGCCACGATCGGAAAGCGTTGCCAGGCAGGGATGTTGATCGGACTGACGGTGCCCGCGGGGACATCGATCGGGCCGGCTGATGCGATACCGATGGCGTCCACGGTGCCACCGGCGGCCGCCAACGCACCGCTGAGCAGGTTGTCGGCGGCGGCCCAGATCGTCTCGGCGTCGGCGCGCGGTGTCGGCAGTTCCGCGCGGTGTCGCAGCGCGCCGGAGTCGTCGACCAGTCCCACCGCCAGTTTGGTGCCGCCGATGTCGAGGGCGAGCGTGAGCATCCGGTCATCCTCTCGTGGCACGTCGCATCCGCGCCGCCATCGCCACCATCGCGTCGGCCAGCTCGGGAGACTCCAGGATCTCGAAGTCGGCGTCGACCATCGCGAGCCACGGCACCATCGCCCGGGGATCGTCGGCACCGGCGGTGACGATGGTCGCGTCGGGGCCGTCGGCTTCGATGTCCACGGAGCCGGCCGGGAAGTGCGGGGCGACGATGTCGACGGGTGCGTGATAGCGGATACGGGCCACATACCGGTACGGCGACGTGCTGATCGAGCGGCGCACGTAGGCGGCCGCGTCCGGAGCGTCGCGCGCCGCGAACGTGGTGCCGACCGCGGTGACGTCGGACATCCGGTCCAGCCGCAGACTCCGCCAGTCCTGCCGGTCGCGGTCGAACGCGAGCAGGTACCAGCGGCGACCCGTGGTCACGAGCTGGTAGGGCTCGAGACGGCGCCGCGTCGCGGTTCCGCCCCGGTCCACATAGCCGGCGGTGACGTGTTCGCGGTCCCGGCTGGCTCGGGCGAGCGTCATCAGCACGTCGGGTTCGACGACGGACTCGGGCGCGCCCGATGTCAAGGTGACCGTGGCCTCGTGGACGGCGGAGACCTGGGAGCGCAGCCGCCGTGGCATCACCTGGTCGAGCTTGCTGAGTGCGCGCAGTGCCGATTCGCCGACTCCGGCGACGCTGCCACCTGCCGCGAGCCGAAGGCAGACCGCCATGGCGACCGCCTCGTCGGGGTCCAGCAGCAGAGGCGGCAGCGCGGCGCCGGCGCCCAGTTGGTAACCGCCGCCGTGGCCCCTGCTGGCGGCGACGGGGTAGCCGAGCTCACGCAGCCGCTCGACGTCTCGGCGCACGCTGCGGGTCGTGACACCGAGCCGGGCGGCGAGCTCGTCGCCCGACCAGACGCGTCGGGACTGGAGCAGTCCGAGGAGCTGCAGCACGCGGCTCGTCGTCTCGGACACCTCGTCAGCGTGACACAGCTTCAGGACAGGAACTGTCCTAACGTCGGTTGCGGTCGGCCACCGCGCGCCAGATGATCTGGCAGGTTCTACTGGTGTCGCCGATCGCCTCGGCGGAGATCTTCGATGCCTGGTAAAAGTTGCGTTCGATCATCCAGCACAGCGCGCGGGCGAGTGCCGCAGCGCCGTCCGGACCGTCATGAGACGGGACGTCGCTGCGCTGGAGGACCTCGGCGATCACGTCGATGGATTCCTCCGCTGCCGCAGACCACAGCAGCCCGATGTCGGGCACCGTGGAACCGAGGTCGACGGCCATTCTCATCACCGGGCCGTGAGCGAGCCACAGCGCTGCCGTGCGCTCGACTGCGCCCGCGATCACCTCCTCGACCGACCTTCCGTCGGTGCGGGCCAGGCCGGCTTCCTCTGTCAGGACCTGCGCCATGCGGGCCACCAGGGCCGCGAGTACGTCCTGTTTCGAGCCGAAATAGAAGTACAGCGCAGCCCGGGTGAGCCCGGCGGCCTGCGCGATGTCTCCGACGGTCATGGCGGCGTAACCGACCGTGGACAGCAGATTCTCGGCGGAGTCGAGGATCTGCTCCTCGCGCAGATCCCCCTTGCGCACGGTGGGTGCCGCCCGCCTGGACTGCCACGGCTTGCTCATACGGCCGGACCCACGGACATGGCCGAACGCTACCGTAGCCACATGGCGACCGAGCCCGGCAAGTCGAGCGACGCGGGCGCCCGCATCCGGCCCGTCGTGCTGTCCCATGCCGCTGATCTGTTCGCCGAACGCGGGCCGGCGGCCACCAGTCTGCGAGATATCGCCGAACGCTCAAAGATCAACGCAGGCCTGATCTTTCGCCACATCGGCACCAAGGAGGCCGTGGTGGCCGCGGTCTTGGAGCATCTCGCCGATCAGCTCGAGGCGGCCCGGTCCACCGCAGCGGCCCCCGAAGACGTGGAAGCTCTCGCACACCGCAACTGGACGGTGATCGCCCGCGCGCTGCTCGACGGTTTCGACGTCGGCCGCCTCCAGCACCGGTTCCCGAACGTGGAGCAGTTGATCGGTGTCGCCCGGGAACGCCTCGGCGACGACGACGCGGCGCGGGCGGCCACTGCCGACGCGTTGGCGCTCCAACTGGGGTGGCACCTGTTCGGACCGTTCCTGCGAGCGGCGACGGGCCTCGACGACCACGCACCGACGGGGCCGCCGGGCGGCGGGGTGCTCGCCGACCAGCTGGCCGACCCCCGGGGCGGTCAGCGCCCGCGCCGTGCCGAGACCGCGAGCCAGCCCGCCGACACGACGAAGTAGAGGGCGCCGAACGCGGCGTACGGCCCGATGTCGGCCACACTCGGCGATGGCGCACCGCCGGCCTTCACCAGGAACATCGCTCCCGCGACCACGGATTGCGCTCCGCTGACCACCATGACCCACTGTCCCCCGGCACGGGTTCGACGACGCAGGGCGGTTGCGAGTTGCAGCGCGCCTGCGAGTGCAGCCCAGACGCCGAACACCGCCAGGACGGTGTTCATGTTCTGCGTGAGTGCTGCGCCGACGGCCAGCGTGGTCACGACGCTGACCACGACATTGACCGCCTGAGTGGGGCTGCGTCGCAGCCCTGCGCCCCGCCGGGCGTCGGCGACGTTCGCGAGCGCATCCCACGCCGGGTAGCCGACCAACAGGACCGCCGACACCGCGGGCGACATCCGCCCGACGGTGAGCGCCGCAGCGACCCAGGTCAGCGAGAACACCCCGCGTATGGCGTAGTAGCCCGGCAGCCAGGCGGTTTCTGGTGTCGCGCGGCGCTCGGCGCGGGTGATCTCTGACATCGCTTCCTCCATGTGTAGTCGACTGACTACACATATGTAGTCGATCGACTACAGCGGAGCAGGAATTAAATTGACAGTACGTCGATTACTTATCGACATAACGTCAATCAACGATCGTGGAGGGTTCATGCGCACGCTTTTCATCACAGGAGTGAGTTCCGGATTGGGCCGCGCCATCGCGACGGTCGCCCTGGAACAAGGCAATCGGGTGGTGGGCACGGTGCGCAGCCGCGACGACAAGCGAGCCTTCGAAGCACTGTCTCCGGACCTCGCCCACGCCCGGTTGCTGGACGTCACCGACGACGACGCGGTGTTCGCGACGGTGGCCGATGTCGAGGCGACAGTGGGCGCGATCGACGTCGTCATCGCCAACGCCGGCTACGGCGTCGAGGGCGTCTTCGAAGAGACCCCGCTCGCGGTCATGCGCGAGCAGTTCGCCACCAATGTGTACGGCGTGGCAGCCACTCTGCAGGCCGCGCTGCCCGGGATGCGAGCTCGGCGTGCGGGCCACCTCATGGCGGTCACCTCGATGGGCGGGCTGATGGCAGTGCCCGGGATGAGTGCCTATTGCGCTAGCAAGTTCGCCGTGGAGGGGATGTTGGAGAGTCTGCGGCAAGAAGTGTCTTCGTTCGGCGTTCACGTCACGGCGATCGAGCCGGGGTCGTTTCGCACCGAATGGGCGGGCCGATCGATGACGCGCACCCAGCGCCGCATTTCCGACTATGACGCTCTGTTCGATCCGATACGTGCTGCGCGCCGCACCAAAAGCGGCCGCCAGCTGGGCGATCCGGTCAAAGCCGCGCGGGCCATCCTGTCGATCCTGCAGGTCGATTCGCCGCCTGCCCACCTCGTGCTGGGCTCCGACGCGCTCACCCTTATCGGGACCGCCCGCGCGGCGGTCGACGACGACATCCGCACCTGGGAGCACGTGTCCCGGAGTACCGACTTCGCCGACTCATAGGACCGTATCTGTCCTGAACGGGTGACAGGGTGTTGTCATGGACGTCACCGACGAACTGATCGACCAGCTCGACCTCCACTGGCGGACGCAGCTGCGGCCACGTCTGGAAGGCCTGACCGACGACGAGTACTTCTGGCAGCCGGTGCCGGACTGCTGGACTGTGCACCCCGACGGCCGCGTCGACTTCGCCTACCCACCACCGCAACCCGAGCCCTTCACGACGATCGCGTGGCGGATGGCGCACCTGATCGTCGGCGTGCTGGCGATGCGCAGCCACGCGCATTTCCAGGGCCCACCCGCGGACTACGCATCGTGGCCCTACGCCACGGATGCGACGACCGCGATCGCCCAACTCGACACCGAGTACCACCGCTGGGTCACCGGCGTTCGCAGCCTCGACGCCGCGGCCCTGACACGCCCGTGCGGCCCGGCCGAGGGTCCTTACGGCGAGCGCCCGATGATGACGCTGGTGCTGCACATCACCCGCGAGATGATCCACCACGGTGCCGAAATCGCCTGCATCCGTGATCTTTACGCACACACCCCGCACGATCGAACCAAGGAGAACTGACATGCCCGGACTGCCACCGCCCGCCGACGGCGAACGCCTGACGCTCATCGAGTTCCTCAGGCTCAACCAGAATGCGTTCTTCTCGGTGGCTCACGGCATGACCGACGAGCAGGCCCGCGCGACACCGTCGGCGAGCGCGCTGTCGATCGGAGGCCTCGTCAAGCATGCCGCCGGCGTGCAGCGCGGTTGGCTCGCACGCGTCGCCGCCGCTCCCGACTTTCCGCCTCCCGACCCGCGGCCGCTCGAGGAGCAGATGGCCGAGCATGCCGACCAGCACGTGATGCGCGATGACGAGACGTTGAGCGATCTTCTCGACGACTTACGCACGGTCAACGACGACGTGCTGAGGGCATTCGCCGAGAAGGACCTCGACACTCCCGTGCCGGTGCCCCATGAGGTGCCGTGGTTCCCCAGCGACGTCGACTTCTGGACCGTCCGCTGGGTGGCATTGCACCTGATGGAGGAGCTGACCCGGCACGCGGGCCACGCCGACATCATTCGCGAAACCTGTGATGGCGCAACGATGTACGAATTGATGTCCGCACACGAGGAATGGCCGGAGACCGACTTCATCAAGCGCTGGCGCCCGGCGAACTAACGCAGCACCAGGGCCAGCGCATGGTCGACGACGGCGTCGAGATCGTCGCCGAGGCGCCCGGCCAGCCATTGTTGCGCCAACTCGGCCATCGCGCCGGTGTACAACGCGGCCGCGACCTGCGCCGCCACCGGGTCAGACCCCGGGTGCAGTCGCCAACCTTCTGACAGCACCGCCTCACGCAGCAGGTCTTGCGTGGCGGCCCGGCGGGCAGCGAGCACAGGATTGGCTCGTGCATCGGTGAACAGCACTCGGCCCCGCCGCGGATCGGTGGAGCTGAACTCCAGAACCGCCGCCATCCCGGCCCGGGTGCGAGCGCGCAGCGACGCGCCTGCCGCCGCCATCGCGGCGTCGACGGCCAGGGCCAACTCCGCGCTGACCCGGTCGTAGACGGCGCCGAGCAGGGCGTCGACATCAGGGAAGCTCTCGTAGAAGTACCGGGAGTTCAGACCCGTCTCCCGGCACACCGATCGCACCGACAGTGCCTGCTCGCCGCCCTCCCCGAAAATCCGGTACGCGGCGTCGACCAGCAGTTGCCGCCGCTCGGCACGGCGGTCGACCAGCGGCACGCCCGCCCATCTCGTGGGAGTCGACACCCGGTCAGCGTAGGCCGCCGCGAGTCTGGTCACAACCGTATCCAGAAGCTAAACTGGGCACACCCGTGACCAGGAGGATCAGATGTTCCTGCCGCACCAGCTCATCGGCCAGGTGCTCGACCGCCGCTTCGACCAGGATGTGCGCCGGCACTTCTTCAAAGGGATGGAGTTCGCCGCGCCCGCGGGCGATCCGGGCTGGTTCGGCCCGGGCAGCGCCGTGTGGCACGTGCACTCGCACACCCACGCGCTGATCTTCGGCCTCCAGTGCGCCGCATTCCTGGAACGTCTGGACCCCTCCATCTACTGGATGGGCGTCCACCACTCCCGGCTCGTCCGAGACGACACCCGCGACGATCCGATGCCTCAGATCGACCCCGAGGGTGCGCTCACCCGCCTCGGACACTCCGTCGCCTTCTTCATCGGCACCGCCTACGGCTCGACCCCGACCGCCGAACGGCTGGCGACCACGGTGCGTTCCATGCACCACACGATCAAGGGCACCCGGCCCGACGGCGCGCGCTACGACGCCGACGACCCCGAGTGGCTGCGCTGGAACTATGCGACGGTGGTCTGGGGCATCGCCACCGCGCACGAGCTCTACCATCCGAATCCATTGCGCGGCAAGAAGATCGATCGCTACTACGGTGAATTCGTCCGCGTCGGCCACGCGCTCGGCGGCACCGACCTGCCCACCACCAAAGCCGACACGCTGGACTGCCTGAAGTCATACCTGCCCAAGCTCGCCGTCACCTACGGCACCGCCATGGCCACCGGGCCGAACCTGCCGCTGCCGCAGGCGGCGCTGAACTGGGCCGTTCGCGACACCATGCCGCCCTGGGCCAAGGGCCTGATCCAACACAGCGACCCGAACATCGTCGAGCGCACCGCCCGGCGCGCCCTCGTCTGGTCGATCATCAACGGGGTACATGAGGCGTCCGGAACGATGCCGGAGTTCGAGCAGGCCAGGGCGCGGGCATCTGCCGATCCGGTTGCCGACGTTCCTGTGACCCGGAGCACACAGATTTTCGAGCGTGCAGGGGCTTTTGAGACACTGCAGGGATGAGTACAACGCGGAACACACAGCACCGCGGGGTAGCCAAGCTCGACCGTGTGCCCCTGCCCATCGAGGCAGCGCGCATCGGCGCGACCGGCTGGCAGGTCACTCGCACCGGCGCGCGGGTCGTGTCGAAGCTGCGCTCCCGCGGTTCGCTGCAGCAGAAGATCGTCAAGCAGATCCCCCAGGCCTTCGCCGACCTGGGACCGACCTACGTGAAATTCGGCCAGATCATCGCGTCCAGCCCGGGTGCGTTCGGCGAGCCGCTGAGCCGAGAATTTCGCAGTCTTCTCGACCGGGTACCGCCCGCCGATTCCGAGGCCGTACACAAGCTGTTCCGGGAACAGCTGGGCGACGACCCGGCGAATCTGTTCGCCTCGTTCGACGAGAAGCCATTCGCTTCCGCGTCGATCGCGCAGGTCCACTACGCGACACTGCACAGCGGCGAAGAGGTGGTCGTCAAGATCCAGCGACCGGGCATTCGCCGCCGCGTCGCCGCCGACCTGCAGATCTTGAAGCGGGGAGCCCGCCTCGTCGAGTTCGCAAAGCTGGGTCAGCGGCTTTCCGCACAGGACGTCGTGGCCGACTTCGCCGACAACCTCGCCGAGGAACTGGACTTCCGGCTCGAGGCGCAGTCGATGGACGCCTGGGTGGCCCACATGCACGCCTCCCCGCTGGGCAAGAACATCCGCGTGCCGCAGGTCTACTGGGACCTCACCAGCGAGCGGGTGCTGACCATGGAACGCGTCTCGGGTATTCGCATCGATGACGTGGCCGCGATCCGCAAGAAGGGCTTCGACGGCACCGAGTTGGTCAAGGCGCTGCTGTTCAGCCTCTTCGAGGGTGGGCTCCGGCACGGCCTCTTCCACGGCGATCTCCACGCCGGGAACCTGTCCGTCGACGACGACGGCAAGATCGTGTTCTTCGACTTCGGCATCATGGGGCGCATCGATCCGCGGACTCGCTGGCTGCTGCGCGAACTGGTCTACGCGTTGTTGGTCAAAAAGGACCACGCCGCCGCGGGCAAGATCGTCGTGCTGATGGGTGCGGTCGGCACCGTCAAGCCCGAAGCACAGGCCGCCAAGGATCTCGAGAAGTTCGCCACCCCGTTGACGATGACGTCGCTGGGTGATCTGAGCTACGCCGAGATCGGTAAGCAGCTCTCCGCGCTGGCCGAGGCCTACGACGTCAAGCTGCCGCGCGAGCTGGTACTGATCGGCAAGCAGTTTCTCTACGTCGAGCGCTACATGAAATTACTGGCGCCCAGCTGGCAGATGATGAGCGATCCGGCACTGACGGGATACTTCGCGAACTTCATGGTCGAGGTGTCGCGCGAGCACGACCAGGAGTTGGACGCCTGATGCAGGTGCGCAGCGGCACCGCGCCCTCCGGCGAGATCGACATCCACTACGAGGACATGGGCGACCCGAGCGACCCGGCTGTGGTGTTGATCATGGGGCTCGGCGCCCAGATGATCTTCTGGCGCACCGAGTTCTGCGAAAAGCTGGTCAACCAGGGACTGCGGGTCGTCCGCTTCGACAACCGCGACTGCGGACTGTCGGGCAAGCTGCGCGGCCGGCGCGCCCGGTCCCCGCTGCCGCTGAGCATGGCGCGCTCCTTCCTCGGACTGGCCAGCCCGGCGCCCTACCGGCTCGAGGACATGGCCGACGACACCGCCGCCCTCGCCGACCATCTCGGCATCGAGCGCGCCCATGTCGTCGGGGCATCGATGGGGGGCATGATCGCGCAGGTCTTCGCCGCCCGGCATGCCGAACGCACGCGCTCACTGGGTGTGATCTTCTCCAGCAACAACCAGTCGGCGCTGCCGCCGCCCGGACCGCAACAACTGCTCGCAATCCTGTCCAAGCCCTCGGGTAGCGGCCGCGACGCGATCATCGACAACGCGGTCAAGGTCAGCAGGGTGATCGGCAGCCCGGGGTATCCCCGATCCGACGATGCGCTGCGCGCCGACGCCATCGAGGGCTACGACCGGTCCTACTACCCGGCGGGAATCGGCAGGCAGTTCTCGGCGATCCTGGGCAGTGGCAGCCTGCGCGGGTACAACCGCAAGACCACCGCGCCCACCGTCGTGATCCACGGCACGGCCGACAAACTGATGCGCCCGTCGGGTGGCCGTGCGATCGCCAACGCGATCCCCGACGCACGACTCGTGCTGTTCGACGGCATGGGCCACGAACTGCCCGAACCCCTGTGGGATGACATCGTCGGCGAGCTGAAGACGACGTTCGCGCAGGGCTAGCAGAAGCACGTACCATGCCTGACGGGCATGCGTGACCGCCGTTTCAGGAGATCCTCTTCGGGCAGCTTGCTCAGGAAGGCCACCTCATGGCCGAAACAAAAAAGAAGAACTTGAAGCCTCACTTCGACGACGTCCAGGCGCATTACGACCTCTCCGACGAATTCTTCCGGCTGTTCCTCGACCCTTCGCAGATGTATAGCTGTGCGTACTTCGAGCGCGACGACATGACACTCGAAGAGGCGCAGCGCGCCAAGGTCGACCTGGCGCTGGGAAAGCTCGGTCTCGAGCCCGGGATGACGTTGCTGGACGTCGGCTGCGGGTGGGGCTACACGATGATGCGGGCGATCGAGCTCTACGACGTCAACGTGATCGGCCTGACGCTCAGCGAGAACCAGAAAGCACATGTGGAGCAGGTGTTCGCCGCATCGGACAGCCCGCGCACCAAGGAGATTCGCCTCGAAGGCTGGGAGAGCTTCGACCAGCCCGTTGACCGCATCGTCTCCATCGGGGCGTTCGAGCACTTCGGCAAGGACCGCTGGGACGACTTCTTCACCACTGCCTACCGGGTGCTGCCCGACGACGGTGTGATGTTGCTGCACACCATCACCGCGCTGACGATCCCGCAGATGATCGAACGCGGCATTCCGCTGACGTTCTCGGTCGCCCGGTTCATCAAGTTCATCCTCACCGAGATCTTCCCGGGCGGGTACCTGCCGACGATCGAGCTGGTCGGCGAGCATGCCGGCAAGGCGGGCTTCACTCTCACGCGTGAGCAGTCGCTGCAGCCGCACTATGCGCGCACCCTGGATCTCTGGGCAGCCGCGCTCGAGGCGCACAAGGACGAGGCCATCGCGGTCCAGTCCGAAGAGGTCTACGACCGCTACATGCACTACCTGACCGGGTGCGCGGATTCGTTCCGCAAGGGCTACACCGACGTCAACCAATTCACGTTGGTCAAGCAGCCCTGAGCGGATTGGCCCGTATATGGGCCCACCCGATAGGCTGAGCGCCCGAGAAGCGTGTTTACCGGAAGGCTGTGCGCCGTTTGGGTACGGTCAGGACACGATTGCGATGTGGCATCGGGCGGGGACCCCTGGAAGTAGAGTCCCCACGAAATCAGGACGAAGGAAGACATGTCTGACAACTCCACCGGCACTAAGGATCTGACTCCTCATTTCGAGGACATTCAGGCGCATTACGACCTGTCGGACGACTTCTTCGGCGTCTTCCAGGACCCCACCCGCAAGTACAGCTGCGCGTACTTCACCGGCCCCACCGTGACCCTGTCGGAAGCTCAGATCGCCAACGTCGACCAGCACCTGGACCGGCTCGATCTGAAGCCGGGCATGACTCTGCTCGAGGTGGGCTGCGGCTGGGGCCTGACGTTGCAGCGCGCCATGGAGAAGTACGACGTCAACGTGATCGGCCTGACGCTGAGCAAGAACCAGCAGGCCTACTGCAGCCAGCTGCTGTCGAAGGTGGACAGTGAGCGCACGTTCGACGTCCGCCTCGAAGGGTGGGAGCAGTTCCATTCACCCGTCGACCGGATCGTGTCGATCGAGGCGTTCGAGCACTTCGGTTTCGAGCGCTACGACGACTACTTCAAGACGTGCTACGACATCCTGCCCGACGACGGCCGCATGACGATCCAGAGCAGCTGCGGCTACCACCCCTACGACCTGCAGGCGCGCGGCAAGAAGTTGACGTTCGAACTGGCACGGTTCGCGAAGTTCATCGGTGAGGTGATCTTCCCGGGCGGCCGCATCCCGACGACGCAGATGATGGTCGAGCACGGCGAGAAGGCCGGCTTCACCGTGCCGGAGACGTTGTCGCTGCGCAATCACTACATCAAGACACTCGGCATCTGGGCCGCACGTCTCGAGCAGCACAAGGACGAGGCGATCGCCGCCGCCGGCGAGCAGTCCTACAACGACTACATGCGCTACCTGACCGGCTGCCAGTACTACTTCGTCGACGAGGCGTTGGACGTCAGCCTCGTCACCTACCTGAAGCCAGGCGCCGCGGCGGCCTGAGCCGCGCTCGTATTTCGCTGATGCCGGCGCGGCGACACAGCGCCGGTGTTATGTTTTGCCAAAGGGCTCCTCGGCCACCGCATCAGGGTTCGATGTGGGGGACAACTCGGATCTCCGGCTGATTCTGCACACTGTCGTTCGTGGGGGACGACGGCTGCGGGACGGCCGGGTACGCCGGTGGTCGAGGAGCTTTTTTGATTCCCGAGATACAGAAAAGTCCCCCGCGCCGAAGCGTGGGGGACTTTTGCTGTGGTCGGATTCGGCTGGCGCCTACTCCTCCGTGAAGTTACGGGTCACCGCCGGGTCCACCGGGATACCGGGGCCGGTGGTGGTCGAGACGACGACCTTCTTCAGGTAGCGGCCCTTCGAGGAGGACGGCTTGGCACGCAGGATCTCGTCGAGCGCGGCACCGTAGTTCTCCACCAGCGACTTCTCGTCGAACGACGCCTTGCCGATGATGAAGTGCAGGTTGGCCTGCTTGTCGACGCGGAAGTTGATCTTGCCGCCCTTGATGTCGTTGACGGCCTTGGTGACGTCCGGGGTCACGGTGCCGGTCTTCGGGTTCGGCATCAGGCCGCGGGGGCCCAGGATGCGCGCGATGCGGCCGACCTTGGCCATCTGGTCGGGGGTGGCGATCGCGGCGTCGAAGTCGAGGAACCCGCCCTGGATCTTCTCGATCAGGTCGTCGCTGCCGACGACGTCGGCGCCGGCGGCCAGCGCCTGCTCGGCCTTGTCACCGACGGCGAACACCGCGACGCGCGCGGTCTTGCCGGTGCCGTGCGGCAGGTTCACGGTGCCGCGCACCATCTGGTCGGCTTTGCGGGGATCGACGCCCAAGCGGATCGCGACCTCGACGGTGGCGTCCTGCTTCTTCGACGACGTCTCCTTGGCCAGCTTCGTGGCCTCCAGCGGCGTGTACAGCCGGGTCTTATCGACCTTCTCGGCGGCTTCCTTGTAGGCCTTGCTGTTCTTGCTCATTGATGTCTCCTAGTTGCTGAGTTGTGGTTGGCGGGCCGCAGCTGGCCCTCCCACGACTACCGGTGTCGAGTTACTCGACTTACTCGACGGTGATGCCCATGGAGCGGGCAGTGCCGGCGATGATCTTGGCGGCCTGATCGATGTCGTTGGCGTTCAGGTCTTCCTTCTTGGTCTCGGCGATCTCGCGCACCTGATCCCAGGTCACCTTGGCGACCTTGGTCTTGTGCGGTTCACCCGAACCCTTCTGCACGCCGGCAGCCTTGAGCAGCAGCTTGGCTGCGGGCGGCGTCTTCAGCGCGAACGTGAAGGTGCGGTCCTCGTAGACGGTGATCTCCACGGGGATGACGTTGCCGCGCTGCGACTCGGTCGCCGCGTTGTACGCCTTGCAGAACTCCATGATGTTGACGCCGTGCTGGCCGAGCGCGGGACCGACCGGCGGGGCGGGGTTGGCCTGCCCGGCCTGGATCTGCAGCTTGATCAGCCCGGAGACCTTCTTCTTCGGGGGCATGGTTGTGCTGTCCTTCTTCTATCTCGTGGGCGTCCTCATGGCCGAGGGGCCCGGCTTAAATCTTGGCGACCTGGTTGAAGGTCAGTTCGACCGGTGTCTCGCGACCGAAGATCGACACCAGCACCTTGAGCTTCTGCTGCTCGGCGTTGACCTCGCTGATCGATGCCGGCAGGGTCGCGAACGGCCCGTCCATGACGGTGACCGACTCGCCGACCTCGAAGTCGACCAGGATCTCGGGACGCTCCATCGACGCCTCGGAGGACGCCGCGGCCGTCGACGCCGCCTTGCCGGGCTTCTTCGCCGCCGCCGGCGGCAGCAGGAACTTCACCACGTCGTCGAGCGACAGCGGCGACGGCCGCGACGTCGCGCCGACGAAGCCGGTGACGCCGGGGGTGTTACGCACCGCACCCCACGACTCGTCGTTCAGTTCCATGCGCACGAGGATGTAGCCGGGCAGCACCTTGCGATTGACCTGCTTGCGCTGGCCGTTCTTGATCTCGGTGACCTCTTCGGTGGGCACCTCGACCTGGAAGATGTAGTCGCCGACGTCCAGGTTCTGCACGCGGGTCTCGAGGTTGGCCTTCACCTTGTTCTCGTAGCCGGCGTAGGAGTGGATGACGTACCAGTCGCCCGGCTTGAGGCGCAGCTCCTTCTTGAGCGCGACGGCGGGGTCCTCGTCCTCGGCCGGCTCGTCGGCTGCCGGGGCCTCGTCGGCGTCGTCCGGCGCCTCGACCAGCGGTGCGTCCTCCACGGCCTCGGCCGGGCTGGTCTCGTCGAGATTGCCGGCCCCCGCGGCGGTGATCACCACCGCCGGATCCGCATCGGCGATGCGTGCCTCGGACACGTTCGCGGCGCTCTCGCCGTCGAAGCTGGTCACGTGTCAGTCCTCTCTCAGATGTATTGCGTCGGGTGGGGTGACCGCGTGGGTCAGCCGAACACCAACGTCACGAGCTTGGCCAGGCCCAGGTCAACTCCACCGATCAGCGCCACCATGAAGACCAGGAACACCAGCACCACGGTGGTGTAACTGACCATCTGCTTGCGGTTCGGCCAGATGACCTTGCGCAGCTCGGCGACGACTTCCTTCAGGTAGTTGAAGATGAAGGCGATGGGGTTGCGCCCCGGCCCGTCCTTGGGCTTCTTCGCGGTCTTCTTCTTCGCCTTCGGGCCCTTGCCGTTGTCCTTGCCACCCGACGCATCGGTCTCGGGCGCGGCGTCGGTGTCGTCGGTGTCGTCGACATCGACAGGCCGACGCGACCGCTTACCGGTCGGTCGTAGCGGACGGTTCACGACCGCGGTCTGCACTCGTGCGTCACCGCCGTCGGTCTCCGCGCCGCTGTCGGTGCCTGCCGAGCTGGCACCGTCGCGCTCGTCGCTCACCGCGTGCTCCCTCGTGATCGGTCGTCATGGGTCCCGGTTCGTGGGCCCTGCTGTCCAGTATCCAGACCAGGCCGGGCCGGCCCCACGTATCGAGTATTCAGTTGAGCAGGGGCGACAGGACTTGAACCTGCAACCTGCGGTTTTGGAGACCGCTGCTCTGCCAGTTGAGCTACGCCCCTAGAGGGTGTCCCTGCAGGGCTCACACAATTTGCGCGCTCCCCGTGCGGTGACACAAGCCCCGACGGACAGCGCGCTCAACTGGGAAAACCCAAGTGCCGAGTGTAGCGCGCCGCGGGTCGGAGTTACTAATCCGCCGCCGACCCGGTGTCGTGGGCGACGGGCTTGCGGACGACCTGACCCGTCTCCGGGTCCCAGCCCGCCGAGATCGAGTTGTCACCCTCATGACCCATCAGGGTGGTGAAGGATTCCATCACGATCTCGCCGTTGGGATCGGTGAGGACGTTGCGGGTGGTCACGATGTCGGCGCCGAATCGTTCGTCCACAGTCTGAATGTGCATCGTCCCGTTGAGCGCGTCTCCGGCCTTGATCGGACGGTGGAACAGGAACTTCTGATCGACCTGCACGATCTGCATCGTCTCGAGGCCTACGTCGACGTGCTG
The DNA here is from genome assembly GCF_055397605.1 of Mycolicibacterium obuense. Lineage (NCBI taxonomy): Bacteria > Bacillati > Actinomycetota > Actinomycetes > Mycobacteriales > Mycobacteriaceae > Mycobacterium > Mycolicibacterium obuense. The sequence goes on along the minus strand of NZ_AP043663.1, from coordinate 1,086,036 downwards.
AAAGAAGTGGTTCTGGATCATCACCGCGAAGATCGCCATGAACGTCGGCGGGGCGATCAGCGATTCGTGCCCGAGTTCGGCAGCAGCCTTCTCGTCCAGGGTGGCCGGATCAGTGGCCTTCACGGACTTGGCGTACTGGCGGACCTGTTCGCGGCCCACCAGGAAGGTGTCGGGGTATTCCCACACCATTCCGCGGATGTCGGTTTTGAGTGCCATGTGCGCAGACCTGCCTACGCCAGCTTGGCCACGGCCACGGCGCGGCCGAAGATCTTCTTGCCGCCCGCGGTGGCCGTGAGCGCGATGGTGACGGACTTGGCGTCGTCGTCGACTGATTTCACCCGTCCGTTGAACACGATCTCAGCGCCCTTGCCGTCGTTCGGGACGGGGACGACCGCGGTGAAGCGCACGTTGTACTCGGTGACGGCGGCCGGATCGCCCACCCAGGAGGTGACGTACCCGCCACCGAGACCCATCGTGAGCATGCCGTGGGCGATGGCGGTGTCCAGGCCGACCTGCTTGGCGATCTCGTCGTCCCAGTGAATCGGGTTGAGGTCGCCGGACACGCCGGCGTAGTTGACCAGGTCGGCCCGCGTCAGCGGGATGGTCTTCTCGGGCAGCTCATCGCCGACCTTGACCGAACTGAATTCACGCAGTGCCATCTGAAAAGCCACTTTCTCCGTCTTCTTCGCTCCGCCCCGCCAGGGTGGTGTAGGACTCCTGGACGACGTCGCCGTTGCCGTTGCTGACCACGTTCTTGGTGACGATGATGTCGGTGCCGTGCGCCGTGCGGACCGAGTCGATCCACACGTCGATGTACAGCGTGTCCCCGGCCAGGATCGGGCGAACGAACTTCAGGGACTGGTCCACCTGGACGATCTGGGCATCGGTGATCGCGATGCCGGCGGTCTCGAACATCGCCCGCTGCGCCTGATATCCGAACACCGAGATGAATGTCAGTGGCGCGAGAAGCGCCCGGTGACCGAGCTCGGTCGCCGCACTCTCGGCGAAGAAGGAGTCGTCGTCGTTCTTGACCGCGGTCGCGTACTCGCGGATCTTCTCACGCCCGACGACGTAGTGGTCGGGGTGGCGATAGTGCAGCCCGACGTACTCGTCCAGGAAAGACACGGCGCAGCGGTGGTCCTAGCGGGACTCTTTGTGAGCCTGGTGCTTGCCGCAGTTCGGGCAGAACTTCTTGATCTCGAGGCGGTCGGGATCGTTGCGGCGATTCTTCTTGGTGATGTAGTTGCGGTGCTTGCACACTTCGCAGGCCAAGGTGATCTTGGGCCGTACATCGGTACTGGAGGCCACGGCAGTCGTCTCTCTCTTTTACGTCTCTTGCGATACGTCTCGTTAGTGTCTTGTAGCGGTGGGGGGACTCGATCCCCCGACCTCACGATTATGAGTCGTGCGCTCTAACCAGCTGAGCTACACCGCCCCGGACGGACCTGCACAGCGGTCCACCGAGCCCCCTAACGGAATCGAACCGTTGACCTTTTCCTTACCATGGAAACGCTCTACCGACTGAGCTAAGGGGGCCTGCAGCACGTCACGGAGCGACGGGCCTTAAAGAGGGTACATTCTCACCGATTGCGGCGCCAAACCGCTGGTCATGCTGGACACCCGGCTGCTGGTGAGGGGCATGCGCCTACGCTGACCCGCATGGCCGAAGACGATCGTCTCTACTTCCGTCAGCTCCTGGCAGGTCGCGATTTCGCGGCCGGCGACATGATCGCCGAGCAGATGCGCAACTTCGCCTATCTGATCGGCGACAGGGAAACCGGCGACGCGGTGATCGTCGACCCGGCGTACGCCGCGACGGACCTGGTGGACGCCCTCGAATCCGACGGTATGCGGCTGTCCGGCGTGTTGGTCACCCACCACCATCCCGACCACGTCGGCGGCTCGATGATGGGCTTCGAGCTCAAGGGACTCGCCGAACTGCTGGAACGCACCAGCGTGCCGGTGCACGTCAACACCCACGAGGTCGACTGGGTCTCCCGGGTCACCGGGATCGCCCCGAGTGAGCTCACCGCACACCAGCACGGCGACACCGTCGAGATCGGCGCGCTCTCGATCGAGCTACTCCACACCCCGGGCCACACGCCGGGTAGCCAGTGTTTCCTGCTCGATGGCCGGCTGGTTGCCGGGGACACGTTGTTCCTCGAGGGCTGCGGCCGCACCGACTTCCCCGGCGGCAACGTCGACGACATGTTCCGCAGCCTGCAGGCCTTGGCAGCGCTGCCTGGCGATCCGACAGTCTTCCCAGGGCACTGGTATTCGGCGGCCAAGAGCGCGCCGCTCGACTCCGTCCGGCGCAGCAACTACGTCTACCGCGCGAGCTCTCTCGATCAATGGCGCACGCTGATGGGCGGCTGACCCGGCGCCGGTCAGCACGAGCTGGGGTCGACCATCAGCGCCAGCCCGCGCCGATCCCGCATTCCCAGAGACCGAGCGCAGGAATCCCGCTGTCGCGCCGCACTTTTCGGCCTTTCACCCGCCGTCTGCGGCGATCCGGTTCAGGCTGTGCCGGCTTACGGTGTGCGCCCATGGTCGTCCTCCTGTGGTTAGGAGCGCGGCGACCCCTCGTCACCGCCGCGCTCGACGATCACGTTAGGAAGACGCAGGGGCGGGGTCGTGCGTAGTCGAGTACCCGATTACCGGTGCGGGGCGAGACGACAGCTGAGTAGTCGCCCCCGCGTGGCCTTTCCCGTCCCCGCCGCTGTTAGGTTCGATGCGCCCCACCACCTCGCCCCAGGAGGCCGCATGACCAGCACCGTGTCCTATGAGCTCGCCGAATCCGTGGCCACCATCACGCTCGACGACGGCAAGGTCAATGTGCTCGGGCCGGACATGCAGGCCGCGATCAACGAGGCGCTCGACCGCGCCGAGTCCGACGCCACGTCCGGACAGGTGAAGGCCGTCGTGCTGGCGGGCAATTCGCGGGTGTTCAGCGGCGGCTTCGACCTCGCGGTCTTCCAATCCGGAGATCCCGCCGCGGCGCTCGGCATGCTCGCCGGCGGGTTCAAGCTCTCGCTGCGCACTCTGACTTTCCCGGTCCCGGTGATCATCGCCGCGACCGGCCCCGCGATCGCCATGGGATCGTTCTTGCTGCTGTCGGCCGATCACCGCGTGGGTGCACCGAAGTCGCGCTGCCAGGCGATCGAGGTCGCCATCGGCATGACCATCCCTATCTCGGCGATCGAGATCATGCGGATGCGGCTGACACCGGCGGCCTTCGAACGCGGTACCGCACTGGCGGCGACGTTCGTCGGTGACGCGGCGATCGCGGCGGGCTGGCTCGACGAGATCGTCGAGGCCGATCAGGTCCTCCCCCGCGCGCAGCAGGTGGCCAAGGAGGCGGCGACCACGTTGCACGCCGGCGCCCACCTGGCCACCAAGCTCAAGGCTCGCAAGCCTGCCCTCGATGCGATACAGGCTGGAATCGACGGCCTGGCAGACGAATTCAAGCTCGGCTGAGACATGCACCCACTGCGATGACCCACGTGCGCGGCCGGATCTGGCGGCACGGTGAACCTCAGGACGACTTCGATTTCTCGGCGATCTCGGACTGCCTCAGCGGCGACGACACGCTGGTGTGGTGCGACATCTATGACCCCGACCACGCCATCCTCGAAGACCTCGCCGACGAACTCCATCTGAACTCGTGGGCGGTCGAGGATGCACTCGCCGAGTCCGAACGCACGAAAGCGGTGGTGTACCGCACCCACACCTTCTTCACGGTGTACGCGGTGACGATGACCGAGCCGGCCGCGCAGGAGGAACCCTCGTCGCTGCTCGAGGTGCACCGCATCTCCGGTTTCGTACTGCCGCGCGGGCTCATCACGGTCCGCTTGTCGCCGCACGTCGACATCAACGAGGTGTCCCGCCGCTTCGACGAGCTCGGCGGTCAGGAATACGGGGTCGGCTCGTTGGTGCACGGCCTGCTCGACGTCGTGGTGGACGGCCACTTCGCGGCGGTGCAGGCACTCGACGACGCGATCGAGGGACTCGAAGACGACCTCTTCGCCGACGAGACGCCAACGAAAGGTCTGCAACGCAAGACCTTTCAGCTGCGCAAGGATCTGGTGGCGTTGCGCCGGGTGGTGCTGCCGATGCGGGAGGTGGTCTCGGCGATCCAGCACCGTCGACTCGATGCCAAGACCGCCCCGGAGCTCGACGCGGTGTACGCCGATCTGTACGACCATGTGCTGCGAGCCTCGGAGTGGACAGAATCGTTGCGCGACATGGTCACCACCGTGTTCGAGACGAATCTGTCACTGCAGGATGCACGGCTCAACGTCGTGATGAAGAAGCTCACCGGGTGGGCCGCCATCATCGCGGTGCCGACGGCGATCACCGGCTACTACGGACAGAACGTCGAGTATCCCGGCATCCAGACCGTCACCGGGTTCATCACCAGCACCGCGCTGATCGTGGTCATGGTCGTCATTCTCTACGTCGCGTTCAAACGCCGAGACTGGTTGTAGGCCACACCGGGTCGCGTGTGGCCGGATCCGTTGAGCGGGGCCGACCGGTGTGCGAGCATCTGCCCATGGAGCCAACCGGGGATCCCGAGGCCCGCATCCGGGACCTCGAGCGGCCGCTCGCCGGCCAGGCCAGTGCCAGCGAGTTGGGTGGTTCGACGGTGCCGGTTCCTCCCTACCCGTACCCCGCCCCGCCGCCCGACCCGTACGCCACATCCGGATACCAGTCGCCCTACTACTCCGCGCCCCAGCAGGTCGTACACAAGCGATCCACTCCTGCGGTGTGGTTGATTCCGCTGATCGCCGGTCTGGTGATCCTCGGAGGGGTCATCGGCGTCGTCGTCTACTTCGTCGGCGGTGATTCCGTTCCCGGGCGGCCCAACGTCTCCGGTGGCGGCGGTACCGTCGCCGGACCCTCGATGCCGGCCGTCCCCGGCATCGGCGGCGGCGACCAGGTGCTCACCGTCGACGCAGGCGGGTCGCTGTCGATCGGCGGCGTGGACCGCACGCAGACGGTGATCTGCAACCAGGGCACCGTGAGCATCAGCGGCATGAACAACACCATCGAGGTGCAGGGATCGTGCGCCGAGGTGTCGGTGTCGGGCATGGAGAACAGGCTGACGGTGGAGTCGGCGGGCTCCATCAGCGTGTCGGGCTTCGACAACACGGTGACCTACCGCACCGGCGAACCGACGACATCGCAATCGGGCTCCGGCAACGTCATCGAGCGCGGCTGACCCTGCCCTGTCGGAGCGCCCCCGTAAGGTGAGTCCCGATGGCGCTACATCTCCATCGGGCTGACCGCACCGACCTGCTCGCCGACGGTCTGGGTGCCATGCTGGCGGCCCCTCCCTCCGACCCGTTCGCCGAGGATCTCGTGCTGGTCTCGGCGCGCGGCACGGAACGCTGGCTCAGCCAGCGGCTGTCCCACATCCTGGGTCGGGGCAGCGGGCAGGACGGCGTGTGCGCGGGGATCACCTTCCGGCATCCGCGCTCCCTGGTGGCCGAACTGACCGGCACCGCCGATGACGATCCGTGGGCGCCGGATGCCATGGTCTGGCCGCTGCTCGCAGTCATCGACAGCTCGTTGGACGAGCCGTGGTGTGCCACGCTGGCCGCCCATCTCGGCCATGGCGAGCAGGGTGAGGAGCGGGAACTGCGCCAAGGTCGGCGCTACGCCGTCGCCCGGAGACTCGCCGGCCTGTTCGCCTCGTACGCGCGCCAGCGGCCGCACCTGTTGATCGACTGGGCGCACGGCCGCGACGATGCCCTCGATGCGGATCTGGCGTGGCAGCCTGAGCTGTACCGCGCACTGCTCGCCCACGTCGATGCCGATCCCCCGCCGGTCCGGCACGCCGAAACCGTTGCACGCCTGCAGGATTGCGCCACCGATCTGCCGGCGCGGCTCTCGCTGTTCGGTCACACCCGGTTGCCTCTCACCGAGATCGAGCTGTTGGACGCCCTCAGCACGCATCACGACCTGCATCTGTGGCTGCCGCATCCCAGCGACGAGCTGTGGACGGCGCTGCGGGACGGTCGTGGCCCCGTGCCGCGACGCACCGACACCTCGCACCGAGCCGTGGCACACCCGCTGCTCGCGACTCTCGGTCGCGATCTACGCGAGTTGCAGCGGGCTCTGCCCGCCGATCCCGCGGTCGACGAGTTCCTCGGCTCCGCCGATCGCCCACCCACGCTGCTCGGGTGGCTGCAGTCCGACATCGCCGCCAACAGCGTTCGCCCGCAGGGCCGTTCACTCGACGATGGCGACCGTTCGGTCCAGGTGCACAGCTGCCACGGTCCGGCGCGCCAGATCGACGTGCTGCGGGAGGTGCTACTGGGGATGCTCGCCGACGATCCCACGCTCGAGCCGCGCGACATCCTCGTGATGTGCCCCGACATCGAGACGTTCGCACCGCTGATCGTCGCGGGCTTCGGCCTCGGTGACGTAGTGCCGGACGGGCATCCGGCTCACCGGCTGCGGGTCAAGCTGGCCGATCGCGCACTCACCCAAACCAATCCGCTGCTCGGCGTGGCGAGCCAGGTGCTCGCCCTCGCCGGCGGACGCGCGACCGCCAGCGAGGTCCTCAATCTCGCCGAAGCACCCCCGGTCCGCGCCCGCTTCGGGTTCACCGATGACGATCTCGACACGATCGGAGATTGGGTGCGGGAGGCCAACATCCGCTGGGGGTTCGACCGCGGGCACCGGCATCCCTACGGCGTCGACTTCGTGCAGAACACCTGGCGGTTCGGCATCGACCGGGTACTCGCCGGTGTGGCCGTGTCCGAGGACGCCCGCACCTGGTTGGACACCACGCTTCCCCTCGACGATGTCGGCAGCAACCGGGTGGAGCTGGCCGGCCGATTGGCCGAATACGTCGAACTGCTCCGCGCGAGTGTCGAGACTCTCAGCGGCACACAGACGGTGCGTGACTGGCTGACGGCGCTGCGCAGCGGTCTGGACCAGCTGACCGCGGCTTCCGACGCCGATGCGTGGCAGGGCGCCCAGGTGGATCGGGAGTTCGCCGACATCCTGGCCCATGCCGGCGCGCAGTCCGAGACGCTGTTGCGCCTCGCCGATGTGAAGGCACTGCTGGACCGTCACCTCGCGGGTCGACCGACCCGGGCCAATTTTCGTACCGGCACGCTGACCGTGTGCACGATGGTGCCGATGCGTTCGGTGCCACACCGGGTGGTGTGCCTCGTCGGCCTCGACGACGGGGTCTTCCCGCGCCAGGGAGTCACCGACGGCGACGACGCGCTGGCGCGGGACCCGGTGACCGGTGAACGGGACAGCCGGTCCGAGGATCGCCAGCTACTGCTCGACGCGATCGGCGCGGCGACCGAGCGGCTGGTGATCACCTACACGGGCGCCAACGAGTACTCGGGCCAGCGCAAGCCGCCGGCCGTGCCGCTCGTCGAGCTCCTCGATGCGCTCGATGTCACCACCCCGCAGCCGGTCCGCGAGCATGTCCACATCCGACATCCGTTGCAGCCGTTCGATATCCGCAACGTCACGCCAGGGGCGCTGGGTACCAGGCCGGAAGAGCCGTTCACATTCGACGTCGCCGCACTGACCGCGGCGCGGGCTTCCACGGCGCACCGGACCGTCAAGCCGCCGCTGATCGGGGCACCGTTGCCCGCCCCAGCGCTCGACGACGTCGTGCTCGACGACCTGGTCGCCTTCTTCAAGGACCCGGTCAAGGGCTTCTTCCGGGCTCTCGACTACACGCTGCCGTGGGACGTCGAGGCAGTCGAGGACGGGATGCCCGTCGAGATCGATGCGCTGGCGGAGTGGAAGATCGGCACGCGGATGCTCGAGGACATGCAGCGTGGGATGACACCGGCGCAGGCACAGCAGGCCGAGTGGCGCCGCGGTTCACTGCCACCGGGCCGGCTGGGCTGGCGGCAAGCTCAGGAACTCGCGCAGCGCACCGGTGCCCTCGCAGCGGCCGCCCAGCAGCACCGCACATCTGATCCCCGGGCGTTCGACGTCGACGTCACGGTCGGGGCCGGGCGCCGCGTCACGGGCACCGTGCCGCGCGTCTACGGCGAGCGCCTGGTGTGGGTGACCTACTCCAAGCTCGACGGCAGGCATCTGCTCGAATCGTGGATTCGTCTGGTGGCGTTGGCCGCTCGCCATCCCGGCCGGGAGTGGTCGGCGGTGTGCATCGGCCGCGCCAAGCGGGGCGACACTCCGCGGCAGCGGTTGCTGGGACCTCCGGAGGACGCCACCGGCGTGCTGGCTGACCTCGTCGAGATGTACGACGACGGTCGTTGCGCACCGATTCCGTTGCCTCCCAAAACGTCCTATGCCTGGGCTGAGACCGAGCACCATCGCGGCGCGCCGTCGCGGGAAGCCGGCTGGAAGTGGAAGTCTGGCAAGTATCCCGGCGAGGATGCCGAACCCGCGCACGTCACGGTGTGGGGGCCGGGCCGCCCGCTGGTCGACCTCGTCGCGGCCGGTCTTCCGGCCTACGCGTCTCGGTTGTGGTCCCCGATGCTGCGCGCAGAGAGGATGCCGGACTAGATGGAACCGTTCGACCTGCTCGGCCCGCTGCCCGAGCCGCGTACCACGACCGTGCTGGAAGCCAGTGCGGGCACGGGAAAGACGTTCACGTTGGCCGGCCTGGTGACCCGGTACGTGGCCGAGGGCGTCGCGACGCTGGACCAGATGCTGCTGATCACGTTCGGGCGGGCGGCCAGCCAGGAGCTGCGCGAACGAGTGCGCGCCCAGATCCTCGACGCACTGCTCGCGTTGGGCGATCCGTCCCGCGCTCGCGGCAACGCGTTGCTCACCCACCTGGTGGCGGGACCTGCCGATGAACTCGAGCTGCGTCGGCAGCGATTGCGTGATGCGCTGGCCGGTTTCGATGCCGCCACGATCGCGACCACCCACCAGTTCTGCCAACTGGTGTTGAGGAGCCTCGGGGTGGCCGGGGACACCGATTCCGGTGTGCAGCTGGTGGAGAACCTCGAGGATGTGGTGCGCGACATCGTCGACGATCTGTACCTCGCGCATTTCGGGCAGGAACGTGATGAACCGCTGTTGTCCTATGACGCCGCGCTGCGCCTGGCCCGCGAGGTCGTCGCCGGCGCGCACACCGAGCTCCGGCCCGCCGGTCCGGCGCCCGGCACGGACGCGGCGGTGCGGGTCGATTTCGCGACTTCGGTCTGCGCGGAGCTGGAGAAGCGCAAACGCCGGCTCGGCATCCTGCACTACGACGATCTGCTGTCCCGGCTCGCCGACGCGCTGGAGGCCGACGGTTCGCCCGCACGCACCCGGATGCGGCGGCGCTGGTCGATCGTCATGGTCGACGAGTTCCAGGACACCGACCCCGTGCAGTGGCAGGTCATCGACCGGGCGTTCAGCGGGCACTCCACGCTGATCCTGATCGGTGACCCGAAGCAGGCGATCTACGCCTTCCGCGGCGGCGACATCGTCACCTATCTGCACGCCGCGTCGAGCGCGGGTCGGCAGCGCACGCTGGGCACCAACTTCCGCAGCGACGGTCCGCTGGTGGCGAGCCTGCAGGCGGTGATGCGCGACGCGCAGCTCGGAGATCCGCGCATCGTGGTGCGGCCGGTGGACGCCGCGCACGCTGACCACCGCCTCGAGGGTGCACCGAACAACGTGCCGTTCCGCTTGCGGGTGGTCACCCGCGAGCAGCTGCGGGTCCGGCCCGACAAGACGATCCCGATCGACAAACTGCGCGAACACATTCCGAAGGACATGGCCGCCGACATCGCCGCGCTGCTGGCCGCCCGCGCGACGTATTGCGGTGAGCCGGTGGTCCCCGGCGACATCGCGGTGATCGTCGAGAGCCACCGCGACGGGCGGGCCTGCTTCGACGCGCTGAACGCCGCGAACATCCCCGCCGTCTACACCGGGGACTCGGATGTGTTCGCCTCACCGGCGGCCGACGATTGGCTGTGTGTGCTCGAAGCGTTCGACCAGCCGCAGCGTTCCGGCCTCGTGCGGGCGGCGGCCACCACGATGTTCTTCGGGGAAACCGCCGAAACCCTTGTCGCCGAGGGTGATCGGCTCACCGACCGGATCACCGAGACGCTGCGCAGCTGGGCCGACCACGCCCGGGAGCGCGGCGTCGCCGCGGTGTTCGAAGCAGCTCAGCGCGCCGGGATGGGCAAGCGCGTGCTGTCCTGGGTCGACGGTGAACGGCACATGACCGACCTGGCGCATCTCACCCAGCTACTGCAGGAGACCGCGCACCGCGAGCACTTCAGCCTGCCGGCGCTGCGGGACTGGCTGCGCACCCAGCGCGACGAGCGGGGCGGCGCGGTCGAACGCAGCCGCCGCCTCGACAGCGACGCCGCCGCCGTGCAGATCATGACGGTGTGGGTGAGTAAGGGTCTGCAGTTCCCCGTCGTGTATCTGCCGTTCGCGTTCAACCGCAACATCCAGACTCGCGACGTCGTGCTCTACCACGAGGGTGACACCCGCTGTCTGCACATCGGCGGCGAGAACAGTCCCGATCACGACGCGGTGCAACGTCAGGGCCGCAGGGAGGCGGCCGGGGACGACGTCCGGCTCACCTACGTCGCGATGACGCGCGCCCAGTCCCAGGTCGTCGCGTGGTGGGCGCCGTCGGCCGATGAACCCAACGGCGGGTTGTCCCGGCTGCTGCGCGGCCGCCGGCCCGGCGAGGCAGTGGTGCCGGATCGCTGCGATCCACCCCGCATCGACGACCCCGACGCGATGGCCGCGCTGCGCGCCTGGGCCGACGCCGGTGGGCCGGTCCTGGAAGAGTCGGTGATCGCGGCTCCGAAACCGGTCGACGACTCCGCGCCGCCCGCCGGTTTGGATGTGCGTCACTTCCACCGCCACATCGACACGTCGTGGCGGCGCACGTCCTATTCGGGGTTGATCCGCGCTGCGGAGGAGACGCCCGGGGTGTCCAGCGAGCCGGAGGTGACCGAACTCGACGACGAGGTCGCCGACGTACCGGTGTCCGAACAGGTCGACATCGGTGCCGACGTCCGCTCGCCAATGGCCGATCTCCCGTCCGGCGCCACGTTCGGCTCGCTGGTGCACGCGGTGCTCGAGACGGCTGATCCGTTCTCCGCCGACCTGCCCGCCGAGCTGGAGAATCAGATCGGCCGACACGCGCAGTGGTGGCCGGTCGACGTGGCCCCGGCCGACCTGGCGGGGGCGCTGATCCCGATGCACGACACGCCGCTGGGACCCCTGGCACCCGGGCTGACGCTGCGGGCGATCGGCTTGCGGGACCGGTTGCGTGAGATGGACTTCGAGTTCCCGCTCGCCGGGGGTGATCTTCGCGCTGCCGGGCCGGCGCTCTCCCTCGCTGACGTCGGCGCGCTGCTGCGCACGCACCTACCGGCGGACGACCCGCTGGCCGGCTACGCCCGTCGCCTCTCCGACGGCGCGCTGGGCGCACAGTCACTGCGGGGCTACCTCACCGGGTCGGTGGATGCGGTGCTGCGGGTCGGCGGTCGGTACCTGGTGGTGGACTACAAGACGAACTGGTTGGGGGAACCGGGGGCGGATCTGAGCGCCGCCGACTACGGGCAACCCCGGCTGGTCGAGGCGATGCTGCACTCCGACTATCCGCTGCAGGCGCTGTTGTACTGCGTTGTGCTGCACCGATTCCTGCGCTGGCGTCTCCCGGACTACACACCGGAGCGCCATCTCGGCGGGGTGCTGTACCTGTTCGTGCGCGGAATGTGCGGGTCGGACACGCCGGTGGTGGACGGGCATCCTGCCGGGGTGTTCAGCTGGCGGCCACCCGCGGATCTGATCGTGGCGGTGTCCGATCTGCTCGCACAGGCCGCACCGTCGGAGACACTGGTGCGATGACGGACTCCCAGGACTCCCGCGTCGCGGTCTACTTCGACTTCGACAACATCGTGATCAGTCGCTATGACCAGGTCAACGGCCGCAATTCGTATCAGCGGGACCGGGCCCGGGATACCGGCACCGGCACGGGTGACTTCGCCGAGAAGCTGACGCGCGCCACCGTGGACGTCGGCGCGATCGTGGACTTCGCGTCGTCGTTCGGCACGCTCGTGCTGACCCGCGCGTACGCCGACTGGTCGGCAGAGGTCAACGCGAACTACCGTGGCCAACTGGTGGGTCGCGCAGTCGATCTGGTGCAGCTGTTCCCCGCCGCGGCGTACGGCAAGAACGGCGCAGACATCCGGCTGGCCGTCGACGCGGTCGAGGACATGTTCCGACTGCCCGATCTGACCCACGTCGTCATCGTCGGCGGCGATTCGGATTACATCGCGCTGGCGCAACGGTGCAAACGGCTGGGCCGCTACGTCGTCGGCATCGGGGTCGCGGGTTCGTCCAGCCGCTCGCTGGCGGCGGCGTGCGACGAGTTCGTCACCTACGACGCACTTCCGGGCGTACCGGTGTTCGAGCCCGACGAGTCCCAGGTCGGCGCTGAGCCGAAGAAGCGTGGCCGCCGGACGAAGGTCCACGACACCGCACCGGACGAAACCGAGGACGAACCTGATCCGCTGGACGCGGCGACGGCGCTGCTCACCCGGGCGTTGCGCATCGGGCTGGAGAGAGACGACGTGGACTGGCTGCACAATTCGGCGGTCAAGGCCCAGATGAAGCGGATGGATCCGTCGTTCTCCGAGAAGTCGCTCGGCTACAAGTCGTTCAGCGAGTTCCTACGCTCCCATGACGACCTGGTCGAGCTCGACGAGAGCTCGACGGCCCGCCGGGTCCGGTTGCGCGGGGAGTCCCCGTGACCGCGCCGACGCTCGACGCGTTCAGCGAGCTGTTGGAGCCCGCCGATGTCCATGTGGCACAGCGCCTGTGCACCCTGACCGACGAACCCGATCCGAATGTTGCGCTGGCTGTCGCGTTCGCGGTGCGGGCACTGCGCGCGGGGTCTGTGTGCGTCGATCTGAGATCGCTCGCCGAGCAGATCGGTCAACCCGAATTACCCTGGCCCGCAACGCAGGACTGGCTCACGGCGGTGAAGGCGAGCCCGCTGGTGAGTCAGCAGGTGGTGCACGTGCGCTCCGATGCCGATGCCGATCTCGTCTACCTCGATCGGTACTGGCGCGAGGAGCAGCAGGTGCGCGACGATGTGCTGGCGCTGTTGGCCTCGCGGCAACCCACCGCGGCACCCGGCCTGGAGCGGCTGTTCCCCATGGGGTGGGAGGAGCAGCGACGCGCCGCCGACATCGCTCTGGCGCAATCGCTAACGGTGCTGACGGGTGGGCCGGGAACCGGAAAGACCACGACGGTGGCCCGTCTGCTGGCCGTGCTCGCCGAGCAGGCCGCCCTCGCCGGGCGGCCGCAGCTGCGCATCGCGCTCGCGGCGCCGACCGGTAAGGCCGCAGCGCGCCTGCTCGAGGCGGTGCGTTCGGAACTGGGAGCACTGGATGCCCAGGATCGCGACCGGCTTCCGGCGTTGACGGCCTCGACGCTGCACCGGCTTCTACGGCCACGGCCCGACAGTGGCTCCAGGTTCCGGCATCATCGAGAGAACCGGTTGCCCCACGACGTGATCGTCGTCGACGAGACATCGATGGTGTCTCTGACGTTGATGGCGCGCCTGCTGGAGGCCGTGCGGCCCGACAGCCGCCTGGTGCTCGCCGGTGATCCGGATCAGCTCGCCTCGGTGGAGGCGGGTGCAGTGCTCGCCGATCTGGTCGACGGCCTCGGTGCGCGCAAGGATGTGCGGATCGCAGCGCTGCACACGTCGCACCGGTTCGGTGTCCGCATCGGCGAACTGGCGGCCGCGATCCGCGACGGGGACGCCGACCGAGCGGTGGAAGTGCTGCGCGACGGCGGTGACCACGTCGAGTGGGTCGATGCCGACGCGCCCGGCGAACGACTGCGCGACGTGCTGCTCCCCCCGGCGTTGCGACTGCGCGAGGCAGCGATTCTGGGCGACGCGCAGGCTGCGCTGAACACGCTCGACGAGCACCGCCTGTTGTGCGCCCATCGTCGCGGGCCGTTCGGCATCGGCCACTGGAACCGTCAGGTCGAGCGGTGGCTCACCGACGCGACCGGTGAGCCCATCTGGGCGGATTGGTATGCCGGCCGGCCGGTCCTGGTGACGGCCAACGACTACGGCCGCAAGCTCTACAACGGCGACACGGGCGTCGCGGTGGTGCGCGGCGAGGGCCTGCGCGTGGCGATCGGCGAGCAGGAGTTCGCCGCCGGCCGGCTCGCCGAGGTGGACACCATGCACGCGATGACGATCCACAAGAGTCAGGGCAGCCAGGCCGACGAGGTCACGGTGCTGTTGCCGCAGCAGGAGTCCAGGCTGCTGACCCGGGAGCTGTTCTACACCGCGGTGACGCGGGCGAAGAAGCGGGTGCGGGTGGTGGGGACCGAGGCATCGGTGCGCGCCGCGGTCGGCCGGCGCGCCGCGCGCGCCTCAGGGCTGGCCCGTCGCCTCGCCGTCTGAGCGAGACTCCGACAGCGCGCTTTCTGCCAGCCATCGGTCAATTCCTGCCAGGTGAAATGAACCCCGGCTCACAGGGGTTTGACGGGTCAGATCACGAAGATCAACCAACCGAAGAAGGCCGGAAATGAAGAAGTTCACCGTCACCACCGCCGCCGCAGCCGCGCTCACCGCCGGTGTCCTCGGGCTGGCCTCGCCCGCGCAGGCCGCCCCGACAGGTGGCAGCGCCGCCGACACGATCAGTTCGCTGGAGGCCCAGGGTCTCCGCGTCATCGTCACCCGCCAGTCCAGCACGCCGTTGGACAAGGCGTCGGTCGTGTCCGTCACCCGCGGTCCCTCGACCCCGCAGAGCGTGCCGTTCGCCACCTCGCAGGGCGACGGCAGCCGCACGGTCCGCAGCCAGACCGTCTACGTCACGGTCAAGTAATCGTTCGACAGGACAAGGGGCGCCTCCTGAACCGGAGGCGCCCCTGTCTCGTGTAGGGGGTATGAACAGACCTTCACTCCTGGCCGCCGGCACCGTCACCGTCGCGGCAGCATTGAGCCTGGCCGCACCGGCGGGCGCCGCTCCTACCGGCGCAGGCCACGCCGACACGGCCATCATGGCCCTCGAGGATCAGGGCAACCGCGTGATAGTCACCCGGCTGTCCGCCGCACCCCTGGACGAGGCCTCGATCGTGTCGATCACGCACGGACCGATCGTTCGTCAGGGTGTCCCGTTCTCGACGTCGCAGGGCGACAATTTCCGGTCGATCGCCAATCAAACCGTCTACGTCACCGTTCGCTGAGCGGCCAGCCGCTATGATCGGTTGGCCATGCGCGTTGACGGGCGGGACATCATTGTCTCGGGAGACCTGCTCCAACCGCTGACCCGGCGCACCAACGACATCCTTCGGCTCGTCTCGGCCGGGGTCTTGCTCGTGATCGTCGTGACGAGCTCGCTGATCACCCGCTACGAGTGGGAAGCGCTGGAACGCTCGATCTCCGAGATCGTGGGCGTGCTGACCCCGACGCAGTCCAACACCGTCTACCTGGTCTACGGCATCGCGATTCTGGCCCTGCCGTTCATGATCCTGATCGGCCTGATCCTCGCCCGGCAGTGGAAACTGCTCGGCGCGTACGGCGCGGCGGGCATCATCGCGATTCTGTCGCTGTCGATCACCGGTAACGGCATCGCCGCGCCGCGTTGGCATTTCGACCTCTCCGACCGTCTCGACACCGTGGCTTCACAGTTTCTCGACGATCCGCGGTGGATCGCGATGCTCGCTGCCGTGCTGACGGTGTCCGGACCGTGGTTGCCGGCGCGATGGCGACGATGGTGGTGGACGCTGCTGCTGGCGTTCGTTCCGATCCACCTGGTGGTCAGCGCGGTGGTGCCGGCGCGCTCGCTGCTCGGGCTGTCGGTCGGCTGGTTCGTCGGCGCGCTGGTGGTGCTGGTGGTCGGCACTCCGGCGCTCGAGGTTCCGCTCGACGGCGCGGCGCGTGCGATGGCACGACGCGGCTTCGGGGTGTCGGCGCTACGCGTGGTGCGGCCCGCGGGCCGAGGACCCATGCTGTTGCACGCCACTCAGGACCGCTCGGCCGACCACGCCGACCCCCACGAGGACGTGGCCATCGTCGAACTCTACGGTCCGCATCAGCGCGGTGGCGGCGTCCTGCGGCAGTTCTGGCGCAAGCTGCGGCTGCGTGACAGCGAGACCGCTCCGCTGCAGACCTCGATGCGCCGCGCGATCGAGCACCGAGCTCTGATGGCGATCGCAGTCGACGATGTGGGACTGGCCAGCACAACGCCGATCGCTGTCTCGGCTCTGGAGCGCGGATGGACGCTGTACGCGCACCGACCGGCGCGGGGAGTTCCGATCGACGAGTGCGCCGACCAGACGCCGGTCGCCCGGTTGTGGGATGCGTTGGCAGTTCTGCACAGCCAGCAGATCTCGCACGGGGACCTGCGCAGCAAGGAGATCACGGTCGTCGACGGGACGCCTCTGTTCGGCGGGTTCAGCCTCGCCGAATACGGCGCGTCGGAAGCGCACCTGCACAACGACATCGCACAACTCCTGGTCACCACGACCGACCTGTACGGGGCCGACGAGGCGGTAGCGGCGGCGATCACCGTCTTCGGCAACGACGCCGTGCTGGCCGCGTCCCGCCGGCTCACCAAAGCGGCCATGCACCAACGTCTTCGGCAGTCCGTCAAGGATCCGGCCGCGACGATGGCCAGCGCCCGCGATGAGGTGAAGCGTCAGACCGGGGCAGACCAGATCACGACGGCCACGATCACCCGGTTCAGCCGCAGGCAGTTGATCCAGACCGTGCTCCTGGTCGCCCTGGTCTACGTCGCCTACCCGTTCATCAGCTCGGTGCCGGTGTTCTTCTCGGAGTTGAGTTCTGCCAACTGGTGGTGGGCCGTGGCCGGGCTCGCAGTGTCGGCTTTGACCTATGTCGGCGCCGCTGCCGCACTGTGGGCGTGTGCCGACGGTGTGGTGAGTTTCTGGTCTCTGACGGTCATGCAGGTGGCGAACACGTTCGCGGCGACGACGACCCCCGCCGGCGTGGGCGGGCTCGCGCTGAGTGCGCGGTTCCTGCAGAAGGGCGGGTTGGGCGCGCTCCGGGCCACGACCACGGTGGCGCTGCAGCAGGCGGTGCAGGTCATCACCCACGTCTCTCTGCTGATCCTGTTCAGCGCGGCCGCCGGGGCGTCGGCGAATCTGTCCCGGTTCGTGCCAAGCGCCACGGTGATCTATCTCCTCGCCGGCACCGCGCTCGGGGTGGTGGGCGTGTTCCTGTTCGTGCCCACGCTGCGGCACTGGCTGGCCACAGCTGTGCGGCCCCGGCTCAAGGAAGTGGTCGACGATCTCGTCGAGCTCGCACGCGAACCCAAACGCCTGGCGATCATCATCCTTGGTTGTGCGGCAACCACTCTCGGCGCTGCCCTGGCATTGTGGGCGAGCATCGAGGCGTTCGGCGGCGATGCCAGCTTCGTCACCGTCACGATCGTCACGATGGTCGGCGGCACGCTGGCCTCGGCGGCACCCACCCCCGGCGGCGTCGGAGCCGTGGAGGCGGCCC
This sequence comes from Mycolicibacterium obuense, assembly GCF_055397605.1. NCBI lineage: Bacteria > Bacillati > Actinomycetota > Actinomycetes > Mycobacteriales > Mycobacteriaceae > Mycobacterium > Mycolicibacterium obuense. The sequence goes on along the minus strand of NZ_AP043663.1, from coordinate 1,068,572 downwards.
TGATCGGTGGCCTCGCCGCATTCGGCGTGCCCGCCGCGGTCGCGGTCCCTTCGGTGCTGCTCTATCGCATCCTGACGTGCTGGCTGCCGGTGTTCCTCGGCTGGCCGATCATGCGCTGGCTGACCCGCCGCGACATGATCTGATCAAAACCCCGCGGGAAAGAGAATCGCGGTGAGACAAACTGGTGCTCACAGCGCCGTCACTCGGCACCCTTTCGCAGTGACCCGTGTGATTCGCTTCAACGCCTTCGACATGAACTGCGTCGCCCACCAGTCCCCTGGCCTGTGGAAACACCCCGAGGACCAGTCGTGGCGGTACAAGGATCTGAGGTACTGGACCGAACTCGCGCAGCTGCTCGAGCGCGGACGCTTCGACGGTCTGTTCATCGCCGACGTCCTGGGCACCTATGACGTCTACGGCGCCAGCGACGAGGCCGCGATCCGCCAGGCCGCCCAGGTGCCGGTCAACGATCCGCTGCTGCTGGTGTCCGCGATGGCCTACGTCACCGAGCACCTCGGGTTCGGCGTCACGACAGGCACCGGCTTCGAACATCCGTATCCGTTCGCCCGCCGCCTCTCCACGCTCGACCATCTCACCGGCGGCCGGATCGGCTGGAACGTCGTGACCGGCTATCTCCCCGCCGCTGCGCGCAACATGGGTCAGACCGATCAGCCCGCCCACGACGCCCGCTACGACCACGCCGACGAGTACCTCGAAGTGCTCTACAAGCTGTGGGAAGGGTCCTGGGAGGACGACGCGGTGGTCCGCGACGCGGCTCGCGGAGTGTTCACCGACCCCGACAAGGTGCATCACATCGGCCATGACGGCACGCACTTCCGCGTGCCCGGCATCCATCTGAGTGAGCCGTCACCGCAGCGCACGCCGGTCATCTACCAGGCCGGGTCGTCGCCGCGCGGGGTGCGGTTCGCCGCCGAGAACGCCGAGGCCATCTTCACGGCTGCGCCCACCAAGGAGATTCTGCGCGACACGGTGACGACCATCCGCCGCGAACTCGAGATCGCCGGCCGCGACCCGTATGGGGTGAAGATCTTCAACCTGTCGACGATCGTCACCGCCGCCACCGACGAGGAGGCCCACGCCCGCCACGCCGAATACCTCTCCTACGGGGATCCCGAAGGCGCACTGGTGTTCATGTCGGGCTGGATGGGTGTCGACCTGGCGCGTTACGGACTCGATGAGCCGGTGGGCAACGTCGACTCGAACGCGATCCTCTCGGCGGTCAAGGCCTTCCAGTCCGCTGACCCCGACGGCCGCGAGTGGGCCGTTCGCGACATCGCCGAGTGGGGCAAGATCGGCGGCATCGGTCCGCGTTTCGTGGGTTCGGGTGCGCACGTGGCGGATTCGCTGCAGGAGTGGGTGGAGGAGACCGACGTCGACGGGTTCAACCTGGCCTACGCGATCACCCCCGGTTCGTTCGCCGAGTTCATCGATCACGTCGTGCCCGAGCTGACCGCGCGCGGCGCCTACCAGGAGAACTACACGCCGGGGACGTTGCGCCACAAGCTCACCGGAGTCGGCGACCGACTGCCTGCCGAGCACCGGGGCGCCTCGTACCGGGTGGGCGGGCCCCGTTCGACGATCATCGACAGACCGTCCACCGTTCCCTCCTCCTCTGCCTCGGTCGCGGCCCAACCCGCCCGCGGCCGCTGAAAGGACTCTCAATGGAGAAGTCAAGCCGCCGTTGTGGTGACGGGGGGTGAATCAGGTTGCCAGGTGCGGTTGTCGCGGATGAGTGCGTAGAGGACGTTGGTGCGGCGTCGCGCCAGGCAGATGGTGGCCGGGACCGGACGCTTTCCTTCGTTTCGTTTGCGCTGGTAGTAGGCCCGAGAGTCGGCGTCACAACGTATCGAGGTCAGCGCCGACATGTACATGACTCGACGCAGACGACGGCTGTAGCGCTTGGGGGTGCGCAGGTTTCCGGTCCGCGTTCCCGAATCTCGAGACACCGGGGCCAAGCCGGCCCAGGCAGCGAGTTGGTCGGCCGAATCGATCAGCGCGGGATCACCGACTGCGGCCAGGAACTCGGCGCCGAGTCGGAATCCGATACCGGGCATGCTGGTGATCACCTCGGCCAGCCGATGGCGGCGAAATCGGCCCTCGATGTTGGCGTCAGTGGTCTTGATGCGGTCATCGAGGGCGATCACCCCCTGGGCCAGTTCAGAGACCAGGGTGGCGGCGACCTCCTCGCCGGGCAGCTTGACTGTTTGGGCCTTGGCGGCCGAGACAGCAGCGGCGGCGATGGTCGACGCGTTACGGACTCCAGCATCGGACAGTATCTTCGTCAGTCGCGAAACACCGCTCTGCCGAATGGCTTTGGGTCGTTGGTAGCGCGCCAACAGCACCACCCAGCCGCGGTCGGAGCTGAGTTCGGCGACCCGTTCCAACGCTGGGCAGATGGCGATCAGTTGCTGATGCAGCCTGTTGATGGTGCGGGTGCGATCAGCCACCAGATCAGCGCGATGAGCGGTCAGCATCCGAAGTTCGGTGACCAGGTCGTCGTCGGGATGCAAGACCGGCAGATCCTGCCCGCGCATCCGCGATTGATCAGCGATCACGCGGGCATCTTTGGCGTCTGTTTTGGACTCACCTCCGCGATAAACCGTCGAGGCCTGCCACACCGCTCGGCCCGCCAGATAGCGCACCGACTTGCCAACGTCGGCCAGCACCGTCAACAGCAGGGTGGCGTAGGTCATGGTCAGGTCCACCGTCCAGGACACCCGCGGCCCCAACCCGTCGACCTGCGTGATCAGCTCGCGGATGGACTGCTCGTCGTTGACCAGCTTGCGCGAGAGCACCACTGTCCCGGTGGTGTCGACCACACACACCCAATGATGTTCCCTACCGACATCCACACCAGCCCACAACTGGTCCGTTGTCATCGATTCTCTTTTCGTTTGTCTGCCAACATCATTCCCACGGACAACCCCGCCAGCATTTCCTTAAACAAGCGATCACATCGCAGATCTCAATCAGCGGCCAGAGAAGTCCAGGCAGGCCGGGCGGCCAGTCCTTTCAAGCCGCACCACCAGGGCCGGCTACACCCACACAGCCTCACCCGACCCACCCGGGTCACAGCACAACGTAACAACACGAAGTAACTGCACCTACGAACTTAAGGACCACCTCTGATGTCTTTGAGCCTGCACTGGTTCCTGCCCACCTACGGCGACAGCCGGTTGATCGTCGGCGGCGGCCACGGCACGCCGGCCGGCGCCGCGCACAGCGATCGTGACGCGTCGATCGACTACCTCGCCTCGATCGTGCGGGCCGCCGAGTCGTTCGGCTTCACCGGCGCGCTGATCCCGACCGGCGCCTGGTGCGAGGACGCGTTCGTCACCGCGGCACTGCTGGCCCGGGAGACGACGTCGTTGGCGTTCCTGGTCGCGTTCCGGCCTGGGCTGGTCAGCCCCACGCTGTCGGCGCAGATGGCGGCCACGTTCGCCCGCCACGCCCCCGGGCGTCTGTTGTTGAACGTCGTCGTCGGCGGTGAGGCCCACGAACAGAGGTCGTTCGGCGACTTCCTGGACAAGGACGGCCGCTATCAACGCTGCGACGAATTCCTGGAGGTGGTGCGGCGCCTGTGGACCGGGGAGACGGTGACGCTGGAGGGTGAGCACATCCGCGTCGACGAGGCCGCGCTGGCGACGCTGCCGAACCCGGTGCCGCCGCTGTACTTCGGGGGCAGTTCCGCCGCGGCAGGTCCGGTGGCCGCCAAGCACGCCGACGTGTACCTCACCTGGGGGGAGCCGCCGGCTGCGGTCGCCGAGAAGGTGGAGTGGATCCGCAAGCTCGCCGCTGACGAGGGGCGCCCCGTGCGCTTCGGCATCCGCCTCCACACGATCTCCCGCGACACCTCTGACGAGGCGTGGCAGCAGGCCGACCGGTTGGTGGCCGCGCTGGACGAAGAGACGGTCCGTAAAGCGCAGGAGGGCCTGCATCGCAGCCAGTCCGAGGGGCAAAAGCGCATGCTGGCTCTGCACGAAGAGAACCGACGGGCCGGCAGTTGGCACGACGCACGATCGCTGGAGGTTGCGCCGAATCTGTGGGCGGGTGTCGGCCTGGTGCGCGGCGGCGCGGGCACCGCGCTGGTGGGCAGCCATCAGGAGGTGGCCGACCGCATCGCCGAGTACGCAGAGGTCGGTATCGACGAGTTCATCTTCTCGGGCTACCCGCATCTGGAAGAGCTGTACTGGTTCGGCGAGGGCGTGGTGCCGATCCTGCGGGAGCGTGGGTTGTTCACCGCGACGACGAAAGCCACCGCAGCGCCGTCGATCCCGTTTGTGGGAGCCAGCCGGTGATCACGTCCGTCGACGACGTTCTGCCGGTTGCTCGATGTCTGGCCGAGGACATCGCCGTCGGCGCGTCTGAGCGCGATGCCCAGCGCGTCCTACCGCACACCGAGATCAAGGCCTTGAAGGACTCCGGCCTGCTGGCCATCACGGTGCCGAAGCAGTGCGGCGGTATCGCCGCACCGGCGCCCGTCGTGGCGGAGGTGTTCCGCCTTCTCGCCCATGCGGATCCGTCGCTGGCTCAGATCCCGCACTCGCACTTCACGTTCCTCGAGGCGCTGCGTCTTCAGGGCACGGTCGCACAGCATGAGCAGTTCTTCGGCGCAGTGCTCGGCGGTGCGCTGGTGGCCAACGCGCAGAGCGAACGGGGTCCGCATCCGATCGACGTGGACTCGACGACGTTGACGCCCCGTGCGGGTGGGGATTACGTGTTGACGGGCCGGAAGTTCTACAGCACCGGGGCGCTGTTCGCCGATTGGGTCGTGGTGCGCGCCTCGCGCAGCGACGGCTCCGGCGAGGTCCCGGTGGCATCGACACCGAAGGCGGTTGCGTTCGTGCCGCGCGACGCACCAGGGCTCGAGGTCGTCGACGACTGGGACGGGATGGGGCAGCGCACCACGGCCTCGGGGACCGTGACGCTCGACGACGTCATCGTGCCGGCAGCGCACGTCGTGCCGTTCAGCCCGATCTTCTCCGGGCCGACCACCTACGGGGCGCGAGCACAGTTGTGGCACAGCGCCATCGACGTCGGCATCGCCACCGGCGCACTCGCGGCCGGGGTTCATCAGGCCGGCCGTGCCAGAGCGCATTTCGAGGCGCGCGTACCGGCGGCCGTCGAGGATCCGACGGTGATCAATGCCGCGGGTGAGCTCGCCGTCGCGGTCCGCTCCGCTCAGGCGTTGCTGGCCGAGGCGGCCCGCCGGGTCGACGAGGCGTCTGCGCACCTGACGGAGGAATCGGCCGCCGAGGCGTCGGTGGCGGTGGCGGCGGCCAAGGTGGGCGCGGTGCGAGCGGCACTGGCCGCCTCCAACGGGCTGTTCGAATTGGGCGGCACGCGAAGCGCTTCCGCATCGGACAACCTGTCGCGGTTCTGGCGCGACGCACGCACGCACACGCTGCACGATCCGACGCGGTGGAAGCTGCAGCACATCGGCCGCTACACCCTGTCGGGCACGCCGCCCCCCAGGCACGGGCAGATCTGAGTGGCAGGGTTGTCCGGCGACTGCGTGGGTACAGGACCGAGGTAGCGATCATCCCGCCGCAGAGGAGTCCGTCATGTCGCCGTCCCTGTCCGACCAGGCCAAAGAGATGCTGGCCAAGGCGAACCCCGCGGTGATCAGCACCGTGCGCTCCGATGGCCAACCGGTGTCGGCGGCCACCTGGTACCTGCTGCGCGGCGAGGAGATCCTGGTCAACATGGACGAGGGCCGGGTCCGCTTGAAACACATGCGGAAAGATCCCCGAGTCTCGCTGACGGTATTGGACTCCGACGACTGGTACACCCACGTCACCGTCATCGGTCGCGTCACCCGGATGTACGACGACGACGGACTGGCTGACATCGACGCACTCTCGCGGCACTACAGCGGTCAGGAGTACCCGCAGCGGGACCGCCGACGGGTCAGTGCCGTCATCCAGGTCGACCGGGTGCACGGGTGGGGGTCGCAGAAGAACAACGACCAGCCCGACGGAAGCCAATAGGTCGGCGCCGTCGCGGACACTGTACGGGCACATACGGTCAATCGACCGACTTCTGTTCTGGCGGAGTCAAATCGGTGCATGTCCGCACGGGTGTGGTCCACTGTGCTGTCGTGACCGATCTCGCCACCCGCCCCAGACTTGCACTGGCCCGTGCCCACTTCGCCGACGTCTTCGCTCAGATCGCCGCCGGGACCCGGGATCGAGAACTGACCGGATCCCTGCCCGTCGAGGCCGTCGCATCGCTCAAGGAGGCCGGTTTCGGGACGCTGCGGGTGCCGGCCGAATTCGGTGGGTGGGGGCTGGACTGGCCCGAGATCACCGCGCTGTGGATCGATCTCGCCGCGGCAGACGCCAACCTGGCGCAGGCGTTGCGCGGGCATTTCGTCCTGGTCGAGGACACTGTGTTCCGGCACCGCCGCGGCGAGGACCAATCTCGCTGGTTTGCGCGCTTCGTCGCGGGCGAGATCGCCGGCAACGCCTGGACCGAGACGGGCTCGACAGCCATCGGAGATGCGCAGACGACGGTCACTCATCGCGACGGGCGTCATGTGGTGAACGGACGCAAGTACTACACGACGGGCACGATCTTCGCCGAGTGGGCGGATGTGTACGTCAAGGACGGTGATGGCTGGGCGACCGCGGTGGTCGACACCCGCCAGCCTGGCGTGGTGATCCACGACGACTGGGATGGTTTCGGGCAGCGCGGCACCGGTACGGGCACCACGGAATTCACCGACGCGGTGGCCGACGATGTCATCCCTTTCGAGCGCAGGCACCCCTACCAGACGGGGCTGTACCAGTTGAATCTGGTGGCGACGCTGGCCGGCATCACCCGGGCGGTGCTCACCGATGTGACCGCCGAAGTGCAGCAGCGTGATCGGAACTACTCGCACGCCAGCGCCGCGCGCGTGCGTGACGACGCCCAGGTACTGGGCCGGGTGGGTGACATCTGGGCAGCGGCCTACACCACCGAAGCCGTGGCCCTCAGGCTCGCCGAGGCAATCGACGCGGCCGCGATCGCTGACGATGCAGCGCTCCCCGGCGCGGCCGAACGCACGGAACTGGAAGCGGCGGCAGCCCAGTTGACCGCATCGCAGCTGGCGATCGACGCGGCGTCGAATCTTTTCGACACGCTCGGCGCCTCGGCCGCCTCTCGCGCCCGCGGATTGGATCGGCACTGGCGCAACGCCCGTACCGTCGCCTCGCACAATCCGCGACTGTTCAAGACGAAAGTCCTTGGCGCCCACGCTGTCAACGGCACTCCCCCGCCGTATGCCTGGGGCATCGGCCGCACGCAGCGCGACAGTTAGCCGAGCCGGTCGCCGCTCGCGGTGTCGAACACGTGGGCGTGCTCGGCCCGCACATCCACGGCGACCGTGTCGCCCGGTACCGGTGCAGCAGGCCAGCCCGCCACCGCGGCGGCCTCCGCCACGGCGGTCAGACGGTGCTCCCCCACTCGGACAATCAGAACGTAACGGGGGCCGAGCAATTCGACGAGCTCCAGCGTTCCGTTTCCCGACTCGTCGGGGGTGACGGTCAGGTCTTCAGGCCGGACCCCGAGCGTGACGTCGCCGCCGGGGGCGCCGGCCACCCTGGTGCGCAGGGGCCCGGCCTCGAACACCCCGTCGCGCACAGCGCCGGGGATCAGGTTGGCGCTCGGTGAGCCGATGAAGCCCGCGACGAATGTGTTCGCCGGCCGCCGGTACAGCTCGGCCGGGGTGCCTGTCTGCGCGATGCGTCCGGCGCGCAGCACCACGAGCTGATCGGCGATCGTCATCGCCTCCTCTTGGTCGTGGGTGACGTAGAGCGCCGTGATGCCGGACTCCTGCTGTAGCCGCCGGATCTCAGACCGCAGCTCGACCCGCAGCTTGGCGTCGAGATTGCTCAGCGGTTCGTCGAACAGGAACAACGCCGGAGTGCGCACGAGTGCGCGGGCGATGGCCACCCGCTGCTGTTGGCCGCCGGAGAGCTGGCGTGGCTTGCGGTCCAGCAGCGCCGTGATCCCCACCCTCTCGGCTGCCTGCCGAACCCGCTGCGCAGCTGCATCTCTGGCGACGCCGGCGTTCCGCAACGGGAAGCCGATGTTTCGTTCGACACTCAGATGTGGGTAGAGGGCGTAGTTCTGGAAGACCATCGCCACGTCGCGTTCGGACGGGGTCGCGGCGGTGACGTCACGTCCCCCGATGTGCACCGTGCCGCTGTCAGCGGATTCGAGGCCGGCGACGATCCGCAGCGTGGTCGACTTCCCGCATCCTGACGGCCCGACGAGGACGGTCATGGATCCTTGCGGCAGCGAGAGGCTGATGCGGTCGACGACCGTCGTCCGCCCCGAGGATGTGTCGAAGGTCTTGGTGATGTCGCGGAGTTCGACCGCACTCACTTGGTGGCTCCTGTCGTCAGTCCGCCGACCAGATAGCGCTGAGCGGCCAGGGCGAGTACGTAGACCGGCAGGATGCCGAGCAGCCCGGCCGCGGCCTGCTGTCCGAACTGCACGTTGCGGTCACCTTGGAACAGGGACAACCCGACGGTCAGGGTCTGACTCTCCTTGGTCACGGCGAGGTACACCGCGAAGAGAAAGTCGTTGTAGCTGAGGAAGAACACGACCAGCAGGGCGGCCACCACGCCGGGCAGGAGCAGCGGCACCACGACTCTGCCGAAGATCGCGGCGGGCCGCAGCCCGTCGACGGCGGCGGCCTCGTCGATCTCGACGGGGATGCGGCGCACGAAGCCGTCGAGCAGCCAGGCCGCGACCGGCACACCGGCGATTCCGTTGACCAGGATCAGCCCGCCGACGCTGTTGACCAACCCCACCGAGCGCAGCAGGAAGAACAGCGGGATGATGGCGACGATCGGCGGTGCGCAGTAGCTGGCCAGAAGCACGGTGAGCAGGCGCTCTCCACGGACATGGCGGGCAGTGACATACGCTGCCGGAGCGGCGATCACGACGGCGAGCACCGCGGCGCCCACGGCGGAAAGCCAGGAGTTCTGCAGCATGGTGCCCAGCTCGATGGTGTCGAACACCGTGACGACGTTGCTGAGCGTCCATGCGCGGGGCAGCAGGCTGGAGTTCAGCACGTCGGACGCGGGCCGCACCGCCAGCGATACCAGGTAGGCGATGGGCAGCAGCGCAACGACGACGGCACCGGCCAGCGCGAGCCGACTTCTCACGTGTCGGCCTTCACCGCGCGCGCCCGCAGCGTCGTGACCACCGTCGCCACCGCACCGACCACCAAGCCGAAGACCAAGGTCTGCGCGGCCGCGGTACCCATGTCGAAGCTGCCCCGCAGCCCGGTCTGGTAGATGACGAAAGGTGTCAGCGTGGTGGAGAAGCCGGGTCCGCCGGAGGTGATGACGACGATCGAGTCGAACACCTTGTAGCCGATCACCAGTTCGAGCACCGCGACGGCCCATACCGTCGGCCCGATCGCGGGCCAGGTCACGGTCGTGAAGGTGCGCCAACGCCCGGCGTTGTCGATGCGTGCGGACTCGAGGAGTTCGGGCCGCACGGCCCCGAGCGCGGCGAACGAGATGAGGGTCGCGAACGGTGTCCACTGCCAGATGTGAATCACCATCAGCACGATCAGCGCTCCCACGCCGGACCCCAACGGGTTGACACCGCCCAGGCCGACGGCCGCGAAGATCCCGGCCAGACCGCCACCGACGGGCGCCAGCAACAGCTTCCATGCGACGCCCACCAAGACGGGTGCGGTCACCAACGGGAGCAACAGCAGCGCCCCGGTCACTCCGAAGCCGCCGCCGCGGTGGCGCAACAGCAAGGCCAGGGCCAGCCCGAGCACAGTGGTGATCACAGCCACGACGACAGCGAACAGCGTCGACTTTCCCAACGAGGGGACGAACGCCGGCGACGCGAAGGCCGACGCCACGTTGGCGCCCCCGGTGAAGCTCCGTAACGGATGGGCCAGCGACGATTTCGTCACGGTCAGCGCAACGAGATACACCGTGGGGTAGACCAGGAACAGGATCAATCCGGCGATCGCGGGCGCGGCCAGCCACAGCGGAACGCGCCGAATCATGTAGCGGCGCTCTCCCATCCGCGCTGCGCATTCTCCAGCGACTGCTCGACGGTCTGACTGCCGCTGATGGCCAGCGCCAGCTGATCGACGAGATCCTGCAACAGTTTCGGCGCACCGGCCTGCTTCGGCCACACCAGAGGATCGCCACCGAGCCCCTGCCGGATGGGCCCGATCGCCTTGGTGACCACCTTGGCGTACCCCTCGGAGTCGAGGACCTCGCCGCGCACGGGGTCGATGCCCGCACCGGCGGTGGACGACGTCACGAGGTTCTGCGGGCCCGCAGTGGCCCAGTTGATGAAAGCCGCTGCGGCGTCGGCGTTCTTCGTCGCCGTCGAAATACCGAGGCCGAAGCCGGCATCCAGCGCGGTGCGCGGCGTGGTGTTGGTGCCCCCGACCGGCAGCGACACCGCCCCCCACTTGCCGGCGATCTGCGACGCGGTCGGGTCCTCTGCCCGCAGCGCCATGTCGGTCCAGGTGTCCAGTAGCGCGCCCTGACCGGTCAGGAACGCCGTGTTGGCCTGGTCGAAACCGATCTGCAGCGGGGTCGGCAGGGCGGCAGGCGCCACTGCGACCAGGTGCTTGAGCGCCGCGATCGAGGCATCGGAGGTCAAGGCCGGTTTCCCGCTGCTGTCGAACAGGTTTCCGCCGTAGCCGGTGAGCCGGTTGATGTACGAGCAGCCGAGGATCATCGGGACCTGTTGGCCGGACACGATGGCGCCGTATGCGGCGCCGCGCGCGTCGGTGGTGATCTTGGCGGCGACGTCGTCGTACTCGTCCCAAGTGGTGGGCGGCGTGACGCCGTACCGGTCGAGCAGTTCGGCGTTGTAGAAGAGGATGTGGATGTCGCCGTCGTAGGGCAGCCCGTAGCGCTTCCCGTCGAGCAGCGTGTACGGATCGTAGATCGACTTCAGATAGCCATCCACACCGATCTGCTTGGCGTTGGCGTCGATCCACGGCGTCAGCTCGGTGAGCGCCCCCGCGTCGACCAGGTCCCCGAGTCCGAAGTAGAAGTAGTCGAAGACGTCGAATTCACCTGTGCCGCTCTGCACGTCGAGAATCTGCTTGCTGGTCAGCTGGTCGTAAGGGGAAGCGGTCACGTCGAGCGTCCCACCGGTGGCCGCTGCCCATTTCGGGGCCAGGACGTCGCGGAACGATGTCACGTGCGGTTGGTTGACGAGCAGTTTGAGGGTGACACCGTCGAATCGGCCCGACAGCGGCGCGGTCGACGGCAGTGCCGAGCTGGTGCTCGACGATCCGCATGCGGCCAGAGCCGGAGCGAGCACGGCCGCACCGCCGGCGAGACCGAGCAGTTGGAGCGCACGACGGCGTGAGAGGGCAGGGACGGTCACACCGCGACACGCTACGAAAGCCCGCGGGCTCTTCCGAGGGAAAAACTCAGCCCGAGTTTTGCACCTCAGTCCACCGAGCACGGTAGCGCTTTGACACCGTGCACGAACACCGAGCGGAGCGTGACCGGCGGTGCGGTCGCATGCAGGTCGGGGAAGGCCGCCAGCAGCTTGCCCAGAACCACCCGCATCTCCATGCGCGCCAGGCCGGCGCCCAGACAGAAGTGCGGGCCGCCGGCACCGAATGCGACGTGATCGCGGGCATTGCCGCGATGGATGTCGAAGCGCAACGGATCGGAGAAGACGGCCGGGTCGTGGTTGGCCGCGATGTACCACACCACGACCTTGTCGCCTGCTGCGATGGCGTGCCGGCCGAGCACGACGTCTTCGGTCGCGGTGCGCCGCATGTGCAACACGGGTGAGCACCATCGCAGCACCTCCTCGATCGCATTGCCGGCCCGCTTGTCGAAATCGTCGACGAGCGCTCGCTTCTGCTCGGGGTGGCCACTGAGCAGATGCATCGCCCACGCCAAACCCGTTCGGGTGGTGTCGTTTCCGGCAGCCGCCAACAAGATGATGAACGAGCCGAATTCGGCTGCCGTCAGCCGCTTCCCGTCGACCTCGGCCTGCATGAGCAGCGACGTGACGTCATCGCCGGGGTTCTGGCGACGACGCCGACCGAGTTCCATCGTGTACTCGAAGAACTCCGTGACCGCACGCAGGCTCGTGTCCACATCGCTGACCTCGTGATCATCGACCCCGAGAATCAGGTCGATGAGTTCCCGCAGCTTCGGCCTGTCCGCGGTGGGAATGTCGAGGAGGTCGGCGATCACCTGGAACGGAAGGTTGGCGCCGACGGTCTCGACGAAGTCGAAGGTTCGTCGCTCACGGATGTCCTCGACGATGGCGTCGGCCAGCTCGCCGACGTAGGCGGTCATCTGCCTGATGGCTCGTGGTGAGAACGCCACCTGCACGAGGCGCCGATACTGCTGATGCTTGGGATCGTCCATCGCGATGATCGAGCCCAGCATGGCGAGCAGCTCCGGTGGCATGTCGTCGAAGGAGAACCCCCGGGTGCTCGTGAATCGGAGAGGATCGCGGGTCACCGCCCGTACATCGGCATAGGACGTCACCGACCAGTAGCCCGCACCGTCGTCGCGTGTGATGAATTCCAGTCCGTCACTGCGCTCCCTCAACAGAGCGAAGTCCGCCAGCCGCGTGGCGATGTCACTGTCCCAGAAGGGCGTCGGCACCGAAGGATCGGCCGGACGCGTGGCTCCCATACTCGATAGTATGGCATCCACGTGATGCCATGAGCATACTTTTGAGTATGTTATGGTCACGCCATGACCGCGACGGATTCGGCGCCGGCCGTGATCGACGCCCACTTCGTGGAGCGAATCGCCGAGCGCGCCAGCATCACTGAGGAGTTACGCCGGCTTCCCGACGAGACCATCGCCGAGGCTCGCAGCAGCGGGCTCTTCGAGCTGCTTCTACCCGCCCGCTACGGCGGCGCGCAGGCCCCGTTTCCTGCAGTGCTCGAGCCGGTCCGACGACTCGCTCGCGGCTGCACGTCGACAGCGTGGACCCTGGGCTTCTACGCCCTGCACAACTGGATGATCGCACTGTTCGACGAGCAGGCGCAGGACGAGATCTTCGCCGGCGGAGCCGTTCTCGCACCGGCACCGCTGGCTCCGTCCGGTCGGGGCGAGCCGATCGACGGCGGTTACCGGATCACGGGCCGCTGGTCGTGGGCAACCGGGGTCATGCACGCCGACTGGGTGCTCGTCGGCGTCCTGCTCGGTAGCGGTTCGTCGATGTTCCCCGCGCTGGCGGCGCTCCCCATCGCCGATGTCACGGTGGCCGACGTCTGGCACACCGCCGGCATGCGCGGCACAGGCTCCAACGATGTGATCGTCGACGACGTGTTCGTCCCTGCACATCGGATTGTGTCCGTACCGAAGGTGTATGCCGGCGACAGCCCGGGCGCTGCCGTGCACGCGAGCGACACGTATCGGTGGCCCATCGTCTCTGCGTTGGCCCTGACGGCCTGTATGCCGGTGCTGGGCACAGCCGAACGGGTGGTAGAGCTGTTCGGGCAGCGGCTGGAGGGCCGCATATTGGCCTACGGTGGCGGTGCGCAGAAGGATCAGCCGGCGGCCAAGATGCGTCTCTCTGAGGTGACCATGCGCGTCGCGGCCGTCGGTGGGCTCGCATTGTCCGTCGCCGACGACATAGAGAATGCGGTATCCCGCGATGGCGCAGTCGATCTCCGACTGCGCGCACGCGCGCGGGCCACCGCCGCCCACGTCGTCCACGAATGCCGCGCCGTCATCGGCGACGTGTTGGGAGCGGCCGGGGCGAGCGCCCACTTCCTGGACAACCCGATGCAGCGGGCGCGACGCGATGTCGACATCGTCGCCGGGCATGCCGTCTTCGACTACGACGTCAGCCGGGAACTCGACGGCGCGTTGCACGTGGGCGCCTCGATCTCACCGATCGCAATGGTCTGAGTCACTCCGGTTTTGGTGGCCCTACACTGGCGCCGTGGCAGGTTCCGAACGCCGAGGCGCAAGTCGAAGCTCCGCCGACGAGTGGCTGCAGACCGGCTTCGAGATCCTCGCCGAGGACGGCTTCACCTCGTTGAAGATCGACACGCTGTCGGCTCGGCTGGGCATGACGAAGGGCAGCTTCTACTGGCACTTCACGGACATGGCGGCATACAAGGCGGCACTGGTGTCGGCGTGGGCCCAGTGGCGCGACGACGACCACCGTCACTTCAGCGAATTGGCGGCGCTGCCGGCGCGTGAGCGGCTGATCAAGATGACCGCATTCCTGGTCAGCCCGCGTCAGTGGATGCTCGAGCGGGCGATGCGCGAATGGGCCCGAACCGACCGCGCCGCAGCCCGCAGCGTCAGGGCCGCCGACCGCCGCGCCCGTGCCGCGGTACGCCAGGCATTCATCGACAGCGGGTTGAGCGAGGACATTTCGGAGCAGCGATCACAGTGGCTGTTCGCGATCGGCATCGGTGCGCTGCACCTGTCGAGTTCGAAGTCACCGCAGATCCCGCCCGCACAGCGGCAGGAACTCGTGGATTTCCTGTTGCGGCCGTGAAGCCGTCTTGGGGCGAACGCCTCAGCAGAGCGAGCCGGCGAACACCGCCCCGGTCATCAGCGCGACCACGATAGCGACGGTCGGCAACCCGCTGGACAGCGCCAACACGACACCGGCGATTCCGGCGATGAGCACCGCCGCCATCACGAACCCGATCAGCCAGTTGACGGGGTGAGCGGCGTGGGATGGCTTCACGTCCTGCGGGACCGTCGCACTCTCGCCGATTGCGGCCATGTTCGCCCTCCTTGTGATGACGGACACAATATAACCCTGCAATGGCGCAAATCACAGCAGCAACGGCGACACCCGATATCGAAAGCCCTACTAACAAAAGCGATTAGGCGGTCTAATCGAGGCTTGGGTGCAGCCCCGGTACGTTCGCAGATGTGCGGCACAGGAGGCTGGTCGTGGCGACGGCCCTGACGGCTGTCCTGGTGCAGTGCGCGTCCCCCCACCCGTCAGCGCCGACACCAACGCCGATGCCGAAAACAGCGGAAACGCCGGCTTCGCAGCCCCAGCCACCGCAATCCCGGCCACCCACGATCAGCCCCGTCACCGCCGCTGATCTCGGCGCGACCTGGCGGCCGGGCTGCCCGGTCTCCCCGGACCAGCTGCGTCGCGTCGAGTTGGACCACTGGGGATTCGACGGCCGCCTCCACCGCGGCGAATTGGTGGTCAACGCCGAGATCACCGGCCCTGTGATCGATGTGTTCGCTCGGCTCGCCGCCCTGCGCTTCCCGATCGAGAAGATGCGCAACCCGGACCGCTATCCGGGGGCCGAGGACGAACTCTCGATGCGCGACAACAACACCTCGGCGTTCAACTGCCGCGGTATCCCAGGGTCGAGCAGCTGGTCCTGGCACGCCTACGGCCGCGCCGTCGACATCAATCCGCTGGTCAATCCCTCCGTCGATGCCCGCGGTGGCCGCATCGAACCGGCGACCGGCGCAGCGTGGCTCGACCGCACCCGCCACGATCCGGGCATGCTCCACGACGGCGATCCGGTCGTGACAGCGTTCGTGACCAGGGGCTGGAGCTGGGGCGGCCATTGGCGCAACCCGCTGGACTACCAGCACTTCGAACTGAAGATCATGATCTAGATCACACCCGCGCGGAAGCCGTGAACCGAAGCGACGGCCGCGTCGTGTCCTCTCCAGGCACACCGACAGGAGACGAAGCTGCTCACTCGAATCGCGTCGCTCGCCCTCACCGCCCCGCGCAGGATCGTCGCAGCCGCAGCGATCCTCACCGCGCTGCTCGCGATCGTCGGTGTGCCGGTCGCCGCCCGCCTGTCCCCGAGCGGCTTCGCCGATCCGGGTTCGGAGTCGGCCCGGGCGTCGCGCACCCTCGCGGACACCTTCGGCCAGGGTGATGTCGCCATGGTGATCGTGGTGTCCTCCCCCGACGGCGTCGACAGCCCGGCAGCGCGCCGGACCGGCGAACGCATCGCCGCGCAGGTCAGCGGCCGGGCTCACGTCGCCACCGTGTCGTCCGCCTGGACCGCTCCGCCGAGTGATCGGGCCGGCCTCGTCAATCGCGACAGGACCGCCGGGCTCGTCGTCGTCGGCATCAGCGGAACCGAGGCCGAGCAGCAGAGTGAGGCCGCGCAGATCGACGAGCAGGTCACGCGTGACGTGCCCGACGGCGTCACCGTGCGCACCGGTGGCATCGCGATGGTCAACGTGCAGATCACCGAGCATTCGCAGCGGGACCTGCTGATGATGGAGGGCCTGGCGATCCCGCTGAGCTTCCTGGTCCTGGTGTGGGTCTTCGGTGGGCTGCTCGCCGCGGCGCTGCCGGTCGCGATCGGGATGATGGCCATCGTCGGCGCCCTCGCGGTGCTCAGGGCGGTCACCGCGTTCACCGATGTGTCGATCTTCGCGCTGAATCTCGCCACCGCGATGGGCTTGGCGTTGGCCATCGACTACACGCTGCTGATCCTGAGCCGGTACCGCGACGAGCTGGCCGCGGGCGCCGACCGCGCACAGGCCATCCGGACCACGATGGGCACCGCCGGGCGCACGGTGGTTTTCTCGGCGACGACGGTGGCGCTGTCGATGTCGGTGATGGTGCTCTTCCCGATGCACTTCTTGAAGTCGTTCGCCTATGCGGGCGTGGCGACGGTGGCGTTCGCGGCAGCGTCCGCGGTGGTCGTCACCCCGGCCGCGCTGGTGCTGCTCGGTGACCGGCACACTGCGCTGGACGTGCGCCGCCTCGCGCGCCGAGTACTGCGCCGACCCGAACCTTCGCCCGTTCCTGTGGAGCAGCGGTTCTGGTACCGCTGCGCACGCGCCGTGATGCGCCGCGCCATCCCCCTCGGCCTGGCCGTCGTTGCGCTCCTGGTCGTCGCGGGCCTGCCGTTCCTCGGCGTGCGGTGGGGCTTTCCCGACGACCGCGTGCTCCCCCGGTCCGCGTCGGCCCACCAGGTGGGCGACCAGCTGCGCGACGAGTTCGCCGAGAACACCGACACCGCGGTCACCGTCGTGCTGCCCGATACGCGCGGCCTGGGTCGTGCCGAGCTGTCGGCCTACGCCACTGATCTGTCCCGCGTCCCCGACGTCGTTGCGGTGTCCGCTCCGACCGGGACCTACGTCGACGGGCGCGCTGCCGGCCCGCCGTCCGCGCCGACCGGTGAGCGCGACGGTGCCGCCTATCTGACGGTGTCCAGCAGCGCGCCGCTGTTCTCCGTTGCCTCCCAGACCCAGCTGGACCGACTGGAGGCGGTTGCTGGACCGGGTGGCCGGGCAGTGGAGCTCACCGGCACCGCCGCAGCCAATCGGGACAGCGTCGCTGCGATCACGTCCACCCTCCCCCTGGTTCTCGGCTTGATCGGCGTGATCATGTTCGTGCTGCTGTTCCTGCTCACCGGCAGCCTCGTCGTACCGTTGAAAGCACTTGTGTTGAACGTTCTCTCGCTGAGCGCCGCGTTCGGCGCACTGGTCTGGGTGTTCCAGGACGGGCATCTCGGCGGATTGGGCACCACGCCGACAGGCACCCTGATCGCGAACATGCCCGTGTTGTTGTTCTGCATCGCCTTCGGCCTGTCGATGGACTACGAGGTGTTCCTCGTCGCCAGAATTCGTGAGATCTGGCTGCGCACGGGAGATTCCGATGAATCGGTGGCACTCGGTATCGCTTACACCGGGCGCATCATCACCGCCGCGGCGCTGATCATGTCGATATCGTTCGCGGCGCTGATCGCCGCCAGCACCTCGGTCATGCGGATGTTCGGTCTCGGACTGACATTGGCGGTGCTGGCCGACGCGACGCTGGTGCGCATGGTGGCGGTACCCGCCTTCATGCGGTTGATGGGGGGCTGGAACTGGTGGGCCCCGCAGTGGCTCAGCCGGATTCACCGCCGCCTCGGTGTCACCGAGAGTGCGGCGGTGCCTTCTCGAGAACACACGGAACGGATAGCACCATGAACCCTGTCAGTGTCATCGCCGGCGTTGCCGGCGCCTTACCCGAACATCGGTACAGCCAGCAGGAGATCACCGAGACCTTCCTCGCACTCCCCGGCTTCGATGGTTGCGCCGACGTCGTGCGCGCCCTACACGAACACGCAAAGGTGCAGAGCCGCCACTTCGTGCTGCCCCTCGACCGATATTCGACACTGCGGGATTTCGGCGAAGCCAACGACATCTACCTCGAGCACGCGGCCGACCTGGCCTGCAAAGCGCTGAGCGCGGCACTGGACGAGGCTGGTCTGCGCGCGGCGGATCTCGACATGATCATGACCACGACGGTGACGGGCATCGCCGTGCCCTCGCTGGACGCCCGCATCGCGTCACGGCTGGGGCTGCGGGCCGATGTGCGCCGCGTCCCGCTGTTCGGACTCGGTTGTGTCGCAGGGGCAGCCGGGATCGCCCGCCTGCACGACTATCTGCGCGGCGCACCCGGACATGCCGCCGCGTTGATCTCGGTCGAGTTGTGCTCACTGACGTTCCCGGCTGTCGAACCGACGATGGCGAGCCTGGTGGGCAGCGCGCTGTTCGGGGACGGGGCGGCTGCGGTGGTCGCCGTCGGCGAGGAGCGCAGCCGTCGCCTCGACCCGCATGGGCCGGCGGTGCTCGACTCCCGCAGCAGGCTCTATCCCGACTCACTGGACACCATGGGGTGGCGGGTCGGGAGCAGCGGCTTGTCACTGGTGTTGTCGGCAGACCTTCCCGATCTCATCGATCGGTACCTGTCCGATGACGTGACCGCCTTTCTCGGCGCCCACGATCTCGCGGTCGACGACATCGCGGCGTGGGTGTCACATCCCGGGGGTCCCAAGGTGATCGAGGCGATCACGTCGGCTCTCGATCTGGGGCCCGACGCGCTGGAGTTGACGTGGCGCTCGTTGGCCGAGGTGGGCAACCTGTCCTCGTCGTCGGTGTTGCACGTGCTGCGGGACACGATCGCCAAGAAGCCGCCGGCCGGTCGACCCGGTCTGTTGATGGCGATGGGACCGGGCTTCTGCGCGGAGTTCGTTCTGCTCGGTTGGCGGTGAGCGGTGCTCGCCTACACCGCGTTGATCATCGCCGTCGCGCTGGAACGGATCGCTGAACTCGTTGTCTCTCAACGTAATCTGGCATTCAGCCGGAAGCGTGGCGGCGTGGAGTACGGCGCCGGGCACTATCCGGTGATGATAGTCCTGCACACGGCCCTGCTGGTCGCCTGTCTCCTCGAGGCCGCGCACCGAGAGTTCCTGCCCGCGCTGGGATGGCCGATGTTCGGCATCGTGCTGGCCGCGCAGGGCCTGCGGTGGTGGTGCATCAGCACCCTCGGTCACCAGTGGAACACCCGCGTGGTGGTGGTGCCGGGCGCCGCCCGGGTCACCGGCGGACCGTACCGGTACGTTCCTCACCCCAACTACGTGGCCGTGGTCGCCGAAGGTATCGCGCTGCCGCTCGTCCACAGCGCCTGGATCACCGCGGTCGTGTTCACCGCACTGAACGCCTTCCTGCTCCGCACTCGGATCACCTGCGAGAACCGGGCTTTGGAGAGTCTGCGGTGATCGACCTGGTGGTCGCCGGTGGCGGGCCCGCGGGCCTGGCCACCGCATTGGCCGCCGCCCGACTGGGCCTGGAGACCGTGGTGGTGGAACGGCGGCAGGCGCCCATCGACAAGGCGTGCGGCGAGGGATTGATGCCTCACACCGTGCGTCATCTCGCGGCGCTCGGCGTCCGTCCCGACGGGGTACCGTTTCGGGGCGTCGCCTACCTCGACGGCAGGCGCAGGGTCAGCGCCACCTTCGACGACGGTCCCGGCCTGGGGGTACGACGCACGACGCTGCACCAGGCGATGCTCGACGCCGCCGACGCCGCCGGGATACGTGTCATCGGCGGCTCGGTGGACACGATCGAACAGCGCCCGGACAGTGTGTTGGTCAACGGTTTTCGCGCACGCTACCTGGCCGCGGCCGACGGGCTGCACTCGCCCATCCGGACTCAGCTGGGCTTGCAGCGACCCGCGGGTGGACGTCGCCGGTGGGGCCTGACCCGCCATGTCGGCGTCACGCCGTGGACCGACCGCGTCGAGGTGTACTGGGCGGCCGAGCCCGACGCCGGCGAAGCGTACGTGACGCCGGTCGCCGACGACTGTGTCGGGATCGCGATCCTGACGTCGCGCCGCGGCGGATTCGACGACCACCTCGGGGCGTTTCCCGCTCTGCGCGAACGCATCTCGGGATCAGTGCACGGTTCCGATCGTGCCGCCGGACCGCTGCGGCAGCGGGTGGCGCGCCGCGTCGCGGGCCGGGTGATGCTCGTCGGTGACGCCGCCGGCTACATCGACGCGCTGACCGGCGAGGGTCTGGGATTGTCGTTCGCCGCCGCTCGGGCACTTGCCGAGTGCGTTGCCACCGACCGGCCTGCCGCCTATGAGCGGCTCTGGCGTCGATCCACGCGCCGCTACCGCCTCATGACCTCGATGATGGTGCGCGCGAGCGCATCACCGTTGCGGCGCGCGATCGTGCCTGCCGCACACGGATTGCCGACGGTGTTCGGGCGGGCGGTCAACCTACTCGCCGAGTAGCACCCCCGCCTCGCGGTATACCGACACTGCATCGCGCCCCAGGCTCTTGGCGGCATAGAGCGCCTTGTCGGCCCGGTCGAGCAGATCACGCACCGCCAGGTCGGCGTCGGTGACCCACGGCCGCAGCGTCGCCACACCGACGCTGACGGTCACGGTTCCCTTCGGGGCTCCGGCGTGCGGTATGGCCAACGAGCGGATGGCCGTCACGAGCCCTTTCGCGAAACCGCCCGGGTCGTCGCATCCGGAGCAGACGACCGCGAACTCCTCGCCGCCGTAGCGCGCGGCGACGCACACACTCGGGTCGGCGAGGTGGGCCAGCACCTCGCCGATGTGCCGCAGGCAATCGTCTCCGGCCTGATGACCGTAGAGGTCGTTGAACGACTTGAAGTGGTCGATGTCGACGAACAGCGCGGTCACCTGCTCCCCGGCGGCGCGGGCCCGCACCCAGAGGTCACCGGCACGCAGGTCCAAGCCGCGGCGGTTGGCCAGACCGGTCAGCGGATCGGTGTTCACCATGTCGGTGAGCGACTCCTGCACTTCCCGCTCCAGCGTCACATCGCGCATGATCGCAGCGGTCAGGCCGTCCGCGGTGCGCCGGCTGTGCAGGACGTACCAACCCCATGACCCGTCGACCCGCAGGACGCGGAAGGGTTCCGAGGCGCCTTTCGAGACGGCCCCGGTCGCGGCCGGGAAATCCGCGAGGGCCACCCGGTCGTCAGGGTGAACCTGGTTCAACCAGTCCAGTTTGGTGATCGGTGCGTCCGGGATGTCGAGGATCTCGTGTCCCTGACTCGCGCGATGCAGCACGGTGCCATCGGCGTCGACGACGATGACCACATCGCCGGTCAGGTCGGCGATTAAGTCGTAGGCCTTGTGGCTGACATCCTCCAGGGCGGCCAGCCGCATCCGGTCCTCCAGCGCGGCAGCAACGAGCACGAGCATCGTGAACGCGCCCAGGACGAACACCTGCGCCGAGATCAGGGCTTGACCGGGGTTCTCGAGGGACAGCGCGAACGGACCGTAGCCGGCGAACGTACCCCCCAGTGCCATCGCCGAGCCGACCGCCGTCGCGGCGAATGCCGCCGCGATCCCCGACCGGATCAGCACCAGCAACGCGGGCAGCCCGGACAGGAACACCAGGACGAAGCTCGACATCGTCGCCGACGCGGCGAACAACGCCACCGTGACCGCGATCATCGTCGCGAACCACGCCGTGTCGCGCCAGCTGTGCGGGCGCACGTAGTGCCGCCACCGCAGCATGAGGGGCACCAGGAACGCGATGCCGACGGCCTCGGTCAGGTACCACGCCATGGCCGCGTGCAGAAGCTGCCCCGGGGCGGTGCCCACCTCGCCGTTGATCACGAGCCCGGCGACGCCGATCGGGCTGGCCAGGGCCGGCCCGAGGTAGACGCCGTAGAGCAGGAACCGTCGCCAGCTGCGCAGCGTGTCGGTGCGCCCGACCACCCAGTCCTGGTCGCGGTGCAGCATCGTCGCCGCGAACACCACCGCCGCGAGCGTGGACACCACTCCGATCTCCGGGGCGATCCCCAGCGCCAGCCGCGCAGGGATGATCTGGACGGCCATGAATGCGGCCAGATAGGCGGGCCACTGACGGCGCGGCGAGGTGAGGAGGGCGACCAGCTGCGGCGCGACGGCGGGCCACACCATCGCATAGGACCAGCTGTCCAGATGGACCAGGGCGCGGACGGCGAAGCACGTGATGCCGACGACCAGCGTCCAGCCGAGCAATCGGGACAGCGGCGGGACGCCGAGCACAGCACGACGCGCCACCGTGGGGTGTGCGCCCGTCGCCATCGGAACAGTGAACCGCGTCGACAACCGGTGCGCCAACGTTTGCGCACAACCTGCTCGGAGGTGTCGTTCACGATCAGGATTCATTTCCGAAACATCGAACCGCCACAATGGCGCGGTGACCGACCTCGCGAACTCTGCCGCCGATCAGTCTGCCCAGGTGAACGGCGCTACACCCGGCCCTACCGGTCAGACCCGGACCGGCATGACCGCTGATGCTCTGCGCGCGGCGGTCACCGACCACCTGCTGTACTCCATCGCCCGCCCGCCTGCGGTGCTGCAGCCCGAGCACTACTACCGCGCGCTGTCGCTGGCGGTGCGCGACCGCATGCAGAAACGCTGGATGGCGACCACGCAGGACTGGTTGGACCTGTCGGCGAAGGTCACCTGCTACCTGTCGGCGGAGTTCCTGATGGGGCCGCAGCTGGGCAACAACCTGCTCAATCTGGGCATCGAGGACGAGGCCCGGCAGGCCTTGGCCGCCCTCGGCCAGGATCTCGACGAGATCCTCGACTGTGAGGGCGAGCCCGGGCTGGGCAACGGCGGCCTGGGCCGGCTGGCCGCCTGCTACCTGGACTCGCTGGCCACGCTGGAGCGGCCGTCGATCGGCTACGGCATCCGCTACGAGTTCGGCATCTTCACCCAGGAGATCCAGGACGGTTGGCAGGTCGAGAAAACCGACAACTGGCTGGTGCACGGCAACCCCTGGGAGATCGACAAGCCAGACGCCAGCTACTTCGTGAACTGGGGCGGGCACACCGAGACCTATGAGGACCTGGCCGGCAGGCTGCGGGTGCGGTGGGTGCCGCAGCGGGTGCTCAAAGGCGTCTCGTACGACACGCCCGTGCAGGGCTACGGCGTGAACACCTGCAACACGCTGACGCTGTGGAGCGCCCGCGCCGTCGAATCGTTCGCCCTCGACGCGTTCAACAGCGGCGACTTCTACAAGGCCGTCGATCAGGAGGTGGTGTCCGAGACCGTCTCCAAGGTGCTCTACCCCAACGACGAGCCGGAGGCCGGTAAGCGACTGCGCCTGCTGCAGCAGTACTTCTTCGTCACGTGTTCGCTGCAGGACATCCTCAACATCCACCTCGAGCGGGCGGGTCTGCCGTTGTCGGCGCTGCCCGACAAGTGGGCGATCCAGCTCAACGACACCCACCCCTCCATCGCGGTGGCCGAGCTGATGCGGCTGCTGATCGACGAGCACCACCTGGCGTGGGAGGACGCCTGGGATCTGACGGTGCGCACGTTCGGGTACACCAACCACACGCTGCTGCCCGAGGCGCTGGAGACGTGGTCGCTGCATCTGTTCGGGGAGGCGCTGCCGCGCCACCTCCAGCTGATCTACGAGATCAACGACCGGTTCCTGGCCGAGGTGCGCGATAAGTTCCCCGGTGACGAGGACCGGGTGAGCCGCATGTCGCTGATCGGAGAGGACGGCGGCAAGTCGGTGCGGATGGCGCACCTGGCCACCGTGGGCAGCCATGCCATCAACGGTGTCGCCGCACTGCACTCGGAGCTGCTGAAAGCCAGTGTGCTGAAGGACTTCTACGAGATGTGGCCGGAACGTTTCGGCAACGTCACCAACGGCGTCACCCCGCGGCGGTTCCTCGCGCTGTCCAACCCGGGGCTGCGGGGGCTGCTCGACGAGGCGATCGGGCCCGGGTGGTTGACCGATCTGGAGCGGCTGCACGGCCTCGAGTCGTTCATCGAGGACGCCTCGTTCCGGGCACGGTGGCGAGAGGTCAAGCGGGCCAACAAGTCTCGGCTCGCCGAATACGTGCACTCGACGACGGGCATCGAGCTGGACCCGCTGTGGATGTTCGACGTGCAGGTCAAGCGCATCCACGAGTACAAGCGTCAGCATCTGATGGTGCTGCACATCGTGGCTTTGTATCACCGGCTGAAGACGAATCCGGGAGTGACGATTCCGCCGCGGGTGTTCCTGTTCGGCGGCAAGGCCGCACCCGGCTACTACATGGCCAAGCGGATCATCAAGCTGATCACTGCGGTCGGCGCGACCATCAACAACGATCCCGACGTCAATCGCTACATGAAGGTCGTGTTCCTGCCGAACTTCAACGTCAAGAGCGCGCACCTGGTGTATCCGGCGGCCAATCTGTCCGAACAGATCTCGACCGCAGGCAAGGAGGCCTCGGGCACCGGCAACATGAAGTTCATGATCAACGGTGCGCTGACTATAGGGACGCTCGACGGTGCGAACGTCGAGATCCGCCAAGAGGCCGGCTCGGAGAACTTCTTCTGCTTCGGGCTCACCGAGGATCAGGTCGTGGCGGTCAAGGCCGACGGGTATCGGCCGCAGAGCTATGTCGAGCGCGACCCCGAGCTGGCCGCGGTGCTGGAACTGATCGCGGGGGGAACATTCACCCACGGCGACACCGAGGTGCTTCGCCCCGTCGTCGACAACCTGATCGCCCACGATCCGTTCCTGGTGCTCGCCGACTACCGCGCGTACGTGGACAAGCAGGCCGAGGTGTCGCGGGTGTGGCTCGACGACGAGGTGTGGACGCGGATGTCGATCCGCAACACGGCCCGCAGCGGGATGTTCTCGTCGGACAGGGCGATCCGCGAGTACTGCGACGAGATCTGGGGCGTGGGCCCCATGAGCGTCGACCTCTAGCGATTTCGGCGTGTTTGCCGTCGCTCAGCGATCTCAAACACGCCGAAATCCGCTCTCGAGCGCACGCAACAGCTCCAGCGTCGACGTGATGTCGTGCTCCTCCCCCGACGCCGCGAGGGCATCGCCGAGCAGCCTGGCCCAGATCGTACGAAGGCGCGCCAGGTTCTCCGCGGCGCGGCGGGTCGAGCGCAAGACGACCTGACGGCTGTCGGCCGGATCAGCCGATCGGCTCACCAGCCCCTTGGCCTCGAGGTCGCGCAGCGCCCGACTCAGGTTGCTGCGCTGTAGGCCGGTTCCGGCAGCGACGGTGCCAGCGCTGACGTCGGGATGGTGGTCGATGTAGCGCAGCACCGTCACCTCGGTCGCCGATAGTTCGACG
The DNA here is from genome assembly GCF_055397605.1 of Mycolicibacterium obuense. Taxonomy (NCBI): domain Bacteria; kingdom Bacillati; phylum Actinomycetota; class Actinomycetes; order Mycobacteriales; family Mycobacteriaceae; genus Mycobacterium; species Mycolicibacterium obuense. The sequence continues at coordinate 1,043,217 of NZ_AP043663.1, read as the reverse complement.
ACGTCGGGATCCGCCGCGGCCTGCGACCTGACCGCGCGCGCGACGGACATGACGACGTCGGCGAGATCCGCGAGTTGCTCGGCGCGGGGTTGGCGGGCTTGCACGAATCCACCATACCTGATAGTTATGTATTGATAATTATATTCTGATAACCACACCGGGAGATTCCATGACCTCCACCGTCGACGCGCCGGCACGCCGGACTGCGCCGCCGCAAATCACCGCCGGGCTGCTCGTCACGCTGGCGCTGCTGTCGGCCGTCGCTCCGTTCGCCACCGACCTCTACCTGCCCGCCTTCCCGCAGATGGTCGACGACCTGCACACGTCCCCGACGAATGTGCAACTCACACTCACCGCGTTCCTCCTCGGCCTGGCAGCAGGGCAGTTGGTGTTCGGGCCGCTCTCGGATCGCTACGGTCGGGTCAAGCCGCTGGTGTTCGGGGCCGCGGTGTGCGTGCTCGCCAGCGTCGTCGCCGTGGTCGCCCCCACGATCGAGGTGCTGGTCGCGGCCCGGCTCGCACAGGGGCTCACGGGCGCAGCGGGCATGGTGATCGGCCGGGCGATCATCTCGGACCTGGCCACCGGAAGAGCCGCGGCACGGGCGTTCAGCCTGATGATGATCGTCGGCGGCGTCGCTCCGATCGCCGCGCCGCTGGCGGGTGGCTTCCTGGTGCAACCGTTGGGCTGGCGCGGCGCGCTGGCCGTCATCCTGGCCCTCGTCGTGGCCATGCTCGTCGCCGCGCTGGTCGTGATCCGCGAAACCCACACCGAGGAACGTCGCGCCACGCTGCGCGCGAACAGGGCCACCGAGGGCTCGCCGCTGCGGGATCTGGCCCGCCGCGAATACCTGGGCCATCTGGTCACTTTCGGCTTCGCGTTCGCGGTGATGATGGGCTACATCTCGGCGTCGCCGTTCGTCTACCAGACGATGATGGGCCTCAGCTCGGCGCAGTACGGGGCGATGTTCGGGGTCAACGCCTGCGGGCTGCTTGCGATGAGCGCGGCGAGTGCGCGGCTGGCCGCGCGCGTCGAGCCGCGCCGGTTGGCCGGCGTCGGCCTCGCGATCATCGTGACGGCCAGCATCGCGGTGCTGACGCTCGCTGTATCCGGCGTCCCCGCGGGTTGGCTCGCGTTGCCGCTGTTCTTCTCCGTCGCGGGCATGGGTCTGGTCTTCGGCAACACCACGGCGCTGGCGTTGTCCGCCGCGCCGAGGGCGGCAGGCACCGCGTCGGCGCTGCTCGGTGCCACACAGTTCGGGCTCGCGGCCGTGGTGTCGCCGCTCGTCGGTCTCGGCGGTGAGCACACCGCGACGCCGCTGGGTATCGCGATGGTGTGCGCCGCAACGGTGGCCGTCCTGGGCTTCGCCGCCGCCCGCCGGTAGCGATTTCGGCGTGCTCATCGTCGCTGAGCGACGACGAACACGCCGAAATCGCGGGTGGATAACAACCCGGTCACCGCCCCGCGTGCCCCCGAGCTCTGCGCCTGCGTCGCGAATAGGTTCGCGCGCGTGATCTCTTTGGGCCAGCGGTTCCGGCGCATCGCCGTCGCGGCGCTGCTCGCCGCCACCGCACTGACCGTCACCCCGCAGGCGCACGCGTTCTCCCGCGAGGGCTTGCCCATCGAACAGCTCGATGTGCCGTCGCCGTCGATGGGCCGCACGATCCGCGTCGAATTCCAGGGCGGGGGCCCGCATTCGGTGCTGCTGCTCGACGGCCTGCGTGCGCAGGACGACTTCAACGGCTGGGACATCAACACCGCCGCGTTCGAGTGGTTCCACGAGTCCGGGGTGTCAGTGATCATGCCGGTCGGCGGGCAGTCCAGCTTCTACGCCGATTGGTACCGGCCCGCCAAGAACCGCAACGGCGTGCTGACCTACAAGTGGGAGACGTTCCTGACCAACGAGCTGCCGACGTGGCTCGCCGCCAACCGTGGGCAGGACCCGTTCGGCAATGCCGTTGTGGGCCTGTCGATGTCGGGCGGTGCGGCGTTGACGATGGCCGCCTACTACCCGCGCCAGTTCAAGTTCGCGGCTTCCCTGTCGGGCTATCTGGCTCCCTCGCAGAAGTTCTGGCCGCCACTCATCGACATCGCGATGCAGGACGCGGGCGGTTTCGATTCCTTCGACATGTGGGGGCCGTCGGGCTCACCGGCCTGGAAGCGGGCCGATCCGATGCTCAACATCAACCGGCTCGTCGCCAACCGCACCGCGCTGTGGATCTACTGCGGCAACGGCGTCGCCTCCGACCTGGACACCGGCACGGATCTGGGCATCAACCTCAGTGCGGGTTCGTTGGAGACGATCACGATCGCGACCAACAAGGAGTTCCGCGACAAGTACATCGCCGCGGGCGGACGCAACGCGGTCTTCAACTTCCCACCCAACGGCACCCACAGCTGGGGGTACTGGGGTGCGCAACTACAGCAGATGAAACCCGACATCGTCCGGCTGCTGGCGCCACCACCACCTCCGCCGCCGCCGGCGCCACTGCCTCTCCCCCAACAGCCCCCGGCGGCACCGGCGCCGCGCTGATCACTTCAGGTGCGGGTCCAGCAGGGTCGACCACGCGTTGTCGAGCTGGTTCCATTCGTCGGCGCAGCCGTCGGCTCGGCCTTCCGGCAGCTGGCCGGACGTCACGAGATCGGCACCGGCCTCAGGGTCCGCGCCGTAGATCCAGCACTGCAGGTTGAACATCCGCGTCTCGTCGAGTGAATGCACATCCGCGAAGTCGGCAGCGCCGAGTTGCTCGCGTTCAGCGCCCGAGGCCTCGAAGGTGCTGGCGAAATCCTTGACAGCCTTGACGGATTCGGGGTCGGGTTTGCCGTCGTCACCGGGCTGCAGCAGGACGAACGCCGCGAGTTGGTCGGCGACGTCTTCTTCCCGGCCGGTGATCGGCAGATCGTAGATGCTGATCGCCATGTGGCCGACCTCGTGGTAGAACGTCGCGTACTCGGAGTTGACGGCTGCCGCCGTCGGGTCGGGATCGCCCAGCGCGGCGAACACCTTCTTGGCCGAATCCGCGTCCTCGTAACACAGCGTGATGCTGTCGGCTCCGGCGTCCCAGAACGCATTCGGCTCGTCACACTGGGCGCCGCGCAGGGTGATGTCGTGCGGCAGATACAGGGACTCGTTGATGTCGGCGGCGAGGTCGTCGAGCACCGTGTTGTCCTGGAGCAGCGCGCGTCCGGCCGCCGCGTCGGGCGTCGTCGCGTCCTCGTAGGTGACGATCATCGTGCCGTCACCCGGTGCGCCTTCTGCGCCCTCAGCTTCCCCGTTCGCCTGCGGGTCCTGCGGCGCACCCGAGGCTTTCGCAGCCGGAGGCGCCGATGACGGGAACGGGGCCGGACTGCTGCTGCACCCCGCGACGAGTCCGACAGTCAACACCACGATCCCCCATACGCGCATGGTGCATACCGTCGCATACGGGCGGGCCCGCCGAGGCCGGTTACCGCAAACACCTCAGCCGGCGCGCACCAGTTCGAAGATCGGGATGATGCGGTCGGTCCGCTTCTCGTAGTCGCCGAATCCGGGCGCCTGCTCGACCACCCGAGGGTAGAGGCGGTCGCGTTCCTCGCGCGGTAGCTCACGGGCCCGCACCGGCCGCGGCGGATCGGAGCCGATCTCGACCTGAGCGTCCGGATGCGCGCGAATGTTGAACGCCCATGCGGGATCTGAGTCCCGGCCCGCCGCGGACCCGACGATGTAGATGGCATCGTCGAACTCGAAATAGGCAACCGGGTTCACCCGTTGCTCACCGCTCTTGGCGCCGGTCGAGGTCAACAGCAGCAGCGGGAAGCCTTCGAACTGGCCGCCCACCTTGCCGCCGTTGGCCCGGAATTCGTCGATGTTGCGCTGATTGAAGTCGCGCTCTCCGCTCATCTCATCGGCCATGCCCCGATCGTATGGCGGCGCGCGCCGCGCCGGACGAGGATGGCGAGCATGGATCACGTCACTTTCATCCCGACCGCCGACCAGATGGCCTATACGTTCGGCGGCGCGGCGCCGGTCTTGAGGATCACGCCGCCGACGGTGCTGACGCTGTGGACCGAGGACGCCTACGGGGGCCGGATCACCAGCGCCGCGGATGTCGCGACCACCGCGTTGGACACCGAGGATCTCAACCCGCAGACCGGGCCGTTCTGGATCGAGGGCGCCGAACCCGGTGACACTCTCGTCGTCCATCTGGTCGACCTGACGCCCGCGCGCACGTGGGGCGCGTCCACGCTGATTCCGTTCTTCGGCGGGCTGACCAGCGTTCCGGTCAGCCCGACGCTGCAGGACCCGCTGCCCGAACGCACCTACATCTACGAGTACGACTCCGCGGCCGACACGGTCGCATTCTCCGCGCACGGCAGCGACTTCGAGCTCGCGCTGCCGGCCAACCCGATGCTCGGCACGGTCGGTGTCGCACCCGCTCGCCGGGAGGTGCGGACGTCGCTGGTGCCCGACGTATTCGGCGGCAACATGGACACCCCGGAGATGAGGGCGGGTGCGACCTGTTATCTGCGGGTCAACGTGCCCGGCGCCCTGTTCTCCCTGGGCGACGGTCACTATCGGCAGGGCGAGGGCGAGTCGTGCGGCACCGCGGTCGAGGGTGCGATGAACGTGACCGCGATCGTCGGGCTGGTTAAGGGTGGTGGGCCGGCGTGGCCGCGGATCGAGTCCGACACGCATCTGATGTGTGTGGGCTCGGGTCGCCCGCTGGAGGAGGCGTGGCGGGCCGGCCAGGTGGAGATGATCACGTGGCTGGGTGAGCTGTACGGACTGGACCGTCTCGACGCCTACCAGCTGCTGACCCAGATCTCGCTCGCACCGATCGCCAACGTCGTCGACACGAACTACAGTTCGGTCACCAAGGTCGACAAGCGACTGCTGCCCGCTGCTGCCGCTTTCGGCGGCGTGCATCAGGAGATGCGTTCAGCGGCAAGGGCATTCGGAACCATCACGTACTAGAGGAGGATGCGCATGGATCTCGGGCTGGCGGGAAAGCGCTTCGCGGTCACCGGCGGAACCCGTGGCATCGGCCGCGCGGTCGTGGAGGGCCTGATCGCTGAGGGTGCCACCGTGGCCTATTGCGCGCGGACACCGGAGGCTGTCACCGACGCGCAGAAGGAACTGGGCTCGAATGCCAGAGGTTCCGCGGTCGACGTGGGCGATACGGCGGCGTTGACCGCGTGGGTGGATGCGACGGCCAAGGCGTTCGGTGGACTCGACGGGGTGGTCGCGAATGTCAGCGCGCTGGCGATCCCGGAGTCACCGGAGAATTGGCGGACGACGTTCGAGGTCGACCTGATGGGCACGATCGGTCTCGTCGACGCGGCGCTGCCTCACCTGCTCGCCGGCGAATCCGGTTGCATCGTCACGATTTCCAGCGTGTCGGGTCGCGAGGTGGATTTCGCGGCCGGGCCGTACGGGACGATGAAGGCGGCGATCATCCACTACACACAGGGCCTCGCCTACAAGCTGGCCGCCCAGGGCGTGCGCGCCAACACCGTCAGCCCGGGCAACACGTACTTCCCCGGCGGCGTGTGGCCGACGATCGAGACCGAGAACCCCGAATTGTTCGCCGAGGCGCTCGCGCTGAACCCGACCGGCCGGATGGCCACACCGCAGGAAGTCGCCAACGCGGTGGTGTTCCTGAGCAGCTCAGCCGCCAGCTTCATCACCGGCACCAATCTCGTGGTCGACGGAGCGCTGACGCGCGGGGTGCAGTTCTGACCCCGCGCAGCAGCCCCGGTCAGTCAGGCTGATCAGCACCGTCGAGCTTAAAGCCGACCTTCAACGCCACCTGAAAATGGGCAACAGCACCGTCCGCGAGATGACCGCGGATGGTGGTCACCTCGAACCAGTCGAGGCCGTGCAGCGTCTCTGAAGCCCTTGCGATGGCGTTGGTGATCGCGTCATCGATGCCCGTCGACGAGGTGCCGACGATCTCGACGACCCGATAGATGTTGTCGCTCATGCAAACCCTTTCAACGACGAAGTTGTCCACGACCACTGTGGTGTCCCGGAGATCTGTGCGCACCCCATCGGCGCACGGTGATTTCACCCCAGTCCGCGCAACAGCACCGCCAGCCCGAACTCGAACGCGTCGTCGGCGCGCTGCGGTTTCGGCGAGCCGGTCTCCAGCGCGGCGGCCAGTTCCGGCCCGACTTCGGCGCGATGGCGCCACGGCTGGTCGGGGGCGGCGACGTCGAGCGCGGAACCGAGCACGTAGGAGTCCACCAGCGTGATCGAGCGCAGGGTGTCGGCGGGATCGAAGCCGGCCCGGGTGAGCGTGGCCGCCAGCGCGTTGTACATCGTGATCGCCTGCGGGCTGTTCACCGCGTACTCGGTGAGCAGCGGGATCAGCTGGGGGTAGCGGGCGAAGCTGCGGCGGTAGGAGCGCGCGATGTCGGCGACCACGTCCCGCCACGGCCGCTCGGGATCGTCGAGGGGTAGTTCGACATCCGACATCGCCCGTTCCCGTAGGAGTTCGACGACGTCGTCGCGGCCGCTGACGTGGTTGTAGAGCGAGGACGGCTGCACCCTCAGCTTGCGCGCCAGGCCCGCGATGGTGAATCCGCCGGTGCTGATCACCAACTCCAGGGCGGCCTCGGCGATGCGCTCGGTCGAGAGCAGAGGCGTCCTGGGTCGGCCCACGTTCGCGCTCCCCTCTTGCACGGTTGGGTGAGTCAGTTCACAATAAACGAACTTCATTCGTTTTAGGAGTCCGATGATCATTCTGGTAATCGCGTGAGCGCGACACTGTTCACCGGCGGCACGGTGTGGACGGGCGGCCATGCCCCTCAGGAGACCGACGCCGTCCTCGTCGTCGACGGCGTCGTCGCCGCCCTCGGCGACGACGCGAGAGCCCGCGCGGCCGAGGCGGAGACGGTCGATCTCGAGGGTGGCTTCCTGATGCCGTCCTTCGGCGACGGGCACGCCCATCCGCTCTACGGCGGCCTGGAAGCGGTCGGACCTGCCGTGCGGCCGTGCACCTCGGTCGACGAGATCGTGCTCGCCGTCAAGCAGTACGCCGAGGACAATCCCGACGAGGAGTGGATCGTCGGCGCCTCCTATGACGGCAGCCTCGCCCCCGGTGGGTTGTTCGATGCGCGGTGGCTCGACGCGGCTGTGCCGGATCGGCCAGTGGTGCTGCGCGCATGGGATTACCACACGGTGTGGTGCAACAGCGCCGCCCTGCAACGCGCGGGTATCACCGCCGACACCCCCGACCCGGTGCTCGGCGAGATCCCGCACCGCGAGGACGGATCCGTGCTCGGGACGCTGCGCGAATGGGGCGCAACGGATCTCGTGATGAACGTGATGCCCGCCCGCGACGAGGAGCTCCGCATCGGGGCGCTCGGCACCGCCGCGGACTACTACCTCGCCCGCGGTGTGACGTGGGTGCAGGACGCCTGGGTCGAGCCGGCTGATGTCGCGACCTATGTCGAGGCGGCCCGCCGCGGCGCCCTGCGGATGCGGTTCAACCTCGCGCTCTACGGCGATCCTCGCCACTTCGACAGCCAGGTCGCCCAGTTCGCCGAGCAGCAGCGCATGGTCGCCGAGGCCGCGAACCCGTTGCTCACCGCCAACACCGTGAAGTTCTTCGCCGACGGAGTGGTGGAGAACGAGACGGGCGCTCTGCTGCAGCCGTACTGCTCGGGCCTGCACTCCCACGAGAACCGCGGAATGCGGAACTGGGAGGGCGACTCGCTGGCCGAGGCCGCCCGCCGCGCCGACGAGCTCGGTCTGCAGATCCACATCCACGCGATCGGCGATGCGGCGGTGCGGCAGGCACTCGATGCCATCGAACACGTTGTGGCACAGAATGGCCCGCGTGATCGACGGCCGGTGATCGCTCATTGCCAGCTTATCGACGATGCCGATCTGGCCCGGTTCGCCGCACTCGGGGTGATCCCGAACATGCAGCCGCTGTGGGCACAGCTGGACGCGCTGATGACGGTCCTCACGGTGCCACGGTTGGGCACCGAACGTGCGGACCGCCAGTACCCGATCCGCACGCTGGACACCTCAGGCGCACCGCTGGGTTTCGGCTCGGACTGGCCGGTGTCCTCCGGCGCGCCGCTGGACGGCATCGCCGTCGCCACATCGCGACGCACCTCCGGGGGTGAGCCGGAGGGCGGCTGGACGCCACACGAGATCCTGCCGGTGGAGCGGGCGCTGTCGGCGTATACCGCCGGCGTTGCGAATCAGGCGTTCGCCGATAACGATTGGGGCGTTATCGCCCCGGCGGCCAGCGCCGACCTGGTATGGCTGGATCGCGACCCACGGGCCGTGCCGCCGCTGGATCTCCCCGGTGTCGGTGTCCGCGCCACCTACCTGCGCGGCGCACCGGCCTACCGCGCCGAGAACGAAAGAGAGCTGACATGAGCACAGATTCGGGCGCGTTCCTCGCCGACCCCCATGAGGGTCATCTGAAACGAGCACTGGGCCTGCCGTCGCTGGTGCTGTTCGGTCTCGTGTACATGGTGCCGCTGACGGTGTTCACCACCTACGGAATCGTCACCGAGACCTCCGGCGGCCGGGTGCCGACGTCGTACGTGGTGACCACCATCGCGATGGTGTTCACGGCGCTGTCGTACGCCCGGATGGCCGGCGCGATCCCCGTCGCCGGTTCTGCCTACACGTACACGCAGAGGACCTTCGGCGCTCCGGTCGGCTTCCTCGCCGGTTGGTCGCTGCTGCTCGATTACCTGTTCCTGCCGATGCTGAACTACCTGGTGATCGGGCTGTATCTGAACGCCGCCGTCCCCGCACTTCCCGCGTGGGTGATCGTGCTCGTCTCCATCGCGATCGTCACCGTGCTCAACATCGTCGGCATCGTGTCGGTCGCGCGGGCCAACTTCTTGATCATCGCGATCCAGGCGATTTTCATCGTGGTGTTCATCGCGCTGGCGCTGTCGAAGATCTCCGGCTACGGCACCGTCGATCTGATGGCACCCTTCACCGGCGACGGCAGCGCGGGCGGCATGAGCCCGGTCCTGGCCGGCGCCGCGATCCTGTGCCTGTCGTTCCTGGGTTTCGACGCCGTGTCGACGCTGTCCGAAGAAGCCCGTGACGCCAAACGCACCGTGCCGCAGGCGATCATGATCGCCACGGTCGTCTCGGGCATCATCTTCATCGTGCTGTCGTACGTGTCGCAGCTGGTGTTCCCGTCCAACCAGTTCGAATCCGTCGATACCGGCTCGACCGACGTGATGATCGCCGCGGGCGGGTCGTTCGCCAACGTGTTCTTCACCGCCGCCTACGTCGCCGGTGCGCTCGGCTCGGCGCTGACCTCGCAGGCGTCGGTCGCGCGCATCCTGTTCGCGATGGGCCGCGACGGCATCCTGCCGCGCAAGGTGTTCGGACATGTCTCGCTGAAGTTCAGCACCCCGGTGTACGCGATCATCACGGTCAGCGTCATCTCGCTGCTGGCGCTGGTGATCGATCTCGCGATCCTGGCGTCGGTGGTCAGCTTCGGCGCGCTGGTGGCGTTCTCGGTGGTCAACCTGTCGGTGATCAAGCACTACTTCGTCGATCAGCGCCAGCGCAACGTCGTGCTCAACGTGGTGCTGCCCGGCATCGGTTTCCTGCTGACGGTGTGGCTGTGGACGAGCCTGTCCGGGGAGGCCCTGACCATCGGGTTGATCTGGCTGGCCGTCGGTGTCGTCTGGCTCGCTGTGGTCACGCGAGGCTTCCAGCGGCCCACCCCGGTGCTGGATCTGGACGAGACGGCATCACTCACCGAGAGCGACCGGGCGCGCTGACTCCGCGCTGTACTGCGACCACGAGCCGGGGAACAGCGCGGCCGCCACTCCGGTCGAGGCGAGGGCGGCGACGACGACGGCCGCGGTGACCCCGGAGCCGCAGTACACCGCGGGCTGTGCACCGACGGAGCCGAACTGTGAGGTCAGGTCGTCGCGTAGCGTCCCGTCCTCGCCGAGCAGGCTGGTACTGGGAATGTTTCGCGCGCCGGGGATGTGACCGGCCACCGGGTCGACGGGTTCGGTGTCGCCGCGGAAGCGTTCGGGGGCGCGGGCATCGATCAGTACCGATGCCGCGGTCGCCTCGTCGGCCGTCACCGTCGGCAGCGCACCGGTGTACAGGTCGTCGTGGGCCACTGTGACGTCGCCGGGCTCGACGGACTCTGTGCCCGAACGCAGTTCGCCACGCCAGGCGGCCAGACCGCCGTCGAGAATGCGGACGTCCGGGATGCCCGCCGCCGTCAGCACCCACCAGGCCCGCGCCGAGCCGGCGCGGTTCCAGTCGTCGTAGACCACCACCGGAACTCCGGTCCGCACGCCCCAGCGGCGCGCAGCCGCCTGCACCGAGGCACCTGACGGCAGCGGGTGCCTGCCGCGGCCGGCGACGCTGTGGTCGGACAGTTCCTCGTCGAGGGACACGTACACCGCGCCCGGCAGATGCCCCCGCTGATAGGCCGCGGTCCCATCCGGTTCGGGCAGCGACCACCGGACGTCGAGCAGCGTCACGGGTTCGGCGCGCTCGAGCATCCCGGCCAGTTCGTCGGCGGTGATGAAGACCTGGCTCATCGCTGCGCCGCCAGCGCCAGCACCTCGTCGGCCGACGGCGGGCTCGACGGGTGGAACGACAGGCACCACGGTTCGACGACGCGGTGGAACGACTCCCCCTCGGTGGCCACGTAGAAATTGCCTGCCCGCAGCCGGCTGATGTCGTCGACGAGTCCGCCCTTGGCTCTGGCCATTTCGCGGGCCGTCTCGATCTGCGCCGGCGCGTTGAGCAGCCCGTAGAACTGCGTGGCCGCGTTGCCGGGGATGTTCAGGTTGAGCCCCTTCGGCGCCTGCGTGGCGAACACCAGCCCCAGACCGTACTTGCGGGCCTGCGACGAGAGAGCCAGCGTGCTGCGCGTGCACGCGGTGAAACCCCGTGCGGGAGCGAAGTTCTGCGCCTCGTCCATGACGAGCAGACCGCCCAGCGGCCGGTCCCCGGCGGGGTTGCGTTTGATCCACGCGAACAGCGCCATCTGCAGTTGGTTGACGAAGCTCTGCCGCTGCTCGTCGGACGGCAGCCCGATCATGCTGATCACCGACACCCGCGCGCGGTAGCCGTCCGAGGGGGTCAGCAGAACCCCGGGGTCGACGGGGGTACCCGCGCCGCCGAACAGCGGGTCGTTGACCATCGCGGCACGCAGATTCTCGGAGAGGTCGCCGGCGATCTCGTGTGCGTCGGCCATGTTGCTGACGTCCTCGGGCAGGTCGGCCAGCAACCGGACGAACCCGGCCAGCGTCGGCTCGGCCGTCCTGCCGTAGTGCTGCAACGCTTCTCGCAGCACCGCTCGCGCGCGGGTGGCCTTCTGCGTCTTGCCGGTGATCAGTGCTTGAGGTTCCAGCGCCGAGCACGCCGCTTCGACGGCTTCGTAGAACTCGTCGTGGTCGTCGACGACGCTGGCGAAGTCGGGCAGCGGTTGGAAGGACAGCGGGCGGCCGTTGGTGCGTCTCGGCGTCCAGACCGTGACCTCGGTGGAGCGCAGGTAGTCCTCGGCGCGGTCGTCGTCGGCGCGCTGCCAGCCGTCGGGCTTCTGGGGCCATTCGGTCCCGAGCCGGGAGAGATCGTTGTTGGGGTCCAGCACGATCGAGGACACGCCGCGTAGCGCGCACTCCTCGACCAGCCGCCGGATCAGGACCGTCTTGCCCGAGCCCGATCCGGCGAAGATCGCGACGTGCTTGCGCAGCGCCGACATCGGGATCGTCACAGGTTCTCCGCTGTGCAGGTCGCGACCGAGCGGCACCTCGTCGTCGGGGACGTCGGCACCCGGTGCCTCGTCCGCCGGCTCGGCCACAACATCACTGTCCGAAGCGAATTCGGGCCCGTCTTCAACCACACCGTCGCCGAGGGTTTCCGCGAGCAGCGTCATCCGGTGCGCAGGTCGGCGCGTCTGGAGCCACGCCGCCAGCCCGGGGTCGTCCTCGGCGAACAGGTCCCGCAGTGCGGCCATCGTGCGCACATCGTCCTCGGACACCGGCACGGTCGCGCCGCCCCATGCGTGGAACGCCGCGATCTCTTCGGCGGTCTTCTTCCCGGTGGGCCACGGCGTGTTGCGGATCAGGTACAGCTGGCGCCGGCCCGCCCCCGGTCCGAAACCTGCTGCGGTGATGGCTTTTCGGACCCGACTCAGCGCGGCGCTGGCGTTGTCGGCCGCGACGGCGCGAAACGCCCAGTGCCGTTCGTCCTCGGTGGCGCTGTCCAGTGTCTCGCGCAGCCGGGCGTGCAGCGTGACATGCGTGCCGGGCGGCGGGTCGCAGGCGAAGGTCTGCTCGCCGTCGCGCTCGGCGATCCACGCGGTCAGCGCGGCGCCGAGCAGCTCTGGCATCGTGATGTCCTCACCGTCGGACGCGATCGCCGCCGCGGGCACCGCGCGCCTGCGGTATTCGGCGAAGCGCCGATCGAGGACTGCAGACTCCTGACCGGAGTCGTTGTCCGGCAAATGTTCCCACGTAACGTCATCGCCCGCCAGGTGGTGCAGTTCGACGACGTCGCCGTGCTTGAGGCATTCGCGGACGTGGGTGTCGGCGCGGATCAGCAGCTGCCGCGGCGTGTAGGACGGCGCCTCGTCGAAGGCCTCGGGCGCGATCGGCCAGCTGGGGTACGGCGGCGTGAACCCGACCGCGCGGTAGCTCGTGGTGAAGCGACGCTCGAGGATCGCGCGCCCGATGTCGGCGGTGGGTAGCGGCGTGAGCACGCCGGTGACCCGGAAGCGGTCGGCCACACTGGCTGTCGCGGTGTCCCGGATGTGCTCCCACACCGCGGGCAGGCACGCCACGACCGGCACGGTGCGCCGCATGGTCTGCCGCACCGCCATCAACCCGTGGGCGACCTGTTCGAGCACCCGATCGTCCCCGTGGTCGTCGGAGGCGGATTGGCCTGTGGCGGCTAATGATTGCGCGATCAGCGTGTCGATCTGGTCGACGGCCAGCACCGCCGGGCCCGCCAGCGCCACCAGCCGAGCGATGTCGCGCACGCACTCCTGGGCCGAGCCCGGCGCCGCCCGCAGTCCCCAGGGGCCGCGCTCCTCGGCGGTGAATTCCTCACTGCCCTGCAGGAAGCCTTCGCCGACGTCGTGGGCCATGAAGTCGTTGGACGCCACCAGCACCAGTGCGCGCAGCGCCTGATGGCATTGCCGCACCGTCTCTTTCGCCGACGGCTGCTTGGCCAGCGCCATCACGAAGCGGTACAGTGTCTCGGCGTCCAGGTCGTCGTCACCGACCAGCGCGCGCCGGTCCGCGCGCGAGACGTGCGCCAGCGATGCCAGCTCCCACAGCACGTCCTTGAGCTGGGTCTCCAGCCGATGCCCTGGCCTGCCCAGGCTCTCCAGCACGCCGCTGCGCACCGATTCCCAGAAGCTGGCCGCATCGAGCAGTTCGACGACGAAGAAGAAGCCGCCGTCGGCCTGCACGCGTTCCCGGATCTGGCCCAGCAGATGGGTCTTGCCGGAGCCGGCGGGTCCGCGGATCACCACGCCCAGAGGGCTGGATTCGGGGTCTGCCCGGGCGTCGCCGAAGGCCGCCGTCACGTCGTCGACCGCGGCGTCGTTGAGCCCGCTGACATGGGTGGCGGCCTGAGGGCGCCACAGGTCGTCGCTGGTCGGCGCCCAGGTGAGGCGCAGCGCGGTCAGCGCTTCCCGCTGCGAAACGTCCATCAGGCCTCGATCGCGATCAGGTGTTTGGGGCGGTCACCGATGAGCACGGCGGCGGCGCGGTCCTCGTCGGTCAGCTGTTTCTGGTTCTCCTCGGGGATCACGCTCACCCCCGGGGTGCGATGCAGCGTGGCCAGCGCGGCGTCGACGGCGTCGCGTGGCGCGTCGAGCTCGGCGCGCAGCCGGCGCAGCGGCACCCAGCCACCCGGCCGTGGCGCCAACTCGGTATAGACCGCGCGGATACGGTCCTCGACGCTGGGCGTATCCGGGGGCGCCGCCGTCTCGCCGAACACGTCGGCCAGGCTCAGGTGCGCGGTCTCGAGGTAGCGTCCCAACCCTGCGAGGATCGTCTGCAGCGCCTTCGCCGGTCCGGTGGCCCGCGCTGGTGGCGGCGCGTCGAGCAGTTCGCGGCACAGTCGCCAGCCCCGGTCGGTCAGCTCGTGGACGTACCGGTTGCCGACACGCTCGGAATCGATCAACCCCAACCGGTTCAATTTCTCGCGGCCCGGTTTGTCCAGCGCGGGGCCCAGGGCCGCCAGCTCGGAGTTCGGCACGGGCCGGGCCCGCGCCATCAGTACCAGCAGCACTGCGCGTTCGGTGCCCGTCAGCTCCCCCGGCGTTGCAGTCACCCTGCCAACTTAACGGGCTACGGCAGGATGGCTCTCGGCATGGTTGACCCCGAAGGCACCCCGGAGACGTCGCGACGCCGCCACATCGTGCGGCTCGCGCTGTTCGTCGCGGTCTTGGGCGTGCTGTTCTACCTGACCGCGATACGCCAGGTCATCGACGTCGCCGAGGTACGCACGTTCATCGAGTCGGCCGGCCCGCTGGCGCCGCTGGTCTACGTCGCGGTGTCCTCGGTCCTGGGCGCGGTGCTGGTGCCCGGGCCGCTGTTGGCCGGCGGCAGTGGTTTCCTGTTCGGCCCGGTGCTGGGCACGTTCGTCACGTTGGGTGCCACTGTCGGCTCGGCGGTGTTGACGTCGGTGGCGGGGCGGCGCGCCGGCCGGGACAGTGCCCACGCGCTGCTGGGGCCCGAACGCTCGGCGCGGGTGGACGCGCTGATCCGCCGCGGCGGACTGTGGGCCGTGGTCGGGCAGCGCTTCGTGCCGGGCATCAACGACGCGCTGGCGTCCTACACGTTCGGCGCCTTCGGAGTCCCGGTGTGGCAGATGGCGGCCGGCGCGGTGATCGGTTCGGCGCCCAAGGCGTTCGCCTACACGGCGCTGGGCTCGACGCTCGGCTCGTTCTCGGCGCCGCTGCTGATCGCGGCGATCGTGGTGTGGTGCCTGACGGCAGGCGCCGGAGCGTATGCCGCCCATCGTGGGTGGCGGGCGTGGCGGTCCAAGCCGTGATCGTCCTGACCGACGAGTTCCGCCACGCGCTCGACCGGCTCGCCGACGGCGGGCACGTGTTCCTCACCGGTAAGGCCGGCACCGGTAAGTCGACGCTGATCCGCCGCTTCCTGGCCGACACCGATCGCAGCGTCGTGGTGGTGGCACCGACGGGGATCGCCGCGCTGAACGTCGACGGCTACACCATCCACCGGCTGTTCGGGTTCCGGGCGACGACGACGCTGGCCGACGTGCGCGGTGGCGACTACCGGCCCGGCCGTTTCACCAAGACGCTGGCCTCGTTGCAGACGTTGATCATCGACGAGGCGTCGATGGTGCGTGCCGATGTCTTCGACATGATCGCCGCGGCGCTGTCCCGGTTCGGTCCTGCGCCGGGCACGCCGTTCGGCGGCGTGCAGATCGTGCTCGTCGGTGACCTGTATCAGCTGCCGCCGGTGGTCACCGAACACGAGACCGGCTTCTTCGAGAGCACCTACGAGACGCCCTACTTCTTCTCCGCGCACTCGTTCCGTCGCGACGACTTCCCGACCGTCTCGCTGACCACGGTCTTCCGTCAGCTCGGCGACGACCGGATGACGGCCATCCTGAACGAGATTCGCGAGGGTGTGCTCCTCGGACACGCCCAGGATCAGCTGAACGCCCGCGCCGACAAGGACTTCGTACCGCCCGACGACGAGTTCTGGCTGACGCTGGCGCCCACCAACCGTCTGGTGACCGCCCGTAACCGCCAGCAGCTCGAGCGCCTTCCTGGTTACGAATTCGTTCATCAGGCAAGGATTTCCGGCGATCTGAGCCTGTTCGACCCACCCGTCGAGGAGACGCTGCGCTTCAAGGTCGGCGCCCAGATCATGATGCTGAACAACGACCAGGGCAATCGCTGGGTCAATGGCAGCATCGGCCGTGTGGTCGGGGTCGGGTACGACCGCTACGGCGCCGTGGTCGAGGTCGAGTTCCCGGACGGCTCGTGCGCTGACGTCGCACCGTTCAGTTGGGAGGCCACCCGGCCGGTGCTCGACGGTGGATCGCTGAGCCGTGAGGTGATCGGGTCCTACACGCAGCTGCCGTTCAAGCTGGCGTGGGCGATCACGATCCACAAGAGTCAGGGTCAGACACTGGACCGGGTGGTCGTCGATCTGACCGGCGGCATGTTCTCCACCGGGCAGCTGTACGTGGCGCTGAGCCGCTGCACGTCGTTGGCCGGGCTGGTGCTGAAAAGGCCTGTGCTGCCCAAGGATCTGAAGACCGATCGGCGGATCGCGCGGTTTCTCCGGGGCGGCGACGATAGCGCAGGGCCGCGCCGGTTCTGCGCGTTCGGGATGCTGACGGTGGGTGACGAGGGCCGGATGTCGCGACCGCGGCCGGTGGAGCTCGCGGTCGCGTTCGACGACGGCACCGCGGTGTCGACGCTGATCAACCCGCAGCGCGATCTCGCCGATGCGCGGTCGGCGTACGGCATCACGGTGTCGGATGTGCTGCTGGCGCCGACGCTGCGGCAGGCGTGGGCGGTGATCGCTCCGATGCTCGCCGGGTTCACCCCGGTCGGTTCGGGGGTCGACGAGCAGCTGGGGCTGGTCGATTTCGAGCTCAAGCGTCTCGGCTACGTCACCGCGATGCCGCTCGGAATCGAGGTGCGGGGCACGCGCGTCACGGGACGCACCGCGCTGGAACGGGCGGAGGCGGCGCTGGCGGCTCGCCGGGATGCGGCGAGCACGAAGGGGGCGACGGCGTTCGACGAGCCCGATGCGGTCGAGTCGGCGGGGCTGCTGGTCAGCAGGGATGCGGCGGCGCCGACGCCGGCGGCCGAGCATCTGCCGGGGTTGTCGGCGCTGTTGCGGATCAGCCGGGACGTTGGGACGGTGCTGCTGGGCGGGCAGCCGGGGCCGGGTGCGGCATCCACGTGGGCCCCGGCCGCGCGGCAGACGGTGGCCGATCAGTTGCGCCGCGCGGCGTCGGAGGTTCGCCTGCCGGCCGACGTCCGCGCCCGGCTACGGGTCGCCTCGGAGCTTCTCGGCGTCGACCTCGTCGCGGACATCGCGGAGGGCGCCGACGAACCCGACATCGGCGCCGTGCTCGCAGCCGGGGCGCGGATCTGCTTTACCGGGACCGCACAGGATCCGGCGGGTCGCATCGTGGAGCGTCCGGAGATGGAGGCGTTGGCCGAGGACGCGGGGCTGGTGCCGGTGAAGACGGTGTCGAAGACGCGGTGCGACGTGCTCGTCACGGCGGAGGCCGGTACGCAGTCGGGCAAGGCGCGCAAGGCCGCCGAGTACGGCAAGCCGGTGTTCCATGCCCAGGAGTTCTTCGCCTGGCTCGCCACCCGTTGACCGGGGGCACAATGGCGAGCGTGCCTGTTTCCGCCGCTTTCGCGTCCGACAACGCCGCACCCGCGCACCCGGCCGTCCTGGAGGCGCTGACCCGCGCCAACACCGGGCCGGTGCCGTCGTACGGCGACGATGACATCACCGCGCAGGCGGCCGCCGCGCTGCGGGAGGCGTTCGACTCGCCCGATGCCGAGGTCCTCTACGCCTACACAGGCACCGCGGCGAACATCATCGCGCTCTCGTCGGCGGTGCAGCCGTGGCACGAGATCCTCTGCAGCGACATCGCGCACGTGCTGATCGATGAGGCGGGCGGCCCGGTGCGGCTCTCCGGCGCGCAGTTGACGTGGCTGCCCAGCGCGGACGGCATCATCGGGATCGACGAGTTGGATCGCCGGGTGAGCAGCCGCGATCCGGTGCATCATTCGCAGCCACGCATCGTGACGATCACACAGTCCACCGAGAACGGCCGCGTCTGGTCGGCGCCCGTCATCAAGGAGTTCGTCGATCACGCGCACGATCTCGGCCTTCTGGTGCACGTCGACGGGGCGCGGGTGGCCAATGCTGTTGCCGCGCAGCAGGTCGCGCCGATCGACGCGGTCGGCGACGCGGACATCGTGACGGTCGGCGGGACCAAGAACGGCTTGATGTTCGGCGACGCGATCCTGGTGCGCAGACCCGAGCACTTCCCCGGCATCGGCTTCGTGCAGAAGCAGATCGGCCATCTGGCCAGTAAGCACCGGTATGTGGCGGCACAGTTCCTGGCGCTGCTGTCCGACGATCTGTGGCTGCGTGGTGCCGGGCATGCCAATTCGATGGCGAGTGCGCTCGGTCGGGGGCTCGAGGGGCTCGGCTTCAGCTTGGCCTCGCCGGTCGAGGCGAACGAGGTGTTCGTGCGGCTCGATCCCCTAGCGATCGAACGGCTGTCGCAGTCCTATCAGGTGCACCAGCCTGATCACGGGGAGCCGGTCTGGCGGCTGGTGTGTTCATGGGCGACGACGCAGGACGAGGTCGACGACGTGCTGGCGACGCTGGGCTGAAGCAACCTTCCCGCCGGCCCACCCCGAGCGACTTTGTCGGCGGATACCGAGCCCACCTCATCAATCACCGACACTGTCGCTGAGGGTGGTCCACGACCATTCTCACTCCGGAAAGCCCGACGCGTAGTTCTCCTTGACGACGTCGAGGTGCACCCAGCTCTCGACGGCGGTGACCCCCGGCAGCCCCCGGATCTCGTCGACGACATCGACCAGCTGAGCGGCCGAGAACGCCCGCACCGTCGCGAGCACATCGCATCGACCGACCACCCGCGCGACGAAGATCGCCGCAGGCATCGCACGAAACGCGGCGATCACCGGCTCGGCCGGACCGGCCAGCCGTATCCCCAGACCCAACGCGCTTTGGCGGTCCTGGCCCGAATGACGCACCACCGCACCGACACGCACCACGTTGTTGGCCACCAGCCGCACCACCCGCCGTCGGGCGCCGGCCGCCGAAAGCCCGACCGCGGCAGCCAAATCGACGTACGACGCACGCCCGTCGTCCTGCAGCGCGCGCAGCAACCGGCGGTCCGTGTCGTCGATCGTCACGCCGACCTCTCCGACCGGACCGATGACGTCACGTATCACCTCGACATACGACAGCGTGTCCACGCCGACGACGTCGGGCAGACCGCGCACCTCGCCGATGGCGCGATCGATCTCGGCCATCGAACGGGCCCGAAGTTCAGCGACGATCCCGTGGGCCCCGCTGGTCAACGACAGGAAAGCCACATCGCTGCGCATGGCCAGCGTCCGCGCAATCGGCGCGGACCGGCCCGCCACGACGATGCCGAGGTGCGCCAGCGCGCCACGGCCGAGCACCGCGGGATGGACGACGCCGCGCACGACGACCTGCCTCGAACTGAGCAATCGGTGCACCCGCGTGGCCGCTGCTGAACGGGACAGACCGACGGCCGCGGCGATCTCGTGATGCGTCAATCGGCCGTCGTGTTCGAGCAAACCGACGATCGCACCGTCCACCTCGTCCAAGATTTTTCCGCCTCACCCCGTGCGCACATGGTGCGCTGTGATCGCCCGATTGTGCCATCAAACGACGGTTCTGACCCTTCACAGCGGCATTTCACGACGCCTGCGCGGGACCACGTGAGCGATGCGATTGCGGACCGGCGCGGCCGGTTCTAGCGTTGTTGCGGTGACCTCCGCCACCGGTCGCGCCGCTCCACCGAAGGCCACCGAGGTCGAGGTCCGCGGCGTCGAGCCCATTCCCGATGACGAACGCACCGCCGGTCCGCTCGATCTGTTTCGGCTGATCTTCGGCGGCGCCAACACCATCGCCACCGTGGTGCTGGGCACCTTCCCGATCATCTTCGGGCTGTCGTTCCGCGACGCCCTGCTCGCGACCCTGGCGGGGCTGCTGCTGGGCGCGGCGATCCTCGCGCCGATGTCGCTGTTCGGGCCGCGCAACGGCACCAACAACGCGGTGTCGTCGTCGGCCCACCTGGGCGTGCACGGCCGCGTCGTCGGCTCGTTCCTGTCGCTGCTGACGGCGGTGGCGTTCTTCTCGATCTCGGTGTGGACATCGGGAGACGTGCTCGTCGGCGGCGCCCACCGCGCGATCGGACTACCGGACAACGACATCGCCGTCGGTGTCGCATATGGCGTGTTCGCGCTCCTGGTCCTGGTCGTGTGCATCTACGGGTTCCGATTCATGTTGCTGGTCAACAAGATCGCCGTCATCGCCGCCACCGTGCTGTTCCTGGCGGGCATCTTCGCCTTCGGTGGCACCTTCGATGCGGGCTACGCCGGCACGGTGACCGCGGGCGATCCGCTGTACTGGCCGTCGTTCGTCGGCGCGGCGTTGATCGTGATGTCGAACCCGGTGAGCTTCGGCGCGTTCCTGGGCGACTGGGCCCGCTACATCCCGCGCGACACCCCCTCGTGGCAGCCGATGCTCGCTGCGTTCGGCGCGCAACTCGCCACCCTGGTGCCGTTCCTCTTCGGACTCGTCACCGCGACCGTCGTCGCCACCACCGCACCCGAATTCATCGATGGCGGTGACTATGTCGGCGGTCTGCTGGCGGTGTCCCCGGGGTGGTACTTCGTCCCTGTGTGTCTGATCGCGTTGATCGGCGGCATGTCGACGGGCACCACCGCGCTCTACGGGACGGGGCTGGACTTCTCGAGCGTGTTCCCGCGCTTCAGCCGGGTACAGGCCACCGTGTTCATCGGAACGCTGGCGATCGTGTTCATCTTCGTCGGACGCTTCGCGTTCAACGTGGTGCAGAGCATCTCGGCGTTCGCGGTGCTGATCGTCACGTGTACGGCGCCGTGGATGGTGGTGATGATGTTGGGCTGGTTCACCCGTCGCGGGTGGTACGACTCGGATGCGCTGCAGGTGTTCAACCGGCGTCAGCGCGGCGGCCGCTACTGGTTCAGCCACGGTTGGAACTGGCGTGGACTCGGCGCCTGGCTGGTCGCGGCGGCGCTGTCGATCTGCTTCGTCAATTCGCCCGGCCAGTTCGTCGGCCCGCTGGGAGATCTCGCCGCCGGGATCGATCTGAGCATCCCCGTCGGCCTCGGGCTGGCAGCAGTCATGTATCCGCTTGCGCTGCGGCTGTTTCCAGAACCCGCAGACGTTTTCGGCCCACAGGGCCCCCGGCTCGTGCCCGCCGGGCCGGCCGCCAACACCCCTATCGTCTCGGAGGACTGAATCATGCCTGTCGGACCCGTCGATGCGTCTGTCACCCCCCGCTATGCCGGGCCGGCGACGTTCGCGAAAGTGCCTCGGCTCGACCAGGTGACGTGCGCCGACATCGTCGTCGCCGGTGTGCCGTTCGACTCCGGGGTGTCCTACCGCCCCGGCGCCCGGTTCGGCCCCACCTACGTGCGTGAGGCGTCGCGTCTCCTGCGGCCCTACCACCCGGCGATGGACGTGTCCCCGTTCGAGCTCGTGCAGGTCGCCGATGCCGGAGACATCTCGGTGAATCCGTTCAACATCGACGAGGCGATCGAGACGATCGAGGGTGCGGCCGCCCAGCTGACTGCCGACGAGACCAGGCTGGTGACCATCGGCGGCGACCACACCATCGCGCTGCCCCTGCTGAGGGCCGCCGCAGCCAAGCACGGGCCCGTCGCGCTGGTGCATTTCGACGCCCATCTCGACACCTGGGACACCTACTTCGGCGCGGCCTACACCCACGGCACCCCGTTCCGGCGTGCCGTCGAGGAGGGCATCCTCGACACCGAGGCGCTGTGCCACGTGGGCACCCGGGGCCCGTTGTACGGCAAGAAGGACCTCGACGACGACCGCCGGTTCGGCTTCGGGATCGTCACGTCGGCTGACGTGTACTACCAGGGGGTGCGGGAGGTCATCGACCGGCTGCGCACCCGGGTGGGCACGCGACCGGTCTACGTGTCGATCGACATCGACGTCCTCGATCCCGCCCACGCACCGGGCACCGGCACGCCGGAAGCCGGCGGTATCACCAGCCGCGAGCTGCTGGAGATCCTGCGCGGGTTCCGCGGGCTGAACCTCGTGGGCGCCGACGTGGTGGAGGTCGCACCCGCCTACGACCACGCCGAGATGACTGGCGTGGCCGCCGCGCACGTCGCCTACGACCTGGTGTCGCTGCTGGCGCTGGGAGCGCAGGGCTGAGCGTTCAGCTGGCGCGTTTGCGTTCGCGCTTGACGCGGTAGAGGTCGCCGTCCGCGCGCGCGATCAGGGCCTCCAGGGTCCGCGCATCCAGCGGCTGGCCCACCGCGATCCCGGCGCTGACCTGGACCGGGCCGCCGGCGGCCAGCCGCTGTGCCAGCGCGAGAGCGCTGGTGTCATCGTGGCCAGCGACGACCACGACGAACTCGTCGCCGCCCAGTCGCCCGACGACAGCTTGGTCAGGCAGCTGCCCTCTCCAGTCCCGCACGAGCTGCGCCAGCACCCGATCCCCCGCGGCATGGCCCGCGCTGTCGTTGAGCACCTTGAAGTCGTCGATGTCGAGTGCGATGACCGCCAGCGACTCCGCACGACGCGCCGCCCGGGACATCAACTCCGACGCCCGCCGCTCCAGACCGGTGCGGTTCCACGCCCCGGTCAGCGGGTCGCGCAGCGCCGCGTCGTACAGCGCGGCGAGCAGCACCCCGACGATCTCGGCCCCGGCGAGGATGCACACCGCGAACATTCCGCACCACTGGACGGGGACGTCGGCGGGCGCCACCACCAGCGCCACACCTGCCGCGACGGCGATTGCCGTCGCCACCACTCGGGCTGTGGCAGGTCGATGCCACGCCCGGACAAAGATCGCGCTGAACATCAACGGAACCACCGCCCAGACCTGCGCCGCGTCCACGTCGTGGAAGAGCATGGCCGCCACGGGGACTGCACACAGGCACGTCACCGCCAGCCCGTAGCGAAGCCTGCCCAGCGGAGCCCGGGCCGCCAGTGCAAGCCCCACCACGCACAGGGCCACTGAAATGATCTCGCCGCGTACGGAACTCATGCCCCACGCGCTGGCGACGGAGCTCAGGTAGAGAACGAGGAGCACGCCGAGGTAGCCCAGCAGCATGCGGCGCTGCAGACCCGCGGCGAAGTCCATGACCGTCCCCTTTCTTCGTCCATCCTGTCCCATGCGGTAGGCTCGTGACACGTCGGCCGCGTCGTTTCGCAGCCGATGCGTCGTGAAACGCTCGTCATCGACAGTGGCGCCGGCACCGTTGCCAGGCCGCCCCGCCCGATGGCCCGTGGACCCACACAGCTCGTGTCACGGCGATCGATAGTGCCCACCGGCACTCTCGCCACCCTGTGTTGAGGACCGCGCCCCATACTGCGCCGGCTCGGCACACCAATGCCTGAAAGGCACTCGAAAGTTGAACAGCGACAAGACCTTCGCCGATCTCGGTGTGTCCCAACCCCTGATCGACGCGCTCTCCTCGCGCGGCATCTCCGCGCCGTTCCCCATCCAGCAGGAAACGCTGCCCGACACCTTGGCCGGCCGTGACGTGCTGGGCCGCGGCAAGACCGGCAGCGGCAAGACGCTCGCCTTCTCGCTGCCGCTGGTCAGCCGGCTGGCCGGCACCAAGCGTCGCCCGTCGCGTCCGTCGGGCCTGGTGCTTGCGCCGACGCGTGAATTGGCCACCCAGATCTCGGCGACACTCGCACCGTTGGCCGCTGTGCACGACCTCACAGTGACCACGATTTTCGGAGGTGTGTCACAGCACCGCCAGGTCGTGGCGCTCAAGGCCGGTGTCGACATCGTCGTGGCCTGCCCGGGCCGTCTCGAGGACCTGATGAAGCAGAAGCTGGTCAGCCTCGACAGCGTGGCCGTCACCGTCATCGACGAGGCCGACCACATGGCCGATCTGGGCTTCCTGCCCGGCGTCACCCGCATCCTCGCCGCCACCCCGGCCGACGGGCAGCGGCTGCTGTTCTCCGCCACGCTGGACAACGGCGTCGACAAACTGGTGAAGCGCTTCCTGCGCAACGAGGTACTGCATTCGGTCGACAGCCCGGAATCGCACGTGCCGGCGATGACGCACCACGTCTTCCACGTCGCTGGCCCGCAGGACAAGAAAGATCTGGTGCACCGGCTGGCCTCGGGCACCGGGCGTCGCATCCTGTTCATGCGGACCAAGCATCACGCCCGCAAGATGGCCAAGCAGCTCACCGAGGCGGGCATTCCGTCAGTTGATCTGCACGGCAACCTTTCTCAGCCGGCACGCGATCGCAACCTGGCCGCATTCAGTTCCGGTGAGGTCCGGGTGCTGGTGGCCACCGACATCGCCGCCCGCGGCGTGCACGTCGACGACATCGAACTCGTGGTGCACATCGATCCACCCGCCGAGCACAAGGCGTACCTGCACCGCTCCGGCCGCACCGCGCGCGCCGGCAGCGCCGGTGACGTGGTGACGGTGGTCCTGCCCGAACAGCGCAGGGAGACACAGGCTTTGCTGCGTCGTGCCGGCATCCAGGTGGCCCCCCAGCAGGTGACCGCCACGTCCGAAGCGGTGGAGAAGGTCGCCGGCGAAGTCGCGCCGTACCGGGCCCCGGTCGAGCGGGTGGTCGCGACGTCGCGTCCCGCAGCACCGGCCGGCGCACCGCGCCGCTCGCCCAGCTCGTCGCGTCGGCGCTCGCGCCGTCCCTCGGGTGCCGGGGGCCGCACGCACCAGCGCTGAGCCGCGTAGGCCGTATCCCTACGCACGCTCGGCGACGCAAACGTGGTGACACCCCTCTTGACGTGCACGTCAGCGGTCTGCACGATGACTCCTGCAGGCGCACCGTCAACAGGGGGGTCCGGTGGGCGCTCAGTCACCAGCAGCGGCAGCCGCACAGCGCATTCTCGCCGGCTGGCCAGAACACGTCCGCGCCGCCGACATCGACGCGCTGAGCGGTTTGTCCGCTGACGAGGCACGGCCACTCGTCGACCAGTTGTTCGCGCGGATGCCGTCCGGCCCGCTGGGCGCCACGGAGGCTGCCCGGCTCCGTGCGCTCATCGACGTCGTCACCGCGGTCGGTGTGGTGCCCACGGTCGACCAGGTTCGCGAGCTGACGGCGCGCTACCCGACCGGCGCAGGTGCGGAGTCGGTAGCGACGCAACTCCAGATCCTCGAACGGATGGCGCTGCAGCCCCTGCCGATGGACCTCACCGTGCTCGGGCGACAGATCGGCGTCCCGAATACCGTGGTATTCGAGAACCCCGCCTTCGACACGCCGCTCGGTGCCGACTTCCGGGACCTCATCAGCGAGGAGATCGACGCCCCGGAACCCCCGGAGCCCGTGGCGGCTGATCCGCCGCCGCCGGAATCGCCACCGCCCAGCGATCGCTTCGTCAACGCCGAGATCGAGGACCACGACCTGAGCCTCCCTCTCGATGTGGGCGCGTCGTATTCGGTGGCTTTCGACATCAGCAACGTGCAGCAGGTGCTGACCACCTCGAGTCCGCTGATCGTGGTGTTCGCTGACACCGACGAGCCGTTCCGTGAACTCACCGTTCAGGTCGCGTCGGACGATTTCGAGATCCTGGGGCAGGCCCAACGTCCGTTGCAACTGCCCAGGACAGGTCCGTCGCGCGGCAAGGCTCGCTTCGACGTGTCACCCCGTCGAGAGGGCGTCGCCACGCTCACCGCAACGGTGAGTTACGAAGGCAACTTCCTCACGCAGCTGCAATTGCACTGCCCCGTCGGGACTCCGGGCCAGTTCACGGCGACGACCGAAGGACGTCCTGCCGCGTCGGCGACGGTGCTCAAGTCGCGCGACGTCGGCCTGGTGATCCGCCCCGACGGCAACGGATACCTCTGCAGTGCCATGCGGCCGTTCACCTTCGATGCACCGATGCCGCTGACCGTCGACGCGCTCGCCGCGGCGGCCGGCGACGCCCGCGCCGAACTGGCGGCCGTCGTCAAGGACGTGTACGGCGGGAGCCAGATGTTCCTGGAGCACATCGACATTCCCGAGGATGTGGAACGACAGGCGTTGAAGCGGCTGGCTCGGGCGGGCCGGCTGCTCTACCGTCAACTGTTCCGGCCCGCCGGCGGCGGTGAGGACCTCCGGTCGATCGGTGACTGGTTGACCCGGCACGTCGCGGAACCGAATGTGATGCTCACGGTGCAGATCTCGGCGCGCCAGGTGCCCGTACCGTGGTCGATGCTCTACCTCGGGGACATCGACGACGACGGCGCGCTGAGTTGGGACAAGTTCCTGGGCATGCGACACATCGTGGAACTATTGCCTTTTCAGCGAATGCCCGCCGACGACGATCCGGAGATCGACAGCCTGCCTGATCTCACGCTGGGGCTCAACATCAATCCGGTCGTCAGCGACGCCGCGATCGATCAAGTGGCCGAGCATCAACGGCGATGCGCCGACCTCGCGGCGTCTCGGCAGAACGTCGCCGTCGTCACGCGCTCTGATCGCGCCGCGGTGGTCAGCGCTCTGGCCGCAGAGTCCACTCCCGACAAGGTGACGTACTTCTACTGCCACGCGAAGACGAACGACGCGGACCCCCAACAGTCGGCCATCATCATGGGCTCGCAGATCGACCGCTCGACCTTCGCCACGCTCGCGGACCTCACGAACGACGCACCCGACGACATCCCGCTCGCCGGTCGTCCCCTGATCGTGCTCAACGCCTGCGAATCCGCGGACCTCTCGCCCCGCTTCTACGACGGCTTCGTGCCGTACTTCCTGTCCAAGGGTGCGCGCGGAGTCATCGGCACCGAGTGCTCGACACCGGTGCTGTTCGCGATCCAGTGGGCGGAGAAGTTCCTCGAACGCCTCCTCGACGGGGCCCAGATCGGCCAGGCGCTGCGCGACGTGCGCCTGGAGTTCCTGCAGCACAACAACAATCCGCTCGGGCTGCTGTACTCCGCGCACTGTGATGTCACCACCCAGATCACCCCGCCGGTCGCTGTGGCCCAGAACTGACAGGACCGGTCATGCCTTTCATCGATTCCGTAGACCCTCAGTACTACCTGCTCGAGATCTGCGAAGACGGGGTGGAGAAGAAGGAGGATGGCACGCTCCTCAGCACTGCGATCGTCGAGGCGGCGGGTGCCGGCGTGACCGACATCTTCATCGCCAGCCACGGCTGGAAAGGGGACGTGCCAGCCGCTCTGGACCAATACGGTAGGTGGTTCCCGAAGGTGGCGCAGCAGGATGCCGACCGCGCTCTGGTGAACACGAAGGTGCCCGGGTTCACCCCGTTGATCGTCGGGGTGCACTGGCCCAGCCTGCCCTGGGGCAACGAGCGCGGCGGTCGGGGCACACTTGCGGCCGGGGACGACGAGCTGGCCGCAGAAGCCACGATGGGCCCCGCCGACCTCGTCGGCCGCTATACCGATCGCATCGCCAACTCCCCTGAAGCCGTTGCGGCGCTGGAGCGCATCGTCGCGGCCGCCGACGACGAGACCACCGCGCTGCAGATCCAGAGCGGCGAGATACCAGAGGAGCTCGAGAAGGCCTACCGGGACCTCTTCGCGGCGAGCGGACTCTCCGGCGACAGCGCGAGCGCTGCGCCGGGCTCCGATCTGCCCGCCTTCTCTCCGCAGTTGATCGCCGAGGGCTGGATCACCGAGTTGAGCGGCACCGACCCCGCCGCGGTCAACCCGGGCATCCTGGGCGACGGGCTGTTCGCCTCGGCCAGGGACATCATCTTGTCCCCGGTGCGTCAGCTGTCGTTCTGGACGATGAAGAAGCGGGCGCGTGTGGTCGGTGAGCGCGATGTCCACCGGGTCCTGCGCCAACTGCAGACCGCCGCCCCGTCGGCCCGGATTCATCTGATGGGGCACAGTTTCGGCTGCATCGTCATGACGGCCGCGCTGGCCGGCCCGGTGTCGGGTGGGGTGCCGACCGATCCGCTGCCCCGTCCTGTCGACACCCTGTTCCTGGTGCAGGGCGCGATGTCGCTGTGGTCTTTCGCCGACGAGATCCCCTACGCACCATTCGGGCCCGGCTTCTACCGTGCGCTCCGGGCGCAGCCGCCCGCGGTCCGAGGGGCGGTGGTGACCACGCGCTCGGAACACGACAAGGCGGTCGGCGTCTGGTACCCGCTCGGCGCCCGCCTCGGTGGCGATCCCACCCTGGGTGCCGAAGGCCCGCCGAAGTGGGGCGGCATCGGCAGCTACGGCATCCAGGGCACCGAGTCTTCGGAAGACCTGCCGATCGTCGACGATGTCCGGCACCAGTACGGCTTCGTCCGCGGCGGCATCTACAACACCGACGGCAATTCCGTCATCACGGGCGGCGACCGGCTCTCGGGCGCCCACAGCGAATTCGTGAACGACGCCGTGGCGCATCTGTTCTGGCAGGCCGTCCTGACGTCTTTGTGACCCGCCGACGTCACGGGGTGTAGGCGCACGCGCGGCGGGTATGCCGCCGCCATGTCCGATCATGGCTTACTCGTCATCGGCAGCGGCCCCGCGGGACTCAGCGCTGCCGAGGCCTACCGTTCCGAGCGGCCCGACGCCCCGGTGCGCATCGTCAGCGCCGACGTCAGCCACCCCTACGACCGACCTCCACTGAGCAAGGACTTCCTGCGCGGTGAGACCGAGGACGTCACCCTCCATCCCGCCGAGTGGTTCACCGAACGCAACATCGATCTCACCCTCGGTACCGCCGTCGAGAACATCGACACCGCTGCCCGGACGGTCACCGTCGACGGCACTTCGTACAGCTATGACGCCCTCGTGCTGGCAACCGGCGCCAGCCCGGTGCCGCTGTCGGTTCCCGGCGGCGAGCGCGTTCTGCAGTTGCGTTCTCTCGACGACGGCCGGCGGTTGCGGGATGCAGCGAGCTCGGCGCGTTCCGCCGTGGTGATCGGCGCGGGTTTCATCGGCTGTGAGGCGGCGGCATCGCTTGCCAGCCGCGGGCTTTCGGTGACGTTGGTGGCGCCCGATGAGGTCCCGCAGCAGAAGCGGCTCGGAGACGAGGCGGGCCGGCGGCTCACGGCGCTTGTCGAAGCGACAGGGGTCACGTATCTCGGTGGCGTCAAGGTGACCGCTGTCGACGACGGCGCCGTGCATCTGGACAACGGCACCACGCTCGATGCTGACCTGGTGCTGGCCGCCACCGGCGTGACGCCCAACAGCAGCCTCGCCGAGAGCCTCGGGATCTCCTTGGAGCAGTCGCGGGTCCCGGTCCAGGCGGACATGAGCACCAGCGTCAACGGCGTGTACGCCGCGGGTGACGTTGCGTTCGCCGTCAACACGGCCGCCGGCCGGGCACTGGCGGTCGAGCACTGGTTCGATGCCGAGTCGCAAGGCAAGATCGCCGGCACGTCGGCGGCGGGCAAGGACGCCAGTTGGTCTGACGTACCGGGCTTCTGGACGACCATCGGCGACGCCGACGTCAAGTACGCCGCGTGGGGCGACGGGTACGACGAGAGCACGTTCGTCGAGCACGAGGACGGCTTCACGGTCTGGTACACCTCCGACGGTGCGACCGTGGGTGTGCTCACCTACAACGCCGACGACGACTACGAAAGCGGTGAGAAGCTGATCACCGAGAGGAAGCCACCGCCCGCCGCGACGTAACCCCTTCGCGACTGGGCAAAGCCATCCGCGACACGCCGCTGAGGCCGTATCCCCCGCACACTCGCGCGACCTAGTGCGAGAAGTCGGCGAGCTGCTCGGTGAGCTCTTCGGCGTAGCTCAACTGCCGCGTCAGGTCGTCGCACGCCTTCACAGCGCGCGCATGGCAGGCGGCAAGGTAGGCCCTCGCTGTGCTCAACTCCACCGCGCTCGCGCCGTCAGAGGTGACGACGTCAAGCGCCTCGAGGAGTTGCCGCATCTCGTCGAGAGTGAAGCCCAGCGGCTTCATTCGCCGGATCGCGAGCAGACGGTCGACGTCGTCAATGGTGTAGAGCCGGAACCCGCCGGCAGAGCGGGCCGACGGAACCACCAGACCGACCTCGTCGTAATGCCGAATCGTCTTGATGGACAGCTCCGTTCGCGCTGCCACTTCTCCGATCTGCCACACCTCGCCGCTCATTCAGTGTGCTCCGGTCAGCTGCCCCGACAGCCGCGCATGACGCTCCGCACTGTTGTCGTTCATCCCGATGATGGAGACCGTCTTGCCCTTCGCAGCGTATTTCGTCGTGATGGCATCCAGCGTCGCGACGGTCGACGCATCCCAGATGTGCGCCTTGCTCATGTCGATGACGACGTTGTCCGGGTCACCGGCGTAGTCGAACTGGTACACCAGGTCGTTGCTGGACGCGAAGAACAGTTCCCCCGTCACGACGTAGACCTTGGTGTCGTCGGCGTCGGTCTCGACGGTGTCGACCTCGGTGAAGTGCGCCACCCGGCGCGCGAACAGCACCATGGCCGCCAGAGTGCCGACCGCCACCCCGTAGGCCAGGTTGTCGGTGGCGACGGTGACAGCGACGGTCGCGAGCATCACGAAGGTCTCGCTCTTGGGCATGCGGCGCAACGTCTTCGGGTGAATGCTGTGCCAGTCCAGCGTGGCGACGGACACCATGACCATGACGGCGACCAGAGCTGCCATCGGGATGCGCGCCACGACGTCGCCGAGACCGACCACCAACGCGAGCAGAAACGAACCGGCCAGGAACGTGGAGATGCGCGTGCGCGCACCGCTGACCTTGACGTTGATCATGGTCTGACCGATCATCGCGCAACCGCCCATGCCGCCGAAGAATCCGGTCACCACATTGGCCACGCCCTGCCCGACGGCTTCGCGGGACTTGTTCGAGTGTGTGTCGGTGATGTCGTCGACCAGCTTCGCGGTCATCAGCGATTCGAGCAGTCCCACCAGTGCCATGGTCAGGGCGTACGGCGCGATGATCCGCAGGGTGTCCACCGTGAGCGGAATGTCGGGCATCAGGAGGCTGGGCAGGCTCGACGGCAACTGCCCTTCGTCGCCGACCGTGGGAACGTGCCACCCGGTCGCGACGGCCGCCGCAGTCAGGGCGACGATCGCGACCAGCGGCGCGGGTATCGCGGTCGTCAGCTTCGGCAGCGCGACGATCACGGCGATGCCGACGGCCACCATCGGGTAGACGAGCCAGGGCACGCCCAGCAGGTGCGGCATCTGCGAGAGGAAGATCAAGATCGCCAACGCGTTGACGAAGCCGACCATCACGCTGCGCGGCACGAATCGCATCAGGCGAGCGACGCCCAACGCGCCGAACACCATCTGCAGCACGCCCGCCAGGATCACGGCGGCGATCAGATAGTCGAGCCCGTGGCTGCGCACCAGCGGTGCGACGACGAGTGCGACGGCACCGGTCGCGGCAGAAATCATCGCGGGTCGGCCGCCGACGATGGCAATGGTGACGGCCATGGTGAACGACGCGAACAGGCCGACTCGCGGGTCGACGCCGGCGATGATGGAGAACGAGATCGCCTCGGGGATCAACGCCAGCGCCACGACGAGACCAGCCAAGACCTCGGTGCGGAGACGACGCGGCGATCGCACCGCCACCAGAACAGACTGCTGTTGTTGGGGCGTCGACGTTTCCGGCGCAGCACTCATCGGCGGTCCTTTCGCGAAGCGGAAAGCTATGTCTGGAGCCGGCTTTCGAACCGCTCAGAAGGGCCCGCGAGCATGGAGCATGGAAACGGGCCTCGCTGAACTCTACCCCTGGGGGAGGGTTGGTCCGCAAATCACGTCGCGCAGATCACACTCGTCGCGTCAGCCCTTCGGATGCTCCGCCCGAAACGACACGACCACCTCGTCGGCCACCTTCACTGCGCCCATCATCAGCGAGTAGGGCTTGACGCCGAACTCGGCGTGGCTGACCGAGGCGTCGCACGTCATCCGCCACGCCGAGCCCAGATCCTTCACCCGAAGGTCGACCGACCTCGGCCGTGACGTGCCGTGGATGTCGAGGGTGCCGTTCAGCTGGTAGCCCCCGTCGATGGCCGTGACGATCTGGTCGGCCGAGAACCGGATCTGCGGAAATCGCTTCGCGTCCAACGTCTTCAGGGCATTGGAGCGGGCCAGCGACTTCTCCACACCTGACAGATCCTTGACTCCGCCGTCGCCGCGCACCACCTGCAACGAGTCGACCTCGACGGTCAGCTCCACCGCCGACGGCTGGTCACCCGACCAGGTGACCGTTGCCTGCCAGTCCGTCATCGCGATCGTCAGCCGGTGTCCCACCGCCGACGCCGGTCCGGTGACCCCGGTGGTCAGTAGCAGCTCGCCGTGGGAAGGATCCAATGTCCAGGTCATCGGTTCACGCTACGCCCCGCCGTGAGTGTGCCCCGACTGTGCGATGCCATCCGCGACACGCGGCGAAGGCCGTATCAGGACGCACATTCGCGACGCTCTACGCCTCTCGCTGCGCCAAGCGTTCCCGCTGCGGCACCACCACGTATTTGGGGTCCTGGGTCGACGCCACGCCGGCCTCGAACACCCCGAAGCGTTGCAGAGCGCTGCCCGCGAGAAGGGCGGCACCCGAGGCGGCGACGGCCCAGCGTCGCCGCCCGGAGACCACGGCACCGAGAGCGCCGCCGACGGTGAGGATTTCCGACGCCTGCCGCAAGCGATGCGGCCGGCCGGTGGTGTAGGCCTCCCCGACCAGCCCGAGCTTGCGCTCCATGGTGCGTGACGCGGCCACTTCCAAAGCCGCCCCGGCGACAGCCATCCGCCGCGCGGGCCCGCTCTGCGACACCGGCGCGGCCAGCATGCCCAAACCCGCTCCGCTGGCGGCCGCTGAGCCGGTGAACACGAACGGCAGGTACGGGTGCGCCTCATTCCAGGCCGGAACCGCTGTCTGCGACAACAGGACTGCCGTGTACGACGCCACCGCGGGGGCGACCGCGGCGGCTTCCAAGCCCGCCGGTCGCGCCGCCCACGTCAGCAGCCTGCCCAGCCGCGAGCGCCGCAACCGGGACGGCATCAGCTCGGCGGCGGCCGCGAGCCCCGCGCCCGGACCGTAGGCGCCGAGAATCCAGGTACCCATGCTCATCGGCGAACTCGGCTTGGCGACCCGCAGCATGTGATGGAACCGCTCAGGGCGGCCGAGATCCCCGATCAGGAAGTACATGCTCGCCAGCAGGCTCACCAGCGCCCCGAGGCGCGACACACGACGCAACTCGGTGCGGCCGGTCAGGTCGGCTCCGGCGCCCAGCATCGCCGAGCCTGCCGAGAGTCCGCCGCTGAACAGGTACGCCGCGATCATCCAGTTCCACACCGGCGTCTTGAGGATCTGCCTGCCGTAGTACGAGCGGAACTCCGCCGGCGGTACCGCCATGTCCTCGCGTCCACCCCGGCGGTGCCGCGTCTGTGCGTTGCGGTCCGACGCGTCTGTGTCGCTGAGCTTTTCGCGCATCAGGTCCGCTTCCCGACGAACGCCGACACCGCGATGCCGACGAGCGCGGAAGCGGCCATACCCGCGTAACGCCACATCGCCCCGGCGTCGCGCGTGGGCACCACCGGGTCGGGCGGCAGCCCGTACACCTCCGGTTCGTCGAGCAGCAGGAAGAACGCCCCGTCGCCACCCACGCCGTCGTCGGGTGATTCGCCGTAGAGCCGCGCATCGGTGACGCCGCGCTCGTGCAGCGCATCGAGGCGTTGCGCGGCACGCTCGCGGAGTTCGTCGAGCACACCGAACTGGATGGAGTCGGTCGGGCATGCCTTGGCGCAGGCCGGCTCGAGCCCGTCATGCAGGCGGTCGTAGCAGAGCGTGCACTTCCACGCTCTGCCGTCACCTTCCCGTCGCTCGATCACGCCATACGGGCAGCCGGAAACGCAGTAGCCGCAGCCATTGCAGATGTCCTGCTGCACAACGACGGTCGAGAACTCGGTGCGAAACAGCGCACCGGTCGGGCACACGTCCAGACAGCCGGCGTGCGTGCAGTGCTTGCAGACATCGGACGCCATCAGCCATCGGAAGTCGGGCAGCTCCCCCACCATCTCGACGGCCTTCTGCGTGACCTCGGGCATGCCCAGATCGACCGGCGGTTTGCCCGGTTGCTCGATGAACGCCACGTGCCGCCACGAGTTGGCACCCAGGTTTCCGGTGTTGTCGAACGACATGCCCAGCAGATTGAACCCGTCGCCTTCACCGGAGACGGGCACGTCGTTCCACTCCTTGCACGCCACCTCACAGGCCTTGCAGCCGATGCACACCGATGTGTCGGTGAAGAACCCGACCCGCGGCGGGTGTTCGTCGTCGTAGCCCGCATCACCCGCCGGATCGTGCAGCGGACCGTAGAAACTGTTGCCGCTCATGGTGTTTCCTCCGTGTGATCGGGAGAGATGTGCACCGTGTCCAGATCGGTGCCGGTGGCCTTGGTGATCCCTGCCCGTTCGCGATAGGCCGCGAGGTACTCCAGCAGCGCGGGGCCGCGTGGTCGTCGCCCCGGTTGGATGTCGCATGTGGCGACCTTGCTCTCCTGGATGAAGACGTTCGGATCAGCGACCACACCCAACAGGTCGTTGACCACGTCACCGTCGATCAGCCCGGAGCCGCCCCAGTGGTAGGGCATCCAGATCTGATGCACCACATGGTTGTCCACGCGCAGCGGTCGCATGCGTTCGGTGACGAACACCCGGGCGTCGACGGCCGCGCGGCTGGTCACCACGTGCGCCCAGTCCATGTGTCTCAGGCCACGTTCGGCCGCCAGCGCCGCCGAGACTTCGACGAACAGCGCGGGCTGTAGCTCTGCCAGATACGGCAGCTGCCGGCTCATGCCGCCCGCGGTGTGGTGTTCGGTCAGCCGCGCTGCGGTGAACACGAACGGGAACACCTCACCGTGCGCATCAGGCCACGACGGGTTCGACGGATTGTCTTCGCGCCCATACACTTTGCGCGCCGGATTGCCCTGCTGCGGGTACAGCGGATTGCGCACCGGCGATTCGTGCGGCTCGTAGTGGGTCGGCAGCGGGCCGTCCAGCACACCATTGGGCGCGAACAGCCAACCCTTGCCGTCGGCCTGCATGACGAACGGGTCGTCACCGCGCAGCGCCTCGACGCCGACCGCATCCGGAGACGGCCGGTAATCCGGCTGCTTGGTCTTCTCGAAATCCGGTACGTCGTAACCGGTCCACTCGCCGGCAGAGGCGTCCCACCAGACCAGCTTCTTGCGCTCGCTCCACGGCTTGCCGGCCGGGTCGGCCGACGCCCGGTTGTACAGCACCCGGCGGTTCGCAGGCCACGTCCAGCCCCACTCGTTGTCGTAGGGGCCCTGCTCGGTGTGCGGCTTGCGACGAGCGGCCTGGTTCACCTCGTCGGCATACACGCCGCTGTAGATCCAGCAGCCGCACATCGTCGACCCGTCGGCCTTCAGCTCGGTGTAGCCGCTGACGGCGCGGTCGGTGGCGAGGTCGACGCCGCTGATCCGACGCAGCACGTCCGCACCGGAGGGTTCGTCGCCCTCCATCTGGTAGTCCCACGACAGGTCGAGCAGCGGTCGATCGCGCTCATCGGTTGAGCTGGAGAGCTTTTCGCGCAGGATACGGCCGAGGTGGTAGAAGAACCACAGCTCTGAGCGGGCGTCGCCCGGCGGCTCGACCGCCTTCTCGCGCCACTGCAGCATGCGTTGGGTCTGGGTGAAGGTGCCGGCCTTCTCCACGTGCGAGGCGGCCGGGAACAGGAACACCTCGGTGCGGCACGTCTCGGGGCTGATCTCGCCGGTCTCGATCTCCGGCCCGTCTCTCCAGAACGTCGCACTCTCGATCTCGACGAGGTCGCGCACCACCAGCCAGTCGAGATTCGCCATGCCGAGGCGTTGCAGCTTGCCGTGCGCGGAGCCGACGGCGGGGTTCTGCCCGAGCAGGAAGTAGCCGAACACCTTGCCGTCCACCATGTCCATCACGGTGCGGTAGGTGCCGTGGTCGCCGTTGATGCGCGGCATGTAGTCGAAGCAGAAGTCGTTCTCCGGCGTGGCCGCGTCGCCCCAGTACTCCTTGAGCAGCGACACCATGTAGGCATCGGCGTTGTGCCAGAAGCCTTTCTGGTTGCGACTGGTGATGGCGTCCACGTAGTCGGCCAGGGTCTCCTGTCCGGCCCGCGGCATCGCGAGGTAGCCCGGAAGCAGGTTGAACAGCGTCGGCACATCGGTGGAGCCCTGGATGCTGGCGTGCCCGCGCAAGGCGAACACCCCTCCGCCCGGCCTGCCGATGTTGCCGAGCAGGAGCTGGATGATCGCTCCGGCGCGAATGTACTGCGCGCCCAACGTGTGTTGTGTCCAGCCCACGCTGTACACCAGTGCCGCGGTCTTTTCGCGACCCGACGCCGACGTCCACTGCCGCGCGACGTCGAGGAACTGCGCGGCCGGCACGCCGCACACCCGCTCGACCATCTCGGGGGTGTAGCGGGCGTAGTGCCGCTTGAGCACCTGGTACACACAGCGCGGGTCCTGCAGCGTGGGGTCGGACGGGATATCGGCGGCACCCTGTATCGGTGCGCCGCCGGAGCCCTGCTGATCCGGTGACGCGTGCTCCTTGGCCTCTGCACCGCCGCCTTCGGCGTCGGTGTTCTGGTACTGCCACGTCTCGGGGTCGTAGGACGCCGTCGCCTCGTCGTATCCGGAGAACAACCCGTCGAGATCCTCGGTGTCCTGGAAGCCCTCGTCAACGAGGAACGACGCGTTGGTGTATGCGGTGACGTACTCCCGGAAGTCGAGCTCGTTGGACAGGATGTAGTTGATCACCCCGCCGAGGAACGCGATGTCACTGCCCGCGCGCAGCGGCACGTGCCGGTCGGCCAGCGCGCTGGTGCGGGTGAACCGCGGGTCGATGTGGACGACCTGCGTGCCGCGCGACTTCGCCTCCATCACCCACTGGAAGCCGACGGGATGGGCCTCGGCCATGTTCGACCCCATGATGACGATGAAGTCGGAATTGGCGAGATCCTGCTGGTAGTCCGTCGCCCCGCCGCGACCGAAGGAGGCCCCCAGACCGGGAACCGTGGCGCTGTGTCAAATGCGCGCCTGGTTCTCGATCTGTAGGGCGCCGAGCGCGGTGAACAGCTTCTTGATCAGGTAGTTCTCTTCGTTGTCGAGCGTGGCGCCACCGAGGCTGGCCAGCCCCATCGTGCGGCGCAGCGTGTTGCGGTCGGAGTCGAACTGCTGCCAGCCCTTCTCCCGGGCATCGAGCACCCGGTCGGCGACCATGTCCATCGCGGTTTCGAGGTCGAGGTCCTGCCATTCGGTCGCGTACGGCGCGCGGTAGCGGATCTTGGTCAGTCGCTGCGGCCCGGTCACCAGCTGCTTGCTGGCCGAGCCCTTCGGGCACAGCCGGCCGCGCGAGATCGGGCTGTCGGGGTTGCCCTCGATCTGGACGACCTTCTCGTCCTTGACGTACACCTTCTGCGCGCAGCCGACGGCGCAGAACGGACACACCGAGTGCGCGACGTGGTCGGCTTCGGCGGTGCGCGGGGTCAGCGTCAGCGAGCGCCGCGACTGGGCGGCGTGGCCGCGGCCGAGCTTGTCGTCGCCGGTGAGTTGCCGGTACACAGGCCAGGATTCGAACAGCTTCTTGAAATCCACCCACCGCCTCCTTCGCCCGCGCCCCCACCGATCCAACCGCCGGTCGTGCCGGTTGGCAAGCGGGGACTACCCCGTGAACTGGAGGTTAACCTTGGAACCTCCTGTACAAAGGGTGCATGCTCGAGATCAGCCTTCTGACCTGGGGGGTGACGATCGGTCTGATCGTCACCCTGCTCGCCGTCGACTTGATCCTGGCCGCGGTTCGCCCCCACCGCGTCGGATTCAAAGAAGCCACCGCGTGGTCGGTGTTCTACATCGCCGTCGCCATCGCGTTCGGGGTGTGGTTCATGGCCACCTACGGGACCGACTTCGGCACGCAGTACTTCGCCGGCTACATCGTGGAGAAGAGCCTGTCGGTCGACAACCTCTTCGTGTTCGTGATCATCATGGCGACGTTCGCGGTGCCCGAGGAGCATCAGCACAAGGTGTTGACGTTCGGCATCATCCTGGCGTTGATCATGCGCGCGATATTCATCGCGGTCGGCGCGACGCTGCTGTCGCTGTTCTCGTTCATGTTCCTGATCTTCGGCATCCTGCTGATCTTCACGGCGGTGCAGCTGTTCCGGCACCGCGACGAGGACCCCGACGTCGAAAACAACATCATGATCAAGGCGACGCGGAAGTTCCTCCCGCTGAGCGACGACTACGACGGCGGGAAGCTGCTGACCCGCAGCCAGGGCCGCAAGATGGCCACCCCGCTGCTCGCGGTGCTGATCGCGATCGGCAGCGTGGATCTGCTGTTCGCGCTGGACTCGATCCCCGCGGTGTTCGGTGTCACGTCAGAGCCGTTCATCGTGTTCGCCGCGAACGCGTTCGCGCTGCTCGGTCTGCGCGCACTGTTCTTCCTGGTCAAGGGTCTGCTGGACCGCCTGGTGTACCTGTCGACGGGCCTGTCGATCATCCTGGCGTTCATCGGCGTGAAGCTGGTGCTGCACTGGGGCCACGTCGACATCAACCCGAACATCCCCGAGGTGAACACCTATCTGAGCCTGGTGGTGATCATCGCGATCCTGGCCATCACCACCATCGCGAGCCTGGCCAAGACCCGCAAGGATCCGAGCGCCAAGGCCCACCCCGGCTCTCTGCGGGCGACGCACAAAAACGTCAGCGAGTCAGAAGGCGCGTCCCGTCGGGACGGCGTCGGGTGACCCCGCGCGCGTCGAGCGCCTCGAGCAGGGGGACGGCGACGCGCCGGGTAGTGCCCAACGCACGTTTGGCGTCGGCGACGGTGAACGG
Source organism: Mycolicibacterium obuense (assembly GCF_055397605.1). Taxonomy (NCBI): domain Bacteria; kingdom Bacillati; phylum Actinomycetota; class Actinomycetes; order Mycobacteriales; family Mycobacteriaceae; genus Mycobacterium; species Mycolicibacterium obuense. The sequence goes on along the minus strand of NZ_AP043663.1, from coordinate 1,004,704 downwards.
CTGCGGCACACCGGCCAGGACCTCGGCCGCACGCTGATAGGCCTGCGGGCGGAGCACCACGCCGTCGGCGATCTTGACCAGCCGGCCTGCCCGCACCGCGGCCGCCAGCTCCTTGGCCCCAGGCGCAGTTCGGCGAGCTCGTCGGCGTCGGGCGCGCGGAACGGCTCGGCGGTCAGCCACTCCTCGAGCGTGCACACGGCTTTCTCCACGCGATCGGGCAGCGCGGCGCCGGGCGTGCGGATCCGCCCGTCGGCGACGGCGAGGCCGGTGCCCTCGGCCAGCGCGGTCACGAGCTCGATGGCGGGCAGCTCGAGGTCGCGCCGCAGTTCCTCGGTCGGCATGCCGGCGGCGATGTCATGCGTGGCTGACCAGCGCGCCACCGCGGTCACCAGCTGCTCACGCTGATCTGCCCACCATCTCCCGTCGACCACCCACTCCCCCACCCGCTCGCCTTCAGGCTCGAAACCCATGGCCCGCAGATCGTTTCCGCGTGCGCACACCGGCGGAGAGACCCGCCCAGTGGCGAGTTCGGCACCCCGGGCGCGGGCGTCGCCGCGGCGGCGCAACGCCGGTGGTGCGACGTCGAGCACCTCGACCCCGGCGGCGATGCGGTGTTCACCGGGGTCGCGCAGCAGCCCGATGTCGCCGATGCGCAGAGGCAGCGGACGCGGCAGTCGCAGCCGGGCCCCGTGGTCACCCAGCGGTCGCACGTGCACGGGCATCGAGGCGGAGCCGATGTGGAGCACCAACTGCTGCTGCAGTTTCCCGGCTGCACGCAGCGCGACGTCGATTTCGCGAGTGTCGCGCCAGGCGTCCGGAGTGCAGAGGGTGTCACCGCGCGTGACGCTGTGGTGGTCGACGCCGCGCAGGTTGACCGCCACGCGGGCCACCGCGGCGACCTCGGACCGGTCTCGGCCCAGGGACTGCACGCCGCGCACGGTGACGCGGCGGCCGTTGTGCACCAGGTCGTCCCCGACGCGGATTGTGCCCGCGGCCAACGTGCCCGTGACGACGGTGCCGGCCCCGCGCACCGTGAACGACCGGTCCACCCACAGCCGCACGTCGGCGTCGATATCCGGCGCCGGTAGCCGATCCGTCAGCGTCACGAGCTCTCTTCGCACCGAGTCGATCTCGGTGCCGAGCACGATCGTCGCGGCGGGAAGCTGCTGTCGCACTTGGTCGATGGCAGACGTGGGGTCGGCGAGGTCGGCCTTGCTGATCACGACCAGCAGGTGCTGCACGCCGAGGGCGCGCAGCGCGGCGGCATGCTCGTCGGACTGTGGCATCCAGCCCTCGGTGGCGGCGACGACGAACATGATGGCGGGGACGGGTCCGACGCCGGCGAGCATGTTCCCGACGAAGCGTTCGTGGCCGGGGACGTCGACGAAGGCGATCTCGCGGCCGTCGATGTCTGCCCACGCGAAACCAAGGTCGATGGTCAGGCCGCGGCGCTGTTCCTCGGCGAGCCGGTCGGGCCACATGCCCGTGAGGCGTTCCACCAGAGTCGATTTGCCGTGGTCGACGTGTCCCGCCGTTGCTACGACGAACATGACCGCACGGCCTCCAGAAGCGCCGCATCGTCCTCGGGCGCAACGGTCCGTAGGTCGAGCAGGCAGCGGCCGTCCTCGATACGTCCGACCACCGCACGCTCGCCGGTCCTCAAAGCCACCGCGTACTGCTCAGGGAGAGCGATTGCGACACTGGGTAATTCGACGTCCGGCGCGCCACCGCCGCCCACCGCGGACACGCAGTCGACGACCTCCGCGCCGGGCAGCTGAGCCGCCAACGAGGAAGCCCGGGCCCGTAACTCGGAAACGTCCGCGGTCAGCGCCTGCGTGACGGGCGGCGGCGGCCCGACGAGCGTGGCCTCCAGCGCGGCCAGCGTCAGCTTGTCCACGCGCAGCGCGCGGGCTGCGGGGTGGCGGCTCAGCCGCTCGATCAACTCGGAGCCACCGAACAGCAGCCCGGCCTGCGGACCACCGAGCAGCTTGTCCCCGCTCGCAGTCACCAGGTCGGCGCCGTGACGCAGCACGGTCGCGGCATCGGGTTCGTCGGGCAGCAGCGGATGCGGGCTCAGCAGACCCGAACCGATGTCGACCACCAGCGGAGAGTCGAGGGTGGCGAGCTCGCGCACCGAGACCGTCGAGGTGAAGCCGCTGACGTGGTAGTTCGACGGATGCACCTTGAGGATGAAGCCGGTGTCGGGGCCGATCGCGTCGGCGTAGTCGCGCAGGTGCGTGCGGTTGGTGGTGCCGACCTCGCGGATGCGGGCGCCGGTGGACGTCATGAGCTCGGGCAGCCGGAAGCCGTCGCCGATCTCGATCAGTTCTCCGCGGCTGACGATCATCTCCCTGCCGGGGGCGAGCGTCATCGCAGTCAGCAGCAGCGCGGCGGCGTTGTTGTTGACGACGTGCACGGCCTCGGCGGCGGGGACCGCGGCGGCCAATGCGGCCAGCGCGCCCCTGCCGCGGCGGGCCCGGCGGCCGGTCGCGAGGTCGAACTCGACGTCGGTGGCGCCGCTGGCGGTGGTCACGGCGTCGATCGCAGCCCGCGACAGCGGGGCGCGGCCCAGGTTGGTGTGCACGACCACGCCGGTCGCGTTGATGACGGGCCGCAACGTGGCCGCGCTCGACGGCAACGATGCGACGGCGTGGTCGGCGACCTGCTCGGGGTCGATCTCCCCGGCGCGGGCACGCTGCTGCGCCTCGTTGACCACGCTCTTGACCAGCACGCGACCCAGAGTCTGGGCCGCCGCGACGAGTCGCGGGTCGGCGAGCACGGCGTCGGTGCGCGGCACCCGCCGGCGCGGGTCACTCATGTCGGCGATTTCGGCGTGGTTGTCTGCGCTCAGCGACGACGAACACGCCGAAATCGCACGGGAAATGGCGGAGGCGGACGGGAATCGAACCCGCCAGCGACAGGAACTGCCGCTCAGCGATTTTGAAGATCGGGCCGGTCACCAGACCGGATACGCCTCCCTGAGCCACCTGTCCATCATGGCAGGGCAGCATGGACGCCATGACGCACCGGCTCACGCAGTACGCCCACGGCGGCGGATGTGCCTGCAAGATCCCCCCTGGTGAGCTGGAAGAGGTGGTCCGCGGACTCCAGCAACAGACGCCGGTGAATCCGCTCGGCGAGCTGCTCGTTGGCCTGGACGACGGTGACGACGCGGCCGCGGTGCGTATCGAGGGCGGCACCGCGCTGATCGCGACGACGGACTTCTTCACCCCCGTCGTCGACGACCCCTACGACTGGGGTCGGATCGCGGCGACGAACGCTCTGTCGGACGTGTACGCGATGGGCGGCCGGCCGGTGGTGGCGGTCAACCTGCTGGGCTGGCCGCGCGACGTGCTGCCGTTCCAGCTGGCCGCCGAGACGCTGCGCGGCGGCATGGACGTGTGCGTGCAGGCGGGTTGCCATCTGGCCGGCGGGCACAGCGTCGACGATCCCGAGCCGAAGTACGGTCTGGCGGTCACGGGTATCGCGGACCCGGACCGGTTGCTGCGCAACGACGCCGGGGTCGCCGGGGTTCCGCTGTCGTTGACGAAGCCGCTGGGCATCGGGGTGCTCAACAGCCGGCACAAGAACACCGGCGAGCGCTTCGAGCACGCGATCGAGACGATGACGACGCTGAACGCCGAGGCATCGCAGGCGGCCTTGGATGCCGGGGTGCGCTGCGCCACCGATGTGACGGGCTTCGGGTTGCTCGGGCACCTGCACAAGCTGGCGCGGGCCAGTGGGGTGACGGCGGTGCTCGACGCGGCGGCGGTGCCGTATCTCGATGGCGCGCGGGAAGCCTTGCGGGATGGGTATGTCAGCGGCGGCACGCGACGCAACCTGGACTGGGTTCGTCCGCACATCGAGCTCTCGGTCAGCGAGGACGAAGCGCTGCTGCTGGCCGATGCGCAGACCTCGGGCGGCCTCCTGATCGCCGGCGAGATCCCGGGTGCCCCGGTCATCGGAGAGCTGGTCCCCCGCACCGACCACACGATCATCGTGCGCTGACGCCCAGCGCGTGCAGCGCTGAGTCGACCACCCGGTCGACAAACGCGGGTCCCGTCTGCTCCCGGCGCCCGCAGATCCGCCAGAACACCGGCGCGGCAACCAGATCCAACACGTACTCGCTGTCGACATCCGGGGAGACCTCGCCGCGAGCAATTGCCGCGTCGATCACGGCCTGCCCGTAGCCTCGGCGGGCGGTTCCGACACGACGAGTCAGCGCGTCCGCCAGCTCAGGGTTACGCATCGCTTCGGCGAGCAGGTCGGGCAGGATGCGGGACATCCGGACCTCGCTCAGCCACGCATCGACACCGGCGACGAGCGCGGTGACGTCGGCGACCAGGTCATCCGATGGCACGGTCGCGGCCGCCGGAACGCTGAGCCCAGCCACGACGTCGAGCACCATCTCCTGCTTCGACGGCCACCGCCGGTACAGGGCGGCCTTGCCGGCTCGGGCTCGGCGGGCCACACCGTCCATCGAGAGCCGGCCGAAGCCCACGTCAGCGAGTTCGTCCAGGACTGCCTCGACGATCCCGTCTGTCACCTGAGCACGCAGGTTAGCTTTCGCCGTCACGATCGGAATACTATACGAGACGGAACCGTTCCGTTTCGTATGACAGGGAGCACCGTGACCGATGATGACCGCCGCTCGCACACCGACCGGGTGATCGACGACCTACTCGACAGCCTTCGCCGCAATGACATGCGCGCCTTCGCCGATCAGTGGGCGCCCGACGGTTCGATGGAGTTCCCCTTCGCCGCACCCGGCTATCCAGTGCTGCGCAGTCGTGCCGACGTGGCCGACTATCTGAGGGACTACAGCACCATGCTGCGCATCGACACCGTGACCGAGCGGCAGCGGCACCACACCCTCGACCCGGAGACGGCAGTTCTGGAGTTCTCGGCCGACGGCATTGTGCTGCAGTCGAACTCGACTTACCACATGGATTACGTCGCGGTGATCACCGTCGGCGTCGACGGCGTGCGGCACTACCGCGACTACTGGAACCCGGTGGCCGCGGCAGCCGCACTCGGAGACGCCGACGCCCTCGCGTCAGGCATGGGGCGTCGTGATGCCTGATCCGATTCTCGTCACCGGGGCGACCGGCAACACCGGGACCGCCGTCGTCGCCGGCCTGCGGTCCCGCGGCAGCCACGTCCGCCCCGCAAGCCGGCGGCCAGACCCGGCCGACCCGGACGCCCTTGTGTTCGACTGGGCCGACGCCACGACGTTCGCCGCGGCGCTCCGGGGCGCGACGGCGATCTATCTGGTCGCCCCGGCCGGTGACGCCGATCCGGTGTCGACGGTCGGCCCGTTCCTCGAGCTGGCCGCAGACCAGGGTGTGCGTCGGGTCGTGCTGTTGAGTTCGTCGGCGATCGAGCGGGGGGAGCCCGGGCTGGGCGAGATCCACGACGTCATCGCCGGCAAGTTTTCCGAGGCCACCGTTCTGCGGCCCTCGTGGTTCATGCAGAACTTCGTCGGCGACCACCCACTGGCCCACAGCATTCGGGAGTCGCGGGAGATCGTCACGGCGACCGGCGCAGGTCGTCTGGGTTTCATCGACGCCGACGACATCGCCGCGACCGCCGTCGAAGCTCTCCTCGCACCCGAGCCCGTCGGCGAGGAACTGCTGCTGACCGGCCCCGAATCACTGTCCTACGCCGACGCCGCGGCGATCCTGTCGGAAGTGCTCGGACACCACATCCGCCACGTCGACGTGTCGCCCGCCGAACGAGCCTCACAGTTCACCACGGCCGGACTCTCGGAGGAGTTCGCGGGCGTGCTCGCGGCACTCGATGAACGCATCAGCGCCGGCGAACAGGACTTCGTGACGACGACCGTGCGCGACGTCACCGGCCGCCCACCGACGTCGTTGCGCGACTTCCTACATCAAGTCCATCTCGGCCGGTGAAGCTCCGCCGATCGCCTGGGAGATGAAGCTGTGGGTGGTCAGCGGTCCGCCGAACTGCTGCAGCAGCCCGCCCGCATCGTTACGGCCCAGATCGATCGGCTCGAACCCGAACCGTTCGATCAGGGACGCGACCTCGGCATTGGCCGCGGAATCGTTGCCCGAGAGGAACAGCACCCGCCGTCCGCCGTGACCGTCCTCGGGCTCGTGGGCGAGCACTTTGGCCCAGGTGTGCCCGAAGGCTTTCACCACGCGGGCGCCGGTCGCCCACTCCTCCACCAGATCCGACGACGCCCGCCCACCGAGATCCGCCGGCGAAAAGTCGGTGTAGTCAATGGCATTCGTCGCGTCGACGATGATCCGACCGGACCAGTCCGGCACCTGAGCGACGAGTTCCTGCACCGCATCGAACGGCACGGCCAGCACCACCACGTCGGCGCCGAGCGCGTCGGAGATCTCGGACGGCGTGATGTGGGGTCCGAGGCGCTGCGCCAGCGGTGCGACGGTGTCCGGACCGCGGGAGGCGGCGACGGCGACGGCGATTCCGGTGCGGGCGAAGTGCCCGGCCACCGCGGAGCCGATGTTGCCCGAACCGACGATCGCGTAGCTCATGGCGCCCTCTCGAGAGTTTTGTAGCACTTGTTAAAGTAACGACGCTAGCAGAGTGTGCGACTGGGTGCATAGGATCGTCCGATGGGCCGGCCGCCGAAGTTCGATCGCGCAGACGCGCTGCAGGCAGCCATGCATCTGTTCTGGGACAGGGGCTTTGACCGCACCTCGATCAACGATCTGACGGCGGCAATGGGTATCAGCCCGCCCAGCCTGTATGCGACGTTCGGCGACAAGCAAGCGCTGTTCGACGCCGCGGTGGAGTTGTACGAACGCTCCGCGGTGGTGCCGCCCGCATTGGCGGAGCCCACCGCGCACGCGGTCTTCACGTCGATGCTCGACCGGGCGGTCGAGCTGTACACCCGGCCGGCTCACCCGCCGGGCTGCTTCGTCATCTCGGACCCCACACTGCGTGCCCGCCGCGATTCGGGACGCGATGAGATCGCGCGGCGGCTGCGCCGTGCGCAGCGGGCCGGCGACCTGCCCGCATCGGCCGACGTCGCCGCGCTGACCGACTACGTCGACCTGGTCCTGCGCGGGTTGTCAGCTCTCGCCCGCGACGGTGCGACCCGGCGGCAGCTGCGCGCGGCGGCGGACATCGCCCTCAGGGCGTGGCCGGTTCCTGCGTCACCACGGTGAACAGTTGCGCGATCACGCCGTCTTCGACAAGCGCGACGTCGAACCCGGCGATCAGCATATCGGTGGTGCTCGGCGCGTAGACCTCGAAGTTCAGGTAGCCCATGTTGGCCACCTGGTGCACCGGGCCTGCCTGAACGAAGTCGAGCCCGGCCAGCGGCCCGTCGAGGAGAGCCTGCGCCTTCTCGTGCAACCGATCGTGACCCACGACCGTCTCCTCGGCGTCCGACCATCGGACGTGCGGCGCGTAATTGCGCCGGATCACTGCGAGCCGGGCGTCTGCATCACGCTCGTTGAACACCGCGAGCAGATTTTCCTCCATGAGCCGGACGATGTCGTCATTTTGTAGCACCCATGCAAGTTACCACTAGGCGCGACGGGGTTGCCTAGGATCACCGGAATGCTCGATCTCGCCGTCCCGATCCTCAACGCCCCGATGGGCGGGGTGGCCGGTGGCGAGCTCGCCGCAGCCGTCACCCGCTCCGGCGGGCTCGGCATGATCGGGGTGGGAAGCAGCGCAACGGTTTCCACGCTCCACAAAGAACTGCCCCATGTTCGCGGCGTACGGTTCGGGATCGGCCTGATCGGCTGGCGGGTACGCGAGGACCCAGCCCTGCTCGACGCCGCCCTGGATGCGCGGCCCGCGCTGCTGTCGGTGAGCTTCGGAGACGACTACGCCTGGGTGGTGGCCGCCCACGATGCCGGCGTGCTGACGGCCACCCAAGTCGCCGACGTCGAACAAGCGATACAGGCAGCAGACGCCGGAGTCGACGTGCTGGTCGCCCGCGGAGCGGAGGGCGGCGGCCACGGCCGACCCCGCATGCCGCTGCACCCCCTGCTGGGCCAGATCATCGCCTACGTGGACAGACCGGTACTCGTCGCCGGCGGAATCGCCTCGGCTCACGCAGTGAACGACGTGCTCGCCGCGGGCGCCGCCGGAGCGTGGATCGGCACCGCGTTCGCGGTGTGCAGGGAGTCGCTCCTCGACGATGCGGCGCGCGCTCGGCTGATCACGGCCCAGGCCACCGACACGATCCTGACCCGCGCGTTCGACAGAGCCTTCGGTTACGCGTGGCCGACGGACACGCCAGAACGCGTGCTGCGCAACAGCTTCACCGACCGATACGACACCCGCGAGGACGAAATCGACGCTACGGCGCGAGACGAACTGCGCACGGCGACCGAAAGCGACGACTACCGCATCGCCCCCATCAACGCCGGCGAGGGCGTCGGCGACGTCACAGGTGTCGACGACGCAGAAGCCGTCATCAGAAGACTCATCACCACCTAATCCAGCGTCGCCCAGAACGAATTCAGTGCTTCGGCGCCGCGGTGCGGGTCCTGCACCATCCACCAGTGCCCCAGCCCCTCGAGCACAGCGATGCGTGCGCCCGCCCGCTCGGAGGCCCGGCGCCGGTTGTCGTGAGCGCCGATGAACGCGTCGTCGGTCGCCAGCAGCGACAGGCCCGGCCGCGCGGCGAGGCGCGGCAACTCCCGGCCCGCCTCCGCCATCGCGGGTTGCGCGGCAGACCGGTAGAGCGCAAGGATGGCCCGGCCCATGTCGGCGTTCTGGTACTCGGCGATCTGCGCGGCGATGTCGGCCGGAATGCCGAGCGACACCATCAGATCCGTGCGCGCGGTCAGGTCACCGCCGAGCATCGCGTCGAGCGACTCCTCGCCCGCTCCCGGTGTCTGCCACACCTGCGCCATGTCGTGCCACACGTACTCCGGGTCGAACAGCCCGACGACGTCGCTGACCCAGCTGCGGACGAGCTCGGGCCGGTGCATCACCGCGTTGATGACGTGCCCGCCGCCCCAGTCATGGCCCACGAGGTCGATCGGCCCCTCGATCGCCGACAGTTCGGCTTCCAACCAGTCCCGGTACTCCAGGAATGTCGCGCCGAACCCGTCGGGCAGCGGTGCTCCGAAGCCCGGGGGCGAGAGAAGTACCACGTCGTCGCGGCCGAGGACCGCGAGCAGCGGGCCCCAGATCGCCGTGGTCTCGGGATTGCCGTGTACGAAGACCGCCGTCATGGACGTCAGACTACGGACTTTCCGGGGGCCGTGGCCCGCCCTTTGGTGCCACAGTGGAGACATGTTGATCTCAGTCATAGGCGCATCGGGGATGATCGGGTCGCAGGTCGTGCAGATCCTGACCGCTGCCGGACACGACGTCGTCGGCGCATCACTGCGCACCGGGGCGAACGTGCTCACCGGCGAGGGGCTCGACGACGCGGTGCCCGGCGCCGCGGTGCTCGTGGACGTCACGAATTCGCCTCAGCTGGACGATGATACGGCGACCGACTTCTTCACCACGTCGTCCGCGAACCTCGTCAAGGCTGCGGCGAGTGCCGGCGTCGAACACTACGTCGCGCTGTCGATCGTCGGCGCCGACGGCATCACCGACAGCGGCTACATGCGGGCCAAGGTCATCCAGGAGCGCACGGTCGCCGAATCGGGGCTGCCGTACACGATCGTGCGCGCGACGCAGTTCCATGAGTTCGCCGAGGCCATCGTCGGGTCGCTGGCGGTCGGCGACGAGTTCCGCGCCCCTGTGGCCCGCATTCAGCCCATCGCATCCGCAGACGTGGCGGCGGCGGTCGCCGACGCGGCGCAGCGCGCGCCGGCCGGCGGCATCGTCGACGTGGGCGGTCCGGAGAAGATGACGTTCGCCGATCTGGCGCGCGCGGTGCTCGCCCATCAGGGCAAGGACAACGCCGTCGTCGACGACGCAGAAGCCACCTACTTCGGCGCACGTGTCGACCACGACACCCTGGTCACCGGCGACGGCGCCCGGCTGGGCACACAACGGTTCGCCGACTGGCTGGCCACTCAGTGAGCGACGTCCTGGTGACCGGCGCCGCCGGTTACGTGGGCAGTCACCTCGTCAATCAGCTTCTGGCGCAGGGCCACCGGGTCCGTGCGGCAGTCCGCACTCCGCAGCGTGCCGACGACGTTCGTCAGACCGCCACCGCGTCAGTCGAATTCGCCTATGCCGATCTGACGTCCGACGACGGCTGGGCGGACGCCGTCGCAGGAGTCGACGTCGTCATGCACGTCGCGTCGCCGTTCCCGGCGCAGAATCCCCGCACCGACGACGAGGTCATCGTGCCGGCGCGCGACGGCGCGCTGCGGGTGTTACGTCATGCGCGCGACGCGGGGTGCGCGCAGGTCGTGATGACGTCGTCGTTCGCCGCGGTCGGGTACTCCCCGAGCGCGGACCAACGCTGGACCGAGGAGGATTGGACGGACCCGGCCGACGAGAACACCGCGTACATCCGGTCGAAGGCGATCGCGGAGCGGGCCGCGTGGGACTTCGTGGATCGCGAGGGCGGGGAGCTCGAGTTGACGACGATCGTGCCGACCGGGATCTTCGGGCCGACGCTCGGTCCGCACCTGTCGACCTCGGTGCAGATCGTGCGCTCGATGCTCGCCGGTGATCCGCTGCCGGCAGGCCAGTACTTCGGCGTGGTGGATGTCCGTGATGTCGCCGACGCCCATGTGCGCGCGATGACCACGGAAGCTGCTGCGGGCGAACGCTTCCTGGTGGTCGCCGACGAGCCCGCGGTGACGTTCGGCGAACTGGCACGCATGGTCGGCGTCAGCACCGAAGACAACACCACGGGCACACGGCCGCAGATCGACAACGCCAAGGCGAAGGCGGTGCTCGGCTGGCGGCCACGCCCTCTCGACGAGACGATCCGCGACACCGTCACCTCGCTGCGCGACCTCGGGTTGGCCTGACCTACAGACCGCCGGCGATCAAGTTCACCACCGAGGCGACGATCACCGAGCCGAAAAGGTACGACAGCAGACCGTGTTTGAGCGCCGTGGCGCGCATCCGCGACGACGTCAGGTTGGTGTCCGAGATCGCGAAGCTCATGCCGACGGCGTAGGCGACGTATGCGAAATCGCTGTAGCGGGGCGGCTCAGGAGTGTTGAAATCGATTCCGCCGACCGGCTTTTCCCGGAAGTAGATCTTCGCGTAGGTCAGCGCGAACAGCGTGTGCACCGCGAACCACGAGACCACCACGCTGCCCACCGCCACGTACGGCGCCACCGCGCCGAGACGTTCGGGCCGTGCATTCGCCAGCAGCAGCCCGACGCCGACCAGGCTGGCGAGCGCGCCGACGAGGACCAACACGAACACGGTGCGGCGGCCCGGCTCCTCGATCTCGGCATGCGATGCGGTCTGCTCGGCATCGAACGGCCACAGCACCGACCATGTCCACACCAGGTAGGTCAGCGCGAGGACGTCCCAGCCGATCAGAATGGCGAACCGCCCGAACTCGACAGCCGCACCAAGGCCGGCCACCAGGCCCAGGATCGCCGCGCCCAGCAGCCGGATCGCGGGGGTGTGCCACCGCGCCGAGGTCATCTGACGCAGTCAACCAGGCCGGCCTGTCGGAGGCCTGGAAGACACCCCCACCTGACCCGACAATCTCGCTGGTCACACCCGTCACACGACGCGCCGGAAACCTCGCGACACTCCCCCGCGGACGGCGGCGGTGTCCGCGCCGTGGCCTATGTTGGGGCCTCCGGCCAGACACCGGAGCGAGACAGAGAGGGAGGGTGCGTGGACGACCAGCTGTCGGCGGCCGATCTGCTCGAGCGCAACCGCGAGCTGCAGGCATCCCCGACGGTACGGCTGCTGTCGGCCACCAACCTGAGCCTTTACGCGGCGCTGATGGACCGGCACCTGAGCGGCGGAGTGGTCGCCGAGACCGAGCTGGTGGTGCGCCTGGAGCGTGATCTGGCCGACCTGGGCGACGATCAGCCCGGCCTCGCGCTGGTCAAGTCGTGGGCCAGCCAGGGCTGGCTGCACCGCATCGTCGACGACCGTACCGATCAGAACGTCTGCTACCTGACCCAGGACGCGCGGCGTGCGCTGGACTTCTTGCGCGGGATGCGCCGCCAGGACACCATCGCCACCGGCGGGTCGATCACCGGTATCGCCGGCCGGCTCAAGCAGGTAGCGATCAAGGTGGGCAACGATCCCGCCCGGATCCGTAAGAGCATCGAAGCCGAGATCGACACGCTGCGTCGTGAGCTCGACGAACTCGAGGCCGGGGAACGACCCGAACCGGACGTCACCGACGCCTACGACGAGGCCCGCGCGATCGCGCTGCAGATGGAACGCCTGATCACCGACATCGGCCAGTACGGCACGATGATCGAGCAGGCCACCGCGGCGCTCGACGAACCGATCGACAGCAACCTCGCCTACCGGGATCGGCAGCGGCAGATGTACGCCGACTACCAGGCGGCCTGGGATTCGCAGGGCCGCGACAGCCACCGCGCCTTCCTGCGCATGATCAACGACCCCGACCAGCGCGCCGAGTTCGAGGCCGACGTCGCCGCGGTCGCCGGTGCTCTCCCGCATCTGGACCCGGCGCTGCGCCGGGTGATGGCCGGCTTCTTCGAACTGGTCGGACAGCAGATCGACGAGGTCGAACGCATCCAGCAGCGCTGCGCGCAGCGGGTCAAACGCTTCACCGCGTTCGGCACGCTCGAGCAGAGCCGCGGCATCGCCCGCCAGCTGAACGAGGCCATCGGCGCCGCGCGCACCCTGCTGAAGACCTCGCTCACCGATTCCCGGCTCGATCTCGAGCTACCACTGGCCAGGCATGCGATCAGCTCGGTCGGCGCGCTCAGCTTCAAGATCGGCGACCTGTCCAACCCGAAGCCGGCCAAACCGGCCGAGGGCGACGTCGACCTCGCCAGCTTCGCCGCGCTCACCACCCAGGTCGACGCCGCGGCGATGGCGGAGATGATCAACGACGCGCTGCCGATGTCGCTGCCGGACGCGGTCGCCAAACTCGATAACGCGTACCTCGGTCACGTCATCGTGCTGTGGTCGTGGGCGCTCAAGCAGCCGCAAGAGACGGCCGGTGAGTCCACGACGGTCCGCTTCCGTTCGCTGGACGGCCGCGATCGCGAGATCGCCGTTCCCAACGCGACTTTCACCGAACCGATCACCGTGGGAGTGGCCCCGTGAGCACCGACGCCGATATCGACTTCTCGTCCCTGCCGCAGGTCGACCAGACCGCGCGACCGCCACATCAGCGGCGGCCCCGGTTCGACGGCGACGTCTCCGAGCTGCCCGACCGCGCCTGCTGGGCGCTGCAGCATCTGCTGACTCGGCGCTACATCAGCGCCGAGTCCGACGCCGACATCTACGCGTGGGTGCTCGAATACCGCCATCAGCTGTCGGTCCGGCTGTCCGAGCTCGACCTGCTGCTGCGCATCGTCGACGGAACGGACGTGGCGTTCGTCGAGCAGGCCCGCTACGAATCCGCCAAGGGCATCAAGCTTCTCCGCCGGGAGCCGCTCGGCACCTACGACTCGATCCTGGCCCTGCACCTGGCGCAGATGATGCGCGCCGCGGGCGGGCAGAGCGTGCTGATCTCACGCGAGGAGATGCACGGGCTGTTCTCGGGTGTGCTGAACGACGTGGACCGAGACGCGGTCACGTTCACGGGCCGCATCGACGCGGCGATCGCCCGGCTGACGGGCCTGGAGATCCTGCGCCGCAGCCGCGACGACGAAGACAGCTACACGATCAGCCCGGTGATCACCGCGGTGATGACGGCCAGCGTGATCACCGAGCTGCAGCAGCAGTTCGAACTGCTGGCCACCGGCGGCACCCCCGACGTGGAGGTCACCCTTGACTGAGCAGTTCCACCTGTCCCGGCTGCAGGTCATCAACTGGGGCGTGTTCGACGGCTACCACTCGATCCCGTTCAGCGAGGGTGGTGCACTGATCGCCGGCGCCTCGGGCAGCGGCAAATCCTCACTGCTGGACGCTATCTCGCTGGGCTTTCTGCCGTTCAACCGACGCAACTTCAACGCCTCCGGTGACAACACCGCGGCCGGGTCGAGCGCGGGCCGCCGCACCGTGGACAAGTACGTGCGTGGTGCGTGGGGTCAGCGCAGCGACGGTGGCACCAGCCGGGTGATGTACCTGCGCGGTGACGGCACCGCGTGGTCGGCCGTCGCGGTGACCTATGCCAGCGACTCCGGGCGCACGGTGACGGGCCTGGTGCTCAAGTGGCTGACGGGCGAATCGCGCAACGACTCGTCGAGCCGGTTCGTGCTCGGCGACGGCGATCTCGGCATCGAGGACGTCTGCAATCGTTGGGCGGCAGGCCGTTTCGACACTGGCGTGTTCAAAGAGAACGGCTGGCGGTTCACCACCAAGGTCGAGTCGCAGTATCTGGCGCAGCTGTACGCGACGATCGGCATCCGCGCCTCCGATGCGGCCCAGCAGCTGCTCGGCAAGGCGAAGTCGCTCAAGAGCGTCGGCGGCCTGGAGCAGTTCGTCCGGGAGTTCATGCTCGACGAGCCGGATAGCCTGGCCCGTCTTCCCGAGGCGCTCAAGCAGATCGATCCCCTGGTGGAGGCCCGCGAACTGCTGGCCGTCGCGCAGCGCAAGCGCAAGATCCTGGGCGACATCGAGAAGATCCAGCAGCGGTACGCCTCGGAGTCCACCGATCTCGGCATCATCGATCTCGTCGACCTGCCGATGGTGCGCGCGTACACCGATCACGTCCGGCTGGCGCAGTGCCCGGCGCAGATCGCCCAACTCGACACCACGATCGACCAGCTCGAGAACGAGTACGAGGATGTCACGCGGTCGCTGAATCTGGCCAAGGCAGAAGCGGATTCGCTCAATGCACAGATCAGCGGTACCAGTGCGAACATCGGTCCGCTGCAAAGTCAGGTGACGGCCGCGGAGACCGAGGCCGAGCAGATCGAGCGCCGCCGCGCCGCCTACGAGGACATGCTCGCCGCACAGGATCTCGACGTTCCCGACACCGCTGACGAATTCTGGAATCTGCGCGAAGAACTGCTGCAGCAGGCCACCGAACTGCTCGCCAAGGTCGAACGCAACCGGGAGGCGTCCACCGACGCCGAGTACGCGCAGAAGGCCGCGCGCATGACGCGCGACGACGCCGCCAAGGAGCTCAAGCGCGTCGAGCACGTCGGCTCGGCGCTGCCCGAGTTCGCGTTGCTGATGCGCGATCAGATCTGCGCCGCGGTCGGTGTGGACGCCGCCGAGCTGCCGTATGTCGCCGAGCTGATGGACCTGCGCGCCGACCAGACCCGGTGGCGCACCGCGGTGGAGAAGGTGCTGCGCGGCGTCGGGCTGCGGCTGATGGTGCCCGACCAGCACTGGACGGCGGTGCTGCAGTTCGTCAACGAGACGAACATGCGGGGCCGGCTCGCGCTGCACCATGTGCGGGCGAAGATGCTCGGCGCGGATCCGGTGGAGCCGGAGTCCAACACGCTGGCAGGCAAGCTCTTTGCCGTCGACCCCGCGCATCCGTGCGCCGCCGAAGCCGTCGACATCGTCACCGCGGCGGGCGATCACGCCTGCGTCGACACCCCCGATGTCTTCGCCCGGTTCCGCCGCGCGGTCACCGACACCGGCCTTTACAAGGACTCCGACCGGCTCGCGATCAAGGACGACCGGCGCCCGCTCAAGCAGTCGGAGTACCTGTACCAGGGTGATGTGACGGCGAAGATCAACGCGCTCACCGTCGACCTGGCCGCCGCCGAAGACGCCTATCAGAAGGCACGCCGCACCGCCGACGACATCGCCGCCCAGCGCCAGCAATGGCGTGACCGCGCGGCGGCCTGCAAGGCGATCTGCGAGCAGTTCCCGCAGTGGAGCCAGATCGACACCGAGACCGCCGACGGGCACGCCGAGCGGTTGCGCGAACAGTACGAGTTGCTGCTGGCCGACAACCCCGACATCGAGGCGCTCAATGCGCGCGCCGACGAATGTTGGTCACAGATCCAGAAATTGATGACGCGCCGCGGCGCGATCCAGACCCGACGCGACGATCTGGACACTCGGCGCACCCGGCTCCTCGAATTGGAGGAGCGGCTGTCGCCGGCGTTCGTCAGCGAACCGCTGACCGAGCTGCTGACCCGCTACTCCGCGCAGCTGCCCGTCAGCCTCGAGCTGCTCGACCCGGAACCGTTCCGCGACGCGCTGTTCGGCGCGATCAAGAAGGAACGCGAGCAACTCCGCGAGAGCCGCAGACGGTCCTACGACGAGCTCGCCCGCATCCTGAACACGTTCGACACCGCGTTCCCCGACGCGATCCCGAACGACTCGGAGAATTTCGACGAGCGCGTGCACGACTATGTCGCGCTGTGCCGGCACATCGACGAGCGCGAGCTGCCCGAGGCCTACGAGCGGATGATGCGGTTGGTCACCGAGCAGGCACCGGACGCGATCCTGACGCTGCACCGCGTGGCCGAGCAGGAAGCACGCCGCATCGCCGAACAGATCGAACGGGTCAACACCGGCTTGGGCGCCGTCGAGTTCAACCGTGGCACCCGGCTGACGCTGCGTGCCACGCCGCGCAGCCTGACCGCGGTGTCGGAGCTGACCGAGATCGTGCGGGCCATCAGCCGGCGCATCGCCGAGGTGGGCCTGGGCGACAAGCAGGCGATCCTGGACCAGTACGCCGACATCCTGCGATTGCGCAATCGGCTGGCGTCGACGGCGCCGGAGGACAAGGCGTGGACGCGCGACGCGCTCGATGTGCGCAACCGGTTCACGTTCGACTGCGCGGAGTGGGACGTGGCCTCCGACGAGCTGATCCGCACGCACAGCAATGCCGGCGACAACTCGGGCGGTGAGCAGGAAAAGCTGATGGCGTTCTGCCTCGCCGGGGCGCTGAGCTTCAACCTCGCGAGCCCCGAAAGCCAGGACAACAAGCCGGTGTTCGCGCAGCTGATGCTCGACGAGGCGTTCTCGAAATCGGATCCGCAGTTCGCGCAGCAGGCGCTGCAGGCCTTCCGCAAGTTCGGTTTCCAGCTGGTGATCGTCGCGACGGTGCAGAACGCGACGACGATCCAGCCCTACATCGACAGCGTGGTGATGGTCAGCAAGACCGAAGCGACGGGTCGCAACGCGCGGCCGGTGGCCACGGTGGCGACGCGTTCGATCGCGGAGTTCACGGAGCTGCGTCACCAGATGAAGCAGAAGGTGCCGGCGCTGGCGCACTGAGCGCCCGGCTGCCGATTCAGATTTCACACCGGCGTAACGCCGATTCCTTGACCCGAACTATTTTATATTCTATACCTGAGCCAGTGCTGTTCACCGGTTATCCATCCGGACCAGAGGAGGCTCTCGTGCACGTTCCCAAGATGGTGGTCACGGCCATCGCCGCCACCGCACTCGCGATCGGGTTGAGCGCCTGCTCGGCGGAGGAATCCGCGAACAACGCCGCCACCAGCGATCTCGCCATCGACAAGTCGACGTGTGACACGCTCGCGGCCAAGTACCCCGGGCTCGCCGGCAAGACGCTGACGGTGGGCATCTCCCCGGCGCCGGCGAACTACTCGGCGTCTGACCCGAAGAACCCGTCGAACATCATCGGCATCGAACCGGATCTACTCAACGCCGCCGGGCAATGCCTGGGGTTCCGCACCACGTACTCCAAGTTGGACTTCGCCGGGCTGGTGCCTGCGCTGCAGTCCGGCCGGGTGGATCTGGTCGCGGCCGGGATGTACTCGTCGGAGGAGCGCGTCAAACAAGTCGACTTCGTCAACTACATGAAAGCCGGCGAGGCATCGATCGTCGCGGCCGGCAACCCCAAGAACATCAAGTCCCTAGCCGACATCTGCGGTGTCACGGCCGCGCTGGTGGTCGGCACCGTCGAGAACGCGATCTTCGACAAGCAGAACAAAGAGTGCGAGTCGACGGGCAAGCCTCCGCTGAAGACGCTGAACTTCCCGAGCATCGACCGGGCGCAGAGCGCTCTCGCGCAGGGTGAGGCAGACATCGTGCTCACCGATGCCGGTGTCGCTGCCTATCTGGCCGAGCGCAACCCGGACAAACTCGCCGTCGGTTTCCAATTGCCCACCGACTTCGACTTCGGATTCGGAGTCAACAAGAAGGCCACCGAGTTACGCGACGGCCTCAACGCTGCGCTCGGGCAGATGTACGCCGACGGCGGGCTGCAGAAGGCGATGAAGCGCTGGGGGTTCTCTTCTGATCAGGAGCTCCAACCCGCCGTCGTCACCAGCTGATCGGGAGTCGACATGACCGAATTCCTGCGTTACCTGGTCGACCCGTTCCTGTGGCGCGGTTTGGTGGTGGCCATCCAGATCACCGCCGTCTCCATGGCATTGGCTCTCGTTCTCGGCCTGCTGCTCGCCCTGATGCGGGAATCGCGCCATGCCGTGCTGCGGGTCCCTGCCGCGTTCTACACCTGGTTGATGCGGGGCACACCGCTGCTGCTGCAACTGGTGTTTCTCTACACCGCGCTGCCGAGCGCGGGTGTCTCTTTCGGCCCGGTGGTCACCGCGATGATCGGTTTCACGATGAACGAGGCGGCCTTCGCCGGCGAGATCATTCGCGGCGGCATCAAATCCGTGGGCAAAAGCCAAGTGGTGGCGGCGAATTCGCTCGGCATGGGGCCGGTGCTGACCCTGCGTCGCGTGATCATGCCCCAGGCGCTGCGGGCCATCGTGCCGGCACTCGGCAACGACGCCATCTCGATGCTCAAGTTCACCTCGCTGGCGTCGGTGATCGCCGTCAACGAACTCACGCTGCGGGCTCAGACGATCGTCGCCACGAACTTCGACTTCTTCCCGGTCTTCCTCGCCGCCGGTGCGATGTACCTCGCGGCGACCACCGTGATGGGCTTCGGCCAGTCGGCGCTCGAGCGCAAGTTCGCTCTCGACAGGCCCACCACCCCTCAGGCCGGGTTCATGGCGCGCGCGATCGGTCTCCCCCGCCGCCGCCCGAAGGCCGGTGCGGCTGCCCCGTCACCAGACGAAACTCCTCCTGTGGCACCAGTATCCGCGCCCTCCGCGGCGCCCGCGGGTGTCGCCGACCTCATCGCCCGGCAGTCGACGACGTCGTCGGACGATGAGAGCGATGGCACCGATTTCGTCTCGTGCCGCAACGTGCACAAGGCCTACGAAGGACGTCCGATCCTCACCGGGGTGGACCTCGACGTGAAGCAGGGCGAGGTCGTCGTGCTCATGGGTCCCAGCGGGTCCGGCAAGAGCACCCTGCTGCGTCTGGTCAACCACCTCGAGGACGTCGACGACGGAGAGGTGCTCGTCGACGGACGCCACGTCGGTTACGAGCTCAAGGACGGCACGCTGCGGTCGGTGTCGCGTCTCGCGCAAGCTCGCGCCGACGCACGAATCGGCATGGTGTTCCAGCACTTCAATCTCTTCGATCATCTGACGGTGCTCGACAACATCAGCATCGCCCCGCGGCGGGTCTACGGCCGCGATCAGGCGGAGACCACCGAACTCGCACTCGCTCTTCTGCGCGACGTCGGCCTCGAACAGCACGCCCACCACCTGCCGCACCGTCTGTCGGGCGGGCAGCAGCAGCGCGTGGCAATCGCGCGCGCTCTGGCCATCCAGCCCAAGCTGATGCTCTTCGACGAGCCGACGTCGGCACTGGATCCGGAGTTGGTCGGCGAGGTACTGCAGGTGATCCGCCGCCTGGCAGAGGCCGGTATGACGATGCTCGTCGTGACCCATGAGGTGCGCTTCGCCCGCGAGGTCGCCGACCGGGTGGTGTTCATGGACGGAGGCAAAGTCGTGGAGCAGGGCACTCCGGAAGAGGTGCTCGACCGCCCGACGCACCCCCGCACACGGAGGTTCTTGAACCTCGTCGCTCAGACCGAACGTGTCTGACACGACCGCCGTACAGTCAGATCGGAAAGGCGCCTTCATGTCGCGAGCAACCCCACCCCGTGTCGCGATCATCGGTGCCGGCTTCGCCGGCATCGTCGTCGCCATCAAACTGCAGCGGGTCGGTATCGACTACGTCATCTTCGAGCGGTCCGAAGGCGTCGGTGGCACCTGGTGGGACAACCGGTACCCGGGAGCGGAAACCGATGCCGCATCGCATCTCTACGCCTACTCGTTCGCCCCGTACGACTGGAGCCGGACGCATGTCCGTCGCGCCGAGATCCAGGAGTACCTCGAGCATGTCGCCGAGTCGTTCGGCGTGATGAGCTCCATCCGCTTCAAGGAGACGGTGGAATCGGTGACGTGGGACGACGCGTCGAGCGAGTACGTCGTGCGCACGGCTGCCGGGGAGAGCGAGCGCTTCGGGTTCGTGGTGTCGTGCGTCGGACTGTTCGCGGCGCCGCAATATCCGGTGTGGCCCGGACTCGAGGATTTCCGCGGCGAGGTCGTGCACACCGCGGAATGGGATGAGACGCTCGACATCTCGGGCAAGAGGGTCGCCGTGGTCGGGACAGGCTCCAGCGCCGCCCAGGTCGTGCCGACGGTGGCGCCGCACGCACACTCCGTCACGGTCTATCAGCGCCAGCCCGGCTGGGTGCTGCCCAAGGGGGATCGCGACTTCTCCGCGCGGGAACGGAGGGTGTTCTCCTGGCCGTTCATCCAACGGCTCAATCGGATTCGTCTCTACGTCCGTCAGGAGCGCCGGGAATGGCACGGCGCGGTGTTCCGTCCGGGCAGCAGGATGAATCGACGCTGGGAGGCCAAGGCCCGGCAGTACGTGGCGGAGGTGTTCGCGGACCGTCCCGACCTCGCCGAAGCACTGACCCCCGACTACGCGTTCGCCGGCAAGCGCACCGTCGTCTCGAGCGACTTCTATCCGGCGCTTCTACGCGACGATGTGCATCTGGTGCCGCGAGCGGTGGTCTCCTGCACGAGCAGCGGGATCATCGACAGCGAGGGCGTGGAGCGGGAGGCTGACGTGCTGGTTCTCGCGACCGGCTACGTTGCGACGAGATTCCTTGCCTCTCTTGCGGTGACCGGCCGCAACGGGACAGCGTTGAACACCGTGTGGGGTCCTGACCCGTTTGCGTTGGCGGGGATGATGGTCCCCGGTTTCCCGAACTTCTTCATCATGTACGGGCCGAACACCAACGGTGGCCTCACCGTCTCGAACTTCGAGCACGAGGCGGACTTCATCGTCCACCAGATACGGCGGGTCCTGACGAAGGGCAAGTCGACGGTGGATGCGCGCGAGCGCGTGTCGGCGGTGTACAACCGGTGGGTGCAGCATCGCATCAGCAGTACCGCCTGGGTCGACGGCAGCAATTACTTCGCGTCGTCGACGGGCCGCATCGTCACGCAGTGGCCCGAGGGGGCGGCCGTGTATGCGCTTGTGCTGTTAGCACTTCGGCGCCTGGGAACGCGCGTGTCGTGACGACGGACACGGGCGGTCAGGCGTCACGCATGTTCCTGCTGCAGTACGGAGCGGAGCGGGTGCCGCGGTCCCTGTCACTGCGCGGCGGGTCGTCCGACCTCGGGTGGGAGCCGCTGTACGGGGTTCTCGTCGACACCGCAGAGGGCTGGGTGTTGTTCGACACGGGAATGGGTCGCGAGGCCCTGGACGCCGATGTCACCCAGGACAGCTACCGGGCCGCCGCGCTCGACGCCGGCGCGGACCCGGACAGCGCCACCTGGTCGATGCACCCCGCCCCGCCGGACCCGACGCGCTGGAACTGGGGTCTCGAGGGCGATCCGCTGACCGCCGCCCTCGCGACGGTCGATGTGCGGATCGCCGACCTGCGCCTGGCCGTGATCAGCCACCTACACCTCGATCACTCCGGCGGTATCCCGCTGCTGGCGGAGGCCGGCGTTCCGGTCGCGATCCACCGGGCCGAGCTCGAGTTCGCACGCAGCGGAAAAGCATTGTTCGAGGAAGGTTTTCGCGCCGAGGACTGGTCGGACCCGCGGATCCGCTGGGAGGTACTCGATGGTGACACCGACATCGCTCCCGGGGTCAGGGTGCTGTGCACACCCGGCCACACGCCCGGGCATGTCTCGCTGCAGGTCACCCTTCCCGATACCGGCACATGGATCTTCGCCGCGGACGCCGCCGATCTCGGGCAGAACCTTCTCGACCGGGTACCGTGCGGCTACTGCGCCGGCGGCACGGCCGTCGATGAGGCGGCGGCCGCCACGTCGTTGAACCGGCTCCTCGCCGACGCCGCCGATCTCGACGCACGGCTCATTCCCGGCCACGATCAATTGGTGTTCAACGCAATCCGGCATCCGTCAGCCGGGCACCGCTAGCAGAACGTCAGCGATCGAACAGCAGGGCTGCGACGGCCTTGCCGGTGTCCTCGATGTGCTTGTGCGCCACACGATCCGCGGCATCGGCGTCCTGCGCGCGCACGTGATCGAGCACCGCTTCATGGACGTGCCGCCAGTCCTCGCCGAGCTGGTGCTCCACGGTCGAGAAGTAGAAGCGGGCGCGCTTCTCCAGCGCTGCCGATGTGGTGGCGAGCACCGAATTCTTGGCCGCGGCCCGCAGCGCGGCGTAGAAGCCGGCGCCGGTGGCGGGCTCGTCGCCGGCTTCCCGGTTCTCCTCGATCCGGGCAGCGAGCGCGTCGAGATCGGCGTCGGTGCGGCGTAGCGCGGCCCACCGGGCGACCATGCCCTCGACGACCGCCCGGAACTCGAAGAGCTCGTCGAGTTCCTCGGCGGTGCGTTCCCGGACATGGACGCCGTGGCGGGGCTTGATGTCGACCCAGCCGGCCTCGTGCAGGGATCGCAGGGCCTCGCGGACGGGGATGCGGCTCATCCCGAACTGGGCGGCCAGGACGTCGGCGTGAATCCTCTCGCCGGGCTTGAGCTCGCCGGTGATGATGGCGTTCTCGAGCGCGTCGTGCACGCGGGTGGTCAGCGTGGCGTTCGCTGGGAACGCGGGCACCAACGGCGAGGGGCTGCTCACGACCGTCCTGTTCTGTCGTCGTCGGTCGCCCGGCATGTGCCGAGCGACTGTTGATGAAGTATACGAATCGGCGAGGTTGTCACTTCGTCACGGCGCGCGGAGGTACTCCAGCGCGGTCATCGTGTACAGCGCGGCGCATCTCAACACCTCGTCTTCCTCGGCGTAGTCGTCGATGCCTGCGGACAGGGTCGGCTGCGGGCCGTAGCAGAGCGCCTGGACCCCCTCGCGGCGCCACCGACTGGCGTCGCTGGCAGGCAGCCTGATCGCGTACGTGGGCGGAGCGTCGATGACAGCCCGCGAGGCGACGTCCCACGCGCGGGTCAGCGGCGCCTCCGGCGCCGTCCAATTGGCGTCCCAGCCCTTCAGCTCCCGGATCCGCACCGACTCGATGCCCGCGACCGCCTCCTCGACCAACGCGAACGCGTCGCGAGTCGTGATGCCCGGCGGCAGGCGGAGATCGACTTCGGCCTTGGCGCGGGTGGCTATCTGCCCGACGAAGGTGCCGGCGGCAACGGTGCCGACGTTCGACGACAACACGAGCCCGGGATCCGGGTCCGCACTCGCCATCACGGCGAGCTCGACAGGCAGTGATCCCGTCATGCCGTTGAGCGCGTCGATCCGCGATACCGCCTCGGCGATCCGCGCCGAGGCCGAGCAACCCCGCTGCACCGCCGACGAATGGCCCGCCGGGCCTTCGGCGCTCACCTCGACCCAGAGCACGCCCTTCTCGCCGAGCGCCAGACGTCGGAAGCCGGGTCCCTCGCCGCAGATGAGCGCATCGCCGAGCAGATCCGGGTGCTCGCGCAGAAGATAGGCCGCGCCATTGTCACCGAATACGACCTCGTCGCTGACGGCGGTGAACGTGATTCGGCCGCACCACTTCTCGCGTTCGGCGGCGAGCAGCGCCGCGGCCGTCACCATCGCGGCGACCGCCCCCTTCATGTTGCCCATGCCGAGCCCGTACAGCCGGCCGTCGACGCGGGTCAGCTCCCACACCGGCTGGCTCCATGCGGACTCGTCGCCCGGCGGCATGGTGTCGAGGTGGACGTTGAGCACGAGGTGCGGACCCGGTCGGCCGGAGTCGATCTCGGCGAGGACCGACGGCATCGTCGGCACGCAGCGCTCCTGACGGGAGTGGATTCCGCGGTCGGCGAGGGCCCGCGACACCACGTCGGCCACTTCGCGTGTGTCGCCGTCGGGATTGACGCTGGGGGCGGCCACGAGCTGCGCGCACAGGTCGACGATCGCCTCGCGTTGTTCGGCGATGGTGCCCTGCAGGTGCGACGTCACCTCGGTCGGGATCATGCGGCTCCTCGGGTGTGGGTCTCTCGCCGCCAGTCGGCGACGGCGTAGGGGTGCGTGTCGGTACCGGCCGCGACGACGGCGCCGAAGACGTCGGCACCCGGAGTCCTCGTGACGATGTGGTGGCCCCGCTCGGCGAGCGCGTCCGCCCGGGGATGCCCCTCCTCGATCAGCAGATCGCCGTCCTGGCTGCGCCAGCGCAACGCCCCCATGGCGTCGGCGAGGGAGGTTCCGCTGAACTCGTGCGCCGAGAGAACCTGCAGCAGCGTCTGGATCTGGCCGTCGGCCCCCGGCGTCGCGATGCCGAGCACCCCGCGCTCCGAGGTGACCATCGCCGGCGCGAGCGTGTGCACCGGGCGCTTTCCCGGCGCCGCGATGTTGTCGCCGTTGGTGAACCCCGCGGCGCGATTGTTCAACACGATGCCCAGCTCGGGCACGAACACCCCGGAGCCGAAGTCGTCGAAGACGCTCACCAGCGAGGACACGACCTGGCCGTCGGCGTCGACGGTGGCGACTCCGGCGGTATGGAGATAGGCGCGGGGTCCTGCGCGACCCGACGCCCGCTCGAGGTCGACGTCGAGATCCAGCTCGAGCAGCGCAGCGCCTCTCCCGCACGACGATCGGTGCTCGAACGCCGCGCCGGTCACCTCCACGAGCAGGTGGTCGTCAACGGGGACGCCACGCGCTGCGAGCCGACGGACGCACTGCAACGCCATCGCGAGAAGGACGCCCTGCGACATCGGCGGCTGGACGTGGACCAGGCCGGAGCCCCACGGCACGGCCACCGGTGGCGGACACGGGGTGTCGTGTTCGGCGAGATCCTCCAGCTCGAGTGACCCACCGCAGCGGCGCACGGCGTCGACGACGGCGGCCGCCCCTGGTCCGGTGTAGAAGGCATCGCGTCCCGCGTCGCCGATGCGTCCCAGCAGGTCCGCCAACTCCGGCTGCGCCCAGGGCTGATCGGGCGCCGACACCAGCGACCAGTCCCCCGCACCTCCTCGTTCCAGCCGCGCGCGCTGCTGGTCGACGGCCGCGAGCACACTCGGCTCCGGGACGACGCCGCGGCCTGCGAGTTCGATGGCCGGCGCGAGCAGCTCGGCCAAGGGCAGCCGGCCCCATCGCGCGCTCAGCGTCACCCAGCCGTCGACGAGCCCCGGGACGGTCACCGACGAGCCGCCTGACGCGTCGGGGGGCGACGGCAGGGAGCGGGGGCTCCGTCCCGTGCCGTTCACCGCGGCGACGTGGCCTCGGTCGTGGACCAGCGCCAGCAGGTCACCGCCGAGCCCTGCCGCCTGCGGGAGCACCACACTGATCACCGCCTGGGCGGCGATCGCAGCGTCCGCTGCGGTACCGCCCTGCTCCAGAACGTGCACCGCGGCCTGCGTGGCCAGCGGATGCGCCGTCGACGCGGCGCCGCCTCGTCCTGACGACATTGTCGCGCGGTACTCGGAGGGAGCCAAGGTTCGTCTCCAGTTCTCTGCAGGGCTTGCGAAACGATGCGCTGAGATAGAATATAAAACATCTCAACGGCGATCGTGAAGGAGTCGACATGACTCAGACTGTGGCCGCGCAGACCGCGGCCGATGCCCCCGACCTGGTACGAGCGTCCGACATGTCTCTCGCAGTCGCCGAGCGGCTGCTGGCCGGGGTCAAAGCGCAGGCGTCGGCACGGGGTCTCCGGTTGGCCGCGGCGGTCGTCGATCGAGGGGGCAACGTCGTCGCGTCGATGCGGATGGACAATGCCCAGCTCGGGGCGAGCTCACTGGCCCACGACAAGGCCGTGACCGCGGTGTCCTTCGGCCGGCCGACCTCGGCCTGGACAGCCAGCAGCGCGCCCGGCGGCAGCGACTGGGGGCTGGCACACACCCTGGGCGGGCATGCCGTCGTCTTTCCCGGCGGCGTCCCGGTGTTCTTCGATACCGAGCTGGTCGGAGGGCTGGGTGTGAGCGGCGCGGCCTCCGAGGTCGACGCCGCCTGCGCGACGGGCGCCGTGCACGAACAGGGCCTCACCGTCGACACCGAGACCTCTTCGTGAGCGCGGTACTCGTCGCGGGTGGCGCCACCGGCATCGGCGCCGCAGCCGTGCGGGCGTTCCGCCACCGCGGTGACCGCGTGCTTCTCGCCGACCGCAACGACGAGGCCGGGCGGGCCCTGATCGAGGAGGACCTGCCGGGCGAGGGCATGTTTCTGCACTGCGACTTCTCCGACGGCGACGCCGCCGAGGCCGCGGTCGAGGCCGCCGTCGGTTTCGGCGTCGGCTCCCTCGACGTCGTGTTCTACAACGCTGCAGTACTCGAGGCGCACCCGCTCGGTGAGTGGACCGTCGACGACTGGGACCGCAGCATGGCCGTCAACCTTCGTGCCCCGTTCTTGATGTCGCAAGCGGCGGCGCCGCATCTGCGTAAGTCGGAGCAGGGCCGGATCATTCTCACGTCGTCGACGGGCGCGTTCCGCGGGCATGCAGGTATGCCGGCCTACCACGCCACAAAGGCGGGACTGCTCGGGATGGTGCGTGCGCTGGCCGACGAACTCGGACCGGACGGAGTGACAGTCAACGCGGTGTGCCCCGGATGGGTCGACACGGCCTTCAACGACTCCTTCTGGGCTCATCAACAGGACCCCGGCCGCGCACTGGGAGACCTCACCGAGAGCATCCCGCTGCGCAGGCAGGCCGCACCCGACGACATGACGGGTGTGCTGCTGTTCCTCGCTTCGCCGGCGTCGTCATACATCACCGGTCAGGCGCTGGTGATCGACGGCGGCTACACCTCCGTGTGAAAGGACGAGCTCATGACCGACGTCGAGATCTACCTCAACCCCGCCGCGAAGCCGCTCGTGCCGACGGCCGGGTTCGCCGCCGAGAGCCGCGTCCCCCAGGACACGCATCGCACCCTGCCCGGCTACCGACCGACCGCGGTGCACTCCTGTCCGGGTCTCGCTGACCGGCTCGGCGTGCGCGCCGTCCTGGTCAAGGACGAATCCGAGCGGCTCGGCCTGCCGTCCTTCAAGATCCTCGGCGCATCCTGGGCAGCGTTGACCACCGTGCAGGCGGCCTGGGGCGCCAACACGAACGGTCCGCTATCGGTCGAATCGGTGCGCAGCTCAATCGGTTCCACCGATGGTCGGGGTCTGGTCGCCGCCACGGACGGCAATCACGGTCGCGGGGTGGCCCGTGTCGCGGCGATGCTGGGCCTGGACTCGACGATCCTGGTTCCCGCCGGCACGGCGCAGGCGCGCATCGACGCGATCGCTTCCGAGGGCGCCTCGGTCGACGTCGTGGACGGCACGTACGACGACGCGATCGCCGCGTCCGCGCGCCTGGCCGACAACGATCACCTCGTGGTCTCTGACACGTCGTGGGAGGGATATTCGGCCACTCCGCGCGCGGTGGTCGAGGGCTACTCGACGCTCTTCTACGAGATCGACGACGTCATCGACGCGCACGGCCTCCCCCGGCCCGATGTCGTTGCGCTGCAAGCCGGAGTGGGCGCGTTCGCGGCCTCGGGCCTGCGTCACTACCGAGACGGGCGGCCGAACCCGCCCCGCACCGTCGTCGTCGAGCCGGCGAGCGCCAACTGCCTGATGGCCTCCGCCCGCGCCGGCGGACTGACGCTGGTGCCCGGTCCACACCCGTCGTCGATGGCGGGTCTGAACTGCGGTATGCCGTCGGAATTGGTGTGGCCCGTATTGGCTGCGGGCACAGACGTTTTCGTCGGCATCGCCGACACCTACGCCGAGGACGCGATGCGTGCACTCGCCGACGAAGGCATCGTGGCGGGTGAGTCGGGAGCAGCGGGCCTGGGCGGCCTCCTCGCGCTCGCGGAGCGAGGCACCCCCGAAGAGCGGGCGCACGCGGGACTCGATCCCGATGCCTGTGTGCTGCTGGTCAACACCGAAGGTGCCACCGATCCCGCCAATTACGAACGTGTCGTGGGCCGCCCGGCCACCGACGTCGCCACCGCTCTCGAACCGCACTGAGGAGCACGCGCATGTCTCACACCCCGGAGACGGTCGAATCCACCCGCCTCGAGTCCAGTCACATCGACGTCATCGATCCCGATCAGCGACACGGCAGAGCCCGCGACCTGTTCACGGTCTGGTTCTCCGGCAATCTCAGCATCGGCAACGCGATCTTCGGCGCGTTGGCGATCGTCGTCGGCAACAGCTTTTGGTGGTCCGTCGTCGCGGTGCTCGTCGGCAACATCGTGGGCGGGACGTTCATGGCGCTGCACTCGGTGCAGGGTGCGAGACTGGGCGTCCCCCAACTGATCCAGAGTCGGGGACAGTTCGGCTTCCTCGGCGCGCTGCTCCCCGTCGTCCTGGCGGCTCTCCTCTACTGCGGCTTTTTCGTCGTCACCGCAGTGCTGGGTGGGCAGGCTCTGTCGGCGGCCATGCCGAACACCGTCAGCGTCAACGGCGGTCTGGTGGCGCTCTCGCTCGTCAGCTTGGGCATCGCATTGCTCGGTTACCGCGCCATCCACGTCGCTGCGAAGTGGGCCATCTGGCCGCTCGCGGCCGCCGTCGTGGTGGTCACCATCGGGTCGATCTCCCACAGCGGCATCGAGCTCACCGCCGGCCCGTTCCAGCCCGGCCCGTTCTTCACCGCGGTCGGACTCATGGCGACGTTCCTGCTGACGTATGCGCCCTACGTCTCCGACTACTCGCGGTACCTGCCCGTAAACGTCTCCGCGAAATCCTGCTTCGGCTGGACGTTCAGCGGGGTGTTCGTATCGGCGACCTGGTGCAACCTGTTGGGCGTGGTGCTGGCGGCGCAGATCGGCGGCACCGACATGTTTCTCGCCACCCGCGAGGTGGTCGGCGTCGAATGGATCGCCGTGGCCACTCTGTTGGTCACCGCTCTCGCGATCGCGGGCAACAACGCGTTGAACCTCTACGGTGGAATGCTCAACCTCATCACCGCGATCTCGTCGTTCAAAGATGTCCGACCCTCGGTCCTGGTCCGCCTCGGTTTCCTGTTGCCGACCTTCGCGATCGGACTGTGGCTGGGACTCACCGTCACCGATGACTTCTCCACACAGCTCACCAACTTCTTGTCGTTCCTGACCCTCGGTTTCGTCCCGTGGGGTGCGATCAATCTGCTCGACTTCTACCTTGTGAGGCATGGAAGCTACGACGTGACAGCGTTTTTCACTCGTCGCGGCGGCGTCTACAACCATGATCCCGCCACGTGGACATACGGCGGGGTCAACTTTCAGGCGCTCGTCGCCTACGTGATCGGGGTGGCCGTCTCGTTACCCTTCGTCAACAACGGCTGGTACGCCGGCCCGATCGCGCAGCAGCTCGGAGGTGCGGACCTGTCCTGGGTGCCGGGCCTGCTCGTCACCGGCGCCGTGTACCTCGGCGTCACCACGATCGCCGGGGCGCGGCGTGCCTCGTCGCTCACCACGTTCACCGGCGCAGTTCCGGGAGGGGCACGATGACCCAAGCACTACTGCATGGCCGCACCGCGGTGGTCACCGGAGCGGCGCGCGGGATCGGCCTGAGCATTGCCAGTCGTCTTGCCGCTCACGGCGCTGCGGTGGCGCTGATCGATCTCGACGAGGAACAGACCCGCGCTGCTGCCCGCCAGGTCGAGGAATCGACGGGCGGTCGCACCATGGGCCTGGCCGCCGACGTGACCGACGCCGCGCATCTGCGCAGCGCGGCCGACGAGATCGAGGCGACTCTCGGTCCCGTCGACGTGGTGATCCCCAACGCCGGCATCCTCGTACTCAAGACCGCCCTGGAGATCGAGCCCGCGGAGTTCGACGCCGTCCTGCGCGTGAATCTCACCGGAGCCTTCCTCACCGCGGTCGAGTTCGCGCGCCGGATGCCCGAGCGCGGCGCCGACGGTCGGATCATCTTCACGTCGTCGCTGTTCGGACTCCGTGGCGGAGTGGGCAACTCCGCCTATGCCGCATCGAAATTCGGCATCATCGGGCTGGCGCAGAGCATGGCCGCCGAGCTCGCCCCGGCCGGAATCCGAGTCAACAGCGTGTGCCCCGGCCAGATCGAGTCGGCGATGATCCGGCAATTATTCTCCGACCGCGCCGCCGCCAACGGCACCGATCCCGAATCCGAGCGCGCGGCGTTCGCACGCCACATTCCCCTCGGCGGCTTGGGCGACCCCGACGACGTCGCGGACACGTACGTCTACCTCGCCTCGTCACTGAGCAGTTACGTCACCGGTCAGCACATCGTGGTCGACGGTGGCTGGAGCGTCGGTTCCGCCTGACATGACGACCGACGGATGTATCGGGCGAAAGCGACGCTGCCGGCCCCGATGGCCATTGCTCCCCCATCAACAGACATCAGGACCGGCGCGCCGCTGCAAAGGCTTCGCTCAACCCCTCACTGCGCGCGCCTCGACAGTCCCGACGAGAGAAACCATGAGCATCCTACATAAACAACGCCGTTTCTGAGAAACGTTAAGGATTTGCTCCGCCGTAGTTCCAGGTCAGGTCTGCCATACTGCGTAGGCCCTGCATCAGCTGGGCCCATACCGATGCTGCAACGTTCACAAGGAGTGCCCCCAGTGGCTGAGCGGCTCGTCGCCGGCCGTCACCACCTCAGCCGAGCAGAGGTGGCGGCCCATCAGAAGCAGCGCCTGTTCAAGGCGCTTGCGACGGTGATGGCTGCCAACGGCTACATCAACACCACCGTCGACGACGTGATCAAGGAAGCCAAGGTCTCCCGCGCCACGTTCTACGAGCACTTCGATTCCAAGCAGGACCTCTTCATGTCCGGCTACGGGCGTGCGCAGCGACTGATCATCGCCGCGATCCGCGAGGTCCCGGTCGCCGGCACTCCGATGGAACGCTTCGGTGTCATGCTGGACCGCTACCTGGGGTTCATCGCTCTGGATCCGATACGGGCGCGGCTCTACCTGCTCGAGGTCTACGCCGCAGGTCCGGAAGCGATGCGCCGTCGTGTCGAATTGCAGCAGGAGTTCGTCGCCGGGGTGGCGCAGATCTTCGACGCACGCGAGGACGCCGATCTGTTCTCGTGTCAGGCCCTGGTGGCCGCCGTCTCGACACTGGTGACCAATGCCCTCACCCGCGGCGATGATGTCACCGCACTACGCGGGCCGATCCTCGCCCACACCGCGCGCGTCATGGACCGCGGATGATGAGCGAACCACTCGGTCTGCGCGAGCGCAAGAAGACGCAGACCCGCCGCGCGATCCGGCGCGCGGCATTCGAGCTGTTCACCGTGCAGGGCTTCGCCGCCACCACGGTCGAGCAGATCGCCGAGGCCGCGCAGGTGTCGCCGCGGACCTTCTACCGCTACTTCAACGTCAAGGAAGCGGTGCTGATCTCACAAGATCACTCACCGCTGATCGTCGCGGCGTTTCGCGCCGCGCCGCGGCACCTGACCCCCATCGCCGCGTATGAGTACGCCGCAGCCCAGGTGTTCGGCGGATTGTCCGACGATGATCGGCACGACGACCTCGTCGGGCAGCGTCTGCTCTATCAGATCCCCGAGGCGCACGGGCTGATCTACGTCGAGTTCATCAAACTGATCGAGCTCATCACCGATGCTCTGCAGGACCGGTTCGACGAGCCGACCGACATTGCCGAACGACGGGTGCTGGCGGGCGCGATGGTCGGTGTGATCTTCGGAGCCGCGCACAACAACCCGCTGCCCGAGAAAGCCGTCCCGCAGGCGCTGGCGGTTCTCGACGCAAAATTGTCCCCGTGACGAGTTCGACCTGGGCGCCGCTGCGCTCACCGGTCTTCCGTGCGCTGTGGATCGCGCAGTTGGTGTCCAACCTCGGTACCTGGATGCAGACCGTCGGCGCCCAGTGGATGCTCGTCGGCGATCCGCGGGCCGACGTGCTCGTGCCGCTGGTGCAGACCGCGACGACGCTGCCGGTGATGCTGCTGGCGCTGCCGTCCGGTGTGCTGGCCGATCTGGTGGACCGGCGCCGGCTGCTGCTCGCGACGCAGGGCGCGATGGCTGCCGGGGTGGCGTTCCTGGCGGCGCTGACCGGGTTCGGGTTGACGACGCCCGCGGTGCTGCTGATCGTGCTGTTCGTGATCGGCTGCGGCCAGGCGCTCACCATGCCGGCCTGGCAGGCGATTCAGCCTGACCTGGTTCCACCGCAGCAGATTCCGGCCGCCGCGGCGCTGGGCAGCATGAGCATGAACGGCGCGCGGGCGATCGGGCCCGCGATCGCGGGCGCGCTGGTGTCGCTGGCCGGGCCGACGCTGGTGTTCGGGCTCAACGCGGTGTCGTTCATCGGGATCGTCGCGGTGCTGCTGTGGTGGCGCCGGCCCCCGGTGCAGCACGACTACCCGCCGGAGCGCGCGATGGCGGCGTTGAGCGCGGGCGGGCGTTTCATCCGCAGTTCGCCGATCGTGCGGCGCATCCTGCTGCGTACGGCGCTGTTCATCGCGCCGGCGAGCGCGCTGTGGGGACTGCTGCCCGTCATCGCGGCCGACCAGCTGAAGCTCTCCTCGGCGGGGTACGGACTGCTGCTCGGCGCCCTCGGCGTCGGGGCCCTGCTGGGCGCGCTGGTGCTCTCGCGGCTGCGGTCGCGGTTCGGCGCCAACATGCTGCTGACGGCCGGCGCGGTCGGTTTCGCCGCGGCGACGGCGGTGTTGGCGTTGGTGCCGATCTTCGGGGTCGTGATCGCGGCGCTGGTGGTGGGCGGCGCGTCGTGGCTGCTGTCGTTGTCGACGCTGAACGCGTCGATGCAGCTGAGCCTGCCGGCGTGGGTGCGGGCGCGTGGGCTGTCGGTGTACCAGCTGATCTTCATGGGCGGGCAGGCGCTGGGGTCGGTGGTGTGGGGCGTGCTGGCGGGTGCGACGACGAGCATCACGAGCCTGCTGGTCAGCGTCGGGTTGCTGCTGGCGTGCGGGTTGTCGTCGCTGTGGTGGCCGCTGCACGCGAAGACCGGGAACCTGGACCTCACGCCGTTGTCGCACTGGCCCGAGCCCGCGCTGGTGTTCGAGCCCGAACCGCTCGACGGGCCGGTGCTGGTGCTGACGTCCTACCGCGTGCTGCCGGAGAACGAGGAGCAGTTCATCTCGGCGATGACGGTGCTGGGCCGCTCACGGCAGCGCACGGGCGCCTCGCAGTGGCGGCTGTTCCGCAGCGTCGAAGAGGAGTCGACGTACGTCGAGACGTTCGTGGTGCGGTCGTGGGGCGAGCACATGCACCAGCACTACACCCGGCTCACCAACCAGGATCAGACGGTCGAAGTGCGGGTCGAGGGGTTGATCGAGGGCTCGGCGACGTCGCACCACTACCTGGCGGTCCGCTCACACTGAGCCGACCACCGGCCAGAACACCGCGACGCTATTCGCCGTTGACGGCCGCCGCGTACCGCGAGGGTGGGTACGGCAGTTCGATGCCGCTCTCGTCGTAGGCCCGCAGGATCTCGCGGCGCAGCCGGCGCTGGACCGACCACTGGACACCGGGGCGGGTCTTCAGTGTCATCCGCAGGGTGACCTGGTCGGGGCGCAGTTCCTGGACGCCGAGCATCTCGGGCTCGCCGAGCACCTTCGCCGCGATCTTCGGGTCCTCGAGGGCAGTGTGCGCGGCGTCGAGGGCCACCTGTTCAGCGCGTTCGACGTCGGCGCTGAGCGCGACCGGCACCTCGATGCGGGCGACGGCGTAGTCCTGGCTCATGTTGCCGACGCGGGCGATCTCGCCGTTGCGCACGTACCAGAGGGTGCCGTCGATGTCGCGGACGGTGGTGACGCGCAGCCCGACGCTTTCCACCTCGCCGACCGCGTCGCCGAGGTCGACGGTGTCGCCGACGCCGTACTGGTCTTCGAGCAGCATGAACACGCCGGTCACGAAGTCGCGTACCAGGTTCTGCGCGCCGAATCCGATGGCGAGGCCGACGACGCCGGCGGAGGCGATGAACGGGGCGATGTTCACGCCGAGAACGTTGAGGATGCCGAGTGCCACCCAGATCAGCAGCACGATCGACGTGGTGGATTTGAGCACCGAGGCGATGGTCTGCGCGCGCTGCGCACGGCGTGCTGCGGCGTGGGCATTCGAGGGAGCGCGGTCTCTCAGGCCACGCAGCAGCGGCGGCTTCTTGGTGTCGGTGTCCTTCGGAGATCTACCGGTGGCAGCACGGTCGATCATCCGGTGCAGCACGTAGCGCGCGATCAGGACGACCAGGATGTAGGCAACGATCCGGATGGGAACTTCGAGTAACCAGTGCCGGTTGGTCTCTGTCCATTCGAAGGCGAGGTTGTATACGTCCATCATCTCGACCGTACAGTTACCCACTCCGCCGAACGCAAATCACGCTGGGGCTGAATCACTTTGGCGCAGCCGGCCTGGTGTGCGGCGAATGCCCAGCGCTAGCGACAAAGTCGGCGGCAGGTGAGCCGCACTAACGAGTTCTGATGACGTGTCGGTGCTCACTCGTATCGTCTGCCCATGGCAGCGCGACGGGATTCGGGGGGCGGCGGTATCGCCGGCGTCTTCGGCGTGCTGGTGGTCGTCGGGTTCATCGCCAAGTACATCTGGTTCATCGTCGGCGCACTCGCGGTCGCGGCGGTGGTCACCGGGGTGTACTACGCGTCGCGCGTCGCCCTGCGGCGGGCCGACGAGCAACGTCGTCTCGCTGAACGCCGTGAGCAGGAGCTGTGGATGCGCGCCGAGCGGCAGCGCCGATGGACCATGCTCGACGACAGCCGGGCCATTTACGGCACCGACGGCGAGGGTCCGACGCGTGCGGTGCTGGAGTCACCACCCGAGAGCGGGCCGGTCGCGCGGCTGGCGCGCACCGCGGGTGAGCTCGCGACGCTGAAGAGGAAGAAGCCCCGCGCGTGGCAGTTCGCGGTGTTCGGGTCGGTGCTGCAGCAGCGCACCGCCGAACTGGCGCCGCGGCTGCGTGACAGTCGATCGGGCTTCACGACGGGTGACGGCATGCACGTCTCGTCGGGGCCTCCCCTTGCAAACGTGTTGCTCGGCTTGATCGACCAGATGCTGTCCACGTCGCGTCAGCTCGCCAGCTTCCTCGACACCTGTGTGGCGATCCCCGACGAAGACGATCCCGACGCGGTCGAGCACACGGCGCACCGCCTGATGGACTACCAGGTGCGCTTGCTCGAGTTGTCTGAACGCTGTCGCGCGCTGTCCGCACCATCGGCGCACACCGACGTGATCGGCTCGTGCACAAGGATTCTCGACACACCAATCCGCGGGTTCCAGGAGTTTGTGGACGAATACGTCGAGGTTGCCGACGCCCTGCCGCGTCTGCTCGAACACGTGACGGGCCGGCTCGAGGTACCGGCGATCGTGCTCAATCTCGCGATCGACGACACGTTGTTCGACGCGACGACCACACGTCTTCAGGCAATGCAGCGATGATTGCTCGACGGAGCGATAACTGACGCGGGCGTCGATCAAAGACCTATCTCTGCGGCCGAATTCGTGACGTTCGCGAGCGCGCCTCTTGTTTGCACGACGTTCGCTGGCTACTGTCACGGGTACTGAGAACCCGTTGCACGCAGCGCTCTCGGTTGGGTCGGGGATCCATGCCGTTGTCGAGAAGGATTTGCCCATGAGCGCTGCAGGCCGTCATCACCGTGTCCAGCCCCGTCGTCGTCGCAGCGGATCACTCGCGGGTCTCACCGTCGCCGCCGCTTTGCTGCCGGCCCTGGCCACACCGAGCGCTCACGCCGCGAGCCTACTGCCCGAGGGACCATCGACGGTACGGACGCTGAGCCCGCTGCCCTTCGGGTACATCAACACGACGCTCAACGGCGCGGTGTGTGCGGCGCCGAACACGTGCACGCCGATCCCCTACCTCACCTTCGTGACTCCCACCGGCACCGCGGCACTCGACACGGTGCTCAAGGACAACCCGGACGAGCCGGTCGTGATCTTCGCCTACAGCAACGGTGCGCAGGCCGCGGAGTACTGGATCGCAGAGCACGCCAACGACCCGGATGCGCCGCCGGCGGAGAACGTGACGTTCATCTTCATGGGCAACTCCATCCGCAAGTACGGCGGGGTGGACAAGGAATTCGGGATCTCGCAGCCCTCGCAGTACAAGGTGATCGACGTCGCCCGCGAATACGATCCGGTCGCCGACTTCCCGGACAATCCGGCCAACCTGCTGGCGCTGGCGAATGCGTTGGCCGGCGGGTTCTCGATGCACGATTATCGCGACGTCGACATCGACGATCCGAACAACATCGTGTGGACCGAGGGCAACACCACCTACGTGCTGGTGCCGACCGAGAAGTTGCCGCTGCTCGACCCGCTGCGCGTGGTGGGTCTGAACGCGCTCGCCGATCAGCTCAACGGTCCGCTCAAGGAGATCGTGGATCAGGGGTACGACCGCAGCTACATCCCGAAGGACGAGCCCGCGGTCACGAAGACGGCGGCGACCGTCCCGGTTGAGGAGGTCGAGCCGGCGCCCGCGAAGGTTGTGAGCGTCAAAGAGTCTGTTGCCGAATCGGATTCGGATGAGCCGGCCCCGAAGAAGTCTCGGACCACAAGGGCGACGCCGGTCGCGGACGAGGTCACCGACACCGTCAAGACGATCACGAAGACGGCGACGCGGGAGCTCAAGAAGCTGACCGAACCTCTGAAGGCGCTGCGCGAGACCACGAAACCCAAGGACGACTCCCCCACGAAGCGGGACACGCCGTCGTCGGGCGGCGGCGACAGCGCCGAGTAGCTACTCGTCGCCGCCGGCAGATGACGTCGACGCGGCCGCGGGCTCCGGCCTTTCGACACGTTTCTGCGTGGCGCGGTCGTCGTCCTTCGTCGAGTCCTTCTCGTCGGACTCGCGGGGCGCGGTGACGGTCTTGTCGTTGACCGAATCTTCCTGCGCAGCTTCTTTTTCCGCGCGTGCCTCGTCACGCAGACGCTTTCGCTCCTCGCGGCGCTCGGCGGCTGCGTCCTTCAACGACGTCGCGGCGCGCTTGGTGGTTGCGGCCGTGAGCTCGTTGTCGTCCTGCTCCTGGGCGACGGCGGCGTCCTGACGGGCGACCGTCGGCGTGGGCCCGGGAGGTCCGGTGAGGGTGTCCGGGATCCCGTACTCCATCTCCGGCCGGTTGTAGGCCTTCTCGATCTTCGGCCGCAGTTTGGCGTCCAACTTGGCGACGAAGTCGGGGTCGAATTTGAACGCGACCATCGGCTGCAGGATCGGGAGCACCTCGGTCGGGATGAGGATTGTGGTGGTCGTCCCGCCCGCTGAGTTCGTCTCGACGGTGTAGTAGGTGTCTTTGTTGCGGATGTCGAATTCGGACTGCTTCACGTGCAGGATCGCGGCGCCCATGATGGCGTTGGAGACGGCGAGCATGTTCCACGGGTTGTCCGGGAAGTCGGCGATGCCGTCGTACTGGGCGGTGACGATGATGATGTTGTACGGCGTGACGGGTGTCGGGAGGTTGCCCAGTTTGCCGGTCCAGTGCTTGCTAGGCGATCCGTAGATGGCCACGTTCAGTTCGGACGGTGGGGGCGGTTCCTTGCCATCGGTGGTGTTCGCGCGGTCGGCCTCGAGGCGGCGCAGGACCTCCATGACCGCGGGCGCGCCTTCGGAGACTCCACCGATGGTCTTCGGCCCGGCGTACTGCGGGTCATACACCGCGGCGTAAAGGTTGTCCGCGCCGACTTTGACCGAGGAGTAGAACTCCTTGCCGGGGAAGGGGACGTTGACGCGCCGGTCGTACTCGGCGAAGTAGCCGCCGAAGGCGTTGACCATCTGCTCTTCGCTCAGCTCGGCATAGATGCCCTTGCCGCCGAGGAGTAGGGCCGTCGACGCGTTCGCCACACCTGCGGACGGCGCAATGAGCAGAGCTCCGAGCAAAACGGCAAAGCGCTTCATAACCCACCCCGGTTTCTGCAGCGACGAGTCCTGATCTGACATTTTGACGGTACTGCCGTATTAGCGGGTGAGGAATCGGGGAATCCCCCCGTCTTGACAAGGGATGAGCCTGAAACTTTGCTGTGATTGCAGACCTGAGCAGCGCGAATTGGCGTTCAGACCCCCTTCGCGGAGATCGTAAGCTGGTCGACGGGATTCTGGTCGACCGCGAAGGAGTCGTGAATTTTGTCGCGCCTGCAGGTATCGACGTCGGAGTTGGTTGCCGTGTCGAGCGAGCTGGACACGCTGGCGCAGCAGCTGCGGTCCGGGCTCGGGACCCTCGACGCCGACATCTCCGATGTGTTGGGTGCGGGGTGGTCCGGGGACGCGGCGACGGCGTACGGGCAGGCGTGGCGGGACTGGCACGAGGGCGCGGCACAGGTGATCGAGGGGCTCACCCGGATGTCCGGCTTGTTACAGGACGCTGCCGAGCGGTACTCCGCGACTGACGTCTCGTCAGGCGAGGATATCTCCGGGGCTGGTCTGTGATGAGTGCGTTCAGCGTCGACCCCGCAGCACTGCTGGCCGCGGTGGATCGCATGTCGGCTTTCGACTCCGAGCTCGACAAGCATTTGGCGCACGTGGCGAGCAGCGTCGCGCGGCTTGGCACGTCGTGGCAGGGCGACGCCGGGGAGGCGGAGCGTGCTGCGCAGGCCCGCTGGGACGAAGGCGCACGCGAGATGCGCGAGGCGTTGGCGCGCCTGCGCGCGATCGCCGAGGGCGCGCACGAGAACTACTCCTCGGCGGCCCAGACGAATATGCGCATGTGGGAGTGATCGGTGACGGCTCCCATCACCGTCGACCCTGTCGCCCTCGCTGGTATCGGTTCAGCTGTCGCGACTGACGGCGTCACGGTCGCCGCCGCGGCGCACATGCTGTCGACGACGCTGTCGGGCGCGGGGGCCTTGTTCGGGCACGATGCCGCCGGCGCGCTCTTCGGGCAGAGCTACACACAGGCCGGAAAGTCCTTGCTCGATGCCGCGGCATCGGCCGTGAATGCCTGCCGCAAGGTCGGTTTCGGGGTGCAGATGTCGGCGTTCAACTACGGGCGCGCCAATGCCGCGTCCACGGTAGGCGGTGGGGAGACGCCAGTGCCTCAGCCGTCCGCGCCCGGCGCCTTCACCGCACCGTCGATGCCTCCGCCGATGGGAAGCGGTGTCGTGGCGCCGTTTCTATGGACGGTCGTCGAGTCGTTGGTTGGGGATGTGTGGCCAGACGGCAACCCCGAAGAGATGCGGGCAGCGGCGGCGGCGTGGCGGTCGTTCGGCGCCGCGGTCGGCGCCACCGCTGAACCCGTCACCGCGGTGAGCGCGGCGTTGGCCGGGCAGCAGATCCCCGAGGCCGGACACATGGGCGACGCGACGGGGCAGATCAGCAGCGGGCTAGCTGACATTGCAGCGCAGGCGCAGGAATTGGCGTCACACGTTGAAGCGTTCGCGACGAACGTCGAAGCGACGCAGAACGCGATTCGGGGGCTGCTCCACCAGCTGAGCATCAGCGGAGTGCTGGATGCTCTGGGCGATATCTTCAGCGGCGAGAATCCCTGGCAGAAGGTCCAAGAAGTCGCCGACGAGATCAGAACCGTGCTGGGCAACATGAAGCGGCAGGCCGATGCCTCTCGGACCTTGTTCAGCCAGAGCATGAATGCGCTCGATTCAGCGACGACGTCGCTACAGAGCTGGGCCACCAAGGAATTCGTGGAAGTCTTCGGTGAAGACGTGGGTACTGCTCTGTCGCAGGACTTCAAGGCATTGACCAGCCTGCCGGCGGGTGGACTGAAGTTTCTCGGGGTCACGGCTGAGGGACTCCAAGGGCTTGATCCGATGCGGTTCGCGTACGACCCGCAGGGTGCTGTGGACA
The DNA here is from genome assembly GCF_055397605.1 of Mycolicibacterium obuense. NCBI lineage: Bacteria > Bacillati > Actinomycetota > Actinomycetes > Mycobacteriales > Mycobacteriaceae > Mycobacterium > Mycolicibacterium obuense. The sequence continues at coordinate 964,827 of NZ_AP043663.1, read as the reverse complement.
CGTGGAAGAGTCTGGCGGATTCGACTGCGATGCTGACGAATCCGGCGCTGTTAGCGGAAAAGGTGATCTCGGATCCGCAGGGCAGTCTTGATGCCGCGAAGGCGATGGTCGACTGGGAGGACGTCGAGAAGAGCGATCCATTCCGCGCGCTGGGGTACAACGCTGCGCAGGTGGGGACGATGTTTCTGCCCGGTGCCGGGGAGGCTGGGCCGGCCGCCAGCGCGGCCTCGGCGGAGGCGCGGGTCGCGGGAGCCGAGGCACGCGCCGCCGGCGCGGGCACACGCGACGCAGCTGCGGCCGCCGGTGGTCGCGCAGCGTCCGCGACCGAAGGAATCAGCACCAAAGCCAGTGAGGTCGGTTCGAAGCTCGACGGCATCAAAGTCTCTGAGGCGCAGCCTGGTTCGAGTGTGGGCGGGAAGGCGCCGGTGGAGGCGCCCCGCGCGGACGCGCCGATGCAGAACAGGGGTGCACCTGGTTCAGAACTTCCAACTGCGCATGACGCGCCTTCTGCGAGTGAACCCAACTCGCAAGCACCTCAGCAACATGAGCCGTTCGGCCCGCCGCATGGTCCCGATCATCCGAACAATCCGCCGCACACTGGCTTGTATGACCCCCCGCCGAATCACGGCGTCATTGGTGAGCAGCTTCCGGACTTGAGTGCGATCAACGCCGAGTACAGACTCCCTGAGGGCTTGATCGATCCCCGACGATTCGAAGAGTGGACGCACCGGGTGTCGGAGGCGTATCCACAGATCACTCCCGACGGTGTTGCCGCGATCTATCACTACTCCACCGAGAATTACGAGGCGATTAATCCCTACCTGCGAAATATGGAACCGTTGACTGACAACCAGGTAATGGTTTTGGATGCCAAATCCATAGCGGACATGACCGATGCACAGCGCGCAACGCTGGAGGCGCGAATCCTCCACATCGACGAGGGTCTGTCATCGCTACCCCCGTATCGCGCTGATCCCTCCGATGCCACGTCCACAACGTGGAGAGGACTGCACGCTCCCGATGACCTTCTCGCAAATATGCAGCCCGGTAGCATTTTTGGCGACCCTGGATTCCTGAGCACCTCACTCGATCCGCAGGTAGCCGAGCTCTTTGCCATGAGAGCCGGCGAAGGGACTACCCCCTCGGTCATCACTGTGCAAGGACACAACGGAGTAGATATAGCGCAACTCTCGCAGTACGTCGACGAATCTGAAATCCTCTTTCCGCGTTCGTCACAATTCGAAGTATTGTCTACCGAGATGGGCTCCGACGGGATACTGCGAATAACTCTAAGGCAGGTTGGACCATGACAGCTGCTGATGACCGAGCTTCCCTTGTGACGAGCCAGCTTCGCGCGCGAATGCGCGTTGGCCAGGGTCTGTCCAGACCATATGCGAGGAAATGGGATGTCGGGGGTTGCATTCCGCAACACTCGCTATGGCGGCACCGTGACGATCCCCTCACTAACCTCAGCAAGGGACTACTTGCATTCAAACAGCCTCTTGTGTGGGCAAACGATGCTGTCCAAATTGGTGACGGGCGAAACTCGTTGTGGATAGCGGTAAACAGAAGCTTGCCCGGAGACGGACCTCCTGATGCGTATCTGCTGGGCCAGTCCAGAGACGACACGGCCGTGTACACCGGGAACTCGCCAGAGGTCATACTCGAGATGATCAACGAGTGGGCAGAGCCGGTGCCTGATCTTGCGGCTCCACCCGAGCTGCAAATCGGCTTCCCCGCCATGGAGGATCGCTGGCCGAAATATGTCGGCAGCTGGCAATGGAACATCCATGGCGAGGTACGAAACGAGGACGTCCTACGGCGCGCCGCCGCCGGCACCGTCACCGTCATAAGGAAGGCATCGGCATGAGCGCCGATCTCGTTGAGCAAATCTCTCGCCTACCGGCACTCGCGGGAATCACATACCGTGGCATGGCCGGCATGCCACCGAGAAGTGCACTCACGGTTCCCGGGTTGCTGCCTACCTCAGTGAACCCGCGAGTGGCTACCGAAAACTTCACCGCCGAGCGAGTGGCTGCAATCGCCACCTCCAGCGGGCGATTCATAGGTCCGCTATCTCGCCATCCCGATGAGATGGAAACTGTTCTGCTGCCAGGGACACTGCTTCTGCCGGTTGGGTTCGTCCAAGTCGACGGACTCGAGGATCCGGTCATACTCCTGGAGGAGCCGGGCTCGGCGCCCGGCTTGCCAGCCAATAAGGCCGAACTCCAAGAATTGGTCAGGCGGCAGGTTGGGACCGCGCTCGCTTTGCCGCCGGTTCCCATCTATTCCCCGGGCCGCTTCACGACACCGCGCTCATGAGGGTCGATGCGGATCGACGAGTCTTGTGCTGCGAACGTCGAGGACCGTCACCGTCAGGGCACGAAGGCCGCCTGTTACGCCAGCCGGACGAGTGCAGGACGTTGACAATCAACGAACTCACCGAACTCGGCATCCTCGAATGACCGCGATGAACATATCGCGAGACCTCGTCACATGGGCCGCAGAATCCGGATTCGCTTGGAAACCAGAGGGATACGGAGAGACCATGCGATTCTCCAGCCTGGGCGGCGAGGAAAGATTCTATTTACGTGCCAGTGCCGATGAACCTGGTTGGATTGATATCACCAATGCGAGCCGTACCGGCGGCGAGCAGCAACTTTTCAGCGCGAGGAACTTGGATGTCGCCGAACGCTTCTTCTGGGGTTTGTTTGGCTCGGACAGACGAAGCCGAATGCATCTGCCACGTCTGAGAATTCCCATTCGCGCCGATCAGGTTGCCCGGGGCTTCTGCATCGAACTACTTGGGTCCGGCCAGTCACGGCTCGTGGACGCAGATGGAGAGAATGTCATGGCCGCCACCTCGGATATCTCCGACGTCGCCAATCTCGTACGAACCTCGCACTGGATGTCAGTGCCACTCAGAGAATTGAAAGAGAGTTTCTCCCATCCCGAAGGTCGCCCCGCGTTTCAGCTGTCGAAGTAGCGAGGTGGCTATGTACGACTTCTCGCGCTTGAGGTTTGATTGGCTCAAATGGACGGCTTGGGCGGGGATGTGGAATCCGTCGGTCATTATCGACAACGTTGAGGAAGACGCCGTCTTCGAGTCCGATGACCAGACGTATCGCCTGAGGTACGACGGTGGCTCGTGGGTGATCGACGTTACCAATGACCGGAGAAAGCTCTATCCCGCGGTTGCGCAGTTCTCGAACTTCGATCTGGCAGAAAAATACTTGATCTGGAGTTGGGCAACGCTCATACGCAGCAGTCTCGCGTCGGGACCGTTGGGAACCGATCTTTACAAGAAGGGCTATGCGCCGTCAGTCGAGGTTAGCGAGATACGGGAAGGGTTCGTCGAGATCCGTGGCAGCGCCGGAGCGGCGGCCCTATCAGCCCCAAGCGCGACGATCTTCAGCCATTTGATGACGACGCCGGTGGAGGAAATCGAGAGGCTGGTCAATATCGGCAAGCCGTCGACTGAGCCCAGAACGCAGGAGCGATAGTCCGGATGCGGTTTGAGAAAACCCATTTTTCGGACACCGGCCGCTATTGGCTGGGCCGCGAGACGACGACCCAGCGACACTTCCTCGGTATTCCCCTGTCGAACAGCAGGATCGACTACATCGAGTACTACTGGCTGACAGCGGATCAATACGAGAGATTCGCGATCGACAAAATGGCCGCCACCGAGTTTGCCGACTCCTGCCGTCGCCGAGAACACGACGACATCCTTGCTTTCCCACCAGGACCGGACCGTGGCAGCCCGCGTTGAGCCACCCGCGCGGTCCCCGAAATTGATGCAGGATCACTACCGCAGCGGATCGTAGGCTGGACTGACGCGGTCAGTCGGGCTGAGGGGAGCCGCCGGTGTACGTCGATTCGCACTTTTCACCGCACCATCAGTACTCCCTTGGCGTCGAGGTCGGCTCTGGGCGAAAGTATCTGTCAATTCCTGTGAGCAACGGAGTCTTTGACTACGAGGAGTACTACGAACTGGACGCCGACGAGTACAACGCTTTCGCATCGGATCAGATCGCAGCGTCAGAATTCGCACAATCGTGCCGAGAACGTGAGCGGGACGATCGGTTGATCGAACGGCCGGGGTGGAATCGTGGCACACCGGTCTGAGGCGAAATGTCGGAGATCAGAGGAAGGATCTCCCCGATGATGACAGCGTTCGCCGATGCAGTCGAGGCCATCCTCGGACCCGTCCTAGCGGTCAGCGGCTTCATTCTCGACCAGGTCGACGATGAGCCAGACAGCGGAGGCCGTAATCTCCACGTCGTCTACTATCGCTCCCCTGATTGCAAGATCCAGGTCTATCAGTCCTCGGGCGAGGGCGAAACCAACTCGATGATCGCGCCGAGCGACGCTCCGAATCAGCTCGGCTTGAACGCGCCCGGCTGGCAATTCCTGACCACGTTCACTGAACAGCCGGCTGGTCCCATCGCCGAAGTGATCGAGAAAGCTGGGCTCGAGTATCACGCCTATGGCGAGCCGCTCCTATGGGTCAGGGATCGCATCGTGAAGTATTTCCACGCCGCACACGTTGGAATCGCCGCAACGCCCGGCAAGGATTGACGCCGTGACCAGCGCCCGCGCATCCCGCCAGAGTTCGAGACCATGACGAAAGATCGCTTCTCGGAGACATCTTTCTCGATCGCCCATCGCTTCTCCTTCGGCAGCGATCTGCACACGGGTGAGTTCTATCTGGCGATACCTGTGAGCAATGGCGCCGTCGACTACAACGAGTACTACCGCGTCAGCGGCGAACTAGCGCGAAGCTTCGCGACCGACTCTGAGTCGACTATCGCCTTCGCTGAGGCCTGTCGCCGTCGCGAGCACGACGACCTCCTTCTCTACCAGCCCGATGGGCGAAGAGGGGCCCCGATATGACGAACCCGTATCAAAGTCTCTTGCTGCTAGGAACTTACGACTGGGTCGCGCTTGATCACGTCCACCGAGAAATAGCCCGTCACATGATTGGATCTCCGATATCGCAGATTCAACAAGCCGCACTAGAGTTTATCCGCGAGGTGGTTGAGCAGGGCTTGTTCGAGATTGGCGACGTCACCGCCGAGCGCGGGTTCGTCCGTTGGCTGGAACCCATCGATCAAGCGATCTCTCGGATCGAGCGCTTTTACATCGATGCGTTCGACGACACCGCCGTGTGGCCATGGTGCTGCTGGCTCAATATGACTCCATACGGTGAACAGATCGCGCATGAGCTATCGGACCCGCCGGGTCCACCGACGGGTGGCTAGCGACAAGGCATTATGGACGCACACACCGCGAAAGCCAATGCTAAACATCCGGTCCCGAAAGGTCAGCGGCCGTGATGGATCTAGGACTGAGCGGCAAGAAACTGCAATCTGTGCTTACCGAGAATTCTGTCGTTATGAAGTTCCAAGATGATCATTTCGCCCTGATGGCGTCGCCTCTCACGTTGAGTAGCGAAGACGAAACCTTCACCTTGACCCCGGACGAGGACCCGGCGGAGGCCTTCGCTCCAATCCGCCAGTTGCTGGGGTTGGACATCATTGAATCCATAGCCGACGATTCCGGCGCGCTCAGGATGGCTTTCGAAGACGGCAGCCTCATTCATGTACCGGCTGATGACCAGTGCGAGGCGTGGAACGTATCGGGCCCCCGCGGCGCGCTCGTCGTCTCGATGCCGGGCGGCGAGCTCGCGATCTGGAGCGCACACGCCAAATCGGATACCCCGGAATGAAATCGACGTGCGAAAGGTCGCTTCGGTGGATGTGAGCTTGAAGTTCCTCCACCATGACGAGAGGCGGATGCTTCATGACGTCGTGAGTCGTCGTGACCCAGCGCTATCCGAGAAACTCGCGGTCACCGACACGGTGTCGCGCAGCGACGCGGAGCTGATCGTGTCGATCCTGTGTGACGAGTTCATCGACAACCTCGATGACGAATGGGAACCGACGGCGTACGGCACAGCAATCAGCGATCTCTTGCAACGTGTCAATGCGGCGAGATTGGACGGGACGTGAGGCGATGTAGCGACCAATGCTGTGGCCATGACTGACCGAGCGCTGACAGACGATGAGCGTGCGCTGATCATCGCAATCATCAGCACGACAGGACATTACGAAGATGACGCACTACAGGCCGAGCTCGCACGGGCGCTGATCTCGCACACCAAGACATGGGTCTGTGACGTTCAGGTGCCGGACTCGACGCCGGTCTTCGATTGTCCCGACGGACCGTTCCCCGCCAGGGCGTTCGTGTCCAACGGCATCGACTTCCAGGGTGAGATCATCATCTGGGTCACCAGGGGCCACCTTGCCGGACTCGAGTACGCCTGGGTGACCGATCAGCCGCCCACCCGATGGCCACGACCCGACGAGCTGGAGGTGCATCCGGCATGATCGACTACGAGTAGTTTCCGGGTCTCGACGGGTTCTATCTCGAAGACAGTTTCGTGTTGGCGATCACCGAGACGCCGTCAACAATGATTTTCAGTCTCGACGCCGTCCTGACGCCTGAGCATCCCGCGTATCGACCGCCGCGACAAGGCGAGCATCACTGCTACCGATCCGCTGAGCTCCTCTTCATCGACTTATCGAAAACCGAATGGCTGCACCGGTCGCACAGGTTCTTTACCGACGCCGCGGGGGCCAAAGACCTCGGCAACATCGATGCAGTCGTAGCGGGCGCCGATTCCGTTCTTCTCGAGGGCGATTGGGGTCGTGTCCGAGTAAGGGGATCGCGGAGCAATGGCTATCCCCGACCCAGGATGAAACTGCAGTCAGATCATGATTCGACCGTCAGCGATTGAGCGAGAGGTGATTCGGTGATGCCGGACGATACGGGCCTACCCGAGATCAACTCCTATATCGGTCTCATCGACCGCTTCCTGCGTCGATCCGTCAGCGCGCCCGACTTCAGACTTACCTATCTACGAATGGTGAAGAACGAGCAGCGGATTCTCGGTGGACGTGTCTTCCCCGTACTTCAGGAACTGTTCGAGGACGCCGACCGCTATGTCGCTGAACCTCGACTGAGAACGGGACCGGAAGACCTTGACGACGAAGGGCTCATGTCATGCGCTGCCCGCGCGCGAGGGGCGTTGCGGGTCCTCGGCTACAACTGAGGTTGTCATGGGCTGCCTCGGTGCGCCTACGCCTCACCCAAACTCGGCCGGTAACCATCGGCCTCGGTCTCGGCAGCAAGCAACGCCGACAACTCGCCTTCCTGCTGAGAAACAAATACACCGATCACCTGGCGGCATACCTCCGGCACAGTGACGCCCTGCCTGTCAGCAATGCGTTTCAACCCGACCAGCATGGATGTCGTCACGTGGAACTGCACCGCGTACTGCCCACACGATCCGTCCTCGGGCGGCGGCCCCGGACCCACGACCACGGGCTCTTCGACGCCGAATGCGTCCACGTCAGCAGCCCGGACCCTTTGGACACCGCCACGACTACCGTCGTCGGCTGGTTCCCGAACTTCCTCGTGACTGAACAACCCCATGCCGACAACGCTAGACCTCCAGTGTCTCGATGCCTGAGTGGTGCACAGTGAAGGTCTGACGACGACGGGGGCTACGCGATGGACGATGCGGTGAGCGATCCGCTGGTGCTCGGGCAGCGAGTGGTCGCCATTCTCGAGACCGGCGCCCGTGACGCCACCTACAAACTGGCATTGCTGATGGCCCTGATCGAGCACTGCATCGAGAACCTCCCAGACCGACGCAATGACACGCTCCAGGTACCAATTGCCGACCTCGCGCACCGCGTCATCGATCTGTATTGGCGCCAGGTCCGCCCGTTCGAAGGGCAGGAACTCGTGCAGCGTCGGACGGGGAACAAAGCCCGCATCACCGATGCGACGAAACGCCTGCGCGCAGCTGCCGGGATCGGCAACTGCGGGCTCTCGCTCGAGGTGGCGATGATGCGCGTGCCCGATGCCTACGCGGACGCGATCGACACAGTGGTGATCGCGCTCGCCAAACAACCGCTGCCTCGACTGCAGAAGCTCCCGGGCGCCGCTGCAAGTGATCCGTTCCTGTACGACGACTCGTTTCTCGGCGAGAACGTCTCTCGCAAGATTCTGCGGGAGCACGACGACTCCATCGTTTTGAAGCCGGGCGTTGCCTCCGGGCTGGCTCGTCTTGCCGGACTTCTCAAACCGGCGCTGGAGATCATGTGGGTTGACGACGTTCGGCGCATGAATCGGTTTCTCGACGCTGAGATTCCCGACGTGGCCGGACATCTGTTCGGGCGCGACCGCCTGGCGTTGTCGGCAATCCGGGAGCCGTTCAAGGACGTCTTTGGACCGCACTGCTTTTACTGCAGCAGTCACCTGCCGACGAACAATCCGATCGACCATGTGCTGCCGTGGTCGCTTGTCGGGATCGACGGCTTGGCAAATCTGGTGCTCGCCTGTGCACAATGCAACTCTGACAAGAGCAGCGCGTTGCCGGCAGTGGCGATCGTCCGCCGGGTACTGCTCAGGGATCGAAAGACGCTCGAAGACATTGCTTCTGAGCTGCATTGGCCGACGCAGCACGACCGAACCATCGCCGCTGCGCGAGGAATCTACCGCGGACAACCAACGGGTGTTCCCACATGGGCGGGTTACAAGCAGACGGAACGCCTCGATATCGGCTTCTCACCGCAGTGGCCCTGACGAGTAGTCCGGCGCCGAACTAATCCGCTACATCAGCGTAGGCGCACTGGTGAGCCTGTCGGGTCCGCATGGGACAGGGACTGCGGCGCTATTGCCGTACCCCGATCGCGTGGTCGTCCCCTCGGTGGTGACGCACACAGAGTCGGCGTAGCAGTCTTTCATTGGATTTTGTCGTGCTTCGCAAGGTTATGGCGGGCACACATCAGTTGAATGTTGTCGGCCACGAGTGATGATCCGCCGCGCGAGTACGGGATGATGTGGTCGAAGTGAAGGTTATCGGTACTTCCGCAGTTGACACATCTGCCTTGGTCACGCTTCCACACGGTGAGCTTCACTTCCGTTGGGATAAGCCTGTTTTGCTCTAGGCGCGGCTCGCGCCAATCGACGTTTGGCGTGGCATCGGGGTCTACCTCGAGCCGGAACTTGAACACTAATCGCCCGTTTGACTCTTCTCGCCAGCCATCGACGAGCTTGAATATGCCGTTAAACGTCCAGATGCCGGTACGCATTTTTTCGTAAACCCGCACCCGTTCCGCCGGAATCCTCAGTGCCCGGTGTTGTGAGGCAGCTTCAAGGAACAGCCCGTTCTGTGTTAAAGAGCCCCCCGGTCCCCGCTCAGGCTGGTCCAAAGTCTTCGGGTCAGGCCCGCCCCTTGTCTGTGGGGTGTCGTGGCCCTCATAAATGAGGACGCGACCATCTTTTTCGATGCGGTCGTCATAGGGTGCGCCGGGCCGGCGGCTCATCAAGATTATTGTGGGCCGTCCGTTAGTACCGAAGTTCATGCCGCGCTGTAGGTTGGTACCTTCCTCGCGGCACATCTCCAGGTAAGAAATGACTTCACCTGGCACAATCACAGGCTGAATGTTAGGCGATGCGCCTCGGCGAGGTTGTAAACACGCGACGCCTGAAGCGCATCCGCGGACCCGACAACGGTCATAGGCCGACGATCCCGGGGAGGTCCAGGCCGCAGCCGCCCACGGAAATCCCACTTCCGCGTTGGCAGGGCATTATCGCGAGAAGCTTCGTCAGGGACGACCGTGCGCTTGGAATATGACTCCAACTCGTCATGAAATGGCCGTTTTGCATGCACTACAGTCCGCATCCCTTGCCTATCGCCGATTCAGCGCGCATCCCAGTTAAGGTCATTGGTTTTTGCGCGTCGCCGCCCGGGTCCTAATCTCCCTGCCTGGCTCACATCCGCGCCATACGATCACCCCGTGCAACCCGAAACAGCCACCGAGCAGCGCCACGTCTCCGGCATCGCCGCCGTGATGACCGTGCTCGCGATGGGCCTCGGCTACGCCGTCTCCATCGGCGACCCCACCACCCTGTCGGCCAACCTGCAGGTCGTCTCCGCCGGACTCGGCATCACCGGCAGCACCGCCACCTTCATCGCCAGCCTCGCCACCCTGACCATGGCCGCCGCGGTGCTCTCCGCCGGCGCGCTCGGCGACCTCTACGGCATGCGCCGCCTCTACATGGTCGGCCTCGCCGGCGCCGCCGCCTTCAGCCTGCTCGCCGCCGCCGCCCCCGTCGCCGCCGTCCTCATCATCGCCCGCGCCGGCGTCGGCATCTCCCTGGCCTTCCTCATCGGCCTCTCCCTCGCCCTCACCAACGCCGTCTTCTCCCCCGAACGCCGCGCCGCCGCCATCGCCGCCTACTTCGGCGTCGGCTACGCCGTCTCCACCCCCATGCCCGCGCTCGGCGGCACTCTCGCCCACGCCATCGGTTGGCGCGCAACATTTTTCCTCGTCCCGGTCATTGCCGCCGTCGGTCTGCTCATCACCTGGCGCTTCGTCCCCGAGACACTGCGCAGCAGCCGCCGCCTCGACATCCCCGGTATGGCGCTCTTCGCCGTCGCGCTACTCGCCTTCATCTACGGCATGTCCCGCATCGAGACCGGCATCGACGCCGTCGGTCTCACCTGCATCGCCGGCGGCCTGGCGGCCGGTGTCGCGTTCGTCGTCCGCGAGCGCAGCACCGACCATCCCGCCCTCGACATGCGCGTCTTCAGGTCCAGCCGCTTCAACGCCGCCGTTGCCGCCGGCGTCGTGTTCAACATCGTGCTCGGCGGCTCGATGATCCTGTTGGCCTTCTACCTCGTCACCATCCGCAAGGAATCCCACGAGCTATTCGGCTACCTGCTCATGCCCGCCACCGCCATGGCCGCGCTCGCCGCCCTCTCCGCCGGACCCGTCGCGAATAAGTTCGGCGCTCGCACGGTCATGGTCACCGGCCTCGTCCTCATGCTCGGCGGGCTGGTGGTGCTGCACAGCTACACCCTCGACACGACCCGCGTCACAGTGTTCGTCACCGCTGCGCTCATGGTCGTCGGCGGCGCGTTGGTCACCACCCCGCAGGCCATGATCATGATGAACAGCGCCCCAGCCGACCTCGGCGGCGCCGTCTCCGCCGTCAAGAGCGCGGTCAACGAAGGCGGATACTCCCTCGGCCCAGCACTATTCGCACTCGTTGGCATCAACCTGTTCCTCACCGACAGTGCCCACGACCTGACTAAAGACGGTGTCACACGGGCCGATACGCGCGAAGCGCTGATCACCTCCCACGGCGGCCACAGCGGCGCGACGCTGATCAACCCCGAGCAGGCCCGCCTGATCGTGGATCAGGCGCCCAACAACGCGATCGACGCCATCCACACCCTGAGCCTTATCATGGCCGCTGGGCCGATCATCGCGATCATCCTGGCGCTCTGGCTGATCAAGCCGAACCGCTGAGCGTCACTGCCGATCTTTTGGTATCGACGGGCACTCCTTGCGAAGCCCAGCGGCAGCGGCGGCTGCCGACATCGATCCGCTCCGGTATCGGACGTCCACTGATTCCCCTGCATCCGGGGACCGTTGCGCATCGGCAATTTGCCCGAGGGCGTCGGCCATGTCCTGCGCGTATGCGCGGATATCCGGAGACGCAATCTGGGAGGCCTTTTCCCGGATGTCACGAGCAGCGGCATCCTCGGACTCTGCGGCTTCTGTCGTGTTGTCGTCCGGCGCATCGACCATCGCGTTCAGTGAGGCGCTGAGCGACGTCCACGTCTCGAACACATCGGCGGCTAGCCGACAATCGCCGTCAGGCCGACTCTGCTGCCGGACGATCAGCACACAAGCGACGACGCCGAGAGCGACCAGAACGCAGACTACGAGCCACCGTCTGCGTGTAGTCATCGACGAGATCGCGCCATCAGTGCCACCTCCCCCGGAACGCCGCACGAGCAATCCTAAAGGCTTGTCGAGGCGGACCGGAGCGGCAAAACTGGTCAGGCGGGCCCCGCGCCCGCGACCGTCGGCTCGATCGTCGGCTCCGGGAACCCGGCCGAGCGCACCGCCTCCCGCACCGCGGCCGACACCGCATCCACCGAGCCCGACGGCGCCAGCGCGATCACACAGCCCCCGAAGCCGCCGCCCGTCATCCGCGCCCCCAGCGCGCCCGCGGACACCGCGGTCGAAGCGATCAGGTCGAGGTGCGGTGTGGTGATCTCGAAGTCGTCCCGCATCGACTGGTGCGACGCCGTGAACAACTCCCCGACCCGACCGAAGTCGTTCGCCGACAACGCCTCTACCGTGTCCAGCACTCGCTGATTCTCGGTGACGATGTGACGGGCCCGGCGTTGATCCTCGCCTGAGAGCCCAGAAACCGACGACGCCTCCCGCAGCGACGCCACGCCCAGCGCCGCCGCGGCCCGCTCACACGACGCCCGCCGCGCGGCGTACTCGCCACCCGCGTGCTCATGCCGTGCCTGCGAGTCGATCAACAGCAGCGTCACCCCGTGCGCATCGGGGTCGAACGGAACCGGAGTGACGGTCAGATCGCGGAAGTCGATCAGCTGGGCGCACCGCGGCTGCGCGTAGAGGATCGCCAACTGGTCCAACAATCCCGTTGGTGCACCGACATACTCGTTTTCCGCGCGCCGCGCGATCCGTGCCTGCTCGACACGATCGACCGCGATGTCGCCGAGGAGAGCGCCCAGGACGGCGCATTCCAGCGCCGCCGACGATGAGAGGCCCGAGCCGATCTGCACACCACCGCTGATCGACAACGTGCCACCCGGCACCGGATAGCCCGCCTCCCGCAGCGACCACACCACACCCGCCACGTACGCAGCCCACCCGGTCACGTCCCCGGGCGCCGTGTCGACGGCGACGCGCGCCGCAGACGGCTCCCGGTCCGTACGCACCACCAGCTCGCCGCTCTCGGCCGGCTCGAACTCCACCACCGTGCGGCTCGGCAGCGCGATCGGCAACGCGAAACCCGCGTTGTAGTCGGTGTGTTCGCCGATCAGGTTGATCCGGCCGGGCGCAGAGAAGCGAATGCTCACAGGCCGCGCAGCCTTTCGGCCAGCGCCTCGGGCACGACGTCGTTGATGAAAGCGTCCATGATCGATTCCGACGACGCCAGGTACTTGAGCTTGTCGGCGGTCCGGCGGGTCGAGATGATCTCGACGTGGAAGCAGCCCTCCCCCTCCGGATATTGGTGCAGCCCCGCCATGTACGGCAGCGGCGCGTCGTACATCCGGTCCAGCCGCCGCAGGATCTCCTGGTACATGGCGCTGAATGCGTCCAGCTCAACCCATGAAAGATCAAGCAGCGAATGCACGAACCGGTTCGGGTAGATGTGCACCTCCACCGGCGACCGCGCCGCGAACGGCACGAACGCTGTGAACGCCGAATCTCGCGCAACGATGCGACGTCCGTCCGTGACCTCACGGGCCACCAGATCGCCAAACAGGTTGCTGCCATGCCGTTCCCGATAGAGCGAGGCCCGCCGCAGCATCAGCTCCGTCCGCGGCGTCAGGAACGGATACCCGTAGATCTGCCCATGCGGATGGGTCAGCGTCACGCCGATCTCTTCGCCGCGGTTCTCGAAGCAGAACACCTGCGCGATCCCCGGGCGGCCAAGCAGGTCAAAGGTCCGGTGCCGCCATGCCTCCACCACAAGGCGGGCCTGCGCAGGAGAAAGAGAGGCGAACGAGCTGTCGTGGTCGCTGGAGAAGCAGATCACCTCGCAGCGGCCGCTGCCGGGCACCGCCACGAACTCCGAAGAAGCAAAAAGGTCGCCACCCGACCCGGAGAGAGAAGCGAACCGGTTCTCGAAGACCACGACGTCGTAGTCCGCCGCCGGGATCTCACTGGTGAGTCCCGACGGGCCCGGGCACAACGGGCATTGACCGCGCGGCGGGAGGTAGGTGCGGTCCTGGCGGGCGGGCGCGACGATTACCCACTGGCCGGTGGTCTGGTCGAATCGCAACTCCGACAGCGACTCTGACCGCAGAGCCAGCGGACGAAGGTCAGGAACCGGAGCTGGCTCGTGGCCGGGAAGGCTGAAGAACAGCAGATCGCGTCCGTCGGCGAGGGTCCATGCCGTCACTGCGTCCGTGCGCGACGGATTCTCAACCACGGTTGACGCAACTCCTCTGCCCGGCGCATAGCCTCAGCGTCCAGGATCTGATGGTAACGCGCGACGAGTTGCTCCCGGGTCAGCCCGAACTCCGGGAGCACCTCGTCGGCGGGCGGGCCGCCGTACGGAGCCCAGCTCCGCATGAACGTGACGATGTCGTGTTCGTAGCGATCCGCGACGCCGGGCATGTCAGGCCCCGCCCTTCTTTTTGTTGTAGATGTCGAAGCCGACCGCGGCCAGCAGCACCAGGCCCTTGATCACCTGCTGCACGTCGCTGCCAATCCCGATCAGCGACATGCCGTTGTTGAGGACGCCGAGCACGAAGCCGCCGATGATCGCGCCGAACACCGTGCCGACACCGCCGCTGGCCGATGCGCCGCCGATGAACGCCGCGGCGATCGCCTCCAGCTCCATGCCGATACCTGCCTGCGGCGTCGCCGAATTCAGGCGCGCGGCGAACAGCAGGCCGGCCAGCGCCGAGAGCAGACCCATGTTGACGAACACCAGGAACGTCACCCGCTTGGTCTTGACGCCCGAGAGCCGCGCCGCGGCCTCGTTACCGCCGACGGCGTAGACCTGCCGGCCGACGACCGTCCCCCGCATGATGAACGCGTAGACGACGAAGGCCAGGGCCAGGATGATGCCGACCACCGGGACACCGCGGTAGCTCGCCAGCAGCAGCGTGAACGCCGCCAGGGCCGCGACGATCGCCGCGCACTTCGCGACGAACCAGCCCAGCGGCAACACGCTGAACCCATACTGGCTCTGCGCACGTCGCTGCCGCAACTGCTGCCACACCGCGGCCAGCATCACGAACACACCGAGGATCACGGTGGGCCAGTGATAGACGGCGTTCGTGCCGAGCTCGGGCAGGAAGCCGCTGCTGACCTGACCGAAGGTGCGCGGGAACGGCGCGATCGACTGACCCTCAAGCAGATACTGTGTCGCGCCGCGGAACACGAGCATGCCGGCCAGCGTCACGATGAACGACGGGATGCCGACGTAAGCGATCCAGAAGCCCTGCCATGCCCCGATCAATGCGCCCAGCAGCAGACACAGCGCGACCGCGACGGGCCAGGGCATGTCATTGCGGATCATCAGCACCGCCGACATCGCCCCGATGAACCCGGCGATCGAGCCCACCGACAGATCGATGTGACCGGAGATGATCACGATCACCATCCCGATCGCGAGTATCAGGATGTAGCCGTTCTGCTGGACGATGTTCGTGACGTTCAGCGGCTTGAGCAGAATGCCACCCGTCCACACCTGGAACAGGATGACGATCAGCGCGAGCGCGACCACCATGCCGTACTGCCGGAAGTTGCCCTGCAGCAACGCCTTCACCCGGGACACCGCCGAGTCCGAGGGCGGTGGCGCCGGGGCGCTCGGTGGCGTCGACACCGTCGGGGTGGTGGTCATCTATCCTCGTCCCTTCATCATGTAGCGCATCAGCGTCTCCTGCGACGCGTCGGCCCTGGCCACCTCACCGGTGAGCCGGCCCTCGTTGAGTGTGTAGATGCGGTCGCACAGGCCGATCAGCTCCGGCAGCTCCGAGGAGATCACGATCACCGCTTTGCCCTGTGCGGCCAGCGAATTGATGATCGTGTAGATCTCGTACTTCGCGCCGACGTCGATGCCGCGGGTGGGTTCGTCGAGGATCAGCACGTCGGGGTCGGCGAACACCCACTTGCTCAGCACGACCTTCTGCTGATTGCCGCCCGACAGGTTGCCGGTGATCGCCTTGACCGACGGGGCCTTGATCCGCATGTCCTTGCGGAACCGCTCGGCGACCTTGGTCTCCTCGTGCTCGTTGATCACCGACTGCCGGCTGACTTTCGGCAGCGACGCCAGCGTGATGCTGCGGGCGATGTCGTCCATCAGGTTGAGTCCGAAGTGCTTGCGGTCCTCGGTGGCGTAGGCGATGCCGTGGCTGATCGCCTCGGGCACGGTCCGGGTGCGAATCTCCCTGCCGTCCTTGAACACCGCACCGCCGGCCTTCTTGCCGTAGCTGCGGCCGAACACGCTCATCGCCAACTCGGTGCGCCCGGCGCCCATCAGCCCGGCAAGGCCGACCACCTCGCCGCGGCGGACGTTCAGCGAGACGCCGTCGACGACCTTGCGCTGCTGATCGAGCGGGTGATAGACGGTCCAGTCCTCGATCGCGAACGTGACGTCACCGATCTCGTGCGCGGTGCGCTCGGGGAACCGGTCGACCAGCGGCCGGCCCACCATGCCGCGGATGATGTGCTCCTCGGTGAGATCGGGCCCGACGTCAAGGGTTTCGATCGTGCGGCCGTCACGCAGCACCGTGATGCGGTCCGCGACGCGCGTCACCTCGTTGAGCTTGTGCGAGATGATGATGCACGTCAGGCCCTGTCGGCGCAGCTCCAGGATGAGGTCGAGCAGGTTGCGGCTGTCCTCGTCGTTCAGCGCCGCGGTCGGCTCGTCGAGGATCAGCAGCTTCACCTTCTTCGACAGCGCCTTGGCGATCTCGACGAGCTGTTGCTTGCCCACCCCGATATCCGAGATCCGGGTGCCCGGGCTCTCCCGCAGCCCGACCCGGTCGAGCAGCTGCTGCGCGTGGGTGGTTGTCTCGTGCCAGCTGATCACCCCGGCCGACGCGTGCTCGTTGCCGAGGAAGATGTTCTCCGCGATCGAGAGCACCGGCACCAGCGCGAGCTCCTGGTGGATGATCCCGATGCCGCGACGCTCACTCGACCGGATATCCTTGAAATCGCCTGGCGCACCGTCGAAGACGATCTCCCCCTCGTAGCTGCCGTGCGGATAGATCCCGCTGAGCACCTTCATGAGCGTGGACTTGCCGGCCCCGTTCTCCCCGCAGATCGCGTGGATCTCACCCTGCCGGACCGTGAGGTTCACGTCGCTCAGCGCGGTCACGGCGCCGAAGCGCTTGGTGATCCCCCGCATCTCGAGCAGAGCGGCGCCGTCGCTCCCCATCACGCCAGCTGAGCGGAGGTGTAGTAGCCCGAATCCACCAGCACCTTCTGGTAGTTCGACTTGTCCACACTCACCGGCTGCAGCAGGTACGACGGCACCACCTTGACGCCATTGTCGTACGTCGTGGTGTCGTTGACCTCCGGCTTGCCGCCGGTCAGCAGTGAATCTGCCATCTGCACAGCTGCTTTCGCGAGCTCTCGGGTGTCCTTGAACACCGTCTGCGTCTGCTCGCCGGCGATGATCGACTTGACCGAGGCCAGCTCGGCGTCCTGACCGGTGACGATCGGCAGCGGGTTGGCCGGCGTGCCGTAGCCCGCGCTCTTGAGCGCCGAGATGATGCCGAGCGACATGCCGTCATACGGCGAGAGCACCGCGTCCACGCGACCGCTGGTGTACGAGCGGCTCAGCAGGTTGTCCATCCGGGACTGCGCCAGGCCGCCGTCCCAGCGCAGCGTGGCCACCTGGTCGAACGAGGTCTGCCCGCTCTTCACCACGAGCTTGCCGCTATCGAGGTAGGGCTGCAGCACGCTCATCGCGCCCTTGAAGAAGAACGTCGCGTTGTTGTCGTCGGGCGAACCGGCGAAGAGTTCAATGTTGAACGGGCCCTTCCCTTGCGCGACGCCCAGCTTGTCGACGATGTACTGTGCCTGCAGCACACCGACTTTGAAGTTGTCGAACGTCGCGTAGTAGTCGACGTTGGCCGAGCCGCGGATCAACCGGTCGTAGCTGACCACCGGGATCTTCGCGTCGGCGGCGCGCTGCAGGATGTCGGTCAGCGACGATCCGTCGATCGGCGCGATCACGAGAACCTTGACGCCCTTGGTGATCATGTTCTCGATCTGCGAGACCTGGTTCTGCACCACGTCGTCGCCATACTGCAGGTCGGTCTGGTACCCCAGCGCCTGAAACTGCTTGGCCATGTTGTCGCCGTCGGCGACCCACCGCTCCGAGGACTTCGTCGGCATCGCGATGCCGATCGTCCCGCTGCGGTCACCCCCGCCCCCGCCGCCGGTGGCTTCGGGTCCGGTCGAGCGGCCGCACGCAGCGGTCGCCAGCGAGGCCGTCAGCGCCAGCGCCGCCGCGACTCGCAGAAAGCTTTTTCGCATGGATTCCTCCGGTTGGTCCGGCGCTCGTCGCGGGTCCGGCACGCGGACCACCGTCACGATGTGAGCGCTAACATCGAGCATCTTGTGACGCCGGTCACGGCCCTGTCAAGGGTTCACACCGGAGAAATGTGAGCGCTAACAAAGCGTTGACAGCATTCGAATGTGAGCGTTAACATCGCCGCAGTGTAACGCCGGTCACATGCTCGCCGACGTCGCCGATCCCCGCCAATCACGGACGTGAACTGGTCCGATGGCATCCCGTAAGGAGTCCTCGTGAAGAAAATCCTCTCTGCGATGCTCGCCGTCGCAACAGCGGGCGTGCTGTCGGCCTGCGGCAGCGGACCGGCCCCCGGCAACGCCCCCGGCGGCGGTGGCGGCTCCGGCGGCCAGATCACGATGGGCTTCTCCCAGGTGGGCGCGGAGAGCGGTTGGCGCACCGCCAACACGACCTCGATCCAGGACGCCGCCAAGGCCGCCGACATCAACCTGAAGTTCTCCGACGCGGGCGGCAAGCAAGAGAACCAGATCTCGGCCATCCGGTCCTTCATCCAGCAGCGCGTCAACGTGATCGCCTTCAGCCCGGTGGTCCGCACCGGCTGGGACGCCGTGCTGCTCGAAGCCAAGAACGCCAACATCCCGGTGATCCTGACCGACCGCGCCGTCGACACCCAGGAGAAAGACGTCTACAAGACGTTCCTCGGCGCCGACTTCGTCCAGGAGGGTCAGTGGGCCGGCGACTGGGTGGTCAAGGAATTCGCCAACGCCACCGAGCCCGTGAACATCGTGCAGCTCGAAGGCACCACCGGATCGGACCCCGCGCTGGAGCGCAGCACCGGATTCTCCAAGGCCATCGCCGCCAACCCGAACCTCAAGGTGATCGCCTCGCAGTCCGGCGATTTCACCCGATCAGGCGGCAAGCAGGTCATGGAGGCCTTCCTCAAGGCCAACCCCAAGATCGATCTGGTGTTCGCGCAGAACGACGACATGGGACTCGGCGCGATCGAGGCCATCGAGGCCGCGGGCAAGAAGCCCGGCACCGACATCAAGATCGTGGCGATCGACGCCACGCACGACGGCATGCAGGCCCTGGCCGACGGCAAGATGAACTTCATCGTCGAGTGCAACCCGCTGCTCGGGCCGCAACTGATGGACCTGGCCAAGAAAGTGGTTGCAGGCGAACCGGTTCCGCCGCGTGTCGTGACCCCGGATCAGACGTTCGATCAGGCGCAGGCCAAAGCCATCCTGCCCGAGCGTAAGTACTGACCGACACGTGCACGCCGTCATGACAGCACCGACCGTCGACCCGGTCGTCCACATGCGGGACGTCACGATCGACTTCCCCGGGGTCAAGGCCCTCGACGGGGTGGAGTTCCGCCTGCTGCCCGGTGAGATCCACGCGCTGATGGGTGAGAACGGCGCCGGGAAGTCGACGCTGATCAAGGCCCTCACCGGGGTCTACGACATCGACGCGGGCTCCATCACCGTCGACGGCGTCGCACAGCGATTCACCAATCCTCGGCAAGCGCAGGACGCCGGCATCAGCACCGTGTACCAGGAGGTCAACCTCTGCCCCAATCTGACGGTGGCAGAGAACATCCTGCTGGGCCGCGAACCCCGGCGCTTCGGCCGCATCGACTCCCGGGCCATGAACCGCCGGGCCGCCGAGCTGCTCGCCGAGCTCGACCTGGCAATCGATCCGCGGTCCACACTGGGCGCGCACCCGATCGCGCTGCAACAACTGGTGGCCATCGCCCGCGCGATGGCGGTCTCGGCGCGCGTGCTGATCCTCGACGAACCGACCTCCAGTCTGGACGCCGACGAGGTGGCCGAACTGTTCCGGGTGATGCGGCGCCTGCGCGACGCGGGCACCGCGATCCTGTTCGTGTCGCACTTCCTCGACCAGGTGTATGCGATCTCCGATCGGATGACGGTGTTGCGCAACGGCCGCCTGGTCGGTGAGTACGAGACCGCGACGCTGGACCGGCTGGCGCTGATCTCGGCGATGCTCGGCCACGAGCTCGCCGTCCTCGACGAGATCGCCGACAACGCAGGCTCACCGGTCAGCGACGACGTCGTGCTCAGCGCCCAGGGACTCGGCCGGGAGCCGGCGCTGCACCCGATCGATCTCGACATCCACCGCGGCGAAGTCGTCGGGCTGGCCGGGCTGCTCGGTTCAGGCCGAACGGAACTGGCGCGCCTGATGTTCGGCGCCGACCGGGCGACCAGCGGCGACATCGCGATCGACGGCAGGCCTGCCGCCGTGCGCTCACCGCGCGCCGCGATCGCCCACCGGATCGCGTTCTCGTCCGAAGACCGCAAGGGCGAAGGCATCATCGGCGAACTCTCCATCCGCGACAACCTCGTCCTCGCCCTGCAGGCTCGGCGCGGATTCGCCCGCCCGCTCTCCCGTGCCGCCAAGGACGATCTCGTCGACCGCTACATGGAGGCGCTCGACATCCGCCCCCGCAACGCCTCACTGCCGGTGAAGAACCTCAGCGGCGGCAATCAGCAGAAGGTGCTGCTGGCGCGGTGGCTCATCACCGAACCACAGCTGTTCATCCTCGACGAACCCACCCGCGGCATCGACGTCGGCGCCAAGGCCCAGATCCAGAAGCTCATCGCCGACCTCGCCGCCGACGGCATGGGGGTGGTCTTCATCTCCGCCGAACTCGACGAGGTGGCCCGCATCAGTGACCGGATCGCGGTGCTGCGCGACGGCCGCTGCGTGGCACAGGTCGGAAACGACTGCAGCGTCAAGGAACTGACGTCACTCATCGCTGGGCACGGTGCGTCATGACCAAGAAGATCACCGCCTCTCCGCTGCTGTGGCCCGCGTTGGCGCTCGTCGCGCTGCTCGTCGTGAACGTGATCCTGACGCCCAGCTTCCTGAGCATCCGCGTGCAGGACGGCCACCTGTTCGGCAGCCTCATCGACATCCTGCGCAACGGCGCCCCCACCATGCTCGTCGCACTCGGCATGACGCTGGTGATCGCGTCGCGCGGCATCGACCTGTCCGTCGGCGCCGTCGTCGCGGTCAGCGGCGCACTGGCCTGTGCGCACATCGCCGCATCGGATCAGCCCGGCAGCACCGGCACCGTGCTGTCGGCGATGGGTATTGCCCTCGGAGTCGCCGTCGCGCTGGGACTGTGGAACGGCGCGCTGGTGTCGGTGTTCGGGGTGCAACCGATCATCGCCACGCTGGTGCTGATGACCGCCGGACGCGGCATCGCGCTGTTCATCACCGACGGCCAGATCGTGACCACCGAGAACGCACCGTTCAAGGTCCTCGGTGCCGGATTCGCGCTCGGACTGCCGGTCGCGATCCTGGTCAGCCTCGCGGTGTTCGCCCTCGTCGGGTTGCTGACCCGCCGCACTGCGCTCGGCATGCTGCTCGAGTCGGTTGGCATCAACCCGGAGGCGAGCAGGCTCGCCGGGGTGCGGCATCGCTCGATCGTGTTCGCGGTGTACGTGTTCAGCGCGCTCTGCGCCGGCATCGCGGGATTGATGATCGCCTCGAACATCTCGGCCGCCGACGCCAACAACGCCGGACTGTGGATCGAGATGGACGCGATCCTCGCCGTCGTCATCGGCGGCACGTCACTGCTGGGCGGCCGGTTCAGCCTCACCGGAACGATCCTGGGCGCGTTGATCATCCAGACGCTGACCACGACGGTCTACACCGCGGGCATCACGCCGGAGACCACGCTCGTGTTCAAGGCACTCGTGGTGATCGCGGTCTGCCTGCTGCAGGCCCCCAAGTTCCGCGCACTGATGCGACGCAAGCGCACGGTCCGGCCTGCGCCCGCGGCCCCTGTCAGCATCCCCGAGCCGGTGGTGACCCGATGACCGTGACCGTCACCCGGCCCCCCGCGCTCGCCGGGCTCGCCCGCTACGCCCGCGGCCGCTATCTGTCCCCGCTGGCCTCGCTCGCGCTGTTCGTCGTGATGTTCACCGCCGTGGTCACCCGCTTCGACTTCGCCAGCCCCACCCAGGTGTTCCTGAACCTGTTGGTGGACAACAGCTATCTGATCGTGCTCGCGGTCGGCATGACGTTCGTACTGCTGACCGGTGGCATCGACCTGAGCGTCGGGTCCGTGGTGGCGCTGTCGACGGTGATCGTCGCGACGACGCTGCGGGCGGGCTGGCCCACCCCTCTGGCGCTGGCCACCGTTCTGGTCGTGGGCCCGGCACTCGGGCTCGTCATGGGTCTGGTCATCGAGTTCTTCGACGTGCAGCCGTTCATCGTCACCCTCGCCGGGATGTTCCTGGCGCGCGGCCTCTGCTACGTCATCAGCGTCGACACGCTGCCCATCGACGACCCGGTGATGCGCGCCGTCGGGCTGAACTACGTCTACCTCTACGAGGACAAGTTCATCCGCTGGACGGTCGTCATCGCGCTCGTCGTCGTCGTGGTCGCCGCCTACACGCTGCACCAGACCCGCTTCGGCCGCACGGTGTACGCCGTCGGCGGCAACCGGCAGTCCGCCCAGCTGATGGGCTTAAGCGCCTCCCATGCCCGGGTCGGCGTCTACGCCATCAGCGGGTTCTGCGCAGCGCTCGCCG
Organism: Mycolicibacterium obuense; assembly: GCF_055397605.1. Classification (NCBI taxonomy): domain Bacteria; kingdom Bacillati; phylum Actinomycetota; class Actinomycetes; order Mycobacteriales; family Mycobacteriaceae; genus Mycobacterium; species Mycolicibacterium obuense. The sequence continues at coordinate 942,130 of NZ_AP043663.1, read as the reverse complement.
GACTGCTGCTCGCGATGCAGAAGCTCTCCGGCTACAGCCTCAACGGCATCGGACTCGAACTCGACGCGATCGCGGCCGCCGTGATCGGGGGCGTATTGCTCTCCGGCGGCGTCGGATTCGTGCTCGGCTCGCTGATCGGCGTGCTGGTGCTCGGCACCATCGGCACATTCGTGACCGCAGCGAATCTGGACTCCTACTGGACCCGCATCATGACCGGGGTGCTCCTGCTGATATTCGTCCTGGTTCAACGACTAGTGGTGAGGAAACCCGGATGAGCACCCAGCCCACTCCCCCGACGGCAGGCAAACCGGTGATGGCCGACGTGGCACGTCTGGCCGGCGTCAGCCACCAGACCGTGTCGCGGGTGATCAACGGCTCCTCGAGCATCCGGCCCGCCACCAAGGCCCGCGTCGAGCAGGCCATCGAGGAACTCGGCTACCGGCCCAACACCGCGGCCCGCGCGCTGGTGACCCGCCGGTCGGGCATCATCGGCATCGTCGGCACCAACAGCGCCCTCTACGGTCCGTCGAGCATCCAGCGTTCCGTGCAGGAAGCCGCCCGCACGGCCGGCTACTTCACCAGCCTCGTTCCGTTGGCCGAGGTCACCCGCGAAACGCTGCGTGACGCGCTCGACCATCTGACTAGGCAGTCCGTGGAGGCCGTCGTGATGATCGTCGCCCAGGAGGACGTCCTCGAGATCGTGCACTCCGCGCACGCCGACCTGCCCCTCGTCGTGGTCGAAGGTGACCTGTCCGGGCGGGGACTCAGCGTCGGCGTCGACCAGATGGACGGTGCCCGCCAGGCCACCTCGCACCTGATCGGACTGGGCCACACCGCGATCGAACACGTTGCGGGACCTTTGAATTTCACGGAAGCCAAAGGCCGGCAGACCGGCTACGAGCAGGCCATGCGGGATGCGGGACTGACTCCCCGCCGTGCCTGCGAAGGCGATTGGACCCCGCGCCGCGGGTACGAGATCGGCCGGGAACTCGCCCGCCGGGGCGACTTCACCGCGGTCTTCGTCGCCAACGACCAGATGGCGATCGGCGTCCTGCATGCCTTCGCCGAAGCCGGCCTGTCGGTGCCCGGCGACGTCAGTGTCGTCGGGTTCGACGACATCCCCGAAGCGGGCTTCCTGATTCCGGCGCTCACCACGATCCGGCAGGACTTTCACGAGATCGGCCGTCGCGCCATGGATCTGGTGATGGCGACTCTCGAAGGGGCGAGCACCAATGTCCCCCTCCTCCCCACCGAACTGATAATCCGCGCCAGCACGGCACCCCCGAAGGAGTCTTCGTGAGCAGTGAGAAGTACACGGTAGGGGTCGATTTCGGCACGCTGTCCGGCCGCGCCCTCGTCGTGCGGGTCAGCGACGGCCACGAGATGGCCAGCGCCGAACACGTCTACACCCACGCGGTGGTGACCGACACCCTGCCCGGCGGCACCGACCGGCTGCCCCCGCAGTGGGCACTGCAGGTGCCCAGCGACTACGTCGACGTGCTGCGCACCGCGGTGCCGGAGGCGGTGGCCGCCGCCGGTATCGACGCGGGCGACGTCATCGGCATCGGCACGGACTTCACCGCATGCACGATGGTGCCGGTTCGCGGCGACGGCACCCCGCTGTGCGAGATCGCCGACTTCGCCGACCGGCCGCACGCGTACGCCAAGCTGTGGCGCCACCACTCCCCCCAGCCGCAAGCCGACCGTATCAATGCCGTTGCCGCCCGACGTGGCGAGTCCTGGCTGCCGCGGTACGGCGGATTGATCTCCAGTGAGTGGGAGTTCGCCAAAGCGCTGGAGATCCTCGACGAGGACCCGCAGATCTACGCGGCGATGGACCACTTCGTCGAAGCCGCAGACTGGATCGTCTGGCAGCTCTGCGGCACCTACGTCCGCAACGCGTGCACCGCCGGCTACAAGGGCATCCGGCAGGACGGCCACTACCCGTCACGCGAGTTCCTCGCCGCGGTGCGCCCGCAGTTCGCCGACTTCGTCACCGACAAGCTCGACCATCGGATCGGCACGCTCGGAGACAGTGCCGGAGGGCTGACCGCGCAGGCCGCCGCGTGGACCGGCCTGCCGCAGGGCATCCCCGTCGCCGTCGGCAACGTCGACGCCCACGTCACCGTCGCCGCCGCCGATGCGCTCGACCCGGGATCACTGGTCGCGATCATGGGCACCTCGACCTGCCACGTGATGAACTCCGACGTGCTGCGCGAAGTCCCCGGCATGTGCGGGGTGGTGCTCGACGGGATCAGCTCCGGCAGTTGGGGATACGAAGCCGGACAGTCCGGCGTCGGCGACATCTTCGGCTGGTTCGTCGCCAACTGCGTGCCCGAGAGCTACCAGACCGAAGCCCGGCGCCGCGGCCTCTCGCTGCACGAGTACCTGTCCGAGCTGGCCGGCCGTCAGCGCGTCGGCGAGCACGGCCTGATCGCGCTGGACTGGCACAGCGGAAACCGGTCCGTACTCGTCGATCACGAGCTGTCGGGAGTGATGGTCGGGCAGACACTGGCGACCACATGCGTCGACATGTACCGGGCCCTGTTGGAGGCCACCGCGTTCGGCACCCGGATGATCGTCGAGACGTTCGTGCGCAGCGGCGTGCCGGTCAACGAGCTCGTCGTCGCCGGCGGCCTGCTGAAGAACAGCCTGCTGATGCAGATCTACGCCGACGCCGTCGGGCTGCCGCTGTCGGTGGTGCCGTCCCCGCAAGCCCCTGCGCTCGGCTCCGCCATCCACGCCGCCACCGCGGCCGGCGCGTTCCCCGACGTGCCGACCGCTGCCCGGCAGATGGGCCGCCGCATCCGCGACGCCTACACCCCGATCCCCGCCAATGTCGCTGCCTACGAACAGCTCTACCGCGAGTACGTCGCGGCCTACGAGTGGTTCGGCCGCGGCAACGGCATGATGCGGCGGCTGCGCCGCATCGGCACCCCCGAACCCGTAGGAGTTCTGTCGTGACCATCACCTCCGACATCGACGCCGCCATCGCCGATCTGCGCCGCCAGGTCTGCGATCTGCACCGCCACCTCACCCAGTACGAACTCGTCATCTGGACCGCGGGCAACGTCTCGGCCCGTGTCCCCGGCCGCGACCTGATGGTCATCAAACCCTCCGGCGCGGACTACGAGTCGATGACCCCGACGGACATGGTGGTCTGCGACCTGCACGGCACCCTCGTCGACGGGGAACTGTCCCCCTCGTCGGACACCGCCGCCCACGCCTACGTGTACCGGCACATGCCCCACGTCGGCGGCGTCGTGCACACCCACTCCACCTACGCCACCGCGTGGGCCGCCCGCGGCGAGCCGATCCCGTGCGTGCTGACGATGATCGCCGACGAGTTCGGGGGCGAGATCCCCGTCGGCCCGTTCGCGCTCATCGGTGACGACTCGATCGGCCGGGGCATCGTGGAAACGCTGCAGCACAGTCGCTCTCGCGCGGTGCTGATGCGCAACCACGGGCCGTTCACCATCGGACGCACCGCGCGCGACGCCGTCAAAGCCGCCGTCATGGTCGAGGACGTCGCCCGCACCGTGCACATCAGCCGACAGCTCGGCGTACCGCCGGAGATCGACGCCGACGACGTCACCGCGCTGTTCGAGCGCTACCAGAACGTGTACGGCCAGCCCGGCCGCACACAGGAGACCTCCGAGGAGACACTGCGATGATCGCGTCCCGACTCGTCACCAGCCAGGTGTGGCTGGTGACCGGCAGCCAGTCGATGTACGGGCAGGACATCCTCGACCAGGTCGCCGATCAGTCCCGTCAGATCGCCGACCAGCTCGACGCCGGCCCCGAGATCCCGGTCGAGGTGCGCTGGCTGCCCGTGGTCACCGACACCGAGCACATCGCCCGCGTCCTCGCCGAGGCCAATGCCTCACCGGACTGCATCGGGGTGATCGCATGGATGCACACGTTCTCGCCGGCCAAGATGTGGATCCGCGGACTCAAGACGCTGACCAAGCCACTGCTGCATCTGCACACCCAGTTCGGTGTCGAATTGCCCTGGGCGTCCATCGACATGGACTTCATGAACCTCAACCAGGCCGCGCACGGCGACCGCGAGTTCGGCTACATCCAGACCCGGATGTCACACCCCCGCAAGACCGTCGCCGGGCACGTCAGCGATCCGCGGACGCGCCGCCGCATCGGCAACTGGATGCGAGCCGCCCTCGGGCATGCCGAGCTGTCCACGCTGAAGGTCGCCCGGTTCGGGGACAACATGCGCGGAGTCGCCGTCACCGAGGGCGACAAGGTCGAAGCCGAAGCGCATTTCGGTGTCTCGGTGGACACCTACGGCGTCAACGACCTGGTGCGCGTCGTCGACGGCATCAGCGCCGCCGACGTCGACAAACTGGTCCGCGAGTACGCCCACACCTACCGCGTGTCCCCGGAGCTGCTGCCCGGTGGTGATCGGCACATGTCGCTGCGGGTCGGCGCGCAGATCGAGCTCGGCTTACGGAAGTTCCTGCAACAGGCCGACTTCCACGCCTTCACCACCAATTTCGAGGATCTCGGCGGGTTGCGGCAGCTGCCCGGGCTCGCGGTGCAGCGGCTGATGGCCGACGGCTACGGCTTCGGCGGTGAGGGCGACTGGAAGACCGCGACGATGCTGCGCACCGTCAAGGTGATGGCTGAGGGTCTGCCCGGCGGCACCTCGTTCATGGAGGACTACACCTACGACCTGACACCCGGCCGGGAGCGCATCCTCGGCGCGCACATGCTCGAGGTGTGCCCGAGCATCGCGGCCGACGTACCGACGCTGGAGGTGCATCCGCTGTCGATCGGGGATCGCGACGACCCGGTGCGGCTGCGCTTCACCGCCGCCCCGGCCGACGCCGTGATCCTCGGCATCTGCGACATGGGCGATCGTTTCCGCCTGGTGGCCAACGAGGTTCGCGTGGTCGAACCCACTGCCGAGTTGCCGAAGCTGCCCGTCGCGTGTGCGGTGTGGGAACCGCTGCCGAACTGGTCGACCTCCGCCGAGGCGTGGCTGATGGCCGGCGCCCCCCACCACACGGTGCTGACCACCGCGGTGGACACCGAGACCCTCGAGGACTTCGCGGAGATCACCGGCACCGAGCTGCTCGTCATCGACGCCGGTACCACCGTGCGGGACTTCCAGAACGCGCTCAAGTGGAACGGGGTGTATCACCATGTCGCCGGCGGACTCTGACGCGGCGGTGCAGTGATGCTCGCCGCGCGACTGCACGGCGTCGGTGATCTGCGCGTGTACCGCGAACTCGATCCCGACGAGCCTCCGCCGGGTTGGTCGCTGCTCGCCGTCACCTCGGTCGGCATCTGCGGCTCGGATCTGCACTGGTTCACCGACGGCGGTATCGGAGAGAACCGCATCGAGCGGCCCGTGGTCCCCGGTCACGAGTTCGCCGCGGTCGCGCTCACCGGCCCGCTGGCCGGGCGTCGGGTCGCCGTCGACCCCGCGATCCCGTGTCAGAACTGCGAGATGTGCCATGCCGGCTTCCACAACCTCTGTCCGACGGTCGAATTCGCGGGCCACGGCACGCTCGACGGGGCGCTGCGGGAACACCTGGTGTGGCCGGACCATCTGTTGCATCCTTTGCCCGACAATCTCAGCGACGACGCCGGTGCGCTGCTCGAGCCGCTCGGTGTCGCCGTCCACGCCGTCGGTGTCGGCCACGTCCGGGCCGGGATGGACGTCCTCGTCGTCGGCGGCGGGCCGATCGGCGTGCTCACCGCGCAGGTGGTGCGCCGCACCGGCGCCCGGCGGGTGTTCCTGGTCGAACCGCTCGCCCATCGGCGCGCCACCGCGCTGCGAGTCGGTGTCGACGCCGCGTTCGCACCCGACACTGCGGCCGAGGAGATCCTGGACGCGACCGAGGGCCGGGGTGTCGACACGGTGATCGAGATGGCCGGCACCGACGCCGCGATCGCCACCGCCGTGGCCGCGTCCCGGCCGGGGGCCCGGATCGCGCTCGGCGGCATTCCGTCGGAGGACTCATCGTCGTTCCCGGCAGCCGCCGCCCGGCGCAAAGGCCTGACGTTCGCGATGGTGCGACGGATGAACGACACCTACCCGCGGGCGATCGAACTGGCCACCAGCGGAATCGATCTCGATGCGATCGTCAGCCAGCGACGGCCGCTCGCCGAGGCGGCCGAAGCGTTCACCTCAGCGGCGCAACGGTGCGGGGACAAGGTCGTCATTACAGTATCGGGCTGACTCAGTCGCCGGCCAGCACCTGAAGCGCTGCGCGCCCACGACGGGCAGCAGTCCCGGTCGCGATCCACGAGCGGTGGTTTGCATCCTGTAGCTGGTTCCACAGCGCTTTGAGCCGCTTGCGGTCGCTGCCGATCCTGCGTTCCCGGTCGGCAACTGGGTCCGTCACAGCGCAGGCGAGCACGGCGGCATCGTCGAGATGGCGGACGCGGTCTCGTGAATCCGCCATGTAAGCCGCGCCTTTCAGCACAAGCGCACCAAGGACATCTGGGACGCTCAATGTCACCACGCCGTCGCCATCGTCCACTTCGCAGATCACAGCTTTCTTCAAGGCCGAGGTGCCGCCAGGGACTGCGAAGACATGTCGCCGCAGAGCTTTTGGCCGCTTTCCCTCCGGCAGGCGGTCGGGCACCATCACGTCGATTGTCTCTGTGCTGGTCCGTCTCCGAACGTATCGGTGGACCGGCCCGTCACCCATCGGTTCCAGCAGCGTGTACCCAAGCCCTTCCAGGTCATCTCGGACACTGCTGAAGGTGACCGCCCCTGTCTGGATATGCAAGATCATGTCGACGTCGACCGTTGGCCGGGTCAGCGCCAATCCAGCCCTCGCGGCATGGAGTTGCACCATCAGCCCTCCGACCAGCGTCCATTGGGTAGGCGGTATGGATCGGGCAATCTCGACGAGCTGTGGCCATGGTAGGGGCCAACCTCCCGGAGGGGCGTCAATCTTCCACACGGGACGCTCGCTGGCCCCAGCTTGGCTCACCGGACGTTTTCGACGGGGGTATTGCCGGCGCGGAATGCGTCGAGCAGTTCCTCGAGCACCCTTTCCCCCGCGGACGCTTCACGAGTGTCAAGAGACTCGGACAGATCCACGGCGATAGCTGCCATGAGCGGCCGATCGACGGCATATCCTGCGTCGTCTGGAACGACGCGCACGGTGATGTCACCTTCGAGATCCTCGACAAGACCGAGTTTGGTTACGGTGTCGGCGAAGTCGGCTGCCGCGACGTAGCCGTCGGCTCCCCGCTCGCTCGGCGACAAGCCGAATCGTGCGGCCACCTCCGGATTGCGCAGCGCACTTACTCCGGTGGGGACGAGACCATCGTCCCGACCCCAGCCCTGCATGTGGTGAACGCGGGCGCGTCCGCGAGCCAACCACGCCACCTCGGGTGCATGAGCGGCGCGCAGGCGGTGGCGTAAACGCGACAATGCGGCAGAATCCATCCACGGTGCGTTCAGGCCAGACAAAAGCGCGAGTGCGGCCCAGGCCGTCGCCGGGGTCCACGGTCGCCCATTGTGGCGGACGCGGCCGGCAAGGTGGTGCACCGACGCGGCATCGAGCAGCAGCGTGCGCCCGACCACGCGGGTGATGACCAGAACGCCATCGTTAGCCAGTCGTCGCACCTGCCGCTGGGACACCTGTAGGTGCTCAGCGGCATCGGCAGCCGTCATTTCAGGCATGCGTATATGGTCCGCTATCGGACGTATTGACGCAATAGCTGCAGATCAAATGGTCGCAGGAGCCGCTCACCCCGCGTTGGCGGACATCGCCCACCGGATGCCGCCGACGAGCACGTGCCCGGCTGAGCGGACGACGGTCGCCTCCGCGGGCGGGAAGTACGGCAGCCACAGCGGACCGCGCGCCCACTTCGGCAGCATCGACACGGCCGCCGCCGCGAGCGCGGCATACGGTGCGCGCGCCAGGATCGGCAGCGGCGGGGTCAGCAGCAGGAACCGCGCGGCATCCCGTGCGGCGGCCGTCCCGGCCATCTCCGGCCGGTAGTCCGACAACCTTTGCGCCAGTTCGGCTTCCGTGCGCGGCGGGTCGATGACACCCAGTTTGGCCGCCACCTGCGCGGTGTCGGCCACATACCCGTCGCGGCCCGCCTGATCCAACGGCGATGAGCCATACAGCTGATGCGCGCGCAGGAAGCTGTCGACCTCGGCGATGTGCACCCATTCCAGCAGGTGCGGGTCCCCCGCCTCGTAGGGCCGCCCGTCCGGTGCCACACCGCGTACCCGGCGGTGGATGCCGCGCACCTTGTCGACCGCGCGCTGCGCGTCGTCGGCCGGACCGAACGTCGTCACCGCCAGGAACGTGCTCGTCCGCGCCAGCCGGCCCCACGGGTCACCGCGGTAATCGGAGTGCTCGGCCACCCCGGCCATCGCCAGCGGGTGCAACGACTGCAGCAGCAGCGCCCGCAGCCCACCGACGAACATCGACGCATCCGCGTGCACCTGCCGGATCGGGCGGTCGTCGGCGAACCAGCGCGGACCGGGCGTCTCGTGGATGCGGGCGCGGTTCTCGGGCCCCTCCGGACCCGCCACCATCCCGAACAGCGCGCTACCCATCCGCGTGCGGACAGCCCCCAGGGCGTCTATGGCCATACCCCAGGCTACGGGTTGCTGGCCGTACCCAGTTCTGCGTAGACCGCGGCCTCGAACCCGAGGATCGTCTCGACCATCGCCTCGTCGAAGAACGGCAGCACCTGCGTTGCGATGACCGCGGCGACGCCGGCGGTGCGGTCGATCCAGTAGAAGCTGTTGAACAGGCCCGACCAGTCGGCCGACCCGGCGCTGCGCATGCCCGGCAGGTCGGTCAGGTACAGGTGGAATCCGAGGCCCCAGCCCTGCGGCACATCCAGCAGCGCGACGGTGTTGCTGAGCTCCGGCACCGTCGAGATCGACTCTTTGGGCAGCGGCGCCCCATCGAGGTGATCGCGCAACGCGAGCTCGACGGTTTCTTCGGCGAGGATGCGTGTGCCGTCGAGTTCGCCGCCGTTGAGCCAGGCCCGGACGAAGCGTCCGTAGTCGGCGATGGTCCCGTAGGACCCGTGCCCCGCGGCGTCCCACTCCGGGGCGGCCGGCAGATCGAGATCGGTCGTGACCAGGTTCCCGTCCGGCGCGCGGAAGCGGATCGGCAGCAGCCGCGCACGCTGCTCGTCGGTCGGGTCGAACGTCGTCTCCGTCATCCCGAGCGGGCCGTAGACGTGCTCGGCCAGGTAGGCGCTCAGCGACTGACCGCTGACGGCCTCGATGACCAGGCCCAGCCAGTCGGTGTTGACGCCGTACTCCCACACGGTGCCGGGGTCGTTGATCAGCGGAGCGCTGAGGCTGCGTTTGGCGCCCTCGAGCGGGTTGGGGAAGCCGTGCTCCGTGCAGAAGGTGAAGAGCTTCTCGTTGGTGAAGTGGTAGCCACAGCCGGCGGTGTGCGTCATCAACTGCCGAATGGTCGCCTGCGTCGCGGGTGCCCGCAGCACCGGCTCACCGCCGTCGAACCCGTCGAGCACCTGCAGTTCACCGAACTCGGGCAGGATCGATGCGACGGTCGCGTCCAAGGCCAGCCGACCCTGCTCGACGAGCTGAAGCGCGCCGGTGGTGGCGACGGCCTTGGTCATCGATGCGTTGCGGAACATGGTGTCGGGCTTCGCATCTCCGGCGGCGTGCGCGTAGAGCACACCGTCGCGACCCACCACCGTAGCAGCGACGCCGTGCAGTCTGCCGCTTCCCGTGACACCATCCAGAATCTCGTCGATCCGCTCGAATCCCATGGCCGCCATCATGGCACGGCCGCTACACCGCGCGGGCGAGGTTCCGATCCGGTATCCGCGCCAGACCGAGGTGACCCCGCAGCGTGGTCGAGGTGTACTCGCGCCGGAACAGGCCCCGATCCCGCAGGATCGGCACGACGTGATCGACGAACAACTCCAGGCCCGACGGGAACACGTCCGGCATCAGGTTGAAGCCGTCGACCGCGCCCGCGACGAACCACTCCTCGATCGCGTCCGCGATCTGTTCCGGCCCACCGACCACGAGACGGTGCCACGTGATCACCCGGTCCAGCAGCTCACGCACCGTCAGCGACTCGCGCCGCGCCAGGTTGACAACGATGTCTCGAGCGCCCTGCGATCCCGAATCGGTCACGGCACCATCGAGCAGCCACTGTGGCAGCGGCCGATCCCATTGCAGTTCGGCCGGATCCACCGACAGCTGTCCCGCCAGGTGCGCCAACCGCCGCTCACCCGCGAGCTCGTTGAGCTCGTCGTTGCGCCGCCGCGCCTCCGCCTCGGTGCTGCCCAGCACGAACGACAACCCCGGCATGATCCGCACCGCATCGCGCGGCCGACCGTATGCGGCTGTCCGCGAACGGATCTCACCGGCGTTACGCAGCGCGTCGGACAGCGACGCCTGCGCGGCGAACACCCCGTCGGCATAGCGGGCCGCGAGGTCGAGCCCGCCCGGTGAGCCGCCGGCCTGGAAGAGCACCGGATGTCCCTGCGGGGACCGCGGCAGAGTCAGCGGACCGTCGACGGAGAAGAACTCGCCGCGGTGGTCGATGGTGTGGATGGCACCGGGCCGGCTGAACGCGCCGGTCGCCTTGTCGGCGAGCACGGCGTCGTCGTCCCACGAATCCCACAGTGCACGAACCACATCGATGAACTCGGCGGCCTGGCGGTACCGCTGTGCTCGGTCCGGCTGGCCGCTCCCCCCGAAGTTGTTCCACGCGTACGGGTCGCTGCTGGTCACCACGTTCCACGCCACGCGCCCCCCGCTGAGGTGGTCAAGAGAGGCGAAGCGACGCGCGACGTTGAAGGGCTCCTCGAACGACGTCGACACCGTGCCGATCAGCCCGAGATGCGTCGTCGCCGACGCCAGCGCCGACAGCAGCACGATCGGGTCCAGCGCCAGCGGCGGTGCCACCAGTGGTTCGTCGGGCTTCTGGAACAGCGACGGGCTGTCGGCGAGGAACAGCGCGTCGAGCGTGCCGCGTTCGGCGATCCGGGCGACCTCGATCCAGTAGGACAGGTCGGTGAACCAGTGCGGATCCGCGCCGGGGAACTGCCACGCCGCCGGGTGCATGCCGTCGGAGAGGACGTTGACGCCCAGGTGCAGCTGGCGGCTGGTCACGCCGGATCACCGGGCAGCGCGAGCTTTTTCACCTCGGGATCGGTGGCGATGAACTGCTGCACCCGGGGATCCTTGAACGCCTTGATCAGGTTCTTCACGTTCTCGGTGTCGACGTAGTCGCTGCCCACCGTCAGCACCGAGGCGAACTCGTCGGGTGACTTCGGCGCGTAGATCAGCTTGTCCTCACTGACCCCCGCGGCCAGGAACGACTCCGCGTAGCCGACGATCGCATCCAGATCGGGCAGCGCCCGCGGTTGCGCCCCGAAGTCCAGCAGCGTGAACTTCAGGTTCTTCGGATTGGCCACGATGTCCTTGGTGGTCAGCGCGGTGATGTCGGCATCAGGACGCAACGTGACGAGCCCGGCCTGGGCCAGGTACCAGATGCCCTGGGCGTTGTTCGCCGGATCGGCCAGCAGCGACACCGTGGCGCCGTCCGGAAGGTCCTGCGGTGTGCGGTATTTGTCCGACCAGATGCCGAACACCCAGTGGAAGAACGGACCGGTCGCCGCCTGCTCCTTGAAGCTCGGGTTGGCGTCGAGCACCTGCTGCAGCCAGTGCCGGTGCTGGAAGATGGTGCCGGCGTACCGTCCGTCGCTGATGGCCTGGTTGATCTGGGTGCTGTCGCCGAGTCCGACCGCGCCGACCTTGACGTCGTAGTCGGGGGCGATGTTCGCGGCGATGTAGTCGATGATCGCCTTCTCCGCAGGGTTGGAGTCCAGATACACCACGTCGAGCGTCGCACCCGCCGTCTCGTTCGCCGACGTCGTACCGCTGTTGCGGTTGACCACGAAAAAGATTGCAGCGCCGACGATGACGACGACCGCCACCACCAGGTAGGGCCAACGGCGCCGCTTCTCGAGGGTGAAACCGTGTGGCTGCGCCGCAACCGACTCATCGATGCTCATGCGTCCAGTACTGTGCGGCATGATCGGCACCGTGCCCAGGGTTGCGATCACCGCGATCCACTCACCCTGAGCGCAAAGGTGTCCCACATCGTCGTGCTTTGACACAGTTCGCCCCCATGATCGAGTTGACCGAGCTGACCAAGGTCTACGGCAGTGGCGAACACCGAACCGTGGTGCTCGACCGCATCACGTTCCGCGTGGACGCCGGGGAGATCCTGGCGGTCGTCGGCCCCAGCGGCGCCGGCAAGAGCACGTTGGCCGAGTGCATCAATCTGCTCACCTTGCCGACGTCGGGCTCGGTCGTCGTCAACGGTGAAGACCTCACCACCCTGTCCGCCCAGAAGCTCCGCGTCGCACGGCGGCGCATCGGCACCGTGTTCCAGTCCGCGGGTCTGTTCGAACGGCGCACTGCCGCAGAGAATGTCGCCCTACCACTGGAATACCTCGGCGTCACCGCGGCCGAGTCCAAGAAGCGGGTGGCCGAACTCCTCGACCGGGTCGGGCTGTCCAACAGAGCCAATCACTACCCGTTCCAGCTCTCCGGCGGGCAGAAGCAGCGCGTCGGCATCGCCCGCGCACTGGCGTTACGACCCTCGGTGCTGCTCTCCGACGAGGCGACCGCAGGCCTGGATCCGACCACCACCGCGTCGGTCGTCGAGTTGCTCCGCGAACTGCGTGACGATCTGAACCTGTCGATCGTGTTCATCACCCACGAAATGGACACCGTGCTCAAGATCGCCGACTCGGCGGCCCGACTCGACCACGGCAGCATCGTCGAATCCGGAACTCTGGTGGACCTTCTCACCGATCCCGAGTCGACTTTGGGTGCCGCCCTGCGACCCCAGGGGGTGTCCAGCGACGCTGCCGTGGGTCAGCGGGTGCTGCAGGTGTTGTACGACTCGCCGAGCGTGCCCAGCGACTGGATCGCCCGCGCCAGCGCCGACCTCGGTGCGCCCATCGCGATCCTGGGCGCCTCGGTGCAGCAGGTCCACGGTGTCACCGTCGGCTCGGCCACCCTCGGCATTCCCGTCGAGCTGTTCAGCCGGGCCGCCGATGTGCTGGCCCGCTACGGACTGTCCACCGGTGACGCACCGCTGCGGGGCGCGGCGTGACGCAGACCCTGCTGGCCAATGCCAAAGTACCGGTCAACGAGCTGCCGGGCCTGCTGTTCCCCGCACTCATCGACACCCTGATCATGGTCGGCATCGTGATGACGATCGTCGTCCTCGTCGGGGTGCCGCTCGGGGCGCTGATCCACAACCTCGCGCCCGGCGGACTGTACGAAAACCCCACCCTGCACACGGTGTTGAGCTGGATCATCAGCACCGGCCGCTCGCTGCCCTTCCTGATCCTGACGGCCGCGATCATGCCGTTCACCAGGTTCATCACCGGCACCAACATCGGCATCGCGGCGGCCGTGGTGCCGATGTCCCTGGCCGGTATCGCGTTCTTCACCCGCATCGTCGAGAACTCGTTGCGATCGGTCCCGCCGTCGGTGGTCAGGGTCGCCCGGGCCTCGGGCGGCTCGCGGCTGCAGATCATCCGCTCCGCTCAACTGAACGAGGCGGTGCCCTCGATCCTCGGCGGACTGACCATCAACATCATCGCCATGATCGAATACTCCGCGATCGCCGGCACCATCGGAGCCGGCGGAATCGGTTACGTCGCAGTCACCTACGGCTATCAGCGCTTCGACCAGGGCGTCATGCTGGCCACCATCGTCATCCTCGTCGCGACCGTCGCCGCCGTCCAGCTGATCGGCGACGCCGCAGTGCGCTTCACCACCCCCCACGCTCGTGTGAAAGGAACCGTCACCGCATGACCACCACCGAGAGCCAGGTCGCCGGTCCCGACGACCACGGATTCGACCTCAAGAAACGTCCCCGCTGGATCTGGCTCGCCGTCGGGCTGGTCGTCGTGGTCGTCGCCGTGGTCGCGGGCCGATTCTTCTTCTTCGGAGACACGAAGTCCGCCAATGAGATTCCCGGCGCCACGCTCGTCGTAGCGACCAATGAGGGCAACGCCGCCGAGCAGTCGCTCATCGAATACATCAGCCGCGAGGTCGCACCCAAACACGGCATCACCGTGGCGTTCCGCGGCCTGGCCGACAGCAACACCATCAACCGCGCCGTCAGCGACGGTGAGGTGGCCGGCACCGTCTATCAGCACAAGTTGTGGCTGGGTCAGGTGCTCGAAGCCAACCCCGACTTCCAGGAGCAGGCGGCCACGCCGGTGTTCCGATGGGGATTCGGCATCTGGTCGGACAAGTACAGCGACGTCAGCCAGCTTCCCGACGGAGCCAACGTCTCGTTGTACTCCGATCCGGCCAACGAGGCACAAGGACTGTGGCTGCTCGAGCGCGCCGGTCTGATCACGCTGAACCCGGCCGTCGACAAGTGGACGGCGACGCAGAAGGACATCGTCGGCAATCCCAAGAACCTGAAGTTCACGTTGCTCGACTTTGCCGCGCAATCCCGCTCACTGCCCGACCTGGATGCCGCGGTGGGCTACACCGAGTACTACCTGGCTGCCAAGATCCCCCTGCAGCAACAGATCTTCGCCCCGCCGGCTCCCGACGAGTTCGCCGGACAGCTGACCATCGGCAGCCGCTGGGCCGACACCGACAACATCAAGAAACTGGTCGCGACGTTCAAAGACCCGGCCGTGCAGCAGTTCCTCGCCACCGATCCCAGCGTGAAGGGGATTCTGCTGCCGCTATAGGTTGACGGGCTCTCGGCCGCTGTTTGACAGCACCGGTGATTGCGGCGTGTACTGATCTCCCGTCGAGCAGATCTGAGATCGCCATGTTTTCCGTCGCCAAATCCCGACTGCTTGCTCTGTGTGAATCCGGCGCCAAGGCTTCCCGCCTGGTGATGACGGGCGTTCGCCCGTCCTCCAGCCGCTCAGCCGATACGCGCCGCGATGCCACACACCAGCGCGACCAGGACGCATTCGTCGAGCTCGGTCGGGACACCAAACTCGAACACCAAGTCCGCGCCGACGGCGCCCAGCCCCCGAAGGCAGCTGAGTGACAGCGCACAACGACGACCCCGCACTGTCGCTGGGAGTTCTCGCCACCTCCCGCAAACCGCACGAACGCCGGCTGCCCATCCACCCCGATCACTTCGCGCGCATCGACCCGTCGATCCGCGGCCGCATCTTCGTCGAACACGGCTATGGCGCCCACTTCGGCGCCACCGACGACGGCCTCGCCGGACTCGTCGGCGGCATCCGGACCCGCGAAGAACTCATCGCCGACTGCGATGTGATCCTGCTTCCCAAGGTCGAAGCGGAGGATGCGGCCGAGTTCCGCGAGGGGCAGATCGTCTGGGGGTGGCCGCACCTCGTCCAGAACCCCGACATCACGCAGGCAGCCATCGACCGGCGGCTGACGATGATCGCTTTCGAGTCGATGAACCACTGGAACGCCGACGGCAGCTTCGCCCTGCATGTGTTCCACAAGAACAACGAACTCGCCGGATACTGCTCGATCCTGCACGCCCTCTCCCTCATCGGTGTCACGGGGAGCTACGGCCGTCGGCTCACCGCCGCCGTGATCGGCTTCGGCGCGACCGCGCGCGGCGCCGTCACCGCGCTGAACGCGCACGGTGTCGACGAGGTCCGTGTACTCACCAATCGCGATGTCGCGGCCGTCGCCGCGCCGATCCCCTCCACCCAGATCATCCAGATGGGGCACGACGACGACGCCCCACCCGAGAAGACCTGGGTGGACACTCCCGACGACGGGGTCATACCCGTTGCCCGGCTACTGGCCGACCACGACATCGCCGTCAACTGCGTCCTCCAGAGTCCGTCGAACCCGTTGATCTTCGCCACCGACGACGACCTGGATGATTTCGCGTCCGGAAGCCTCATCGTCGACGTGTCCTGCGATGCCGGTATGGGTTTCAGCTGGGCGGAGCCCACGTCGTTCGCCGATCCGCTTCGGCTGTTACGCAACGGCATTCACTACTATGCGGTCGACCACAGCCCGTCCTACCTGTTCAACTCGGCAACGTGGGAGATCAGCGAGGCACTGCTCCCGCACCTGGAGACGGTCCTGGGCGGGCCTGCGGCATGGGAGGACAGCGCCACCGTGCAGCGTGCCGTGGAGATGCGCGACGGGATCGTGCTCAACGACGAGATCCTGTCGTTTCAGCACCGCAGCGACACTTACCCTCACACGCGGGAGAGTTAGGCCCCGTTCGGCAGTGCCAGCCGGTGGATGACTCGCAGTGTCGATGCGTACTGATGGGACAGTGAGCCCGTCAGGTAGGGCAGGTCGTACTTATCGCACAGCGGCTGCACCCTTCGGGCGATCTCGGCGAGGCGGTTGCTCGGAAGATCCGGGAACAGGTGGTGCTCGATCTGGTAGCAGAGGTTCCCGCTGGCGAAGCCGAGGAATCGGCCGGCCCTGAAGTTGGCGGTGGCGAGCATCTGCCGCAGATACCACTCCGCCCGTGTCTCGGAGTCGAGAACGTCAGCGGTGAACTTCTGCGTACCGTCCGGGAAATGCCCGCAGAAGATGACGACGTACGCCCAGAGGTTGCGCAGCAGGTTGGCGATCGCGTTCGCGCACAACGTCCTTCGCCAGCGTCGCACGCTCAGCGCCGGCCACAGCACATAGTCCTTGGCGCCCTGGCGGAGGATCTTGCGTACGACCTCCTTGCCCTGTGCGATCCAGTCGGCACGCGACCGCCGCTGATCGAGGCCGTGCAGAGCGACGCCCCACTCGAACGTCGCGGCGAGGAGGAGATTCTGCAGCGGCTGGAGTAGATGCTTTCTCTCCCAGGGCTGTTCCGGTGTCACCCGCATGGCACCGAAGCCCAGATCGTCGTCTTCGCCCAGCACGTTGCTGAACACGTGATGCCGGTAGTTGTGTGAGGATCTCCAGTGCGCGGAGACCGCCACCATGTCCCATTCCCATGTGCTGGAATGGATTTCGGGATCATTCATCCAATCCCATTGGCCGTGGGAGACGTTGTGGCCGATCTCCATGTTCTCGACGCTCTTGGCGAATCCGAGTGCCGCGGTTCCCGCAACCCAGCCGACCTTCGACGGTGACGCGACGATGAGAAGCCGCGCCGCGACGTCGAGGGCGCGCTGGAACATGATGGTGCGCCGGATGTAGGCAGCGTCGCGGGCGCCGAGCGACTCTTCGATGTCAGCCCGGATCGCGTCGAGTTCCTCGCCGAGACTGGAAATGTCCTGCGGCGAGAGGTGGGTGTACGCGGCGATGTCGGTGATGGCGATGGGGCGTCCTCGATTGTT
Organism: Mycolicibacterium obuense; assembly: GCF_055397605.1. Lineage (NCBI taxonomy): Bacteria > Bacillati > Actinomycetota > Actinomycetes > Mycobacteriales > Mycobacteriaceae > Mycobacterium > Mycolicibacterium obuense. Next base: position 924,841 of record NZ_AP043663.1, on the reverse strand, counting down.
CCGGGCCGTAGCACACCGGCATGTGCCCCCACCCTACCCGGGAATGCGCTACGGCCCGCCTCTCCAATGCTCGATGCGATGGTGATCGGGCAGGAACCCGTGTCGCGTCCCCCACAGCACCGCCTGGGTGCGGCTCTGCACGTCGAGCTTGCGGTACAACGAACGAATGTAGGACTTCACCGTGTTCGGACTCAGGTAGGTCAGACGTGCGACGTCGGCGTTGCTCTTGCCCTGCGTGATCAGGGCCAAGATCTCGGCCTCGCGATCACTGAGGCCCTCGCCGCGACCCGGCCAGTCGTTGCCCGGAGCGGGACGGCTGCGCGGGGGCGTCTCGCTGAACACCGTTTCTCCGCTGTGCACTGCCTCCAAGGCGGACACCAACTCGCGCGCCGGAAGCGTCTTCGACAGGTAGCCGTGCGCGCCGCGCTCGCGCGCGCTGGCGACCAGATCGGGGTGAAAGTTCCACGTGTACACCACAACTCGTCGAGCACGCGGGTTCGCGACCAACACCCCGATCTCCTCGTGATCGGATTCGGGCTGAGCGAAGCTGTCGTACAGCGCGATGTCGACGGTGTCTTTCAACGGTGTGCTGGCGTCGAGTTCGGCGACCACGATGCGATCGCGGTACGGCTCGAGCATGTTGGCCACACCTTGGACGACGACGTCGTAGTCGTCGATGAGCGCGACGGTGATCGGCTCGGCCACGGCGCCGACATTACCCCCTTAGGGGTGTACCGCCACACCCTTGAGGGTGGTCGACTGAACATGGTCTGAACGGCCGAAACTCCCTACGGAAGGTTCGATCATGATCATTCTCGGCATCATCGCCGTCATCGCAGGGCTCCTGCTGAAGATCTCGATTCTCACCACGATCGGGGTCGTCCTCCTCGTCGTCGGGGTCGTCCTCGCAGTCCTCGGCTCGGCCGGCCGCGCGGTCGGCGGCCGCCGGCACTACTTCTGACCGCTGACCTGGGCATCAGTGGCGTCGATCACAAACTGACGTTTGCGTAGACGACACCACGGATACCCGATGTGCACGAAAGGAGTTCGAAATGCCTACCTGGCAATGGATTTTGATCGCCGCAGCAATCATCGTGGTGATCGTGCTCGTGGTGCTGGCAGTGCGTTCCGGTGGCGGACGTAAACGCAGTGAAGAGCTCAAGCAACACTTCGGCCCGGAATACGACCGGACCGTCGAGCGCACCGGCGACGCCAAGGCGGCCGAGAAGGAACTGGCCGCCCGGGCCCGCAAGCGCGACAAGCTCGACATCGTCGCGCTCTCCCCTGTGGCCCGCAACGATTTCGAAGTGCGCTGGACACAGGTGCAAACCGATTTCGTCGACGATCCCGCTCGGGCCGTCGGCACCGCGGACGTGCTCGTCACCGAGGTGATGCGCCAACGCGGGTACCCCGTCGACGACTTCGAACGCCGCGCAGCGGACATCTCCGTCGACCATCCCCACATCGTCGAGAACTACCGCGCAGCACACAGCGTGCACACCGCGCAGCAGCGCGGCGAGGTCAACACCGAACGCCAGCGGGAGGCCTTCGTGCACTACCGCGCGCTGTTCGAACGACTTCTCGACACCACCGACAACGGACCCTCGAAAGACACCTCGAAGGAGGCACGCGCATGACCACCCATGACCAGCACACCGACGTCTATGACACGAACCCCGACCACATCCCGGCCGATCAGGTCGCCCCGATGCAGAACGACGTCAGCGCACCGCAGGCCGGTGGACCGCCGACCGCGCCGATGGACCCCCAGGTCGCCGGCGTCGAACAGCACCACGGGGAGCAGCGCCGGGACGCACACCAAACCGACCCGGAGGCAGGGCTTTTCGCGCATGACGAACTCGCCGGCCTGCGTGCGCGCTGGGACGCGGTGCAGGCCAGCTTCGTCGACGATCCCAAGGACTGCGTGCAGAAGGCCGACAGCCTGGTCTCCGATCTGGTCCACCAGCTGACCACCGGATTCGGTCAGGCGCGGTCGCGGCTCGAAGAGCAGTGGAGCCGCGGCGAGCAAGCGTCGACCGAGGACCTGCGGGTCGCACTGAAGCAGTACCGAAGCTTCTTCGAGAGGTTGCTCTCGGTCTGACGTGCGAGCACCGAGGGCGGCGGGACGTGTGCCCGCCGCCTTCGGCGTGACTAGTGTTGCCCGAATGCATGATTCGCTCTGGACCGCAGCCACCCAGCACCCGTTCCTCGACGCCGTTCGCGACGGCAACATCAGCGGCGACGCATTCGATCGGTGGCTGGTGCAGGACGTCCTGTTCGTCACCGACCTGCTGACCTGCCAGGCCCGGCTACTCGCGCGAGCGCCACGGCGGGCGCAGAACGTGCTCGCCGGTGGATGCGTGGCGCTGGTCGCCGAACTCGACTGGTTCGACGTCAAGGCCGCCGAGCGTGGACTCGACGTCGCCTCCGATGCGCTGCCGGCCACGCTGTCCTACCGTGAGCTGCTCAGCCGTGTGGACTCCGCGCCCGCGGACGCCGCGCTGACCGCGCTGTGGGTGATCGAAAAGGTGTATCTGCTCGCGTGGTCGCACGCGACGTCGGATGGCTCCCCGTTCGCGGAATTCGTCGAGCACTGGACGGTTCCCGAGTTCGCCGCCTACGTCGAGGGACTCGAGCAGCTCGCCAACCCAGGCAGCTACGCAGACCTGGTCCGGGAGGTCCTCGAGCACGAGATCGCGTTCTGGGACATGGCCCTGGACTGACGTCAGGCGCGGAACGCCGAGCCCCGCTCCCTGTCGAGGTAGGTCTCGGCCTTGTTGCGCAGGAAGAACACGTAGACGATCAGCGAGATCGCGATGCACACGGTGACGTAGCCGATGAACAGCGGCACCTGGTCGCGTTCCTTGAGCGCCTGGTAGATCAGCGGCGCCGTCCCACCGAACATCGAGTTGGCCAACGCATAGCCGACGCCCACGCCGAGCGCCCGGATATGCGCGGGGAACAGTTCGGACTTCACCAGGGCGTTGATCGAGGTGTATCCGGTCAAGATGATGTATCCCGCCGCCACCAGCGCGAAAGACGTCAGCGGAGAACGTGTCTCGGGCAGGAACGTGATCAGCACGTAGGTGTAGAACACGCCGCCGATGCCGAAGAACACGAGCATGGGCTTGCGCCCGATCCGATCGCTGATGATCCCGCCGATCGGTTGCAGCAGCATCAGAAACACCAGCCCAGCCAGATTGATCCACGTCGCTGTCATGCCCTCGCCCTTGTAGGCGGTCTTGACGATCGCGGGCGCGTTGACACTGTAGGTGTAGAACGCCACGGTGCCGCCGAGGGTGATCAGGAAGCACAGCAGCAGCGGCCGCCAGTACTGCGTGAACAGTGCGCGCATCGAGCCGGCACCGGGATCCTCACCGGCCTTGGCCGCCTCGATCACGTCCTCGGACAGCGACTCGTCCATCGTGCGCCGCAACCAGAACACCACGATCGCCGCCACCCCGCCGACGGCAAAGGCGATGCGCCAACCGAATTCGCGCAGCTGGTCGTCGTCGAGGACGGTCTGCAGGATGAGAAGGGTGAACTGCGCGAGCACATGGCCACCGACGAGCGTCACGTACTGGAACGACGAGAAGAAACCGCGCCGCTCCCGAGTCGCCGCCTCCGACATGTAGGTGGCCGAGGTGCCGTACTCGCCGCCCGTCGCAAATCCCTGCACCAGACGCGCGACGATGAGGACGATGGGCGCTGCCATCCCGATGACGGCCTGCGACGGCACCACCGCGATCACCAACGAGCACAGCGCCATCAGCGACACGCTGACCGTCAGCGCGGCCCGTCGTCCCCGCCGGTCGGCGAAGCGCCCGAAGAACCACGATCCCACCGGCCGCATGACGAACGTGATCGCGAAGATCGCGTACACGTAGACGGTCGAGTTCTTCTCGGACTCGTCGAAGAACTGGCCCTCGAAATAGGTTGCGAAGACGGTGTAGACGTAGACGTCGTACCACTCGACGAGGTTGCCCGACGACCCTCGGATGGTGTTCCAGATCGCCCGCCGGGTCTCGGCGGCGCTCGACCGCGGCACTGTCGTGGTGGTCATCGGCGACCCTCCCCTGTTCGCGTAGCCGTACTGTACGAGCGCGCGGCCGAGCGTGTGGCTTGTGTACGCAAATTCGGTCGATTGCGTGCAGAACCCCCACGTTCAATACAAGCCCCTGCGTCAGCCCGAACCGTACTCCACAGCGGGCTCCCGATCGACGCCGCGGCTACTGGACAGCGTCAACCCGTCCGGTTGCACGGCGTACTGGATACCGTCGGCGGGGTTGGTGACGGTGAAGCCGGCGCCGGAGCGCTGCGCGTTCTGCAGTTCGAGGTTGGCGCCGTCACGCAGCCGCTCGCCGCGGTAGTAGTAGCCATCGCCCGACGTGCAGATCACGGCCAGCGACTGAGCCGTGCGGATCGCGGCGGCCGCCGAGTCACCGCTGTCGCAGCGCGCCGAATGACCCACGAAGCCTTGAGAATCCGTACCCGACACCCCGCTGATCGGCCGGCTGCTCGACGTGGTCTCAGAAGACGTGGTCTCCGCTGACGTCGACTCCTCCGACGACGACGAGGACGGTGCCGAGAGGCGCGTCGTCGGCGCCGTCCCGGTCCCGCCGCCGCTGAACACCAACACCAGCGCCAGGACCACCGCGGCCGTCAGCAACACGACGGTCGTGACCATCAACGCGATCTGCGCCTGACTGAAGCGTCGCGCCGCGCGCTGCGGTGGCGGCGGCACCGGCGTGTACGGCGGCGGGGTCGGATAGGCCGCCGAGAACTGCCGCGTCGACGGAGGCGGCGCCACGGGTGCGACGGGTGCCGCACTCGGCGCGCGCTCGGCCGCCGCCCCGGCCGCCCGTGCGAGATCCCCGGCCGAGGTGAAGCGGTCCCCCGGCGCCTTCGCCATCCCGCGCGTCACCACGTCGTCGAACGCGCGGCTGATTCCCCGCCGCATGATGCTGGGCCGCGGCGGCGCCGTGAACATGTGCGCACTCATCACCTGCCGCACATCGGCCGCCTCGAACGGTGCGCCACCGGTCAACGTCTCATACAGCAGACACGCCAGCGAGTACACGTCCGAGGCCGGCCCGCCGCGCTCCCCGCTGAATCGCTCCGGCGCCATGTAGGCGCACGAGCCGACGACCAGACCCGTCGACGTGATGGTCGCCTCACCGCCGCCGTGGGCGATGCCGAAGTCCACCAGATAGGCGAAGTCGTCCGGTGTCAGGAGCACGTTCTCCGGTTTGATGTCGCGATGCACCAGCCCGTTGGCGTGTGCGGCGTCCAGGGCCGCGGCCACCTGGCGGATGATCGCCACAGCGCGCCGTGGTTGCAGAGGTCCGTGGGTGCGCAGCACCTCTTTGAGGCTCGCGCCCTCGACGAGGCGCATGTCGATGAACAGCACACCGTCGATCTCGCCGAAATCGTGCACGGGGATGACGTGCGGTTCCTGCAGCCGCGCCGCCACCCGGGACTCGCGGCGGAATCTTTCCTGAAAACTCGGGTCGGCGGCCATCTCGGGACGCAGCAGCTTGATCGCCACCATGCGCTCACGCGCCGTGTCATAGGCGCGGTACACCTCGCCCATGCCCCCGACGCCGATCACCGAGCGCAGCTCATAGGGTCCGAACCGCGTCCCCACGCGTGGGGTGCTCACTGTTGCTTCCTTTCCTCGCGGCTGTTCGTGTGACCCCTCCACCGAGAAGAAAACCTACCGGGTGAGCTCCGGGTCGGTCAGCGAGCGCCGACGCGCAGGTGCCTGCGCGCCCGCAATTCGTCCTCGTCGACCAGCACGAGCATCGGCGTGTCGGGGCTGCACAGCATCGTGACCAGGAAACGTAGCCGCGCGTCGCTGCGTTGGTTGGCGTCGCAATAGTGAATGACGTCACCCCCGGGTTCCCAGAACGCCTCGCCCGCACGCACCACGCGGGGCGCCTGACCCTCGAGCTCGAAGACCATCTCGCCCTCGAGCACGTAACCGAAGGCCGGACCGCCGGGGTGTCGATGCGGCGGGGCGCCGGCGCTGCCCGCCGGATAGTCGACGAGGACCGTCACCGCGTGCATGCCGTCCCGGATGAGCGGCGGCGTGACCTCCTGCAGCACCGTCAGCGCATCTTCCCAGCCGTCGTCGTACCGGTCGCTCATCGTCGGCCTACGCACTGATGCGCTCGGCGTCGACGGCGTCGCCCGCGGTCGGGCGGGACAGTGCGAGACGCAGGCGTCGACGGGCCCGATGGATGCGCGACATGACGGTGCCCAGCGGGATGTCGAGGATCTCAGCGGTCTCGGCGTAGGTGTAGCCCTCGATATCGGCGTAGTAGAGGACACGGCAGAAACCCTCGGGCAGCGTCGCGAGCGCCGCTCGCACCTCGGCCGCGGGAACCGTGTCGAGGTAGTCGGCTTCCGCCGAGCGGGCCTCGCGGGCCTGGACGTCGGCGGAGAGTTCGTGATCGGCTCCCGTACCGATCCACACCTCCTGCACCCGTGACTGCTTGGTGCGGTGGGTGGTGACCCACTGGTTGTACATGATGCGAAACAGCCAGGCCCGGAGATTCGTCCCGGGCTGGAACGTGTGGAAACCGATGAAGGCGCGCATGAGCGTGTCCTGCACCAGATCGTCGGCGTCGGCACGGCACAGCGTGCGACGGCGAGCGCCGCGCGCCAAGACCTCGAGGTGGGGCTCGACCTCCTGGGCGAACCGTGCGGCACGGGTATCGGGGGTCAGCGTCGGATCGGTCGCGGTGAAGGTCATGGCGTGCACTCCTCGGAGGTCCATCGCCCCTTGTCGGGGCCTGATCCCAGCCTCGTCGGCCGCCCCTCGTTCCGAGCCCCAGAGAACCCGTGGTCTGCGCCAGGAAGTGCGTGGTCGCACCCGGTCGGCGGCGCGGGATGAATCCGGCGACGCCGCCCGGTTCTGGGGTGTTGTCCCAGAGAAAGGGGAACGCTCGTGGAGATGTCGGGGAGAAAAGCTCTCGTCACAGGAGGCACCGCCGGGATCGGCTTGGCCTGCGCCCGGTTGTTGGCCGACGCCGGAGCGGAGGTCACGGTCACCGGCCGCGACGCCCACCGGGGTCAGTCCATCGCGGCGCACCGCAACATCCGTTTCGTCGCCGCCGACATGGCGGACCTCACCGCGGTGAGCGCACTGTCCGACGACGGCGACGTCGATGTGCTGGTCAACAACGCCGCGGCGTTTCCGGGGGCGCTGACGCTGGAGCAGGACGTCGCGTCGTTCGAGCGCACGCTCGACGCCAACGTCCGGGGTCTGTACTTCCTGACGGCCGGTGTGGCCGACGGCATGGTGCGGAGGGGACGCGGCAGCATCGTCAACATCTCGTCGATGGTCGCCACCAAAGGCGTGCCGGCCGCGTCGACCTACAGCGCGACCAAAGCCGCGGTCGAATCGCTCACCCGGACCTGGGCGGTCGAATTCGGCCGATTCGGTGTGCGCGTCAACGCCGTTGCCCCCGGCCCCACCCGCACCGAGGGGGTTGCCGCCGAGTGGGGTGAGGTCAACGAGGAACTGGGCCGGGCGCTGCCCCTGGGCCGCACCGGTCGTCCCGAGGAGATCGCCCAGGCCGTGCTCTTCCTCGCCTCCGACCGGGCCAGCTTCATCACCGGCGCCATCCTGCGCGTCGACGGCGGTGGATCGGCAGCATGAAAAGCGTTGCGGTACTGCGTGAGTCAGGCGGCGTCAGCAGCCCTGCAGCAGCTCTGCGAGTGCGACGTCGAAACGATCAGCCAGATCCCACAGGTCGTCGACCAGCTGCGGACACGAGATGATGCCCACGTTGAGCCTGTCGGCCACGGACATCACCGTGATGTTCAGCCCGACCGTGTGGAAGATGGGCCCGAGCGGATAGAGAGCCTTCACCTCGGCGCCGCAGCTGTAGAGCGTCGCAGGCGGACCTGCCACGTTGGAGATCACCACGTTGGCGGGGGCCGCCGCGGGGACGGGTGCCCGCGACATCACACCCAGGAGCACGTTGTACATGTTGCGCGAGATCATCTGCGCGAGGTCGACGAGGAGCGTGGGTCCCAGTGAACCGCTGTGCTCTTTGGCTCGCAGGGTCGACTCGGAGATGGCTTGCAACCGCTCGTGGGGGTCGGCGACATCGGTGTGCAGATTGCAGAACATCCCCGACAGCTGATTCCGGCCCGGCCGATTCGTCTGCCCGTGTACCGACGCAGGTACGAAGGCGATCATCGGTCTGGTCGGCATCTCGTCGCGGGCCGCGAGGAATTCGCGCATCGCCCCGCCGCACAGCGCCATCACGACGTCGTTGACTTTGACGCCGTAGTGGTTCTTGACCTTCTTCACGTCGTTGAGGTCGAGCTGCACCAGGGCGATGGACCGTTCCGACGTCACCTCCGCGTTGAACCGCGTCCTCGGTGCGACGAACGGTGCGGCCATCGCCGTACCCGATACTGCGCGGGTCACCGTCTTGCCCACCATCGCCGCCGTCACCGGAACCACTCGTGCGAGCTGCAGCGGCCTCGTCGCGAAGCGCACCAGCCCGTCGGCGGCGATCGCCCACGGCGTCGCGTCACCCGGTCCGTCCACGGGTGGCGGTGGCGGCGCATCCGGCTCCAGGTCGCACAGGGTCTCGAGCAGATTGGCGGCCGACACTCCATCGACGGCGGCGTGGTGGATCTTGATCATCAGTGCCAGCGGGCCGCCGGCGTCCAGCCGTGCCCCGTCAACGCCCTCGATGACCCACATCTCCCACAGCGGCTTGCTGCGATCCAGCGGCACCGACGCGATGTGTCCGCACACCGCGGCCAATTCCTCGCGTCCACCCGGCGACGGCAGCGCGATCCTGTTGAGGTGGCGGTCGAGATCGAAAGCCCTGTCCTGCACCCACACTGGGTGGTCCACGTTGAACTGACTGTCGCCGAGCTTGGACCTCAGTTCCGGTAGGGCACGGACCCGGTCGGCGATGTCGCCCCGAAACCGTTCATAGGAGAAGCCGCCGGGCACCGTCGATGTGTCGACCATGACGACCGAACAGACGTGCATCGGAATCGCGGCCGACTCGCTGTACAGAAGACCCGCATCAAGCCCACCCAGCCGTTCCACCGGGCAGACGTACCCGTTTCGAGGGCGCGGCCAAACTCAATCGAAGGTGACGACCTCGCCCCGGTTGATCGACACCCAGTCGCGGGCCTGCAGATACGGCCGGAACGTCTGCGTGATGGCCTCCTGATCGGCGGCCGTCTTGGGGCGCTGCAGTTCGTAGAGATGCGGGAACTCCGTCCACGCGGTGACCGCCTGCCAGAGCCGCAGCGCCGCCTCGCCCGTCGGGGGGTCGATGAGCACCGGACCGAACAGGCACTGCCCGTCGGCGAAGAACAGCGTCGGCACCCCGTAGCCGCCGGCGTCGACGACGCGGCGATGATCGGCCAGCACCTCGTCATCGGTGGTCGGATCGGCGATGGCGTCGTCCACCAATCCCGGGTCGAGGCCGAGTTCGGCGAGCAGGTGACGGGCGACGGCGGGATCGTGAGGCTTGTGCCCCTCGACGTGCAGGGCGCGCCCCGCTCGCTCGTACCAGGCGTCCACGGCGGCCATCGACTGCCGGCGCAGCAAGGCCCCGATCCGCATCATCGACCAGCCGTAGGACCACTCCCGCTCCCACGGGTGTTTCTTGCCTTCCTGGCGGTTGATCTCCTCGAGACTGAAGAAGCGCCAGTTGACGGTGATGCCGGTGCGGTCGCGGACCTCACGTATCCACCGCGACGTCTGATACGCGAAAGGGCACATCACGTCGAAGTGGAAGTCCACTGAGTCAACGGGATTCGTCACATCGTGAACCTCAGGTTGCGGGCGGCTCGGTCCCCGAGTTCGCCATCACCGGTCCAGCGGATGCGGCCGGCGTCGATCTGGGCCTGCGGTTCGATGCGGCCGGACGCCAGCTGAATGAACGTGGTGGAGTCGCTGGTGACGACGACATCGGGGGCGTCGAGGTGGTCGACGGCCTTGGCTTTGCCGTCTACGCGCACATGCAGTTTCCGCGTGACCGGGCCGGTGAGGTCGAACGTGATGCTCGTACCGTCGGGCAGGCCGACCTTCTTGCCGACGATGTAGCCGATGGAGTTGTCGACCTGATCCAGGGACAACTCGGCGGCGATACCGCCGTCATCCGTGGACCGGCCGAGTGCGGTGGTGATGTCGCGTTCGTGCACCCAGATGTCGAATACGCGGATCGCGAGGAACCGACCGAGCGTGCCGGGGCCGACGGGCATCCAGGACGGTCGGTCGTAGTCCTCGGGTGACAAGGACGCGAGGTCGCTGCGCCGTTGCTCGAAGACGGCGTGCATCTTGTCGGGATACGGCGCCGGGTCGGCGACGAACTCAGCGGCGCGCCCGAAGGGCGGAAGCTCCTCGACGCTCTCCGGCAGCCAGCCGGCCAATACGGCCTCTATCCCGACGACGTGGTCGAACACGCCGCGCACCGTCCAGTCCGGGCACAGCGACTGGGCCTGCCAGTCGGCGTCGCTCAGGTCGGCGGCGAGCTTCTCCATCGCGGTGTAACACTGCTCGAGCGCGGTGCGGATGTCGTCGGGAGTGCGTGAGGGCATCCCTCTTCTCTAGCCGTGCGGACGCTCGGAGGGAAGTCTTTTCGCCAAACCTGGTCGCCGGGTCAGGCCGAGATCGTCTCCGGCTGCGCATCGGTCGCCAGCGTCGGCAGCTCGATCGTCATACCCTCGACGGTGATCCGGCCCCACGAGTAGAAGTTCAGGAACTTGATGGTCGAGGTGACCAGCTGCACCGTCACCGATTCACCCGGCTGCAGCGTGTGGGCCACCTGCTCGAGGGAGAACGTGACCTCGTGCGTCGCGCCGTCCAGCGTCACCGGGATCGCCGTCGCCTGCGTGCCCAGGACGAGTCCGGTCTTGTCGTCGACGATCTGCGCGTAGACGTGCTTGGCGTTGCCCTTCCCGGAGTAGGTGAGCGTCAGTTCCGGCGCGCCGACGATGTGTGTGAGCTCCTGCGCCGGAGGAACTTTGAGGTTGACCGCGTTCAGCGCGGGGCCCGCCGAGGCGATGCCGAGCAGTGTCTGCAGCGGCCCGTGGAACAGGATGCGGGGGTCGGGTCCGGAACCACCGAGGAACGGGATAAACGGAATGGTCTTCGGCTTCGTCTCGGTCGCGATGATCGGGGTGCCGTTGTCGACGGGGTACTTCTCGGAGCTGTACCACTCACCGTTCTGGTCGGTCCACTCGAATTCCGGTCCGGTGGAGACGGTGTCATCGCCCATGACGTAGTGGTTCAGCCAGTCCATCGTCCTGTCCAGGATCACCTCGCCTCGCTTGGGCTGGCTCAGGCAGGCGCCATGACCGCCGCAGTACCAGATCACCTTCGTGGTGGTGCCCGCTGCGAGGAGATCCTTGGCGTTGGCATCGGCCTGGCTGAGCGGGAACAGCGTGTCCACGGTGCCCTGGATCAGCAGGGTCGGCGCCGTGATGTCCTTGATCTGGTCGGCGAAACCGAAGCTCTCGACGAGATCCAGGTCGGACTGTTTCACCTTGCCGAACAACACGCCCATGACGGCGACGGGCAGGATCCGCGGGTGTTCGCGGGCGAGCGTCAGCACCAGGACCGCAGGCAACAGGGTGCCCCAGGCGCTGTTGACCGCGCCGCGGGGGAAGAGGACGTCGACGAGGTCGTTCCACGCGATCGTGGGCACGATCGCGTCGATGCGGTGATCGATTGCGGCCGCTGACAATTGGATGCCGCCGCCGTAGGACGCGCCGACCATCCCGAGGCGGGGATCATTGGTCGTGTCCAGTTTCACGTACGGCAGCGTCGACAGGAAGCTGATGATGTGGGAGACGTCGCGGCCCTCGAGGTCCGGCGAATCCAGATGCATGATGCCGCCGGAGCGCCACTCGCCGCGCGGATCCCACGTCACCACGTTGTAGCCGGCTTCGCGCAACCGTCCGATGCCGATCACGTCGAACGGCAGCAGGCTGTCGTTCTGCAGAGCCAGCGACGTCGAGCCCGGCAGTCCGAGACCAGGGCCGTCGAGCACCGTGGGGGCTTGGCCGTACTCGTCGAACTTCAGCGACGGCATCACGTTGACGAAGATCCTGGTGCCGTCGAACGACGTGACCCAATAGCTCTTCGGTTGTGGTGTCCCGGGCGGGTCGAAACGATTGAGGGGAAATCCGATGATGGGCTGTAGCGCATCTCCGACGAGCGGAAGGGCATGCAGGGTGCGGACGATCGGCGTGAAGACGAACGTGCCGAGCACGGGGATGCGCTGCAGCCAGAACAGCGGTGGATGCACCTCCCTGACCGTCACGCCTTCCGGGATCGGGTAGGAGTCCGCGACCTGACTGGTCGTCAGCTCGCTGCCCACGGTCGCCGGCGCATCGGTGGTGGCCTCGCGCCCCGCGGCCACCACCGACATCACCAACGACGCCAGGGCCGGCAGCGCCGGATCGCCGCCCGCGTCCGCAGCGGCACGCTTGGCGGCGATGCGGTCGAGCAGCGGGGTCACCACGCGAGCAGGCTCCGGGTCCTGCTCGGTCACCTCGGAGTCCTCGTGCGCGAGCACCGGCGTCTTCACCCAGAAGGGTGTGCGCACCGTTGCGGGCACCTCGGCCGGGGCCGATTCGACGGCTGTGTCGGCCACCACCGCAGTGACCACCGTCTCGGCGGTGTCGTGCGCCTCGTCGGCCTTGGCGGCCTTGGCGGCCGGTTCAGCGCCGCGTGCGACCACCGAGAGTTTGTTCCGTGTGCGGACGGGCCTGGTGTCCGCATCCGGCTTCTCGCCGTCTGTGTTCTGTGCCGTTCCCTCCGCTGAGGGCTTGTTCCGCAGCGCCCGCCGTTCCTTGAGCGTCTTCCGCGGCGTCTCCGGGGTCTTCGCGGTCTGCGACGTCGGGGCACTGACCGTCGGCGACGAATCCGCCCCCTCGTCGGCCACTGCAACGCCGGCACCGGCGAGAACCGCCGCTCCGATACCGAGTGCCACTGCCAAACCGCCGACTCGACCCACGCATGATCCCGCACCCATGGGTGTCAGTCATACCGCCTGATTCGCGGGCTTCGCGGAGGTTTCGCCGCTTTCTTACCGATGAGTCAGATCGGCACGCTCTGGCGATGGAATCCATGGCGTTTCACGAAACGCGCGACGGATATCGCGCGCGTCCCCGATCACGGCACGGCTGTCCGTACAGTTGGCATGCACACACATCTGGGCATTGCCATGGGAGGTCAACTCCGCGCTAGTCGTATTCCAGCGGCTCATCCACCACACGGACCTAAGCCTGAGGGGCTGATTTGAGCCAATTCACGGAGACCATGTACGACAACGCCCGGCGCAGCGTGCGGGCATTCATCACCGGCGAACCCGACGCACCGCTGCGCCAGTCGTGGCTCGAGGTGCACGAACGGGCGGCCCGCATCGCGGGCGGGCTCGCCGCAGCAGGCGTCGGCCCCGGCGACGCCGTCGCCGTACTCGCCGGCGCACCCGTCGAAATCGCGCCGACCGCGCAGGGCATCTGGATGCGCGGAGCCAGCGCGACGATGGTGCACCAGCCGACGCCACGCACCGACCTCGCCCGCTGGGCAGACGAGACGACCGCGATCATCCGCATGCTGGCGGCCACAGCGGTCGTCGTCTCCGAACCGTTCCTGGCTGCGGCGCCCCTTCTGGCCACGCTCGGAGTGACGGTGTTGACCGTCGAGGAACTACTCGCCCACGACCCCGTGCGCCCGGTCGCCACCGACGACGACGCGATCGCTCTGCTGCAGCTGACATCCGGCTCGACCGGCTCACCCAAGGCGGTGCAGATCACGCACGCCAACATCGTGGCCAATGCCGAGGCGATGACCGCAGCGTGTGATTTCGACCTGGACACCGACGTCATCGTCAGCTGGCTACCGTGCTTTCACGACATGGGGATGACGGGATACCTGACGGTGCCGATGTACTTCGGGGCCGAACTGGTGAAGGTCACACCGATGGATTTCTTGCGCGACACCTTGCTGTGGCCCCGCCTGATCGACAAGTACCGCGGGACGATGACCGCTGCGCCGAACTTCGCCTACACGCTGTTGGCCAAACGTCTTCGCCGCCAGGCCACGCCCGGGCAGTTCGATCTCTCATCGCTGCGGTGGGCGTTGTCGGGCGCCGAACAGGTGGACCCCCTCGACATGGAAGACCTCTGCGCTGCCGGAGCGCCGTTCGGTCTGCGACCGGGGGCCATGATCCCGGCCTACGGCATGGCCGAGACCACGGTCGCGGTCTCCTTTTCCCCGTGCGGCGGCGGCATGGTCGTCGACCAGGTCGACGCCCATCTGCTGTCGGCGCTGCACCGCGCTGTTCCTGCCACCAAAGGTAATGTCCGACAACTGGTTTCACTCGGACGACCCTTGGATGGGATTGACATCCGCGTGGTCGACGAAGACGGCTCGGAGGTCGCCACCCGCGGAGTCGGCGTCATCGAAGTGCGCGGCGCCGCGGTCAGCGCCGGCTACACGACCGTCGCCGGGTTCCTCTCCGCCCAGGACGAACTCGGTTGGTATGACACCGGCGACCTCGGATACCTGACCGAGACAGGCGAGATCGTGGTGTGCGGGCGCCTCAAAGACGTGATCATCATGGCCGGACGCAACATCTACCCCACCGACATCGAGCGGGCCGCCAGTCGCGTCGGCGGAGTGCGTGCGGGATGCGCTGTCGCGGTACGACTCGATGCCGGGCTGTCGCGCGAGACGTTCGCAGTTGCCGTGGAGTCCACAGACTTCGGAGACGACGACCAGGTCCGTCGAGTGCAGCGCCAGGTTGCGCACGAGGTGTTCGCGGAGGTGGATGTGAGACCTCGCAACGTTGCGGTCCTCGCGCCAGGGACGATCCCCAAGACCGCGTCGGGCAAGCTGCGCCGCGCCCACGCCCTGGCGCTGGTCAGCTAGCGGCCCCGCACGCAATAGGCCGCCAGTACCTGGACCACAGGCGCGACGGCCACCAGGTCGTCGGGCCCGACGTTCGAGTAGAACTCGGCGAGGTAACGACCGTTCGGCCCATGCACCCCGACGATCAGGACCGCGCGATAGTTCAACGTGTCGAGCAGTGCCAGCTCGGACGGGTGGGTGCCCGGAATCTCATGGGCCGCAACGAAGGCCGACTCGTTCTCGATGGCGGCTGCCGAGGCGGGATAGTCCGCGAGGTCGCCACCATCGACGCCGAGATCGGTGAGGATCGCCAGCCCCGACCACTTGTCGACGACGATGTCCATCTTGCGCGGTGTCACGACCGCTCGGCCGTCCTCGGTGAGGATCGACAGTGCGTAGGCACACGTGTTCGCGGCCCACTGCAGTTGAACCGCAAGGACTTCGAGTGCCTCCATGGCCGGCAGACCGGGGTTGTCGGCAAGCACGTCGACGACTTCCTGGCACAGGTCCTCTGCGGCCGATCTGCGCGGGCCCCCGGAGGTGCGGCGTCGTGACACACCCGGGAGATCCTCGCTGCGCGCGACCGCGCTGTAGTGGGCGGAGCCGTGTCGCTTCGCCTCGATCAGCGCGGCGTCGGCGGCCTGCAACAGCGCGCTGCCGGTGCGCAAGTCGACGCCCGCCGCGGCGGCTCCCCACGACATCGTGACCCCGTGGGTCGCGACCTCGGCGAAGGCGCGGGTGGCGTGG
The DNA here is from genome assembly GCF_055397605.1 of Mycolicibacterium obuense. Classification (NCBI taxonomy): domain Bacteria; kingdom Bacillati; phylum Actinomycetota; class Actinomycetes; order Mycobacteriales; family Mycobacteriaceae; genus Mycobacterium; species Mycolicibacterium obuense. The sequence goes on along the minus strand of NZ_AP043663.1, from coordinate 909,186 downwards.
TTGGCGAAGCGCTGCGCCTCGTCGAGGGTCGCATCGGCGAGCAGCACACAGAATTCGTCGCCACCGAGGCGAGCGGCGAGGGCATCGTCGAATGTGCTTGCCGTGTCGTTCAACACACGCGCCACGAGGCGCAGCAGGTCGTCTCCCGCCTGGTGGCCTCTGGTGTCGTTCACCTGTTTGAACCCGTCCAGATCGCACATCAGTGCCACCGGCGAGCACGAATCCCAGTCGAGTCGCTCGAAGCAGCGGTCGACCGCTCGCCGGTTGGCCATGCCGGTCAGGGGATCTTCGAACGCATACGACGACACCTTGTTCAGCATTTCCGACCGGCCGATGGCCACCGCGGTGTGTGCCGCGATCGCTTGCAGCAGTTGCGCATCGCCGTGGTCGAAACGCCGGCCGTCGGCTCCACTGGCCCAGATCTCGCCCCACATGGCGTCGCCGTACACGATCGGCACACCCAGTTCGCACTCCTTGCCGAGGGATTCGAGTAACCGGCGCGATTCCGGTGGGCAGGCGGGATCATCCACACAGTGCAGGTACGTGCGGCCACCGATGACGAGCTCGGCGACGGAGGGGTCCTGAGACGGCTTGTAGAACTCGTCGGTGGGCCAGCGCTCCTCGTGATCGGCCAACGCGCCCACGTTGATCAACGTCCGCAACTTACCGGTGTCGCCGTCCCATCGGCTGATCGCCAGCGAGGCCGCACCGACGGCGAGGAGCGCCTGTTCGGCGACGACCTCCAACACCTCGTCGAAGTAGTCCGACCGCAGGACGGCGTCGGAGATGCGCAGCAGCGTCACCAACACCGGAACGTCCGCGGCGTCACCGAGCAAGTCATGCAGAGCGGGGAGATGACCGCCCGTACTGGACAGGTGAACCCGCTCGTCCTTGGGTGCGCGAAACGCGTCGTTCAACCGTCGAGGCACATTCCCTCGCTTCCCCCGGGCGCCGATCCTCGATGATACGTCGAACTGCGGACCCACACCGTGCGCACGCGGTGATCATGGCTCTCGCTCAACAGATCTCCGTCGCGGCCATGTGCCGCTCTGATCAGCTGGCGAGGCGCTGCGCAAGCGCGCCGTACGCGCGAGCGACCGTCGACCACGCCATCTCGGGGGCCAATCGGCGTGCCTCGGCAGCCATCTCGCCGGCGAGCCGCGGCTGCGTCAAGACCCGGCGCAGCGCCGCCGCCATCGCATCCGGGTCGTCGTGGTCGACCACGATTCCCGCCCCGCTGGACAGCAACTCCACCGCGTGCGGAAACGCCGTGGCCACCACGGGCCGACCGTTGGCGATGGCCTCCGCCAGAATGGCCGAGTTGACGTGGTCGGTGGAGTCGTAGGGCAGCACGACCACCGCCGCGGACTGGATGAGTTCGGTGAGCATCGCCCGGCTGTAGGAACGAGCGTCGAAGCTGACCGAGTCGGCCACCCCGCACTGCCGAGCCTGCTCGACGCGGGCTTCGCGGTAGGCCTCTCCGTGGACGGACACCTCTGCGGGGTTGGTCTGACCGACGACGACGTACCGGGGGCGGCCTGGAACGTTCTTCAACGACTCCATTGCATCGATGACCCGCTCCACGCCCTTACCAGGTCCGAGTAAGCCCCACGTCAGGATGGTGGGCCGACTGGGTCGTTTCGGTCGGGGACCGCCCGACGGCGCTCCCCCATGCGGGATCGTCACCACCTTCGCGCGGTCCACCCCGTAGTCACGGCACAGGCGCTCGTGCGCGGCGCGCGACATCACGACGACCCGATCCGTCGACGCCACCAGCCGTTCCAAGACCCAGCGTTGGTGCGGATCGGGATTGTCGAGAACCTGATGTGCCACCGCGATCGTGGGCACCCGGACGGCAGCGATGATCGACAGCACATCGTCACCGTGAGTGCCTCCGTAGATGCCGTAGCCATGCTGGATGACGACGGCGTCGCAGCGATTCAGTTGCTCGGCGATCGACGCGACCGACTCGCCGATCGGCACCTGTCGGGCCGGACCAGATGCACAGAGCTCGTCGGTGAGCTCAACGGTGTCGACGCCGTAGCCGAGCGCGCGCAGACTCTCGGTCAGCGCGGCGCCGAACCGAACCACACCGGAGACGGCAGGCGCTGGTGGTCCGACCACGCCTATGCACATTGGGTAACCAAAAGCATTGTGGCCGTTCGGATTCAAGGCGCCGGCCATTGATCTGTGCGCAGACGATGCGCGAAGCTTGAATGTTGTCATGGGGTGATCCCGCCTGAGTCCACGGGGACCCCTTGTGTACCTGAAACGAAAAGTGGGCTGGTGAGTGTTGACTCACCAGCCCACGATCGAAAGCTCGTGCCGCTTAGACCGCCGTCACGTTGACGGCCTGCGGGCCCTTCTGTCCTTGCTCGACGTCGAACTCGACGCGCTGATTCTCTTCGAGCGAACGGTAGCCGCCGCCGGAGATCGCGGAGTAGTGGACGAAAACGTCCTCTGCGCCGCCGTCGGGGGCGATGAAGCCGAAGCCCTTATCGCCGTTGAACCACTTCACAGTTCCCTGTGCCATACTTTTTCAACTTCTCTCATGGGATGAAACGCCAGATTCGGCGTCCCGCCCTAACGGTAGCACGCGGTGGGCGACCGAATGGTCACGAACTGGCGGCCTCGCGCCAATTGACACTCTCGGTGCGCGCGAGACCGACGACGAGACAAGCTGTTTCGTAGATCCGATTGTTGGCCGCATCGATCCTGGGAGGTAATCCCGCCGCCGCCCGCATCACCATCGATCCGAGCGCCTGTGACGTCATGCTCGGGACGACAAGCAGTTTCACCGCTGCCTCTCGGCCCACGATCGACATCAGCCGCGGCCGGCGGTAATGACCACCGGGAAGCGCCTTGCGCGATCCGACGGCGATGGTCTCCAGATCCAGCTGGCCCTCCGTAGGGGACCAGTTGATCTGCATGGTCTCGACCTCGCCGAGCGCGGGGTGCAGCGCCCCGATCAGATCGGGGAGCTCGGCCGCGATCGCCGAGGAATGAGGCCACCACGCCCCGTCGATGACGCCGCTCCGATCAGTCGCGAGACTGACCCGGATCGGCCTCGACGCGCGGCGAGCACGCGGTATGCCGTTCACCGACCAGGCGAATCAGCAGAATGCCTCGGAGTCAGGTCGGAGAACACCGGAGCCTCGACCGGCTCGTCGGATGACGACGCCGGAGCATGTTCTTGCTTGGTCTGGCGATGGGAAAAAAGTTCAGACGATTCCATGAGCACGTCCTCGAATGTTGGGAGGGTTGTCGCCTCGGTGCGGAAGCTTTCGATCGCTTCGCCGGCTGAGTAACCCTGTATCCGACGATACACCCCGCGGGTCAGGGCGCTGCAGCGTCATCGACATCACACCCTCGTGGCGAATATCCGCCGACGGATCGGGCATCAGTGAACACATCGAATTTACTGTTCACTACCCGACGGAGAGATCGATGTCGCGCTACCTGTTCACCCTCGGTGGGCTCAGCTTCCGCCGCCGCTGGCTCGTGCTCGGCACGTGGCTCGCCGTCCTGATCGGTGTGGCCGTCGCCTTCGTCGGATTTCGGGGCGAGCCGTCGGACAACTTCACGATCCCGGGCACGGAATCACAGCGGGCCGTCGAGCAACTGCAGCAGCGACTGCCGGCGTTCGCCGGTGCCCAGACGCAGATCACGTTCGCCGCGCCGCCGGGACGGACCCTCACCGATCCGACGATCGCGCCCGCCATCGACCGGGCCGTGGCCTCCCTGGCCCGGGTTCCCGACATCGCGGCCGCCGCAGGTCCGACGCAGACCCGCCAGGTCGCTCCCGACGGCCAGGTGGGGTTGGGCACCGTCCAATGGCGAGCCCCCATCGGCGAGGTGACCGACGCGTCACTCCACCAGCTCGAAGCGGCGATGAAGCCGATCCAAGACGCGGGTGTCCGCGTCGAGTACGCCGGCAGCGTGTTCCCCGGATACAAGGTCGACGTCCCACACCTGCCCGAGATCATCGGAATCGCGGCGGCGTTCCTGATCCTGCTGGTGACCTTCGGCGCCATCGTCGCCGCGGGGCTACCCATCCTCACGGCGAGCATCGGCGTCGGCGTCGGCGCGCTGGGCATCTTCGTCGTCGCCGCATTCGTCGACATGCCCTCGGCATCGCTGTCGTTGGCCCTGATGCTGGGCCTGTCGTGCGGCATCGACTACGCGCTGTTCATCCTCAACCGCTACCGCAACAACCTGCTGCTTCTGATGCCGCGCCAGGAAGCGGCCGCCCTGGCCGTCGGGACAGCAGGCGGATCGGTGGTGTTCGCGGCCTTGACCGTCGTCATCGCACTCTGCGGCCTCGCCATCGTGGGCATCCCGTTCCTCACCTACATGGGCCTCGCGGCGGCGGTGTCCGTGCTGATCGCGATGCTCATCGCGCTGACCTTGCTGCCGGCCCTGTTCGGCTTCGCGGGCGGCAGAGTCTCGTCCTTCATCGAACCCCCGCTGCAGCCCGGCCGTCCCAAGCAGGTCGCGCAGGTGGCGGCTTACACCCCGCACCGCACCCTCGGCGCCGCGTGGGCCCGGTTCGTCGTGCGGTTCCGCGCGCCGCTGCTGGCGGGTGGGGCGGCAGCGCTCGTCGTGATCGGCCTCCCGGCGCTCGGCCTGCACCTCGGCCTGCCCAGCGGTGCGTCGCAGCCGGAGTCCAACACGTCCCGTCAGGCGTACGACCTGACGGCCGAACATCTGGGCCCCGGCTTCAACGGACCGCTTCTGGTGGTGGCGGATCTGACCCGGGCCACCGATCCACGCGCGGCGGCCACGCTGGCGGCCAACCTCAGCCGAGAGGACGGCGTCGCGGTCGCCGCGCCTGCCGGCGGCGACGACCGGACCGCAGTTATCCAGGTCATTCCGACCAGCGGCCCCAACGACACCGCGACCGCGGACCTGGTCACCACGATTCGCGCCGACCGCGACGAGATCGAAGGAAACACCGGGGCAACTTTCCTCGTCGGCGGAAACACCGCGTCCAACATCGACACCTCGGCCAAGCTCTCAGCTGCACTGCCCGTGTTCTTGCTCGTGGTCGTCGGGTTGGCCTTCGTCCTGCTGACCATCGCGTTCCGCGCGGCACTGGTCCCGCTGACCTCCATCGCCGGGTTCCTCCTCTCGGTGTTCGCGGCACTCGGCGTTCAGGTGGCAGTCTTCCAATGGGGTTGGGGTGCATCGCTTCTCGGCATCACCCCGGGAGAGACGATCAGTTTCCTGCCCATCATCGTGCTGGCGATCATCTTCGGCCTCTCCAGTGACTACGAGGTCTTCGTGGTGTCGCGGATCAGAGAGCAGCTCGGGCACGGTGACGACGCCACGACCGCGGTGCGGCACGGTGTGGGGTTGTCGGCGCGGGTGGTGACGGCCGCCGCGCTGATCATGTTCGGCGTGTTCATCGCGTTCGTGGCAGGCAGTGATCCGATCATCAAGTCGGTGGGCCTCACCCTGGCCGTCGGCGTGTTCCTCGACGCGTTCGTCGTCCGGCTCACCCTGATTCCTGCGGTGATGGCCATGCTGGGGGATCGAATGTGGAAGCACCCCGCGTGGTTCGACAGGTTGGTGCCGGACCTCGACATCGAGGGCACGGCGTTGGAGGCCAAGCACTCTCCGCCGGTCCCCGTGGCCTGACGCGACGAAGCCCCGACCTGTCGGGTCGGGGCTTCAGCCGGCTTCGTCACGCGTCGGCGCGCGCCGCCTTCCGTTCCTCACGCTGAGCTGCCCGGGCGGCCTTCGCCTGCGCACGGGCTTCCCGCTTGGCGGCCTTGACCTCCGCGCGGTGCGTTGCGCGCGCCTCACGTTGTGCGGCGGCATCTGCGCGGGGCGTGGGGTCCGCCTGTGGCTCCGGGGTGTCCACGACGGGCGGCGCCTCGACTGCCAACGATTTCACGGGCGAGGTGGTGACCTTGTCATTGCGGCTGTAGCCCGCGTCGATCTTCGCTTTGAGCGCGGCCTCCTGCGACTTCAGCTTCGGATTCAATTGCACCAGAGGCAAAGTGGCAGTGGGGACCAGGTAGTGGGTGGTGGTACCGCCCTGTGCGGTGGTCTCGACGGTGATGTTCTTCGCCGGAACCGACGCGAGGCTGCCGTACATCACCGGCACGTGAACGACGATCGCCCCGGCCATCGCGTTCGCCACCGCCAGCGCGTTCCACGGCCGATCGGGGAAGTCGGCGAAACCGTCGTATTCGCCGGTGATGACGACGACGTCATAGGGGGTGACCGGTGCGGGCTGGTAGGTGTAGTTGAGCTTGGAGCTGTACTTGGTGGAGTTCTTGATCAACTCCTGCCTGCTCGAGTCCTCGACCACGATGAACTCGATGTCGTCGGGGTTCGGCAGCTTGCCGCTGGCAACCATGTTCCGCATGACCTCGTTGACCACCAGCGAGCCCGCCGACAATCCGACGACGGTGACCTTCTCACCGTTGATGACGTTGCCGTTAGCATCCCGGGACAGCTGGGCGAGACCGGTGTTGATCGCGGCGGTGAGATTGGTGACGCCGATGTCGATGGAGTCACCGAGGTTCTTGTCCGTCTTGCCGGTGATCGGACCAGCCTGCGCGGGCCAGGTGACGTTCACCCGTTTCTCGTTCTTGAACTGACCGCCCAGCAGCGGCGCCATCACGTTGTCGCCCATGGTGCCGGCGCCGATTCCGCCGATGATCAGCGCTGAGCTACTGGCCCAGGATGCCGCGGCGCCGGAGAGGGCGAGGGATGCGGAGGCAAACGCGATGCCGCATGTGAGGGAGGCTTTGCGAAAGATGGTGCTCATGAGGTTCCCCGGATCTACGTGATAGGTGTCGAAACGCCATCTCATCGGCGTGACACGAGCGTAGAACCCAAATCCGACTTTCAATCAGCAAATCAGAAAGATTCCCATCATCGGTTATTCAGTTACTAACATTGTTCCAATTTTATCGCGTTGATCAGGGATTACTTTATTGCTGGACGTGCTGAGCAATTCCAAATGGTAGCTCTTCAAGATTTTCAGCATATTTTTGCTTTCGCAATGAGTGATCCGCAAGTTTCCGGTACGCGGCGTGCCATTTTCTCCGCCAGGCACCAGAGCCGCTCACAACTGGATGATCAGCACGATTGCCACGACCGCGAAAACGACGGCGAAGAGAGCAATCGCAGCAATGCCGATGGCCGCGCGCGGATTCACGTTCTTGCCCGCCGTCGGATCAGGGTTCTTGGTGGCCGACGTCTGGGCCGACTGCGGTGAGATCTCCCCCGGGGGGACACCCCCAGCGCGCTCCTCGCTGGGGGTGTCCATGGGGTCGGGATCAGGCGGCAACGCGGTCACGACGAGTTTCCTTGTCGCACTCGCTCACTGTCGCTGAGATCCTCCAACCTGTCTGCCCGGGCTCGGGCTCCCGTCGCAGCTCGGCGTTTGGCAGCCGCATCGTCGAGTTCCTGGTCAGCGACGTCGGTCACCGCCTTCTCGGCCTCCTTGCTCCGGTTCTGTGCGCTGCGCTTTGATTTCTCTGCTGCAGCGACGCCGTGGTCCGCCGACTCGGCGATCGACCGCTTGGCCTCCGCTGTCCTGTCGCCAGCGTCTCGGAGAGCCTGACGCTTCTCTTGCTCTGCGTCCTCACGAGCGGACGCGACGCGCTGCGCCGCGTCGTCACGTGCCTGTTGCGGTACTGTCGCGGCCTTTTCGCGTTTCCGGGCCAGCTCGTCCTGGGCATGCTCTTTCTTCTGCTCCGCCACCTCGTCGAGGCGCATCGCTTCGCCCAGCGCAGCAACGCGCTGAATCCGTGAGATCCCGTTCTCCTCGAGAGCGCGGTCCCTGAGCGCATTACCAGCGGCAGCATCGAGGGCTCCCACCGCACGTTCGTACATCAGCCGGCCCGGCGCCTCCCGGTCGACGAGGGGCAGGACTCGGTCCTCGACCATCTGTAACGGTGTTCGCGCAAGCCGGTATTGGAACCGCAGGATCGCGAAAGGCAGGTCGGAGAGTTTCATCAGGTCCTCCTAGGAATGGGGATCGGCGGACTCGGCGCGGCGGCGCAACCTGTCGGCCTCGGCTTCGGCGCGTGCCGCGTCGGTGACCTCGCCGCGGTACTCATCGAGCGCCGCATCGTATTCGGACTGCGCCTCCGCAACCTGTTGGCGTTCCTGGGCAGACGCGCGCAGCGCCGCACTCTGCACGTCGGCCTCGGCCTGGGTGTGCGCTCGGGCCGCGTCGCGGCGGCCCGCCTGCTCGGCAGCAGTCTGTTGGGCAGCTTCCTGGGCACGCACGGACGTCTTGTCCTCGGCCGCACGGACTTCCGCGACTCGACGCTCCTGCGCACCCTCGCGCTGGGCTTCTGCGGCCATGTCTCGCGCCTCGGCAGCTTCCGCATCTGCCTCGGCGTCGACGCGACTGGCCTCACGGCGTTCCTCGGCCTCGGTCTGCTCGAGTTGGCCCTGCGCGGTCAACGAGTCATTTCCCGTCACCGCCCCGGCTACTTCCTTGGCCTTGCCCTTCACGGAATGCACGAAGCTCTTCCGCGTCTGGGCGGCGTTGTCGTCGGTCATCTGGCCTCCTCGGGGAGGGGCTACCCGAGCTGACCCGATCTACACCGACGATTGCGCGGCGCGGAATTTCACTTCGTCGCGCCGTTGATGGCGGGGCGGTCGATCATGCCGCGCTCGACACCCCACATGTTCGCGATGGCCCGATACTCGCCGCTGTCCATCACGTGCTCGAGCGCCTGGCGCAGCGCCTCACTCAATGGGGAGTTCTTCTGCACCGGCCAGCCGTACGGGGCCGAGTCGAACACGTCTCCGGCAGGCACCAGGTCACCGCGGCTGAGCTTGATCGCGAACCCGGTGACCGGTGAGTCAGCCGACATCGCTTGCACCTCGCCCTTGAGCAGTGCCGTGGTGACCTCATCCTGACTGGTGAACACGACGATCTCCACCGGCGCCATTCCCGCCGCTGTGCACTCGTTGCTCTTCCTGGGTAGCTCGTCGGTCTCTTGCAGAGTCCCCTGCGCCACACCGATTTTCAGTCCGCAGGCCGATGCCGGACCCAGTGAGGTGCCCGGTCGGCGCGCCCACTGCGTACCGGCGCGCAAATACGTCACGAAGTCGACCAGTTCTTCGCGATCGGCCGTGTCGGTCACCGATGAGGAGCCGATGTCGAACGAGCCGTCGACCACTCCCGGCAGGATCGAATCGAACGGCGTATCACGGAAATCCGGCACCAAGCCCAGTACCCGGGTGACCGCCTTCGCCAGTTCCACGTCGAAACCCGTCAGCTGACCGTCGGTGTTCTTGAACTCCATCGGCGCATAGGGAACGTTGACGCCGATCACCAGCCGGCCCGTCTCACGGATGTCAGCCGGTACGGCGGCAGCGATAGACGCCACAGCGCCGTTGGGCAGATTCTTCGCAGTGTCCGAGGCGCCACGCCACGGCGCCCACGTCCAGAGTCCGGCCGCACCCGCCGCGAGAACGACCACCGCGGCCGCCGCCGAGAGCGCCTTGACCGGCATCCGGCGTCGGGGCCGAGCCGCGTGCCGAGAGCCACGGCCGCCACGGGGCACCGGCGCGGTCATGGCACGCCGCGCCGCGGCAGCCAGTTCGCCCGCACTCTGGTAACGCTTCTCCGGCTTCTTGGCCATGCCCTTCGCTATGACGTCGTCGAACGCGGCCAGCCGAGGATCCGTGGCCGACGGGCGCGGCAGCGGTGACACCATGTGGCCGGCGATCTGCTGTTCGAGGCTGTCGGCGGGATAGGGCCGCGAACCGGTCAGGCACTCGTAGAGCACGCAGGTCAGCGCATAGATGTCGGATCGCCGGTCGACTTCGCCGCCCTCGAATCGCTCCGGCGCCATGTAGGCCAAGGTGCCCAGGGTGCTGCCCGCGGTGGTCAACCCGTGCTCCCCCGCCGTGCGGGCCAACCCGAAGTCGATCAGGTACACGAAATCGCCGCTGGTGATGAGGATGTTGGACGGCTTGATGTCGCGGTGGATCAGACCTGTCGCGTGGGCGGCATCGAGAGCCTCGGCGACCTGTTCGACGATGCTGACCGCGAACTCCGCACCGAGCGGCTTGTCGGTCTCCTCCAGCATCGTGCCGAGGTTGCGACCCTCGATCAGCCGCATGTCGAGGTAGAGGCGGCCGTCGATCTCACCGTATCCGTGGATCGGGACGACATGCGGGTCGTTCAGCCCCGCGGCCGCCTGTGATTCCCGCCGGAAACGCTGCTGAAAGACGGTGTCGGCGGCCATGTGGTGGGGCAGGACCTTGAGGGCCACCACGCGATCGGTTCGCGTGTCGTAGGCCCGATAGACCTCACCCATGCCGCCCTGGCCGATGAGCTTCTCGAGTCGGTAGGGACCGAATGGTGTCGCATTCACCGGTGTTCTCCTCGGCTGCGGCCGAACGGTCCGTCGAAACGATCTACATCAGGTTTGCCGGGGCTGCCCCGGCGCATGTCACGAATGCACGACCGGTTGCCCACAGAGGACATCGCGGTCAAAACGTTGTACCACGGCACAGCGGCTGCTGCTTTTGTTGAGCGAAAAGCCGACGTCGGACTGCGCACTGCACTCTCGCTGCGACGATGTATTGATGCTCGTTGAGTATCAATCGAGTGGCAAAGAGTCTTGGACAGGCATCGACGCGCCTCCTACCGTTGACGTCATGACAGCGACGATGTCTTCCGCCACGGGTCTCACCGGCCAGATGATCATCGCCGGTACCCCTGTCCGCGGAACAGGAACCCAAGTGCGTGCCTACGACCCCGCCGCCGACCGAGCGCTCGAACCGCCCTACTTCCACGGCGATGCCGGTGATGTCGAGGCTGCCTGCACTGCCGCGGCCGAGGCGTTCGGAACCTACCGCTCCACGGCGTCCGAGGAACGGGCCCGGTTCCTCGAGGCCATCGCCACCAACATCGACGCCATCCGCGACACGCTGATCTCCCGCGCCGTCCTCGAATCCGGGCTGCCGCAGGCTCGCATCACAGGCGAGGTCGGCCGCACCACCGGCCAGCTGAGGCTCTTCGCCAGTGTCCTGCGGGAAGGCAGCTGGAACGGCGCGCGCATCGACCCCGCCCTTCCCGATCGAACTCCGGCTCCGCGCCCCGACCTGCGACAGCGGACCGTTCCGCTGGGCCCGGTGGCCGTCTTCAGCGCGTCGAATTTCCCATTGGCGTTCTCGGTGGCCGGCGGCGACACCGCATCCGCACTGGCCGCCGGCTGCCCCGTCGTCGTCAAAGGCCACGACGCACACCCCGGCACCTCCGAACTGGTCGGCCGGGCGATCTCCGATGCCGTGACCGCAGCAGGTCTGCCCGCAGGGACGTTCTCGCTGCTCTTCGGCTCAGGACCGGACCTCGGAATCGCACTCGTCACCGATCCACGCATCAAAGCGGTCGGGTTCACCGGCTCCCGTTCCGGCGGCACAGCACTCGTCGCGGCTGCCGCGGCGCGTCCCGAACCCATCCCGGTGTACGCCGAGATGAGCTCCATCAACCCCGTCTTCCTGCTCGACGGAGCGTTGGCCAGCCGCGGCGCGGATCTCGGCCGGGCATTCGTCGCCTCACTCACGATGGGCTCGGGACAGTTCTGCACGAACCCTGGCCTGGTCATCGGTGTCGACGGCCCGGGCCTGGACACTTTCGTCGACGCCGCCCGCGACGCGCTCGCCGGCGCCGCGGCGACACCGATGCTGACGCCCACCATCGCGCGCAGCTACGACTCGGGCGTCGAATCGCTTCGACAAGCCGCCGAGCTGGTGGCCCGCGGCGAACCGCAGAGCGGCCAAACATCCTGCCAAGCAGCGCTTTTCACCACGAACGCATCGACCTTCCTGGCCTCCGATACCCTGCAGGCCGAGGTCTTCGGGTCGTCGAGCGTGATCGTGCGCTGTGCCGATCTCGACGAGATGCACGCCGTGGCAGCCGGTATGGAAGGTCAACTGACCGCCACCGTGCACGCCGACGAGATCGATCACCCGGCGGCGGCCGACCTGCTTCCACTGCTCGAGCTCAAGGCGGGCCGGATTCTCTTCAACGGCTGGCCGACGGGAGTCGAGGTGTGCCACGCGATGGTCCACGGCGGCCCCTCACCCGCCACGTCGGACTCGCGCACCACGTCGGTCGGCTCTCGCGCCATCGAACGTTTCCTGCGGCCCGTCTGCTACCAGGACGTGCCCCCGTCTCTGCTACCTCCGGCGATCACCGACGGAAATCCAGAGCACCTGTGGCGGCGCATCGACGGCCGGCTCACGCAGGACTGACACCCCACCACTCACGAGCGAGGAGCCACAACCCATGCGTCCGATTTCGCGCCCCGACTTCCGCGGCGTCCTGTTCTTCCCGGTCACACCATTCGGCACGTCCGGAAGCGTCGACTTCGACGCGCTGGCCGCGCACATCGCGCGGGGCGTGGATGCGGGCGCCGGCGGCGTCTTCGTCGCCTGCGGCACCGGCGAGTTCCACGCCATGGACGATCGGGAGTTCGGCGACGTCGTCCGCACGGCCGTCGACGTGGTCGGCGGCCGGGTCCCGGTCTACGCCGGCGCCGGTGGCTCCGTGGCACAGGCCAAGCGCTTCGCGGTAGCAGCGGAGCACGCCGGGGCCGATGGGCTCCTGCTTCTACCGCCCTACCTGGTGGAGGTGCCGCAGGCTGGTCTCGTCGACTACACCCGGGCCGTCGCGGCGGCCGCACAGCTGCCCGTGATCGTCTACAACCGCAACAACGCACGATTCACCGAGGAATCCGCCGTAGCAGTCGCACGTATCCCGAACGTCGTCGGATTCAAGGACGGCACCGGCAATTTCGACCAGGTCGCTCGAATCGTGCAGGCCGTCACCACGACCGTCGATCCCGATTTCCTCTTCTTCAACGGTCTGCCCACCGCAGAGACGACACAGCTCGCGTTCCGGGCGATCGGCGTTCCGCTGTACTCGTCGGCCACGTTCGCCTTCGCACCCGATCTGGCCCTGGCCTTCTACAACGCGTTGGAATCCGGCAACCAGGGCCTGGTCAACGCCTTGCTCAACGCGTTCTTCATCCCCCTGGTACGGCTGCGCGACACCGTCCCGGGCTATGCGGTGTCGCTGGTCAAAGCCGGCGTCACGATGGCAGGCATCCCCGCCGGAACCGTGCGCCCGCCGCTGGTGATGCCGACACCGGACGACCTCGCCGAATTGGCTTCGATCGTCGAGGCCGGGCGATCCGTCGTCGCCGATGCGCTGGCCCAGGCACGCTGATGCCGGCCATCCGGATCACCGGAGCCCGGATCACGCCGGTGGCGTTCGCTGATCCGCCGCTGCTCAACACCGTGGGCGTGCACCAGCCGTATGCACTGCGGGCAATCATCCAGCTGGACACCGACGCAGGCTTGGTCGGCCTAGGCGAGACCTACGCCGACACCCGCCACCTCGGCCGGCTACATGCCGCCGCCGATGCAATCACCGGACTGGATATCTTCGCGCTCAACGCTATTCGCGCGGAGATCGCCGAACGGCTCAGAGGCGATACCGCCGCGGTCGGTACGGCGGGCATGATCACCACAGCCAGCGCAGTCGATCAGGTGTTGTCCCCGTTCGAGGTGGCATGCCTCGACGTCCAGGGCCAGGCACAGGGCCGCCCGGTCAGCGATCTACTCGGCGGCGCCGTCCGTGACGCCGTGCCGTTCAGCGCCTACCTGTTCTACAAGTGGGCAGCCCACCCCGGCGCCGAACCCGACCGGTTCGGAGAGGCACTCGATCCGGACGGCCTCGTCGCCCAAGCTCATCGCATCGTCGACGAATACGGCTTCACCGCAATCAAACTCAAGGGTGGCGTCTTCCCCCCCGACGAAGAGATGGCGGCCATCGAGGCCTTGTCCCGCGCATTCCCGGGTGTCCCGCTGCGGCTCGACCCCAACGCGGCGTGGACTCCGCAGACCGCGGTGAAGGTGGCCTCCGGATTGGCAGGGATCCTCGAATACCTCGAAGATCCCACACCGGGCCTCGACGGCATGGCGGAGGTGGCCGCGCAGGCGCCGATGCCCCTGGCCACCAACATGTGCGTGGTCGCGTTCGACCAGCTCGCTCCTGCCGTCGCGAAAAATTTTGTCCGCGTGGTCCTTTCCGATCACCACTACTGGGGTGGGCTGCAACGCTCGCGACTGCTCGCCGGAATCTGCGACACGTTCGGGCTCGGCCTGTCGATGCACTCGAACTCACATCTCGGCATCAGCCTGGCCGCGATGGTGCACCTCGCCGGGGCAACGCCGAACCTGACCTATGCCTGCGACACCCATTGGCCGTGGAAGACAGAAGACGTGGTGAAGCCCGGGGTACTCCGCTTCGTCGACGGTGCCGTCCCGATGCCCCGGGGTCCCGGCCTCGGCGTGGAGATCGACGACGAGGCGCTCGACACACTGCACCAGCAATACCTTCGCTGCGGAATCCGCGACCGGGACGACACCGGCTACATGCGCACTGTGAACCCGGGCTTCGAGCTTCGCAGCCCGCGTTGGTAGAGCCTTTCGCGGCACGACCCGGAGCTCTACGGTGTGAGGATGGCAGCGATCGAGGCCGTCCACCCACCGGATGCCGTACTCAAGACCATCAATCCGATCCTGCGGCGCGCACTTCCGACACCCCTCGGCAGGCTGATCGGCGACTTCATGTTGCTGCGCTTCACCGGTCGCAAGTCCGGTCGACGCTTCGCCATTCCCGTGAGTGCACATCATCTCGACGGCAACCTCTACGCGGTGATGGAGGCACAGTGGAAGTACAACTTCCGCGGCGGGGCCGATGTCGAGGTGTCCCATCTCGGGCGCACCTCGCCGATGCGCGGCGTCCTGCTGAGCGACTCTGCGCAGGTCGCCGACATCGTCGACCGGCTTGCGACCGCCTACGGCGCCAAGAAAGCGCAACGGATGATGGGCCTGAAGTTCGCCGCGGACCGGGTGCCCACCCGCGAGGAGTGGGATGAGGCGGTCGCACGCATCCACATCTCCGCGGTCTCCCTGACTCCCGGACGCTGATGTTCTCGTTGGCTCGATTGCAGTGCTTCGTCGCGGTCGCCGAAGAGCTGCATTTCGGCCGGGCGGCCGAACGCCTGCACATGACGCAACCGCCGCTGTCGCGCCAGGTTCAGCAGCTCGAGAGCGAGCTCGGCGTGCAGCTCATCGACCGCACCACCCGAACCGTCACGCTGACACCGGCCGGCGCCGCGTTCCTGCCCGACGCACGTCGCATTCTGCAGCTGGCCGAAGGGGCCGCGCAGACTGTGAAGCGGGTCCCCGCAGGCGATCTCGGTACGGTCGTGATCGGATTCACCGCGGCGTCGGCGCACGCGGTGCTGCCGCGACTGCTGGAGCGCGCGCGCGAAAGACTGCCCGATGTGACGCTCGATCTGCGCGAGATGGTGACCGCAGCCCAGATCGAAGGGCTGGCGACCGGCGAGCTCGACCTGGGCATGGCCCGTCCGCCGCTGAAGCGGCCAGGGCTGGTGTCGCGGCCGCTGCTGCACGAGCAACTGATCGCGGCCCTGCCCTCGGGTCACCCGCTCGCCGAGCTGCCCCGGCAGTTGACGCTCACCGACCTCGACGGGCAGGACGTCGTGATGTATTCGCCGGTGCAGGCACGGTATTTCAACGAACTGCTCATCTCGACCTTCACCATTGCCGGCGCCACGCCGCGGTATGTCCAGTACGTGACACAGGTGCACACGATGCTGGTGCTCGTACGCTCGGGCATCGGGATCGCGCTGGTACCGGCATCGGCGGCCACGCTGCACCCCGAGGGCGTCGTGTTCCGGACGATCGGGGCGTTTCGCGAACGGCCCGTCGAACTCGACGCCGTGTGGCGGGGCGACTCGACGAACCCCGCGCTGCTGCGAGTGCTGCGAGATGTGCTTCCCCCGCAGGAGTGGACGACCGACGACCTCGTCGAAACCGTCGACTGACGTCGATCAGACCGGCGTGACCAATTGCCCTGTCTCGAGGAAGCTCTCCAGGTTGCGCAGGGTCAGTGCCTCCATGGCCGCGCGCGTCTGCACCGTGCCGCTGGCCACATGCGGGAGCAACACCACCGTGTCCAGCCCGTAGAGCACCTCGGGCACCTTGGGCTCGTGGGCGAACACGTCGAGCCCGGCGCCCGCGAGCCGTCCTTGCACGAGTGCTGACACCAGGGCGTCCTCGTCGACGACGCTGCCGCGGGCGATGTTGATCAGATAGCCGTCGGCGCCGAGCGCGTCGATGACCTCACGACCGACCAAGCCGCGAGTGCCCTCACCACCGGCCGCGGCGATCACCAGAACGTCGACCTCACGCGCCAACTCCACGGGGGACGCCGCGTATGCATAGGGCGAATCGGTCACGCGATGGCGATTGTGATAGCTGATGGCGCAGCCGAAAGCGTTGAGCCGGTGGGCGATTGCCGAGCCGATGCGACCCAGACCGATGATGCCGACGCGGGTGTTGCTGACCTGGCGGGTGAGCGGATAGGAGCCTTCGACCGGCCACCGGCCGGCCCGTACATATCGGTCGGACGCCGAGAACTGCCGCAACGTGTCGATCAACAGACCCACGGCCGTGTCAGCCACACAATCGGTCAGCACATCGGGTGTGTTGCTGACCCCGATTCCCCGGGCTTCGGCCGCGTCCACGTCGGTGGTGTCGTAGCCGACGCCGAAGTTGACGATCGCGCCGAGGTGAGGCAGCGCAGCCATCAGCTCGGCATCCACGCCGGTGCGTCCGGACGTGACCACCGCGGTGACGTCCGCGCCGTGTTCGGCGAGAAATGCTGCTCGCTCGTCACCGGACTCCGGCAGCGTCTTCGCGAGGTACTCCTGGGCAAGCGTCTGCTCGAGCGACGGCTTGAGGGGACCGACCTGCAGAACCGCACCATTGATGCTCATAGCGCACCACGCTACGGCGACCTGCGAATACCCGTCTACGTCCGAATTGGCATGGACTTATAGCGAAACGGCATCGGCGGCTCTGCGCGCGTCCCATTCGGGTATCGGAAACCCGGTTCGCTGGGTGAACGTGCTCGTCAGAGGCATTTTCACGGCCCCACACCCCGGTTCGAGCTCGCAGAATAACTGCGTGAAGCGCATTTTGGGCAGGGTTGACGCTCCCGGAAACCCGCTCTTACGGTGTGGTTGTCATCACAGCGTGCATCTACATACGTGGACGTCACAGCCCCCAGCCCGGGAGGACCCATGAAAGCCGCAGCCCTTGCCGCACTCACCGTCGCGGCGGTCACCGTGAGCGGCTGCTCGGTCGCGAACTCCGGCGGCGGCGGATACGACCCGGGCACGCTGCGCATCGTTCTCCAGCAGGAGCCGCCCACGCTGGAACCGTGCGAGAGCTCGCTGACCTCGACCGGCATCGTGGTGCGTTCCAACATCACCGAGCCCCTGCTGGAGCGCGACGCCACCACCGGCGACCTGACTCCGCTGCTCGCCACGCGGTGGACGCAGACGAGCCCCACTCAGTGGACCTTCCAGCTGCGCGACGGTGTGACGTTCTCCGACGGGGCGCCCTTCACATCCGAGGACGCCGCCTTCTCGATCGACCGGGCCGTCAACTCGGATCTGCAATGCAACGTCGACGGGTACGTGTTCGGTGACGAGAAGCTCAGCCTGCAGACTCCGGACCCGACCACGGTCGTGGTCGGCACCACCGAACCGGATCCCATTCTGCCGCTGCGTGTCTCATTCATCGAGATGGTTCCGCGCACCACCAGCACTGCCGAGAAGGTGCGCGAACCGATCGGCACCGGGCCCTACGCCATCGCCGCATGGGACTACGGCCAGAAACTGACGCTGAAGCGCAACCCGACGTACTGGGGCGCGGCGCCGGCCTTCGCCACCGCCGAATACCGCTGGCGCAGTGAGGGAAGCGTGCGCGCGGCGATGATCATCAACGACGAGGCCGACATCGCCACGGGCCTCGGCCCCGAGGACGGCGCCGGCGACCTCGGAGTGCCGTTCCAGAACAACGAGACCACAGCCCTGCGCATGCAGGCCACCGAACCGCCGCTCAACGACATGCGGGTGCGCCAGGCCATCAACTACGCCGTCAACCGCACCGGTATCGTCAAAGCCCTCTTCCGCGGCCTCGGTCAGCCGGCGGCACAGCTGATCCCCTCCGGCGTAGTCGGTTACAACGACCAGCTCCAGCTCTGGCCGCACGACACCGAGAAGGCCAAGCAGCTGATCGCCGAGGCCAAGGCCGACGGCGTGCCTGTCGACACCCAGATCCGGCTGATCGGGCGCACCGCGCAATTCCCCAACATCAGCGAGACCATCGAAGTCCTGCAAGCCGAGTTCACCGAGATCGGGCTGAACGTGAAAATCGAGATGATGGACACGTCCAATCAGCTGGAGTACCAACTGCGCCCCTTTCCGGCGAACACCGGGCCCTACCTGCTGATGATCATGCACGGCAACCAAGCCGGTGATGCCGCGTTCACCATGGACCAGTACATGCTCTCCGACGGACCGCAAAGTGCCTATGGGACGACCGAATTCGACACCAAGATCCGGGCCGCCGAAGCACTGACCGGACAGGCCAGACAGGACGCATTCGCCGCACTGTTCGCCGAGGAACCCAAGGAGATCATGCAGATGGCCTACATCGCCCACATGAAAGGCATCCTCGGCAAGTCCCCCCGCGTCGACTACACCCCCGATCCCGCGACGGGCGACGAGATGCGGCTCGCCGCTATGACTCCTGCCGGTGACGACCGCACCGACCAGTCCTGAGAAACAGGAAGGCCAGCCCCATGTTCCCCTTCGTCCGGCGCCGGATGTACTCCAGCGCACTGCCGTTGATCATCGTGCTGCTCGGCGTGTTCCTCCTCGCCCGGCTCACCGGTGACCCCACCAACCTGTACCTGCCCGAGTCCGCGACCGCCGACCAGCGCGCCGAATTCGCCGCGGCAAACGGCTTCAACGATCCGCTGGTCACCCAGTTGATGGACTACTTCAAGGGTGTGTTGCACCTCGACTTCGGCACCTCGCTACGCACCGGCGAATCCGCGGCGGACATGGCTCTGCGGGCCTTCCCCGCCACACTGCAGCTGGCGATCACCACCATGCTCCTGGCCATCGTCGGAGCCGTCGTCATCGGCTGCTGGGCCGCATACCGCCCCAACTCGCTTGCCGATCGGTTCTCCAGCCTGCTCTCCATGACCGCCGCGTCGATCCCCGACTTCTGGTTCGCCATCACCGGCGTGTGGCTGTTCGCCGTGCTGCTCGGCTGGCTGCCCACCTCCGGGGTCGACGACGGCATGCTCAGCTGGATCCTGCCGATCGCGACGCTGATGATCCGACCGCTCGGCGTCCTCACCCAGGTGGTCCGTGGAGCCATGGTCTCGGCGCTGTCGGCACCGTACGTGCGGCTGGCTCGCAGCAAGGGCGCCAGCGACTTCCGCGTCGTCAGCCATCACGCCCTGCGCAACGCGGCCGCCCCTGCCCTCACGGTGGCCGGCGACCTCGCCGTCGGGCTCATCAACGGCGCGGTCGTGGTCGAGGCGATCTTCGGCTGGCCGGGCATCGGGAAATTGATGATCGACGCGATCCTGCAGCGCGACTTCGCGGTGCTGCAGGCCGCCGTGCTGCTCACCGCGGTCAGCATCTTCCTGCTCAACATCTTCATCGACGCCTGCTACGCGCTGCTCGACGCGCGGGTGCGGGAACCAGCTCGCGTCTAAGACGGCAACCCAGACCGCTAGGAGCACTCTCATGACTCAGATCGACCTGATCCCGGTCAAACCCACCACGGCGATCGTCGGCGAGGACGACACCGACACCGCACGGACGCGGGGCCGGTCACTGTGGTTCCGGCTGCTGATCAACGACCGCGTGGCGTTCGCCGCCGCATGCGTTCTCGGGCTCGTGTTCCTCACGGCGCTGCTCGGCCCCGTCCTGTTCGGCGACCTCGCCACGCGCATCGACCTGGACAACTCCAACCAGGCACCGTTCACCCTCAGCCACGGATGGGCGAACATCCTGGGCACCGATCCGCTGGGCCGCAGCATGCTCGCCCGGCTCGTCGTCGCCTGCCGCACCACACTGTCGGTTGCCGTGCCCGCGGTGGTGATCTCCGCGGTCGTCGGCTCGGCGATCGGAATGTGGGCGGGCTATCACCGCGGTTGGCGCGAAACGGTAGCGATGCGCATCGCCGACGTGATCATGAGCTTCCCGTCTCTGCTGCTGGCCGTCGTCGTGCTCTACGTCTTCTCCCCCAGCGCCGCCAACATCGTTGCAGTGCTCGCCATCACCCGTATCCCGGTGTACCTGCGCACCGCCCGCGCCGAGTCCGCCGAACTGCAGAGCCGTGTGTTCGTCGACGCGGCGCGCACTTTCGGCGCCAGCGCGAACTCGATCATCGGCCGGCACGTGCTGCCGATCGTGCTTCCCACGCTGCTCACCGTCGCGACGCTCGACTTCTGTTACGTCATGCTCGCCGAGAGCTCACTGAGCTTCCTGGGCATTGGCATCCAGCCGCCGGACGTCAGCTGGGGTCTGATGGTCTCCCAGGGCCGCACCTATCTGCACAGCGCGTGGTGGCTGTCGTTCTTCCCCGGCCTCGCGATCGTGATCACCACCGTCTCGGCGACGATCCTGGCCGCCTGGGCGCGCATCGCCACCGACCCCGGCCAGCGGTGGCGTCTCACCGTCCCGCAGAAGCGGCTGGCCGCCTTCACCAAGACCGGAAAGGCCCTGCGATGAGTGCACTCGCCGACCACGACATCCACGTCGACACGACACCCGTCCTCGAGGTCGACCGCCTGTCGGTCGATGTCCGCACGATCTCCGGGACGTTGCGGGCCGTCAACGAGGTGTCCTTCGGCGCGCGGCGCGGCGAAACCCTGGCTCTGCTCGGCGAATCCGGCTGCGGCAAGTCGATGACGGCGACGGCCCTTGTTGGGCTGCTCGAGCCGGTCGCCGACATCGTCGGTGGCAGCGCCCGGCTCGCGCATCAGGACGGGACCGTCGACCTGGTGACAGCCGACCGCAAGAAACGTCGCGCGATCGCGGGCACTGAACTCGCGATCGTCTTCCAGGATGCATTGACCGCACTGAACCCGCTCTACACGGTCGGAACCCAACTGGCCGAACCGTTTCGGATTCATCATGGACTCTCCGCGAAGGAGGCGAAGAGCAAAGCCGTCGAGTTGATGGCCCGGGTCGGAATTCCCCAGCCCGAAACCAGGATCAATTCGTATCCGCACCAGTTCTCCGGCGGGATGCGCCAACGGCTGCTCATCGCGATGGCCGTCGCGCTGAATCCGAGCGTGTTGATCGCCGACGAGCCCACCACGGCACTCGACGTCACCGTGCAGGCGCAGATCATGGCGCTGCTGCGGGACCTGCGCTCCGAATACAACATGGCCGTCGTGCTCATCACCCACGACCTCGCTCTGGTCGCGGAGGAGGCCGACCGCGTCGCTGTGATGTACGCGGGAAACATGGTCGAGACCGGCTCTGTCGACGAGGTTTTCGCCAACCCTCGGCACCCGTACACCAAGGGGTTGCTGAACTCGGTGCCGGTCAACGCCCGCCGCGGCGACAGCCTGAAGTCCATCGGCGGCTCACCACCTGACCTGCACGCCGTCCCCGCCGGATGCGTCTACCAGGCCCGCTGCCCGCTGGCCCGCGACATCTGCACGACGACACGACCGACCCTGTCGGGCACCGACCGCGCGACAGCCTGCCACTTCCCGGAAGAGGTCACCAATGTCTGATCACACGAGCCCGTTGCTCGAGGTTCGCGACATCCGCAAGTCCTTCCGGGTTCCGCACGCCGGCAAGAACGCCCTTCGCGCACTCGACGGCATCACGCTGGACCTCAAGCGCGGCGAAACACTCGGCCTCGTCGGTGAATCCGGCTGCGGCAAGTCCACGTTGGCGCGGACGTTGATGATGCTCGAGCGGCCCGACGAGGGCAGTGTGCGCTTCGACGGCGTCGACCCCTTCAGCCTCAAAGGAGCCGAACTCCTGGCGTTCCGCCGCCGAGTCCAGATGGTGTTCCAAGACCCCTACGCCTCACTGAACTCGCGCATGTCCGCTGCCGAGATCATCGCCGAACCATGGCGCAGCCACAAAGGAGTGGTGAAGAACCGGCAGGACCGCGACATGCGGGTCCGCGGGCTGCTCGACATGGTGGGTCTCGGTGCGAAGGCGGCCAACAAGTACCCGCAGGAGTTCTCCGGCGGGCAGCGTCAGCGCATCGGGATCGCGCGAGCGCTTGCGTTGGACCCCGACGTGATCATCTGCGACGAACCGGTGTCCGCTCTGGACCTCTCGGTGCAGGCGCAGGTACTGAACCTGCTCAACGACCTGCAGGACCAACTCGGCATCAGCTACATCTTCATCTCCCACGACCTGTCCGTGGTGCGGCACGTCGCCGATCGGGTGGCCGTGATGTACCTGGGCCGGATCATCGAAAACGGGCCCACCGAAGCGGTGTACGAGCGATCCAACCACCCCTACACCGCGGCGCTGATGTCGGCCGCACCCTCACTGGACAGCTCCCGCCGCGGTGCGCGCATCCTGCTCAAGGGTGAGGTCCCGTCACCGATCGATCCGCCGTCGGGATGCCGGTTCCGAACCCGGTGCTGGAAAGCGACCGACGTGTGTGCGAGCACCCCACCGCCCGTGGCCGCCGACCCGACCACACCTGACCATGCCGCCGAATGCCACCATCCGCTGCTCCTCGAAGGGAGTAGCCGTGAGACCGTGCCGGCATGAGCCCCGGCGGCTACTGCGTTCTCGCCGTGGCGATCTTCCTGGCGTCGGCGCTACAGGCGTCGATCGGCTTCGGCATGGGAATGTTCGCGGCACCGATCGTCGCGCTGGTCGAGCCGGCGCTGATTCCGGGCACACTGATCATGGTGGCGACGCTGGTGACGCTGATCGTCGTGATCCGCGAGCGGGAAGCGATCGATCTGTCCGGTACCGGCTGGGCGCTCGTCGGTCGGGTACCCGGCACCATCGCCGGCGCGCTACTTCTCGCGGCGCTGCCGCACCGCGCTCTGTCACTGATGCTGGCCGCCGTGGTTCTCGGCGGGGTGATCCTCACCAGCAGCGGGTGGATTCCGGCGCCGCGCCGACGCAATGTGGTGATCGCGGGAGCGACCTCCGGCCTGCTGGGAACAGCGACCTCAATCGGTGGTCCTCCGATGGCGTTGGTGTGGCAACGCAATTCCGGGCCCCGACTGCGCGGCACGATGGGCGGATTCTTTCTGGTGGGCTCAGTGATGTCGTTGATCGTTCTGTCTGTCACCGGCGCGGTGGACGAGCGCACCTGGTGGGGCTTCGCCGCGCTGGTGCCTGCGGCGGTGGCGGGCTATCTACTGTCCATGGTGGTGAACCGACACCTCAATCCGGCCCGGTTGCGTCGAGTGGCGATCGTCGTCTCTGCCATGGGCGCTGCGCTGCTGATCGGCCGCGAACTGTTGGCGATGTGAGGGAGTGGTTGTGACAGAGGATCTTCCGGTCCGCAAGGTCAAGTCCGCGGTCCGTACCGTCAAATTGCTGGAGTATCTCGCGGGCCGCCATGACGAGCCGGCCCGGTTGCGGGAGATCAGCGATGATCTCGACATGCCGCGAAGCAGCGCCCACGCCCTGCTGCGTACCCTCGTCGGTCAAGGCTGGGTTCGCTCGGACCCCAGCGGCACGCTCTACGGCATCGGCATCAGAGCTTTGCTGGTGGGTACGAGCTACCTCGACAGCGATCCGTATCTGCCCCTGATCATCCCCTTCCTCGACGACCTGCGCGCAACCCTCGACGAGACTTTCCACCTTGGCCGACTCGACGGCACCGACATCGTCTACCTGGCGACCCGCGAATCACAGCAATACGCGCGCACCGCCAATCGCGTGGGCAGACGCCTACCGGCCTACGCCACCTCGCTCGGAAAGGCTCTGCTGGCTGAACAATTCGGCGTCGAACGCGAGCGGCACATCCCGTCGGCCCTGACACCACTGACACCCCAGACGATCACCGAACGCGCCGTCCTCGACAACCAACTCGACGAGGTCCGCATCCGCGGTTATGCGAGAGACGACCAGGAAAACACCTCTGGAGTCAGGTGTTTCGCGGTACCGCTGCACTACTGCCGACCCGCGCAGGACGCGATCAGCGCGTCGATACCCGTCAGCCGGCTGAGTCCGCAGCGCGAGCGCGAGATCATCGACGCGTTGCAGAGCACCGGCGACAAGGTCTCCCGTGTCGTGCGCCCACTGGCCAACGGCGACAAATGGTTCGCATCATGACGCTCGAGAGGAACTGAAGTGAGAACACCCGTCGTCACCGACGTCACCGTCATCCCGATCGCGGGCCACGACAGCATGCTGCTCAATCTGTCCGGCGCGCACGGGCCCTACTTCACTCGCAATCTCGTGGTCATCTCGGACTCCGCAGGCAATACGGGCGTCGGCGAAGTACCCGGCGGGGAACCGATCCGCCGCACCCTCGACGACGCCCGGAACCTGATCGCCGGCCGCAGTATCGGCGACTATCACGCCGTACTCAACGACGTGCGCCAAGCATTCGGCGACCGCGACGCGGGGGGACGCGGCGCGCAGACGTTCGATCTGCGGGTGGCCGTGCACGCCGTCACCGCCGTAGAAGCGGCTCTTCTCGACCTGCTCGGTCAGCATCTCGACGCGCCCGTGGCGGCGTTGCTCGGAGACGGCCAACAGCGCGACCGCGTTCAGGCCCTCGGGTATCTCTTCTTCGTCGGTGATCGCTCGAGGACCGACCTCGCCTACCGGTCGGCTGCAGACGAAGCAGCGGATGCCGACGACTGGATGAGAGTGCGCCACGACGAGGCGCTCACCCCTGACGCCATCGTCGCGCTGGCCGAAGCAGCACGAGCCCGCTACGGATTCGCGGATTTCAAACTCAAAGGCGGCGTCCTGCCCGCGGCGGACGAGGCGAAAGCCGTCATCGCGTTGGCCGATCGCTTCCCTGACGCACGGATCACGCTGGATCCCAACGGGGGTTGGCTGCTCGACGACGCGATTCGCATCTGCCGGGAGCTGCGCGATGTGCTCGCCTATGCCGAAGATCCTGTCGGTTCAGAAGCAGGCTTCTCGGGACGCGAGGTGATGGCGGAGTTCAAGCGGGCCACCGGCCTGCCGACCGCGACGAACATGATCGCCACCGACTGGCGGGAGATGGGGCACGCGATTCGCTCCGGCGCGGTCGACATCCCGCTGGCCGATCCCCACTTCTGGACGATGGCAGGGTCGGTGCGCGTCGCGCAGTTGTGCGACACCTGGGGACTCACCTGGGGTTCGCACTCCAACAACCACTTCGACGTGTCGCTGGCAATGTTCACTCACGTCGCCGCCGCCGCACCTGGCGACATCACCGCGATCGACACGCACTGGATCTGGCAGGACGGGCAGGCCATCACCACGGCACCGTACGAGATCATCGACGGATATCTGACGGTGCCCGACGCGCCAGGCCTCGGCGTGACCCTCGACGAGGCCGCCGTCGCCGCCGCACACGAGGTGTACAACCGTGAGGGCCTCGGAAGCCGAGACGATGCGGCCGCGATGCAGTACTTGATGCCGGGCTGGACCTTCGACAGCAAACGACCTGCGCTGCAGAGGGATTGACGTGCAGATCGTCGTTTCCGACCAGAACCTGTTACCGCACCGCGAACGATTCGAGGCCATGGCGCCGGAGGGATCGGACATCCGCTGGCTGACCGACGGGGTTCCCGACGCCGAGCTGCGCACGGCCGAGGTGTACGTGGGTAGCCGGTTCACCGCCGAGATGGCGCGTACAGCGGACAAGCTGCGCCTGATCCACGTCGCCGGCGCCGGGACCGACAAGGTCGAGTTCGCAGCACTGTCACCAGAGGTATTGGTCGCCAACACCTTTCACCATGAGCGCTCGATCGCCGAGTACGTGGTGGGCGCGGCGGTGATGCTGCGACGTGGCTTCCTCGGCCAAGACCGCGCGCTGAGGGAGGGTGTCTGGTCGACGTCGGTCTACGACCGCGCAATCGGCCAGCCTCCCACCCTGGGCGAGGCCCGGATCGGCTTCGTCGGATTCGGTCACATTGGCCTGTGCAGCTGGAAACTGTTGCGGGCCTTCGGCTGCACTGCCGCCGCGGTCACCGGCTCGGGCAACGTCGGCACGGACGCGGGACTCGAGTGGGTGGGCAACACCGGCCAGCTCGACCGACTGATGGACGAGAGCGACGTCGTCGTGGTGTCGGCCCCGCTAAACTCCGCCACCGAGGGGATGATCGGCGCCCCGCAGCTGTCTGCGCTGGGCTCCGACGGGGTGCTCATCAACGTCGGCCGCGGGCCCCTGGTGCAGGAGCAGGCGCTCTACGATGCATTGGCGCGCGGCGTGATAGCCGCCGCCGCGGTCGACGTCTGGTATCGCTATCCGAGCGGTGAAACCTCCTGCGCACCCAGCGATCTGCCCTTCGGGGAGCTTCCCAACATCTTGATGACACCGCACTCGTCCGGTGTCACCTCGGATACCTTCTCGGGTCGCGTGGAGGACGTCACAGCCAACATCGTGCGGCTGCACAGGGGCGAACCGCTACGCAATGTGGTCGCCGGAACGGCACATCACGGTGTGTAGTCGTACTGCGGCTCGTGGAAACGGTTGATGATCGGGATGCGCTCGATGATGCGGTCCCGCAGCCGCGGCTGCGGATTGTCGACGACCACCGGCGGAGGCACGGCCGCCGGAAGCGGACCGCCGGGCGCGACCAGCACCGGTGCACCGGGTGCGGGTGCCAGATAGTCAGGCGGCGGGGCCGGGGCAACGTAGTCCGGCGCCGGCGGGGGCGCGGCGGCGGGCGGCTCGTCGATCACAGGCGCCGCCTCGGGCGGAGCCGGCAGCGGTGCTGCCTCGGGTGCGGGCGCCTCGTTGACGACGGGCGCCGCGGGCGCGGGCACCGGCGGCGGTGCGGCCGGCGCGGGAGGCGGGACGACTTCGCGCACAGGTGGGGCCGCCTCGGGAAGCTGGTTCTGGACGGACCGCGCCATCTGCGGGTCGGAGTCCGGCGTGAGGCTGAGACCGACCGCCGCTGACACCGACACCACGAGGGTCACGACGGCCGCGCCCAGCACCGATGTCAGAACGGCCGTGGTCGAGAGGCGCCGGCCCGCGGGGCGCTCGGCGACATCGAGCAGGGCGACCGCCGACGCCGACGCCGACGCTGCACCTCGAGCGAGTGCCAGCTCCGCCTGATCGGTGGTCACCACCGGGGCATCGGTGCGCTGTTGCAGCGCGGCCATCGCAGCCGCGACATCACCCGAGCCCAGCACGACCACCGCGTCGGCGGTCGGCACCTCGGCGGCAGCAAGCCCGGCGGTGTCCAGCCGGTCGGCCGTGATGCCGTCCGGTGTCACCGCGACCAGCACCGAACCGACGGGCTCGGCGACGCAGACGACCACGCGTTCGTGCCCGGCGACGTCGGCGATGCCGAGCGCGAGCGTCTCGGCCGCCTCGACGTCCGAGACCGCTATCACGTTCTCCACGCCGCGGTCGGTGAGCGCCTGCCACACCGCGCTCGCCGTGCTCTCCGCGGTGGAACACCAGTTCAGACCAACAGAGTGCACGCGGCGGGACGCGTCCTCGCCGATCAGCGAGCCCAGGAACGCGCCGGCGTCCAGGCCGGCACGGTCGACTGATCCTCGATCGATGGTCGCGCCGTCACCGGCGGTGCCGTCGACCAGCACCCAGCGCACCGATGACGACGTCATCGACAGGCCGAGTACAAGGTCCATGACGTCACGATCCGATCTCTTTGCGACTAACGGTCGACCCTACCGCCCTGGCCGGTGCCTGCAAATCCCGCTCATGGCGCACCGTCGAGCAGGTGCCGTCGCCACGCCATCGCGGCGCTCGCGCTCGTCTCGTGGAAGCTCAGCCAGGACAGGTCGGCGTTGCCGATGCAGCGATGCGGCGCCCCCAGCCACGACGGTCGCTCGGCGCCGCAGCGGGAACAGTGCGCGGACGTCATCGGTACAACATCGCACCCCCGTGGGCGCACCACCAGTCGACCGAGGTCCCCCGATCGGAGGACCTCGAGTTCGTCCTCGCGCTCCACCGCCCGGAGGACAGACGGCGCGAGGAACTCCCGGCATTCTTTTCTCATCGCCGGAACGACCGGCCGGAACATTCAAACAGCAACGAAGACAAAGGAAATGACCATGAACAGCATCGCTCGAATCGTCGCCGCGCCCCTGCTGGCCGCCGGCATCCTCGGTGGCGCACTCGGACTGGCCGGACACTGCAGCGGCGGCTCCGACCTCAACCGCCCCGTCGACCGCTCCGAACGTGCACACCACGAACACGTACACCCCCGAATCGGCGGCCTACCAGCACCACCACCGGCACGCCCACCGCGCGTCCTGACACAGGTCAGGCAGCCTCGCCGTTCGCGGCGGGGCTGCCGCCCTTGACATCGTCGGACCGTGACGGGGCCTGGACCTTCTTCGGGGCGTCCTGGTCTTTCGCATCGTCTTTCACCGCAGAGTCGTCACGCGCGTGACGAGCACTCTTCTTCTCGTCGCGGGCCGCCTTCGCATCCTCGAGCGCCTCGCGAAGATGCTTTCCGGGCGTCCAGGACGTGCGCGTGGCGCGCTGGTCCCGATCCTCGTCCTGCCCCTGCGGTTCGGGCGTCGAACGCTGCTGCTCCTCCTCGACCTGCGGCTGGTCGACGGAAGCGATCTCCGGCGCGGCGGCGCGCCGCGGGAAGAAGGTTGCGCGTGTCGGGGCGCCGTAATCACTTCTGTCGTAGGCAGTTTCGATGATCTTCCGGAGCGGCGCGTCGAGCGCGGCGATCACCGGGTCCGGTAGGAAGGGATCCAGCGGCATCAAGAGCGGGATCGGATAGGTGCGCACGACGTAGTAGGTGGTGTTGGTTTTGCCGTCCACCTGGTAGTAGTCGCTGTCGCCCGACTCCCTGGCCGCCTTCAGATCGTCTGCGGTCAGCACGAACTGTGTGTTGCCGTGCACGAGCGCCATCCCCGCCAATGCGTTGGCGATCGCCAACGGGTTCCACAGGTAGGTGGGAAAGTCGGCCCAGCCGTCGTACTGGCGGGCGACGTCGATGGTGGGGTCGACGGTTGCCGGCGTGGCGCCGTTGAAGGTGACGTCGAGGATCGGGATGTGCATTCCCGCGAAGCGCTCCAGGATGCCGCCGTTGGGCCGGTTCGGATTCGCGACCAGGATGTAGGTGTTGCCCTCGTGGGTGGCCTTGTACTGCGACGCCACAGCCGCCCCTTGAGAGAAGCCGAAGATCACGTCGCCCGGGGCCGGGTTCGCTTTGCCCAGGTTGGCCACACCCTGGGCGACCGAATCGTCGAACTTCAGGTCTTTGAAGTAGCCCGCCGAGATGGGCCAGAACCCGGCGTTGTAGTCGACCTTCTCGTAGGCACCGTCGGTTTTCGGGGAGTTCGTGCCGTCGATCACCGAGGTGATGAAGTCCTCGAACTCCTGTTGCGTGGCCTGATGACCGTTGGTGGTCCCACGCAGGTAGTGCAGGGTCGCGAGCAGCTGCGGGCTCGCTGACATCGTCGGAGCGGTCCCGAGGACCGCCGCGCCGGCGACGGCGACTCCCGCCATGCCGACCGCGGTCACCGCCGCCTTCGCCCGCCTTCCGACCGGTTGCGGCTTCTGCGCTCGATGCCTGCCGTGTGCGCGCGCCCGACGAATGCCCATGACTCCCCCTTGAGTGGTCAGCAGCAGTGTAGGGCGGGATATTTGCTGCCACACCCGGTTCGCGGGGATTGGTCAGAAGTTGATCGCGATATCCGCGTGAATCACGGGATACCCTGACGACAGGCGCCAGGCCCAGGGGTTGCTGACAGGTGCTGCAGCTAGCTCGCCCGGAGTTGGCTACGCTCGGGGTGCTCCTTCAGCCACTGCCTTTCGACCCGCTTGACGCGCTGATGTTCCAGCGTGATCAGCAGCGCACCGGCGGTGACCAGAGCGCCGGCGATCAGAGCCAGGATCAGCGACAGATCCCGGTTGCCGTATGCCGTCGCCGCCACGGTGCCCGCGATCAGCACCGTGCCGATCCCTATCAGCAGCAATCCGGGCAACCACAGCGTGTCGATGAAGGACTCGCCGCTGTGCGGCAAGGTCGTACGAACGTGATCCACCGGATCGCGATGAGCGCCTTTCATCGCAACTCCCTTCTTCGACGGGACACCTCGAGGATACGCCGCTGTGAGCCGGGTCACATCAATCCGTCATCATCGGGTCACACTTGCGGCGTCATGGCATCCGCCGTTTGCTGACACAGAGAGCCGGGCTCGTTGATCCACACGAACGACCGCCTGCGGATCGCGCGGCATTCGCTGTATCCGACCGCCGCCGCACAATTCGGCACGCGGTCCTCCTTTTGGCGAAAAACGTTGCTCGCCTTCGGATCACGCATTCAGCGACGTCACAGCTTTCGCGCCGAAAACGCGATATCGGCCTGGACCGCGACCTACAGTCGCCACATCGGGGTGTTGCCGGGTTACCGCCGACAGCGCGGTGCGGGGGCCCCGCTCGCAAGGAGGCGTCATGGGGGAATCGTCGTCGGCAGGGTCAGTGCGCTCACGAACGGAGAGCAGAGTGAGCACCGCCCTTCACATCGGACGCGTCGGCGGCCTCGCCGTGGCTTTCGGGATCGGCGCTGCCGTTCTGACCGGTCAAGCAGTCGCGGCTGCGGACAGCGACACTGCGTCGTCGACCAGCTCGAGCGTTAACAGCACTGCGAATCAAGGTGATTCGTCGGTGGCCGGTCCACGGGTGCGCGCCGCCGAGCGCGCTGAGGCGCGTGCGACGCGCCGGGCTGAAGTGAAGGCCGACCGGGCAGAGGCCCGCGCGGAGCGGGCAGCTGTCCGCGAGCAGCGCGCCGCCGATCGAGCCGACCGCGTCGCCGAGCGGCGAGCGCAGACCGTGACGATCGATGCTCCGGACCCGGCCGAACCGGTCGCCCCCCGACCCCGGCCATCGAGGTTGCTGGACCTCGTTGGCGCCGGGCTCACGGCGGCGGGTACGCGACAGCCCGTGCAGGCCGACAGGAACACTGCGGCAGCCGAGAACACAGTGGCTGCTGCGGTGGCACCCGAACGCACCGTCGTCGCCTCCGGGTTCACCCAGCCGACAGATTTTCAGTTCCTGCCCGACGGCCGAATCCTGGTCGCCGAGAAGAACGGACGGATCCGCCTCGTCGACGAGGACGGTGACGTCTCGCGCCGACCGCTCTACCGGGTGCCGACGCTCACGCAGGGCGAGCGCGGGCTCGGCGGCCTGGTCGTCGATCCCGACTTCGCCGACAACGGCTACATCTACGTGGCCTACACGACGATCTTCGCGCGCGACCGGTTGGCGCGACTGACCGTGCGCGGAGACCGCGTGGTGTTCGGCTCCCAGAAGGTGCTGCTGCAGTCGACGGACCGCTCAGCGTTCTTCCATCACGGCGGAGCACTCGGATTCGGACCGGACGGGATGCTCTACTGGGGCGTCGGCGACAACAAGAACTCCGACAACGCCCAAGACCTCGGCACCATCCACGGCAAGATCATCCGCATCAATCCCGACGGCACCATTCCGTCGGACAACCCGGACCTCGGCGACGGGGCGCTCCCCCAGATCTACGCATACGGCTTCCGCAACCCGTTCCGGCTGACGTTCACCCCGACCGGCGAACTGTTGGTCGCGGACGTGGGCGAGAACTCCTTCGAAGAAGTCGACAACGTGATCGCCGGCGGCAACTACGGCTGGCCGGGCTCGGAGGGTCCCTGCACCAGTGACTGTGCGGGCGTGCAGGATCCGATTTTCTACTACGGGCACGGTGACAGCGGCGCTGCCATCACCTCGGTGCTGTTCTACGACGGCGGCCAACTCGGCGACGAGTTCCAGAACACCCTGCTGGTCGCCGACCTGGTCAAGGGCTGGATCAAGGCGCTCGACTGCACCGCCGACTTCTCCTCGTGCGGAAACGCTCGGGACTTTGATGCGCAGGCCGGCGGGACCGTCGTGCTCGTACAGGGCCCCGATGATGCGCTCTATCAGTTGCGCTACGACACCGGACAGATCATCCGCATCGGTGCGCCGGTGTCGCCGGTGGTCTGACGGCCTTCCTGGGAGGTCCCTGGCAACACTGCCGATCGGGGAATGCCGGGCACCCACGGCCGGTTGCCGCCCAACGTGGCTGACTTCTCGCAACACGACCGTGTCATCGGGTGCTGCTGATGCGCCAAGGACCCCTCGCCGGGCGATATGCCGCGGTGGCCGCCATGGTCACCCTCGCGCTCATCCCCTACCTGGCGTTGTCGGCCGCCCTGGACCCGCTGGTGCCGATCATCAGCGAACAGCTGCACATGAGCGCCCAGACGATGGCGATCAGCTCGGGGTTGGGCAACGCCGCGTACGCCGTCGGCACGGTTCTGGCTGTGCAGTTCGCCCAGCACCTCCCGCAGCGCAGGATGCTGGTCGGCTACGCCGTGCTGCTGGTGCTCGGATCGGTGACCGTTGCCGCTGCACCGAATGCGCCGGCATTCGTGATCGGCCACGTGCTGCAGGGTCTGGCGACCAGCATGCTGTTGATCGCGGCTGCGCCCCCGCTGACCATCGG
Source organism: Mycolicibacterium obuense (assembly GCF_055397605.1). NCBI lineage: Bacteria > Bacillati > Actinomycetota > Actinomycetes > Mycobacteriales > Mycobacteriaceae > Mycobacterium > Mycolicibacterium obuense. Next base: position 876,599 of record NZ_AP043663.1, on the reverse strand, counting down.
CTTCCCGCGCGACAAGCTGCGCAACACCGCGGTGATCATGAACATGTGCGTGTTCGGCGCTGTCGCGCTCGGCCCGTTCATCGGCGGTGTGCAAGCCGAAGCGCACGCCTGGCGGCCGCTGTTCTGGATCGTCGCCGCCGTTGCGCTGGCCGCTCTCGTCCTAGCGGTGCTGACCTTCGACGATGCTCCGCCCGCTGACCGTGACGCACCGCGGGATCTGCCCGCCATCGTGCTCGCGACCGTGGGGTGCACGGCGGCGTTCGTCGGAGCCGCGCAGTTGACCAGCCATGAGCTGTCCGATCTCGCGGTGACCGGACCGATGCTCGGCGGGTTGTTGCTGATCGTCGCGCTCATCGTCTACCAGTACCGCGCCGCCCGGCCGCTGTTGACCATCCGCACGATGCTCACCAGCGCGATCCCGGTCGCAGGGGTCGGCGTAGCACTCTTCGCCGCGGCCGCGTCGGTGGCGGCGACCGCGCTCACGGCCGCGGTGTTCCTGCAGTCGTTCAGCCCCGTCCAGGTGGGTCTGCTGTATCTGCCGGAACTGGGCGGCGCCATCGTGATGGCCGTGGTGTTCGGCTTCGTGATCTCTCGGCGCGCGATGCACTATCTGCCGCTCGTCGGCATGGCGCTGCTGGCCGCAGGCATCCTGGTGTTCCGGCTCTCACTGCCGGCGAATCACTCTCTGGCCCTGCTCGGTTCAGCGCTGACCGGTCTTGCCCTCGGCGCCACCGTCGCGCCGGCGCTGTTCGTCGCCGGGTTCTCGCTGCAGTCGAACAGCCTGCAGCGGGTGTTCGCGATCATCGAATTGCTGCGCGCCGTCGCGGCGTTCATGGTGGCGCCGATCTTCGCGCACCTGGCCACCCGTGTCTCGGATGATCTCGTCGCCGGAACCGGCGTCGCGCTGTGGGTCGGTTTCGGTCTCGCCGTGGGCGGCGCGGTGTTCGGGGTCGCGGTCTACGCCCTGAGCGGCGCCCGGCCGCAGACCCCGGATCTCGACGAGTTCCTCGACGGCGACTCCCCCGCCTGGTACTCGCCCCCGCTACTGGCTCGGTTGCGCGGTCTGCCGACGACACCGGGTCCTCGACCCGTCAGTTCCTCCGCCGCGGCGCCCGTCCTCACCGATGTCGGTGACCGCCCCATCCTGTTCGCCTACGACGGCACGGACTTGGCGGCCGCGGCGATCTCCCGGGCTGCCGAACACCTGCCACCGCACCGCAACGCCGTCGTGGTCTGCGTGTGGCAGCCGGTGGACGTCGGGTTCCGTCCGGTGGACGCGGACCGCGTCGATGCCGACCGGGCGGGCGACGTGCGGTCGGCCGCGGAACGGACTGCGGCACAAGGTGCTTCGCTGGCAGAGGCAGCCGGATGGCGCGCCTGCAGCGTGGCCGTCGAGGCGACACCGACCTGGAAGGGCATCGTCAGCGCCGCCGCTCACCACGGTGCCTCGTTGATCGTGCTGGGGCCCCATCGTCGCAGCGGCCTGGTAGGCCATCTGCAGGGCAGTGTCACCGCGGCCGTGATCGCCCATGCCGAGGTGCCGGTGCTGGTGGTTCCGGCGGGCGCCCGCGGTCACGAGCCCATGGCAGAACGCGCGGAACTGTCAGCCCTGGGGTCGGTGTAGTCCGAGTTGCTCCACTTGCCGCTTGTCGCTGTGGGCGAGATCGGCCAGCAGGGCCTCGTCACTGAGATCCAGTGGCGCGGAATGCTTCCAGTCGTGGTGGGCTACGTGGTTCAGCCTGGACATCAGGTGGTCGTCGTCGACTTCGATCGCGAGTTCGCGACGGTGGTCGAAACTGCCCGGTGACAGATTGATCGAGCCGACGATCGCCCGCTCGTGGTCGGCGACCATCATCTTCGCGTGCAGCTTGAGGTGCTTGAGCCGGTGGATCTTGATGCCGACGTCCTCGAGGATGCGCAATCCACTGACCCCCTCGAGCAGCTTGTCGGCCTTGAGATGGTGGGCGGCGCGCGCCATCACGTGCACCCTCACCCCTCGGCGTGCTGCGCGCACCAATCGCTCGATGATCACCGGGTCCTGGTAGCGCTCGTTCTGGACGAACAACGTCTTCTCGGCGCGATCGATGAAGTCGGCGATCCGGGCCCGCCCGTTGGTCGGGCACCAGATCAGTCCCGCATCATCGCCGGGGGTGAATTCCTCGCGCGCCCAATCGGCTTCGAAGCACTCGATGATTTCCAGCACCTCGTGCGAGCTCGGCGTGACCACCGCGTAGTCGCGGGTCTCGGTGAAGTTCTCGTCGGTCCAGTTCAACGACTCCACGAACGCGAACTCGTCGTCGATCACCATCGACTTCTCGTGGGTCAACCCGAACGACGGGTTGCTCTCCGTGACGTCGATACCGTAGTGCGTCAACAGGTCCCGAGCTCCGTCGTTGTCGGTTTCACCGTCCCGCCGCTCCGGATTCAGCATCACCTTCACGAGCACGCCACGCTGATGAGCCGCGACGATCGCGTCGAGCAGCGGTTGGTGACTGAAGGCGAACATCTTGACGCGCACGGATTTGCTCGCGGTGTGGATGGCGTCGAGAACGGGCTGCGACGAATCGTCGGGCAGGATGATCAGGGAGCGGGTCACGGTGTCTCGTCCTCGTACTGGATGCGGTGGAGCTCAGCGTATCTGCCGTTGCGGGCGAGCAGCTCACTGTGCGTGCCCTCTTCGACGACCCGGCCCTCCTCGAGCACGACGATCTTGTCCGCGTCGCGGATCGTCGAGAGCCGGTGGGCGATGGTCAGCACAGTGCGATCGCTCATCAGCCGTTGCAGCGCGCCCATCACCAGATGTTCGGACTCCGCGTCGAGCGCGGCGGTGGGCTCGTCGAGGATCAGGATCGGGCTGTCGCGGATGAGCGCCCGGGCGATGCCGATGCGCTGACGTTGCCCACCCGAGAGCGTCATACCGCGCTCACCGACCGCGCTGTCGTAGCCCTGCGGCATGTCGGAGATGAACTCGTGGGCGTTGGCCAGTTTCGCCGCCTCCACGATGTCGTCGTGGCTCGCATCGGGCCGGCCGAACGCGATGTTGTCGCGGATCGTGCCCCGGAACAGCACCGTGTCCTGAAGCACGTAGCCGATCTGCTGACGGATCTCGTGCAACTTGTAGTCACGCAGGTCCACGTCATCGATGTGCACCGACCCCATGCTGGGGTCGTAGAAGCGCGGAATCAGGCTCACCAGAGACGATTTGCCGCTTCCGGTGTGGCCGACGATGCCGACGAGCTGGCCGGGTGTCACGTCGAACGTCACGTCCCGCAGTACGGGCTTCTCGCCGTCGTAGCTGAAGGCGACGCGATCGAATCGGATGGCGCCCCTGATCCTGCCGGCCGCGACGGCGTCGGGCTTCTCCTCGATGCCGGTCTCCGCGTCGAGCAGTGCGGAGACACGCTCGACCCCGACCGCGGCCATCGCGATCGTGTTGGTCAGCTTCGCCAGGTCCTGCACCGGTTTGAAGAACGACGCCAGATAGCTGATGAACACCGTGAGCGTGCCCGCGGTCATCGCGCCCGCGAGGATCAGCGCCGAACCGCGCCACAGCACCAGCGCGGTACACGCTGCCACCACGACCGCGACGATCGGCGAGACGACCGACTTGACCCGGCGCGCGTTGAGCGCCGCGTCGACGGCCTCCTGACCGGCGAGCGCCAGCTGCTCTTCCTGGTGGGTCTCCCGGTCGAACGCCTTGACGACCCGGATCGACTGCAGACCCTCTTCGGCGACCGCGACGATGTCGGCCTCGCGTCTGCGGACCTCGTGCGTCGCCGCCTTGACCGCCTTGCGGATTCGGGAGACGAACAGCAGCAGCAGCGGCGCGACAGCGAGCGCGACCAGCGTGAAATCCCACTGCAGGTACAGCATCAGGCCGAGCATGCCCACGATGGTGAGAAGGTCGGTCGCGATACCCAGCGTCGAGGCGGACGCGAAATCCTGGATGGTGTCGACGTCGTCGGTCAGCGTGGACAGGATGGGTCCAACGCGGTGGGTGTCGAAGTAGCTCAGAGACAGCTGCTGCAGGTGATGGTAGGCGCGGGTGCGCAGGTCGTTGCCGACCCGTTGGCCGACCGTCTCGGTGAGGTAATTGGCCGCGTAGGTGGCGATTGCGGCGATCACCGCGATGACGATCACCATGATCGCGGCCAGACCGGCGACGTGCATCTTGCCCTCACCGCCGAGGATGGGCTGCAGCAGCCCATGCAGCCACGGCGGCAGCGGATGATCGCCGACCACGCTGTCGAGCACGACCTTCAGCGGCCACGGCGCGGCCAGGCCCATCGCGATCTGCACGCAGAGAACCGCGAAGATGCCGGCCACCGGCCACCGGTAGGGGCGAAGCAAGTCCAAGATCAATCTCACGGCACGCGCCTCGCTGTCGGAGTCGTCAATCGAGCGGACACACAGTACATCGCCGACGTTGCTCGGAGGTGACGAAACTTCAGGTGTCGACGGTAGGGTTCAGACACTTTGGCGAGGAAGGGGTCCATGAACTCGGTGGTCAGCCGGTGCACCCGGGGGATGGCGCGGGCCGGCGCAGCCCGCCCCTACAGCGCCCGACGCACTGCACGGGCGCTCGCCCTGCCGTTGCCGCGGGCTGTCGCCGCAGAGATCCGCTGGCTGTTCCACCCGCCGTATGCATGTCTGAGTGGCGTGGCGGTCAACGCCGTGCTGGCCGCACTGTGGCTGCTGGTGCAGCCCCTCGCGCGACACAACATGCACAACGATCTGATCGTCGTCGTCGACACCTATTTCGCGTCGTTCATCCTGGCCGACATCACGACCACCAACATGCTGGGCTCCGACCACTACCGCGTCCAGGCCGCGATGGCGGCCGGCACCCCCCTGTGGCGGATCCTTCTCGTCAAGAACCTCGCGCTGTTCGCGGTCGTCGGCCTGCCCACGCTGCTGGCCGCGGTGCTGTTCACGCTGTGGTTCGACACGCCGTCACGGCTCGTCCGGACAGTCCCCAACGTGCTCGTGCCGGTGATCTCCTGGCTCGGGATCGGCAACCTGGTGTCCGTGCTGCTGCCCGTGGCCGCCGCGCCGCTGATCCGGCGGTGGCGGCACCGCTCCGACACCCGCCGGGTCGCGTTCTGGGTGACCGCGCTGACCCTTCCGTACGCGCTGTACTACATCGCCGATCCGATCGGCGGCGTGGAACACAACGTGTTCTGGAACCGGGTGCCGGCAGCAATCGGCCCCATCCTCGGCCGCGACACCAAGAGCATCGTCCATCTGGGGATCGCGCTGGCGGTGTGGGGGTTGGCCACCGCAGCCGCGGTGCTGTGGGTGCGCCGCCGGGGGCTGAGGCTGCGTTAGGCGGTGTCGTCAGGCGACCCGGTACGCCGCCTCGGCGTCAGCCTGGGTGTCGGCGAGGAACGCCTGCAACTCGTCCCCGACCATGAACGTCGTGACGAATCCGCTGCGCTCGGCGATGCCCTTCCAGGTGGGGGTTTGCACCATGGTCGCGAGCGCCTGCCGCCAGTAGTCGACGGCGTACTGCGGCATCGCCGGCGGTCCATAGAGTCCACGCCAGTTGGCCAGCGTCACATCCAGACCCTGCTCGCGCGCCGTTGGCAGGTCGAGGCCGGGCAGCCGATCCTCCGACAACACCCCGAGTCCGCGGAGCTGCCCGCTGCGGATCTGGTCGACGAACTCGCTGACCCCGCCGATCGCCACCTCGACCTCACCGCCGAGCAGCGCCGCGGTCTGTTCGCCGCCGCCCTCGTGGGCGATGTAGCGGGTTGCCCGCGGATCGCCGCCGGCAGCGCTGACCAGCAGATCGAAGGGCGCCTCGTCGTCGGGCGCGGCGCCGACGGTGACTCGGGCCGGGTCGGCCTTGATCGCCGCCATCAGGTCGGTGAGGTTCCGATACGGGGAGGTTGGGGTGGTGACGACGACGAAGTACTCGGTCATCAACCGGGCGATCATCGTGACATCCCGGTAGCCGTACCGGGATACGCCCCGGATCTGGTTCATCATGGTCGCCAGCGAGGCAACCGACAGCTGATCGTCAGCACCCCGGTACTGCTCGACCATCGCGGCCAGGAAGTCCGATCCACTGTTGCCGGGCCGATTCTGCACCGGCAGAGGCACATTGACGATGCGCTCGGCTTGCAAGGCGTCGACCACGGAACGGATCGTCAGATCGAAACCGCTCCCGGGCCCCGCGCCGGCCGTCATCGTGACCGGCCCGGTGGGATACGGTGCGGCCGCGGCGGAGGGCGCAAGGGCGAACGCGAGCAGGAGCGCGAGCAGGGCGCGCATCAACGTCTTCACGGCAGGACACTAGAGGTTGCGGGGAGTTCGCGTGGCCGCTCGGCGAAATACCCCGTGCAGGACTCAGTTCGGGTCGGCCTCGTTGAGGGTGCGCACGACGTCGTCGTACTCGCCGCGCGCCTCGGAATAGCGAAGGAACTTGACCCGCTCCACCTGGATCTCCTTGCCGTCCGGGTCGGTTTCCAGGATCTGCATGACCTCGGCGGTGAAGTCCTCGAGCGGCATCGCGAACGAGCTCTCCCGTTGCCCGGGAAGCAGATCCGTGGCCACCGATGGTGGCACCAGCTCCTTCAGCGACACCGACGTGTCGGCGAGCTGTAGTCGCAGCGACTCGGTGAGCATGTGGATGGCCGCCTTCGACGCGTTGTAACTCGGCGTGATCTTCAGCGGCGTGAACGCCAGACCGGATGACACGGTGATGATCGTCGCCGACGGCTGCTTCTGCAGGTGGTCGATGAACGCCGCGATCAGACGGATCGGACCCAGCAGGTTCGTGGTGATGACCGCCTCGGCGGAGTCGAGGAAGCCGTCGGCCTGATGCCAGTCCTCCACCCGCATCACCCCGGCCATCGCGATGACGACGTTGAGGTCGGGATGTTTCTCGAGCACCGACGCAGCCGCCGCCGTGATGCTGTCGGCGTCGGTGGTGTCGATCTGCACGGTGTCGATACCTGGATGCTGGGCGGCGATCTCGTCGAGGAGCTCGGTGCGCCGGCCACCGACGATGACGGTGTTGCCCTTGTCGTGCAGGGCAAGCGCCAGCGCGAGACCGATGCCGCTCGTGGAACCGGGGATGAAGATGGCGTTGCCCGTGATGTTCACGATGATTCTCCCACTGTCAGTTGCCGGCACTCAGGGCTGAAAGGCATCCCACAGCCCGTAAGAGTCTTCGAGGAAGTTGTATGCGGCCAGCTTCCCGTCCCGGACGATGCAGATGGTCGCGAAGTCACTGCTGAATTCCTTACCGGTATCGAGGATGCGGTGGGTGAAGTGGCCGATGACCACCACCTGATCGTCGTTCTCGAACGTCCGCGTGATATCGAAGTCGAGCGGCTGGAAGTGCTTGGGAAACAGCGTAAGCCATTCACGGACTTCGTCTTTGCCGCGGCGAGTTCCGATCGTCGGCACGTCTGCGGCGCCCTGCACGCGCCACACCACATCGTCGGTGAGGCACTGCAGCGTCTTGTCGATGTCGTGGCTGAAGAAGGTCTCGAAATAGTTCTGGACGACCTGAGTCGAGGTGTCTGCCATCAGCGCTGCCCACCGGCCATCGTGATGTACTCACCCGTCATCCAGGCACTTTCGTCTGAGGCAAGGTAGACGGCTGCCGGTGCGACATCGGCAGAACGACCCAGGCGACCCAGCGGAGTCTCCTCGATCAGTGCATTGCCGAATTCACTCGTGAGGAATCCCCCCGCTTCCACACCTTCGGTGTCCACCACGCCTGGTTTGATGGCGTAGACGCGAATCCCGCGCGGCGCGAGCTCGTTCGACAGCGCGCGTGTCAGCCCGTCGATCGCGCCTTTGGTCGCGGTGTAGACCGACGCATCACTCGGGCCGAAGATCGTCACCGTGGAGCTCATGTTGAGGATGCTCGCCCCCGGTGACATGTACTCGGCAGCCTCTTTGATGGCGGTCAGATAGCCGTAGACGTTGAGCTCGAAATGGCGCCGGAACAGCTCGAGGCTGAGATTCTGCAGAGGCTGGAAGTCGTACACACCGGCGTTGTTCACCAGGATGTCGAGGCGGCCGAAAGCGCCGACGGTTTCGCCGAACAGCCGACGCACCTGCGCCTCATCACTCATGTCGGCCTGGATCGGCACTGCCTTGCCGCCGGCCTGCTCGATGTCGCGAACCACGGCGTCGGCGGCGTCCTTGCTGTGGGAGTAGTTCACGACCACCGACGCGCCTTCGGCGGCGAACCGCCGGGCGATCTCGGCGCCGAGGCCCTTCGATGCCCCGGTGACGACCGCCACCTTGCCGTCGAGTCTTCCGCTCATCAGCGCACACCGCGATCGGCGTAGCGGCCACCCTGCACCTTGTCGCTGAGCGGCTGGAGCTGCGCCAGTGCGTCATCGTCGAGAACGACATCCAGCGACGCGACGTTCTGGTCGAGGCGCTCGGCATGACGGGTCCCGGGTATCGGCACCACCGAGACACCGAGCCGATCGGCTTGGGCGTACACCCACGCCAAGGCGACCTGCGCGGGTAGGAGGCCGAGCCGGTCGGCGGCCGAGCGCACCGTGTCGGCGATGGCCTGATTCTGCTGACCGGCATCGCCGGTGAAGCGCGGGTTCTTGGCGCGGAAGTCGTTCGACGCCAGATTCTCGGTCTGCACGGAGCCGGTGAGAAAGCCGCGGCCCAGGGGGGCATAGGGCACGAGCCCGACGCCGAGCTCGGCCATCGCCGGCGTCACCTGCTCGACATCCCGTGTCCACAGCGAATATTCGCTCTGCACGGCGGCGATCGGATGCACGGCGTGGGCGCGGCGCAGCAGATCGGCGCTGACCTCGCTGAGGCCGAGATGACGGACCTTGCCCGCCTCCACCAGTTCGCCCATCGCACCGACGGTGTCCTCGATCTCGGCATTGTCCGGGGGCCGATGCAGGTAGTACAGGTCGATGTGGTCGACGCCGAGGCGCAGCAACGAGGCGTCACACGAGCGCTTCACGTAGGGCGGATCGCCGCGGTGCACCCGGTTCTCGTCACCGCTGCTGCGGTCGATCCCGAACTTCGTCGCGATCTGGACGTCGTCTCTGCGTCCGGCGATGCCGCGGCCGACCAGCACCTCGTTGTGGCCGGCGCCGTACTGGTCCGCGGTGTCGAGCAGGGTGACGCCGATGTCGATGGCGTGCCGGATCGTGGCGATGCTGGTGTCCCAGTCGGATTCACCGTAATACTCGCTCATGCCCATGCAGCCCAAGCCTTGGGCTGACACGTCCAGACCGCCGAGAGTCGTGCGCTTCACGATCGTCCTTTCGCCAGAGATGATCACTGCACCTTCGACGCTAGTCAGCGGCCGCCCCGACACAATGGGTGCAGTGCACCCAGGGACGTCACGTCGCCGGGGACACGACCGTGATGATCGGTACAACGTTCGTGAAGTTCGCGATGTCCTTGTCTATGGGCGCGGATTCGGGCGCACTGAGTGCACGATCCAGACCTGCGCGGTCGGCGAAGCGGCACAGCGCCACCGCCACGACGTGTTGGCCGTCCAGAGAATCCTCGGGATAGTACACGTCGGTTCGCTCCAGACCGAACGGCTCCCACGTCTTGGTCACGAACGGAATGTGTTTGCTCTCATAATAATTGCGGTCGAAGGAGCTGGTGCCGTCACCGACGTAGGTGACCATGAAGGTGGACATCGTTGATCCATTCGTTGTCATCGGTCAGCTGGTGACGGCCCAGGAGCACAGCACCGACAGCGCCTCCGCGCTCGGGGAACCGGGCTCGGCGTGGTAGACGACGAGTTCCTGGCCCGGGCTGGAGCGCACATCGAAGGTCTGCATCGTCAGCGTCATGACACCCACTATCGGATGTCGGAATGCCTTGTTCTGCAGCGATTTACGTCGAGCATCATGGCGTGTCCACATGTCGGTGAACTCGGGACTGGCTTCCAGGAGTTCGTCGCGCACTGTGCAGAGACGCACGTCGTTGGGTGCGATACCGAACCCGTGACGGAAACTGGCCACCGCGTCCTCGGCGACCACCGACCAGTTGCAGTAGAAGGTCTTCGCTTCGGGCTCGGTGAAGATGATGTGCATCAGGTTCGTCGAGTGCGTCCACTGCATGAACATCGCGTCGGCGATCGGATTGCTGGCCAGTACGTCGAACGCCCGGTTGTAGACGAACGCGGGATTGAACGGCCACATCTCCAGGAGTTCGAGCAGCGCCGGGTCGACGCGAGTGCTGACACTGCCGCGCTCCTGGGGGCTCAGCCCCGCCAGGCGGAACAGGTGCTCGCGGGCGTCGTCGGGGAGTTGCAGAACCGCCGACAGCGCATCGATCACCTGCGGTGAGGGACTACGTTCGCGGCCCTGCTCGAGGCGGGTGTAGTAGTCGACGCTCATGCCTGCCAGCAGTGCCACTTCCTCACGTCGCAGCCCGCTGACCCGGCGCAACCCGTCAGTGGGCAGCCCCACGTCCCCCGGCACGACCTGTCCGCGACGGGATCGCAGGTAGTGTCCGAGACCGTTGCTGGCCATGCCCCGCATTCTAGGAGGCCTCAGCGTCGCTTTCCTGGTTGTGGCGCACCCCCTCGGCCATCATCGAGGCGAACTGCTCGACATCCCCTGTCCACAAGGAGTATTGGCTGTACACGGCCGCGACCGGGTGCACCGCGTAAACGCGGCGGAACAGATCGGCACAGACCTCGATCAACCGACGAATGCACGCCGCGCCCCGGGCGCGATGGTCACGCCCGGGGCTTCGTGGGTGCGGCGTCCCTAGGAGTCGCTACTGGTTCCGCCAGAACCGTTGGCACCGGACTTCCCGCCGATACCAGCTCGCCCGCCCGCGCCGCCGGCGCCGGGGGTGTGGGTGTCGCCGCCGATGGTGCTTCCGCCGCGGCCGCCATCACCACCGGTCCCGGCCACGGTGCCGCCATTGCCGCCCATGCCGCCGTTACCGCCGTCGGCGGCGGGTCCGCCGTCGGTGTCGGCGTCGCCACCGGCGCCACCGACACCACCCCGTCCGCGGGTGTTCCCGCCGCCACCGCCGCTGCCGCCTGCCCCGCCGGTCGCGGTGCCGCCGTCGCCGTCAGGCCCGAACCGGTTACTCCCGGCCGAACTCGCGCTGCCGCCGGCACCGCCGGCGCCGCCCGCCGCAGACGCCGCGCCCTTACCGCCGCTGCCGCCCACGCCGCCGGTGGCATCACCCTCGTCGGTGGCCACGAAGCCGCCGCTGCCGCCGGCTCCGCCCGTTCCGCTCGTTGCCGCGCCACCGGAACCGCCATTGCCGCCCACGCCGTCGGCACCCTGGCCGAAGGCGTTGTTCACCGACCCGCCTGCACCACCGGCACCTCCGGGCGCGCCGGCGCCGCCGTTGCCGCCGTTACCGCCGGTCGCGACGTGCGTTCCGTCGGCATCAGTCGACGCCGATCCGCCGTCACCTCCATTGCCTCCGGTACCGGTGGTGGCTGCGCCGCCCGCGCCGCCTCGCCCTCCGCTCGCGTTGCCGTTGACCGAGTCGGCCAATCCTCCGCGGCCACCGTTGCCACCGTTGCCACTGATCCGGCCACCACGCCCGCCGGACCCGCCCGCAGCTCCCACAGCATCGTTGGCTCCTGCGACGGTGGAACTGGCTGCGTTGTAGTCGTTGCCGCCGTTACCGCCGTCGCCGGCGTCGCCGAACAGACCTGAGCTGCCGCCGTCACCGCCCGCGGTGGCCGCGACCCGGACACCTGCTGCGGTCGTGAAGGCATCGACCCCGTTGCCGCCGGCGCCGCCATTTCCGAAGAACAGACCGCCGTTGCCGCCAGCACCGCCGTAGGCACCGTCACCGCCGCTGCCACCCAACAGACCGCCGTTGCCGCCGCGACAGTTGGCGGTGCAGTCAGGGTTGATCGCCAGGGCATCGAGGCCGTCGCCGTAGAGCCAGCCTCCGGGCCCGACGACCGGCCGCATCGCAGCCGCGGGCGTGGCCGCCGCGACTGCCGCCGCGGACCGGTCGCCGCCCGAGTGACCCAGCCACCAGGGCAGAGTCGGTGAGTCTTCTGACAGCGGGCTATCGGTCGAGGCCAGCTGGACATCGGCTATGACCGTCGGCGTGGCATCCGACGGCCAGACCAAGAGGACGCCCGCTCCGACGAGCGCGGCCCCGGAGACTCCGACGGCGAGCTGCTGGCGGAGAGGCGTCCGCGGCGCACGGTTGCGGTGTTTGGACATGGGTGAACCCCCTGAGAAGTAGTGACAGTCAGCGCGATCCCTGGTGGATCAAGGAGGGCAGCGCCGACGCTACGCATTTGCTGGCTGCTTTTCCCTGCATCGCCGATATGATCTTGAAGCAAATGAATCCGTAATAAATTACGGCGACGGGACAGCCGTATGCGCGGTCACGCAGCAGGGTCGGTGACGCCACGGGCCGGCGAGGGTCGCACATAGTCATCTGCCGGGCCGAGCTCTAATTAGTAACGCGGACGGTAATTTTGCGTGGCCCTCCATTCCGAGGACTGGACCGCTCTCCTGGCAACGAGATCTCTGCATGAGGACAGCCGTCGTGCAGATCGTCATGGTCTGGTCATCAATAGCAAATTCGATCAAGGAAATTCACAGGCTGCTGTCAGATTTGCTTTTGCGACGCGAATTCCCATCCGCGGCGAGGCCGGCGCCGAATACGTCACATGGCGACGATGGCGAGAACGAACGCACCGTGCGTGACGGGCGAGATTCGGTTCCGCCGCGAGGGCGACGAGTTACATGTCGACCGTGCGACCCCGGTGATGTGGTTCGCCAGCCACGTGCTCGCGAATCTGGGCCGCAATCCTGAGATCGGACTGACATTCGATGGCCGCTTGGTGACCCTGCAAGCGCCCAACGGGCGATGGGTCTGGAGGCTGACCGGCCGCAGCGTCTGCGTCGACAATGCTGTCGAGGGCGAACAGTGGGAGATGCTCGAGGGCGTCTGGCCGGACTGAGCTCACCGATCTTTCGCCGGTTCACGATGCATCCAGATCCCCGAACACATCAGGCCCCCTCGAAAGGGGGCCTGATCAGTGTGGCAGGTACAGGATTCGAACCTGTGTAGGCGTTAGCCGACGGATTTACAGTCCGCTCCCATTGGCCGCTCGGGCAACCTGCCGGGTTCGCGTGTAGCGCGCACAGCAGGATACAACGACGGCATACCCCGACGACAAATCGCCAGGGTGGTGTGGCCGCGGCACAGGCCTGCGACCAAGATGGAGCCAAGCACCGATCACGAGGGAGGGACGGATCCATGGCGGATTCATCGTTCGACATCGTCAGCAAGGCCGACCGCCAAGAGGTCGACAACGCGCTCAACCAGGCTGCCAAGGAGTTGTCCACCCGTTTCGACTTCCGGGGCACCGACACCACGATCGAGTGGCAGGGCGAGGAGGGCATCATCCTCGTCTCCTCCACCGAGGAGCGCGTCAAGGCCGCCGTCGACGTCTTCAAGGAAAAGCTCATCCGACGCGACATCTCGATGAAGGCGTTCGAGGCAGGCGACCCGCAGCCCTCCGGCAAGACCTACAAGGTCATCGGCAGCATCAAGCAGGGCATCGACAGCGAGAACGCCAAGAAGATCACCAAGCTCATCCGCGACGAGGGCCCCAAGGGCGTCAAGGCCCAGATCCAGGGCGAGGAGATCCGCGTCAGCTCCAAGAAGCGTGACGACCTGCAGGCCGTCCAGGCCCTGCTGCGCGGCGCCGACCTCGAGGTCGCGCTGCAGTTCGTCAACTACCGCTGACCGCGAACGTGGGGGTTGTGCACGCAAAAGCGGCGAAGAGCGTGCACAAGGCCCACGCTCGGCGGGTTAGTAGTCGACGGCCGCGCTGACAGCCTGAGCAGTGCCGGCGTCGACCTGGTCGAACAACCCCACCAGCCGTTGGATCACCGCGGTGAAGACGGGCTCGAAGTGCTTGAGCACCGGCGGGAAGAAGGGTGCGACGGCGAACCCGTCATCGGTGACCGTCCACCCCATGGCCCGCAGCGCCGTCACCAGCTCCATCAGCCCGACCCGGATCGCGTCGAGGTGCGCCCCACCCGTCGTCAGCGCGGCTCGCACCGATTCCAGTCGAGTCCGCAGCTCCACCTGCCCCGCGATGTCGAGCTCGGCCGTCTCCGCAGCGGCCTCGCCCCCGGTCGCCTGCCAGGCCGCCTCTACGCGTGCCAGCACAGCCCGCTGCTCGGCGACGGCGGCCTCGAGTTCGGCGATGTGACCGCCGAGCTGACCCGCCGCCGCGGTCACGCTCTGCGGGTCGGAAGCTTCGATCGTCGACACCGTGACCGACACAGGACCCCCTCAGCAACGTCTCGATCATTATGCCCACCAAACCCGCCTCGCCGGTCAGTCACCGCCCCTAGGGTGAACTCCCATGGCACCTGCACAGCGCGATCCGAAAGTCGTCGTCCTCGGAGGCGGATCCTGGGGCACCACCGTGGCCTCGATCTGTGCGCGGCGCGGCCCGACGCTGCAGTGGGTGCGCTCGCAGGAGACGGCCGACGACATCAACAATCACCACCGCAACACCAAATACCTGGGCGACGAAGTCGAGCTGGCCCACGATCTGAAGGCGACCACCGACTTCGTCGAAGCCGCCGAGTGCGCCGACGTCATCGTCATGGGCGTGCCCTCGCACGGATTCCGCGGCGTCCTCACCGAATTGGCGGCGTCGCTGCGCCCGTGGGTGCCTGTCGTGTCACTGGTCAAAGGCCTCGAGCAGGGCACGAACTACCGGATGAGCCAGGTCGTCGACGAGGTGCTGCCGGGCCATCCGGCGGGAATCCTGGCCGGCCCCAACATCGCCCGCGAGGTCGCCGAGGGCTACGCCGCGGCCGCCGTGCTCGCCATGCCCGACCAGCACCTCGCTGCCCAACTCGCGAACCTGTTCCGCACCAAGCGATTCCGCACCTACACCACCGACGACGTGGTGGGCGTCGAGATGGCCGGGGCGCTCAAGAACGTCTATGCCATCGCGGTCGGTATGGGCTATTCGCTGGGCATCGGCGAGAACACCCGCGCGATGGTGATGGCGCGGGCGGTGCGCGAGATGTCGAAGATGGGTGAGGCGATCGGCGGGCACCGCGACACCTTCGCCGGGCTGGCGGGCATGGGCGATCTGATCGTGACGTGCACCAGCCAGCGCAGCCGCAACCGCCACGTCGGCGAGCAGCTGGGCGCCGGCAAGCCGATCGAAGAGATCATCGAGTCGATGAACCAGGTCGCCGAGGGGGTCAAGGCGTCCAGCGTGATCATGGAGTTCGCCGAGAAGCTCGACATCCCGATGCCGATCGCACGGGAGGTCGACGGCGTGGTCAACCACGGTGCGACCGTCGAGGACGCCTACCACGGGTTGATGCTGGAGAAGCCCGGCCATGAGGTGCACGGCTCAGGCTTCTAGTCGATGGCTCTGACCCCTAATTGAAGTAAGGGTTGGTGCCCTCGGGCCGGGCCAGCAGCGGATTGGTCTCGTTGACGACCCAGGAGGCCGTCGGGCTCACCACGAAGCCCGCCTGGTTGCGGCTGTCCACGCACGCCGTCAGCGTGCCGTCACCGCCGCAGCTGACATCGCCGAAGCTCAGCCGCGTATTGGGCGGCAACGCCTTGACGGGACCGCCGTAGATCGGGGCGGGCGCCGCCGAGAACCCGGGCACTCCGCCGGCGGCACCGCTGATCAGGTTGGCGCCCTCGGGTGCTCCCGGCAGGACGCCGTTGCAGCCGTAACCGCCCGACCGCTGCAGCATGCAGGTCAGACCGTTCGAGCTGAACGCGTACGCCGCACCGTCGAAGACGGCGTAGTTCTGCGGGTTCGCCGGGGCCCACGCGTTCACATTGGGGGCAGGCGGAGGCGGCGGCGGGGTGGGTGGCTCCGCGGCAGCCAGACCTGCCGCGTTCAAGACACCGGCCGCGGCCAGGCACGCCGCACCGACAAGAGCTCTGCTCGACACCGTCACAGCCTAGATGTCGCCGCAGCGTGCGGCAGTGTTAGCGCTCAGTACGAATAGGTGCCGGTCGGGCTGATGACGAAGCCCGACTGGTTGACGGTGTTCACGCACGAGGTGATGACGCCGTCGGTGCCGCAGCTGACCGTGCGGAAGCTCATCCGGGTGTTGGCCGGCAGCGGCAGCGGATCGGCCGTCGCGCCGTACATCGGGCCGGCCGCGTTCGCGAACCCTGGCGCGCCGCCCGCCCAGCCGCTCACGACGTTCGCGCCGCCGGGAGCGCCCGGCAGCACACCGTTGCAGCCGTAGTTGCCCGACTGCCGGTCCATCACGCACGTCACTCCCCCTGGCGCGGCGAACGAGTACCAGGCGCCATCCGGCGAGGCGAACGGCTGCGGGTTGACCGGCGGCAACGCGTTGACGTTCAGCGGGGACGGATCTGCCGAAGCGACAGCCGGCGCAGTGAGCGCGGCCGCGGCCGCGACACCGATCAGGATTCGGGTCAGCACGCCCGTCACCTTAAGCGGGCGGCCCCACGCTGCGCATCGCCAGACCCAAAGTCTGACGGGCCCGTCAGTACTGGCCCGGCCCGCGGCCCGCCATCGCCTCCAGCCGCGCGATCCGGTCGGCCATCGGCGGATGGGTCGCGAACAGCTTGCCGATCTTCTCGCCCGACCGGAACGGGTTGGCGATCATCAGGTGCGCCTGGTCGGCCAGCTGCGGCTCCGGCGGCAGCGGCGCCCGCTCCACCCCGGCGCTGATCTTGCGCAGTGCGCTCGCCAGAGCCAGCGGATCACCGGTCAGCTCCGCACCGGACTGATCGGCCTGGTACTCGCGCGAGCGCGACACCGCCAGCCGGATCACCGTCGCGGCGATCGGGCCGAGCAGCGAAACCAGAAGAATCGCAAACGGATTGGTGCCACCTTCACGGTTGCCGCCGAACATGCTCGCGAAGAACGCGAGGTTGGCCAGCGCGGTGATCACCGACGCCATCGCTCCGGCCACACAGCTGATCAGGATGTCGCGGTTGTAGACGTGAGACAGCTCGTGGCCGAGCACCGCCCGCAGTTCCCGCTCGTCGAGCATGCCGAGAATGCCCGTCGTGCAGCACACCGCGGCGTTACGCGGATTGCGGCCCGTCGCGAACGCGTTCGGGGCGGCGGTGTCGCTGATGTAGAGCCGCGGCATCGGCTGACGCGCCGTGGTCGCCAGCTCCCGCACGATCCGGTACATCGCCGGCGCCTGCATCTCGGTGACCGGCTGCGCGTGCATGGCTCGCAGTGCCAGCTTGTCGCTGTTGAAGTAGACGTAGGCGTTCATGCCGATCGCGAACAACACGGCGAGGAACATGATGTTGCGGCCGAACATCGCGCCCACGGCCACGATCAGTCCCGAGAACAGCACCAGCAACAGGAACGTCTTCGCCCTGTTGGCGTGCGGATGCCACGTCATCGACGACTCCTCCTATGACCTGAAGAACTCATATGTCCCTCCAACGCCCGGGCAGGCCGCACAGGTTCCGGGCGGGCTCAGCCGTGCCGGTGGATCGTGTAGTCGACCAGGGTGGCCAGCGCCTGACGGCCCGGGCCGTCGGGTAGAGCGGCCAGTTCGGCCTCGGCCTGGCGCGCGTACTCGGCCACGGTCTCCTTGGCCTTGACGATGCCCTGTGACGCCCGCAGCAGCCGCAGCGCCTCCGCCACGTCGGCGTCGTCCTCGAGGGGGCGGGCCAGCAGCTCGCGCAGTCGGTCCGCGTCGGGGCCCGTCTCGCGCAGCGCGTAGAGCACCGGCAGCGTGTGCACGCCTTCCCGCAGGTCGGTGCCGGGCACCTTGCCGGACTCGTCGGGATCACTGTCGATGTCGATGATGTCGTCGGAGATCTGGAACGCCGTGCCGACGATGCCGCCGAGCCGGGCCAGGCGCTCGATCTGCTCCTCGTCGGCGCCGGAGAACGTGGCCCCGAAGCGGCCCGAGGCGGCGATCAGGCAGGCCGTCTTCTCGTAGACCACCTTCAGGTAGTGCTCGACCTCGTCGACGTGCTCGGCCGCGCCCCTGGTCTCCCGCATCTGGCCCGTGACCAGCAGCGCGAAGGTGTCGGCGATGATGTGCACCGCCTCGGGCCCCAGGCGGCTGACCAGCCGCGACGCCGTCGCGAACAGGTAGTCCCCGGCCAGGATCGCGATGTTGTTGCTCCACCGGGCGTTGGCGCTGGCGGCACCGCGGCGCACCTGCGCCTCGTCCATCACGTCGTCGTGGTACAGCGTGGCCAGGTGGACCAGCTCGATGACGGCGCCTGCGACGGTGACCTGCCACGAGTCGGGGTCCGGCCCCAGGCGAGCGGACAGCACCGTGAACAGCGGGCGGAACCGCTTGCCGCCGGCCTGGAACAGGTGCGTCACCGCCTCGGCCATCAACTCGTCGGCGCGGCCGAGTTCCTCCGACATCAGCGCTTCGATCCGGGCCACTCCGTCACGGACGTCCTGGGCGAACTCGGCATCGCCGAAGTCCACTCCCGCCACCACGTTCGCCGGTGTCCTCACACAGCCAACATACTGGGAGCCATGCACACGAGCGCTGATGTGGTCGTCGTCGGAGCCGGTCCGGCCGGTTCGGCGGCGGCGGCGTGGGCCGCCCGCGCAGGCCACGAGGTGCTGGTGCTCGACGCCGCGACGTTCCCCCGCGACAAGGCGTGCGGTGACGGCCTGACCCCGCGCGCCATCGCCGAGATGCGGCGGCTGGGCCTCGACAGCTGGCTGTCCGGCCGGGTCACCCACCACGGATTGCGGATGTCGGGCTTCGGCGCCGACGTCGAAGTCCGCTGGCCGGGTCGATCGTTTCCGCCCATCAGCAGCGCGGTGCCGCGTCTCGAACTCGACGAGCGCATCCGGCTGGTGGCCGTCGACGACGGCGCCAAGATGAAGCTGGGCGTCAAAGCCGTTGACGTGCAGCGCGGTTCGGACGGGCGGGTGTCAGCGGTGGTGCTGGACAACGGCGAGGTGGTGGGGTGTCGCGACCTCATCGTCGCCGATGGGGTGCGCTCGGGTCTGGGCCGCGCCCTCGGACGGGAGTGGCACAGGGACACCGTCTACGGCACCGCGATCCGCGCCTACATCGCCACGCCGCGGCACGACGAGGAATGGATCACCTCACATCTGGAACTGCGATCCCCGACCGGCGAGGTGCTTCCCGGTTACGGCTGGATCTTCCCGCTGGGCACCGGCGAGGTGAACATCGGCGTCGGCGCGCTGGCGACGGCGAAGCGGCCGGCCGAGGCGGCACTGCGGCCATTACTGAATCATTACGTTGCGCTGCGGCGTGACGAATGGGGCTTCGAGTCCGAGGTGCGGGCGGCGCGCTCGGCGCTGTTGCCGATGGGTGGGGCGGTGTCCGGCGTGGCCGGCCCGAACTGGATGCTGATCGGCGACGCCGCGGCGTGTGTGAACCCACTCAACGGCGAGGGCATCGACTACGGCCTGGAGACCGGCCGGCTGGCCGCGTCGATGCTGGGCAGCGGCGACTATTCGCGCGCGTGGCCCGCTGTGCTCGACGGGCACTATGCCCGCGGGTTCTCGATCGCGCGCCGGTTGGCGCTGCTGCTGACGTTCCCACGGTTCCTACCCGCGACGGGCCCGTTGGCCATGCGGTCCTCCGCGCTGATGACGATCGCGGTGCGGGTGATGGGCAACTTCGTCACCGACGACGACGCGGACGCGGTCGCACGGCTCTGGCGGGGCGCGGGCAGGCTGTCGGAGCGGGTGGACGCACGCCGCCCGTTCACGTGACGCTCGTCTATCGGGCGCCGATGCGCTCGCGCGATGACGGCATCGATCCGCAGCTGGCGCGCGACCGGGCCTTCGCGAAAGGTCTGTGCGGTTTCGGCCGGATCGACGTGCCCCAGCGACGGGTGGAGCGCTTCGCCGCGGCGCCCGACGGGTCGTTCGTGTGGACCCGCGACGAGGACGGCCTGTTCCGGCTGGGTCGTTTGGACGGGCCGTACGCGTACGATGCCGACGGCGAGGACGTCGACCTGGTACACGTGCGGCCATGCCGGTGGCGGGATGCTCCCCTGGTCGAAAGCCGCTGCCCGGCAGCTGTTCTCGCGACCTATGCCCGCGGAGGGCGGAACTTCCAGCAGATCCACGACGCGCAGGTGGGCTCGGAGACTCTGCGCGTGTGGAATTCGACGTCTTGAGGGTGGAGGCTGGACGCATGGACGTGACGCCCGCGGCGTTCATCGGGCACGGCAGCCCGATGAACGCTCTCGAAGTCAATCGCTACACCGCGGCCTGGCGGGCTTTCGGCGAAGCCGTCCCGCGGCCGCGCGCGATCCTGGTCGTCAGCGCCCACTGGTACATCAACGCGACCGCGGTCACCGCGATGGCGCGTCCGCGGACGATCCACGACTTCTACGGCTTTCCGCAGGAATTGTTCGACGTGCAGTACCCGGCGCCCGGCCTCCCCGAATTGGCCGAGGAGGTCAGCGAGGTCGTGCACCCGACCTGGGTCGGTGCCGACGTCGACAGCTGGGGTATCGACCACGGCACGTGGTCGGTCCTCGTGCACGCCTTTCCCGACGCATCCATCCCCGTCGTCCAGCTGTCGATCAACGCCGACAAGTCGCTCGACTACCACCTCGAGCTGGGCGCGAAACTGGCTCCACTGCGGGAGCGCGGCGTGCTGATCTTGGCCAGCGGCAACGTCGTTCACAACCTGGGGGCGATGGACTGGAAGCTCGACACCGGCTTCGACTGGGCTCGCAGGTTCGACGATGCTGCCAGGGAGCTGATGCTGTCGTGTCCGTCGGACGCCGTGGCGTTGCACCAGCACGCCGACTACCGCACGGCGGTGCCGACACCCGACCATTTCATCCCGTCGCTCTACCTCGCCGGAATGGCCTCGGCGAGCGGTGACGAGGTGGACGTGCTCGTCGACGGCTACTCCTACGGCTCGCTGTCGATGACCGCGTACACGCTCGGCATCACCGGTGTGACTGGCAAGGAGATGAACTCGCCTGCCCAGCAGCCACCGTACGCTCCCGCCGACGCATCGAACATCTGACCGCTCAGGCCAGTGAGTGGGCGAATCCGCTGACGTCTCTGATGCTGGCCGCGAAGACGTCCGGCATCGCGTGCGCCAACAGCAGATCGCCGCCGTGGCAGGTACCCGCCACCACGCGACCCATCGCCGGCACCCCCGCCCGCACCAGTCTGCGGTAGTACTGCAATCCCTCGTCGCGTAGCGGATCGAGCTCGTTGACCGAGATGACATGCGGAGGCAGACCGGACAATTCGTCATCGGTGGCAACGTATGCCCAGCATGTCGCATCGTCGACGTAGCGCCCGTCGGGATCGTAGAGCGAACCGAGGATCGCCAATTGCTCACGGCTGACGAAGTATTCGTCGTTCTCCTCCAGCGACGGAAGATCGTCACAGGTTTCCTGCCACCTGTTGGAAATGAACGGGCACTGCGCGTAGAAGCCCGCGATCTCGCCGACCCATCCGTCGCGTTTCGCCTTGTGCGCCAACGTCAATGTCAAGTTTCCGCCGCCGGACTCACCGTTGACGACGATGTGGCTGACCCCGAGTTCGGCGCGACGCTCGTGGACCCAGCGGGCGGCCGTCGCACAGTCGTTCAGGCCGGCGGGAAACGGGTGCGGGCCGAGCGCGCCGCCGGAATTGCGGAACTCGACGCCGACGACCACCAGGCCGGTGGCGGCGAGCTGCTCGCGCAGCCGGACATAGGGCAAGTCGGCGGCGCTCGCGATCGCCATACCCCCACCGTGGAGGTGCAGGATCGCCGGGAGGGGACCGCTCGCCTCCGTGGGCCGGCTGATGAACAACATGATCTCGTTGCCGTCGACGCCGGTGATCGTCGTCGTGGAGGTGGTGACGCCCGCGGGTGGAGCGATGTCGGCTGCCAGTGCGGCGAAGAACGCACCGATGCCCTGCTCGCTCATCGTCGCGTAGGCGAGCCGATCTTCGAGTGGCGAGTCCGCGCTCAGGCCGGACGACGGCAGCCGGCCGTCGAGACCGAAGGCAGCGAATGCGGCGACCATGCGGGGGTCCGACCGCGGGTCGGTGGCCAGAGTGGCGTCGGGATCGGCGTGGCGTCCGTGTGGCATGAGTGTGACGCTAATTTCCGCGTGTGGTGAGCGTGCGCGGATTCCCGGATCAGGGCTTGGTGGCGGCGTGCAGCGCCACGATCCCGCCCGTCAGGTTGCGCCACGCCACGTCCTTCCAGCCGGCAGCCTGGATGCGGCGGGCCAGCTCGGCCTGATCGGGCCACGCCCGAATGGACTCGGCGAGATAGACGTACGCGTCGGGGTTCGACGACACCGCGCGAGCGATCCGCGGGAGCGCCTTCATCAGGTATTCCTTGTACGTCGTCGCGAACAGACCGTTCGTCGGCGTCGAGAACTCACAGACCACCAACCGGCCACCGGGACGCGTCACCCGCGCCATCTCGCGCAGCCCGGCGACGTGGTCGACCACATTGCGCAGCCCGAAGCTGATCGTCACCGCGTCGAAGACGCCGTCGGCGAACGGCAGCTTCGTGGCGTCCCCCGCGACCTTCGGCACCCGCCGGGCCGCCCCGGCGGCCAGCATGCCCACCGAGAAGTCCGCCGCCACACACCACGCGCCCGACGCGGCCAGCTCGACCGTCGACACCGCCGTCCCCGCGGCCAGATCCAACACCCGATCGCCTGGGCCGACCCCGAGCGTCTCGCGAGTGACCCGCCGCCAGAACCGATCCTGGCCGCCGGAGAGCACCGTGTTCGTCAGGTCGTAGCGCCGCGCCACGCCGTCGAACATCGACGCGACCTCATGGGGGTCCTTCTCCAACGACGCACGGTTCACAACCGCGAACGTATCACCGCCGCGATTCGGGAATGGATGCCAGCGGCGAGGGCATTGAACCGCTCATGAGTGAAAAAGTGTGGTTCATCACCGGTGCATCCCGCGGCTTCGGACGCGAATGGACGATCGCCGCCCTCGAGCGAGGCGACAAGGTCGCCGCGACCGTCCGTGACCTGGCCAGCCTCGAGGATCTCGCCGCCAAGCACGGCGACGCGCTGCTGCCGCTGCAACTCGATGTCACCGACCGGGAGGCCGACTTCGCGGCCGTCGCGCAGGCGCACGAGCACTTCGGCCGGCTCGACATCGTCGTCAACAACGCCGGCTACGGACAGTTCGGCTTCATCGAGGAACTCTCCGAGTCCGACGCCCGCGACCAGATCGAGACGAACGTGTTCGGCGCCCTGTGGATCACCCAGGCCGCGTTGCCGTATCTGCGGGCGCAGCGCAGCGGCCACATCATCCAGGTGTCGTCCATCGGTGGCATCACCGCCTTCCCGAACGTCGGGATCTATCACGCCTCCAAGTGGGCGCTCGAGGGCTTCAGCCAGGCGCTGGCCCAGGAGGTCGCCGACTTCGGCGTGCACGTCACGCTGATCGAGCCGGGCGGCTTCTCCACCGACTGGGCCGGCTCTTCGGCCCGGCACGCCGCCGAACTGCCCGACTACGCCGAGATCCACGCCAAGGCGGCCGAATCGCGGGCGTCGCGCAGCTCCAAGCCCGGCGATCCGCAAGCCTCGGCCCGCGCGATCCTGAAGGTCGTCGACGCGCCCGAGCCACCGCTGCGGGTGTTCTTCGGAGAGCTGCCGTTGCAGCTGGCGACAGCCGACTACGAGAAGCGTCTGGCGACGTGGAAGGAATGGCAGCCGGTCGCCATCGAGGCGCAGGGCTAGATCGCGGGTCAGTCCACCATGCGCGTGACGTCAGCCCACAGCTGGTCGCGCTCCGCTTCGGGCACCGTCGGGGCGAAATCGACCACCAGGCTCGCAATCTGGCGCAGACCCCGGTCCGCGGCGTACCTCTGCGCGACCCCGGTTCCCGGGAAGGACATGATCTCGAACCTGTCGGTGGTGACGGCTTGTGCGCAGCCTGCCGACGGACAGTCCGTGCCGGTGGTGTCCACCGGATTCAGCACCACGTGGTCCTCACTCTGCAGACGGTCGACCACCACTCGTGCCACCGACAGCGCGGCGGGCGGGGCGCTGTCGGTCACGGTCTCCGGTTCGGACGACGGCCGTCCGGAACAACCCGCACTGCACAGGGCGAGCACGAGCAGGAACCCGAGACCCGCCCGGTATGTCGCGTCGGAAGGCGACGCTGCTGCCATCGGGGGCTCCTTCACACGAACGGACTACGCCTGCACCCTCCGGCTTAGCGAAAACCTTGCCGGCGTGCAACAAGTGCGCCGCGGAACTGATAGGAAGATGGGATCAGATGGCGGCCAGTTCGGCGATGCCACGCTCGCCGAACACCTCGACGTCTTTGAGCCGCAACGAGACTCGCTGACCGAACTCCTCGAGCGCGTCGAGACCGACCGTCGCCCACGAGAACCACGGGCCGACCTGGGTCTCGGACTCCAGACGCTGCATCGTCGTCTCCGAACCGGTGGCGCCGGGGTCGAACTCGACGACGCAGTGGCCGCCGTCACGGAGCAGGGCCCGGCAGCGGTTGAGCAGTCGGAGCGGGTCCGCGCCCATGCCGATCGTGCCGTCGGCGAGCACCACCGTCTGCCACCAGCCTTCGCGCGGGAGCTCGTCGAAGACGTCGCCGCGCAGCGCCCGGGCACCGCGCCGCCCGGCCAGGTGGACAGCGACGGCCGACTGATCGATGCCCAATGCAGGGATGCCGCGGCGGGTCAGCCATGCGACAACGCGTCCGGGCCCGCAGCCCAGGTCGATGGTGGGTCCCTCACATCGCGCCACGAGGGCCGCGTCGCAGGGGTCCTCGTCGCATTCACCGAGCCAGCGCTCGACGGGCAGTTCTCGCGTCTGGTAGTCGGCGCCGCGGACCCAACAGCGTTGTCCGCCGAGAGCGGCCTCGTAGACCGTACCGATCATCGAAATCCCCGCTCTCCGCTGAGCCGCCCGCAGCCCGGCTCTGATACCCGGTGGGGATACGGGGCAAACTCAGGCGGCGCGAACGCCCCGGCGACCGGCCACGTCGTGGTAGTGCCCGAGGAGCTCGTCACAGATCACCGGCCAGGTGCGACCGAGCACACTGCGCCGCGCCGCGAGCGAATAGCGCCGCCGCTCGTCGATCAGGTGGTCGACCGACGCCGAGAGCCGCTCGGTGAACTCGGCCACCGGCAGCAACAACCCGGTGCGGTACGGGGCCACCAGATCGCGCGGGCCGCCCGCGTCGGGGGCGATCACCGGCACCCCGGAGGCCATCGCCTCCTGCACGGCCTGACAGAACGTCTCGTGTTCGCCGGGGTGGACGAAGACGTCCATGCTGGCGTAGGCCGTGGCGAGCTCGGCGCCGTACAGCGCGCCGGTGAACACCGCGCTCGGCAGCTGAGCCTCGAGCTTCGGCCGGTCCACGCCGTCCCCGACCACGACGACCTGCACATCGTCACGTTGCGCCAGGACCGCCAGCCGTTCCACGTGCTTCTCGGGCGCCAGCCGGCCGACGAAGCCGACGACGGGCTTCCCGTCGGGTGACCACGTTCGATGCAGCGCGTCGTCGCGTGCCGACGGGGCGAACCCGGTGACGTCCACGCCGCGCGCCCACCGCTGCACCCGCGGAATGCCGTGCGCCACAAGATCATCCATGGCCGCGGTGGACGGCGCGAGAGTGCGGTCGGCTTTGCTGTGCAGTCGGCGGGTCCACGCCCACGCCGCATGCGACATCATGCCGACGCCGTAACTCTGCGCGAAACCGGCCACATCGGTCTGGAACACCGCGACCGTGGGGACGCCCAGATACCGTGCCGCGTGCACACCGCCCCAGCCCAGCAGCGCCGGCGACGCCAGATGCACCACGTCGGGATCGAACCCGCGCAGCACACCCACCATCCGCGGCCGCGGCACACCCAGCGGCAGCGAGGTGACCTTGGGGAACATCATCGACGGCACTCGGTGAATGCGGGCGCCGTCGTGCACCCTGTCGGCGGCGGGCTCACCGCGAGGGGTGTCGGGGGCGATGACCAGCACCTCGTGGCCGGTGCGACGGAGATGCTCCATCACCCGAAGCACCGAGTTGGTGACGCCGTTGACATTCGGGAGGAACGACTCTGCGACGATTGCGACGCGCACGTCCCGACGGTGACAGCACGATCTGTCCCAGAGGTTGCGGGCAGGGATATGTCGCGCGAATTGCCCGTGGTGCGGCGTTATTCTTCCCGACATGCGGACAACGCGGGCGGTGCGTCTCCTGATCGTGATGGGGCTGCTGCTCGGCACTGTCTCCTGCGCGAACGAGGTCACCGGCACCGCGCGCCCCGATCCCGTCCGCGCTCCGTTGGCCCTCTCCGACGACGGTTTCGGCATCGTCGCCGGATTCGACGACGCACCCGCGCAGATCGAGATCTTCACCGAACCGCAGTGCACCCATTGCCACGATCTGCAACAGCAGTTCGGCGACCAGATCGCGTACTACCTGGCGGTGGGCGGGGTGCAGGTCACCTACCGCCCCCTCACGTTCCTCGACGAGGAGGGGCAGGGCTACTCGGCAGCGGTGGTCAACGCCATGTTCGCCGCCGCCGAACCCGCCGGTGACGCGACCACCTCAGCTGTCGATTTCCAGCACTTCGTCGAAGAGCTATGGGCACAACAGGATCCGGGTGGCCCCGCATTCAGTGGCGATGAACTACGCACCATCGCACGAACCGCGGGACTCCCAGAACCGGTGGCCGACAACGTCGCCCGCGCGCAGGAGGTGGTCGACATCGACGCCTTGGAGCAGAACAACTTCGAGCTGCTCTACAGCGCGGACTCGGCCAACGTCGGCACACCGACGGTGGTCGACCTGGACACCGGGGAGAAGGTCGACATCTCCGACGGCGACTGGCTCGATCAGCTCGTCGCGTCCTGAGGCACCGGGGGTGCATCGATACGCCGCTGCACCAGCGCGGTGACGCCCAGCGCAGCGCCCGCGACCAGCCATCCCACCACCGCGATGGAACCCGCCGGGATGATCGCCAGTGAGGCGTCACGATCCTGCACCCGGACGAGATCGGGGTTGTTGACGTCGTATTCGACGTAGATGCGCATCCCGTTCTCCAACTCCGACGGGTACAGCACACCCAGTTCGGGCCGGTAGGTCACCCGGTCGGGAGTGACGAACTCGATCGTCGAGCGCCGCGGACCGGCGTCGAGCACCGTGGCCTCGGCGACCCCCATGTGCCTCTCGATCTGACGGTCGTTGCGCCACGCGCCCACCATCAGCAGCACCGACTGCAGCGTCACCAGACACGCCAGCGCCACGATGCCGATCCGAATCCGGCGCAGCACCTGACCGCGACGCGTCTCCCCCGGCTCTCCGTACAAGTGCGGAATGATGAACTGCCACAGCGTCTTCAGACGCGCGAGCAGTGCCGTCACAGGGCGGCCTTGATCGACGCATGCAGCGCTCGCAGCGACGACCGGTCCGCCTTGACCTCCAGCACCCGCATCCCCTCGTGGGGTTCGTCGAGCGCCGCGGCGAGGTCGCCGGCCTCGATCTGCCGGTTCTCCACGTGATAGGCGCGACACAACGCGCCCACATCGACGTCGTGCGGGGTGCCGAAGATGCGCGAGGACACGTCGGCGAAGCGCGGATCGCCCTGCTCGAGCACCTCGAAGATGCCGCCGCCGTTGTCGTTGGACACCACGATGGTCAGCGCGGTCGGTATCGGCTCGGTCGGCCCCACGAGAAGGCCCGAGCTGTCGTGCACGAACGTGAGGTCGCCGATGAGCGCGATCGTGCGGCCGCCCGTGGCACGTTCATGGGCCAGGGCCGCCCCGATGGCCGTCAACACCGTGCCGTCGATCCCGGCGACACCCCGGTTGGAGCGGACCGTCACGTCGGGGGTGTTGAAGCCGACCAATGCGATGTCTCGGACCGGATTGCTCGCGCCGAGCACCAGTTGATCACCCGGCCGTACCGCATCGGCCACCGCTTCGGCGACATGCAGACCCGTGGTCAGCGGATGGGCCGCGAGCTGGCCGCGCACCGCCTCGCATGCCTGCCGATGCGCCTGGGCGCACCGATCGCGCCACTCTTGGCTCGGCACACCTGAGGTGACCGCGCGCGTACCCGTCGCCTGCGAGTTGCCCGAGACGTCCGGCCACCGCGGTCCGGTGGTCAACGCGTACACCGGGATCGACGGGTCGGCCAGCAGCGCCGATACCGGACGATGCAGGGTCGGGCGGCCGAGCATGATGACCTGCTGCGGCCGAATCAGGTTCAGCGCCAACGGATGCAGCGGATTGGCCGCATACGGCGCGGTCGGCTCGGCGACCGTCGGCAGGTGCGCGAGGTTGGGGTGCACACCGGCGCCGTGGCCGGCGATGACGACGGTGTCGGGGGTGATGTCGATGTCGAGCGGCTGGTCGAACGTCACCGGCGGGGTCAGCGTCCACGGCCGGCCGTCAGGGCGGCCCTCCGGAGCGTAGGGGGCTCCGGGTTCGTCGGGCGCCGGCACCAGCGGCTCACGCAGCGGGATGTCGAACTGCACCGGGCCGGCGTTGGCCGAGCGCGATCCCGTGGCGGCGACGAGCACGCGGCACGTCGCCGAGCGCCACTGGGCGTTCAGCGACGCCATCTTCTCCGGGACGTCTTCGGCGAGGCCGAGGCTGATGTTGGCCCGCATCTGGGTGCCGAAGTAGCCGAGCTGCTCGAAGGTCTGATTGGCGCCGGTGCCGAGCAGCTCATAGGGCCGGTTGGCGCTCAGCACGATCAGGGGCACGCGAGCGTAGTTGGCCTCCACGACGGCCGGGCCCAGGTTGGCCACCGCGGTGCCCGACGTCATCGCCACGCACACCGGCGCACCCTGCGCGACTGCGAGGCCGATGGCGAGGAAGCCTGCGGTGCGCTCGTCGATGCGGACGTGCAGCCGCAGGCGACCGGCGCGATCAGCGTCGTGCAGGGCGAACGCGAGTGGAGCATTGCGCGAGCCCGGGCACAACACGACGTCGCGGACGCCGCCGCGGACGAGCTCGTCGACGACCACCCGAGCCTGCGCGGTCGAGGGGTTCACCACTACAGGGTATCGGCGAAGAAATTGAGGATCGCGGTGTTGACCACCTGCGGCTTCTCGATGAAGCCGAGGTGGCCGGTGCCGGGGATCTCCAGGAACGTCGCGTTGGGCATCGCGTTGGCGACCTCGCGGCCGAGGTAGGCGGGCAGCACGACGTCGTCAGCGAAACCGATCACCAGCGCGGGCGTCTGCACGTTCTGGTAGGCGGCCAGCCGGCTGCTCTGCGGGGCGATCGACAGCTGCGTCCGCATGCCCGGGGTGGGCTTCTGCGGCCACATCGTGAACATGTCGATCCAATCCCGGATCGCATTGTCGTCGTTCAGCGTCTTGGGCGAAAAACTCTCCAGCAGGCGCACTTTCGCCTCGAACTCGACAGGGAGTTCGATCCCCGACTGGGCCAGCGCCTCTTCGCCACGCCAGAAGAAGTCCCGCGCGCGATCGTGGCGGCCGCGGGTGGCCATCAGCACCGCTGAGCGCACCAGATCGGGGCGGGCCACCATCAGCTCCTGGGCGATGTAGGAGCCCATCGACAACGCGACGATGCGCACCGGAGCCAGGCCCAGCTTCTCGATGATGTCGACGACATCGCCGACCATCGTCTCGGTGGTGAACCCGTCGGCGTTCTCCGTGGCACCCACGCCGCGGTTGTCGAACGTCACACAGCGATAGCCCGCGCGGGCGAACACCGGCACCTGATGGAGATGCCAGGTGCGACCAGCGCCCCCGCGGCCGGCGATGAAGAGCACCGGATCGCCGGTACCGCGATCGTCGTAGGCCAAATTCACCCCGACGACGCTACTGGACTGCGATTTCGGCGTGCTTATCGACGGTCAGCGACGACGAACACGCCGAAATCGCTGGGGACGGAACCGCGTGGGCGGCTGGTGCGTCCGTTCATGCATGGTCGATGACTATTTTCGACGTCACGATGGCGTCATCACGCTCGCTCAGGCCCAGGCTGCCGGCCTCAGCCACGCCGCTGTGCAGCGGCGAGTCACCTCCGGCCGTTGGGTGCGGCGCGCTCGCGGCGTGTACTCGGTGAACGACCAGCCATTCACCGATGCCGCCCGCATCCGCGCCGCGGTGTGGGGCTACGGTCCCGAGGCTGCCGGCAGCGGACTGACTGCCGCGTGGTGGCACGGCTTGACCAAGTTCGCCCCAGAAATGGTCGAGATCACCGTTCCGCGCAACAGCAATGGTCGACAGCACGCCGGCTGCGTGCCTCGACGCAGGGACCTTCCGTCCCGGGATGTATCCGAGGTCAAAGGCCTGCGCGTGACAAGCCTGGCGCTCACGGTGGTCGAGGCCGCAGCACGCAAGGGCGGGGGTCCAAGGCTCCTCGACACAGCCCTGCAGACGACGGTTGACCTGCCGCCGTTGTGGCAAGCGCACCTGCGCCACAAGGGCCGCTATGGTTCGCCACGCGCACGACGACTGCTACAGGCAGCTGACCACGGCGCCCGGTCAGCTGCAGAGCGGCTCCTCCTCAAACTTCTGCGGGCCGCAGGAATCACGGGGTGGCGGGCCAACTATCCGGTCGGCGGCTATCGCGTCGACGTGGCGTT
This sequence comes from Mycolicibacterium obuense, assembly GCF_055397605.1. Classification (NCBI taxonomy): domain Bacteria; kingdom Bacillati; phylum Actinomycetota; class Actinomycetes; order Mycobacteriales; family Mycobacteriaceae; genus Mycobacterium; species Mycolicibacterium obuense. The sequence goes on along the minus strand of NZ_AP043663.1, from coordinate 846,097 downwards.
TCCCTCGGCGAACGTCGCCATTGAGGTCGACGGGTTCGCATTCCACAGTGGCGCAGCGGAATTTCAGATCGACCGCACTCGCCAGAACGACATCGTGCTGCTCGATTGGCAGATACTCCGATTCACCTGGTTGGACCTGACGGAATACCCGGAGCGGGTGATCGCTGTCATCCGGTCGGCGATTTCGGCGTGATTGCCTTCGCTGAGCGACGACGAGCACGCCGAAATCGCACGGAGTGGAGGGCCGCGTCCCACATCAGGCCGCCGGCCGCCGCGAGCTGCGCGGGTTTGGCCAGGTCGCGGGTCATCAGCGCGGTGGCGGCGGCTTTGGTCGACGCGGACGCCTTCGACATGTGCCCGGAGTCGAACGGCGGCTGCGGGTCGTACTCCATCGACAGCTGGATGGCCCTGGCCTTGGCCTCACCACCGATGCGGCCGGTCAGCCACAGCCCGAGATCGATGCCTGCCGAGACCCCGGCACAGGTGACGATGCGCTCGTCGGCGGCCACGATCCGCTCGTCGCCGACCGGCGTCACGCCGAACGTCCGCAGCACCGGCAGCGCCGCCCAGTGCGACGTCGCCCGCTTTCCGGTCAGCAGGCCCGCGGCCGCCAGGATCACCGACCCCGAGCACACCGACGCCGCCCACGTCGACGTCTCATGTGCGCGGCGCACCCAGTCGAGCACCCTCTTGTCGCGTGCGTGCTCGAGCGTGGTCATGCCGCCGGGAATCAGCACGATGTCCGGCGACGGGGTCTCGGCGAAGGTGTGCGTGGCCCCGACGAGCAGCACCCCGGAATCCGCGGCGATCGGTCCGGTGTCGTGCCAGACGAAGCGGACCTCGGTGTCGGGCAGCCATCGCAGGCATTCGTAAGGTCCGATGAAGTCCAGCGCGGTGAAGCCGGGGTAAAGCACAATCGCGACCTGCATGGTCGAGACTCCTTTCAGGCGAACGTTTTTCGATAGCGGTCTGGGGACACACCGAGGCGGCGGACGAAGTTGCGGCGCAGTGTCTCGGCAGTCCCGAACCCACACCGCGCGGCGATCACGGCGACGGGGTCGTCGCTCTCCTCCAGCTGACGGCGGGCCGCCTCGACGCGGACCCGCTCCACGTAGGCGCCGGGCGCCTCACCGACCTCGTCGGTGAACACCCGGGTGAAGTGCCGCGGGCTCATCGCCGCGCGACGCGCCAGCTCGGCGATGCTGTGCGCGTCACCAGGTGCGGCCTCGATGGCTTCCTGCGCGTCGCGGATCGGGGTGCGGCGGGCGCGCGGCATCCACACCGGTGCCGCGAACTGCGTCTGACCACCCGGCCGCCGCAGATACATCACGAGGTGGCGGGCCACCGTCTGCGCTGCGTCGGTGCCGAGATCGTCCTCCACCAGCGCCAACGCGAGGTCGATGCCCGCGGTGACGCCCGCAGCCGTCCACACCCTCTCAGAGCTGCGGACGAAGATCGGGTCCGGGTCGACGGTGATGGCCGGGAACTCCGATGCCAGCTGCGGCGCGAACGCCCAGTGCGTGGTGGCCACGCACCCGTCCAGCAGGCCCGCCTGTGCGGCCAGCACCGCGCCGCTGCACACGCTGACGACGCGGCGGGCGTGCGGCGCGACAGCGACGATCCAGTCGACGAGGTCGGCATCTTTGCGGGCAGACTCTGTGCCGTGCCCGCCGGGCAGCACGACCGTGTCGACGGGCCCGTTGGGATCTGGGAGCGATTCGGCGACGAGCGTCAGGCCGGTCCCGGTGCTGACCGGTTCCCCGCGCACGGAGACGACGCGGACGTCGTACCCGTCGACACCGACGCTGCGGGCGTACAGCGAGGCTCCCGTGAACACGTCGAACGGGCCGATCATGTCGAGTGCCTGCACACCCTCGAAGCCGAGGATCAGGACCTGCCGCGCCATGATCCTCAGTCTCGGGGACGGGCATCATGGCGTCCAGGCCATGCATCCCACAGATCAGGACACGAGCGGCCAACACTCGCGGATGCGGTCGATCCACCACTGCCGGCGCTGGGCGTCCGCTGCCAACCCGCTCACCCGCGCCGGATCCGGGATCACCCCGGCTGCCGGCAGGAACCCGTCGACCGGCGGGCTGGGTTCGGCGACGTCCTCGACGAACAGGCTGCCGGTGCCCAGACCGCACGCGTGCTGCAGCTCGGGCAGGCACCCGGCGGCAACCAGGCCCGCGCCGATACCCACCGCCGAGTCCAGGGCGCTGGACACCACGATCGGGATGTCGATCTGGGCGGCGATCGCCAGCATGGCCCGCACCCCACCCAGCGGCGCCACCTTGAGCACCGCGACGTCGGCAGCCCCGGCGCGCACCACGTGCAGCGGATCCTCGGCCTTACGGATGCTCTCGTCGGCGGCCACCGGAACGTCGACGCGGCGGCGCACCTCGGCCAGTTCGGGGACCGTCGCGCACGGCTGCTCGAGATACTCCAGCGGCCCATCGGCCGTCAGTGCCGCCGCGGCGGCGACGGCATCGTCAACGCTCCAGCCGCCGTTCGCGTCGACCCGCACGGTGGGCACGAGGGCGCGCACCGCGTTCACGCGGGCGACGTCGTCGGCCAGCGACTGGCCGGGCTCAGCGACCTTCACCTTGGCGGTGCGGGCCCCCGGGAAGCGGGCCAGCACCTCGGGAACCTGCGCTGCGGGCACCGCAGGCACCGTCGCGTTGATCGGGATGCGGTCACGCTGCGTCGGCGGCAGCGGCTGATAGGCCGCCTCCAGGCCCGCGGCCAGCCAGTGCGCTGCCTCGGCGGGGCCGTATTCGACGAACGCGCCGAACTCGCCCCAGCCCTGCGGCCCCTCGATCAGCGCCACCTCCCGCGTCGTGATGCCACGGAACCGCACGCGCATCGGCAGGGCGACGACGTGGACGCGGTCGAGGAGGTCGGCGAGGTCCATCGCCCCGACCTTAGGAGACCTTCGGACCCATCTGCCCGCGGGGCGGTGGCGAATACTCGAGTGAGTTTCCTCCGAAGGAAGGTGCCGTGAATCCGATTCTGAAGTTCGCCAGCCAGCTCGGCGAGTCCGCGCTGTCCATCGTCGGCGTGCGGACCGTCGAGGAACCCCACTACATCAGGCGGCCGCTGACCGATCGGGTGGAGATCCGGCAGTACGGCTCGCGGATCGCCGCCGAGACGACAGTCACCGGTGAGAAGCAGAAGGCGCTCAACACCGGCTTCCGGCGGCTGGCCGGTTACATCTTCGGCGGCAACCATCGCGACACCGAGATCGCGATGACCGCACCGGTGAGCCAATCCAAAGAAGAGATCGCGATGACCGCGCCGGTCTCTCAGGCCGGGAACGCCGACGACGGGTGGACGGTCCGCTTCTTCATGCCGTCGAAGTGGTCGATGGAGACCCTGCCGCAGCCCGACGACGAGAGCGTCCGGCTCGTCACCGTGCCGCCGCAGACGGTCGCCGTGCTGTCGTTCACCGGCGACCGCAGCGCCGCCGCCGTCGCCGCCCGCAGCGAGGAGCTTCGAACAACGCTGCAGGACAACGGCATCGAGGCGAAAGGCGAAATCACCGCCTGGTTCTACGACCCCCCGTGGACGCTCCCGTTCCGGCGGCGCAACGAAGTCGTCGTCTCGATCTAGACCCGGGCTCTACACCGTCGCGCGGTCCCTGCCGTCCCAATGAGGTTTGCGCAGTTCCTTTTTCAGGACCTTGCCCGTGGGGTTGCGAGGTAGCTCATCGGTGATGTCGATGGTCTTGGGGCACTTGTATGCGGCGAGGCGCTCGCGGGCGAACGCGATCAGATCCTTCTCGGACACTTCCTGCTCGACCACGACGACGGCCTTGACGACCTCGCCCCATTTCTCGTCGGGCACGCCGATCACGGCGACCTCGATGACGGCTTCGTGCTCGGCGAGCACGCGTTCCACCTCGATCGAATAGATGTTCTCGCCACCGGAGATGATCATGTCCTTGAGGCGGTCCTCGACGAAGATGAAACCGCCGTCGTCGACGCGGCCGATGTCGCCGGTGCGGAACCAGCCGTCTTCGGTGATCGCCTCGGCGGTGGCCTCGGGCTTGTTGTGATAGCCCTTCATCAATTGCGGTGAGCGGAACCACAACTCGCCCTGCTCACCGGCGGGGACCTCGTCGAGCGTGTCGGGATCGACCACGCGCACCTCGGCGTTGGGCACCAGAGTGCCTGCGCTGGAGAGTCTTTCCTCCTTGCCGGGATCGCGGTGAGCCTCGGGCAGCAGGTGGCTGATCACCCCGCACAGTTCGGTGAGGCCGTATGCCTGGATGAAATCCGTTTCGGGCCAGGCTTCCAACGCCCGCCGCAGCAACGGCAGCGGCATCGGCGACGCGCCGTACCCGTAGGTCTTGAGCGAGGCGAAGAGCTTCACGGCATCCTCGCCGGAGTCGAGCACCTTGGCCAGCACCGCCGGGACCAGGAACGTGCGGTTGGCACCCTTGAAGATGGCGCCGGCCAGTGCCGCGCCGTCGACGTCACGGGTCATCACGCTCGGGAATCCATCGTGAATCGCGAACTGGGCGTAGGACGAGCCGCCGACGTGGAACAGCGGCATCGACACCATGTTCTTGTCGCCCTCGTCAAACTCGAATCCTTCGTGCGCGTTGACGGTGTGGGCGATGATGTTGGCCTGGGTGAGTTCGACGCCTTTCGGCCGGCCGGTGGTGCCGGAGGAATACATGATGATCGCGACGTCGTCGGGTTCGACATCGTCGGAGCGCTGCACCGGTGTCGACGCCTCGAGGACCTTCTCGTATTCGTCGTCCCCCTCAGGCGTCACCGCGATGACGTGCTCGACGTGGGTGAGCTTGTCGCGGATCTTGTCGATCGACTCCATGAATTCCTTGCCGGCGATGAGCACCTTGGCATCGGAGTCGTTGAGCACGTAGTCGAGTTCGTCGGCGGCCAGGCGGAAGTTGATGATCGCGGTGGCCGCCCCCTGGGACGCGGCAGCGATGGTCAGCTCGATACACGCGGGATGGTTCTTGTCGAGGAACGCGACGACGTCGCCGCGGGCCACGCCCCGCTCGGCGAGCGCGCCCGCGAGGCGGCGGATGCGGTCGTCCCACTGCGCCCAGGTCCAGTTCCGGTCGAGATAGTCCATCGCTTCGGCGTCGGGTTGCGTGGCAGCCCAGTGGGCGACACGTTCGTCGAGGAAGCGGGGTTCGGGCAGATCAGCCATGGCCAGAAGCGTGCCACGCCGGCCGGCGTCGGGGCCGTCGTTTGGGCGGATCCGGGGCCTGCCGGCGCCGAAGGCTGGTTCGCCTGCGGCGCCGGCGGGCCGGTCGACGCTAGACGTCCTGCTCGACGTGTCCGAATTCGACGGTTTTGCCGTTGAAGTCGCCCTTGCAGGACAGGACGACGTGGTAGGTGGACAGCGGCGGCGGCGCGAGCACCGAGAAGCTGGTGCTGCCGTTGGGACCGATCGAGAACGTCTTGTTGACCCCCGGCAGAACCGGATTGCTCGCGACGTAGGTGCAGGTGCCCGCAAGCGCCGACGAGTTGGTCACGTTGACCGTCCAGGTGATGCCGCGGTCGAACGAGAGCCGCACAGCATCGGTGGGTGCGACCGGTTCCGGCTTCGGCGGTTCAGGGACGACCACCGGCGCGGGCGCCTCCACCTTCGGAGGCGCCTCCGCGGGCTTGCTGGGCGCGCCCAGCACGATCGTCACCACGTCGACCTCCCGGTCTTCGTGACGGATGAAGCCCACGCCGAAGTCGGTGAAGTCACAGTTGGTGATCACCCCGCCGGCGCCGCGCGAGTACGCGCTCGTCGTCGCCGCCGCCTGCGGATCGCCGGAACCCAGGAATGCCAGCGTCCGCCCGTTGTAGCCGGCCGGCTGCCCGTCGACCGGGTTTTCCGAACGTGCGTAGGTCTGGGCCGCACCTTCCAGCAGGCCCCTGTCGTAGTTCAGCGCCGGGCAGCGCGCCGGACGATCCTTGTTGACAGTGTTGATGATCGCGTCCAGCGGGTCGGCATGAGCCGCCGGTGCCAACGCCAGCGACCCGAACGCGCTCGCCAGTGCCAGTGTTACTGCCATTCGTGTGGTCATCGAAGTGGTCCCCTCAGTGTGGGCCGACACGGTGCCGGCCTTCGCTTGAGGAGTGTTTCGTCGCGGCGTCGCACAATCGCGCGTAGTTCACTACGCGATCCTGCGGCGGCTACCTGCCGGCGGCGCGAGTACCGCAGTCACCGAGGCTTGGTTCGAACTGGAACACGTTCTAGTCTGTAGGTCATGACCGATCTGCTGCGCCATCCCCTGCACTCCGGCCACCTGACCGTCGGCGCCCTGAAACGGCACCGCGACCGGCCCGTGCTGTTCCTCGGGGACACCACTCTCACCGGCGGTGAGCTGGCCGATCGCATCAGCCAGTACATCCAGGCCTTCGAGGCGCTGGGCGCGGGGACGGGTGCCGCGGTCGGGCTGCTGTCCCTCAATCGCCCCGAGGTCCTGATGATCATCGGGGCCGGCCAAACCCAGGGCTACCGGCGCACAGCACTACACCCTCTGGGCTCACTCGACGATCACGCCTACGTACTGTCCGACGCCGAGGTGACGTCGCTGATCATCGACCCCAACCCGATGTTCGTCGAACGCGCACTCGGGCTGCTCGACAAAGTGCCCTCCCTCAAGCAGATCCTGACGATCGGCCCCGTGCCGTCGGAGCTGGCCGACGTCGCGGTCGACCTGAGCGCCGAGGCCGCGAAGTATCCGCCCGTGCCGCTGGTGGCCGCGGACCTGCCGCCCGACCACATCGGCGGGCTGACCTACACCGGCGGTACGACGGGCAAGCCCAAGGGCGTCATGGGCACGACGCAGTCGATCACCACGATGACGACCGTGCAGCTGGCCGAATGGGAATGGCCGGAGAACCCGCGCTTCCTGATGTGCACGCCGCTCTCCCACGCCGGCGCGGCGTTCTTCACCCCCGTCGTCGTCAAGGGCGGCGAGTTGATCGTGCTGACGAAGTTCGACCCGGCCGAGGTGCTGCGCGTCATCGAAGAGCAGAAGATCACCGCGACGATGCTGGTGCCGTCGATGATCTACGCGCTGATGGACCATCCGGACTCGCACACGCGGGACCTGTCGTCGCTGGAGACGGTGTATTACGGTGCGTCGGCGATGAACCCGGTGCGGCTGGCGGAGGCGATCCGCCGCTTCGGGCCGATCTTCGCGCAGTACTACGGCCAGTCCGAGGCACCGATGGTGATCACGTATCTGTCGAAGAAGGACCACGACGAGAAGCGGCTCACCTCGTGCGGGCGGCCCACGTTGTTCGCGCGGGTGGCCCTGCTCGGCGACGACGGGCAGCCGGTGCCCCAGGGTGACGTCGGCGAGATCTGCGTGTCCGGACCGCTGCTGTCGGGCGGTTACTGGAAGCTGCCGGACGCGACGGCCGATACGTTCCGCGACGGCTGGATGCACACCGGAGATCTCGCCCGCGAGGACGAGGACGGCTTCTACTACATCGTCGACCGCACGAAGGACATGATCGTCACCGGCGGTTTCAACGTGTTCCCACGTGAGGTGGAAGATGTTGTGGCAGAACATCCTTCGGTGGCGCAGGTGTGCGTGATCGGTACGCCCGACGAGAAGTGGGGTGAAGCGGTGACGGCCGTGGTGGTGCTGCGGCCCGACGCCGCGTCCGACGAGGACGCCGTGGCGACCATGATCGGCGAGATCCAGGCCGCGGTGAAGGACCGCAAGGGTTCGGTGCACACGCCCAAGCAGGTGGTGGTGGTCGACTCCGTGCCGGTGACGGCGCTGGGCAAGCCGGACAAGAAGGCGGTGCGGGCGCAGTTCTGGGAGGGCGCGGGGCGGGCCGTCGGCTGACGATGCGGCGAGGAACGAGCCGAGGAGGAAGCCGACAATCAGGCACCGTCGGGTAGGGCGAGCGCGCGCGAAATGCCAGACTTGCTCGGCGTGTTGCGTGCAGACACGCACGCTCGCCGAAGCTAGGTGCCCGGGATGTTGGTGCGGGTGGCGACCGAGTCCGGGCTGGCCGTGTCGAACACGTCGATGACGACATCGTCGTCGCGGTAGCCGCCGAGGCGGTGCAGACCGGAGGTCTGCGTGATGACGTCGTTGACCTCGTCGCCGGTCATCGGATAGTCGGCCACGGCGTGTCGCCAGTGTGCGGCGACGACCGTGGCGGGGCGTGGCAGCCGCGGTATCTCACGCTTCAGCACCGCCCGCAACGTCTGCGGCTGCAGGTAGTAGCACACCTCCGACAGCACCACGAGGTCGAAAGGTCCACTCGGCCAGGGTGAGTCGATCGATCCGCGCTGCAGAGCGACGCGGTCGGCCAGCCGTGCCGCGCCCAGACGCCGATGCGTGGCGTCCAACGCCTTGACGCTCACATCGATCGCGGTGACCCTGTCGCAGCGCTGCAGCAGCCGCTCGGTGAGCACGCCGACCGAGCAGCCCGGTTCGAAGGCGTGCCGGTAACGCCGGTACGGCAGCACCGCCATCGTGATCGCGTACTTGCGCTCTTCGTACCACCGCGTGGCCAGCGACCACGGATCCTCGGCCTCGGCGTACATGCGGTCGAAGAAGTCGTCGGGCAGCCGAGCGCTCAACAGAACGCCACTTCGCCGACCGTCAGCAGACGGTGCAGCACCTCCGGCGGCAGCACCGGCTCTCCGCCGAGAGTAGGGGCGGTGTACTGACTTTCGAAACAGCGAGCGGCTCGCCGCTTGGTCTCCAGCGCCGCCGCGGTCAGTCGCGTCATTCGCGCCCGCTGCCATGGCACCGCCTCGTCACCCGGAAAAGACCAGTGCCACATCCACACCGGATACTCCACGAGCACCGCACCGGTCTGCTCGGCCGCGGCGGCCGCGGCCCTGCCGACCGCCTCGTGATCCGGGTGGCCGTCCCCGCGCCACGGGGCGGCACACCATGTGCCCATCGGCTTCTCGTCGAGGATCTCGATCAGCAGATCGGTGAGCCGCTGCTCGTGCTCCGCCACCCGCCCGTCAGGCAGTCCGAGGCTCACCGGCGCATACATGCCCAGTACCTTTGCGGCCCTGCGCAGTTCGTCTTGGCGCGTCCGCTCGAGCTGATATCGCTGCAGGACCGACAGTTCTGGATAGGCCGCTCCGCCGTCGGTGGCCGAGACGATCTGCGTGCGCACGCCGGCCCCGGCCAACAACGTCGCCGTCGCGCCGAAGCCGAGAGTCTCGTCGTCGGGATGTGCCCCGATCACCACGAGTTCCGGACACCGGGCGAGGTCGAGTTCCGGCAGTTGCATGTTCGCGTCGACCCAGACGCGGGTGGGGGTGCCCCCGTCGGGAACTGGTCGGGCGGAGAACCTGGTTCCGTTTCCGACCTGAGCCGCGGTCATGCCGGGGCTCCGGCCAGTTGCCCCAACCGTTCCAGATCGCGTTCAGCGTGACTCTGGCGCACGTAGACGGTCAGATCGGCGACCCGTCGCGCATGCTCGACGTCCAGGCACAGCGGCGCGGGCCCGAGTGCCCGGGCGGTACGGCCGATGGCTTCCTCGACCGCGGTCTCGGCGACGGCTCGCGCGCGCCGGGCCCACAGCTCGGCCGGCGTCTCGGGATCGGCGTCGACGGCGTCGGCGGTGACATCCAACGTCGCCTCCGCAGCGGCCAGAGCGGCGTCGACCGCGCCCAGATGCGCCAGTGCGTGCGGGTCCGCCGCGCGGCGGTAGAGCGGTCGGGCCACAGCGCGCGCTCCGCCGAGCCAGCAGGCGGCCACCCCCGCGCCGCCCTGCCAGAAGCCCGGCCGGCTCAGGTACTCCCCCGGCCGACCGACAGCGACGGCGGGGACGTCGTCGAACCGCACTGAACGCGTGTCGGATTCGGCCATCCCTGCCGCCTGCCAGGTGCTCGCCAGCGGATGGACCCCGGGTGCGCTCAGGTCGACGGCGAACAGCCCCCGACCGCCGTCGGCCAATCGTGCGGTCACCAGCGCGTGCGAGCAGAGCCCCGCACCCGAACACCACGCCTTCACACCGTCGAGCCGGACCCGATCACCGTCAACGGTCGCCGACACCACGGCATCGGGCGGCTCGGCCGCCCACACTCCCCACCACTGCCCCGGCTCGGGGTGGGGCCCGCGGAGTTCGGTGAGGATCGCGATAGCGTCGACATGCGCCTCCGCCAGCCGCCCGGCGGTCACGTCCTCCTCGGCCATCGCGGCCAACCGGCGCCACCGCTGCCGGGTCTCGCCCCGACCGGGCAGCGGCAGATCGAGCTCACCCGCGGCCAACCAGCGCTTGACCAGGCCCACGCTCACGAGGCTTCTTTTTCGGACAGGCCCTTGAGATCGGCCGCGAAGCCGTCCGGGGCGCGGCCGTCGACGCGGTCCGACGTCGCCACCGACAGGTGTCGGTCGCGGTGGATGAGGAGCCGCGCCGACCGGAAGCGGTCCGTCAGATCGGCGTCCTCTGCCGTCGCGAGAGCCCGGAACCCGCCGACCTGCCAGTACGCGGATGCCCGAAACCCCATGTTGGCGCCGTGCACATGGGAATGCCCTGGCCCGTCGGCATCGTATTCCTGCTGGAAGCTGAGGGTGGCAGCATCGGAAAGGTTGCGCAGCAACGGAATTCGGACCACTCCGAGCACCATGTCGGCACCGGGGGCCGTCATCCGGACCAGCCAGTCCGGGCTGACCACGCTGTCGGCGTCCGTCGTCGCGTACCAGGTCGTCGGCCCGTCGTCGCACAGTGTCCGCGCGTACTCGAACCCGGCAGCGCGCGCAGCACCCACGTTCCCTGCATCGACCACCACCACGTGGACGTCGGAGCCGAACCTGCCCGCCACATGCTCGCTGCCGTCGTCGCAGGCATCGAGAACGACGACGATCCGCACCGGAACAGATACGCACAGCGCGGCGGTGGTCAGTGCCGTGAGGCACTCGGGCAGAGTTTCGGCTTCGTTGTGGGCGGGCACCACCACGACGATCTGTTCCCAGGACGTCTCCGTGGCACGCATACCGGATAGTTAGCCGCAAACTCCCCTTTTCACACCTGGCACGATGGTCGGGTGGCCGATTCCGTGACCGACGTGGACGCCGTGCTCTTCGACTTCTCGGGCACCCTGTTCCGTCTCGAGGAGGACGACAGCTGGTTCGAGGGCATGACCCTCGAAGACGACAAGGTCGTGGACGCGCATGTCCAGGCCGAACTGGTGCACCGGCTCACCGTGCCGACGGGGCAGACGGTGTCGATGACGCCCGAGGCGCTCCATGCATGGGTGAACCGTGACCTCGCCCCCCACCTGCATCGTGAGGCGTATCTGCATGTGCTCCGCGAATCGGGGCTGGCCCGCCACCACGCGGAAGCCCTGTACGCCAAAGTGATCGACCCGATCTGGTGGACGCCCTACCCGGACACCGCGACCGTGCTGGCCGGGCTGAAACAACGAGGCATCAAGACCGCGGTGGTGTCCAACATCGCCTTCGACATCCGGCCCGCTTTCGAGAGAACCGGAGTGGCCGACGACGTCGACGTCTTCGTCCTGTCGTTCGAAGTGGGTTCGACCAAACCGGATCCGGCGATCTTCACCGCGGCGTTGGAGCAGCTCGGGGTTCCCGCTGAGCGCGCCCTCATGGTCGGCGACAGCGACGAAGCCGACGGTGGCGCCCGCGCGCTGGGCTGCCGGTTCGCGCTCGTCGACCCGCTGCCCACCCGGGACCGGCGCGACGGGCTGGTCGCGGCCCTGTGGGCGCACGGCATCCCGCTGTAACCTCGGTTTTCATGGCGAATCCCCGGCCGCCGTGGTGGCTGAAGCCGATGAACAAGGTCCTGATGGCCGCGACGCGGATCGGCATCATCAAAGACGGGCCGATGGTGCTGACGGTGACAGGCCGTAAGTCCGGGCAGCCTCGGTCGACACCGATCACGCCGTTCGAGGTGGACGGCCGGCGCTACGTCGTCGGCGGATTCCCCGGCGCCGACTGGGTGCGCAACGCACAGGCCAACCCCGAGGCCGTGCTCTCACAGGGCAAGACCCGTGAACGCGTCCGGATGGTCGAGCTGTCCGCTGAGGAAGCGCGTCCGCTGCTGCGGCAGTTCCCGGTGCTCGTGCCCACCGGGGTGAGCTTCATGAAAAACGCCGGTCTGGTCACCGGACCCCACCCCGACGAGTTCGAGGCCTTGGCCGGGCGCTGCTCGGTGTTCCGGTTCGATACCGTCTGACGGGTGAGCAACCCGTTCGACGCCAGTCTGTGGCAGCCGGTCACCGGCTTCGAGGACCTGACCGACATCACCTACCACCGGCACGTCAGCCAGCCGACCGTCCGCGTCGCATTCGACCGGCCCGAGGTACGCAACGCTTTCCGGCCGCACACCGTCGACGAGCTGTACCGGGCGCTCGACCACGCCCGGATGAGCTCCGACGTCGGCGTGGTGCTGCTGACCGGAAACGGCCCGTCCCCCAAGGACGGCGGCTGGGCGTTCTGTTCGGGCGGTGACCAGCGCATCCGCGGCCGCTCCGGCTATCAGTACGCCGCAGGCGAGACCGCCGAGACCGTCGACCCGGCCCGCGCCGGCCGACTGCACATCCTCGAGGTGCAGCGCCTGATCCGATTCATGCCGAAGCCGGTGATCTGTCTGGTCAACGGCTGGGCCGCCGGTGGCGGGCATTCACTGCACGTGGTGTGCGACCTGACGCTGGCTTCCCGCGAGCACGCCCGGTTCAAGCAGACCGACGCCGACGTCGGCTCGTTCGACGGCGGGTACGGTTCGGCGTACCTGGCCAGCCAGGTCGGGCAGAAATTCGCCCGCGAGATCTTCTTCCTGGGACGGCCCTACAGCGCCGAGCAGATGCACGCGATGGGCGCAGTCAACGAGGTGGTGGACCATGCCGACCTGGAAACTGTTGCGCTGCAGTGGGCTTCGGAGATCAACGGGAAGTCGCCGCAGGCCATCCGGATGCTGAAGTACGCCTTCAATCTCCCCGAGGACGGCTTGGTGGGCCAGCAGCTCTTCGCCGGCGAGGCGACGCGGCTGGCGTACATGACCGACGAGGCCGTCGAGGGACGTGACGCGTTCCTGGAGAAGCGCGACCCCGACTGGACTGGTTTTCCCCGCTACTTCTAGAGCGATTTCGGCGTGTTTCTCGTCGCTGAGCGACGAAAAACACGCCGAAATCACGAGGAGATCTCATGAAACAGAATCCGCTGCGGCGGCTGGCCGAGCAGGTCGTCTTGACCAGCATGCGGCCCCCGCTGATCCCGACGCTGCTGCAGTATCGGCCCGACCGGGAGACCATCGACCTGGCCGGCAAACGGATCCTGCTGACCGGCGCCTCGTCGGGCATCGGGGAGGCCGCAGCCGAGAAGCTGGCGCGCTGCGGCGCCACCGTGATCGTGGTCGCCCGCCGACAGGAACTGCTCGACGCACTGGTCGAGCGCATCACCGAGGCAGGCGGAACGGCGCGGGCCCACGCCTGCGACCTGTCCGACCTCGACGCCATCGACGAGCTGGTCGACACCGTCACCGCTGAGTTCGGCGGCGTCGACATCCTGGTCAACAACGCCGGGCGCTCGATCCGCCGACCGCTGACCGAATCGCTGGACCGCTGGCACGACGTCGAACGGACGATGACGCTCAATTACTACGGTCCGCTGCGGCTGATCCGCGGGCTGGCGCCCGGCATGCTCGAGCGCGGCGACGGGCACATCATCAACGTCTCCACCTGGGGTGTGAAGACCGAATCGCCGCCGCTGTTCGGTGTGTACAACGCGTCCAAGGCCGCGCTGTCGTCGATCAGCAGAATCATCGAAACCGAGTGGGGCGACCGGGGCGTGCACTGCACCACGCTCTACTACCCGCTGGTCAAGACGCCGATGATCGCCCCGACGCGCGCCTACGACGGGCTGCCCGGGCTGTCGGCGAGCGAGGCCGCGGGCTGGATCATCACCGCCGCGCGGCACCGGCCGGTCAGCATCGCCCCACGCATCGCCGTCACCGCGCACGCGATCAACAGCATCGCCCCCGCCGCGGTCGACACGATCATGAAGCGTCAGCGCATGCAGCCACGGCAGTGACGTTCGAAGGGCTGGCCGACGTCGTCCGCGGGCACGGCCGGCAGCGCCCCGAGTCTCCCGCGTTGATCGTCGGCGACCGCACCGTCACCTACGGCGAACTCGACGCCCGCTCCAACAGCGTGGCCCAGGCCTTCGCCTCCGCCGGCGTGCGCACCGGCGATCGGGTGGCCTTCATCGACCGCAACGGCGCCGAGTTCTTCGAGGTGATGTTCGGGCTGGCCAAACTCGGGGCGGTGGGTGTGCCGCTCAACTGGCGGCTCGCACCCGCGGAGATGGCGCACATCCTGACCGACTGCGGCGCGACCGTCGTCGTGGTCGGCGCCGATTTCTTCGGCCACGTCGAGACCATCGAGACTCCCCTGAGCGCCCGCATCGTGGCGATCGGCACGCACCCGCGGTGGCCGGACTACGACGAGTGGGTACGACAGCACCCCGCCACCGATCCCGGCGTCGTCACCGGACCCGACGACCTGGTGATGCTGATGTACACCTCGGGAACGACGGGGCTGCCGAAGGGCGCGATGCTGTCCAACGCCAATTACGTGTGCAAGACCAGCGGCGTGGAAGGCCCGTGGCAGCTGGGCCCCGGCGCGGTCAGCATGGCCGTGATGCCGCTGTTCCACATGGCGGGCTCCGGGTGGGCGTTCGCCGGCCTGTGGCACGGCGCGCTCACCGTGGTGCTGCGCGACGTCGACCCGGTGGCGATTCTCGACGCGATCGACACCCATCGCGTCACCAACATGCTGGTGGTGCCGGCGGTGGTGCGGATGCTGCTCGACACCCCGCACCTCGCGACGGCCGACGTGTCGAGCCTGCGGATCGTCGTGTTCGGCGCGTCCCCGATCAGCGACGACGTGCTGCGGCGCGGCGTGGACCGCTTCGGTCCCGTTTTCGCCCAGGTGTACGGGATGACCGAGACCGCCGGGTCGATCACCCAGCTGGCGGCATCGGACCTGACCGCGGAGACGATGCGGTCCTGTGGCACGCCGTATCCGTGGGTGCAGTTGCGCATAGTGGATTCCGACGGGCTCGATGTGCCGCCCGGCAGCGTGGGCGAGGTGTGGACCTCCTCGGCGCAGAACATGCTGGGCTACTGGCAGAACCCGGCCGCCACCGCCGCGACGCTGACCGCGGACGGTTGGCTGCGCACCGGTGACGCCGGCTATCTCGACGATGCGGGTCGCCTGTATCTGCGCGACCGCATCAAGGACATGATCGTCACCGGCGGCGAGAACGTGTTCCCCGCCGAGGTGGAGAACGTGTTGATGACCCATCCCGACGTGGCCGACGTCGCCGTGATCGGGGTGCCCGACGAGCGCTGGGGCGAAGCGGTGAAAGCCGTCGTGGTGCCGACGGCGGGAACGCGGCCGACCGGGCAGGCGCTGATCGACTTCGCACGCGGACACCTCGGCGGTTTCAAGGTGCCCAAGAGCGTCGACTTCGTCGACGTGCTGCCGCGCAACCCGAGCGGAAAGATCCTGAAACGGGCTGTGCGCGAACCCTATTGGCAGGCCTTGGATCGTCCCGTCGGGTGACGTGATAGACACGGGCCATGGAGATCCTGGCCAGCCGGGTGCTGCTGCGGCCCGCGGACTACGACCGCTCGATGGCGTTCTACCGCGACGGCCTCGAGTTGGCGATCGCCCGCGAGTATTCCGGCGGCACGGTGTTCTACGCCGGCCAGTCGCTGATCGAGATCGCCGGCCACGGGGCATCCGCCGACGGGACGCCGCCGTTCCCCGGGGCACTGTGGCTGCAGGTGCGTGACCTCGCCGCGACCCAGGATGCGTTGCGCCAGAGGGGAATTACGATCGATCGGGAAGCGCGCCGCGAGCCGTGGGGGCTGCACGAGATGCATGTCAGCGACCCGGACGGCGTCACGTTGATCTTCGTCGAGGTCCCCGACGATCACCCGCTGCGTCGCGACACCCGCAGCTAGCGCGCCGGCGCCGCCAACGGCCAGCCGACCGACGCCAGACGCGAGGCGACCTGGTGCATCTCCTCCGGGTTGGGCTCCTTGTCGGTCACCACGTGGATGGCCGCACGGATCTCCTGCTCGGTGACCTCGTCGGAATCGGAGCCCTTGAGCACGGTCTGGGCCGCTCGCACGACCTCCTCCTCGGTCAGCGTGCGGGAGAGCAGCGCCAGCAGCGGGAAGTAGTCCTTCTGCGGCACACCTTGCGGGTATCCGTCGTGCAGCCAGGTCAGGATGCTGTTGAAGGTGTGCTCGGCCATCGCGATCAGCTCACTTTCCGGGAAGGAAGGGGACGGGGTTGAACCCGAAGTGGTGGTTGATGGTGCCCTTGGTGATGTAGAGGATGCCGATCACGATCACGACCGCGACGAACGCGAACAGCAGCACACCGACCGCCTTCAGCGCGGGATTGGGGGCGTCGACCGTGCCGTCGGCCTCCGCGCCACCGGCGCCACGGGAGTAGGCCACCAGCCCGACGGCGAACAGCGCGGGCAGGCCGGCGCCGAGGACGAGGCCCACGGCGAGCACCTTGAGGATTGCTTCCAGGTAGGACATGACTGTTCCTTAGCTCTCTGCGCGCCGGCTAGACCGAGGCCGCGGGCTTGTCTGTGGCCGTGTCGGGGGCGGTGAGGTCGCGCGCGTCGGCGGGGACCACCGAGTTGGTGGTCTCGTCCCAGTCGGCGTTGACGTTGTGGTGGTTGACCTTCTGCTGCTGGGCCCGCCAGTACATGTAGCCGGAGAGCGCCACCAGGATCACGAAGATCAGTCCGTCACCGGCCAGCGCGTTACCGGTGGTCTGCTCGACGATGTGCGAGAGCCAGAAGGACAGCGCACCGACGACGCCGGCGGCCGGCAGCGTGATCAGCCACGCGGTGGCCATCCGGCCGGCGACCGCCCAGCGCACCTGCGCGCCCGGCTTTCCGACACCGCTGCCCAGGATGGACCCAGTGGCGACGTGGGTGGTGGACAGCGCCATGCCCGCCGCGCTGGAGGACAGGATGATCGCGGCCGACGATGCCTCCGCGGCCAGGCCCTGCGGCGATTCGATCTCGACCAGACCCTTGCCGAGCGTCCGGATCACGCGCCAGCCACCGATGTAGGTGCCCAGCCCGATGGCCAGGGCGCAGGACGCGACGATCCAGAACGGCAGGCCGTCCTCTTTCACGTTCCCGGTGAGGTGGCCGGTGGTGATGAGCGCGAGCGCGATGACGCCCATCGTCTTCTGGGCGTCGTTGGTGCCGTGCGCGAGGGCCACGAGCGAGGCGGTCGCGATCTGGCCCCAGCGGAAGCCTTCTTCGCGGCGCTTCTTCACGACGTTGCGGGTGAGGCGGTAGACGATCCAGGTGCCGCAGGCGGCGACGAGGCCGGCGATGAAAGGGGCGGCGAGAGCGGGGATGACGACCTTGCTGATCACGCCGCTCCAGTTGACCCCGGAAGTGCCGAGCGCGGCGAGGCCGGCGCCGATGAGTCCGCCGAACAACGCGTGCGACGAGCTCGACGGGATGCCGAAGAGCCACGTGAGCAGGTTCCACAGGATGCCGCCGATGAGGCCGGCGAAGATGATCGTCAAGCCCGTGGAGGCGTCGATGCCCGACACCAATGATCCGGTCTTGCTGTCCTGGATCTTGAGCACGGACGTCGTGACCGTGATCGCCACCTCGACGGACAGGAACGCACCGACGAGGTTCAGCACCCCGGCCAGGATCACCGCCGTCTTGGGCTTGAGAGCACCGGTCGCGATGGACGTCGCCATCGCGTTCCCCGTGTCGTGAAACCCGTTCGTGAAGTCGAATGCCAGCGCCGTGGCAATCAACAGCACGAGGATGATCAGCTCTCCGCTCATGGTGATGATTCTGCTGGCCGACAACCGATTTTGACTAATCGACAGAGGCTCCGATCAGAGGGGCCACATGGCACTTTCTCCAAAGCCGGCCAGGTGTTCATCTGATGTTCACCTTCATGCCGGCATCCGTTGTGTCGCACCGCCGCCGGGCGACCTCCCGGACGGCCCGGGGCTACTATCGACCTGCCGAGGGCACCTCGCCCCGACGTCTGCACGGGAGATGAGACGTTGACCAAATTCCTGGCCAAGATCGCGGCGTGGATCGCGGCCGGATATCCCGAAGGGGTGCCCGGCGCCGATCGGGTTCCGCTGCTGGCGCTGTTGCGCCGCCGCCTGACCGACGACGAAGTCAAGGCCGTGGTGGCCACCCTGACCGCCGACACGGAGTTCGGTGCTCTTCCCCCCGGCCCGTCCGGCATCGACACCGTCGACATCGGGGTGCTGATCACCCAGATCACCGACGACCTGCCCTCACCCGACGACGTCGAACGGGTGCGCGAGAGGCTCGCCGCCAAAGGCTGGCCGCTCGATGATCCGCGTGACAGCGAGGACACCGGAGAGGACATGCCATAGCCACGCTGCGCCTCCTGCCCGTGTCATCCGGCGCGGCGGCGCTGGATGTCCTGCCCGATGTCGATGCCGCCCTGGAGGGTCGGGCCAGCCTGTTGCCCGTACCTGCCGACGATTCCGAGCAGTCCGTGGCGGTGGCCCGCGCGCTGCGCGCCGGAGACGAGATCGACGACGCGGTGGTCGCGGTGCTGTCGACATCAGGCACCACCGGTGTCCCGAAGGGGGCACTGCTGAGCGCGGCGGGTCTGCTGGCCAGCGCGCACGCCACCCACGAGCGCCTCGGCGGTCCTGGGCGCTGGCTACTGGCCCTGCCCGCGTACCACGTGGCCGGCTTCCAGGTGCTGGTCCGCAGCGCCGTCGCCGGCACGACACCGGTCGCGGTTCCCGCCGGTGCGCAGCCGCTCGACCTCGCGCGGGCGATCACGGCGATGGGCTCGGGGCGCCGCTACGCCTCACTCGTGGCAGCTCAGCTGACCAAGGCGCTCGATGATCCCGCTGCTGCCGATGCGTTGGCGTCGCTGGATGCGGTGCTCATCGGCGGTGGCCCGATGCCGGCCGCCGTCGCCGAAAAGGCCGCTGCGGCAGACGTTCCGGTGATCCGCACCTACGGGATGAGCGAGACCGCGGGCGGTTGCGTGTACGACGGCGTCCCGCTGAGCGGGGTTCAGGTGGCCCTCGACGAATCGGGCCGGATCTCCCTCGGCGGGCCGACGGTGGCGCTGGGCTACCGCAATCGGATCTTCCCCGATCCGTTCGCCGAACCGGGCTGGTTCCGTACCGATGACATTGGCGCACTGGATGATTCCGGGGTTCTGCGGGTGCTGGGCCGGGTCGACGACGCGATCAGCACCGGCGGTCTGACGGTGCTGCCGTCGCTCGTCGAGGCGGCGGTGGCGAGCCACCCCGCGGTGTCCGAATGCGCGGTGTTCGGGGTGCCCGACGAAAGACTTGGGCAGCGTGTCGTCGCCGCCGTCGTGATGACGGACGGGGCGACGATCACGCTGCCCGAGTTGCGTTCGCATGTCGCAGCGGATCTGCCGGCGACGGCGGCACCCCGCGAGGTGCATGTCGTCGCCGAGCTGCCGCGGCGCGGTATCGGCAAGATCGACAGACGCGAACTCATCCGTCGATTCACCGTCGGCGATTAGCTGAGCTTGTCCTTGATGTTCTCGCCGACCTTCTTGGCGCCCGAGACACCCTGGTCCTTCTTGCCTTCGGCCTTCAGGTCGTCGTTGCCGGTGACGTCGCCGACAACCTCCTTGGCCTTACCGACGGCGTCCTCGGCAGCGTTCTTGGCCTTGTCGATGAAACCCATGTCCCTCAACCTCTTTCATGTCGAGCGCCCCCGGTGGGCGCTTTCATGAGTTGGTCGTCTGCGATCTCGGATTCCGTACGCGCCCACGACGTGATGTAGGACACGATGCTCGGATAGGCACGCGCGATCGGCCACAGCACCAGACCGGTCATCAGGCTGGCGAAACCCTCGAGCAGAGAGGGCGGCACGTGATCGGGGTCCATCAGGTCGTTCTCGCCCAGCGGTCCGGCCTCTTGCGAAACCATGAACCGGGTGAACGAGCGCAGGGACCGTCCGGTGCCGCGCAACGCGTTGACCGTGGCGAGGAATGATCCGTGGCGCTGCAACGCCCGCCGGAACTCGGTGACCGAAACCCCCAGGTGCTCAGCCACGAGATCGTCACGAGCCAGCACGATCTCGTGCTCGATGTCCGAGCGGCCTCCCGCCTCGATCGCCACGTCACACTCGCTGTCGAAGCCCAGCGACCGGTTGTTCAGATTCGACGAACCGATTCTCAACAGCTGGTCGTCGATGACCATCACCTTCGAGTGCACGTAGACCGGCATACCACCTGTGGTGACAGGCCAGTACACGCCGAATCGATTGTGCTCGTCGGCTTTCCACAGCAAGCGCAGCAATCGTTCGCGGGCGCTGTCCATCGACTCCTGTTCGAGCCGACTCTCCGAACTGCGCGGCAGAACGATCACCACTTCGGGCCCGTCCGGTTCGCGCAGTCGGGCTGCGAGCGCGTCTGCCAGACGCCGCGAGGCCAGGTATTGGTTCTCCAGATAGATCACCGAGCGAGCGCTGGCGATCGCGGCGAGATTGAGGGCCTCGACCTCCCGGACCTCCGCCCGCCGCCCGAAGGACGGCAGCGTACGGGCGACGGCGACGTCGACATCGCGCACGTCAGGGTTGAGCCCTCGCGGCCACGCCGGTTCCGTCGGTGTCACGGGTTCGAGTTCGACGCCGGTCGCATCGCGCCAGCGCAGCCGCGCCTGGTCAGCCAGCACGCGCGCCGCGGCCTCGTCGACCACGGTCGCGACCTCGTGGCGGGGGCCGTAGGGCCGCCCAGCCGAGGACCGGCCGCGGTCGTGACGGGCGTGATCGCGGCGGTCCCAGCGGCCCAGGGTCAAGTCGATGCCACCGCAGAAAGCGACGGCGTCGTCGACGACGACGATCTTCTGATGGTGCACGGCGCCGGTGGGCCGGGCACCGTCCACCGCGAAATGCATGCGAGGCAACGTGAATCGGTTGACCAGCGAGACCGGCGTGAGCCCGAACCAGAACTGGTCGAGTGCAGGCAGCAGGTTCAGATTGGACTTGAGCAGGTAGACCTCCAGCTCGGGCCGGCGCCACACCAGCCAAGTGAGGAACAGCCCGAGGGTGTCAGGTCCGCTCAGTGTGGAACCGGTGGGCTCGAAAGCCGTGCGCGCGTCCAGATCCCAACCGATGATCATGATCCGCTTGCGCGCGCCGAGCATCGCCTCCTTGACGTAGTACAGGTAATCCGCACCGTCGATGAGCCGGGCGAAACGTCCGGCGCGTTCGTTGCGCCAGCACGTCACGCCCGGCTCGAGGACAGCCTTGCGATCGTCGTCCGTCATCGCACGACGGTTCCAGCCTTGGTGTCGACACGCAAAACGGTGCGGATGGCGACGCTGTCGCCGAGCATCGTGGCGGCGGTGCGGGCGGCGTCGTCGGCCGCGCCGATGGCTGCGGACAGCCCCGACCGGGCCGGCACCCGCGCAGTCAGCGTCACGGTGGGGCGTCCGCGATGCCGTGTGGCGCTACCGGACGCCTTGGTCACCGCGGGGTCCGCGGCGAGTACGTCGGCGGCCGCAGAAGCCACCGAGGTGGCATCCGCGGTGGCGGTGGCGTCACCGGTCAGATTCACGCGCGCGGCCTTGGGCGGCCAGCGGTGAGATGCCAGCCAGCGCAGCGCCAGCAGAATGGCCACGATCCCGGCCCCACCGAGCGCCCAGGGCCACCAGGACGCCGACGTCCAGCCGGCCAGCGGTGTCGTCAGGGCCCGGCCGGCGCCCACGTTCCCTCGTACCCAGGCGACGGCGGCCAAGCCGAGAGCCACCAGAGCGATCCCGGTCAGCAGAGTCACCACGCGGTCGAACGCGACAGCGGCGCGGGTCATCAGATCTCCTTCGTTCGGGTGCGGACGACGACGCGAGGCGGGCTCTGCAGCGCACTGAGGCTGCGTGTCACCGCATCGGTGATACCGGCGCGCAGCGCACCACTGTCATCGCCTGTGACACGGCAGCGTACGACGACGCGACGCCGAGACGACGTGGCTCGCGCGTCGACGACGCCGGCGACGTCGCGCGCCGCGGCGCCCGCGAGCGCGGCGATGCCGTCGACGGTCAGATACATCGGCGTCTGCGCGGTGACGGCCACCGCGGTTCGGCGGCGCGGCTTGAGAGCCAGCACCACCAGCAGCAGACCGATCAGCACCACGGCAACGCCCGCGACTGTCACCCAGTCAGCGGGCGCGAAGCCGTCGACGGCGTCGGCGGCGACGGGCAGCCATTGCGAACCCGAGGCCCAGCCCAATCCCACGACGGCGTCGCGGACCGCGACGACGCCCAGCGCGGCGAGCAGAATCGACAGCACGACCGCGACCTTGCTCGCTGCCGCCGCGGCGACCGGAACCGGCGCCGCACGTACCGGTACCTGTTGCGGCGCCGGGGTTTCCACGATCTCTTCTGTGTGTTCCTTCACTGCAGGAGTCATCGCACCTTCCTCTCGGCACTGGGCGGCACGATCGCCGCCACGTGCACCGTGACCCCGTCGACTGCCAACCCGGCGTGATCGCGCAACGCGGTCGTGATCCGTCCGCGCGCATCGGCCGACAGCGCAGCCAGCGGCCGGCCCCATTCCGCGGCGACCTGGACCGCTGTGCGGACGTGATCGCCGGCGACGACAGCGTCGACACGCGGCAGGTCATGGCCGACCAGGTTGCTCAACGCTCGCCCGTGGCGTCGCACCCCGGGGGTGGTCAGCACGGCAGCCTCCACGAGGTGTTCGATTGCGCGGTCGCGGACCTGGAGGCTGCCGCGGTCACCCGGATCGGTGACCGCGGCCGCCTCGTCGACGACGGCCGCACCTGTCTCAGCCACGACCCCGGCCCTGCAGCCAGGTCGTCACGTCGAACTCGCCGTCGCGCTGCCCGCCGATCACGTAGCCGATCGCCCCGAGCACCAGCGCGATGAGGAAGCCTGTGAAGCCACCGGCCGCAGCGGCCACCCCGAGAAGAATCCCGGCCAGCAGGCCGACTGTTGCTGTGGTCATCGTTTCTCTCCTCTGCCGTCTCTTTGGGTGATCCGTCACTCAACCCGGCCCGAGCGGTCCTCGGCGTCGTCTCCATCCTCGTCGGGGACGTGGATGTCGTGGACGGTGATGTTGACCTCGACGACCTCCAGGCCCGTCATGCGCTCCAGTGCGGCAATGACGTTACGGCGGATGCCCGTGGCGACGTCGGAAATCGAGACTCCGTACTCGGCGACGATGTCGAGATCGACCGCGGCCTGCTTCTCCCCCACCTCGACCGAGACGCCCTGGGAGTAGTTGGTGGATGCGCCCGGGATGCGGTCACGCAGGGCGCCGACGGCGCGGCTGGCGTTGCCGCCGAGGTCGTGCACGCCATGCACCTCACGCGCGGCCAGGCCGGCGATCTTGGACACCACGACGTCGGCGATGGTGGTGCTGCCCTGGGTGGTCACGAGCGAGCCGGTGCTTGCCTTGGCAACGGCGGGGGTCGAAGCGGTCATGATTGTCCTCCTACGGTCATGTGTCGGTGTTCGTACACGTCTTCGGTCGTGGCCCGGGGTCCGATCCGAATGCCGGATCGATGTAATCCCGGACACATGATCGTCGTGAGTCACCGGCGAGCAAACGCGCAGCACCTTCCTCTACCCCGTCGAACACCGGCACCAAACTGGCGTCACCGACACGTCAGACCACGGGCGGGGTTCCGGTCCCTAGGCTGTCGGGGATGTCTGTGTCCCGCAGAGAAGTAGTGGCCGTCAGCGTCGCCGTGGTCCTGACGGCGGCGGCCTTCGTCGTGCCACGGCTGCATCTACCCGTGGTGACCCCGCTGCTCAACGCGAGCCCGGACCGGTTCCGCGACTTCGCCGACACCGCGCCCATCTTCGGATGGTGGAACGCCCACGTGGGTCCCGGCACCGTCCCGGCGATCGCCATCGGCGTGGCCGCCGTGCTGTGGGGACCCGCCCTGGCGGCCCGGCTGCCGTGGCGCGCGGTGCCGTGGGCGGCGTGGGCGACATCGTGTGCGTGGGCATTCAGCCTGGCGATGGTCGACGGCTGGCAGCGCGGCTTCGCGGGACGGCTGACCGCCC
The DNA here is from genome assembly GCF_055397605.1 of Mycolicibacterium obuense. Taxonomy (NCBI): domain Bacteria; kingdom Bacillati; phylum Actinomycetota; class Actinomycetes; order Mycobacteriales; family Mycobacteriaceae; genus Mycobacterium; species Mycolicibacterium obuense. Next base: position 822,025 of record NZ_AP043663.1, on the reverse strand, counting down.
GCCACGAATACCTGCGCCAGGTGCCGACGATCGACGACGTCGGCGAGGCGGTCCGCACCTTCGCCGGCAGAATCCTCGACTATCAGCCGGACTCCTGGATCACCCACGTCTCCGGACACCCGCCGGGTGCACTCCTGACCTTCGTGTGGCTGGACCGCATCGGGCTCGGCGGCGGGGCATGGGCCGGCATGCTGTGCCTGCTGGCGGGCTCGAGCGCGGCCGCCGCGATCGTCGTCGCGGTGCGCGCCCTGAGCGACGAGGACATGGCACGCCGGGCCGCGCCGTTCGTCGCGGTCGCGCCGACCGCCATCTGGATCGCCGTCTCGGCCGACGGCTACTTCACCGGGGTCGCGGCCTGGGGCATCGCCCTGCTGGCCCTCGCCGTGACCGGATCGGTCCGATGGCCCGTTCTGGCGGCCGTCGGGGCCGGCCTGCTACTGGGCTGGGGCATCTTCTGCAACTACGGCCTGGGGTTGATGGCGCTGCCGGCGGTCGCCGTGCTGATCAGCGCCCGCAGTCGGCGTTCACTGCTGACCGCGCTGGTGCCCGCGGTGCTGGCCGCCCTCGTGGTCGTCGCGATCTTCGCTCTCGCCGGATTCTGGTGGCTCGACGGCTATCACCTCGTGCAGGAACGCTATTGGCAGGGCATCGCCAACGACCGGCCGTTCGCCTACTGGGGCTGGGCCAATCTGGCGTCGGTGGTGTGCGCGATCGGCCTCGGCAGCGTGGCCGGCCTCAGCCGGGTGTTCGACCTCGCGGCCCTGCGCCGCCGCAGCGGATTGCACCTCGTGGTCCTGGGCGCACTGCTGTCCATCGTCGCGGCTGACCTGTCCCGGCTCAGCAAGGCCGAAACCGAGCGCATCTGGCTGCCGTTCATGGTGTGGCTGGTGGCTTCGGCCGCTCTGCTGCCGAAGAAGTCACACCGCTGGTGGTTGGCGCTCAACGTCGTCGGCGCGCTGGCCGTGAACCACCTGATCTTCACGAACTGGTAGGAACCGTTTGGCGAGAACGGCCAGCGGCACGCACGCCCAGATCACGGCGAGCGCGATCCAGAACCCGGCCACGTAGTTGCGGTCGAGCACCGTCATGTTGTCCGGCCGCATGCCCGGCTTGTCGTACACCGGCACCGCGACCAAGGCCAGCACCACGCTGCACAGAGCGGCGATCGCCGCCGGGGCGCGCCAGCCGACCGGCACCAGGCGCCGCCCCGCGAAGCCGAGCGCCGCGCACACCGGTGCGAACACGACATCGTGCAGCACCACTCCCGCTGCCGCCCACAGCACGATCCGCATCAGCACCGCCGGTGGATCGTCGACCAACAGCAGCGCGCCGTAGGCGGCGAGCGCGACGCCCGCGGCCACCAGCAGCGCCCGCACCGCCGTCACGGCACGACCTCGATCCGCGTGAGCCATTTCGTCTGCAACACACCGGGTCTGGTGGGGGCGATCAACCGGCACGGATAGCCGTGGTCGAGGTTCAGCGTCTCTCCGTTGAGCTGCAACGCGATCAGCGTCATGTCGTCGCTCGCATGCCGCGCCGGGAGTACGGTGCGGGAGTAGGGCCCCGGGCCCTCGAGGGAGATCATCCGGACGTCGGAGTCCGGGGACGCGCCGACCGCGGCGAGGAGCTGGGCGAGCACCACTCCGGTCCACTCGGCGTCCTTGCTCCAGCCCTCCACGCACGCGATCGGCAACCGGTGGGTGCTCTGCGGGAGGGCGGCGAGTTCGGCGACGCTGAACTCGCGGCTGCGAGTGCCGTTGACGACGGTCAGCCGATAGTCCGGCGCCTGCGCGGCGCGGACCACCCCGGCTGCTGTCGCCGAGCGGTTCACCGGAACACCCTGCGGCCCTTCGCCCGAACGCGGCGCGAGCACCGAGAGACGGCGCAGCAGCGGGACCGTCTGCCCCGCTGTGACCACGGTGGCCGCCGCGACCGCCAGCCATGTCCCGACCAGAACGGTCCGGCGTGTCGGGCCCTGGCCGCGACTGCCCGGGTCGTCGAGGGGCTCGCCGAGCGCGCGCCGGATCACCGGCAACTTCACCCCGATGTGCACCACGACCGCGCCGACCGCGACATAGGCGACCGCGTAATGCGCTGTGGTGAAGAAGAATCCGAACACATACCACTGCGCGGTGTTGAGCAGGCCCGTGCTCAACTGGAAGATCATCGACGCCACCAGCACGAGGATGGAGAGGCGCTCCAGAGCCCGCACCGGGCCACCGAGCAGTGGCCGTTCGAACAGCTTCGGCCACACCGACCACAGCTTGACCACGAGCAGCGGAATCGCGGCGATACCGCTGACGACATGCAGGCCCTGGGTGAGGCGGTACAGCCAGACCGGCCGGGTGGGCCACCAGAACCACGGTTGCGGATGCTGGATGAAATGACTGATCAGACCGGTGAGGAAGCAGATCGCCACGGCGACACCGAGAGCCAACCCCACCCGGGCGGTGATCGCGGTGCCGCGCAGCGTGAAGGCGCGGGTCACGCTGCGGCGAGGGTGGCGACCACCCTCGTGCCGATGTGACGGATGCCCGCAACCGCCAGACCCGCCTCCGCGGCCAGCGCAGGCATGCTGTCGATGCCCACCGACGCCCACTTGAACCACGGGCCGATCGTGCTCGCCGATTCGAGGCGCACCCAGCCGACGTCGATTCCGATTGCCGCGGAATCGAATTCGACCAGGCAGCGACCACCGCTGCGCAACAGCTCCGCCGCACGACCCAACACGCGGACCGGGTCTCCGCCGAGGCCGACGTTTCCGTCAGCCAGCAGCACGGTCTGCCAACGGCCGGTGCCGGGCAGCGGTTCGAACAGATCGCGATGCAACGCGGGTGCGCCGCTGCTGCGCGCCAGCCGAACCGCGGTGGCCGACAGATCGACCCCGAGGGCCGGCACCCCTCGCTGCACCAGATACGACACCAGACGCCCAGGGCCGCACCCCAAATCGAGCGTCGGCCCCTCACACATGTCGACGATCGTGGTGTCGAACCGGTCGTCGGCGTGCCTGCCGCCCAGCCAGTTGTGCACCGGCAGCCGGCTCACCCGGCCGTCGTCGCGGCGCACCCAACATCGCTCCCCGGTCAACGCACGGTCATAGAGTTGTCCGAACATCAGGCCTCCACCGTCGCAGTGATCCGGCTGAACCGCGAGCCCGCCGGGCAGGCGCTGCGCACCGTCTCGACGTCGTCGATTGTGTCGACGTCGGCGAGTTCGGTGACGAGCCCCACGGACAATCCGGTGTCCCGCAGCGCTGTCAGCGTTACGGCGCCGGTGTCGGGAGCCGACATCGGCACCTCCCGCAGACACTCGGCGGCAGCGGCAGCACGCACACCGAGCACCCACCAGCCACCGTCACGAGCCATCCCGAGCACCGCGTCGTGGGCCGCCAACCCGTCGACGCACTCGGTCAACAGATCAGGGCTCACCTGAGGGGTGTCCATCCCGATCTGCACCACCGCCGTGACTCCCGTCGCCGCGGCCGCATCGACATGGGCGTTGGCCAGCCGATCGGCGAAGTCCTCCCCGCGTTGGTCGACCACGACGAAATCCTCAAGCCGCGAACGGATCTCAGCAGACCGGGCGGCCGCGTCGAGATCGCCGGTCAGCGCGACCACCCGCGCGTCGGCCGGGGTCTGCGCCACCGCGTCGAGGGTGTCCAGCAGCGCCGAGGCCGCGATCTCGGCGGCTGTCACGTCACCGACGGTGGCCGCCAACCGCGTCTTCGCCAGGCCCGGCACCGGGGCCTTGGCGACCACGAGCAGACACGTGCCGGTCATCGGATCACCTTCATGAAGTCCAGCGCGGCGATCGCGCTACCGCGCACCGAACCGCTCACCTTCGAGGTGCCGCCGGTGCGCGGGCCATAGGCGACGTCATGTTCCACGACGGTCCACCCGGCCTGGGCGGCCCGCACCAACAACTCGAGCGGGTAGCCAGAGCGCCGGTCGGTGACACCGAGCCCCAGCACCGCGTCACGGCGCGCCACCCGCATCGGCGCGATGTCATGGACCGGCAGGCCGTAGCGGCTGCGCAGTCGCCAGCACACCGCCGCGGTGCCCAGGCGCGCGTGCCACGGCCAGGTCAGCCCCGGGGTCGCGCGGCGACGGCCGATCGCCATGTCGGCACCCCGCTCGACGTCGTCCACCAGAGCCGGCAGATCCTGCGGGTCCAGCGAACCGTCGCCGTCGAGCACCGCGACGATCGGTGTCTCGGCTGCCTCGACCCCGGCATGCACGGCAGCCCCGTATCCCGGCGTCGACTCGGCAACCACGGTGGCCCCACACCGGTCGGCAACCACGGCGGTGCCGTCAGTGCTGTTGTTGTCCACCACCACGACCCGGTACCCCTCCGGTACGGCCGCCAACACTCCCGGCAGCGACTCGGCCTCGTTGAGGCACGGCAACACCACCGTGACGGGACAGTCGGGCATAGCTCGCAACGCTAGGCGAGCCGGCGTGCGGACGCGACCCACAAGGCTGACGAATCCATGACATAGGTGCTGGTAGCGACGGTGTGCGGCTAACCTCGTGAGGTGACCCGTGTGCTGATCGCCGACGACGACGACGTCGTCCGCGATGTCGTGCGCCGCTACTTGGAGCGCGACGGACTCGACGTGTCCACCGCGCACGACGGCACAGAGGCGCTGCGCCTACTGGGTTCGCAGCGCATCGACGTGGCCGTACTCGACGTGATGATGCCCGGTCCGGATGGCTTGTCGCTGTGCCGCAACCTGCGTAAACGCGGTGGGTACGCGGTGCCGGTGATCCTGCTGACCGCCCTCGGCGAAGAGGACGACCGCATCGCCGGGCTCGAGGCGGGCGCCGACGACTACCTGACCAAACCTTTCAGCCCGCGCGAGCTCGCGCTGCGGGTGCGCTCGGTGCTGCGCCGCGCGCCGGCCGCCCCCGGCGTGCTGCCGATGGAGCTGCGCGCAGGAGATCTGACGGTGTCGACGGCCTCGCGGACCGTCAGCTCGGCCGGCAAACCCGTCAGCCTCACCAACCGGGAATTCGACCTGCTGCTGTTCTTCCTCACCCACACTGACACCGTCTTCACCCGCGAAGATCTGCTCAAGCAGGTCTGGCACTGGGACTTCGGCGACCTGTCGACGGTGACCGTGCACGTGAAGCGGCTGCGGTCCAAACTCGGCGACCGCCACCGGGTCCAGACAGTGTGGGGCCGCGGCTACATGTGGTCTTCTGGGGGTTCCGACGGAGCGAGCGCCGGACAGCCGGATGCCGACGACTGAGTTCTGGGAGATCGTCGGCTGGGCCCTGGCATGTTCGGTGCCGGTGGTCCTCGTCGGCGGCATGGCGATCCGGTTGGCGCGGACGTGGTCGCTGGCCGTCAGCATGGTCGTGCTCGCGCTGATCCCGCTGCTCGCGACGCTCGCCGGAGTGATCGGCGCCAGCGGGTTCATGATCACCGAGACGTTCGAGCGGACCGTCGTGGTGCTGGCGATCGTCTCGATCGTGACGATCCCTGCCGCGGTGATGCTGGGTCGCTACCAGGCCCGGCGGACGGTCTGGGAGGCCGAGATCCGCGACTCCGAGCGGTCCGCCGAGCAGTCCCGGCGCCGTCTCGTCGCGTTCGTCAGCCACGACCTGCGCACCCCGCTGGCCGGGATCCGCGCAGTGTCAGAAGCGATCGCCGACGGCGTGGTCCCCGAGGACGAGGTCCGGGTGCACGCCAAACACATCGAGCACGAGTCGGTGCGCCTGTCGGAGATGGTGGATGACCTGTTCGAGATGTCCAAGATCAACGCCGGGGCGCTGACGCCGTCGTTCGACAAGGTGGCCCTCGACGAGGTCGTCGACGACGTGCTGGCCGCGCACCGCATCGCGGCCGAACGCGCCGGGGTGCGGCTGGCGGCGAATCTTCCCGACGAGCCGGTGCGGGTGGTCGGCAGCGACCGGGCGCTCGTGCGGGTGCTGTCCAACCTGGTGGCCAACGCGATCGCGCACACGCCCGAGGGAGGCAGCGTCGAGCTGGCGCTGGGCGCCGACGAGAACAGCGCGTGGGCGCGCGTCGACGACACCGGTGTGGGTATCGACGAGGCCGACCTGCCGCGGGTCTTCGACGTCGCCTATCGCGGCTCGAACAGCCGGGTGCCGCGGGCCGACTCGTCACTGCCGAGCGGCTCCGGGCTGGGTTTGGCGATCGCGGCCGGGCTGGTGCAGGCGCACCGCGGCACGCTGTCGGCGCACAACCTGCCGACCGGCGCGCGCTTCGAAGTGCGCCTGCCGCTGGCCGTCGACTGACATTCGACCGCGGAATACTGTTCCGGGTTGTTCTTTTTGGTCTGCAACAGCCAGGAATGGTATTCCGCGGCAGGTCAGCCGGGCAGTGAGTTGCTCAGGCGGTCGGCGGCGGCCAGATAGTCCTCGATGAACTCGCGGACCACCTCGCGGGCCGGCTTCACCTTGTTCATCAGCCCGACGCCCTGCCCGACGAAGTAGGTGGCCAGCGCCTGGGCACCCTGATGGCCCTGCGCGGCGAGCACATCGACGCGGCGGATCACCGGCTCGCACAGCATCGACTGCAGCGGCAACGGCAGCGGCTGATGCCCCTCGGCGCTCGGCAGCCACGCATCGGTCCATTCCGACTTCAGCTGTCGCGAGGGCTTACCGGTGCGGCCCGCCGAGCGCACGGTGTCACGGGAGGACGCGGCCAGCATCTTGGCCACCGTGTGCGGTGCCGTCTCGGCCTCCTCGGTGGTCAGCCACACCGAACCGGTCCACGCCCCGGCCGCACCCATCGCGACCATGCCGGCCATCTGCCGACCGGTCACGATGCCGCCGGCCGCCAACACCGGGACCGCGCCGTCGATGGCCTCAAGAACCTCGGGCACCACGACCAGCGTGCTGACCTCACCGCAGTGGCCGCCGGCCTCGGTGCCCTGCGCGACGATCAGGTCCACCCCCGCGGCGACCTGCTTGACCGCGTGCTCCTTGGCGCCCACCAGCGCGGCGACCGGGATGCCGCGCTCCTTTCCTGCCTCGATCATGTAGTCCGGCGGCACGCCGAGCGCGTTGGCGATCAGCTTCACCGGATGCGTCAGCGCGACGTCGAGCAACTCCCGGCCAGTGTTGCCGGACAGAGACGCGCCGCCGATCCGGCGCTCGGGCTCCGGCTCGATGTCGTGGGCACGCAGCAGGTCGTCGACGAGATCGCGGTAGCTCTGCGGGATCCGCGCGGCCAGGTCAGAGCCCGAGAGTTTTTCCCCTTTGCCCTCGAACTTCGCCGGCACGATCAGGTCCACGCCGTAGGGCTTGCCGCCTACCACGTCGTCGATCCACGCCAGCTCGCGATCCAGCTGCGACGGGCTGTACGCCGTCGCGCCCAGCACACCGAAACCGCCGGCGTTGGTCACCGCGGCCACCACGTCTCGGCAGTGACTGAACGCGAAGAGGGGAAAGTCGATACCGAACTGGTCGCACAACGCTGAGCTCATGGGCCCAGTATGGCTTTGACAGGTGTCAAGAGGGAAGTCCCCGCAACGGCGCCGTCGCGAACTCCGCCAGCCCGTCAGCCGGATCGATCGCGGCGCGGAACCCGAGCACCCGCTCCGCCCTGGCCGGGTCCGCGACGATGTGCCGCACGTCGCCGCTGCGGTACTGCCCCGTCACGAGTGGGGCCACGTCACCGCGCGTCTCGCACAACGCCGTGGCCACGTCGAGGATCGAGATCGGGCGCCCCGAGCACACATTGAACGCAGCGAACCCGTCTGCCTCCGCCTGCACCGCCGCGACGTTGGCGGCCGCGACATCGTCGACGTGGACGAAGTCCCGCATCTGTCCACCGTCTTCGTAAACCCTTGGCACATCACCTGATTCGAGAGCGGATCGGAAGATCGCCGCGACACCGGAGTACGGGGTGTCGCGGGGCATACCGGGTCCGTAGACGTTGTGGTAGCGCAGCGCAACCACCGAACCGCCCGTCGACTCGCTCCACGCCAGCGCGTAGTGCTCCTGCGCCAGCTTGCTCGCCGCATACAGGCTGCGCGGGCGCAGCGCAGCGTCCTCGTCGACCAGCGCCCAGTCGACGCGCTCGCCACCGACGGGACAGAGGTGGTCGAACATCCCCGCGTCGAGATCTGCGCGCCGCCGCGGCTGCGGCTCGACATCGCCGTGCTCCGGGCAGACGAAGCGGCCCTGGCCGTAGACCACCATCGACGACGCCAGCACCAGGCGTTGACAGCCCGCCGCGAACATCTCCGCCAGCAGCTCCGCGGTACCCAGGTCGTTGTGCGATGCGTACGACGGTGCATCTGCGGCGTTCACCCCGGCACCGACCACCGCAGCCTGGTGGCAGACGACGTCGACCCCGGCCAGTACCCGCGCAACGGCTGCCGCGTCGCGGACGTCGACGTGCTCGACCCCCGCGGGCAATTCGGCACCCTCTCCGTGCGCGGCAGGCAGCATCGCGTCGACGGCGACGACGTCGTGTCCGGCGTCGGCGAGTCGAGACCGGATGCGCGTGCCGATGAAGCCGGCCGCACCGGTCAGCAGCACCCTCACGGCAGCTCGAACGGCAGCGTGACGCCCGCGTGCGGCAGGCAGTGTGTACAGGTGCGCTCCGAGTCGACGTTCGCGATCGCCTCATGCACGAGCTGTTTGAACGGCACCAGGTTGCGCTGGAATTCGGCGAACACGTCCACCGCCGTCACCCCCTTGCCCGTTTCGATCCCGGCGTCCAGATCCGTCACCAAAGCAATTGCGGCATAACACATCTCGAGTTCGCGAGCAAGAACGGACTCCGGATAGCCGGTCATGTTGACCAGCCGGAAGCCCTGCCCGGCGAACCACTGACTCTCGGCCCGGGTCGAGAAGCGCGGACCCTGGATCACCACCATCGCGCCGCCGTCGACGACGTCGGGCAGTGCCGTCACCGCCTCACGCAGAGTCGGGCAGTACGGGTCGGCGAAGCCGACGTGGATGCCCCCGGAATCGAAGTACGTGTCGGCCCGTCCCGAGGTGCGGTCGACCAGCTGATCGGGCACCACCATCGCGCCAGGGCCGAACGCGGGATCGAGACTCCCGACCGCGCACGGACCGAAGATCCGGCGTACACCGAGCGCGCGCAGCGCCCACATGTTGGCCCGGTAGGGGACGGTGTGCGGCGAGAACTCGTGGTCGACGCCGTGCCGGGGCAGGAAGGCGACCTCGTGCTCGCCGACCGTGCCGACGGTGATCGCCGCGCTCGGTGCGCCGTAGGGGGTGTCCAGGTTGACGGTTCGCGCGTCGGGACCGAAGAACGAGTAGAACCCGCTGCCACCGATGACACCCAGCACTCACTTGCTCCTCACGTCTTTGCCGATACTGGGGACCATTGTGGTGCATGCAGCGCCCGTCCCGACGGTGACGATGGCGTGACGTCCGATCCGACCACCTCCGAAAAGCGGCGACGGGTGGGCAGGCTGGCCGACAGCCATGCGATCCCACCAGCAGAGCCTTCGGACCTGGATTGCTGTCTTGATCGGCCTGACCGGTGTGGTGAGTGGGCTCCTGCTGCCGTTCGCGCCGGTGCTCACCGAGACGACGACGCTCACCTGGCCCACCCCCGGACAGCCGGCGGTGTCGAGCGCCGCGCTCGTCGTGCCGTACCGCCCGCACCAGCTGAGCGCGGCGCTGCCGTGTGCGACGCTGCGGACCGCCTCGGCGACGACGCTCACTGTGCTCGACACCGGGACCGGTGGTGTGTCGGTCACCGACGGCACCGACAGCGCGGTGCTACGGATCGGCGACGTCGAGGTCCGTGTGCCCCTGTCCGGCACGGTCGACTGCGCGGTCCGCATCGAGGCCGGCCCGTCGGGGGTGTCCGTCGTGCAGGCCGACCGCACGGTCGCATTCCTCGCAGGGCAGCCCGTCCCGCGCGTGTTCGGGATGCACACCGACCTCGATCCCGCGATGGCCCAGGGCCTCTCGGTGACCGCGGTAATCACGGGCCCGTTCGCGACGACGCCGACGACGATCAAGGTGGGGCTGGTCGTCGTGCAGGTACTCGCCGCTGCCACCGCGCTGGTCCTGTTGCGCTCCGGTCGACGCGTTCGGTGGCGACCCTCCGCCCGATGGTCCCGACTGTGGCTGGTCGACGCCGCGGTGATCGGCACCTTCTGCGGGTGGGCGGTGATCGGCCCGCTCGCCGTCGACGACGGCTGGGCGACGATGATCGCCCGCCACGCCGCGATGACCGGGAACCCCGGCAATTACTACCGGTGGTGGGACGCCGCCGAAGTGCCGTTCGCGTTCAGCCAGCAACTGCTGGCTCCGTTGACGCAGGTCAGCGTGGCCCCCCTGTGGCTGCGCCTGCCCAGCACCGTGCTCGCGGTGGCGACCTGGCTCGTACTCAGCCGAGGGGTACTGCCCGCCGCGCTGCCGGCCATCACCGCGACGGCCCGCGTTCGGATTCTCGCGGCGCTGACCCTGCTGTGCGCGTGGCTGCCGTTCAACCTCGGCACGCGTCCGGAGTCCTTCGTCGCCCTCGGATTCACCGCCGCGCTGGCGCTCGCCTGGCGCGCGCGCACGCCGGCCGCACTGGGCTGGCTGGCGCTCGTCTGCGCAGTGACCGTGCCGATCAGCCCGACCGGAGTGCTCGTCCTCGCGCCGGTCGTGGTGTTCGCCGGCCGGCTCCGCGCTGCGGCGCGGCGCGGGCCGCATTCGCGGCTGACCGTCGCCGCACTGGTGGGCGCTGTGGGCGCCGTCGCACTCACCGTGATCTTCGCCGACCAGACCTGGGACGCGCTAGTGACGGCCACCGACTGGCACACCTTCTTCGGACCGTCGCTCCCGTGGTACGAGGAGCCGACGCGCTACCGCTATCTCCTGCAGGCCGACCAGCAGGGCAGCATGGCCAAGCGGATGCCGATCCTGGTCAGCCTCGCGCTGCTGCCGCTGGCGACGCTGCTCGCCCTGCGACGCCGCGACCCCACGGCCGCGGCGACTCGGCGGCTTGCGGCCGTCCTGGTGCTGATGCTGGCGTTGTTCGCCGCGGTCCCGTCGAAGTGGTCCTACCATTTCGGCGCCGGGGCGGGCGTGTTCGCGGCGTTCGTGACGGTCGCGATCGTGGTGCTGGCGCGCCGATCGCGCGCTGCCGGCCGCCGCGAGATCGTCATCGGTGTCCTGGGATCGGTGCTGTTGGCCGCGACCGTCGCGCTGGCTTTCGCCGGACCGAATGCGTGGTGGTTACCGAACCTGTACGACCTGCCGTGGGCGTCGAGCCCGATCCGGCCCGGTGACGTGCCGCTCGACAGCGCCGCGCTGTGGATCGGGGTGCTCGCCGCGGGAACGCTGACGGTGGCAGCCGTCCGCCGGCGCGCCGCGAGGACGCTGCTGGCCTTCGGACCGGCCGTCCTCGCGCTGGTCGCATTCGGCACAGTGCTGGCCGTGCTCCTCGGATCGTTCGCCGCGGCGCCGATGCGACGTTCTGAAGGGGCTCTGGCGCTGGCGAATCTGCACCGCCTGGCATCCACCCGCGTGTGCGGCCTGGCCGACGACATCGAAGTCCTGCCCGACGGCGACGTGCTCACCGCGGCCGAACCGGACCTCCCAGCCGCGGGCTTCGCCACCGGCGCGGGCTTCTATCCCGGCGCTCCCCCGCCGGACTCCCCCGGCTCCGGTGCGTCGCGGTACCTCTGGGGCAGCTGGACGACAGGTCCGGACGCCACCGGCGACGTCACCACCCCCTGGTTCACGCTGCCGCCGCTGTCTCCGGACGCCGGTGTCGCACTCTCGATTTCAGGTCGAATGACCGACGGCAACGCACTGAGCCTGGAGTTCGGCGCCGCCGGCGACTCCGGCGTCACGCCGACCGGTGCACGCGTTCCGGTCGATCGGCCCGCAGCCGACGAGAGGCCCGACAAGCCGCTGTGGCGGTCCATCGGCATCGATGCCGCCGACGTGCCCGCCGGCTCGGACCGAGTCCGCATCCACGCCTCCGACGGCCGCACCGACGAACAGGGATGGCTGGCCTTCACCGGTCCGCGACTGCGCTCGACGGTTCCGCTGACCACCTTTCTCGCGGACAACGGCCCGGTGCTCCTGAGCTGGCCGCAAGCCTTCCTGTTCCCGTGCGTACACAACCTCGCCGTGGTCTCCGGCGGGGTGGCGCAGATGCCGCGCACGGTGATCGAGTCACCGCGGCCGTGGCTCACCGACGATCGCAACGCGGCGATCGGGGGTACCTTCGCCGGGATCGACGACATCGCGTCGCTCGGCGAGATCCCGAGCCGGGTCGTCGGGCACCCCGAGATCGACTGGGGCAGCGTGCGGGTGTCCTCGCCCGTGCAGGACCGCTACGCGCGTACCACCACCCGGTCGCCGCAGTGGGGTATCAGCAGTCGCGGCCCACGTCCGGAGAGGTGAGCGTCACTCCTCGTCGACGTGATGCTGCGCGGCGCGGCGCGCGCCGTCACGGATCTCGAAGACGTCCGTCGCGAAACCACCGATCGCGTTCGCCACATCGCGCACCGCGGTGGTGATGATCGAGGCGACGTCGCCGACTGCCGTGGCACCCGCACCGACGATCTCCTGCACCACGTCCTTGCGGATCTCGCCCTTGCTGAGTCGGTCGTCCATGCGCTCAGTCTGCCACGGTCGGCACCTGCAAGACTGAGCTCGTGGCGACATTCGGGCAGTGGGTGGAAGGGGCACGTCCGCGGACGCTGCCCAACGCCGTCGCACCCGTGATCGCCGGCACCGGGGCCGCCGCCTGGCTCGGCGCGGCGTCGTGGTGGAAAGCGTTGCTGGCGTTGCTCGTCGCGGTCGGGATGATCGTGGGGGTCAACTACGCCAACGACTACTCCGACGGCATCCGGGGCACCGACGACGTGCGGGCGGGGCCACTGCGGCTGGTCGGATCGAAGCTCGCGGCGCCGCGCGCGGTCCTGACGGCCGCGATGGTGAGCCTGGCCGTCGGCGCGGTCGCCGGGCTGGTGCTCGCGTGGTTCTCCGCGCCGTGGCTGATCGCCGTCGGCGCCGCGTGCATCGCGGGTGCGTGGCTCTACACCGGAGGCTCGAAGCCCTACGGCTACCTCGGTTTCGGCGAGATCGCGGTGTTCGTCTTCTTCGGCCTGGTCGCGGTACTGGGCACGCAGTTCACGCAGGCACTGCGCGTCGACTGGGTGGGCGCGGCGTGCGCCGTCGCGATGGGATGCCTGTCCTCGGCGGTGCTGGTGGCCAACAACCTGCGCGACATCCCGACCGACGCGCAGACGGGCAAGATCACCCTCGCGGTGCGCCTCGGCGATGCGCGGACCCGGGTGTTCTACCAAGCGCTGCTGATGGTGTGGGTGCTCCTCACGCTGGTGCTGTGCTTCATCGCGACGCCGGCGTGCGGGGCCGGGTTCCTCGCGACCCCGCTGGCCGTCCGCGCGACCCGACCGGTGCGCGCCGGGCTGGGCGGCCGCGATCTGATCCCCGTACTGCGCGACACCGGCCTGACGATGCTGGTGTGGTCCGTGCTGGTGGCCGCGGCGCTGACGCTCGGCTGACGCCAGGTCCGTTTGCCGGTCCGGTCGCGGTGGTACATGTGGCGGGATGACTGCTGCCCCCGTTCCGCACGACACCGCCGAGGCCCAGCGAGTCGTGGCCGCGCTGTCGGCGGCGTTCTCCGCGAAGGTGGTCGGCCAGGAACACCTGCGGGAATCGCTGCTCGTCGGCTTGCTGACCGGCGGCCACGTGCTGCTCGAAAGCGTCCCCGGGCTGGCCAAGACCACCGCAGCGCGCGTGATCGCCGAATCCATCGACGGCCGGTTCCGCCGCATCCAGTGCACGCCCGACCTGCTGCCCAGCGACATCATCGGCCTCCAGATCTACGACGCGTCAACGGCGTCGTTCGTCACCCAGCTCGGTCCCGTGCACGCCAATGTGGTGCTGCTCGACGAGATCAACCGGTCCAGCGCCAAGACCCAGAGCGCGATGCTGGAGGCGATGGAGGAACGGCAGACCACCATCGCCGGCACCGTGTATCCGATCGACGACCCATTCCTTGTCATCGCCACGCAGAACCCCGTCGACCAGGAAGGCACCTACGCGCTGTCGGAGGCCCAGACCGACAGGTTCCTGATCAAGGAGATCGTCAGGTACCCCTCGCCCGAAGAAGAGGTCGAGGTGCTCATCCGCCGCGACACCGGGCTCTACGACCGCGGACACCGGACCCGCCCCGTCGCCACGCTCGAGGACATCAGGCACGTCCAGCGCGTCGCGGCCGAGGTACACCTCAGCCGCGAGTTGATGCTCTACGCCAGCCGCCTGGTCGGCGTCACCCGTGACGCGGAGAAGTACCTCCCGTCGCACGTGGCCCGAGTCGTCGAGTACGGGGCGAGCCCACGCGCCACCATCGCGCTGTGCACCGCGGCGCGGGCGCTGGCGCTGCTGTCGGGCCGCACCCATGTCCTCCCCGGCGACATCGCCGACTTGGCGCACCGCGTCCTGCAGCACCGATTGATCCTCAGTTTCGAGGCGGCCAGCACCGGAGTCACGCCCGGCCGGGTCATCGACGCGGCGCTGGGCGCGGTGCGGGTGCCCTAGCGGGGCGCGGCGATGGGCAAGCACCTCACCAGGGTCCGGTCACTGTTCGGCGGTGACACCCGCGGCATGCTCGACGGCGGCCGGCACGCACTGCTGCACACCCGCACCCTCGAATTCGACGAGCTGCGGCCCTACGTTCCCGGTGACGATGTCCGGGACATCGACTGGAAGGCCTCGGCGCGCTCCGGTGACGTGCTGATCAAGCGCTTCGTCTCCGAGAAGCATCACAAGGTGTTGCTGGTGGCCGACACCGGCCGTGACATGACCGCTCTCACTCCGAGCGGAGAAGCCAAGTGCGATGTCGCCGGGCTCATCGCGGGCGCGATCGGACTGATCACCCTCGGCCGCTCGGACGAGATCGGGATGGTGTTCGGCGATTCCCGCGGCAGCGTCAACATCCGGCTGCGCCGCGGTGAAACGCACGTCGAGAGCATGCTGCACCGCTACCACGACGCGGGAAGTGAGCGCGCCGCCAGTGACATCACCTGCCAATTGCAGTATGTGGCAACACATTACCGCCATCCGCTGCTCATCGTCGTGGTCTCCGACGAACCCGACGTCGACGAGCGGCTCGCCGACGTGGTGAGCCGATTGTCCGGTCGCCACGATCTGCTGTGGGCCATGGTCGCCGACCGCGCGCCGACGGAGGTGGGTCGCCACGGCGGCTACGACGTCGGCACCGGCCGCCCGGTGCTCGCGACGGCCGCAGCCGATCCCCGCGTGATCGCCGCCTACGAGCGGGCCGAACATCGGCGCCGGCAGCGCCTTGCCGAGATGTTGACCGAGCACGCGATACCGCATGTGCGAGTGGCGAGCAGCGTCGAGTTGCGTTCGCGTGTCGGCGAATTGACGAGAGTGCGCTCCCGTGCCGGATGACCTGTTGCGCTTCGTCAGCGGTCCACCCGGTTTCTCACTGTGGTGGCTGTGGCTGGGGCTGGCCTTGATCCTGGCCGTATTCGGTTGGTACGCCGCCATCGTCGTGTCGACGCTCCCGTCCCGACAATTGCGCACCATGCCCGTGGTGCGTGACGCGCACGCCCGGCTGCTGCGACAGCGCTTCGCGCGCCGGGTCCACACCATCGTCCGGCAGCACCGCGTGGGTGAGCTCACCGACGTCGCCGCCAGTGCTGCACTGAGCCGGACGCTGCGGACGTTCCTGCACCAGGCCACCGGCCGCCGCGCCCAGTTCATGCAGCTGAAAGACATTGCCGCCAGTGATCTCGCTGCGGCCGCGCCCATCCTCGAAGCACTCGGCGACGCCCAGTTCAGTGCGGCGTCGACCGCTGACATCGACAGGCTCGGCGCCGACACCGAGGACGTGATCCGCTCATGGGTCTGACCTGGTGGGCCATCCCGGCCCTCGGCGCAGTCGTGGTGACACTCGTCGTCGCAGCTGCGCTGGTGATACCCACACCCCGCGCGGCGCAACGCCGAGAACCGCTGGCCCACACCGCCCGTCTCACTCGGCTGCCCGAGTACCGCGCGGTGGTGCGGCGACAGACCCGGGTGACGGCGATCGCGGTCGCGCTTCTGATCCTGCTGTTCGCGACGACGATCCTGGCGTCCGCCCGGCCGACCGCACCGGTCGACACCGGCAGCGGTCCTCGTGACGACATCATGCTCTGCGTCGGCCAACCTGTCACCGATCCGGCGACCGGGCGATTCCTCGGCTACTTCGCACGCCAGACACTGACCTTTGGCACCCAGCGCATCGGACTCACCTCCACCGACCGCCGGCTCGTGCCGCTCACCCGCGACTACCAGTTCGCCGCAGGTAGATTCGGTGAGTACGCCGACGCCAGTCGCGTACCGGACCCGCCGCGCCTCGAATCGTTCACCGGCGCAGTCGAATACGCCGACTACGCACCGACCGTCGCCGACGTTCTGTCGCTGTGCATGACGGGATTCCCCGATTTCCAGACGCCCGGCGACACCCGCCGCTCGGTGATCTATCTGGGGCCGGGATCGTTGCGGGCGCCCGGTGACGACAGGCCGTCGCTGTTCACCGACGAGCAGGCGATCGACATGGCCCGTCGCGGCGGCATCCAGGTCAACGCCGTCGCGACGGCCGGGCATCAGACCGACGCGCTGGCCGCCATCTCGCGAGCCAGCGGCGGCACCTTCGTCCGGTTCGACACCGCGGCCCTCGACGGTCAGCTCGACGCCATCCGCGCAGGCGCGCCCGGCGACGCCGACCAACGACGCGACTCGCCCACCGTCGTCCTCGTCGGCGGGCTCGCGCTCGCAGGGCTCCTCGCGGTCTCCCTGCTGGCGGTGCGGCGATGACCTTCGACCCGGTACTACCCCCGCTGGTGTTGGCCGCGGTCGCCGCGGTGCTGGCGATCCTGCGCGCGCTGTCGGCATGGCCCGCGATCAAAGCCGGCGGATGGGCGCCGCTGCGGTGGTTCTTGGTGACCGCGGCCATGGCACTCCTGCTGGTGGCCGCAGCGCGGCCGGCCGCGGGGCTGCGCTCAGAGGCGCGCCCTCCGTCGTCCACCCGTGGCGGCGAGAACATCTACCTCGTGGTCGACCGTTCCGCGGATTCGGCCATCCCGGACGTCGACGGTCGGCCCCGGATTGCGGGTATCCGCGACGACATCCAGGCCGTCATCGAGACAAACCCCGGCGCCCGGTTCGCGCTGATCTCGTTCGCCGACCGCCCTGCCGTCGACTGGCCGCTGTCGGCGGACACCTTCAGCCTGCGGCCCGTCGTCTCTGCGCTCGAGCCCGCGCCTGGCGACAACGCCGACCAGGTCAACGCTTCCGCCGCGGCGACAGTGCTTCGCTACCAGCTGATCTCAGCAGCCCAGCAGTATCCCGGCTCGGACAGCCTGGTGTATTACTTCGGCTCCGGGGCTCCGCAATCCACCGCCCCCCAGGGGCAGTTCGATGTCGGCCGGATCGACGGCGGTCAGGTGTTCGGGTATGGCTCGGACGTTCTCGGCGAACAGCGGTTGCGCGGTGTCGCCGACGATCTCGGCGTCGGCATGTCGACACGGACTCCCGGTCAGCCGCTCCCGACCACCGCCGGGCCGTCGGAGTCCCCACCCGCGGACGGCGTCGTCGGTGAGCGGCGCGACGAGTTCTACTGGCTTCTCTCTCTCGTCGCGTCGGGCCTGCTGCTCGTCGAGATCGGCTGGTCGGTCAGGGATGTGCGGCGTGCCCGGTCGACGGCTCGGGAGGTGCTGACATGACCGGCGGTCCACGGCCCGCACGGCTGCGGCAGCGACGGCGCCTCATGCTGCTGTCGGCCCTGCCGTCAGCGCTCGCGCTCGTCGTCGCAGGCGCGCTGATCTCCGTCGTCGTCGCCGGGCGCTCGGCGCAGGAGAACTACGCGTCCGGTGCCGTCGGAGCGCTTGCCGACGACGTCGCGGTGCTGCAGAGGTTCGGCGTGATCCAGCCGGCCACGACCCATTCCGCCGCGGGCGCGCTCGCGGTCCTGCAGGACCGGCTCGCCGACGCCGACGCCGAGTTCTCGGAGTCGCTGGGGCGCACCACCGGTGACCGGTCGTGCGCGGTGCGGGTGAACCTGGAACTCGTACGGGAACGACAGGGCGATGTCGCGGCGTGGGAAGCGCGGCTCGATGCCGCACGCGAGCGGTACGCCGGCGCACTGGCCGTCATCGACGGTGCACCGACGGGCTGCTTCGCGGGCAACGACGACCCCGACGCCGATCGCCGGGCGGTGCGGGAAGACGCCGCCGCGCGCATTGCCGCGAAGCTGCAGAATCTCGGTGCTGTGGCACCGCCGGCGCCCCCACCACCGCCACCCGCGTCGGCCGCTCCGGCACCCGTGACAGGTGCCGCACCGTCGCAGGAATCCCCGCAGACCCGTCGTCTCGACCCGGGTCAGGGTGACCCCCTCGACGCGCTGCAGCGACTCCTCACCGACGCGGCACCGCGTTAGGCAGCCGACGTCCCCGCCCAGTACTCGACGATCTTGCCGTCGGCCACCCGCAGGAGGTCGTTGCCGGTGAACCGCGCCGGACCCGACCGGGTGGCCCCGGTACTGATCCAGCGGGCCGCCACCATGTCCCCGTCGATCAGCGGTCCGACGTCGATGACGAACAGCAGTTCGCGCAACCGCTTGCGGGTGTCGTCGACGATCGCCTGGAGTTGCTCCGGCCCCTGCACGTCGTGGGTGGGCCAGTGGCCGACGAAATCCGCAGACACCAACTCGGCGGCAACGGTCCTGCCGGCCCACAATTCCTTGATCCAGCGCTGGTACAGCGCTGCCGCTTCCCCCGCGTCGCTACTTCCCACGGCACCCAGACCCGGGTGCCGGGGCATGAGATCGTGCTGGCTCATGTGACGTGGGTTACCCACGTCTCGCGGGGAGTATTCGCAAAGAGTTTGCTGCGGACCGGTCAGGCAGCCCCGGGCCCCGCCGTGTTGTCACCGCGCAGCCGAGCCTGCAGCTGGGCCCGCTCGGCTCGGCGACGCTCGTCGACGGCAGCGATGCTCTCGGTGGCCCGCCGACGCAGCGGGGCGAACAACCAGATGCCCAGCGGCAGGGCGATGACGATCGCGAACATCAATGCCACCACCACCGGGAAGTCACGCAGGCCGATCAGCGCTCCGATACCGAGGATCACCGCGGCGACCACGACGACGAGGACGAGACGGGCCGCGACGTACGCCGCGACGTCGAGCAGCAGGCGGGATCGGGGCCGTTCGTCAGTCACGGTCCGAGCCTACCGAGGGCGCGTATATTGGCACGAAGGAGGTTTTTTTCGTGGCCTATTTGCTCCTGATTCTCGTGCTGGCCGCTCTGGTCTACGTCGGCTGGCGGGTGGCCCGGATGTCTGCCCAGCGCCCGCGCACGCGGACCATCGGACCCGACGACGATCCCGATTTCCTGCGGCGCATCACCCCGCGCGACGACCGACCCCGGTCCTGACTCCTCAGCCGAGCGTCGGCTGGCGCACGCCCGGAAAGCCTTGTGCCACTGTCGCGGCCAATTCCAGAAGCGCTTCCGAGGTTGCCGGACGCAGCCGGGCGAGATCGACCTCGGCGCCCTCTTCGAGGTGAGGATCGAACGGCACCTGGCAGACCGCCCGGCAACGCCGCGTGAAATGGTCGACGACCTTGTCCAGATCGACTTTCCGATCGCTGCGCCGCGACCGTGGCCGCGCTCCGTTGATCACCGCGATCGAGGTGCGCACCAAGTCCTCTCGCCCGTGCGCGTCGAGCCAGTCCAGCGTCGCCGAGGCGCTGCGCGCCCCGTCCACCGAACCGGAACTGATCACCACCAACGCATCGGCCTTGTCGAGGACGGCTGACATCGCCGAATGCACCATGCCTGTCCCGCAGTCGGTGAGCACCACGCTGTAGAACCGCTCGAGCACGTCCAGCGTGCGCCCGTAGTCTTCGGCGCTGAACGCCACCGACACCGCCGGATCACTCTCGGACGCGAGCACTTCCAGTCGGCTGGCACCTTGCGAGGTGTACTGCCGCACATCGCTGTAGGAGTCGATGCCCTCGATGTCGCGCAACAGGTGCCGCACAGTGGCGGCCGTCTCCAACGGCACCTTCTGGCTCAAGGTGCCCCGATCCGGGTTCGCATCCACGGCGACGACGCGGTCGCCACGGGTGCTGGCGAACGTGGCGCCCAGCGTCGCGGTGATGGTCGTCTTGCCGACCCCGCCCTTCTGAGACAACATCGCGATCCGATAGCAGCTGCGCAGCGGCGTCTGCACCTGCGCCACCAATTGGTCGTGCCGCACAGCGCGGGGGCTCTCCCCCGCGTCGACCAGACCCCCCGAACTGCGGTACAGCCACTTGCGCCACCCCGTCGACGGACCCTTGCGCGCCTTGCCCAGCAGGGCCACGGTCGACAGGTCCAGATATGGCGGCGGGTCGGGGGTGTGAGAGCCGGCCTGCTCTGGTGCGGCGGTCACCGGCGGCAATCCCCGGGGTGGCGTCGGTGCCGTCCACTCCGCGGGCACCTCGGCCATCGGATCGGAGAACCGGTGCTGCGTGCGAAAGCTTCCTGGCGTATCGGTCACCACCCGATCGTTCCTACCCCACGCCGGCGTAGGAGTGCAGCCCGACCGTGACCAGGTTGATGAAGAACAGGTTGAACACCATCGCGACGAAGCCGACGACGTTGATGTAGGCGGCTTTGCGGTCGCGCCAGCCGGCCGTCGACCGGGCGTGCAGGTACGCCGCGTAGACGACCCACGCGATGAACGACACCGTCTCCTTGGGGTCCCAGCCCCAGTAGCGGCCCCACGCCTCCTCGGCCCAGATCGCGCCGAAGATCACGCCGAAGCCGAAGATCGGGAACGCGAAGATCGTGGTGCGATACGCGATGCGGTCGAGCGTCTGGGCGTCGGGCAGCCGCGCCACGATGCGGCCGATGGTGTCGGTGCGCCCGGCATCTCCCAGCGGGGACATCTTGAGCAGGAACAGGATGCTCGCCACACCGGCCACCAGGAACACCCCCGAGCCGATGCTCACGACCGACACGTGGATGGGCAGCCAGTAGGACTGCAGCGCCGGCATCACGGGCGCGGCGTGGGAGTACAGCCACTTGCCCGACACGGTCAGCAGGATCAGTACCGGTACCAGCACGAACACCCACAGCGACCGGTACTGAGGTTTGCGCAGGACCACCGCACCCGCGACCAGGCCGCAGAAGCTGGTCAGATTGATGAACTCGTACATGTTGCCCCACGGCACCCGTGCCGTGGACAACCCGCGCAGCACGATGCAGGCGAGCAGCAGTCCGATGCCGACGTAGACCAGGGCCAGGCCCGCCGACCCGATGCGCTCGTCGAACGGCCGCCGCGGCGCGTCGAACACCCGCCCGGGCCCGTCACCGGTCACCGACCCCGCGGCCACCAGATCACGATGCTCGACCTGGCGCCCGCGGCTGTAGGCCAGCTCGACTGCGAGCAGCAGCAGGGCCACCACGAGCACGACGATCGATGACGTGAACGCCCAATCGGAGTAGCGGGCCAGCCCGAGATCGATGTGGGTGGTGTTCATGCCCGATCCGTTTCCTTCTCTGTGGACGCTGTCGTGCCGTCGGCACTGCCCTGCGCAGCGGAGAGCAGCTTCGCCGTGAGGCGCTCGAACTCGTCGCCCCAGCCCGAGTTGTCGGTCCGCGCCAGCCCGCCGAGCTCGACGTTCACGGTACCCGCCGGCCCGCGCGTCAGACGCACCCAGACGCGGCGGCGACGGATGACCAGCGAGACGATCAGCCCGCCCATCATCGTCATCGCGAACACCAACACCCAGACCTGAGCGGGGTCGTGGGACACCTGCAGGTTGACGAACGGCACCGCGCCGTCGAAGCGCACGAGCGTGCCGTCGGGCAGCCGGGTGTCCTGGCCCGCGCTCAGGTTGACCCGCGCGACCTTGGTCAGCCGACCCTGGTCGATCATGCGCGGGTCCAGGGAGAACAGCGACTGCGGCCGGCCGGTGTCCAGACCGGTGTCGCCCTTGTAGATGTCGACGGCGACCGCGGGATCGTTGAGCGCGGGGTACTTCGACGACAGCAGCGTCCCGTCGAGCTGCTCGGTCGGGGCGAACAGACCCTGGATGGCGATCTGGTTCTTGCGCCGATCCCGCTCGTCGGAGTACGTCCCGCCCGGCGGGTCGAAGCGCATCGCGCCTGAGGAGAGGAAGGTGATCTGGTCTTCGGGCCGCCACTGCAGCGTCTGCGTGCGGGTCTGGCCGTCGGGGAACGTCACGCTGAATGTCGGCGCGTAACCATGGCCCTGCAGGTACACCCGGTCCCCGCCGACGCGAAGCGGCTCGTTGACCTTGAGCAGGTAGGGCCGCCACGTACCCGACGTCAGATCGTCGCCGGCCTGGTACTCGATGTCGGCCTGGAACGACGTGGCCTGTCCGTTGTCGAGATAGTTCGCCTGGAAGTCGTTGACCCGCACGCACATCGGATACAGCGAGGTGCCATCGACGGTGTTGCCCGCGCGGAAGGAGTCGAACGCTGCGGGCGACGCCGAGCAG
Organism: Mycolicibacterium obuense; assembly: GCF_055397605.1. Lineage (NCBI taxonomy): Bacteria > Bacillati > Actinomycetota > Actinomycetes > Mycobacteriales > Mycobacteriaceae > Mycobacterium > Mycolicibacterium obuense. Next base: position 799,517 of record NZ_AP043663.1, on the reverse strand, counting down.
AAGCCCGGGCCGCCGTCGGCGACGACGATGACGTTGCCCTCGTAGCTGAACAACTTGCCGGCCGCGACCGCGACGAGCAGGCCCAGCAGCGAGAAGTGGAAGACGATGTTGCCGAACTCGCGCAGGTAGCCCTTCTCGGCCGAGATCTCGGTACCAGCGCCTTCGCTGCGGGTGAACCGCCGCCACCCCGAGAGCTGCCGGTCCATGGCCTCGGCCACCGCGGTGACGTCGCCGTCGACCTGCGCGGTGTGGTGCTTGGGCAGCCGCCCCAGGTTGCGCGGGGCCGCCACCGGCTCGGCACGCAGACTGCGGACATGTTCGGCCAGCCGGGGCGTCAGACAGCCCACCAGCGACACGAACAGCAACACGTAGATCGAGGTGAACCAGAAGCTCGAGAACACGTCGAAGGCCTGCACGCGGTCGAGCCACGGCCCGATCGTCGGGTGCTCGGCCAGGTATTCGGCCACCTTGGTCTCGTTGAGGCTGCGCTGCGGCAGCAGCGCGCCCGGAATCGCGCCCAGCGCGAGCAGGAACAGCAGCACCAGCGCGGTGCCCATGGACGTCAGCGTCCGCCAGGTGTTCCGAATCAGGGCGAGCAGACGCGAACTGGACCTTTTGGGGCCCCGATCGCTCGAGGTCGCGTCTGCTCGCGCAGAGGAGGTGACCATCAGATCGGGAGCCTCACATCGCTGACGAACGCATCGCGCACCCAGGACACGAACTCGCCCCACAGGCCGGTGACCAACGCGGTGCCGACCAAGATCAGCAGCACGCCCCCGAAGATCTGAATGGCGCGGGTGTGCCGGCGCAGCCAGCCCAGCCCGGTGACCGCACGCGCGGACCCGAACGCCAACAGCACGAATGGAATACCCAGGCCCAGGCAGTAGGCGATGACCAACACCACACCGCGAGCGACATTGCTGCCCTCGGTCGCCGACGCCACCGCGATCACCCCGGTCAGCGTCGGCCCCAGGCACGGCGTCCACCCCAGCGCGAACACCGCGCCCAACAGCGGGGCGCCGCCGAGCGTGGAGATCTGGCGCGGGGTGAACCGGGTGTCACGTTGCAGCGCGGGCACCAGCCCGACGAACACGAGTCCCATCACGATCGTGACGACACCGCCGAGGCGTTGCAGCAGCACCTCGTTGGTGATCAACGTCGTCGTCATGCCCAGCACCGCGACGGTGCCGAGCAGGAACACCGCGGTGAAACCGGCCACGAACAACGCCGCGGCGCCGGCCACCCGCAGCCGCGCCCCGCGGACCTTGACCGCCGATCCTGATGCGGCCGGCGAGTCCTCCACACCGACGACCGCGGCCAGATATGACACGTATCCCGGGACCAGCGGCACCACACACGGCGAGGCGAACGACACCACACCCGCCAGCACGCTGACCGCGACGGCGATCAGAAGCGGCCCGCTGGAGGCGATCTCGGCGACGTTCACTTCTCGGCCGCCAACCGCTCGACGACCGGCTGCAGGTCGGTGGCCAGCAACTCCCGCAGGAACACCGCGGCGACCCGGTGCTGCCGGTCCAGCACCACCGTGGACGGGATCACCGTGGTCGGGTAGCGGCCGCCGAACGCGATCAGGGTGCGCATCGCCGGGTCGTAGATGGACGGGAACGTCACGCCGCGGTCGACGACGAAATCACGTGCCGCGTCGATGTTGTTGTCGCGCACGTCGATTCCGAGGAACGCGACGCCGCGGTCCTTGGTCGCCAGATACACCTTCTCGAGCTCGGTGATCTCCGTGCGACACGGCCCGCACCACTGGCCCCACACGTTGAGCACCACGACCTTGCCGTCGAAGTCGCTCAGCGACAACGTCTTACCGGTGTTCATCAGATCAGGGCCCGATACCGGACCGGGGGTGCCGCGCTCTGCCGGCGGATCGTAGACGATGTCGGTCTTGCCGCCGGGGGCGACGAACTCGAAGCTGCCCCCTTGCGCGACGGCGTCGCTGCCGGTCGAGCATCCCGTGAGCACGACCGCCGCCATCAGCAGGGCAACCAGCCGCTTCACTGCCCGGCCAGCTCCGCGTACCCCCAGCCCACGCAGGCGTCGTCGTGGAAGTAGAACGACGTGACCGATGCGAGGTTGCACATGCGCCGAGTCGGGAAGTGGTGCAGCGCTTTGTCGGTCATCGCCCGACGCAACGTCTCGACGGGCAGCTGGTGACTGACGCAGACCGCCTCGTGCCCGGCGGCTGCGTCTTTCGCGCGCCGCACCGCACGGATCATTCGCTCCGCGATCTCCGTGTACGGCTCCCCCCACGACGGGGTGCGTGGATTGCGCAGATGCCACCAGTTGCGGGGATCGCGCAGGGCCCCGTCACCGGGCGAGACCTTCTGTCCCTGGAACACGTTGGCCGATTCGATCAGTTCCGCATCGGTACCGACGGACAGGCCGTGATGGGCGGCAATGGGCGCTGCGGTCTCCTGCGCCCGCTCCAACGGTGAGGCCACCACATGGGTGATGTCGCGGCCGGCAAGCCACTCCGCCACCCGCCGCGCCTGCGCCTGGCCCCGCTCGGAGAGGTGGTAGTCGGGCAGCCGACCGTAGAGGATCTTCTCCGGGTTGTGCACCTCGCCGTGCCGCATCACATGCACGATCGTTTCGATCATGGGCGGGTCGCCTGCGCCGCGGCGCGAGCCGCACCGGGCAGCGCCGTCGCGATGCGGTCGAACGCCTCGTCGTCGAGAGCTGTTGATACGAACCAGCATTCGTAGGCGCTCGGTGGCGGGTAGACACCCGCGTCGAGCAGCGCGTGGAAGAACGCCGGGAAGCGCCACGTCTCGGTGGCCTTCGCCGAGGCGAAGTCGGTGACCGGCTCGGCATCGCCGAAGAACACGCTGAACATGTTGCCTGCGCGCGGAATCTGGTGCGCGACACCGGCGTCGGTCAACGCGCCGGCGATGAGACCGATCAGCCGGTCGGCGTTCGCGTCGAGAGTCGCATAGACGGCGTCGTCGGCGGCGCGCAGCGTGGCCAACCCCGCCGCCATCGCGACCGGATTCCCCGACAGCGTGCCCGCCTGATACACCGGGCCCAGCGGGGCGAGCCGGCCCATGACCTCGGCGCTGCCGCCGAACGCCGCCGCGGGCAGTCCGCCGCTCATGACCTTGCCGAAGGCGAACAGGTCGGCGTCGACCGGGTCGAGGCCGTACCAGCCCGATCGGCTGACCCGGAATCCCGTCATCACCTCGTCGCTGATCAGCAGCGCGCCGTGCGCGGAGGTGATGCGGCGCAGCGCGGCGTTGAAGCCGGGCAGCGGCGGGACGGTGCCCATGTTGCCGGGGCTCGCCTCGGTGATCACGCACGCGATCTCGTCGCCGAACCGGGCGAAGACGTCCTCGACCGCGGCGACGTTGTTGTACGGCAGCACCACGGTGTCCGCGGCGGCCGCGCCCGTCACCCCCGGTGAGGACGGCAGGCCCAGCGTCGCCACCCCCGAACCGGCGTCGGCGAGCAGTGCGTCGCTGTGGCCGTGATAGCAGCCGGAGAACTTGACGATCTTGGCGCGGCCGGTGAACCCGCGCGCCAACCGGATCGCGCTCATCGTCGCCTCGGTACCCGAGTTGACCAGCCGCAGCCGCTCCACCGGCGCGACGCGGTCGATGATCTCGCGGGCCAGTTCGGACTCCGACGGTGTCGGCGCCCCGAACGACAGCCCGTCGGCGGCGGCGCGCTGCACGGCCTCGACGACGGCGGGGTGGGCGTGGCCCAGGATCATCGGACCCCACGAACACACCAGGTCGGCGTAGCGGTTGCCGTCGGCATCGGTCAACCAGCAGCCCTGCGCGGAGGTGATGAACCGCGGGGTGCCGCCCACGGAGGCGAAGGCACGAACCGGCGAGTTCACGCCGCCGGGGATGACCGAGGCCGCATCGGCGAAGAGCTTCGCGGAGACGTCGGTACTGCTCATGGGTCCCAGTGTCCCAGCCGGGTCAAAACGGTCAACTACAGGGTGTAGTGGCCGGCCCGGGCGGATGATCGACGCATGCAGTTACCGCAGTGGCTCGCGCGGTTCAATCGCCACGTCACCAACCCGATCCAGCGGTTGTGGGCCGGGTGGGCGCCGACGATGGGCATCCTGCACCACGTCGGACGCCGGTCCGGGAAGTCCTACCGCACTGGCACCCTGCGTCGGCACGGCCGATCATTGCCGGTGACGAACCCCCGGGTGATGAGCAAGGCCGAGGCGGCGCCGCACGTGACGGGGTGGATGCGACCGCTGTTCACCCTGCTGCCGTTCGAGCAGGCGGTGCTGCTCACGTCCGGGGACGCAACCGGGCCCTGATCGGCCCCTTGGCCACCGTGGTGAACGGCACCTCGCACGCGAAGTCGTCGTCGAGTGACTCCACGGTCATCGCGCGGACCACCGTGGCCAGCGCCAACGTCGTCTCGAGCCGGGCGAAGTGCTCGCCGATGCAGGGCCGCGAGCCACCCAGGAACGGTAGGAACTGCCAACGGTCCCGGGTGGCGACGTTCTCCGGGCTGAACCGGTCCGGATCGAAGGCCATCGGATCGGGCCACAGGTCGGGATCGTGGTGCAGTGCGTACAGGCCGAGGGCCACCAGGCTGCCCGCCGGCACCCGGTATCCCGTCACCTCGATGTCGCGGGTGGCCACGCGCGCGACCCCGGCGGCCGGCGGACACAGCCGGACCGCCTCGTGCAGCACCTGCACGGTGTAGCCGAGCCGGGACACGTCGGCCGGGGTCAACTCGCCGTCCCCGATCGCGGCTGCCTCGGCGGCCACCCTGTCCTGGATCTCTGGGTGGTGCCCGAGAACCCAGAGCGCGTACGTCAGCGCCGTCGCGGTCGTGTCGTGACCTGCCAGCATGAAGATCAGCAGATCGTTGGCGATCTCGTCGTCGGTCAGCGGCCGTCCGGTCTGCGGATCGGTCGCTGCGAGCAGCGCCTGCACCAGCGGCGCATCACGGTCCGGATCGGCCCGGCACGCCTGCACCATCTCGTCGGTGATGCGCCTCATCGCGTCGACGGCGCGGCGCGCGCGCCGCCGGGCCAGCGTGGGTAGCCAGCGCGGCGCCCGCACCGGCCGCAACGCGCGGTCGGCCGTGTAGGACGACGCGACGTGCATGCACCGGGCGATCGTGTCGCCGCGTTCGTTCAGATCGACTCCGAGCACCGAGCGACCCAGTGACTGCATCGCGACGCGGCGGCACTCGATGTCCAGGTCCACCTCGCCGCCGGCCGGCCACCGATCCACGAAAGCCTGTGCCGCGCTGGACATGTGACCGCCGAATGTGCGGACGTTGAGCTTGGTGAACACCGGCTGCAGCGCACGTTTACGCGGCCGCCACTGCTGGTTGGGCAGCACGAACAAACTGTCCCCGGCCATCTGGCGCACCTCGTCGTGGATGATGCACCGATCCGTGGCAGCATCGTTGCGGCCCAGCACATCTCGCATCCCCTCCGGGGACATCACCGCGACGATCGCCGGGACCACGCCGCTGGGGCCCAGCTGGATACGGGTGACGGGACCACCCGCGTCGCGGATGACCTCCTGGCCCGTGTCGAGCCGCCGGACCAGCTTGACGAGTTCGCGCAGAGGAAGCGGATTACGCGGAACCGGGGGCAGCGCCCGTACGTCGACCATGCGGTCGTCTCGGACGGTCACGCCGACCGCCAGGTCAGCACCTCACCGGTGCCGGCGGTCATCGTCGTTCCCGGCATCACCCGCAGCCGGTAGGGCGCCAACCGCAGCACGGCGAACTGGTCGCTGCTCGGGCCGTCGGCCCAGAACGGGATGATCGCCGGGTCGTACCCCACCGGCTGCGGCGCCGTGGCGAACCGTTGCCACACGTCACGGCGCGTCTCGTCATCGGTGTACCACTCGACGAGGCACTCGGCGCTGCACGTGTCCTGCGTCGTGGTCCAGTAGCTGACCGACACCTCGGGATGGGCGGCCAGATGCGCCCGCTTGACGGGGCTTGGCACGGTCGCGATCCACCCGAACAGGTCAGTCCCGTCCCACTCCCAGATCGGATGCAGAATGCGGGTACGGGGTTTGCTGTCCGCGTCGACGGTGGCCACCGAGGCCCACACGATCGAGTGCGCCATGTCCACGAAGGCGGGGGCGATCTGTGCCAGAGGTGTCACGACAGTCCAGCCTAGGCAAGCGCGTCGCGCGTGGCGACGGAAGCGTCAGCCTTCGAGCTTCTTCTTGAACTCGTCGGTGTTGCGGTACTCGACGTTGCCGATGTCGGCGCTGGTCTCGATCTTGCCCTTGTCCTCGTCGTCCACCCAGTCGGTGACCGAGGTGCCCGACACCGTGCCGCTGCTCCCCGGCAGGGTGGTGGTCTGCAGGTTCTCTTCCTTGTAGGCCTCGGCCATCTCTTTGGCCTTCTCCCGATGCTCGTCGGTGACTTCCGGCTTCTCGGTGAGTTCCTGGTTGTCGGGGTCCGGCGTCTCGGTGACGTGCTCGAGTTCGACGTCCGGGGTGTCGTCGGGGGACCGCTGCTCGGTGCTGGTGTCTTCGGCGCTCATGGCCATGGGACTGCCCGAAAGTGTGAGCAACGAAACAGCGGGTGTCGCTCAGACGAGCGCACCACGTAGCGCGGCGGGCACGCTCGGCAGGAAGTGCCGGCGAGCGAACGCGCGGATGTCGTCCGGGGTCTGGAGCGGTTGCGCACTGGGCAGCAGCAGCACCATCTCGGCGTACCGCAGGATGCAGTCGGCGAAGTCCTCGACGGCCTCAGCTCCGATGCGCTCGGCGAAGCCGGGCGGAAAGATCTGCTGCAACGCGTCGATCATCCGCGCGATCGCAGCGCGGTGGTACCGGCCGGCCAGCTCGAGAGCCAACGCGGGATCGTCGAGGACCAGGCCGTGCAGCACCCGGTGATTGCGGAACTCCATGATCGACAGCGTGAACGCCTCGACATAGTAATTGTCCTGCGGCGCAATCTTTTTCAGCTCCGAAGCGATGTGGCCGAACAATCTGATGTTTTCCCGCTCGATCACCGCACCCACGAGCTCGTCCTTGTTGGCGAAGCGCCGGTAAATGGTGGTGCGGCTGACGCCGGCGCGGCGGGCGACGTCGTCGAGCGCGACACGACGGTAGCCATGCCGTTCGAACTCGACGAGGGCCGCGTCGAGGATCTGGGCCGTGGCGTCAGCCGCGGGCATAGCCCTTGAGCGCATATCCGGTGTAGCGCACTCGCATCGGCAGATGATCCCATGTCCACGTGACCGGGCGGGATCGCCAGAACGCCGCGAACCGCTGGTAGCGCCGTTCCTGACGGTCCGACCACGGCAGGTTGAGCAGCTCGCGGGCGCGCGGCGGGAGACCGCCGGTGGTCAGGAACGCGGCGAGGGGGTTGAAGATCGGCGCGACGAGCCGCCACACCACGGGGTGCACGGCCTTCGGTTTCGGAAACCCTTTGGTGACGTAGCCGACGCCGTACTTCGCCGACGGGTGCGCGACGACGACGCGCTCCACCATGGTGTCCCAGTAGCGTTCGAAGTCGGCGTAGGTGGCGGGCATCGGCCGGTCACTGACGCCGTAGCGGCGATACCAGGTCTTGGATTCCTGCCAGATCTGCTCGCGCTCGGCAGGGCTGAGGCGCTTCACGAAGGTGTCGGCGAAGTAATAGATCTGCTCGACGAATGTCGCGTGCGCCCAGAAGTAGGTGTCCGGATCGAGCGCGTGGTAGCGACGGTCGGTACCGGGAAGCTCGCCCTTGACGTGATGGTGGAAGTCCCGGACCTGGATGCCGGCGTTGTCGGTCTCTGAGCCGTAGACGGTGTTGAAGATCGGCGGGATGGTGCGCCGCAGCCGCTCGGCGGTGTCGGCGAAGAACGTCGAATGGTCGTATACGCCCTGACCGAGTTCGGCCAGCATGTTCTGCAGCACCGCTGGGCGCGGACCGATCAGGTACATCCGGTTGTCGCCGAAGTACTTCCACACCAGCGAGCCCGGGCCCAGGGGCAGCGCGTCGTCGAGGGGTTCGGTCTGGTGCGCCAACTCGGTCATGGGAACAGTGTTACAAATTCTGCACTTTGTACCAAGCGGGTGTGGTGAGGCGCACAGCGGTCAGCGCCGAGAGAGAAGCCAGGGCTGCGATCCGGGCCCGCCAGCAGCCGGGAACGCTAGTCCGCGGGGATTGGAGCGGCTGGGGCAGCGGGGGCGGGGGCTGGCGTGCGCTGGGCACGCCTCCACGCCACCGCGAACACAACCAGCACGCCGGCGACCGTCGCCAGCAGCAGCGACAGAGTCAGCAAGGGCGCGTAATAGACGACCGACGTGGTCGAGGGCTGCCCGTCGAGTACCGGCGCGACGACCACGGTCCGGCTGGCCGCGAGCCAGCTGACCACGCACCCGACCACGGCCAGCACCGCCAACGTCAGCGCGACGACGGTGCGACGGCCCGTCACGACGTCTTCTCCGGCGGGATGCGCTCCTCGATGAGGTTGGTCAGGGCCGCCCGCAGCTGCTTGTCCTTACGGGCCCATGCCTGCGCGGTGCGATCGCCTGCCAGCCGCAACCCGATCCCGGTGCGGCCCCGCGGCACACCCGTGAGCTCACCCAGCGCGCGGGCGTACTGCCACTTCGGCGCCTCGGCCCCCTCCGCCTCGGGATAGACCCGCACGATCTCCGCGGTCCGCGTGGTCTCCGTGCCCTGACGCAGCGTGTCCGCGGTGAGCTCGACCGAGGTGTGGATACGCGCCGCCTTGACCTGGATGCTGAGAAAGAACGTCACGAGCAGGAAGAAGACGATCGGGATCAGCCACTGGAAGTAGCCCGCCGACAGCTGGATCAGCGCCATGGCGACGCCGGCGCCCGGGCCGGCGAGCACCCACAGCCAGCTGGCGCCCTGCTCGTAGAACAGCACCTCGCTCGTCGGCGGCGATGCGGCGGATTCGGTCACGGCAGGTCCTTCCCCTCGGGCGCACGGTCGTACCAGGCGCGAGCCGAGGGTCGCGTCATCAATGCTGCGCCGACCAGCACGGGCAAAGCAGCGACCAGGATCAGCGGCTGCCCCACCCCGAGCCCCACGGCCAACAGCAGCACAACCGCCACCACCGCGAACGCCAGACCCAGCGTGGCCATCCGGAACCGGCTGTCGCCGCCGCGCGCCTTGCCTGCGAGGAAAGCCAGGGCTGCGGCGGCCACGACGGAGCCGACGCCGATCAGGCGGTACACCGTCAGGTAGTTGCGGACGCGCTCGTCACTCACGTCGGCGGGGATCGCCAGCCGGGCGGCGTCGAACGTCGCCGTCGCCGACATCAGCCCGCCGACGATCATGAGGACCGCGCCACCCATGAAGCACCAGAACGCGGCGTCGACGAGGCGGGGGCGGGAAGCGGGGGTCGGCATCGAGGTCAGGGTAGCCAATCACCGGGTGAAGAAGTCGTGGGCGTCCTTGCGGTGGAGCAGAAACACACCGCCGCACACGAGTACAGAGCCGACGATCACCACGGCCGCGTAGATCAGGGCCGCCACCTCGGGACGGTCGACGGTGAACAGCTCGCTGACCGAGAACACCACGGTGGCGATCGCCCCGCCGGTCAGGCAGGTGCGTGTCCACCGGTAGCCGTGGCGCAGCAGGACGAGGAACGTCGCCACCACCGACACCAGCACGGCGAGAAAGACGAGGGCGATCGCCAGCATGAGCCCACTCACCCGCTGTTCACCGGACACGAGGTCGACGACGAACCCAGCCGTCATCAGCGGCAGCGCCAGCACCCACAGCCAGAAGCCCGTGTCCACATCAGGCGGCCGGGTCGGGGTGGATTCCGTCATGACAGGCGGCGGGCCACGTCGGCGGCCCAGTACGTCAGCACGATGTCGGCGCCGGCCCGCACGATGCCGGTCAGCGACTCGAGCACGACCGTGTCCCGGTCGATCCAGCCGTTGTCGGCGGCCGCGCAGATCATCGAGTACTCCCCCGACACCTGGTATGCGGCAACGGGAACGGGTGAGCGGTCCGCAGCGGCCCGGACGATGTCGAGGTAGGACATGGCGGGTTTGACCATGATGATGTCGGCGCCCTCGTCGATGTCCAGGTCGACCTCGTGCAGCGCTTCGCGCGCGTTGCCCGGCTCCTGCTGGTAGGTCCGGCGATCACCCTGCAGGCTCGATGACACCGCGTCGCGGAAGGGGCCGTAGAACCCGGACGCGAATTTCGCCGCGTAGGCCAGGATCGCGGTGTCGAGGTGACCGGCAGCGTCGAGCCCCTCGCGGATGGCCGCCACCTGCCCGTCCATCATGCCGCTGGGCCCCACCATGTGCGCACCCGAATCGGCTTGCGCCACAGCCAATTCGACGTACCGCCGGTTGGTCGCGTCGTTGTCCACTCTGCCGCGGTCGTCGACGACGCCGCAGTGCCCGTGGTCGGTGAACTCGTCGAGGCAGGTGTCGGCCATCAACACCGTGGCGTCGCCGAGGTCGGCGGACAGATCGCGCAGCGCGACATTGAGGATGCCGTCGTGGTCGGTACCGGCCGAGCCGCGCGCGTCCTTGTCCTCATCGCGGGGCACGCCGAAGAGCATCAGCCCGCCGACACCGGCGTCGACGGCGTCAGCGGCCGCTCGGCGCAGCGAATCCCGGGTGTGCTGAACGACTCCGGGCATGGAAGCGATCGGCCGTGGTTCGTCGATGCCGTCGGCGACGAACATCGGCAACACGAGTTGGCGCGCCTGCAAAGACGTTTCGGACACCAGCCGGCGCAGCGCCGGCGTGGACCGTAGCCGCCGCGGACGATGACTCGGGTAGGGCATGACCGTCCTTGCGGTTAGCGGCGGCGACTCTTCTTCCGCGGCGGTGGCAGCGCGCCCTCGGCCCGCAACCGGGCGGCGTGCTCGGCCAGCGCCTCGACGAGCGGCCCGACCGCGGCCACCTCCGGCTGCACGTCCACGCGCAATCCGAATTCAGCTGCAGTCTCAGCAGTTTTCGGTCCGATGCACGCCACGATGGTGCGTGCGTGCGGCTTCCCGGCGATACCGACCAGGTTGCGCACCGTGGAGCTCGACGTGAAGCACACCGCGTCGAAGCCACCGGTCTTGATCATCTCGCGGGTGTGCGCCGGCGGCGGCGCGGCACGCACCGTCCGGTAGGCCGTGACGTCCTCGATCTCCCAGCCCCGTTCGCGCAGCCCCTCGGCCAGCGTCTCGGTGGCGATGTCCGCGCGCGGCAACAGCACGCGGTTCACCGGGTCGAAAATGTCGTCGTACGGCGGGAACTCGTCGAGCAGGCCCAGCGAGCTCTGCTCGCCGGTGGGCACCAGCTCGGGGTTGATCCCGAAAGCGCGGACCCGGTCGGCGGTGGCCTGGCCGACGCAGGCGATCTTCACGCCGGAGAACGCGCGAGCGTCCAGGCCGAACTCGTTGAACTTCTCCCACACCGCGCGCACCGCATTTGTGGAGGTGAACACGACCCACTGGAACCGACCGTCGACCAGACCCTTGACGGCCCTTTCCATCTGGGCCGGGCTGCGCGGCGGCTCGACCGCGATGGTCGGCACCTCGATCGGCAGCGCGCCGTGGCCGACGAGCCGATCGCTCATCTCGCCCGCCTGGTCCTTGGTGCGCGGCACCAGCACGGTCCAGCCGTACAGGGCGCGGCTCTCCCACCAGTTCAGCTTGGCGCGGTTGGCCACGGTCCGGCCGATCGTGACGACGAGCGTGCCGGTCAGCGGGCCGGACGGCTCCACGCCGGCAGGCTTGTCCAGCACGGCCTTGTCCAGGAGGCCGGCCAGCGTGGTCTCGACGGAGCGCTGCGCGCACGTGGTGCCGTTGGCGGTCACCACGGCGGGCGTGCCCTCGGCCAGACCGAATTCGATCAGTGTGCGCGCGGCCTCGGGCAGGTGCGACGCGGTCGCGTGCAGGATCAGCGGCCCGGGGGCGGCGGCGAGTGCGGCCCAATCCACCTGCGGATCGCGGACATCGGCGACGGTGTGCGACGAGCCCAGCGGCAGGCCCGCGTAGGTCGGCACGGCCGAGGTGTCCGGCAGCCCGGGAACGATCTCGAAGGTGAGCTGGGTGCGTGCCAGCGCGTTGACCTCGGTGATGACGGCGTCGATCGACAGCGGGTCGCCGGCGACCAGGCGGACGACGTCCACCCCGGTGCGTGCCTCGGTGGCCAGTGTCTTGGCGACCTCGGCCGGATCCCCGAGCGCTGGCCGGATGTCCGGGCCGCCGGGGATGGCGGGCTCGGCCGCCTCGGCGGGCGCATCCGGCGACGCGGGATCACGGGGCTCCGTCGTCTCGGCAGGCAGCGGTCCCGACGGCGGGGGCAGTTCGGAGCCGACCAACGCGAGCACCGCTTCGGGCACATCGGGGTCGACGAAGACCAGGGCCGCATTGGCCAGTACCGCGCGGGCGCGCGTCGTCAGCAGGCCCGGATCACCGGGCCCGGAGCCGACGAAGCTGATGCGGCCGGGCTTGCCCTTGCGTCCTCGCAAGGTCATCTGGCGAGTCATGTCCCTCTCCCGCGTTCGTCCAACAGGTCCCGCGCTCCCAGCTCGAACAGCTCCGCGGCCACCGAGAGCCCTAGCTCTCGTGCCCGCTCGGGTGTCCCGATACCGGACGCACGGATCACGTCGGATCCGTCCAGCGTCGCCACGCAGCCGCGCAACGACACCTCTTCGAAGACGCGACCGTCCTCATCGATCGACTCGACCACCTCGGCAATCGCGCCAACCGGTGCGGAGCACCCCGCCTCCAGTTCGGCGAGCAAGGTCCGCTCTGCGGTGACCGAGACCCGGGTGTCGGCATCGTCGAGCTCTGCCAACACCGAGACCAGGCCGGAATCACCGGCACGGCACTCGAGCGCCAATGCACCTTGAGCCGGCGCCGGCAACATCTGTACCGGCTCCAGCGTCTCGGTGACGGCATCGAGGCGACCGATGCGGGCCAATCCCGCCCGGGCCACGACGACGGCGTCGAGAACACCGCTGCTTACCCTGTTCAACCTGGTATCTAGGTTGCCTCGTAGGGGGCGGATTTCCAAACCGAGACCCAGTGCTCTAAGCTGCGCGGTCCGTCGCGGGGACGACGTCCCGATCACCGAGCCGGCCGGCAACTCGCCGAGCACCAGTCCGTCCCGCGCCACCAGCGCATCCCGGGCGTCCTCGCGCACCGGGATCGCGGCGATCACGAAGCGGGGGTCGGCTGCGGTCGGCAGATCCTTGTAGGAGTGCACCGCCATGTCGACCGTGTTGTCGGCAATCGCCTCACGCAGCGCGGCGGTGAACACGCCGACCCCGATCTCGGCGATGGGTGCGGAGGAACGATCTCCGTCCGTGGAGACGATCACCAACTCGGCGGCGTGCCCGCGGGCGATGAGGGCGTCGCGGACGGCACCTGCCTGAGTGGTGGCCAGCAGGCTGCCCCGCGTGCCGATACGGATCACTCTGCGATCACTCTGCGCTATCGAGATCGGTTGCGGGAACGATCAACTCGTCGACCGCGACGGTCCCGAGCTCACCGCCGGCGACGGCGTCCACAGCGTGCTGGTCGAGCTCGAACAGTTCGCGCAGCGCTTCGGCGTAGCTGTCCCCGCCGGGGGCTCCCGCCAACTGCTTGACGCGCACGGTGGGTGCGTGCAGGAGCTTGTCGACGACCCGGCGCACCGTCTTGGCAACCTCGTCACGGTGGGCCGAATCCAGCCCCGGCAACCGGTTGTCCAGCCGCAGCAGTTCCGCTTCGACGACGTCGGCGGCGCGCTGGCGCAACGCGGTGACGGTCGGGGTGACCTCGGCCATCCGCTGGCCGGTCAGGTACTCGGCGACCTCGGCGGCGACGATGGTGCGGGCCGCCTCGGCGTCGGAGGTCGCGGTGCGCGCGGTGGGCTCCCGCAGGATGCGCTCCATGTCGATGACGTCGACGCCGGGCAGTCCGGCGACCGCGGGGTCGATGTCGCGCGGCATGCCCAGATCGCACATCACCAGCTGCCTGGTGCCGCCCAGCCGCTGCGCCAGGCCGCGGTGGACGTCGGCCAGCGTGACGACCGGCCGGACCGCGCCGGTGCAGCTGACCACGACGTCGGCGTCGGTGAGAAGGGGCGGCAGGTGGTCGAACGGGAAGGCTTCGGCCGCCACACCGTGGCTGCGCACGTTCTCGGCGAGGTGCTTGGCGCGCGGGAGTGAGCGATTGACCACATGGACGCGCTCGATACCGGCGCGCATCAGCTGTTTGGCGGCCAGGGCGCCCATCGAGCCGGCGCCCACCACCACGGCGGAGCGCCCGGCGAGCGATCCGATGCGGGCTTCGGCCATGTCCAGCGCGACGGACACCACCGAGGCACCCGCCGAATCGATGCCGGTCTCGGAATGCACCCGCTTGCCCACCGACAGCGCGCGCTGGGACAGTTCGTGCAGCGTGCGGCCCACGGTGTGGTTCGCTTCGGCGGTGGCATAGGCCCGGCGCACCTGGCCGAGGACCTGCGCCTCACCGACCACGGCGGAGTCGAGACCGCTGGCGACCGAGAACAGATGCTCGACCGCGGCTTCGGCGTAGCGGACGTAGGCGTACCGCGTCAGATCCTGCAGCGACATCCCGGAGTGCTCGCTGAGCACCTGCCCGATCACGGAGAGTCCGCCGTGGAACGCCTCGACGACCGCGTACACCTCGACGCGGTTGCAGGTCGACAGCACCATGGCCTCGGTGACCAGCGAGGATTGCAGGATCTGCTCGATGATCTTGGCCTGATCGGCCTCGTCGGTACTGAGTTGCTCGAGTACCGACACGGGCGCACTCCGGTGCGAAACCCCGAAAAGCAGTACGCTCACGGCTTCCTCACCACCCCACCAAGGTAATCGCTGACCAGCTGGGCAGCCAAATTCCCTCAGCCGGCCAGATCTGCGCGCAGCCTGTCCTCGTCGAGCTCCCAGTAGCTGTGTTCGACGCCGTCGAGCAGCACGACGGGCAACCGGTCTCCGTATTCGGCGCGCAGGGCTTTGTCTCCGGCGGCGGCTGCGTCGTCGACGTCGGTCACACTCAGCCCGAACCCGAGCTCGTCGCGCAGCGCGGCCAGTCGGTCGGCCGCCTTCTGACACAGAGAGCAGCCCTGGCGGGTGAGCAGATGCACGGCACGATCCACCCCGCCAGTATCGCGGCCGGGTGACCTAATGTTGTAGCCGTGTCCGACGGTACTGAGATCGGCATCGAGTCCCGGGCGCAGCAGATCGCCGGGGAGAGCAGCGCCGAGGTTGCGGCCGAGGGTCTGATCGAACCCGGCAACGAGACCGGTGGCGAGCTGCCCGGCCCGCCCCCGCCGCCGCCGGATCTGACCGCGGCGGCGTTCTTCGACGTGGACAACACGCTGGTGCACGGTTCTTCTCTGGTGCACTTCGCGCGGGGGCTGGCGGCCCGCGAGTACTTCACCTACAAGGACCTGGCGCGTTTTGCGATGGCGCAGGCCAAGTTCCAGCTCACCGGCCGCGAGAACAGTGACGACGTGGCGGCGGGGCGGCGCAAGGCGCTGGCGTTCATCGAGGGCCGCTCGACCGCTGAGCTGGTGGCTCTGGGTGAAGAGATCTACGACGAGATCATCGCCGACAAGATCTGGCCGGGTACCCGGGCGCTGGCCCAGATGCACCTCGATGCCGGTCAACAGGTGTGGCTCGTCACCGCGACCCCGTACGAGCTGGCCGACACGATCGCCCGCAGGCTCGGGCTCACCGGTGCGCTGGGCACCGTCGCCGAGTCAATCGACGGCGTGTTCACCGGGCGCCTGGTCGGCGACATCCTGCACGGCACCGGCAAGGCGCATGCCGTGCGCTCGCTGGCCATCCGCGAGGGTCTGAACCTGCGCCGCTGCACCGCCTACTCCGACAGCTTCAACGACGTGCCGATGCTGTCGCTGGTCGGGACGGCTGTCGCGATCAATCCCGACGCCGACCTGCGCGACCTCGCCCGGGAGCGCGGCTGGGAGATCCGCGACTTCCGCACTGCCCGTAAGGCCGCCCGCATCGGGGTGCCGTCGGCACTGGCGCTGGGTGCGGTCGGCGGTGCGTTGGCCGCGGTGGTGTCCCGTCGCGACGCCAAGTAGGCTCGCACCGCCCGAACGACGAAAGCGGATCACGCATGGCCATCGCCGAGAACATCATCGGGACCCACTACCGGTACCCCGACTACTTCGAGGTCGACCGCGAGAAGATCCGGGAGTTCGCCCGCGCCGTCAAAGACGATCATCCCGCTCACTACAGCGAGGAAGCCGCCCAGGAGTGCGGCCACGACGCCCTGATCGCGTCACTGACCTTTCTCGCCGTCGCGGGTCGGCGGGTGCAGCTGGAGATCTTCAACCAGTTCGACGTCCCGATCAATATGGAACGGGTGCTGCACCGCGACCAGAAGATCACCTTCCACCGGCCGATCCTGGCCGGGGACAAGCTGTTCTTCGACTCCTACCTGGATGCGGTGACCGAGTCGCACGGCGCGGTGGTCACCGAGGTCCGCGGCGAGGTGACAGACGAGCGGGGCGAACCGGTCCTGACCAGCGTCGTCACGGTGATGGGTGAAGCGCAGTCGGACACCGAGGCCGACGAGATCAGCGACCGCATCGCCGCACGACGGGACGAAGCGCTGCGCGCGATGGTGGCGAAGCAGACCGCCCAGTAGGACCGCCCGAGATCACCCGAAGAACGTGTTCCTTCGGTTGGCCAGCAGCTGGTAGAGGGTCTGCTGGATGGTTTCGCGGACCTGGTCGGTGATCTCGAAGGTGATCATCGGATCGTCGGGGGCCGAATCGTCGTAGTCAGCGGTGTCGATGGGCTCGCCGAACTGGATATACCACTTCGACGGGAGAGGCACCACGCCAAGCGGGCCCGCCAGCGGGAACAGCGGAGTCACCGGGAAGTACGGCAGACCCAGCAGGCGGGCCAGCAGCTTCACGTCGGCGACCATCGGGTAGATCTCCTCGGACCCGACGATCGAGCACGGCACGATCGGCGCCTTCGTGCGCAGCGCCGCGGACACGAAACCGCCGCGGCCGAACCGCTGCAGCTTGTAGCGGTCCTTGAAGTGCTTACCCAGACCCTTGTACCCCTCGGGGAACACGGCGGTCAGCTCGCCGGCGGCCAGCAGTCGGTGGGCGTCGTCGGTGCACGCCATGGTGTGGCCGGCCTTGCGCGCGGCCTGGCCGACGAGCGGCATGTCGAACACCATGTCCGCCGCCAGCAGACGCAGATCGCGGTGCGCGGGATGGTTGTCGCGGACCGCCACCGACGTCATCAACCCGTCGAAGGGCAGGACGCCGGCGTGGTTGGCCACCACGAGGCCGGCGCCGGTCTCGGGCAGGTTCTCCACACCGCTGACCTCCACCCGGAACCACGAGTTGAACAGCACGCGCAGCACGGGCAGGAAGATCGCGTTGTTGAGATGGGGATCGAAGCCGAATTCGTCGACGGTGTAGTCCCCGACCATTCTCTTGCGGAGGAAGTCGGCCACCGCGGAGATCCGGTTGGCGAGTTCGCTGGGCTCGGCGTCGGGTCCCGCGCCGGAACCGAAACCGTCACCACGGTGGGCGTCGATGTCACGGACGACGGCGGACAATTCCTCGGCAGTGGCCCGGCCGTCGCCGTCGCCGTAGAGAGAGGGATGCCGTCGAGATCGGTCTCCCCGCTGGGCCGCCGCCCGGCGGGCCGCTGCACTCCGCCCCGAATTCGAGTGCAGGGGAATGACTTTCGCTTTCGACTCGCCCGCCACCGTCTCGCTTCTCACCTTCCGCAGTGTCCCCGCCCCCGCGCTGATCCCTGAGTCTAGCGTCCGAACCGCGCCGCCGCTGTCACAGCGCGGCGCTCCACAGCAGAAACCCAGTCGGGATCCACGATGGGTTTGAGACCCCGGCCGCGCACGTAGTCGTCGAAGGCCTCTGTCGTGGTCCACTTCGGGGTGTAGCCGAGTTCGGTGCGCATCCGGGTGGTGTCCATGACGCGCCCGTAGCTGAGGTAGTCCAGACGCTCCGGGTCGATCTCGGTGGTCCGGCCGGCCCGCCACAACGAGTCGACGGCCGACAGCGCGGCGCGCGGCATCGGGAGCGCGAGCCGCCCCGACCGACGGATCGCCTGGCTCATCATGATGACCCCGGACGCCCCGATGTTGAAGGTGCCCGCCTTGCCCGCGATCGTCGCACGCTCGAGCGCCCCCAGCGCATCCTGCTCGTGCAGCAGCTGCATGCGCGCGTCGTGACCGATGATGGTCGGCACCACCGGCCCGGCCAGGTATCGCGACAGCGCGGTGTCCATCGCGGGACCGATCATGTTGGCCAGCCGCAAGATGGTGACCGCGATGTCGGGACGGCGCCGGCCGAGACCGCGGGCGTAGCCCTCGATGTCGATGCTGTCGCGGGCGAACCCTTCCCGGGCCGGCCTGCGACGGCTGCTGCTCTCCGCGAACAGGACGGGATCGCGTGAACTCGACCCGTAGATCTCCGAGGTCGACTTCAGGATCACCCGGCGCACCGACGGCGCCTTCTGGCATGCCGCGAACAACTGGATGGCGCCCATCACGTTCAGCTCTTTGAGCGTGGCGCGACCGCCGGAGCGGGGTGCGTAGGACGCCGCGGCCGCATGCACCACGGTGTTGACGTCCCCGTTGCGAATCACCTTGGCGATGAACGGATTTCGGATGTCGGCCCGAACGAACTCGGCGCGGCCCATGCGACGCAGCAGGTCCTTGCTCGGCGCGACTGCGTCGACCGCGATGACATGGTTGATCAGCGGGTTCTGTGCCAGCCGGGCGGTCAGATAGCCGCCGAGGAACCGGCATGCGCCGGTGACCAGGACGACCTTGGGGTAGTTCAGACCGTCCCTGGCATCGGAGCCGCCCGAGTTACCCCCAGCATCCATCTCCGCAGCCTAGCGGCTGGCGCAGCCGGACTACTTGCCGAGTTTTCTGCGCTGGACCCGGGTGCGACGAAGCAGCTTGCGGTGCTTCTTCTTCGACATGCGCTTACGTCGCTTCTTGATGACAGAACCCATGAACTCCGCTACCTCGGTTTTTTCGACGATCTCGACCGGTCACCTTACCTGGCGACAGTCGCGGCTCCGAAATCCACCGTCCGCGGCCCGGATCATCCCGCGTCGAAGTAGGAGCTCTCCAGCATGTCGTGGACGGCCTTGGCGTGGACGCGGAACGACCGACCGACCCGCACCGCCGGCAGCTCACCGTTGTGCACCAGCCGGTACACGGTCATCTTGCTGACCCGCATCAGGCTGGCCACCTCAGCCACGGTGAGAAATTGAGCTCGAGGCGGTTGACCATCGGACTGGCCGGCGTCACGCGCCGACTTTCCGCTGGCTGAATCCCGCGCCGACGGCCCGTTCATAGACGTCATCGCAACCCAATCCATCAGGCGCGGGCAGTTCCAGCGGCTTCCCCACCGCTGGCACCGACCCACGCTTACCACTGGGAGAATAGCGTGGCGGGTGGGGTTACTGCGACGGGTGTGGGCTAATCAGTCAGAAATTCCTGAACTACTCAGGTGTAATTCCTAGCTGCTCAGAGCGGGTTTTCGCGGCCTCGACGGCGTTGGCGACGGCCGCGCGCAGACCTCCGCGTTCGAGTTCCCGCAGCCCAGCGGCGGTGGTGCCGCCGGGCGAGGTCACCATGGCGCGCAGCTGGGCAGCCGAGGTGTCGGTCGGCGACGCCATCGCTCCGGACGGGCCGGACGCGGCCTCACCGCCCGCGCCTTCAGCATCCAACCGCTCCAGCAGCATCGCCGCCGAGCCGGCCATCGTCTGCACCACCAGATCGGTGGCCACCGATCGGGTCAGCCCCGCATCCACCCCGGCATCCACGAGCGCCTCGACCATCAGGAAGAAATATGCGGGACCGGAGCCGGAGACAGCGGTGACGCTGTCGATCTGGCTCTCCGCCACCGTCAGCACCCCGCCGACGGCGTCGAACAGTGAGGACACCCCGCGGACGTGCTCGGCGGTGGCGAACCGTCCCGGCGCGACCGCACTGACCCCACCGCCGACGAGCATGGGCGCGTTCGGCATCACCCGCACGACGGGCGAACCGGCGGGCAGCTTGTTCTCGAAATAAGCCGCGCTGACGCCGGCCGCCACCGTCACGAAGATCTGCTCTGCGGCGTCACTTTCGGCGCGTGCGGCCGTATCGGCGATGTCACCGATCACGCTGCCGACGTCGGAGGGCTTGACCGCGACGATCACGTACGTCGCGGTGTCGACCGCCTCGGCCACCGACGCGATGCGCACGGAGTACTTCTCGGCCAGATACGTGGCGCGGTTCGGGCTCTTCTCGGCCACCACCAGGTCCTTGGTCTGGCGGCCGGCCCGCAGCAGTCCCGCCAGCAGTGCCTCTCCGATACTTCCGCCGCCGATGATCGCGATTCTGGCCATGCGGGACAGCATGACACGGCCGCACCGATCGGACCGAGAACGGCTCAGTCGGGAGCGGCGGGCACCAACGCCAGTTGCCGGGACTGCACGACGATGCGGCCCTCGCGGTCCACGACGATGTGGTCCTCGTCGAAGAATTCCTGACCGATCTGCGTCGTCGTGCACATCACCCTCAGCCACCCGTCGGCAGGCACGGCCCGCACGAAGGCCGTCAGCTGCACCGTAGGCGCCCAGCCGAACCTGTTGAGCCCCATCGTGACCGGAGCCGACACGTCACCGCACAGCAGCGCGAACAGCACGTCGGGGGCGGCGCCCTTCGGACGCACCCAGTACTCGATCATCGGTGGGCCGCCGTCGCCGCGCGGGGTGAACGACGTCAGCGAGGGACGGATGTCGCAGCCGTGCGCGAGGTGGACGACGTCGGCCATCGGGTGTCCGGGGCCGATCGGTTCCAGTCCGGGCGGCGGATCGGGGGTCATCAGCGGCAGCACGGGGTTGACCGACAACAGCGGCGGCACATGGTGTTCAGGGCGCCCCAGCGTGATCGCAGCCCGCAGCGCCGTCCGCGACCCCTGGTTGAGTTCGACATCGATCAGACTGATCCGCCGCCCACGCTTGCGCACCGTCGTCACGACCTGCATCGGCCCGGGGTCGGGCGCCCACAGGAAATTGCCCGACACCGCAATGGGTTCCACGCCGGGCTCACCCAGTTCGCTGCGCGCGGCGTTGGCGCACAGCGCGAGCATCGCGCCGCCGTGCACCTTGGGGCCGATGGTCCAGTGCTCGTTGAGCAGCCCGTGGTAGACACCGGCGCCGTCGGGAGTCAGTGCCATGGCATCGGTGAACGACGTGGAGAGAGTCATCGGGTCCTTGCTCGATCAGCGCAACAGGTGGGTGCGCGCGAATTGCAGCGACTCGGTCAGCAAGTCTTCGCGCTCGGCGACCGACCGCGCGGCCGAGGTGGTCACCTCGAGGATGACATGGCCGGCGAAGTCACTGGCGGCCAACGTCTCGCAGATCTCGACGGTCGGTTGCGTGCCGCGGCCGGGCACCAGATGCTCGTCGGTGGACGCGCCGCTGCCGTCACACAGATGCAGGTGCACCAACCCGTCCCCCATGCGCCGGGCCATGTCGACGGCGTCGGAGCCGGCCGTCGCAGTGTGCGAGAGGTCGAGTGTGTAGTGCGCGTGACCGCCGTCGAGCGGGTCGTAGGACGGCGCGAACGCCGAGATGCCCGGGCCGGGAGCGCCGCCGCGCTTGCGCATCCGTTCGATCGACGTCTGCCCCGCGCCGAAGAACCTGTCGGCACGGAACGGGAACATGTTCTCCACCGCGACCATGACGTCACTGCGGGCCTCGAGCTCGGCCACCTGGTCGGCGAACCCCTCGGCATACCGGCGCTGCCAGCGGAACGGCGGATGGACCACGACGGTCTGCGCGCCGAGCTGCTCGGCGGCACGCACGCTGCGGTCCAGCTTCGCGATCGGGTTCGCGCCCCAGACCCGCTGCGAGATCAGCAGGCAGGGCGCATGCACGGAGAGCACCGGCACGTCGTAGCGCCTCGACAGCTCCTCGACAGCATCGATGTCCTGGCTGACCGATTCCGCCCACACCATCAGCTCGACGCCGTCGTAGCCGAGTGAGGCGGCCATCTCGAAGGCGGCCTCGGTCTTCAGCGGATAGACAGAGGCCGTCGACAGTCCGACCTTGATGGCAGGGCGCACCCCGGTCAGCCCGATTGCAGCAACGCCAGCGGCCCGAGGGTGACCAACGCTCCGACCGCCACCGCGATCAGCGTGCTGCCGATGTCCTCGGTCTTGCGCACCACCCGCACGCCGACGACCAGGCCCAGGATCACCAACACCGACAGCACCAACGCGACGATGTTGTTCCACTTCCACAATTGGTCGAACGCGACGAACAGGCCTGCGCCGAACACGACCGCGACGACGCTCTGCCCCACCACCCACAGTCCGTGCACCACCGGTGACATCGGCCGCGGCTCGTCCTCGTCCTGGTCCTGGTCCTGGTCCTGGTCCCTGTCCTCCACCAGGTCCTCGGACGGCAGCCGAGCACCGCGGCGGGCCACATCGTCGGCGACGGTCTCCCCGCCGAACAGCGGGTCCTGCGTGGAGCGCAGATACGACGGCAGTTCGTCCTCGTCCGCAGAGTCCTCGCCGGTGTCGGCATCTTCGGTGTCGGCGACCGGGTCGTCCACGACGTCCTCGACGAGCTCATCGGCCTCGACGACCTCGGTGTCGCTCGCTGCGTCCTGGTCTTCGCTCTCCTCGGTCTGCGCGTCCTGGAGGTCGGCGGGGGCGTCGGCGTCGACCGGATCGGGGCTCATCAGCTCCGCGTCGACGGCCGGGGCGCTCTTGCGGCCGAACCGGCCGAACGGCGACCGCCGCGGCGGCGCGACGGCTTCGGGCTCGGGCTCGGGCTTCTCGACGACATCGTCGGCGGCCGTCTCGTCGACGTCGTCTTCCGCCTCGGTCTCGGGTTCGGCGGCCAGATCGGCCTCGTCGGTCTCGAGGTCGGTCTCGCCGACCTCGACGAGTTCGTCATCGGCTTCGGTCACCTCGGCCGCATCGGCCAGGTCGTCCGCCTCATCGACGTCATCGACGTCATCGACGACGTCGACCTCGTCAGCGACCTCGGTCTCGGTCTCGGCGGACTGCTCCGGCTCGGATACCGGTTCCGGCTCGGGTTCGGGGGCCGCGGGTTCGTCGGGGCGGACGATCGGGATCTCGCCGGTGAGCTCGGCGACGGTGACGGCGTCGGCGTTACCGCGGCGACGGCGACGGCGGCCACCGACCGGGGGTGCGCCGATCGTGCCGTTCTTGGCCAGCAGCTCGGCGACCGAGATCGGCCGGGTGTTGGTGTAGTCGTCTGGTCCAGTCATCGCCTGCTCGCCCTCGCGGTTGCCTGCTTACCGTCCAGCATTGCGCACCGACACCCGCCCGGAGGGCGAATGCCCGCCCACGAGCGCCGTACCGTCGGCTTCGCTGTCGAGTTTCCGCAGGATCAAGCCCTCCCGCAACGCCCACGGGCAAATGTCTACGCTTTCGATACCTAGCGCTTTCATGCTCGCCTCGGCCACCAGGGCGCCCGCCACGATCTGCGGGGCACGGTCGGCGCTCACTCCTTCCAGCTCGGCACGGTCGGACGCGGTCATCCTAGAGATGAACGATATGAGCTGACGAAGACCCGTGGCAGTCAGCGTGCGCTTGACCCGTGGACCCGCACCGGATGGCGCGGCACCGGTGAGCCGGGCCAGAGAACGGAACGTCTTGGAGGTGGCCACCGCCAGATCGGGGCTGCCGGCCTCGGCTATGGCGGTGCCGGCTTCGGAGAGCTCGTTGGCCAGCCAGTCCCGCAGCATCGCCACGCGCCGGCGGCCGGGCGGATCGTCGGGCAGCCATTCGCGGGTCAGCCGGCCCGCGCCCAGCGGCAGCGACATCGCCACGTCGGGTTCCTCGTCGACCCCGCTGGACAGCTCGAGCGAGCCGCCGCCGATGTCGATGTTGATGATGCGTCCGGCGCTCCAGCCGTACCAGCGCCGCACCGCCAGGAACGTCAGCCGCGACTCGTCGACGCCGCTGAGCACGCGCAGATCCACGCCGGTGTCGGATTTAACCCGCGACAGCACGTCTTCGGAGTTCTTCGCGTCGCGCACCGCCGACGTCGCGAATGCCATCAGCTCCGAACATCCCGAACTGGTGGCGATCTTGGCGAACTCGTCGATCGTGCCGATCAGTCTGTCGGCACCGCGGCGCGTCAGCTTTCCGGAGGTGTCGATGGCCTCGGCGAGCCGCAGTGAGGCCTTCGTCGAACTCATCGGCGTGGGGTGCCCACCGCGGCGCGCATCCACCACCAACAGGTGGACGGTATTGCTGCCCACATCGAGCACGCCTAATCGCACCCGTCCAACCTAATGGGTCTACCGTGGAAAACCGTGACTGGTCCGTATCCGGGTGAGGTGGAACTCGATTTCGCCCGTGAGTGGGTGGAGTTCTACGACCCCGAAAACCCCAAACATCTGATCGCCGCGGACATGACCTGGCTGCTGTCACGCTGGACGTGCGTCTTCGGCACACCGGCTTGTAAAGGCACCGTCGCGGATCGCCCCGACGACGGATGTTGTTCCCATGGCGCGTTTCTCTCCGACGACGACGACCGCGCCAAGCTCGACGATGCGGTGAAACTGCTCACCGACGAGGACTGGCAGTTCCGCGACAAGGGCCTCGGCAAGAAGGGCTACCTGGAGCTCGACGAATACGACGACGAGCCCACCTGGCGGACCCGAAAGTATAAGGGTGCGTGCATCTTTCTGAATCGTCCCGGGTGGCCGGGCGGTATCGGATGCTCGCTGCACACCAAGGCGTTGCAGCTGGGTGTCGAGCCGCTGACCCTCAAACCGGAGGTGTGCTGGCAGCTGCCGATCCGGCGCACCCAGGAATGGGTCACGCGACCCGACGGCTCGGAGATCCTGAAGTCGACGATCACCGAGTACGACCGTCGCGGGTGGGGCGAGGGCGGACTCGATCTGACGTGGTACTGCACCGGTGACCCCAACGCCCACGTCGGGGAGAAGCCGGTGTGGCAGTCCTACGCACCCGAGCTGACCGAGCTGCTCGGCGAGAAGGCCTACGCCGAGTTGGCGGCAGTATGCAAGCGACGCAGCGCTTTAGGGCTGGTCGCCGTGCACCCCGCCACGCGGGCCGCCGAGTGAGCCGGACGGGGTGGTGAGCCGACGCGGCGCGGCGGTGCTCCGCAGCGCCGGCGCCACCGGCCGGCCCTGCAGCAGGCCCGCCACATCGCCCGCCTCGATCGCGAAGCGGTAGACCGGCAGCGCGTCCCGGACGGCGGCGATCGTGTGGTCGATGGCCTCGTCGTCGTGCGCGGCCGACGTGACGAATGATTGTCCGAGTACCCCGCGGCGCAGCAGTTCCTGCATGAACAGCGTGCGATAGGCCTGCGAGGGCGCACCTTGGGCATCGCGGGTGACGAACACCAGACACGACGGTCGGCCGGTCACCGTGAGGTGGTCGGACAGCCCCGCCTCGGCGATCGCTGCGTTCGCTCCCTCTGCCAGGCGCCTGCCGGCCTGTTCCATGCGCGCCACCGGATCCTCGGTGCGGTAGGCCGCGACGACGGCACCGAACGCCGCCAGCGACGCCGTTTCGGGGCCGTGGGTGGTCGAGAGCAGGAACACCCGCTCGCCGTCGGTGCGCAGTCCCCCGCGTTCCATGAATTCGCGGCGGCCGGCCAGCGCCGACAGCGGAAAACCGTTGGCCATCGCCTTGCCCCAGCAGGACAGGTCGGGCGTCACCCCGTAGATCGACTGCGCGCCACCGGCTGCCCAGCGGAAGCCGGTGATCATCTCGTCGAACACCAGCAGTGTCCCGTGCCGGTCGCAGAGCTCACGCACGGTCTGCAGGTAGCCGGGTGCGGGTTCCGCGGTGGCGGTCGCGGCTTCCATCACCACGCAGGCGATGTCGTCACCTGAGAGCAGCGCGGTCAGCGCGTGGAGATCGTTGTAGGGGAAACGCTTCGTGGCGGCGGCGTGGTCGGCGGGGATGCCATCGGCCATCGGGGTGGTGCCGATGAACCAGTCGTCGGTGGAGAAGAACGGTTGCTCGCAGATCGCGACCGCGGTGCGACCGGTGACCGCGCGCGCCAGCCGGACCGCGGCGGTCGTCGCATCGGAACCGTTCTTGGCGAACTTGACCATGTCGGCTCCGGGCACCAGGGCCAGGAACTGCTCGGCGGCAACGACTTCGGCGGCGGTGGGCCTGCTGAAGTTTACCCCGCCGGCGATCGCGCGGGTGACGGCGTCGACGACGGGCGGGTACCCGTGCCCGAGTGTCACCGACCGCAGGCCCATGCCGTATTCCACGTAGTCGTTGCCGTCGACGTCCCATACACGACACCCCGCGCCGTGCGTCAGCACGGGCGGCATGGTCTCCGGGTACTGGTCGGCGCCACGCGCATAGGTGTGGGCCCCACCGGGGATCAGGTCGTGCAGTCTGTCCTGCAGCAGCCGAGATCGAGCGAAGGTCTTTGTCTCACCGGCGAAGTCGTCGACGACCCAGCGGCCCTTCAGTTCGGGCCACCGCTGCGACACCTCGTCCAGCAGGTCGGGGAGGGTGAGCAGCACCGTGTCGGGTCCGGCTGCGACGAGATCCTCCGGGGAGACGATCGGGATGTCGGTGCCGGGCATGCGGCGACCCTGCTTGGCGGTCGATGCGTCGGCGACCGCCGCGACCAGCGAGGCGTCGACACCGGCCCGGCAGAACAGCGCGACTGCCCGCGACGCGGCACCGTAGGCGTACACCCGCCGGCCGGCCCGGCGTTCGGTTTCCAGCCAGGACCGCAGCGCCACGGTCTGTGTGTCGGCGGCATCTTGCAGGGCCGCGACCGTCGCGGGATCGGACATCTCGGCCTCGCCGCGCAGCAACTCGGCGACCGCGGGACCGGGCTCGCCGCTGCCGTGCACGGCGGCCACCAAAACCGTGCCGCCGTAGAGGTCGAACGTCCACGCGTCGACAGCCCGCATTCCGGCGCGGGCGAGTTGCGCGACGACAGCCGGTGTCGAGTAGTACGCGAAATGGCCGTGGCGCAGCGCATTCCACTGACCCCCGCGGACGATGGCGGCCAGTGTGTGGAACTGCAGGAGCAGCACCCCGTCGGGCGCGGTGGTGGCGGCGCGGCGAGCGAACGCCGCCTCCTGGTCGGGGTCGTGCATGATCCCGAAGCAGTCGAGCACCAAGTCGGCGGGGCCTTCCGAGCCCTGGTAGCCGCGCTCGGTCAGCAGCGGCAGCCAGCTGCCACCGTGCGGGCTGCCGAACTCGCGGACCGTCCCGCCCGGCAGCCACCCGGCCGCTGCGACCCGGGAGATGGCATCGGCTGCTTGATCTTTCAGTGCCTGTGGTTCCACACCGCGCGGTTCGGCGGTCTCGGTGTCGTCGTCGGCGAGTTGCGCCAGGCCGCAGGCGTCGCAGACGACCATGGCCAGCGGGTGCACCGCCTCGTCGGCGGTCGGCGGCGTGTCTGCGGGCGGGAAGTGATCGGCCGCGGGCACCGCCCCGAGATCGAGCACCCGATGCAGTCGGGGGTGCCGACAGCTGCGGCACGTGCCGTCGATGTGGGCCCTGGTCATGTCACTGCTCATGTCACGATGTCCTCGTGCGAATCGAACCGAGCCGTCTCGACGGCGTCGTCACCTTCGTCCCGCAGCCGCACCCCGACGAGCGCGGGTGGTTCACCCGCACGTTCGACGCCGAGATCTTCGACCAGTGGCGCGGTGTCGCGGGAGCGGCGGCCGGTTTCCTCCAGGACTCCCAGTCCCGCTCGGCCCGAGGTGTCCTGCGCGGTATGCACGGACGCCGCGCGCCCGGGGAGGCCAAGTTGGTGCGGTGTGCCCGCGGCGCGGTGCACGACGTGCTCGTCGATGCCCGGCCGGAGTCGCCGACGTTCGGGCAGCACGAGGCGTTCCTGCTCGACGACAGCACGTTCCGGCACCTGTACGTGCCGCCGGGGATGCTGCACGGGTTCCAGGCGCTGACCGACTGGGCGGACGTGTGCTACCGGATCGACCGTGCCCACGATCCGGCCGACGACCTGGCCGTGTCGTGGCAGGACCCGACGCTGGCGATCGAGTGGCCGCTGCACCCGCCCATCGTGTCCGCACGGGACGCGTCGGCGGGCAGCTGGGCGGAGTTGCTCACACGAATTCGCTGACACGACGCATCGTCTCGTCGAGCTTCCCGGCACCCTGCAGGTGAGCGAGTCGGGCCAGCCGGGTGAAGGTGTGCGCGAAGTCGGCCGCGGTCAGGCCGTGCCGCGTGTACGCGTCGGCCAGTTCCACCGCACCGTCGGCCACCGACACGGCCGCCTCGAAACCGAGTTCGGCACGCGCACGGGCGAAGTCGACACGGTAGGAGCGCGGGTCGGCACCGGTTTCTCCGGTGATGTCGACGCGTGAACCCGGAACGGAGTCGGCGACGCGGCGGGCGATCTGCTCGACGGTGACGTTGTTGGCCTCACTGCCGATGTTGTAGGCCCGGCAGGACACCACGTCGGCGGGCGCGGTCAGGCAGAGCGCGAACGCCTCCGCGATGTCGCGGGCATGCACCAGCGGACGCCACGGCGTCCCGTCGGACAGCACGCGCACCACCCCGGTCAGCACCGCGGAGCCGACCAGGTTGTTGAGCACGATGTCGGCGCGCAGGCGCGGGGAGAATCCGAAGGCTGTCGCGTTGCGCAGGAAGACCGGGGTGAAATCCGAGTCGGCCAGTGCGGTCAGATCGTCTTCGACACGGACCTTGCTCACCGCGTACGGGGTCAGCGGACGCAGCGGCGCATCTTCGGCGACCAGACCGTCACCCGCGGCGCCGTACACCGAACACGTCGAGGCGTAGCAGAAGCGCTGCACCCCGGCCTCTTTCGCAAGCCTCGCCAGCCGCACCGAGGCGTGATGGTTGATGTCGTGGGTGATGTCGGGGGCGAGCGCTCCCAGCGGATCGTTCGACAGCGCGGCCAGGTGCACCACGGCGTCGATGCCACGCAACTGCTCGACGGTGACGTCGCGCAGGTCGCCTCCGCGCGCCGGCGGGTCCACCGGTTGCGGGCCCAGCACGCAGTCGGCGAAGTATCCGGTGTCGAGCCCGACGACGTCGTGGCCGGCCGCCCGCAGCACCGGCACCATCACCGTGCCCAGGTAACCCTGATGCCCCGTCACCAACACCTTCATGCTGTCTCCCCGAATCTCACGATCGTCTTCTCCATCAGAAACGCCTCGGCGTGCGTACTCCGGCATTGGATTCCGCGCAGGCGGGACAGGCCGAGGAACGCGTCCTCGTCGAACCAGTCGCGATCGGTCTGCGACGGATAGTGCTTGTGGAGCAGGCGGGCCTTCTCGAGCGCGATCTCCGTCGCAATCGGGTGGAACACACTGGGCGAGGGTGTATCCGACTCCCACTTGAGGATCTCGTATCCCAGGATCAGGTGGTCCCGGAACTCGGTCGGGGTCAATTCGGCGAGCAGACGATGATCCTGGTGGGCGTCGGCACGCTGGGTGCTGAACACGACGTCGGGTTCGCAGCTTCTGCGGAAGGTGCGCAACCCGTCCTTGACGTCGTTCCAGTGGGCGGGGGTGGCGCCGTCCGGGATTCCGAGCAGGGTCACCGTCACCTCGGCGTCCGGGCAGAACGCTGCCAGCGCACCCCGCTCCTCGGCCTCCCGCTCCGTGCCGGCGCCGCACAGCACCAGCGCGTGCACCCGGAGACCGGGATTGTCGCGGCTCAGCGTGAGAAGCGTTGCGCCCATGCCGATCGCGATGTCGTCACAGTGGGCACCGAGTACCGCGATCTCACGCAGCGCACCGGTCTGCAGCCCGATCACGATACCGCCTTCTCGTGCTCCCACATCGCCCACGGCCGTTCCCCGCTGCGGTAGGCAGCGTCGAGCTCGGCGCGTTCCTTGAACGTGTCTGCCGGCTTCCAGAAGCCGAGGTGTTTGTAGCCGTAGAGCTTTCCGCGGGTGGCCAGTCGGCCGCACACGTCCTCGACCAGATCGCAGTTCTCGGTGAGCATCTCGAGCACCGCTCCCGACAGCACGAAGTAGCCGCCGTTCTCCCAGATGGGCAGTCGGGAGACCGGCGTGATGCCGGTGACCGCGCCGGCGTGCGGGCCGGATTCGATGACATCGACGCAGTGGAACGACGACTGCGGCGGGACGATCAGCATCGACGCCGTGGCGCCGGACTCCTTGACCTCGTCGATGATGTCGTTCATCGGAGCGTCGGTGAGCACGTCGGCGTAGTTGGCCAGGAAGTACTCTTCGCCCTCGAGGTAGGGCCGAACCCGCCGAAGACGTTCTCCGATGGGCGATTCGGCGCCGGTGTCGACGAACGTGATGGTCCAGTCGCTGATGTCGGTCTGCAGCAATTCCACCTTGCCGCCGCGGATGACGAAATCGTTGGACACCGACTCCCGGTAGGACAGGAAGTAGTTCTTGATGTGC
Source organism: Mycolicibacterium obuense (assembly GCF_055397605.1). Taxonomy (NCBI): domain Bacteria; kingdom Bacillati; phylum Actinomycetota; class Actinomycetes; order Mycobacteriales; family Mycobacteriaceae; genus Mycobacterium; species Mycolicibacterium obuense. The sequence continues at coordinate 769,157 of NZ_AP043663.1, read as the reverse complement.
TCGGCACCGTAGCCCAGGCACAACACGAAATCGGTGTGGCCGAAGTGGGCGTAATACCGCATCACGTGCCAGATCAACGGCCGCGGGCCGATCATCTGCATCGGCTTGGGGATCTCGTCGTCGCTTCCGTTGCGCATCCGCATGCCGTAGCCACCGCAGAACAGGACGACCTTCATTGTTGTTTTCCTTCCGCCAGTTCGACGACGTGCAGGGTGGGCAGTGGGTACACCAGACGGGCCCCCCAGGACCCGGCGTAGCGCAGCTGTTCGGTGATCTCGCGCTCCAGGTTCCACGGCAGCACGACGATCACGTCGGGCTGATCCTTGGCCAAATGCGCCGGATCGTGGATCGGGATGCGGGTTCCGGGAGTGAAACGCCCGTGCTTGTACGGGTTCCGGTCCACGGTGTACTCGAGCAGGTCGGGGCGGATGCCGCAGTAGTTGAGCAGGGTGTTGCCCTTGCCGGGGGCGCCATAGCCCACCACCCGCTCGCCACGAGCGCGGCAGTCGAGCAGGTACCGGAGCAGTTCGTGCCGGATGGTCTCGGTGCGCGGGCGCAGCGTGAGATATCCACCGACGTCGTGCAGGCCGGCGCGGTCCTCCTCGGCCAGCGCGTCGGCCACGCGCGGCGACGGTAGGACCCCGAGTTCGCTCGGTCGGGCCCACAGCCGGATGGACCCGCCGTGCGTCGGCAGCATCTCGACGTCGACGAGCGACAGTCCCCCGGCCGCGAGCGCACGCATCGCCGACAGCACGGTGTAGTACTGGAAGTGCTCGTGGTAAATCGTGTCGAACTGGCCGAGCGCCACCAGGTTCAGCGCGTGATGCACCTCGATGCTGACCCAGCCGTCGTCGGCGACAAGAGTCCGCAGCGAGCGCGTGAATCCGTTCAGGTCGGGGATGTGGGCGTAGACGTTGTTGGCGACGACGAGATCGGCCGGCCCGTGCTCAGCACGGGTGTCAGCGGCCGTCTGCTCGTCGAGGAATGCCGAGACCGTGGGCACTCCACGCTGCCGCGCCGCGTCGCCCACGTTGATCGACGGTTCGATGCCCAGGCATCGGATGCCGGCGTCGACGACGTGGCTGAGCAGATACCCGTCGTTGCTGGCCACCTCGACGACGAACGAATCAGACTGCAGGCCGACCTTTTTCGCCGCATCGCCGACGAACCGGCGGGCGTGGTCCACCCAGCTGTCGGAATACGACGAGAAATAGGCGTACTCGGTGAACGTGTCCTCCGGTGTGATCAGCGCTGGGATCTGCAGCAGCAGGCAGTCCTGGCACAGCCGCAGATGCAGCGGGAACGTCGCCTCCGGCGCATCCAATTCGTCTGCGGTGAGGAACTTCTCGCACGGCGGCGTGGCGCCGAGGTCCAGCACGCTGTGCATCCTGGCCGAGCCGCACAGTCGGCACATCATTGCGAACATCCCTTCGCCTGGTAGCGGTACACGGTGGTGGTCTCGTCCTGCAGGCGCACGCACCACTGCGGACTGCCGGCGAACATCGCTTCGAACCGGCCGACGGCGTCAGCCGTGGCGTAGCCGAAGTACTCGAAGGCCGCCTTGGCGTCGTCGGTGAAGATGAAGTACGTCTCCCCCGGGCTCGCAGCGGCCTGTGCCGTCACGTCGTCGAACTGCCGGCCGTCCGGGAAACCGTCCAGGAATCCGGGCCACTTCTCGACGATCGGGGTGTCGAATGAATCGTTGCGCGCGGCGAAGTCGACCCAGCGGGCCGTCGCACGGGTGGGCATCCCCGCCGAATGCAGGCTCCACAGGGTTGCCGGCGCATGGGCGCCGTCGACGAGGTTGTTGAGCAGGGCCAACTCTGACGGCCGGGCCATGTTCAGGTACCAGTTGCCGTAGTAGCCCTGCAAACCCGCGGCGGCGATCAGCGCGAGCGCCACGGTCGCGAGGTAGTGCGTGACGGGTCGGGTGATGGCCGCCACGGCGAGCGGTGCGATCAGCACGGCCGCGCCCGGCACCGCATAGAGGTACACCCGGAAGATCGCCTCACCGCCGTAGCTGCTGAACATCAGCAGTACGAACGGGCTGAACGCCAGGATCACGGGCACCGCGACCGGACGCTTGTGCCGCCACCACACCACCGCGGCCACCACGGCCAGCAGCATGATGGTCGCCGACAGGCCCCGGCACACCAGCGACGTGGCCACCTTGGCCGCCGAGCCGGCGTACTCCGCGTTGCCCGAACCGTTGGCCAGCGGGTTGAGGCTCGACAGCCCGCCGTGTTCGAAGACGATGTAGCGTCGCGGATACAGGTAGCCGAAAAGCACTGCTGCGTAACCGATCAGGGACCACCGGGGGCGCAGGTGGCCGGTGACGGCGAACGCCACCAGCACCCCGAAGATCCAGTACGGCGTCAACTGGTGGGTGGGTACCAGGGCCACGAACAGCGCGAACGCCAGCCATCCCACGCGCCGGTCGATTCGTGATGCCAGCAGCGCGACGACGATGCCCAGGCCGAGTACGAAGCCGTACGCCTGGGGGGCGAAGTAGTCCTGGGCCACCCAGTTGGCCATCTCGGCGATCATCACCGCGACGAGCACCGCACGTCGGTCCAGGCCCAGCGTGGCGGCCAGCGACCCGACCACCACGGCCAACACGACGTGGATGGCCGGCGCGAACCAGTGCGCGACCGATGTCGGGTTCAGCGTGGTGACCTCGCTGAACCAGGCGAACGTGGTGAAGAAGGCCGGCCACTCGCGGTAGACGTCCACCCCCGTGGGCGGCAGGACCCGATGGGTCAGGAGGAAATCGACGATGCCGAGGTGCTTGTACGTCCACGCATACATCGGCAAGTCCGTGACCAGCGTGGCGGTCAGCCGCAGCACCATGATGGTGGCGGCGATCGCGGCGGCCGCGGTCAGCAGCGCGTCTCTGCGCAGCGCCACCACGAACGCCGCGACGAGCACGGCGGCCAGCACCACCAGCACCGGTCCGGTGCCGGTGGCCAGCAGGCCGAACGGGGACGGTTCGGCATCGGCCATGCCCGGGAGCGCTGCCGCCCACACGGACAGCACAGCGACGATGACGAGGTACGGCGCGCGCACCCGCCAGTTCTGCGGGTGCAGCGCGGCGGGCACGCGCAGCGGCGGGTGCGGACGGCGCAGCGCACACACGAGGGCGGAGGCGGCCACGACGGCGACCAGCGCGAGGAGCACGGGAACCGGCTGCCACCCCCGCAGCCACGTCACCGCCACGGTGGCGGCGGCGGCCGCGGCCATACCGGTCGTCGGGACGATCGCTGCGGCTGCCGCGACGGGCACTCGCAGCCACAGCACTGCCGCCATGCCCGGACCGGTGAGGACGAAGACGGTCAGCAGAACCGCCCGCACCGGGGCGCCGATGGGTGCCAGCGCGAGCAGACCTGCCGCGGCGGAGAGCAACGTCAGCCACTCTGGCCGCAACACGCCGATGCGACGCCGCGGCGGCGGCACGGCGCGATGCCGGCCACGCGCCTGAGGGCGCGACGGCGTGGGACGTTCGAGGAGGTCAGTCACTGGTCAGCCGCACCCAGTCGACCGTCATCGCAGCCGGAGACGGTGTGGAGGCGTCGGCGGGTCCGGGCCAGGACCCGCCCACGGCGACATTCAGCAAGAGGTAGAACGGCTTGTCGAAGACCCACTTCGCGTCGGGGGGCAGATCCGCCTCGCGGAACACCGCGGTGGTGCGGTCGTCGACACCCATCGTGATCACGCCGGGATCCCGCTGCACCCAGTAGGTGTGGAAGTCGTCGACGAAGGACGGCTGGATCGGATCGGTGCTCGCGAGCTTGTACTCCTTGCCGTCGGAGTCGGGGCCGATCGCCCCGTTGTGGATGAACTCGGCACCGGAGATGGTCTCGACGACGTCGAGTTCGCCGCTGCGGGGCCAGCCGACGTGGTCGACGTCGTCGCCGAGCAGCCAGAACGCCGGGTGCAGGCCCGCGCCTCGGGGCAGACGCAGCCGCGCTTCGGCGCGCCCGTGCACGAACGACAGCTTGCCCTGGGTGGTCAATCTGGCGGAGGTGAATCCGTCTCCGTCGCGGCGGGCGGTGATCACCAGGTGGCCGTCCCCGTCGAGGGCCGCGTTCTCCGGTGAGTCGGTGTAGGTCTGCGCTTCGCCGTTGCCCCAGCCGCCGCCGCCCAGGTCGTAGCCCCAGCGCGCCGGATCGGGCCGGCTGCCCGCCGGGCCGTTGAAGTCGTCGAACATCACCACGGCCGCCGACGCGGTGGGTCGGTCGATCGTGCCCAGCAGCGTGATCGGCACGATGGTGACCACGAGCAGCGTGCCGGCCCGCAGCCAGGCCCGCCCGTTGCGACCGCCGGGCCGGTCGTCTCCGTCATGGCCGTCGTCGGAGCCGGCGCGGCGCAGCCATGTGATGCACGGTCCGATCAGGATCACCGCGGCCAGGGTCTCGGCGGCGAGGTACGCCCAGCCGACACCGACGATGCCCATCGACCGGGTGGCGAACCACGAGCCGGCGATGATCACCACGGTCATCAACGCCTGCACGCTCAGATACAGCCCGAGCTTGCGGCGTACGCGGGAGAAGCCCTCGTAGATGGCGGCGACCCCGGACAGCGGCAGGAACGCTGCAGCCAGCCACAGCAGACCGTGCGCCTCGGCGCGGTACTCCGGTCCGGCGATGCTCAACATCAGCGGGCCGACCAGCACCAGGCCTGCCGATGCGGCGATCGCGACGGCGGCCAGCGTGCGCACCATCCGCCAGGACAGCGCGGAGATCTGCTCGGGGTGGGCCGCCACCTCGGCGACGTACGGGCTGACGACCAGGTGCAGCATCAGGTACAGCGCGCTGATCATCGCCCACGCGACGGCGAAGTAGGCGTTGGCGGCCTCTCCGACCTGGGTCACGACGATCAGCGGAACCACCAGCGGGCCGATCGACCACAGCGACGCGATGCCGAACGACGACCCGAAGTACGACCACATCTGTCGGCGCGGCGGCAGATCCGGTTCCCGATGCCACCGCGGCTGGGTGCGGCTGCGCCGATCCAGCACGACGTAGGTGCACAGCGCCGCCACACCTGCGGTCAGGGTCCAGCTCAGCACGATGGTCGCGGCGTGGTCCCAGATCGCCAGCGCAGCCACCGCGGCGAGCTTCGCGATCGCGTGGACGAGGTTCTTCACCGCGGCCCAGCGGGCCACACCGAGGCCGGCCGACGCCTTGTCGAGCAGGGCGAACATCGCGAGCACGAGCACCATCAGCGGGAAACCGACCATCGCCGAGGGAGTCTGGAAGAGGGGGTCGCGTGGGCCGAACGCCACCAGCGCGGCGCCGGTCAGCACACCCATCGCGGCGACGAGCACGAAGCCGCGCCGCAGCAGGCGCGGTGCGTTCCACCCGGCCACGGGCAGGAACCGCTCGTAGAGAACGTCGATACCCAGTGTGGACATCGTCGACAGCAACACCGCGGAGGTGATGAGGGCCGACGCCACACCGACCTGGTCGGGCGGGAACAGACGGGCGGCCACCGCCCAGAAGGCAAGGCCGAGAACGCCTGTCGACGCTGTCGACAGGATCAGCGCGACCGTGTTGAGCCGCAGGTTCTGCGCGGCGGTGGGGTCGGCTCCGGCATCGTCCGCATTGCCGCGTCGGAGCACTGAGTGTGCGGGACTCATCGGGGCACCGCCAATGGGGCCACCGACCGCCCTTCCCGGCGCGCGGCCCGGTAGGCGCGGAAGCCTGCCACCACCGATCGCCACGCCGGTGTGGTGAGCCCCTCGGGGAGCAGAGCGACGAGTTCGTCGGACGGCTTCGAGGTGGCCGCCGAATCCGCAAGGTAGGTCGCGAACTGGGGCGCCTTGCGCGCGGCGGTGGCGAAAGCCCGTGGGGCGATCGCGGGGTCCAGCGCGATCTTGGCGATCCAGGCGCCGAGACCGATTCCGTAGGTCCGGCTCTGCGCCGCCAGCCCCTCGCTGCTGGCGCGGTGTCGGTGCCACACGATCGACGCCGGGTCGTACACCAGCGTGCCGCCGGCGTGCAGCAGTCGGAAGAACATGTCGAGGTCTTCACCGCCGCCGGTGGGGGAACCGGCGCCCAGCGCCTCGTCGAATCCACCGACCCGCACCACAGCGGCGCGATCGACGGCGAAGTTCGCACCGGTGCCGTAGTGGCCGACGGCGAACGGGAACAGCGGGATGTCGAGCGGCGGTGCCGCCCACTCGAACACACGCGCGTACAGGCACGCCGACCACCCGACCCGGGCGTCGAAGTAGGCCTGCGCCGGGGTCCGGAGTTCCGCCGCGGGCACCAGACCGGAGACACACGACACGTTGTCACCGCGGGTGAACCCGCGCGCGACGGCGGTGAGCCAGTGCCGGTCGACGACCACGTCGTCGTCGGTGAACGCCACCACATCCCCCGCCGCCGCCAGCAGGCCGGTGTTGCGGGCCCGCGACAGGCCGGGACGCGGCTCGTCGATCACCCGCACCCGCGGATCGCCGAGCGCGGCGACGTAGCGGTGGGTGGCGTCGGTCGCAGCGGCGTTGTCCACCACGATGATCTCGACGTCGGGGTAATCCACCGCGCGGACCGAATCGAGCGCGGCCTGCAGCATCGACACCCGGTCGCGGGTGCAGATCACGACGGTGATGGCCGGGGCTGGGCTCGGCAGAGCCGGGGACGGCGCCGGTTGCGGCAGCGCGGCCGCTGCCGTGCGCAGTCGATCGGCGTCCACGGTTCCGTCAGTGACGTCGAGCGTGACGAACCCCAACGGACCGGCGTCGGCGCGCACCAGAAGGCGCGCCTGGCCGAACCCGTCGGCGTCCCGCAGTCGATACCGCGGTGCGGCGGTGTCGAGATCGAGTGTGTCGGTCCACACCTCGCCGATCCAGGTCGCACCGTCCCAGGTCGGACGTTCCGCGGCCGGAAACACCGGGGCGATGGTCGCCTCGGGCAGGGTCAGGTCACTCATGCCAATCCACCGCCCCGACGAGCCAGGGTGCCCCGCAGGTAACCGGCGGTGGTGACGGCGAGACCGGCGACGATCATGGCCGCACGCGCCCGACCGCCGGGCTGCCGCGACGCCACCTCGCGGACCACCGCGCGCGGCAGCACGCGGGTGGCGTAACTCTGTTCGCTGTCCAGCGATTTCGGCGCAGCGGCCAGTCGAGTCACCACAGCCTTGGACAGCCCCTCGTGATAGCAGCGGCGCAGGAAGTACCGAGGCGTGGCGCGATCGGCACTGACGTGGTGCGACACCGCTGCGGACGGGTCGAGCAGCACCCGCTGCTCGGGGCGCTGCGCGCGCAACCTCAGGAACAGTTCGGTCTCCTCACCGCCGACCGGCACCGATCCCACCCGGCCCACCTCGGAGCGGAAACCCCCGATGTCGGCGAAAACAGATCGCCGCAGACTCATGTTGCAGCCCAGCGGATTTCGCACCGCGGTCACGTGCTGCGGTTGCCCGACGTAGCTGCAGCCCACCACCCAGTCGAACTCCGCCGGCATCCATCGCGGCCTGCCGGACGGCCACACGGGCGCGGCGTACCCGCCGACACCTGCCACGCCGGAGTCGTCGTAGTGGGCGAGCAGTGCGGCGCTCCACCCCGGCTGGGCCGCCGCGTCATCGTCGAGGAACGCGATGATCTCGCCTCGGCTGGCCGCCACCCCGGTGTTGCGCGCATCGGAGAGTCCACGCTGTCCGGTGTTGCGGCACAGCACGATGCGCGGACCTGCGCCGAAGAGGTCGGCCGCCCGCTCGAAGAGCTCCTCGTTGTGGTCGATGACGACCACCAGCTCGGTGACGGTATCCCGTTCAGACAGAACGGAATCCACGGCTCGGCGCAGGTCGTCCCAGCGCGCCAGGGTGTATGCGCAGACGACGACCGACAGGCTCAGGGTCGGACGGCGCGCCTGCAGCTCATCGATGTTCTGCAACAGCATTGCCGTAGGGGCCCTTTCCACGTCGTCTGGTTCGTCTTTCGGCCGCGTCCTGGCGCCGATTGCGCAGGTTGCTCAGCGCGTACAAGCCGGTGCGCCGCAGCTGCATGTCGTAGGACCGCATCCGGCCGTACAGCACGTCACCGGTGGTGACAGGCCAGCGCGTGTCGGCGGCCAGGCCATCACTGAAACCCAGCTGCTGTCGCAGCTGCGAGCGTGCCGAGGTCATCGCCGTGGTGGAGCCGCTGGCGATCCGGAACGCCGCGAGCGTCTTGGGAATGCCGAAGAAGTCACCGCGGTCGAGTAGCCGGACCCAGAGGTCCAGCTCGCTCAGGAACGATGTGACATGCCGGAAGCCGCCGCAGCGGTCGAACTCCTCGCGCCGGAACATCGCCGCCACGGGTGGCCCGATGGGGTTGGTGCCGCTGCGCACGATCCGCCGCACCACGCGGCCGGCCGGCTGATGACCCACGATTCCCGGGAGTCCGCGGGCGGGGCGCATCATGTCGCCGAAGTCGTCGACGAAGTCCGTGCGCGCCGACACCAGCGCGACCGCCGGCATCGCGTCGAGGACCTCAGCCTGCAGGCGCAGGCAGTTCGGCGCGACGATGTCGTCGGCACACACCACCTTCACGTAACTCCCTCGGCTTTCCCGCACCGCGATGTTGAAGTTGTCCATCATCGAGACGGTGGCGTCGTTGCGCAGCACGCGAACTCGCGGATCGGCGATCCCGTCGAGGATCTCCGCGGTGTCGTCCGTGCTGTTGTTGTCGATGACCACGATCTCGAAGTCTTCGTAGTCCTGGCCCAACGCGCTCTCGAGCGTGGCCGTCAGATGGCGGCCGGCCTGGTAGGCGGGGATGCAGATCGACACCCGCGGACGCGGCGCGCGACTCTGCTTCTGGCGCATGGGCGCCGGCAGCGACGTAGGCGCACTCGTTGAGATGATCCCGGTCATGTCGTCTTCCCCCCCGGTCGACTACTACTTCTCGGCCGCCAGGGCCTGTACCACCCGGCCTGAGACGCCACGGTCGTGATCGCGTAAGACGGTGCGCAGCACCCGTATTCCGTCTCGGAAGGCCCGCAGGTTCGACGCACCGTGGCGGCGCGGCATCTCCATGCTCGGGACCTCGGTGACGCGCAGCCCAGCCTGCATGGCACGCACGGTCATCTCCGCCTCGATCTCGAAACCTGTTGCCTGCAAGGCCATCACGTCGAGGTAGCGCCGATGGAAGGCGCAGTAGCCGTAGCAGAGATCGGTCAGCTCGGCCTTGAATGCCGAATTGAACACCCGCAGCAGGAACTTGTTGCCCAGCCGGCGAAGCGGGGTGATGTCGGAGGAGCCTCCGCCCGCGATGAAGCGCGAGCCCTTGACGAAGTCATAGCCGCTGGACAGGAAGTGGAGGAAGTGCTTGATCTCCTGCGGCGCCATGCTGCCGTCCGCGTCGATCATCACGATCACGTCGCCGGTGGCTGCGCGGAAACCGGTCCGCAGAGCGTCGCCCTTGCCCGAACCTTCCTGGGTGACCACGCGAATGTCCGGCCGGCAGCTCTGCGCGATGATCACGGTGGCATCGGTCGAGTTGCCGTCCACCAGCACGATCTCGTCCACGTCGTCGGTGATCTGCTCGAGCACCCACGCGACGTTGCGCGCTTCGTTGCGGACCGGGATGACGAGGCTGACCGTCATCGTCGGTCGGCTCACGGGCCGCCGGCCCATGCCAGCTCCGGCGCTCAGGCCGGTGCTGTGGTTGGCACCCCGCAGGCTGGCCGTGCGCGGCGCAGTCGCGTCGTGTCCGTTCTGGGCTACCACTTCAGTCACCCTGACTCCCGTTCTGTTCGACCGTTCTGTACGACGTTGGCGACGCTCCCCGTGGTTACTCATCAGTCGCCCACGGCATCAAGAACTTGCGATCAGCGCAAACAAATACGCGTTCGCTGCGCTGCGATCGATCGGATCAGGAGACGTCCGAGTGGAACGCTAGCATCGGACACGTCAGACGTCTAGGCAAAGATTTTGACCTATCAGCTAACCGTTTTGGGGCTCATTTCCAGCGTTCAACTCGAACGGTCAACCATCCCTTTAAACTGCATAAACGTGGCCTGTGTTGCACCTTCGCGAATATTATACGCATTCCAGTCGGTCACAAACTCGTCACAGGTGTGCAGACTTAGCAAATCTCTGATCACCGCAGTCACCACCCCGCAGGTGACACACTTCACAGAAATGTGAATCGTAAAATTTGGCGCGCGGCGTCGCCTGTTAACGTCAAGCAAAATTTTTACATCGGTAACGTTCGGATCCGCAGCCCACGCGCGACTAAGCCTCCACCCGTAGTGGAGGCTCAGACGCAGATATTTCCCGCTCGGGTCAGCCCTCGAGCTTGTACCCGAGCCCGCGCACGGTGACCAGGTGCACCGGGTTGGCCGGATCGGCCTCGATCTTGCTGCGCAACCGCTTGACGTGGACATCGAGGGTCTTGGTGTCGCCGACGTAGTCGGCACCCCACACGCGGTCGATCAGCTGCCCACGGGTCAGCACGCGCCCGCTGTTGCGCATCAGGTACTCCAGCAGGTCGAACTCCTTGAGCGGAAGTGTGATCGCAGAGCCGTTGACACTGACCACGTGGCGCTCGACGTCCATCCGCACCGGACCCGCCTCCAGCACACCGTCATCGATGCCCGCATCGTCGGTGTCGGCGCCGCGGCGCAGCACCGCCCGGATGCGGGCGATCAGCTCCCGCGCCGAGTATGGCTTCGTCACATAGTCGTCGGCACCCAGTTCCAGACCCACGACCTTGTCGATCTCGCTGTCCCGAGCGGTCACCATGATCACCGGCACGCTCGACCGCGAGCGCAGCTGCTTGCACACGTCGGTGCCGCTCATCCCGGGCAGCATCAGGTCCAGCAGCACGATGTCGGCACCGGACCGCTCGAATTCGGCCAGCGCGGACGGCCCGTCGGCCACCACGGTGGCCTCGAAGCCCTCCTTACGCAGGAGGAAGGCCAGGGGATCAGCCAAGGACTCCTCGTCCTCCACGATCAGCACACTGGTCATCGCAGTCCTAGTCCTCTCGGTCGTCATCACTCATCGGGGTCTTCGGAATCGCCGTCGCGCAGATAGGCGGGAATCGACAGGGTGAACGTGGAGCCCGTCCCCGGCTGACTCCACAGCCGGATCGAGCCGTTGTGATTGGCGGCGACGTGTTTGACGATCGCCAGCCCGAGACCGGTACCCCCGGTGGCCCGGGAGCGCGCCTTGTCCACCCGGAAGAAGCGTTCGAACACGCGCTCCTGATCGGCGGGCGCGATGCCGATTCCGCGGTCGGTCACCGCGATCTCGATGAGGTCACCCCGCCGGCGGCGGCTGACGGACACCGAGGAGCCGTTGGGCGAGTAGGCGATCGCGTTCGAGACCAGGTTGGCGATCGCGGTCACCAGCAGCGTCTCGTCCCCGAGCACCTGAAAGCCGGTCGGCGCATCGGTCGTGATCGCGATGTCGGCGTTGTCGGCGGCGACCTTGTGCCGCGACAGCGCCTCGGCGACCACGGTGTCGACGTCGACAGCCTCCAGATCGGGCAGCCGCTCGCCGCCCTGCAGTCGCGAGAGCTCGATCAGCTCGCCGACCATGTTGGCCAGGCGGTGGGACTCGGTGACCATCTTCTCGGCGAAGTGCCGAACCGTCTCCGGATCATCGGACGAGGCGAGCACGGCCTCGGCCAACACGCCCATCGCCCCGACGGGCGTCTTGAGTTCGTGGCTGACGTTGGCCACGAAGTCCCGGCGGGTCGCTTCCATGCGCGCGTGCTCGGACTGATCGTCGACGTAGAGCACCGCGAACCGGCGGTCGTCCTCGGTCAGTAGCCGCACGTGCCCGCGGACCGAGAGCCCGGACCGTCCCGGCCGCTCCCGCTTGCGGGGCGACAGGTCGAACTCGATGTCCTCGCCGGTGGCCAGTGTCCGTTGAGCCGCCTGCCACGCTCTGTCATCGAGCAGTCGGTCGCGGACCACCCCGAGTTCGGTCGCGCGGTCGTTGGTGTACACCACGTCGCGGTAGGTGTCGACGACGACGATCCCGACCGGGGACTGGGCCACCGCGTGACGCAGCATCTGGGACACGGTGATGCCGGTCTGTTCGACCGCGCGGCGCTCACGCCGCTGGCGCAGACGCGGGGCCGCCGCCACGCCGATCACGACACCGATCGTCACGGCGAGCAGTGCCACGACCGCCGCAAGCAGCAGCGCCGAGGAGACACTCACGCGAAAATCGTACGCACTCGGTGAACGTCATCCCAGCAGCGTGCGGCCAAAACCGGACAAGTCACACACTTCCAGACCGATGTTCGGCCCGGCGCCCACCGCCGTTCACCTTCTGTTCGCCGGGCGCCGACGGCCGACTACTTGGCGCCCTGGGCCGCGACCGCCGCGGCGCCCGCAGCCGCAGCGTCGGGATCCAGGTAGGTGCCGCCTGCGACGGTCGGCTTCAGGTCGCCGTCCAGGTCGTAGCGCAGCGGGATACCGGTCGGGATGTTCAGTCCCACGACGTCGTCGTCGGACATCCCGTCGAGGTGCTTGACCAGCGCGCGCAACGAGTTGCCGTGCGCGGCGATCATGACGGTCTTACCGCTGCGAAGGTCGGGCACGATGACCTCGCTGAAGTACGGCACGAAGCGCTCGACCACGTCTTTGAGGCACTCGGTCAACGGCGCCCCGCCGGGCACATCGGCATAGCGGGGATCGGCGTCCTGGCTGTACGTGCTGCCCGGCTCGATCGGCGGCGGCGGGGTGTCGTAGCTGCGCCGCCACGCCATGAACTGCTCGTCGCCGTACTTCGCCTTGGTCTCGGCCTTGTCCAGTCCCTGCAGCGCGCCGTAGTGCCGCTCGTTGAGCCGCCAGTCCCGGTGCACCGGAATCCAGTGCCGGTCGGCCTTGTCCAGGGCGATGTTCGCCGTCGTGATCGCGCGGCGCAGCAGCGAGGTGTAGAGAACATCGGGCAGCCGGTCCTGCCCGGCGATCAGCTCACCCGCTCGGGCGGCCTCGGCGCGACCCTTGTCGGTCAGATCGACGTCGACCCACCCGGTGAACAGGTTCAGCGCATTCCATTCACTCTCGCCGTGGCGAACGAGGATCAGCGTCGCGGTATCTGCCATGCGCCGATCTTCTCACGGGTCAGTTCTTGTCGTGGTCCTCGATGAGATGCTCGAACGCCTTGAGATTCTTCAGCGATTCCCCACGCGAGCGCCGCCACTCCCACTCCTTCTGGATCGAGGTGCGGAAACCCAACTCCAGCAGCGTGTTGAAGTCGTTGTCGACGGCTTCGAGAACCTGACCCAGCACCCGGTCGATCTCCTCTGCGGTCACCGATGCGACGGATATCCGGCCGACGAGGTAAATGTCGCCGACGTTGTCGAGCGTGTAGGCGACGCCGTAGAGCCGGCGGTTGCGCTTGAGCAGGAACTTGTACACGCCCTCGAAGTTCTCGTCGGGCTTGCGGCAGACGAACGCCTCGACGCGGACCGAGTGTTCACCGACCGTGAGGATCGTGTTGGTGGTGAGTCGGCGCTCGCCCGGCAGCGCGACGACCAGCCCGGGCAGACCGCCTGCCGCGCCGTTGTGGACGGTGTAGGGCAGATCGTGTTCGGCGAGCGTGCGCTCGATGACGGCTTGCACGTCCTGTGTGGTCATGCCCGAACTCCCCTGCGCATCGAGAATCGGCGCCCGCCTCTGCGGGCCGCGACGGTCGGAAGGTGACGCCCTCGGTGCTCGTCGATCGCGCGTCCATAGCTGCCGAGCAGGCCGTCGACGGTGTGGCCCCAGGAGAAGCCGGCGGCGTGCTCGCCGGCGGCGCGGCTGAGCGTCGAGGCATCGGCGGCCAGCACGCGGGAGAGCGTGGCGGCCCAGTCGGCGGGATCGTGCCCCTCGACCAGCGCGCCGCTGACCCCGTCCCGCACCGCGACCGGGAGGCCGCCCACCGACGCGGCGACCACGGGTGTGCCGCATGCCTGCGCCTCCACGGCGACCAGACCGAAGGACTCCGAGTAGCTGGGCACGGCGACGACGTCGGCCGCGCGATAGACCGCGACCAGGCCGGCCTGTGATTGCGGCGGCAGGAACGTCACGCGCTCAGCGATACCCAGTTCGGCGGCCAGCCGAACCAGTCCGTCGGGCTGCGCGAGGCCGGATCCTGACGGTCCGCCTGCGATCACCACGTGCGCACCCGGCAGCAGTGCTGCCGCGCGCAGCAGCACGTCGGGTGCCTTCAACGGCTGGATGCGGCCGACGAATGCCACGATCGGCACTGCGGCCGGGAGGCCCAGCGCGGCCCGCGCGGCGGACGCGTCACCGGGGGTGAAGGTGGTCAGGTCGACACCCGGATACACCACGTCGATGTGATCGGGATCGGCGTGATGGAGCGAAACCAGTTGTGCTGCTTCGTGTTCGGTGTTGACGATGAGACGGTCGGCGGCGTCGACGACCTGCTGCTCACCGATCGCACGCAGGGGTGGTTCAGGGGTGTCCCCCTCGGCGAGCGCGGCGTTCTTGACTGCGGCCAACGTGTGCGCGGTGTGCACGAGGGGCACCGCCCACCTGTCGGCGGCCAACCAGCCGACCTGTCCGGAGAGCCAGTAGTGCGAGTGCACGATGTCGTAGTAGCCGGGCTCGTGCGTGGCCTCGGCACGCAGCACGCCTGCGGTGAACGCACACAGCTGCGTGGGCAGATCGTTCTTCTCCAGACCCTCGAACGGGCCGGCGGCCACGTTGCGGACCAGCACGCCCGGCGCCACCTTGACCACCGGCGCGTCTGTCGACGACGTCGCCCTGGTGAAGATCTCCACGTCGACACCGCGCTGCGCCATCTCGAGGGCGGTCCGCAGCACGTAGACGTTCATGCCGCCCGCGTCACCGGTACCGGGCTGCGCGAGCGGTGAGGTGTGCACGGACAACACCGCCACCCGGCGCGGCACGGGCAGGGGGTCGGTCGTCAGACGCACATGTCATGTCTACACCGCGGCGGGAAGACCGCTTGGTCAGGCACTCACCTCGGGGCGGCGGGCCTGGGCACGGCGCATGGCACCCACCGGGTCGGCGAATATGCCACCGAGGGAGACGATGCCGGCCCCCGCCTCCTGGACCCTGTTGCCGAAGGCCGTCATCCGAATGTCACGGTGGCCGAGCACGGAGCGCCTGGCGAAAGCGTCTTCGACGACATCCATCGCGTCGGCGTACTCGGTGAACGCCTGTCCCCCGACCACCAGGTCGTCGGGGTTGAGCATGTCGCGCAGCAGGGCCACCGCCTCGCCGAGGACGCGGGCGCGTTCGGTGACCAGCGCGACGGCCGCCTCGTCCCCCTGCCGAGCCGCGCGCAGCACGGCCGTCACCGTCGACCCAGGGCCGTCGGCAGGCACGATGCGCGCCTTCCGGGCCGCCACGAGGACGGCCTCGTCGCTGACCGTCGACTCCAATTCGCCACTGCCGCCGAGCAGTTCGGAGTGCGCGGGTAGCGCTGCGATCGTGCCGGGGCCGCTGGCCGGCGAATGCACCTGCCCGCCGATGACCAGCGCGTAGCCGACGGTCTCGCGGGCGTACACGTAGAGGCTGGTCGCGGCGCGGCCGGGCGCGCGGCGCTGCCCCAGCAGCAACTCGGCGCCGGCCATCGCATCGACGTGCGCGGCCAGCGACACCGGCAGGCCGAGCGCCTCGGCCAGCACCGGTCCGACCGGCGCATCCGACCAGCCCAGCCGCGGATGGTCGAGGTAGCCGGTGGTGCTGTCGACGACGCCACCGGCGGCGACGCCCACCCACAGCGGACGCCTGCGATGCCACCGGCTCAGGTAGCGCTGGGCGCTACCGGCAATCGCGGTGAGCGCCGCGGCCTGCGGCCCGCGGGGAGTCGGCGTTTCGACGACGTCGAGCGTGCGACCCAGCAGATCGGTCGCGACGATGCTGGTGGTGCGCGCACCGATGTGCACGCCGAGTGCCAGGAACGGTTCGTGGTTGACCTCGACAGGCACCCGGGGCCTGCCGATGGCGCCGGAGACAGCCAGGTCAGCGCGCTCGCGCAGCAGCCCCAACTCGAGCAGCGCGGTGACCTGCCGGTTGACGGTGGCGATCGAGAGATCGGTGACGCCTGCGATCGCGTCGCGGGCGATCGGTCCGCGGTGTCGCGCCGCGGCGAACACCAATGCGGCCGCCGCCTCGGGCACCCGCAGCGCCGGGGGCACGATCTGGTGCACCAGGGCCTGCGGGTAGCGGGCAGCGTCGCCGATCCGCGTGGGCCGCGTGCTCTTGGTGGCCTGAGTGCGGTGCGAGCGGGCGGGGATCGAGCTGGTCATGGAATCGTCTCCGGATCGGTCTGTCAGGGGGCCGGGGGCCACACCTGGCGACGCGATGGGACGGGAAAGTCCGGCTGCAGTCAGGCGCGGCGGGGTGCGCAACAACAACACGCACGCCGCGGGGCAGTCAGAACTGCCGGACTGGTACCGAACACCGGGTCAATGTAGCACGGGGCCTAGGGTTGGGATCATGACGACGCCATCAGATGCCCGACCGGTCGCCGTGGTCACCGGCGCGAGTGCGGGAATCGGGGAAGCAACCGCCAGAACCCTTGCCGCACAGGGCTTTCACGTGATCTGCGTGGCCCGTCGCGAAGCCCCGATCACGGCCCTGGCCGCCGAGCTGGACGGTACTGCGATTGTGGCCGACGTCACTGACCCCGAAGCGGTGGCGGCGATGGCGGGCCGGCTCGACCGGGTCGACGTGCTCGTCAACAACGCCGGCGGGGCACGCGGGCTCGAGTCGGTGGCCGAGGCCGACATCGAGCACTGGCGGTGGATGTGGGAGGCCAACGTGATGGGCACCCTGCACGTCACACGGGCGCTGCTGCCCAAGCTGATCGCCTCGGGCGACGGCCTGATCGTCACCGTCACCTCCATCGCCGCGGTCGAGATCTACGACAACGGCGCCGGCTACACCTCGGCCAAGCACGCCCAGGGCGTGCTGCACCGCACGCTGCGCAGTGAACTGCTCGGGCAGCCGGTGCGGCTGACCGAGGTCGCGCCGGGGATGGTGAAGACGGAGTTCTCGCTCAACCGCTTCGAGGGCGACGACGAGCGCGCCGCGAAGGTGTACCAGGGCGTCACACCGCTGGTGGCCGAGGACGTCGCCGAGGTCATCGGCTTCGTGGCCAGCCGCCCGTCGCACGTCGACCTGGATCTGATCGTGATGCGACCGCGGGACCAGGTCAGCGGCTCGGCCGGCTCTCGGTTCAACCGCCGGACATGACTAGCCGCCGGGGCGGCCGCTGACCGGCTGCGGCGCATCCGACGGCGTGGCCGGCGCGGTGCTCGGGATGCTGCCGGTCTTCTTCTCCTTGGACAGCGCCGACATCGACGTCCACTCGTCCCACGGCACCACCCAGTCCCAGATGTCGCCGTCGGCGTAGGACAGATCGATGCGGGTTCCCGTCACCTCGACCGGATCGCCGTAGAGCGCGGAGTTGAAGTACTCCTGCGAGTTCTCCAGGTTCAGGTTGATGCAGCCGTTGGTGACGTTGGTGTTGCCCTGCGCACCGATGCTGTTCGGGTTGCAGTGGATGAACTCGCCGTTGTTGGAGATGCGCACCGCGAAACGCTCGTGCACGTTGGCGTAGCCGGCGGCCGGGTTGGTCATGTAGAAGTCCTCGTACTTCTCGGTGACCACGTGAATGCCGCTGCGGGTGACGTTGCGGTCCAGATCGCCCTCGCCGTAGCTGCAGGGGAAGTCCATGATCACCGCGCCCGACTCGTCGAGCACCTGGATGCGGTGCGTGGACGCCTCGGCCTTGACCACCTGACGACGGCCGATCGTGAAGTCCAGCGTCGAATCGCTCGCGCCGTAGGCGTCCTGTCCGAACGGCACGCCGTAGAGCTTGGCGTCGACGTGCACGGCGGTGCCCGACGGGTAGTACTCCTTGGTCCGCCAGTGCATGCGGGAGCCGCCGACCTCGTCGGGCAGCCACGCCCAGCTGCCTTCGACCTCGGGCGTCGTGGTGACCTTGACGGCCTTCTCGACCGCGGCCCGGTCCTCGTCGGCGATGGCGGCGTCGAACTGCAGGATGATCGGCGCGGCCACCCCGACCGTCTGACCGTCGGAGAGCTGGAACTGGCCGTTGACCTGCGTGCTCGGGTTCACGGTGGTGAACGACGCCTTGACCGGGACCGATTTGCCGTCCTGCCCGACCACGGTGCCGGCCCAGCGGTACTCGACGCCGTAGCCCAGCGGTTCGGATGCGGTGAATTCGGTGCGGTCGCGATTGAGCGCGCCCGCGACGACCTTGCCGTCGGTGTTGGTGAGGCTGATCTTCTGGAACCAGCCGTTCTCGACCTTGGCCGCGACGCGCGCGGTGGGGGCGACGTCGTCGGCAGCGTTCTTGGGCTGGTAGCTCAGGACCGGCGCGGCGGGAGTGTCGTCGGCGGACTGCCCGGATGCGGCGGTACCGTTCTCGTTCCGGCAGGCAGCCAGAATGCCCGGCGCGGCGATGCCGACCGCCAAGGCGGCAATGGCTCGCCGCCTGTTGATCGGGTTGGCAGGGCTCACGTGTTGCCAGCGTACCTAGAGAACGCACCCGAGCAGAATCGGCTCGGGTGTGAGATCGATCCCGAACTTCGCTGCGACACCGTCGCGAATCGTCCTGGCCAGCGCGATCACATCGGCACTCGTGGCCGCGCCGCGGTTGGTGAGCGCCAGCGCGTGCTTGGTCGACAGCCGCGCCGGCGCGTCCGGCCCGGGATAGCCCTTGCTGAAGCCGGCCCGCTCGACGAGCCATCCCGCCGCCATCTTCACCCCGCCCGGGGCCGGGTAGCGGGGGACCTTTCCCCCCACCTCGTCGGCGATGCGCCGATACTGCTCCTCGGTGACGACGGGGTTGGTGAAGAACGAACCGACGCTCCAGGTGTCGTGGTCTCCCGCGTCGAGCACCATCCCTTTGCCGGCCCGCAGTCCGAGCACCGTCTCGCGCACCCGCTCCGGGTCGGCGCGCTCACCCGCCGCGACGCCCAGGGCCGTGGCCAGCTCGCCGTACCGCAGCGGCGCGCTGCGGCCTGCGGCGTCGAGCCGGAACTCCACCTCGAGCACCACCGCCACCGGCGCGCCCTTGAGAATGCTTGTGCGATAACCGAATCGGAGGTCGTCCGGCGACACCCAGCGGTCCTCGCCGGTCGCCCACTCCAGCAGGCGCACCCTGCTGATCGTGTCGGCGACCTCGGCGCCGTACGCGCCGACGTTCTGCACCGGCGTGGCACCCGTCGACCCCGGAATACCGGAGAGGCACTCCAACCCGCCCAACCCGTGGGCCAGCGAGGCCGCGACGACCTCGTCCCAGACGGCGCCCGCCTCGGCGCGCAGCAGCGGCCCGTCGACCGTGACGCCCCGCGTCGCGATGCGCACCACCGTCGGCGGGCGCAGGTCGTCGGCGAGCACCACGTTGGAACCGCCGCCCAGGATCAATGCCTCCGGCCCGACGGCGCGTAGCACCTCGACCAGCTCCTCGGTCGTGGCGCAGGTGATCAGGCGCGGCGCGACAGGCCCGACGCGCAGCGTGGTCAGCGGCGCCAGCGGCACATTCTCGGCGACCGCCACGCCCGCGATAGACGAAGTGACCACGGGCGGTAACGGTAGCGTGGTTTGCCATGCCGCGTTCATTCGACATGGCCGCCGAGTACGGGGGCACCGTCGAACAGGTGCACCGCGCATTCAGCGACGAGCAGTACTGGCTGGTGCGGCTCGATGGCTCCGGTGCCGACCACGCCACCCTCGACGAGATGACGGTCGGCGCCGACGGCGGACTGCGGATCAAGACCACGCAGACGCTGCGCGCGGACCGGCTCCCTGCCGTCGTCACGCAGTTCCACCGCGGTGACCTCAGTTTCGTCCGGGAAGAGCTCTGGGCTCCCGTCGTCGACGGCCACACCTCGGCCACGGTGACCGGGTCGATCCCCGGCGCGCCTGCCGGGTTGCGCGGGTCCGCGGCGCTGGCACCCGCCGGGCCCGGGTCACGGCTGGCGTTCACGGCGACCGTCGAGGTCCGGGTACCGCTACTGGGCGGCAAGATCGAGAACTTCATCGGCCACCAGCTGGTCGACCTGCTGATCGCCGAACAGCGGTTCACCACGGTGTGGATCGCCGAGAACAGCTGAGACGGCCGTGACCGGCTCCCGTCCACTCGGCGCGGTGACACGGGGTACGACAGGACACAACCGGTTGCGGCGCAGCGATCGGTGGCTCGTGCACTCGGCCCGGGTGCGCACCGCACTGCAGAGCGCCGCCGACCCGCTCGTCGTCGATCTGGGTTACGGCGCCCTGCCGGTGACCACCTTGGAGCTCGCGATGCGGCTGCGGCAGGTGCGCTCCGATGTGCGCGTGCTGGGCCTGGAGATCGACCCGCACCGGGTCGACGTGGCTCGGGCCGCGGCCGGACCAGGGGTCGACTTCGCACTCGGGGGCTTCGAACTGGCGGGGCACCGGCCGGTGCTCGTGCGCGCGTTCAACGTGTTGCGGCAGTATCCGCTCGACGCGGTCCCGGACGCGTGGGCGGCGATGCGGGACGGGTTGGCACCGGGCGGGCTGATCGTCGACGGCACCTGCGACGAACTGGGCCGCCGCTGCTGCTGGGTTCTGCTCGACGCACGCGCCGCGGTGAGCCTGACGCTGGCCTGCGACCCGTTCGCGATCGAGCGCCCCTCCGACCTGGCCGAGCGGCTGCCCAAAGTCCTGATCCACCACAACGTGCCCGGCCAGCCCATCCACGCGCTGCTCACCGCCGCCGACCGGGCCTGGGCCAGCAGCGCTGCCCACGGGGTCTTCGGGCCCAGGGTGCGGTGGCGAGCGATGATGGAAATGCTTGCCGCGCAGGGACTTCCGGTGACCACGCCGCGGCGGCCGCTGCGCGACGGGGTGCTGACGGTGCCGTGGTCGGCGGTTGCGCCCGTCAGAGAAAGTGCCCGTCTCCGGTGGACAGGTTCTCTCGCGCGTGCTGACAATGGCTCCCAGGAGTCGGTGACCCCGCTCCCCGGACGAGGTGCGTCGTACCCGGTCAGCGACAAGACGGCGCAGGAGGAGCACTCATGTCCGACATGCCCGCCCCCGATCCGAGTCTGCCCAACGCCGAAGGCGCCTGGGCACAGCAGGCCGAGGCCCGACTGGGTGACCGGCGGCTGCGCGAGGAGATCGACCGGGGACTCAGCTTCGGCCTGGAGGCCGCCCCGACGATCAACGACCGGAGCATCTCCACGTTCGTGCGCGGCGAGAAGCCACACTTCGCGGGCGAGCGCGGCACCTTCCTCAAGTGCCCGTTCATCGAAGACGTGAACGAGGTCGACGACGCCGAGGTCGCCATCTTCGGCGTCCCGCTCGACGCCGGCGCCACCTACCGCCCCGGCACCCGCTTCGGCCCGCAGGGCATCCGCCGCTCGACCAACCTGTTCGGCACCTACAACTACGAGACCGGCGTCGATCTGCGGGAACAGCTCAACATCGTCGACATCGGCGACGTCTTCACGATTCCGGGCAACCTGGAGAAGTCGTTCGACCAGATCAGCCAGGCGATGGCCCACGTCGCGAGCAAGGGCGTGATGCCGATCGTGCTCGGCGGCGACCACTCCATCGGCTTCCCGACCATCCGCGGTCTTGCGCCCTACATGGACGGCAACATCGGGATCATCCACTTCGACCGTCACGTCGACACCCAGGAGACCGACCTCGACGAGCGGATGCACACCACCCCGTGGTTCCACGCCACCAACATCAAGAACGCCCCCGCGACCAACCTGGTGCAGATCGGGATCGGCGGGTGGCAGAGCCCACGCGAGGGTGTGCAGGTGGGCCGTCAACGCAAGTCGACCGTGATGACCGTCGGCGACGTGGAGCGGGTGGGCATCGAGAAGATCGCGGAGATGGCGCTCGAGATCGCGTGGAAGGGCGCCAAAGCGGTCTACCTGTCGTTCGACATCGACGTGATCGACGCCGGTTTCGTGCCGGGGACCGGCTGGCCGGAGCCAGGCGGCCTGCTGCCCCGCGAGGCGCTCAACCTGGTCAAGATGATCTCCGAACCTGGCTTGGCGGGCATCGAGGTGGTCGAGTGCTCACCGCCGTATGACTGGGCCGAGCAGACCGCGCTGCTCAGCTCCCGCGTGATCCTGGACAGCCTGGCCGCCCAGATCAACTCCGGGAAACTCGGCAAGAAGGCCGCCAAGGCGAACCGCCCCGCCTGGGGGCCGTAGCCGCACGGCTGCTCAGGTTGTGCTCACGTCGGTAGGGCAGAATCTGCGGGATGACCGATCCCTGGGCCCGTCCGCAACCGCAGCCCGGCCCACCGTCGTCACCCCCGCAGAAAGGTTCGGCGTTGCCGGCGAAGCTCACGAAGTTCTTCAGCGATCCGCTGTCCATCGTCCTGACCGCGGTCATCGTCGTCGCGCTGGTGCTGGCCTGCCTGCTCGGCGGCGAGCTGTATGCGCGCAACCGTGCCGACACCGTGGTCGCCTCCACCGTGGAGTGCGTGGTGCAGGACAAGGCCACGGCGTCGTTCGGGGTCCTGCCGCCGTTTCTGATGCAGCACATGTCCGGGCACTACACGAACATCCACATCGAGACCGCGGGCAACCAGGTGCGCGATGCCAAGGGCATGAAGCTCAACCTCGACATCGATGACGTGCGCCTCCAGGACAGCGCGAACTCGAGCGGAACGATTGGCTCGCTGGTGGCCACCATCGACTGGTCGTCCGACGGCATCAAGCAGACGATCCAGGGCGCCATCCCGCTGATCGGCAGCTTCGTCTCCGGTGTGACCACCAACGCCGGCGAGGGCACGATCGAGCTCGAAGGCCCGCTGGGCAGCATCACCGCCAAGCCGCAGGTGGTCGACGGCAGCATCTCGCTGGCCGTGCAGAAGGTGACCGGGCTGGGCTTCACGTTGCCCCGCGAATCGGTGCAGCCGGCGCTCGACGCGTTCACCTCGACGCTGACCCAGAACTACCCGCTGAACATCAAGGCCGACTCGGTGTCGGTTACCGACAGCGGTGTGCAGAGCCGACTGTCGACGCAGAACGCGACGATGCCCAAGCAGACCGACGATCCCTGCTTCGGGAAGTTCTGAGCCGGGCCGTTCTCACCCCAGGCCGTCGAGAACCGCACGCGTCCCGGACAACCCGAGCCGCGTCGCACCGGCGTTCAGCATCGCCGCAGCATCGGTGGCCGACCGGATGCCGCCGCTCGCCTTGACGCCGAGCCGGCCACCGACGGCGGCGGCCATCACCTCGACGGCCCGCACGGAGGCGCCGCCCGAGGGGTGAAACCCGGTGGAGGTCTTGACGAAGTCGGCCCCGGCGTCCTCCGCCACCTGACACACATCGGTGAGCAGCGGCCACCCGCCGAACTCCACCAGCGCCGACGATTCGACGATCACCTTCAGCACCGCGCCCGGCGCCGCCTCCCGTACCGCGGCGATATCGGCCCGCACCACGTCGAGCTCGCCGCCGATCGCGGCGCCGACGTCGATCACCATGTCGATCTCGGCTGCGCCGCTCTCGACCGCGACCGCGGCCTCATGCGCCTTGATGACTGAAAGGTGTTTGCCTGACGGGAAACCCACCACCGCAGCCACCGCCTGACCGGCGGCCAGCGTGACCGCCGTCGGCACGAACGGCGGCGAGACGCACACCGCGTACACGCCGAGTTCGACGGCCTCGGCGAGCAGCGCGACGATGTCGGCTTCTGTCGCTTCGGGTTTGAGCAGCGTGTGGTCGACGACGGCCGCGACGTCAGCGCGCGTGTAGCCCATCAGAACGGTTCCTCGGTGCCGCCGGGATTACACCGGGCGGCGATCATCTCGTCCGGGCTGACCTCCGGTCGCCACGGCTCCAGATTCCAGCTCACCTTGCCGGGCTCGGCGATCTCGGCGAACCGCCAGTGGCAGATGAACTGCTCCTTCATTCCCGCGATCGCGGCGTCCGGCGACAGCGCGAGCACCTCATTCCATGCTTCGTCACCCTGCGCCGCGGTGCCGGGCCGGCCTGACGTGTCGCGTCCGGCCGGTGTCGGATACACCCGCAGGCTCGACAGGTCACCCCATTTGGCCCAGGTGACGTGGTCGACGTAAGGCGGCGGCTGCAGCACGGGCGCCGCTGAAGCATGCGGCGCACCTGGAGCGAATGCCAGGGCCGAGACGGCGAGGCAGCCCGCGGTCAGGACGACGCGTCGCACTAGCGCGACTTCCCTTGCACCTCGAGGATTTTGGGTCGGACGTCGACCAGATACACGCCGGCGGCGACAGCGGCGATCGCGACACCGGTGATGCCGAGTACCAGAGCGAGAAGACCGGCGACACCCAGGATCACGAGCCAGACCGGCTTGGTCAGCTTGTCGGCCGCCGGGTAGGCGTCGGTGCGCTGGATCG
This sequence comes from Mycolicibacterium obuense, assembly GCF_055397605.1. NCBI lineage: Bacteria > Bacillati > Actinomycetota > Actinomycetes > Mycobacteriales > Mycobacteriaceae > Mycobacterium > Mycolicibacterium obuense. Next base: position 744,830 of record NZ_AP043663.1, on the reverse strand, counting down.
CCGCGTGGACGAACGCATAGGCCGTCGTCGCCAACACGGCGATCTGCAACGCGAAGAGGACGTAACCCACAAGGCCTTGGAGCTCCACGCTCGACAGCCTAGGCGGGTTACGTCCCCTTTTCGACTTCCCTGTCGGGAGTCGGGCGTACTTCTGGGCTTACTTCTGGGTGACCTTCTTGGCCGGAGCCTTCTTGGCCGGGGCCTTCTTGGCGGGAGCCTTGGCCGGGGCCTTCTTGGCCGTCGCCTTGGCCGGGGCCTTCTTCGCGGCTTCCTTCACCGGCTCGGCGGCCGATTCGGCGCGCTTGGGCAGCTCGACGCCGACCAGCTTGGCGGCACGCTCGCCGACCGCGCGGGTCTGCGTAGCGACGTTGCCCAGCGCTTCCTGGGTCAGCTCCACAGCCTGGTCGGTGTACTCCTCGACCCGGCTGGCGGCGCTCTCGAGGGCCGGCTGGCTGCGCAGGCGCTCCAGGGCGGCCTCGCCGCGCTCGATCAGCTTGTTGTAGGCGGACTGCGCGTTGTCGGCGTAGCTCTCGGCGAACTTGCGCAGTTCGTCGGAGTTCAGCTTCTCGCGGATGTCACCGAGCTGCGCCGGCAGGTCTTCCTGCAGCTTGGTGATGCGGGCACGGCTCTCTTCGACGCGGGTCTCGGCATCGGAGCGGGCGTCGCCGGCGCGCTCGCGCAGCGTCGCGACGATCTCGTTGACGCGCTCGAGCGCGAGGTCCGCAGCGCCGACCGCGGCGAGCAGCGGGGCCTTCAGGTCGTCGACGTCGAGCTGGTTCTTCTCAGCCATGATGGTTCCTTTCAGTGAGTGACAGAGGTCTGAGGTGATTCGTGAGGTGATTCAGTGATCTGCAGGCGGCTCTGCTCGTCTTCGGATGGGGCGTGCTCCGCCTGGGCGGCAGCCTCGAGCAGTGCCGCCTCGTTCTGCTGACAGAACGAGGTGTAGATGTCGAGCAGCACCTGCTTCTGCCGCTCGTTGATCGCCGTGTCGGTGATGATGGCGTCGCGCACCTGGTTCGTCTCACTGGGCTCGAGGATCCCGGCCCGGATGTAGAGCACCTCCGCCGACACCCTCAGCGCTTTGGCGATCTGGTTCAGAACGTCCGCCGAGGGTTTGCGCAATCCCCGCTCGATCTGGCTGAGGTAGGGATTGCTGACACCGGCCTTCTCGGCGAGCTGGCGCACCGAGACGTGCGCGGCCTCCCGCTGAGATCGGATGAAGCTGCCGATGTCCGAAGCGGCGTTGGTGACGACCGCGGCGAGGTTCTCGTCCTGTGCCATGGCTCGCCTCCTTCGCTGCCGTGGGTATCCGAAATGACCGACGATTCCACGGTACGACGGAGTGCTAACTTTTGCAAGCACTCAGTTAGCGCAGGTCAGAACAGTAGCTGCGCGATCGTGTAGATGACGAGGCCGGCCAGCGAGCCCACGACGGTGCCGTTGATCCGGATGAACTGCAGGTCACGACCGACGTGCAATTCGATGCGTCGGCTGGCCTCGTCGGCGTCCCAGCGCTCGATCGTGTCCGTGATGATCGTCGTGATCTCCGCCCCGTACTGGCTCACGAGGTGCTGGGCCCCGCGCACGATCCAGTTGTCGGCCTTCACCCGCAGGTCCGTGTTGTCCCGCAAGGACTCCCCGATCCGGACGACGGTGTCGGCGATGCGGGCACGCAGCGTCGAGGAGGGGTCTTCGACCGACTCCAGAATGATGCGCTTGGCCGTCGTCCAGGCGGTCTCGGCCGCCCGCGCCACCTCGTCACGGGCCATGATCTGCTCTTTGACGTTCTCGGCCTTCTGGATGGTCGCCTCGTCCTTCTGCAGGTCGTCGGCGAACTCGAACAGGAACTTCGTCGCCGACCTGCGCAGCTCGTGATCGGGGTTGCGGCGCACCTTGTCGGTGAAGTCCATCAGCTCGCGATGGATGCGGTCCCCGACCACGTGATCCACCCAGCGCGGCGACCACGTCGGCGAATCGCGTTCGATGACGCGCTCGATGACCTCGCCGGCCCCCAGCGACCACTGGAACGCCCGGTCGGCGAGCAGCTGCAGCAGCGCCTCCTGCCGTCCCTCCTCCAGCAGCGACGACAGCACCCGGCCGATCGGCGGCCCCCACTGCGGCTCGGCGATGCGCTTGACGATCATCCGGTCCAGCACCTGCTGCACATCCTCGTCGCGCAGCATCTCCACCAGCACCCGAAGCGCCGTCGACGCTTCGGCGGCGACCCGCTCGGCATTCACCGGCTCCGCCAGCCACTTGCCGGTCCGGCTGGCCACATCCGCGTCGCGCAGCTTGGTCTCGACATTCTCCGGGGACAGGAAGTTCTCTCGGACGAACGTCGACAGACCCTCGCCGAGCTGGTCTTTCTTGCGTTTGATGATCGCGGTGTGCGGAATCGGCAGGCCCAGCGGGTGCTTGAAGAGCGCCGTGACGGCGAACCAGTCGGCCAGCGCGCCGACCATGCCGGCCTCTGCGGCCGCCCGGACGTAGCCCACCCACGGCGCCGCACCGTGGGACTGCGCCCACGTGCACACCAGGAAGACCACTGAAGCGCCGATCAGGAAACTGAGGGCGACGGCTTTCATACGCCGCAGCGCGCGCCGCCGTTCTTCGTCCGCCGGCGAATCCACTCCGGCGAGTTTCTCGGCGAAGCTCGCACGGGGGCGCTGCCCGGCGTCGGGGACATTCACTCGATGAGCCACGCCTTCATCTTCCCTGCGCGGGCAACTGCGAACCGTCGACCACCGTATTATCGACGAGGACGAGGGAACGGATCACCGCGAACGTGGCACAACAACTCCCGCCGGCAGCGGCCAAGACCGATGGACGCAAACGGCGCTGGCATCGGCACAAGGTCGAGCGCCGCAACGAACTGGTCGACGGCACACTGGAGGCCATTCGCCGCCTCGGCAGCAACGTCAGCATGGACGAGATCGCCGCGGACATCGGGGTGTCCAAGACGGTGTTGTACCGCTACTTCGTCGACAAGAACGACCTGACCACCGCGGTGATGATGCGCTTCGCGCAGACCACACTGATCCCCAACATGGCCGCCGCGCTGTCCTCGAACCTGGACGGGTACGCCCTGACCCGCGAGGTCATCCGCGTCTATGTCGCAACCGTCGCGGCCGAGCCGGAGCCCTACCGCTTCGTCATGGCCAACAACTCGGCGAGCAAGAGCAAGGCCGTCGCGAACTCCGAGGCGATCATCGCCCGCATGCTCGCGGTGATGCTGCGCCGACGGATGGTGTCGGTCGGCATGGACACCGGCGGCGTCGAGCCGTGGGCGTATCACATCGTCGGCGGGGTGCAGCTGGCCACGCACTCCTGGATGTCGCATCCGCGGATGAGCGCCGACGAGCTGATCGACTACCTGACGATGCTGTCCTGGAGCGCGCTGTGCGGCATCGTCGAGGTCGGGGGGTCGTTGGAGAGATTCCGCTCTGACGATCATCCTTCCCCGGAACTACCGACCCGCCTGCTTGACTAGACCGGTGAGCGAGCCCCTGGATTTCCCGTCGCTGTGGTCGCACGAACCGCACTCCCTGCTGATGTTCGGACCCGGTGACCGGGTCGCCGACATCGACGCCAGCGCGACGCCCGGGTTCAGCGGCACCAAATCCGATGCGCCGACTCTGCAGGAAGAGCGCAACGTCCGGTTCGCCGAGCTGCAGGAGATGCTGTACGCCAACAGCCGCTCGGGTGACACCAGGTCGGTGCTGCTGGTGCTGCAGGGCATGGACACCGCAGGCAAGGGCGGGATCGTCAAACATGTTGTGGGCGGCTGCAATCCGCAAGGCGTGCAGTACCGCAGCTTCGGTAAGCCGACCGCCGAGGAGCTGTCGCACCACTACCTGTGGCGCATCCGCAACGCGCTGCCGACGGCCGGCCACATCGGCGTATTCGACCGCTCCCACTACGAGGACGTGCTGATCGTGCGGGTGCACAACCTGGTGCCGCCGGAGGTGTGGGAGCCCCGCTACGACGAGATCAACGCATTCGAGCGGGAACTCGTCGACAGCGGGACAGCCTTGGTGAAGGTCGCGATGTTCGTCTCGCTCACCGAGCAGAAGAAGCGGCTGGCCGAACGCCTGGAGCGGCCGGACAAATACTGGAAGTACAACCCCGCCGACATCGACGAGCGATTGAAGTGGCCGGCCTACGAGGAGGCCTACCAGGCGATGTTGGAGCGGACGTCGACCGACTACGCGCCCTGGCACGTGGTTCCGTGCAACAAGAAGTGGTACAGCCGGCTGGCGATCACCGAGTTGATGATCGAGGCGCTCAAGCGGCTGAACATGTCGTGGCCGCCGCCGGACTTCGATGTGGCGGCGGAGAAGAAGCGGCTGGCGAAGGCGTAGCTTCTGTGGGCCGAGTGCACGGTTTCTGATGGATTTTCGCCGAAATCCGTCATAGAGCGTGCGTTGGACGTCAGCGGCGAGGCCAACCTCGGCTACGCAGCGCCCGCTCGGCCCGGTGCCAGACGTCCTGAGGCGCGTGCCGCAGGTGCCGCGCGCTCACCCGGATGATGATCCAGCCCTGCTCCGCGAGGAAGTCGAGTCGGTAGATGTCTTCTGCGTGCGCCGCGGCATCCGTCCAGTGCTGCTGACCGTCGTACTCGACTCCTACCCGGCATGCCGGCCAGCCCATGTCGATTCGCCGCACCACGCAGCCGGACGCGGGTCTCCTGGGGTGATTCGGCGCCCCCGTCGACCAGTGTCATGACCTGCCGGAGGCGGCGAATCCCGCGCTCGCCGGGATGACGAGCAGCCAACTCGCTCACCTGTGACACGGGAGCGCGGGTCGCGTTCAGAAGTGCGTCGATGCGAATCACGGCCTCATCGCCGGGGATTCGACGACCGATGTCGGAGATCGTGCGCGCCACGGTCGTGCACTCGATGCTCTGCACCAGACAGACTTCGTCGTCGAGGAGGGTGTCACGGTGGATCGCGATGCCCGGTGGGCTTCCGCATCGCACGCGGGTGAGCTCGGCCGGGCCCTCCGCGGGTAGCCATCGCGAGCCGTGCATCGCGGCGGCTGACAATCCCGCCAGGGTGGCACGGCGCCCTGACCACAGCCACGCTCCATAGGCACGGTCGCGTGCCGTCAGTGCCAGACCGACAGGTGCGTAGACGTTGTGGTGCAGTTTGACGTACCGGCGCCGCAGATCCTGCCGCGTCACGCGGCCTGCGACGAGAGCTTCCGAGCCCACGATGATGTATGACGAAAAACGCAAAAGACTTCGTCATAAAGCGTGCACTCGGCGCCCAGGTCAGTAGGTGTAGAAGCCCTGGCCCGTCTTCTTGCCCAGCTGGCCCGCCTCCACCATCCGCTGCAGCAGCGGCGGCGGCGCGTAGTGGGCGTCCTTGTACTCGTCGTACATCGAGTCCGCGATCAGCTTCATCGTGTCGAGCCCGATCAGGTCCGAGAGCCGCAGCGGCCCCATCGGGTGTGAGAGCCCCGCGACGACCGCTGTGTCGATGTCCTCGACGCTGGCCACCCCGGCCTCGGCCATCCGGATCGCCGACAGTAGGTACGGCACCAGCAACGCGTTGACGATGAAGCCCGAGCGGTCGCCGCAGCGAACCACCTTCTTGCCCAGCGTCTCCCCCGCGAACTTCTCCACCCGCGCGATCGCCTCGTCGGAGGTCACCAGTGTGTTGATCACCTCCACCAGCGGCAGCACCGGCACCGGGTTGAAGAAGTGCAGCCCCAGCACGCGGCTCGGATTCTTGGTCGCCGCAGCGATTTTCATGATCGGGATGCTCGAGGTGTTCGACGCGAGGACGGCGTCGGGGTCGGTGACGATCTCGTCGAGCTGGGCGAAGACCTTGGCCTTGACGGCCTCGTTCTCGACGATCGCCTCGATCACCAGCTGGCGGTCGGCCAGGTCGGCGAGGTCGCTGGTGTAGACGAGCCGCGCCTGGGTGATCTCGAAGTCGTCGGCGGCCAGCTTGCCCTTGGCCTTGGCGCGTTCCAGCGACGCGGTGATGCGGGTGCGGCCCGCCTCGACGAGCTCCTGGCTGGGTTCATAGACGAGGACGTGGGCGCCGGCTTTCGCGCACACCTCGGCGATACCGCCGCCCATCTGTCCGGCGCCGACGACGCCGACTCGTTCGATGCTCACACGATCTCCTTCACAGCGATCAGGCCCCGGCCGCATGACACGGACGGGGCCTGACGCTATCAACAGTGACTCTTAGTGGAACTGGCCCTCTTCGGTCGAGCCCGCGAGCGCGGTCGTCGACGAGGTCGGGTCCACGGTGGTGGCGATCCGGTCGAAGTAGCCGGCGCCGACCTCGCGCTGGTGCTTGGTCGCGGTGTAGCCACGCTCTTCGGCGGCGAACTCGCGCTCCTGCAGCTCGACGTAGGCGCTCATCTGGTTGCGGGCGTAGCCGTAGGCCAGATCGAACATCGAGTAGTTGAGGGCGTGGAAGCCGGCGAGGGTGATGAACTGGAACTTGAAGCCCATCGCGCCCAGCTCGCGCTGGAACTTGGCGATCGTGTCGTCGTCGAGGTGCTGCTTCCAGTTGAACGACGGCGAGCAGTTGTAGGCCAGCATCTGGTCCGGGAACTCGCTCTTGACGCCCTCGGCGAACTTCTTGGCCAGCTCGAGGTCCGGGGTGCCGGTCTCCATCCAGATCAGATCGGAGTACGGCGCGTAGGCCTTGGCGCGGGCGATGCAGGGCTCGAGGCCGTTCTTGACCCGGTAGAAGCCCTCGGCGGTGCGGTCACCGGTGATGAACGGCTGATCGCGCTCGTCGACGTCGGAGGTGATCAGCGTGGCGGCCTCGGCATCGGTACGGGCGATGACGACGGTCGGCACGTCGGCGACGTCGGCCGCGAGGCGGGCCGAGGTCAGGGTGCGGATGTGCTGCTGGGTCGGGATCAGCACCTTGCCACCGAGGTGGCCGCACTTCTTCTCCGAGGCCAGCTGGTCCTCCCAGTGCGAGCCCGCCACACCGGCGGCGATCATCGCCTTCTGCAGCTCGTAGACGTTCAGCGCGCCACCGAAGCCGGCCTCACCGTCGGCGACGATCGGAGCCAGCCAGTTCTCGACCGAGGTGTCGCCCTCGACCTTGGCGATCTCGTCGGCGCGCAGCAGGGCGTTGTTGATGCGACGGATGACCTGCGGCACCGAGTTGGCCGGGTACAGGCTCTGGTCCGGGTAGGTGTGGCCGGAGAGGTTGGCGTCACCGGCGACCTGCCACCCCGACAGGTAGATGGCCTTGAGGCCGGCACGCACCTGCTGCACGGCCATGTTGCCGGTCAGCGCGCCCAGCGAGTTGACGAAGTCCATCTCGTGCAGCTGCTCCCACAGCACCTCGGCGCCGCGGCGGGCCAGCGTCGCCTCTTCGACGACGGTGCCCTGGAGGGCGACGACGTCCTTGGGGGTGTAGGTGCGGGTGATGCCCTTCCAGCGGGGGTTGTGGTCCCAGTCGTGCTGGATCTGTTCGGGGGACTTCGGCGTGCCCACGGTCGACTTGGTCATGAGAGGACCAGCTCCTTCAAACTGTTGTTAACGTTCCAGCGTCTTCACCGGACTGCTGAGACGAGGATGCATCACGGCATAACCGCAGGTCCACCCGTTTCGCTTGTAAACTTTCGCCAACGCGCCAGCCGAACTTGTGAAGATTGCGAAGACAGGACCCGGCTGAACCGGTTCAGAAGTTACCGGCCGGTAAACGATCGTCGCAGGTCAGTACGCCCGTACTGTTTGGTGGAGCGATTCAGAGCGGGAAGATCGCCGCGACCGCTTTGACCTCGTCGCCGACCGCATATGTGAGCGTTGTAACACTCCGGTCACTGAGCTCGGCGCCGAACTTCTCGGTCGATCCGGCGGGATGGGTGTGCTGCAGGATCTCCAGCTTGTCGCCGAGGGCGACCGGCAGGTCGTGCTCGATGGTCACCCGCAGAGGCACCCGCATCAGCTCGGGATGGGAGTTCAGGTAGTCCTCGACCACCGACCAGTACACCGAGTTGTTCATGTGATCGAAGATGTCGATGTCGCTGACCCGGACCGGGAAGTCGCGGATGCGCTCGGCGTCCTCACGGGACCCCGCGGTCAGATAGGCCTTCCACCGCAGCCGGCCCTCACTGGTGGTGCGGCGCAGACCCTCGATGAAGTCGTCGGCGATCCGCGCCGGCCCCTGGGTCTCCCGGTTGATGTTGATCCAGAACGCCTCGGATTCGACCAGCCCGCCCTTGCGCCCCTCGATGCGCACCCGCATCTCGCACCATCGGTTCGAGGTGCCCGAACACCAGCGCCGCAGCCGCAGGATGTCCTTGAACACGATCGGCTCGATCATGTCGATCATCGTGCGGCGCACGATCCACAGCGGGTGGGTGTCCTCGTAGCCCATCTCGCGCAGCTGATCGGTCCCGATGTCCTGGATGTGCCTCGTCGCCGCGTCGAACTTCAACCGGCCCTCACGATCGACGTCGGCCACCCGCAGCGGCCACTCGATGTCGAACACGTCCGGATGCCCGTCGGGCACGGGCATCAACGTCTTGGCCAAGCTCACGAAAGCTGATGATGCCACACAGGCTCAGCGTGCAAATTCTGCGAATATCGGCTTAGCAGGCGGCTACGCTGGTTCGACGTGGCCAAGACATACGTCGGAGCGCGGGTGCGGCAGCTCCGCAGCGAGCGCGGATTCAGTCAGGCAGCGCTGGCCCAGATGCTCGACATCTCCCCCAGCTACCTGAACCAGATCGAGCACGACGTTCGGCCGCTGACGGTCGCGGTGCTGCTGCGGATCACCGAGGTGTTCGGCGTCGACGCCACCTTCTTCGCCTCCCAGGACGACACCCGTCTGATCGCCGAGCTGCGTGAAGTCCTGATGGACCGCGACCTCGACGTCGACGTGGGCGCGTCCGAGGTCGCCGAGATGGTCGGCGCGCACCCCGAGCTCGCCCGCGCGATGGTGAACCTGCACCGCCGGTTCCAACTGACCACGACCCAGCTGGCCGCCGCCACCGAGGGACGATTCAACGTCGGCGGCGCCAACCCGGGCGCCAGCGGGACGGGGTCGATCTCCATGCCGCACGAAGAGGTGCGCGACTACTTCTATCAGCGGCAGAACTATCTCCACGAGCTCGACACCGCCGCCGAGGAGCTGACGGCCGGGATGCGGGTGCAGCGCGGTGAGCTGGCCGGCGACCTGTCCGACCGGCTGCGGTTCGTGCACGGCGTGCGCATCATCCGTCGCCAGGATCTCGGCGAGGGCGTACTGCACCGCTTCGATCCCGCGACCAAGACATTGGAGATCACCGCGCACCTGTCGGTGGGGCAGCGGGTGTTCCGGATGGCCGCCGAACTCGCCTACCTCGAGTACGGCGACCTGATCGACAAGCTGACCGACGACGGCCACTTCACCAGCGACGAATCCCGCGCACTGGCCCGACTCGGACTGGCCAACTACTTCGCTGCCGCGACGGTGCTCCCCTACGCGCAATTCCACGAGGTCGCCGAGAACTTCCGGTACGACATCGAGCGGCTCTCCGCCTACTACTCGACCAGCTACGAGACGATCTGCCATCGGCTCTCGACGCTGCAACGGCCGTCGATGCGCGGCGTCCCGTTCTCCTTCGTCCGCGTCGACCGCGCAGGCAACATGTCGAAACGCCAGTCCGCCACGGGTTTTCACTTCTCGTCCAGCGGTGGCACCTGCCCGCTGTGGAACGTCTACGAAACGTTCGCCTACCCCGGGAAGATCAGCGTGCAGATCGCCGAGATGCCCGACGGCCGGGCCTACATGTGGGTGGCGCGCACGGTGGAGCGCCGCGCCTCGCGCTATGGTCAGCCAGGTAAGACGTTCGCGATCGGCCTGGGCTGCGAACTACGGCACGCACACCGGCTGGTCTACTCGGAAGGCCTCGACCTCAGTGGTGACCCCAAGGTGTCCGCGACGCCCATCGGCGCGGGCTGCCGTGTCTGCGAACGGGACAACTGTCCGCAGCGAGCGTTCCCCGCTCTGGGCCGCGCGCTCGACATCGACGAACACCGCTCGACGGTGTCCCCCTATCTGGTGAGGCAGCAATGAGTGCTGGACACATCGCCCCCGGCGGCTTCAAAGAGCTCGGGCCGCTCAACTGGGTGATCGCCAAGGTGGGCGCCCGCGTCATCCGGGCGCCCCGGTTCACGCTGTTCAACGTGCTGGGGCAGCACCGCATCCTGTTCCTGTTGTGGCTGCCCTACAGCGCAGCCCTGCTCGGGGCGCTGAGCAAACTCCCGGGACGTGACGCGGAGCTGGTCATCCTGCGCGTCGGTCATCTCCGGGACTGCGAATACGAACTGCAGCAGCACCGCAGGCTGGCCCGTACCCGGGGGGTCGACCAGCAGACGCAGGCCAAGATCTTCGAGGGGCCGGACGCCGACGGGTTGACCGACCGTCAGCGCATCCTCATCACCGCCACCGACGAGTTCGTGATCACCCGCAGTGTCTCGCGGCAGACCTGGGCGCAGCTGGCGACGCATCTGACCAAACCCCAGCTGATCGAGTTCTGCATGCTCGCCGCGCAATACGACGGCTTGGCGGCGACGATCACGACGTTGCAGGTGCCGCTGGACTTTCCGAATTGACGGCTGATCCCGCGACGGTCGTCCTGCTCGACGGCCGGGCACAGCCACCCACCGAGCTCATCGGTGCGAAGGCGGCGTCGCTGGACACGATGCGCCGGCTCGGTCTGCCCGTCCCGCCGGCGTTCTGCGTGCCGGCACCCGTCTGCACGGCGCGCGGGCCGTTGGCCGACGCCGTCACTGCCGGATTGGCGTGGCTTCGGCAGCAGTCCGGACCGGTCAGGGTCAGCGTGCGCAGCAGTCCCACTGTGTCCATGCCCGGGATGCTCGACACGGTTCTCGACGTGGATCCCGAAGACGTCCTGCCTGCCGTGGAGGCGGTGCTCGGGTCATGGGACGCACCGCGCTCCGTCGCCTACCGTCGCCACCGACAGCTCGGCGACGCCGCGGCAACGGCGGTCATCGTGCAGGCGATGGTGTCGGGCCTGCGCGACGACGCGTCCGGCGCGGGTGTCGCGTTCAGCCGCAATCCACTCACCGGAGCCGACGAGCTGTTCGGGGAATGGCGTCGCGGAAGCCGAGGTGACGCGGTCGTGTCCGGCACCGCCGAGAGCGCCCCACTGCACGTGCTGGCCGGTGAGCTGCCGACCGTCCACTCCGCGCTGGCCGCGGCGGCACGGCGGCTGGAACACCACTACGCAGACATGCAGGACATAGAGTTCACGGTCGAGTCCGGGCAGCTGTGGTTGCTGCAGACGCGCACCGCGACCCGCTCCCCGCGCGCCGCGCTGCGCGTGGCGCTGTCGCTGCACGCGGCCGGTGTGCTCGACGAGACCGAGCTGCTGAACCGGGTCACGCCTGCCGACGTCAACGCGGTGCGGACAAGCGCCCGGCGACCGGTGGAACGTTCCGCACCACGCCTGGCCACCGGACTGCCCGCGGCGCCGGGGGTGGCCACCGGCCGGGCGGTCAGCGACCTCGACGACGCCGTCGACGCGGCCGACCGCGAACCCATCGTCCTGGTCCGCACCACGACCAGCCCAGCTGACATCGCCGGGATGCTGGCATGCTCCGCGGTGATCACCGAGGTCGGCGGTCCTGCCAGTCACGCCGCGGTGATCTGTCGTGACATCGGCCGGCCCGCTGTCGTCGGCTGCGGCCCCGGCACGGCCACGGCGCTCGAGGGCCTGCAGGTCACCGTGGACGGGTCTACCGGCGAGGTCTTCGCCGGCACGCTCGACGTCGAATCGTGGCTCGACGCCGACGTCGACGCCGACGTGCGGGCGTATCAGGACATCGCGGCCGGGGCGGATCGTCGCGCCGCCGGGGCCGGGCAGCTCCCGGACACCGAGCTGGAGACCCTGCAGCGCCTTCGGATGACCGGCGGCGTGGCGCGCGACGAGCTCGATCCGTCCCGTCATGATGCGCTGGCCGCGGCCGGACTGGTGTCGGGGACGACGACCGTCCGCCTGACTCCGCAGGGCCGTGCCCGGCTGGGGGACCTGCTCACCGCCGAGCGGGCCGGCGCCGACACTGCGGTGCTGGCCGACGTCTACCGCGGCTTCTGCGCCGTCAACGCCGACTTCAAGGCGGTCGTCACTGACTGGCAGCTGCGCGACGGGCGACCCAACGATCACACCGACACCGGGTACGACGCCGCAGCGATCGCCCGGCTCGATCGGATCCACGGCCGGGTCGTCCCGGTCGTCGACCGCGTGACGGCACAACTCCCCCGTCTAGCGTCCTATCGCGTCCAACTCGAGGACGCCCTGCGGCACATCCACGGCGGCGATCGGCAGTGGTTCACCCATCCGCTGATCGACTCCTATCACTCGGTGTGGTTCGCGCTGCACGAGGAGCTGCTCGTCGCAGCCGGCCTGACCCGCACCGACGAAGCACGCGCCGGGCGCGCTGACTGAGCAAGACGTGACACAGCCGACATATTCGCCGGTTCCGTGACGAAGGACATGATCAGCGCGCAGGCTTGATAGCGACCTCGACGCAAAGGACTGCCCTCTGCAACGCATTGCCCTGCTGGCCCTTGCGGCCCCGAAGCGGATCATCGCCGTCGCGGTCCTGGTCGTCTGCTGCGCCGCGGTGATCGGCCTACCTGTCTTCAAGTCGCTGTCGGCTGCGGGCTTCCGCGATCCGGCCGCACAGTCTTCGCGCGCGGCCGACCTGTTGTCGCAGGAATTCGGGCAGGGTGACCTGCAGCTCGTCCTCACCGTGCGCTCCGAGCAGGGTGCGAGCAGCGCGGACGCACGCCGGGTGGGCATGGAGATCGTCGACACGCTCGACGGTGCGGCCGACGTCGCGGCGGTGACATCGCCGTGGACCGCGCCGCCGCCGGCTGCCCGCGGGCTGATCAGCACCGATGGCAAGACCGGCCTCGTCGTGGCCGGCATCGACGGCGGAGGCACCGACGCCCAGCGGCGGGCAGACGAGCTCGCCCATGGTCTGGTCGGCACGCGGGAAGGGGTCACCGTGTCGGCCGGCGGGCCTGCGATGACGTACGTGCAGATCAACCACCAGTCCAAGCACGACCTGCTGCTGGTCGAGGGCATCGTCATACCGCTGAGCTTTCTGGTGCTGGTCTGGGTGTTCGGTGGTCTGCTCGCCGCGGCGGTGCCGCTGACGGTCGGGATCATGGCGATCGTCGGCTGCCTGGCGTTGCTGCGGGTGATCACCCTGGCGACCGAGGTGTCGACGTTCGCGCTGAATCTGACCGCGGCGATGGGGATGGCGCTGGCGATCGACTACACGCTGCTCATCGTCAGCCGCTACCGCGATGAACGGCGCGCCGGATCGGGTGTCGACGACGCGCTCGTCGTCACCATGGCGACCGCGGGTCGCACCGTGCTGTTCTCGGCCGTCACCGTCGGCTGTTCGATGCTGGCGCTCGCGCTGTTCCCCATGTACTTCCTGAGGTCGTTCGCCTATGCCGGCATCGGGGTGGTGACTCTCACCGCGCTGGCGGCGCTGCTCGTCACGCCGGCGGTGATCGTGCTGCTCGGCGACCGCATCGACGCGTTGGACATCCGGCGGGGAGCACGCCGAATCCTGCTGCGGCCGCCGCCGCAGCCCCAGCCCGTCGAGCGCAACTTCTGGTATCGCGCGGGGCGCTTCGGCACCCGCCGGGCCGTCCCGGTCGCGATCGCCGCGGTCACGCTGCTCTTGGTGCTCGGCGCGCCGTTCCTCAGCATCAAGTGGGGCTTCCCGGACGACCGCATCCTTCCCGAGACTGCCTCGGCCCGGCAGATCGGCGATCAGCTGCGCAACGATTTCGCCGAGGACACCACGCAAGCGGTCACCATCGTCGTGCCCGACACCGCGGCAGTGCCCCCCGCGGAGATGGCCCGCTACGCCGCCGAGCTGTCACGGGTGTTCCGGGTGACGTCGGTGTCCTCGCCGGTCGGCGCCTTCGCCCAGGGCTTGAACGTTCTCGGGCCGTCGGGACCGGCCGGGGTGGCCGGCGACCGCGCCTTCCTGACCGTCAACAGCTCTGCCCCGCTGTTCTCCGCGGACTCCGAGCTCCAGTTGGCGCAGCTGTCGGCGGTGGCGGGCCCGGGCGGCCGCGAGACTCTGTTGACCGGCACCGCGCAGGTCAACCACGACAACGCCGCGGCCATCATGTCGCGGCTGCCTCTGGTGCTGACGGTGATGGCCGCCATCACGTTCGTCCTGCTGTTCCTGCTCACCGGCAGCGTGGTGATCCCGATCAAAGCCCTTGTGCTGAACGCACTGTCACTGACAGCGACGTTCGGTGCTCTGGTCTGGATCTTCCAGGACGGCCACCTCGGCGCGCTGGGGACGACGTCGACGGGCACTCTGGTGGCCAATGTGCCCGTGCTGCTGTTCTGCATCGCGTTCGGTCTGTCGATGGACTACGAGGTGTTCCTGATCTCCCGCATCCGGGAGCAGCGGCTCGCCTATGCCACTGCGGGCAATGACGAAGCGGTGGCGCTGGGGTTGGCCAAGACCGGTCGCGTCGTGACCGCCGCCGCCCTCTTGATGTCCATTTCCTTTGCCGCACTGATCGCTTCGGACGTCTCGATCATGCGCATGTTCGGTCTCGGGCTGACGCTGGCGGTGGTCGTCGATGCCACGCTGGTGCGCATGCTGCTGCTGCCGGCGTTCATGCACATCCTCGGCGATGTGAACTGGTGGGCACCGCGGTGGATGGTGCGGCTGCACAGCCGCTTCGGTCTCAGCGAGACCAAGGTCGTCAAGACCGCAGGTCGACATCGGATGCCGGCCAACATGATCGGTCCCTAGCCGGTCGTCACGCGTCGAGAACGTAGATGGCGCCCGTGGCTCCGTCGACCTCGATGAGCGTGCCGGTGGACAGGCGGGTGGCGCCGCGCGCATCGACGACGCACGGGAAGCCGAACTCGCGAGCGACGACGGCGGCGTGCGACATCGGGCCGCCGAGCTCGGTCACCACGGCAGCGGCGTATCCGAACGCCGGGGTGTAGCCGACGTCGGTGACCTCGGCGACCAGCACCTCGCCGGGCTGCAGGTCGTCGATGGTGTCCGGGCGCACCACCCGTACCCGGCCCCGGACACGTCCACCACAGATCCCCAGACCCTGCAGTTCGGTCCCCGCTGCCAGTGACGCCGGCGCGGTCGGCTGGGCGTCCCACCGTCCGCTGAAGGCCGGCGGCGGCACGATCGCGGTGAGCCGGGCCTGCTCGGCCCGGCGCCGAGCCACGGACGTCGCGGCGTCGGGCAGGGGGGTGTCGAGCTCGTCGACCAGCAGGTAGAAGACGTCTTCGGGCTCTGCCAGCACTCCGGCGGCCGTCATGCGGCGGCCCTTCTCCCGTAGCAGTCGGCGTAGCAGCCAGATGGCACGCACCATCTTGTCCCGTCGATCTTCGCGGTCGCGTAATTGCCGCGCCGCCAGCGCGGCGACCGGGCGGACGTGCGGCGCCACCGCTGTGGGTTCCGGAGGAACGTCCTGCTCGGTGTCCAGCGTGCGGGTGACGATGCGCAGCAGAAGAGCGGGGTCGTCGGCATAGGTCGGTGAGCTCATCTCGACCTCTGCCGGACCGCGGTGGCCGATGCGGTGCAACTCGTCGGTGAGCGCACGGTGGAAAGCCGGTGCGCGACGCTCGATCTCAGCGAGGTCGAGGACAGGGCCGTGCAGCAGATCGGCCACCTCGGGGTCGCGCCGGGCGATCGCGGCGAGCCGGCGGATGGCGTCGACCGACCGGGCGCTGGCCACCTCAGGGCCGGCGGGCGGCGTGGTGTCGCGGCCGGTGAGCAACCGCAACAGCACACTGTAGGCCGAGCAGAGCATGATCGACGCCGACGCCAGCACCCAGCCGTACACCACGAGGTCTCGGCCGCGACGGATCAAATCGGACAGCTGCGGCTCTGTGACAACCAAAAGGTCTTGCTGTACTTCGGCTTCGAAGGCATCGACATCGGCGACGAAGTCACGGGTGTCCCGCACCGAGCCGGCAGAGAGCCCGACGAGGTTACCGCCGAACACCCCGACATTGCGCAGCTGGGCGAGCATCCCGGCACGACCGGCAGGGGGTGCTTCGGACCCGAAGATCGGCAACTGGTGCACGGTGCGGCCGAAGAACTGGCCGAGCACCAGCATCGGATCGGTGAACGGCACCGTCTGGGCCATGAAGTGTGCCGACGTGACCGCGGCGTACAGGCGGTGACCGAACACACCGACTGTGCGGGCGGCGATCTCGCGTTCCACCACACCGCCGGGGCGCAACTGCCGGGCGATGGTGACTCCCCCGGCGCGGGCGCCGAGCACCGTCACCGAGGCCGACGACGGGGTGAATGGACCCGGCAGGGCCTCGGACAGGTTGGTCGCGACGAACGCGGGAAAACGAGGGTCGATCGGGGTGTCGAATTCACCGTTGCCGCCCACAGGGCCGGTGAACACCGGCAGCACCCCGTCCGAGGCGGGGCAGTCGACGGCCGGAATGTCGGCCGTGCGCACCCGCGGCAACCGCCACGGCGCGTTCCAGACACGGCCTCCGATGGCGATGCGACCGCGCACGGCCAACGCGGTGTCGGCGAGGCATGCCGGCGCCGACCACGCGACCGGGCGCTGCGCGGCATCGAGCACCGGGCAGCCGAGAAACCACTGCGCGAGAGTGTCGCGGCGAGTGGTCCGGGTGGTCGAGCGGCCGAGCGCTTCGGCGATCTCGGCGGGTGTCACGGGATCAGGAGCGGCGAGTTCGATTGTCCCACTGATCTTTTCCGGGTCCACCACCGCCTCGACGAGAATGCGTAGCACGTCGTCGACGTGGACGACCGACTGCGGCGACCCACCGCCGGCAGGCAGCGCTCGCCGAGCCAACAGCAGGACGAGGCCGTCTCCGAGATCCCGTCCGAGCACCAGGCCCGACCGGCAGACCACCGCATCGGGAATCCGCGCGCGCAACAGCTCCTCGTCTCGGCGACGCCGGGGACCGCTGTAGGCGAACACGAAACGCCCGACACCGACAGCCGCGTCGACAGCCTGGGCGAGCGACGCGTCGTCCGGGCCGTCGAGCCCCGTGCAGTGCACCACGACGTCGGCGCCGCGCAGGTCGGCGTCACCGTCGACCTCATGGCCGGCGGTGCGCAGGCGGGCCGCGAGCAGCCGGCCCACCACCGTGTCCGATCCCGAGATGACGATCCTCATCCGTCGCGTTCTACTCGTCATCATCGTCGAATGCACTGAGCAGATCATCGAGATCCATGTCGGCGATGGCCTCTTCGCGCGTGGCACCCGTCGAGGAACCGTCTTCGTTCGCCATTCCCAGCAGCAGGTCCAGAAGGCCTGCCTGCCGTAGCCGTTTCACCGGGATCGACGCCACCGCCTCGCGGATCTCCTGGTCGTCGAGCTCGACGGCGGGAGCGGAATCCTCGACCTCCTCGACCAGTTGGCTGTGGAAGAAGCCGGCGATGGCGGCCGGGGTCGGATAGTCGAAGATCAGGGTCGGCGACAACGTCAGGCCCGTCGCGGCCTTCAGTCGGTTGCGCAGTTCCACCGCGGTCAGCGAATCGAACCCGTGGTCGTGGAACGCCAGGTCGGGCGCGATCGACTCCGGGGTCGGCAGGCCGAGCACGGTGGCCATGTGGGAGCGCACCAGATCCAACAGCACGCCCTGCTGCTCCTCGACGGGAAGGCCCGACAAGCGCTGCGCCAGAGCAGATCTGGACTGTGCAGCGGCGAGTGCATCCCCGACCTGACGGCGTGCCGGCCCCGCGATGAGCGTGGTGAACATCGGCGGCAGCGTGCCGGCGGCAGCCTTCGTGCGCAGTGCGGCGCGGTCGATGAGGGCCGGCACCAGATACGGTTCGTTCACCACCAGCGCGGTGTCGAGCAGTGCCAGGGCGTCGGCCACCGTCATCGCCAGGATGCCGTCGCGGCCCAGGCGTGCGATGTCGGCATTCTCGAGGTGGCCGGTCAAACCGCTGGTCTGATCCCACAGCCCCCAGCCCAGCGAGATCGCAGGCAGCCCCGAGGCGCGGCGGCGGGCAGCCAGCGCGTCGAGCGTGGCGTTGGCCGCCGAATAGTTGGCCTGGCCGGAGGCACCCACCAGACCCGCCATCGACGAGAACATCACGAACGCCGACAGGTCATATCCCTTGGTCAGCTCGTGCAGGTGCAGTGCCGCATCGGATTTCGCCCGCAGCACGGTGTCGATGCGCTCCGGAGTCAGGGATGTGACCACCGCATCGTCGAGCACCGCCGCGGTGTGGAAGACCGCGGACAGCGGCCTGCGGTGGTCGATGTCGGCCAGCACCTTCGCCAGGGCATCGCGGTCGGACACGTCCGCGGCCACCACCCGCACCCGCGCGCCTGCCGCTTCCAGGTCTGCCACCAGGTCGTCGGCACCGGGTGCGGCCACACCGCGGCGCGACACCAGCAGCAGGTCGCGCGCCCCGTGCCGATCGACGAC
This sequence comes from Mycolicibacterium obuense, assembly GCF_055397605.1. NCBI lineage: Bacteria > Bacillati > Actinomycetota > Actinomycetes > Mycobacteriales > Mycobacteriaceae > Mycobacterium > Mycolicibacterium obuense. The sequence goes on along the minus strand of NZ_AP043663.1, from coordinate 726,389 downwards.
GTGACGGGCCACCGCGGCCCCCGCCATGCCCGTGCCACCGGTGATCAGCACGGTGCCCGCCGCCCACGCGTCGGGCATCGCCATGACGACCTTGCCGATGTGGCGGGCCTGGCCCAGATAGCGCAGGGCCGCCGGAGCGCGGCGGATGTCGAAAGGTGTCACGGGCAGCGGGCTGCACACCCCCTCGTCGACGAGGACCTGCAGGCCGTCGAGGATGCGCTGCACGCCGGGCGCGCCCGCCTCGAAGAGGTCGAAGGCGCGGTAGGTCACTCCCGAATGGGCCGCAGCCACCGCATCGGCATCCCGGATGTCGGTCTTCCCCATCTCCAAGAACACCCCGCCACGCGGCAACAACCGCAACGACGCATCCACGAAATCCCCGGCCAACGAATCCAACACCACATCCACACCACGACCACCCGTGGCCGCCAAGAACCGCCCCTCGAACTCCAACGACCGCGAATCACCGATGTGATCATCATCGAAACCCAACGCCCGCAACGTCCCCCACTTCCCCCGAGACGCCGTCGCAAAAACCTCCAACCCCCAGTACCGCGCCAACTGCACCGCAGCCAACCCCACCCCACCGGTCGCGGCATGAATCAACACCGACTGACCCGGCCGCACCTGCGCCAACTCCCGCAACCCGAAGAACGCGGTCGCGAAACCCACCGGGAACCCGGCCGCCTGCGGGTAACCCCAGCCCTCCGGCATCGGGAGCAGCAACCGCGCATCGGTGACCGCAAGGGTCGCGGTGCCCTCGGGGAACAGGCCCATCACCCGGTCGCCGACGGCCACTGCTGTGACGCCAGTGCCGATCTCGGTGACGACGCCCGACGCCTCGATACCGATCGCACCGTCTCCCGGGTAGACCCCGAGCGTCATCATGACGTCGCGGAAGTTCGCCGCGATCGCCCGGACGGCCACGCGAACCTGGCCGGCCGGAAGGGGTTGCGCCGCGACAGATTCGAGCACCAGGTTTTCGAAGGTGCCGGCTTCTGAGACGCCCAGCCGCCACGGACCGTCGGTGGGCGGGGTCAGCACGGCGGCTCGCGTCGGCAGCACCCTGGCCCGATGCAGCACACCGCCGCGGAGCACCACCTGCGGTTCACCCGTGGCCACGATCGCTGCGGCATCGAGTGTTTCACCGTCACCGTCACTGTCACTGTCCACGAGCACGATGCGCCCCGGATGTTCGGTCTGTGCGGCGCGCACCAGACCCCACACCGCCGCGCCGGACAGGTCGGTGACGTTCTCCCCCGGCAGCGCGATCGCACCGCGGGTGTGCACCATCAGGACGGCCGTCGACGCGTCGGTCAATAAGCTCTTGAGACGCTCGAGCGCACGGTGGGTCGCGATCGGCGAGAACGCGAGATCTGTTGCCGTCGCTGTTGCGTCGTAGGGGATCACATCCGTTTCCGGCGCGGACTGTCCCGCGTCGGGCACGGGCGACCAGACGACCTCGAACAGCTCGGCGCCACGACTGCCGCCGACCGCGGCGGCCAATTGCTCGGCGGTGACGGGCCGCGCCACCATCGACTGCACCGACAGCACCGGCAGACCGAGGCCGTCCGCGAGGTCGATCGACACGGCGTTGGGGCCGCTCGGCGCGATCCGCACTCGCAGTGCGGAGGCACCCGAGGCGAACAGTCTCACCTTCTGCCAGGAGAAGGGCAGTGCCAGCTCGTCACGTTCGGCGGCCACCAACACCGCGTGCAGCGCACTGTCCAGCAGCACGGGGTGTACGCCGAACCCGTTGGCGGACAGATCGTTCGGCAGTGCGACCTCGGCGAAGATCTCCTCGCCCCGGCGCCACATCGCCCGCAGCCCGTGGAACGCCGGTCCGTACTGGTAGCCGCGCTCGGCGAGATCCGGATAGGTCTGCGCGACATCGACACTCGTGGCCGCCGGTGGCGGCCAGGCCGACAGCTCGACGGCCGGTTCGACGGTCGCCGAGCTCAGGATGCCCTCGGCATGCAGCATCCAATCGGCACCCTCGACGCCGTCATGGGAGTACAGCGACACCTCACGAACGCCGGCGGAGTCGCTGCCGACCACCACCCGCACCGCCGCTCCACCGGCCGGCAGCATCAACGGCGCGTGCAGCGTCAGCTCGTCGACGACGGTGCACCCCACCTCGTCGCCCGCGCGGATGGCGAGTTCGACGAAGCCGGCGCCGGGGAACAGCACCGTGCCCCCGACAGCGTGGTCGGCCAGCCACGGGTGGGTGGACACCGACAGCCGGCCGGTCAGCACCACGCCACCGCTGTCGGGGAGCTCGACCACTGCGCCCAGCAGTGCGTGGTCGGCTCGGGTCTGGCCCAGACCCACGGCGTCGGAGGCACTTCCGCTGCCGGACAGCCAGAAGCGGCGACGCTGGAACGCATACGTCGGCAGCTCGGCCAACTGTCCACCGTCGCAGACGGCACGCCAGTCGACGGCGGTACCGGAGACGAACACCTCGGCCAGTGCGTGCATCAGCGACCTCGCTTCGGCGCGGTCCTTGCGCATCACCGAGGCCGTGACGGGCTCGCTGTCGGCGAGGGTCGCGACGATCGACGCGGTGAGCCCGCTGGCAGGCCCCACCTCCAGGAAGCGGACGACCCCGGACTCGGCGAGGGAGCGCACGCTGTCGGCGAATCGGACGGGTTGGCGGACGTGCCGCAGCCAGTACGCGCTCGTGCCGAAGTCGTCCTCGGCCAGCGTTCCGGTGAGATTGGAAATGATGTCGATGTTCGGCGCCGACACTGGTATTCCCTGTGCGACAGTGGCGAATTCGGGCAACATCGGCTCCATCAGCGCCGAGTGGAAGGCATGCGAGACGGCCAGTCGGTGCACCCGCCTGCCATCGGCACGCAGGCGATCGGCCAGCGCAGTCACCGCATCCTCGGGCCCGGACAGCACCACCGAGTCCGGACCGTTCACCGCGGCGATGTCCACACCATCGGGCAGCACAGCTCCGATCTCAGCCTCGCTGCCGGCGACGGCGACCATCGCGCCGCCCGCGGGCAGCCGTTGCATGAGCCGTCCTCGGGCGACGACGAGGACCGCGGCGTTCTCCAGGGACAGCACGCCGGCGACGTGCGCCGCCGAGATCTCCCCGACCGAATGTCCCAGCACCGCATCGGGAGTCATGCCCCAGCTCTCCAGGAGCCGATACAGTGCGACCTCGACGGCGAAGAGCGCGGGTTGCGCATATTCGGTGCTGTGCAGCAGCTCGTCGTTGGTACCCCACATGACCTCACGCAGCGGCCGCAGCAGATGCCGATCGAGCTCCACGATCACGGCGTCCAGCGCCGCGGCGAACACCGGATGGGCCGCGTGCAGCTCGCGGCCCATGCCCAGTACCTGGGCACCTTGGCCCGGAAACACGAACGCCGTCTTGGCCCCTGGCCGGACCGAGCCGCATGTGTCCAGGTCGGAGAGGGCGCTGAGCAGCTCATCGCGGTCGGCGCCCACGACGACGGCACGCTGGCTGAACGCGGTGCGCCCGCCGAGGGTCCAGCCCACGTCGAGCGGATCGGCGTCGGGATGAGCGCGTAGGAAGTCGGCCAGCCGGGTGGCCTGACAGGTCAGTGCCTCAGGGGTTTTCGCGGAGAGCACCCAGGGCACGACAGGCGGCCGGGACGGCTCGGACTGGGTCGCGGCGGTTCGGGGTGCCGATTCGACGATGACGTGGGCGTTGGTGCCGCTGATACCGAACGACGACACCCCGGCGCGGCGAACGTGATCGGCGGGCCAGGGTCGCGGCTCGGTGAGGAGTGCGACCGCACCCGTCGACCAGTCGACGTGCGGGCTCGGAGCATCGACATGCAGCGTGGGCGGCATCGTCTCGTTCCGCATCGCCATGATCATCTTGATGACCCCGGCCACGCCGGCCGCGGCCTGCGTGTGGCCCATGTTCGACTTGATCGAGCCCAGCCAGACCGGCGAGTCGACAGGGCGGCCCTGCCCGTAGGTGGCCAGCACGGCCTGCGCCTCGATGGGATCGCCCAGCGTCGTGCCGGTGCCGTGGCCCTCGATGACGTCGACGTCCGCCGCTCCCAGGCCCGCGTTGGCGAGCGCGGCGCGCACCACGCGTTGCTGCGAGGGGCCGTTGGGTGCGGTCAGCCCGTTCGACGCACCGTCCTGATTGACCGCCGAACCGGCGACCACCGCGAGCACCGGATGTCCGAGGCGCTGCGCGTCCGAGAGCCGTTCGACGACGAGAACGCCACCGCCGTCGGCGAATCCGGTGCCGTCGGCTGCACCGGCGAAGGCTTTGCAGCGGCCGTCGGGCGACAGTCCGCGCTGCCTGCTGAACTCGACGAAGATGTCCGGCGTGGCGTTGATCGTGACGCCGCCGGCCAGCGCGAGATCGCACTCGCCGAGCCGGAGCGCCTGCACCGCCATGTGCAATGCGGTCAGCGACGACGAGCAGGCGGTGTCGACCGAGACGGCCGGACCCTCGAGGCCGAGCACGTAGGCGACACGTCCGGACGCGACGCTGGCTGCCTGGCCGGTCAGGCGGAAGCCCTCGGTGTCCGCAGCGGCCGCGCCGGCGACCACGCCGTACCCCTGGGCGATGATGCCGGTGAACACTCCGGTGGCGCTGCCGCGCAGAGCCGCCGGATCGAAGCCGCCGCGTTCCAGTGCCTCCCAGGACAATTCGAGGAACAGCCGCTGCTGCGGGTCCATTGCCAGCGCCTCGCTGGGCGAGACACCGAAAAAGCCGGCGTCGAAATCCGCTGCCTCAGCGAGGAAGCCACCCGTGCGCGAATACGTCTTGCCGGGTGCGTCGGGGTCCGCGTCGAACAGCTCGGCGATGTCCCACCCGCGGTCGGCGGGGAAGTCCGAGAGCACGTCGCGCCCGTCGGCGACCATCCGCCACAGGTCTTCCGGTGAGGCCACCCCGCCGGGGTAGCGGCAGGCCATTCCGACGACGGCGATGGGCTCGTCGATCACGGATCTCGCCGTGGGCGCCTCGACAGGTGCCGCCGGCGCGGCCCCGGCCAGCTCGGTCCGGATGTAGCCGGCCAGCGCGTCCGGGGTGGGGTAATCGAAGATGAGCGTGGGTGAGAGCGCCAATCCCGTTGCGGCCTTGAGGCGGTTGCGCAACTCGACGGCGGTCAGCGAGTCGAAGCCGTGCTCGGCGAAGGCCAGTGCGCCGTCGATCCTCTCCGGCTCGGTGGTGCCGAGCACCGTGGCCATGTGGCTGCGGAGCACGTCGAGCACCAGCGCCTGCTGCTCCGCCTCGGACTTGCCGGTCAGCCGCTTCGCCAGGGCCGACTGCGAGGTGGCCGCCGCGACCGAGTCGTCGACGCGGCGGCGGGAGCGGACGCTGGCCAGTTCGGCGAACATGGGCGGGAGCAGCCCCTGCGCGGACCGTGCCCGCAGCGCGGCGCGGTCCAGCCGCGCCGGGGCCAGAAGTGCCTCCTCGACGGTGAGCGCCGCGTCGAACAACGCCATCGCGTCCGCGGCGCTCAGGGCGAGCACGCCGTCGCGACCGAGCCGCTCCAGTGCGGCGGTCTCGAGGTGTCCGGTCATGTCGCTGGCCTGGTCCCAGAGCCCCCAGGCAAGGGAGATCGCCGGCAGGCCGGCGGCACGCCGATGCGCGGCCAGCCCGTCCAGGAACGTGTTGCCCGCTGCGTAGTTGCCCTGCCCGGGAGACCCCACCACCCCGGCCAGCGAGGAGAACAGCACGAAGGCAGCGACATCGGAGCCGAGCGTCAGCTCGTGCAGGTTCCATGCGGCGTCGACCTTGGCGCGCAGCACGGTGTCGACGCGCTCGGGGGTCAGGGAGCCGATCACCGCGTCGTCGAGGACGCCGCCGGCGTGGATCACCGCGGTCAGCGGTCCGTCGACACCCGCCAGCAGACCTGCGAGCTGCTCGCGGTCGGCAACGTCGGCGGCCACGACGCGCACACGTGCGCCCACCGCCTGCAGGTCTGCCACCAGCCCGTCGGCGCCCGGCGCCGCCGGGCCGCGCCGAGACACCAGCAGAAGATCGCGAACCCCGTGGTGGGCAACCACATGCCGTGCCACCGTCGCACCGGCCATACCGGTGCCGCCGGTGATCAGCACGGTGCCCGCCGTCCACGTGTCGGGCATCGTCATGACGACCTTGCCGATCTGGCGGGCCTGGCTGAGGTAGCGCAGGGCCGCCGGCGCCCGGCGGATGTCGAACGTGGTCACCGGAAGTGGTTGCAGCACACCGGCGTCGAACAGCGCGGAGAGCTCGACGAGGTATTCGGCCATGCGGGGGCGGCCGGGCTCGAAGAGGTCGAACGCGCGGTAGGTCACTCCCGGATGGGCCGCAGCCACCGCATCGGCATCCCGGATGTCGGTCTTCCCCATCTCCAAGAACACCCCGCCACGCGGCAACAACCGCAACGACGCATCCACGAAATCCCCGGCCAACGAATCCAACACCACATCCACACCACGACCACCCGTGGCCGCCAAGAACCGCCCCTCGAACTCCAACGACCGCGAATCACCGATGTGATCATCATCGAAACCCAACGCCCGCAACGTCTCCCACTTCCCCCGAGACGCCGTCGCAAAAACCTCCAACCCCCAGTACCGCGCCAACTGCACCGCGGCCAACCCCACCCCACCGGTCGCGGCATGAATCAACACCGACTGACCCGGCCGCACCTGCGCCAACTCCCGCAACCCATAGAACGCGGTGGTGAAGACGACCAGTACCGCCGCGCCCTGGGCGTCGGTCCAGCCCGCGGGCAGCGGCGCGACGAGCCTCTCGTCGGCGTGCACGAGGGTGCCGGTGCCGTCCGGGAAGAGTCCCATCACGCGGTCGCCGACGGCGAAGCGGGTGACGCCGGGGCCCACCTCGGTGACGACGCCGGCCGCTTCGCTGCCGAGCAGCGCGTCGTGGGTGAACATCCCGAGCGTGATCATGACATCGCGGAAGTTGGCGGCCACAGCGCGGACCTGTACGCGAATGTATCCAGGCGCCAGAGGTTCTCCCGCCAGCGGCACCGGCTCGAGACGCAGGTTGTCGAAGGTGCCCGCCTCCGCGATGCCCAACCGCCACGGACCGTCGGTGGGCGGGGTCAGCAGTCCGCGGTTCGCGGCGCTGGGAACCACCCGGGCCCGATGCAGCACGCCGCCGCGGAGCACGACCTGCGACTCGCCAAGGGCCAGCAGCGCCGCCGTGTCGATATCGTCGGTGTCGGTGTCCAGCAGGACGATCCGGCCGGGATTCTCTGTCTGCGCCGAGCGCACCAAACCCCAGGCAGCCGCCCCCGCCAGGTCCGTGACGTCCTCGCCCGGAAGGGGCACCGCGCCGCGGGTGACGACGATCAGCGGGCTCGGCGACGGGTCGGCCAGGTGCGACTGCAACCGGTCCAGCACGTTGTGCACCGTCGTATGCGCTTGCCCGATGGTGTCGGATACCGTTGCCGCAGAACGGATGTCGAGTATCTCAGCTGACCCGGCGGCCGCACCTGCCGGGGCCGTCACCGGCGCCCACTCCAGCGTGAACAGCTCGCCGCCGCTGTCGGCACCCCGAGCCGCCTGCAACTGCTCGGCGGTGACGGGGCGCACGCTCATCGACGCCACCGACAGCACTGGCAGACCCAGCGTGTCCGCCAGTTCGATCGACACCGCACGGGGGCCCGCCGGGGCGATCCGGACCCGGGCCGCCGAGGCTCCCGCGGCGTGCAGCGCGACACCGCGCCACGCGAACGGCAGTGCGAGGTCGCTGTCATCGGCGGCCGCGAGCAGGGCGTGGAGCGCGCTGTCGAGCAGCGCCGGATGCACACCGAAGTCGTCGGTCTTCAGCTCCTGGGGTGCAACGACTTCGGCGAACACCTCGTCACCGCGGCGCCAAACCGCCGTCAGACCCCGGAACGCCGGGCCGTACTCGAAGCCACGGGACGCCATGTCCTCGTAGGCTTCTGAGATCTCGATCGGGCGGGCCCCGGCGGGTGGCCACTGCGTCAGATCTGCCGAGGGCTCGACGGCCTGCGGGCTGAGCACACCGTCGGCGTGCAGGGTCCACACGGTGGCGTCGTCGGAGCAGGGCTTCGAGAAGACGGACACGGCGCGTCCCCCGCCCGCCGACGGTGCGCTGTCGACCACGACCTGCAGACGCACCGGGACGCCCGGGGTCAGCACCAGGGGTGCATGCAGAGCCAGTTCGTCGACCGTGGTGCAGTCGACGTGATCACCTGCGCGGACAGCCAATTCGACGAAACCTGTGCCCGGGAACAGCACGGTGCCGGCGACGGCGTGGTCGGCGAGCCAGGGCTGGTCGGACAGCGCGAGGCGGCCCGTCAGCACCACGCCGCCGGAGTCGGGCAGGTCCACGACGGCGCGCAGCAGCGCATGGCCGGTGTCGCCGAGCCCCAGCGCATCTGACGATGGGGCGCTCTCGTCGGTCAGCCAGAAGCGGCGCCGGTCGAAGGCGTAGGTCGGCAGGTCGACCAGCCGCCCCCCGGCACACATCGTCCGCCAGTCGACCGCCGCGCCGCAGACATAGGCGTAGGCGGCCGACGCCCGGAACCGGTCGATCCCGCCGTCGTCGCGGCCGAGGGACGGAATCACCGCCGGCACGGACGTGCTCGACGTGTCAGCGGCGGCGACCGTGCTCTCGACCGCTGCGATCAGGGCCGGATGCGGACTGGATTCGACGAAGAAGCGGTAGCCCGCGGCGTGCGCGCTGCGCACGGCCTGCTCGAACTCGACGGTCTGCCGGATGTTGCGGAACCAGTAGTCGGCGTCCAGAGATGTTGTGTCGAAGAGGCTTCCGGTGACGGTGGAGAAGAAGGCGGTACGGGTGCGTTGCGGCGCGATGTCGGCGAGTGCGTCGAGCAGTTCGGCGCGGATCACCTCCACCTGCGCCGAGTGCGAGGCGTAGTCGACGTCGATCCACCGGGTGCGCATACCCGTCGATTCGGCCTGCTGGACGAATTCGGACAGGGCGCCGCGATCACCTGAGATGACCACTGCGGCAGGACCGTTCACCACCGCAACACCGAGCTGATCACCGTAGGGCGCCAGCAACTCTCGCACGGTCTCGGCACTCGCGGCCACCGAGACCATGCCCGCAGGTCCGGTCAGTGCCACCAGCATCCGGCTGCGCAGCGCCACGATGCGGGCCGCGTCACGCAGGGGCAGCGCTCCGGCCACGTGCGCCGCGGCGATCTCACCCTGCGAGTGTCCGATCACGGCATCCGGATGGACACCCACCGAGCGCCACACCGCGGCCAGCGACACCATCACCGCGAACAGCACAGGCTGGACCACGTCCACCCGGTCGTATCCGGGGGCACCCGGGGCGCCGCGCAGGACGTCGGTGAGCGACCAGTCGACGAACTCCGACAGCGCGGCCTCGCACGCGGCGATCGACTCCGCGAAAACTGCTGAGGCGTCGAGCATTTCGGTTCCCATGCCGATCCACTGCGAACCCTGCCCCGGGAACACGAAGGCGGTCTTGCCCGCCGCGGCGAGCTCGCCGCGGACGGTCGCGGCGCCCTGCTCACCGGATGCCAACGCGACCAGTTCGGTGCGCAGGCTGTCGCGATCGGCACCGAGCGCCACGGCGCGATGAGCGAAGGTGGCGCGGCCGGCCAGCGTCCACGCGACGTCGACCGGATCGAGGTCGGGATGGCTTTCCAGGTGCGCCACCAGGCGAGCCGCCTGCGCCGACACCGTCGCGGCCGTGCGTCCGGACAGCACCCATGGGAGGGGAGCGGACGCAGGCGCGGGCGCCGCGGCACCCGCGGAAGACTCCGGTGCCTGCTCGATGATGACGTGCGAGTTGGTGCCACTGATGCCGAACGAGGACACCCCGGCGCGGCGGGGCCGCCCCATATCGGGCCACTGTTGGCTGTCGGTCAGGAGTGCGACCTCACCGGCCGTCCAGTCGACGTGCGGGCTGGGCGCGTCGACGTGCAGCGAGGCGGGCAGGACGCCGTGCCGCATCGCCATCACCATCTTGATGACGCCGGCCACGCCGGCGGCGGCCTGGGTGTGCCCCATGTTCGACTTGACCGACCCGAGCCACAGCGGCCTGCCGGGCTCGCGACCCTGGCCGTAGGTGGCCAGCAGCGCCTGCGCTTCGATCGGGTCTCCCAGCATGGTGCCGGTGCCGTGTCCCTCGACGGCGTCCACGTCGGCCGCTCCGACGCCCGCGTTGGCGAGCGCAGCCCGCACCACCCGCTGTTGGGACGGGCCGTTGGGCGCGGTCAAACCGTTGGACGCACCGTCCTGGTTGACGGCGATGCCTCGCACCACAGCGAGAACGGGATGCCCGAGCCGCTGGGCATCGGAGAGCCGTTCCAGCGTCAGCACGCCGCCTCCCTCGGCCCAGCCGACACCGTCGGCCGCACCCGCGTAGGGCTTGCACCGGCCGTCGGGCGCCAGGCCCCGGTGCCGGCTGAACTCGACGAAGATCGTCGGCGACGCGTTGACGGTGACCCCGCCCGCCAGCGCGAGGTCGCACTCGCCGGACCGCAAGGACTGGACCGCCATGTGCAGCGCCACCAGTGACGACGAGCAGGCGGTGTCGACGGAGACGGCAGGCCCCTCCAGCCCCAGCACGTAGGAGACGCGTCCCGAGGTGACGCTGGAGGTCATGCCGGTCAAGCGGTATCCCTCGATGCTGTCGGCGGCCATGCCGTAGCCCCCCGCGATGACCCCGGCGAACACACCGGTTGCGCTGCCCCGCAACGAGTTCGGATCCAGGCCGGCGTGTTCCAGCGCCTCCCAGGACAGCTCGAGCAGCATGCGCTGTTGCGGATCCATCGCGAGCGCCTCGCTGGGGGCGATGCCGAAGAACGCGGCGTCGAAGTCGGCCGCGCCGTCGACGAAGCCACCCGTGCGGGCGTACGCCTTGCCCGGCGCATCGGGGTCGGCGTCGTAGAGACCGGGCAGGTCCCAGCCGCGATCGGTCGGGAAGTCGGAGATGACGTCCCGCCCGTCGGCCACCATCGCCCACAGGTCATCCGGCGAATGGACGCCCCCGGGGTAGCGGCAGGACATGCCGACGATGGCGATGGGCTCCCCGGACCGCTGCATCAGCTCACGGTTCTTGGTCTTCAGCCGCTCGATCTGAAGCAGCGCTTTGCGCAGCGCTTCCGTGGCATGTTGGAGTTGATCGGCCATGGTGCGTGTCGCCTCACTGTCGGGGGTAGGGCGCTGCAGGAGTATGCATTCTGGATCCACCCGGGGTCAGCAACGCTGCGCCAGCCTCCCCGCGGGGCCATCGGCAGTGTTGCCACGAAGGTACTGCCTGCCTATCTGTTCTCGTGCAACGTACCGTCCGGCCGGTCGGCGCACGGCGACACACCGCACGCGTTCACAAGTCTGTGAGAACTCCCGCCGACGCGACCCGGTCACCGCCGCGGGCCTTCGCCTGGTACATCGCCGCGTCAGCGGCGGTGATCACGTCGTAGAGGTCGGTTCCCGACGGCGCCCGGGCCGCGACGCCGATGCTCGCCGTCACCGTGGGCTGCGCGGGCGCCGCCACGGCCGCGCGAACGCGCTCGGCCACTGCACTCGCCTGAGCCGCCGGTATCCGGTCCACCACGAGGAACTCCTCACCGCCCCACCGGACGACCACCGCGTCGCCGCGCACGCTCTCGCGGATCCTGCGGGCAGTGCGGATCAGCACCTCGTCCCCCACGGCGTGACCGAGCGTGTCGTTGACCGCCTTAAACCCGTCGACGTCGATCAGCAGTGCACACAGGTCCGCGGTGGCGGGCGCCCGCTCGTTCAGTCGCTTCATCGACACGGACAGTCCGCGCCGGTTCGTCAGCTCCGTCAGCGGATCGGTCAACGACTGCTTCGAGCTACCCTGCAGCAACCAGAAACCGAATTGCAGCGCAGGCAGGATGCACGCGGTCACGACCAGCGCGATGACGGCCCGCGACACCGCCACCTGCAGGCCGCCGACCGGCGTCGTCGCAGCCAGCCACACCGCGACCGCGCCGACGGCCAGCACACACCAGCCGATGTGCACCAGGTGCAGCCGCGGGCCGTGAAAGAACACCACGTAGGCGCCGGCGCACAGCAGCAGCGGCATCCCCGACACCGCCAGGTTCGGATCGCCGAACAGCAGCGTCGACAGCGTGATGAGGATGTCGACGTAGATCAGCAGCGCCGTCGACTCGCGCATGGTCGGCCAGGGTCGCAGCGCCCAGCGCGCCGCCCACATCAAGGAGCCGAACGACACCACCGCCCAACCCACGCGCACCAGCGCACTGTCGGCCATCGGCGGCGCCACGGCGTTGATCGCGCCGAGACTCCGAGCACCGCGCCGATGCCGGCGATCAGGTATCGCAGGATGGGCAGCAGGCCCCGGGTGCGCAGGAAATCGATGCGCCAGTCGTAGTCATCGCGCTGATGCCACCACTGGCGCAGCAAACCCCTGACGCCGCCATCCCCCACCGGCACATCATGGCACCGCTACAGGTACGTCACACCCAATACAGCCAGGGAGAACAGCACCGGAGACACCGGCAGCGCCCAGCAGAACACCGCCCACGCCTCGGCCTTCGGCGACTTCTTCTGCCACTGCCGCCACCCGAGGTAACCGGATGCGATCGCGCCGAGGAACGACACCGCCGCGACGACCAGCACCCAGGTCGGGACATCAGTCGAGCCGATGGCTGCAGAGATACCGGCCAGCCACAGCATGTGACCGATCACCAACCCGCCGATGCCGGCGACCCAGATCGCCCTCAATTAGAAGTTGATCATGTGGCCGACCAGTCCGTGGAAGCACTCTTGCAGCGCCTCGGACAGGGTCGGGTGGGTGTGGACGTTGCGGGCCAGCTCGTTGGCGGTCAGGTCCCACTTCTGCGCCAGGGTCAGCTCCGGCAGCAGTTCGGAGACGTCGGGACCGATCAGGTGGCCACCGAGCAGTTCGCCGTACTTCTTGTCGGCGATCAGCTTGACGAAGCCGGTGGGATCGGCCAGGCCGTGCGCCTTGCCGTTCGCGGTGAACGGGAACTTCGCCACGACGATGTCATGGCCCTCGTCCTTGGCCTGCTGCTCGGTCAGCCCGAAGCTGGCGACCTGCGGCTGACAGAACGTCGCGCGCGGCATCATCCGGTAGTCACCGAGGGCCAGTGTCTCTGCCCCGGCGATGGTCTCGGCGGCGACGACGCCCATCGCCTCGGCGACGTGGGCGAGCTGCAGCTTGCCGGTGACGTCGCCGATCGCGTAGATGTGCGGCTTGTTGGTGCGCATGTAGTCGTCGATGCCGATGCCGCCGCGGTCGGTCAGCTCGACGCCGGCCTTCTTCAGGTCGTATCCGTCGACGTTGGGGACGAAGCCGATGGCCTGCATGACCTTGTCGGTCTTGATCTCGTCCTCTTTGCCGTCCTTGCTGATCTTGACGGTCACCGACGAGCCGTCATCGGTGATCGACTCGACCTTGGTACCGGTGAGGATCTTGACGCCCAGCTTCTTGTACTGCTTCTCGATCTCCTTGGAGACCTCGGCGTCCTCGTTGGGCAGCGCGCGCGGCAGGAACTCGACGATCGTGACGTCGACGCCGTAGTTCTTCATCACGTACGCGAACTCCATGCCGATCGCGCCGGCGCCGGCGATGACGATCGAGCCGGGCAGTTCGCGCTCCATGATCTGCTCTTCGTAGGTGATGACGTTCGTGGAGAGCTTGGTGCCGGGCACCAGCTTGGTGTGCGCGCCGGTCGCGATGATCGCGTTGTCGAACGTGACCTTCTCGGTATCGCCCTCGTTCAGGTCGACGACGATCGTGTGGTCGTCGGTGAACTTGCCGTACCCGTGGATCTCGGTGATCTTGTTCTTCTTCATCAGGAAGTGCACACCGGCGACGCGGCCGTCGGCGACCTTACGGCTGCGGTCGAACGCGGCGCCGTAGTCGAAGCTGACGTCACCGCTGATACCGAACGTCTTGGCTTCCTTGGTGAACATGTGCGCCAGCTCGGCGTTGCGCAGCAGCGCCTTCGACGGGATGCACCCGACGTTCAGGCAGACGCCGCCCCAGTACTTGGGTTCGATGATGGCTGTGTTGAGTCCGAGCTGAGCAGCGCGGATAGCCGCGACGTACCCGCCGGGGCCGGCTCCGAGAACGACGACGTCATAGTGGGTCACGCCTTACCACCCTAGTGGCCGCGGAGCAGCGCAGCACCCATGGCCGCGGCCAACGGCGCTGACATGAACGCGATCGCCAGCGCGGTGACCGCCGGGCGGTCCTGCACCAACGCGGTCAGCAGGCTTCCGACGACGCTGGCGACCAGATAGACCAGTACCGCGAACACCGGGACGGCCTTGTCCGGGGCCTGCGCCCACCAGTGGTACAGGCCGGCACCGGCCGCGCCCGCGACGAGCCAGACGACGACCGTGACCATCGCGAACTTCCACCGGCTCAGGTGTTCGGCGACAAGCTGGTCAGACACCGGCGGCCACCTGCAGCGCGGTCAGCGCACCGAGGCAGCCGGGTCCGATGGCGACCACCAGCGCGCCGACTGCGGTGGTCCAGCGCCGGCCGGACAGCAGGATCACCAGGGTGCCGAGGACGCTGGGGATGCCGACCGCGAATGCGATCACGGCGGCGGGCTTCAGTGCGGTGGTGATCTCACCGGCGGCCAGCAGGGCGCCGGTCATCCCGAGGGTGACGCCGATGAGCATCACCCCGGCCAGCACCGACGCGCGGGGCAGCGGGATCACGCCTGAGACGGTAGCGCCGGCGGGTGGCGTCACGGGGCAGGCGCGCCCGGCCGATCAGGACGCGTCCTGCACCTTCGCCGCCGCATCGAACGATTCGCGGCCCGCGGCGGCGATCTCGGACAGCAGTGCATTGCCGAGCACAGTCCGGAACCCCGCCCGGGTCACGGTCAACACATCGCGGAACGGATAGGGCGTCGCCGCGTCGTTGTCGACCAGTGCCAGCCGGTGCCGGTTGTGCGGCGCGTTGACCACCGAGGCGGGCAGCATCCCGACCGCCAGGTCGCTGACGATCAGTTCCACGGCGGTGAGGTAGTCGCGGGTCACGTGGCTGACTCGGGGCGCGAACCCGACATCCGCCGCCCACCGGATGAGCTGCTGGCGGTCGACGTCACGCGGCGACCCCGCGACCCAGTCGGCATCGAGGCACTCCGTGAGAGCGCGCGGATGCGCGGCGGCGGTCACCGCCACCAGCGGTTCGCGGCCGACGAGCCGGGCATCGAGGTTGTCGCCCGAGGGCGGTTGCTCTTCGGCGAGATAGCGGTGAGCTATCAGGATGTCGAGCTCTCCGGTGTCGATCAGAGTCACCCCTTCGATCGGTTCGATCTCGACCGTGTCGACCCGAGCGGTGGGATCGGTCTCACGCAGGGAAGCCAACGCAGCGGGCAGCAGGAAGCTCAGTGCCGTGCCGTAGGCGCCGATCCGCAGGACGACGCCGTCGCCACGAGAGATACCCCGCGCGACATCACCGAATGTGGCTGCGGCCGAAAGCATGTCGTCGGCCGCGGCGGCCAGCGCGCGGCCGGCAGCCGTGAGCACGATGCGACTGCCGGGTTTGCGGGTGAACAGCAGCACGCCACCGAGCCGGTGTTCCAGCGTCGTGATGTGTTGCGACACGGCCGACGGCACGTAACCGAGTTCCTCGGCCGCCCGGGTGATCGAGCCCAGCCGCGCCACCTTGGCAAAGCTGACCAGCAGACGAGGATCGGAGAGTTCATGTTTGGTGAAGGATTGCTTCACAAATCATCATGCTAGTTGGTGAGCGCCCTCGCCGCCGGGTCCCTAACGTCTGTCGCAATCCAGCACCGGACGACCCGGCATCTGAACGAGGAAGGGCAGACCCCGATGAACACCGAACCGCGCACTGTTGAACAGGCCGACGACGTCGCGGCGGGCGGACTCCGGCGCAACTCCATGACGTGGGTCGGGGCGGCACTGCTCGGCGCGATCATCATGTCGCCCGCGAGCGGTCTCTACTTCAACTTCACGCCGACAGAAGCCACCGCCGGTAGCGTCGTCCCGCTGATCTTCCTCATCGCCATCGTCGTGACCCTGCCCACGGCGCTGTCCTACGCAGCCCTCTCGCGGTCGCTGCCCAGCGCCGGCAGCGCCTACACCTGGGTGCGCGAAGCCATGGGCCCGGGCGCCGGAGTCTTCGCGGGCTGGATCCTCAACGGTTTCTACCTGCTGGCCCAGATCGTGCTCCCCGGCATCGGCGCGCTGTTCTTCAACGACATCCTCAACCAGGTCGGCGTCCCCACGGGCTACCTCACCTGGGCCATCGGCGTCCTGCTGATGACGGTCGTGGTGGCCGCCATCAACTTCCGCGGCATCGACCTCAGCCTGAAAGGCACCGTCATCTTCATGGTGCTCGAGTCCGTCGTCGTCTTCGCGTTGATGCTCACCATCTTCATCGTCCAGTCCAGCAACGGCTCGTTCACCGTCGCCGACGTCGGCCAGACCTTCACCCCATCGGCCGCCCTCGGCGGCACGGCGTCGATCTTCGCGGCGCTGGTGTTCGGCATCCAGGCCAATGTGGGCTTCGACGCGGTCTCCACGCTCGCCGAGGAGACGCACACGCCGCGCAAGTACATCCCCATCGCCACCGTGGTCGCCGTGCTGGCCGTCGGGGCCTTCTGGGTGATCACCGCCATCGGCTTCGTCGCCGCCTTCCCCGTCGAGCAGGTCGCCGCGGTGGCCGCCGACGGTGGCACCCCGGTGTCGGCGATGGCGCACCAGTTCTGGGGTGGCGCAGGCCAATTGCTGATCTCGGTGATCGCTTTCACCTCGATCACCGCGATCTACCTCGCGCAGAACGTCGCGAGCAGCCGCGCGCTCTACGCCATGGGCCGCGCGGGTACCGCCCCGGCGTTCCTCGCCCGTCTCAAGGCGGGCGCCCGGGTGCCCGGCAACGCGATGACCCTCGGGCTCGTGGTGACGGTGCTTGTGACGCTGCTGCTGGGCGCCCTCCTGGGGACGGCGAGCCAGTACAACTGGTCGGCCACCATGTCCTCGTCGCTGGCGCTGCTGACCTATCTGGCGGTCAACATCGCGAACATCGTCTACCACGTCCGCAACCGCGCCACGAAGTTCCATGTCTTCATGCACGGCGTCGTGCCGGTCGTCGGCATCGCGGTGGTGTGCTTCGTGATCTATAAGTCGTATCTCGCATCACTGTGGAATGCGGGCTGGACGTTCGGCCGCAGTGTCCAGATCGCCGTCCTGATCTGGCTGCTGCTCGGCGTGTGCTGGGTGATGGTCGTACGTCGCACGCGGCCCGAGGTGATGCGCCCGGACGCCGACACGTTCATCGCTGGCGAGACCGCCGGCCGATGAGCCGCTACATCGATCTGAGCATGCCGATCTCCCCGGCGATGCCGACCAACGAGTCCGACCACTTCCCTCCGCGGATCACCCCGTACGCCGACATCGCCTCCCACGGCTGGGCCGGCAGCACGATCACGATCGACTCGCACTGCGGCACCCACGTCGACGCGCCGTCGCACTTCGTGGCCGGGGAGATCGGGGTCGACGAGATCCCGCTCGACGTCCTGGTGGGACCCGGGGAAAAGGTCGACGCGCACGGCCCGGTCGTCACCGCCGATCAGGTGGCCGACGCGCGCGCCGGCCGCGTCGTCGTCCACACCGGCTGCAGCGAGCACAGCGACCAGCCGTCCTACATCACCGACTACACCCACCTCGACGTCGAGGCCGCACATCTGTTGGTGCGCAACGGTGTTCGCCTGGTCGGCATCGACAGTCCCTCGGTCGACGCACCGGGTGTCGACGCCGTGCACCAGATCCTGCTGGGCCACGGCGTGATCATCGTCGAGAACCTCGCCAACACAGCCGCACTGCCCCAGGTGTTCGAGCTGATCGTGAGCCCGCTGCGCATCGTCGGGGGCGACGGAAGCCCGGCACGGGTGGTGGCCGTCTCGTCCGAGCCCACACCGTGAGAGCCACCGACACCGTCGCGATCCGCGAGGTCACCGTCACCCGCCTCGGACTCGGGACCGCTCCGCTCGGCGGCCTGTTCCGACCGGTCCGCGACGAGGACGCTGCCGCGACCGTCCGGGCGGCATGGGATCTCGGGCTGCGGCTGTTCGACACCGCCCCGCTGTACGGCTACGGCCGGGCGGAGCAGCGCCTCGGCGGCGGGCTGTGCACCCGGCCGCGGGCCGAGTTCGCCGTCGCGACCAAGGTCGGCCGGCTGCTGCGCGAACCAGCGCCGGGCACCGCGTGGGAGCTCGACACCACCCAGGAGCACGCGGGTCAACCGTTCTACAAAGACACCGGGCCCGCCGTGCCGGTCTTCGATTTCTCCTACGACGGTGCGCTGCGGTCCCTGGAGGAGAGCCTGACCCGGCTCGGCCTCGACCGCGTGGACATCGTGCACGTCCACGATCCCGAACGGCATGTGCGGCAGGCGGTCGACGGCGCATACCGGGCTCTGGTTCGGCTGCGCGACGAAGGGGTCATCGGAGCGGTCGGACTCGGAATCGATTACGCCGAACCGGCGGTCGAGATCTTGCGCGCCGTGGACCTCGACTGCGTCCTGATCGCGGGACGGTGGACATTGCTGGACCAGGCTGCGGGCCGGGAGCTGCTGCCGCTGGCCGCCGAACGCGGCGTCGCCGTGATCGCGGCGGGGGTCTACAACAGCGGCGTGCTCGCCAATCCCGGTGCTGTGACGGCCACCTACGACTACGTGCCCAGCCCGCACGACGTCGTCGTCCGGGCGAGCACGATCGCCGGGGTGTGCGCGCGCCACGGCGTCCCCCTGCGCGCCGCTGCCCTGCAGTTCCCGTTCCGCGACCCTGCGGTGGCCGCCGTGCTCACCGGCGCCCGCACCGCAGCGGAGATCAGTGAGAACGTCGGCCTGTTCGACACACCGGTGCCCGAGGAACTCTGGGCGGATCTGGCCGCAGAGTGCGGTATCGGGCTCGTCTCGCCGTGACCACGCTGCCCACCGGTCACTCCGGGCGCTTGCTCCATCTCGACCTCGGCGCGGGACGCAGCCACGTCGAGGAACCCACCGCGCAGGAGTGGCGGCGCTACCCCGGCGGCGGTCTGCTCGGCGTGCGTCGGCTGCTGACGGACACAGCCGCCGGCCTGGACCCCTTCGCGCCGGCGTCGGTGTTGATGCTGATGTCGGGCGTGGTCGCCGGTCACCGCGCCGTCGGGTTGCCCACGTTCACCGTGGTCGGCAAGTCACCGCTGACCGGCGGCGTCGGGGAGGCCCGCGGGCGGGGCCCGTTCGGTGCGGCGCTCAAGGCGTCGGGGTGCGACGGGGTGTTGGTGACCGGCCGAGCCGCCGCGCCGTGCTACGTGGTCATCGAGGGCGGAGCGCCGCGCCTCCAGGACGCCGCTGACCTCTGGGGCCTCGAGACTCATTGCGCCACTGACGTTCTCAAAGCACGTCACGGCGACGACGCGGCAGTCGCGGTCATCGGCCCCGCGGGCGAGAACCTGGTGCGGTACGCGGGAATCGTCACCGAGTTCACCCATGCAGCGGCGCGGATGGGGCTCGGCGCGGTGATGGGGGCGAAGAATCTCAAGGCCGTCGTCGTGGTCCCGGGCGCCATGCCCGCGGCACACGACGACGCGACGCTACAGCGCCTCACCGCGCACTACCGCGACCACATCGGCGCGAACCCGCTGACCGCGGCGCAAGCCTCGGCGACTGGCTTCGGCGGCTGGTTCCTCGACCCGGGTCTGACCGGCTACGCCGGCGTCGGGAACTTCCAGACCGCCGCCATGCCGTCGGTGCCGGCGGAGGCCGCTCAGCTGCTCGCCGACCGCCGACGAGACGGCTCCGGAGCGTGTCCGGGGTGTCCGAACGACTGCATCACGAGCTACGACAACGGGATCGACCCCCGCCTCGGCGGGCTCGACGAGGAGAACCTGGCGGCGTTCGTTCTCGGCTGCGGTGTCACCGACGTCGGCGACGCGCTCGATCTGGTCGCACGATGCCACGCCGTGGGCCTGGACCCCGTGTCGTTCGCCGCGGTGTGGGCGTACCTCACCGAGGTCGACCGCGCGGAGCGGCCGCCCGCAGCCATGATCGACGATGTCACCGCGCGTCACGGCGACGACTGGTTCCTGGGCGAAGGTGTGCGCCTCCTCGCCGAGGCGCGGGGCCGGCCCGAGCCGGCGATGCACGTCAAAGGAGTCGAGTTCTGCCGGTACGACCCGAGGACCTCGGCCGGTCAGGCGCTCGCCTATGCGGTGAGCCCGCTGGGGCCGCGCTACGAGATCGTCGAACACGACCTCGACTTCGACCCCGACGACGGTCCGGCGCACGGGCTGGCGCAGATGCGGACACTGGGCGTGGACGAGTGGGCCGACATGACGCACCTCGATGCGGCACGAGTGGCTCGCACGGCCGTGCTGCTGGATCTGTGGAGCGGTCTGGACGCGCTCGGGGTGTGCCTGTTCGCGGGGCCGCCGATGAGGCTGCTCACCCAGGCGCGGGTCGCCGAGATCGTTGCGGCGGTCACCGGGTGGCTGACCAGCGATCACGAGATCATGATGTGGGGCCGGCGCCGATGGAACCTGATGCGGCTCTACAACATTCGCGAAGGCATCGGAGCCGAGCAGGACTCGCTGCCCGAACGGTTCTTCGCCGAGCCCGTCGACAGTGGGCGGCACGCCGGTGCGGTTCTCGACCGTGACGCGTTCTCCGACGCGCTGGCGCAGTACTACGCGCTGGCCGGCTGGGATGCCGAGGGCGTCCCGACCTCGATCACCCTGGCCTCCCTGGGTCTGCAGTGGGCCGATCCCCGTCCAACCCGACCGAGAGTGAGTCCGACATCGCCTCCCCCGACGCCGTCCTCGGTGACGCCATGCGCTATCACCTAGCCTCCGACAACTGGGCGCCGGCGCTGCCGGCCGTGCTCGAGGCGGTGATGGCGGCCAACACCGGCGACGAGATGAGTTACGGCCGTGACCGATACACGTCACGGCTGCAGGACATCGTCCGCGATGAGTTCGGCGGTCGGGCCACCGCCTACCCGGTGTTCAACGGGACGGGCGCCAATGTGGTCGCACTGCAGGCGATGCAGCCGACCTGGGGTGGGGTGATCTGCGCGCACACGGCCCACATCAACACCGATGAGGGCGGGGCACCGGAGCGAGTGGCCGGCCTGAAGATGCTGCAGGCCAACAGTATCGACGGCAAGCTCACCGTCGATCACGTGACGGCGCTGGCGCACAACTTCGGGATCGTGCACCACGCGCAACCGTCAGTGGTGTCGTTGACGCAGAGTACCGAGCTGGGCACGCTGTACACCCCCGAGGAGATCGCGGCCGTCGCCGAGGTGGCGCACGGCTACAACATGGGTGTGCATCTCGACGGTGCGCGCCTGACCAATGCCGCGGCGGCGCTGAACCTGCCGCTGGGTGCGCTGGCGACCGATGTCGGTGTCGACGTGATCTCGTTGGGCGGCACCAAGAGCGGACTGATGTTCGGCGAACTCGTGGTGGTGCTCGAGCCCGATCGGGTGACGGGGATCGAGTACATCCGCAAGTACACGATGCAGCTGGCATCGAAGATGCGGTACATCTCGGCGCAGTTCATCGCGCTGTTGGAGGGTGAGCTGTGGCGTCACGGTGCGCGTCACGCGAACGAGCAGGCGACGCTGCTGCGTTCGCTGGTGGAGGACATCCCGGGCCTGACGATCACCCAGCCGACTCAGGCCAACGCTGTGTTCGCCATCCTGCCGCCCGGCGTCGAGGACGAGGTGCGGGCGATCGCCGACTTCCAGACCTGGAATCCCGCGACCCGCGAGGTGCGGTGGATGTGCTCGCATGAAACCACCGACGACGTGGTCTACGGCTTCGCGAAGGAGCTGCGCGAGATCGTGGCGTCCGCGTCCAGCTAGCGCTGCGGCACCGGGCACGCGTCGACGGCTTCGGCGACGACGTGCGTGCCGTTCACCGCGGGTCGTTCGCCGCGCTCGTAGGCCGCCCCGGTGATCACCGGCTCGTCGGCCAGCGTGCGGTTCTCGTCGTCGGTGAAGGCTCTGCCGCGGCTGAGGAACCGCTTGCCTTCGGGCGCTTCGAGGCTGAACCCGCCGCCGCGGCCGGGCACCACGTCGATCACCAGCTGGGTGTGTTTCCAGACGTCGAACTGCGGCCCCGAGATCCACACCGGGACCCCGTCGCCGACATCGAACACCGCGAGCAGCACATCGCGGTCGCCGACGACGAAGTCGCCGTCCGGGTAGCACATCGGCGACGACCCGTCGCAGCAGCCGCCGGACTGGTGGAACATCAGCGCGCCGTGGCGTTCCTGCAGGGTGCGCAGCAGATCGGCCGCGGCGGCGGTGATGAGGGCTCTGTTCGGTGCGGGCACGTCAACCATCCTGCCCCAGTCGCGCGGCCCGGATGGCCGGCGCGGTCGACGGCGGCAGCAGCGTGCGCCGATCCGTCGGGTAGCGGACCGTCAGCCCGACCGACGACGCGAAGCGGTACGGCTGGGCGGCGAGCAGTCCGGAGAACTGTTTGCGCAGCCGTGACATCTCGGCCCGCACGGTGACCACGCGGGTGCGGTCGCCATAGAGATCCTCGGCGAGTTCCGGCGCGGTGCGGCCCTGCGGGGAGCGCGCCAGCGCACAGAGGATCTCGGCGTGCCGCAGCGACAGGTCATGACACCAGCTGCCGAACTCCCCGACCAGCCGCAGCGCCGGCTTGTCGGCATCGGCGAAGTCGAGCGTCACCTGCGAGACCTGCGCGGTCGTCTCGTCGTCACCGTCGCCCCGGCCGGCCAGCCGCACCAGCCATCCGCCGGGTAGCGGCTCGACCGCGCACAGTCCCAACGTCGCAAACCACACCCGACCCGGCCCCATCTGGTCGGGCAGCAGGATGCGGTTGTGCAGCGGCATCGCGTCGACCGCAGCGACCCAGCCCTCGGTGTCGACGGCCAACGCCGGGGTACCCATGCGCGCCAGGATCGGCGCCGCCACGGTGCGCAGCCGGTTCAGAGTGCGGTCGTGCTCGGAGCGCAGGTGCGATTCGGCGAGCCGGGCGACGGCGTCGACGAGCGCGATCGTGGTCGGGTGCACGGTCGCTGCCGGTCCGGAGACGTCGACGACGCCGAGCACCTGGCCGGTCCGCGGGTCCCGGATCGGGGCACCGGCGCACGTCCACGCGTGATGGCTGCGCAGGAAGTGCTCGGCGGAGAACACCTGGACGGCGCGCTGCGCGGCGAGTGCGGTGCCGATCGCGTTGGTACCGACGGCGCCTTCACCCCAGTGCGCGCCCTCGACGAAGCCGAGCCTGTCGGCGTTGCTGAGCACCGACGGTGAGCCCGAGCGCCACAGCACCCGCCCGGTCGCGTCGGCGACGACGAGGATGTTCTCGCCGTCGGCGACCAGCGACTCGAGGCCGTGGGAGATTTCGTCGAGCACGTCCATCAGGCCAGACGCGCGGCGCAGCGACTCGAGCCCGCCGGTTTCGACCACCGGGGTGTCACTCGGTTCGACGCCACTGGCCAGCAGGCGCTGCCAGGAGTCGCCGATCACCTCCCGGGGACGGGCCGGTGCGCGATGCCCGGCCATGGTCGCGTCGTAGACAGCCGACATCAGCCGCGCATAGCTGCGCGGATCCTCCCCGACGGCGACGGCGGGTTCAGGCACGGACGACCCTGGCATCACCTGCGATTGTGCTCCCCATCTCAGCGGTAGACCAGGCCGCCGTCGATCAGCCCGGCCTGCCCGGTCATGTAATCGGCGTCGGGGCCGGCGAGGTAGGACACGAAACCGGCGACATCGTCGGGTGTCTCGGCGCGTCCGAGCGCGATGCCGCCGACGAACTTGTCGTAGGTCTCGCCCTCGGCGGCGCCGGTCAGCTCGGCGAAGCGCTTGTCGATCTCCACCCACATATCGGTGCCGACCACCCCGGGGCAGTACGCGTTGACGGTGATGCCGTCGGCGGCGTGCTCCTTGGCCGCAGCCTGGGTCAGCGCCCGGACCGCGAATTTGGTGGCGCTGTAGGGGCCGAGCATCGCGAAGCCGTCGTGGCCGGCGATCGACGAGGCATTAATGATCTTGCCTTTGGTGCCGGCTTTCTTGAACTGCGCTACCGCGGCTTGGATGCCCCACAGCACGCCGTCGACGTTGATGGCCCAGAGTTTCTTCAGCTCGTCGGGCGTGACGTCGACGAGCGGTCCGACCAGTGCGATGCCGGCGTTGTTGACCATGATGTCCAGGCCGCCGAGCGCGCTCGCGGTGTGGTCGACGGCCGCGAACACCTGGTCGCGATCGCTGACGTCGGCGACGAATGTGGTTGATTTCGAGCCGACTTCGGCGATCTCGTCGGCGACCGCGGAGATGCCGTCGGCCGTCACGTCGACCAGCGCCACATCGGCGCCGTCGCGCGCCAGCCGCAGTGCGATACCGCGCCCGATGCCCCGCCCGGCCCCGGTCACCAGGGCGACTTTTCCGTTGATTGCCATGTCAGTTCGCTCCGTTCGGATCCACGAGAACCTTCATCTTCGTGCCGGCGTGCAGTGCCTCGAATCCCTCGTCGACGACGTCGTCGAGCGGGATGCGGGTCACCCAACCGGTCGTGTCGTAGCGGCCGTCGGCCATCAGCGCGATCACCGCCTCGAAATCCGCACCGGTGTAGCAGAGCGAGCCCTGGATGCGAGATTCGTTCATCACCAGGTTCAGAAGTGGTGTCTCCAGCGGCTTTTCGTAGATCGCCACGCTGACCATCGGCCGGCGGGAGCCGACGCAGGCCAGTGCGGTACTGACCGCGGGTGCGACGCCGGCGGCGTCGAACACCGCGTCGGCGCCGGCACCGGAGGTGTGCTCGGCGATGAACGCGGGCACGTCGGTCGCGGTCGGATCGAGGGTCTGCGCACCGAGCGCCTCGATGGCCGCGCGCCGGGTGGGCGATGGCTCCACGACGAAGACATCCTCGAGTCCCTTGCCGCGCAACGCGAACCACAGCCCGATGCCGATCGGCCCGGCGCCGAACACCATCGCGGTGTTCCCCTGTGTGACGTCCCCGAGGGTGGCCGCGTGATAGGCCACCGACATGGGCTCGACGAGGGCGCCCAGTTCCAGCGAGACGTTGTCCGGCAGCCGGTGCAGCATCGATGTCGGCACCACGGTCGACTCGGCCATGCCGCCGTCGGACATCAGCCCGTGGAAGCCGATCTGCTGGCAGACGTTGTAGTTGCCGGCCCGACACGGTCCGCACTGGTCGCATTTGTAGATCGGCTCGACGGCGACGCGGTCACCCTCCGTCCACCCGGTCACGCCCTCGCCGACGGCGGTGATGGTGCCGGAGAACTCGTGGCCCATCGTCAACGGCAGCTCGGCGCCGGTCAGCGGGTGCGGCGAGGTCGGCACGAAGATCGGGCCCGCGTAGTACTCGTGCAGGTCGGTGCCGCAGATGCCGTTGAAGCCGACCTGCAGCTTGACGGTGCCGGGGCGGACCTCCGGTTCGGCGACGTCGTCGATCTCGAGTTTGTTCGGGCCGTAATAGACAGCTGCTCTCATATCGGCATGTCTATGTGACGGCGGCCACACGCCGAAAGAGTTGCAGGGGGTTGCAGGCCCTCGCTCGCGGGGGTTGCAACGCTTCGCAACTCTTGTCAGCCCTGCGCGCCGCGGTGTGGTCTGGCTCACATGACTTCCACTCTCGACCCCCGAACCACCACCCTGACCCCGCAGCAGCGCGTCGACGCCTGGCTGGCCGACTTCGAGGCGGCGCTGGCCGTCCGCGACATCGAGCGCGCCGCCGGCATGTTCGCCGTCGACGGTTTCTGGCGTGACCTGGTGTCCTTCACCTGGAACCTCAAGACGCTGGAGGGCCGCGACCAGATCATCGACATGCTGACCGCGCGCCTCGCCGAGACCGACCCGTCGGGTTTCAGCACGCGCGAGGAACCCACCCAGGACGGGGACGTCGTCTCGGCGTTCATCCAGTTCGAGACCGCCGCCGGCCGCGGCACCGGACACCTGCGGATCCGCGGCGAGGACGGCACCGATCGGGCCTGGACCATGCTGACCGCGCTGCAGGAACTCAAGGGCCACGAAGAGCGCAAGGGCGCGACGCGGGTGCTCGGCGCCGTGCACGGCGACGACCCGGACCCGCGCTCCTGGGCCGAGCGCAAGGCCGCCGAAGACGCCGAACTGGGGCGCAGCACCCAGCCGTACACGCTGATCATCGGCGGCGGTCAGGGCGGCATCGCGCTCGGCGCGCGGCTGCGCCAGCTCGGCGTGCCGGCCATCGTCGTCGACAAGCACGAGCGGCCCGGCGATCAGTGGCGCAAGCGGTACAAGTCGCTGTGCCTGCACGACCCGGTCTGGTACGACCACCTGCCCTACCTGCCGTTCCCGCAGAACTGGCCGGTGTTCGCCCCCAAGGACAAGATCGGCGACTGGCTGGAGTTCTACACCCGCGTGATGGAGGTGCCGTACTGGTCGAAGACGACGTGCCTGTCCGCCACCTTCGACGAGACCCAGGGCCGCTGGACAGTCGAGGTGGACCGCGACGGCGAACGCCTCACGCTGCAGCCGACCCAGCTGGTGCTCGCCACCGGCATGTCGGGCAAGCCGTATGTGCCC
This sequence comes from Mycolicibacterium obuense, assembly GCF_055397605.1. Lineage (NCBI taxonomy): Bacteria > Bacillati > Actinomycetota > Actinomycetes > Mycobacteriales > Mycobacteriaceae > Mycobacterium > Mycolicibacterium obuense. Next base: position 699,867 of record NZ_AP043663.1, on the reverse strand, counting down.
ACGCTGCCCGGCCAGGATGTGTTCCGCGGCGACCAGCACCACTCGTCGCAGCATCCCGGCCCGGACGCCTACGCCGGCAAGAAAGCGGTCGTGATCGGCTCGAACAACTCCGCCCACGACATCTGCAAGGCGCTCTACGAGAACGCCGTCGACGTCACGATGGTGCAGCGGTCCTCCACCCACATCGTCAAGTCCGACACCCTGATGGACATCGGCCTGGGCGACCTGTACTCCGAGCGGGCGTTGGCCGCGGGGATGACGACCGAGAAGGCCGACCTGACGTTCGCCTCCCTGCCGTACCGGATCATGCACGAATTCCAGATCCCGCTGTACGACCAGATGCGGGAGCGCGACAAGGAGTTCTACGACCGGCTCGAGGCAGCCGGGTTCGAATTGGATTGGGGCGCGGACGGTTCCGGACTGTTCATGAAGTACCTGCGCCGCGGCTCGGGGTACTACATCGACGTGGGCGCCTGCGACATGGTCGCCGACGGGCGGATCAAGCTCGCCCACGGCCAGGTCGACCGTCTGACCGAGGACTCGGTGGTTCTCGCCGATGGAACCGAGCTGCCCGCCGACGTCGTGGTCTACGCGACCGGGTACGGCTCGATGAACGGCTGGGCCGCCGACCTGATCGGCCAGGACGTCGCCGACAAGGTCGGCAAGGTGTGGGGCCTGGGCAGCGACACCCCGAAGGATCCCGGGCCGTGGGAGGGCGAGCAGCGCAACATGTGGAAGCCCACGCAGCAGCCCAACCTGTGGTTCCACGGCGGCAACCTGCACCAGTCCCGGCACTACTCGCTGTATCTGGCGCTACAACTCAAGGCCCGGCACGAGGGCATGCCGACCCCGGTGTACGGCCTGCAGGAGGTGCACCACCTGAGCTGAGTCAGGCGGCGTCGGACTGCCGGATCTGATTGCCGCCGGCCCGTTTCGCTTCGTACATGGCCATGTCGGCGGCGGCGATGGCCCGGTCGATCAGCGTGCGGGTACCGGCGGCCAGATCCTGCACGGCGACACCGGCGACCCCCAGGCTCGCGGTGACGTGCCACGGGTTCGCGGCGATCGCCGCACACAGCCGCCGCGCCACCATCTCCATCTCCCGCGGCGGGCACGCCTGGGCGACCACGAACTCCTCGCCGCCCACCCGCGCCGAGATCATGCCTGAGCCACACGCGGCGCGCAGCCTGCCTGCCACGTCGACGAGGACTCGATCCCCGACCGCGTGGCCCAATGTGTCGTTGAGGCGCTTGAAACCGTCGAGGTCGATCATCACGACGCTGAAGCTTCCGGAACCTCGCTGGGCGGCCTCGGTGATCAGAGCGTGCGCCGATCGCCGGAACCCCCGCCGGTTGGTCAACCCGGTCAGCGGGTCGGTCGACACGGCGTCGTTCCACAGCAACCGCGTCAGGATGTGTCCGCCGAACGGCACCGTCAACAACCCTCCGATCGACATCAGCAGGGTGGCCACGCCCAGGGGCACGTCACCGTCCACCCCCATCCGCACCGCGCACGCGGCCGCGGTGCCGAGCGCGATGGTGACGGTGAGGACGAGCAGGCGCGGGCTGTGTGCTGACGCGACGTAGGCCGCCAGCCCGACGAAGGCCCAGCAGGTCAGCAGGCCGGCGTGGGGATCGGATTGGAGCACCGCGACGACGGCCAGAGCGGCACAGCCGCAGATCGAGAACACCACGGACTGTCGCCGGGTCGGCCACCGCCGCGCGTACGCCGCGGCGACGCCGACGAATCCTGCCGCGATCACCCACACCACGGGGCGGGCGCTGCCCTCGGGCCCCGCGGGACTCAAGGTCGTCAACGCCAGCGCTACGGCGAGCACCGCCATGATCGTGGCCATCACCGCCGAGGAGATGCGCAGCAGCCGGCGCTTCGCCAGATAGCGCGCCAGCCAGTCGTAGCGGTCCGGCTGTTGCCACCACCCTCGAATGTGGTTCACCGCGGCCCCCGATGCTCAGCTGGGGTGATCGTACCGACCACCCCCGTTCCCGCAGCCGATTCGAACACCGCGGGCACCGATGCGCAGAATGGGGGCGTGACGAACCCCCCGCAGGCGGACGATCCGTTCCTCTGGCTCGAGGACATCACCGGCGACGACGCGCTCGCCTGGGTGCGCGCGCACAACGATCCGACGATCGCCGAGCTCGGCGGCGAGCGCTTCGAGCAGATGCGCGCCGACGCTCTCGAGGTCCTCGACACCGACACCCGAATCCCCTATGTGCGCCGGCGCGGCGAGTTCCTCTACAACTTCTGGCGAGACGCGACGAATCCCAAGGGCCTGTGGCGGCGCACCACGCTCGAGAGCTACCGGACCGAGACGCCGGAGTGGGACGTCGTCGTCGACGTCGACGAGTTGGCGCGCACCGAAGGCGAGAACTGGGTGTGGGCCGGCTCCGATGTGATCGAGCCCGGCTACGGGCGCGCCCTGATCAGCCTCTCCCGCGGCGGGTCCGACGCCGCGGTGGTGCGGGAATTCGACATGACGACGCGCTCGTTCGTCGACGGCGGCTTCGAGCTGGCGGAGGCGAAGTCTCAGGTCACCTGGCTCGACGAGGACACCCTGCTCGTCGGCACCGATTTCGGGGAGGGATCGCTCACCGAGTCGGGATATCCGCGGGTGGTGAAGCGCTGGTCGCGCGGCACTCCCCTGGCGGAGGCGGAGACGATCTTCGAGGGCGACCCCGCCGACGTCCTCGTCGCGGCATCGGTGGACCGCACCCCGGGCTTCGAGCGCACGCTGATCAGCCGCGCGCTCGACTTCTTCAACGACGACGTCTACGAACTGCGCGGAACGGAGCTCGTCCGCATCGACGCACCGACCGACGCCGGCGTCTCGATTCACCGCAACTGGCTGCTGATCGAGTTACGCAGCGACTGGCACTACAGCTACGGGACGGGCACCCAGCACTACCCGGCCGGGGCGCTGTTGGCCGCCGATTACGACGAGTTCCTCTCCGGCAGTGCCGAACTGACTGCGGTGTTCACTCCGGACCGGCACACCAGCCTGCACCACTACGCCTGGACCCGCGATCGACTGGTGATCGTCACACTCGCCGACGTCGCCAGCCACGTCGAGGTGGTCACCCCCGGCTCATGGATCAGCGAACCGGTCGCGGGGCTGCCGGACAACACCACCGTGTCCCTGGTCGCGGTCGACCCGCTGGGTGACGAGATCTTCTGTGATTGTTCGGGTTTCGTCACACCGTCGCGGCTGCTACACGGGCCGGCGGGCGGCGCCCTCACCGAGATCAAGCGGGCACCGTCGTTCTTCGACGCGGCTGATCTCGAGGTTCAGCAGTACTTCGCGACGTCCGACGACGGTACTGCCGTCCCCTACTTCGTGGTGCGTCATCGGCACGTTCAGAGCGCCGGCCCGACACTGCTGGGCGGATACGGCGGGTTCGAGGTGGCACGCACCCCGTACTACGACGGCGTGCTCGGCAGGCTCTGGCTCTCCCGCGGTGGCACCTACGTGCTGGCCAACATTCGCGGCGGTGGCGAGTACGGGCCGACGTGGCACACCCAGGCGATGCGCGAGGGAAGACATCTGGTCGCCGAGGATTTCGCGGCCGTGGCAGCCGATCTCGTGTCCCGCGGCATCACCACGGTGGATCAGCTGGGCGCCCAGGGAGGCAGCAACGGCGGACTGCTGATGGGCATCATGCTGACGCAGTATCCGGAACTGTTCGGCGCACTCGTGTGCAGTGTGCCGCTGCTCGACATGAAACGCTTCCACCTGCTGCTGGCCGGCGCCTCCTGGGTGGCCGAGTACGGGAACCCGGACGATCCGGACGATTGGCAGTTCATCGCCAAATACTCTCCGTACCAGAACATCTCGGCCGAGCGCAGCTATCCGCCGGTGCTGATCACCACCTCGACACGCGACGACCGCGTGCATCCCGGTCACGCCAGGAAGATGACGGCAGCACTGGAGGAGGCCGGCCATCCGGTCCGGTACTACGAGAACATCGAGGGCGGTCACGCGGGTGCGTCGGACAATCCGCAGATCGCGTTCCGTGCCGCACTGGTCTACGAGTTCCTGTTGACGAACCTGAGAGGGAAGTGACGTGACGATCGCCCGATCGGCTGGTGCGGTGGTGCTGGCGGCCTTGGCAATCCCGGGGCTGCTCACCGGCTGCGGCCGGGAGATCAGCGGCACCGCGGTGACGGCCGCCGGACCCGCTCCCAGCGCCGGTGGCTCCGGCGGAGGTACCGCCGGTGACGATTCGCAGTGCGCCAGCGTGACCGCGCCGTTGGTCGACATCCCGCAGAAGAATCCCCGCGAGCCGCAGTTGCGCGTCCCGCAGCCGCCGGGCTGGGAGCGCAACACGATGATGGACAACCAGATCATCCGGTTCGCGATCGTCGCGCAGGATCTGATCGCCAACCAGTTCGCCCCCAACGCGGTGGTCACCCTCGAGTCCGTGCGCGGCAGCGCCGATCCCGACACCGTGTTCGAGCAGAACCGGTCCAACCTGACCTCGATGATGGGCGCCTTCGACCTGCAGACCGAGAGCAACACCACCTGCGGATTGCCCTCGGAGACAACGACATACACTGCGCCCGCGATGGGTCCGGCACCGGAGCGGCCCATCATCATGCACGCCGTGGTGGCACAGGGCCCGTCGGCCACCTACCTCGCGACGCTGACGGTGCAGACCACCGACCCGGCGAACCCGACCTACGTGCGCGATTCGAAGGAGATCGTGGACGGCTTCCAGTTGCTGCTGCCATGACGTTCTCGGAGATCCTGCTGATCGTCGGTGCGGCTCTGGTGCTGGCAGGAATCGCGGCGCCCGGCTGGGACACTGCGCGACTGGATCGGCGGGCGGTCAAACGCCGCATCTACTGGGCGGGCACCGGTGCGGGCATCGTCGTGCTGTTCCTCTCGGGCCTCCCCGACCTGCAGAGCGCGCTGGCCCTGGCCGCGGCCGCATCGGTGCTGACCCTGGGCTGGGCCTACTTCCGCACGCCGAACATCGTGATCGGCGGCCGGGTGCGGTCGGCCGATCCGACGCTGCGAGATCAGGGTCCGTGAACGTCCAGACGTAACGCCGGTGGCGTCGGCAGGCACTACCCGAAAGACGAGAGGAGCGGGTGTGCTTCGAGCCGCCGCGGTGTGACGTGCTGGGTTACGATCTCGCGGACATGACCGCCACTTCCGCGGACGAGGCCGCCATCGTCGCGGCGCTGCGGGCCCGCGACGAGGCCGCATTCGCCGCGCTGGTCGACAGGCACACCCCGGCGATGCTGCGGATCGCCCAGGGTTACGTGTCGTCCCGGGAGGTCGCCGAGGACGTCGTGCAGGAAGCTTGGATCGCGCTGCTCAAGGGCATCGACGGTTTCGAGGGCCGGTCCTCGCTGCGCACCTGGCTGTTCACCGTGCTGATCAACATCGCCAAGAAGCGCGGTATGCGGGATCGCCGCGAGTCCGATGCCCAGATCGCCGCCTACACCGGTGGCGCCGTACACCCGGCGCGGTTCCACGACGGCGACGAACGCTGGGCGGGTCATTGGCGAGACGGTGAAGAACCGGTGCCGTTCCCGGAGTCCCCCGAGGGTTCCGTGCTGAGTTCGGAGTTGCTGGACCTCACCCGGAAGGCGCTCGACACGCTGCCCGAACGCCAGCGCCTCGTCGTCACGCTGCGCGACGTGCTCGACGTCGACTCCGCCGAGGTGAGCCGGCTGCTCGGCATCACACTGGCCAATCAGCGCGTGCTGTTGCACCGCGGACGGACGGCGATCCGGCAGGTCCTCGAGGATTACGTGAGGGACGTGACGTGACCGAGCGCCGACCGATGGACTGCTACGAGCTCGTCGAATTGATCACCGCCTACTTCGACGGCGCGCTCGATGTGGTCACGCACCAGCGATTCGAACAGCACCTGATCGGCTGTGACGGCTGCATGACCTACCTGCAGCAGTTCCGCACCACGGTGCGCACCCTGAGCGCTCTCTGCGACGACGACGTGGCGCCGCAGCTGCGCGACCGGTTGCTGGACGCCTTCCGCGACTGGCGCTAGAAGTCAATCCGCCCCGATCGGCTCAACACGATCGTGCCCCCGATGCCCGACGAGATCGAGGCTGCGATCGGGCTCGCTGAACGCGACCCGGCGGTCAAGGTGATCGTGCTGCGCGGGGCTGGACGCGCGTTCTCGGGCGGATACGACTTCGGCGGGGGCTTCGAGCACTGGGACGAGGGTATGAACACCGACGGACGCTGGGACCCGGGCAAAGATTTCGCGATGGTGAGCGCACGCGAGACCGGCCCGAGTCGGCGGGGCCAGCGATTATGCGTTGTGTGCCGATCTGGTGATCGCCAGCGACGACGCGGTGATCGGAACGCCGTATGCGCGCATGTGGGGTGCCTACTTGACCGGCATGTGGCTGTACCGGCTGAGCCTTGCGAAGGTGAAGTGGCATTCGCTGACCGGTGAGCCGCTGACCGGAAAGGAAGCTGCTGCAGTCAAATTGATCAACGAGTCGGTGCCATTCGACCGGCTCGAGGCGCGGGTGGCCGAGATCGCAGCCAAGCTCGCGACGATCCCGCTGTCGCAACTGCAGGCGCAGAAGCTGATCGTCAACCAGGCGTACGAGAACATGGGGCTGGCGTCGACGCAGACCCTCGGCGGCATTCTCGACGGGCTGATGCGCAACACCCCCGACGCACTGGGCTTCGTCGACACCGCCGAGCGCGACGGTGTGCGTGCAGCCGTGGAGCAGCGTGACGGGCCGTGGGGTGACTGCAGCCAGGCACCCCCGGACCGCAGGCCGGATCCGAACCACGTCATCGAGCCCTGAAAAGTCAGGTAGTGCACTACGCGGGTGCACGTGCCGTCCGCAGTCGATTCTCGTGAGCGGGCCCGGCGCGACCGGGACGTTCACTCACACGAGGAGTACTGCCATGACGAACACACCGCTCAGAGGCCTGCTTGCCAGCGACGCCGACGGCGAGGTCCGGATCAACGTGCCCGGGGGTACCTGGGTGATCCAGCGGGCCGACATCGAGCGGCAATCGGACTGGGCCAACCCCACAGTGGCCGCGTCGGCGGCGGGGGATGCCGGCACACCCGTCGAGGTGGTCGTTCGCCCCGGTGCGTCGATCGGCTGGCTGCAGACCTTGACGATCGAGTCGCTCGTGCGGCCGATGACACTTCCGGACCGCTACCGCAACGTCGTCGGCTCCGAGGACCTCTCGCGCCAGAGCGAGGAGTGGGGCCGTACGCATGGCTTCGCGTTCGATCGGGTGGTGGTGGCAGAAGCCGGCCACACGTCCGTGAGCTGCTGGGACCACCCCAGCGGGTTCGGCACGGTCTGCCAGGGCGACGACTGCCAGTAGCGCCCACCACCGACGCCACCACGATCATGACCACACCGGTACTCATCATCGCCCACGAGATGGACCTTCACGCTGCCGCAGTGACCTCGCACCTACGTGCGCATTTCGGAGTTCGACCGCTTCGAATCGACATGGCCGAATTCCCCTCGACAACAGCCAGTTTCATGTCGACACGCAGCAGTCACGCACACGATTGGGGCGGGGTCGATCTGGATTCCGTGCGTGTCGTGTGGTGGCGTCGGCCGGCGCGCAGCGTCGTGGGACGAAGCATCGATCCGGATACCGACGCCTTCCGGCAGGCCGAATGCGATCACTTCGCCGAGGGGCTGCTCTGGTCGCTCGACGCGGTCTTCGTCAACGACGCCGGCGCTCAGCATCGCGCCGACCGCAAGCTGGTGCAACTCGCCGCAGCCCGGGGAGTCGGTCTCGCGGTGCCCGACACCGTCGTCACCAACGACGCGTCAGTAGCGGCAGACTTCCTCGCAGGACTGCCGGGCCGGGCGATCTACAAACGCACCGGAACCGGCGGAGCGTTCAGTGAGACCCGGTTGGTGACATCCGGTGACCTCATGCGCCTGCCGGCGATCGCCAGCTCTCCCACCACTTTCCAGGAATTCGTCGACGGCGCCTACGACCTTCGCATCGTGTGGATCGCCGGCGAGGCGTGGGCGGTGCGCATCGATTCCCAGAGCGGCGCCGGGTGGGTGGATTCGAGGATGGACAACTCGGTCGCGTTCACTCCCTACGACCTCGGCGACGACGTCGCGGAGGCGCTGCACCAGCTGATGGATTGCCTGGGGCTCGCGTTCGGCGTGATCGACCTGAGGGTGTCGGCCTCCGACGGACAGGTGTACTTCCTGGAGGTCAATCCACAGGGCCAGTTCGCCTACCTGGAGATCAAGACAGGCCTGCCCATTACCCGCAGTCTTGCGGGATTGCTGGCCGACCCGGCGCGCGCGAGGCGACGCGACACTGCCGCGCTGGTGGGCTAGTCCATCCGGCCGACGGTCACGACGCGCAGAACCGCCACGCCTTCCTCGTCGCTCATGCCGAGGTCGATCTCGGCGTCGATGCCCCAGTCGTGGTCGCCGGCGGGGTCGTCGAGAATCTGCCGCACCCGCCACACGTCGACGCCGCGCTCGATGATCAGCAACGCCGGTCCGCGGGCGTTCGGCCCGATCCCGACGTCGTCGTGCTCGGCGTAGTAGTCGTCGCCGGCGTCGCGCCAGCGGTGCGCCGGCCAGCCTGAGCCACTGTCCAGCGCGCCCAACTCATCCCAGCGTTCCCGGGCGAACAGCTCGACGCGGCGGAACAGCGCGTTGCGCACCATCGCGGTGAACGCCCGCTCGTTGCCCGTCACCGGGCGCGGCCGCACCGGCACCGACACCGGCGCGTCCAGCGGCTGGTCGGGGCTGGCGAGCTGCTCCCACTCGTCGAGCAGGCTGGAATCCACCTGCCGCACGAGCTCGGCGAGCCACTCGGTGATATCGGTCAGCTCGTCGGTGCGGGCCGTGGCGGGCACACCGGAGCGCAGCGCCTTGACGGCGTCGGAGAGGTAGCGCAGCACGGCGCCCTCCGACCGGGTCAACCCGTAGACGCTGACGTACTCCCGGAACGTGAACGCGCCCTCCCACATCTCGCGCACCACCGACTTCGGCGAGAGTGCTCCGTCGGCGGCCCACGGATTGGTCTGCAGGTAGATCTCGAACACCCCGCGCAGCAGGTCGTCGAGCGGTTTGGGGTAGGTGACGTCGTCGAGCAGTTCGATGCGTTCCTCGTACTCGATGCCTTCGGCCTTCATCGCCGCCACCGCCTCGCCCCTGGCCTTCTTCAGCTGTGCCGCCAGGATCTGTCGGGGGTCTTCCAACGTCGCCTCGATCACCGAAACCACATCGCGTGCATAGCTTTCCGCGGACGAATCGAGGACGTCGATGGCGGCCAGCGCGAACGTGGACAGCGGCTGGTTCAGTGCGAAGTCGCGGGGCAGGTCGACGGTCAGCCGGTAGCGGCGGCCGTCGGCCTCGGGCACCGGAAGTCGTTCGACCACCCCTGCCTGCAGTAGCGAGCGGGCGATGCCCACCGCCTCCCGGATCAGCCGGAGCTGCCGCTTGCGCGGCTCGTGATTGTCGGTGAGCAGCCGGCGCATCGCCTCGAACGGGTTGCCCGGGCGGTCGACGACGTCGAGGATCATCGCGGTGGACACCCGCATGTTGCTGGTCAGCGACTCGGGCGCAGCCTCGACCAGCCGGGTCATCGTCTTCTCGCTCCACGGCACCATGCCTTCGGGCACCTTGCGCCGCACCAACTTTCGTCGCTTCTTCGGGTCGTCGGCGACCTTGGCGAACTGCTTGAGGTTCTCCACTTCGTGGTCGGGCGCCTGCACCACCACGGTGCCCGCGGTGTCGTAACCGGCCCGGCCCGCACGCCCGGCGATCTGGTGGAACTCCCGCGCGGTGAGCAGCCGGGTGCGGGTGCCGTCGTACTTGGACAGCGCGGTGAACACCACGGTGCGGATCGGCACGTTGATGCCGACGCCCAGCGTGTCGGTGCCGCAGATGATCTTCAGCAGGCCGGCCTGGGCGAGCTGTTCGACCAGCCGCCGGTACTTGGGCAACATGCCCGCGTGGTGCACCCCGATACCGTGGCGCACCAGCCGCGACAGCGTCGAACCGAATGCGGTGGAGAAGCGGAATGCACCGAGATGCTCTGCTATGGCTGCCTTTTCGTCTTTGGTGCTGACGTTGACGCTCATCAGCGCCTGCGCCCGTTCCAGCGCCGACGCCTGGGTGAAGTGCACGATGTAGATCGGCGCCTGGCGGGTGTCGAGCAAGTCACCGACGGTCTCGTGTATCGGCGTCGTCGCGTACGAATAGAACAGGGGCACCGGGCGTTCGGCGTTGGCGACCAGAGCCGTCGGCCGGCCCGTGCGCCGGGTCAGATCTTCGCGCAGGAACGTGACGTCGCCCAGCGTCGCCGACATCAGGAGGAACTGTGCGGCAGGCAGTTCCAGCAGCGGCACCTGCCAGGCCCAGCCGCGGTCGGGGTCGCCGTAGAAGTGGAACTCGTCCATCACGACCACGCCGATGTCGGAGTCTGCGCCTTCGCGCAGCGCCGTGTTCGCCAACACCTCCGCCGTGCAGACGATGATCGGTGCCTGCGCGTTGACCGCCGCGTCACCGGTGAGCATGCCGACGTTCTCGGCCCCGAAGATCCCGCACAGCGCGAAGAACTTCTCGCTCACCAGCGCCTTGATCGGCGCGGTGTAATAGCTGCGCCGTCCGGCCGCCAGCGCGGCGAACTGCGCCCCGGTCGCGACGAGCGACTTGCCCGACCCGGTGGGGGTCGCCAGCACGACGTTGGCGCCGCTGACGAACTCGATCAGCGCCTCTTCCTGCGCGGGGTAGAGCGGGGTTCCGCTGTCCTGCGCCCACGCGGCGAAGGACGTGAACAGCTCGTCGGGGTCGGCGCCCGCGGCGGGGACCAGCGGCCCGCTCATCGAGTGTCGGGTCTGCGCAGCGCCGCACCCGCAGTCGCGCCCAGCACGCCGACCACGACGAGGCCGATACCGGTGACCAGCGTGATGTTGAGCCAGTGGTGCGCGCTGTTCTCGGCGGTGCGCACCATCACCTCGGCCACGGTGCGGATGTCTCCGGTGGTGCGGTCCACCGCCGCGTCGACGAAGCGCCGGCCCATTTCGATGCCCGCCCAGCCGGCGGCACCGACCAGCAGTGCCGACACCCCGAGCGCGCACAACGCACGGGCTTTCGACCGGGCAGCGGCCAGGGTGAGCAGTGCCAGCAGGCCGGTGAGGACCGCCGCTCCGATGCTTGCCCATGGGCCCCATGTGGCCAGCGGTCGCAGCTTGCCGGGGCGCAGATCGGGTGATTCGACGGTGATGGGCACGGTCAGCGTCGGCGGAACCGCGAGGTCGAGGTTGCCCAGTGTGGCGCGAAACGACGGGTCCGACAGCATCGGCGCGATGTCGATCAGCCACCGGTCGGTCGAGTTGCCCTCGGGCACCGCGCCGGTGAACATCCAGCGGTGCGCGATGCGGTTGGCCTGGGCGAACTGTCCGGGGAATCCGTCGTTGCGGGTGTAGGAATCGGCGACCGTGCGGACCAGCTGCGGGTTGAGCTGGTAGCCGTTCTCACCGCCGAGCGCGAGGAGCTGTGTCGTCAGCTCACCGGCCATCGCGTCCTGGAGCCGGGAATCACCGGCCGCGCGGGCGGCCAGCGCGGCGTACCCGTCCTCGTCGACGATGTCGCGCTGCGCCCACCCGGCAGGGACCGCGACCGCCAGCGCGAGCGTGGTCAGCAGCCACAGCATCAGCGTGGCGAGAAAACGCACTCCGGCGTCCTTCCTGTCGGGACGCCCGTTTGATCAGTCCAGCGCGCGTCCCACGATCAGCGGGTCGGGCCGGCCGACCACCTCGTGGTCCTTGTTGTCGTAGTCGAATTTACTCAGCACGTAGCGCATCGCGTTGATGCGGGCGCGCTTCTTGTCGTTGCTCTTGACCACCATCCACGGCGCGATCTCGGTGTCGGTCCAGGCGAACATGTCCTCTTTGGCCGCGGTGTAGTCGTCCCACTTGTCCAGCGAGGCCAGGTCCGTCGGCGAGAGCTTCCACTGCCGCACCGGATCGACCTGCCGGATCGTGAACCGGGTGCGCTGCTCGGACTGCGTCACCGAGAACCACAGCTTGGTCAGGCTGACACCGTCGTTGACCAGCATCTGCTCGAACAACGGAGCCTGCCGGATGAACTCGGCATGCTGCTTGGGTGAGCAGTAGCCCATGACGCGTTCGACGCCGGCGCGGTTGTACCAGGACCGGTCGAACAGCACGATCTCCCCGGCGGCGGGCAGGTGGGTGACGTAGCGCTGGAAGTACCACTGCGTCTGTTCCTTCTCGGTGGGCTTCTCCAGCGCGACCACGCGCGCGCCCCGCGGGTTGAGATGCTCCATGAAGCGCTTGATCGTGCCGCCCTTGCCTGCGGCGTCGCGACCCTCGAACACGATCACGTGCCGATGGCCGTGGGCCTGGCTCCACTTCTGCAACTTCAGCAGCTCGATCTGCAGCAGCCGCTTCTGCTCTTCGTACTCCGCGCGCGACATGCGGTCGTCGTACGGGTAGTTCTCCCGCCACGTGTCGACGGGTTCGCCGCTGGGTTGGAGAACCAGCACGGGATCGTCATCGTCGTCATCGATCACGTGGTAGCCAGAGCTGTCCAGAGTCACCGGGCGACGCTAACCAGCCCCGCCGTCGGGACGGTGACGGCGGGGTGAACGCCCGGTGGACTATTTGGCTGCCCTATTTCGCCATGCGCTTGGGCCGGATCAACGCCAGCTTGGTCATCATCGTGTTCATCCGCTTGAGCGCGCGCTGCGAGTTGTTGTAGTAGTTGCCGCCGGCGCCGACCGCGGTGCGCGGACTGACCACGGTCTCGATACGGCAGTACTTGCGCAGCCCCTCGGGTCCGCCGAAGCGGGCCCCGATGCCCGAGGTCTTCCAGCCGCCCATCGGCGCGGTGGTGCACATCAGGTTCGAGATCACGTCGTTGATGTTGACCCCGCCGCAATCCAGTTGCAGCGCAACCTCTTTGGCTCGCTCGACATCTCGGGAGAACACCGCCGCGGACAGGCCGTACGGGCTGTCGTTGGCCAACCGGACCGCCTCGGCCACCGAGGAGACCTTCATGATCGGCAGTGTCGGACCGAACGTCTCTTCGGTCATGGCCGCCATCGAGTGGTCGACGTCGACCAGCACGGTGGGCTCGTAGAAGCTTCCGGGACCGGGCCGGCGCGTGCCGCCGGTCAGTGCCCGCGCACCCTTGGCCAGCGCGTCGGCGACGTGACGTTCGGTGACCGCGACCTGGCTGTCGTCGATCATCGCGCCGAAGTGATGGCCGTCGCCGGCACCCATCTGCAGGTTCTTCACGTCGCGGACCACGGCGTCGACGAATTGGTCGTAGACCGGCTCGAGCACGTACACGCGCTCGACCGACACGCAGGTCTGCCCGGCGTTGAACATCGCACCCCACACCGCGGCGTGGGCGGCGAGCTCGACGTCGGCGTCCTCGAGAACGATCATCGGGTCCTTGCCGCCGAGCTCCAGGCTGACGGGGATCAGCCGGCGGGCGGCGCGCTCGGCCACCTTGGCGCCGGTGGCACTGGAGCCGGTGAACTGGACGTAGTCGGAATTGTCGATGACGGCCTCGGACACCTCACGGGCGCCCTGTGCCAGGGCCAGCACGTCAGGGGCGCCGGAGTCGAGCCAGCCGCGCAACAGCAGTTCCGCGGTCAGCGGAGTGCGCTCCGAGGGCTTGAGCAGCACGGCGCAGCCTGCGGCGAGCGCACCGATGGCGTCCATCAGCGCGTTGGCGACGGGGTAGTTCCACGGCGCGATGATGCCGACGACCGCGCGGGGCCGGTAGTGCACCTCGATCTTCTTGATCGACAGGAACGGCAAGGCCGCCGGGCGCGGGTCCGGCGCGAGAGCCTTCTCCATGGTGCGCGCGTAGTAGGACAGGATCATCAGGATCAGCGGCACCTCCTGCGCCGCGTCCGTCGCGGATTTGCCGGTCTCGGCGATCAGCAGCTCCTCGATCTCGGCGCGGTGGCGGCCCAGCCACACGCCGTAGCGGGCCAGCACCTTGGCCCGGCCGGCAGCGCCGCGGGCCTCCCACTCGCGCTGCGCCTCGCGCAGTGCGCCGGCGATGCGGGGTACGTCGGCTGCGTCGGTCCACCGCACCTGGCCAGCGAGAGCGCCGGTGGCGGGATTGGTGATCGTGCCGGTGCCGGTGAAGGGCGTGACGTCGGAAGTCGCAGTCATGACCCCCACTCTAACGAGCGGTGTGACGCACGTCGCACGCGGGGTTGACAGGTGTCAACTTTGCGGGACGATGCCCCGGATGTAGGCAGCCTGCCCGAGGTGCTGGGCGGCGTCGTCGATGATGCTGACCAGCCGTGCGCTCGCTGTCACCGGCGGCGTCCAGCGCTTGTCGATCACCCGGGCGAGGTCCTCGTCCGACACCGACGCGACGTAGGACAGGCTCTCGCGGTGCACGGCGTGGTAGTAGCCGGCGAGCAGATCCGACGAGGCACGCACCTTGGCCACATCCTCAGGAGTGTGCCCGTAGCCGTGGGCGTCGCGCGGCAGGTCGAGCGCGAACCGGTCCACCCAGCCTTCGCGGAACCACACCTGCTCGATGCCGGCGATGTCACACAGCTGGGCGTCCTGCATGCGGGCGCTGTGCCACAGCAGCCACGTGATCGTGTTGGCCTCCGGCGTCGGCCGGTAGTAGGCCACGTCGTCGGTGAGCCCGTCGGTCAGATCGTCGGCGTGCTCGATCAGACGGGTGAACGAATCACGCAGGAGCTCGCGGGCAGCGTCGATGTCGGCCATGTCGCCCAAGCTACGCCCGCCCTCGGACACGTGGTCACCACGACAGGTCGGGTTCGGCCTCGCTCTCGGTCATCCCGAACACCGCCCCCGAGAAGCGCTGCGTGGCACCGAACGTCATCGAGTGTTGCCACCGCGCCTGCCGATGCAGGGCCCACGAGGCGCGGCACACCACCTCGGCGGTGTGTCCGCTCAGTCGCACCTCGGCGACGTCGGGCTGCGCACAGGCGTGGACGAGGTCGGCGACGCCCCGTGCGGGCAGCACCGGCCGCCCCGTCACGGTGACCACGAACGGGGTCCGGCGCCGGATGTGGTGGGGCACCGGGCCGACGCGGATGCGGCCATCCTGCAGGTGCGCTCGGGCACACAGCGACTCCGCGCCCGCTCCGATGACCCAGACGCCCACGTCGTGCGCGAGGAAGCCGCTGACAGTCGAGACGAACGACCCCAAGTCATGCCCCTCGGCGTCGAGTTCGACTGTTACACGGGGGATGTCGTAGCGCAGGCCATGTGTGCGTGCTGCCGGATCGGTGATCAGCCGCGCCATCGCCAGAGCCTCCGCGTTCTTGACCGCCACCCGATCCCGCACGTCTCGACCCGCCCAGTCCGGGCCGTCGTGCCACGCCGTCGCCTCACGGGCGTGATGGAACACCGCACCGCAGACCGCCGCCCGGTGCGCGAACTCCCAGTCCTCGCCGCCGTACTGGTCGAACGACTCGTCGAAGCCCCCGCAGTAGTCGAACAGCTCTCGGCTGCAACACATCACGGAGCTGATCACATAGCGGTACGCGGTGTGGTCGGCGACCGCGAGATCGCCGGTGCGGGCATAGGCATCGGTGAGCCACTGCGGTTCGTCGAGCACTGTGGGGCGGCGCTCCCCCGCCCACCAACGCGCCACGTCGGCCGCCTGCCAGCCGGCGAGATCGGCGTGCCGGCGCCGCCCGACGACCAACGCATCGGGCAGCAGCGACGGCAGCCGTGAGATGTGCCGCAGATAGCCGGGTTCGGGCACCGTATCGGCGTCGAGGAAGCAGAGGATCTCGCCGGCGGTGGCGGCGGCACCGAGGTTGCGCGCCGCGGCCGCGCGGAACCCGCGGTCGGGCTGCCGCACCACGGTGCATCGCAGCGCCGATGACGAGATGTCGGGCGGTGTCGGCGAGCCGTCGTCGGCCACGGCGACGTCGATGAGGTGGGCTGGATAGTCCTGCAGCTCTAGCGCGGCGAGCAGCCGGTCGAGCTCCTCCTGCTGGTCGTAGAACGGCACGACGACGGCGACGGTCGCGTCCCGTCCGGGCGCACCGTTCAGCGCATCCCACCGGTTACCGGGTACGCAGAACCTCCCGTCGCCCAGGGGCAAGGCCGCCGGGATCATCGGTGCCACCTCTCGAAGAAGGCGTGGTAGGCGTTCGCGGTGTCGGTTGGCGTCGGCCGGGGCACCAATCCCTGTGCCAGCCAGGTGGATTGCGGGTCATGGAAGGCGCCGCGGATGGCCTGCGGCAGGTCCGGCGGCGAGTACAGCGTGAGCATGCCGGGATTGCGGCCGTCGACCTCGCGGCTGTATCGGTTCGCCACCACCAGCGGGCGGCGCCCTGCCGACAGCCACGAGCCGAGGGACCCGGACGCCGAGACGTGGGTGTGCGCGACGACCGGCACCGTGATCCGTTGCAGCACCTCGACCAGCGCCTGGTCGCTGACGTGGCCCGTCACGTGAAAGCGACGGCCTTGCGCGCCGGCGCGGGCCGTGAGGTCGTCCACCAGGGCGTCGTGCCCGGCTGAGGGTTCACCGACGGCGTGGATCTCGACATCGGGCGGCAGCGCCGCACTCGCCTCGATCACCTCCTCGTGCCCCTTGCCGGGGTAGAGGAAGCCGAACACACCGATGCTGGGCACCCCCGCGCGTCGGCAGCGAACGGGCGCGGGCGGCCCGATCGACAGCGGAATCACCGTCACGGTGGTCACGTCGACGCCTATGTCGCGCAACAGTTCTCGCTCGTGGTCGCTGCTCACCACCACGCCGGCCGACCGTGCGGCCACGTCGGCGTAGGCCGCCGCACGCTGGTCCGCGCTGCGCCCATCGGAGGCTTGGGGCAGGTCGTGCAGCGTGACCGTGACGCGGATTCGACTCGCGATGTCTGCGACAGCCCGGGCCGCAGCGCCGGGGCTGTCCCCGAAGAGCCGGTCGGTGAACTGCAGATGCACGCCACCCGCGCCGCCGGCGCTCGCCATCCCCGCGACGTCGGGCGACCAGGCGTGCTCGAGAGGCAGTTCGATCGCGTGCATCGCGTCGTGCAGCGCGAGGCCGAAGCGGACCACGCCGTGATGGCGTGGGCCCACGAGCGCCTGGGTCACCGTCACGGCCGCAGTCACCCCGATCTCGAGCTCGTCAGCAGCCCGAGAGAATCCATGACGTTTCCGTGACGCTGCACGGCCAGCTCGAGGAAGTCGCGATTGCTGTCGTACCACCGCAGCTGTGCGGTGTGGACATCGTCGGCGGCGATACGGGCGCCGTGCTGACACCAGTCAAGGCGCGGTGTCCCCGCCAGCCCCAGCGCGTCGAGTACCCGAGCCTCCAGCGGTGCGGTCACCGAGGACAGCAGGACGGTGTCGACGGAGCCGGCCGTCAGACCCGCCCCCAGGTGGTCGAGGATGCGCTGAGCCAGAGCGATCAACACCGGATTGCCGGGGTGGTTGATCGTGTGCGCCGCCTCCGTACCCAAGCCTGCCAACAGATCCGAGATGCCGACGTCGCAATCCCGGGCCTCGCGCATCGCCAGTTCGTCGCGACTGATGGCCGCCACCGTCCGGATCTGCTCGGCACCGACCTCGACATCCCACGGATCGTCCGGCGACCGGCCCGCGCGGGCCGCCGCGATGGTCCGCAGATCGTGATACGGCACAACGGGCGGAGTCAGCGACCGGTCCGCGGGCCTGCGCACGATGACCTGGAACGGATAGAGCCCGGCATACCGGATCACTGGCCAACGAACCACTCGCGCAGCCGAATTGAGTCGCTCCGCGAGCTGACGAGTACCCACCGGCAGATCCCGGTAGTCCTGCCGGATCGGCTGGCTCAGCAGCACCTGAGCCTGCCCGAGAAGCTCATCGAGCTGCGGTAGATCCTGTTGCGTCAGTTCGTGAACCGGCGGAATCCGCACCGTTCGATAGGGCCGCGCCGGTACACTGTCGAGCACTCGGCGCAGCGCTTCGGCTTGACAATTGCCGACCACCAACCACAGGGGCCGTTCGTCGTGCGCCGACGGCTCGTCGCGCGAGCTGAGGAAGTCCACTCCGCGAGGTTACGTGTCGTCCCCGCGTGGTATACCTGTCACAGCAATTCGTCGAGACAGCGGCGAGAAAATCCGCCCTGTCGAAGGGATTGTGTGAATTTGATTCGTGTTGCCTCCGTTCCGGCTGCACACCCGTACATCACCGCCACCGTGGACACCACGCTGCTGACGCTGCTGCCCGACCCGGTTCCGCCGGGTGCGAGCCAGCCCGCGCAGTGGTGGCCACCGCGCTGGCTCGATCCGCGCTACGTTCGTGCGCGAATCACCGAAATCGACGTGTTGCACGTGCATTTCGGCTTCGAGAGCATCGAGTACGACGATCTCGTCGCGGTCACCGACGTGCTCGCTGCGCACGGCGTGCCGCTCGTGGTCACCGTGCACGACCTGGCCAATCCGCACCTCGACGACCAGGCCGGCCACCTCGAGAAACTCGGGATGCTGGTGCACCGCGCACATGTCGTCGTCACCCTCACCGACGGTGCCGCGCGGCAGATCCGCGACCGATGGGGTGTCAGCGCGACGGTGTTGCCGCACCCCCATCTCCTACCGATCGACGAGGTCGGGCCACCCCGTACGCAGCGCACCCCGCCCGTCGTCGCCGTGCACGCGAAGTCCCTGCGAGCGAACATCGACCCGTGGCCGGTGATGGATGCTCTGGTTGCCAATCATCAACCGGGGCAGCATGTTTCGCTGCGCCTGGACCTCGACGACAACGCGCCGAGCTCTCCTCGCGCCGGCGCGCAGCTGCCCGGGCGGCTCGCCGCTTACCGGGATCGCGGTGTCGACGTCCGGATTCATCCGCCGTTCACCGACGACCAACTCGTCAGCTACCTCCACGACATCGACATCCTGGTGCTGCCGTACCGCTTCGGCACGCACTCCGGCTGGGTCGAGATATGCCACGACAGCGGGGTCGTCCCGATCGTCCCCGACTGTGGCCAGTTTCACCACCAACAGCCCTGTCACACCTTCGGATTCGGCGTCGGACGGTTCGACGAGGCCAGCCTGCTCGCGGCCGTCGACGGTGCCACACGGCAGATCGATGCGCGGCCCGACGACGATCTGGCCCGGCGGCGCGCACGTGCTCGGCAACGCGACCTGGTGCGGCGGGACACCACAGAGCTGTATCGGCGCCTCCGCGAGACCGCGAGAACCGCATGACCTCGCGCCCTCTACGCATCGCACTGCTCGGCCCGTCGCGCTACCCGGTACGGCAACCGTTCGCCGGCGGACTGGAAGCGTTCGTGTTCGAGCTCGCCCACGGCCTCACCGCCGCGGGTCACCTTGTGACCGTGTTCGCCGCGCCGGACTCCGACATGGGGTTGCCGTGGAACGTGGTGCCGCTGCGCACCCTGGACATGAGCGAGACCACCCGACGCTTGGATCCCACCACGCCCGAGTGGGTGGTGGCCGAGACCCATGCCTACCTGTCGGTGATGGTGAGCCTGGGCCGGGCCGAACTCGGCGCATTCGACGTGATCCACAACCACAGCCCGCACTACCTGCCGCTGGCCATGGCCCACACCGTGGACGCGCCGATGCTGACCACGCTGCACACCCCGCCGCTGAAGTGGCAGGAACAGGCGGTGGCCCTGCCCGGCGGGGTGGCCAGCCGCTTCGTCGCGGTCAGTGAATTCACTGCGCGACAGTGGAATCCGATCAGTGGCCCCATCCCGGTGATCCTCAACGGCGTGGACATCGCGCACCGGCCGATGGGACCCGGCGGCCGCTACGCCGTCTGGACGGGACGATTGGTGCCCGAGAAGGGCGTCACGTCGGCGATCACCGCCGCACGCGCCGCGGGTATCCCGCTGCGTCTCGCCGGACCGATCGGGGACCGGGCCTACTTCGAGGCGAAGGTGCGTCCCCTACTGGGCGACGGCGCCGTCTACGAGGGCCACCTGCATCGCGAGGACTTGAACACCCTGGTCGGCGGCGCCGCCGTGGCGTTGGTGACTCCGCACTGGGACGAGCCGTACGGCCGCGTCGTCGCCGAGGCGCTCGCCGCCGGTACCCCCGTCGCCGCGTTCGCGCGCGGCGGCATCCCCGAGATCCTCGACGCATCCTGCGGCCGGCTGGCCGCGCCCGGAGACATCGACGGGTTGAGCCTGGCCCTGGTCGAGGCGATGACGCTGCGCAGGACCGACGCCCGCGCCCGCGCCGAGCGCTGTTGCTCGCACGACGTGATGGTGTCGCAGTACCTCGATCAGTACCGGCAGCTGCTGTGTGCGCCGGACATGTCGGCGATCGAGGACGTCTCGGCGTGATCGGCTACTACGTGCACCACCACGGCCGCGGCCACGCGGCTCGGGCCCGGTCCATCTGCGCCCGCCTCGACGAGCCCGTCACGTTCTTCTCCTCGCTGCCCCGTCCTGCCCAGATGCGCGACCAGGACCGCTGGGTGCAGCTGCCCCTCGATGTTCCGCCCGACGGCGAGACACCCGTCGATCCGGACAGTCACGGCCGCTTACATTGGGCGCCAACACATGTCGAAGGACTCGCGCGGCGCTCCGCCGAGCTGCTACGGGTTGCCGCGGACGCCGGACTGCGCCGCTTGGTCGTCGACGTCTCGGTCGAGATCGCGATGCTCGGCCGGCTGGCGGGCCTGCCCATCACCGTGATGGCGATGCCCGGCGACCGCACCGATCCCGCACACCGGCTGGCCTACGACATCGCCGACCAGATCGTCGCGCCGTGGTCCGCCGACGTCTACCGGCCACCCTGGCTCGGGGAGCACGCAGACCGGACCCACTACGTCGGCTCCATCAGCCAGTTCGAACACCGCTCCCGCACCACACCGCAGGACGCCCAGCCGCTGGCCGTTCTGCTGGGCGGAGCCGGCGGCAACGACCTGCCCGTGGACGCCCTCGAACAGCTCCGCACCGCCCTTCCGCAGTACACGTGGATCGCGCTGGGCGCGTCAGGATGGGTCGACGATCCATGGCCGGTACTGCAGACCGCCGCCGTCGTGGTCACCCACGCCGGCCAGAACGCCGTCGCCGACGTCGCACTCACCGATGCCGCGGTGATCGTCATCCCCCAGCACCGCCCCTTCGCCGAACAGCACGCCACCGCGGCAGCCCTGGCTCACGCCGGCCTGACCGTGGAGGTCTCCGAGTGGCCCACCACGGACCGCTGGCCGGGTCTACTCACCGGGACGTTGGCGCTGGACCGATCGGAATGGTCAAGACTGCAGGTCCGCGGTGCTGCCGCCCGTGCCGCAGAGGTGATCGCCGCGTGACCCCGCGGACGGCGGTGATCACGGTCGTCCACGGTCGGCACGCACACTTCGAGACCCAGCAGGCGGGGCTCGCGCAGTGTCTGCCGGGCCCACACGACCGCATCGTGGTCGCGATGGCCGACCCGGTGATCGCGACGCTGGCCGGCCCGGACACCCACGTCGTCCCGTGCGCTGCCGACACCGCCGCCCTCCCCCTCGCCCACGCCCGCAATCTCGGCGCCCGAACAGCGCTCGACCGCGGCGCCGAGCTGCTGATCTTCCTCGACGTCGACTGCATCCCCGGCCGCGAGCTGATCGCCCGCTATGTCGCGGCGCACCGACGGACCGACCGGCCGGCACTGCTCTGCGGCCCCGTCACGTACCTGCCGCCGGCACGCGGCGGCTATCCCCTCGATCGCCTCGACCAGCTCACCGACCCCCACCCCGCCCGGCCGGCCCCGCCGCCGGGAGTCCTACAGCCCGAACCGAACCACGACCTGTTCTGGTCGCTGTCGTTCGCCTGCTCCGCGGACACGTGGGCTCGGCTCGGCGGATTCTGCGAGGACTACGTGGGCTACGGCGGCGAGGACACCGATGTCGGGGCGACCGCTGCGGCGCAACGCATTCCGATGATGTGGGTGGGCGGGGCGCACGCCTACCACCAGCACCACCAGGTCTCCGATCCGCCCGTCGAGCACGTGGCGGCGATCGTCGCGAATGCACGGGTCTTCCGGCGCCGCTGGGGTCGCTGGCCGATGACAGGCTGGCTGGACGCATTCGAACGCGACGGGTTGATCGTGCGCCGCGAGGACCAGATCGAGATGACCGAGAGGACGGTGGCTACACATGCCTGATGAACATGCCTGATCCGATGACCGGGTTCGACGAGCCGGTGCGGTCGTGGGAAGACATCCCTGGCTGGTTCCAGTGGCGCTCCGGGCAAGAGGAGGCCGTCGCACACTTCGGCGCCGGCGACCGCATCGTCGAGGTCGGCTGCTACCTGGGCCGCAGCATCTGCTCGCTCGCCGAACTCGCCCGTGATCGCGACCTGGTGATCGTCGGCGTCGACACCGCCCGCGGCAGCGGACCCGAAGGTCGCGGCGGAACCAACGCGCACGCCCCCGCGGTGAACCACGGCGGCGGCACCCTGGCCGGCCTGCTGCACCGCAACGTCATCGCCTGCGGCGCCGCCGACCAGGTGCAGCTCCTGATCAGCGATTCGATCGCCGCAGCCGGTCTGTTCGCCGACGAGTCACTGGCCTGGGTGCACCTCGACGCGCGGCACGACTACGAGAGCGTGTGCGCCGACATCACCGCGTGGCGGCCCAAAGTCCGCCCCGGCGGATGGCTCACGGGTGACGACTACGACGAGTGGCAGTGGCCCGGCGTGGTGCAGGCCGTCGCGGACACACTCGACGGCGCCGAGCCGTGGTCGAAGGGCCAATGGCGCTGGATCACACCGGCGGACCGCTGACGTCCGGACCGCCGCCGTGGAACACGGCCTCGACGTTGTTGCCCTCCGGGTCACGCACGAACGCCCCGTAGTAGTTGTCGTGGTACTCCGGCCACATCCGCGGCTCGTGCAGTGGCTCCGCGCCGAGAGCGAGCGCGGTCCGATAGAACGCCTGCACGGATTCGGCGTCCTTGGCGACGAACGCCAGATGCATCTCGCGGTTCGGGCCTGACACGTCGCCGACCGAGGCGTCACCGATCCAGAACGAGGGATGGCCGTCGGCGCCGTAACCGATCGCGGCCTCGAAGTCCATCTGCCGGGTGTAGCCCAGCACCCCGAGGACCTTGTCGTAGAACGACTTCGACTCTTCCCAATGCACGCAGTTGATTCCGAAGTGGTCGATCACGCCCTCACCGTACATTCGAGCTATGACATACGACCTGATCATTCGCGGCGGGACCGTGGTCGACGGGCTGGGCGGGGAACCCTTCGTCGCCGACGTGGCCGTCCGTGACGGCGTCATCACAGCGGTTGGACCCGACGTCGCGGGACCGGCCACCCGGGAGATCGACGCCACCGGGCTGCTCGTCACCCCCGGCTTCGTCGACCTGCACACCCACTACGACGGGCAGGCCATCTGGTCGGACCGACTGACACCGTCGTCGGCGCACGGCGTCACCACCGCCGTGATGGGCAACTGCGGTGTCGGCTTCGCGCCGTGCCGACCCGACGACCACGACGTCCTGGTCGACGTGATGGCCGGGGTCGAGGACATCCCGGGCGTGGTCATGGTCGACGGCTTGCCGTGGCACTGGGAGACGTTCCCCGAGTTCCTCGACGCCGTGGATGCGCGTCCCCGCGACATCGACGTCGCGGCGTTCCTGCCGCACTCGCCGCTGCGGGTCTACGTGATGGGCCGCCGAGGCGTCGATCGCGAACCCGCCACCGACGAGGACCTGGCGATGATGCGCAAGCTGGCCGCCGAGGCCGTGTCGGCCGGGGCGCTGGGGTTCGCGTCGTCGCGGCTGACGCTGCACAAGTCCGAGAGCGGTCAGCCCATTCCGAGCTATGACGCCGGATACGCCGAGATCGAGGCGATCGCGCGGGGCGTCGACGACGCCGGCGGCGGACTGATCCAGTTCGTGCCCGATCTGATGGCCGGCGACTACGAGCCGGCGCTGCGCACGGTCTTCGACGTGGCGGCCGACGTCGGGCTGCCCGTCACGTTCACCCTCGCCATCGGCAATGCCGGTGACCCGTTCTTCCTCGACGCGCTGCGCATGGTCGAGAAAGCGAACGAGAACGGCGAAGCTGGCGGTCCCCGAGTAACCGCCCAGATCTTCCCGCGCCCCATCGGGCTGGTGCTCGGCCTCGAGTTGTCGGGCAATCCGTTCGTGATGTACCCGTCCTATCGGGCGATCGCGGATCTGCCGCTGGCCGAGCGGGTCGCCGAGATGCGCACACCCGACGTGCGCGAACGCATCCTGAACGACCGCCCAGCCGCGGACGGGCATCCGCTGATGTTCGCCGCGCAAGCGTGGAACTACATGTTCCCCCTGGGCGATCCGCCGAATTACGAACCGGCACCATCAGATTCGATCGGCGCCCGGGCGCAGGCCCGCGGCGTCAGCCCAGCCGAAGAAGCGTACGACCGCCTGCTCGACGACAATGGCCACGCCATGCTGCTGGTGACCCTGGCCAACTTCCGCGACGGCTCGCTGGACACCGTGGCCGAGCTGATCCGCCGCGACGACGTCGTCCTCGGCCTCGGCGACGGCGGTGCCCACTACGGAATGATCTGCGACGCAAGCTTTCCCACCTACATGCTGACGCACTGGGTGCGGGATCGGCCGGCGGGCCGGCTCACCGTGGCCGAAGCCGTGCGGGAGCTCACCTCGGTGCCCGCGTCGGTGGCCGGCCTGGCCGATCGCGGTCGCATCGCCGCCGGCTACAAGGCCGACCTGAACGTGATCGACGCCGACGCGCTGCGACTGCACCGACCCGTCGTCGTCGCCGACCTGCCCGCCGGCGGACGCCGCCTCGACCAGAGCGCCGACGGCTACGTCGCCACCATCGTCTCCGGTCAGGTGATCGCCGAGAACGGTGCGCCCACCGACGCCCGGCCCGGCACGCTGATCAGAGGGCGGCGAGAGGCGCCGAGCGCCTGAGGAGAGCAGCGGCCGACCCGTCACAGGGCCCCGGCGACCACTCGGCCTTCGAACACCACCGCCTCGACCTTGATCTCGGCGAGTGAGTCGGCCGGCACCGCGAACAGATCCTGGTTCAACACAACCACATTCGCCACCTTGCCGACCTCGATCGACCCCATCCGGTCGGCCAGTCGCATCTGGGTGGCGCCGTTGATCGTGTACCCGCGCACCAACAGATCGCGCGGCAACGCGGCCTGCGCCGGAGGCCGGACGCTGCCCGGATACACCGAAGGATCCAGGGGATACTCCGGATCCACCCGGGTGGCCGCGACCTGCATCCCGAACAACGGGTTACCCCGGTGCAACTCGTAGCCGGTCACCACATCGCTGGACAGCGCGAGAACGGCACCGCAGTCGACGATCTCGGTGAAGCGGTACATGCGGTTCCAGCGTTCGTCGCCCAGATGTGTGCGGGCGCCCTCCCCGAAGTAACCGCCGGCCCAGTGAGCCGTCCAGTTGACGATGATGCCGAGCTCAGCCGGCCGGTGCATGTCGGCGGGATCGACGAGCTCACAGTGCGCCAGCGTCACCTGGGTGCGCCATTGTGATCCGAGCATCGCCCGGGCCGCCTCGACGGCGTCGCAGGCCACCCGGAAGGCACGGTCCCCCACCAGATGGATGTGCACGTCCACACCTCCTCGGTTGCAGTCGACGAAGCATGCGGTGAGTTCGTCGACCTCCATTCCGATATCGCCGTGCCGGGTGTCCGAAGCATGGCTACAGGTCGGGGCCAGCACCGCGCTGTTGCCGCTCTCGTTGGTGCCGTCCAGGAACAGTTTCAGCGCGTTGACGCTGATGTGCGGACCGGAGTAGCGCGCGTGGTACTCCTTCAGCCGGCGGATCACCTCGGGCAATTCGCTTCGTCGCCGAAAGCGCAGCGCCCCTTGGTAATAGACGTTCAGCTCGCCACGGCGGTCCAGCTCTGACACCGCCCGCAAGATCTCGTCGTCGTCGACCAGCGCTTCGAAGACCGCCGTCACCCCGTGTTCGGTCATGAACCGGAAGAATCGTCCGACCCGATCAGGGGTCAGCTCCTGCGGCGGCGTCCATCCGATCTTCTCGTAGACCTTGTCGATGAAGTGCAGATGCACGAGTTCCCGCAGGAGACCGGTCGGCTCGCCGTTCTCGTCTCGGACGAACATCTCCAACCCCGGTACCGGATCCGGAGTGTCCCGGGTGATTTCCATCAGTTCGAGCATCCTGGTGTTGACCCAGTGTTCGTGCTCGCTGAAGTCCTGGCACAGGCACGGCCGATCGGACACAGCGGTGTCCAGCAGTTCCTTGGTCGGGGCGCCCTCGCGGAAGGTTGCGCTGGGGTAGTACTCGAAGTAGAGGAAGGGCACCTCTTCGGGCGGGTGGGCTTGCGCGTACTCGCGGATGAAAGCCAGGATCTCGTCGACATCGGTGGTCCAGGGCAGCCGCACATGCCAGAAGCTCTGCGACACCATCGCCGGATGGGTGTGCGAGTCCACGAATCCTGGCACCACGCTGCGGCCGCCCAGGTCGTAGACGGGCAATGTGTCTGCGACAGAACAGGATGCAGCGGGACCGACATAGGTGATCACCTCATCGTCGATCACCACGGTATCGGCCGTCGACATGTGCGCATCGACGGTGTACACCCTGGCATTGGTCAGCACCATTCCCATGGCGCCAACCTATTCGGGAGCCGGACCCGTCCGACATGACGATCCTGCTCTCCCCACAGGACGATTCCGCTGAAAAGGCTCGCGTCACTGTCTCGCGCCCCCACTGGATCTCTACATTTGCCGCATGACAGACCTGAAGCGGGTGCTGACACTGCGCAACCTGGTGGTGTTCGGACTGGCCTACCTCGCTCCGACGGTGGTGTTCAACTACTACGGCGTGGTCACCACCCTGACCGGCGGCATGATGACGCTGGCCTACATCGCGACCACGGTGGTGATGTTCTTCACTGCCTATAGCTACGCGACGATGGTCAAGGCGTTCCCGGTCGCCGGGTCGGCGTACACCTACGTGCGCAGGGCCGTGCACCCCCACCTCGGGTTCCTCACCGGCTGGGTGATGCTGCTCGACTACATGCTGTTGCCGATGGTGTGCTACCTGCTGATCGGCATCTACATGAACGAGTTCGTCACCACCATCCCGGTCTGGGCGTGGGTGGTGATGGCCGCCGCCATCGGCGCCGTCACCAACATCGTCGGCGTCCGGCTGGCAGCCACCGTCAACACCGTCGTGGTCTGCGCCCAGATCCTCTTCGCTCTCGTGCTGGTTGTCCTCATCGCGGTGTTCGTACTGCGCGGCAACGGTTCCGCGACACTGTTCGACGCGCACGCGCTGTTCAACCCCGGCACCTTCAACGGACCCGACGTACTCTGGGCCGCGTCCATCCTGGCCGCGTCGTTTCTCGGCTTCGACGCGGTGTCGACGATGGCGGAGGAGACCGTGGAGCCGGCTCGCACGGTCCCGCGGGCCGTGTTGATCGTGCCCATCGCAGCGGGCATCGGCTTCTCGGTCATCTCGTACTTCTTGCAGATCGCGTGGCCGGATGCCGCCACCCAGCTCCAGGATCCCGACGCCGGCATCTTCGAGCTGCTCATCCGAGTGGGCGGCAACACGTTGTCGACGGCATTCCTGATCACAGACAACCTCGCGAGCATGGTCTGCGCCATCGCCGGCCTGGCCGCCGCGTCACGGATTCTGTACGGCATGGGCCGTGACGGCGTGCTGCCCCGACGATTCTTCGGATCCCTCAACCGGCGGTTCCAGACG
The DNA here is from genome assembly GCF_055397605.1 of Mycolicibacterium obuense. Taxonomy (NCBI): domain Bacteria; kingdom Bacillati; phylum Actinomycetota; class Actinomycetes; order Mycobacteriales; family Mycobacteriaceae; genus Mycobacterium; species Mycolicibacterium obuense. The sequence goes on along the minus strand of NZ_AP043663.1, from coordinate 672,190 downwards.
CCGGTGAACAACATCCTGCTGATGACGGCGATCGCGTTGACCGCGGTCTTCTACGCCGACAACCTCATCGGCGCGGCCGCGCTGGTGGCCTTCGGCGCGCTCAGCGGCTTCATCCTGGTCAACTACGCCGTGATCAGTCACTTCGTGATCCGCGGTCGGCGTCGCACCGGCAGCGACCTCTTGCGCTACCTGGTGTTACCCGGCCTCGGGATGCTGGTGTGCGCGGTGCTGCTCTACAACGTCGACGTGCACGCCAAGGTCCTGGGCCTGATCTGGTTGGGGGCCGGGATCGTCTACCTCGGTGTGACCACCAGGGGATTCCGGCGCCCGCCCGCGGAGATCGACATGTCCGCCGACGACGACCGTCAGCCCGCGGTGAACTGAGCGCGGGACTACCGTGATGGGGTGCTCGACGTGCGCATCGACTTCGCCTCCGGCACCCGGGTCGACGTCGACGTCGCCGCGATCACCCGCACCAATCTGCACGCTCATCCGAACGCCCTGGAGATCGTCTACGTCCTACGCGGCACGCTGAAGACTCGCGTCAGCAGCGAAACGTTCGACCTCGACGCCGGTGACTACGCGGTGCTGAACCGGGCCGACCCGCACATATTGGAGGGCTCCGCCGACAACGTAACGGCGCTGGTGCACATCGATCTCGACGCGTGCCGCGAGATCGATCCCTTCGCCGGCGCCATGATGTTCGCGTGCGAATCCTTTGACCTGCCGCGCTACCGGCGACAGGAAGCACTGCTGCGCGGGATGCTGCTCGACATCGTCGACACCCGCGGTACGCCTGGCGCGGACGGCACGGCCACGGAGCTGATCCGGATGCTCTGCGGGAGCTATTCGCTGGCGGACTACTACCAGCGAGACCGGCCGCTGACCGCCGCCCAGCGCGAGCGCTTCCTGACCCTGATGGCCTACATCCACTCGCACGTCGACAGCCGCGAACTGCTCGACGACGTGGCCCGAGCGCATCACTACTCGAAGTCGTACGTCTCACACTTCTTGAAAGACACTGCCGCACTGAGCTTCACCAGCGCAGCGAACGCCACACGCGTCATGCACGCCGAAAGACTGCTGCTCACCACGGATGACTCGATGCGGGACATATCCGCGGGATGCGGATTCTCCGACGTCAAATACTTCACCCGCTGTTTCGTGGACTGGTTCGCACAGACACCGGCCGAGTACCGCACCGCGAATCGTGCTGCCGTGCAACGTGACAACGACATCGCACCGGTACCCGACGACGTGACTGCGGACCTGATCCGTCAGCACCGGCGCCGGGTGGCGTCTCCGAGCGATGCGCCGCGGCTCTCGATCACGCCGATCCTCCTCAAGAACGTCGGATCAGGGGCTGACCTGTTCGCGAAAGTGACCAGCTTTGAGCACACCCGCAGCGAGACGCCCGACGGACCGCCGGCCCGCCGCACCGAACGCCGGCCGCACCTGCTCCCCCTGCGGATCGGTCCCGCCGAACTCGACAACGGAGCGCTGCTCGGCAGCCTCGCGTCCTTCGCCGACGCCGGGGTCAGTCCGTGCCTCGTGGTCGAATACGCCGGACGGGAATCGACGGCCACGTTGGTCGATGCGCTGGCGCAGCAGTTACGGGACGTCGGCGCCGGAGCCCAGATCTGGCTGGTCTAACGGGGAGCGCACGCGCGGGCCGCAGTGGACGACCTCGTCACCGGGGTGTTCGCCCGCCACGGCGTGGACGTCCAGCCCGTGCTGATGGGGTGACTCTCACCGCACAAGCACGACCTTGCCCGTCATCCGGCCCGATTCGACGTCCCGGTGTGCCTCGGCCAGTCCGGCCGCCGAGAAGTCGGTGATGGTCTTGGTCACCGTGGTGCGCAGCGTGCCCTGATCGACGAGTTCGGCCGTGCGTGCCAGCAGCCGCTGCTGCTCGATCATGTCTGGCGTTTCGAACATGGCCCGGGTGAACATCAGCTCCCAGTGCCACGCAATGCTTTTCGCCTTCAGACCGGTGACATCGAGGCTCGGCGGATCGTCGATCGCGGTGATGTGGCCGAAGGGTTTGACGATCGCCTCGTAATCGTCGATGTTGCCGGCGGAATGCGGGGAGAACAGATAGTCGACGCCACCGGGCACGGCCGCCAGCGTCTCGTCCCGCAGCCGGTGGTGGTTCACGATCACGTCGGCGCCCATCCGTTGCGCCCAGGCCCGGGACTCGTCGCGGCTCGCGGTCGCGATCACCCGTACTCCCGTCAGCGCCTTGGCGAGCTGGATCATGATCGAGCCCACGCCGCCGGCGGCGCCGAGGACCAACAGATCGCCGGTCGAATCGGCGGTGAGGCCGAACCGGTCGAACAGCGACTCCCACGCGGTGATCGTCGTCAACGGCAACGCGGCCGCCTCGGCGAAGGACAGCGACGCCGGCTTGCGCGCGACGATGCGCTCGTCCACAGCCTGCAGCTCGGCGTTGCTGCCGGCACGGGTGATGTCCCCGGCGTACCAGACCTCGTCGCCCACCGACAGCGTCGTCACCTGCGAACCGACCGCCTCCACGACACCGGCGGCGTCGTACCCCAGGATCTTCGGCTCGTCCGAGGGCTCGAGAGCAGAGCGCTGTTTGACGTCGACCGGGTTGACCGACACCGCGTGCACCCGCACCAACACGTCGCGGGGCCGCACGCTCGGAACGGCCACCGTGATGTCACGCAGTCCGTCGGTGGAGGGGGCGAACGCGCCGACCGCCGTCATCGTGTCCATGCTGACAGTGAACCTCTCCCGCGCCGACTTTCATCCATGCCGATCACAACCGTTGTACCCGGCACGGCGACGTGCGCTGATGGATCCTCGTGACTGTCACCGCCTCACCCGACACCGATCACGTGACGCCCGCAGCACGCACAGCGCTGTGGGCGTCCCTGGTGGGCACGACGATCGAGTGGTACGACTTCTTCCTCTACGCCACGGCGGCCAGCCTCGTCTTCAACCGGGCGTTCTTCCCCGACCAGAGCACCTTCGTCGGGACGCTGCTGTCGTTCGCGACGTTCGCCGTCGGGTTCGTGGTCCGGCCCATCGGCGGGTTCGTGTTCGGGCACATCGGCGACCGCATCGGCCGCAAGAAGACGCTGGCGCTGACCATGCTGCTGATGGGCGGGGCGACCGCGCTGATGGGTGTGCTGCCGACGGCGGCGCAGATCGGCGTGTTGGCCCCGATCCTGCTGCTCCTGCTCCGCATCGTCCAGGGCTTCGCGCTCGGCGGTGAGTGGGCGGGCGCGGTGCTGCTCGCCGTCGAGCACGGCCCGGCGCGCAGGCGAGGGCTGTTCGGGAGCATCCCCCAGGTCGGCCTCGCGCTCGGACTCGCGCTGGGCACCGGCGTGTTCGCCCTGCTGCAGGTCGCACTGCCCGACGAGGCGTTCCTGGCCTACGGGTGGCGCATCGCGTTCCTGTTCAGCATCGTGCTGGTGATCTTCGGCGTCGCGGTGCGGCTCAAGGCCAGCGAGACGCCCGCGTTCGAGAAGGTGCGCGACAGCGACGAGCGTTCCGCAGTGCCGGTGCGCGAGGTGTTCCGGCCGCCGGTACTGCGCTCGACCGTGCTGGGCATGCTGTCGCGGTGGGGTGAGGGCGCGGCGTTCAACACCTGGGGTGTCTTCGCCATCGCCTACGCCACCGGCACGCTGAAGCTCGAGAAGGTGCCCGTGCTGATCGCCGTCACCGCTGCCGCCCTGCTGATGGCGGTGCTGCTGCCCGTCTCGGGTCGGCTGGCCGATCGCTACGGCCCGAAGCGGATCTACGCGATCGGCATCAGCGCCTACGGGCTCGCGGTGTTCCCTGTCTTCGCGCTGTTCGGCACCGGGGACATCGCGCTGTACGCGGTCGGGATGCTGATGGTGTTCGGCGTCGTGCACGCGCTGTTCTACGGTGCGCAGGGCTCGCTGTATGCGTCGCTGTTCCCGGCCCGTATCCGCTACACGGGGCTGTCGACGGTCTATCAACTCTCCGGCGTGTTCGCCTCGGGCCTGACCCCGCTGATCCTGACCGCTCTGATCGGAGCAACAGGCGGTTCGCCGTGGCTGGCGTGCGGCTACCTGGTCCTGACCGCGGTGATCAGCGTGGCCGCGACACTGGCGCTGCAGCCGACGCCGCTCCGGGAGCTGTAGCCGAGCGTGGGCCTTATGCACGGGATCCGCCGAGAAGCGGTGCACACGCCCCACGTTCGAGCAGCTTGGCGCGTACGCGTTCGACAATCACGTCGGGACGCCGCAGCATGTCACTGCTCACCCTGACGACCACCCATCCCGCCTCGTCCAACAGCGCCAACCGGTCGATGTCCCACGTGCGCTGTCGCCCATCACTCCAATGCTGGACACCGTCGTATTCGACCGCGACCTTCCACATCCGCCAGCCCATGTCCACACGGATACGCAGATCCTTGAACGCGATCTGCGTCTCCGGCCGCGGTAGACCGCCGCGCACCAGGATGAGCCGGACCCGGGTTTCCTGCGGCGACTCCGCGCCCCCGTCGACCAACTTCAGTAACCCGGGGATACGCCGAACACCGCGAACGCCGGAATGTGCCGCAGCGACGGCTGCGATCTCCGCCGCGGAGACCCGCGTTGCGTTCATCAGCGCATCGATGACGGGGATCGCCTCGTCAAGCGGGCGAGTCCGGCCGAGGTCGAACGCGGTGCGGGCCGGCGTCGTCGCATCGACGCCCGCGACCAGACACGTCTCCCCCGCCGCGAGTGCCCACGAATGCGCAAGCATGCCGGGCGCAGCGTGCCGGTCCGCGCGGACGATCTCCGCGGGCGCCTTCGGGTCGAGCCATTTGGTGCCGAAGACCGCGGCGGCCGAGGGTCCGGCGAGAACTGCGCCGGTGGCAAGCCAGGCGGCGTGCGCCTTGATGCGGGCCGTCAATTCGACGTCCTTCGCAAGGTAAACATCGCGAAACACCTGGCGGTGATGACGGGCCAGACCGCGACGGGTCAGGTGGCCGTCGCGGACCGCGACGCTGCCGATGAAAGGTCCCATACGGGCACCGTCGCGTCGACCTCCGACGAGAGTGGGCCTCCCGCACGCTTTTCGGGCCGAACCTGTGCATAGAGCCCACGTTGGGGACAAACAAGAAGGCCCGGCCCCGCGAACGGGACCGGGCCTCTTGAAAGCGACTTCTTAGAAGTCCATACCGCCCATGCCACCGGTCGGGTCGCCGGCAGGTGCGGCGGCCTTCTCCGGCTTGTCGGCGACGACGGCCTCGGTGGTGAGGAACAGCGCCGCGATCGAGGCTGCGTTCTGCAGCGCCGAGCGGGTGACCTTCACCGGGTCGGCAACGCCGGCCTTGAGCAGGTCCTCGTACTCACCGGTGGCGGCGTTGAGGCCGGTGCCGGCGGGCGAGTTGGTGACCTTCTCGGCGACGACGCCGGGCTCCAGACCACCGTTGAAGGCGATCTGCTTGAGCGGGGCCGACAGCGCGACGCGGACGATGTTCGCGCCGGTGGCCTCGTCACCGGTGAGCTTGAGCTCCTCCAGCGACGGAGCCGACTGCAGCAGGGCCACGCCGCCACCGGCGACGATGCCCTCTTCGACGGCAGCCTTGGCGTTGCGGACGGCGTCCTCGATGCGGTGCTTGCGCTCCTTGAGCTCCACCTCGGTGGCAGCTCCGGCCTTGATCACCGCAACACCGCCCGCCAGCTTGGCCAGGCGCTCCTGCAGCTTCTCGCGGTCGTAGTCGGAGTCGCTGTTCTCGATCTCGGCGCGGATCTGCGAGACGCGCCCGGCGATGGCGTCGGAGTCACCGGCGCCCTCGACGATGGTGGTCTCGTCCTTGGTCACGACGACCTTGCGCGCCTTGCCCAGCAGCGAGACGTCGGCGGTCTCGAGCGACAGGCCGACCTCTTCGCTGACGACCTGGCCACCGGTGAGGATCGCCATGTCCTGCAGCATCGCCTTGCGGCGGTCACCGAAGCCCGGGGCCTTGACGGCGACGGACTTGAAGGTGCCACGGATCTTGTTCACGACCAGGGTCGACAGGGCCTCGCCCTCGACGTCCTCGGCGATGATCAGCAGCGGCTTGCCCGACTGGATGACCTTCTCCAGCAGCGGCAGCAGGTCCTTGACGGTCGAGACCTTGGAGCTGACCAGCAGGATGTACGGGTCCTCGAGGACCGCTTCCTGACGCTCGGCGTCGGTCACGAAGTAGCCCGAGATGTAGCCCTTGTCGAAGCGCATGCCCTCGGTGAGCTCCAGCTGCAGGCCGAAGGTGTTGCTCTCCTCGACGGTGATGACACCCTCGTTGCCGACCTTGTCCATGGCCTCGGCGATGAGCTCGCCGATCTGGCTGTCACCGGCAGAGATCGCGGCGGTGGCAGCGATCTGCTCCTTGGTCTCGACCTCTTTGGCCGAGGCCAGCAGGGTCTCGGTGACCTTGGCGACGGCCTTCTCGATGCCGCGCTTCAGGCCGAGCGGGTTGGCGCCGGCGGCGACGTTGCGCAGGCCTTCGCGCACGAGCGCCTGGGCCAGCACGGTGGCGGTGGTGGTGCCGTCACCCGCGACGTCGTCGGTCTTCTTGGCGACTTCCTTGACCAGCTCTGCGCCGATCTTCTCGTAGGGGTCCTCCAGCTCGATCTCCTTGGCGATGGACACACCATCGTTGGTGATCGTGGGAGCGCCCCACTTCTTCTCCAGGACGACGTTACGGCCCTTGGGGCCCAGCGTCACCTTTACCGCGTCGGCGAGGGCGTTGAGGCCCCGCTCGAGGCCGCGACGGGCCTCTTCGTCATACGCAATTGTCTTGGCCATTGCGAAGTGTTTCCTCCGGGATTGGGGATGCACGTCTTGCTGGTCAGGCGCAGTGCCCGCGACGGACGGCTGGGGATGTGCTCGCGGAAATGCGGCCCCGGCCTCACTGTCCCGACCTAGCACTCGCCGGTCGCGAGTGCCAACTGCATTCTTAGCACTCGACCTGGGCGAGTGCAAGGCTCTCAGCGCGCAGCGAAATCGGCCACAGCTGGCTGCCAGCCGGGCGGTCCACCCTGGGCCGGTGACTGTCCCCGGCCTGGGTCCGCTGTCGCTGTCCGGCTTCGAGAGCCCGGGGTGGCTGATGCTGCTCGCCGCCCCGGCCGTTCTGCTGGTGGCCTATGTCGTCGCCGCGCACCGTCGGCGACGGCGGCTGGCCCGTTTCGCCCCGGCACCTTCGGCGTCGCTGCCGCCTCCGCGAGGGCCCCGGCTTCGCCACCTCCCGGCGGCGCTGCTGCTGCTGTCGCTGGTGCCGCTGACCCTCGCGGTCGCGCAGCCGAGCCAGGACATCCGGGTGTCGCGCAACCGCGCTGTCGTCATGCTCGTGATCGACGTGTCGCGGTCGATGGGCGCCACCGACGTCCCGCCGACGCGCCTGCAGGCCGCCGAACAGGCCGCCTCCGACTACGCGCGCCACGTGACGCCCGGGGTGAACCTCGGGCTCGTATCGTTCGCCGGTAGTGCCGAGGTCATCGTCGCACCCAACCCCGACCACGATCTGACCGTCGCCGCGCTGGGCAAGCTGCAGCTGGCTGACAGCACCGCGACCGGGCAGGCCATCTTCGCCGCCTTGCAGTCCATCCAGACCGTCAACGCCGTCCTCGGCGGCCCTCACGATCAGACCCCGCCCGCGCGCATCGTCGTGCTCTCCGACGGAGAGGAGAACCACCCCGACAAGCCAGACGCGCCGCAGGGCGCCTACACCGCGGCGCGGGCTGCCCGCGCGGCCGGCGTTCCCGTCACCACGATCGCGTTCGGCACGCCTCAGGGCCATGTGGCGATGGGCGACCAGTCGTTGCCCGTCCCCGTCGGCGACCAGATGATGAAGACCGTCGCCCAGCTCTCGGGCGGTCAGACATCGACAGCGGCGAGCGTCGACGACCTCGATCAGGCCTTCGACAAGGTCGATGACCAGCTCGGCTACCAGACCGAGCGCGGGCCCGCGAGCACAGGATGGCTGCGGTTGGGTGCGGTGCTGGCCTTCACGGGCGCGCTGCTCGCCTTGGTGATCGGTCGCCGGCTGCCGGTCTAGCTACCTGGGCAGCCGGCGGTCGACGACCACGGCAGCTCCCAGCGCCGCTACCAGGATCAGCACCGACAACCGCGCCCACGGCGCGCTCGCATCTGCGGGCACGGAGTCGTAGCCGATGATGCTCTGCAGCGTGTCGTAGACGTGGTTGAGCTGGTCCAGCGTGCTGGCGTGGAACGCCTCTCCGCCGGAGATCTCGCTGATCGTCTGCAGGGTGGAGTCGTCCACCGGCACCGGGACCTGCGTGTCACCCAGCGTGACGGTGCCATCGGGCGTGCCGAACGAGATCGTCGAGATCGCGACGTGCTGTTCCTTGGCTGCATGCGCCGCGGTGAACGCGCCGCGCGGCTGGTCGGGGTCGGCGGGCACCGTCTCCTTGCCGTCGGACTCCAGCACGATGCGGGCCGGCGGCGGGCCATCGCCGCCGCCGAGCACGTCGGCGGTCGCGGCGACCGCCTGCAGCGCGGTGAACAGCCCCTCCCCCGTCGCGGTGCGCTCGGCGACCTTCAGCGTGTCGATCGACGCCTTGACCGCCGCGTGGTCCGGCGTCGGCGCCATCAGCAACGTCGCCGAGCCGGCGAACTCGACGAGACCCAGGTTGATACCGGGGGTCAGTTCGTCGGCGAAGCGTTTTCCGGCCTCTTTGGCGGCGGCGAGACGGTTCGGTGCCACGTCGGTCGACGACATCGATTCCGACACGTCGATGACGAGCATGACCACGGCCCGGTTGCGAGGGACGCGGACGTTGTCGGTGGGGCCGGCCATCGCGGTGGTGAGCAGCGCCAGCGAGGCGAGCAGTAGCGCTGCGGGCACATGTCGCCATCGGCGCCGCCGCGGGACGCTGACCGCGGCGAGCAGGTCGAAGTTCGCGAAGCGCAACGCCCGCCGGCGCTTACGGCGCTGCGCGACGACGTACGCCGCCAGCAGCGCCAGTACGGCGGCCAGCACCAGGAAGAACCACGCGTGGGTGAAGCCGCGCAGTGAGAGCGTGCCGAGCAGCGGGATGGTCACGAGCGACCCATCCGAGAGCGCAACTGCGGGTCGTTCTCCCACCACAGCCCGGACACGGGTTCGGCCTCCAGTTCAGCATCGACGACCGTGGCGTGTCGCTTCTCGTCGGTGGCGAAGAACCTCATCAGCACCAGCACGAAGAACACGCCCAGCACATCCCCCACCAGCCACAGCACGCCGGCGCCGATCGACTGGTCGACGCGCATCGACGGACCCCAGTGCCGGCCCAGGCGGTGGTAGTAGTCGGCGGCGATCAGCGGTCCCAGCCACAGCACGAGGCCGAGCACGCCGTCGCCGAGGGACTCGACGATGCTGATGACCAGCGAGAGCAGCTGCGTGTAGCGCCGCGGCACCGGATCGGTCTGCAGCCGCGCATAGTAGTAGCCGAAGCCGACGACCAGCATCAGCGCGCCGGTCAGCTCCATCACCGCCGGGTAGTGCAGCGCGGCGCGGTACCACGGCGTCAGATAGAACAGCCACGGCAGCGCGAGCATCGCCACCGACGTCGTCGCCGGGTGCAGCAGCAGCCGCGCGGCGGGCCCCGAGGGGGACATCTGCAGCGCCGTGATCGGTCGACTCATCGCGACGAAGAACGGGATCACCATCAGCAGGAGCAGCACCTGCACTGCCCGCACCCAGAACAGCACGGGCCCGTAGACGCCGACCATGCTCATCGTCGCGACGACGAACAGTCCGACCGCGACGGCGCAGCACGCGGCGTTCGCCCGGGTGAGCCGGGCGCCGGCCCTCCGGTAGCACCGCGCGTATCCGACGCCTCCCGCCAGCGCGCATGCCACCGCTGTGCTGTTCCATTGCCAGCTGGACAGCGCCGTCGACCAGGTCAGTGGCACGGTCGCCGCACTCATAGTCGGCCACTATGCGCCGTCGACCTGTCGGCGACCTGTGGGTCAGCTGGCGCGTAGACCGTCCAGCACGACGTCGATGACCCTGGTCGCGGCTTGGCTGTTGTAGCCCTGCATCGCCTGGAGCCCGACCAGCAGTGCCTTGACCTCGGGCACGCCGATCTCGCCGCGCACCGTTCCCGCGTCCTGCCCGGCGCGCAGCAACTCTGCGAGCATCGCCAGGAACTCGTCCTCCACCTCGGGGACACCTGGTTCCACCGCGACACCGGCGCCGGCCAGCGCTTCGCTCATGCCCCGGTCGGTGGCCCCCCATTTCAGGACCAGGGTGCGCAGGAACGTGAACAGCGCGTCGCCGGGCGCACCGTCGTCGAGCAGTGCGCGACCCCAGGTGATGATGCCGCGGATGCGATCGTCGACGACGGCGCGGAACAGATCTTCCTTCGTCGGGAAGTGCCGATAGACCGTGCCTGCGCCGACGCCCGCCCGTCGGGCGATCTCGTCGATCGGCACGGCGAGCCCCTCCGCGGCGAAGGTCTCGTAGGCGACCTCGAGCACGCGCGCGCGGTTGCGCGCGGCGTCGGCGCGCAAGGGCCGTGTCATACGTCACCTCCCTGGTGCACTAAGCGGGGCGCACGTTCCGTATAGTGGTCATCAACCGGGGCGTTCGCCCCGTTTCCACCCATACTAGGAGCACCCGTCATGACCGCATGGAGCACCGCCGACATCCCCGACCAGTCCGGCCGCGTCGCCGTCATCACCGGCGCCAACACCGGCCTCGGGTTCGAGACCGCCAAGGCACTGGCGGACAAGGGCGCCACCGTCGTCATCGCAGTCCGCAACATCGACAAGGGCAAGCAGGCCGCCGCTCGCATCGGGGGGACCGTTGAGGTCCAGGAGCTGGACCTGACCTCGCTGGCGTCCATCCGCGACGCCGCCGATGCCCTCAAGAGGCGGTTCGACCGCATCGACCTGCTGATCAACAACGCAGGCGTGATGACGACGCCCAAGGGCACCACGAAGGACAATTTCGAGCTGCAGTTCGGCACCAACCACCTCGGGCACTTCGCGCTCACCGGGCTGCTGCTCCCCACCATCGTCGACGTGCCCGGCTCCCGGGTGGTCACGGTCAGCAGCAACGGCCACAAGATGGGCGGCGCGATCCACTGGGACGACCTGCAGTGGGAGCGCAGCTACAGCCGGATGGGCGCCTACACGCAGTCCAAGCTGGCCAACCTGATGTTCACCTACGAGCTGGAGCGCCGGCTGGCCCCGCGCGGCAAGACGATCGCCGTCGCGGCCCACCCCGGCACCGCCACCACCGAGCTGGCCCGCAGTCTGCCCCGTCCCATCGAACGGGCCTTCCTCGCCGCGGCCCCGGTGCTGTTCGCGCAGAAGCCCGACGGCGGTGCCCTGCCGTCGCTGCGGGCCGCCACCGACCCCGGCGTCCTCGGCGGTCAGTACTACGGGCCCGACGGCATCGGTCAGCAGCGCGGCAATCCCGTCGTCGTCGCCTCCAACGCGGTGTCCTACGACGTGGCCCAGCAGCAGCGGCTGTGGACGGTCTCCGAAGAACTCACCGGAGTCACCTTCCAGGTCTAGCGTGGCGCTCATGTCGCTGGTCGTGCCCCCGTATCCGCCACCCCGCTACACCGCCGACGAGCCCGAGGTCAGCGCGTGGCTCAAGCGGGGTGACGCGGCGCCGGACTACGACGCGTTCGGGCTGGTGCAGTACCACTACCTGGCCGGCCAGGGCGACACCGGCGGCGACTACGGCCTGTACCGGGTGCAGATCGCGCCGCGCGGCGGAGGTCCCGGCCCGCACTACCACCGCGGGATGAGCGAGGCGTTCTACATCCTGTCCGGCACCGTGTCGCTGTACAACGGCAGCGAGTGGACCGACGGCGGGGCGGGAGACTTCCTCTACGTCCCGCCGGGCGGCATCCACGGGTTCGGCAACCGGGCCGACGAACCCGCGACGATGCTGATGCTGTTCGCCCCCGGCGCGCCGCGGGAGCACTACTTCGAGGGGTTGGCCCAGCTCGGCGAGCTGACCGAGGACGAACGTCGCGTGTGGTTCGCCGAGAACGACAACCACTTCGTGGAGTAGGCCCCAGACACGCCGGGCCCTGACACGCCGTCTCGGATGCGATCGCGGAAGCGCTTGCCATAGACTGCGATTCGGTCGAAAGGAGTCGTGGGTGCGGGCTGATGCAGCGCCCAGCACCCCCACGCTTCGCGGTTGGCAGCGACGGGCGCTGGTCAAATACCTGTCTGCGCAGCCGCGCGATTTCCTCGCCGTCGCCACGCCCGGTTCCGGAAAGACGACGTTCGCGCTGCGCATCGTCGCCGAGCTGCTGGCCCAGCGCACCGTCGAGGCGGTCACGATCGTGGTGCCGACCGAGCACCTGAAGGTCCAGTGGGCCCAGGCCGCGGCCCGTCAGGGCATCGCGCTTGATCCGAAGTTCTCCAACTCCAACTCCCAGACGTCGTCGGAGTACCACGGTGTCGTCGTCACCTACGCCCAGGTGGCCAGCCACCCGTCGCGGCACCGGGTGCGCACCGAGAACCGCAAGACACTCGTCGTGTTCGACGAGATCCACCACGGCGGTGACGCCAAGAGCTGGGGCGACGCGATCCGGGAGGCCTTCGACGACGCCACCCGGCGCCTCTCGCTGACAGGGACGCCGTTCCGCAGCGACGACAGCGCGATCCCGTTCGTCACTTACGAGACCGGACCGGACGGTTTCCAGAGGTCAAAGGCCGACCACACCTACGGCTACTCCGACGCCCTCGCCGACGGCGTGGTGCGGCCGGTGATGTTCATGGCCTACTCCGGGGAGGCCCGGTGGCGCGACAGCGCCGGCGAGGAACACGCGGCCCGGCTCGGCGAGCCGTTGACCGCCGAGCAGACGGCGCGGGCGTGGAAGACCGCACTCAACCCGGCCGGTCAGTGGATGCCCGCGGTGATCGCTGCCGCCGACACCCGGCTGCGCGGCCTGCGCCAGCACGTGCCCGACGCCGGCGGCATGATCATCGCCTCCGACCAGACCGCCGCCCGTGCCTATGCCGATCTGCTGCTGACGATCACCGGCGAGGCACCCACCGTGGTGCTCTCCGACGACAAGGGCGCCTCGGATCGCATCTCCCAGTACTCCGCGGACACGTCGCGGTGGCTGGTGGCGGTGCGCATGGTGTCCGAGGGTGTCGACGTGCCGCGCCTGGCGGTCGGCGTGTACGCGACGAGCGCGTCGACGCCGCTGTTCTTCGCCCAGGCGATCGGGCGCTTCGTGCGGTCGCGCCGGCCCGGTGAGACGGCGAGCATCTTCTTACCGTCGGTGCCGAACCTGCTGATGCTCGCCAGTGAGATGGAAGCCCAGCGCAATCACGTGCTGGGCAAGCCGCACCGCGAGACCGAAGACGATCCGCTCGACGCCGAGCTGGCCGAGCAGAAGCGCGACGAGCCCGACGACGGCGAGGGCAAGATCGAATACCTCGGCGCCGACGCCGAATTGGACCAGGTGATCTTCGACGGTGCCTCGTTCGGGACCGCGACGCCTGCGGGCAGCGACGAGGAAGCCGACTACCTCGGCATCCCCGGGCTGCTCGATGCGAACTCGATGCGCGACCTGCTGCGTCGACGCCAGGACGAGCAGCTGCAGAAGCGCACCGAATCGGGTGCCGTGGTGCCGACGACGACGCACGGTCAGCTGCGCGAGTTGCGCCGCGAGCTCAACACGCTGGTCTCGCTGGCGCACCACCGAACCGGCCGGCCGCACGGCTGGATCCACAACGAGCTGCGGCGCCGCTGCGGGGGCCCGCCGGTCGCCGCGGCCACCCGGGATCAGCTGAAGGAGCGCATCGAGGCGATCCGCGTCCTGCAGCGGGAGTTAACGGCCTGAGGCCAGGGTCGACAGATTCTGCAGCGAGCCCTCCAGGTAGCTGGTCGGGAACGGCGGGAACGTGATGTGCTCGCGCAGCTGCGCCGGCACGCGCGACCAGTCGTAGGTCAGGCGCACCCGGGTCTGCCCGGGCCCGACCGGTTCGAGGTCGTAACGCCATGTCCACCCGCCGAATTCGAGCTCACCATCGGCGCCGGCTTGCCCGGGCTCCCAGGCGACCGTCCGGTCGGCTTCGAACGCGATGACCTTGTTGGCCATGTCGTAGTACCCGTCGGGATGGTTGTCGTGGTACATCCGGATCCGGAAGATCTGCCCCTTTCCGGTCACCGGACCGGGGTCCAGAGATTCGCGCAGCCAGCCGGTCCCGTCTATCGCGGGGTGGTTGGCGGGGTCGGCCAATACCGCGAACACCGCGGCGAGCTCAGCGTGGACGTCGATGGTGAGGATCAGTGTGTCGGTCATGAGGATGAGACCCCGCGACCGCGCGAAAGTCATCGCTTCAGAGATCGAGCAATGTCGGCAGGTCGGCCACCGAATCGATGACGTGGTTGGGCTGCATCGCGAATTCGTCTGCGGCCCAACGGTCCAACGTGTCCTGTCGGAACTTGCCGGTGCGCACCAGCACGCCCGTCATACCCACCACCTGCGCGGCGAGCACGTCGTTGTTGAGGTCGTCGCCGACCATGTACATCTCGTCGGGGTCGACGCCGAGCCGGCCCGCGGCGGACAGGAAGCCCTCGGGCGCCGGCTTGCCCACCGCGGTCGCTTTGCGCCCGGACGTCTCCTCCATGCCGATCAGGTACATGCCGGTGTCGACGCGCAACCCGTCGGTGGTGGTCCACGCGGTGCTGCGGTGCATCGCGACCACCGGCACGCCCTGGGCCATCCAGTCGTAGACCCACGACAGCGTCTCGTGCGTGTATTCGGGTCCCGCCCCACCGAGCAGCACCACGTCCGGCGCCTCCGGGGCCTGCGGGCCGGTGAAATCGGTCGAGTAGACGAGGTCGATGCCCGGCATGTCCTCACCGATCTGCCCGCTGTTGACCAGGAAGCAGCGCGCGTCGGGATAGCGGTCGCGGACGTAGTCAGCGGTCAGCGCCGCGGCCGTGATCACCTCGTCGGCGCGCACCGCCATGCCCGCGTCGGTCAGCAGCTCGGCGATCTGGGCCCGCGTCCGCGTGGTGGTGTTGGTCAGATACGCGCACGCCACCTGGTGCTCGTTGAGCGTGCGCAGCGTCTCGGCCGCACCGGGGATCGGTTGCCACGAGGTGACCAGCACGCCGTCGATGTCGAACAGCACTCCACCGATCGCCATGGTGCGACAGTAAACGGCCGCCGGATGTGCGCAACCCGTAGGCCCTGCGTGCCGGTTCACACTAGGGTTCGACGCAATGACAACCCAGTCGGCGGACGCGATCGTCATCGGTCACGGTCTGGCCGGGTTGGTGGCGGCGGCCGAGATCGCCGAGGCCGGGCGGTCGGTCATCCTGTGCGATCAACAGGGCCCGGCCGACGAGGGCGGTCAGGCCTTCTGGTCCTACGGCGGATTGTTCATGGTCGACACCCCTGAGCAGCGCCGCCTGGGCGTCAAGGACTCCCCCGATCTGGCGTTGCGCGACTGGTGGAGTTCGGCCGAGTTCACCGACGGTCCAGAAGACCTGTGGGCCCGCCGCTGGGCGGCCCGCTATGTCGAGTTCGCCGCCGGCGAGAAGCGCCGTTGGCTGCGCGGGCTCGGCTGGCGCGCCTATCCCCTGCCGGTGTGGCCGGAGCGCGGCGGGCACGGCGCGCTCGGCTCGGGCAACAGCGTGCCGCGGTTCCACATCACCTGGGGTACCGGGCCGGGGCTCGTCGAGATCTTCGCCGCCCGGGTGCGGTCGGCCGTCGCCGCCGGCCGCATTCGGCGGCTCCACCGGCATCGGGTCGAGGAGATCCTGCTCGACGGCGGCGCGGTGTCCGGGGTGCGGGGGACGCGCCTGGCCGCCTCGGCAGGCCCGCGCGGCGCCGCATCGACGCCAGATGCCGTCGGCGAGTTCGTCCTGCACGCGCCTGCGGTGCTCCTGGCCACCGGCGGTGTCGGCGGCAACCCGCACCGGGTCCGTGAATTGTTCACGCGCAGTTTCGGTTCCGAGCCGACGGACATGCTGTGCGGCAATCCCGCCTACGTCGACGGCCACATGCTCGACACCGCCCGGCGGGCGGGGGCGGCGGTCGCCAACGAGGACCGGTTGTGGTTCTACCCCGACGGGGTGCGCAACATCGACCCCGTCTGGGCCGATCACGGGATCCATGTCACCGCAGGCCCGTCCGCGCTGTGGCTCGACGGCGCAGGGGTGCGCTTCCCGCCGCCGCTGTACCCGAACTTCGACACCGTGGGCGCGGTCCGGCACGTCGTCGCCTCCGGATTCGGCCACTCATGGCTGATCATGAACAGCGAGATCTTCCGCAAGGAATTCGGGATGTCGGGTCAGGAACTCAACCCGGCAGTCACCGGCAGACACCCGTGGCTGGCCGCCAAAGGTACTGTGCGACCCTCCATCTCGCCTCTGTGGCAACGATTCCTCGACGAGGGCGAAGATTTCGTCACCGCGTCGTCGGTTGCCGAGCTGGTCGACGGGATGAACGCCGTGCCCGGCGTCGCACCGGTCGACCCGCAGGTTGTGGCCCGCGAGATCCGTGCCCGTGATGCGCAGGCGGTCAACGCCTACAGCAAGGACCCGCAGTTCGCGGCGATCCGCAACGCGCGCCGCTACCTGCCCGATCGGTTCCGCATCGCCGTGCCTTCACCCATCGACGATCCGCGGCACCGGCCGCTGATCGCGGTCCGGTTGCGCATCACCACACGCAAGACGCTGGGCGGCTTGCTCACCGATACCGATGCGCGCGTGCTGCGCGAGGACGGCACACCGATCGCCGGCCTGTTCGCCGCGGGTGAGGCCGCCGGGTTCGGCGGCGGAGGCGTGCACGGACAGCGTTCTCTGGAAGGCACTTTCGTCGGCGGCTGCCTGTTCACCGGGCGAGTTGCGGGCCGCACCATCGGCCGCGGGTAACAGAGGGGAACGGGGAAGTCATGAGCACACACCAACGGATCGGCGAGTTCCTGCTGCGCAGGCTGCGCGACATCGGCACTACGCACGTCTTCGGCGTGCCAGGGGACTACAACCTGTCGTTCCTCGAACAGATCGAAGCCGATCCCGACCTCTCCTGGGTCGGCACCTGCAACGAACTCAATGCCGCCTATGCCGCGGACGGGCATGCCCGCGGCGGCCGGCCCGGCGTTCTGCTCACCACCTACGGGGTCGGCTGCCTCAGCGCACTCAACGGCGTCGCGGGCGCCTACTGCGAGCACATTCCGCTGATCCACCTGTCGGGGTCCCCGCCGCTGCACGCCACCCGCGACGGTCTGCGGCTCCATCACAGCCTGCTCGACGGCGGATACCGCAACGTGCACCGGGCCTTCGCCGAATTCACCGCTTACACCGAGACCATCACACCGCACACCGCGGTCGAGGTCATCGACCATGCGCTGCTGACCGCGCTCCGCACCCGCCGGCCCGTGCGTCTCGAACTCCCGTCGGATCTCAGCCACGTCGAGATCACCGTTCCGACAACCTCTTTGGACCCGGAATCCCCGGATGGTTCGACGGCGTCCGATGAGGCGGCAGCCGTGCTGAGCGAGGCACTCGCCGAGGCGCGCACGCCACTGCTCGTGATCGACCTGCCCGCGGTCCGCCGGGGACTCATGCCCGCCATCGAGGCGTTCTGCGCCGCGCACGGCGTGCCGTACACCTGCACCGTCCCCGCGGCGCACACCGCCGACCCGGACGCTTCGCGGTACCTCGGGCTGCTGCCCGGCTCCGAGCGGGCGCAGCAGGCATTCCGCGACGCCGACCTGCTGATCAGCTGTGACCTGACCGAAACAGACGTCACCACAGCAGGTTTCACGCTGGACTACCGCAGTCGGCCGCACGTACGATTGAGCGCCGACGCCGTCGCGAGCGGCACGCAGGTGTTCTACGGCACCGACACGGCCGACGTCCTGGCGGCGGTGTCGGGCCGCACGCCGGCTCCCGCACCCCCCGCGCCGAACACCGCACCACCGGCCGCCCCGTCCCCCGACGAGTCCCTGACGCAACGCAGCTTCTTCGACGCGTTGGCTGGATTCCTCAGGCCCGACGACGTCCTGGTCGCCGAGACCGGCACCTCCGGTCAGAACACCTCCGGGCTGCGGCTGCCCCACGGGCTGCGATACGTGAACCAGACCAGCTGGGGGTCGATCGGCTACGCGCTACCCGCGCTGCTCGGGGCGGCACTGGCCGCTCCGCAGCGGCGGCACGTGCTGTGCGTCGGTGACGGCTCGTTCCAGGTGACCGCGCAGGAACTGTCGACGATCCTGCGCCTGGGCCTGACGCCGATCATCGTGCTGCTCGACAACGGCGGCTACACCATCGAGCGCGCGATCATGGGTGTCCGCAGTCCCTACAACGACGTCGCCGCATGGCGCTACACCGAACTGCCGCGGGCGTTCGGGGCCGACGAGGACACGGTGCTCCTGCGCTCCTGCCGGACCGGGGCCGAGCTGTCGGCCGCGTTCGACGCCGCCGCGGCCTCGCAGCGCTTCACGCTGATCCAGGTTCACCTCGACCCCTTGGACATGACCCCGGCGACGGCGGGGGTGGGCGAGATGACGCGGGTGTTCGACTACGGCGTGAGGGCACCAGCCAACCCCCTAGGGTGATGCCATGAGCGCGAAATGGACCGCATCCGACGTCCCCGACCAGTCCGGCCGCGTCGCCGTCGTCACCGGCGCGAACTCGGGCATCGGCTACGAAGCCGCCCTCGTCCTCGCCGGCCGCGGCGCCCGGGTGGTGCTCGCCGTGCGTGACCTGGCCAAAGGCAACCAGGCCGCCGACCGAATCCGCCAGGCGCACGCCGGTGCTCAGGTCGAGGTCCAGGAGCTGGATCTGACCTCACTGGCCAGCGTGCGCGCCGCCGCCGAGGCGCTGCGCACGGCCCACCCGACGATCGATCTGCTCCTCGACAACGCCGGGGTGATGTATCCGCCCAAGCAGGTCACCGCCGACGGCTTCGAGCTGCAGTTCGGCACCAACCACCTCGGGCACTTCGCGCTCACCGGGCTGCTGCTCGACCATCTGCTCTCCGTCGAGGGATCCCGGGTCGTGGTGGTCGCGAGCATCGCCCACAACATCCAGGCCGACATCCACTTCGACGATCTGCAGTGGGAGCACAGCTACAACCGGGTCGCGGCGTACGGCCAGTCCAAGCTCGCGAACCTGATGTTCACCTACGAGCTGCAGCGCCGGCTCGCCGCCGCCGGCGCGAAGACCATCGCCGTGGCCGCCCACCCGGGCATCTCGAACACCGAGCTGATGCGCCATGTCCCGGGCTCGGGCCTCCCCGGCTTCTCGGCGCTGGCTGGCCTGGTGACCAACAGCCCGGCCGTGGGTGCGCTGGCCACGCTGCGCGCGGCCACCGATCCACAGGTGCGCGGGGGCCAGTACTACGGGCCGTCCGGTTTCCGCGAGCTCGTCGGGCACCCGGTGCTCGTGCAGTCCACTCGCAAGTCACACGACGTCGCGATCCAGCAGCGGCTGTGGGCAGTGTCCGAGGAGCTCACAGGCGTGAGCTACCCGGTCTGATGCGCAGTGTCGATGAGCACCGCAGGCTGGTCGGATCGCTGATCACCGCGCGGCCGCCCAAGGCGTTGCCGCTGGCCGACGCGTTGGGCCTGGTGCTCGCCGAGGAGGTGGTGGCACCGCTGTCGCTGCCCGGCTTCGACAACTCGGCGATGGACGGATACGCGGTGCTGGCCGCCGACGTCGCGACAGCTTCGGACGCCACCCCGGTACGTCTGCCCGTCGCCGAGGACATTCCCGCCGGCCGCACGGACATCCCGACCCTGCAGCCCGGCACCGCGCACCGCATCATGACCGGTGCGCCGCTGCCCCACGGGGCGACCGCGGTGGTTCCCGTGGAGGCCACCGACGGCGCCACCGACACGGTGACCATCCGCGCCGCGGCCCGCGAGGCCCAGCACATCCGACGCGCGGGCGAGGACGTCACCGCCGGCGCCACGGTCCTGCAGGCCGGTCAGGTGCTGACGCCGGCCGCGCTCGGCCTGGCCGCAGCGCTCGGGCTGCAGACGTTGGTTGTCACGCCGCGCCAGCGGGTGCTGGTCGTCTCGACGGGCACCGAGCTGGTGGCGCCGGGCACCGAGCTGGCCCCGGGGCAGATCTACGAATCCAACGGCGTGATGCTGGCCGCCGCGGTCCGCGACGCCGGCGCCGACGTGGTCGCCTCCCCCACCACCGGTGACGACGTCGACGCCTTCCGGGCGACGCTGCGCGCCCACGCAGGTCAGGCGGACCTGATCCTGACCACAGGTGGCGTCAGCGCCGGCGCCTACGAGGTGGTCAAAGACGCTCTGAGCGGGCCGTCCGGCGGGGTCGAATTCGTCAAGGTCGCGATGCAGCCCGGGATGCCGCAGGGTGCCGGCGCGATCGACGGAACCCCTGCCGTCACGCTGCCGGGCAATCCGGTCAGCGCGCTGGTCTCGTTCGAGGTGTTCGTCCGGCCCGCGTTGCGAACCGCGATGGGGTTGTCGCAGCCGGAGCGGCCGCGGCGCACCGCGATGCTCACCGAAGACCTCACCTCCCCGCGCGGAAAGCGGCAGTTCCGGCGCGGAGTGCTGGACCCGGTGACCGACACGGTCACCAGCTACGGGCCGCCCGCGTCGCATCACCTGCGCTGGCTGGCCTCGGCGAACTGCCTGCTGGAGATCGACGAGGACACCTCCGAGGTGGCGTCGGGAAGTCGCGTGCAGGTGTGGGACCTGCGCTAGGGAGCGTCACCGTACTATTGGCCCCACGATGGCCAGACGCCCCGACCTCAAGACAGGCCCCGCGCGGCTGGCGGCGCTGATCCGCACGTCCGTTCCCCCGATGCATCCCGCAGGCCTGCCGTTCGTCGGCGCCAGCCTGGCCGTGGCATTGGTCGGACGCCGGAACCGCTTCGTCCGTCGCGCCGGACTGACCTCCGCCGCCGCCAACGCCGCCTTTTTCCGGCATCCGCCCCGCACCCCACCGACGCGCCCCGGCGTCGTCGTCGCCCCCGCCGACGGGCTGATTTGCCTGGTCGGCGAGGAGGTTCCGCCGAGCGAACTCGGGCTGCCCGCAGAGCCGTTGCCGCGGATCAGCATCTTCCTGTCGCTGCTGGACGCCCACGTACAGCGCGCGCCCGTCGGCGGCGAGGTGGTGACCGTGCTGCATCGCCCCGGCCTGTTCGTCTCGGCGGAACTGGAAGCCGCCAGCGCGGACAACGAGCGCAACAGCGTGGTGATCCGCACCCCGGAGGGGCAGCAGGTGATCGCCGTGCAGATCGCCGGTCTGCTGGCCCGCCGCATCGTCTGCAACGTCTCCCCAGGTGAACACATCGGCATCGGCGACACCTACGGCCTGATCCGGTACGGCTCGCGGCTGGACACCTACCTGCCCGCCGGGTCCCGGGTGCTGGTTTCGGTGGGCCAGCGCACCCTGGCCGGCGAAACCGTGCTGGCCGAACTGCCGTGAAGCCACGCAAGCCGCGGCTGAAAGCGCCGGTGGTCAGCGCCAAGATCCTGCCCAGCGCGATGACGGTCGCCGCGATCTGCCTGGGCCTGAGTGCGGTGAAGTTCGCGCTCGACGATCGGCCCACCGAGGCGATGGCGTTCCTGGCCATCGCCGCGATCCTGGACGCCCTCGACGGACGCACCGCGCGAGCCCTGAACGCCACGTCGCGGATGGGCGAGGAGATCGACTCCCTGGCCGACGCGGTGAATTTCGGTGTGGCACCTGCCTTCATCGTCTACGGCACGCTGTTGTCGCATTCGCGGGTGGGCTGGATCGTGGTGCTGCTGTACGCGGTGTGCATCGTGCTGCGGTTGGCCCGGTTCAACGCGATGCTGGACCTCGACCAGCCGGACTACGAGAAGAAGTTCTTCGTCGGCATGCCCGCCCCGGCCGGCGCGATCGTCGCGATTGCGCCGCTGGCAGCGAAGATGCAGTTCGGCGACGGGTGGTGGACATCCGAACCGGCAGTGGTGATCTGGATGATCGTGGTGTCGCTGCTGGTGGTCAGCACGCTGCCGATGCGCAAGATCCACACGTTCTCCGTACCCCCGAACGCGGTCGCACCGCTGCTGGCACTCCTCGCCATCGGAGTCGCCGCGTCGATCCTGTACGGCTACGTCGTGATTCTGCTGATCGTCATCGGCTACCTCTTGCACATCCCGTTCGCGATGCGGACCCGGCGCTTCTTGGCCGCTCACCCTGAGGTGTGGGACGACAAGCCGCGGCAGCAGCGGGCCGCGCGGCGGGCGATCCGGCGGGCGCAGCCGCACCGTCGCTCGATGATGCGGCTGGGCCTGCGCCGACCACCCCGGAGCTGACATGGCCCAGCTGACGCTGACCGCGCGGTTGAACACCTCGGCGCTGGACTCTCGCCGCGGCGTGGTCCGGCTGCATCCGGAAGCGATTGCCGCGCTGGGCATTCGTGAGTGGGATGCGGTGTCGTTGACGGGATCGCGCACCACCGCCGCGGTGGTCGGCACCGCGCCCGACGGCGTCCCTGCCGGCACCGCGCTCCTCGACGACGTCACGCTGAGCAATGCCGGACTGCGGGAGGACACCCCGGTGCTCGTCGCGGCCGCCACCGTGTACGGGGCCCGGTCGGTGACGCTGACCGGGTCCAACCTGGCGAGCCGCTCGATCACCCCGGCCACGCTGCGACAGGCGCTGCTGGGCAAGGTGATGACGGTCGGCGACACCGTGTCGCTGCTGCCGCGCGACCTGGGACCGGGCACCTCGACCTCGGCGGCGACGGCTGCGTTGGCGGCGTCCGTCGGCATCGTGTGGACCTCGGAGTTGTTGACTGTCACCGAGGTCGATCCCGCGGGACCGGTGAGCGTGCAACCGAATTCGCTGGTCTGCTGGGGCTCCCCCAGCGGCACCACGCAGAACGGGTCGGTGCCCACGCCGGCGACGGAGACGCGGTCGGTGTCGGCCGCGCCCACCTCGAGTATCGATGACCTCAAGGGCGCCCACACGCAGGCCGGTCGGCTGGCCGAATGGCTCAAGCTAGCCCTGGATCAGCCCGAGTTACTGCACACCCTCGGCGCCACCGCGAATCTCGGTGTTCTCGTCTCCGGGCCCGCCGGCGTCGGCAAGGCCCGGTTGGTCAGGACGGTGTGCAGCGGCCGGCGCCTGATCGAACTCGACGGACCCGAGGTGGGCTCACTGCGTGCCGAGGATCGGCTGACCACCGTCGCCTCGGCAGTCCGCTCGGTGCGCGACGGCGGCGGCGTACTCCTCATCACCGATGTCGACACATTGCTGCCCGTTCCGCCGGAGCCGGTGGCGACCCTCATCCTCGCCGAATTGCGTTCGGCAGTGGCCACTTCCGGCGTGGCGTTCATCGCGACGTCCGGGGCGCCCGACGCCGTCGATCCACGGCTGCGCGCCCCTGACCTGTGTGACCGCGAGCTGGGCTTGAGCCTGCCCGACGCGGGCGTGCGCGAACAGTTGCTCGAGGTCCTGCTGCGCGACGTCCCGGCAACCGACCTCGATCTGAAGGAGATCGCCGAGCGCACACCGGGTTTCGTGGTCGCCGATCTGGCTGCGCTGGTGCGCGAGGCTGCGTTGCGCGCGGCGGCGCGGGCCAGTGACAGCGATGCCTCACCCGAGTTGCGGCAGGAGGATCTCGTCGGGGCGCTGGGCGTCATCCGACCACTGTCCCGGTCAGCCGCCGAGGAGATCTCGGTCGGCTCGGTCACGCTCGACGACGTCGGCGACATGGTGGCCACCAAGCAGGCGCTCACCGAAGCGGTGCTGTGGCCGCTGCAGCATCCCGACACGTTCGCCCGGCTCGGGGTCGAGCCGCCGCGCGGCGTGCTGCTGTACGGGCCGCCCGGCTGCGGCAAGACGTATGTGGTTCGCGCGCTGGCGAGTTCGGGACGGCTGAGTGTGCACGCGGTCAAAGGCGCTGAGTTGATGGACAAGTGGGTCGGCTCCTCGGAGAAAGCGGTCCGCGAATTGTTCCGCCGGGCACGGGATTCCGCGCCATCGCTGGTGTTCCTCGACGAGATCGACGCGATGGCGCCGCGGCGCGGGCAGAGCTTCGACTCCGGGGTGACCGATCGCGTGGTGGCCGCGCTGCTCACCGAGCTGGACGGGATCGAGCCGCTGCGCGACGTCGTGGTGCTGGGTGCGACGAACCGACCGGATCTGATCGACCCGGCGCTGCTGCGGCCCGGCAGGTTGGAGAAGCTGGTGTTCGTCGAGCCGCCCGACGCGGAGGCGCGGGCGCAGATTCTTCGCACGGCGGGCAAGTCGGTGCCGCTGGCCACAGACGGTGCGGACGCGGTCGACCTCGATGCGCTCGCCGCCGAGCTCGACGGGTACAGCGCGGCGGACTGTGTGGCGCTGCTGCGCGAGGCGGCGCTCACCGCGATGCGCCGGTCCATCGACGCCGCGGACGTGACCGCTGCCGACGTGGCTGCGGCCCGCGAGGCGGTGCGACCGTCGCTGGACGCGGCGCAGGTGGCGTCGCTGCGGGCCTTCGCAGACGCACGCTGAACTGGGTCGATAACTCCCTCTTGCCTTTGCCATGCCAGAGGCTTACCGTTTTCTGTGAGGCAGCTCACAGGACGAGGGGGGTCCCATCATGAGTGTTGTTCAGAGAATGAGCCTGGTGTCGGCGGCCGCGGTGGTGGGAGCCACCGTACTGGTAGCGCCGGCAGCGCCGGTCGAACGAGCCGTACCGGTGCGTTCGGCTCCCGCCGTCCAGCTGGCCGCCGTCACCGACCAGATCGACGACGCCTTCATCGATCTCACCGTCTTGATCCGCCGCGGCGCGACACCCGTCCTGAACAGCCTCGGCTACCTCGGCAAACAGCTCTACATCGGCCTGAACCTGATCGAAAGTGTTTCTGCCAGTGCGGTGTTCAACGGGACCGATGTGTTGCGAGGCGAGGGACTGCTCCGCAACGTCGGCGACTTCGCCTTCGACGTCGCCCTGTCTGGTTTGTTCGTCGTCATCGATGAGCTCTCGCTGAGCGGAAACACCGAGGCGATTGCGATCGATCGCCCGCCCCTGGACAGACCAGCCCGCTGGGAAGACGCCGATTCACCCCGGAAGGGCTTCCCGCTGACGGTGCCGGACCGCGACCCGCCCGAAGTGACCAGCGCCGACGACGACACAACGGTGCCGAACCGCGACTCCGTCGCCACACAGTGGCAGGCGAAGAAGGCTGAGCGCGCCGAGAAGAGGGCTGACATGCGCGCCGAAAACGCCGAGAAGCGCGAGCAACGCCGGGAGGCCCGCGAGGCACGCAAGGCGGAGAGGACCGAGAGAGCCGCAACGGCGAGCAGCACCGACAGCGAGTGATCTACCCCGGCTCGCCGTACTCGTCGAACCAGTACGCCAGCTTCCCGCGACGGCTGACCGCACGCAGTCGCCGCTCCGCCTCGTCCCGCGTCGCCGTCGTCGTCACGATCATCACCTCGTCGCCGATCTGCAGCCGGGTGAGCGGTTCCGGCACGAACGCGCGGCCGCCGCGGATGATCAACGTGATCACGCTCGGATCAGGCAGCCGCAACTCGAGAACCGTGACGTTGTGCAACCGCGATCCCGGCGCGACCGTCATCGTCATCAGCTCGGCGCCCAGCACGTCCAGCGGTGCGGCGTCGACCTGGATCTCGCGGGTGGTGTCGCGCGGAATCAGGTCGAGCCACTCGGCGACCCGCCGCAGGCTCGGCCCCTGCACCAGGGTGAACACCACGACGAGGATGAACACGATGTTGAGCAGCCGTCCGCTGTCGGGCACCCCCGCCACGATCGGATACGTCGCGAGCACGATGGGCACGGCACCGCGCAGCCCGGCGTAGGACAGGAACGCCTGCTCGCGCCAGGCCACCCGGAAACCGATCAGCGACACGATGACCGACACCGGGCGGGCCAGCACCAGAAGCACCAGGCCGATCACGATCGCGGGCACCAGCTCGTCGAGCAACTCGGCGGGCGAGACCAGCAGACCGAGGATCACGAACAGCCCGATCTGCGCCAGCCAGCCCGACCCCTCGGCGAAGGAGCGGGTGGCCGAGCGGTGTGGCAGACCGGAATTGGCGAGCACCACGCTGGCGAGATAGGCGGCCAGGAACCCGCTCGCGTGCGCCGAGCCGGCGGCCGCGAACGCCAACATGCCCAGCCCGAACGTCGCCAACGGGTAGAGACCGGCCGCGGGCAGTGCGGTGCGGCGCAACGCCATCGCGCCGAAGAACCCGCACCCGAGCCCGATCGCGGCGCCGATCCCCAGTTCGTAGATCAGGGTTCCGGCCACGGTGACGGGCTCGAGCACCAGCGGGGTGACGCTGAACAGCAGCACCAGGATCACCGCGGGCGCGTCGTTGAATCCGGACTCGGCTTCCAGCAGGCCGCCGAGACGGCGCGGCAGCGGGACGACCCGCAGCACCGAGAACACCGCCGCGGCGTCGGTGCTCGACACGATCGCCCCGAGCAGCAGCGCCAGCTGCCAGGACATGCCGAGCAGGAGATGCGCCGCCAGGGCGGTGATCAGCGTGCTGACCAGAACGCCGACCGTCGCGAGCACGCTGGCGGGCGCCAGCACCTTGCGGATGTCGGCGAATCGCGTGGTCAGACCGCCCTCGACGAGGATCACGCCCAGCGCCGCGGTGCCCAGATCCTGGGCCAGCTGAGCGTTGTCGAAGGCCAGACCGAGGCCGTCCTCGCCGACCAGCACGCCGACGCCGAGGAACAGCAGCAGGCTCGGTAAGCCGGCTCCGGTGGCCAGTCTGGTGGCGGCGATGCTCGCCAGCAGCACCAGGCCCCCGATGAACAGCGCCACGTACAGCTCGTGCAGTGTCACTGTTTCCTCGCTGCAGGCACTTGTGTCGCAGTCAGTAAATCAGCACAGTCGTGTCCATGCGGATCGCGATCGCCGGGGCGGGTGCAGTGGGCCGCTCGGTGGCCCAGGAACTGGTCGACTACGGCCACAAGGTGTTGCTCATCGAAAAGGAGTTCCACCGGTACGAACCGGCCACGGTGCCGGGTGCGGAGTGGTTCCTGGCCGACGCGTGCGAGGTGTCCTCCCTCGAGGAGGCCGAGATGCACATCTGCGATGTCGCGATCGCCGCGACCGGCGACGACAAGGCGAACCTCGCGATGGCCCTGCTCGCGAAGAGCGAATTCGGCATTCCGCGCGTGGTGGCCCGCATCAACGACGCCCGCAACGAGTGGTTGTTCACCGACGGGTGGGGCATCGACGTGGCGGTGTCGACGCCGGTGGCGATGGTCGCGGCCGTCGAGGGCGCGATCGACGTCGGCCACATCGTGCGGTTGATGGCGCTGGGCCGCGGTCCCCGGGAACTGCGGGGGGAGGGCAGCGCGAACGTCGCGTCGTTCACGCTGCCGGCGGGCAGCCCGCTGGTCGGGCGGCGGGTCGGCGATCTGGCGATGCCGCGGGACAGTGCTCTGGTGACGGTGCTGCGGGGGAACCGGCTGATCGTTCCGGAGGCCGCGGACGTGTTGCGCGACGGCGACGAGATCCTGTTCGTGTGCGGGCCGGACGGCGAGGATCGCATCGAGGTGATGGTCACCGGACGCTGAGCGGGCCGCAGAGCGCCGACACGAGCGCGTGACGTGCGCCCCGTAGACTGGGGCCCCGCCGATCACGACGAAACGGAGCCATGCTCGCCATCCTCACTGCGCACGCAGTGGCCACCCTGTTGGCGCCCGTTCTCGTCCACCGTTTCGGTCGTCGCGCGTTCTATCCGCTCGCGCTGGTCCCGCTCGGCTCTCTGGTCTGGGTCGCCGGACATTGGCCGGGCCGCGGCCCGGCGCAGGGGCTGACTGTCTCGTGGGTGCCCGGCCTGTCGATGGACATCACGCTGCGCTTCGACGCGCTCGCCGCGATCATGAGCGTGCTCGTGCTGGGCATCGGTGCGCTGGTGCTGTTCTACTGCGCCGACTACTTCCACCACCACGACGGGCACACCGAGAAGCGGCTGCCGAGCTTCGCCGCGGAGCTGGTCGCGTTCTCCGGCGCCATGTTCGGCCTGGTGACCAGCGACAACATGTTGGTCCTCTACGTGTTCTGGGAGACGACGACCGTCTTGTCGTTCCTGCTGGTCGGCCACTACGCCGAGCGCGCCATGAGTCGCCGCGCGGCCACGCAGGCGCTGTTGGTGACGACGTTCGGCGGGCTGGCGATGCTGGTCGGGATCGTCATCCTGGGCAACCGCGCCGGCACGTTCCTGCTCTCCGAACTGGTCGCGAATCCGCCCACCGGGGTGGCCGCGTCGGTGGCGATCGTGGCAGTCCTCATCGGCGCCCTGTCGAAGTCGGCGATCGTGCCGCTGCACTTCTGGCTGCCCGGCGCGATGGCGGCACCGACCCCGGTCAGCGCGTATCTGCACGCCGCCGCGATGGTCAAGGCCGGCGTCTACCTGATCGCACGGCTGACGCCGGGGTTCTCCGACTCCCCCGAGTGGCGTCCGACGGTGGTAGGGCTGGGCCTGCTGACCATGCTGCTGGCCGGCTGGCGAGCGCTGCGCGAGTACGACCTGAAATTGATTCTGGCGTTCGGCACGGTCAGCCAGCTGGGCTTCATCACGTTGATGGTCGGCGCCGGCGGCAGCGAGATGATGCTCGCCGGGCTGGCGATGCTGTGTGCGCATGCGCTGTTCAAGGCGACGCTGTTCATGGTCGTCGGGATCATCGACCACGCCACCGGCACCCGCGACATCCGCAGGCTCGCGTGGCTCGGCGACCGCAGTAAACCGCTGCTCGTCATCGGGTGCGCCGCGGCGGCCAGCATGGCGGCGCTGCCGCCGTTCCTCGGATTCGTCGCCAAGGAGGCCGACTTCGAGACCGTGCTGCACAGCCCGACGCTGGGTGCTGCCGCGCCGTTCGTGCTGGCCGGGATCGTGTGCGGTTCGGTGCTGACGACCGCCTACAGCCTGCGTTTCGTGTTCGGCGCGTTCGGGCGCAAGGGTCTGCCGCAGCCGAGTACACGGGTGAAGGAGATGCACCGCCCGGAAACGCCGTTCCTGCTCCCGCCGGCGATCCTGGCGACGGCCGGGCTGGCGTTCGGCGTGTGGCCGACCGGGCTCGACCACGTGCTCAGCGATTACGCCGACCAGGTGCCCGACCCCGCCGGCTACGAGGCCGACTACCACCTGGCCCTGTGGCACGGGGTGAACCTTCCGCTGCTGCTGTCGGTGTTGGTGCTCGTGACCGGTACCGCGATGTACGCGGGCCGCAGCCGGATGCGGCGCGCCCGGCTCGGTTTCCTGCCGCTGGCCAACGCCGATCGCATCTACGACGCGGTGCTGCGCGGCGCGGACGTGATGTCGGTGCGGTTGACCGCGGTCACCCAGCGCGGCTCCATCCCCGCTACGCAGTCGGTCATTCTGACCACCCTGGTGCTCCTCCCGTTGGCGGTGCTGGCGCTCGGCGCCCGGGATCGTCCCGACTTCGAGCTGTGGGAATCGGCGCCGCAGGCCATCGTCGGTCTGGTGATGCTGGCGGCCGCATTCGCCGCGTGCGTGATGCGCAACAGGTTGGCCGCCGTCCTGCTGGTCGGGGTGACCGGCTACGGCTGCGGTGTCATCTTCGCGTTCCACGGCGCCCCGGATCTGGCGCTGACGCAGTTTCTGGTGGAGACGCTGACGCTGGTGGTGTTCGTGCTCGTGCTGCGCGTGCTGCCCGCCGAGACCGGCGGCGCGGACATCCGCCGCTTCCGTGTTCCCCGGGCCGCATTGGCCGTCGCAGTCGGTGCGACGGTGACCGTGCTGGCCGCGTTCGCGATGGCGGCCCGATCGGGTCGACCGATCGCCGAACTGCTGCCCGACGCGGCGTATCTGCGCGGCCACGGCGCGAACACCGTCAACGTGCTGCTCGTCGACATCCGCGCCTGGGACACCCTCGGGGAGATCTCGGTGCTGCTGGTGGCGGCCACCGGGGTGGCGTCGATGGTCTTCCGTAACCGTCGCTTCGGGGCGGCCCCGCGGGTGGCCGACGCCGGGCAGCCCGACATCGGCAGGCTCGCGGTGTATTCGCACAACAGCCCGGCCGCGGGCGAGGTGACGTGGCTGCGGGGCAGCGAGCTGCGCGATCCGCGTAACCGTTCACTGGTCCTGGAGGTCGCGACGCGGCTGATCTTCCCGGTGATGATGGTGCTGTCGGCGTACTTCTTCTTCGCGGGCCACAACACGCCGGGCGGCGGGTTCGCGGGCGGTCTGATGGCCGGGCTCGCGCTGGTGCTGCGGTATCTGGCCGGCGGCCGCTACGAACTCGGTGAGGCGCTGCCGCTGGACGCCGGCAAGATCTTGGGCGCAGGTCTGGCGCTGTCGGCGGGCACCGCCGCCGCGTCGCTGCTCCTGGGGGCGCCGGTGTTGTCGTCGGCGCTCATCCAGGTCGACGTCCCGGTGCTGGGCACGGTCAAGTTCGTCACCGCTCTGTTCTTCGACATGGGGGTGTACCTGATCGTGGTCGGCCTGGTGCTCGACGTTCTGCGCAGCCTGGGCGCGCAGATCGACGACGAGATCGGCGAGATGGCCCGACGTACGGACAGGGCGAGGCAGTCATGACGACATACGTGATCTCGCTGGTGATGATCGGTGGCCTGACCACCGCCGGGGTGTACCTGCTGCTGGAACGGCATCTGACCCGGATGCTGCTGGGGCTGCTGCTGATCGGTAATGCGATCAACCTGCTGCTGCTGTCGGTGGGCGGCTCCGCGGGCAATCCGCCGGTCCGTGGCCGCACCAGCGGAGACAACACCACGACCGCTGATCCGCTGGCGCAGGGCCTGATCCTGACCGCGATCGTGATCACGATGGGCGTGGCGGCGTTCGTGCTGGCGCTGACCTACCGCTCCTACCGGTTGAACACGCGCGAAGAGGTCAGCAACGACCCCGAGGACATTCGCGTGTCGCAGCAGTCCGGCACGGAGGTGGGCGAGGAGCTCGAGGGCCGGCTGGAACCCGACCGCACCCGCGACACCGATCTGCCCGACGAACTCGATGCGATACCCGGTTACGAGGGGTCCCGATGATCGGAGCTCATCTCGCCGCGGTCTTCACCCCGCTGCCCGTGTTGATCCCGATGCTGGCCGCCGCCGTCACGCTGCTCGCGGGCCGCAAGCCTCGGCTGCAACGCATCATCGCGGTGATCGCGCTCAGTGCCGTGCTCGTCGTGTCGGCGGTGCTGGTGTACCTCGCCGACCGCGACGGCACGATCGCGCTGCAGGTCGGCGGATGGGGGCCCACCGAGCCGGGGATGGGACCGCTGGGCATCACACTCGTCGTCGACCGGCTCTCCGCGCTGATGCTCGTCGTCTCGTCGATCGTGCTGCTCGCCGTCGTGTTCTACGCGATCGGGCAGGGCGTGCGCGACGGCGACGGCCGCCAGCCGGTGTCGATCTTCCTGCCCACGTATCTGGTGCTGTCAGCGGGCGTGTTCATGGCGTTCCTGGCCGGCGACTTGTTCAACCTGTTCGTCGGATTCGAGGTTCTGCTGAATGCGAGCTTCGTGCTGTTGACCATCGGCGCGAGCCGCGAGCGCGTGCGCGCGGGCATCTCCTACGTGATGGTGTCGATGGTGTCGTCGCTGGTGTTCCTGTTCGGCATCGCGCTGGTGTACGCGACCACGGGCACGTTGAACATGGCGGAGCTGTCGGTGCGGCTCGACGGGGTCTCCGAGGGCACGCGCACCGCACTGTTCGCGGTACTGCTCGTCGCGTTCGGCATCAAGGCCGCGGTGTTCCCGCTGTCGACGTGGCTGCCCGACTCCTACCCCACCGCGCCCGCTCCCGTCACCGCCGTCTTCGCCGGCCTGCTGACCAAAGTCGGTGTGTACGCCATCATCCGGGCGCATTCGCTGCTCTTCCCCGGCGGCTCCCTGGACAACGTCCTGCTGGTCGCCGGCCTGGCCACGATGCTGATGGGCATCCTCGGCGCGATCGCGCAGAGCGACATCAAGCGTCTGCTGTCCTTCACGCTCGTCAGCCACATCGGCTACATGGTGTTCGGTATCGCGCTGTCCAACCAGCTCGGGATGTCAGGCGCGATCTACTACGTCGCCCACCACATCCTGGTGCAGACCACGCTGTTCCTGGTCGTCGGTCTGATCGAACGTCAGGCAGGCGCCTCGACACTGGAACGCCTCGGCGGGCTGGCCGCGGCGAGCCCGGTGCTGGCGTTCGTGTTCGTCGTACCGGCCCTCAATCTCGGTGGCATCCCGCCCTTCTCGGGGTTCATCGGCAAGGTGGCGCTGCTGGAGGCGGGCTCGGAGTCGGGCTCGGTCTTGGCGTGGATGCTGGTGGCGGGCAGCGTGATCACCAGCCTGCTCACCCTCTACGTCATCGCCCGGGTGTGGACCAAGGCGTTCTGGCGGTCCCGCAAGGACGCCCCGGAGGGCCATCTGTCCGGTGGTGCGCCGACGGCCCTGCTGGACAGCCCCGAGGATGCCGACATCGAGTTCGTCGACCGTGACGACGTCGGCAAGATGCCGATCGGCATGCTGATACCCACGGGTGCGCTGATCGCGGTCGGGTTGGCCCTGACCGTCGCCGCCGGACCGATCTTCGCCTACAGCGAGCGGGCAGCCGCCGAGGTGCTGGACCGCGGGCAGTACATCAGCGCGGTGCTAGGGGGTGCGACTCGATGAGGACGATCGCGCTGCGCGTCTGGATGGTGTGCTGGCTGATCCTGGTGTGGGTTCTGCTGTGGGGCACGGTGTCTGCGGCCAACATCCTGTCCGGCCTGCTGGTCGCGCTGGTGATCACGCTGCTGCTGCCGTTGCCGCCGGTGCCCGTGGAGGGCCGGCTGCACCCGATCCCGCTGGTGCGTCTGGTCTTCACGATCATCTTCCGACTGCTGAGTTCTTCCGTGCAGGTGGCGGCTTTGGCGCTCAAACCCGGACCGCCGCCGCTGACCGCGGTGCTACGAGCGCACCTCGCGCTGAAGTCGGATCTCGTTCTGGTGCTGGCGGTCAACATCATCAACCTGACGCCGGGGACCATCGTGCTCGAGATCGATCAGCCGCGCCGGATGATCTACGTGCACGTGCTCGACGTCGGCAATGAGCGCACGGTGCAACGCTTCTACAAGCAGGTGGACAGTCTGCAGAAGCTCTTGGTCGCCTCCTTCGAACGAGAGTCGGACTGGCGACCCGTGGCAGAGAAGGAGGCCGCGTCATGACCGTCGTCTGGATCGCCGCGGGAGCCATGCTGTCGGCGGCCGCGCTGGCGACGATGCTCCGCATGCTGATGGGCCCGACCACGCTGGACCGGTTGGTGGCGCTGGACACCCTGGTGGCGGTCGCGATGTGTGCGATCGGCACGTGGGCGGCGTTCAGTCTGGACACCACGGTCACCTACAGCCTGACCGCGCTGGCGCTCATCACGTTCGTCGGCTCCGTCAGCGTCGCCCGGTTCCGCGTGCCCGACGTCGCCGACCCGGCGGAGAAGGGGCCGGCCCGGTGAACGGATTCGACATCGCCGCCGCCGTACTGATTCTCAGCGGATCGGCGCTCGCGCTGACGGCGGCGATCGGTGTGGTCCGCTTCCCCGACACGCTGTCCCGGATGCATGCGGCCACCAAGCCTCAGGTGCTGGGGCTGCTGTTGGTGCTGCTGGGCGCGGCGCTGCGGCTGCGCGGTCATGTCGACGTCGGCATGCTCATCCTGACCGGGTTGTTCACCGCGATCACCGCCCCGGTGATCGCCAACAGAGTGGGCCAACTCGCCTACCGGGAGCAGAACATCCGCGACGATCTGATGACCACCGACGAGATGCATGAATTCGCCGACGATCGGGAACCCGGCGACCATGATGCGCCCCAGCGGTGACCTGCAGGGTCGCACGGCTCTGAGTGTCGCCGCGGTCCGCGCCGCGGAAACCGAGGCGGACCACCCGTTGTTCTCCGATCCGTATGCGCATCTGCTGCTGGCCGGCGCCGGGCAGGTCGACCTGCCTACGGCGGGGCCGGGCTACTCGGCGGCGCGCACCAAGTGGTTCGATGACTACGTCCTGGCTGCCGGTGCCGCGGGCATTTCGCAGGTGGTGGTGCTCGGCGCCGGTCTGGACACCCGGGCGTGGCGCCTGCCGTGGCTCAGCGACGCCGTGGTCTTCGATGTCGACGAGTCGACGGTGTTGGCGCACAAGACCAAGACCATGGACGCCTCCGATGCGCAGCTGGGCGCCAAGTACGTGCCGGTGCCTGCCGCGGTGACCGATGACTGGCCGAAAGCGTTGCGGGAGGCTGGTTTCGACCACAATGAGCCGACGGCCTGGGTGGTGGAGAGTCTGCTTCCAGACTTGGACGATGACACCCGGGACACGCTGTTGGAGCGGATCACGCTCTACAGTGCGAGGGGCAGCCGGATCGCGGTCGAGGCAACAGCGGAACCGGATGTGGCTCGGTGGTTGTGTTGCCAGCATTGGGACGCATCGTCGTCCGATGCCCGCGACGTGATGCACCGCTATCACCGCGACGCCGAGGCACCGGCGCCGCCCTACGTGTTCGTCTGCGGGACCCTGCTCTAGGGATGCCAGCAGCTGCGGTCAAGGGTGCCTGCACCGGTGGGCACTGGATGTGCCGACGTGGCAAGAGGATGGCGGCGGTGACATCTGTTCACTTGGCCGAACGACCTCACGGGCGGTCATAGGAAAGTGGGCCCCTATAACGTCGAAGGCCGTGACTGAAACGTCGATCGTCGACCGAGACGTTGACGGAGCACCCCTTGGGCACCGTTGCGACCGCGGGCTGGGGTAGGGGGCTGCGCCGGTTCCGGTCGGGTGATCACTCCGTGGGCGATGAGTTCACCCACCACTGCCACCCCGCACACCTGTGCCAGCAGCAGCGCGATCAGGACGAGGAC
This sequence comes from Mycolicibacterium obuense, assembly GCF_055397605.1. Taxonomy (NCBI): domain Bacteria; kingdom Bacillati; phylum Actinomycetota; class Actinomycetes; order Mycobacteriales; family Mycobacteriaceae; genus Mycobacterium; species Mycolicibacterium obuense. Next base: position 637,442 of record NZ_AP043663.1, on the reverse strand, counting down.
TTGTACTGCGCCGGCCTGAGTGGCTGATCCCGTCGCTAGGAGGACGCCGACGAACGCGCCGGGCAGAGTGACCAATCCGGCGGTGCGGGCCTGGTCGAGGTTTGGGAGCAGCGCATCCGAGAGGGGCCGCTGGATGACCAACATCCTCGAAAAGCGTTCCGGGAGGCCGAGGCTGAGGGCGGCTTCCACCTCTCCGTGGCGTTCCCCCAAGGTGTCGAGTGCCCGCCGAGCGGCAACCGCGGACGCGGTCATGGTGCCGCCCAACACGATGCCGAACACCGGGACCACGGCAACACCGGTGAGTGGTACGACGCCGGTGAGCAGAAGCAGCGGAATGACGGCAATCATTCCGACAGCGAGCGCAGCCGCCAGCCACCACGCTCCATGCTGGGCCTGACTGCGACGTGCGGCGGTGAACGAGGCGACCGCGAACATCACTGCGAGAACCAGGGCCGACGACCACAACTGCCGTAAGGCAATCGCCAGGACAGTTGCCACGGCAGCCAGTTGGGCGGCGGCCCGTATCGCCGCGGTGGGCGCCGCCCAGGGTGATCCCTGCAGGACCATGCGGTTCACCACGGCAGCCAGCACCGCCATCAGCACACAGACGACGACCAGGGTGGGAGTCAGGAGGGGTTCGGCGGTGCTCACCCAGTCAAGTGTGCATCCCGACGACGACGATGCCGGTGTCGGACTCTGCGCTGATCACTGACTCCTGCATCGTGTCTGCCGCGTGCTCCGACCGGTTCTCCGCGGGCCGAATGACCTCAGCGTCCTCACAGCGGGCCGTTGCGAATGTGGTGTCAACGGCGTCGCAACCTCTCGCGACGTCGGCGAAAGGAGATGAAATACATGGTGAAGCGTCACGTGATCGCTGCGGGTATCGCGGCTGCGGCCCTGCTTGTGGGAGGTTCGGGGGTCGCAACTGCGGCCACCATCAACGGTCCCCTCCCGCAGGCTCCGACGACGAGCAACGGCCCCGACGTGCCGGGTCAGCCTGATCTACCGGAAGCCGGTGACACCCCGGATGTGCCGGATCAGCCCGACCTGCCCGAGCCGGGCGACACACCCGATCCGACTTTTTCGGTGCAGCCGACCCCATAGGTTCACCGGCCACCAGCGGGCGGCGGTCGGCGCGTCCTTCCCCGGGATTCGCGGACCGCCGCCCTCTGGCACACCCTGGCCGACGAGTGGAGGATGACCAATCGTGAAGGTCTTGATCGTCGAGGACGAACCGCGGTTCGCGGCCACTCTCACCATGGGTCTGCGCGCAGAGGGTTTCGTTGTGGTGCACGCCGACAACGGCGTCGACGGCCTGTGGCAAGCAACGGAACACGCGTTCGACGTCATCGTCCTGGACATCATGCTTCCCGGCCTCAACGGCTATGAGGTGCTGCGCACGTTACGCGCCCGCGAAGTGTGGACACCGATGTTGATGCTGACTGCCAAGGACGGCGACTACGACCAGACCGACGCCTTCGATTTGGGCGCTGACGACTATTTGTCGAAACCCGTCGCGTTCATTGTGCTGCTGGCACGGCTGCGGGCGCTGCTCCGGCGCGGCGCACCTCAGCGACCGACGGTGCTGACTGCAGGCACACTCAGCCTGGATCCTGCGCGGCGGGTCGTGCAGCGCGACTCGACGCCGATCGAGCTGACGCCGCGCGAGTACGGCGTCCTCGAGTATCTGATGCGTCACAAGGACACTGTCGTCACCAAGAACGACATGCTGCAACATGTCTGGGACGCGCATTACGCTGGACCCGACAACGTGGTCGAGGTGTACGTCGGCTATGTGCGCCGCAAGATCGACACTCCGTTCGGCACCAACACTATTCAGACCATCCGCGGTGCGGGCTACCGGCTGGATTCCGGCGAGTTCATCAGCGGCAGCTGAACCGTCACGAGTGCACCGCCGGCGACGCGGTCACCTATGGTCACGGTACCGCCGTGCGCAGCAACGACTTCCGACACGATCGCCAGGCCAAGACCCGTGCCGCCGGAGCTGCGGGACCGATCGGAGTCCAGTCGCACGAACCTGTCGAACACTCTTGCGCGGTCGGCCTCGGGTATTCCAGGGCCGTCGTCGGCGACGGTAACGACGGCGTGGTGCTCGGCAGGGTGGACCCGCAGCTCGATCGTCGACGAGGCGTGTCGGGACGCGTTCTCCAACAGGTTGCGCAGCACGCGCGACAGCCCGCCGGGATCGCCGACAAGGCGGGTGGGAGTTAGTTCCGCGTCGACGGTCAGGGTCGTCTCCCGAAGCAGCCGAACCACTTCCAGCGACGCAAGGTCGTCGAGGTCGACGTCTCTGCGTCGCAGGGTGAGTCCGCGCTCGTCGGCACGGGCCAGCAGCAGCAGGTCCTCGACGAGGGACTGCATCCGCTGCGCCTCGGGTCGCAGGGTGCCGCTCGCGAGGTCGGCATCGAGGAACTCCGGGTGCGCCGCGGCGACGTCGAGCGCCGAGAGCATGGCCTGCACCGGGCTGCGGAGTTCGTGGGACGCGTCCCCGACGAACCGCCGCTGAGCGTCATGGCCCGCTTCGATACGGGCCAACATCTCGTTCATGGTGAGGGCGAGTGCGGAGATCTCGTCGTAGGTGCTGGGGACGGGCACCCGTTCGGTGAGGTCTGAGGTGCTGATGTCGGCCACCCGGGCGCGGATGGCGTCGACGGATCGCAGCGATCGGGCCACCAGCAGGTAGCTGACCGCGGCGGCCGCCACGGTCACGATCGGCGCGGCGCCTGCCAGCAGGATCATGACGGTCTTGACCGTCGACTCGACAGCTTCGCTGCCCGCGCCGACGAGGATCGTGTACGGGCCGTCGACGCCGTTCACGGTCTGGCCGCTGATCCGCATGTCCCCGTCCGGCGAGGCGTTGTCGGGTAGCCCGATCCGCATGGCGGGGCCGACCGATGCCGGGGCAATCAGTGCATCCGCCGGCGCCGACGCCGACCGTTTGACGACTGTTCCCGCCGCGTCGATCACTTGAACTGCGACGATGCGTTGGTCGGTCGCGGTGAGCACGCTGTCCAGGTCACGCGCAGCGTCGAATTGCAACGCCGCCACGATGTCTCGTACACGGGCGGCTGCCGCGTCGTCGACGCCGGCCAAGAGCGAGCGGTACAGGATGAGCGCCAAACCCAAGCCGGCGATGACGAATGCCACCAGCACGACCGCCGCAGAGGCAAACGCCGACCGGGCTGAAATGCCCCAGTGCCGTGGCCGCAACCATGTGCCGGGCTGTCTCAATCGGGGCAAGGGTGCTCCCCCAGCATGGTCGACGGTCTTCCATCGCGGCGCGACTGACCGGATCATGCCACCCGAGTCGCCTCCCCAAGCGGCGACTCGGCGCGATGCCCGCCGGGGCGCGAACTCGATCCCGCGACCGTCCCGAGTGTCGCCGATCCAAGGGTGACGGCGGCACTTCCGAGCACCAGCCCGCCAGAGATGTCGGTGAGCCAGTGCACTCCGAGATAGAGCCGGGTCAGCGCAACCGCCGCAGTGACAGTCACCACGGCCCACGCCAGCACCGATCGCACCGCTGGCCTCCGGTGCCGCCCGACAATGACGGCAATCATCCCCAGCAGCGTCAACGTGCCCGTGACGTGCCCGGACGGGAACGCGGGGTCCACCTCGAGGATGAGTTGCACTGCGTGCGCGGGCCGACGGGCGCCGACCACGGTCTTCGTCAACGTGCTGATGCCTGCGGCACCGGCCAGCGTGGCCACGACGACCAGGCCGGGAACCGCGGAGTGCAGCCGCCACCACAGAAGTGCCGCGCACAGAACTGCCAGCGTCCCCATCACCACCGGGCTTCCGACGTTTGTGATTGCGACGGCAACAGTCGTCAGCCAACTGTGCCGATGATCGACCATCCAGGCGAGCACAGCATGGTCGACGACCGTGCCGTGCACGGCGTTGTGCGCCATCACGGCGAGCAATATGTACGCCAACGATGCGAGAGCGAGCATCGCGCATATGCCTCCGAACCCACCCCGCCGTGTCACTCCCGGCTCCTGTTGCCGTGGAGCAGAAGTCGCGGATGCAGGGCTGCATGTTTCGCCCGACCAACTTTTGGAGAGGGTGCGGGCCGTCCCGCGCTGGCGCACGTTCATGGAGACAGCGTCGACCCAGCTCGCTGAGACCACGCTGAGGATGGCTGCGCTCGACGTCTCTCAGCGTGGCCTCAGCAGCGGTGCTCAAAGGTGAGGGTCATGCAACATCTCGTCGTCACCTACGGCGTCATCGCGATCTTCCTGCTTATGGCTGCGGAATCCGCCTGCGTCCCGGTGCCGTCGGAGGTGACGATGCTGCTTGGCGGCGCCCTTGCCGCGGGTGCGGTCAGCGGGCCGCATCCCCATCTGGCCACCGTGATCGCGGCCGGAACGCTCGGCAACGTGACGGGAAGCTACCTGGCGTGGCTGGTCGGCCGCTACGGTGGCCGACCAGCTCTCCGCCGCTGGGGTCGCTACATTCTGTTGCGTCCCTCCGAGATTGATCGAGCACAGGACTGGTTCGTCCGCCGAGGATCGTCATCGGTCTTCTGGGCACGGTTGCTGCCAGGCATCCGCACCTTCATCTCGCTACCTGCAGGCATTGCGGGTATGGCGCCGCTGCGGTTCGGCCTCTACACCGTCGCGGGCTGCCTGCCGTGGACGGCGGCATTGACCGTTGCTGGATATGCCCTTGGCACCAACTGGCGGTCAGCCGAGCAAGCGATGCGAGGCCCCAGCTACGCGATCGTGGCTGCGGCAGCGCTGGCGATCGCGGTCGGTTCGATTGTCGTTGTCCGGCGCCGCCGCCACTCCGAGGCAGCGCAGCGCTGGGTTCATCTCACTGACCCTGCTCACGCTTCTCAGCGAGCTCTCAGCGAAGCGCACCTACGGTCTGCCCGGCAGTCGACCAAGGAACGCCAAACCTAATGGCGCCAGGTCCCGACGAAAGGTGCAGGCGAGCGGATGGATCTTGCAGACGGCGGAAGCGGTGCACCCTCGATAACGGTACAGCTGGTGGGCAGTGGATTGATCGGCGTCCGCGAGGGTCTCGAAATTGGGATCGTGGTCATGATCTTGGTGGCGTTTCTCGTCAAGTCCGAACGCCGGGAATCGCTCAAATGGGTTGCGGTAGGCGTGTTGGCCGCCGTCGCCATGGTCGCCGCCATCTTCCTGGGCATCCACTACGGCACATCGACGCTGTCCGGGCTGGCCGCTGAACTGATTGCCGGAGTCGCATCTCTCGTCGCCGCCGGGATCGTGACATGGATGGTGCTCTGGATGCGCACCGCTGCACGCAGCATCTCCGGAGAACTGCGCGCCGACATGACGCGGGCGCTGTCCGTGGGGCCTGTCGCGGTCACCGTGCTGGCATTCCTGGCCGTGGGTCGGGAGGGAGTCGAGACCGCATTGTTGATGGTCGGGTATGCGGAGAACGCAGCCGGTAGCTCGTGGCCGCTGGTCGGTTTGCTTTTCGGCATCGTGGTTGCCACCATCCTCACCATCTCGATGTACTTCGGATCGTTGCGCGTCAACTTCGCGACGTTTTTCACATGTACCGGCGCGCTGCTTGTGGTCGTCGCCGCGGGCATCCTCGCCTACGGTGTCCGAGCGCTCCAGACGGTCGGTTGGCTTCCTGGGCTGTCGCATACCGCCTTCGACGTCTCCGCCCACTTCGCACTGTCGAGTTGGTACGGCGCCGTCCTGCAAGGGATCTTCAACTTCCGACCCGATCCGACCGTCCTGCAGGCCACGACGTGGGTGCTCTACGTCATCGTCGTTCTGACCCTGTTCCTTCGCCCGCAACGGACCCCCATTGCATCGCAAACGACCTCTAGACAACTCGCCGAGGGCTGAGCCCCCGCAAAGTAGACGAACGCAAAGACGCGCCACTCACCGGTTCAACTCTCAGCGGGCCCTCAGCGAGACGTCCGTAGGTTCCGGCCCCATGAACGAGACGACGAACGTGGCGCCGACCAAGGCCCATCGCACGATGCTGAGCAAGGTCCCCGAGATCACCGTGTGGTTCTGGGTCATCAAGATCTTGTGCACCACTGTCGGCGAGAGCTTCGCCGACTGGATCAACATGACACTCGGCGTCGGGCTGGTCCCCACCGCCGCGATCTTCACCGTCGTCCTGGCTGCCGTGCTGATATGGCAGCTCTCGCTGGACCGCTACAAGCCATTCGTCTACTGGTTGACGGTGGTGGTGCTCAGTGTGACCGGCACCCTCTACACCGACATCCTCACCGATCAGTTCGGCGTTCCCCTGGCCGCCAGCAGTGCCGTCTTCGCACTCATCCTGGCCGTGGTCTTCGGCGTTTGGTTCGCCAAGGAGAAGACACTGTCGATTCACAGCATCACCACGCTGCCGCGCGAATTGTTCTACTGGCTGGCCATTCTGGTCACGTTCGCCCTCGGCACCGCGGTCGGAGATTGGACCCTGGACATCACCGGATGGGGCCCCGGCATCGCTGTGTTGCTACCCGCCGGCCTGATCCTCCTGATCGTCGCGGGGTGGAAGCTCGGTGCCAACGCGGTGCTCTCGTTCTGGCTCGCCTACATTCTGACGCGCCCACTAGGCGCCAACATGGGCGACTGGCTGGGCTTCCCGAGAAGTCAGCAGGGTCTCGGCCTCGGCGTTGCCATCACCAGCGTCATCTTCCTCACCGCCATCCTGGCCACGGTCGTGTATCTCATTGTCACCAAGGCCGACGTAATAGAACCCGATACGCCCCGCGCCGCCAAACCTCGTCGGGAGAGGATGATGCTCGGCTACTTCGCCGCCGTCGCCGCCGCCACGATCGGACTACTCCTATGGGCCAACGCCCAGCCGCACGGGGCACCTCCCGGAACCGAGGGGCCCGCCACGATCACCGCCATTGCACCCGGCCAAGCTGTCGCGAAATTCCCGGCGGCCGACGTCGCACAGTTCCGCGCTCTCACCCAGGACATGCTGAACAGGGTCAATGCTGGCGACCAGGCTGGCGCCACCGCCAGTGCGAAGAAGCTTGAAAGCGCATGGGACGATGGACAACCCAAGCTGCAGGCGATGGACGCCGCGACCTGGACAGCCATCGACGGCCGAATCGACGCCGTACTCACGTCCATCAGGGACGCCAAACCAGACCCCGCCACCGAGACGCAGGCGCTCAATGAGCTTCGGACGGCGCTCGAATGACGGACCGCGACGAACTCACCGACGGCCGGGCACTGCAGCGCCTCAGGAGTCACGACTTCGACCCCGAGTGATCACTCCGAGAGCTGGAACTCCACCATCGCGGTGACGGTCTCGACCGCTTCGGAGAGCGCCACCAAACGGTCAGCGACAGTCGGAGCGGCCAGGATCGAATACCGGTCGGCCTGCCCCATCGGCAGCCGAGCGGTCAGCGCGTACAACCACAGTGCGGCGTCGCCGGAGTCGTCGGCACCGAGCACGATGTCGCGTGCGTTGACCTCGGCGCCGCGCGCCTGCGCGATCCGCTCGAACAGCGCGACCATCCGGTCCTCGATATCCCGGATCGCGTCCGCGGTCACCGGCGCCCCCGGCTCGTCGGGCCACAATTCCATCACCGCCCGGGGATACGGTGCGTCGGGCAGCCATTCGACGACGCGGAACCGTTCTCGCATCGCGCATTTCATCACGTACTGACCGGCACCGAGGTCCTGGTGCTCGGTGATGTGCGCGACGGTGCCGACGTCGCTGCGGCTGTCGCCGCCACCGACCTCCCGCCCGGCGGCGATCAGCACCACGCCGAACGCGGGGTCCTGCGCGGCCAGGCACGCCTGCACCAGCGCCGAGTATCGCGGCTCGAAGATCTTCAGCGGCAACGTCTCTCCGGGCAGCATGGCCACCTCGAGAGGAAACATCGGAATCGTCGGCACGTCAGATCACCAACTCGGCGATCAACCCGTCGACGACGGCGCGCAGGTCGCCGTCGGCCTCCTCGGCGATCCGCCGCTGGCGTTGGTAGGACGCGCCGTCGCGGTAGATGTCGGCGACGGAGGCGAGTTCGTCGACGCAGCCGAGGGATCGGGCCACGGGCGTCAGCCGCTCGAGCTGCTCGTCGAGATCCTCGGTGACCAACCGCTCGTTGCTGTCGGCATCGAGGATGATGATGGCGTCCAGCCCGTAGCGCGCCGCACGCCACTTGTTCTCCTGCACGTGCCACGGCGGCATCACCGGCAGGGTCTCCCCCGCGTCGAGGCGGCGGTCGAGATCGACGATGAGACAGTGCGTGAGCGCGACCAGCGCCGAGAGCTCCTTGAGGTTGGACACCCCGTCGAAGATGCGCACCTCCACGGTTCCGAGATGCGGGGAAGGCCTGATGTCCCAACGGATCTCGTTCATGTGGTCGATGATGCCGGTCTTCTTCTGGTCGGCGACGAATCCTTCGAACTCGCGCCACTCCTGGAAGTGGAACGGCAGACCCGCGGTCGGCAGCTGCTGGAACATCATCGCGCGGTTGCTGGCATACCCGGTGTCCTCACCGTCCCAGAACGGTGACGACGCCGACAACGCGAGCAGGTGCGGGTAGTAGTCGAGCAGTGAGGTGATGATCGGCATCACCTTGTGGGCCGAGGAGATCCCGACGTGCACGTGCACGCCCCAGATCAGCATCTGCCGTCCCCACCACTGGGTGCGTTTGATCAGCTCGGCGTAGCGGCGTCCGTCGGTCAGCTGCTGCGCCGACCATTTCGCGAATGGGTGGGTGCCCGCGCAGAACAGCTCCATGCCGCGGGCGCGCACGATGTCGCGCACGGGTCGCAGCGTGGCGCGCAGGTCGTCGATCGCCTCGGGAACGGTGTCACAGATGCCTGTGACGACCTCGATGGTGTTGCGCAGCAATTCCTTGTGCACATGCGGGTTCTCGCCGACTTCGGCGATCACCGAGGCGGCTTCGTTGCTCAGGTCGCGCGTCTGAGCGTCGACGAGCGCGAACTCCCACTCGACACCGAGGGTGGGCCGGGCGGACCCGGCGAAATCGATGCGGCTATCGGGCCGTCGATCAGCCCCGAGTGATGACACCGCACGCCACCCGAGCTCCGGCATCGCCGGTCGCCAGGGTGGTCTGGTCCGGCGGCGGTGCGCCGTTGACCTGGCTGTAGCGCTCCGGCGGGATGTTGGCGAAGTTGTCGGCCTTCTCGTGGATGATGATCGAGGTGCCGGCGCCGTCGAGCAGCTGATCGGCGGTGAAGGCGTCGGTGGTGGTGATCAGCTTGGCCGAGCCGTCTTCACGCACCTGCAGCGAGGCGAGGTCGCCGCTGGCGGGATGCCCGCTGTGGCCCGGTACCTGGAGGTGTCCGCCCGCGGAGTTGAAGTTCGCGGGGGCCCCACCGGTCGGCGCGACCGAGTTCGCCTCGCACTTGCCCACCGAATGGATGTGCAGGCCGTGGAAGCCGGGCGTGAGCTGGCTGGTCGCCGAGGTCTGCACGGTGACGGTGGCGTATCCGCCGGAGAACGCGATGTCGGCGGTGGCGACCGTGGTGCCGTCGGCGGTCTTGAGGTCGGCCTTCAGGGTCTCCCCGCCGGCGGCCTGGGCCTGCCCCTCGCCAGAGCCGCCCTCACCGGCGGACGACGACGGTGACGGCGAACCGGTCCAGACGGGGGGTGTGGTGCCCGGCGCATCGGTGGGCACGTCGCCCGGAGGCGAACAGGCGGCCAACGCGAGTGCGGGCGCTGCGAACAAGGTGGCGGCGGCGACGGTCCTGCGCATGTGCAAGAGCCTAGCCGGTGACCGCGACGATCACGCCTGGTGGCTGCTCTGTCAGCTCCGGCAACCGCGGCGCCACCGGCGCTTCGAGCAATCGGCCGACCTCTTCGGCGGCCTGCTGCTCACCGGCGGCGTCGCTGAAGAACACTGTGGTGACCGTCGTGTCGGGCAGGGTCAGGTTGCCCGTCTCCGTCACGTTCCAGCCGGCCTCGCGCAGCCGATCGGCGGTGCCCTGCGCCGCCCCTTCGGTGTTGGAGATGTTGAAGACCCGCACGTCGGCCTTCGCCGGCGGCGCAGTGGTCGACGGCGTGGTGGGTGTGCTCGTGATCGACGTCGCGATCGAGTCGCTACCGGAGTCGTCGTCGCTGCCGCCCATCGACTGGAAGGCCACGAGCAGGAACACCACGCCGAGGAACAGCAGGACCATCACCATGGCCCGCAGGGGCAGTCCTGAGGATTCTCGCTGGTTCATCGGCGCCTACTGTATCGGCTCGCCGACGGCCTCAGGTCACGTCGAAGCCGAGGCGCCGCGCCGCGCGCGCCTTCTGCCGGCTCGCCCGCAGCCTGCGCAGTCGCTTGACCAGCATCGGATCGGCCGCCAACGCTTCCGGCCGGTCCACCAGCGCGTTGAGCACCTGGTAGTAGCGGGTCGCCGACATCGAGAAGAGCTCCTTGATGGCGTCTTCCTTGGATCCGGCGTACTTCCACCACTGGCGCTCGAACGCCAGGATGTCGTGTTCTCGACGGGTCAGACCGTCGGCGGGTTCAGCGCCGTCTGCGGAGTCCCCTGACTTGTCAGTCCGCACGATCGCGCCGTCCATATCGCCTCTTGGACCCTTCCAACGGTCGAAATGACATCAGTGTGGTTTGCAGGACGTATTCAATCACGGCTCGGTCACGGACATCGTCACCAATGACCGCGAGTCGGGGCCCGCGCGCGCCACCTTAAGCTTTCGGGCATGGCTGTCCGACCGATCTGCATTGTGGGGGACCCGGTTCTCCACACCGCCACCGAGCCGATCCCCGTCGGTGACGACGGGTCTCTGCCCGCCGATCTCGCCGATCTCATCACCGATCTCTACGACACCATGGACGCCGCCAACGGAGTCGGCTTGGCCGCCAACCAGATCGGCGTGGCCAAGCGGGTGTTCGTCTACGACTGCGCCGACGCGCGCGGTAAGACGGTGCGGCGGCGCGGCGTCGTCGTCAACCCGGTGCTGGAGACTTCCGAGGTCCCCGAGACGATGCCCGACCCCGAGGACGACGACGAGGGCTGCCTGTCGGTGCCCGGCGAGTCCTTCCCGACCGGCCGTGCGTCCTGGGCGCGGGTGACGGGTCTGGACGCCGACGGCACGCCGATCACGCTGGAGGGCGAGGACTTGTTCGCCCGCATGTTGCAGCACGAGACCGGGCACCTGGACGGCTTCCTGTATCTCGACCGTCTCGTGGGCCGCAATGCCCGCAGCGCGAAGCGGGCGGTGAAGTCGCATGGCTGGGGCGTGCCCGGTTTGACCTGGTTGCCCGGCGAGGACCCCGATCCGTTCGGTCACTGAGCCGTGCCGCAGCTGCCGCCGCTCGGCGCCCGGGTCAGCCTGCGCTATCGGCTCCCGGCGGATGAGGCGCGACCGTTCACCGATGTGATCGGTCACGTCGAGCAGGTCGAGCCGGCGGTGTCCGTCCGCACCCGCCACGGCGAGGTCGTCACGATCCCCGGCGATGACGTGGTCGCGTTCCGGGTGGTCCCGGAGCAGCCGGTACGCGTGGGTGCGATCCGCAACCTCGAACACGCGGCCGCGCTGGCCTGGCCCGGCACCGAGCAGCAGTGGCTGGACGGCTGGTTCCTGCGTTTCGGTGGGGGCGCCACCCGGCGCGCCAATTCCGCTGTGCCGCTGCACTTCACCTCGCATGCCGAGATCGTCGAGATGGCCGGCCACTACGCCGCCCGTGGACTTCCCGCCGTGATATCGGCACCCGATCGGCTGTTCCGCATCCCCGACGGGGTGCCCACCGACGCCGAGAACCTGGTCATGACGGCGGAGGTCGAACCGGGCACGGCCGGCGAGGTCACGGTGTCCGCAGTTCCCGACGAGCGTTGGCTCACGCTCTACGAGCGCGACGTCCCGCCGCCCGTGCTGACCGCGGTGGTGGACGGCGAGGTCGGATTCGGCGCGCTGGCGGACGCGGCCGTGGGCCGCGTCGCGATCACCGAGGCGCCGGACGGCACCCGCTGGGCCGGCGTGTCCGCGGTGCACGTCGTCGAATCGGCCCGCCGCCAGGGTCTGGCCCGTCGGTTGTGTACGGGACTGCTCGGGTGGGCCGGCGAGCGCGGCGCGACGCGGGCCTATGTGCAGGTGGTCAGCGACAACGAGGGCGCACGCCGCCTGTACGAGCAGATGGGCTTCACCCTTCACCATCGTTCCCGCTATGTACGCGCCGAGGACTTACTGTGAACGGTATGCGGTTGGCGACGTGGAACGTCAATTCGATTCGCGCGCGGGTCGATCGGGTCACCGACTGGCTCGAACGTGCCGATGTCGACGTGCTCGCGATGCAGGAGACGAAGTGCTCCGACGAGCAGTTCCCGACGATGCCGTTCGCGGCGCTCGGGTACGAGGTGGTGCACTGCGGGTTCAGTCAGTGGAACGGGGTGGCCATCGCCTCGCAAGTCGGCATCGACGACGTCGCGGTGGGCTTCGACGGTCAGCCGACGTGGGGTGACGGGCCGGCCGCGGCCGCCGAAGCGCGTGCGCTCGGTGCGACGTGCGGCGGGGTGCGGGTCTGGAGCCTCTACGTCCCCAACGGCCGCGTGGTCGACGACCCGCACTACCACTACAAGCTGGAATGGCTTGCTGCACTTCGCCGTTCCGCGTCGTCCTGGCTGGCCGACGACCCATCGGCACAGATCGCCCTGGTCGGCGATTGGAACATCGCACCCACCGACGACGACGTGTGGAGTGTCGAGGCCTATGTGGGCAGCACCCATGTCACCGAACCGGAACGGGCCGCGTTCGACGCCGTCGTCTCGGCCGGATACTCCGACGTGGTGCGGCCGTTCACACCAGGACCGGACGTCTTCACCTACTGGGACTACACGCAGCTGCGTTTCCCCAAGAACCGCGGCATGCGCATCGATTTCATCCTCGGCTCACCGGCGCTGGCCACTCGCGTCGAGCATGCCGAGATCGCGCGCGACGAACGCAAGACCGGCAAGGATCGCGTCGGATCGCCCAGTGATCACGCCCCGGTCGTGGTGACGTTGGCGTCATGACGCCCACCGAGTCGCCCTGGCGCCGAATGTCATTGGGCCGGCTCAAATGGGTGGCTGCACTGATCGTGATCGGCGCGACGGCGGCCTTCGGCGGTCTGGCCACCGCCGACCGGGTGACGCCCCTGACGCTGGGGCAGGCCTACGACGACGGCCCCCTCCGGATCACCGTGCGGGCGGCGGCCCTTCCTGACAGGGTCGACGGATTGCGCGCCCTCACCGAGCAGTGCCGCTTCCTCACCGTCGACGCGACAGTCGAGAGCGTTGCGGATCGGTCTGTCTCCCTGCCGAACTCGTCACCCGTCATCGGCACCGACGCGGACTGCGCTGGGCCACGTCCGTCGGCGATCACCGGCGTCATCGGCATCATCGGCATCCCGGCCTATTTCAAGACGGCCGTGCGGCTGCGCGACGGGCAGCCGATGCCGACGGTGGAACCCGGGTTCACCACCGACTACCGCTTCGTCTGGGCGGTGCCCGCCGCCGAGCTGGCCGCTGCGCCGAAGATCAACATCCGCCTGCCGAAGATGTCGACCTTCATCTCGACGTTCCGGATCGCCGAGGACTTCGGCGGGAACGCCTCGGAGTACGGCGATCTCGCCCTGACCCCGCAGGTGTACCGGTGACCCGCCGGCTCCTACCCGTGGCGCGGGTGTTGGCCGCGGCGGCGATGTTGGCGGCAGCCACCTGGCTGTGGCTGCAGCTGCCCACCAAGATGCAGTCCTGGGCGCCGATCGAGGTCACCGGCGCGGTCGGCGAGCATGTCGAAGGCCGCAATCTGGCTGTGACGGTGCACGACGTGCAGCTGGCACGGGTGGTGACCTTCACCAACGACGGTGTGCCGGTGCGTATGTCGACCGACGGCGCGTGGCTCGTGGTCGCCTTGAGTTACGAACCGCTGCTCTCGGCGGAATCGCCGGTGTTCGAGCTGACCGCGGACGGGCGGCGGTTCACGTCGCCGTTGAGCGGGTTCGCGCGCAACGCGCCGCCGGGGCTGACGCAGCGCAACGTCGTCGCGTTCGAGGTGCCCGCGGTGCCGACCTCGGCGGAGTTGCTGGTGTACAACAAGACCGCCGACCGGTACGGGAATCCGATGCCCGCGCCGCTGGATTCGGCGATCGCGGTGCCGCTGCAGGTGCCCGGTGAGGCGCTGCCACAGCTGGACCTCGACAAGGCGGCGCCATGAGGCGCTGGCTGCGGTCGAACTGGTGGGCGTTCATCGTGATCGCGGTGCTGGTGGCGGCGATCGGCGGCACCGTGACGTACAGGCAGTGGGCGCGTCAGCTCGGATACACCCGACCGGTGCAGACAGTGGCGGCCGGGCAGTGGGCCGATGTGTTCGGGCTGCGGTGGCGGCTGACGCCGGTGCAGCTCCCCTCCCCCGGTGAGCCACCGGCCGGCGGCCGCCTCGCGAGCTATGTCCTCGATCGCGAACGTGACGGTCGGCCGGCGGGATTGCCCGACGGGTTCCAGTTCTGCACGGCGTCGATGGTCGAGGGGTCGCGGCGCTGGACGACGACGGCGACCGACATGTCGGTGTTCCGGTTCGCCTACCAGCAGCACTACACGACGGTCTGCAGTCAGGACGGCCCGCTGCTGGTGGCCATGTACGTGCCCGACGGCGTCGCGATCGGCGCGGTGGAGGTGCTGCTGCAGCCGGGCGAGAGGCCGGCGCCGCGGACAGACGACGAGGCGAACGCGCCTGTGTTCACCAGTTACGACGAGTCACCGCTGGTGGTCAGGTTCCAGACCTGACGCGGCCTGCTGGGCGCGGACCTGGTCGACGCAGAACCAGTACGTCGCGGCCACCAGGCAGATGCGGATCGGGTCGATGACGGCGTCGATGACCAGCCGGATCGTGTCGTCGAAGGCCTGCCACCACGCCCACTCGTGCGGGCCGAGCGCGACCGCGACGGCGCGGAAGAGGTAGCCGTCGGTGACCGTCGGATCGAAGTAGGCGTTGCCCGGGGCGAGCACGACCAGTCCCGTGTAGACCAGCACGAAGAACGCGATGGGCAGCGCTCCGCCATGCAGGATCAATCGGCCGGCGTCGACGATCGGGCCGAACATGCCGAGCTGGCCGCGCAGGAATTCGACCACCCGCTCCTGCACCGTCGCGGGCACCCGCTGCCAGCGCGGCCGCAGGGTCTTTCGGCCGCGATCGATCGCGCGGGCCGCGGCGACGTCGCCGCGGTGGCCGAGAAAGGCCCGCCGGCCGCCCTGCCAGGTCGGTGTCAGCGGGGTGCCGTAGACCGCGGCGGCGATGGCCAGCCAGGCCAGCGAGAGCGCGACGACCTGGGTCAGCGGCCCCAGCGCGGCGGTCACGGACTCGTAGAACCGGCCGAGCGCGCCCAGGTGTGACAGCATCTCTTCACGAATCCCGCTGTACCACACGATGATTCGTCGCTGTGCGATCCAGTCGGCGGTACCGAACAGCGCCGCGAACGAGGCCTGGATGGTCAAGAACAACCACAGCACCTGGAAGTAGACGGCGAGCAGCATCATCGCCGAGGGCAGCCGGTCGCGGAAGCGGGTGATGAGCTGGCGCAACAGGAAGGCGATGACGATCACGGTGATCAGCGGCGCGCCGGCAGTGTGGTTGACCACTGCCGCCACGCGGTCCTGCGTGCCCTCGTAGACGGTCGTGATGTTGACGGTCGTGAAGTAGACGTAGAAGTCCGCGACCACCAGCTTCCATAGTGTGTAGATGACGAGGAAGGGCAGGACGGCGGTCAGCGTCAAGTCGATGACGCCCCGCTGCGCCGCTGTTCCGCTGCTCTCGAGGTACTGGAGAGCGACCGTCTCGGACCGGATGACCAGGAACATCCCCAGGTAGGTCAGCAATCGCACGATCGGGACGACGGCCATGATGAGCGAGCCCCACAGCTCGCCGTGGTCGATGCCGACGGAGATCGCGAACTGCAGCACCCAGTACCGGACGAACCAGCCGGCGACGTACAGGGCCGCGAGCCGGGGCCACGTTCGCCACCACAACCCGGCAGTCCGCCGCGCGATGGTGAGCATGGGCGCACTCTAATCGGCGCGCGCCGTGTCGGTGCGGACACTTATAATCGAACACGTGTTCGATACGTGGTCTGATGGTGATCTGGTCGCCGCGGTCGATGATGCGCATCGGCAGGAGTCGATGCTGATGGCGCGCAAGCTGGCCGCGATCGCCGAGCTGCTGGGCCGCCGGACCGAGCAGGAGCTGGCCGTCGAGCAGGACGCGGCGGCGGTGATGAGCGGGTTCAACCGCACCGCCGCCGAGGTGTCAGCGGCACTGAACATGACCGCCGCGGGAGCGCGGGTGCTGGTCGGGCATGCCGAGACCCTGGCCGTGCGGCTGCCGGCGGTCGCTGCCGCGCTGGCCGCCGGGCACATCGACTGGCGTGCCACGGAGCTGATCTGCGCCCGCACCGAGCTGGTCACCGACGCCGTCATCGCCGAGGTGGACGCCGCCCTGGCCGAGCAGATCGGCAGCTGGCGGTGCTGGTCGCGCGAGAAACTCATCACCACGATCGACGCCGTGGTCACCTCGATGGACGCCGAGGCCGCCAAGGCACGCCGCGCCGCGGCCTACGACCAGCGCCGCGTCGATGTGCGGCCCGATCTCGACGGGATGGCGCGCGTGCGGGCGAACCTGTCGCGCGCCGACGGTGCGGTGGTCGATCGGCGGCTGGCCGCGATGGCCGCCTCGGTGTGCCCGAACGATCCGCGCACGCTGATGCAGCGCCGCGCCGATGCGTTGACCGCCCTCGGGCACGGCTGCCTCGAGTTGGCCTGCGCCTGCGGCACTCCGGACTGCCCGGTCCGCGATCGGGCGCCCGCTCCCGTCGTGCCGGTCGTGGTGAACATCGTCGCGACTGCCGACACCGTCACCGGGCGCAGTGATCAACCGGGCTACCTCGCCGGGCACGGGGTGATCGACGCCGAACTGGTGCGCGAGCTCGCCCGCGAGGCGACCCGCCACCTTGTCGGGCTACCGCATGTCAGCCTCGAGCAGGCGCACCGCTACCGGCCCAGCGCGGCGTTGGCCCGCTACATCCGCACCCGCGATCTGACGTGCCGATTCCCAGGCTGCACCGTTCCCGCCGCGCGTTGCGACATCGACCACACCGAGCCCTTCGACCACGCCGACCCCGCCTCCGGCGGACTGACCGTAGCCGAGAACCTGGGCTGCTACTGCAGAGAACACCACCGCCGCAAAACCTTCGACGAAGGCTGGCGCGATCGGCAACTGGCCGACGGCACCATCGTCTGGACCTCCCCGGCCGGCCACACCTACACCACCACACCGGGCGGGGCCGCGTTGTTCCCCGACCTCACCGGCCGTCACCGCACACCCGACACGGAGAAAGTCGGGACGCGGCGGGATCAGATGTGCACCACCCGCCACGCCAACACCGCCACCCGGCATCGCAACCGCGCGGCACGCGAGGAGGTCCGGGTTCGGTGCTGGCGCAATCAGTTCCGTCGCTTCCGCGAGTTCTTTCACGGCGAATCGACCGCCACGAAGCCCAGCACCAGCCCGTTCGCCCGCTTCGTCAACCACCCCATCGAACCCGAAGAACTAGAACCGAACTGGCAACCACCACCGCTCGCCCGCAGCGACCCCGACGAGCCGCCGCCGTACTAGGTGCGGTCCTCGGCGTAGCGACCGGGGTTGAACATCGACGCGACGGCGCCGATCAGCATCATCGCCGCTGCGGCGAGGAACACCACCGTCAGCCCGGAGTGGAAGGGCTCGGTGATGAGCTCGGGGAAGAATGTCTTGCCGGTCAGCACGTCGGCATTCACGCCGGGCTGCTGCAACGCGTGCGACGGCTCCAAGAGCTCGGCGATCGGGTTGTAACCGAGGAAGGCGGCGAACAGGCTGCCCACCGGTGGCAGGTTGGCCACGTCGTGAGCCACCGAGGCGGACACTCCCTGGGCCTGGAGGCCGCTGCTGAGCGCCGACGGCAGCGTGTTGGCCAACCCGACGATCATCAGCGAGAAGAACACGCCGATCGACAGCGAGGAGCCGGCGTTGAAGAACGTCGCGCGCACACCGGACGCGGCGCCGCGCTCGGCCGAGGGCACGCTCGACATGATCGCCGCGGTGTTCGGCGCGGTGAAGATGCCGCCACCCAGACCGTTGAGGAACACCAGCACCGCGAACACCCAGTAGTCGAAGTTGACCGGGATCATCACCATCGCCACGAACGTGACCGCCATCAGCAGCATGCCGCCGACGGTGAACGGCCGCGCGCCGAACCGGTCGGACAGCGAACCCGCAAGAGGACCCGCAACCAGGAACCCGACCGTCATCGGCAGCATGTAGATGCCCGCCCACAAGGGCGTGGATTCGAAGCTGTAGCCGTGCAACGGAAGCCAGATGCCCTGCAACCAGATGATGAGCATGAACTGCAGCCCGCCTCGGCCGACCGACGACATCAACCCGGCGAGGTTGCCCATGCCGAACGACGCCGAGCGGAACAACCGGATGTTGACCATCGGCTGCTTGACCCGCAGCTCCACGATGCAGAACACGACCAGCAGCGCGAGCCCGAACCCGATGGCGCCGAGCACCGCGGGGTTGGTCCAGCCGGTCGTCGAATTCCCGTAGGGCTGGATGCCGTAGGTGATGCCGATCAGCAGCACGGTCAGGCCGATGCCGAACGTCAACGTGCCGGCCCAGTCGAGCTTGCCCGGGCTGCGGACGCCCAGCTCCTTGAGTGAACGCACGCTCCAGATGGTGCCGAGAATGCCGATGGGTACTCCGACCCAGAAGATCGCCTTCCAGTGCCATTCGGACAGGAAGCCACCGATCAGCAGGCCGAGGAACGAGCCGGCGACGGCGGCCACCATGTTCACGCCGAGCGCCATACCGCGCTGGTTGGCGGGGAACGCATCGGTCAGGATGGCCGACGACGACGACATCAGCATCGCGCCGCCGACACCCTGCACCACGCGCCACGCGATGAGCCACACCGCTCCACCGCCGAGCTGGAACGGGTCGAACGACAGCGCGATGGCCGCGACGGTGAACACCGCGAAACCCATGTTGTAGATCCGCACCCGACCGAACATGTCGCCGAGCCGGCCGAACGGCACCACCAGCACGGCGGTGACCACGAGGTAGCCCATCAGCATCCACAGCAGGTAGCTGACGTTGCCGGCAGAGAGCGGGTTCAGCCCGATGCCGCGAAAGATCGCGGGCAGGGAGATCAGCACGATCGAGGCGTTGATGGTCGCCAGCAGGACGCCCAATGTGGTGTTGGACAGCACGATCCACTTGTAGAAGGGGTGCTCGTGATCCATCCGAGTGCGCCGGATCGTGGTCTCGCTCATGCCACTGGTCGCGCTCGTACCGGTCGTCTCAGTCGTCGCCATGGTTGCCGTCTTCTCGCTGTCACGTTTCGTATCGGGAGCCGGCGCAGCACCGCACCGGAAAACACATATGTTAGCTATATAAATCATCGGGGCCAAACCGTATTCCCCGGGCCGGCCCGCTTCGACTATGTTGGGAGCCGTCCCCACGGGAGCACGCACCGAGCGCGCTGAGAGGACGGGTAGGCCCGTCGACCGTACGAACCTGACCGGGTAATGCCGGCGTAGGGAGAAGCGAAGATGGCTTATTTGTCGACCCCCGACCACCTGACCGTCACCACCGGACCGATCACCGGCAGCAGCAAGGTCTACCTCCCGCAGGACAGTGGGGCGAGGGTGCCGATGCGCCGCGTGCACCTGAGCACCGGCGACCATCTCGACCTCTACGACACCTCCGGGCCCTACACCGACAGCGCCGCCGTCATCGACCTCGAGGCCGGGTTGCCGGCCCGGGCCGGCGTCGTCGCCGATCGCGGCACACAGTTGCAGCGCGCCCGCGCCGGGGAGATCACCGCGGAGATGACGTTCGTCGCCGCGCGCGAGGGTGTCGATCCCGAACTGGTCCGCGACGAGGTGGCCCGAGGCCGCGCCGTCATCCCCGCCAATCACCGCCACCCCGAGGCCGAGCCCATGATCATCGGCAAGGCATTCGCGGTGAAAGTCAATGCGAACATCGGCAATTCGGCCGTCACCTCGTCCATCGCCGAGGAGGTGGACAAGATGGTGTGGGCCACCCGCTGGGGCGCCGACACGATCATGGACCTGTCGACCGGCCGCGACATCCACACCACCCGCGAGTGGATTCTGCGCAACTCTCCGGTGCCCGTCGGAACCGTGCCTATCTACCAGGCGCTCGAGAAGGTCGACGGTGATCCGGCGCGGCTGACGTGGGAGCGCTTCCGCGACACCGTGATCGAACAGTGCGAGCAGGGCGTCGACTACATGACGGTGCACGCGGGCGTGTTGGCACGCCACATCCCGTTGACCGTCGACCGCGTCACCGGGATCGTGTCGCGGGGCGGCTCCATCATGGCGGCCTGGTGCCTGGCCCATCAGCGAGAGTCGTTCCTGTACACCAACTTCGACGAGCTGTGCGAGATCCTGGCCCGCTACGACGTGACGTTCTCCCTGGGCGACGGGCTTCGGCCGGGGTCGATCGCCGACGCCAACGACGCCGCCCAGTTCGCCGAACTGCACACCCTCGGCGAACTCACCCAGGTGGCCCGCAGGCACGGCGTGCAGGTGATGATCGAAGGCCCGGGTCACGTCCCGTTGCACAAGATCGTCGAGAACGTGCGCCTCGAAGAGGATGTGTGCGACGAGGCGCCGTTCTACACGCTGGGCCCACTGACCACCGACATCGCGCCCGCCTACGACCACATCACCTCCGCCATCGGCGCCGCGCTGATCGCCCAGGCGGGCACCGCGATGCTCTGCTACGTGACACCCAAGGAGCACCTCGGATTGCCGAATCGCCACGACGTCAAGCAGGGCGTGATCGCGTACAAGATCGCCGCCCACGCGGCAGACCTGGCCAAGGGCCACCCCCGCGCTCAGCAGCGTGACGACGCGCTGTCGGCCGCGCGCTTCGAGTTCCGGTGGGAGGACCAGTTCAACCTGTCGCTCGATCCGGACACCGCGCGGGAGTATCACGACGAGACCCTGCCCGCGACGCTGGCGAAGACGGCACACTTCTGTTCCATGTGCGGTCCGAAGTTCTGCTCGATGCGCATCAGCCACGACGTGCGAGAGGCCTACCGCGACGCGATCCACCTGCCGGTCGTGACGAGGTGAACGTCCTGCCGCTGACGCCGCCGGGGCAGACCCCGCTGCGCGTGCTGACGATCGCCGGTTCCGACTCCGGCGGCGGCGCCGGCATCCAGGCCGACATGCGCACATTGGCGCTGCTCGGAATGCACAGCCTGGTCGCGATGACGGCGGTGACGATCCAGAACTCGGTCGGTGTGCAGGGGTTCCACGAGATACCGCTCGACATCATCGCCGGGCAGATCGACGCGGTCGTCACCGACATCGGCGTCCAGGCCGCCAAGACCGGCATGCTCGCGTCCGCCGAGATCATCGACACCGTCGCCGACACCTGGGAGCGGCTCGGGCTGACCGGCACGGTGCCCCTCGTCGTCGATCCGGTCTGCGCGTCGATGCACGGCGACCCGCTGCTGCACCCCAGTGCGCTGGGATCGCTGAAGGAGCGGCTGTTCCCGCTGGCCACGCTCGTGACGCCCAACCTCGACGAGGTCCGGCTGATCACCGGCATCGACGTCGTCGATCCCGACAGCCAGCGGGACGCGGCCCGGGCGCTGCATGCACTCGGTCCGCAGTGGGCGCTGGTCAAGGGCGGCCACCTGCGCGCGTCGTCACACAGCCCGGACCTGCTCTTCGACGGCACCGACTTCCACGAGTTCGACTCGACCCGCATCGACACCCCGCACGACCACGGCGCCGGTGACACCCTGGCCGCGGCGACGGCCGCCGCGCTCGCGCACGGCTATCCGATGCCGGAGGCGGTGGCGTTCGCCAAGGGCTGGATCACCGAGTGCCTGCGCGCCGCCTATCCGCTCGGCCACGGCCACGGTCCGGTCTCGCCGCTGTTCCGGTTGACCGATGGATGAGATCGACGCGATAGCCGGCGTCGTGCACCGGCCCTCGGGCACGCCCGTCGGCGCCGTCGCCCTCACCCACGGCGCGGGCGGCAACCGCGATTCCCCGATGCTCGTCGCCGTCTGCGAGGAGTGGGCCCGGCGCGGCTGGCTCGCCGTCCGCTACAACCTGCCCTACCGGCGCCGCCGCCCGAAAGGCCCACCGTCGGGGGCCGCCGCCGACCTCGCCGGCATCGTGGAGGCCGTGGCCGCGGTGCGCACGCTCGCCGACGGCCCGATGCTCGCCGGCGGCCATTCCTACGGCGGCCGGCTCACCTCGATGGCCGTCGCCGATCACGGGGTGCTGCTGGACGCGCTGACGCTGTTCTCCTATCCGCTGCACCCGCCGGGCAAGCCGGAGAAGGCCCGCACCGAGCACCTGCCCCGCATCACCGTGCCGACCGTGTTCACCCACGGCACCGCCGATCCGTTCGGCACGCTCGACGAGCTGCGACCGGCGGCCGCGCTGATCGCCGCCCCGACAGCGATCGTCGAGGTCACCGGCGCCCGCCACGACCTGAAGTCGAAGACCCTGGACGTGCCGGTTCTCGCAGTTGAAGCAGCGCTCGAACTTCTCGGCTGAGCTATCGTCAGCACGGTGAGCACTCCGCCCGGGCCGCCACCGCCGCCGCCACCTCCGCCGCCCTACGGACCGCCGCCGCAGGGCCCGGGTGGATACCAGCAGTACCCCCAGCACCCCCACTATCCGCCGCCCCCACCCATGCCCTACCAGGGCTATCCCGGCCAGTACCCGCCGCCGCAGAAGAAGAGCCGCGCCAAGTGGTGGCTGCTCGGTGGGCTCGCCGCCGTTCTGCTGCTGGTGATCGCCGTCGGCGCGATCGTGTGGAGTGTGGCCAATTCCGGCAACGTCACCGCGACCGACGTGAAGGTCGGGGACTGTCTGTCCGAGATCCCCACCGGCGACACGGTGATGCGGGTCAAGACCATCGGCTGCGAGCAGGCCCACGCCGGCGAGGTGTTCGCGGTGCTGAACATGCCCGACGGGGACTTCCCCGGGCAGCCCGCCGTCGAGGCCTACAGCCAGAAGTGCGCACCTGCGCTGGCCGGCTACTCCCCGTCCTCGCTCACCGACGACACGGTGCAGCTCTACGTGCTGTATCCGACCGCCGAGACGTGGTCCAGCGGCGACCGCGCGGTGACCTGCGTCGCGACGCTCAACCCGCCGCGCGCGGGTTCCATCAAGGGCTGATCCGGCGGTTGCCGGGACCTCTAGTACCGTTTAGCGCATGACTTCGGTGCAGTACGACGCGGTCATCGTAGGGGCCGGATTCGCCGGAATCGGGGCCGCCATCCAGCTCAAGCGGATGGGCTACGAGAACTTCGTGATCCTCGACCGGGAAGACGACCTGGGTGGTACCTGGTACGTCAACCACTACCCCGGGCTGGCGGTCGACGTGCCGACCACCACCTACTCCTACTTCTTCGAGCCCAACCCGAACTGGTCGCGGCTGTTCTCCACCGGGTCGGAGATCAAGCAGTACGCCGACGACGTCGCCGACAAGTACGACGTGCGACGCCACATGCGGTTCAACGTGGTCGTCTCGGGAGCCCGCTGGGACGACGAGGCCGCGTGCTGGCAGGTGAGCTTGGCCGACGGCGAGACGCTGTCGGCGCGCTACCTGCTCACCGCCACGGGCTTCCTGTCCCAACCGCGGCTGCCCGAGATCGCCGGGATCGAGACGTTCGAGGGTCGGGTGCTGCACACCACCGACTGGGACGATTCGTTCGATCCGGCGGGCCGGCGGATCGCCGTCATCGGAACCGGCGCGACGGCGGTGCAGCTGATCCCCGAGCTGGCCAAGACCGCGGCCGATCTGACCGTGTACCAGCGCACCCCGATCTGGGTCGCCCCCAAGCTCGACTTCCGCATCTCCGAGCGCACCAAGCGGGTGTTCCGGCGAATCCCGTTGGCGCAGCGCATCGTCCGGGCGATCACCGACACCATCTACGAGATGATGATCAACGTCGGCGTGGTGCACTACCGGGTCCCGCTGAACCGCAGGCTCAACATCTCCGCGATGGACCTGTGCAAGATCAACCAGTTCATCCAGGTCCGGGACAAGGAGCTGCGGCGCCGGCTCACCCCCGACTACGACATCGGCTGCAAGCGTCCGACCTTCTCCAACAGCTACTTCCGGACCTTCACGAAGCCGCACGTACACCTGCAGAGCGACGGCATCGACCACGTCACCGCGGACGGGATCGTCAACGCCGACGGCACCGAGACCGTCATCGACACGCTGGTGCTGGCCACCGGGTTCGACCTGTGGGAGGCGAACTTCCCGGCCATCGAGGTGATCGGCCGCGACGGCCGCAACCTCGGAAAGTGGTGGCGGGAGAACCGCTTCCAGGCATACCAGGGTGTGTCGATGCCCTACTTCCCGAACTACCTGTCGCTGGCGAGCCCGTATGCCTTCCTCGGGTTGAACTTCTTCAACACGATGGAATACCAGATGCGGCTGATGGATCGGTTGTTCGGTGAGCTCAAGCGCCGGGGGGCCACGACGTTCGAGGTCACCGAGGCGGCCAACGCCGAGTACCTGGACCGGATGACGGAGCTGCTCGGCGATTCACTCTGGAAGCTGGGCAACTGCGTGAGCTCGCGCTCCTACTACTTCAATCCGCACGGCGAACCGAGCCTGCTGCGGCCGATGTCGACGAGTACCGCGATCCGGGAAGCGTCGGAATTTCCGTTGAGCGACTACCAGATCAGTTAGGACACCACGTGCCGGAACAGAACTCCCCCGCCGCCAAGACCGCCGGCCTGGCGCTGGCCGCCACCGGTCTGTCGCACTTCGTCGCGCCGCAGATCTACGAGGGCATGACGAAGGCCGCGTTCCCGGAGAACACCCGGACCCACGTGTACGTCGACGGCGGCATCGAGACCGCGCTCGGGCTCGGCCTCGCTGCGGCCAAGACACGCAAGCTCGCGATCGTCGGGGTGCTGGCTTACCTGCTGTACCTCGGCGGGAATGTCATCCGCCAGAAGTAACCGTGCCTGACGCGCTGGCGCGCCGGCTCGGCACGGTCGACACGGTCGTGCTCGGGTTGGGCGCCATGATCGGCGCGGGCATCTTCGTCGCGCTGGCACCCGCCGCGGCCGTCGCCGGCACCGGGCTGCTGATCGGGTTGGCGATCGCCGCGGTCGTCGCCTGCTGCAACGCCCTGTCCTCGGCGTGGTTGGCCGCGCGCTACCCGCAGTCCGGCGGCACCTACGTCTATGGCCGGGAACGCCTGGGCGCATTCTGGGGTCACACCGCCGGGTGGAGTTTCGTGGTCGGCAAGACGGCGTCGTGCGCGGCGATGGCGCTGACGGTCGGGCACTACGCCTGGCCCGCGCACGCCACCGCGGTCGCGGTGGCCGCGGTGGTGGCGCTGACCGCGATCGGCTATGCGGGGGTAAAGAAGTCGGCGCTGCTGACCCGCATCATCGTGGCCATCGTGCTCGCGGTGCTGACATTCGTCGTGGTGCTGATCGTCGGTGCCGGCGAGCCGCAGGCCGCCCGCCTGGTCGGTGATGATCCGTCGCCCTACGGCGTCCTGCAGGCGGCCGGACTGCTGTTCTTCGCGTTCGCGGGCTACGCTCGGATCGCGACGCTGGGCGAGGAGGTTCGCGACCCCGCCCGCACCATCCCGCGGGCGGTGATGATCGCCCTCGGCATCACGCTGGTGGTCTACACGGTGGTGGCCGTTGCGGTGCTCGCCGAACTGGGCAGCACGCGGCTGGCCGCCGCCGATGCGCCACTGTCCGAGGCGATCCGGGCCGCGGGGTTCGGTGCCCTGGTGCCGATCGTCAGCGCCGGCGCGGCGATCGGCGCGCTGGGCGCGCTGCTGGCCCTGATGCTCGGGGTGTCCCGCACGACGTTGGCGATGGCTCGCGACCACCACCTCCCGCACGTGCTCGTCGCCGTGCACCCGCGCCACGGCACCCCGCACCGCGCGGAGCTGGCGGTGGGCGTCGTGGTCGCGATCGTCACCGCACTGGTCGACGTCCGCGGCGCGATCGGCTTCTCGAGCTTCGGGGTGCTGTTGTACTACGCGATCGCGAACGCATCGGCGTTCACGCTGGGCCGCCGCCTGGTGCCGGTGACCGGGCTGATCGGTTGTCTCACTCTGGCTTTCACTCTGCCGCTGAGCTCGGTGATCGCCGGGGCCGCGGTGGTGGCGGTTGGGATGGCAACCTATGGCGTGCAGGCCCGTCAGGAATCGGGCTGACGCCGTAGAGATCCCGTCAAGACGCTGGCCTCACCCGGCTAGGGGGCGGAACAGTGGAACGCATGACCGATATGGTTGCGCTGCTGGTGATCCTGGCTCCCCCGGCCGTCGTGCTGCTCACGTGCCGGCGCCTGAATCTCAGGGCCGGAACCGGTGCCCCATCCCGGCCTCGGTGACCAGGTGCACCGGGTGCGCCGGGTCGTCCTCGAGCTTGCGGCGCAACTGCGCCAGGTACACCCGTAGGTAGTGCGACGACTTCGCATACGTCGGGCCCCACACCTCGGTCAGGAGCTGCTCGCGCGTCACGAGCTTGCCGCTGTTGCGCACCAGCAGTTCCAGGATTCCCCACTCCGTCGGCGTCAAGTGCACCTCCGCACCGTGGCGGGTGACGATCTTGTTCGTGAGATCGACTGTGAACGAGGATGTTTCGACGATCGGATCGCTGCCACTGCCGGTCGCCGAGGAGCGGCGGACCGCAGCGCGCAGCCGCGCGAGGAACTCGTCCATACCGAACGGTTTGGTGACGTAGTCGTCGGCCCCGGCGTCGAGCGCAGCCACCTTGTCCGACGAATCGGTGCGCGCCGAGAGCACGATGACCGGGGCGGAGAGCCAGCCACGCAGGCCACCCAGCACGTCGATGCCGCTCATGTCCGGCAGCCCGAGATCGAGCACGATCACCTCCGGCCGGAAGTCCGCGGCCACGCGCAGCGCCTCCTTGCCGGTCGCGGCGGTGCGGACGTCGTAGTCACGCACCGACAGGTTGATCCGCAGCGCGCGCAGGATCTGGGGTTCGTCGTCGACGACGAGGACGCGGGTCACTGGGCGGCCTCCGTCACTGTGGACGTCACGGCCGGCAGGTCGATCTCGACGGTCAGGCCGCCGCCCGGGGTGTCGCCGACAGAGATCGTGCCGCCCATCGCCTCGACGAACCCGCGGGCCACCGACAGTCCCAGCCCGACGCCGATGCTGTTGTCCTGATCCCCGAGGCGCTGGAACGCGTCGAAGATCTGTTCCTCCGCACCGCGGGCGATCCCCGGCCCGGCGTCGGCGACCGCGATCAGCACCCTGTTCCCCACCCGCCCGGCCGACACGCGCACCGGCCCGTCGGGGGCGTACCGCAGCGCGTTGTCGATCAGATTGGCCAACACCCGTTCCAGCAGACCAGCGTCGGCCATCACCACCTCGTCACCGACCTCGACCTTGACCCGCTCCAATTCCGCACGGCCGTGGCCGGTGGTGCCGCGGCTGATGCCCAACAGCGCACGTTGCACCGTCTCCTCCAGGTAGACATGATCCCGTTCCGGGCTGACCACCCCGGCGGCCAGGCGCGAGCTGTCCAGCAGATTGCCCACCAGAGCGGTCAGCTGATCGGTGGACTCCTCGACGGTGGCGAGCAGTTCGGCGGTGTCCTCGGGGGAGAACGCGACATCGGTGCTGCGCAGACTCGACACGGCGGCTTTCGCGGCCGCCAGCGGGGTGCGCAGATCGTGGCTGACCGCCGAGAGCAGCGACCGGCGCAGGTTGTCGGCCTGTGCGAGCGCCTCGGCTTGGCCGGCCTCGGCGGCCAACTCGCGCTGCCGGACCAGACCGGCAGCCTGGGTGGCGACCGCGGTCAACACTCGCCGGTCGCGGGCGGGCAGCTTCCGGCCGGCGAGCAGCAACCAGAACTCGTCGTCGCCGACCTCGACCGCGGTGTCGGCGCTGTCCACGTCGGCGCACGGATCGGTGCCGACGCAGCCGACGATCTCGTCTCCTGCTCCGGTGCGGCGCAGCAGGCTCACGGTTCGCTGGGCGTAGGTCTCGCGGACCTTCTCCAGCAGCGTGTTCAGGTCGGCACCGCGCAGCACCGAACCGGCGAACAACGCGAGCAGTTCGGCCTCCTGGGAGGCCCGGCGAGCTTCCCGGGTGCGGTTGACCGAGCGGTCCACCAGCACCGCGACGGCGACCGCCACCAGCAGCAGCACCACCACCGTGACCGCGCTGTCGGGTTCGGCGATCGTGAACGTGTACCGCGGTGTGACCAGGAAGTAGTTCAGCAGCAGGCCGGACAGCAGCGCCGACAGCGCCGCGGGGGCGACACCGCCGAGCAGGGCCACCACGACCACGCCGACGAAGAACAGGGCGCTCTCGCCGGCGACGTCGAGCACCGAGTCGAGCAGGCCCACCACCAGACCGCAGATCACCCACGGCACCGCGATCGCGGCGAGCCAGGACGTGACCCGGCGGTTGCGCGGCACCAACGCGGACCAGCGGAACCCCCGCGCGGACTCGGGATGGGTGACCATGTGCACATCGATCGCGGCCGAGTGCTGGACGACCGTCGCACCGATTCCCTCGTCGAACAGCCGCGCCCACCGCGACCGCCGCGAGGTCCCGAGGACCAACTGCGTGGCGTTCATCTCGCGCGCGAAATCCAGGAGCGCGGCGGGCACGTCATCACCGACCACGGTGTGCAGCGTCGCGCCGAGGCTGGCCACCAGTTCGCGCACCTTCCCCATGTGCGACGCCGAGACCCCGGACAGGCCATCGCCCCGCACGACGTGCACCACCATCAGCTCCGCGCTGGACTTCGACGCGATCCGGGATGCTCTGCGCACCAACGTTTCCGATTCCGATCCGCCGGTCACCGCGACCACGACGCGTTCGCGCGCCTCCCACGTCGCGGTGATGGCGTTCTCTTCGCGGTACTTGGCCAGCGCGGCGTCGACCTGATCGGCGAGCCACAGCAGCGCCAGCTCGCGCAGTGCCGTCAGGTTGCCGCGGCGGAAGTAGTTGGACAGGGCGGCGTCGATGCGTTCCGGGGCGTAGACGTTGCCGTGGGACAGCCTGCGGCGCAACGCTTCCGGCGTGATGTCGACGAGCTCGATCTGGTCGGCGGCGCGGACCACCTCGTCGGGCACCTTCTCCTGCTGCTCGATTCCGGTGATCTGGGTGACGACGTCGTTGAGGCTCTCCAGATGCTGCACGTTGACGGTGCTGACCACGGTGATGCCCGCGGCGAGCAGCTCCTCGACGTCCTGCCAGCGTTTGGTGTTCGTGCTGCCGGGCGTGTTGGTGTGGGCCAACTCGTCGACGAGGACGACCTGGGGCTTGCGCGCCAGGATCGCCGGCACGTCGAGCTCGGGGAATCGGCTGCCGCGGTAGGAGATGTACCGCGGCGGGACGACCTCGATGCCCTCGAGCAGTTCGGCGGTCTTCTTGCGGCCGTGTGTCTCGACCACCCCGGCCACCAGGTCGGTGCCGCGCTCGAGGCGTCGGTGCGCCTCCCCCAGCATCGCGAACGTCTTGCCGACGCCGGGGGCTGCGCCCAGGTAGATGCGCAGCTCTCCGCGTCTGGGTTCAGGGCTGCTCGGCGACACGGCTCTATTGTCGCTCGGGGTAGCGCTGATCGAGAGCGAGATTCACCTCCAGCACGTTCACCCGCGGTTCGCCGAGGAATCCCAGCGTGCGGCCGCTGGTGTGGTCGTCGACCAGGGCCTGCACGGCGGCAGGCGACACCCCGCGGGCCCGGGCGACCCTGGCGACCTGCAGGTCGGCATAGGCGGGCGAGATGTCGGGGTCGAGGCCGCTGCCGCTGGCGGTCACCGCGTCGGCGGGAACCGCGGGATCCGCTGGCGATGCGCCGCGCACCGGCACGAGCCGGCCGCTGCTGTAGTCCTCACCCGGTGTGGCGCACTCGACGCGCATTCCGGCGTACGTACTGACGAATGGGGCGGCCACCTGGTCGCACGGTTCGTTGACGCTGACCACGCGCGACGCCGAGACCGACAGCACCGCGCCGACCCCGCCGCCGGTGCAATACGGCCGCAACCCGTCGACGCCCTCGCGCTCGCCGACCGCCTTGCTCCGCGAACACACCAGCGTCAGCAGGCTCGGCTTGTCCGGGGTGTCCACGATGCTCTCCGGCCCGAGGTTGCTCGCGCCGGTCGCCATCGGGTCGTAACCATCACCCGCGTTCGACGGCCGGCTCTGGAAGTACTGCGGCAGCGCGCTCCCGTTGGCGTCGGTGAACGACTGCCCGATCAGGGAGCCGTGGTCCCGGTCCAGCCCGGGCAGCTGGGCCACCAGCCAGATCCCCACCGGGTAGGCGATGCCGAGGATCACGGTGAGCACCAGCAGCGCGCGCAGCGCGGCCCAGTGCTGACGAAAGACGTTGGACGTCAACATGTCACATTCCTGGGAAGAGTTGGACGAGCAGATCGATGACTTTGATGCCGATGAACGGCGCGATGATGCCGCCGAGTCCGTAGACGGACAGGTTGCGGCTCAACAGCTTCGACGCACTGCCCGGCGTGTACCGGACACCGCGCAGCGCCAACGGGATGAGCGCGACAATCACCAGGGCGTTGAAGATCACCGCCGACAGGATCGCCGACTGCGGGCTGTGCAACCGCATCACGTTGAGCAGGTCAAGGCCGGGGAACAGCCCGACGAACAGCGCGGGGATGATCGCGAAGTACTTGGCGATGTCGTTGGCGATCGAGAACGTGGTCAGTGCCCCCCGGGTGATCAGCAGCTGTTTGCCGATCTCGACGATCTCGATCAGCTTGGTCGGGTCGGAGTCCAGATCGACCATGTTGCCGGCCTCTTTGGCCGCCGACGTGCCGCTGTTCATGGCCACGCCGACGTCGGCCTGGGCCAGCGCGGGTGCGTCGTTGGTGCCGTCACCGGTCATCGCGACGAGCTTTCCACCGGCCTGCTCGGCCTTGATCAGCGCCATCTTGTCTTCGGGGGTGGCCTCGGCGAGGAAGTCGTCCACGCCGGCCTCGTCGGCGATCGCCTTGGCGGTCAACGGATTGTCACCGGTGATCATCACGGTGCGGATGCCCATGCGGCGCATCTGGTCGAAGCGTTCCCGCATGCCCTCCTTGACGACGTCGGTGAGCCCGATGACACCGAGCAGCCGCGCCGTGCCGTCGCGCACCTCGCCGACAGCGAGCGGGGTACCGCCTGCCGCGGAGATCCCGTCGACGGCCTCGCCGAGCTGCTGCGGCACGTCACCACCCTGGGCGCGCACCCATTCGGCGACGGTGCTGGCCGCGCCCTTACGCAGCTGATGACCGGGCAGGTCCACGCCCGACATCCGGGTGGTGGCCGAGAACTCCACCCAGTGCGCACCGTCGAGCTCGCCGGGCGTACGTGCCCGAAGGCCGTACTGCTGCTTGGCGAACACGACGATGGACCGGCCTTCGGGGGTCTCGTCGGCCAGGCTGGACAGCTGCGCCGCGTCGGCGAACTGGTCCTCGGTCACGCCCGTCAACGGCACGAAGCTCGACGCCTGCCGGTTGCCGAGCGTGATCGTGCCGGTCTTGTCCAGCAACAGGGTGTTCACGTCCCCGGCCGCCTCGACAGCGCGTCCCGACATCGCCAGCACGTTGCGCTGCACGAGGCGGTCCATGCCGGCGATGCCGATGGCTGAGAGCAGTGCGCCGATGGTCGTCGGGATCAGGCAGACCAGAAGTGACACCATGACGATGCCCGTAACGCCGTTTCCGTTCAGCGCCAGGCTGTCCGGCACGCCGGGGTTGTTGGCCTTGGCGTAGATCGCCAGTGGCTGCAGGGTAGCGACGGCGAAGACGAAGATGATCGTCAGCGACGACAGCAGGATGTTCAGCGCGATCTCGTTGGGCGTCTTCTGCCGGTTGGCGCCCTCGACCAGGGAGATCATCCGGTCGATGAAGCTCTCCCCCGGCTTCTGCGTGATGCGCACGACGATGCGGTCCGAGAGCACGGTGGTGCCGCCGGTGACGGAACAGCGATCGCCGCCCGATTCGCGGATCACCGGCGCCGATTCGCCGGTGATGGCGGATTCGTCGACCGAGGCGATCCCTTCGACGACGTCGCCGTCACCCGGAATCACCTGTCCCGCTTCGACGACGACGATGTCGCCCTGTGCCAGCAGCGGTGCCGCGACCTCTTCCTCGGTCCCGTGCCCACCGGGCTGCCAGCCGACCAGCCGGCGTGCCATCGTCGAGGTCTTTGTCTTGCGCAAGGATTCGGCCTGCGCCTTGCCGCGCCCCTCCGCGACCGCCTCGGCGAGGTTGGCGAACACGACGGTGAGCCAGAGCCAGACCACGATCAACCAGCCGAACCAGGAGGGGTCGACGATGGCCAGGACCGTGCTCCACACGGCGCCGATCTCGACGATCAGCATCACCGGATTACGCCACAGCGTGCGGGGATTCAACTTGCGCAGCGCGTCAGGCAGTGACTTCGCGAGCATCGCGGGATCGAGCAGACCACCACCGATCTTCCTGCCGCGGGCGGGGTTCGCCCCGGCCTCGGGTTCGGTGTCCAGGGTCAGTGACATCAGTGCAGTCCTTCAGCGAGAGGTCCCAGCGCGAGCATGGGCAGGAAGGTCAGGGCGACGAGGATGAGCGTCACCCCGGCCACCATGCCGACGAACTGCGGCCGGTGAGTGGGGAGCGTGCCGATCGACTCCGGCGTCTTACCCTGGCGGGCAAGGGAACCGGCGAGGGCGAGCGCGACGATGATCGGGAGGAACCGGCCGAACACCATCGCCAGGCCGAGTGCGGTGTTGTACCACTCGGTGTTGACGCTGATACCGGCGAATGCGGAGCCGTTGTTGTTGCCCGCGGAGGTGAATGCGTACAGCACCTCCGAGAGGCCATGCGGCCCGGAGTTCAACATGCCGGCCCGTTGCCCGGGCATCGCCATCGCGACCGCGGTGCCGGTCAGCACGATCAGCGGTGTGACGAGGAAATACGTTGCGGCCAGCTTGATCTCGCGGGGAGTGATCTTCTTGCCGAGATACTCCGGCGTGCGTCCGACCATCAGTCCGGCGATGAACACGGTGATGATCGCGAGGATCAACATGCCGTAGAGACCGGATCCGACACCGCCGGGGGCGACCTCACCCAGCTGCATGTTGAACATCGTCATCAGCCCGCCCAGGCTGGTGTACGAGTCGTGGAAGGAGTTGACCGCGCCGGTCGAGGTCAACGTCGTCGACGCTGCGAACACCGCGGAATCGGCGACGCCGAAACGCTGTTCGACACCTTCCATCGCCGCGCCGACCGCGGTCGGCACGGTGCCGTGGGCCTGCACCTGGAACAGCATCGTCAGGCTCACGCTGAGCGTGGCGATCACGCCCATCACCGCGACGATCGCGTAGCCCTGCTTGCGGCTCTCGACCATGCGGCCGAACGTGCGCGGCAACGAGAACGCGATGACGAGCAGCAGGAAGATCTCGATCCAGTTCGTCCAGGCGGTCGGATTCTCGAACGGGTGCGCGGAGTTGGCGTTGTAGAAGCCGCCGCCGTTGGTGCCGAGTTCCTTGATGGCCTCCTGGCTGGCGACGGGCCCGCCCGGAATGGTCTGCCGCGCACCGGCGACCGTGTCGATCACCTGGCTGTGCAGCGCGAAGTTCTGGATCACCCCGCCGGCGATGAGCACGATCGCACCGACCACTGCGATGGGCAGCAGGATGCGCAGAGTGCCGCGCACCAGGTCGACCCAGAAATTGCCGAGCTCGCCGGTGTTGCGTCGGGCGAGCCCGCGCACGAACGCCATGGCCACGGCCATGCCCACGGCGGCCGAGACGAAGTTCTGCACCGCGAGGCCGGCCATCTGCACCAGGTGGCCCTGGGTGGACTCACCCGAATAGGCCTGCCAGTTGGTGTTGGTCACGAAGCTGATCGCGGTGTTCCACGCCAGCGCCGGGGTCATCTCGGTCGCCGGGTCGGTGAGGTGCAGAGGCAACCTGCCCTGCACCAGTTGCAGCGCGAACAGGAACAGCACGCTGACCGCCGAGAAGGCGAGCACACTGCGCGCGTAGGCGCCCCACGTCTGCTCGGCCTCGGGATCGGCGCCGATCAGCCGGTAGATCGCGCGTTCGCCGCGCAGGTGCTTCTCCGAGGCGTACACCCGGTACATGTAGTCGCCGAGCGGCACGTGCACTGCAGCCAGAGCGACGACCAGCGAGGCGAAGAACAGGATTCCCGCAGTGGTCGAGTTCACTAGAACCTCTCCGGGAACAGGAGGGCGGCGAACAGGAAGACGGCGATGAGGACGGCCAGCACGAGGCCGATGATGTTGTCGTAGCTCATAGCCGCTCGACCAGCCTCTGCACGATGCCGAGCAGGGCGAAGATCGCCACTGTCAGCACAGTGAAGACGACGACGGACATGGGTTGCTCCCACAGGTATGCGGGCCTGCGGATCTCGCAGGCCTCACACAGCTTCTGCCCGGCGTAGGCCCCCCGCCAGTGTCTTTACGGTCTTTTGACGCTCCCGAGCGGAACCTTTACGGCGTCGCCGCGGTCAGCCCTGCGAACCCACCAACGTCGCCGCCGCACCGGCCATGTGCTCGCGCACGGTGGCCGCGGCAGCCTCGGCGTCGCCGGCCTCGATGGCGTCGACGATCGCCAGGTGGCGGTGGACGTCCATGTTCTTCAGCGCTCGGTCGACCCCGGCGAACATGATCGACATTCGAATGCTGCCCTCCAACGACGACCAGGAGTGCACCAGCGTCTCGTTTCCGGAGAGCTGACACATGGTGCGGTGGAAGCGTAGGTCGGCTTCGATGCGGTCCTCGAGGTTGGATGCCGACCACCGGTCCATGTCGTCGACTGCCGTACGCAGGGCCGCGCCGGCGTCGGCGCGGTCCTCCCGACCGGCCAGCAGCGTGGCCGCCAGCGACTCCAGGGCGGCGCGGACCGCGAAGATGTCGGCGATCTCCTTGGCGTCGAGGTGGCGCACCGACAACCGGCCGCGAGCACCCGCCGAGATGAGCCCCTCCTGCTGGAGCTGGCGCATCGCCTCCCGCAGCGTGCCACGGCTGATCTGCAAAGCCTCGGACAGCTCGGTCTCCACCAGGTGGGTGCCCGGCGTGAGCTGCCCCGTGGTGATGGCGCGCCGCAGCGCGGTGAGCGCCTGCTGCCGCAGGGAGGTCTTCTCCAACCGCAGCAGCGACGTGGCGTCGACCGACATGACGGACTCCCTGATTGTCAACATTTGGCTGTCGACATCGAATCCTACAGTCGCTCGAGGACCGTGGCGACGATCCGCGCGGTCGACAGGCCGTAGCGCTCGTGCAGCGTGGGCAGCGCCCCGGCGGCAAGGAACTCATCGGGCAACCCGATCGGCGTGATGCGGGCGCCGAGCCCTCGGCGCGCCGCGACGGCTGCGACGGTCTCGAAGAGACCACCGACGACCGTGTGATTCTCACACGTCAGCACCAAGCGATCTGAATCAATCTGTGCAGCAACGGTATCTGCGTCGAAGGGCTTGATGGTCGGGGTGTGCACCACGGCGACGTCCACCTTGTGCTTCGCCAGCTCGTCGGCCGCCTGCAACGCCCGCATGGTCATCAAGCCGGACGAGATCAGCACGACGTCGGCGCCGTCGCGCAGCACTTTCGCCTTCCCCAACTCGAAGCGGTAGTCGTACTCGTCGAGCACGGTGGGCACGTTTCCCCGAAGGAGCCTCAGATACGTCGGTCCGTGGTGCTCCGCGAGCTGTGGGACCGCCTGGGCGATGTCTACCGAGTCGCACGGGTCGACGATGGTCAGGTTCGGCATGCCGCGGAAGATCGCAATGTCTTCGGTGGCCTGATGCGACGGGCCGTAACCCGTTGTCAGACCGGGCAATCCGCCGACGACGTTGACGTTCAGGTTCGGCTCGGCGATGTCGAGGCAGATGAAGTCGTAGGCGCGCCGTGCAGCGAACACCGCATAGGTCGAGGCGAACGGCACCAGACCGGTCTCGGCCATGCCTGCGGCAGCGCCGAACAGCAGCTGTTCGGCCATGCCCATCTGGAAGAATCGCTCAGGGAATGCCTGGGCGAAGATGTGCATATCGGTGTACTTGCCCAGGTCCGCTGTCAGCCCGACGATCCGATCGTCGCGCTGGGCGGCCTCGACCAGGGCGTGTCCGAACGGCGCCGGCGTGGTCTTCTGTCCCGGGTCGGCGAACGACGCGATCATCGCCGAGGTCTTGAGCTTGGTCGCAGAGGTCATGCCGGCACTCCTCGGTAGCCTTCGGTCAGTTGGTCACGGCAGATCTGCCACTCGTCAGCGTCGATGCGCATGAAATGCGCCTTCTCCCGCTGTTCCAGCATCGGCACCCCTCGGCCGATCCTGGTGTCGCACAGGATGACCGACGGCCGGTCGACATCGACGTGATCGAACGCGTCCAGCAGCGCGTCGACGTCGTTGCCGTCGACCCGCTGCACGTGCCAGCCGCAGGCCGCCCACTTGTCGACGACGGGTTCGGTGCGCAACACCCCGACGGTGGGGCCATCGGCCTGCAGCGCGTTGATGTCCACCATCGCGATCAGATTTCCCAGCCCGTGGTGCGAGGCGCCCATTGCGGCCTCCCAGGTGGAACCCTCGTCGAGCTCACCGTCGGACAGGAAGTTGATCACCCGAGCCGCCGACCCCTGCAGGCGCAGTCCCAGTGCCATCCCCACCGCCACGGTGAGCCCGTGGCCCAGCGATCCACCAGAGATCTCCATTCCCGGTGTGTAGCTGGCCATTCCGGACATCGGTAACCGGGAGTCGTCGGACCCGTAGCTGTCGAGTTCGTCGACAGCGACGATGCCGGCCTCGGCGAGCGCGGCGTAGAGGCCGATCGCGTAGTGACCGGTCGAGAGCAGGAACCTGTCCCGGCCCGCCCAGTGCGGGTCCTCGGCGCGGTAGGTGAGCTGGTCGGCGTAGACGGCGGCGAACATGTCGGCGGCCCCGAGGGCCTGACCGACGTAGCCCTGCCCCTGCGCTTCGCCCATGTCGAGGACGTGGTGACGCATCCGGTAGGCAGCGTCACGCACCCGTTGCGCGCGCATCAGCGAGCCAACGCATGGGTCTGGCTGGCGGCGACGTCGGCGGCCTTGCGCTCGGCCGGACCCCACGTCTCGCGGGTGACCAGCGCGGCGAAGAGACCGATCGCGGCGTAGCCGGAGAACAGCAGCGCGGGCCCGATCCAGCCGAAGCCCTCGTAGAGCAGCGTGGTGATGAAGGGGGTGAACCCGGAGACCATCGCCGAGATCTGGTAGGCCAGCGAGGCACCTGATGCGCGCGTGTTCGCGGTGAACAGCTCGGGGAACCACGCGCCCTGGGCGCCGGCCAGGGCGTTCTGGCACACGCCGTAGGCGATGACGAACGTCGCGACGATCAGCACCATCAACCCGGTGTTGACGAGGAGGAACATTCCGACGCCGAACGGGATGCCGAGCGCGCACACAGCGAGGTAGACCGGCCGCCTGCCGACTTTGTCGGTCAGCCGCGCCCACGCCATCGTGGCGAAGATGCCGAGGAAGGAGGCGATGCACAGCGCGACGAGAGTCTCGGTCTTGGTGGCCAGCTGGGCGCTCTTGAGGTAGCTGATCATGTACGTGATCGACACGGCGTAGCCGGCGGTCTCGGCAATGCGAAGACCGATGCCGCGCAGGATGTTTCGCCAGTCGCGCTTGACCACCTCGACGATCGGCGCCTTGACGATGTCGCCGTTGTCCTTGACGTTCTCGAACACCGGGGATTCCGGCACTTTGGCGCGGATGATGAGACCGACGATGACCAGCACGATGCTGGCCAGGAACGGCACCCGCCAGGCCCAGTCGCCGCCGAGGTGGACGCTGACCAGGAACACGAGGTTGGCCAGGAGGAGCCCGACCGGGAAGCCGGCCTGCACGATGCCGGTGTAGCGGCCCTTCTGCTTCCACGGTGCGTGCTCGTAGCTCATCAGGATGGCGCCACCCCATTCGGCGCCGAAGGCCAGGCCCTGGATGATCCGGACGGTCACGAGCAGGATCGGGGCAGCCACGCCGGCCATGGCGTAGGTGGGCAGCAGGCCGATCGCGAAGGTGGCCAGGCCCATGACGATCAGCGAGGCGACCAGCACCGGCTTGCGGCCGACCTTGTCGCCGAGGTGGCCGCCGATGATGCCGCCCAGCGGCCGCGCCGCGAAGCCGACGCCGAGCGTGGCAAATGCGGCCAGCGTGCCGGCGACGGGGCTGGAGTTCGGGAAGAACGCGGTGCCGAAGTACAGCGCCGCGGCGGTGCCGAAGCCGATGAAGTCGTACGTCTCGATGACGGCTCCGACCCCGGAACCGATCGCGACCCGTTTGGCGTCCTTGGTGCCGTGTACCGGACCCCGCATCGTCAGAGCGTCATCGCTCATGATGGCCATCCTTTCAAAGATCCGCGTCACTGTCGACGGTCAACAGTGCGCTGCGTCACTCAGTGTGAGCCCGCGCACATTCAATGTCAACAGTCGACATGCATTCTCCGTCGTCAGTTGACTGTCAACAATAAAATCATCTACTGTGGCCGTGATCACAGGAGGTGACATGACCGCAATCCATTCCCGGCTCGGCTGTTCGACGATCAGCTTTCGGCACCAGCCGCTCGACGAGGCCCTTGCCACGATCTGCGAACTGGGCTTTTCCGAGATCGATCTCGGTGCCCTCCCCGGCGTCTGCGACCACGTGCCCTACGTCCTCGACGAGATCGCCGTGCACCAGGTGGCGGCGACGGTCGCTGCCTCGGGCCTGCGCGTCCGCTCGATCAACGGCGATATCGGCGACCTGAACGCGGCGCTGTCCCCTGACGACGCAGCCGCGCGACGCCGACACCTGGACATGCTCGTCGCGCTCGCCGCCGAGACCGGAGCACGCGCGCTCGTGCTGCCGTGCGGGGCCCTCTCCCACGACCCCCTCGTATCCCTCGATGACGACCTCGACCGGGTTGCCGACGAACTCGTCGCCGCCGCACATGTGGCCGCCGCCTCCCGGGTGGAGCTCTGGACCGAGTCGCTGCACTTTCATCGACTGTGCTGCGACATCGACCGCGCCGCGGCACTGACCAGCCGCTTCGGCGCCGAAGTGGGCATCGTCATGGACTTCAGCCATGTCGTGGCCTCCGGTGGTGACCCACGCGACTTCGTCGCCCGCTTCGGCCCGCGCATCGCGCACGTCCACATCCGCGACGCCGTGCCCGGCAACATCAATCTTTCGGTCGGCAACGGCGCCGTCGACTTCGCCGGCGGCCTCAAGGCCCTGGCCGACGCCGGCTATCACGGCCATTTCTCGCTGGAACTGGAAACCCGCGACATCACCAACGACGACCGACCCGCGGCGACGACCGCCGCCGCGCGCCTGATTTCCGAACTCATCTAGGAGCCCCCATGAAAACCGCAGTGATCACCGGCGCCACCTCCGAGCGGGGCATCGGCATGACCGTCGCCCAGCGCTACGCCCGCGAGGGGTGGGCCGTCGTCGTCCTCGACCTCGACGGCGAGAAGTCGGCGAAGGTGGCCGCCGACATCGGTAACCAGTACGCGGTGCCCGCCTTCGGCTGCGCCGTCGACGTCACCTCCGAGGAATCGGTGGATGCCGCCCAGCGGGCCATCGCCGCGGAGGTCGCGTCGGGCAATCTCCCTCCGGTCGGCGCACTGGCCAACATCGCCGGCATCACCTCGCCCGTCCCGTTCCTCGAGACCACCCTCGAGCTGTGGAACACGGTGATGGCCGTCAACGCGACCGGCACCTATCTCGTGACCAAGGCGTTCCTCCCCGGCATGATCGAGCAGGGCTGGGGCCGCATCGTCAACATGTCCTCGGTATCCGCCCAGCGCGGCGGCGGTGTGTTCGGCAAGGTGCCCTACTCGTCGGCCAAGGCCGCGATCCTCGGCTTCACCAAAGCCCTTGCCCGGGAGATCGCCGCGACCGGTGTCACCGTCAACGCGGTCACCCCCGGCGCCGTCGACACCAACATCCGAGTCGGCTCGACCGACGAGCAGGAGGCCAAACTGGCCGCCGACATTCCCGTCGGGCGCACCGCCACCACCGAGGAGATCGCCGCGGTGATCACGTTCCTGTCCGGCGAGGATGCGAGCTACCTCACCGGCACCACCGTTGACATCAACGGAGGCAGCCACATTCATTAGAGTCTCGGGAATGCCGGTCGCCTGGAAGCGTGTCGATTCGAAAGCCGACCCGACGTTCGTCGTCGCGCCCGACGAGCGGCTGAGCTGGCCCCGCACGATCGGTCTTGGCGCACAGCACGTCGTCGCGATGTTCGGCGCGACGTTCCTGGTGCCGGTGCTGACCGGTTTCCCGCCGGCCACCACGCTGCTGTTCTCCGGTGTCGGCACGGTGCTGTTCCTGCTGATCACCGGCAATCGGTTGCCCAGCTATCTGGGATCGAGCTTCTCGGTGATCGCGCCCATCACCGCGGCGGTGGCCTCCGACGGCGCGGGCGGCGCGCTGGGCGGCATCATCGCCGTCGGCGTGCTGCTGATGATCGTCGGCGCCGTCGTGCACGTCGCGGGCACCCGCTGGATCGACCTGACGCTGCCTCCCGTGGTCACGGGCGCGATCGTCGCACTGATCGGGCTGAACCTGGCGCCGGTGGCCAAGTCGAACTTCGAGAAGGGCCCCGTCCTGGGGATCGTCACGCTGGTCCTGTTGGTCGCGGTGCTCGCGTTCTTCCGCGGCATGATCGGCCGGCTCGCGATCTTCCTCGCGGTCGCAGCGGGATACGTGCTCGCGCTGATCCTCGGGCAGATCGACACCTCGGGCATCGCGGCGGCGCCCTGGATCGGGCTGCCGCAGTTCCAGACTCCGACGTTCTCGCTGTCGGTGCTGCCGCTGTTCCTCCCGGCGGTGGTCGCGCTTATCGCCGAGAACATCGGCCACGTCAAGTCCGTGGGACAGATGACGCAACGCGACATGGACCCGCTGATGGGCCGGGCGCTGGCCGCCGACGGGGTCGCCACGACGCTCGCCGGTTTCGGCGGCGGGTCGGCGACCACGACCTACGCGGAGAACATCGGCGTGATGGCCGCGACCCGGGTCTACTCGACCGCGCCGTACTGGATCGCCGCGGGCGTGGCGATCCTGCTCTCGTTGTGTCCCAAGGTCGGAGCGGCGATCTCGGCGGTCCCCGCCGGGGTGCTCGGCGGTGCGACCGTGGTGCTCTACGGCCTGGTCGGCATTCTCGGCGTGCGGATCTGGCTGACCAATCACGTGGACTTCTCGCTACCGGTCAACCAGATGACCGCGGCCATCCCGCTGATCATCGGCATCGCCGACTTCACCTGGACCCTGGGCGATCTGCAGTTCACCGGGATCGCTCTGGGGTCGATCGCCGCGCTGATCGTCTACCACGGCATGCGGTTGCTCGGCCTCAGGTCGGATCGAGCAGCGCGGCCGGACCACGATTCATCAGCTGACGCGCCACGATGATGCGCTGAATCTCGCTGGCGCCCTCCCATATTCGCTCGACCCGCAGCTCACGGAACAACCGCTCGGCGACGTTCTCCCGCATGTATCCGCGCCCACCGAAGATCTGCACCGCCCGGTCGGCGGCCCGGCCCGCCATCTCCGAGCAGTACAGCTTGGTCATCGACGCCTGCCCGTGCAGTGTCTTGCGGTCGTGACCGGAGTCGATCGCACGGGCCACTTCGTAGAGCATCGTGCGGGCGGCGAACAACTCGGTGGCGCTGTCGGCCAACATGCCGGCAACCAGCTGGTGCTCACCGAGCGGCCGGCCCGCGACCATCCGCTCGCGGGCGAACGCGCTGACCTCGTCGAGTAGGCGCTGCGCCGCACCCACGCATCGTGCGGCCACCATCATCCGTTCGAATCGGAACCAGTCCTGGGTGAACGTCATCGGCCCGCCCTCGACGCCCACGAGATTGTCCACCGGCACCCGCACGTCGCGGAAGGCGACGATCGGGTGTTCGTCCGCG
The DNA here is from genome assembly GCF_055397605.1 of Mycolicibacterium obuense. NCBI lineage: Bacteria > Bacillati > Actinomycetota > Actinomycetes > Mycobacteriales > Mycobacteriaceae > Mycobacterium > Mycolicibacterium obuense. The sequence continues at coordinate 595,496 of NZ_AP043663.1, read as the reverse complement.
ATGTTGTGCGAATACTTCGGTGAGCGAACGACTTCCATCCCCGGCCAGGGCACGTCGACGACCAGCAGCACATGGTCTCCGGCATGTGGCCCGTCGGACAGCACCGCCTCGACGAAGACGTAGTCGGCGAGGTTGTACGAGGTGACGTGCCACTTGATCCCGTCGATGACGTACTCGTCGCCGTCGCGGCGCGCCGTGGTCTGCAGCGCCGAGGTGTCCGACCCCGCGAACTCCTCGGTGATCGCGTACGCCTCGTGCATCTCCCCGCGCACCGTCGGCAGCAGCCAGCGCTGCAACTGGTGATCGGTCGCCACCTCCGGCCACCACTGCGGCGGGGTCGCCATCACCCAGCCCAGGCCGTTGGTCACCCGGCCGCACTGCTCCTGGACCAGGATCTGCTGCAGGGCAGTACACCCTCCGCCCCCGAGCGCGGTGGGCATGTTGGTCGCGTAGAGGCCCTCGGCGAGGGCGCGGGCGCGGTGCTCGGCGGTGACCTCCTTGGGCAGCACACCTCCGGCCAGCTCGGCCTCCACCTCAAGGGGCATCAGGGATTCCACGAACTCGCGGGCGGTGTCGCGGATGCGCAGATCCTCGTCGGTCAACCCGTACATCCGGTCCACCTCTCCTCTTGACTGAGCGTTCAGTCTATGTCAGCGTTCCTGGGTATGACCAGCATCCGCAGCGCCGATGTCGTGGTAGTGGGCGGCGGTACCGTCGGGGCATGGACGGCGGTGCTGCTCGCCGAGAATCGCAGCGCCGACGTGGTGTTGGTGGAGTCGCGGACACTGGGTGACGGCGCGAGCAGTCGCGCGGCCGGAATGGTGCGCGCCCAAGGCGGCACCGAGACCGCCATCCGTCTGGGGCTGCACAGCCAGCAGTTCTACGTCGAGAGCGGGGATCGTTTCCCACTGGACTGCGGGTTCGTGCGGCAGGGCTACCTGATGCCGTGTTTCAGCGACGCCGACGTCGCGGCCGCGCACGACCGGATCGCGCTGCAACGCTCCCTCGGACTCGAGGTCCAGTGGCTCTCCAGCGACGACATCGACTCCCGCAGAACGGGTCTCGCACCGGGAGTGACCAGGGGCGCGTCGTACGCTCCGGGGGACGGCTACATCGACGCGCCGCGCAACGTGCTCGCGTACACGGCCGCGCTGGCGACAGCCGGTGTCGACGTCCGAGAGCGCTGCGCGTTCACCGGTTTGCGAACCTCCGGCGGCCGGGTCGTCGGAGTGGACACCTCGGACGGTCCGATCGATGCCGAGCGGGTGGTGTTGACCGGTGGCCCCCAACTGGCCGAGGTCGGCGCCAGGGCCGGAGGCCGGATTCCTGCGGGCGGGACGCGACACCAGGTGGTGGTCACCGAGCCGCTGCGCGAACTCGACGTCACCGAGCTGCCGATGGTGTTCGATGTCACCTCCGGCATCTACTGGCGGCCCGGCGAGGCCGGCGGCCTGCTGTGGGGAATGAGCAATCCCGACGAAGCACCAGGTGAGGCAATCGATTTCGACAATGCGTACTACCACACCGCGCTCGCACGCATCGAGACGCTGCTGCCAGCGGTGGTCGGGCTCGGCCTGCGACGCACCTGGGCCGCGACGATCGACTACACCCCCGATCACCTGCCGATCCTCGGGCCGCTGCTCACCGACGAGGGGCCGGTGGAGGGAACGGTCGTCGCCAGTGCCGCAGGCCACGGCATGATGTGGGGCCCCGCCGTCGCCCAGGTCGCCGCCGACCTCGTCAGATCCGGGCATTGCGACTGGCTGGACCTGACCGACCTCGGGCTCGATCGCTTCGACGCCGAGGGCCGCAGTCGTGTTGCACCCGAACCGATCTCACTCCCCTTCCCGGAAACCACGGAGGCACTGACCCGATGACGAACGCCATTCTCACCGCACTACTGCCCGGAGCCGATACCGCCGATCTCGAGGACTGGGGTCCGCTGGACGAGGCTACCGACGGCCCCATGGCGGTGCACGGCGTCGAAGTATGGGCCGACGGCGACCGGTCCGCAGGCATCTGGCAGTGCAGCCCGGGCCCCTCGTTCTGGCGTCAGGACGAGAACGAGATGATCTACGTGCTGTCGGGCCGGATGACCGTGACGCCGGAGGGCGGCGAGCCCGTCGACCTCGGGGCCGGGGATATCGCCGTGTTCCCGGTCGGCTGGACCGGGACGTGGGTCATCCACGAGACCCTCCGCAAGGTCTACGTGCTTTTCTGAACGGTGAGTACGTCCACCGCGACTGCGCCGGCCGGTGACACGATCACCGGGTTCGCCTCCACCGCGTCGTAGCGATCCGCGAGATCGACCGCCATCTGCCCGACGGCCACGATCACATCGACCAGGGACTCCACATCGACTGCAGGCCCGCCCCGCCACCCGTCGAACAGCGGCCGAATGCGCAATGTAGCCAACATGTCTCGGGCCCGGTCGCGGGTCAGCGGCGGGCAGGCGATCGCCCTGTCCGCGAGCAGCTCGATCAACATCCCGCCCGCGGCGACCACGACCAGCGGGCCGAAGGCCGCATCGCACACATATCCCACCGACACTTCGACGCCCGGTGATGCCATCGCCGAGACGGTCACCACCGGCCCCAACTGCGCCACGTCGCGGTAGGCCTGACGCAGCTCGTCCTCGTCGCCGATACCGAGCCGCACGCCGCCCACATCGCTCTTGTGTTCCGCCGCAGTCGTTTTCAGTGCCACCGGGTAGCCGACCTGCGCGGCCGCGGCGCACACGGCATTCAGGTCCGCAGCGGTGCGGGTCGGCACCACCGGGATGCCGTAGTGGGCCAGGAGGTCGAATCCCGTCGCCGTCGTCGGACCCGGCCCGACGGTCAGACTTGTCTCGACGGGCGCGGGCCAGGTCGCCAGGTGTCCCATCGCCGCCAGACCGCTGCGCACACCCTCCAGGACCGCGACGCCGTGATCGCGCAACCGTTGCGCCGTCGGCCGGTCGATCGCCGAGGGCACCGAGGTGAGGACGGCCAGCGGCGCGTCGGTCTGCTTCGCCACGTCGACGACGGCGTCGGCGTAGGCGGTGTCTCCGTCGAATTCCGTGACGAGATCAACTGCCAGAGCCGTCACGCAGACCGTCGGGTCGTCGGCCATTGCGTGCAGGCAGGCGCCGAACAGATTGCGGGTGTCCGCCCCCGTCCCCCACACGTCGAGCGGGTTCGTCGGATGCAGCCCGTCGTCGAGCACGTCGGCGACCGCGGCCACGGTGGCCGGAGTCAGCGCTGCGAAGTCCACTCCGAGCTCGTGGGCGATATCGACGGTGAGCGCACGCTCCGCGCCCGAATCGTGCACGGTCGCCACGGCGCTCCCCCGCCCACGCCGACCGGTCGCGAACAACTCGATGGTGTCGACGAACTCGGCCATGTCGGTCACGTGGACGGCGCCCGTCGCGGTACAGAACGCGCGCCAGGCATCGCTACCGCCGGCCAGTGCGCCGGAGTGGGCAGCGACCATCGCGCGGCCTCGCGGCGAGCCGCCGATCGCCAACACGATCACGGGTATGCCGGCATCGGCCGCACGCACCAGCGCCGCGCGCAATCGCGGCACCGCGCGGGGCGTCTCCATCAGCAGCGCGATCACCCGGGTGCCGTCATCGGAGAGCGCATGGTCGAGGTAATCGGCGGTGTCGGTGACCAGTTCCTGCCCCGACGACACCGCGAGCCGAAACCCGAAGCCGCGGTTGGCCCGCAGGAGCGTCGAGAACGCCGATCCCGAATGCGTGACGAGGCTGATGGGGCCGGCCGGCAGCGGGTCGGGCTCCAGATAACCCAGTGCCCGAACCCCCGCGGCGACGTTGACGAAGCCCATACATCCCGCGCCGCACACTGCCATTCCTGCCGACGCGGCCACCGCGCGCACGTCGTCGCGGAGGCCATGAGCGGCGCCGAACAGGACGGCCGACCGCGCGCCCGCGGCAGCGGCAGCGCGCAATTGATCCAGCAGCGCGGCGTCGGGCACCCCCAGCAGTGCGAGGTCGACGGGCTCGTCGAGATCTGCCAGGGACGGGGCACAGATGCGATCACCGATCCGGTCGTAGCGCGGATTGACCAGGTGCACTCGAGCGCTGCCCCGCACCGCCTCGATCACCATCCGGGCGCCGAAGCTGTCGGGACGCGGGCTCGCCCCGACGACCGCGATGGACCGCGCCCCCAGCATCGTGGCGACCGCGGCAGCCCGCGCGCTCATCGCGTACGCCGCAAACGCTTCTTCTTCTTCTGATCTGCCAGCGCCGCCCGCGCCGCCTGCCATCCGGGTATCCCGCAGACTCCGCCGCCCGCGTGGGTTCCGGAGCTGCCGTTGTACAGCCCGGCGATCGGCGTTCGGTAGTCGGCGTATCCGGGTGCAGGCCGCATGTGGAACAGCTGCTCGAGCGAGAGCTCGCCGTGGAAGATGTTCCCGCCGAGCAGACCGTACTCCTGCTCCATCTCATGAGGTCCGACGATGTCGCGGTGCAGGATCGAGGCTTTGAAGCCGGGCGCGACCTGGTCGTACAGGTCGATCAACCGGTCGGCGTAGGCATCGAGTTCCTCGGTGTGCGGGGCATCCGCCCACGCCGCCGGGACCCACTGCGTGAACAGCGACATGACGTGTGTGCCATCGGGATTGAGGGTGGTGTCCAACGTCGTCGGGATCACCCCGTCGCTGAACGGCATCAGCGCCGGCCGACCTGCGCGGGCGTCCTGGAACGCCGCCTCGATGTACTCCATCGTCGGGGCCATCTCCACCGAACCGGTGTGATGCTCGGCAAGACCACTGCTCGGGTCGGCCGTGAAGTTCGGCAGCTCGCCCAGCGCGAGATTGATCTTCACCACGCCGCTGCGCGTCTTGAACCGCTCGATGTCGGTGACGAAGTCCTCCGGCAGCTCGGTGCGCGGAACATGCTCGAGGAAAGCGGTTTTCGGATGCAACGTGGTGACCACCAGCGGTGCGGTGATCTCCTCGCCGGTGTCGAGGACTGCACCGCGCACCTCGCCGCCGCGAACGAGTAGCCGAGCCACCCGGGCGTGGGTCCGGATCTCGGCGCCGAAGCTGCGCGCCGACTTCGCAATCGCCTCGGACACGCCGCCCATACCGCCCTCGGGGTATCCCCAGCTGCCGAGCTGGCCGTCGCCCACGTCACCGATCGAATGGTGGGCCATCACGTAGGCGGTGCCGGGTTCGTAGGGTCCCGCCCACGTCCCGATCACGCCGTTGACGGCGAGTGCTCCCTTGATCTGCGGGGATTCGAACCAGTCGTCGAGCAGGTCGGCGATGCTCATGGTCAGCAGCCGGGTGACGTCAGCGGTGGTGCGTACCGAGATTCCGCGCTGACTCCACGCCAGCTTCGCGAGCTCCAGCAGGTCTGCGGGCCGGTGCGACCCGATGGTCGGTGGCACCTGCAGGAGCAGAGGCCCCATCACGTCGGCGACACCCTCGAGCCAGGCATTCCATTTCGGCCAGGTCTGCGCGTCCTTCTTCGACCATTTCGCCAGCTGCTCGTAGGTGCGTGCCGGGTCGTCCTCGTAGATCGTCAGCGATCCGCCTTCGGGGAATGCCTGGTAGTAGGGGCCCATCGGGTGCACCTTGTAGCCGTGCCGCTCCAGGTCCAGCTCCCGCACGATCGTCGGGGGCATCAGGCTCACCACGTAGGACAGCCGGGTCACCCGCAGATGCGGGGCGTCCTCCCAGGGCGCTTCCGTCGTGGCCGCACCGCCGAGTGATCCGCGCGATTCGAGGACCAGGGTGCGAGCGCCCGACCGCGCGAGGTAGGCGGCCGACACCAGGCCGTTGTGACCGCCGCCGATCACCAGAGCGTCATAGTTGTTGGACATCGAAGGCCTCTCCCAAGGGGTCCTGACTGACTGTTCAATCTAACGAAGTGTTAGGCTTCGGACAAGGGGCAACGCGGCCCCACGATGGGAGGAGCGCCACCATGGCTGAACCCGCCCCGGCGACCGAGCAGAACGAGGGCCGCCGGATCGAAATGCTGCGCGCCGCAGCGGAGCTCATCTGCGAGCGCGGTTTCGGCGACACCAGGATCGCCGACGTGGCCAAGCGTGCCGGGGTCAGCTCGGCTCTGGTGATCTACTACTTCGGCACTCGGGATCGATTGCTCGTCGATGCGCTGCGCCACTCCGAGGAGTCCTTCTACGAGGCGGCCGAGAAGATGCTCGCCGAGGTGCCGTCACTGCAGGAGCGGCTGTCTCTGCTGATCCGGTGGACCTGCATCCCCCGGGGTGACGACGAAATCCCCGGGGCGTGGGGGTTGTGGTTCGACCTGTGGGCGCAAGCGTTCCGACACAACGAGATCAAGGCGGGACGGGTCGAACTGGACGCCCGCTGGCGCGCGATGATCGTCGACGCCGTCCGTTCGGGAGCCGATCAGGCCAACGTCGACCCGCGGATGTTCGCCCTCGAGTTCGCGGCCCTCCTCGACGGGCTGTCCATCCAAGTGGCGCTGGAGGATCCGGAGGTCGACTCCGACGTGGCCTACGACATCGCGATGCGCTTCGCCGAGCGCGAGCTCAACCTGCCCGCCTCGGCCGCTAAGCGGAACTGAGTGCGGTCACCGGATCGGTGACGAGCGCCGCGGTGCTGCGCTGGAGTACTCGAACCGCGTCAGGAGTGCACAGGCACACGACCTGCGCGCCGGGGTGATGGGTCACCGAGGTCGGGCCTGATCTGTTGGGTACCTCGACGACGAGATCTTTCGCTGCACCGACGTCCACATGCACGTGGGTGCAGTTGCCCAGGTACACGACGTGGGTGACGGTCCCGGAGATGCGGTTCATCCCGCTTTCGACTGCACTTCCACTGTCCTGCAGCGTGATCCGTTCCGGTCGGATCACGATCGCGGCCGCTCCCGGCTCGGGCGTGCCGTTGACCTCGGCCGTCATCTGCGTTCCGAGCGCGCGACAGGTGACCGACGCACCCACCACGTCGACCACCTCCGCGTCGAAGATGTTGGCGGCGCCGAGGAAGCCCGCGACGAACGTCGTTGCCGGCGACGAGTAGATCTCCTGGGGCTCGCCGACCTGTTCGATCCTGCCTTCAGCCAGCACCGCGATCTGATCGCTCATGGTGAGCGCTTCCTCCTGATCGTGGGTGACGTAGACGAAGGTGATGCCGATCTCGCGCTGCAGAGCGCGCAGCTCGAGCTGTAACTGCTTGCGCAGCTTGGCATCCAGCGCGCCGAGCGGCTCGTCCAAGAGAAGGACCCGCGGTCGCAGCACCAGAGCACGCGCCAGCGCGATCCGCTGCTGCTGCCCGCCGGAGAGTTGAGCGGGCTTGCGCCGGGCGTAGGAGGTCATCTGCACCAGCTCCAACGCGTCACCGACGCGTTGGCGCGTCTCCTCCCGGGAGACCTTCTGGTACTTCAATCCGAAGGCGACGTTGTCCCATACGGACATGAACGGGAACAACGCGTAGGTCTGGAACACGGTGTTGACCGGACGGCGGTGCGGTGGATCTGCCGCGACGTCGCGTCCGTCGAGTTCGATGCGTCCCGAGTCCGGTCGTTCGAACCCTGCGATCATGCGCAGCGTCGTCGTCTTCCCACACCCCGACGGCCCCAGCAGCGAGAAGAACTGCCCGGCAGGGATATCGAGGTCGATGCCGTTGACGGCCGGCATCCCGGCGAACGACTTGACCAGCGCCTCGAGCCGGATCGCGCCGCCGGCCATCAGACCGACACCGTCAGCGTGATCCCGCGACCGCGGTCGCGAACGCCGAGAAGTTGCGGGCGAACCTGTCGACATCGTCGTGCGTGTGCTGAACCGACAACAGCCATTGCTCCACCTTCCCCCATGGTGGGAGGAACACGCCACCGTTGTGCTGCATGAGCCAGTGCAGGTGGCCCAGTCTGGCGTCGATCTCGAGGAAGTCGCGGAACTCCCGGACCGGCTCGCCGCGGAACGTCACGCACCCCTTGGCGCCGACCGACACGACGTGCCAATCGAATCCCTGGTCGGCGATGACCTCCTCGAGTGCGGTGCGCAATCGCGCCGACAGGGAGTCCAGGTGACGGTAACTGGCCGTGGTGAGCACGTCGGACAGCGTCGCCCGGGTGGCGGCCATCGCCAGCGGATTGCCGTTGAACGTGCCCACCTGCTCGTAGCGGCCGTCCGCGATCGCCGACATCACCGCCTCGGTACCGCCGATCGCGGCGACGGCGATGCCGCCACCGAGCGCCTTGGCCAGGCAGACGAGGTCCGGTGTGACACCGCTGCGCGCGGTGATTCCACCCGGCCCCGTGGTGAATCCGGTCTTCACCTCGTCGTAGATGAGCAGCGCGCCCTCGTCGTGTATCAGCTGCCGCACCGCGGCGAGGTAACCGTCGTCGGGCGGGATGATCCCGGCGTTCATCATCACCGGTTCGACGATCATCGCGGCGACCCGGCCGGGATGGGCGGTGAGCGCCCGCGAGACTGCCTCGACGTCGTTGAACGGCACGACGACGACGAGATCGCGGATGGCGCGGGGAATGCCGGTGTTACCGGGCACCGGGGTGGGTGTCTCCCGCGGTCCGATCTCGTCGGCCTCGGGCAGCACCGACACCTGCACCGAGTCGTGGTGGCCGTGATAGCAGCCCTCGACTTTGATGATCAGGTCGCGTCCGGTCACCGAGCGAGCGAGGTGCACCGCGTCCATCGTGGCCTCGGTGCCGGAGTTGGCGTAGCGCCACAGCGGCAACCCGAAGCGGCGGGCCAGCTCGGCGGCGATCCAGATCGCGTCCTCGGTCGGCTGGGCGAAGTGGGTGCCACGGCGCACCCGATCGCCGACCGCGGCCACGATGGCCGGGTGCGCGTGCCCGGCGATGGCGGCGCCGTAACCACCATGCATGTCCACGTATTCGTTGCCGTCGACGTCGTAGACCTTGGACCCGAACCCGTGGCTCATCCACACCGCCTGCGGCTCTGCGATCTGCCAGTTCGAGGTCGCACCACCGGCCAGGTGCGCTGCGGCGATGTCGATGAGTTCGGCGCTGCGCGGCTGCCGCCGCAGGAAGATCTGCTCCTGCTCGGCGATCAGGGAGTCGAGGGCACCGACGGGATGGGGACGAGACGTCACCGTTGCAGCCACCGCGAACCTCCGGTCTATCGGTTGACTGAGCATTCAGTCTATGCGAGAGTCCTAGCAGCGACAAGGCGCAGAATCAATCGGGAGGCGCGATGCCAGAGCCCACCACCCGGCGTCAATTCCTGACGCGCGCAGCGCTTCTCGCCGCAGGCGCCCCTGCACTCGGCGCCGTCCTGGCCGCATGCGGCGGGGGGTCCGACAACCAGGGCGCCACCCCCACGCTCAAACTCGCGTCACCCGCCAACCCGGTCACCTGGGACATCCCCGCCGACAACACCCCCATCGCCGACGGCTTGGCCCCCGAGAAGGGCACGCTCAAGCTCTACACCTACGCCGATTACGTGAGCCCGGACGCGGTCAAGTCGTTCGAGCAGAAATACGGCGTGACAGTGGAGATCTCGACGTTCAACGACGGCGGCGAGGCGCTGACCAAGCTCCGCAGCGGCGTGGACTTCGACATCTACAACGCGAACTACACCGAGATCAGCAGGCTGGTCAACGGCGGGCTGCTACGGCCGCTGAACCACTCCTACATCCCGAACATCACCAATGTCTGGCCGAGCTTCACCAATCCCTGGTACGACCAGCAGTGGCGCTACAGCGTGCCCTACACGATCTACACCACCGGCATCGGCTGGCGTACCGATCAGGTGCCTACGGACATCGGCGCGCTCGGCAACCCCTACGACGCCTTCTGGAACCCGACCTTCAAGGGCAAGACCGCCGTGCTGGACGACTGGCACACGACCATGGCAATGGTGCTGTTGCGCAACGGGATCACTGATGTCAACACGTCCTCGCAAAGTGACCTGAAGATGGTCGGCGATCAACTCGGCCAACTCGTGTCGGCCACCTCACCGAAGGTCACGATCACCGCATACAACGATCTGCCCGCCGGCCAACTGGGTCTGGCCCAGATGTGGTCCGGTGACATCATCAACGCGCAGTCCTATCTGCCCGAGGGCACCGGACCCGAGATATTGCGCTACTGGTTTCCCACTGACGGCAAGGGCATGGTCGACAACGACATGCTCGTCACCCTCAAGGGCGGCAAGAACCCGGTACTGGCACACCTGTTCCTCGACCACATGCTCGATCCGGCGGTGGCGATGCAGAACTTCCAGGCCATCGGCTATCAACCGCCGCAGAACTCGATCAAACCCGACGCGCTGGTGGCCGACGGTTTCATCCCGCCGAACCTCTCGACGGCGATCGTCAAGCCGGAGTGGTTCGACGCCGGCTACCGCATCCTCGAGCTCGATCCGGCCAACGACGCCGCCTGGCAGAACATCTGGCGCACCTTCAAAGCCGGCGGGTCGTAGGCTCATCCGCATGTCAAGCAGGCCGAAGGGGGCCCGCGGGATCTGGCCTGTACTGGCCGCCCCCGGGGTGATCTGGCTGGTGCTGTTCTTCGTCGCGCCGATGTACGTGGTGCTGTGCATCGTCTTCGGTCGGCTCGATCCCATCTTCCGGACAGCAGTGCCCATCTGGAACCCGGTGCAGTGGGATCCGACGCAGTTCACCTACGTGTTGTCCCACATCGTCGGCGCCGACGGGGTTTTCGGACCGGCCCTGATGCGGACCGCGCTGTACGTGCTCACCGCCAGTGCGTTGTGTCTGCTCATCGCGTTTCCGGTCGCCTACTATGTGGCGCGACTGTCCGGCAGGCGCAAAGGACTGCTGCTCACCCTCTTGATCGCACCGTTCTGGATCAGCTACATGATGCGAATGTTCGCCTGGGTGAACCTGTTACAGGACGACGGACTGGTGAACCGGATCCTCGGGCTCGGCGGCGTGTTCCACCCCGGCATCGACTGGCTCACCGGCCAGCCCGCAGTCGTGGTCCTCGGCCTGGTGTACGGCTATGTGCCGTACATGATCCTGCCCCTCTACGCGGGGTTGGACCGGCTACCCCAACCCGTGCTCGAGGCGTCACGCGATCTCGGCGCTGATCGAGTGTCGTCGTTCTGGCGGGTGACGCTGCCGCTGAGCCGGCCGACCATCGTGGCCGCGATTCTCCTGACATGCCTGCCGATGCTGGGCGACTACTTCACCAGCGACATGCTCTCGGCCTCTCCGAAAACGGCGATGGTCGGCAACCTGATCAACGACAGCGTGCTGACTCCGGGCCAGACCGGGCAGGCCGGCGCGTTCGTGCTGTTGGTGTTCCTCGTCGCACTGATCCCGATGCTGTACTACATCCGCGTCACCGGCCGGCGAGACGAGGTGGCGTCGTGAGCATCCCGCGCAAGTCTCCGGTCACCTGGTGGCACGATCCGTGGCGGCCACCTCGGATTCTGATCGCGGTCACGATCGGCTACCTGCTGTGGTCGCTGCTTCCGGTTCTCGTCGCGGCGCTGTTCTCGTTCAACGCCGGGCGATCCCGCACGGTGTGGCAGGGCTTTTCGTTCCGTTGGTACTGGGGTGATCAGACGCTCTCGGTCTGGCACGACGCCACGTTGCACAACGCGCTGCTGCAGACGCTGAAGCTCGGTCTGCTCACCACGCTGATCACGGTGCCCCTCGGGGTGCTGTTCGCCCTGGGGATCGACCGGTGGCGGGGCCGCCTTCCTGCGGGCGCGAATTTCCTGATGTTGCTGGCCTTCGTGCTGCCCGAGGTCCTGCTGGCGGTGTCGCTGCTGTTCGTCATCACCACCGTCGCCCTGCCGATCGGACTCGGCACCGCAGCCCAGGTGATCGGTCTGGTGACGTTCCAGATCTCCTATCCCGCAGTCCTGGTGCGGGCCCGCCTCGCGACGATCGGACCGCAGTACGAGGAGGCGGCCATGGATCTGGGCGCCTCCCCCCTGGGCGCCCTGCGGCGCGTGGTCATGCCGATGCTGATGCCGGCGATCTTCGCCAGCACCGTGCTCGTGTTCGCCGACGTCATCGACGATTTCGTGATGGTCCGCTACCTGTCGGGGGGCGCCTCCTCCGAACCGGTGTCGGTGAAGATCTACAACACCGCGCGCGGCGCGCCCACACCTGCTCTGAACGCTCTGGCGACCCTGCTGCTGTTCACCGCGCTCGCGGCGGTCACCATCGGCTATCTGGTGTTCCGCCGGATGACGCGCAACGACGGCACGACCGCCGATCGGGGTATCGGCGCCTTCGCCGGCGAGCTCTGACGGTCTGGACCTGCCCGGGAAGCCGCACTAGACTGACTGTATGTTCAAACAGCTCGATCCGGCACCCGTTCCCGCCGACGGAGTGGCCGCCGCGCTCGCGCCCTTCGGTCAGTCCCGGATGCTGCCGCGCGAGGCCTACGTCGATCCCGCAGTGTTCGATTGGGAACAGCGACAGGTCTTCTCGGGCTGGACGTGTGTCGGGCGCGCCGACGACCTCGCGACCGTCGGAGCGCAGAAAGCGCTCGGCAGCGGCGCCGCCGGGATGTTGCTCGTGCGTGGGGAGGATGGCGCGATCCGCGCATTCGCCAACACGTGTCGGCACCGCGGCCACGAACTGCTGCCCTGCGGCGCACCCGAGTCAGCGGCCAGAAAGGCGCGCAGCATTGTCTGCCCGTACCACGCCTGGTCCTATCGATTGGACGGAAGTCTGCGCAACGCACCGGGTTTCACTGACGCCGACCGGTTCGACGCGAACGAGTTCGGGCTGATCGAGCTGCGCCTGGTGGACTGGCACGGGTGGCTGTTCGTCGACCGCAGCGGAACCGACGGCGACTTCGCCGAGCATGTCGCCGGATGGGAAGAGGTCATCGCCCCTTACCGTCCCGAAGACCTCACCGTCGTGGCGCGACACTCCTACGAGCTGGCGACCAACTGGAAGGTCATCGCGGAGAATTACCAAGAGTGCTACCACTGCCAGAGCATTCACCCCGAGTTGTCCCGGATCAGCCCGCCCACCAGTGGCGAGAACCTGGACCACGACGGCGCGTGGATGGGTGGCTGGATGTCGATCGTCGACGGCGCAGAGACGATGTCGCTCGACGGTAAGAGCGGCGGGGTGCGCATCGCGGGGCTGTCGGAGCACGAGCAGCGCACCGTCATGTACGTGGTCGCCTACCCCAACCTCCTGATCAGCCTGCATCCCGACTACGTGATGACCCACCTGATGACTCCGCTGGCCGCCGATCGGACCCACGTGGAGTGCACCTGGGCATTCCCGAAAGAGGTTGCCGCTGAGCCCGGGTTCGACCCGTCGTATGCGGTCGACTTCTGGGACCTGACGAATCGGCAGGACTGGGCGGCCTGCGAATCGGTGCAGCGCGGATTGAGTTCACCGCACGCGCGGCCCGGTCCGCTCGCCCCCGACGAGGACGGGGTGTATCAGTTCGTCACGCGGGTGGCTAGGGCGTACGCCGATTCCGCTGATCCCGCGCCGGGACCCCGTTAGCGCCTCCGTCGCTGTCGATCGACTGGGCGTAGCTGCCCACGGCATCCGCGGCCGTTGACGCCATGATTCCCAGCGCTTTTCGGTCCACGTTGTCGATGGTGTCGCCGCGCCGGTGGTAGTTGGCATCGAACGCGGCACCCGCACGCCCACCCCAGATGCGAGCCTGGACATCCGATTTGAGTTGTGATGTCCCGGTGGTCAGCCCGCCGACCGGCACCCCGGCGGCGACGAAGGAGGCGTAATCGGTACCGCGGGTAAGCGGCATGTCGGCCGGCCGCACGCCGTGTTCGTACAGTCGCGCGGCCAGCGTCCGCTCGATACCTGCCGACCCCTCCGGTAGTGGACGGACGGTCGCCGAGGTCTGTGCAGACTGGTCACCGTCGAGGGTGAAGTAACCCGCGTTCGGCGACCCGATCACGTCGAGATCCAGGTAGAGCGCGATGTCGTCGAGCTCATCGGGGTTCAGCGCGCGCAGATAGGCCGCCGAGCCGTCGGCAGACGTCTCGCCCCCACCCCAGAACGCGAACCGAACGACGTTGTGGGCAGCGGGTTTCGGCCCGAGTTGCAGCGCGGTCTCCAGGACCGCCGCGACGCCCGAACCGTTGTCGTCGATCCCGGGCCCGTCCCCCGTGCTGTCGAGGTGCGCACCCACGATCACGACGTTGTGCGAGTCGCCGGAGGAAGTCTGGGCGATCACACTGCGTGACGTCGTCATCACGGGTTTGTTGTCCAGCACCAGCGTGACGGGGTCGTCGGTGCGCCGCAGTGCCGCATCCGTGGCCGGATCGATGATGCCGACGGGAATCGTCATGGCTTGGTAGTAGCCGGGGGTGAACAGGCCGGCGGGCGCCGCGACCGGCCGGGTCGGCGTGGATTGGCTGACGACGAGGACGCCGACCGCACCGGCCGCCTTGGCCGCGTCGTGTTTCGCCACGACCGAGCATCCGCTGTCGTCGACCACTGCGAGGGCGCCCTTGATGCGCACCCCGGTGTAGTCGGCGGCCGCACACCCGGCGGCTGCGCGGGGCCGCAGCGTGAGCGCTTTCACCCCGCCCGGCGCCGTGGTGAGTAGAAGCGACGCCTGGTCGACACGGAAGACACGCCGACCGACCGTCAGCGCCGGCTTCCCTCCGCCGGAGCCCGAGAGCCGCTGGAACTCCGGAGTCTGGACGTCGAAGCCCTTGTCGCGCAGCGCCTTCGCGACATAGTCGACACTCACCTGATAGCCCGGTGTGCCGTCGGCGCGCGTGCCGTCATGCGTGTCGGCGATCTTCTGCAGCTCGACGAGGTGGTTGTACACCCCGTCGACGGTCACCCGGTCGGCCAGATCGCCGCCCAGATCTGCCCGCGGCGCGGCGGTCTGCGACGAGCACGCCGTCAGAATCAGGGCGAACACCAGCACGGCCGCCCGGGGCCAGCTCCTCATGACTCGCGCAGGATGTGGCGGGTCCGGTCGTCGCGCACCGGAATCCCGTTGCGGCCGCGCTGATCCTGCGCGTAGAGACCGACGGCGTAGCCGACGCCGCTACCGTTGATGCCCATCGCGGTGCGGTCGATGCGATCGAGGGTGTCGGTCGCCTTGTGATAGTTCGGGTCGAACGGTTGATCGGCCTGGCCACCCCACAGCTTGGCCTGCTCGGCGGTCATCTTCTCCTCGGCGCCGGAGAACAATCCGCCCGAGGGCACGCCGGTGCGGGTGAACGCGTCGTAGTCGGAGCGGCCGTCGAAACCGGTGTCCTCGGCCTGTTTTCCGGCGCTGGCCAGGTAGCCGACGAGCGCGCGCTCGATCCCGGCCGAACCTTCGGGCACCCGCGGGACGGCCCCATTGCCGACACCGGTGGACTGATCTCCGTCGTAGGTGAAGTACCCCGGGTTGGGCGAGCCGAGCATGTCGAAGTTGAGGTAGAGCGCGATGTCGGTGAGCTGGTCGGAGTTCAACGAGTTGACATAGTTGAAAGACCCGAGCAGCCCGAGTTCCTCACCACCCCAGAACGCGAACCGCACCGCGTTGGCGACCTGAGGTGAACTGCCCAGCTGCAGAGCCGTTTCCAGGACAGCCGCGGTACCCGAACCGTTGTCGTTGATCCCCGGCCCGTCCGGGACGCTGTCCAGGTGGGCCCCGACCATCACCACGTCCTGGGTGGAGCCCGTCTTGGTCTGTGCGATCACGTTCCGGGTCTTCTCCGTCCGCACCCCTGCGTTCATCCTGATGGTGGCCGGGTCACCGGCTGCCTCGCGCAAGCGCGGACCCTCGGCCTTGGCGACGCTGATGACCGGGATCTTGACGTCGGTGCTCTCGCCGAGGGTTCCGCCGGTGACCTCGCCGTCGTCGTTGTTGACCACGATCAACGCGACCGCGCCACGGGCTGCTGCGGCGGTCTGCTTCTCCCCGAACGGGCACGAGCCCCGGTCGACCACCACGACGGCACCCTGCGTCGGCAGTCCGTCGTAATCCTGTGCCGTGCAGCCCGGACTGTCCTCGACGCGGGCCGCGACGATCGGACCGGACACTCCCGCGCCGGGTGCGCCTGCGGTGTACTCGAGGGGCCGCGCGGTGATCTCACCGCCGGCGACCGTGAGCTTCGGCGCATCGGCGAACGGCAGCCGGACCTCGAACTCCGGGGTGTCGACGTCGAACCCCTTGTCGCGCAGCGCCTTTGCCACGTAGTCCACGCTGGCGGCGTAACCTGCGGTGCCCAGCGCGCGATTCCCGCCGTTGGCGTTGGCGATGTCCTGCAGCGCCTGCATGTGCGCCATCGTCGCGTCGACGGTGACCTTTCGGGCCAGCGAGTCGGCGAACTGCCCGGCCGCCCCGGCGTCGACCGAGGGCGAGGCGGACCTGGACGAGGACTCAGCGGGATCAGGTCGGCTGTCGCGGCTGCATCCGCCGCCGACCAGCAGTGCGACGGCGAGCAGGATCGCCAGCCGCAGTCGGGTGTGGGTCACCCGCACCACGTTAGCGCGCGCTCAGATGCGCCAGTACCGCGTCGGCGGCCAGCTGCGGCTCCTCGATCTGGAGGAAGTGGCCCGCCGACGGCAGCGTGACGACGGTGCTCCCGGTGGGCAGCACGTCGCGGATGGCTTCGGCATAGTCGACCAGCATCGCGCCGTCCTGCACGCCCTGCAGGTGCAGGATCGGCACGCGTGGCAGATCGAAGCGGTACCGGTGCAGATCGGCGTAGCGCGCCGGCGGTGTGCCCGGCCGGACCAGTGCGCGGTAGTACCCCAGCGCCGCGCGACGGTGCACCGCGCTGGGGAGCGCGGCCAGCGCGGCGTCGAGCTCGGCGCCGGTGTCGAAACCGGCGGGCCCCCAGTCGCGCCAGAGCCGGCGGATCACGCGCGGCAGAAGGCGTTCAGGCATGCCGGGCAGCTGGAAGAACAGGATGTACCAGCTGTTGCGCAGCTGGCGCGGCAGTTGCCGGAGCTGCCGGGCGGCATCACCGCGGGCCCGGTTGACCGCGCCGATCGGGGCGACCGCCATCGTGACGTGCGCGGCGAACGGCGACTCGGGGTGCGCGGCGAACGCGGCCGCGGTGAACGCTCCCCAGTCGTGACCGATGACCACGGCGTCGGTGGGCGCCCCGAGCGCGCCGTGCACCGCCAGTGCGTCGGCCATCAGCGCCCCGATGTGATAGTCCCCGTCGGGGGCCGGCCCGGTCGGCGCGTAGCCGCGCGAGAACGGCGCGACCACCCGCATGCCGCGCTCGGCGAGCAGGCGCGCGAACTTCTGCCAGCCCCAGGCACTGTCAGGGAAACCGTGCAGACACAGAACCAGCCGACCGTCGGCGGGACCCCACGCCAGCGCGCTGACCTTCAGGTGGTCGAGTTCGAAGGTCAGGCGCTGCGCGTCGGTCACGCCAGGAATCTACGCGCTGGCCAGAGCCCGCTGCTTGCTGAACTCCAGCGTGCCGTCGTCGATCTTGCCGTTGCGGATGACGCGCAGATCCACGAGGTAGTTCTGCTTGAGCCGCCACGGCGCCTTCGATCCCGACTTCGGCAGCCGGTCCAGCGCACGCTTGATGTAGCCCGAGGACAGGTCCACGAACGGCAGTTGCTCGACATCGGGGGCCGGATCGCGCGGCACCACGGTGTCGTAGCCGTTGCTGTTCATGTGCTGCAGCAGCCGGCTGACGTACTCCGAGGTCAGATCTGCTTTGAGCGTCCACGACGCGTTGGTGTAGCCGAAAGTGAACGCCACGTTCGGCAGACCCGAGAGCATCAGCCCCTTGTAGGCGACCGACTTCGACAGGTCCTGCGGCTCTCCGTTGCGCAGCACCTGCGCACCGCCGAAGAACTGCACGTTCAATCCCGTTGCGGTGACGATGATGTCGGCCT
The DNA here is from genome assembly GCF_055397605.1 of Mycolicibacterium obuense. Lineage (NCBI taxonomy): Bacteria > Bacillati > Actinomycetota > Actinomycetes > Mycobacteriales > Mycobacteriaceae > Mycobacterium > Mycolicibacterium obuense. Next base: position 577,733 of record NZ_AP043663.1, on the reverse strand, counting down.
TGACTTCCTGGCCGGACTTCAGCGCGATGCCGTCGGCGGTGAAGTGGTCGATCACGTCGGTGACGACGTCGGCCTTGCCCTTGCGGATCGTCTTGAACAGATCGCCGTTGGGGGCCAGGCACACGCGCTGATCCCACGGCTTGTAGTCGGGGGCGAAGTGCCGGTCGTAGTCGAAGCCCTGGGGCAGCCGGTGTTCGGCCATGGTGCGCAACGCTTTCCGGAACACGTTGGGCAGTGTGCGGGCGAGCTGGTACTGCGCGGTGGCCTGCAGGATCGCCTTCCAGCGCACCGCGGTGTAGGCCGCCTTCTCCGGCAGCATCTTGTAAGCACGGGCCGCGAACGGGTCTTTGTCGGGCAGCGAGCCGATGTAGGTGGGAGTGCGTTGCAGCATCGTCACGTGGCCTGCGCCGCTGTCGACGAGAGCGGGGATCAGCGTGATCGCGGTGGCCCCGCTGCCGATCACGACGATGTTCTTGCCCTGGTAGTCCAGGTCTTCCGGCCAGTGCTGGGGGTGCACGATCGTGCCGGTGAAGTCCTCGGCGCCGCGGAACTCGGGCGAGAAGCCCTTGTCGTAGTTGTAGTAGCCGCTGCAGGCCCACAGGAATCCGGTGTGCAGTTCGATCGTCTCGCCGTCGCGCTCGATGGTCAACTCCCACCGGCTGTGCTCATCGGACCAATTGGCCGCGGTGACGCGCTGGCCGTAGCGGATGTGCTCGGCGATGCCGTTCTCGGTGGCAGCCTCGTTGAGGTAGTTCCAGATCGACGGGCCGTCGGCGATCATCTGGTCGGTGGCCCACGGCTTGAAGTGGAAGCCGAGGGTGTACATGTCGGAGTCCGACCGGATTCCCGGGTACTTGAACAGGTCCCAGGTCCCGCCGAGCTGCTCACGCCGCTCGAGGATCACGTAGCTCTTACCGGGGCAGTTCTGCTGGAGGTGCCAGGCGGCGCTGATGCCGGAGATCCCGGCTCCGACGATGACGACGTCGACAAATTCAGTCATTGTGTAAAGCTATCAACATCGTGTCGACGTGGTCAACAGTGTGTTGAGAAATTCGACAACTCGTCGAGCACCAGGTCGGCCACCGCACGCATTCCCGCTGCGTTCGGGTGTAGCGGCGCCGGTCGTCGCGGCACCGGCCAGCCGAACCGGGTGGTCCACGGATCGGACGACCACGCATGGTGCTCGCGGCTGGCGGCCCCCGCCCGAACCACTCCGCAGCCGGTCGTCGCGGCCGCCTCGGCAGTCAACCGCTCTAACTCACCGGCGACGTGGCGGCCCAGCGACACGTCCCGATCGCTCAGCGGCCGGGCGGCTACGCCGGCGGGCGGCAACAACGTCAGGTAGTCGACGAACAGCACGGTCGCCCTCGGCGAGCGCTGTCGGACCGTCCGGCCCACCTCGACCAGCGCGGCGCCGACCGCGTCGAGCGCGAGGTACCGCTCGGCCGGGTTCAGCAGCCCACGCAGTCGACCGCCCAGCAGCGGGATCGCGCGGGCCGCCCGCGGCAGCCCCGCGGCGAACAGCAGCGGCACGTATCCCACGTCGTTGCCGCCGATGGTGATCGTGACCACTGCTTCTGATCCGTCGAGCGCGTCGATCTGTGGCGGCGCACCCCGCTGCGAGTCGGTCAGGATGTGCGCGGTCGTGGCCCCCGAATAGGTGACGTCGACGAGGTCGTACCCCCGCGCGGTGGCGACCAGGTGCGCGTAGTTGCGCGCGGAGCGGCCGGCTGCGCGGGGCGAGTCCGATACCCGCGGCGCGATGCCGGGCCCGGCCGCCATCGACGAGCCGAGCGCCACATACCGGGTCACAGCGAGGGGCTCGAGGCCTGCGCCCAGAACCGCTTCGGGATGCGGCCCGCGCGCCGCGCCGAGTAGCCGGCCTGCACCGCCGCCGACATCGCCGAGGCCATCATGGCCGGATCCGCGGCCCGGGTCACCGCCGTCGCCAACAGCACGGCGTCGCAACCCAATTCCATGGCCAGCGTCGCGTCGCTGGCAGTCCCGATGCCCGCGTCGAGGATCACCGGCACCGACGCGCGATCGACGATCATCTCGATGTGGTGCGGATTGGCGATCCCCAACCCGGTGCCGATCGGCGACCCCAGCGGCATCACCGCGGCGCAGCCGGTGTCCTCCAGCCGGCGCGCCAGCACCGGATCGTCGTTGGTGTACGGCAGCACCACGAAGCCGTCGTCGACCAATTGCTCTGCGGCCCTCACCAATTCGATCGCGTCGGGCAGCAGGGTCCGCTCGTCGGCGATCACCTCGAGCTTGACCCAGTTGGTCTGCAGCGCCTCCCTGGCCAGCTGCGCGGTCATCACCGCCTCGGCGGCTCCGCGGCAGCCCGCGGTGTTCGGCAGCGGCGTGATGCCCAGCCGGGTCAGCAGGTCGAGCACCCCGGTGCCGCCGTCGGCGTCCACCCGGCGCATCGCCACGGTGGTCAGCTCGGTGCCCGAGGCCACCAGCGCCTCCTCGAGCACCGCGAGATTGGCCGCCCCGCCGGTGCCGAGGATCAGCCGCGAGCCGAACTCGCGGCCCGCAATGCTCAGTTTTCCGGTGTCAACCACCCTGCACCGCCGTCACCACGTCGATCTTCGCTCCTTCGGTCAGTTCGATGTCCCACTGCGACCGGGGGATCACGGCCCAGTCCACGGCCACCGCAATGCCCTTCTCCGGGTAGCCCAACCGGTCCAGCAGCGCCGCGACGGTGACCTGACCGTCGACCTCCACGGCTTTGTCGTTGACCGTCAGCTTCACGTCGTGACTCCTTCCCGCACCCGCAGTTCGGCGGCGATCGTGTCGGCGGTCCACGGCGCGAGCAGGAATCCCGACCGACCGTGGCCCGCGGCCACCAGGGTCCGGTCGTCGAGCCTGCCGACGATCGGCACGTTGTCCTCGGTCATCGGCCGCAGGCCCGCCGCGCACTCGGCCAGCTCGTACTCGCCGAGCGCCGGCATCACCTCGCACGCATCGTCGAGCAGTTCCCGCACGCCGGCCACCGAGGGTGCGGTGTCACGTCCGTGCTCGTACTGGGTCGCGCCGACCACGACGCCGTCGGCACGCGGCACCAGGTACACCTGCCGGCCGTGCACGCGGGCCCGCACCACCCGCTTCGGGATCGGCAGGCAGCCGCGCCGCCAGCGCAGCCGCAGCACCTCGCCCTTCACCGGCCGGATCGGCAGGCCCGGCCACAGCGTGGGCGCGTCGATGCCGTTGGCGATCACGACCGCATCCGCGTCGCTCACCTCGTCCAGCGCGGTGACGGGCCCGGCCCACTCGACACCCAGCCGTTCGCAGTGGAGGGCCAGCCCGTCGACCACGGCCCTGTTGTCGACGGCGAGCTCGGTCTCGGCCACGAATCCGTGCCGAATCGTCTGCGCCAGAAGGGGTTCGATGTCGCGGGCCGCGGTGGTCGCAGTGACGGGGTGACCCTGGGCGGACAGCCAGTCCCCGACCGTCCTGAGATCGGCGGCGTCACCGCGGTCCACCGCGACGACGAGGGACTCCCGGGAGGTGACGACCTCGGGCGGCAGACCGTCGAGGAAGCCGTCGTGCCAGAGCGCGAGCGAGGCCAGGCCGATCTGCAGCAGTCGTTCCTCGCCGGGCCACCCCTCGCTGTGCGGGGCGAGCATGCCGCCGGCCACCCAGGAGGCGCCGGGGGTGCCGGTCCGATGCACCCGCACGCGCCAGCCGTCCTGGGCGGCGCGACGGGCGACGGCGAGGCCAACGACGCCGCCGCCGATGACGGCGAGTCGGTTCGGGTGCGGGTTCACAGCTGCTACTCCCTTCGCCGGCATGACCCGGATCAGGTGCGACGGTCAGAGCCGGCGGGCTCACTCTCAGTCCCCGTACCCGGGACTCCCGTGTGGACGGTCTTGTCGCCGTCCAGCCTACGTCGCGAGGACGCTACGGTTCGCAGTGTGCGTGACGCCTCGGTTTCTGATTCCACGCTGTACCTGTGCACCGACGCCCGCCGGGAGCGCGGCGATCTGGCGGAGTTCGCCGACGCCGCACTGGCCGGCGGTGTCGACATCATCCAGCTGCGCGACAAGGGGTCGCCGGGTGAACGGCAGTTCGGCCCCCTGGAGGCGCGCGACGAACTGGCGGCGCTGGAAGTGCTCGCCGACGCCGCCCGCCGCCACGACCGCCTGATCGCGGTCAACGACCGTGCCGACGTCGCGTTCGCAGCGCATGCCGACGTGCTGCACCTCGGTCAGGACGACCTGCCGCTACCGGTGGCCCGGCAGATCTTCTCGGGCACCGTCGGGCGCTCCACCCACGACCTCGATCAGGTGCATGCGGCGATCGCCGAGCCCGTCGACTACTTCTGCGTGGGCCCGTGCTGGCCGACGCCGACCAAGCCCGGCCGGTCCGCGCCCGGGCTCGACCTCGTCCGCGCCACCGCAGCCCTGCATCCCACCAAGCCGTGGTTCGCGATCGGTGGCATAGACGCCGCCCGGCTGCCCGAGGTACTCGAGGCCGGAGCTCGTCGCATCGTCGTCGTGCGCGCCATCACCGGCGCCGATGATCCGCGGGCGGCGGCCGCACAGTTGAAGGCGGCGCTGCGCGCTACGGGTTAGCGAGCGGTGGGATGCCCGCGGCGACTTCCCGCAGGCGGCTCCAGCTGGCGGCGAAGCCCGGGTGCAGCGGCAGGTCCGCGACGTCGTCCTCGGCCACCCAGCGCAGCTCGGCGCTCTCCCGGTTCGGCACCGTCTCGAGCACTGCCTCGGCGTCGGCGATCACGGTCGTGTAGGTCCAGCCGGACACCTCGGCGGTGACGACCGTCGTCCGGACCACGACCTGCTCGGCCGGCAGACCGGCTTCCTCGTGGGCTTCGCGGATCGCTGCCTGCTCGGCCGTCTCGTGGCTGTCGCGGGCGCCTCCCGGCAGTCCCCACGTGCCGCCCTGGTGACTCCACGGCGCCCGGTGCTGCAGCAGCACCGCCAGCGATCCGTCCGACAGCGGCGCCCGCAGCAGCAGACCGGCGGCCCCGTGCCTGCCCCAGTAGGCCGTCCCGCCGGCTGATACCACCCACCCGTCACCGTCACCACGCACCCGTCCAGCTTAGGGAACGAGAACGAGTCGAGCGCGAGTCGCGACCGCGAATCCGCACGCGCCGGACCCGAATCTCTTAGAATTCCCTCAGATATTTCGCACCGTTAGAGTTGCATGACCGCCGTTGAGATCGAGACCGGGATGAGGTCCGCGCACACGTGACAGTCGAGTTGGCGCACCCGTCGACCGAGCCTCTTGCGTCACGGTCGCCGACGGTCACCGCCCATCCGCGGTGGTGGTTCCTGTGGACGACGCCGGGCCGCATCCTGACGATCGGGTTGATCCTGGCCGCGCTCGTCATCGCCAGCGCCTTCGCGACCTCGACCACGATCAACAACCGTCAGCAGGCGCTGACCACCGTGCTGAACCGGACCGAGCCGCTGGCGTTCGCCGCCGGCCAGCTCTACACCACGCTGTCGGTCGCCGACGCCGCCGCGGCGACCGCGTTCATCGCCGGAGCCGAGCCGCGGGCCGTGCGTCAGCGCTACGAGCAGGCCATCACCGACGCCTCGGTCGCCGTCGCGCGGGCATCGAGCGGGCTCACCGACGAACCGCTGGTCCAGCTCCTGGGCCGCATCAACGCCCGGCTGGCCGTCTACACCGGACTCGTCGAGACCGCGCGCACCAACAACCGGGCGGGCAACCCGGTCGGCTCGTCGTATCTGTCCGAGGCGTCGTCGCTGATGCAGCAGCAGATCCTGCCCGACGCCCAACGGCTCTACGAGCAGACCTCCGCCCGGGTCGACGCCGAGACCACCGCATCCACCCGCATCCCCGGCCCCGTCATCCTGATCGTCGTCGGCACGCTCCTGTTCGGCGCATTCGCCAACCGGTGGCTGGCCAAGCGGACGCGGCGCCGGGTCAACATCGGCTTCGTCGCCGGCGGCCTGGCAGTTCTGATCATGCTGATCTGGGTGGGGACGGCGTTGATCATCTCGACGTCGGACAGCCGCAGCGCCAAGGAGACGGCGGCCGAATCCCTCAAGACGGTCACCACGCTCGCGATCACCGCACAGCAGGCCCGCGCCGACGAGACGCTGTCGCTGATCCGGCGCGGCGACGAGAACGTCCGCAAGCAGTCCTACTACCAGCGCATCGACCAGATGCAGGAGCAGCTGGCCCGCTACCTGGGCACCGACAACTCCATCGACAAGACCAACCTGGCCGATGCCGACGCGCTGCTCAACCGGTGGCGCGCCGCCGACGACCGGATCACCGCCTACATCGCCGTCGGCAACTACCAGGCCGCAACGCAGGTCGCCCTCGGCGTCGGCGAAGACGATGCGACGCCGGCGTTCGACAAACTCGACGAGGCCCTGACCAACGGCATCGAGCAGAGCCGCGCCCAGCTGCGCAACGAGATCGTCAACGCGCGTCGGGTGCTGTCCGGGGCGACGGTCGGCGCCGCGGTGCTGTCGATCATGGCGGCGATCGCGGTGGCGCTGGGGATCTGGCCGCGATTGAGCGAGTACAGGTGATCGCGTGAAGAAGCTGGCGGCGATCGCGGTGGCTGCGCTGCTCCTGGCCGGGTGCGGGCAGAGCGCGCCGGTGGTGCCGACGCCGACGGTCACGCTGGCGCCGCCGTCCCCGTCGGGCATGGCCGAGCTGCCGCCCGGTCCGGCGCAGCCGCCGTCGCTGCCCGATGACCAGTGCGACCGCACGGCGAGCCTGCGGCCCTTCGACACCGAGGCCGAGGCGGACGACGCCGTGGCCAACATCAAAGCCCGCGGCCGGCTGATCGTCGGCCTGGACATCGGCAGCAATCTGTTCAGCTTCCGCGACCCGATCACCGGCGAGATCACCGGATTCGACGTCGACATCGCCGGGGAGATCGCCCGAGACATCTTCGGCACGCCCTCGCAGGTGGAGTACCGCATCCTGTCGTCGGCCGACCGGATCGCCGCGCTGCGTAACAACGAGGTCGATGTGGTGGTCAAGACCATGACGATCACGTGCGAGCGCAAGAAGCTGGTCAACTTCTCCACGGCGTACCTGACCGCCGATCAGCGCATCCTGGCCCCGAGGGACTCGACGATCCGCCGCGCCCAGGATCTGTCCGGCAAGCGGGTGTGCGTGGCCAAGGGCACGACGTCGCTGCAGCGCATCCAGGAGATCGCGCCGCCACCGATCATCGTCGGGGTGGTGACGTGGGCGGACTGCCTCGTGGCACTGCAGCAGCGCCAGGTCGACGCGGTCAGCACCGACAACTCGATCCTGGCCGGGCTGGTGTCCCAGGACCCGTACCTGCACATCGTCGGACCCTCGATGAACCAGGAGCCCTACGGGATCGGAGTGAACCTCGACAACCCCGGCCTGGTGCGGTTCGTCAACGGGACGTTGGAGCGCATCCGCCGCGACGGCACGTGGAACACGTTGTACCGCAAGTGGTTGACGGTACTGGGGCCCGCCCCCTCTCCGCCGGTGGCGAGGTATTCGGACTGATGACCGAGCAGCACAGCGACGACACCGCCGAGGATCCCGGCACCCAGCCCGCCTCGTTCGCCGATCTGGCCGAGCTGAACGAGGACTCGATCTCGACGATGCGGCCGATGGCCACCCAGGCGGTGTTCCGGCCCAACTTCGACGACGACGACGATGACGACACGTTCCATTCCGGCTTCCACACCGGGGACACCGAACCGCAGGATCAGGCGACGACGCTGACGCGCACGCTGTCCCCCACCCGTCGCCTCGGCGGCGGCCTGGTCGAGATCCCACGAGTGCCGGCGCGAGATCCGTTGACCGCGTTGATGACCGACCCGGTGGTCGCCGAGTCGAAACGGTTCTGCTGGAACTGCGGCCGGCCGGTGGGCCGATCGTCGAAGGACGGCAAGGCGCTGTCGGAGGGCTGGTGCCCGCACTGCGGCAGCGCGTATTCGTTCCTGCCGCAGTTGGCGGCCGGCGACATCGTCGCCGACCAGTACGAGATCAAGGGCTGCATCGCGCACGGCGGCCTGGGCTGGGTGTACCTGGCGTTCGACAAGAACGTCAACGACCGCCCGGTCGTGCTCAAGGGTCTGGTGCATTCCGGGGACGCCGAGGCCCAGGCCATCGCGATGGCCGAGCGTCAATTCCTGGCCCAGGTCACCCATCCCGGCATCGTGAAGATCTACAACTTCGTCGAGCACGAGGACAAGCACGGCAATCCGGTCGGCTACATCGTGATGGAGTACGTCGGCGGCACCTCGCTCAAGCAGGCCACCCACCTCAAATCCAGTGAGCGGACCCGGCTGCCGGTGGCCGAGGCGATCGGCTTCATGCTCGAGATCCTGCCCGCGCTGGGCTACCTGCACTCCATCGGCCTGGTCTACAACGACCTCAAGCCCGAGAACATCATGGTCACCGAGGATCAGCTCAAGTTGATCGACCTCGGCGCGGTGTCACGCATCAATTCGTTCGGATACCTGTACGGCACACCGGGTTACCAGGCTCCCGAGATCGTGCGAACCGGGCCGACGGTGGCCACCGACATCTACACGGTGGGTCGCACGCTGGCCGCGCTGACGCTGCGGATGCGTACCCGCAAGGGCCGCTACGCCGACGGCCTGCCCGAGGACGATCCGGTGCTCGCCGAGTACGACTCGTTCGGCCGCCTGCTGCGCCGCGCCATCGATCCCGACCCCCGGCGGCGGTTCGCCAGCGCCGAGGAGATGTCCAGCCAGCTGATGGGCGTGCTGCGTGAGGTGGTGGCCCAGGACACCGGGCTGCCGCGGCCGGGGTTGTCCACCACGTTCAGCCGGTCGCGATCGACGTTCGGGGTGGATCTGCTGGTCGCCCACACCGACGTGTATCTCGACGGCCAGGTCCATTCGGAGAAGCTGACGGCGCAGGAGATCGTGCGCGCGCTGCAGGTGCCGCTGGTCGACCCGACCGACGTCGGCGCGACGATCCTGAGTGCGACGGTGCTCAGTCAGCCTGTGCAGACGCTGGATTCGCTGCGGGCTGCGCGGCACGGCGCGCTGGACTCGGAGGGGATCGACCTGTCGCAGTCGATCGAGCTACCGCTGATGGAGGTCCGCGCGCTGCTCGACCTCGGCGATGTCGCCAAGGCGACCCGCAAGCTCGACGAGCTGGCCGAGCGGGTCGGCTGGCGGTGGCGGCTGGTCTGGTTCCGTGCCGTCGCCGCCCTGCTGACCGCCGACTATGATTCCGCGACAAAGTATTTCACGGACGTGCTGGACACCCTGCCCGGTGAGCTCGCCCCGAAGCTGGCGCTGGCCGCGACCGCGGAGCTGGCGCGTAACGCCGACGAGCAGAAGTTCTACAAGACCGTGTGGGGCACGGACAACGGCGTGATCTCCGCCGGGTTCGGGCTCGCGAGAGCCCAGTCCGCGGCGGGCGAACGCGACGCCGCGGTGCGCACGCTCGACGAAGTACCCGCCACCTCACGACATTTCACGACTGCCCGCTTGACGAGCGCGGTGACGTTGCTGTCCGGCCGGTCCAGCGGGGAGATCACCGAACAACACATCCGCGACGCGGCCCGCCGCGTCGAGGCACTGCCGGACACCGAACCGCGAGTGCTGCAGATCCGCGCGCTGGTGCTGGGCACCGCGATGGACTGGCTCGCCGACCACACCGCGAGCACCAACCACATCCTCGGTTTCCCGTTCACCGAACACGGGCTGCAACTGGGCGTGGAGGCATCGCTGCGGAGCCTCGCGCGGGTGGCGCCGACGCAGGCACACCGCTACGCGCTGATCGACCTCGCGAACAGTGTGCGGCCCATGTCCACCTTTTGACGCTGACGACGAAATCCGTTGCGATAGCGTCTATACCTTTACTGACAGATGGCAGGCGGTCGCCGTCACCTCGGCCAATCGAGCGAAGATTATGGTCAACCTACGAAATCCGTAGTATCGTCATCGCCACGCTTTCAGACCGCAGGGCTGCTATCCCCCACTCCGGCATCTCGCCCCGGGAGGCCTCTCATGAACAGACGGCGATGAGCACTCAGCGCGTGTTCCGCCCAGATCCGACGTCGTTCGATCTGCGCGAGGAAGAACACCGTGCGACCTTCTCGGCCTGCGAGCTGCCGCCGCACACCGTGCTCGTCACCATCCACGGGGAGATCGACGCCGCCAACGCCACTGCGCTGGCCCACTACATCGAGAAGCGGCTCGGCCACTCCCGCAGGCTGATCCTCGACCTGCAGACCGTGGAGTTCTTCGGCGCCGCCGGGTTCGCCGCGCTCACCCACGTCGACGTGCTGTGCAGCCGGGCGGGTGTGCGCTGGTCGCTGCTGGCGGGCTCGCACGTGCTGCGGCTTTTGCGCATCTGCGATCCGCACCGCGAGCTACCCGTCGCCGCCGACTCCGCCAAGTACGTCCGCACACGCCCGAGCAATCGCAAGCTCCTCGTCGGTCGGGACCACTAGCACCGTCGTCGCCGCACCCGCCGCCGAAATCCGTCGCGCAGCGCGGGACGGGCTCTCGTTCAGATGCTCGTCGATCTCGATCCCGAACGCGGTGAGCCCCGACAGTGCATCGCGGCGCACCAGCGCGTCGTTCTCCCCCACCCCGGCGGTGAACGTGATGACGTCAGCCCCGCCGAGCACGGCGAGGTAGGCGCCGATGTACTTGCGCAGCCGATGGATGTACACGTCATAGGCGAGCCGGGCGTCGGCGTCGCCGGCGTCGATGCGCCGGTGCAACTCCCGGAAGTCGATCTCCCCGCCGAGGCCGCGCACGCCGGAGCGGCGATTCAACATGGTCTCGATGTCTTCGACCGACATTCCCGCTTCGCGCCACAGGTACATCACGATGCCCGCGTCGATGTCACCCGAGCGGGTGCCCATCACCAGCCCCTCCATCGGGGTCAGGCCCATGGATGTCTCGACAGGCCGGCCACCGACGATGGCCGACGCCGACGCGCCGTTGCCCAGGTGCAGCACGATCTGGCGCAGCGAGGCCAGCGGGACGTCGAGGTAGGCGGCGGCCTGCTCGCTGACGTACTGGTGTGACGTGCCGTGGAAGCCGTAGCGCCGGATGTGCCATTCCTCGGCCACCTCGTTGTCGATCGCGTAGGTAGCCGCCTCGGGTGGCAGGTCGTGGAAGAACGCGGTGTCGAACACCGCGACGTGCGGCAGGTCGGGCAGCGCCGCGCGGGCGACCTCGATGCCGAGCAGCGCGGGCGGGTTGTGCAGGGGGGCGAGCGGGGACAGACGTTTCAGGCGTTCGATCGTGTCGTCGTCGATGACGGTGGGCCGGTACAGATCGGGGCCGCCGTGCACGACGCGGTGTCCCACCCCCACCAGGCCGAGCTCGTCGAGGCGGTGGCCGTCGCCGGCGAGCGCCTCGTGAACCACGTCGAGCGCGGCGCGGTGGTCGGGCACCTTCGGATCGTCGCCGATGCGCTCGACGATCCCGTCGGCCACGGTGGCCCCGGAATCCAGTTGAACGACAGAGTATTTCAGTGACGACGAGCCCGAGTTGAGGACCAGGACGGTATCCGGCATCAGCTGCGCCCCTGGGCTTGGATGGCCGTGATCGCCACGGTGTTGACGATGTCCTCGACCAGCGCGCCGCGGGACAGATCGTTGACGGGTTTGTTCAGACCCTGCAGCACCGGACCGATCGCGATCGCACCGGCGCTGCGCTGCACGGCCTTGTAGGTGTTGTTACCGGTGTTCAGGTCGGGAAAGATCAGCACGGTCGCCCGCCCGGCGACCGGCGAATCGGGCATCTTGGTGGCAGCCACCGACGGCTCCACCGCCGCGTCGTACTGGATCGGCCCCTCCACCAGTAGTTCAGGATCGCGCATCCGGACCAATTCAGTTGCCTTCCTGACTTTTTCGACGTCGGCCCCGCTGCCCGAGGTGCCGGTGGAATAGGACAGCATCGCCACCCGCGGCTCGATGCCGAACTGCGCGGCGGTGCGTGCCGATGACAGCGCGATGTCGACGAGCTGTTCGTCGGTGGGGTCGGGCACGATCGCGCAGTCGCCGTAGGCCAGCACTTCGTCGGCCAGACACATGAAGAAGATGCTCGACACCGTCGAGGTGTCGGGCAGTGTCTTGATGATCTCGAACGCCGGACGGACGGTGTGCGCGGTCGTGTGCCTGGCGCCGGAGACCATGCCGTCGACCATATCCGTGTGCACCAGCATCGTGCCGAAATACGAGACGTCGTGCATGGTTTCGCGGGCCTGCTCGACGGTGACGCCCTTGTGCTTGCGCATCTCGGCGTACTGCTCGGCGAACTGGTCGCACAGCTCGCTGCGCTGCGGGTCGAGGATGTCTGCTGCCGACAGATCCACGCCCAGCTCGGCCGCCCGGGCCCGCACCTGTTGCTCGTCGCCGAGAATGGTGAGGTCGGCGACGTTGCGCTTGAGCAGCCGGCCGGCGGCCTGCAGGATGCGGTCGTCGTCCCCCTCCGGGAGCACGATGCGGCGCCGATCGCTGCGCGCCTGGTCCAGCAGCTGGTGGGTGAACATCTGCGGGGTGACCACCGAGGGGATCGGAATGGTCAAGCGCGCCAACAGATCTGCGGTGTCGACATAGGTGTCCATCAGCGCCAGCGCCGTGTCGACCTTGCGAGGCGAATCCGCGGTGACCCGGCCGCGCGTCGCCGCGACGCGGCTGGCGGTCTCGAACGTGCCGAACCGCGTCTGCAGGATGGGCACCCGCAGGCCGAGCCCGCTCACCAGCGCGTCGATGGCCGGATGCAGCGGCAGCCCGCCGTTGAGGATGACACAGGACAGCGACGGAAAGCCTTCGGCGGCATGGGCGCTCAGCACCGCGAGCACCACGTCCGAGCGGTCGCCGGGGGTGATCACCGCGACGCCTTCGGTCAACCGTTCCAAGACGTGTTCGGCGGTCATTCCCGCCACCAGCACGTCCTCCGCCTCGCGCACGAGGAGCGCGTGGTCACCCTTGACCACCGAACCCTCGACGGCGGTTTGCAATTCGGCCACCGAGGGGGCCACCAGCAGCGGCTCCTCGGGCAATACGTAGCTCGGCGGCGTCACGCTGCTCAGCGCGTCGGCGACCTGACCGAGCTGGGCAGGGTCGCATCGGTTGACCACCACGGCCGCGGTGTGCGCGTGCTGGGCGGCGATCTCGTCGATGCACAGGCCGACGACCTGGGCCACCTGTTCCGAGGTCCGGCCCAGCCCCCTGACCGCGAGCACGACAGGGGCACCCAGATTGGCTGCGATGCGCGCGTTGGTGGAGAGCTCGCTGGGGGTCGCGACGTCGGTGTAGTCACTGCCGACGATCACCACCGCATCGCACCGGTCGGCCACCTGGTGGAACCGGTCGACGATGTCGGCGAGCGCGCCGTCGGGATCGTCGTGCAGCTGCTGATAGCTCACCCCGACGCATTCCTCGTAGGACAGGCCCGCGGTGGTGTGGGTGAGCAGCAGCTCGAGGATGTAGTCGCGCCCCTCGCTGATGCGGGTGATCGGCCGGAAGACCCCGACGCGGGCGACGGTCGCCGCGAGCCGGTGCAGGATGCCCAGCGCGATCGTCGACTTTCCGGTGTCACCTTCCGGTGAGGCCACGTAGATCGCTGTTGCAGTCCGAGGAGCGTCAGGCACATCGAAAGCCTGCCCGATCCCCGGCGCGATGGCCAGCGCGGTGGCTTGTGCCGCACATTACGGAACCGTAGGGATCGATTTTACTCCGCAGTAAGTTGTCTGAGTTTGCTGAACATGGTTCACTGCGTACAACGTGCTGACAGAGACGTTAATTAGCGTTCTGAAGCGAATCGCTGAAATTGCACAACTCGGGGTTTTTTCGACAGAGGGGGTGTCGTGGCCGTTCTGGACCTGCGCAGTACGAGGGCTCTGCGAGCGCTGCCAGCCACCGGTGAGGCGGTCACCGAAGCCGTCCGAATCAGCCCGTTCGTGGTGCGCATGCTCGCCGCGACCGCGCTCAGCGCAGCCGGGTGGGCACCGCTCTACCTCGGCTTATTCCGAGATCTACCTGGTGAGTCGCGCTGCGCCTACCTGCTGGCCGTCCCCGTGCTGCTCGTCGCTCTCGCAGCCGGTCACCGGAACCCGCCCTGTGGCGTCGGCGACGCCGAGTCGGACTGGATCGTCGCAGTCCTCCTCGGCGTCGCCGGCGTCGCAGGGATCGCGGTCCTCGCCGAGCGACTGCCCACACTGGCCGGGCTGTGGCGCCTGCCCGCACTCACTGGCGTGATCTGGTTTTCGTGTGTGCTGATCCTGCTCTTCGGCGTCCGGCACGTGGTGCGGATGTGGGCCGTCTGGGTGTTCGCCCTGGCCACCGCCACTCCACTGCCGTTCCTGCTCCTCACCGCAGAGCTCGGCGGCAGCGTCCGCGCGGCGGCCGCCGTGTCGGCGGGAATCGGCGCCGTGGCGGTCGCGATCGGGACCCCGGGAGTGCCGTGGCGCCGACGCTCGGTGGCCGCCGTGGCCTGCCTCGGCCTCGGTCTGCTGATGGTGTGGGCAGCCGCTGGAACGGGACAGTCGAACGGGCTGACGATGCTCGTCACCGCCGTCCTACCCGTCGCGACGATGCTGGCCGTCCGAGGCATCAACGCCTCCGTCCCGCAGGAATTTCCGCTGCCCACGCGGTCCGCGCCGGCGATGGCGTTCTTGGTCCTACTGGCCGCGGCTCTGCCCCTGGTCACCGCGCCCGCCCCACCATCGCGCGCCGCCGCCGTATCGGTCGACCCCGGGTGGATCCAGCGCACAGCGTGGGGCACCCCGCGCAATTTCCCGTTCATCACCCGCTACCTCGGTCCGGACAGCACGCTTCGGCGTTTCTCGATTCTCCCGGTGGACGGGCTGCCCGCGGCGGCCGTGGACGTGATGAGCACGCCCGACGCGGGCGCTCTACACGACCTGGCCGACGCGGTCTGGTACCCGTCGGCCCGCCCTCTGGACTACCGCCCCGCACCGCAGCCGATGCCCGACGGCGCGCGAATCCTGCACAGCAACGCCGATTCCGTCACCACCGTGGCCGAGGCGCCCTGGTACGCCGTGACCTGGACCTGGACCAGCGGGACGCTGTACCAGCGGATCACCGTCATCGTCAGTCAGTCGCTGACCGGAGCGGTCCCGCCTCCCACACCCCTGTCGATGCCCGCCGCGTCGGTGCGCCCTCTGCTGTGGCTGGCCCGCCAGCAACCCGACGACACCGGGGACGTCGACGAGCTGGTCGCTGTGCGGGCCCGCGCCGTCGTCGCTCAGGTGGCCGCGGTGGCCAATGTCTGATCACCTCGCGGAGCATCTGTCCGCCCGCACCCTGTTGGGCCGGCGCACCCTGTTCCGCACCGGGCTGACCGCGGTTCCGGTCGTCGCCGCCGTGGCCTGCTGGCCGCACGTGATCCTGCCTGCCGTGACCGCGTTGGCGGCTCTGCTGTACCTGGTGTCGAGCCTGGACCGAAACCTGCT
This sequence comes from Mycolicibacterium obuense, assembly GCF_055397605.1. Lineage (NCBI taxonomy): Bacteria > Bacillati > Actinomycetota > Actinomycetes > Mycobacteriales > Mycobacteriaceae > Mycobacterium > Mycolicibacterium obuense. Next base: position 562,313 of record NZ_AP043663.1, on the reverse strand, counting down.
GCTGCTCAGAGGTCTTCATGCCTCAGCCCTGATCCGCATCGACGCCGACGAGGCGTTGGCGATCCCTGACGACGACCTGCCCGTCTACACCGTACTTCTTCCGGTCTACGACGAACCCTCGATCGTGTCCAACCTGATCAACGGTGTCGGCAAGCTCGACTACCCGGCAGACAAACTCGAGATCCTGCTCCTCGTCGAAGAAGACGACATCGCCACCCAGACGGCACTACTGGATGCGGACCTGACCTCCGTGCGCGTCGTGATCGTCCCGCACAGCCAACCCAAGACGAAGCCCAAGGCCTGCAACTACGGAATGTCCCTGCCTGATCTGCGCGGTGAGCTGCTCACCATCTACGACGCCGAGGACATTCCCGATCCGCTGCAATTGCGCCGTGCCGCAGCCGCCTTCCGGCAGCTGCCCGCCGACATCGGATGCCTGCAGGCCCGGCTGGGCTACTTCAACGAACGGCAGAACCTGCTCACCCGGTTCTTCTCGCTCGAGTACGACCAGTGGTTCGGCGTGGTGCTGCCCGCCGTCGAGCAGGCCCGGTGTGTGGTGCCACTGGGCGGGACCTCGAACCACATGCGGGTCTCGGTCTGGCGCGAGATCGGCGGCTGGGACGAGTTCAACGTCACCGAGGACGCCGATCTCGGGGTGCGGCTCGCCCGGCACGGCTACCGGACGCTGATCCTGGACTCGATCACGTTGGAAGAGGCCAACTCCGACGTGGTCAACTGGATACGCCAACGGTCCCGCTGGTACAAGGGCTACCTGCAGACCATGCTCGTGGCTCTGCGCGATCCCGTCGGGCTCCATCGCACGATCGGGACCAAAGCCACGCTGCGCCTGATCAACATGACCGGTGGCGTCCCGCTGACCAGTGCGGTGAACATCGCGTTCTGGTTCGCGCTGCTGGTCTGGGTGCTGGGCCGGCCCCCGTTCATCGAGATGCTGTTCCCGCCGATGACCTATTACGTGTGCTTGACGTTGTTCCTCATCGGCTCGCCGCTGTCGGTCTACTCCGGGGTGATCGTTACCCGAGCGCTCGGCAAGCCGCATCTCGCCTGGGCCGCGCTGCTGACCCCGCTGTACTGGGTGCTGCAGTCGATCGCGGCGCTGAAAGCCATCTACCAGTTGGTGTTTCGGCCCTCCTTCTGGGAGAAGACGGTGCACGGACTCAGCCACCCGCTCGACACACCCACGACTGTCCCCACGGAAGGTTCCCCTCGATGACGCTCCCGCTTTCCCGACGCCTCCCCCGCCTGGTCACCGCGTTGGCCGTGACCGCCAGTCTGGCCGTCCTGCCCGGCGTCTCGCCCGCCGCAGCCGAACCGTACGTGGAAGCGGTGGCGGGTCCGTCGGTGACGCCGGCGATCGGTTGGGCGCAGCTGGGGCTCTCCGATCGAATGGACATCATCGGCGCGAACCTGCCTGCAGACGTCAGTGTTCCGGTGCCCACCGGGGTGACCCCGACTCTGTTGACCGGTGAGGTCGGCTCCATCGTCAACGTCACCGACGGCCGCGTCGACGTCATCGACGGTCGTGGTGTCGTGCTGGGGGTGATCCCACTGCCCGCCGGCGCGATCAGTGTCCCGTTCACGATCGACACCTCAGCCGCCCAGGTGGTCGACGGGCGAACGAGACTCAGCTTCGTCGTCCGCGACACCGGACCCGCCGCGACGACGTGCACGCAGCCCCCCGCGGTGACGCTGAGCCGCCTGGCCACCACGTTCTCCGGACCCGCGCCCGACCCCACCACCGTCGCCGGCTTCCTTCCCGGCTACCTCGACCACGTGGTGATCCGCGTCGACCCCGCCCCCTCGCCTGCCGTCGCCCAGGCCGCACTGGATCTGGTCGCCAAGCTCACCCGGCTCTACCGGCCGATGCCGGTCCGCATCGACGTGAGCACCGGCGCAGAGCCCGGTGTGGTCTCGCTGCAGTCACTCTCGGGCACCACCCGCGTGATCGACATCCGCGACGGCGGCCGTCCCGGCATCACGGTGGAGAACCCCGGCACCCCGGCCGCCGTCCTCGCGATCACCGGCACCGGGGATCAGCTCGCCACACAGGTCGGGTTGTTCACCGACCGGCGGCTCGGCCTGGCGCAGGGGAACTCGGCGACGCTGGTGTCGAGCCGGGAGGCCTCCGACGTGTCCTCGACCATGAAGACGTTCGGTCAGCTCGGCATCTCGGCCCAGGCCTCGGTGGTCGGAACCACCACGCTCTACACCGGTTTCGACGCCGCCGCGTTCGGTGTCGGCGCGATCAACGGGGCCGCGGTGCACCTGAAAGCCCACTACACCCCGGTCGTCGGCGGCGAAGGATCGGTGCTGGTGCGTTCGGGGGACACCGTGCTGGCCACCCACAGTCTCGACGGTTCCGGCACCCTCGACATCACCGGTGACATCCCGGCCGAATCGATCACCTCCAACGTCGGGCTGGCCGTGGAACTGCGCTACATCCCCCGCCAGGACTGCCCGCCGCTGAGCGATCGTGTGACGTTCTCGATCGATCCGCAGTCCACGGTGACGGTGCGGCCCGGCGCGGGTAATCGCGGTGGCTTCGCGGCCCTGCCGATGGCGTTCACACCCGACTTCGACGTCGCGATCGACAGCCCCGAGCACCTGCGGTACGCCGCCGCCGCTCTGAACCTCATCGCTCAGCAGACGCAGATCACGTTGCGGCCCAGAGTGACCCAACTGTCCGATGCGGCATCCTCGGGCTCGAGCACACTCGTGGTGAGCGGTGGGCGCGGGCTGGCCGACGCCGGGATGCATCCGCCGCTGCTGCCGGGCACAGCCGACACCGTGGACGTCGGCAGCGCCCCGTCGTCGGCCGCCACCACGCTGGTCGACCTCCACGCACCGCTGGGTATGGTCCAGGCGTTCACCGACAGCGGCCGAGCAGTGGTCGCGGTCACCGGCACCGGCGACTGGACGCTGGTCGACGCCACGCTCGATCATGTGCGCGGCCTGCCGAACCGGTGGGGATCGCTCACCGGCGACGTCGTCGCCACCGGCATCGCCGGCGAGACGGTGACTCTGTCCGTCAGCGAGGGTGATTCGATGCCCCACCAGCCCGCACCGGGCGAGGGATGGCAGTGGTGGGCCTGGGCGAGCATCGCCGCCGTCGGCGCCGCCGCCGTGGCCGCCGTGGCGACAGTGCTGATCCGCCGCCGCCGCGCGTGAGCCCGTCACGCCGGTGGCCCGACGTCGCGCTCTTCGGCGCGCTCTGCCTCCTCTACACCGTCGTCGGGTCGATTCTGGTGTTGCGGTACAACATCTTCGAGCCCGACGCCCCGAACCGGGTGGCCAACGCCGGCTTCGCCCTGCAGTCCAGGCACCCCCACCTGTCGGCCATCGGCTTCGTGTGGAATCCGCTGCCCAGCCTGGTGGAGCTCCCGCTGGTGTGGCTGAGCCAGTGCCCCGGACTGTCCGCGCTGAAACACGCGGGGCTCGCGGGGGTGATCCAGAGCGCGCTCTTCATGTCCGGCGCGGCACTGATGGTCCGCCGGATCGCCTTCGACGCCGGGGTCTCCCCGCTCCTGCGTCGCGTCGCCACGGCCGGCTTCGCATTACACCCGATGATCGTGATCTACGGCGCCTCGGGGTTGAGCGAGGCCGCGCAGATGTTCTGCCTGCTGTGGTGCGTGCGCTACCTGATGCGCTGGTGCACCAGCCGGTGGGTGGGCGATGTCGGGTGGGCCGGAATCGCCCTGGGCGTCGGCTATCTCGCGCGCTACGAGGTGATCCCGGCGGCCGCGGCAGCAGTGGGCCTCGTCGCCGTGATGACGTGGCGGCGGTCCCCCCGTGAGGTCCGCTGGTCGGCCGCCGCGGCGGACGTCGTGATCGTCGCCTTCCCCGTCGTGACAGCGTTCTTCGTGTGGGCGATCACCGGCTGGATCATCAACGACGAGTTCTTCGCCACGCTGTCCTCGCAGTACGGCAATGCCAGCCAGGTCGCGGGCCGGCTCGCCCGCGGCACGGCCGACGCCGGGGCGCAGTGGTCGGTGGTGGCATCCCGGCTGTTCGGGATGCAACCGCTGGTCGGGGTCGCCGTCGCGGTGGCCGTGGTGGTCGCCGTGGCGCGCAAGCGTGCCGCACCGCTGGTACCGGTCGTCGTGTTCGGTGCCACGCTGGCCTTCGCCGCAGTCGCACAACATGATTCACTGACGTTCGGCTGGTTCCGGTTCTATCTGTTGGCGATCCCGATGGTGATCTGTGTCGGGCTGTCGTGCTGGCAGAAGCAGACCGCTGTCCGGGTGACGGCTGCCGCGCTGGTGAGCGCCTCGGTGGTGGTGGCGATTCCGGTGACCACGCCGTTGATCGTGGACCAGGACATCGCCTACGGCCAACTCGAGGCGGGCTTCGCATCGCTTCTCGACCCGCAAGCCCATCCCCCGGGCGAGGATCCGGCTCGGCGCCGGCTGCTCAGCGAGAGGCGCCTCGCCCAGTGGTTCGACAGCAAGGACCTTCCGGACGGGTCGGTGTTGATGGACACGTTCCTCACCTGGGGGATCTGGCTGTCCTCCGAACATCCCAAACAGTTCGTGATCACCAGTGACTACGACTTCGTCGCCGCGCTGAACCGGCCGTGGGACTTCGGGATTCGCTACATCGTCGCCACCAATCCGGGCCGGAACGTGCCGGATGCGCTGAACCGCCGCTACCCGTCGCTCTGGGACGACGGCGCCGGTGTCGCCGCACTCGGGTACACCACCGACGGACCGACGTCCGACGAGATGTTCCGGGTGTACCGGACCACGGGACGGCCGGTCTCGCAGAATCAGCTCGAGGTCATGTCGACCGGCACGCTCACGGTGGCCACCAGGCCCAAATGATCGGTGCCGGCCACGTCCACCGTCGCCACCGACACCGCGTCCGCGTTCTTGGTCAGGATGTGGTCGATGCCGAGAAGAGCCGGCACCACGCGATTCTGGGGGTAGGTACGCAGCAGTCCACCGCCGGCAACGGCGTTCGCGTACCCACCGGTGAGCAACGCCCGGAACGGCGCCATGTCCGCGGTCGCGTTGTAGTCACCGGCGACGATCACGGCGCCGGCCCCGGCCGTGCGACCGATATCGGACAGCGTGTCGGGGAGCCGAGCGATGTCACCGCGCCAGTGGCTGATGTCCTGCGGCCAGGGCGCGGCCACATGCACCGACAGCACGGTCGCGTCGACGGCCACGCCGGGAATGCGCACGCGGGTACCGATCATCGGCAACGAATACCCGTCGATACGACCGGAGTTCACGATCGGGTAGCGGCTCCAGACACCGATACCGGACGCCAGCTGAGCGGGCGCGATCACTCGGTAGGGGAAGGCGACGTCCATGCCCGCGCTGGACAGCCCCGCCGCCGCCTGCGGCGTCATCTCCTGCACGGCGACAATGTCGGCCCGTTCCCTCGCGAGCGCCGCGAATGCCCGCGGATCCGCTTCTCCCATGGCCAGATTCGTGGTGAGAACGCGGATGTCGACGTCCTGACGCTCGGGCGTCCCCGGTGCCTGGTACCGGGGCAGGTACACCACCACGGCGGCCGCGGTCAGCGCGGCGGCCAGAATGACCAGCAGCCAGCGTCGGCCCACGAGGAGCAGCACCGCGGCGACGGGCGCGGCGAGCAGCAGGTACGGCGCCGCCGCAGCGGCGATCAGCAGCGGCTGATTGGACAGCGGTAGATACCGGGCGGCCATGCCGGCCGCGGCGACGACGAGGCCGAGCACGCCCAGCACCGTCGCGAGGACACGGATCATCCCAGGCGGCGCAACCGCGGTTCGAGATCGCGCTGGAACAGTTCCAGGAAGCGCTTCTGATCGTGGCCCGGAGCGTGGAACACCAGATGGTTGAGGCCCCACCCGACGTAGTCCTTGACCTTCTCCACGGCCTCGTCGGGATCGGAGGCGACGATCCAGCGCTTGGCGACCTGCTCGATCGGCAGCGCGTCGGCGGCCTTCTCCATCTCCATCGGATCGTCGATGGAGTGCTTCTGCTCGGCAGTCAGCGACAGCGGCGCCCAGAACCGGGTGTTCTCCAGCGCCAGTTCGGGATCCGTGTCGTAAGAGATCTTGATCTCGATCATCCGGTCGACGTCGTCGGGATTCTTGCCCGCGGCCTCCGCGCCTTCCCGCATGGCCGGGATCAGCTTGTCCTTGTACAGCTCCTCGCCCTTGCCCGACGTGCAGATGAAGCCGTCGCCGGCGCGGCCCGCGTACTTGGCCACCTGAGGTCCGCCCGCGGCGATGTAGATCGGGATGCCACCCTCGGGCACGTCGTAGATCGAGGCGCCCTTGGTTTTGTAGTACTCGCCGTCGAAGTCCACGCGATCGCCGAGCCACAGCTCGCGCATCAGCCGGACCGACTCACGCAGCCGGGCGTAGCGCTCCTTGAACTCCGGCCACTCCCCCTCATAGCCGGTGGCGATCTCGTTGAGCGCCTCGCCGGTGCCGACGCCGAGGAAGATCCTGTCCGGGTACAGGCAGCCCATCGTCGCGAACGCCTGGGCGATGACGGCCGGGTTGTAGCGGAAGGTCGGGGTGAGCACGGAGGTGCCGAGCACGAGTCGCTTGGTGCGCTCACCGACGGCGGTCATCCAGGCCAGCGAGAAGGGGGCATGCCCACCTTCGTGGCGCCAGGGCTGGAAGTGGTCGCTGACGGTGGCGCTGTCCATGCCGTGCTCTTCGGCGAGGACAGCGAGTTCGACGAGTTCACGGGGCGCGAACTGCTCCGCCGACGCCTTGTAGCCCAGTTTCAGTTCAGCCATGACTATGTTTCTACACTCGCGTCATGAGCTTGGCTGTCGCGGCCGTCACCGACCGCGTGCACTTCGCACACACCGATCTCGTGAACTGGGCGCTGGTCGCAGGGGACGGCGGGGTGATCCTGATCGACGCGGGGTATCCCGGTGACCGCGGCGAGGTTCTGGCTTCCCTGTCCGGCCTGGGTTTCGGCCCGTCCGATGTGCGCGCGATCCTGCTGACGCACGCCCATGTCGATCACCTCGGCTCGGCGATCTGGTTCGCTCGCGAGCACGGCACGCCGGTGTACTGCCACAGCGCCGAGGTGGGGCACGTTCGGCGCGACTACCTCGAGCAGGCGTCGCCGCGCGACGTCATCGCCCGCGCCTGGCGGCCGTCGTACCTGCTGTGGTCGTTGGCGCTGGTGCGCAACGGGGGTCTCACTCACGAGGGCATCCCGACGGCGCAGCCGCTGACCGACGAGGTGGCGGCCGGACTGCCGGGAGCGCCGCAGATCATCGCGACGCCGGGGCACACGGGCGGGCACTGCTCGTATCTGGTCGACGGCGTGCTGGTCAGTGGGGACGCGTTGATCACCGATCACCCGGTGGCGCCGCGCTCCGGCCCGCAGCTGCTGCCGTCGCTGTTCAACCACGATGAGGCGGCCTGCCGTCGCAGCCTCGACGTCCTCGCCGAGGTGCAGGCCGAGGTGATGCTGCCGGGCCACGGGCCGGTGTGGCGGGGTCCGGTGGCGGAGGCGGCTTACGCCGCCTATGCCGCCACGGCGAAGCCGTGAATCACACCAGCGTGTCGTAGCCCAGCAGGAAGATCGCGGTCAGGGCCAGGCCGCAGGCGAGGACGATCGCCGGCATCAGGATCATGGTGTCGAGTTCGTCGTCGTTGAGCACGTCGTCGTCGAAGCGGCCGAACAGCACCCGCGCGATGCCGGTGCGGCGGAACACGCGCACCATCCGCTGGACACCCACGGAATGCCGACGGCGCCCGACGAAGACCCGGGAGAGCCCGCCGAAAACGAACGTCAGCGCAGCAGCGGCCAGCATCAGCCAGCCCACCGTCGCCTGCGACACAGCGGCAAGCCTATAGGCCCGCGCTAGGTGAGGGCTTTGAGAAAGGCCACTGGATACGTCTCACCGTCATACGGCAGCGGCTCGTCGAGCCGGGTGTACCCCATCGACTCGTAGAGCGCTTCTGCCTCGGGCTGGCGGTCGCCGGTGGTGAGGTAGACGCGGGTGTATCCGCGTGCCGCGATGGCAGATTCGAGCTGTTTCACCAACACCTTGGCGTGGCCGCGACGGCGATGGCGGCTGTCGGTCCAGATGCGTTTGAGTTCGGCGGTGGTGTCGTCGAAGCGCCGGAACGCTCCGCCGGTCACCGGCCGTCCGTCGAGCAGTCCGATCAGCAGACCACCGGAGGGCGGATCGAACTCGGCGGCCGGGTAGCCGCGCAGCCACGCGTGCACTCGATCGCGTTGCCCGCCGTAGCGGTCGGCGTACTCGACGGCCAGCTCGTCGATGAGCGGGGCAGCCAGCGGATCGTCCTGACCGACGGCAACGAAGCGGAGGCGCTGCGTCAGGAGCTGCCGGAGTTGGTCGGCGCTGACGGACCAGCCGTGGTCGTGGTCGTCGACCGCCTCGGCAGGCAGAAGCGTGTGCTCGATCGACATCACGGTCTCGTGGTCGCCGTGGGGTTCGAAGGTGACGTCGACGACGCTGGCGGCGCTCGGGTCGGCCCAGCCCGAGTGGCTCCAGGTGAATCGCAGGTGGCCGGGTCGGTCGACGACGAGGAACTGGCCGGAGATCAGGACCGAGCGGCCGCAGTCGTCGATGTCGAAACGCACGCGGCCGCCGACGTGAGGTTCGACGGTGACGGCGACACAGCGCGTCGGGCGCGGACACATCCAGTCCATCAGGGCGTCGGGGTCCAGCCATTCGCCGAACACGGCGTCGGGAGGTGCAGGCATCACGCGGCGGATGCGCACGACAGGCTGGGTCATCGGGTCTTCGAGCGGAGTCGTCGGGCGAGGGCGTCAGCGCGGTCGGACCAGAACTCGGTCTGCTCGTCGATCCACTGCCGGGCCGGAGAGAGCCCGCCGGGGTCCAGCGAGAGCCAGTGTTCGCGACCGCGGATCTCACGACGGACCAGGCCGGCGGCCTCGAGGACTGCGACGTGCCGGGAGACGCCCGCGAAGCTCATCGGTAGCGGCGCGGCCAGGTCGGTGATGCGGGCGTCGCCGGTACGGAGGGTTTCGAGGAGCCGCCGTCGCGTCGGATCGGCGAGGGCGGCATAGGCGCGATCGAGAAGATCTTCAACCATTCTGTTGACTATAGCGGCGGCTGATGGTTCTCTGACGTTCAACTCAAATGTTGAACGTTGGGAGGACGGTGTGACGATGGAGCCTCGGATCGTGTCGGCAACGGAGTGGCAGAAGTCGTTGGCGGAGATGCTGGTTCGCGAGAAGGAGTTGACCCGGGCGCGTGACGCACTCGCGGCGATGCGTCGGCGGATGCCGTGGACTGCGGTGCGCAAGGAGTATCGGTTCTCCGGTCCCGACGGGTCGGTCACGCTGCGGGACCTGTTCGCGGGCCGGCGTCAGCTGATCGTCTACCGGGCGTTCATGGACCCCGGAGTCGGCGGATGGCCGGAGCGCGGCTGCGTGGGGTGCTCGTTGATGGCCGATCATGTTCCGGATCTGTCGCATCTGCATGCCCGCGACACCACGTTCGTGTATGTCTCCCGAGGCTCGCAGGCCGACATCGCGCGCATCAAAAGCCGTATGGGATGGACGATTCCGTGGTTCACCATGCTGGACAGCGAGGATGGCTTCTTCGATGCCGATTTCGACGTCGACGAATGGCACGGCACGAACGCGTTCATCCGACACCCGGACACCGACGAGGTGTACCGCACCTACTTCGTCAACAATCGCGGGGACGAGGCGTTCGTCGGCACCTGGAACCTCCTCGACATCACAGCGCTGGGGCGGCAGGAGACGTGGGAGGACTCCCCGCCGGGATATCCGCAGTCGCCGCCGTATCAGTGGTGGCGGCATCACGACCGGTATGACCACGTTTGTCAGAACGGTGGTGGGTCGCCATCGACGGCATCAGCGGGTGGCGCGAGGTAGTCGTTCCACTTGTGTTGTTCTGCTGCGGATTTGGCGCGTTCTTGAGCGCGTTCGTGGTGGTTGAGTTCGCGTTCTCGGTGGATGTAGGCGAGGTGGTTCTGGGTGCGGCTGCGGCCGCGGGTGGGCATCATGAGGTGGCGGCCCGGGGTGGGTCGCTGCGTGGTGGTGGTGGTCGCCGGTGGTGGTCCGGTGCGGGTGTTCCAGGAGGGGAACAGCAGCCCCGAGAGCGGCGCGGTGGTGTAGGCGTGGCCGGTCGGGCTGATCAGATACAGGCGCCCGTCGGGGGTTTGGCGTTCGGTCCACCCCTCCCAAAAGGTTTTCAGTAAATGATGCTGGCGGCAATAGCATTTCGTGTTCGCCGGATGCGTCGCACCGGCCGGGTAGGGCACGGTGTGGTCGATGTCGGCGTGGGTGGCGGGTCGGTCGCAGCCGGGGAAGCGGCACGTCAGGTCGCGGGCGCGGACGAAGCGGTCCAGCGCGGCGGAGGGTCGGTAGCCGTCGGTGGCCAGGCCCTCGGTGGCACCGACGAAACGGACTGTCGCGCCATGAGCGATCAGTTCGGCCAGCAGCGGTGCGGGCACGATGCCCCCGCCGGGGCCCACGATCAGCGCCGCGCGCCGGGACTGTGTAGCGGCGGGCGGCGAGGCGACGGGTGCTGTCGCCGAATCGAGTTCGCCGGCTGCGTTGTCGACATCGCCGACGGCCTCGGCGACGGCCTCGGCGGCGGGCTCGGCCGGCTCCGCGGTGGGCGCGGTGTTTCGTGGCGTGGAGGCGGGCTTGGGTGTTTCGCCGTGCAGCTGCGGATCGGGTTGAGCGTCGAGGGTGGCCTGGTCGGCGATCACGGTGATCGTGATCGCCGAGGCGCGCCCGTCATCCACCCGCGCGGCGGCGCAGTCGGGGCGCCCGCAGCGGCACGTCAACGCGGTGGCGCCAGCGGCGATCGCCCCGACCGAATCCGCGCGTTTCTGATCCAGCGTGCGCGGATCGAACTCACACACCGAAGCGATCATCATCGCCAACCGAGACGCCAGCAGCGCCGCATCCGAGGCAGCCAACTGCCCGTACACACTGGTGACGCCATCAGCATCGCTGCGATCCCCGATGGTGAACGACCGATCCCGCGACCGGGTGCGCACCCGCCGCACCGCATCCGGATCGTAGGTCTCGATCCACACATCGATAGCGGCCTCGAGCTTCTTCTGCGACAACACCCCCCACCCCGCCACAGCGTCGACGAAATGCCCATCGAGCAGCCGCAAAGTAGCGGGATCGAGGACCAGCGCGGTGCGGGACACGATCGTCTTGACCACGTCCATCGTCACCTGCCCGTCGGCCAACAGGGCCCCCACGCCGGGGAACCGGTCACGCACGGCCAGCGCCAGGTCCATCAGCGTCGACGCCCGCCCCGGGCCCATCCCCAAAGCACACCCGATCTCGGCGGCGGCGGCGTCCCAGTCCGCGCACACCCACCGCTCCCGCTCCGGGCAACGGCGCCGCCGCCACAGCTCCGCGATCGCGGCCAGCGTGACCGCTTCAGCGCGCGCGGCCGCGGCCGTGGAGCTGGTCATCACCTCGACCAGATCCGCGTCTGCCACCCGCCCCACATCGAACACATGTACGAATCTACCCGCAGCCAAGCCCGTCGCGCTTCACCAAAAACCCAGCCTGTGGATGAAACAACCCCTGGGGATAACCCCCTTCCCGGCCAAACTTGACACGTGTAAAGTCGCCCCACATGGACAACATCCGCGGGAAGACGATCGCCATCACCGGTGCCGCGCGGGGCATCGGCTACGCCACCGCCGAAGCGCTGCTCAAGCGCGGCGCACGGGTCGTCATCGGCGACCGAGACGTCGCCCTCCAGGAGTCGTCGGTCGCCAAGCTCTCCAACCTCGGCCCCGCGTCGGGCTATCCCCTCGACGTCACCGACCGCGAATCCTTCGCGACATTCCTGGACAAGGCCCGCACCGACGGCGGCGGCCACATCGACGTGCTGATCAACAACGCCGGCGTCATGCCGATCGGTCCGTTCCTCGATCAGTCCGAGCAATCCATCCGCTCGTCGATCGAGGTGAACCTCTACGGCGTGATCGCCGGCTGCCAGCTGGCCCTGCCCGACATGATCGCCCGCCGCCGCGGCCACATCATCAACATCGCGTCGCTCTCCGGCGTCATCCCCGTGCCCGGTCAGGTCGTCTACGTGGGCGCGAAATTCGGCGTCGTCGGCCTGTCTGCTGCACTTGCCGACGAAGTCGCGCCGCACGGTGTGCACGTGTCGGTCGTGATGCCGCCGTTCACCAACACCGAGCTGATCTCTGGAACCAAGGAGATGTCCATCAAACCCGCTGAGCCGGAGGACATCGCGGCGGCCATCGTCAAGACGCTGAACAAGCCGAAGACGCACGTGTCGGTGCCGCCGGCCCTGCGGTTCACCGCCCAGGCTGCGCAGATGCTGGGACCCCGTGGACGGCGGTGGCTGAACGGAAAGCTCGGCCTGGACAACGTCTTCCTCGAGTTCGACCAGACCAAGCGCGCAGGCTACGAGCAACGCGCCCAGGCAGCTCAGGGCGTCGTCGAAGGCTCCGACAAGAACTAGCGCGCGATCCCGTCGATCAGACGGTCGCAGACCGCGTACATGTCGGATTTCGCCGCGGCCTGATCCGGTGCCCGCGCGATGAACAATGCCGCCTCGTCCAGCGCGCCCAAAAGCACGTGCGCCGTCGGCCGTAGCGGCTGCTCGGGAATCACACCGTCGGCAATCGCCTGCGCCAACATCGCCTCCACCACGCCGAGCCCGTACTGCATCCCCACCTCGCGCCAGCGCTGCCAGCCGAGCACTGCGGGCGCATCGATCAGCACGATCCGCTGCACGTCGGGTGCCGAGCACAGATCCAGGAAGAGCCGGGCGCCCGTCCGCATCGCCGCCAAGTGGTCAGCCGGCTCGGCCTCGGCGATCCGCGTGGCGATCTGGGTGACCAATTCGGCTTCGACTTCCTCGTACACCGCCGCGAACAGCTCGGCCTTGTCCGCGAACTGGTGGTAGAGCGCACCGCGCGTCACACCGGCGGTAGCGACGATCTCCTGTGTCGACACGTCGGCAAAACCGTTGACGGCAAACAGCTTTCGCGATGCGCCGAGTAGCTTCGCGCGGGTCGCGGCAGTGCGCTCCGCCTGGGTACGGCGAGGCCGAGGGTTGACTTCCATACAGTCAGTACGTAACTTTCATACTCAGTGTTCGTAAATGTCGACGCAAAGGATAGCCGGTATGCCCACCGTAGAACTGCCAGCCGCCACCATCGAGTTCCGCGAGTCGGGTCCGGCGGACCCGGCCTTCCCGCCGGTCGTCTTCGTGCACGGCGCCCTGGTCGACTCCCGGCTGTGGGATGCCGTGGCCACCGACCTCGCAGCACGCGGATTCCGGTGCCTGCAGCCGGATCTCCCGTTGGGTGCCCACCGCATCCCCGTCGGCGACCGCACCGTCCTGACGCCCCAGGGCATCGCGGACCTGGTGCACCAGTTCCTCGTCGAGCTGGATCTCGATGACGTGATCCTGGTCGGCAACGACACCGGAGGCGGCGTCTGCCAGTTCCTGATCGATGCGCACCCCGAACGGATCGGGCGGCTCGTCCTCACGAATTGCGATGCGTTCGATAAGTTTCCGCCGTTTCCGTTCAATGCGGTGTTCGCGGCGATGCGAACCCGGATCACGACCAGCGCGCTGATGGCACCCATGGGCGTCACCGCGCTGCGGCACTCCCCACTGGGCTTCGGCCTGCTCGCCCGCACGCTGGATCCGGCCCTGACCGCGTCGTGGCTCACCCCGGCCCGTACCGATCGACGCATCGCCGGCGACTTCGCCGCGCTGGCCCGCGGGATCGGCCGCACCGATCTGACAGACACCGCGCCGCGCCTGCACCGGTTCACCAAGCCCGTCACCATCGTGTGGGGCACCGAGGACCGTTGCTTCACAACGGCTTTGGGTCGCCGACTGGCGGCATTGTTCCCGAACTCGACCGTGATCGACGTCCCCGGCGCCAGCACGTTCGTGCCGCTGGACGCGCCCGAGGCGGTCAGCGCCGCGATCGTGCGTCAGGCGAACTCCGGTATCGGATCACCGAGTCGGTAGGCCTCGATGGCGTCGAGGTTGGCGAAGAACTCCTCGACACCGAACTGGTAGTCGTCGGCCGTCCCGACGAACACCACGTGCACGATCTCGCCGTCGTCCTCGGGAGTCAGCAACGCGACCGTCACGTTGACGACGTCGTCCTCGTCGGGAACGTCGGCCTCCGACGGCACCCAGTACCACGCCGCACCGGTCTCGTCGTCGACGTCCTCGGAGAACTCCCACCCGCGCTCGGTCAACTGCTCGTCGAAAGCCTCGAGATCAGAGGCGATTTCGAGCTGCTCGAGCATGCGCGCCGGAATCCAGCCCTCTTCACGCCCTGCCTGCCGCTTCTTGCGGCGGGCCTTTTTCTGCTCGGAGCGGCGCGACACCTAACCCAGCGCCTGATCGAGGTCGGCGATCAGGTCCTCGGTGCCCTCCAGGCCCACCGAGATGCGAACCACACCGTCGCCCAAGCCGATCGCCGCGCGCCCCTCCGGCCCCATCGCCCGATGGGTCGTGGTCGCCGGATGCGTGATCAGCGACTTCGAATCGCCGAGGTTGTTGGAGATGTCGACGATGCGCAGCTTGTCGAGAACCTCGAACGCCCGGTCCTTCGTGCCACCGGCGAGCTCGAAGGTGACGACGGTTCCGCCGCCGGTCATCTGCCGTTTGGCCAGGTCGAACTGGGGGTGCGATTCCAGTAGGGGGTACTTCACCCAGCTCACCGACGAGTGGGATTCCAGGAACTCGGCGATGCGGTGCGCCGACGAATTCTGGTGTTGCACACGCAGTGCGAGCGTCTCGAGGCCCTTCAGCAGAGTCCACGCATTGAACGGGCTCAGCGCCGGACCGGTGTGCCGCATCAGCTTCTGCACCGGGCCGTCGATGTAGTCCTTGCTGCCGAGGATCGCGCCGCCGAGCACCCGGCCCTGCCCGTCGATGTGCTTGGTGCCCGAGTAGATGACCACGTCGACCCCCAGCGGGAAGCCCTGCTGCAGGATCGGAGTGGCAAACACGTTGTCCAACACCACCTGTGCGCCCGCGGCGTGGGCGAGCTCGCTCACCGCGGCGATGTCGACCAGCGACTGCATCGGGTTCGACGGCGTCTCGAAGAACACCGCCTGCGTGGGCACCGACAGCGCTTCCTCCCACTGCGACAGATCGTCGCCGTCGACGAAAACCGTCTCCACACCCCAACGCGGCAGGATCTCGCTGCAGACCACGAAGCACGAGCCGAACAGGCTGCGCGCGGCCACAAGTCGATCGCCGGCGCCCAGCAGCGCGCCCAGCGCGGTGAACACCGCCGACATGCCCGTGGCCGTCGCGAAGCAGGCCGGAGCGCCCTCGAGCAGCCGCAGCCGTTCCTCGAACATCGAGATCGTCGGGTTGCCGTACCGGGAGTAGACGTAGCGGTCGATCTCGCCGGTGAACGCCTTCTCCGCGTCAGCTGCGCTCTCGTAGACGTAGCCCGACGTCAGGTACAGCGCCTCGGAGGTCTCCTCGAACCCGGATCGCAGCAAGCCACCCCGCACGCCGACGGTGGCCTGGCTGACGCCCTCGGGCAGCTCAGCGGGGGTACGCACCGACTTGCCAGGCGATTCGGTCACGACTGCCTCCACGGCAGGCCCACGGCTTTCCAGCCGGTGGCACCGCGGTGACCGTGCTCGTCCAGGTTGCCCTCGAACCCGTCGAGAATGTTGTACGACGGCCCGATGCCCGCCTCGGTGGCGGCTTCGGCGGCCCCGATCGACCGGTTGCCGGACCGACAGAGGAAGGCCACGGGCCTCTCCCCCGGGGTGATGCCGGCGGCCACGAGATCGTCGACGAAGCCGTCGTTGCGGGAGCCGTCGGTGCGGTTCCACTCGATGAACACCGTCTCGCGCTGCAGCGGCGTCAGATCCGGGACCCCCACGAAGCGCCATTCGGCATCGGTGCGGCAATCGACCAACACGGCATCGGGGTTCTCGCTCAGGAGCTTCCAGGCCTCCTCCGGCGAGATGTCTCCGGCATAACTCACGGTCGTGAGTGTCGCACAGCTAGCTGGGGCCGGTCGAACAGACCTTCCAGGCCCCGTCCTCCCGCGCGAACGGGATGTCGACCGTCTGCTTGGCATCCGGTGCGTTCGAGAAGTGATAGGTGACCGACGCGGTGGCCCGGTCCCCGTCGACCCGGACGTCGGTCACCCCGTCGAGGAATCGCTCCCCCTGCTTGGCCTTCGAATCCCGCTGTCTGTCAAGGATTCCCGCCTCGGTACCGATCTGCGCGGCGCACGTGTAGCTGCGGAAGTCCGCGTAGTCGTCGCGCTGCAGGGCGTCGTTCTGGCCGGCCGCGGCGCGCCCGATCAGTTGCTCGTCGGTGAGCTCCCCGCCGGAGAACACGTTGAACAGCCAGATTGCGATCACGATGGCGACAAAGATGGCCAGCGCACCGAGGAACGGCGCCGCCGACGTGCCGGTGGACTCGTCGGGCTCGGTCACGCGAGCCTGCGCAGTGCCGACGCGACGCGGCGCACGCGGTCGCGGGCCACGATCGGGTCGGGCGCGGTCGCGGTGGCCAACCAACGCTGCGAGGGGAACGACCGCACATCGCTCTCGGCGACCGCGAGCGCCTCGCCGAGCGCGGCGCGCCACGAGTCGTCGGCGAGCTCGTGGTCGTCCGAGGAGATCTCCATCGCCGCCGGCGACACCATGATCGTGTCGACGGGCAGCCCGAGCACGGCCCGAGCATGCAGTTCGTACGCCGAGAGCCGCTGCGAACGCAGCGTCACCAGCGCACTGTCCCGCGGCCGGGGCGCGACATCGCTGAAGTACACCTCGTCGCCGCGGACCAGCAGCTCGACCGCGAAGACGCCACGACCGCCGAGGGAGTTGACGATCCGCGCGGCGATCGACTTCGCCGCGTCCAAGGCCGCAGATGGAAGATGCTGCGGCTGCCAGGATTCCAGCGTGTCGGCCGACTCCCGGTGATGACCGATGGGTTCGCAGAAGCTGACGGTCGGTCCCGACGGCCCGGTGGTGCGCACGGTCAGCAGCGTCACCGCCACGTCGACCTCCACCACCGTCTCGGCCAGCACCCGCTGCAGGCTGAGTCGGCCACCGGCCACCGCGCCGCGCCAGGCCGGCTCGATGTCGTCGGCGCGCAGCACGATCGACTCTCCCTCGCCGGGTGCCGCGGTCACCGGCTTGACCAGCAGCGGGTAACCGGCGTGCTGGGCGACCGCGGTGAGTTCGGCCACCGAGCCGGCGAACCAGAACGGTGCCGTGGGCAGCCCGAGTTCGTCGGCAGCCAGCCGGCGCAGCCCTTCCCCGTCCACCGACAGCCGCAGCGCACGCGGGGTCGGCAGCACCTCGACGTCGTCGCGGTCGGCGGCCGCGAGCAGCGCATCGGTGGCGACCCCACCGGCGTCGGCGACGACGAATCGGGGCTGGGTCTCGTCGATCAGCGCTGTCAGCGCATCCGCATCGGTCATCGCGGCCATGTCGTCGGACACCGTCACCCGGGCGCCCAGCCGCTCGAAGGCCAGCGCCAGGTCACTCGTGTGCTCACCGCCCCCTAGCAGCAGCACCGATGTCGTCTCGGCCGCAGTCGTCTCACTCATCGAGCATCCAGCCTGCCAGAACCTTCACTCGGGGGTGACGTGCAGATCGGTACCGAAGGCGCGCATCGACTCGACGATGGCGCCGAACACCCGGTGAGCGGTCTGCAGATCAGCGTCCGGCACGTCGGCCAGCGCGCTGCTGAGATGGCCGGCCAGCGGGGTGAAGAACTCGCGGCCGACCTCGAGACCGTGGTCGGCGACCCGCAGCTTGACCTTGCGCCGATCGGCGGGATCGGGTTCGCGCAGGACGTGGCCGGAGGCGATCATCCGCTCGACCAGGTAGGTGATCGCCGCGCCGGACATGCCCATCCGCTCGCGCAATCCTCCGGCCGCGAGCGGATCACCGCCGGATTCGGCGACCATCACGTGCAACAGCGCGCGAAAGTCGTTGTCCGACAGGCCGTGGCGGGCGGCGAAGGCGTGACCGATCTGGTCGGACTGGGCGGTCAGCGCCCGCACGTCCGCGGCAATGAGCGCTTCCAGCGCGGCTCGGTCTTGCTCTGGCACGTCCGACACCTTACCGCTTGTTCATTTGATTAACGTTTAAGTATCTGAAATATTGGTCGGCATGAGCAGACGACTGTCGTGGTTGATCGCGCTGGTGATCCTCATCGCGTCCGGCGCCGCCCTCGGGCTGCTGAGCGGCGGTTCCTCCGGCGAGCAGTCGCCGGTGCCGGTACCCGCCGGCGCCGAGTCGACGCGCGCCGACGCGCTGCGTGACGACTTCCCCGGCGGTGACAAAGCACCGGCGCTGCTGGTGCTGACCCGCACCGACGGCGCAGCGCTGAGCCCCGCCGACCGGACCGCCGCCGACGCGGCGCGCGAGCGCATGCTGGTCGCCGCCGGGGACACCGGACCCGGCGGCCCCCCCGTCCAGGTCTCCGAGGACGGCCAGGCCGCGATCGCCGTGGTTCCGCTGCCCGCCGATCTGTCCGGCTTCGCGCTCGGCGACGAGGTCGCGAAGCTGCGCACCGCCGCCGGCGACGGCCTGCCCACAGACCTGCGCGCGCAGGTCACCGGTGGACCCGCGTTCGGCGCCGACATCGCCGACTCCTTCTCCGGCGCCAACATCACGCTGCTCGCCGTCACCGCCGCGGTGGTGGCCCTGCTGCTGATCGTCACCTACCGCTCGCCCGTGCTGTGGCTGGTGCCGCTGCTGGTGATCGCGTTCGCCGACCGTGCCGGCGGCGTGGTGGGCACGGCCGTCGCCGAGGCGCTGGGCATGTCCCCGGACGGGTCGACGGCCGGCATCACCAGCGTGCTGGTGTTCGGTGCAGGCACCAACTACGCGCTGCTGCTCATCTCCCGATATCGGGAAGAACTGGGCCGTCATCAGTCTCACCACGATGCGCTCACCACAGCGGTGCGCAGAGCCGGGCCGGCGATCATCGCGAGCAACGCGACCGTGGTCCTCGCGCTGCTGACCCTGCTGCTCGCGTCCTCCCCCAGCACCCGCAGCCTCGGAGTCCAGGCCGCGTCCGGCCTGGTCGTCGCCGCCGTGTTCGTACTGCTGGTACTACCGCCGTTCCTCGACCTGTTCGGGCGAAAGCTGTTCTGGCCGTTCATCCCGCGCCTCGGTGCCACCGCACTGACCGAAGGCGGGGCATGGCATCGCGTGGCCGCCGGGGTGGCGCGCAAGCCGGTCGTCGTCGCCGTCGTCGCGATCGGGGTGCTCGCACTGCTGTGCACCGGGCTGCTGAAAACGCCCATCGGGCTGTCGCAGACCGAACAGTTCCGCGTGCAGGCCGAATCGGTCAGCGGTTTCGAGACCCTCGCCGACCACTTCCCGAGCGGCGTCACCGATCCCACGGTCGTCATCGCCTCCACCGAGCGCACCGACGCCGTCCAGCAGGCGATCACCGGCACCCCCGGCGTCGTCTCCGCCACCCCGACCGGCACCTCGCCGCAGGGTCTGACCCAGTGGTCTGTCGTGCTGGCCGCCGAACCGGCCTCCGACCAGGCCTTCGACACCGTCGACGCGCTGCGCGCCGCCGTTCACGGCGCCGACCCCGACAGTCTGGTCGGCGGCTCGGACGCCAAGGCCCGCGACGCTGCCGGCGCCGCCGGCCACGACCGTGCGCTGGTCGTGCCCGCGATCCTCGCCGTCGTGCTGCTGGTGCTGTTCGTGCTGCTGCGCTCGGCGCTGGCGCCGGTGATCCTCGTCGCGGTCACCGTGCTCAGTGCGCTCGCTGCGCTCGGTCTCGGCGGCTGGGCCAGCGTGCATCTGTTCGGCTTCCCCGCGCTGGACAACACGGTGCCGCTGTTCGCGCTGCTGTTCCTGGTGGCGCTCGGCGTGGACTACACGATCTTCCTGGTGACCCGCGCCCGGGAGGAGACGCCCGAGCACGGCACCCGAGACGGCATCGTCCGGGCCGTCTCGGCGACCGGAGCGGTGATCACCAGCGCCGGGATCGTGCTCGCCGCGGTGTTCTGCGTCCTCGGCGTGCTGCCACTGATCGCGCTGACGCAGGTGGGCATCATCGTCGGGCTCGGCATTTTGCTGGACACGTTCGTGGTGCGCACCGTCGTCATCCCGGCGCTGTTCACGCTGATCGGTCCGAAGATCTGGTGGCCGGCGCTGCGAGCGGAAAGGTAGCTGGGCTAACGGTCAGGTAGCGTCGAGAGATGAGTCAGGCCGATACCCGCACCGAACCGGAGGCCGGGCTGCCGCCGCTGCACATGCGCCGCGACGGCCTCGACCCGACACCCGCGCTCGCCCAGATCCGCGACAGCGTCGGCGTCGCGAGTGTCACCAACGCCTTCGGCATGCAGGTCTTCCTCGTCACCCGCCACGAGGACGTCAAGTCGGTGCTCAGCGACCACGCACGGTTCTCCAACGGCAGGCCGCCCGGCTTCGTCGTCCCCGGGGCACCCCTCATCGACGAGGAGGAGGCCGCACGCAACCGCGCCGGCAACCTGCTGGGCCTGGATCCGCCCGAGCACCAACGGCTTCGGCGCATGCTGACCCCGGAGTTCACGATCCGGCGGATCCAGCGGCTGAAGCCCCGCATCGTCGAGATCGTCGACGCGCAACTCGACGCGCTCGACGCCGCCGGCTCCCCTGCCGACCTCGTCGAACACGTCACGCTGCCGATCCCCTCCCTGGTGATCTGCGAGCTGCTCGGAGTGCCCTACGCCGATCGCGACGACTTCCAACGCCGCAGCGCGCGTCAGCTCGACCTGTCCGCCCCGATCCCCGAACGGCTGCAGCTGCAGCAGGAGGGCCGCGCCTACATGGGCACCCTCGTCGACCGGGCCCGGGCCGCTCCGGGCGAGGACATCCTCGGCATGCTGGTGCGCGAACACGGCGACGACCTCACCGACGACGAACTGATCGGCATCGCCGGACTCCTCCTGCTCGCCGGCCACGAGACCACGTCGAACATGCTCGCGCTCGGCACGGTGGCGCTGCTGAGCCATCCCGACCAGATGGCCGCCGTGCGCGACGATCCCGCCGCGGTGGGCCCCGCCGTCGAGGAGCTGCTCCGCTACCTGTCGATCGTGCACACCTCGATTCCGCGCATCACCACCACCGACGTCGAGATCGCCGGGGTGGAGATCCCGGCTGGCCGGCTGGTGTTCGCCTCACTGCCCGCCGCCAATCGAGACCCCGAATTCATCTCTGCGCCAGAACAATTGGACATCCGCCGGGGTGCACCGGGGCATCTTGCCTTCGGCCACGGCGTGCACCACTGTCTGGGTGCGCCGCTGGCGCGCATGGAGATGCAGATCGCCTTCCCGGCACTGCTGCGCCGATTCCCGACGCTGACGCTGACCGAGGACACGAGCGAGATCGCGTTCCGGTCCTTCCACTTCATCTACGGCGTGGCGTCGCTGGGGGTGCGCTGGTGAGCAGGGTCAGCGCCGATCGGGAGATCTGCATCCAGTCGGGCAATTGCGTGATGGTCGCCGGTGACGTCTTCGACCAGGACGACGACGGCGTGGTCGTCGTGCTCACCGACGAAGTGAGCGGCGACGCCGAGGAGCGGGCACAGCAGGCCGTCAACCTCTGTCCGGCAGCGGCATTGGCACTGCAGGACCGCTCGGGGGACGACGCAGCATCAGCAGGCTGACCACCAGCACCCACGCCGGGAACGTCAACGTCATCCACGGGGTGACGTCACCGGCGATGAGCACGCTGACGGCGACCAGATAGGTCGTCACGACCAGCCAGCGCGCCATCAATCCGGTCCGCAACCAGATGGTGGCCAGCGACATCATGAACACCGCGGCCATCCGCAGCGCATAGGTGTTGGTGAGCGCCAGCAGCAACCCGTGGGCGAACGCCACCACTTCCGGGTCAGCCTCGATACCGGCCTTCCTGCCGGCCAACAGGCCCGCTTCGACTGCCGTCCCAGCGAACACCATCGCCAGGAACAGCAGGCCGCTGCCGATGAACACGGTGGTGAAGAACCGGTCCTCGAGCCGGCCCAGGCTGTCCCGGACCACGCCGATGAACCACAGGAAGGCGATGCCCGCGAACGGCGTCAGCACGATCGAGATGCGCAGCCGGGTGCTCGTCGCCGGCTCCGGCAGACGCAGCGCCACCAGCACCGCGGCGAACAGCAGCGCGAACACCACTCCGGCCAACGCCGCGGCACGTGGGGTGGTGAGGCTGTGCAGTTGCCGACCCGAAGGCTCCGTCATGCGCGTCATAGTGACACGCACGCTCAGTGTTCGGCGGCGAGACCGTCGCCGACGACCACGGTCTGGTTGCCGCCGACGCTCTTCGCCCGGTACATCGCGCCGTCGGCCAGCTCGAGCAGCGAACGCACCGTCGACGAGGCTTCCCGGTCGGTGCTCCACGCCGTCGCGACGCCGACGCTGACCGTCGGCACCACCGCGGCGCCACACCGGGCCACCGCGTCGTGCAGCTGCCCGCCGACCGATCGCACGGCCGTCGGCGGCCCGAGGACCACCACCGCGAATTCCTCGCCGCCGGTGCGCGCGATCAGCGACGGCACGTCCGCGGCTGCCACCGCGCTCCTGATGGCGTTGGCCACGGCCACCAGCACCGCGTCGCCGACGTCGTGGCCGTGGCCGTCGTTGATCGTCTTGAACTTGTCGATGTCGACGGCCAGCACGCCGAGGTGGGCGCCGTCCTCGGACACCAGTCCGGCCACCTCGTCCTCCAGGCCGCGCCGGTTGAGCAGCCCGGTCAGCGGGTCGTACAGCGAATCCACTGCGCCCATCCGCAACGCCAGCAGGTAGGACTGCACGATCACCTGCACCCCGATCACGGTCGGCAACAGGACCAGCAGGCGGATGGTGACCACACTCGTCGCGTTGGTGCCCTGGGCAAGGGCGATGCCGTACATCACCGCGAACGCCACCACGGTGAACGCGAGATGCGCCGCCAGTGCGCGCGGGCCGTGCAGCACCACGATGTAGATGCCGTTGGCGGCGAGCAGCGCCAGGCCCGGCATCGCGGTGAACGCGTCCTGGTAGCAGGCGATCACGGCGATGGTGCCGAGGTCGGCATAGATCGCGAAGGCTCGGGACTGCCGCTCGGTCGGTGCGGGCCCGACGATCCAGATCACGCCCACGATCGCGGAGCTGACCGCCACGGCGATCACCAGCGGACGGCCGTTCACCGCGCCGCCGTCGCGCGCCGCCCACACCACGGTCAGCAGCGCGGTCACCCCGTAGAGCAACGTGAACGACCCGATGAACAGCTGATGGATGCGCATCAGCCCGCGAGACTGCAGATGGCGCCTGGTCCATTCGTAGTCGAACGGCTGCCGCCACCAGATCAGCAGGTACTCGCGTAAGCCCTTGTCCATCGCCCCCCTGAGAAGCAGCGCTAGGGCTGTCCGGGGAGCAGCCTGATCATCAGTCCGTTCGCCTCGGCGAGCACTGTGCCGTCCGGCCCGAGCAGCTCGGCGTTGACGAACGCCTTGCGCCCCTGCGCCTCGCGCAGCCAGCCCTTCGCGGTGAGCACCGTGTCGATCGGTGTCACGTTGCGATAGTCCACGTGCAGGAACGCGGTCCGGCTGATCGGGCGCCCGGTGGCATGGATGACCATTCCGAACACGCTGTCGAACAACAACGGCAACACTCCGCCGTGGACGGCACGGTTCCCGCCCACCGAGAACCGACTGAACTCTACCTGCAGTTCGACGCCTGCGTCAGTGAAAGAAATGATGCGATACGGCGGCATCAGCAAGCTTCCGGTGCCTGGCAGCGACGGTGCGCGGTTCGCCGGGCCCACCCCTTCGTCGGCCTCGAACGGGGCGAGGAGTTCGACCAGCCGTTCCACCTGATCGGCAGCGTCGTCCCACGTCGCGGCGTCCGGGGCGGCCGACACCGCGAGGTCCTGGGCGCGGCGCATCGCCGTCAGGAATCGAGCGAACCCGGGCGGCGGAGTGACCGGCTGGAGGTCCGGAAACCCGCCCCGGGCCGCATCCGTCACGCCAGCACGTCGCGGCGCACGATGGTCTGATCGCGGCCCGGACCGACGCCGATGCACGAGACATGTGCGCCGGCGAGCTCTTCCAGGCGCAGCACGTAGTCGCGCGCCTTGGCGGGCAGATCGTCGAACTTGCGCGCCCCGGAGATGTCCTCCCACCAGCCGGGCAGTTCCTCGTAGATCGGCTCGGCGCGGGCGATGTCGGTCTGCGTCATCGGCATCTCGTCGGTCCGCTTGCCGTCCACGGTGTAGCCGACGCAGATCGGCACCGTCTCCAAGCTCGACAGCACGTCCAGCTTGGTCAGGAAGTAGTCGGTGATGCCGTTGACCCGGGTCGCGTACCGGGCGATGACGGCGTCGAACCAGCCGCAGCGGCGCCGCCGGCCGGTGGTGACCCCGATCTCGCCGCCGGTCTTGGCCAGGTACTCGCCGTGTTCGTCGAACAGCTCGGTCGGGAACGGCCCCGACCCGACGCGCGTCGTGTAGGCCTTCAGGATGCCGAGCACCGTCGTGATGCGGGTGGGCCCGATCCCCGAACCGACGGCCGCTCCACCGGACGTCGGATTCGACGACGTGACAAAGGGATACGTGCCGTGGTCGACGTCGAGCAGCGTGCCCTGCGATCCCTCGAGCAGCACGGTCTCACCCTGTTCGAGTGCGGTGTTGAGCAGAAGCCGGGTGTCGGCGATGCGATGCCGGAAGCCCTCGGCCTGGGCCAGCAGGTTGTCGACCACCTCGCCGGCGTCGAGCGCCTTGCGGTTGTAGATCTTGACCAGCACCTGATTCTTGAATTCCAGTGCGCCCTGGATCTTTTCGGCCAGCAGATCCGGGTCCAGCACGTCGGCGACGCGGATGCCCTGCCGGGCGATCTTGTCCTGGTAGCACGGGCCGATACCGCGACCGGTGGTGCCGATCTTCTTGCTGCCTGCGTAGCGCTCCACGACCTTGTCGATGGCCACGTGATAGGGCATCAGCAGGTGCGCGTCGGCCGACAGGAGCAGCCGATCGGTGTCCACGCCGCGGTCTTCGAGGCCGCGCAGCTCGGTCAGCAGCACGCCCGGGTCGACGACGACGCCGTTGCCGATCACGTTGGTCACGTCGGGCGTCAGAATGCCCGACGGAATGAGGTGCAGGGCGAAGTTCTCCCCCGTCGGAAGCACCACCGTGTGGCCGGCGTTGTTGCCGCCCTGGTAGCGCACCACCCATTGAACCCGTCCACCGAGCAGGTCGGTGGCCTTACCTTTGCCCTCGTCGCCCCACTGGGCGCCGATGAGGACGATTGCCGGCATGCCGCGCCTCTCCCGCTCGAATGCTGTGCATAGTGTGTGCAGCCGGTGAGCTACCTTATCCGATCCCGCGCTACACCCCCGTCTGTCGCGGTGTGCAGCCCCGGCGGCGCCCGGGTGCCGCGCCCGCTGCGCGAGCTTCCGGGCACCGATCTGGACCAGGTCGGGACGTGGCGCCGCGTCGTCGTGGTCGGCGCCGAGGCCGATCTGGCGGCCGTGCTGAAGGCGCTGCTGCGCGCCGATCGCCTCGACGTCGAGGTGGCGCACGTCCGCCGCGCGTTCGGCGCCCGCCGGGCGGTGCACGCCCCGGCCACCCGGGTCCCCCTGATCAGGGACGAGACCGGCTCCGTCGTCGTCGGCACCGCGCTGTGGCGGCCGCCCGAGGGCGAGCGCACCCTGCACGGCGAGGCCGTCGTCGACGACACCGTGCTGTTCGACGGTGAGGTGACCGGGGTGCGCGTGGAGCCGACCCGGCAGCTGCCGGGGCTGCGCGCGGCGGTCGAGACAGGGCGGTGGCGGCCGCGGCGCTGGGTGGCCGGCCGGGCCGCGCAACTGGGCACCACCGGCGCGCAGGTGGTGCGCGACGGCGCGCCCGGGCCGCGGCCGGTGCGACGCTCCACGTTCTACCGCCACACGCAGGGCTGGTTGCGCGTCGGCCGCAGGTAGCGTGGGTGCGTGAGCGTGATCAGAGGCGGGGGCCCGCTGCGCCAGTCGGTACGGCCGAGCCCCCTGTTCCTCGTCCTGATCGCCGTGACGGCCGCCGGCGGGGTCGCGGCGTGGCTGGCGGCAGCCGAAGTCGGCCCGATGGCCTATCTCGGGGTGTTCGTGTTCGTGATCTTCGGCTGGCTGATCTCGCTGTGCCTGCACGAGTTCGGACATGCCTACTCGGCGTGGCGGTTCGGTGACCGCGACGTCGAGGCGCGTGGCTATCTGACGCTCAACCCGCTGAAGTACTCGCATCCGCTGCTGTCGCTGGGCCTGCCGGTGCTGTTCATCGCGCTCGGCGGGATCGGGCTGCCCGGCGGCGCGGTGTACCTGCGGACCGGCTGGATGGGCGCGTGGCAGCGCACGGTGATCAGCCTGGCCGGGCCGGCGGCGAACGTCGTGTGCGCGATCGTGCTGCTGACGGCGACCCGGCTGTTCTACGACCCCGGGCACTCGGTGTTCTGGGCCGGGGTCGCATTCCTCGGGTTCCTGCAGATCACCGCGTTCCTGTTGAACATCCTGCCGATCCCCGGGCTGGACGGTTACGGCGCACTCGAGCCGCACCTGAGCCCCCAGACGCAGCGGGCGGTGGCGCCGGCCAAGCAGTGGGGCTTTCTGCTGCTGATCCTGCTGCTCTTCGCCCCGGGCGTGAACCAGTGGTTCTTCTCCGGGGTCTATGCGCTGTTCGAGCTGTCCGGAGTGCCGGCGTATCTGTCGGCCGTGGGCGGCGAGCTGACGCGGTTCTGGTCGGCCTGGCAGTAGCGTCTTGCCATATATGCGTTAGTACGCATATATTCGCCCGCATGGGTGCGGGACACGATCACAGCCACGGGGGCGATGCGCGCGTCTCGCGGATGGTGATCGCCGCGGCGATCCTGACGGTGTTCTTCGCCGTGGAACTGGGCACCGCGCTCGCCATCAACTCGATCGCGCTGCTGGCCGACGCCGGCCACATGCTCACCGACCTCGTCGCGATGTTCATGGGGCTGACCGCGGTGTTGCTGGCCAAGCGCGGCAGCAACTCCCCGTCGCGGACCTACGGATGGCACCGTGCCGAAGTGTTCACCGCGGTCGCCAACGCGGTGCTACTGATCGGCGTCGCCGGATTCATCCTGTACGAGGCGTTCGAGCGGCTCGGGGGCGCGCCGGATGTGCCCGGTGTGCCGATGATCGTCGTCGCGCTCGCCGGACTGCTCGCCAACGCGGCGGTCGTGCTGCTGCTGCGCTCGCAGTCGGAGAGCAGCCTCGCGGTCAAGGGCGCCTACATGGAGGTCGTGGCCGACACCGTCGGCAGCATCGGCGTCCTGATCGCGGGCATCGTCACCGTCACCACCCGGTGGCCCTACGCCGACGTCGTCGTCGCGGTGCTCGTCGCACTGTGGGTACTGCCCCGGGCGATCGCATTGGCCCGCGCCGCGCTGCGCATCCTCTCGGAGAGCTCGCCCAGCCACATCGACGTCGACGAACTCCGCGCCGCCTTGTGCGCGGTGGAGGGCGTGACCGAGGTCCACGATCTGCACGTCTGGACGCTGGTGCCCGGCAAGGACATGGTGACCGCCCACCTGACCAGTCGGCGCAACTCGGCGCGGGTCCTCGACGACGCACGCGCCGTGCTCACCGCGCGCGGGCTCGACCACGCGACCGTGCAGGTCGAGCCGCCGGATTCGGCCGCCGACTGCGAGTGCGAAAGCCAGAACCGGTAGCCCCGCCCCGGCTGCCCGTCGCGCTGCGCGCTGCGGTCAGCACCGCCATCCCCGTCCTCGTCGGCGTGGCCGCGGGCGACCTCGGCGCCGGCCTGATCGCCACCCTCGGGGCCTTCACGTCCCGATTCGGGGTGGGCCGGCCCTACCTCAGCCGCGCCGTCCAACTCGCCGTCGTCGCACTCGCGCTGGCACTGGCCGTCGCGGCCGGCTCCTGGGCCGCCGACGTGGCGTGGGCCGGCGTGCTGACCGTCTCCACCGTCGCGGTGATCGCGGTGTGGCTGTGCAGTGCGCTGCGGGTCGGGCCGCCGGGGGCCTACGTGTTCGTCGTCGCGTGCGCCGCCGGGATCGGCGTCTCGGCGTCCCGGCTGGAGCCCTGGCAGATCGGCGGACTCGTGCTCGCGGGCGGCACGATCGCCTGGGCGGTCCAGATGGTCGGCGCGGTCACCGGATTCCGACGCCCCGAACGCGCGTCCGTACAGGCGGCCGGCGAACGGGTCGCGGGCTACCTCGACGCGATCGGCGGGCCGGCCGAGGAGAGCTCCCGACGTCAGGCGGCGCACGCGCTCCACCAGGCGTGGACAGCCCTGATCGACCAGCAGCCGGCCGCGTCGGCGAGCCACGAACTGCAGCGACTGCGCGCCACCACCCATGCCGTGCACGTGCTGTTCGCCCGCGCCGACGCCGACACCGCCGATGTGGCACGCGCTCTCGGACGGCTCGACGCCGACCCCGATGCGGTCGCACACCGCGACCCCGGCCAACCCGCTCCCGCGCCCGTCCCCGCGTGGCGTCTCCTGCGGGACGCGCTGCGCACCGGCTCGCAGACACGCCTGGTGATGGTCCGGGTCGCGATCGGGGTGCCGCTGGCGGGGTTCGCCGCCGTCGGACTCGGTATCGACCGGGCGTACTGGGCGATGGCCGCCGCGGTGCTGATCCTGCACCAGGGCGCACCGCTGTGGCACGCAATGCGCCGCGGCGCCGAGCGACTGGCCGGCACCTGGATCGGACTGGCACTGGCCGCGGCGATCATCGCGATCCATCCGCAGGGCTGGCTGCTCGCCGCGGTGCTCGCGCTGCTGAACTTCGCCATCGAGATGCTGGTGGTCCGCAACTACCTGCTCGCCTCAGTGTTCATCACCTCGACCGCGCTGACCATCGGTACCGCCAGCCACCCGCTGGCCCCCGGACAGGTCGGGCACCTGCTGCTGACCCGCGGCGTGGACACGCTGATCGGCTGCGCCATCGGGCTGGCGGTGTACCTCGCGCTCGCGCGCGGACAGGAGACCCAGCGGCTCGCGGATGCGTTGACGACCACCCGGGCGGCGCTGGCACTGGCCGAGCCGTTCGCCGCAGCGGGCGACGCGGAGAGCCTCTCCGCGCGTACCGCGCGGCGGGACCTCCAGCGGGCCGCGCTGGACATGCTCGACGTGCTCGAGGCCGCCGAGGCCGGACCGCGAGAACAGCGGGAGGCGGCGGAGCGCCTGCGTCCCGACGTCCTGGCCGTCGAACGGGCGTCGTCTCAGACGATCGCCGCGCTGTGGATCTAGGCCAAGCCGAGTTCGGCGCGCGCCGCCGGATCGCAGTCGTCGAGCAGGTCCAGGCAGCGCTGGAACTCCGGCTCCTCACCGATCGCATCGGCCGCGCGGGCGAGCGCCGCCACACAGCGCAGGAAGCCGCGGTTGGGCTCATGGGTGAAGGGCACCGGCCCGAAGCCCTTCCAGCCGTTGCGGCGCAACTGATCCAGGCCGCGGTGATAACCGGTGCGTGCGTAGGCGTACGCGGTGATCGCCTGATCGGCGTCGAGCGCATCCTCGGCCAGCTGGGCCCACGCCACCGACGCCGACGGATGAGCGGCGGCGACGATCGCCGGGCTCTCCGCGGCGTCGAGCTCGGCTTCGGCGTCGGGATCGCCAGGCAGCAATACAGGTTCCGGTCCGAGAAGATCGCCCATCCGAGTCATGGCCCCATTGTGCCGTGCAGGGTTATCCGATCGTCACCGCGGATGGCTAAGCTTCGGCCACAGCCGTCAGGAGGACCGCAGCACCGATGTCGAACCCCACTGGCCCGGATCAACCGGACGAAGCAGCCCACCCGCAGGACGAGCCCGCCACCGAGGTGTTCGCGCCGGCCGACCCCTCGACACAACCCGCCGATCCGCCGGAAGGTGAGCGGCGGTTCACCGCACCGTCAGGCTTCGACGCCGGGTCCACCCAGATCATCAACCGGCCGCACGAGCCGGCCACCGAGGTCTTCGGCACCGGCGGCAGCGCCGACACGGAAGCCTTCACCGCGCCAAGCGTTGCGCCGCAAAAGATTCCGGCCCGCGACGACGCACCCAAGCCACCCGCCAAAAAGCGCAGCTGGGGCTGGGTCATCGCGATCGTGTTGGTGATCGCGGCGCTCGCGGCCGTCGCGATCCTCGGCACCATCCTGCTCACCCGCGGGTCGTCGCCGGCCGCCTCACAGGAGGACCAGGTCCGCGACACCATCTCCGACTTCGACGTCGCGGTGCAGAACGGCGACCTGGCGGCGCTGCGCAGCATCACCTGCGGCAGCACCCGCGACAGCTACGTCGCCTACAACGACAAGGCGTGGGAGCAGACCCACGCCCGTGTCGCCGCAGCCAAGCAGTACCCCGTCGTCGCCAGCATCGATCAGGTCGTCGTCAACGGCGAGCACGCCGAGGCCAACGTCACCACGTTCATGGCGTACGCGCCGCAGACCCGCTCGACGCGCAGCTTCGACCTGGAGTTCACCGACGAGCAGTGGAAGATCTGCCAGGCCCCCACCAGCTAGCCCGCGGTCACACTCCGGCCCGCGCTGTGCAGGTCGTTGCACGCCTCGACCACGCGCTCGGCCATCGACGCCTCGGCCTTCTTGAAGTAGCTGCGCGGGTCGTAGACCTTCTTGTTGCCGACCTCGCCGTCCACCTTGAGCACACCGTCGTAGTTGCTGAACATGTGGCCGACGATGGGCCGGGTGAACGCGTACTGGGTGTCGGTGTCGACGTTCATCTTCACCACGCCGTACTTCAGGGAATCCTCGATCTCCGACTTCAGCGAGCCCGAGCCGCCGTGGAAGACGAAGTCGAACGGCTTGGAGCCCTCGGGCAGTCCGAGTTTGGCGGCCGCGACCTTCTGACCCTCGGCGAGGACCTCAGGCTTGAGCACCACGTTGCCCGGCTTGTAGACGCCGTGCACGTTGCCGAACGTGGCGGCCAACAGGTACTTGCCGTGCTCGCCCGCGCCCAGCGCGGAGATGGTCTTCTCGAAATCCTCGGGCGAGGTGTAGAGCTTCTCGTTGATCTCGGCCTCGACACCGTCCTCTTCGCCGCCGACGACGCCGATCTCGATCTCCAGGATGATCTTGGCGGCGGCGGCCTGCTTGAGCAGCTCCTGCGCGATCTCCAGGTTCTCGTCGATCGGCACCGCCGAGCCGTCCCACATGTGCGACTGGAACAGCGGATTCTGGCCCTTGGCGACGCGCTCGGCGGAAATCGCGAGCAGCGGCCGGACCAGCCCGTCGAGCTTGTCCTTGGGGCAGTGATCGGTGTGCAGCGCGACGGTGATGTCGTACTTGTCGGCGATCACGTGCGCGAACTCGGCCAGCGCGACCGCGCCCGTCACCATGTCCTTCACGCCGAGTCCCGACGCGAATTCCGTTCCGCCGGTGGAGAACTGGATGATGCCATCGGAGCCGGCGTCGGCGAAGCCCTTGATCGCGGCGTTGATGCTCTCCGAGCCGACGCAGTTGATCGCCGGGAACGCGAACGAGTGCTCCTTGGCCCGGCTCAGCATCTCGGCGTAGACCTCGGGCGTGGCGATGGGCATGACTGTTCCTCTCAGCTGGGATGGTTGGAGTATCTCAGGTGCGGTGGACGTTCACACGGTCAGAACCATGCGATAGCGGGCCTTGCCCGAATCCATCGCCTCGAACGCCTCGGCGGCCTCGGCCAACGGCCGTTCCTCGACCATCGCCCGCACGCCGCTGAGCACCGCGAAATGCAGGGTCTCCTCGACGTCGCGGGAGGTGCCCGACGGGTGGCCGCTCACCGAGAGCCCGGAGTTGATCAGGTCCAGCGGGCTGATCGGCAGGTTCTCGGGCGTGACGCCGACTGCCACCAGCTCGCCCGCCGGGCGCAGGCCGCCGACGGTCGCCGCCATCGCCTCGGCGTTGTTGGCCGTCGCCAGGACCACCGCGGCCCCGCCGAGCTTCTGCAGTTCGGCCGCGACGTCCTGGGCGGTGGAATCGATGTAATGATGCGCGCCGAGCTTCGTGGCTTCCTCGGCCTTGCCGGTGCCCCGCGCGATCGCGACGGTCTCGAAGCCCATCGCCCGCGCGAACTGCACACCGAGGTGGCCCAGGCCCCCCACCCCGAGGATCGCGACGACGTCGCCGGCTTTCGCGCGGGTCTGCCGTAGCCCGTTGAACGTCGTCACCCCGGCGCAGCCCATCGGCGCCGCCTCCACGAACGACAACCCGTCGGGGATGCGGGCCAGCGCGGTGGCCGGCACGGTCACCGACTCCGCGTAACCGCCGGGGTAGTGCCAGCTCGGCACCTCCATGCGCACGCACTGCATGAAGTGCCCCTGCCGACACGGGATGCAGCGGTTGCAGTTGCCGCCAAACCAGCCGACCGCGACGCGGTCACCGGCGGCGAAGTCCTCGACCCCGTCGCCGACCTCGGCGATGGAGCCGGCGATCTCGTGGCCCAGCGTCAGCGGCCACTGCAGACCCGGGAAGTGCCCGGCATGGAACTCACGATCGGTACCGCAGACGCCGCAGGCGGCCACGTCGATCCGGACGTGACCCGCCGACGGCGACGGGGTGTCGACGTCGACGACGGTCAGAGCAGCGTTGGCTTCGGGAACCTGGACAGCCTTGTGCGTGGGCATGCCTCACCTTATGCCGCCGGTACCCTTGTGGCCGTGGTCGTCGACAATCTCGCGCTGATGCCCGATTTCCTGGACCCGATCAACCTCATCGGTTACTTCGGCACCTGGGCGCTCGTCGGCATTCTCGTCGTCGTCTTCGTCGAGTCCGGTGTGCTGTTCCCGGTCCTGCCGGGCGACACGCTGCTGTTCGTGGCCGGCATGCTGGCGGCAGGTACGGCCGCGCGCGGCGAAGCGGTCGACGCCAACTTCCATCTGTGGCAGCTGCTGCTGTTCATCCCGATCGCCGCCATACTCGGCGGCCAGGTCGGGTATTGGATCGGCCGCAGCCTGGGCACCGCGATGTTCAAGCCGAACGCGCGGGTGCTCAAGCAGCGCTACCTCGACGAGGCGCACCTGTTCTTCGAGCAGCGCGGACCGTTCGCGATCGTGATCGCCCGGTTCGTGCCGATCGTGCGCACGCTGGCGCCCATCACCGCGGGCGCGGCGAAGATGAGCTACGGCCTGTTCACCGCGTTCAACGTGCTCGGGGCCGTGGTCTGGGGCGTGGGCCTGACGCTGATGGGCTACGGCCTCGGCCAGTTCGAGGTGGTGCAGAAGCTCCTCGAACCGATCTTCATCCTGATCGCGGTCGCGTCGATCACCCCGATGATCTGGGAGTGGTACAAGCGGCGGAAGGCTGCGAAGGCGGCCGGCATTCCGACTCCGCCGATGGACGCCGACGAGCAGGCAGGGCCGTCAGCACCCGAGCCGCACCATCCGTGATCGCGATCGTGTGCTCGCTGTGGGCCGCGCGGGATCGGTCGGCTGAGCGGATGGTCCACCCGTCGGGGTCGTAGACGATCCTGTTCGTGCCCTGAGCCAGCCAGGGCTCCAAGGCCAGTGTCAGACCCGGCCGCAGCACCATCCCGCGGCCCGCGCGTCCGACGTTCGACACGTGCGGGTCCTCGTGCATCGTGCGGCCCAGGCCGTGGCCGCCGAAGTCGGTGTTCACCCGGTAGCCGTACTCGGCGCACACCGCGCCGATGGCCGCCGAGATGTCGCCCAGGCGGTTGCCCGGACGCGCCGCGCCGATGCCCGCGTCCAGCGCGTGCTCGGTGGCCTCGATGATCCGCTGGTCTTGCGGGCGCGGGGTGCCGACGATGATGCTGCGCGCCGAGTCGGCGACCCAGCCGTCGATCGACACCGCGATGTCCATACTCAGCAGATCGCCGTCGCGTAGCACGTAGTCGTGCGGAAGCCCGTGCAGCACAGCGTCATTGACGGACAAGCAGATCACGTTGCGGAAGGGTCCGCGGCCGAAGGACGGGTCGTAATCCCAATAGCAGGACTGCGCACCGCGCTCGGCGATCAGCTCACGCGCCCGCTGCTCGAGGTCGAGCAGATTGACCCCGACCTGCGCACGCCCGGCCAGATCGTCGAGGAGTTCCGCGATGAACGCTCCCGTGACGGCCATGGCGTCGACCTCTGTCGCCGTCTTCAACTCGACCATCGACACCCCTTCCCAAAACGGTATAGAAATACCACTCTAGACCGGGCTTATCCTTGGCCCATGGTGCGTTCCCCCCTGACCCCGCAGCAGCGGGCAGCCGGCGCTCGCCTCGGCGCCCACCTGCGCGCCGCCCGCGGGGCCCGCAAGGCCGCCGACGTCGCGCGCGCGGCGTCGATCTCCCCGGAGACGCTGCGCAAGATCGAGACCGGTCGGCTCGCAACCCCGGCGTTCACCACCGTCGCGGCGCTCGCCGCGGTGCTGGACATCCGCCTCGACGAGCTGGCCCGCACCTGCCGTTCAGAACTGGCCGAGCCCGTTCTGCAGCGCATCGAAGAGCCCGCTTAGGCGTTGCCGATGATCCTCGACGACGGGATCCGGTGAACCTGCGTCGATGACGCGCCGTGCGGTTTCGGTCAGGACGGTGGAGTATCCGGCGATGACGAGCGTGGCGAACAGGTCCGGGTTGCCAGTGAAGTCGGGGTCCGCGTCGATTGCGTCCCGCAGCGCCTGCACGAGTTCGGCGGCGATCTCCCGCAGCCGCGCGATCAGCACCGGTGATCCGGCGACGGTCCGATAGAACGGGATCGACCCGTCTTTGACGCCGGAGAGCGCATGCCGCTCGTCGACGAGACGGACCGCCGCGTCGCGCAGCGACGTCAGCACGGAGGTGTCGGGGGCGCGGTCACGCACCGCCCCACGCAGAATCTCAACGGCGTCGTCGACGCGGTCGAACAGCAGGTCCTCCTTGCGCGGGAAGTGCTTGAACACCGTCACGCTCGAGACTCCGGCCTCCTTGGCGACCTGCGCGACCGTCACCTCGTCGAACCCGCGATCGAGGAACATCCGGGTCGCGACATCCGAGATCTTGCGGCGCGTCAGCGGCCCGCCGCGCTCCGAGGTCCTGGGCATCGCACCTCACTATATTGACTCACTTAGTTTAGTCACTTAGCTTAGTGACATGACGACTCCGAGCATTGTCTCTCCTCGCTCGCTCACCCAAGCCTGGCCCGCTCTCGTCGGCCTGTCGGCCGTGTTCCTCTTCGAGATGCTCGACAACTCGATCCTGACCGTCGCGCTGCCCACCATCGGCCGCGACCTGCACGCCTCCACCACGGCACTGCAGTGGGTGACGGGCGCCTACGCCGTCGTGTTCGGCGCTTTGATGCTGGCGCTCGGAGCGGTCGCCGACCGGGTCGGACGGCGTCGCGTGATGCTGCTCGGCCTCGCCCTGCTCGCCGCCGCGAGCCTGGCAACCGCGTTCGTGACGACGGCCGAACAGCTCATCGCCGTGCGCGTGCTGACCGGTGTGGCGGCGGCGATGACGACACCGGGCGCGATGGCGCTGGCCTTCCGGCTGTTCGACGACGACACCCTGCGCATGCGGGCGATCACGCTGATCTCGACCGTGGGGCTGGTCGGTCTCGCGATCGGCCCGACGGTCGGCGGCTTCGTCGTCGAGGTCGCGCCGTGGCAGGTGCTGCTGCTGGTGAACGTGCCGATCGCGCTGCTGGCGATCGTGGGCGTTCGCGTCGGTATCGCTGCCGACCGACTCGAGGAGCTGCATCGCGATCCACTGGACGTTGCGGGCGGCGTCCTCGGCACGGTCGCGATCGCGTGCGCGCTGGTCGCACCGACGCTGTTCGTCGACGACGGCGCCGGCGCGTGGTTGCCGTGGACGACGGCAGGCCTGGCTCTGGCCGGGTTCGTGGCTTTCGTGATCCGGGAGCGGATCGCACGCTTTCCGCTGATTTCTTTGCAGCTCGTGGCGTACCCGCTGGTGGCGAGCGGGCTGGCGTTCAAGGCCGCGGCCGGGTTGGCGATCGCGGGGCTCGGCTACCTGGTGACGTTGCAGCTCCAGCTCGACTGGGGTTGGCCGCCGGCGCTCGCCGCGATCGGGATGCTGCCGCAGGTCGCGGTGCTGATCGCGGGCAGCTTCGTCGTCGGGCCGTTCGTGAAGCGGGTCGGGCCGGAGCGCGCCGCGTGGCTCAGCGCATCGGCGGTCGTGCTCGGGCTCGCGGTCTATGCCGTGCTCGGCCGCTTCGGCTATCCGTTCGTCGCGACCGCGCTCGTGCTCGTTGCGGCGGGCCTGCGTGTGGTCGGTGTTGTCGCCGCGGTGAACGTGTTGCGCGGGCTGCCCGAGAACCGGACCACGATCGGGACGGCTCTGGTCGACACGTCGAGTGAGGTGACGTCCGGCGTCGGTATCGCTGTGAGCGGGACGATCCTGGCCGCGATGTTCACCGGCACGATCACCGCCGCGCACTGGACCGCGAGTCAGACCATGGAGTTCCGCGAGGCAGTCACCGTCGCAGGCCTCGCGCTCACCGCGATCGCCGCGGCATTGGTTGCGTTCGGGATCAGCGCTGCTCGAGCGCGCGAATCAGGCTCGCCGCGTCCCACGGCCCCTTGTGCCGGATGCCGTTGACGAACAGCGTCGGCGTCGCGTTCAGATCCATCGCCTCGGCGTCCTCGGCGTCGTCGGTCACCCGGTGCAGCACCTTCGACGAGTGCAGCCGCACGTCGTTGTCGAACTGCTCGATGTCGCAGCCCGCCGCCACCGCGTAGCGGTAGATGTCCGACCAGTCGAGATGGTCCTGATGCGCGAAGAGCTGCCGCGACATCTCCCAGAACAGGCCCTGCTGCGCCGCTGCCTCGCTCGCCCGGGCGGCGTC
This sequence comes from Mycolicibacterium obuense, assembly GCF_055397605.1. Taxonomy (NCBI): domain Bacteria; kingdom Bacillati; phylum Actinomycetota; class Actinomycetes; order Mycobacteriales; family Mycobacteriaceae; genus Mycobacterium; species Mycolicibacterium obuense. Next base: position 525,573 of record NZ_AP043663.1, on the reverse strand, counting down.
GAACGCCCTCGGGTGCGCGCGCTCGAGCGGGAAATGCCGCCATACGTAGCGCAACTCGTCGCCGAAGTGCTCGCGAACCTCGTCGATGGCTCCGGTGGCGCGGCTGCAGAACGGGCACTCGAAGTCGCCGTACTCGACCAGCGTCAGCGGTGCGTCGGGCCGGCCACGCAGGTGGTCCCGCTCCGGGTCCACGGGCCGCAGCAGATGCAGGCCGACGGGTTCGGGCGGGCTGAGCCAGTCGGTGATCCGGAAGATCGCCCAGCCGAACACGAAGGCCAGCACCGACGCGGCCAGCACGCCGATGCGGGCCTGGTCCTGGCGGCCCGGGTCTTCGATCGCGATGTCGACGATGAACAGCGAGATCGTGAAGCCGATGCCGGACAGGGCCGCCCCGCCCATGATCCGTCGCAACGTCAGCCCCGGCGCCAGCACACCCAGCCCGGTCCGGCGCATGAACCACGTCGCCCCGGTGATGCCGATGAACTTGCCGATCACCAGGCCGGCGACGATGCCCCACGTCAGCGGCGACCGAAGGGCCGCACCCACGCTCGCCGCGTCGAGCTTCACCCCGGCGTTCACCAGCGCGAACAGCGGCAGGATGCCGAATGACACGACGGGTCCGACCGCGGTCTGCAGCCGCTCGTTGATCGAGATCGAGTCCTGCAGCGAGCGGCTGGCGGCGCGGGCGTACAGCGAATTCGGCGACTGCCGGAACGCGCGAATCTGCTCGACCGCGCGTTCCACCGGCTGGCGCTCCGGGGTGAACACCGGGATCAGCAGCGCGACGGCCACGCCGGCCAGGGTCGGGTGCACGCCACCCATGTACAGCGCGATCCACAGCGCCACACCGAGCACCGTGTAGGCGGGTCCGTGCGCCTTCGGCAGGTAGCGGACGGCGGCCAGCGCGGCCAGCAGCGCCGCGGCCACCAGCAGCGGCACCCATTGGATCGCATCGGAGTAGAACAGCGCGATCACGCCGAGCGCGCCGACGTCGTCGACGACGGCCAGGGTCAGCAGGAACAGCCGCACCCGGGCGGGGAACACCGGCTTGATGATCGCCAGCGCGCCGACGAGGAACGCGGTGTCGGTCGAGATCACCACACCCCAGGCCGCGGCGTTCTCCCCCGACGGATTGAGCGCGAGGAACACGACCGCGGGCAGCACGAGCCCGGCGATCGCGGCGACGACGGGCACCGCGGCGCGCGACCGGTCGGTGAGTTCGCCGATGGTGAATTCGCGGGTCACCTCGAGTCCGACGATGAAGAAGAAGAACGTCATCAACGCGTCGTTGACCAGGTGCTGCACCGACATCTCGGCGTGGAAGGAACCGACCGTGAAGCCGACCCCGGTGTGCAGCAGCGCCGAATACGCCTCGGCCCAGGGCGAATTCGCCCACAGGATCGCGATGACGGTCGCGAACAGCAGCAGCGCGGCGGCGGTGTTGTCGGTGGTCTTGTTGGTGGTGGAGCCGCGGCTGAGCCGCGAGGGCCGCAGCGGGAAACCGCGTGACTGGGTGGCGGGTTCGGTCACGGCTGACCGGCGACGGTGTGAGCTGCTTCCATCAGCATCCACCCTGCCAGCTGTACCGACAGGTCGCGCTCCGGGATCTCCGAGGAGTTCACCGCGCCGGCGACGAACTGGGCGTCACCCGAGGTAGCCGTCGGCAGCTGCGCCTCGCGCTCCCAGAACGCGCTGAACAGAGGCAGGTCCTCGACCGTCACCCGGTTCTCCCAGGCTGCCTCCGCAGAGGAGAGCACCAGCGATCCGGCGGTCGTGCGGGCCGCCTCGTCGTCCGGTGAGTCGCCGGGCAGGTCGGTCGCCACCAGCGCCAGGTAGCGCGCGAGGATGCCGTGGAACAGGCCGCCGTCGCCGCCGCCCGCGCCCTTGAGCACACCGTCGGGGGCCATGTGGTCGGCCACCGCAGCGACCAGCCGATGCACGCGTTCGGCGTGCCGCGGGTCCTGGGTGCGGGCCGCCAGTTCGGTCTCCAGCCCCAGCACCACGCCCTGGCAGTAGGTGTACTGGGCGCGCACCATCGAGCCGCCCTGGATGCCGTCGAAGACCAGGTGCGTCTCGGGATCGATCAGCGTCTCGTCGATCCAGTCGGCCATCTGCTGGGCTCGTCGCAGCCTGCCCTCGATCCGGGCCAGGAAGATGCCTGCCGGACCGTTGGCGGGGGCGTTGAAGAACTGGTCCTGTTTGCGCCACGGGATGCCGCCGCCGTCCTCGGGCACCCACGCGGTGAGGAACTGGTCGGCGAGGGTGTCGAGCGCTTTGGGTCGCGCCACGTCGGCGAGCCGGGCGGCGCGCTCCAGCGCCAGCGCCAGCCAGGCCATGTCGTCGTAGTAGTCGTTGGTCCAGCGGCCGATGTTGCGCAACCGATGGCTGCGGATCTGACGGGTGATGCGGGTCAGACGTTCGGGCTGCGGATCGCGGACCTGCGCGTCGACGAGATTGTCGATCAGATGGGCCTGCCACCAGTAGTGCCACTTACCGAAGCGCCGCTGGCCGCCCGCCGCGGGCCACGCCACGACGCCGAGCTGCGTGCCCGGCAACCCCCAGAGCTTGCGGAGATGACGGCGGGTGATCGCAGCCTCGGCGCTGGCGGCGCGGTTGGCCCACATCTGATCCATGGGTCGATCCTGCCTCACAGGCTCCCCCAAAAGCCATGAGACAAATTTGTCTCACGTGAGCTATAGTCGTCTCATGTCAACGCGCGAAGATCTGCTGCGCGCCGCCGCCGACTACCTCGGCCGGCGGCCGAACGCGACACAAGACGAGATCGCCTCGGCGGTCGGCGTCAGCCGCGCGACGCTGCACCGGCACTTCTCCGGCCGCGCCGCGCTGATGACGGCGCTCGAGGAACTCGCCATCAGGGAGATGAGCGAGGTACTGGCCGCGGTCCGTCTGCACGAGGGGCCCGCCGACGAGGCGCTGCGCCGGCTCGTGATGGCCTGCGAGCCGATCGCCCCCTACCTCGCGCTGCTCTACAGCCAGAGCCAGGACGACGTGACCGCCTGCATCGAGGTGTGGGATGAGGTCGACGGCGCGATCAGCGAGCTCTTCCTGCGCGGGCAGCGTGACGGCGTCTTCCGGCCCGATCTTCCCGCCGCCTGGCTCACCGAGTCCTTCTACAGCCTCGTCGCCGCGACCGACTGGTCCATCCGCGCCGGCCGCGTCGCCGCCCGCGACGGCACCCGACTGATCATCGACCTTCTCTTGAACGGAGTACGTACCTCATGATTCGCCGCTGGCTCGCTCTCGGCGTCCTCACTCTCGCCGTGCTGCTGATCGGCATCGACGGCACCGTACTGGCCCTGGCGACACCGTTCATCAGCGCCGACCTTGATGCGACGGGAACGCAGATCCTCTGGATCGGCGACATCTACTCCTTCGTGCTGGCCGCACTGCTGATCAGCATGGGCAGCCTCGGCGACCGCATCGGCCACAAGAAGTTACTGCTCTGCGGCGCAACAGCATTCGCCGCGTTCTCCGCCCTCTCGGCTTATTCGGCCACCGCGCCGATGCTCATCGGTACCCGAGTCCTGCTCGGCATGGCCGGCGCGACGCTGGCGCCGGCGACGCTGGCGCTGATCCGCGGACTGTTCGCCGATCAGCGCGAACGCAGTATCGCAGTGGGCATCTGGGCCGCGACGTTCTCCGCGGGCGCTGCGCTGGGACCGCTCGTCGGCGGCGTGCTGCTCGAACACTTCTGGTGGGGTTCGGTGTTCCTGATCAACATCCCGGTGATGGTGGTCCTCGTGGTCGGTGGCGTGCTGCTGCTGCCGGAGCACCGTGATCCGGAGCCGGGTCCGTGGGATCTGCCGAGTGTGGCGCTGTCGATGGTCGGCATGATCGGCGTCGTCTACGCGATCAAGGAGGGCTTCACGAGCCTCTCCGAGGGGCTCGGTGGCGACGTGGTGGTGGCGGGCGTTCTGGGCGCTGCCGCGCTGGTGGCCTTCGTGCGGCGGCAGCTGCGGTTGCCGCACCCGCTGATCGACGTCCGGCTGTTCGCGAACCCGAGATTCTCCGGCGTCGTCGCGGGCAACCTCCTGTCGGTGCTCGGCCTGTCCGGGCTGGTGTTCTTCCTGTCGCAGTACTTCCAGCTGGTGCACGGTTACGGTCCGCTGAAGGCCGGGCTGGCCGAGTTGCCCGCCGCGTTGACGGCGACGGTGTTCGGCGTGCTCGCCGGTGTGCTCGTGCGCTACGTCTCGCACCGGGCGGTCCTGACCGCCGGGCTCGCGCTGGTCGGCGTCGCGATGGCGGGGATGATGGTCTCGCTGCGGGTGTTCACCCCCATCGCGCCGTATCTGCCGCTGGGCATCGCACTGTTCGTCGTCGGCATCGGGTTGGGTCTGGCGTTCACCGTCGCCAGCGACGTGATCCTGGCCAGCGTTCCGAAGGAGCGCGCCGGTGCGGCAGCGGCGGTCTCGGAGACGGCGTACGAACTCGGCATGGCGTTGGGCATCGCGGTACTGGGCTCCATCGTCACCGCGGTCTACCGCACTGTGACCCTGTCTCCCGCCATCCCGGCCGCGGCCACCGCGCAGGCCCGCGACTCGCTGCCGCACGCGCTCGAGGCGGCTCGGGACCTACCGCCGGCGCAAGCCGAGGGCCTGGTCGACGCGGCGCGCACCGCATTCACCCACGGGCTCTCGATCGCCTCCGGCGTCGGGGCACTGCTGTTGCTCACCTCGGCGGTCGGCGTCTGGATTCTGTTGAAGTCACCAGGCCCGGCCGAGGTCGGCGTGCTGCCGGACCCAGGTGTGCATCGCGATCCCCGCGGCGACCGACGCATTGATGCTCCGTGTGGAGCCGAACTGCGCGATTGAGACTGTCAGTGCCGCACCGGTTTTCGCGTCATCGGTGATCCCGGGCCCCTCCTGGCCGAAGATCAGCAGGGCCGCCCGCGGCAGCGTGACCTCTTCGATGCGCACCGCACCGGGCACGTTGTCGACGGCCACCGGCGTCAACCCGTCCTGCGCGGCGGCGTCGAGCAGCGCGGCGGTGCTGTCGTGGTGGCGCAGACGCTGGTAGCGATCGGTCACCATGGCGCCGCGCCGGTTCCAGCGCCGCCGGCCGACGATGTGCACGGTGTGCACGGCGAATGCGTTCGCCGTGCGGACCACGGCGCCGATGTTGGCGTCGTTGCCGAAGTTCTCGATCGCGATGTGCAACGAGTGCCGGCGGGAGTCGATGTCGGCGACGATCGCCTCCCGCGTCCAGTACCGGTACGCGTCGACGACGTTGCGGGTGTCGCCGTCGCGCAACAGGTTCGGGTCGTAACGGGGGTCGTCGGGCAGCGGACCCGGCCACGGACCGACGCCGGGCCCCTCGCCCCATTCGGTGGGGCCGGTCGGTTCGCCCATCAGCGCGTCCACAGCGCGGCGTGGGTGCCGACCACCGACACCGTCGCGTACAGCAGCGCCTGGTTGATCTCACCCTGGGTGCACAACGACGCCCGCACGTGCACCCCGTCGCGCGACGCCTCGGGCAGCACCAGCACCGACGCGCCGTAGACGTCGCAGGCGTGGCTGAGGCCCCGGCCCTGCACCGTCGGCGCGGCCACCACCATCAGCGGGCCGCCGCGGGCGGCGGCGTCGTCGCGGTATCGCGCGGCCAGGCCGCTGACGTCGAGCCCGATCAGCATGTAGCCCTTGCCGCTGAACGCCTCGGGATCGCCGAGGGCGGTCGGGTTCAGCGCGGCGCCATCGGCGCGGAACGCGTCCAGGCTGGTGGTCGTCAGGTCCAGCCCGGTGTCGTTGGCGTTGATCTCGGGCAGCCCGACGGGGAACGCGACGGGGTAGGCGACCGTCGAGCCGGCGATGCGGTCGCGCGGCGAATAGGCGTACACCCCGCGGACCTGGTTCTGGTCGCGGAACGGCCCGATGCACACGGTGCCCGACATCCGATCCTGGTCCTGCGACGAAACCGGTTGCAGCGCAAGGGTTGTCACGTCGTCACAGCCGCCGATCACGTTGGCCTCGACGGGGTGGTCGAGCGCCCCGTACAGGCCGAAGCGGATGTCTTTCGGCGCGGTGTGGGGTGCGCCCTGCTGCGCCGGCGCGGCGTCGATGTCGACGAGCACGTAGTCGGCGTCGAAACGCAGGTCGGTCACCGAGATGTTCCAGCCGAGGACGGCCAGCGATTCGCCGATCGTCGCCGTCAGCGCCGAATACACATCGGGACGGTCGTCGTCACTCGAGCAGGAGGTGGCGGTCAGCACCAGGACCACCAGGAGCGCGATCAGTCGCACGGCATCTCAGGTCCGGCCACGGCCCTTGCCCACGGTTCGGGTCAGCGCGCGCACCAGGGTGCGCGGCACCATCCGCCCGCCGGTGGTCAGCGCCTTGTACTGCAGGCCGGGGATGATCACGACCTTCCCCTTGGCCATGTCGGACATCGTCTCGGCGACGACGTCGTCGACCTCGAGCCACAGGAACGAGGACGTGCCGGCCATGTCGATGCCGGCGCGGGCATGGAACTCGGTGCGCACGAACCCCGGGCAGAGTGCGTGCACACCGACACCCGTGCCGGTCAGCCCGTTGGCCAGTCCCTCGGAGAACGACACCACCCACGCCTTGGACGCGGAGTACGTCGAGCCGCGGCCGGGCAGCAGCCCCGCGACGCTGGCGACGTTCAGCACGGTGCCGGTACCGGCCGCCACCATCGACGGCAGCGCCGCGTGCGTGAGTGCCATGACAGCGGTGACGTTGACGTCGAGCTGCGCCTGCAGCTGTTCGTAGGGTGCGGACCAGAACTCCCCGGCGGTGCCGAATCCGGCGTTGTTGACCAGGACACGCACCCCGGCGCGCAGCCGCTCTGCGACCGCGTCCCGGTCGGTCACCGATGACAGGTCGGCGGTGATGGTCTCGACGGCGGTGCCGTGCCGCTGCTGCAGATCGGCGGCCAACCGGTCGAGTCGGGCGGTGTCGCGGGCCACCAGCACCAGGTCGTAGCCGTCGGCGGCGTAGTGACGGGCGAAACCCTCGCCGATTCCGGAGGTCGGCCCGGTGATCAGGGCGACAGGGCGGGACATGCCCAGAGGATAGCTACCGCTGATAGTTCGGCGACTGCCGGCCGTTGCGCTGGCCGGGCGGCACCGGGGGCACCGGACGGCGCGGCGGCTCGGGGCGGGGCGGGGGCGGGCTCAGCGGCCGGCTCGGAGACCCGCTACGCCGGGCGACGGGCTGCCCGGCGGCGGCCGACGGCACCGGCGGTAGTACCCGCAACAGGTCGTTGAACTGGCGCACGGTGCGCAGGCCCTCGTCCCACTGGGCGCGGGTGCTGGTCACCGGCATGCTGATCAGCGTCCAGTTCTGCTCGTTCCACATGATCTCCGCGCAGTCGGGCGCCGTGTGGGCGAACGTCACCATGCGACGGTCGCAGGCGCGCCGGGCGGCGTCGAGGTTGGTGGAGTAGACCATGCGAGGCCCGATGGCTCCGAGCAGCCAGATGTCGCTCTCGCGCGGCTCCTTGATGCCCTTGAGTCGCATGTCTACGACGACGTTGGTGCCGACCTTGCGGTGCAGCGCGATCACCGTCGCGACGTCCTCGAGGTCGAAGATGAACACCGCCTCGCCGCGGATCTGTCCGAGCACGACGTTCTTGGCCGTGACGTCACCGACGGTCGACATGACGCCGCGCTTCCACCGGTCCAGGATGTCGGCGGATTCGGGTTCGTAGTCGAAGCCGTGCGACTTCGCCCACGACTTACGACGCCGGCCCAGACCGCGGCGGCGGTCGTGGTCGACGTACAGCAGAACTGCCGCACCCACGAAACAGAGTGCGGACAGCGTGAACCAGAGCGGAACCATTGCGACCAGAGTATCCGCTTTCAGCGGTCCGGTCCGAATCCGAATGGGTCACAACCCGGTCACCTTCTGCAGGATCTCTCGTCGTCGCTGGCCACGCATACTGGCCCGATGAGCGATCTGAGCGGCAAGGCCTATCTCGTCGTCGGCGCCAGCGGGGCGCTCGGATCGCGGATCGCGCGGCTCCTGATCGACCGCGGTGCGGCGGTGACGGTCACCGGTCGCGACGCCGACGCGCTGGGCCGGCTCGCGGAGGCGCACGCCGTCACCGCCGATCTGCGCGAGCCCGACGCCGGTCGCACGGTGGTCGAGGCGGCCCGCGAGCGGCACGGCCGGCTCGACGGTGTGGTCATCGCGGCCGGTGTGGTGGCGTTCGGGCCGTTCACCGACATCGACGACGACACCGTCGACGACCTCGTGCTCGTCGACTTCCTGGCCCCGCTGCGGGTGATGCGCGCCGCGCTGCCGGCGCTCGAGCCCGGTGGGGTGATCCTCGGCATCAGCGCGGTGGTCGCGGAGAAACCGCTGGCCAACATGGCGGTGTACTCGGCGGTCAAGGCGGCGACGGCAGCGCTGTTCACCGCGGTGCGTAGCGAGGCGCGCCGGCGCAAGGTCCGCGTCGTCGACGTGCGGCCGCCGCACACCGAGACGGGTTTGGCGAACCGGGCGATCGCGGGCGACCCGCCGCGGCTACCGGAGGGGTTGGACCCCGATGCGGTCGCCGGGCGGATCGTCGAGGCGCTGCTCGGCGACGACACGGACCTCCCGAGCACGGCCTTTTCTTAGGCCCAGCAGACACAAACTCGCGTGCTTTCGGCGGAAAACACGCGAGTTTGTGTCTGGTCGCGGGCTGAAAATCAGCCCAGCTGTCGGGTCTTCGCGCGAGCGCTCATCCCAGCACGAGCCGGTCGCCGTCGGGGCTCACGTTGACGGGCACGATGTCGCCGTCGTGCACGTCGCCCGCGAGCAGCATCTTGGCCAGCTGGTCGCCGATGGCCTGCTGCACCAGCCGGCGCAGCGGCCGAGCCCCGTACAGCGGGTCGAAACCGCGATCGGCGAGCCACTTCTTGGCCGGCAGCGACACCTCGAGGGTGAGCCGCCGCTGAGCCAACCGCTTCGCCAGCTGGTTGAGCTGGATGTCGACGATGGAGACCAACTCTTCAGGGTTGAGCCCGTCGAAGATGATCACGTCGTCGAGCCGGTTGATGAACTCGGGCTTGAACGCCGAGCGCACCGCCGCCATCACCATCTCCTCGGTTCCGCCGGCGCCCAGGTTGGACGTCAGGATGAGGATGGTGTTGCGGAAGTCGACCGTGCGGCCCTGGCCGTCGGTCAACCGGCCCTCGTCGAGCACCTGCAGCAGCACGTCGAACACGTCCGGGTGAGCCTTTTCGATCTCGTCGAACAGGATCACCGAGTACGGGCGCCGCCGGACGGCTTCGGTCAACTGACCGCCCTGGTCGTAGCCGACGTAGCCGGGAGGCGCACCGACCAGCCGAGCCACCGAGTGCTTCTCGCCGTACTCGCTCATGTCGATGCGGATCATCGCCCGCTCGTCGTCGAACAGGAACTCCGCCAACGCTTTTGCGAGCTCGGTCTTGCCGACACCGGTCGGGCCCAGGAACATGAACGAGCCCGTCGGCCGGTTCGGATCGGCGACACCGGCACGCGACCGGCGCACCGCGTCGGAGACGGCAGCCACGGCCTTGCGCTGCCCGATGACGCGCTTGCCCAGCTCCTCCTCCATGCGCAGCAGCTTGGCGGTCTCGCCTTCGAGCATCCGGCCGGCCGGGATTCCGGTCCACGCCGACACCACGTCGGCGATGTCGTCGGGCCCGACCTCCTCCTTGAGCATCACGTTCTCCTGCGCCTGAGCGGTCGGGATAGCCGCCTCGAGCTTCTTCTCGACCTCGGGGATCCGGCCGTACCGCAGCTCGGCGGCCTTGGCCAGATCACCGTCGCGCTCGGCCCGGTCGGACTCACCGCGCAGGTGGTCCAGCTGCTCCTTGAGGTCCCGGACCACGTCGATGGCGCTCTTCTCGTTCTGCCAGCGCGTGGTGAGCTCGGACAGCTTCTCCTTCTGGTCGGCCAGCTCGGCGCGCAGCTTCTCCAGCCGATCCTTCGACGCGGCGTCCTCTTCCTTGGACAGCGCCATCTCCTCGATCTCGAGGCGGCGCACCAGGCGCTCGACCTCGTCGATCTCGACGGGGCGCGAGTCGATCTCCATGCGCAGCCGGGACGCGGCTTCGTCGACCAGGTCGATGGCCTTGTCGGGCAGGAAGCGCGAGGTGATGTACCGGTCGGACAGCGACGCGGCGGCCACCAGCGCGGAGTCGGTGATCCGCACGCCGTGGTGCACCTCGTAGCGCTCCTTGAGCCCACGCAGGATGCCGACGGTGTCCTCGACGGACGGTTCGCCGACCAGCACCTGCTGGAAGCGCCGCTCGAGGGCGGCGTCCTTCTCGATGTACTTGCGGTACTCGTCGAGCGTGGTCGCGCCGACCAGCCGCAGTTCGCCACGGGCGAGCATCGGCTTGATCATGTTGCCGGCGTCCATCGCGGACTCACCGGTCGCGCCGGCGCCCACGATGGTGTGCAACTCGTCGATGAACGTGATGATCTGCCCGGCCGAGTTCTTGATGTCGTCGAGGACAGCCTTGAGGCGCTCCTCGAACTCACCACGGTACTTGGCGCCGGCGACCATCGAGCCTAGGTCGAGGGACACAACAGTCTTGTCGCGCAACGACTCTGGCACGTCGCCGGCGACCACGCGCTGGGCCAGGCCCTCGACGATCGCGGTCTTGCCGACGCCGGGCTCACCGATCAGCACCGGATTGTTCTTGGTGCGACGGGAGAGCACCTGCACGACGCGACGGATCTCGGTGTCCCGGCCGATGACCGGGTCGAGCTTGCCTTCGCGGGCACGCGCCGTCAGGTCGGTGGAGTACTTCTCCAGCGCCTGATAGGTGCCCTCGGGGTCGGGGCTGGTGACCCGGGCGCTACCGCGGACCTTGGTGAACGCCTCGCGCAGCGCCTGCGGAGACGCGCCGTGGCCGGTCAGCAGCTTAGCTGTGTCGTAATCCCCCGTTGCCAGACCGACGAGCAGGTGCTCGGTGGAGACGTACTCGTCGTCCATCTCGGTGGCGAGGTGTTGCGCGGCGGTGATCGCCGCGACGGCTTGCGGCGAGAGCTGCGGCTGCGACGCCGATCCGGTGGCGCTGGGCAGCCGGTCCAGCAGACGCTGGGTCTCGGCGCGCACGGTCGCGGGTTCGACGCCGACAGCTTCGAGCAGCGGGGCGGCGATGCCGTCGTTCTGCGTCAGCAGCGCCATCAACAGGTGAGCGGGCGTGATCTGCGGGTTGCCCGCGGCCGTTGCCGCCTGCAGCGCCGACGTCAGGGCCGCCTGGGTCTTGGTCGTCGGGTTGAACGAGTCCACGACACTCCTTTTCAGGTCCGATGGGCCACACGAGTGGCCCGGAAAATTGCTTGTCGACAGAATCAACGCGGACAACCTTGAGTCTGTTCCGCTCAACTTTAACTTTTTTGTCGGCGAGGCACCAGGGGCCGAACGTCACCGATACGGCTCCCCGGAAATCCGGATGACACACCCACGCTGATCCGACGACAATCCGTCGGTGCCGACCCGACGCCGACTCCACATCCTCGTGGTCGCGGCCTCCGCGCCGAGCCACATGTACCCCCACCTTGCCGTGATCCGTGAGCTGGTCGACCGTGGGCACCGCGTCAGCTACGCCGTCGGTGGTCACCTGTCATCGCTGGTGGAACCCACCGGTGCCGACGTCGTCTCGTGCAGCTCGGTGCTGCCCGGGGCACCCGGGGCGCCGACGGCCTTCGACGACGACGACCCGGTCGCCGGCATGCGGATCTTCCTCGACGAGGCCATCCATGTCCTCCCGCAACTGCGGAGCGCCTTCGACACCGACCGTCCCGACCTGGTGCTCTATGACATCGGCGGGATGGCGGGCCCGGTCGCCGCCGAGCTGTGGGGTGTCCCTTCGGCGCAGCTGTCCCCGAGCGAGGTGGCCTGGGACGGCTACTACGACGACATGGCAGCGATCCTGGACCCGCTGATGGGCAGCCCGAGCGGCGTCGACTACCGGCACACCTTCGAGCGATGGCTGGCCGCAGCGGGGACGTCGCTGACGGTCGAGGACGTCACCGGTATCCCGAGACGATGCCTCGTGCTGATCCCGAGGATCATGCAGCGCCACGCCGACCGGGTCTCGGATCGCTACCGCTTCGTCGGCCCGTGCCTGGACCCCCGTCGGGAAGAGCCCGGCGACTGGACACCGCCGCCGGGCGACGGACCGCTGGCCCTGCTGGCGCTCGGCACCGCGTACACCGAGCGCCCGGACATCTACCGCGCGGCGATCGACGGACTCGACGGCACCGGCTGGCGGCTCAGCATCGCGATCGGCACGACGACGTCGGCCGACGAGCTCGGGCCGATCCCCCACTGGGTCCAGATCCGGCCCCGCGTTCCCCAACCCGCTGTGCTCGCGCACGCCGATGCCTTCGTCACGCACGCCGGCATGGGCTCGTGCAGCGAGGCGCTGTGGTTCGGCGTCCCCACCGTTGCGCTCCCGCAAGCCGTCGACCAGCCGGCGAACGCCGACCGGCTCGAGGAGATCGGGGTCGGCCGTCATCTGCGCGCGGACCCACCCGACCCGGCGGAACTCGGACGGGCCGTCCTGGAGGTGGCGTCAGACCCGGCAATCCGGCGGCGCCTGGACGCCGTGCGCGCCGAGATCCGCGGGCAGGGCGGTCCACAGCATGCGGCCGACGCCGCCGAGGACGTCGCAGCCGGCAGGTGGTGACTCACCGAATGTCCTGGTGGACACGAACGCCACGTCCCCACCCGTGAGCATGACCAGGGTTAACGTCGCACTATGTCTGACATCGGCGACTTCGAGTTCGAACGGAAATTCTTCGTTCGCGACATGCCGGCCGTCGCGGCGTCCGACCCCAGCCCGCTGCTGATCGCGCAGGCCTATCTGTTCGTCTCCGACGGCTACGCGGTGCGGGTGCGCGTGCAGGGGCCCGCCCCCGCCGATCTGGACGCGACGCCGGCCCAGCTGGTGACGGCTCTGGGCGATGAGGCCATGGGCACGATGACCGCCAAGGGCCCCGCCGCCGGGGGGACCCGCTACGAGGCCGAGCGCGAACTCGACCCGTTGGTGGCGGGCCAGATCGTCTCGCGGGCCAACCATGTCGTGGTCAAGATCCGCTCGTCGGTCTGGCTCGGCGAGGACGGGTGGGTCATCGACCGTTTCCTGGGCGCCAACGCACCCCTGCTGATGTCCGAGGTGGAACGCGACGGCCCGGTGGTCGATCTCGCGATCCCCGCGTTCTGCACCACCGAGGTCTCCGAGGACGACCGGTTCCGCAACGAGTACCTGGCCCATCACCCCTTCGGGTCGTGGTCCGACGACTATCTACGCGAACTCGGTTCGCGTGGACCGGCTTTCGTCGACAGCCTCGGACAGAACCGGTTCGACGGCGCCTAGTACTGGACGCGAAATCCCCCGATGACGGTGATCGTGTTCCCGTCCGGATCGGTGAGCGCCGACAACCGCACGCCCTTGTTGGCCTCGACCACCTCGCCCGGTTCGAGCCCGCGCGCCCGGAGCTCCGCGAGCGTGACATCGAGGTCGTCGACGGCCAGGTTGAACAGTCCCGATCCGGCGCGGTCCGCGTCGCAGAACACCTGCAGCCACGCTCCCGGCAGCACCTGCCACTCGATCAGACTGGGCATCGGGTTGTTGTCCTCGGGCCTGCCGAACAGCGCGGTGAACCACGGGCGGCTGGTCTCGACGTCGGCGACGGGCAGGACGGCGAGGAGATTGGTGAAAGCCATACCGTGTTGACCGTCGGCGCCGCCGGGACTCATCGTCACGACGCGTAATCCCAGAACTGGAGCTCGTGCACGGTGGCGAACACCGTCAGCGTCACCGCGTAGACGGCGAGAAGCACCGCCACGCCCGCCGCGCTCACTCGAGTGCCGGCGCCGTCGACCGGGTCCAGCCACCGCCGCAGCGGGCGGGACGCCGCGGGCATGAGCCACCACTGCATGGCGACGATGCTGACGATCTGGCTGATCCACAGGCCCAGCCACGGCGGCGCACCCGCGTGATCGACGACGGGCCCGAGGAAGCGTGACAGCAGCATCACCGTGGGGTAGAGCACGGCGAGGACCAACATCGCCGACTTCCAGTTGGGCGTCATCAACGTCCGGCCGTCCTGCACCCGCACCGTGGTGCCGAACGGCGTGGTGCCGGTACTGAAGTCCCTGCTCAAAGTGGTGCGCATCCGCTCCAGTGCGGCACCGCGCTCGGCGGAGGCGAGCCACTGTGCCAGCTGCGTGCCGGTGCGGAACCGCACGATCGAGGTCCACTCGCCGTCCTGCTCGCCCGCCACCAGGACCGTGCCCAGATAGCCCGGGAGCGCGGCCGCCGCGCGGGAGAGCCGGGCCTGGGTGGCCCGGAAGTCGTCGTCATGACCGGCGGCGACGACGTGCCCGAACACGCCGATTCCTGAGGCGTCCAGATTGTCGGCCGAGGTGATCAGGTCGGCGGTCGCGGTCCAGAATCCCCGCGACCGACCGTCGCGCAGCACGTCCGCGCGGTGAGGGCTATCGAGCCAGCGGTGCAGCGCCGCGTCATCGGAAAAGGCAACGGCCACAGCACGATCCGACGTGACATCGGAGACGTCGGAGACACGTCCCGACAGGTGTCCTCGCGCGTCACGCGCCGAGGCCAACAGCTCGCCGGCCCACCGGGTGAACTCCGCGTCGTCACCGTCGGCATGGAACACCGTCACCGCTGTCGCCGGGCGCGGACCGGGCTGAGTCATTAGACGACGATAGCGGCGGGGCTTTGCTATTTTTTGCCGGTGTCGTGGGGATCCGTGCTGGCCGAGCTCGTCCCGTTGGGCCTCGTCGTCGCGCTCTCCCCGCTGACGATCATCCCCGCGGTCCTGGTGTTGCAGACCCCGCGCCCCCGGCCCACCGGGCTGGCCTTCCTCCTCGGCTGGATAGTCGGGCTCGCGGCGCTGACCTCGGTGTTCCTCGAGCTGTCGAACCTGATCGGCGGTATCGGCACCAAGCCCCCGGGCTGGGCCTCCTGGCTGCGGATCGTCGTCGGCGCTGCGCTGATCGCCCTCGGCGGGTACCGCTGGATCAACCGCGCGAAGTCCGAGCACATGCCCGGCTGGATGACCCGGATGAGTTCCCTGACCCCACCCAAGGCCGCAGCGACCGCGCTCGCCCTGACCGTCGTCAACCCCAAGGTGCTGTTCCTGTGCGCCGCAGCCGGTTTGGCGATCGGCTCGGCAGGCATCGACGTCCCGACCGTGTGGATCGCCGAGGCCTGGTACGTGCTGGTCGCCGGGTGCACGGTGGCGTTGCCGGTGCTGGCCTACGCCGTGTCCGGGCAGCGGCTCGATCCGGCCCTGGCCAGGGTTCGGGCCTGGCTGGAGCGTCAACACGCAGCCCTGGTCGCCGCCATCTTCATCGTGATCGGAATCCTGGTGCTCTACAAGGGCATTCACGGCCTGTAAGGTGACCCGGCCGCAGGTGACCTAGGATCGTGCGGCGTGGGCCTGGAAGATCGCGAGTCGATGCACATCCTTCGGGATGCGCTCGACGTCGGCGACGATGCGCTGGTCGGCGACTTCTACACCCGCTGGTTCGCCACCGATCAGTCGGCGCGCGACCTCTTCCCCCCGGAGATGGCCACCCAGCGCAAGGTGTTCGGACACGCCCTGAGCTGGTTGTGTGACGAGCTGATCGCCCAGCGGGCCGAGGAACCGGTGTCGTTCCTCGCCCAGCTCGGGCGGGACCACCGCAAGTACGGCGTGACCTCCGGGCACTACGAGACCCTGCAGAGCGCGCTGCTGACGACGCTGCGCAACCACCTGGCCGACCGCTGGGACCGGCGGCTCTCCGAAGCGGTGAACGACGTCCTGTCGCTGATGGTGGGCGTGATGAGCGGCGCGGCCGACGCGGAGACCAGCCCCCCGTTCTGCGACGGCACGGTCCTCGAACACCTGCGGCCCACCCGCGACGTGTCGGTGATCCGGCTGAAGATGGATCACGCGCTGGGCTACCACCCCGGCCAGTACGTCCCCGTTCAGGTTCCACAGTGGCCGCGGCGGTGGCGTTACCTGAGCCCGTCGATCCCGGCGGATCCGGCCGGCTACGTCGAGTTCCACGTGCGGTCGGTACCCGGCGGCATGGTCAGCAGGGCCATCGTCGGAGAGGCGCGCCCCGGTGACCGCTGGCGGGTGTCCAACCCCCACGGGGCGCTCGAGGTCGACCGCGACGACGGCGACGTCCTGATGGTCGCCGGCAGCACCGGGCTGGCCCCGCTGCGGGCCCTGATCATGGACCTGACCAGGTTCGGGGAGAACCCGCGCGTGCATCTCTTCTTCGGCGCCAAGCACCCCTGTGAGCTCTACGATCTGCGCACGCTGTGGGAGATCGCGGCGACCAATCCGTGGCTGTCGGTGACACCGGTGTCGGAGTTCGACTTCGATCCGCCGTGGGCGGCGCAGTATCCGGACGTGACCCCGCCCCGCGGCCTGCACGTCCGTCAGACCGGGCGGTTACCCGAGGTGGTGACCCGCTACGGCAGCTGGGGAGACCGCCAGATACTGGTGTGCGGCCGGCCGGAGATGGTGGCCGCCACGAAGGCCGCGCTGATCGCGAAAGGCGCGCCTGCGCACCGAATTCGCCACGATCCCCTGGCGAGCTGACAGTACGTGGCAGGATCGCATGCCATGGACACGTTCGAAACCGTGACGCTTCGTGATCCGTCCTCCGCGCTGACCGCCACCTACGTTCCGGCCGCCGGGATGGTCGCCAGCTCACTGTCCGACGACGGGGTGGAACTGCTGGGCCAGCGGCGGGGTCTGCAGGCCTATGTGTCGAACCACAAGACCATGGGCATCCCGATCCTCTATCCGTGGGCCAACCGGTTGAGCAGCATGGGCTACGGAGTCGACGGCGCAGTGGTGACGTTGACGCCGGGCACGGGTGGGGTCCGCACCGACGAGCACGGGGTGCCGATCCACGGGACGTTGGCGGCATATCCGGACTGGACCGTGACGACGGCGCTGGAGTCCCAGATCACCGCCGAACTGGATTTCGCGGCGCGGCCCGCGTTGCTGACCACGTTCCCGTTCCCCCACCTGCTCACGCTGGATGCGACGCTGCGTGACCGCACACTGACCGTGACGACGACGGTGACGGCGACGACGGGTGCGCGGGTGCCGCTGTGTTTCGGGTTCCATCCGTACCTGCAGTTGCCGGGGGTGCCGCGGGCGCAGTGGCTCGTCGAGACGCCGGCGATGCGCTATCAACCCGTCAACGCCTGGGGAATCCCGACCGGACGCGTCGAAGCGGGGCCGGCGGCCTCAGAGTTGTTGGGCGACAAGTTCATCGACGAGGGTTTCGACGAGGTCGCGCCCGGCTCGGTGTTCGCGGTCTCCGGTGGGGGCCGCCGCATCGAGGTGCATTACGACGAGGGCTTCACGGCCGCACAGGTCTTCGCACCCGGTGAGGACGACGTGATCTGCTTCGAGCCGATGGCCGCACCCACCGACGCGCTGCGCCGCGGCGGGTACCGCGAGGTGGAGCCGGGCGAATCGGTCTCCGCGGTCTTCCGCATCGTCGTCAGCTGATCTGCCCGGCGAACCGCGGGTAGTCCTGCACCCAGCGGAATCCGTTGCTGTACAACGGGAACGACTGAGGATCGACTCTCTGCAGCCTCAGGGTGAGCGGGCGATCCGCGATCCGGCCGTCCAGCTCGAGCCGATCCGGGCCCTGCCGCAGGGGGCGCAGCTGCAGTCCGTCGGCCCTGATCGTGCCGTCGGGCTCGACGGAGATCGGCGCGTCGCGCAGTGCGCCGTCCACTCGTTGGTAGGTGAGCACGCCGGGGGCGTCGAACACCACACGGCGCCAATCGCTGTCCTCGACTCCGGGATCGGTGACCTCCCAGATGCCGTAGAGCTCGGGCTTCGCCCGGCCACCGCCGTAGTCCCGCCAGGCCGCCACACCGCTCACCAGGCAGCCGGCCAGCGCCCACACCCCCAGCACGGCCACCACGGCGGCGGCGAGCCGATTCCGGCGCGCGTCGGCGAACAACGGCGGCTGGGTCGCGGCCTGGGCGGGACGTTGGAGGATCAGCAGATCGGCGAGTCTGCGGGCCTGCGGCGCGAGCAGGAACATGCTCAGCAGGAGCAGGTGTGAGGACAAGATCTTGACGGGGACGTCGTAGCTCAGGTTGAGAAGGAACACCTGAGCCATCGCCATCGCGGCGAGCAGCGCGCCGAGCGTGGCCGTCCGATTCCAGAACAGCAGCAGCCCGGCCACGAGTTCGACTGTGCCGAGCGCGATCTCGTACGGCAGCGAGGTGCCGACCTGCAGCCACAGCACCGAGGCGGGGGTCAGCTCACCGAACGGCTGCAACAGCGCCGCCAGCGGCGGGGCAGGCATCTGGGTCGGGATCACCTTCGCGATGCCGTAGAACAGCAGCTGCCCGCCCAGACACAACCGGAGGAAGACGCAGAACCAGGCATGCAGGCGGGTGTAGTCCGGGCGGTGGCGATCGAGGACCGACCACACCGCCGTGGCCAGCATCGCGATCACCACGATCACGAACAGCATCACCCAGATGACGGCCTGGTCGCCGCTGCCCGAATCGCGATGCAGCACCGCGTGAACACCGAAGACGTGCTGTCCGACCCATGTCAGCGCCGGCTCGATCAGCGTCAACTGCCAGATCACCGCGTCAGCGGGCAGGATCCGGGTGAGGACCCCCGCATAGACGAAGACGATCTGCGCGAACAGCAGGCAGAACAGGCCGAAATAGACGACGCAGAACCGGAAGGCGACGCGTGTCATCAGATGCCAGGGTGTGGACACACAGTCCATCGTGGCGGGGACGGCGCCGGTGCTCAACCATGCCCGCCCCCGGCGCTGGTGGGGGTTACCCCCCGGGCTCAGGCCGCGGAGATCCGGGCGCGCACCTCGAAGTCCAGGCCCAACGCCTCGGCGACGTAGATGTCCTGGTTGAGCTGGTTGCCCGACATCGACACTTCGCCACGCGGGCTGATGTAGGTGAGGTTCTCGGCGGCCAGGGTCATCGCCGCCACGTCCAGCGAACCGGCCCGCCGCGCGAGGGCGATGAGCAACGTGATTGCCTCGTAACAGGATTCGCCGATGCTGTTGAGCGCGGGCGCCGCCGGCCCGAAGTGGCGGTAGTAGCGGGCCGCGAACTCCATCCCGGCCGCGGTGTTCAGCGCCTCGAAATAGCCTGCGGCAGCGAAGAGCCCGTCGTTGCTGTCAGATCCGCTGGCCAGAAGCATGTTCTCCTCGACGTGTGGGCTGAGCCGCGGCACCGACGCCGCCAGCCCGCAACCGGCGAACTGCCGGTTGAACGCGACGCCGTCGCCGCCGACCAGGAGAAGCACGACCCCGACCCCCGACGCACCGCTGATCTCGACCTGGCGGATCGCAGCGCTGAAGTCCTCGGTACCCAGCGGCACGTAGATCTCGTCGACCAGTGGCCGGCCCTGCGCGCGGGCGTGCCACCGGGCGGCCGCGCCGGTCTGCTTGGGCCAGATGTAGTCGTTTCCGATGACGATCCACCGGTCGACGCCGTACTCGGCGGTCATCCAGTCCATGGCGGGCAGGAGCTGGCGTGACGGCGTCTCCCCCGTCAAGAACAGCCCCGGGGTGCGCTCCCCGCCCTCGTAGAGCGGCCCGTACACGTATGGGATCCGTCCCGCCGTCACCTTCGCCAGCGCCTGCCGAACCGGCGAGATGTGCCAGCCGGTGACGGCGTCGATCATCCCGTGCGCCACCAGGGCGCCGACTTCTGCGGCCACCGCCGCGGGTGCTCGGCTGCCGTCGACCGGGATCAGCCGGACCGGCCGGCCCAGAAGACCCGCGGTGTCGTTGAGGTCGGAGATCGCCAGTTCGGCACACGCCTCGCACGAGGGACCGTAGATGCCCGCCGACCCGCTGCGTGGGATGACCAGCGCGATGTCGATGGTGTCCCGGCGCATGCCGGGAGATGACAGGTCCATCGCAGCGCCTCCTCCGTGCGCCCATCGTCGCGGTGTCGCATTACCGCGGTGTTGCGTGACTGTTCTGGTTTCGAAAATCAGCGCGTCTCGAGCGGCAGTTCGACCACCCGGGCCAGCGTGCGGATCAGACGCACGGCATCGTCCTCGCCGAACTCGTCGACCAGCATCGCCTTGACCGCCGCCTCCTGACGCGCCAGGCGTCGGACCTTCGTCTTGCCCCGCACCGACAGGTGGATCAGCACGCGGCGGCGGTCGGTCGCGTCGACGCGTCGCAACACGAACCCGCCGTCGACGAGTTTGTCCACGATCCGCGTCAGCGAGGGCGCCGGAATACCCATCGCCGTGGCGATTTCGGTCATCGTGAAGCCGTCGCCACTGCGCAGGGCGCCCAGCACACGCCAGCCCTCGAGGCTCGCGATGTCGTTGTCGAGCAGACCCTGCGACAGTGCGTCGCTCCACCAGCGTCCCAGCCGGAAGAACACCTCGGAGACGCTTTCGGTGGCGATGGACGTCGGCACGGCGCTCCTCATGTCGATTGCTTTCACGTGCTGCTTGCTTTCATGAAGCAAAATTTGTGATTCTTAGCGTAACCGGGTCAGCCCGGTGCGGCCACCGTCCGCGGTGCGGCGAGGCGTCCGATCAGCGTCGCACCCCATTCGGACGCCAGGCCGAAGCAGGCACCGACGGCTGCGGTCACGGCGGCCACCAGGGCTGGATGACCCAATCCCACTGTGGTGATGCCGTTTCCGGTCGCGGCCATCGTCCCGACGGTCATCGCGAACCCGAACACGATCGCCGGTGTCGCAGAGATCCACGGTATTCGCGACACCTGGACCATCGCAAAACTTCCGATTCCGACCGCGATCGACAGCACGAGGGCGCTGTCGCTGGCCTGCACCGAGAGCAGTGTCGCGGTCGCGATCGCGATGCCCGCCCAGTTGCACGCCACCGACTTCAGCAGACCCGACACCCCGGACCCGACGAAGAAGAACGACGCCCACGCGAGGAACAACACCCACACCGGCAGCGGCCACACCGTCGCGGTGATCAAGGTGGACACCATGCCCAGCACTCCGACGCTGATCGACAGCGCAGTGATCTTCGACATCGCCTCGCCCTCAGTGCTCGTGGGGGTGATCGTGGTCGTGGTCGTGGTCGTCATGCGCCAACTTCGCCGACTCGATGCGCACGCGCTCCTCCAGACCTGCCTCGGCGATGAAGTCCTTCTCGACGGCAAGTCGGCAGAACGCCTCTCCGAACTGGCGGTAGTACACCGACGGGTCGCAGACGTCGTCGATCCCCGACTCGCCGATCACGTCGATCAGATGCTTCTTGAACTCGTCCCAGCTGAACATGCCCGCCTGGCACATCTGCACCACGAGCCCGAAAAGCCTTCCCTGCCATGGCGCGTCGAAGACGAGCTCGCCGTTGGACCGGGGCAGCGCGGCGAGCGTGCCGGGGACGTCGAAGTCGACGATCGTGGGTGCCGACACGTCAGGCCGCCTTCGGTGAGGACAGCAGCGCGGTGCCGACCATGGAGTCGCGGCTCACCAGTGCGACGAGCTCGTCGTCGCTGAGGCCCTCGGTGCCGTCGGGACGCTGTGGGATCACCAGATACCGGATCTCGGCGCTGCTGTCCCACACGTCGACGTGGACGTCGTCGGCCAGCGTCACTCCGAATTCGGCCAGCACACTGCGCGGTTCCTTCACGACGCGGGCACGGTACTGGGGATATTTGAACCAGGCCGGCGGAATGCCCAGCAGCGTCCACGGATAGCAGGAGCACAGCGTGCACACCACGACGTTGTGTCGCTGCGCGGTGTTCTCGACCGCCACCATGTGCTCGGTCTGCAGGCCGGTGAACCCCATGTCGGCGATCGCCGCGGTCGCGTCGGCGAGCAGCCACTTCTTGTACTCCGGATCGGTCCAGGCCCGAACCACGACCTTGGCACCGTTGACGGGGCCCATGTCGTTCTCGAACGAGGCCACCACCGCATCGACCGCCTCGTGCTCGGCCAGGCCCTTCTCGACCATCAGCGACTCGAGCGCGTTCACGCGCGCTTCGACGTCACTCAACGACAGCCAATCCATCTGTGTCTCCTTGCTTCTCGTGGTCACTTACCGGCAGGTTCGAGATAGCTCTCGAACAGGTCGGCATACAGGTCGAACTCTTCGGCCGCATCGTCGCCCCACAGCTCGGTGGCGCTGAACTTCACCATGTACAGCTGATGCGGAACGTCCTTGTACTCGTGGGCGCTGGCTGCCGGGTCGTGGAAGGCGCCGTACTGCTTCGCGATCACACCGCGGGCCCGCCGCAGATAGCCGGGCAACCGGTTGTGTGTCGTGGCGCTGATGTTGCGCACCGTCACGGCATCCCCCACCTCGAACGCCGGCGGTGTGTCGGCGGGCAGGTCGTGCGGCGTGCCGGCCCACAGCACGTCGATCATCTTCTCTGCGAACGGCGACAACGTCTCCGGCTTCTGCGGATGCGGGGTCATCTCCGGAGCGCCGAGCTCGGCCATCCGCGCATCCACCTCCTCATGCGAGATGTATCCCTTGTCGTTCAGCAGCTTCTCCACCGAGAACAACCAGTGGGCGTAGTACGTGGAATCCAGATAGTCGCTCCACTTCATCAGCTCGATGCCGTGCCGTTGCTCGTCGAGGTTGAAGGCACCTTTGGCGATCGCCATCGCGGTCACCGCATGCATGCGACCTTCGAAGGGATAACGCCAGTCGGGAATTCCGGGCTCGAGGAACTCCTCGGCGATGGGTCCCACGCCATCGCGCCCACCGAGATCATGCGGACCATGCATCTGGCCGGCCTCCTTAGTTCATCTGGTCAATACTTTCACAAGAAACTATGTGCATGCCGTTGCCGGTTTCGCAATCGCTCCGGAGCAGCCGTTACAGCGCCTTAACCTGAATCCCCGCTGCGGTTAAATCTGTGTATCGCAGTGGGTGGATGATCGCTTTCGGGTTGACGCCGACCAGCCCCTCTTCTCAGACTGGCGGTCGTCAGCAATATTTTCATCACGGAAGCTTTTCCGAGAACAAGGGACTCCATATGACCACACCGACCGTTGCGTCCACTCGCGCAGGAGCGCTCGACACCTCCCGAGCGGAAGGGGCGCTCTGGCTCACCGCGACCACCGTCCTGGCACTGATCGCCTACTACTTCCTCGGCTATGACCAAGGGGCGGTGTCCGTGTTCGGCTCCGACACCCACGTGCACGAATTCCTGCACGACGCCAGGCATCTGCTCGGCTTCCCCTGCCACTAGAGAGGTCGCGACCATGGAGAAACGCATCATCGGGCTGGGGATCGCCGGCGGGTTCGCCGCGGGCATCGTCTCTTTCGCGTTCGCGCGGTGGCAGCTCGCACCGCTGATCACCGCCGCCGTCGACTACGAGGAGCAACGCTCCCACGCCGCAGAGGCACTGGGCGGCGCCCACGCGCACGAACACGAGGTGTTCAGCCGTGCCGTGCAGGAGAACGTCGGCTCGGCCGTGGGCACCGTTGCCTTCGGCGTGATCATGGGTGCACTGTTCGCCGTAGCGCTGGCCATGGTCCTGGCTTCCTTGCGCGGCCGGCACGCCAGCCTGTCGCTGGTCGCCGCGTCCACTGCAGCCGCAGGTTTCGTCAGCGTCGCCATGGTGCCTTTCCTGGCCTACCCCGCCAATCCCCCGGGCGTCGGATTGTCGGAGACCGCGGGTGACCGCACGACGGCATACCTGCTCATGATCGCCGCGTCGCTCGCGACGGCGGCCGCTGCCGTGATTGTCGGACTGCGCCTGGCACAACGGATCGGCGGGGCGAGCGCCGCTGCAGCCTCGATCGCCGGCTATCTCGCGGTCATGACCGCTGTTGCGTTCGCGCTGCCCGCCTTCCGCGAGGTGCCCCCCGAGTTCCCCGCTGAGCTGCTCGCCGACTTCCGGTTGTCGTCACTGGTCGGCCAGGCACTGATGTGGGCCACGCTCGGCGCGGTGACGTCGGTGCTTCTCCCCCGGGTGCTCGCACCTGCGACGACAGGAGCTGTCCGTGCAGGTCGTTGAATTCACGCCGAGCCGAGAGCAGTACGTCTGGACCTTCGGCGGGGCCGAGCCGGTCATGGAGGTCGATCCCGGCACCGCGCTGACGTTGTGGACCGAGGACGCGTTCGCGGGCCGGGTTACCTCCCGCGACGATCGGCCGAGCCAGGTGCTCAACCCGAAGGAGCTCAACCCGCAGACGGGGCCTTTCTACGTCCGGGGCGCCGAGCCTGGCGACACGCTGGCGCTGCATGTGGTGTCGCTGACCCCGGCGCGGGATTGGGCGGCGTCGACCACCATTCCACTCTTCGGTGCGCTGACCGGAACCGACCGCACCGCGGGTCTGCAGCCCCCGCTGCCGGAACTCACGTGGATCTACACCGTCGACCGTGCGACCGACACCGCGCTGTTCACCGCGCACCAGTCGGACTTCGAACTTCGGGTGCCGTTGGCGCCGATGCTCGGGACCGTCGGGGTCGCGCCCGCTCTGCGGGAGGTCCGCACGACGCTGGTGCCGGACTACTTCGGCGGGAACATGGACACCCCGGAGCTGCGTGCGGGCACCACGGTGTACCTCGGCGTCAACGTCGAGGGCGCCCTGTTCTCGATCGGCGACGGCCACTACCGCCAGGGCGAGGGTGAAACCTGCGGCACCGCACTGGAAGGCGCGATGGACGTGACACTCATCGTCGACCTGATCAAGGGCAACGCACCGGCATGGCCCCGGCTCGAACACGACGACGCGTTGCTGACAGTGGGGTCGGCGCGACCGCTCGAAGATGCCTGGCGGTGCAGCCAAGTGGAGATGGTGCGCTGGCTCGTCGAGCTCTACGGGCTCGGCGAGCTGGACGCCTACCAGCTGTGCAGCCAGCTGTGCCGCTCGCCGCTGGCCAACGTCGTCGACGTCAACTACAGCGCTGTCACCAAGATCGCAAAAGATCTTCTGCCCGAGTCGAATCCGTATGCGGGAATGCATTCCTCGCTGCGGTCACGGGGTGCTCTACTGCACTGAGGCTCAGCGCTGGTGACGCGGCTGCCAGACGACCAGCGCTGTGCTCTTGGGCCGAGGTTGAGCACGCAGGTGCTCGACCTCGGCGGTGAGCTCACGCAACCGCGCCTGCAACGCCTCGACCTGATTGGTCAGCTCGATGATGCGCTTGATGCCGGCCAGGTTGACGCCCTCGTCCTGCGACAGCCGCTGTACTTCGCGCAGCAGGTCGACGTCGCGTTGCGAATACCGCCGTCCCCCACCGGATGTGCGCTCCGGGCTGACCAGGCCGAGCCGGTCGTAGGTACGCAGCGTCTGCGCGTGCATACCGGCCAGCTCGGCGGCGACCGAGATCAGGAACGTCCTGGCCTGGTCATTCTGGTCTTTGCGCCCGGGGCTCACTGGGCACCGGCCCATCCCGCCCGCGGATCGAAGCCGCTGGCGCGCTCGGCTTGTGCGTAGGCCTCCAACGCTTCGGCGGCCTCACCTTCGAGATTCGACGGCACGGCCACCTTCACGGTGACCAGCAGATCGCCGTTGCCGCCGGAGCGCTTGGGCACCCCGCGACCACGCACCCGCAGGATGCGTCCGTCCGACGTGCCCTTGGGTACCCGAACCCCGACCTTGCCTTCCAGCGTCGGCACGGACAGCGTTGTGCCCAGCGCCAATTCGTGAAAAGCCACCGGCACGGTGACCGTCAGGTCGTCGCCGTTGCGACCGAACACCTTGTCCGGCCGCACATGCACGGTGACGTAGAGGTCACCCGACGGGGCACCACGTAATCCGGCCTCACCCTGGCCCGCGAGTCGAATGCGTTGTCCGTCTTCGACTCCCGGAGGGATCCGGACGTTGATGGTGCGGGTGCGGGTGGTCACGCCGGTGCCCTTGCACTCGTCGCAGGGGTGCTCGATGATCGACCCGCTGCCCCGGCATTCCGTGCACGGCTCGGAGAACCCGAAGGCCCCCTGGTTGCGGCTGATGACGCCGGCGCCGTTGCAGTTCGGGCAGACCTTGGGGCTGGTGCCCGGGCGGGCGCCGCTGCCATGGCAGTTCGTGCATGGGGCAGGACTGGTGAGCCGCAACGGCATCGCCACGCCCTTGGTCGCCTCGAGGAAACTCAGTTCGGTCTCGGTCTCGAGGTCGTTGCCCCGCCGGGGGCGGCTCGGCCGCGGCTGCTGTGCGCCTCGGCCGAACAACCCACCGAACAGGTCACCGATGTTCGCGCCGCCGGTCTGCCCGGCAGCATCGAACAGGTCGTTGAGGTTGAACTCCTGGCCATCGCCACCGCCGAACCCGCCGAATCCGCCACCGCCGGCACGCCCCCGGCCGAACCCGCCGCCCGCGAAGAGCCGACGGGTCTCGTCGTACTCCTTGCGTTTGGCGGGGTCGGTCAGCACTTCCTTGGCCTCCGAGGCGGCCTTGTACCGCTCCTCGGCCGCGGCGTTGCCGGGGTTCCGGTCGGGGTGGTTCTCGGCGAGGATCTTGCGGGCAGCCCGCTTGATCTCGTCCTGGGCGGCGTCGGAGGCGACGCCGAGCTCCTTGTAGAAGTCCTTCTCAACCCACTCACGCTGGGCCATACCGCGTCACCTCCTCACCTTCGTCGCGGTTGTCAATTCCTATGATTCTGATGGCTTTTTCGGCTCTTGGTCGGCATTCGCCGATCCGGCCGCGTCGGGGACGGTGTCGACGACGCCGACCATCGCGTGGCGGACCACGTGATCACCGACGGTGTAACCGCGACGCATGACCGTCCCGACCACCGGATGGGTGCCGTCACCCTCGTGCTGCACAGCCTCGTGCAGCGACGGGTCGAAGGCGTCGCCCTCTTCACCGAACGGCTTGAGCCCCAACCCTTCGAGGGTCGAAACCAGCTTGTCCGCAACGGCTTTGAGCGGTCCGGATTCCAAATCGCCGTGCGCGCGGGCCCGCTCGAGGTCGTCGAGCACGGGCAGCAGCTGGGTCACCACGTGGGCCTTGGCCCGCTCGGTGGCCACCTGCTGATCGCGCAGCGATCGCTTGCGGTAGTTCGCGAAATCGGCCTGGACCCGCTGCAGGTCGGCCAACAGCTCAGCGGCCTGGTCCTGCGACTCCTCGGATACGGTCGGCACCTCGTCGACGGGCCCGGAGGCCGGCTCAGGTGCGTCGCGCACCTGGCCGGTCTGCGGGTCTATCCGGCGCTTGTCGGTGACAGTGATCGGTTCCTGCTCGTCACTCACTTGCGCTCCTGATCGTCCTCAACGACCTCGGCGTCGACGACGTCATCGTTGGAGCTGGAGCTCGAGCCACCGGGGGCGTCGCCGCCCGCAGCGCCCTGCTCGGCCTGGGTGGCCTCGTAGATCGCCTGGCCCAGGGCCTGGCTCTCGGTGCCCAGCTTCTCCATCGCCGACTTGATCGCCGAGATGTCGGTGCCGGCGAGCGCGGACTTCGCTTCGGCGATGGCGCCGTCGACCTTGGTCAAGGTGTCCTCGGAGACCTTCGATCCACCTTCGGCTTCGCGCTGTTCCTTGACGAACTTCTCCGTCTGGTAGACCAGCGACTCGGCCTGGTTGCGTACGTCGGCCTCCTCGCGACGCTGACGGTCTTCGTCAGCGTGCGCCTCGGCGTCCTTGATCATCCGGTCGATCTCTTCCTTGGACAGGCCGGAGCCTTCCTGGATCTTGATCGTGTTCTCCTTGCCGGTGCCCTTGTCCTTGGCCGTGACGTGCACGATGCCGTTGGCGTCGATGTCGAAGGTGACCTCGATCTGGGGCACGCCGCGCGGGGCCGGCGGGATACCGGTCAGCTCGAAGGAGCCGAGCAGCTTGTTGTGCGAGGCGATCTCGCGCTCACCCTGGAACACCTGGATCTGCACCGAGGGCTGATTGTCATCAGCCGTGGTGAACGTCTCCGACCGCTTGGTCGGGATCGTGGTGTTGCGCTCGATGAGCTTGGTCATCACGCCGCCCTTGGTCTCGATACCGAGGCTCAGCGGGGTGACGTCCAGCAGCAGCACGTCCTTGACCTCGCCCTTGAGCACGCCGGCCTGCAGCGCAGCGCCCACGGCGACGACCTCGTCGGGGTTGACGCCCTTGTTGGGCTCCCGGCCGCCGGTCATCTCCTTGACGAGCTCGGACACCGCGGGCATGCGGGTCGAACCGCCGACCAGCACGACGTGGTCGATGTCGCCGACGGCGATGCCGGCGTCCTTGATCACCTGCTGGAACGGCTTGCGGGTGCGATCCAGCAGATCCTGGGTGATGCGCTGGAACTCCGCACGCGTGAGCTGCTCGTCGAGGAACAGCGGGTTCTTGTCCGCGTCGACGGTGATGTAGGGCAGGTTGATCGAGGTGCTCTGGCTCGAGCTGAGCTCGATCTTGGCCTTCTCGGCCGCTTCACGCAGCCGCTGCATGGCCATCTTGTCCTTGGTCAGGTCGATGCCCGCGGTGCTCTTGAACTTGTCGACGAGCCATTCGACGATCCGGTCGTCCCAGTCGTCGCCACCGAGGTGGTTGTCACCGGAGGTCGCGCGGACCTCGACGACACCTTCGCCGATCTCCAGCAGGGACACGTCGAACGTGCCGCCGCCGAGGTCGAACACCAGGATGGTCTGCTCTTTCTCGCCCTTGTCCAGGCCGTAGGCCAGCGCGGCCGCGGTCGGCTCGTTGACGATGCGCAGCACGTTGAGGCCGGCGATCTGGCCGGCTTCCTTGGTGGCCTGACGCTGGGCGTCGTTGAAGTACGCGGGCACAGTGATCACCGCGTCGGCGATGTCCTCGCCGAGGTAGGACTCGGCGTCGCGCTTGAGCTTCATGAGCACGCGGGCGCTGATCTCCTGCGCGGTGTAGTTCTTGCCGTCGATCTCGACGGTCCAGTCGGAGCCCATGTGACGCTTCACCGAACGGATCGTCCGGTCGACGTTGGTCACCGCCTGGTTCTTGGCGGGCTGACCGACCAGCACCTCGCCGTTGCGCGCGAACGCCACGACCGACGGGGTGGTGCGGGAGCCCTCGGAGTTCGCGACGACGACGGGGTCGCCACCCTCCAGAACTGCGACGACGGAGTTGGTGGTCCCGAGGTCGATGCCGACCGCACGAGCCATAGTTACTGCCTCCTGATTAGACGAAACGTGTGTACTGAGTGCACCGGGCTCAAGCCTGCTCCTTCAAGGCTTAGCCTGTCAAGCAGAACTTGAGCCGATGTCACTCAACTGTCGAACCGGTCAACGGGTCGTCGGCGGGATTTGTTCCCGGGGCGCCGCGAGAGTGCACCCAGCGTCGTCCCGAGGCACTTTCCACTACTGCCAGGGCACTTTCGCGGGCCCGCGACCGCGAGTCACTCCCGTCACACGCATCACACACTGCGTACCCTGGGCCAGGTGAACACGCGGCTGGTGGCGGCAGGCTTGTTGGCCGTCGCCGCGCTCACCGGCTGCCAGTCGTCGATCGACGGCACCGCGACCCGCAGCCCGGACACCGGTATCGAACCGGACTTCCCCACCCCGCGGCCCACCCGCTCGACACCGCCGCCGAGCACTCCGCCACCTGCGCCGCCGTCGACCACCACCCGCGCACCATCGGGCGAGGTGCTCAGCCCGCAGAACGGCTACGTCTTCATCCAGACCAAGTCCGGCAAGACCCGCTGCCAACTGGACGAGCAGGAAGTCGGCTGCGAATCGGCCTTCACCAATGCGCCCGAGGTCGAGGGCGAGCCGGCCAACGGCGTGCGCTTGACCGCCGACGGCCGGGTCAGCTGGGTGCTCGGCAACCTCGGCGCGATTCCCGCCGTCACGCTGGACTACAGCACCTACTCGGCGCTCGGCTGGACCATCGATGCCACCGAGGACGGCACCACCTTCACCAACGACGGCACCGGGCACGGCATGACGATCAGCACCGAAGGCGTCTCGAGTTTCTAGAACTGCCCCGCCGGGAACAGGCGGTGGGTGCACTCACACGACCTCGTCATCATCGGGGCCGGCTCGGGCAACATGGTCATCGACGATCAGTTCGCCGATCTGGACGTCGCGATCATCGACGACCGCAAGTTTGGCGGTACCTGCGTGAATTACGGCTGCATCCCGTCGAAGATGCTGTCCTACACCGCTCAGGTCGCCGACACCGTCGGCGCAGCTGGGCATTTCGATATCGACGCCGGCAACGCGCACATGCGATGGCCGGACGTGCGGAATCGCGTCTTCAGCAGAACCGACGCGCTCGCCGATGAGGGCGAACAAGGCCGCCGCGACAGCGATTTCATCACCGTCTACCACGGGCAGGCGCGCTTCACGGGTCCGCGCCGGTTGGAGATCGCGACCGACGACGGCACCGTCGAGATCGAGGCCGAGCGAATCGTGATCGCGGCGGGAAGCCGCCCGGTGGTGCCCGACGCTGTCGCGGATTCGGGGCTGCCCTACGAGACCTCCGACACGGTGATGCGACGCGACACGCCACCTGAGCATCTCGCGGTGCTCGGCGGCGGCTACATCGCCGCCGAACTCGCCCATGTCTTCGCCGCCGCAGGCAGCCGGATCACGATCATCGAGAAGTCGGGACGTCTTCTGGGCGGACCGCAGGACGACGCCGTGCGTGACGTGTACACCGACCTGATGCGCAACACCTACGACGTGAGGTGCGGCACTGAGCTCACCGGGATCTCCGGCAGCCCAGGCGATCTCAGCATCGAGCTCGACGACGGCACGTCGGTGAAGGCCGACGCGCTGCTGGTGGCCGCGGGACGGCGCCCCAACAGCGACCGCCTCGATGTCGAGAAGGCGGGCATCGACACCCACGACGACGGGCGCATCGCCGTGGACAGCTACTGCCGTACCTCCGCCGAGGGAATCTTCGCCCTCGGCGATGTCAGCACCCCGATCCCCCTCAAACACGTCGCCAATCGCGAGGCCGGCGTCGTCAAACACAATCTGCTGCACCCCGACGACCTCCGCGAGATCAGTCACGATCTCGTGCCGTCGGCAGTGTTCACCAACCCGCAGATCGCCTCAGTCGGCCGGACCGAAGACGACTGCCGGCGCGACGGACTCGACTTCTCCGTCGGCGTCGCCGAATACTCCGACGTGGCCTACGGATGGGCCATGCAAGACACGACCGGGTTGTGCAAGGTGCTCGCCGAACCCGGCGGCGCGATCCTGGGCGCCCACCTGATCGGCGGCCAGGCTGCCAGCCTGATCCAGATCTTCGTCGTCGCCATGAATTTCGGCATCACGGCGCAGGACCTGGCCGGCCGGCCGTACTGGATCCACCCGGCGCTCACCGAAGTCGTCGAGAACGCACTGTTGAACCTCCAGGAGTCCGCCACATGACCGTCGCCCCCTTCGTCCTGGTGCTCTTCGGCGCCCGCGGCGACCTCGCCCGCCGCATGCTGTTCCCCAGCATCTACCGGCTCGCCGCCGCCGGGCACTTCCCCGATGACTACGCGATCATCGGATCGGGACGCAGCGCACCCGACAGCCTCGATGACTTCCGCGAGTCGGTCCGCACCGGACTGTCCGAGTCGATCGACGAGCTCGACGCAGAGGTCGTCGAGAAGCTGTTGCAGCGCCTGTCTTTTCAGACCTCCAATGCCGACGACGGCGCGGATCTTGCGTCGGCGGTGACCGCGGCCAAGTCCGATGTCGGCGCCGACGCCCAGACCGTGATCTACCTGTCGGTGCCGCCTACGGCGATGGAGCCCATGATCGCGATGCTGGGCCGCGAAGGGCTCGCCACGGACGCCCGGATGATCATCGAGAAGCCGTTCGGCACCGACCTCGACAGTTCGCGCGCGCTCGATGCCACGGTGTCATCGGTCACTGACGAGAGCTCGGTGTACCGCATCGATCATTTCCTGGGCAAGGAGGCCGTGCAGAACATCCTCGCTCTGCGTTTCGCCAATGCCATCATCGAATCCGCTTGGAACAGAGAGCATGTCGAGTCCGTGCAGATCGATGTGCCCGAGGATCTCGGGCTGGAGGGCAGGGGGAGCTTCTACGAGTCCACCGGGTGTTTCCGTGACATGGTGACCACTCATCTGTGCCAGGTGCTCGGGTTCGTCGCGATGGAACGGCCGGAGACCGTGGACGCCGACGCTCTGCGGGAAGCCAAGGCCGCGGTGTTCCAAGCGATGCGCCCGCTCGACCCAGACCGGGTGGTGTTCGGGCAGTTCGACGGCTACCGCGACGACGACGATGTCGCCGACGATTCGCAGGTCGAGACTTTCGTGGCACTCGAAGCCTTCGTCGACAACGAGCGTTGGCGCGACGTACCGTTCTACCTCCGCACCGGAAAGGCATTGGCGGACAATCGACGTAGCGTCACGGTGACGTTCCGCACACCGCCGTCCCCATTCGACGGTGACGCACCGGAGCCTGATCAGCTCGGCCTCGAACTGGGCCAAACACCATCGGCCACAGTGGTTCTCAACGTCAAGCGTCCTGGCCCGGACACCGTCGTCGAACCGCTGCGATCGCAGCTCGACCTGGCCCGCTCCGAGCACGAGGACGACGCGCTCGAGGCGTACGAGCGGCTGATCCTCGATGTCATGCGCGGCGATCAGACCCTGTTCGCCCGCGGCGACGAGGTGGACCGGCTCTGGCAGGTGTGTCAACCCGTCCTCGACAATCCGCCGCCGGTGCAGCCCTATGAGCAGGGGTCGTGGGGACCGGAATCCGCGCTGACGCTGCCCGGTCCTCGCGGGTGGCGGCTACCCGATGCCTGATGGCCCGTCGATCGCGCAGCACGGACTGATCGGCGATCTGCGGACCTGCGCGCTGGTCGCCACCGATGGCACCATCGACTGGTTCTGCGCGCCGAGGTTCGACTCCGGCAGTGTCTTCGGCGCGATCCTCGACACCGACGCCGGCGGCAGCTGGACGCTGACACCCGTCTGCGACACCGCCGGGTCACACCAGTTCTATCTGCCCGAATCGGCCACGCTGATCACCCGTTTCCTGACCGAGCACGGGGTGATCGAGATACACGACTTCATGCCGGTATTGCGGCCGGGAGATACCGAGCACCGACAGCGTCTGGTGCGCCGGATCGTCGCGGTGCGAGGCACCACGACCGTGCGGATGGCCCTCGACGCGCGGCCGGACTACGGCAGAGCGCGGTTCGCGGTGACATCGCGCGCCGGCAGGGTCGATTTCCGCTCCGACCAGTTGGCGATGACGTTGACCTCGAGTACCGATGTCACCGTGGACGACGGGGTGGTCAGTGCCGAGTTCACGGTGCGCACCGGCGAGGTGACGGAGTTCGTACTGGAGGTGCTCGACAGCCCCGATGCCGACGCCGATGACGCTCAGGAGGTTGACGCCTTGTTCGAGGCGACTGCCCAGTTCTGGCGGACCTGGCTCGCGACGTCACGCTACCGGGGCCGCTGGCGCGAGATGGTGGAGCGCTCGGCGATCACGCTGAAGCTGCTCACTCACGAGCCGTCCGGTGCGATCATCGCGGCGCCCACCACCAGCCTGCCGGAAACCATTGGCGGAGAGCGCAACTGGGACTATCGCTATGTGTGGATGCGGGACGCGGGGTTCAGCCTGTACGCACTACTGCGCCTGGGCTTCAACGACGAGGCCAACGCCTTCATCGAATGGCTGTCTCGACGGCTGGGCCGCGGCGAGCGGGAAGCCGATGGCCTGGGGCCGCTGCGGGTCCTCTACGACATCGACGGCAACGCACCCGAGGAGATCGAACTCGACCATCTCCGTGGGCATCTGGACTCGAAGCCGGTACGGGTAGGCAACGCCGCAGCCGAACAACTCCAACTCGACATCTATGGCGATCTGATCGATTCGGTGTACCTGTTCAACAAATACGGGGCCGGGATCAGTCACGACGCCTGGTCTGACGTCAGCTATGTCATCGGCTGGGTGGTCGACAACTGGCAGCGCGACGACGCCGGGATGTGGGAGGTCCGCGACGGCGACAAGGCGAACACCACCTCGAGGCTGATGTGCTGGGTCGCGCTGGAACGCGCCATCCGCATCGCCCGGCAGCGCGGTCTGCCCGCCGACCTGGTGACCTGGTCGCGAGTTCGTGACGAGATCTACGAACGGATCATGACGGCCTGCTGGAACGCCGATCTCGAGACGTTCACCCGGTTCGAGGACGATGACACCCTCGATGCTGGTGTGCTCCTGATGCCGATGGTCAAGTTCATCTCGCCGATCGATCCGCGGTTCCTGTCCACTCTCGCCGCCATCGAACGCCAGCTGGTCACCGACAGCCTGGTCTTCCGTTACGACGACAGCGACGGCCTCGACGGAAAAGAGGGCACGTTCTCGTTGTGCACCTTCTGGTACGTCGAGGCACTCACTCGGGCAGGGCGATTACGGGACGCTCAGCTGGCGCTGGAGAAGATGTTCACCTACGCCAACCACGTGGGTCTCTACGCTGAACAGGTGAGCGCCACCGGCGATCAGGTCGGCAACTTCCCGCAGGCCTTCACCCACCTGTCGTTGATCAGCGCCGCGATCAACCTCGATCGCGCGCTCGGCTGAAAGGAACCGCACCCATGACCGTCGCCCAGCGGGAACGCGCCGCCCTGGTGTCCACGTTCCGCACGCTCACGCCGGACTCCCCCACCCTGTGCGACGGGTGGGACGCCCGTGACCTGGCCGCCCACCTCGTCGTGCGGGAACGTCGCCTCGACGCCGCACCGGGCATCCTCATTCCCGCGCTGGCCGGGTACACCGACCGGGTGCAGAAGCAGGTGTCGGCGGCGACGGACTGGGACGCCCTGGTCGATCAGGTGGCTGAAGGGCCGCCGCTGTACTCACCGTTCAAGCTGCTCGATCCGATCGCCAACGTCGCGGAGATGTTCATCCACAACGAGGACGCTCGCCGAGCACAGCCGGGCTGGGAGCCACGGCCGCTCGACGATCAGACCGTCGCCGCGCTGCGCCGTCCGGTCGCGATGATGTCGCGGATGACGCTGCGACGTGCCCCCGCCACTGTGGTCCTGCAGACACCCCAGGGTGAGCGGCTCGCGACGGCGGGACGCGGCCCGACGCTGACCGTCATCGGGGACCCCGGCGAGCTGTTGCTGTTCATCACGGGCCGCGACGAGGCCCAGGTCGAGTTCGACGGCCCACCCGAGCTGGTGGCCGAGGTGAAGGCCGCCCGCGGCGGCCTGTGACGCAAGGAGAAACCCATGGACTTCCGCATCTTCGTCGAACCCCAGCAGGGCGCCACGTACGCCGACCAGCTCGCCGTCGCGCAGACGGCCGAGAGCGCGGGCTACTCCGCCTTCTTCCGATCCGACCACTACGTCGCGATGAGCGGCGACGGGCTGCCCGGCCCCACCGACTCCTGGGTGACGCTCGCGGGCCTGGCCCGCGAGACGTCGACCATTCGCCTCGGCACCATGGTCACCTCGGCGACGTTCCGGCACCCGGGACCGCTGGCCATCTCGGTCGCCCAGGTCGACGAGATGAGCGGCGGCCGTGTCGAATTCGGTATCGGCGCGGGCTGGTTCGAAGCCGAGCACAAGGCGTATGCGATCCCGTTCCCGCCGCTGGGCGAGCGGTTCGACCGGCTGACCGAGCAGCTGGAGATCTTCACCGGGCTGTGGACCACCGAGACCGGCCAGACCTTCGACTACGCCGGCACCCACTACGACATCACCGACTCCCCCGCGCTGCCCAAGCCCGTGCAGTCGCCCCACCCGCCGATCATCATCGGCGGCGGCGGCGCCAAACGGACTCCGGCGCTGGCGGCGCGCTTCGCCGCGGAGTTCAACATCCCGTTCGTCCCGCTGGACACGCTGAGCACGCAGTTCGCCCGGGTGGCCGACGCGGTCGAGGCGGCGGGCCGGCCCGCCGATTCGATCGTCTACTCGGCGGCCTTCGTGCTGTGCGCGGGCCGCGATGACGACGAGATCGCGCGCCGCGCCTCCGCCATCGGCCGCGAGGTCGACGAACTGCGGTCGAACTCCCCCACGGTCGGCACCCCCGACGAGATCGTCGACAAGCTCGGACCGTTCGTCGAGGCCGGCGTGCAGCGGGTGTACCTGCAGCTCCTCGACATGTCCGACCTCGACCACGTCGATTTCTTCGCCGAGGCCATCGCACCCCAGCTCGGCTGACTCAGCGGACCCAACCGGCCCGCGGTTACTATCGGTGGCCGTGACCAGGCCGGATCGAGACGAGGGCGCGCATCGCGATCCGTCGGACGTCCCGTGGCACAACCGGACCTCGACGCTGCTCGGCGTCAGCGTCGTGGCGCTGGCGGTCATCGCGGCGCTCATCGCCGGCGGACTGTGGCTCGGCCGCCAGTTCACCGAGCCCGAGCAGGCGCCGCTGAACTATGTCGACCCCACGTTCACGAGCAACTCCGCACCGGCATCGTCGACACCGACCACCACCGAGACGATCACCAGCACCAGCCCACCGATGACCACCGACATCAACCCGGAGTCGACGACGCCCACCACGACAGATTCGGAGACGCCGAGCACGTCACGGACGCCGCGCACCTCGCGTACCCGCGACGATGACGGCGAGGGGGACGGGGACACCACGACGACGCGCAAACGGCCCAGAACCAACGTGACACGCACGCTCTACCCGGGCACGTAGCGGCGAGAGCCTACTATCGGCATTCGTGGCGCGATACGGATCCGGTGACGACGAGAACTACTACTCCGACGACGATGCGACCCAGGTCAGCAACTACGGGCAGGGCGGCTATCCGGACGACTATCAGGCTGGCTACGACCAGCCCACACCGTGGTACCGCAAACCCGCCGCGCTGGTGGCGTTCGGCGCGCTGGGCGCGGTCATCATCGCGCTGATCATCTTCGGGCTCGCCAAGGCCATCACCGGGGATGCGCCGTCGGAGCCGAGCACGTCGCTGACACCGTTGACCTCGAGTTCGGCGCCGGCCCTCACGTCGAGTTCGACGGCCGGCGAGACGACCGAGACCACCACCGAGACCACGACGCCGACCACCACGACCACGACGCCGACCACGACTGAGACCACCGCACCGACGACCACCACGACAACGACGACTCAGCCGTCGACGACGGTGAGCACCAGCACGAGCACCGTCACGCAGACGGAGACTCAGACGCAGACGGTGACGCAGTCGTCGGCTCCGCCACCGGCGCCGTAGTGGTCGCGGGCGCCTCGCTGATGGGCGCCTGAGTAGTGGTCACGGGCGCCGCGCTGGTGGGTGCCTCGCTGGTGGGTGCCTGAGTCGTTGTCGGCTGCGCAGACGACGACGGTGCCGGCTCCGGCGTGGACGACGGCGCCGGCGTGGGGCTGGGCTTCGGCGTGGGTGCAGGGAACGTGAACTGCGGCAACGGAAGTCGCGGCCACACCGGCGCGGGCGCCACGGGAGCAGGCGCAGCGGGAGCCGGCGCAGCGGGCGCCGGAGCCGGAGCAGGTGCGGGCGCAGCGGGAGCCGGCGCGGGGGCGGCCTGCTTGGCGACCACCTGACCCTGGGGCGCCGCCGGCGCGGGGGCGGCCTGGACCGCGACGGGCTGAGGTGCGGGCGCCGCAGCGTCGACGGTCTGCGTGGCAGCGTCGGCCTGCGGCGCCTCCGCGGGTGGCGCCGCCGCCGGTTCGAGCGCGTGCATGGCGACGGGCGTGCTGATCCCCGATGCCGGTGAGGTCTCGTCGCTGCGGGCGATCTGGCTGGTGAGCATCACCGCCGCCGTCGCGATCGCTGCGACGCACGCCGCGCCGGCCAGCCACACCGGGGCAGCCACGCGTTTCTTCGCCGGGGTCTCCTCGGCGCCGTGGCCGAATTGCACGACTGGGCGCGCCGCACCCGTGTCCGCTACCGCCTCGGTGTCCGCTGCCGACATGGCGAATTCGGTCTCGACCGCGTCGTCCTCCTCGGCCGACCAGGCCAGCGCAGGCACGGCAGGCGCCAGCATGGTCGCGGCGGCCGGGACCGCGACGGTCGCGGCCTGCTGCTCGACACTGCGCAGCGCCAACAGCTCGGCGCCCGTGGCTGCGGCGATCTGCGGATGCACGGTGGTGCGCAGCGGGGCGCGCAGTGCGTCGGAAAGTCGTTGTGTCACCAGCGGAATGCGAGCCCCACCGCCGACGGTGACCACGGCCGTCGGTGTGACCCGAGCACGGTTCAGCACGTCGACGATCGTCACCACCAGGCGATCGAGCGGCTCGGCGATCAGCGCCTCGAGCTCACCGCGCGTCACGCGGACAGGGCCGCGAGCGCCGGCCACAGCGGTTGCGGTCAACTGAGACAGCCGTTCTTTGGCGGCCCGGCTCTCCGCGCGCAGATCCAGCAGCGAGGCCACCGCGGAGGTGCCCGCCGGGTCGAGCTCCAGGCCGTCGATGACGTGGCGCAGCAGCGCCTGGTCCACGAGGTCGCCGGAGAACTCGTCGCAGCGCACGGTCGGTCCGATCGGAGCAAAGCCCGCGCCGGCGTCGGCGAGGGTGATGCTCGTGCCGCCGGCGCCGAGGTCGACCAGCAAGACCACGCCGCGCGCCGGCAGGCCGGGGCCGGCGGCGACGGCCGTCAGGGCCGCGGTGGCCTCGGATACGACGTGCAGGTGCGGTGCGACGGCGCGCAGTGCGGCGACCGCCCCGTCGGACCAGTGTCCGGGCACCGCGACCGCGCCCAGCTGCGGCCGGTATCGCGGGGAGGCCTGCCGGGTGGCCGCTTCGATCGCGGCGGCGGCCAGACCGTCGGCGCGGTGCGCGGAACCGTCCCCGGCCAGCATCGGCACCGGGTCGCCGACGCGGTCGACGAACCCGGTCACCGTGACGCCGGGCCGGATCGTCACCGCCGCGGGCCGGACGATCGGCCGGCCGCCCGTCACGGCGACGAGGTTCGCCGATCCCAGCGAAATCCCCACAGAAGAGCGCATACCTGTTAGTCGTTCGGCGCAGCCGAAACGTTAGGCGCACGACGAGATGTCAGGAATACCCGGCGACCAGCGCTTCGGCACTGCGCACCGCGGCCCGGCAGGCCCGCGTCGTGAACGGATCGTTGAGCGGATGTTCGGCGCGGCGACGCCAGCGTTGGGCTGCGGCGAACGCGGCCCTGGGACCGTCGTCGGCCGTCTCCGGCGTCAGCCCCAACCGGCTCGCGGGGTCGGCGCCCGAGCCGCCGATCAACCGTCGCAGTGAGGCCATCTCGTCGGGGTTCAGCGTGGTCGGGCGGGATCGCAGCGCACTGAGCAGCCGCAGCTCCTCGAAGGCGTGCGTGTCCGCCAGCAGCGGCTCGATGTCGGCGAGGATGTGCGGCGTCGCGGGGATCGGATTGCGGGTGACGATCTCCCGCAGCGTCAGCAGCGCGGTGTGCGCTTTGAGCAAGTCAGAACGCTGCGCGAACTGCTGGTCGATCACCTCGCGCAGCGCGACCAGCCCGCTGCGGTCCAGCAGCTCGTCGGCCAGGGCCACCGAGTCGCTGACCCCGGCGCGCAGCACCGCGATCGAGATCCGGATGCCGAACATCCCGAACCGGTCGAGCAGCGCGGCGCGGGTGGCGGCGTCCACCGGCAGGGTGGTGTCCTCGCGGACGAACCGGTCGACCGACAGCATCGCCTTCGTCAGCTCGGTCGAGTCGACGCCGGCGAGCTTCTCCAGCGCGACGAACTCGCTCTGCCGCAGGGTCCGCGCGGTCAGCGCGAGCAGGCCCGACACCGGGACCACGGCCTGGCAGATGCCGGTGCGGTCCATCTCGGCGGTGAAGCGCTGGGCCACGTCGCGGGCGGACATCATCGCGTCGATGCGGCCGGCCCCGATCTCGTCGGCCCGCGACGCCACCCCGATGACGCCGAGCGCGCCGGCCGAGCCGCCGACCAGGTCACCGATTTGCTGGAGCAGCGCGATGTCGGCGGCGTTGAGGGTGCGCAGCAGAAACACGACGGCGTCGACGCGCGGTATCCCGTCGGCGGGGACCAAAAGCCGCAACGTGCGCGCGGACACGTCGCGGGACAGCGACGACGTGCCCGGGGTGTCGATGATCGTCGCGTCGATCAGCTCGGCGGCCGGCCATTCGACGTCGAGGTCGACGACGTCCTCCGGGTCCAGGCGGGCCAGGTCGAAGGTCAGGCCACGGTCGGTCGGGTCCCGCGTGATCGGCACGTTGGAGCGGTGCCCGTCGCGGTGGTTGGCGCTCACCCGCGGCGTGGGTCCGTGCCGGAACCAGGTGACGATGCGGGTGGCCTCGGTCGCGTCGGTGGGGGCGATGGTGTCCCCGACAAGAGCATTGACCAGCGTCGATTTACCGGCTTTGAGGGTGCCGGCGAGCGCGATCCGCATCGGCTGGTTGAGCCGGTGTCCGACGCGGGCGAGCTCGTGATGCAGCGCGGGACGGTCGCGGTAGGCAGGGTCGGCGCGGTAGGCGGCGATGGTGCCGCCGAGGATTGCCCGCACGCGGTCGCTGGTGCTCAGTGCCGTCCCGTCCTGCTCGCCCGACTGTTTAGCTCTTCGAGCTTAGTGACCCTTCCGCGGCGAGCTTGTCGGCGTGCTCGACGACCTGGCGCAGGATGTTGAGCTGCCGTTCCAGTTCTTTGACCCGGCCGGCGTGTTCGGTCTCGGCCACCTTCGCCGCGGCCAGCGTCGCCTGCAGGGATTCGTTCAGTGAGCGGCTGGTCTGGTTGGCGATGTCGCGGTAGTGGTCGCGCAGCTGGCGCTGGATCGCCTTGAGCCGGTCGCGGGACTCCTTGCCGACGACGAACGCGACGTCGTCGACGAACCGGCGCACGTTGCTCTTGGCCTCGCTGCGCACCCGCAGCATCCGGTTCTCCATGTCCTCCTTGTACGCCTTGCGGCCGAGGACGAAGCCGGCGCCGAGCGACAGCGGGTTGAACATGCCCAGCCCGGCGAACGAGGTCAGCATGCCGAACATCAGCACGCCGCCGTAGGAGCCGCGCATGCCGGTGACGACCTTGTGGCCGAACTTGATCGGCTTGGCTTCGAGGTGGGCCAACGAGGAGAACTCGGCAAACTCCGCACCCATCGCGCGCGGATCCAGGTCGGGCATCCGCACCGCGTCGAGCCCGGCCTCGGAGAACGTGCGAGCCACCTCGGCGGCCAGCGCCTCCGCGCGCCGGTAGGCCCAGACGAAGTTGTCGCCGACCGCGGTGGCCACCGCATCTTCGAGTTCGGCGCCGATCTCCGCCCACTGCAACGTCGGGTCGCCGGCGTCGATCACCGCTTCGGTGTGGAACGTGATGGTCCGAAACCGTTGCCGCAGATCGTGATCCACATCGGCGGTCAGGTCGGCGATCCCGTCGGAGAGCACCTGCTGCCACAGCGCGGTCTGCTGCAACGCATCCTGGGCCTCCTGCTTGCGCGCCTCCAGATCGGCGGTCAGCTTCTCCCGGGTGTGCGGGTCGTTGAGCGCGGACAGTTCGGCCTGCGCGGCGAGCATCAGATGTTCTGCGGCGGCGCGGATGTCGCCGAGCGCGTGGTCGCGGACGCGGTCCTTCTGCCGTCCCAGTACCTCCTCGGACAGGAACTTCACGATCGCCGGGAAGTTGGATTCCTCGTTGAGTTCCTTGTCGTTGAGCGCCACGGCGTGGCTGCGCAGCACCGACGACGCGGGAATCAGCGGTGTGGAGACCCCGGCACGGCGCAGGTGTGCGGCGTTGGCGTCGACCACCTGCCGCCAGTGCGGGTACAGATCGGTTTTGGTCGCCACGATCACCGCGACGGGACAGACCTCGAGCGCCTGGCGCAGGAACGTCATCTCGGGCTCGGTGAACTCGGCGCTGGTGTCGCTGATCAGCAGCATCGCGTCGGCGTCGGGCAGCAGCCCCAGCGTGGCCGACAGGTGCGGCTGCCCGTGCCCGCCCACGCCGGGGGTGTCGACGAACGCGAGGCCCCCTTTGAGCAGCGGGCTCGGCGCCGTCACCTCGATGCGCAGCACCTCGCGGCCACGGGCCGCCGGAGCCCGGCGCAGATCGCTGCCCAGGTCGGTGACGGGGATCTCGACCAGCTCGGGCTCGTCGCCGTCCGGGCGCCCGACCACGAGGCGGGCGGACGCCGGCTCGCCGTAGGACACCACGGTGGGCAGCACGGTCGACTCGTCGTCGCCGACGCGGGCCACCGGCATGTTGAGCAGCGAGTTCAGCAGCTGACTCTTGCCCTGTTTGAGCTGGCCGGCGATCACGACCCGGATCTGCGGGTCCTCGACGCGGGCCTTCGCCCGGGAGAGCCGGGCGACCAGGTCACCGCGCTGACGGGTCTCGGCGATCGTCCTGGTGTGGTCGAGGAGTTCGATCAGCACGCGGGTCGGTTGGGTCATGACGGCCCCTCCTTCGCCTTCGCTCTGGGTGTCAACGGTAAACGCCGAGCTGGCGGGGACCGGTGCGGTCCCCGCCAGCGGGTGGGTGGATCAGAACACGTCGAGCGGGGCGACCGCGTTGTGCGAGGCCACGTCGTTGTGAGACGCGACGTCCGGGTTGTGGGAGGCGATGTCGGTGTGCGACGAGAGCCCGGTGTCGTTGCCCGAGAACAGCGAGGTGTCGGTGTGGTTGCCCGATCCGATCGCGGTCTCGTTTCCCGAGCCGATGTTCGACTCGTAGCTCGAGGAGTGGTCCTCGATCGACGTGTCGTGCGAGGTCTCGGTGTGCACCGACGTGTTGGTGGACTCATCCACCGAGTTGTGGCTTCCGGAGTCGCCACCGATGGTGGTCTGCGTGCCGCTGTTGGCGTGGCTGTCGGAGACGATGATCGAGCCGGCGTTGCCGCCGTCGCCACCGGCGGAGTTGCCGCTGCCGATGCCGAGCAGGCTGCCGCCGTGCGAGCCGCCGCCGTTTCCGCCGGACAGGTCGTTGTCCTTGATCACGGCGCCGGAGTTGCCCGAGACCACGTCACCGCCGGCGTGCTGGCTGTTGTCCTCGATCTC
Source organism: Mycolicibacterium obuense (assembly GCF_055397605.1). Taxonomy (NCBI): domain Bacteria; kingdom Bacillati; phylum Actinomycetota; class Actinomycetes; order Mycobacteriales; family Mycobacteriaceae; genus Mycobacterium; species Mycolicibacterium obuense. Next base: position 482,816 of record NZ_AP043663.1, on the reverse strand, counting down.
GTTGCCGCGGCCCACCGCGACGTGCGAGCCCGACCCGGCGAGGATGTCGCCGTTGTTGACGTCGTTGTTGTTGCCGAGCACGGCGCCGTCGCCGCTGACGATGTCGCCCTTGTTGTCGCCGTCGACGACGACGCCGCCGTTGGTGGCGGTGTTGGTGCTCTTGTCACCGAGGGTGATGTCGCCGAAGCCGAGGTTGAAGGCGCCGTTCTGGGCGTTCGCGCCGGCATCCTGGTTCGGGCTCGCGAGCGGGATGTTGTTGTGGCTGGCCAGGTCGGTGTTCGTGTTCGGGGCGAAGGTGTTCTGCGGGGCCCAGGAGGTCTGGGGGGAGAACGGCGAGGCGAAGTTGGAGGCCAGCTGGTGGTGGTCGGCCACGGCACGCTGCAGGCCGACGATCGGGTCGCCGCCGCCGAGTGCGTATCCGGCCGGTGCGGCGGTGGCGGCGACAGAGGCGAGCTGGGCGGCGGTGACGTTCGGCAGGCCGGCGTCGCGCAGCGCGCCGTCGGGGTCGATGACGAACGACGCGGCCGACGCGGGGCTGCGGAACAGGTCGAGGATGAAGTCGATCAAACTCGTCATGGGAGTGCCTTTCGGGATGTCTCACCGGACTGCCCGGCGATCTGGAGACCACGTTATGGGCCGCGCGACCTCCCGGAAACGGGGCTGACACCCGCCACTGCAAGACCCCGATGCGGGATTCTCCTCGTCCCCCGTTAGGGGATTAGGGGCTGCGCCGGGGCTCCTGGGGAACGCCCTGTCTGCGCAGCTCACACATGCAAAAAGCCCGCGCAGGCGGGGCTGCGCGGGCTCTTCGGGGGACGGATCAGTGGAACAGATCGATATCAGGCAGGTGGTTCACCGGATGGACGTCATTGGTATCGCCGACAGCGTGGGTCCAGTGCTCCTGCGCGACCGGCTCGGCCAGCGCCAGGTGATCGGCTCCCGGGTTGTCGAACTGCACCGACGGCACGTCAGGCAGGGATTCCGCCGTCGAGGCGAGATCCAACGGTTCGTCGAGGTGGTCGACGATGGCGGGCACGGAATGGTCGGCGTCGATCGCGGTGCTGATGGTCGGGACGTGGTCGTCGAACGCGTCGAAGGCGGCGGTGGCAGCTCCGCTGGACCAGACGTTGGCGGTGTCGATTCCGGTGTCGATCCCGTGCTCGGCGCCCAGTGCGTCCCAGCTGTGAACGGGTGCCGCCATCGACAGCGACTCCGAGACAACAGGCAGGAGGTTCTGCACATCAGCGCTGGTCACATCGGTGAGGTGGGCGTCGGCGAGAGCCTGCGCCGGATCGGCGGCATAGGCAGCTGCCGCAGCTGGGTCGCGAACCAGCGACACCACGAAATCGACCAGTGAGTTCGCCACGTCCGGACCTTCCCTCGCATCTTTCTCGAAGCAGTGCGTGCACCGATGCTATCGGCGAGAGCGGTCTCGGCGGATCGGTGCTGTGCCCACCTCGCCGCCGGGGCCATTAGGGGATGTCCCGTTAGGGGCGGGCACGACACTAGGGGCGCTTGCCCGGCAAGCGGAGGTCCCACCACTAAGGTGGGGTGCGGTCCAGCGACACAGGACCGGACAGGGCCGAGGAGGGACTGCACCGCCATGACCGAACCACTGGGGTTGTCGATCGGGATGACGAACCTGGTGGCCGCGCGCGTCGGGCGGCCACCGGTGACGCGCCGGTCGATCCTGACCGTCTATCCCGACCGCGCCCCGGAGGTCGGGGTCCCGACCGACGGAGCGCACCCAGGACTGGTGTTGAGCGGCTTCGTCGACCGAGTCGGCGATCCGGTCCCTCTGGTGGCTGCCGACGGCTCGGCCCATCGCGGCGAGGTCGTGCTCGCCGAGGCACTGGCCGCGATGGCGCGCCTGGTCGACGGCGGTTCCCCGGTCGCCATCGCCGTGCCCGCCCACTGGGGGCCGGGAACGCTGGGCGCCCTGCGCGGTGCGCTGCGGTCCCGTCCGATCCTCGCCCCCGACGGCGTGCCCGCCGCCCTCATTCCCGACGCCTCCGCGGCGCTGGCCGCGTTGCAGGCCGCGCCGGGTCTGCCCGACCAGGGCGTGGTGGTCCTGGTCGATCTCGGCGGCAGTGGAACCAGCGTCACCCTCGCCGACGCGGGAGCGAACCTCGACCTGGTCGGCCAGACGGTGCGGTATCCGGACTTCTCCGGTGACGCGGTCGATCAACTCCTGCTCGATCACGTGCTGTCCGGTATCGCCGACGCCAACGATGCGGACCCGGCGGGTACTGCCGCGGTCGGCTCGCTGGCCCGACTGCGCGACGAGTGCCGTCAGGCCAAGGAGCGGCTGTCGGAGCAGACCGCGACGGTGGTGCCCGCCGAGTTGCCCGGCGTCCGGTCCGACATTCGGGTCACCCGCCCTGAACTCGAGCAGCTGATCGCCGAGCCCCTCGGCGGTCTTCTCGCCGTCATCGACGATGCTCTCCAGCGTGCCGCCGTCCCGACGGCCGGCATCGCAGCCATCGCGACCGTCGGCGGTGGGGCCGCGATACCGCTTGTCACACAACGACTTTCAGAACATCTCCGAGCACCGGTGATCACCACGCCGGAGTCGGCGCTCAACGTCGCGGCAGGTGCGGCCCTGGTGGCGAACCAGAGCCTGGATGCGCAGGCCGCCACCGGGCTCGCCCCCGCCGCCGGGGAGCCGACCGCGATGGCGCCGGCGGCGTGGGCCGCGGGCGCAGCCGGTTTGGCCGCGGGTCAGGCCGCTGACGACGGGGCCGCGTCGGCGACGTTCCGCGCCCTCGCGTGGTCGCAGGACGACGATCCGGGTAGCGAACCCGTGCCCTACACCGGCGCGGAGTACGTGTCCTCCCCGGAGCCGGCGCGGCCGCCGGTGGCCTTCGCGCCAGAAGACGGCCCGTACGACGAGCCCGCGCCGCTGCCCTGGTACAAGCGTCCGCCGCTGCTGTTCGGCATCGCGGCAGCCGCGGCTCTGCTGGCGGCCGGCGGACTGGCCATCACTTTGACCAGCTCGGACGGAGATCCAGGCACGGTCACCGAGACCGCGACACCGCCCGCGGAGTCGTCGCCCGTGGAGCTGCCGCCGCCGGTCACCACGGTGACGATCGGCTCGGACGGCATCGCGACCACGACCGTCAGCCAGCCCCCGCCGCCACCGCCGCCGTCGACCACGGACACCACCGCGCCGTCGTCGACGACCACGACGACGGCACCGACCACCACGACGACGACGAGCACCACGACGACCACCACTGCGCCGACGACCACGACGACGCGCACCACGACCACCCGTCCGACGACGACGCAGCCGCCGCCCACGACGACGGCACCACCGGTGACCACGACGGCCGCACCGCCCACCACGGAGGCGCCGCCGGTCGTCACGACGGTCGTCCCGGACGCCGGCGCCTGACCTCGGCGATGACCGGTCCGGGGGTTCGGCTCACCGATCTGCCACCGGCGGCGCGAGAGGTGGTCGGCGCAGTCGAGCGCGACCCTCAGGCAGCCACGAAGCTGCTGGTCACCGGAGGTATCGGGACAGGTAAGTCGACCGTACTGGCGGCACTGCGGCACTCACTGCGCACCGCAGGCCGCCCGGTGCTGTCCCGGCCGCCCCGTCCGGGGGACAGCGAGGGCGCGGCGGTGCTCGTCGACGACGCCGATCTGCTCGACGGCGACGACATCGAACAGCTCAGCGAGCTCGTCGCTGATCCCGACGCGACTGTGGTGATCGGTGCGCAGCCTCTGGCGCATCACCTGGCACTGCGTCGCCTGTTCCTCGCGCTCGAGCGCGAGAACCTTCCCATCGCGCTCGGTCCGCTGTCACCGGTCGACGTCGGCAGGACCACCGCCGCCGCTCTCGGCGAGCCCGCTGCGCCGGAACTGGTCCGAATGCTCGTCGGAGCCACCGCCGGCCTGCCGTTTCTGCTGGGACCTGCGATCCGCGCGGTGAATCAGGGTGTCCCCGCCGTGCGCCAGGCCGCCCGGTTCGGGCTGATCGAACGCCTCCGGCGTTTCGACGAACCGCTGCTCGACACCCTGCTCATCTCGTCGCTGGCCGGCGACCTCGGCCCCGATGACATCGCGGCCGGCTTGGCCACAACGGCCGATGCCGCCCGCGCGGCCGTCGATCGGGCTCGCGCCAGCGGGCTCCTCGACCCGTCGCTTCCCCCCGGATTCGTGCGCGAGGTCCACGACGCCGTCGCCTCCATCGCCGGCGCGGCGCGCCACCACGACATCGAGGTGTCGGTTCTGGCGTCGCAGGTCGCGTCGTCGACGTTGACGCCGGAGCTCGCGCTGCGGCTGGCGGAGCACGGGTTGCGCGACGAGCGACTGGCAGCGGCGCTGACCGAGCTGGCCGGCCAGGACGCCGCCGCACCCGCACGCGCGGTGCGCCTCTATCGGGCGGCGGCACGGGCGGGCAGCTCGGTGCCCGGTGCCCACCTGGCGGATGCGCTCGCGTTGACGGGTGATTGTGCGACGGCGGCGCGCCTCGCCGATGACATGCTGACGGCCCCCGACGCCGCGGACCGGGCGGCCGCAGTCCGCATCGCGGCGAGCATTGCGCTGCACGACGGCAACTCGGCGCAGGCCCGCGATCTGTTCGCCTGGCTCGGACCGACCACCGACGGCCACGACGACGCCAACGTCGGTGCTGCAGCGACGATCTCCGCGATGGCGGCGGGTGACGGGCCTGCCGCTCGAGCCGGCACCCGGGGCATCCCGACGGGACCGCCGACCTCGGTGGCCCGGGCGGCCCGCGCAGTAAGCGACGGCCTGGTCCTGACGCTCGACGCGCCCTATCCTGTGGCGCTCACCCGCCTGAGCCAGGCCATCGGCACCGAGGCGAGCCCGTCTCTCGTCACCCCCGACACCCCGGCCGCCTTGGTCACTCTGGCCGCGCTGCACGGCGGCGATCCGGTGCGCGCCCGTTCGGTGATCGGACGTGCGGTCCGTGACGGGGCACCGGAGGGGACCGGCGACGAGGTCACCGGTGCGATCTTCGTCACGCACCGGCATCGCCTGCTGCAGGGCTGGACTCTGATGCAGGACGGCCATCTGCAGGCGGCCGGGGCCGCGGTCGCCGCACTGTCCGGCAGGCAGCTGCATCGTCGCGACGCACTGTGGGCGGCGGCGCTGCACACGGCCATCGCCCGCCGCGGCGGTGACACCGGCGCCATGCAGCAGCACTGGTACGCGGCGATGGAGGTGCTCGCCGAGTGCGCGCCGGATCTGTTCTCGCTCCTGCCGCTGGGCGAACTCTGGATGGCCGCCGCCCGGATGCGTCAGGTCGACCGGCTGCGTCACGCCGTCGACCAGGCCTTCGAGGTGCTGGCCGGACTCGGCGATCCGGTGCTGTGGTCGGTTCCCCTGCACTGGGCAGGCGTGCACGCCGGCATTCTCGCCAATTCCCCCGCTGACGTGGCACCGCACGGCCAGGCGCTGACCGCTGCCGCTGCGCACTCGCCGCTGGCGAAAGTGCTGGCCACCGCCGGACGGACGTGGCTGCGGGTGCTCGCCGACGCGGTCGACGTCGACGAGGTCGCAGCCGCGGCGCGCGGGCTGGCGCACGTCGGCCAGACCTCTGATGCGACGCGACTGGCCGGACAAGCCGCGCTGCACACGACCGATCCCCGGGTGTCGCAGGCGATGCTGCAACTGGCCCGCGATCTCAAGCAGGCGGTCGCAGCACCGGAGGCGGTGATCGACGTCGCCGACGCGCCCACGCCCGCCCGGCCCACGACCGTGCGGGCACGGCCCGCCGCGGCGCTGTCTGAGCGCGAGCGGGAGGTGGCCGAGTTGCTGCTGCAGGGGCTGCCCTACCGCGACATCGGGGCCCAGCTGTTCATCTCGGCGAAAACTGTGGAGCATCACGTCGCCCGGATCCGGCGTCGACTGGGGGCCGAATCGCGCTCGGAGATGCTGTCCATGCTGCGCGTGATGTTGGCCCCCGCTTCCTGACCAACCGGTAGTTAGGGCGACCTTCGTAGCGCCGATTCCGCGCATGATGCGACTATGAGCTGGCAGCGAGCTAAGTTACTTGTCAGTAACATGGTCTAAGTTACCCACTGGTAACCAGAACCGGAGGATGCGCGTGGAAACCCAGATGCTGATCAGGATCATCGTCGGGGCGCTGATGATCGTCGTCGTCGGGCTGTTGGCGGTCAAACGCGTGCTGTGGCTGACCAAGCTGATCCGATCCGGACAGCCGCTCAGCGAGGGCAACAATCGCAAAGACAACCTCGGCAAGCGCATCACCACGCAGTTCGAAGAGGTGTTCGGCCAGACCCGCCTGCTGCGGTGGTCGGTGCCCGGCATCGCGCACTTCTTCACCATGTGGGGCTTCTTCGTCCTGGCCACCGTCTACCTGGAAGCGTTCGGGCTGCTGGTCGTCCACGACTTCCACATCCCGATCGTCGGCCGCTGGGACGTGCTGGGCTTCCTGCAGGACTTCTTCGCCGTCGCCGTGCTGGCCGGCATCATCACGTTCTCGATCATCCGCATCGTCCGCGAGCCCAAGAAGCACGGCCGCGATTCCCGGTTCTACGGATCGCACACCGGTGGCGCCTGGCTGATCCTGTTCATGATCTTCAACGTCATCTGGACCTACGCGCTGGTCCGCGGCGCCGCGGTGGTCACCGGCAACCTGCCCTACGGCAACGGCGCGTTCTTCTCCCAGCTGATGGGCGCGATCCTGCGGCCGCTGGGCGTGCCGGCCAACGAGTGGATCGAGACGCTGGCGCTGCTCGCGCACATCGCGATCATGCTGGTGTTCCTGTTGATCGTGCTGCACTCCAAGCACCTGCACATCGGCCTTGCGCCGATCAACGTCACGTTCAAGCGCATGCCGAACGGGCTGGGCCCGCTGCTGCCGGTCGAATCCAAGGGCGAGCTCGTCGACTTCGAGGATCCCGCCGAGGACGCTGTGCTGGGCCGCGGCAAGATCGAGGATTTCACCTGGAAGGGCTACCTCGACATGACCACCTGCACGGAGTGCGGGCGTTGTCAGTCGCAGTGCCCGGCGTGGAACACCGGTAAGCCGCTCTCCCCCAAGCTCGTGATCATGAACCTGCGCGACCACATGTTCGCGAAGGCGCCGTACTTCCTCGACGGCAAGGAATCGCCGCTGCAGAACACGCCCGAAGGTGGACTGGGCGAAGAGGTTCGCGGCGAGAAGGAGAGCGAGAAGCACTCCCACGAGCACGTCCCGGAGTCGGGATTCGAGCGCATCCCCGCCGACTCACCGCTGCAGGCGACCCGCCCGCTGGTCGGCACCCTCGAGCAGGGCGGCGTGATCGACCCCGACGTGCTGTGGTCCTGCACCACCTGCGGCGCGTGCGTCGAGCAGTGCCCGGTGGACATCGAGCACATCGACCACATCGTCGACATGCGCCGCTACCAGGTGATGATGGAGTCCGAGTTCCCCGCCGAGCTCAGCGGCCTCTACAAGAACCTGGAGAACAAGGGCAATCCCTGGGGCCAGAACGCCAAGGACCGCACCAACTGGATCGACGAGGTCGACTTCGATGTGCCGGTGTTCGGCAAGGACGTCGAGTCGTTCGCCGGTTACGAGTACCTGTTCTGGGTCGGCTGCGCCGGCGCCTACGAGGACCGGGCCAAGAAGACCACCAAGGCCGTCGCCGAGCTGCTGGCCACCGCCGGAGTGAAGTACCTGGTGCTGGGCGAAGGCGAGACCTGCAACGGCGACTCCGCACGCCGCTCCGGCAACGAGTTCTTGTTCCAGCAGTTGGCGGCGCAGAACGTCGAGACCCTCAACGGGCTGTTCGAGGGCGTCGAGCGGGTGGACCGCAAGGTCGTCGTGACCTGCCCGCACTGCTTCAACACGCTGGGCCGCGAGTACCCGCAGGTCGGCGGCAACTACACGGTGCTCCACCACACCCAGCTGCTGAACCGGCTGGTGCGGGACAAGAAGCTGATCCCGGTCAAGCAGGCCGATGGTGGGATGGACATCACCTACCACGACCCCTGCTACCTGGGCCGCCACAACAAGGAGTACTCGGCGCCGCGTGAGCTGATCGGCGCGTCGGGCGCGAAGCTGACCGAGATGCCCCGCCATGCCGAGCGCGGCCTGTGCTGCGGCGCCGGTGGTGCCCGCATGTGGATGGAAGAGCACATCGGCAAGCGCGTCAACGTCGAACGCTCCGAGGAGGCCGTCGACACCGGCGCATCGGCGATCGCGACCGGCTGCCCGTTCTGTCGCGTGATGATGACCGACGGTGTCGACGACGTGACGTCGACGCGCAGCCTGGAGAAGACGCCGGAAGTTCTCGACGTCGCGCAGCTGCTGCTGGGCTCGCTCGACAAGACCGGCGTCACGCTGCCCGAGAAGGGCACCGCGGCCAAGGAAGCCGAGCAGCGCGCGGCTCGCGTCGAGGCGTCGGCCCCCGCCGAGGTCGTCGAGGAGAAGGCGCCCGAGGCGCCCGCACCTGCCGAAGCGAAAACCGACACCGCACCGGCAGAAGCAAAGCCCGTCGAAGCCAAGGGACTGGGCATTGCCGGCGGGGCCAAGCGCCCCGGAGCGAAGAAGGCTGCCCCGGCCGCGGCGTCGACGACCGCTCCCGCTGAGGAAAAGCCGACCGAGGCGGCCGCCCCGGTCAAGGGCCTCGGCATCGCGGGCGGCGCCAAACGTCCGGGCGCCAAGAAGGCCGCGGCGCCTGCCGCCGAGAAGCCGGCCGAGGCGACCGCGGAGGCTCCTTCCGAGGCGCCTGCCAAGGCGGAGCCTGAGGTCAAGGGCCTGGGCATCGCCTCCGGAGCCCGCCGCCCGGGCGCGAAGAAGGCTGCCGCTGCCCCCGCCGCGTCTGCCCCGCCCGCCGCGCCCGCCGAGACACCGGCCGAGGCCCCGGCTCCTGCCGCCGAGACACCGGCCGCGCCCGAGCCTGAGGTCAAGGGCCTGGGTATCGCGCCGGGCGCCCGTCGCCCCGGAGCGAAGAAGGCACCCGCCGCTGCGGCTCCCGCTGCTGCGCCGAAGGCCGAACCGGCACCGGAGCCGGAGCCCGTCGCGGCTGAGCCGGAGCCCGCACCTGCACCTGAGCCGCCGGGCAACGGCAGCAGCAACGGCTCGAGCAATGGTTCCGGCAGCGGCGAAGCCCGCATCGTCGGTGACGAGCCGCCGGTGAAGGGCCTCGGCATCGCCAAGGGTGCCCGCCGCCCCGGCCGCAAGTAACTCCTCGAACGTGGGCCTTGTGTACGGATATTCATCAGATCCCGTACACAGGGCCCACGTTCGTCAAGCGGTAGTCCTGCTCGCGTTGGCGGCCTTGGCGTTTTCGGCCCTCACTTCCCCACCGCACGCCAGGGCCGCGCAGGACACGTGCGTGCTGATCGACACCGATCTCGACATCGACGACATGATGTCCATGCCGATGGTCGTCGGCAATCGGCACGTCGCAGCGGTCGTCACCACCGAGGGTTTCACGACGCCGGAGCTGGGCGCGGCAGCGACCAGTCGGCTGCTGGCAGAACCCGGACAGCGCACGATCCCCGTGATCGTCGGTGCCGGTATCGGTCGATCCGACGCCGACATCGCCTCCAGCTTCGGGGATTTCGTGCTCGTCTTCCGCCAGCTGATGGATCGGCTCAACAACTTCCTACCGGCCCCGTTACCGCCGACTCCGCGGCAGACCGACTATGTGCGGCAGGTCGTCGACGCAGTTGCGGGCTGTCAGCGGATCGATGTGCTGCTTCTCGGCGCCTTCACGTCGTTCGTGGATTACGGGCCTGCGATCAGGGCGAGGATCGGGCGCGTGGTGATCTCGGGCCGTCCGGTGAACGCCGACAGCGATCTCGAAGCCGTCGAGTCCTTCAACTGCAGCTACGACAGACGTTCGTGCGCAGAGGTTTTCCACGACCAACTGCCCGGGCTGACGCACAGTTTCGTCGATGTGCCGCGCAGTGACTGCGATCTGACGCCCAATCGTGCGGGGTGCGAGGGCACCGTCTACGGCCCGACGCTGGAGATGGCGCGATCACTGGGGCCGACCGGTCTGCCGAACACGCTCAAGCAGATCATGCTCAACCATCCGAATTCGTGGGCCATCGACACCTGGGAGAACTCGGGCTACGGCGGCCGGTCGCTGTTCTGGGATCAGTCGGCCGCCTTGGAACTGCTCGCACCGGAGCTGTTCGGTGACGTCGGCCCATATCGGGAAACGACGCTGAGCCCTGGGGACTTCCAACGCACGTGGGTGGACTTCACCAACCGTGCGGCGTCATACGCCTAGTGGATGTCGGAAATCTGCTGGACAGAGCGTGGGAGGATCGAACGCATGAGTACGCATCAGGTGCCCTGGCAGACCGGAAGTGGCCAGCACGCGCGTCAACGCGAGTTCACGCAGTCGTCCAAGCTGCAGGACGTCCTCTACGAGATCCGCGGGCCCGTACACGAGCACGCCGCACGGCTGGAGTCCGAGGGCCACCGCATCCTCAAGCTCAACATCGGCAATCCCGCGCCGTTCGGCTTCGAGGCGCCCGACGTCATCATGCGCGACATCATCGCCGCCCTCCCCTACGCGCAGGGCTACTCGGATTCGAAGGGCATCGTCAGCGCCCGCCGCGCCGTGTTCACCCGGTACGAGCTCGTCGACGGATTCCCCCGCTTCGACATCGACGATGTGTTCCTCGGCAACGGTGCCTCCGAGCTGATCCAGATGGTGTTGCAGGCGCTGCTCGACAACGGCGATCAGGTGCTGATCCCCGCGCCCGACTATCCGCTCTGGACCGCCTGCACGTCGCTGGCCGGCGGCACCCCCGTGCACTACCTGTGCGACGAGACGCAGGGCTGGAATCCCGACGTCGCCGATATCGAGTCGAAGATCACCGACCGCACGAAGGCGATCGTGGTCATCAACCCGAACAACCCGACCGGCGCCGTGTACAGCCGCGAGACCCTGGAGCAGATCGCCGAGCTGGCGCGCAAGCATCAACTGCTGCTGCTCTCCGACGAGATCTACGACAAGATCCTCTACGACGACGCCAAGCACATCTCGATGGCGTCAGTCGCACCCGATGTGCTGACGCTGACCTTCAACGGGTTGTCGAAGGCGTACCGGGTTGCCGGCTACCGGTCGGGATGGTTGGTGATCACCGGCCCCAAGGAGAACGCCGGCAGCTTCATCGAGGGCATCAGCCTGCTGGCGAACATGCGACTGTGCCCGAATGTGCCTGCCCAGCACGCGATTCAGGTCGCGCTGGGTGGCCATCAGAGCATCGACGATCTGGTGTTGCCCGGCGGCCGGCTGCTCGAGCAGCGCGACGTCGCGTGGGGCAAGCTCAACGACATCCCCGGTGTGTCCTGCGTCAAGCCTCAGGGCGCTCTGTATGCGTTCCCGCGGCTGGACCCGGAGGTGTACGAGATCCACGACGACGAGCAGTTGGTGCTCGATCTGCTGTTGCAGGAAAAGATCCTCGTCGTGCAGGGCACCGGATTCAATTGGCCCACACCGGATCACCTCCGCATCGTGACACTGCCCTGGGCGCGCGATCTGTCCAACGCCATCGAGCGGCTGGGTAACTTCCTGGTCAGCTATCGGCAGTGACCGGGCCCAGGACGCCGCGCTCGTTCAGCGTCGACGCCCACCGTCCCGTCTCCGCCCTGATCTCACGGCTGAAGTTCGACCACCGTTCCTGATGGCCGAAACAGTCCCGCAGAGTCGCCACATAACCGGTCAACGTGTCGATGTCGTCGATCGCGGCGAGGTAGCAGCACGTGGTCTCGTAGGCGATGAGCAGGTTGTTGGTGACGGCGTATCGGACCAACGCCGCTGTGGAGTCGATCTTTTCGAGCGCGTCGAGTAACATTCCGAGTCCCCGGCACAGCTGCTCGGTGAACGCCGTCATGTCCGTGTCCGGGCGTATCCGCAATTCGTAGGGCAGCTCAGGCACCAGGGATTCCCAGCGACGCTGCAGCAGGCACCTGTTCGCGCGGGTCCTCGGCCGGCCCTGTCCGGCACACGCCGAATCGATCTCGGCCGATGCCACCCCGACGTTGACGAAGAAGCCATGCCAGCGCACAGACCCGTTGTGCCAGTTCTCCTGGAAGCCGATCACGTCGTCGAGGGCTCCCCGTCGACGGCGGAACTCGTTGTCGATTCTGACGAAGCCGCGTGCCCTGAGGAAGCGCGCGACCTCTGTCGAGAGCATCGACTCATACGCGCGCTTCATCGCCACCGTGTTGTTGTCTCGTCGAGTCACGTCCACCCCCGGTCAGATCGATTGACAAGAACACTAAGCCGGTCGAAGGGGGCTGTTCCGCAGCAATTTCGGCGGCAGGCCAGGTGGCCCACCCAGCCGCACCGCCTACTCTGTCGAAGGTGGCGCACTCGCATTCCCATTCGCACTCGCTGGGTGGTCCGTCGCCACTGGGGCCCCTGGCCGCGAAGATCGTCGTCGCCCTCCTCGCGCTCAGCGGTGTCGCGGTGGTGATCGGGTTGGTGCTGCTGTGGCCCGGCAGCCAGAAGGCGGACATCCCGCTGCCGTTCCAGAACAGTGCCGGCGGTGCGGTCACCACGGAGGCGGGCCACGTCGTCTCGAGCCGGACCGCGACCTGTGGCAGCCCCTCGGCCGGCGCCGTGCTCACCGCCGATCCGCTCCCGGCGCCCGGTGAGGGAGCCCAGTGCGTGCAGACGCTCGTCGACATCGATTCCGGGCCGAACCAGGGCGCGACGACGCTGCTCGAATTCAGCGGCGGTCCCGGGCAACCGCATCTCGCCGTCGGCGACGACATCCGCGTCAGCCGCCAGGTCGACGACGCCGGGACTACGAGTTACGCGTTCTTCGACTACGAGAGGACGTGGCCGCTGACGGCGCTGGCCGCGGTGTTCGCCGTCGTGATCGTCGCGGTCGCGGGGTGGCGTGGGCTGCGTGCGCTGGTCGGCATCGTGATCGCTTTCGGGGTGCTGGTGGTGTTCCTGCTGCCGGCGTTGCGTGACGGAGCGCCCGCGATTCCGGTCGCGGTGGTGGCGTCGGCGGCCATCCTGTTCGCGGTCATCTATCTCGCGCACGGGGTCAGCCTGCGCACCAGTGCGGCACTGCTGGGCACGCTGTCCTCACTGCTGCTCGCCGCGCTGCTGTCCTGGGCCGCAATCGAAGTGGCCCACCTGACAGGATTGTCGGAGGACCAGAACAACGAGGTCGCCGCGTATTTGGGCAACGTGTCGATCACCGGATTGCTGTTGGCGGGCTTCATCATCGGTTCCCTCGGCGTGCTCAACGACGTCACGATCACTCAGGCGTCGGCCGTCTTCGAACTCGCCGGGGTCGAATCTGCCGGCCGCCGTGCCGTTTTCGTGGGCGCGATGCGGGTGGGTCGCGATCACATCGCCAGCACCGTGTACACGCTGGTGCTCGCCTACGCGGGCAGTGCGTTGCCGCTGCTGCTGTTGTTCAGCGTGGCCAACCGATCGCTGGGCGACGTGCTCACCAGTGAGAGCGTGGCGATCGAGATCGCCCGGTCGGCGGTCGGCGGCATCGCGTTGGCCCTGTCGGTGCCGCTGACGACCGGTATCGCGGCGGTGCTGGCCACGCCGAACCGTGCCGCGAGCTAGACGACGGGCGCGATGGTGTGCACGGTGGTGAAGCCGTCGGCGCTGACCGTGGTGACGTAGACGGTGCCGTCGGGGCCGACGACGGGGATGGCCGTCGGGCGCGTGCCGTCGTCGAGGTCGAGCACCTTGGTCACTCCGGTCGTGGTGAATGCGTACACCGCTGGGTCGTCGGGGGCGTTGCTCGCGACGTACCCGGTGCCGTCGGACCCGAAGACCATGTACTTCTGGGGATACACCGGGTAACCGGTTTCCACCGGATGTGTCAGTACCAGCGTCACACCTGTCAGACCTGCGGCATCGAACCCCACGAACTGAGCGCCGGCTGCCGGATCGTTGCGCAACATCAGATACCCGCTGCCGTCGGGGGCGAACTGGACGTCGGTCGAACTCCCGAGTAGCGGGCCATGCAGGGCGGGCGAGAACGTGTCGTTGGACAGCGTGAGCAAGATCTCCGCAGTAGCGGCAGCGCCGAGGTCCCTCACTTGATTGATCTGATAGGCCGCACCGTCGGGACCGAAGAAGACCTCACCCGGCACGGTGCCCTCGGGCAGCTCGATGGTGCGGTTGACCGAACCGTCAGGGTTGAGCACCGCAAGATAATTCGCGCCGTTGGCGGTGTAGGTGACGTACCCAAGATCGTCGGTCTGTTCTCCCGCGCCGAGGATTCGGTCGAAGGAACCCAATGACGGTGCGACACCAGGCAGTTGTACGGTGCTGCGGCTGGTGCCGTCGGGACTGATGACGACGACCGGTGTGCTGGCCGGGTCCTTGATCGTCGCGTAGACAGTGCCGTCCGCACCGACCTGGAGGCTGCGAAGGCGTGCGTCGATGATCCTCGGCGTGGTGATCGCGGTCGGGTTGATCTTGTAGATCGAGGTGGAACCCTCACCCTGGTCGACGTTCCCGGGATAGGTGACGGTCGCGAGGTAGATGCCGTCGTTCTTCACGGTGTAGATGCTCGGCAGACCCGCCACGGTACGTATCGTGCCGTCGCCGTCGCGCAACGTATAGATGCGGGTCGTCTTGCCGCCGAACAGCGTTCGGACTGCGACGGGCAAGTAGATGTATCCGTCCTCGCCGCGGATCGGTTCCATGCCGTCAGCGCCACCGGGCAGCAGGAATGTCTTGGTCTTCCCGTCTGGGCCGATGGCACGCAGCGTCCGACTGCCGAACTGGGACGACACCAGATATGCACTGCCGTCGTTCGCCAGCGTCACGCTCGTATTGGAGGCGTACGTCCGCACCGTGTTAGTCGGCGAGACGCGGACCGTGCGGTAATCGATGTTGCCGATGGGGCTGAATATGAAGGGGATGTTCGTGTCGAAGTACAGCGAACCGTCGACCCCCACCTGCGGCCTTCCGCTGGTGAATCCGGCGACTGTCGCGATCTTCGTGACCTCGCCCTGGCCGTTCACCGACCACAGCGTGGAGCGGGTGGCGCGGTCGTTGGTCGTGACGACCACCAGCGAGCCATCCGTCCTTGAGACCGGGATCGACGAGCCCGATGTGCCGGCGATCGCATCGCTGGTGGTGATCACGTGACCGTCGCTGTCGACGACGCTGACCCGGATTCCATCCGCGTCGCGCGTGACCTGATAGATAGTGCCTGTCGAGCCGACGACCACGGGTCCCTGTGGCATGCCGCGGATCTCGGTGTCGGCGGGGTCGGCCACTACGGATCGGCTCGCCTGCACAACACTGGACGTCGCCGCTGCTGCGGCCCTGTCGGCCCGGCGCTCCTCGACCTGCTGCCGGGCGGTCGCGAGCATCGTCAGAAGCAGCGGCGCCGCCGCGGGTGGTTCGGAGTCGTCGTCCCGGGGTGTTGCGGTCCGCGGCGTGAACAGCGGCTTGAACAGCCGGCTGCCGGCTGGCGTCTCGACGTCCTTCTTTGCCTCCGCGTCGTCGTCTTTCGGCGCTGCAACAGATTTCTGCGAGTCGTCAGAGCTTTCACTCTCGGTGGTCTTCGTCGTCGCGGCACGCTTGGCGCCAAAGCCCCGCTTTTTTGCGGACTTCTCAGCAGGCTTGTCCGCCGAGGCTTTCGAGGGACCGGCAGTCGCACTCACCGAGGGAGTGTCGTCGGTGTCCGCCCACGCCACGGTCGGCACCGCGGCGATCGCCGATCCGATGCCCAGCGCCACGGCAAGCCCCCCGACGCGGCCGACGTACTTCTCGAACCCCATGCGCCCTCCGATTGTGTTGTGGTGGTTCATGTTCAGACTGCGTTCGGCGGCGCGATGGTCCGCACGATGGTGAAGCCGTCGGCGGTACCGGTGGTGACGTACACCGTGCCGTCGGGTCCGATGACGGCACCGGAGGCCGGTGGCGTACCGGCGAGGTCGAGGACCTTGGTCACCCCGGCCTTGGTGAGTGCATACACCGCAGGGCCGTCGGGATCGTCGGTGGCGATATAGGCGGTGCCGTCAGCAGCGAATGCCAGCGCCTGATCGGGACTGATCTTGTTACGGAACTGACGGCTGTCCATGACTGTGAGAACCGTCCCCGTCAACCCTGACGCGTCGAAGCCGACGATCTTCACTCCAACCCCAGAATCCGGACGGACCAACAGGTATCCGCTGCCATCGGGGCCGAATTGAATGCTGCGCGAGGAGTCGTAATCCGACCCTGGGTTGAGAAGGGGCGAGAACGTGTCGTTCGACAGGGTCAACAGCACCCGCGACTGATAGGTAGTGCCCGGATCCTGCGTGTAGTTCAGGAGATACGCCGCTCCGTCAGGGCCGTAGAACACGGAGCCCGGCGTCGTGCCGGCCGGGAGTTCGATGGTGCGATCGATGGACCCGTCGGGGTTCAGCACGGCGAGGTAGCTGGCGCCGTTGGACATGTAGGTGAAGTAGCCGTGGTCGGTGGCCTGCTCGGCGTCTCCCTCGGACACCGCCGGGTCGGCGAGCAGGTCGATGGTGGTGCGGCTCGTGCCGTTCGGGCTGATGATGACGACCGGAAGACCGTCAGGATTCTCGAGCAACGCGTAGATCGTGCCGTCTGCCGCCACCTGGAGACGCCCATCGTAGAAGCGCTTGAGGCGCGCCGCGATGATCCGCGGATCACCGACGGCCGTCGGTAGGACCTTGTAGATGTACGTGGTACCTTCGTCGCCGACGTCATAGTTGCCCGGGAAGGTGGACGTGACGATGTAGACGCCGTCGTTCTTCACGACAGCTTGTTGCAGCTGTCCCGTCAAGGTTTTCGTGGAGACCTGCGTGCCGTGCATCGTGTACAGCTGAGTTTCCTGGCCAGCGAACAGCTTCTGGACAGTGACGGGCAAGTAGACATAGCCGTCGTCATCGACGATCGGGTAGCCGTAACCGACCCGCCCCGGCAGCAGGATCGTCCTGGTCGTGCCGTCGGCCCCGAATACCCGCAGCGTTCGATTGTTCGACTGGGTGGACGTCAGATAGGCGCTGCCGTCCGGCGCCAAGGTCACGTTCGTCGACGTCGCGAATGTCCGCACGGCATTCGTCGGCGAGACTCGGAACGTGCGGTAACCGATGTTCCCGATGGGGCTGAAGATGAACGGAATCGTGGTGGCGAAGTACAGCGAACCGTCGGCTCCCACGTCCGGTGTGCGGGTGGTCCCCCTGACCGTCACGATCTTCGCGACCTCACCCTGACTGTTCACCGACCACAGGGTCGACCGGGTCTCGCGCTCGTTGGCTGTGATGACCACCACCGTGCCGTCCGGCCGAGCGACCGCGGTCGAACCACCGAATGGTGCACCGGGAAACGCGTCGCTGGTGGTGATCACGTGACCGTCCTGGTCGACGATGCTGACCCGGGTTCCGTCCGCATCGGTGGTGACCTGATAGATCGTCCCGGTGGAGCCGACAACCACCGGCCCCTTCGGCACCCCGCGGATCTCGGTGTCGGCGGGATCTGCGTCGGCGGCGGGGCTGGCCTGCACGGCACTCGACGTTGCCGCCGCAGCGGCCCTGTCGGCCCGGCGCTCCTCGACGTGCTGGCGGGCCGTCGCGAGCATCGTCAACAGCAGTGGCGCAGCCGCGGGCTTCGAATCGTCGTTCCGGTCATCCTTCTGGGCAGCTGCCCGCGGGGTGAACAGCGGCGTGACCAGCCTGCGCTTGGCGGGCGCTTCTGCGTCAGAGTCCTGATCCACCGACGTGACAACCGGTTTCGCCCCGTCGGCGTCGGTGTCGGTGTCCTTGGTCGACGGAGCCCGTTTCGAACCCCGCGCACGCTTCGTGACCGATCTGTCAGCCCGCGTATCCGCCGACGCCTTCGACGCGCCGGCGGGCGCACTCACCGACGGGGTGTCGTCGGAATCTGCCCACGCCACCCCCGGCACCGCCGCGATCGCCGAGCCGATCCCCAGAGCGACGGCCAATCCCCCGACACGACCGACGTACTTCTCCCACCCCATGAGCCCCCCTCGGCGTCAAATATGACAGCAAAGTTACGGGCAATACGGACGTATGGCAATCAAAAATTTCCGCGAGTCGGGTCAGCGGTCGAGCAGCTCCAGCAGATAAGCGCCGTATCCGGACTTCAGGAGTTTATTTGCGCGCGCGGCTAATTCGTCGTCGCTGATGAAGCCGACCCGCCACGCCACCTCTTCGGGCACGCTGATCTTGAGGCCCTGCCGGCGTTCGATCGTGCGGACGTAATCGCTCGCGTCAAGCAACGAGTCGAACGTGCCGGTGTCGAGCCATGCCGTGCCGCGGGCCAGCACCTCGACGTTGAGCCGGCCCTGCTCGAGGTACCGCTGATTGATCTCGGTGATCTCGTACTCTCCGCGTGCGGATTTGCGCAGCGAGCGCGCGATCTCGATGACGTCGTTGTCGTAGAAGTACAGGCCCGGCACCGCGTAGTGCGACTTCGGTGTCGCCGGTTTCTCCTGCAGCGACAACGCCGTCCCGTCGGCCGCGAACTCGACGACGCCGTAGGCCGACGGGTCGGCCACCCAGTACGCGAAGATCGCTCCACCTTCGACGGTGTGAAAGCGTCGCAAGCTGGTGCCCAGCCCCGGGCCGTAGAAGATGTTGTCGCCCAACACAAGTGCCACTGAGTCGTCGCCGACGTGATCGGAGCAGATCACGAAAGCCTGTGCCAGACCTTCGGGTTCGTCCTGAACGGCGTAGCTGAGGTTGATGCCGAAGTCCGACCCGTCGCCGAGCAGTCGACGAAACGCGGGCGCGTCCTCGCGGGTGGTGACGACGGCGATGTCACGGATGCCCGCCATCATCAGAGTGGACAGCGGATAGTAGATCAGCGGCTTGTCGTAGACGGGAAGCAGCTGCTTGCTGGCCCCCATCGTGATCGGATACAGCCGCGTGCCCGAACCGCCGGCCAGGATGATGCCGCGCATCAGCCGGTGAGGTCTGCTTCGGTGAGTTCTGTGGCGGCCAGCGCGGCGGCCAGATCGTCATGCCGGAACACCGATGTCACGTGATCGGCGACCACCCTGAAGGCCGACGCCGCCGAGCCCGAACCATCGACCTTCTCCTCGACCACGACGACGCCGTCGTGCACGTAGATGCGGCCGGGTTCGATCGTGCGGCCCAACCCTTGGGCCCAGTCACGCAACGCGCCATGGCCCTGTGCCGCGCCGTGAGCGTCGCCGATCTCGATGTCGTCGCTCGACAACGACAGCAGGGTGTCGACGTCACCGGCGTTGAGGGCGTCGTGCCAGGCGAGAACGGTCGCCATCTCCGAAGTGGTCATGATCGAAAGCTTAGGCCGCTCAGAACGGCGTGCGGTCCAGCCACCCGTCCCAGACGGCGGTGTCGCCGTGCACCTCGAGCCCGGCATCGGCGGTGCTGATGCGGCGCACCGTGGCCAGCAGCAGATCCTTCGCCGGTCCACGCAGCGCGACATCGCCCTTCCCGTGGTCGTGAGACCACCACACACCTTCCTCGTCGTGGACGATCATCCACTCCCCCGTCGGCCCCAGTTCCTCGTCGGTGGCGTGCAGGTGTATGGAACGACCCCGGTCCAGTGCCGGCGGCCGCCGCCGGTCTTCCGTCACCCGGTCGATCCACTCGCTGAGCGCATCGGCGGCCAGCTCCGGTGACAGCTCAAACGGGACGCCGAGCGCCAGAGCGGCGTCGGCGCGGTGCACGGTGGCCTCGTGGAGCCGCCGCCGTATCCACCAGCCCGCCGGCCGGGGCCCGACGAATGTCCACACGCGGGTCTCGGGGCCGACGCGGTCGATCGCGTTGCTGATCAGTTCGGCCCCCGCGATCAGCCAGTCCGCCGCCGCATCGGGATCGTCCGGCGGTTTGCCGTCGCGTACGTCCCTCGGATCGAGCTCCTGGTTGCGGCGCTCGAGGATAATCTGTGCGGCCCAACGGTTTCCGCGTCCGACATGGCGGAACAACTGTTTGAGGTTCCAGTCCCCGCAGGTCGGCACCGGCGTCGCCGGGTCTCCCGTCCGGATCAGATCGCCGAAAGCTCGAGTCTGCTCGAGCAGAGCTGCTCGGAAGTCCACCTCTTCACGCTAGCGCGGTGCGCGCGCTCCCAAGCGTGATCGGCAATGTTGACCACCCGCGCAGTACACGGGTGTCCCGCCGCTGGGCTGTGCCGGCGAGTTGCGCACCGGGGTAGCGCTCGAAGAAGGTCCGCAACCCCACTCCACCTTCGGTGCGGGCCAACGCGGCGCCGAGGCAGAAGTGCCGTCCGCCGGAGAAGGACAGGTGCTTGCCCGCATTCTCGCGTTCGATGTCGAACCGGTGCGGATCGGTGAAAACCTTGGGATCGCGATTCGCCCCGGCGAGGTGGAGGATGATCAGCTCGCCCCGCCTGATGCGGGTGCCGGCGATGTCGACGTCTCTGCGGGCGAAGCGGGCGCTCATCTGCACCGGTGAGTCGAGTCGGAGGATCTCTTCGACGGCAGTCGGCCACAGCTCGGGGCGGGCCGCCAGCGTCTCGAGGTGGCCGGGTGTCTGCAGCAGCATCCGGATGCCGTTGCCGAGCAGGTTCACCGTCGTCTCGAACCCCGCAGCCAGGACGAGGCCGGCGGTGGCCAGCAGTTCCCGCTGCGAGAGCTGGGCGCCCGCCTCGGCCTGGGCGCTGGCCTGGATGAGCTGGCTCATCAGGTCGTCGCCGGGGTTGCGGCGCAGCTCGTCGAGGTGGTGGATGAGCCACTCGTTGAACCCGACGAGACCTTCGTGGACGCTCTGGTACTGCTTCCAGGACAGGCCGATGTCCAGGCTCGGGGCGGCGAGTTCGCCGAACTTCAGGATCTGCTGCCGGTCCGCCTCGGGCACACCCAGGATGTCGCTGATCACGGCGACCGGCAGCTGGGCGCAGTAGGCGTCGACGACGTCGACGACACCGCTTCTCCCCTCCAAACGGTCGAGGAGCTGGTCCGCCGTGTCCTGCACGCGATTATGGAGCGCGGCAACCGCGCGGGTGGTGAACACCGACGACACCATCTTGCGGCACCGGGTGTGGTCGGGCGGCTCGATCGACAGCAGTGACGGCGGCTCGATCGGGTGCAGCAGCCCGGTGCTTGTCTTCTCGTTGATGCGTTGCAGTACCGCCGGCAGGCCGGCGCCGAGACTCATGACGTGGAAGTCGTCGGACCGCAGCACCTCGTTGGCGACGGCGTGGTCGAACGTCATCAGCGCCGTGCGGGAGCGTACGACGGGGCCGCGGGCGCGCATCTCGTCGGCGAACGCCGCCGGATCGGCCCGCACTGCGGGGTCGGCGATCAGCCGCGCCTGCGGATCCCCACGCCGCGCGCCGACTGTGGACAGGCCACGGACGATGCCGTGCAGAACCAGCCATCGGAGCCGATGTCGGAATCGGGACATCACCCGAGCTTAGCCAGCCGGTCGACCCAACGCATGGAGCTGCCAGCCGGCCTGCCGCCACCGCTGTGCGTCGAGGCAATTACGGCCGTCGACAACGACTTTGGTGCGCACGGTGCCGGCGAGCTCTTCGGGGTCCAGGTCGACGAACTCGGCCCACTCGGTCAGCACCAGCACGGCGTCGGCGCGGTCGCAGGCCTCGGCGACCGACGTCGCATAGGTCAGGGTCGGGAAGAGCCGGCGGGAGTTCTCCATCGCCTTGGGGTCGTAGACGGACACGGTTGCACCGTTGAGCTGGAGCAATCCGGCCACGTTCAAAGCGGGCGAATCCCGGACGTCGTCGGACTCGGGTTTGAACGCTGCACCCAAAACAGCGACGTTCGCGCCGAGCAGAGAGCCGCCGCACGCGGTGGTGGCGAGTTCGACCATGCGGGTGCGGCGGCGCATGTTGATGCTGTCTACCTCGCGAAGGAACGTCAGCGCTTGGTTGGCGCCGAGTTCGCCGGCACGGGCCATGAACGCCCGGATGTCCTTGGGCAGGCAGCCACCTCCGAAACCCAAGCCCGCGTTGAGGAATCGTCGTCCGATACGCGCGTCGTAACCCAGTGCATCGGCCAGCGTCGTCACGTCGGCGCCTGCGGCTTCGCAGACTTCGGAGATCGCGTTGATGAACGAGATCTTCGTGGCGAGAAACGCATTGGCGGAGACCTTGACCAGCTCCGCAGTCTGCAGATCCGTCAGCAGGAACGGCACCCCGTCATCGAGCAGCGGCGCATACATCGCCCGGATGGCATCCTCGGCCAGCCGCGAATCCTTCTGCACACCAACGACGATCCGATCGGGATGCAGTGTGTCGTGGACGGCGAACCCTTCCCGCAGGAACTCGGGATTCCACGCGATCTCGACAGAGATCCCCTCCGGGCTCAGCTCAGCGGCGCGCTCGACGAGATCGGCGGCGGTGCCGACGGGCACGGTGGACTTCCCGACGATCACCGCGGGGCGGCGCAGCTGCGGCACGAGCGCATCGATCACGGCGTACACGTGTCGCAGGTCCGCGGCGTATTCGCCCTTCTTCTGCGGTGTTCCGACGCCGAGGAAGTGGATGTCGGCGAAGTCAGCGGCTTCGGCGTAGTCGGTGGTGAAGCGCAATCGACCCGTATCGAGGTTGCGGCGCAACATCTCCGGCAGCCCCGGCTCGTAGAACGGGACGTCACCACTGGCCAGCTTCGCGATCTTGCCGGGATCGATGTCGACGCCGATCACCTCGTGGCCGAGTTCGGCCATCCCGACGGCGTGGGTGGCGCCGAGATACCCGGTACCGAAGACAGTGCATCGCATAGTGCCTCTGTAGCTACCCGGAATGAGGCGATCGGAACGTGACACTGGCCGCGAGATCAACGGGAGGTGACGGTCCCGTGCTGCCACAGCGCACTCAGGGTCGTGACCCGCGGCTGGTCACAGCCGCGGATGCACGTTCGCGTGCGACAGGCGGTCGGCCGGCTGTCAGCCGCGGCCACCACCGGGTGCGCAGAAGATCAGGAAGCACTTCTCCCCGCCGGAGGAGCCGCTACCCGAGCTACCGCGCGACGACGAACCCGAGTCACCCGAGCCGCCGTAGCCACCCGAGCCGCCATACCCGCCCGAGCTGCCATAACCACCGGAACCGTAATCGGCACTGCTCCGACCGCTGCTCGGACCGGAGTTGGAGCCCGGCCACTGCGGCGTCTGCGGGACCTGGGGCACCTGCGGCACCTGCGGTTGAGTCACCGGCGGCGTCCACGGCGGGGTCTCCGGTTCTTCCGGCTCAGGCGCTTCCGGCTTGCTCGGCCACGTCCACGCGGGCTTCGGCGGCGAGAACACCGGCCACTGCCGCTGCGGCACGACGATGATCGGCCGCGGCACCACAACGGGCGCGGGGACCGGTGCGACGACGGGCGGCGGCGCCACCGGGACCGGCGCGGGTGCCGGGGCCGCTGGTGCGGGTGCCGGTGCTGGGGCGGCGGGAGCCGGTGCGGGTGCCTGCTCGACATAGACGGTGCGCGGCGCCTGCTGGGGCGTCTGCTGCACCGCGACCGGCACCGGCGGCTTGATGGTCTCGGCCGACGGCGGCGGATCGGCAGGCACCTGGGCGGCCTGTTCGATCGGTGCGGGCGCGGGTGCCTGGCTGCTCGGCACGATGGCGGCCTGCGCTGGGCTGGGCCGCGAGTCGACCGTCGGGCGGATGCTGACCGCGAGCGAGATGACCAGCGCGACCACGCCGATGACGAACACTGACGTCAACGCGCTGCCGACCAGGAGGAAGGGCTTGCGCCCCTCTTCGGTCTCACGCATCTCGGTGGCCGCGAACTCGTCGACCGCCTCGGCACCGACCGGCGCGAGCTGGGTCTCCGCAGCGGCGAGCCCGGCATAGACCGAACCTGCGGTAGCGCCGTCGGGATCTTGCGAGTAGGCCAACCCGACGGTCGTGGCCTCGAAGGCGGGCGCGGCGGCCGACGCGAGGGCGGCGCCCCGCGCCAGGGCCAGTTCCGCGTCGTCGGGTGCGCTGACGGGGAGGGAGACGAGGTGTTCGAGGTGAGACTTCACCGAGCTGACGTCGACACCGGAGCCGACGACGAACATGCCCTGCGGCGGGGCGTCCTGCGCGGCGACTGCGTGGGCCATCTCGGTCAGCACCGCCATGGCGTCGGCGCTGTGCAGCGAGCGGCTGAGCACCTTGACCACGGAACCGTCGTCCGTGCGGACCACCGACAGCGTCGCAGTGTCTCGATCGACGAAGAGCAGGGCGGTGGTGTCGTATCCGACCGCGCGCCCGACCGCCTGCGCGAGAGACGCGGCGGCATGGCTTTCAGCGACGAGCATGACGTCGTCGATGCCGTGCGCGGCGAGTGTGTCGCGCAGCGCGGAGGCCTCCGTGTGGTCACTCCACGTGACGCCGATGGATTTGAGGTGATGCCCGCCGGATTCCGCGCTTTCCTTGGTGCCCTGGATGGCGGCGACGACTTGCTCGGCGACATTTGCCGAAGCGTCGGCGGACGTGACGTCGAAGACGTCGTGATCAACGGTGACGCCGTCCGCCTTTTCGCCTTCCACCAGCACCATGCGGACCGTCGTAGGTGTCATCGACACACCAAGAACGATGTCCACTCGACCCCTCCAAATATTTGCTGCAGCCTGGTCGTTGCACGGGCTCACCTGCAGATTGAACGCCGACAACTAGTACTTCATCGGCGTGACCAGCCACGGCGTTACACGCGTCGCGGTTAGCTGTACGACGGTGATGCGCGGCCGGCACGCCAGTGCTTATGACATTACTAGCCGTGCAGAGATTCCCGCCCGGCCTCGACTCGGGTCAGTTCGACCGGAGGAAGTTCTGATAGGACCGCGACGGCGTGGGGCCCCGCTGGCCCTGGTACTTGGAGCCGACCTTGTCGCTGCCGTACGGATGCTCGGCCGGGCTGGTGAGCCGCAGGAGGCAGAGCTGGCCGATCTTCATGCCGGGCCACAGAGTGATCGGCAGATTCGCGACGTTCGACAGCTCGAGTGTGATGTGGCCGGAGAACCCCGGGTCGATGAAGCCGGCGGTCGAGTGCGTGAGCAGGCCGAGGCGACCGAGCGAGGACTTGCCTTCCAATCGGCCGGCGAGGTCGTCGGGCAGCGTGCAGCGCTCGAGCGTCGCGCCGAGGACGAACTCACCGGGGTGCAGCACGAAAGGCTCCCCCTCTTTGGGCTCGACGAGGGTGGTGAGGTCGTCCTGCCGCAGCGCGGGGTCGATGTGGGTGTACCGGGTGTTGTTGAACACGCGGAAGAGGGTGTCGAGCCGGACGTCGACGCTGGACGGCTGAATCAGACTGTCGTCGAACGGATCGACGCCGAGTCTTCCGGCGTGGATCTCGGCCCGAATGTCGCGGTCGGAGAGCAGCACGGGACGAGCGTAACGGCGGTACTCGGTGCGGCGGCAGGCGGCGGCGCCTCGACGGAAGGGGTCGCCTCCGCGCAGGCTTTCCATCGCATTCACAGCAAATATTACGTCTATACCGATATTTCTTGCAGATTCACTTACGTAGCCGTCAACGCGTGTTAGCTTGCTGCTCGTCACCAGTTTTGCTATCGGGGATGGTCGCGTAGCGCGGCGACTGGTGTCTCTCTTCTATCCCGCGTGTCGTTGTGGTGCGCTGCTGCCCGGGCTGCGACCGTGTCGACACGTTCCACCGTTGTGCCTCAAATACCAACGCCGGGCTGATAATTGGGGGAAATTCTGATGGATGCTCGGACAACTTCTCTGCGCCCACGTGTAGCCGCGTCGGTGCTCGCACACGGAACGCATGTAGGTCGCATCGGCGGGTTAGCTGTGGCACTGGGAGTCGGGTTTGCGATGGCCAGTGGCGCGACCGGCGTCGCCTGGGCCGACCAGGACTCTGCGTCGGGCAGTTCGTCCTCGGACAACCAGTCGGTGTCGCGACCGGATGCAGCGCCGTCGGACACCTCTCCGTCCCGCGGCAAGAAGAAGACCACCAAGAAGGACAGCTCCGCGGTGAACGGAGACACCGCGGAGCCTGAGGATGCGCCGTCGCGCAGCCACCGGCGTGCCACGGCGCCGAAGTCGGACAAACCGGCACGTTCGACCACAGAGGACGCCGGCGAAGAGCCCACCGTCGAGCGGGCCGACACACCCGCCGCCGTCGAAAAGCCTGCACAGTCGGCCGCGCCGACGCGCGTCAGCACATCGCGACCGGCACGAAAGGTCGTCACCTCGACGACAATGGTGACCGCACCCCCTGTAGAGACCGCGAACGACACGAAAGCCACCGTCGAGCTGGACCAACCTGCCGAGCCGGGTGGTCCTGCGACGCCCGATGCGCCTGCCGGCACCGGAATGTGGACGCTGTTGAGCGCCGCGAGCCGGGAATCGCGCCGGACACTGTTCAACCGACGGCCCGTCCTGGACAACCAGCAGGTCGACGTCACGTTGGACGAGTACGACGACGTCAGTGTTCCGATCTCGTTCGGCGGCACCGACCCCGACGACGATCCCCTGACGTACCGGGTGGCGCGCGGCAAGTGGTTCGGACCCAAGCACGGCACCGTCACGGTCGATCAGGCCACCGGGACGTTCACCTACGACGCCGACAACGAGTTCGCGCTCACCGGCGGCCGAGACAGGTTCCTGGTCAGGGTTTCCGATTACGACAGCGACGACTTCCATCTCCACGGCCTGTTCAGCGGGCATGGGAAATTCGCGTTCGTGACGGTCGTCGTCGCCCCGACGGACCGGGCGCCGGTGGCCGGCAACGACAGCGTGACGGTCGACGAGGACGGCCTGCTGGTCATCAAGCCGTCGGACCTGCTGGCCAACGACTCCGACGCCGACGGTGACGACCTCACCGTCGAGGGTTACACCCAGCCCGAACACGGCGATCTGTGGATCAATCGCGATGGCACCATCAGCTACGACCCCGACGACGACTTCAACGGCACCGACACCTTCACCTACACCGTCAGCGACGGGACGAAGACCGCGACCGCCACGGTCAGCGTGACCGTCAACCCGGTCAACGACGCCCCCGTCGCCAACAACGACACCGTCGCCGTGGACGAGGACGGCCTGCTCATCGTCAACCCTGCAGATCTGCTGGCCAACGACACCGACATCGACCGCGACAACCTCAGCATCGACGGCTACACCCAGCCCGAACACGGCACTCTGTGGATCAACCGCGACGGCACCATCAGCTACAACCCCGACGACGACTTCAACGGCACCGACACCTTCACCTACACCGTCACCGACGGCACCGAAACCGCCACGGCCACAGTCACGGTCACCGTCAACGCGGTCAACGACGCCCCCGTCGCGGTCGACGACACCGTCGCGGTCGACGAGGATGGCCTGCTCATCGTCAACCCGGCCGACCTGCTGGCCAACGACACCGACATCGACGGTGACGACCTCACCGTCGAGGGCTACACCCAGCCCGAACACGGCAATCTGTGGATCAACCGCGACGGGACCATCAGCTACAACCCCGATGCGGACTTCAACGGGACCGACACCTTCACCTACACGGTCAGCGATGGCACCCAAAGCGTCACCGCCACAGTCACCGTCACTGTCAACGCCGTCGACGACGCACCGGTTGCCACCGACGACACGCTGGAGGCCACGGAAGACACCCCGCTGACATTCTCACCAGTGACGCTGTTGGGCAACGACACTGACGTCGACAGCGACACGCTGACGGTGGTGATCGGAGCGGCGCCGACCAACGGCACTCTTGTACAGAACGCCGACGGCACCTACACCTACACGCCCAACGCCGACTTCAACGGCACGGATTCGTTCACCTATTCGGTGTCCGACGGGAGTTCGACCAGCGCGCTGGCGACGGTGACGATCAACGTCGCGGCCGTCGACGACGGACCGGTAGCTGCCAACGACTCGCTGAGCGCCACGGAGGACAACCCGTTGACGTTCACTCCGGGAGCGTTGTTGGGCAACGATGCCAGCACCTCGGGCGGGACATTGAATGTCGACTCGTTCACCCAGCCGGCCAACGGAACGCTGGTACTCAATGCGAACGGCACGTTCACCTACACGCCCAATGCCAACTTCTTCGGCGTCGACACCTTCACCTACACGGCGACGGACGGCACCTTGACGAGCGGCTCGGCGACGGTGAGCGTGAACGTCGCCGGGGTCGACGACGCCCCGGTGATCACGGGCGTGAACGTCGGCGCGGCCGATCCTTCGTCGGCAGAGGTGCGGGGCTCGATCACCGCGACGGACCCTGACGGTGGGACCATCACCTATAGCGCACCGACGACCACGCAGTACGGCACCGTGACGATCGATCCGAACACGGGGGCATTCGTGTACACACCGAACGAGGACTCCCGAGAAGGTGGCGGTGGGAATGGCGGAACCATCACACTCACCGATCCCGCGCAGGTCACCCAGGGCACGTTCGACAGCGTCCAAGGCGGGCTCTTCGCCGTCTCGCAACTCCCCGAGCGCGGTGCCACACGGAATTACATCGCGACGTTCTTCACGGCCACCGCCACACAGACGTACACGTTCGGCCAGAGCCAGGCGCCGGTGGACACCGTGATGATCGTCTACAGCGGAACGTTCGACCCCAGTTCGCCGCAGACCGGCGCTCTCGTGCTGAACGACGACTCTCAGATACACGCCGTCCCGGTCACCGGCTGTGGCGGCAACGGCAGCCTGTGCCCCGAAGTGACCCTCAACTTGGTCGCGGGTCAGCGGGTCTCGATCGTTGTCACCACGTACGGGTATGACGAACCGCTTGGTCTGCCGCAGAGCTTCTATGCGACCGGCCCGGGTGGGTTCAGCACGAAGCCGCAGGAGGACACGTTCGTCGTCACCGCCACTGATTCGAGCGGCGCGACGTCGACGACCTCGGTGACGGTGCCGATCGCACCGCTGCCTGCGGTGTCCGCGCTCTGACGCAGCGACCTCGCCTGGTGTGAGTGCACACCAGGCGAGGTTTTGCGCGTGTTAGCCTTGCCCTTCGAAACACGGCCGATGTAGTTCAATGGCAGAACATCAGCTTCCCAAGCTGAATACGCGGGTTCGATTCCCGTCATCGGCTCCACGTCTCAGCAGGTCAACTAGGTATCGTTAGGAAGCAGTTCCAGTACCCCCAATTATTGGCCGCCTTTTGACCGTGGCCAAGCGAAACGACCGCCTATGAGTCATTTGCTCGCGACTAACGTAACAGTCCCCCCTTTGGGCATGAGATCGACGACCTTGACCCCGACACCTGCCACTAGCATCGCCGTCATCAGGTCGTCGGCTCTGCCTCTCCTTATACGGCCTCAGGGACGAACAAGCAGGCGCTTGAGCTAGATAGACTTCATGTCCTATGACGGCGATGAAGGGCGGCGAGGCAGACAAGCTCGGCAATCGCTATGAGCACCTTTGGACCGCTCTGCGGTTCGCGGATCTTTTAGACGGCACGGCCAGTCGCATCAGACTTGAGCCACCCTCAATTGACGGAACCGGCATAGAATTTGAAATTGACACCGAAGGCGCCACTTGGGGAGAGCAAGCAAAAGATTCTTCGCAGAATTGGACGATCAACCGACTCAACACCGAGAAAATTTTAGCCGCCGCGAAACTTCAGGATGGTCTTGGCCGTAATTTCCGCTTCGTAGCGTCGGCGCACGCCCTGAGTTTTCAAACGTTGGCCGAACGATCGCGCGCGACGAAAGATTTGGCGGAGTTCGAGGCCGTGCTTACAAAAGAACTTACTCCCGAATTCGATGCACTCACGGGCTTCTGGAATCTTAGCAGCGCCGAATCATGGCAGCTACTACAACGAATCTATGTCGAACAGTATTCATTAGCAGGCCTTGAGAGACTCGCTGTGGCCGCCTACCAGAGACTCTATTCGGGCGATCCCAATCTCATCCTTGGCGAGATCCGAAATTTCTGTGACCGCCATATGCATCAAGACTTAACGGCGCCACAGCTAGCCAATCACCTCGTTGAGAAAGGCTTTCAAAGACGGCTTCTAGCCGGAGATACAAATGTAGGCAATCGGCTGCATCTCACTGTGCAACGTCAGCACCGCAGAGCTGAGATCGCAGAGCCTAGGTTTGGGTTGGTTCCACGACCCGAGTCTGCAACCCTCCGTGCACTACTAACTTCCCCTAGCTCGCCACAGATAACGATTCTGGATGGCGCTGCGGGAACTGGAAAATCCGCGGTAATCGCCGGCCTGGCCTCTAGCCTCGAGAGCGAAGGATGGTTTGTCGCGGTCGCACGAATGGACCACGGAATTCTAACCAGAACTTCTGACCAACTCGGTATACAAATGGGACTTTCCGAGTCGCCATCCGTACTGATTTCCGGGGTAGCCGATAAGTCACCCGGAATCCTTATTATCGATCAACTGGACGCCGTGAGCATCTTTAGCGGTAGGGCGCCGGACAGCTTCGATGCAGTCATCGATGTTCTCGAAGAAATCAGTCGTGCCCGGAACCTAAAACTTCTACTCGTGCTGAGGACGATTGACCTCGAACGTGATCCGCGAATGGCAGGTCTCTTACGTGGCAAACATGCGGTCGGGCGTATTACCCTGGCAAAATTGCCCCTTGAATTGGTTAGAGAATATCTCCAGGCGAATTATGCGAGTATGCCGTCACCTAACACCGTGGAACTGCTCCGAACACCGTTGCACCTCGCGGTGTATGACCGTCTTTCAGACGAAGCTCGCCAACAGTCATATCGCACTCGCCAGGAACTCTATCAAGAGCTGACAGAGGAAGTGCGGCGTCGCGCCGCGATCCGCCTGGGGAGCCTCGATTGGAACGGCATAACGTCGACGATGATCAATTTTATGAGCTCAAATGAGTCTCTTGAGGCTCCGATTTCGATTCTTGACCAGTTCGCGCCTGAAGCTGTAAGTGTTCTCGCTTCGGAAGAAATCCTCATACGTGACGATACTTCTATAGCGTTTTTTCACGAATCCTACTTCGACTACCTATTTGCTCGCGGATTTGTGAACAGCGGTGGCAATCTCCACAAGTTTCTCGCCGACTCCGGTCAACATTTGTTCCGACGTGGGCAGACACGCCAGATTCTTGAACATCTCGTCGCGACGGATCGGCCGGAATTTCGCCGAGTGGTCGCCGAACTCCTCGCCGCCGGGGACGTGCGGTCGCACCTCAAAGAGGTCGTTATCGAGGTACTGCGACAGATCGAACCGGTCGCAGCCGACTGGGAGGCCCTCGAGAACCTCGCCTGGTGCGACAACGCCGTCGCACTGAAGATTCGCACGTTACTATCCGGACCTAGCTGGTTCGATGCCGCAGATGAGCTCGGCAGGTGGGAGGCCTGGCTGGGGAACGATGATCGGGCCGATCTGGTCATACAACAATTAATATTCGCCGCGCGGCAACGCGCTTCTCGCGTGGCGGAATTAGTTAGACCCCACATTGGAAGTACTGAGTCGTGGCGGAACAGATTCAGCGCGTTGGTGGCTTGGTCGTTGACGCCAGAATTGGTCGACCTGGCGGTCGAACTGATCAGTGCTGGTGAGATCGATGACGCTCGCGGACCGATTGCCGTCAACAGCGATTTTTGGTCCATTATCTATGGTCTTGATGAGCATCCCGAAGCTGCGGCGCGCATGATTGGTGCGTACCTGACACGGGCTCTGTTCAGGTCGCAGGCTGCGGGCTCGATGGATCCTTTCAGATCGGAACATATCTCCTTGGACTCACAGAGCGCGACCATCATCAGGGAAGTTGCAGCACGGGCTCCTATGCAGTTCGTCACCGAAGTCCTGCCATTTGTGATAGCAGTTGCCACTGCAAACCAGCAATCGTTCAAAAACCGCCTGCCGACAGGTGGCCGCTGGGGTGTCCGATAT
The DNA here is from genome assembly GCF_055397605.1 of Mycolicibacterium obuense. NCBI lineage: Bacteria > Bacillati > Actinomycetota > Actinomycetes > Mycobacteriales > Mycobacteriaceae > Mycobacterium > Mycolicibacterium obuense. Next base: position 451,091 of record NZ_AP043663.1, on the reverse strand, counting down.
CGCGACACCGCATTTAAGGTCGACGACCTTATATTCGCCGCAACAGAGACAGCTCTGCGACTCTTAGCGGAGCAGGGGTCAATTTCGGATTCGCACCTTCAGATGTTGGGTGACGCGGAAAGCAGTGAACTGCGTTTCCTGGCGTGTCGGACGCGAGCAGCCGGCGGCGACGCCGATGAGGCTGTCGAGTGGCTGCTTGGTGATCCGAGGAACCTAGTGCTCGGCTGGGCAGACAGTCCGAACTGGGCCTCTCGGGAGCTAATTCTCGCTCACTCAGCGGCCTGTTCTGGAGACCTGTTTGCGCGCCTCGAGGAGAAACTTCTCACAGACCCTTACTTGGCAAGCGTCGATCGGGAATACGAGCAATACACCCTGCTCTCGGCTCTTGATAACGAGCGGTCATCCCCGGACGCCCGACGCCGCTTGGGTGAACTGAGTCGACGTTTCAGCGAGCAAGCTCCCACGCCGCCGGAGCCGATCACTGCGCAGTGGGTGGGATCTCCAATTGGGGCGGATGCCACGAAGCGGATGTCGGACGAAAACTGGCTTAGCGCGCTTCGACGGCACCGCCACGACGGTGCAGACTGGCGGGGGAGAGTTCCAGTTGGTGGCGCGACGCAACTCGCGCAACTGCTTGGGCAGCGGGCAAACGAAGACCCAGATCGGTTTTCGCGTTTGGCGCTCAGGTTCGGACCCGAAATCCCCTCAGTTGCAATGGGTCACATCATCCGTAACATCGCGGCCGCCGTCGACGTTGACGCGCTTACGCAAGTCTGCGAACTGGCAGCGTCCTTATATGGCGAGCAAGTGGGCCATGACATCTGTATCGCCATCGCGTCGGCCAAGGTCGTGAATGCCCGTTTGGTATCCCTCGTCGAGAAATACTCTCGCGCAGAAGACCCGGACCAGGACGTAGCAATCGCGAGTGGCGAAGGTGCCGCTTTGTACGGTGGGGATCTGTTCAATGCCGGCCTTAACTCGACGCGCGGCGCCGCCGCGGTCGCCGCAACAAACATTCTCAACATCGGAGTCGAGTTCGCCGAGGCACTCCTTCCGACGATAACGCAGCTAGCGTCGGACCCCGTTGTTGCAGTTCGTACCCGTGCAGCCGAGGCGATCGTTGCCCTTAAGCAGCACCGACCCGAAATTGCCCTCACATTGGCCTCACGTCTGTTCGACTCTCGAGTCGAAGTCTTTGACGCTCCATCGACGGAGGAACTCCTGACAGACGTGCTCTTGGGCGATCCGGACCGCTTCGCTGAAACCTTGCAACGGATGCTCGACGGCCCGCCGCAGATTGCGAAGCGTGGAGGACGTATCTGGGCTATTGCCGGGCATCACGGGGCGCTCCGCCCGCCTCTGCCTCCGGACGTCACCCCACCTGACGATATTGGCGATCGCTGGCTGTGTAGGCGTGTTTGGGCGATCAGGCGCCCCCGTCAACGTCGTCGATTTTCACTGGGTTGGCCTAGATCACGCCGCAGTCTGCTATCAGCCGGCGCCAGAACCGGAGCTGCGGAAGTTCTTTCGGCGAACGTCTCTGAAAGTACGGAGCTCCTCGCAGTCCTCTTCAATGACCCCGAGCCTGAAGTTCGCCAGGCGGCCGCACGAAGTATGCGACGCCTTCCAGAAACGGGGACGCCTGACGTCGACGAACTAATCGAAAAGTTCATCGGAAGCGCGGCCTTCGTCGACCATATGGAAGACCTCATCGACGGGCTCGCCGTAGCGAGATCACGGCTTCCCCCAGCGACGCTCACTGCTTGCCAACGTGCCGTTGCCGTCGCAGCCGCAAATCTTGGCGATGTCAGAACCGGCCACGCCGCTATGGGGCAAAACTTGATACGCATCTTGCTCCGGCTTTACCGCCAGAGCGACGCCCCGACACGGGCGCAATGTCTCGACGTCATCGACACGATGATCGATCTGAATGCGTATGGGATCGCTCAAGCTCTCCAGGATGAACGCTGAGGTACGGAGATTCAGTTCTCGTCCGAAATGCGCCCGCATCACAGCGCGCCCGGCAATATTTGGGAATGAGACCGCAAATTGTGCTCGTCCCCGACCGAGACGGTGATCGCTACGACATGTCCACGTTCGAGCGTTTAAATTTCCTGCCAGGTATACGTAGACGCTTGTTTCATCACCCTTGATCACCTCTTCATCGGGGTGAGAGCTAACGAAAGACAGTGAGCCCTCCCCTAGTCGATGGCGGCCAGCAATGGTCAAGGCGCGGAAGTATCCGCGCACATGTTAGGAACGGACGCGGCCTGAAGACCGTCCGAATTACGTGCAGCGTTCCAATCGGTGGTCAGAATGGCGCCAACAGATCCGGCACACATGCATCCGTGCACGAAGGCAGGCGCGCCATAAAAGCTAGCGACGTCGCATATAGACCACGTTCGTCGGATCAGCCGCTCGGCTCATCGCCTCTAGCGCGGCCATCGTCTCTGCGTGATCGTCATCGAACAGGTGGGTGTAGACCGACAACGTTGTGGTGACCTTGGCATGACCCATGAACCGCGAGAGCTGTAGAGGCGGAATACCTGCCGCGACACACAAACTCGCGTAGGTGTGACGCAGCGCGTGAAACTTCAGCGCGGGCGGCAACACCGGATCAGGTCCGCCAAGGCGGTCGGCGCGCGCAATCGCAGGACGGAACACGGCCTTATAGAACGTCTGGTGACGAATCGGAGCCGACCAATCCAGCACCAGCCGGTCGGCGGCTTCATCGGCCGACAACGATGCCAGCGCATCGACGGCTGTGGGCGCGATCCGGTTGCCGTCGGAATCGGTGGCGCGCTTACCCGTCGGCTTGGCCGCTTTCAACGTAACCGCGCAAAACAGCGGCGCGGCAGGATCATCAGCGCGGGGATGCGCGGCCAGATACTCGCGCAACAGCTCGGTGGTCGCGCCCATCATCGGCACGCGACGACGTGACCCTTTCGTCTTGGGTGAGTCGTACACCAGCGCGCCGTCAACGGTGATCACGGTGCGTTCGACGTGCAGCGCGCCCGGCTTGGCAGGTGCGTTCGGGTTGATCGGCGCATCCGGCAACTCGACATCGCCAACCTGTAGGCCCGCCAGTTCTGCGGCGCGCAGGCCGCACCACGCGGCCAGGTGCACCATCACAGCGCACGGCCAGGGCGTCGCATCGACCAGCGCGGCCACCTGCGCGGCGGTGAGAAACATGTCGGGATCGTCTACCACGCCCGGCGTGCCGCCTTGGACGCTTCGCTCACTGGGCAACTTGACGTGATCGGCCGGGTTGACCGTCAGTCGTCCATCGGCCACACACTGCGAAAATATCTGTCGCACCACGAAATAGTGATGCCGCACCGTCGATGCCGACTTGCCCGCCTTGGACAGCTTGCCGACCCAGTTGGCAATGTCGGCGCGCCTGATCTCGTTGACCGGACGGTGGTCGAAAGTCGCCGCGATCGACAAGTCCGCGGTGCTCGCACCGTCGCCGTTGCGGCGTGCACGCGTCTTGGCGCTCAACAAGTTTGCGTATTCGGAGCGGGTGCGCGGCTTGAGATCGTGACGGCTGTCCAGCCATTGCGCAGCGACCACGCCAAACGTTTCCTTGCCGCGCTCGCGCAGGCTCGCCAACGATTGCCCTTGCGATAAAAGCGTTTTGGCGAGATCAAGCTTGTCTTGCGCCAGCTCGCGGGTGTCGCACGTCTCACGGTATTCGCGGCCGTGTTCGTACCAGACGGCTTGATAGCGCTTCACCGGTTTGCCGTTAACGCGCTTACCCGATTCGCGGACCCGAATGTGCATCGTCAGGTCGCGTCGGTCGGGTAGCCGTCGGCCTCGCCACGGCACGTTGGTTCGATCTCAAACGCCCACGAAAACGCCCGTGCTAAACAGCTTTCCCATTCCTCAACAACTTTCGCGCGTTTCCCGTCGCTCGTCGAGATCCACCGAAACTTGCCGGGATGCTGCGGGAACAGTAGCGCCGGGCTGTCGCCGCGATAGGGTGCGAATCCTTCGAGGGTCAACAGCGGCCAGGCCAATTCGGTCGAATCAGGATAGATCGCGCGCAACGCATCGTGGGCGTCATCACCGAAGCCGACGGCCAGGCGCGGTTGCACGATCGCGAGCTCTTCGCGCAGGTACGGCGAGCAGTTGTCGATCCATTCCTGTTCGGATGGAACATTTTTCAGCGGATGGCAGTGCACAACGTTAGTGGTATAGATGTCCATTTTGGTCAGCCCTGCATCTCTGAGCGCATTGTCCAAGTGCTTTCCGCTACCACCGTAGAACGGCTGTTGCTTCGCCATGCACGGGCTGCACAGGCTTTGGCCGACCACGACTACCGGTGAGCTGATGGCGCCGTAACCAGGTGATGATTGAGTGACGCCCTGCACGTTCATCTTGGGGCCGCACTTCTTGCAGGATCTGATCCGGTCTGCCAGCTTGTCGTGCGCGCGTTTGGCGGAAACAGCCATTAAGTACCCCTGTCAGCCCAGATCCGCCGATGATAACAATCCAACATGCTGAATACGCTACTTCAGCAATATCAATTTAGGACGGTACATGCGCATTTCAGAGGCGCGATACTGTGTTCCTGATCGCGCGGCGTGTCTCGTTGACCGTCATTCGACCGGGAGCTGGAGTAATTGCCCAAATGTCGCAAGTTGAAGCATTCGGCGGCTCAGCGGTGGTGAGCTCGGCTCTGACGTGGTACCCCGCGCAGAGCCTTCTTTCCTCCAAGGTCACAAGTATCGGCTTGGCTCGCGATCTTCAGCGCCTCTCAAGGGATATGCAGAAAACAGATTCACAACCGACCGGAGGCCAACTGGACCCAGCGCGTGTTACTACGGCTCCGAACGGTTGGGTGGGAACACCTGCCTGAACCACCTCAGCGCGGCTTCGCCGTCTTTTCTCGTGACATCGTTCATTGGCCGGCTATGCCGGATCGTATTGCGTAGCTCGGCGAGCTGGCCACATCGCATGTTGAAGTTCTCTTTTGTCCCGAATGCCAGCTCGAACCGGTCCCACAGGGTTTTGGCGGTGACGATGTCTTGAAGCTCACGGAAGTCGCTGTACTGAAGAAGCGCGTGAAGTGCTGTTAGTTCGGTTGCGGTAGCTGGGTTTTTGCGCGCCGCGTCGCGGACCTTGGCGTACAGCTTGTCACTGATGTGTCGGGGCAGCAGCGTAGTGTCAGTATCGAGCTGGGTGGCGATGAAGTCGCGGATGGCCAGTTCGACTTGTTCGATCTGGGTATCTAAATCCCTGACGTAGGGATCGGAATTCGATCCCGCGACGACGCCGCCGTCCGTGCCGAGGAACACATTGAGCCGATCAGCGATTAACTCCCGACGCCGAGCAAGAAACTGGTCGTAGTTGCTTAGCTCGTAAAGCGGATCTTCGTGCGGTATGCATTGGGCATCGAGGATTGCGGGGCCAGCTTGTTCGCATATGCCCGGCAGATACTCGCTCGGCGATTTGTCACTAATCCTGCGGTTAGTACGTCCGGCGATGAATGCGAGGTTGGCGATATCATCGGCGTCCCTTGCGGTTCGACCCAGCCTAGTCAGGACGGCTTTAGGGAAGATGTGGTGGAACTGGAGCTTGTGTTGGCTACCGGAGTGATCGAGTGCAATCGCGAGGCTGGAGTTCCAGTCCTTTGCTCCGCTTTGACGAAATGCGAGGAACATCGTCTTGAACAGCGCGCTGCGTTGATCGCGTCCACGAAGTTCGCCGGGCGTGGTGTCTAATCGACCCACTTGTTGCTTCAACCGTTCGATCAGATCCTGAATGGTGCCGCCATCGCGCAGCGTAGCCAGATCTTGATCCAAGACTGTTTCGCTCGATCCGCGGGAATAACGGCCTTTGGCGTTCGCTAGAAGAACCCACTGTCGCAGCTGCGCTGACTCATCGGGGTCGAGCTCGTAGTCACGCTTGTGACCAAAGTACGAGAGGGTCACGAGGAGAAACGGGGAAGCCATCAGGGCAGGACTGTCGAGCTCAGCGTTTCGTCGGAGATAGTTAAGCGCGAATTGCATGCCGCGCTTGCACTCTTCCCATGCCGACTGAAGCCGTTCGGTCTTGAGGCCGCCAACGACCGAGAATCGCGATTGTCCTGTGGTGATGGCGACCATGTTCCTCAGATGGATGGACAACTCGACCGGGAAACCGGATTGCGCGCACTCGTTCTCAAATTGTTGGAAAATCGACAGCGCCCCACGCCATTTCGAGGTCACCTGAGCGAGAGCGAGATCGGAGCTTCGTAGCTTGGCGCCAAGCGAGTTGACCCGAACGAAGATCTCAGTCACTTCCTCGTAGGACATGCTTCGCGGGAGAACATCCATCCGGTACACATACTTGCGGATATCTCTCAAACGGGCCAGCCGTTGGCTGTATTTGGCGAACCTAGGGTCGTCGAAATTTTGGACGCCGGCTCGCTTTAAGAACGGCGCGTCCTCCCCCGTTCTAAACACATCCGACACCCGTACCCATTGCGGAAGCCTTGCGATCTTTTTGTTCCCGACCACGAAGGTCATCCGGTTCACACGGTTCTGCAGCTCATCTTCGGTCGAGTCCGCCTCATCTTCAGCGATGTCGTCTTCGTCGGACTCTTCGTTTACTTCAGTGACCACCGCCAGCTCATCCGGATGGTCGAGGTTAAAGAGGAGCTCGATCGGCCTTTTACGGTTTCGGACGTAGACGGCCTCACCGCGGATCACGGCTGAGAGCGAAGTTAGTCGCTGCTGCCCGTCAAGCAGGAGTCGCAATGTGGTGTACGGGCTCACCTCTTGCTGAACGGCGAACTCTTGGAGCGGAACATCCTCGTCGGTTTCCCAGAGCAGGATCGCCCCTGATGGATAGTTTCGGTAGAGCGAATCGAGAAGGTCCCGGACGCGAGTTGACCGCCACACGTAGCGTCGCTGCATCTCCGGAAGGCGCAGGTCTCCGCGATGGATCATTCCTACAAGTTCTTCGACGCTAGCTTCGTGCTTAGCCACAGAAACCCCTCTGTCGTGGCGCAGTCGGGCAGTTGTTCCCTGGGTCCAAACCGTACAACTTGCGCCGATGGTGACATCGACGTACGGGAAGCAAGCTCATACGGAAGCAAGCCGAGCAGGTAGTGAACCGCCAACCCGCGGGTTCAATCCGGGCGATGTTAGATGCATGAAGCTGTTGCTAGTTGCGATGCGGACGGCCGAAGGTGAGATGGGCGAACTGTTGCCTGGTCCGCTTCAAACTGCGGGATGACCCGACTAAGCGCTGCGCTCAGTAATACTCGCGGACATAGGCGACAGCCTTCTCGTACACGTCGTTGTCGCGAATCTTGAACTGGATGTAGAGAGTCTTCCGGAGGGTCTGTCGAACGATCTGGTCGCCTCGGATCGTGGCTTGCCATCCGTCGAATCGAACAGCTTTCACGACTTCGTCTATGCGGTCGACTATGTTCTCTACGATCACAGGGGTTCCGTCGCTCTTCAGCGAGTTGAACAGCTCACTGAGAGCCGCTTTGCCCCGCTCTTCGCGCGGCACCTCGTTAATTTTTTTCTCGGCGGCGACGGTGTCACGGGCGAGTTGGAGCAGCTCGCGTAGAAAGTCCAGGCTTGACTGCTGGACGCCCTCGTACTTCTTCCGTAGCTCGTTGAGTCGCTTTCCCAGTTCGACGAACGTGGGGTTGTTTAGGTGGCGGGCGATGCGGGCGGTGATCTGCTTTTCGATCTCCTCAACCCGAACGTTCTTGTTCTTACCGCTCACGATGTCCTCGATGAGCTGGGCGTCCAGGACGATGGTCTCCAGGTCGGTGCGCGGTACCTCGACTACGACGTGTTCGTTGATCAAGTCCACCGTCTTGGACCCCAACGAGTGCCACACCAACCGGCCCGTCACATCGGCAGGACGCACCGACTCGTACACGTCAGTCAACCAGCGGTAGTCCTGCTCGTACTCGGTCAGCGTCGGCGACGGACTGATGGTTTCCCACAACTGCGATACCACGCTGTACGCCAGCCCGAAGGCGTCCTTGGCGGCATCCTCGGCGATAGCCGCCTGCGCCTGGATCAACCCTTCATAGCCGCCGACGGTGCGGTCCACACCAGGGAAGAACGACAGTGCCGCCGCAATCGCCGGCGCGAGTTGGCTCTTCAACTCCTCGATGTTGGTGATGAGCTGCTCGACACTCTTCTCGTCGAACTTGAACGCCTTCGCGACGTCGTCGAACACGCCGAGGTAGTCCACAACGAGCCCGTGGGTCTTGTTCGGCGGATACAGCCGGTTGGTACGGGTGATCGCCTGCAACAGCGTGTGCTCTTTGAGGGGCTTGTCGAGATACTGCGCGTACAAAATCGGGGCGTCGAACCCCGTCAGAAGCTTGGCCGTGACGATGATGATCTTCAACGGGTCGGCGGGATCGTTGAACCGGGCCAGGATGCGCTCCAACTCGTCGCCATCCGGGGTCCATGGCGCCCACGCCGGCGGGTCGGTGCGGCTCTTGCTCATCACCACCGTGGAGGCGGCGGGGTCGAGATATTTGTCCAATTCCGCTTTGTATGCGGCGCACGTTGGCTTGTCGTAGACGACAACCTGTGCCTTGAACCCTTCTGGCTCGACCTTCGTCGTGAAGTGCTCGGCGATGTCTGCGGAGACTTTGCGAATCCGCTCCGGTGCCTTGATGAGTGCTTCGATGGACGCCGCTTTCTTCGATAGCAGGGTCTTGTCGGCCTCGCTGAGCTGGTTACGCTCCGCCAATTCCTCGAACGCGGCGTTGATCGCCTCCTCATCGATGTGAATCTCGGACAGGCGCGGCTCAAAGTGCAGCGGCAGCGTCGCGCCGTCGCGGATCGAGTCGGCCATCGAGTACCGACTCAGGTAGCCGCCTTCGTCATCTTTGGAGCCGAACCACATGAAGGTGTTGCGGTCGCGGCGGTTGATGGGCGTACCGGTCAGGCCGAACAGGAATGCGTTGGGCAGGGCTTCACGCATCTTGCGTCCGTAATCGCCCTCCTGGGATCGATGGGCTTCGTCGACCATCACGATGATGTTGTCGCGGGAATCCAGCACACCCGACGCCTCGCCGAACTTGTGGATCGTCGTGATGATGACCTTACGAGCGCCCTGAGACAGCATGTCCTGCAACTGCACTCGGCTCTCAGCGGACACCAGACCCGGAACATCGGAGGCGTTGAATGTCCCGGTGATCTGAGTGTCCAGGTCGATGCGGTCCACCACGATAAGAATGGTCGGATTGGTCAACGCCGCCATCGCTCGCAGCTTTAGCGCGGTGAATACCATCAGCAGCGACTTGCCCGACCCCTGGAAGTGCCAGATCAGCCCCTGCTTGATGCGCCCCAGCAGCACCCGGTCCACGATCAGGTTCGTCGCCTGGAACTGCTGGAACCGGGCGATGATCTTGATCTTCCGGTACTTCTTGTCGGTGGCGAACACCGTGAAGAACCGCAGAAAGTCCAGCACCGCAGCAGGATTCAGGACGCCATCGACACCGTCCTTCACCGCCTCCAACCCGACCTTCACCGGCGCGTCATCAGGAGTGTCCTCATCCCGCCACGGACCCCACAGGTCCACCGGCATCCCGACACTGCCGTATCGGAAGTCTTTTCCCTCAGTTGCGAAGTTGAGCACGTTAGGAACGAAGAACATCGGGACGTTCTTCTCGTAGTCCTCGTTGATCTGTGCAGCCGCGTCGATCCACGTATAGGCCGGCCGGAATGGAGACTTCGCCTCGCCCACCGCGACCGGGAACCCGTTGCACCACAACACCAGATCGAACCGGCGCTCAACCCGCCCCTGAGCGAACGTAACCTCGGTTGAGACCATCCACTGGTTCGCCGACGGGTCCGGGTCATCGAACTCGATGAGCCGGACGGTGGTGTGGGAACCGTCGACCCCGAAAGGCATCGACTTCTGCCCCGTCAACCACGCCATGAACTCCTCGTTGGGAACGACCGGGTTGGCGGCGTGCCGCGCGGACAGGATGATCGCCCGCAACTGGTGCAGCACCTCCTCCGCTCGGTTCGGCTGAGCTTCGATCTCCGGATTGAGGCGGATCAGCGCATCAGTCGCCTGTTGTTCCAATATCACCTGGCTGGTGTTGCGCGGAAGTTGGCCGCCGGGGACGAATTGAACGTCGTCGGAGGAAACGAGATCGCGGACGAAGTCACGGACACTGTTGGCTTCGTTGAACTTCATGAGGCGCACCCGAACACTTCCGCACTGATCGCGCTCTTGGTCTTGCTCAATTCTGCAATCTCCCGAAGCACCTTCGAGCTCGCTTCGTCACAAACCCCCAGCTTCCCTAGGATCGCAGCTTGCTCGCGCAGAGAAGGCACCACTAAGGCGTGGCTTCTGACGTCTTTGCCGTTGATCTTCCAAATACCATTGGTAGACTTGGCCTTTTGTAAAAGTTTATGATGCGACGCTGCAGCGTTCCACTGTTCAGCGGCAAAATTGGATAGGATTTTCTCTTCATCCCAACGAAGCCGAATTAAGAGATCGGGGTAGACGCACCCCTCCGGTAGCCCTCCGGATACGAGACCACCCAACCCGACCAGATTCTTGTTTCCATTGCCCCTGACCACCAGGAAGTCCTTTGCTTGGAGTACAAAAGGATCGACGTCCACGTCGCCGAACTCGACGAACTTTATTGAGTCGCCTCCAACGACCCGGCCGCGGCGAACGGCACTGATGCTGAGTGTGGGGGTGCCCAGCCCCTGATCGTTGGCTGGAGCCGATCTTCCATTCGTTGGACCGCTTGTGAGAAGCTCTTGAACCGCCGTCGTTGGCCACTTTTTCTTACGACTGCTCGCTTCAAGAAATTGACCCAGTTGCATGGACTTCAAGCGTGAAATAGCTGCCTCTAGTTCGCGTAGCCGGTCCTTGGCGGCTTCGGCCTTTGACAGCAACTTCACAAGTCGTCGTTGCTCATCGAGGGGCGGAAGGTCGAACTCGTAGTCCGCGAGGTCACGCCAGTTCGTTCGTGGTGACAGCGACCCCGCCGAGGTTCCTAGCGCATGGTCGTAGAATCCGTCGCTTTGCACTAGGAATGGTAGGAATTCAGGAAGCACCTTCTGGGGGTCTGCCTCAAATACGAGGATGTCTCCTGAGCAGATGGCATCGAATTCGGCGTAAGCGGCTTTGCGCTGGTATGCACGGCGTTTGCCGAACAGGGTCTGTCCCGGACGGACGAGGCGGGTGAACGAAGTACCCTCCTCCAGATCGCCCCAACGACTGATCTTCAGTTCGCCAGGATCGAGGTGCTCCATAGCGATAATGCGACTGATGCCCGCCGGTGCGGGGTCCTTCACCGTGACGTTGAGATTCGCCACAACATCGCCGAATGCAACCCGCTTCCACGCGGTCCTATCGAGGCTCAAACTCACCGTGACGCCTCCTGGCCAAGAAGTGAAATCACCTGGGCGACTGCTTCGTCTGCAGCGGCTGCTGCGGTCCGCCATTGGGCGACCGCATCCTGGATACAGATCTCATCCTCGGGGTCAGTTGCGTTGCCGGCGACGACGTACAGCGGGATCGCCAAACTGTGCCCCTTGTCGGCGATCTGCTTCAACGTCGCAACGGTGGAGAAGCCCAGTTCGTCAGAGAAGCCTTGATATGTGGCGAGGATTCGCTTCTGGTGGTTATCCCGGAGGAAGGACTGTGCCTGCTCACGGGCCACCTCATTGAGAGCGTTGATGAACAGCACCTTCCCCTTCTGCTCAGGCGGCTTCTTGGCCCGGAGGGTGACCACGACTGCTTCCATGGGGCTGTTGTAGAACAGTCCGGCACCCAACCCGAGCACGCACTCCAGCAGATCGGACTTCACCAGTGCCTCACGCACCGCAGCTTCCTCGCGGCGGAACAGCACACCGTGAGGGAAGAGGATTGCGGCCCGACCCGTCCTGGAGTCCAGGCTCTTAGCTATGTGTTGGAAGAAGGCGTAGTCGGCGCGCCCCTGCGGCGGCACACCCCACATGTTGCGCCCGTAGGGGTCTTTGGAGAATGCGGCACGGTTCCACGCTTTGATGCTGTAAGGCGGATTGGCGAGCACCACGTCGAAGGTCATGAGTCGACCGTGGCGGTCGTGGAAGGCCGGTGCCGCGAGGGTATCGCCGTGGGCGATATGGGCATCGCCGATGCCGTGCAGAAAGAGGTTCATCCGGGCGATTGCGGAGGTGCCGTAGTTGAGTTCCTGCCCGTACAGCTTGAGGTTGCGCCACTCTTTGCCCTGTCGGCGCAGCTCGGCCACTGCGGAGATGAGCATGCCGCCGGTACCGCAGGTCGGGTCATAGATCGATTCGCCGGGTTGGGGTTGCAGCATCATCGTCATCAGGTGAACGAGCGTGCGGTTGGTGTAGAACTCCTGCGCGGTGTGGCCGGAGTCGTCGGCGAATTTCTTGATTAGGTACTCGTAGCCCTGCCCCAGTTCGTCCTCGGGCAGGTTCTCCACAGACAGCGTCTTGGACGAGAAGTGCTCGATGAGGTCGCTCAGAGTGGCGTCGGGAAGCAGATTCTTGTTGCCCCAGTCACCGTCGCCGAACACGCCAACGAGGGTGTCCGGATTGGCGGACTCGATAGCCCGCATGGCCTTGTGGATCGCCGCACCGACGTTCGTCGTGACCGTCCGGATGTCGTCCCAGTGCGCGCCCGCGGGGATGGCGAAGCGGTGGTTCTCCGGCAGATCAGCCAATTCCTCGTCGCCGTACTCCTGCAGGGCGGCAGCGTGCTCCTCGTCGTACACGTCCGACAGCCGCTTGAGGAAGACCAGTGGGAAGATGAACTGCTTGTAGTCTCCAGCGTCGATCAGCCCGCGTAGCAGTACCGCCGCGCCCCACAGGTAGTTCTCCAACTCGTTCTGCTTGATGCGCTTGCTCATTCGCTCAGCCCCCACTTCGCAAGCTCCTTCTCAAGCGCCGCCCGCGACTCGCCGGCGGCTGCGTGTGCGGCTTGCAGCTCAGCAAGTGCCTCGTCAAGGGTGACCTCTGAACCGGTGTCGACAGATTCGACGTAGAGCGGGATGTTGAGGTTGTAGCCGTTGGCTTTGATCTCGTCGAGGGTGGCGACGTGTGACAGCCCCGGTGACTCGATGAACGCCCGGTAGGCCTTCAGGATCGCGTCGGCGTGCTCGGGTTCCAGTGTGTTCTGATTGCGTCCACGCTTGAACAGGTGCTCGGCATTGACCAACAGCACCTGCTTGCTGCGGGCGGCGGACTTGCTGCCCCGCAGGACCAGGATGCAAGCGGCAAGACCCGTGCCGTAGAAAAGGTTTGGGGCAAGACCGATCACCGCTTCGATGTAATCGGCGTTGAGGAAGTGCTCACGGATACGACCCTCAACCCCCTGCCGGAACAAGGCACCCTGCGGCAGCACTACGGCGACACGTCCCTTGCCCGGCGTGGCCGACGTCAGCATATGCTGCACCCACGCCCAGTCCGCGTATCCGGTAGGCGGCACTCCTCCGAGTTGGTTGCGCCCCCATTTGTCAGTGGCCCATTGCTCGTGTCCCCAGTTCTTCAGGGAGAAAGGCGGATTGGCGATTACACAGTCGAACTGAGCCAGGTGTGGTCCATCGAAGTAAGCCGGGCTGCGGAGAGTGTCCTCGCGTACGACGCGATAGTCCTCGATGCCGTGCAGCAGGAGGTTCATCCGGGCGATACCCGAGGTGGCCAGAACCTTCTCCTGCCCGAACAACTTTCCCCACAGGGTTCGTGACTGTCCGCCTTCGGCTTTGACGTGTTCAATCACCTCGATGAGCATGCCGCCGGTCCCGCATGCGGGGTCGTAGACAGTTTCACTCTCCTGGGGGTCGAGGATGTTCACCATCATTCTGACCACCGAGCGCGGGGTGTAGTACTCACCGGCTTTCTTGTTGGACTGGTCGGCGAACCGCTTGATGAGGTACTCGTACGCCTGTCCGAACACGTCGGGCGGAACCGCCGCGTTGGTGAGCGGCTTAGTGGAGAAGTGCTCGATGACGTCAGCCAGCTTGGCGTCGGAGAGCTTGTCTTTGTTGGTCCACGGCGCGTTGCCGAAGATGCCGTACAGGGTGTCGGGGTTGGCTTTCTCGATCTCCCGGAACGCGGTGACCAACGCTTGCCCGATGTTTTCGGTACGCTCCCGCACGTCTTGCCACAGGCAGCCCTCGGGGATTGTGAAGCGGTGGTTCTCGGCGAACGCGGCGAACTCATGGTCACCGCCAGAGTCGGCCAGCGCGTGACCGTACTCCTCCAGGTACACGTCGCTGATTCGCTTGAAGAACATCAGGGGGAAGATGTACGCCTTGAAATCCGCCTGGTCGATTGACCCGCGCAGCAGGTCCGCCGCCGCCGCGAGATATTGCTCCAACTCGCTGAGGTTCAGCGGCTTGCTCGCGGTGGGGATCATCGACAACGCGATCACACGGGCTTCTTCCTCCGTCACTTCAAACGTCCCTCGGGATGATCGACAAACCGCCGCCGGATGGGGTGATAAGACCTAAGCGGCGAGCCATTACTCCCGGCGGAGGTTGCGATTGCGTCCGTTTGCGCCATGTTCTAGACGTCCTCCTAGTCAGCTTGAGGCAGGGGAAAGTTACCGCGAACCGCAGACACCGGAGGGAGGTTCAGGCCAGACGGCCGAAGTGTCCTGCCGCTGACCATTGTCGAGGCGCCAGACGACCCTGCTGCGGTGGCACAAGCTGTCCACCCGGAAGCGGAGCAACGAGCTGAGCGGACGACCGGGTCGGTGAGCTTCGCCCTGATCCCCCCCATTGTTTCCGGCACCTTCGACGTGACTGCGTGTGATCTTGTTGACCGCCAGCCCGATCTGGGCGAGGTCGGGCAGGAGGCGTGGGGCGTCGAGAATGGCCGGGAGGCAGTGTGCGGTCTGCGTCCGGTTATCACCGCAACCTCGGTTCTTCGACCACTGCGCCGTCGGAAAGGTACCGGTACACGGTGGCGCGAGAGACGCCCAACATCTTCGCGATGTCGGTCGCCGAGACGCCCTTGTCACGCAGGCTCCGCGCCTTCGCGGCGTCAGCATCGTCGACCTTGCGGGGCCGCCCGCCCCTACGACCGTTGGCTGCTGCAGCAGCCAGTCCTGCGCGCGTGCGTTCGATCATGGTGTCGCGTTCAAGTTGAGCGAAGGCCGCCATGACGGTCATGATGGCGATGCCCATCGGCCCGTCAGTAGTCAGCCCCTCGGTGAGGCTGCGGAATTTCACACCGCGTTCCGTGAGAGCATCGACCAGGTCAAGCAGATGCCGAGTCGAGCGGGCGATTCTGTCCAACTTCCAGACGACCAGAGTGTCGCCTTCACGGAGGTGTTCCAGACAGGCGTTAAGGCCCTTCCTCTCCACCGTCGCGCCGCCGACTCCCTGATCCCGAAACACCTTCTCCACGCCAGCTTCGCGGAACGCGTCGAGTTGAAGCGCCAAGTTCTGATCGGCGGTCGAGACCCTCGCATAACCGATGGTTGCCACTGCTTCTCCTGTCCCATAAATTCGTCCGCCGAGCGGTTATGAGAATAGAACTTATGAGACGGGTTTTCTAGACGCCAGCGAGCGGTGTAGGTGCAGGTGGTCGAGCAAGAAGTTGCTGGAGGTCTCAGTCGCAGCAACCCATCGTTTATGAGACATGCCCGACAATCGCACAGTATTCGCCTTTCGGATGAGGGTTAGCCTTGCCAGCTAGTCGGTGTCTTTAGCGGATCTACCCAATTATCTGTGACATCCAATACAGCCCGGGGCTGCGCCCAGCCCACAAGCAGGACGGCCACTCCAGCTCGCCGCACGAATGTGATTTGGTCGTAGCATCGGCTCGTGGACAAGTCGACCGGTCCGCTTCGGATCCTGGTCTACAGCGACCGCGCCCGCGTGCGCGAGCAGGTTCGACTCGCGCTTGGCAACCGCATTCGGCCAGAACTTCCTAATTGCAGCTACGTTGACGTCGCGACAGCACCCGTTGTCTTTAAGCAAGTTGCATCGGGCAACGTTGACATTGCGATCCTTGACGGAGAAGCCAGGCCAAGTGGCGGCATGGGCATTGCTAAGCAACTCAGGGACGAATCCACCAAGTGTCCAACCATCGTGCTACTCATTGGTCGCCCCGACGACTTGTGGTTGGCGCAGTGGTCTGGGGCCGAAGCTGTCGTTCAGCATCCCATCGACCCGTTTAAGCTGGCCGAGTCGGTCGTAGCCCTGCTGGAAAGCGACTCTGCCGTAGACGGCGACCAACACCTACGCACTCGCACCGGCAGTCCTACTCCACCCCGTACCGAACGTCCCACCGACACGCTGGAGAGTTCGCGCCTGCCAACCGAACAGCACACTGCAAGCGCAAAATTGAAGTCTGTCGAACCACCGGATATAGGGAGCTCGATGCTGAACGATGCTGACTTGAAAATTTTGTATCCGACCTTGATGGCGAAACCGTTACCGACTGATGTTGACGGCGCTCGATCACCTATCCAGCCGGCGTCGTTAGACCTATCGATCGGAGAGATCCACGTACCCGGTGCGAAGCCCGGCGAACTTGGAGCCGTTGAGACCCCTCAAACAGAGGCATTCTCCTTGAGCCCCGGACACACGGTCGTAGTAACGACGCTAGAGGAGCTGTCGATTCCGCCCACTCACGGGGCGATCGGGTTTCCTCCCACGACAATCTCCAATAACGGCATCTTGATGACGAACCCAGGCCACGTGGACCCGGGCTTCAAGGGTCGACTGACTTTTACTGTCATCAACATGGGCCGGCAACCCTTCGAATTGCGCCCTGGAGCACGCATCGTCACCATTCTATTTTTCAGGCTCGATCGCAGGCCCGACAAGGACTACGAGGAGCGGCGCACATCGTCAGGCCCAACCCCGATGCCAGAGCCGGTCACTCGGGGAAGGATGGACCGCTTGGCCCCGGATATGCTTGACGTTGACCGTCGGGTCAAGGCCATCACCGACGATGCAGAGTCCAAGACACGACGACTGGCGATCTGGGTTCCTCTGGCGCTTGCCTTGGTGGTCGGAGCCGGCACCATCATCGCCCCGATCGTGAGTAACTTGTTGAGCCAGAACGCCGACCTCCAACGACGCGTTTCGGTCCTCGAGGACCGGAAAAATCAAGAAGAGATCCAGAAACGGCTCGACCAACTCGAGCAGCAGGTCAGCACCTCAAGTCCGCCGCCAGCGCCTGGAGCACCAAGTGGAACTAGATGACGAAGAACGATTCTTAAGTGGTTTGATGGCGCCAACCGTCTTTACGGTGGCAAGACCAAACATCGACTGGACTTCAGTTGAGGCCTTCGAAAAACAAGAGGCAGTGTGGCGCAGAGGTACGGGTGTAACCGACGCGGACAACCTAGTCGAACTAGCCGGCCGGGTATGTTATCTCTCCTTCGGTGACCGACAGTCGCCCAGGACGAACGCCGAGTACATCACAAATCTCATCAACCGGGGACACGAGAGCGTCCTCGAACATGCCTCCTGGACTCTGGTCCTCACCGGTGTCTCCCGGGCGTTTACGCACCAGCTAGTCAGACACCGTGTTGGATTTTCCTACAGCCAGTTGAGCCAGCAGTATCACACGGAAGAGCGGGCTCGATTTATCGAGCCGTCATGGATCGCTCGTAACCCTGAGCGGCAGACCGAGTGGCGTCATGCGATCTTGCGGGCCCACGAGGCATATATGGCTTTGATCGCTGAAGAACGCGCAGATGCGATAGCACCCGAGAAGCTCAGTGAACGAGAATCCCTGCGCGCGCGTAGATCGGCCGCACGGAGCCTCCTACCGGCCGCTACCGAGACAAAGATCGTGGTCTCTGCGAACGCGCGCGCACTCCGCCATTTCCTCGCTGAACGTGGCGCCATAGAAGGCGACGAGGAAATGCGAGTAGTGTCTGCGCGACTGCTCGAACACATACGTGGTGATGCGCCAGCCCTGTTCGCTGATTACAGGATTGAAATCATGGCTGATGGTTCACCCGTTGTCCGTCAGCACTCATCAAGTTAGTCGCTGCCCGTCTGAGTTTCCGGGTGAGCGCTGCTAGCCCTTGAAGATGGATATGTGCCGCGCCGCGCGGCTCGCTTTCGAGCCGAACCGGAAGGCGAAGGGCAGACTCGTTCTTCCATTCAGATCCCTCGTTTCGGCTTGTTATGTCGACGGGCGTCGGATGGTGCGCCGCTTGATCGGGTAAACGGTGCTGTCGGGCGAAGTCTCTGAGATCTCTGCGTCCATTGGCGATTCGATGTCGTGAGGTAATTCTTCGACCACTTCGGTACTTGGGCTGCTTTCTAGCATCGCCCGCGATCGGCGAAAGGCTTCGCGAGAGCCGCCTTCGAGCACCATGATGCCGTTGAGTATCTGCTCGTACGGCTTAGGGGGTCCCACTTCTACTTCAACTGCATTCTTTGCCGCCAGCCCGGCCCGGTCGAGTGCGTCACGGATCGCTGCGAGCTTGACCGAATCAGCAACGTTGGCGTCGATCGCCATCTTCAACAGTTCGCACGCCATCCGATCGGCCGCTTCCTCTAGTCGTTGTCGCGCTTTGCGTTTCACCTGTGGCGCCTTGGCTCCGTGGAAGTCGCACACGTTGGTGCCGTGGCGGGCGGCGTTCTTGCACTGGTCGCCGTTCTTCCTGTGCGCGGTACATCGTCGCTCCGGGTGGGCACTGTGCGCCCAACGGTCGATAGGTCCAGCACTCGATAGGTCATTCATAGGTGCACCCCCTGTAGGCAATTGGAATGTCGACCTCTACCCGCCAGTAGGCGACGTAGGCGACTACATCGCACCGGGAGAACCTTCGACGGTAAAGCCAACCCACTTCTCTTAACCCGGCTCCCATCAATTGCGACGGATACAATAAGAAGCTGACTACGCTGCCTACGCACAGCTCAGAGTGTGTGTTGCAGCCAGCGACACGCTGCCTACTCGCCATCTATCGCACCGGCTTCCGCTACCACACGAAGCCTGGGCGCTGTGAGCGCACCGATGCTGTTGACCGTGTGCCGCAATCCAATCCCGGAGTAAACGCGAACTTGGTCGCCACGCCCACCACGGCGGCCGCGTGGGTCAATGACATCGCGGCCGAACGCAGCTACGAGCTTCTTTGTCAGATTCTCCTTGGTCCCAGCGTCATGTCCGGTCTGCTGGCACCATTCCTTCCACACTCGATGCAAGTCGTCCTTCACAACTGTTTGCCCTGATCTCAGTACACATCGCTCGGCCACGAATTGGGTTATGGGACTGGCGCCTTCGTGCAACAGTCCAAGCAATGAGTTGCTACTGGCGACAGGGGTGAATGCACCATGGCGAACCAACCGCTCCAAGCCATTCAGGCTCCAGTTGAAGATCCCGGGCAGTTCTTTCATCAGCTCGTCGACTAATGTCGTGTCTTCGCAGCCAAGGAATGATCGGGGCATGTAGAGCAGGATGAGGCGTCCAATGATCGCTCCAGAGCTGTCAGGCAGTGTCGGCGGCTCATTGCTCATGAACATGAAACGCGTGCCCAGTCGGCCCGTCCACGCCGGCTTGTACTTCTCTGCGACAGTGACCACATCTTCACCAGTGATCCTCAACAGCGTTTCAACAAACCGCTTCCCGTTCATCGACATTCGCTCGTCGGAGAACACAGCCAGTGTCTTATCCAAAAGGCTCGATAAGCCGAACTCACCCTGTAGGTCTCGGCCTGACAGTCCGATGTGGTTTCCGACTCCTACGAGCGCTGCGAGCACTTTGTCGATGGTGCCTTTGCCGGATCGGGTTGGGCCAATGAGCATCAACATCTTCTGAAGATCGGTTCGACCGGAGAGCACGTAGCCGAACCACTCTTGAATCGCCGCGATGGCTTCCGCATCATCATCGAACACTTCGGCTAGAAACCGTTCCCACCGTTCCGGTTTGGCTGCATGCGGCTTGTAGTCGAACGGTAGGGCAAACGTGTTGAAATAACATGGGGTGTGTGCCATCACAGTGCGATCCCGCAGCCGCACAAGACCGTTGGCGCACGCAATCACCGGTTCCGCAGTTCCGTCGAGCCAGCTCTGCACCGTTGTACCGTGCGGGAGGGCGACAACAGCTTTGAGGGCGTCTACGACCTTGTCGATTTTGGATTTGTCGGGATTCCAGGGAATTCGTTCCCCGTTCTTGTCGTAGATCGCCTGTGCGAGTTGCTGGTACAGAAACTGTCTGAATTCAGTCGGGCCGATGAATCTCCACTGCGGACCTTCCCACCACAGCCACTCTTCGCCCCAGTAGGCGACCGGCCGCCGCCGTACATTTGCGCGCCGAACTATCTCATCTGCGACCCGTAGGGGAGCGCTCGGCGACGGCCATTGGTTGCGATGCGCTCGCGCCCACAATTGCTCGGTCGTCCCGTCAGCATCAGCTGCGTGAATAGCGTCACGAAGCATGCGGTTGAACTCGTCACCATCCCCGTTCCGTGCCGGCGCGCCAATGGCGTTCTCCCACGCGGACTTGAGCTGATCCGCCGCCGACTGCGCTGGAAAGCATCCCGCCTTCGCCTCCCGCATCGCCCAGCACAGGGTGTCGTACATGGATCCATGCCGGCCACCGGGCGCCGGGTCGAAATTGTTCAGGATCGCAGCCAAGGCCGACGCATCGCGGCTGTCGTCATACTTCGACAGAAATGCCCTGGCGCCTACTTCTAGTTCAGCAGGCGTCAGAACACTGAAGATCTCCTGATCTGGAACGGCGTTGAGCTTGTCGCCGATTTCGTCGGGCAGCTCCGGCGCCACGCCGCCAGGTGCCGTCGAGTAGCGGCCACCTTCGTCAGCCCTGGGATGAACGGTTGGACCAAGAATTAGCGCACCACCCCAGCACCGGACCTCACCCCATGCTTGACCTCTGGCGGTCCTGAGCTTGCCTAGACCATTGCCGAATCGCTCGCCTGGTCGCAGCCGGAAAATGTAGTGCCCGCGGCGGCTCGTGGGCTCGCGCGTGGTTGGACGAAATATCGCCTTGCACAGTAACGGCCACAGCCACTTCGGCACCTTGTCCGGATCATCGACATCGACTACGAGGAATCCGCTGGCACCGGCGTGCATCGCGATCCCAGCATCTGGCCAACGTCGCCACCATGCGCGCACCGCGTCGACGTCGCAGGTTGCTCGGCGCTGCCAGCCCTTGCCGATATAGCTTCCGGGGTCTTTGGTGCCCGGTCGCACCGGCACAACGCAAACCCCGGCCTTCGCGTAGGTAAGGGCGGCCTCGACGTTCGACATACCGCTGACATCCGGCAGATTTGCGACGCGCATAGCGTCCGCGGGCTCGGTGATCATGCGCCTAACGACATTTGGTGGCGGTCACCCAACCGCGAAACCGCCCATCGCATCACGTCGTACTCCGACGCGAGGCGCTTCCCGGAATAGATCCCCGAAGCTAGCTCCTTGGCGTTGAAGGCCGTGACGACCGCGTTGCGCTTGACAGGCATGCCGCGGTCGTTGAGGAACTTCAGAGCGCCGTCCTTGGTCAAAGTAGGCAGTCTGCCGACGTTCTGAGAATCAAGCCACTGCTGCAAGTCGGCGGCCAATTCGCAGGTATAAGTCGATAGTGGTGGCCGGCGGTCCATTCTTGTCATACGGTTTAACTTCCGTGCGTGAGGCCTATTGAAGGCCACTTTCTGCGATCGATACCGGGCTTGGTGCCCGCTAATGTCCGATATTAGCGGGCACATATGTCCCACGTCCATACCAATGACCGACCATTCTCGATGATTACTGATCCATCGGGCCCTATAGCGTCTGAACTGGTCATACGATGCAAGAGCTGCCCGTTTTCACTTGATTTCGAGAAGGTTTGTTTCTAGTTTTTTAATTAAAATTAAGGACGTCTGCGCTCAGAGTATTTTTCCAACTTTGGCGACAGAATGATTTGCGTTTTGACGTTCAAAAAAGTTTTCAAGTTTCGACCATCTGAGCGCTTTTACGTTACGGCGTCCGAATGCTTTTCACGTTTTGGTGTCCGAAGCGCTTTTCACGTTTCGACCTTCGGCGCCTTTTCCGGGCCGATCTAACGATTCAGGTACGCCCAATCACCCCGGCGTCTGGTTGCGTCCAGCAGAGTGGTGTACGAGTCGGACCTGATCAGCGGTACCGGCGTGTCGTAGCCGAGTGATTGAAGGTCATCGCGTGATTCTTCGAGGGACCGACCAAAGTCACTCGAGCAAAGAAGGAACACACGCGATGACCACTGCCCACAATATCGACCTGCCCACCGTGCTGGCCGAACGACTCACCACCACCCACCCCGACGTCCTGCGCGAGCTGCTCGCCACGTTCATCCACACCCTGATGGGCGCCGAAGCCGACGCCCTGTGCGGCGCCGGATACGGCGAACGCAGCACCGACCGCACGAACTCCCGCAACGGATACCGGCACCGCCAATTCGACACCCGCACAGGCACAATGGACCTCGCGATCCCCAAGCTGCGGCAGGGTTCCTACTTCCCGGAGTGGCTGCTGGAACGCCGCAAGCGCGCCGAGCGGGCCCTGACCACGGTCGTGGCGACCTGCTACCTGCTCGGGGTGTCCACCCGGCGAATGGACAAGCTCGTCGAAACCCTCGGCATCACCAGCCTGTCGAAGTCGCAGGTCTCGGTGATGGCCAAGGAACTCGACACCGCGGTCGAGGCGTTCCGCACCCGACCACTGGACGCCGGCCCGTACACGTTCGTCGCCGCCGACGCCCTGGTCCTGAAGGTCCGCGAAGGCGGCCGCGTCGTCAACGTGCACGCGCTGATCGCCGTCGGGGTCAACAACGAGGGCCACCGCGAAATATTGGGCATCGACGTCAGCACCGCCGAAGACGGCGCCGGCTGGCTCACGTTCTGGCGATCGCTGACCGCTCGCGGCCTCTCCGGGGTCAAGCTGGTCACCTCCGACGCTCACGCCGGGCTGGTGGCCGCGATCGGCGCCACCCTGCCCGGAGCTGCCTGGCAGCGCTGCCGAACCCATTACACGACCAACCTGATGGCGCTGACCCCGAAGTCGTCGTGGCCGTGGGTGCGTACCTTGCTGCACTCGGTGTTCGACCAACCCGACACTGAATCGGTTGCCGCACAATATGATCGGATCATCGACGCGCTGTCCGACAAGCTCCCGAAAGTCGCCGACCACCTCGAAGCTGCCCGCCCGGACCTGCTCGCATTCACCGCGTTCCCCAAGGCGATCTGGCGCCAAATCTGGTCGAACAACCCCCAGGAGCGACTCAACAAGGAAATCCGCCGGCGCACCGACGTCGTGGGCATCTTCCCCGACCGCAACGCGCTGATCCGCCTCGTCGGCGCCGTGCTGGCCGAACAACACGACGAATGGGCCGAGTCCCGTCGCTACCTCGGCCTGGACGTCCTGAGCAAATCCCGAGCCGCCCAGAACTCACCGACCGAACAGGAGGACGTGCCAGCGGCCCTGACCGCCTGAACCATCACCTCGAAGAATCACACGACGACGTCGTACACCACGTCCCGGGACTTGACCCGGCGTCTCGACGTCCAGGCCGTCTCTGGCCTCAATGGACACTCTGATGGCCAGACGGCGCACCTACGAGCGCGACCGTCGAGGCCGGTTCGCGTCGACAGGCAGTTCTCGCGCCAGGCACATCGGCAGTCGCCTGCGCTACGTGCGCGGAAGCCTTGGCAAAGCGGTTCGGATCGGCCGCGTCGGCCCAGGTGAGTACGCGGGCGTCCACGTTGGAGCCAAACTGCGCACATGCCGCGCCGAGTACTACGTCGCGGCCCCAGCCGGTCGCCGGATCACTTCTCGTTAGCAATCGACAGGCTGCGCCTTCGGCCAGGTACTGATCGCCAGCCGTTCGGCGCTGTTGTCACGAAAGGCGGTCGCGCTTGAGGCTGCGAGAATCAGTCGGTGGGAACCGAGCCACCTAAGGGCCGATCAAAGCAGATCAAACGAGCGCCGGACGAAGACGGCTGGTATTTCGGCGAACGGTTGAGGCGGGATAACGGTGCAGGCGACATCGTCGCCCGAGTCGCTGATATAGACGGCTGCTCGGCCACTGAGCTGCAACGGGTGATGCGTGCAGAGCAACGCTCGGGGTTTGGTAGCCCCACGCTGCTGCTCAGCGACGTTGTGGAGAACTACTTTGACGAAGAAGAAAGTGTTGTTCAACCGGTCTCGTTCTCTTTGGTTGACAGTTCGTTGGCGTTGTCGATCAGCTTCATGCTGGACACGTGGATCGACGAACCCGAGGATCGCGCGAACCTAGCCGATGTATTTCAACCACTTCTCGCCCGCAGCCGCATGTCACTGCACACGCTAGAGCGCGACGACCACTACCTGGGTCCACCCTGGCTATGGCGTGCAGAGATGATCGTCAGCACGCGCAACAGAGCGCTGGTTGATCTCTATGAGATCGGAAAGCACGCCATTGCGCTTGCAGAGGCACTCGAGACCAAGCAGTTAACTCGGGAAGTTGCCCGCGACCTCGTTCGCGCCGGCCACATCGACGTTCTAGTAGGGCAGCAGGAAGGCCACTGGCTCGAAGTCAAACAACAGCATTACGATCAATCTGCCGTGTCCGGTCAGATCGCTTTGGCGCAGGCGGTCGCCAGATTTGCGAACGCCGAACTGGGCGGATTGGTCATCATTGGAATGTCTTCCAAGAAGGTTCCCGGCGGCGAGATGATAAAAAAGGTGTGCCCAGTTCCGTTGGACGGACACACGCTCCGGCGCTATCAACAGACAGTGGAAAATCGGTTGTTCCCGCCGCCTGATCATCTTTCGATCGAGGCTGTTGAGGTCGGTGACAGCGTAGTGATTCTGATCGACATACCGCCACAACCGGAGGAGCTCAAGCCGTTTCTCGTGCACGGCGCCATCGTCGATGGACGGACTGAAGGAAGCTTCATCAGCATTGTTCGCCGCCGGGGCGAATCGTCGATTCCCACGACCGCGCCCATGATTCACTCAACCCTCGCCGCCGGGCGGGCTTTGCTTCGCCGTGGACAACTGCCTGACGACTTCAAATCGCGGAACTAGCCGGGCGTAGCGCCCTTCAAACGTGGGTTCTCCGGAGTGGGAGGTCAGAATCAACTAGCGGCACCGGGGGTTGGCGGCCACTGCGCAACAGAATGCGGCCCGCACGGCTTGTGCCGACCCGCTTGAGGCCTACTCGAACGGGTCACTGCTGGTCCGGTCGCCGCCGAAGATTGACGCCGGCGGATGCAAGCCACTGTCTACTCCTGGCGGGGTATCGGTACATACCGGAACGAACATCGACTGCTCCTGTTTGCTGCGACTGACCGTCTAATGACCGTGAAGAGGGGGCGACAGGCATCTGCCAAGGGGTGGCAATAGGTCAGCGATGCTCGCCGGAAAGTGACGCTGAACTGCACCGACTCACGGCCTAACGACCAACTATTGATGCCTTCCAATCAGCGAGGATAGTCGCGAGGCAGCTTCCCAAGCTGAATACGCGGGTTCGATTCCCGTCATCGGCTCCACGAACATCGCATTGAAACATGTTGCCTGTCCATTCTCCGCGGTAGAGCGCCGCGTTTGCTCCCGCATTGTCCGCGGTTGCCACCCTGCGTTTTCGCTTCAGTGGTCTGCTGATTTCCGCATCTGCGGCGGCGTCTCGGTCCGCACGCGGGTGCGCTGCGAAGTAGTCGGCAAGCCGCGGATGTCGCTCTCATAAGTCGGACTAATACGCTCCAAAGTCCGATTTATTACTTCAAGTCGGACTAACGCTAGCGCTGATCCGAGTTAGGAGACGTCTATGCAACCCGTCGACGCGTGGCCGAGCCACACCGAAGAGCGACGCCCGTAGTCACAAACCCAAAGGGGTGTGGTACCCGCGAGGACAGGGCTCTTCGGTCCGTAACAGTGTCGCTTCCCCCCTACATCGCCAAAACCGACGCCACCATCGACGCGGATATCGCTGTCCAACTCGAAGCCGCCATGAGCGAGATCTCTCGACTCGACAGCACGCACGGACCCCACCTCGCAGCGCTCAGCACTCTCCTACTTCGAACAGAGGCGGTGGCGTCTTCGAAAATCGAGCGCGTCGAAGCGAGCTTGGACGACTACGCGCGCGCAGTGCACGGCGGAAGAGGCATTCGAGCGCGATCTCGATGGCGGCGGCGACCACCGCCCTGAACGAAATGATCGCGAGCGTCAATCGAGATGTCCCCGTACAGATGTCGGCGATCCTGCGCGCACACGAGGCGCTGATGCGAGACGATCCGACAGAGGGGCAGCATGCTGGTCAACTGAGGACTGTCCAGAACTCGATCGGCGGAAGCGACCACTCGCCGCGAGACGCGCTGTACGTTCCGCCACCGCCAGACACAGTGCACGCGTACATGGACGACCTGATGGAGTTCGCGAACCGAACCGACATTCCTGTTCTGATTCAGGCCGCCATCGCGCATGCACAGTTCGAATCGATCCACCCTTTCACCGACGGTAACGGCCGCATCGGCCGCGCACTCATCAACACAATCTTCAGGCGGAGGGGAGCAACGACGCGCCTCGTCGTTCCGCTGGCGTCGGCGCTTGTTGCTCACCGCGAGCGCTACTTCGGCGCGCTCAACACATACCGCGCCGGCGACCTACGCCCGCTGATCGTCACATTCGCGAACTCATCGAAGACTGCTGCCGCCGAATCACGCATTACTGCAGAGCGTCTGACTGAGATACCAGATGAGTGGCGAAGTATGGTCGGACCGATCAGGCGGCACAGCGCGGCCGACAAACTACTCCTGCTTTTGCCGTCGATGCCGATCCTTTCGTCCGACGACGTCGCAGCACGTGTCGATGCACCTCGAAGCAGCGTATTCGCTGCAATGAAACGACTGCACGACACCGGCGTTCTACGCCCATTGACTGACCGAAAACGAGATCAGGTATGGGGAGCCAGCCTCGTGCTCGACGAACTAGACGACTTGGGGCACCGGATCGAGCGAGCGAGCTCTTGAGCACGCGCTGTACATCTCACCGGCTCCGTGTGAGACGTGAACCGCAGCGAGTTCTGACGTCGTCGTCACAACCGTTTGTCGCGGTACGCCGGTGGTTACAGCCCTGATCATGATCACGCACCACCGCTGGCAGCTGTCCCTTGTCACCTGCGCCGCGGGTGCGAGTCTGGCCCTCGGCCTCGGAGCGGGAACCGCCGCCGCGGACACCGGTGGCACAGATTCCGCCCACGGCGCGAGCCAGTCCACCGAGCGCGCGTCCACGGCGAAAGACCGTCGAGACGCGCGGCGTGCCGACAGAGCCGCCAAGCAGACCGAACGCGCGAGCGATCGGGCTGAACGACGGGCCGAGCGCGCGGCCGCCAGGAAGACATCGGACGGTTCCGCGACGGAGACAAAACCGTTGCGGCAAAACAATTCCCGTCCGACATCAGCCGACGATTCGGCACCGTCGGAACCCTCGAACGGTCCTCTCGCCAACGCGTTGGCTACGCTCACCGGCGCCGCCTCCCGTCCGACCGCGGTGCGGACACCACCTACGACCGTGCCGTCAGTCGACGTCGACCAGTACCTCGGCACCTGGTACGAGGTCGGCAGCGTGAAGCAGTTCTTCTCGGTCGGTCTGGTCAACACCACGGCCGAGTACAGCCTCAACGACGACGGCACCATCAAGGTCGTCAACTCCGGCAACTACTTCTTCGACAAGGGGCCGAAGTCGACGATCAACGGCACGGCCTCTCCGGTGGACGACACCAACGCCAAGTTGAACGTCACCTTCTTCGGGCCGCCGTCCAACAAGGCCCCCGGCAACTACTGGATCGTCGACCTCGGTGACGACTACGAGTACGCGATCGTCACCGACCCCACCGGTCGAAGCGGATTCATCCTCAGCCGCGACCCCGTCGTCACCCCCGACGAGTACCAGGCTCTGAAGGCCCAGGCCAAAGCCAGCGGCGTGCGGGGCATCATCACCAAGACTCGCCAGCCGGGTGCACGGCAGGCTACCGAGATGACCACGGCGACAGCGCTTTTCTGACCGGCACCTCGTGCCCTGGTAGTGGCTCGTACACGAACCAGTTGCGGCCACCGAAGTCGAAGATCGCGGTCAGTGCAGCCTCCAGCACGGGATTCCACACGGGGCGCGCGGGATAGCCCAGCGGCAGGACCACGGCGTCGGCGGTGCCCGCCGGCGTCGGGATCGGGATGTCCTGCCCGGGTGAACCGTAGATTCCTTGCGATGGCGTCCCGGAGAACAGGTCGTTGACCCAACCGGCGGTGAGGATCTCGGCGGCTACGATGTTCTGCGGCTGCGAGAAGCCGGCCGTGAGGTATTCGACGAATTGGATGATCTTGTTGCCGCCCAGCATGTAATCGATATGCCGGCCGCCGACGAGGTGGACCCCGTTGAAGTCGTCAGGCCGGGCGAGTTGGAGCTTGTCGGCCATGTCGCCGTTGCGGCTCCAGAAGTAGCGATCCGACGAGATGAGGTAGATCGGCCGGTAGTTCTCTCCGCGGAGCTTGGACAGGGCGTTGTTGACGAACGGAGATCCGGCGGGTTCGACACCGTCGAGCATGACAATGCCTTGGAGGTCGGCGATCGCGCCATTGTCGACGAGGAAGCCGGCGACACTGGTGACCAGTGTGCCGCCTGCCGAGTGTCCGACGAGTATGAACTTCTGCGGCAGGACGATCTCGTATCCGGCTGCGGAGGAAGCACTTTGAGTGAGTGCCGCGCGATCGCCGACGAACAGCTCAGCGACAGCGCGCTGCACGGTCGAGCCGCCCACCCACTCCGCCGACGGCGAGAAGAAGTTCGACGACAGTGACGGCGCCACGACGATGCTGTCGGTGCGCTCGGCGAGGCGCGCGATCGTGTAGCTGTAGATCGGTCCGCTGGCGAGGAATCCGTGCTGGAAGTAGATCAGCCGTGTCGAGGCGTCGGCGTCCTCGGGGAAGTACCAGTCGGCCTGCACCGAGCGGCCCGCGCCAATGGGCAGCGTCAAGCTCGACGTCCGCACGGTGACGGTGCTGTTCGGTGGCAGAACGGGCGGCCCGTCGGCGAGGTGGATCAGCCCCACGAGGGTGTTGAGCACCAGCGATCCGACGACGTTGAGCAGTCCGGCGCGCCGCCCGGGTGCCGGCACCGGCCCGTCGTCATCGATCTGCACCCGGGTCGCGACGGACGGTACGGCCTCCGGCGCCGGCGGCGGCGTCGTCACCGCCCGGGTCGTGGCCCGCTCAGCCATGCGTTCCCGCGGAGTCACGCGGTCGACGAGCCTCTCCCGCACGGTCAGGCGTCCGGCAGCTTCGGGCGGAGCATCCACCGCGACGAACCGGTCATCGGCCGTGTTCGGTGCTGTCTCGTTCGCGGGTGCGCCGGTGCGCGGCGACGTGTGCCGCGCCTCGCGAGGTGCGCGCCGCGGCGCGGCTTTCGGGGTCTCGGCCGCGTCCGTGTCTTCGACGCGCGTATGGCGAGGTGTCAGCCATCGAGGACGGCGTTGCTCGGTGTCCGAGCGCTCGGCTCGACGGACGCGCGGGGAAGCCTCGACACGCGGCCCCGGTTCCGTGGGCGCACTCACCGTGGCCTGACTGCCGCCCGAATCCGGTTCCGCCGCAGCGATTCCCATGCCCAGGAACAACGCGGCCGAGATCGGTGCGGCCAGCACACCGAGCGTCACCGCCGTTGCAGTCCGTCGCTTCACAGCCATTCCCCTAAATAGACACTCAAATTGATTTGTTTATTTATAGATCGGCGACCTCGACACCGCAAGAGCGTCCGGCATAGGGTCGTCCCGAGGACTGCCAGAATGAGAAGACCCCCCGACGCCGCCGCTGCGGCACCGCCGCGCCGAGCACGAGGACGTCCTGTTGGCGGGGGCAACTCCGCCGACCAGGCCCGCACTGTCTTGATGGACGCTGCGGAGCGCTCGATCTTGGCGCGCGGGTTCCAGGCCTCCACCATGGAGCTCATCGCACGCGAGGCCGGCTATTCCCGCGCCGCGATGTACCGCCATTTCCCGAATCGCCAGCGCCTGCTCGAAGAGCTGGTGGCCCGCAAGACGCGGGGGCATCAGCAGGAGATCGGGGCCCGTCTCCCCGAGGGTGCGAGCCTGGCCGACATGCTGGTGGAGAGTCTCGTCATCGTCGCGGCGGAGCTCGTCGAGGACCCTCTGCTGCAGACCTTGTCGGAGCACACCGAAGACGGCACCATCGCGCAGTTGATCGCCAACGACCGTTCGCTGACCGAGCTGATCTCCGTGTTCGTCAGTTCGCTCGACGTCGACCGCGACGGACTACGCGACGGCTTGCGACCCGACGATCTCGCGCAATTCCTTGTCACCACTGCGATCACGTTGCTCATGGGGGTCGTCCCGAATTCCACCGATCCGCAGACGACGCGCCGCTACCTGCGGACCTTTGTGCTGCCGGCACTCCTGAGCGACCCGCCGGCTCCGGTGCGGGTGTTCACGACATCGCGCCCGGCGAGCAGATGATCGGAGAACAGAAAACTGGTGAGCCGACTCAGTTGACAGCGTCGAGCGACTCGTGGTCGTCGATGAAGGTCGCTATCCTCTCCCAGCACCGCTCCATGTAGTCGACAGGTTGCATGACCGGCTGGAAGCGGCCGGCTCCGATGGTGAGCAGGCTGAAGATCACCACGTGGAAGGGCTGTTGGCGGTATGCCAGCCAGGCCTCGTCGAAAGTCGGCGGTTGCGCGACACCCTCCTCGCCGAGGCGCTGCAGGTAACGCTCGAGCAGCTCGCGCTCCCACGCCCGTCGATCTTCGATGGCGAGGTTCACCGACATGGCGTACGCGTAATCGAGGGCCCATTCGCCCCTGGCAACGGCCTGCCAGTCGTAGAGTCCCATCCGACCGTCGGGGTCACGCAGCCAATTTCCTTGATGCACATCCTGGTGCAGCAGCGTCGGTACGCCGCGCGCGTTGAGGCGCAAGGCACGCATCGTCGTGGGGATCAACTCCTCCCGGCGGCGGAAGACGGCCGGCGGGGTCACCGATTCGATTCGATCGAGACCTCGACGGGCCGCACCGAGCAGTCCGACGCCGTTCAAGCGCTTCTGGAACACCTCGGTGTCGGCCAGCCTGCCCAGCTGCGTGGTCAGACGCGGGTCGTTCCAGAATGCCGCGTGGTAGTACGCCATCTGATCGACCATGTCCTCGGCATCGCGTCGGCTGATCGAGTCACCCATCGGGTCGGGGAACGTCCAACCTTCGGCCGCGAGATCGTCCATGATGACGAACGACCGATAGGTGTGGGGGTCGAAGGCGGCGTGGAACGCCCGTGGGCTTCGGAGCTTGGTCAGCTGCGGGCGGACATCCCGGTAGAAGATCGTCTCGCTTTCGGTCACCCCTCCCGCCACCAGCATCAGACGGGACTGAAAGCTGGACGCGCACTTGGTGAACAGGCGCGTGGGAAGACCCGCCCGCTCACCTTCGGCGTTGTAGCCGACCTGAAGGGCACGTCGGGAGCTCGTTCCGTCGGAACCTCCCACGACGTCGCAGGACACCACCGCTGCGCCCGGTGCGTCGCGGCACAGGACTGCGGTGAGCCACTCCGTCGTCACGGCCTCGGCCGTGTGCGGAACGTCGTCGAGCGTCCTCACCCGTCCTGGCCAGAACCGCTCACGAGCCACGTTGATCGCGAGTCTGGCCGCTATGCCCGGCAATTGCAGGTTGGCGGTCGTCATGTCAGCTCCTTGGCGACCAGACGTCGCCGATCGGCGGTGTGACTGACAACACTACCTTTTTTTAATTAGATTTCAATCTCTTGCACAACGTGACCCTGACCGCGCAGTCTTGGACACATGAGCAGGCCACGTCTCGCGTCGAACCGGCCCGACCGCGCTGCAGCGCTGCGCGCCGAGCGCGCCGCCCTTCTAGAGGTCTGCGAACGCCTCGACGAGTCGCAGTGGCAGGCGGCGAGCAAGGCTCCCGGGTGGAGCGTTCGTGACGTCGTCGCGCACGTGGGTTCCGGCTGCCATTCCATTTTCACACCATCGGCGCTGAAGGTGTTACGCAGCAAGGACATCGAGACCACCAATGACGATTTCGTGGCGCAGCGCCGGTCCTGGAACACCGCAGATGTCGTGACGGAGTATCGGGTGTGGAGCGCGCGGGTGGCGACACTGGCAGGTGCCATCTCCCGTACCCCGCTTGCCCGCGCACCGATGCCGCTCGCCGAGCTCGGCAGCTTTCCCGCCGCACTTCTCCTGGGCGGGGCGATGACTTTCGATCACCACACGCATCTGCGCCACGACATCCTGCCGGCACTCGACCTTCCCGATCCGGGCACAGATGCCAACCGCATGGGCGTCGTCGTCGAATGGATGCTGGCGGTGCTCCACAACCAGCTGAACTCGGCGCAGCCGTCGTGGCTGACACGCCCGATCACACTGGAGCTGCGGGGCGCAGGCGGTGGAGCCTGGACGATCGGCCGCGAAGGAGTGCGCATCGCGAACTCTCAGCGCACAGACACCCGAATCACGGCTGCAGTCAGTGAATTTCCCGAGTGGGCGACGAAACGCTGCGAGTGGCAGGGCCGCGCAGTCGACGTCTCCGGGGACGAGGGTTATGCCGCCACCGTGCTGGACCACATCAACATCGTCTAGGCCACCGAGATCACCTCTGCAGCATCAACTCTGCGGCGCGGTGCGCGATCATCATCGTCGGCGCGTTCGTGTTCCCCGAAGTGATGGTCGGCATCACCGACGCATCCACGACGCGCAGCCCGTCGATACCGTGCACCCGCAGCTGGGGGTCCACGACCGACTTTTCGTCCAGGCCCATGCGGCACGTTCCGACAGCGTGCCAGATGCTGCTCTCCGTCTCGGTCAGCCAGTCGCGGTCGTTGATGGCGGGCTCCTCCATGCGCGATCCCACCAGACCCTTCATCGCCGGTTGGTTCTCGATGAGGTCGCGGGTCATCGCGGCACCATCCATCAGTTTCGTCACGTCCGAGTGTTCTGCCAGCCGGGACATTTCGACGACGGGAGTATCGCCTCTGACGCTGACACGTCCGCGAGCCTCGGGGTGCAGCAACACCGTGAACACGCTGAACGCGTCCCGACGCTTGATGGCGGCCCGACCGCGGACGGCGTCGAGGAAGTATCGGACGGGGGTGATCGCCACCTGCAACTCGTCGGTGAACAACTGCGCCTCGAAAGGAGTCGTCGTCATCGGGCCGGTGCCGTGCCGGGCGAGCGAAGCGAGCCCCCGCGCGGCGGCCACCGGACCGAGGGTGTTGAGGGTGGGAACCCTGGATTCCCAATGCTGGTTGACCACGAGGTGGTCCTGGAAGTTCTCGCCGACCCCGGGAAGATCGAGCACTGCGCCGCCTGGCCCGATACCCGATCTGAGCAGCAGTGCCGGCGTCCCTATCGCACCGGCACTGAGGATCACGGCCTCGCGAGCTCGCACCGTCCCGCGGTCGCACTCGACCGCAACTGCTCTGCCTGACTCGACCACCACGCGGGTGGCTCGTGTCCGTGTCATCACCCGGGGGCGTTGTTCCTCGGGGAGTCCTCTGAGGTATCCACGCGCTGAGGAGAACCGGAGGCCGCGCCACTGATTGACCTGGCACCGGGCGACGCCGATCTGGCTGCGGCCGTTCTGATCCGGGTTGTGCTCGTGTCCGCCCTCGTTGGCCGCGGCGACGAACGCCGCGTCGAGTTCATGGTCGTGCCCGCACCAGGACACTCCGATGGGACCGGACTCGCCACGAAAGTCGTCGGAACCGCCCACCCAGCGCTCGAGGGACCGGAAGTGCGGCAGCACATCGGCGTAGGACCAGCCGGTTGCCCCGGCAGCAGCCCACCCGTCGAAGTCCGCTGCGCGTCCGCGGTTGAACACCATCGCATTGATGGAACCGCTACCGCCCACGACGCGACCCGCGGCGAACGCTGTGCGGTGCCCTCCCTTGCTCGGGTCCGGCGCGGTCGGGTACTTCCAGTTCGCGGTCGCGAACAGGGACGCCATCCCGAACGGGAGATAGACGTCGGGGCGTCGATCGGTGCCTCCTGCTTCGACGATCACGACGGTCGCGCCCGCAGACGCCAAGCGTGAAGCGATGATCGACCCGGCCGACCCGGCACCGACGACGACGTAGTCGGTATCGACGAGATGGTGGCGACTCACGGCTCTGCGCCTCCTTCCGCCGCGACACACCCGGTGCGTCTCCGGCGGACACCACCCTAGAACATTTTTGAATCTGAGTTCAACGAGAAGGAGCGCTGCCCTCTCACTCGTGTGACACGCTCGCCGGGCAGTTGTATCGATAGCGACTGCGAGCAACCATCGTCAGCTTCAGGTCGTCGATCAGCGGCTCGAGAAAGGTTCCCCGGTACTCCGAGTCGCTCACCACACGTGCCGAGATGTACATGAACGTCAGCGCAGCCAGGAACACCGTCATGTTCAGCAAGGCCTGCGGCACGGGAACCAGCATGCCGAAGATCTCCGCATCGGGCCGACCGCCATGGGCCCACCGCTCGAGCAACTCGGGACTGAGCACCACCAGCCCGATCACGAAGAACACGCCGGACGACACCAGCGACACCGTCAGAATCTGCGCGATCTGACTGGCCGCGAGAATGAAGACCTCGTTCCATCGCTCGCCCCGGGTCAGCGGGTCGGCGCGCGGCGGGTCAGCCATCTGCTCGAACGGCGTCCCCGCCAATCGCTCCAGATGGCGCGCCGACGCACTGGCCGACTCCAGCGTCGGCCTCGCCCGCTCGATCGTGCGCGACACCACGAACGTCACCGCGATCGTCACCAGGATCGCCACCAGAAGCCAAAGGCGCTTCGGCGTGATGGTGGCCGACATGATCCACACGTAGGTGTTGAAGAAGACGAGCACGATCAGCAGAACCACCGGCAGCACACCGATCATCAGCGCGCCGACAGCGCGCAGCTGCGCCCATGTGAGGCGGGTCGCCCAGCCGAGCACCGAACCGACGCCGGTGACCGTCAACGCCAGGATCGCGACGATGATGCCGCCGGTCGAGACCAGCGACAGCACGTCACGCTGCAGGACGTCGCAGACGATGGCCACGACGGACGCGACGGCCGAGACGATGGACTGGGACCGGTCGGCGTTCAGGCGAGCAGTCCGCCAGCCTGCGATCGCCGCCACCGGGACCGCGAGCGCGAGCACCACGAGCACCACTCGCTCGACGGTGGTCACGTCGATCGAGTCGATGGAGACGTACCGATCGCCGGTGAGCCAGTAGACCACCAGCCTGCTCACTGCCAGCACCGCAACGGCCGCCAGCGCCGGCGCCGAGCGGGGCCACACCGCAGTGAACCGCCCGCGCGGCGTGAGTACCGACGGCAGGCCCCGGTCCAGAAACCAGCGGTCCGCAGCGCGGGTGTCGATTCTGGAAGTCACGGATCAGGCTTTCTCACGGCGGAATTCGCGTCTCACAACTCTTCGGGAAGCGTCCTGCGCTTCGCCTTGTGTCGATACATGTCGAGATCCGCTGCGCGGATCAGTTCGGTAATGTCGCTGGGCACATTGCACGTCCACCCCACCGATGCGGTGACACTCACCTCACCGCTGTCGAGCTGATGACTCCCGCTCAGCGAGGCAGCGACGAGCGAGGCCAGCTGCGCAACGAGGTCGTCGGTGACGGAGTCGATCATCAAGACCACGAACTCGTCCCCACCCAGGCGATACGCCGAGTGGGGCGCCACCGCATCGGCGAGTCGACGTGCCGCGGCCTGCAGCACCGCGTCGCCGGCAGCGTGGCCGTGAGTGTCATTGATGCGTTTGAATCCGTCGAGGTCGGCGAACACGACTCCGACGGGCGAATGCGGCTGCTCTTCCCGGCATTCGGCGATCCGGGCCACCAGCGAATGCCTGTTGTGCAGGCCGGTCAATTGGTCGGTCACCGCAAGCCGGGCGAACTCGGCGTCGACCAACTTGCGGTCGGTGACGTCCTGGTACTGGCTCAGCACGACGTCGGCACCGCCGTGGGCGGCGGCGACGAGTACCGCGTGGCACTGGACCCAGATCGTGGCGCCGTCCCGACGCACATATCGGAACTCCGCGGAAATCTGCGGCGCAGAACGTTCGACGAGCTGACGCCACTCCTGCTCTGCGGCATCGCGATCGTCGGGATGGATGCCGTCGAGATAGTTCAGCGCCACTGCGTCTTCCCCGCGTGGGAGTCCGAACATCCGACACAGCGAAGGATTGGCGTAGAGCGCGTCTCCAGTCGTCGTGAACATCGCCTCGCCGAAAGGCGCGTTCTCTCTGCTGATGTGCAGCAGCCGTTGCGCCTCGTCCCGAGCTCGCTCGGCCTCGACGCGCGCCGTGACGTCGGCGACCTCGACATAGAGGCCCTGCACCGCACCGTCGACGAGATCTGGCAGATAGGACGCCTGAACGTGCCGGGTGAGGCCGTTCCCGTCGGTGAGCGTCTTCTCGAAGACCTGGTCGCGACCGTTCATCGCGGCCTCGACGTACGGTCGGCTGGTCTCACCGAGATCGCCGACCAACAACTCGAAGATGTGGCGACCACGAATCTCCGCCGGAGTCCTCGCGAAGAACTGCGCATGGGCGTTGTTGGCGATCACGTTGCACAGGTTGGCGTCCCAGTAGGCGACCATCGACGGCAATCGATCAATGAGCTGCCTCAGTCGCAAGGCGTCATCGGCTACCTCGTATGACATCGATCGACCCCTCACGCTCACCAGAATCCGTCGATTCCGTTCCGAAGCCTTCCACATCTTGCTGGTCACACACCGCGCTACGGAGTTCGGCTGCCTGCCATCCCCCGGGCGTCAGCCGGTCCGCAGTGTTCCCCCAGCCCGCGTCCAAACTCCGTCCCTACCCTCGCGGAGGCGTCGGGGAGCTCGAGACTAAGGAGCAGTCGATGAAGGCGAGATCGTTCATCACGTGCGCTGCGGTGACCGCAGGGATCGGCGCTGCCGTCCTCGGCCTGGGTGCCGCACCGGCGATGGCGCAGCCGGGTGGACCAGGGCCTGGTCCCGGCTGGCACGGGCCACCTGCGCCGCCCCCTCCACCGCCCGGCGGGCCCGGCTGGCAGGCACCTCCCGGTCCGCCCCCTCCACCGCCTGACTGGGGTCCGCCGGAAGGTCCCGGGTGGCGAGGGCATCCGCCGCCGTGGAGCGGTGGCCCGGCGCCGTGGGGCTGGGGTCCGCCACCGCCGCCCCCGCCGCACGGTCCGCTGCCTCCGCCGTGGGGGCCGCCGCCCGCGCCCTTCGACTACTGGGGACATCGGGTGACACCGGTTTTCGACCCCGGATTCCACGCATGGGGATTCTGGTTCTTCGGACTCTGGATTCCGCTCTGATCCCAGCGGTGCCGGATCGCCGCGCGGGGCGGTCCGGCACTGCATCAGATCTCGGTTCGGCGACACAACGGCCACAACAGAATCCGCCTACCGCTTCCGACCCTGACCAGGCCGTACATTGCGAAGACTATGGCAAAGTCCGCCCGCAAGGCTTTCCGCATCATCGCCCTCGTCGCCGCACCGGCGGTGGCCGCCCTGACCCTCGCCGGCAACGCGACCGCCGATCCGCCGCTACTCAACGGAACCTACGGCTCCACCGACGGCGATCCGTACAACGTCTGGACCATCGCCACCAGTTGCAGCCCCGCCGGGTGCACCGGCACGGTGTCCAGCAACCAGGGCTGGACCGCCCCCACCACGTTCACCGACGGTCACTGGGACTTCACCGTGTCCAAGCCGGGCGGACTCACCTGCGACGACGGCCACTACGAACCCGCCGTCGTGGCGATGTCGGTAGACCCGGTGACTCTCGCGGGCGTCGTCTCGTCGGATTCGAACTTCGGATGCGCGGGCGGCATCGTCACCCAGAGCCCGTTCCAGCTGCAGAAGGTCAGCTGACCTACAGCGACACTAGAGCGCATCCCGGATGTCGTTCTTCAGCACTTCGGATTGAGTGCCGAACACTGCCTGCACGTTGTTGCCCACCTCGATGACGCCCGCCGCGCCGAGCGCTTTCAGACGCCCCTGATCGACCTTCGACTTGTCGGCGACCTCCATCCGCAGCCGCGTGATGCACGCGTCGACGTTGACCAGGTTCTCGCGACCGCCGAACGCCGCGATCAGCTCCTCCGCCTTCGTCTGGGCCGGCGCAGCGACCGCTGTCGCGCCCGCAGAAGAAGGCGCTGCGTCCGCACCCGCCTCGAGGTTCGCCTGCTCCTCAGCCTCGAACTCGGCGTCCGGCTCACGTCCCGGGGTGCGCATGTTGAACTTCGTGATGGCGAACCGGAACAGCAGGTAGTAGACGACGAAGAACACCACACCCATGCCGATCAGCAGCGGGATGTTCTTCGCGGCCGGCGCCGTGCCGTAGAGCAGCAGGTCGATCAGTCCGGCGGAGAACGAGAACCCCAGGTGGATGTCGAGCAGGTAGGCGATCGCCAACGACAGGCCGGTCAGGACGGCGTGGATGACGTAGAGCGGGAACGCGACGAACATGAACGCGAATTCCAGCGGTTCGGTCACCCCGGTGAGGAACGCGGTCAGGGCGGCTGCCGACAGGATGCCGACCGCCACCTTGCGCTGCTTCTTGTTCGCGACGTGGATCATCGCCAGCGCCGCAGCGGGCAGCCCGAACATCAGGATCGGGTAGAAGCCGGACGTGAGAATGCCCGCGGTCGGGTCCCCTGCGGCGAAGCGGGTGAGCTCACCGGTGACGTTCTCCCCGCCCGGTGTCTGATAGTCGCCGTAGAGGAACCAGATGTAGGAGTTCGGAATGTGGTGCAGCCCCAGGGGAATCAGCATGCGGTTGGCGAAGCCGTAGACAAACGCGCCGATTGCTCCCGACCCACCGATGAATTCGCCGAGGCCGGTCAGACCCGCATCGAAGATGGGATAGAAGTAGCTCATCGCGAACGCGAGGAACAGACACGCCAGTGATACGACGATCGGGACGAAGCGTCTGCCACCGAAGAAGCCGAGATACGAGGGCAATTCGATCGTGTGGTAGCGATCGAACAGCCAGGCCGTCAGCAACCCGACCACGATGCCGGCGAACACGCTGTAGTTGATCAACGCCTGCTCACCGGATTTGTCGACCTCGCCGGCCAGCACGATCGGCGACATGGTCTTGAAGACTGCCTGCACCACGAGGTAGCCGACGACGGCAGACAGCGCGGTCGAACCGTCGGCCTTCTTCGCGAAACCGATGGCGACACCGACGGCGAACAGCAGCGGCAAGTTGGTGAACAGGGCGTCGCCGGCCGCACTCATCGCCTTGAAGAAGGCCCCGATGACTGGGACCTCGATCCGTCCCAGCAGGTCCGGTTGCCCGAGCCGCAGCAGGATGCCCGCGGCGGGCAGCACGGCGATGGGCAGCATGAGGCTCTTCCCCAGCCGCTGCAACTGGGCGAATCCGGGTATCCGCATACCTGATTTCTTCTGCGCTTCTTGTGGTTTCGCAGATCGATCCGTCACAGGTCAGCCTTCCTTCTCGCCGGTTTCGTGCCCGTGCGCAAGTTCTGCAAGCCTATTCTGGGTGCGATCGGCTTTCATCCGATCGACAAAAGGAGTTGCGCCTGTGAGCACCACATCCGTCCTCGCCCCCGTTGCGGGCCGCGCCGTCCCGCTCGCCGATGTCCCCGATCCGGTGTTCTCGGCGGGCATGGTCGGCTACGGCGCCGCGGTGGACCCGCCGCACGAGGTGATCGAGGCGGTGGCTCCGGTGGCCGGCAAGGTGCTCAAGCTGATGCCGCACGCCTACGTGA
Source organism: Mycolicibacterium obuense (assembly GCF_055397605.1). Lineage (NCBI taxonomy): Bacteria > Bacillati > Actinomycetota > Actinomycetes > Mycobacteriales > Mycobacteriaceae > Mycobacterium > Mycolicibacterium obuense. The sequence continues at coordinate 411,438 of NZ_AP043663.1, read as the reverse complement.
TCATGACGGCCGACAACGTGGGTGTGCTGGTGCACCTCGGGCTGGACACCGTGGCGCTCGACGGTGAGGGTTTCACGACCCATGTCAGCCAGGGTGACGAGGTGACCGCGGGACAGACGGTGACGACCTACGACGTGCCCGCGATCGTCGCCAAGGGCTTGAATCCGATTGTGCCGGTGGTGGTGATGGACGAGCGTGAGCCCGGCAACATCACCCCGGACGAGGCCGTTCTCGAAGGCGCGGTGCTCAGCTCGGGCGACGGCCTCTTCACGGCCGGTGGCTGATGGAAGTCGTTGTCCTGCAGGATCGCACCGATATCGGCCGGATCGCTGCCGACGCGGTGAGCGCACTGCTGAACCGGAAACCGGATGCAGTTCTCGGATTGGCCACCGGGTCCTCCCCCTTGAGCATCTACGACGAGCTGGTGTCCCGGTACGAGGCGGGCGAGCTGTCGTTCCGGCAGGCCCGAGGTTTCACCCTCGATGAATACGTCGGTCTACCAGCCGATCACCCCGAGCGCTACCGCACCGTGATCGACGCGGTGTTCGCCTCCCGGGTCGATTTCGCCGATGGTGCGGTGCAGGGCCCCGACGGCCTGGCCGCTGACATCCCGGCGGCGTGTGCGGTCTATGAGGATGCGATCCGCGCCGCGGGCGGGGTGGACCTGCAGATCCTCGGGATCGGCACCGACGGGCACATCGGGTTCAACGAGCCCGGGTCGTCGCTGGCCTCGCGCACCCGGATCAAGACACTGACCCGGCAGACCCGCATCGACAACGCCCGCTTCTTCGACGACGACGTCGACGCGGTACCCACGCACTGTCTGACGCAGGGTTTGGGCACCATCTCCGAAGCGCGCCACATCGTGCTGGTCGCGACGGGGCGAGGTAAAGCCGAGGCCGTGCACCACCTGGTGGAAGGACCCGTCAGTGCGATGTGGCCTGCGACCGTGTTGCAGCACCATCCGCACGTCACCGTGCTGCTCGATGACGCGGCCGCGCGGCGGCTCCAGCTGGTCGACTACTACCGCGAGACGTATCGCAGCAAGCCCGACTGGCAGGGCATCTGAGGTGCTGCTGCGCGCCGATACCGTCCTCACCGGTCGAAAGTCGTTGCGGCCAGGGTGGATTGAGGTCGTCGGCAATTCGATCGGCACGCTCGGCGAGGGTGACGCGCCCGCGCCGGTCGACCGTGACCTCGGCGCGGTGAGTGTCGTGCCGGGGTTCGTCGACACCCACCTGCACGGCGGTGGCGGGGCGAATTTCACCGCCGCCGATTCCGAACAGACCGCCACCGCAGTCGCCACACACCGCCGCCGCGGCACCACCACGCTGATCGCATCGCTGGTGACCGCCGCTCCCGATGATCTGCTCCGCCAGGTGACCGCGTTGGCGCGCGACGTCCGGTCCGGACTGATCGACGGGATACACCTGGAAGGTCCGTGGCTGTCTCCGCAGCGCTGCGGCGCCCATCAGCCGGCGCTGATGCGGGATCCCGAGCCCGCGGAGATCAACGCCGTTCTCGAGGCCGGCGACGGCACGATTCGGATGGTCACCCTGGCCCCCGAACGCGCCGGGGCGATCGCCGCGATCGAACGACTCACCGCAGCGGGGGTGATCACCGCGGTCGGACACACCGAGGCGACCTACGCGCAGACTCGGGCCGCGATCGACGCCGGGGCGACGGTGGCCACTCATCTGTTCAACGCGATGCGGCCGCTCGATCGCCGGGAACCGGGTCCGGTCGCGGCGCTGCTCGAAGACGAGCGAGTCACGGTGGAACTGATCACCGACGGGGTGCACCTCGCGCCCGCCATCTATCGACTGGTGTCGCAAACTGTTGGGCCAGAACGTATCTCGTTGATCACCGATGCGATGGCGGCGACCGGCATGGCGGACGGCCGCTACGACCTCGGCCCGCTGGCGGTCGACGTGGTCGGCGGGGTCGCGCGGGTGGCGGGCAGCGACACCATCGCGGGCAGTACGGCGACGATGGACCAGGTGCTCCGCTGTGCTGTTCTCCACAGCAATGTTCCGCGCGACGAAGCCCTGCAGGCGGCGGTGACGCAGACGTCGGTGAATCCAGCCGCCGCACTCGGGCTACCCAGCCCCGAACTCGCCGCGGGATCAGCCGCCGACCTGGTGGTGCTCGATGAGCAGCTCTCGGTGAGTGCGGTGATGCGCAAAGGCGCCTGGCTCACAGCCGAACCGTCACCGCGTCCATCAGTGCCCGGGCGGCAGCCTTGAGCGAAAGGTCGGCCCGCAGTACGCCGAAGTTCTGCTCAGCGTCGGCAGGACTCGTTCCGCCGTCGACCAATTCGTAGTACATCAGCGGCCCGGCCCAGTTCCACAGCGCGACCTGGTCGCGAGCCTGCAGCATGATCGCCGCCTGCTGGTCCTCGGAGACGGCGTTGACACTCGTCCCCGTGGGCGCGCCGAATTCGGTGATCCAGACCTGCTTGCCGCCGTCAGCGTGGCTGGCCATGACGGCCTGCAGCGCGGGCAGGTCGTAGAAGCCGCCCTCCTGCGGTTGGGCAGGATCCATCGGCAGGTACGGGTAGCTGTACGGGTGCACGGCGATCGCATCGGCGAGCTGCGCGGTCCCGTTGGCGTACAGCTGTTCCAGGTACGTCACGGGAGGAGTTTCGCTGACCGCCCCGTCGTACTGGGGGCTGAGACCGCCGATGAGAAGCGTCGCGCGCGGGTCGACCCCACGGATGGCTGTCGCGGCTGCCCGGAAAACTCGACCGTATTCATCGGCGTCGGGCATGGTGGGCCAGAACTTGGCGGTGTTCGGTTCGTTCCAGACCTCCCAGGAACTCACCCCCAACGGCGCGTACCGCTGCGCGGCCAGCTGAGCGAACTTCGCGAAGTCGGCCAGATCGGTGGGCCGGGCATGGGTCGGCTCCGCCAGCGACTGTGTCGCCGACGACCGCGCCCACGCCGGGGTGAAGCCGAGCATCACGAGGACGTTCATCTGATGAGCGACCGCCTCGTTGACCAGCAGATCGGTCTGCGCCCAATCCAGGCGGCGCTTCGTCGACTGGACCGCCGACCAATCGATGTCGATGCGCACCCATGTCACGCCCATCTCCGCCATCAGGTCGAACTCTTTCTTGACGGTCGCCGCATCGGCGCCGCGCAGGTGCAGCGTCATCCCGATGCCGGACGCCGGATCGTCGTCGGCGATGACGACGTTGCTCTGACCGAGCAGTTGACCCGCGGTCCGGACGATCAGCGCCCCGACCGCGCTGGTCAGTTCGACGCGGACGATCTCGTCCGGCTCGTACTTCGTGTCTCCGATGACCGTGATCGGGATCGTCGCTGACGTCTGTCCCGGCGCGAACACGACTGACCCCGAGGCGGCGACGAAGTCCTCGCCCGCCGTTGCCCGATATCCGGTCCCGGTGTAGCCGGACACGGTGTAGTGGACGGTGACCGCGGTCTTGGACGCACCAGACAACTGGACTGTCACGAGCTGGACCTGAGGTCCGCTGTTCCCCTCGGTCACGTACGTCGTGCCCTGAGGGAAGCCCACGGTGATCGTCGAACTCGTCTTACTGCCCTTCACCGCCGCCTGCAGCTGCAGGCTCATCCGCTGGACACTCGCGCCGAACAGTCCGATCTTGTCTGCCAACGCCTCACGACGTGCTGTCAGTGCGGCGCCCCACACCAGCGGGACCGCCGCCGGTGAGACCGGTTCATCTCCCACGGACCGGGACTGTGCCCTTGTCTGTCGATCCGACAACCACATCCGTACCCGGGTGGTCGGTCGTGTCGACTCGGCAGGCGGCGGCGGCGCGTCGGTGACCACGCTCGATGCGATCCTCTCCGTCCTGTCGCGCCCTCGCGGCTCCTTCTCGACGTCGCTATCGCGAGCCTCGCGTGCGGTCACTCGGTGATCGATGTGCCGGGGGGCCACTGGTGTGAGGGCTTGTCGCCGCGCAGAGCGGGCCTCGTCGCGTGATGTGCCGCTGTCATGGACAGCGTTCGCTGTGCGCGACCGGGTGGGTGTTGATGCACTCTGTGTCGTCGAGCCGGCGCCGTCGGAGCCGCCGGTGTCAGCAAATGCCAGGCATGGCATGGACACCACGGCTGCACCGATCCCCAGCGCGACGGCGAGCGCGCCGGCACGCCCCACCCACGCGGAGCCGCGCGAGCCTCCGTGCCGGCACGCGCCGATCTGGGCTCGCGCACACTCAGTCCTGCATCGCCGGCTGTCCGCGGGCGAGCGCGGTTCACCCATCAGAGACATTGCGACGCCCGAAAGATCATGCTGTTCAGTCATTTTCACGACCACCCCCGACGAATCGACCCTGCCCGACACCGACATTCCCCGGCGTCCGGCAATTGACGGAAGTGTAACCGCCGGCATTTCCCGACGGGACCCGAACCGGTGCGACGCGGCTGTCGCCGGCCATGAGACCGCCTGGGTCCCACTCGGCCATCCGTGTCAGTCGTCGACACCCCGACGGCAATCCCGAAAGCCATCGACGATGACGTGCCGCGACGGCCGAGCAGGCGGCGTTCGGGCCTGCGGTGTGACTACGCTCACACGACAACGTATGTTGTCACCGGCGCACTTCCGAGGACGGGTGGTTTGCGGTGATGAGTACACGTGGTGCAGCGCGGCGGGCATGTCGACGCTCGACCGTTCGATCGATCGCCGCGACCGCGGCGCTCTGCGCGGCCCTGATGACGGCTCCGGCACCGGCTCTCGCGTGGGGGGACCCGGCCGACCAGGGCACCGAGCCCTCCGTGAGCCACCAGACCGAGGCGCCACAAGCGGTCGACCGCGCCGACGCGCCGAATGACACGTCTTCCGACCGGGATCGTCCGGAACGTCCCTCGTGGAAGCGCTTCACCGAGCGGCTCCAGGAGAACCGAGAGCAGCGCAAAGCTGACCGGGAGGCGCGCCGAGAGGCTCAGCTGGCGGCCGATGACGACGACACGGACCGCAGCGACAACGGAAGCCGGACCGCGGTCCAGACCGCGGCGGATGCAAGCACCACAGACGACGCCCCGCCGGCGCGCCACCTGAGACTCGTTCGCACCGATCAGCCCTCCCGGGACACCGTCCCCGAACCGGCTGCAGCCTCTGTCACCGTCACCGAACCCCCCACCGCCGACGCGCCGGCGCCACAGCCGCTCTCACCGCTGGGCAGGCTGATTCAACTGCCCGCGCGCCTGGTCAACACGGTGCTGCAGGTCCTGGACATCACGTCGTCGACCAGTGGCCCGCAGCCGCCCATCAAGATCATCCCCCCGATCAACGATCTGCTGTTCGCGATCTTCCGCGAGGGCGAGAAGTGGCTGCGCCTGGATCGAACCCCACCGCCACAACCAGCCATTCCCGAGGTGACCTACGACGGACCCCCGACCGGGACGACGCCGACAGTGGCGCAGTTCCTCAACGCATCGGCATCGGCGTACGGGCTCGGCACGACGCCCGAAGGCCTGGTTCCGTTCACCGTCAACGGCTTCCAGCTGGCTTCGGCGAACATCCTGTCCGGTATGGCCGCCCGGGCCTGGGTGACGCCGGAGGGGCAGGTCGTCATCGCCTACCAGGGCACCACCGGCGGGACGAACCTGCTGTTCAATCCGTTCATCGCGCCCGCTCAGCTGTTCACCGACACGCAGATCATCTTCACCTCGAAGACTCCTCGCGCGTTCTACGACGCACTGCGCTTTGCCAAGCGGGTGCAGGCCGCTGCGGAGAAGCAGGGCTACGACGCCGACGACATCTTCGTCACCGGGCACTCACTCGGCGGCTGGGAGGCGCAGTACGTGGCCCAGCAGCTCGGTCTTCCCGGCGTCAGCTTCGAGGCACCCGGCATGAACACGACCGTCGAAGGCAACGGCCGGGACTCGATGTTCGTCAACATCATCACCTACGGTGACCCGGCCGGGTTCATGGCGACCGATGTGCCGGGTTTGCAACCGTTCATGCCGCCCTACGTGCCGGGCGGGGGCAGCAAGCCGCACTACGGCAACATCGTGCTCATCGGGGATCCCGCGGCCATGACGCCGCTGCTGAACGCGGTGACCCTGTGGCACACCGGCCCGATCAGGAATCTGGTGTTCCTGGCTGACTTCTTCGGCAACTTCTTCCAGTACCACCTGCCGGGGATCCAGGCCTACCACCTCGACGTCGTGCCCGACCCGGGTGTGGTGCCGTGGCTGGGGACCGCGCGCGGACCGGTGAACACCGGCTGGGGCGAGTTGACGATCCCGGAACTGCTCACTGTGGTCGCAGGCCAGACAGCGCCGAACGTCCTGGCGGCCTGATCACGAATCAGGCTGTCGCGCAACATCTTCGGCCGTGGTGATCGCGGCCTGGACGTTGCGGTTGTGCAGCAGTACGTCGTCCATGACCGCAGTGGTCACCGACCGCAGCGCCAGCAGCGGGCGCACCCAGGCCGGTGCGCTGACACGCGGCGCACGCCGCTCGATCCCGTCGAGCAGGGCATCGGCGGCCTCGGTGACGGTCATCTCCTTGGTGAAGATGCGGGGCACGGCCTGTCGGATCGCCGCGGCCGAAGCATCGGCGAACGCATCAGCAGCCAGGTCGGTGTCGATGAACCCCAGATAGGCGATACCCGCGGTCGCGCCGTGGGAGGCCAGCTCCACCCGCAACGTCCGGGCGAGCTGCTCGACGCCGGCCTTGCTCACGGCGTACGGCGCGGCCAGCACGCCGTTGAAGAACGCGTAGATCGAGCCGACCAGCAGGACGTGCCCGCGACGCTCGAGCACGGCGGGCAGGGCGGCGCGCACGGTGCGCCACTGGCCCAGCAGGTCGACGTCGACGGTGCGCTCGAAAGCATCCGGGGAGATGGTGGCCACGGTGTGCGACGGCGGTGCGACACCCGCGTTCGCGATCACGACGTCGATGCCACCGAACGTGGCCACCGCATCGTCCGCCGCCTGCTGCAGCCGCTCCGCCGAGGTCACGTCGGCCTCGAATGCCGCTGCGCCCGAACCCAATTCATCGGCCAGCTGCTGGAGCGGCGCCAACCGGCGGCCCACGAGTGCCACCCGTGCTCCGCGCGCGTGCGCGCGGCGAGCCGTCTCGGCGCCCAATCCCCTGGCCGCGCCGGTGATGAAGACGACGCGGCCGGCCAGATCGTAGCGGGGTGTACGGGTGACGATCCGGGCAGCCGTTCGGCCGGCCAACCGCACGGCGTGGTCGAGAATCACACGACGAACGGTAGCCCGTGGCCGTTGAGGCCAAACCACCGTCGACACGACCGAATCTTGAGGGTGTGAAGGCCGATCACCCCCAGCCGTCATCATTTATGGTCATTCGGTGCCAGAGATGGATCGTCGTCACCTGATGTTCATGTTCGGTGTGGGCGCGGCTGCGGTCGCACTGCCCACCGGGACCGCCCACGCGCAGCCCCTGCCCGGCGACGTGCCGCCCGTTCCCGCTCCGCCGGGGGCCCCGCCGGCCCCGGCCGCGAATGTCGACCCCGGGCCGGTGTTCCTGTTCCAGGAGGAGTTCAACGGTCCCGCGGGCGCACCGCCCGATCCGGCATGGTGGTTCATCGTCCCCGAGCGCGAGACGATCAAGAACCCCGTCGAGTGGGACAAGCCCTACAACATGGGCCGTTACGTCACCGATCAGGAGCACGTCTTCCAGGACGGCAACGGCAACCTGGTCATCCGTGCCACCCGCGGGCCCGGCACGACGATCCAGGAGAAGTACGCGAGCGCCAAGATCATCGGGAACTGGCGCGGCGGCGTCGGCACGACCTGGGAAGCGCGCATCAAGCTCGACTGCCTCACCGACGGCGCCTGGCCGGCGTTCTGGCTCCTCAACGACAACCCGGTGCGCGGCGGCGAAGTGGACCTCGTCGAGTGGTACGGCAACAACGACTGGCCGTCCGGGACCACGGTGCACGCCCGGTTGGACGGCACGTCGTTCGCCACCGACCGCCATCCGATCGACAACGGCTGGCACACCTGGCGGATGACCTGGCTGCCGACGGGCATGTACTTCTGGAAGGACTACCAGCCCGGGATGGAGCCGTTCTTCACGGTGCCCGCGAACTCGATCGACGACTGGCCGTTCAACGATCCCGGGTACACGCTGGCGCCGGTGTTCAACATCGCCGTCGGCGGCTCCGGCGGGCGTGAACCCGCAGGTGGGACCTATCCGGCGCAGATGCTCATCGACTGGATCCGGGTTTTCTGACCGCGGCGCCGCGGCAGCGGCGTGAGCAGTAGACGATCTGGTCCCACTGCCCGCGCGACTCCCATTTCTTCCGATTGTGGAATGGGCGGCCGCACACTGGGCAGATCTTCACCTCGGATTGTGCGGGCATCCCGCCTTTGTACGTGACGCCTCACTGACGTCGTCGACAAATACCTCCACGACACGGCGTCGGCGGGCTAGGTTCGTGGCCGTGACGTCAAGACACTGGGGTTACTGGTTCTTTGCTGCCGGCGCGGGCGCCTGCATCGCCGTGGGCGCCGGGCACGGGGTGGCCGCCGCCGATTCCGACACCGGCGACAGCGCGCCGACCCGATCCTCGGACCCGGGTCCGACACGGGACACACCGGCCGGCGCGACCGAGAAAGCCGGCAAAACCGAGAAGAAGCCCGACCGCACGTTCACCCGTGCCGCCGATCGCAGGGCGGCCCGCGCCGCCGAAAACGATCCGGCGACGGTCCCCGCGTCCACCACTCGCCGGGGTCGCGCGACGCTGCGCGGCGACGCCGCCGAGGCGGACAGCACGCGCGCCACGCGGCAGCGAGTGTTCACGCTGCGGGGCGCCGACGACCGGCGCGTCGCAGACGAACCCCCGGTCGTCGCGCAGACAGCGCAGGTGGAGGCGGCGAACACCGTCACCGGGGTGCGGACCGGGAAGGCGAAGCTCGACATCCCGGTCGGCGAGAAGGACCTGAAGACCCGGGCGGACTGGTACTTCCCCACGCAGGCCGACGGCTCGGTCGACGCGACCGGCGTCATCTATCTGCAGCACGGGTTCATGGGTCGCAAGTTCTTCTACTCGGCGCTGGCCAAAGACCTGTCGCAGCAGACGAACAGCATCGTCGTGGTGCCCAACATCCCGTCGTTCCCGTCGCTGCGTTGCGGGGGCTGCTGGCTCAACGGCACGCAGACCCAGCAGGCGGTGGCCGACCTGTTCCTCGGTGACGAGAACGAACTCCTCACGAGCGCGGTCGCTGCCGGGTACACCGGCGATCTGCCCAAGGACTTCGTGCTCACCGGGCACTCGGCCGGCGGCGGTCTGGCTGCCGCCGCGGGCGGCTACTACGAAGCCGATCCCGGCAACGGCGGCAACCTGCGCGGCGTCGTGATGTTCGACGGGTTCGCCTTCACGAACGTCGTCCCCGAGGCACTGACCCGCCTCGGCGACGTCCCGGTCTATCAGATCGCGGCGCCACCGCAGGCCGGGAACCTCTTCGGCGCCACCACCAAGGAGCTCGTCACCGCGCGGCCCGGGCAGTTCGTCGGGGTGACACTGGCCGGCGGGTCGCACGTCGACTCGTTGCTGGGCGCCAATCCGGTGATCGATCTGCTGGCGCAGCTGGTCACCCGGTTCTCGGCGCCCGGCAACACCGCGGCGGTGTACACCCTGGCGTCCGGGTGGATCAACGACCTGTACCGGGGCCTCGGTCCGGCCGACGGCAGCGGCATCTACGGCGCGCCCGACCAGTACATCGTGCTCGGCGACACCTCGGCCGTCGTGTTGGCACCTCCGCCCGTCGTCGACGTGAACTCTTACCTCGGCACCTGGTACGAGGTGGGCAGCGTCAAGCAGTTCTTCTCGATCGGCCTGGTGAACACCAAGGCCGTCTACGGTCTGAACTCGGACGGTTCGATCAGCGTCGCGAACTCGGGAAACTATTTCTTCGACAACGGGCCGGAGTCGACCATCCAGGGCACTGCGCTGCCCGTCGACTCCACCAACAGCAAGCTGAAGGTCACGTTCTTCGGCAAGCCGAATGCCAATCCACCGGGCAACTACTGGATCGTCGACCTGGACCCGGACTACCAGTGGGCCATCGTCAGCGATCCGACGGGTCTGTCGGGCTTCCTGCTCAGCCGCACACCCGTCGTGTCCGACGAGTTCTATCGCGAACTGCTTGCCCGCGCCTCGGTGTATGGGGTCAAGGCCCGCATCACGCCCACGCGTCAGCCAGGAGCCGTCACAACCGCCCTCTGAGGATGCCGCGCCAGTAGGTCTGGGGAAGCACGTAGCGGTCGAAAGCCCACGCCGAGCGCCGGGGTTTCGTCGAATCGAGGAACGACGGCAGTGACGAAGAGAGCCGGCCGCGGCGATCGAATTCGCCGGCGATCAGGCGGCGCCGGTCGGTGGTGATGGGCGCGACGGTGTACCCGTCGTACTTCTTCATCTCGGCTCCCTCGCGGGCAGCGCGCACGTTGTGCACGAGGATCGCGATCTGCCGTCGTAGCGCCCCGCCGGAGGGGTCGGTGTCGATGGCGGCGCCATCACCGGCCGCCCAGATGTTGGGGTGCGCGCGGTGCTGCAGTGTGGTCGGGTCGATGTCAACGAGACCGTGGGGCTGCTGCCCCGTCAGCCCCGACGTCTCCACCCACCGCGGAGCCCGAAACGGCGGGACCAGATGCAGGAAGTCGTAAGGCAGCAGCTCCCCACCCCGGACGGTGATCGACTGTGCCTCCGGTTTCAGCTCGCACACCGCGGTGTCGTAGAGGACGCGAACGCCGAAGTCCGCCAACCGTTTCGTCAGCCGGGCGTCGATCTGGGGCACACCCAGCAGGTGCGGCCGGTCGATCACCAGGGTGATCTCCACGCCCGGCAGACGCCCGGTGTCGCGCCAGTGGGCGGCCGCCAGGAACAGCGGCTTGATCGTGGTTCCGGTACAGCTGACCGGGGCACGGGGCACGGTGAACACCGCGCTGCCGCCCGCCGGCATGGCGTCGATGCGCGACCACGTCTTCTCCGCGCGGTCGAGATAGTTGCTGGCGACGGCCGGGGTCTCCAGAGCCGCGGCGACGCCTGGCAATTCGTCGTCATCGGGTACCAACCCGGTTCCGATCACCAGGTCCCGGTACCGCAGCCGCCGGCCTGTGGCGCACTCGACCGTCGAGTCCGCCGGGTCGACGGACACCGCGGCGTCGCGAATCCAGGTGCACCGCGACGGCGTCACCGAGCGCTGGGTCCGCTCGGCCGAACGCAGTGAGGCCTGTCCGCCTCCGACGTAGGACAGCAGGGGCCGATAGGTATGCACGGTCTGCGGCTCGACGACAGCGATACGTTCAAACCCCTTACGCAGCAAGCGCGCCGCTGCGCTGATGCCGGCGTTGCCGCCCCCGACGACGACGACATCGAACCTCTGCTCGGCGTCACGCTCCACCGCACCGTCGTACCCCGGTTCCGCGGGGGGAAACCCGGGTATGTCTGGGCGCATGGCCGACATCATCGATCTCATCTACGCCGATCACGACTGGCTGCGCCGTCAGTTCTTCCGCCTGGACGACGCGCGCTCGCCCGAGGATCTGGCCGCGATCTGGGATTCAATCGGTACCCGGTTGGACGCGCACGCCGACGCCGAGGAAACGGTGTTCTACCCGGCTCTGCTGGCCCACGGCGGTCGTGACGATCCGGGCAACCCTGAGGGGGATCCCGAAGACGAGACCGAGGACGCGATCACCGACCACAACGCGATCCGCGACGCCGTACGGAGGTCCCGGGAGCACTAGCCGGGTAGCGACGAGTGGTTCGAAGCGGTGAACGCTGCCCGTAAGGAGAACGGTTCGCACCTCGACGAAGAGGAGCGCGAGGCGATGCCCGACTTCATCAAGAGCGCCACCCTCGAGCTGCGGCACGACCTCGGCATGAAGTGGCTGCAGTTCTACGCCGAACGCGAATCCATCACCGGCGTCGACACTGAAGACAAGGACGCCGACCACTACATCCAGGAGCACACGCCGTGATCTCCGGGTTTGACAAATCGACGGCCGGGTAGAGGTGTCGGCATGCTGCAAAAACCTGTGATCGCTGCGTGTGCCGCCGCTGCCGCACTCGCGTTCGCCCCGCTCGCTTCCGCCGGTGGTCCGGCCGGCTGCGTCGACACCTACGGCACGGGCTGTGCCGCGCCGCCGCCCCCGCCGCCTCCGATGGGCTATGCACCGCCTCCGCCGCCTCCCCCGGCCGGCTACGTCCCGCCGCCGGCTCCCGGGTACGTGGGTCCGGGTGGCGTGGCCGGCCCGGCCGGCGCCGCAGGTGCGATCCCCGGCGGTCCCGGCGGTGTCGCAGGACCCGGCGGTGCAGCTGGCACGATTCCCGGCGGCCCTAGCGGCGCGGCCGGACCTGCCGGCGCGGCCGGAGTGATCCCGGGTGGGCCCGGCGGTGTCGCTGGACCCGGCGGCGCGGCCGGCTCGATCCCCGGCGGACCCGGCGGTGTGGCCGGTCCCGGCGGCGCCGCGGGATGCATCCCCGGCGTCGGCTGCGGCGCCGTCCCCGCCGGCTAAGTCGTCACGATTCGCGGGCCTCGCTGGGATTCAGTGGTGGTCCGGTGATCGCGCAGTGCCGGCATTCGTCGATCCGGAACCGACCCTCGGTGGTCGGAGTGCGGTCACGACGAATGCCGGCCGCGGCGAATATCGCGGCCACCATCATCAGACCCGCCGAAATACTGACTGCGACATGGAAGCCCGCGTCGAACGCGGCGGGATTTGCGTAATCCGCGCCGCTGATTCCGGCCAGACCGGGTAGCACCGCGACCGCGAGCAGGCCACCCACGCGAGCCACCGCGTTGTTGACCCCCGATGCCGCGCCGGCCATGCTGCGCGGCGCCGCATCCAGCACCGCGGTCGTCAGCGGGGCGACGACGAGCACCATGCCTGCGCCGAACGTCAGCGCAGCCGGCAACACATCGCCGACCCACGTGGCGTCCGGACCGATTCGGGTCATCAGGAGCAGCCCAGCTGCAGACAGCAGCGGGCCCACCGTCATCGGGATCCGCGGCCCGATCCGAGCCGCCAACGCACCGGCGCGCGCGGAGAACACGAGCATCACCAGGGTGAAGGGCAGCAGTGCGGTACCTGCCGCGACCGGGCTGAAGCCCGCCACGGTCTGCAGCTGCAGCACCAAGAGCAGGAACGCAGCGCCCAATGCACCGTAGATCAGCAGCGTGATCACGTTGGCGACGCGGAACACGTTGTCGGAGAACAGCCGCGGCGGGATCAGCGGGTGAGATGATCGCCGCTCGACGACCACGAACGCCGCCAGCGACAACACACCGGCAGCCACCGTCGCCGTTGCCGTGACATCGGCGTCACCGTTGCCCAGACGGGTCAGCCCATAGGTCAGCGTGCCCAGACCCACCGCGGCGAGTACGGCGCCGGCGATATCGAGGCCCGGCGGCGCCGCGTCGTCTCGGCTCTCGGGCACGTGCAGGATCGTCACCACGATCACCACCGCCGCCAGCGGCACGTTCAGCCAGAAGACCGCCCGCCAGCTCCATTCCACGAGGAAGCCGCCCAGGAACGGTCCGATCGCTCCCGCGATGCCCCCGAGGCCCGACCAGGCGCCGATCGCGGCCGCCCGGTCGGCGCCTTGGAACGAGGCCGAGATCAACGCCAGACTCCCGGGGGTCAACAGCGCGCCGCCCACACCCTGCAGCGCCCGCGCGGCGATCAGCCATTCGGTGTTCGGCGACAGACCGCAGGCGACCGACGCGAGCGCGAACCACGCGACTCCGATGAGGAACACGCGACGCCGCCCGAAGTGGTCACCGAACGAGCCACCCAGCAGGATCAACGACGCCAGCGACAACGTGTAGGCGTTGACGACCCACTGCAATCCGCCGAAACCGGAACCGAGATCAGCGCCGATGTGCGGAAGCGCGACGTTGACCACCGTGCCGTCGATCATCACGATGCCGGACCCGAGGACCGTGGCCAGCAACACCCAGCGGGCGGAAGGGGGTCCGCTGGAGGGCACGACTCAGGACAGTACGCGGCGCACTGCGCCCTTCGCGACCAACGTAAGAATTGAATCCGTTTCGGCCGCTGCGCCCGGTGTATGTCCAGTGACATGCAGCAGCGGCGACGCATCCTCATCACCGGCGCCTCCGGCAACGTCGGTGCCGGCGTCCTGCGTGAGCTGCGCCGCCAGGAACCCGAGGCAGAGCTGGTCGGTGTGTGTCGGCGTCCGCCGATGCGGGGTCAGCTCTACGAGAATGTCCAGTGGTGTCCCGTCGATCTGGCGGCAGCGGATGCGACCTCCCGGTTGGCGGACGCCATGCGTGGCGCCGACGCCGTGATCCACCTCGCGCTCGCCGTGCATCCCGTCGACGACGAGGACTACCTCTACCGGGTCAATGTGGTTGGCACACAAGCGGTTCTGGACGCGGTGGTAGCGGCCGGGGTGTCGCATCTGATCTACGCCTCGAGCCTGGGCATCTACGCACCCAGTGAGTCCCCGACACCGGTTACCGAGGGCTATCCGACGACAGGTCAGTCCACGTCGGTCTACAGCAGGCACAAGGTCGCCGTGGAATCGCTGCTCGACCACTTCGAACGGGACCATCCGGCGACGGTGGTGTCCCGCTTCCGTCCCACGGTGGTCGTTGCGCGCCATGCGGCCTACGAGATCCGCTCGCTGTACGTCGGCTCGGTGATTCCCCGCGCGGCATTCGCCATGGCGCAGCGGTACGCGTTGCCGCTCCTGCCGTTGCCGCGAGGGCTGGCCCTGCAATTCGTGCACGCCGACGACGTGGGTGACGCGGTGGTGCGGCTCCTGCACCACCGGGTGCGTGGCTCGTTCAACGTGGCCGCCGACGTTCTCTCCGGCTCCGCGCTCGCGGCCCTGGTCGGTGCCCGTCCCGTGCGGGTCAGCCCGGCAGCCATGCGGGCGGTCGTCGTCGCCCTCCACCGATTGGGCGTGCTGGCCGTGACGCCGGGCTGGTACGACGTGGCCACCCGCTCCCCCGTGATGGATACCACAAGGGCGCGTAGGGAATTGGCTTGGCAGCCGCGATACTCGTCGACGGACGCGGCCCGCGAGCTCATCGACGGTCTCGCCGACGGAGCGACGGGCACCAGCCCGGCTCTGGGCGCGGTCGATGGCGCACCGCCGAGTCGCGACACAGCGCTGTCTCCGGCGCACGACGTCACGTTGACGCTCTGGTGGGCGATGGCCGTCACGGCCGCGGTCCGCGGCCGCCGTCCCGGTGCGATGTATCGCAGTGTCGTTGCGGCGAACCTGATGTCGGGCACGCCGGCCGCGCTGCAACGCCTCCGGCAGCGGCGCCGCGACCCGGTCGCGGTGCTCGCCCCCGTCACCGTCGCTGCAGCACTGCTCGCGACGCGACGCGGAGGCTGGCCCGCTGCTGCAACGGCCACCGCGCTCGGCGCTCTCGGGCTGGCTGAGCGCAGACGAAGGAAGGACCAGGCATGAGTGCGAAAGTCGTGGTGATCGTCGGGGCGTCGAGCGGCATCGGGCGGGAGACCGCACTGCAGTACAGCGCTCGCGGCGCCCGGGTGGTGCTCGCCGCCCGTTCCGAACCCGATCTGCAGGACGTCGCCGAACAGTGTCGCCGGGCGGGGGCAGGCGGTGTGCTCGTGGCGCCCACCGACATCGCGGACGCCCACAAGGTACAGCAGACGTTCGACCTCGCGATCGAGACTTTCGGGGGCGTCGACGTCGCCGCCCAATGTGCCGCGATCACCGCGTTCGGTCGCTTCGAAGACATCCCGACCGAGGTGTTCGACGCGGTCATCGCCACCAATCTGATCGGCGCAGCGAATGTCGCCCGCTGCGCCCTCGCCCACTTCCAACACCGCGGTCGTGGCCAGCTCGTCCTGGTCGGCTCTCTTCTCGGCGTCACTGCTGTGCCGTACCAATCGGCCTACGTGGCAAGCAAATTCGCGCTCTGCGGGCTGGTGCGTGCTCTGCGTCAGGAGAATCGGCACCTGCCCGGGGTGCGGGTGCACGGGATCTATCCGGGCCCGGTGGACACCCCGGTGTACGCGTCGGCGGCCAACTTCTTGGATCGGCAGTCTCCGCGCGTACCGCCGACCTCCGACGCACCGGGCACCATCGCGGCCGCCATCATCCGGGCCGCCGAGAAGACGACATCGACCGAACGCCAGGTCGGCTGGTTCAACCGGCCGGCGATCGCCACCTATCGCGTCGTGCCGTTCCTGTTCGACGCCGTGATCGGGCCGCTGATCCGGCGCGTCGTGTTCACACCCGAGTCGGTGGGCCAGTCTGCCGGCAACGTTTTCGAGCCACCGGCCGTCGGGCGCGCCTGACGTAGCGAAGCGCCGCCCGCTGCGACGGTGGACCTACGCCGGAACAGCTAAAAGTCGTTGGCAGAACTAATGTTTCGAGATGCAACGACGCCTCGAACCGCCCCTGGTGAGATGACCACTGCAGGAGGATACTGCGGGAATCTGGTTCAGCCTGTGCGCTAGGAGGACGGAAATGAAGTACGCCATGGCGTGGACGTCGCGCCTGACCGGATCGGGGAAAGACAACGAAGAAGCGTTGCGCCGCGCCCTGCAATTGTTCTCGAAATGGCAGCCGCCCGCCGGCACCACCTTCCACCAATTCGTCGGCCGGGTCGACGCCGGAGGCGGGTACGCCATCGTCGAAACCGACGATCCAGCAGCGCTGCTGACCGGGACGACCAAGTTCGCGCCGTTCAACGAGTTCCAGATCCATCCCGTCGTGGACATCGAGCAGTGGGCTCAGGCGGGACAGGAGGGCATCGACTTCCTGTATTCCATCAACTGACCGGCACCGCGACGGAGCGCGTGGCCCCGCGACGCGCTCCTGACGAAATTCGTGCTTGAACTGCGCTTCGGCAACGGAATTCCTAGGATGCCTGCATGCCATCCGGAACGGCGGTGTCGAAACCAGGCGCCGACCCCCTCGACGACGCGGCCGTTCCTCAGATCGAACTGATCGGCGTCCGCAAGGAGTTCGGCGACGCCCGGCATCCGGTGGTGGCCGTCGAACATGCCGATCTGACGATCGCCGACGGTGAGCTGTTCGCGATCCTCGGCCCGTCCGGCTCGGGCAAGACCACCCTGCTGCGCATGATCGCAGGCTTCGAGGCGCCGACGGCCGGCACCATCAAACTGGGCGGCCGCGACGTCACCCACCTGCCCCCGGCCCGCCGCGACACGAACACGGTCTTCCAGCAGTACGCCCTGTTTCCGCACATGACGGTCGCGCAGAACGTGGAGTACGGCTTGCGGGTGCGCGGGGTCGACAAGAAGGAGCGGCGCCGCCGCGCCGGGGAAGCCCTGGAGATGGTCCGACTGTCCGGACAGGCCGCCCGGAAGCCGGCCGAGCTCTCCGGCGGTCAGCAGCAGCGGGTCGCGCTGGCCCGTGCGCTGGTCGGACGACCACGCGTGCTGTTGCTCGACGAGCCGCTGGGCGCGCTCGACCTGAAGTTGCGCGAGCAGATGCAGGTGGAGCTCAAGGCTATTCAGCGCGAGGTCGGCATCACGTTCGTGATCGTCACCCACGATCAGGACGAGGCGCTGACGCTGTGCGACCGGTTGGTGGTCCTCAACGAGGGACGGATCGAGCAGGTCGGTGTGGCCCGGCAGGTGTACGAGCATCCCGCGAACCGCTTCGTCGCCGACTTCGTCGGGACGTCGAACGTGCTCGACGGCGACAGCGCGCAGGCGGTGCTGGGCCGGCGCGGGACGTTCGCGATCCGACCCGAGCGCATCGCGGTGGCGGCCCCGGGTTCCGACGCTGCCGCCGAGCACCGTGTCGACGCGCAGGTCGCCGAGGTGGTCTATGCCGGCCCGATCACGCGCATCGCCGCCACGGTCACCGGCCACGACATCCGGCTCACGGCCACCCTGCTCTCGTCGGATACAGATGCGGCCCTGACCCACGGCAGCCCCGTCGTCCTGACCTGGCCAGAGGCCGCCGTACGCGATCTCACCGACATGTCGACCCATCCTGAGGAGGAGTCATGAAGAATCCGCTGCACCGCCTGGGCGTCGTACTCGCCGTAGGTGGCGTGCTGCTCGCCGGCTGTTCGAGTTCGGGGGACTCCGGTGGCACCGCAGAGGGCCCGCCGTCGATGGCGCCGGTCGGCTCGGTCGGCGCCGGAGAGGGGCAACTGAACCTGATCGCGTGGCCCGGATACGCGGAGAACGGTTCCAACGACCCGGCGGTCAACTGGGTCACGCCGTTCGAGCAGCAGACCGGGTGCAAGGTCAACGTCAAAATCGGCAACACCTCCGACGAGATGGTGCAGCTGATGCGCACCGGGCAGTACGACGGCGTGTCCGCCTCCGGTGATGCCACGCTGCGGCTGATCTACGCCGGCGACGTCGCCCCCGTCAACACCGACCTGGTGCCGAACTACGCTACCGTCGTCCCGTTCCTCAAAGACAAGCCGTGGAACTCGGTGGACGGCCAGATGTACGGCATCCCCCACGGGTGGGGCGCCAACCTGCTGATGTACAACTCCGACGTCGTCAAGGGCAACCCGGACAGCTGGGGCGCAGTGTTCCCCGGCGCACCGGAGTTGAAGGGCAAGGTCACCGCGTATGACTCACCCATCTACATCGCCGACGCCGCGCTGTACCTGTCGAAGACGAAGCCAGATCTGGGCATCAAGGATCCGTACTCGCTGACCAGCGAACAGCTCGACGCCGCAGTCGAACTGCTCAAGCAGCAGAAGGAGAACATCGGCGAGTACTGGTCGGACTACACCAAGGAGGTGCAGGGGTTCGAATCCGGCACCACGGCGATCGGCACCAGCTGGCAGGTCATCGCGAACACGATCAAGGCCGACAACAAGGTCCCGGTCGCGACGGTGCTGCCGAAGGAGGGTGCCACCGGTTGGTCGGACACCTGGATGCTGTCGGCGAAGGCCGCGCACCCCAACTGCATGTACAAGTGGATGGACTACATCATCTCGCCGAAGGCCAACGCCGAAGTCGCCGAATACTTCGGTGAGGCGCCGGCGCAGACCAAGTCGTGCGACCTGACCTCCGACAAGGCGCACTGCGCGACCTACCACGCCACCGACGAGCAGTACGCGTCGCAGATCCACTACTGGACCACGCCGCAGACCAAGTGCGTGGACGGCAGCGGGGACAACTGCACCAGCTATGACCAGTGGGTGGACAAGTGGCAGGAGATCAAGGGCTGATGCCCGCCGCCCCGCGGCTACGGCAGCGGGTGACGCTGGCCTTCCTGCTGATTCCGCCCCTCGCCTGGCTGATCGTTGCCTATCTGGGATCGCTTGCGATACTTCTGGTTTCGGCGTTCTGGAGCCGCAGCAGCTTCACCGGCGCCGTGGTGCGTACGTTCACCACGGACAATCTGGTGCGGGTCGCCACCTCGGAGGTGTTCCGGACCACGACGCTGCGCACCGTCGGCGTCGCGTTGACGGTCACCGTGGTGTGCGCGGTGCTCGCGGTACCGCTGGCGCTGTACATGGCCAAAGTGGCTTCCCCCGCCGTCCGTGTCGCCCTCGTCGTCGCGGTCACCACACCGCTGTGGGCCAGCTACCTGGTGAAGGCCTACGCATGGCGGATGCTGCTGTCGCCGGAGGGCCCGATGAACTGGGCGATCGGCTACTCACCGGGCTACGGGCTGATCGCCACGGTGATCACGCTGACCTATCTGTGGTTGCCGTACATGGTGATTCCGGTGTTCGCGGCCTTCCAGCGTGTGCCGGACTCGCTGGTGGACGCGAGCGCGGATCTGGGTGCATCGGATCTGACCACGCTGCGGCTGGTGGTGTCCCCGATGGTGTTCCCCGGTATCGCCGCGGGATCGATCTTCACCTTCTCGCTGTCGTTGGGCGACTACATCGCGGTCACCATCGTCGGTGGCAAGACCCAATTGCTCGGCAACGTGATCTACGGCCAGCTCGTGACGGCGAACAACCAGCCGATGGCGGCGGCACTGTCGCTGATCCCGTTGACGGCGATCCTGTTGTATCTGTTCGCGATGCGGCGCACCGGGGCATTGGAGAACGTGTAGATGTTGTCGTCACGGATGCGCGGCGCCACCCGGGCCTGGACGGTGCTGGTGCTGGTCTTCATCTATGCGCCGCTGGCCCTGGTGGTGGTGAACGCGTTCAACGCGTCGAAGACGTTCGCGTTTCCACCGAGCGGCTTCACGCTGCAGTGGTGGCGGACCGCGCTGCACAGCGAGGGCATGTGGCACTCGCTGGGGAACTCGGTGATCGTGGGGCTGGCCGCGACCGCGCTGGCGCTGATCCTGGGCACCATGGCCGCGTTCGCGGTGCAGCGGTATGAGTTCTTCGGCCGCCAGACCGTCAATCTCCTTGTCGTGCTGCCGATCACGTTGCCCGGCATCGTCACCGGTATCGCGTTGAACGCGACGTTCACCTCCGCGCTGGGGGTGACGCTGGGGTTGGCGACGGTCATCGTCGGACACGCCACCTTCTGCATCGTGATCGTGTTCAACAACACCCAGGCGCGGCTGCGACGATTGGGCACCAGCCTCGAGGACGCCTCCGCCGACCTCGGGGCGTCGTCCTGGCAGACGTTCCGATTCGTGACGCTGCCGATGATGCGCGGTGCGCTGGTGGCCGGCGCCATCCTGGCGTTCGCGCTGAGCTTCGACGAGATCGTCGTGACGACGTTCACCGCCGGTCCCACGGTGCAGACACTGCCCATCTGGATCTTCGGAAATCTGTTCCGCCCCAACCAGGCGCCGGTGATCAACGTGGTCGCCGCCGCGTTGACGATCATCGCGATCGTGCCGGTGTGGCTGACCCAGCGCATCGGTGGAGACCCTGCGGGGACGCGAATCTGAGCGGTTAGGGTTGGCGCGTGACCGACCTCTTCGATCTCACCGCACATGTCAGCGTCGTCACCGGCGGCGGATCGGGCATCGGCTTGGGTATGGCCGACGGGCTGGCTCGGGCCGGCGCGTCCGTCGCCATCATCGGCCGTAGTGTCGCGCGCCTGGAGGCGGCTGCGGAGTCGTTGCGCGCGCACGGCAATCCCGTGCTCGCCCTGCCCTGTGACGTCACCGACGAACCGGCGATCGCGGCGGCGATGGCCCGGGTCCGCGACGAATGGGGTTCGCTCGACTCGTGTTTCGCCAACGCCGGCGTGGGCGGCAGGTTCACCCCGACGCTGGACACCTCATTGGCGGAGTTCAGGTCGATCACGGCGGTGGATCTCGACGGCGTGTTCGTTACGCTGCGTGAGGCAGCGCGGCAGATGGTCGCCGCCGAACGCGGCGGCAGCCTGGTCGGTGTGTCCAGCCTCGGCGCATTCCAGGGCATGCCCCGTCAACCCGCCTACGCCGCATCGAAGGGCGGGGTGATCTCATTGATCGACAGCATGGCCGTGGAATTGGCCCGATACGGCATCCGCGCCAACACCATCGCGCCCGGGTGGTTCGACACCGAGATGACGGCGGCCGGCCTGGCCGACGAACGGTTCCGCTCCCGCGTGCTGCCGCGCGTGCCGGTGCGGCGGTGGGGATCCGGTGAGGACGTGGCCGGTGTGGCGGTCTATCTGGCGAGCCCGGCCAGCAAGTACCACACCGGCGACGTGTTGAGGATCGACGGCGGTTACCTGAAGTTCTAGTGTGACGCCATGAGTGAGAAGACGACCTGTGTGGTCGTCGGCGGCGGGCCGGCGGGCATGGTGCTCGGCCTGCTGCTCGCGCGCGCCGGCGTCGAGGTCACGGTGCTCGAAAAGCACGGCGATTTCCTGCGCGACTTTCGCGGCGACACCGTGCATCCCAGCACGCTGCGGCTGCTCGACGATCTGGGGCTGTGGCCGGCGTTCGACGCCCTCCCGCAGAGCCGGGTGCGGGAGTTCACCATCGACGCCGCCCCGGGTCGACCGGTGGCGGTCGCCGATTTCGAACGGCTGCGCCTCCCGCATCGGTACATCGCGATGGTGCCGCAGTGGGATCTGCTCAATCTGTTGGCTCAGGCGGCCGCGGCGGAACCGTCCTTCACACTGCGGCTGGACCACGAGGTCACCGGCCTGCTCACCGAAGCCGGCCGCGTCGTCGGCGTACGCTACGAAAGCCCCTCTGGCTCAGGGGAATTGCGTGCTGATCTGACGGTCGGATGCGACGGGCGCGGCTCGGCGGTTCGACAATCGGCCGGAATGGCGGTGCGGGAGTACCCGGTGAGCTTCGACGCCCTGTGGTTCCGGCTGCCCCGCAACGCCGTGACCGCCGGCTTCACCCTGTTCCCCCGTATCGGACGGGGGAAAGCAATGATCGTGATTCCCCGTGAGGGGTACCTGCAGATCGCGCTGCTGATCAAGAAGGGCTCCGACGCTGCCCTCCGCCGCCGGGGGCTGGCCGCCTTCCACGCCGACGTACTCGAGCTCCTGCCCGAAGCCGGCGCCACCGTTTCCGCCGTCACCTCGCTCGACGAGGTCAAGTGTCTCGACGTGAAGCTGAACCGCTTGCGGCGCTGGCACACTGACGGTCTGCTCTGTATCGGCGATGCCGCCCACGCCATGTCTCCGGCCGGCGGGGTCGGCATCAACGTGGCCGTGCAGGACGGCGTGGCCACCGCGCGGTTGCTGGCCGACCCGCTGCGCCGCGGCGCGGTGACGGAGCGGGATCTGGCGAGAGTGCGGCGGCGGCGGATCGTCGCGACCGCGCTGACCCAGGCCTTGCAGCGTCAGCTCGACGCGCGGCTGCTGGGTCCGGTCCTGCGAGGCGAAGAGGGTGCGACCGGTCCGCCGGGCTGGCTGCTCAGGATCGTGCAGCGGGCGCCGTGGCTGTCGGTGATCCCGGCCTACCTCGTCGGGGTGGGGGTTCGCCCAGAGCGCGCGCCGGAGTTCGCGCGGCGACGGGCCGGTCAGCGGTAGTAGACCTCGCCACCGGTCGGGTAACCCCCGCCGTGGGTGGTGATGTGCACGTGGTCGTAGTGGCCGTAGCCGCCGGCGCGTCCGCCGCCCGGGGTGTAGTAGACGCCGCGCCAGATGCAGTCCTGCAGGCTGAACCGCTCGGCGTTCTTCATCGCGAACGCGACGATCTGGTTGCCCAACGCGATGCCTTCGGCACTGCTCGCGTTGGGGATCATCACGTCGATGGCCAGTCCGTTGGGATGCCACGGGAGCGGGTCTTGCCGGACGCCGCCGATGCTGCGGATCTCGGGAAAGATCGCACTGACTGCCCGGGCAACCAGAATGGTCTTCACCTGCAGGCCCTGTTCGGGCGCCAGCCCGGCGGGCAGGATCTGAGGCTGCCGGACGGCTGCCCGCGAGGCGACCCACTGCACGCGGGTGCCGCTCGGACCGCTCGTGGGCGCGACGCCCACCGGCGGAGCAGCCACGAGTTCCATGCCCGGCAGCGGCGCCGTCTCGGGACCGGCCACGGCCGGTGCGGCAGCCTGTTCGACCGGGCGTTGGACGTCGGCCCCGGCTATCAGCAGGGCTGCCACTGGCAGTCCGAGGGCGGTCAGCACACGCGCGTGCGAACGCCGCGGTCGTACCTGGGAATGCCTGCCCACGCACTGCAGACTACGAGCGCACATCACGAAATCACAGACGCATGGCAAACTTTCCATAACAAAACGCACCATGGGCACCACCAGCATCATCAGCCCCAGAATTTGCCGGCCATCGCGACGTTCCCGACGCGGTGTCATTTGCTCGCGGCTCTAGGCCGCCTCGTTGTCGGGTGGTGCGGGTCCGCCGGGTTCTGACGGCCCGCGGGTCGAGGGTGGCGGGCAGTCGTCAGCCTCGCCGACCGGCTCGGCCGGCGCGTCAGCACCACTGCCCGCCTCGTCCGGTGGACGCAGCAAACGTTCGGGGGTGTGGTGGGTGTTGATCCGGGTTTGGCCGGTGTCCAGGTTCGGTGGTGGGGTCCATTCGACGTCGTGGCGGGGGCTCATCGACGTGGTCCAGCCGCCGGGTGCGACGGCGCGGTTGTCGGGTGGGCAGGCCAGGCCGAGGTCGTCGATGTTGGTCACCCCGCCCTCGGCCCAATCTTGGGTGACGTGGTGGACCTGGCAGCCATACGCCCCGACGGGGCAGCCGGGTTTGGTGCAGCCCCCGTCGCGGGCGATCAACATGACCCGCTGCGCGGCCGAGGCGGTGCGACGAGCCCGGAACAGGTCCAGCGCTGACCCGGTGGCGCGGTCGAACACCGCCAGATAGTGGCTCGCGTGCGCCCCCATCCGGACCACATCCTTGATCGGCAGCCGGGTACCACCACCCGTCGTCCCGATCCCCGCCCGCGACTCCAAGTCCTGCAGGGTGGTCCGCACAATCACCGTCACCGGTAACCCATTCAGCTGACCCAACTCGCCGCTCATCAACGCGATCCGCCCCACCGCCACCAACGCATCATGCTGACGCTGGGCCAGGCTGCGGTGATCGTTGTCGATCTGCGCCTGCGACGGTGTCCCCGAGGTGCACGGCTCGTCATCGTCGGGGTTACACATGCCCGGCGCGGCGTACTTCGCGAAGATCGCCTCCCACACCGCCGCCGCCTCCGGCGTCAACTCCGCCCGCCACGCCGTCATCGCATCCCGACCCTGCCGAGATTTCGTCAGCGCACGTTTCCGGACGCGTTCGGCATCATCGGGTTCGGGCCCGTCCTGATCGAGCAGGAACAACTCCAACTCCGCGGCATCGCGGGTGGCCTTCGGACCGGCACCACAAGCGATACGCACCACCTCAGCCTCGAACTGTTCCCGCGTCGCGACGTCGACGAACCCGGGCAGCTTGTCCACGACCTTGCGGATCACCTCCACATGTTCGGGCGTGATGCGCCCCTGCGCTTGCGCGGCGGCGGTCGCCGGCAGCACCGGGGGTAGCCGCTCTCCGGTCATCGACTGACGCGGGGCGAGAAGCGCGGCGTCGGTCAACCGGCGGTTCGCTTCCGACCCGCTGATCCGGTAGCGGATCGCCAGCACGTCTTTCCAGTTCTTGGCCCCCATCTGCACCGCAGACGTCTCCACCTGCAAACGCGCCAACGCCCGATGCTGGGACGCGGGCAACCGGCAGCCCGCGTTTTCGAGCTCGTCGAGCAGCTCCACCACCTCGGCAGCAGTGGACCGATCCAGGCCGCAGGCCAGCACAGCATCGACCGCGGCGCGTAACCCCGCGACTGCCTGCTGCACCTCCGACATGATTCGAACATACATTCGACCACCGACAAATCCCGATCCCGCGACGCGGCGCACAGTCCGCACTAAGGTGACTCCAGCAGTGCGGTCGACACATTTCTGTGAACAGAAGTTGCCGATCGGAAAAATTTCTGAAAAATGCTCAGAGGCCCGGACAAGTCTTGGATTTTGGGCCGCCCGACCGAGGGGAACACTGTGAACACCGCACGTTCGGTTCGACATGGACTCGCGCTCGTCTGCATCATCGTGCTGGCCGCCTTCGGCGTGGCCGCATGCGGCAAGGACAGCGGATCGGGTGGCGGCTCCGGCGGAGGCGGAGGCGGTGACATCACCGTTGCGCTGACATCGTTCCCCGACTACGTCGACCCACAGCTCTCCTACACGGTCGAAGGCTGGGAAATCCTGTGGAACGTCTACACACCCCTGCTGACTTATAAGCACGCCAAGGGTAAGGAGGGCACCGAAATCGTGCCCGGTCTGGCCGAGGCGATGCCGGAGATCTCTCCGGACGGCACGACCTACAAGCTGAAGCTCCGCAAGAACATGAAGTACTCCGACGGCACCCCGATCAAGGCCTCGGACTTCACCTATGCCGTTCAGCGCCTGTTCAAGGCGGATTCGGGCGGGTCGGTGTTCTATGACGTGATCGTGGGCGCCAAGGAGTACGCCGACGGCAAGGCCGACACGATCACCGGCATCACGACCGACGACAACACCGGCGACATCACCATCAAACTGACCGGCCCCAACGGCACCTTCGAGAATCTGCTGGCGTTGATGTTCTCCGCCCCCGTGCCGCCCACCACCAAGCTGGACGGCGACACCACCAACACGCCGCCGCCCGCCAGCGGTCCGTTCATGATCAGCAATGTCGACGCGCCGCGCACGATGACCATGGAGCGCAACCCGCAGTTCAAGACGGTCAAGGACGCCGGCGCCTCCGAGGTCGCCGACGCAAATGTCGACAAGATCACCGTGGTGGAGAACAAGAACCAGAGCGCACAGGTCACCGACATCGTGCAGAACAAGGTCGATTTCATGGTCGACCCGGTGCCGTCGGACCGGCTGCAGGAGGTCAAGACCCGCTACGCCGATCGGTTCCGGATGGAGGAGTCGATCAACACCTACTACTTCTTCATGAACACCCAGAAGGCCCCGTTCAACGACATCAAGGTGCGTCAGGCGATCAACTATGCCGTCGACCCGGAAGCGTTGAACCGCATCTTCGGTGGCCGTTTGCACCCGACCCAGCAGGTTCTCCCGCCGGGTATGCCGGGCTATCAGGAGTACAAGCTCTACCCCGGCCCCGACATGAACAAGGCCAAGCAGCTACTCGCCGAGGCCAATCCGGCCGACCGCGACATCACGGTGTGGACCGACGACGAGCCGGACCGTAAGCGCATCGGGGAGTACTACCACGACCTGCTGACCCAGCTCGGTTTCAATGCGACGCTGAAAGTGATTGCCGGAGACGTCTATTGGACCACGATCGGCAACCAGTCCACCCCTGACGTCGACACCGGGTTCGCCGACTGGTTCCAGGATTTCCCGCATCCGGACGACTTCTTCCGTCCGCTGCTCAACGGGGCCAGCATCCTGCCGACCAACGGCAACAACCTGTCCCGGGCCAACCTGCCGGAGCTCGACGCGAAGATGAACGAGCTGCTGACCAAGCAGATCACCGACCCCGGTGTCGAACAGCAGTACGCCGATCTCGACAAGGCGTACATGGAGCAGGCGGTCTGGGCGCCCTACGGCAACGAACAGTTCACCACCTTCCTGTCCGAGCGCATGGACTTCGACAAGTCCTATCAGCATCTGTTGTTCAAGCAGGACTTCACCTCGTTCGCGGTGAAGTAGCGGCAGGAAGATGGTCGCCTCTGTCCCTGACGTAGAGGTCCCCGACGAGCCGCCGTTGCCCGTCGGGGTGCCCAAAGAGCATATCCAGGGCCGCAATCCGTGGTACCTGGCGTGGCTTCGGTTGCGCCGCAACAAGGTTGCCCTGGCCTGCGGTGTGCTGTTCGTGCTGATCGTGCTGTTCTGTCTGGCCGCGCCCCTGTGGGCGCACTACATCGCGCAGACCGGACCGAACGACAACCACATCACCGACACCGTGAGCATCAACGGTGTCGAGACCGACGTCGTCTCGCCCGACGGCACGCCGCTGGGCCCGGGCCTACACGGCCGGTATCTGCTCGGCGCCGATCAGAACGGTCGAGACGTCATGGTGCGCCTCATGTACGGAGGCAGGACGTCGATCTACATCGGGCTGGCGGCTGCGGCGGTGACCACCGTGCTCGCAGTCATCGTCGCGCTGCTCGCCGGGTACTACCGCGGGTGGATCGACGCGGTGCTGTCCCGGATCCTCGACGTGATCTGGGCCTTCCCTGTCCTGCTGCTGGGCATCGCCCTAGGCACGGCGCTGGCCATCGGCGGCCTGAAGCTGGGCTTTCTGCAGATCGCCGGGGATTCGATCTGGATCCCGATCCTGATCATCGGCCTGGTGTACGTGCCCTACATGGCCAGGCCGCTGCGCGGGGAGATCCTCGCCCTGCGCGAGAAGGAATTCGTCGAAGCCGCCGTCGCGCAAGGGATGGGTCCGTTGCGGATCATGGTCGGCGAGCTCCTCCCCAACATCATCTCCACGATCATCGTGTTCTTCACGTTGAACATCGCCAACAACATGCTGTTGGAGTCGGCGCTGTCGTTCCTCGGTGCGGGCGTGCGTCCGCCGAACGCGTCGTGGGGCACGATGATCGCTGACGGCTACCAGCTGATCTACACCGCACCACATCTGACGATCGTGCCGGGTCTGCTGATCGTCATCACGGTCCTGGCGCTCAATGTCTTCGGGGATGGTCTGCGAGATGCCTTGGACCCCAAGGCCCGGATAAGACTGGAGCACTGATGGCGCAATTCATCGTGCGCCGGGTCCTCGGCATGATCGCCGTGCTGTTCGCGATCTCGGTGATCGTGTTCCTGATCTTCAACGTGGTGCCCAATTCGGACCCGGCTGCGCGCATCGCCGGCAAGAACGCCGATCCCGATCTCATCGCCCGAGTCAACGCCGACCTCGGACTGGACCGGCCCCTGCCCGTGCAGTACCTGACGATGATGAAACAGATCTTCACCGGTGAACTCACGTCGTACGCGAGCGATCGCAATGTGGGCGAGCAGATCTGGCACGGATTACCGGCGACGTTCTCACTGTGTATTGGTGCGGCGGTCATCTGGATGACGCTGGCGGTGCTGTTCGGCTACCTCAGCGCAGTGCACGCCGGCAAGTTCGGTGACCGCGCGCTGAGCATCCTGTCGCTGGTCGGCATCTCGATGCCGGTGTTCTGGCTGGCCGCGATCCTGCTGTACTTCTTCACGTACAAGGTGGAGCTGTTCCCGACGGGCAGCTATGTGCCGCTCACCGAAGATCCCCTGGACTGGGCATACCACCTCGTGCTGCCGTGGTTCACGCTGGCCGTGCTGTTCATCGGCTTCTACAGCCGCGTGCTGCGCTCGAACATGCTGGACGCGATGAACGAGGACTATGTCCGCACGGCACGGGCGAAGGGTCTGACCGAACGTCAGGTCCGCGTCCGACATGTGTTGCGCAACTCGATGATTCCGATCGTCACGCTGTTCGGCCTGGACTTTGGCATGGTCGTGGGCGGAGGAGCGATCCTGACCGAGACGGTGTACAACCTCGACGGCGTCGGGCTCTACGCTGGTGAGGCGATCCGCAGCCTGGATCTGCCGCCGCTGATGGCGGTCACGATGTTCGGCGCGTTCTTCATCGTGCTGTTCAACACGATCGTCGACATCGCCTACGCCGTGCTGGATCCGCGAATCCGACTGGGACAGGCGGCACCGGCATGAGCGACGCTTGCGAGCGAATCGACGAACCCATGAGCGAGCCATTGCTCGAAGTGCAGGACCTACGGGTCAGCTTCGCCACCGAGGACGGACTGGTGCAGGCCGTCGACGGGGTCTCGTTCTCGCTCGCCCCCGGTGAGATCCTGGCGATCGTCGGCGAATCGGGCTCTGGCAAGAGTGTGACCGCTCAGACGCTGACGGGTCTCACCCGCTCGTCGAACAGTCGTATCACCGGGTCGGTGACCTATCGCGGGCGCGAATTGGTGGGTCTCGACGACGACGGGTTGAGGGACATCCGCGGCGAGGAGATCGCCATGGTGTTCCAGGATCCGATGTCCTCGCTGAATCCGGTGTACCGCATCGGCGATCAGATCGTCGAGATGATCCGCGCGCACCGCGACGTGCCGAAATCCGAGGCCGTCCGGCGTGCTGGCGAACTGCTTGCGGCGGTGGGCATTCCGAACCCACAGAGCCGGCTGCGCAGCTATCCGCACGAGTTCTCCGGCGGCATGCGGCAACGCGTGATGATCGCGATGGCGCTGGCCCTGGAGCCGGCCGTACTGATCGCCGACGAGCCCACCACCGCTCTCGACGTCACGGTGCAGGCTCAGATCTTGCGTCTGCTCGCCCAGCTGAACGCCGAACGCGGTCTGGCGGTGGTGCTGATCACTCACGATCTCGGTGTGGTCGCCGAGATCGCGGACCGGGTCGCAGTCATGTACGCGGGCCAGATCGTGGAGAACGGCAGCCTGGACGACATCTTCTACGCCCCGCAGCATCCCTACACCTGGGGTCTGCTCGGGTCGTTGGCCCGCCTGGACCGTCCACGCTCGGAGCGGCTCACGCAAATTCCGGGCCAGCCACCCTCGTTGCTCGATCCGCCACCGGGTTGCCGGTTCGCGCCGCGGTGCGCGTTCGAGTTCGACCGGTGCAGTCAGCCACCGGATCTGGCTGCCACGCAGAGCGGGTCGCATCTGGACCGCTGCTGGCTCGACCTCGAGGAGAAGGCGCGGGTGCGCGCATGACCGAACCGCTGCTCGAGGTGACCGATGTGGTCAAGCACTACCCGATCCGCTCGGGCATCGTGATCGAGCGTGATGTCGGCACGGTGCGTGCTGTCGACGGGGTGAGCCTGACGCTGAACGAGGGCGAGACTTTGGGTCTGGTCGGCGAATCGGGCTGCGGCAAGTCCACGCTGTGCCGGGCGATCCTGCAGCTGATTCCGCCGACCTCGGGGTCGGTCAAGTTCCTCGGTCAGGAACTCGTCGGTTTGTCGCGGCGTGAGCTGCGGCCGCTTCGCCGGCAGATGCAGATGATCTTCCAGGATCCGTATGCGTCGCTGAATCCCCGAAAGCGCGTCGGGCAGATCGTCGGCGATCCGATGGATCTGCACGGTCTGGCCAGCGGTGCCGAGCTGAAACGGCGGGTGCAGGATCTTCTCGATCGTGTGGGTCTGCGACCCGAGCACTACAACCGGTTTCCGCACGAGTTCTCCGGGGGTCAGCGTCAGCGCATCGGCATCGCCCGGGCGCTGGCACTGCAACCGAAGCTGATCGTCGCCGACGAGCCGGTGTCTGCGCTCGACGTCTCGGTGCAGGCGCAGATCGTCAACCTGCTCAAGGACTTACAGGCCGAGTTCGGGTTGTCGTATCTGTTCGTGGCTCACGATCTGGGTGTCGTGCGGCACGTGTCCGACCGCGTCGCGGTGATGTATCTGGGCAAGGTGATGGAGAATTCCGGGACCGACAGCCTCTATGACCGGCCGGTGCACCCGTACTCCAATGCGTTGCTGTCGGCCGTGCCGATCCCCGATCCGCGACTCAACGAGGCACGCGAGCGCGTGGTACTCGAAGGTGACGTGCCGAGTCCGAGTGATCCGCCGTCGGGGTGCCGGTTCCACACCCGCTGCCCGTGGGCGACCGAGATCTGTTCCACCGAGGAGCCGGCGCTGGTGTCCTACGAGGACGGTCACACCGCCGCCTGTCATCATCCGCGCAATGTGGAGTCCCTCCCCGCGTGACGCGGGCACGAGCACCGAAGTGAGGAACGACCCGATCGGCTGTCCCCTCCGCAGCCGATCGAGTCGATGCTGCCAAAGCTAAGCCGACCCGACGGTCGGAGCAATCGGGGAAACCCCTATATCTGCGCGCTCAGGGGGCTGCGGGAACCGGAATCGGGATGGGCACCGGAACGAAGGGCACCGTCAGGTAGCTGGTGGTGGTGACCTGCTGCGTGGTCGTGGGCGCCTGGGTCGTCGTGGGGACGGTCGTGGTGGGGACGGTCGTGGTGGGCACCGTCGTGGTGGTGGTCGGGACCGTCGTCGACGGTGTCGTCGTGGTGGTGGTCGTCGTCGTCGACGGTGTCGTCGTGGTCGTCGTCGTTGTTGTGGTCGTCGTGGTCGTCGTCGTCGTGGTGGTCGTCGTCGGCACCGTGGTGGTCGGCGTGGGGGCTGCACTGGTGGTGATGACGGGGGCCGGCGGCGCCGCGCTGGTCGGCGGCGCGGCCGGCTGCCCCGGCACGGTGACTGTCTCCCCGGCAGCGCTGGTCGGGGTGAGCTCCCGGCTCAACGGCGAGTTGCCCGGCGTCGGCCGGTCGGAATCGGAGCCGTCGACGCTGGTCAGAGCGATCGCCACACCCCCGACCGCGACCAGCGCGATCGCGGCCACCACGCCGAGCAGTGACAGCGGCAGCCGCCGCCAACCCACCGGCTCGTCGTCGGCGGGCGATTCCTGCGGGTCGCTGAGGCGGTACGGGTTCGGCCGCTCGGCTCTGCCGGTGGCATCGTCGGCGTAGTCGTCGATGACGTAGGTGTCTTCGCCGGCATAGGGTACGACGTCTTCGGTGGACGGATCGTCCTGGGACCATGCCAGCGCATACGTCGCGTCCGCGTCGGCCCCGGCGGGGGCGACGGCCGGCGCGGCGCGCGTCGCGGTCTCGGCGGCACCGCCGAAGGCGGCGAACAGAGCAGCGCCGACTGCGGCATCCAGCGCAGGTCGGGGCGACCACAGCACTCGACCCGGATAGGACGAAAACCGCTGCCGGACGGCAGGAATCGCCGATCCGCCACCGACCAGGACCACGGCCGACAATGCGGCAGAACCAGTGTTGTTGCGCTGCAGAGTGTCTCGCAACGCCTCGATCACGTCGTCGAGCGGACGGGCCAGCAGTGACTCGAGATCAGCTCGAGTAACCACGATCTCGCCGCGATATCCCGGCACGTCGACGTCGATGCGCGCCTCGGTCTCCGTCGAGAGCCGCTCCTTGGCGCTGCGACACTGCTCCCGCAGGCGGGCCAGCGAGCCGACCGCGGCGGTCGCACCGGTGTCCTCACCGCTGTGGGGCACCCGCTCGAGAACGTGAGTGAGCAGAGCCTGGTCGATCTGGTCACCGGCGAACTCGGCGAACCGCTCCGTGCGACCGATCAACTCCAGCGATCCGGCCTCGGCCAGGCTGATGCTCGTTCCGCTGCCGCCGATGTCGAGGACGGCCAGTACGCCGCGACGCTCCAGGCCGGGGTCGGCCACCATCGCCGTCAACGCTGCCACCGCGTCCGGGATGAGCCGGGGCGGCGGACCCCCCGGCGCCAGCGGGCCGCTGGCGGTCAGCGCCTCACGCAGTGCGTCGACCTGCCCCGGTCCCCAGTACGAGGGCACCGCGATCACCACATCGGACGGCGAGGCGGAGCCGGCCAGCGCAGCCATCGCTTCGAGCGCCTCGACGACGAGTTGCTCGGCCGGATACCGCGACCCATCCTGGCCGACGAGCGGAACCGGATCTCCGACGCGCTCGACGAAGCCGCCCAGCGTCACTCCGTCGCCGCGGCCCGCGGGCAGACCCACTTCGGGAGCGGTGTGGCCGTAGACGGTGAGCACCGAACGGCGCAGCACCGGAGGCCGCCCCACCCCGGCCGCCACCAGATTGGTGGCTCCGACGGACAACCCCAGTGCATCGCTCATGACGGGGCACACCTTAATCGCCGGCGCCCGCTGCAGCCCATCAGACACTCTGCCGGTCCGAACTGTGCTGCAATGACGCCATGGGTGACATCGACGACATCAAGACGGTCAAATACCGGTACCTCCGCACACTCGACACCAAGCACTGGGACGAGTTCGCCGACACCCTCACCGAGGACGTGATCGGCCACTACGGCGAATCCGTGGGCGAGGAACACCACTTCAGCAACCGCGATGAGCTGGTCGAGTTCATGCGCAATTCCCTGGGTCCGGACATCATCACCGAGCACCGTGTCACCCATCCCGAGATCACCATCGACGGTGACGAGGCGACGGCCACCTGGTATCTGCAGGATCGGGTCATCGCGCCCGCCTTCGACTTCATGCTGATCGGCGCGGGTTTCTACCACGATCGCTACCGCCGCACCGACGCCGGCTGGAAGATCAGCGAGACCGGGTACGACCGCACCTACGACGCCTCGATGTCGGTGGCGGCGCTGGACTTCAAGGTCAAGGCCGGCCGAGCGGTCAAACAGTAGGGGCTATCCCTCGGCGGAGGTGACGGCGATCATCGCGCCGGGCCGCAGCCACCGCATGATCTTCACCAGCGTCGCGTCGTCGATCGCCACACAACCGGCGGTCGCCCCGCCGTCGGTGCTGTGCACGAAGAACGCACCGCCCTTGCCCGGGATGCGCTCCTTGTTGACGCCCATCACCACCGCGTGGGCGTACTGCGGGATGTCGAGGTTCTCGGTACCCGAGCTCGGCGCGGTGTCGAAGCGGCAGTTCTGTTTGTCGCACACCTGCATCGTGTTGTAGGTGGGGCTCTTCATGTCCCCGTCCCACCAGTGGTTGGGCCCCACTCTGATGTAGCGCAGCCCGCCACCGGGATCGGGTTGGGTTCCGAAGGAGAAGTCGAGGGTGTAGATCCCCTGCGGCGTCATCATCGATCCGTCGAAGTGGTTGGGCGACATGCCCTTCGCACCGATTTTGGCGGGGATGCCCACTCCCCCGCTGACGGGTTGCCAGCCACCCGCGGTGCGCTGCCAGACGTCGAGAGTGGCATCGGAGCCGCCGGTCCCGGTCACGGCGAGCACCTGGGTGGCCCGCCCGACCGAGGCGGAGAACCACGGATTGAGCGCGGCCTGCGCGACCGCGGGTGGTACGCCGGCGAGCAGGATCGCCACGCACATCACGGTCAGCAGTCGGCGCATGGGCTTCGATCGTGGCCGTCCGACGCTGCATTCGCGGTAAAGATCCGGACACGATCGGGTCGCAGTACGCGAGGTTTGCCGGTGGACCCTCTCGGCTACGTTGGCGTGATGGACCTACTGCCTGAGCGTCTGCGGCGACCGCGACACCGTGGAATCACTCAGATCGGCCGGGGGCTGGGCACTCTGGATCGCGAGGTCTTCGAGGCCATCGCGGAGTCTCCGAGCCCCCTGATCGACACGGTCATGCCCCGGCTGACCAGGGCGGCCGACCATTCCAAGCTGTGGTTCGCGATCGCCGCCGGGTTGGCCGCGTTCGGCAATCCCTCGGTCAAACGCGGGGCGATGCGCGGTGTGCTGACCCTCGGGGTGACGAGCCTGGTGACCAATCAGGGCGCCAAACGGGTATGGCGCCGGGACCGCCCGAACCGGCTGTTGGTACCACTGGCACGACAGACGCGGCGGGCGCCCACGTCGAATTCGCTTCCGTCGGGGCACTCGGCGAGCGCTGCGGCGTTCGCGGTGGGAGTCGGCCTGGAGAATGCGCCGGTGGGCCTGGGTCTGGCTCTGCTGGCCGGGCTGGTCGGCATGTCCCGCATCGCGGTCGGTGCGCACTACCCCGGTGATGTGCTGGCGGGGCTGGGCCTGGGGGCGGGTATCGCCGTGCTGGGCGGCCGGATCGTGCCGCCGATCGTCGAGGAGCGGCTGCCCGGGGCGGCGCCGCTGACGGTCGACACACCTGGCCGGCCGCGTGGCGCCGGGGTGACGGTGGTGGTGAACCCGGCTTCTGGCAGTGGCACCGGAGCCCGAGTGCTCGACGAGGTCCGCGACGCGCTACCCGAGGCCGAGAGCGTCGAGCTCCGTGAAGACGACGACGTGCCCGCGGTGTTCCGGTCGGCGGCGCAGCGTGCCGATGTCCTCGCGGTCGGCGGTGGAGACGGCACGGTCGCCGTTGCGGCGAGCATCGCGCTGGAGGAGGGCGTGCCGCTGGCGGTCTTGCCGGCGGGCACGTTCAATCACTTCGCCAAGGACATCGGCTGCGAGAGCACGGCCAAAACGGTCGCCGCCATCCAGGGCGGGACCGTCTCCTGCGTCGACGTCGTGTGCCTCAACGAGAAGCAGATGGTGGTGAACACCGCCAGCATCGGCGCCTACCCGCAGTTCGTGCAGACGCGCGAGAAGTTGGAGCACAGGATCGGCAAGCCGCTGGCGGGCATCTATGCCATGTTCCACACCCTGCGTCGCGACCAGCCGGTGCGCATCTCCTACGACAACCAGACGCTGCAGACATCGCTGTTCTTCCTCGGCAATTCGATCTATCTGCCGTCGGGCTTCGCGCCGTCGCGGCGGACGAGAATGGACGACGGCCTCATCGACATCCGCATCCTGGAGACCGGCCGGCCACTGGCGAAGTGGCGCATCCTCATCGCGTTGATGTTCGGACGCTTGACGCGCAGCCCGCTCTACCGGGAGTTACGGGTGCCCGAGTTCACGTTCGAAGCCGTCGACGGTCCGACCGTGCTGGCTCTCGACGGGGAGGTCGGCACCGAGCTGACGAAGGCGAGTTTCAGCGTGCGGTACCGGTCGCTTCCGGTATTTCGTCCGGCTGTGTGATCGGCCGCCCCGGACGCAGCACCATCAGGCAGGCGACGACGTAGGCGTACCCCAGCGCCCACCCGGCGATCACGTCGGACGGGTGGTGCACATTGAGGATGACGCGGCCGGCCCCGATCGTGACGATCACGGCGACCCCCGCCGTGATCAGCCATGCGCGTCGGGCGGCGGGCACCAGCGGCAGCGACACCGTCACCAGCGCGATGACCGCGACCATGACCCCGACCGCATGCCCGGACGGGAAAGACGACGATGCGGCGTGCACCAGCGCAGTCGCCGGCCTCGGCCGGTCCACCAGCCTCTTCGCGATCTCGGTGACGAGTCCGGACAGCTCCACGCTGACGATCAGGAACACGGCGATGCTCACGTGGCGGCGTACGAAGGCGACCACGATCACGACGACCGTCACCAGCCGGAAGGCGGTCGGGCCGAGGACGGTGCAGTAGACGTCCCAGAACGTGACCCACC
This sequence comes from Mycolicibacterium obuense, assembly GCF_055397605.1. Taxonomy (NCBI): domain Bacteria; kingdom Bacillati; phylum Actinomycetota; class Actinomycetes; order Mycobacteriales; family Mycobacteriaceae; genus Mycobacterium; species Mycolicibacterium obuense. The sequence goes on along the minus strand of NZ_AP043663.1, from coordinate 375,234 downwards.
CTGGATGGCGTTCGCCGACCCGTAGGGTCGCGTCCAACGCGGCGTCGTCGACGTGCGAGAGCGGCGCCCAGCTGAAGCGGTACGCGAGGAGCATCGCGACGAACACGCCGAGCGCGACCACGGCCGATCCAGCCAGCAACCCTCTGCGCGCGTTCATCCGAACGTGTGTACCACCCGACGTTGTGAACGGGTCGCAGAACCCTCTGAGCTACCGTGCCTGCATGGCCGTATTCCTGCGCAAGTTGCTGCGCATCGGGAAGCTTCCGCGGGAACTCCGCACCGAGGTCGAGGCCGAGGGGATCGTGTTCATGGCCGAATACGTGGCCGTCACGCGGCGGTTCCGGGGTGCCGTGCCTGGCCTTCGTTCGGCGGGCAGCATCGCCAGTTACGTCGGGTCGCTGGTGCTGACCGAGCAGCGGGTGCTGGCCACGCTGTCGTCGGTGCCCAAGCTCGCCGGACGCACGATGGATCTGCGGTGGGATGCGCCGCAGTCCGGCGCGGTCACCGCGACACTCGACGAATCCGGGCTGACTCTCGACGTGGACGTGGCCGCGGTCGATCCGCGCTGCTCGGGCGAGCTGTCGCTGCACTACAAAGAAGATCTGCCCGCCGACGTGCTGGCGCGGCTGCCTCGGCGCTCACTGGCCTACGACGTGCCGCCGGAGTTCGTGTTCCGCGCGGTCGGCGTGCCGTATCACCCGTAGCGCTCAGCCCTCGATGTGCACCGGCGGGTCGTTGAACGCCGGGTCGCCTCCGGGGCGGCCCGGACCCATGACCGCACACTGCCGTACCGGGATCAGGTGCGTTCCGAAGCCGCTGGGCACCACCGAGGCAATCCCGACGCAACGCTGCCAGCTACCGTCCGGCTGGACCGGGTCGTCGCACTTGCTGATGTATCCGCCGCCGTAGACGCACCCCGCGCTGGCGGGTGCGGAGGTCACCACGCCCATGCCCACGAACGCCGCCGTCAGCAGACCTGCCGTCACCGCACTGATCGTCGCTTTCACGGTCGCATCTCCCCTCGCCGGCACCACCGACGCTACCGCGTGCTCACCGCCTTCTCGTCGTTTTGTCGTTACCGTGGGCCCGAACCGCCGTGTGGGCGCGGATCTCGAGAGGATGCAGCTGTGAGCGAAGGCCGGCGGGACAACGTTCTGCTCGTGCACTGGCATGACCTGGGTCGCTACCTCGGCGTGTACGGACATCCGGACGTGTCCAGTCCACACCTGGACGAGCTGGCCCGTGAGGGCATCCTGTTCACCGACGCGTACGCCACCGCCCCGCTGTGCTCGCCATCGCGCGGCTCCCTGTTCACCGGGAGGTACCCGCAGAGCAACGGGTTGATCGGGTTGGCTCACCACGGCTGGGAGTACCGGCCGGGCGTGCGCACCCTACCCCACATTCTCTCCGAGAGCGGTTACCACACAACGCTTTTCGGAATGCAGCACGAGACGTCGTTTCCCTCACGGCTGGGCTTCGACGAATTCGATGTGTCGAACTCGTACTGCGAGTACGTCGTGGACCGGGCGGTGCAGTGGCTCTCCGATCCTCCGGACGCACCGTTCCTCCTCACGGCCGGCTTCTTCGAGACCCACCGGCCCTACCCACACGATCGCTACGATCCCGCGGACCCGGATGCGGTGACGGTGCCGGAGTATCTGCCGGACACCGCGCCGGTGCGTCAGGATCTGGCCGATTTCTACGGTTCCATCGCGGTCGCCGACGCCGCCGTCGGCCGACTCCTGGAGGCCCTGGAAGCAACCGGCCTCGACAGCACCACGTGGGTGGTGTTCGTCACCGATCACGGTCCGGCGCTGCCGCGCGCGAAGTCCACCCTGTACGGCGCCGGGACCGGCATCGCGCTGATCATGCGGCCGCCCCGAGATGCCCAGGTGCCTGCCCGGACCTACGACGAGTTGTTCAGCGGCGTCGACCTGCTACCCACCGTGCTGGAGCTCTTGGGCGTCGACGTCCCCGCCGAGGTCGAAGGACGTTCGCACGCAACGCATCTGGTGACCGAGAGACGGCATGCCGATCCAGTGCGGACCGCCGTCTACACCACCAAGACCTACCACGACTCGTTCGATCCGATCCGCGCGGTCCGGACCAAGCGCTACAGCTATATCGAAAACTACGCGCCTAGACCGCTTTTGGATCTGCCATGGGACATCGCGGACAGTGCGCCCGGGCGGGCGGTCGAACCGTTGGTCACGTCACCGCGCCCGGAGCGGGAACTCTACGACCTCGCTGCAGATCCCACCGAATCGCACAATCTGCTCACCGCGCAGCCGACAGAGGAAGCCGAGACCGTCGGCAGCGATCTGGCGCTTATGCTCAACGACTGGCGCGAGAGCGTCGGCGACGTCATTCCCTCGGATTTCGCGGGGACGCGGATCGCCGCCCGGTACACGGAGACCTACCTGCTGGTCCAGGACCTCGAATTGCCAAGCCGCGCAGCTATTGCCGCTGAACGCGGCATCCCGGAGAACGAACAGACAGGGCAAGACTTCCCCTCACCGTGATCCTTTTACCGGGTGGTTCGCGGTCCCCGATTCACGGCTAAGCTCACGCGCATGCCTGCCCCGACGGCCTACCTCGTGCTTGCCTCCCAGCGCAGCGGGAGCACCCTGCTCGTCGAGTCTCTGCGGGCGACCGGGGTGGCCGGCGAACCCGGCGAGTTCTTCCAGTACCTGCCGACAACCAGCCAGTCACCGCAGCCGCGGCAGTGGTTCGAGGGTGTGACAGACGAGTCGATCCTGCGCCTGCTCGATCCGCTCGACGAGGGCAAACCGGACCTCGCCCCGCCCGAGATCTGGCGGGATTACATCCGCACTGTCGGGCGTACGCCGAACGGCATCTGGGGCGGCAAGCTGATGTGGAACCAGACACCGCTGCTTCTGCAGCGCGCCGAGGGGCTGCCCGACCGGAGCGGCACCGGGTTGCTCGCGGCGATCCGCGACGTGATCGGCACCGATCCCGTCCTGATTCACGTCTACCGCCCTGACGTTGTGTCGCAGGCGGTGTCGTTCTGGCGGGCGGTGCAGACACGGGTGTGGCGCGGCCGGCCCGACCCGGTGCGCGACGCTCGCGCCGAGTACCACGCCGGCGCGATCGCGCATGTGGTGACGATGTTGCGCGCCCAGGAAGAGGGCTGGCGCTCCTGGTTCGCCGAGGAGGGCATCGAACCCATGGACGTGCCCTATCCGGTGCTGTGGCGCAACCTGACGCAGGTGGTGGCGTCGGTGTTGGAGGCCGTCGGACAGGACCCGCGCCTGGCACCACCGCCGGTGCTGGAGCGCCAGGCCGATCAGCGGTCCGACGAGTGGGTGGACCGGTACCGCGCCGATGCCGAAAAGGACGGTCTGCCGACATGAGCACCGAGATCTCCGATAGCTACGACACCGTCCACGTCGACGAACTACGACTGCTGGAAGCCGAGGCCGTGCACATCATCCGCGAGGTGGTTGCCGAGCTCGAACGTCCGGTGCTGCTGTTCTCCGCGGGCAAGGACTCGATCGTGCTGCTGCGACTGGCGGAGAAGGCTTTTCGACCCGGTCCGCTTCCGTTTCCGGTGATGCACGTCGACACCGGGCACAACTTCGACGAGGTCATCGAGTTCCGCGATCGGCGCGTGACCGATCAGGGACACAAGCTGATCGTCGCCTCGGTGCAGGAGTCGATCGATGCGGGTCGGGTGCCCGATCCCGGCCCGGGCGCCTCGCGCAACCGCCAGCAGACCCGCACGCTGCTCGACGCGTTGGAGGCGGGTGGCTTCGACGCGGCGTTCGGCGGTGCACGGCGCGACGAGGAACGAGCCCGCGCCAAGGAACGCATCCTGAGCTTCCGCGACGAGTTCGGCCATTGGGACCCCCGCGCACAGCGGCCGGAACCGTGGTCGCTGTACAACGGTCGGATCCGTCGTGGTGAGCAGGTGCGGGTCTTTCCGCTGAGCAACTGGACCGAGTTGGACATCTGGCGCTACATCGCGCTGGAGAACCTCGAGCTCCCGTCGATCTACTTCGCCCACGAACGCGAGGTCTTCGAGCGCGACGGAATCCTGCTGGCGGTCTCGGACTACGCCCAGCCGGGCGACGGCGAGAGCGCGGCGGTCGAGTGGGTGCGCTACCGCACGGTCGGCGACCTGACGATCACCGGCGCCGTCCGCTCCCACGCCACGACGATCGACGGGGTGATCGGCGAGATCTCCGCGGCCACCGTCTCCGAGCGGGGCGAGACCCGGGCGGACGACAGGACGTCGGTTGCGGCAATGGAAGACCGCAAGCGTGAGGGGTATTTCTGATGACGGGGCGAGCGGAGCGCAGCGTAGCGACGGGGAAGACGACATGACACGCCAGCTGTTGCGCATCACCACCGCAGGATCGGTGGACGACGGTAAGAGCACGTTGATCGGCAGGCTCCTGCACGACACGGACAGCCTGCCGCTGGACCATCTCGAGGCCGTCACCGACGAGGAGGGTGTCGCCGATCTGGCGGCACTGTCGGACGGGCTGCGGGCCGAGCGCGAACAGGGCATCACGATCGACGTCGCCTACCGGTTCTTCTCGACCGAGACACGCAGCTACATCCTCACCGACACCCCCGGCCACGAGCGCTACACCCGCAACATGTTCACCGGCGCCTCCAACGCCCACGTCGCAGTGTTGCTGGTCGACGCCAGGGCCGGTGTGCTGCGGCAGACCAATCGACATGCACGCATCGCAAACCTGTTGGGCATCAAGCACTTCGTAGCCGCGGTGAACAAGATCGATCTCGTGGACTTCGACCGCGAACGCTTCAACGAGGTCGACCGCCAGCTGCATACGGTGACGGCGCGGCTCGGCGGCGCTGATCTGACAGTGATCCCGATCGCCGCCAAGCACGGCGACAACGTCGTGCACCGCTCCGACCGCACCGGCTGGTACGAGGGTCCCACGCTGCTCGAATATCTGGAGTCGGTGGAATTGTCTGCGCCGCAGCCGGAATCGCGTAAGTTGCGGCTTCCCGTGCAGTGGGTGTCACGGCCCACGGCCGAGCAGCGTCGCCGCTACACCGGGCGCCTGTCGGGCGGCACCCTGCAGGTGGGCGATTCGATCGTCAGCCTGCCGGCCGGCACCCGCTCCACGGTCACGGTGGTCGACACCCTCGACGACGATCGCCCTGTTGCTGTTGCACCGCTGTCGATCTCGATCGAGCTGGCCGATGACATCGACGTCGGTCGCGGCGACGTCTTCGTCAGCGGCGACGACGACGCGGTGGTACCGGTCCTCGCCCGCGAACTCGACGCCACGATCTGCTGGTTCCGTGACAGCCCGATGCGGGCCGGTGACCGCTTCGCACTCAAGCAGGGCGCTCGCACGGTCCGCGCCACTGTGCAGGCTCTTCATTCACGGCTCGACCCCGAAACTCTCGACGATCTCGACAATCCGGTGGAGTTGGTGCTCAACGACATCGGCGCGGTGACGCTGCGGACCAGCTCGGTGGTGGTCGCTGACAGCTACGCCGCCAACCGGGACAGCGGCGCATTCATCCTGATCGACGAGACCACCAATGACACGGTCGGTGCGGGCACCATCACCGAGCCGCGCGAGGTCAAGCCGGGTGAGCAGACGCGCAACGACATTCGCTGGCATCCATCGTCGCTGGAGAGGGAGTACCGGCGGGCGGCCACGGGGCAGCGTGGTGCGACGATCTGGTTCACCGGCCTCCCGGCCTCGGGCAAGTCCACCATCGCCGTCGCTGTCGAACGGGCGCTCGTCGATGCGGGGCAGGTCGCCTATCTCCTCGACGGCGACAACATCCGCCACGGGTTGTCCGACGATCTGGGCTTCTCCGCGGGCGATCGCGCCGAGAACATCCGCCGCGTCGGTCACTTGACGCGGCTGTTCGCCGACGCGGGCGTGGTGGCACTGGCGTCGCTGGTGTCACCGCTGAAGTCCGATCGGGAGATCGCGCGAGCGCTCAACGACGCGGCGAAGCTGCCGTTCATCGAGGTCTATGTCGCGACTCCGCGCGAGGAGTGCGAGAAGCGGGATCCCAAGGGGTTGTACGCGCGGGCCCGCGCCGGCGAACTGAAGGGTTTGACCGGCGTGGACGCTCCCTACGAGCCTCCTGAGGACGCCGATCTGGTGCTGGACACCACCGGGGCGGACATCGACGCGTTGGTCGCGCAGGTTCTCACCCTGCTCGATCAGCGCCGCTGACCCACCTGCGCGACCACGAAGATGCGGCGGAACGGAAAGAACGTGGTGCCGTCTGACCGCTGCGGATAGGCCTCCGCGAGCAGCGGCGCCAGCTCCTCGCGGAACTGCTCCCACTGCGCGTCACCCAAGGCGCTACGCACCGGCCGCAGCGCGGTGCCGTGAATCCAGTCCAGTACCGGATGCTCACCGGTCAGCTCGTGGACGTAGGTAGTCTCCCACGCGTCCGTGGTGCACCCTGCGTCGCGCAGCAGACCGGCGTAGTCCTGCGGCGACTCGACCACCTCCGCACTGCGGAAAGGGAAGTCCTGCAACAGCTCTGCCCACCGGGGTTGTGCCGCGAGGTCACGGACCGCGCGATGCGACGGCGCGTCGAAATTGCCGGGCACCTGGAAGGCGAGCCATGCTCCCGGGGCGAGTTCGGTGGCCCATCGCACGATCAGTTCCCGATGCTCGGGGACCCACTGCAGGGTGGCGTTGCTGATGACGACGTCGGTGTCCGGCAGCGGGGTCCACTCCCGCACATCGCCGACATCGGCGGCCACCCCGCGCTCACGCGCCGCGGCGACCATCTCCGAGGAAGAGTCCCAGGCCTCGATCGTCGCGCCCGGCCAGCGGGTGGCCAGCGTCTGCGTCAGGTTGCCCGGACCGCAGCCGAGGTCGACAACGCGGCGCGGGTCCGTGGCGGCCACGCGCGAGGTCAGGTCGTAGAACGGCCGTCCGCGGTGGTCGGCGTAGGCGAGGTATACCTCGGGATTCCACATGCGGCCAGTCTGGCAGGCGGTGGGCAGTTAAATTGGCAACCGTGGATTCACCCGTCGCGATCGAGGAACCCGACGAGCTGCCGCTGCCGGTTCCCGACGTTCCCGGCGCCGACGCCACCGCGCGCGGGCTGCCGCGCAGGGTGGATCTGACGCTGCGCCAGCGGGTCATCGTGGACTCCTCAGCAGTCGCCGATCTCGCCCTTCGCACCTCGATCGCGTCGCTGCTCAGCGTGACCATGACGCCGTCGGTGCTCGGCGCTCTGCGTCGGTCACGCTCGGCGGCCGAACAGCAGCAGCTGGAGTTCTACGCCGAGCTGGCGGCGATGAAGGATCCGGCCGTCGCGTTCCCGGCCCCCGAGTCACCGCCGCGCGTGTCGTCTCGACCGGCCAACCCGGTGGCCGAGTGGGTGGCGCGCGGCAACGTGCGCAACATCCGGTTCGAGAGCAGCTTCACCGCGGTGAATCCGGCGATGCGCAAGCAGTGCGCCGGCTTCGTTCGCAACAACGTCGTGCACGCGCAGCACTGGCGCCATGACGACGGCCCCCGTCCCACGCTGTGCCTCATCCACGGGTTCATGGGCTCGGCCTACCTGTTCAACGGGCTGTTCTTCGCCCTCCCCTGGTTCTACCGGTCGGGGTACGACGTCGTTCTGTACACCCTGCCGTTCCACGGCCGCCGGGCCGAGCAGTACTCACCCTTCAGCGGGCACGGCTACTTCGCGCACGGGTTCGCCGGCTTCTGCGAGGCGATGGCGCAGGCGGTGCACGACTTCCGTTCTGTGCTGGACTATCTCGAGTACACCGGGGTGGATCGCATCGCGCTGACCGGCATGTCACTCGGCGGCTACACCTCGGCGCTGCTCGCCAGCGTCGACGACAGGATCCAGGCCGTGATCCCCAACGTTCCGGTCGTCACACCCGATCGCACGGTCGACGAATGGTTCCCGGCGAACAGGGTCGTGGCGCTCCGCAACTGGTTGTCCGGAGCGGACAGCGAGCTGGTCGACGCGGCGACGATGTATTCCTCTCCGCTGAACTACCGGCCGCTGCCGGCCAAGGAGCGGCGTCTGATCATCGCCGGCCTCGGCGACCGTCTCGCACCGCCCCAGCAGGCCGAAATGCTCTGGAGACATTGGGATCGCTGCGATTTCCACTGGTTCCCCGGCAACCACGTGCTGCATGTCAGCCAGCCCGACTACCTGCGGCGGATGACCCGGTTCCTGGGCCCGGTCATGTTCGACTGAACCGCATCAGACCAGAGGTCGCCCGGTGCGGATGCGCCAGTCGACGTCCTTGAGCAACACATTGAACGGGAACTCCCGCACCACGCGGGGCGAGCAGGTGTTGACCGCCCGCAACACGCGGATGATCCGATCGAATCGTCTCTGCTGCTTGACATTCCAGTCCAATTGCATTTCGTCGCGGAAGCGTTGCGGCAGGAACCCGGTGGTGATCAGCAACGCGGTCTGTTCGGCCAGGCGTTGCAGCGGGCCCGGCAGTCGCACACCACGCACTCTCGACACCGCGATCGGGTACAGGTAGTCGCGAACAGTGTCGTCGATGTGCACCTCGTCCAGCGATTCCTGCCAGTAGCGGTCGAAGGCCGCCGGATCGGCCGGCCACATGTCCTCGGGCACCTGCAGCATGGTGCCGAGTTTGCGGCCCTGCTCGAAGAGTCTGGCCTCGGTGTCGGCATCCACCTCGCCGACGAAGAGGCGATACACGTCGAGGACGCCCTTGTACAGGCAGGCACCCACCCACAGTTGCAGGTCTTTGTCGAAGGCGTTGTAGGAGACCGGACTGTCCTCCAACGAATACACCTGGGCGTGAGCACGATTCACCGCGCGGCGGAACGCGTCCTTCTGCGCATCGGTGCCGCTGGTGGACACCGCCAGGTAGGTGAACGTGGTGCGGGCCCGTTTGATCGGGTGCAGATCGACCCGGCCGCTGTCGACACGGCTCTCGAGCACTCCGTAGCCGACACCGGGTCGCGCCAACTGCATGATCACGTTCGCCGGGCCGGCCAGCAGCCCGAGGCCCAGCATTCCCTCGTCGGGCTTCGCAGCAGCCGCCGGCGAGGCTGCCCTCGAGTCCTGTACCGCCACGAGCAGCTCCTCTCGCGCCGTCGCCCAAAGTTGCGAACGTGCGTTTCCTGATTGTGTTGCCGTGCCGCGCGGGTGTCAAGATGGGGTATGGCCCAGGTCCGTCCGTATCGCGGCGTCGATGCGTCGCAGCGGATGGCCCAACGCCGCCGGAAGCTCCTCGAGGCGGGACTCGACCTTCTCGGCGGGGCGCCTGTCCCCGCAGAGCTCACCGTGCGCGCCCTGTGCGCCCGATCGGGCCTGGCGGCCCGGTACTTCTACGAGAGCTTCGCCGACAAGGACGCCTTCGTCGCCGCACTGTTCGACCAGGTTGTCTCCGACATCGCCACGACTACCCAGGCGGCGATGGCCGCCGCGCTCCCGACAGAGCAGACGCACGCCGCGATGCAGAACATCGTTCGGGTGGTGTCCGAGGATGCCCGGCTAGGACGCCTGCTGTTCAGCGCGCATCTGACCAACCCGGTGGTGGTGCGCAAGCGCGCGGAGTCCGGCGCGCTGTTCGCTCTGCTGTCCGGCCAGCACGCCCGGGCCGCGCTCCACCTGGAAGACAACGAGAGGATCGCCGCGGCGGCGCATTTCGTGGTCGGCGGGGTCGCGCAGACGTTGAGCGCGTGGCTGTTCGGCGAGTTGCGGCTGCGCCCCGCCGAGCTGGCCACTCAGCTCGGCGCCCTGATCGATCAGCTCGGCGATCCGCGCCTGTACCGCACCGACGGCTGATCTTCCGCTGGCGGTGAACATCGGAGGCGGCCAGCTTCCATGACAGGAGCCCGCCGATCGATGAGAGTAGATGCCGAGGACACCCACGCAGGAGGACACCATGGGCATCACTTCCACATCGGCGCCGTTCACGACATCACTGCACGACGGGGAGATCGTCGAAGAGAACGACTTCGGCTCGATGCGGCGGGTCACCGCCGACAACCTGCCGACGCTGAAGAACCTGTCGATCAAGCGGGTGGTGCTCGCGCCGGGCGCGATGCGGACCCCGCACTGGCATGCCAACGCCAACGAGCTCACCTACTGCGTGGCGGGGACCGCGCTGGTCTCGGTGCTCGACGACCACAGCCGCTTCGCCAACTTCATCGTCACCGCCGGTCAGATGTTCCACATCGATTCCGGCGCGCTGCATCACATCGAGAACATCGGGGACGACACCGCGGAGTTCATCATCGCGTTCCGCAACGAACGGCCCGAGGACTTCGGCCTGGGGGCGACGTTCGGGGCGTTCACCGATGCCGTGCTGGGCAACACCTACGACCTGCCCGCCGCGGATTTCTCGACGATCCGGCGCAGCACCGTCGACCACAAGCTCGCCGGCCGCACCGGCGAACCGGAGATCCCCGCCTCGGCGCACTTCAGCGATCCGCACACATTCGACATCGAGGCCCAGGCCCCGGGCCTGAACTACGCCAGCGGCAACGCCCGCTTCGCCCGCGATCAGTTCTGGCCCGCCCTGAAGGACATGTCGATGTACAGCCTGCGCGTCACCGAAGACGGTATGCGCGAACCACATTGGCATCCGGTGACGGCCGAGATGGGATACGTGCGGCACGGGAAGGCCCGCATGACGATGATGACCCCCGACGGCCACCTCAACACGTGGACGATGACCGCCGGTAACATGTACTTCATCCCTCGGGCCTATCCGCACCACATCGAGAACATCGGCGCCGATCCTTGGCACTTCCTGATCTTCTTCGACCAGCCCTTCCCCGCCGACATCGGCTACAAGGCCTCCGCGAGTGCCTACAGCCGCGAGGTGCTGGCGGCGACGTTCCGCACGCACATCGACGATCTTCCGACGTTCCCCTTCACCCCGGCCGACCCGTTGATCGTGAGCCGAGTGAATCCCGTCGACGCCTGACGACCCACCCCGTGACCCCGTAGGCTCGATGAATGCCTGAAACGAAGATCACGGTCATCTACGACAATCCGGCCGACCCGGCGGAGTTCGAATCCGCCTATCCGGAGCAGCAATTGGAGGCCGCCAAGCGCATTCCGGGCTGGGTCAGGATGGAGACTTCGCGCGTGTGGCCGAAAGAGGACGGCAGTCCGACACCGGCCTACCGGATGATCGACCTCTACTACACCGACTACGACGCCGCGAGCGCCGCCGTCGCGACGCCGGAGGCGGGCGCGTTCTTCCAGGCGATGGCGCAGGTGTCCACCGGCGGTGTCCGGGTGTTGTTCTCCGACATCGAGATCGCGCAGCACTGACAGAGATCACCGTGCCGCCGATCAAGGTGCTGGCGCACTTCGTCCCGGGTGAGCGGGTGACGGCTTTCGTTGCCCCGCACAGTGACTGGCTCGACGTCACGTTCTGCGCCGAGGACGACGACGCGACGTTCTATCGCCTGCTTCCCGAGGCCGAGGTGCTCTGGCACGTGCTGCGACCGCTGTCGGCCAGCGATATCCGGCTGGGCAGCCGGCTCCGCCTGGTGCACAAGCTCGGCGCCGGCGTCAACACCATCGCCGTCGACACGGCCACCGAACGCGGCATCGCCGTCGCCAACATGCCCGGCGCCAATGCGCCCTCGGTCGCCGAGGGCACGTTGCTGCTGATGCTCGCGGCACTGCGCCGGCTGCCCGAGCTCGACGCCGCGACCCGCGCCGGCCGGGGGTGGCCACCGGACCCCGGCCTCGGCGACACCGTGCGCGACATCGGCGGCTGCACCGTCGGGCTGATCGGCTACGGCAACGTGGCGACCAGTGTGGAGCGCATCGTCACGGCGATGGGCGCCCAGGTGGTGCACACCAGTACCCGCGACGACGGCACGCCCGGCTGGCGCACACTCGCCGAGCTGCTGGCCGAGAGTGACATCGTGTCGCTGCACCTGCCGCTGACCGACGCCACCCACGGTCTGCTCGGCCGCGAGGCGCTGGCGGCGATGAAACCGGGCGCGGTGCTGGTCAACACATCGCGCGGGCCGATCGTCGACGAGTCGGCACTGGCGGACGCCCTGCGGTCCGGGCACCTCGCAGCAGCGGGTCTCGACGTCTTCGGGGTGGAACCGGTGCCGCCGGACAACCCACTACTGGCGCTGCCGAACGTCGTGCTGACCCCGCACGTCACCTGGTACACCGCCGACACCATGCGTCGCTACCTGGAGGTGGCGCTCGACAACTGTGAACGACTCCGTGACGGAAAAGACCTAGCGAACCTGGTGAACCAGGTCCCGGGGTAACCTCGACCCAACCAACCGGTTAGCCAGCCCAACGGAGGGTTTCCCCCATGCCCATCGCCATCCTCGAAGAGCACAACGACCTGGCCGATTCGGTGCGGTCCTTCGTCGCGCGCGTCGCGCCGTCGGAGGCACTGCACGAAGCGCTGGAGACTCCGATCCCCAATCCACCGCCCTTCTGGCGTGCCGCCGCCGAGCAGGGGCTGCAAGGCGTCCATCTCTCCGAGGACGTCGGCGGCCAGGGCTTCGGCATCCTCGAACTGGCGATCGTCGCGGCCGAGTTCGGCTACGGCGCGGTCCCCGGCCCGTTCGTGCCGTCGGCCATCGCGAGCGCGCTCATCGCCGCCCACGACCCCAAGGCCGAGGTGCTCGGCGGCCTGGCCGCCGGCGAGGTGATCGCCGCCTACGCCATCGATTCCGGCTTGACGGCCACCCGGCAGGGCAGCGGACTCGTGGTCCGCGGCGAGGTACGGGCGGTACCAGCCGCAGCGCAGGCGTCCGTCCTCGTGCTGCCGGTAGCGATCGAATCCGGTGAGGAATGGGTCGTCCTCGATGCCGACGCCCTCGAGATCGAGGCAGTGCCCAGCGTCGACCCGCTGCGCCCCATCGCCCACGTGCGCGCCAATGCCGTCGAGGTCGGCGACGATCGGGTATTGAGCGGTGTGAGTCGCGACCTGGCCCGCGCGATCATCACCACGGTGCTGTCCGCCGAGTGCATCGGCGTTGCGCGCTGGGCCACCGACACCGCGTCGGCCTACGCCAAGATCCGGGAGCAGTTCGGCCGGCCGATCGGCCAGTTCCAGGCCATCAAGCACAAGTGTGCCGGCATGATCGCCGAGACCGAGCGAGCCACCAGTGCGGTGTGGGACGCTGCCCGCGCGATCGACGAGGAGCTGCAAGGCAACTCAGAGAAAGCGAGCTCGTACGAATTCGCGGCGGCCGTCGCGGCCACGCTGGCGCCCGTGGCCGCTCAGCACTGCGCGCAGGACTGCATCCAGGTGCACGGCGGCATCGGCTTCACCTGGGAACACGACACCAACGTCTACTACCGGCGAGACCGGCGAGCCATCGTGCTGGCGGCTGCGTTCGGCCGGCACGCCGACTACCCCCAGCAGGTCGTCGACACCGCGACGACCACGGGGATGCGCTCGATCGACATCGATCTGGATCCCGACACCCAGAAGCTGCGCGAGGAGATCCGCGCCGAAGTCGCTGCGCTGAAAGCGATTCCGAGCGGGGCGGAGCGCAACACCGCGATCGCCGAGGGTGGCTGGGTGCAGCCGCATCTGCCCACGCCGTGGGGACGTGCGTCCAACCCGATCGAGCAGATCATCATTGCGCAGGAGTTCTCCACCGGGCGGGTCAAGAGGCCGCAGATGGGCATCGCCGCCTGGATCATCCCGTCGATCGTCGCGTACGGCACCGAGGCACAGCAGCAGCAGTTCCTCCCGCCCACCTTCCGGGGCGAAATGATCTGGTGCCAGCTGTTTTCCGAGCCCGGCGCAGGCTCGGATCTGGCCAGCCTCACGACGAAGGCCACGAAGGTCGACGGCGGGTGGCGGATCACCGGACAGAAGATCTGGACCACCGGGGCGCAGTTCTCGGCGTGGGGTGCGCTGCTGGCGAGGACGGACCCGAGCGCTCCCAAGCATCAGGGCATCACGTACTTCCTCCTCGACATGAAATCCGAGGGCGTGGAGGTCAAGCCGCTGCGTGAGCTCACCGGCAACGCGATGTTCAACACCGTCTTCATCGACGACGTGTTCGTCCCCGACGACATGGTGCTCGGCGAGGTCGACCGCGGCTGGGAGGTCAGCCGCAACACGCTGACCAACGAGCGCGTCTCGATCGGCAGCAGCGAGCCGCCGTTCCTGGCCAGCCTCGACCAGTTCGTCGAGTTCGTCCGCGACGGCCACTTCGACCAGATCGAACAGAACGAAGCGGGCCGGTTGATCGCCGAGGGCCACGCCGCCAAGCTGCTCAACATGCGGTCCACGCTGCTGACGCTGGCCGGCGGCGATCCGATGCCCGCCGCCGCGATCTCCAAGCTGCTGTCCATGAAGACGGGTCAGGGGTACGCGGAGTTCGGGGTGAGCTCGTTCGGCACCGACGCCGCCATCGGCGACCAGGGTCAGCTGTCGGGCAGGTGGGCCGAATACCTGCTGGCCGGCCGCGCGACGACGATCTACGGCGGCACCTCGGAGGTGCAGCTGAACATCATCGCCGAGCGTCTGCTCGGGCTGCCGCGCGATCCGTAAGAACGTCCCCGCGGCCCGGCGATGAAACAAAGTGAGACGCTGCTAACAGTGCGTGCTTTTGCAAGCGGTGGTGGGAACCCTGCAAGCAGGCCCGCTCACACCCTCGCCGCACCGCGGATTGGGCCCGCTCTCGACCTCAGATGGCGCGGCGGAACGAAAGGAAAGCTCATGGCAGACAGCACCAGCGGCCCCATCGCAGCTCTGCGCGCGCTCGTCGACGGCAGCATCGGCCTGTCCAAGCAGGTGATCGGCATCTTGCTCGACAACGACCGGCTGCAGGAGCAGGGCGAGGCTCAGCAGCAGAAGGCCCGCGCCCTGAAGGACGTGGCGCAGAAGGAAGCCGAAGCCGAGGCGGCTCGTGCCGAGGCGAAGACCCAGGAGGCCCGCCAGAAGGCCGCCAGCAAGTCCTGATCCTCAGCGCGACGTCAGCGGCCCCCGACATCTGTCGGGGGCCGTTGACGTTTTTGGTTGGCCCCCGCGGGAACCCGCCTGACATGTCCAATGACCGTGACTTCGCGGAGAAGCGGTTCGACAAGCCGGGCACGGCGCGCGCGGCGGTGACCTATACCGCCGTCGTCGTCGCCGTGGCCGGCCTGGCCTTCGCGTTCTATGCCTTCGGCGCACGCGACTCCGTCTACGCCGCGTCACTGGTGCCGCTGTTCCTGTTCCTCGGCGGGGTGGGCGCCTTCGTGCGCACCTATCGCGAGTGGAAGGCAGAACGCGGATGGGCGGCCTGGCAGGGTGCCGGCTGGTTCTTGATGCTGGTGATGCTGTTCACGCTCGCCGTGCCCGGGTCGGCGATCATGACCGGCGCTGTGGAGTAGCCGACTCAGGGCAGGATCGCGTCGACGTACCCGCCGTCGACCCGCAGCGCCCCGCCGGTCGTCGCCGACGCCAGCGGTGACCCCAGATAGACGACCATATTGGCGATCTCTTCGGGTTCGATCAGCCGCTGAATCAGGGACTGCGGACGGTGCAGACGCATGAACTCCCGCTGCGCCTCGTCCCACGGCAGCGACTTGTCGACGAGTTGGTAGACGAAGTCCTCGACGCCCGCGGTGTGCGTGGGGCCGGCGATCACCGAGTTGACCGTCACCCCGCTGCCCGCCGCGTCCTTGGCGAAGCCGCGAGACAGCGCCAGCAGCGCGGTCTTCGAGACGCCGTAGTGGATCATCTCCGCGGGCGTCACGATGGCGGAGTCGCTGGCGATCTGCAGCACCCGCCCCCAGCCGCGGTCCACCATCCCGGGGAGATAGAGCCGAATCAGGCGGGCCGCGGCCAGCACGTTGACCTCGAAATAGGTCCGCCACTGCTCGTCGGTGATCTCGCGGGCGGGCACGGCCCCGAAGATCCCGAGGTTGTTGACCAGGATGTCGACATCGGGCACCTCATCGAGCAGCGCCTGAGCACCCGCGGCGTCTGACACATCGGCAGCGACACCGATGACATCACCGTCGATTCCGGCGACGGCGGCGTCGACGCGGTCCTGGCTCCTGCCGTTGACGATCACTCGCGCCCCCGCCGAGGCGAGGCCCTGTGCGATGGCCAACCCGATGCCCTGGGTCGAACCGGTGACGAGTGCGGACTTTCCGTGGAGATCGATGTTCACGCAGGGGTACTACGACCGGCGCGGCGCGACTATTCCACCGTGCTCACTCGACGTCCATCTCCCGCAGCTCACGCTTGAGGATCTTGCCCGTGGGGTTGCGCGGGAGTTCGTCGAGGAAGACCACCTCGCGCGGCACCTTGTAACGGGCCAGGTTCTCCTTCACATAGGCCTTGATCGCGTCCTCGTCGATCGAGGCACCTTCGGCCCTGACCACGAAGCACCGCAACCGGTGGCCCCATTCCTTGTCCTCGACGCCCAGCGCGGTGGCTTCGATGACCTCGGGGTGGCCGCTGACGAGATCCTCGACCTCGGCGGGGAACACGTTCTCTCCGCCCGAGACGATCATCTCGTCGTCTCGGCCGCTGACGTAGAGCAGGCCGTCCTCGTCGAAATAGCCGACGTCGCCGGAGGACAGCAGCCCGTCGATGATCTGCTTGCCGCCACCACCGGTGTAGCCCTCGAACGGGAAGAAACTGCCGACGAAGATGCGGCCGACCTCACCCTGGGGTAACTCGTTGCCGTTGTCGTCGAAGATCTTGACCTTCATCCCCTTGACGACGGGACCGACTGTCGACGGGTTCTTCGAAAGATGCTGCGGCCCAGCGATTGTCGCGAAGGACACCTCGGTCGAGCCGTAGAGGTTGTAGATCACCGGACCCAGTGCCTTGAGCGCCCGGGTGGCCAGTTCGGCGCCGAGCTGGGACCCGGAGACGAACACGATGCGCAGCGACGACAGATCGGGTTTCGACGACATCTTGTCGAGCTCGTCGAGCATGCGGGACAGCATGACGGGGACCACGACGACGGCGGTGGCCTTGTGCTTCTCGATATCGGCGAGCACGGTGGCCGGCTTGAAGCGCCTGCGCAGCACCAACGTGGTGCCGAGCATCATCGCCACAGTGGCGTGCAGGAAGCCCAGCGCGTGGAACATCGGCGCAGGCAGCGATGTGACCTCACCGCCCTTGAACGGCACCGAGGACAGCACACCGCCGATGGGTGCCAGCGACGGCGGGGCACTGCGGTTGGCGCCCTTGGGCGTTCCGGTGGTGCCACTGGTCAAGATGATGATCGACGAGTGCTTGGTGACCTTCGGCGGCGGCGTCAACCCCGTGCGGGCGATCAACTCCTCGAGGGTCTCGTCGGTACTGCCCGACGGCTCGTCCTTGTCCGGGTTCACACCGAGTGCGCGTAGCTTGCCCAGCGCGGGTTCGGCCTGTGAGACCGCGGCGGTGTACTCGTCGTCGTAGATGACCAGCTTGGCGCCCTCACGCTCGGACACCTCCTTGATCTGCGGCCCGGAGAACTCGCTGTTGAGCAGGATGATGCGCGCACCCGTCTTCGCCACGCCGAACCACGACACCAGGAACCAGCGGTGGTTGCGGGCCAGGATCGCGACGCCGTCGCCTCCCTTGACCCCCTTGGCGAGCAGTCCGTTGGCGACCGCGTTGGCCGCGTCGTCGAGCTCTTTGAACGTCATCTCACCGAAATCGTCGATCACCGCGACGGCGTGCGGGGTGCGCCGGGCGTTGAGCGCCGGGATCATGCCGATCTCACCCCATCGGCGGATGTCTCCCAGGAACGCGGCGATGTCCTGCGGCGGTTCGAGTTTCAGTGCACCCGCCTCGAACATCTTGCGGGCGTAGTGCAACTCCGCGGTGCCGCGATCCCAGTAGATCTCCGCGGACTGGGTGATTTTGCCGAGCGCCTGGGCGGCCAGGTCGGTGAGCGTGGACATGGGTCAACTTTATGTGACGCCGGTCGCAGTCCGGCCTGGAACCTACGATGAAGGAATGGCTGCTCGGGAGTCTTTCGAGATCGGCGGGCAGCAGGTGCCGATCACCCATCCGGACAAGATCGTCTTCCCGGATGCGGGGGTGACCAAGGGCGCGTTGATGGAGTACTACGCGGCCGTGGCCGACGGCGCGCTGCGCGGGGTCGCCGACCGCCCGATGATCCTCAAGCGATTCGTCAAGGGCATCACCGAGGAGGCGGTGTTCCAGAAGCGAGCTCCGCAGAAGCGTCCCGACTTCGTCGACGTCGCCGAGCTGAAGTACGCGTCGGGGACGTCGGCCGCCGAAGCGGTGCTCACCAGTCAGGCCGGCCTGATCTGGGCGGTGAACCTCGGGTGCGTCGACCTCAATCCCCACCCGGTGCGGGCGGATGATCTGGACCACCCCGACGAACTGAGGGTCGACCTCGACCCGATGCCGGGCGTCGGCTGGCGGCAGATCCTCGACGTCGCGTTCGTGGCCCGGCAGGTGCTCGAGGACCACGGTCTGGTGGCGTGGCCGAAGACGTCCGGGTCCCGCGGTTTCCACATCTACGCGCGCATCCACCGTCGCTGGCCCTTTAAGCAGGTGCGACTGGCCGCCGAGGCGGTGGCCCGCGAGGTGGAACAGCGCGCCCCCGAATCCGCGACCGCGCGGTGGTGGAAAGAAGAACGTCACGGCGTCTTCGTCGACTTCAACCAGAACGCCAAGGACCGCACGGTGGCCTCGGCCTACTCCGTACGCGCCACGCCGGACGCCCGGGTCTCGACGCCGTTGTTCTGGGACGAGGTCGCCGACTGCCGCCCCGAGAGGTTCACGGTCGCGACCGTGCCGAGCCGGTTCGCCGAGCAGGGGGATCCATGGGAGGGAATGGACGACACCCCGGGGGGACTCGAGTCTCTGTTGGAGTTGGCGGAGCGACTCGGCCCCGCGGAGAAAGCTCCGCGCGGCACACACCGCGTCACCGACGGCCGGCGCCACTCGACGAAACCTCTGATCGAGATCGCCAGGACCAAGACCAAGGACGAGGCGATGGCCGCACTGGCGCAGTGGCAGGACATGCATCCTGCGGTGGCTGAAAGACTCACTCCCACAGACATTCTGGTGGACGGAATGAGGGGGCCGAGTTCGATCTGGTACCGCATTCGCATCAACCTCGAGCACGTGCCCGAATCGGCCAGACCTGACCAGCAGGAGCTGCTGGCCGACTACAACCCCTGGGCCGGTTACACCGGTTCACAACAGCAGCGCCGCGGCTAGAAGTTACCGGCGAGTTTGCTAGCGGGTCTGAAAGCAGTTCTTAGCGAAGTATTAGTCGTTACTCCCCACGGCCTTAAATTGGGCCCCTACCTTGAGACATGTCAGGTTCGAACGAACCCGACATCCAGCACATGATCGAGGGAGGCGGCAATGTACGGCAATCCGACGTTTGATTGCGGTGGCGCCGAGATTCGTGCGCACTGCCGCCAGTTGGCCACCGTGGTCACGGTCACGGGTGCGCTCGGCGACGCTGATATCGCCCGGGCCACCGAGTACACGCGCCGCTTCGTCCTCGCGGAGAAGCCGTTCGTGCTCGACCTCAGCGGCGTCACATCGTTTGACGCTGAGGCGCTTTCACTCCTGTTCGCCGTGGACGACGCATGCAGCGCGGCCGGCGTGGAATGGTCGATGGTGGCCAGCCGCCCGGTCGAGCAGACCCTGCGGGCCCACGGCATCGACTTCGACGCGGCCGGCTCTGTGCCCGAGGCCCTCAACCGCTTCGCCGATGCAATGGTCGCTCGGCGTCAGCTCCTTCCCCTGCTCACCAAGACTGCGTAAGGATCACTGTGTTAATCGATGTTCGGTGGCTCCGTTACCTCCTGCAGCGTCATCATCGGTCCGACCTGGGCCGCCCCGCGCTCACCGCGGGCTAGACGGACAGCAGTCGCCGGTTAAGGTGCTCGTATGGGCACTGCCGTCGATGCTGACCGGGTAGCCGAGGCCGCGCACCAGGTGGTGCGCGAACACGATCCACGAGCGGTGCCCATTCCCGAATTCCTCGGAGCCTGCTTCGACGCGGGGCTGTCGTGGGTCCATTTCCCCGAAGGATTCGGCGGGCTTGGCGTGTCCCGTGGCATGCAGGCGGTCGCCGACCGCATCCTGCAGGGCGCCGGCGGACCTGTCCCCCTGGGCCTCAATCCGATGGGCTACGGCATGGCCGCGCCGACCATCCGTGAGCACGCCCAGACCGACGACGTGCGCCGTGAATTGCTCCGGCCGCTGGCCACCACCGAGCACATCTGGTGCCAGTTGTTCTCCGAGCCGGGCGCAGGCTCCGATGTCGCCGGGCTCGCGACATCCGCGGTGCGCGACGGCGACACCTGGGTGATCAACGGTCAGAAGGTGTGGACCAGCCTGGCCCACCGGGCCCGGTGGGGTCTGTTGCTCGCCCGCTCCGACCCGAATGCGCCCAAGCACAAGGGCCTGACCTACTTCGTCGTCGACATGCACGGTCCGGGCGTCGAGACCCGCCCGCTGCGACAGATGACCGGCCACGCCGAGTTCAACGAGGTCTACTTCAACGACGCTCGGATTCCCGATACCCACCGGCTCGGCGAAGTCGGTGACGGCTGGCGCGTGGCGATGACGACGCTGATGAACGAGCGCAGCGCACTCGGTGCCAGCGGGAGTCGGCGCGGCGCCGGAACGATCGCCGATGCGGTGAACCTGTGGTCGTCGCGGCCTGAACGGCAGACCGCCGTGCTCCGCGACCGCCTCACCAGTCTGTGGCTGAGGGCCGAAGCGCAACGGTTGACCTCAGAGCGATCGCGCGCTTCGGCCACGGTGGGCGGTCCGGGCCCCGAGGGGTCGATCGGCAAGCTCGTCGGCGCGGAGCTCAATCAGCACATCTACGAGTTCTGCATGGACTTCCTCGGCCCCGAAGGCCTCCTCTACGACGGATACGGAGCCGGGGACGGCGATCCGGACGATTACCGCGGCCCCATTCAGCAGCGCTTCCTGCGCAGCCGGGCGAACACGATCGAAGGCGGCACATCCGAGGTGATGCGCAACATCCTCGGCGAGCGGGTGCTCGGCCTGCCCGGTGATCTGCGGGCGGATGCGGGGATGGCGTGGAAGGAGATCCCGCGTGGCTGAGAAGCTTGCGGATCAGCCCAAGGGCACGGCTGAGGAGCTTGCGGATCAGCCCAAGGGCACGGCTGAGGAGCTTGTCTCGGCGGGCGACGAGTTCGTCTTCACCGACGAGCAGCAGCAGCTGCGCGCCGCAGTGCGCAAGTTCTGCGCCGAGCGCATCGACGAACGCGCGATCCGCGCTGTCATGGAATCCGATCCGCCGTATGACCCGGCGGTGTGGACGCGGCTGGGCACCGAGCTCGGTGTGCTCGGGTTGGCGGTGCCCGAATCCGCCGGCGGCGCGGGCGGGACGCTGATCGACCAAGCGGTCGCCATCGAGGAACTCGGTGCGGCACTCGCGCCTGGCCCACTGGTCGGCACCGTGTACCTCGCGATCCCGGCGCTCGTCGCGGCCTCGGCGCCATCTGATCTGCTCGACTCCCTCGCCGATGGCACACGCACCGCCGCGTTCGCGATCGGCGATGTCGCCGCCGCGCCCGCGGGTGAGAGTTGGAGCCTCACCGGGACGGTGGACGGGGTGATCGACGCCGGAGCCGCTGACCTGATCCTCGTCGCCGCCGACGGCCCAGACGGCACCGCACTGTTCGCCGTCGACACGAATTCTGCTGGGGTGCAGCGGGTTCCGCTGACGACGCTGGATCCCACCCGTCCGCAGGCCACCGTGACGCTGTCCGACGCGCCGGCACAGCTGATCGCCGGCCCGGAGGACGCGGACCGGGTGATCGCCCACGCACTGCACGTGGGTTCGGCACTGCTCGCGGTCGAACAGGTGGGGGCGGCACAGCATCTGCTGGATCTGAGCGTCGACTACGCGAAGAACCGTCTGCAATTCGGCCGCCCGATCGGATCGTTCCAGGCGGTGAAACACAAGCTGGCCGACGGTCTGGTCGCCGTCGAGCACGCCCGCTCGGCCGCCTATCACGCAATCTGGGCGCTGGCCCACGGCACCGACGACCCGGCGCTGGCCGTCAGCATCGCTCAGGCGGTGTGCTCGGCGGCCCTCACCCGGGTGGCCAACGACACCATCCAGGTGCACGGAGGTATCGGGTTCACCTGGGAGCACCAGGCCCATCTGTACTACAAACGGGCCTACACCAACGCCGCGCTGTTGGGCAGCGCAGAAGACCACCGGGCTCGGGTCGCCGAACTCGTGCTCGACGCCGTGACCGACACACCGGGACCACGCGTCGCCACCGGGAAGCCACGTTGAGAGGGGACGAGAATGGCTCGTAGACAACGACTTCTGGGAGCGGCGATGATCACCGCAGCCCTCGCTGTGCCGGTCGTGGCTCTCTCCGCGGCACCGAGCGCCGTCGCACAGCCCCCCGGCTCGTGCCCGCCCGGCCAGACCGGCGTCATCTACGGATGCACGCCGTTCTGCCTTCCGGGCAAGGCACTCGACCTGAACACCGGTCTGTGCATGCCGGTGGCCCCGCCGCCGGCTCCGGCTGCGGCTGCGGCCCCGACGTCGCAGTACTGAGCCGCCGATGAACCGAGTGGACCGCTTCTTCGAGATCACGGCCCGCCAGTCGACGGTGGGCACCGAGATACGCGGTGGCGTGGTCACGTTCATCGCGATGGCCTACATCATCGTGCTGAACCCGATCATCCTGTCGAGCCCGAAAGACGTCAGCGGTCAGTCGCTGAACTTCGCGCAGGTGTCTGCCACCACCGCGCTGGCGGCCGGCGTGATGACGATCCTGTTCGGACTGATCGCACGGTTGCCGTTCGCGTTCGCCGCGGGACTGGGCATCAACTCGTTCCTCGCCACCACCGTCGTCGGTGAACTGACCTGGGCCGAGGCGATGGGCCTGGTGGTCATCAACGGTGTGATCATCGTGTTGCTGGCGGTGACCGGATTGCGCCGGCTCATCTTCGATGCGGTCCCCATGCCGCTCAAACTGGCCATCACCGCCGGTATCGGGCTGTTCATCCTGTTCATCGGGCTGGTCGACTCGGGGTTCATCTCTTCCACCAAATTGCCCTCTCCCCCAGTCGGATTGGGTAGCGGCGGCCTGGGATCGCTGACGACCGTACCGACGCTCGTGTTCATCCTGACGCTGCTGCTGACGGGCATCCTGGTGTCGCGCCGGGTGCGCGGCGGCATCCTGATCGGGCTCGTGGCCGGCACCGTCGTCGCCGTCGTCATCGAGGCCATCTGGCACCTCGGATCGGCCACCGAGAAACCCGGGGGATGGTCCCTGTCGGTGCCCACCCTGTCTGGCTCTCCGTTCGCACTGCCCGACCTCGGGCTGGTCGGCGAGTTCAGCTTGAACAGCTTCAGCCGCATCGGTGTGATCGCCGCGGTGGTGCTGATCTTCACGCTGGTGTTCGCGAACTTCTTCGACGCGATGGGCACGATGACCGGCCTGTCCCGGGAAGCCGGACTGTCCGACGCGCAGGGCAATTTCCCCCGTCTACGTTCGGCGCTGATCGTCGAAGGAGCCGGCGCGGTGGTCGGCGGCGCCACATCGTCGTCGTCGAACACGGTGTTCATCGAGTCGGGGGCCGGCATCGAGGAGGGCGCCCGCACCGGGCTGGCGAACCTGGTCACCGGTGTGCTGTTCCTGGCGGCGATGTTCGTCTCCCCGTTGGCGTCGATCGTGCCCACCGAGGTGGCCGCCGCGGCGCTGGTGATCGTGGGGGCGATGATGGTCTCGCATCTGCGACACATCGACCTCTCGGAGTTCTCCGTCGCGCTGCCCGTCGTCCTCACGGTGGCCGTGATGCCGTTCAGCTACTCCATCGCCAACGGCATCGGCGTCGGATTCATCTCCTGGGTCGTGATGCGAACCGCCGCGGGCAAGGCGCGCGAGATCAGCCCGCTGCTGTGGGTGGTGGCTGCCGGGTTCGCGATCTACTTCGCCCGCACGCCACTGGAATCGCTGCTCGGCGTCTGACGGGCTGCGTACTCGACAGCCACGCCGACGAGCACGGCGTGGATCTGCCGCTCGATGTCCTGCCGGGTCAGCACCTCGGGAGAGTCGTTCGACAGCGCGAACGTCTGGCCGCTCAGGTAGGCCATCAGGACAGAGGTCTGCTCGTCGCACAGCGCGTGATCGACGTCGAGGCCGTTGTCGTGGTGCAGGGCGAGCACCAACCGCTCGACCAGCGCCCGATAGCTCTCCGAGATCTGCCGGAAGCCCGACGCGACGCCCGGATCGCGGCGTGCCGACATGGTCAGTTCCAGACGGGCCCGCGTCCATGACAACTGCGGCTCACTCCTCACCGCCAGGAGCTGATCGGCCAGCATTCCCGCGATGACTCGCCCGGTGCTGTTCGGCGCGTCCTTGAACACCTCGGTGAACACCTCGGCGTCGTAGCGCACCAATTGATCAGCGATTCCCTGCAGCAGAGCGGCCCGCGTCCGGTAGTAGAACGACGTGGTGCCATCGGGTACACCGGCCTGCCGGTCCACCTTGAGGTGGCTCAGTCCGCGGGGCCCTTCGTCGGCGAGCAGCGAGATAGCGGCGTCGCACAGCTGGCGGCGCCGCTCGGCGGCATTGTGCTTACGCTTGTTCTCGACATGGTCGATCGTACGCGGCGCCGCCATCCCGCGATGGCATCAGCGGTACTTGTCCACATACTCAACCATCGTTTTCAGCTGATAGCGCGACACCTCGTGGGCCGTTTCGTCTTCGGCGAACACACTCGACACCATCACGGTGTCGTCCCGGTCGTAGAAGCCGAGCCGGGCGAGGCCGCTGAAGAACTCGTCCCAGTCGATGTCACCGTCTCCGATCTTGAGGTGCTGATGCACTCGGACGGGATTGCCCGGCGGATTCGTGATGTAGCGCAGACCGTGCGAGCGATGGTGGTCCATGGTGTCGGCGACATGCACCAGCCGCAGCAGGTCTCCCGCTTCCGACATGATCTCCGCCATGTTGGAGCCCATGTGGAAGCTGTGGCATGCGACGTAGACCATCCCGACGTGTGATGAATTGACGCCCCGGATGATGCGTATCGCCTCCAGACCGTCCTCCACGAAATCGTCGGGGTGGGGATCGATTCGGACGTCGATGCCCTCCCGCTCGAAAATCGGGAGCAGTTCCTCCATCGACCGGAAGAACGCGCGCTCGGATTCCTCCGCCTTCTCCGGACGTCCGGAGAACTCGGTGTTGATCACGTTGACACCGAGATCCACGGTGATCTGCACGACGCGCTTCCAATTGCGGACGGCTGCCTCGCGGGCGTCCTCATCGGGGCCTGACCACCGCAGAACCGGTAGAACCGAGGCGATGCCCACCCCGGCGTCCGAGCAGGCCTTGCGGAGCCTCGCCACCAGCGCGTCGTCGGCGCGCGGGTGGTTGAAGAACGGGATGAAATCGCGATGCGGGGTCAGCTGTAGGTGTTCGTATCCCAATTCGGCAACCAGCGCGGGAAATTCGAGTAGCGAGTAGTCGTGGTGGAACGGGGTCGGGTCCAGCGCGATCTTCATCGGTGCCACCCTGCCTGGATCGACGCGCGCTCGACCATGCTGACCGCGACGGGTTGTCCGGATTGCAGAGCCTGAACTCCGGCTTCGCAGACGGCGGTCGCGGCATAGCCGTCCCAGGCGCCCGGGCCTTCGACGTAGGTTCCCGTGATGCCGCCACGGCGGACGGCATCGACCCAGCGCTGGATCTCCATGTCGTAGGCGCGGCCGAAACGCTCCTTGAAGCTCGGGGTGATGGTTCCACCCCAATGACCGGGGGCACTCTTGCGCACCAGACCGACATCGAGACCGATCATCGCGCTGCCCTTTTCGGCGACCAGCTCGGTGCGCACCTCGTAGGCCACCCCGGTGGTGACGAACAGCTCGACGTCGACGTGTTTGCCGCCGGCGGTACGCAGGATCGCGATCAGCGGATCGAACAATCCCTGGCGCGCAGCGGGATTCGGTGTCGGTGTGACGATCTGGATCGAGGTGACCTCCTCGCCGAGGAGGAATCGGGTGACATCCACCTCGTGGACGAGCGAATCGCGTACGGTCATCGCCGAGTCGAAGTTGTCAGGCACGGCGGGGTTGCGGTGCACACAGTGCAGGAGAAGCGGATCGCCGAGCTCGCCACCGTCGATGAGCGCTTTCAGTTCGACGTACTCGTCATCGAAACGTCGCATGAAGCCGACCTGGATCAGCCGTACGCCGAGTTCGGCTTCGCGGCGCACCACTGCCAGTGAGGTCTCGACGTCGGTGGTGAGGGGCTTTTCGCACAGCACCGGCTTGCCATGCTCGAGGCATGCGAGCAATTGCTTCTCGTGCGTCGGGCCCGGGGTCGCGAGCAGTACCGCGTCGACGTCGGGATCGGCGATCGCATCGAGCGGATCGACGATCGCGCGACAGCCGGGGATGCTTGCGGCGAGCTGCTCGGCCTTGTCGGTCACGTAGTCGTTGACCACGGCCACCCTCGCCCCGGAGATGCGCGACTGGATACGGGCGACGTGGTCAGCGCCCATCAGGCCGACGCCGAGGACGGCGATTCTCGAGTCGGACATTGCAGGCGCTCCTAACGGAAGGTGACGGACGGGATGCCGCAGGACCCGAGGTATTTGCGGGTGCGCTGGGCGATGGGCAGCGGGGCGTCGACCTCGCACGGGTACATGTCCTGCTCGACGATCGCGAACACGTCGATGCCGAGACGCTCGATCTCGGCCAGCAAGGGCGGCATGTCCGGAATCCCCAGCGGTGGCTCGATCATCGCGCCGAGTGTGACGGCCTCGCCGAACGGCAGGTCCTCGGCCTCGACTTTGGCTCGCACTTCGGGATCGACCTGCTTGAGGTGCAGGTACCCGATACGTTCGGGCGCCCGGCGGATGATGGCGATGTTGTCGCCGCCGCAGTAGGAGATGTGACCGGTGTCCAGGCAGAGATTCACATAGCGGCTGTCCGTCCCATCGAGGAATCGGTACACGTTGCCCTCGGTGTCGACATGGGAGTCGGCGTGCGGATGGTATTGCGCACGGACACCGTAGGTTTCGAACATCGCCTTGCCGAGTGCGTTCATGCCCTCGGTCTTCTTACGCCACTGCTCGTGGGTGAGCACCCGGTCTTCGAGCACCACACCGGTCGACGGATCACGCCACATCTCGGGGATGACAACGACGTGCGAGCCACCCACCGCGGCAGTCAACCGCGCGACGTCCTCGATCTGCGTCCACACCGCGTCCCATGCATCGTCTTTGTGCAGATGCTCGAAAACCGTTCCGGCGGAGAGCTTCAGCCCCCGTGAGTCGAGTTCGTCGCGCAGCGTGCCCGGATCGGTCGGCAGGTAGCCGTAGGGGCCGAGTTCGATCCACTCGTAGCCCGATTCGGCGACCTCGTCGAGGAAACGGCGATACGGCGTCTGCTGCGGATCGTCGGGGAACCAGACCCCCCACGAGTCCGGCGCGGAACCGACACGAATGCTGCTCATACGGATGTCCCTCTCGTCGGCTCTCTCTGCGCTGGACTAACGCGCGTTAGTAACGCGCGTGAGGTCTACTATGGGCATCAGTCCGCAACTGTGTCAACCGTCACTTCCCCGAAGGATCTCGCCTGTGAGCACCGCGCGTCAGCGTCGCCCGACGATGGCTGACGTCGCCGAACGCGCCGGGGTGTCCCGCACGCTGGTCTCCTTCATCCTCGACGGCAAACCAGGCGCCAGTGACGAGACCCGCCAGCGCGTTCTCGCGATCGCCGAGGAAATCGGCTACCGGCCCGATTCTGCGGCCCGACTGTTGGCGCAGGGGCGCAGTCGCACCCTCGGCGTCATGATCGACGTCCGTCAACTCTTCCAAGCCGAAATGGTCACGTCGATCTATCCCGCCGCGGAACGCCTCGGCTACGAGGTGCTGCTCTCGGCCAATCTCCCGGACCGCACCGAAGGGGCTGTCGTGGAGTCGCTACTCAGCCATCGTTGCGGCGCGCTGCTCCTGCTGGGTCCGTACGCCGCCCAGTCCGACTTGGTGCGGATGGCAGAGCGGGTACCGGTGGTGGTGGCGTGTCGCCGACTGCCGGGGCTGACCGACGATGTTCCGCTCGCGACGGTACGCACCAACGACGTCAGGGGAATTCGGCAGGCGATCGACTATCTGGCAAGCCTTGGCCACCGCCGCATCCACCACGTCGACGGCGGCTCCGATCCGGGCTCGGCCGACCGCTCCCGCGCCTACCGGTCCGCGATGCGGGCGCACGGCCTGGCCGCCGAGACCACCGTGATCGCAGGCGCCCACAACGAAGAAGCGGGTGCAGTAGCAGCCCACGCCATGCTGGCCGCGCCCGAACTCCCGACGGCGGTGCTGGCGGGCAACGATCGTTGCGCCCTGGGCATCCTCGACGTGTTCACGCGATCGGGAATCTCGGTGCCGGAACATGTTTCGCTTGTCGGATACGACGACAACCGGATCTCGGAGAACCCTCGCATTGATCTGACCACGATCCACCAGGATGCGCCCGACATCGCCTGCCGGTCGGTGGAACTCGCGGTCGCGATGCTCATCGACGCGCCGCTGCCCAGCAGGGACATCGTGCTGGAGCCCACACTGGTGGTCCGGGGCACGACGGGCCCACCACGCACCTGATCGAACCGGGTCACCCTGTCGCGCCAGAGCCGGCAAGGTAGGCCACTATCGCGCTCGTCAGGCCATCCCGAGCGACATCGAGATCGTTGAAGCTGCCCAGCTGCTTCTCCGAGACCAGCCCGCGCATCGCCCCCGGGATGAACATCGCGACCTTGTGCACCCGATCGGGATCCACCTTCAGATCGGCGAACGCCCTCTGGCACATGTCCGCCCAGGTCTGTCCCCACGAGCGCAATTCGGCCGCCGTCGCCGGGTACAGCCGGTCGAGCTCGGTGGGGTCACGAGGCAGCGCGGCCCGAAGATTTTCGATCGCGCGGGAGTCGGGAGCCTCCAGCCCGTCGTAGAGCGTGTCGACGATGCCCGCGACGCGGGCGCGCAGCGAGGCCCTGCTGTCGGACGCCGTGACGGTGTCGCCGCGGCGTTCCGCGGTGTGGTGCAGCACCGCGGCCCAGAATCCGTCGGCATCCCCGAACTGATACTGGATGGTCCCCCACGTCACCCCGATCGCCTTGGCGATCCGATTGGCCGACACCGCCGCGGGATCGCCGGTGGCCAGGGCGTCCACCGCCGCGCTCAACAGCGCTCGGCGCGTTGCTCTTCCACGCCGGTTCGCCGTGCGACCCGCGCTGTCAGGTAGCGGCATCGAGCCATCCTAGCGCCGGAGCACCAAGATTCATTGACACCTCTATGAACTTTTCCTAGAGTCATCGACGAGAAGCGGAAGGGGATCGCCGTGGCCAAACCGCCGTTGTCGATGACGCCGACCGGATGGTTCCAGGTGGCGTGGTCCGACGAGATCGGCGCCGGCGACGTCCACCGCATGCACTACTTCGGCCAGGATCTGATCGGCTGGCGCACCGAATCCGGTGAGCTGTCGGTGATGCATGCGTACTGCGAACACCTCGGTGCGCACCTGGGTTTCGGCGGTCGCGTGACCGGGGAGGTGATCCAGTGCCCGTTCCACGGATGGCAGTGGAACACCGAGGGCCGCAATGTCTGCATTCCTTATGAGAAGCGACCCAACCGAGGCCGGCGGATCCCGTCGTTCCCCGTCGTCGAACGCAATGCCTCCGTGTACATCTGGCATGACGTCCACGGCCGTGAGCCGTTCTTCGACGCGCCCGACGTGTTCGCGAGTTTCGACGACGGCTCCAGCGTCGACGATTACTACCCCCAGCAACGGCTTTTCGAACAGGGCCACGAGATGCATCCGCAGTACGTGCTGGAGAACGGCGTCGACGTCGAACACTTCCGCTATGTGCACGAGACACCGATCAACCCGGTCTTCACCCGACACGACTTCGACCAACCGATCTCCTACGTCGACTTCACGATCACCTTCGACGGAGACGAAGAGCAGGTGATCGACGACGTCCGCAGCGGCGTACAGGCGATCAACGGTGGTCTCGGCATCGCGGTGACCAAGAGCTGGGGGATGATCGACAACCGGACGATCTCCTGCGTCACTCCGGTCGACGACCGCACCTCCGACGTCCGATTCATGACCTACATCGGCAAGCCGAAGCGAGCGCCCCGCGACCCGGAGAGGGCCCGCATCAAGGCCGAGCAGTTCGGCAACGAGGTCATCAGACAGTTCACCCAGGACATCTTCATCTGGTCGCACCAGCGGTATTCGGACCCGCCCGCCTTGGCGACCTCAGAAGTGCAGGGCTTCACCGCGATTCGCGAGTGGGCACGCCAGTTCTATCCAGACGGCATCGGCGGCAGTGCCGCTGAAGTCAATGCGGCACGACAGAAGGGCTGAACCAGCAGATGACGAACGGCACCCCCATTCGAGTCTTCCAAGTCGCCACCGGCAACGTCGGCTCGGAGATGATCAAGCGCATCGCCACCCAGCCGGATCTCGAGCTCATCGGGGTGCACTGCTACACACCCGAGAAGGTGGGCAAGGACACCGGCGAACTCGCCGGGTTGGCGCCCAACGGAGTCATCGCCACCGGCACCGTCGACGAGATCATCGCTGCCGCACCGGATGTCGTGACCTTCCATGGCGTCTTCCCCGACGAAGACCTCTACGTGCGGGTGCTCGAAGCCGGCATCGACATCGTCACCACAGCGGACTGGATCACCGGTTACCACCGCGACACCAACCATCCGCACCATTCCGGCAAGAAGGTGACCGAGCTGCTCGCCGAAGCCTGCCGGACAGGCGGATCGACCTTCTACGGCACCGGCATGAACCCCGGCGTGAATCAGATCCTCGGCGTCGTCGCCTCGGCCGACGTCGCGGAGATCGAGCACATCGTCACGCTCGAATCCGTCGACGTGTCATGCCATCACAGCAAGGACACCTGGATCGAGGTCGGCTACGGCCTGCCGGTCGACGATCCGAGCATCCCGGGCAAGTTGCGCAAGTACACGGAGGTGTTCGCCGACTCGGTCTACATGATGGCGGACTGCTTCGGCTTGACGCTCGACGAGGTCAGGTTCGAATTCGAGCTGGGCGCATGCACCAAGGACGTCGATCTGGGGTGGTATCAGCTGCCCAAGGGCTCGCTGGGCGGCAGCTACATCCGCTACGTCGGCACGGTCGACGGAATCCCCCGTGTCGAAACACATCTCGAATGGCAGATGACACCGCACACCGATCCGAGTTGGGACATCAAGGGCTGCTACATCACCCAGATCAAGGGCGATCCGTGCATCTACAACAAGCACATGATCTTCCCGAAACCCGGTGTCGACCTGTCGAACCCCGACAACTTCGCATCCATCGGCATGACGGTGACGGGCATGCCCGCGATCAACGCCATCAAGTCCGTCGTCGCGGCGCCCCCCGGAATCCTGACGAGCGCCGACCTGCCTCTGCGCGGCTTCGCCGGCCGGTTCGCCCTCGGCTGATCACCGCTGAGCGGCGGCCGCGATCATCCGGTCGATCACCGAGAGCAGATCCTCGTCCGCATCGGAGGCGACGAGATGCCCGCCGAGGGCCCGGTGCAGCGCGTTGTAGTAGAGGCCGTCACCGATCAGTTTGACCGCCCGCGCCGTGTCGAGGTCCCCGATCGCCTCGTGCAGGATCGACAGCCACTCGGCGGCGGCGGACTCGATGGCGGCACGCGCGCGGGCATCCCCGGCCTGCCGCAGCCGGGACGCCGCGACCAGAATCCGATCGAGCGGAGTGCCGGCGTAGTGGGACGACCTCACGTAGTAGCGGGCCGGCCCCTCCTCGGCGACGCGCATCTGGAGTGCGTCCTCGGCGGCGAGCGTTTCCAGCCGCTCGCAGACCGCGCCGGCCAGGTGATCCTTCGAGGGGAAGTGGTAGAGGACCCCGCCCTTGGACACCCCGGCGCGCGCCGCCACCGCGTCCACGGTGGCGAACCGCTCACCCTCTTCTGCCAGCAGCTGTGCGTAGGCATCGAGGATGCGATCACGCGAGGACATGGGGCCAGCCTAAAACCCGGTGGTCTACTACACCGTCTGGACGGTACAGTCCGCGCATGGGGATCTACCGGGAACTGTTCCGCGTGCCCCGCGTCCCGAACATCACCGCGGCACAGCTGTTCGCGCGGCTGCCACTCGGCATGCTCTCCCTGGCCATCCTGGTGCACGTCGAACACCGCACCGGCTCCTACGCCACCGCAGGAGTGGTGGTCGCCTGCCTGACCGTCGGCGAAGCGATCGCCATGCCGCTCACGTCACGCATGGCGGGCCGGGGTGACCGCACCACGGCGACGCTGGCGATCTGCGCCGCGGTCAACGGCGCCAGCATGCTCGGACTCGCGCTCGCGACCTTCTCGGGTCCGCCGTTGATGGCGCTCGGCCTGCTGGTCGGGGCGTCGGTGCCGCCCCTGATGCCCGTCGTCCGCGCGTTGTACCCGCAGATGCTGCCCCGAGACGGGGTGCGCGCGCTCTTCGCGCTCGACACCACCGCCCAGGAGATGATCTGGGTCATCGGTCCCGTGGCGGCCATGGCCCTCTCGACACTGGTGTCCACGGCGATGCCACTGATCGCCTCGGCCGCGATCACGGTGGTGGGCACGGCATGGTTCCTGGCCAGCGCCCGCGGGCTGCGTCCCCGCTCGGGTCCGCGTGCCCGTGGCCGTCGCCGGGTCTTGGGCCGCCGCAGCGTGCTGCTGGCCATGGTCGCCGGGTGCGCGCTCGTGGGCTCGTTCACCGCACTGGAGGTCGGCGTGGTGGCCGAGCACGGCAACAGTGGCCTCACCGCGGGCGTTGCCATCGCGCTGGCCAGTGTCGGATCCGTGCTGGGCGGCCTGACCTTCGGGCACCGCCGCCTCGGCCTGGGTGGCGTCGTCACTGCCCTGTCCGTCGTGGCGGTGGGAACCGCGGCGTTCGGGCTCACCCATGTGCTGGCGCTGCAGATGTGTGCCCTGTTCGTCTCCGGCATGGGCTTCGCACCGGCGATGTCGGCGCTGTACTTCATGGTGTCGCAGGACGTCGACGAGGACGTGGCCACCGAGGCGTTCGGGTGGCTGCACAGCGGCGCGCTGATCGGCGCCGCGCTGGGCACATCGGCCGCCGGCGCGGCCACCGACGCGCACGGTCCCGCCGGTGCGGTCGTGGCGGCGACACTGTTCGCGGTCGCCGCCGCGCTGAGCCCGCTGGTGGCTCGCGCGACAGGACGCGTCGGGGGCCTGGAGGAACCAGCGGCGCCGGAGCCCTGTCCTACACTTCGGGTCGATGGATGACGACCGGGCAGTGCAGTTCGTCGGTGCCGGCCCGGGTGCCGCCGATCTGCTGACGGTGCGGGCCACACGCATGCTGGCCGACGCCGAGGTCGTGCTCTATCCCGGCAGCTATCTCGATCCCGAGGTCCTCGCGCACTGCTCCCCTGCCGCCGAACTCGTCGACACCGCCGAACTCGACCTCGACGACATCGTCGAGCGCGTCGTCACCGCCCACCGGGCCGGGCGCCGCGTGGTGCGACTGGTGTCGGGTGATCCGTCGGTGTACTCGGCGCTGTCCGAGCAGACCCGGCGGCTGGATGCGGCCGCCGTCCCGTGGGCGGTCACTCCCGGCGTCCCCGCCTACGCGGCCGCCGCCGCGCGCGTCGGGCGCGAGCTCACCGTGCCGCTGGTCGCGCAGTCGGTGGTCCTGACCCGCACCCAGCAGCGGTCCACCGCGATGCCCGAGACCGAAACGCTCGCCGCGTTCGCCACCACCCGCGCCACACTGGTGCTGCACCTGGCCATCACCCGCATCCGGGAACTGATGGCCGAACTGACTCCCCACTACGGAGCGGACTGCCCCGTGGTGGTCGTCTACCGGGCCTCCCAACCACAGGAGGTCGTGCTGCGGGGGACGGTGTCCGACATCGCCGACGCCGTGCAGGACGCTGGTTTCCGTTACGCGGCAGTCATTCTGGTCGGTCGAGCGCTGGCTGAACGCAGCGATCCGTGCGCCGGCGAGAGCCATCTGTACGACCCCGCGCGCGATCGGTCCATCCGGCCGTGACCGACCTGTACGACGTCATCCGGCGGCGCCGCGACACCCGCCGTGAGTTCACCGGCGGATCCGTACCGGACGATGTCCTCGAGCGGGTCCTCCTCGCCGCCCACGCCGCTCCGTCGGTCGGCATGAGCCAGCCGTGGGATTTCGTCCTGGTGCGCTCACCGGAGACGCTCCGAGCGTTCCGCGACCACGTCGCGACCGAACGTGAGGTCTTCGCCTCGACGCTGACCGGCGAACGCGCCGAGACGTTCTCGCGCATCACGATCGAGGGGATCTGCGAATCCGGACTCGGCATCGTCGTCGGCTACGACCCCACCCGCGCGGGTTCGCAGGTACTCGGCCGCCATGCCATCCCCGACACCGGGCTCTACTCCGTGGTGTGCGCGATCGAGAACCTCTGGCTCGCAGCGACTGTCGAGGATCTGGGCGTCGGCTGGGTGTCGTTCTTTTCCGAGGACGTCCTGCGGACCCTGGTCGGTATGCCTGCCCACGTCCGGCCGGTCGCCTGGTTGTGCGTCGGTCCGGTCGCCGACGTCCCCGAGGTTCCCGACCTCGAACGCTTCGGCTGGCGCGCCCGCAGCCCACTCTCCTCCGTCGTGCACGAGGAGCGTTACCGCGCGCGGTGACACTCTCTAGAGCCGTAAGACTCGGCCCGCGATCACGAGGTGCACCTCGTCGCACACGGCCGCGACGCGCTGGTTCACCGTGCCCAGCAGATCCCGGAACAACACGCCCGAGCGGTGAGCGGGCACCACGCCCAGACCGACCTCGTTCGTCACCACCACAGCGTCAGAGGTGCGCCGCAGCGCCTCGCACAGCGCGTCGGTGCGGGCGCCGACGACAGCGTGCACATGCGCCGAATCTGCCTCCCACAGGGCGGCTTCGTCGACGACGGCGACCACCCAGGTGCTCACACAGTCGAGCAGCACGGCACCCTCCGCGTTCCCGAGGGCGGTGACGAGGTCAGCGGTCTCGACGGTCGACCAGCCCGCCGGCCGGCGCGCGCGATGCGCGGCCACCCGCGCATCCCAGTCCGGATCCTGGCCGTCGGCGGGCCGGCCCGGGGCGATGTAGGTGACCGCGCCGGCGTCGGCGAGCAACTCTTCGGCGTGCCGGGACTTGCCCGAGCGGACACCGCCGGTGACGAGGATCCTCACCGGCTCATCGTAGAGACAGCCCGCACCCAGGCGACGGCGTCGTCGATGTCGGAGACGGTGGGCACGCCTGCGGTGCGGGCAGGACGGGCGACCACGACGACCGGGACGCCGAGCTGCTCTGCGGCTTCCATTTTGGGCCAGGTGAACTCACCACCGGAGTCCTTGGTGATGAGTACGTCGGCGGCATGGTCGCGCATCAGCTCCAGTTCGCCGGCCAGCGCATAGGGGCCGCGACTGGTCACCAACCGCCACGCCGGCGGCAGGGCCTCGTCAGGGGCCTGCACCACCCGTGCGAGCGTGGCGTGATCGCGCAGGGCGGGAATGAACCGGGCGATCTCCTGCCGACCCACCGTGAGGAACGGTCGCCGGCCGAGGCGTGCGGCCACCGTCGCCGCATCGTCGTGCGATGCGCTCCAGTGCCACGAATCGCGGGAGCGGTCGGCCCAGCCCGGC
This sequence comes from Mycolicibacterium obuense, assembly GCF_055397605.1. Classification (NCBI taxonomy): domain Bacteria; kingdom Bacillati; phylum Actinomycetota; class Actinomycetes; order Mycobacteriales; family Mycobacteriaceae; genus Mycobacterium; species Mycolicibacterium obuense. The sequence goes on along the minus strand of NZ_AP043663.1, from coordinate 339,642 downwards.
CTCTCGAACCGCAGCAGCGGCACCCCGCGTTGCGCACACGCCTCTGCCGCATTGCTCGAGATCGTCTTGGCGAACGGGTGCGTCGCATCCACGACGACCTCGAAATGCGCCAACGCAGAGCACAACCCGTCGACACCCCCGAATCCGCCGATGCGCACCTCACCGACCGGCAGACGAGGATCGGCGACCCGACCCGCCAACGAGGTGGTGACATGGTCGGTGGCGGTGAGGATGCCGGCCAGTGCCCGAGCTTCCGCGGTGCCCCCCAGCAGCAGGATTCTCACGGCGCCCCCGGCGGGAGGAACGGCACATCCGCCGGTGCACCTCTCAGCGCCAGGGCGAGAAGTGCGTCGACGTCGAGATGCTGCTCGACGAGGTCACCCAGGCGGTCCAGCCGATTTTCCCGCGCCGCGGGGAACGAGACACCCGACGGCGCGACCCCCAACGTCTCGTGGAGGAATCGACTGCGCAGTGCGTCGCCCTCGAGGGCCCCGTGCCACATCGTGCCGAAGATCTGGCCGTGGCGCGCACCGGCGAGGAAATCGTCCTCCGTGCTCCCCACCGCCACCCGCCCGTGGTGGATCTCATAGCCCGATGCCGTTGTACCGAGCCAGGTTCCGTGAGGAAGGCGCAGTGTCTTCTCGGCGACGAAGTCGGTCTCGACGTCGAGCAGCCCGAGACCGGGGACTTCGGTGGGCTCGCCTTCGACGCCGGCAGGGTCACGCACCACGCGGCCGAGCATCTGGAAGCCGCCGCAGATGCCCAGCAGCGGCCGGCCGGCGGCGGCGTGGGCGATCACCGCGTCGGCCAGTCCGCGTGCGCGTAACCAGGCCATGTCGGCGATCGTGGACCGGGTGCCCGGCAGCACGATCAGGTCGGCGTCGGCCAGCGCGCCGGGGTGCGAGGCGAACACCACGTCGAGCTCGGGCTCCAGCCGCAGCGCGTCGACGTCGGTGAAGTTGCTGATCCGCGGCAGGCGGATCACCGCGACGCGGTGTGCACCCGGCCGGGAGCGGCGGACGCCCCCCAGGTCCAGGGCGTCCTCCGAATCCAGCCACACATCGGGCTGCCAGGGCAGGGTTCCGTACACCGTTCTGCCCGTGGCCTTTTCGAGAGATTCCAGGCCGGGCTGCAGCAGCGTCGCATCACCGCGGAACTTGTTCACGACGAAGCCGGCGACCAGAGCTTGATCCTCCGGCGAGAGGAACGCCACCGTGCCGAGAAATGCGGCGAAGACTCCGCCGCGGTCGATGTCGCCGACCACCACGGTGGCCATTCCGGCGTGTCGCGCCAACCCCATGTTCACGTAATCGCCTGCACGCAAGTTGATCTCGGTAGGGCTCCCGGCACCCTCGGCGACGACGACGTCGTAGCGGGAGGCCAGGTCGTCGTATGCGGCGTGGGCGGCAGTGGCGAGTGCTCGCCGACCCTCGAGCCAATCCGCCGACGACACCTCTCCCCACGGCCGGCCCATCAGCACGACGTGGCTGCGCCGGTCACTGCCCGGTTTGAGCAGCACCGGGTTCATCGCCGGCTCGGGGGTCACACCGGCCGCCAGCGCTTGAATCCATTGCGCCCGGCCGATTTCCACGCCAGGGTCGGCGACCATCGAATTGTTGGACATGTTCTGCGCCTTGTACGGGGCAACGCTGACTCCGCGGCGCGCGAGTGCCCGGCACAACCCGGTCGTGACCAGGGTCTTGCCCGCGTCACTGGTGGTACCGGCGATCAGCAGGCCTGCCATCAGGTGCGCCTCAGCAGAAAAAGATCCATCACCCAGCCGTCGGTATCCGCGGCGGCCGCGCGCGCGGCGGGCAGCAGCGGTTCGACGTCACCGAGCCGGCCCGACAGCAGCTGCTCCCCCGGTGCGCCGAGATTGGCGCCCCACCAGATGGTCCACTCGTGCAGCCCGGTGAAGTCGAGGCGGTGCGGCGGAGGGTTGAGCATCGCGACGATGTTGTCGAGCCCGGCGGCGACGGCTTCCTGCAGTCGCCGTCCGGTGGTGACGTGCACGGACCGGCCGACCTCGTGCAGCACGATGCGGTGCCGCGCGGCCAGCAGTGCCGGTGCGCTCACGCCGGGCAGCACGTCGTAATCGAGGTCGACGCCGAGAGCCCGCACGTGTTCGACGATGCGGATCGTCGAGTCGTACAGCGATGGATCGCCCCACACCAGGAACGCGGCCGTCCCGCCGCGGCGGCGCAGGACGTCGGCATAGCGGGCGGCGCGGGCCGCATGCCAGTCCGCGACGGCGGATTCGTACTGCGACGCGGTCAGCCCGGCGGAGCGATCGCGCGGTGGATCGGTGATCGCGACGACCTCGGCGGGTCCGTCCGGTCCGGGGAAGGCACCGACGACGGCGCGGCGCAGCTCGAGCAGGGGGTCCTCGTCGGTTCTGGCGTCGGCCTCGGGGTCGGTCTTGTCGGCCGCCAGCACGTAGTCGACGGACCTCAGCGCGTCGGCGACCTCGCTCGTCACGTGGGCAGGCCCCATCCCGACGCCGAGGATTCTTACCCTGACCGGCGCATCCATGGTCACGATTGTCCCCGGCCGGTCTCACTGCGGCGGCAGCAGGCCCGTCGCCGCCGACTTCACCGCGTCGGTCACCAGCGCCACGGTGGCGCTGTCGAGTTTCCAGCACTGCCAGTACAGCGGGACGTCGAGGTGCTCGTCGCTGATGAGCGTGAACGACGCGTCGATCAACTGCTCGGGGTACATCCCCCAGCCCAGCCCGGCATGGACGGCAGCACCGAACCCCGCTGCAGTGGCCACGTAGTGCACGGGTCGGCGCACGTCTGCGCCGAACACCTGACGCACCAGCTGATCCTGCAGGGCGTCGTCGCGGTTCCAGGCCAACGACGGCGCCGCGGCGGCGGCCTCGGCAGTGAACCCGTCCGACAGGTGTCGCTCGACGAACGTCCGGGTGGCCACCGGCCGATAGCGCATGATGCCGAGAGGCTGCACACGACACCCGGGCACCGCGGCGCTCTCGGTGGTCACCGCACCCATCACCACCCCTTCGCGGAGCAGCCGCGCCGACAGATCCTGGTCCTCGATGCGGATGTCGAGCAGCGCATCGGTCAGGTGGGCGAAGACGCCGGTGAACCACGTCGCCATCGAATCGGCATTGACGGCCAACGCAATCCGCGGGCGGGCGGCCGGGCCGCCGCGTATCTCCGCCAGCGCCTCGGTCTGCAGCAGTGCTGTCTGCGCCGCCAACCTCAGCAGCGGTGCGGCTACAGGGGTTGCAGCGCAGGGCTTTTCGCGGATCACGAGAACCTGGCCGGTGCGCTGTTCGAGGGCTTTGATGCGCTGACTGATGGCCGACGGCGTGACGTGCAGGTGGGCCGCGGCCGCGTCGAAGCTGCCGTATTCGACCACCGCCGCCAGGGCCGCCAACTGACCGGTGTCCACGTGGTCCACCTGAGCAATGCTAATGAGACAGGCGTCCTATCCCGTGGAACTTTCCTCCGTATCAACCCGTCCGGTCGGGGTACCCGCCCCAGATGTACTCGATCCGTACCGGCTCAGGTAAACCCCTTCTGCTCGTCCATGGCATCTCGAACCTGCACAACTGGGACCTCGTCGTCCCCGCTCTGGCCCGCGAACGCTCGGTGATCGCCATCGACCTTCCCGGCTTCGGCGAAAGCCCACCGCTGACCGGTGAGGTCTCCGTCTCTTCGCTCACCGATGCCGTCGAGAACTTCATCATCGAGCACGAACTCGGCAACGTCGACGTAGTCGGTAGCTCGATGGGTGCGCGATTGGTGCTCGAACTGGCCCGCCGCGGTCACGGCGGTAACGCGGTGGCCCTCGACCCGGGAGGGTTCTGGTCCGACCGACAGGTCAAGATCTTCGGCTGCACCGTCGGTCCGTCGATCGCTCTGGTCAAGCGCATTCAACCGCTTCTGCCCGCCCTGACGAACAGCGCTGTCGGGCGTACCGCACTGTTGCTGCAGTTCTCTGCCAAACCGTGGCAGCTGCCCGCGGAACTGGTGCTTGGCGAACTACGCAACTTCGCTAGCTCTCCGAGTCTGGACGACGCGGTGCGAGCACTGGTGCACGGACCCAAACAGCAGGGCGCACCGGCCGGTTCGTTGAGGGGCCGAGTCACGATCGGCTGGGGGCGTAACGACCGCGTGACCCCACCGAGCGAGGCCGAACCGGCGATGCGTGCCTTCCCCGACGCTTCTCTGCACTGGTTCTCGCACTGCGGCCACTTCCCTCATTGGGATCAGCCCGAAGAGACGGTGAAACTCATTCTGGACGCCACCAGCTGATGGGGTAGGAGTTGTGTTCAGTGACTCTGCAGCAGGTTCCAGTCGGCCTGTTCGCGGTCGGTGAACTCCGGCGACTCAATTGCTCCGAAGGCAGCTGCGGCACGGGCGAATTCCTCGGCGGCATCGGGCAGGGCGTCAGGTCCGTCCAGGCGAAAACAGCTCGGCGCGAGCGGGCCGAACAGCAGTGCACGCCGCAGCTCGGGCCATCGGTCGAGCTGCGGTTCACAGCCCGCGGCGCGCGCGAAACCGATGGCGGCAAGGTTCATTCGGGTCTTCTGCGGCAGTCCGCGGCGGGCCCGGTACGCCGCGACGGCGGCGCGCTGCGCCCCGAGGTCGGCTCCGGGCACCCGGCCCGACCAGGTGTAGGCGAGCCAACGGGCCTGCAGTTCCAGGGGCACGAAGTAGCCGCCCGACTGATCCCACATCCCGACGAACGCCAGGCCCGGCAGGTCGGGGTGGAAGGTGTACCGGTCTGCATCCAGGTGGACGTCGTCCAGGCCGAGAGTCTCTCGGATCTCATCGGCGAGGAACGGCAGATCCAGGCGGAAGCCCGTGCCGAACAGGACTCCGTCGAACTGCTGAGTGCCTCCGTCGGCGAACGTCACGTCGGGGCCGGACACCGACAGCGGCCACGGCCGCACATCGATGCGTCCCTCGGCGACCAGAGGGAGATAGTCCTGGCTGAGGGTGACCCCCGCGGCGAACAGCGATGGATCGGGGGTCGGAGCCCCGTACTGCTCGGGGCTGCCACCGGCGTCGGTGACGATCGTCTTGAGCTGACGATCGACCTCGGTCACCGGAAGACGTTCGGCGGCCAAGGCGCCGTAGCGGGTGAAGATGCGGTGGTCGGACGGCACCCCGGCGGCGAACTTCGGCAGCACGTAGCGCTGCCGGCGCTGTGTCACCGTCACCGCGGCCGCGCCGCCGTGCACGAGTTCCGCCGCCACCTCCAGGGCGCTGACAGCGCAGCCGCCGACGAGAACGCGCTTACCTCGATACGGTTCGACGCCGCGGTAGTCGAAGGTGGACCGCACACCCTCGGGTCCGCTGAACGTCGACAGACCGGGCACCGGCGGCAGCGCAGGAGTCTGGAAGCGCCCACTGGCGATCACGACCCGGTCGAAGGCCTCGGCTCCGTCCGCCGTCTCGACAGACCACCGGCCACCGCCATGTTTCACGTGAATCACCTTGGAGCTCAACCTGATTCGATCCTTCAGGCGGAACATCCCGGCATAGCGGTGCAGATAGCGCAGGATCTGTGGTGCGGACAGGAACGTCTGGCCGCCGTCGTGGGGCAGGTCGCTGAACGCGGTCAGGATGCGGCTGGTGTTCGTGTAAAGCGTGGGCCACACGCCGCTGGCGCCGATCTCTCCGGTCCACTGCCCACCCAGCTCAGGCCCCTGCTCGAACAGGTGTGTATCGAAGCCCTCGGCGAGAAGCCAACGCGCCGCGACCAGTCCGCCGGGTCCAGCCCCGATGACCGCCACCTTGGTGTGCACAGTGCACTGTGACACGGTGCATGCCCCGGCGGGCCGAAATGTCAGCCGACGGTGCCCGAGGCGTTGACGAGCGTGCCGGCCGGCGCGTGGCTCGCCACCCGTCCGGCGACGAAATCAGCTGCCTGCGAGACCAAACCGGACTGCACGTAGGCGCTGTGCGCGGGCCGGTCGTCACCGTTCGAGCACACCGGATCGGCACCGTTGCACAGGTCGATGGTCTTGGCGCCGTAGAGCGGGCTCGACGTGGTCAGGGTGCGACCGATCCGTCCGGCGGGATTGCCGAGCACCGCGACGGCCGCCACATGGTCGGCGACGTCAGCCGGCATCGGCCGGCCGAAGCCGAAGGTCGCGGCGGGATCGCCGGTGATCAGATCCACCACCGCCGCGCCCTGCGAATACCCGCCCACCACGATGCGGGTATCGGGGCAGCGGGCGGCGGTGGCCTGGATCTGGGCGCTGGCGTCGTCGGCGCCGGCCGGTGCGGACTGCAGGAAGTCGTAGGACGCCGGGTAGTTCACGGCCGCCACACCGACGCTGCGTCCGCCGAGTTCACCACGGAGGTCGTCGACGAACGCCTGCCCGACCCGGCCCAGGCCGGCCGGCTCGGCGGTCCCGCGGGCGAACACCACAGACACGTCCGGACAGGATTCGGCGTGTGCGCTCGCAGTGCCGGGGCCGAGAAGCCCGGCGGCGGCGACCGCGCCGATCCCGCCCAGGAGGAGTGCCCGTCGAACGGTGCGCTGATCGGTCATCTCGGTCTCCTCCGTCGTGATCGCCCCGCTGGCGACACTTGGATGAATGCCGCTGACCGCGCGAAAAATTCCGGACGTGACCCGAGGTGTGATGTGGACCGCTCGAGGAGTTCCTCAGCGCACGGTCTGGCGCAGCTCAGCCGCGGCGTCATCGGCGGTGTCGTAGACGCGCACGATCGCGTCGTCGCCGGATTTGAGGAACGTGCTCTCGCCGAGCTCGGTATAGCGGGTGGCTCCGATTCCGATCAACACGTTCTCGGGGTGACCGCTGGCGACCATCAGAGCGCCGACGTCCTCGAGCGGGGTGTCCTCCGAACCCTTTTGGTTCGCGAGTCGTTCGACGATCCAGTCGAGCAGCACCTCGCCGTAGTAGGAGTAGCCGATCACCGGGCTGTCGACGCCGTAAGCGTGCTCCTCGCCGTCGGAGTGGAGCAGACACACCAGCCGCAGCGTGGCGGTCGGCCCGTCCGGGGTGAGGTCGCTGATCTCGAAGAACGAGCGAGACACCCCCTTCGACGCAGGTCCCCAGTTCTTCTTGTGGCTGATCTTCTTGGCGCCGGGCCGGCGGATCGAACAGTCGTTGAACGCGCCGAGCGCGAACGGTTCCAGTGTCACCACGGTGTCGCCGCGCCACACCACCCGGCACGCCAGCCCGACCTCGGGCTCGATCTGCAGGTTCAGCGGACCGTCTGTCTCGGGGGGCAGGCGGGTCTCGTCATTGGACAGCGGGAACTCGCCGAGAAACGTCTCGGAGCCCGGCGCGTACCACGGGAAGATGCCCTTGGGCGCCTCACCGTCGCTGGCCACGTTGACGAAATCCACCGCTTCGCCGGCCTGCTCGAGATGACCGGCGAAATTGCCCGCCACGCCGAAGCCGAACCAGTCCCGCATGTCGCTCAGCGCGATGTCGATCACGGTCGGTAAGCGTACGCGGGCGGATAGCCTGGAACGGTCAGGAGGGGACGTGATGGAAAGAGATCAGAACGAGCGCGCCGAAGTCGGCGCAGAGGACAGCCCAGAAGACAAGGACCGGCCGGGGCCGGCCGATCACGGCAAGGAAGGCGGCATGGCCACCCGCGAAATCGCCCCGGAGCTGACCGACGAGGACTGACTCGTCAGTGTCGTGCGACCACACGAATCAGGAACCCGCGCGTCCCGACGGTCGTTGTCTGTCGGTGAACCGCCGGACCCCCGAAGCCCTTGCCGGCCGGCTGCTCGACGTCACACGCATCTACCACGAACCTGACATCGAACGCTTTCCCCGCGCGCGCCAGGTGCTCGACCGCTACCCCGCGGCCGAACGCATCGAGGTGCTGTCCCATCAGGCGATCCCCGGTCTGTACGGCAACGAGGGGAACGTCGAGGACTGGGTGCGCAACAAACGCGAGGTGCTCGTGCTCGGCGAGAAGAAGAGCCTCAGCGCGCGTCGAAACGAGCGCTCCAGCGACTGGATCGCCCCGTCGACGTCCAACGGCTGTGCGATGGCGTGCTCGTACTGCTACGTGCCGCGGCGCAAGGGGTACGCCAATCCGATCACGGTGTTCGCCAACATCGAGAAGATCACCGGCTACCTCGAGCGGCACGCAGGTCGCCAAGGCGTGAAAGCCATTGCCAATCAATGCGATCCGGTCGACTGGGTGTATGACATCGGGGAGAACAGCGACTGTTCGGTCGACGCGATGGTCTCGGACAACGTTCACGACCTCGTCGACCTGTTCGCGCGCCTTTCGAACGCCAAGGCCAGTTTCGCCACGAAGTTGGTCAACCGCGATCTGCTGACCTACGACCCGCGGGGCGGAACCCGGATCCGCTTCAGCCTGATGCCGGCCGACACGTCGCGCGTCGTCGACGTCCGCACGTCGAAGATCGCTGACCGCATCGCTGCTCTCGACGACTTCGTCGATGCCGGCTACGAGGTGCACCTGAACTTCAGCCCGGTGATCGTGCACGAGAACTGGCTGGCGGACTGGACAGAACTGCTGACCCAGGTGGCGGACGGCACCAGCGCACGGACCCGCGCCCAGCTGGCGGCCGAGATCATCTTCCTGACCCACAACGAGGGGCTGCACTAGGTCAACCTCGGCTGGCACCCGCGCGGCGAGGACCTGCTGTGGCGCCCGGATCTGCAGCAGGTCAAACGCAGCGAGAGCGGCCAGTGGAACGTGCGCTACAAGACAGGGTGGAAAGGCCGGTGGGTGGACCAACTGACCGACCTGATCGCCACCACGCTGCCGGAGTGCCGCATCCGCTACGCGTTTTAGTCGCACGTGTGCCGCCGCAGAGGCGGGGCAAATCTGGCTAATGCAGCGAGGTCGCCAACTGCAGGCGGGTATCGCCGCCGAGGACGACCTGCAGCTGCCCCTGCGCGACACCACGGTGATCGACAAGAACTCGCCAGCGAGGACCAGCAGCGGCGACGCGGCCGCACCCTGCGCCGCTCGCGTGGGCAACGTGAGTGAATCAGCAGGTGAGCGGGTATCCCCGCAGCGGCGCAGGGCCGTAGGCGTGGGAGGTCACGATGGTCAAGTGGCTGGATCGCCTGCAGCAGCGCAGCCGAGCGGCCGGGTTCACGATCGCCGTCGTCTACAAGTACGTCGACGATCAAGCCGGATATCTGGCCGCGCTGATCACCTATTACGCGTTCGTCTCGCTCTTTCCCCTGCTTCTGCTGCTGACCACGGTGCTCGGCGTCGTGCTGTCCGGCCGGCCGGAGTGGCGCGAGCAGATCGTCAACGCCGCCATCGACCAGTTCCCGGTCATCAGTGACCAGCTGAGCCAACCTGAGGCGCTCAGCGGCGGCACCACCGCGGTGATCATCGGTATCGCCGGTGCCCTGTACGGCGGGCTCGGCGTCGGCAACGCCCTGCAGAACGCGATGAACATCGTGTGGGCCGTGCCTCGGTACACCCGTCCGGACCCGATTCGTGCGCGGCTGTACAGCCTGCTGCTGTTGTTCGTGCTGGGCTCGGCGGTCATCGCCACGACCGTGTTGACCGCAGTCGGCCGAGCCTGGGCCGGTCTGGGTTTCCTGGGCACCACCGGGGTGGTGCTCGCGTCGCTGGCGTTGAACACCGCGGTCATCGTCGCCGCGTTCCGGGTCACCACCGTGCGGCCGCTGAGCTATCGCGACGTGCTGCCCGGAGCGATCGCCGCCGCCGTGCTCTGGCAGCTGCTGCAGTGGTTCGGCGCCGCCTACGTCGCTCACGTGCTGAGCTCGGCCAGCGCGACGAACAGTGTGTTCGCCATCGTGCTGGGGCTGCTCGCCTTCCTATACCTGGTGTCGACGACGCTGCTGATCTGCGCGGAGATCAACGCGGTGCGCGTCGACCAACTGCACCCGCGCGCACTGCTGACCCCGTTCACCGACAACGTCGAACTCACCGAAGCCGACCGGAAGATGTATGCCGGTCAGGCAGAAGCCCAGCAAGCCAAAGGCTTTCAGCGTGTCGATGTGAGGTTCGACCCGCCCGAGCCCGACGACGGCGTTTGCGAGAACGACGACTCGGGTATGGCCGACGCACACTCACGAACCGGAGGAAGTCATGAGCGTCACCAGCAAGACCCGGTCCGCGGCCCGTACGGGCCTGAAAATCCAGCGTAGGGTCGCGCTCGCACAGTTCCTGTTCGTGCCCACGCTGCTCACCGCCACGCTGCTGACCGGAGCATTGATCATCGCGCGTAAACGCGATCGTTCGGCATCGAAAGTCGAGACGCTGCCGGTCCCGGACAGTCCCGCCGCGACGGCGTGACACCGTGCGCGTCGTCATCACCGGCGCGTCCGGCAACGTCGGCACCGCGCTGCTGCGCCGGTTCGCCGACGAAGCACCGGAGTGGGACATCGTCGGCGTCGTGCGCCGTCCACCCGAACCCGAGGGTGTCTATCGACACGTCGAGTGGCAGGAACTGGACCTCACCGAACCCGATGCCACGCAACGCCTGACGCAGATCGTCAAGGGCGCCGACGCGGTCGTACACCTCGCGTGGGGTTTCCAGCCGACCCGCAACACCGAGTATCTGACCCGACTCGGCGTCGGCGGCACCTCGGCGATTCTGCAAGCCGCACATCAGGTGTCGGTGCCTCACCTGATCCACATGTCGTCGGTGGGTACCTATGCCGCAGGGCGCTACACCCAGCGCGTCGACGAGTCCTGGATCACCTCGGGCATTCCCTCCTCGCCGTACAGCCGCGACAAGTCGGCCGCCGAAGAGCTGCTCAACGACTACGAGCGTGAACACGGTGACGACGCCATCCCGATCGCGCGCATGCGTCCGGGCTTCATCGTCCAACGCGCGGCGGCCAGCGGCTTGATGCGCTACGCGCTGCCGGGGTGGCTGCCGATGCTGGCCGTGCCCATGCTGCCGGTCCTTCCGCTGGATCGCCGGCTGTGTATCCCGCTTATCCACGCCGACGACGTCGCCGCGGCGATCCTGCGCGCCCTCGAACGGCGGGCGACCGGGGCGTTCAACCTGGCCGCGGACCCACCGATCACCCGTACAGAGGTGGCAAAGGTGCTGGGTTCCTTCCAGATTCACGTGCCGTCGCGGGTGCTGAGCACATTGGTGGATCTGAGCTGGCGGGCCGGGCTGCAGCCGATCGACCGCGGCTGGCTGGACTTGGCGTTCAGCGTCCCGCTGCTGGACTGTTCTCGAGCCCGCAGTGAACTGGGCTGGGACCCGCAGTGGTCGTCGGTGGCAGCACTGACCGACGTCGTCACCGGCGTTGCGCTGCAATCACATTCGGACAGCCCGCCGTTGCGCGCCCGGTCGATGGTCGAGCAGCTGCGCCGCGACTTCACCGAGGGAATGCTGACGACGCGGCAGCTGCCGTAGGTGCGGGCGCCGAATGTACGGTTTATGACGGATTTTGGCGGAAATCCATCAGAAAGCGTGCACTCGCGCGTCACTGTGGGACGAAGTCGATCCGGACGTTCTGGCTGACCGGTTCGAAACCGATGCGGCGGTAGATCCGGTTCGATGTCGGGTTGGCCAGGTCCGCGAACAGGACCACCTCCGGCACGCCCTCGTCGCGGGCGAGGCGCGCAGCAGCCGCCGTCACCGCCGACCCGAAGCCGCGCCCGCGCGCGGCCACGGGTGTCTGGACAGGGCCGATCCGCGAAACCCCCGATGCGGGGGCGCGCAGCATCGCCATGCTCACCACCTCGTCGTCGACGATCCACAGCACGAACCGATGACCGGCGGCCACAGCGCCTTTCACGAACCGCACCCCGGCCTCATCGTCCCGGACCTCCTGGAACGCTTCGACGAAGAAGTCCTCCACCCGCGCGGCAAGCACCGGATGGTCGGTCTCGGCGGCGAGGCGCTGTTCTCCCGGCACGTCGACCGGGGGCTGCAGGGTGCCCAACCGGTACAGCATCTCCTCGACGTTGACGCGGCCACCGACTGCCAGCGTCGACTGCCATGCGGCGCAGAACCGCTGAGCACGCTCACGCAGACCTCGGACTCCACACAGGGTGGGGTGAGTCTCGGCCACGAATGCCACAGTGCTGCCGATGGTTTCGATCGGCAGGCCGTTGACCAGCAGAGGATAGGGCGGGGTCTGCATCGCCGCGCCGACCACATCGTCACCCTCCTCCACTGTCAAGAGAAGTGCGTCATCGGCGACACCGGCGGCCAGCGCGGTCAGCTCGACGGTGTGCCGGATCGGGTCGCGCCCATAGAGCGGACCCGCGAGCGCGAGAAAGCTCGCGACGTCGTCGTGGGCCCGGACCTGCATGGTGGCGACGATAGGTCGCGAAGACCAAGCCGAGAAAGCCATTTTCTTTCCGGTCACGTTTCATGCGGGAAACATCGGCCACACAGCATGGTCACGGGAGCTTCCTAGCGTCTGGCGCATGAGCACCGCGATCGAACCGCCACAGAGCGAAATGGTCCGACTGGCCACCAAACCGCCCTGGTACACGTCCCTGTTCATCCAGTTGCTGCTGGCGATCGTCGCGGGCATCCTCGTCGGCTGGCTGTGGCCCGACATCGGCGGCGCACTCAAACCGCTGGCCGACGGGTTCATCAAGCTCATCAAGATGCTCATCGCCCCGATCATCTTCTGCACGGTGGTGCTCGGTATCGCACACGTGGGAGACCTGAAGTCGGTGGGCCGTATCGGGGTGAAAGCGCTCATCTACTTCGAGGCCGTGACCACCTTCGCGCTGATCTTCGGTCTGGTCGTCGGCAACATCGTCAAGCCCGGCAGTGGGTTCAGCATCGATCCGCAGACACTGGCCAGCGGCGCCGAGGCCGTCGCGAAGAAAACCAGCAACGGCGAGCTGCCCCACACCGTGGAGTTCCTGCTCAACATCATCCCCACCTCGGTGGTCTCCGCATTCGCGGAGAACGCCCTGCTGCAGGTGTTGTTCTTCGCGGTGCTCTTCGGGCTGGCCCTGGCCAAGTTCGGCGAATCCGGGCCACCGCTGATCTTCGACCTCGTCGATCACCTCAGCCACATCTTCTTCACGGTGATCGGCTGGGTGATGCGGCTGGCCCCACTGGGCGCGTTCGGCGCGATGGCCTACATCATCGGGCAGTACGGCATCGGGTCGCTGGCCAGCTACGGGAAGTTGATCGCCGCCTGCTATCTGGCCGCGCTGCTGTTCATCCTGATCCTGGCGGTGATCGTGAAGGTCTTCGCCGGGGTGAACCTGTGGAAGTTCCTGGTGTACATCAAGGACGAGATGTTCCTGGCGCTCGGCACTGCATCCACCGAGGTGGTGTTGCCGCGCATCATGGCCAAGCTGGCCAACGCCGGATGCTCCCGCACGACAACGGGTTTGGTTGTGCCGACCGGGTATTCGTTCAACCTGGACGGCGCCACCCTCTATCTGTCGATCTGTGTGCTCTTCTTGGCCCAGGCGCTCGGGGTGGATCTGAGCCTGGGCGAGCAGATCACCGCGGTGCTGGTGCTGATGCTCACCTCGAAGGGGATGGCCGGCGTGCCCGGCTCTTCCTTCCTGGCCTTGTCGGCGACGGTCGCCGCCATCGGGCACGGAGCGATCCCCGTCGCCGCGGTCGCGCTGCTCCTCGGCGCCGACCGCATCATGGATTCGATGCGGGTCTCGGTGAACCTGCTCGGCAACTGTGTGGCGACCTTCGTCGTCGCCAATTGGGAGGGCCAGCTGGACAAGGACCGGATGCAGAAGGTGCTCGCCGGCGAGGACGTCGAACCGCTGGCCGACGCGCCCGAGCAGGATGCGGTGACCGTCGGCCCGCGCGATTGAGAGGTCTGGGGGCTCGCTTTCGGAGCGGCGTCTTGGACTCTGATCCAAGTAGTCGTTGTCCCGCAGTCTCTACTCTGGCGGTATGACGGTCCGGCAGCGCCTGCACTGGATGACCCTGCACGGCGTGATCCGCGCCCTGACCACGGTCGGGGCGCGCCGCAGCGATCTACAGGGCCGGCTGATCGCCGATCCCGCCGCCCGCGCGAACCCCGGCGAGTTCGCCGACGAGATCCGCGCCCAGGGCAGGCTCGCGCGCGCCCGCGCGGCTTGGCTCACAGCCGATCACGCCGTCGTCCACCAGGTTTTGCGCTCCGACGATTTCGCCGTGACGTCGAGCGGCAACTCGCTGCCGGCGTTCCTCGGTCTGATCGAGGAGCGCCTGCGTCCCCGCGGCCGAATCCACCCACTCCTGCCGCCCTCACTGCTGTCGGTGGAACCGCCCGACCACACCCGCTATCGCCGAACCGTCTCCTCGGTCTTCACCGCCAGGGCGGTGACGGCGCTCGAAGAACGCATCGAGTCGGCGGCGGTGGCGCTGGTCGACGAGCTCGACAGCGAGGAAGGCGTCGTGGACATCGTCGACCGGTACTGCTCACGGCTGCCGGTGACGGTGATCGGCGACATCCTCGGTGTGCCCGAACGCGATCGCTCGAAGATCTTGCAGTTCGGCGAACTCGCCGCGCCGAGCCTGGACGTGGGGTTGTCCTGGCCGCAATACCTTCGTGTCGAAGAGGGCCTCACCAGCTTCACCCAGTGGTTGACAGACCATATTCGGGAATTGAGGGCGTCGCCCGGAGACGATCTGATGAGTCAGCTGATCGACGCCACCGACGAGGGCACCCGGCTCGACGACTCCGAGCTGCTCGCCACAGCAGGTCTGGTGTTGGCTGCGGGCTTCGAGACCACGGTGAACCTGCTCGGCAGCGGCATCGAACTACTGCTCCGCCACCCTGATCAACTGGACCTGCTGCGGGAACGGCCCGACCTGTGGCCGAACGCCGTCGAAGAGATCCTGCGGCTCGAATCGCCCGTGCAGCTCACCGCGCGCATCGCGGTGCAGGACAACGACGTTGCGGGACACACGGTTCGGGCCGGCGACGCGGTCGTCCTGTACCTCGCCGGCGCCAACCGTGACCCCGGGGTCTTTCCGAACCCCCACCTCTTCGACGTGACCCGCGACAATGCCGGGCGACACCTGTCGTTCTCGGGCGGCCGGCATTTCTGTCTGGGTGCAGCATTGGCGCGGTCGGAGGGTGCGGTGGGCCTGCGCACGTTCTTCGATCGATATCCGCACCCGGTCCTGGCCGGCGACGGCCGGCGGCGGGACACCCGCGTCCTGCGCGGATGGGCGACGCTGCCGATCAAAATTGCCTAGAGAGTCTCCGACAGCGCGAATCACACCCTGGTTCGCCGAACTGGAACCGCGGACCCCGGGGGCCTTCCCGGACAACTCCGTGCTGCCCGAGCGTGCCCGGCTGCTCGCCGAAGCGCTGGGCCCCGGCCCCGCCGGCTGGGCTGTCGAACTGGGTGCGCTCATGGCGGCGCGTGTCACTGCGGAGATACCCGAGCTTGCGGTGGACGTGGTCGCCGATGAGGTCGCGAAGGGGTGCGAAGCCGTCGCGCTCGGCGCGCTGTCCCTGGTCGCCCTCGACGACGACGTGTCCTTCGCGCAGATGCCGGAGGTCCTCGCGGGACCGATGGAGGTGGTGGCGCGCGGCATCGGCATCGAACACATGCTGCGGAGCATCCACCTCGCCCACTCGACAGCGGTCGGTTTTCTGCTCGACGCCGCCGAACGTGTCGTGCCGGAGGCGGAGCGCTTCACCGAGATGCGGCGGATCAACGAGGTGCTGTTCGGCATCGTCGACGTCCTCACCACGCACATGGCCGCGGAATACACACGCGCACATGAGGAGTGGGTGGCGGGTTCGGTGGCGCTGCGCACCCAGATCGTCGAGGACCTGCTGGCGGGTTCGCCTGTGCCGACGGACCGGGCGGTCCGGGTTCTCGGCTACGACCTGAACCGCTGGCACCTCGGGATCATCGTCTGGACCGGCCCGGCGGTGTCCGCCGAACCGGCACAGCTGAGAATGGTTGCAGCACAGGCGCTTGCCGCGGCGGGATGCGCGTCGACTCTGGTGCATCCCATCGGTGCGCAGCGGGTGTGGGCCTGGGGTTCACGGACGACGACACCGCCCGAAGCCGTGATGCCCACGCTCTCACCACCGCCGGGCATCCGCATCGCGATTGGCACGGCGGGCGCCGGGGTAGAGGGCTTTCGCCAAAGTCACCGGCGAGCAGCAGAGGCGGCGCGGATCGGCTCGATGTCCACGCGGCCGGGCTGCGTGTTCCGCTACGAAGACCTCGACATCGTGGCGATGCTCAGCACCGACCTCGCCGCGGCCCGAGAGTTCGTCACACGCGAACTCGGCAACCTGGCCGGCAGCGCTGAGGCGGTGAGAACCGTGCGTCATACCCTGAAGTGTTACCTCGACCGGGACAGGAGCCTGGCTGCCGCGGCCGCCGATCTGCAGGTCGCCCGCAACACCGTCGCGTACCGGGTTCAGCGCGCCGAGCAGCTGCGCGGCCGGCCCACGACGATCCGCCGCCTTCAGTTGCACGCAGCGCTCACCCTTGCCGAGGAGCTCGGCGACGTCGTGCTGGAACCGACCTCACGCCCCTTGGACTGAACGCTCACATCGCCGCGTCGATCCTGGACTCGAGGCCAGGTACCGCGGGTCCGCCGCGCAGTTCACTGGTCATCGAGCCGGTCGCGGGACCGGCAGTAGGAGTCGTCGATGGTCGTCCACCTCGTCCGATACTCACGCAACGAGCGTGCCTCGTGGGGTGTGCTCACCGGCGAGCGCATCTCGCCGCTGAGCGGGGACTACTCGCGGACCGCGGA
This sequence comes from Mycolicibacterium obuense, assembly GCF_055397605.1. Classification (NCBI taxonomy): domain Bacteria; kingdom Bacillati; phylum Actinomycetota; class Actinomycetes; order Mycobacteriales; family Mycobacteriaceae; genus Mycobacterium; species Mycolicibacterium obuense. The sequence continues at coordinate 322,977 of NZ_AP043663.1, read as the reverse complement.
CCTGATCGAGCGCGGGCGAGACGACTGGACCGCTGCCTCAGCGGAGCCTGCGGCGGTCGCGCTCGACGATGTCGACCTGCTCTCCCCGGTCACGGTTCCGTGCCGGGTGATGTGCCAAGGGGCGAACTATCGTCAGCACGCCATCGAATCGGGAATGGACCCCGACGCGCGCGAATTCAACCTCTTCTTCGACAAGACCGACGCGGCCGTCACCGGCCCCAACGACCCGGTCGTCCGCCCTGCGCACGTGACCCTGCTCGACTACGAGATCGAACTCGCACTGGTGCTGCGCGGCACGGTCGATGCACCGGTCACGATCACCGCCGAGAACCTGCCCGAGTACGTCTTCGGTGTCACCATCGCCAACGACCTCTCGGCCCGTGACGTCCAGCTCCCGCAGGGACAGTTCCTGAAAGGCAAGAGCTACCGCGGATTCTGTCCGCTTGGACCGGTGCTCGCGGTCCTCGAGCCCGACGACTTCCCTCTGCTCGACGACCTCGAGCTGCGACTCGAGGTCAACGGGTCGCTGAAGCAGACCGACAACACCGCGAACATGCTCTACAAGCCCGCCGAAACACTCACCGAGCTGAGTGAGTTTTGCAACTCCGACCCCGGGGACGTCCTGTTGACGGGTACGCCGCACGGCATCGTGGCGGGGTCACCGCCAGCAGTGGTCCGCCGCCTCGCCACGGCGTTGCTGCCCGAGGACAAACTGTGGGCTGCCTTCGTCCGGATGAATCAGCGCAAGCCGTATCTGCAGCCCGGTGACGTCGTCACGGCGTCCATTCGCAACACCGCCGGGACCCTGGACCTCGGCACACAGCGCACCACCATCACCACCGACCGCTGACGGGAGTTCGAATCCATGAGTGCCACACCCAATCCCTTGCAACCAGACCACCAGGACGACGCGGACACCGTCGCCACGGCGCCGGACCTCAGTGATCTTCCGGATCGTCTGGTACCGGACTTCATCGCGCACTGGGTGGTCAAGACCGCGCGCAGCGCCGAGATGATCGAGTGGTACGGCCATGTCTTCGGGGCACGCGTGGTCCACGAAGACGGCCAGATCGCCTTTCTCACATGGGATCACGAGAGCCATCGGCTGGCTCTGGTCAAACTCCCGCCACCACTGCGCTACGCCTTCCCTCTGTCGCGATGGCGCCGCAAGACCTACGGTATCGACCATCTGGCCTTCACGTTCGTCTCGGTGGAGAAACTGCTGCTGACCTACGAACGACTCAAAGGCGTCGGCATCACCCCGGTGTGGGCCATCAACCACGGGCCGACGACCAGCCTCTACTACGAGGACCCCGAGGGGATCCGGTTGGAGTTCCAGACCGAGAACTTCCCCACCGCACAGCAGACCGCGGATTACTTCAACAGCCGCGAATTCGACGACAACCCCATCGGCGTCGACATCGATCCCGATTACCTGCTCGAGCGACTGCGCGCCGGTGCCGACTCCGAGCAGCTCCTCGCGAGGGGCGCCGGCACGCGGCCCGGCACGAAGCCGCGCTCGAACAAGCGCGCGATCACGTGGAAGACCCTGTGACACATGCCTACTGAACCGGTTGTCATCGTCGGTGCCGGCGCCGCGGGTTCGACCATGGCGCTGCTGCTCGCGCGCTACGGCATCGCCAGTACCCTTGTCGAGGAGCGTCGGGACCCGCGCATGCACCCGGCGGCGCACGTCATCAACGCGCGGACGCTGGAGATCTGGCAGCAGGCTTCCCCGGACCTAGGCACCGCGCTGAACGCGATCACACCGCCGATCGACACCGTCAACATCATCCGCTGGTGCACCGACGTCCGCTCCGATCCGATCGGTGAGATCGACCTGCTGTCCCAGCCGGACCGGCTCGCGGAGGTCCGCACACACAGTCGCCACCTCATCTCCCACATCGGTCAGCATCTGCTCATGCCTGAGCTGTGGAACGCCGTGGAGAACCACCCCCTCGTCGATTTCCGCCGTGGCTGCCACGCCGAGATCCTGGGCAGCAGAGTGATTCTGCGATCCGGAGAACGGGATGCCGATGTCATCGTCCCTCGGTTCGTCGTCGCTGCCGACGGCGCGAACAGCGGTCTGCGCGATAGCGCCGGAATCACCATGGACGGCCCTGCGCTCGCCAACATGGGCAGTGTCTTCTTCCACGCCCCCGGGCTGTACCCGGAAGGTGCGAGCCGACCGCTGCTGAGCTGGATCTACCACCCGCGCTTCAGCGGCGTGATGATCGCCCACGCCGACGACGACTACGTGCTGATGACACCGTATCTGCATGCGGCGCAGATGATCGCGCGTGACAGTCGGCACTATTGGAACACGATCCTGCCCGAAGTGATCGGGTCCACCGACTACCGGATCCGGTCGACCGGCACCTGGACCATGACCCAGCAGATCGCGGACCGATTTCGGCAGGGTCCGCTCCTGCTCATCGGCGATGCCGCGCACCGTTTCCCCCACACCGGCGGGTTCGGCCTCAACAGCGGGGTGCAGGACGCCCACAACCTCGCGTGGAAGCTCGCAGCGGTGCTGCGGGACGACGCACCGGAGACACTGCTGGACACCTACGAGTTCGAGCGGCGGCCGGTCATCGAGCGGTTCGCCGCGCAGAGCACCCACAACCATTTCGCCCTGGACCACGTCACCGCGCCCCTGGGCATCACCAACCGCTCCCTGCACCGGGCCACCGAGCTCTTCGGCAGGCTGCCGCTGCACTGGATTCCCGACCGGATCATCGCGGCCGTCGCGGATGCACTCACGACCGCGCAGACATCGCGAACCCGACGCCTGCTGCGTGAGAACGCGCGCAGCAGGCGACTGCGTCGGCGCATGGCCGAGGCCATCCCTGGGCAGGAGGAACATTTCGTCGCCAGCGGCCTGGAGTTCGGCTACGCCTACCAGAGCCCGCTGATCGACGACTCCGAAGGACCCTGCCCCGCGGGAGACGTCGCACTCTATCGCCCGACCACCCATCCTGGCGCACGCCTCCCGCATGCGACCATCACGTCGCCCGACGGTGTCGAGGTATCGACCCACGAGGCCATCCGCCGACGGGGGCTCACCCTCTTGACAGCCGATCCGCGGCAATGGACCGAAGCCCTTACCGAACATCCGTTCTCCGCGCCGCTCACCGTCGTCGCGGTGACCGGTACAGACGCGGTCGACCTGCTCCAGGTGGGTGACCACGGCGCGGTCGTAGTGAGACCCGACGGCCACGTGGTGTGGCGGACCCGAACCGGTCCGGCGTCGATCGACCGGCTCGTGACGTTCATCGAACGCGCATGGCGTGATGTCTACGCTTGCGCGAACGCGTGCCCCGGCGAACACTCCGCCTAGACCGGAAAGGACAGCTGACGTCATGACGATTGCCCACTCTCCCGAGCCCGTGTCCCGGCCCGACGATGCGGCGACCGTGTCGGATCTCGACGCGATCGCCTCCCGCGTGCTCTGGCTGTCGACGGCAATGGTGCACCACGCCAACCGGATACGCCCCAATACCAGCGGCCTCAAAGTCGGCGGACATCAGGCGTCGTCGGCATCGATCGCGGGGATCATGACCGCGTTGTACTTCGGACGGCTGCGCGCCGGCGACAGGGTCTCGGTCAAGCCCCACGCCTCCCCGGTGCTGCACAGCATCAACTATCTGCTCGGGTCTCTCGACGAGCAGTACATGACGAGCCTGCGAGAATTCGGAGGCCTGCAGAGCTACCCCAGTCGGACGAAGGACCCCGATCCGGTCGACTACTCGACGGGATCGGTGGGCATCGGCGCGACGGCGCCGATCTGGGCCACCTTCGCTCGCCGCTACGTCGACACCGTCTTCGGCGGCAGTGGGTCCGGCCGTCAGTACTCGCTCGTCGGCGACGCAGAACTCGACGAGGGCGCCATCTGGGAAGCGGTGCTGGATCCGGTGGTGCCCGAGCTCGGGGAGATCGTCTGGATCGTCGACATGAATCGGCAGTCGCTGGACCGCGTCGTCCCCCACATCGCCTCCGGGCGGCTGGAGGCGATGTTCGCCGCCGCAGGATGGCAGGTGCTCACGGTGAAATTCGGCACCGTGCTCGAAGGGCTGTTCCGCCGCCCCGGCGGTGACGACCTGCGCACCCGCATCGTGACCATGCCCAACGCCGAATACCAACGGCTGCTGCGCTGTTCGGCCGAGGAACTGCGCGCCAGGCTGCCCGGTGACGGTCCGGAATCGGCCGGGGTGGCCGCGTTGATCGCCGACCTCGACGACGCCACCCTGGTCCGGGCGATCGCCAATCTCGGCGGGCACGATGTCACCACTCTGCTGGACGCCTACGACCGGATCGACGACACCCGGCCCACGGTCATCCTCGCCTACACCATCAAGGGCTACGGCCTGCCCACCCAGGGGCACCCGCAGAACCATTCATCGCTGCTGACCGACGACCAATTCGCTGATCTGGCTGCCACTCTCGGCGAGGACGCGGGTCAGCCGTTCCATCGCTTCGATCCTGGGTCGTCCCCCGGTAGACTCTGCCGCCGGGTCGCCGAACGGCTGCATCGAGACACGATCCAGCCCGTCGAACCCCCGCGGGTTCCGACCGACATCGGGCGCAACCCGCCCGCGGTGTCCACCACGCAGAGTGCACTGGGGCGCACCTTGCTCGACCTGACACGGGAAGCGCCCGAGGTGGCGCGGCGCATTGTCACCGTGAGTCCGGACGTCAGCTCCAGCACCAATTTGGCCGGGTGGCTCAACAAAGTGGGTGTGTGGTCGCCGTCGGAACGGCCGGACTGGTTCGCCGACGACTCGGACACGATCATGCACTGGCGGGAACGCCCGACCGGTCAGCACATGGAGCTCGGCATCGCCGAGGTCAACCTCGTCGGCCTGCTGGGCGAACTGGGCGCCACCTGGAGTCGCTGGGGTCAGCCGCTGCTACCCATCGGCGTGCTGTACGACCCGTTCGTCGAACGTGCGCTGGAGCCGTGGTCCTTCGGTATCTATGCGGGCGGACAATCGATACTCGTCGGCACCCCGTCCGGGGTCACGCTGGCCGCCGAAGGCGGTGCGCACCAGTCGATCACCACACCGTCCATCGGTCTCGAGCAACCCGGCTGCACCAGCTACGAACCGGCGTTCGCCGCCGAGGTCGAGTGGATCCTGCTCGAGTGCCTGAGCCGACTGGGCAAACCCGACGGGTCGTCGTCCTATCTGCGGCTGTCGACCCGGCCGGTGCGTCAGGAGCTGGCCGGCATCCCGACGGATCCGGCGGCACGGGAACGACGCCGTCGGCACGTTCTCGCCGGTGCCTACACCCTGCGTCCGGCCACCGCGCCCTCGGTGTCCATCGTGGTGATGGGGGCGCTGGTCACCGAGGCTCTCGCAGCGGCGGACCGGCTCACCGGCGCGGGTGTGGAGGCCGAGGTCATCTGCGTGACGAGCCCCGACCTGCTGTACCGCGCGATCCGCGCCCGCGACGGGCTCGTCGAGGGACCATCGTGGATTCTCGACCAGATCTTCCCGGCCGATCGAGCCGCGCCCATGGTCACGGTGCTCGACGGGCATCCCCACACCCTGGCGTTCCTTGCGACCATCAACCGTGTGCGGTGTAAATCGTTGGGAGTGAGCACGTTCGGTCAGGTCGGTGACCTCGAGTCGGTGTATCGCCTCCACAGCATCGACACCGACTCTATCGTCGGTGCCGCGCTCGACGTGTCGGCTCACGGCTGATTCAACCAGCGATCGACTGCGGCGCCGGTTCCGACGGCCTCATGGTGTGGCGACGCCGTGCGCCACAGCGGTACGGCGAGCGAACTGCTCGTAATCGGTGGGCTTCCGCGGCAACACCTTCGGCAGATCGTCGAAATTGCCTGCAGGGAGTCCGTGTACGTCGTAGTACGTCATCATCTGCACGTACGTGTCCTGCGCCTCTGGCGACCAGCTTCGGAACCCCCGCGCATTCGGCGCCGCAACCAATCCCCGCAGGACGTGGGGGAGCGAACGCAATCTGCTCGACAGCAACGATTTCGCGATCGCCGAGCCGAACGGCGCCACCGCCGCCAGCGGGTTCTCCAGCGCCTGCGGGGGAATCCGGACGGCGACCATGGGATGGCCGAGCACGCGGCTCCAGATGCGCGCCATGTCGTGGCGGGTGAGTTCTACCGTCGACAGATCGTAGGTCTTTCCGATGTGTTCCGCTGGGCTGGCCAACACGTTGGCCGCCGCGGCGGCAATGTCTTCGACGTCGACGACGCCCATGGGGATTTCGGGTGAGGTGGGGTAGGGAAGTAGTCCCGCGCCGAAGAAATCCCAGAAGTCGAGAACGTTCTGCATGTAGTGCGACGGGCGAAGCACGGTCACGGGCAGACCCGACTCCCGCAGGATGTTCTCCACCTCGAGCTTTTGCCGGTGGTGAGGAAGCTCGGCGATGTCAGGATGAATGACCGAGTGGAACACGATCTGATCGAGCCGTCCACCTCTGGCTGCGTTGATCAGTCGTTCGGCCACGGGCAGCTCGTCGATGAGCTGGGTCGGGGCGGCGTGGTAGATCTGGTGGGCTCCACTCAGCGCGTGTTCGAGGTCGCCCGGTCGCCCCAGGTCACCGATCACGGTCTCACTCGCCCCGTCCGCCCGTGAGCGTCGCGCCTGATCTTCGTTCTTGACGAACGCCCTCACAGTGTGGCCGTCGGCGACGAGCTGTCGAACGAGGGGACGCCCGACGCCGCCCGCTGCGCTGGTGACCAAGATCATGTCGTGCTCCTACCGTAGGTTGCGAATGTGGTTCAGGTGCAGGGGAATATCGAGAGCTTTGCTTTCGACTGGACGTCGGCGGTCATCGCTTGGCTTCCACGGGTCGCAGCGACCGCGCGAGCGCCGGCAGGAGCACACGCCGCGGAACCAGCCGCGCCAGTGCCGCGGAGATCGTGTTGCTCACCCCGGAGACCGCAGAGGGTGGCGTCCAGCGACGGTCGAGCGCACGCAAGCCCGCCGCGGCGACCTGGTCAGCGGACTGCATCCGGCCCACGGCGGTAGCGGTCTCGCCGATCACGTCGAAGAACTCGGTGTGGGTGGGCCCCGGCGCGAACGAGAAGACCGTGACGCCGTGTTGCCGTGCTTCGTACCAGAGTGATTGGCTGAAGCTGAGCACGAACGCTTTGGCCGCCGCGTAGACGGCCAGCGTGGGTACCGGTTGATACGCCGTTGTGCTGGAGACATTCACGATCGCGCCACGACGCCGTCGGACCATCTCCGGCAGGAATGCATGGCAGAGGTCGACGACTGCCCCGACGTCGACGGCCAGTACCCGGGCGAAGTCCTCTGCGTCGCCCTCCACGAACGGACCTTGGGCGGCGAACCCAGCACTGTTGATGAGGATGTCCACGTCACCCTCGACCAGCGCCCGCAGTTCTCTTCCCGGGTGCCGAGCGGACAGGTCGAAAGGCACTGAGACACAGGAAATTCCGTGCCGCTCCTCGAGCTCCTTCGCCAACGGTTCGAGCCGCTCTCGGCGGCGGGCGACCAACACCAGGTCACAGCCGCGTGCGGCGAGTGCCTTCGCGAACGCCTCCCCGATGCCCGAGCTGGCACCCGTCACCAACGCGCGCGCCGTGCGGTAGTCGCTGCGCACGAGGTGCCTCCCTTTCGTGTGAGGTGTACCGCTCGGGCGAACCTCTCAATGCGACTATTGCATGTCGAATGCAATTTACGCAAGGCCGCGTCGTCGTACGATCGCCACATGGCCGGTAGGTCGAGCCCAGGGATCTCGGTGCGGCAGGCGGCTGTGGAACGAGTGCTCGGTGGAGAACGGGCATCGACTGTTGCGGGGGAGGTCGGTGTCCATACGTCGACCGTGCACCGATGGGTCAACGATGCGTCTGGCCGCGACACCAAGTCCGTGCCCACCGATCTACGTCTGATGATCGCCACGCAGGAACTGCTTCGGGACCAGGACTACAGCCAGATCACCGTCGAAGAGGTGGCCCAGCACTGCGGTGTCGCGCTACGTACTGCTTTCCATCACTTCGACAGCAAGCGCGAACTGTTCAAAGCAGCGATCGACAACGCTGCCATCGTGTTGGTCGAAGCCATGCGTCGCCACTACGAGAGTTCGCCGTGGCCGGCCGAGCCCCTCTCGCAGTTGAGCACGTTCTTGCGGCTGTCCGCCGAAGCCATCTACGCGACACCGTCCGCGCATGTCCTCTTCCGCGACCTCGGAGTTCCGCGTTCAGAATCGTTCGCCGAGCGCTGGCACGACACCTTCGAGCAGGGCGTCGAGCAGATCCTGACGAGGTGCGCTGCAGACGCGACGATCGACCCGGATACCGACATCCCGGCGGCAGCGCACACGATCACCGGGGCCATGCGAGGAATCCACGCCGCGGTCTTCGACCGCGGCGATACTGCACAGGCTCTACGAATGGTCGGTCGCCTACATCTGACGGTGTCGAGCGACTCATAGCTGCTCACCAGTAGCGGCCGCCGCTGGCGTCTCCGGAGACGTTCGCCTCCCGTCATCTTTAGGCGGTTTCCCTCGGTTCAGCGGCCGGGTAGAAAGGACCACAACTTCGGCAGTCTGAAGTGGTCCGCCAAAGTTGTTGCCGGGCAACACAGTGATTCATCGCACACCGTCAACGTCGACCGTGTCTCGCGCCGCTGCCTGCCGCGCCCCAACACATGAGGAGCCGACGTGACAGACAAGAGCTTTCCCGCCGACGACAGAACCCGGTTCCGCTTTGCGGTCACGTTGTCGCTGCTCGCCGGGATGGCAGACGCCATCGGATTCATCGAGTACGCCCAGTTGTTCATGTCTTTCATGAGCGGGAACACCACCCGCTTCGGCGAGGCCGCCAGTGACGCCGACTGGATCGGCGTGGTCCGGTTCGGCGGCGTCATCCTCGTCTTCTGCTTCGGCGCGTTCCTCGGCACGCTCGTCGCCGCGTGGTCGGGCAGGTGGCGGCTGGCCACTCTGCTGACCGTGCAGGGGTCGCTGATACTGCTGGGTGTCTTCATGCCCCATGGACCTGACGCAGTGCCGTGGCACGTCTACCCGATCGTGCTGGCACTGGGCCTGCAGAACGCCACGCTTCAGGACGAGGCCGGCCGCAGCCTCGCGCTGACGTACGTCACCGGCAGCGTCGTTCGCTTCGGCGCGGGGTTGGCGAACATGCTGCTGCACAAGCCGGCTCCGTCGTTTTGGATCCAGGGTCCGCTGTGGCTCGGACTGACCTCTGGCGCGGTCATGGGCGGCTTCCTGCAGCACTACTTCGGCGAGAAGGCCTTTCTTTTCCCCGCGGGCGCGGTGCTCATTCTCGCAGTGCTCGCCTGGGTCATGACCATGGTTCGACCGCAGAGCGAGGCGGTGTTCAGCCCGACGGCTCCGCAGCCCGACGCCCATCCGGATGCCAAGCCGCTGGCGGCGGGGCTGGGCGCTCGCCAAGGGAAGTGACCTCCCCCGGCTCGGGCTAGGTCTCGGCGGGCGCCGTCGGGGTGTCCCGCTTGCGCTCGTCGAGGTGCAGCAACTCCCTCACCGCAGTGCGGGTGCCGTACGGACGGAACATTCGGCTGGCCGGGCTGGGCCGGACGTTGCGCGGCCACCAGAACCAGCGGCCCAGTAGCGCCGCGATGGCCGGTGTCATGAACGAACGCACGACCAGGGTGTCGAACAACAGACCGAGCCCGATCGTGGTGCCGATCTGACCGAGCACCACCAGGTCGCTGAAGATGAACGACGACATCGTCGCCGCGAAGACCAACCCGGCTGCGGTGACGACGCGGCCGGTACCGGCCATCGCTCGGATGATGCCGGTCCGTAGGCCCGCGTTCATCTCCTCCTCGAATCGCGAGATCAGCAGCAAGTTGTAGTCCGCACCGACCGCGAGCAGCAAGATGATCGCCAACGGAACGACGATCCAGAACAGATGGATGCCGAAGATGTACTGCCACAACAGGACTGACAAACCGACCGACGCCCCGAGGGACAGTGCCACGGTGCCGACGATGACGATCGCCGCCACGATGCTGCGGGTGATGAACATCATGACCAGCAAGATCAGCGCCAACGCTGCCAGCGCGGAGATCAGCAGGTCGTACGTCATTCCCTCCTGGATGTCCTTGTTGGTCGAAGCGAGGCCCGCGACGTAGATCTTGGCGTCCGACATCGGGGTGGCCTTCAGTGCGTCGAACGCCGCGTCCTTGATGGCATCGATGTGCGGAATACCCTCGGGGTCCGCCGGGTTGCCCTGATGGGTGACGATCATTCTGGCCGCTTTACCGTCCGGCGACAGGAACAGCTTCAGGCCACGCTTGAAGTCCGGGTTGTCGAAAGCCTCGGGCGGAAGGTAGAACGAGTCGTCGTTCTTGGCGTCGTCGAAGGCCTTCCCCATGGCGGTGGCATTGACCAGGGCCTCTTGGCTCTGGTTGTTGGTCCCACCTGTGGTCGCGTAATTCGACAGCGTCAGCTCGCGATTACGTTCTTGAATGGCGATCTGCGGTGGTAGCAGCGCAACCAGTTGGGGCTGGAGTGCATCCAGTTTGTCCAGGCTGGCGGTGATGGCATTGAATTTGTCAGCCAGCTCCGAGATCCCGTCGAGGGAGTCGAACACCGAGCGCAGCGCCGCGCACATCGGGATGTCGAAACAGTGCGGCTCCCAATAGAAGTAGTTTCGCAGCGGCCGGAACTGATCGTCGAAATTGGCGAGCTTGTCACGCAGATCGGTGACCGTGTTGACGGTGTCGTGGAACGCCTCGGTCTGCTCGTGGGTGACTGCGGCACTCTGTTGCTGCAGGGCCAGCTGCTGCCTGAGCACGTTGATGGTGTTGTCGATTTCATTGGCCTGCTTGAGTAGATCCTGAGCGCGGTCTTGCTGGTAGCTCAAGTTCATGATCTGGCTGGCACTTGACGCACTGATTTGAAACGGTATGGAGCTGTGCGTTATCGGTGTGCCGAGCGGCCGAGTGATCGACTGGACCAGCGCGATACCCGGCGTGTGCAGGACCGCTTTGGCGACACGCTCCAGGATGAGCATGTCGGCCGGATTACGCATGTCGTGATCGGTCTCGATCATCAACAGCTCCGGATTGATCCGAGCTTCGGTGAAATGTCTTTCGGCGGCCTGCATCCCGACCACACCGGGCGCACTGTCCGGGATGTAGGGCCGATTGTCGTAACTGGTCTGGTAGCCGGGCAGGGCGAGCACACCGATCAGCGCGATGCCCAGTGTCACCACCAGGATGGGGCCCGGCCAGCGCACGATGGCGGTGCCGATCCGGTGCCACCCGCGGGCCTGTAGCTTCCGCTTCGGTTCCAGCAAGCCAAATCGGCTGGCGATCAACAGAACTGCGGGCCCCATCGTCAACGCCGCTGCCAACGTGATGAGCACCCCGAGCGCCGCCGGTATGCCCAGGGTCTGGAAGTACGGCAGCCGGGTGAATTGCATACACGCGACGGCGCCGGCGATGGTCAGGCCCGAGCCGAGGATGACGTGCACGGTGCCGCGGTACATGTCGTAGTAGGCGGGCAGACGTTCGAGCCCTTTGCTGCGCGCCTCCTGGTACCGGCCGACGACGAAGATCGCGTAGTCCGTCCCGGCCGCGATGGCTATCAGCGTCAAAAGATTCGTGGAGTAGGTGGACAGGCCGATGAGCCCGGAATGGGCCAGAACAGCGACCACGCCACGGGCAGCCATCAGTTCGACGGCCACCGTGAGCAGCACGATCAACATCGTCACTACGGAGCGGTAGACGACCAGCAGCATGATCGCGATGACGAGGAAGGTGATGGCGGTGACCTCGTGGGTGCCTTCGCTACCGACTTCGAAGTTGTCGGTGACCAAGGGCGATGCGCCGGTGACATAGGCCTTCACACCCGGTGGCGCCGGGGTGTCGGCGACGATCTTGCGGACCGCGTCGACCGATTCGTTGGACGCCGCCTCACCCTGATTTCCGTGCAGGTAGAGCTGCACGGTCGCGGCCTTGCCGTCCTTGCTCTGCGATCCACCGGCCGTGAGCGGGTCGCCCCAGAAGTCCTGGATGTGTTCCACGTGTTCGGTGTCCGCCGACAGCCGCTTGACCAACCGGTCGTAGAACTCGTGTGCGTCGGCACCCAGCGGCTTGTCACCCTCGAGCACGATCATCGCCGCGCTGTCAGAGTCGAACTCGTGGAACACCTGCCCGATGTGGCGCATCGCCATGATCGACGGTGCGTCCGGCGCGTTGAGACCCACCGAGCGTTCGGCGCCGACGACCTCGAGCTGGGGCGCTATTGCGTTGGACAGCACCGCGATGGCGACCCAGACCAACACGATGGGGAGTGCGAGCCGCCGGATCAGGCGGGCCATCCGTGACCCCTCGACGGTCTCCGCGCTGTGGTTGCTCATGCGGTCTTGTCCAGGCAGGAGATGTACCCGTTCACGTTGTTCGTGGACCTTTCGTCCTTGACTATCCCGTTGACCGTGATGCGGCATCCGATAGTCGCGCCGTCACCTTGAGCGCGCAGGTCGGCATACAGCGTCGGGTCGTCGGTGGTCAGCGTCTGCGTCCACGGCAGGGGCACGTCGTCGACGCGCTGCGGTTGGGCGTGTATGTCGAGGTAATTGATCGTGGCCACCGATCCCGGGGACCCGAAGACCTCGAAGATCACCTGCTTGGGGTTGAACCCCGTGTTCTCCAACGCGTCCGACCCTGGCCGGGACACTTCGTTGTCGGATCCGAAGATGCCGTGCAGCCGGACCACGGTGAACGCAACCAACGCGACGACAACGACGGCGACGATGACGGTCCACCACCGCCGCGCCAACCGGCCAACCGAAATCCCACTCACTGGTGCGCCTTTCGCATCCGGCCGACGCAGCCGGCACCGGCCGCATCTGTCGGTCATCCCGTAGACCGTACGAGAACGGTACGGTACCGTTCAACGCGTCGCAACCGCTTGACGCGCGCACGAACGACTGCTCTCCCCGCTGCGAACGTCAGTGATCGCGGATGCATTCCGATCTAAGGTGAAAAATGTGAACAGCGAGTCCACGGACGACACCGCGCAGTGTCCATGGACGACGCGTGAAGCTGAACTGCTCGCCGTCACGCTGCAGCAGTTGCAGCAGCACGGATACGACCGGTTGACCGTCGAGGCCGTCGCGGCGGCAGCACGGGCGAGCAAGGCGACCATGTACCGGCGCTGGCCCTCGAAAGCAGACCTGGTGCTGGCGGCATTCATCGAGGGCACCCGCAGTTCATCGGTGCCGCCCCATACGGGCTCACTGCGTACCGATCTGCTCGAGATCGGGCGCGCCGTGTGCGAGCATTCCCGCGACCACACTCCGACCATGCGGGCGGTGCTCAACGAGATGTCCCACAACCCGCGGCTCAGCCAGGCTTTTCAAGAAAAGTTCGTCATACAGCGCAAGATGATCATCGACGGCGTGCTCGCCGCCGCGGTGGAACGCGGCGAGATCGACGCATCGGCGATCAACGAGGAGATCTTCGATCTGCTGCCCGGATACCTCGTGTTCCGAGCGTTGGTCGCCGACCGACCGCCGACCGAGGAAACCGTGCGAACCCTCGTGGACACGGTGCTGCTGCCCAGCCTGACCAGGAGGGTCACCGAGTTCTAGTGGCAGTGCACGTGCTCGACGGCCGTGCCCGCGATCACCGGATCGACCGCGACATCCGAGCCCACGCGATCGGTCAGCGTTCCGGTCGAGTGCGCGACCGTCCCGTCGACCATCGTCAGCTCGGCGCGCTGGTCCAGTAGCGCCTCCGGCGAGTTCTCGTAGTCGTACAGGTCACCGGACCACACCACGAGATCGGCGAACAGCCCGGTCCCGATGCGGCCCCGGTCGTGTTCCGCGTGCCACGCGCGCGCGCCGTGAACGGTGTAGGCCTCCAGGCCGCGATCGAGGCCGACCCGTTCGTCGACGGTCCACGGATCGGAACCGTCCAGCCCGGCCCGCGTTGCCGCCGAGTACAGGCCGACGAGCGGATCCATCTCCCCCACCTGCCAGTCGCTCGAGAATGCCACGGTCGCACCGGATTCCAACAGGCTGCGGAACCGCCACGCGCGATCCCACCGCTCCTCGCCGACGTTCTCCATCCAGGTGCCCGCGACCAGATCCGGCGAGCAGTGTCGTGGTTGCATCGCCGCCGTCACACCCAGTTCCGCGAACCTCGGCAGGTCGTCGGGGTGCAGGCACTCGACGTGCACGATCCCGTGTCGACGGTCGCGGGTTCCGTTCACCCGGGCGGCCGCCTCGATTGCGTCAAGGGTCAGGCGGATTCCCGCGTCTCCCGTCGCGTGGGTGTGGGTCTGGAATCCCATCCTGTCGAGTTCGCCGATGACGGCGACGAGTTCGCGGCCCGGATAACTCGGCCGACCACGCTGACCCGGCCGGTTGGCGTAGTCCTCGAGCATCAGCGCGGTGTGCGGTTCGATGACGTCGTCGGCGTACAACTTGACCGGACCCAGTCGAAGCATCGGGTGGTCCATCGCCGAATCGACCGCGTCACGCAACCGCCGCCGGAATCCGCCGTCGGCGCCGACGGGGTGGAACAGCGCCGCGATCACCCGCGACGTCAACACGCCCTCGGCCAACGCCCGCTCAAACAACGGCAATTCAGCAAGCGGAACCTGTGGTTCCACGACCGTGGTGATGCCCAGCGCCGTCGCCATCCGCATACTCGACTGCAGCTTTCGGTAGCGGCGGTCTGGCGAGTACATCGGGACGTCGGCTTGCAGCGCCGCAAGGCCGGCCTCGGTCATGGCGCTCGTGTAGAAGTCGGTCACCCATCCGGTGGGGTCCCCGGTGACCTCGTCGCGTTCGGGCCGCCCCCACGGCACGTCGGCGCCGTCAGCGATGCCGAGCACCGCAAGCGCTGCGCGGTTGAGCCATACCGAGTGCTGATCGTAGGTCGTGATGAACAACGGCTTGTCGGTAAGCCCGTCGAGGTCTCGCGCGTTGGGTCGACGTCCCTCGACCACCGAGTAGACGGCGTTCTCAGCACAGATCCACGTCAGATCACCTCGCCTGCCGGCGAATTCGGAGATGCGTCGGCGGACCTCGGTGAGGTCGTGTGCACCCTCAAGCGATACGGCGTCCTCGTCAAAACCGAGCAGCAGGTGGTTGTGACTGTCGACGATGCCCGGCGTCACCAGCCTGCCACCCGCGTCGATCACCTGCCGGGCTGCCGGAGCATCGGCAGCCGGGCCGACGAAGGCGATGCGGCCGGCACGGACGCCGACCGCCTCGGCCCACGGCAGTGCATCGTCGAACGTACGGACGCGCGCGTTGGTGATGAGAGTATCCATCTGCGTCAGCCCTCCTCGTCGCGCACGTCGAGCAACAGCAGGTGAGTGCCCGCCCGCGAGCGCAGATAGCAGAAGTAGTAGGCGTATCCGGCCGCGACGATGCCGACCGCGATGCCGAGACTCAGCCACTGGTTCGGGTCGAGCACGCCGACCACGAAGATCGTCGCGATCGCGAGCAGCGCGGCCACCGGTGGCAGCGGCCACCACGGCATCCGGTAGCCGTCGCCGGGAGACGCGTTGCGCCGCATCATGATCGCGGCGAGCGCGATGAACCCGTAGCTGAACGCCAGGGTCGATCCGGTGGCATTGAGAAGCACGCCCAGCGGTACCAGGCAGCCGGCCGTGGCGAGCACGCCCATCACGATCGTCGCCACCCACGGCATCTGCGCCGACGCCGAGACGCGGGTCAGCGGAGCGGCGAGCGAGGCGGGCAGGGCCTGATCGCGTGCCGCGGCGAACAGCAGACGCCCGGACTGTAGTGCGATCGCGATGATCGCGTTGACGATCGCCAGCGCGATCGACACCAGCACGAACACCGTCACGGCGTGTCCAGCGCGCTCCTCGAGGAACGCCTCGACCGGCAGATCCGACCCGAACAGATCCGTCAGTGAACCCGTGCCGAGAAGGATGGCGGCCAGCGGAACGATCTCCGCTGCGATCGTGATCGCGGCGCTCCACAGCACCGCGCGGGCGACGGCCCGCCTGGCGTTCTTCGTCTCCTCGGCGAAGTACACCGCTCCGCCGTAGCCGTTGTAGGAGAAGATCCCCTGCGTGACGGCGATGACGAGGCCGGCGATTCCCAGCGGCGCCAGGCCACCCGTCGCGGCGTCGAACGCCTGCGGATCGAGCAAGGCACTGACCGGCCGCTCGACGTGCACGAAGCCGAGGACGGCCAGCAGCGCGAGTGCGGCCATCTCCACGAACAGAAACGCGCCGGTGACCCACGCGTTGGCGCGGATGTTCAGGCACGCCGTCGCCGTGGCCAGCACCGTCACGACGATCGCCGTCCACAGCGGGTCCAGGCCTCCGATCGCGACGCCGAGATAGTCGGCGACGCCCAGCGCGAAGATCGCCACGATCAGCGGCAGCGTGACCAGGCCGACGAAGAACACCGCGACACCCGTTGCGGGGCCGAGGGTTCGGCTGACCAGCGAGTAGTCACCGCCCGCGACGGGATGGCGGGATGCGAGCTCGGCGTAGCAGAGCGCGATCAGCAGGCTGATCACACCGGCGATCGCAAAGCCCCAGAACACCCCCGTGCCGTAGGCGGCCAGCGCGGCGCCACCGAGGACGAAGACGCTGGAGGCCGGCGAAATGCCCGACAGCGTGATCAGGACGTTGCCGCCCACGCCGAGCGAGCGCGAGAGCACGCCGTCGTAGGTCGCGGGCGGCTGGCCGGTGACGCCGGGGGGCGTCGTCGATCGGGTCATGTCGGGTCCAGACGTCGGGTGAATAATTATTTGACAGTAACGTCGAAGAATGTGACATGTGACCTCGATTACTGTCAACCCATGGCTCGACCGCGTAATCAGGGTGCCCGCCGACAGGCCCTCATCGAGGCCACCTACAGCGCCGGCCACAAGCGCGGCCTGCGCTCGCTGTCCCTCACCGACGTCGCCGAACAGGCCGGACTGAGCCGCGGCACGGTGCTCTACTACTACGACGACCTCGACGCACTGCTCGTGGAGGCGCATTCCGCCGGCGTGGAACGATTCTGCGACGAGCGCGACCGTCTGGTCGGCGAGACCGACGACCCGCGAAGGCAACTCGGGATCGCAATCCGCGCGGGCCTACCCAGCGGACCCGACGACGCGCTGATGCGGTTGCTGTACGAATTCGACTTCCTCGCAGGCAATTCCGCTCTGCACGACGAACTCGTGCAGAAGATGTACCTCCGCCAGACCGCCACCTATCTCGGCATCTTCGCCGCGGGCAGACGAAGCGGCGCGTTCACCCCGAACCTCGACGACGATCAGCTCGCGATGACGTTCGTCGCGCTCGAAGACGCCTACGGGCTGCACGTCGTCGCGGGCAACGCCCTGCTGACGGTGGACGCCGCGGCGGCCGCCATGACAGCTGTTGCAGCTGAATTGGGTTGCCCACCAAGCGATTAGATGCCCGGCGGTGACATCGCCGTGTGGGTTCTCAGCGCTCACGTGAAGAGTATTGACGTCATTCGAGATTGGTGTGGTTCTGGCGCATGATGTCCAGGGCACCGGGGTTGTCGTGGGTGAGTTCGACGACCACGGCATCGAGTAGCAGCAGTGAGCTCTGTTCGAACAGCGAGCCTCCGAATTGGCTCGTGGTGATCACGGGGACGACTACCACGTGGTTGGCGATGTCAGCCAGCGAGCTGGTGGCTTTCGTGGAGATGGCCAGGACGTAGGCGCCCGCGTCGGCGGCGCGACGAGCCAGGTGCAGTGACACCGGGGTCTCGCCAGACGCCGAGAGCATCAGCAGGGCATCGCCGGTGCCGATCGAGGGTGCGGTGACCTCTCCCACGAGATGGGTTTCGAAGCCGATGTGCATGAGCCGCATCGCGGCCATGCCGGCCACCAGCCGCGATCGCCCTTGCCCGGAGACGAACCAGCGTTGGGTGCGGTCGGCGAAATGGTCGGCCAACCCGGTGAGGACGGCGGGGTCGATCGCGCGCAAGACCGTGTTCAGTTCCTCGCGAACGAGATTGAGGGGGTTCACCGAAAACTTCTCCCTGGTCGGTCGTCGGGGCTCACGAACAGTCTGCGACCGACGACGAGATACCCGGCGCCGGACCGGTGGACCTGATCGAGGATGTCTTCTCCCACCCCGCCGTCGACGCCGTTGGGCAGATGGGCACTGTGGGCATCGACGTTCTTGGTGAGGTTCGAAGTGTCGGCGGCCTGGCTCGTGCCCGGTTCGATCAGCATGACCAGTAGTCCGTCGACGTGGGCCAGAGCATCGCGGCACTGGTCGAACGTTGTTGCCGGGGAGACCGCCAGCCAGGCCTGGGCACCGATTGCGCGGATGCGTCCGGCGATGGCCTCGGTGTCGTGTAGCCCCTCGAAGGGGAAGGTGATCCGTGAGATTCCCGGCCGGCACACTGCGGCGAACGCCGCATCGTGGGCAGCGGCATCGAGTAGGTGAACATCGACGAAACCGGTTGCGGTGTCAGCCATCTCCGTGATCAAGTCGATGCTGACACCGGTTGTGACGTCGCCGAAGACATCGGCGTGGATCCCGATGCCTCGCCGCCCCAGCAGCGTGGCGGCGGCCCGGCGGTCTGGTGCAGGCAGGGCGTAAAGACTGCCCGCCAAGTCGATCGGCTCCGGCAGGTCCTGCAGCCGGCGGATGAGACTGTCATTGAGCGGAATGACGTGGGATGCGGGCATGACTGATCGATTCACCGCGCCGCCGCCGCGGACCCAGGGGGCGTTGGCGGTGGGGTGCGAGCGACGCTGTCGAGATCGCCCCAGTCGACGGCCTGTTGCCTCACGTCAAGATGCGCGCGTAGGAGTGGTCGTTGCCTCACGTGAGCGTGCGCGCTTGGTGATGGCCGGTTGGCCGTCGTTAGTGGGTTTGCTGGTGGCGAGGGTGAAAAGTTGGACGGTCAAGGCGTGGAGTTGGCGCCGTGTGGCGGCGGGATTGATGAGCGAGTAGATCCGCTTGAGCGCTATGACGCGTTGAACCGTCATGGTCTGGTGATCGATCGCACGCCGGTACGGCGTGGTCGCCTGGTCGTGTTTCTTGGAAACTTTGGCACCGCGACGAGTCTTGGAGATCAGTTTCTGCTGCGGGCAGAAGTAGTTGGCCAGCTTCGAATGCAAACGCCAGATCTCGTTGAGCAACAACAGCTCCGCGGCGGTGTCGTAGCGGTAGTAACCCACGACTGAACGCACCACGGCCCAATTTTTCTGCTCGACATGACAGCCATCGTTTTTGTTGCCTGGTCTCGCCCGGGTGAAGGTGACATGGCGCCGCTCGCACCACGACAGCAGGTGACCGTTGATGAACTCGTATCCGTTGTCGGAATCCACTCCGATGATCGGAAACGGCATCGTGTTAGCGATGTCGTTAAGAGCCGCCACCACATTTTTGGCGGATTTGCTCGGTACGGATCGATTTTCGGTCCAGCCGGTCGCGACATCGGTGACGGTCAAGGTGAATGCATGGCCGCCACCGCGGTCGCCGCCGTCATGGAAGACCAGGTCGATCTCGACGAACCCGGGTTGGGCGTCGTCCCACTCCGCCCAGGTGCGTACCGGTATCTGGGTCTTGAGCAGCGATCCTGGCTTCGTGCCCACATGCCCTCTGAGCTGGCGGTTGGCGCGTTCACCGGCAAGTCTGCGGTCGATGGTGGCCGCCGACATCGAGGTCAGCAATGCCGCGGTGTCCTCGGTAATGGTCAGCTCTCCGAAACGCCGCAACACCGCCACCAGCTCACCGAGCATCGGCGCCAGCCGCTTGCCGGCCGGCATCTCCAAGACCTGCCAACAGACCGTCAACGCTGCGATGACTTCCGGCCCGTATTTCACAGGACGCGGGCTGCGCCTGGCCACAATCCTGGGCACCAGCGCCTGTTTCAGCGCCTTGCGGGCGTGACTCCTATGCCACCCGGTGTTGGCGCACAACTCGTCGAGGATCCGACCTTTGACGCCCTTGCTTGCCAGCTGATAGCGCTTCGCAGCCGCCTCGGTGATTGCTCGGCGCTCGGTCAACGTCAACCCCATCTACTGGGCCTACGCGCGCATTTCTGATGAGGCAACGGCCCGCCCATTTGCGCGCATTTCTAGTGAGTCAACGCGGACGGTGCGCAGATAGCGTTCGAACAGCCATTCGCGCAGGTGCTCTGTGCTCGGGCGTGGAGTAGCCATCACCTGCGTCGACGGCGCCCAGTCGCGGCGGACGTCGGTGACCGAGCTGCCCAGAGCGACGGCGGCGGCTTGAACGGCGGCGCCACGCGCGGTGGCTTCGTCGGCGTCGATGGGGTCGGCGACCTGAACGGCGCGGCCGGTGAGGTCGGCCAGGATCTGGCGGTAGGCCGGCGAGCGGGATCCGCCGCCGGTCACGAGGATGCGTCCATCGGTGGCCACACCGGCGGCCGCGATGCTGCGCAGGCCAAGCAGCAGACCCAGCAAGACGCCTTCGTGGGCGGCGCGGGCGAGCTCGTCTCGTGACGTCGCCGCGGTGATGCCGGCCAGCACACCGGTGGCGTCAGGCCGGTTGGGCTTCCGTTCCCCGTCGAGGAAGGCCGCGAACACTGGAGCGCGACCGGGGTCTGCGGCCAGCGCCATCCTGGCCAATTCGGCGTGGTCGACGCCCAGGATGCGCTGCACCCAGTCGGTCACCCGTGCGGCGTTGAGTGTCGATACCAGCGGTAGGTAGCCGCCGGCCATGTCCGCGACCCCGTCAACGGTCCCTGTTGGGTCGAATACTGGTGCGGCGCTGACGGTGTAAACCACGCCGGAGGTTCCCAAGGCGAAGACGACGTCGCCGGGTTCGACTGCGAGCCCCAGCGCTGCAGCGTGCTGATCACCGCCACCGGCGCCGACGACGAGATCGGCGCGCACGCCCAGACGCCTTGCGGCGTTGGAGGTCGCGGTACCAGCAGCGTCGTTGGGTCCCAAGACCGTGGGGAGCATGGTGCTCCACGACCGGTCAGCGTCGATCAGCCGCAGATACTCGGGCAGATAACGACCCTCGGCGGCACTGTAGTAGCCGGTTCCGGAGGCCTCGGAGCGGTCGGTGATGTGCGCGCCGGTGAGTTGGCGGGTCAGCCAATCGTGGGGCAGGCAGATCTTGGCCAGCCGCGAGAAGCCCGCTGGCTCCCGCTCGGCAAGCCAGGCGAGTTTACTGAGGGTGAAAGCCGCGGTCGGCAGCGATCCGACCGCGTCGACCCAGGCCTTGTCGCCGATCCGTTCGCGGAGCCGGTCGAGCTGCGGTGCGGAGGTGGTGTCGTTCCACAGCTTGGCAGGCCGGATGACTGAGTCGTCGTCGGCGAGGGCAACCAGGCCGTGGCATTGTGCGGCAAAGGAGATCGCGACGACCTCGCGGGCAGCGATGCCGGCGGTGGTCACCGCTTGAGCGAAGGCTGCCTCGAAGGCATCCCACCAATCGCTGGGCCACTGCTCGCTGCATGGCGCGAACGCCGGGGGGTGCGGGGCTGCGCCCCTGCCGAGCAGCGCGCCGTCGTCGAGCCGGCGCAGTTCGACCTTGCAGGACTGGGTCGAACTGTCGACTCCTGCGACGACGGCCATGGAAACAGCTCCAGTTCTTTCCGTTCAGTGATCGTCGGTGACTGGACGCTCGTAAACATCGCACACTTCTGCCCGAGGAAAGCTCAACAGTGCAGTACACGGCAGCCGCAAGACGTCCAGCACGCATTAGCCATACTGATTCATCTTAAGAATCTTTAGCTGTATTGGTCAGAGACAGCTACCTATCGTCACAGTCATGAACGCTTCGTCGCTGGTGTTGCTGACCGGCTTCGCCACGTCGATGGCACTGATCGCGGCGATCGGCGCACAGAACGCCTTCGTGCTTCGCCAGGGCATCCGCGGTGAACACGTCCTGCCCGTCGTCGCCCTCTGCACCGTGTCCGACCTCGTCCTCATCGCCGCCGGAATCGCGGGCTTCGGGGCGCTGGTCAGCGCGCACCCGCGACTAGTCGACGTCGCGACCTACGGCGGTGCTGCATTCCTGTTGGTCTACGGACTCCTCGCGGCACGCAGAGCGCTGCGACCCGGGGCGTTGACCCCCGCCGACGCCAAGCCCGCGCGACTGGCCGGTGTCCTCGCCACCTGCCTCGCGCTGACTTTCCTCAACCCGCACGTGTATCTCGACACCGTGGTCCTGCTCGGCACCCTGGCGAACGAGCACCGCGATCAGCGGTGGCTGTTCGGGGTCGGCGCCGTGACGGCCAGCGCCGTCTGGTTCACCGCGCTGGGCTTCGGGGCCACGCGACTGCGCGGCTACTTCGCCTCGCCGCGCACGTGGCAGGTGCTCGACGGGACCATCGCGGCAGTGATGATCGCGCTAAGTGTGACACTTGTGCTCAGCTGAACCGATCGGCAGAAGTCTGGGGATGACTGCGCCATGATCTGTGAATGTCCCTGAAACACACTGAGGGGCTTCGCGAACGCAAGAAGCGTCAGACCCGCGAAGCGGTGCGATGCGCCGCTTTCCGGCTCTTCGAGCAATTCGGCTACCCCAACACGACTGTCGAGCAGATCGCCGCAGCGGCCGACATCTCGCCGCGCACCTTCTTCCGCTACTTCCCCACCAAAGCCGCGCTGCTGATCCCCGATCAGTTGACGGAGCCGGTCATCGAACTGTTCCTGGCGGCGCCCGCCGAACTCTCTCCCATCGCGGCCTACCGGTGCGCCGTCGAGCAGATGTTCGCCGGCATCGACGAACCCGAATGGGCCGACGAGATGGCCCGCCAGCGGCTGCTGTATTCGTTGCCGGAAGCACATGGCGCGCTCTACATGACCTACATCGAGACGATCGAGCTGATCACCGACGGCCTCGCTATTAGAGTCGGCCTGCCGGCGGACGACCCCCGCCTGCGCATCACCGCGGGCGCGATGACCGGCGTCATGATGGCCGCGCTGCACAACACCCCCATCGATCCGGCCGCGATCGTCGCCGGACTCGACTTCCTCGACGACGGGCTGCCGCTCACGTCATAGCTCGGCAATATCCGGCAACCTCGAGACGGGCTCTATATTCTCGCCGGGTGCCCGAAGTGTGGACCCGGCGGAACGTTCTGGCATTGACGGCCGTGGCGGCGGTGCTGACCGCCTGTCGATCCGAAAAGCCGGGTGCGGTGGCCTCCGACGGTTCAGTCACCGTGACCCACGCTTTCGGCGAGACCAAGATCCCCAAACCTCCGACGCGCGTCGTGAGCGCGGGGCTCAACGACGCCGACGACCTGCTGGCGCTCGGCGTGGTGCCCGTCGCCATCACCGACTGGTTTGGCGGGGAGCCCTTCGGCGTCTGGCCCTGGGCGCAGGCGCGACTGGGCGGCGCGACGCCCGCGGTCTTGTCTCTGGCCGACGGCATCCAGGTCGAACAGATCGCCGCGGCGCGGCCCGACCTCATCGTCGCGACCAACGCAGGCCTCGACCAGGACACCTACCAGGCCTTGACGGCCATCGCGCCGACCATCGCACAGTCCGGCCGTAATGCCTTCTTCGAGCCCTGGCGCGATCAGGCTGCGCTGATCGGACAGGCCACCTTCCATCACGACGACATGACGAAGATGGTCTCGGACATCGACGCATCGCTGAAGAAGGTCAAGGACGACCACCCGGAGTTCGCGGACAAGACCGTGCTGATGCTCGACGGCCGGGTCGACGACGCAGGCGCGCGCGTCACCGGCCCGGCCTGGCGGCGGGCGTTCCTCACCGACATGGGTCTGACCCTCGTCGACGCTGACGGCACCATCGCGCGGGACCGGCTCGCGCGCGTGCTCGACTCTGCCGATGTCGTGATCTGGACCACGGAGAGCGACGAGGAGCAGGCGGCGTTGCTGGCCGATCCCATCGTCGCCGCGGCACGGGCGACCACCCGAAAGCACACCGTGTTCACCGGAAAAGAGCTCGCCGGCGCGATCGCCTACGCCTCGGTGCTGTCCTATCCCATCGTGGTCGACAAACTGCCACCGCTGATCGCGGCCGCGCTGAGCTGATCTAATGGGCCGGTGACCGAGCCCCAGACCGCAGAGCACGCCACCTTCGCGCGCGTCGGCTCGGCCTACTATCCGATCCTCGTCGCTGTGTTCACCGCACTGGTGATCATCTCCAACGTGACCGCCACCAAGGGCGTCGCGTTCGGACCGATCATCACCGACGGCGGCTTCATCGTGTTCCCGCTGACCTATGTGATCGGCGACGTGCTGAGCGAGGTGTACGGGTTCAAGGCCGCCCGACGCGCCATTTTCGCCGGGTTCGCGATGAACATCCTTGCTGCCCTTGCCTTCTGGGTGACCATCTATCTGCCCGCCGCGGACTTCTACACCAACCAGGAACACTTCGAGAACGTCGTGCACGCCTACACCCAGCTGATCGTGGCCGGGCTCGCCGGCTTCATCGTGGGTCAGACGCTCAACGCCTGGGTGGTGGTGGCGATCAAGGAGCGCACCAAGGAGAAGCACCTGTGGGCCCGGCTGGTGGGGTCGACCTTCGTCGGTCAGCTCGGCGACACCCTGGTGTTCTGCACCATCGCCGCGAGCGCTATCGGCATCTCGACGTTCAAGGACTTCGCCGTCTACACCGCGCTCGGTTGGGTCTACAAGACCGCGGTCGAGGTCGTCATGCTGCCGATCACCTACCGGGTGATCGCGGTGATCAAGCGCCGAGAGCCCACGTATCAGCTGGTGGGCTAACCGACCTCGATGTGCATGTCAGCCTGCCGGCCACCGCTGCGCGCCGCACCCACCCCGGCGATCACCACCACGAAGATGCCGATGATCGCGGAGACACCGAGCTCCTGATCCAGCAGCGTGAAGCCGACGACGAACGCCAGCGCCGGCTCTAGACACATCAGCGTGCCGAACGCCGCCGTCGTCAACCGGCGCAGCGCCAGCAGCTCGAGCACGAACGGGACCACCGGCAGCAGGATCGCCATACCCAGGCCGATGAGAACCACCTGCCACGTCATCCGCTCGAACACCGTCGAGCTGACGGTGAACGTCGATACCAGACCCGCGATGGGCATCGACACCGCCAGCCCGGTCACCCCCGCGACCTGATCGCCGACATTCTGGGTCAGCAGGATGTAGAGCGCCCACGCCGCACCCGCGGCGAGCGCCAGCATCACGCCCTTGAGGTCGACGCCACCGCTGAAGGGCTGGCTGAGCAGGATCACCCCGAGTGCGGCCAGCCCCGGCCACAGCACCCGCGCGAGCCCGCGACCGTGCGCGGCGGCGACCGTGAGCGGGCCGAGGAACTCCAGCGCGGTCGCGGTGCCGAGCGGCAATCGGTCCAGCGACGCCATGAAGAACAGCGACACCGCGGCACTCACCACGCCGAGCACCACGCACATGCCGAAGGTCTTGGCGGTGAACGCCGACGGGCGCGGCCGCACCCAGAGAAGCAGGATCAACCCCGCCCATGCCAGCCGCAGCCACGCGGTGCCGTCGGAGCCGATGTGGTCGATCAGCTTGACCGCGACCGCCATACCCAGCTGTACCGAGACCATGGCGGTCACCGTCATCAGCGCGCCGGCGCGCGCCGACCCCCCACCCATTCGTGCATTCAACCGTGCGTTCGACGGTAGCGTTGGCAGATGGGTGTGACAGCAGCCGCGGTGCACGACTACGGCGATCGGGCGCTGCTCCTGGAATTCGGCACGACGGCCGAGGTGCTGGCCTGGACGGAGGCCCTGCGCGCGGCCGAGCTACCCGGCGTGGTGGACCTGGTGACCGCTGCCCAGACCGTCCTGATCATCCTCGCCGACAGCGCCTGTCAGGCCCCGGTGCGTCAGCGGCTCGGCCGGGTCACGCCCGGCGCCGACAGCATCGCCGACGCGGGCTCTCCCCCTGACGAGGCCGACGTCGTCCTGCACGTGATCTACGACGGAGCGGATCTCGACGAGGTCGCCCGGCTGACCGGCCTGTCTGTCGACGAGGTCGTCGCCGCGCACACAGGCCGGCCCTGGCGCGTCGGATTCTGCGGATTCGCACCGGGTTTCGGCTACCTGCTCGACGGCGACGAACGACTCCAAGTCCCCCGGCGCGCCGAACCCCGGACCAAGGTGCCCGTCGGTGCGGTCGCGCTCGCGGGTTCGTTCAGCGGCGTCTACCCTCGGGAATCGCCCGGTGGCTGGCAGCTCATCGGGCGGACCAACGCGGTGCTGTGGGACATCGATCGTGACGAACCCGCGCTGCTGACACCGGGGCAGTGGGTGCAGTTCCGGGCGGTGACGCCGTGACCGGGGTGACACTGGAGATCTTGCAACCGGGCCCGCTGGCCCTGGTCGAGGATCTCGGTAGACCGGGTCTGTCCCACCTCGGAGTGACCCGCTCCGGGGCCGCCGACCGGCGCTCCCACACGCTGGCCAACCGGCTGGTGGCCAACCCCGACGACCGAGCCACTGTCGAGGCCACGCTGGGCGGGTTCACCGCGCGGGTGTGCGGCGGCGACGTCACCGTCGCGGTGACCGGCGCCGACACCGACCCGGCGGTCAACGCAATCCCGTTCGGCACCAACAGTGTTCACCACGTCCGCGCCGGCGAGACGATCTCCCTCGGGCCTGCCCGCACGGGTCTGCGGTCCTATCTCGCGGTACGCGGCGGATTCGACGTCGACCCGGTGCTCGGATCGCGAAGCTACGACGTACTCTCCTCGATCGGACCCCGCCCGCTGACATCCGGGGACGTGCTGCGCGTCGGCGAACACACCGACGAGTTCCCCGAGCTCGACCAGGCGCCGGTCGCCGCACTCGACGACGACGTCATCGAGCTCCGGGTGGTCCCCGGGCCCCGCGACGACTGGTTCCTCGACCCCGACGTCCTCGTTCGCACCAACTGGCAGGTCACCGACCGCAGCGACCGCGTGGGGGTCCGGCTGGTCGGCATGCCGCTGGAGTACCGCTGGCCGGACCGCCAGCTACCCAGCGAAGGCGCAATGCGAGGGTCGATTCAAGTGCCGCCCAACGGCTTTCCCGTGATACTCGGCCCCGACCATCCGGTCACCGGCGGCTACCCGGTGATCGGCGTCGTCGTCGACGACGACGTCGACGCCATCGCGCAGGCCCGGCCGGGCCAGACGGTACGGCTGCACTGGGCGCGCCCGAGGGCGCCGTTCTCACCACCGGACAAGGGCCTCGCCTGGTAGACCTGCAGGTGTGCGTGCCCGCCTCGTCCACACCTCCGATCTCGACGACGACCTCCGCGCCGATGCCCGGCGGATGCTCACCGAGGCATACGACGGTGAGTTCTCCGACACCGACTGGGAGCATGCACTGGGCGGTATGCACGCGGTGATCTGTCAGCGCGGGGCGATCGTCGGCCACGCCGCAGTGGTCCAGAGGCGGCTGCTGCACCATGACACGGCACTGCGGTGCGGTTACGTCGAAGCAGTGGCGGTACGGGAGGACCACCGCGGTCAGGGCTTGGCGCACGCGCTGATGGAGGCCGCCGAGCAGGTGATCCGCGGCGCCTACGTCATCGGCGCGCTGAGCACCAGCGATCTGGGGCGGCCGCTGTACTCGAGCCGGGGCTGGACGCCGTGGCCCGGCACGACGTCGGTGCTGACCCCGAGTGGCCTGATGCGCACCCCGGACGACGACAGCAGCGTCTTCGTCCTGCCGGTGACCTCGTCCGTCGACCTCGACGCGGCCGGCGACCTCGCCTGCGACTGGCGCGACGGCGACGTCTGGTGAGGCCTCACACGCAGCGCACACCGGCGGTGAGCACAAATTCACGGCCTGTCCGGCGGTGACACCGCACAGCAACGACGGAGTAACCGGCGCGAAACACGGACTGAATAGACAGTGGTCATGAGTGAGCCGGACTGGTCGCCGCTCACCGGATTCCGAGTCGCGGTGACCTCAGCACGGCGCGCCGACGAGCTCGCCGCCCTCCTGACCCGCCGCGGTGCGACCGTCACCAGCGCGGCCGCCATCGAGATGGTGCCGCTGCCCGACGACGACGAGCTGCGCCAACGCACTCAGGCCCTCATCGACGAACCACCGGACATCGTCGTGGCCACGACCGGTATCGGGCTGCGCGGCTGGATGGCCGCGGCCGACGGCTGGGGCCTGGCCCCCGAGCTCACCGCGGCCCTGAGCAAGGCCCGCGTGGTGTCCCGCGGCCCGAAGGCCACCGGGGCGCTACGAGCGGCCGGCCTGCCCGAGGAGTGGTCGCCGGATTCGGAATCCTCCCGTGAAGTGCTGCACTACCTGCTCGAGGGCGGCATCGCCGGGGCCCGCATCGCGGTGCAGCTGCACGGCGCGACAGCCGACTGGGACCCGTTCCCCGAATTCCTCGACGAAATGCGCGCTGCCGGCGCCGACGTGGTGCCCATCCGCGTGTACCGCTGGCACCCGGCGCCGCGGCACGGTGACTTCGACGCCCTCGTCGTCGGGATCGCCGAGGAGAAGTTCGACGCCGTCAGCTTCACCTCCGCACCCGCAGTGGCCTCGGTGTTGATGCGGGCCCAGGAGCTCGGCGTCGAAGACGAACTGCTGGCCGCCCTGCGCGGCAGCGTGCACGCCATGTGTGTCGGCCCGGTGACCGCCCGCCCGCTGGTGCGCCTCGGGGTACCGACCTCCGCGCCGGAGCGAATGCGATTGGGCGCGTTGGCCCGTCACATCACTGACGAACTACCACTACTGCAGGCCCGCACCGTACGAGTGGCCGGGCACCTGCTCGAGATCAGGGGCAACTGTGTGCTGGTCGACGGGGCCGTCAAGGCGATGTCACCGGCGGCGATGGCCACCATCCGCGCGTTGGCCCAGCACCCCGGTGCGGTGGTGTCGCGAGCCGATCTGCTGCGCGCCCTTCCCGGCAGCGGCACCGACACCCACGCCGTCGAAACAGCAGTCCTGCGTTTGCGAACCGCGTTGGGAGACAAGAAGATGGTTGCCACTGTGGTCAAACGCGGCTACCGGCTGCCGGTCGACGAGGCATACGCGTCATGAGCTACGTCCTGGTGGCCCACGGCACCCGCAAGCCGCAGGGCGTGGAGCTGATCGGTGACCTCGCCGCCCGGGTGTCGGAGCTGGTGAAGAACCCCGTCCATGTGGCGTTCGTCGATGTCATCGGCCCCACGCCGACCGAAGTACTCGACGCCCACGCCGGCGAGCCGGCTGTGCTGGTGCCGGCATTCCTGGCGCGCGGCTACCACGTGAGCACCGACATCCCGGCGCACGTGGGCGCCAGTGACCACCCTGCCGTCACCGTGACTCCCGCACTGGGACCGGATCCTGCGCTGGTACGTGTCGTCGTCGAGCGGCTCGTCGAATCAGGCTGGCGTACCGATGATTCGGTCATCCTCGCGGCCGCCGGCACCTCGGATCCGGCCGCGCTGCGCGATCTGCACACCACGGCGGCGTGGGTGTCGGCGACGATCGGTACCCGGGTGGAACTCGCGTTCGCCGCGACCGGAGAACCCCGGGTGGCCGATGCCGTCACGGCTCTGCGCCAGCCCGGCCGACGCGTTGTCGTCGCGTCATATCTGTTGTCCGAAGGGCTGTTCCAGGATCGACTGCGCAACAGCGGCGCCGATGTCGTGACCGAGCCGCTGGGCCGGCACCCCGGCATCACCCGGCTGATCGCCCAGCGCTTCCTCCGGGCCAGGCTGCCGAGCCCCGCCCGTCAGGGGTGAGTTGTCAGCGACGGCGGCTGCGCGGCCACCAGCGGGGTGTCGACGCCGATCCGGCCCAGTGCGGCCGCGCCACCCGGGTCCCCGATGGGAGCGTCGCGGCCGGGCAGCACCGCACTGAAGAACGCCGCATTGTCCTCGAGATGCGCGAATTCCTCGTCGGGCAGGTCGGTTTCGTAGTAGATGGCGTCGACGCGGCACGCGAGCCGGCACGCGCCGCAGTCCACGCACTCGTTGGGGTTGATGTACATCGCCCGCGCGCCCTCGTAGATGCAGTCGGCGGGGCACTCCTGCACACAGGATTTGTCGACGATGTCCCTGCACGCGCTACCGATCACATACGTCATGCCTACGACGTTAGGTAGTTGTCAGCCCGGTGTCGCGGGCCGAAAGTCCCTAATCCTGCGCCGCGGGTGGTGAGCCCACTTCGACGTCGCCGGCCGGGGTGATCCGCGTGGCGTACACGGGCAGCTCGTAGGTCGGATCGTCCAGGCACACCCCGTCGTCGAGGGCGAACGCCTGCTTCTTCAGCGGCGACTGCACCGTGGCGCGCCCGCCCCGATCGCCGACGATGCCCCGCGACATCACCGCCGCGCCGGTGAACGGGTCGATGTTGCCGACCGCGTGCACGCTGCCGTCGTCGAGGCGGAACAGCGCGGCCTGCGCCCCATCGGGCAGCAAGACCCCGACGCCGCGGTTGGGTAGCAGGACGTCGTAGGGGCAGGCCGTGGTCCAGACACCGACCCTGCCGATGTCGCTGAGAATCGTCACCGCTGCACCACCTTCGGCAATCCGAGCGGGGTCGGCACCATGCGCCCCGCACTCTGTGTGAACGTGACCGTCGGGTCCGCGGTGTCAGGTGCGTTGACGAACGAGACGAAGCGCGCCAGTTTCTCGGGGTCGTCGAGCACACCCTTCCATTCGCACGCATAGCCCTCGACGTGCCGGGCCACCGCGGCCTCGAATTCGGATGCCAGACCCAGAGAGTCGTCGCACACCACGTCGCGAATGTGCTCCAGCCCTTTCTCCTCCACCCACGGCGCGGTGCGTTGCAGGCGGTCGGCGGTGCGGATGTAGAACATCAGGAACCGGTCGATGTAGCGCACCAACGTCTCGTCGTCGAGATCGCCCGCCAACAGTTCGGCGTGCCGCGGCGTCATTCCGCCGTTGCCGCCGACGTAGAGGTTCCACCCGGTTTCGGTGGCGATGACGCCGACGTCCTTGCCGCGCGCCTCCGCGCATTCGCGGGCGCATCCCGACACGCCCATCTTGATTTTGTGGGGAGCGCGCAGGCCGCGGTAACGCAGTTCCAGATTAATGGCCATCTGCACCGAATCCTGTTGCCCGTAGCGGCACCAGTCACTGCCGACGCAACTCTTGACCGTGCGTAGCGACTTGCCGTAAGCGTGCCCGGATTCCATGCCGCCCTCGACCAACCGTCGCCAGATCTCGGGGAGCTGATCGACCCGCGCGCCGAACATGTCGATACGCTGACCGCCGGTGATCTTGGTGTAGAGCCCGAATTCGCGGGCGATCTCGCCGATCAGGATCAGGTGCTCAGGAGTGATGTCACCGCCGGGCACGCGCGGCACCACCGAATAGCTGCCGTTGCGCTGGATGTTGGCCAGGAAGTGGTCGTTCGAATCCTGCAGGGACGCCTGCTCCCCGTCGAGGATGTGATCGCTGCTCGTCGACGCCAGGATCGACGCCACGACGGGTTTGCAGATGTCGCAACCTTTTCCGGAGCCGAATCTTTCGACCAACCCGGAGAAGCTGCGGATCTCGGTGGCACTGATGATCTCGAACAACTCGGGCCGGGACTGGCTGAAATGCTCGCAGAGCGCCTTCGACTGCGCGACCCCCTGCGCCTCGAGCAGCTGCTTGAGCAGTGGCACGCACGATCCGCACGAGGTACCCGCCTTGGTGCACGCTTTGAGCGAGGGGACGTCGCAGCACCCCGAGCCGATCGCTTCGGTGATGTCGCCCTTGGAGACGTTGTTGCAGGAGCAGATCTGCGCCGTCTCGGGCAGAGCGCCGACACCCAGAGACGCTGCACCCGAATCGCTTCCGGCCGGCGCGAGAAAGGACACCGGGTCTCCCGGCAGCTGTTCGCCCACCATCGGGCGCAACACACCGTAGGCCGACGCATCGCCGACCAGGATGCCACCCAACAGAGTGCGGGCATCGTCGGAGAGCACCAGCTTGCCGTAGGTCTGCGCGACCGCATCGTTGACCACGACGTCGAGGCAACCTGGTGTGACGCCCATCGCATCGCCGAAGCTCGCGACATCGACCCCGAGGAGCTTGAGCTTTGTCGACATGTCCGCGGTACCGAATTCCGCTGCACCGCCAAGCAATCGGTCGGCGACGACCTCGGCGCTCGTGTATCCCGGCCCCACCAGGCCATAGCAGCGGCCCTCGATCGCGGCGACCTCGCCGATCGCGAAGATGCGGGGATCTCGAGTCGCACAGGATGTGTCGGTCAGCACGCCACCCCGCTCGGCGATGGCCAATCCGGCCTCACGAGCGAGTTCGTCACGGGGTCGGACACCGGCGGCGAAGACGATCACGCCGGCGTTGACGACGGTCCCGTCGCTGAGCGTGACGCGCGCTCCCGAGCCGACTGACTCGATGCGCTCGGTACCCACTCCGACGTGCACGGCGATCCCCAGGTCACCGATCATGCGGGCCAGCAGCGCTCCGCCGGCCTCGTCGAGCTGCTGGGCCATCAGCCGCGGCGCCATCTCGACGACGTGCGGAGTCATCCCGAAGCCGCGCAGCGCATTGGCCGCCTCCAGCCCGAGCAACCCGCCTCCGATGACGACACCGGCGGCGTCATCGGAGTGGGCGGCCACTGCGCGTTGCGCGTAGGTCTTGATCGCGTCGAGATCATCGAGGGTGCGGTAGACGTGACAGAGCGGCAGGTCGTGGCCCGGTATCGGCGGCACGAAGGCGTACGACCCGGTCGCCAGCACCAGCGCGTCATAGCCGAATCGGTCTCCGGCGGCGGTGGTCACGCTCGACGCCGCGGAGTCGAGCGCGACCACACGGTGCCCGAGCCGCAGATCCACCCGCTCGTCACCGGCATAGGTGTTGCCCGCCAACGCAAGTCGCGGACGCTCCCAGTGATCGGTGTAGCCCGTCAGACCGACCCGGTCGTAGGCGGCGTCGAGTTCCTCGGCCAGCACGGTGATCTGCCAGCGATTTTCGGTGTCGCGCGACCGCAGCGCCTCGACGAACCGGTGGGCGACCATGCCGTGGCCGACGACCACGACCCGTGAAGTTGCCATGCGGCCACGCTAGAAAGCGCATATTGCCGCTGTGTTCAGCCGTGTGAAGGGATCATCACGGTGTGCTCACCGACAGCGATCACCCGCTGTGAGCGTGAGTCGGCCGCTGATACATCCACTGCCGGGGAGTCGACTGCGATGACGTCCTCCACGGTGACGTTGACGGCCTGCCCGGGGAATTCGCGGGCCACCGCCTCGCGGACCGCGGCGGCGGTCTCGCGCACCGGCGCCCCTTCCCGCACGGTCAGATGCACGTCGATGTCGTTGTCGCCGAGCCGGACACCGTCCACCCGCCGCCCCGGCAGGTAGGTGCCGACCTCACCGAACATCCCGGGATGCAGCCCGGCGACCCCCGGTGTGGCGAGCACTGCGTCGGCGACGGTGTCGGCGGCCTCGCGGGAGGTCATACGACCCGCAGCTCGTCGGAGGTGCGCTTCGCGTCGACGTCACGGTCAACCGTGTCGTCCGCGACGTACACGTCGTGCACCGTGATGTTCACCTCGACCACCTCCAAGCCCGTCATCCGTTCGAGGGCGGCGATGACGTTACGCCGGATACCGGCCGCGAGATCGTTGATGGACACGCCGTACTCGGCGACGATGTCGACGTCGACCGCGGCCTGCTTCTCCCCGACCTCCACCGACACGCCCTGCGCGTGATTGACGGAGGCACCGGGAATGCGGTCGCGCAGCGCGCCGACGGCACGCGTCGCGCTGCCGCCCAGTGCGTGCACGCCGGTCACCTCGCGCGCCGCCAGGCCTGCGATCTTCGCGACCACCGTGTCGGCGATCGTCGTCTTGCCTCGTTCCGTGCTCATGGTTCTCCTGTCCTCGATCTCCACTGAGGGTGAGTCGCAGCGTGCCCGCCGATCCGAATCCCTGATTTGTGTGTCACTGCCCACATCATGATCCCGTGGATGACTAGGCTCGCGGCGTCACGCGGTTTCGCGTGATGGATAGCCGAGAGGATCGATACCGACGATGTCTGTTGGCGACCTTCTGGTCGAGGACCTCGAGGTCGACGACCGGGAACTGGCGGCCGCGGCAGCCGCCGGGGACCGCAGTGCCTTCGAGTCCCTGATCCGCCGTCACGGTCCCGCGCTGCATCGCTATGCGCGCCGGATGACCCGCGACGAGGCCGCGGTGCAGGACATCGTGCAAGAGACATTCGTTGCCGCGTGGCGGCAGATCGACAAGTTCCGCGGCGATGCGAGCCCGCGGACGTGGCTGTTCGCGATCTGCTCACGCAAGGTGGCCGACTCGCACCGGGTGAAACGGGCGATCCCGCTCGACGACCGCCTCATCGATCCCGTCGATTCCTCTGCGTCCTCCGACCCGTTCGCCACGCTGTCGAACACCGAATTCCTCGGTGCGTTGGAGGAGGCGCTCGCCGAACTGCCGCCCCGGCAGCGGGCAGTGTGGATGCTGCGAGAAGTCGAGGAATTGACCTTCCCGCAGATAGGGACGATCCTGAGCCTGAGCCCAGACGGTGCGCGGGGGCATCATCACCGCGCCAAAACCACTCTTCAACAGAGGCTGGAACGATGGCGATAGGCGACTACGACGTGCTGGCCCGGGCGTCCCGGGAACTGCGCGCGGCGCCCGAGCCCGGCTGGCCGGCTGTCGAGCGCCGCGTGATCGCGGCGGTGCGCGCCACCCCCCGCTCCGGGTGGCCGGTCACGGTCGTCGATCCGCGGCCGGGCCGCAATCCCGGTCGTATCCAGGTGAGCGATCTCGTGGTGCGCGCCCACCTGGCCCGCGTCCTGCGCGCCGTTCCCGACGTCAAGCTGGCCGAGCTCAGCGTCTCCGTCGAGGACACCGAGCTACAGGCGGTGCGCATCGAGGTCAGCGCTCTCTACGGCACCGACCTGGCCGTCCTCGCGGATCACGTCCGAACGCAGGCCCTCGCGGTCATCCGCGACGTCGTCGGAGACGCCACCGACGTGGACGTCGACGTCGCGATCACCGACGTGCATCGCTGACCCGATTCGCATCGTCCCGTTCTGGGTAACTTCGCGAGTGAACACTTGTACGCTGAAGTTCACGCCAGGAAAGGGGCAACGCGTGACCTCGTACCAGACCATCGTCGTCGGAACCGACGGCTCGGACACCTCGCTGCGCGCCGTGGACAAGGCGGCGTCCCTGGCCGCAGAATCCGGCGGGCGTCTGATCATCGCGTCGGCCTACTCGTCGAAGCACCATGACGCCGCGGGCCCCGACCCCGACCAGCCGCGCGGCGAGGGCTACCGCACCGCAGGTGATGCTCCCGTCTACGGCTTGCTCCGCGACGCGGCTGAGCGCGCCCGGACCGCGGGCGCCCGCACTGTCGAGGAGCGCGCGATCCACGGCGTACCCGCCGATGCGCTGATCGAGCTGGCCGAAGAGGTCGGCGCTGATCTGCTCGTGGTGGGCAGTGTCGGCATGACCTCGATGGTCGGGCGGCTCGTCGGCTCGGTACCGCGCATCGTCAAACGCAAGGCCCACACCGAGGTGCTGGTCGTCGAGACCGACTGACCTGAGCCTGATACCGCCCCTGACGTCAGCGCCAACGCGCCAGGATCTCCTTCGCCCGCTCGGCGAGTGCCGCCTGCCAGAACGGGCCGAAGCTGATGCGCGCCACGCCGAGAGGTCCGTACGACGCGGGATCCGCCTTGTCGGGTGCGCCGATCGCGTTCACCGGCAGCGGTAGCTCCGACGTCAGCCGCTGCATGGTCTCCGGACCGTGCAGACCCACCGGATACAGAACGTCGGCCCCGGCGTCGGCGGCCAACCGCAGCCGGGCGATCGCTCGGTCCACTCGATCAGCCTCGTCGCCGTCCTGGCGCAGGAACAGATCGGTGCGCGCGTTGACGACAACGTGCACGCCGGCCGCGTCGGCGGCCGAGCGCAGCGCGCCCACCAACTCGGCGTGCTCCTCGGGGCTGCGTAGTCGACCCCCCTCGCTGTGGACGGTGTCCTCGATGTTCAGGCCTACCGCCCCGACGCTGAGAAGCCCCTCGATGAGCCGGGCCGGCGCTTCGGCGTAGCCGGACTCGATGTCGACCGACACCGGCAGCTCGGTGGCTGACGTGATCTGCGCGACGCGAGTGATCAGATCGTCGAACGTCATGCCCTCGTTGTCGGCCTTGCCGACCGAGTCGGCTACCGGATGGCTACCGACGGTCAACGCGGCGAACCCGGCCCCCTCGGCCAGCCGGGCCGACCACGCGTCCCAGACCGTCGGCAGAACCACCGGATCGCCGGGCCGGTGCAACGCCAGCAACGTCTCAGCGCGGGCCTTCAGCAGGTCTTGCGTCATTGTTACCTCCATGCATCAAAGTGATCTGTCTCACCCCATTAGTGGGTGATGTGGCTAGCATCGAGTGCGTACTGTGATGCACGACACCCTTCAGCCCAAGGAGGTCACTTGTCCACCACCACCGAGCTCGCCGAACTTCACGATCTGATCGGGAACCTGCGGCGATGCGTGACCACGCTGGCGTCGCGATACGGGGACAGCCCTGCCACCCGTCGCATCGTCAACGATGCCGAGCGCATCCTCAACGATATCGATCGCCTCGATATCGACGCCGAGGAGCTGGAACTCGCGCGCGGGCTGTCCCGGCATCATCACGTCGGCGAGCGCATCGCGATTCCGGACACCCAGTACGACACCGATTTCTGGCGCGGTGTCGACGACGAGGGTCTCGGCGGCACGCGCTGAGCTCGGGGCCGGCCGGACAGGTCTGCCCCGCAAACATTCATCGAGAGGGAAACGTGAGTGCACCCACCGCCGACCGCAAGGCGACCGGCGTCTTCTCCCCAGGCCGAGCGCAGATCGCGGCGCGCACCCTGCGCACCGACAACTGGCTCAAGTCGCCGATCGTCACGGACCTGGGGTTCGCCGCGTTCATCATCTACGCGACGGTGCGTGCGTTCATGCGCGACGACTTCTTCGTCGAGAAGTACCACTACCTCACGCCGTTCTACTCACCCTGCCTGAGCAAGGCCTGCGGCGAGGCCAGTGAGTTCTGGCCGCAGATCCTGCCCACGTCGGGGCCACTCTCGCTGCTGCCGTACGCGCTGCTGTCGCTGCCGTTCCTGCTGCTGTTCCGGATCACCTGCTACTACTACCGCGGCGCCTACTACCGCTCGGTGTGGCAGTCGCCGACCGCCTGCGCCGTGGCCGAACCCCACGCGAAGTACACCGGCGAGACGCGCTTCCCGCTCATCCTGCAGAACCTGCACCGCTACTTCTTCTACATCGCGGCGCTCATCTCGCTCATCAACACCTGGGATGCGATCAAGGCCTTCCACTCCGAGGACGGTCCCGGCGGCTTCGGCTTCGGGCTCGGCAACGTCATCCTCGTGATCAACGTGGTGATGCTCTGGGTGTACACGATCTCGTGCCACTCCTGCCGCCACGTCGCCGGCGGCCGGCTCAAGCACTTCTCCAAACATCCTGTCCGGTACTGGATGTGGACGCAGATCAGCAAGCTCAACACCCGGCACAAGCTCTACGCCTGGGTCACCTTGGGCACGCTGATGTTCACCGACTTCTACGTGATGCTGGTGGCCAGCGGGACGATTTCCGATCTGCGGTTCGTCGGCTGAGAAGCGCACGCGCACAGAGTTTTTCTATTGATCAAGGACGAGTGAGGGTTGATGGCTTCGCATGAAGCAGAAGTAGAAGTAGAGATCGAACGGCACGAGTACGACGTCGTCGTCATCGGTGCCGGCGGGGCGGGACTGCGCGCCGTGATCGAGGCCCGGGAGCGGGGCCTTCGCGTGGCAGTGGTGACGAAATCGCTGTTCGGCAAGGCACATACGGTGATGGCCGAGGGTGGTTGCGCGGCAGCCATGCGCAACGTCAACACCAAGGACTCCTGGCAGGTGCACTTCGGTGACACCATGCGCGGCGGCAAGTTCCTGAACAACTGGCGGATGGCCGAGCTCCACGCCCAGGAAGCCCCCGACCGGGTGTGGGAGCTGGAGACCTACGGCGCGCTGTTCGACCGCACCAAGGACGGCAAGATCAGCCAGCGCAACTTCGGCGGACACACCTACCCGCGGCTGGCCCACGTCGGTGACCGCACGGGTCTGGAGATCATCCGCACGTTGCAGCAGAAGATCGTCTCGCTGCAGCAGGAAGACAAGCGCGAACTCGGCGACTACGAGGCGCGCATCCGGGTGTTCCACGAGGTCGCGATCACCGAGCTCATCAAGGACGGCGACAAGATCGCCGGCGCATTCGGCTACTACCGCGAGACCGGCGACTTCGTACTGTTCGAGGCGCCCGCGGTGGTGCTCGCGACCGGCGGAATCGGTAAGTCCTACAAGGTCTCCTCGAATTCGTGGGAGTACACCGGGGACGGGCACGCGCTCGCGCTGCGGGCCGGCTCATCGCTGATCAACATGGAGTTCATCCAGTTCCACCCGACCGGCATGGTCTGGCCGCTGTCGGTGAAGGGAATCCTGGTCACCGAGGGTGTGCGCGGCGACGGCGGAGTGCTGAAGAACTCCGAGGGCAAGCGGTTCATGTTCAACTACATCCCCGACGTGTTCAAGGGTCAGTACGCCGAATCGGAAGAGGAAGCCGACCAGTGGCTCAAGGACAACGACTCGGCGCGCCGCACCCCTGACCTGCTGCCCCGCGACGAGGTGGCCCGCGCGATCAACACCGAGGTCAAAGAAGGCCGCGGAACCCCGCATGGCGGGGTGTATCTCGACATCGCCTCCCGGATGACGCCCGAGGAGATCAAGCGCCGGCTGCCGTCGATGTACCACCAGTTCATCGAGCTGGCCGAGGTCGACATCACGACCGACGAGATGGAAGTCGGGCCCACCTGTCACTACGTGATGGGCGGTATCGAAGTCGACCCCGACACCGGTGCGGCCGCGACGCCGGGGCTGTTCGCCGCCGGTGAATGTGCCGGCGGCATGCACGGTTCCAACCGCCTCGGCGGGAACTCGCTGTCCGACCTGCTGGTGTTCGGCCGCCGCGCCGGCCTCGGCGCCTCCGACTACGTGCGCGCGATGTCCGACCGGCCCGCGGTGACCCAGGACGCGGTGGACACGGCCAAGGACATGGCGCTGGCGGTGTTCGACGGTCCGTCCGACGGCTCGTCACCCGAGAACCCGTACACGCTGCAGCTGGACATGCAGGACACCATGAACAATCTGGTCGGCATCATCCGCAAGGCCGACGAGATGCAGGAGGCGCTGGACAAGCTGCAGGAGCTGCGCGATCGCTACAAGAGGGTCAGGGTCGAGGGCGAGCGAAAGTTCAACCCCGGCTGGCACCTGGCGATGGACCTGCGCAACATGCTGCTGGTCAGCGAGTCGGTGGCCAAGTCGGCGATGACGCGGACCGAGAGCCGCGGCGGCCACACCCGCGACGACTTCCCGACCATGGACGCCAGCTGGCGCAACCACCTTCTGGTGTGCCGCTCCGAGGGCGACGACCCGGTGGTCCCGGACGTCGCCGTCTCCAAGGAGCGTCAGCCCACGATGCGGACCGATCTGCTGGAGACGTTCGAGCTCTCCGAGCTCGAGAAGTACTACACCGACGACGAACTCCTCGAACACCCGCAACGGAAGGGCTGAGCCACATGGGTGCCTATAACGCGAAGATGCGTGTCTGGCGCGGCGACGCCTCCGGCGGCGAACTGAAGGACTACACGGTCGAGGTCAACGAGGGCGAGGTCGTTCTCGACATCATCCACCGGTTGCAGCAGACCCAGACCGGTGACCTGGCGGTGCGGTGGAACTGCAAGGCCGGCAAGTGCGGATCGTGTTCGGTGGAGATCAACGGCCGTCCGCGCCTGGCGTGCATGACGCGCATGTCGACCTTCGGTGAGGACGAGACGGTCACCGTGACCCCGCTGCGCACCTTCCCGGTGATGCGGGACCTCGTCACCGACGTGTCCTTCAATTACGAGAAGGCCAGGGAGATCCCGTCGTTCACGCCGCCGAAGGACCTGCAGCCCGGTGAGTACCGGATGGCGCAGGAGGACGTGAACCGGTCGCAGGAGTTCCGCAAGTGCATCGAGTGCTTCCTGTGTCAGAACGTCTGCCACGTCAACCGTGACCACGAGGAGAACAAGCTCGCGTTCTCGGGCCCGCGGTACCTGATGCGGCAGGCCGAGCTGGACATGCACCCGCTCGACACACACGGCCACCGCGCCGAGCAGGCCCAGGAGGAGAACGGCCTGGGCTACTGCAACATCACCAAGTGCTGCACCGAGGTGTGCCCCGAGCACATCAAGATCACCGACAACGCGCTGATCCCGATGAAAGAGCGTGCGGCAGATCGCAAGTACGACCCGGTGGTGTGGCTCGGGAACAAGCTGTTCAGGCGGAAGTAGCCCCGGACGTGACCGACGGCCGGGCTGTTGCCGGGTCGATCTCGACGACGGACAGCGTGGCCGTCGCCGGATCGATCGGCACCGTCAACAGTGCGGCCGTCGCCGGATCGATCGGCACCGCCGGCAGCGTCGGCGTTGTCGGCTCCGTGGGCACTGCAGGTAGCGCCGCCGTCGCACGGGCGATCGGGACTGCCGGCAGCGCAGGCGTGGCCGGGTCCATCGCCACGGCGGGCAGCGCCGCCATCGCAGGGTGCGTGCTCGCCGTGCTGTGTATCGCGTGCCGGGGATGCCTGGCCTGCCTGGCGTGCGTCGACTGCGCGCGGTGCCGGGCCTGCGTCGGATGTGTCAGCTGTGACGACTGCATCGGCTGCGTGGGCTGTGTGAACTGCTCCGGGCTGCGCAACGCCGTCGGACTTCGCGACGTTCACGCCTGACGGACAGCCGAGGGCGCTACGTTGGCACGCATGCCGACTGCGCGCCTGCTCAACCCGCACACCTTCGACTCCGACCGGCTCGACCCCGAGTCCCGCCGGCAACTGCAGGCGCTGATCGCGTGGTTCGAGGAGCGCGGCAAGACCCGACTGCTGCGCGACGACCTCGACGCGGCCTGGGTGTCGGATTTCCTCGACTTCGTCAAGCGTGAGCGGCTGTTCGCGACGTTCCTGACACCGTCGGAGTTCGCCGGCGGCAACCCCGACAAGCGGTGGGACACGTCTCGCAACGCGGTGCTCAGCGAGATCCTCGGCTTCTACGGCCTGTCCTACTGGTACG
The DNA here is from genome assembly GCF_055397605.1 of Mycolicibacterium obuense. Classification (NCBI taxonomy): domain Bacteria; kingdom Bacillati; phylum Actinomycetota; class Actinomycetes; order Mycobacteriales; family Mycobacteriaceae; genus Mycobacterium; species Mycolicibacterium obuense. The sequence goes on along the minus strand of NZ_AP043663.1, from coordinate 281,992 downwards.
CCGAGCAGGTCACGATCCTCGGCCTCGGTCCGATCTGGCAGAGCGACAACGTCAAAGCCAAGGAGAAGGCCGCCGCGCAACTGGAGGCCGGCGAGGTGATGGCGTTCGCGCTGTCGGAGCGCGAACACGGCGCCGACATCTACAACACGGACCTGGTGCTCACCCCCGCCCGCCCTGACGATGACGAGGGCGTGCTGTTCCGGGCTTCCGGGGAGAAGTACTACATCGGCAACGGCAACGTGGCCGGCATGGTGTCGGTGTTCGGGCGGCGCGGCGACGTCGACGGGTCCGACGGCTACGTCTGGTTCGTCGCGGACAGCTCGCACGAGAACTACGAGCTGATCGGCAACGTCGTGCACGGTCAGATGTTCGTCAGCACCTTTGCGCTGCACGATTATCCGGTGTACGAGGAGGACATCCTGGTCACTGGGCCCGACGCGTTCTCCGCGGCCCTGAACACCGTCAACGTCGGCAAGTTCAATCTGTGCAGCGGGTCGATCGGCATGTGCGAGCACGCGTTCTACGAGGCGATCAATCACGCCAACAACCGCATCCTCTACGGCAATCCGGTCACGATCTTCCCGCACGTGCGGGCCAGCTTCGTCGACGCCTACGCCCGCATTCTCGCGATGAAGCTGTTCAGCGACCGCGCCATCGACTACTTCCGCAGCGCAGGCCCCGAGGACCGTCGCTATCTGTTGTTCAACCCGGTGACGAAGTCGAAGGTGACCTCCGAAGGCGAAAAGGTGGTCACGCTGTTGTGGGACATCCTGGCCGCCAAGGGTTTCGAGAAGAACACCTACTTCAGCCAGGTGGTCCGGTTGATCGGTGCGCTGCCGCGACTCGAGGGCACCGTGCACGTCAACGTCGCGCAGATCCTCAAGTTCATGCCGAACTACATGTTCAACCCGGCCTCCTACCCGCAGATCGGCACCCGCGACGACCCGGCCGACGATGTGTTCTTCTGGTCGCAGGGTCCGGCCCGCGGCGCCTCGAAGGTGCAGTTCGCCGACTGGGCGCCGGTCTACGAACGCCACCTCGGAATCGCGAACGTGGGCCGCTTCTACGAGCAGGTCGGCGCGTTCAAGGAGTTCCTGACCACCGCGGCGCCGGACGCGGCACAGCAGAGCGATCTGGATTTCGTGCTCGTCGTCGGCCACCTCTTCTCGCTGGTGGTCTACGGCCAGCTGATCCTCGAGCAGGCCGAGATCACCCACCTCGACGCCGACCTGACCGACCAAATCTTCGACGTGATGGTGCGCGACTTCTCCGCCTATGCGGTCGCACTGCACGGCAAGCCCAGCTCGACCGAGGCGCAGCAGGCGTGGGCGCTCTCGGCGATCCGCAAACCCGTCGCCGACTCCGAACGCTTCGACAAGGTGTGGCACGAGGTGGCCGCCTACGACGGCGCCTACCAGATGAACCCGTAAATCAACCGTGGCCGGTATCACACTCCGGGAGTACGCTCGCGGACAGCAGCCAATCTGCGTCGAAAGGCAGCGCCGTGTCTCTACATCAACCGTTGAGTGTCAACGACATTCGAACCGCAATCCGCGAGATCAGCAGCCGGGCGGAGCTCGCGCGCCGGGAGGGCAGGACGGCTGATGCCGCCGAGCTCGACCATCGGGTGCGCCACTACCGCGACGAGCTCGGCACCCGGCCCTAGACTCAGGCGCCCAACCGCCGGAACGTACTGCGGTGGAACACGATGGGCGCCACCTCCGGGTGCACCGTGATGCCGCTGACCCGCAGCACCACGATCGTGTGGTCGCCGGCAGGCACCTGCTGCTCGATGGAGCTCTCCAGCCACACGCTGGTGCCCTCGATGAACACCGCTCCACGGTCGGTCGACGCCGTCTCCAGACCGGCGAACCGGTCCCCCGTCTTGGCAGCAAGCGTCCGGGCCGCCGCGTCGTGAGCCTCACCGAGCACGCTGATGCCCAGGTAAGGGGCGTCGACGAGACGCGGCCACGTGGTCGAGGTGTTCTGAACGCAGAACGACACCAGCGGCGGGTCCAGGGAGACGGGGACAAACGTGCTGGCCGCCAGCCCCACCCGGGTGCCGTCGATTTCCGCTGCGATCGCGATGACGCCGGTCGGGAAATGCCCGAACGCCTCGCGTAGCGAGGTCGGGCTCAGGTCGACCTGCGCGTGTCTTCCGCTCATCACCACCCATCTTCACACGCGGTCGCGGGGCACCGCCACGATGAGAATCCCGCTGAGTACAACCCCCGGTAAGTTGACGCCCATCATGTGGATTCCGCTGCTGCTGATGGCTCTCGCGGTGAGCCTCGAGCCGTTCCGGATCGGCATGACGGTCGTAATGGTGAACCGCCCGCGACCTGCGTTGCAGCTGCTCGCGTTCCTGGCCGGCGGATTCCTGATGGGCACCGCGGTGGGGGTGGTGGTGCTGTTCGTGTTGCGGCCCGCACTGGACTCGGCGCGGTTCACCCTGCCGGTGGTGCAGATCGTCGTGGGCGCCGTTGTGCTCGCGAATGCGGCGCTGATCGCGGCCGGGGTGCTCGGGCGGATGCCGGCGACCGACGGGCCGATGCTGACGCGAATACGGCGCCTGCTCGGCGGTCGCTCGCTGTGGATCGCCGGCGGTGCCGGGCTGGGGATCGCGTTGCCGTCGGTCGACTATCTGGCCGCGCTGGCGCTGATCGTGGCGTCCGGCGCGGAAGCGTCCGTCCAAGTCGGCGCACTGATCCTGTTCAACGTGGTGGCGTTCGCCCTCGTCGAGGTCCCGCTGCTGGCCTACCTGATCGCCCCGGACCGCACGCGCGCCACGGTGATGTCGGTGCACGACCGCATCCGCGCCGGCGGCCGGCGGGCCGTCGCCACGCTGGTGGCCGCAGTCGGCGGCGTCCTCGTCGTGGTGGGACTGGCCGGCCTCTAGCCCTGGTGGTTCACCACGTACTGCAACCCGGCGAGGAGCTGGGACACCGGATCCGAACCGCCTCCGAACGCCGCCTGGGTCGCCGGAGCGGTCACCGCGGCCGGGTCGTATCCGTTCACCGGGTCCACGGTGATCGGCGCGGTCGCCGGATCGTCGTTGCGTGAGTACCCGGCGTCGACGTAGGGCTGCAGCACCTTGTCCAGTTCGATCAGCGTGTTCTTGTCCACGCCGAGGTACTTGAACGGCAGCACCAGCGGCAGGTGCTCCTCAGGGATCATGAACGTCGTCGTCTTCGCGCCCCGAGAGTTCACGGTCGTCCGGATGTTCTGCGGTGGCACGTTGCTCGGCGTGGTGAACGCGACCGCGGTGTGGCCGGTGGCCAGCCCGACGATCGCGTTGGCCACCGACATCCAGTTGTCCGGCCGGTCCGGCCAGTCCGCGATGCTGTCGTAGGCCGAGACGAATTGATAGGTGTCGTACTGGCTTTCCACCGGCGCCGGGATGCGGTAATCGAGCGACGGCACCACGCTGCCGACGGGGAAGTTCTGCGTCAGGAAGCTCTCGCCGAACGCGTGCTTGCCCACCGGATCGCCGTACATCGCGAAGCTCAGCTGATCCGGCGGCGGGGCGGCGGGATCGTAGGCGAGTTTGGCTTGGACGTCGTTGAGCACCATCGCACCCTCGGACAGCCCGATCGCTGTGCCGCGCCCGCCCTGGCGCACCGCGTTGACGACGTTGGGCGTGCCGATGTCGACCGACTCGCCGATGCTCGGGCCGTCGAGCCCGAGTCCCGGGACGAAGCGTTCCCCGAACGCGCCGATGCCGGGGAACAACCGCTCCAACGTGTGCCCCTGCACCTGACCGGCCGGGTAGTCGACGATCTGACGGTCCAGCCCGGGGAACCAGTCGGCGCCGGTGCGCATGATGTATTCGTCGTACGGGATGCCGAGCACGTGGGCGCCGCCGAGGGCATACGCCCGGCCCGGCGTCCCGAGCACGGGAGAGCCGGGAGGGGGCGGCGGTGGCGGCTCGTCCGCGTTCGCGATGCCCGGGCCCACGCCACCCACCACTGCGACCGTGATGAGTGCCGTCATCGACGCCAGCGCCCGGCGCATGATCATGCCCGGCGTCACTCCCGGACCCGCCCCGTCGTTGTCTCGTTGCGACACTCAGGCATCCAATCGTTCGAACTGGTCGGTTCGGTAGTGCTCCACGCAGGCCGCGCGGCGCACCTTGCCGCTCGTCGTCGTCGGTATCGAGCCGGGTGGCACCAACACGAGGTCTTCGACGCTGAGCCCGTGCACTGTCGAAATCGCGGAGGTCACACTGCTTTTCACGTGGTGCATGTCGGCCGGCTTCTTCAGTTCGATGACGGTGACCAGCTTCTCGGTGCTGTTCACCGGAACCGCGATCGCGGCGACCCGGCCACGGGTGATCTCCTGGACCGTCGCCTCGATGTCCTCCGGATAGTGGTTGCGGCCGCGGATGATCAGCAGATCCTTGATCCGGCCGACGATGAACAGCGCGCCGTCGTGGACGAAGCCGAGATCGCCGGTGCGCAGCCACGGTCCCGCGGGCGTGCCGGGTGAGGGCCCACTGACCACGGCGCCGAAGCACTGCTGCTCCTCGGCGGTGCGGCTCCAGTACCCGGCGGCGACGTTGTCGCCGCAGACCCAGATCTCGCCGACCACCTCGGGTGGGCACTCCACGCCGGTGTCGGTGTCGACGATGCGCAGAACCGGCGATTGGGGCAGCGCGTAGCGGACCAGCGCGGAGCCACCGGTGCGGCACCGCTGCACCCGGCCCGCGGAGAGTTCGTCGGTGTCGAACCGGTCCACCACCGCCGTGTCGTCCCACACTCCCGACGCGACGAACACCGTGGCTTCGGCCAGACCGTAGGAGGGCCGCAGCATGTCGTCACGAAAGTTGAAGTGCGCGAAGCGATCCGAGAAGCGGGCTAGCGTACCCGGGTCGACGCGTTCGGCTCCGTTGATGATTCCGGCGACGCTGCCGAGATCCAGACCGGCGAGCTGGGCGTCGGTGGTCTTGCGGGCGGCCAGCTCGAACGCGAAGTTCGGCGCCGCGGAGAACGCGTTCTTCGCGGTGGCCAATGCCCGAATCCAGCGGGACGGTTGTTCGAGGAAGGCCACGGGGCTGGTGAGATCCGCCGCGAAGCCGCCGAGGATGGGTGCGCAGACCCCCAGCACCAGGCCCATGTCGTGGTAGAACGGCAGCCACGACACGACCGTCAGGTCGGGCAGCTGCCGCCCGCCGAGGAGACTGCGCATCAATTGCTCGAAGTTCGACGACAGGTTGCGGTGCGAGATCATCACGCCGGTGGGCAGCCGCGTCGACCCCGAGCTGTATTGCAGATAGGCGGTTTCCGGCGTCGCGGCGGGCGGGGTGAACGCGGCGCCGTTGGCATTCGGGTCGATCGCGTCGACGTGGAGCACCGTCGGTGCGGTTTCCAGGCGCGACTCATCGATGTAGTCACGGACATCGGCGCTGACGGCCGAGGTCGTCAGCACCACCGCCGGTGTGGTGTCGGCGAACACCGCGCTGACCCGGTCGTGGCTGGAACCGCGATGCGGCAGCGGCAGCGGCACGGCGATGAGCCCGGCCTGCATCGCACCGAGGAACGCGAGGATGTACTCCAGACCCTGCGGCGCGAGGATCACCGCGCGATCGCCGACGGCGCCGTGCGCGGCGATCTCGGCGGCGACACTCATCGTGCGCCGCGACAGCTGCGACCAGGTCAGTGTCTGCGCGCGGCCCGCTGGATCGTCGCTGTAATCGGTGAAGGTGAACGCGGTGCCGTCCGGGCGCATCGCGGCCCGACCGTGCAGCATCGACAACACCGACGACGAACCTGTCTGCGTCATGATCCCAACTCCCGACCGCTGAGCACGCGTTGTCGTAGTGTCACACAGTCTTTCTGCCGGCGCGAAACCTCGGACACGTCAGCTCACCTCCACCACATCGTCGGCGGGCGCCGCCTTCTGAACCCGCGACGGCCACCAGTTGGCCCGCCCTACCAGCGCAGCGATGGCGGGCACCGTGATGGTGCGCACCACGAATGTGTCGAGCAGGATGCCCACGCCGATCACGAAGCCGCCCTGCACCACGATGCCGATCGACGAGAACAGCAACCCGCCCATCGATGCCGCGAAGATCAAGCCGGCCGCGGTGATCACGCCGCCCGTCGACCCCAGCGCCCGGATCACGCCGAAGCGCACGCTGTGCGGCGACTCGTCGCGCAACCTCGACACGAACAGCATGTTGTAGTCCGCGCCGACAGCGACCAACACGACGAAGGCCAACGGCGGAACGGTCCAGTGCAACGGTTGGTCGAGCAGGTACTGGAACGTCAGCACCCCGATCCCGATGGCGGCGAAGAACGAGAGCACCACGGAGGCGACCAGATACAGCGGCGCGACGAGAGAGCGCAGCAGCACCATCAGGGTCAGCAGGACGATCACCAGCGTCACCGCGATGATGAACCGGATGTCCTGCTGGTAGTAGTCGCGCGTGTCGCGAAGGGCGGCGGGGTAGCCGCCCATCGAGATCGTCGCGTCCGCCAGCGTGGTGTTGGGTTGCGCGCCGCGCGCGATGTCGTTGATCGCGTTGACCTGATCCATCGCCTCGGGGCTGAACGGATTGAGCTTGGTCTGAACCAGATAGCGCGCGGAGTGGCCGTCGGGCGAGATGAACGCCGCGGACGCCTTCTGGAACTCCGGTGCGGCCAGCACCTCCGCCGGGATGTTGAAGCCTGCCATCGACGAGGCCGCCGCATCCTTGCGCATCGTCAGCAGGAACGTCGACGCCTGGTCGAGGCCGGCGGCCAGCACCTGGATCTGCTCGACCAGCTGGTCAACGCCGCCCGCGACCTGCCGGCTGCCGTCTGCGAGCCGGTTGGCATTGCGCTGCAACTCGTTCACCCCGGAGCGCGCGCCCGCCGGACTGTCCAGACCGAGCTCGGAGATCGTCTTGGTCAGCTTGGTGAACATGCTGTTGAGCTGGTTCACCGTCGAGGTGAGGTTGCCCTTGTCGTCGACTCCCTGCAGCTGGCCGGCAAGCTGGTTGATCTCATCGACGCGGCCGTCGTTGCGCGCGGCGGCGAGCTTCTCGAACTGCGCGCGGGTGTCGACGCAGGACGGGTTGGCGTCGCACGTCGCGTTGCCCTGCAGCGCGGTCAGCACCGGCCCGATCCAGGCGAACATGTCTTTCACCGCGCGGAAATTCAGGCCCATCGACAGACCGAGCTTGTTCACGCTGTCGACCAGCTTCGCCGCGGTCGCGACGTCACGGACCAGCTTGTCGCCGCCGTACTGGACACGGATCGACGACATCGTGTCGAGCAAACCCTTGAGGCTCGGGGCGATGTCGTTGACCTGGGCCCGCACGTCGCCGAGGCTGTCGGCCAGTGTGTCCGCGCCGCCGGCGAGCCGGTTCAGGTCACCGCGGCGCTCCCCGATCTGCGCCGAGCCGGTGGCCAACCGATCACCGACGATCCCGGCCTGGAACGTGGCCCGGAACTCCGGCGGCACCTCACCGAGCGGGCGGGTGATGCCGCTGACCAGCCCCACGTCGGGAAGCTGCGCGATGCGCGACGCCATCTGCTCGAGGTCGGCGAGCGCAGCCGGCGAGCGCAGGTCGCGCGGCGATTGCACCAGCACGTACTGCGGGATCGACTGACTGATCGGGAAGTGACGCTCCAGCGCGGCGTAGCCGACCGAACTCGGCGCCGACGGCGAGACCGCCTTGCGGTCGTCGTAATTGAACGTTCCGAACGCCGCCGCGCCGGCGAGCAGGGCCAGCACCAGCACGCTGGCGATCAGGTGCGGAACCGGTCGGCGCACGATGCGGATTCCCGAACGCCGCCACATCTGCGCGGTCAGCTCCCGGCGCGGCCCGATCCAGCCGCGCGGCCCGGCGAGCACCATGATCGCCGGCAGCAGCGTGAGGCCGGCCAGGAACGCGACCGCCACGCCGATGGCCGCGGACACCCCGATCGTCTTGAAGACGCCCATGGTCGCGAAGCTCATCGCCAGGAACGTGATGCCGACGGTGGTCGCCGACGCGGTGATCACCTTGCCGATCGAGATCATCGCGCGGGTGACGGCGTCGGCGACGTCCGATCCCTCGCGGATGTAGTCGTGGTAGCGGCTGATCAGGAACACCGCGTAGTCGGTGCCGGCACCGGCCAGGATGGCGCTGAGGAACACGATCGACTGGTTGGACACCCCCGCGCCCGTCAGGTGCGAGTAGCCCGCGACCACTCCCTGGGCGATCAGCACCGACGCCCCGATCGTGATCAGTGGCAGCAGCATGGTGAGCGGGTTGCGGTAGACCACCAGCAGGACGGTCAGGACCAGGATCGCGATCGCGAGTTCGATCGGAAGCCGATCCTGCTGCCCCGCGACCGTCAGGTCGGCGACCGTCGCGGCGGGCCCGGTGACGTGCACGACCAGCGGGCTGCCGCGCGGCGGCGTGGCATGGGAGATGACGTCGGTGACGCGGTTGAACGACTCGTAGGCGCGCGGCGTGCCCAGCTCCCCGACCAGCGTCACGGGCAGCACCCAGGTGGTCTTGTCGTCACTGGTCAGGAACGTGCGCAGCTGCGGCGTGCTGATGAAATCCTGCACCGACACGACGTCGGTGACGTCGTCGCGCAGCGCGTCGACGACCTTGCGGTAGACCGCCTCGTCGTTGCGGGTGAGCCCGGATTCGTTGATGAACGCGACGACGAGCAGGTTGTCCGAACCCGGCTCCTTGAACGCCTCGGCCATCTTCGTCGCGGTGACACTCGACGGCGCATCCGCGGGAAGGATCTGCAGCGGATGCTTCTGAGCCATCTCGTTCAGAGACGGGAAACTCAGCGGCAGGGCGACGGCCAGTGCCACCCAGACGGCGATGACCGCCCACGGAAAGCGCACCACCAGACCGGCTAGCCGCCGCATGTCGACCTCACCCCCGAGCCCTCGCAGTACCTCACGCTAGGCGACGCGTCCCCACTGGCCACTGTCGGCGACACGCATCGTCACCGACTTCATCGCCGCCATGTAGCGGTCGACGGATTTGGCGGCGACAGAGTTGTCCGGGTGCATGATCGCCATGGCCGTGCCCTCGCCGTAGCGGAAGATGTAGATCGTCAGCTGGTAGGAGTACCGGCCGTCGGGGTAGATGCCGATGTTGTCGGCGAGCCCCATCTCACCGGCCGCGAGGATCGCGTTCATCGGGGCCGCGCCCCCGTGCAGGAAGTTCGTCACCGGGAAGTTCGCCTGCGGCCACCGCAGCCACGGTGCCAGTTCGAGCACCCGGTAGTAGGGCACCTTCGCCATGGCCAGCCCGGCGTCGAAGGTCGACTGGGCCGACCACGCCGCGTCGGCGAACGATGCCGCGCCGATCGGCACGACGATCGGGATCAGACCGGTGAACCAGCCCTGGGTCATGAAGTTGTCCGACGCGCTGCGCGAATCGCGGGGAGTCAGGCCGTAATAGGTCAGCGCCCCGCTCAGCTCGTGCTCGACCTGGGCCTGGCAGGCGAACAGCCCGCCGACGAACCGGGCTCCGGCGCCGGCACACGCGGCCTCGAAGCGCTCGGTCTGCGCGCTGTCCATCAACATCAGCGATGTCATCGTGCTGCGCGTCGCCTGCTGCGGGTCGCCGAGCGGCAGCGGAAACTCCGGGAAGCCGTCGGCGTTGTTCTCGGCGAAGTCGAGCCACGCCGTCACGCCGGGCGAGTCGGTGGTGAGTTGATCGGTGTACTCGCGTTCGCGCACGCAGAAGTCATCGAAACTGCCGGCGTCGGGTAGCTGCAGCGCTTCCCCACCCAGGCTCAGCGCCGAGTACATGCCGTTGGCTTCCATCATCGTGGTGCCGATCAACGTCGCGTCGCCGTGTACGTGGTCCATCGACGCGAAGAAGCTGAAGTGGTCCTCGCCCTGGATGACACCGAACGTGAAGCAGCCCCAATCCAGCGGGCTGGGGATGTCGACGACGTGCGCGTGAATTTGCTCGACGGTCATGTGGCCGTGCTCGACGGGGACGAATTCGATGTCGTCGGGGTTCTCCAGCGCGCGCCGCAGAAAATTGCCGTCCTCGGTGGGCTGGAACCAGCTGCGGAACGTGTCGTGGCGCCGCAGGTAGTTGTTCACCGCGTGATCCATCGCCGCGATGTCGCACTGGCCGGCGACGTCGCAGCTGGCGATAATCTGGCGCGAGAAGTTGAGGCCGGCAGCCTTGCGGTCGCAGTAGTTACGAAGATGTTGACCCTGCATGTAGCTGACCGGGACCGGGCTCAGCGGTGCCTGGCTCGCCTTGTCCTTGGCCGCTGCGGTCGGATGCCATGAGGTGACCTTGCCGGGACGCAACGACCACTCGTCAAGTGTGCCAACCGTTATCGTGCCGATGCGCAACGCGTGGTCCTCCCCACCATTGCTGCCGGCCCCGGGCGGAGGGGTTCCGACAGCCCGCACTTTCGCGGGATCAACATACCGAACGCGAACGTCCGTCGGGCCGTGGCGAGCACCGCCTCAGCAACATCACACCCGATTCTCGGCGCGTGCGATCCTGGGCGGCGCCCATGTGCCGGGCGCGACAGAGATGACATTCGAGTGACATTCTGCACGATGCTCGCGCTAATCTGACCGCCGAGTAAGTTTCACCGCGGATGAGGGGGTAAGCGGCATGGTCTCCGCTGCAGATCCGAACGAGCCGGCACCGCGGTTCGCCGTCGTGGGGTACGCAGCGCGGTTACCAGGATCGCCGGACGCCGACGCGTTCTGGGACCTGCTGCGCGAGGGCCGCGACGCCATTTCCGAGGTGCCGGCCGACCGCTGGAACGCCGAGGCCTTCTACGACGCCGAGCCGGGCGCGCCGGGCAAGGTCGCGACCCGGCGGGCCGGGTTCGTCGACGACGTCACCGGATTCGACGCGCCGTTCTTCGGCATGTCCACCCGTGAAGTGCGGCAGATGGACCCGCAGCACCGCCTGCTCCTGGAGACCTCGTGGCATGCGCTCGAGCACGCCGGCATCGCGCCGTCGACGCTGGCGGGCAGCGACACCGGCGTGTTCGTCGGCCTCGCGACCCACGACTACCTGGGCATCATGTCCGATCAACTGGACTATCCCGAGATCGAGGCCTACATGGCCATCGGGACGTCGAATGCCGCTGCGGCAGGGCGGATCAGCTACCGGCTGGGCCTGCAGGGACCGGCCGTGGCCGTCGACACCGCCTGCAGCTCGTCGCTGGTCGCGATCCACCAGGCCTGCCAGGCACTGCAGCTCGGCGAGTGCGACCTGGCGTTGGCCGGCGGTGCGAACGTGCTGCTGACGCCGGCCACGATGATCACGTTCTCCAACGCCCACATGCTGGCGCCCGACGGCCGGTGCAAGACCTTCGACGCGGCCGCCGACGGCTACGTGCGCGGAGAGGGCTGCGGCATCGTCGTCATCAAGCGGCTCGAGGACGCGGTGCGCGACGGCGACCACATCCGCGCGGTGATTCGCGGCAGCGCGATCAACCAGGACGGCGCATCGGGCGGTCTGACCGTGCCCAACGGCGTCGCCCAGCAGCGCGTGATCGGTGCCGCGCTGCGCCGCGCCGGCGTCGCCCCGCGCGACGTCGACTACCTCGAAGCCCACGGCACGGGCACCTCGCTCGGTGATCCGATCGAGGCGCAGGCCGCCGGCGCCGCACTCGGTGAGGGCCGCGAGGCGGACCGTCCCCTGCTGATCGGCTCCGCCAAGACCAACATCGGCCATCTCGAGGCCGCCGCGGGCATCGCGGGCGTCATCAAGGTGATCCTCGCCCTCGAACACGAAACCCTGCCCCGGCACCTCAACTTCGATAACCCGTCGCCGCACATTCCGTGGCATCGGCTCCCCGTGCGGGTGCTCACCGAGGCCCGGCCCTGGCACCGGGCAGACCGGCCGCGCATCGCCGGGGTGAGTTCGTTCGGCTTCGCCGGCACCAACGCCCACGTCATCCTCGAAGAGGCGCCCCTGCCCGCACCCGGCGACATCGGGCAGGCGGCGGAGGGTCCGCAGCTGCTGCCGCTGTCCGCCAAGACGCCCACCGCGCTGAGTGCGCTCGCCGGCGCGTACCGCGAGTGGTGGACCGCACACCCCGAGGCGACGCTGGCCGACGTCTGCTTCACCGCGGGAGTGGCCCGCGCGCACACCGAGCACCGGGCCGCCCTGGTGGCCGACACCCGCGACGGCGCGCTCGACCTGCTGGACGCCGTCGCCGACGACCGGCCCGCACCGGGACTGGTCCGTGGCGAGGCCCACGACGTCCCGAAGACGGCCTGGCTGTTCACCGGCCAGGGCAGTCAGTACCCGGGCATGGCGCGCGGACTGTACGACTCGGAACCGGTGTTCGCCGCGACGGTCGACGCGTGCGCCGACGCCGTCGCCGATCTGCTCGACACCCCACTTCTCGACGTCGTGTTCGAGACCGACAGTGCGGAGGCCCAGGACGCCCTGCGGCGGACGAGCTATGCCCAACCCGCACTGTTCGCAGTGGAAATGGGGCTGGCTCGACTCTGGCAGTCGTGGGGTCTGCAGCCCGATGTCGTGCTCGGCCACAGTGTCGGGCAGTACACCGCCGCCTGCGTGGCCGGCGTGTTCGACCTCGCTGCCGGCGCACGGCTGATGGCGTTGCGCGGCAAGCTCTTCGGCAGTCTGCCCGCCGGCGGTCGGATGGCGGCGATCTTCGCCCCCGCGGAGCGGGTCGAGGCCGTGGTCGACGACATTCCGACGCTCTCGGTGGCCGCCTACAACGGCGCCAACACCGTGCTGTCGGGCCCGGCCGCCGACCTCGAGAAAGCAGTGGCCGCGCTGGCCGCCGACAACATCCGCTGCGACTGGCTCGAGACCAGCCACGCCTTCCACTCCGCGCTGCTCGATCCGATCCTGGACGAATTCGAAGTCGCCGCAAACCAATTCACGTACGGCACACCACAGCGAATCCTCATCGACAACCGCACCGGAGCTGCGCTGGGCCGCAGCACGAGCCTCGACGGTGCCTACTGGCGTCGCCACGCCCGCCAGCCCGTCCAGTTCGCGGCCAGCATCCGCACCCTGGCCGAGATGAACTGCAAGGTGCTGGTGGAGATCGGACCCCGGCCCGTCCTGACCGCGGCCGCCCTGTCCGGCTGGCCGGACCCCGCCACCACGCCGCGGGTGATCGCGTCGCTGCGGCCCACGGTCGACGACCGCAGGCAGATCACCGAAGCGCTGGCCGATGCCTACGTGCTGGGCCACCACCCTGATTTCGGCGCAGTCTCCCCCGCGACCGCGCGCGTGCTGGACCTGCCCACCTACCCGTTCGAACATCGGCGGTACTGGTTCCGCGACGAGAACGAGCAGGCCGAGGCACCGAAGCAGGCAAGCGCGCGCACCGCCGCGGTGGCACTGCTCGAGGACGGCCGCATCGATGAACTCGCCACCCTGCTCGGCTCCTCCGCCGACGATCCGCTCGCCCGCGATCTCCTGAGCAGACTTGCTGCACAACACAATCAGCAGCGTGACGCCCAGTCGATCAGCGACGCCCGCTACGAGATCCGCTGGGATGCGCTCCCGGCCGCACGCCTCGACACCGGCGATCCGCTCTCGTGGCTCCTGGTCGGCGACGACACCGCCGCGATCCGTCCGCTGATCGACCTGCTCACCGGCCGCGGCCACCAGCACCGCGTCGTCGGGCTGCCGACCTCCGACGCCGAGGAAGCTGCGTTCGCCGCCACGATGCGCGCGGCCGCCGACGAGCCGAACCTGCGCATTCTGCATGTCGCCGCTCTCGACGCCGGTGAATCGTCGATGCGTTCCCTGCTGCGCATGCAGCACAGCGTGCTGCCGGGGACCCGGCGGCTGTTCCGCGCGGCCGCCGCGGCCGACGTGCGAGCGCCCGTCTGGGTGCTCACCCGCGGCGCGCAGCGCGTCGCCGACGGCGACGTGGTGGCACCGGATCAGAGCTGCCTGTGGGGCTTCGGCCGCGCCGCCGCGCTCGAAACCCCTGCGCTGTGGGGCGGCATCGCCGATCTGGGGACCGGCACCGCCGAGGAGTGGTCGGCGCTGATCGGTCAGCTCAGCCGGGCAGACATCGGCGTCCGCGAGGACCAACTCGCGATCCGCGCTGATGGCGTGCGCGTGCCCCGGTTGACCCGCCGCACCGGCCAACCGGTCACCGACGCACTCCCCATCCGTTCCGACGCAACGTATCTCGTCACCGGCGGGCTCGGCTCGATCGGCCTGGAGATCGCCACCTACCTTGCCTCCCGCGGTGCATGCCACCTGGTGCTCACCAGCCGGCGGATGCCCAGCGAGGCTGTCAGCGCGCGCATCGCCGCGCTCGCCGGCCAGTACGGTTGCCAGATCGAGGTCGTCACCGCCGACGTCGCCGACGCACACGCCGTCGCGAAACTGCTCGCACCCCATGCCGATCGCCCACCTCTGGCGGGCATCGTGCATGCGGCAGGCGAGATCGGGGCCAGCCCGATGAGCACCCAGGACGACACCGAGCTCGACCGCGTCTTCACCGGGAAGGTGTGGGGCGCCTGGAATCTGAGCGAAGCAGCCCGTGACCTGTCGCTCGACTTCTTCCTCAGCACATCGTCGATCGCCTCGGTATGGGGCAGCTTCGGGCAGACGGCCTACGGGGCGGCCAACGCCTTCCTCGACGGGCTGTCCTGGTCCCTGCGTGAGCGCGGCATCACCGCGACCGCGGTGAACTTCGGACCGTGGGCATCGGCGGGGATGGCCGATGCCCAGGCCCGGGCACGCCTGGAGGAGCGTGGCGTCCTGCCTCTGTCGCCCGCCGACGCGCTGGCCGGCCTCGCCGACGCGTTCGCCGCAAGTCTGGCGCAGGCCGTCGTGGCTCGCGTCGACTGGTCCCGCTTCCTTCCGCTGTACGAGCAGACCGGCCGGCGCGGCTTCCTCGCTGAACTCAATCAGGAGGTACCGCAGCAGGTCTCGTCGGTCTCCACGGGAGGGCCCACCGACCTGGTCAAGCGCCTCACCGACGCGCCGGTGCAGCAGCGCCGCAGGCTGCTGATCGGCTACCTGCGTGACGCGGTGGCCGAGGTGACCCGGGTGGACGTCGACGAGATCCGCGAGGACGCCGGCTTCTTCGACATCGGCATGGACTCCCTGATGGCGGTGGAGCTGCGCCGTCGCATCGAGACCGGGGTGGGTCGTGAGATCCCCGCGACGTTGGCCATGGATCACCCGCGCATCGATGCCGTCGCCGACTACCTGCTCGGCGACGTCCTCGGTCTCACCGACGCACCGGCGGCGCGCCCGGTCACGGTCGCGGCCGCCCGCGCCGACGAGCCGATCGCGATCGTCGCCGTGTCCTGCCGATTCCCCGGGGCTCCCAACCCGGAGGCCTTCTGGGAGGTGCTGGCCGGCGGAGTCGACGCGATCCGCGAGGTGCCCGAGGACCGCTTCGACATCGACGAGTTCTACGACCCCGACCCTGACGCCCCGGGCAAGATCTACACGCGGTTCGGCGGATTCCTCGACGGCATCGACGGATTCGACCCCGAGTTCTTCGGCATCTCCCCCCGCGAGGCCGTCTGGATCGAACCGCAGCAACGGTTGATGCTCGAAACCGTCTGGGAGGGTTTGGAACGCGCGGGGTTATCCCCCGCATCGTTGCGTGGCAGCCGCACCGGTGTGTTCACCGGCGTCGCCGCCAACGAGTACGCCCATCTGCTGTCCGCGGAATCGATCGACAAGATCCAGCCGCACTTCATCACCGGCAATGCGCTGAACGCGATCTCCGGCCGGGTGGCCTTCGCACTCGGCCTCGAAGGGCCCGCCGTCGCGGTCGACACCGCCTGCAGCTCCGCCCTGGTGGCCGTGCACCAGGCGTGCCAGGCCCTGCATTCCGGGGACTGCGACCTGGCCGTCGCCGGCGGCGTCAACGTGCTGCTGAGTCCGGTGACCACGGTGGCGGCCTCACGGGCCCGGATGCTCTCGCCGGTGGGCCGGTGCAAGACGTTCGACGCATCGGCCGACGGCTACGTGCGCAGCGAAGGCTGCGGGGTGCTAATACTCAAGCGGCTCAGTGACGCTCAGCGCGACGGCGATCCGATCGCCGCCGTCATCGCCGGTAGCGGAGTCAACCAGGACGGCGCGTCCAGCGGCCTGACCGTGCCCAATGGTGGTGCGCAGCAACGGTTGATCGGATCGGTGCTCGCACGTGCCGGGCTATCCGGCAGCGACGTCGACTACCTGGAAGCCCACGGCACCGGCACCCCGCTGGGCGACCCGATCGAGGTACAGGCCGCCGCGGCCGCCTACGGCGACTCCCGCACCGAGCCGCTGCTGATGGGCTCTGTGAAGACGAACATCGGCCATACCGAATCCGCCTCGGGCGCAGCAGGTCTGATCAAGGTCGTGTTGTCACTGCAGAACGAGATGCTGCCCAAGAGCCTGCACTTCGACACCCCGTCGCCGCACATCCCGTGGGACACGCTGCCCGTGCGGGTGCTCGGTGACGCGACGCCGTGGCAGACCACCGGCCGGCCGCGCCGGGCCGGGGTCAGTTCGTTCGGCTTCACCGGGACCAACGCCCATGTGCTCGTCGAAGAGGCGCCACAGGCGCCCGAGCCGGCTCCGGCCGCCGAACCCGCCGTGAGTGTGCTGCCGCTGTCCGCACGGTCACCCGAGGCCCTCGAGGCGCTGGCTGCGCGCTACGAGGCATGGGTGACCGCACACCCGGAGGCCGACATCGCCGACGTGTGCCGCACGGCCGGCACCGGGCGCTCCCACTTCGAGCACCGCGCGGCACTGGTGGTGGAGTCGACGGCCGATGCCCGCATCGGACTGGCCGACCTGGCGGCGAACCGGTTGCGGCCCGGCGTCGTTCGCGGTGAGCACACCCATCGCCCGACGACGGCGTGGCTGTTCACCGGCCAGGGCAGCCAGTATCCCGGCATGGCCCGCGAGCTGTACCAGACCCAGCCGGTGTTCGCCACGACCGTGGACGAATGCGCCACGGCGATCGGGGACCTGCTGCCCACCCCCCTGGTGGAGGTGCTGTTCGCCACCGACCGCGAGACCGGTGGCCAGGCCGGAAAACGACTGCGGCACACATCGTTCGCGCAGCCTGCGTTGTTCGCCATCGAGATGGGTCTGGCCCGGCTGTGGCAATCGTGGGGTATCGAGCCCGACGTCGTGCTGGGCCACAGCGTCGGGCAGTACGCGGCAGCGTGCGTGGCCGGGGTGTTCACCCTCGCCGACGGTGCCCGGCTGATGGCGGAGCGGGGCCGGTTGTTCGGCGAACTGCCCGAGGGCGGCCGGATGGTGGCTGTGTTCGCCGACGCCGGCCGGGTCGAACAGGCCGCCGGAGCGTATCCGCGGGTGTCGGTGGCGGCCTACAACGGCCCCAACACCGTACTGTCCGGGCCCGGCGAGGATCTGGAGCAGATCGTCGCCACCTTCACCGAGGACGGCATCCGGTGTACCTGGCTGGAGACCAGCCACGCGTTCCACTCGGAGCTGCTCGACCCGGTCCTCGACGAATTCCAGTCCTATGCGGCGCACCTCGACTTCGCCAGGCCGACCCTTCCGCTGGTGTGCAACCGCACCGGCGCCGTGCTCACCGGGCACGCCACGCTCGACGCCGAATACTGGCGCCGCCATTCCCGCCAGCCGGTGCAGTTCGCCGAGAGCGTGCGCACCGTGGCCGGGCTCGGGTGCTCGGTCCTGATGGAGATCGGCCCCCAGCCGGTCCTGACCGGTGCGGCCGTGCAGGTCTGGCCCGAACACGTTCCGGCGCCGCGCGCGATCGCCTCACTGCGCAAGGGTGTCGGCGACCAGCGGCAGATCGCCGATGCGCTGGCAGGGGCATACATCGCCGGCCACCGACCCGACTTCGCGGCGGTGGCCCGGCGCGAGGGGCGCGTACTGGAACTGCCCACCTACCCGTTCCAGCACCGACGGTTCTGGCCCAAGACCGCCGTCATCGCGATGGACGGCGGGGCCACCGCGGCGGGATCCGGCATTCTGGGCGCCGCCAAGGAATTGGCCTCCGGCGACACGATCTACACGAGCAGGCTGTCGGTCAAGACGCAGCCATGGCTGGCCGACCATGTCATCTACGGCACCGTCGTCGTCCCCGGTGCGACCTACGCGGCGATGGCACTCGCCGCCGTGGGGGCCCCGGCCCACGCCACCGATGTCTTCTTCTACGAGCCGATCATCCTGCCGGAGAAAGCGTCCCGTGAGGTGCAGCTCACACTGCACCCGGCGGCCGACGCCGGTCAGTGGTCGTTCCAGGTGCACAGCCGCGCCTACGGCGAGCAGGGTGCCGAGTGGGCACTCAACGCCGAGGGCACGGTCGTCGCCGAACGGGACGAGACGACATCCGAGAGCGGGCCAGTAGAAGATGCCTTGGAACGCCTCACCCGGATGCGGCCACAGGATCTGTTCGAGACCTTCGCCGATCTCGAGCTGGCGTGGGGGCCGAACTGGTCGGGTTCGTTGAAGTCGTTGTGGCTCGGGGACGGTGAGGCGATCGGCGACATCCTCGTCGGCGAAGAGCTGACCGAACACCTCGGCAGCGAGCCGATGCACCCGGTGCTGATGGACTTGTGCACCGGCGTCGCCTTCCCCGCGTTCCCGGCCGTGCTGGCCGCCGAACAGGGCGTCTCCGATCTCTACCTGCCGCTGCGGTACGGCCAGGTGTCCGTGCAGCAACCGATGCCCCGGCGGTTCTACTGCCGCGCGACGTGGCACCAGAGCGCCCTCGACAGCGAAACCCAGGTGTTCGACCTGGATTTCGTCGATCGGGACGGTAACCGCCTGGGCGGCATCCGGGAGTTCACGGTCAAGCGCGCGCCCCGGGAGGCCCTGCTGCGCGGGTTGGGCGGCGACACCGGCCGGCTGCTCTACATTGTGGGCTGGCACGAGGTTCCGCTCGCCGAGGCCGAGACCGAGGCGGTGCCGTCGAACGGCACCTGGCTGATCGCGAACTTCGCCGAGCTGGCTGCCCTCGTTCCCGGTGCCATCGCCTTCGACCGCGCCACCGACACGACCCCGCTCGGCCAGGTGCTGACCGAGGCGCAGCAGCGCGGTGTCGGCTTCTCCGGGGTCGTCTGGCGGGCGGCCGGGCAGCAGGAGGGCACGCCAGATGTTCGTCTGGAGCAGGAGATCGCCGAACTGCTCAGCGCGGTGCATGCCGTCCAGAGCGGCGAGGTGACGTTGCCCGGCGGACTGTGGATCGCGACCGAGCGGGCCGTGGCCTGCGAGTCCGGAGAACCGGTCGATCCGGTGCAGGCGGCGCTGTGGGGTTTCGGCCGCACCGCAGTCAACGAGGAACCGGCGTTGCGACCCCGGCTGGTCGACTGCGACGGTTCGGCCGAGGCCGTGGCAGTTCTCGCCCGTCTGGTGTCTGCGCCCGTCGACGAGCCGGAAATGGCTGTGCGACAGGGCAAGCTGCTGGCCTCGCGACTGCTCCCGTGGTCGCGCAGCGGACACTTGAGCGTTCCACGAGCGAGTGACTACGTGCTCGCGCCCACCGAACGCGGGGCGATCGACAACCTGCGGCTGACCGAGACCGAGGTCGAACCGCCCGCCGACGGCTATGTGCAGGTGCGGGTGGAGGCCGCGGGTCTGAACTTCCGCGACGTGCTCAACGTGCTCGGCCTCTATCCCGGCGATCCGGGCCCGATCGGCGGTGACTTCGCCGGCACCGTCACCCAGATCGGCGATGGCGTCACGGGGCTGACCGTCGGTCAGCGCGTCTACGGGTCCATGCAGGGAGCCTTCGCGAGCCGGTTTTAACGTGCCCGGCCAGTTCCTCGCGCCGATCCCCGACGGCATCAGCGCGGCGGACGCTGCGACCATCCCCGCGGCCGCGCTGACCGTCCGGCTGTCATTCGACTGGGCCCAGCTCACGCCGGGCGACAAGGTGCTCATCCACGCCGCGAGCGGCGGTGTGGGCCTGGCCGCGGTGCAGATGGCGCAGCGCTGCGGCGCAGAGGTGTTCGCCACCGCGAGCACGTTCAAGCGGGACACCCTGCGCCGCCTCGGCGTCAAATACGTCTACGACTCCCGCACAACGGAATTCGCCGACCAGATCCTGGCCGATACCAGTGGCGCCGGCGTCGACGTGGTGCTCAACAGCCTGACCGGCGAAGGTTTCATCGACGCGACGCTACGCGCCACAGCGCAGGGTGGTCGGTTCGCCGAGATCGCCAAGCGCGACATCTGGAGCACCGAGCAGATGACCGCCGCCCGCCCCGACATCGCCTACGAGATCGTCGCGCTGGACACCGTCATGTTCACCGAACCCGATCGCATCCGCGATCTGCTCACCGAGGTGTCGGCCGCACTGGCACAGGGCGAATGGACACCACTGCCCGCCGAGATCTACCCGCTGACCGAGGCCCGGTCGGCGTTCCGGCGGATGCAGCAGGCCCGCCACATCGGCAAGATCGTCGTGCAGATGCCCGCGCCGCTGCAGCCGCGCTCCGACCGGACCTATCTGATCACCGGCGGCCTCGGGGCGATCGGGCTGCACACCGCGGCACACCTCGCCCAGCTCGGCGCAGGGGACCTGGTGCTCACCAGCCGCCGGGCCCCGTCCACAGAGGCCCAGCAGCTCATCGACGACATCATCGAGAAGCACCGCTGCCGCGTGCACGTCGTCACCGCCGACGTCGGGGACTCCGACGACGTGCATCGACTGCTGGCGCACATCCGGGCCGAGTTGCCGCCGCTCGGTGGGGTCCTGCACCTGGCCGGGGTGCTCGACGACGCGCTGCTGTCCGGTCTGGATCTCGATCGATTCCGGACGACGCTGGCGCCCAAGGCGTTCGGCGCATCCCATTTGGATCGGCTGACCCGAGACGACGATCTCGAGTTCTTCATCGTGTCGTCGTCGGTGTCGAGCATCTTCGGCTCGCCGGGCCAGGCCAACTACGCAACCGCCAACGCGTTCCTGGACGGGCTGGTCGCGCAGCGCCGCGCCGCCGGCCTTCCGGCGACAGGCATCAACTTCGGCCCCTGGGGCCGGGGCGGGATGGCGTCATCGGAGGCCGCGAGTGCCAACATCAGCGCCCAGGGTTTGATCCCGCTGGAACCGTCGGCAGCGCTGGGCGCACTGGCCGAGGTGGTGGCCAACGGGACCGGACAGGCGACGGTGATCAAGGCCAACTGGGCTCGCGCGGCCAAGGTGTTGGGTGCGGCGCGCCCGCCGATCCTGGACCTGGTGCTGCCCCGCGACGGCGGTGAGGTCACCGGAGACAGTGAGCTGCTGCGGCAGCTGCAGGAGATCCCCGTCCCCGCGCGGGCCGGTTTCGTCACCGAGTTCCTGCAGCGCGAGGTGCAGAACTTCCTGCGCCTGGCGCAGCCGCCCGCGGCGTCGGCGCGGTTCCTGGACCTCGGCACGGATTCTCTGATGGCGATCGAGCTGCGGAACCGGCTGCACAGCCAGTTCGGCGGCGCGTTCACGATCAACGCCACCGCGGTGTTCGACTATCCGACGATCGGCGGGCTGGCCGAATACCTGGTGGGCCAGCTGCCCGACGCCGAACCGGCCGCAGCACCAGCCGCCGACGCGGAGCAGTCCGGGTAAATCGAACAGAATGGGGACGTCCTGACCGCGCCGGCCGGCGGCGCACACCCGCCCGGTAGGGTGGAGCGCCATGGTTGACAGTTATCAGCCCACACGCTCGAAAAACGTTATCGCGCTCGCGATCTCGGTTGCGGCCGTCGTCGTGGCGTCGACGCTGGGCGGTCTCGCGTCGGCCACCTCCGCCGAGGACTACGCCCGGCTCCAGCAGCCGGCGTGGGCGCCGCCGTCGTGGGTGTTCGGCCCGGTGTGGACATTGCTGTACACGATGATGGCTGTCGCGGCCTGGCTGGTGTGGCGCAGCGGGCCGTGGTCGCAGACCCGTCCCGCTCTGGTCGCCTACGCGGTTCAGCTGCTGCTCAACGCGGCGTGGACACCGCTGTTCTTCGGTCTGGGCTGGCGTGGCATCGCGTTCGCCGAACTGAGCGTGCTGGTGCTGGTCCTGATCGGCACCGTCGTGTTGTTCTTCCGCCGCAGCGCGCTCGCCGGCTGGCTCCTCGTTCCCT
This sequence comes from Mycolicibacterium obuense, assembly GCF_055397605.1. Lineage (NCBI taxonomy): Bacteria > Bacillati > Actinomycetota > Actinomycetes > Mycobacteriales > Mycobacteriaceae > Mycobacterium > Mycolicibacterium obuense. The sequence goes on along the minus strand of NZ_AP043663.1, from coordinate 260,001 downwards.
ACCTGGCATGGTCGGCGTTCGCGCTGTGCCTCAATTTCGCTGTCTGGCAACTCAATTCCTAGAAGGAGCAACGCATGACCAGATCGGTCTTCATCACCGGCGGGGCGACCGGCATCGGTCGCGCCACCGCACTGCTCCTCGCCCAGCGCGGCTACTTCGTCGGCGCCTACGACATCGACGACGAGCGGCTCGCGATCCTCGACAACGACCTGAAGGCGGTGGGCGGCCGCGGTGTCGTCGGTCACCTCGACGTCACCGACGCCGAGGAGGTGGGTCGCCGGCTGGCCGAGTTCCACGAGACCGCCGGCGGCAGGCTCGACGTCCTGATCAACAATGCGGGGCTGCTCAATGCCGGCCGCTTCGAGGAGATTCCGCTCGAGGTGCACCACCGCGAGGTCGAGGTCAACGTCAAGGGTGTGGTCAACGGGCTGCATGCCGGCTTCCCGTACCTCAAGAGCACCCCCGGTGCCGTGGTGGTCAACCTGGGCTCGGCGTCGGCGATCTACGGGCAGGCCGAACTGGCCAACTACAGCGCCACCAAGTTCTTCGTCCGTGCGATGACCGAAGCGCTGAACCTGGAGTGGGGCCGCCACGACATCCGCGTGATCGACATGTGGCCGCTGTACGTGAACACCGCGATGACCAAAGACGTCAGCACCGGCACCACCACCTCACTCGGTATCCGGCTGACCGCGCAGGACATCGCCGGAGGAATCGCGGCGGCGATCGAGCCGACACTGCCTCGAAAGGTGTTGCGGCAGGTGCACTTCCCGGTCGGCACCCAGGCCAAGGCGTTGGCGGCCGGGGCGCGGTTCTCCCCCGCGTGGCTCACCCGCCTGGTCAACAAGCGTCTGGCCGGCCACTGATCGAAAGCTCAGGCCCAGCGGGTCGCCTCCACCTCCGGCGCGAGAGGCGGATGGAGCGGGACGTCGAGCCCGTCATGAATGCCCGGTTTCTGCGTGACGAGCCACCCGATCGCGCCCAGCAGACGGTTGGCCGCGGTGGTGTTGCCGCCGTCGGCGCGCGTGCCGCCGGGCACGTCAGCCCTCGTCACGATGGTCAGCTGCGGGTCGCCGTCGATGATCACGCGGTGATCGCCGACCCCCTGATCGGGCTGCGGCCACTCCGGCGCACAGGAGGGGTGGATACGAGTGATGTGTTCGACGATCACCCGCTGCTGCCCGCCGGCCCAGCCGATCACCCGCAGGAAGAACGCACCCTGACTGCCCTTCTCGAACCGGCCCATCACCGTGTCCACGGTGTCCTCCAGGGGTAGCCGCTCGACCTCCTCGGTGATCTCGTCGATCTCCAATCCAAGCCCACGGCCGATGAGCCGGATGTTGCCGCCCCAGACCATCGTCGGAATCGACGGCAGCAGCATCATCGGGGTCTCGTCCATCGGGCCGCCGAATCCGCACGACACCCGCACCGCGTACGGCTGGTCATAAGTCGAGTAGTCGAAGATCTCCTGGCAGGTGATCGTGCGGATGCGGGTGCACAGGCCGGCGGCCGTCACGGCCAGCGCATCATTGGCCCAGCCGGGGTCGACGCCGCTGACCAGCAGGGATGCCCCGCCTTCCTCGGCGGCGGCGGTCAGGCGCTGGACCCACTCCGGCGGGGCCGACGCCGGGTCGTAGAGCGAGTACAGCGACGGGGTGACCACATGGGCGCCGGCCCGCAGGCATCGTTCGATGTCGGCGACCGCGTCGTCGGGCCGGATGTCACCGGAGGCCATGTAGGCCACCGCGTCGGCAGCGGCGAGCACCGTCTCGACGTCGGTGGTCGCCTCGATCCCCGTCGGTGCGTCCAGACCGGCGAACGTCGCCGCATCCCGGCCGGCCTTGTCGTCCGACGACGTGAGCACCGCCGTCAACCGCAACCCGGGAAACGCGGTCAGCGAGCGGATCGCCGTCGCTCCCATGTTGCCCGTTCCCCATACCGCGACACCGATGCTGGACGCCATGGTTCACACCCTAGACAACCAAACGTGACAATCATCACAGGGTCGCATATCGCCTGCTCAGAGGCAGATTTCAGGCCGAAAACCGGGCCCGGCCAACTGCTGGGTTGGTCGCTGGGCAGAAATTGCTCACAGTGATCTTGCGTTGAAGTTACCGGACGGTATAGTAGCGCGCAGTTACTGGTGGGTAACTTAGCCGTGAGTACCCAACCGCATGTGGCGTTCTCGACGAGGAGGAAAAGTGGGCCACTACAAGAGCAATGTTCGTGACCAGGTGTTCAACCTGTTCGAGGTACTCGGACTCGACAAGGCGCTGGGCCAGGGCTCATACGCCGACCTCGACGTCGAGACCGCCGTCGACATGCTTGGCGAGATCGCCAAGCTCGCCGAGGGCCCGGTCGCAGCCTCCTTCGAGGAGGGTGACCGCAACCCGCCGGTGTTCGACCCCAAGACCCACACCGTGACGCTGCCCGAGGCCTTCAAGAAGTCGGTTCGCGCCGTCGTCGAGGGTGGCTGGGACAAGCTCTCGGTCAGCGAGGAGCTCGGCGGAACGCCGATGCCCAGCGCGCTGTCCTGGGCCCTGCAGGAGCACATCCTGGGCGCCAACCCCGCCGTCTACATGTACGCGATGGGCGCCGGATTCGCCGACATCTTCTACCACCTCGGCACCGAGGAGCAGAAGAAGTGGGCCATGCTGGCCGCCGAGCGTGGCTGGGGCTCGACCATGGTGCTGACCGAGCCGGATGCCGGTTCCGATGTCGGCGCCGGCCGCACCAAGGCCGTTCAGCAGGCCGATGGCACCTGGCACATCGACGGGGTGAAGCGCTTCATCACCTCGGCCGATTCGGACGACCTGTTCGAGAACATCATGCATCTGGTGCTGGCCCGCCCCGAGGGCGCCGGACCGGGCACCAAGGGTCTGTCGCTGTTCTTCGTGCCGAAGTTCCACTTCGACCCCGAGACCGGTGAGCCCGGCGAGCGCAACGGCGTCTTCGTCACCAACGTCGAGCACAAGATGGGCCTGAAGGTCTCGGCCACCTGTGAGCTCTCGCTCGGCCAGCACGGCACCCCCGCCGTCGGCTGGCTCGTCGGCGAGGTGCACGACGGCATCGCGCAGATGTTCGACGTCATCGAGCAGGCCCGAATGATGGTGGGCACCAAGGCCATCGCCACGCTGTCGACCGGTTACCTGAACGCGCTCGAGTACGCGAAGTCGCGCGTGCAGGGTGCCGACCTGACCCAGATGACGGACAAGACCGCGCCGCGCGTGACCATCACGCACCACCCGGACGTGCGTCGCTCGCTGATGACCCAGAAGGCCTACGCCGAGGGCCTGCGCGCGCTGTACCTGTTCACCGCCACCCACCAGGACGCCGAGGTGGCCAAGACCATCCACGGCATCGAGCCGGAGTTGGCCGTCAAGGTCAACGACCTCATGCTGCCGATCGTCAAGGGTGTCGGCTCGGAGCAGGCCTACGCCAAGCTCACCGAGTCGCTGCAGACCTTCGGTGGTTCGGGCTTCCTGCAGGACTACCCGGTCGAGCAGTACATCCGCGACGCCAAGATCGACTCGCTCTATGAAGGCACCACCGCCATCCAGGCGCAGGACTTCTTCTTCCGCAAGATCGTCCGCGACAAGGGTGTGGCGCTTGCGCACGTCGCCGGCCAGATCGAGCAGTTCGTGAAGTCGGAGACCGGCAACGGCCGCCTCAAGGCTGAGCGTGCGCTGCTGGCGACCGCGCTGGAGGACGTGCAGGGCATGGCCGCGTCGCTGACCGGCTACCTGATGGCCGCCCAGGACGACGCCGCGAGCATCTACAAGGTGGGCCTCGGCTCGGTGCGCTTCCTGATGAGCGTCGGCGACCTGATGATCGGCTGGCTGCTGCAGCGTCAGGCCGCGGTCGCGATCGAGAAGCTCGACGCCGGTGCCTCCGGTGACGAGCGCGCCTTCTACGAGGGCAAGCTCGCGGTGGCGTCGTTCTTCGCGAAGAACATGCTGCCGATGCTGACCAGCACCCGCGCGATCGTCGACAACCTCGACAACGAGATCATGGAGCTGGACGAAGCGGCCTTCTAGACCGCTTCACCCACGAGACGCCCCCGGACTCTTCCCGGGGGCGTCTTGCTTTGCGCGTGGGGCCCCGCGAAGCACGCCGGAAAAACTCAGCCCTCGGAGCGGAGGAAGGCGCGGGTGCGCGCTCGGCCATCCTCGGACGGGTCGAAGGTTGCCGCGACGAACTCGTCGACGCCGGCGGCCTCGAGCTCCGCGAGCCGGTCACGCACCGTCGCCTCGTCGCCGATGATCGCGGCGTCCTGCGGCCCTGCGTAGCCCTCGCGATCGAGCATCGCCCGGTAGGACGGCAACGAGCCGTAGATCGCGAACTGCTCGCCGGCTTGGGCGCGCAGCGCGTCCACGTCGTCGGTGACCGCGATCGGCAACGCCGCGACCACACGCACCGCATCCTCGGGCCGGCCGGCGTCGGCGGCCGCCTGGCGCAGCGTCGGGCTGACGTGCCCGCGCAGCGTCGCCGGTCCCGTCATCCAGGTGCACGTCCCCGACGTCCGCCGGCCCGCCAGCCGCAGCATCTGCGGCCCCAGCGCGGCGATGAACACCTCGGGCCGCGGCGCGCCGGGGATCACCAGATCCCCGCGCGTCGTCACGGTCTCACCCGACGCGGAGGCGTGCTCTCCGGCCAGAAGCGGCAGCAGCCCGTCGAGATACTCGTTCATCCGACGCACCGGCTTGTCCCACGGGATGCCCCACATGCCCTCGGTGACGGCCGCGTGGGTCATGCCGAGGCCGAGCGTGAAGCGGCCGCCGGAGGCGAGGCTCGTGGTCAGCGCGGCCTGCGCCATGTGCATGGGGTGCTGATTCTGGATCGGGATGACGCCGCTGGCCGCCCCGATCGTGTCGACCTCCCGCAGAGCGATGGCCAGGATGGTCAGGAGGTCGGGCTCGTGCGGCAACTGGCTCATCCAGATGCGGCCGAAACCCTCGTCGCGCAGCTGCGCGAGGTGAGCGATGGTGGCGTCGATCGGCGATCCGCTGCCGAGTCCGCTGAGCTGTCCGAACATGCTGATCTGCATGCTCAAAATGTAAGAGCCCCGTGTTGCCGTCGGGTCGGGGGGTCAGACGGCAACACGGAGCTATCAGGTGTATCGACGACTCGCGCCCGGGCGTTACAGCGCCGGGAAAAAACTTTTCGCGGGCTTATCGTCGCAGGATGAGCACCCCGGAGAGCAGCCCGCGGACCCGCATCGCCGTCCTCGACGACTACCAGGGCGTCGCGCTGAGCTCGGCCAACTGGTCACCGGTCACTGCACGCGCCGACGTCACCACCTTCTCCGATCACCTGTCCGACGAGGACGAGCTGGTGGCGCGGCTCGCACCGTTCGACGTGATCTTCGTGATGCGCGAACGCACACCGCTGCCGCGCACGGTCCTCGAGCGACTGCCCCGCCTGACGATGATCGCGTCGACCGGTCCGGCCAATGCGTCGATCGACATGGCGGCAGCCCAGGAGCTGGGCATTCACGTCAGCGATACCGGCGGCAGCGTGGCGTCGACCGTGGAACTGACCTGGGCGCTGATCCTCGCGACGTCGCGGCACCTGGTCGCAGAGAGCCGGTCGATCGCCGACGGCGGGTGGCAGACGACGGTCGGAACCGAGCTCGATCGCCGGGTGCTGGGCGTGCTCGGCCTAGGGCGGATCGGGTCCCGGGTCGCCCGCATCGGGGCGGCCTTCGGCATGGACGTGGTGGCGTGGAGTCAGAACCTCACCGCCGACGCCGCGGCCGCGGCAGGCGTGCGCTACCTGCCGCGCAACCAGTTCTTCGCCGCCGCCGACGTACTGACCGTGCATCTGCGGCTCAGCGAACGCTCCCGCGGGCTGATCGGCGCCGCTGAACTGGCCGCGATGAAGCCGACTGCCCTGCTGATCAACACCTCGCGCGGACCGATCGTCGACGAAGCAGCACTGATCGACGCGCTGGGCTCGGGTGTCATCGCCGGCGCCGGTCTCGACGTCTTCGACACCGAGCCGCTGCCCGCGGGACACCCGCTACGCACGATGCCCACCGTGACGGCCACGCCGCACATCGGCTACGTGGCCGACCGGCCCTACCGCATCTTCTTCCGCGACGCCGTCGCCGCGATCGCCGAGTGGCTCGACGGCCGCGCATCCAGCCCCGGCTAGGCCTCCAGGATCGCCGTCACACCCTGGCCGCCCGCGGCACACACCGAGATCAGGCCACGGACCGGTTCGCCCGTCTCCTTCTTTTTCTCCGCGAGCTGCTTGGCGAGCTGCGCCACGATGCGCCCACCGGTCGCCGCGAACGGATGCCCGGCCGCCAACGAGGAGCCGTTGACGTTGAGCTTCGAGCGGTCGATGGAGCCCAGCGCAGCGTCCAGGCCGAGCCGCTCCTTGCAGTACTCCTCCGACTCCCAGGCCGCCAGCGTGGCCAGCACCACCGACGCGAACGCCTCGTGGATCTCGTAGAAGTCGAAGTCCTGCAGCGTCAGCCCGTTACGGGCCAGCAGCTTCGGCACCGCGTACGTCGGGGCCATCAGCAGGCCGTCGCGGCCGTTGACGTAGTCGACCGCGGCCGTCTGGCCGTCGACGAAGTAGGCCAGCACCGGGATGTTCCGCGCCGCGGCCCAGTCCTCCGACGCCAGCAGCGCCACCGACGCGCCGTCGGTCAGCGGGGTGGAGTTGCCGGCCGTCATCGTCGCGTCGCCGTTGCGAACGCCGAAGACGGGCTTGAGCTTGGCGAGCTTCTCGGGTGACGAGTCGGGCCGCAGGTTGTTGTCTCGGTAGAGCCCGAGGAACGGGCTGACCAGGTCGTCGAAGAAGCCGCGATCGTAGGCGGCCGCCATGTTGCGGTGGCTCGCAGCGGCCAGCTCGTCCTGGTCGACGCGCTTGACGCCCATCTCCTTGGCGGTCACCGCGGCGTGCTCACCCATCGACATGCCGGTGCGCGGCTCACTGTTGACGGGGATCTCGATGCCCACCGCGGCGGGCAGCTTGCCCACCAGCTTGAGGCGGTCGACGTTCGACTTGGCCCGGCGCAGGCTCAGCAGCACCGAGCGCAGGTCGTCGCCGAGGGCGATCGGTGCGTCGGAAGCGGTGTCCACACCGCCCGCGGCAGCCACCTCGTAGCGGCCGGCCGCGACGCCGTCCGCGGCGGCGATCGCGGCCTGCAGGCCGGTGCCGCAGGCCTGCTGCAGGTCGAACGCGGGCGTGTAGGAGGACAGCGAGCTGCCCAGCACGCATTCGCGCATCAGGTTGAAGTCGCGGCTGTGCTTGAGCACCGCGCCGCCGATCACTGCGTCCAGTGCCTGGCCCTTGAGGTCGAACCGCTCGGCCAGGCCGTCGAGGACGGCGGTGAACATGTCCTGGTTGGACGCGTTCGCGTACGCGCCGTCCGAGCGCGCGAACGGGATTCGGTTGCCTCCGAGGATGGCTACCCGTCGGGTTGTCTTGCTGTCGGCCACGTTGCCTCCCGGCGTCGCGAGGATGTTAGGTGTCGAGGGTCATACTACCCACCGTTCTTACTCTGGAGTAAGTTCGTGATGGATACGACAGTGCTGGGTAATCCCCACCCGTCGAACGACATGTACCCGCATTCTCGAAAGGTTGCGCCGTGGCTTCCGATCTTCTTTCCCAAGTCGTCAACTCCGGACCGGGGTCCTTCCTGGCCAAGCAACTGGGCGTGCCGCAGCCCGAACCGCTGCGCCGCTACAAGGCCGGCGAGCCGCCGCTGGCGGGCGCTCTGCTGATCGGCGGGGAGGGCCGCGTGGTCGAGCCGCTGCGCGCCGCGCTGGCCGAGGACTACGACCTCGTGGTGAACAATCTCGGCGGTCGCTGGGCGGACAAATTCGGCGGTCTGGTCTTCGACGCCACCGGCATCACCCAGCCGGAAGGACTCAAGGCCCTCTACGAGTTCTTCACCCCGCTGCTTCGGAACCTGGGTCACTCGGGCCGGGTCGTCGTCATCGGCACGACTCCGGAAGAGATCAGCGACGTGCACGAGCGGACCTGCCAGCGCGCGCTGGAGGGTTTCACCCGTTCGCTGGGCAAGGAGCTGCGCAACGGCGCCACCATCGGCCTGGTCTACCTGCACCCGGACGCCAAGCCCGCGGCCACCGGCCTCGAGTCGACGCTGCGCTTCCTGCTGTCGGGGAAGTCGGCCTACGTGGACGCACAGGTGTTCCGGGTCGGCGCGGCCGACGCCACCCCGCCCGCCGACTGGGACAAGCCGCTCGACGGCAAGGTCGCGGTGGTCACCGGTGCCGCCCGCGGAATCGGCGCGACGATCGCCGAGGTGTTCGCGCGGGACGGGGCGAAGGTCATCGCCGTGGACATCGAGGGGGCTGCCGAGCCACTCGCTGAACTGGCCACCAAGATCGGCGGCACGGCGCTGACGCTCGACGTCACCGCCGCCGACGCCGTGGACCGCATCACCGAGCACGTCAAGGAGCACTACGGCGGCACGCTCGACATCCTGGTCAACAACGCCGGTATCACCCGGGACAAGCTGCTGGCCAACATGGACGAGGGCCGGTGGGACTCGGTGATCGCGGTGAATCTGCTTGCCCCGCTTCGCCTGGCCGAGGGCTTGGTCGGCAACGGCACGATCGGCGAGGGCGGCCGCGTCGTCGGGCTCTCCTCGATGGCCGGCATCGCAGGCAACCGCGGGCAGACGAACTACGCCGCCACCAAGGCCGGCATGATCGGCCTGACCGACGCGCTGGCCCCGCAGTTCGGCGAGAAGAACATCACGATCAACGCGATCGCGCCCGGGTTCATTGAGACCAAGATGACCGACGCGATCCCGCTGGCCACCCGTGAGGTGGGACGCAGGCTCAACTCGCTGTTCCAGGGTGGTCAGCCCGTGGACGTCGCCGAAGCCATCGCCTATTTCGCGAGCCCGGCGTCGAATGCCGTGACGGGCAACACGATCCGCGTGTGCGGCCAAGCACTGCTGGGCGCATGAGCGAGGGCGGGCAGCCTTCGGGGCTGCGCAACCTGGTTCTGGCCGCCGCGGGCGCGCTGCCGTTCGTCCCGCGCGGGAACACTCTGCCCGAGCGTCGGCTGACGGTCGACGAGGTGAGCATCGACCCCGCTCACGTGTCGGCCTACGCGAACGTCACCGGGCTGCGGTTCGCTAACACGGTGCCGCTGACCTATCCGTTCGCGCTGACGTTCCCGACGGTGATGGCACTGATCACCGGATTCGACTTCCCGTTCGCCGCCATGGGTTCGGTGCACGTGGAGAACCACATCACGCAGTACCGCCCGATCGCGGTGACCGACACCGTGTCGGCGGCGGTGCACGCCGAGAACATGCGGGAGCATCGGCGCGGGCTGCTGGTCGACGTGATCACCGACGTCAAGGTCGGCAACGAGACGGCCTGGCATCAAGTGACCACGTTCCTGCACCAGCAGCGCACCAGCCTGTCCGACGAGCCGAAGCCGCCGCCGGCCAAGCAGCCGAAGTTGGGTCCCCCCAACGCGGTGCTGTCGATGACGCCCGGTCAGATCCGGCACTACGCGTCGGTGGGCGGGGATCACAATCCGATCCACACCAACGCCGTCGCGGCCAAACTGTTCGGCTTCCCGACCGTCATCGCACACGGAATGTTCAGCGCCGCAGCAGTTCTGGCGAACATCGAGGGCCAGCTCCCCGACGCGGTCAACTATTCGGTGAAGTTCGCCAAACCCGTCGTGCTGCCGGCCAAGGCCGGGCTGTACGTGGACCGGCACGGCGACGGGTGGGAGTTGACGCTGCGGCATCTGACCAAGGGGCATCCGCACCTGACGGGCACGGTCACGCCGGCCTGACGGGGTCAGGCCTGCGAGACAGCTTCGGAGTCGGATGGCGCCTCCGACGGTGCCGGGGCACCCTTGAGGCCCAGCCAGAACAGGTCGATCATCAGTGCCGCGGCCTCGTCGACGTCGGCGTCGCCGGTGCTCACCCGCGAGGCCACGGCCTCGCCGGCACCCACGAGCGCGACGGCCATCATGTCGAAATCGGTGTCGGGCCCGGGGAATCGGGTGCCGGAGCGCAACAGCCGGCCGACCAGTTCGATGATCCGCTCGCGCCCCTCGCGCACGGTGTGGGCGAAGCGCTGCGAACTGGTCGCCTGGGTGTAGAGCACCATCCACGACGAGCGGTTCTCGTCGATGTACTTGAGGAACGCCAGCACCGCGCTGCGGAGCAGCTCCTTGGGCGGATCGGTGAAGTCGATCTTGTCGCGCACCTCGTCGACGAACCGGCCTAGCTCGCGATCCAGGCACGCACCGAACAGCTCCTCCTTGGAGCCGTAGTACAGGTACAGCATGGGCTTGCTGATCTGCGCCTCGGCGGCGATCGCGTCCATCGACGTCTCGTGGTATCCGTTCACCGAGAAGATCTGCACGGCCGCATCGAGCATCTGCTGCTCGCGGACGGCGCGGGGCAAGCGCTTGGTACCACCTGCCATGACGCGCCTTTCTCCGAATTTCCGCCGACGTGCTTACCAACACAGGGTAAGCACTGGCTGACGAATCAGCCGCCGCAGCGCGGTGAAGGCCCCTTCATCGCGGCCAGTCTGGTGACCGACGCGTCGACCGCCTGCTGGGACAGTTCCCCTGCCGCGACGGCCTTCTCCAGCCGGTCGAGCACGGCGGGCACCTCGCCCGTGGTGATCCACAGGGCCACGTCCGCGCCGGCCTGCAGAGACCGCAACACGGCGTCGGCGACACCGAACCGGTCGGAGATGGCCTTCATGCTGGACAGGTCGTCGGTGAAGACCACGCCACCGAACGGCGGACCGCCGTAGTCACCCGAGCGCAGCAGGGCGTAGGCGGCAGGGCTCAGGCTGGCCGGTTCGCTGCCCGTCAGGCCCGGCACCTCCATGTGGCCGACCATCACGGCAACCGGGCCCTGTGTCGTCAACGTCCGATAGGGCACCAGGTCGTTGGCCTGCAGATCCGCCAGCGGCGGCGTGACCACGCTGCCCGCGTGCGAGTCACCGGAGCCGTGGCCGTGGCCCGGGAAGTGCTTGAGCACCGGCAGCAATCCCGCGTCGCGCAACCCGCGCGCGTAGGCGCCGGCGTAGTCGGTGACGGTCGCGGGGTCCGCGCCGAAGGAGCGGTCGCCGATCACGGTGTCATCGGGGGCGTCGGTGACGTCGACGACGGGCGCGAAGTCGACGGTGAAGCCCAGCCCGCGCATCTTGCGTCCGCGGTCGAGGGCGATCTGGTAGACCTGCTCGGGCGTCTCGGTCGCGGCCAGCGTCCGCGGGGCGGGCTGACTGCCGATCACCTTGGCGAGCCGGGACACCCGGCCGCCCTCCTCGTCCACGCTGACCGCCAAAGGCAGCGGTCCGGCGTTGGCGGCGATGTCGGCGAGTGAGCCGTCGGAGAGCATCGACAGATCGGTCCAGCTGCCGACCATGATGCCGCCGACGTGTTGGCTGTCGACCACGGCGCGGGCGTCGGCCGCGCCGGTCACGCCGACCATCAGCAGCTGGGCCAGCTTGTCGCGGACCGACATGGTGGCGACCGCCGCGGCGGGATCACCACACGCCAGCGCGGGTGCCTGCGGCGCCGGCGCGGTGCCGGGCATCGGACCGGCGGCCTGGGCGATGGTCGCGGCGGTGGGGGAATCAGACGGCGGGTTGGGGTCCGAGGAGGCGCACCCGGCCAGCAGCACCGACGTCGCGAGCATCCCGGTCACGGCCCTGAACGCGCTTCTCGAAACAACCATGGGACTCGACCCTAACCGCAAGGTGCGCCCCAGCCATAGTCTGAGGGGCAACACTTGCGAGGAGGAGCCTGTCGGGTGCTCATCGTGCCCCCGGAGCTGTAGAGCTGCCCGTGCTAGTTTGTGGCCCATGGATCGGTTCGTGGTACCTGCGGCGGCGAGCGTCGTCGTCGGCCTGCTGTTGGGCGCGGCGGCCGTGTTCGGGGTCACGCTGATGGTCCAGCAGGACACCAGGCCCCCTCTGCAGGCGGGCGATCCTGCGTCCTCGGTGCTCAACAGGGTCGAGTACGGCGACCGTAGCTGAGCCGACAACCCAGCCGCTGTCGCGGCGCTGGTTGTGGGTGGCCGCTGTCGCGGCGCTGGTCCTGACGTTCGCCCAGTCCCCCGGCCAGGTCTCTCCGGACACCAAGCTCGATCTCACCGCCAATCCGCTGCGTTTCCTGACGCGGGCGTTCACGCTGTGGAACAGCGAGCTGCCTTTCGGGCAGGCACAGAACCAGGCGTACGGCTATCTGTTCCCGCACGGCACGTTCTTCCTCGCCGGCGACCTGCTCGGGGTGCCGGGGTGGATCACCCAGCGGCTGTGGTGGGCGCTGCTGCTGGTCGCCGGGTTCTGGGGGCTGCTGCGCGTCGCCGAAGCCCTGGGGATCGGCACGACGACCTCACGGGTGATCGCCGCGCTGGCGTTCGCGCTGTCGCCGCGGGTGCTGACGACGATCGGGGCGATCTCGTCGGAAACGCTGCCGATGATGCTGGCGCCGTGGGTGCTGCTGCCGATCATCCTTGCTCTTCAAGGCGATCCGCGGGTGCGTCTGTTGGCGGCCCGCTCGGCGCTGGCGGTCGCGTTGATGGGCGCGGTCAACGCGGTCGCGACGTTGACCGCGTGCCTGTGCGCCGTGGTGTGGCTGGCGTGCCATCGGCCGGGGCCGACGTGGCGGCGATTCGTGGCGTGGTGGCTGCCGTGCGTGGCGCTCGCGGTGGCGTGGTGGGTGGTCGCGCTGTTGCAGCTGGGCCGCATCAGCCCGCCGTTCCTCGACTTCATCGAGTCGTCGGGGGTGACGACCCAGTGGATGTCGCTGACCGAGATGCTGCGCGGCACGGGCGCGTGGACCCCGTACGTGGCGCCGACCGCGACCGCGGGGTCGACGCTGGTGACGGGTTCGGCGGCGGTGCTGGCGACGACTCTGGTCGCGGCGGCTGGCCTGGCGGGCCTGGCGTTGCGCAGCATGCCGGCCAGGGGGCGGCTGGTGACCATGTTGCTGGTCGGCGTGGTCCTGCTGGCCGCCGGGTATTCGGGCGGGCTCGGTTCGCCGATCGCACTGCAGGTGCAGGCGTTCCTCGACGGCGACGGCACCCCGCTGCGCAACCTGCACAAGCTCGAGCCATTGCTGCGGCTGCCCCTCGCGCTCGGGATCGCACACCTGCTGGGGCGGATTCCGCTGCCGGGCAGCGTGCCGCGGCCGGTGTGGCGGCGCGCGTTCGCCCACCCGGAGGACGACAAGCGGGTCGCCGTCGGTGTCGCGGTGCTGGCGGCGCTGGTCGCGGCGACGTCGCTGGCGTGGACGGGTCGGCTGACGCCGGCGGGGACCTTCGACGCCATCCCTCAGTACTGGCACGACACGGCGGCATGGCTAGACGACCACGACGCCGGGGGCCGAGTCCTGGTCGCCCCGGGCGCGCCGTTCGCCACGCAGGTGTGGGGCAACAGCCACGACGAGCCGCTGCAGGTGCTCGGCGACAGCGCGTGGGGGGTGCGCGACTCCATCCCGCTGACACCGCCGGAGACGATCCGGGCACTCGATTCGGTGCAGCGACTCTTCGCCGCCGGCCGGCCGTCGGCGGGCCTCGCCGACACCCTTGCCCGACAGGGCATTTCGTATGTGGTGGTACGCAACGACCTGGATCAGGACAGCCGGTCGGCGCGCCCGATCCTGGTGCACCGCGCCATCGACGGCTCCCCTGGGTTGACCAAGGTCGCCGAGTTCGGCGACCCGGTGGGTCCGGGCACCCTGGAGGGCTTCATCACCGACAGCGGGTTGCGGCCCCGCTATCCGGCCGTCGAGATCTACCGCGTCGCGGGGCCGCCGGACGCGATGGCACCCTACGTCGTCGACGCCGACGCCATGCCGCGCGTCGACGGTGCCCCGGAATCACTACTGCGCCTCGACGAGCGACGTCGCCTGACCGGCCGGCCCCCGCTCGGGCCGGCCCTGCTGACCCAGGATGCGCTGCGCGCCGGGTTGACGGCCCCGCTCGTCACGGTCACCGACACTCCGATGGCGCGGGAGACCGACTACGGGCGGGTCGACGACCACAGCTCGGCGGTCCGCGCCCCCGGCGATGCCCGGAACACCTTCAATCGGGTGCCCGATTACCCGTCGCGGGGCGCCACGCCTGTCGAGGGGGCGTGGGCCGGCGGCCGGATCACGGTGTCGAGCGCGGCCTCGGATTCCACTGCGCTACCCAATGTCTCACCGGCCACGGCACCGCCCGCGGCGATCGACGGCGACTCGTCGACCAGCTGGGTGTCCAATTCGCTGCAGAGCGCGATCGGGCAGTGGCTGCAGATCGACTTCGACCATCCGGTCACCAACGCGACCCTGACGTTGACCCCGAGCGCCACCGCGCTGGGCGCGCAGGTCCGCCGGGTCGAGGTGTCGACGGTGACCGGCACCAGCACCGTGCGGTTCGACGAGCCGGGCAAGCCCCTGACCGTCGCGCTGCCGTACGGCGAATCGCCGTGGGTGCGGATCACCGCCGTCGCCACCGACGACGGGTCCCCTGGCGTGCAGTTCGGCATCACCGACCTGTCGGTCACCCAGTACGACGCGAATGGCTTCGCCCATCCGGTCAACCTGCGCCACACCGTCGAGGTGCCCGGTCCACCGGCTGGTTCCGCTGTGGCGCAATGGGATCTGGGTACGGAACTGCTGGGCCGTCTAGGCTGCGCCGCGACCGGCACCGGCCTGCGGTGCGCAGCCGCGATGGCGCTGGCCTCCGAGGAGCCGGTCAACCTGAGCCGCACGCTCACGGTGCCGAGCCCGACAGAGGTCACGCCGACGGTATGGGTGCGGGCCCGCCAGGGTCCGAAACTCGCCGACCTGATCGCCGAGCCGGACACCACCCGCGCCGGGGGCGACTCCGACCTGATCGACGTACAGGGTTCGGCGTACGCGGCCACCGACGGTGATCCCACTACCTCCTGGACAGCACCTCAGCGGGTGACCCAACCCCGCTCCCCCGCCACCCTGGTGCTGAAACTGCCCTCAGCACAGCCCGTTTCGTCTCTGCGGGTGACGCCGAGCGAATCGACGCTGCCGGCGCACCCGACGTTGATCGCCGTCGACCTGGGCGGCGGACCCGAAGTGCGTCGCCTCACCGACGGCACCGAGACGCTGCGGCTGAAAACTCAGGTGACCGATACGATCACGATCTCCCTTCTCGACTGGCACGACGTGATCGACCGCACCGCACTGGGCTTCGATCAGCTCAAGCCGCCGGGTCTGGCGGAGGTCGTCGCCCTGGATCCGCGGGGCCGGCCGATCGGTGCCGCCGATGCGACCGCCAACCGCAGCCGCGCCGTGACGCTCGGGTGCGGCCAGGGCCCGATCATCGCCGTCGCCGGACAGTTCATCCAGACTTCCGTCCGCACCACCGTCGGCGCCCTGCTCACGGACGCCCCCATACCGGCGCAGCCCTGTCGCACCGAACCCATCGCGCTACCCGCCGGACAGCAGGAGCTGGTGATCAGCCCCGGTCCCGCTCTCGTCGTCGACGGCGTCGCGCTCGCTACGCCGCAATCCGGCGAGATACGCTCCGCGGCAGAGCAATCCGTCGACACCGAGCACTGGGCCAACGATCGCCGGCAGGTAGGCGTCGCGCCGTCGGACCGGGAACGGGTCCTCGTGGTGCCCGAGAGCATCAACCCCGGCTGGTCGGCTCGCGGACCGGACGGAACGACGCTGCGCGCCATCACCGTCAACGGATGGCAGCAGGGCTGGCTACTGCCGCCGGGCGCCGGCGGTGCGGTGACGCTGGAGTTCACCGCCAACACCCCGTACCGGGCCGGTCTGGTCGGCGGGCTGGCGTTGCTGCCGCTCCTGGCCGCGCTGGCTCTCGTCCCGGTGCGTCGACGCAGGGCACCGGGCCCGCCCGCGCAACCGTGGTCACCGGGCCTGGTCGCCGTCGGGATCGGCGCCACGGTGGCCGCGACGGTGATCGCAGGTCCTGTCGGCGCCGTTGTGATGGCGGGCGCGTTCACCGCGCGCTTCCTGCTGCGAGGCCGAGAGTCATTCTGGGACAAGGTCACCGTCGCGGCGGCCGCCGGCGGCCTGACGCTGGCGGGCGCGGTGCTCAGCACGCACCCGTGGCGCTCGGTCGACGGGTACGTCGGCCACTCGCCGTGGGTGCAGTTCCTGGCGTTGCTCTCCGTCGTGGCCGTCGCGGTCTCCGCGGTTCCCCGCCCCGGGGACACGTCCGCCCCGCACAATGCCTGACATGAGCTCTGCCGTCCCCCCGATCAGTACCCAGGTCTCGGCGCTCGCCGCCCAGGAACCGGATGCGCCCGCCGTGACATGCGCCGGGGTCACCATCTCCCGGGCCGACCTCGACGCGGCCACCAACCGGCTGGCGCGCGGTCTGGCATCGATGGGTGTCGGCATCGGCGACTACGTGACGATCGTGCTGCCGAACTCGCTGGATTGGGTCTATGCGGTGCTGGCCTGCTGGAAGCTGGGCGCGGTACCTCAACCGCTGTCGGCTCGGCTACCCGACGCCGAGCTGGCTGCGCTGCTGCAACTGCGCCGCCCGGCCGTGCTGATCGGCCGACCCGACCCGACCGGCGTCACGATCGACACGACGATCGATGTTGCGCAGGGCTTTTCGGATGCACCTCTGCCGGAGGCGGTGTCACCGGTGTGGAAGTCGATGGCCTCGGGCGGCAGCACCGGACGACCCAAGCTGATCGAGTCCGGCGGCGACAGCCGCATTCCCGCGGCGATCGGCACCCCGCTGGGGGCCGAGCCCGGCGATGTCTCGCTGATCTCGGTGCCGCTCAGCCACAACACCGGGTTCACGACCTTCGCGGTGGGCCTCCTGCAGGGACACCACCTGGTCGTCATGCCGCGGTTCGAGCCCGGGGAATTCCTGCGACTGGTCACCGAGCACCGGGTGACCTTCCTGACCACGGTGCCGACCATCATGCAGCGTCTGCTACCGGTGTACCGGGAGAACCCCGATGCCTACGACCTGTCGTCGATCCGCCGGTTCTGGCATCTCGCGGCGCCGTGCCCGCCGGCGGTCAAGCGCGCGTGGATCGATCTGTTGGGGCCGCAGGCGGTCTGGGAGCTGTACGGGGGCACCGAGTTACAGGCGCTGACGTTCATCGACGGTGAGCAGTGGTTGCAGCATCCGGGCTCGGTCGGGGTGGTGGTCGCCGGGGCGATGCGGGTGCTCGACGACGACGGCAACGACTGCCCGCCCGGGGTGCCCGGCGAGATCTACCTGCGCCGCAACCCGGGTTCGGCGCCCACCTACCGGTATGTGGGTAGCACCGCCAAGAGTCGCGACGGCTGGGAGTCGCTGGGCGATCTGGGCTACTTCGACACCGACGGTTTCCTCTACCTCACCGACCGTCGCGTCGACATGTTCACCGTCGGCGGCCGCAATGTCTACCCGGCGGAGATCGAGTCGGCGTTGGCCGAGCATCCCGGCGTGCTGTCCAGCCTCGCGGTCGGCGTCCCGGACGAGGATCTGGGTCAGGTGCCCTACGTTCTGGTGCAGGCGCCGGGGCTGAACGCCGACGAGGTCACGGCGTTTCTCACCGAGCGGCTCGCGCCCTACAAGATGCCGCGCACCATCGAGTTCGTGGATCGGCCGCTGCGCGACGATGCGGGCAAGGCACGCAGGTCGGCGGTGCGAGACGAGGTCATCTCGCGACGGCAGGCTCGGTGACGTCGTCGACCGCGCTGTCCAGCGGCGTGGGGTCGTTGCGCCGCTCCCAGCGTCGCAACGCATTGCGGCACGGTGATTCGACCAGGGCGTAGCTGACGGCGGCGATCGCGAACCCGAAGCCCACGGTCAGCAGCAGCACCGGCAGGAAGTGTCCGTTGAACGCGAACTCACCCAGCATCGGGAACACCATCGCCAGCGCAGCCAGGTGCCACACGAACAAGCCGTAGGACCAGCGGCCCAACGTGACCATGACCGGATGCCCCAGCAGCCGGTGTGGGGTGTCGGGACGATCGAGCACCAGCGGCGCCAGCAGCGCGCCCGCGACGATCGCGCCCATCGCCGTTTTCATCGTCACCTGACCGATCGTTCCGAACTGCAGACCCTCCCTGCCGGCCAGCGGCGAGGCCGCCACCAGGAACGCGGCCACCGCGATGCCGCCCGTCAGCACCCGGTGTCGCGCCACGCGGTGCGCCAGGCCCACCGGCGAGACGGTCAGCTCGGCGAGCACCATCCCCGCGGCGAACCAGGAGAAGAACGCCGGCGGCCAGTTCCACAGGTTGTGTCCGGAGTCGGGATCGAACGGGATGCGCACCCAGAACAGGCTCGCGACGGCGGCGGCGACGATGACCGGGATGCGGGCGCGCACCGGGACCCGGCGCACCAGAAGAGCCAGGAACGGCAGCGCGATGTAGAACGCGACCTCCACCGACAGGCTCCACATCTGGGTCAGACCGGCTGTCAGCGTCAGCGGCACGTAGATCTGGGTCAGCGTCAGATTGGACAGCCACACCGTGGCATCGGCCTTGGCGTCCGGCAGCAGGGTGAGGATCACCACGACGGCGACGAGGTAGCCCGGCATGATCCGGACGAAGCGGGATCGCAGGTAGTGGGCGGTGGCCGGGCGTTTTCGCAGCCCGCGGGCGGCGGCAGCGTGGCCGCGCCACAGCAGGAAGCCCGACAGCGCGAAGAACACGGCGACCGCCAGGTCGAAACGGCCGAGCAGCCGGCCCGTGACGCCGGTCGTGTGCCCGGTCTGGAACGCCACGTGGGTGACGACGACGCCGATGGCCGCGCAGGCGCGCAGACCTTCGACGGCGGGCAGGAAGCTGCGCCTGCCGCCGACTTCTGCCGACTGCGGGGACGTCACGGCGACCAGTCTGCCGGACCCGACGGTGGCGCCGGCATCGGACGTGGCAGCAGTCAGGATGCACCTCTGCTGGGTGTTGTGCGCGAGATTGCGTTCAGGGTCGCGCGGACAACCCTGAACGCAATCTCGGCTGCAGCATCCGACAGCGGGTCAGGCGGGGACGAGCCGCACCGGCAGGTGCTCGTGGCGGTGGATGATGTTGTTGACCGCCCAGGTGGGTTCGCCGACGAGTTCGATGCGCTCCACACGGTCGATCAGCGCCTGCAGCATCGCAGTGGTCTCCAGCCGGGCGAGTCCCTGACCGGCACAGGCATGCGCGCCGTTGCCGAACCCGACGTGGCGGCCGGCGTCGTTGCGGATGTCGAACGCATCGGGGGTATCCCATTCGCGTTCGTCACGGTTGGCCGAGGCGTACAGCACCAGCACGCGAGCGCCTCCCGGGACCCTGACGCCACTGATGTCTCTCTCGCTCAATGCTTTTCTCGTGAATGCCCGCAGCGGCGATTCGAAGCGCACCACCTCGTTGACCGCATTGGCCAACCGCTGCGGTTCTTCTCTGAGCAGCTGCCACTGCTCGGGATGGGTGGCAAACAGGTGCAGCGCGCTGGAGATCGCGCTGACCGTGGTGTCGAGCGACGGCGCGATGTAGTCGATGAGCAGCGGCGGCACCTCGTCGGCGCTCAGCGTGCCTTCGTCGACAGCGGCCAGCAGTTCGTGGGCCATGCTGCCGGGCAGCACGTTGCGTTCCCGCACCACTCGACGAGCGAAGCGCAGCATCTGCAGGCTACGCGGCAGCGCTTTGAGCGCCTGGACATTGGCCGGGCCGAGGATGTCGAACGTCGCTGCACCCCAGTCGAGTAGATGCGCACGCTCCTCACGGGGCCATCCCACCAGATCGGGTACGACGGCCAGCGGGAGCGCGGTGGCCAGATCGTCGACGCCGTCCACGGTGCCCCGCCGCACCGCGTCGTCGACGAGGGCTCGGGCCTGAGCCTCGACGTCGTCACCGAGCGCGCGCAGCGCCCTCGGCAACAACCGGTGGGCAACGAGCTTGCGGCGCCGGTCGTGCTCGGCGCCGTCGCTGTTGAGCGTCGTGCCGCGGGAGAGCCGATTGGTCAGCGGATTGGCCGCGACGCCGTGACCGGACAGGTAGGCGCCGTCGTCGCGTAACGTGGCCTTGCATTCGGCGTAGCGGGGCAGGGCGTAGAGACGCTGGCGCGGCAGCCAGACCACCGGCCCCAGCTCGCGCAGGGCGCGATAGTGCGGGTAGGGGTCGAGAATGGCGGCGCGCGTGTAGATGTCGGGTCGATAGACCGGCACCGCCGAGCGGCGACGGAACACGTTGTCAGTCCTCTCCGTGGTGGGCGTGGGCTGGGAGGAACAGTGGGAGCGCCCGGCACGCCGTGTCCAGGTCACGGCTCGCGGTCATCACGGTGCGGTCGGGACGGACCACCGCCGCCGTGACGTGGTGGCCGGCGAACCACCGGGCGAGCTCCGATCCCGGCTCCGCGTACACCGTGCGCGCGCCCCGGGCCGCTGCCATCTCCCGTTGCGCCGGAGTCGGCGCCACGGTGGAGAGCAGCCCGAAGCCGGAGCCGAGTTCGTCATCGAGGCGTACCCCGTTGTCCAGCAACGCGTTCGGACAGAGATGACCCGCAATGCCACGGGTGCGGAGGGTGCGCTGCACCAGCGCCGACGAGTGCAACGCCGGGGTCTGTGAATCGGTGACCTTCGATCGAAGGCCGGGTATCAGCGGCAGTCGCGGCAGCACAAGGGCCCGCACGGCGGCACCGACGCGACCGCCGGCGGTCATGGCGCGCCCGACGTTGAGGGCCAATCCGATCATCTGGTGCGCGTGTGGGCGGCGCTCGGCTTCGTAGCTGTCGAGGACCGTGGGTGGCAGGTCACCGCGCTGTACGCCGGCGATCTTCCATGCCAGGTTCATCGCGTCGCGCAGCCCGGCGCCCATCCCCTGACCGATGAACGGTGGGGTCAGATGGGCGGCATCACCGAGGAGGAAGACGTTGCCGCGCCGCCATCTATTGGCGAGCTGGGCGCGGAATGTGTACTCCGCGACACGGATGACCTGCAGCTCGGTGTCGGGGACGCCGCGGGTCCACGGCGCGATCAATGGGCGTACCGCGGCCAGGGTCGCGTAGTCGTCCACCGATTCGTGGTCGAGAAGCCGGAACTCCCAGCGATATCGGGTGGCGCCGATCCTCATGTACGTGCCGGCGCGATCGCTGTCGCAGACCTGGTGCACTCCCTCCCACTGGTGCAGGTCTGCCTCGGTCGCGATGTCGATCACCAGCCAGCGCTGTTCGAACTTCAGATTCCGCATCTGAGTACCGAGTGCCGCGCGAACCAGACTGTTGGCTCCGTCGCAGCCGAGCACGAAGTCGGCGGTGATCACCGACTCCGCACCGGACATCCGGTCGCGGACCCGCAGACGCGCCGGACGTGCATCGACAGCCACCTCGAGCACCTCCGTGTCGCCCCGGAAGCACGCACGCGGATGACGCGCCAGATTCGCCCTGAGCACCTCTTCGAGCTCAGGTTGATCGAACATGCTGGCGGCGGGAAAACCGTTGCTGGTCAATGCCGTATCTCGACGGAACTCGGCCATCACCGCCATGGTGCGGTCGACCAGCCGCAGCCCGTGGGCCGGGCGGGAGATACCGGCGAACTCCTCGGCCACCCCGAGCCGGGCCAGGATGCGGTAGACCTCGTCGTCGAGGTGGACCGCACGCGGCTGCGGATACACCTGTGCCCATCGGTCCAGCACGAGGGTGTCGACACCGTACTGGGCGAGCAGGGTGGCGGCGGTGATCCCGGTGGGGCCGCCGCCGACGACGACCACGGCGACGTGCTCGGGGGTCGTGCCGTCCTTCGTGCCCGTCATTGCTCGTCGATCTCGTAGTTCACCGAGAACGACTTCACCAGCCGTTCCACCGCGGTGCGGTCGGCGGTCGGATCGAGAGTGATCGAGACGGTGGGAGCCCCGGCGGCGACGCGGCCGGTGACTCGCATCACCCCGGCCTGTCCGGCGAGCGCCTCCGTGAGTGCATGCTCGGCAGCTGCGGCACGTAGCGGCACCTTGTAGGGCTTGCCGACATCGGTCATGGGTATCGCGTCGATGATGGTGACACTTTTGGGTTTTGCGGCGCCTTCGCTGATCGTCCCGGCGGCGAACGAGACCAACTCATCCGCGGTGACGGCAGCGCCCGGCCGTACGGTCACGAACCCGACGGGAAGCTCACCGGAGTGAGTATCGGGGCGCGCCACCGCGGCGGCGGCGGTGACGTCCGGATGAGCCAGCAATGCGTCTTCGATCACGGCGGGATCGATGTTGTGGCCGCCACGGATGATGAGGTCTTTGGCTCGCCCCGCGAGGTGGACGAAACCGTCGTTGTCGACGTACCCGAGGTCACCGGTGTCGAGCCAGCCGTCGCGCAACGCACCGCGCCCGTCGAGCACGTAACCGTTCTCGCCGCGCGCGGTGACGTACCCCGGGAAGACCGTCGGCCCGCTGATGGCCAGGGTGCCGATCTGGCCCGCCGGCAGGTCCGTCCAGGTGCCGTCCTCACTGACCGCGACGGCCTTCACCTGCTGGTAGGGCATCCGTTGGCCCACCGATCCGGGTCGGGGGTGATCGGCGAAGCTGCGCGCGCTGGCGCAGGTGGCTTCGGTGAGGCCGTAGCCCTCGACCAAGGCGACGCCGGTGGCATCGAGGAAATCCTGACGCACGGTGTCGGGCAGCGCCGAGGCGCCCGAGACCGCGGAGGTCAGCGTCGAGATGTCGGCGTCGACCGGGATCTGGGACAACACGGCATAGACGGTCGGTACGGCGCTCATCGCCGCCAACCGGTGATGCTCCACGATCCGCCAAAAATTCTGGTACAGGCCCACATCGCGATATCCCTGCGGGCCGGCCCACACCACGGGTTGACCTCGCAGCAACGGCGCCAGCAGGGTGACGATCAGCGCGTTGACATGAAACAGCGGCAGCCCCGCGAAAACCACGGCATCGTCGGGAAGGTCGGCGCTGACGGCCACCATCCACGCGTCGGCGACTTCGTTGCCGTTGGTGTGTGCCGCCAATTTCGGCATGCCGGTGGTTCCGCCGGTGTGAAACAACGCGGCGAGGTCGCCCGGCTCGGCGAGTCCGTCCGACAGCGGTGTGCTGTCCTGGGTTTCGACCAGCGTGGACAAATAATGCACCTGGGCGCCCGCCACCTCCGGCGGTGGCGCAGGCGTGTGGTCGGCGAGCGTGGGGCGCACCAGGACCACGGTGTCGATCAGGCCCGCGTGGGACAGCGCCGCCGCGCGTTCGACACCAGCCGGATCGAGTTCCGGGGCAGCGGTGATCAACACGCGCGCACCAGAGAGTCTGGCCAGCTCGAGGATGTGGTCGGCCGACAACGAGCCGTTGATCGGTACGGCGATGCCGGCGGTCTGCGCGGCGAGCGTCGCGGTGATCAGCTCGTCGCAGTTGGGGCTGATCAGCAACACCGCATCACGTCGCCCAACACCGAAGCTGCGCAACGCTTTTGCCGCCTTCGTGACGTCGGCGGCGAGCTCCCCGAACGTTCGGCTCGCGAATCTCCGATAGTCGGTCCCGTCCGGAAGGACGATGACCGCGGTTCGGTCGGACCACAACCGCGCCGCGCGCAGGACGACGTCATAGGTGGACGCGGGGAGCCCGCGACTCTCCAGCGGCGTCTCCTCGACCGCAGGCAGATCACTCGGCGATTGCGCTGCGGGCCAGAGCGATTCAACGGTCATGCGTGCCGTACCGTCAGTCGTTGGGCGCCCAGGTCGATCTGTCCGTCGTCCGTGCCCACCGACGCCACGACGACGTCACCGTGCTGGAGGTACTTCGGATTCTTGGCCTGCCGGGAGAAGAACGCCTTCCACTTCACCGCAGGCGGTAGCAGGTTGCCGATCATCTCGATCGGCTTGGGCGGCGCCGTCAACGCAGTACCGGCCGGGGTACCGGTGAGCACCAGGTCACCGGCGGACAGATCCTGGAACCGCGTCAGGGACTGCAACGCCTGCAAGGGCCGATACAGCATGTCGCCCTCGACGAGGGAGTTCTGGCGTTCCTCGCCACCCACGGACAACCGCAACCGCAGATCACCGAAACGGGCGAGCTCGGCGGCATCGAGAAGTACCAGCGCCGGCCCGACGGGCGTGAACGTCGGGTACGACTTCGCCTCGTAGAACTGGGTTTGCGGTAGCTGGATGTCACGAGCGGACACGTCGTTGGTGATCGTCAGACCCGCGATGATGCCGGGCAGATCGTTCTCCGTCACCGTTGATCCGGCCGGGACGTCGCGACCGATGACCACACCGATTTCGACCTCGTAATCCAGCAGCCCGACGTGCGCGGGGCGCACGATCTCGCCGAACGGGCCGGTGATCGACGCCGACGACTTGCGAAAGAACGTCAGCGGCACCGTCTTCGGGTCCATGCCGGAATCGCGGACGTGAGACTCGAAGTTCGTCATCTGCGCGATCACCCGACACGGCGCCGTCACCGGGGACAGCAGCGCGAGGTCGTCGACAGGCACGGTGTCGCCACCAGCGGCAGCCGCGTCGATAGCGGCTCGGTCCGCCAACAGTTCGGCCGTGGTGGTCGCCGACGTGGCGATACGGGCGGCGCCGGCGGGGGTCTGGACCCACCAACCCTCGGAGGTACGCAGGACGGAAGTGCTCATGAG
Organism: Mycolicibacterium obuense; assembly: GCF_055397605.1. Classification (NCBI taxonomy): domain Bacteria; kingdom Bacillati; phylum Actinomycetota; class Actinomycetes; order Mycobacteriales; family Mycobacteriaceae; genus Mycobacterium; species Mycolicibacterium obuense. The sequence goes on along the minus strand of NZ_AP043663.1, from coordinate 235,469 downwards.
ATCGCTACTTTCAGCAGGCCGACGAGACGGTTGAGATCGAATTCGTTGTCACCGCGCAGCGCGGTGACCATGGACGTCAATTGATGGCGGGCGGCGCGGGGGCTGGCGTCGAGGAAGTCCTTCGTCGCGGGCGGTCCCCACTGCGCCAACCCCGACGCGGTGAACGGGGCCCACCCGGGTTCGAGCGTGTTGTCGAACATGTCACCGTCGGCGTAGTGCTCGACCAGGAATCCATCCGGGTCGCGCCAGTAGTCGAACAACTGGCTGCCCTGGATGTGACGGCCGATGCCCCAGGACCGGAAGTATCCGCGCTCGCGCAGGTACTCCCCGCCCGCGGACAGTGCGTCCAGGTCGCTGACCTCGTACGCCGAATGCACGTACTGGTTGGCCGGCCCCAGCGCCAAGGCGAGAGTGTGGTGATCGGCAGGGGTGGCGCCGCGGTCGCACCGGATGAAACTCATCGCCGGACCACGTGCTCGTTGACCCGGGAAGAACAGGAAGTCGCTGACGATCATCCCGAAGGTGTCGAGATACCAGTTCAACGTCTTCAGATAGGTCGTGGACTGCAGCACCACATGGCCCAGTCGCTGTACGCGGGTCGGCACCCGCGGCGGACGCACGGTCGCGTTGATCCGGGGGCGGGCGGGTCCGTTGTTGAGGATCTGTGGCGGTTGAGCGGGCTGCTCGGGCAGCTCGAGCGTTCCCGCGACCACCTTGACTGCCATCCCACTCGGGTCGGTCAGCGCCACGGCCACTCCGCCGATCGTGTCCGGCAGCCGATGCACCGGGGCGCCCGTCTTGTCGGCCAGCCGCAGCACGTCGACCTCGTCGGCCGCCCGCAACGCCAGCCCCGCGAAACGAGTGCGCTGCCCCCGCCGCACGATCACACACGGCGAGCCGGCTGTGGTGCCGCGTAGGTGCAGCTCCTGCGGATCGCGCAGAGCGATGCCGAACCCGAACGCCCGCGCGAACGCCTCCGCGCGCACCAGGTCGGGCTTGTCGAACTCCAGCCACGCGATGTCGGCGACCCGGATGACCGGATTCCGCGAACGGCCAGAATGCTCGCCGCGCAGGGCGCCCTTCTCACTGTGCAAGTCACTGTGCACGTCCTTGTGGACGTCGGTGGTCACCGCCATGGTGCTGCCCTCCTCCACGAGTAGTTGATGAAATCGTCACATACGCGCACATCCTCAGTCAAGCGTTTCTGACGAAATCATCAGAAATGAGATCATTGGCTGCCGAGCCCCCTGGATCGGGCAGCGCGAAGGCTCGCGTCGAGGTGCGCCTGCGCCCGATCTCCTCGTCGCCGAGGCGGCCTTAACTTGTGCTGTTAGGGTTCGATCGGGTTTTGCCGCGCGCGAAGGGAGACACGGTATTGAACCGCGCAGTTGCGCTGAGGTTTGCCGCGTGCGGACTCATGGGCCTGGGCGCCGCGCTGCTCATCGCAGCGCTGCTCCTCACCACCTACACCAAGGGCAAGATCTCCAAGATCCCCCTGGACATCGACACCACGCTGGTCAGCGACGGCACCGGTGACGTCTTCGATCCGGCCTCGCTGAGCACCCAGAAGTTCGTCATCAACAAAGACACCCCGCTGGTGATGCAGCAGCAGATCAGCGTGGAATCGCCCGCCAACGCCGACGTCGTCACCCTCCAGGTCGGCGACTCGCTCCGCCGCTCGGACCAGCAGGGCGACCGCGGTCTGCTCCTGGCGATGATCGACACCGTGACACTCGACCGTGCGACAGCCGAGGCGGTCTCCAGCGAGTCCAACCCCGGCGGCGCCGTGCAGAAACCGCGCTCCATCGAGGACGAGAACCCGCCCACCAACATCGCGCTGCCGCACGAGGGCCTGGCCTACCGCTTCCCGTTCGACACGGAGAAGAAGACCTACCCCTACTTCGACCCGATCGCGCAGAAGGCCTACGACGCCAACTACGCCGGCGAAGAGGACGTCAACGGGCTGACCACCTACAAGTTCACGCAGAACGTCGGCTTCGACAACGACGGCAAGCTCGTCGAGCCCGTCAAGTACGCCTCGCTGTACGACGACGACGCCGACAGCCAGGTCACCGCCCGCGCCGCCCTGTGGGGGCTCGAGGGCGACCCCGAGGAACTGATCACGATGACCCGGTACTACGCCGCCCAGCGCACGTTCTGGGTCGACCCGGTGTCCGGCACCATCGTCAAGGAAAGCGACCGGGGCTACCACTACTACGCGCGCGAGGCCCTCAAGCCGGAGGTGACCTTCGCCGACTACACGGTGACCACCAACGACGAATCGGTGGAGAGCCAGGTCGCCGCCGCCTCCGACGAGCGCGACCGGGTGGCGCTGTGGGGCCGCATCCTGCCGATCACGTTCACCGCACTGGGCATCGTCGCCCTGCTCGGCGGCGCACTGCTCGGTTCGTTCAGCCTGCGCGCCGAGTCGACGCTGATCGACCCGGGCCTCGATGACACCAGCAGCCGTTTCTACGGCGGCCGCGGTGACGAGGGTGAGCCGGTGCCCGGCGCGGAGGCCAAGACCGAGAAACTGCCCGCGCAGCGGCCCACCGATCTGCCGCCGGACCGACCGGTCTGATCTCCCGCGTCCGTTCGCTGGCAGCCCCGGTCTATGCGCTGGTGCTCACGCTGGCGGTCACCGCACCGCTGCTCGGGCCGGGCTATCTGCTGCTGCGCGACGCGGTGTCGACGCCGCGCTCCTATCTCACCGATGCCGCGCTCGGCCTGACGCAGGCCGCGCCGCGTGCCCTGCCGCAGGACGTCGCGGTCGCGGTCGCCTCGTCCGTGGTGGACGGCGGCGTGCTGGTCAAGGGAGTGCTGATCCTCGGCCTCTGGCTGGCCGGCTGGGGCGCCGCGCACCTCGTGACGTCAGTGCTTCCCGAGGCCGGACTGCCCGGCCAGTGCGTGGCGGCCACCGTCGCGCTGTGGAACCCGTATGTCGCCGAACGACTTCTGCAGGGGCACTGGAGCCTGCTGGTCGGCTACGGCGCGCTCCCGTGGGTGGCGGCGGCCGTGCTCTCGCTGCGGTCAGCGGGGTCGGGTGTGGGGGCGTTGGCCTTCTGGCTCGCGGTGGCCGGGCTGACACCGACGGGCCTGATGATGGCGGCCGCGATCGCGCTGGCCTGTGTCGCCGCCCCCGGCGCGGGCCGGCCCCGGTGGTTCTGCGCCGCGCTGACCCTGGCCGGGTCGACGACGGCGGCGCTGCCATGGCTGGTCGCATCGGCGCTCGGGTGGTCTCCCGGCGTCGATCAGGCCCCCGCCGTCGCCGCGTTCGCCGCGCGCGCGGAGCCCGGCCTGGGCACGCTGGGGAGCCTCGCCGGCCTGGCCGGCATCTGGAACGCCGACGCCGCGCCGGCGACGCGCACCACCCTGTTCGCCGTCGTCGCGACGGCAGTGCTGCTGGCGGTCGTCGCGGCGGGGCTGCCGGTCCTGTTCCGGCGCCAGGCCGCCAGGCCGCTGCTGGTGGTCGCCCTGGCCGCCGCGCTGATACCCGCGCTGATGGCGACGGGACCCGGTCTGACGGCCGTCGAGGCGCTGCTGGACGCGGCGCCCGGGCTGGGAGTGATCCGGGACGGGCAGAAGTGGGTGGCGCTGGCAATGCCGGCCTATGCGCTGGCCGGCGCAGCCGCCACGATCACGCTGCGCCCACGGGTGCCGGCGCTCGCCACCGCCGCGGTGTGCTGCGCGGCGATCATCGCCACCCTGCCCGATCTGGCGTGGGGCGTCGGCGGGCGGGTGCATCCGGTGCAGTACCCGCCGGCGTGGCGGGAGGCCGCCGCGATCATCAACGCCGACCCGGCCCCGGTGGCCGTGCTCCCCGTCGACAGCATGCGTCGATTCCCCTGGGCCGGAACAGCTCCGGTGTTGGATCCGCTGCCACGATGGCTGCGCGCCGAGGTGCTGACCACGGGCGACCTGTCGATCGGTGGCCGTGTGGTGCCGGGCGAGGGCGCCCAGGCCCGGGACGTTCAGGCGCTGCTGCTGGCCGGGGCGGACCAGGCCAGACTTGCTGACGCCGGGGTGGGCTGGGTGGTCGGGGAGGGCGCCGAGGGCGCAGGGGGCGCAGAGGGTGATGGCGCGACTCTCCGTCTGCCCGTGGCGTTCCGGTCCGACGAGCTGACGGTCTATCGGGTGGGCGGATCGTCGTCGGCGTCGTCGCACCGCGGTGTCGCGCTCGCCGCTCACGGCGTCTGGCTGGCGCAGCTGATCGGCGGCCTGATCGCGATGGCGATGCGCCGCAGGCGAACTCGACCGGCTGGCTCATGACGCTTCGTGCAGTGAGTCGATTCGGATCGTGAGGACGAGCCGCTCGTGAACCGCTCCACCGAGCGCGGCGAACGACGTGCCCAGGTATTTGTTCGCGAGGTGGTCGAAATGGGTCATGTCGTGGTCGTCGGTGGTCGCCACCACGGTGGCCCGGGCGGCGAAGTAGTGCCGGGGGTTGCGGGGGTCTGCGACAGCCAGGCTCACTCGCGGGTCCCGGCTGAGGTTGCGTGCCTTCAGTGTTGCCGCGGGAATGTTGATCAGCGCGTGGTCGCCGTCGGTGTCCACCCAGGTCATGGTGGTGTGCGGCGAGCCGTCACCCATGATGGTGGTGACGAAGACGTGTGTCTTCTGCCGTAGCAGATCGTGAAAATCGGCTGTTGTCATGACGACTGCCTCGTGGCCGGCGCGTGCCCGGCGGGGATGGTGCCGAATCTGCCCGCCTGGTAGTCCGCCTGCGCCTGATGCACCTCGGCGAGTGTGTTCATGACGAAGGGGCCGACATGGACCACCGGTTCTCGGATCGGCCGGCCGCCGAGCAGGAGCACCTCCAGGTTCGGCTCCGCGGCCGGCTGGCGGGTCGCGGCGGCCAGCGTGACGGCGTCTCCCGCGCCGAAGACCACGAGCTGACCCTGGTGGATGGGTTGCGCGGCGGGCCCGACGGTGCCGTTGCCCGCGAGAACGTATGCCAGGCAGTTGAAGTCGGGCTGCCAGGGGAGCGTCAGGCGCGCCCCTGGGCTGACCGTCGTGTGCACGTAGGTGATCGGCGTGTACGTCATGCCAGGACCCGTGTGGCCGCCGATGTCTCCGGCGATCACCCGCAGCAGCGCGCCACCATCGGCCGAGGACAGCAGCCGTGCCTGCTGGGCGCGGATGTCCTGGTACCGCGGACTGACGAACTTGCTGGCGCGCGGCAGATTGACCCACAGCTGCACGCCGTGGAACAGCCCACCGGAGACGACGAGATGCTCGGGAGGCTGCTCGATGTGCAGGATTCCACTACCGGCGGTCATCCACTGGGTGTCGCCGTCGGTGATCGTGCCGCCGCCGCCATGAGAGTCGGTGTGCTCGAATGTCCCGTCGATGATGTAGGTGACGGTCTCGAACCCGCGGTGGGGATGCCATGGAGTGCCCTTGGGTTCACCTGCGCCCCAATCGATGGCCCCGATCTCGTCCATGTGGATGAACGGATCCAAGGTCGTCGGCGACACCCAGGCGAAAGCGCGCCGCACCGGGAACCCGTCGCCCTCGAATGCGGTCGGCGCGGCGGTCACGGATTCCACCGGACGTTGCGCGGCAACGACCGGATCGGGGACGGGAACCCGGGGCAAAGTGAGCGTGTCGGCAGTGATGGCGGGCATGGCGTGGCCTCCTTGTCGATCGACGGATATGACGGTTACTGCTCGCCGCCCGGCAGGCGGTCGACGGCGAAAGTCGCGCCCTCGTCGGCCATGCCGTTGACGATGTAGGCACTGTGGGCGCCGCGGTCGCGCCCGCCCGGTTCGCAGATCGGATCCCCCGGCGCGCACAGGGCGATGGTCCTGTCGACGAATGCGGGGCCAATCTCGATGGGAGGCGCGCCCTGGTGGAGCAGCCCCACGATGTCGGGTGACGGCTCGCCGAAGAGAACAACGGCGGCGACGTTGCGAGCGACGTCCGAGGGCAGCGGGTCCAGCGGGTAACCGGCGGGGGCGGTCGCACTGGTGAGATAACCGGCCACAGCCGCACCCTGCGAGTAGCCGCCGAGGACGACCTCGGTGGCCGGACACGCCGCTTCGAGATCGCGCAGATGCGTGCTGGCATCGAGCACGCCCTCGACCGCACGACCGAACTGCAGGGACGCGGGGTAGTCGACGGCGTAGACGCTGACGTCGCGGCGGGGAAGCTTGTCGCGCAACGCAGCGACGAACGGCTCGCCGACCTTGCCCACACCCGGACTCTCGAAGGTGCCCCGGGCGAAGACGACCTCGACATCGGCGCACGCGCCCGCGGTGACTGCCGCCGGCTCCCCGTGTGCCTGACCGGAGCTGGCACCGACGAACAGCGCGGCGATCGCAGCGCCGACGGCCATCGCGTAGAGCGGTGGGCGTACCGGGTGTGCTGGCGTCATGGTGACCGGCCCTTCGAGATCGAGCAAGCTTGTCCGGTAACCAGATTCGTCGCAGTGTCACGACCTTCGCATCGGTGAAAGTCCCTTAGTCAATCACCTGGCGGCGCTGCCGACGTCCCTGCACGGCGTGCAGATCCTCAGCAGCGCACGCCCTGGAACACGATCGTCAGAACGCCGTCGATGTAGCCCGGTTCGAGTGGCATCCCGTGGATCAGCCGGTATTCGACGACGCCGTAGAGCAGGTCTCGCATGGTCTGCCAGTCGGCGTCGATGCGCATCTCCCCGCGCTGCTGCGCGAGGGCGGTGCGGGCGCGGAAGTCCTCGATGTTGGGTTCGACGATCTGAGCGAAGACGGCGCGTAGCAGGTCGGAGTCGGACTGCCCGGCGGCGATCAGACATCGGTAGGCCGGCCCGAATCCTGTGGTCGTGATTAACTCGAGGATCGCCGTCAGCTGCGTCCGTAGGTCGGCGACGATGTCTCCGGTGTCGGGAATGGCGACGACGGTGCCCAGGCTCTCGGTGGCAGCCTCGAGGATCACCGCACCTTTGGACGGCCACCAGCGATAGATCGTCTGCTTGCTGACTCCCGCCTGTCTGGCGATGGCTTCGATCGAGATGCCGTCGTATCCCAGTTCGCCGATCATCGAGATGGCGGCGTCGAGGATGGCTCGACGCGACTGCTCGTTGCGGCTGGCTGGCATGTGCAACACCGTAGACGAGGACTGGTCGACAACGTTGCGATACGGTGCGGTCCGTATTGACGAAGATCGCACGGTCTCCTATCGTCGGACGCAGGGCGCGGCGCTGCGCCTTGTCCGTCGCAATGTTCGGCCGCAGCGGGCCAACTCCGTCCGAGCTGCCGATCGTCGTACACATCGGCTCGTATCAGCCTGCGCTGCTGGGGGTTTCATTCCGATGACGATGGTGGAGCAGCCCCGGGCAGCGCTGGCGGACGGGGACACGGCAGCGCAGCGCGCAGTCGGCCTGCTCGGTCGACGCGCAGAACTCGCGGCGGTGAGCCGGCTCCTGAACGAGGCGTCGCAGGGCCGCAGCGGAGTGCTCGTGGTGCGCGGAGAAGCGGGAATCGGCAAGTCTGCGTTGCTCCAGCACGCCCGTGACACCGCGGTCACGCTGGACATTCGGGTCGAATCGGCGCTCGGGGTAGAAGCCGAGCAGCAGTTCGCGTTCGCTGGCTTGCATCAGCTGTGCGCCCCGCTGCTGTTCCGCACTGACAGGCTTCCAGCTCCCCAGCAGACCGCTCTGGAGGTCGCGCTGGGCTGCGTAGTGGGCGCCGCACCCGACAGGTTCCTGGTCGGGCTCGCCGTCCTCAATCTTCTCGCCGAGGAGGCGCCGCTGCTGTGCCTGATCGACGATGCACAGTGGTTGGACGAGGCATCGGCAGAGGTTTTGTCGTTCGTCGCGCGGCGGGTGGCGGCCGAGCGGCTGGTGATGGTTTTCGCGATGCGCGACCCGTGCGCCGATGGCCTGGACACGTTGGCCGGCCTACCGGAGATGCGCCTGACGGGACTGGGGGACGCGGATTCCCGGGCGTTGCTGACCACGGCCGCTCGCGCACCGCTCGATCACGGAATCCGAGATCGCATCGTCGCCGAGGCACGGGGCAACCCGTTGGCGCTGCTGGAGCTGCCGAGCAGCGCGGCCGTGGCCGGCGGGTACGAACCCACCGGCGCCATGAGCGTCCCGCACCGTGTGGAGGACACCTTCCGCCGGCGCTCCAAAAGCCTTCCGGCGCAGACACAACAGTTGATGGTGGTCGCCGCAGCCGAGCCGACGGGTGATCCGGATCTACTCTTCCGCGCGACGGATCACCTGGGGATCGGTCGCGACGCGGCAGCACCCGCAGAGGCTGCCGGACTGCTCGAGATCGACCTCCGAGTCCGGTTCCGCCATCCGCTGGTGCGCTCAGCTGTCTACCACGCCGCGGCGCCGCCGGAGCGTCGGCGGGCCCACGACGCGCTCGCCGTCGCCACCGATGCACGCACACACCCCGATCGCAGCGCATGGCATCGCGGACAGTCGATGTTGGGGCCGGACGAACACGCGGCCGCCGATCTCGAGCGGTGTGCCAACCGTGCGCTCGCGCGCGGCGGGTTTGCCGCCGCGGCAGCGTTTCTCCGGCTCGCCACCGAGCTGACACCGGACCCCGCCCACCGGGCCCGACGCGCACTGGACGCCGCCAACGCCAAGTACTGCGCCGGTGCACCCGAGGTCGCGCTCGGCATGCTGGAACACGTCGACGCTCACGAGCTCAACGAGCTCCAACGCGCTCGTCGGGAACTGCTGCGGGCTCAGATCACCTTCCACCTCGGCCATGGCAGTGACGTTCCGGGGATCCTGCTCGGTGCCGCACGCATCCTGGCTCCGCTGGACCCCCCACTCGCTCGCGAGACCTATCTGCAGGCGTTCGACGCGGCGACGATCACCGGCAGCGATGCTCTCGAGCCTGCGTTGGCCGAGCTCGCCGACGCGGTCCGTACGGCAGCGGTGCCGCACGGACCGGCCGACCTGCTGCTCGCGGGGCTGGTGGCCGTCCGCGTGGACGGTTACGAATCTGGTGCCCCGATCCTGAGGAGGGCGCTGGATGCGTTCCGTGACCACGTGTTCCCCGTCGAGACCGCCCGAGTCGGAGACGCCGGCAACTGGCTGTGGCTGGCCACCCGGACGGCGATCGCCTTGTTCGAGGACGAGCTGTCGATCGTCCTGGCCGACCGCTACGTTCAGCAGGCGCGCCGATCAGGGGCTCTGGCAACGCTTCCCGCCGCACTCGTCGTGGCGGCGTTCGCCCGTGTCTACACCGGCGAGCTGACCCGTGCCGTCGAGTTGGCCGACGAGGCAGCTGCCGTATCCCAGATATCCGGTGCCATGCCCCTCACCTACGCCGACACCTACCTGGAGGCATGGCGCGGGATAGATTCGGAAGCCACCGCCCGCTATCAATCCCGCGAATGGCAGCAGCCGGATCGCCTACGAGGTATCGAAGCCACGGTACCCACCCTGGCCATGGCTGTTCTGCACAACGGACGCGGTAACTACCCAGCTGCCCAGCAGGCAGCCGCACAGGCTTGCGATACCTACGAGCTGTCGATCCGAGGAATGGGTTTGTTCGAATTGGTCGAGGCGGCCTCGCGCGCCGGCGATCCGCAAACCGCCTCTGATGCAATGGAAGAACTGGACATCAGGGCGCGCGCCAGCGGCACCGAGTGGGCGCTCGGCGTCGCAGCGCGCTCGCGCGCCCTCACGTGTACCGGCCCCGATGCAGAAGTGCATTACCGCGAAGCGATCGAGCGACTGGGAAACTGCCGGATGGGCGTTTTCCTCGCGCGAACCCACCTCGTCTTCGGCGAATGGCTCCGCCGCGAAGGCCGCCGTCATCAGGCACGCGAGCACCTACGCACCGCGCACGCCTTCCTCTCCGACATGGGCGCAGAGCCGTTCGCCCTCCGTGCCGCACGCGAGCTGAAAGCCACCGGTGAGCACCCCCGTAAGCGCAGCGCCCAGCCGACCGATGCACTCACCGCTCAGGAACTGACCATCGCACGCTTGGTCGCGACCGGAGCGACCTCCCGCGAGGTCGGGGCCCAACTGTTCCTGAGCCCTCGCACGATCGAAGCCCACCTGCGCAACATCTTTCGAAAACTCGGCATCACCTCGCGCCGGCAGCTGAAGGAGTTGCCCCTGCAGTGAACCCGACCATCGCCGTCGCCGCGAGTCAGTGCGACCGGGGGTCGGTCATGATCTCCACCATGGCCGGCCCGCGGTGGCCGAGGGCTTCGGTGATGGCGCCGGCGACGTCCTCCCCATCGGCGACTCGTCTGCCGTAGGCGCCGCAGTCACTCGCCAGCGCAGCGAAATTCGGATTCAGCAGCGAAGTCTGCCAGACGGCGTACTCGGCGCCGCGCTGCTCGTCGCTGATCTTCGCGAGCTCCCCGTTGTTGAGCAGGATGTGCGTGATGTTCATGTCGTACTTCACGGCTGTCGTGATCTCGGCGAGGTACTGGCCGAAACCACCGTCGCCGGTGATGGCGACGACAGGGCGTTCCGGCGACGCCGCCCACGCCCCCATCGCGGCCGGAAAACCGAAGCCGATCGACCCGAGATAGCCCGACATCAGAACCGCCTGTGACGTCGGCTCGAAGTATCGTCCGAACGCGTAGGCGTGATTGCCGACATCGACTGTCACCACCGCGTTTTCGGGCGCCAGCCGACTCAGCTCGTGGAACACCCTCGCAGCAGACACTCGCCCGTCTCCTGTGATCACCGAGATGCGTCGCGCCTTCTCCGCACGCCACACCGTCCAGCGCTCCGCGATCTCGGGGCGTTGGTCGACGATCGCCGCGTGGGTGCGCAGATCAGCGCTCAGCGCGTCGGCGGTGACCCCGACATCACCGAGCACCGGCACCGTGACGGGCCGGAACCGGCCGAGCATCAAAGGATCGGTGTCCACCTGCACGGTCGTCTTGTACGGCGAGATACCGCTGTGGTTGGAAAACGATGCGCCGAACACCAGCAGGAGATCGGCCTTGTTCATCATCCAGGAGGCGACAGGGGTTCCGGACCGGCCGAGGACACCGCACGCCAGCGGATGCTCGTCGGAGAGTTGCCCCTTGGCCTTGAACGTGGTCAGCACCGGAGCGTTCAAGCGCTGAGCGAGTGAGAGGACCGAGGCCATATCGGCTTTCGCCCCAGCGCCGACGACGATGACCGGGCGGGTGGCGGCTGCGATGTGGTCGAGCGCCGCCGCGAGCACAGGTGCGGGCGGACGGACGCGCAGATCGGGCATGCGCCCGGTGGGGCCCGAGGCCGGAAGACCCGCAGCGGGGAGGACCTGCACCTCGTCGGGCAGCACGAGATGACCCACCCCGCGGCCGAGGATCGCGTGCTTGAGCGCCATCGTCATCAACTCGGCATGGTCGGATCCCGAGCGGACCATCGCCGAGTAGGTTGCGACGTCGGCGAACGCAGCGAGCAGGTCGATGTCCTGGAAGGCACCTTTGCCGGCGACCGACGAGTCCACGTTCCCCGACAGGGCCAGGACGGGGGCGCGGTCCTCTTTCGCGTCGTAGAGCCCAGTCAGCAGGTTCGTCGAGCCGGGTCCAGCGATCCCGAAACACGCGGCGGGACGGCCGGTGAGCTTCCCGTAGGCCGAGGCTGCGAAGGCCGCCGCGCCCTCGTGACGGATACCGATGTAGCGCAGCGTGTTCTGGGCCTCGGCGCGGTGCATGGCCTCGGCCATACCGAGATTCGAGTGACCCACCATTCCGAACACGGTGTCGACGCCCCAGTTGATCATCGTGTCGACCAGCACATCGCTGACCGTGCGCACGTGCGGTGCAGGCGCAGGCGCGGCGACGTAGACACCGTCGTGGCGGACCTCGACCGGATAGGTCCTGACGTCGAAATCGGGTCCGCCCGCCGCCTTGCCGGTGAACGGGTCGAAGTCGAACCCGTGCCAGGGGCATCGGATCTTGCCGTTTTCCACGGTGCCCTGCCCCAGCGGGCCGCCTTGATGGGGGCAGCGGTTGTCGATGGCGCCGTACTGCCCGTTCAGCTTGGTCAGCGCGACCGACTTGACACCGACCGGGCACACCCTCACCTCGCCCTCGGCGAGTGAGTCCGTCGCAACGGTCCTGTGCCACACCATGTCCGGGGTGTCCGGAGTGTTTGGGCCGTCGTGTGGTTCGTCGCCGGTCACAGCGGCACCACGCCGGCGTAGGGAACTCCGCTCAGACAGGCGACGTCACGGTCGAAGGTCACCAGGTCCTCCACGGTGAAATCAGAGAGGGTGCGGTGGCCGCACGCTCGGGCGAGAACGACCATCAACTCCACGCTGGACTGCAGAAATCGTCGAAGGCGCTGGGCCGCGAGGGCGACGGGCAGGCGCTCGCGCAGGTGGGGCTGCTGAGTGGCGATCCCCACGGGGCAGCTGTTGGTGTTGCAGGCACGCATCCCGACGCAACCGATGGCTTGCAACGCCGAATTCGACAGGCCGATGGCGTCCGCACCGAGCGCGAGTGCCTTGACCATGTCCGCGGCGGTGCGAATACCTCCCGTCACGGCGAGCGTGACGTCGTCGGCGCAGGATGCGGTCAGATGTCGCCGCGCCCGGGCGAGTGCGGGGATGGTCGGCACGGAGATGTTGTCGCGGAACAACAGCGGTGCGGCGCCGGTTCCGCCGCCACGTCCGTCGATGATGATGTAGTCGACGCCGATCGTGAGAGCCGCGTCGATGTCGCGTTCGATCTGCTGTGCACTCATCTTGTATCCGACGGGTATTCCGCCGGACAGCTCTCGAACCTCCGCGGCGAAGTCGCGGAACTGATCCAGGCTCGTCCAGTCGGGGAACCGCGCCGGGGATATCGCCTCGGTGCCCTCCGGGAGACCCCGCACGTCGGCGATCCTGCCGGTGACCTTGCTGCCGGGTAGGTGCCCGCCCGTCCCCGTCTTGGCGCCCTGGCCGCCCTTGAAATGGAACGCCTGCACCTTGCGCAGATGCTCGCGACTCCAGCCGAAGCGCGCCGACGCCAGTTCGTAGAGGTAGCGCGAATTATGCTGCTGCTCTTCGGGAAGCATGCCACCTTCACCGGAACAGATCCCCGTGCCCGCCAGCTCCGCCCCCGCGGCGAGGGCGACCTTCGCCTCCTGCGAGAGCGCTCCAAAGCTCATGTCGCTGACGAACAACGGGATGTCCAACACCAGGGGACGCCCGGCCGCCGGACCGATCACGGTGTGTGTGGTGACCGGCTCGTCCTCGAGCAGCGGCATGCGCGCGAGTTGTCCGGTCACCAGCTGGATCGACTCCCACTTCGGCAGCTGATCCCTGGGCACGCCCATCGCCGCCATCGGTCCGTGATGGCCCACCCGTTCCAGCCCCCGTGCTGCGAGTTCGTGGATCTGCGTGACGAACGGTTCCTCGGCCGAGTCGGCCGGCGTGATCCAGCGACCCTGGTAGCCGTCGTCGAAAGCCACAGCGCCCGTGCGCATCACATCCTCGACAGCCGTGTCGTCGAGGTACACGACACCGTCTGCCACCCAGGCGGGAAACGTGGTGAGGACGACCGACGGGTTCACCGGAGAGACTCCGGTCTCGGCGTGGTAGCGCCACCCGTGCAGGCCGCACACCAGGACGTCACCGTCGACGTACCCGTCGCTCAGTAGCGCGCCCCGGTGCGGGCACCGCCCCGACAGCGCCGACACGGCGTCGCCCCGGCGTATCAGGACGATGTCGACACCTTTGACCGAGACGGGAAATGGTCGATCCGGTGTGAGGTCGTCGAAGGTCGCGACTGGTATCGCATCGGCTGTGCCGGTGTTCACGGGAGACCCGGGCCCGTCAGTTCACGACCGTGATGCCGAGAACGAAGTCGGTGTTCTCGAGCCCGCGGATCTTGAGATTGAGTTCCAGCAGACCGGCGTACTCCAGGGCACGGGCCATCGCCAGGGGTCCGGCATCGAGCGGACGCAGTCCGAGGTTCTCGGCGAACGCGGAAACCTGCGCTTTCGCGTCGACGTCGTCGCCGGCGAGGAACGTGGTGATCGGTCGATCCGGATCCGGTGCCGATGCGAGGACCTCGGCGAAGAGGGTGTTGAACCCTTTCACGACACGCGTGCCGGCCGGGGCTGATGTGGCGGTCTCTTCGGCGCCGGAGCTGCCGTCAGGGATGACCAGACCGGAGAGGTCGGCAGCGAAGGGATTCGTGATGTCGAGTAGCACTTTCCCGTCCAGCGCCGTGCCGAACGCGCCGACCGCGGCCGCGGCCGCGGCGTACGGCACCGCCAGCACGACGATGTCTCCTGCCGGCGGTGCACCGAACGTCCCGACGGTCGCCCCGTCCAGCGCGCCCGCCAGCTGCTGCGCCTTGTGGGGATCGCGACCGAGGATCTCGACGGTGTCACCGGCGCCGAGGGCGCGGCCGGCCAGGGCGGTGGCCATGTGACCGACGCCGATGATGCTGATGCTGCTCACGGGGACTGCCTCGTTTCTGTGTGGATGTGCGATGCGGTGCGCGCCGACTGACTGGGCCGGCGTTCGTCTGGCATGACGGTGTCATCGGGGGCGTCACCTTCGCGTCGGTGAGAGTCCCTTAACCGGCCGCGTCAGAACTGACTGACGCCGCCGTCGACGTAGATTTCCGAGCCGGTCATGTAGGAGCTGCCGTCGGACGCCAGGAACCTGATCACATCGGCGATCTCCTGCGGCCGCGCACGGCGCTTCAACGGCACGGTGGCGGTCAGATCGGCCAGCGCGTCATCGGAGCCGGCGAACAGATCGCTCAGGCCCGGTGTCTCGGTGAGACCCGGAGCGACGACGTTCACGCGTATCCCGCGGTCGACGAGTTCTGCGGCCCAACTGCGTGCGAGGGACCGGATCGCCGCCTTCGACCCGGCATAGACGCTCGCCCCGGGGGCGGCCTTCACGTCGCCGTTGGACCCGCAGAGAATGATCGACGCCCGCTCGCTGAGCAGCGGTAGAGAGGCCTGGACAGCGAAGACGATCCCGCCGACGTTGGTGTCGAAGATCGTCCTGTGATGCTCCCAGGTGAGATTTCCCAGTGTCGCGAACTCGTTGATGCCGGCGTTGGCGAAGACGACGTCCAGTCGCCGTCCGGTTGCTTGGATGGTGGTCGCGACGCGGTCGAGATCGGCTTGGACCGTGACATCGGCGCGAATGGCGGACGCTCGATCTGCGCCGATGTCGGCGACGGCGGCGTCGAGGGCGTCCTGCCGCCGTCCGACGAGGAACACGTAGGCGCCGTCCTTCGCCAGGGCTTGTGCTGCGGCGAGCCCGATCCCGGATGTCGCTCCGGTGACGAGTGCGGTCTTTTCCTTCAGGGTCGACACGAGGGGTCCTCTCAGTTTTGTACCGATCAGTTCGAGACGACCCTACCAGTTTTGTACCGATCGGTATCAGGCTCGGTCGGGACATAGAATCGGGTCCATGGGCGCAGAGCAACGGCACGCAGGAGGCCGGCCGCGCACATTCGACGAGACGCAGGCGCTCGACCGCGCGATCGACGTGTTCTGGCGTCTCGGTTTCGAAGGCGCGTCGCTCGCGGAACTCACCGACGCGATGGGCATCAACAAGCCGAGCCTGTATGCCGTCTTCGGCAGCAAAGAGGAACTCTTCGTCCGCGCCCTGGAGCGTTACCGCCAGACCTACCACGGCCATCTCCGTCACCTGCTCGCACAGCCGCGCGCCTACGACATCCTGGAGTCCTACCTGAGAGACACCGCCAAGGCCGTGCGTGCTGGGACCGCGCCGGGGTGTCTGTCCATCCACGGCGGCATCTCATGCGGGCCGACCAACGCACGCATACCGCAGTTGCTCGCCGAGTACCGCCGCGGCATCGAAGACGCCATCGCCAAAGCGCTTGCGGCGGCCGATGATTCGGTGGACATCGACGCCGAGGCGCTGGCGGGTTTCGCTGTCACGATCGGGCAGGGTCTCGCGGTCGACGCCGCCGCAGGAGTGCAGCAGGCCAGACTCGACGCCGCCGTCGACGTCGCGCTTGCCGGCCTCGCGTCGCTGATCGGCCCACCGTCACCGTAGACCGGCGTCAGACCAGCCCGCTGACCCGCCGACCCGTCTGGACCGCGCCGAGCACAGCCGCCATCGCGTCCGCGCTCTGCTCCCAGGAGAAGTCTGCGCTGCGCACCTGCGCTTTCGCGCCGAGCTGCTCGCGCAACACATGGTCGGTCAGCAGTCGGTGCAGACCGTCGACCAGATCGTCGACGTCGTCGACCAGCACCCCGGTCACCCCGTCGACGATGGAATCGGACAGGCCGCCCGAGGAGCGGTATCCGATCGTCGGCACCCCGTGCTGGGCGGCCTCGATCACCGCGAGCCCCCAGCCCTCTTTGCGGGAAGGCAACAGGTTGACCCAACTGTGCTGCAGCAGTTCATGTTTCGTCGCATCGTCCACGTGGCCGTGGAAAGTCACTGCGTCGGAGATACCCAGTTCCTCCGCGTGGTCGAACAGCGGCTGCGCCCACCAACCGCCACCCACCACGTCCAGGTGCAGGCCAGGGATCCGGCCGCGCAGCCGCGCGACGGCGTCGAGCGCGTCCTCGATCTGCTTGTGAGGCACCAGCCGGGACAGCACGACCACCCGGGGCGTCACCGACCGGGGCGCCGTCAAGGAGGCCGGCGGCGCAGCGTCGACGCCGTTGCGTACCACCGCGACGTGGTCGGCGCGCACGCCCAGATCCGTCAGGTCCCGCGCCGAGGGCAGCGACACCGTCACGTACTGGTTGCGCCGATGCAGCCGCGGCGACAGGCGCGATTCGACGAACCACCCGATGCGGCTCTTCACCGGGCCCGCCACCGGCCACTGTTCGCGGTGGCAGTGGTGCACCAGCACCACCGCGCGCCGGCCGTAAGCCAGGCGGGCCAGGAACGGCAGGCCGTTCTGCGTGTCGACGACGACGTCGGGCTTGGCGCGGCGCAGCGGGCCTACACCCAGCCGTCCGGCCACCATCGCCAACCCCGCCCGCACGTACACCGAGTACGGCCCGCCGCGACGCTGGATCTCGACGCCGTCGACGACCTCGCGCCGGGCGGCCCCCGGATAGCGGGCGGTGCGCAGCGTGACCCGCACCCCCGACTGCGCGAGATGGGTACCGATGCGCTGCAGATAGGTCTCGCTGCCGCCGCCCTGCGGGTGCCCGGTGTCGCGCCAGCACAGCAGCAGCACGGAGTTCACGGGGGCGGACATCGGTGTTCAGACTAGCGGTGTGCCTAGGGTGGCCGGGTGGTCGCTACGGAACTGTTCGCCCGGCGCGCGACGCTGGCGCGCTCGCTGCGCCTGCTCTCGGCGTTCCGCTTCGAACAGAGCGACCCGGACCGGTTCTACGGCGCGCTCGCCGACGACACCGTCTCACTCGTCGCCGACCTCTGGACCGGCGTCACCGGCAGCGTCGCCGCCGGCCGGACCGTCCTCGACGTCGGCGGCGGCCCCGGCTACTTCGCGTCGGCGTTCACCGACGCCGGGATGCGTTACGTCGGCGTGGAACCCGACCCGCGGGAGATGCACGCCGCGGCGCCGCGCAGCCACCGCCGGGCGGGGACGTTCGTGCGCGCCTCAGGTACCGCGCTGCCGTTCCGCGACGACAGCGTCGACGTGTGCCTGTCCTCCAACGTCGCCGAACACGTCGCCCAGCCGTGGCGCCTGGGTGAGGAGATGCTGCGGGTCACCCGGCCCGGCGGGCTCGCGGTGCTGTCGTACACGGTGTGGCTGGGGCCGTTCGGCGGACACGAGATGGGCCTGACGCACTACCTGGGCGGCCGCCGGGCCGCCGATCGATACGCCCGCAGACACGGCCACCGACCCAAGAACGACTACGGCTCGTCGTTGTTCGCCGTGCACGCGCGCGACGGCCTGCGCTGGGCGTACGGCACCGGCGCGCTCGTCGCCGCATTTCCGCGCTACCACCCGCGATGGGCCTGGACCGTGACGAAGGTGCCCGGACTGCGGGAGTTCGCGGTGAGCAACCTGGTGCTGGTGTTGTCACCCGCCTGAATCCGGGAATTGCAACAGGTTCTACTTCCCGCTTTTGGTAGGTAGTGTGACGTTTATGACACAGAGCACCGCATTCCGGACCGAGTGGGACAAGTTGTTCATCGGCGGTAAGTGGGTCGAGCCGGCCACCTCGGACGTCATCGAGGTGCACTCCCCTGCCACCGGTGAGCTGGTCGGCAAGGTCCCGCTGGCGTCTGCCGCCGATGTCGACGCCGCCTGCGCGGCCGCGCGTCAGGCGTTCGACGAAGGCCCGTGGCCGCAGATGTCACCCGCGGAGCGCCAGGACGTGCTGGCCCGTGCGGTCAAGATCCTCGAGGAGCGGGCCGACGAGCTGAAGTTCCTGCTCGCCGCCGAGACCGGGCAGCCGCCGACGATCGTCGACATGATGCAGTACGGCGCCGCGATGTCGGCGTTCCAGTACTTCGCCGGCGCGGCCGACAAGTTCACGTGGCAAGAGATCCGCGACGGCATCTACGGCCAGACGCTGGTGGTGCGCGAGCCGATCGGTGTGGTCGGTGCCGTCACCGCGTGGAACGTGCCGTTCTTCCTGGCCGCCAACAAGCTGGGTCCGGCGCTGCTGGCCGGCTGCACGATCGTGCTGAAGCCCGCCGCCGAGACCCCGCTGTCGGTGTTCGCGATGGCCGAGGCCTTCGCCGAGGCCGGGCTGCCCGAGGGCGTGCTGTCGATCGTGCCGGGCGGTCCGGAGACGGGCCGCGCGCTGACCAACAACCCGGAGCTCGACAAGTTCACGTTCACCGGCTCGTCGGCGGTCGGCAAGGAGATCGCCAAGATCGCCGCCGAGAAGCTCAAGCCCTGCACGCTGGAACTCGGCGGTAAGTCCGCAGCGATCATCCTCGAAGACGCCGACCTGGACTCCACGCTGCCGATGCTGGTGTTCTCCGGGCTGATGAACTCCGGGCAGGCGTGCGTGGGGCAGACCCGCATCCTGGCGCCGCGGTCGCGCTACGACGAGGTCGTCGAGAAGCTCTCGGCCGCGGTGTCGGGCATGCTGCCGGGGCTACCCACCGACCCGGCCGCGATGATCGGCCCGCTGATCAGCGAGAAGCAGCGCGAACGCGTGGAGGGTTACATCGCCAAGGGTGTCGAGGAAGGCGCCCGCGTGGTCGTCGGCGGGGAACGGCCCGAGGGGCTGGACAGCGGCTGGTACGTGCAGCCGACGGTGTTCGCCGACGTCGACAACTCGATGACGATCGCGCAGGAGGAGATCTTCGGGCCCGTGCTGGCGGTGATCCCCTACGAGGACGAGGACGACGCGGTACGCATCGCCAACGACTCCGTCTAC
Organism: Mycolicibacterium obuense; assembly: GCF_055397605.1. NCBI lineage: Bacteria > Bacillati > Actinomycetota > Actinomycetes > Mycobacteriales > Mycobacteriaceae > Mycobacterium > Mycolicibacterium obuense. The sequence continues at coordinate 216,253 of NZ_AP043663.1, read as the reverse complement.
GGGCTCGCCGGTTCGGTGTACACGACGGACAACGATCGGGCGCTGAAGATCGCCCGTCGGATCCGGACCGGGACATACGCGGTGAACATGTACGCCTTCGATCCGGGGGCCCCGTTCGGCGGGTACAAGAATTCGGGCATCGGCCGTGAGAACGGCACCGAGGGCATCGAGGCGTACTGCGAGCCGAAGTCGATCCTGCTGCCGTTCGGCTACACCCCGGCCTAGTTCTTTCGGCGCCGAGTGCACGGTTTCTGACGGAATTCGAGGGGAGGGTTTTCTGTCAAGAACCGTGCATTCGGCGTCTCTGCCCTATGTGGTGTGGGGCATCGAATGGTGCTCGTGCGCGATCTGCCACGCGCCGTCGACTCTGCGCATGCCGAACGTGCTGCGCAGCCTCCGCTCCGGGCGGGCCGCGATGTCCTCCGGCATGCCGGCGCGGAACAACCCGTGCGCGTAGGCGACTGCGCCGTCGGCGATCACGTCGAGACGGACCAGCTCCATCACCGCACCGCCGGCGACCCAGTCGAAGAACTCCGGCCAGGTCTTGCGGTAAGCGTCGATGCCGTACACACCCTCGTCGGGCGGGGGCACGTCGTAGAGCACGATGTCGTCGGTGTGCGCGGCGATGACGCCGTCGATGTCACGCGCGCGGATCGCGTCGATCCAGCGGTCGATGACGGTGCGGATGTCCTGTTCGTTGGTCACGCGGGTGCAGACCGGGGCGGCAGCGGGAACTCATCGCAGCGCGAGGGGTCACCTTCTTCTCGCGACCAGAAACACGGGACCCTAGAACGCGGATTCGGGGACATCCATGGCGGTGAGGTCGACCGCTTCGAGGATCGCCCGCCGCGCCGTCAGCCCCGGCAGCATGTTCTTGGCGAAGAACAACGCGGTCGCCACCTTCCCGGTGTAGAAGTCGCGATCGCGTGCGCTCGGCGAGCCGTCCAACGCGGTCAGCGCGATCTCCGCCTGATGCAACAACTGCCAGGCCAGCAGCAGATCGCCGACGGCGAGCAGGAACGGCACCGATTCCAGGCCCACGCGGTAGAGCTGGCGCGGATCCTGCTGCGAATCGATCAGGTACTTCGTCATCGCCGCGACCATCGCCTGCACGTCCGCGACCGCCGTGGCGAGCAGCGCGCGGCCGTCGGCGAGCTCGGGGCGGGCCGCCCCGTCGTCGAGGAACCCTCGGATCTGCGTCACCACGTGCAGCAGTGCGCCCCCTTGGTCGCGGGCGATCTTGCGGAAGAAGAAGTCCTGCGCCTGGATCGCGGTGGTGCCTTCGTACAGCGAGTCGATCTTGGCGTCGCGGATGTACTGCTCGAGCGGATAGTCCTGCAGGAAGCCCGATCCGCCGAGGGTCTGCAGCGACTCCGTCAGGCACTGGTAGGCCCGCTCCGAACCCACGCCCTTGACGATCGGCAGCAGCAGATCGTTCACGCGGTCGGCCATCGACGCGTCGGCCCCCGACACCACCGCGGCGACCGTCGGGTCCTGGTGTGCGGCGGTGTAGAGGTAGAGCGCCCGCAACCCTTCCGCGTACGCCTTCTGCGTGAGCAGCGCTCGTCGCACGTCGGGGTGGTGGATGATGCTCACCCGCGGCGCCGCCTTGTCGGTCATCTGGGTCAGGTCCGCGCCCTGCACGCGTGACTTGGCATACTCGAGCGCATTCAGGTAACCGGTCGACAGGGTCGCGATCGCCTTGGTGCCCACCATCATTCGCGCGTACTCGATCACCTTGAACATCTGCGCGATGCCGTTGTGGGTGTCGTTGACCAACCAGCCCACCGCCGGGGTGCCGTGCTGGCCGAACGTCAGCTCACACGTCGCCGACGCCTTCAGACCCATCTTGTGCTCGAGTCCGGTGACGAAGGCGCCGTTGCGTTCGCCCAGCTCACCGGTCTCGGGGTCGAAGTGGTACTTGGGCACGATGAACAGGCTCAACCCCTTGGTGCCGGGGCCGGCCCCCTCGGGCCGGGCCAGCACCATGTGCACGATGTTCTCGAACAGGTCGTCGCCGTCGCCGTTGGTGATGAATCGTTTGACGCCGTCGATGTGCCACGTGCCGTCGGGCTGCTCGACGGCCTTGGTGCGGCCTGCGCCGACGTCGGAGCCCGCGTCGGGTTCGGTGAGCACCATCGTGGCGCCCCAGTCCCGCTCGATCATCAGCGAGGCCCAATGCCGTTGCTGCTCATTGCCGATCGCGTACAGGATGTCGGCCATCTTGGGGCCTGCCGAGTACAGGAACACCGCGGGCTGCGCGCCCAGAGCGAACTCGTTGATCGCCCACTCGACCATCGACGGCACCGGCACGCCCCCGATGTCGGAGACCATGCCGACCCGCGACCATTCGCCGTCGCGCCAGGCCCGGAACGTCTTCTTGAACGGCTCCGGGATGCTGACGACGTGGGTGGCCGGGTCGAATGTGGGTGGCGTGCGGTCGGTCTCGGCGAACGCCTCGGCCAGCGGGCCCTCGGCCAGCTTGGCGGCCTCGTGCAGCATCTGCCGCACCGAATCCCCGTCGAGATCTGAGAACTCACCCGTGGCGAGCACCTTCTCCAGCGCCAGCGTCTCGAACAGGTTGAACTCGATGTCGCGGACGTTGCTGCGGTAATGCCCCATGGTGGCCCAGACTATGCCGGAACGGCGCTCCCGTCAGGCTTTACGCCAGTGCGCGCAGACGAAGTCGGCGTTGCGGGCCGCGGTGACGAGCGTCCACTCCGAGCGCATCGGCAGTACCCGGGCTCCGGCGCCCAGTGTGCACGGCGCATAGGACACGATCATCTCGTCCACCAGTCCCGCGCCGACGAACTGCGCGGCCACCTCGCCGCCGCCGACCACCCAGACGTGGCGATCCCCGGCCGCCTCGACGAGCGTCGGGAACAGCTCGGTGATCTCGCCGGCGAACGTCTGCACGGGGTGGGCGGGGTCGACGATCTGCGGCCGGTGCGTCACTACCCACGACGGCTGGCGGTACATCCACTCCCCCGGGTGGTTGGCCAGAATCCACTCGTAGGTGTCCGCGCCCATCACCAGCGCGCCCACCGACGCCAGGAACGGGTCGATGGCGAAGGGCCCGTCGGCGTCGATGTCGCGGGTGACGAGCCACTGCAGGCTCGCGTGCTCGTCGGCGACGAAGCCGTCGAGACTCGAGGCGGTGTAGTAGATGCACGCCATGTCAGCTCCTCATCCACTCCAGCGGGTCACCGAGGCCGGCGTCGACGCCATGCTCGGCGAGCATCGTCCGGGCCAGTTCCCGGCGGTGCGCCGAGTAGGTCAGCACGTGCGCGACGATCCCGCACAGCGGGAACGACTCGGGCGGCTCACACAGCGCGTCGATGACGGTGTCACCAAGCCGTCCCGCGGCCAAGTAATCAGAAAGCGTTGTGCGCCAACGCTTTCCGATGTCGGCATGGAACGACGCGAGAGCCGTGGCGTCGACGGACCGGGTCGCCGCGCGCGCCGGGAAGTCGTCACCGATGATGGTGGCCAGCCACACCTGCTTGCTCCACACGATCGCGCCGAGTACGGCCCCGACACTGGGCTCGGGGCCGTCCCAGGCGAGCACCGTCTGGCCGGGGCGGATCGGCGCCGTCCACTGCTGCGCGCTCAGCCGCGTGGCACAGGTGAGCAGCCCGGCGGTGTCGCCGAGATCGTGCTCGATCATCAGCGCTGTCACGTCGGGCTGCGAGACCGGCGAAGGCTGGCTGTCGATCCACAGCGCCTGCGGCGGGTGGAAGTGCAGGCCGTTGGGCGCGGGCAGGCGGAAGTGCACGTCGGCGGCCTGCGACGGGGGACGTCCGTAGGTGCGCCGGAACGCCCGGGAGAACACCTCCGCCGACGACCAGCCCTCCGCGGCGGCGACGCTCGACACCGGCTCACCGCGCTGCAGCCGCCACGCCGCACGTTCGAGCATGACCCGACGCCGCAGCGCCGCGGGGGATTCGCCGGTGAGCCGCCGCACCTCCCGGGCGAAGTGGAATTCCGACGCGTGGCTGCTGCGCGCCATCGACCCGACGTCACCGTTACCCGCATCGGTGACCGCGTCGAGGAGTTCGCGCAGCCGATCGCGCCCCGAAGGTTCCGTCACGGGATCCGAGTATCGTCGCGGGCCGCTACGGCCACCATGACGATTCCTGCTGTGCCCGGACTCAGGCCGGACAGACGTGTGGCGGGAGCCCCCGACCGGGTCCCGCCACAGTGGTGATGAACCTACCGCCCGAGGTGCCCCGCCGCCTTCGTTTCGCACAGGGACTTTTCAGCGCACCCCCTGCGTTCAGTGTGCTATACCCAGCAGGGAACGATCCGAGGAGCCTGACATGACCACCGAACACATCACCGCACTCGTGACCGGCGCCAACCGCGGCCTCGGCCGCCGTTTCGCCGAACAGCTCCTCGAACGCGGGGCGACCGTGTACGCCGCGGCCCGCAACCCGGACAGCATCGACCTGCCCGGCGCCATCCCGCTGCAGCTCGACATCACAGACCCTGAGTCCGTGCGCCGCGCCGCCGAGACCGCGAGCGACGTCAACGTCCTCATCAACAACGCCGGCGTCTCCACCCAGGCGGGACTGCTCGACGGCCCGATCGAAGACATCCGGCTGGAGATGGAGACCCACTACTTCGGCACGCTGGGCGTCACCCGGGCGTTCGTGCCCGTCATCGAAAGCAATGGCAGCGGGAGCATCCTCAACGTGCTGTCGGTGCTGTCCTGGTACCACCCGCCGACCAGCGGCGCGTACTCGGCGGCGAAGGCCGCCGGCTGGGCACTCACCGACGCCGTTCGCGCCGAGCTCGCGCCCCGCGGCATCCACGTCGCGGCACTGCACGTCGGCTACATGGACACCGACATGGTCAGCTACGTCCCAGCAGACCAGAAGACCGATCCGGCGGTGGTCGCCCGGCTGGCCCTCGACGGGTTGTTCGCCGGCGATGACGAGATCCTCGGCGACCAATTGACGCGGACGGTGAAGAGCCACCTGTCAGCCGCCCCGCAGTGACAAGATGGTCGGCACGGCGCCGGCCACGCCTTGGGTAGACTGGCTAAAACTAGAACACGTTCCAGTCATCGCGCTCCAGGGGGTTCCGTGAACTCGACCGACGTCACGCCGTCCGAAATCACCAAATGGGACCCCGTGCTGACCGAGCGGGTGATGGGGCTGCTGAAACCCTTCCTGAAGGGATACCACCGCGCCGAGGTCCGCGGACTCGACACATTCCCCGCCGGCGGGGCGCTGGTGGTGTCCAACCACTCCGGCGGGTTGTTCGCGATGGACGTGCCGGTGTTCGCGAGCGGCTTCTACGAGAAGTTCGGGTTCGACCGCCCGGTCTACACGCTCAGCCACGATCTCCTGATGACCGGCCCCCAGGGTGTCTTCCTGAAGAAGACCGGCTTCATCCCCGCCAATCACCGCAACGCCGACGAGGCGCTGCGCTCCGGCGGGGTCGTGGTCGTGTTCCCCGGCGGTGACTACGACGTGTACCGGCCGACCCTGTCGGCCAACAAGATCGACTTCGGCGGCCGCACCGGCTATGTCAAGGCCGCGCTCAACGCCGGTGTTCCGATCGTGCCGACGGTCGGCATCGGCGGACAGGAAGCTCAGCTGTTCCTGACCCGGGGCACCGACATCGCCAAGGCGCTCGGCCCGATCGCCCGCGCCGCGCGCACGAAGATCCTGCCGATCTCGTTCGGCTTCCCGTTCGGGCTGTCGGTGGTGCTGCCGATCAACATGCCGCTGCCCGCGAAGATCACGATGCAGGCGCTGCCGCCGATCGACATCGTCGCCGAGTTCGGGGAGAACCCGGACGTCGACGAGGTCGACGCCCACGTCCGCCATGTGATGCAACGTGCACTCGATGACCTGGCCGCCAAGCGCCGGCTGCCGGTGATCGGCTGATGGGTCTCCTCGATCCGATCACCAGCACCGTCGGGATGGTGTCCACGATGGTGCGTGCCGGCGTGATAGCCCCGATGCGGCCGGACAAATACCTGCGAATCGGCGCTGCGATGCAGCGCGAGAACATGGCGGTGACATCCGGATTCGCCGCGGCCGCCCAGCGCTGCGGCGATCGAGCCGGACTCGTCGATGAGCTCGGCGTGCTGACCTGGCGCCAGATCGACCAGCGCGCCGACGCGTTCGCCGCGGCGTTGCAGGCACTGCCCGGTGGCGCTCCCGACGTGGTCGGACTGATGGCCCGCAACCACCGCGGCTTCGTCGAGACGATGATCGCGGCCAACCGCATCGGCGCCGACGTGCTGCTGCTCAACACGTCGTTCGCCGGCCCGGCACTGGCCGAGGTCGTGGCCCGCGAAAGCCTGGGCCGCACACTGGTGCTCGTCTACGACGAGGAGTTCACCGAGACCGTCGACCGCGCGCTGGCCGACAGTCCCGAGACGCCCCGGATCGTCGCGTGGACCGACACCGACGGCCACGAGCGGACCGTTGAATCGATGATCGGGGCCCATGCCGGGCAGCAGCCGCAGAGAGCGTCGACCAAGAGCCGGACCATCCTGCTCACCTCCGGCACCACGGGAACCCCCAAGGGCGCCAGCCACTCCGGGGGCGACCCGAGCGTGCTCAAGTCGATCCTCGACCGCACTCCGTGGCGGGCCGAACAACCGGTCGTCGTCGTCGCGCCGATGTTCCACGCCTGGGGCTTCTCCCAACTGGTGTTCGCCGCCTCGATGGCATGCACGATCATCACCCGCCGCAAGTTCGATCCGGAGGCGACGCTGGACCTGGTCGACCGGCACCGTGCGACGGGATTGTGCGTCGTGCCAGTCATGTTCGACCGCATCATGGAGCTACCCGACGAGGTGCTCGACCGCTACAGCGGTCGGTCCCTGCGGTTCGCGGCGGCGTCGGGTTCCCGGATGCGGCCTGACGTCGTCATCGCGTTCATGGACCGATTCGGCGACGTCATCTACAACAACTACAACGCGACCGAGGCGGGCATGATCGCGACCGCCACCCCGCGCGACCTGCGTGCCGCGCCGGACACGGCGGGACGGCCGGCCGAAGGCACCGAGATCCGCATCCCGGACGCCGATCTCCGCGAGCTGCCCGCCGGTGAGACCGGCGCGATCTACGTGCGCAACTCCACCCAGTTCGACGGGTACACCTCCGGCGCCACCAAGGACTTCCACGAGGGCTTCATGTGCTCCGGTGACGTCGGCTACCTCGACGAGGAGGGCCGGTTGTTCGTGGTGGGCCGCGACGACGAGATGATCGTCTCCGGCGGGGAGAACGTCTACCCGATCGAGGTGGAGAAGACGCTGACGCGCCACCCCGACGTGGCCGAGGCCGCGGTGCTCGGTGCCGACGACGAGAAGTTCGGTCAGCGCCTGGTGGCGTTCGTCGTGCTGCGGCAGGGTTCGCAGGCCTCCGCCGACACCTTGAAGCAGCACGTGCGCGACAACTTGGCGAATTACAAAGTGCCGCGCCAGATCACGGTCCTCGATGAGCTGCCCCGCAGCATCACCGGCAAGATCTCCCGCAAAGACCTGCAGGAACGCATCGAGCATGCCTAGACCCCGCCCGCTGCTGCGGGCCGTCGCCGAACTCCTCAACGCGGCCAACGGCGTTCGGCCGCTGGCCCGGGAGGGCTACCCCACCATCGGGGTCTTCGCGTTCGGCTGGCCCACCTCCGAGATGTCGGCGCTGTACATGCTCGGCTCGATGGCCGACGCGGTGCGCCGCGGCCTGCGCGGCGACTTCCGCGGCACCCGCGGTCGAATCGCATTGGCGCTCACCGCCGTCGCGTGGGCGCTGCTGTGGCTCATCCAGCGCCGCAACATGGCGTCGCAGCCGCACTTCGAAGATCCGCTCCGGGCCGCGCTCGGCGCGGACTACCAGGCCATCGCCGACAAGGCGAAGGCACGCAGGCGACGAAGGTTTGGCATCCCGCCCAACGACTTCGTGCGACGCCGCTATGTCGAGAAGGCCGCCACCGTCTCCTACGGACCGCACGGCGGGGCCAACCGGGCCGACATCTGGCGCCGCTCGGATCTGCCGCGCGACGCCAAAGCCCCTGTGCTGCTGCAGGTCCCCGGCGGCGCCTGGTCGATCGGGATGCGCCGGCCGCAGGCCTACCCGATGCTGAGCCATCTGGCCGACCACGGCTGGGTGTGTGTGTCCATCGACTACCGCGTCAGCCCCCGCAACACCTGGCCCGACCACATCGTCGACGTCAAGCGGGCGTTGGCGTGGATCAAGGAGAACATCGCCGACTACGGGGGCGATCCGGACTTCGTCGCGATCTCCGGCGGTTCAGCGGGCGGGCATCTCTCCGCCCTCGCGGCTCTGACCGCCGACGATCCCACGCTGCAACCCGGTTTCGAGGACGCCGACACCTCCGTGGTGGCCGCCGTCCCGATCTACGGCCGCTACGACTGGGTGTCCGCAGAAGGCAGCGGTCGCAAGGAATTCATCGCGTTCCTGCAGAAGTTCGTGGTGAAGCGACCGTTCCGCACCTACCGTGCCGTCTATCGCGACGCGTCACCGATCCTGCGGCTGCGCCCCGACGCGCCACCGTTCTTCGTACTGCACGGCCAGGACGACTCGATCATCCCCGTCGGCGAGGGACGGGAGTTCGCCGAGGCTCTGCGTGAGGTGTCCACCTCACCGGTGGTGTACGCCGAGATCCCCCATGCGCAGCACGCGTTCGACTTCTACTGGGGATCGCCGCGCGCTCACTACACCGCCCAGGCGGTCGAAGAGTTCCTGTCCTGGGTGCAGGCCACCCGCGCGAAGGGCTGACCGTCAGGGCGCGAGCGCGGTGTCGACCTCGGTCAGCTGCTCGGAAAGCCCTGCTGCCCGGCGGATCTCGACCAGTGCCTCGACCATCGCATCGGTCAGCTCATGGGGATCCTCGAGCGTCTTGCCGTCGGCGAGCACCGAGATGTTGAGCTGATCGACATAGCTCCACACGGTGATGTTCAGACCGCTGCCGGCCGTGAGCGGCCCGACTGAGTACAGCCCCGTCACCAGGGCACCGCCGACCCTCGCACGCTCCCGCGGCCCCGGCACGTTGGAGATCGGCAGGTTCATCACCTTGTTCTGGCCGTCTTTGGCCGACAGCCATCGGAACATCGCCTCGGCCGGCGCCGGCGGGAAGTAGGCCGACCACTGGCTCACCAGTTCGGGTCCGAGCAGCGTGTTGCTCTCCTTGCCCGCCGCTGCGGACTCGTGCGCCGCGCGGACCCGCTCCAGCGGGTCCTCGATCTCGACGGGCAGGCCTACCAGCACGCCGGTGAAGTAGTTGCCGGAGATCCGGTCCGGGGAGAAGTCGAAGCTCACCGGCACCGACGCCAACAGCGGGTGATCGGCGTGACCGTCGTAGCGCAGCAACAACTCTCGCAGTGCGCCAGCCGACATCGACAGCACCATGTCGTTGATCGTGACCCCGAGGTGTTTGGCGGTCGCCTTGACGTCGGCCAGCGCCACGGTGGCCGTGGCGAACCGGCGGGTCTCGTCGAGCATGTGGTTCATGAACGTCGGTGGTGGCGTGAACGGTCGGGTCAATTCGGGCGACAGCTTGTGCTGGCTCTCGCGGACCCGGCGCATTCCCTGCGCGGTGTAGCGCATCACCGACGGGACCCGCCTGATCTGGCGGAAGTGATCGGCGAACGCCGAGCGCACCAGCTCACCGCGCGTCGGCGCGGGATCGGTGGCGTACGAATCACGATCGGCCTGGGGCCCTTCCTGCAGATCCATGCCGCGGGCCAACAGATTCGCCGAGGCCACCCCGTCGGCGAGCGCGTGATGGATCTTGCCGAGCACCGCGATTCGGCCGTCGGCCAGGCCCTCGATCAGATACATCTCCCACAGCGGCCGGCTGCGATCCAGCGGGGTGCTCGCCAGCTTGCCCACCATCTCGTCGAGCTGCCGGCGGCCGCCGGGAGCGTCGACGCGGCAGGACCGCACGTGGTAGTCGAGGTCGACTTCGGCGTTCTCCCGCCACATCGGATGGTGGAACTTGAACGGGATGTCGATCAGTTCATAGCGAAACGGGTCGAGTTTGTAGAGCCGACCGTGGATGACCTTGCGCAGCTCCTCCACACCGAAGCGCGCTCCGCCCAGCCCGGCGAGATCGATGATCGCCAGCTTCAGCGTGTGCATGTGGACGTTGGGCGTCTCGCTGTACAGAAGGACAGCGTCCCACCCGCGAAGCCTCTTCACAGTCCCGACACCTCTCCTCGGAGGTGTCTATATAACCTCTTTAGCCCCGATGAGGCTGCGATTTCGATGAATGTGGTTGAGGAACAGGCCAATTGCCGTGGCAGCCGCACCCGTGCGGGCACCGTCGGTCATGTCGAATCCGTGTCCGGCGCCCGGCAGCTCCACGTAGCTGACGACCGACCGCGACACCTCCTTCAACCGGTCGACGAAACTGCGGGCCTGCGCCACCGGGATCACGCTGTCCCCGGTGCCGTGCAGAACCAGGAACGGCGGCGCCTCGGCGTGCACGCGGGCGATCGGGGAGGCCTTGCGAAAGATGTCGGGATGCTTGGTGATCGAGCGACGCACGACAATCCGCTCGAGGAAGTCGACGAACCGGACCCGCTCGACCGTGGACTTGTCCTCCCAGTCGTAGCGGCCGTAGATGCCGACCACCGCGTCGACCGACGTGTCCGAACCCTCCGGCAGCTCGCACTGCATCTCGGGGTCGTTGGCCGTCAGCCCGGCCAGTGCCGCCAGATGCCCACCGGCAGAGGTACCCGCGATCGTCACGAAGTCGCGATCGCCACCGAACTTGTCGACGTTCGCGCGAGCCCACGCGATCGCGGTCTTCACGTCTGTCAGGTGAGCCGGCCACGGATGGTGCGGCGCCACGCGGTAATCGATGGACAGACAGACCCAGCCCTTCTCGGCCAGGTGGGACATCAGCGCATAGCCCTGCAACATCCGGCTGCCGTGCACCCACGCGCCACCGGGCACGAACAGCAGCACCGGGGCGGGCTGCGCCGGCAGATCGTCACGGCGCCAGACATCGAGCAACTGCGTCGGGCGCGGACCGTACCGAACCGAGGTCCGGTGCACGTTGCGCCGGTGCTCGCGCATCTTCCACACCGGAGGGGTGCGTTCGGCCGCCGGCCACTCGATGTCGAGGTCCTTGGGCGACACCACACCGCGCAGCGCCGCCTGGGTCACCTCGTTGGTGCAGTCCCGGTCGCGCTGCTTGAGTTCTGCGTCATTGGGCGTCAGCAGGCTCTTGACCGTGGCATTCAGGAAGTCGGGGGCGTGGCGGGCACCCCAGATACCGGCGGCGGTCAGTGCGCCGAGCGGTTCCAGATGCTTGCCGATCACCGGCAGGGAGGCGCTCGCGACGCTGGCGGCCAGCAGGTAATCACCAGGGCCCGCCTTCATCAACCACTGCAAACGCGTGGTCAGAGTGGGCCCGGGATACCGGATATCCGGCCGTTCGGTCATGGCGCATACCGTACCCCCAGGCCCGCCCCCCAAACAGACATTCGGCGCAGGGTTGTTCACTGTTTTTCGGCTGTGCCCGACCTGTACCGCTCTCGGCATCGAAACTGCAGGTCAGGAGGGGTCCCGGTGAGCCGGTGAGAACACTGCGCATACTGAACCGATGGCCCGCACAAAGCCCGTCGTCGAGTTCCATCCCGAGCTGCGCCGTAGCGCTCGCCTGCTGCCGAAACAGATGATCACCCCGGTCACGCTGCCGTTCGTGCGCGCGGCCTCGCGGTTGATGTGGCGAAACGCGCCGTCGGATGTCGAGGTGCTGACCCTGGGCTCCGGCGTGTCGGTGCGGCTGCACCGGCCGGCCGGCATCTCTTCCCCCGGCCCGGCACTGCTGTGGATCCACGGCGGCGGGTACGTCATCGGCGACGCCGCTCAGGACGACGATCTGTGCCGTCGCTTCGCCGAGAAGCTCGGCGCGACCGTCGCCGCGGTGAATTACCGCCTGGCACCGCAACATCCGTATCCGGTGCCGCTCGAGGACTGTTACGCCGCCCTCTCCTGGCTGACCGGGCTGCCGTCCGTCGATCCGGACCGGGTGGCGATCGGCGGTGCCAGCGCGGGTGGCGGCTTGGCCGCGGCGCTGGCCCTGCTCACCCGCGATCGCGGCGAGATTCCGCTGGTGGCACAGCTTCTCGTGTATCCGATGCTCGACGACCGCACCGTCGGGCGCGCCGACCTGGACAACCCCGGTCACCGGTTGTGGAATCAGACGAGCAACCGATTCGGCTGGCAGGCCTATCTGGGCGACGCCGATCCCGACGTGGCCGTCCCCGCACGCCGCGACGATCTGGCCGGACTGCCGCCGGCGTGGGTCGGGGTGGGCACGCTGGACCTGTTCCACGACGAGGATCTGGCCTACGCGCAGCGGCTGCAGGATGCCGGCGTGCCGTGCGAGGTGACGGTGGTACCGGGCGCATTCCACGGGTTCGACGGGATCGCACCGAATGCCGATGTCTCACAGCGTTTCTTCGCGAGCCAGTGCGCGTTGTTGCGCAACGCCTACACGATAGCGGCGGCGTGAGGCTTATAGCACGAGGCCTGTGAAAACCCAGTCGAGGACGGCGCGGTCGGTGGCATCTCCCCCGTCGTCATCGTCGGTCACGGCGTAGACGAGGGAGCGCAGTCGGACCGTCACCCCCCGACCGTCGGTGCGCGGCTCGGCTGCCTCGATCGTGAGATCGCTGTAGAGGGTGTCGCCCTCGTGGACGGGCGCGGTGTGCTGACAGGACTCCCACCCCGACACCGCGACCAGGTTCGGCAGCAGCCGGGTGGCCTGCGCCAGCGCGAGCCCGATCGTGTGACCTCCGTAGACCAGACGTCTGCCACCGACGCGCGAATCATGATGTGTGGCAGCGATGTTGAGTGTCAGCCGAGCCAGCTCCGGTGCGCTGCTGACCACGTCGGCGGTGCTGCGCAGCACGGTGCCGGCCACCGGTGCGACCCCCGAGCCGGGCACTCGCGCCCGGAATGCAGCGACATCCCAGTCGGCGACGGGATCGGCGGGCGAACCGTCCGCCACACCGATGGCGTCCATGTCGTCGTGGTGTCCGGTGTCGACCGTGTCGGCGCTGCACGGCAGCATCGCGCAGCGGTGGAAATCGAGCACGAGGCGTCCGGCGCCGTCGGTCGTCGTCATCCGCAACGCGGCGAGACCGGTCGCGGCGCGGCCGGGCCGGACGGAATTCTGCTTCAGTGCAACGACTTCCGTGCGCGTGGCCAGCGTGTCGCCAATGACGGGAAAGCGGTGAAAGGTCAGGCCCCGGTAGAACAGATTGGCCATCACCCGCTGCGTGACGAGCGTGGACTGGCCGATCGCCACATCGCAGACCAGCGCGGGATGGGCGAGCCGTCCCCCGGCCACCGCGGCGGAGAGCTCCGCGTCGAGGGCGAGCCGCATCCGGTCGCCGAGGATCGCCTGATGAGTCGCTGCCGCACCGGACGTCAGCGTCATCGACGGTGCACTGTCGAACACTCGACCGACGTGCAGATCATCGAAGAACGGGCCGCCGGACATTTGGCCGTACAAATTCACAGCCCGCATGCTGGCACTTGACTGCGTAGTGTGTCAACATCGGTCGCATGGCCGTACATATGCTCACTGATGAAGAGGTCATGCTTGTCGAGACCGTGCGGTCGTTCATCGACCGTGAGGTGAAACCGTCGGTGCGCGAGGTCGAACACGCCAACACCTACCCCGAGGCGTGGATCGAGGCGATGAAACAGATCGGGATCTACGGGCTGGCCGTGCCCGACGAGTACGGCGGCGCCCCCGTCTCGACGCGCTGCTACGTGCTGGTCACCCAGGAACTGGCCCGCGGCTGGATGAGCCTGGCCGGGGCCATGGGCGGGCACACCGTGGTCGCCAAACTGATCGCGTTGTTCGGCACCGAAGAACAGAAACAGAAGTATCTGCCCGCCATGGCCACCGGAGAACTGCGCGCCACCATGGCCCTGACCGAACCCGGCGGCGGCTCGGACCTACAGAACATGACCACGACGGCGCTACCCGTCGACGGCACCGACGAGCTGGTCATCAACGGCGCCAAAACCTGGATTTCCAACGCCCGCCGCTCCGGGCTGATCGCCCTGCTCTGCAAAACCGACCCCAAGGCCGCTCCGAAACACAAAGGCATCTCCATCGTCCTGGTCGAGAACCCCACCCCCGGCCTGACCGTCTCCCGCGACCTGCCCAAACTCGGCTACAAAGGCGTCGAATCCTGCGAACTGTCCTTCGACGACTGCCGCATCCCCACATCGGCGATCCTCGGCGGTGCCCCCGGCCGCGGCTTCGCCCAGATGATGAAAGGCCTCGAAACCGGCCGCATCCAAGTCGCCGCCCGCGCCCTGGGAGTAGCCACCGCCGCCCTCGACGACGCCCTCGCCTACGCCCAACACCGCGAAAGCTTCGGCCAACCCATCTACAAACACCAAGCCATCGGCCACTACCTCGCCGACATGGCCACCAAGCTGACCGCCGCCCGCCAACTCACCCTCCACGCCGCCGACTGCTACGACAGCGGAGAGCGCGCCGACATGGAAGCCGGCATGGCCAAACTCTTCGCATCCGAGACTGCCATGGAGATCGCCCTGGGCGCCGTGCGAATCCACGGCGGCTACGGCTACTCCACCGAATACGACGTCGAACGCTACTTCCGCGACGCCCCCCTCATGATCGTCGGCGAAGGCACCAACGAAATCCAACGCAACGTCATCGCCGCACAACTCGTCGCCCGCGGCGGACTGTAGATGAAGCCCGCGCCTGCCTACCAGGTGCTGCGCGAACAGCTGCGCGAGGAGATCCGCGGCGGCCGGTATGCAGGCGGCGCGCGATTGCCCACGGAGTCCGAACTGTCTGAGCAGTATGGCCTTTCGCGGCAGACTGTACGGCGGGCATTCCAGGATCTGGTCGCCGAAGGCATGGTGTACCGGGTGCCCGGGCGCGGCACCTACGCCGGTGGGGACAGCCGCCGCTACCTGCGCAGGCTCGGTTCGATCGACGATCTGATGAGCCTGTCCGACGACACGACGATGGAGGTTGTCGACGGACTACGCCGGCGGGTCGACATCGATGCGGCCAGCCGGCTCCGCCTCGACGGCGACGTCGTTCACACGGTCGTCTTCCGACGGATGCACGATGGAATCCCGTTCGGCCACACGGTGGTTCACCTCCCTCCCGAGGTGGCGACGATGGTCACGGCGTCGGCCGATCTGCGCACCGGAGCCCAGAGCAGGCACACCGTGATCGGGCTGCTCGAGCCGCACCTGGGCAGTCCGATCGCCGAGGCGGCGCAGTCGATCACCGTGGGCACCGCGGACGACGGAGTCGCGGCCGCCATCGGGTGCGCACACGGGCATCCGATGCTGCGGGTCGACCGGCTGTATCGCGACTCCGATGGGCGTGCCGTCGAACTCGCCGTCAGCCATTTCCTGCCCGAGCAGTACACCTACCGGATCACCCTGCACCGCTCGGGATAGTCGGCAGGGTGCAGCGCACCCTGGTTGTGCACTTCTGCTGCCGTGATGCTGGGGCCATGAGCGATTCGAAGATCATCATCGTCACCGGGGCCAGCAGTGGGATCGGCGAGGCCGTGGCCGAACGGCTTACCGCAGAGGGACATCACGTCGTCGCCGGGGCCCGCCGGACCGAGCGCCTCGAGGCGCTCGCCGAACGCGTCAGGGGCACCGGCGGCAGCATCGAGGTCCGCGCGCTCGACGTCACCGACAGGGCGGCGGTGAGCGCGTTCGTCGACGCGACAGTCGCGACGCACGGACGCCTCGATGTGATCGTCAACAACGCCGGGGTGATGCCGCTGTCCCGGCTCGATGCGCTCCTGGTCGACCAGTGGGACACCATGATCGACGTGAACGTGCGCGGCCTGCTCCACGGAATCGCCGCGGCACTGCCGCACTTCCAGCGTCAGAGCGCGGGCCACGTCGTCACCGTCGCCTCGATCGGCGCGCACGAGGTGGTGCCCACCGCGGCCGTCTATTGCGCCACCAAGTACGCGGCCTGGGCGATCACCGAGGGCCTACGACTGGAAGTGGATCCGTCGATCCGGGTGACGACGGTGTCCCCCGGTGTCGTCGAATCCGAACTGGCAGACACCATCACCGATTCCACCGCGGCCGCGGCCATGCAGGACTATCGGGCGGCCGCGATCCCGCCGGACGCGATCGCTCGTGGAGTCGCCTATGCGATCGGTGAACCCGCGGACGTGGATGTCAACGAACTGATCATCCGGCCGGCACGTCAGCGCTGATCAGCTGTACTTCGCGATCAGCTCCTGCTTGAACAATTTGCCGGTATCGGTGCGCGGCAGCTGCGCCTCGAACGACAGGGAACGCGGGCACTTGTAGTGCGCCAACCGGTCCCGCAGCCACGCGATCAGTTCGTCGGCGAATTCGTCGGTGGCGTCGGCGGGGTCGACGGTCTGCACGACCGCCTTCACTTTCTGACCCATCTCGTCGTCGGGAATCCCGAACACCGCGGCGTCCATCACCAACGGATGCGTGACGAGCAGGTTCTCGGCTTCCTGCGGATAGATGTTCACGCCACCGGAGATGATCATGTGGTGGCGGCGGTCGGTCAGATAGAGGAAGCCTTCCTCGTCGAGATACCCGATGTCGCCCACCGTCTTCCAGCCGCGCGGGTCACGAGAGCTCTCGGTCTTGGCGGGATCGTTGAGATACTCGAAGTCGTTGCCGCCCTCGAAGTAGATCTCACCGGGCTGGCCCGGTGGCAGCTCGTTGCCGTCCTCGTCGAGGATGTGCACGGCACCGGCCATCGGCTTACCGACCGACCCCGGGTGTGTCAGCCAGTCCTCGGCGAAGATCAGCGTCGACCCGTGTGCCTCCGAGGAGGCGTAGTACTCGTCGACGATGGGCCCCCACCAATCGATCATCTGCTTCTTGATGTCGACGGGACACGGTGCAGCGGCGTGCATCACGCGCTGCAGGCTGGACACGTCGTAGGTCGTACGGACGTTCTCGGGCAGCTTGAGCATGCGGGTGAACATGACCGGCACGAACTGCCCGTGCGTGACCTTGTGCTTGGCGATCGCGTCCAGCGCACCCTCGGCGTCGAACTTCTCCATCACCACCGTCGTGATGCCGCCGGCCTGCGTCTGCATCGACCACACCGACGGTGCGGTGTGATACAGCGGCGCCGGGCTGAGATACACCGCGTCGGGATGCATCCAGAACGACACGAGCGCAGCCATCAGTCCCGGCGCCTCGGCCGGGGGGACGTGCGGCAGCGCGCGTTTGATGCCCTTGGGGCGGCCGGTGGTGCCCGACGAGTACTGCAGCAGATCTCCCTCGATCTCGTCATCGATCGGCGTATCAGGAAGTCCGGCAACGCATTCCGGGTAGCTCTGCCAGCCATCCAGCGTGCTGGAGGCGCTTGTCGCCGACGATTCGGCTCCGTCGACGACGAGGCGCACGGGCGGCAGTCCGTTCGGCAGTTCGGCTTCCAGCCCGGCGAGCGTGTCGGCGAGCTTGCCGGAGCCGACGATCGCCTTGGCTGAGCTGTTGTCGATGATGTAGGCAGCCTCGGCGGCGGTCAGGTGGGTGTTGATGGGGACGTAGTACAGCCCGGCGCGGCGCGCAGCCCACATGACCGCGTGCATGTGCTGGCTGTTCTCCATCAGGATCGCGACGGCGTCGCCTTCGACCAGACCGGCGTCGCGGAACAGGTGCGCCAACCGGTTGGCCCGGGCCTCGAGTTCGCCGAACGTCACCACCGTGCCGGACGGATACATGATGATCGCAGGCTTGTCAGGCGTGGCAACAGCGGTGTCGCGGATCTGCATGTGGAGAGAATACGACGCCCTACTTGACGGGTGTCAAGTAGGGCGTCGGGGATGCTTCTGGAGCTACTCGGCTTCGGCGAGACGCGTCTTGAGCGCGTCGAACTCGTCCTTGATGCCGGTGGGCAGCTTCTCGCCGACGAAGTCGAACCACTCCTCGATCAGCGGCAGCTCCTTGCGCCACTCCTCGGGCTTGACCTTGAGCGCCTCGTCGACGTCGGCGGCCGACACGTCCAGGCCGTCCAGATCGAGGTCGGCCGCTGTGGGCACGATCCCGATCGGGGTGCTCTTGCCGTCGGCCTGATGCTCGATGCGCTCGATCGCCCACTTGAGCACGCGGCTGTTCTCACCGAAGCCCGGCCACAGGAAGCGGCCGTCCTCGCCGCGACGGAACCAGTTGACGAAGAACACCTTCGGCAGCTTGGACTCATCGGCTTCCTTGCCGATGTTGATCCAGTGCTGGAAGTAATCGCCCACGTTGTAGCCGAGGAACGGCAACATCGCCATCGGGTCGCGGCGCACGGTGCCGACCTTGCCCTCGGCGGCGGCGGTCTGCTCGGAGCCGAGCGTGGCGCCGATGAACACGCCGTGCTGCCAGTCGCGGGCCTCGGTGATCAGCGGCACCGTGGTCTTGCGGCGGCCGCCGAAGAGAATCGCCGAGATCGGCACGCCCTGCGGATCGTCCCACTCCGGGGCCAGCGTGGGGCACTGCGAGATCGGCGTGCAGTACCGCGAATTCGGGTGCGCCGCTTTGGTTTCGGTCTCCCGCAGGATGTAGTCGTTGCCCTTCCAGTCGATCAGGTGGTCGGGCTCGCCCTCCAGGCCCTCCCACCACACGTCACCGTCGTCGGTCTTCGCGACGTTGGTGAACACGGTGTTGCCCGCCGCGATCGTCTTCATCGCGTTCGGGTTGGAGTCCCAGTTGGTGCCGGGCGCGACGCCGAAGAAGCCGAACTCGGGGTTGGTCGCATAGAGCCGGCCGTCCTTGCCGAAGCGCATCCAGGCGATGTCGTCACCGACGGTCTCGGCGCGCCAGCCCGGGATCGTCGGCTGCAGCATCGCGAGGTTGGTCTTACCGCAGGCCGACGGGAACGCCGCGGCGATGTAGTAGGCCTTGTTCTCCGGGGAGATCAGCTTGAGGATCAGCATGTGCTCGGCGAGCCAGCCCTCGTCGTGCGCCATCGCCGAGGCGATGCGCAGCGAGTAGCACTTCTTGCCCAGCAGCGCGTTCCCGCCGTAGCCCGAGCCGTAGCTCCAGATCTCGCGGGTCTCGGGGAAGTGGGTGATGTACTTCGTGTCGTTGCAGGGCCACGGCACGTCCTCCTGGCCCGGCTCCAGCGGCGCACCGATCGAGTGCAGAGCCTTGACGAAGAAACCGTCGTCGCCCATCTTCTCCAGCGCCGCGGCACCCATCCGGGTCATCGTGCGCATCGAGACCACCACGTACTCGCTGTCGGTGATCTCCACCCCGAGCTTGGGGTCCTCGGCGTCGATCGGGCCCATGCAGAACGGCACCACCCACATGGTGCGGCCCCGCATGCTGCCGCGGTACAGGGGAGTCATCAGCTCCCGCATCTCGGTGGGGTCCATCCAGTTGTTCGTGGGCCCGGCGTCGATCTCCCGCTCGCTGCAGATGAAGGTCCGCGACTCGACGCGGGCCACGTCCGACGGGTCCGACAGCGCCAGGTAGGAATTCGGCTTCTTCTCGGAGTTGAGCTTCTGGAAGGTGCCGGCCGCGACGAGCTGATCGCACAGGCGCTGGTACTCCTCCTCGGAGCCGTCCGCCCACGCGACGCGGTCGGGCTGCGTCAGCTCGGCGATCTCCCGAACCCAGGCCAGCAGCCCCTCGTGCTTGGTCGGTGCGGAATCCAGTCCCGGAATGGTCGCTGCGGTCATTGGCTAGTCGTCTCCTGCACTGTTCCTGCGCGTTGGCCTGATGGACCCTGTATGAAAACTTTGGGAGGAAAGTACGCCGTCGTCACCGACCTGTCCGAGGTCTTGACAAACCGGCTGTAACCTCTCGAGACCCTCCTGACCTTCGAGGTTAACGCGGGTGACATACCCGTGGAAATCCAGGATCGTGTCCGATCACTCACAGGAACGATTCAGAAGAGGTCATCATCGGCGCGGGGCGGCCAGCTACCGCTCGGTAACCGCGAAATCCGTTGTTTCCCGCCGCTGCGACGGCACCGAAGCCGGCAGCGAGGTCGGCGCTGACCGAGAGCACGCGGCTCGCCACCGCCTCCTCCAACTCAATGCGCAACGCGGCGAGGACGTCGGCCGTCCAGCGTTCCCATCGCGCGCGGTCGTGCAGCAGCCCCCGAGCCCGCACCACCCACGCGGTGAGCGCCACTCCGACCACTCCTCCCGCCGCGGACGCCCACCCCGGGCCGGTGGTGAGCGTCGCGATCAGCCGGGCCACCACCACCGCCGCCCCGACGCCGAAGCCGAGACCCAGCACGACCATCAACTGGGTCTCCAGACGACGACCGGACGGGAGCGGCGGCGGTGGCGAGTCCGGCAGAACGGGCAGGGGTGCCTGGGCCACCACCTGCGCGTCGAGCTCCGCCTCGATGTCGGCGCGGATCTGCTGACAGCGGCCGCGGACCAGGTCTTCGACCTGCGCGCGATGGCGCATCGTCAGCACCTGCGCGAGCAGCTCGGCGCGCGCCGCGAAGCAGCGGTGCCGGACCGTCGACGTCAGCTCGAGCCGCAGCTGCTGTAGCTGGACTCGTCGTCGCGCGTACTCGGCCCGCTCCGCCTCCCGGGTGCGCGCGGCGGCGCGCCGGGCCGACAGCGGATCGGACAGCTGCTTCGCGAGTGCGGCCGCCACATCGTCGATCCGCGGAACCCCCAGCCGTGGCGCCGCAGCGGCCGCCACCCACGTGGGCGACGGCCATCGGCCCTCGTTCGCTTCCAACACGGGCCGCCACCGGCGATGGTCGTCGATCTTGTTGACCACCGCGATGATCGCGCCGGCGCTCGCAGCGGCCGCGCTGGCCTGGACACACTCGGCCGTCGTCATCGGGGCGGTCGCCGACACCACCCACACCAGGACGACAGGAACCTGCCCGGGTGTCAGCTCGTGGGCCTCGACGACTCGGCAGTCCGGTACCCGCTCCCGAAGGCGGCGGGCCATACTCGTCACCCCTGCCCGCGCGGCGCCCGCCACCAGGACGGCAACGCCACCCGGCTCAGCCACCGCACGGCTCCAGCAGCCGCAGGCTGCCGCGCACGATGTCCTCTGCGCAGCGCCGGTGCAGCGCATCGAGGGGCCCGCGGGACAGACGATGGAAACGCAGCGCGCGGCGGGTGTGGGCGCCGAGGTCGTCGCCACGATCCACCGTCGCACCGGACGCCTCGACCACCTCGACGGCCGCGGTCATCACCGCCAGCGTGACGTCGTCACCGTTCAGCAGGGCGGCGAGCCGCTCGTCGCCCTGCTCGGCGGCGAGCGCGAGTAACCGACGCACCGCGCTCACGCAGCGCCGATAGCGGACCTCCGCTGCGGAGCGGCCGATCGCGACGCGCACCGCGTCGGTGCCGCTGAGTTCCCGCAGCCGCGCGGAGACTTCCTCCGCGTCCGCCCCGGCCGACACGGCGAGGATCGCGTGCGCCAGCCCGAAGCGGTCCAACCGGTCCAGCAGATCGCGGCGCACCTCGGCGGCCAGCGGATGCGGGCAGGACACGAACGCGTCCACCGTGCACACGTCGGCCGGCGTCCCGACCAGCGCCTGAAGCGCAGCGATGTCGTCGTCGTCGATCCGCACCCCGGCCAGCAGCGCGACCATCGGCACGACCGGCACCCGCAGCGGCGCCGCCGAGATCGGCCTTGTTCAGAACCACCACCGTCGACCCCGTCACGCACGCTCGGTCCTCGTCGGTCAGCGCCTCGGCGACGACGAGGACGTCGATGTCCGCGGCCTCACCCGGGGCGGCCACCCGGACGCCCAGAGCGCTGGCCACCGCGCTGCGACCCACCCCCGAGCGTCCACGCACGGCTACGCTGACAGGCGCACGCAACAGTCGCTCCACGGCGGCGACACCGGGATCGGGTTCCTCGCGGGCCCATGCGGCCATCACGTCAGCCAGATCAGCCGACATCCCCGCCCCCGTCCGGCGGACCCCCGCCCGCCTGCCAGGTGATCGTGACATCCGAACCGGGCAGCTCGGCGCACCAATTCCGGGCGGGCGTTCGCATACCAGCCGAAGGCAACTGTTGGGTATCAATCTGTAACACGATGCAGGGAGTGAGTCCGTGATGAGCGACGATGGACCGATGCGTGTGCCCTCTTCCAGCGATGTCGACCCCGACGTCACGGGCACCGGATCACCCGCCGTTCATCACCCGCGCCGGGTCACCAGCTTCCGCGCCCGCCGGTCGAGCATCTCCGATCGCCAGCAGGCCGTCTGGGACGCGCGCTGGCCGGAGCTCGGCCTGCTGGCCCGCACCGGTGATGAACCCGCCGCCCCGCTGGACACCGACGCCTGGTTCGGCAGGAAAGCCCCGCTGGTGCTGGAGATCGGCTGCGGCACCGGAACCTCGACGCTGGCGATGGCGCAGGACGAGCCACACCTCGACGTCGTCGCTGTCGAGGTCTACAAGCGCGGACTGGCCCAGCTGCTGTCCGCGATCGACCGTGACGGCGTGACCAACATCCGGCTGATCCGCGGCGACGGCGTCGACGTGCTCACCCACATGCTCACGCCCGGGTCGCTGACCGGCGTACGCGTGTTCTTCCCCGATCCGTGGCCCAAGGCCCGCCACCACAAGCGCCGGCTGCTCCAACCCGACACCGTCGCGCTGATGGCCGACCGACTGCGCCCCGGCGGGATCCTCCACGCCGCCACCGACCACCAGGGATACGCGGAGCAGATCGCCGAGGTCGGCGATGCCGAGCCACGGCTGCGGCGCGTCAGCCAGGACGCTGAACTCCCGATCTCGACCGCACGGCCCGAGACCAAATACGAACGCAAAGCGCTGGCCGGACCCCTCGTCACGGAGTTGCTGTGGGAGAGGTCATGAGCGTGACCCACGACGTCGCCGATCACATCGAGAGCGAGAACCGCTCCGACACCGTGCCCGCGCGGGTGCTGCTGGTGTGGGACGCCCCCAACCTCGACATGGGGCTCGGCGCGATCCTCGGCGGTCGGCCGACCGCCGCGCACCGGCCCCGCTTCGACGCGCTGGGCCGGTGGCTGCTGTCCCGCACCGCCGATCTGTCGGCGCAACACCCGACGGGGCCGCCGCTGGAGCCCGAAGCCACGGTGTTCACCAACATCGCCCCTGGTAGCGCGGACGTGGTGCGCCCGTGGGTGGAAGCGTTGCGCAACGTCGGGTTCGCCGTCTTCGCCAAGCCCAAGATCGACGAGGACAGCGACGTCGACTCCGACATGCTCGACCACATCGCGCTGCGCCGCGGTGAGGGATTGGCCGGGCTGATCGTGGCGTCGGCGGACGGTCAGGCGTTCCGCCTGCCGCTGGAAGACATCGCCCGTGACGGGGTCGCCGTCCAGGTTCTCGGATTTCGCGAACATGCCAGTTGGGCGTTAGCGTCGGATACCTTGGAGTTCGTCGATCTGGAGGACATCCCTGGTGTCTTCCGGGAGCCGCTACCGAGAATCGGGCTTGATTCACTACCCGAGCAGGCGCGTGGCTGCAGCCGTTCCGGCCGCTGTCCTCGCTGTTGGCGTCTCGTGTCTAGAACAGTGGGTAAGCCTGGTTGGGCCGGCTACGCGCCGACGGCCACACATTCGCAGATGATGAGGAGCTGAAGTGTTCGCCTGGTGGGGTCGAACGGTGTACCAGTACCGATACATCGTTATCGGTGTCATGGTCGCACTGTGCCTGGGCGGCGGTGTCTACGGCATGAGCCTGGGACAGCACGTCACCCAGAGCGGTTTCTTTGATGAGGGCAGCCAGTCGGTCAAGGCTTCGGTGCTCGGCGACGAGGTGTACGGGCGTGACCGCCTCAGCCACGTAGTAGCCATCCTGACGCCGCCGGACGGCGAGAAGGTCACTGATCCGGCGTGGCAGAAGGAAGTCACCGGCGAGCTCAACAAGGTCGTCGATGAGCACAAGGACCAGATAGTCAGCTGGGTCGGTTGGCTGCGAGCACCCGACAGCACGTCCGAAACCGTGCAGCAGATGAAGACGGAAGACGGCTCGAAAACGTTCGTCGCCATCCCGCTTCAAGGTGACAACGATGACGCGATCCTGAAGAACTACCAGGCAGTCGAACCGGCGTTGCGTCAGATCAACGACGGCAACATTCAGCTCGCGGGCCTCAACCCCATCGCCAGTGAGCTGACCGGAACCATCGCCACCGACCAGAAGCGCGCCGAGCTCGCCATCGTGCCGCTGGTGGCCGTGGTGCTGTTCTTCGTCTTCGGTGGTGCCGTGGCGGCCGCCCTGCCCGCGATCATCGGCGGCCTGACGATCGCCGGCGCGCTCGGCATCTTGCGGTTCACCGCCAACTTCATGGACGTGCACTTCTTCGCCCAGCCGGTCGTGACGATGATGGGATTCGGCATCGCCATCGACTACGGCCTGTTCATAGTCAGTCGCTTCAGGGAGGAACTCGCCGAGGGCTACGACGTGGAGGCCTCGGTGCGGCGGGCGGTGATGACCTCGGGCCGCACTGTGGCGTTCTCCGCGGTGATCATCGTGGCCTCGTCGCTTCCCCTGCTGCTCATCCCGCTGGGCTTTCTGAAGTCGATCACCTACGCGATCATCGCGTCGGTGCTGCTGGCGGCTTTCCTGTCGATCACCGTGCTGCCCGCGACACTCGGGATCCTGGGCGCCAACGTCGACGCGCTGGGAGTGCGGACGCTGCTGCGGGTGCCGTTCTTCCGCAACTGGAAGCCGATGCGTGTCTACCTCGAATGGCTGGCCGAGAAGACGCAGAAGACCAAGACCCGGGAAGAGGTCGAGAAGGGCTTCTGGGGCAGGCTGGTCAACGTCGTGATGAAGCGGCCCATCGCATTCGCGGCGCCGATCCTGATCGTGATGATCCTGCTGGTGATACCGCTCGGACAGCTCGCCCTCGGCGGGTACAGCGAGAAATACCTGCCACCGGACAATCCGGTGCGGATGGCGCAGGCTCAGTTCGACAAGGATTTCCCCACGTACCGCACCGAACCGCTGACGCTGGTGATCCAGAGCGACAACGGGCAGCCCGTCACCGATCAGCAGGTCGCCGATTTGCGGGCCAAGGCGGAGACAGTCCCTGGCTTCACAGACAGCGACGAGCCCTCGAAGATGTGGCAGGAGCGATCCGTCCAGGAGGGCGGGTCGAAGGATCCGTCGGTGCGGGTCCTGCAAAACGGCCTGGTCAACAGCGCTGACGCCCCCGCGAAGATCGAACAGCTTCGCGCACTGGCCCCTCCGCGTGGCACGACGGTGTTGGTGGGCGGCACTCAAGCGCTGGCCCAGGACAGCATTCAAAGCCTGTTCGACAAGCTCCCGCTGATGGTCGTGGTGCTGATCCTGACCACCACAGTGCTGATGTTCTTGGCGTTCGGGTCGATCGTGCTGCCGATCAAGGCCGCGTTGATGAGCGCGCTGACGCTGGGCTCGACGATGGGCATCCTGACGTGGATGTTCGTCGAAGACGGCCATGGCTCCGGGCTGCTGAACTACACCCCGCAGCCACTGATGGCACCGATGATCGGCCTGATCATCGCGGTGATCTGGGGCCTGTCCACCGACTACGAGGTGTTCCTGGTGTCCCGCATGGTCGAGGCGCGGGCGCGTGGCATGTCGACCGCGGAGTCGATCCGCATCGGCACGGCCACCACTGGGCGTTTGATCACCGGCGCCGCGCTGGTGCTCGCCGTCGTGGTGGGCGCCTTCGCGTTCTCTGACCTGGTGATGATGAAGTACCTGGCGTTCGGCCTGCTGATCGCGCTGCTGTTGGACGCGACGATCATCCGGATGTTCCTGGTCCCCGCGATCATGAAGCTGCTCGGCGACGACTGCTGGTGGGCGCCGCGGTGGATGAAGCGGGTCCAGGAGAAGATGGGCCTGGGCGAGACCGAACTGCCCGACGAGCGCAAGCGCCCGACCGTGCGCGAGACCGCACCGGCCGAGGCACTCGTCGGCGCCGGCGCACCGATCGCCGCCCCTCAGCGGGCACTGCCGCCGCACGATCCCGGCCACCCTGCGCCCGACCGCGCGGGCGTGACGACCCGCATCGCCACCGCGCAGCGACCGGGCGGACCGACAGGGTTCGCCGGTCCGTCGGGGGCCGGCACCTCGCGGCTGCCGGGGCCCGCTCCGCGTCCCCCGGTGTCGCCGGTGCTCGATTCGGAGCCGCAGACCACTCGTCTGTCGGTGGCCAAGAATGCCGTCCGCAATGCCGTCAACAGCGCGGCTGATGCGGTGACCCAGCGTGGCCAGCGGCCCGACGCACCGTCGACCCCGCCTCAGCGCGACGACCGCGAGATCGAATCGTGGCTCGGTGACCTCCGGGGTACGGGTGGCTCGCCCGCCACACCCGCGGCTCCGGCCCGGCCGTCCGGCGAGCCGACCCGGGCGATACCGGATCCCAGGTCCAACCGGGATGCAGCGGAACCGACGACCGCGATCCCGGCGCAGCGCACCGAGAACGACAACGAGGACGACGCGACGCGGGCCATCCCGACCGCGCGTGCGTCTGACGCGGACACGGCCACCGAGAAGCTCAACACCCGGCCCGACAAAGACGCCCCACGGCGCGGCGGCGGCGGGTTGAGCGCGCAGGAACTGCTGCGGCGCGAGGGCCGGCTGTAGCTAGCTCTGCTCCACGTCGTCCGGTTCGGCGCTGATCACCGGTCCGTCGTCGGCTTCCTGCGCGGCGGTGACCGCGTCCGGGTCGTCGGCAACGAGAACGCGGATCGCGCTGTTGAGGAACGCCAGCACCGGCACCGCGAGCAGCGCGCCGATGATGCCGGCGAGCACGCCGCCGCCGGCGATCGCGAGTACGACGGCCAGCGGATGGATCGACACCGCGCGGCCCATGACCAGCGGCTGCAGCACGTGGCCTTCCAGCTGCTGCACCGCCAGGATCAGCCCGAGCGTGATCAGCGCATAGATCACGCCCTTGGTCAGCAGCGCGACGATCACCGCGAGGAACCCGGTGACCACCGCACCGACCAGCGGGATGAACGCGCCGAGGAACACCAGGGAGGCCAGCGGCAGCGCCAGCGGAACCCCCATGATCGCAAGTCCCACGCCGATGCCGAGCGCGTCGACGAGCGCCACCAGGAACGTCGCCCGCACGTAGCCGATCAGCGAGTGGAAGCCCGCTCGGCCCGCATCGCGAATCCGCCGGCGGGTACCGGTCGGGAAGATCCGGGTGACGAACTCGAAGATGTTGCGCCCGCCGTGCAGCAGGAAAATCAGCGTGAACAGGACCAGCAGCGCACCGGTGACGATCTCGGTGAGGGTGCTCGCGGTGGACAGCGCGCCGCTGGTGACCTTCTCCTGGTTGTCGCGCAGCGCCTGGATCGCCGAGTTGCCGGCGTTGTCGATCTGCTCCCGGCTCAGGCCCAGCGGCCCGTCGATGAGCCAGCGTCGCAACCCGTCGATGCTGCGGGTGACCTGATCGACCAGCCCGGGAGTGCCCTCGATGAACTGGCTGACGACGAAGCTGAGCATGCCCCCGACCAGGGCCAGACCACCGAGCAGGATCAGTGCCACCGCCCCGCCACGCGGCGCCCCCCGCCGGTCCAGGAAGTCCACGGCGGGCATCAGCAGCGCGGCGGCCAACGTGGCCAGCGCAACCGGGACGACGATGAACTCGACTTGAACGACCACCCACAGCGCCGCGAACAGCGCACCGAAGATCACGAGAAGTCGCCAGGCCCACGCGGCGCCCTTGCGGACCAGCGGGCTGACCGACTCGTCGGCGGACGGGTCCACAAACGGACGCGCAGACATTCCGGTAGCGTAACGGCACTTCGCGCCTCGGCTTCGCTGCGCCGGTCCGGGCGGGTCAACGCCTTACCCTGTAGGGCGTGTCACACGACGCTCCCCCGGCGCAGCCGCGCGCGGCCGGCGCCGGTCCGGAGCGGCCCGGCCGGGGCAAGTACTGGTGGCTGCGATGGGTGCTCATCGCCGTCGCGGTGATCGTGCTGGCCGTGGAACTGCTGCTGGTACGCGATCAGCTGGCCAAAGCCTGGAAGAGCCTGTACTCGGCGGACTGGTGGTGGGTGCTGGTCGCGGCGCTCGCGGCGATGGCGTCGATGCACAGTTTCGCCCAGATCCAACGCACGCTACTGGCCTCGGCGGGCGTTCGCGTGCAGCAGTGGCGCAGCGAGGCCGCGTTCTATGCCGGCAACGCGCTGTCGACCACGATGCCGGGCGGCCCGGTGCTCTCGGCAACGTTCATCTACCGCCAGCAGCGGCTGTGGGGGGCGTCCCCGCTGGTGGCGTCCTGGCAGCTCGTCATGTCCGGTGTTCTGCAGGTGGTGGGGCTGGCGCTGCTCGGTCTCGGGGGCGCGTTCCTGCTCGGCGCCAGCAAGAACCCGCTGTCGCTGATCTTCTCGCTCGGCGGTTTCCTGGCGTTGGTGCTGCTCGCCCAGGCCGTCGCGACACGTCCCGAGCTGATCGACGGCATCGGGGTGCGGGTGCTCAGCTGGGTCAACTCCTTCCGCGGCCGGCCCACCGACACCGGGCTGGCGAAGTGGCGGGAGATCCTGGCTCAACTCGAGTCGGTGCAGCTGGGCCGCCGGGATCTGTCGGTGGCGTTCAGCTGGTCGCTATTCAACTGGATCGCCGACGTCGGCTGTCTGCTCGCCGCCTGCTACGCCACAGGCGGTCACCCGTCGCTGGCCGGTGTGACCGTGGCCTACGCCGCGGCGCGCGCCGTCGGCTCCATCCCGCTGATGCCCGGCGGGCTCCTGGTGGTGGAGGCGGTGCTGGTACCGGGCCTGGTGTCGAGCGGAATGTCGTTGGCGTCGGCGATCTCGGCGATGTTGATCTACCGGCTGATCAGCTGGATCTTCATCGCCGCGATCGGCTGGGTGGTGTTCTTCTTCATGTTCCGCACCGAGAAGGACCTCGACAGCGACACCACCACCGACATCGCGGCCCCCGCGGCGGCGCCGGCTGCCGTCGAGGAGATCTTCCCGCAGTTCAGCCCGGACCCGGAAGCCCCGCATCCGCCGCCGCCCGAGGAGACCCAGCAGGCCTCATGACGCTGTCCCGAACAACACCGTCCCGAACCTTCGCCGTCCTCACGGTGGCCGCGCTGACTCTGTTCTCCTCGGCCTGCTCGCCAGCGCCCGCCCCCGACACCGCCAGCTCGACGACGTCGGCCCCGCCGTCGAGTGCCACGCCGACGTCGGCCGGTGCCGCCCCCGGCCCCGCCCCTGCCGAGCCCTCGATGCTCACGCCGGTGCTCGCGCAGGCGGTGGCCGAACCGATCCCCGTGCCGGCGACCGACGGCAAGACGCACCTGGTCTACGAGCTCACACTGACGAACACTCTCTCGCAACCGGTGTCGCTCACCACGCTCGACGTACGCGCCGGCGACCAGACCCTGCTGACGCTCCCGGCCGACCGCCTCGCCGCCGCCACGCGACTGACCGGAACCGCGGCTCCCACAGGCGTTCTCGGGCCCGCACAGATGGCCCATGTGTGGCTGGACGTCGCGCTGCCCGCCGGTAGCCCGGCACCCGAGCGGTTGATCCACGCGCTGGGCATCTCGGTGCGCCAACCCCAGCCGCCGCTGATCCCCGCCGCGATGGTCGAGGAAGTCGCGCCGGTCACCGTGCAGAAGCGGACCCCGATCACCATCGCGCCGCCGCTCTCAGGCCCCAACTGGCTCGACGGCGACGGGTGCTGCGGCATCTCCGGGCATCGCGGTGCGCTGAACCCCATCAACGGAAACAGCTGGGCCGCAGAGCGATTCGCGATCGACTACGTGCAGCTGATGCCCGACGGCAAGCTGTTCACCGGCGCCCCGTCGGATCTGGCCGGTTACCCGTACTACGGCACCGACGTACACGCCGTCGCCGACGGCCCGGTGGTCGCGGTCGTCGATGGGATGGCCGAGGAGACGCCGTTCGCCGCGCCTACGGGCCTGACGTTGGCCCAGTATCCGGGCAACCACGTCGTACAGGACCTCGGCGGGGGCAACTACGCGCTCTACGCCCACCTGCAGACCGGCAGCATCACGGTCAAGCCCGGGGATCGCCTCACCAGCGGGCAACCGCTGGCCCACCTCGGCAACACCGGCAACACCGATGCCCCCCACCTACACTTCCACGTGATGAGCACGCCGGATCCGCTGCGCTCGGACGGTTTGCCGTTCGTGTTTCCCTCCTTCGAGTTGCAGGGCAGGGTGCCCGACTCCGAGGACCCGCTGTCCGCGGGGCGGCCGGTGCCGATGCCGCCCGCCGCGGATGCCGCGCCGCAGCGCAACGTCATGCCGCTGCAGGACGATCTGATGACCTATGCGGCGGGGTAGCAGAGCGCCGGCGGCACTGGCCGCCGACGTGCTGTGCGTGGTGGTGTTCTGCGCGATCGGTCGCCGCAGTCACGCCGAGGGGCTGACCGTGGCCGGCGTCGCGCAGACGGCGTGGCCGTTCCTGGCCGGCACCGCGCTCGGCTGGGTGCTGGCCCGCGCGTGGCGACGCCCGGTGGCGCTGCTGCCGACGGGCGTCGCGGTGTGGGTCGCGACGGTCGTGGTCGGAATGGTCCTGCGCAAGGTCAGCGGGCAGGGTACGGCGACGAGCTTCATCGTCGTCGCCACGCTCACCACTGCGGCGCTGCTGCTCGGCTGGCGGGCGATCGCCCGATCACTCCTCTGAATCAGCTTGGGGCACAGGCTCTGTCGCGATGTTGAGGGTGGCTCGCAGGCCGCCGAGCGGTCCGTCGGACAGCTCGATGGAGCCGCTGTGCAGCGCGGCCTGCTGCGCGACGAGCGCCAGGCCCAGACCCGAGCCGCCCGGGGCTGCGTTGCTGCCGCGGGAGAACCGCCCCAGCACGCTCTCGTGCTCGTCGACGGGTAGCCCGCGACCGTTGTCGTCGACGACGATCGTGACGTAGGTGTCGCGCCGGTAGGCGGCCAGCACGATCCGGGTGGCCTGCCCGTGGGTGATCGCATTGCGCACCAGATTGTCGACGGCCAACCGCAGTCCGCCCGGCCAGCCGAGGACGAAACCGAGAGTGTCGGCAGCGTGCACCTCGATCGTGACGTCACGGTTGACCCGCATGTTCTCCCGGGCGACCCGGTCGAGCATGTCGGTCATGTCGATCACTTCGCGGTCTTCGGCCTGGGCCAGCTGTCCGGACGCCAGCTGACCCAACGCGGTGATGATGCCCTCGACGCGACGCTGGGCGCGGGACAGATCGGCGACCACCTCTGCGCGCGCGTCGGCGGGCAGGTCGTGGATGCGCAGCGTGTCCAGGTCCGCGCGCATCGCGGTCAGCGGGGTGCGTAGTTCGTGGGCGGCGTTGGCGGCGAAGTCCTGCGCGGCCTGCAGCGAGTTGGTGGTGGCGCGCTGCGCCGCGGCGAGGCGGTCGAGCATCGCGCTCATCGCCTCGGACAGATCCTCGGCCTCCCGCACACCTCGCACTTCAGGCATGCTTTCCGAACCCTTGCCCAGCTGCTTGGTGTGTTCGGTGAGCCGGCGCAGCGGCCGGATCGCCGGCCCCGCCAACAGCCACCCCAGCCCGGCCGCAATCAGCACTGTGGCCACACCGACGGCGATGTAGAGCGGGACCCGGGCCTTGTTGAGCAGGATGCTGTCGGCGCGGATGCCGATCGACATCAGCACGCCGCCGTTCTGGTCGACCGGCAGCGTGCGCACCCGATACTCGACCCCGTTGACGGTGACGGTCTCGGTGCCCGGCGGCAACGCGGGAAGTTGGAAGCCGCGCTGGTAGACCACCTGTCCCGAGGACCGGGACCGGCCCGTTTGCAGCACGCCGCGCCGCTGATCGGACTGCTGCTCGGGATAGACGCTGGCGTCGACGATCGCGTCGAGGCGCCGATCGAGCTGCGCCGCATCGTTGTTGGCCAGCACGACCGAAGTCAGGATCGTGAACACCGCGACGACCGCGGCCGCGGCGGCGGCCGACGCGATGGCGACCCGGGTGCGCAGCGACGCCGATCGGATGATGCGTGGCAGCCTCACCGCGCGCCCGGGGACAGGCTGGGCCTCACGGCTCCTCCCGCAACACGTAGCCGATGCCGCGCACGGTGTGGATCACCCGCGGCAGGCCGTCGCGCTCGAGCTTGCGCCGCAGATAGGAGACGAACACGTCGGCGACGTTGGTGTCGACGTCGAAGTCGTAGCCCCACACCAGCTCCAACAGCCGCTGCCGGCTCAGCACCACACCGGCGTTCTCGGCCAGCGCGGCCAGCAGATCGAACTCTCGCTTGGTCAGCTCGACCCGCTCCCCGGCGGCGAACACCAGCCGCCTCGACGTGTCGATGGTCAGCGATCCCACCGTCATCGTGTCCGACGCCGGATCGGAGTGGTGTGCGCGGCGCAGCAGCGCATGCAGCCGCGCCACCAACTCTCCGAGGTCGAACGGCTTGGTCAGGTAGTCGTCCGCCCCGGCCTCCAGACCTGCGATGCGGTCATTGACGGTGTCGCGCGCCGAGAGCACGCAGATCGGGATGTCGTTGCCGAGAGCGCGCAACGCCGTCACCACCGCGACGCCGTCGAGTTCGGGCATCTGAACGTCGAGCACGAGCGCGTCATGGGACTCACTCGACAGCAGCCGCAGCGCTTCCTTGCCCGTCGCGGCGACCCTGACGTCGAACCCGGAGTGGCGCAGACCTCGCGCCACCGAGGTCCGCACATCCGGGTCGTCGTCGACCATCAGCACCGTCCGACCCGCACCGTCCTGGGCGGACAGCTCCCCCCCACGGGTGGGCGAAGCATCCACCCTGTCTCGCATGGCGCCTACGGGAAGAGCGGTCCGTTGGTGTCACGCTCCGAGAAGCCACACCGGTTCTTGATGTCGATCAGCGGCTGCCGGATCGCCGTCATCTCGTCCTTCACCTGCGGGTTGGCGTTCATGTAGTCGACGACCTTGGGCCGCAACTGGTCCATCGGCAGGCCCTGCAGGCCGGAGAAGAAGTCGTTGACCTGCGGGTGGGTGAACAGGTAGGCCGAGGTCGACGCCGAGACGCCGGAGGCGACGCCGGCGAAGTCGGCCGCCGTGCAGTTCGGCGGCAGCGCCGGTTGCGCCGATGCCATCGGCATCGCGGCGAACAGCGAGGCGCCGGCGACCGCGCCCGCGCCCAGAGCGCCGGCGACGGCGCGGCGCAGGATGGTGCCCGAGATCAACATGAAGTCTCCTTCAGCATTAGGTGAGAGCCGGCTCCTGTCGGGCCGGTCTGCTGACCATCCTAGGAAGCTAAGCAGACCGGTAGCCGACTTTCCTGCCGAGCAATTAACGGTTGGTGAGAAAAGTCCTCATCGCATGTCAGCGCAAGGGGGCCGTCGGCACGCCCGCGGGGGCCGTTTCGGCGGCACCGGCGCCCATGCTCGCGGCGGCCGGGGCCGGCACCGGAGCCACCGCCGCGGCCGCCGGGGATGCCGCCTGCACCACACCCAGCAGTTGCGGCAACGTCACCGGCAGCTGACACCTGGCCGCCAGGGAGACCAGCGGCTGCTGCAGACGCTGGAGGTCCGCCTGCACGAGCGGGTTGGCGTCGAAGAAGGACTTGTAGGCGCCGAGCCCCTGCGTCCCGCCCTGCTGCTTGGTGATCAGCGACAGCGCCTGGTTGGTCTGCGGATGGGTCTCCAGATACGTGCCGGTGTTCGTGGCCACCGAGCCTGCGGTCTTGGCGACCTCGCTGGCGGCACAGGGGTCCGGCGCGGCCTGCCCGGCCGGCGCGGTCGGGCCGAGCATCAGCACCGCTGCGCCACCGAGCGCGGAGACTGCTGCGGCGGCGGCGCCCACTCGGCGCGCGGTGAATGTCGTGCGTGCGAACATGACGAACTCCTCACGGCTGCGGGTGCCCGATGACACCGCACGGCCTTCCTACGGTCAACAGCAAAGATCCCCGACCGACGGACATCAACTGGCCCTCGTCGAGGTCATCGTGCCATCACCGGCGCCCGGTGCCCAATCGATGCCCAATCGATTGGTCCGCCGTGGCCCTCATTAAGGCTGCATGAGGCATCTCTGGCGGGAGCGTTTGCGCAGGTGCGCTCGCAACCACCTGCTGTACCCTTTCGCTACGAAAGGCCGGGGAGAAAGTGGGGACGTCCCATCCAGCAGTTCATGATGCGGGTGAGCAGCAACCTGCGCAGATTCCGCTGGGCGGTCTTCGCGGTGTGGCTGCTGCTTCTGCTCCCCTCGGTCTACCTGGCGATGAACCAGTCGGGCAATCTGACGGGCGGCGGATTCGAGGTCGAAGGCTCGCAGTCGCTGCACGTGCAGCGCCAGCTCGAAGCCCAGTTCCCCGATCAAGGCGCCTCCCCGTTGGCGCTGGTCGCCGCGCCCCGCCCGGACGCCTCCTTCGCGGACATGAACACCGCGGTGGCCTATCTGGAGAAGATCGCCGCCGAGGTCCCGAGCGTCACGGTGATGCCCAACCCGGGCCAGCCTCCCCCGCAACCCGACCGGCCCTACGTGATCACGTTGCAGCTCGGGTTCGAGAACACCGGCGCAGTCGACATCGCCAAGCAGCTACGCCAGAAGGTCGGCATCGACGGCGACGACCCGGGCCAGACCGAGAACGGCAAGGTGCGCTTCTACGTCATCGGGCAGGGTGCGCTCGGCGCCGCGGCGACGCTGGCCACCAAACACGACATCGCCCAGGCGGAGCGCTGGAATCTGCCGATCGTGCTCATCGTGCTGCTGGCGGTGTTCGGATCGTTCGCGGCCGCGGCGGTGCCGCTGCTGCTGGGCGTGTGCACCGTGGCCGTCACGATGGGCCTGGTCTATTGGTTGTCGATGTACACCACGATGTCGGTGTTCGTGACCACGACGGTCTCGATGTTCGGCATCGCCGTGGCCATCGACTACTCGCTGTTCATCCTGATGCGCTTTCGCGAGGAACTGCGCGCCGGTCGCGAACCGGAGGACGCCGCTGACGCCGCGATGGCGACCTCGGGGCTGGCGGTGGTGCTGTCGGGCCTGACGGTGATCGCGTCGGTCTCCGGCATCTACCTGATCAACACGCCCGTGCTGCGCTCGATGGCCACCGGCGCCATCCTGGCCGTCGCGGTCGCGGTGCTGACGTCGACGACCCTGACCCCCGCGGTGCTCGGCGCGTTCGGCCGCCGGGCCGCGCGGCGCTCGTCGTATCTGCACTGGGGCCGCGGGATCGAGGCGACGCAGTCGAAGTTCTGGACCCGCTGGACCGGCGGGGTGATGCGCCGGCCCTGGGTGTCGGCGCTGGGCGCGGCCGCGCTGCTGTTGGCCCTGGCCGCGCCGTCGTTCTCGATGGAGCTCGGCAACAGCATGCAGCGCCAGTTCGAGCCGACCCACGAGATTCGCGGCGGGGTCAACGCCGCGGCCGAAGCGCTGGGTCCCGGCGCGCTGGGCCCGGTGCGTGTGCTGGTGACGTTCCCTGAAGGCAACGCCGCGTCGGCGCCGGCGAAGCAACCGCTGCTCGACGCGATCCGGCAGCGGATGGCACAGGCGCCCAACACCGTCACGGTGTCGCCCGCGGTGTTCGGCACCGACTATCGCAGCGCGCTGCTGTCGGCGGTGCTGTCGGTCGACCCGGAGGACATGGGGGCGCGCGACACGGTCGACTGGATGCGGGCACAGCTGCCCGCGGTGGCCGGCGACAATGCGCGGATCTCCGTCGGCGGGCCGACGGCGCTGATCAAGGACTTCGACGACGAGGTCGCCGCGATCCAGCCGGCGGTGTTCGCGTTCGTGGCGCTGATCGCATTCGTGATGCTGTTGGTGTCGATCCGCTCGGTGTTCCTGGCGCTCAAGGGCGTGGTGATGACCGTGCTGTCGGTGGCCGCGGCGTACGGCAGCCTGGTGGCGGTGTTCCAGTGGGGTTGGCTGTCCGACCTGGGCTTCAAGCAGCTCTCGTCGCTGGACAGCACGATCCCGCCGCTGGTGCTCGCGCTGACCTTCGGGCTGTCGATGGACTACGAGATCTTTCTGCTCACCCGGATTCGGGAGCGGTTCCTACAGACCGGTAACACCCGCGACGCCGTCGCCTACGGGGTGTCGACGAGTGCCCGCACCATCACCAGCGCCGCGCTGATCATGATCGCGGTGTTCATCGGCTTCGCGTTCGCCGGCATGCCGCTGGTGGCCCAGCTCGGCGTGGCCTGCGCGGTCGCGATCGCGGTGGACGCGACGGTGGTGCGCCTGGTCCTGGTGCCTGCGCTGATGGCGATGTTCGACGAGTGGAACTGGTGGTTGCCGCGCTGGCTGGACCGGGTGCTGCCGTCGGTGGACTTCGAGAAGCCGCTCCCGAAGGCCGACATCGGCGATCTGATCATCATTCCCGACGACATCTCGGCGCTGGCGCCGTCGGGGGCGGACCTACGCACCGTCGTCAAATCCGCGGCGAAGCTCAAAACTCTTGTGCCGCAGGCGATCACCGTTGCCGACCCGCTGGCGTTCAGCGGTTGCCGGCCCTGCGGGAAGTTGGTGCCGGGCCGGTTGAAGACGGAGGGCCGGGTGTCGGCGGCGGTCAGCAACCGGGCGCACGGCAAGACCGTCGCGGTGAAGCTGCCCAAGCATCCGGTCACGATGTGGCGGGGTCGCCTCGACGTCGCGCTCGACGCGCTGGCGGTCGAGCGGTCGATGAGCGCCGACATGCATGCGGGCCGCACGCCGTTGGAACGCACCAGTCCGCTGGAGACCACGAACGTGCTGCTGCCCACCGGTGACCGGTTGCAGATCCCCACCGGCGCCGAGACGCTGCGGCTCACGAGTTACCTGATCATGGAGCGCAACAGCTCCCGCGACTTCTCCGAGTTCGCCGAGCTCGTCGCCTCGATGGACACGCAGACCGCGGCGGAAGTGCTGACCGGCATGGACCGGTACTACTCTGGTCAACCGGCGCGCGAGCAGTGGGTGGCCACCCAGCTGGTGCGCCGCCTGGCCGATCCCCGGCCTTCCGACGGGCCTGATGTCGCAGTGTCGGGGCCCGACGCGGAGGCCGAGTGGGCCGGAGTGAGGCAGCGGTGCCTGTCGGTGGCGGTGGCCATGTTGGAGGAGGCGAGGTGACTGTGTCGTCGGACCGCCGTTCGTCGGAGGTTTCCGGGTCGGCTCCCGGCCCGGCCCGCAGCTCGCATCCCGACGATCGGCCGGTCGAGTTCTGGCCGACGGCCGCCATCCGGGCCGCGCTCGAACGCGACGACCTCGCGGTGTGGCAGCGCATCGTGGTGGCCATCAAGCGCGATCCCTTCGGCCGCACCGCCCGCCAGGTCGAAGAGGTGCTCGAGACCGCTGAGCCGTACGGGGTGTCGAAGGCCATGTCGGAGGTGCTGGTCCGCACCCGGGAGCATCTCGAGGCCAACGAATGCGCCGAGGTGGGCCGCCACGTGCGGCTGCTGCTGGAGCGCTCCGGTCTGGGCGAGCAGGAGTTCGCCTCGCGGATCGGGGTGGCGCCCGCCGATTTCGCCGCCTACCTGGGCGGCACGGTCAGCCCGCCGGCGTCACTGATGATCAGGATGGGTCGGCTGTCGGAGCGCTTCGCGAAGATGCGCAACCCTCGCCACTGAGGCCCCTGCCGCGGAATACCGTTCCGGGTCGTGATCGGCCGCCGGTCACAGCCCTGGCTTCCCTCTGGCGGCCTGGCGCCTTCTAGCGGGAGTGCAGCGGCGAGACGTCCTCGACCAGCCAGCGGCCGTCGGTCTTCGACAGCGACACCCGCAACGCGAGCACCGCGCTGTCGGTCGGCTTACCCGGCGAGCTCTGCGTCCCACGCAGCACCACGGCCACACTGGCCGCCTCCGGGCCGATCGCCTCCACGCCCGCCGACACCGTGCTGGCCTGCGCCGACACGTTACGGCCGCCCAGATCCTTGGCGACGGTCGCGAAGTCGGCCTTGAACCGCTCCGCGCTCTCCGGCGACATCATCTGCGTCGCCCGGTCGATCGAGGCGGTCGGGTCCTGCGGGGTGAACGTGGCCGACGCTTCGGCGACGCTGCTGGCGATGCCGGTGACCTCGACGCTGTCGGAGTTCAGCGTGCGGTCGGGCACCGTCCACTGCGTGTAGCCGATCACCGCGGCCGCCACCACCGCGGCCGCCGCGGTCCCGATCACCGCCAGCCGCAGCCCCGGGCCGTCGTCATCGGTGCCGACGGTCACCGCGTCGCGGCGGGCCAGCACGATGTTGACGATGACGCCCTGCACCACGAGCAGGCACAGCACCGAGCACACCGACACCCACCACAGCGGCCAGGCCAGCGCCATGCCGATGTAGATCAGCGCGGCCACCGCGGCGAGCGGGGCGAGCAGGTCGAAGAGCGCGACGCGCAGCAGGTTCCTCATCGGATCGGCACCAGCCGGGAGATGAGCAGTTTGCCGTCCACATCGGAGACGTCCAGGCGCAGCGTCCACCGCACGGTCTGGGGCTTGTCGGTGCCGGCGTTCTCGCTGAGCGACGTGGCGACCACCAGCACCGTGTCGGTGCGGCTGGCGAACGCGGCCAGCTCGGCCGGCGGCGGCGCGGCCGGCGCCCCGGGCTGCGCGTGGTACACGCTCTCCAGCGCGACGGCGTTGATCTGTCCCGTGGTGCGCGCCTTGAGGGTGCGCACCAGCTTCCGATAGGGCTCGACGGTCTGCTCGAAGTCGGCGTTGAGCTGGCCGACGGTGCCGTCGTGCAGCGTGGCGAGGTCGGTGTCGACGGTGTCGGCGGTCATGTTGATCAGCACGCCGGTCCAGTCGGCGGCGGCCTGCAGCACCCGGGTGCGGTAGGCGCGTTCGTCGGTCTCGCCGTGATGGCCGGCCCAGATCATCGCCGCCAGCACGACCGCGGCGACGGCGACGACGGCCAGCACCGCCGACGCGATGCCGTAGCCGGTCACCGTACGGTGCGGCACCGCCCTCTCGTCTTCGCGGGATTCGGGCTGGTCATCGGGCATGCCGGTGAGGGTACCCGGGCCGTTCTGGAAGGATGTCGGGGTGACGGTAGAAGCGACATCCCTCAAGTCCGGTATCGATCTGCGGTACGTCGACGGTGACGCGAGGCCGCAGGACGATCTGTTCGGTCACGTCAACGGCCGCTGGCTCGCCGAGTATCAGATCCCGGCGGACCGGGCCACCGACGGCGCCTTCCGCACCCTCTACGACCGCGCCGAGGAGCAGATCCGCGATCTGATCACCGAGGCCGCCCAGGCCCACGCGCCGGACGGGACCGATCAGCAGCGCATCGGCGACCTGTACGCGAGCTTCATGGACGAGCAGACGATCCGCGAGCGCGGCTTGGCCCCGCTGCTGGAGGAGCTGGCCCTCGTCGACGCGGCGGACAGCCCGCAGGCGCTCGCCCGGCTGCTCGGTGAGCTGCAGCGCACCGGCGTCGGCGGCGGCACCGGTGTGTACGTCGACACCGACTCCAAGGACTCGACCCGCTACCTGCTGCACATGACGCAGTCCGGGATCGGACTGCCGGACGAGTCGTACTACCGCGACGAGCAGCACGCCGAGATCCTGGCCGCCTACCCCCGGCACATCGCCGCGATGTTCGCCCTCGTTTACGGCGGGGACCACAACGACAGCGCATCGGCGATCGTCGCGCTGGAGACCAAGCTCGCGGCCGCGCACTGGGATGTGGTCAAGCGCCGCGACGCGGATCTGACCTACAACCTGCGCACGCTGGCCGAGGTGGCCGATGAGGCGCCCGGCTTCGACTGGGCGGGCTGGCTGGCTGCGCTGGGCACGACGCCGACCGAAGTGGTTGTGCGCCAACCCGATTACCTGACGGCGTTCGCCGCGCTGTGGGAGGGCGAGAGTCTGGAGTCCTGGAAGGCGTGGCTGCGCTGGCGGCTGATCCACGCCCGCGCATCGCTGCTGACCGACGAGCTCGTCGCCGAGGACTTCGCGTTCTACGGCCGGCTGCTCTCGGGCACCGAGCAGATCCGCGACCGCTGGAAGCGCGGCGTGTCGGTGGTCGAGTCACTGATGGGCGACGCGCTGGGCCGGCTCTATGTCGAGCGGTACTTTCCGCCGCAGGCCAAGGCGCGCATGGACGAGCTGGTGGCCAATCTGCGTGAGGCGTACCGGGTGTCGATCAACACGCTGGAGTGGATGACCCCGCAGACGCGGGAGAAGGCGCTGGCCAAGCTCGACAAGTTCACCCCGAAGATCGGCTACCCGGCGAAGTGGCGGGATTACTCGTCGCTGGTGATCGCCCGCGACGACCTGTACGGCAACTACCGTCGCGGGTACACGCTGGAGTACGACCGCGACCTGGCCAAGCTCGGCGGCCCGGTGGATCGCGACGAGTGGTTCATGACGCCGCAGACCGTCAACGCGTACTACAACCCCGGCATGAACGAGATCGTCTTCCCCGCCGCGATCCTGCAGCCGCCGTTCTTCGACGCCGAGGCCGACGACGCCGCCAACTACGGCGGCATCGGCGCGGTGATCGGGCACGAAATCGGGCACGGCTTCGACGATCAGGGCGCCAAGTACGACGGCGACGGCAACCTGGTGGACTGGTGGACCGACGAGGACCGCAGTGAATTCGGCGCCCGCACAACGGCGTTGATCGAGCAGTACGAAACGTTCACCCCGCGTGGGCTCGAGCCGTCGCATCATGTGAACGGCGCCTTCACCGTGGGCGAGAACATCGGCGATCTGGGCGGACTCTCGATCGCGCTGCTGGCCTACCGGCTGTCGCTGGGAGACAAGCCGGCGCCGGTGATCGACGGACTGACCGGCGAGCAGCGGGTGTTCTTCGGCTGGGCGCAGGTGTGGCGCACCAAAGCCCGTGAGGCCGAGGCCATTCGGCGGCTGGCCATCGATCCGCACTCTCCGCCGGAGTTCCGCTGCAACGGCGTGGTGCGCAACATGGACGCCTTCTACGAGGCGTTCGATGTCAGTGAGAACGACGAACTGTACCTGGAACCCGAACGGCGCGTCCGGATCTGGAACTAGCGGGGAACGGGCCTGCGCGCAAGAAGGGCTTGAGCGCCAGCAGGAACCCCGTGAGGAGCACGAGCGGCGCTGCCAGTGGCAGCCACGGCAGCTCGACGGGCACCGCGATGACGAGGGCGGCGGCGGTGGCGAAGACGACGGCGCTCGTCATCGTCGGCACGGTCGCCGCGTCGTGCCGGGTGACCAGGTAGGCGGTGGCCGCGAGACCGGACAGTGCCGCCGCCAGCGGCGGGGTCCCGGCCAGCACGACCGTCAGGATCGTCGCGGCCACCGCGACCGTGGCTGCGGGCCGCCACCAGATCGCCACACCGACGGCGACGGCGGCCGCCCCGGCCGCGATCAACGGTGGCCCCGCCCCGTCACCGACCGCGGCCCCGATCATCACCGCGGCGAAAGCCAACGGCAGCAACACTTTCGCCATGCTCACCGCCGACGCTCGGGTAGCAGCGCCATCGCCTGGTCGAGGGTCGCCTCGTCGGGCCACGCCACGATGTCGACCCCGACCGTCGCCATGTCGCGGTACATGAACGAGCGCTGCATCCCCCACACCCGATCGATGAGCGGATCGAGGTCACCCTCGACGGGACAACCCTGCAGCACGTCCACCGCCACCACGGCATGCCCCCGTCGACGCAGGTCGATCAGCGCCAGCGCGAACTCCGTGTCCAGCATCGTGGAGAACGCGACGACGATCGCGCCGACCGGCAGGGCGGGACGCGGCGCGAGGGTGCCCGTGCCCGACTCATAGCTGCTGTCGGTGGCACCCAGCATCGTGTCGAGGATGCGGTAGAACTGCCGAGCGCCGATGTCGGCACCCAACCAGCGGGTGGTGCGGCCGCCCAGCGCGACGAGCCCGGCCCGGTCGCCGTAGCGCAGCGCGCTCTGCACCACCTGCGCTGCGCCGCGCGCGGTCCGCTCGGTGGCGACGGTGGCCGGCCCCGGCGGCTGCGGATAGGTGTCGAAGAGCACCACCACATCGGCGGCCCGATCGGTCAGCCGCTCGGTGATGTGCAGGGCGCCCCGGCGCGCGCTGACGGGCCAGTTGACGGTGCGGAGCTGGTCGCCGGGCACGTAGGGCCGGATGTCGGCGTATTCGACGCCGGGGCCGATGCGCCGGGTGAGGTGGGTGCCGAGCCGGTCCAGCAGTTCGGTGCGTGGCAGTGCGGTCGACTGGGGCGGCGCGACGGGGAAGACGAAGACCTGCGCGGCGGGAGCGGTGCCGATGCCTTCGAGCAGCCCGCCCCGGCCGAGGGCGCGCACGGTCGCGTCGACGGGGTAGCGGCCCCATCGCGCCGCCTTCACCGCCACCCGGACCGACCCGGCGGGCGCCTGGCCGTCCTCGACGCCGTCGACTGTCATCCCGGCCGGGGCGCCGGCCACCACGGCGACGGTGCTGCCGTCGTCGGCGTGAGCGGCGACCGTGACCTGCAGACGCTCCCCTTCGAAGCAGCGCTGCTGCGGCGGAGTCCCGCTCACCGACACCCTGGGAAGGGGTCGCTGCCAACCCAGCGAACAGAGCACCGCGATCACGGGTGCGGCGAAGGCGATCAGCTCCCAGCGGCCGGTGAGCACCGCGGCGCCCGACGCCACGGCCGCGCACGTCGCCATCGCACGCGTCAATGGCGATGCGCGCCAATGCAACTCGACATCGGTCACGAGGTTCCCCTGGCGCGCGGGACCGGAGTGCGGCGCAGCAGGTCGTCGACGACGTCGGCGCCCGCGACCTTGCGCACCCACATCTCGGGCCGCAGGCTGATGCGGTGTGCCATCACCGGCACGGCCAGCGCCTTGACGTCCTCGGGGACCACGAAGTCACGCCCCTGGAGCACGGCGCGGGCGCGGGCCAGTTGCACCAGATCCAGCTCCGCGCGGGGGCTGGCGCCGACGGCGACCTGCGGGTGGTGGCGGCTCGCCGTGGCCAGTGCGACGACGTAGGTGAGCACATCGTCGTGCACCGTGACCAGTTCCACCGACTCTTGCATCGCGAGCAGTTCCTGCGCGGAGACCACCTCGGTCACCTCGGGCGGTGCCGAGCCGCGCTGCAACCGCCGCCGGAGCATCGTCGTCTCGTCCTCTGCGGACAGGTATTTCAGCTCCAGCCGCAGGGCGAAGCGATCCAGCTGGGCTTCGGGCAGCGGGTAGGTGCCCTCGTATTCGATGGGGTTGTCGGTGGCCAGCACCAGGAACGGTTCAGGCAACCGGTGGGTCACTCCGTCGATGCTGACCTGCCGTTCGGCCATCGCCTCCAACAACGCTGCCTGTGTCTTGGGCGGGGTCCGGTTGATCTCGTCGCCCAGCAGCAGGTTGGTGAAGACGGGCCCGCCGCGGAACTCGAAACGGCCCGATTGCATGTCGTAGATGGTCGAGCCAAGCAGATCGGCGGGCAGCAGGTCCGGAGTGAACTGGACACGGGTGAAGCGCAGCCCGAGCGCGGCGGCAAAAGACTTGGCGATCAACGTCTTTCCCAGACCTGGCAGGTCCTCGACGAGCACGTGTCCGCGGGCGAGCACCGTGATGAGGATCAGCGTGAGGGCCTCGCGCTTGCCGACGACCGCGCGGCCGATCTCGTCGAGCACCGCCTCGCACGCGGCGGTGGTCGAGGCCAACGGCGCGGTCACAGCCGGGCCAGCCGCTGGAGGATTTCGTCGAGCACGTCGCGGCCGGGGCCGGGTTCGGTGGCGCCCGTGCGCGAGATGTTGTCCGGGTCCACCCACGGCCAGAGCCGCTCGCCGAACAGCATCCGGCCGGTCGCGTCGACGCTGTCCGGATCCTTGCGGGTGCGCGCGCCCACCGCGAGCTCGAACTGGCGCGCCAGCATGGGGCGCAGCCGGCGGTCCCAGTCCGCCCGCGTGGAGTCGGCCCACGAGATCAGCGTCTCGGTGCGAGAATGCCAACGCTGCAACGAGTTCGCGGCAGCGTC
Organism: Mycolicibacterium obuense; assembly: GCF_055397605.1. NCBI lineage: Bacteria > Bacillati > Actinomycetota > Actinomycetes > Mycobacteriales > Mycobacteriaceae > Mycobacterium > Mycolicibacterium obuense. Next base: position 172,504 of record NZ_AP043663.1, on the reverse strand, counting down.
GACGGGGGTGTCGGATACGGCATCGGCATGCCGGACCAGATTCGAACGGATCCACAGCAGCGCGGCCGCCAACGCGGTGCCGGTGATGGTGACCACCAGCGCGCGGTCGGCGAGGGCGAACGCGCAGACCTCCACCGCGAGCAGCACCGCAACCGTCGCCGCGACGATCCGCGTCATGAGGCGCCCTGCAATTCGCGTTGCACCACCTGCAGCGCGCGCACTGCGTCGTCCCGGTGGCCCTCGTTCATCACGTGGGGGCTGAAGCGTGCCTCCTCGAACAGATCGACCAGTTGCGCGGCGCTGCCGGCGTGGACAGCACGCCGGGCGACGGCGCGCGCGAGCACCTCGGCCGGAGTGTCGGAGGCCTGCGGAACTGTCCCGGGCGATTTCTCGAGTTCCTGTTCCATCGCGACGTAGCAGGCGATGATCGCTTCGCGCGGATCGCGGCTGCGGTCGCCGACCTCGGCCAGTCCGCGCTCGGCCGCTCGGGCCAGATCCGGAGCGGGCGGCAGCGGCACTGACGCCACGGACTCCGCAGGGGCGGGAATCGCAGCGGGGCGGCGACGGCGCGCGGTCAGCGTGGCCACGACGGAGATCACGAGCAGTGCGACGGCCGTGCCCATCAGCAGATCGAACGCGCTGCCCTCGGTCCCGCGCCCAGGGCCGGCGCTGCCGTCGTCCGGTGCGGCCGGCGCGTCGGGCGGCGGAGCGGATGGGGACACGGCACCGGGGTCCGACGGATCGATCGTCGAGGCCCACCGCATCACGAGAGAGACGATCAGCAGCCAGGCGAGAAGGGCGGCCACGGCGACCGCCAGCATGCGCCAGGAGATCGCGCCGCCCGTGCCGACGTCACGGCGCGGGGGTTCGCCTTCTGCCCGCTGCGGGCGGGGCGACCGGGACCGCGCCAGCACCGCCACGGCCAGCGCCGTCAGCGAGACGATCAGCATGACGACGACCGCCACTTCGGAGCCCGGCCCGTCGGGCTCGCTGTCGGGCGCCGGACTCGGACTCGGTGCACCGGGAAGCACTCCGCGCAACGCGACGATGGCGGCGAGAGTCAGCAGGAGCACCCCGACGGTGCGGACCACCGCCTTGCCGTCACCGGGCATCCGCGCCCACCCTTCGCCTGCCTCCATCGTGGCACGGCGGGTGGCCGTAGAACGGTGACTAACTCAGAACATCTGCCAGTCCGACGCCCCGTCGGGCTGGTTGTAGAGGCCTGTCGAGTTCTTCACCACGACGGGATCGCCGCTGCCGAAGTTGTCGTAGAACCATTGCGCATTGGCGGGGCTGAGGTTGATACAGCCGTGGCTGACGTTGCGTTTGCCCTGATCGCCGACCGACCACGGCGCGCTGTGGACGAAGATGCCGCTGTTGTCGATGCGCACCGCGTCCTGCACCTTGAGTTTGTAGCCCTCGGCAGAATCGACCGGCACGCCGTAGGTGGACGAGTCCATCACGATATCGGCGAACTTCTCCAGCACGTAGTAGGTGCCGTTCTTGGTCTCGTGCTTGCCGTCGGGCTTACCCATCGACACCGGGAACGTCTTCTCCACCTTGCCGTTACGCACGATCGTCATCGTGTGCGTCGAGTCATCGACGGTAGCGACCAGCTGCTCGGGCACCGTGAAGCTGGACTTGGTGCCCGCGGCGTCGATGTTGACGACGGTGCCGGCCGGCCAGAAGTCCTGCGGGCGCCAGCGCAGCTGGGTGTCGCTGGTCCAGTAGAAGCGGCCGGGTACCGGCGGGACTGACGAGATGTGCACCGCGTCCTGCGCCATCTGCCGGTTGGCGATGGGCCGCGCGAAGTTGATGTAGATCGGCTTGGCCGCGCCGGCGATCGAGCCGTTGGTGGGGTTGAACGACGGCGGCACGAAGGGCGGCTGACCAACGAACGGCGTGGGGTTCTGCCCGGCGGGCGTGCCCTCCGGGATGGCCATCGGCTCGCCCGGGATGACGGCGAACGGGTCGGCAGCCGTGGGCGCCACAGCGGGCGTCGGGGCGGGCGGCGCGAACGGGTTCGGGAAGGCCAGCGGGTTCGGCGCGGGCGGCGGCGCGAACGGGTCCGCGGGGGCGGGCGGCGAGGCCACGTCGGGCTGGGCGAGTGCCGACGGCGCGCTGAGCACCATGCCGACGACCACGGTCATCACCGACAACACGGCGATGAACCGACTCCTGTTTGCCTGCCGCATGCAAGTACCTCCAAGTCCCGCGACTGCGTCCAGTGTGGCACAGCGCGGAGAGCGAATCTCCTGGCCAGCGGGCTGACGTACCCCGGGCAGCCGCCATTGTGGTAGCCCTGACCTGCACTGATGATCGTTACTGTGGCGTCGGGCGTTACGGGTCAGGGCCCCGCCGGCGCCGTAGGCTCGCACGATGATCGTCGCGTTCAGCATCAGTCCGTTGGCAGGAGATGACGCGGGTGGGGTCGGCGACGCCGTCGCCGAGGCGGTTCGGGTGGTGCGCGCCTCGGGCCTGCCCAACGAGACCAACGCCATGTTCACCAACATCGAAGGCGAGTGGGACGAGGTGATGGCCGTGGTCAAACGCGCCGTCGATGCCGTCGCCGCCGTGTCCCCGCGCGTCAGCCTCGTCCTCAAGGCCGATATCCGGCCGGGCCACACCGGCCAGCTCACCGCCAAGGTGGCGCGCATCGAGGACGCCCTTCGCGACTAGAGATTGCCTCGCCGGCGGACGAACCTTACCCTTGAGTAAGTACAACTGTTCACCGAAGGGGGTACCAGCGTGCGCACGACGGACATGCAGTCCCTCGGCGAGGTGGCCGCAGAGGGCCTGACTGTCCTGAACGGCCTGGTCCGCGGCATGCACACGGGCATCGCCGGCCGCGTGTTCTCCTCGATCGGGCCGGCGGCGCGGCCGGTGGAGATCGTGCACGACGCGATCGCGGGTGCGGTCTACGACGCGCTCGACGTGACCGGTGCGCGGGTGCCGCCGAAGGTCGCCGAGTTCGCAGCGGCGGGGCTGGCGTTCGACGACGATCCGCCGCTCGACGAGCGGCGCGGTGTCGCCGAAGCCATCGCCGCGCTCAACGGCATCTACGGCGACGAGCTCGCCGAGCGCGGCAACAAGCTCGCTGCGCCGATGGCGATCCGGGCAGGCGGTCGCGCGGTGGCGCTCACTCCCGGCGCGATCACCGCAGCATTCGGAGAACCCACCGACAAACTCGCCGTGTTCGTGCACGGGCTCTGCCAGACGGAGTCGTCGTGGCACCGTCCGCCGCGACCGTCGACCGGCGCCCCGCCGACCTGGTACGGCGAGCGTCTGCACGAGGATCTGGGCTACACGCCGATCGAGATCCGCTACAACACCGGTCAGCACATCTCCACCAACGGTCGCGCGCTCGACGACCTGCTGACCCGCCTGCTGGAGATCTGGCCGGTTCCGGTCAGCCGCATCGCGCTGATCGGCCATTCGATGGGCGGACTGGTGGCCCGCTCCGCATGCCACTACGCCAACGAGCGCAACCGCCGGTGGTGCCGCGCCACCCGCCAGGTGGTGTGTCTGGGCTCCCCGCACATGGGCGCCGACCTGGAGAAAACCGTCAACGCGGCCAGCTGGCTGATGATCCGGCTGCGCGAGACCCGGGCCATCGCCGAGCTGCTGAATCTGCGCAGCGACGGCATCAAGGACCTGCGTTTCGGTGCCGTCCTCGACGACGACTGGGGCGAGGCGGATCCCGACGAGTTCTTGCGGGACCGCTGCCGAGAAGTACCGTTCCTCCCCCACGCCCACTACCACTTCGTCGCGACGTCGGCGGCGCCGACAGCGCTCGGCATGGTCGTGGGCGATCACCTGGTGCGACCGGCCAGTGCCTCAGGCCGTGGGCGCACGCGCCGGCTGCCGTTCGCCGACGACGCCGGACTGGTCCTGACCGGTCTGCACCACTTCGATCTGCTCAACCATCCGGCGATCTATGACCGTCTTCACCAGTGGCTTTCTCGTAAGTGACCGGAACCACAGCGGCACGACGTTCGGATTGACCTGTCGGACAACGACTCACGACTATGGACACACACGACAAGCACGCATCGCCCGACCGGGCCGCGCCGTTGGGTCCGGTGGCCGGCGAAACCCTCAAGGACGCGGCCAATTGGCCGGGTCACACGATGATCGCGGTGGGTTTGATCGCCTTTGCCCTTTCTCTGTGCGGTTTCGCCGTCGGACAGAGCGGTCCGGCCGTGATCGGGGTGGTGATCGCAGTGGTCGGGCTGATCGCCGGCGTCGGCTGGCTGTACGCCGAACACCGCAGACTGCGCCGCCGCGCCGCTGACCTGCCCGCCGAACGGCCGGAGGACGTGCCGCCGGCCTAGTTGTCCCCAGAGCCGTTTTCATCCACAGGTTGATGGTTTGTCGGGCTGAATTGTCGGTTGTGAGTGGGAGATTGGGGTCATGCCCCCGGTCAGTTCCCTCGCCATCGACGAGCGGCTCTCGGTGCTGCATGAGGAGTTGGCGGAGCTGACCGGGCAGCGCAACGCGATCGACGCACGGATCGTGGAGATCGCTGCCGAGATCGACCGCGACGAGTTGTGGGCGGCTGCTGGGGCGAAGTCGACCGCGGGGTGGTTGGCGTGGAAGGCCGGAGTGTCTCCCTCGCGGGCGCAGACGATCGCCGCGATCGCGCACCGCTTCGACGAATTCCCGCACTGCATCGAGGGGTTGCGGGAGGGCCGGTTCTCCGTCGATCAGGTCGGGGCGATTGCCGAGCGCGGTCTGCCGGGATCTGACGAGCACTTCGCCACGATGGCCCAGTGTGCGACGGTGTCCCAGCTGCGGACCGCGCTGAAGATGCAACCCAAACCCACCCCCGAACCGGAGCCCGAACCCGATGCAGAGGATGAGGACGGCGAGGCCGTCATCGATCCGGGGCCGCAGGTGTCGATCACCTCGCACAGCGATGAGCAGTACACGTACTGGCAGATCGCGCTCCCTCACGTCGAGAACGCGGCGTTCGAAGCCGCGCTGGCGTCGCACCGCGACGCCCTCGTCACCGAATGGAAGGCCGCCGACCCTGACGGGCGGGCGTCGATGCCCGGCAACGCGGCGGCGTTCCTGCGGCTGGTGCATGCCGGGTGGGACGCCGAAGCCGCGGCCCGCCCGCACGGACAACGCACCACCGTCGTGGTCCACGTCGACATCGAAACCCGCCTGGCGGCTTTACATTTGGGGCCCGTTCTGCCCGACAGCGATCGCCGCTACCTGACCTGTGATGCCACCTGCGAGGTGTGGTTTCACCGCGACGGGCAGGTGCTCGGGGCCGGGCGATCGACCCGCACGGTGAACCGGCGGCTGCGCCGGGCGTTGGAGCACCGCGACCGGGCGTGTGTGGTCCCCGGCTGCGGGGCCACCCGGGCACTGCACGCCCATCACCTGGTGCACTGGGAGGACGGCGGCCCCACCGAATTGTGGAACCTGGCGTTGGTGTGTCCGTATCACCATCGGGCCCACCACCGGGGCCTGATCACGATCACCGGCCCCGCCGACCAGCTCGTCGTCACCGACGCCGCCGGCCGCGTCCTGACCTCAGCCTCGTTGGCCCGACCACCCACCCAACCCCCGCCCGATGTCGCACCATGCCCCGGCCCGACCGGGGAACGCGCGAACTGGTGGTGGTACCAGCCCTACGAACCGCCCGCCTAGGTGTTCGGGTACCGCTAGGAGCGAACCAACCGCGCGATCGCGGCGGACGCCTCGGCGAGCTTCGCGTCCGCCTCGTCGCCCCCGGCGGCCACGGCATGCGACACGCAATGGCCCAGATGCTCGTCGAGCAGGCCCAGCGCCACCGACTGCAGGGCGCTGTTGACCGCGCTGATCTGCGTCAGCACATCGATGCAGTACTTGTCCTCGTCGATCATCTTGGCGATCCCTCGGACTTGGCCCTCGATGCGGCGCAACCGCTTGGCGTAGTTCTCTTTCTGCGCCGTGTATCCGTGCGTCTCGGTGTCCCCACCGTTGTCGACATCGCTCACGGTGTGCCCTCCAGCATCGTGGTCATCTGGTTGAGTTCGGCCGTCTGCGTCGACACGATCATCGTGGCCATCGACTTCGCATCCACGTTCGCTCCACTCGCGAGCTCAGTATCGGCCACGGCGATCGACTTCCGGTGCTCGTCGATCATCGACTGCAACCACAGGCGATCGAAGGCGGCACCCTGCAGCGGTTCAAGCTGCGCCACGACCGGAGGAGGCTGGCCGCCGGGGCCCATCGCGGCGCCCATCTTCGGGGGTTGGTCCCACTGCACCAGAAAGACGTTGAGGACGTTGATCTGATCCTGCTGCTGAGCACCGATGCGCTGTGCGAGGGCGGTCAGGTCTGCGTTGGTGGAGCGCTGCGGCACCACATCGGTAAGGGCGATCGCTTGCCGGTGCCGATCCACCATCTGCTGGGCGAATGTCACGTCGGCGGTGTTGTAGCCGGCGGGGTCGCCGGTGATGACGGGGGTGTCGGTGGTCGACGACGCCGACGGCGCCGCGGCAGGCCCTCCGCAGCCGATCAGCGCCGCAGCGGCTACCAGCGCCGCCAGCGCGCCTGAGACCTTCGACATCCCGCCAGCCTACCCGTACCCCATGGGGGTATGAATATTGGTTTGGCCGGGGGAAACGCCAGGCGCATAATCGTCGGCATGTCTTCAGAGTCTCCGGACACCCGCACGCCCGACATCAAGCCCCGTTCGCGCGACGTGACCGATGGCCTCGAGAAGACCGCCGCCCGCGGCATGCTGCGCGCCGTCGGCATGGGCGACGACGACTGGGTGAAGCCGCAGATCGGCGTCGGTTCGTCATGGAACGAGATCACGCCGTGCAACCTGTCGCTGCAGCGGCTGGCGCAGGCGGTCAAGGCCGGGGTGCACGAGGCGGGCGGCTACCCGCTGGAGTTCGGCACCATTTCGGTGTCCGACGGCATCTCGATGGGCCACGAGGGCATGCATTTCTCGCTGGTCTCCCGCGAGGTCATCGCCGACAGTGTCGAGACCGTCGTGCAGGCCGAGCGCCTCGACGGCACCGTGCTGCTGGCCGGCTGCGACAAGTCCATCCCCGGCATGCTGATGGCGGCCGCGCGGCTGGACCTCGCCAACGTGTTCCTCTACAACGGCTCGATCATGCCCGGTGTCGCCAAGCTGACCGATGGCACCGAGAAGGAAGTCACGATCATCGACGCGTTCGAGGCCGTGGGCGCGTGCGCGCGCGGGCTGATGTCGCGTGCCGATGTCGACATCATCGAGCGCGCGATCTGTCCGGGTGAGGGCGCCTGCGGCGGCATGTACACCGCCAACACCATGGCGTCTGCGGCCGAAGCCCTCGGAATGTCGTTGCCGGGCAGTGCTTCTCCGGTCGCGATCGATTCCCGTCGCGACGAGTACGCCCGCCGCTCCGGCGCCGCCGTCGTCGAGATGCTGCGCCGCGGCATCACCGCGCGCGACATCCTCACCAAGGAGGCGTTCGAGAACGCCATCGCCGTCGTCATGGCGTTCGGCGGTTCCACCAACGCGGTGCTGCACCTGCTGGCCATCGCGTGGGAAGCCCAGGTCGAGTTGACCCTGGCCGACTTCACGCGCATCGGGAACAAGGTGCCTCACCTGGCCGACGTGAAACCGTTCGGCCGCCACGTGATGAAGCACGTCGACGAGATCGGTGGCGTGCCGGTGGTGATGAAAGCACTGCTCGATGCCGGTCTGCTGCACGGGGATTGCCTCACCGTCACCGGGCAGACCATGGCCGAGAACCTGGCCCACATCGAGCCGCCGGATCCAGACGGCAAGGTGCTGCGGGCGATGGACAACCCGATCCACCCCACCGGCGGTATCACGATCCTGCACGGCTCGCTCGCCCCGGAGGGCGCGGTCGTGAAGTCGGCGGGCTTCGACTCTGACGTGTTCGAGGGCACCGCACGGGTTTTCGAGCGGGAGCGCGCCGCGCTCGACGCGCTCGAGGACGGCACGATCACCCACGGCGACGTCGTGGTGATCCGCTACGAGGGCCCCAAGGGTGGCCCCGGCATGCGGGAGATGCTGGCGATCACGGGCGCGATCAAGGGTGCGGGTCTGGGCAAGGACGTGCTGCTGATGACTGACGGTCGGTTCTCCGGCGGGACGACGGGGCTGTGCGTGGGACACATCGCGCCGGAGGCCGTCGACGGCGGCCCCATCGCGTTCGTCCGCGACGGCGACCGCATCCGCCTCGACGTGGCCAACGGCACGTTGGACATCCTGGTGGACGAGGCCGAATTCGAGGCGCGCAAAGCCGGATTCACGCCTCTGCCCCCGGTCTACAAGACCGGCGTGCTGGCCAAGTACACCAAGCTGGTCGGCTCGGCGGCCGTCGGCGCGGTCTGCAGCTAGGCAAGTGTCGGCTCGATGACTCTGGCATTCCTGCTGACCAGCCTGGTCGTGGTAGTCACGCCCGGCACCGGCGCGCTCTACACCGTGGCCAGCGGCCTCTCACACGGCACGCGGGCCTCGCTGCTGGCCGCGGGCGGATGCACGCTGGGCATCGTCCCGCACATGCTGGCCGCGGTCAGTGGGCTCGCCGCGATCATGCACAGCAGCGCCATCGCGTTCCAGACCGTGAAGTACCTCGGGGTGGCCTATCTGCTGTACCTGGCGTGGGTCACCTGGCGCGACGACTCGGACTTGGTGGCCGTCGATGCGCCCGCCGCCCCGCCGGGATCGTGGCGCATCATCGGCACCGCGATCGCGGTCAACACGCTCAACCCGAAGCTGACACTGTTCTTCTTCGCCTTCTTGCCGCAGTTCGTCGACCCCGCCGTTGGTTCCGTCGTCGGCGAGATGCTGGTGCTGTCAGCGGTGTTCATGGCGATGACCCTGGTCGTGTTCGCGGCCTATGGCGTGTTCGCCGCGGCGGTGCGCAGTCACGTGATCAGCCGCCCTCGCGTCGTGAGGGGGCTGCGCAAAACGTTCGCCGCGACGTACGTGGCGTTGGCCGCGCGGATGGCGGTCGCTTCCCGCTAGCTCCGACAGCCGCACGAGTTGCGGTGATGGAACGTCGTCGGCACCTGGATGCGTTGCGCTGCAAATTCTTCCGCGCCCACGCGGCGCAACAGCAGTTGCGCCGCGGTGGCGCCGATGGTCTCGACGTCCTGAGCCGCCGCGGTGAGCTTGGGCTCGAACAGGTCCGACCACTCGAAGTCGTCGTAGCAGGCGAACGCCACGTCGGCCGGGATCGACAGGTCGAGGCTGCGCAGCGCCTTGAGCGCCCCGATCGTCATCGCGTTGTTCATCGACACCAGTGCGGTGGGCCGGTGCTCCCCGGCCATCGCGGCGCGGACTTCGCGTTCGGCGACATCGGTGCTCGACTCACCTTCGATGACGAGGTCGGAGTCGAGCGGGATGCCGTGCGCGGCCAGCGCCGCCACGTACCCGTCGAATCGTTCGACCGTCGAGGAGATTCCGGCGATACCGCGCACCACGGCGATGCGCCGGTGCCCGTGCTCGATGAGGTGCTCGGTGAGGGCCCGCGCCGACTCGACGTTCTCGGGACCGACCTGATCGCAGTCGATGTCGACAGCGCGGTCGATGAGCACCAGCGGGGTTCCGGTACGCACGATCGCCGGCAGCGTCGTCCGCTCCGAGCCGGCCGCCGGAGCCACGATGAGCCCGTCGACCTGCCGGTCCAGCAGCGAGTCGGTGACCCGCTTCTCGGATTCCGCATCGTCGTGGGAGTCACCGACGATCAGCACGTAACCCGCTTCGGAGAGCGCCCTTTCCACCGCGTGGACCAGGCTGCCGAAGTACGGGTTGGTCAGCGCCGAGATCGACAGGCCGACCGTGTGCGTGCGCCCGGCCGCCAGCGAGCGGGCCACGCCGTTGCGGCGGTACCCGGTCTCGGCGATCGCCGCCTCGACGCGCAGGCGGGTGCCGGTGTCCACCCGCCGCGTTCCGTTGATCACGTGCGACACCGTCGACGCCGACACCCCGGCCAGGCGCGCGACGTCGCCCATCGTGGTCATGGCAGCCGCAGGATGCGGTCGGCCCGGGCCGCCGTCGACTCGATCAGCTGGGCGTTGCGTTCGTCGGAACCCAACGCCCAGAACTGCGCTTCCTCGGGTGTCTTGCCGAACGCCTCGTGCCGGCGCACCAGGCGTTCATGCCGAATCCCGGTGTCGGGGGCCAGGAACCAGACCTCATCGAGGCAGGCCCGGGCGGCGGGCCAGGCACCGGAGTCCAGCAGCAGGTAGTTGCCTTCGGTGACCACCAGCGGGGTCGACGGGCGCACCGGGATCGACGATCCGATCGGCTCCTCGATCTCCCGCCGGAACCGGGGGGCGTAGATCACGGCGTCACCGTCACGCTGGGCCTTCAACGCCGCGAGCAGCCGGGCGTACCCGTCGTCGTCGAACGTGTCGTGTGCGCCCTTGCGATCCCGCCGGCCCAGGTCGAGCAGCACCTCGTTGGCCAGGTGGAAGCCGTCCATCGGCACGAGCACGGCATCCTGGGGTCCCAGCGCCGCGACGAGTTGCTCTGCGACCGTCGACTTTCCGGCTCCCGGTGCACCGGTGAGCCCGAGGATGCGCCGGGTGCCGGGCGTGACGAGCGCCCGCGCCCAGCCGATCAGCTCCTCGACGGTGACGCTGTCGACGTTCTGCTCGATGGTCACCGGTGCCGCCTTCGGTCGTGGGAGAGTTGGGCCAGCCAGGCCCGTGGTCCGATCACCGAGCACCGCAGCGCGGCCACTCTCGCCGCCGCCTCCACTCGCTCAGCCAGGCGGACGACGCCGGCCGCGCCGAAGTAGCAGTATGCGCCGTGGAACGCATCCCCGGCGCCCAGGGTGTCGCGAACCTGGACGGCCGGCACCTCGACGCTGCCGAACGCGCCGCCCGACCACCACCGGACCGGCGCCCCGCCGTCGGTGATGACGACGGTGGGTACCCCGTCGGCGAGCAGTGCGGCGGCGGTCCCCTCGGCGCTGTCGGTGCCGGGGGTGCGAAAGTCGCCGGAGCACACCATGTCCGGCGCGTTCGGGACCAGGTCGGCCATCACCGGTTTCCAGCGCCCGGCGTCGACGACGCACAACACCTGCTGCCGGCGCGCGGACCGCGCCGCGGCGAGTCCGATCGCAGGATGGTGTCCGTCGACGAGGACGACGTCAGCACCGGCGATGAGGCTGTCGAGGGCCTCCGGCGCCGGAACGTCGGAGGCCACCGCGTCGAGCGAGACCACGGACCGGTCCCCGGTCGCATCCACCACCGACACGCTGGACACCGGGACCGGTCGCGGCACCCCCGCTGCGGCGTCGATCACCTCGACACCGTGGGCCACCAGATCGCTGCGCACGAGATCGGCGACCGGGTCCGCGCCCAGAGCGGTGACGAGCACCGCCTGCCCGCCGAGCGCCGCGAATGTGACCGCCGCGTTGGCAGCCGGACCACCGGCAGCCACGAATTGTGCTGCGGCGGTGATCTTCTGGTTCGCTGCCGGCGGCTCGTCGATGCGGTGGATCACGTCCAGGGTCGCCAACCCGACGAAGATCCCCCGCGGCTCAGAGACCGGCGCGTTCCTCATCGGTCGGCTCCTCCGCGCCGGTCATCAGGGCCACCACTTCGGACATCGACCGGCTCTTCGGGTCGACGACCCCGGCGCGCTGCCCCAGCCGGTGGATGTGGATGCGGTCGGCCACTTCGAAGACATGCGGCATGTCATGGCTGATGAGCACCACCGGAATGCCGCGGTCGCGAATGGATTTGATCAGGTCGATCACCTGACCGGACTCGCGGACGCCGAGCGCGGCGGTCGGTTCGTCCATGATGATCACCCCGCGACCGAACGCTGCGGCCCGTGCCACCGCGACACCTTGGCGCTGACCGCCGGACAGTGTCTCGACGGCCTGGCTCACGGCCTTGATCCCGATCTTCAGATCGGCCAGGTGCTTGGACGCATCCTGGCGCATGCGCGGCATGTCGAGACGACGGAACACGCTACCCGCGATTCCCTTTCGCCGGACTTCGCGACCGAGATACAGGTTGGAGGCGATGTCGAGGGCGGGCACCACGGCAAGATCCTGGTACACCGTCTCGATCCCGGCGGCGCGGGCATCGCGGGTGTTCTTGAACGACACCGGTTGGCCGTTCATCAGGATCTGGCCCGAGTCCGGAATCACGGCCCCGGCAAGGGCTTTGATCAAGCTGCTCTTGCCCGCGCCGTTGTCGCCGATGACCGCGAGCACCTCGCCGGCGCGCAGCTCGAAGTCGGCGCCGTTGATCGCGGTGACGTTGCCGTACTTCTTGACCAGGCCGCGCGCTTCCAGAACAGGGCTTTTCCCGGTCGTCATCGTGACCTCCTGCGGGTGAACTGATCCACGGCCACCGCGACGATCACCAGGACCCCGGTGGCGATGTTCTGGTAGAGGTTGTCGACCCCGGCCTGGGTGAGACCGTTGCGCAGCACACCGACGATGAGCGTGCCGACGAGCGTGCCGACCACACCACCACGGCCGCCGAACAGGCTGGTGCCGCCGATGACCACCGCGGTGATGGTCTCGAGGTTGGCGTTCTGGTAGGCGTTCGGATCGGCATTCGGGATGCGGCCCAGCGCCGCCCACGCCGCGATCGCGGCGATCACCCCGGTGGTGATGTACACCGACAGCAGCACCCGGCCGGATTTGATGCCCGACAGATCGGACGCCTGCGGGTTACCGCCGACGGCGTAGACGTGCTTACCCCAGGCGGTTTGGGACAGCGCGTACCACGTCACCAGATAGACCAGCAGCATCGCGACGACGCCGTAGGTCGTCGAGAAGGTGCCGATGCGAAACGACGTGCCCAGGAACGTCAGTGGGCCCGGCGTCACCCGGTAGGTCTCCGAACCGGCGAGCAGCCGCGTCGCGGCCTGGATCGCGGTGAACGTGCCGAGGGTGACGATGAACGGCGGCAACCGCAGGGCAGTCACCAGCCCACCGTTGAGCGCGCCGAACACCACGCACACCAGCAGCGTGGAGCCCAGCGCGACAACCGGCCCGTTCGCGCCGGCACTCTGGGCCATCACGATGGTGCCGAACACCGCCACCGCGCCGATCGACAGGTCGATTCCAGAGGTGAGGATGATCAGCGTCTGCCCGACCGCCAGGATGCCGACGACCACCGACTGCTGCAGGATCAGCGAGACGTTCTGCGGCTCGAGGAACGAGTCCGAGATGACGCTGAAGACGACGATCGCCAACACGAGCGCGACCAGGGGACCCAGCAGCGGCTCGCGCAACAGGTTCGATGCCGTCAACCGGCTCGACAGCGGCGGTTTCGTCTGTGGTGCAACACCGCCCGTCATGATCCGGCAGTGCCCCAGCAGTTCTGCTCACCCCAGGCGGTGTCCTTGGACTCGATGCCGGGCATGGGCTTGTCGGTGATGAGCTGGGAGCCGGTGTCGTTGAAGCCGCTGGGCTTGGTGCCGTCCTTGGCGTACTTGACGACGGCCTGCACGCCGAGTTCGGCCATCTTCGCCGGGAACTGCATGACCGTGGCGCCGATCTTGCCGGCCTTCACGTCCGCGACGCCGGTGCAGCTGCCGTCGATCGAGCCGATCGTGATCTGGTCGGCGCGGCCCGCGGACTGGATGGCCTGGTAGGCGCCGGCGGCGGCGGGTTCGTTGATCGTGTAGAGCGCGTTGATGCGCGGCGCGCGCTGCAGGATGTTCTCCATCGCGGTCTGTGCCTTGGTCTGATCGCCGTTGGTGTTCTCCTGGCCGACGATCTCCGGCGAGCCGTTGGTGATACCGAAGCCCTCGAGGAAGCCGTCGTGGCGGAATGTGTCCACGGTGCCGCCGGGCGTGCCGTCGAGCATCACCACCTGCGGGGCGGCGTTGCCGATGGCCGCCTTGACCCACTTGCCCTGGCTCACGCCGGCGGCCTTGTTGTCGGTGGCGTAGGTCGCGTCGACGGCGTCTTCGGGATCGGTCGCGGTGTCGAGCGCGATGACGATCACGCCCGCGTCGCGGGCCCGCTTGATCGCGTCGAGCACACCGGTCGACGAGTTCGGTGTGATGAGAATGCCTTTGACGCCCTGGCCGACCATGTTCTCGATCGCGGTGACCTGTCCCTCGTTGTCACCGTCGAACGCACCGGCGAGCGCGATCAACTGGGCGCCGTCCTTGTCGGCCTGCGCCTGAGCGGCCTCGCGGACCTTGACGAAGTAGGGGTTGGAGTCGGTCTTGGTGATCAGTCCCACCTTGACGCTGTCCGAGCCGGAGCCTCCGCTACAGCCGGTCATGCCCAGGACGAGCGCTCCCGCCAGCACAACCGAACCGATGACGGACCGACTGGGTTTCCCGACCATGTGGACTCCTTTGTCCCCGGGCGACGCCCGACGCGCCGCGGCTGGGCAGGAGCCTAAGACGTAGGCAAGCGCTTGCGCATGCGCTTTCGCAAATTCGATTCGGGCGGTTCTCAGTCCAGGGCGCGGGACGCCGCGCGCAGCTCGTCGAGCGCTGCGAGGGCGTAGTGGGCCAGCCCAGGGCCGTCGTCGTCCGCCTCCGACCACCGCGCGAAACCGCGCTTGAACGCGAGGACACCCAGCTCGCCCGACAGGTGAGCGGCCATCTCGGGAACACCGCGCGCCACCAACGCCTCGGTCAGCGCCGCCGCGAGGCCGACGGTCTTGAGCGCATCGCGCTCCTGCAGCTCGACACTGGCCGCGACGGCGGCCTGAATCTGCGGTCCGAGTTCGCGGTTCTCCGGGCCCATGAACGTCGATGCCCGCTCCAGACCGGCGGCCACCGCCGCCATGGGACCGGCTGACTCCGGCGCATCGGCCACGCCGTCTGCCAACAGCCGGCACAGAGTCTCCTGCCCGGCGACAAGCAATTCTCGCTTGTCAGGGAAATGTCGAAAGAAGGTGCTCTTGGTGACCCCGGCGCGGTCGGCGATCTGAGAGACGGTCGTCGCGTCGTAGCCCTGCTCGGTGAAGAGCTCGACAGCGGCGCGGACCAGCCGCTGCCGCGCCCCGGGTTCCCATCGAGCCATCCTGTCATCGTAGTGACGGGACAATTGTCCCGTCACCAGCGTACGGTGATGGGACGACTGTCTCATCACTGTTCCAGGAGGACCCGTGCACGTATTCGCCACCGGAGGCACCGGCACCCTCGGCACGCCCGTCGTCGCCGAGCTACTGGCCCACGGCCACACCGTCCTCGCCCTCGCCCGCTCCGATGCCTCCGCGGCAGCCCTCGAGGCAGCCGGCGCCGAAACGCTGCGGGGCAGCCTCGAGGATCTCGACAGCCTGCGCGAGGGCGCGCGACGCACCGACGGCGTCGTCCACCTGGCATTCGGCCGCGACTACAGCAGCCCCGAATCGCTGGCCCGCGGCGTTGCCGAGGAGACCGCGGCCCTACAGGCCCTGGGCGCCGAAATGCAGGGGACCGACCGGCCGATCGTCGCTGCGTCGGGCACACCCTGGGTGGCGGGCCGTGCGGCCGTCGAGACCGACCCGCCGCCCACCGACGGTGTGGTCGGCGAGCGGGGTCGCGCGGTCCTCGCGCTGCTCGGGCTCGACGGGGTCCGCGCCAGTGCGGTCCGGATGCCCCGCACGGCGCACGCCGACGGCGAAGGCGGGTTCGCCGGGCTCCTCACCGAGGCCGCCCGCCGGACCGGCATCGCGGGCTACCCCGGCGACGGCGCGCAGCGCTGGCCAGCGGTGCACGCCCGCGACGCCGCCGCGTTGTTCCGGCTGGCGTTGGAGTCCGCACCGGCGGGCACGTCCTGGCATGCGGTCGCCGAGGAGGGGGTGGCCGTACGCGACATCGCCGAGGTGGTGGGCCGTCGGTTGGACCTGCCGGTGCAGTCGGTCGCCGAGGGGACCTTCGGTCCGTTCGGTGCGATTTTCGCCCTCGATCAGCCGGCGCGCAGCGAGGTCACCCGAGCGACGCTGGGTTGGGCACCCACGCATCCCGGACTGCTCGAGGATCTCGAGAACCTCACGCCCTGACGGTGTCCCGGCCCGCCAGCCGGTCGTCCCACTCGGCCAGCACCGCGGTGTCGGTGCGCGACGTCGCCAGGCTCACGACCACGTAGACGATCAGGCTCGATGCCAGGCCGTAGTAGATCGGCTCGTTGGCCAGTACATCGCCGACGATGGCCATGGTGGCGAGAGTGACCACGGTGCCCACCGCCATCGACGACAACGCTCCCGCGCCGGTGGCGCGCTTCCACAGGAAGCCGCCGAGGATCGCGACCAGCAGCCCGCCGACGAGGATGTCGTAGGCGATGGTCAGCGCGGCGACCACGTCACCCAGTAGCGCGGCGATGACGATCACCACGATGCCGAGCACCACCACGTAGCGCCGGTCGGAGTGCACGTCGTCGACCTCCCGCCCGGAGTCGGGCGTACGGCCGAACATTCTCTGCAGCAACGGCTTCACGTCGGTACGGGTGACCGTCGCGGTGGCGATCAGCGCACCCGATGCGGTCGACATCATGGCCGCGACAGCCGCGGCCAGCACCAGACCGCTGATGCCCACGGGCAGAATGGTTTCCGCGATCTGCGCGTACACGTCGTCGCGGACCTCGACCTCGGGCAGGAACGTCGCCGCCGCCATGCCGATGACCGCGCCGGCGATGCCGTAGCAGACGCAGTACAGCGCCGCGGCCGTGCCACCCCACTTGGCGACCTGCGGTGAGCGCGCGGTGAACACCCGTTGCCAGATGTCCTGACCGATCAGCATGCCGAAGCTGTAGACGACGAAAAACGTGATGATCGTCGGCAATCCGATGGCGCCGAGGTCGAACACCGCGTCGCCGGCACGTTCGCGGATGCCGGCGAAGCCGCCGGCCTTGTTCAGCGTGAAGGGCAGCATCAGCGCGAAGATGCCGATGGTCTTGAGGATGAACTGCACCATGTCGGTGAGCGTGATCGACCACATGCCTCCGATGGCCGAGTACAGCATCACCACCGCACCGCCGATGATCACCGACACGGTGCGGTCGGTGCCGAACAGCACGTTGAAGACGGTGGCGTAGGCGATCGTCGAGGTCACCGACAGCATCAGCGTGTAGGCCGCCATCACGATGCCCGATGCCGACGTGGCGTCCATGCCGTAGCGCAGCGACAGCATCTGGGCCACGGTGTAGACCCGCAGCCGCTGGATGCGACCGGCGAAGAACAGGCTCAGCGCGAGTAGCCCGATCGCTATCGCCACCACCAGCCACATGCCCGACAGGCCCCACTTGTAGCCCAGCCCGACGCCGCCGACCGTCGACGCACCGCCGAGCACCACGGCGGCCATCGTGCCGGTGTAGAGGACCGGGCCCAGCCGCCGGCCGGCGACCAGGAAGTCGGCTGAATCCTTGGTTCTGGTTCTCCCCCAGAACCCGAAGGCCAGCATGGCCACCAGGTAGACCACGATGATCGCGATGTCGAGCGGCTTGCCCATGGTGACCTTCCTAGGTGGCGGAGAACATCGTGAGGTGCGCAGGCAGCACGACGACGGCGGGCCCGCGGGTGCCGAATGTCTCCTCGACGACGGCACCGACCGTCGCTGCGGATGCGATGTGCGCGGGAACGTCGAAACTCGCTGCGAGAGCGGCGAAGTCGGGGCGGGCGAGCTCGGTGGCGGTCGCCTGCCCGAAGGCATCGGTCATGTACTCGCGCAGAATTCCGTAGCCGCCGTCATCGACGATCAGCCAGGTGACGTCCGCGTCGTGCTGGCGGGCAGTGGCCAGTTCGGCGATCGAGTACATCGCTCCGCCGTCGCCGGTGACCGCCAGCGTGCGCTGCCCCGTGCCCAGCGCTGCGGCCAGCGCCGCGGGGAAGGCGAAGCCGAGCCCGCCGGCGCCCTGGGCGCTGTGGAACTCGCCGTCGAGCGGGTCCCAGACCGACCACGCCCAGTAGCCGGCGATCGTCATGTCCCAGAACGTCTGCGCTGCAGCGGGAACCGCTCGCCGCAGATCGCTCATCAGGGTGCGCTCGATGTCCAGGTTCTGGGCGGCCAGCCTCTTTTCGACCGCTGTCCGCAGGTCAGCGGCGATTCGCGCGCCGTCACCGCCGTCGCGCCGTGTGACCCGCTGCGCCAGTGCGCTCAACGCCTGCGCGGCATCGGCATGGACGCTCAGCGCGGGGTGGTTGGCGCCCAGTACGCGCGCTTCGGCGTCGATGTGGATGACAGTGCCCGCGGGTTCGAGGGTGTGGTAGTTGCTCGTGACCTCGCCCAGTGCTGTCCCCACAGCGAGAAGGACGTCGGCGCCGGCCAATAGTTCGGTGGTGTAGCGGTCCTCGATCCAGGAGGCCGCCGAGAGTGGATGGTCGAAGCGGATGGCGCCCTTGCCGCCGACGGTCGAGACCACCGGCGCATCGAGTGCCTCGGCGAGCGCGACCAGCGCCTCGGAACCGCCCGACGACCGCCGCACGCCGCCCCCTGCCAGGATCACCGGCCGTTCTGCGGCATCGAGGCGGGCGGCCGCCGCGGCGACGACGTCGTCGCCGGGTGCCCGTGCGGTCACCGCGGTGTGCACCGACGTCACCGGCGGACCATCAGCCGGCTCCAGGAGGACGTCCTGGGGGATCTCCACCCACGTCGGACCGGCGGGTGCGGACTGCGCCAACGACCACGCATCGGCGAGCAACGTCGGCAACTGGCCCGAGTTCATCGCCAGCGCAGTACTTTTCGTCACGTTGACCGCGCTGCGCGCCTGGTCGTCGAGCTGGTGCAGGGCGCCGCGCCGCAGCCCCAGGTATGGGCGCGGCACCTGGCTTGCGATCACGAGCACCGGCACACCCGACGCGTGAGCCTCCTGCAGGGCACCGAGCGCGGTCAGTGCACCCGGCCCGGTCGACAGGAACAGCACGCCGACCTCTCCGGTCGCGCGGGCATACCCGTCGGCGGCGAATGCCGCGTTGTTCTCCACGCGGGAGCTGACGAACGTGAGGTCGCTGCGCCGGATCGCGTCGAACAGCCCCAGAGCGTTCTGTCCAGGTATGCCGAAGACGTGGCTGGCGCCGAGCGCGGTCAGCGTCTCGACGACGACGTCGCCACCGTTGCGGTCCATCGAGAGTCTTTCTGGCCGGGGGTTCGCGGTGGCCCCACGCTAGAACCGCACAGCACCAGCCGCAACAGTTCGTTCACCGAACCCACGACGCCCGTCACCGAATGCCGACGCGCCGCGGTCGATCACGTCCGAACACCACCTCGGGGGCCGGCCAGACGCACGATGTGCCGGCGATGAGGGCCAGAAAAATCTATTGGCCTTTTCGGGACTCCACCCTCTTGCGCAGACCGTCGGTGGCCGTTTCCATCAGACCCTTGGCGCCTCTCTTGACCAGGAAGCCAGGCAGAGGCACCGTCGGATCGACGGTCAGGTCGAATCTCACGTGAGTGCGATCGCCATCCGGAGTCAGCGTGTAGCGGCCCTCCTGCGCACGCTGCTGCTGTGAGCTCACCAGCGTCCAGCTGACCCCGTCGTCGTGCACCGAATAGTCCAGCACCTGTTCGTCATTGATTCCGACGATCTTGACTACTTGGCGGGACCGCTTCGGCCTGCCGTCGTCGTCGCGTTCGAGGATCTCGACCTTCTGGTGCGCTGACGACCACTCGGTGAGCGACTCCAGGTCGTACAGAACGTCCAAGATCTCCGCGGGAGACGCCTCGATGACGGTCTCGCGCGTTTCGCTGACCGCCATCTAGACGCGGGGTCCGGTGCTGCGCTTGCCGGTGATGCCGAGGTAGGCCGCGATCAGCACGATCGCCACGATGATGCCGACGAGGAACGGGATGATCGCGAAGCCGCCGTTG
Organism: Mycolicibacterium obuense; assembly: GCF_055397605.1. Lineage (NCBI taxonomy): Bacteria > Bacillati > Actinomycetota > Actinomycetes > Mycobacteriales > Mycobacteriaceae > Mycobacterium > Mycolicibacterium obuense. The sequence continues at coordinate 152,757 of NZ_AP043663.1, read as the reverse complement.
CTGTTCGAGTAGCCGGCCAGGTTGTAGGTCACCCACGAGCCGAGGAACGAACCGAGGGCGCCGAGCACGATCGTCATGATGACGCCGATGTTCTGCTTGCCGGGCATGACCAGGCGGGCCAGTGCGCCGACGATCAGCCCGACGACGATGGCCCCGATGATTGTTCCGATCATGATGTTCTCCTCGCTGAGCAGTGATCCGACCGCCGCAGAGTTACCCGTCTTCGCCAGAATCAATCGCCATGTCGCCGATCCGGCGCAAACCCACAGCGAGAACCGGTAGATAGGCGGGCGCCCAGACGGGCGCGCTCATCCAGGCGCGGCAGCCGCCCGCTGCGGGTTCCACACCGTGGCGGGTCGCAGGCACGCCGGCCACCCGCCACGCCCAGGTCCTGCCCGGGTCGAGTTCGGTGATGGTGAACGGCAGCGGGACGCCGACGGGCGTCCACACCCGACCGGTCGCCCCGAGTTCGAAGGCCCCGCGGTCGAGTTCGGCGCCGGCGACGGTGGGCCCCCAGACGGGCCACGCATCGAGATCGGTCAGAAGTTGCCACACCGTGTCGGCGGGCGCGGGAATCCGTCTGCTCACTGTCCACACGGCTGCGGGGTACCCGCGGGGCGTCAGGTGAATCGCGCGTGGAGCTCGGGCAGGAATCCCGCGAGATGGCTCAATCTCCTGCGCGCAGTGCACCATCAGGTCGCGCGGATCGGGTAGTTGCAGTCCGGCGATCGGGCGAATGAGTCTGCCGGCCAGGGGAATCGGCCGCCGGAACTGGACGTGCGGGCCGCCCGTCACCTCACAGAGTCTTCACCCGATCCGAGCAGCATGTCCACCGCCGCCGCCAGAGCCGCATCGTCGGGCAGTGCGCCGACCATCAACGACGGGCAGGCCACCACCCCGGTGAGCATCGACAGCGCCGCGTCCAACCGCGCCCCGGCGAACCGCGGAGCGAGGAGCATTCGCAGCCCGTACTGCGCCTCGGCGGTGATCCGGTCACGCAACGGCGCCGCGTCGGCTCCCGCAGAGCCGTCGGCCAGCCCGCACAGCACCCGGTCCAGCCGCAGGTCGGCCAGGGAGCCACGAAACGCCGTCAGCTCGGCGACCAGGTCCGTCCGCAGGTCCCCGGTGGGCTGGGGGTGCGGCAACGTGCCCAGCGCGTCGAGCGCGAGGCGTAGCAGGTCGAGCCGCGAGGGCCAGTGGGCGTACAGCGTCGTCTTGGAATAGCCGGCCTGCTCGGCGACCCGGGCATGAGTGAGGTCGTCGAAGCCGGCGGCGCGCAGGACCGCCAGCGCCGCGCGTGCGACATCGGCTCGTGTCCGAGCCACCCGCACGTCCTGACCTGGCATGTCGGCACTGCTGGGCACGGTGGCGCCTTCCGATCGGGGTCTGTCACCAACGCGTCAGAATCTGAATCGATGAACGGGGTTTTCATTAGTGACTGGCCTGTGTACTAATGAACTGTAGATCCAGAAACGGTCGATAGACAGCTTTTCCTCCGATCCGCGTCCAGCACCGGGCGCCCGGGGAAACGTGCTCGAAACTCTCTCTCTGAGAAGGGAATTCCCATGCCCGCCATTCTTTTCGGATCGATCAGCACACTCGCCGACACCTCGGAACTGCAGCGTCAGGCTTTCAACGACGCGTTCGCGCAGCACGGCCTGGACTGGAACTGGTCACAGGACGAGTACCGCAGCATGCTCGGCGGCAACGGCGGCGCCCAGCGCATCGCCGACTTCGCGGCAGACCGTGGCGAGGATGTGGACGCTGCCGCCGTCCACGCCACCAAGTCGCAGCTGTTCCAGCAGCTCCTGGGCGAGGTCACGCTGATCCTGCGGCCCGGCGTACGCGAGACCATCGAGCACGCGAAAGCCGCCGGATACAAGCTCGGCTTCGTCACCACCACCTCGAAGGCCAACGTCGACGCCCTGCTGGCCGCGCTCGATCCGCAGATCGACGCCTCCACCTTCGACGTCATCGTGTACGACGACCATGTCGATGAGACCAAGCCCGCCCCTGCGGCCTACGTCCTGGCGCTGGACTGGCTGAGCCTCACCCCCGCCGACGCCGTGGCCATCGAAGACAACGTGGGTGGCGTGCGCGCTGCACGGGCGGCCGGGCTGCGCTGCATCGCCTTCCCCAACGCCAACACCGCCGGCGCCGAGTTCGATGACGCCACCGACACCGCCGACCAGCTCGACGCCGACCGCGTCGTGTCCCTGGTCGCCGCCTGACCCCCGAACGGAATCCACCCATGAGCGATCTCACCGCGCGAGTCACCGCCTCCGAGAGCAACTTCCACGTCGAAGGCTACGAGCGCATCTCCTATGACCTCACCTACGTCAACGGCGTCTTCGACGTCGCCAACCGCGAACTGGCCGAGGCCTACCTGCCGTACGGCCGCACCCTGATGGTGATCGACGAGGTGGTCTACGACCTCTACCGCGACAGCATCGACGCCTACTTCGCCCACTACGGGATCGACCTGACCGTCATCGGCGTGCACATCCACGAAACCGCGAAGTCGCTCGAGACGTTCGAGCGGATCGTCACCGCATTCGACGAATACGGTTTGGTACGAACCGAACCCGTGTTGGTCGTCGGTGGCGGATTGACCACCGATGTCGCGGGATTCGCCTGTGCGAGCTACCGCCGCAACACCCCGTACCTGCGCATCCCCACCACCCTGATCGGCCTCATCGACGCGAGCGTGTCGATCAAGGTGGCGGTCAACCACGGACACCACAAGAACCGGCTCGGCGCCTACCACGCGTCGCGCCAGGTGTTCCTGGACTTCTCGTTCCTCAAGACCCTGCCCGAAGACCAGATCCGCAACGGCATGGCCGAGCTGATCAAGATCTCCGTGGTCGGTAACGCCGAGATCTTCGACATGCTCGAGCGTTTCGGCCCCGAGCTGCTCACCACCCGCTTCGGCCACCTCGGCGGCGACGAGCGGTTGCGCTCGGTTGCGCATCGCCTCACCTACGAGGCGATCGCCACGATGCTCGAGCTGGAAGCGCCCAATCTGCACGAGATCGACCTGGACCGGGTGATCGCATTCGGGCACACGTGGAGTCCGACGTTGGAGCTGACCCCGACGACGCCGTTCTTCCACGGCCACGCGATCAACATCGACATGGCGTTCTCGGTCACGCTGGCCGAACGGCGCGGCCTGCTCACCGCCGGCGAACGCGACCGCGTGCTGACGACGATGAGCGCCCTGGGTCTCGCGCTGGACTCCGAGTACTTGACGCCGGAGCTGCTCGAGACGGCCACCTCGGCGATCCTGCGTACCCGCGACGGTATCCTGCGGGCCGCAGTTCCCGATCCGATCGGCAGCTGCCGCTTCCTCAACGACGTGACCGTCGACGAGCTCGTCGACACGCTCACTCTGCACAAGAAGCTGTGCACCGAGTTCGACCGCGGAGGTGACGGCGTCGACGCCTTCACCTATTCCACCGTCGATGCCTGACACGGTCGCCACACCAGGGCCTGTCATACCGAGGCCGGTCACGCCGACCTCGATCCTCGCCGCTCAGCTCACCGAGCTGTGCGACCAGCTGAGCGGCACGGTCAGCGGCCAGGTCCTCGACAAGCTTTCGCAGGCAAGGGATCTGGCGACCGGACTGGACTCCTACGTGACCGCGGGCACGACGGAGGAGTCACCGGAACTGGCCGAACTGGCCCGCGCCACCAGCGCTCACGCGTGGCACGACGGCCTGGAGCAGGAGATGCTGTCCGGGCACGTCGAAGGTCAGCTGCTGAAGTTCCTGGTCCGGATGTCCTCGGCGGTGCGGGTCCTCGAGATCGGCATGTTCACCGGCTATTCCGCACTGGCCATGGCCGAGGCACTACCCGATTTCGGCACGGTGGTGGCCTGCGAGATCGACCCAGATGCTGCGCAGGTGGCGCGGGCAGCCTTCGAGGGGTGTGCTGCCGGCCATCGCATCCGCATCGAGCTCGGACCGGCTCTCCAGACCCTGCGGCGGATGGCAGCCGCCGGCGAAGAATCGTTCGACTTCGTGTTCATCGACGCCGACAAGGGTGGGTACCAGGCTTACCTGGATCTGCTCCTCGACTCATCGCTGCTGGCCCCCGACGCGGTGATCGCCGTCGACAACACGCTGATGCAGGGCCAGCCGTGGACCGGCACCACCACCGAGAACGGCTCTGCCATCACCGAATTCAACCGCGCGCTGGCCGCCGACCCGAGGACCGAGCAGGTGCTGATCCCCGTGCGCGACGGACTCACGCTGATCCGCCCCCTACCGCGATGACACGGCTCTCATGACCCTTGCCACCCACCCCCCAGATCGGGCCGCCCCGGTGGGTGCGGTGCGGCGTCCCACCCCGACCCGGGACGCCGCCCGCACCCTCACCGTCCTCGCGGGCCTGACGGCCACCCTCCCCGTCGACCTCGCGATCGTCGTCGGGGCACTGCTGCGCCGCGCACCCCGCCCGGCCGCACGCGCCGCCGACACTGCGCGGACGGTGCTCGTCAGCGGCGGCAAGATGACCAAGGCCCTTCATCTGGCGCGCGCGTTCCACCTGGCCGGGCACCGGGTGGTGCTCGCCGAGTCCGCCAAGTACCGCTTGACCGGACACCGCTTCTCCCGCGCGGTCGACCGCTTCTACACCCTGCCGGACGCGGCCGATCCGCGCTACCCGCAGGCGCTGGCGGACATCATCATTCGCGAAGGTGTGGACGTCTTTGTCCCGGTGTCTAGCCCCGCGGCCAGCGTTCCCGAGGCGGCCGTGGCCGCTCTCGTCGGCGATCGCTGCGAGGTGCTGCACGGGTCGGCGGCACTGATCGCGACGCTGGACGACAAGCGGGACTTCAGCACGCTGTGCACGTCGCTGAACCTCCCGGTACCGGAATGCGCACTGATCACCGATCCGGCCGACGTCGAGCGTTTCGACTTCGTACCCGGCCGCTCGTATGTGCTCAAACGGCTGGCCTACAACCCCGTCGGCCGGACGGACCTGACCCGGCTGCGCCGCGAAACACCCTCGGAAAACGTGGCTTTCGCCCGCTCACTCGACATCTCCCCCAGTGACCCGTGGCTGCTGCAGGAGTACGTCGAGGGCCAGGAGTACTGCACGCACTCCACCCTGCGCGACGGCGTCGTCACCGTGTACGGCTGCTGCGAGTCCTCGGCGGTGCAGCTGAATTACGGCTTCGTGGACAAGCCCGAGATCCGCTCATGGGTCGAACGTTTCGCTGCGGCTACCGGTGTCAGCGGGCAGATCTCGTTCGACTTCATCGAAGGCGACGGCGGTCGGCCCTACGCCATCGAGTGCAACCCGCGCACCCACAGCGCGATCACGATGTTCCACGACCATCCGGACGTGGCGCACGCCTACCTCACCGACGGGCATGCGACGATCACCCCGACGCCGGGTTCGACGCCGACCTATTGGATCTATCACGAAGTGTGGCGCCTGCTGCGCGGACCCGACCGGCTGCGGCGCCTGCGCGTGATCGCTCGGGGCCGCGACGCGATCTTCGCGGCATGGGACCCGCTGCCTTACCTCGGCGTGTACCACCTGCAGATCCCCGCGCTGTTGGTCAGCAATCTGAGGCAACGACGAGGCTGGCGCCGCATCGACTTCAACATCGGCAAGCTCGTGGAGAATGGCGGGGATTGACGTGCGCCGCAGCATCGTTCAGTTGGTGGGTTCACCCGTCGACGAGTTCCACGCCGAACTGTCGCGGCTCTACGCTCGTGCCAGCGCCGAGGCGCTCGCGGCGCGGCACCATGTGCGCTTCGCGTACGTGGCGCCCGGCGGCACGTGGCAGTTTCCCGAGGGGCTGGACGCAGGCAGTCTGGCCGCTGCGGAACCGCTCTCGGCGACAGCCGGTATCGCGCGGCTGGCGCAGATGCGACCGGATGTGGTTCTGCCGCAGATGTTCTGTCTGCCGGGCATGACGTCCTACCGGGCGTTGCTCGATCTGCTCGGCCTACCGTTCCTCGGCAACCCCGCCGAGGTGATGGCCAACACCGCCGACAAGGCAGTGGCCCGCGCCCTCGTCGCAGCCCGCGGGGTCACCGTGCCCGCCGGCCGGCTCGTGACACATGCCGACGAGGTCGACCTGCCGCTGCCGCTGGTCGTCAAACCCGCGCGGTCGGACAACTCGGTGGGCGTGTCGCTGGTGACCGAGCGCGGGGAGGTGGCCGCCGCGGTCGCGCTGGCGGCCGCCCACAGCACCGATGTGCTGGTCGAGACCTTCATACCCCTCGGGCGCGAGGTGCGTTGCGGCGTCCTCGATGTCGGCGGCCAGTTGGTGTGCCTGCCGTTGGAGGAGTACGCGCTCGACGCCCCGATCCGGTTGCCCGCCGACAAGCTGGGGCGCTCTGGCGGCGGCGAGCTGCGGCTCACCGCGGGCGACGGCGGCCGGGCGTGGATCGTAGCCCCGGGCGACCCGGTCGAGGCGGCGGTGTTCGACGCGGCACGCACGTGCTTCACGGCGCTGGGCTGCCGGCACTACGGGCTCTTCGACTTCCGCATCGACCCCGAGGGCACGCCGTGGTTCCTCGAAGCGGGACCGTACTGTTCCTTCGCGCCGTCCAGCGTGATTGCGAAGATGGCTGCCGCCCAGGGATATTCGGTGCTCGACCTGTTCGACATTCTGTGCGGCGAGGCGAGGATCGCGGCATGACTCTCGAGGTGAGCACCCGCGACCCCGTCGGCGCACAGGTGCGTGGGGTCGCTGTGGGTCCGCTGAACCCCGCGGTGGCCTCGCAACTGCGTGCACTGCTTGCCGTGCACGGCGTGCTCGTGCTCCCCGATCAGCACGTCGACGACGAAGCGTTCGTGCAGTTCCTGAAGAGCTTCGGCACCCTGGTGTTCACCACCGGGGAGACACCGGTGCCGGCGGCGCCGCAGCTCAACGTCATCACGAACGTCGGGCGTACGCGCACGCCGCGTTCGTCGTTCCATGTGGACACCAGCTACCTGCGGAACCCACCCGCGTACACGGCGCTGCGTGCGGTGACGGTGCCGGAACGCGGCGGGCAGACGTTGTTCACCAACCAGTACACCGCCTACGCGACGCTGCCTCGTCAGCTGCAGGCGCAGATCCGCAACCGCGTGGTCACCCATGTCGTCACCGGTCTCGAGCTCGACGGGGACGCCGAGACGCAGGCGCGGCACCCGCTGGCACTGCGCCATCCGCTGACCGGCCGGACCGCGCTGTATCTGTCGACGCGGGAGCGCTGCCGCGACATCAGCGGCATGGCGCCGGATGACGCGGAGCAGCTCATCGACGACCTGTTGACGCATTCCACGCAGCCGGACAATGTGTTTCGGCATGCGTGGCGCCCGCACGATGTGGTGATCTGGGACAACCGGTGCGTGATGCACAAGGCCGACCACAGCGGCGTGGTCGGTGACCGGGTGATGCACCGAGGGACCGTGCTGGACGGGGTGCGCTGGGGTTAGCGCACCACTGCGACGGCGAAGCCGTCCCAGCCCTTGGTGCCGACGGTCTGGATCGCCGCGCTGTCCAGGCGCGGATGCTGCCCCATCATCGTCAGCATGTCCCGCACGGCGCGGGCCTGCAGGTCGTCGGGACGCGGATCCAGCACCCGGCCCGAGCGTGCGATGTTGTCGACGATGATCACCGTGCCCGGCCGGCCGAGGCGGATCGCCCACTCGACGTAGGCGACGTTGTTCTCCTTGTCGGCGTCGATGAACACCAGATCGAACGGCGCACGATCGGTCAGCGTGGGCAGCGTGTCCAGCGCCGCGCCGACGATCACCTCCACGCGGTCATCCACCCCCGCACGCGCCAGGTTGGCCCGCGCCACCTCGGCATGTGCGGCCTCGAACTCCAGGCTGATGACGGAACCCTGCGCACCGACGGCACGGGCGAGAGCGATCGTGCTGTAGCCCGCGAGCGTGCCGATCTCGAGCACTCGCCGGGCCTGGGCGACGCGCACCCACAGCGACAGCAGAGCCGCGTGCTGCGGGGACACTTCGATGGCCGGCATGCCCGCCGCGACCCCGGCCTCACGAGCCGCCCGCAGCACGTCGTCCTCGCTGTGCAACACATCGGTGAACAGTTGGTCGAGAGACACCCAGTCCGGATCCGTCACGCCAGCGACGGTACTCGCGTCCCGCTCAACCCCGGACGCCCTCGCTGGCGCCGACCACCTGGAGCACGTGGGCCACCTCCGGACCCATCACCGTGGCCGTCAGCCCGCGCAGCGTCGCGACGAACTCCGGCCCGTGGGCGGGCTCGGCGTCGCACAGGTGGTGGGCGATCTCGTGGAGTACCACCAGTTCTCTCAGCGCCCAGCGGTTTCCGTTGTCCGGCACCGCGATGGTGGCAGCCTCACCGACGCGTTCGAAGTGCGCCGCCGTCGCGCCACGGCGAGGGCGAACCCTCAAGGCGCCCACGCCCGGCCACGCTTCTCGGACGGCCGGCAGCGACAGCACATCGTCCACGTATGCCTGCACGGACTCCACGGACGCGAACCGCGCCTCCGGCGGCAGCGTCAGCTGCGTCCCGAAGAACTCGACCATCCGCGTGTTGCGCTCGGCCGCCCGATCGAACATCGTGCGTACGAACTGTTCTGCGGCATAGACTTTCGCGCGCTGGGTGTCCCGACTCACCGTTCCAGCGCGCCGCGCGCTCCCGCCAACTCCGTCTCCCCGCCCAGCCGCGCCCGGCGCCCAGCACGGTCACCGGCGCGCCGCGCCGCCGACGAATAGCCCGCCGTTGCCGTCGTCGCCCGCCACGTCCCGCGCGCCCGCGACGTCTCCCGGTAGTAGTCCTTGAGCTCGAGGTCCTTGTCGCGCAACGCGATCGCGGTACCCGGATTGCTCTGCGGGCCGCGGGTGGCCTCCTGTTGGGCTTGTTCGCGGGCCTCGGCCAGCCGCTGCCCCACCCGCGCCCCGAACGCGAGCTGGAAGTTGATGCGCGCGGTGATGGTCGGCGTCGGGCGATGGGCACCCGAGGCGATGTAGTCCTTCGACGCGCGCACCATCTGCAGCACCAGGCTGGTGTAGAGCGCATGGGTGGCGTCGATGTCCTCGGCGAACCCGTAGGCGTAGACGAACGTCGAGTTCGACGCGATGTCGCACTTGACGTCGTTGGCGGCGGCGATCAGCACGAACAGCTGCACGTAGGTGCGCAGCCCGCGCGCTCCGGTCTCGCCGATCGTGATGGTGCGCTGCACCGGGGTTTGCGCGGCGGTGCGCTGCGCGCTGTGCGAGCGTGCGACCGCCAGGTCGATCGACGTGGCGGTGGCCAACCGCTGGGCGGCGGCCATGAACGCCTCGGCCTCGTGCGCGTTGTCGGTGCCCTCGGCCTGGCGCAGCAGCGCCGCGATCCGGGACAGCATCTTCTCGTCGGTACTCATGCCGGGAAACCTAGGCCGGGCGGCAGACATGTCATCGCTGACCAGTATCGCCCATCCCCACAACCGTTTTCATCCACAGCTAGCGCGTGGCGAAGCTGTCGAGCGCGGACACCAGCTGCGGCGAGAGCGGATCCTTCTTCGCGTAGTTGGCGATGTTGTCGGTCGGGTCGTCGCGCAGCACGTGGTTGACGCCCTTGAGTTCGGTGACCGTCAGATCCGTGCGGCCGAGGGCATCGATCAGCGGCTTGGCATTGGCACAGTTGGCTTGGTTGTCCGAGTCGGAGCAGGTGAGCAGCACCGGCGTGCCCGCGGGCACCGCGGCGGCGAGCGCCAGCGGATCGATGCGGTCGGCATCGACGACCGCTTTGATGTTGCCGGCGTTCGCGATCGCGTTCAGCCCGTCGGGAAGCGTGGCGGGCACGGTGCCCTGCGTACGGATCTCCGCCACCGCGGCCTTCCATGCCGCGACCGTTTCGGGCGAGCCGCCCGCCGCGACGCGGGTGGTGATGATGTCGAGATAGCGCCCCGGCAGCGGCTGCAGCAGGCCCAGTGAGTGCACCTTCGGTGCATCCGGCGCCGTGTCCCCGGCCAGTGTCAGCGCGTGGATGGAGCCCTCCCCCAGTCCGTACACCGACAGCTTCGCCGGATCGGCGTCGGGCCGGCCGGCCAGAAAGCGCAGCGCCGCCTTGGCGCCGGTGGTGTAGACCGCGCTGACGACGTCGTCGGGATGATCTTTGTACGGACCGATCCCGGTCCGGCCGGTGCCCACCTTGTCATAGCGCAACGTCGCCACGCCGCGGTCGGAGAGTAGCTCGGCCAGCTGCCGCATGTTCCCGATGGGGCCGGCGACCTGGTTGTCGCCGTTGCGGTCGGTGTTGCCGCTCTCGGAGATCAGCAGGGCCGCGGGGCCCCGCTCGTCACCGCTGCGATGCCGGTAGGTGCCGTAGATCGTCAACCCGTCGGCGTCGAACGACACGTCCTCGTCGACCCAGGACGCGCCCTGCTCGGCGCCCTTCGACGAGCACGCGGGCGCGCACAGCAGCATCAGGCCCAGCAGCAGTGCCACGAGCCGTCTCACCCCGGGGCGCCTCACAGCTGCGACTCGATCCAGGACGTCACGTCGTCGAGCACCAGCGCCTTCTCCGGCTCGTTGAACACCTCGTGATAGAGCCCCGGGTACTCCTTCAGGTGCACATCGGAAGAACCCACGCACTCGACCAGCGTCCTGCTGCCCTGCACCGGGATGAGACGGTCCGCGTCGCCGTGCACCACCAACAGCGGCGCGGTGATCGCCGCGGCCCGACGGGGCATCGTCTCGCCGACGCCGATCAGCGCGCGGCCGATGCCGGCAGGCAGCCGACCCTGGTACACCAGCGGATCGGCACGGTAGGCGGCGACCACCTCCGGGTCACGCGACACCGCCTCGGCGGGCAGATTCTCCACCGGCAGGCCTGGCGCGATCCGGCCCAGCAGCTTGGCTGCCGCCACTTTGACCGCGGGGACCGACGACTGGGCGGCGACGGCGGGGCCGGACAGCACCATCGCGGTGTAGTCGTCGGGGTGTTCGACACCGTAGGTGAACACGATCGCCCCGCCCATGCTGTGGCCGAGCACGATGCGCGGCAGCCCGGGATGCTCGCCGCCCGCGATGCCGACCAGCGTGTGGAAGTCGGTGGTGAACTCGGACATGTCGTGCAACAGCACGCGCTTCCCGCCGGAACGGCCGTGGCCGCGGTGGTCGAGCGCATACGTGATCAGACCGGCGTCGCCGAGTCGGGCCGTCACGTGGTCGTAGCGGCGGGCGTGCTCGGCGTATCCGTGGGCGAGGATCACGACGCCGCGCGGGTTCTGGTCCGGCGTCCACGTGTCGTAGACGATGCGCACGCCACCGACTCCGTCGAAGCTGCGTTCAGTTCGCGTCACGGGCATGCACGGCAGACTAGCGAGAGCCCGCAGCACCGGCAGCCGAGCATGGCTGACTTCGTCGGTGGTGCTCGTTAAGCTCGGGAACCGTGACCGTGTTGGCTGTCGATGACAGCAGCGCCGAGAACGCCTTTCTTGCCGATGCCCAGCGATATCGGCGGGAACTGCTCGCGCACTGCTACCGCATGACCGGTTCGCTGCATGACGCCGAGGACCTCGTGCAGGAGACGTATCTGCGCGCGTGGAAGGCCTACAAGGGGTTCGAGGGCAAGTCGTCGGTGCGTACCTGGCTGTACCGCATCGCGACCAACACCTGCCTCACCGCCCTGGAGGGCCGCAATCGCCGCCCGCTGCCCAGCGGGTTGGGTCAGCCGGCGTCCGATCCGCTCGGTGAGCTGCACGAGCCCCATGAAGTCCGGTGGCTGGAGCCGCTGCCCGACCCGACCGGGACCGACCCGTCGGACCCGTCGGCGATCGTCGAATCCCGCGAATCGGTGCGGCTGGCGTTCATCGCGGCGCTGCAGCACCTGCCGGCGCGCCAACGCGCGGTGCTGGTGCTGCGCGAGGTCCTGCAGTGGCGGGCCGCCGAGGTCGCCGAGGCAACCGGAGTGTCCACCGCGGCGGTCAACAGCCTGCTTCAACGCGCCCGAGCCCAGCTCGACGAGGTGGCGCCCACCCGTGACGACGAACCGGTGGAGCCCGACTCGCCGGAGACCGCGGCGCTGCTGGACCGCTACATCTCGGCGTTCGAGACCTACGACATCGACCGACTGGCGGACCTGTTCACCGCCGATGCGGTGTGGGAGATGCCGCCGTTCGACGGCTGGTACCGCGGTCCTGCCGACATCGTCGCGCTGTCGAAGCACCACTGCCCCGCCGAAGGCCCGGGGGACATGCGCTTCCTGCGGACCACGGCCAACGGGCAACCGGTCGCCGCGCTGTACATGCGCAATCCGCAGAGCGGTGTGCACGAAGCGTTCCAGCTGCACGTTCTCGACATCCGGACCACCGGCATCGTCCACGTGGTCGCGTTCAAAGAGGACCACCTGTTCGAGCACTTCGGGCTACCGCCAAACCTCTGACAGTCCAAAAGGTAACCAAAAGGTTGCGCATCGCGCCGATCCGTTCTAGCGTTATGGGCAACCAGGAGGTTGCATATCATGACGGATCGCATCGAGAAGAGTGCTCTGCTGCGCGCATCGCTGGATCGCGTGTGGCGGGCGATCAGTGAGTCCGACCAGTTCGGTACGTGGTTCGGCATGACGGTGGACGGCCCCTTCACTGCGGGAGCGACGGTGACCGGGACGATGACACCCACCGCGGTCGACGACGCGGTGGCCGCACAGCAGGCAGATTTCGCCGGGGTGTCGTTTCCCCTGCACGTGGTGGCGGTCGAGCCGCCACGCTACTTCGCGTTCCGGTGGAACCCGCTGCAGGAGCCCGAATTCGCGGAGCTGACCACGCTGGTGGAGTTCACGCTCACCGAAGCCGACGGCGGCGTGCTGCTCGAGATCGTCGAATCCGGGTTCGACGCGCTGCCTGAATCGCACCGCGCCACGGCGTTCGCCGACAACAGCGGTGGGTGGGCCACCCAGCTGCGCCTCATCGGGCAGTACCTGGCGGCGCCGCAGTGGGCGTGAGCCTCGCGACCGCAGCACCGCTGTTCGACGCTTTGGGCGATCCCCATCGACTGAGCATGGTGGTGTGGTTGTGCGACACCGGCCCGTGCTCGACATCGGCTGTCACGCAGGCGGTTCCGGTGACCCGGCAGGCGGCGACAAAGCACCTCACCCTGCTCGAGTCAGCCGGCGTGGTACGGAGCGAGAAGCGCGGACGGGAACGGATCTGGACGGTGCAGACCAGCACGCTGCATGCAGCGCAGGATCTTCTGGGCACTTTGTCGCAGCGCTGGGACCAGCGCATCGACCGGTTGCGAGCCTTCCTGGAGGACGACGATCAAGCGGCGAGGCACGAGCCGCGTTGAGGAGTCCGACCAGAAGAGCCAGGGAGGACGACGATCAAGCGGCGAGGCACGAGCCGCGTTGAGGAGTCCCACCAGAAGAGCTAGAGAGGACGACGATCAAGATTGCTAGAGAGGACTGACCGGCTCAGCGCGGGAGCCGGTCGAGCACCCGACCGATCGCCGCTCCGAACGCGCGCTGCTGGGCGGGCGAGAGCCCGTCGAACATGACGGAGCGCACCAGGTTGACGTGGCCCGGCGCAGCGACCTCCAACGCCGACCGGCCCTCGGCGGTGATCGCGACCGTGGCCGCCCGGCGGTCGTCGTCGTCGCCGTGGCGTTCGACGAGGCCGCGTCCGCGCATGCGACGCAACTGATGGGAAAGCCGGCTCTGCTCCCACCCGATCAGCTCCCCGAGTTCGGTGATGCGCAGGGGTCCGCGTTCGGACAAGGCGACGAGCACGTCGTAGTCCGACAGCGAGAGCTCGCAGTCGGCCTGCAGCTGCCGGTGCATCGCGGTGTGCAGCCGGCTGACCATCGCGAGGTAGTCGCGCCAGATGCGCTGCTGCTCAGCAGTGAGCCACTCCATCACCCCACTGTACGGAATACATGATGTGTCATGCATGTTGTCGGATGCAGAGCAGCCACCTAGGCTGGCCAGGACTCCCGAGGAGTGATTCCCATGAGCAGCATCCAGAGCGCCGTCGACGTCCGCCGCGCCGCCGACCGCGCAGCCACGAAGATCGCCTGGCTGGACTCCAAGCACTCTTTCTCCTTCGGCGGTCACTACGAACCCGACAACACCCACCACGGGCTGCTGCTGGTCAACAACGACGACATCGTCAAGCCCGGCACCGGTTTTGACACCCACCCGCACCGCGACATGGAAATCGTCACGTGGGTGCTGCGCGGCTCGCTGGTGCACCAGGACTCCACCGGCCACTCGGGGGTCATCTACCCCGGTTTGGCGCAGCGCATGTCGGCAGGCCGCGGCATCCTGCACTCCGAGAAGAACGACTCATGGACACTGACCGGCGACCAATCTCATTCTGAGCCAGTGCATTTCGTGCAGATGTGGGTGGTCCCCGACGAATCCGGGATCACCCCGGGCTACCAGCAACTCGAGATCGACGACGAGCTGCTGCGCGGCGGTCTCGTGACGATCGCCTCGGGCATGCCCGAGCACCGCGACGCTGCGGCCATCACGATCGCCAACCGCTACGCGGCCCTGCACGGCGCCCGGCTGCAGCCGGGCCAGACCGTGGAACTTCCCGATGCCCCCTACCTGCACCTGTTCGTCCCCCGCGGCGAGGTGGTCCTCGAGGGCGCCGGCGCACTACACGAAGGAGACGCCGTGCGGTTCACCGCATCCGGTGGCCAGCGCGTCACCGCCACCGACGCCGCCGAGATCCTCGTCTGGGAGATGCATGCCGGTCTCGCCGCGGCCTAGCCACCTCGGCGCGCTGCTCGTCGCGGCCACACTGGTCGCCGGATGCAGCACCGCGTCGGAACCCGCGCCGCCGGCCTCATCGACGTTTGCGGCCCCGTCGTCAGGTGCGACCTCGGTGCCGCAGACCGGCATGAGCACCGTCGACGTCACCGTGCCAGCGGGCATGGCGGAGGCGCCGTTCGACCAGCCGCGGCAGGTCCGGGTGCCGACGGGATGGCAGCTGTCGGTGTGGGCACGGACGCCGCGACCGCGGCTCGCGCTGTGGGCGCCCGACGGCACGCTGCTGGTGTCGGTGCCGAGCGCGGGCACGGTCTTGCGGTTCACGCCGGGCGATGCCGGTGCGACCCAATCGGTGCTGCTCGACGGCCTGGACCAGCCGCACGGACTGGCGATGGCCGGGTCGACGCTCTACGTCGCGCAGAGCGACGAGATCAACGCATACGACTACGCGAACGGCGCCGCGACCAACCCGCGTGTGGTCGCCGGCGGGTTGCCCGACGCCAAGAGCCCCGACCTGCGTGGCGCGTACTCGCACGCACTCAAGAGCGTGGCCGTCGGACCCGACGGTGCGGTGTACTTCTCGATCGGCTCGACCGGCAACATCTCGGCTGCCGACCGCACCGCCACGCCGCCGCGGGCCACGATCATGCGGGTCCCGCCCGGCGGCGGGCCCGCCGCACCGTTCGCCACCGGCGTCCGCAACGGCACCGGTCTGGCCGTCGCACCCGACGGATCCGTGTGGACCGCGAACAACGGGCGTGACAACGTCGCCGACCCGAGCACCGGCCAGGTCGACCCCGCCTACGTCGGTGAGAACCCTCCCGAGCAGATCGCGCGCCTGACGCCGGGTCGCGAATTGGGTTGGCCGTACTGCAATCCGGCTGGCGGGCCCGCTGATCTCCCGTTCGTCCGGGATGTCCAGACCAACCCGGACGGCACCGAATTGGATTGCGCGACATTGCCGGCCGTCGAGCAGAGCATGGGTGCGCACTCGGCGCCGCTGGGGCTGAGCTTCGTCGACGGCGCCCTGCCTGCGCCGTACGCGCAAGGGGCCCTGATCGGCGTGCACGGATCGTGGAACCGCCAGCCGCCACGCGAACCCGAGGTGTCCTTCTATCCGTGGCGCGATGGGCGGCTGGAGAACCAGCAGACGCTCGTCGGCGGCTTCCAGGGCGACAACGGCTCCCGGTGGGGCCGACCCGTCGCGGCGGTCGCCGGCCCGGATGGCGCGGTCTACATCACCGACGACGCCGCCGATGCGATCTACCGGCTGACGCCGCCGCGCTGATCGAGTCCGTTCAGCACCGCCGCCAACTGCTTCTCGGTGTCGCCGGCCATCTTCTCGAACGCCAGCTTCATCACCGGATTGAGCAGCCTCGCGGTGCCGTGCATGTGCAACTCTGCCTCGTAGGTGATCACCGATCCGGGGCCCTCCGGTTCGACGGTGATGGTGTCGACCGATGTCGATGAGCCGTTCTCACCGACGAAAACGACCTTGCGGTCGGTGAGCTCGTCGAGCGTGTAGGTCAGCTCGGCGGTGACGCCGAGGATCTTGCTGACGTTGTGCCAGTACGCGCCTTCGGTGACCGGGCCGCTGTCGATGCGTTCACAACTCCGGGTGCCCGGATCCCACTGCTCGGCGTGCGCGAAGTCCTTGAGGTAGTCGACGACGACCGGAGGCGGCGGACTGACGGTGAAGGTACGGGACACGGTGGGCATGCTGTCGAGTACCCGCTGGCGAGCTCGCAGCAAACCGGTCAGCAATCTCGGCGGAACCATCCTGTGATACTGCTGTGACGAAAGTTGACAGCGATTCTGCTGCGATTATTGTTGGCCTTCTGACCAGCCAGGTCAGTTCCCCTGTCGAAGGAGCCGCCCGTGTCGACTCCTGCCGCAAACATTCGGCGGCGACTACGCGGCGCCGCGGCGGCGGTGGTCTGCGCCGTGGTGGCCGCCGGAGTCAGCGCGCCACACGCCGCAGCGGCCAGCGCTCGGGAACTGCTCGCCACCGCGATCGCCACCACCAAGGGCTCGTACCTCGTCTACAACTTCGGGTCGGGGTTCCCCGCCCCCATGCTCGACGCCTCGGGTCGCTGGTATGAGATGGGCAACGGCGGCCGGTTGATGATCATCAAAGCCGCCTCGTCGAGATTGGCGCCGCGGCTGCTGGCCGACTCTCACACCGGATTCCAGGCCCGCTGCGAGCGCGACCCCCGCGCCCGCACCGCCGAAGGCCTGCTGCAGGCGTCGGAAACCTACTCCCCGCTGCAGGCGTGGCAGGTGCTCGGCCAGCCGACAATCGCGATCAATGCGAACTTCTTCGACGTGCGCGGCCAGCAGGGCGGCTCGTGGAAATCGACCGGCTGCAGTTCGCCGCTGGGTGCCTACATCGACACCACCCGCAATCTGGGCCGCACCAACGCCGCGGTCACCGGCACGCTGGCCTACGCCGGCAAGCAGGGCCTGTCGGGCGGCAACGAGAACTGGATGGCGCTGTCGACGATGGTCCTGCCGGTGCAGGGCGCACCGTTCGTGATACCGCCCAAGAGCGACAACGACTTCGACGCGGCATCGCCGGTGATCGCCGGCCTGCTCGACAAGGGCACCCGGTTCGTCGCGGTGGCCGGCATGCACCTGCTAGCGCCCGGGGACACCGGCCAGATGAACGATCCCGGCCCGAGCGCGGCGCGCACTGCGATCGCCTACGTACGCGACCGCGACGAGATGTACGTGTTCTCCGGCGGTAGCTACACCCCTGACCAGATCCAAGACCTGTTCCGCGGGCTGGGCAGTGACACGGCGGTCCTGCTCGACGGCGGCGGCTCGACGGCCATCGTGCTGCGCCGCGACACCGGCGGCATGTGGGCGGGCGCCGGTTCACCGCAGGGCTCCTGCGACACGATGGCGGTGCTGTGCGATTCGCACGAGCGGGCACAGCCTGCGTGGCTGGCGTTCAACTAGCCGCCATCGCACTGCGGGCAGCCGCCAGCGTCTGGCGCTCGTAACCGGAACCGAACAACACCATGTGCGCCAGCAGCGGGTAGAGCTGGTGCAGGCCGATCCTGTCGCGCCAACCCTCGGCCAACGGTCGCACCTGTTGATAGCCCTCGAGCACAGCGTCGTGGTGCGGACACCCGAACAGCTCCAGCATCGCCAGGTCCGTCTCGCGATGGCCGCCGTGCGCGGCCGGATCGATCACCACCACTCCGTCGGGCGTCCACATCACGTTGCCGCGCCACAGGTCACCATGCAGCCGGCACGGCTCCTCGGATGGGTCATCGAACACCCCTGCTGCACAACGGGACACGACCTCCTCGACAGCCTCCCGGGTATCCGGTGTCACCCGCGCCCGCTCGAGCATCGGCATCAACCGGTGCTCCGCGTAGAAGCGTCCCCACGACGTGTCGTGGCTGTAGCTCATCGGCAGCGGCTGCTGCAGCGGTCCGAAGAAGCCCGCCGGCGCGGTCCATCCAGGCGGCGGCGCGCCGAAGCCGTCGGCGCCTGCCGCGTGCGTGCGCGCCAGGCGGGCGCCGAACGTCCGCGCGGCCGCCCGCTCGGGCGGCACCGACGTCAGCCGCTCCAGCGTGAGGGAGTGCTCGTCGACCGCCACCACCCGGACCGCCGGAACACCCCCGTCCGCGGCCGAAAGCCATTGCAGCCCAACGGCTTCGCATCGAAAGAACCCGTCAGGCGCATGCGCGTGACGTTTCACGTGGAACAAGCGATTTACAGCTGGGGAGTCAGGTCGAACGACGTGACCGTCGACATCCGGGTGATCCGCCACTCCCCGCCCTCACGCTTCATCGTCAGGCGGTAGGACAGGTAGCGCAGCGACGGGATGTTCTTGGTGACCGGGCTCGTCGAGATCGAGTTGGTGTACACGATCGCGGTGGCATCGGTCGGCGCAATCGAGGGCGACACACTCTCCACCGCCGCACCGACCACCTCGGTCGTGTTGGTGACCTGGGCCTGCTTGTTCGGCTCGACGATCGCGTCGATGTACTTGCGGTAATCGGCCGCGAAATCGCCGCCGAGGTACCTCGAGGCGCGGTCCGCCAGGGCGGGCATGTCGTCCGGGGTGTAACTCCACAGCGCGGTGATCGCCGCCGTCGCCGTGCGGGCGATCTCCAGCTTGGTTGTGTTCAGCGCCCGCTGCGCCAAGTAGGGCTGCACCATCGCCCCGGCGAAGGCTCCCCCACCGACGAACAGCACCGAGGCGACCACCGCGGCCGCGACCAGACCGCGCCCCGCGGGGCGATGCTCGACCATCCGGAACTCGTCCGCGGCAGTCTCGTCGGCAGCCTCGTCTACCGCCTCGGCTGAGGCATCGGTGTCCGGCTCGGATTCCGGCGTGGCGTCGGCGTCCGACTCGGCCGACGCCGTGTCCCCATCACCGGCTTCCGGCTTCGACGTCCTCGCCGCCTTGCCGACCGGCCTCTTGGGCGCTTCGAGTGGCTCCTCCACCGCCGACGACTCGGGCTCGAGCCGCTCGACCATCTCTTCGGGCTCCGTCGCTGCGTTCGCGCGACGCCGGAAGAAGCGGCGCCGACGAGGCGACGGCGCGGGATCGGCGGGGGTCGCGGTTGCCGCGTCGTCGGTGGTCAGATCACCTGAATCAGGTTGCTGATCTTCCACTGCTGTCCTTCCTTGATCGTCGTGGCGATCCAGCGGCTGCCACTTTCGATCGTCGTCTTGCCGTCGGGCGTCGTCGAGGTCGCCTTGGTGGCGATCAGCACGTCGGCGCTGCCGTGGTCATTCCAGCGCTGCACACCCGCGGCGAGCACCGTGCCGGTGGTCGGTTCTCCGCGAGCCACCTGCAGCAGGATCTCGTTCTGCTTCTCCTTGAAGCTCTTCGCGAACTCGCCGGTGGCCTGAGCAGCGATCCGGTCGGCATAGGCGTTGGCGTTGAACGGATCCAGAGTCATGTACTCGGTCATGAACTCCCGGGTGTACCCGAGTGCGGACGCCTCCCGTACGGCATCGGTCCGGTCGTGCTCGTGGCGGATCATCATCAGGGTGCTCGCCGTGATCGCCGCGGCGACCACGAGTGCCACCACCGTCGCCACCAGCGGAAGACCCCAGCGTCGCGGCCGCCGGGGCCGACTGCCGAAGTAGTCGGTCGCGGTGTCGTCGACCTTGCGCCGCGGACTCACTGGCCCGCCGGATTCATCTGCGGCTTCTTCAGCACGGTCAGGTTCGCCACTCGCCACTGACCGTTCGCCGCGCGGTCGAAGTCGGCACGCACCGTGGCCGTGATGAACTTCAGGGTCTTCGGATCGTCGCCGCGCTGCCCCTGCATCGCCAGCAGCATGGACGCCTGATCCGGCGTGACCGGCGGATCGGTGAGCACCGCATGGCTGACGGCCCAGTACTCGTTGGACTTGATCCCCGCCTTCTGCGCCGCCTGCTGCTGGGCGACCAACTGCTCACGGTAGGTGTCGGTGGTCAGCCCCTGAGCGCGGGCGAAATCGGCGGCCATGGTGTCGGCGCTGTAGCTCAGCATCTGTTCGACGATGCGCGGCCCCTGCTCGTCGATCTGGGCCCGCGCGGCATCGACCGCGCGCTCGTGCTTGTACACCGTCAGGTAGCCCAGCCCGGCGGCCGCCGCACACACCACTGCCACCGCGATCAGCACCACTGCGACCAGCCGCCGCACGTTGCGGGCCGGGCGCTCGACGACGACGACTTCGGTGCGCGCCAGCATGTCGGCGAACGTGCGGCGTCGGCGATCCCACAGCGGCCAGAGCCAGCCGACGAACACCGCCACCGTGTCCAGCAGATGCGCGAGCTCCCGGAGGGCGAGGCGCCCGATACCCACGGGACCACCGTTCCGGTCGCGCACCGCGATGCCACACAGGGCCCGCCCCAGCGTCCACCCCGTCGCGGCCGGAAGGACCAGCCGGTTGACCGCCGTCGCGAACAGCGCCACCGCGCCCGCGCCGGTGAACACCCAGCGCGCCCAGCCGTCGGCGGGCGAGGCCAGCGCCAACAGCCCCATCGTGACGATCACCGCCACGCCCGGCAGGACGTCGACCAGCAGCGCGCCCGCCCGCGTCGACCACGACGCCCGGACCACCTCCGGCACCTCGGTGTCGGAGACGGAGTCGGTGGTGGGCAGAACCACGGTCACGAGGTCACCTGGTCGAGCTTGGCGATGCGGTACCGGCCCTCGTCGAACGCCATCGTCGCGCGCAGCCGGTAACCGACCTGCTGATTGGCGGCTTGGGAGTTGGTGATCTTCACCCGGACGGCGACGAGCACGTTGATCGAGCCATCTGGATTGTGCCGCTCGACGGCGGCGCGCAGATCGTCGACGGCCACCTTCGCGTTGGCCGCCTGGTACGCCTCGGCGATCACGCTGCCGAACAGACCGGCCTGCACCCCGAAGTCGCCGGTCGAGCACTCCAGGATCTTGGACTGCGCCACCGTCATCGCCGCCGTGTCGGGGGCATTCGTGGCCGCCACGCATTCCTTGGCGGCGGCCAGCGCGGCGTCATCGCTGCGGGCGATTGCCGCGCCACGCTGATTCGCCTTCCACGCGTAGTAGCCACCCGCCGCTGCGCCACCGGCCAGGAGCAGCAGGGCCGCGGTCAGGCCGGCGACCCAGCGGGTGCCGAGCCGCGACTGCCGTCGCGGGTCCGTCGGTGCGTGATCGAGGAACTGCTCGTCGACCGTCGATTCCGGGCCGACCGTCGAGTCTTCGCCGACCGTCGAGTCTTCGGCGACCGTCGTGTCCTCGTCGGCGGCGCCGTCCTCGGGGGTGTCGATGGGGGGGTTCAGCCGGCTGGTGCCAGCATCTCCTTCCATCCGTCATCTCCTGGGTTACTCGAGTTCTTCACGTTGTATCGGACTCCGTCGGGCCCCACGACCTCGCCGCTCTGCGGGCTGTACGCGGCGGTGCTGCCGGGCGGGCCCTGCGCGGGAGTGTAGATACACGGGTTGGGCTGTTGCCCGCTGCAGCTGACGGTACCCGAGCCCGGTCTGCTGATCGGATCGCTGACCGGTGAGGTGCTGAGCGGAGGCGGCAGCTGGTCGGCCGGCAACGGGTTCATGCCGTTGTTCACCGACGGCGCCGGAACCACCCGACCCGGAGTCACTCCCTGGTCGCACCGGGCGCCCGGAGCGGGGCAGGACAGGATCTGGTTGGGGTCGCCGTACCAGGGGTTGGTGCCCAGCGGCACGTAGGGCTCGTTGCTGTGGCATTCCTTCGGCGAGGCGGCGCGCTTACCCGGCACATCCGCGCACGGGTAGTTACGGGCGCCACGAACGACGTTGCCCTGGTAGTCCTTCGGGATCTTGCAGTAGGTGCCGGTCGGCAGCGGCGCCATGCTGGTGTCAGCGGGCGAGCGCCACTCCGACGCCGGCAGGAACCCGGTCAAACAGGGGGGCGGCGAATTGATCGAGAGGGAGAGGTGCACCAGGCCCTCGTTCTCGAATATCGTGCCCGCCTGCGTCAGTGACGCGCCCTGCGGCAGGATCACCAGCGCCTGCTCGAGGCCTTTGTTGTAGCGCTTGAGCATGTCGATGACCACCGACAGGTTGGCCAGCGTCTGCGGCAGCGAGTCGCGCACATCGGAGAACAGCGCGTTCACCTGATCCAGCGTCGGCGCCGCCTGCTGCAGACCGCTGCGCAGCGCGCCGTCCTGCTCGGCGGTCTGGCTGGCGATAACGTTCAGGTTGCGCGCCCACTGGCCGATCGCGTCGCCCGACTGCACCTGGCTGTTCAGGATCGGCGCGGAGTTCGCGATGATGTCGTTGACCTGCGGCAGGTTGTCGCGGAACCCCTCGGCGAGATTGGTCGTCGACTCGACCAGCCGCTGCAGGGACGGACCCAGCCCACCGACCGCGGCCGACGTCTCTGTCAGCAGCGAATCGATCTTCTCCTTGGGCAGCACGGCCAGTCCGCGGTTGGCCGCGTCGAGCGCCGGACCCACCTCGGCCGGGACCGTGGTCTTCGTGATGGTCTGCCCCGGGCTGAGGTACTGCTTGGTGTCGGCGGCAGGCACCAGATCGAGGTACTGCTCACCGATCGCCGACACCGAGTGCACCTCGGCCGTCACGTCGACCGGGATCTTGTAGTCGTCGCTGATGCTCAGTGTGGCGCGGGCGCCGTTCTCGGTGGGCTCGACCTCGGTCACCTTGCCGATCTGCGTGCCTCGGTAGGTAACGTTGCCCGTGGCGTACAGACCGCCCGAGCGCGGCAGCTCCGTGTAGAGCGTGTACTGACCGACGCCGGCCAGGCTCGGCAGGCGCAGGTAGTACAGCCCCAACACCGCGACGGCCGCCACGGTGAGCACCGTGAAGAGGACCAACTGGATCTTGATGAAGCGGGTCAACATCGCTCACTCACCCCTTTCCACCAGCGGTCCGCCGGGTGCGTCGTGTGGGTTCGGCGTGAATCGGACATCCGGAATCATCGTGGCCGGATCGCGGCCCCACGACTGCTCGAGGGCGCGCAGCATGCCAGAGACACCCGTGCCGCTCAGGAAGCCGTTGTCGATGGCCGACAGCGTCAGATCAAGCCCCAGCGACACGTTGAGGTAGTCGCCGCGGATCGCCTTCGGCACATTCTCGATGCTGAATGGTGCGGTGAACATCAGCTTCAGCGCGCCGATCAGGTACGGCGATGCCTTGCCCAACTCCCGCAGCGGACGCTGCAGATTGGCCAGGTTCGTGTTCAGGTCACCGCTGGCCGGTGACAGCGCATCATCGGCGGCGTTGCTGATCCGGCCCAGCGCCTCGACCGCGTCGGCGAACAGATCGCGGGTGTCGGCGAAGTGCTTGATCAGCGGCGGAAACTCGGTCAACACCTGGTCGAGCGTGTCGTTGCGCTGCTCGACGATCGAGAGCAACCGGTTCGTCGAATCGATGGCCCGGGTGATGTCGCCGCGCTGCTGATTCAGCTCGTCGGTGAACGTGTCGAGCTTGCCCAGGAAGTCGCGGATCTGATCGGACCGACCGTTGAGGACATTGAAGATCTCGCTCTGGATCGTCTCCAGGTTCGACACCCCGCCGCCGGTGAGGATCGAGGCGATGCTCGCCAACACGCGCTCGGTGGTCGGGAACGCTGACGCGTTCTTCAGCGGGATGGTGTCCCCGGTCTTCAGCTTCTCCGGCGACGGGTCCGGCGGCGCGTCGAGCTGCACGTGCTGCGAACCCAGCAGGCTCGTCTGACCGATCTTCGCCAACGTGTTCTTCGGCAGCTGCACCGTCGAATCGAGATCGAGCGTCAGGGTGGCCACCCAGTTCTTCAGCTCGATCGAGCGCACCCGGCCGACGTACACGTCGGCCACCCGCACTCGGCTGTTGACGTTGAGCGCCAACGTGTCCGGCATCTGCACGTAGATCGTCGTGTGGTCGGACCCGGTCCCGGGACCGCCGGGCAGCGGCACATTCGCGATGCCCTTCCACGAACCACACGAGCTCAGCACCACGGCCGCCGCGCCGAGCGCGACCGCGCGACGGCCCAAAGTCGCCAAGCGTCCCACGGTCAGCCTCCCGTCTCAGCCGGCAGCAATGGACCCGACGGAGCGGCGGGCGCAGGGCCGGCCGCCGGTGCCGCCGGCGTGATGGCCCCCAGCGGATCGCCCGGAATGACACCCGGTGCGGGTGCCGGCGGGGGACCCGGCTGCGGGTACCACGGCGGGGGCAGCGGGTTGTTCTCGTTGTACGCATTCGGCGGGCCTGGCAGCCGGCCGTTGTTCACGCCGAAGGCGGGCGGAGCCGGCGGGGCCACGATGTCCGGGCCACCCATCAGCTCGGACAGCGATTCCGGGGTCAGCATGTTCTGGGTGAACGGCTGCACCTCGACGCCCTGCATGCCGGGCGCGACGACCCAGCCGGGCTCGTGGTTGCCGTGGGAGAACAGCGTGTCCCTGGAGAAGATGCCGGGCACGGTGGTGTCCTTGTATCCCGGCGGCGGCTGCAGCCGCGGCTCGGAGTACGCGATCTGCTTGGGCAGCGTCATCGCCGCCTGCAGCTGGTTCGCACCGAACGGCAGGTAGTTGAACTTGATCGCGTCCAGGATCGGGCCTAGGTACTGGGCGCACAACTCCGAGGACTCCTGGTAACCCAGCCGGCTACCGGCCTGGATCGCGCTGCAGATGAACTGCATCGGGTTCGCGAAATTGTTGATCACCGGCACGCTCATTATGCCGCCTGCGTTCGGCGCCGAGATGTTCACGACGTTGGCGCCCAGGTTCGGTAACACGTGCAGTCCCGTCTCCAGACCGTCACGGGGCTCAGGCTGCAGGATCGCGTTGGTCACGTCGGCCAGGTTGTCGACGTCGTGGGCCAGCACCTCGCCGTTCTTGCCAATGAAATCCCGTGTGGTCGCGAGCAATTGATTGAGGTCCTGCAGGGCGTCGGCCACCTCGCGGTCGGTGTTGGTGAACGCGTTGGTGAACTTCGCAAGGTCGTTGTTGAGCGCCACGAACTGCTGATCGCTCTTGTAGAGCGCGTTGACGAACAACGCCAGGCTCTTGACCACGCTGAACAGGTCGCCACGACCCTCGTTGAGCGCATACAGCGCCTCCGACAGGCCCTTGAGTGTCTTGTTCAGTTGTTCGCCCTTACCGGCGAAACCATCGGCGGCCGATTCGATGATGTCGCCGAACGGACCCTTGGGCTGCGCAGGCGTGGGCCCCAGATCGGTGAGCAACTTGTCCAGGGAGTCGCGCAGGTCGTCGTACTCGACCGGCACCTGGGTGCGGTCCAGGTTGATAACAGCGCCGTTCTCCAGCACCGGGCCGCCCGTGTACGGCGGGGCGAGCTGGATGGTGCGCGAGGCGACCAGGCTCGGGTTCAGGATCGAGGCGGTGGCATTAGCGGGGACCTTGTACTTCTTCTCGTAGTTGAAGGTCACCTTCATCTTGTCGCCGTCGGGCTCGATCGATTCGATCTTGCCGACCTGGACACCCATGATCTGCACCTTGTCCCCCGGATACAGCGCGAGGGTCTGGGTGAAGTAGGCCGTCACCGTGTTCTTGGTCAGCCGCTGATAGGCCTTCCAGCCGAAGAACGCGGCCACGATCGCGGCGATCAGCACCACGGTGCCGATCACCAGCGCCGTTCGGGACACGCCTGGCACCTTCAGGTTTCGCACATTGAAGATCGTCGACATCTAGCTCTGCACCCCCTCAACCTTGCGAGCCCGGCGGCAGGAACGGTGGATTGCCCGGCAACACCGGCTGGCCCGCCGGGGCCGGCTGCGGACCCGGGCCGGGTGGCGGCGGCGGACCGTTCAGCGCCGGCGGCAGCGGCGCGATGCCGGGCGTGAAGTCCGGCGGCGACGGCTGCGGCGCCAACGGCACCGTGCGAGCGCCGGGTGGGGCCGGCGGCAGCGGCGGCCTCGCCCCGGGCACGTTCGGCGACAGCTGACCCGGGATTGCGGCGGCCGGCATCCCGGGTGTGGGCTGCGGTCCGTTCGGGTTCGGCGCCGATGTCGCGACGTTGGGGCCCTGGCCTGCGTAGTTCGGGCCGTACGGGTTGTCCCCGAACGGACCGACGGTCAGGCCGGCGCACGGCAACGGGTTCCCCGGCCGGGGCAATCCGTCGGCGGGCGGGGTGTACGAGCACGGCGAGCCGGGCACGACGGCCGGTCCCGGGTTCTCCGGGGTGCCTTCCAGCGGCGTCGGCGCGGGCGGTGGCGCGCCGTTGGTGAAGCCGGTTCCGTTCGGGTCGGGGAATCGGAACGCGGGCAGGCCGGCGTTGCGCCAGAACTGCTCGGGATCGATGCCACGCTTCTTGAACGCGGCGTCGACGTACGGCTGGAGAATCCAGTACGGGGCCAGGTTCGACAGCATCACCTTGAAGTAGGGGCCCGACGCGACAGCCTCACCGAGCGACGCGGTGAACTTCGACAGCGTGGTCAAGACGTCGACGAGGTCGAACTTGCGCTCGTTGAGCACGTCGCTGATGGTGCGCAGCTGCTCGAGCACGTGGTTGAGGTTCGGGTTGTCGTCGATGAAGCCCTTGACCTGGGTGGAGAACTTGCCCACCCGCTCCAGCAGCTGGCTGACCGCGTAGTTGCGCTCGTTGACCGCCGCGAGAAGCGTCTGCGCGTTCACGAACAGCGCGTTGATCTGCTCGCTGCGGTTGCCGAGCACGCCGGCGACCCGATTGGCGTTGTTCAGCAACTGCTTGACCTGGTCGTCGCGCTTGCCGATGGTGTCGGAGAACCGGGCCACCCCGTCCAGCGCGGCGCTCAGGTGGGGATAGGTCTGGTCGATGGTCTCCGACAGCACGTTGAGCGAGTCGCGCACCGTCTTGGTGTCCCAGTTCGACGCCGAGTTGCTCAGGTCGAAGAACGCGTCGTAGATCTGGTACGGCGTCGAGGTCTGGCCCAGCGGAAGCGTGCCGTTGGCGCGTAGTGGCTCGTCACCGCGCGGCTCGATCTCGATGTTGCGCCGGCCCAGGATGGTGTCGGTGCGGATCGCGGCACGGCTCTTGGTGCCGATCTCGGTGCCACCGAGCGAGTAGCCGATCACGACCTTGTCGCCGGAGATCTCCGTCGACTCCACGAGTCCGACGTCGACACCGGCGATCCGCACCTTGTCGCCGGCGTTGATGCCGCCGGTGTCGGAGAACTCGGCGTAGTACGTCGGCTGCGCGAACAGCATCGGCACATTGGTGAAGCTCTGCCCGACACCGATGACGATGACCAGCAGGATGACGCCCATCAACCCGCTGCGGACGCGGTTGGAACCCTCGAGAACTCTCATTGTGGCGTGCACCTACCCGAGGGCTGGCTCCACACCTTGACCGTGCGCACCGGCCCGCCGGGCTGCAACCCGTTGAGCTTCAGCGTCACGTCGCAGGCATAGAAGTTGAAGAAGTCACCGTAGATGCCACCGGCGCGACCGATGATCTTCAGCGCGGTCGGTACCCGGACCAGCAGGTCGTTGAGCTGATCCTTCTGATCGACCAGCGGCTGCTGGAGGATCTCGAGCTTGCTGGTGGTCTGCTGCAGCAGCGGCCGGTTGTCGGCCAGCAGATCGGCGATCGTGCCCGCGGCGTCGCTGATGTCGGCCACCGACTTGGCGATCGGATCGGCCCGGTTCTTCAACCCGGTGATCAGGGTCTCGAAGTTCTTGACCGTGTCGTCGAACTGCTGCTGGTGCTTGACGGTGGTGGCCAGCACGGTGTTGAGGTTGTTGATCACTTCCCCGATGGCCTGGTCGCGGTCGGCCAACGCGGAGGTCAGCGACGCGGTCTGGTCTAAGATGTCGCTGATGGTGCCGCCCTGGCCCTGGAACACCGTGACGATCGACTGCGCGATCGTGTTGACCTTGTCGGGATCGAGCGACTGGAACACCGGGCGGAAGCCACCGATCAGTGCATCGAGATCGAGTGCCGGCTCGGTGCGCTCGACAGGGATGGTGCCGCCGGGCTGCAGCCGCGTGTTGCTGTCGCCGCGCTTGAGCTCCAGGTAACGGTCGCCGATCAGGTTGAGGTAGCGCACCGATGCGGTGGTCTCGTCGAACAGCTCCAGCGAGCGGTCCACGTCGAAGTCGACCTGGGCCTTGGTGCCGCCGTCGATGATCTTGACGTCCTTGACCTTGCCGACCTCCACGCCCGAGGCACGGACGAACTGCCCGGAACGCAGGCCACTGGTGTTGGTGAAGACCGCCGAGTAGCTGGTCGTGCGGTCGAAGCGCATCTGACCGAACACCACGATGATGATCGCGGTGAACAGCAGCAGCACCAGGGAGAAGGCCCCCAGTTTGATCGCGGTTCCGGTGATTTTCATGGGTTGATCGTGTGCTCCCCGACTTGGCGGCCCCAGACGTACTCGGTGAGCAGCGGCTGGCCCAGTTCCAGGTGGTTGTACGGCGCGATCGACGCTCCGGTGTCCATCACCAGGTACGGCGCCGGCCACAGATCGCGGGTGATGGGCTGCCAGCAGCCCGGACGGCCCTCGGGTCCGCCCTTGGCGTTCACCCGCGGCAGATTGTCGGGGTAGACGTAGGCGTTGCCTGAACCGAGCCCCAGCAGCTCGGAGTGCAGGCGTAGCGAGTAGCCGTTGCCGCCCAGCGACGCGGCGACCTTGGGCTCGACGTCGTGGTAGTTGCGGATGGTGCAGAACAGCGCGGGGCTGTACTCGTCCAGCAGCGCGGAGGTGGGCACCAGGTCCTTCAGTCCGCGCTGCAGGTAGGGACCGCCACGCTCGAAGATCTCGCCGCCGTTGTTGCCGAACCCGACCGCGGCCATCAGCGCCTGGTCGACGTTGCCCTGCTGCTCGTTGAGGGTCCGCGCGGTGGTGACCGCGTTCTGCAGCCCGTCGAACAGGTCGGGCGCGGCGTCGGCGTACACCTCACCGAGATCGGCGAGAAGCTGGTTGTCACGGCGCAGCTGCGGCATCTGCGGGTTGATCTCGCTGAGGATCTGATTCCCGTTGATGATCGACTGGCCGAACCGGTCGCCGAGCCCGTCGAGCGCCTGCGCCGTCGCGGTGAGAGTCTGGTTCAGCTTGATCGGGTCGACCTGTCCGGCGACCGACACCACGGTCTCGAACAGCGTGTTGAACTCGGTGGTCACCTTGGTGACGTCGATGACGTCGGAGCCGTTGATCCGCTGAGGCGACGGGTCCTTCGGCGACGAGAACGACACGTACTTGTTGCCGAACACCGTGGTGGCGCTGATGTCGGCGTTGACGTTCTGCGGAATGAGGTCGAGGTACTTGGGGTCGACCTCGAGCACGATCTTGGCCCGGGGCTCGTCACCGACGGTGACCTGCTCGACCTCGCCGACCCGGCCGATCTCGACGCCGTTGTAGGTGACCTTGGCGCCCGGGTCCATGGACAGACCCGAGCGGGCCGCCATCATCGTGAGCTGGGTGCGCGGCAGGAAGTCGCCGCGGAACTGGAAGAAGACCAGCACCAGCACCACGATCGTGATGAGGGCGAGCACGAGGCCGGCCAGCTTGTAGGGCGGGGTGCGCTTGCTGTTGACGGGAGCTGTCATCGCTACACCGTCAGATTGAAGTTCGGGTCGACGCCGTAGAGCGCCAACGAGGCGAACAGGACCACACAGACGA
This sequence comes from Mycolicibacterium obuense, assembly GCF_055397605.1. Lineage (NCBI taxonomy): Bacteria > Bacillati > Actinomycetota > Actinomycetes > Mycobacteriales > Mycobacteriaceae > Mycobacterium > Mycolicibacterium obuense. The sequence continues at coordinate 123,022 of NZ_AP043663.1, read as the reverse complement.
TCGCGATCAGCGAGGCCCGCATCGAGCGGCCGACGGCCTCACCCACGCCGACCGGGCCGCCGCTGGCATAGAAGCCGTAGTAGCAGTGGTTGAGCATCACGATGACCGAGATGATGACCGCCTGCACGAATGACCAGAACACGTCGTCCGGCCGCAGGAACGTCCGGAAGTAGTGCTCGTAGGTACCGGTCGACTGCCCGTAGATCAGTGTCGTGGTGACCTGGGCCGACAGGAAGCTCATGATGATCGCCATCGCGTAGAGCGGGATGATCACGATGAATCCCGCGACGATGCGCGTGGACACCAGGTACGAGATGGACTTGATGCCCATCACCTCGAGGGCATCGATCTCCTCGCTGATCCGCATGGCTCCCAGCTCGGCGGTGGCGCCGGCGCCGACGGTCGCCGCCAACGCCTGCCCCGCGACCACGGGTGCGGCGATCCGGACGTTGATCAGGGCCGCGAAGAAGCCGGTGAACGCCTCGACACCGATGTTGCCCAGGGACGCGAAGCCCTGGATGGCCACCAGCGACGAGCCCGACAGCGTGACGAAGCCGACGATGGCGACCGTGCCACCGATGACGGCCATCGCACCGGTACCCATGCCGATCTCGGCGACCAGGCGCAGCATCTCTTTGCGGTAGTAGCGAACTGCGTGGCCGATGGAGCCGACCGCGGTGACGACGAACCACGCGACGTGGCCCATCGAGTCGAGCCCGCGGGCGGGCGCCCCGGCCAGCTTCTGGGCGGTGGCGACCCCGCGGGGAAAGCGAGAACGCAAAACGGCAGCGGTGGACATGTCAGCTCCCCGTTCCGAATTTCACGCCGATGGTGGTCAGCACGACGTTGACCGCGAACAGCGCGATCACGCAGAGCACCAGGGTCTCGTTCACGGCGGTTCCCACGCCCTTGGCGCCGCCGGCGCACGTCAGCCCGCGGCAGCAACCGACCAGCCCGGCGATCAGGCCGAACGTCAGCGCCTTGACCAAGGAGATGAGCACCTCCGGCAGGCCGGTGACCAGGGTCAGCGTCGACACGTACGCACCTGCCGACACGTTCTGCAGATACACACCGAAGATGAAGCCGCCGACCAGGCCGATCGTGATCACCGCACCGTTGAGCAACATCGCGACGAACGTGGAGGCGATCACGCGGGGCACCACCAGGCGGTGGATGGGGTCGATTCCGAGAACCTCGAGGGCGTCGATCTCCTCGCGGATGGTCCGGGCGCCGAGGTCGGCGCAGATCGCGGTCGATCCTGCACCGGCGACCACCAGCACCGTCACCAGAGGGCCGAGCTGGGTGACCGCGCCGAGCGCGGCACCGGCGCCGGAGATGTCCGCCGCGCCGAACTCGGTGAGCAGGATGTTCAGCGTGAAGATGAGGAGCACTGTCAGCGGAATGGACACCGCGACGGTGGGCAGGAACGCGACGCGCAGCAGGAACCAGCTCTGCAGGATGAACTCGCGCCATTGGAACGGCGGCCGCAGCGTGGCCTTGCCGACGAGCACGCACATGCGGACGAATCCGCCGACCGCGGTCAACGCGGGCCTGGCCTGATCGCGCACGTAGCCCGTCAGGTTGGAATCGGTCGTCACCGCGAAGTCTCCGCGACGAGACCATCGGACATGTAGCGCACCGGCAGCACCTGTCGCACGCTCCCTTCCCGGCCCGACCCCAAAGATGTGAGGTCTGTCTCCCTACCGGTCGGTAGTAAGACGGACCACCGGACTGTACCCGATGGCGGGGACGCTTCGTACCGCATCGGCGCGATTGCGCACTCAACCGTTAGCAATGGCTCCCCCTCGTGCTGATCTCACCGCTGCCCCGTCGAAATCGTTGTCCGCGTGGAACTTTCGCCAGCGTCAACTCCGGGCGCCGCGGCCGCGCCGGAGCCGAACCGAGCCCGCAGCTCCGTTTTGAGCACCTTGCCGGCCGGGTTGCGGGGTAGTGCCTCGACGATTTCGAGGGCGCGGGGGTGCTTGTAGCGGGCCAGCCGCTCGGTCAGGAAGCCGTCGAGATCAGCGAGGGACAACGCCGTGTCCTCCTGAGGTGTCAGCGAAGGCCGCAGGGCCACCACAGCTACCGGCACCTCGCCCCACTTCGGATCCGGCCGGCCGATGACGGCCGCTTCGGCGATGTCCGGGTGCGCGGCGAGCGCGTTCTCCACCTCGGCGCAGTAGATGTTCTCCCCGCCCGAGATGATCATGTCCTTCTTGCGATCGACGACCCAGATGTAGCCGTCGGCGTCCTGGCGGACCAGGTCTCCGGAATGGAACCAGCCGCCGGCGAAGGCGTCGGCGGTGGCCTCGGGGTTGTTCCAGTAACCGGCCATCAGCGTCGGCGCGCGGTAGACGATCTCGCCGACCTGACCCACCGGAACGTCGTTCATCTCGTCGTCGACCACACGCGCCGACACCGTGGGGATCACCCTGCCCACCGAACCGAGCTTGCGCAGCGCGTCCTCGCCCGAGAGCATGCACGTCACCGGAGACATCTCCGTCTGTCCGAACGCTGCCAGGATCGCGGCGCCCGGGAACGTCTCGGCCATCTCCCGCAGCAAGGTGTCCGAGGCGGGTGCGGCACCCCAGGACAGCACCCGCAGCGCCAGGTCGCGGGGGCGGGCGCGCTGCGCCGCGCACACCGCCTGCCACTGGGCCGGCACCAGGAAGATGCCGGTCACCTTCTCCGCGGCGAGCACGTCGAGCAGTTGGTCGGGGTCGAATGCGCCCAGCGGATAGATGACCGTCGGCCGGCCGAGGAGCAGTCCGACGATCGTGCTGCCCACGCCCGCGATGTGGAACAGCGGCACCCCGACGAAACCGACGTCGTGGCTGAGGTCCACCCCGTTGGTGAACAGGTGCGTCATTGCCTGACCAGCCAGGTTGTTGTGCGTCAGCACCGCACCCTTGGGTCGACCGGTGGTCCCGGAGGTGTACATGATCAGCGCCGGAGAGTCGTCCGGGACGTCGACAGTGGGACACGGGACAGCCTCGGCGACCAGATCCTCGTAGCCGAGTACCGCTGCATCGGTATCACCGCCTGCGACGACGACCGTCTGCAGCGTGGCGTCGAGGTCACGTACCGCGGTGGCCACCCCGGCGAGGACGGGTTCGGTCACCACGATCGCGGCGCTGCAGTCCGACACCAGGAACGCGATCTCCGGCGGGGTCATCCGGAAATTCACCGGAACGGCGATCGCACCGAGCTTGTTGACGGCGATCATCGCCTCGATGAACTCGGGCCGGTTGAGCATCAGGATCAGCACCCGGTCGCCTGCGCCGACACCTCGCTGATGCAGCGCCCCCGCGAGCGCGGTCACGCGGCGGTCGAGATCGGCCCAGGTGGTGGTGGCGCCGAGGAACCGCAGCGCGGTGCCCTGGGGTTGCATCAGCGCATGCCGGGACAACTGGTTGGCCCAGTTCTGCCTGCGGGCCAGGTACGGCTGCTCCACTTCGGTGGTCACCAGGGTCGCTCCGTCGTCCTTGGAAGTCGGGGAAGTCGGGGAAGTCGTGAGTTGCGCGGTGATGATATTTGATCAAACATTGTGTTGCCTCGGTCACACTATGGCTCAGGCGGCGCCGGGACAACCCGTCGCACCCCGGGGGAAGGGCGGCGTCGCATGTCAGCTCCGGCCGGGCCCTTGTCATCGGGCCAGCTGTCGAGCAGGGTTCGGCGGGAGCAGATGTCGGACGAGGTGGCCGGCCGGCTGCGCACCGAGATCATGACGGGGGTGCTGCGGCCGGACACGTTCATCCGGCTCGATGAGACGGCTGCGCGCCTCGGCGTGAGCATCACCCCGGTCCGGGAGGCGCTGCGGACGCTGCGCGGCGAAGGCATGGTCGAGCTGGAGCGGCATCGCGGCCACCGGGTGATGCCGTTGTCGCGGACCGACATCGAAGACATCTTCTGGATTCAGTCGACGATCGCGCGGGAGCTCGTGACCACCGCGGCCCGGCGCATCGACGACACGCAGATCGAGCAGCTCGTCGAGCTCAACGCCGCGCTGGCACGCGCCGTGCACCGTGACGACCCCGACGAGATCGCGCGGGCCGAGTTCGCGTTTCACCGGGCCGTCAACCGCGCGTCGGGGCGAATCAAGCTCTCCTGGTTCCTGCTGCACGCCAGCCGCTACCTGCCACCGCACGTGTTCGCCGCCGATCCTCGCTGGGGCGTCGACGCGGTGGCCGGCCACGAGGTCATGATCGATGCGCTGCGACGGCGCGACGTCGCGACCGTGGTGCGACTGACCGAGGAGCAGTTCGCCGACGGGTTGGCGCGCCTGCTGGCCTATCTCGACCGGATCGGCCGGTGGGGCACCTCGGCCTAGGCAGCGAGCTGCTCGGCCCGCGCCTTCAGATTGTCGGCGAGGTAGTCGAGCGTGTCGCTGATCGCCTTCTTCACCATCGGTTTGGGCAGCGGCAGCGTGGTCTCGACATCGAGGTCGACGGTCAGCAGCGAGGTCGGCCCCATCGCGACGACGGAGAACTTCTGCTCCTGCTTCTCGAAGTGATCGCCCTGCTGCAGCATCGTGAAGATCTGGTTCTCGCCCGGGTAGTAGACCGCGGTGATGAAGGTGCCCGCCTGGCCCTGCACGACGACGTCGAGCCGCAGCTGGCTCGGCCTGCCGTCGGGGTAGCGGGCAAGGATCCAGCAGCCCTTGATCTCCTCGTTCCACTGCGGGTAGGCCTCGAAGTCGGCGACGATCGCCATGATCGACTCGGCGGGGGCTGCGACCTCCACGGTCTTACTCACCAGCGGCATCGGCTGAGCATAGCGAGTTACCGCACTGCCTCATGCCGGCGCGGCGATGCCCTCCCGGCGCAGCGCGGGCACGACGAGAGCCCGCAGTTCGCGGCTGACCTCGAACTGCTTGCCCGGCAGCGTGCGTGCCACCATCCGCACGTTGATGGTGTCCACCTGGATGCTCTCGACACCCATCACCTGCGGCTCGTCGAGCAGCAGGTGGGCGAGGCGGTCGGTTCCCATCGCCTGCGCCGACACGTCGCGCAGCACGTCGTTGACGGCGACGATGTCGGCGGTCGCGGGCAAGGGGATGTCCACCACGGCGCGCGCCCAGTCCTTGGACAGGTTGAGCGCTTTGACGATCGTGCCGTTGGGAATCGTGTAGACCTCACCATCGCCGGTGCGCAGTCTGGTGATCCGCAATGTGACGGCTTCGACGGTGCCGCGCGCGGTGCCACCGCCGGTGATCGTGAGCTCGATGAGATCGCCGAATCCGTACTGCTTTTCGGTGATCACGAAGAAACCGCTGAGCAGATCTCCCACGATGCGCTGCGCGCCGAAGCCGAGCGCACCGCCGAGCACCGCGGCGGGCGCGACCAGGGAGCCGATCGGAAAGCCCAGCGCAGCCGCGATGTCGAGACTCAGCCCCACATAGAGCAGGGTGATGGCGACCGAGGCGACGACGGACACCAATGTCTGCCGGTGGCTGGAACTCTGTGAGCGCGTCCCATCCCCGCGGGCGGTGAGCCGGCGGCTGATGCGTCGTGCGACCGCGCGGATCGCCCGGGCGGCGAGCACGGCGAACACCAGCGCCAGCGCGATGTGCACCCCGGTGGTCAACAGCCACCGGACGACGGTGTCGATCAGCGCCCGGCACTCCTCGTCGACGGGGGAAGCAACGCCAGCGCTGCGACGTAGCCGTGCCGGGGAGCCGCTGCGGGGTAACCCGCGCGCACGAAGGCGCGTGCTCGGGTGAGAATCCGTGGGGCCTTCATGGCGAGGTGGTCTACCCCGGAGCCGATGCTGTCAAACCCAGCTCGTTCTTCAGGTCGCGGGCATTGCGGACGGCGTTGCCGCCGAGATCGTTGTTGAAGTAGACGAAGACGTTGCGGCCCTGGGCATTCCATTCCCGCACGCGGTCGGCCCACCAGTGCAGGTCGTCATCGCTGTAGGAGCCGCCGTACAGCGCGCCGGGGTCGGGTCCGTGCAGCCGCACGTAGACGAACGACGCCGTCGTGCGCAGAACGCACGGCAGACCCGATCCGCTCATCACCACGTAGGCCGCCGCGTGTCGTTCCAGCACCTCGAACGCGGCCGGCTCGTGCCACGACGGATGCCTGAATTCGACGGCGACGGGGATCGCGGCGGGCATCACCGCGAGGAAGTGATCGAGGCGGTCGAGGGCATCCAGGTCGGCCTCCAACGTCGGCGGCAACTGCACCAGCAACGGGCCGGCACGGTCGCCGAGTTCGCCCCACCCGCGGTGCAGCCGCTCGATCCAGATCTCGGGAGACCGCAGCCGGCGCGCGTGTGTCAGGCCGCGGGGTGCTTTGACCGCCATCAGGAAACCCGGTGGCAGCTGGTCACGCCAGCGGGCGAACCAGGCGTCCGGTGACCACCGGTAGAAGCTGCCGTTGAGTTCGACGGTGTCGAACTCGGCGGCGTAGCGCGCCAGCCGCTGCGCTGCGGGCAGGCCCCGTTCGTAGAGCACCCCGATCCAGTGGTCGTAGGACCACCCCGAGGTGCCGATGCGGATCGTCACGCCTGCGCGGATACCCCACCGCTGGCCGCTCAGTGCCGTTTGAAGTGCACCTCATCGGCAACTGCTACGCGGTGACAGTGCCGACGTCGGACTACCGACCGCTCCTGCAAGAGCTGCTCTTCGCGTACGGGCCGTGCGGGCAGGAGGACGCCGTGCGGGACATCTGCCGACGGGAACTCACGCCTCTGGTCGACGAGGTGTGGACGGACCCGGCGGGCAACCTGATCGGGCGTGTGCGGGGTGGTGCCCAGGAGAGCCCGGCACCCGCGGTGCGATCCCCGCGATGGTGAACGTGCTGACGGAGTTCCTCCGCAGGCCCCGCTAGGCGTCCGCGCGCGACTGCGCCTGGTCCACGCCGAGCGGCGTGGTCTCGCGCACCGCCTCGTCGCGGATCAGCCCACGCAGCAGCGCGGTGCTGAACTCGACGGCGATCTCCTGAGCGGTGCGGCGGCCGTGCGGGCGCAGCCAGCGGTAGGACCCGAGGGTCATGCCGATGTACCCGAGCGCGAGCACGTGGGAATCACAGTCGTAGAACTCGCCGCTGGCGATGCCACGGTCGATCACGTCGCGCACGTGCTCGTAGACCTGAGTCTCTTTCTCCCGGATGTAGGCCACCTGCTCCTCGGTGAACCACTCGGTGATGTACGGGCCTTCTTGGAAGTACACGGCGGCGCGTTCGATGTCGCTGGCGATCCCGACCAGCAGGCGCCGCGTGAAGTGGTAGATCGTCTCGCGGGCCGACGCCGATGGATCGTCGTGCAGTGCGTCGACGGTGAAGTCCGCCGCCCCCTTGTAGATGTCGTAGAGGATCAGCGCCTTGCTCGCGTAGTAGTGGTAGACGGTCGCCTTGTTCAGCCCGACCGCGTCGGCGACGTCGTCCATCCGCGTGCCGTGGTAACCCCGCGCCGCGAACAGCCTGGTCGCGACGGCCAACAACTCTTCTCGGCGGGACATCCCGTTGCCCGTCCCGGATGCCGCGGCGGTCTCTGACATGGTGTCACTCTAGAAGGCCGACGAGCCCGCGCTCTACTAACTGGTTGGTTCGGTCTCGCTGGTTGCCCTGTGACCCGGGTCTCGCGCGGTCTAGACTCGTCGGCAGCGTGCACGCCCCAGGCGACGGAGGTATTGCGGTGGACCCGAATCCCGATTACGACGCGAGCGACGAGCTCGAGTACGGCATCAACTGGTTCGCCTGGATCCTGCGCGGGGTGTACCCGCCACCGTCTTACCCGCCGGTCTAGTCCGCAGCCACCATCCGCCCAAACCGACGTTTGGGCGCAATTGTGCGAGTGCGCCGCACCATTTCGTCGATCTCGGCACGGCTCCACTCCACCAGAGCCGACGCATGGCCGCGGATCTCGGCGGCCCAGTCCCGCGGCGGCACCGGCTCGAGGTCCGGCGGCCACAGCAGTGGACGTTCGACATGCACGAGTTCGGCCCCGGGGGCGGGCCACATGTCCTCGAGGTAGCGCTCACCGCATTTGCGGCAGCGCACCTCGTATCGCATTCCGTGCGGTGCGGTTTCGATGAAGACGTAGTCGGCCATCGACACGCACCGCGGGCACCTCGCCAGACCTCGCTCGACCACCATGCTCACGCCGATATCGTGCGGCTCACAGCCCAGCGGGCGCACCGGTCCGGTCGCAGTCGATGCGGTTTCGGTGCCGTTTCGAGACCCGACCCGATGCCAAGACCAGACGGACGATCAGGCCGCGGCGGCCTTGACCGCGCGGCCGACCTCGGCCCGCAACCGGCCGTACTCCGGCGATCGCCGTAACTCGTCGGGATCGACCCCCGAGCGCGGCAGGTCGACGGGAATGTCGAGCGCGACCGTCCCCGGTCGGCGGCTGAGCACGATGATCCGCGACCCCAGGAACGCCGCCTCGTCGGCGCTGTGCGTGACGAAGACCGTGGTGCGCCCGGATTCGGCGCTCACCGCCCGCACATCCTCCTGCAGCCGTTCCCGGGTCAGTGCATCCAACGCGGCGAACGGCTCGTCGAGCAGGAACAGCGGCGTCTCGGCCGCGAGCGCCCTGGCGATCGCGACGCGCTGCTGCTGTCCGCCACTGATCTCCCAGATGCGGCGTGTGGCCAAACCGGACAGCCCCACCCGGTCGAGCAGCTCGTCACGCCTCTCGGCCCGTCGCTCGCGCGGCACCTTCGCGTAGGTGAGCGCCAGCTCCACGTTGCCGCCCACGGTCCGCCACGGGAACAACCGCGGCTGTTGGAACACGACGCCTGCACTGACCCCGGGAGTCGGTGCCGCACCGCCGATCTGAACCGAACCCTGCGTCGGTGACTCGAATCCGGCGAGCAGACGCAGCAGCGTGGATTTGCCACAACCGGACGCACCGACGAGCACCACGAAAGAGCCTGGCTCGACGGTCAGATCCACCGGCCCGACGGCGGTCACCGCGTTCGATCCGCTGCCGTATCGGTGTGAGACCGAATGCAGCGCAATCACATCACTGCGCGAGGACACTCGGCAGGCCCTTCGTGTACACGGCATCGGAGAACGTCTGCAACGGCGCCGCCTCCGGAATCTGCTTCTGCTCGGCCAGGAATTGCGAGGCGCTCTGCAGGTTCGCCGCGATGTTGCCCGGTTTGCCCTCTGCGCCAAGCCATTCCGCTGATGCGACCTCATCAGGAGTCAGGTACACGCCCTGCTTCAGCTGCCCGGCGACGTCCTCGGGACTCAAGCCGATCTCGGCGGCGATGGCTGTGGCGGCGGCGGTCGGATCCTGGTGGATCACTGTCAGTGCGCGGGCTTGCTGCTGGCGCCAGACGTCGACGACGTCGGGATGACGCGCGGCGAAATCGTCGGAGACCGCGCCCAGATCGAGCGTGGGCTTTCCGCTCTTGGCCAGCTGCCGGCTGGTGATCAGATCCTTGCCGGTCTTGCGCAACTGGTCCAGCGTCGGCAGCCAGGTGTAGGCCGCGTCGATGTCGCCGCGCTCCCACGCCGCAAGGATGGCCTGCGGCTGCAGGTCGACGAGTGCAACGTCGCTGGGGGACAGTCCGTTCTCATTCAGTGCAGCGAGCAGACTGTAGTGCGCGGTCGACGCGAACGGAGTGCCGATGCGCTTGCCCTTGAGCTGTGCGATCGTGTCGACGCCGCTGTCGTTGCGCGCCACCAGTGCTTCGTTGTCACCTGCGACGTCGAGCACGAACGCCACCTTGTACGGGATGTTCAGCGGAGCCGACAGGCCACGCGCCACCGGGCTCGACCCCAGCGCGCCGAAGTCGAGTTCCTTGGCGATGAACGCGGTGTTCACATCAGCGCCTGAGTCGAACTTCGTCCATTTGATGTTGTAGTCCGGCAGCGCCTGCTCGAGCCACTTGTTGTTCTTGACGATCAGATCCCCACTGGGGAACGCCTGGTAGCCGATGCGGATCGTCTCCTTCGACGCATCCTGACCGCTGTTACCGACCGAGCACCCGCTCAGTGTGAGCACCGAGACCAATGCCGAGATCAGCACGGCAAGAGACCATTTCAGCTTCATATCTTTCCTCTCCAGGGGACCGCGCGCCGCTCGAGGGCGCGCAGAAGACCGTCGATGACCAGACCCGAGAAGCCGATCGCGAAAATGCCGACCAGCACGACGGGGGTGTTGTTGTAGTTGCTCGCGTCTTTGACCAGTCCGCCGATTCCGGGGATGCCGTTGAACAACTCGGCGGCGACCACCGATGAGTACGCCATCCCGACGGCCAGCCGAATCCCGGTGAACGTCTCGGGCAGTGCGGACGGGATCACGACGTCGCGGATCACCTGCCGCCGTGTCGCGCCGAGAGCTCGGGCGGCTTCCTGCAGCGCGACGGGCGCGGCGACGACGGCGGCCGTGGTGGCCACGGCGGCGGGCGGCAGCGCGGCCAGCGCCAGCAGCGTGATCTTGGGCGCCTCGTCGATGCCGAGCCAGATGATGAGCAGGAAGAAGTACGCCAGCGGTGGCAGCGCGCGCAGGAACGTCAGCCACGGCTCCAGGACCGAGCGCAGCCAGCTCACCGAGCCCATCAGCAGCCCGAGCACGACACCGAGTGCCACGCCGATCACGACACCGGCGAGCACGCGGCGCAGCGTCATGTAGAGGTGCTCCCACAGCAGATAGCCTGCATAGCCACGGGTTCCGTCGTGCGTGGTGGCGACATCGAGGAACGCCTTCCACACCGTGGCGGGGTACGGAACGAACGTCTGGTTCCAGATGCCACTGGCCGCGGCGAGCTGCCACACCGCGCCGAAGACGATGACCGACAGCAGCGGCAATGCCGTACGCGTCAGCCGGCCCCGCCACCGACCCCCGCGCGAGCGCGCGTCAGAGTCGGGCGCCGCGGTGGCGGCGTCCTCGGGCGTGATGTCGACGAAAACAGACACCGGCAGATGCTGACGGACACGTCAGCACCTGAGAAGCGCTGTGCTCAGCGCGAATTTAAGTGCTGTTCACCAGGTGAGCACGGGTTTGACGACACCTCCGCTGTGCTGTGCAGCCAGCGCGTCGTTGACCTCGGTGTGCGGGAACGCCGTGATCAGCCGGTCGATCGGCAGCCGCCCGTCGGCATGGAGCTCGATCAGCCGTGGGATGAACGTCACAGGTACCGAGTCGCCCTCCAGGCAGCCGTGCACGGTCTTGCCGCGCAGCACGAGGTCCCGCAGGTCGATCGCCGGCACCCCGGCGCCCAGCCCGACCGCCACCGCCGATCCGCCGACGGCCAGTGCGGCGACGGCGTCGGCGAGGACGTCAGGCCGGCCCGTGGTGTCCAGGGCGTGGTCGGCCCCTCCGCCGGTGAGATCGCGCACGGCGCTCACGACGTCGTCGCCGGGCGCCAGGCTGGCATGCGCTCCGAGGCTTTCCGCGAGGGCGCGGCGCTGCGGGGACGGTTCGACCACCACCACGGTCTGCGCATCGGCGGCCAGCGCGGCCAGCAGTCCCGCCAAACCGACTGCGCCACCGCCGAATACGACCATCGAACTGCCCGGGCGCGGTCGCATCAGGTTGAGCACCGCACCGGCCCCGGTCTGGAAGCCGCACCCGAGGGGCGCCGCCACCACGGGATCGACGTCGGCGCCCACCACCACGGTGTTGTCCGGCGTGCTCAATGCGTAACCCGCCAGGCTGGACTGACCGAAGAAACCGTCGAGCACCCGCGCCTCACCTGCCGTCACGCGCGCCGATCCATCGGTGCGTTGTCCGAAACCGTTGAGGCGCAATGCGTCGCGGCAGTACGCCGGTCTGTCTGCCCCGCAGTTGCGGCAGCGGCCGCAGGACCGGAACGTCAGCACGACCCGGTCGCCAGGCCGTACCCCGTCGACCGCTTCACCCACCGCCTCGACGATCCCGGCGCCCTCATGACCGAGCAGCACCGGCCGGTCTGCCGCTCCGACAGCACGATTCACCAGGTCGGTGTGGCAGATGCCCGACGCCTCGATGCGCACCAGGATCTCGTGACCGCGCGGTTCGTCGACGTGAACCTCAGTCAGGACGAAGGGATCGGCGGGGTCGTAGGACAGTGCCGCAGTCGTCGTCGGCATCAGAACATCAGCCGTCGAACAGCGGGAAATGGGGTGCGACGGATCACCGGGCGAGGCTATCCCCCGCGCCTCCCCCATGCGGGGGAGACCCTGCTCCGGGTTGTGAGCTGCACGGGGAGTCTCTTTAGACTGTCAACCTCCACGTCCAGCGACGTGCCTTCGGCGGCACGGTGCGCGAAGCCTAGATCGGATCGACATCGATGATCATCGGGATACCGAGAGAGTCCCTGCCCGGGGAGACGCGCGTCGCCGCGACCCCGCAGACCGTCGGGCAACTGCTCAAGCTCGGCTACGAGGTAGCCGTGGAGTCCGGGGCAGGTGCGGCCGCCAGTTTCTCCGATGCGGCGTACACCGAGGCCGGCGCCACCATCGGTGACCCGTGGGCCGGGGACATCATCCTCAAGGTCAACGCCCCGAACGACTACGAGATCGCCCTGCTGCGCGACGGCGCCACCCTCATCAGCCTGATCTCCCCGGCACTCAAGCCTGAGCTGGTGGAGAAACTGTCCGCGCGGCCCGTCACGGTGCTGGCGATGGACGCCGTACCCCGCATCTCGCGGGCGCAGTCCCTCGACGTGCTGTCCTCGATGGCCAACATCGCCGGGTATCGCGCGGTGGTCGAGGCCGCGCACCGTTTCGGCCGGTTCTTCACCGGGCAGGTCACCGCGGCGGGCAAGGTCCCCCCGGCCAAGGTCCTGGTCGTCGGCGCCGGCGTGGCCGGCCTCGCCGCGATCGGCGCGGCGGGCAGCCTGGGCGCCATCGTGCGCGCCACCGACCCGCGCCCCGAGGTCGCCGACCAGGTCAAGTCCCTGGGCGGTGAGTACCTGGCTGTCGATCCGGCCGCGGCCGAGGTGTCGGCGACCGGATACGCCAAGGAGATGGGCGACGACTACAAGGCCCGCGAGGCCGAGCTGTACGCCGACCAGGCCAAGGACGTCGACATCATCATCACCACGGCGCTGATCCCCGGACGGCCCGCGCCCCGGATCATCACCGCCGACATGGTCGCCTCGATGCGGCCCGGCAGCGTCATCGTCGACATGGCCGCCGCCAACGGCGGCAACGTCGAGGGCACGGTCAAGGACCAGGCCGTCGTCACCGACAACGGCGTCACGATCATCGGCTACACCGACCTCGCCGGCCGGTTGCCTGCCACCGCGTCGCAGCTCTACGGCACCAACCTGGTCAATCTGCTCAAGCTGGTCACGCCGGAGAAGGACGGCCAGCTCACCCTGGACTTCGACGACGTCGTGCAGCGGTCGGTGACCGTCGTCCGCGACGGCGAGCTCACCTGGCCGCCGCCGCCGGTGCAGGTCTCGGCCGCGCCCGCCGCGAAGGCCGCCGAGCCCGTCGCGCAGAAGCCCGCGAAGGAACCGATGTCGATGGGCCGGCGGCTGGGCATCACGTTCGCCGCCGCGGCCGTGCTGTTCGCGCTGATCGCCCTGTCCCCCGCCGCGCTGCAGGTCCACCTGACGGTGTTCGCGCTGGCGATCGTGATCGGCTACTACGTCATCGGCAACGTGCACCACGCGCTGCACACCCCGCTCATGTCGGTGACCAACGCGATCTCGGGCATCATCGTCGTCGGCGCTCTGCTGCAGATCGGACACGGCAACCCCGTCATCACCGCGGTCGCGTTCGCCGCGATCCTGCTCGCCAGCATCAACGTCTTCGGCGGCTTCGCGGTGACCCGCCGCATGCTGGCCATGTTCTCGAGGAGCTAAGTCATGTTCACCCTGGAGACCGCGGCCACTGCCGCCTATGTCGTCGCCGCGCTGCTGTTCATCCTGGCGCTGGCCGGCCTGTCCAAGCACGAGACGTCGCGCGCCGGTAATTCGTTCGGCATCGCCGGCATGGCGATCGCGCTGGTCGCGACGATCGTGCTGGCGCTGGCCCGCCACATCGAGCCGCTGGGGCTCGCGCTGCTGGTGGTCGCGATGGCCATCGGCGCCGCGATCGGTCTGTGGCGCGCCAAGGTCGTCGAGATGACGGGCATGCCGGAGCTGATCGCGCTGCTGCACAGCTTCGTCGGCCTGGCCGCCGTGCTGGTCGGCTGGAACGGCTACCTGCATGTCGAGCGGGATCTCGCCGGCGCCGAGGCCGTCCAGCTCGGCAGCGAGGGCATGCTCGGCATCCACTCGGCTGAGGTCGTGATCGGCGTGTTCATCGGCGCCGTGACGTTCACCGGCTCGATCGTCGCCAACCTGAAACTGTCGGCACGCATCAAGAGCGCGCCGATGATGCTGCCGGGCAAGAACGCGCTGAACGTGGGCGCGCTGGTGCTGTTCGCGGCGTTGACGGTGTGGTTCGTGATCGATCCGCAGCTGTGGCTGCTCGTCGTCGTCACGGCGCTGGCGCTGCTGCTGGGCTGGCACCTGGTCGCCTCGATCGGCGGCGGCGACATGCCGGTCGTGGTGTCGATGCTGAACAGCTACTCCGGCTGGGCCGCGGCGGCGTCGGGCTTCCTGCTGGGCAACGATCTGCTGATCATCACCGGTGCGCTGGTCGGCTCCTCGGGTGCCTACCTGTCCTACATCATGTGCAGGGCGATGAACCGGTCGTTCATCTCCGTCATCGCCGGCGGTTTCGGGATCGAGGCCGGCCCGTCCGAAGACAAGGACTACGGCGAACACCGCGAGATCACCGCCGACGGCGCCGCGGAGCTGCTGTCCAACGCCAGCAGCGTGATCATCACGCCGGGTTACGGCATGGCCGTCGCGCAGGCGCAGTACGGGGTGGCCGAGCTGACCCGCAAGCTGCGCGAGCGTGGTGTCGAGGTCCGCTTCGGTATCCACCCCGTCGCCGGCCGCCTGCCCGGGCACATGAACGTGCTACTGGCCGAGGCGAAGGTGCCCTACGACATCGTGCTCGAGATGGACGAGATCAACGACGACTTCGACGGCACGTCCGTCGTGCTGGTCATCGGCGCCAACGACACCGTCAACCCGGCGGCGTCGGAGGACCCGGGGTCACCGATCGCCGGTATGCCGGTGCTGACGGTGTGGAACGCCGACAACGTCATCGTGTTCAAGCGGTCGATGGCGTCGGGCTACGCCGGCGTGCAGAACCCACTGTTCTTCCGGGAGAACACGCAGATGCTGTTCGGCGACGCCAAAGACCGGGTCGACGCGATCAACGCGGCGCTGGGAGCGACTCAGACGGTCTGACGACGATCAAGCGGTGAGAGACGAGCCGCGTTGTGGGGGCACCTCCCGCTTGCGGGGGAGAGTCAGACAATCACGGCCACGTCTGACGGATCGACGTTCTGTAGCCCGCCACTCGCACTTCCGCTACACAACGTCGATCGGTTCGCGTGGTGACGTGGCGACGATCCGGCTGCCGCGTCCGTCGGCCGACTCGATGTGCATCGATCCGCCCATCGCGTCGAACCGGGCCTGCAGCGAGCCGAGTCCAATGTGGCCGGCCGCCAGCGAGCGGCCGACGACACCGGGATCGAAGCCACAGCCGTCGTCGGCGACGGTCAGGATGACGCGGTCGTCGCGACGTACGAGGTCGACGTGCACCCTTGTGGCACCCGCGTGCTTGCCGACGTTGGTGAGCAGCTCACGGGCCGCCCGGTACATCAGCGTCTGCGACGCCGGGTGGCCGACCTCGTCGAGTTCGGCGATGACGTCGACGTCGTGGCGAGTCTGGAACTGCCGCAACAGCTCTCGCACGCCCGCGGTGAGGCCGAGCTGCGCGAGCACCTGCGGGTGCAGCTCCGACACCGTCGAGCGCAGCCCGGCGGCCGTCTCCTGCAGCGCGGTGTAGACGAGGTCCAGCGCGGGGTCGGCGTGACGCTCGCGGGCCTCGTCGAGTTCCAGCCGGGCGGCGAGCAGCGTCTGCAGCGGCCCGTCGTGCAAGTGCTCGGCGACCTCGCGGTTGTGGCGCTCGTCGGACTGCATCGCCTCGGACACCAGCTGCCTGCGCACCTCCTGCAGCGCGGTCAGCCGGGCCGCGCGCCAGGCCAGCACGAGGCTCAGCGCGGTGGTGGCCACTGCCATCCACACCATGAAGCCGAAGTGCGTGTAGACCATGTTGGGCAGACCGACGCGGTCATCACGTTTGGAGTAGAAGATCCACACCGCGAGGTAGCCGAGCGCCGTCACCCCGCCGAAGATTGCCGACAATCCGGGCCGGTCCTGGAACGCCACCGAGATCGGCAGCAGGAAGAACACCGGCAGAAGTGCCGCTGTCGCGCCACCGGAGACCAAACACAGCGCGATGATGACCGTCAGGTCGATGACGAT
Organism: Mycolicibacterium obuense; assembly: GCF_055397605.1. NCBI lineage: Bacteria > Bacillati > Actinomycetota > Actinomycetes > Mycobacteriales > Mycobacteriaceae > Mycobacterium > Mycolicibacterium obuense. Next base: position 106,740 of record NZ_AP043663.1, on the reverse strand, counting down.
CGACGTCCAGTCGGCCCAGCGCGGCACCGGACCGCGCACCACCGCGATCAACCACACCACGGCGCCGATCGCGTAGACACCGAGGATCGCCGCGTAGAGCTGTGGCAGCCAGTGGTCGACGTCCCAGATCCACACGAGCACGGCGATCAGAGCGATCAGGGGAAGGCGCAGCAGCGCCGAGACGCGCACCGGCTCGGCGGCCAGGAAGTCGCGCCAGAGGCGCACCCGCTCCATCTCGGGTCAGTCCAGCAGCTTGCGACGCATCGCCTCGGCGACCGCGGCGGCCCGGTCGCTCACGCCGAGCTTCTCGTAGAGCCGCTGGACGTGGGTTTTCACCGTCGACGGTGCCAAAAACAGCTCCTTGGCCATCGCGGGGATGCTGGCGCCACCTGCGATGAGCACGAGGACTTCTCGTTCGCGCGGGCTCAGCGCCGGGGCGTCGGGTTCGGCGCGCCGCCGGATCTCGCCCGCGAGTCCCGCGGCGAGGCTCGGCGCGACCACGTCGCGGCCCTTCGCGCAGTCGAGCACCGCGTTGACCAGTTCGCTGCGGGTCGACTCCTTGGGCAGGAATCCGGCCGCCCCGTCCTGCAGCGCCCGGTACACGATCGCCGATTCGTCGTGCGCGGAGATGAGCAACACCCGGGTGGGCAGCGCGTCGCGGACCACAGCGGCGGCAACGGCGGCGCCGTCCATCCCCGGCATGCGGTAGTCGAGCAGCGCCACCTGGGGCCGGTGCTCGCGGATGGCGGCCAGCGCGGCGGTTCCGTCGTCGGCCTCGGCCACCACCTCGATGGAGCCGCTGGACTGCAACGCCCGGACCACGCCGTCGCGGAACATCGGGTGGTCATCGCCGACCACCACGCTGACCCGCTCCGCCATGGCGATCAGCATTCCATAGCGAATCCCCGGTGGCTGAGCTATCGGGACGCCGTCAACCCTCGGGTGGCCGGGCCCTCGATGAGCGCGCCGTCGGGTGCGAACCGCGAGCCGTGCAGCGGGCACTCCCAGGCGAGGTCGGAGTCGTTCCAGTTGACGACGCCGCCCAGGTGCGGGCACACCGGGGAGACCGTGCGGGTGACGCCGTCGACGACGCTGGTGGCCGTCATCTTCCACGGCGCACCGCTGACCACGCCCTGGCCCTCCTCGGGGACCTCCGACGACGCGGTGAGCGGGGAGATCCACCCCTTGGCGAGCTGGAACCCGACCTCCATGTTGAGCTGCAGCGCGGTCGGGATGCCGGTGAGTTCGTGCGGGCTCCAGCTGGCGAACGCCGCCGCCCAGTCCATGCGGCCGCCGAGGATGCGGGACGACAGCGCGAGCGCCGCGGCCACCCCGTTGGTCATTCCCCACTTGTCGAATCCCGTTGCCACGAGGATGTTTTCCATCTTCGGCAGCAGCGGCCCGACGTAGGGCAGTTCGTCGATCGGGTGGTAATCCTGCGCCGACCAGTAGTGGGTCTGTACGGCGCCGGGAAAGTGCAGGGCCGCCCAACGCGCCAGTTCGGTGACGGCGTTCTTCGGGTGCGAGGACCGCCCGACGGTGTGGCCGGCACCGCCGACGATGAGCTTGTCGCCGGTCTCGCCGGGTGCATACCGCACCGAGCGGCTCGGCGAGTCGACCGATAGGTACATCGATCGGGTGATGTCGCCGGGAACGTCAAAAGCCATGCAGTAGGAGCGTTTCGGCTCCATGCGAGCGAAGAAGAAGCCGCGGTCGAGGACCGGGATCCCAGTGGCCAGCACGACGCGCTGCGCGGTGACGGTGTGCTCGGCGGCGCGGGTGTCCTGCTCGCCGGCGGTCCGACGCAGGGCCACCCGCAGCGGCCCGCTGCCCGACACCGAGGTGGCGCGCACCCCCTGCAGCAGGATGCCGCCGTGGCGTTCGAATTCGGTGACCAGGCTGGACAGGTAGGGAATCGGGTCGATCTGCGCCTGATCGCGCAGCCGCACCCCGCCGGCGAACGGGAACGGCACATCGGCCTCGTCGACCCATTGCGCATCCAGTCCGGCCTCGCGGCACGCCGCGTGGACGTCGCGCACCGTGCTGAGCCCCTGCGCGTTCTGTGCGTACGCGTGGTCGTCCTCGCGCTGGTAGCTGAGCCCGTGTTCCTCGCAGTGCCGCACGAGCCAGTCCCGGCCCTCGGTGTTGCCGGTGACATAGGCGCGCAACGTGTCGGTGCCGTGCTTTCCGGCGATGCTGGCCAGCTTGCTGCCCTGCAGCACGCTCACCTTGCCGGTGGTGTTGCCGGTCGTCGCCGCTCCCACGTGGCGGGCTTCGACCACGACCACCGACTTGCCGGCGCGCGACAGCAACAGCGCGGTGGTCAGGCCGGTGATCCCCGCGCCGACCACGACGACATCGGCGGCGGTGACGCCGTCGATCCCGCCGGCCGAGGTGGGGGCTTCCAGACGCCCGTCCGTCCATAGAGAAGGCATGGCGCGCCGGGTACCCGCGGCCTTTCCGGTCAAACGATGTCGCCTCGTCGCTGCTTGGTTTTACACGTGTCATATCGTGGCGGGCATGGACTTCGCGATGTCTGCCAAAGGGGCCGAATACCACGCGCGGTTGACCGAGTTCATGGTCGAGCGCGTCATCCCCGCCGAGGAGTCCTACGAGAGGTACCGCCGAGAGGCCGGTCCCGACGATCACACGGTGCCGCCGGTGGTCGAGGAGTTGAAGGCCGAAGCCAAGAAGCGCGGCCTGTGGAATCTGTTCCTGCCCGCCGAATCCGGGCTCACCAACCTCGAATACGCGCCGCTAGCGGAGCTGACGGGCTGGAGCATGGAGATCGGCCCGGAGGTCACCAACTGCGCGGCCCCCGACACCGGCAACATGGAGACGCTGCATCTGTTCGCCACCGAAGAGCAGCGCAAGGAGTGGCTCGAACCGCTGCTGGCCGGCGAGATCCGCAGCGCGTTCGCGATGACCGAACCGGCGGTGGCCTCCAGCGATGCGCGCAACATCGAGACCACGATGCTGCGCGACGGGGACGACTACGTCATCAACGGCCGCAAGTGGTGGATCTCGGGTGCCGCCGATCCGCGGTGCAAGATCCTGATCGTGATGGGTCGTACCAACCCGGATGCGGCCAGTCACCAGCAGCAGTCGATGATCCTGGTGCCTGTCGACACCCCGGGGGTGTCGATCGAGCGGTCGCTGCCGGTGTTCGGCTGGCAGGACCAGCACGGCCACTGCGAGGTTTCCTTCGACAACGTGCGAGTGCCGTCGTCGAACCTGCTCGATTCCGAGGGCAGCGGGTTCGCGATCGCCCAAGCCCGGTTGGGCCCGGGCCGCATCCACCACTGCATGCGCGCGATCGGCGTGGCCGAGCGGGCGCTGGCGCTGATGATCGACCGGGTGCAGAGCCGCGTCGCGTTCGGCAAGCCGCTGGCCGAGCAGGGCGTGGTGCGGGAGCAGATTGCATTGTCGCGCAACCAGATCGATCAGACACGCATGCTGTGCCACAAGGCGGCGTGGACTATCGACCAGGTCGGCAACAAGCACAAGGACGCCCAGCTGCTGGTCGCGCAGATCAAGGCGGTGGCGCCGAAGATGGCGTGCGACGTCATCGACCGCGCGATCCAGGTGCACGGCGGGATGGGCATCTGTGACGATGTGCCGCTGGCCCGCATGTACGGCTGGCATCGAGCGATGCGGCTGTTCGACGGGCCCGACGAGGTGCACATGCGCACGATCGCCAGAGCCGAGTTGGGCAAAGAGAAGTCGGCGCTGGCCGCGGCGGCATGCCGCCCGACGGGCGTGGCGGTGACCAGCTAGTGGCTTCGGCCGGCGACGAGCTGTCGGGCGCCTGGAACTTCCGCGATGTCGCCGAGCAGACCGGCATCGTGCCCGGCCGCTTCTTCCGCGCCAGCGAGCTGTCCAAGCTCGACGACGCCGGGCGTGCCGCGTTGAGCGGGTTCGGCGTGACCGACGTCGCCGATCTGCGCACGCTGCGCGAGCTGGAGCGTCATGGTCCCGGGCTGGTGCCCGACGGGGTCGACATCCATCATCTGCCGTTCGTCGAGACGACGGCGTCTGATGACGAGGCGCCTCACGAGCACGCGTTCAAGCGGATGATGACCGAGAAGTCCGACGGTGAGTCGGTCGCCGACGCGGCGGCGCGCTACATGACCGAGGAGTACGGGCGGATCGCGAGCGCTCCGCTGGCGCAGCGGGCGGTCCGCGAGGTGGTGACGCTGCTTGGCTCGGGGCGACGCGTGTTGGCGCACTGCTTCGCGGGTAAGGATCGCACGGGCTTCACGACCGCGGTGGTGCTCGAGGCGGCAGGCGTGGGGCGCGAGGCGGTGATGGCGGACTACCTGCGCAGCAATGAGGCGGTGCCCCAGCTGCGGGAGAGCATCCTGGCGAATCTGAGGGCCCGGGCGGCGGAGTCGCCGGAGGTGCTGGATCTCGCGGAGGCCCGGCTCACGGATTCGGTGCTGGGGGTGCGCGAGCAGTACCTGGCAGCGGCGCTGGGCACGGTGGATGACCAATTCGGTTCTCTCACAGGCTATCTGGAGGCCAGCGGGCTCACGGCGGCGGATCTGCAGCGGTTGCGCACGCAGCTACAGGGCTAGTCCAGGTAGAGCGCCACCCGGTCCCAGAAGTGTTCGTCGTCGCGGCCTGCGGCGATCCCAGCGCGGGCGCGCAATTCCATGGCGCGGCGGTGGATGCGTTGCTCGGTCGTCCGAGGCATCTCGGCCGGCGCGTACTTGCCGCGGCGGACCAGCCGCACGCGGCCCCGTTCGCGCTCCCACCGCAAAGCGTCGGACACCGTCTTGGCGGGGCGGCCCGCGACGGTGAAGCCCTGGTACTCGAGCGCGTCGAGCAGGTCGGGGATGGTCTGTGGGCCGACGCGGAACAGGTGGTCGGTGATGACGGACCGCAGGCCGATTCCGCGGATTTCGTAGAGCTCGGACATGAGCGCAATCTCGCACGGCGCACCGACAGTGCACGGCATCGCGCACGAGACGGAGTTACTCGCCGGCCCACCCCGAGCGACACTGTCGGCGGATACACAGCCCCTTTAACGAGACACCGACACTGTCGCTGACACTGGGCCACCGGCATACATGCCCGTCAGACCGTCAGATACACCCCAACCGCCCACACCACCGTCGCCAACAGCGCGCGGCATCGCGCGCGAGACAGAGTCATTCGCCGGCCCACCCCGAGCGACACTGTCGGCGGATACACAGCCCCACTAACCAGACACCGACACTGTCGCTGACGCTGGGCCACCGGCACACATGCCCGTCAGACCGTCAGATACACCCCAACCGCCCACACCACTGTCCCCGACAGCGCGCGGCATCGCGCGCGAGACAGAGTCACTCGCCGGCCCACCCCGAGCGACACTGTCGGCGAATACACAGCCCCACTAACCAGACACCGACACTGTCGCTGACGCTGGGCCACCGGCACACATGCCCGTCAGACCGTCAGATACACCCCAACCGCCCACGCGACCGTCGCCAACAGCGCCCCCGTCAACTCCACGCCCACCGACAACGCCACCCCTTTGACCGCGTGCACCGTCGACGCCCACGCACGCCTCAGATCGCCCCGCGACACCAGTTCAGCGCCGAACACCCCGCCGACGAAGCCGATCACCAGCCCGACGACCGGGATCACGAAGAAGCCGACGATGCCGGCCAGCGCCCCCACCACCAATACCGACGTCCGCACCTGGGCGTCGCGCATACGCCGCGCCGGCCACACGTACTTCACAACTGCCGCCGCAGCGAAACACGCCGCCGCGATGCCGAACGTCACCCACGCGACGGCCCCGCCTTCGACGAACGCCCACACCCCGATCGCCGCGATCACCAGAATCCCGCCGGGCAGGATCGGCACCAGGATGCCCACCAGACCCACCGCGATCACCAGCCCGACCAGGACGATGCCGGCAGCGCTCACGCCCGATCAGCCCGCCATCGGGGTGTTGACCTTGTCCGCCTCGATCGTCACGATCAGCCGGGTCTCATCCGGGTTGCCGCTGAAATAGGGATACGGGATGCCCAGGTATTTCTGCGACAACTCGTCGATGTGTTCTTTGCCGCCCTCGCTGGTCATCGACGTCACGCGGCCGCGCACCTCGTAGAACCGGGAGACGTTGTCGGGGTCGGCGACGTTGACCGCGATGCGCGGATCGCGCCGCAGGTTCTTCTCCTTCTGCATCCCGCCGACGATGTTGAGCACGACGTTGGCGCCGTCGGTGGTCACCCACGTCTCGGTGAGCTGCGGTGAGCCGTCGGCCATCAGCGTGGCAACGAAACACGGGCTCGGCTTGCCGAGCAGTTCGATCAGATCATCGGGCAATGCGACGGCCATGGTCACAATCCTCTCAAGCTCCGAGTTGCTCGGCGAGATCACCGAAATCATCTGCCACGACGTCGAATTCGTCGTCAGCAGGCTTGCGCAGCGAACGCTCGGGACCGTACTCGGCAGGCCGGAACACGAAGCCCGTGCGCAGACCGGCGCCTCGGGCCGCCTGCAGGTCCGACGGGTGCGCAGCCACCATCATCAGCTCATCCGGCGCCACGTCGAGGATGTCGGCACAGCCGCGATACGTCTCCGGGTCGGGCTTGTAGTGCCGGAAGATCTCCGCCGACAGCACGCAGTCCCACGGCAGCCCTGCGTATTTGGCCATGTTCGTCAGCAGAGACACGTTGCCGTTGGACAGCGTGGTGATGACGAATCGCTTCTTGAGCCGCGTCAGCCCCGCCACCGCATCCGGCCACGGATCCAACCGATGCCACGTCCGGTTCAGGTCGTCGATCTCCGCGTCGTCGACGTCGATCCCGCGGTCATTGAGCAGCTCCACGAGGCGCCCGCGATGCAGGTCGTCGATCCGGGTCCACGGCAGCTCCCCGCGGCGCACCCGATCCATCGCGGGGACGTAGCCGGCCCGCCAGTCGTCGGCGAACGCCGACCAGTCGTCGGAGATTCCATGCCGGGCGCCGAACGCCGCGAGTTCACGGGCCACGCTGGAGCGCCAGTCGACGACGGTGCCGAACACGTCGAACGCCAGCGCGCGAATCACGTTTCGAGAACCAGCTTCCCGTTGATCGCGCCGTCGGCCAGCTTCTGCAGCGCCTCCGCCCCGTTCGAGAGCGGAAACCGCACCGGCTCAGGGGGTCTCAGGCCCTGCGCCACCAGCTCGGCCAAGCCGGCACCGACCTCGGCCTGGGCGCTCGGGGTGCGTCTGACGAATTCGCCCCAGCCGACCCCGACCACGCTGACATTGCGCAGCAACAGCCGGTTCACCTTGACCGTCGGGATGCCGCCGGCCGCGAAACCGATCACCAGCAGCCGACCCTCGGTGGCCAGCGCTCGGACGGCGTCGTCGAAGGCGGACCCACCGATCGGGTCCACCACGACGTCGACTCCGCGGCCGCCGGTGTGCTCCTTGACCGCATCCAGCCATCCGTCGGTCAGCGGCAGAACGACGTCGGCACCGAGGGATTCGACGAACTCCACCGCCGACGGACGGTGCACCATCGCGACCACGCGAGCGCCAAGACCTTTCGCGATCTGCACCGCCGCGGTTCCGACGCCGCCGCCCGAGCCGAGCACCAGCACCGTTTCCCCGGCGCGCAGCGCCGCGCGACGCTGCAGCGCGAAATACATCGTGTAGTAATTGCCCAGCAGGGCCGCCGCGGCCGCGTCGTCCACGTCGGGCGGTGTGGGCACCACGCTGCCCGGGTCGACGGCCACCTGCTCGGCGTACCCGCCGAGCATCGTGAAGGCCGAGACCCGTTGTCCGACAGTCAGAGACGAACCCGCCGGCGCGGACCGCACCGTGCCTGCGACCTCCATGCCCGGCACGAACGGCGGATCCAGCCGCAGCTGGTACTCACCGCGCAGCAGCAGAAGATCCGGGAAGCACACCCCGGCCGCACGTACGTCGAGCACCACCTGCCCGTTGCCCGCGGGGTCTGGCATGTCCGTGTAGGACAACCCCGCGGGCCCGGACAACTCCTGCGCGACAAGCGCTTTCATGCAGTGCTCAGCCGAGGTTGAACGACGCGCGTTCGGCCGCGGACAGATCGGTGATCTCGCCCCACTTGCCCGCGACGTCGTCGACCGACGGCACCTCGGTGAACGTGACACCCTTGTTCTGGAACAGTGCCACCCGCTGGACCTTGCCGCCACCGACGATGAACACCGACGCGGTGTCGGGCACCTCCTCGGTGCACAGGTAGGCCACCACCGGGGCGACGTACTCGGGCGTCAGCTTCTCGAAGACCTCGGGCGGCAGGATGTCCTGCGTCATCCGGGTGGCCGCGATCGGGGCGATCGCATTGGTCTTGATGTTGTACTTTGCGCCTTCCTGGGCCAGCGTGTTGATCATGCCGACGAGGCCGAGCTTGGCAGCGCCGTAGTTGGCCTGGCCGAAGTTGCCGAACAGTCCGCTGGTCGAGGTCGCGACGACGACGCGGCCGAATCCGTTCTCCCGGAAGTGCGGCCACGCGGCCCGGACGACGTTGTAGCCGCCGTACAGGTGCACCTTCAGCACGGCGTCCCAGTTCGCGAACTCCATCTTGTGGAAGGTGCCGTCGCGCAGGATGCCCGCGTTGCTGACCACGCCGTCGACCTTGCCGAACTCGTCGACCGCGGTCTTGATGATGTTGGCCGCACCCTCGGGCTCGGCGACGGAGTCGTAGTTGGCGACCGCGCGCCCACCGGCGTCGGTGATCTCCTTGACGACCTCGTCGGCCATGTTGTGGCCGGCGCCGGTGCCGTCGCGTGCGCCACCGAGGTCGTTGACGACCACGCTGGCGCCTTCGCGGGCCAACGTCAGCGCGTATTCGCGGCCGAGACCGCCTCCGGCGCCGGTGACCACGACGACGCGATCCTGCACTCCTGGCATGTCTATCCCCTTTCAGAACAACCGACGGGCGAGCTTCCAAGCCTTCTCTGTATACGGGGGATAGATGAAGCCGCCGACGTCGGGTCGGGTCGTCTTGGTCATCACCGTCTTGCGGTGGCTGAACGTCTCGAACCCGTACTTGCCGTGATAGGCGCCCATACCGGACGGGCCGACGCCGCCGAACGGCAGCTTGTGGGTGGCGAAGTGGAACAGCAGGTGGTTGATCACCATGCCGCCGGCGGCGACGTCACGGATCACGCGCTCCCGCACGGCTTTGGTCTTGGTGAACAGATACGCCGCCAGCGGCTTGGGCCGCGCATTGACGAAAGTGATTGCCTCGTCCAGGGATCTGACGGTGACCACGGGCAGGATCGGACCGAAGATCTCGTCGGTCATCAGCGGCTCGGCGGGGTCGGGATCGACGACGACCGTCGGCTGGATCCTGATGTCGGCGGCACTCGAGCCGCCGCCCACCGCCACGGTGCCCTTGGTGGCCGCCAGTGCGTTGACCAGCCGGTTGAAGTGGCGCTCGTTGACGATGCGCTTGCCGCCGGGGTTACCGGCCTCGAACTCGTCGACGGCCGCGCGCAGTTTGTCGACCAGCTGGTCGCGGATGGACGCCTCGGCGAGCACGTAGTCCGGTGCGATGCAGATCTGCCCGGAGTTGATCAGCTTGGTCCAGGCGATGCGCTTGGCGGCGACGTCGATGTCGGCGTCGGCCGACACGATCACCGGGCTCTTGCCGCCGAGTTCGAGCGTCACCGGGGTCAGGTGCGCGGCCGCGCTCTCGTACACCTTGCGGCCGATCTCGGTGCCGCCGGTGAACAGCAGGTAATCGAAGCCCTGCTCGATGAGCTCCTGGCTGACCACACCGTCGCCCTCGATGACCGCGATCGCGTCGTTGTCGAGGTATCGCGGCACCAGCTCGGCCATCAGCGCCGACGACGCCGGTGCGATCTCCGACGGCTTGAGCACCACCGTGTTGCCGGCCGCGATGGCGCCGACGGCGGGGCCCAGTGTCAGCGCGAACGGGAAGTTCCATGCGCCGATGATCAGCACGGTGCCGTACGGCTCGTACTCGACCCAGCCGCGGCCGGGCAGCTGGGAGAACTCCAGCATCCGGTAGCGACGCTTCATCCACTTACCGACGCTCTTGGCGGCCGACGCAGCCTCACCGGCGGTGCTGGCAACGTCGGCCAGCCACGCCTCGAACGGCTTGCGGTCCAGGTCTTTGGCCAACGCGTCGGCGATCGCCGCTTCGTTCTCGGTCATCAACCGTTCGAGCGCTTGCAGCTGCTGTTTGCGCCATTCGACGCTGCGGGTGCGGCCGGAGGCGAAGGTGTCGCGGAGCCGGCGGACGGTGGCCGCGATGTCGGGGGTGTCGGCGCCCAGGTCGACGGGCACGGCGGAATCGGTGGTCATGAAGGGTCTCCTTGGTCTGACCGGCGAGTACCCCGAATCGTAGCCAACCATCCAGTTGGTGAACAGGCCGCTCAGAGTCGCTCTGCGGTGGTGAACGTCGAGAACGACTCGTTGTCACTGTCCTCGAGTTCCACATATCGGTTCAGTCGCCGCATCTCGTCCTGCGACGGGATCGCGTGTGCGCGCCAGCCGTGCGCGCCGAGCCAGTCGGCGACCTCGGCCCGGTCCGGGTCCTCGTAGGTGAGCTCGCTGATGTCCATCGGCTGCACGTCGAACTGGGCGGTGATCTTGGCGAACCGCTCGCGCATCCGCTCGCGGCGGTCGTCGGCGTGGACACCCATGGATTCCGCGGCGACGCGGCTGCCCGGGGCGCTCAGCTCGGTCACACGCTCGAACAGCAGATCCTGCGCCTCGGACGGCAGATACATCAGGAGACCCTCGGCCAACCACGCCGTGGGCTGGGCGGGATCGAAGCCGGCGCTGCGCAATGCGGCGGGCCAGTCCTGCCGCAGATCGATCGGCACGGCACGGCGGTCGGCGCTCGGCTCGACCTGGTGCGCGGCCAACGTCTTCGCTTTGTAGTCGAGCACTTTGGGCTGGTCGAGTTCGTAGACGGCGGTGCCGCTCGGCCACGGCAGCCGGAAGGCGCGCGAGTCGAGGCCGGAGGCCAGGATCACCACCTGACGGATGCCGGCGTCGACGGCCTCGGTGAAGAAGGCGTCGAAGAAGTGGGTGCGCACCGCCTGGTAGTTGTTCATGTTCTCGAACATCGCCGCGACCTCCGGGTCGGATGCGGCCACCGTGTCGAGGAATCCGTCGTCGAGCATCAGCTCCCACACCCCGGTGCCGGCGTCGGCGATCAGGATCTTGGCGTAGGGATCTCGGATGAGGGCGTCGTCGCGGCGGCTCTCCGCCGCCCGGGCGGCGGCGACCATGACGGCGGTGCTGCCGACGCTGGTGCTGATGTCCCACGTGTCGTCGTCAGTGCGCGCTGAGCTCATACTTCGGCAGTCTATCTATCGACTGCACGCCGGTTCTAGGAACCGAGATGCCACAGCTTGTTGGCGAGCAGGAGCTCGAGCTTGTGGACGACGGCGCCGAGCGCCGCCCGGTCCCCGACGAATCCCGCGTAGAAGCCCATGCCCCACAGCACCGCGACCAGCATCTCGACCAGGTGGTCGACGTCGGTGTCGGAGCTGAGCTCCCCCCGAGCGATCGCGTCGCCGACCGCCCACGCGACGAACGAGCGCGAGTTCTTCAGCGGATCGTGGTCGTCGCTGACCAGCTCGGGATGACGCTGGGTCTCCAACACCGAGGTGACCAGGAACGCCGCCGCGGAGCGATCCTCGGTGTCGACCTGCGTGGTGGCCGCGAGAAAGGCCGCCAGCCGGTCGACCAGGCCGGTGCGTTCGCGGGCGCGAGACACTCCGGTGCTGACGATCGTCGCGTTGGTCTGCTCGACGACTTCGCCCCACAACACACGCTTGCTGGCAAAGTAGTGATTGATGGCTGGTCGGGTCAGATCGGCCCGGACGGCGATCGCCTGGAACGTCGCGGCGTCGTATCCGAGCTCGCTGAACACCTCGCGCGCAGCCAGCAGAATGCGCTCCCGCGTCTCGGCGGCCTTCGCCGCGGGGGGACGACCTGGGCCTCTACTCGCCGTGTAAGGCACCCCGAAATTGTGCCACACGTCACCGGCAGTACCGGCACGCCGTCGTTTTCAGCCCCGCAGGGCCGATTCGAGCAAACTACGGACCACATTCTCCGGGTCACGGCGGTCATGTACCCGCGAGTCGATTTAGAGTTTGAACATGGGGGCAACGGGGTCACGGGAATTGTTTTTTCAGGCGGGGTTCGACGTGCTGGCCGAATCCGGGTACGGCGGGCTGAAGCTGGCATCGGTGTGCAATCGGCTCGGCGTCACCAGCGGGTCGTTCTACCACCACTTCGCCAGCTGGTCGGAGTACACGCGTCAGCTCGTCACGGACTGGCGGGACAGGATGACGGTCCGCGTCGAAGAGGTGGGCGACGATCCCGATCCGCGGCGCCGGCTGAACCGGTTGATCGAGGGCGGGTTGACGCTGCCGCACGGCGCGGAGGCGGCGATCCGCGTCTGGGGGTCGATCGATCCGCTCGTGCGCGACACTCAGGCCGCGGTGGACCGGCACCGTTTCGACGCGGTGTTCGAGTCGGCTTTGCAAGTATTGGGGCACAGACGGCAGGCTGAGCTGTTCGCATCGTGGTCGATCTACCTGCTCGTCGGGTACGAGCAGGCGCTTCTGCCGCGCGACCCGGAGGGATTGGAGTGGCTGGTGACCCAATTGCTCGAGAGTTTGGATGCCGGGCGGTTCGCGTCGGTGCCCGACAGTGACTGAAACGGCCGGCAGCGAGGTCGAGGAGGCGCCCGTCGAACACGTCGTGGCGATGCTGCGGGAGCGTCTCTACGGGGCCATCTCGTGTCTCGCCACGCTGGTGGTCCTGACGCGCTACACCGAAGACGACACCAGCGGCTGGGCCCGGATGCTCGATGTCGCGGTGACCATGGGTGGGTTGTGGGCGGCCAGCCTGTTGGCCGACTGGGTCGCTCACCTGGCCGTGCACGAGCAGGCGCCGCACGGTATGGAGCGCTGGCGGATCCTGCAGGCGTCGGGGCAGATCCTGCAGGCCGCGGCGCTGCCCCTGGCGGCGCTGGCGACCGCCGGATTCGGGCTTCTCGACACCGACACCGCCATGTGGGTCGCGAAATGGATCCTCGTCGGCGAGCTCGGGTTGATCGCGTTGCTGGCGGTACGCCGCACCCGGTTGCCCTGGTGGCAGCAAATCCTCACCGTCGCCACCCTGGTCGCGGTCGGCCTGCTCGTCATCGCCGTCAAGGTGCTCGCGCATTGACGACTGCGCCGACGCTCGACGTACGCGCCCGCATCGTTCGCCGGATGCATCAGCGCGATCCGGACAACGATGCGCTGCGCCGGGCTGTGCGGGCGGCGACGGTGGTGCCGATCGCCGCGGGTACGAGCTTCCTGATCGGCGGCGGGAACCCGCAGACGGCGCTGTTCACGCTGTTCGGTTCTGTCGCACTGCTGGTGTTCTCCGATTTCCCGGGCAATCGGCAGAACCGTGCCGTGGCCTATGCGGGCCTGGGCCTCAACGGGTTCGTGCTGATCACGCTGGGCACGCTGATCGCGCCGTATCCGTGGCCCGCGGTGGCGCTGATGTTCGCCCTCGGTGTGGCGGTGACGTTCTCGGGGGTGTTGAGCGAGACGGTCGCGGCCGGGCAGCGGGCCACGCTGCTGACGTTCGTGTTGCCGGCCTGCACGCCGCCCGGGCCGATCGGTGAGCGGCTGGCGGGCTGGGCGATCGCCCTGGCCGTCTGCGTGCCCGCGGCTCTGTTCGTCCTGCCGCCGCGCCATCACGGGCAGTTGCGGAGGCGCGCCGCGCGGGCGTGCCACACGCTGGCCGACCGGATCGAGGGCACGGCGAGCCCGGGCGATGTGCGCCGCGCGATGGACCGGCTGCGGGAGACGTTCCTGGGGGCCGATTTTCGGCCGGTCGGACTGACTGCGGGCAGCAGGGCGTTGGTCCGGGTGGTCGACGACCTCGAGTGGGTGTCCGATCGGGTGGGGCAGGACCCCGGGGTGACGCTGCGCGACCAGAAAGCGGTGGTGCATGTGCTGCGGTGCGCCGCGGCCGTGCTGCGGATCTCGCGCCGGCCCGCCAGGGACGTGGCTCGCATGGAGTTGGACGCAGCGCTCGAGGTGCTGCGCACCACCGCGCGGGGTCGCTGGCGGGAGGACCTCGACGAGATCCTCAGCGCTTCCGACGACGACTGCGCCGTCGAGTTGGGCCGTGCGTTGTTGCGTCGGCGCACCATCGCCGCCACGATCGGCGCGACGGGGCGCATCATCGCGGCCGCCGCGGCGGCGGACGCGCGCCCGGTGTGGGCCCGCGCTCTCGGGCTACGACTGCCGCCGACCGGTGCGTCGGACCGGCTGCTCCCGGAAGCCGCGGCGGCTGCGCAGATCACCTCGGGTTTCCTCGCCAATCGCGCGGTGGCGGTACGCAACAGCGTCAGGACGGGCCTCGGGTTGGCCATCGCGGTGGCTGTCACGCACATCTTCCCCGTCGAGCACGGTTTCTGGGTGGTGCTGGGGGCACTGTCGGTGTTGCGCAGCAGCGCTCTGTCCACCGGGACACGGGTCTGGCGGGCGGTGACGGGGACGGCGATCGGGTTCTTGCTCGGCGCCCTGCTGATCGGTCTGGTCGGGGTGGATCCAGTCGTGCTGTGGGTGCTGATGCCGCTCGCGGTGTTCGGCTCGGCCTACGTTCCCGAGATCGCCTCGTTCACCGCCGCGCAGGCCGCGTTCACGATGATGGTGCTGATCTTCTTCAACCTGATCGTGCCCACGGGGTGGCAGGTCGGGCTGATCCGGGTAGAGGACGTGATCGTCGGCGCGCTGGTCGGAGTCGTCGTGTCGGTTTTGCTGTGGCCGCGGGGGGCGTCGGCGTCGGTGACCCGGGCGATCGATTCGGCGCGGGCGATTTTCGCCGGCTACCTGTGGGCGGCCGTGCTGCGCATCACCCGCGGCGCGTTCGAGGAACGCAACGACGAGGTGGCCACGCTGAGCCATCGCGCGCTGGCGGCGTCTCGAGTCATCGATGATGCTGTGCGCCAATATCTTTCGGAGGGCGGTGGCGACTCAGATTTCCGGGCGCCGGTGGTGCGGTCGTTCCACCGGGCGATCCGGCTGCGCGCCGCGGCCGATCTGATCGCCGACATTCCGACGCCGCCGCCGCTCGCGGCCTACCCGGCGGTGCGCGAGGTCGTGGAGTCGCATGCCGAGGCGATCCGCGATCGAGTGATCGGCGGCACGGCCAGCTCGCCGCCACCGGTCAGCGACGACTTCGTGCGGGCTCTGCGCGCCGAGACGCGCGAGAAGGCCGCGGACAACGATCTCGGCATCTCGGCGGCGCTCCCGTTGCTCACCGTCGCCGCCCTGCTGGGCGAACTGGAGCTGATCTACCCCGCGTCAGCGGATTGACCGATGCGGCATCAGCGCGTTCGGCGGGATGGTCCCGAACCGGCCGGCGTTGAAGTCCTCGACCGCCGTGATGAGTTCGGACTTCGAGTTCATCACGAAGGGGCCGTACTGGAACACCGGTTCCCGCAGCGGGCGGCCGCCGAGCAGCAGCACCTCCAGCGCGGGGCGATGCGCCTCCTGGGTCGGCGCGGCTGACACGGTGATGCGGTCGCCGGGGCCGAGGACCGCCAGCTGCCCCTGTTCGATCGGGTGGTCGACGGGACCGACGGACCCGCGGCCGGAGAGCACGTAGACGAGGGCGTTGAAGTCGCGGTTCCACGGCACGTCGAGCCGGGCGCCGGGCTGAACGGTGGCGTGCGCCAACGTGATCGGGGTGTGGGTGGCTCCGGGGCCGGCGTGCCCGCCGACGTCGCCGGCGATCACGCGGACCAGCGCACCGCCGTCCTCGGAGGCGACCAGACCGACCTGCGGGCCCTCGATGGACTGGTACTTGGGGGCTGCGAACTTGTCGCTGCGTGGCAGGTTCACCCACAGCTGGATGCCATGGAAGAGGCCGCCGCTCTCGACCAGTTCGGCCGGTGGGGTCTCGATGTGCAGGATGCCGGAGCCCGCGGTCATCCACTGGGTGGCGCCGTCGGTGATCATGCCGCCGCCCCCGTGCGAGTCCTGGTGGGCGAAGCGGCCGTCGATCATGTAGGTCACGGTCTCGAAGCCGCGGTGGGGGTGCCAGTCGGTGCCGCGGGGTTCGCCGGGCTGGTACTCCACCTCCCCCATCTGGTCCATGTGGACGAACGGGTCGAGGTCGCGGGCGTTGACGCCGGCGAAGGCGCGGACGACGGGAAAGCCCTCCCCCTCGTAGCCGCGAGGGCCGGTGGTCACCGAGCGCACGGGTCGTTCGATATCGGCGGGCGTCGGCCCGGACAACCGGGGCAGAGTCAGGGTGTCGGCTGTGATTGCGGGCATGCTCTCCTCAACCGGACCGTAGTCCGATTCATTCCGTGGAACCTAGCCCAGCACCTCGAGCGCGGCGGCCCGCGCCTCGGCGGCACTGGCGGTGGCCAGCACGGCGTCGGCGGCGTCACGGCACTGCTCGAGCGTCACCTGTGCGAGTTTCGCCCCCACACCCTGCACTGCGGCGGCCGCTGCGGACAGGGACGTCACGCCCAGGCCGGTGAGCACACACGCGAGCAGCGGGTCGGCCGCGGCCTCGCCGCACACTCCGACCGGCTTGCCCGCGGCCGCTCCGGCGCGCACGGCCATCGCCACCAAGGCCACGACGGCGGGCTGCCACGGGTCGGTGAGAGTGGCCAGATCGGCGGACATCCGGTCGGCGGCCATCGTGTACTGCGCGAGGTCATTGGTGCCGATCGACAGGAAGTCGACGTGTTCGAGGATGCGGTCGGCCAGCAATGCTGCGGCCGGCACCTCGATCATGACGCCGGGGGTGAGACCGCGGCTGCGCACCTGCTCGGCGAAGTTCTGCGCCTCCAAGGCGGTCGCGATCATCGGCGCCATCACCCAGGGCTGCTGGCCGGTGCGCTCGGCGGCGGCGGCGATCGCGTCGAGCTGGTTGGCGAGCAGGCCGGGGTTGTTCTCGGCGATCCGGATGCCGCGCACGCCGAGCGCCGGGTTGGCCTCGTCGGGGTGGCCGGCGAACTTCAGCGGCTTGTCCGAGCCGGCGTCGAGCGTGCGGATCACCACCTTGTGGCCGGCGAACGCCTCGAGCACCTCGCCGTAGATCTGCGCCTGCTCGTCGACGGTGGGCTCAGCATCGGTGTTCAGGAAGCACAGTTCGGTACGGAACAAACCCACACCCTCGGCCGGGGTCTCGCGTGCGGCGCGGGCAGCAGCACCGTCCTGCACGTTGGCCAGCACCGCGACCTGATGGCCGTCGGCCGTCGCGCCCGGTCCCGTCCACCCGGCGGCCGCGGCGGCCACGCGTGCGGCGTCGTCCACGGCGGCTAGCGCCTCCGCCTCGTCGGGGGTCACGGTCACGGTGCCCCGGGTGCCGTCGACCAGCACGGTCGCGCCCGCGGGCACGTCGTCCAGCCCGGCGACCGCGACGACGCAGGGAATGCCCAACTGCCGGGCGATGATCGCGGTGTGGCTGGTGGGCCCGCCCAGCGTGGTGGCGAGCGCGACGATCAGTGAGGGATCGAGCCCGGCCGTGTCGGCGGGGGCGAGGTCCTCGGCGCATAGCACCGACGGCTCGTCGGGCAGCGGCACACCCGGTTCGGGCAGTCCGTCGAGCTCGGCGATCACCCGGTCGCGGATGTCGCGCAGGTCGGTCACCCGCTCGGCCATCAGGCCACCCAGCTTGGTGAACATGTCGACGAACTGGTCGATCGCCCCGGTCACCGCGCGGACTGCGGGCGCGCCGTCGGAGATGCGTTTCTCGGCGGCGCCGAGCCAGCCGCGGTCCTGCGCGAGGGTCGCCGTCGCGGCGAGGACTTCTGACGCCGCCCCGGTCGCGTGCGCAGCGCGCTCGCGCAGTCGGGTGGCTACGGTCGCGGCGGCCGCGCCAAAGCGTTCCTTCTCGGCGGGCCGGTCGGCCTCCGCGATGTCGGGCAGGGCGCCGACGTCGACCTTGGGCAGCGTGCCCGGGCGGATCACCGGTGCGTAGGCGACCCCGGTCACGACGGGGACCCCGTGCAGAACAGTGCCGGATGCGGTCGAGTCGGTGACCTGTGAGCTAGACAGAGACGTCGCAGTCATGTGAACCAGGTTACAACAAACCGTTGACAAGTCAACACGTTCAAGAGTAAAACCAAACATATCAACAACGAATCGCACATATCCCCACACAAACGGAGCTCCATGTACCCCGAAGAGCGTCAGCAGGCGATCGCCTCGCTGGTGATGGCCAAAGGCCGCGCCTCGGTGACCGAGCTCGCCGCGGCCTACGACGTCACCACCGAGACGGTGCGCCGCGACCTCGCGGTCCTGGACAAGGCGGGCATCGTGCGACGGGTGCACGGCGGCGCCGTGCCGGTGCGGGCGCTGCACCTCGTCGAGCCCGGCGTCGGCGAGCGCGACGTCACCCGCTCCGAATACAAGGATGCGATCGCCGCGGCGGCAGCCGAGTTCTTCCCGCTCAGCGGCGCGACCGTGCTCCTCGACGCGGGCACCACCACCATGCGGATCGCCGCGCACCTACCCACCGACCGCGAACTCGTCGTCGTCACCAACTCCGTGCCGATCGCCGCGCGCCTGGCCACCATGCCCACGGTGTCGCTGCAGCTGCTGGGCGGACGGGTACGCGGGGTCACCCAGGCCGCCGTCGGCGAGCAGACGCTGCGGGTGCTCGACACCCTGCGGGTGGACATCGCGTTCATCGGCACCAACGCCATCAGCGTGCGGCACGGGCTGTCCACTCCCGACAGCGACGAGGCCGCCGTCAAGCGCGCCATGGTGCGGGCCGCCAATTACGTTGTCGTCGCCGCGGATTCGTCCAAGGTGGGTCGGGAGGACTTCGTCAGCTTCGCACCCATCACCAGTGTCGACACCCTCATCACGGACCCGGAGATCAGCGCCACCGACCGGTCCGCGCTGACCGATCAGGGCATCGAAATCGTCTGCGCAGGAGACCAGCTGTGATCGTCACCGTCACCCCGAATCCGAGTATCGACCGCACGGCGTCGCTGCCGTCGCCGCTGACCCGCGGTGCGGTGCACCGGGTCACCTCGGTGACCGATCAGGCCGGCGGCAAGGGCGTCAACGTCGCCCGGGCGCTGACGCTCGCCGGCCTCGACGCCCTCGCCGTCCTGCCCGCAGCCACCAATGACCCGTTGATCACCGCACTGCAGGCCGCGGCGGTGTCCTTCCGTGTGGTGACCTCTGCCGAGCCCGCGCGGACGAATCTGACGATCACCGAACCCGACGGCACCACCACCAAGATCAACGAACCGGGCGCGACGCTCGACGCGGCGACGGTGACGGCGCTGACCGATGCGGTGCTGGCCGCCGCCGACGGCGCCGACTGGGTGGTGATGTCCGGTTCGCTGCCGCCGGGGATGCCGACGTCCTGGTACGGCGACGTCGTGGCGATGCTCGCCTCGTACCGCTGCCGAGTCGCCGTCGACACGTCTGACGCGCCCCTGGGCGCCCTCGTCGAGTCACTCGAGCGCGGCGCCCCCGACCTGATCAAGCCCAACGCCGAGGAACTGGCCGGCGTGCTGGGCCTCTCCCCCGAGCTTCTCGAAGAGGCCGTCGCACAGGGTGATCCGGAGCCGGTCGTGGCCGCCGCACGCCAACTCGTCGACCGCGGGGTGGGCGCAGTGCTCGCCACGCTGGGCGCAGAAGGTGCCGTGCTGGTCGACGCCAACGGCGCCTGGATGGCGACCCCGCCGCCGATCGTGCCGCGCAGCACCGTCGGCGCCGGCGACTCCTCGCTGGCCGGCTACATCCGCGCCGAAGTCGGTGGCGCCGTCTCCCCGCAACGGCTACAGATGGCCGTCGCCTACGGCAGCGCCGCCGCGGCGCTGCCCGGAACCACCCTGCCCTCGCCCGCCGAGATCGACCTGGCTGCCGTACACGTCGCGCCGATCTCTCCGATTCCCGCCACCCAGTAACACTCGACGACGAAAGTAGTCATCATGTCCAGCTCCACCACTGCACCGCCGATCATCACCTCCGATCTGGTTCTCCTCGACGTCGCCGTCGACGGTGACAAGCAAGCCGTCATCGAGCGGATGGCCGGCGCCCTCGGCGCGGCCGGTCGCGCAAACGACACCGACGGGCTCGTCGGTGCCGCGATGGCCCGCGAGCAGCAGTCGGCCACCGGCCTGCCGGGCGGCATCGCGATCCCGCACTGCCGCTCGCCTTACGTCGACACCCCCACCATCGGGTTCGCCCGGCTCAGTCCCGCAGTGGATTTCGGCGCCCCCGACGGCCCCGCCGATCTGGCGTTCCTCATCGCCGCGCCGGATTCCGGCGGCCAGGAGCACATGAAGCTGCTGTCGAGCCTGGCGCGGGCGCTGGTGCGCAAGGACTTCGTCGAATCGCTGCGCAACGCGTCCTCGGCCGACGAGGTCGTGAGCCTGGTCAACGCGGTGGTGAACCCGGCACCGGCCGCTCCGGTCGCTCCGGCTGCCGCTGCTCCCGCCGCTGCGCCCGCTGAGAAGCCGGCCACCAAGACGCTGATCGCCATCACCGCCTGCCCGACCGGCATCGCCCACACCTACATGGCCGCCGATGCGCTGGCCGCGGCGGCCAAAGAGGCCGGCGTCACGATGGTCGTCGAGACGCAGGGGTCGTCCGGCAGCACCCCGGTGCCCGCGGAGACGATCGCCAAGGCCGACGCCGTCATCTTCGCCACCGACGTGGGCGTCAAGGATCGCGGTCGCTTCGCCGGCAAGCCGGTGATTGCCTCCGGGGTCAAGCGTGCGATCAACGAGCCGGCCAAGATGGTCGCCGAAGCCGTTGCCGCAGCGGATGATCCGAACGCGCCGCGGGTTGAGGGGTCCGCGGCGACGGCATCGGCAGGGTCCGCACCCGGCGGCAACGTCGGGTGGGGAACCCGTACTCGGCAGATCCTGCTGACCGGTGTGAGCTACATGATCCCGTTCGTCGCCGCGGGCGGTCTGCTGATCGCGCTGGGCTTCCTGTTCGCCGGGTACGAGATCGCGAACAAGCCCGAGGGTGAGACGCAGTCGCTGGGCAACATCATCGCGCTCAACAACTCACTGACCAACCTGCCCAGCGGTGGCTTCGCCCAATACCTGGGCGCGATTCTGTTCAGCCTCGGCGGCCTGGCGTTCAGCTTCCTCATTCCCGCCTTGGCCGGCTACATCGCCTTCGCCATCGCCGACCGGCCCGGCCTCGCGCCCGGCTTCACCGCGGGTGCGCTCGCCGGCTTTGTCGGCGGCGGTTTCATCGGCGGCATCGTCGGCGGTGTGATCGCCGGGTTCGCCGCGCTGTGGATCAGCAATATCAAGGTGCCGCAATGGTTCCGCGGGCTGATGCCGGTCGTCATCACACCACTCGGCGCGTCGCTGGTGGTCGGTCTCATCATGTTCTTCCTCGTCGGCCGTCCGCTGGCCCTGATCAACACCGGCCTGACCAACTGGCTCAGCAGCATGTCCGGCACCTCGGCGATCCTGCTCGGCGTGATCCTCGGCCTGATGATGTGCTTCGACCTCGGCGGCCCGGTGAACAAGGCGGCCTACGCGTTCGCCACCGCCGGACTCGCCGCCTCGACCACCGCGTCGATCCAGATCATGGCCGCCGTGATGGCCGCCGGCATGGTGCCGCCGCTCGCCATGGCGCTGGCCACCACGATCCGGCCCGGGCTGTTCAGTGAGCCCGAGCGCGAGAACGGCCGCGCCGCATGGCTTCTCGGTGCGTCGTTCATCTCCGAGGGCGCCATCCCGTTCGCCGCGGCCGACCCGCTGCGGGTCATCCCGTCGATGATGTTCGGCGGCGCCATCACCGGCGCGCTGTCCATGGCGTTCGGAGCGACGTCGCGGGCACCCCACGGCGGCATCTTCGTGCTGTTCGCGATCGACAACAAGCTGGGCTTCGTCATCGCCCTGCTGGCCGGCACCGTCGCGGCCGCGATCGCCGTCATCGCGGCCAAGCAGTTCCTCAAGCCCAGTGCGGCGAAAGCCGAGCGCGAGCTCGTCGCCGCCTGACCATTACCGTCCACTCACCACCCACCGAAAGAGGAGAGTTCATGCCCACCAAGACCGTCATCGTCGGCTCGTCCATCGGACTGCACGCCCGACCCGCGGCGATCATCGCCGAGGCCGTGGTCAACGCCGGTGTACCCGTCACGCTCTCGGTCGACGGCGGTGAGCCGGTGGACGCCGGCTCGGCGCTGATGATCATGACCCTCGGCGCGGGCAACGGCGCGCAGGTCACCGTCGCCTCCGACGACGAGGCCGCGGTGAACACGATCGCCGAACTGGTGCAGAAGGACCTCGACGCGTAAGGGGCGCCACGCGCCAAAAGAAAGCGGAACGACCTCCCTCCGCGGGACCTTAGGCTTGCCCATGTGCCCGCACCGCAGACCTCTGACGTGACCTTTTGCGCCGCGATCGAGGCGGCGCTATGTTTGCTGACATCGGTACGTACCGTGCCGGTCAGCGAACAGGGAGCGGGGGGTGACCAGTAGTGCGGCGACTGTCTTCTCTGTTTGCTGCACTACTGCTGGTCGTTCTGCTGGCACCGCCCACCGCACAGGCCATCGAACCGCCGATCATCGATCCAGCCGCGATCCCTCCTGATGAGACCGGTCCTGATCAGCCGATGGAGCAGCGCCGGGTGTGTGCTGCGCCCACAGTCTTTCCCAATTCGAACTTCGCTGACCGGCCGTGGGCCAGCGACTACCTGCGGCTGGCCGACGCGCAGCGGTTCGCAACGGGAGCCGGGATAACTGTTGCTGTGATCGACACCGGGGTCAACGGGTCGCCGCGGGTCCCCGCCGAGCCGGGCGGCGACTTCGTCGATCAGGCCGGCAACGGCATGTCCGACTGTGACGCGCACGGCACTCTGACCGCAGCAGTGATCGCCGGTCGGCCCGCCCCCACCGACGCCTTCGTCGGCGTCGCTCCCGACGCCCGCATCCTGTCGCTGCGGCAGACCTCCGACAGCTTCCAGCCGGTCGGCACGCGGACCGACCCCAACGATCCCAACGCGACACAGACCGCGGGGTCGCTGCGCAGTCTGGCCCGCGCGATCGTGCATGCGGCCAACCTCGGCGCACAGGTGATCAACATCAGCGAGGCCGCTTCCTGCAGACGACGAAGCGCACCATTCGTCCGCCGATGTCCCGGCGCCACCACCGGCAGTCGAGCGTGCGGTCCGGCCGGCTCAGAACGTCCGCCATGGCCGCCACCTCGGGATGCGGATCGCCGAAGGCGGTCAGGATGCCTTGGGCAGTGAGGTCACGGGTGACCTGCTCGGCGACGATGCGACGCTGGTCTTCGTACGGGATGTTGGGCCGAATCCCCAGCGCCAGAGGGAAATCCACCAGGTGGAGCAGATCCGCGATGACGAGCATCCCGTCGATGGTCACCTCGACGCCGACGACGTCGTCGTAGTGGGTGGGCTCGGCGTCGCCGAAGAGCGGACTGGCCATCACTGCAGCCGTCGGCTCGATGCGTGGTCGGTGGCCTCGTAGCGGTGGGCCGCACCCACCAGGTGGTCACGCAGCGATCCCGCCTGCGCACTGATGTCTGCGACCGCGTCGGCACGCGCCTGCTGCACCGCCCGCAACGCCGCGACGGTGGCCGATGCGATCGGCCCGTGAGACGCCAGGACGGGGACGTCACCGTCGAGCGCGCGGCAGCCGGCGGCGACAACCTCCGTCGCGACCCGGTGCTGGACGGCTGCGAGGTCGCGAAGGTGCGTGGGCGTCACTGCGAGGTGTCCGTGCGACATGACCGATTCGTCTCCTGCTGTCGTCACTGCGGTGGGCGGGTGGGTGCCGGAGCCGGTGGTGGACTGGGTGCCCGTTCCGGCGAAGCGGCTGGCTCGGGCACCGCGGCGCGCACCGGGTCGGCGGGTTGGGGATCGTCCGCGGCGGGCGGATCGTCCCGGTCTGTATCGGGTTCGTCCTTTTGGGTGTCGCGGACGTCCTTCTCGGCGTTCGGTACATCCATCTGCGGCGCGGACGCCTGCGTGGCGAGCGACGGGAGCTGACCGGCGGCCGTGACCACTCCACTCAGTACCGCGGCCAACGGGGCCACCGCGGCGCCGATCATCCCGCCGACCGCGCCGAACGCCGACGTCAGACCCGACATCGGGTCGCCCTGCATCGGTGGCTGCTCGGCGGCGGTGGTCGGAGCGGGAGCCGGGCACATCGACGGCGCAGGCGGCGTGACCGGCGCCGGCGAGGGTGCGTCGAGGACGGGATGGGAACCCGTCGGCTTGTCGGCGGGCGCAACGCCTGCCGCATCGTCGGGGGGCAGGTCTTCGGCGGGTGCGTCCTCGTCGACCGGTTCTGTCGCGTCGACGATCGACGCGTAATCCTCCGCGATGCGGCGCAGCAGGTGGGCGTTGTCCGCGGTCTCGGCCGCGAGGTGGTGCAGCTCGGTCCCGCACACGCCGACCGCCGCGACCACGGCGGCCAACTCGATGGACGACGTCATCGCGGTCCCGACACCGGGGATCGTCGCGAGCGAGCCCGTGACGCGGCGCAGTGACGAGAGCTGCAGGGCCTGATCGTCCAATGTCTCGCGGCGGCGGATGATCTGGTTGGCCTCGCGGTCGATGACGGTGTGCACGTCTCGATCGAGCACTGCCAGAGTCTCGGTCGCACCGGCGAGGCGGCGGGCGGCCGCGGCGTACGACCGAGCGCCAGACCCTTCCCACTCTTCTCGCGGGTAGGCGTCAGCAATGCTCTGGACAGCGGCGAGAAAGCCGGTCGCGCCGTGCGCGAAGGCCTCCCCTGCATCGGGACGGCCGTGTCCCGTCGTCGAGCGCATTTCAGCGATCACACGCTGCCCGGCGCCGAGCACGTCGGTCGCGCCGAGCGCTCCGCAGGCGCCATCGCCGACTTTGCCGAGTGCACCGGCAACATCGGACACATCCATGCTCGACCACCCCTTCCCCCGGGCAGCCTACCAGCGCTTCACCCCCTGCCCGGACACTAATTTTCCACATCGTCGACCCGTCGGCGGCCGGGAAGAACCGGGCCGACCTGGCACAACACCCTGGCAAGGGTCTGGAGTCACACCCAGACCCCGCTCCGGCGGACAGGGCTGCTCACCCGCATCGCAACTCTCGAGAGCACCGGCGGCCGACGGTTGAACACTTCTTTGCTCGCGCGGCTGACCCGTACTCTGAGCCGCGGACCATATCGAGGAGGAGACCCGCCGTGACCGACCGCGACGAGGTGGTGCGCAGGGAACCGGATCGACCCGACGACACCCCGCCGACTGCCCAGCCGCCCGTGTTCGGGTCGCAGCCTCCGGCTGACGGGGCCACCGGACCGGTGCCGCGACTGCGGCCGCCCACCTGGCCGCCGCAGGGTCCGCCGCCGCCCTCGTGGCCGGCCGGTCCGCCCGACCCCGACACGACGGTGCTGCCCATGCAACCGAGTTCGTACGCCGAGCGGATCCGTCCCGCCGATCTGGTGCCGGCACGCAAGAGCGTCCCGGCGCGGGGGTGGCGACGGGTGCTGTACAAAGCCACCTTCGGCGCCGTCAACCTGGGCCCGTCACCCGCCGAGCGACATGTCGCGGCCCTCGAAGCAGCTATCCGCGCACCGCTGCGGGGACACTTCAAAGTCGGAGTGCTCGGCAAGGGCGGCGTCGGGAAGACCACCGTCTCGGCCTGCATCGGTTCGGTGTTCGCCGAACTCCGCCAGGACGATCGTGTGGTGGCCGTCGACGCCGACACCGCCTTCGGGAAGCTGGGCAGCCGTGTCGATCCCCGCGTGCAGGGCTCGTTCTGGGAGCTGGCCACCGATCGGCACCTCGACTCCTTCGCCGACGTCCGCAACCGTGTCGGCAGCAACGCCGCGGGGTTGTTCGTGCTCGCCGGCGAAGCGACCCCGGCACGGCGCCGCGTGCTCGATCCCCCGCTGTATCGCGAGGCGGTGGCAAGGCTCGACCGGTACTTCACGATCGCCGTCGTCGACTGCAGCTCGACGATGGACGCTCCGGTCACCCAGGAGGCGATGCGTGATCTGGACGCGCTCGTCGTGGTGTCCTCCCCCTGGGTCGACGGCGCCGCCGCGGCGGGTCAGACCCTGGACTGGCTGGCCGCCCACGGGATGACCAGTCTGCTGCAGCGCACCATCGTGGTACTCAACGACTCCGACGGTCACGCCAGCAAGAGAACGAGAACGATTCTCGCGCAACAGTTCTCAGGGCACGGCCAGCGAGTGGTGGAAGTCCCCTTCGACGGCAATCTGCGGCCGGGCGGAATCATCGACGGCACCGGCGACATGTCCCCCGCAGCCCGGGTCAAGTTCGTCGAGATCTGCGCAGCGCTTGCCGCTCACTTCCCCCCGCGCTGAGCCTCGCCGACCTCAGAAGATCTGTGCGATCAGCGTTTCCAGAGCCGCGGCGTCAGTGGACGCAATCTGCTCGCCGGCCTCCGCCTGGGATACGACGTGCTCGGCAACCCCTGCGGCCTGCGCGGTTTCCGCGACGGTCAGATTGGCCCCGCGGCGTGCGGCGTACAGGCGGGGACCCAGCGCCGCGCCGGGCGCGTTGGATGCGCGCACCATCAGATCGTCGTACAGGGTGCGCACCCTGCCCAACGCCTTGATCAGGGGCGGGGTGACCCGTCCGATGCGGGCAGCACGCGCGGCGACGGCCTCGAGCTGACGCAGATCGTCGAGCATCGCTGAAACCCGGACGGGGAACGACGGGTCCTCGTCCGGCGGGAGCGACGAGACGGTGCTCGACAGCGTGCCCAGAGCCGTGAGAACAGCCTGGGCGATCAGCGAGGTCTCATCTCCACTCGGCGCAGGGGCGGACTCTCGACGGCGTTCCGGCGCACCGGTGCGCAGTCGCTCGATCGTGCCCGGGGGCCATTGGAGCACCTCTTCGAGCTTGGCGCGCGTGCGTTCGCGCGGCCAACTGCGGCCCTTCTCGAAGGCGATCAGCGCGCCGGCGTTGATGATGCCCTCGGCGGCCAGTCGACGTTGGCTGATGTCGAGCTCGCGCCGGCGTGCAGCCGCCGCTGCTCCAGCCCGGACCATTCCGGCGTCGGCAGCATCGGCGTGCGCGCCGACCGACTCCGCGTTGGTCATGTACCGGCAATCCTCGATGTCGTCGGGCGGCGATGTCGCGTGCGCTCAGCGCTACGGCTGGAGCGTGCACTGCAACGGTTCCTCCGTAAAACTACACCTCCTGCGCGCAATCAACCGCATCATTGCGACACCGATTCTGTGACGCCAGAATTTCCTGGATCAACGCCTTGACGTGGACGTTTACCGCCACAACGGCGTGGGAGCAGACCCCGCCGCGATAGTTTCAAAGCACAAACTGTTGCAACGCTACGGTTTGTCGGTTAGCTTTCCTTCCATCGCGGCCGACGCGCCGCCCAGGCACAAGGAGCTACCCATGACCGCAACCCCGTGGGACGAAGGCCCGATCGGTGAATGCACCCGGGATCCCGACCGGTGGACCACCACAGCCGATGACGAGGCCAAGGCGATCTGCCGGTCCTGCCCCCGGCGATGGCTGTGCGCCAAAGAGGCGTGCGAGTCACCGCGAGCAGAGGGGCTGTGGGCGGGGATCTACGTACCCGAGGCGGGCCGCGGGCGCACCTTCGCGCTGCGCCAGCTCAAGTCGCTGGCTGAACTGAACGGCCATCCCGTCGGCGAGCGTCGCGTCTACTACGCCGACATCGCCTGAAGATCGGTCAGGGAATAGTCCGGCCACCCCGCCCGTTGAGATCCTCAGCGGTGCCGGACATGCCCCGGGCTCCATCTGATTTCGTCGCTTCGAGCGACCACTCGCCGAGAGGCGCCATGCCGGTACCGCCCACCGAGACGCTCACCACGTGTCGACGAACCGCCCGTCACTGCGGTGCGGAAGGTCGGCCGCGGTGAGCGTTGCGGCGATCACCGATCGCGTCTCTGCCGGATCGATCACGTCGTCGATCTCGAACAGCATGGCCGCGTTGATCGCTTTGGCATTCTCCTGGGCCACAGCGGTCACCTCCCGGACACGGTCCTCCCGTTCCGCTTCGTCGGCGATCGCCTCGAGTTCTTTGCGCAAACCGAGACGCACCGCGCCCTCCAGACCCATCGGACCCAGATGCGCCCCCGGCCACGCGACCGTCAGCACCGGTTCGTGCAGACTTCCGCCGGCCATCGCCTGCGCGCCCAGACCATAGCCTCGGCGCAGCACCACCGCGATCATCGGAACCTGCAGCGCTGCCCCGGCGACGAGCATCCGCGACGCCCGCCGCACCAGCGACTCCGCCTCCGCGGCCTGTCCCACCATGTACCCGGGGCAGTCGACCAGCGAGATGACGGGAAGCCCGAAGCCGTTGCACAGCTGCAGAAATCGGGCGGCCTTGTCCGACGCAGCGGCGGTGATCGCGCCGGCCATGAACCGCGTGTCGTTGGCCAGTATCCCCACCGGGCGGCCCTCGATCCGCGCCAGCGCGGTGACCATCTCACGCGCGAACCTCGGCCGGAGAAACGTCACCGAGTCCGTGTCAGCGAGCGTCTCGATGATCGGGGCCACGTCGTAGGCGCGGCGTTCCCGCTCGGGAACGGCGGTGCGTAGCACTGTCTGATCACCGGCAGTCCACTCGCTGCGGCCGGGCCGGAAGTAGGCGAGCAGTTTCTTCGTCACCTCGACTGCGGCCGCTTCGTCGTCGACGACGACGTCGACGTTGCCGTTGGGTTCCTGCACACTCATCGGACCGACGTCGTCGGGTGCCACGTCCCCGAGTCCGCCGCCGGCGATC
This sequence comes from Mycolicibacterium obuense, assembly GCF_055397605.1. Lineage (NCBI taxonomy): Bacteria > Bacillati > Actinomycetota > Actinomycetes > Mycobacteriales > Mycobacteriaceae > Mycobacterium > Mycolicibacterium obuense. The sequence continues at coordinate 78,024 of NZ_AP043663.1, read as the reverse complement.
ATCGCGGGCCCACCCATCCCCAAGGACGCATCGCGCGTCGCGACGATCAGGTCCGACATGCCGGCCAGCACGGCGTTGCCCGCGAAGCAGCGGCCCTTCACCACGGCGATCCGCGGGACGATGCCCGACAGCCGCGCCCACAGCGCGAACGCGCGCGTGTCGAGCGCGGAGACGACCGGGTAGTCGGTGTCCCCCGGCCTGCCGCCCCCACCCTCGGCGAACAGAACCGTCGGTAATCGCATCCGCTCGATGAGCTCGAACAACCGGTCCTTCTTCCGATGGCCCAGCGCGCCTTGGGTTCCCGCGAGCACCGTGTAGTCGTAGGAGAGCACCGCGCACGGGTTGCCCGCGACCCGCGCTGTCCCTCCGATCAGACCGTCGGCCGGGGTCCTGGTGATCAGATCGTCGAGATCACGGCGCATTCTCTGCGGAGCGATGGCGAACCGTCCGTACTCGACGAACGATCCCGGGTCGACGAGATCGGCGACGTTCTCGCGCGCGGTGCGGCCCCCTCGGTCGTGCCGACGGGCCACCGCGTCGGGGCGTGCCGCATCTTGTGTCAGCGCACGGCGACGCAACAACTCGGCCAGTTCGGGACGCACCGCGTCGGAGTCAGACATCGAGATCGTCGGCCGTCACACCGTGGTCACCACCCATGGCGTCCGACTCTAGCCAGTTGTCCACAGGGCCTGTGCACAACCGGTATCGACCGTCGGTGGGTGTCCCTACGTTGGCGGTATGACGAACTGGATCAACACGGTCAGCCGTGACCATGTCGAGCGCGGGGTCCGCGGACGCTTCACGCAGGCCAACCACGGCAAACCGCACATGTTGCGCAAGATGGCCCGGGGCGACTGGCTGATTTTCTATTCACCCCGGACGGTCTACCCCGACGGTCCGCCGCTGCAGGCGTTCACGGCCATCGGTCAGGTCGCTGACGACGAGCCCTACCAGGTCGAGATGGCGGAGGGCTTCACGCCGTGGCGGCGCAACGTCGACTTCCTCGTGTGCAGCGAAGTCCCCATCCGGCCCCTGATCGAGCATCTCGATTTCATCGAGGACAAATCCCGGTGGGGCTACAAGTTCCGGTTCGGGGTGTTCCGCATCGACGACCACGACCTCGAGGTCATCCGTTCGGCGATGGTCGCGCCCCTGCCGAAGGAGACTACGGTGAAGGGGTGAGCAACACGGATGCCTCCCCGGTCGAACTCGATTGTGACCCTTCGACATTCGCAGCGTTCGATGGCGTGCTGCACCCACGCGAGGTACCGCTGGGTGGGCCGCGCGCGATCCGGGTCCGCCGGACCCTGCCGCAGCGGGAGCGGTCGCTGATCGGGGCATGGTGTTTCGCTGACCACTACGGTCCGCACGATCTGCGGGGCGGACGGGGCATGGATGTGCCGCCGCATCCGCATACCGGACTGCAGACGGTGAGCTGGTTGTTCAGCGGACTGATCGAACACCGGGACAGCAATGGGGTGCACGCGATGGTGCGCCCGGGAGAGCTGAACCTGATGACGGCCGGCGCGGGCATCTGCCACTCCGAGGTGTCGATGGCCAGCAGCCCCGTGTTGCACGGTGTGCAGTTGTGGGTGGCACTCCCGGACTCCGACCGACACACCGCCCGCGATTTCGCCCATCACGTGCCGCAGCCCCGCACCCGAGGCGGACTCACCGCGCGGGTGTTTCTCGGTGAACTCGACGGCGAGCGGTCGCCGGTGCACGCCTTCACCCCGCTTCTCGGTGCCCAGCTCGATCTGGCACCTGGAACGCGGGTGGCGCTCGACATCGACGGCGCATTCGAGCACGGTGTCCTCGTCGACCAGGGCAGCGTGGACGCGTGCGGTGCGGAGCTCGGGATCGCCGATATGGGGTTCCAGGGCGCCGGTCACGACAGTCTGCACCTGCTCAACCGCGGCGACGGTCCGGCCCGGGTCGTGCTGCTCGGCGGTGTGCCGTTCACCGAAGACCTGCTGATGTGGTGGAACTTCGTCGGGCGCAGCCATGACGAGATCGTCGGCTACCGCGAGGAGTGGCAGAACCACGATGCCCGCTTCGGGGCAGTCACCGGCTACCAGGGCGACACCGTCCGGCTGCCGGCGCCGCCACTGCCGCACGCCACCTTGAAGCCCCGACCCCAACCTGGGGTATAGAAAGCCCATGACCCAGGACAGAACAGGTGCGCCCACCGAGGTCGTCGCCGAATCCGACCGCTTCACGATCTCCGTCGACGGACAGCAGGTCGGCCTGGCCGATTTCTACGACCGTGAGGGCGTGCGCGTCTTCCCGCACACCGAAGTGGATCCGAGCTATCAGGGCCGAGGGTTGGCGACCATCCTCGTCCGTGAAGCCCTGACCGCCACACGCGCGGCGGGGCTGCGGGTTGTGCCGCAATGCTGGATGGTCGCGGAATTCATCGAGAAGAACCCCGAGTTCGCCGATATGACAGGAGAGCGTTCGTGACGACGGACAAGACGGGTGCGCCCACAGAGGTCGCCGAGGAGCAGGACCGGTTCACGATTTCCGTCGACGGACAGCAGGCCGGCTTCACGGAGTTCATCGATCACGACGGTCAGCGCATTTTCCCGCACACCGTCGTCGACGAGGAGTTCTCCGGGCGGGGTCTGGCGACCATTCTCGTGCGTGAGGCGTTGGAGTCCACCCGTGATGCGGGGTTGCGCATCGTGCCGGTCTGCTCCATGGTCGCCGGGTTCGTCGAGAAGAACCCTGAGTTCAACGCCATCGTGGACCCGATCACCATCGACGTGAAACGGGTCCTCTCGCGTCGCTGAACCTCAGAGATACTGCGCGGTGCTGCCCGAGACCGGCATCGCACCCATGCCGAGCTTGCGATGGTCCCAGCTGCGCAACCGCGACGGCACCACCCGCACACTGACGCGGTTGTTCATCATCTGATCGACGAAGGGCCGCATGTCCTCGGTGTAGGGCCCGGTGTAGCGCTCCCAGACGCTGATCCCGACCCGGAGATTCGTTTCCGGGTCGTCGTGGATCTCGGCCGTGCCGTCGATCGACACTCCCCGCAGCGTGTCGTAGGTCAGGCCGTCCTCGACCATCACCGTGACGGTCGGATCGCGACGGATGTTGACCGCCTTCTGCGACTTGGCTTTGGTCTCGAACCAGATCTCGCCGTCGATCACGGCGTACCACATCGCCACCAGATGCGGCCGCCCGCTCGGCAGCACAGTCGCCAGGGTCGCCGTGCGACTCCGGTCGATGAACTCGGTGATCTCATCGTCGGTCATGACGATCTTCGCGCGTTCGTTCTTGCCCACGACTCGCATACTTCCAGGTGGCCTGCGCCGGCGACCGTTGGGTCGTTTGATATCGCGCTGCGGTGGTACGCGTCGCCCGGGGTAGCTACGGGGCGGCCGTAGTCCCAAGGCCTCGCGGGTTCAGCACCAGCCCGCGAGGCCGCCTCATATCCACAGGTTTCGAACGCCTGTGCGACGGGCATTCCCCGGTGCATGACCGATAACCAAGCGCCACAGGAGAATCCCGAGAAGGACCCGTCGCAGTGGGTGACGGGCGACGAGCCCATGACCGGGGCGCAACGCAGCTATCTGCACACGCTCGCACAGGAGGCGGACACCGAGGTCCCCGAGGACGTCACGAAAGCGCAGGCCTCAGAGATGATCGACGAGCTTCAGCAGCAGACCGGCCGCGGTGCGTGAGGTCGACTCAGTAGAGGGCCACAGAGCAAGCGGGTCGCATCGCCCGCCGCTGCGACCCGCGGTTCAGGTCGGCGAAGCGCACATATTCGTGACACGATTATTAGATGGTCTCTGTTCACTGCATGCGCTTCGCCGCGGCGGTCGCCGCGGGCCTGCTCCTGACCACCGCCGCTCCGGCAGTCGCCCAACCCGACGCCCCTGCCCCGCCCCCGCCGGGGTGTCCGGACGTGCAGGTGCTGTTCGCGCGCGGGACGACGGAGCCCCCCGGACTCGGGGCGGTCGGTGACGCTTTCGTAGACGACCTGAAATCGCGTGTCGCACCGAAGTCGGTCGCCGTCTATCCCGTCAACTATCCGGCGAGTCCGGACTTCCCCACCGCACTGCAGGGCGTCGTCGACGCCAGCACCCAGATCCAGAACACCGCCAACGCGTGCCCGAAGACGTCGATGGTGCTGGGCGGATATTCACAGGGCGCGGCGGTCATGGGGTTCGTCACCTCCGATGCGATCCCCGACGGGGTCACCGCCGCGGACGTACCGCCGGTGATGCCGCCTACCGTCGCCGACCACATCGCCGCCGTCGCACTGCTCGGCACCCCGTCAGACCGGTTCATGGGCGTCATCAACCAACCCACCATCAAGATCGGCTCCATGTATCAACCCAAGACCGTCGAGCTCTGCGTGCCGGACGACTTCGTCTGCTCGGCCGGCAACGACATCGGCGCCCACGCCCGCTACATCTCCGACGGCCTGGTGAACCAGGCGGCCGACTTCGCGGCCACCAAGGTCGCCGAGCACCCCGAAACGCAACCGACGCGCTGACTCGCGGCCGCAACGCGACCCGACGTAGTTCATCGCCACGGCATCCAATTGCTCTGCTAGAGAACGCCTCTCAAGAGTGCGGTCGATAGCGACGGCGCGATCCACTGGTTGAGCAATGCCTTGCGTGCCGCCATCAGGCCCCCGTCACCGACCGACATCCGCAGAAGTCTCGCTTACGCGGGTGTCGATCCACCACACTCGGGTAACCGAACCGGGGTGCACCCGCATCGGTCCGCTGGTCGACGAGCGACATCGACTCGAAACGGCGGCACCGTGCGCTCGCCTGGCCAATAGCATTGCACGACAATACTTTTCGAGGAAGGACCGATACCATGCCGAAGACCACCAAGTCGGGTGAGCCGAAACGGAGCGAGCTACCCAGCACCCTGCAGAAGTCCGACGACAAAGCTCAGCGCACCTTCGCCAAAACCCATGATGCGGCTGCCGAGGAGTACGGCGAAGGGGAACGCGCCCACCGGACTGCCTACAGCGCGCTCAAGCACAGCTTCGAAAAGGTCGGCGACCATTGGGAGGAAAAGGATCAGCGCGGCCCGTCCGACGAAAGGGCAGAAAGCGGCGGCCCGAACGCGTCCGGGGAGACCGCCGAAGGCGTCAACGCCAACGCCACCAAGAAGCACCTCACGGACCTGGCGAAGCGGCTCGACATCACCGGTCGCTCCAGGATGAGCAAGGAAGAACTCGTCGAGGAGATCAAGAAGGCGAACCGGCGGGAGAGCCGCCGCGACGCCTAGGGCTTCCCGGTGCGTTCGCGATGCTTGCACCCTGGCCAGCAGCAGGGCCGGCGCTTACCTTCCTCGAGCTCTTCCTGCGTGCGCCGGATGCGCCGTTCCCGCGTCCCAGCCTGCTTCGCGTCGGTGACCCAGCAGATGAATTCGTTGCGTGCCAGCGGTGTGATGTCATTCCATGCGCTCAACGCGACCGGGTTGTCTTCCAGCGCCACCTTCAAGTCGTCGGGCAGCTCATGCACCACACCGCCGAGAACCTCGCCGACCGCCATGGCGTCAGGGTAAACCGGTCCGCGCGACGACGGCCGAAACCGAGGCGGGGATGTCCCGGTGCGAGTTCGATACCGGAGTCGTGTACGTCTGTCTGACCGGGATCACGCCCGTCCACGCGTCGCCCTCGGGTTCTGCGGCCGGCCCGCTGCGCTGCTTGGCCACCCAATTGTCCTCGGCGATCGACAATTCCAACACCAGCGTGGCGGCCACCTCACTCGCGGAGTGGGGCGGGCACTCGGTGGGACGGCCCGGCAGTAGCGCATCGGTGAAGACGTCGAGCGCCGCTGAGCGTTCGGTCTTGTCGACGACGCGGCAGGTACCGCGCACCACCGCCGAGCGGTAGTTCGCGGAGTGGTCGAACTGACGCTCAGCGACGACGATGCCGTCGAGGAGGAACGCACTGACAGCGACCGGAGCACCGGCAGCGGCATGGCGCAGCGCGCCCGCTCCCGTCGAGCCGTGGATCAGCAGGCGGTCACCGTCGCGGACCACCAGCGTCGGGATCACCCACGGCTGACCGTCGATGACCGTCGAGACAGTGGCGACCACGCATTCGTCGAACACGGCGTCGACCAGGTGCCGATCGCCACCCCGGTCGGGCTTGCGCGTCAGGTCACTCAGCACGTTGCTCACGTCCGTCAGTCAAACGTGTGCCCGTCGTGCGGAGCAACAGATTTCTGCAGAAGATGAATTGCCGTCCGCGTCCGCAGACTCCGGCCATATGCTGGGCGGCACGCCCTCGCAGTCTTGCGGGGGCGAACTGAGGGGGAACACGCCTGTGTCGACCAGTTACCTGGCGCTCGAGCTCGCCGCGGCGGAGCATCCGGGGCGGTGGGTGGGTTATATGGTCGCGCAACTGGCTGTCGTGGGTGGCGTGGTCTGGCTGGTGGTGTGGGCCGTTCGCAAGTCTCGAGCACCCAGATACCCACGCCCTCCACAGCAGCCCTTCCCCGGTGGGTATTACCAACAGCCACCGCCCGGCCAGTGGCCGCAGCAACCTCCCCCGCCGGCATATTTGCCGCAGCAACCGCCGCCACCGCCGGGATACTGGCCGCCGCAGCAGCAGCCGCCCGGCCCGTGGCCGCAGCAACCTCCCCCCTGGCCTCCCGCCGGGGGCGGCACCCCGCCGGACCGGCCGTAGCGAGGGGGCGTGGAGCGGCTCCTGCGGTCCGTCGAGCACTACGACTGGATCACCGATTTCCTCGAGACACGCGGCCTGAAAGATCGGACGCGGTTCTGGCTGGCGGCCACCACGGCGGCGATGACGGCCGGCGTGCTGACGCTGCTGTTCGGCGCCGGGCACCCCAACAGCGCCATCGGTCGAACGATGATGTGGCTGGCGGTAGCAGGCGGGGTCTTCGGCACGGTGCTCTTCCTGTGGCGCTGGCCGTCTCGCCAGTGGTCGCAGGTCTACGTGGCCGCGACCACCTTATCGATCACGCTTGCCTGCCTCGCCTATCCGGACCCGTTGGCTGCGCTGCTGGGCTGTATCGCCTTCGCCACGGTCGTCAGCTACGCCGCGTTCTTCCACTCACCCCGCGTGGTGCTGGGCGTCTTGCTGCTGGTCACCGGCGTGGCGATCAGTCAGACCGTGGCGGTCTCGCTCCAGGGGCGCCCGGCGATGGCGTTGGTCGACCTCTTCTTGATCCTGCAGTGCAGCTACGGTGTCGGACTGACCTTCTACACCCTGGTGCGAACACTGCGCGGCGATCTCGCGATCGCCGACCTCGACCCACTGACCGGTCTGCTCAACCGTCGGGCATTCCGCACCATGGTGCAGACCCGGATCCTGCACCACCGCGACGATGAGGGTTACCTGCTCGCCGCGTTGCTTGACCTGGATCGGTTCAAAGCGGTCAACGACACCCGCGGCCACGCTGCGGGGGATCAGGCCCTGGTCGCGGTTGCCGAAGCGCTGCGCTCGACCGCGACGTCCAGCACCGTCATCGCCCGCAGCGGCGGGGAGGAGTTCCTCTTCGCCGACATCGTGGCATCCGAAGACGCCGCCCTGCGCTACGAGCAGGTGTGCGCAGCCATCGCAGGGCTGCCCTGTGAGATCACCGGGAGCATCGGTACCGCGCTGGTGGAGGTGAGCCTGGTGAGCGAGGACTCGTTCGACGTGATGATGGATCAGCTCATCACCGCCGCCGACAAGGCCATGTACGACGCCAAGCACGACGGGGGCAACCAATGCCGCCACCATGGCTCCGTCATCTGACCTCGCTGACGACGAACTGCCCACAGGCCCGAAAATCGGTGCACCGACCAGGTACCTCGGCCTCCTAAGCTTGTGGGAGCGCGGCGGAGGAGGGCGAATGGGTGGCGAACCGGTGACCAGCTGGCATTCCCCGCAGTCGAGTCCGCACGCCAACCCGTACGCGAATTACCCTCCTCCCCCGGCGGTGCCGATCTTCGAGGTGACGGCGATGACGCACATCGGCGCGTTGATCTTCTGGTTCACGCAGAGACGGACGGTGCGTGCGACCTACGCACAGTGCGATAGCGTTCTGCGCTCAGCGCAGACCCAAAATCTCCTTGTCGGGTGGTGGAGTCCGCTTTCGCTGCTGCTCCTCAACTGGATTGCCATCGGCCACAATTCGTCGGCGCGCAAGCAATTGCGCCAGGATTTGCAGCAAGCACAAGCGTATGCACATTGGTGGCATACCTATGTCGGCTCGACGGGGGCGTGACGCCACACTGTTCTGACGCGATTCCGTGACAGATAAGACTCTTCAGCGGGTATCGGTCCACGCCTGCGTGGCGACGCGGTGGAAGTTCCCGCCGAGGACAGCCTGGATGTCGCGGTCTGCCCAGCCCTGGCCGTGGAGATGCTCCCCGAGCGTGATGAACGTTTCGGGGGGCATCCACTGGATCGGACCCCAGCGAGTGTAACTGTCATCGAAACACTCTGGGTTGCGGGACATCTCGTCATTGAAGTCGGCGTGATCGAAGGAATGATCGCTACTGACCCCGACGTGATCGATGCCGACCAGATCTATGGCGTGGTCGAGATGGCGTTGCATCGCCTCCAACGTCGGGGTGTTCGGCCCGAGAAAGATCCCCACCCCGGTGATCCCGACGACGCCGCCGGTGTCCGCGCAGGCCCGGGCTTGGTCGTCGGTGATGTTGCGCGGGTGGTCCCACACCGCAGCCATACACGAATGGCTGTACACCACCGGCTTGTTCGACACCCGACACAGATCGAGACCGGTCCGTCTGCTGCAGTGCGATCCATCCGCGACCATGCCCACCGCATTCATCTCGGCGACGATGGCCTCGCCCCACGGTGTCAGTCCGCCGTCGTGGACGTCCAGGCATCCACTGCCCGCGCGGTTGGCGTGGTTGTAGGTCGGGAGCAGGGTTCGGACGCCGAGACCCGCCAGAGTCGCGAGGTTGTCGAGGTCGTCATCAAGCGGATGCGAATCCTCCAGATCGAACACCACCGCGATCCGGCCGGCGGCCGTGATGCGCTCGACATCGTCGACACCGGCGACCAATTCGAGACCGGGATGGTCCTCGACGGCTGACCGGAAGTGCGTCAGAAGTGCGACCGAGTCGGCGAACGACTGCGGCGAATAGCCGACGTTGACCGAGACGAATGAGCCACCGGGACGCTGAAAGCGTGTCAGCGGAGCCACATCCGCATCGACCTTCAACGGCAGACAGGCGTGTTGATCCCACAGCAGCGCCACGACTACCGACGCTCCCCGATCGTCACTGCGCGTTGAGCGCCACCGCGGCGCGAATCAGAGCCACGAAAGCGTCCTCGTCGAGGTTGTCGCCTTCAGCGATGTCAATGGCTCGCCGGGTGTTGCCACCCAGACTCGAGTTGAACAGACCCGCCGGGTCATCGAGTGAGGCGCCCTTGGCGAAGGTGACCTTCACTTTGTCCTTGTATGTCTCGCCGGTGCAGATCATTCCGTCGTGGTACCACGTCGGGACACCGCGCCACTTCCATTCTTCGGTTACGTCCGGGACGGCCTTCTTGATGAGCGTACGAACGAGTGCGAGAGTGTCACCACGCCAATCTCCCAGCTCATCGATCCTCGCGTCGATCTTGTCGGACGGTGAATCGGTCATGACTAACGCACCTCCTGGATGCGGATCATCGTGCCCGCCGGATCACGCAGGGCACAGTCGCGGACACCGTAGGGCTGCTCGATCGGCTCCTGGACGATGTCGACGTCACTGGCCTGGAGCCGTTCGAAGGTGCGGTCCAGATCCTTGGTGGCCAGCACGATGATCGAGTAGGTGCCCTTGGCCATCATCTCGGCGATCACGCGGCGCTCGTCGTCGGTGGCGCCCGGGTCGGCTGCGGGCGGGTGCAGGACGATGGACGTCTCGGGCTGATCGGGCGGACCCACCGTGATCCACCGCATCGTGCCGCCGCCGACGTCGAGACGGACCTCGAATCCCAGGACATCGCGGTAGAAGGCGAGCGAGGCCTCCGGATCCTCGTGGGGCAGAAACGTGGTGTGAATGGTCAAATCCATGGCTGTCACGCTAGATCCAGTGATGCCGCCGGTGCTTCTCGATTCCTGATCGGTCTGGTCACGTTCTTCTCCATGCAGGAGGGCAACCCGGCGGCAGTGTCCGCCGTGCGGGCTCGGTAGGCGCTCGGTGACATCCCGACCAGCTCGGTGAAGCGCGTGCTGAACGTTCCCAGCGACGAGCAGCCGACGGCGAAGCACACCTCGGTGACGCTGAGATCGCCGCGCCGCAGCAGGGCCATGGCCCGCTCGATGCGCCTCGTCATCAAATACGCATAGGGCGATTCTCCGTAGGCGGCCTTGAAGCGGCGGCTGAGATGGCCGGCCGACATGTTGACGCCTCGGGCGAGGCTTTCGACGTCGAGCGGTTGCGCGTACTCACGATCCATCCTGTCGCGCACACGGCGGAGCAGCCTCAGCTCGGCGAGATGTCCTGCGTCCGCGGACTCGGTGCTCACTCTGCCCAGCCTGCCACCGTGTCCCTAGGACGGCATAGCGTCACGGAGCAATTCCAGCACTGCCTGCCACGCTCGTCGCGACTGCACGGCGTGGTAGCCCACCCCGGGAACGGTCGCCATCGGACCGCCGGCGTCACCCTCGGGTGAGGCCTCGACAGCCCAGAAGGCGTGTTGGGCACCGCCGAGGACGGTGACGCGCCAATCCACCCCGGCGCTCTGCAACGCGGTACCGAAGGTGAGGAGCTGCGCGGGTGTGCAGATGGGATCCTCGGAGCCGGTGCACAACAACACTGTTCCACCGACGCCAGCCCAGTCCTCGGGGTGCGCATCCCGCGGCAGACCGGGGTGAATTGCCGCGAGCGCGGCGAAAGGCGCTCCGGCACGGGCAAGTTCGAGGACGATCCGGCCGCCTGCACCGAATCCGAGCGCAGCGAGCCGCTTGTGGTCGACATCGGGTGCCGCCAAAAGCACGTCGATCGCCTTCTTCCCGATTGCGAGCATGCGCCCCGGGTCGTCCAACAACGGCATCACTCGGGCCAGCATGGCCTCTGGCCGCCCGAAGTACGTCTGCCCACCGTGGTAGTCCATGGCGAAGGCGACGTAGCCGTGCTCGGCGAGGATATCGGCGCGCGAACGCTGATACCCGTCGAGACCGACCCCGTCGTGACCGATCAGCACGGCGGGCCACGGGCCCGCGCCATCGGGCCGGGCCAGGTAGCCGACCATCGTCATCCCGTCGACGACGTACGTGACATCTCCTGCGGCGGTCATGAACTCACCCTAGGAACCGGCCGATGCGGCCTGCATCGACTTTCGCCCTGGGCACAAATTGCGGTTCACGACCGGGGTGGCTTCAGCATTCGCACGTTATCGCGTCCACGGGTGCTGTCAGCGGGTCTATGGCGCGGACGACGGGGCCGTGGTCGTTCTCGACGGGATAGCCTTCTCGGGCCCAGTACTCGAACCCGCCGATCATCTCTCTGACGTGATAACCCAGCCTCGCGAATTCCAGCGCAGCACGCGTGGCGCCGTTGCAGCCCGGCCCCCAGCAGTACGTCACAACCGGCACCTCCCTCGGGATCTCGCCTGGTGCTCGGGCGGCGATCTCTCCCGTCGGCATGTGAACGGCTCCGACGGCCCGACCCTGGACCCACGCGTGCTCACCGCGGGAATCGACCACGACGACACCGGCGCCGCGTATCTGGTCGGCATGGACATCCGAGGCATCCGTTTCGAACGCGAGCTTGCCGGCGAAATGAGCGATGCGGAGGTCAGTCGAGGCGTCCGTTGGTGTCATGGACCAAAGGCTATTGGCGGCCGTGGGCCACGAACAGGCCGATTTCACTGCATCTCGGCGGCTTCGGCGCCATTTTTGTGGCAGTCTCGCTATGTGGCCGCGATTATCCCTTTCGAACCCGACAGGGTCGATACAGCCATTCTGAAAGCGTTGCAGGCCAACGGAAGACAGAGCATCGCTGAGCTGGCCAGACACATCAACATGAGCCACAGCGCCGCCGCCGAACGCGTCCGCCGACTGGAGGAATCCGGTGTGATCAGCGGATACGGGGCCCACGTCGATCCCGAACGACTCGGATTCACGATCCTGGCGTTTCTTCGACTGCGCTACCCCAGCAGCAGCTACGGTCCGCTGCATCGGCTCCTCGCCGACCTCCCCGAGGTCACTGAGGCGCACCACGTCACCGGAGACGACTGCTTCATCATGAAGGTCGTCGCCACCAACATGAAGCACCTCGAGCAGATCAGCGGTCGGATCGGCGCACTCGGCAGCGTCACGACCAGCGTGGTCTATTCCTCGCCACTTCCGCCCAGACCGTTGTTGCCACCGAACTGAGCACTCACCCTTGACCTCAATGGTGGTTGAGTTTCTAGCGTGTGGGCATGAGACCAGAGATGCAGCCCGCCGCGCTACAACCATTGGGGTTCTGGACCGTACGCGCAGGAGAGGCCATCCGTGCACGCACTCGCGGGAGATTGGCAGAACTCGCTGTGACCCAGCCAGAGTGGTGGGTGCTACATCAACTGTCGATGCACCCGAGCGGTATGGAAGAGAACGAGATCATCGCCATCGTGGGCTCGAACGAGTCCGACGAGAGCATCGTCGACGCGATCGCGGCCGGCGTCGGCAAAGGGTGGATCGATCGCGCGGGCAGCCGAGTTCGCCTGACCGACGATGGCGCGGACCGTTTTCACGCTGCTGCCGAGGTCCAGCGGCAGCTGAACGACGAACGGCGCCAGGGGATCTCCGACCGCGAGTACGCCACCACGATCGAGGTGTTGCAGCGAACCATCACCAACGTCGGAGGCGACGCGTGGCACTGGTGATGGGTACTTGACGCCGGACTATGCCAGTGGTGTGCCCCGGTCCTCGGCAACGGCTGTCGATCGTCAAATCAATCGACCGATGGCAGCCTGCCGTGCTCCCATGACCTGATGGATGAGTCGATCTGGCCGCTTGCCGGGCTGGCAGTGAGGACCCCGCGGCTGCGGCTGCGCTATGTGACCGACGAGTTGGCTGCCGGGCTCGCACAGCTCGCCGCTCGTGGAGTTCATGACCCTGCGACCATGCCCTTCACCACGCCCTGGACCGACGTCGCGCCACCTGAGCTCGAACAGAACACACTGCGATATTTCTGGCGGAATCGGTCGGAGACAAGCGCGGAACACTGGGACCTGAATTTGGCTGCCGATGTCGACGGGACACTCGTGGGAGTCTGCTCGATATCGACCGACGGGTTCAGCCAGCACCGCAGTGCCGAGACCGGGTCATGGATCGGAATCCGTTACCAGCGTCTCGGTCTAGGGCACGAGATGCGGCAGGCAGCGCTGCACCTCATCTTCGACGGATTCGGCGCCGAGCAGGCCACCACCAAGGCGTGGCATGACAACGCCGCATCGCTCGCGGTCACCCGTTCACTTCCGTACGTGCAGAATGGCTCGTCCCAACACACCCGAAGAGACTGCACTGACCTGCTGCTCCATTTCGCGATGAGCCGCGAGCGCTGGCTCATCGTCCGGCGAGATGACATCAGCCTCCGTGGCATTGAAGCGGTCCGGACTTTACTTGGTCTGCCCTAGTGTCCGGGATCGCTCGCGTCAGCGGCAGATGTCAGCCTCGATCAGTCGCCGCACGGTGGTGAGTGCACCCGGGAGGGAATCCAGACTGGTGGAACCCAAGGCCAGGCGCAACGCCTGCGGCGTATCGGTTGTCGTGCTGAAGGGTTCCGCGGTACTGACGGAAACACCGGCGTGCTCCAGGGCCGTGGCGATCCGGTCAGCCCGAGCACCGGGCGGCAGCGGTACCCAGCTGAAATAGGAAGAGCGATGGGCAATGTGGCGGAGGGGCGCAAGTACTTTTTTGGCGATTGCCTGTCTGGCGGCGGCATCGCGTCGCTTCTGCGTTTCGAGTCGCGTGACAGTGCCGTCCTGCAGCCACCGCGAGGCGATCGCGGTGGTGATCGCCGGCGTGTTCCACGTCGTCGCGCGGATGGTCCGTTCGATGGCGGTCATCCGCGAAAGCGAAGTGACGACGAAGCCGACGCGAATTCCAGTGGCGACGTTCTTGGACAACCCGGAGACGTACACCGTGACGTCGGGGGCGAAGGCCGCCAGCGGGGGCGGCGGATTTTCGTCGAGGTAGGCATAAGAGGCGTCTTCGATCACCAGCAGCCCGTGTCGCCGCGCGATCGCGATCAGCTGACGCCGGGCACCACGGTCCATGACCCAGCCGAGAGGATTGTGCAGTGTGGGCATGCAGTAGATCGCGCGCACGGCCCGGCGGTTGCACAGCGTGGCCAGTGCATCGAGATCCGGACCGGTCGATGTCGTTGGCAGCGGGTGTAATTCGAGGTGTAGCGCTTCGGCCAGCACCTTGAAGCCGGGATAGGTCAATGCGTCGACCGCGACAACGTCCCCTGGTCTCAGCAGCGCCATCGCGGTGACGGTGAGGCCGTGTTGGGCGCCGTTGACCAGTGCCACGCAATCGGGAGTGACGTCGAGACCTCGATCCAACAGGTGGGTGGCGACCGCGGCTCTGTCGCGTTCCCGGCCTCCATGGGGCTGGTAACGCAAGAGCGAATCCAGATCTCCAGCTCCGGCCAGTTCACGCAACGCCTGGCGTAGCAAGTCCGCCTGCCCCGGCAGCGCCGGATAGTTGAAGTTCAGGTCGACGGCGTCAGGGGCAACGACCCGCTGATCGACACCGTGACCGGGAGGAAGGGCGACATCGCGCACGAATGTGCCCCGGCCCCGTTCACAGCTGACCAGACCCATGGCCTCGAGCTCGGCGTACACGCGGGAGGCGGTGACCACCGCGATGCCACTGTCGGCTGCGAGCTGACGGTGAGTTGGCAATCGCGTTCCGGCGTAGAGCTTTCCAGATCGGATGTCGGCGGCGAAGACGTCGACGACGGACTTGTACCGGGCGGTGGGCACCACCACAGTGTATGCAGGACAATTTCTTGGTCGTCATGCACCGCGGTTCTACGGTGACATCACCACACGCGGAGAGGACCCCGGTATGCACATCGCCATCCTGACGTTCGAGGGCTACAACGAGCTGGACTCACTGATCGCCCTGGGCCTGCTCAACCGGATCGCCGACGACGACTGGCGGGTCACCATCGCCACCCCGGCACCGAGGGTGAGGTCGATGAACGGCGTCGTCATCGAACAGATGTCGAGCCTGCACGAGGCAGTCGGGGCCGACGCCGTCATCGTCGGTAGCGGTATCGCGACCCGCGAGGTCGTCGAGGACCCCGCCATCATGGGTGTGCTGAAAGAGCTCGATCCCCAGCGCCAACTCATCGCTGCGCAGTGCTCGGGAGCGCTCGTGCTGGCCAAGCTCGGCCTCCTGAGCGACGTGCCGGCGTGCACCGATCTGACGACGAAGCCGTGGGTCATCGCAGCGGGCATCGACGTACTGAATCAGCCGTTCTTCGCCAGCGGAAACATCGCCACCGCTGGTGGCTGTCTTGCCTCGCAGTATCTCGCGGCCTGGGTCATCGCGAGGATGCGCGGGAAGGACGCCGCTGTCGCAGCACTTCACTACGTCGCTCCGGTCGGCGAGAAGGAGGAGTACGTCGAGCGGGCCTGGCGCAACATCTCGGCGTACCTCCCCGCCGGGGTGCCCTGCTGATCAGCGCCCTGCTGATCAGCACGAGACGCGTCACAAACAACTTCTACGCGTTTGCGACCATTCGGCTGTTGCAGCCTTTACTGTGACTGACGAGTGCGCTGGCAAATTTGCTCTCCAGTCGATCGATTCGTTCTGCTGCGTCGTGCGGGGAAGCGTGATCGCGGTCAGCGTTCACGGTTGACCGATCCCTGTCTCTGAAAGGCGTTGCGCTGTGGCTGAACACCGTCGAAAGTCCGATTCCCGTGTACTCCATCTGATGGGTTCAGGTTTCGGAGGCGCCGCTCTGGTCGGAGCGGGCCTGTGGGTGTTCGGTGTTGCTGGCGTTGCATCGCCGCTCAACCCTCACATGGGTGCGGTGTCGGCCGACGTCATCCTCGCCTCTAACGAGTTGCCGCTGTCCCCCGTCGACGAAGAGGAGCTCTGGTGGCAGGTCGACCAGGCCAGTGGAGCCAAGCACTCCGCAGCGGTGCCGTCACCGACCTCACTTCTGGCTGCCGCGCCGAACCGCGCCCTGCGACCGATGGTCGGCCCGGGAGGCTGGCTGATCGGCGACGGCGTGGATGCGGCTGCGGACTGCGCGGGCGCGGCCTGCAACGGCGGTAATGGCGGGCTGCTGCTCGGCAACGGAGGACAGGGAGCCAACGGCGGCGCGGGCGGCAATGCGGGGTTCATCGGCAACGGCGGTGCCGGAGGTGCCGGAGGTATCGGACAGGCCGGTGGTGACGGTGGCCGGGGCGGGACCTTCTTCGGCACGGGCGGCACCGGCGGAGCAGGCGGTATCGGGATGCGGGGCGCCGACGCTCTGGTGGCCGGCGGTACCGGTGGAACCGGATCGACCGGTGGGCGCGGTGGCGCAGGCGGAGCGGGTGGCCTCTTCGGTACCGGCGGCACCGGTGGCGCGGGTGGATCCGGAGGCACCGGTGGCGACGGACGGGCCGGAGCCGCCGGCGATGATGCGACCGCGGCAGGTGCCGCCGGCCAAGGCGGACAAGCCGGAGGCAGTGGCGGCAACGGCGGCGCTGGAGGCAACGCCGGCAAGGCCGGTAAGCGGGGGCTCTTCGGTAAAGCTGGTTCGGCCGGTGTGAACGGTTCGGGCGGCGCGGGCGGCAACGGTGCGGTCGGCGGCGCAGGCGGTGACGGCGCGGACGGACTCGGCGGCGGCAACGGGTCTGACGGCGCTGCTACCGGGGCGGTCGGCGAACGGTCGGGCGGCGTAGGCGGTCAAGGTCAGGACGGTGGCCGTGGCGGCGACGGCGGAGCCGGCGGTCAGGCGGGTAAGGGCGGCGCGGCAGGCACTGGAGGCACCGGTGGACTGATCGGTTCGGCCGGAACTGACGCCGCCCAGGGAGCCGGTGGCAGCGGCGGGAACGGCGGAGTCGGTGGGCGTGGCGGTAACGGCACAGCCGGCGCTTCCGGCCTAAACGCGACCGCTCCCGGCGCAGCGGGCGGCGACGGCCAGGACGGTGGCAACGGTGGTGCCGGCGGACGCGGTGGAGCCGGCGGCCTCGCCGGTGCCGGCGGGGGCGGTACCGCCGGTGAGCGTGGCGATGGCGGTGCCGGTGGGAATGGCGCCACCGGCGGTGCGGGTGGCGACGGCGCGGCCGGCTCAGCCGGTGCGGATGCCACCACGGCCGGAGCTGCGGGTGCGGGCGGAGTCGCAGGCGGCGCAGGCGGATCGGGCGGGCGCGGCGGAAATGCCGGTGCCGCAGGTGGTTTGGCAGACACCGGGACCGGTGGGCAGATCGGCGCCGTCGGTATGAACGGGGATGGCGGCGCGGGGGGTGACGGCGCACGCGGTGGTGACGGAGGAGACGGCGCCGATGGCGCAGCCGGCAGCGTCGGGGCTGACGGATTCGGCGACGGACCCGATCAATCGCTCACGGAGCGATCCGGTCAGGCAGGCGAGGCCGGGCAGAGCGGTGGGGCCGGCGGCGACGGTGGCACGGGCGGCGCGGCAGGCACCGCGGGTGCGGCGGGCACCGGTGGCACAGGCGGTAGCGCCGGAGCGATCGGAACTGCGGGATCCCAGGGCGCCGGCGGCGACGGCGGGAATGGCGGCCGCGGAGGCAATGGAGGTAATGGAGTCGCCGGAGGCAATGGTGCCGACGGCGTCGCCGCGGGCGAGTCCGGACAGCAGGGACAAGACGGTGGTGCCGGCGGTGCGGGTGGCCGAGGCGGCGATGCCGGACGTGGCGGCTCCGGTTCCAGCACCGGTGCCACCGGCAGGTCCGGCAGCGGAGGCGATGGCGGCAACGGAAGCAACGGTGGCAATGGCGGCGACGGCGTCGACGGCGCGAACGGCGCAGTCGGCGCCAACGGAACCGCTGAGGGAGCACCGGGTGGTGACGGCGAGGCCGGGCAGCGCGGAGGCAATGGCGGTAACGGCGGCGCCGTGGGCGCTGCCGGCCAAGGGGGCGAGGCCGGATCCGGCGACGGCGGGCCGGGCAACGGCGTCAACGGCGTCAACGGCACAGCCGGGTCCGTCCGCGGCAACGGCGGCGACGCCGGCAGTGGCGGCAACGGCGGCAACGGCGGTACGGCGTTCCGCGGAATAGAGGTCCCCAACGGGGCGGCGGGCAACGGTGGCGACGGCGGAGACGGTGGTACCGGCGGTGCCGGCGCGGTTGGCGGTGCAGACGGCAATGGCGGCAGAGGCGGTAACGGCGCCTCCTACAACAGCACTGTCGCCGGAAGTGGCGGCGCCGGAGGTGACGGGGGCAGCGGAGCCGCCGGCGGCGACGGCGGTAACGGGGGTCTCTCCTTCAGCTTCGGGCCTGGCGCGGGTATCGGTGGTGCCGGCGGCAACGGCGGGACGGGCACCACCGGCAACGGTGGCAACGGCGGCAACGGCGGTGGTCTGAACGGATCGGCTGAAACCCTGAACAGTTCCACCGGCGGCACCGGCGGTGCCGGCGGGTCCTCTCAGTCGGGCAACGGCGGCAGTGGCGGCAACGGTGGCTTCGCCGGCGGCGGCCCGATCGGGAATGTCACCGGCGGTTCTGGGGGTGCCGGTGGTTCTTCTAGTTCCGGCGATGGTGGCGCCGGTGGCACCGGCGGCAACACGTTGCGAAGCAGCAGCCCGGGTGTGAGCAACGCTGGGGCCGGCGGCACCGGTGGCTCGTCGCAGACCGGCACCGGTGGCCGTGGCGGAGATGGCGGCCGGGCTCAGATCGGCCTTCCCAACTACGGTGTGGACGGCGATGCCACCGGAGGTCACGGCGGCGACGGCGGCAACGGCGCGCGCGGTGGCGACGGCGGTACCGGTGGGAATGCGACTCGGATCGGTGGCTCCGGCTCAACTACCGGCGGAAACGGCGGCAACGGCGGATCTCCGGGCGGTACCGGTGGCGCCGGCGGAACCGGTGCCTCCGCGAACGGGTCGTCCGGCTCCGACGGCTGAGCACTCCGTCTGGCCGCCGCAACGACAAAGGTCACGAACTCGTATGAGTCCGTGACCTTTGTCGAGCGGCTCGTCGACCGCTCAAGTGTGTGGGGTACGTTTCGACTGTTCAGAGCGCCCTTTGCGAAATCGGTTCCAGCGGTTTTATGTGGAATCTCCAGCGATTTATTCGGCACACGCAGCGCGAACTGGATGACCCCGCGGTGCGGGTTGACGAGGCCATGGTGCGGCTTCTTGTGTGGGTTCGGCGCCGATGCAGGGTCGCGGATCTGCCGCGGGAGACAGCGCTGCCGGCGACCTTCCCTTGACAGGTAATTTTTGGCCGGGATTTATCTGGCTCATCGGACATGCCGAAGCGGGCCGGCGCGTTGTTCGCGCGGCCCGCTGCTGGTTGCGTCTCGTCAGGTCAGGGGCGGTGTCTTGGCAGGTTCGTGTCCGAGGTGGTCGCGGAGCTGGCGTCGGCGGACGTCTATGGATTCTTCGCGAGCCTGGCGTGACCGGTAGGTCTTCTGGATGCGGTGATTCGTGCTGGCCACGGCGAGCGCCATCAGGAGCTTGACCATGGGTTCGCGTCGGGGGCCCCATTTGAGGTCGACGAGCTTGGTGACGTGGGCCGACTTAAGGATGCTGAAGGTCTGCTCGGTTCGAGCGCGCGCTGCCTCGAAGTACAGCGTGTGCTCCCAGCTGGCGCCGACCGGTCCCCATTGGGCCTTCTTGAGCTGACTGGGTGTGAGAGTGACGGTGACGATCGACTGGGCGCAGCTTTGCCGGTCGCCTGCTTGCCAGGTCGGCGCTGCCGTGGGGGCGCCAAAGGCGGCACGTGTCAACGAGGCCGGTTTGAGTGGGCATTGGACGCGCAGTTGCACGGCAGGGCAGACCAGCTCCGCCTTCACGTCGAGTCGTGGTTCGACTCCCAGGGGTGGGCGTCCACGTGGTTGGCTCAGTCGCGGCCGGGAGTTCAGGCCCATCAGGAAGGGCAGGACACTGGCCAGGCGGCGGTCGTGCGCCTCCCACCCGTTGTCGGCCAGCAGGTCGCGGGTTTTGGGCATGTGGTGTTGGGCAAGTAGGTCGACTGCGGCCGGGCAGTAGAACGAGCCGGCGAACTGGATGGGTCCCGGCGGGACGTCTGCGGTGGCGCCGGGTGGATTGGCCGCGGTATCGGTGAGCGTCCAGTGCTGTGGGTACCGCACGACGGCGGCGTACTGGTGGTCGAGCATGAGGCGTGCGAAACCGTCTTTGGGGTTGTAGCCCATGTCGACGGTAAGGCGGGGTAGGCGTGCCCGTCCCGCGCGCCGCGTGTCGAGGCCATTGCGTTTGGCGTGAGTGATCGCCCCGTCGAGTCCTTCGGTGCTCCCGGAGGTGGGTGGATGGACGTCGATCCCGATGATGACGGGGGCGAACGCGTGCAGCTGCTCCGGTGGTCCAACGCGTATAACGGCGGTCAGTCCGACGCCGAAGCCCCGCTTTCCGCCGCCGCTGGCATCTTGATGCACGGTGGTGGAGTGCTTGTCTCGGGAGTAGTAACTGCCGAAGTATGCGGCTCCGCGCTGTTTGTCGGGTTTTATCCCCAGCCCAGCTGAGGGGCCGGCGAGGTCGAAGATCGTCTCGTCGGCCACGATGTCACCGACGGCCTCGGGTGGCTGCGGATCGACGATGGACCCGAAGACGATGCGATTTATGACCGTTCGCAGGCGTTCGGTGGCTTCTCCGCTCGCTGCGAGTTGTTCGGTGCTGCGGTGGGCGATGATGCGGCGGTGTTCGGCGTTGGTGATTCGTCGTGCTGGTTGGTCGGGGCTGGGATCCAGTGGTGCGAGGCGGCGGTTGAGCCAGGCGACGAAGCGTGTCCGCTCGCGGCGTTGCTCGGCGCGGTCGGCGAAGATGCGGGAGGTGTCTTGCCCTCCCATGCCGACTTCGGCGAGTTGTCGCGCGGTGAGGTCGCCGATGGCCTGTTGGATGGCCTTGTAGGTCGGGGTTCGCCCCAGCATCAACAGTCCCAGGGCTGCGACGAGCACGGCAGAGATGGTGTAGCGGATTCCGGTGCAGTCCTGTCCGCCGGCACCGCGATGTTGGGCAAAGAAATCGTCGATCATCTCCGCCGCTAGTGATCGCTCGATGATGACCTTGGCTTCACGAAAGAGGTTGTCTGACAGTCGGTATGAGCTTTCGAAGTCCGTGATCATGGTTCAGCCTTCCGTCATGAGGGCGATCGCGCGATGGATGCTGTAGATGGGGAGTTGGGTACGTTGATCGGCGAGGACCTGAACGTCGACCACGTCGGCGAGTTGCAGCAGAAGTGCTGCTGGGACGCGGTCGGCCAGGTCGAGGATCCAGCGGTTACGCAGCGCGGCCGCGCTGATGCTGCCGTGACCGCGGGCGCGGAGTTGCTCGCCGATGCGGTTGGTCGCGTTGCGCTCCACTTCTCCCTTCGCGGCCGGTAACAGGTAGTCAGATCCCTTGCTTTGGGCAAGGGTCAGCAGCCGGCGGGAGATGTCGGGATCGGTTACCGGAACGAGCCGTGTCCCGCCAGCTGTGTTCTGCAAGCGCACGATCGCGATGGGTCGACCCTCGATGGTCTCGCTCGTGATGGATGTGCCCCTCAAGACCTTGAAATCGGGCGGCCGCGCGCCGGCGCCGTAGCAGAGATCGAGTAGGAGAGTGAGGCGTCGTCGGAGCCACTTCGGCAGGGTCGGAGCCAGGGCGTACCAGTGACGAATGTCCTGCTGTGCGGCCGCGTCGATTCTTTTGCAGCGTGGGGCCGGCAAGGTACGTGCCTCCGGGTACTCCCGGGGGTGCACGAGTCGGCCGGCGTCATAGAGAATCCACCTGATGGTGCGCATGGACCGGTTGGTCTTCCGGGTGGCGATGTCCATGAGATGTCGGTCGACGTTGGCTCGGCGCAACGCTGTTCGGTAGTCGAAGGTGCCGACCCGTTCGGCCTCGAACGCCAGATAGCGGGCCAGATGCGCCACCGAGATGCGGTCGGTGGACAGCGCGAAGTCGCCCAGACGGCACCACAGGCGTTTGGCTGATTCCAGCGCGGGCACCAGGTAGCGCGGATCGACGCCTCTGATGGTGAGGCCCGCCAGCGCTCGATAGCGGTCCTCGTTGACGTCGTGGTGAAACGGCGCGAGTACGTGGCGTTGGCTGTCGGCCCGGTCGTGGTTGGCCCGCGCCACCGGCTTCGCTGGCTCCGGGTCGTCGGCGGCCGACGCCATGGCGGCGTGGCGGCCCATCAGCACACGCTCCGCGACACACCGGCGAAGCCGTTGACATGCGCATGCGAACACGATGAAATGAACAAAGTTCCTCCTGAGTGGATCTGGTGAAGGTTCCAAGGGAACGAGGTCGCCGCGAATTTGCGGCGGACGGAGAGCCGGGTTGCCGCCCGGCTTTTCCCGTTTCTTACGGGTTTCCGACGAAAAGTGCCTTACGTCAACAGTTTCTGGAAGCTTCTCCTCCTCACTTCGCGACTTCTGGATGGATCCTGGGCGCACCGCGGGCGGCGGCGCGATCTAGCGGCACAGGTCTATAGCGTCCTTGTCGCAGCCGTCGTGGCCGATCTGGATAAGACGTGACCCGGCCTCGGACAGCGAGACATCCCAGTGCTGCGCACGGTCGTAGATCATCTGGGCCACATGGGGTGGCAGCCGCAACTCGACCCGGACCCGCTCCCGCACTCTGGTGGGTGGTCTGTCCATTGCCCGCCTCCGCTCGATTGCCGGTAGAGCACCGGCACGGCCTGAAGCTAAACCGGTACTTGCGATAATCGCGGTAGCCAGCATCTGCGCGTGTCTGGGCATCCGGCGCATCCTGAACTCAAAGCGGCACCCGCCAATTTCCCTCTGCAGGAAAGGTTTCCACTAAAGGTAATGTCGGCAGCAGGCTGACGTGCAGCGGAGTCGAAAGATGCCGGTTACGAAATGCAACACTGCCCGCCGCAGCAGAAGCGGGACCCGGAGATATCAGATCCCAGCACCGCCGCCATAATGTGTTGTACATCACACTATGGTCAGTAGGGTCACGCGCCAACGGTTTTCCGCGGAGAACCGCCCTGTCCTAGACGCGTAGCCCCTCAGTTCCCGTTAGCGTCGCACAATCATCAACGCTGCTGATCGACCGTCATCCACAGCAGCACGTCAAGGATCCGCAGATTCGACACCGCAGCAGGCACATTCGGGACAGCGCTGCGGATCTGAGTCAACCAGGTCCATATCGCGCGATCGTCGGCGGCGAGGACCGCTTGGAACTGTCGCCAGTAGTCAGAGGTGTCCAGTCCGGTGGCCTGCTCGACGAAGCTGTCCCAGATGGGTATAAGCCGTGGACGTTTGGCTGCGATCAGCTTGCTGGTTCGGGTTCTGCCCATTCCGTCGTTGCCTCGGCGGAGCAATTGCCACAGCAGGCTGGCAGGCCCACCGGGCACAAGGTCGTTGGGGTCGATGGTGATGATGTCGACGTCCACCGGGATTTGGTGCAGCAGAGCGGTGATCTCGTTGGCGTCGCGGCTCAGGAGGCGGATCGCCGCTTGGGCAGGGATGTTCACGCTGAGCATCGAGGCGGCGGTGAAGTCCGCGGGTCCAATCGAATTGGGATCGCTGTTCAGCGCGGCCATTGCCTCGAACTGCGACCCTGAATAGGCCGGTCGTCCGGCAGCAGTGACAGCGTAGTAACGCGTTAACAGTTCGACGGCGTCGTCGGTACGGCGCTGCACCACAACTTCGGGCCACCGATGACGCCACTGCGTGTATTCGAACTCTGCCATTCTGGTTCTCCCCACAGACAACGCTCCGGTGGTAGGTAACCACGGCGGGCCGACACTGACGGGTCGGTTGCGTCCAGCAGAGTGGTGTACGAGTCGGACCTGATCAGCGGTACCGGCGTGTCGTAGCCGAGTGATTGAAGGTCATCGCGTGATTCTTCGAGGGACCGACCAAAGTCACTCGAGCAAAGAAGGAACACACGCGATGACCACTGCCCACAATATCGACCTGCCCACCGTGCTGGCCGAACGACTCACCACCACCCACCCCGACGTCCTGCGCGAGCTGCTCGCCACGTTCATCCACACCCTGATGGGCGCCGAAGCCGACGCCCTGTGCGGCGCCGGATACGGCGAACGCAGCACCGACCGCACGAACTCCCGCAACGGATACCGGCACCGCCAATTCGACACCCGCACAGGCACAATGGACCTCGCGATCCCCAAGCTGCGGCAGGGTTCCTACTTCCCGGAGTGGCTGCTGGAACGCCGCAAGCGCGCCGAGCGGGCCCTGACCACGGTCGTGGCGACCTGCTACCTGCTCGGGGTGTCCACCCGGCGAATGGACAAGCTCGTCGAAACCCTCGGCATCACCAGCCTGTCGAAGTCGCAGGTCTCGGTGATGGCCAAGGAACTCGACACCGCGGTCGAGGCGTTCCGCACCCGACCACTGGACGCCGGCCCGTACACGTTCGTCGCCGCCGACGCCCTGGTCCTGAAGGTCCGCGAAGGCGGCCGCGTCGTCAACGTGCACGCGCTGATCGCCGTCGGGGTCAACAACGAGGGCCACCGCGAAATATTGGGCATCGACGTCAGCACCGCCGAAGACGGCGCCGGCTGGCTCACGTTCTGGCGATCGCTGACCGCTCGCGGCCTCTCCGGGGTCAAGCTGGTCACCTCCGACGCTCACGCCGGGCTGGTGGCCGCGATCGGCGCCACCCTGCCCGGAGCTGCCTGGCAGCGCTGCCGAACCCATTACACGACCAACCTGATGGCGCTGACCCCGAAGTCGTCGTGGCCGTGGGTGCGTACCTTGCTGCACTCGGTGTTCGACCAACCCGACACTGAATCGGTTGCCGCACAATATGATCGGATCATCGACGCGCTGTCCGACAAGCTCCCGAAAGTCGCCGACCACCTCGAAGCTGCCCGCCCGGACCTGCTCGCATTCACCGCGTTCCCCAAGGCGATCTGGCGCCAAATCTGGTCGAACAACCCCCAGGAGCGACTCAACAAGGAAATCCGCCGGCGCACCGACGTCGTGGGCATCTTCCCCGACCGCAACGCGCTGATCCGCCTCGTCGGCGCCGTGCTGGCCGAACAACACGACGAATGGGCCGAGTCCCGTCGCTACCTCGGCCTGGACGTCCTGAGCAAATCCCGAGCCGCCCAGAACTCACCGACCGAACAGGAGGACGTGCCAGCGGCCCTGACCGCCTGAACCATCACCTCGAAGAATCACACGACGACGTCGTACACCACGTCCCGGGACTTGACCGACGGGTCTTTTCCTCATCGGCGCTGCGTCATGGTGATTTTGTTGCCCTCGGGTCCGAGGTGCGCACGAAGTTCGGCAGGTCGCAGGTCCACGGCGCTCCGACGGCGTCCAGCCGCGTAACGGTGGCCGAAATATCCTCGACCACGAAGCCTAGTTGCAACTGGCTCACCGGGCGCCGCGCAGTCGCCGGCCACAGCTGCAGCCCCAGTTCGCCGTCGTAATGGCGTGGCTGTTCCGGCTCCTCGAGGCAGTACAACGCCAATCCGATCGCTTCGTAGAATCGTGCGGCCGCATCGACGTCGCTGACGAACAGCGTCAGTTTACGAAGATCAACGGCCACGGGCGATGCTGAACCACTCGATCCGATAGCAACGGGGATTCACTTCAGGGTTCCCCTGTCTGCCGATCGCGATCGAGCAGCTGCCAATCGCTGGTCCAGGAAATCTTGGGCTGCTGATCCGCGTACATGGTTGGCGATCGCAGCCACCTCGCCCACTAGTGCCAGCGCCACCGCTTTCCACCGTCCAGCAGTGTCTATCTCGTCGACGACGGCGACGAAGTTGTCCACAGCACCGCAATGAAATGCCGACACCAACCGTCGTGCGGCGCTCCAGTCATCCCGCATCGGCGCCCCCTTTCCCCAGTGACCGCATCGGGCACCGTACCGGCCAGGACCGACAGACCTCCGAGCTCAGCTTTGCCGCGGTTGCTGCCTTGCGAGATATGCCTTGACTGCTGCACTACGACGATGGTCAGCCGGAACTACCCTGCCTGCCAGCTTGGCCGAGGCTTTCGTGGCTCGGCGGCCAGCGTTCCGAAGGGCCTCGTCCGACACGACCACCTTCTTCGGTGTTCGTTGTGCCACACAACACCTCTGTGAGTCAGTAGGAAGAGCCGACGTTACCCCTCGCGAACGAGCCCCGCTGCCCGACGGCACTCGTCAAGGACTCATTAGTCAAGGACTCATTACGAGTCACTCACTGAGCACCGCAATGGATTGCGGCTCACCGGCGATGCGTCTGACCGTCGCCCGCTGCGCTTCGGTCAGCATGTCCTCGGTATAGCCGTCGATCGCGAGAGCCCACCAGACCGTTGCGACGTTGGGGCAATTCGGGCAACAGCGGGGGCCGACGACGCCGAACTGGCCCATCCGCGGTGGATAGTCCCACCCGAGGTTGAATGCATCACCCGAGGTCAGGATTTCCTCGACCCCGCATACTTCGCAGATGTGCCGCCACTGCGGTTCGCTGTCACTCACATGCGTCAGTCTCACCCGCAGGGGTGACACGTGAAAGGCAGCGGCCGCAGCCCCCTGCTGTTCGCCATCCGGGTTCACGGCACGATCTGAATATCCGACTCGTATCTCCTACTCTCACAGCGGGATACTCGCTTGGCCTGTCGCGATAGTCTATCCCCGTCCGGTTACCTAAGGGCGGTAACACATCGCAACGACCGCCTCGCGCGACCAACGCCGGTACCCTGGGTTTCGGTTGAGGCAGTCACGAGCTAAGTCAGAAGGAGGTGGGGACGATGGCGTCCGAAACGCCTCCGACATCACGCGAGTGGCGGACATGGCCTGACATAGCCGAATTATTCGATGGGCCAGAAGATCCCGGCTGGAACGTAGACCATGACCGGGTTGATCACGACGTCCGCGATCCAGATAGCGACCATCGAAGCGGCACTTAATTGCGTTAAGTGACGCGAAGATGCTGTCACGGCCGTCGGTCGGTCCGTTGCGTCGACGTCGGCCATCCAGCGCACGTGGGCTCAAGACCCGGGGGCAGAATTGTGAAAGGCCTGTCGCCCCGGTAGTACAACGCAGTTCCGCGCGCAGCAAGCACCTCGTTTCGCATCGCTGTCGACAGTGGCCGTGGTGTGGTCACTGCGTGAACTTCGGGTATCGGTAGACGCTGGACCGCAAGACACAGGCTGTGTGGACGATTCGGGCTCGTGGAGTGTCTGCTTGGACGCCGACGGAGTCGACGCGGAAGATCATCCGCCCGCAATCCAGCAGTCTGGCCAGCCCAGGTCGACCGTCCCGCGCGCCCGGCATCTGATCAATCCAGATACGTTCCTGCGACATAAGGCATAGGGCGGACAGCTGCATCTTTGGTGACTGATGGAGGTTGGAAACGCGGGCGAATCACAGCAGTGCCATCGAAGCGTCACTTTTCCAGATATGTCGTTTGCTCTGCCCACATTAGAGCCTTGGCGGGTCAGATTTAACTCTAGCGCGTCTTGTTCGTAGGTCGGGCAACTGGTGGAGCGGATAGTTCTGAATCTCGCCGCGACGCGGTATACGCTCGGACCGACTGCTCGCAGCTTCACCAAGGACGTGCGAAACCTGAAGGGCGAGTGCGGGCGTCACCCCAACGTGAGCGCCTCAACTCCTCGACTAACAAGTCATAGCCGACGACCACCTCCGAAGTAGGCCGCGGCTCTTGACGGCGCAGCACCACGTCTGCGCTGTGCATCGGAGGCGCGCCAAGAAAGGCGTGAATTCGGGCCAACGTGGATGCCTTGTCTGAACAGATGTCCTCGTAGGTCACCTCTAGCATCCTGTCCCCGAAATCCGTTCGCACCTTGCTGATGAAGGCCGCAACGTTGTCGAAGTAGTCGAGGCACTCAGCCGCGCTGAGCGCGACGACAGGAGGGAGGGCGTAGTCCGCATCCAATAGGACCTGCCATACCCCTGTCGCTTCGGCCTGCTTCTTGGATCGAAGAGAGTCGAGCATGTTGGTCCTGACCAACAGGACCACCCTGAGGTTCGGCGTGGCCGACAAGTGATGCCACAGGTTAACTTCTGGCAGCATCTGCTCATCCAAGATTTTTAGACCGCGAGCATAGACCTCCCCCTTCTGGCCTCGGCCAGGTGCACGTCTCAAGGCCCAACGGACGAGAGCCCACGCCGTTGCGCCTGCAGGACGAGAATCGGGGGGCCAGCTGGTGTCGTCATTGTTGAGCACCTCCCCGTTGCTGATGATATTCGGGTGCCTGTTAAGTAGTTCCACCAAGTGCCATGATCCAGTTCGAGCCGTTGCGAGCACAACGAAAGGAACCGGAACCACCATGACCTCCTGCTCGATGTCTGACCCAGCGTGCTGATATGACAGGTTCAGCCAGGTCTGGCGGATACAGCATCCGAGCCGAGTGCCGCGTGATGCGGTATGGATCACACGTCGCGTTGTATCTCGTAGGCACGTTGCAGGGTGACATTAGCGACGTCGATGCCCTCGACCTCCGCCTCGGCGGCGTGGAACACAGCGTTCGGATTTTCGTGCCCCCGCATCATCTCGCAGACTCCATTCGCGACGACGAAGGAGCCGGCTTCCGCCTTGCCGCCTCGCTGCAATCGATTTCCGCCACTGACGGCGCCGAACTCGTAGTGCGCGTACGAGGGGGCCACAGATACTTTATCGATCTGAATATCACGCTGCCTACTTACCAGGACGCTGACGACTCCGCCGGAGCCATACCAATGGCAGCACATCGCGGTCGAACGCGTACTGAGAGCACCGTTAAAGTAGCCGTGGTTCCCCACGCCGAGGGGCCCGGCGGAGCCCAGTGGTGGCTCGGAGAAGTCACACGCCGACTCAGGACCGTTCGAGGAGCCGAAGTATGTGAGCTGCCACCATCCAGGGGCCCCGGAGGAGAGCTAGGCCTCTACGCTGCGCGAACCGATGCCGACTTCGCCGAAGCTGTCCGGCGCGCGACACGCGGGCTTGAACGCGCAACGCCCGATCTCGTCCTTATCAATACTATCGAGGGCTTGGCCACCGCGGAGGCATGCCGCCGGCTTGGCGTGCCGTACGCCTGGGCCATCCATGAGAGTTATTCCCCGCCCGTGCTTTGGTCGTCGGTTTTCGAGTTCGCTCCGCCCGGACCGACCGCAGTCAGAGCTTTAGACGAAAGCCTCGCCGGGGCCAGCCGACTACTATTCGTCTCGTCGGAGACTCGCGACCGGCTTTCCGCACGGCACGGTCATGCGACGGTTGTGAGGTTCGGGGTCGCAGCTCCAAAATTTCCGCACGCGCGTGTGGAACGTCAAGTGTGGGGGGTGCCTTCCGACGCTATTCTTGTTTTATCCGTGGGCACTATCGAAGAACGCAAGAACCCCGGTCTTCTCATCGCAGCCATGGGCAGGGCACGTCGAGCTCTGCCGAAGCTTCACCTACTTCTGGCAGGTCCCGGATCGATGGAGTACGGCATGTGGTTGAGAAGCTCCGCGGACCGAGTCGGTCTCGGAGACGGGTACACCCAGGTGCGCCAAACCGTGAGCGTGCAGGAACTCTTGCCGATGGCTGACCTTTATGTGTCGGCATCAGACGTGGAGTCTCGGCCCGTAGTCCTGCTGGAGGCAATGGCGGCGATGGTCCCGGTCGTAGCTGCCAACGCCTGCGGTGTGGCTGAAATCATTGAGGACGGCGTCGGCGGAGTCATCACTCCCCTCGGCGATCTCGGCGCCCTAGCCCGTGCAATCGTCACCCTCGGTTCTAACCAAGCTCTCCGCTACTCGCTTGCTTTCGAGGCCTATAAAAGGTCTCGGTCGATCCCGGCAGACTGGGCCGACAAAACTGTGGCAGCAGTCATGTCTGCGGTCGAGTGATGATCAGGAATCGACTGGGCGTTCGCGCCCAGTTCCGCCGTCGCCGTCGCAGGCTGGCCCTGGCCCTCCGCGTACTTGCGGTGCGGTGCCGAGTAAGGACACTGAAGCGGCCAGGGAAGAATCGCCAGCGTTCGAGAGTGAACGTCGCCGTCATTGTCAGGGACGGCGAACACTTCCTTGACATGTTCTGCGACCACTATTTACAGCTCGGAGTGGACCGCATCACCGTACTCGACAACGGCTCGGTCGACCAGACCGTGGCACTTGCCTCCCGCGCAGGCGACCGCGTCGAGGTGTTGCGCTGCCACCTCCGGTTCTCAAGCTGGGAGACAGCCATGAAGTCGTACCTGCTGAGACGCGCGGGGCGGAACCGAAACTGGGTCCTGCTCGTGGATATAGACGAGTTCTTTGACTATCCGGGAAGCGACGTCCTTCCACTCACGGACCTAGTGACCGAGCTGGAGTCGAAAGGATTCAGCACCATGACGACGCATCTGCTCGACGTTTACCCTGACGAGCTCAACCCTAACGACACCCGCGTCGACCCCGCGACGCACAGCAACTATGAGCTCCAGGATGTGGTCTCGGTGGACTACTCCGAGTTCGCCATCAAACATGAGTTGTGGGTCGACGACTCGAGAGCAGGCGGCTTGGTTTTCCAACTCAACGGGTTCAGGCACAAATTGCTGAAATTCGACCGCCCACTGTGGCTTACGAAGCACGCGCTCGTGCACCCGGTAGCGCGGGTCTACCTCAGTCATCCTCACTTGGTTCAAGGGGCCACAGTCGCGCCGACCAGTGGCGTTCTCGTCCATTACAGCCTGACCGGAGGCACGGTTGAGAAAGCGAGAGCAGCCATGGAACAACGCCGATACGGTTGGAGCGCGCAGGACGAATATTCTCATTATTTGTCTGTTCTCGACAGCCAAGACCGAGTACAGCTACGAAGTCGGTCCAGCAAGGTCTACGCGAGCGCTGACCAATTGGTGAGCGATCAATTCCTCCAGCTCGGAGTAGATACCGACGCGCTCATCCAAGAGCGCCGAGCCAACCAGGTACGAGACGAAGGAGAGCGCACCGATGGTTGACGTAGGTTTCCTCGGAGCCGGATACATCGCTCGTCGACACGCCGCTGCCGTCACGGCAGCGGGGGGCCGTGTGGCCCTAGTGCACGACGTGGACGGTGCGCGCGCCCGGTCCTTCGCCGACGCCCACGGAGCAGCAATCACCCCCTCTCTCGAGAACCTGATCGAGTCGGCACCCGACGCCGTGTTCATTTGCGTACCACCCGACAGCCACGGCGCATCTGAGAAGCTACTTGCCGACCACGGCATTCCCTTTTTCGTCGAGAAGCCCCTTGCTCCAGATATCGAGACGGCCAGCGCGATCGCGCTATCGGTAAAAGATGCAGATCTCCTCACCTGTGTCGGCTATCACTGGCGGCATATCGACAGGTTGACCGAGGTTCGTTCGCTGCTCGCAGAACGTCCGGCACATCTAGCCGTGGCACAGTGGCACGACGGATTTCCCCTCGTACCATGGTGGGGCTCACGGGCAAGATCCGGCGGTCAAATGGTCGAGCAAGTCACTCACCTGGTGGACGCTTGCAGGCTGCTCCTCGGAGAAGTGACGACGATTAGGGCCATGGAGTCCCCGGCATCTCCTGAGGCAGGGCGGCCGGCGGGGGCTGACGTGGCGAGCTCATCTGCCGCGCTGGCGAAGTTCGCCGGTGGGGCCATCGCGGTCTTCGCAAGCTCATGCACGATGCCCCGACGGCACAACGTAGCCATTGAACTCTTTTGCGAGGGACGCTCAATCTCCCTCTCAGAGGAAGCGGTGACGATCTCCGAGGGAGCGCAGAGGACCCAACTGACCGTGGACAACGATCCCTTCCTCACTCAGGCCGAGGCGTTCTTGGCTGCGGTCGGAGGTGGTCCGCGGGACTCTCTTGTGTCCTACGGCGAGGCCCTCCTGTCTCATGAGGTGGCGGTCATGATTTCGACCGCTGCTCAGGAGTAGATCGCGTGGAGATCGATACCGAATATGTAGTCGTGGAGGGACCAGGCAGGGTCGGCATTCACGCGGCCTCTGTTAGCACTTCACCTTCGACCATCCTCGTCACGACGTCCTTAAGTGGCATCTCCCTTGGAACCGAACTGGCGATCGTGTCGGGGGCACATCCAGCACACACCAGAGGGTACGACTGGCGTCGGGGTCTGTTCGGGGCGTCAGAAACTGTGGCGCCATACCCGATCGCCTCACTGGGCTACATGCAAACGGGAGTTATCACCTTGTCCGGCGACAGTGGCCTAGCCGTCGGTACTCGGGTCGCCATGGCCAGCGGTCACCGAACGGCCCACTTGGCGGTTGACGCCACGGGCCTTACGCCTCTACCAGATGAGTTGTCGAACGAAGCGGGCCTATACGTGTCCACACTCGGTCCTGTCGCAGCCAACGCTCTCCTCCATGCGGCGGTTGTCGAAGCTGGAAGGTCGGTCGACGACCTGGGGCGGGGCGTCAAAGGAAAACGAGTCGTCGTCCTTGGGGGCGGCGCGGTCGGCATCTTCGTGGCGTTGATGTCGGCCGAGCACGGCGCGTTGTCGGTTGTCGTCGTCGAGCGTGACCAATGGCGGAGGTCGGTGATCGAGTCGCTCGGGCTGGAGACCTTCGATGACTCTAATGCCGACGCTGGTGGTGAGTTCCGTACACGCTGGAGCAAGCACGCCGACACCCCGGGAGGGGCGGATGTCGCCTTCCAGACTCGTCCGATAGCGACGAGCGTTGGCGCGGCCCTCCGCTCCGTGAGGCCAGCGGGACTAGTAGTGGATCTCGCCTTCCACACCGGTTCCGCATCTGGGTTGTTCCTCGGAGAGGAGTTTCATCACGGATCGATGTGGCTGGTCTCCGCGCAAATAGACCGACTTCCCTACGGCACGGAGACCCTCTGGTCGCGCGGCCGCCTGGCGCGCGAGACTCTTCGGTTCCTCGCAGCTCATCCCGCGGCCGTTTCGGGACTCATCACTAAGCGCGTGCCGTTTGCTGAAGCTCCGGCCCTTTTTTCCGAGCTGTCGGCCAACAGCACACGCCAGTTGACGCCGGTGCTCACGTTTTAACCGCTCGGTGGATGATCGCGTCGAGCTCACCGAGCATGCGTTCGACCGTGAATTCTGAGGCGACACGCGCCCGTGCCGCCTTCCCACGCTTCCGGGCCTCGCTCCCGTCATCCAACACCTGGTCGATCAACGCCGCCTGAACTTGTGGACTGTGGACGGGATGTATCCAACCTTCTAATCCGTCTCTCACCAGATCGGGATTACTGGCCGCATCGGATGCGACGATCGGCTTGGCGGCCGCCATCGCCTCGAGGAGGGCGAAGCTCGCACCTTCAGCGATCGTCGGGTGCAGGACAATGTCTGCGCTCGCGATGAGGCCGTCGACGTCTTCGCACTGCCCGAGAAACCGGACCTGGTTCTCCACGGACAGCTCTCGGGCGAGATTTGACAACCTCTCGCGGTCGTATCCCTCGCCAGCGAGCCACAGCACCGACTCGTGCTGCAGCAGAGAGAGCGCTCGGATCGAGTCCTCTTGCGCTTTCCAACGTACGAGCCGTCCGATTTGGAGCAGGACGGGACGGTCGTGGGGCCGCTTGGCGGCGGCAATGTGAAGTACTTTCGTCCCGTTGGGAATCCACGTGATGGCGTCAATCGGGATGTCAAAGGTCGTTGCCAAAGCACGACGGTTCTGCTTCGACACCGCTACCCATTTCTGGTCGTACGAATTCAACAAATGGTGGGCGCGGTTACGCGCGGCGACAGGGAGCAACTCTTCCAGGTGCGCAAGCTGGAACACCACGGTGGTGGGGGCTATCGCTGCGGCGGCCTCCAAAAGGTCGAGAGGTTCAGGCCCCCCAGGCTCTGCGATAGGCATGGGAAGCACTACGACTACCTTGTCGGGCGCCAAATTGGTGAACAATTTACGGAACCGGCTGATCGGGTCGCGGCTGCCCTTTACGACGTCGAACAGCGCCCGCGGCAGCGGATCCAGGAGCGTACCCATCGTCGAGTCGATTACCGACTGGTGTGCGACAGTCACTTCTGCGCTCTGAGCAATGTGGAACGCAACTGACGCTACGTAACGTTCGCAGCCGCCTACACCCAATGATGGAACCACGATAAGAATGCGCACGATGCGAGGGTATCGGCGCTGAGTTTGCGGGGCGCGCCACCAGAGAGGAAGCCAACGAATGCCCAGCGGGGCTACTAGATTCGATCGATCGACTTCGATGCTTGGGATGGAACCACTCGTGCTCGTTGAGCCGAACATCGACCTAGGCAACGGCCACTGGGCAGACACGGTCGCGATGCTCGCGGCCTCAGCAGTGCAGCAGGGCCGAGCGGTCTTCGTCACAGCACCACGCCCTCCCATTGCGCCGCTAGCAGAGAAGCTGGAGCAGC
Source organism: Mycolicibacterium obuense (assembly GCF_055397605.1). Classification (NCBI taxonomy): domain Bacteria; kingdom Bacillati; phylum Actinomycetota; class Actinomycetes; order Mycobacteriales; family Mycobacteriaceae; genus Mycobacterium; species Mycolicibacterium obuense. The sequence continues at coordinate 43,672 of NZ_AP043663.1, read as the reverse complement.
TCGGCGTCCCGGTGACGACGCCGACTTCGCTCGGGACCCGAGGGCGTCTGTTAGGCCGGGTGGAGGCGTGGTTAGGCCGCCGCGAGGCTGTTCGCCGCAGCCGCGGTAGGCACGGCGCTGCTGAAGATCTCTGGCTAGTGCGCGTCTTAATCGACGAAATCCTGTCCTTACGGCTGGCCCGACGAGTTGGACCCAGCGACGCCACGGTCGTGCTGCTCACCGGTAGTAGTGCGTACGTCAGCCTCGCGGCCTTCATGTCTCGATGTCGACACGTGAGAGTGCTGCATGAGGTACGCACTCCGGTCGGCCGCTGGGGTGCGTATCTGTCCGCGTTGCGTCTCGACGTTGAGGCTCATGTCGGGATCGTCTGTCCGACCCACGGAGTCGCGGCCTCGCTTCCGGCCGTCCTTCGAGGATGTCGAGTCAGCGTTCGGCCCTTTGCTCTCAACGCCGCGGATCTCTACGTCACTGCCGAGGAGCGTGCGCATGAGAGGTCTCGGCGCGGTTTCAGCGACGGTGACCTCGTCGTCGCGGTCGTCGGAGGCTGGTGGCCCGCGAAAGACATGGACATCGTTATCGATGCTCTGTCCAAAGCAGCTCGACCAGTCCGAGCCGTGGTTGTTGGCCACCCTATCGACCGCCAGAAGCTAGAGCCAGTGGCGCGACACATGGGAGACCGCCTCTCGGTTGATGTTCGTCCCCTTCGGTTGGGGGATCTCCGTTCGGTCTACGCCGCGGCCGACGTCACTGTTGTCAGCAGGCACCCCGGAGTCGTCAAGGAGAGTGGCCTGGTCCTGGATAGCCTGCGCTACGGAGTGCATCTCGTCGTAAGTGACCACGACCCCGCCCTCACCGAAGCGCTGCACGGGCTGGATCACGTTACGCTCTTCCGAGCTGGCGACCCTGCGGATCTGGCGACTGCCCTCGACCTGCTTGCCGAAACGGGTACGCGGCGACCTAGCCCCAACGCGGCGACTCGGTTCGGACTCCTGACCGCCGCCGAAGCTATCGCCGCGTTCTGCTCATGGTCGGTTCGTGACAGGAATATCCACTCCGTACCTCCTCCGGACTACCTCGGCGAGTCCATGGAGCGCGAGGTCACATGAGCCTCGATCTTTACGACGAAGCTTACGCCTCGTATGAACGGTCACCCGTTGCGAGGAACCTGTTTAGCAGTGTGCTCGATCCCGATCTCCCGCCCGGAATCGAGCCGTACTCCTTCCTGACTCGTCTGACCTTGGACCTTGTGCAAGCACTCATCGGACAGGTCGAAGTGAACCGCCTTCTTGACCTCGGCTGCGGCAGAGGCGGGCCTGGGCTTTGGCTCGCTCAGCGGAGGGGCTGCGAATTACTGGGGCTGGATCGCTCCCGCGTTGCAGTAGCGGCCGCGACCTCGCGGCGACGCCTTTTCACCACTGCGCTCGGGCGGAAGCAAGCTTTCGTACAGGCTGACCTTGCGGCCCTACCCGTTCGCTCGGGATCGGTGGATGCGGTCGTCTGCCTCGACACCATCCAGACGTTCGATGAGCCAGGACCTGTGCTCGGCGAAGTCGCTCGTGTTCTCAGACCAGGCGGACGGTTCGTGGCCACGACTTGGCAAGCCGTCGACCTAACAGACGTGCGCGTGGCTCAGCGACTGCGAGTCGATCACGTCTGGGAGGCCGAGAGGCACGGTTTCAGCAGTACTCGAGCAGTCGAAATCCCGGAGGCTCACGCAAGAGAACTGGCTCTGGCTCGCGCTGCAGTCTCTCTGAGTCCCTCCCTCATCGAGCAGGAACTCATCCTGCGCCGAGTAGTCGCCGAGGCAATCGAGACACTTGCACAAGAAGGGCTGACGCGACGCATCCTGCTGACAGCAGACACCCCCGTCCCATCCGGTCTCGCTTAGCCCGCGCTTAGCCCGCCCCCCCGTCGGGTCTGGCGACGGTCCTCACTTGCGACAAACAAAGTTGCCGATGACCAGGCAGTCCAGGTCCGTCCGTCGAAAAGTCGCGACGGAGTCTCTGGGGGACGTGACCATGGGCTCCTTCTCGTCGTTGAACGAGGTGTTCAGGATGGCGAGTGAGGAGGTGATCCGCGAGTGCTCCTCTATTGCGCGGTGGTAGTCGGCCTGGAGTTCACGAGATACCGTCTGAGGCCGGATTGAGCCATCAACATGCAACGCCGCTGGCACGCTCGGCGCGAGTTCGCGCCGGAACCGGTCCGCCACGATCATGAAGGGCGCCAGGCGCTGAGACCTGAGTGCGGCAGCCGCATCTTCATCCCGGATCGCTGGAGCAAGTGGGCGCCACCGCTCCCGACGCTTTACATCGTTCAGCACGTTCTTCATCTCCGGCCGAGCGGAAGACGCCAGGATGCTGCGGTGGCCGAGCGCACGCGGACCGAACTCGGCTCGACCTTGCATCCAGCCGACGGTAAGGCCATCGGCCAGGAGGCCGGCCGCGGTGGCGCCGGGATCGTCTGTCTCGGTATAGGAGAGCTCCGCGAGGTCGAGTTCGGTCCTGATCAGTTCATTGGTGAATGCGGGCCCAAGCGATGTGCTCGTAAGGGTTCCCGGCGACGGTTCACCGAAGGCGTGAGCGGCCTCGAGCGCTGCCCCCAACGAGTTGCCGGCGTCGCCGGCCGCCGGCTGGACAAACAGGTCCTCAATCTGCGCCATTCGAGCGATCGATCCGTTCGCCGAACAGTTCAGGGCGACGCCGCCGCCAAGGCAGAGCTGCCCGTGACCCGTAGCCGCGACGAGCCGGGTCACCAGCGTCGTCATCGCAGCCTCCAGCGCGCGTTGGCCCGCCGCGGCCAGGTTGGAACCACGCTTTAGCCCTGGGACCTCGGCGACGTCGTTGATGAGACCTCGATCGCTATCCACGAACCCGGCAATAGAGCCCATCCAGTAGCGGAACACGTCCTCGGGCGTCGACCGCGTCGGGTCCCAGTAGTCAGCTTCGAGGCCTGCCAGCCGGGCACCGTCCTCGGACGTACAGTGTTTGAGCACTTCGTCGACCAGGTGGTCGCTTGCCGCTCCGTATGCGGCCAGACCCATGGTCTTCCCTTCAGCGAACGGACCAAGACCGAGCGTTTCCGTAAGCGCCGAATAGAAGTAGCCCAAGGACCGTGGCAACGAAAGCTGGTCGACCAGACTGATCTCTCGCCCTCGTCCGCAAGCAAGTGTTGTACTGACGCGGTCGCCCCATCCATCGGCGATCAAGATGCTGGCTTCGTCGAAACCGCTCATGCGGAAAGCCGCGCTTGCGTGCGCTAGGTGATGGGAGACGCATGCCACCTGTGGAATCCTCCGAACCCTGAGCGCTCGGAGTACTGAACGCACGCGTGGGCAGTCGTTGAGCGGAGTGTCAGGGTGGAACTGGAACGTCACCCGAGGGTTACCGCCGGGGTGTAGGCGGAGATAGCGAGCATTGTCGACCCACGGGACAGCGACGCAGTCGAGGTCGTCAGGTGAGAGGCCGCTGGCCTCGAGGCAGAATTGGGCGGATCTCACCGGCAGTGCTCCGACGGCGTGCTTCTGACGTGTCAGCCGCTCCTCTTCGACCATCGCAACGACCTGCCCGTCGACCACGATGCATGCAGAGGGATCGTGGTCGCCGGTGTTGAGGCCAAGAATGTTCACATCAGGCACCTCCATCCTTACGTTTCCATCTCTGACTGGCTACGTGGCGGGCAGACGACCTGGATCATCCATTCCCGCACGGAAATATCGCAAGGCGGGCATTTACGCGGTGGAACCGATTGATCATCCCAAAGGGCGAGAGGCCCCGGGTCGCAGATAACCAGTCGCTGGCAATTATTGCTCGCCTTCGACATGGCCGGTGCCACCGCTTCGCTGCAGCCCGCTGCGTTGTCACACCCATGTCCAAGATCCAAGGGTAGGGCCCACCCGTGGGCGCTCTTCTGCAACGCCGGGGATTGGACGGGCCGCTATGTGTCGGAGTTGTGGACTCAGGCAGCATGTTTGCACCGTTGGACTCGTGAAAGGAATCTCCATGAGCAAGATCCTCGTCACTGGCGGCGCCGGATTCCTGGGTTCGCACCTCTGCGACCGGCTTGTCGGCGACGGCCACGACGTGCTGTGCGTCGACAACTACTTCACCGGGTCCAAACGGAACATCGCCCACCTCATGGGAAACCCGATGTTCGAGTTGCTGCGGCACGACGTGACGTTTCCGCTCTACGTCGAGGTGGACCAGATCTACAACCTCGCATGCCCGGCCAGCCCGAGCCATTACCAGCACGACCCTGTGCAGACGACGAAAACCAGCGTTCACGGCGCCATCAACATGCTTGGGCTCGCCAAGCGTGTCGGTGCGCGAATCCTGCAGGCCTCCACTAGCGAGGTTTACGGCGATCCGCAGGTGAACCCGCAGCCCGAAGGCTACTGGGGTCACGTCAATCCGGTCGGCGTGCGCAGCTGCTACGACGAGGGCAAGCGTTGCGCCGAAACACTCTTCTTCGATTACTACCGGCAGCACGATGTGGGCATCAAAGTGATGCGGATCTTCAACACCTATGGCCCACGTATGCTCGCCAACGACGGCCGAGTGGTCAGCAACTTCATTGTGCAGGCGCTCCGTGGCGAGCCGATCACCATCTTCGGCGACGGACAGCAGACGCGCTCGTTCTGCTACGTAGACGACCTGATTGAGGGGATGGTCCGGTTTATGGAAAGCCCGCATACGTTCACCGGACCCGTCAACGTGGGCAACCCTGCCGACATCACCATGGTTGAACTCGCAGAGTCCATCATCGAACTCACGGGCACCGAATCGCAGCTGGTGTTCAAGGATCTCCCATCCGACGACCCCAAGCAGCGCCGACCAGACATCTCCCTCGCTAGGTCCGAACTTGGCTGGGAACCAAGCGTCCCACTCGGCCCGGGACTGACCCGAACAATCGAATACTTCAAGGAGGCGCTCTAGTGAAGCGCGACGGGGTCGACGGCACCATGCAAACTCGCGCCGTGAGTGTAGACCCCAACGCTCGTCCTACGTCGCTCAGCTGGAGGTCGGTTCCCACCCCACTAGCAGCTGCCACGTCATGGAGTCGGCCAGGTACTTCTTGAACTTGGCGAGCATGAAGTCCCGGTAGTTCAGGACGATCCGCAGAGGCCGAGCGAAAACTCCGAAAATAGAATATGGCCCCCGGCCATACCAGGGCCAAGCGCCGGGCCAGACCCGCTCGAAACACGGCGTCATCGAACGGCCGCCGACCGAGGTCAACTCCGAGGGCGTGGTGTACGACGTCGATCGGCTTGACCGTTTTCGAATCCAGATCCCTGTAGTGCGGTGCACATCGTCAGAGAGCAAGCCGTGGAACCCCTGTCGACACTCGACAGCCAATCAGGTGGCTGTCATGTCGGAAACTGTCACGCGGATCTGCGCGGCCAACAGATCGACGTCTGTGCGCCACCGCTGGTGGTGTGTGGCCCGATCGGAGCCACCTTGCTGCTCGGCGTAGTGCAGGTTGGCGGCGTGTAATTGGCGAAGTTGCGTCACGAGCTGCTCGCCGAGTTGCCGTTGGGTTGCGCCTTCGGCGGTCAGCGCGGTGAAGCCTTCAGCCAACGCGGCCAGGCGTGACAACCCCAGCACCGGCACCGGATCACCATCGGCGGCGTAATCGTTGGTGGGATACCAGTCTTCGAACACGGCGTCCCAGCGCGCCAGCATCTCATCGGAGGAGGCGCCGCCGTGATAGAGCGGCGTGAGCAGTTCGAGGAAGGCTTCCGGGGTTTCGGCGCGGCGGTCGACGTCGGGGATGACGACGCGCGGCGCAGCTCTGCCGCGCACCGGCATTGCGGTAATGGTGCAGATGGAGCCGGCACTGAGAACGTTGCCGCGGCTTCCGAGTTCGTCAAGGGCGTGACGCTGCAGGGTGGCCAGTTCTGCGGCGTTGATCGGCCACCAGTGGGGCATCTCCTGTTTGCGGAAATAGGCGGTCATGGTGAGCGCGCCGTCGCGGATCACCATCTGCACCAACGCGAAAGCAGGGAATACACTCATGGGGTCGTTGAGTTCGGCAGCTGGTTTGATGAGGACAATGACTGCCCGACTGGTCGTGTCGTTGGCTCGCAGGTTGCTTATGGCCGAGACGAATTGGCTGGGATCGCTGATCGTGGTGCCGCGGATCCGTTCGCCGTGGTTGAACGTCGCCGCGGCGCCGCGCACGGGGCGCGCCCACCAGTCGACGGTAGCGTGGAACCAATCTTGCATCGTTTGCCGTTGGTCGCCGGCCGCCCCGGTCGGCGAGGTGACGCCGATGGGCGGGTAGTTCTCGGGCAGCCTCAGAGCTGAGGGACCGTCGGCGAATCGGCATACCAGCGGGCGCGGCAGGGCGGTGAGCTGGCCTTGGATGGCCAGGATTTTGTCGTAAACGGCTTGTGCGGTCGGGCCTTCGAGCACCCCGAACCGGATTGCGTCGTCGTTTCCCACCGAATGGGTCTCAGAGGCCAACGATTCCAGAACCATGGGCACGCCGGCGCGTCGGCTCGGCACGAGGGTCGAGGTGATGTCGGCCAAGCGCGGCATCGCGGCGTCGATGGTGATCAGTCGTCCGACGGGATTGGAGGCGGGTTGGCCGTGCCCGAGGGTGGGCGCACTGACCACCAGCAGGCGGTGGGAGGGGGAGCCCGGCGCCGCCCCGAAGGGCACGAAGATGTCTTCGAGTACCCGCTGTTCGTGTTTGTGGCCGTGCAGCAGCAGGTCGAAGTCGTTGCCCGCCAGCCATTCCCGGCACTCACCGAGGTTGGCGATCCCTTCGAATGGCTTGAACTCTTCGGCATCGCTGACCGGACGAAGTTGATGGTGGATCGCAGCGATCATCACAGGGGCCGGTGCTCCTGATTCCAGGATGCGTTGCCGCTCGCGGCGTGCGAGCTGGGAGCAGACTTTGCGTTGTAGGGCGCTCAGGCGGGGCACGTCATGAAGACCGCGGCGCTCCCAAGCGGTGTAGAGCGTGCGCACGGCATCGCCGGGGTGACCCGGGGTCGCCATGAGCGCACGGATCTCGTCGAGTACGGCGGCCACGGCGGGTTCGGTGTCGGTCTGGACACCGCACATGTCGCTGGTGTTCATGCCGATGACGATGAAGCTGTAATCGGGTGCGACCAGACAGGGTTCGGCAGGAGCGTGGTCGGGGGTGACCAGCAGGCCTGCGCTGCCGATGTCTACTCCATCGAGATAGGCTGTGCGGTAGCCGAAGTCGCGCAGTTTGAGGAAGCGCTCATAGCGTGGCGGCGAGTTCGGCGCCGTGCCCCAGACCACGTCATGGTTGCCGGGCACGACCAGGATCCGGTCGGGCGGTGGTAGCACCGCACCGAGTTCGCCGAGCACTTCGGGCAGCAAGTCGATGCCATCTTGGCTGCTCTGCACCGTGACGTCGCCGGTGATGACGACGGCGTCGATGGTTTTCGCCTCGGCCAGCAGGGCCGCTCCCAGGGCGGAGAGGCTCTCCCTGATGGCCGCGGTGCGGCGCTGGCGCTCCTCGGGCAGCACAGCGCTGAGCTTGTAGTCGCCGGTGACGTCGCTGTCGGCATCTGCACCAGCAAGGTGCAGATCGGACAGATGCAAGAGGGTCCCCACAGGGGGCAACAGTATGTGGTGGGCATCGCGGCGGAGCCGATTTTTGATGATGGCCCGGCCAAGCCACGACCTACGCCGGTGTCGCGGCCGCGGGCCGGCGTCGTGAACAGTGCTGCGGGCACCGATGGGCGTCGCAGCGGGGATTGTGCGCACGCGATTGTTTTCTGCGGCTGGCGCGAAGACCGGGGCGTTCGGGGCGATCCGAGGCCTGGTCGTCTCAGATGGTGAGGGGTGCGGTCGGCATGAGCCACTGTCCGGTGAACAGATCCCGCAGCACGGGCAGGTGCTGGTCGCTGCGCACCGAGGTCGCGGCCGGATGGACGAGGCGGCCGCGGCGCATCCCCAGGCCGTCAAAGGCGCTGTGGTGCAAGGCGATGACGTGCTCGGCGCGGCCTCCGGCGAGGAAGTGGGTATCAAGAATCCTCAGCCGCCTCTTGAAATGGTGGGTGAACAGGTCCGCGGAGGTGATCTCGCCGTACTGCAGTGACACGATCCCCGGCTTGTCGGGAGGGAGTTGGCTGGCGGCCTTGGTTCGCGCTGCCAGCGACACGCGAGATGGGTCGTCTTCGCGGGCACTGACCACGACGAGGAGGCGAATACCTCCTGGCGTGGCGTGGCCGGCGACATGGCAGTTGGGTCCGTATCGGTTGCGAACCAGTGTGGCGATGTCCTCGACGCCGGTCAGGGGTGAGCCGTTGGTCGCGGGGGTCGACAGCACCGACGGTGCCAGGACGTCGCGGTGGACGGTGTATCCGCGCCCGCCGATCCGCCGACCGACCTGTGTGGTCATGCATTGACGCATGTGGCCGACAATGGCCAGGTGTTCAGGCCGCGCCGCGGGGAGCCGGTCGGCCATCGTGACGACCACGGCTTCGGCGCCGCCGGCGGGTGCGGCAGACAGTTCTGGCTGCGCCAATCCCGCGAACCGGTAGAAGTCGCGGCGGTGGATTTTGCGCCCGGCGTCCGCCGAGATGGTCTTGCACTCGATGGAGATCGTAAGGCCGTCGCGAACCGCATCAAGGTCGTGGCGCGCCGTTCCCTCCATGTCGGCGAATCGCACTGTCCATCCGGCCGCCTGCAGCTGTACGGACATGCTGATCTCCTGGTACAGATCGGCGAAGCCGCTGTTGAGGCCGCCTCCCAGACGCCCCATGAGCACCCGTTGAGCGGGTGGCGACAGGGCCCGTGACGTCGCCACCGTCGCCTCGGCGAATTCGAGCGCTGCCACCGACCGCCGCGTCAACGTCTCGGGCAGCCGGCCACGGCGTTGCAGGTCCATCCAGCATCGGGCCCACTCCATTTCCACCCAGTAGTGGTCGTCGACGATCTTGAGGTCATAGGCCGCGCTGGTCGTCAACAGCGTGTCTGCTCGGCGCTGCCAGCGGGCGGTGTCGAGGAGGGAGATCAGCGCCGCGAGCGCTCTGGACCAGGTGGCGAGACGACGCTGGTCCACCGGCCTGCCGTGGGCGGGCAATGTGTGCTCGGTGCTCACCTGGCCAGTGTGACGGCAAGAACCGACAGTGTCGCCATGCTTGACATCAATGTCAGAAAAGCTGACACTCGTTATATGCAGGATGACGCTAGCGGTTCGATTTCGCAGGACCTTTCCCATCTGTTCGGACCGTCGGCCCGCGTGCCGGCGGCCTTGCCGCCGCAGCCGGTGGCGGCCGACGTGACCGATGTCAGTGCCACCGATGCGGCGTTGGCGGTGATGGACGTCGCCGTGCTGACCGAAGGCAGCGAGGCGGAGGTCGCGCGCCATGTCCTCGAGCTGGTGGCGGCGAGCCTGCGGCGCCCCGTCACTGAGATCCTCGACGGACAGCAGTACACCGAGCACCTCGAGATCGCACTCGATTCGATGACGGCCGTATTCGTCTGCAAGATCATCGCCGACGCACTCGGTCCCGCACAGATGGACGGGCCACGCGGCAACTGCCAACCCAATGATTTCGCAAGCACGGCCACCGTGGCGAGGTTGGTGTGCAGGTTGCGGCGCGAGCGAGTGCTCGCATGAGGCCGCTTCCGGAGTGCTCATCGCTGGAGCAGGCCTGGATCACGGTTCTCGATGCCGCCCGGGTGGCACCGCGGGGTCAGTTGCTGCACACGGTGGTCCCCATCAGTTTCCCCGGTCTCGCCGACCCGGCGGTGGTCGCGCTCAACGACGCAATGTTGGCTGCCAAGGGCGAGCATCCCGTCGATCGGGTCGCGTCCACGGTATTTCCGTCGAGCAGCTACGCCGACCCAGGGTTCACCTATCACCCGACGATGTCGTCTGAGCAGCTGGCCGTCCTCGACTCGGCGGCGGCCGACCTCTATAGCCGATACCGGACGATGCTCCCGTGGTTGCAGACCTTTGATGGCAACAAACACGGCACCTACTTCGGGCGGCTGGTGTCCTGGCCCGGCAAGGACGGCGACGGCTACAACCAGCTCGAGGCACGGGTTCGGCAGTTGCGCGGCCGCCGCAAGCTGAAATGGTCCTCAACCAACGCGGCCGACCTGACGACCGACGATGCCATCGATGTCCAGGGCGGCATGGGGCTGCGCGAGTACGACGCTCACGACGAACGACCATTCGGGTTCCCCTGTTTGGTGCACCTGGACATCAGCGTCGTCCAAAGCCGGTTGAGCCTGCTCGCCGTCTACCGAAATTGGCACCTCATCACCAAGGCCTTGGGCAATCTCATCGGCTTGAGCCGTCTGCACCACTTCCTGGCCCAGCAGACCGGCTACCCGGTGGGGGAATTGATGGTGCACGCCACCGTGGCCGATGACCAACACGACCTGTTCACCAAGACGGCGATCACCACACTGCTCGACCGTGCACACGCTCACCTCGCCTCCTCCGACCGCGAGCCGCGACCGGGGGTCAACGGCGAACCCACTCTCTCCACTGCTTCCCTGGCTTCCCCGACCGGAGTCGGCAACGGAGGCTCGCAGTGAACGCGCCGCGTGACCCGTTGGCCGAACACCAAGTCGTAGGGGCACGCCTACGGGAGGCACGCCTGGCCGTCGGCCTCACCCAGGCCGACACCGCCACGGCCCTCGGCATCAGCCGCCCCGCGGTCGCAGCACTGGAAAAGGGCACCCGGAAAGTCTCTGGTCTGGAACTGCGTCGGCTGGCACGGCTCTACCAACGCAGCGTGGGCTGGCTGCTGGGGGACGACACTGAGCCGGCCGCCACCGATGCGGTGCTGCAGCGTGCGACGGCCGAGCTCAGTCAACATGACAAAGAACAGGTACTGCGCTTCGCGCAGTTCCTCGCCGCTCAACCCGCGGCGCCGGAGGATGGCACAAGCCCGCGGCCACGACCTCGTCCACCGAGCACTGGAGACCGGCGATGACGCGGCCCAAGCGCATCGACGCTCTGGTTGCGGCCGCTGATACGCTGCACGCACTCGACATCGATCAGGAACGCGCTGTCGATCCGTTCGGCGCGATCGACAGACTCGGTCTGGACCTCGTCATCGCCAAGCTCGACAACCTATTGGGCGCCGTCCTGCCTGACGGTCACGGCGGTGTGCTGATCACCTCGGAACGCCCCGTCGGGGTGCAGCGGTACACCGCCGCCCACGAGATCGGGCACTGGATTCTGCACAGCGACCACCTGCGCCTCGACGGTGCCAGCGAAGTACTTGGCAACCCCACCGCCGAGTGGGAACGACAGGCGCAGCTGTTCGCCGCGTATTTCTTGATGCCGCCGCCGTTGATGGAGGCCGTCGTCGCCCGCCACGGAGTCAAGCGCGGAAACGTTCGCCCCGAACAGGTTTACCTGATCAGTCGTGACGCGGGGGTCAGCTATGAGGCCGCCATCCACCGACTGACCACCATGGAATTGATAAGCCGCAGCGAAGCCGCCGCCCTGCACCGCGTCAGCCGCCTCGACGCCCTCAAAGGCGCCTTCGACGGGCACCGACCCCTCGACGGTTATGCAGAGATGTGGAGTGTCGATGAAACGTTGAACCAAGTCACTCTGCCGGTACGCGAAGGCGACGACGTGCTGATCATGCTGCCTGAAAACCGCACCACCGGGTGGCGGTGGCTTGACGAAACGGCACTGCGTCTCCGCGGAGCGGCCGTGCGTCGACCCAGGCCCGCGGCCCCCCGCCCCGTGGACGGAGGTCATCGCGACCAGCATGCAGACGCCGTAGCTCACTTCGATACGGTGGTGGCAGCTTCCGCCGGTGACGCCCAGCCCGAGCCGTACGCCGACATCGAGTTCCCCCTGACGATCGTCGAGGATGATTTCCGGGTTCGGGGCGACGTGCGAACGCCACGCGAACTCGAACGCCGGCGGCGGGATCTCGCCGGTCGCGACGCCGCGATGCCGACCGGGGAGCCACCGTCCGTTCTGGTCGGCCAAACCGGTCAACGCACCGTCGCGGTGCATTGCGCAGAGCCCGGCCAGTGGAGCTTGGACCTGCACTACACCCACGCCTACGACCCGGCCGCGCCCTCGGCCGCGCACTATCAGCTTCGGGTAGACGTGGAACCCACACCCAATCACGAGTATCGGTTGCGGCGTCTGGCTGCCGACCTCGACACCCGCTTGCCCGGCGATCCGGCCGACGACGCCGTCTTCGAGGTCAAGCCGTGACTACCACTCACAAGAGTCTGTCGCGTCGCCGCGCAAAGGCTCTGCAGCGGTCGGCGGTCGACCTCTCCGACCGAGTCAAGAGTGCGGTGATGAGCCAAGGCCCGCGTCCCACATGCCTGCCGTGCGCGTTGGCCGCCGCGCACGAAGCCGAGCATCCATCGGGCGGGTTTCACGCCGCTATCGAACCTGTGTGGTGGGACCTGAACAATGCAGGCCGCGCCGGGCCCGACGGCGCTCTGCTTCGCGACGCGGCCGACAGCGTCACCCGCGTCGGTCACTGCCCGGCGGCTCTATGGCCCTATAACGAGACGTTGAGTTATCTCACCGAGGATCCCCCGCCAGCAGCAGGCGCCCCTCCTTGGAACGTGGCCTTGGTCACCATATTCAAGCCAGCCCATGACGGCGTGGAAGACGACGTTGAGGACGCCCTGGCCGCAGGGCATCCCTTGATCGCCATCATCGAAGTGACCGCGGCGTTCATGACTCCCCAACCGCCAGACGGCTTCGTGCCAGTGCCGCCGATCCGTACGGCGTCCGGTGGCTATCACGCGGTGCTGATCGTCGGGGCGTGGTCGGATCCCGTGCACGGCCGCGTCCTTCTAGTCCGCAATTCCTGGGGCGAGTACTGGGGTGCAGGCGGATATTGCCTCCTGCCCGTGGATTATCTGAAGAACTACTGTGTTCAGCTCGCCCGGCTGGAGAGTGTGCATGTCTGATCGATCCCTGACTTTCGACGACTATCAACACCTTGCGACGCTCACCGACAAACTTCCCGCTGACGACGAGGACCGGCTGATGCTGCCGCTGCTGGGACTGGTCGGCGAAGTCGGCGCGCTGGCCTCGGAATGGAAGAAACGCCGCCGTGACAGCACCGGATACCACGCGTTCACCGATCAGGTACGCGAAGAACTCGGTGACGCGTTGTGGTACATGGCCATCCTCGCCGAACGGGCAGGACTGCAACTCTCCGACCTCGCCCAGGCCAACCTCGACAAGGTTTCCGATCTGTTTGGCGCCGGTGAGACGTTGCAGCACCACTACGACGACGGCTGCCCCGAGCCGGAACGGCTGCCGCGCCAGTTGACGGTGTCTTTCCGCGAGACAGGCGTCGTCCGCGGTAACCAGCAGGTGCCGGGAATTCACGTCGAAGTGCTCGGCACCGGCGTGGCGATCGGTGACCCACTCGATGACAACAGCGACGTCGAGGACGACTACCGCTACCACGACGTACTGCACCTCTCCCACATGGCGGTCCTCGGGTGGTCACCAGTCATGCGCGCAACGCTGCGTCCGAAGCGTAAACGCCGCTCCAGCCGCGCGGACCGCGTCGAAGACGGAGGCCGAGCGATCGCCATCGAGGAGGGCCTGACCGCAGCAGTCTTCGCCGAAGCTCGAGGTCACTCGTACTTCGCCACCGCCGACCGCGTGCCCGGGGCGCTGATCAAATCGTGCCGCGCGATGACCTCACACCTGGAAGTCGCCGATCGCAGCGCCGGAGACTGGCAGCGAGCCATCCTCACCGGCTACCGAGCTTTCAACTATCTCGTCGCCAATCGCGAAGGAATCGTGATCGCCGACATGGATGCTCGCACGCTGACCTGCGAGGCGCTAGAAGGCTGAGCTGCCTAGGGCTTCGGCGGCGACGCTGGCAGCACCGGACGTCCTTCATTGATTCCCCACTTCGGGGGGAACCACGCCGACAACGGTTGGGGCAGGAAGGTGTACCGCTGCTTGATGCGGCTGCGTCCCGAGATTCCCGCCACGTCCGGATGCGCGACGCGGGCATACTTGTCGACCTCACAGAACAAGTTCTGGCAATCAATGAGCTGCAACGGGCGACCGCGCAAGCCGTTGAAGCGCAAACCGAGCCGTGCGAAGTGCTCATCTTGGCTGTCGGTCATGTATCGAATGATCTCGGACTCAATGCCGGTAGCGGCGGGACCGAAACACTTGCGGATGCCGTCTCGGGCGCCGGGGCCTGGCATAACAAAGTCGTTCTCGCTGAAATCAAGGGCACTCGTGTAGTTGATGTCAATCAAAAACTGATAGGCCAAGAAGTCACCGATCGCGGGGTACCCACGCAGCACCTCGAAGGCATCCTGCATCGATGCGGCATCACCCAGCCGCTTGTGTACGCCGTCGTCGATCATGTGACGCAGCAGCAGCAGGTGATTGGTGTGCTTGCGTGCAGCGCCCATCGCCGGCGGAGGCACCACGTACGCAGCGGAATACAACCGTTGCCCTTGGCTGAATGCCGCTCCCAACACCTCGTCGTACGCCACGACATCAAAAGTCTCCCAACAGACTTCACCCAGCGCACCCTCGAGGAGCTGCCAGGTTGAAATCTTATTGAACATTTTGAACAGCAAAGTGCGGAAGACGAGATTGCGATCGTCTTGCCGGCCGGCGTACGCAACTCGGTTCAACAGGAATTGACTGACACGATCGGTCGCGCGATAGCAGTTGGTGAATCGGAACACCCGCAAGATCGGGTCGTCGGTCCACGGGCCCGGCGTACCGCTGCAGCGCGCCTCATACAACGCTTGGCGCTTGGCAGCAAAGGTCCAATAGGTATCGAACACAGGCGAGACCGGCAGGACCCGGCCGTTCACCAACACGGTTTTTATCGACCGACTTCGCGGGGTAGCTCGCACGAACGACACGTCGCTGTCGAAGAGTCCCGCTTGACTCGTCATGCCGGAATCACCCGCACCTAGTCGAGGATGGCGCAAGTGCGCAGCGCGTTGATCCCGCGTCCACTGCGATACCTTTTCCGGTACGTTGTTTCATAAAATGAGCGTAGGGCATCAAACGGCACTCGGGAGGTTGGCGTGGCCGGGCAGCAAGCCGGTGCGTCGGCGCGTCGGGGCCGGCCACCACGAGCCGAACGTGCCGAAGCAACGGGGTACCGCGCAACCGAGGCGCTCCGCCGGGAGATCGACGTCGCCCGTGGATTCACCGGCGCGAAAAGCACCCAGACATTCATCGACGAAGCCGTACGTGCGTATCTCCTCCATTTGCGTGCCACCATGCCGAACTATTGCACCGCCGCCCAAGCGCTGGACGCCGAACTGCGCCAGGGCGCATCGAATGTGGCGTCGCTTGATCAGAACCGCCGAGGCTAATCGTCGTGATGCGGTACATAGGTGCGGGACCCGCGCAGACGCGGTCCCGCCCACCGCTTACTTTCTTTCGCCGTTCGCTGGTGGTCATCGCGATGGGCGCTACGAGCAACCCGACTCTTTAGTGTCAGGTCGGCATTCGGGTCGACCAAGTTGCCCTTCGGGCTTGCACGAGGATTGGCGCCTATCGCAGTTGGCACATGGGCAGCAGATTGCTGAGCGTACGCAAATTGGCTCGTCGTCCTAATCAGCCCGCACCCCGCGGAATCGGGGACCTGGGCGACCAAGTCCCAAGGCTCCCGCCTCTGCGCAAACCAGGGTTGCAAATAGCTCAAACACAAAGGTCACGACCCATTTCTGGTTCGTGACCTTTGTGGTCGCGGTTCGTAGAACCGCTCAGTGTGGGCGAAGGGGGACTTGAACCCCCACGTCCCGAAGGACACTGGCACCTGAAGCCAGCGCGTCTGCCATTCCGCCACTCGCCCGAAACAACCGGGGGAGCCTATCACGCAGGCAACCCCGGGTTCCAACCGTACGTCGGCGGGTACCGGAACTCCAAAACGGCTGCTCGCGGCGCTGTGACCAGTGTGGATGCAATTCTCAGAGTTCTGAGAGTCACGACGGGGTACAGGTGGCCGATAGCATGCATGCAAGCATCGCTGCCAGCCGACACGCTGGCGGTTTTTTCACTGTCGAGGAGGCGAGCGGGACCATGGGTCTTGTCGAGCGATTCGAGCGCAAGCTCGAGGATTCGGTCGGCAACGCCTTCGCGCGGGTCTTCGGCGGGTCGATCGTTCCCGCAGAAGTCGAATCGCTTCTGCGGCGCGAAGCCGAAACAGGGGCCCGCGAAGTGCACGGCGGCTACGTTTTGGCGCCGAACGACTACGTCATTACCCTCAGTGTGCCTGACTATCAGAAGGTGAGTGCCGACCCGGACATCACCCCGACTACGTTCGCCAAGCACCTGGAGGGCTTCATCCATGAGCAGGGATGGCAAACGTATGGTGATGTGGTTGTCCGATTCGAACAATCGCCCAGCCTGCACACCGGACAGTTTCGCGCGCGCGGTGCGGTCAATCCCGACTCGACCTCGGATGCACCGGCCCCACCACCTCGAGATCACTCGTCCCACGCAGAACCAGGAGTACGACCGATGAGCGACAATCCGACCTATCGCGGCGGCCAGGGGCCGGGGCGGCCCGGGGATGACTACTATCCCCGTCCCGATGAGGACCGCTACCCCCGCCAGGACGATCGCGGCGGCTACCCGCCCGAGCAGGGCGGCTATCCCGCCGGCGAGCACGGTGGTTACCCGCCGGCCGATCAGGGCGGCTACCCGCCCCACGGCGACCAGGGCTACCCCCAGCGTGGCGGCTACCCCGATCAGGGTGGCTACCCCGACCAGGGCGGCTACCCGGCGTCGTCGTACGACCAGCGCCCGCCCGCCGGTTACGGTCCGCCGCAGGGCGGCTACCCCGACCAGGGTTACCGACAGGGACCCGGCGGTTACGGCCCGCCGCAGGGCGGCCAGCAGGGTTACGGAGCCCCGGGACCCCAGGGTGGCGCTCCGGCCGGTGACTACGACTACGGGCGTCGCCCGTCCTACCCCGATCAGGGTGGCTACCCGGACCAGGGCGGTTACGGCGGTGGTTACGGCCGTCAGGAATACGGTCAGCCCGACTACGGCCGCTACGGCGAAGCCCCGGCCGGTTATGCCGATCAGGGCTACGGCGACCAGGGCGGCTACGGCGGCGAGCAGGGCGGATACGGGGCCGGTGGGTACGGCGGCGGCTACGGCGCGACCCAGGGCGAGTACCCGTCGGCCGGATCGACGGTCACCCTGCAACTCGACGACGGCAGCGGGCGCACCTACCAGTTGCGTGAAGGCGCCAACGTCATCGGCCGCGGTCAGGACGCCCAGTTCCGGCTTCCCGACACAGGTGTGTCACGTCGCCATCTCGAGATCCGCTGGGACGGCCAAGTGGCGCTATTGTCAGACCTCAACTCCACCAACGGCACCACGGTGAACAACGCGCCGGTCCAGGAGTGGCAGCTGGCCGACGGTGACGTCATCCGGCTGGGACACTCTGAGATCATCGTTCGCGTTCACTGAGGATCGTCGCGCAAGGACGGCGGTGACGTGGCCATCACGTCCACCGCCGTCTGCGCATGGAGGCGGCGCCGAACGGTCGGCAACGGAGAGGACGTCAGATGCAGGGGCTGATACTGCAGCTGACGCGCGTCGGTTTCCTGCTGCTGCTGTGGCTCTTCATCTGGTCGGTGCTGCGCATCCTGCGCACCGACATCTACGCGCCCACCGGCGCGGTGATGATGCGCCGCGGCCTCGCGCTGCGCGGAACACTGCTGCCGACCAAGGATCGCAGTGTTCCTCGCCAGTTGGTCGTCACCGAGGGCGCGCTCGCCGGCACCCGGATCCCGTTGGGCACCCAGCCGGTGCTGATCGGGCGCGCCGATGATTCCACGCTCGTGCTGACCGACGACTACGCCTCGACGCGCCATGCCAGACTCTCGCCACGAGGTCCGGAATGGTACGTAGAGGACCTAGGATCGACCAACGGCACATACCTCGACAGGGCGAAGGTGACAACGGCAGTACGAGTTCCGATGGGCACACCGGTGCGAATCGGCAAGACGGTGATCGAGCTGCGCCCGTGACCCTTGTCCTTCGATACGCCGCCCGCAGCGACCGGGGATTGGTGCGCGCCAACAACGAGGACTCCGTCTATGCGGGGGCCCGCTTGCTGGCGCTCGCCGACGGAATGGGCGGCCACGCCGCCGGCGAGGTCGCCTCACAGCTGGTGATCGCCGCGCTCGCGCATCTCGATGACGACGAGCCAGGCGGCGACCTGCTCAGCAAGCTCGATGGCGCGGTGCGCGAAGGCAACTCGGCGATCGCCGCGCACGTCGAAGCCGATCCCGAGCTCGACGGCATGGGCACCACGCTGACGGCAATCCTGTTCGCCGGCAACCGGCTTGGCATGGTGCACATCGGGGACTCCCGCGGATACCTGATGCGCGACGGCGAACTCACCCAGATCACCAAAGACGACACCTTCGTCCAGACCCTCGTCGACGAGGGCCGCATCACCGCCGAAGAGGCCCACAGTCATCCGCAGCGGTCGCTGATCATGCGCGCGCTCACCGGACACGAGGTGGAGCCCACGCTGATCATGCGGGAGGCCCGGGCCGGTGATCGCTATCTGCTGTGCTCCGACGGGCTGTCCGATCCGGTCAGCCACGACACCATCGCCGAGGCGTTGCAGATCGCCGATGTCGCCGAAAGCGCCGACCGCTTGATCGAATTGGCGTTGCGCGGCGGCGGACCGGACAACGTCACCGTGGTGGTGGCCGACGTCGTCGACGTCACCAATCACGACTTCGGTCAGACCCAGCCGATCCTCGCCGGAGCGGTGTCCGGTATCGACGACCAGAGCGCACCGCCCAACACCGCGGCCGGTCGCGCCTCGGCGTTCAACCCGAAGCGCAACGCCGCCAAACCCGTTGTGCAGCAACCGGAAGAGCCACCGCCACGCCCGCGCTCACGACGCCGCATCTACTTGGCGGTGGCTGTGCTGGTGTTGGCGGTGCTAGCCGGTTTGGCGGTCGCACGGGAAATCGTCCGAAACAACTACTACGTCAGCGAACACGACGGTGTCGTCTCGATCATGCGCGGTGTTCAAGGCTCCTTCCTCGGAATCTCCCTCCAGGAGCCGTATCTGCTGGGCTGTTTGAACGCCCGCAACGAATTGTCTCTCATCAGTGCCGATCAGCCGCAGGACAATCTCGGCTGCCGCCCGCTGGCCGTCGGCGACATGCGGCCCTCCGAGCGTGCGCAAGTGGTCGCCGGCCTGCCGTCGGGCACGCTCGACGATGCCATCGGCCAGATCGAGGAACTGTCGCGCAGTTCGGTGCTCCCGGTGTGCGCGCCGCCGACCCCCGCAACGTCGAGCCGTACCACGCCGCCGCCCTCCCCGCGGCCTTCGACGACCGCCGCGCCGGGAAGTCCTGCACCGAGCGCGAATCCGAGCACGCCGACAGCGACGCCCGCGCCGGAGACACCCCGCACCGTCACGTCGTCGCCCGTGCCGGCAACCACGCCGATTCCGTCCCCGACACCGTCGCCCACCGTGACGGCGCTGCCTCCCCCACCGCCTCAACCGGGAACGAATTGCCGGGAAGTGGCATGACGACCCAACCGCAGTCCCCGGTTGCGGTGACGCCGGCCCTGCCGAACCGCCGCAACGCCGAACTCATCCTGCTCGCCTTCGCCGCGTTCATCACCACCGTGGCACTGCTCCTCGTGGAGGCCAACCAGGAACAGGGCCTGCGGTGGGACCTCGCGCAGTACACCGTCGCGTATCTGGCGCTGTTCGCCGGGGCGCACCTGGCAGTGCGGCGCTTCGCCCCCTACGCCGATCCGCTGCTGCTACCCGTCGCCGCACTGCTGAATGGCCTGGGGCTGGTGATGATTCACCGTCTCGACCTGGCCGCCGGTGAACCCACCGCACGCGGGCTGGGCGGTACCGCCAACCAGCAGATGCTGTGGACCCTCGTCGGCGTCATCGGGTTCTCGCTCGTGGTGATCTTCCTCAGCGATCACCGGCTGCTGTCACGCTACGGCTACGTGTGCGGTCTCGTCGGGCTGGTCCTGCTGGTCATCCCCGCACTCCTGCCCAGCTCGATGTCCGAGCAGAACGGCGCCAAGATCTGGATTCGGCTGCCCGGCTTCTCGATTCAGCCCGCCGAGTTCTCCAAGATCCTCCTGCTGATCTTCTTCGCCTCAGTGCTGGTGTCCAAGCGCAATCTGTTCACCAGTGCGGGCAAGCACGTTTTGGGCATGGACCTGCCCCGGCCACGTGATCTCGCCCCGCTGCTGGCCGCGTGGATCGCCTCGATCGGTGTGATGGTCTTCGAAAAGGACCTCGGCACTTCACTTCTGCTCTATGCGTCGTTCCTGGTGCTGGTCTACATCGCCACCGAACGGTTCAGCTGGGTGGTGCTGGGGCTGTCCCTGTTCGCCGCCGGAAGTGTGGTCGCGTACTACGTCTTCGACCACGTCCGCGTGCGGGTGCAGACGTGGCAGGACCCGTTCGCCGATCCCGACGGCGCCGGCTATCAGATGGTGCAGTCGCTGTTCAGCTTCGCCACGGGCGGCATCTTCGGAACGGGCCTGGGCAACGGACAGCCCGGCACCGTTCCCGCCGCGTCCACCGACTTCATCATCGCCGCCGTCGGTGAGGAACTCGGGCTGGTCGGCCTCGCAGCGGTGCTGATGCTCTACACCATCCTCGTGATCCGCGGCATGCGCACCGCGATCGCGGTGCGCGACAGCTTCGGCAAGCTGCTTGCCGCCGGTCTGGCCGCCACCCTCGGCATCCAGCTGTTCATCGTCGTCGGGGGCGTCACCAAGCTGATCCCGCTGACCGGCCTCACCACCCCGTGGATGTCCTACGGCGGCTCCTCGCTGGTGGCGAACTATCTGCTGCTCGCCATCCTGGTCCGCATCTCGCACAGCGCGCGCCGCCCGTTGGATGGCCGCGGCACTCCCCCGGGACCGATCGCCGCGGCAAGCACCGAGGTGATCCAGAAGGTATGAACACCTCACTGCGCCGGATCTCCGTCATGATCATGGGTCTCGTTGTGCTGCTGCTCGCCAACGTGACCCTGACCCAGGTGTTCACCGCGGACGGATTGCGTTCGGACCCCCGCAACCAGCGGGTGCTGCTCGACGAGTACGCCCGCCAGCGCGGCCAGATCTCGGCGGGAGGCCAGCTGCTGGCCTACTCGGTGTCCACCGAGGGCCGGTACCGGTTCCTGCGCACGTACCCCAACCCGCTCACCTATGCGCCGGTGACCGGTTTCTATTCGCTGAGCTACTCGAGCACCGGGCTCGAGCGCGCCGAGGACACCGTGCTCAACGGCTCGGACCAGCGGCTCTTCGGACGCCGCCTGGCCGATTTCTTCACCGGCCGCGATCCCCGCGGCGGCAACGTCGCGACGACGGTCCGGCCCGAGGTGCAGCAGGCCGCCTGGGATGCGATGGACAAGGGCTGCAACGGGCCGTGCAAGGGCGCCGTCGTCGCTCTGGAGCCCTCGACGGGCAAGATCCTCGCGATGGTCTCGGCGCCGTCGTACGACCCGAACCTGCTGGCCACCCATGACGTGGACGAACAGGCGCAGGCCTGGCAGCGCCTGCGCGACGACCCGAACTCGCCGCTGCTGAACCGCGCGATCTCCGAGACCTACCCGCCGGGGTCGACGTTCAAGGTGATCACCACCGCTGCGGCACTGCAGAACCGCGCCACCCCCGACACTCAAGTGACCGCCGCACCCCAGATCGCGCTGCCCGACAGCACGGCGACGCTGGAGAACTTCGCCGGTTCCCCGTGTGGCGGCGCACCGACGACGACGCTGCAGTACGCCTTCGCGCACTCCTGCAACACCGCGTTCGTCCAGCTCGGCATTGACACCGGCGCAGACGCACTTCGCGACACCGCACAGAGCTTCGGGGTGGACGCCCCTCCGGCGCCGATTCCGCTGCAGGTCGCCGAGTCCACGCTGGGTCCCGTTCCCGATGCCGCCGCGCTGGGGATGTCGAGCATCGGCCAGAAGGACGTCGCGCTGACTCCTCTGCAGAACGCAATGGTGGCCGCGACCGTCGCGAACAAGGGGGTCACGATGCAGCCATACCTGGTCGACAGCCTCAAGGGCCCTGACCTGTCGAACATCGCCACGACGGCCCCCACCGAAGTGCGGCGAGCGATACCCGAACCGGTCGCAGATACACTTACGAACTTGATGGTCGCCGCCGAGCAGGTGACTCAGCAGAAGGGAGCCATCGCCGGCGTGCAGATCGCATCCAAAACCGGCACTGCGGAGCATGGCACTGACCCGCGCAATACGCCGCCGCATGCCTGGTACATCGCCTTTGCGCCTGCTCAGGCACCCAAAGTGGCGGTGGCGGTACTGGTCGAGAACGGCGGTGACCGCCTCGATGCCACCGGCGGGGCCGTGGCAGCCCCGATCGGACGCGCGACGATCGCGGCGGCCCTGAGGCAGGCATCGTGACGAGTGTGAAGCGAGAAGCAAGATGAGCCCCCGCGTCGGAGTGACGCTGTCGGGGCGGTATCGGCTGCAGCGGCTGATCGCCACCGGCGGCATGGGCCAGGTGTGGGAGGGCGTGGACTCCCGGCTGGGTCGCCGTGTCGCGATCAAGGTCCTCAAGGCCGAGTACTCCGAGGACGCCGAGTTCGTCGAGCGGTTCCGCGCCGAGGCGCGCACCGTGGCGATGCTGAATCATCCGGGCATCGCCGGGGTGTACGACTACGGCGAGACCGACATGGACGGGGAGGGCCGCACCGCCTACCTGGTCATGGAGCTCGTCAACGGTGAACCGCTGAACTCGGTGCTCAAGCGGACGGGTCGGCTGTCGCTGCGGCACGCGCTCGACATGCTCGAGCAGACCGGCCGGGCCCTCCAGGTCGCCCACACCGCCGGCCTGGTGCACCGCGACGTCAAACCCGGCAACATCCTGATCACCCCCACCGGCCAGGTGAAGCTGACCGACTTCGGCATCGCCAAGGCTGTCGACGCGGCCCCGGTGACCCAGACCGGCATGGTGATGGGCACCGCGCAGTACATCGCCCCCGAGCAGGCCCTCGGCCACGACGCCACCGCTGCCAGCGATGTGTACTCGCTGGGAGTCGTTGGCTACGAGGCAGTTTCGGGCAAGCGGCCGTTCACCGGCGACGGTGCGCTGACTGTGGCGATGAAGCACATCAAGGAGACCCCTCCCCCGCTGCCCGCCGACCTGCCGCCGAACGTGCGCGAACTCATCGAGATCACGCTCGTGAAGAACCCCGGCCAGCGCTACAAGTCCGGCGGACCGTTCGCCGACGCCGTCGCCGCCGTGCGCGCCGGCCGGCGCCCGCCCCGGCCCAATGCCGCACCGTCGATCGGACGCGCCGCGCCCGCAGCGGTCAAGCCGACCATCGCCCCCACGCCCGCGCAACCGACCGGGCGTGCACCCGCGGCGACGTCACGCACCCGCACCACGGGCAGCCACCACCGCTCCGCCCCGCCGGCGCGCCGCACCTTCTCGTCGGGCCAGCGGGCGCTGCTGTGGGCCGCCGGTGTGCTCGGCGCACTCGCGATCGTCATCGCGATCCTGATCGTGCTCAACGCCCAGGACCGCAAGGACCGCGCCCCCGCGCCGGCCACCGTGACCGAAACCCCGTCCGCGACCACCGAGACACCCGCTGCGTCGCCGCCACTGGCGTTCGACGACGACGGCGTCGTCCGCATGTGGGTAGCCCGTGCCGTTCAACCCGCGCTGCCACCGGCCGCGCCGCACCACCGAGAACTGCGATGACGACGCCTCAGCACCTGTCCGACCGCTACGAAGTCGGTGAGATCCTCGGCTTCGGCGGTATGTCCGAAGTCCACCTGGCGCGCGATCTGCGGCTGCACCGCGACGTCGCGATCAAGGTGTTGCGCGCCGACCTCGCCCGCGATCCGAGCTTCTACCTGCGCTTCCGCCGCGAAGCGCAGAACGCGGCGGCACTGAACCATCCCGCGATCGTCGCCGTCTACGACACCGGTGAGGCGGACACGCCGACCGGTCCGCTGCCCTACATCGTGATGGAGTACGTCGACGGCGTCACCCTGCGCGACATCGTGCACACCGAGGGCCCGATGCCGGCCCAGCGCGCGATCGAGGTGATCGCCGACGCCTGCCAGGCGCTGAACTTCAGCCACCAGCACGGCATCATCCACCGCGATGTCAAACCGGCCAACATCATGATCAGCAAGACCGGTGCGGTGAAGGTGATGGACTTCGGCATCGCCCGCGCCATCGCCGACGCCGGCAACCCCGTCACGCAGACGGCGGCGGTGATCGGCACAGCGCAGTATCTCTCTCCCGAGCAGGCGCGCGGCGTGAAGGTCGATGCCCGCTCCGATGTGTACTCACTCGGCTGCGTGCTCTACGAAATGCTCACGGGTGAGCCACCTTTCGTCGGTGATTCGCCGGTCGCGGTGGCCTATCAGCACGTCCGCGAGGACCCGGTGCCGCCGTCGGCGCGCCACGCCGACATCTCCCCCGACCTCGACGCCGTCGTCCTCAAGGCACTGTCCAAGAATCCGGACAACCGCTATCAGACCGCCGCCGAGATGCGCGCCGACTTGGTCAAGGTGCACAGCGGCGAGCGACCCGAGGCCCCGAAGATCTTCACCGACGCCGAGCGCACCTCGCTGCTGTCGGCGACGCCGTCACGCACCGGCCCGGTGTCCCACCAGCCGCGCTACCAGCCGAAGGAACGTTCCGGATCGGTGGCCCGCTGGTTGGTGGCGGTGGCCGTGCTCGCCGTGCTGACCGTCGTCGTCACGATCGCGATCAACGCGTTCGGCGGGGAGACCCGCGACGTGCAGGTGCCCGACGTGCGGGGTCAAACCTCCGACGACGCCATCGCCGCGCTCCAAAATCTCGGGTTCAAGACCACCGTGGCGAAGAACGCGGATTCTGAGGTGCCACCCGAGCACGTCATCAACACCGACCCGGCCGCGAGCGCATCAGTGGCCGCCGGTTCCGAGATCACGGTGAACGTGTCGTACGGCCCGCAACAGGCGGAGGTCCCCGACGTGTCGGGTCTGAGCTACGGCGACGCCGTCAAGAAGCTCACCGACGCCGGATTCAGCCGTTTCCGGCAGACCACCTCCGCGTCGCTGCCCGAGCAGAAGGACCGGGTGCTCTCGACGGTGCCGCCGGCCAACCAGACATCGGCGATCACCAACGAGATCGTCATCGTGCTGGGCAAGGGCCCGGCGACCGCCGTCGTGCCCGATTGCACCGGCCAGACCGTCGAGGTCTGCCAGCAGGTGATGACGGCATCTGGCTTCACCAAGAGCGTGCCGGTTCAGGTCGACAGCACGGTCCCGGCCGGGCAGGTGGTGGGCACTGATCCGGCCACCGGCCAGACCATTCCGCAGGACACCGTGATCCAGATCCAGGTGTCGCGCGGCAACCAGTTCGTGATGCCCGACCTCACGGGCCAGTTCTGGACCGATGCCGAACCGCGGCTGCGCGCGCTGGGCTGGACGGGCGTACTGGACAAGGGCGCCGACGTGCAGAACAGCGGACAACGCACCAACGCCGTCGTGTCGCAGACCCCGCCCGCGGGCTCCGCGGTGAACTACAGCGCCAGGATCACGCTGAACTTCGCGTCGTAGCGGCCGCCACGGCCGTCGCGACCTCGTCCTCCAGGCGGGCCACCAGGGCCTCGTCGGGGGCGGTGCCGCAGTCGGCGAGCCAGTTGGCCAGCATGCGGTGGCCGCCTTGGGTCAGGATCGACTCCGGGTGGAACTGCACACCGTGGATCGGCAGATCGACGTGGCGCACGCCCATCACCACGCCACCCTCGGTGCGCGCGATGACCTCCAGATCGGCCGGCATGGTCTCCGGCAGGATCGTCAACGAGTGATAGCGCGTGGCGACGAACGGATCCGGCAAGCCCCGGAGGACGCCGCGATCGGTATGGAAGACCGTGCTGGTCTTGCCGTGCAACAGCTCGGGCGCACGGTCCACGGTCCCGCCGAACGCGACCCCGATCGCTTGATGTCCCAGGCACACGCCGAGCAGGGGAGTGGCAGCCGCCGCGCAGGCGTGAACCAGGGGAATCGAGGCTCCGGCCCGCTCCGGGGTGCCGGGGCCGGGGCTCAGCAGCACACCATCGAATTCGTCGGCCACCGCGGCGACCGCCGCATCGGAGGAGAGGCGTTCGTCGTCGTTGCGCCAGACCTGCGCGTCCACCCCGAGCTGGCCCAGATACTGGACGAGGTTGAACACGAAGCTGTCGTAGTTGTCGACGACGAGAACCTGCATGCGCCCAGGATACGGCCGAACGTCAGTACCCCAGAGGTCCGATCGGTTGGGCGTACTTCATCGTGATCGGCGCGGTGTAGCCGACCAACTCCACCTCGCGCGCCTCTTCCTGGTAGCCGAGGCCGAATCGGACCGCGTACTGCTTGTACAGCGTCACCAGGGGCGCCTCGGACAGCGCGCGCTGCATCGCCGCCGCATCGCCGACCGCGGTGACCACATACGGCGGGCTGTAGGTGCGGCCGTTGAGCAACAGGGTGTTGCCGACGCAGCGCGGCGCTGAGGTCGCGATCAACCGCTGGTCCTGCATCTGGATACCCTCCGCGCCGGCACTCCACAGCGCATTGAGAACAGCCTGGATGTCTTGCTGGTGAACCACGAGGTCGTCGGGCGACGCATCGCGCGGAAATCGGCCCTGGGCGTCACGCTGGGCGTCGTTGAGGGTGACGACGAGGCCAGGGCCGCGCATCGGGGTCAGCCCGCCGTCGGGGGCCAACGCGTCGGCGCGGCCGGAGATGGCGGTCAGCGCCGCCGCCGCGCTGGGGGAGCCGCCGTGATGGTTCTCGATCTGCGGGGACAACGCGTCGCGCTCGGCGGTCAGCCGATCCACCGACTGCTGCGTCTCACGGACCAGGTCGACCAGCCGCGGCGCATCACTGCGCCGGATCTCATCGCCACCGGACACGCTGTAGGTCGCGCCGAGGAGGAGACCGGCAGCGGCGCACACCACGGGAACACCCACACGCCAAGCAGAACGCGAACGAACAGTTCGGTCACGGGCATCCATCGGTTGCGTCTCTCCAGGAGTCGAGGCTGATCGCGGCTGCGTTAGGCTCTCTCGTACATATCGTCGCACCGAATCGTCCGAAGGTACCCATGCCCAAGTCCAAGGTCCGCAAGAAGAACGACTTCACCATCAATCCGGTGAGCCGGACGCCGGTCAAGGTCAAGGCCGGTCCGTCGAGCGTGTGGTTCGTGGTGCTGTTCTGCGGCCTCATGCTGATCGGTCTGGCATGGCTGATCGTGTTCCAGTTGGCCGGCAGCGGGCCGGATGTGCCGAGCTTCCTGCAGTGGATGAGCAACCTGAACGTGTGGAACTACGCCATCGCATTCGGCTTCATGATCACCGGTTTGCTGCTCACGATGCGCTGGCGGTGACGCGGCCCCGCACCCGCCGTCGTGTGTCCTTGGTTGCCGGCCGTTCGACCGCCCGCAACCTGCGCTTCACCAGATCACATCGATGTTATTCATCCCCATTGGGGATAGCACTTGTGGATAACGAAGTAAGCCCCGGTAGGAGGGTGTGACTTGCCCACCCAGCAAACATCGTGGGGTCCACCGACGGCAGGCATCATCGGGGCCGCCGGAGTGGGTGTTCTGCTCGCTGTCGGCGTTGTGACGCTGGTCACAGACCTGCCGGGGCGGATTCTGATCGGCACTGCCGCGATCGGTTTGCTCACGTTTGCCGCGCTGTCGTGGCGCGCTCGTCCAAAACTGGCAATCGACTCCGACGCTCTGATCTACCGCGGTTGGGTCACCACACGGCGGCTCACCCGCCCCGATATCAGCCTGATCCGCATCACGGAGTTCCGCCGGATTGGCCGCACGGTGCGGCTGCTGGAGATCGACACCACCGATGACCGGCTCCTGGTGCTGAGCCGGTGGGACGTGGGAACGGACCCGCTACGGGTCCTCGACGCGCTGACCGACGCCGGCTTCGCGCGCGGCGCCGGTCGCTAGCCGTCTAGGAGATGGTGACCGACTCGATGACGACCGGATCGGTGGGGCGATCGCTGCGGTCGGTGGCCGTGGTGGCGATGGCGTCGACGACCTTCTGCGACTCCGGATCGACGACCTCACCGAAGATGGTGTGGCGACGGTTCAGGTGCGGTGTCTTGCCGACGGTGATGAAGAACTGCGAGCCGTTGGTGCCCGGTCCGGCGTTGGCCATCGCCAGCAGGTAGGGCTTGTCGAACTGCAGCTCGGGGTGGAACTCGTCGGCGAACTGGTAGCCCGGGCCGCCGCGACCGGTACCGGTCGGGTCGCCGCCCTGGATCATGAATCCGTCGATGACGCGGTGGAACACGGCGCCGTCGTAGAACGGTCCCGACGAGCCACCCGACGCATTCTCGGTGCTGTAATCCTTGGTGCCCTGGGACAGGCCGACGAAGTTGGCCACGGTCTTGGGGGCGTGGTTACCGAACAGCGCGATCTTGATGTCGCCGCGGTTGGTGTGCAGGGTCGCGGTCGCGGTCTGAATAGGGCTCGTCACGGAAAGCCAGTGTGCCACGCGCCTCTGACGGCCAACCCGGCAGCGTGGGGTTGGCGGAGATGGCAGGCTGAGGCTCGTTGTCATCCGGTGCCGAGAAAGGTGGGCCATGAGCTCCAAGACCCGAGTCCGATTGACCCCGAGCCAGCGGCTCAGCCGAGGCCTGAAGTACTCGACGGTCGGGCCCGTGGACGTCACCCGCGGCGCTGTCGGCATCGGCGTGAACTCCGTGCGCTCGTCGGCGTCGTGGGTCGGCCAGAAGTACCGCAGCAGCCAGGTCGCCCAGCAGCTGAAGGACGAGCTCGTCGCCGCTTCGGAGGCGGTGGCCAACCTGC
The DNA here is from genome assembly GCF_055397605.1 of Mycolicibacterium obuense. Taxonomy (NCBI): domain Bacteria; kingdom Bacillati; phylum Actinomycetota; class Actinomycetes; order Mycobacteriales; family Mycobacteriaceae; genus Mycobacterium; species Mycolicibacterium obuense. The sequence goes on along the minus strand of NZ_AP043663.1, from coordinate 14,863 downwards.
CGGAGACCCTTGAGAAGGTGCGCGCGCCGAAGCGCCGCCGCCGGCCCCGCCTGCTTGTGGTCGCCGTCGGGGCGGCCGTGCTCGCCGGGGGAGCAGCCGCCTTCTCGATCGCCCGCCGCTCGACGCAGCCCGAACCCTCGCCGCTGCCCCCGAGCGTCGAGGTCACCCCCAAGCCGTAGGCCGAGGTAGCGCGCCGTGACCATCTCGGTGTTCGACCTGTTCTCGATCGGTATCGGACCGTCGAGCTCACACACGGTGGGCCCGATGCGCGCAGCACGCCGATTCACCGAACGGCTGCAGGGATCGCTGGCCGACGTCACTCACGTGCGCGTCGAGCTGTTCGGATCGCTCGGCGCGACCGGGGCCGGGCACGGGACTCCCGGTGCAGTGGTCCTCGGGCTGGAAGGTGCTGAGCCCGAGACGGTCGATCCCGAGCATGTGCGGGTGCGGGCCGAGGAGATCCAGCGAGACGGCCGGTTGCGTGTGGCGGGGGAGCACCCGGTCACCGTCGAGATCGTGATGTCGTTGCAGGCGATGGCCTTTCACAGCAACGGCATGGTGTTCACCGCGTTGGCGGCCGACGGCGCCGCGGTGGATTCGCACGTGTACTACTCGGTCGGGGGCGGCTTCATCGTCGACGAGGAGGACACGGGGGCGTCAGCCGTCGGAGTCTCCGTGCCGTTCCCGTTCCGGACGGCTGCCGAACTCGTCGCGCTGTGTGACGAACAACGTTGTCGCATCAGTGATCTCGTCATCGCCAACGAGCAGGCCCTCGGCGACGGTGGTCAGCTCCGGGACGGGCTGCTGCGCATCTGGCAGACGATGCAGGAGTGCGTGGCGCACGGCTTGACCGCCACGGGGACGCTGCCGGGCGGGTTACGCGTACGCCGGCGCGCGGCCGCCTTGGCCGCGGCCCTGGAGGCCGATCCGTCTGATCCGCTGTACGCGATGGATTGGGTGACGGTATACGCGCTGGCGGTCAACGAGGAGAACGCGGGCGGCGGCCGGGTCGTCACAGCGCCGACGAACGGCGCGGCCGGGATCATCCCTGCGGTGCTGCACTACTACTGGCGCTTTGTGCCCGGAGCCGACGACGACGGCGTCGTGGAGTTCCTGTTGACAGCGGCCGCGATCGGGCAGCTGTTCAAGACGAACGCGTCGATCTCGGGCGCGGAGGTGGGGTGTCAGGGCGAGGTCGGCTCGGCGTGCTCGATGGCCGCAGCGGGACTCGCGGCGGTGATGGGCGGTACCCCGGCGCAGGTGGAGAACGCCGCCGAAATCGGGATCGAACACAACCTCGGCCTGACGTGTGACCCTGTCGGGGGACTGGTACAGATCCCGTGCATCGAGCGCAACGCCGTCGCGTCGGTCAAGGCAATCACCGCCGCGAGAATGGCGCTGTTCGGTGACGGCACCCATCACGTCAGCCTGGACACCGCGATCAAGACCATGCGGGACACCGGCGCCGACATGGCCGACAAGTACAAGGAGACGTCACGCGGGGGACTGGCGCTCAACGTCGTGGAGTGTTGAATTGTGGAGCCTAGGAGATTCGAACTCCTGACATCTGCCTTGCAAAGGCAGCGCTCTACCAACTGAGCTAAGGCCCCTCGTCAGGAAGGTGCATCGGGGAGGGTGTGCCAGATTTCGGGGCTGTGCTGGGTCCGCCACACCACCAGGGCGGCGGCCGCGGCAATGCCGGCCACGAGGATCAGCATCACCTTCATCGATGTAGACCTTTCCGTGGGGCTAGGAGGACTCGAACCTCCGACCTCTTCGTTATCAGCGAAGCGCTCTAACCGCCTGAGCTATAGCCCCGTTGCACCGCAATCAATCGCACGGCCGAGCAGCGAGATTACCTCACCGACAAGCCGACTCCCAAACCAGCTCAGTCGCGGTCGGCGAGCGTGACCTCCACACCGCCGACGAGGTCGGTGGTCAGGTTGTAGATGAACGCCCCGATCGTTGCGGCCGCGGCCAGCAGCACGATGTTGACCAGGCCGATCAGCGCCGCTCCACCGAAGATCGTGCTCGCCGACACCAGCTCGCCACCCGAGCTGCCGCTCGCGCTGGTGAGCAGGTCACCGACGTTGCTGTTCAACTTGCTCCACACGCCCATGCCGCCCAGCACGAGGTACAGGAACGCCACCGCGATCATCCACACGAAGAACAGCGCCACCGACAGCACCAGCGACACCTTCAACGCGCTCCACGGATCCACGCGGCGGATCTGCATGCTCGCCCGCACCGGACCGCTGTGCGGCCGTGGACCCACCTGCACAGCCCTGCTCGCCGGAGCCTTCTGCGGCGGCTTCGCCGTCGATTCGGCCGGCCGCTCGACGGGCTTACGCTGCTGCGCGGACCGGGGCGGTCCCGACAGATCGGGGAGCTCGCTCGCATAGGCGCGCCCACCCTGAGTTTCGGTGCGGGTCGGCGGTTCCGGGCGATGGACGTCGGTGGCGGTGGCCTCGGTGCGGTTGCCCTCCGATCGCGCCCCCGCCCGCTGCGGGTCGGGACGGTCGCTGTCCGGACGCCCGTCGGGACGGTCCCCTCGCGGCGCCTGGTCGCTGTCGGGGCCACCGGCGATGAAGCGGTTCAGCCGCGCGTCCAGCCCACCCTGCGCGTCCGGCGCCTGCTGCTGACGGGCCCGCGCCTGCGGGCCCCGCTGCCACGGCGGCACATCGCTGTGCTCGGCGGACCGAGTCGGTGCCTGCGGCGGCGGACCGCTGTGGCTCGGTGCCGGCGCGCCTGGCGCCGACCCGTTGCCGGTCCCGCCGGACGCCTCACCCGCACGCGGGTGCCCCGGCTCGTTCGGTGAGCTCACTGACCGCTCCTCACTGCTCCGTCGTCGGCTCGTCGCCGATGTCGGTGTCGACCTCGTCGGTACCGTCGCCCTCTTCGGCGTTGCGGGCGATGGCGATCAGGGTGTCGCCGTCACCGAGATTCATCAACCGGACGCCCTTGGTCTGGCGGCCGGCCTTGCGAACCTGTCGCGCGGCGGTCCGGATGACGCCGCCACCTGAGGTGATGGCGTACAACTCGGTCTCGTCGTCGACGATCAACGCGCCCACAAGAGTGCCACGACGCTTGTCGAACATGATGGTCAGCACCCCCTTGCCGCCGCGGCCCTGGACGGGGTACTCGTCGATGGCTGTGCGCTTGGCGTAGCCACCCGATGTCGCGACCAGCAGGTACGTATCCGGCTGCACCACGTTCAGCGACAGCAGCGCGTCGTCGCCGTTGAACCGCATCCCCTGTACGCCCGAGGTGGCACGACCCATCGGCCGCAGCGCTTCATCGGTCGCGGAGAATCGAATCGACTGGCCGTTGGCCGAGACGAGCAGCAGATCGTTCTCGCTGGAGCAGAGCACCGCACCGACGAGCTCGTCACCGTCGCGCAGGTTGACCGCGACGATGCCACCGGACCGGTTCGAGTCGAAGTCGACCAGTCGCGACTTCTTCACCAGCCCGTTGCGGGTGGCGAGCACCAGGTACGGCGCGTCTTCGTAGGTCTTGAGCTGGATGACCTGGGCGATGCGCTCCTCCGGCTGGAACGCCAGCAGATTCGCGACGTGCTGTCCCCGCGCCGTGCGGGACGCCTCGGGCAGCTCGTACGCCTTCGCCCGGTACACCCGGCCCTGCGTGGTGAAGAACAGGATCCAGTCGTGGGTGGAGCAGACGAAGAAGTGGTTGACGATGTCGTCCTGCTTGAGCCCCGCGCCCTGGACGCCCTTGCCGCCGCGCTTCTGGCTGCGATAGAGGTCGGTCTTGGTGCGCTTGGCGTAGCCGGTCTCGGTGATCGTGACCACGACGTCCTCGCGCGCGATCAGGTCCTCGTCGGCCACCTCACCGTCGGCGGCGATGATCCGGGTGCGCCGGTCGTCGCCGTACTTGTCGACGATCTCCTTGAGCTCGTCGCGCACGATGGCGCGCTGCCGCTCCGGCTTGGCGAGGATGTCCTCGAGGTCGGCGATCTCCGCCTCGATCTTCGCGAGGTCGTCGATGATGCGCTGACGCTCCAGAGCGGCCAGGCGCCGCAGCTGCATGTCCAGGATCGCCTGGGCCTGGATCTCGTCGACGTCGAGCAGCTCGATCAGGCCTTGGCGGGCGACGTCGACGTTGGCCGACGCACGGATCAACGCGATGACCTCGTCGAGCGCGTCGAGCGCCTTGACCAGACCGCGCAGGATGTGGGCCCGTTCGTTGGCCTTGCGCAACCGGTACCGCGTACGTCGAACGATGACATCCAACTGGTGATTGACGTAGTGGCGAATCAACTGGTCCAGGCGCAGGGTGCGCGGCACCCCGTCCACGATGGAGAGCATGTTGGCGCCGAAGCTGGTCTGCAGCTGGGTGTGCTTGTAGAGATTGTTCAGCACCACCTTGGCCACGGCGTCGCGCTTGACCTCGACGACGATCCGCAGACCCACCCGGTCGCTGGACTGATCCTCGATGTTCGAGATGCCGGTGAGCCTGCCGTCACGGACCTGCTCGGCGATCGAGGTGATGAAGTTGTCGTGGTTGACCTGATACGGCAGCTCGGTGATCACCAGCGAGGTCCGCCCACGCGAATCCTCTTCGACCTCGACCACACCGCGCATCCGGATCGATCCGCGGCCCGTGTGGTAGGTGTCCGAAATGCCCTGCGAGCCAACGATCAAGCCATGCGTCGGGAAATCGGGTCCCTTGACGCGCTCGCACACCGCGGTGAGCGTGGCTTCCTCGTCGGCCTCGTGGTTGTCCAGGCACCAGTAGACGGCGTCGGCGAGCTCACGCAGGTTGTGCGGCGGCATGTTGGTGGCCATGCCGACCGCGATGCCGCCGGAACCGTTGGCGAGCAGGTTCGGGAACCTGCTCGGCAGAACCGTCGGCTCCTGTACCCGGCCGTCGTAGTTCGGAATGAAATCGACTGTCTCCTCGTCGATTTCACGCAGCATCTCCATCGCCAGGGGAGTCAGCCGCGCCTCGGTGTTGTGGCTGACGAAACCGTTGGTGATGAAGGAGTGGTCGTCGGTATCGACGCGCAGGCTGTACACAGGCTGCACCCCGGCGTCGGTGACTGACGCCACCCGTGCGTAATAGAACCGACCGTCGGTGAGGTCGACGGCAATGGTCCTCACCTGTGGGTCACCAATGTGACTCAGAATCTCATCGCCGTCTCGCCGCCACCTGGAGATGCGATCCACGGCGTGCTTGAGGAGCCACTCCTTGTCAATCCAGCGACTTCCGCACTCCCTGCGTATGAAAGATGCGAGGCCGGGGACCTGGTCCCCGTCGAGGCCAGCAGCCCGCTCAGGTAGCGCTTCCAGCAAGCCAACCAACTTCCGCTGCTTGGCCCCACCGAATCCGACTCGAGCACTGAAATCTTCGGCATGTGCTCGATTGGTAATCGCAACCTTGTGCTCGCCCCTTGCGTGCAGATAGCGACGTGAAATCACGCCGAACTCCAGGAGCATCTGCTGGACGTCCCTCGCCAGCTGCCCGCTGCGCGTGGCGTACGACACCTGGATCGTGTTGCGCGGCAGCGCTGAACAGGAACCATCGCCCTCGAACAGAGCTTGTAGGAACGCCCTCTTCACGGCTGCTGGCGAATTCCACAGCCAATTGGGTACGGCTTTCGCAGCAGAACGCTGGCCGACAAGCTGAGCAAGGCGGCTTTGCCGCAACGACGAGAGGTTCTGGACGTCCAGTTCGAGCAATTGCGATCCGGACGCGATCTGCCGTTCATAGACGTATCGGGCTCCGCCTACCACCGAGTCGTAGGCGGCGACAACCATATTGAAGTAGTCACGATCGAGATTGTTGAAGCCAGCGCGGGTCTCACTGACGAAGCCCTCGCTGATGAACGCGCCGAGGAGCAGCGCTTCCATGACGTCGTGCCATTCGCCCGGACCGAACTCAACCGGGGGCGTCCTCTGCAGGACCACTCGATCGTTCGGAGAGATCTCCTCGATCAACTTCCACAACAGCGTCGGCACGCCACCAACGTCGACGAGACATAACAGCGGGTGGTTCGCCGTACCGGTGACCTCGTACCCTTCGGCGGTTCTGACGGTGAACGTCTGGTGTTCACCCGAATGGAACAGCTTGTCGGCCACCACAGGATTGCCGTGCCGATCCAGAACCTTCATCTCGACGTCATTGTCGGAATTCGGTCGCGCACCCGGAACTACATCGCCTATGCGCACCGTCTGACCGAACGGCATGCGCACCTGCGCGTCTGCGGTGACGCAGTAGCGCATCGCGGCCGGGGGATCGTTACCCGGCGAGCCGAAGTTGCCCTGCCCGTCGACCAGTGGATACCGAAGCGACCACGGCTGCGCCATCCGGACCAGGGTATCGTAGATCGACGAATCACCGTGCGGGTGATAGTTACCCATCGTCTCGGCGACCGATCGGGCGGACTTCGCGTGGCCGCGGTCGGGTCGGAAGCCCGAGTCGAACATGGCGTACAGGACGCGGCGGTGCACCGGCTTGAGGCCGTCGCGGACCTCGGGCAGTGCGCGGCCGACGATCACGCTCATCGCGTAGTCGATGTAGCTGCGCTGCATTTCCTGCTGGATGTCGACCGGTTCGATCCGGTCGCCGGCTTCGTCGCCGGGCGGCAGGGTGGTGTCAGTCATGGAGTTTCCTCAGCTGTGAGAGTTAAACGTCAAGGAAGCGAACGTCTTTGGCGTTGCGGGTGATGAAGCTGCGTCGAGCTTCGACGTCCTCGCCCATCAGAATGGAGAACAGCTCGTCGGCCGCGGCCGCGTCGTCGAGCGTCACCTGCCGCAGCACTCGCACCGACGGGTCCATCGTGGTCTCCCACAGCTCCTTGGCGTCCATCTCGCCCAGACCCTTGTAACGCTGGATGCCGTCTTCGGCGTTGATCCGCTTACCAGCGGCACGGCCCGCCTCGAGCAGCCCGTCGCGTTCGCGGTCCGAATACGCGAACTCGGGCTCGCTACGCTGCCACTTCAGCTTGTACAGCGGCGGCTGCGCCAAGAAGATGTGCCCGTTCTCCACCAGCGGCTTCATGAACCGGAACAGCAGCGTCAGGAGCAGCGTCGAGATGTGCTGACCGTCGACGTCTGCGTCGGCCATCAAGACGATCTTGTGGTAGCGCAGCTTGGCGAGGTCGAACTCGTCGTGGATGCCGGTGCCCAGCGCGGTGATGATCGCCTGGACTTCGGTGTTCTTCAGGACGCGGTCGATGCGGGCCTTCTCGACGTTGATGATCTTGCCGCGCAGCGGCAGGATCGCCTGGAACATCGAGTCGCGACCGCTCTTGGCCGAGCCGCCGGCCGAATCACCCTCCACCACATACAGTTCCGACTTGGTGGGATCCGTCGAGCGGCAGTCGGCGAGCTTGCCGGGCAGGCCGCCGATGTCGGTGGCGCTCTTGCGCCGCACCAGCTCGCGCGCCTTGCGCGCCGCCATCCGCGCCTGCGCGGACGAGACTGCCTTGTTGACAACCGTTTTCGCCTCGGCCGGGTTCGCCTCGAACCAGTGTGTGAGCTGTTCGTTGCAGATCTTCTGGACGAACGACTTCACCTCGGTGTTGCCGAGCTTGGTCTTGGTCTGACCTTCGAACTGCGGCTGCGACACCTTCACCGAGATGACGGCGGCCAACCCCTCGCGGATGTCGTCTCCGGTGAGGTTCGGGTCCTTCTCCTTGAGCAGCTTCTTGTCTTTGGCGTACTTGTTCACGACCGTGGTGAGTGCGGCCCGGAAGCCCTCTTCGTGGGTGCCGCCCTCGTGGGTGTTGATCGTGTTGGCGAAGGTGTGGACAGACTCGGAGTAGCCGGCGTTCCACTGCATCGCGATCTCGACCTCGTGTCCGGGACCCTTGCCGTCGAAATCGATGACGCTGGGCTGGATCGCGGTCTTGGTGCGGTTGATGTGTTTGACGAAGTCGACCAGGCCGCCGGGGTAGTGGAACACCCGGTGCTTGACCTTCTGCGGGGCGGCTTTCTCGGCGGCCTTCTCCTCGGCGGATTTCGGCGCTTCGGCGTGATCGCTGACGATGTCGTCGACGACCTCTTCCGGGGCGACCCGCTCGTCGGTCAGCTCGATGGTCAGCCCTTTGTTCAGGAATGCCATCTCCTGGAGGCGCCGCGCGATCGTCTCGAAGTCATAGGTGGTGGTCTCGAAGATGTCCGGATCGGCCCAGAACCGGATCGTGGAGCCGGTCTTCTTGGACGGCTCGCCCTTGCGCAACGTGCCGGGCACCGACTTGTCATAGGTCTGATGCCATTCGAACCCGTCCTTGTGGATGTCGGCTTCGAGACGTGTCGACAGCGCGTTGACCACCGAGACGCCCACGCCGTGGAGGCCACCGGAGACCTGGTAGGCGCCCTCTTCGAACTTCCCGCCGGCGTGCAGGACGGTCATGACGACGTCAATGGTCGGGATGCCGGTTGCGTGCATGGCCACGGGGATCCCTCGGCCGTCATCGGTGACCTGGACGCCGCCGTCTTCGAGGATGCGTACGTCGACCTTGGTGGCGAAGCCCGCCATCGCCTCGTCGACGGCGTTGTCGACGACCTCCCAGATCAGGTGGTGGAGTCCACGCTCACCGGTGGAGCCGATGTACATACCTGGCCGCTTGCGGACCGCTTCCAGACCCTCGAGAACTTTGATCGAATCGGCGCCGTACTCGGTGGGACCATTGTTCTTCTGGGCAGCCACGTTGAGCGGGTCTCCTTGGGTCTTGGGCAGGCGGAAGCCTGCACGGGGAATCTGACGACCCCCTCGCGGATCACCTGGATAGTCTACCGAAACATGGCGTCAGGGCTGACACTGGAACTGCGTTTTGACACACCTAATCGCGCCGTGCGTCGATTTTTCCGACTCGAGATAGGTCCAGACGCTTCGCGCGGCTGCTGATCACGTTCTCGCGGCTCTCAGCCATAGGTGTCACGCGGGCCCCGCCCCTGCACCCGGTAGGGACCTTTCCGCCAGGATGGACCCACCGGACCGACGATCTTGAGACCGGTGACGACGCCGTCCCCGACGGCCGCGGCGATCTTTGCCAGCAGTTGCGCCTGCACCATCCGCAACTGTGTGGCCCACGCCGTCGATTCCGCCGTCACGGTGAGAACGCCGTCGGCCAGCGACGCCGGTACCGCATGGTCGGCGATCTGGGCACCGACCACTTCATGCCACCTCCCGAACACCGCACCCTCGGCAACTCGGCCGTTCCAGCCCCGGCTGCGCGCCACATCACTGGTCGCCGCACCGAGGGTCTGGGGATCCCGCACATCGGGGCCGGGACCGGACCACCGGCGCCGGCTCGACGAGCCTGTGCGCCGAGGCGCGGGTGCCTGACGGCCGCGCCCGACGTTCTTCCCCTGCTCTCGCGCGGCGCCGCGAGCCTCCTCGAGAGCACGCCGGACCAGGTCCATTCCCTTGAGATGGGCCAGGTGAGCCGGCGGCTCGATGGGATCCTCTGCGTCGGTCATGACATCACCTCCGATACGCGGCCCTCGTCACCGTCGCGCATCGTGATCTCGATGCGTCGCGCATCCCACTCGCGCGGAATGTCTTCGGGCACTGCCGCGGTCACCAACACCTGCTCGGCGGTGGCCGCGACCCGGGCGAGAGCGTCCCGACGCGCGGTGTCGAGCTCGGCGAACACGTCGTCGAGGAGAAGCACGGGGTCTCCTCCCTCTCTGCGAAGAAGTTCGTACGCCGCCAGCCGCAGCGCCAACGCCATGGACCAGCTCTCGCCGTGACTGGCGAAACCCTTCGCCGGCTGATCGCCCAACCTCAGATCCAGATCATCCCGGTGGGGTCCGACAAGACACACGCCCCGCTCCAGTTCGGCATCGCGACGCCTGCTCAACGCGTCCAGCAATGCCGCCTCGAACACCTCGATGTCCGTATTACCCACGGCAGCTTCGGCTTCCACCACATCCACACCGCTGCGGTATCGCACAGCCGCGGGCCTCGACGCCGGCGCCAGCAACTGGTACGCCTTCTCCACTTCGGGCGCCAGCTCGTTGACGAGCTCCACCCGCGCGGCGATCAGCGCAGCCCCGTGGGCGGCGAGGTGACCGTCCCACACGTCGAGCGTCTCCAACGCCGAGCGGTCACCTCGGAACCGGGCACCGGAGGCCGTCTTGAGCAGTGCCGTGCGCTGCCGCACCACTTTGTCGTAGTCCGCGCGTACGCCGGCGATGCGGGGTCGACGAATCGTGGCCAGATCGTCGAGGTAACGCCGGCGCTCGCCGGGATCCCCTCGGACGAGCGCCAGGTCCTCCGGGGCGAACAGCACCGCACGCAGCACACCGAGGATCTCGCGGGCCGACCGGACGGGGGAGCGGTTCAGCCGCGCCTTGTTGGCCCGGCCAGACGTGATGTCCAGGTCGACAGCGAGTTCTCGTCCATCGCTGACGACGATGGTGGAGATCACGGCACGATCGGCGCCCGCGCGGATCAGCGGCGCGTCAGTGGCAACGCGGTGCGAACCAAGTGTCGACGAATACCACAGCGCTTCAACGAGATTCGTCTTACCGAAGCCGTTGGATCCGACGAAGACGGTACGGCCGGGGTCGAGTTCGATCTCCACCCGCGGCCAGGACCGGAAATCCGTCAGTGCGAGGCGACGTACGTACACCGGTTCGCCTCGCTCACCCGGACTCGCTCACCCTCTTCACCGCGTGCCCGCCGAATTGGTTGCGCAGCGCTGCCACAGCCTTCATCGTCGGCGAGTCGTCCTGACGGGACAGGAACCGCGCGAACAGTGACGCCGCGATACCCGGAACCGGTACCCGCAGTCGGATGGCCTCCTCGACCGTCCACCGACCCTCACCGGAATCCTCTGTGTAGCCGCTGATCTCGTTGAGATTCGGGTCCTCTTTGAGAGCCTTGGCGAGCAGCTGCTGCAACCACGACCGGACCACGGTGCCATTCGTCCAGGCCTGATACACGGCCTGGGGATCCTTCACCAGATCTTCGGCGGCCAACATCTCATAGCCCTCGGCGTAGGCCGTCATCAGCGCATACTCGACACCGTTGTGCACCATCTTGGCGAAGTGCCCCGCCCCGACGGGGCCGGCGTGCACGAATCCGTCTTCGACCGGTCCGGGCGGGCGCAACGTGTCGAAGATCGGCATGGCCCGCGCGATATCGCCGTCGCTGCCGCCCACCATCAGCCCGTAGCCTTCGGTCAAACCCCAGATACCACCCGAGACGCCGGCATCGATGAACGCAATACCCTTCTGCGCCAACAACTCTGCGTGCGGCTTGTCTTCGGTGTAGCGGGAATTGCCGCCATCGATGACGAGATCGCCCTCCGAAAGCACACCGGCCAATTCCGTGATGGTCTGATCGGTGATCGGACCGGACGGCACCATCACCCAGACCACGCGCGGAGCCTGCAGCGCCGACGCCAGGTCCTCCAGCGAGGCGACATCGGAGACCTCGGGGCGTGGATCGAACCCGATCACCTCGTGCCCGCCGTCACGCAAGCGCGACCTCATGTTGAAACCCATCTTACCCAGGCCGATGAGACCCAGCTGCATGTCCGCGCCCTTCTGTCGTCAGTGCGTGCGATCAGCCGGGGAGACGAACCGGCATCAGCAGATAGACGTAGTCCGTCTGTGCCGCCGGATAGGGTCCCGCCCCGTCGCTACTCGAATCATCCTGGCCTGCCGGGCGAAGAACCGCAGGGCGGCTGGGAGTGGTGAAACCGAAAGTGACTCGCTCGGCGTGCAGGGAGCCCAGCCCGTCGGTCAGATACGTCGGATTGAATGCGATGGTCAGCGGCTCGCCGGAGAACTCGACCGGCAGATCTTCCTCCGCCCGGCCGACATCGTCGGCGCCGGCCGAGAGCCGCAGTACGTCATCTGCGAATTCCATTCGCACCTGCGCGCCACGGTCGGCCACCAGGGCGACACGCTTGATCGCCTCGGTCAGCTCGGCGACACCGATGGTGGCCACCGCGGTGTGCTCGGTCGGCAGGAGCTGGCGGAACTTCGGGAATTCGGCGTCCAGCAATCGGGTGGTGCTGCGCTTGCCCTTGCTGCGAATTCCGAGCAGGCCCTCTTTGCCCACGGTCGGGCCGCTTCCCAGCGACAAGTGGACCTCGTTGCCGTCGGTTCCCGCCTTGGCAGCCTCTGCAAGTGTTTTCGCCGGGACCAGGACAGCCGCCTCCACGCCGGGGGTCGCCGTCGACCATGTCAGTTCCCGCACCGCGAGCCGGAACCGGTCGGTGGCGGCCAACACGACCTTCTCCCCGGAGATCTCCACGCGGATCCCGGTCAGCATCGGCAGCGTGTCATCCCGACCGGCAGCCACGGCGACCTGGCCGATGGCCTCGGCGAACAGATCTGCCGAGACCACACCGGTCTCGTCGGGAAGCGTGGGCAGCGTCGGGTAGTCCTCGACGGCCATCGTCGGCAGGGAGAATCGGGCACTGCCGCAGGTCAGCGCGACGCGGGTGCCTTCCACGCTCACGTCGACCGGCTTGGCGGGCAGCGCGCGGACGATGTCGGAGAGCAGCCGACCCGACACCAAAACGCTTCCGGGAGAGGCGATTTCGGCGGCGATCTGCACTTCGGCCGAGACCTCGTAGTCGAATCCGGAGATCGTCAGACCCTCGTCGGATCCGGTCAGCAGCACACCGGCGAGGACGGGCACCGTCGGCCGGGACGGAAGGTTACGGGCCACCCAGGCGACCGCGTCGGCGAACTCCTCGCGGCTCAGCCGGAACTTCAAGTCCGTCAGACCTACCGTTGACGTCGACACGTTGGTTGCGTCCCTTCGATGTACACCCCGATGAAGCCATGTTCAGCGATTTCTCCGACGGGCACACCGCGCCGCTACGACACGCTGCGACGACCGGAACGGCTGTCGATGAACCACCGTAGAGCTTTCCGCTCCAAGTTGAAAGCTAAACGATCGGGCTGACAACGCGCCGCGAACAGGCGCTACGAAGCCGTCCACCGTGTGCTTTCCCCAGGACCCTTCTTCTGAGAAGAATTGATAGAGAGAAATGAGCAGTAGTACTAGGTGCTGTGCAATCTGGGGATACGGGCGGCTTCCCGCAGGCCAGTGCCACTGCGCGGTTGTGGGGGAGCTGTGCATGGTCGGTGCGGTCTCGAGGGCGGGCTGGGGATGAACGGCGATCTGGGGAGAAACCCCCCGATCTGCGGCCGTGTTGGCAACAGGTTGTGCACAGGTGCTCCCCAGGGCGCTGCTGTGACTGGAGGTGCCAATGAGGGCAAAGTTTTTTGGTTCTGAGGACATGACAACAGGGCCGCGCGGACGCGGCGACGGGCAACCAGGGGTGTGCGACGATCAGCGCTTGGCGCGCTGCCGAATCCGTGTCGTCAGTTCTTTCACGTGATCGAAGACCTCACGCCGCTCGGCCATCTCACCGCGAATCTTCTTCTCCGCGTACATGACCGTGGTGTGGTCGCGACCGAATGCCTGGCCGATCTTGGGGAGCGAGAGATCGGTGAGTTCACGGCAGAGGTACATCGCGATCTGCCGGGATTGAGCGAGCGCTCGGGTCTTACCGGGGCCGCGCAATTCGTCGATGCTGGTCTCGAAGTACTCCGCGGTCGCGGCCATGATCGCAGCGGTGCTGATCTGCATCGTCGAGGAATCGGAGATCAGATCACGGAGCACGATCTCGGCGAGTGACTTGTCGATCGAGGTCTTGTTCAGCGAGGCGAATGCCGTGACACGGATGAGTGCGCCCTCGAGCTCGCGGATGTTGCGTTCGATGCGGCTGGCGATCAGCTCGAGCACGTCGTCAGGAACGTCGAGCCGATCCATCTGCGCCTTCTTGCGCAGAATTGCGATTCGGGTCTCGAGCTCCGGCGGCTGCACATCGGTGATCAGGCCCCACTCGAAGCGAGTGCGCAGCCGGTCCTCCAGGGTTGCGAGCTGTTTGGGCGGCCGATCGGAGGAGATGACGATCTGCTTGTTCGCGTTGTGCAGGGTGTTGAACGTGTGGAAGAACTCTTCCTGGATGCCGTCCTTGCCCTCGATGAACTGGATGTCGTCGACCAGCAGGACGTCGATGTCGCGGTAGGTGCGTTTGAACGACGCACGGCGATCATCGCGCAGCGAGTTGATGAAGTCGTTGGTGAATTCCTCGGTGGAGACGTACTTGACCCGCATCCCGGGGAACAGTCGTTGGGCGTAGTTACCGGCGGCGTGCAGCAGATGCGTTTTGCCCAAACCGGATTCGCCCCAGATGAACAGTGGGTTGTAGGCGCGGGCCGGCGCCTCGGCGATGGCGAGCGACGCGGCGTGGGCGAACCTGTTGGAGGCGCCGATCACGAACGTGTCGAAGGTGTAGCGACGATTGAGGTTGATCGCGGTGGCATCGTCGGTGCTCGCGTTGGCTCCCCGGTTGGCGAAGAAGCTGGGCCAGTTCTCCTCGGCGCTCGCCCTCGCAGCGAGGTCGTCGTCGACGAGATCGTCGTCACTGTCGGCAACTGCCACAGGGGCCAGGGCCGGAGTGGCCTCGGGTTCGGGATCGGCGATGCGGACCCCCAACTCGACTCGCTGGCCGAGCTGCCGGCTCAGGGCGGCGATGATCGGTTCGCGGAGATGACGCTCGATCTCGTTCTGCACGAACGGGGTGGGCACCGACAACAGTGCGAATCCCTCAGTGATGACGAGTGGCTGCACGAGTTTGAGCCAGGCCCGCTGCTGAGGGGTCAGGGTTCCGTTGGCAGATCCGCGCTCACCGTTGAGTTCGGTGACGACGTTGTTCCAGATCGAGACAAATGGTGGGTCGGGGTCGGCTGACAAGAACACCCACCCCCTACCGGCCGACGCGACGTCGGCTACACCTCGAGGACGAACTGTCCACAAAGTTATCCACAGGCTGTGGAGATGCAGGAATTCGTCGTTGTCC